>CAVYDT010000001.1:0-987826 GCA_963767375.1 uncultured Actinomycetota bacterium
GGGCATCAACTCGGCTCTGACGCTGCAACAGATTCCGAACTCCGCTCCGGCGCCGCAACTAATTCCGCCTCGCCCGACTGTGACTCCGATTCCGCCTGGCTCGACTCTGGCGCTGCAACCGACTCCGCCTCGCCCGACTGTGCGGCCACCTCCGGCATCTGGCCAGCCAGGTACTCGCCGAGCCCGCCGATGGTCGGATAGTCGAATACCGCCGTAGCGCTGATCGTGAAGGCGCCACCGAACTGGCTGTGCAGCCGGTTGCGGAGTTCGACCGCCATCAGTGAATCCGTCCCCAGGTCCAAGAACCGACTGGTTGCGGCCGGCGGTTGCGCGAGCCGCAGGAAACCCTGCACTTCGCGCTGCAGGAATTCGGTAATGAAACTGGCGCGCTGCGCAGCCGGTATCTCCTGCAATTGCTGGAGCAACTCACTGTCGCCGGTTACCTCCCCGACGGCACTCGGCAACACGAGGTCCAGAATCGGCGGACGCGAACCGCCCAGCAGCTTCGCGGCACGCTGCCAGTTGGCCTTAATGACGGTTGCCTGCCCGGTTCCGGTGGCGACAACCTCGGCGAGCGCGTTAAGCGCGGCCGTCGGCTCCAGCGGAATTAGGCCTTGTGCACTGATATTGGCGCGCGCGGCCTCCGAAGAGGCCATGCCCCCCTGAGCCCAGGGACCAAAGTTGATCCCTGTTGCCGGCAAGCCTCGCGCCTTCCGATCCGCGACCAGTCCATCGAGCAACGCATTGGCAGTCGAGTAGTTGGCCTGGCCGGGTGAACCGAGCAAGCTGGACACCGAGGAGGACACGATGAAGAAGTCGAGGTTGTCGTTCTTCGTCAACTGGTCTAGGTAGTTGGCACCGAACGCCTTGGGCCCCAACGTCGTCCAGAAACGCTCCAGGCTCTGTTGCGACAGCAGCGCATCGTCGAGGACGCCGGCCAAATGCGCCACTCCCGCGAGTGGAGGCAGCTCCGCGCGGATCCGCTCAAGCAGCTTTTCGACTTCGGACTCCTCGCCGACATCGGCCGCGAAAGTGTGGATGCGACACCGGTAGCGCTCGGTGATGTCCGCGATTGCCCGTTGCGCTTCGGCATCGGGTGCGCGCCGGCTGGTCAGCACAATGTCACCGGCACCGAGTTGGGCCAAATAGGCCGCCGCGTGCAGGCCGATAGCGCCGAGTCCACCCGTGATCAGATAGCTGCGATCACCCCGCGGCTGTAGCGGGTTCGGCATCTGCAGCACGATCTTCCCGATATGGCGCGCTTGCTGCATGCGACGGAAGGCAGTCTTCGCCTCAGTGAGCGGGTAGATCTCGGCGGGCAGTGGCGTCCACTCGCCAGAGGCCAACCCGTCCGACACCTCATCCAGCAAGCCACGAATGCGGTCGGGGTCTTGCATGCTTGTCATGTCCAACGCGACGATTTCGTAGGCGATATCGGGACGGGCCGCCGCCATCTGCTCCGGAGTCCAGATGTCTCGCTTGGCGATCTCGACGAAACGGCCATTCTGGGCGGTGGCCCGTACCGTTGCCTCGATAAATCCCTCGTGGGTCAGGCTGTTGAGCACCACGTCGACGCCGGCACCGTCGGTATCGGCAAGGATCTGGTCGGCGAAATCCGTACTGCGCGAATCGTAGACATATTCCACACCCAGCTTGCGCAGGGTCGCGCGCTTGTATGTGCTTGCCGTGGCGAAGACGATCGCACCTTGGCGTTGCGCCATCTGGATCGCGGCCAATCCGACACCACCGCTTGCGGCGTGAATGAGCACACGGTCACCGGGCTTCAGCTGCGCCCAGTCGAACGCGAGCCGGGTCGTGAGTGCCGCAGCCGGAATGGTGGCCGCGGCCACCGCGCTGAGCCCGTCGGGCAACGGCGCCAGCAACTGAACCGGCACATTGAACCGGCTGGCGAACGCGCCCTGCATGAAGCCATAGACGCGTTGGCCGACCTCGAGTCCGGTGACGCCACTACCTAACTGGGTGACGACGCCGGCGAAGTCGCCGCCGAGCGGACCCGGATCGCCCGGGTAAAGGCCCAACACATTGAGCACCTCCCGAAAGTTCAAACCGCCGGCCTCCACCCGGACCTGCACAAGGCCCTCGGACGGCGGCGACACCTCCGCCTCGATCAGACGCAGGTTGTCGATCGCGCCGCGTTCAGTGGGCGCCAGCACGTAATCTGTTCCACGCGGAACCGCCAGGTGACCACCCCGCGCCCAGGGCAGTAACCGGGACGCCAACAACTTTCCTTGCCGCACAGCGAGTTCGGGTTCATCAACCGGAGTGCTGAGAAGACCGGCCAGCGCGTGCACGGCCTGCTCTGATCCGTCGGAGTCGACCAGCCTGCAGCGCATGGCCGGTTCCTCGTTGATGATGGTGCGCCCGAGTCCCCACAGCGCCGCCTGCACCGGGTCGACCGGCTCGCCGGATTCGGTCGCAACGGCCCGTTCCGTGATGATCCACAGACCACCGGGAAGTTTGACCGCCGCCGCGTCATCAGCGGCCTGCAGGGTATGCACCGCGCTGAGCAGATGCGTGATCTCGGTTTCGAGGCGCGCGGCAGATTCAGCGCTCGACTCTTCCGCACTCGGTCCGGAGCTGCGCCAGACGATGCCGGTGAACGGCACGCCACGCTCGTGAGCCTGCCCCAGCAGCTGCCCCAGCAGCGCCGGATCGGTATTCCGGTCAAAAGTGCTGCACCCCGGCAGCTCGGCCGCCAATTCGTCGAATCCGGCAACCAGCCAGGTGCCGTTCACGTTTCCGGCGCCCTCGCCATCACCGTTCGACGGCTGCGGCGGCACTTCGTGCCAGCCGAGGGTGTACAGCAGCCGGGTGGCATCGCCGCCGAGCCCGCGCAACAACGCCTCGCGGGGCGCGCGTTTGACCGTGAACTCGTGGATCCCGCCCAGGTGGCGACCATCCCGATCGACGAAATCGATATCAAAGACTTGGGTTTCGCTGTCGAGGGGGCTGACATGCCACGTCCCGCGGCAATAAAACCGCCGAGGCATTTTCTCCCGCAGCTCCACCCGCCCGTACCGCAATGGCAAGAACAGATCGGTCATCGCTCGTTCCGCAGCCGTAAGCGCCGGGAACGCCGGGAAGACGACTCCGGTGCACAGATCGAGCAGTACCGGATGCATCGGCTCGGTTCCGAGGTGTTCGGCGAGTTCTTCGCCGACCGTGATATCGCCGATCGCCTCGCCGTCGCCGACCCACAGCGATTTGAGGGACGTGGACCAGGTAGTCCCCCATTCCAGCTCCTTCTCGGCGAAGGTCTCGAACAGGTACTGTGGACGACTACGGTCCAACCGCTCGATTGCCGCGTCGACGGAGTCCGTCGGATCGGGTGCCGCCTCGGTCTCGGCATCGGCGACGCCGGTGAAGACGGTGCCATCGGCGTTCAACGACCATTCGGCATCACGGACGCCGTATGGGCGGCTGTGCACACGGAAGCTCCAGCCCTCCCCGTTTTGCAAGCCATCCTCCAGCGGATGCAGACTCAGCTGCACCTCGCGAGAAGTCTTCTCGGGCAATATGATCGGCTCATAGAAATAGACGTTTTGCACCCGCCCCGGCGGCCCAACGGCGGCCAGGGCCATCGCCGCATACGTCGCCCCCGGGACGACAACCGTGCCGTAGATGACGTGATCGGCAAGCCACGGCTGCGATTTGACCGACAGCCGGCTGGTGTAGACGGTGTCGCCGGAAGCGAGATCCTTTGCGCTACCCAGGAGTCCGGACCCGGCGGCGCCCTGACCATCGATGCCGGCGACACCGGAAGTCTTGGGCCAGAAGCGACGGCGCTGGAACGGATAGGTGGGCAGTTCGAGTCTGCGACGAGGTTGACGATGCAGCGCAGCGAATTTGGGCCGATGCCCGCTGACGTACGTCGCGGCCAGCGCTTCGGCGATCTGGCGCCGGTCGCCGACGCCCTTGCGCAGGGAAACGATCGCACGCGGCGCGGCCAGATGTTCCGGCCAGACCTGCACCGCGGCTCCGGTCAGAACCGGTTGCGGACCGATCTCCATCAACACCGAGCACCCCAGCGCCGCCACGGTGCGCACGCTTTCGGCGAACTGCACCGGCTGGCGGGAATGCCGCCGCCAATATTGGGCGTCCAGCGGGGTTCCCGCCGTGAGCACGGCGCCGGTGCGGTTGCAGACCAGCGGCATCGTCGGCACAGCGAACTGCAGCCGCGCCGCGTACGACTCGAATTCACCGAGCACCGGGTCCAGCAACTCCGAATGGAAGGCGTGGCTGGTTTCCAGCCAGCTGCAACGGATCCCGTCGCTGCCGCCCGTGGCGACGACCTGTTCCAGATCCGCGCCGGGACCCGACAGCACCGTGTTGGGGCCGTTGTAGGCGGCAACCGAGACCCGGGGGAAGTCGTTGGCGATCTCCTCGACGTATTTGGCGTCGGCGAACACCGCCACCATTCGGCCACCGTCGGGCAGACTGCCGAACAGCCGGCCGCGCTCGGCCATCAGCCGTGCTCCGTCCTCGAGGCTGAAAACCCCGGCCACACACGCCGCCGCATACTGGCCCACGCTGTGCCCCAGCACCACGTCGGGCTCGACGCCCCACGACTGCCACAGCCGGGCCAGGCCCATCTCGACCGCGAAAAGTGCGGGCTGCGCAAAAGAGGTGTGCCGTAACGTTTCCGCGCTCTCCCTGTCGGTCGCGAACAACACCCCCAGCAAGGGACGCGGCAGCATCCCATTGACCACTTCCGCGCATCGTTTCACGGTGTCGGCGAAAACCGGCTCAGCGTCGAACAACTCGCGCGCCATCCCCGGGTACTGGCTGCCCTGTCCGGTGAACAACCACGCCGTCATCGGCGGGTCCGTGCACTCGCCGCGTACCACTCCCGGTCGCATCCGGTTCTGGGCCAACTCGGCCAGCACCTCGCGGGCGCTGTGAACCGAATCCACGACCAGCCCGGCCCGGTGTTCGAAATGCGAACGTCCGGCCCCGGCCGTGAAGCACACATCGGCGATGTCGACCTTTGGGTGGGTGTTCAACCATTCCCCGTATCGCTCCGCCAACGCCACCAGCGCCTCCGGTGACCGCGCGGACAGCGGCAGCACCTCAACCGGCTCATCTTGAGCGTCCGGGTCCGATGCCACGGTGACGTCGGACAAGATGTCGCTTGTCGAGTATTCGTCGGCGGTCGCCGATTGTGGTGGCGCCTCCTCGATCAGCACGTGTGCGTTCGTGCCGGTGAACCCGAAGGAACTTACGCCGGCGCGTCGCGGCCTATCGTTGGCCTGCCACGGAATCGCCTTGTCCACGACCCGCACCGGCAGCGAGTCCCACGGGATGTGCGGCGACGGTGTCTCAAAGTGCAGGCTCTGCGGCAGCAATTCGTGCTGCAGCGACAACACCACTTTGATCAGACCGGCGACCCCTGATGCCGACTCGAGGTGGCCGATGTTGGTCTTCACCGATCCGATCAGCAACGGCCGGTCCGCGTCACGAGCGGCACCATAGACGGCCCCGGCCGCCTGCACCTCGATCGGATCACCCAGCGCGGTTCCCGTCCCGTGTGCCTCGAGGTAGTCAACATCCCCGCCGGCAAGACCGGCGCGAGCCAGCGCCGTGGTGATAAGTCGTTGCTGTGCACCACCGTTAGGCACCGTCAAACCACTGGAAGCGCCGTCTTGATTGACCGCGCTGGCCGGGATGACCGCGCAAACCCGATCGCCGTCGCGCACCGCGTCGCTGAGCCTCTTGAGCACTAGAAGCCCGCAGCCTTCACTGCGCACATAGCCGTCGGCGGACGCGTCGAAGGTCTTGCATCGCCCGACGGGGGAAAGCATCCGGGCGCGCGAGGCGGCGATGATGGATACCGGACTCAGCAAGACGTTCACACCACCGGCCAACGCCAAATCGCAGTCAGCGGAGTGCAATGCCTGGCAGGCCTGGTGGACGGCCACCAACGACGAGCTGCACGCGGTATCGACCGCCACCGCCGGTCCTTCCAGTCCGAGCGCGAAGGCAACCCGACCTGAAATGGCATTCAGCGCATTGCCGGTGATGAAGTGGGGCTCGATCTTCTCGACCGATTCCGCGGACAGTAGGTGCGAATACTCGTTGGTCGCCACCCCAACGAAGATGCCGCTTCGGCTGCCGCGCAACGCCCCCGGGGAATACCCGGCACGTTCCAAGCCCTCCCACGCAGTTTCCAGCATCAGCCGCTGCTGCGGATCGATCCACACAGCCTCGCGCGGGGAAATACCGAAGAATTCCGGATCGAATCCGTCGATTCCGTCGAGGAATCCACCGAACCGGCTGTAGATCTTGCCTGGAGCCTCTGGATCCGGGTCGTAAAACTCGTCGATGTCGAACCGGTCATCCGGCACTTCCCGGATCGCGTCGACACCGCCGGACAACACCTCCCAGAAGGCCTCGGGATTTGGTGCGCCCGGGAAACGGCACGCCACCGCGACGATCGCGATCGGCTCATCCGTGCGTGTCGCCACTACCGAGGCCTGCTGGGGCACAGCTTTGGCGCCCGAATTGGCACCTGCCTGCTCGCTGAGCCCAAGCACGTCGCCGAGCAGGTAATCCGCCACGTCGGACAGACGTGGGTAGTCCATCGCCAGGGTCGCCGGCAACTCCTTGCCCACTGCTTGCTCCATGCGGCGCCGCAATTCAACGGCCATCAGCGAATCCATGCCGAGATCGAAGAATCCGGCGTCCTCTCGGATCCCCGCGGCATCGACTCTCGTCACCTCCGCCACCGCCTCGCGCAGATAATCCGCGACGAGTTTCTTGCGCTGCTGCACTGGAGCCTGGCTGAGCTGCTCGACCAGTCGAGTCTTCCCAGACGGCCCGGATAACGACGGTGCCGCCGCGAAATCGGGCACCTCGCGCTCCAACTCCGCCAGGAATGAACGCCGCCCCGCTTGCTGGTAGAGCGGCAGGAAACGGGCCCAGTCGATCCGGGCCACTATTCCTTGTGCGGGGCCGTGTGCTGCCCCCCGCACAGAAGAAGCCGCGAAGACATCGGCCATGCCCGCCAACGCATCAGCAGGCGACAACGTCCGGACCCCGCGCTGATCCAGTCGCGCACGAGCCTCCTCGTCGGCCATGCCCGCCGACCAGGGACCGAAGTTAACGCTGATCCCCAAGACTCCCTGTCCGCGCAGCCGCCAGGCCAGCCCGTCGAGGAAGGCGTTAGCAGCGCCGTAGGCGGTCTGACCGAACCCGCCCCATACCGAAGCGATCGAGGAGGTGCTAAGGAAGAAGTCCAGCTGCAGGTCCGCCGCAGCTTCACTCAAATGCCATGCACCCCAGACCTTCCCGGCGAACACTCGATCCACTTCGGCTTGATAAAATTCAGAGTCGAGGTCGCGCAGCGGGGTGGTACCGATCTCACCTGCGGTATGGACGATGCCGGCCACCGGCGGCAGTTCGGCCTGCACAGTGGCTAACAGGCGCTCGACATCGTGCGCATTGGCGACATCGGCCGCGACAACCCGGAATTCGCAGCCGTGCTGTTCGCGCAACGCATCGATGCGCCCTTGCGCCTCATCGCTGGGTGGGCGTCGGCCGGTCAGCACCAAATGCCGGGCGCCGTGCGCGGCCAGGTATCCGGCGATTTCCAGTCCGACCGAACCCAGCCCCCCGGTCACCAGATACGTTGCGTCAGCACGCAACGCCAGCGGCGTTGCGGTCGGCTGGCCGATTCGTCGAACCAGCCGGGGAACATAGGCGTCATGACCACGCAGCGCGATCTGGTCTTCCATGCCAGCCGAGCCGGACGGTGCCGCCGCCACCTTGATCAACCGCGACCATTCGTCGGCTTCGTTTTCCCTGCCTTCTGACAAGTCCGCCAGTCCGCCCCACACTTGCGGATGCTCCAGCGAGACGGCGCGACCGAATCCCCAGAGGCAACTCTGATCCGGTGACACGGAGTCCGCGTCAGTGATTCGTTGTGCGCCACGGGTTACCACCCAGATCGGTCTGCGCAGTTCTGCGGCGCCGGCGGCGCGGAAGAGTCGCCGCGTTCCACCCAGCACTCGGTGTTGCATCCGCAACAGCGACCGCATCGATGGTGCGGTGTCGGCGTCGAGGGCTGCGAAGTGCACGATCCGTAGCGCCGGTTCGTCTGCCACCGCAGCGAGCAACGTGCCTTCGAGCCGTTCCTCGTCCGCGTCGGTCACCGGCAACCCCAGAATCTGATGCCGGTGCCCGTGCGCGGTGAGCGCATCGACCAACGGCTGAACCGCTTCAGAATCATCGCCAATGAGGAGCCAGGCAGATCCCTCGCCGGCTTGTGAAACCCCTGAGATCCCAGCAGCGGATTTCTCCCAGCGAACCTCGTAGCGGTCATCCGCGATGGACTGGGTTGTACGTTGTTGGTTGTGTTGTGCGGCAAGCTTTGTCAGCATTTCTACGGTCTGCTGATTGTCGCTCGCACCGTCGAGTAGCGCGGCGAGTTCCTCGATCTGGCCGTCCTCGAGAAGTCGGACGGCTTCGGTGCGCACGGGTGCGTTCTGCTTCGAGGCCTGTTGGGTGGGCCGGACCCGCTTCTCTTTGAACCAGTACTGGCGATGCTCGAACGGGTAGGTGGGCAGATCAAGCTTTCGCGCTGGTCCTATGACAGTGCCGAAGTCGGGTACGTGGCCGAGGACGTACGCGTCAGCAAGGGCTTCGGTGATCTGGCGCTGGTCACCGGTGTTACGACGCAACGACGCGATCGCCTGCGGTGCGGTGGCCGGATCAGGCCATGCCCGCAGGGCCGCAGCGGTGAGCACCGGTTGCGGGCCGATCTCCAGGAGCACTTTGCAACTCAGATCGGCCAGCGTCCGCACGCTCTTGGCGAATTCCACCGGTTGGCGCGCGTGGCGACGCCAATAGGACCCATCGAGTTTCGCGGTCGTCCCGAGCGTGGCGCCGGTGCGGTTGCACACCAAAATCCTCTGCGGCGGACTGAAATTGAACCGGTTCGCATAGGACTCGAACTCGTCGAGGATCGGATCCAGCAGCGCCGAATGGAACGCGTGACTGGTGTCTAGCCAGTCGCATCGGACACCGTCGGCCGTCAACCAGGCCACCGCTTGGTCCAGATCATTCCGGGGTCCCGACAGTACGGTGTTAGCACCGTTGTAGGCGGCAACCGACAGGCTTGGGAACTCGTCGGTGAGGCTCTCAACGCGTTCGGCGGCGATGAACGCCGCGACCATTCGACCGCCAGCGGGCAAGGTGCCGAAAAGGCGGCCGCGCTCGGCCATCAGCAGCGCCCCGTCCTCGAGGCTGAACACACCCGCGACGCAGGCCGCCGAATACTGGCCGACGCTGTGGCCCAGCACCACGTCGGGTTCGAAGCCCCATGACTGCCAGAGGCGGGCCAGGCCCATCTCCACCGCGAACAAGGCGGGCTGGGCGTAGGAGGTCTGCCGCAACGTCTCTTCGCTATCCGGGCCATCCGCATCGAAAATTACATCGAGCAAAGGCTTTTCGAGAACGTCAGCGACCACTGCCGCGCAGCGTGTCAGTGTCTCGGCGAACACCGGCTCGGTGTCGAACAGCTCCCGGGCCATGCCGGGGTATTGGCTGCCTTGACCGGTGAACAGCCACGCCGTTTTCGGCGTGTCGTCGGATACTCCGCGAACCAAACCGGGTGCAGGGCGGTCGTCCGCGAGCGCACCGAGTAACTCACCGGCTGATTCTCTCGAATCGACGACCAACGCAGCCCGATGCTCCAAGTGTGCTCGCCCAGCCCCGGCGGTAAAACACACGTCCGCCAGGCTGGCCTCCGGGTGCGCGCTCAACCAACTGCGATATTGATCGGCGACTTGCACCAATGCGGCCGGTGTCCGCGCCGAGAGCGGAAGGATGCTGAACCGTCGGCCCCCGGGCTGGTCGACCGGACTCGGTGGCGCAGCGACCTGACCCACTTCCTCGGGCGCTTCCTCCAGGATCACGTGCGCGTTGGTCCCGGCGAACCCGAACGAGCTGACTCCCGCAATACGGGGCTGGCCGTTGCGTTCCCAGGCGGTGGCCTCCTTGACAACCTGCACCGCAAGCCGGTCCCAGGGAATGTGCGGAGACGGATTGCGAAAGTGCAGGTGCTGCGGCAGTAACTCGTGCTCGAGCGACAGGATGACCTTGATGACACCCGCGATCCCCGCGGCGGCTTCCAGATGCCCGATGTTCGTCTTCACCGAGCCGATCAACAGCGGCCGGCTTGCCTCGCGCCCGACGCCGAGCACCGCGCCCGCGGCCTGGGCCTCGATCGGATCGCCCAGCGACGTCCCGGTGCCATGTGCCTCCAGGTATCCGACGTCGCTGGGAGCGACGCCGGCCCGCTCCAGCGCCTGGGCGATAACCCGTTCCTGCGCAATGCCGTTCGGCACTGTCAAACCACCCGATGCGCCGTCCTGGTTGACCGCGCTGCCCCGGATCACCGCCCGAATCCGGTCGCCGTCGCGGATCGCGTCATCGAGCCGCTTGATGACGATGACGCCGCACCCCTCGCCGCGCACGTAGCCGTCCGCGGCCGCATCGAATGTCTTGCACCGGCCGTCGGGCGCGAGCATGTGCGCCTGGGAAAAGGTGATCATGGTCGCCGGGGTGAGCAGGACGTTCGCGCCGCCGACCAGCGCGAGGTTACATTCCCCCAAGCGCAGCGCTTGGCATGCCTGATGCATTGCCACCAACGACGAGCTGCACGCCGTGTCGACGGCGACCGCCGGGCCCTGCAGCCCCAACCGGTAGCTGATCCGGCCCGCTGCTGCGGCCGACGACGTCCCGATTGCCATGTAGGCTTCGATCTCGGCGTAAGTCAGCTCATCGGATGCCATTCCCAGGTAGTCATGGGTGGACAAACCGATGAACACACCGGTGTTGGTGTTCGCCAAAGCCGTTGGCGCGGTGCCCGAATGCTCCACCGCCCGCCACGCCGTCTCCAGCAAGATCCGATGCTGCGGGTCCATCAACCTGACCTCGCGCGCCGACATACCGAAAAACGCTGCGTCGAAGCCCGTTACGTCATCGACGAAACCTGCCCGACGGGTCACAACCTTGCCGGGCGCATCGGGATCTGGGTCGAAGAATTCGTCGGCATTCCACCGGTCCTGGGGCACCTCCGATACGGCATCCCGGCCTTCGCGCAGCACCCGCCAGAATTCGTCCGCATCGGCCGCACCCGGAAGGCGCACTGCGTAGCCGACTATCGCAAAACCCGATGCCCCCTGCATCGGATCTTCGATGGATGCCATGCGGTTGTCCTCTCTACCTTTGGCCGACGGAGATTCGATGCCTTGCATCCCCGCGCGACGCCGGGGCCGTGGTCGCTAAGAACTACGTCTTAGGCCGCTCAGTGCACACCCCCCAGACCAGACCTGGCGGAACTCCCCCGGTGTAACTACCTCCATCGACCGCCGTGAGGAATGTTACATCTCGGCCCGGTTGCGCGGCCGAACCATTCTCCAATGGCAAGTATGGGGGCTTCGCGGTGCCGCGTCACGCGACGACCGCCCGCCGAGCCCGTGAGCAGCCGTGGAGGCCGTATCCGCACATGTCGGCGCCGATGCTGGCCGCACGGGTTATCTTGGTCTCGCTAGTAGCGCGGCCGAACTGCAGCCGTGAACACCGGGGAGAAGATTTTGCGCATCGGGGAAATTACGATCGGCTCACTCGGTGATTGGACGCCGACCCTAGGATCAGTGATCTCCTGGCACCCCACCACCGCGGCTCAGGAAAAAGTTGGACGAGCGCCGGCGAGTTCTGTGCCGGTCAGCTACATGCAGGGCCAACATCTTCGTAATTATCACGAACGGACAGCCGCGGGGCTGGGCTTTTCGCGGCAAATCATCGCTACCTGTGAAGTACCCGGCCAGTGTGACATTGCTGCCATGAATCACGCCGTCAACGCATACCTGCGTCGGCATGACACGTTCCGCAGTCGGTTCGACCACACCGGTAACGGAGAGTTCATCAGGCATACCATCAGCGATCCTGCTGATATTGAATTCGCGCCGATCGATCACGGCAAACTGACAGTTGACGAAATACGCGCTCATGTCGTGGCTATACCCAATCCCCTGGAGTGGGGCTGCTTTACCTTCGGGATTGTCCAAAGCGATAGTCATTTCACTTTCTTTGCCGCCATGGATCACGTCCACGGGGACGCGACGTTGATTGGCACGACGATGCTTGAGGCCAACGGAATGTATGCGGCGTTCAGCGCGGGCGGTGAACCCCTTGCGCTTTCCGATGCCGGCAGCTTTGACGATTTCTGCGCCCGCGAGCGCAAGTACACGTCAACGTTAACCGTAGATTCGCCTCAGGTACGCGCGTGGATTGACTTCGCCGACAACAACAATGGTGGCTTTCCCGAATTCCCACTCCCGCTGGGTAACCCGGCGGAGCCGAGTGACAGCGACATGATCTCCGGGCTCTTGATGGACGCAGAACAGACCGAGCGGTTTGAATCAGCCTGCGCAGCGGTCGGCGCGCGCTTCATCGGCGGCCTGTTCGCCTGCTTCGCCCTGGTGGAGCACGAGTTTACGGGTGCTCTCACGTATTACGGCCTCACTCCCAGGGACACCCGTAGAACTACGGATAACTTTATGACGCAGGGTTGGTTTACCGGCTTGGTCCCGATCACCGTGCCAATAGCTGCGGCCTCTTTCGCCGACGCCGCGTGGGCAGCTCAGGCTTCTTTCGACTCGGGTCAGCACATGGCGAAGGTGCCGTACTACCACGCATTGGAATTGGCGCCGTGGTTGAGCTGGCCACAGCCAAACTTCCCGGTGTCGAACTTCTTTCACGCCGGCGCTGCTCCCCTCAACGCTGTTCTCGCAGCAGCCGATCTCGGTTATGCGAGCAACATAGGAATCTACTCTGACGGCCGGTATTCATATCAGCTGACCATCTATGTATTTCGGTACGGAGAGGGTACGGCGATGGCGATCATGTTTCCCGACAATCCGGTCGCCCAGAAATCAGTTGTCCGCTATGTGGAAGCGATGAGGTCCGTGTGCGGGCGGGTCGCCGACAGCGGGCATTGGGGACGCGTTGCGTAGCGTGGAGTAATTCGATGGCTCTTAGATGGCTCGGAGCGCAAAATTGCGCGGTTTGACAGGGCTCGGGCGAGTGTGGCCGCACGTCGTCGGCGAGCGCACACGACTGCGCCGACCGGGGGTGAGGGCGATATGCGACGGCTAGCCGATTTTGTGGTGCGGTGGCCCTGGGTAGTAATAGGACTGTGGGTGGCAATCGCGGTCGCCCTTCCAGTGACATGCCCATCGCTGGGCGAGATGGCCCAGAAGCATCCGCTCGCTATCTTGCCCAGCGATGCGCCGTCGAATGTCGCCTCTCGAAAGATGACCGAGGCGTTTCACGAATCGGGCTCGGAAGACCTGCTGTTGGTGGCACTGACCGACGACAGGGGGCTTGGCCCCGCTGACGAAGCCGCTTACGGCAAGCTGGTGGACGCACTGCGCCAGGACACGCGAGACGTCTTGATGTTGCAGGATTTCGTTAGCACGCCGCCCTTGCGTTCGGCCGTGACCAGCAAGGACAACAAAGCTTGGGTGCTGCCGGTCGGCGTCGCGGGCGAGTTGGGCACTCCACGCGCTCACACCGCTTTCAACCACATCAGCGACATCGTCAAACACGCCGTCACCGGAACACCCCTGACGGCAAACATCACCGGCCCCGCAGCAACCGTCGCCGACCTCACGGTCGCGGGCGAACGAGATCGGCTTCCGATCGAACTGGCGATCGCCGTCCTGGTGCTCATCGTCCTGTTGGTGGTTTACCGCAGCGCGGTCACCATGCTGCTGCCGTTGATTTCGATCGGGTTGTCCCTGGTGATCGCGCAGGCGGCGGTGGCGGGCTACTCTGCACTGACCGGTTCGGGCGTCTCGAACCAGTCCATCGTATTTCTGAGCGCAATCATGGCGGGCGCCGGAACGGATTACGCGGTCTTTCTCATCAGCCGCTATCACGATTATCTGCGGTCAGGTTCGGATTTCGATCAGGCGGTCAAGCAGGCAATGACCTCGATCGGGAAAGTGATCACGGCATCCGCCACCACCGTGGGGATCACTTTTCTCCTCATCAGCTTCTCCCAAATGGGAGTGTTCAAGACCGCCGGGGTGTCCTCGGCGATCGGGATCGGCGTGGCATTCCTCGCCGCAATGAGTTTGCTGCCGGCAATTCTGGTGCTTGCCGGGCCACGCGGCTGGATCAAGCCACGCCGCGAACTGACCGCCCGGTTCTGGCGGCGTTCCGGCATACGCATTGTGCGCAGGCCGGGCGCACATCTGGTTGCCAGTCTGCTTGTGTTGATCATCCTGGCCAGCTGTGCCGGCTTGGTGCGTTATAACTACGACGATCGCAAGGCCCTCCGGCCTTCTGCTCCGAGCTCCGTCGGATATGCCGCGCTGGATCGCCATTTCCCGGTGAATCAGTCCATTCCGCAGTACATACTCATCCAATCGCCGCATGACCTTCGCACGCCACGCGCCCTGGCAGATTTGGAGCAGATGGCGGACCGAGTCAGCCAACTGCCGAATATCGCCGTGGTCAGCGGCATCACTCGGCCCACCGGAAATGTGCCAGAGCAATTCAGAGCCACCTATCAGGCCGGTGCGGTCGGCACCGTTCTGGCCAATGGGTCCACCCTGATCAACGACCACACCAGTGACCTCAACCGGCTCGCCGAAGGCGCGGGCAAGCTGGCCGACAACCTCGGCGACGTGCGCGGCCAAGTCAGCCTGCTCGCCAACAGTATCCAGGGCTTGATCGACGCCTTCTCGTCGATGAAGACCCAGTACGGTGGCGACGCGTTGGTCAAGGAGGTCGACCTTGCCGCCAAGCTCGTCGACCACGTGAACTCGCTCGGCAACGCCATGGGCTGGAATTTTTCGGCCGTCAAGGACATGTTCGGCTGGATCGGCCCGGTGCTGGCGGCGCTGCAGGGTAATCCCGTCTGCGATGCCGATGAGTCCTGCAGCGCTACCCGCGGGCAGTTTGAGCGACTCGTCGGTGACCGCGATCAAGGCGACGTCCAAGCGATCAACGATCTAATTCGACAACTGCAGACCTTCCCCGACAGACAGACCCTGAACGCATCGATAGTCCGACTGCGCGCCGCATTCACAAACGTCGCCAAGGTGATGCATTCCATGGGGATGGACCAACCCGGTGGCCTGCAGGCGAACCTGAACGGCATGCAGGATCGCGCCGGGCGGTTCGCCGGCGGGAGCCGGCAAGTAGCCGACGCGGTCGCTCAACTCGTCGAGCAAGTCAAACAGCTGGGCGCCGGGCTCAGTGAGTCGGCGGCGTTTCTGCTGTCACTGAAACACGACGCGTCTCAACCGGCAATGGCCGGGTTCAATATCCCGGCGCAGCTGCTGCATTTGGAGGAGTTCCAGAAGGCCGCCAAAGTATTCATTTCGCCCGATGGCCACTCGGTGCGGTACTTGGTTCAAACCAAACTCAATCCGTTCAGCCCCGAAGCCATGGATCAGGTCAACGCGATCACCGCGACCGCTCGGGGAGCCCAACCGAATACCGCGTTGTCGGACGCCTCGATATCGATGGCGGGATACACCGTTAGCCTGAAAGATACGCGCGACTACTACGGCCACGACATCCGGTTCATCATCGCGGTAACCCTCGTCGTCGTGCTACTGACCTTGATCGCGCTGCTACGCGCGATTGTCGCGCCGCTGTATCTGGTTGCTTCCGTGGTCATTTCGTATTTGTCTGCCGTGGGTATCGGCGTGCTGTTCTTTCAAGTCATACTCGGCCAGCAATTGCATTGGAGCGTGCCCCCGCTGGCATTCGTGGTGCTGGTCGCGGTGGGAGCCGACTACAACATGCTGCTCGTTTCGCGAATGCGTGACGAGTCTCCGCACAGCATGCGTTACGGCATCATTCGCACCCTGAGTTCGACAGGCGGGGTGATCACCGCGGCGGGTCTGATCTTCGCTGCCTCGATGTGCGGTCTGTTGTTTTCCAGCGTCGGCACCGTGATCCAAGGCGGTTTCGTGATCGGTGTGGGAATTCTGTTGGATACCTTCTTGGTACGCACCATCACGGTTCCGGCCGTCGCTGCGCTGCTCGGGCGGGCGAACTGGTGGCCGTCCCGGGTGAACCGCAACCGGGTTAGCGCGCGCACATGATGTATGTGAAACTAGAGAAGCCGAGCGGTCAGGAGTAGGGATGAAGAAACTACTCGCAGGAGTTACGACGCTGGTAACTGTCAGCACCACAGGGTGTTTCGGCTGTTTTGGTCTGGGGACCGTGTCAGCCGATGACACGCCGCCCCCCGGGGCCTCAACCGCCGGGCCCCCCGCCACGCCAAGCGATGGGACGGCCTACGCGCTCGGCGGCGCGCACGTTCTGGGTATTCCCTACGACGAGTACATCCGCCGCGAAGGTGCTGACTGGTTCCCCGGCTTGAAGCGACTAAACATTGGATACCCGGCGGGGCAGGTTCAGGGCCACCTGCTGGAAAGACTCTTCCCGGGCATCGGCCAGCTCGATCAAGCCTTTCCGGGCGCGGGTTTGGACGGTCCCAGCGTTGGCGAGTCGATCGAAGAGGGAGCGAACAACCTCGACGCGGCGATCCGCACGGGTGGTCGCGGTGTCGCGATCGGCCTATCCGAGGGGTGCCTCGTGCTTGATGCCGAGCAGGCTCGGCTCGCGAACGATCCCACGGCACCACCGCGAGATCAGCTGAGCTTCGCCACATTTGGTGACCCCATTGCCCGTACCCCCTTCGGTGAGAGTTTCCTGACCGCCATGTTCCCGGTCGGCGACGTTGCTCCAGTACTCGACTACCGCGTACCACCTCCGTTCGAGAGCCAATACGACACCAAGGTTTTCGTTTCCGCCTACGACTCGATCGCCGACTTTCCTGACCGGCCGGACAACCTGTTCGCTTTCGGTAACGCGCTGATGGGCCTCGCCACCGGCCATACAGCGGTGGCATTCACCGGCCCGAACATGGTGCCGCCGCAAAATATCAGAACGACGGTCAACTCCAAGGGTGCGACCACGACGACGTATTTGATCCCCGAAAAGCACCTTCCGCTCGTCATGCCGTTGACGTACATCGGGATCCCGGAGGACACGCTGAATAAGCTTGACGCGATCCTGGCGCCCAGGGTGAATGCGGGCTATGCGCGAAACGACGATCCGTCGACCGCTCCGATCCAAGTGGACCCGGTGCACGGCTTCGACCCGTTGGCCATCACCACGCCGGCCAACGAGGCGACTTTCGGCGGCGGCGATCCCATTTCGCAAATGCTCAACAGCGCCGGCGCGGCATTTTCGCACCCGGCAGGCTGACAATCGACCCCGAGCCCACGGATTCAAAGAGATTCAAAGAGCTAGTACGGACGTAATGTGACGCCTCTAACGCAGACGCCCCAGTCGTCAATTCTCTCGATGCTGCACGGACGCGCCAGCCTGCGGCCCGACGACGTGGCGTTCACCTTTACCGATTACGTCGATGACTGGGCCGGTGTTCCCGAAAATCTCACGTGGTCGCAATTATCGTGCCGCACAATAAATGTGGGACGCGAACTCAGCCTGCACGCCTCGGTGGGAGAGCGGGCGGTAATCCTGGCTCCCCAGAGCCTCGATTACGTTCTGGCTTTCCTGGGATCCCTGCAGGCTGGGCTGATCGCGGTTCCGCTGCCGTTGCCGCACCGCGGCTCGAGTGACGACCGGGTGAACGCGGTGCTTGCTGATACGTCGCCCGCAGTCGTTCTCACTACGTCAGCGGCCGCGGAAGACATCGCCAAATACGTTGACCAAGCACGCCTCGACACTGTTCCGAAGATCCTCGAAATCGATTCGTTCAATCTGGAAGCCAATGGCGCGCCACAGGTTCGGACGGCTGATTTGCCCAACGTCGCGTATTTGCAATACAGCTCGGGTTCGACCCGACTGCCGACCGGGGTCGAGATCTCACACCAGAACCTTCAGATGAATTTCGAGCAGCTGATGCGCGGCTACTTCGCGGACACCCCCGCCAAGGTTCGAGCGAGAACCACGTTTGTGTCGTGGTTGCCTTTTTACCATGACATGGGTTTGGTGCTGGGAGTCTGCGCACCAATCCTGAGCGGCCATCGTGTCGAGCTGAGCAGTCCGATTTCGTTTCTGGAAAGGCCAGCCAGATGGATGCGTTCCCTGGCCGCAACTCCGCATACATTTTCAGCCGCGCCAAATTTCGCCTTTGATTTGGCCGCGCGAAAGACAACCGACAGCGACCTGGCCGGGCTCGACCTCGGGGGGGTGCTAGGCATCATCAATGGTGCCGAACGTGTCGAGCCGGCCTCCTTGAGACGCTTCGTCGATCGGTTCGCTCACTTCAATTTCCGCGACAATATGCTGCGTCCATCCTATGGGTTGGCGGAGGCAACCGTCTTCGTGGCGACCGGCACCTGGAGCGAATCAACGGAGGCGGCTCGCTTCGATCTCGTGGAGCTGGCCGCGGGCCGAGTTCAGCGATCTTCGGCAGGGACTGGCACAGAGCTAGTCAAATACAAAGTGCCGCAATCACCCACGCTGCGGATCGTCGACTCCGACACCAACCGCGAGTGCCCGCACGGCTTAGTCGGCGAGATCTGGGTACATGGCCCCAACGTCGCCGACGGCTACTGGCGCAAACCGCCGGAGGAGCAGCGCTGCTTCGGCGCAACACTCGTCGACCCTTCCCCGGGCACGCCCGACGGGCCCTGGCTGAGAACCGGCGACCTGGGTTTCATCTACGAGGATGGGCTGTTCATCGTCGGTCGCATCAAGGATCTGCTGATCATCCGAGGCAGTAATCACTATCCCGAGGACATCGAGGCGACGGTCCAGGGGATCACCGGCGGTCGGGTCGCGGCGATATCGGTTCCGGTGAACAGTACCGAGAACCTCGTCACCGTCATCGAGCTCAAGAAGCGCGGCGATTCCAACGAGGAGGCGATGCGGTGGCTCAGCGGGGTCAAAAGCGACGTCACCTCGGCGATATCCAATGCCCACGGCCTGACCGTTGAGGACCTCGTGCTGGTCTCCCCCGGATCGATCCCCACCACGACGAGCGGCAAGATCCGGCGCGCCGAATGTGTCGAGCAGTACCGCCTGGACCAATTCACTCGGTTGGACGCCTGAAGTAGCAGCGTTAAGCCAATTGCCGATCGCTTTCGAATATTGGGACGCCCGGCTTGTGTGCACCTGCGCCGGGTTGCACATAATGAATCCAATCGCACCGGCAAAGGAGTCCCCGATGAGCACAGCCAGCACCGACCGCTCGCTGCGGGTGATCCAGTGGACGACCGGCAACATCGGGCGGCGATCGTTGCACGCCATCATCGGCCGGCCCGACATGGAGCTGGTCGGGGTGTACGCGCACGGCGCGGACAAGGTCGGCGTCGACGCCGCCGACCTATCGGGCTGGCCGGAGCCGACGGGGGTGCACGCGACCAACGACATCGACGCGCTGCTTGCGCTACAACCCGATGCATGTTGTTACAACCCGTTGTGGCCCAACATTGACGAATTGGTCCGCCTGCTGGAATCGGGCGTCAATGTGTGTTCCAGCGCGGCCTGGATCACCGGCGGCAAGCAGACCCCGCACGACCGGCAACGCATCGAGGACGCGTGCAAGCGCGGCAGCTCGACGATCTTCGGCAGCGGCGCACATCCCGGGATGACGAACATGGTCGGCATGGTGCTGAGCGCGTCCTGCGAGCGGGTCGACGAGATCCGGATCACCGAGTCGGTCGACTGCTCGACCTACGAATCGGCGGAAACCCAAACGGCGATGGGGTTTTCGCAAGACCCCGACACCCCGGGGCTGGCCGAGAGCGTGCGCCGGGAAAGTGAGGTCTTCGCGGAGTCGGCCGCGATGATGGCCGATGCTATCGGGGCGAAGCTGGACAAGATGACCTTCGACGTCACCTTCACCGCGACCACCGGCGACTCCGACCTGGGCTTCATGACCATCCCGGCCGGCACCATCGGCGGCGTCTACGGCTACCACCGCGGCTGGGTGGGTGATCGCAACGTCGTCAGCGTCGGGTTCAACTGGACCATGGGCAATCACGTGGCCCCACCCAAACCGCTCGAGCACGGTCACGTCATCCAGGTCTTCGGGCTGCCCAACATGCGCACCGTGCTGCACTGCCTGCCGCCGAAGGATTGGACGGAGCCCGGCTTCATGGGCCTGGGCATGATCTACACCGCGATGCCGGTCACCAACGCGGTCCCGGCGGTGGTGGCCGCCGAACCAGGGATCGTGACGCTCGCCGGCCTGCCGCCGGTAACCGGCCGGATGGCGCGCTGACGTGTGCGGTTCACCACATCGAGAGCACCCGGAGGAACGCTTGCGTCCTCTAAGGTCTAACATGCTTAGCCGAACAAAGGTTCCGTTCCGTCGACCCGGGCAATGACGCAGGAAGCAGGCTTTGCGGTGGCGCGTTGCAACCCGGGATCGGTGCGCGAAGGGCGGTGAATGAAGGTGGGTCGCATTACCGGCTTACTCAAGCGAGCTTGGATACCCCTGCTCCTGGTGGTTGTGCTCGCCGTCTCGGCATTGATCGTGTCCCGGATCCACAAGATTTTCGGCTCGGAGGACCTAAATGCGAACGCCGGCGGCGGGATCAAGATCGTGCAGTTCAACCCGAAAGTCGTCCTTTATGAGGTCTACGGCTCGCCCGGAAGCACCGCGAACATCAACTACTGGGACGCCGACGCCAACACCAACCAAGTCAACGCCGCCGCACTGCCCTGGTCGTACACCGTCTCCACCACGCTGCCCGCGGTGAGCGCCAACATCATGGTGCAAGGTGACGGCAGTCAAATCGGCTGCCGCATCACCGTAGATGGAGTGGTCCGCGAAGAGCGGAAGTCCGACGGCCACAACCCGCAGACCTTCTGCCTGGTGAAGTCCGCATGAGCGACCTCGAGAACCGGACGGACGAGGCGACTGACGCCACTGACCCCCCCACCGGCCCGATCAAAGCCCAAGACGCCAAAGGCGCAGATGTAGGCAACGAGCGCCCGCACCGGCCGTTCATTCCGCACATGATCCGGTTGTTCGCGGTGCCGATCATTCTGGCCTGGGTTGCCATCACGGTGCTCGTCAACGTCGCCGTCCCCACCCTGGAGGTCGTCGGCGAGGCGCACTCGGCGCCGATGGCCCCGCTGGACGCGCCGTCCATGAAGGCGATGATGCGACTGGGGCACAACTTCAAGGAATTCGATTCCAACAGCACCATCATGATCGTGCTGGAGAGTCAGGGACCCCTGGGTACTGACGCGCATCACTACTACGCCAACCTGATTCGCCAACTGCAGCAGGATCACAACCACATCCAGCACATCCAGGACTTCTGGGGTGACCGATTGACCGCGGCGGGCGCCCAGAGCGCCGACGGCAAGGGCGCCTACGTCATGTTGAACCTCGCCGGCAACCAGGGCACCACCCAGGCCAACAACTCGGTCGAGGCGGTCCGCAAGGTCATCGACAAGAACCCACCGCCGGCCGGACTAGGCGTCTATGTCACCGGCCCGGCCGCGCTCAGCGACGACATGCACGTCATCGGGAACGCCAGCCTGGCCAAGATCACGCTGTTCACTCTCGGCGCGATCGCGATCATGCTGCTTCTGGTCTACCGGTCCATCGGCACTACGTTGATCCAGTTGTTCATGACCTTTGTTTCGTTGCTGTGCGCACGCGGAGTGGTCGCGGTTCTGGCCTATAACAACGCATTCGGGCTCACCACATTCGCTGCGAACATCCTCACCATGCTGGCGATCGCGGCCGGCACGGACTACGGGATCTTCCTCGTCGGCCGATATCAAGAGGCGCGGCGCTCCGGTGAGGATCCAGAAACGGCGTACTACACGACGTTTCGCGGAGTGACCCCGGTGGTGCTCGGGTCCGGCCTGACAATCGCCGGGGCGACGTACTGCCTGAGCTTCGCGCGGCTGCCCTGGTTCAACACGATGGGCGCGCCGGTGGCCATCGGCATGCTGGTCGTCGTGCTGGCCGGGCTCACGCTGGGTCCCGCCATCGTCTTTGTGGGCAGTAAGTTCGGCCGTTTCGAATCCAAGGTGGCGGCCAAGAGGGGTCGCCTATGGGGGCGGGTCGGCACCGCGGTGGTGCGCTGGCCCTTACCGATTCTCGCGGTGAGCGCCGCGGTCGTCCTGGTCGGCATGGTCACCCTGCCGAGCTACAAGACGAGCTACAACGACCGCTACTACCTGCCCACCTCTGCGCCGTCGAATCAGGGGCAAGCCGCCGCCGACCGGCATTTCTCGCAGGCCCGGATGAATCCGGACATGCTGATGATCGAGGCCGACCACGACATGCGCAACACGGCTGACATGCTCGTCTTGGACAAAGTCGCCAAGAATGTCATTCGCGTGGTCGGTATCGCCATGATCCAGGACATCACCCGGCCGTTGGGCATCCCAATCCAACACAGCTCCATACCGTTTCAGAACAGCATGCAGAGCCAGACGACCATGCAGAACATGGCCTTCCTCAAAGACCGCATAGCCGACATCCTCAAGTTGGCCGACCAGCTGCAGGTCAACATCGACATCACGGAACGCCAGTACGCGGTGACGCAAGATCTTTCCAGGGCCGCTGATGACAGCGCGAAGACCACAGCGGAAACATCGCAGATCACCGATGAATTACGAAATCACTTTGCGGATTTCGAAGACATGTGGCGGCCGATCAGGTCCTACTTCTACTGGGAAAAGCACTGCTACGACATCCCCATCTGCTTCTCGTTACGGTCCATATTCGACTCAATCGACGGTTTCGACCAGCTTGCCGAGAAGTTCCACGAGCTCACGGCTGACATCCAGCACACCGCCGCGGCCACGCACGAGCTGATGTCGCTGTTCCCCGCGCTGATCGCTTCGCAGAAGGCCACCAAGGCCATCACGCTGACGCTGTATCAGACGTTCTCGGCGATGATCAACCAGATGGAGGCCATGAGCAATACCGCGATCGTGATGGGGCAAAGTTTCGACCAGTCGCAGAACGACGACATGTTCTACCTACCCCCGGAGGCATTCCAGAACCCCGATTTCCAGACGGGCCTGCGAATGTTCCTATCGCCGGACGGCAAGTCGGCGCGCTTCTTCATCACCCACCAGGGCGATCCGATGACGCCGGAAGGCATCTCGCGGGTCGATGCCGAGCGGACGGCTGCGCAGGAGGGACTGAAGCAGTCCTCGCTGTCGGACGCCAAGGTCTATCTCGGCGGAACCGCGGCGACCTTCAAGGACATGCACGACGGCGCTAAATACGACCTGATGATCGCGGTGGTCGCGTCGTTGACGCTGATCTTCATGATCATGCTGCTGCTCACCCGAAGCGCGGTCGCTGCACTGGTGATCGTCGGCACCGCGGCCAGCTCGATCGCCGCGTCCTTCGGCCTGTCCGTGCTGATCTGGCAGAACTTGTTCGGCTTCAGGATCCACTGGATCGTGATGGCGCTGTCGGTCATCATCCTGTTGGCCGTCGGATCCGACTACAACCTGCTGTTGGTCTCCCGGTTCAGGGAAGAGATCCACGCCGGCCTCAAGACAGGCATCATCCGGTCGATGGCCGGCACCGGCGGGGTGGTGACGGCCGCGGGTCTGGTGTTCGCCTTCACCATGGCGTCCATGTTGGGCAGCGAGCTGACGGTTCTCGGCCAGTTCGGATCCACCGTCTGTATCGGCCTGCTGCTCGACACGTTGATCGTGCGCACGCTACTGATGCCGTCGATCGCCACGCTGTTGGGTCGTTGGTTCTGGTGGCCGCAAATCGTCCATCCCCGCGGTGATAACGCACGTCGAGCGTAATTCGGTTACGCCTCGGGTAATTCCAGACACACCGCAACGGCTCCGGCGCCGACGTGCAGCGCCAGGACCGGCCCCAACGGCGTAATGATCGCCGGCTCGCATGCGGGCAGCCGCTGCGCCAGAGTGGCGGCCACTTCCTTCGCGCCGTCGGGGTTGGTGACGTGGTGTACCGCCACAGCGGCTGAACCTTCGCCGACCACCTCGCAAACCCGATCGATCATGGTGGCCGTCGCGTGACTGACCGTGCGAACCCTTTGGGCCAGAACAAGTTTGCCGTCATCGATACGCAACAGCGGCTTGAGCGCCAGCGCGGTGCCCAGCCACGCTTGGGGCCCGCCGATGCGGCCGCTGCGGCGCAAATTATCCAACCGGTGCACCACGATGAACGAGTGACTACGGCCCACCGCCGAACGCGCAGCGCCCGCAACCGCATCCAGGTCGGCGCCGCCAGCAGCGGCCCGCGCGGCGGCCAGCGCGACAAAACCGGTGCCCATCGCGGCTGACCTGGAGTCGACGACCCGGATCGCGGGGTCGAGGTCGGCGGCGGTCCGTTCGGCGGCGCCGTAGGTCCCCGACAACGCCGACGAAATGTGCACTGCCACCACGCCGTCGCCACCGCTGTCGCTCAGCGCCTGCTGGTAGGCATTGGCCAGTTCGGCCGGGGTGGCCGCCGCGGTGGTGGCGTGGCGCTTGTACAGGTCATCGGGGATCTCGTCCACGCCGTCGCGCAGATCGCCACCGTCGAGCAAGATGTGCAGCGGGACAACGCGTATCGCCCACTTGTCGAGCAAGTCGGCCGGCAGGCGCGCGGCCGCATCGGTCACCACCACGACAGACATGGCCCTACCCGCGTGATTTCTCGTTCGGCACGCCTGCTTCGGCCAGCGCCTTGAGCATCAGTTCCGCGACCGCCTGGTGTGCCTCGAAATTCCAATGGATCCCGTCGGGATTGCCGCGCCCACTCATAACCTGTTCGCCGACAGCGGCTTTGAGATCCACCAGCGGAACATCATGGCGCTGAGCCCATTCCGTGATCGCCGCCACCGTCCCCGCGCGGCCGCGGTGAGCGTGGCCGTACGTCGGCGCGATGTGCACCGACGGAAGCGACGCCACGATCGGAATGCCCGGACGGTTGAAATCGATTGCAGCACGGGTCTGTTCAAGATAATCGGCGGTCAGGTGCGGCGGTAACGCCGGCCTGGCCACCGGCGACAACCGGGGCTGCACCCATGCATAACCGTCGCGCGCCCAGCGTCGCAGCCAGGGCGGCCGCACATAGCGGATCAGCTCACGCAACGCGGTCGGCAACACCGACGGCAGCGAGTCCATCCCGCAGGTCGCGAAGATCACCGCGCCCGCCCTGGGCAGCGCCGCCCAGGCCCGTGGATCCTGGGTTGCCGCCCACCAGATGTCGCGGCAGGTCCAGCCGATGCGCCCGATCAGCTCCAAATCCCAACCTAGTTGCGAGGCAACCATATTGGGCCAGATGCGTGGATCGTCAGCGGGCAGGCCGCCGGTAGGTCCGTAATAGGACAGCGAATCGGCGAAGACCAGCAGAGTCGGTCGCGTTTCAGAGGACATCGTTGGCGACCTGAGCAGAAGCGTTCCACACGTCCAGGCGCCACCGAATGCGGTCCAGCTCGCTGTCGAACTCGACATCCGAGTCGCCGGCATGCCCACTCAGCTGCACCCAACTCGCATTGCCCATGCCGCCCAGAACCGGCCAGTTGTCGACCGGCAGCTTGAGCAGCGCTGCGGACAAGGCGGCGATCAAACCACCGTGTGCCACCAGCACCACCGGTCGGTCCGGCTCGTCGGGGTCACCCCATTCCGGCTCGCCGGACACCAGCTCGGCGACCACCGGAACGCTTCGGGCGGCTACGTCGACCCTGCTTTCCCCGCCATGCGGTGCCCACCTTGCGTCGTCGCGCCACGCCAGCCGAGCACCCGGGGCCTGCGCGTCGACCTGGGTGTGGGTCAACCCCTGCCAGTCGCCCAAATGGGTCTCGCGCAGCCGGGGGTCCACCCGCACCAACAGCCCGGTCCGCTCCCCCAGCGTGACCGCGGTGTCGTAGGCGCGATGCAGGTCCGACGAAACAATCAGCAATGGCTGCAGCTTGCCCAGCACTTCGGCGGCGGCGACCGCCTGGGTGCGGCCCAGTTCGGTGAGCGCGGAGTCCAGTTGCCCCTGCATCCGGCTACCGGCGTTGAAGTCGGTTTGCCCATGCCGCAGCATCACCAGACGACGGATTCTCATCGCGCGCTCGCCGAGTCTTCAGGGCCCAAGTCCACCGACAGCACCGGGCAGTCGCCCCACAGCCGGTCCAGGGCATAGAAGTTGCGATCGTCCTGATGCTGGATGTGCACGACGATGTCGCGGTAATCCAGCAGGGTCCAACGGCCTTCCCGGGCGCCCTCGCGGCGTGCCGGCTTGTGGCCCGCCTTGCGCATTTTCTCCTCGACCTCGTCAACGATGGCGTTGACCTGCCGCTCGTTGGACGCCGAGGCGATGACGAAGCAGTCCGTGATGACCAGCTGCTCGGAGACGTCAATGACGACGACGTCGTTGGCGAGCTTGGCGGCGGCCGCGCCGGCCGCCACCGTCGCCATGTCGATGGCTTCCTGAGTTGCGGTCATGAGTTGTTCCCGGCGGCCAGGCGCGGTGCGGTGTGGCGGGCGCCTCCTCCGCGGTAGAGCCGGCGTTTCGAGACGTATTGGACGACGCCGTCGGGCATCAAGTACCACAGGGGTCGGCGCTCTTCGGCGCGCCGGCGGCAGTCTGTCGACGAGATGGCCAGGGCCGGGATCTCGACCAGGGTCAGCGCGCCCTCGGCCAGATCGCCCAGCACGCCGGTGATGTGCTCGTGGCGCAGCTCGTAGCCGGGCCGGCTGACCCCGATGAACCGTGCCACGTCGAACAGCTCTGCCCAGCCTTGCCACGACAGAATGGAACCCAGCGCGTCGGCGCCGGTGATGAAGTACAGCTCGGAGTCCGGGTTGAGGGCGTGGAGTTCCCGCAGCGTGTCCCGGGTGTAGGTGGGGCCGGCGCGGTCGATGTCGACCCGGCTCACCGAGAAACGGGGATTGGACGCGGTGGCGATCACCGTCATCAGGTACCGGTCCTCGGCCGCGGAGACGTGCCGCTCTTTCTGCCAGGGCTGGCCGCTGGGCACGAACACCACCTCGTCCAGCTCGAACAGGTGGGCCACCTCGCTGGCCGCGACCAGGTGCCCGTAATGGATGGGGTCGAATGTCCCACCCATCACTCCCAGCCTGCGGCGGTGTTTTTGCACGGTTTGCCAGCTTACTTGAGCGGCCGATCAGGGCCGATTCCCCAGCTCGGGCACCCCGATCGACACATGGGTGGTGCCGAACGAGGTCTCGACTTACGATTCTTCGCTCGATGCTGCCGCAACAGCCCCGTCGGTTGTGTAGAAGGGGTCTGTGGACAAATTGCCGCTCGAGTCGATGACCCAACGGTTCTTTCGCCGATCGGCGGTCAACGGCGAGATCTCGCTGCCAGCAGTTCCGGGCTTGATCGACGAGTACGTGACGATGTGTGCCGACATATTCGCACGTGTGGGGAGGAAGTTTTCCGACGACGAAATCGCTCATCTCAGGTCGGTGCTCGAGGGCCAGTTGGCAAGCGCCTATTCCGCTTCGCCGCGTTCGAACATCGTGATCTCGTACAACGCACCTGTCGGCTCAGGCTTGCACTACGAAGTGAACCCGAGATGGTGGACAGTGGAGCAGGCCTACGAGAATTGGATTAGTACCCGAGAGCCGCCGCTGTTCGGCACCGAACCCGACGCTCGGGTGTGGGCGCTGGCCAACGCGGCAACCGATCCCAAGGCGCATCGGATACTCGATATCGGGGCCGGCACTGGGCGCAACGCCCTTGCATTGGCACGGCACGGCCACCCGGTCGACGTGGTGGAGATGACCCCGTCGTTCGCCGCGATGATCCGCTCTGACGCCGCACGCGAATCCCTCGACGTGCGCGTCATCAATCGAGACGTCTTCACGAGTAAGGACGATCTACGGCAGGACTATCAGCTGATTCTGCTCTCCGAGGTGGTCTCCGATTTCCGGACGACACAACAGTTGCGCAGCCTGTTCGAGCTCGCTGCCCAGTGTCTGGCGCCCGGCGGTCGCTTGGTGTTCAACGCCTTCCTACCGCGCGGCAGCTACACACCTGACCAGGCTGCGCGTGAGTTCGGGCAGCAGCAGTATACGACAATCTTCACGCGGGACGAGATGTCAACCGCGGCAACCGGACTGCCCCTTGAGCTCGTCGCCGACGACTCAGTATACGAATACGAAAAGGAGCATCTGCCCCCGGGCGCGTGGCCGCCCACCAGCTGGTACGAGGGTTGGGTCAGCGGCGTCGACGTGTTCGCCATCGAGCGGGAGAAGTCCCCGATCGAGATGCGCTGGCTGGTCCACCGGAAGACGGGCTGAGTCCCCGCTGTCAGACCGGCAGCAGCTGATCGATCACCGCGGCCAGCTGCTTGGCGGACCGGCATTCGTGCATCGCGATCACGTCTTGGTAGCGCGGCACCGCCGAGTCTCCACTGCCCCACAGATGTTTGGGCTCGGGATTCAGCCAGTGGGCATGCCGGCTGGCGGTCACCATATCGGCCAGCACGTCGAGGGCCGGATCACGATAGTTGGTGCGCCCGTCCCCGAGCACCAACAGCGAGCTGCGCGGCGACAGCGCATTCGGGTGAGCCTGCATGAACGAGACGAACGCATTCCCGTAGTCGGAGTGCCCGTCTCGGCTGTACACACCGGCCTCCCGGGTGATCCGCTGAATCGCCACGGCCAGATCGGCTTCCGGCCCGAACATGTGCGTCACCTCGTCGGTGGTGTCGATAAAGGCGAAGACACGAACACGCGAGAACTGTTGGCGCAGAGCATGTACCAGTAGCAGGGTGAAGTGGCTAAAGCCGGCGACCGAACCGGACACGTCGCACAGCACGACCAATTCCGGGCGCGCCGGTCGCGGTTTGGCCAGCACCAAGTCGATCGGCACACCGCCGGTGGACATCGACTTGCGCAGCGTCTTGCGCAGATCGATCGTCCCGGCGCGGGTGCGGCGGCGGCGGGCCGCCAGCCGGGTCGCCAGGGTGCGGGCCAGCGGCGCCACCACCTTGCGCATCTGGCGCAGCTGGTCGCCGGAGGCGCGCAGGAACTCGACGTTCTCCAAAAGCTGTGGGATGCCGTACATCTGGACGTGATCGCGGCCGAGCTGCTCGGCGGTGCGCCGCTTGGTCTCGGCATCGACCATTCTGCGAAGTTGAGTAATCTTTTGTGCGGCAAGCGCTTTGGCGATCTGCTCCTGGGTAGGTGTGGGTTCGTCGCCGTAGGGGGCGAGCAGTCCCGCCAGCAGCTTGCCCTCCAATTCATCCAGGGCCATCGCCTTGAGCGCCTGATACGACGAGAACGACGGACCGCGGCTGGAGTTGTATTTGCCGTAGGCCTCCACGATCCGGGCGATCATCGCCACCAGCCGCTGGTCCATGTCGGCGAGCTCGGGATTGTCGGCGAGCAGATCCAGCAGCATCTGGCGCATCGCATCGACGTCGTCGGGCGGCAGACCGCTGTCATCCCCGGCGGCCCCGCCTTCCTCTTCCTCCAAGACCACGGCGCGCGCGCCCAATGCCGGGGGAAACCAGAGGTCGAACATGGCGTCGTAGGTGTCGCGGTGATCCGCCTGGTGCAAGACCGCGCAGGCGATACCCTCGCGCAGCACCTCACGATCACCCAGGCCGAGGGTGGCCATCACCCGGCCGGCATCGACCGTCTCCGACGGGCCCACCGAAATCCCTGCCCCGCGAAGCGCTTCCACGAACCCCACCAGATGCCCGGGCAGCCCGTGCGGTGCGAGCGGTCGGGTCGGTCGGATGCGGCGGGCGGCCATTAATTCAGCCTCAGTTCTCCGGCGGCGCGTTGCTGATCGGATTGGTGCTTGAGCACCACGCCGAGAGTGGCGGCGACGAGGGCGTCGTCGATGGTGTCCAGGCCCAGCGCCAGCACTGTGCGACCCCAGTCGATGGTCTCGGCGATGGACGGCAATTTCTTGAGCTGCATCCCGCGCATCACGCCGATGATGCGCACCAGCTCCTCGGCCAGGTGCTCGGGCAGCTCGGGGACCCGGGACAGCAGGATGCGGCGTTCCAGCTCGGCACTGGGGAAGTCGATGTGCAGGAACAGACAGCGGCGCTTGAGCGCCTCGGACAGTTCCCGGGTGGCGTTGGAGGTCAGCAACACGAACGGCGGGCGCTCCGCGGTGAGCGTGCCCAGTTCTGGGACGGTCACCGCGAAGTCGGACAGCACCTCCAGCAGCAGGCCTTCGATTTCGATGTCGGCCTTGTCGGTCTCGTCGATCAACAGCACCGTCGGCTCCGTGCGCCGGATGGCGGTCAGCAACGGACGCTGCAGCAGGAACTCCTCGGTGAACACATCGGTCTTGGTCGCCTCCCAGTCCCCCGAACCCGACTGGATCCGCAGGATTTGCTTGGCGTGGTTCCACTCGTAGAGCGCACGGGCCTCGTCGACGCCCTCGTAGCACTGCAGCCTGACCAGGCCGGACCCGGTGGCCTGGGCGACCGCCCGCGCCAGCTCCGTTTTGCCGACTCCCGCCGGCCCTTCGACCAGCAGCGGCTTACCGAGCCGGTCGGCGAGAAACACCGCCGTCGCGGTGGCGGTGTCCACCAGGTAGCCGGTCTCGGCCAACCGTCGCGAGACGTCGGCGATGTCGGCGAACAACGGGGTGGGCCGGGCGGGCACGGTCACAATCGAATCCTCCTAAACACTCAGGCCGGACGGGTCTGGCCGTCTCCCCACGCGATCCATTTGGTCGAGGTCAATTCGGGCAGTCCCATCGGGCCGCGGGCATGAAGTTTCTGAGTGGAGATGCCGATCTCGGCGCCGAAACCGAACTGCTCACCGTCGGTGAACGCCGTCGAGGCATTGACCATCACCGCGGCCGAGTCGACGCCCTCGGTAAACCGTTGGGCGGCAGCCATGTTGCTGGTCACAATCGCTTCGGTGTGTCCGGTGCCGTATTCGTTGATGTGGGCGATCGCGGCGTCGATGCCGTTCACCACGGCCACCGCGATGTCCATCGAAAGGTATTCACGGCGCAGGTCGTCCTCTCCCGCGTCGAGATGGACGGTCACGCCGGCGTCCTGCAGCGCGGCAACCAGCCTGGGCATGGCGCGGTCGGCGATCGCCGCGTCGATCAGCAGCGTCTCGGCGGCGTTGCAGACACTGGGTCGGCGGGTCTTGGAGTTCAGCAGGATTCGTTCCGCCAACTCCAGGTCGGCGCCTTCGTGAACGTAAACATGACAATTGCCGACGCCGGTCTCGATGGTGGGCACCTGCGCGTCGCGGACCACCGTGTCGATCAGGCTGGCTCCCCCGCGCGGAATGACCACGTCGACCAGGCCGCGGGCCTGGATGAGATGGGTGACGGTGGACCGGTCGGCGGCCGAAAGCAGCTGCACCGCGTCGGCGGGCAGGTCCTCGCTGGTCAACGCGGCGCGCAACACGTCGACGAGCGCCTGGTTGGACTTCGCGGCCGACGAGCTCCCGCGCAGCAGCACGGCGTTACCGGACTTGAGCGCCAAACCGAAAGCGTCGACGGTGACGTTGGGCCGGCCCTCGTAGATCATGCCGACAACGCCCAGCGGAACCCGCTGCTGGCGCAGCTGCAGGCCATTGGGCAGGGTGTAGCCGCGCAGCACCTCTCCGACCGGGTCGGGCAGCCCCGCCACCTGGTGCAGACCGGCGGCGATTCCGTCGATGCGGTTCGCGTTCAACGCGAGCCGATCGAGCATCGCGGTCGGTGTGTTGGCGGCCCGGGCCGCGTCCAGATCTTGGGCGTTGGCCGCAAGGATCTGTTCGGCGTTGGCCGTTATCGCCTCCGCCGCGGCCTTCAGTGCGTGATCCTTTGCGACGGTCGGCAATAAGGCGAGCGCGCGGGCAGCCACCCGGGAGCGGCGCGCGGCGTCGTGGACCTCTTGGCGCAAGTCAGGAAGCGATGGTGCTTGCAGACTCATTGAACCAGGGTATCGGGCCCTAAGCTGCGCGGTTAGGCTGCCCCACCCCGCGACATCAGGACAGCGGGCGCACTGGCGCCTCACCTGACGCGGTCACCGCGCGGGCCTGCCGCACCTTGCTTCGACGCTCTTCCAGGGTGCGGCCAAAGTCCTGTAGCAGCAACGGTTCATGCAGCACCACCTGCTCGAGGTGTTCGCGACCGATCACCAACGCGGTTACCTCTTCCAGCGCGTAGGCGCCGGCAAGGTTCGGTTGCCGAGTCAGCGTGGTCAGCCCCAGAAACGATCCCTCGACCAGCGTGGTGACCGGGACCACCGTTCCGTCGTCAGCCGTCGCGGTCAGCTGTACCCGCCCGGACACCAAGAACGTCATCCCTGCCGGCACCTGACCGGCGTACTCCACGATTTCATCGGCACCGTATCGGACGATCTTCGCGCACGAGTGCAGCGACCGCTGGTTCTCGGCGCTGAGCCGCAACGCCGGGGCCACCACAGTGCGCAGTGCATGCTCCACTCGATCGGTCGTCGAAAAGTCGTCGTCGGCGTCGTCGAGGTGCAGGTTCTCCCGGCGTGCGGCGTACCAGGCCCACCGCAGAAAGGTGGCTTTCGCGGCGCTGGCGTCGGCGGGTGAGCTCAGCCCGATCGACGTGCGGTACTCGGCGGCCCCGACCGGTACCGAGCGGGGCACGCTGCCCGCCTTAAGCTGCGGCAGCGCCCGGGCAACCTCCGAGAGCACCGCGCACACCCGGTCGGGCGGGTCGGCGCTGGAGAACGTCGTCGTCACCGCCAATTTGTGTGTGCCGGGCGGCCGACTGAGATTTGTGAACGAGGTGGTGGCCAGCATCGAGTTCGGCATGATCCGCATGCCGCTACCGGTGTCGATGTGCACGGCGCGCCAGTTCACCTCGACGACGCGCCCCCGCGCCGTCCCCGTGTCCAGCCAGTCATCGATCCGGAAGGGCTGCTCGAACAGCATGAACAAGCCCGACACGACCTGGCCGACGGAGTTCTGCAGCATCAACCCGATGACAACCGACGTGACGCCCAGCGCGGTGAAAAGGCCGCCAACCCGGACGCCCCAGACGTACGACAGCACCAACGCCAGACCGACGCCGATCACGGCGAAGCGGGCGACGTCGCGGAAGATGGTGGGTAGTCGTTTGCGCCAGCTCTTCTCGGGCGCGCCATCGAACACGGTTGCGTTGAGCCCCGACAGCACCAGGACCAGCACCAACATTGCGAACACGGTGGTGAGGATTCGCACCGGAACGTCTCGCGCCGGGATCTGCGTGGCCTGGACAAGCAGCAGCAAAAGCGCGCCGAGCGGCAGCAGATAGTTGCGCACCAGGCTTACCTGCCTGGCCAGACGGCGGTTCCTGCGGACGAGTAAGTCGTGCAGCTCAGTGAGAAGGATCAGCCCGACCGGTAATCCGATCGCGATACCGACCGCCCAATAGAACCACGGGTCGTCCCAGATATTCATCATCGCTCCAACAAGCGGTAGATCGCCTGATCGGTACCTCCGACCGAGATCGTCCCGGCCGGCGTGAACTGCCGGACCTCCCGCATCGCGTCATACACGTGGGAGCTGACATAGATGCCGGGCTGCGGTGCGCCACTGTGCATTTGGTAGGCCAGACTTACCGCGCCACCCCACATGTCATAGACGAGGCTGGAGCGGCCCACCAGCCCGCTCACGACGTTGCCGGTATTGACGCCGACCCGAAGGCCCAACTGATGGCCGGTCTCGCTGTTGAACCGGTCGATGATGCGACCGATTTCCAAGGCGAAGTCAACGCTGCGGTGAATGCTGTCCAGCCGGGGGGTGACCACACCGCAGCTGGCGAGATAGCCGTTGTGGAACGTGCGAATCCGTTCGACGCCAAGTGATTCAGCGGCCGAATCAAACTGCCGGAACAGTTCGTCGACAATCCCGACCAATTGGTCCTCCGGCAGATCGTTAGAGATTTCGTCGAGGCCAAAGATGTCCGCATAGATAATGGCGACGTCCTGGTGCTTCTGGGCGATGTTCTCCTCACCCTCGCGATAACGTTGCAGCACCGACTCGGGCATCAGCGCCAGCAATAGACGTTCGTTTTCGCGGCGCTGCTCGTTGAGCAACTCTTCCTTGATCGCCAGATTCCGGCTCATCTCGTTGAAAGCCGCGGTGAGGTCGCCGATTTCATCGCGTGCCATTACCGGAATGTTGATGTCGTAGTCGCCGGAACTGATCTTCCGCGTGCCCTCCTCGAGGCGCCGGACCGGCCGCACCGCTGCCTGGGCGATGACCAACGAGGCAACGCAGATAGCGAAAACCATTGCCGTTACCGCAATCACGATCCCTTTGCTGAACCGACCCAGCCGCGCAAAGGCATCGGAGTTGTCTCGCGTCGCCAGAACCGACCAATGCAGATCGGAGTTCGGCACGTTCAATGGGGCATAGGCTTCCAACTCTTTATTGCCCATGTAATCGGTGGCGGTGACAACTCCGGTCTCTCCGCGTTGGGCGGCACGAAGACCCGCGGTCGGCACCGGCTGCACCAGCGTCGTGCCGCCCAACCGGATCGCTCGGTCCACGACATCCGGTGGCGTACCGGCGTCGATGGCCTCGCGCCGGTATTCCTTCGGATCTTCTACGAACAGCCGTGAATCGGAACGCATCAAGTTATCGGGACCCGCCAAATATGTTTCGGTCGCAGCGCCCATGCCCGCGGCTTGCCAGTGCCTGTCAGCGGTCATGATCTTGTTGATCTTCGCGATCGGCACCGGCAACGCCATGAGCCCGTTGATTTTGCCGTTCATGCCGACCGGCGAGACCACCCACGCGGTGGGCTCGTAGAGGTGCGGCTGATACGGCTGAAAGTCGGTGATCCAGACGAAGTCGACGTCGTTGGAGGCCAAGGCTTTTTGGTATGCCTCGCGCAGATTTGATTCGCGGTAGGGGCCGTTGAGGATATTGGTCCCGAGATCGGGACCCTTCATGACGCTGTAAACGACATTGCCTTGCATGTCCAGCAACAGCGCGTCCTTGTAATCGAACCGGGTGACGATACCGCGCATGTAGAAATCGAAGCGGGCATTGGCCGCCGACCATGCGCTGCCGTCGCCGGCGTCCTCGACGGGCAGCGAGCTGGTGGTGGGTCTGTGCGGTGCGGTGTAGTACGCCTGAACATATCGCTGCGCGTTCGAACTCGGCAGCACCGCGTTGAGATCGATACCGTCACCGGTCGCCCGTTTGATCGGCTGAATCATCTCGTTGTCGTAATAGTTGGCGAGCGCCTGTTGTTGCGCGGGAGTGATCTGGGCGTTGGCCAATTGGGCGAAGCCGTCGGTGAGTGCCGTCGTAGCCTGGTTGATACTGAATCCACCGCTGTAGACGATCAGCGAATTCGTGACCTCCCTGAACAACGCCTCCACCGCCCGCTTCTGCGACCCACGCAACTCGATCAACCGCTCGGACTCGACTTCCCGCAACGCGCTGCGCCCGGATACGGCCCCGATCGCGCCGATCACCCCCACGCCCAAGATGCTCGACAGCAGCAGTGCCAGCAGGATCTTGGACTGGATGCCGAACCGGAAACGCGTCCACACGAGGGGCCGGCGTACGCGCTTGGGGGGCTTTGGAGCCGGCGCGGTCTCGGCGTCCGGTAACACCCGGTCTGCTGCTTGGGCCGGCGTCAATCAATTGCCCCCTTGTCCGAGAGGATTCAGCATCGCTAACGCAGCAGACTAGCGCGCGGATCTAAAGAAATTGGCATTTGTCGTATCGCAATGGGACAAATTGCTGCGGTGCACGGAAATCGCTTCGTACCTTTCTAGGGCCGACAACGACTAACGTCGGCGGGATGGCACGGGTCTGCGTGGTGGGCAGCGTGAACATGGACCTCACCTTCGGCGTCGATAGCCTGCCGCGGCCGGGCGAGACGGTGCTGGCATCTTCGTTGAGTTCCGCACCCGGCGGCAAGGGCGGCAATCAGGCCGTCGCCGCGGCGCGCGCGGGCGCGCAGGTGCAGTTTGTCGGCGCGGTCGGCGACGACGCCGCCGCCGACCAATTGCGAGCGCACCTTCTGTCCAACGGTGTTGGACTGGACGGGACCGTGGGGGTGCCCGGACCGAGCGGCACCGCGATCATCGTGGTCGATGCCGGCGCCGAGAACACCATCGTGGTGGCGCCGGGCGCCAACGGGCAGCTGACGTTGGCACCGGCGTCCGTGCGCGCGGTGGTTGCCGACTGCGATGTGTTGTTGACCCAGTTGGAGATTCCGGTGGCGACGGCGGTGGCGGCGGCGCGGGAAGCCCGGTTCGCCGGAGCGGTCGTCATGGTCAATGCCTCACCGGCCGGTCAGGACCCAAGCGCGCTGGCCGAACTGGCGACTCTCGCCGAGGTCGTGATCGCCAACGAATCTGAGGCGGACGAATGGCCCTGGCAGCCAAGCCACTTCGTCGTTACTCTGGGTGCGCGCGGAGCCCGCTACATCGGCGCGGACGGCGAGTTGCTGGTACCCGCCCCGGCGGTAGAGGCAGTGGACACCACCGGAGCAGGTGACGTGTTCGCAGGTGTGCTGGCCGCAAATTGGCCGTGCAAGCCAGATTCAAACCCGGCTTTCAAGACCCAGCGGCTGCGCGCCTTGCAACGTGCCAGCGCCGCGGGCGCGCTGGCGACACTGGTGCCCGGCGCCGGTGACTGCGCACCGGATGCCGAGGCAATAGACAGAAGAAGCTGACGAAGGTTGAATCCGCACGCCGAATCTGGTTGGGCTAGCTGAACTCCCGGCGCACGTCGTGGGTGATCGCCATACCGTCACCCGTTTCCAGCTCGGCCGCCGACTGACTCATCACTACACGACTGCGGTTCGGCGACAACAGAACAGACACGTGGTGATGCGGCGCGCCGCCCACGAACGCCAGACGGTTGAGCCGCAGCAGCGCGGCGCCGATCGCCGTGTCGAGCAGGTTTGCATTGCGCGGGCCAGCCATCTCGGCGGTGATTTCATGCTGCACACGGTCCACGACCACCCCGGCATCCGCGAGTAGTTCGTACAGTGCGGCGCGCAGCAGCGCGGATTCGGTCAACGTGTCGGACAGTTGTGCCGGCAACCACGCATCGGTCACGATCAACGGCTCGCCCGTCCTGCGTTGCCGGCGCACCCGAACGATGTGCAGCAGCTCGCCGGAACTCTCGAGGGCCTCGGCGATGGGCCGCGGTGGGCGCCGCGCGCCGAGTTCGACGATGTCGACCTCGGTTTCGAACTGCGTCTGCCGCAGCCCATCCATGTAGGAACGCCCCGCCGACACCGGCTCCGCCGGAGCGTGCTCGCGCACGAACGAACCGACGCCCTGCCTGCGCTCGATGTATCCCTGTTCGGCGAGATCCGCCAACGCACGCCGCACGGTGATACGAGACACCCCGAATTGATCGCACAGCGTCTGTTCGGTGGGCAACGCATCGCCGGGAGCCATGACGCCCCGGTCGATCTCGTCATGCAGCACCAAAAACAGTTGCCGATGCAACGGCACCCCGGCGTCAGTCGACAACACAGTCATCAATGCTTCCACACCGCCCCTCTTGCGCGATGCCGTTAATTGTTATATGTATATAACAACAAGTCAAGTACGAGGAGCGCGGAGATCCCATGACCGCAGTGCACCCACAGGCCGCCACCGATCCGGACGGGCCGACCGGAAGACTGGCCACCTGGGTCGCCGACCTCACGCTCGACCAGGTCCCGCACGACGTCGTCGAGCGAGCCAAGCACCTCCTGCTGGACGGCCTGGGTTGCGCCCTGGTCGGAGCCCAACTGCCGTGGTCGCGCGTCGCCACCGACGCCGTCCTCGGCCTGGAAGGCAAGGGCGACACCGTCGTCATAGGCACCGGCCAGGTCACCAGTGCGCCCGCCGCCGCCGTGCTCAACGGCACGTTCATCCAGGGGTTCGAACTCGACGACTTTCATCCCTTGGCCCCCCTGCACAGCTGCTCGCTGCTCATTCCGGCGCTGCTGTCCACGACGACGGCACGGCCGGAAACCACCCTCGGTGCCGAATTCCTGCTCGCGGCCATCGCCGGCTTCGAAGTGGGCCCGCGGGTCGGGTACACGCTGCACGGCACGCAGATGCTGGACCGCGGCTGGCACTCGGGACCCGTCTTCGGCACCCACTCGGCGGCGATGGCGTCGGGCAAGCTGCGCAGCCTGCAACCGGCGCAATTGGAGGACGCCCTCGGCCTGGCCGGCACCCAGTCGGCCGGTTTGATGGCCGCTCAGTACGAGGCGATGAGCAAGCGCATGCACCACGGTTTCGCGGCGCGCAACGGCTTTTACGCGGCGGGCCTTGCCGCGGCCGGCTACACCGGCATCAAGCGGGTGTTCGAGCGCGAATATGGCGGATTTCTCAGCGTTTTCGGTGAGGGCCACGATCCCGACGCCTCGCTGCTGACCGCCGAACTCGGCCAGCGCTGGGAGACCACGATCATCATGGTCAAGTCGTACGCGGCGATGGGCGGGTTGCACGGAGCCATCGACGCGGCCAGACAATTGCGGAGTTCGTTTGCGCCCAAGGATATCTCGAAGGTTGACATCACCGTCGGCGAGACCATCTATAGGCATGGTTGGTGGCAGCCGCAGCGGCCACTGACCCCGATCGGCGCCCAGATGAACATCGGGTACGCGACGGCCGCGGCGCTGCTCGACGACACCGTCTTGCCCGAGCAGTTCACGCCCAGTCGGCTGGATTCTGACGACATCTGGTCGCTGATCGCGGCCACCACGGTGCACCTCGACGAATCGCTGGCCCATGCCGACAGCACCAAAAAGTTCCGCACCGATGTCGCCGTGACAACGCGGGACGGCGCCGTGCACCGAGCCCGCGTCGACGTGCCGCACGGCGCGCCCACCGACCCGGTCACCAACGACGAACTCGTCGCAAAGTTCCACGCACTCGCCGACCGCGTCACCACTAGCGAACGTGCCGAAGCGATTGAGCGGGCGGTAGTCGGGCTCGAGGACCTCGACGACGTCGACTACCTGATAGATCTGCTGGCTGCGCCCGTCGCGGGCGCACTGGACTGACACTGCACTGAAAGGAACAAAGATGGCTACCTCACCGGCCCGTCAGCGGCTGCGAGATCTGCTCGACAAGCGTGAACTCATCATCGCGCCAGGGGTTTTCGACGGCATCTCCGCACAGCTGACCAAACGGACCGGTCACGTCGCGGCGTACCTGACCGGCGCGGGCGTGGCGGCGTCGGGCTTCGGCTTGCCCGACATCGGGCTGGTCACCGCGACCGAAATGGCCGACCGGGTCCGGATGATCGCCGACACACTGGGCGACATCCCGCTCATCGCCGACGCCGACACCGGCTACGGCGCACCCATGAATGTGGTGCGTACCGTCCGTTCCTACGACTCGGCCGGGGTCGCCGCAATCCAATTGGAAGACCAGGTGTTCCCCAAGCGGTGCGGCCATCTGGCCGGCAAGCAGGTGGTCGACGCGGCGGTGTTCGAACAGACGCTGGCCGCCGCGCTGGACGCCCGCTCCGATGACAACCTGCTCGTGGTGGCCCGCACCGACGCACGGGCCCCGCTGGGGCTCGACGCGGCAATCGAGCGGGCCAATCGGTACGCGCAAGCGGGCGCGGATGTCATCTTCGTCGAGGCGCCGCAGGACACGGGCGAAATCGAGCGCATCGCACGCGAAGTCGACGCTCCCCTGCTGATCAATCTGGTGCTCGGCGGCATGACACCGCTGGAATCGGCGTCGCGGCTGCAGGAGCTGGGTTACGCGATCGCGATCCATCCCGGCAATCTGCTGATGCGCGCGACGTTCGGCATGCTGCAAAGCCTCTGCGAACTCAACGGCGCCGACATCGCGGCCCACACGCCAACCAGCCCCGCCGACTTCTTCAATCTCTTCGGCATGGGCGACTGGCTGGACCTCGACGCCCGGTACGCACGAAAGGACCCGTCATGGGCATGACCATCATCGAAAAGATCTTCGCGGGCAAAGCCGGTCTTGACTCGGTGTCGCCCGGCGACACTGTTGTGGTCGAGGTCGACATGACTGTCTTGATCGATCTGCAGTTCGCCACCATGTGGATTGCGCCCAACCGGATTCACGACCCCGACAAGCTGGCCGTCGTGATGGACCACGCCGTGCCCGCACCGACCATCAAGGACGCTGCCGGCGGTGGGCATGCCCGAAAATTCGTCGCCGACTTCGGCATCGAGCGCTTCTATGACGTAGGCAGGCACGGCATCTGCCACCAGGTCATCGCCGAGAACGGGCTGGCCCGCCCGGGAGAGATCCTGGCCTGCACCGACTCTCACACCTGCGCCGCCGGCGCCTACAACACCGCGGCCCGCGGACTGGGGCCCGCCGAGGTGTATTCGATCATGTGCACCGGAACCACCTGGTTCCAAGTCGCACCGACCGTCCGCTACGAACTCGCCGGCGTGAAACCAGCCACGGTGAGCGGCAAGGACATCTTCCTGTACATCGCCAACGAATACGGCGACGCCCCCAACCTGAACCTGGAATTCGGCGGTCCCGGCCTAACCGGCATCCCGATGCACGATCGGCGCACCATCGCAACCCAGGGTGCGGAGGTGTCAGCCGATTTCAGCACCTTCGAAGCCGACGACGTGTTGACCCGTTTCCTCGACGACGGCGGCGTCACCGGATACACCGCGGCCGCACCGGATCCCGACGCCGCCTACCACGACGTCCGGCACATCGATTTGGCGGCGCTGGAACCTTATGTGGCGCGGCCGGGCACCGTCAGCCGCAACGGGCTGCCGGTCTCCCGGTTGGACCGCCAGAAGGTGGACCAAGCGTTCATCGGGTCGTGCGCGAACGGACAACTGGAGGACCTTGAGATCGCCGCAGAAGTATTGCGCGGCAAGACCGTGGCGGCGGGAGTGCGGCTGCTGGTCACGCCCGCCTCGCAGGCCGTGTACCGGGAAGCCATGCGACTGGGCTACCTGCAGGACCTCGCCGATGCGGGTGCCGTCATCACGAACTCGACCTGCGGCGCCTGCTTCGGCTATCACATGGGTGTGGTCGGACCGGGCGAGGTGTGCATTACGTCCAGCACCCGCAACTTCACCGGACGAATGGGCAGCACCGAGGCAGAGATCTTCATGGCCTCGCCGGCGACCGTCGCCGCGTCGGCAATAACCGGATATATCACCGACCCCAGGAGTGTGACGGCATGACGCTCAGTTTCACGGGCAAGGTCTGGGTGTTCGGCGACAACCTGAACACCGACGCCATGTATCCCGCCTTCGCGATGAAGATGGAACCGCCGGAGGCGGCCAAACACATCTTCTATGAGGTTCGCCCCGGCTGGACCGATCAGGTATCGCCAGGCGATATCGTGCTGGCCGGCAAGAACTTCGGGCTCGGATCCTCGCGGCCGGTGGCTTCCCTGTTCACCGAGCTCGGCGTCGCCGGACTCGTTGCCGAGGAATTCAACTCACTGTTTTTCCGCAATGCCGTCAACGCCGGCCTACCAGCGATGACCGTGCCCAACGCCACCGGGGTTTTCACCGAAGGCGACACCGGAACCTTCGACCTGTCCGAAGGCACATGGCGCAACGACACCACCGGAACATCCGGTACGGTCCCCAAACTGCCCGACCTGCTGCTGGAAATCATCGAAAGCGGCGGCGTCATGCCACGGCTGGCGGCGCAAGGTTATCTGCCCGCCGAGCTCGGCGACCTGCTGCGGTCCAGCACCGTCGCCATGCGCGGCGCCGGAAGCGGCGCGTGATGGCCCTTTTGGGAAGGCTCCTTCGCCGCGTCCGCGCCGGCGAGCGGCGAAGCCCGTTGTCCGGCAACGAATTTGACGCGCCCTTCTCTGTCACGGTCACCAGCGTGGCATTCACCGATGGCGGCCCGCTGCCGCAATCCAGCGCGGGAAAGGGTGTCGGCGACAACACGTCACCGCCGCTGCACTGGGCCGGGCTGCCGCCGCAGACCCGTCAGGTGGTGCTCATCATCGATGACGTCGACGTTCCGCTGCCCCGCCCGTTGCTGCACACCATCGCGGTGATCGACCCGACGGTCGATTCCGTAGCCGCGGCTTCCTTGCAGCCCGGTGCCGCGGGAATCCGTTTCATCCGAGCCGATTTGGGTCACCGCGGCTATGCCGGCCCGCGCCCGATTCCCGGCCACGGGCCGCACCACTACCGATTTCACGTGTTCGCGCTCGACGAGCCCATTTCCGACGGCGTTACCACCGCCAAGGCTCTGCGGGAGGCGATGGCAGGGCACGTGCTGGCCCGTGGCGTACTAACGGGCACCTACGAACGGACCGGCTGATGAGAACCCAGAACGACGGATTGACAATATAACTCACTTAGTCGAACAGACAAAGAGGCACGTTGACCGCTAGTCCTCCGGCACGTCACGCTCGATCTCGTCCAGCCAGATCCGCGCGGACATGTCCGATGGGGCGCGCCAATCCCCGCGCGGCGACAGCGCACCGCCGTGGGACACCTTCGGGCCGTTGGGGAGTGCCGAGCGTTTGAACTGGCTGAACGAGTAGAACCGCTGCACAAACACCTGCAGCCAGTGCCGAATCTCCTTGAGCGAGTAGGAGGGTCGTTTGTCCTCGGGGAACCCCGACGGCCAGTTGCCGCACTCGGGATCGCGCCACGCATGCCAAGCCAGAAAAGCGATCTTCGATGGCCGGAATCCATAGCGCAGGACATGGAACAGTGAGAAATCCTGCAGGGCAAACGGTCCGACCTTCGCTTCGCTGCTTTGCAGTTCCTCTTCCTCGCCGGTCGGAATAAGCTCCGGGGTGATCTCGGTGTCGAGCACCGACTGCAGCACGTCGTTTACCTCTGAGTCCACCTGCGACTCGAACTGTCCCGACGAGATGACCCAGCGGATCAGGTGCTGGATCAGCGTCTTGGGCACACCGGCATTGACGTTGTAGTGCGACATCTGGTCGCCGACACCATATGTCGACCAGCCCAGGCCCAGCTCGGAGAGGTCGCCGGTGCCCAGCACGATGCCGGCGCGCTGGTTGGCCAGCCGGAAGAGATAGTCGGTGCGCAGGCCCGCCTGCACGTTCTCAAAGGTGACATCGTAGGCCTTCTCGCCACGGGAGAACGGATGATCCATCTCTTTGAGCATCAGTTCCGCGGTTTCACGGATGTCGATTTCGGAGAATGTTACGCGCAATGCCTGCGCCAGCCTGATCGCGTTGTTCTTGGTGCGGTCTCCGGTCGCGAACCCGGGCAGCGTGAACGCCAGAATGTCGCTGCGCGGCCGGCTTTCCCGATCCATTGCGCGCGCGGCGACGATCAGCGCGTGTGTCGAATCCAACCCGCCGGAAACCCCGATGACGACCTTCGGGTAGTTCAACGCGCGCAACCGCTGTTCCAGCCCGGAGACCTGGATGTTGTAGGCCTCGTAGCAATCCTGTTGCAGCCGTTGCGGATCGGCCGGCACGAACGGGAACCGCTCGATCTTGCGCCGCAGTCCGATGTCGCCGGACGGTGGGTCAAGCCGGAACTCGATGCGCCGCAACGACTCCGCCAACGTCCGGTGGTGCCGCCGGTTATCGTCGAATGTCCCCATCCGCAGCCGTTCTGACCGAAGCAGCTCGGTGTCCACGTCGGCAACCGAGCGTCGCTCTCCCTTGGGGAAGCGCTCAGATTCGGCGAGCAGCACGCCATTCTCCCAGATCATGGTCTGCCCATCCCAAGCCAGGTCGGTCGTCGATTCGCCCTCCCCTGCGGCGGCATAAACATAGGCGGCCAGACACCGCGACGACGCCGAACGGGCCAGCAGGCGACGGTCCTCGGCGCGGCCGATGGTGATCGGGCTGCCGGAGAGGTTAGCCAGCACCGTCGCGCCCGCCAATGCCGCTTCCGCGCTCGGCGGAATCGGCACGAACATGTCCTCGCAGATCTCTACGTACAGCACAAACCCGGGCAGGTCGGCCGCGGCGAACAGCAGGTCGGGACCGAACGGGACCGTTATCTCGCCGATGCGGATCATGCCGCGCTCGTCGTCCCCGGGTGCGAGTTGACGGCGCTCGTAGAACTCCCGGTAGGTGGGCAAGTACGACTTGGGGGCGACGCCCAACACGACGCCGCGATGGATGACGACCGCGGTGTTGTAGATGCGGTGTAGGTGTCGCAATGGCGCGCCCACCACCAGCACGGGCAATAGGCTGACCGATGCTGTAACGATGTCGAGCAATGCGTGCTCGACGGAGTCGAGTAACGAATCCTGCAGCAAGACGTCCTCGATGGAATACCCCGACAGCGTCAATTCGGGGAAGACTGCCAGCGCCACGGCGTCGTCGTGGCACTCGCGCGCCAGCCCCAATACCGACGCAGCGTTGGCCGCCGGATCGCCGATCGTGGTGTGTTGCGTGCATGCGGCGACGCGGACAAAACCCTGGCTGTAAGCGTTGTAGAAGTCCATCGCCCTTCCATTCTCGCCTGTCCGGTGTCAAGACAGGGTCGCCGGGTATCACCGCAGCATGAGCGACACCCGCTGTCCTGGTTGTCGACATGCTGAATAGTTATCAGCATCCCGACGCGGCGTGCACGGTCGACCGGCTGATGGGTGATGAGCGGCTGTCCGGTCAGACCTGGATGTGACGGCGTCGCTGCCGGAGGCGTTTGCAGCTCGTCTGAAAGAGTTCACGAACTTTTTTGTGCCGGCACTCGTGCAAACGACATGACCACGGAGATCTTCGACATCGACAGCATGCCGCGCGGCGGACCGGAGGCGTCGTGGCTGGATCGGCGGTTGCAGACCGATCGTCTGGAGTACCTCGACCGCGACGACGTCGATGATCTGAAACGCAGAGTGGTCGGCGCTCTCGACCGCAGCGGAAGGATTTCCGGTAGGCACAAGAAGTACGCGCGCATCGCGCTCGACGAGGTGGCTGACGTGCCCGATCCCGAGATCCTCGAACTCGGCGCCGGCCACGGCGGGCTATCACGCGCGCTGCTGAAGATGCATCCCACCGCCCACGTCGCGGTCACCGACATCGAGCCCACGTCGGTGGCCGCCATCGCCGCCGGTAACCTGGGCAGGCACCCGCGCGCCGTGGTCCGCGAGATGGACGCCACCGCCATCGACGCATCCGATGGGTCCTACGACCTCGCCGTGTTCGCGGACTCCTTGCACCACCTGCCACCGGCGCTGGCCGCCCGAGTGTTCGCGGAAGGCACCCGCGTCGCCGACAAGCTGCTGATCATCGACATGCCGCGACTGCGGCCTTTTCTGCACCTCGTAGAGCTGGCGTCGGCACTGCCATTGGCGATGGTGGTTCCGTACATTCACGACGGGTTCATCAGCTCGCTGCGTACCTACAGCCCGTCGGCGCTGCGGGCATTGGCCCGATACGCCGACCCGGCGATCACCCTTGAGCTGCGCGGCGGCGCATTCAGAGAGCAGATCGTGATGGCCAGCCCGTTGCGCAGCCGTCGGCAAAATCAGACTGCCAGGCCATCAGCGGCGCCACCAGCCACTCCTTGACGAGTCTTCCCATTACTTAAGAAACGAGGTCCAGCAAATCTTCTCTGTTACAACGGGCGGCAGTTTCGTCTCCACCGGCTGGTTTCAAATCTGTCTTTGAACCGGGCTGCTTGGAATTTATCGTCAAGTCTGATCGAAGGCGCGGTAGCTACCGGAGCAGCTGTCATCAGCGGGTGTGGCCATTCTGGGTCGGCGGTTGGCTGCGACCAGCCGCATCAGGAACGAGGGCTGCATGAGCCGGGCTGGTGGGTCGACAAAGTGCATCACTCGAAGGAGCGCTTCGGCGACCGCCGGATCGTTCGCGGCGGCTGCCCCCACCTTGTCCGTCTGCCAGTTCAGCAAGCGCCTTAGCACCGAACGCCAACCGCCTCCCTGGGCCAGGGTGAAATCGCTGAGCCGGTTCGCCCGCCAAACAGGGGCGATCTGCTTGGCAGTCGCCTTGAAGAATCGCCGACTCAGGTCGCCGTCGCGATCGGCCAAGCAGTTTCGAAGCGCAACGGCTTGCAGCGCGGCCATGGTCATGCCCTGCATAAACACTGGGTTGAAGCTGCAGATTGCGTCGCCCATCACCAGCAGCCCCGCTGGGAATTGGCGCATCTTGTCATAGCGTCTCCACGTGCTGGCCGGGTAACGCTGCACAGACACCGCACCGAGCGGCTCGGCAGCCCGCAGTGCAGCGATCAGAGAAGGCGGCGCGAATTGCGCGGCGCAGTCGATGATGCCGGCCAGGTCATCGGGCAGTTCGCACCCGCCCACGTCGAACAAGGTCAGGATCCAGGTGTCGTGCTCGTAGGCCAAAACCCCCACCCCGATTGGTCGTTCGGGTATCGGGCCGATCGAGAAGGCCAATTTCTCGCCGACCATGCCCGCGGGGATCCGCAGAAATTGGCTGGCGTAGCGCAGATGCACCGGGTAGCGCTCCTCGACCGGTCGCTCGTAGCCGAGGATGTCGAGGAACGCCGGCGTGCGCGCGGAGCGGCCCGTCGCATCGACCACCAGCTCGGCATCCAGCACGGTTTCCTCACCCGTGTCGCGGTTGACCACCCGGGCGCCCGTGACCCGATGGGCCCGGTCGGCTATTGGCTCGACGACATCATGGCCGTCCAGGACTCTCACATTCTCGATGGCGCGGACGCGTCGCCTGACATGGGACTCCAAAAATGGTCGGCTGGGTTGATATAAGACCAGCGATGCCGGGTCGGCAAATTCGCCCAAGTGGTCAAGCTCATGCCGGCCGAACCGCACATACACACGCGATGGCTCATTGCCTAGAACAGTCGCGCCCGCAGTGACGAGTTCGTCGAGCAGGCCAGGGAATAGCTGGCCCAGGGCTTTCGAGCCCGTACTCAGTAGAGCATGCAGATGCCGTCCCTGGGGTACACCTCGACGCTGCTCAGGGCCGTCCGGCAGCCGGTCCCGTTCGACGAGCGTGACCGTCTCGTAAAAATCCGACAGCACTCGAGCGGCGAGCAGCCCGGCCATACTCGCACCGCAGACAATGGCTCGCTGTCCGAGCTTGCTCATCGACACCCCCTCACAAGAACCCGATGACGGTGCCGGTCAATCCGAAGAACTTTGAGGTGCCGGAGCGCCGCAGTGAGCGTCAGATGCTTCCTTAGCCAGTTGGCGCAGGCCATCGACTACATCGTTTGGCAGGGTCGTGGTGATCTTGGTCGTGCCATCACTCATAGGGGTGGCCCTCCTTACAACGTATTACGCACAACGGGCGTGCCAGGTTCAGGGGATCGGATCGAAACGTCGGGCTGCCAGGGATAAGGTCCCCTCGCCGCCGGTTGTGTCACGAGGATCCAGTCTCCAGCCAGTGCCGGGTTGTCACCGTTGGCCGCTAGGCTGCCCAACCGGCTGCGCTGCGCGCCCCTCAAGCACCTAAGCGAATGCCGAATAGCCGCTCGTAGAGCCAGCCGCACCTGTCCTGTTCGCCATCGATCAGCACGTAGCGCGCGATGCCCAGGCGTTCGACACCGTCGGGATCGTCCTGACTGGGGGCCGCGTGGGCATACGCTCCGGTGATCGGCCAGCAACACTAGAGTGTCTGCCCTACCCTGCCCTCGGCGGGAGTAGTACTACTTTGCCCCGGTGGGGGTGCTGGCAGAACTCTGCCCCTGTTGGGGTTTGCCATGAAACAACGAGCCCCCGAGGGGGCAAACCTCATCGACCTCATGATCAAGAAGCCAGCGCGTGAACGGATCGCGAAGCTTCGATTGAACCGACCGGCACCTGTGTTCGTGCTCACATAGTGGGGGCAATAAGTGTCATCGCTGGCGTGCAGGGGGCATTGCTGCCACCACACCGCTACAGCCAGCATGAGGTCACCGAATCGTTTATCAGGTTTCCGGGATCTGTGGCCTTCGAGGACATGGTCCGGAAACTGTATGCGAGCTCTAAGGTCTTGGAGTCCATACGAGCGATGGCCCGACTAGCTCTCACACCTCCATCCGGTAATAGAGCACCTGATGGCGCACGAGAGCCAGTTCCAGGCGCTGGACCGCGCGCCACGCCGCGCCGCGCCGCGCGATCGTCTCATCCAGCCCGTCAGCCAAGTGTGATCCCATCGGCACCAACCTCGGGACAACGGTGCCTGCGATCCCGCCCGTAGGTCTGCCCCAAAATAGGAGTTCTCGTCATGCTGGATTACGGAACGCAACCAGACATGCTGGGGTCGTTAACCGCCGCCCAGCGGTCGATATGGGCCGCCCAACAACTCCGGCCCGAAGTCCCTTACAACTTTGCCGTTTTCCTGGCGATCGATCACGATGTCGACGCCGAGAGGCTCATGATTGCGTGTGAATCGGCGGCAGCAAGGTTCGGCACACCATGCGCGCGGCTATCCCTCGATGACGGTGAACCGGTCTTCATAGTCGACCGTTCGTTTCCGCGGACCGTACGCTGTATCGATCTGCGCGCCGAGTGTGACCCGGTAACCGCTGCTCGCAGCTGGATGGAAAACGATTACCGCCAACCAATTGATTTGGTGCGTGATCGACTCACCGACTTCGCGCTGCTGCGGATCACCGACAATTTGTCGTACTTCTATATGCGTGCGCACCACGTTCTCCTTGACGGGTATGGCGCCAACAATTTGATCCGGCACGTCGCGGCCGTCTACTCAGGGTCAGTCGCCGGCACCGCCGAAGTCGACTTCTCCGAGTTTGCTCTGATCCGTGACGCAGATCAGAAATATCAGCGGTCGTCGCGCAGCCATGCCGATGCCGAGTACTGGAAGACCGTCGTGCACGGGCCTGTGGACGTCACCGATCTGGCAGGGACGCGGAGGTCGGTGGCACCACGCCACCCGCTGGTGCGCGAGCTGGTGCGCACACATCGACTCTCGGAGAACCGGCATGACCAGTTCGATGTCGCAAGGGTTGTCGCGGCGATGGCGGTGTTCATCGCGAAAACAACAGGCCGCCAGAACGTCTCGATGTCGCTACCGGTTTCGGCGCGCACGACTGCGGCGCTGAAAAGATGTGCGGGCATGGTGTCGAACATGGTGCCGCTGAGCATCTGCGTCGATGACGGCGACACCATCGGTGCTCTGACCGATCGGGTCGCCAAGGCCGTGGTCGGTGCGCTGCGGCATCAACAGTTCCGGCGCTGGCCGGACCTCATTGCCGATGCAACCCGTCTCGACATGAACGTCGAGTTCGGCCCGGTAATCAACGTACTCGACTTCGCCGCCCCGTTCCGTTTCGGGTCTTCGGAAACGACGTACAACGTGTTGACCACCTTCCCCGTACAAGACGTTGCAGTCAACATCTATCCGCGGATGGGTGACGGCACGCCGCGAATTCAGTTTACGTGGAATCCGGACCGCTACACCGCCGACGACATCGCCAGGCACATAACCCGTCTGGAATTGCTCTTTAACCGACTTCTGGTGGCGGATGCGTCGGTGGTGGTGGGGGAGGTGTCGTTGCTGGATCGCGGTGAGCGTGATCTGGTGCTGTCGGGGTGGGCTGGTGCTGGGGTGGGGGCGCCGGTGGGGGTGGCGGCGCAGTTGTTGGCCGCGGCGGTGGCCGCCGATCCGGACGCGGTGGCGGTCATCGACGGTGCGCGGGGGTTGTCGTATCGCGAGCTTGATCAGTGGTCGACGCGGTTGGCGCGGGTGCTGATCGAGGCGGGGGTGGGTCCGGAGCGTGCGGTGGGCGTGGCGATGGATCGCTGCGCGGAGTTGGTGGTGGCCTGGTGGGCGGTGGTCAAGGCCGGTGGGGTGTATGTGCCGGTGGATCGGGCCCATCCGGTTGAGCGGGTCGCTACGGTGTTGGACGCGGTGGGCGCGGTGTGCGTGGTGGCCTGCGGTGCCGACTCGGTGGCCGGGGCCGGGACGCGCCCGGTGCTGCGCCTGGATGGTCTGGATGTGTCCGGGCGGTGCGCGGAGGCGATCACCGACGCCGAGCGGCTGGCGGCGCTGGGGGTGGATAACACCGCCTATGTCATGTTCACCTCGGGGTCCACCGGTGCGCCCAAGGGGGTGGCGGTCAGCCACGCCGGTCTGCTGGGACTGGCGGCGGCGCAACGCGCGGTGTATGGGTTGGGCGCGGATGCGCGGGTGTTGATGGTGGCTGCACCGACCTTTGATGCGTCGATTTTCGATTTGTTGTCGGCGGTGGGGTCGGGGGCGGCGGTGGTGGTGGCCCCACCGCAGGTCTATGCCGGGGAGGCGTTGACCGCGTTGCTGCAGGACCAGCGGGTCAGCGCGGCGGTGGTGACCCCGACGGTGCTGGCGTCGCTGGATCGGGCCCGGCTGGACGGGGTGGACACGCTGATCACCACCGGGGAGGCCTGCCCGGAGGAGTTGGTGACCGCCTGGGCGCCGGGTCGGCGGATGTTCAACGGCTACGGCCCCACCGAGACCACCATCTGCGCCACCTGCACTGCACCGCTGACCGCGGGGCAGCCGGTCGGTATCGGCGCCCCGATCCCGGGGATGTGCGCGCTGGTGCTCGACGCGCGGCTGAACCCGGCCCCGATCGGGGTGGTCGGCGAGCTGTATCTGGGCGGGCCCGCGCTGGCGCGCGGCTATGTGGGCCGGGTGGAGTTGACCGCGGAACGGTTCGTGGCCAACCCTTATGGGCCGGTCGGGCAGCGGATGTATCGCACCGGGGACCTGGTGCGCTGGACTTCTGCGGGGACCCTGGATTATCTGGGCCGCGCCGACACCCAGATCAAACTGCGCGGACAGCGCATCGAGCTGGGCGAAATCGAAAACACCCTGCTGGCCTGCCCACAGGTCACCCAGGCCGCCGCCACCATTCACCACAGCGTCACCGGCGATCACCTCATCGCCTACATCACCCTTAAGCAGACCACCAGCGCCGGCTATGACGCCGAAGACGCCGAAATCGTCGACCAGTGGCAACGCATATACGACGAGCAGTACGGCGCTGAGGTCGCGGTGCCGGGGTTCGGCATGGATTTTCGGGGCTGGAACAGCAGCTACACCGATGATCCGATTCCGCTTGACGAGATGGTGGAGTGGCGTTCGGCCACCGTGGATCGGATCGTGGCGCTGCAGCCGCGGCGGGTGTTGGAGATCGGTGCGGGCTCGGGGCTGGTGTTGTCACAGATCGCCCCGCAGTGTGAACACTATGTCGCCACCGACATGTCGGCGGTGGTTGTCGACAACCTCGCCCGCTCGCTGGAGCAATTGCAGGTCCCGTGGCGTGATCGGGTCCAGCTGCTGCCCCAGCCCGCCCACGTCACCGAGGCACTGCCGCAGAGCTACTTCGACACCATCATTCTCAACTCGGTCATCCAGTACTTCCCCAACGCGGGATATCTGGCCGAGGTCATCGACAACGCCATGGATCTGCTGGTCCCCGGCGGGACACTGTTCATCGGCGACGTCCGCAACCACAGCTTGCAGGGCGCGTTTCAAACTGGCGTCGCGCTCGCGCGCACCACCACCACCGACGCCGTCGAAATCCGCCAACGAGTGCACCGCGCCCTGCTCAGCGAACCCGAATTACTGCTGGCCCCCGAGTTTTTCACCATTTGGGCCGCCGGCCGCCCGGCTGTGGCGGGACTGGACATCGAAGTCAAACGCGGACTGGCCGACAACGAACTCAACCGGTATCGCTACGACGTCACCATCCACAAAACCCCCACACCGGTGCGCTCGCTGACCACCGCACCGACTTGGGCGTGGACCCAATGCGCTGGCCTGGCCGGACTGCACACCCGGTTGATCTCCCAACGCCCCACCGCCGTGCGCATCACCGACATTCCCCGCACCGGACTGATCAGCGACGTCCACATCGAACAGGCCCTTGGCAACGGGTTGCCCCTGGCCGATGCACTCGCCCAAGGCACCGCGACCCCTGACACCACCACCCCCGATCAATTGCACCGCCTTGGCGAAACCATCGGTTACCGCGTCGCGGTCACCTGGGGCGCCCAACCCGGCACCCTCGATGCCGTCTTCCTCGCCCCCACCGACCCCGACCGCGGGCACACCCCGGCGCTGACGGACCTGTATCTGCCGCCCGCGGGGACCCATCAACGCAGCACCTACGCCAATGACCCCGACACCAACACCAAAGTCACCGTGGTGCGTCAGCGGTTGAGCGCGTGGTTGCCCGATTACATGGTGCCGGCGCAGATTGTGGTGCTCGACGAGTTCCCGTTGACCTCCTCGGGCAAGATTGACCGTAAGGCGCTGCCGGCACCGGTGTTTGCCGCCACACCCTTCCGGGTGCCGCAGACCGAAACCGAAAAAAATGTCGCCGAGGTTTTCGCCGAAGTGTTGGGGCTGGGCCGGGTCGGGCTCGACGACGATTTCTTCGCCCTGGGTGGGGATTCGTTGATCGCCACTCGGGTGAGCGCGCGGCTGCAGTCGGCGTTGGGCCGGGAAGTGCCGGTGCGGTATCTGTTTGACGCGTCCACCGTGGGGGGCCTCGCGGAGTATCTGCACCGGCATCGTGGCGGCCCTGCCCGCCCACCGGTGCGGGTGATGCCGCGCCCGCAGCGGGTCCCGTTGTCGTATGCCCAGCAGCGGTTGTGGTTCCTCAACCGGTTCGAGGGCGGGGCGGCGACCTACAACATGCCGACCGCGTTTCGGATCAGCGGGGGGCTGGATGTGGAGGCGCTGGGTGCGGCCCTCGATGATGTCATCGGCCGCCACGAATCGCTGCGCACCATATTCGCCGACATTGACGGTGTGCCGTTCCAGGAGGTGTTGGCGGCCCGGGCGGGGATGTGGCGGCGCGGGGGCGCGGCGGTGGTGTCGTTGCCGGAGCGGGAGGTGGCCGCCGAGTTGGTGGCGCTGGCCGGCCACCGGTTTGATTTGTCGACCGAGATCCCGATTCGTGCGCAGATCTACTCGGTGGGGCCCGAAGAGCACGTGGTGGGCATTGTGTTGCACCACATCGCGTTTGATGGGTGGTCCATGGCTCCGATGGTCAGGGATGTGGGCGAGGCGTATTTGGCGCGGCGGCAGGGTCGGGCCCCGCAGTGGGCGCCGTTGGCGGTGCAGTATGTGGATTACGCGTTGTGGCAGCGGGAGTGCTTGGGGGCGGAGTCTGATCCCGACAGTGTGATTGCCGGGCAGTTGCGGTACTGGCGGCAGGAGTTGGCTGATCTGCCGGAGGTTGTTTCGCTGCCCACCGATCGGCCCCGCCCGCCGGTGCCCAGTCACCGCGGTGATGCGGTGGAGGTGCGCATCGACCCGCAGCTGTGGGCGGGGGTCAAGCAGGTGGCGGCGGCGCATAACGCGACGGCCTCGATGGTGTTGCAGGCGGTATTGGCGGTGTTGCTGCACCGAGTCGGGGTGGGAGACGACATTGCGCTGGGCGCGCCGATCGCCGGGCGGTTGGATAAGGCCCTTGACGATCTAGTCGGGTTCTTCGTCAACACCTGGGTGCTGCGGGTGGGTGTCAGTTCTCAGCACCCGTTCAGCGATGTGCTCCAAGAGGTGCGTCAGAAGGCGCTGGATGCCTACAGCAATCAGGATGTGCCGTTTGAGTTGCTGGTCGAGGAACTCAACCCGGTGCGCTCCATGGCGCACCATCCGCTGTTCCAGGTGGCATTGGGCTTACAGAACTACGTGCCCCCCGAGGCGGTAGCGATCGATGGGGGCAGCGTCGAGCAGCTGGCGGTGTTCACCCGCACCGCCAAGTTCGACCTGGATTTCGACCTGATCGAGGTGCCCACCGAGGACCCGGCCGCGCCGATGGCCGCCGGGGTGGTGTCGTATGCCACGGATTTGTTTGACCGGGCCAGTATCGAGCGGTTGGCCACCTGGTTTGGGTGGGTGATCGAGGCGGTGGTGGCCGATGCGTCGGTGGTGGTGGGGGAGGTGTCGTTGCTGGATCGCGGTGAGCGTGATCTGGTGCTGTCGGGGTGGGCTGGTGCTGGGGTGGGGGCGCCGGTGGGGGTGGCGGCGCAGTTGTTGGCCGCGGCGGTGGCCGCCGATCCGGACGCGGTGGCGGTCATCGACGGTGCGCGGGGGTTGTCGTATCGCGAGCTTGATCAGTGGTCGACGCGGTTGGCGCGGGTGCTGATCGAGGCGGGGGTGGGTCCGGAGCGTGCGGTGGGCGTGGCGATGGATCGCTGCGCGGAGTTGGTGGTGGCCTGGTGGGCGGTGGTCAAGGCCGGTGGGGTGTATGTGCCGGTGGATCGGGCCCATCCGGTTGAGCGGGTCGCTACGGTGTTGGACGCGGTGGGCGCGGTGTGCGTGGTGGCCTGCGGTGCCGACTCGGTGGCCGGGGCCGGGACGCGCCCGGTGCTGCGCCTGGATGGTCTGGATGTGTCCGGGCGGTGCGCGGAGGCGATCACCGACGCCGAGCGGCTGGCGGCGCTGGGGGTGGATAACACCGCCTATGTCATGTTCACCTCGGGGTCCACCGGTGCGCCCAAGGGGGTGGCGGTCAGCCACGCCGGTCTGCTGGGACTGGCGGCGGCGCAACGCGCGGTGTATGGGTTGGGCGCGGATGCGCGGGTGTTGATGGTGGCTGCACCGACCTTTGATGCGTCGATTTTCGATTTGTTGTCGGCGGTGGGGTCGGGGGCGGCGGTGGTGGTGGCCCCACCGCAGGTCTATGCCGGGGAGGCGTTGACCGCGTTGCTGCAGGACCAGCGGGTCAGCGCGGCGGTGGTGACCCCGACGGTGCTGGCGTCGCTGGATCGGGCCCGGCTGGACGGGGTGGACACGCTGATCACCACCGGGGAGGCCTGCCCGGAGGAGTTGGTGACCGCCTGGGCGCCGGGTCGGCGGATGTTCAACGGCTACGGCCCCACCGAGACCACCATCTGCGCCACCTGCACTGCACCGCTGACCGCGGGGCAGCCGGTCGGTATCGGCGCCCCGATCCCGGGGATGTGCGCGCTGGTGCTCGACGCGCGGCTGAACCCGGCCCCGATCGGGGTGGTCGGCGAGCTGTATCTGGGCGGGCCCGCGCTGGCGCGCGGCTATGTGGGCCGGGTGGAGTTGACCGCGGAACGGTTCGTGGCCAACCCTTATGGGCCGGTCGGGCAGCGGATGTATCGCACCGGGGACCTGGTGCGCTGGACTTCTGCGGGGACCCTGGATTATCTGGGCCGCGCCGACACCCAGATCAAACTGCGCGGACAGCGCATCGAGCTGAGCGAAATCGAAAACACCCTGCTGGCCTGCCCACAGGTCACCCAGGCCGCCGCCACCATTCACCACAGCGTCACCGGCGATCACCTCATCGCCTACATCAGCGGCGCGCCGCAGCCCGATCCCACCGTGGTGCGTCAGCGGTTGAGCGCGTGGTTGCCCGATTACATGGTGCCGGCGCAGATTGTGGTGCTCGACGAGTTCCCGTTGACCTCCTCGGGCAAGATTGACCGTAAGGCGCTGCCGGCACCGGCGTTTGCCGCCACACCCTTCCGGGCGCCGCAGACCGAAACCGAAAAAAACGTCGCCGAGGTTTTCGCCGAAGTGTTGGGGCTGGGCCGGGTCGGGCTCGACGACGATTTCTTCGCCCTGGGTGGGGATTCGTTGATCGCCACTCGGGTGAGCGCGCGGCTGCAGTCGGCGTTGGGCCGGGAAGTGCCGGTGCGGTATCTGTTTGACGCGTCCACCGTGGGGGGCCTCGCGGAGTATCTGCACCGGCATCGTGGCGGCCCTGCCCGCCCACCGGTGCGGGTGATGCCGCGCCCGCAGCGAGTCCCGTTGTCGTATGCCCAGCAGCGGTTGTGGTTCCTCAACCGGTTCGAGGGCGGGGCGGCGACCTACAACATGCCGACCGCGTTTCGGATCAGCGGGGGGCTGGATGTGGAGGCGCTGGGCGCGGCCTTCGATGATGTCATCGGCCGCCACGAATCGCTGCGCACCATATTCGCCGACATTGACGGTGCGCCGTTCCAGGAGGTGTTGGCGGCCCGGGCGGGGATGTGGCAGCGCGGGGGCGCGGCGGTGGTGTCGTTGCCGGAGCGGGAGGTGGCCGCCGAGTTGGTGGCGCTGGCCGGCCACCGGTTTGATTTGTCGACCGAGATCCCGATTCGTGCGCAGATCTACTCGGTGGGCCCCGAAGAGCACGTGGTGGGCATTGTGTTGCACCACATCGCGTTTGATGGGTGGTCACCGGCTCCGATGGTCAGGGATATAGGCCAGGCGTATCGGGCGCGGCGGCTGGGTCGGGCCCCGCAGTGGGCGCCGTTGGCGGTGCAGTATGTGGATTACGCGTTGTGGCAGCGGGAGTGCTTGGGGGCGGAGTCTGATCCCGACAGTGTGATTGCCGGGCAGTTGGAGTACTGGCGGCAGGAGTTGGCTGATCTGCCGGAGGTGGTGTCGCTGCCCACCGATCGGCCCTATCCACTGGTTGCTGATCAGCGCGGCGCCAGTGTGGTTGTGCAATGGTCGGCGGTGCTGCAGCAGCAGGTTCGCCGGATGGCTCGTGAGCATAACGCGACCAGTTTCATGGTGGTTCAGGCCGCCCTTGCGGTGGTGCTGTCGAAGATCAGCGCCAGCCCTGATGTGGCGGTGGGGTTCGCGGTCGCTGGGCGTGATGACCCCGCCCTTGATGAGTTGGTCGGCTTTTTCGTTAATACCTTGGTACTGCGTGTCCAGGTCAGCGGTGATCCCACTTTCGCTAACTTGTTGGCCCAGGTGCGGGCGCGCAGTTTAGAGGCGTTCGAACACCAACATGTGCCTTTTGAGATGCTGGTGGAGCGGCTTAATCCCACCCGTAGCTTGACCCGTCATCCGCTGATTCAGGTGATGATGGCCTGGCAGAATTTCGCTGGGCACACTGATCCGGCTGCTGGTTTGGTGTTGGAGGACCTTGAGGTCACCTCTATACCGTTGGACACCCACAGCGCCCGAACGGATTTGGCGTTTTCTCTCGGTGAACGTTTCACCGACACTGGTGAGCCCGCCGGGATCGGCGGGGCGGTGGAGTTTCGCACTGACGTCTTCGATACCGCCAGCATCGAGGCGCTGATCGAGCGGTTCGAGCGGGTGTTGGTGGCCATGACCACCGACCCGGGTCGGCGGTTGTCGTCGGTGGATCTGCTCGAGGAGTCTGAGCATGCCCGGTTGGATGAGATCGGCAACCGGGCGGTGTTGACCGGGCCGGCGAGTGCGCCGGTGTCGGTTCCGGTGTTGTTCGCCGCCCAGGTCGCGCGGACCCCGGAGGCGGTGTCGGTGGTCTGCGAGGGCCGGTCAATGACGTACCGGGAACTCGAGGAGGCCGCTAACCGGCTGGCGCACCTGCTGGCCGGCCAGGGTGTGGGCCCGGGGCAGTGTGTGGCGCTGCTGCTTTCCCGGTCCGGCGAGGCGATCGTGGCGATTTTGGCGGTGCTTAAAACCGGGGCGGCCTATCTGCCCATCGATCCGGCGCTGCCGGCGGCGCGGATCGGGTTCATGGTTGCCGATGCCGCGCCGATCGCCGCGGTCACCACCACCGGGCTGGCCGACCGGCTCGACGGGCATGGCCTGCTGATCATCGATGTCGAAGACGCCCGCATCCAGACCTACCCGGGCACGGGCTTGCCGGCGCCGGCCCCCGATGACATCGCTTACCTCATCTACACCTCGGGCACCACCGGTGTCCCCAAGGGGGTGGCGATCACCCACCACAACGTCACCCAGATGTTCAAGTCGCCCCATGCGGGCCTGCCGACGGCGTCGGCGCACGTGTGGACGCAGTTTCATTCCTATTCTTTCGACACTTCGGTGTGGGAGATCTGGGGTGCGCTGTTGCATGGTGGGCGGCTCGTGGTGGTACCCGAGCGGGTTGCGCGCTCACCGGAAGACTTCCACGCCCTGGTGGTTGCCGAACAGGTCAGCGTGCTCACCCAGACCCCGTCGGCGGTGGGGGTGCTATCACCTGAGGGGTTGGATTCGGCGGCGTTGGTGGTGGCCGGCGAGGCCTGCCCGGCCGAGTTGATTGATCGGTGGGCGCCCGGGCGGGTGATGGTCAATCAATACGGCCCGACCGAGACGACGGTGTATGCATCCCGGAGCGCGCCGTTGGCACCCGGGTCGGGTGTGCCGCCGATCGGTTCGCCCGTGTCGGGGGTGGCGTTGTTTGTGCTGGATGGGTGGTTGCGGCCGGTGCCGGTTGGTGTGGTCGGTGAGATGTATGTGGCCGGTGCCGGGGTCGGGTGCGGATATGTGGGCCGCTCCGGGTTGACCGGGTCGCGGTTTGTGGCCTGCCCGTTCGGCGGGGCGGGAGCGCCGGGAATACGCATGTATCGCACCGGGGACCTGGTGCGCTGGGGCGCTGATGGGCAGCTGCGGTATCTGGGACGTGCCGATGAGCAGGTCAAGATCCGCGGCTATCGCATCGAACTCGGTGAAGTCCAGGCGGCGCTGGCCGGGCTGGATGGCGTGGATCAGGCGGCGGTGATCGCCCGCGAGGACCGCCCCGGCGACAAACGCCTGGTGGGTTATATCACCGGGACAGCAGACCCGGCCGGGATACGCGCCCGGCTGGCCGACCGGCTCCCCGCGTATATGGTTCCGGCGGCCGTGGTGGTGTTGGAAGCGCTGCCGTTGACGGTCAACGGCAAACTCGACACCCGCGCCCTGCCGGCACCCGAGTACACCGCTGGTGAGTATCGGGCCCCGGGCAGCGCGGTCGAGGAGATCTTGGCCGGCATCTACGCCCGGGTACTCGGGCTCGAGCGCGTCGGGGTCGACGACTCATTCTTCGACCTGGGTGGGGATTCGCTGTCCGCGATGCGCCTGATCGCGGCCATCAATACCTCACTGGATGCCGATCTTTCGGTACGCACCGTGTTCGACGGGCCCACGGTTGCCCGGTTGGCGTCCTGTATCGGTGAGGTGGGCTCGAGTCGGCTCCCGCGGTTGGTGCCGGTTGAGCGGCCCGCCGTGGTTCCGTTGTCGTTTGCCCAGAGCCGGTTGTGGTTCCTCGACCAGTTGCAGGGACCCTCAGCGGTCTACAACATAGCGGCGGCGTTGCGGTTAAGTGGTGGGCTCGATGTTGATGCCTTGGACCAGGCGCTGGCCGATGTGGTGGGACGTCATGAAAGTCTGCGGACGGTGTTTGGCACGGTCGAGGGAACACCCCAGCAGGTAGTTATCCCGGTTGAGCAGGCCGATTTCGGGTGGGACGTTGTTGATGCGACCGGATGGTCGGTAAGCCAGCTGGATGAGGCCGTTAACGCGGCGGCGTGCTACACGTTTGATTTGGCAACCGAGGTTCCGTTGCGGGCGCGGCTTTTCAGTATTGCCAATCAAGAACATGTGCTGGTGATCGTGATGCACCATATCGCTGCGGATGGCTGGTCGCTGAGGCCGTTGGCCGGCGATTTAAGTGTGGCCTACGCCAGCCGGTGCGCGGGGCGGGCCCCGGGGCGGCCCGATTTGGCGGTGCAGTATGTCGATTACACGTTATGGCAGCGCGAGCATCTTGGTGAACTGCAGGATCCTCACAGTGCTATCGCTGTTGAGTTGAAATATTGGGAGCAGGCCCTGGCCGGGATGCCCGAACGCCTTGAGCTGCCCACCGATCGGCCCTATCCACTGGTTGCTGATCAGCGCGGCGCCAGTGTGGTTGTGCAGTGGTCGGCGGTGCTGCAGCAGCAGGTTCGCCGGATGGCTCGTGAGCATAACGCGACCAGTTTCATGGTGGTTCAGGCCGTCCTTGCGGTGGTGCTGTCGAAGATCAGCGCTAGCCCTGATGTGGCGGTGGGGTTCGCGGTCGCTGGGCGTGATGACCCCGCCCTTGATGAGTTGGTCGGCTTTTTCGTTAATACCTTGGTACTGCGTGTCCAGGTCAGCGGTGATCCCACTTTCGCTAACTTGTTGGCCCAAGTGCGGGCGCGCAGTTTAGAGGCGTTCGAACACCAACATGTGCCTTTTGAGATGCTGGTGGAGCGGCTTAATCCCACCCGTAGCTTGACCCGTCATCCGCTGATTCAGGTGATGATGGCCTGGCAGAATTTCGCTGGGCACACTGATCCGGCTGCTGGTTTGGTGTTGGAGGGCCTTGAGGTCACCTCTATACCGTTGGACACCCACAGCGCCCGCATGGATTTGGCGTTTTCTCTCGGTGAACGTTTCACCGACACTGGTGAGCCCGCCGGGATCGGCGGGGCCGTGGGATTTCGCACTGACGTCTTCGATACCGCCAGCATCGAGGCGCTGATCGAGCGGTTCGAGCGGGTGTTGGTGGCCATGACCGCCGACCCGGGTCGGCGGTTGTCGTCGGTGGATCTGCTCGAGGAGTCTGAGCATGCCCGGTTGGATGAGATCGGCAACCGGGCGGTGTTGACCGGGCCGGCGAGTGCGCCGGTGTCGGTTCCGGTGTTGTTCGCCGCCCAGGTCGCGCGGACCCCGGCGGCGGTGTCGGTGGTCTGCGAGGGCCGGTCAATGACGTACCGGGAACTCGAGGAGGCCGCTAACCGGCTGGCGCACCTGCTGGCCGGCCAGGGTGTGGGCCCGGGGCAGTGTGTGGCGCTGCTGCTTTCCCGGTCCGGCGAGGCGATCGTGGCGATTTTGGCGGTGCTTAAAACCGGGGCGGCCTATCTGCCCATCGATCCGGCGCTGCCGGCGGCGCGGATCGGGTTCATGGTTGCCGATGCCGCGCCGATCGCCGCGGTCACCACCACCGGGCTGGCCGACCGGCTCGACGGGCATGGCCTGCTGATCATCGATGTCGAAGACGCCCGCATCCAGACCTACCCGGGCACGGGCTTGCCGGCGCCGGCCCCCGATGACATCGCTTACCTCATCTACACCTCGGGCACCACCGGTGTCCCCAAGGGGGTGGCGATCACCCACCACAACGTCACCCAGCTGCTGGAGTCACTGGATGCCGGCCTGCCGCCGACGGGGGTGTGGGCGCAGTGTCATTCGCATGCCTTCGACGTCTCGGTGTGGGAGATTTGGGGCCCGCTGTTGCATGGTGGACGGCTGGTGGTGATACCCGACTCGGTGACACGTTCCCCGACCGACTTTCACGATGTGCTAGTTGCTGAACACGTCAACGTGTTAAACCAAACTCCCTCTGCGGTAGCGGTGTTGTCACCCCAGGGGTTGGACTCGGTGACTTTGGTGCTGGGCGGTGAGCCCTGCCCGGCCGAGGTGGTGGAGCGGTGGGCGCCCGGGCGAGTGGTGATCAACGGCTACGGCCCCACCGAAACCACGATGTGTATGGCGCTGAGTGCGCCGTTGGCACCGGGGTCGGGTGTGCCGCCGATCGGTTCGCCCGTGTCGGGCGCGGCGGTGTTTGTGCTGGATGGGTGGTTGCGGCCGGTGCCGGTTGGTGTGGTCGGTGAGATGTATGTGGCCGGTGCCGGGGTCGGGTGCGGATATGTGGGCCGCTCCGGGTTGACCGGGTCGCGGTTTGTGGCCTGCCCGTTCGGCGGGGCGGGAGCGCCGGGAATACGCATGTATCGCACCGGGGACCTGGTGCGCTGGGGCGCTGATGGGCAGCTGCGGTATGTGGGGCGCGCCGATGAGCAGGTCAAGATCCGCGGCTATCGCATCGAACTCGGCGAGGTGCAGGCCGCCTTAAGTGCGCTGGATGGGGTTGAGCAGGCGGCGGTGATCGCCCGCGAGGACCGCCCCGGCGACAAACGCCTGGTGGGTTATATCACCGGGACAGCAGACCCGGCCGGGATACGCGCCCGGCTGGCCGACCGGCTCCCGGCGTATATGGTTCCGGCGGCCGTGGTGGTGTTGGAAGCGCTGCCGTTGACGGTCAACGGCAAACTCGACACCCGCGCCCTGCCGGCACCCGAGTACACCGCTGGTGAGTATCGGGCCCCGGGCAGCGCGGTCGAGGAGATCTTGGCCGGCATCTACGCCCGGGTACTCGGGCTCGAGCGCGTCGGGGTCGACGACTCGTTCTTCGATTTGGGTGGGGACAGCATTTCGTCGATGCAGGTGGTGGCGCGGGCCCGTGCCGCCGGCCTGATGTGCAGGCCACGCGATATTTTCGTCGAGCAAACCGTTGCCAGGCTGGCCAGGGTGGCCGGTCTGGCCGACGGTGCCAGTGGTCTGATCGATGAGGGTGTCGGACACGTTCCCGCGACACCGATCATGTGTTGGCTGCGCAGCGTTGATGCCCCAGTCGAGCAGTTCAATCTGATGGCGTTGGTGCAGGCTCCCGCGGGCGTCAGCGAGGCCGATGTGGTGGTCATGTTGCAGGCCTTGGTGGATCGGCATGCAATGCTGCGGCTGCGCGTCGACGACGGCGCCGGGGACTGGTCATTGACGGTGCCCGAGGCCGGTTCGGTGGATGCGGGCAGTTGTCCTGGAGCGGGTCGCGGTGTTGTCCGATGAGGCGCTGATGAGGGCGCAATCTCGGTTGAACCCGGCCGCCGGGGTGATGTTGAGTGCGTTGTGGGTTGTCGACACCGCTGAGTTGGTGCTGATCGCTAATCATTTGGCCGTCGACGTCGTGTCGTGGCGGATTTTGCTGGACGACCTTAACACCGCCTGGACTCAACACCGTGCGGGGCAGCAGGTGGTGTTGCCGGCGGCGGGGACGTCGTTTCGGCGGTGGGCGTCGGTGCTGGGTGAGTACGCGCGCTGCCCGGAAGTCGTGGACCAGGCGGACGTATGGAGGAAGGTGGCGGCGATCCCTGCCGCGCTGCCGGCGGTGTGCCCCGAGGTGGATACGTTTGCCACGGCTGGGCACCTGTCGATGTCGCTGGATGTCGAGACGACCCGCATGCTGCTCGGTGAGGTGCCAGCGGCCTTTCATGCCGGGATACACGAGATCCTTCTCATCGCGTTTGGGTTGGCGTGGGCGGAGTTTTTGGGCGACGGCGGCGCGCCGATCGGTATCGACGTCGAGGGCCATGGCCGCCACGAGGAGCTAGGCCCCGACGTTGACCTGTCACGCACGGTGGGGTGGTTTACGGCCAAATACCCGGTGTCGTTGGCTGTCGCTGGCCTGCGTTGGGCGCAGGTGGTGGCCGGTGAGGCGTCGCTGGGGGTGGTGATCAGAGACGCCAAAGAGCAGCTTCGAGCTCTCCCGCACCCGCTGACATACGGTGTGCTGCGTTATCTGAACAGCGATGTTGATCTGGCCGGGTCTGACCCGCAGATCGGATTCAACTATCTGGGACGTCTGGGCGTACCGCTGCTCGATGCTTCGGCCGATGAGGATGTCTGGCGGATCGTCACTTGGGGTTCGTTGGGTTCGCTGTTCACCGATAGCGGCAACCCCGATCGCTCTATGCCGATGGTGCACAGCGTGGACGTCAACGCTGTCAGCGTCGATACCGACACCGGCCCGCGCCTGCACGCCAACTGGTTGTGGGCGCAATCGGTACTTGATCACGCGCAGGTCAGTAGGCTGAGCCGGTTGTGGTTTGACGCCCTGGCCGGCATCTGCACACACGTACGAGGCGGTGGGGGCGGGTTAACGCCCTCCGATATCGCGCCTATCCGCCTGAGCCAGCAGCAGATCGATGAGCTTCACCAGCAACATAAGATCGCCGATATTTTGCCGCTGACACCCCTGCAGGAGGCGCTGCTCTCTCATGCCAGCACCGCTCAGGCTCACGACGACAAACTGTATGCGGTGCAGCTGGACATCACATTGAGAGGTCGGCTCGACCCACACCGTCTGCGCGATGCCGTGCACACGGTGCTCAAGCGCCATCCGAACCTGGCGGCCCGATTCTGCCCACAGTTCGACGAGCCGGTGCAGGTTATTCCGGCCGATCCCGCGGCGCAGTGGCGGTATGTCGAGCTTGGCGCTGAAGACCTCGACCAGATTAAGCGGGTGTGCGCCGCAGAACGCGCCGCTGTCGGAGACCTCGCCGGCGGGCCGGCTTTTCGGGCCGCCCTCATCCGCACCGCACCTGATCGGCACCGGTTTGTGCTGACTAATCACCACATCGTGATGGATGGACGGTCGATGCCGATCCTGCTGCGGGAAATATTCGCCAGCTATCACGGGCAGCGGCTGCTGGCGGCCGCGCCGTATCGCAGGTTTGTTACCTGGCTGGCCGATCGTGATCTCGATGCCGCCCGCACGGCCTGGCGCGAGGTGCTCGCTGGCTTTGACACCCCGACACTGGTCGGGACGCCAGCCCGGTTAGAGCTACTAGGTCGGCGAGGCGTTGCATCGTTTCGGGTGCCTGAGGAGATCACGCGCGCCCTCAGCGAGCTGGCGCGCTCGCACGACACGACCGTCAACACCGTGCTGCAGGGTGCCTGGGCGCAGCTGCTGATGTGGCTGACCGGCCATCACGATGTCGCGTTCGGTGCCGTGGTGTCGGGGCGGCCAGCCGGGTTGGCGGGCGTGGATTCGATGGTGGGTCTGTTGATCAACACGGTGCCGGTGCGGGCGAACATCACTGCGGCAACCACCACCGCAGACCTGCTAGACCAGCTGCAAAGCGACCACAACCACACACTCGAGCACCAGCACCTGGCGCTCAGCGATATTCACCGCATCACCGGCCAGGAGCAACTGTTCGACACCGTTTTGGTGTGCGAGAAGTACCCAATCGACACCGCCGCGTTGTTGGGCGACGACGAGTTGGCAATCACCGAGTTCACCAGCCATGAATACAACCACTACCCGCTGGCGGTGCAAGCCGTGCCGGGCCGCGAACTGGGCATTCGCATCGAATTCGACACCGACGGATTCGATACCGGACGCATCGAAACGCTGATCGAGCGGTTGCGACTGGTATTGGTGGCGATGACCACCGACCCCACCCGGCGGCTCTCGTCGATCTGTCTGGTCGATGCCGGTGAGCCCGCCCGGCTGGATGGGTGGGGCAACCGGGCGGTGTTGACCCAGCCCGCGGCCACGCCAAGAAGCTTGAGCCAGCAGGCGGGTAGACATGCCAGCTCGGTGGAAGTAGTTCCCGCCGTGAGCCCGGCCAGCGATCTTCAAGACCTTGCCGACGACACCGAGGCCGAGCGAAAGCCCGGGGCCAAGGGGCTCCGCTACGCGGAGTACCTGCGCCTCGACGAGCTGCTCGGCGCCGTCCAGCCTGTGTGTGCGGGCGACGACCGTTCCTCTTGGGCCGACGAGAGGTACTTCATGATCACCCACCAAGTCTCTGAACTGTGGGTTTCGCAGATCCTAGTCGACCTCGAGGTCGCGCTGGAGTTCGTCCGTCTGGCGGACTTCGACCGGGCGATCGATCGCTTGACGCGTGCCAACGCCGTGCTTGAGCTGATGGTAGCCACACTTAGTGCCCTACAACATCTTGCGGTGGATGACTTCCACCAGTTCCGGCCTCGATTACAGGGAATGAGCGCGGCACAATCGGCCCAGTTCGGGGTCTTGCTGGCCGGCGTTCGCTCCGCTCCCGTGGCGGCGCTACTGGAGATCGTCGTCGACCGGCGCGACGGCGACAGCGGCAACCGCCGGCAGTGCCTCCAACTACGCGCGCAGCTCGATATATTCATCGCCGGCCTCAGGCGCTGGCGGCTGGCCCACCTGGACCTAGCCCGCCGCTTCATTGGGGACAGTCGGGGCACCGGGGGCAGCGCCGGGGCCAGCTACCTGATCGGTCGCCTGGATGAGGCTTCGCGCCCATCATAGGACTGGCTGTCTCCGTGCTACGGGAGGAAACGCTCGCGGCCAAAGTGACTGCCCTACCGCAGCTTCTGCTTCGGAGCCCAGGTGGGTCCGCGGGCCGCCGACACGTTCCTGCGGGTGGCCCGGGACATCGTCGAACCGTGGGTTGCGCGTGACGTTCGTGCGCTACGGCACCCATCCGAGCCAGCACGGCGTTCTCAGCCTTCCCGACGGCCCGGGCCCCCGGCCGGTCGCCGTGGTCATCCATGGCGGGTTCTGGCGGACGGCCTACGGTGCCGACCTGGCCTCCGATCTGGCCAAGGATCTAGTGCGGCACGGCTTCGCTGCCTGGAACCTCGAATACCGCAGGGTGGGCGACGACCCGGACCACGGAGGCGGTGGCTGGCCGGCCACCTGTCTCGACGTTGCCGCCGCTGTCGACCTGCTCGCCACGACCGGTCAGAGCCTGGCAGCCGGCCGTCTCGACCTGTCGCGAGTGGTCGCGATCGGGCACTCCGCGGGAGGTCATCTCGCCGGCTGGCTGGCCGGCCGAGGGTCGCTGCCCGCCGACGCTCCCGGAGCCTCGCCCGTCGTACCGCTGACCGGCTTCGTCAGTCAGGCTGGGGTCTTGGACCTCGCGCTCGCACTGAAGGAGGACCTGGGTTCCGGAGCCACCCGGAATTTCCTGGGCGCCTGGGCGGACGACGCCGAGGCCCGCTCGCTGGCTTGTCCCAGCGCCCTGCTTCCGATGGGCGTCCGCTCGATGTGCGTGCACGGCACGGCCGACGACGACGTGCCACTCGGCCAGTCGCAGCGCTTCGTCGACGCGGCCCGACGGGCCGGCGACGACGCCCGGCTGCTGGTGCTCCCCGGCACCGACCACTACTCACTCATCGATGTGACGTCCCCCGCGTGGGCGGCCTGCCGCACGGCGGTTCTGGATCTGGCGCGTTGAACCTGTGGTCTCGCCGCCGTGACGCCGAAGTACCGGTTGTGCCGGCAAGTCTTCTTCGCGCTCGCGTCAAAGACCATGAAGTCGTGCACTATCTCAAGGAGTCGGGCCTTGGAATACATCTGGCTCAGCGCGGTGAAGCGCCTCCTCGATTTCGTTGCCGAGATCCGCCGCCTCCATCCCTGGCTGCGCTCGGGGTCAACCTTGTCGAAGAATTTCTGGTTCCAGCCTTTTCATCAGGCGTTGCGCAAGCGTGTGGCGACCCGAAATCCGTTGCAGCGCTTGGTAATATGCCTTACATGCCATATACGCCGTAACGGGGCAACACATTTACCGGCTTAGTGTTGCGCGTAATGCCTACCTAGACCGGTGAACTGGCAGCAGGTTTTACCTGGTGGAGTACAACCCTCTACAGCGCGCTCGATGCCTAGGTGCGCCACTTCCCGGTCGTGATTCAGAGGGATGCCGTCGCCCACATCGATGCGGAGCGGGGCGGGCCGCATTAAAGATGATGGAGCGGAATATGTCCGCCGACCTCACGACGGCGGCAGACTGCCTCAGGTAGGCCCCGTACTCTCGAACTGGTGACGGCTTGCAGCGCAGAATCCCCAGATCTCGTCGCGCTGCTGGCCGGTCGTCGGGTCGCGGTGCTGACGGGTGCGGGAATCTCGACCGACTCGGGCATTCCCGACTACCGGGGACCTGATTCTCCACCGAGCAATCCCATGACCATCCGCCAGTTCACGTCGGATCCCCTGTTCCGGCAGCGGTACTGGGCACGCAACCACATCGGCTGGCGGCACATGGATGACACCTTGCCCAATGCCGGGCACCGGGCGCTGGCCGCGCTGGAGCATGCCGGTGTGGTGACCGGCGTGATCACGCAGAACGTCGATCTGTTGCACACCAAGGCCGGCAGCGCGAACGTGGTGAACCTACACGGCACCTACGCACGGGTGATCTGCCTGGGCTGCGGCCACACCATGAGCCGCGCCGCGCTGGCCGAACAGCTCGAGGCGCTCAACGCGGGATTCATCGAGCGCGCCTTCGAGCGAGCCACAGCCATCGGCGGGCTGGCGGTGGCCCCCGACGCCGACGCCGTCGTCGCCGACACCGCGTCGTTCCGCTACCTCGACTGTCCGCGTTGCGCTGGCATGCTCAAGCCTGACATCGTATACTTCGGCGAGACTGTGCCCAAAGAAGTTGTGTTGCAAGCTTATTCATTGGTCGACGAAGCTGAGGCATTATTGGTCGCGGGCTCCTCGCTGACCGTGTTCTCCGGCTACCGATTCGTGCGTCATGCCGCCGCAGTTGGCATCCCCATCGCTATCGTCAACCGCGGGCGCACCCGCGGCGACGACCTGTCCACGGTCAAGGTCGACGGCGGATGCTCCGAATTGTTGACGCTGCTGTCCACCGAGTTGTCGGCGATAGCCGCGCGTTAGAAGATACAGGGCATGCTGCGGATGGCGTGGATGAAGTTACCCGGCACGTAAGCCGGATCGCCGGCCTGAATATCCGGTAGCTGGCGTAGGAGTTCGCCGAGGATGGCGCGCAATTGTGCGCGTGCCACGTGAGCCCCGAGGCAGAAGTGCACGCCGCCGCCGCCGAAGCCCAGGTGAGGATTGGGATTGCGGCTCAGGTTCAACCGCTCCGGTTGGTCGAATGCCTCGGTGTCCCAGTTGCCGGAAGTGTAGAACATCACCACCTTCTCCCCCTCCCGGATGCTCTGCCCGCCCAGCTCGAAATCCGTTGCGGCCGTGCGGCGGAAGGTCATGACCGGCGTGGCCCAACGGATGAATTCTTCGACCGCCGTGCCGATGCGGTCGTCGAAATCCTCGACAAGCCAAGCCCTCTCATCGGGGAAGTCGGTGAGCGCCTTCATCGCGTGGCTGGCCGTCTGGCGGGTGGTGTCATTGCCGGCCACCGAAAGCAACACGAAGAACGCAGCAACGTCCGCGTCCGACAACCGGTCACCGTCCACCTCGGCGCCCACTAGGCTGCTGAACAGGTCATCGCCGGGGCGCTTGCGTCGCGCCGCGGCCAATGCGCCGGCGACTTCGTGGAGGTACACCTGGCTTGCGACCAGCACCTCCAACGGGTTACGGCCACCGAGAGAGACCGGGTCGGCCCAGGAAACCGCGGCGTCCGCCGCGTGCGCCACCTGCTGGCGCTCGGATTCCGGAATCCCCACCATGTCCGCCAGCGTGCGGATGGGCAGTTCCTTGGCGCATAGTTCGACGAAATCGGCACCGCTGCCGGCGGCCCGGAGTTCTTCGACGATGGTCTTCGCGTTCGCCTTGATCGAGTCCTCGATGCGACGGACCTGCCTGGGCGTGAACGCGGCGCTGACGACCTTGCGCAGCTTGGTGTGCCGCGGCGGGTCCATCGCCAGGAAGGACTGCGACGCTTCGAGTAACTCCACGGGGACGTTTTCGAACATCACCCCCCTGCCGGACAGGAACACGTCGTTGTCGCGGCTCACCGCGGCGATGTCGGCGCGGCGGGTGATCGCCCAGTAACCGCGGTCGTCGGGATCGTGCATCAGGGCGTCTTCGACAGGAGGGTGCCAACTCACCGGGCGCTCGGCGCGCAGTTCGGCGAAGGAGCGCTCCCGCTCGGCCGCGGTCGTGGACCAAAACGCCCGGGAGGACAAATCGATCGCATCGTACGCGCGCGCGGTGCCAGACATCCCTGTCATAGCCGTCATGAGAATCCTCTCCAACAGACCGGAACAAAATCCGACTTTATGCCTAGACATATTGTCTAGTCAACATGTCGAAATATCGGTTATGCTGCGCATATGCCATCACTGACCCGCAAGCCGCAGGTAACGCGCCAGCAGCGCCGCGAGCACATGGAGCGCCGGCTGCTGGACGCCACCGAGCGGCTGATGAGCGAGGGCGCCAGTTTCACCGAGCTCAGCGTGGATCGGCTGTCGACCGAGGCCGGCATTTCTCGCGCCAGCTTCTACATCTACTTCGAGGACAAAGCCCATCTGCTGCGCCGGCTTGCGCGCCAGGTGATGGGCGATCTCGCCGACGACGGGCAGCGCTGGTGGAGAGTGGCCTGGCGCCACGACCCCGACGACCTGCGCGCCGCGATGGCCGGCATCATCGCCAGCTACCGCCACCACCAAGCGGTGCTCGTCGCGCTGAACGAGCTGGCCGCCTATGACCCCTCGGTGGCGGCGACGTATCGCGAGCTGCTCACCGACATCTCGCGGCGATTAACAGGGGTCATCGAAGACGGCCAGGCCGATGGCTCGATCCGCCGTGAGCTGCCAGCGGCCACCACGGCCAGCGCACTAACCTGGATGGTCGAGCGGGTTTGCCACCAGAACCTTCCGATTAAGCCGCGGGACTACGACGCGGAGCTGGCCGCCACGCTGGCCGAGATCGTCTGGGGTGCACTGTATTTGAAGGCCGCTTCGGCGCGCCGACCTGTGACGGACGCAATATAGCTAGTGTCCTAATTATTAGGGTACGATACACAATGTGACTGTGCTGACCGTACCGGAGATCGACCCGCTTGCCCTCGAACGGCAGGTCTGTTTCGCGCTGAGCATCACCAACCGCGCCGTCTTGGCCGTCTACCGGCCGTTGTTGGAGCCGTTGGGGCTGACCCATCCGCAATATCTGGTGATGCTGACACTGTGGGATCATCAGAAGGCATCAACGGGGCAGCACAAACCGCTATCGGTCAAGGAGATCGCGGCCACGCTGCAGATGGATTCGGCCACGCTGTCGCCGATGCTCAAGCGTCTGGAGGCGCTCGGTCTGATCACCCGTACCCGAAACGCGGTCGACGAGCGCTCCACCGATGTCGACCTAACCAAGGGCGGCGTCGCCCTGCGTCGGCGCGCGCTCGCGATTCCGCCCGCCGTCGTCGCACGCCTGGGCGTCGACATGAGCGAACTGCAGCACCTGCATGAGGTGTTGAGCCGGATCAACTCGGCCGCCATGGCGGCCGGCGCGTTGCAGTAGGAGCAGCCATGCCCAGCACCAAACCCAACTTCTGGCAGTACATCGCCTACTCGTACGGTCGATGCCTGCCCACTTCGATGCAGCGCTGGGTCGCCCACGATCTGGCGGGCAACGGAGCCGTGCACCGGCACATGCTCCGTTGGGCGATACCGCCGCTGTTGGTCCTCGCACCGTTCTGGCTGCTGCCCGCTTCGCTGTATGTGCATACCGAGATGACGGTGCCGATCTATGCCTGGGCCCTGCTGGTGTCGCTTGCGCTGAACAAGGTCTGGCGTCGACACCGGCTGGCGCAGCATGGCCTGGACCCGAACCTGGTCGACGTCCTCAAACGGGAAAAGCAGGCCCAGATGCACGAGGACTACGTTCGCCGTTTCGGGCCGCGCCCCGAATCCGCCGCCTGGCAGGACAACAGCAACCCCTTCAATTAGACCCAGACACCGCGACCAGGTCGTCGGCGTGCACGGCGGGCCGACGCAGCTCGCCGGGCAGCTCAGAGGTCGACCGGCCCATCATGGTGGCGAGTTCCGCCGCATCGTAGGCGACCACACCACGGGCCACCATGGCGGAGTCCGGCCCGCGCAATTCGACCACGTCGCCCCCGTAAAACCGGCCAGAGACCGCGGTGATACCCGCGGCCAGCAACGAACGGCGTTGTGCCACCACGGCGCGCACCGCACCCTCGTCGAGGGTCAACGAGCCGGCGGACTCGGCGGCGTAGCGTAGCCAGAATCGGCGCGCCGACATTCGGTCCGGCCGCGCGGCGAACACCGTGCCCACCGAGGCGTCGCTGAGCGCGGCAGCCGCGTCGGCCGCGGCGGCCAACAGCACCGGCACGCCGGCGTCGGCGGCCAAGAGCGCCGACGGCACCTTCGACACCATCCCGCCGGTGCCCAGCTCGCTGCCCCGGCCGGGGACCACGCCGTCCAGATCCGCCAGCCCGCCCACTTCCGGAATGAACCGTGCCCCCGGCACTTTGCGGGGATCCGAGTCGTAGAGGCCGTCGATGTCGGAGAGCAGCACCAGGGCTTCCGCGCCGATCAGGTGCGCCACCAGCGCCGAAAGCCGGTCATTGTCACCGAACCGGATCTCGTTGGTGGCAACCGTGTCGTTCTCGTTGACGATCGCCACCGCGTGCAGTGCGCGCAGCCGGTCCAGCGTGCGCTGGGCGTTGGTGTGGGAAGCCCGCAGCGAAATATCGTGCGCGGTCAGCAGCACCTGCCCGACCGTGCGACCGTAGCGGGCGAACGCCGCGCTCCAGGAATTCACCAGCGCGACCTGGCCGACGCTGGCCGCGGCCTGCTTGGTCGCCAAATCCTTTGGGCGACGGGATAATCCGAGCGGCTCGATGCCCGCAGCGATGGCGCCCGACGACACGATGACGACGTCGGTGCCCGCCTTCATCCGCGCCTCGACCGCGTCGGCGAGTCCGGCCAGCCGGCCGGCGTCGAACATCCCCTTTCGCGTGGTCAGCGCGTTGGTGCCGACCTTGACCACCAGGCTGCGCGCGGTGCGGATGGCTTCTCGGTGCTCGCTCACGAATCGTCACCGTGTTCGCGCCGGCGTCGCCGGGCCGCCTTGCGCTCGGGGGCCCCGACGCGATCGCTACGTTCCAGCCGCGCATCGGTGCCGCGCCCCGACAGGCTGACCTGCTGTCCCGCGGGCGTCTGCGGCTCCCAGTCGAACGTCATGTCGCCGATGGTCACCGCGCACCCCGGTTGTGCACCGAGCCGCAGCAGTTCGTCCTCGACACCGAGGCGCGCCAGGCGGTCGGCGAGATAGCCGACGGCTTCGTCGTTGTCGAAATTTGTCTGGCCGACCCATCGTTCGGGCCTAACCCCGGTGACGACGAAGCCGCCCTGCTCGTCGGGCTCGACGGTGAACCCGCTCTCGTCGACGGGCACCGGGCGAATCACCGGCCGGCGGGGCACCGACTCCGGGCGCGTGGCGGTGTAAGCCTCGATCATCTGCCATAGCCCGAAGATCAAGGGCTGCAATCCTTCTCGGGTGACGGTCGACACGCTGAACACCGGCCAGCCGCGCGTGGCGACGATGTCGTCACGCACGAACTCGGCGAGCTCGCGGGCCTCCGGCACATCAATCTTGTTGAGCACCACCGCCCGTGGCCGCTCGGCGAGGTCGACCAGCGCCGCATCGCCTTGCAGTGTGGGAGTGTAGGCCGCGAGTTCGGCTTCCAGCGCGTCGATATCGGAGATCGGGTCGCGGCCGGGTTCCGCAGTCGCACAATCCACCACGTGCACCAGCACACAGCACCGCTCGATGTGCCGCAGAAAATCCAGGCCCAGGCCGCGGCCCGCCGATGCGCCCGGGATCAGGCCGGGCACGTCGGCCACCGTGAAGGTGCGCTCGCCCGCCGACACGACGCCCAGGTTAGGCACCAACGTGGTGAACGGGTAGTCGGCGACCTTGGGTTTGGCCGCCGAAATCACGGACACCAGCGAGGACTTTCCGGCGGATGGGAACCCGATCAGGCCGACATCGGCGACGGTCTTGAGTTCCAGCGCGAGGTCGCGGGCCTGGCCCGGCTCGCCGAGCAGTGCAAAGCCCGGCGCCTTGCGGGCGCGCGACGCGAGCGCGGCGTTGCCCAGGCCGCCGCGGCCACCAGCGGCGGCTTCAAACCGCGTGCCCGCCCCGACCAGGTCGGCCAGCAGCCGGCCGTTTTCGTCGAGTACGACGGTGCCGTCGGGCACCTTGACCTCCAGGTCCGCGCCGGCGGCGCCGTCGCGGTTGTTGCCCATTCCCTGTTTGCCTGACGGCGCGGTGACATGCGGGCGGAAATGGAAGTCGAGCAGGGTGTGCACCGCGGGGTCGACGACGAAGACGATGCTGCCGCCGCGGCCGCCGTTGCCGCCATCGGGGCCGCCCAGCGGCTTGAATTTCTCGCGATGGACCGAAGCGCAGCCGTTACCGCCGGAACCCGCCCGCGCGTGGATGACTACGCGATCGACAAACCGAGGCATGGTCTTTAGCGGGGTGCTACGTACACATTGGCTGCGCTCGGTCCGAGCTCAGTCGGTCGTCTGCCCGGCCGCGACGATGTTGACGGTCTTGCGTCCGCGCTTGACGCCGAACTGCACCGCCCCGGTCTCCTTGGCGAACAATGTGTCATCGCCGCCGCGCCCGACGTTGACGCCCGGGTGGAACTTGGTGCCGCGCTGGCGGACCAGGATCTCGCCGGCCTTGACGAGCTGGCCCCCGAACCGCTTGACGCCGAGCCGCTGGGCGTTGGAGTCGCGGCCGTTGCGGGAGCTGGAAGCGCCCTTTTTGTGTGCCATGTCTGTCGCCTCGTTACTTGATGCCGGTGACCTTGAGGACCGTCAGCTGCTGACGGTGTCCCTGTCGCTTGTGGTAGCCGGTCTTGTTCTTGAACTTGTGGATACGGATCTTGGGACCCTTGGTGTGCTCGAGCACCTCGCCGGTCACCGCGACCTGGGCCAGCGCCTGGGCGTCGGTGGTGACCTTGGCGCCGTCGACGACCAACGCTACCGGCAGCGACACCGTGGCTCCGGGCTCGGATTCGAGCTTCTCGACCTTGACCACGTCTCCGACGGCGACCTTGTACTGCTTGCCGCCGGTCTTGACGATTGCGTAGGTCGCCATCGTTGCTCCTGCTCCTTCTGCCAGTTTCAGCCAGCCGTCTTCGCTTCGCGCGCGTGCCACCGGCCGTGCGCGTGGTGGGTCTTGGGTGCGGGCCCTATGTCCCGCTTGCCGGCCGAACTCTGATCGCTCAGCCTGGCGACAACTGTCCAAGGGTACGTGACCAGCGGCTACAGGGTCAAACCGCCTCACGGCCTGGCGCAGGCGCAACATCTGCCACCCGGTTCACCGGCGGCCGAGTGCATGGCCTTTTGTCCACCTCAGCGTGACAATACTGCGTGCCGACGGCCGGGACCGTTCAGTCCACGTGGATCGGCGGGCCTGCCGGCCTGCCCGCCGCGCGCCGCCGGCGCGGGCGTTCGAAGGACGAGCCACCGTCGATCACGACAGCGCCGGCAGGTACCCCTGGGTCGGTCTCGGAGTCAGAGTCGTCATCGTCGGAGTCGTCGGAGTCGTCGGAGTCGTCGGAGTCGTCGCTGGAGTCGGAATCCTCGAGCTCGAGATCGTCGTCTAGGTCGAGGTCCTCTTCTTCCTCTTCTTCTTCGTCGTCGTCGAGGTCCTCGTCATCGTCGCCGAGGTCGTCCTCGTCCTCGGAGTCCTCGTCGTCAGAGTCCTCGTCGAACTCGTCGGTGTCGTCGGTGTCCTCTTCGCCGTCTTCGAAGTCGTCCTGATCAGTGTCTTCCAGGTCGGCGGGAACCTGATCCACAGTCTGTTCTTCGGTTTCAGCGGTGGCTTCCTCGACCGCTTCGCCCAACTCGTCCTCATCGCGATCTGCCACCTCTGAAGCCCCAGTCGAGCCTGCGGCCATGGCCTTGAACATCGGATGCTCGCCGGGAGCGTGAGCGGGCACTTTGGCCACAACGGGCTGGTCGGCGGGCTCATCGGACTTCTTCTTCGACCGCCTGCCGCGCCGGCCGCCGGCGGCCTCGGACTTGCGCCCTATCGCCGCGGTCGAATCGACCGGGTCGGCGTGCAGCAGAATCCCGCGGCCGCTGCAGTGGGGGCATGACGTCGAGAACGCCTCGATCAACCCGGTCCCCAGCCGCTTGCGGGTCAGCTGCACCAGCCCCAGCGACGTCACCTCGGACACCTGGTGGCGGGTGCGGTCGCGGGCCAGCGCCTCGGTCAGCCGACGCAACACCAGATCGCGGTTGGACTCCAACACCATATCGATGAAGTCGATGACCACGATGCCGCCGATGTCACGCAGCCGCAGCTGGCGCACGATCTCCTCGGCCGCCTCGAGGTTGTTCTTGGTGACCGTCTGCTCGAGGTTGCCCCCGGACCCGGTGAACTTGCCGGTGTTGACGTCGACCACCGTCATCGCCTCGGTCCGGTCGATCACCAGGGTGCCGCCCGACGGCAGCCAAACCTTGCGGTCCATCGCCTTGGCCAGTTGCTCGTCGATGCGATGCACCGCGAACACATCCGGTCCGGTCTGCTCATCCGCGCCCTGGGCTAGTTCATACTTTGTCAGCTTCGAAACCAGTTCGGGTGCAACCGAACTCACGTACTCGTTGATCGTGTTCCAGGCGTCGTCGCCGGAGACGAGGAGCCCGGCAAAATCCTCGTTGAACAGGTCACGGATGACCTTGACCAGGACGTCGGGCTCTTCGTACAGCGGCAGCGCGGCCCCGGCCGCCTTCTCTTTGGTCTCGGTCGCCTTGGCCTCGATCTGTTGCCAGCGCTCCTGCAGGCGGGTGACGTCTTTGCGGATGTCTTCCTCTTTGACACCCTCGGATGCGGTGCGGATGATCACGCCGGCGTCGGACGGCACCACCTCGCGCAGGATCTCCTTGAGCCGCTGGCGTTCGGTGTCGGGCAGCTTGCGGCTGATCCCAGTCGACGACGCGCCCGGCACATAGACCAGATAGCGGCCGGCCAAGGACACCTGGGTGGTGAGCCGCGCGCCCTTGTGGCCGACCGGGTCCTTGCTGACCTGGACGACGACATAATCGCCGGGTTTGAGGGCCTGTTCGATCTTGCGGTCGGACCCGCCCAACCCCGCGGCTTCCCAGTTGACCTCGCCGGCGTAGAGCACGCCGTTGCGGCCGCGACCGATGTCGACAAAGGCGGCCTCCATCGACGGCAGCACGTTCTGCACGATGCCCAGGTAAATGTTGCCCACCAGGGAAGCAGAAGCGGCGGAGGTGACGAAGTGCTCGACGACGATGCCGTCCTCGAGCACCGCGATCTGGGTGTACCGCGCACCCGGATGGGGCGGCTCGGTGCGGACCCGGTCGCGCACCACCATCACCCGCTCGACCGCTTCGCGGCGGGCCAGGAATTCCGCCTCGGTCAATATCGGTGGGCGGCGCCGTCCGGCGTCGCGCCCGTCCCGGCGGCGTTGGCGCTTGGCCTCCAGCCGGGTAGAGCCATCGATGCCTTTGATCTCGGTGCCGGCTGTGCCGTTGGAGCCGCCCGTGTCACCACCGCCACCACCGGATTTGCCGGAGCGCGGCGCCCGCTCGTGCACCACGGTGTTGGGCGGATCGTCGGGCGATGGACCGTCGACGTCGTCGCTCGCGCCGGACTTGCGACGCCGGCGACGACGACGGCGCTTGCTAGCGGCGTCCCCCGAGCCGTTCTCATCGTCGCCTTCGGAATCACTGTCTTCGGAGTCGCCGTCTTCGGAATCGGCCGAGTCTGACCCTTCGGCGTCCTCGGAATCGGCGGAGTCCTTGGTCTTCCGTTCGGTCTCGTCAGTGTCGGCGCCGTCGGATCCGGCCTGTTCGCCGCGTCCCCGGCCGCGACCCCGACGGCCACGGCGCCGCCGGCGATTGGCCGGCCGATCGCCCTGCTCTTCGTCGTCTTCGTCGTCGGCATCCGAGTCGTCGCCGTCGGCAGCATCGTCTTCGGTGTCCTCGTCCACCTGTCGCGGTTGCGGAGAAACGAACAGCGGCATGTAGTGCGGCCGCTCTGTCGCGGTCTCCGTCGGCGGCGACTCGGGTTCCTCGGCTGCGCTGTTGAGCGTCGGGAACACCGCTGGGGCCTTGGCGAACAGCATGTCGCGTACCCGGAGTGCATCCTCACGGTCTACGCCGGAGTGCACATTGCGTTCTTGCCCGTCGAGCTGGAACAGCGCCTCCAGCACCTCTTTGTTGGTGTTACCCAACGATCGAGCAAGCTGATGGACCCTCAGGCGGTCCGGCAGTTCCTCGTGCTGTGTCGGCTCTTTTGCTGGGTCTGAAGTTGGGGCACCGTCTACCACGTATTCTCCTCAAGCCCCCGGGCGCGTCCATTCGACGCGGCCACGCGAGGGCTTCGCTATGTGCCCGGGCGACTTCTCCCGGGCTTGTAATGGTCTCGCCCCGAGCAGCTCGCTGAAATCCCAGCGAACCCACTCGGCGCCGTGCTGAATGATGGCCTGACATGCCGCGCCATATCGCAGGATGAACGATTGTCGCGCTTGTCAAAGTCTTCATTCGGGTGTCCCAAGCCGGTCCGAAGCCGGTCCGACGACGTTCACCCGGTGTCAGTATCCCATACCACAGGCCGCGCCCACGCGCCTGTGATACCGATGCCCCGCGGAAGGGCGCTCACGCCCTTTTTGCCCTCGCGCTATACGCCGGGAAACCAGAGCGCGATCTCGCGCTGGGCCGATTCGGTCGAGTCGGACCCGTGCACCAAATTGAACTGGGTCTCCAGCCCGAAATCCCCCCGGATTGTGCCGGGTGTGGCCTTGTCCACGGGATCCGTGCCGCCGGCGAGTTGGCGAATGGCCGTCACCGCTCGTGGTCCCTCCACGATCGCCGCCACCACCGGTCCCGACGTGATGAACTCCAGCAACGATCCAAAGAATGGTTTGCCGTCGTGCTCGGCGTAATGCCGGCCGGCCAGCTCCTCGCTGACCTGCCTGAGCTCCAGCGCTGCGACGCTGAGGCCTTTGCGCTCGATACGGCTGATGATCTCGCCGATCAGCCGTCGCTCGACGCCGTCCGGCTTGATCAATACCAGGGTCCGTTCGGTCACGGCGCACAGCGTACAGAATCGGCTCAGTCCGGCGGCGAAAGCCTGTGTCGGACTTCGGACCGCAGATAGGCGATCAGCGCCCACACCCCGGTGAACAGCAAACCGATGAATCCCACGCCCGGGTACAGCGCGAAGCCGGCGAGCGCCACCAGTTGTGCCGCCAAGTTCACCCAGATCGCCCAGGGCCGGCGCTGCAGCCCGGTAAGCAGGATCAGCAGCACGGCCAGCCCGATCAGATAGCCCAGCGACACCGCAGTCAGCCCGCCGCCGACCGCGCCAACCACCGGTATTGCCAGCAGCACCACGACCGCCTCCAGCATCAACGTCGCGGCCATGACCCCGCTGAAGCTCTTCCACGGATCCGAAGGTGTCGGAGGCGGGTCCTGGGTCATTCAGGATCACGCCCGAACAGAGTGCGGGCGGCCCCGGCCGTGGCGACCGAACCGGTGATGACAATCCCGGTGCCGGAAAGCACCGGACCTTCCCCAACGGCTTCACCGTCTGGCCGCGCTGACTCCTCCAAGGCGTCGTCGACCAGCGCGGTGGCGGCGTCGATGGCGTCGCGCAGGTTCTCGGCGGTGATCACCCGGTCGGGCCCGAAGCGCTCCCCTGCCGCCAACGCCAACGACTCGACATCCAGCGCCCGCGACGACCCGTTGTGGGTCACGACGACGGAATCGAACACCGGCTCCAGCGCGGCGAGGATACCGTCGATGTCCTTGTCGGCCATCACGCTGATGACCCCCACCAGGGTCTGGAAGTCGAACGCGTCGTCCAGCGTCTGCGCCAGCGCTGCCGCGCCGGCCGGATTGTGCGCGGCGTCGATAAACACGGTCGGTGCGCTGCGCATGCGCTCCAGCCGACCGGGGCTGATGACGGCGGCGAAACCGGCTCGCACAGCGTCCACGTCGAGCTGACGGTGAGCGCCGGCGCCGAAGAAAGCCTCGACGGCGGCCAGCGCCAGCACCGCGTTGTGCGCCTGGTGTTCGCCATGCAGGGGCAGATAGATATCGGAATACACCCCGCCCAGGCCCTGCAGTTGCAGCAGCTGGCCACCGATCGCGACCTGGCGGCCCAGCACCGCGAACTCGGAGTCCTCGCGCGCGACCGCGGCGTCGGCGCGCACCGACTGCGCCAACAGCACCTCCATCGCCTCCGGCACCTGACGTGCGATGACCGCGACGGTGTCCGGCGAACCATCGGCCGCCTCATGGATGATTCCCGCCTTCTCCCTGGCGATCCCGGCGATGTCGGCGCCGAGGTATTCGACGTGGTCGACGCTGATCGGCGTGATGACGGCCACCGGCGCGTTGATCACGTTGGTGGCGTCCCATCGCCCGCCCAGGCCGACCTCGATCACCGCGACGTCGACGGGAGCGTCCGCGAACGCGGCGAACGCCATTGCGGTGAGGATCTCGAATTTGCTCATCGCCGGGCCGCCGTCGGACTGCGACTGCGCGTCGACCATCTGCACGAACGGCTCGATCTCGCGGTACGTCGCCACGTACTGCGCCGGGCTGATCGGCTTTCCGTCGATCGCGATGCGTTCCACGGCCGACTGCAGGTGCGGGCTGGTGGTCCGGCCGGTGCGCTGCTGCAGCGCGGTCACCAGCGCGTCGACCATCCTGGCCACCGAGGTCTTACCGTTGGTGCCGGCGATGTGGATCGACGGGTAGGCCAGTTGCGGTGAGCCGAGCAGGTCCATCAACGCGCTGATCCGGGTCAGGCTCGGCTCGATCTTGGTTTCCGGCCAGCGTTGGTCCAGCAGATGCTCGACCTGCAGCAGCGACGCGATCTCGTCCGGGGTGGGAACTTTTCCGGCCGGCCCGGCCGGCTCATAAGGCTCGAAAGTCACTGCAGCGCAACCAGCCTGGCGTTGATCCGGTCGGTTTCCTCCTGGGCCACCCGCTGGCGGTCACGGATCTTGCCGACGACGGCTTCCGGGGCCTTGGCCAGAAAGTCCGCGTTTTCCAACTTCGCGGCGGTCGATGCCAATTCCTTTTGCGCTGCGGCCAAGTCCTTTTCCAGGCGGCGGCGCTCGGCGGCCACATCGATGGTGCCCGAGGTGTCGAGTTCGACGACGACCGTGCCGGCACTCAGGCGCACCTCCACCGACGCCGACGGACGGAAGTCCTCGCCGCCCGCGGTGAGCCAGGCCAGCGACGTCACCGCGGCCACCTGGGTGTTCAGATCGGCTTCGGCAATGCTGGCCAGCCGGGCAGGCACCTTCTGCCTATCGGCCAGACCTTGATCGCTGCGAAAGCGGCGGACCTCGGTCACCAGCCTCTGCATGTCCGTGATTCGTTGCGCGGCAATTGGATCCAAACTGATCCCGGCGGGTTTTGGCCAGTCTGCGATCACCAGTGATTCTGCCCCGGTCAGCGGCTGCCACAGCGCCTCGGTGATGAACGGGATCACCGGGTGCAGCAGCCGCAGCAGCGTATCCAGTGCCGTGGCCAGCACCGAGGCGGTGTGTGTCAGCCCGTCGGCGAGCTGCGTCTTGGCAAGCTCGACGTACCAGTCGCAGAACTCGTCCCACGCGAAGTGGTAAAGCGCCTCGCAGGCCCGACTGAACTCGTAAACATCGAAGGCCGAATCCACTTCGGCGCGAACTTCTTCCAGCCGTCCCAGGATCCAGCGATCGGCATCGGTCAGGTCAGCGAGATCGGGCAGCGGCGCCGGGCTCGCACCGTTGATCAGCGCGAACCGGGTGGCATTGAACAGCTTGGTCACGAAATTGCGCGACGCCCGCACGGCGTCCTCGCCGACGGCCAGGTCACCGCCGGGGCTGGCGCCGCGGGCCAGCGTGAACCGCAGCGCGTCGGCTCCGAACATCTCCACCCAGTCCAGCGGGTCGATGACATTTCCCTTGGATTTACTCATCTTTCGGCCAGACTCGTCGCGGATCAGCCCGTGCAGGAACACGTCGGTGAACGGCACCTGCGGGCCGCGGCGGCCGCCGAGCGTGATGGCGTCGTCGCCGCCGACGAAGGTGCCGAACATCATCATCCGCGCCACCCAGAAGAACAGGATGTCGTAGCCGGTCACCAAAACGCTTGTCGGATAGAACTTTTCCAACTCTGCGGTCTTTTCCGGCCAGCCCAGTGTGGAGAACGGCCACAGCCCAGACGAGAACCAGGTGTCCAGCACGTCGGGGTCCTGTTCCCAGCCATCCGGCGGCGTCTCGTCCGGACCGACGCACACCTGCTCGCCGTTGGGCCCATACCAGATCGGGATGCGGTGGCCCCACCACAGCTGTCGGGAAATACACCAGTCGTGCATATCGTCGACCCAGGAGAACCAGCGCGGTTCCAGGCTGGCGGGGTGAATCACGGTGTCGCCGTTGCGCACCGCGTCGCCGGCGGCCTTGGCCAGCGATTCCACCCGAACCCACCATTGCAGCGACAGTCGCGGCTCGATGGGCTCGCCGCTGCGCTCGGAGTGTCCGACGCTATGGGAGTAGGGCCGCTTCTCTTCGACGACCCGGCCCTGCGCGGCAAGAGCCTCGCGCACCGCGACCCGGGCCTCGAAACGGTCCATGCCGTCGAATTGCGTTCCGGTGTCGATGATCCGGCCCCTGGTGTCCAGGATCGAGAGCATCGGCAGTTGATGCCGCAGCCCGATTTCGAAGTCGTTCGGGTCGTGGGCGGGCGTGACTTTGACCGCGCCGGTGCCGAATTCGGGGTCTACATGCTCGTCGGCGACGATAATCAGCTGCCGGTCGATGAAAGGGTGCGGCAGGGTGGTGCCGACCAGGTGCCGATAGCGCTCGTCGTCGGGGTGCACCGCGACCGCGGTGTCGCCCAGCATCGTCTCGACCCGGGTGGTGGCGACCACGATGTGGGGTTGCGAATCGTCGAGCGACCCGTACCGGAACGACACCAGTTCGCCGTCGACCTCGAGGTAGTTGACCTCGAGGTCGGAGATCGCCGTCTGAAGTATCGGTGACCAGTTGACTAGGCGCTCGGCCTGATAGATCAGTCCGGCGTCGTAGAGCCTCTTGAAGATCGTGCGCACCGCACGCGACAGGCCCTCGTCCATGGTGAACCGGTCGCGGCTCCAGTCCACTCCGTCGCCGAGCCGGCGCATCTGACCACCGATGGCGCCGCCGGATTCCCGCTTCCAGTCCCACACCTTCTCGACGAACAGCTCACGGCCGAAGTCCTCTTTGGTCTTGCCGTCGGTCGCGAGCTGTTTTTCCACCACGCTCTGCGTTGCGATACCCGCATGGTCCATGCCCGGCTGCCACAGCACCTCGTAACCCTGCATCCGCTTACGGCGGGTCAGGGCGTCCATCATCGTGTGCTCCAGCGCGTGGCCCATGTGCAGGCTGCCGGTGACGTTGGGTGGCGGCAGCACGATCGAATACGCGGGTTTGGCGCTGGATGCGTCCGCGGCGAAGTACCCGGCATCCAGCCACTTCTGGTAGATCACGCTCTCCGTTACGGCCGGATCCCACGATTTGGGCAGGTCGGCGGGAGAGCTGTGGCTGGCGGTCACCGGTCAATTCTAGGAACCGCCATCGACTGGCGCGTAGGCGCCCGAAGCTCGACGCAGATCAGGGAATCGTGAGCACCTGTCCCGGGTAGATCAGGTCGGGGTTGGAGACACCGCTGGCGTCGGCGATCACCTGGTACTTGTTGCCCTCGCCGTAGAAGCGCTCCGCGATGGCCCACAGGGTGTCACCGGAGACGACGGTGTAAGTCCGCGCTGGCTCCGGCGCCGGTTCCGGGTTGGCTTCCTCGAAGGCCTCCTCGGTGGCTTCCACGACGGGCCCGTCAGCGGTGCCTGATTCAGGGGCGGCTTGAGGCTCGGGCGGCGGCGCTGCGTCGGTCCCGGTGTGCGTCGACCAGGCCGGTCCGTCGGCGGCGTAGAGCACTAGATTGCGATCGTCTTGAAGCACGAGCTTGACGTTCTTCTTGCCTTTGGTGTCGGTGTGCCAGATCGGCTTGTCCGCCGTGTAGAGCACGAAGTTGCCGTCGTTTTGCACTTCGGCGCGGACCACATCCTGGCCGTTGGTCGACGTGTCCCACAGGGCCTGACCGCGGGAGGCCAGCACCAGGTTGCCGTCGTCCTGCAGGGTGAGGGTATAGGCCCCGTTGTTCGACGCGATCGATTCGCCCCGGACGAGTTTTTGTCCTCCGGTAAGCGTGTCTGACATGGCTATCCTCTCTATTCCTGTCGATCCCTATCGTTATCCATTGGGGCCGGCGTGCCCCAGACGTCTTTTCACATTGTCGACGCAAATAGAAACCGCCCGGAAACAGCGCATGAACACTCCAAATCGGGTGCGGCACAGGCTATTTCTTGCCGCCCAGCAGGCCGCCGAGGATTTCGCCGAGCGCGCCGCCCTTGCCGCCGAGCACGCTGCCGAGGACGCCGCCGAGGGACTTGTCGGCGGAACCGCCACCGAGGATGCTGCCCAGGATCTCGCCCAGGCCGCCGCCGGAGGCTTCCTCCTTTTTCTGCGCGGTTGTGGTCTGCGCGCCATCGGGGCTGAGCCGCTTGCCGATGTATGCCAACACCATTGGCAGCAGGATCGGCAGCAATTGCTTGAGCAGGTCGCCATTGCCGGCGCCGCCCTTGGCCAGCGCCGCCGCGACCTGGTCGGTGTCATTGCCGCCGAACAGCGCCGCAACCGCCTGCTGCCCGTCGCTCTCGCCGGCCTGGTCGACGCCCCCACCGGCGTCGAGCAGGCCACTGGCGGCGTGACTACTGGCCGCCGCTTCGATCCTGCCGGCGTGCTCGGGATCTTGCGAGTTGTGCTGCAGTCCGCCGAGCAAGACCGGCACCAAGGTGTGGACCGCGCTATCGACTTCGCCTTCGTCGACCCCGAGCTTGGTTGCGATTTCAGAAGTGGGAATTTGGGAGTAGAGATCGTCAAGACCGGCCATCGGTGGCCACCACCTTCGTCGCTGGGATGTTCAGGCAAGTCGATTACGACACTAGACTCATGCGCTCTCTGCCGAAAGGCTCCGAAAGGCCTTGTCGCATTGCGTCAAACCAATTGCTCGATCTGCAGCGATACACCCGCGGCCGGGAACCGCGCCAGCAGTGCGTCACCCATTGCGGACGCGGGAGTGAGCACCCCGCGCAGGTCGGAGAGCTTGTCACGGTCGAACGCCAGCGCAAGACCACACTCGCCCAGCAGAACCGAAGTCGCCTTGTACCCCGGGTCGCCGTCCTGCGTCATGCGCGCCACATACCGAGTGCCACTGGTCGTGGTGGTGTACGTCTCCGTGCGGTAGTAGCCGCGCTCTCGGGCCGCCGCGCTCGGGCCGGTGCCGGGTTTGGGAACGACGCGCTCCACGAGTCCACGTGGCAGTAGCCGGAAGTAGCGACTCCCGAGTCCGGACATCACGTTGCCGACCCCGTTGACGACCGCCGATGCCACCGGCGCCGCGACCGACGACCCCAGGCTCATGCTTTCGCTGTACCGGAACCGCCGGCCGTACGCCCAGTCCAACAGCGCGTTGCTGCGGCGCACGATCCGGGTGTTGGCCGACGCCATCATGAATCCGGCTGTCCACACACCGGTCAGTTCCGGCGCGATCTGACGACCTCGCCGCCACGGCAGATCGGGCTGGGCGCCAAGTTCGGGTTCGGCGCCGCGGTCGGGGCTCAGCGTGTACGGATCGGCGAACTGACGACGCATGTCGGGGTCACTGGAGACCGTGTGCAGCACTTCCAGCAGCGACGCGATGGTGCCCCCGGATAGCCCGCCCGCCATGGAGCGCACCACGAAGTCGGTGGCGACGAGCTCGCCGGCGCCGGCCTCGCCCACCGCCCGGTAGAGCGCGTAGACACTCAGATCCGAAGGGACGGAGTCGAATCCGCAGGAGTGCACGATGCGGGCGCCGGTGTCGACGGCCTGCTTGTGGCAGAGGTCGATGCTGCTGCGGATGAAGGGCGATTCGCCGGTCAGGTCCGCGTAATCGGTGCCCGCGCCCGCGCACGCGGCCACCAGCGGCAGCCCGTAGCGCGTGTAGGGCCCGACGGTGGTGATGACTACGCGCGTCCGCGCGGCCATCTCATCCAACGTCGCCTGCTTTGCCGCGTCCGCGGTCACCAGCGGCCAGGACTGCGCCGCTTGCCCCAGCGAGTCACGAACGGCGCGCAAACGTTCGGTGGAGCGACCGGCCAAGGCGATCCGGGCGTCCCCGCCGGCCTGGGCGAGGTACTCAGCGGTCAGCTTCCCCACGAAACCCGTTGCCCCGTACAAGGCGATGTCGAATTCGCGCGGCGTTGCGGTCACCGGCCCGACGCTACTCCCCGAGAATCAGTGCCGGATCGGCCGACAGACGGAAAGTGCCGGGCCAACGGCCCGGCACTTTCCGTATTGCGTTTGATCAGCCACGCCGGCCGCAGACCGGCCAGGCGCGGATGCCCTGCGAATGCAAGACGTTCTCGGCCACCCGGATCTGCTCCTCACGGCTGGCGCCGTTCGGCGAACCCGAGCCGCCATTGGCCCGCCACGTGCTGGGGGTGAACTGCAAGCCGCCGGAGAAGCCGTTACCGGTGCTGATCCCCCAGTTACCGCCGGACTCACACTGAGCGATGGCGTCCCAGTTGACGCTGTACGCCTGATGAACGGGCGGGGCGTCTGACGGCGGAGGAACGTTCGGGTCGGCCGCCGGTGCGGGCGGCGGAGCGTCCGGCGGCGGGGGCACGTTCGGGTCAAAGCCGGCCGGCGCAGGAGGCGGCGGAGCATCCGGCGGTGGGGGCGGAACGTTCGGGTCAAAGCCCACCGGCGCGGGAGCCGGCGGCATGGCGTCCGGCGCCGGCGGCGGGGCCTGGTTCGGGTCAAACCCCACCGGGGCCGGGGCCGGCGGCGCGGCGTCCGGGCCGGGGCCAGCGGGGGCCACGTTGGGGTCGAGGGCCGCCGCGTCCGCATAAGCGGTCGCGGTGCCGGGCACAGTCAGGAGCGTCCCGGTGACCGCGGCCACGATGAGCGTCTTACGAACGTTCTTCAAGCTTGTTCCTTTCGCGGGGCGCGCGCCTAAGCCAGCCCACGGATGTGGGTTGGGTGCTTTGTCCATGAGGGATTGCTGCTTTGGGACGTGCCATCTCGTTCTGGCACGGCAGCGGGGGTCAGATCTGCCCGGCGGCTGCCACCGCCGGCCGCGGCGGCTCCTCAAGCGTTAGCCGTCCGCAGCCCCGCTCACACGCGGGTCCGTGGATTCAATTTTTCGGCCCGGGGCAGCCGGGCTATGTAGGGACGCTACGAGACCGCAATCAATTCGTCATCTCGGAAAAATGGGCATATCGCTTCTATAACGGTCCGATCACGCCGCGATCGCAGAATGGTTATTGCAGGTCAACAGTGCATTCTTGGGCCACGCCAATGTTTCGGCTCTGTCGCATAATCGTGACCTGAATCACGACGATTTTGTGACGTGCACCACGGATTTTGCCATGCGCATAACAGCGTCGACGCTGTGCGGTCTCAGTGGACGGCCTCACCGACCCACCTCGCCTCGCTTCAAGCCAACCCGGTCGAATCCGCGAGGTGGTCCAACTACTCGACTTCACAACGTGTTTGACCGGAAGCAAGCATGAGCCCCGCGACCACCGGGCGCTATCGCGGGTATCGATCGACAGCCGGACCAAGACAGTCCCTCATTTGGCCCAAGTAGGTTTGCCAAAAACGAATTTGAGCCGCGGGCCATGTATCAAATCGCTACTGCTGCAACACAATACGGTGCCGCACTCGGCCGCGAAGTCATAGCCATTTTTGGCTGAAATTTAAAACTAGTAAATAGCATAATTTGCAGTAAATAAATGGCACGAAGATTGATCGGCTAAATACCGAAATAACTGGACGCGCTGAATTAACGCAACACCCGTCAGGATCCGGGCTGGATTCGGCCTAGGCCAGGGTCTGCAGGTCCGCCGTCGTGTTGACGTTGGCCAGTGGGCGAGAATCCGACAGCACGATCTGCTGAGCGTCGGAAGCGTCGATCAGGGCACTCATCCGGCGCTCGCCGGCGGCGACCAGCGCGTCGATCCGGCCGGCCAGGTCGGTGCGGTACACCGCCGCCAGGTAGTGGCTGCGACCGTCCCACGGCGACACGATTTCGGCATTGGTCTCGACGGCGAGGCGGACGAGCTCGTCGATCAAATCGGCTGTCACCAGCGGCATGTCGACGGCGCAAACGAACGCGAGCCGGGCGCCGGCCTCGGCGGCGGCACGCAACCCCCGCCCGGTCGCCGGTAACGGCCCCTGTGAGCGCGACTCGTCGCGCATGATGCGGGCCTGCAGCGCAGGCAACGGCTGGCCTTGGGCCGCCATCACGAAAACCGGCTCGCAGCGCTGAGCGATGATGCCGGCCACGTGTTCGACCATGGTGGTGGTTCCCCCAGGCACCGGCAGGGTGGCCTTGTCGCGACCCATGCGCCGCGATTCACCTCCAGCCAGCACAACCCCGGCAAGTGACGCTGTTCCCGACACGGAGTCCACCACGTCAGTCGACGGTCCAGGTGTCGCGCCCACGCAGAAGCGATTGCAGCGCGGCGGTGTCCGACGCGGTGGACGACTGGGCGGCGTGCACCTGAGAGCGGGCCGCGTCGTCGTAGGTGGGTCGGCTGATATGCCGGAAAATTCCCAGCACGGTGTGGTCGAGGTTCTGGTCCGACAACCGGGACAGCGCGAACGCGTATGTCGCGTCGTCGCTGTGCGCGTCGTGCACCACGATCTCTTCAACAGCGACGTCGGCGGTCTTGGCCACTTCCAGGCTGAAGCCGGACTTCACCACGCAGTAATCGTCGTTGGCGCCGAACACGATCGGCTCACCGTGACGGACTTTGATCACCCGCTCTTCGGCGCCCTCCTTGCGCAGCGCGTCGAACGAGCCGTCGTTGAAAATCGGGCAGTCCTGCAGGATTTCGACCACCGCGGCGCCGCGATGCTCGGCGGCGGCGCGCAGCACCTCGGTCAGCCCGTTGCGGTCCGAGTCCAGCGCGCGGCCGACGAAGGTCGCCTCGGCGCCCAGCGCCAACGACACCGGGTTGAACGGATGGTCCAGCGATCCCATCGGCGTCGACTTGGTGATCTTGCCGACCTCTGACGTCGGCGAGTACTGGCCCTTGGTCAGGCCGTAGATCCGGTTGTTGAACAGCAGGATCGTGATGTTGACGTTGCGGCGCAGCGCGTGGATCAGGTGGTTGCCGCCGATGGACAGGGAGTCGCCGTCGCCGGTGACCACCCATACCGACAGATCCTCGCGGGCAAGCGCCAGACCGGTGGCGATGGCCGGGGCGCGACCGTGGATCGAGTGGAAGCCGTAGGTCTCCAGGTAGTACGGAAAGCGGCTGGAGCAGCCGATGCCGCTGATGAATACGATATTCTCGCGGCGCAGCCCGAGATCGGGCAGGAAGTTGCGAATCGTGTTGAGGATGACGTAGTCACCGCAGCCGGGGCACCAGCGGACCTCCTGGTCACTGGTGAAGTCTTTGCCCTTGAGTTGCTCGTCCGTCGTGGGCACCCCGGCGTGCTTCGTCAACCTTGGTGTCACACCCAGGTCTTTGCCCGTCAGATCGTCGCCGATCACGTTAGTCATCAGCGCCGCTCCTCCTCATCGCTTCGCTCTGCATCGTCGCCGCGCGTGTCATGCGTTCGCTCCCGCTCCCACCGTCGCTGCCGCCATTCTGGCAACCATCGCCTTGTCTTGCTCGATTTCGGCCAGCGTGCCGCCCAGCGCGGCGCGGATGACGCGCCCCACCTCGTCGGCCAGGAACGAGACACCCTGAACCTTGCTGACCGACTGCACATCGACCAGGTACTTGCCGCGCAGCACCAGCGCCAGCTGACCCAAATTCATCTCCGGGCACACCACCTGCGGGTAACGCCGCAGCACGTCGCCCAGGTTAGCGGGGAACGGGCTGAGGTGCCGTAGATGGGCGTGCGCGACCTTGATGCCTTTACGCCGCGCGCGCCGGCAGGCTTCTCCGATCGGGCCGTAGGTACTGCCCCACCCGATCAGCAGCAGTTCGGCGTCTCCGGTCGGATCGTCGACCTCCAGATCCGGAACGCGGATCCCGTCGATCTTGGCCTGGCGGATCCGAACCATCAGGTCATGGTTGAGGGGCTCGTAGGAGATGTCGCCGGAGCCGTTGGCCGCTTCCAACCCGCCGATGCGGTGTTCCAGACCTGGGGTGCCCGGAACGGCGAACTGGCGAGCCAGCGTCTCGGGGTCGCGCGCGTAGGGCTCGAAGGGCTCGTCCGGCTTGGCAAACGTGTGCGTGATGGGCGGCAGGTCGCTGACGTCCGGGATTCGCCACGGCTCCGAGCCGTTGGCGATGGAGCCGTCGGACAACACGATCACCGGGGTGTGGTAGGAGACCGCGATGCGCACCGCCTCGAGGGCGGTCTGGAAGCAGTCCGAGGGAGACAGCGGCGCCAGCACGGCCACCGGCGACTCACCGTTGCGGCCGTACAGCACCTGCAGCAGGTCGGCTTGCTCGGTCTTGGTGGGCAGGCCGGTCGACGGCCCGCCCCGTTGCACGTCGATGACAAGCAGCGGCAGCTCGGTCATCACAGCGAGCCCGAGTGCTTCGGACTTCAGCGAGATACCCGGGCCCGACGTGCTGGTGACGCCCAGCGCGCCTCCGTAGGAGGCGCCGATGGCGGCGCAGATGCCGCCGATCTCGTCCTCGGCCTGGAAGGTGATCACATTGAAGTTCTTGTGCTTGGACAGCTCGTGCAGGATGTCCGACGCCGGCGTGATCGGGTAACTGCCGAGCACGACCGGGATGTTCGCCAGCTGACCTGCCGCGACGATGCCGTAGGCCAGCGCGGTGTTGCCGGAGATCTGCCGGTATTCGCCGGTCGGCAACGAGGCCTTGGACACCTCGTAGGTGGTGCCGAAAGCCTCGGTGGTTTCGCCGTAGTTCCAGCCCGCCTTGAGGGCGAGCACGTTGGCCTCGGCGATGTCAGGCTTGCGGATGAACTTCTCCCTGATGAAGTTCTCACTGGCCGAGATCGGCCGTCCGTACATCCACGACAGCAGGCCAAGCGCGAACATGTTTTTGGCGCGCTGGCCGTCTTTCTTGGACGCACCGATCGCCTCGACGGCTCCCATGGTCAGGGTGGTCATCGGGACCGAGTGCACGACGTATTCCTCGAGCTCGTCGGTCTCGAGCGGGTTGGTTACGTAGCCCACCTTCGTCAGGTTGCGCTTGGTGAACTCGTCGGAGTTCGCGATCACCATTCCGCCGCGCGGCAAGTCGCCAACATTGGCCTTCAACGCTGCGGGGTTCATGGCGACGAGCACGTCGGGCCGGTCACCGGCGGTCAGGATGTCGTAATCGGCGATGTGAATCTGGAAGGACGAGACGCCCGGCAAGGTGCCTGCGGGAGCGCGGATCTCGGCGGGGTAATTCGGCTGGGTCGCCAGGTCGTTGCCGAAAAGCGCCGCCTCCGACGTGAATCGGTCGCCGGTCAGCTGCATCCCGTCGCCGGAGTCCCCGGCGAAACGGATGACGACATTTTCCAGGCGCTGCCGAACTGACCCGGCACTAGGCACACCGGTATGAGACTCTGACCCGGCTTCGCTGCCATTCGGATCCACGTCTTCGCCTTCCATCTGTCTCCGGACAGGCACTCCGCACTGCAGATTCAGGTTAACGCGCCGTCGGAGTGACTCCCGCCGCCTTCGGGTTTCATGTCACTGGCGGTACCAATTATGGCACTTTCCAGTGGGGTGTATGGCCGTCTCCGGATCCCTCCAGACGACTATTTAGCTGGTAAAACAACTCTCAGCCGAGGGATGGGGTCGACCAGTGACCAAAACTGTGGTATTGGTCACTTTCGCCGATATCCGTCTGGATTCCCGTGTGGCGACCCAGAGCTGGCTAGGCGCTCTTGTCGCGGCGCTCGTTGCGGGCCGGCTTGCGCGGCACGATCGTTGGCAGCACGTTGTCCTGCACGGTCTCCTTGGTTACCACCACTTTGGCGACGTCGTCGCGGCTCGGGATGTCATACATCACGGGCAGCAGGACTTCTTCCATGATGGCGCGCAGACCCCGGGCGCCAGTGCCGCGATGGATCGCCTGGTCGGCGATTGCTTCCAGCGCGTCGTCGGTGAACTCCAGCTCGACGCCGTCCATCTCGAACAGCCGGGTGTATTGCTTGACCAAAGCGTTCTTCGGCTCGGACAGGATCTTGACCAACGACTCCATGTCCAGGTTGGTGACCGAGGCGACCACCGGAAGCCGCCCGATGAATTCGGGGATCAGGCCGAACTTGATCAAGTCCTCGGGCATCACGTCGGCGAACTGGTCGGTGGTGTCGATCTCGGCCTTGGAGCGGACCTCGGCGCCGAAGCCCAGGCCGCGCTTGCCAACCCGCTCGTAGATGATCTTCTCCAGGCCGGCGAAGGCACCCGCGACGATGAACAGCACGTTGGTGGTGTCGATCTGGATGAACTCCTGGTGCGGGTGCTTGCGGCCGCCCTGCGGAGGAACCGATGCCTGGGTGCCTTCCAGAATCTTCAGCAGGGCCTGCTGGACACCCTCGCCGGAGACGTCACGGGTGATCGACGGGTTCTCGCTCTTGCGGGCAATCTTGTCGACCTCGTCGATGTAGATGATGCCGGTCTCGGCGCGCTTGACGTCGTAGTCGGCGGCCTGGATGAGTTTGAGCAGGATGTTCTCGACGTCCTCACCGACGTAGCCGGCCTCGGTTAGCGCGGTGGCGTCGGCGATGGCGAAGGGCACGTTGAGCATCTTGGCCAGTGTCTGGGCCAGATAGGTCTTACCGCAGCCGGTAGGGCCGAGCATCAAGATGTTGGACTTGGTCAGCTCGACCGGCTCGTATCGGGAGTCGCGGCCCTTCTCGCCGGCCTGGATCCGCTTGTAGTGGTTATAGACCGCGACGGCCAGCGTCCGCTTGGCGGTGTCCTGCCCGATGACATACCCCTCGAGGAAGTCCCGGATCTCAGCGGGCTTGGGCAGTTCGTCGAGCTTGACGTCGTCGGCGTCGGCGAGCTCCTCTTCGATGATCTCGTTGCACAGGTCGATGCACTCATCGCAGATGTACACGCCGGGGCCCGCAATAAGTTTCTTGACCTGCTTCTGGCTCTTCCCGCAGAACGAGCACTTCAGCAGATCACCGCCGTCTCCTATGCGCGCCATGATGCTTGAGGGCCTACTTCCTGTTCGCCGTTCGTCTTACCGTGCCGCGTGTAATCACCGACGCTACCCGCTTGCTCGGGCCCGACGCGACCGTTAGCGCCGAATCGCGTCAGTGGTATTTCGGGGTATCCACTGCCTTACCGTGTGAATGAACATATAGCTCGATCGCCCCCAGCACGGCTGAGACGCGCAATCCGTGTCTTTGGCGTGTCGCGGCCGTTGCGCGACCGACGCCAATGAGAGGCCCGAGCGTCCGTCTCGCGCGCGCAACGCCCAGAAGACCACCTTACAGTGGCCGGCTGGGATCAGGTCTCCCCCGCGAGTCTGTGCTGATCAGCGCCGAGGCGTTCGCTCGCCGCCTGGGTCGACCGGATTGTCGCGGTCGGCGTCAACTGCCGCACACCCGACGACGTGCTGGCCGCGATTGGCATCGCCCGTGCTATTAACAAGCATTGACAAGCCGGTGATCGTCTACCCGAACAGCGGAGAACGTTGGGACGGGCGGGCTTGGACCGGGCGGTCGCGGTTCTCCCCCAGGGTTGGCGGCGCACTGGGTGTCAGCATGCGCACGCATCGTCGGCGGCTGCTGCGAGGTGGACCCCCGGAAATCGCGGGCATCGCCGCGCTGGCCACCGCGCTCGGCTAGGCGGTCTGCGCGGAAAGCTTCCGGTACTCCAGAACGGTGTCGATGATCCCGTAGTCCTTGGCGTCTTCTGCGGTCAGGATCTTGTCCCGGTCTGTGTCCTTGCGGATCACCGCGGCGTCCTTGCCGGTGTGGCGGGCCAGGGTGGTCTCCATCAGCGTGCGCATCCGCTCGATCTCGGCGGCCTGGATCTCCAGATCGGAGAACTGGCCCTGAATCACGCCGGACAGTGACGGCTGATGGATCAGAATACGCGCATTCGGCAGCGCCATCCGCTTGCCCGGCGTTCCGGCGGCCAGCAGCACCGCCGCCGCCGAAGCGGCCTGTCCCAGACACACCGTCTGGATGTCGGCCCGTACGTACTGCATGGTGTCGTAGATCGCCATCAGCGAGGTGAACCCACCGCCGGGCGAGTTGATGTACATGGTGATGTCACGGTCGGGGTCCAACGACTCCAGCACCAGCAGCTGCGCCATGATGTCGTTCGCCGACGCGTCGTCGACCTGAACGCCGAGGAAGATGATGCGCTCCTCGAACAGCTTGTTGTAGGGGTTGGACTCCTTGACGCCGAAGCTCGAGTGCTCGATGAACGACGGCAGGATATAGCGCGCCTGAGGCTGGATCTGAGGGTGCAGAGGATTCACTGGGCATCTCCGTTGGTGATGTGGGCGGCGCGGGTGATGATGTGGTCGACGAAGCCGTACTCCAGGGCTTCCGGGGCGGTGAACCAGCGGTCGCGATCGGAATCCGCCTCGATGCGTTCGATCGGCTGGCCGGTGAATTCGGCGTTGAGGCGGAACATCTCTTTCTTGATGACGGCGAACTGCTCGGCCTGAATGGCGATGTCGGCCGCGCTGCCGGTCACCCCGCCCAGCGGCTGGTGCATCAGGATGCGCGCGTGCGGCAGCGCGTAGCGCTTGCCCTTGGTGCCGGCCGCCAGGAGGAACTCGCCCATCGAGGCCGCCATGCCCATCGCATAGGTGGCGATGTCGCACGGCGCCAGCACCATCGTGTCGTAGATCGCCATGCCGGCGCTGATCGACCCGCCCGGGGAGTTGATATAGAGGTTAATGTCCTTCTCGGAGTCCTCGGCGGCGAGCAGCAGAATCTGTGCGCACAGCCGGTTGGCGACTTCGTCGTTCACGTCCGAGCCCAGGAAGATGATGCGCTCGGACAGCAAGCGCTCATAGACCGAGTCGGTGAGGTTGAGACCCAACGAGTTCGAACGCATGTCAGTCACGACGGGGTTACCTGCTTTCTTTCAGTGCTGTATGCACGACACTAACCAACCAAGCCCACTGTTTGCTCCTCACGCACCGCGGAAATGGGCGCGTTCGCTCACAGCGTCATGCCTGGGGTGTCATGCCCTGGTTACGTCTGGTCATGTCTGAGGTCACGTCTGGTCATGTGGCGGCTTGGTCGGAGGCCTCCTGCGCCTCGACCTCGTCGCTCTCGTCGCTCTCATCGATCTCGGCGGTCTCGTCATGGGTCTCGTCGGCGTCAGCATCGGCCGATTCACCGCGCCGGCCAAAGAATTCGCTGGTGTCGACCGTGCTGCCGTCCGCGTCGGTAACCGTCGCCGCTTCGACGACAGCCGCCACCGTCAGTCCCCGCCGCACGTCGGCGAACATGGCTGGCAGCTGGTTGTTCTCCTGCAGGTAGCTGAACAGCTGCTGCGGCTCGATGCCGTATTGCCGAGACGTCATCAACAGCCGTTCAGTCAGATCGTCCTGACCGACCTCGATGTCCAGGTCATCGGCCAAAGCGTCCAGCACCAGCTGGCGCTTGACGTCCTTTTCGGCGGCGCTGCGCGTCTCGGACTCGAACTCCTCGCGCGACGAGCCGCGCGCGGTAAGCACCTCAGCGAGCCTGGCTTCGTCGTGGTCGAGGCCGTGTAAGGCGTTGTGTATGGCGCCGTCGTACTGGGCCTGCACGATCGCTTCCGGCAGCGGCACCTCGACCTGATCGAGCAAAGCATCCAACGTGGCGTTTTGAATCTGCTCGGCTTGCCGGGCGCGCTTGACCATCCGCACCCGCTCGCGCAGGCTGTCCCGCAGCTCGTCGATGGTGTCGAACTCGCTGGCCAGTTGCGCGAACTCGTCGTCGGCCTCGGGCAGTTCGCGTTCCTTGATCGACCGGACGGTGGCGGTGACCTCGGCATCCTGCCCGGCGTGTTCACCGGTAGCCAGTTGCGCGGTGAAGACTCGGGACTCATCGATCGACAAACCGACGAGCGCATCGTCGAGGCCTGCGATGAGCCGGCCGGAGCCGACCTCATGGGACATTCCCTCGGCTCGGGCGCCGGGCAGGTCCTCGCCGTCGGCGGTGGCGGACAAATCGATCGTGACCACGTCCTCGAGAGCCACCGGCCGATCCACCTCGCTCAGGCTGCCGAACCGGGTGCGCAACGACTGCAGTTCGGCTTCGACGTCGTCGTCGGTGACCTCGATCGAATCCACGGAGACGGTCAGCGCCTGCAAATCCGGCAGGGTGATCTCGGGACGCACGTCGACCTCGGCGGTGAACGCCAGGTCCTGGCCGTACTCCTTCTTGGTCACGTCGATGTCGGGCTGGCCGAGCGGGTGGACCTCCGTGTCGGTCACCGCCTGCCCGTAGCGGCTGGGCAGCGCCGCGTTGATGACTTCCTCGATGATCGCCGCCCGGCCGAAACGGGCCTCCAGCAGTTTCGCGGGGGCCTTCCCGGGCCGGAAACCGGGCACTCGCACCTGTTTGGCCAGCTCCTTGTAGGCCTGTTGGAAATCGGGCTCGAGCTCGGCGAACGGCACCTCCACACTGATGCGCACCCGGGTGGGGCTCAGTTGCTCGACACTGCTCTTCACGGGTTGCTCCTTGTTCTGTGTTGCTGGTGACGCGTGCTGGTCGGGGTGACAGGATTTGAACCTGCGGCCTTCCGCTCCCAAAGCGGATGCGCTACCAAGCTGCGCTACACCCCGCACTGACCTCGCGATCCTACGGCCCTTCATCACCAGGTTGGCCACCGGCTTCGCAGCGACCGCAGACCTCACGAAGCGGTCACATAACAGGCTCGATTAGATTTGATGTTTCCCGCCACGTACAGTCTCGCTCGACTAATACTCGCGGGCGTAGCTCAATGGTAGAGCCCTAGTCTTCCAAACTAGCTACGCGGGTTCGATTCCCGTCGCCCGCTCGGGCCTAGCCTGGGGCTTGACATTGTGCTCGCCAGAAAGGCGCCGTGAGCGACCCATGACCGGCATAGACATCAGTGCCATCCATGGCTCATGCGCGTCGGACTTCGCAGGAGTACGCGACGCGTTCGAGCGCAACTTTGCACTGCGCAAGGAAGTCGGCGCGGCCGTCGCGGTGTGGGTCGACGGGAACCTTGTCGTCAACCTGTGGGGCGGGTCGGCCGACGCGGCCGGTAGCCGGGCCTGGCAGCAGGATACCCTGACCACCGTGCTGTCCGGCACCAAGGGCCTGTCGGCCACCTGCGTCCACCAACTGGCCGACCGCGGTGAGCTGGACCTGCACGCCCCGGTGGCCCGCTACTGGCCGGAGTTCGCGCAGGCGGGCAAGGAAGACATCACCCTGGCCATGGTGATGAGCCACCGTTCCGGCGTGATCGGGCCGCGCACCCGGATGAGCTGGGAAAAAGTCGCCGACTGGGATTTCGTCTGCGGGCAGCTCGCGACCGCGGAACCGTGGTGGCAGCCGGGCACCGCGCAGGGCTATCACATGACCACGTTCGGTTTCATCCTCGGCGAGGTGTTCCGCCGGGTGACCGGTCGCACGATCGGTCAGTACCTGCGCACCGAGATCGCCGAACCGCTCGGCGCCGACGTCCACATCGGCTTGTCGCCGGCCGAACAACTCCGCTGCGCCGAGCGCGTGAACAAGCCGCACGCGCGGGACCTGCTGGCCGACGTGCAAGCCCCCGGTTACCCGGCCAGCCTGGCCGAACACCCCAAGGCCGCGCTGTCGATTTCGATGGGATTCGCCCCGGACGACGAACTGGGCTCCCACGACCTGACGCTGTGGCGCCAGCTCGAGTTCCCCGGCACCAACGGGCAGGTGTCTGCACTGGGGTTGGCGACTTTCTACAACGCGCTCGCCCAAGAGAAGCTGCTCAGCCGCGAGCACATGGACTTGGTCCGCGTGTCGCAGGGCGGTTTCGAGCCGGATCTGGTGCTCGGCCCCCGGGTCGCCGACCACGGGTGGGGACTGGGCTACATGCTCAACCAGCGGGGCGTCAACGGACCCAACCGGCGCATCTTCGGACACGGTGGCCTGGGCGGCTCATTCGGTTTTGTCGACCTGGAACACCGAATCGGCTACGCGTATGTGGCGAATCGCTTCGACGCCACCAAGTCCAATGCGGACCCTCGCAGCCTCGCTCTCAGTGACGAGGTCTACCGGGTGCTGGGAGTACTGGCGAAATAGCGAACACCCCCGCCGTCCGGAGGGGGTGTTCTGTCGGGCTACTTCAGCGGTGGTCCCATCCGCGGTCATGGTCATCGTGCCAGCCACCGCGGTCATCGTGATGCCAGCCAGGACGGAAGTTGTCGTGGCAACGCCCTCCGTCCCAGTTGTCTCCCCAACCCGGGTCCCAGAACTCACCCGGGCACCATTGCGGGAAGGGTCCGGGCTGGGCTTGGGCGTCGACCGCGGCACCCACACCGGCCACGCCAAGGGTGGCACTCATAGCGAATACCGTTGCAACTAAACGCGGAATTATCTTCACAACGCCAGTGTGTACCCGATCGGTCAAGATCTAAGCAGGATTCAGTTGCACCCAGATAACGAAATCTGCAGGGTCACAACCTATTCGACATGTGACCAATCTCATGTTTGACAATGAGGACACCAGAACAGATTCCGGCCCTCCAGCACGGTCGTGCTGATCGTTGTCCCACACACCCGACACGGCTCGCCGGCGCGCCGGTATACGTACGTGCGGGGCCGATCGGGCAAATATGACGGCGGACCGTGATCGTGTTCGGGGCGCACCACGACGATCTTGCCGCCGCGCAAGCCCACCTTCATCAGCGCCACCAAATCGCGCCACGCCGTGTCGAATTCGTTTTCGCTGATCCCCCGGCCGGGCCGGAAGGGATCGATGCGGTGGCGGAACAGCAACTCGCTGCGGTAGACATTGCCCACGCCCGCCATGACGGTCTGATCCATGAGAAGTGCACCAATGGGCCTGCGGGACTTGGCGATCCGGGTCCAGGCCCACGATGGGTCAGCATCGCTGCGCAACGGGTCGGGTCCGAGCCTGGCCACGACATCGCCGACTTGGGCTTCGTCCAGCACCTCGCACACCGTCGGACCGCGCAGATCGGTGCCGTAGTCGGTGCCGATCATCCGCATCCGCACCTGTCCCACCGCCTCCGGCGGCAGGCCGTCGCTGGGGCGGGCCCATTCGGTGAAGGTGCCGTAGAGACCGAGATGTACGTGCACGATCGGGCCGTCGGCGTAGTGGTGGAACAAGTGCTTGCCCCAGACGCTGGTGCGCCGCAGCACGTGGCCGTCGACCACGGCCGCGGAAGGCGCGAATCGGCCCTGCGGGCTGGATACCGCGACGGGTGCCCCCGCGAAGCGACGCTGGTGCAGCCGGGCCAGCCGATGCAGCGTATGCCCTTCGGGCACCCCAATGACTCCCGGGTCTCAGGCCGGAGCGCCGGGCACCGGCGGCGCGGCGTGCGTGCGTTCGTACTCGGCGAGAATGTCGATACGCCGTTGGTGGCGTTCGGCTTTCGAGAACGGCGTGTTGACGAAGGCGTCGACGAAGGTCAGTGCCTCGGCGACGGTGTGCATGCGGCCACCGATCCCGATCAGCTGCGCGTTGTTGTGTTCGCGGGCCAGCGTCGCGGTCTCCACACTCCAGGCCAGCGCGCAGCGCGCGCCGGGCACCTTGTTGGCGGCGATTTGCTCGCCGTTACCCGATCCGCCCAGCACGATGCCCAGGCTGCCCGGGTCGGCGACCACGCGAGTAGCGGCCGCGATGCAGAACGCCGGGTAGTCGTCCTCGGAGTCGTAGCTGAAGGCACCGCAGTCGATCGGCTCGTGTCCGGATTTCTTCAGGTGCTCGATGATCTGCTGCTTGAGCTCGTATCCCGCGTGGTCAGAACCCAGGTAGACGCGCATGCCCGACATCCTTACCCACCGGATGTCAGTGACGCAACGCGGTCAGTCGAACTCGGGTCGCTCCGTGCGAGTCCGCTTGAGTTCGAAGAAGTGTGGGTAGGCCGCAAACGTCACCGAGGCGTCCCAGAGCTTGCCGGCCTCCTCGCCGCGCGGGATCTTCGAGAGCACCGGTCCGAAGAACGCCACACCGTTGACGTGGATGGTCGGGGTGCCGACGTCCTCGCCGACCGCGTCCATGCCCGCGTGGTGACTCTTGCGCAGCGCGTCGTCGTAGGCCTCGCTGGTGGCGGCGTCGGCCAGCTCCGCCGGCAGTCCCGCCTCGTCCAGCGATACCTTGATGACGTCTTCGAGCTCTTTGTTGCCTTTGTTGTGGATCTGGGTGCCCATCGCGGTGTAGAGCGGCGCCAACGCGCTGGCGCCATGGGCCTGCTCTGCGGCAATAGCCACCCGCACCGGTCCCCAGGCCCTCTTCATGTTCTCGCGGTACTCCTCGGGGAGGTCTTCGCGGTTTTCGTTGAGGATCGCGAGGCTCATCACGTGGAAGTTCACCTCGATGTCGCGGACCTTCTCGACCTCAAGGATCCAGCGTGAGCTGATCCAGGCCCACGGGCACAGCGGATCGAACCAGAAATCGGCGACAGACTTCTCAGGAGCCTTCTCGGGCATTGCGCAGTCCTCTCACGGAGAGCCAGAAACGGTCAAAACACCGCTACAACACAACCGTAGTCGCCGCGCGCCTGTTCCCATTCTGCAGGGCCAGCCCACCACGCTCTAAGTTGGACGCGTGGCTCTTCCTAATCTCACCCGGGACCAGGCTGTCGAACGCGCCGCCCTGATCACCGTCGATAGCTACCAGATCAACCTCGATGTCACCGACGGTAACGGTGCTCCCGGCGAGCGAACGTTCCGCTCCACCACCACCGTGGAGTTCGACGCCCTGGCCGGCGGCGACACGGTCATTGACATCGCCGCCGAAAGGGTGCGCAGTGCCAGACTCAACGGCCACGAACTCGACGTCTCCGGATATGACGAGTCGATCGGGATCCCGCTGCGGGGACTGGCCGGCCACAACGTGGTCGTCGTCGACGCCGACTGCCGCTACTCCAACACCGGCGAGGGCCTGCACCACTTCGTCGACCCGGTGGACCACGAGACCTACCTGTACTCGCAATTCGAAACCGCCGACGCCAAGCGGATGTTCGCCTGCTTTGACCAGCCCGACCTGAAGGCCACGTTCGACATCCGGGTGAATGCGCCCAAGCACTGGAGGGTGGTGTCCAACGGCGCGTGCACGGCCGTCACGGAGAACGGCGCGAGCGCGGCGCACACCTTCGCCACCACCCCGCGGATGAGCACCTATCTAGTGGCCCTGATCGCCGGGCCGTACGCAGTCTGGGAAGACGCCTACACCGACGAACACGGCGACATCCCGTTGGGTATCTACTGCCGGGCCTCGCTGGCGCAACACATGGACGCCGAGCGGTTGTTCACCCAGACCAAGCAAGGATTTGGCTTCTACCACACGCACTTTGGATTGCCATACGCGTTCGGCAAGTACGACCAGCTGTTCGTGCCCGAGTTCAACGCCGGCGCAATGGAAAACGCGGGCGCGGTGACGTTCCTCGAGGACTACGTCTTCCGCAGCAAGGTCACCCGGGCCTCCTACGAGCGGCGCGCCGAGACGGTGCTGCACGAGATGGCGCACATGTGGTTCGGTGACCTGGTCACCATGACCTGGTGGGATGACCTGTGGCTCAACGAGTCCTTCGCCACGTTCGCATCGGTGCTATGTCAAAGCGAGGCAACAGAATTCAAAGAGGCGTGGACGACGTTCGCGACCGTCGAGAAGTCGTGGGCGTACCGCCAGGACCAGTTGCCGTCGACGCACCCGATCGCCGCCGAAATCCCCGACCTGGCCGCCGTCGAGGTGAACTTCGACGGCATCACCTACGCCAAGGGCGCTTCGGTGCTCAAGCAACTTGTCGCCTATGTCGGGCTGGAGCACTTCCTGGCCGGGCTGCGCGATTACTTCCGTACGCACGCGTTCGGCAATGCCACGTTCGACGACCTGCTTTCCGCACTGGTGAAAGCCTCTGGCCGTGACTTGTCGAATTGGGGTCAGCAGTGGCTGAAAACCACCGGACTGAACACGCTGCGTCCGGATTTCGACGTCGACACCGACGGCAAGTTCACTCGGTTCGCGGTGACGCAGAGCGGTGCGGCGCCCGGCGCGGGCGAGACCAGGGTGCACCGGGTGGCGGTCGGCATCTACGACTCCGATGTTGCTGATGGATCCGGCAAGCTGGTGCGCGTCCACCGGGAGGAACTGGACATCGACGGCCCGGAAACGGAAGTCCCTGCGCTGGTTGGTGTTTCCCGCGGCAAACTGATTCTGGTCAACGACGACGACCTGACCTACTGCTCATTGCGGCTGGACGCCGAGTCGCTGCGCACCGCGTTGGAGCGGATCGCCGATATCGTCGACCCGCTGCCGCGCACTCTGGTCTGGTCCGCGGCGTGGGAGATGACCCGCGAGGCCGAACTGCGGGCCCGCGACTTCGTGGCACTAGTGTCGCGGGGGATACAAGCCGAAACCGAGGTCGGGGTGGCGCAGCGGCTGCTGCTGCAGGCACAGACCGCGCTGACCTCCTACGCCGGGCCGGGCTGGGCCCGCGAGCATGGCTGGCCGCAGTACGCGGACCGGTTGCTGGAATTGGCGCGTGCCGCTGCGCCCGCGTCCGATCATCAGCTGGCCTTCGTCAACACGCTGTGCACGTCGGTCCTGTCCGCCCGTCATGTCGAGACGCTGACGGCCTTGCTCGACGGTGACCCGGCCGAGCTTGGACTAGCGGGCGTGAATGTGGACACCGACCTGCGCTGGCGCATCGTCAGTGCGCTCGCCGCCGCCGGGGCCATCGACGCCGACGGGCCGGCGACACCCAGGATCGACGCTGAGGCGCAACGTGACCCGACCGCTGCCGGCAAACGGCACGGCGCCCAGGCCGCCGCGGCACGGCCACAACTCGACGTCAAGGAGAAGGCGTTCACCACGGTGGTCGAGGACGACACCCTGGCCAACATCACGGCCCGCGCGATCATCGCGGGCATCGCCGCACCCGGCCAAGGTGAGCTGCTCAAGCCGTTCACCGCGCGCTACTTCGCTACGATCCCCGGGGTCTGGGCGCGCCGATCCAGCGAGGTCGCGCAGACCGTGGTGATCGGCCTGTATCCCTACTGGGACATCAGTGACGCCGCGATCGCCGCTGCCGACGAGTTTCTGACCGCCCCGGAGTCCGAGGTACCGCCGGCGTTACGGCGGCTGGTGCTGGAGGGTCAGGCCGCGGTCAAGCGGGCGTTGCGGGCGCGCCGTTTCGATGCCGGCGACGCGAACTGACCGGGTTACCGGTAGCCCCCGTCGGACAGACCCGCGTCGTCTTCCAGCCTGTTCGTCTTGCCGAAGGCCCTCTCGCGGACCAGTTCCCAGCCGTAGTCCCTGAGCATGCGCAGGTAGCCCTTCGCGGCCCATTGCGCGGAGTGCCGCTCCTCGTGGTGGAGCACGCGGTCCAGGTTGAGGCCGCTCTGCACGGGCACGCCCCGGCGGTCGGTGTACCAGGCGCGCCCGGAGCGCACGATTTGGCGGAGCTGTTCGCACGGGTCGCTGCAGCGGTCAATGTTCACCATGAAGATATCGCCCCAGGCGGTTCCGCCCTGCTGGCTGAACAGGCCCTGAATCCGGTTGCCGCCCAGGCCCATCAGCATGCCGTTGGGGGTGGCGACCAGGCGCCCGCCGTTGCGGTGGACGAACCTGACGTCGCGTTCATAGCTCCAGCGGTTGCCCTGCTGCCGGTCGATGATCCGCTGGACCTCGGCGGCCGAATACGGCGTCTCCGGGAAGTCGTTGGTGACTCCGGGCTGCTCGCCCGCCTCCGCGTAGCCGGTGCCCGCGTTGAAGATGTAGGTCATCAGCGCCGCCTTGCGCGCCTCGCTGCCGGTGGCGCGTCGCGGGATGAGGAAGAAGGACTTGCCGTCTGGGTCGGTGATCTCCTCCATCTTGTGGAGGATGTCGAAACTGTCGGGCATGATGCCGTGCCGGCGGGCGATCTCGGCGATGACGACTGCTGACACGCCCCTATGCGCGGCGTTTTCCAACCACTTCTGGTGGCGCAAGCTCGGCTATCTAGGCCGGGGAGATCCCCGCACTGAGCACGCGGATTGCGCTGACCAGCCCGTCGACCAGGTTGCCCTGCTCGAACGCCGACGAAGCCGCGGCGACCCCAAGCGGTGCGGCCGACTCGGCGCCGCGACCCCGAACGGCGGTGCCGTAGACCACTTCGATGGCGCACTGATCCGGCGAGACAGCGACCAACACCGCGTCGTCGGGCGTCGGCACCTTGGCCAGAATCTCGCGAGCCCGTGCTGCCGTGTCGCTACCCAAGTCGCCGATGTAAATGGCGAACCGCGCCCGGGACGCCCGCGAGCCGTATTTCAGCGCGTCGTCGAGGGCGACCAGGTCGTTGGTCGAAAACGGGTAGTGCACGGAAAGCTCGCCGGGCTCGGTGACTCCGGAGACGCGTCCGCTGGTGGTGACCACCGAGCCCCTGGGGAGGTCGGCCGGCTCGATCGTTGCAACTTCACCACGTGCCACTGGCGCCACCTCCAACTGTGAACTCCGATGCGCCATGTCCGCCATGTCCGCCGTGCGCGGAGCCGACAGCCTCGTCCGTGGCGGCCCACAGGATCGGCGGATGCGTCCAGCGCTCCGACAACGTATAGCTCTCGGGGTGGGGTCCCTTGCGCGACCAGATCAGCGTCGCCAGCACGGCCACCAGCAACAAGGGGATTCCCACGACCAACAGGTGGATCTCCATAGCGCTCACGACGCAAACCGTATCCCACCGCGCGGGCTACCGGCGCACCTAGGGCGCGAGAAATTCGGGCGGGGCTCCTGAACACCAAGAACACCGAGAACACCGACACCGCCGCAACGGCGTCCGAGGCGTTTCGCCCGCTTGCCAGGGCCGGGCAATCCGGCTCAGCTGTTGAGTGTTTTTCCATCACCGTGACTTTTACGTCGGCGCCGAGATTTGGCCGGTCGTGATGCCCGCCGATCTGCGCCCCGCTCACACATGCGTTTCGTCGGATGCCGTAGGCCTCCCCGATACGCCGAGCCAGTCCGTGCCGCGGTGAGAAGGCATCGACCTGTGGTTTTCGGGACCCGACGTCGTGCTGCGGGCTCGGTGATGATGCCCGTTGCGCGGCACGTTTACGTCGCCGCGGCGACCTGGGACGCTCGGTTAAGGCCCGTGATGGCGGTGGCGTCGCGCGGTTGTTGACGCGCCGTTGCGGATGCCCGCTGTTAGGCTTCGCGCCATGCGTATGGAGTTTGCTGGCTCGAAGTGTCATGCCTTCGCGCGTTGTTGTCGCTGACGCCTAAAGCCCGTGTGCGGTTTGGTCCGGAATTGGTGAATCTCCTGACGTCAAGTGCCTTTCCGCAGTAACGGGACCGAAGTCCTAAGTCCCGCACTGGAAGGTCACGCAATGCTTAACCACACCGGGGGTGCGTTGCGCAAGCGCCGCGTCCGGTATGTCGCGATGCTCGCCCTGATCGTTGGGGTCTTCGTGGAAGTAACTGCCGCGTGTGGGGGCGGGGCCAGTGATGCGGTGGGCGGCGGCGGGCCGATCAATGTGAACACGAAGATCACCCTGGTCGCCTATTCGGTCCCAGAACCCGGCTGGAGCAAGGTGATTCCGGCGTTCAACGCTTCCGCGGAGGGCAAGGGCGTGCAGGTGGTCACCTCCTACGCCGCCTCCGCCGATCAGTCACGCGGCGTTGTCGAAGGAAAACCGGCCGATGTTGTGAACTTCTCCGTCGAACCCGACATCACGCGACTGGTCAAGGCCGGCAAGGTTTCCCCGGACTGGGACAAAGGCGCCAGCAAGGGCATCCCGTTCGGATCCGTTGTCACATTGGTGGTGCGCAAGGGCAATCCGAAGAACATCAGGGATTGGGATGACCTGCTGCGGCCCGACGTCGAGGTCGTCACACCCAGCCCGCTGAGCTCGGGCTCGGCCAAATGGAATCTGCTCGCCCCGTACGCCGCCAAGAGCGAAGGCGGCCGAAACGTCAACGCGGGCATCGATTTCATCAGCAAACTCGTTCATGAACACGTCAAATTGCGCCCCAGTTCGGGTCGCCTCGCCACCGATGTCTTCATCGAAGGCAGCGGCGACGTCTTGATCAGCTACGAGAACGAAGCCATTGCCGCTGAGCGGAAAGGCACAGCCGTCGAACACATCAGAACGCCGCAGACTTTCAAGATCGAGAACCCGGTGGCGGTCGTGGCCACCAGCGCGCACCTTGACGCGGCCAACTCGTTCACGAACTTCCAGTACACCGCCACGGCCCAGAGGCTATGGGCCCAGGCCGGTTTCCGGGTGGTCGATCCCGCCGTCGCCAGTGCTTTCCGGGACGAGTACCCGGTGCCGGTGAAGCTGTGGACGATCACCGACCTCGGCGGTTGGTCCACGGTGGACTCGCAGTTGTTCGACAAGGCCACCGGTCGCATCACCAAGGTCTACCTGGAGGCCACCGGATGACCCGATCCTTTTTGGGCGAAAGCCCCGGCCCCGAGGCGATCCGACCGGAGCTTCGCCAACCTGGCAGTGAACTTCCGGACGCGCCGGCAGCGCCGGCAGGGCCGCGCGTGCCCATCCGGGATGCCGGCACGTCGCTTGGGGTCGGCGTGGCATCGCTGTGGCTTTCGGTGATTGTGCTGCTGCCACTGGCGGCGATCGCATGGCAGTCCATCGGTGGGGGCTGGGAGGCCTTCTGGCTGGCGGTCACGTCGCACGCCGCGCTCGAGTCGTTCAAGGTAACCGTGCTCGTCGCCGTGGCGGTCACGATCATCAACCTGGTGTTCGGCCTGGCGACCGCTTGGGTGCTGGTGCGGGACGACTTCGTCGGCAAAGGCCTGATTGACGCGATCATCGATCTACCCTTCGCTCTGCCCACCATCGTCACCAGCCTGGTAATGCTGGCTCTGTACGGCAAGAACAGCCCGATAGGCGTGCATCTGCAGCACACGCCTCCGGGAGTGGCGATGGCGCTGACGTTCGTCACGCTGCCGATGGTGGTCCGCGCCATTCAGCCGGTGCTGCTGGAAATCGATCGGGACGTCGAGGAGGCGGCGGCGTCGCTGGGCGCCAGCGGACCCCAGGTCTTCACCACGATCGTGCTGCCGTCGCTGCTGCCTGCGCTGTTATCGGGGGCGGGCCTGGCCTTCTCGCGCTGCATCGGCGAGTTCGGCTCGGTGGTGACGATCGGCGGGCAGGTGCCGGGGAAGACCGAAGTTTCGTCGCAGTGGATCCGCGCTCTGATCGAGAACGACGACCGCACCGGCGCGGCCGCGATATCCATTGTGCTGCTGTCGATTTCGTTCACGGTACTGGTGCTCTTGCGGATCGTGGGTGGGCGTAGAGCCAAACGGGAGGCGGAGGCAGCATGACGCCGTCACCCTGGGTTCGTTTCCTAACCCGATACACGGTGTTGGCCTATATAGGCATCATGTTGATCGTTCCGGTGTCCCTGATCCTGTGGCGGACGTTCCGACCCGGTTTTCACCAGTTCTATGCCTGGGTCACTACTCCGGCGGCGATTTCGGCGCTGGACCTTTCGCTGCTGGTGGTGGCGATCGTGGTGCCGCTGAACGTGGTCTTCGGCGTCTTGATGTCGCTGCTGTTGGCCCGCAACCGGTTCCGTGGGAGGGCCCTTTTGCAGTCGGTCATCGACCTGCCGTTCGCGGTGTCGCCGATCATCGTGGGTGTAGCGCTGATCCTGTTGTGGGGCTCGGCCGGCGCTCTCGGCTTCGTCGAGAACAACCTCGGCTTCAAGATCATCTTCGGCGTGCCCGGCATCGTGCTGGCGAGCATCTTCGTCACGCTGCCGTTCGTGGTACGCGAGGTCCAACCTGTGCTCGTCGAGGTGGGGACCGAGCAGGAACAGGCGGCGGCAACCCTGGGTTCGCGCTCGTGGCAGACGTTTTGGCGGATCACGCTGCCATCGATCCGGTGGGGCCTGACCTACGGGCTCGTGCTGACCACCGCGCGCACCCTCGGCGAATTCGGCGCGGTCATCATGGTGTCGTCCAACCTGCCGGGGGAATCACAAACACTCACGCTGCTGGTCAACGACCGTTACAACCGTGGGGCTGAGTACGGCGCGTACGCGCTGTCGACGCTGATGATGGTGGTTGCCGTCACGTTCCTGATCGTCAAAACGATTCTGCTCATTCGCCGGAAACGCGCGAAGGCGCATGCCTGACAAGGAGTCTTCAACATGACCGACACCAAGACCGACCACGCCATCGTCGTGCGGGACGCCTACAAACACTATGGCGACTTCGTCGCGCTGGATCACGTGGACTTCTTCGTTCCCGCCGGTTCGCTGACCGCGTTGCTGGGTCCCAGTGGGTCGGGCAAGTCAACGCTGTTGCGCACCATTGCCGGGCTCGATCAGCCCGACGCCGGGACCATCACGATCAACGGCCAAGACGTCACCGGGGTGCCCCCACAGCGGCGTGGCATCGGGTTCGTGTTTCAGCACTACGCCGCGTTCAAGCACCTGACGGTGCGCGACAATGTGGCCTACGGGCTCAAGATCCGCAGGCGGCCCAAAGCCGAGACCAAGGAAAAAGTCGACAATTTATTGGAGGTGGTGGGGCTCAGCGGGTTCGAAGGCCGATACCCCAACCAGCTGTCTGGTGGTCAGCGTCAGCGCATGGCGCTGGCCCGCGCATTGGCGGTGGACCCACAAGTGCTGCTGCTCGACGAGCCGTTCGGCGCCCTGGATGCCAAAGTCCGCGAGGATCTGCGGGCCTGGCTGCGCCGTTTGCACGACGAGGTGCACGTCACCACGGTGCTGGTCACCCACGACCAGGCCGAGGCACTGGATGTGGCCGACCGCATCGCGGTGCTCAACAAGGGCCGCATCGAACAGGTCGGCTCCCCCACCCAGGTCTATGACTCCCCCGCCAACCCCTTCGTGATGTCGTTTCTGGGGGCGGTCTCGGTGCTCAACGGCGCCTTGGTCCGCCCGCACGACATCCGGGTGGGACGCAACCCTGACATGGCCATCGCCACCGGCGACCGCACCGCGGAGTCCCTCGGGGTGGTAGCCGCCACCGTCGACCGAGTGGTAGCGCTTGGTTTCGAGGTGCGGGTGGAGTTGACCAGCGCGTCCAGCGGCGGCCCGTTCACCGCCCAGATCACCCGCGGCGACGCCGAGGCCCTAGCCCTACGCGAGAGTGACACCGTCTACGTGCGGGCCACCCGGGTGCCGCCGATATCCGACCAAGACCAGGTCACGGTGACGTCCGCGTGACTAAGCGTGACTAAGCCGCACCCTCACCGAGGTATCGGGCCCACGCCGGATCCATCTCCTTGACCGTGGACAACAGCCGCCAGTGCTGTCCGGTCGGCGGTACCGGCGCGCGGCGCAGTGCCCAGCCGAGTTCAGTCAGCAGCCTGTCCCCCTTGCGGTGGTTGCACGTCGAACAGCAGGCGACGCAGTTCTCCCACGAGTGGTCACCACCGCGGCTGCGTGGCACCACGTGGTCGACGGTGTCGGCCCGCGCCCCGCAATAGGCGCAGCAGAAACGGTCGCGGTGCATGAGCGCGGCGCGGGTCATCGGGACGCGGGCCCGGTAGGGAACCCGGACGTAGGTCCGCAGCTGGATCACCGACGGCACCACGATCGAGTGGCTCGCCGAGTGGATGACCGGACCGGCCGGATCGTGGTGCACGATGTCGGCCTTTCCGCAGATCACCATGACGATCGCTCGCCGCATCGGTAGTGCGGTCAGCGGCTCGTAGGTGGAGTTCAACAGGAGCACCCGCCGGCGACTCCAGATCGACGCGCTTTCGTGGCGGGTAGGCGGATGGCTATCGACGCTATGCAGGGATGACGCGGTCGCGGGTCCGGTTAAGCCCGCCGCGGCACCGGAACTGCGGTGACTGCGGCGTCTCTTGCCATGCGCCATAGATCCTCCGCGGATAGTCCACCATGATTTGCCGCCAATCGCACGCCTATTGCTGGTGCGTGCCGTGTCGAACCAGTGAACAGCCGGAGGTGCCAACGGCGCAAACCCGCTATGGACCACAATGGAGGGGATGGATCAAGTGCAACAGTCCTTCTACGACGCCGTCGGCGGAGCCGAGACCTTCAACGCGATCGTGTCTCGCTTTTATGCGCAGGTCCCCGAGGACGAGATACTGCGTGAGCTGTATCCCGCCGATGACCTGCAAGGCGCCGAAGAACGGCTGCGGATGTTCCTCGAGCAGTACTGGGGTGGCCCGCGAACCTACTCAGACCAGCGCGGGCACCCGCGGCTGCGGATGCGGCACGCCCCGTTTCGGATCACGCTCATCGAGCGCGACGCGTGGCTGCGGTGCATGCACACGGCCGTCGCCTCGATCGATTCACAAACCCTGGATGACGAGCACCGCCGCGAATTGCTCGAATACCTCGAGATGGCCGCCAACTCACTTGTCAACTCCGGCTGGGGCTAGCTGTCCCAACAACAGTTATCGAGAAATTAGCCGCCAATTTGCGTACAGATGCCGCGCCGCCGGCGGCCCGTGCGAGATCGTGACGAGCGGTTACGGTGGTAGGCAATTCAGCGTTGTGATGTCCGGCCGAGACTGAACGGAGCGATATGGGCCCCGGCTCTGCGTGGTGGTCGAATGCGGTTTTCTACCAGGTGTATCCGCGGTCGTTCGCCGACAGCGACGGCGACGGAGTGGGCGACCTGGACGGCGTGACGGCCCAGTTGGAGTATTTAAAACAACTGGGTATCGACGCGATCTGGCTCAACCCCGTCACCGTCTCGCCTATGGCCGACCACGGCTACGACGTCGCCGATCCCCGTGACGTCGACCCGCTGTTCGGTGGAATGGCAGCGATCGAGCGGCTGATCGCCGAGGCCCACAAGCGCGGCATCAAGATCACCATGGACGTCGTGCCCAACCACACCAGTTCGGCGCACCTATGGTTTCAGGCCGCGCTGGCCGCCGGCCCGGGCAGCGCCGCGCGGGATCGCTACATCTTTCGCGACGGTCTCGGCCCCGACGGTTTACTGCCGCCCAACAACTGGACGTCGGTGTTCGGCGGATCGGCCTGGACTCGGGTGGTGGAACCCGATGGCAACCCCGGCCAGTGGTACCTGCACCTTTTCGACACCGAGCAGCCCGATCTGAACTGGGAACACCCAGACGTCTTCGACGACTTCGAGAAGACGCTGCGGTTCTGGCTGGAGCGCGGCGTGGACGGCTTCCGCATCGACGTGGCGCACGGGATGGCCAAGCCGCCCGGCCTGCCGGATTCGCCGGACGTCGGGGCCAAGGTGTTGCACCATACCGACGACGACCCGCGCTTCAACCACCCGAGTGTGCATGAGATTCACCGCGACATCCGCAGGGTCGTCGACGACTATCCCGGGGCGGTCACCGTCGGCGAGGTCTGGGTCACCGACAACATCCGCTGGGCCGAGTACCTGCGGCCCGACGAACTGCATCTCGGCTTCAACTTCCGGCTGACGAAAATCGACTTCGACGCGGACGAAGTCCGCGACGCGATACAGAATTCGCTGGCGGCCACCGCGATCGAAAACGCCATCCCCACCTGGACGCTGTCCAACCACGACGTGGGCCGCGAGGTCACCCGCTACGGCGGCGGCGAGATCGGGCTGCGCCGGGCGCGGGCCATGGCGATGCTGATGCTCGCCCTGCCGGGCGCGGTGTTCATCTACAACGGCGAAGAGCTCGGGTTGCCCGACGTGTTGGACCTGCCCGAGGAGGTGCTGCAGGATCCGACATGGGAGCGCTCCGGGCATACCGAACGCGGCCGCGACAAGTGCCGGGTTCCGATTCCGTGGTCGGGCGAGGCTCCCCCGTTCGGGTTCTCCGCTTCGGCTGACACCTGGTTGCCGATGCCAGCTGATTGGGCGACGCTGACCGCGGAAAAGCAGCAGGCGGACGCCGATTCGACATTGTCCTTCTTCCGGCGTCTACTCGAATTGCGCAGGGAGCGTTCCGAATTCGACGGCGCCGACATCGAGTGGCTGACCGCACCGCGCGGTGCGGTGATATTCCGGCGCTCCGGCGGCCTGGTGTGCGCGCTGAACACCGGCAAGCGCCCGATCGCGCTGCCGGACGGCGAGCTCGTGCTGGTCAGCGCGCCATTGGTGCACGAGCAATTGCCGCCGAACAGTGCGGCCTGGCTGGTGTAGCCGTCATTCATCCAAGCGCTGCGGCGATCCTTGCTCTATATGTGGTACATGCCGACCTACGCGTGGACAGTGATCGGAGCCGGCGCCGCGGGAATTGCCGCGGTCGGAAAGCTGCTGGATCAGGGCATCGCACCGGAAAAGATCGCCTGGATTGATCCCGCCTTCGCCGCCGGAGACCTCGGCCAAAAGTGGCGGTCGGTGTCGAGTAACACCATTGCCGGGACGTTCCTGAGCTTTTTGAATCACTCTGACGCATTTCGGTTTTCCGAGGCGCCCCCACTGCCATTGCAAGAAGTCGACCCCGACGAAACGTGCGTCCTCGCGCTGGTCGCCGAGCCGTTGGTGTGGGTCACCGAGCACTTGCGCGAGCGAGTCGACGTCTTCGAAACGACCGCGACTGCCCTGCGTCTGCGGAGCAGACAGTGGACAATTCAAACGCAGCAGCGGCCGGTCGCCTCCGAAAATGTCGTCCTCGCCGTCGGGGCGGTACCCAAGAAACTCTCCTACCCCCACCTCGAAGAAATCCCCGTTGAGGTCGCTCTCGATCCCGAGAAGCTTGCACAGGTGCCGCTGGAAGGTGCCACGGTCGCCGTCTTCGGCTCGTCCCACTCGTCGATGATCGCCCTGCCACAACTGCTGCGCCATCCGGTCGCGAAGGTGATCAATTTCTATCGCAGCCCGCTCAAATACGCTGTATATCTGGATGATTGGATCTTGTTCGACGACACGGGGCTCAAAGGGCGAGCGGCTGTGTGGGCCCGGGAAAACATCGATGGGACTTTTCCGGAACGACTGGAGAGGTGCTGGGTCTCCAGCCCGGAATTCGAAGAGAAACTCGCCGAGTGCGACCGTGTTGTTTACACCGTCGGCTTCGAACGGCGAAAGCTGCCTGAGACACCACAATGGGGCCAGCTGGAATACAACCAGCAGAACGGAATACTTGCTCCTGGCTTGTTCGGGCTGGGCATCGCGTTTCCAGAGTATGCGGAAGATCCTTACGGGTTCGGACAGTACCGAGTGGGACTCCAGAAATTCATTGACTACCTGGACTCCGTTCTCCCGCTGTGGCTGCTCTACGGGCCCTGAGACCGCAATTGCTCAGCGCAATACCAGCGCAGGATTGCCGCGACGCCGGTAGACCGACCCGAACCGGGCGTCGACGCGCAACCACGCCGGCGTCATCCGGACCCGGATCATCTCGTCGGCGTCCATCGCCTCCGGTGCTTGCGGTAGGAAACCCATTGCGGTCAAAGCGAATGCGCAACGCATGGGCAGTCCGACGCTGACGTCGTTGGAGCTGACCCGAATGACTTCCTGGTCGAGCAGGGAGACCGGCGGCCCGTGAGAACTGCTGTGTTGCTTCGCCAGTCGTGCGCCTTGCTGCGCCAACTCGAGCATCACCCGGGCCGGGACGTCATCGACGTGGGTAAAGCCCGATTCTGGGGGTAACGCGCCGCGCCATGCCGAGTCCATGGCGAAGCCTGGGTCGACGTAGCCGGAGGCGTCCATCGCCGACAGGCCGCGCGCCAATTCGTTTGCGCCGACCGACAAATCGCCGGGCCGCAACTTGGCGACCACCACCCGGCTGGCCAGCACATCGAAACCGGTTGCCACCCACGCCGTCAGCAGACCAGCGGATCGAGCGCGCAACCGGATGACCGCGGCATCGTCGAGCCGAATCGCGTGATCGACGAATGCGGCGAGATCCGCGCGGTGGGCAGCCCTAGATTCCGGGCCCAGCCATAAGCCACGCTCGGCCGCGCGCCCCGATTCCCCGTCTATTCCCTTAGCCACCGCTGCAGGTACTCCCGGTGGTGTTGTGACAGCCGCGCCAGCCGTTGTTCCTCGATGTGGAACGCGGCCAGCTGCGACTCGCCGATGACGGCCGGTCTGGACTGGGGATCGGCGTTGACCGAGCGCACCTCATATCCAAGCGTGAAGTCCACCGCGCGCAGCCGCTTCACCCAGATCGTCACCTGTAACGGCGAATCAGTGAGCCGCAGCTGCCCCTTGTAGGTGACGCGGACATCAGCGACCAGCAAGCCGACGATCGCAACGTCGAGGGCGAACGCGGGACTCAGAAACGGGACACGGGCCTCTTCGAGAAGGGTGACCATGGTCGCATGGTTGACGTGCTGGTACATGTCGATGTCCGACCAGCGCACCGGCACCGGCGCGAGGTATCCGACACTCACCCTGACGATCCCCGTCCGCTGGTTCGTGTCATGCGGCGGATCTGCCGCGCCGCCACCGACAGGGTCGCCAGATCCTTCTGGCCGCTTTCGCGCAGCTCGTCCAGCGTCCGGCGGGCGCGCTCCACCCGAGAGGCGCTGGTGTGTTCCCACTCGGCGATCTTCTCCTCGCCACTCTCGTCGGGCTCCCCGACGGCAAGCACATCGAAGCTCAAGGATCGCAGCGAAGCGTAGATGTCGTCGCGAATCGCCAAGCGCGCCAACGCATGCCAGCGGTCGTTTCGGGGTAGCTGGGAAACCGCCGTCAGCAATCCGTCGGTGCCCAGGCTGTCCATAAGGGCGAAGTAAGTGTCGGCGACTTCGGCGGTGTCGATCTCGGTGATGTCGGCGATGTCGATAATGTCGAGCAGGCTGTAGCGGTACAGACCGGCCGCGACCCGGTAGGCGAGATCCGCGGGCGCACCCTGCGACGCGAACTCGGCGGCTTCCTGTTCGACGATGGCCTTGTCGTCTCCACGCAACCACTCCGACATCCGCGGTGTCAGCGCCTTGACCTTGGCGGCGAATCGGTTGACTTCGGCGCCGACCGCCAATGGCTGCGGACGATAGTTGAGCAGCCAGCGTCCGGCCCGGTCGATCAGCCGTCGGGTATCCAGTGTCATCCGATCCGACAGCGCGACCGGCAGGTTTGCCGCGCGGATCCGCCGCCAGATGTGACCCACCCCGAAGATCGCGTCGGTGGCGGCAGCGGTGCGGACCGCGTCGATCGGCCCGACACCGACGTCTTCGGTGATCCGGAAGGCATAGCTGATGCCGGCGATGTCCACCAGATCGTTGATCAACATCGTCGTGACGATCTCTCGGCGCAGCTGGTGCGACCGGATCTCCGGGGTGAACCGTTCGCGCAGTGGCGTCGGGAAGTACAGGGGAAGCCTGGACGCGAACACATCCTGATCCGGGAGTTCGGTGGCCAGCAGCTCCTCCTTGAGCCCCAGTTTGACGTGGGCCATCAATGTGGCGAGCTCGGGCGAGGTGAGCCCGATGCCGGCATCGGTTCGCCGCTGAATCTCTTTCTCCGACGGCAACGCCTCCAATTCCCGGTTGAGGCCGCGTTCAGCCAGGTGCCTGATCTGGTCGGCGTGCACCGGGAACATGCTGGTCGCGTTGGCGCGGCTGGTTCCCATCAAGTCGTTCTGGTCCTCGTTGTCGGCGAGCACCAGGTGCGCGACCTCATCGGTCATCGATTCCAGCAGCTGTTTGCGCTCCTCGGCTCTGACTTTGCCTGCGGTGACCAGCGAGTCGATCAGGATCTTGATGTTGACCTCGTGGTCTGAACAGTCAACGCCGGCCGAATTGTCCAGTGCGTCGGTGTTGATCCGCCCGCCCGACAGATCGAATTCGACGCGGCCGCGCGCGGTCACCCCGAGATTGCCGCCCTCACCGATGACCTTGGCGCGCACCTGATTTCCGTTGACCCGCACCGGATCGTTAGCGCGATCACCGACGTCGGCGTCGGACTCGGTTTCGGCCTTGATGTAGGTGCCGATGCCGCCGTTGAACAACAGGTCGACCGGTGCCTGCAGAATTGCCCGGATGAGATTGGGCGGAGACATCTCGGTGCTTTGCATATCGGCCGGGCCTTCGATGCCAAGTGCGGCGCGGACCTGCGCGCTTACGGGGATCGCCTTCTGCTCACGGCTGAACACCCCGCCGCCCGCACTGATCAACGACTTGTCGTAGTCGTCCCAGCTGGACCGGGGCAGGTCGAACATCCGCCGGCGTTCGGCCCACGACGCCGCGGCATCCGGGTCCGGGTCGAGGAAGATGTGCCGGTGATCGAAGGCGGCGATCAACCTGATGTGCTTGGAGAGCAGCATGCCGTTGCCGAAGACGTCGCCGCTCATGTCGCCGACGCCCACGACGGTGAAATCCTCAGTCTGGGTATCGACCCCGATCTCGCGGAAATGTCGCTTGACGGCCTCCCACGTGCCTTTGGCGGTGATGCCCATCGCCTTGTGGTCGTAGCCCACCGATCCGCCGGAGGCGAATGCGTCGCCCAGCCAGAACCCGTAGGACTTGGCGACATCGTTGGCGATGTCGGAGAACGTGGCCGTGCCTTTGTCGGCGGCCACCACCAGGTAGGCGTCGTCGCCGTCGCGCCGCACCACCTCGGTCGGTGCGCTGACTTCGCCGGTCGCGTGATCGACGTTGTCGGTGACGTCGAGCAACCCGGAAATGAACAACTGATAGCAGGCCACGCCCTCGTCGCGAAGGGCATCACGGTCAGCGGCAGCAGAAATCTTCGAGCCAGTGAGCAGCGGCGGCCGCTTGAGGACGAAGCCACCCTTGGCCCCAACCGGCACGATGACCGCGTTCTTCACCGCCTGCGCCTTGACCAGACCGAGGATCTCGGTTCGGAAATCATCTCGGCGGTCCGACCAGCGCAGCCCACCACGCGCCACGGGCCCGAACCTCAGGTGTACGCCTTCGACCCGGGGTGAATACACGAAGATCTCGAACTTGGGACGCGGCAGCGGCAGCTCATCGATCAGCTGGGCATTGAGCTTGATCGACAACACATTTCGGCTGCGCGCCGAACCCTCCCGGGTGACAAAATAATTGGTCCGCAAGGTGGCCTGTACCAGCGACGCGAACGCGCGCAGTATGCGGTCGGTGTCCAGGCTCACCAGCGCATCGATGTCGGCGGCCACCGCTGCCGCGGCCGCTTGGGCATCGCGGCTCGTCGGCGAACCCGCGGGCCTGGGGTCGAAGAGCGCTTCGAACAGTCTGACCAGTGATCGCGCGGTCGAGGGGTGCTCGTTGAGCACCGTTTCGATATAGGACTGGCTGTAGGGGAAGCCCACCTGCCGCAGGTATTTCGCGTAGGCGCGCAGTAGCACGACCTGCTGCCAGGACAGGTTCGCGCGCATCACCAACTCGTTGAACCGGTCGATCTCGACGCGGCCCTGCCAGATCGCGGTGACCGCGTCGGCGAATCGCTGCGCAGCCGCGTCCCGCTCGGCCCTTGTGGGGTCCAGCGGGATGGCCGAGTGTGGCGAGATCCTGAACTGATAGATCCACACCGGCATCCCGTCCGGCCGGGTGACCGTGAACGGTCGCTCCTCGAGCACCACCACGCCCATGCTTTGCAGCATCGGGAGCAGCCTGCTCAACGAGGCGGCGTGTCCACCCAGGTACCAGGTGAGTCGGGCGACCCCTTGGTCGTCACGCTCGGCGAGCACCAGCTTGACCGAATCATCGGTCAGCTCATTGATGATCGCAATGTCGTCGATCGCATTGGCAGGGGTGAAAACCTGTTTGTAGGCTTCGGAGAAGGCGTTCGCGTAGTGCTCGGCGTCCGCGCGCCCGACAGAGCCGGTCGCGGCGGCCGCGATCAGGCGGTCGCCCCAGGTTCGAGCGGCTTCGCTCAACAACCCCTGGATCCGGACCCGGTTGGCTTCTGAGACATCGGCCGGGGCCGGAGCATCTTCGGGCAGACGTACCATGAAATGCATTAGTGCCCAGGGTGATTCGCTGACTCGCGCGGTGAATTCCAGTCGCGTCCCGGCGAACTCGCGGACGAGGATGTCTTCGATCTGCAATCGCACGGGCGTGGTGTAGCGATCGCGAGGCACATACACCAGACACGAGACGAAGTACTGCAGGCGATCCGCCCGCAGGAACAACAATGCGCGGCGTTCAGACCCCAGGTCCACCACCGCTTTGGCCATCGCGAGAAGCCGTTCGGCGCTCAGCGTGAACAGTTCCGGGCGCGGGACGGTCTGGATGACGTCGAGCAGAAGTTGGCCTGGGTGGCTGGGATCGCTGCCGGCCAAGTCGAGCGCCTCACGAACCCGCCGCGAGATCGACGGGATCTCCAGGACGTCGGCGTTCATCGCGGCGACCGTGAAGAGCCCCACGAAGCGATGCTCGATGATGCCGCCGTCACCGTCGTTGAGGTTTTCGCGGATCGCGATCGCATAGGGGTAGGCGCCGTATCGCAGGTAACTGCCGACGGCGGCCTGAGCCAACACCAGCAATTTGTCGTCGTCGGTCAGCCGGGGGCGGGTACCCGAGCGGGCCTGCAGCACGCCCAGGCCGCTCGAGCCGTCGCCGATGACCAACCCGTCGCGCACCCGGCATGGCTGGTAGCCGAGCAACAGGAAGTTTCCGTTGCCCAGCCAGCGCAGCAGCGCCGCGACATCTTCGCGGTCGGGCGCTGAATAGTGGCCTTGCGAGTCGCTGTCGATCGCTGCGGCCAGTTCGCTCATCGTGGCGATCAGCGCTGTCGCGTCGGTGGCGACCCGCTGCACATCGGCGAGGACGTTGGGCAGCAGCCGTTCCACCTCGTCGAGGGCCGCGTGATCCACGAAGGGCAGCAGGTGGACGTATATCCAGGCCTCGCCGACGTAGGGCGATGCGTCGTCGGCTTTCGGTTTGACGCTGATCAGCTCTCCGGTGGGGCTGCGGTGCACCTCGAACACCGGGGTCATGATGGCGTCGTAGCCGACCCCGAGTCGGTGCAACAACACGGTCACGGAATCCATCAGCATGCCGCCGTGGTCGGTGACCACCTGCAGCGCCGGACCGAAGCCGGCGGGATCGTCTGCCGGGTATGCGCAAACACGGCTGTCCCCGACTGGACGGCTTTGGCCGAGCCGATAGTGCGCGGCCAGCATGGCCGGCGTCACCAGCGATGCGGGAAGGTCGCGGTTGACGGTGTCTGACCCTTCGGGCTCGTCGACGTGTGGGCCGCGATAGCTGTCGATGTAGGCCTTTGCGATCCACTCGGGAATGTCCCGGTCGGTCCACGGTTCGGCGACGTGCTTAGTTCCGGGATCGATCGTCATACCGATTGCTCCCATCTCGCGACGGCTGCCACCAGGCTCAAGCGCCCCGCTCCTCAGCGGCCGTGGCGGCCGCATCGCGGTGGCAGAGCCGACATTAGTCCCGTGTCAGCTTGCGGTGGGTCACCCGGTGTGGCCGCGCCGCGTCGGCGCCGAGCCGTTCTACCTTGTTTTCCTCGTAGGCGCCGAAGTTGCCCTCGAACCAGAACCATTTGGCCTCGTTGTCGTCGTCGCCCTCCCAGGCCAGGATGTGCGTGCAGGTGCGGTCCAGGAACCAGCGATCGTGCGAGATCACCACCGCACAGCCGGGAAATTCCACCAGGGCGTTCTCCAACGAGCTCAGCGTTTCGACGTCGAGGTCATTGGTCGGCTCGTCCAGCAGGATCAGGTTGCCACCCTGTTTGAGCGTCAGCGCGAGGTTGAGCCTGTTGCGTTCGCCACCGGACAACACACCGGCCGGCTTCTGCTGGTCGGGCCCCTTGAACCCGAACGCCGACACGTAGGCACGAGACGGCACTTCGGTCTGACCCACCTGGATGTGGTCCAGGCCGTCGGAGACGACTTCCCACACGGTCTTCTTCGGATCGATGCCCGAGCGGGCCTGGTCCACGTAGCTCAGCTTGACGGTCTCACCGACCTTGACCGTGCCGCTGTCGGGCTCCTCGAGCCCGACGATGGTCTTGAACAGCGTGGTCTTGCCGACCCCGTTGGGACCGATGACCCCGACGATGCCGTTGCGGGGCAGCGTGAACGACAGGTCCTTGATCAGGGTGCGTCCCTCGTAGCCCTTGTCGAGGTGGTCCACCTCGACGACCACGTTGCCCAATCGGGGCCCGACCGGGATCTGGATCTCCTCGAAATCGAGCTTGCGCGTCTTCTCGGCCTCGGCCGCCATTTCCTCGTAGCGCTGCAGCCTCGCTTTGCTCTTCGCCTGACGCGCCTTGGCCCCGGACCGGACCCAGGCCAGCTCGTCTTGCAGCCGCTTCTGCAGCTTGGCGTCCTTGCGACCCTGCACCGAGATCCGCTCGGCCTTTTTCTCCAGATACGTCGAATAGTTGCCTTCGTACGGATATGCGCGGCCGCGGTCCAGCTCCAGGATCCATTCGGCGACATTGTCGAGGAAGTAGCGGTCGTGGGTGACGGCCAAAATCGCGCCGGCGTAGCTGGCGAGATGCTGTTCGAGCCACTGCACGCTCTCGGCGTCCAGGTGGTTGGTCGGCTCGTCGAGCAGCAGCAGGTCGGGTTTGGACAACAGCAATTTGCACAACGCGACGCGGCGGCGCTCCCCGCCGGAGAGGTTGGTCACCGGCTCGTCGGGCGGCGGGCAGCGCAGCGCGTCCATGGCCTGCTCCAGCTGCGAGTCGAGGTCCCACGCCTCGGCGTGGTCGAGTTCCTCTTGCAGCCGGCCCATCTCCTCCATCAACTCGTCGGAGTAGTCGGTGGCCATCAGCTCGGCGACCTCGTTGAACCGGTCGAGCTTGACCTTGATGTCGCCCATGCCCTCTTCCACGTTGCCGCGGACGGTCTTCTCCTCGTTCAGCGACGGCTCCTGTTGCAGGATGCCGACGCTGGCGCCAGTGGCCAGGAACGCGTCGCCGTTGTTCGCCTTGTCCAAACCGGCCATGATCCGCAAGACGCTCGACTTGCCGGCGCCATTCGGGCCGACGACACCGATCTTGGCTCCCGGAAAGAAGCTCAACGTGACGTCGTCCAGGATCACCTTGTCGCCGTGCGCCTTGCGGACCTTCTTCATCGTGTAGATGAACTCAGCCATGCCGCGGTGTTGCCTTTCTGGTCTTTGCAGTTATCCGGGACCATCCTAGGCACCGCCCGAGTGCACTAAGCCGAGAGAGGCAGCGCCGCGGAGTCGCCGGACTGCACGGGGCCGTCCTCGGCGGGGGCGTTCTCGTCGGGAGCGTCGGCCGGGGTTACCACCGGTGCCGGGGCATCGTCCGTCGTCGGACCGGTGTAGCTCGGCCTCTCGATGCGCACGAATACCCGCGACAGATCCGGCCCCACCGACGTGGCCCGCATCTCCAACGACGAACGACGGTTGCCGTCACGGTCCTCGTACTCGCTGGTGTAGACCTGTCCGGCCACGATCACCGGCGCGCCCTTGCTCAGCGCGGCGCACACTCCGCCGACCAATCTCCCCCAGCAGTTGACCGTGATGAACAGCGAATTGCCCGGCTCCCAACCGCCGTCGGCGGTGCGGCGGCGCGAATTGCTGGCCACCCGGAACTTGACGAGGTCCTGATCGCCGACCTTACGGCGCTGAAGGTCGTTGACGATGTGCCCGACCACGGTAAGAGGTGTTTCGAACATTGACTCATTCCTTTCGTAGCTATCCCATGTAGCGCTCGTGCTTGATGTCCCATTGCCCCTCGGGTTACCGACAAGCCGGTGCGACCCGCGCCACGGCGACGGGGACCTGTGGAAAAAGCAGCGACTGTGGATAAGCGACCGGGGCCCTGGGGCCGTTAACGCCCCGGCTCGTCGCGGTGCGCCAGCTGGGCCAGCATCGCGTTGTAGGCGGCCAGGTCGGCGTCGTCGTCGAGGTCGGCCGCGCGATCCAACCGCCGGGCGGTCCGCTGGTCGCTGCGGGCCCACTGCACCAGCAGCGCGATCATGACGATGACCAGAGGCAGTTCGCCTGCGGCCCAAGCGATTCCGCCGCCCAGCCGCTGATCACCCAGCAGATCGGTGTGCCAGCTCAGGCCCAGCGATCGGTAGTAGGCGGCGCCGAGCACGGTTCGGGTGCTCATCAGCTCCACACCGAAGAACGCGTGCAACGGCAGCGAGGCGAACACCACGCCCACCTTGGCCAGCGGCGGAATGGGCCGCGGCGTCGGGTCCACCCCGATCACCACCCAGTAGAACAAGTAACCGCTGAGCAGAAAGTGCACGTTCATCGCCAGATGCCCGGCGTGACTACCGACCGCGGTGTCGAAGAGGCTCGACAGGTACAGCCCGTAGAAGCCGGCGACGAACAGCACCGTGGCCACGATCGGGTTGGTGACGATCCGGGAGAACCGGCTGTGCAGCGCCGCCAACAGCCATTCCCGCATGCCTGGGGGGTCATCGCGCCCGGCGGCGGGCAGCGCCCGCAAGGCCAGGCTGACCGGGGCACCCAGCACCAGCAGGACCGGCACCAGCATCGACAGTCCCATGTGCGCGGCCATGTGCATGCTGAACATCGCCGGCATGTAGCGACCGACGCCCGACGACGTCACGAACAGCAAGGCCAGGCAGCCGAGCAGCCAGGCCAGGATCCGGCCGGGCGGCCAGTGGTCACCGCGGCGGCGCAGCCGCAGCACCGCCGCCACGTACACACCCGCGAGAATGATTGCCGCCGTGCCGAAGATCAGGTCGAAGCGCCAATCGAACAGGATGCGCGCCGCGGTGGGCGGTCCGGCGAAGTCGTAGCCGATCTCGGCTTCGGGAATTGACGGCAGCCGAAGCGGTGGCGGCGGCGGGGGTGTCCGGCCCAGCCCGACGGCGATGCCGAAAGTCACACCGAAGATGGCAGCCTCGACGAGCGCCAGGCGGATCAGGACACTGCGCGCATTTGGCGGGCTCGGATCGGCTTGCAGCGCAACGACTCCGGCGCGCCGCTGGCGCCAGCCGAGGAACCCCAGCGCGCAGAGCGCGAGGAACTTGGCAACCACCAGGCGTCCGTAGCCGGTGGTCAGCAGGTCGGACGGCGGAACCCGGACCACGGCATTGACGAAACCGCTGAGTCCCATCGCGATCCAACACCACAGCGCGATCGCGGAGAACCGCCGCGCCGCCAGGCCGATGTGGTCACCGCGGCGCAAGCCGTGGGCGAGTAGGGCGAGCAGGCCACCGGCCCACAGGCTGGCCGCGACGAGGTGAATCAGCAGGCTGTTGGTGGCCAGGTCGTGCGAGCCGCCGGCCGACGAGTGACCGGTCAGCCCGAGCGGGACAAGGGTCACCAACGACCCCGCGAGCAACAGCGGCGTCCATGACCAGCGCAGCACCGCCAGGCTCGCCAGTGTCACCGTCGCCGCCAGCACCGTGGTCCAGCGCCAGGCGGAGGCGGTGTTCACTAGGCCGGCCAACGACCAGAGGGTCACCGGGTTGAGGTGGTCGGCCAACGGTTGGCCGGACACGTCAGAGATGGTCAGCGGCACCAGCAAGGCAGCACATACCGCCCACGCCCCGGATGCCACGGTCCCCAGCCGGAGGGCACGATATCCGCCGGCATCGAGCACCCCGCTGCGCTGCGGCGGAACCAGAAACGCCGCGAAAAGAAACGACCCGACGGCCAGCACCGCGGCGATCTCGCCGGCCGCCCGGACGAAGGGCAGCCCCAGCGTGGTCGCCGGGCCCGGATCGGGCAGCCCGGTGGCGGTCAGCGCGTCCGCCAGTGACAGCGCCCCGATCCCTGCCGCCGTGCAGCCGGCCAGCATCGCGATGCCGGTCAGCAGCGGCCAGACCAGCGCAGCCTTACCGGCTGGTCGTGGGAGCGTCATGCCCTCAAGGGTATGGGCGCGGAACCCGACTACTGAGCTCGGCTTGCCCGTGCCTTCTGAAGTGACTCTGCCTCGCGCGAGACGAATTGCGTGCGTGCGATCTGCCCGACGTAATCGCAATCGCGGACGATGTCGCGCAATTCCCGCCGGAACGCGACGCGCCGTTCGGCGAGATCAGGGCCGGGTCCGATCAGGTCCTGGTCGGCGACGACCTGGCGCGCGGTGGCGAACAACAGCGTCGACACCGACTCGTTGCTGTGGACCCGGGACTGCGCGACGTACTGACGGCCGACGCCGAGCGCCAGGTGGGTCAGCTCCTTATCGCCGATGCCGGTCGGCGCATCGCGCAACACGTCGGCGACGATCTCATACGACTCGAAGACCACCCGCAACATCGCGCCCGACATCAACGGCCGCTTGGCAAAGAGTAAGGCGTCGATCTCGTCTCCCCCGGCGGCGACGTGCGATTCCCAATCCTTATGCCACGCCATCTCTTCGGCGATGTTCTCCCGAAACGCCGCCGAATCCGCGAAGTAGAAATCGAATTTCAGCAGATGGCGCAGCCGCATCACTTGGGACCAGAACGCTTCCATCCGGTCGCCGATCGCGCGCCTGGCGTGCGCCAGCGACAGCTCGACGATCGAGGTCTCCAGGAAGGCGTGTATTACCGAGTTGCGGTAGAACGCCGCCGCGAGTTCGTCATCAGATGCGATGCGCCACACCGGTTCCCGCCCGCCGTCGACACGAGTGATCGGATGCCTGTTGGACAGCGCGTCCACCGCCGCGCGCACACCGTCGCGGGTGCGCAGCCGCAGCGCACTGGTCGACATCGGGGTTTGCTTGCGCTCGAGGTAATCGAGTGAATCCTGCAGCGTGTGGTGGAGCTGGTCGAGCGTCAGCGCGGCGCCGCGAGTGGTTAGCAGCAGCGCGCACACCAAACCCGTCGCCGTCACCGGTGTCGCCTGCAAAATCCGCCACGCGACTTCGAACGACATTTTCTGCAGCGCAAGACGTTTGGCGTCCTTGTCCTGCGCCAGCTGACCGTGTGGCGGGCCGAGGTGTTGGCGCATCGACACGGCCTCGGGGAAGCGGACGTAGATCTTGCCGTAGTTGCGTTCGCCCTGCGCCTTGATGAAGTTGTACAGCCAGCCGATGCCCTCGGGTGTCTTTTCGCCGCCGCGCGCGTATTCGGCGTACTCGGCGGTCTCGTGCAACTGATCGAAGCTGATCGACACCGGCTGCAGCAGAATGTCTTCGCTGCGACCGTCCAGGTAAGCGTCGGCCACATACGACATCAGACCGAGCTTGGGTGGCAGCATCTTGCCGGTACGCGAGCGAGTGCCCTCGATAGACCAGCTCAGATTGAACCGCTTCTCCACGATGTAGCCGACGTATTCCCGTAAAACGTATTTGTAGAGCGGGTTTTCGCCGATGTTGCGGCGGATGAAGATGACCCCGGAGCGTCGCAGCAACGGGCCCATCACCCCGAACGACAGGTTGATACCGGCGAACACGTGCACCGGCGGCAGCCGGTTCTCCGTCATCGCGACCGGCACCACCGCGCCGTCGATGTAGGACCGGTGCGAGAACAGCAGCACCGCTGGATGTGCCTCCAGCCCGGTACGCATCGCCGCGACCTGATACTCGTCGTAATCGATCTCTGGTTCGAATCCGCGGCTGAGCGCCCTGCCGAGGACGCCAACCAGGTCGACAGAGACTCTGCTCCACCCGGTAGCGAGTTCGTCGAGCATCTTCCCGGCTTCTTCGACGGTAGCGCCCGGGATCTTTTGCAGGCCGGCACGAAACCGCGTGGACGCCAAGATCTCTGGCTTCAGCAGGCGCGGGGACTTGTATTGCGGTCCGAGGATTCGGTACTCGGCCCGTTCCATCGCCAAGTACGCCCGGCGCGTGACGAACTGGGCGAAATCGCGCTCGTCCTCTCCGACGGTGGTGTCACGCCACTGCTGGCGGAGTTCGGACACCTTGGCCGGGTCGCCGGCCACCACCCGCGCGCGGCGGGGATCCTTATCCAGGATGTGGCGTTGCAGGCGTTGGTTGGGCTGGTAGGGATCTCGGCCCGGGAGCAGCCCGGCCAGCTTGGCGAGTCTGCCGCGGTCCGGCGCCGGCAGCCAGAACACCCGCACCGGCACGACGGAACGGTCCTCACCGGACTCGAGCTGCCCCACCAGCGCGGTCAGCGCCGTCGGCGGTGCATCGCTGGCGGGCAGCCTCAATACTTCGAACTTCGCGTCTGGGTTTCGGGCCCGTTGCCGGCCCAGCCAATCCAGCACCAGCTGCATCTCGACCGGGGTCTCCATGGACGCCAGCACCAGCGAATCTTGCGCGGTGAGAACAGCGCTGGTGTCTGCGGCCGATTCGGTCACGACCGTTCCACTGGCGACTGTTGTGCCTCACCGTCTTTGAGAGCGACCTCGGATTCGTTCGGATTCGCCTTGGCCGGGCTCTTCGGTTGCGCCTGCTTTGCGGCAGACTTCTTTGCGGGAGTCTTCTTCGCCGGCGCCTTGGCCTTCTTGGCGGCGGGGGCCTTTTTCGCTGCCTTCTTGGGCGCCGCTTTTTTGGCTCGGGCGTACAGATCGAACTGCGGCAGCTCCTCCATCGGCCAGTCCGCCAGAGTATCCAGGTAGAGCTGGCGCACCTCGGCGATGTGTTCCGGCAACCTGTCAAGGGTCCAGTCGTCGACCGGAATCGGCGGAAACACCGCGACATCGACCGTGCCCGGATTGATCGTGGTGGAGTTTCGCGAGGCGACGATCTCCGCATTACGGATCACCACCGGCACGATCGGGATGCCGGCCGCCATCGCCATGCGGAACGGCCCCTTCTTGAACGGCCCGACTTCAGTGGTGTCGATCCGGGTGCCCTCGGGGGCGATTACGATCGAAAGTCCTTTCTTGGCACGCTCTTCCACGGTGTGCAGCGTCTCGACCGCCGAGACTGGATTGTCGCGGTCGATGAACGCGGTGTCCACCAACTTGCCGAGGGTGCCCATGACGGGGTCGTTCTGGAGTTCCTTTTTTCCCACGCCGACCCAGTTGTCGCGCACAAGGGCGCCGGTGATCACCGGGTCAACCTGGTTGCGGTGGTTGAAGATAAAGACGGCCGGCCGCTGGGCGGTCAAATTCTCTTTGCCGATGACGTTCAGCTGCACGCCGCTGGTCGCGAGCAACAGCTGAGAAAAGTTGGAGGTAAAGAAATTCACGCCGCGGCGCCGGCTGCCGGTCAGCACACCGATTCCCACCGCACCGGCGGCGACCGGGAACATCGTGCTGAAGCCGGCAAGTGTGCGCAACTGCCGCCGAAGGCCCACACCGCCGCGGCTGTTGAATTTCAAAATCGGCCAGCCACGGCGCCGGGCGACGGTCGCCATCTTGCCTTCGGGGTTCGTCGGCCGCGGATTGCCAACCAGGTACATCAACGCGACGTCCTCATCACCGTCGGCATAGAAGTAGCTGTCTTTGAGGTCAATGTCGTGCTCGGCCGCGAACTTCTGTACCGCGGCGGCCTTGCCCGGTCCCCACAAGATCGGCTTCAGGATGGCGCCGGTGAGCAATCCGTCTTCGTTGATCTCGAACTTGTTGGTGAGCGTGTTGGAGATCCCCAGGAAGCGCGCCACCGGATCGACTTGGATGGTCAGCGCCGACGAACTGAGTACCACGGTGTGGCCGCGCGCCACGTGCGTCCGCACCAGCTCGCGCATTTCCGGGTAGATCCGGGACTCGATCCGCTGGACGAACAGCCGCTCACCGATCTCCTCCAAGTCGTCGAGGAGTCGTCCCGCCAGCGCCGCCGACGCCTTGCCGATGAGGTCTTCGAACTCGATACGCCCGAGGGTGTGGTTCAGGCCCGCCTGAACCATGCTGAGCAGCTCCCCCACCCCCATGTCGCGGCGCCGCAGACGCTCCTGGGTGAGGATGACGGCGGTGAAGCCGGCCACCAGCGTCCCGTCCAGGTCGAAAAATGCACCGATCTGCGGGCCGGCAGGACTTGCCAGGATCTCGGCGACCGAGCCGGGCAACTGCAGATCCCGGGCCGGCTTACGCGCGTCGCGCTGTTCGGAGGCGCTCATGAGCCGGACACCGATCGAGACGCCGAATCCGCCGGTTCATCGAATGAAGCGGGCACCGCGCGCGGCGCCGGATCACCGGCCAGGGCCAGGATCTCGTTGAAACCCTCCAGCAGGCACTGGGCGAACAACGCCTCTTTGCGCACCGAGGCCCTGTCGTAGCGCACGGTGATGGTGCACCAGCCACCCCGGGAAATCAGCACCACCATCATCGCTACGCCGGGCAGAGGACCAATGCCGTACTGCCGCAGGACTTTTGCGCCAGCGATGTAGGTCTCGCCCGGGTAGACCGGGACGTTGCTGGCCTGCACGTCCGAGCCGACCACCGACCCGGTGATCCCCTCCAGCACGGCCGTCGGCAAGACGCTCAGCACCGGTGCGATGGAACCGATGATGTTCATCGCCGGCTCGTCACGGCGCTGGGTCATCTGCGCGCGGATCTTCTTCATCCGCGAGACCGGATCGGTCGTGCCCAGCGGTGCCGCGAGGTTGACGCCGGTGAAGCGGTTGCCGCCGGCCGTATCGGCGTCGGCCCGCAGGCTCACCGGCACCGCCATCGGCAGAGTGCTGATCGGCACTCCGAGGGCGTCGTGGTAGCGGCGCAGGGCGCCACACAGACCAGCGAGATAGGCGTCGTTAATCGATCCTCCGCCGGCTTTTGCGGCTTTGTGCAGGTCGGAGAGCGGGATGTCGATCGATTCGGTGCGGGTGGCCAGGCTGCGGCGGCGCAGCAGCGGCGACGGCTCGGCGGCGCGGTTGATCACCCGGATACCCGAGAGCGCGTATCCGACGATCCCCGAAACCGCGGACGCGGGTTCCAGGACGGCCCGCCCGGCGGCCGATACGACGCCGGACACTGCGCCCAAGGCGCCGCCGAGTACGGCCATGGGCAGGTGGTTGATGCCCTGCCGCATCAAATCGTTGGGCGACAGATCCTGCGGGATGGGCAGCGGGGGCGTCGGCCTGGCCGGTGGGTCGCGCTCGAGGTCGTAGATTTCGGCGAACATCTCGACACCGCCGACACCGTCGGTCACCGCATGACTGACGTGCAGCAGCGTCGCGGCCCTGCCGTCGGTCAGGCCCTCGACCAGCGTGGCCGTCCACAGTGGCCGCGATATGTCCAGCGGTGACTGCAGGATCAAGTCGGCGAGGTCGAACACCTCGCGCAGGGTGCCGCCTCCGGACACGCGCACCCGGCGCACATGGAAGTCCAGGTTGAAGTCGGGATCGACCACCCAGCGCGGTGCGGCCGTCGGCAGCGTCGGCACGACGACCTTCTGCCGCAGCCGCAACACCTTCCGGGAGGCGTTTTCGAAGCGGGTCCGGAACCGGTCCCAGTCCGGCGTGGTGTCGAGAAGTTCGAGCGCCATGATCCCCGACCGGGTCCGCGGATTCGCCTCGCCGCGATGCAACAGAAAGTCAACCGCGCCCAGCTGGTCGGGCAGTCCAACGCCCTCGAGGGACTCAGTCACCGATCAAGCCTCCTGCCTCAGACTTGCCAACCCAGCTGTCAGCACAACGCTAGTCGGGATGACGCGCTGGTGAAAGCAGCATCCGGGCCGGGATCCCGTCACTGCAACGGGAGACGGAGGGTCCGATGACGAAACCTCGTGGCGGGTAGCCGACTTCGAAATTGCGCGGAGTTTCGGCTCGCCGCTTCAGCTGGCCTTCAGCTGGCCTTCAGCTGGCCGACGTCGCCGACAGCGGCGCGGAGTCCAGTAGCGAATTGGCGCGCCGGCCGTAGATGACTCCCAGGAAGTCCGCGACGGCTTTGGCTGCCAGCCGTGACCGGACCGTCGGGGTGATGTCGAAAGCGTGGTGTGCATTGGCGAGTTCGGCGTAGGCCACCGTGGCGGCTCCGGCGTCCCGCAGCGCCGCGGTGAAGGCCCGGGCCTGGCCGCTGGGTATCAATTCGTCTTTCTCGCCGTGCAGCACAAAGAACGGCGGAGCTTCCCTGTGCGCGTAGGAAATCGGCGAAGCCGCCTTGAACCGCTCGGGCTCGTCGGCGTAGCGGGCCTTCATCACGAACTGCTCAAGGAACGGCAGCATCAGGTCGTGCATGTTGTCCGAGTCGGTGAAGTCGTACACGCCGTAGTACGGCGCCACCGCCTGCACGGTCGTGTCCGCGTCTTCGAACCCGGGCTGAAACGCGGGGTCGTTGGGGGTCAGCGCTGCCAGCGATGCCAGGTGGCCGCCCGCGGAGCCGCCGGTGATGGCGAGAAAATCGGGGTCGCCACCGTAGTCGGCGATGTTCTCGCGGACCCACGCGATCGCCCGCTTCACGTCGATGAGGTGGGCGGGAAACGCGCAACGCGGGCTCTTGCTGTAGTTGATCGAGACGCAGATCCAGCCGAGTTCGACCATGTGGCTCATCAGCGTGTAGCCCTGTATTCGTTGGTCGCCGACCGCCCACGCACCGCCGGGGACCTGGATCAGCACCGGCGCCCGGGACCCGGGCGCCAAGTCATGGCGCCGCCAGATGTCGAGCAGATTGTCGCGTCCGCCCGGGCCGTAGGAGATGTCGGAGGTCTGTCCCGCGTACCGCTGGTGTGGCCCGAGCCGGCGCAGCAGGCCACTGCGGGGTGCGCACGCGGGTTGAGCCGAGATCGGATGACACACCAGTTCGCGAAAGTCTGGCCCGAAGGACCCCTGGAGCGCGGCGGTGAGGGCTTGATCCGCGCGTTGCGCGGCCCACGTCGTGCCGACACGGCCGATCGACGGGCGTGATGACCGAGACAACGCATGCCCGGTGACGACGTGTGGGGGAAACTCGGTCGAAAGCCAGCCGGCGACCCAGCCAACGGCGAACGGCGAGCCGCGCAGCAGCAAAGCGCCGGCCCGGAAGGTATCTCTCGCGTCTGCCGCCAGTTGAGCTCCGTGTCGCAGCGCTTCGGCACCAGCCCGCGAGCACCGCGAAGTCACATTCATGACCATGGTCAACGTCACTCCTCGACGTCAGGCACACGCTCCGTTGCGGTTAACAACTGTTTACCAGTTGATGTTGTACGTGTGTCGAGATCCACACCATAACCGGTAATTACGGCGCGGGAAGGGTTTTCGTGCGCGTGGCGTTCGACTGAAACGATTCACGGCCGCTATTAGATAGACTGACCTGCGCATTGCCTCCGTAGCTCAGGTGGATAGAGCAAGGGCCTTCTAATCCCTAGGTCGCACGTTCGAGTCGTGCCGGGGGCACTGAACAGGGGCACTGTAAAACCGCTGGTAATGGCGGCACGAGCGTGGCCAGCCCGCTCTTGGGTGGCTTTCATCGCGGCGACTAGCGGGCTGGCGGCAGGAGAATCGGCCGCGGACAAAGCCGTAAGGGCACGGCGGGTCAGTAATAGGCTTTTAGCGCCTGCTCGAACGCGGGGGGCAGGTTCAGCTGGCTCTGCAGCCGGCCGCCATAGGCGGCGTCATCCGCCACGCAGACAGGGTCGAGGCTCAGGGACTTGGGCGGAGGTGCCGCGGCTGCCGCCGTCAGGATCCGCGCATCCGGCCCCGTGTGCTGCCCGGCAAGGGGCAGGCGGGGACGGAGGGCAAACCCGCTCAAGTGCTCTTCATCGAGTGCCAGGCGCATCTCGGGTTTCGCCGCGGCCGTCAGGCTTCGCCCGGCGGTACCCTGCCCGCGCTCCTCGTCGGCGAGCAGGGTCGGCAACCGCTGCAACGCGTCGGTCAGGGCGGCACTCGCGTCGGCAAAAGTGATGGGCAGGACCTTCGGATCATTCGGCCCGTAGTCCACGACGCGCGTATCGGTCCCGAGCACCAGGGCCTCGCCGGCGACACCCAAGCCGGACATGAGGTCCTTGGTTCCGATGACCGGGCGTCCGTCGACCAGCACCAGTGCGACGTCGGTCTCCTTGGCGCCGATCAAGGCCGCATAAGGATCGGTCGAGGGCGTCGCCGCGATCACGGTGATGTCGGCGCGCTTGGACGGCTCGATGGTTCCGATCAGGGCGCCCCATTTCACGATCGCTGCCGGTTTGCTCGTCGCCATCGCGACGATGTCGCGGTCGGAGAGTCCTATCTGGCTGATCTCATTGACGATCTTGGCAATCTTGAGCTCGTTCAGCAGGTTCTTGCTGCCCGATGGCGACCAGTCCGACCCGAGGGCGACGGGCACGCCGGCGGCCCGGGCGGATTTGACGTCCGCGGTGCCGCCGTAGAGCAGAAGGTTGCTCAAGGGCGACCACACCATCGACGCCTTGTATTGGGCCATCACGGCGAAGTCCTCGGGCTTGAGCGCGGCGCAATGGATGCCGGCCAGTGCCGGACCGATCGCCCATTCCGTGCCGTTGTTCAGCGCGAGGAAAGCGCTGCGCGCTTCGTCGTCCAAGCCTTCGCTCAGGTGGAGCAGCAGGCAGGACGCCTTGTCGACCTCCTTCTTGAATTGCGCCCATTGCGACGCTTCCACGTCGGGAATGTGCGTCGTGGCACGATGAAACTGGGCGTCATTGGGATCGTCGACCGCCCGTACGGCACCGTGATAGTACGCCTGCAACTGGTCGGACTTGAGCGAGATGCCCTCGCTGGCCGTCACGCCGCCAAGCAGGCACTTGGTTTCGGCGTAACGTGCGACCGCCGCGAGCAGATGCGGGTCCTTGGCATTTGCGATGGTCGTCATCGGGGCGGACACCGAGCGGACATAGTCCTTGTCGTTCTGCCATTGCCCCCGGTTCTTGTAGAGCTTCGGGACCTGCCACATCGGCAAGGCGTCGTAGCTCAGGTGATTGTGCAGCTCGATCAGCCCGGGGAAAATGAACCCGCCCGTCTCGACGACCTGGGCTCCGGCGAACCCCTGGGGCGCCGGCGCCGCACGGTCGCCAGCCGAAACGATTTGGTTCCCGTCGATGTAGACCGCGCCGTCCGGCCAGACATCGTAGGCGGCGTTCATCGTGACCACAGAGCCGTGCAGGACGAATTTCATGGGTCTGCTCCGTCTGGGATGGTCGCCTTATGAAGCGGCCGGGATGATGCCGTCCGGGACCTCGACGGTAATGGTGCGCCGCTTCAGCGCCGCCGTCGTGCCGGTGCGCGTCGCCCATCCGCTCTCGCCCTGCATCCAGACTGGCGTTCCTGCCGGCAGATCAAATGCGGGAATGGGGGGCAATTCGGTCGGAAGGAATGTGGCGCCATAGGGAGAGAACGGGCGGGTTGCGTCGCGCTGCGTGATGGCGTTGCCGAGAATCTGCAGCGCTGCGTTCCATTCGCTCAGCATGGCCTTGGTCGCGGCGGCGATCTGTGCCGGCGTCCCGCCCGCGCTCTCCGGCGAGGTCGGGTGGGGCACGTGCTGATAGGCGAGCGCCTTCCAGGCCGCATTGGCAGGATCCTGAAGAAAGCCATGCCAGGCCTGATCCGCGAGGGATCCGAAGGCCACGACCGCCTCGATCGCCCCCGGTGCCAGCAGCGCGGAGAGCCATCGGTTGCGGTATTGGACGATTGGCGGGTCGCTGACGTGCTGGTTACCCCCGCTCTGGCCGTAGACGCTGTAGAGGAAGGTGTTGACCATTACATAGCTTCGATCGAGGCCCAGCTTCGCCAGAAAGCCCTGGACGCGATGTCCCGCCGTCCCGACCAGGATCCGGCGGACCACCGCCTCGTGCTCGGCTGGATCCTGGCCGATACAGAGGAGACGCGCGGTGCCGTCGAGTCGGCCGCGATGGAAGATCGGGCCCCATTCGACGCGGAATGCGCCATAGGGGTAAACCGCCGCCGGTGCCTGATCGCAGAGGGTCAGGAACGGCTCGCCGACGTAACCGGGATCAAAGGTCTCGGGCATCAGACTCCGCCTTCCAAGCTCGATCAGGGAGACCCGACCCGTAGCCCTCGAGGCGGCGCTTCGCCTTGAAGTGGGCTCCAGTCGAGCACGCTGCGCTCGTGCCGGACTGTCGGGGCGCGAGTCCCATCTAAAGTTGCCTCGCTTGCGAGACATGCGCAATCTCATCCTGCGTCATAAGAACAACGATTGCCCGCGCCATATTGAACGCCGTGTCTAGCACCTCGCCGATGTATGGGCTCGGTGAGCCGGTAGACGCGAGCGCCCGGCTCCATTCAATTGGGTTGAGCCGATGGCACGGAGGAATGTGAACGGCGGCTGACGCGCCGCCTCGTTGCGGCTATGGATGACGAATACGTCCTTTGAGATGGGCGTGGACACGGACCCAGCATATTGGCGCGAACCGACACTGCTCCGCGTTTTGGGGGCGCGTGTTGCGAACCCCGGAGGCACAGGAGGCGATGCTGTTGGAGTTGCGGCGCCACTCGACCGTATTGGGTCCGCGGCGGCTGGTATTCGAGCTGGGCAAGCGCGCCGGGGGGCCGTTACGCTTGCGCTCGGGCTGGGCCGGGGGCGGTTCGTCGTCGAGGATGTCGAGCAGGTTGGCAATGGCCTTGTCCCAATCGATGATGGGCGACTCGCGCCGGAGGCGGCGTTCGTTCGCTTCCACGCTGTTGGCCATTCCCGTAGCCCGCTTGGCCGCCCAGCTGAGGTTAGTGGTCATGTCTTGCGACGCCTCCCCCACACCGGCTGCCCGTTGCCGGGTGGGGTAGGTATTCCCGCCGCGGGCCAATCGAATGTCCTTATTGTTTTGGCGACCGGGGGCGAGCCTTGGGGGAAAGCCCGCCGCACCCGGCCAGTCCATGTCGCGGGAAAGAAGCCCCGACCGAGGCTGCAACGGCTGCTCGTGAGGCGTTATTCCAAAGCCGCTCGACGCGGACACCTAAGTCTTTGGGTGGCTGGGGCCGCGATCTGACAACACGAACCGAAGGGTCGCGGGCGTCGGTCGGCGACAGGGATTGCTGGTGCCCCTCCCCCTATACGGGCCGGCGGCGGCGGGCGCACTAGCCTAACAACGCAATTCGGGAATGCCTAGGTACACTCGCTGTTCCACGTCACTTCGGTGATGTCGGTGATGCTGATCAGCAGTATCGGGTCGGTGGCGCGAACGAGTAGCGCGTCGGATACTACGGTGCGGATCGGGAAGTCCTCGGCGTGGAGCCAGCTGATGACCACGTTGCCGGCGGCGCGCAGTGCGGTGACACAGTCGCGCGGCGGGGTCGCCGAGTGTCCGGCCAGCAGCGCGGAGAGCGGTTGTTCGGTCAGCGTGGTGGTGTCGGGGTAGCCGAGCATGGTGGCGAAGGCGGGGTTGGTGTAGATGACGACGCCGTCGAGTCCGGTGGCGAGCGTGGGTGTGGGCATTCTGTCCAGCAGTATCAACGCAGGCAGCTCGAAGAGGTATCCGTCGAGGGTGCTCGGCGCGGGCTTGCGGCGTCGTTCGGTGAAGCGCCCCTTCACGTCCGTGAACTCGTCGTTGGTTTCGGCGTTGTCGCACGTGGCGGTGCGCCAAACGGTCGGGTCGATCCGGTGCTCAACAAAATTAGGTGACGTGGTCATCGTGTTTTCCCAACGTGCAGACCGATCACCGTGCATGTCGGGCGCGGAGCTGTGCTCCTTGAGTTCTGCGGCCGACAGCGGCGGAACTCATCCCCGGACCAGCTGACTTTCCAGCGACTCCGAATCTACCCGATCTGATCGAGGTAGCAGCACGTTTCAAGCGAGATCCTCGGTGGCTGTCTGGGTCCTTGCGGGACCTGCTCAGGGCCCTCCGTGACCGGGTGCCTCATCAGGCGCGCATTGTCGCGGACGACAGCAACAAAAGCGGTCTAACTCCGCCTCGCTCAAGATCAGAACACTCCGGGGTCCGCGAAGGACGACGCTGGCACCGCCGGCGCCCGATCAAAGAGGGAATCAAAGAGGGAACGGGTCGTCGTCGTCGTCGTCTAAGGCTCGGAGCAGACGGCAGGCCATCGCCTCAGCAGAAAGCCCTGCCGCGAGCTGGACTGCCACGATCAATGCCCCGAGCTCAGCGGCATGCACGGCGTGGATGCGGAAGGATCGCCGGTGGTTGGGGCAGGCGTGAAGCGTTTCGGATGCAGTCCCGCCGCGGAGTCGTTTCTTCATCGGGCCTTCGATCCTTGTGCCGCTGTTCGCCAGACCCTGAACGCAGGGGTAGCCCAACCCCTCAACGGGCAATCCCTTCGTTCACGGATGGCAATGACTATTCCGGTGCGGTTCGTCGGTGTCTGTCCGCCGACCAACCGGCGCGCGGGATGAATCGCGCCTCCCCCGAATGGAGGAACGTCATCTACTGGGCTTCCCACGCTTCGTCGCTGGATTGGTCTGCGGCTACGAGTTGATCAGCGACCCAAGTGGTGTCCAACCGCAGCGGCATACCCATTGGCAGGGTCGTAGGAGTCCTCGTCCTCCGACTGGCTGCTCGTTGGCGGCTGGCTATTGCTTTTATGGCGACTGCTGCAGGAGGGAAGCGCAGCCGCAAGCGCGCCGACCGCCGACAACGCGAACACCTTGCGTCTGCTGACCCAGACGTCCATGGATTCTCCCGGGTCCAGGGGGAGCAATTGGCACGTTGGGTTGAAGGCCAATCGGTATAGCCCCGAAAGCTTTGCCCCGGTTCGATGGACTGCCCGGACACCCGCGCATGCAACGGCGGCTGTGCTGGCAAACCGTGCTCTTCGGTTTCTGTTCGTCAACAGTGCGAGGGCCCGGCGTTCAGCGCAAGAACTCGAGCAATCCTGTACCGAACGCGGCCGGTGACTCCAAATGCGGTACGTGGCCGGTGTCGGGTACACCCATGAAGCGGGCCTTGGGCATCCTCGCGGCAAACCCCTCAGCCAGGGCCGCGATATTCCCTTTGGCCACTTGGTCCTTGGGCGCCGTGTATTTCGCACCCACATAAGTGCGGTCGGAAAGGCCGCAGATGAATAACGTCGGGGTCGCTAAGGAAGCGACGAAGTCCACGGCAGGCTCGCTGAGAAGCATGTCAGAGGCCGCCGCGGAGCTCTGCACCCAGCGCTCGAACTCGGGCCCTCGCCCGATGGCCATGCGTACCGCGACGAAGGGCTCAATGAGCCGCGGCTCTTTGTTGACGAAATAGTGCGCCATGTACTGACGGATCTGATCGGCGGTCTGGGAGCGCTCGTCGTCCGCCCAGTCCTGATGCCGCACCGGTCGCGTCAGCCCGTTTCGATAGTCTTCGAGCCCCATCGGATTCTCCAGCACCAGCGTGTGCACCCGTTCAGGTAGCGCCCGCGCCATGTGCATGCCGATGAGCCCCCCGGTCGAATGTCCAATGAAGGCAACGGAATCCACCTTCAGCTGATCGATTAGCGAGCGCAGATGCGTCACCAACGAAGCCGCGGTCAACGTCGAGGGCTTGGTGGACTTACCCCAGCCGATCAGATCCGGAACGATTACCCGGAAACCCTCGTGGCGCAACGCCTCGATAACTCCCTTCCAGTACGCGCCAAAGAAGTTCTTGCCGTGCACCAACAGGACGGCGCCCTTTGATTGCGTGCTGTCGGGCGGAACGTCCATGTATGCGAGACGCGCACGCCGCTCCCATTCCGGGGCCTGACGGTCGATCCAAGGCGCCTCGGCGACGTGGGTGACATCCAGATAGTGCACGGGGTACGGATAGGGATAACCCTCCAAGCCGATACCAAGGGTGTCGTGATCAGGCCATGGCACCGCTGGTTCACCGCCGCGCGGCACCGTAGGCACGCTGTGACAGCCGGAAACCAGCAGCCCACTCCCCGCCAGCACCCCACCCAGCACACGTCGCCGATTAACAACCATCGAGTCCACCACCACACCAATTCGAACACTCCGATACGGGCATACCCATCCCGCTCAGGCACGTGCAGGGTCTAACCTCACGCCCTTTGGGCGTACCACATATCGAACCGACAACCGTTGGGCAACGGACTGCTAAAGGTCCTGCGACACGTCATGCGGCACGACGGCTGTTGACTCCAGATAGCCCAGAATCCGGGCATGACGGTACCGCGCGAGCCGACGCGTGAGATCTCGCGGCAGACCTTTTTGCGGGCGGCGGCCGGAGCTTTAGCCGCGGGGACGGTTTTCGGGTCGTCGGCGCGCGCCGCCGCCGCTCCGAGTGCCTCCGGCTGGGATGGCCTTTCCACCGCCATCAAAGGGCAAGTGATACTGCCGGACAGCGGTGCGCAATTCGGAAGCGCCAAACAGGTTTTCAACACCAACTACAACGGATCCTCACCAGCAGCGGTCGTCACAGTGACATCGCCCGCGGACGTGCAAAAGGCGATCGCATTCGCCGCTGCCCACAACCTCAAAGTCGCTCCGCGCAGTGGTGGGCACTCCTACGTGGGGGCATCTACCGCGAACGGCACCCTGGTGCTCGACCTGCGTCAGCTACCCGGTGACATCAAGTACGACGCCGCCAGCGGACAGATCACTGTGACGCCCGCCACCAGTTTGTATGCGATACATCAGGCGCTGGCCGCGGCCGGCCGGGGCATCCCGACGGGTACCTGCCCCTCGGTCGGTGCCGCCGGGCACGCACTGGGCGGCGGGCTGGGCGCCCATTCCCGGCACGCAGGCCTGCTCTGTGATCAGTTGACGTCGGCGTCAGTGGTGCTGCCCAGCGGCCAGGCCGTCACCGCCTCTGCCAACAGCAACCCCGACCTGTTCTGGGCGCTGCGCGGCGGCGGCGGTGGCAACTTCGGGGTGACCACCTCGCTGACCTTCGCCACCTTCCCCACCGGAAACTATGACGTGGTCAACCTCAATTACCCGCCCCAGTCGTTCGCGCAGGTCCTCGTCGGTTGGCAGAACTGGCTGCGCACCGCCGACCGCAACAGCTGGGCGCTGGCGGACAGCACCACCGACGCGATGGGCACGCACTGCCGCATCATGGCGACCGCCCCGGCCGGGTCGGGTACCAGCGTGGCGAGCGCCATCACCTCCGCGGTGGGAATGCAACCGACCGGAACCGACAGCCATACGTTCAACTATTTGGACCTGGTGAATTATCTGGCCGTCGGCAACCTCAACCCGTCGCCGCTGGGATATGTCGGCGGTTCCGACGTCTTTACCACGATCACCCCGGCCGCCGCGCAGGGAATCGCCGCGGCTGTCAACGCCTTTCCCCGCGGTGCCGGCCGCATGCTGGCGATCATGCACGCCCTCGACGGCGCCCTCGCGACTGTCGCACCGGGGGCCACGGCCTTTCCGTGGCGTCGCCAGTCGTCGCTGGTGCAGTGGTATGTCGAAACATCCGGCGACCCGTCGGCAGCGCTCAGCTGGCTCAACACGGCACACCAAGCGGTGCAACCGTATTCGGTCGGTGGTTACGTGAACTATATCGAGGCAAATCAATCGCCGTCGCGATACTTCGGCCCGAACCTCTCACAGCTCAGCGCCGTACGGCAGAAGTACGACCCGAGCCGAATCATGTTCTCGAGCTTGAACGTTTGATGCAAGCCCGGTTGCTCACGTGTGCAGCTTGATGACTTCGATCAGGTGACGTCCGACATCGTCGAGCGCATCTGTCGACTGCGTTGCCAGTGCGATGATCACAGCGCCTTCGATAGCGGCGATCGTCACGGTGGCCAGTGAGCGCGCGTTGTCACGATCGGCGCCAAACCTGACCAGCCGATCGGCGAGGAGCGTCTGCCACTCATTGACCGCCTCGGCAGCTGCCTGCGCGGCTTCCGGCACTTCAGCGCGACCGAGGATCGCTGCCACAATCGGGCATCCCGCCTGCATCTCGGTTGCATGTAGCTGCGTTTTCCATTCGTCAATGAAAGTCTGGACCGCGCGCGCCGGGTCGCCGCCGTCGTCGGCCGACCGGAGCACCGCGGTTAAACCCTGACCGGCGATGCGGGTGGCCTCAGCAACGAGTTCGGCTTTGCCGCCGGGGAAATTCAGGTAGACGGTCCTTCGCGCGACGCCGCTGTCCACCAGCAACGCGTTGATCCCAGTCCCCGCGACCCCACGCCGTCGAACCAATCCCGTGACACTGGCGATGAGCACATCCCGCGCGGACATGTCTTGCACTATACCAATCGGTCTACTAACGTCTCATCCGAACGGACCGTACACATTTCGAATGCGGGGATCGGGCATGACGAACACTCACGACCAAAAGACGCTGCGGAAGTTCCGGAGGGAACGCGCGATCGGGCGCTACCTACTCAACCCAGCGGTGAAAGTCATGAGCAGGCTAGGGCTGCGCACCGCGATGGCCGCAGAACTGGAGACCACTGGGCGCAAGAGCGGGCAGGCACGCCGCGTTCCCGTGTCGGCGCAATTCGACGACCAAGGGGCGTGGGTCATCAGTCAGCATGGCATCCGTTCCGGTTGGGGTCGCAACATCGTCGACAACCCGAATATCCGCATACAACAAGGGAATCGATGGCGCAGCGGAGTCGCGGCGTTCAGGCCCGATGACGATGTCATAGCGCGGGGACGCAAGTTTGGGCGGGTGGGAGCCAAAGTGGTGAAGACACTGGAAACCACGCCGGTGTCGATACGGATCGACTTCACCGACTAACGGGCCAGCCGGGCCGAGTTTGGTTGCGGCAGTGGTGGATACGCAGTCAGGAAAGATGAACTAGACGGGCCGGAGAGGCCGTTTCATGCTGCAGACGATACTCCATTCGAAATACAGTTCCCCGTCTTTGTCGTAGCCCTTGAAGCGGTGGGAGACCTGAGTACGTTGCACTGACGAGTTGACGATCTCCCACCCTTGTTCTCCATAGGACTTCGTCAGAGCGCTGACCTCCTCGATCAGATCCTGCAGAGACTCATTCGTGTGATAGATGAAGGTGTTCTCCCACCGTTGCGGGTACCACTGGTCATCTGATGCCAGCCACCAACCTGGCCCGGGCGAAACGCTCATGTCCCGGCACCCTACAGCCGCCAATAGCAGCGAAGAGAAAAATTTCTATGAACTTTGCGTGCGCGGCCTCCGCTGGATGGCCCGGACCAGAGCCTGCGAAGATAGCGGCGGAGGTGCCCAATGACCCAGTCCGGCTTGGTGTTGTTCAGTGTCGAGAACCATGTCGCGCTCATCACCGTCAACGACCCCGACCGGCGCAACGCGGTGACGGGCGAGATGTCGGCGCTGCTGCGCGCCGCCGTCGAGCAGGCCGAAGCCGATCCCGAGGTGCACGCCGTGGTGGTCACCGGGGCGGGAAAGGCGTTCTGCGCGGGCGCCGACCTCAGCGCCTTGGGCGCTGCAGGCGGCGCGGCGGCGGAGTCGGGGCTAAAAAAGCTGTACGACGGCTTCATGGCCGTGGGTAACTGCAAACTCCCCACGATCGCTGCGGTCAATGGCGCCGCGGTCGGCGCTGGGCTCAATCTGGCAATGGCCGCCGATGTCCGCATCGCGGGGCCCGCCGCAGTCTTCGATGCTCGCTTCCAGAAGCTCGGACTGCACCCGGGCGGGGGTGCGACCTGGATGCTGCAGCGAGCCGTGGGCCCACAGGTCGCCAGGGCGGCGTTGTTGTTCGGCATGCGCTTCGACGCCGAATCCGCCGTGCGCCATGGGTTGGCACTCAGCGTTGCCGACGACCCCGTCGCCGCGGCGCTCGAACTGGCTGCTGGGCCGGCAGCCGCTCCCCGCGAGGTGGTGCTCGCGACCAAGGCCACCATGCGCGCCACGGTCAGCCCGGGGTCGGTGGACAACGAACAACATGAACGCGCCATGCGCACGGAGCTGGGGCCGCAGGCGACGTCGATCCAGTCACCGGAGTTCGCGGCCCGTCTGGCCGCTGCACGACGCGGCCGCTAGGACGGTGATTCGGTCAGAGCAAGGACGGGTGCGATGGCTCCGTAAACAGCGGCGGGGGTGGCCATTTCGGCATTGTTCAGCAGTTGCGGACTCAGCGCTACGCCCATCGCCACCACCGCGTTGTGCACTCCGATCTCCAGACTGACGGCGATGGCCTGTCGCGGAGCGAGGTGCATCCGGCGTGGCACCAGATAGCCGACGGTCAGGCTGACAGCGCAGAAGGTAGCGACGGCTCCGCTCAGCACACCGAAGTTGTTCCACAGCGTCGCTCGCCCTCCGGCGATCGCCGCGAGGACCACGAGCACCAGCAGCACCGCCGCGGCGATCCTGACTGGCTTTTGCAGTCGCCGGGCCAGCTCGGGGAAGCGGTGGCGTATCGCGACGCCGAGCACGGTGTGTATGAGCACAAGCCCGAACACCCCGAGGAACTTGTCCGGCTGTAGCGGGATGAACCGGCCTTCTCCGATGAACCAGCCCATCGAAAGGCCAATACCCAGAAAAAACGGGTCCTACCTGCGGCGATGGCATTTACAGCAAACCCCCCTGACTTCGGGAAACGCCCGACCGCGTGTCAAAACGCCATTGATGTCGGCTTTACCATTTGGCCCGACCCGCCAGATGCGGCACAGCCCGCACCCAGCCGTCGGCGCGCGTGCATTCGGCGGGCCAACAAAGATCGGTCCCAACTACCTCGAGCCGGGGTCCACGTCGGGGCAGTCGTTCATTAGCCAAGGCCGATTGAATCTAGACCGGAGAGAAGGTTCGATACGTAAGCCGACCATGTCAGGATTTGGCCGGTCCTGAGGAGCGTGGACGTTGCGGCTACGAGATACGCCGCGAAAAGGACCACATCCCAGGCCCCGTTGAACAGGTTGCGTCCAAGTGCGCCGAGGAACTTGGTGACTGCCGGGATTTCAATGAACGCAATGAATACCTGGTTGAAGTCCGTGTTCAGGTTCTGCAGGAACGCATGGTTCTGGATGAACGCCGTGATGGCCGCCTCGATGCTGGTATAGGAGCCTGCGCTGGCGGTGAGGTTGTGCAGGAACTGGTCATGGAACACCGCCGCCTGCCCGGCCAGCGCCTGGAATCCGGCACCGTATTGGGAGAACAGGTGCGCGATACTCGCCGACACCTCATCGGCGGCCGCGGGTATCAGCCCGACGGTCCGGGCGGCCGCCGCCGCGTGGGCGCTGCTGAGGTCCGAGCCGATGGTTGCCAAATCCGTTGCCGCCGATGTCATCATCTCCGGCGCCGCGAGCACATACGACATGTCCGTCCACCTCCTAGCAAGCCCCTGGTTGTCACTGTCGGCTACCTATTTCTAATCCGCGCGCCAGAGGTGGGCAGCCGCCGGGCCGCCGAGTCCAGGAGGCCGGGCTCAACGCACCATGTCGCTAAAAGAAGATTAGTCTCCACCCGGGGGTCACAGGAAAGGAACACCCATTACCTCTAAATAGTCATCGTCGGAAGGGCGAACATCGACAGCACGGCGTTGATCGCAGTCAGCGTGAGGTTGAGCGCCAGGTCCCCGTTGACCAGGTGACTGAGGATGTTGGCCATCGTCCCGCCCGGCGTAGCGGCCATCAGCATCAGCCCGACCGCCAGATTCGGTTCAAGGTGGAAGGCTTCGGCAATCAGCAGGCACAGGGTCAGCAGCACCAACGACTGACAGATCAGGGCAACCAGAAGTGGGCGCCGCAGCGTGGCTGCCCGCTGGAAGTCGGCGACGGTCAGCGTCAACCCAAGGGCAAGCATGACCACCACGACGACCAACGGGAAGTAGCGGTTGTCCATAGAGCTCCAGGTGCCGGGTCTGCAGATGATGCGACGATTAGTTAGCGTGCCTTACTCCGCGGCGAGCTGCAGCGTGTGCTGGGCAGCAGCTAGTCCCAGCCAGCTCGAATCACCGTGAGGGAATGAAGGGGGGACGCGTTCGCTACACGTCCAACAGCGCGGTCTCGGGCAACTCGATCAGATCCCTCAACTCGCAGATGAATTGCGCCACCTGGGCACCGTCGGCGACACGGTGATCGAACACGCAGGTCAGCATCATCGTCGGACGGACCACGACCTGGTCCTCGAGGGCCACCGGCCGCGGCTTGATCGCTCCCATGCCCAGGATGGCCGCTTCGGGGTGGTTGATCATCGGGACGCCGTCGTCCACACCCAGCGCTCCGAAGTTCGATACGGTGAACGTCGAGCCGGTCAGCTCGGCGGGCGTGAGGGTGCCGGCGCGGGCACCGGTGATCAACTCTGCTGTCCGGCTGGCCAGTTCGCGGGTTGTCTTGTTGTGGGCATCGGCAATCACCGGGACCAACAGGCCACGTCTGGTGGCCACTCCGATCCCCAGGTGCACACTGCGATGGACGCGCACCCGAGGCCCTTCGGGTGAGTCGAGCCACGTGGAGTTCAGTATTGTGTTGTGCGCCAGAGCAATAACCAGCAGCCGTAGCGTCAGCGCGAACGGTGTGATGCCCTGATGCGCCGGGCGGAATCGCTCGCGCAGCCGCAGCAGCGCGGTGCAATCAACCTCGACGGTGACCTTTGCCGCAGGGATTTCGTTGTGCGACAACGTCATTCTCTCCGCCATGCGGGCCTGCACGCCGCGCACCGGTAGCACGTCGGAATCGGCTTGGGCGCCACCGGCAGCCGCTAGCACATCCCCTCGGGTGATCACCGCACCGGCGCTGTGTTGAATCGCAGCGAGGTCAATCGACAGATCTTTGGCCAGCTTGCGCACCGGAGGGGCGGCCAGCGGCCGGGTTGGGCGTCTGCTGGTGTCGATGCCCGTGTCGGCGCCATAGCCGACCAGTGTGGGTACCGCGATCTCGCCGTTGGCTGCCGCCGGTGCGGTATCGATCCGGGCCAGCACCGCGCCGACTTTGAGCACATCGCCTTCGGCGCCGCCCCTTTCGACGATCCGACCGTCGTACGGGCTCGGGATTTCGACCTCGGCCTTGGCGGTCTCTACGGTGCACAGCGTCTGGTTGAGCTCGACCTCGTCGCCGACGGCGACGTTCCAGCACGTCACCGTCACCTCTTCGAGTCCCTCGCCGAGGTCGGGGACCCGGAAAGACTTCACCCGCTCCTCGGCGCTCACGGCTGCCCCAGCACACGCTCGACGCAGTCCAGCAGCCGGTCGGGTCCGGGAAGCCACAACCTCTCCAAACGCGCCGGCGGGTACGGAGTGTCGAAACCGCAGGCGCGCAACACCGGCGCCTCCAGCTCGTAAAACATCTCTTCCTGAATGCGTGCGGCCAAATCGGCGCCATAGCCGAGGCTTCGCGGCCCCTCGTGCATCACCACGCATCGCCCGGTCCGATGGATCGACGCCGCAACGGTATCGAAGTCCAATGGCACCAGCGACCGCAGATCGATGACCTCTAGGCTCCAACCACGCTGCCGCTCAGCTTCTTCCGCGGCGGACAGGGCGGTCCCTACGGGGCTGCCGTAGGTCACCACCGTCACATCGGTGCCGGGCCGGCGCACCATCGCCCGCCCGATCGGAGGTTCCGGCCGGTTGGTATCGACCATGCCCCGACTCTGGTAGCGCCGCTTCGGCTCCAGGTACATCACCGGATCGGGGCAAGTGATCGCGTACCGCAGCAGCCAATAGGCATCCGCGGGTGTCGACGGGACCACTACCTTCAACCCCGCGGTGTGCGCCCAATAAGACTCGGTGGAGTCCGAATGATGTTCGGCCGCACCGATTCCACCGAACGACGGTATCCGCACCGTGACCGGCATGTCCACCTCGCCACGGGTGCGGGTGCGGTACTTCGCCAGATGGCTGACTACCTGATCGAAAGCCGGATAGGAAAAGCCGTCGAACTGAATCTCGGGCACCGGAACAAAGCCGCGCATCGCCAACCCCACCGCGATCCCGATCACCGCGGACTCCGCCAGCGGCGTGTCGAAACACCGCTCCTCACCGAAGGTTTCGGTCAGCCCCTCCGTCACGCGAAACACTCCGCCCTGGACCGCGACGTCCTCGCCGAACACCAAGACCCGGTCGTCGGCCGCCATCGCATCGTGCAGCGCGCGGTTGAGAGCCTGCACCATCGTCAGCGATTTCGCACCGAGCGCTGCGTTGCGCACCGGCACGGCCGGGGGATCGGCGAGCTGAGTCATGTCACGCCATCCCATCTTTCCGGGCCAGTTCGTCGTGCAATTGTTGGCGCTGCGCCCGCAACTCGGGCGTGACGTCGGCGTACACCGTGGTGAACACATCGTCGACGTCGAAATCGGGTGCGTCGAACACCGCGTCGCGTAGCTCGGCCCGCATTCGCTTCGCCCGCGCGGCGACTCGCTCCTCCAGGCGTTCCGACCACAGGCCCTGTCCCTGCAAGTAGGTGCGGTAACGCGGAATGGGGTCCAACGCTGCCCACCGGTCCACTTCCTCCTGCGTCCGGTACCGCGTCGGATCATCGGAGGTGGTATGCGGGCCGAGCCGGTAGGTCACGGCCTCGACCAACGTCGGGCCATCGCCGCTGCGCGCGCGTGAGGCCGCTTCGGCCATCACGGCGTAGCACGCCAGCACGTCGTTGCCGTCCACCCGGATGCCGGGCATCCCGTAGCCAATCGCCTTGTGCGCGATGGACGGTGCGACCGTCTGCCTGGACACCGGCACCGAGATCGCCCATTGGTTGTTCTGCACGTAGAACAGGCACGGTGTGCTGAACACCGCCGCGAAATTCAGCGCCTCGTGCACGTCCCCCTCGCTGGTGGCACCGTCACCGAGGAAGGCAACCGTGACGGAGTCTTCGCCGAGGCGCTGCGCACCCATCGCCGCCCCAACGGCGTGTAGGGTCTGGGTGCCGATCGGAATCGACATCGGGGCACAGCATTTCCTGGTGAATTCCAGCCCACCGTGCCAGGTTCCACGCCATGCTGCGCCGACGTGCCCGGGTGGGATACCGCGCACGAGATAGGCGCCCAATTCTCGATATTGCGGAAACAGCCAGTCGGTCTTGCGCAGGCAGGCCGTGGCACCGACCTGGGCTGCCTCCTGCCCACGGCAGGACGCGAACAAAGCCAATTCACCCTGGTGCTTCAGGTTGACGAATTCGGTGTCCAGCTCGCGAGTGACCACCATCATTTCGTAGAGCCAGCTCAAGGTCTCGACGGGAAGGTCACGGCTGTAACGGCGTTCGGCCGTCGGCGCCCCATCGGGACCGACAAGTTGCACCGGCTCGAGGTCGACAGTCATCGGCATCGGGCTCGCCGCCATACCGCCTCCTCAACTCGAAGCAGTGGCGTGGCTGACCGCAGCAAAGCCCCGCCGGGGCTCCGCTGCGAAGCCGAAGTCAATCGCCAGCAGGACGAAAGGCTTCGCTCGCCGCGACACTGGCGTATACGCCATTATGCGCTCAAATGCGAAGAGACCGCGTTGATCGCCGATGTGTCGATAACGTGTCGCCTGGGCCGGCCAGCAACCGTCAACTGGAGACGGTTTCTCCTGCTCGCGCCAGCATCCCTGCCGCGTGTTTGAGCACCGGGGAATCGACCATCTGTCCTTCGTAAGCGAACACCCCGCGCTCGGTCTTCGCCGCGGCCAATACCCGTCGCGCCCAGTCCAGTTTCTCGTCGCTGGGGCGGTAGGCCTTGCGCACGATCGGGATCTGCGTCGGGTGGATGCACACGGTCGCATCGAAGCCCACCGCCACGGCGTCGGAGGCCTCCGCCTGCAGGCCCTCGATGTCGCGGATGTCCAAATGCACGGCGTCGAGCGCGATCCGCTCGAATGCGGACGCCGCCAGCAGGGCCGTCGACCGTACGTGGCGGGCGAAATCGCGATAGGTGCCGTCGGCCAGCCGACTGGAGCTGCCGCCCAGGGTGGCGACCAAGTCCTCGGCGCCCCACATCACCCCCACTGTGCCCGCGGCGGCGGCGATTTCGGTGGCGAATACCGCCGCGCGTGGAGTCTCCACCAACGCGATAACATCACGGGGCGCCAGTGCGGTCACCTGCGCGGCCGATTCGGTCTTCGCCAGCATCACAGTCGTGTACGCGGTTCCCTCCAGGGCCTCCAGGTCGCGGGCCTGTTCATCGGTGCCGGCGGGGTTGATCCGCACGACGGTGCGCTCCGGGTCGAGTGGCGTTTCCCGCAGCGCCTTCCGGGCGGCGGGCTTGTCCGGTTCCGCGACGCCGTCCTCGAGATCGAGGATCACCACATCGGCGGCAGCGGCCGCCTTGGCGAAACGCTCGGGTCGATCAGCCGGGCAGAACAACCAACCCGGGCCCACGGCACGCAGCTCCATCACGCCTCCACTGTGTCTGTTTTGGGTTCTGCTTCGGGGGCCGGCCGCTTCTGCACCAGCGTCGTACGCACGGCGCGCGCCACGACGTCGCCGTGCTGGTTTCGCCCGGTGTGCTCCAGGGTGACGATGCCTTCACCGGGGCGGCTTTTCGATTCGCGTTTGTCGGTGCACACGGTTTCCGCGTAGAGGGTGTCGCCGTGGAATACCGGCTTGGGGAACGACACCTCGGAAAAGCCGAGGTTGGCCACGATGGTGCCGAGCGTCAATTGCGCGACCGACAGCCCGACCAGCGTCGAGAGGGTGAACATCGAGTTCACCAGTCGCTCGCCCCGGAAGCCCGGCTGTTCGGCGGCCCACGCCGCGTCTAGGTGCAGCGACTGGGTGTTCATCGTCAGCGTGGTGAACAACACGTTGTCGGCCTCGGTGACGGTGCGGCCGGGCCGGTGGAGGTAGGTGGTGCCGACTTCGAATTCCTCAAACCACAAGCCGCGCTGGATGATTGACTTTCCGTCGGTCATGACAGGCCCAACGATCGGGCGATGAGCATGAGCTGCACCTCAGTGGTGCCCTCACCGATCTCGAGCACCTTGCTGTCGCGGTAGTGACGCGCCACCGGATACTCGTTCATGAAGCCGTAGCCGCCGTGGATCTGGGTGGCGTCGCGGGCGTTGTCCATCGCCGCCTCCGAGGAGATCATTTTCGCGATCGCCGCCTCCTTCTTAAAGGGCTTACCCGCCAACATCTTTGCGGCCGCCTCGTAGTACGCCGTGCGCGCCACATGCGCACGCGCCTCCATCCGCGCGATCTTGAAGCTAATCGCCTGATAGGAGCCGATCGGCTGGCCGAACGACTGGCGCTCCTTGGCGTACTTGACGCTCTCGTCGACACAGCCCTGCGCCGCCCCGGTCGCCAAAGCGGCGATCGCGATCCGGCCCTCGTCCAAAATGGACAAGAAGTTCGCGTAGCCCGTGCCCCGCGCGCCCAGCAAGTTCTGCTGTGGAACGCGGGCGTCAGCGAAGGTCAACGGGTGGGTGTCGGAGGCGTTCCAGCCGACCTTGTTGTAGACCGGCTCGACGGTGAATCCGGCTGTGCCGCTGGGCACGATGATCGTCGAGATCTCCTTCCTGTCCCCGACCGATCCGGTGGCTTCAGTGACAGCGGTGACGGTAACCAGCGAAGTGATGTCGGTGCCCGAGTTGGTGATGAACTGCTTCGAGCCGTTGATGATCCACTCGTCACCTTCGAGACGGGCGGTGGTGCGGGTGCTGCCGGCGTCCGACCCTGCCCCCGGCTCGGTGAGACCGAAACCAGCAAGCGCGCGCCCAGCAGTCAGGTCCGGGAGCCACTGTTGCTTCTGCTCGTCATTGCCAAACCGGTAGATGGGCATCGCGCCGAGGCCCACCCCTGCTTCCAGCGTGATCGCGACCGACTGGTCGACCTTGCCGAGTTCTTCGAGCGCCAATGCCAGCGCGAAGTAGTCCCCGCCCATGCCGCCGTATTCCTCGGGGAACGGTAGCCCGAACAGTCCCATCGCGCCCATCTTGGCGACGACTTCGTACGGAAAGCTATGTTCCTCATCGTGTTTGGCCGACACCGGCGCGACCACGGTGCGGGCAAAATCGGCAACGGTGTCGCGGAGGTCTTCGTATTCCTTGGGCAGTGTCCCTGCCGTGATACTTGTCGTCATGATTCTTGATCCTTGATCCTTGCCAGTACCTGGTCCACCTTCACCTGGTCGCCGACAGACACCAGCAATTCCACTAATCCTGAAACCGGCGCAGCGAGTGAGTGTTCCATCTTCATCGCCTCAACCACCACCACCGCGTCTCCTTCGGAGACCTCGGCGCCGGAGTTGACCTGGACGGCGATCACGTTGCCCGGCATCGGGCTGACGACCTCGGCCTGCTTGGCGCCCGGAGCACGGTGAATCTTCTGCTCCTCGGCTTCGCGCAGGTGCCAGGTTCCGCGCTCGTCGGCGATCCATAGGTGCCGGTCGGCCTCGGCCCACCGGTACTCGCGGCGCAGGCCGCCCCGCGTCACGCTCATCTGCGCTCCATCGAATTCTGCTCTTGCAGAACTGATTTCGCCATCCCCGACCTGCACCTCGGCCGCATCCGGCGATCCCCACACCGATACCGTTTCGGCGCGTAGCGGGGTGCGCAGCTCGGTTCGCACCGGCGCCACCCCGCTGACGCGCCAACCCGTCGGCGACGCCCACAGGTCGCCACGCGCGTGACGCGCCAGTGCCCACTGGCGGTAGAGACCGCCCGCAGCGAGCACATCGTCGGGCGCCGGCAGCGGCGCGAAGTCGGGCAGCCTCTCTTCGAGCAGCGCGGTGTCCAGGTCGCCGGCACGGACGCGCTCATCGGCGAGCAGAAAACGAAGGAACTCGACGTTGGTCTGAACGCCAAGGATCGCGATCTGCGCAAGCGCCCGGTCCAGCCGCGCCAGCGCCTCGTCACGGTCGGCCCCGTGCGCGATCACCTTGCTCAGCATCGGGTCGTAATCGCTACCGACCACAGTTCCCGCCAGCAGCGACGAATCCACCCGCACACCATCGCCGGACGGCTCGACCACCTGCAGCACCCGGCCGCCGGTGGGCAGAAATCCCCGCGCGGGATCCTCTGCATAGACGCGCGCCTCGATTGCGTGTCCGCGCAGCTCAATGTCGTCCTGGGCGAAAGCCAGCTTCTCGCCGGCACCCACTCGCAGTTGCCACTCGACGAGGTCCAGCCCGGTAACCGCCTCGGTGACCGGATGTTCCACCTGCAGGCGGGTGTTCATCTCCATGAAGAAGAACTCGTCGGGCCGGTCGGCGGAGACGATGAACTCCACCGTGCCGGCGCCGAGGTAGTCCACGCTGCGGGCGGTGTTGCACGCCGCCGTTCCGATCTGCGCCCGCGTCTCCGTGTCCAGCAGTGGCGACGGAGCCTCCTCGATGACCTTTTGGTGGCGCCGCTGCAGGCTGCACTCGCGCTCGCCGAGATGCACGACGTTGCCGTGCGCGTCGGCGAGCACCTGCACCTCGATATGCCTGGGCCGCAACACGAATCGCTCCAGGAACAGGGTGTCGTCGCCGAACGCCGAGGCGGCCTCGCGGCGGGCGGTCGCCAACGCGGTGCGCAACCGCGCCGGGTCTTCGACGAGGTGCATGCCCTTGCCGCCGCCGCCCGCGGACGGCTTGATCAGCACCGGAAAGCCGACCTCGTCGGCCGCGGCCACCAGGTCGTCGTCGGTCAGCCCAGGCCTGGCCACGCCTGGCACCACCGGCACGTCGAAGGCGCCGACGGCGTTCTTGGCGGTGATCTTGTCGCCCATCACCTCGATGGCGCGCGCCGGCGGACCCAGGAACACCACCCCGGCGCGGTCGCACGCGGCGGCGAAATGGGCGTTCTCGGAGAGGAACCCGTAGCCCGGGTGGATGGCCTGGGCCCCGGTCCGCGCCGCGGCGTCGAGCACGCGCGCGATGTCGAGGTAGCTCTCGCGCGCCGCGGCGGGCCCCAGCCGTACCGCTTCGTCCGCCTCGTGAACGTGTCGCGCGTCTGTGTCGGCGTCGCTGTACACGGCGACGGACCGAATGCCCAGTCGGCGCAAGGTCCGGATCACCCGCACCGCGATCTCGCCGCGGTTGGCAACCAACACCGTCTCGAACATCGCACTCACATCCGAAATACGCCGTAGGAAACCGGTTCCAGGGGCGCCTGGGCGCACACCGAAAGACCGAGCCCTACAACCGTTCTGGTGTCCGCCGGGTCGATGATCCCGTCGTCCCAGAGGCGGGCGGTCGAGTAGTAGGGGTTTCCCTGGTCTTCGTACTGCTCGCGGATGGGCGTCTTGAATGCCTCCTCCTCGTCAGCAGACCAGGGTTTGCCATCGGCGGCGAGCTGCTCTCCGCGCACCGTGGCCAGCACGGACGCGGCCTGCTCGCCGCCCATCACGGAGATCCTCGCGTTGGGCCACATCCACAGAAATCGCGGAGAATACGCCCTCCCGCACATCGAATAGTTTCCCGCTCCATAGGATCCGCCGATCACGACGGTCAGCTTGGGCACGCGAGCGCACGCCACGGCGGTGACCATTTTGGCGCCGTGTTTAGCGATCCCGCCGGCCTCGTAGTCGCGGCCGACCATGAAGCCTGCGATGTTCTGCAGGAACAGCAACGGGATCTTGCGCTTATCGCACAGCTCGATGAAATGCGCTCCCTTGAGCGCGGATTCGCTGAACAGCACACCGTTGTTGGCGACAATTCCCACGGGATGGCCGTGGATGCGCGCGAAAGCGGTTACCAGCGTCTTGCCGTAGTTGGCCTTGAATTCGCTGAATTCGCCACCGTCGACCAGTCGCACGATGACTTCGTGCACGTCATAGGGCACCCGTGGATCCGGCGGCACGACGTCGTACAGCTCGGTCTGGGCGTGCTTGGGCTCGATCGAACGGAGCACCTCCCACTGCGCGGGCTCGCGCGGGCCGAAGGTGGCCGCGATCGAACGGACGATCCGCAGCGCGTGCTCGTCGTCGTCGGCGAGATGGTCGGTGACACCGGAGACCCGCGAGTGCAGGTCGCCGCCGCCGAGCTCCTCGGCGGTGACGATCTCGCCGGTGGCGGCCTTGACCAGCGGCGGGCCGCCGAGAAAGATCGTGCCCTGCTCGCGGACGATGACCGCCTCGTCGCTCATCGCCGGCACGTAGGCGCCGCCGGCCGTGCACGAGCCGAGCACCGCCGCGACTTGCGGAATGCCCTTGGCGCTCATGCTCGCCTGGTTGTAGAAGATCCGCCCAAAATGTTCGCGGTCGGGAAACACCTCGTCCTGGCGCGGCAGGAAGGCACCGCCGGAGTCGACGAGATAGATGCACGGCAGCCGATTCTGCAGCGCAACCTCCTGGGAGCGCAGGTGCTTCTTGACCGTCATCGGGTAGTACGTGCCGCCCTTGACGGTTGCGTCATTGGCGACGATCACGCATTCCCGCCCCGACACCCGCCCGATCCCGGTGATGATCCCGGCGCCCGGGGACTCGTCGCCGTACATGCCGCCCGCGGCCAGCGGAGCCAACTCCAGGAACGGACTGCCCGGATCAAGCAGGCGGTCCACCCGTTCGCGCGGCAGCAGCTTGCCGCGGCTGACGTGACGTTCGCGGGCGCGCTCGTTTCCGCCGCGAGCCGCCACCGCAAGCTTGGCGTTCAGCTCGCCCACCAGCCGGCGGTGCTCGTCAGCGAAGGACGGCGCGGCCGCTACCGTCGTCACGTGGTCGCCAAGTCCTGAAGCAGAAGGGGTGGTTGGGTTTTCGCGCTGACTTCCTCGAGGGACACGCCGGGCGCGGTCTCGAGCAGATGCAGACCGTCGTCGCGGACATCGATGACCGCAAGCTCGGTGACGATGCGGTTCACACAGCCCACGCCGGTCAATGGCAGCGTGCAGCGTTCCAGAATTTTCGGGCTGCCGTCTTTGGCGGCGTGCTCCATCATCACGATCACCTTGCGGGCGCCGTGCACAAGATCCATCGCGCCGCCCATGCCCTTGACCATCTTGCCCGGGATCATCCAGTTGGCGAGGTCGCCGGTGACCGAAACCTGCATGGCGCCAAGGACAGCGACGTCCAGATGGCCGCCGCGGATGATTCCGAACGAGGCGGAAGAGCCGAAGAACGCGGCGCCCGGCAGGGTGGTCACCGTCTCCTTGCCCGCGTTGATCAGATCGGCGTCGAGGTCCTCACGCCGGGGATACGGCCCGACGCCGAGGACCCCGTTCTCCGAATGCAAAACGACATGCACACCCTCGGGGATGTGGTTCGGGATCAGGGTGGGCATTCCGATGCCGAGGTTGACGTACTGACCGTCCTCGAATTCCGCCGCCACCCGCGCGGCCATCTCGTCCCTGCTCCATGTCATCTGGCGCCACTCCTCCTCATCGCTTCGCTCTGCATCGTCGTCAGCGCGGTCATGACCGCACCGTCTCCTTCTCGATCCGCTTTTGGGGATTGGGCACATGCACGACGCGCTGGACGAACACACCCGGGGTGTGCACGGTGGCGGGGTCGATGTCTCCAGGCTCGACGAGGTGTTCGACCTCGGCAATGGTGATCCGCCCGGCACCGGCACATTCCGGGTTGAAGTTGGCGGCGGATTCCCGGTACACCAGGTTGCCGTGCCGGTCGCCCATGTAGGCGTGCACCAGCGCGAAGTCGGTGCGAATGGCCCGCTCGAGAACATAGGTGACACCGTCGAACTCGCGGGTCTCCTTGGCCGGCGACACCACCGCCACCGCGCCGGACGCGTCGTAGCGCCACGGCAGCCCGCCGTTGGCGATCTGGGTGCCGACGCCGGCGGGCGTGTAGAACGCCGGTATCCCCATGCCACCCGCGCGCATTCGCTCAGCCAGGGTGCCCTGCGGGGTCAGCTCGACCTCGAGTTCGCCGGACAGGAACTGGCGAGCAAACTCCTTGTTCTCACCCACGTAGGACGAGACGGTCCGACGAATCCGCTTGTGCAGCAAGAGGAGCCCGAGCCCGATACCGTCGACGCCGCAATTGTTGGACACCGTCTCCAGGTCCGTCACCCCGCTGTCGGCCAGCGCGGCGATCAGCGCTTCGGGAATGCCGCAAAGGCCAAATCCCCCCACGGCCAGCGACGATCCGTCGGTTATGTCCTCGATCGCCTCCGCGGCCGTCGCCACCACCTTGTCCATGATCGCAGAGCCTCCAGTTTTCAGTTAATGCTCATTAACTGAGGCTGAGAATACCATTACCCGGGCGGTGCGTCCAGAGAGGATGCGCCGCCCGGCCGGCGCCCGTAGCGGCCCAATCAACAGTTAATAGCGACTAACTCGTGCTACGTTAGTGACGATTAACCGAAACATCCCGACGGAGACCGTCATGGCAGCGTCCGCCCCGGACGGCCAGCTCGGCCAGCCTGGTCAGCCCGAAGCCCCAAATCGTCGCAGTCAGTTGAAATCCGACCGGCGCTTGCAGCTACTTGCGGCCGCCGAACGGCTGTTCGCCGAGCGCGGTTTCCTCGCTGTCCGGTTGGAAGACATTGGCGCCGTCGCCGGGGTCAGCGGTCCGGCCATCTACCGGCACTTCCCCAATAAGGAATCGCTGTTGGTCGAGTTGCTGGTCGGGATCAGCGCTCGGCTACTCGCCGGTGCCCGAGATGTGACCGCCCGCAAGGCTGACCCGGCCGCGGCGCTGGATGGCCTCATCGATTTCCATCTCGACTTCGCCCTGGGCGAACCCGACCTGATCCGTATCCAGGACCGCGACCTTGCGCACCTGCCCGACGCGGCAGAGCGGCAGGTGCGCAAAGCGCAGCGGCAGTACGTCGAGATCTGGGTGGGTGTACTGCGCGAGCTGAACCCACAGCTGGCCGAAGCCGATGCCCGGCTGACGGCGCACGCGGTGTTCGGGTTGCTGAACTCGACACCCCACAGCATGAAGTCCGGTGACAGCTCGCGCACCAAGTCAGCCTTCGCGGCGCGGTACCGGGCCGTCATGCGGGCGATGACGGTCGCCGCGCTTCGGGCGGCGGACCAGCGCCGATAGGGTACGCCGCGCACCGGTGTCATCCGATGCGGCCGATGAATTCGGAGCCCGGGTGCCCAGCCCAGGTACCCTGCAATCCATGAGGTGGAGATGAACGATCCGCACCGGACCGACCGGTTCGGTCCTCCTCAACCTTGGTCTCGACAGTCCGAGCCCCTGGGTTCCCAAAACCCACCGCTCGTCGACCCGGCCTATGCCGACCAAGCGCCCTACGCGCCCACCTACAGCGGGCCGCCACCCCAGTGGGCGCCGACCTCGAACCAACTGAACCCGACCGAACAGTTGCCGCCGTATTGGCAATACGACCAGTCCCCGCCGGATGGAACGCCCACAACGCGGCTCACGGCGCCGCCGCCGGAGGGTCCGAGATCGCCGCGCTGGTTGTGGATTGCCGCCGCCGCAGCGGTGCTGCTGGTGGTCGGACTCGTCATCGCGCTGATCATCGCCAACGGCACGATGAAAACACAGACCGCGGTCGAGCCGTTGCCCCCGATGCCCGGGCCGAGTTCGGCACCGTCCACGACAAGGACGCACACCCCGAGCGCCGCTCCCGCGCCTCCCGCTACCAGCGCCCCAGGTGAGCCCACGGAGTCGACGGAACCCGGCGCGATGCAGCCCGTCGTCTACAACGTCAGCGGCGAAGGCCGCGCGATCAGCATCACCTACATGGACACCGGCGGCATGATTCAGACCGAGTTCAATGTGTCGCTGCCGTGGAGCAAAGAGGTCAGCCTGTCGAAGGCAGCCACGCAACCGGCCAGCGTCACGATCGTCAACATCGGCCACAACGTCACCTGCTCGGTGACGGTGGCCGGGGTCCAGGTGCGCCAACGGACCGGAGTGGGCATCACGATCTGCGACGCCCCGCCGTCATAGCGTTCAGACCTGCTCCACCGGAACAGCCGGGCGGCGCGGCGGGACGCGGACCACCAGCATCGCCAGCAGGCCCGCGATCAGCACCACCGAGATGCCGCCCCATCCGGCACGGACCGCACCGAACGCGTCGACGAAGACGGAGAACAGCCACGGCGCGATGAAGGACACCGCACGCCCGGTCATGGTGTACAGCCCGAAGGCGACCCCCTCCTTACCCTGGTCCGCCATCTGCAGCAGCAAGGCGCGCGACGAGGAGAGCGCCGGCCCGATAAAAACAGCCAGCAGCAGTCCGAGTGCCCAGAACGCCATCGGACCGGACAGCGCCAGCATGGCGAACGAGACGCCGACGAGCGCGGCCAGCGACCAGACGATGACCGGCTTTGATCCGATGCGCTGATCGACGAACCCGCCGAGCACCGCCCCCACGGCGGCCACCACGGAGGCCGCCACGCCGAATACCAGGACGTCCGCTTGCGAGATGCCGAATACGCTGACGCCCACCACTGCGCCGAACGCCAAAATGCCCGTCAGTCCGTCCCGGAAGAGCGCACTGGCGCCCAGGAAGTAGACCAGGTTGCGGTCGCGCTTCCACTCGGCCTTGATCTCCGACCACAGCGTGCGATATCCACCCAGCATGCTGGTCGGGTGGGCCACCGCACCCGGGTCGGGCATCCGGTGTGCGACAAACAGCAGCGGCAGGGCCAGTACAGCGAAATACGCTGCGGCCAGCAGCATCGCCGTCCGGACGTAGAGCCCGTCGTGGGCGGGCACGTGCAGCAGCCCGCGCGTATCGCCCTTTCCGACGATGAATCCCAGGTAGATCAGCACCAGCAGTAGGACGCTCCCGAGGAATCCCGCTGCCGCGCCGATACTGGAGACCCGGCCGGCCGTCTCCGGCGTCGACAACTGGCGCAGCATCGCGTTGTACGGGACGCTGGCCAGGTCGCAGCAGGCCGCCGTCGCCGCCAGCAGCACAAGCCCGGCCCACAGATAGCTGGGGTCGTCGCGGATCAGGTACATCGCGCAGGTCAGCACGACCGCCCCGGCCGTCAGCACGCTCATCGCCACCTGTCGGCGGTGTGGAGACTCCACCCACACGCCGACCGCGGGCGCCAATACCGCGATGGTCAGCCCGGCGATGGTCCCGGCACGACCCAACCAACTCGCCGCTGTGGTGCCGCCGTGAATGCCCGCCCCGACGGTGCCGGTCAGGTAGACGGAGAACACGAAGGTCGCCACGATCGCGCTAAGACCCGCGGCGCCGGCGTCCCATAGCGCCCACGCCAGCACCGGAGATCGCACAGCCTTCGGCTCCGACTCCGGCTGATTCATGCCCGGCACTCTATATGCCTGCGCCGCGCTTGCTCTCGCGATCGCCTTGACTGTTTGACACGCGACCCGCTGCGCCGCGCTTGCGATCGCCTGGGAATGTCTACGATTGGCCGCATGCCGATACCTGCTCCCAGCCCCGACGCGCGTGCCGTTGTGACCGGAGCTTCGCAGAACATCGGTGCGGCGCTGGCCACCGAACTCGCCGCCCGGGGGCACAGCCTGATCGTCACCGCGCGCCGCGAAGACGTGCTCACTGACCTGGCGGCCCGCCTGTCCGATAAGTATCGCGTCGCTGTGGACGTGCGACCCGCCGATTTGGCCGACCCGGAGCAACGGGCGAAGCTGTGCGACGAGCTGGCGGCCCGCCCCGTGTCGATCCTGTGCGCCAACGCGGGGACGGCGACATTCGGTCGAGTGTCGGACCTCGATCCGGCGGGCGAAAAGGCTCAAGTGCAGCTGAATGCCGTTGCAGTGCATGATCTTACGTTGGCGGTGCTGCCGGGTATGATCGAGCGCAAGGCCGGCGGCATCCTGATTTCCGGTTCGGCGGCAGGTAATTCGCCGATTCCGTATAACGCCACCTATGCCGCGACGAAAGCGTTTGCGAATACTTTCAGCGAATCGTTGCGCGGTGAAGTGCGCGGCTACGGTGTGCACGTGACGCTGCTGGCGCCGGGCCCGGTGCGCACCGATCTGCCCGATGATGCGGAACGGTCGCTGGTCGAAAAGGTGGTGCCGGACTTTTTGTGGATCTCCACAGAGCACACCGCCCGGCTATCGCTGGATGCGTTGGAGCGCAACAAGATGCGCGTCGTCCCGGGCCTGACGTCGAAGGCGATGTCGGTGGCGAGCGGGTATGCACCCCGCGCGATCGTGGCGCCGATCGTGGGCGCGTTCTACAAGAAGCTCGGCGGCGGTTAGCCGTTACTTCCGGCCGCGGCCGGAACCCAACAAGCTGCGGACGATCTCGCGTATGGCCGTGTTGAAGCCGCTCCTCACGGTCGGATTCTTCAGCACTTCTTCCCACACCGCGGGACCCTTGGGCTCCGCGGGCGGCGGCATCGGCGGTATATCGAAATCGGTTGGCAGTGGCGGATAGTCGGGCCCGGGCGCCGCGGGCGTCGACGGGGCCTTCGGCTCGGTCAGGCTCTGGTTGCTGCTCGACGGTCTGTCCGTACCTTTCCTGCAGCGGGCTGGCTTTGGCCGCAGCGGTGATCGCGTCAGGGCCGATAGCGCCCATCAGCGAGCGGGGAACGCGCATGCGCGTCCATGCCACGGGCGTGGGAGCGCCCTTCTCCGAGAGCACGGTGACGACGGCCTCACCGATACCCAGCGACGTCAGCGCCGATTCGAGGTCGTACACATCGGTTTTCGGGTAGGTGCGGACGGTCTTGCTCAGTGCCTTCTGATCGTCGGGGGTGAACGCTCGCAGCGCGTGCTGAATGCGCGCTCCCAACTGAGAGAGCACATCGTTGGGCAGGTCCGTAGGCAACTGGGTGCAGAAAAATACCCCGACGCCCTTGGAGCGGATCAGCTTGACCGTCTGCTCGACCTGATCCAGGAATGCCTTCGAGGCGTCGGCGAACAAGAGGTGTGCCTCGTCGAAGAAGAACACCAGCTTGGGCTTGTCCACGTCGCCGACCTCGGGCAGTTCGGTGAATAGGTCGGCCAACAACCACATCAGGAAGGTGGAGAAGATGACCGGGCGCAACGACTGACCAACGAACTCGAGCAGCGTGATGATGCCGTGGCCCTGGTCGATGCGCAGGAGGTCTTGCGGATCGAGCTTCGGCTCGCCGAAGAACGTGTCGCCGCCTTCGCCTTCGAGGTTCACCAGCGCTCGCAGGATGACGCCTGCCGTCGTGGACGACACTCCGCCCAGGGATTTCAGGTCGGCCTTGCCCTCGTCGCTGGTCAGATGGTTGATGACGGCGCGCAAATTGTTCAGGGTGACCAGCGGACGGTTGTTCTCCTTTGCCCAATGGAAGATCAGCCCTAGTGTCGACTCTTGAGTGGCATTGAGCCCCAGCACCTTTGACAAAAGCACCGGGCCGAAGCTGGAGATGGTGGCGCGCACCGGCACCCCGATTCCGTCGGTGCCCAACGACAGGAACTCCACCGGGAATCCCGTGGCCATCCAGTTGTCGCCGGTGTCCTTCGCACGCGCCGCGGTCTTGTCGTTGGCCTCCCCCGGCCGGGACAGCCCGGACAGGTCGCCCTTCACGTCGGCCATCAGCACCGGAACCCCTGCCGCACTGAGCTGCTCGGCGATGAGCTGCAACGTCTTGGTCTTGCCGGTTCCGGTCGCTCCGGCGACCAGACCGTGCCGGTTGATGGTGGCCAGCGGGATGCAAATCTGGGCGGTCGGGTCCGCCTCGCCGTCGACGACGACTGTGCCCAACTCCAGTGCCTGGCCTTCGACGCCATAACCTGCAGAAATCCGCTTGGCGGGCGTCCCCGCCGCTTCGGTGCTCATCGTGCCGCGTCCTTCTTCCCCTGTAGTCGCCGCGCCGCTAGCCAAAGCATCACACTACTTGTCAGGGGAACGCAGGCGCAGGTCCGAAGGTGGGCCTACTGTAGAGCGCTGTGCGGGACGAATTGGTATGGATCGACTGCGAGATGACCGGGCTGGATCTGGGTTCGGACAAGCTGATCGAGATCGCGGCCCTAGTCACCGATGCCGATCTGAACATCCTCGGCGATGGGATCGATGTGGTGATTCACGCCGAAGACGCCGCGCTGTCCTCGATGATCGACGTGGTCACCGAGATGCACTCGCGCTCTGGGTTGATCGACGAGGTGAAAGCGTCGGTCATCGACGTGGCGACTGCCGAGACGATGGTGCTCGACTACATCGGCGAGCATGTCAAACAGCCCAAGACTGCGCCGCTGGCGGGCAACTCGATCGCCACCGATCGCTCGTTCATCGCCCGCGACATGCCCACGCTGGACTCGTTTCTGCATTACCGGATGATCGACGTCAGCTCGATCAAGGAACTCTGCCGGCGCTGGTATCCGCGGATTTACTTCGGCCAGCCCGCCAAGGGGCTCGCGCACCGCGCGCTGGCCGACATCCACGAATCCATCCGTGAGCTGCAGTTCTACCGGCGCACGGCGTTCGTTCCGCCGCCAGGTCCGGCTACCAGCGAAATCGCGGCCGTGGCAGCCGAGCTTGGGAACGGAGCGGACGCACCGGAGACAAACGATTCGGCCGACGAGCCATCGAACGGCTAGTATCGACGTCGCCGCGCTTATGCCCGCAAGCTCTGTGGGCCGGCACGGCCATGGTGGGTGTAGTTCAGCTGGTAGAGCGTCAGGTTGTGATCCTGAATGTCGCGGGTTCGAGTCCCGTCACTCACCCCAACGGTCAGAGGGTGTATTAAGACCCTCTGACCTTTTCATTCGGCAAGGGCTCGTGCGATGAGCGTGCTACGAGGCAGTCGTGACCTTTCGAGGGGCGCCGACAACGTCGTCGCGTACGCGCGCCAGACCTGTTGCAGTGGGCCGTTGGTCTGGCTATTCGTGCGCGACAACATCAAGTTGGCGGCGTTGTTGTACTACAACGATGAAATTGACCGAAGTTCTTCTCAACTAACCCCCGGTGACCTGCGGGGTTATCCCAGCGGCACGCCCGACATCGAGGACGAGAGGCACTTGTACCTGCACTTCGCCTGGAACCGCGACCCGCCTGTACGAGATGGCGTACCTGCCCTCCCTCGCGATCAGCGCCGGGCAGTCCTATTGCCGCTTCTCATGTTGTGGCTGAAAAAAATGAACGAAGATGACGGCGAGTCTGGTGATCCGGTGCCCCGGCCTCGCCGTCAGTGTGCCTGCCTCGCGTGTAGTCGCCTTGCCACTCCACTTGCTCTCCCGCGGCGACCCTCGCTACCTGCTCGATTTGCTTTGCCGCGTTACGTGAGCGAAGAAAGAACTCATGCTTGCGCTGCAGATCTTCATCAGACTCGATGCGCCTGAGTTCAGGGGCGAACTCTTCAAGCTCGGCTCGGCGCTGCGGGACGATCATGCAGATCGGCTCGTCGACCTCGAATCGCACCGGCATCAGTTTGCGGGTGAGTTTCCAGCTCATGCTGAAACTCGCGCTTGCCCAATCGGTTTCGACTATGCCCTCTAACGGATACACGGCGTCCTTCGGATAGTTTGCCGGTCCGCGGACCAACAAGTTGTAGCCCGCCGGAGTGCGAAACAGCATTGGCAGATGCCAGGTGAGGATGCCGTCACCGAAGTGGCTGACGGGCAGGAACTGACCGGTGTCGCTCTGATCGGGTGCGATCATCACGTCCACGCCGTTTTCCTGACCGAGCCACGTAGCGGTGAACGCGCACCGATTGAGCAGCTCCCAGCCGCTCTGGTTAGCGGTGAGCATCGGCAAACACCGATTAGGCCAACCTTTACGCGTCTCTGACAGCTTTGACATCCACGTCCGACTAATCGGTGCCGGAGTAATCTGCGGCGCGGTATCACGGGTGATGAACACAATCAGCGGACGGGCCGGCCTGTTGGACTTGTCACTCATGCGATCCTCGATATGCTCGCGACACCCGGCTGCAACAGAGTTGGCCTTCCCGCGGAAACATGGCGCACGTCATGCTTCGGCGGCTTCGGCCCATTAGTAATCCGAACAGTATTACTTACAACTCGTCAGGGGGCGGTGGTAACCGTCTTTGCAGGCCGCGGCAATGCCACCCCGACGCTGACGATCAACTAGTTGTGAGCATGCGCAGGACGGCGTTTTACCGGGCTCACACGGGGCACTGTTACTTGGTTGGGCCCCTATGCGTGCCGCTGGCGCCTATGTTGGGTGCGCTCGTCGCCGCTCAGGTAGCGGCGCTGTAACCGATCGATGTGCCCCTTTGCCTCTCGGATATCCCGGCGCAGCCTGGCTGCCTGCAACCGCAGCGCGCCCGCTAGACCATTACTCCGGGCGACATCCTGGCGTTCCACCCAGGCCAACTGGGTGGTCATCTCGCCCAGTCGATCGCGTAACGCGCGGATCAACTCACGAGCCTGGGCTACCTCGCAGTCGCCCTTGGGAAACCGCTCCATCCCTAGTGGATTCCACGGAGGCGAGCCGGCGAAACGCGGTTATTGAACGCATGCCGAACAATGCGCGCCATGCGGGCCAAATGCAAGCGACCGGCCCGGTGTGGCCGGGTGGTGAAGGTGAGTGTCGCTGCGAACGATGCCGCGCACTTGTAAGAGCGACAAACCCCGCCGTTAGGAATGGATAGCGTTTTTCGAGCTGCTTAAAGCTTAAACGCGCCTGGCGCGAAGGTAACGGCTCCCCGGCCTGCTTATTGCGGTGATTAGCTGGTGCTATAAGCCCAATAGTCATACGCACCAGGCACCGGGCACAGGTCCTGATACGCAGCAATAACGAAATGAGCTGCTTGGTCGGTGGTCAGTGTCGGATCGTTCTTCTGCAGACCCGCAGCCACCTGATTAGCCGGCATGAGCTGCTTCCAAACCTCCCAGCACACGTTGTAACCGTCTCCCAACATCGCCGGGTCCGTTCCGGTGATGCCTGCCGCCCGCACCGCAGCCAAGAAGAGCTGAACTGACTGATTCGTCGGCCAGTCCATCTGTACAGGGTTAGCGCTGGCCGGTGCCGCCAGCCCCACAGCAACGAGAGGCACAGAGGCACTGACCAGGACTTTCTCAATCATTTGCTTCGTTGCTTTTTTAATCGCCATGACTAAATAACGGCGCGAAGCTTACCGCTGGCTGTGTTCTGGTTGGGTGCTTCCTGTCCTTTGGATGCGAGCCAGCTGTCAGCGGCCAAACGGGCCACCGCCCAACAATTTTGGATGCGAGCACACTTGGCGGGGTCCGGGCATCGCCGAGCTGCTGGCGTACAACCACCGCCCAACAGGGTCCAGCCGCAGGACAGTCCCGAGCTATGTGGATGGCAATGCGTGGACCCATGTGACCGTGCGCGCCGATGCTGACGAACTGCTCCCGACCCGCGCTAATGGCGAAGGTGAGTGTCGCTGGATTCCCGTCGAAAAGGTTGCATCGTTGTCCGTTGCATCCTGGGTTAGCGGCGTCATGGGACCGTCTGCAAACGGCTAGTCAGCGCTGCACGTAATACCCGTTGTGCGCCAGTGCTATTCGGTCCCATTGTGCTGCACCATGATTGGCCTCACTCATGAGTTCCATTGTGCTGCACCGTGATTCGATTGACCCGGAGCTATTCTCAGGGAGAGCCGCTCGCCCCCGGTACCCCCGGGGGTGGAGGTGGCCTCCAACCGCTGGCGCGCCGCCCCAAGCACGACCCTGCGGGGCAAGGGTGCGTCCCAGCAAATTTCGCGGAACCCCCTCTGAATGTCGCGGGTTCGAGTCCCGTCACTCACCCGATGGGTCAGAGGTGGTACTTAGCGCCTCTGACCTTTTTCTTTGACAGAGGCTTGCAACGTTAGCGCACCGCCAGGTAGCTACTTAGCCTTGCGGAAAGTGTTTGCTGGACGTAGGTCAAGCCGTAGGTCAAGAAGGCGCACGAGTGTGCCGAGCATCACAGTGTGCAAAATCCCTTTACCCTTTTTCGGCTTGACACTTTACCCGCCCAGCGCGGATTCTTTTCATGCCCACAGGGTTGGGGCAGCGCCTTAGAGTCCAAACTTCCCCAAAAAGTCGTTTAGAAGTCCCAAAACCCCAATCGCCCCAAAAAAGAGCAGAAGGAGACTTACCCCTAATAATGCACGAAGTGGTTCCAGCACAAATTGTAGTATTTGGAAGAATATGCTATTGCTTTGTAGCATATCGAATAGCGTGCGCACGGCGGTATACAAGCCCGCATTCTCAGCCAACCATAGCAAATACGAGACGTTGATTGCCTCGGCGCTGGCATACGAGTGCGCACCCGCAGTCAAGTGCTGCGCAAAGCTCTCGTGAAACGCCGTCGCCCGTCCAACCAGCCCCTGAAAGTCCTCGGCGTAGCGGGAGAACAGATGCGCGACACCCGCTGACACCTCATCGGCGGCCGCGGGGACCAGCGCAACGGTCGGGACTGCCGCCGCAAGGTGGGCCATGCTGAGGTCAGACCCGATGGTTGCCAAATCCGTTGCCGCCGCCGTCATCATCTCCGGGGCCGCGATCACATATGACATGTCTGTCCTCCTACCGCGTCATCACCCCGCGCTGGCAAAGAGTGTCGCACGAACCTGCCAGATCCACCCGGGGACTTTTCGCCACCTCATGCATGATTCATAGAAAGGCGGGTGTTGCGACCACAGGAACCAAGTCGACCTGCTTCGCGTCTGATAGTTGCACGCGCTGGCGCGCTGATTACTTACCTACCTACCCCGCCCTAGCGGGGCCACTGGCAACTTAATCCCGCAGTACCTAAACCGTTCCTGACCCTCCACGGGCCAAGCTAACCACCGCCCCTGCTTTAGTCCGGTTACCCCAGCGCTTAACGCTGCTTAATGCGCTTACCAACGGGTTAAGGGGGTCGGACACCCCTACCGGCTTTGAGGTCCGGCAAGCTCCCGACTCCCAGCAAACATTTGCGCCCTTGCGCCCAGCACTGCGAACACCATCGGTACCGTGTTTGCTGAAGTCGCACAGTGCCACAAGCCGCACTCCGGGATCACACACGAACACCGTTGCCGCGTTCACCATTGGCATTGTTTGCTAGCCACACCTCATCCGGTAGCGCGTGTCGGTATGACCAAATGAATGCCCTTGCCAACCTCGTTGTGCCACTTGCCATCCAGCGTCACGGAACAGCCAAGGGGCGGGAGTCGGTCGGAATCCCTCCAGCTGGCGATTGCTCGCGACCACCATGCAAGGGATTTTATATTGATGCCTGAATTATGTCGCAGAACAACAGAATTAAGAATCATCAGGTGGGACGACCATGCACCTGGGCGCGGGGTGTCGCGCCGCGATCGGTCAGCCGGGATGGGCCGTCACCCGCTCATCGCGGCCGGCCCCCAACCTTTCACACTCGCACCTGCTGCGTCCGCGTGGCCGCGTCGTAGCGGCGGTCGTCTTCACAGACGAACGCTGAGCGCTGGGTGAAATGCAGTGCGTCGACAAGCCTCTCAAGCAGTTCCGCCGCCCTGGCTGTCCTGGTACCGGCCAGGTGGTGAACGGCATCTTCGACGTTGGCCCGCGCCGCCTGCAACCTGGTGGCTGCTTCCCGCAGCGCCGACGCAACGGCCCCTGTCTCGCCGGCGCAAACCGCACCAGTCAGACGGCGGATGTCGGGGTTTGTGGTAGGCGATAGCTTCTCCTCACCCATCGCGGCGAAAGGCCAGGTGCGCGGGTTCCTTCAGCGAACAGCTCCGCCTCTGGGCCACCCGGGCAAACCAAGGTTCTTGCCTAAGGCGCGGAAAAATGCGATTTCCCTGAAATAAGTCGGATACATACTATCGTTCCGGGTTGAACGGCCTAGGTTTTCCTTTAGGCGGATTTTGGGTAGACGGGCCCTCCCCCAGGCAAACCCGTTTACTCAAGTCCGGGTCCGTCATGGCCCCGGCGAAACGGCCCAGGGCGCACCGGCCCGGCGGCGAACAAGGCGCTGGCGCCCTGGGCCACCCCAAAGCATTCGTTAACGTTAACGTAAATATTTGCAATCATTGGAAGAGGGCCCGGGTGGCGCCTCCCGGCGCAGCGCCTCGGGCGACTAACCCAGGGGCAATAGGCCTTACTGCCTAGACAAAAGCGGTTGAGCACGACATCGACATCACATCCCGGCTGCAAGCGCGGACAGGGGAACACCCATGACCCGAATTGCTTTTCGTCGGCCCGAAGAGATGACCCAGCGCGCCAGGGAATTGACCCTGGAGCGCGGCAACCTCAACGTCTACCGGGCGCTGGCCAACGCCGAGAAGGTCTTCACCGGCTGGATGGAAGCTGGACGCGCCGCGCTGGCCAGCCCGGTACTGCCCGTCAGGCTGCGCGAACTTGTGGTGCTGCGCACGGCCTATCTGATGGACTGTCGCTACGAGCTGGGCCAGCACTACGACATCGCGCCCACCGCGGGGGTCACTGAGCAAGAGATCAAGGCCCTAACCTCCGAATCAGGTTGGGAAAAAACCGATTTGAGCGACACTGAACGCGCAATCGTGCGGCTGACATCCGAACTGCTGACCACCCGCACCGTCGCGGCCACACTGTTCGACCAAGTGCACGACGCGCTCGGTTCCGTGGCCACCATCGAGGTACTCATGCTGATCAGCCGCTACGCGGGACTGGCGCTGATGCTCAACCCGCTCGATGTCGACCTCGATGAAAGCAACCGGTTAGAACTCCCGACGGTCTCCCGTTAGGTGTTGGCTAGGTATTGGCATTGCCGGCTTTCCACTGCGGCCAGGGGATGTTCCAGTCGCCGAGCCCCTCAGTGCCTGAAAGCGTTGGCCCCACAGTGTTGATCACCTCGACGATGTCGCCGCGTTTGATGTGGTCGTAGAACCACTCGGCGTTACTCGGGCTCACGTTCAGACACCCGTGGCTGGTGTTGGTGTGGCCTTGCGCACCGACCGACCATGGCGCGGAGTGCACGTAAACACCGCTGTACGACATCTGGGTGGCCCACTCGACGTCGGTGCGATACCCGTTGGGCGAGTTGACCGGTACGCCGTACGTCGACGAGTCCATGATGATGTGCTTGAACCGCCCGCCAACGATGTAGACGCCGTTGGCCGTCGGGGTGCTGTCCTTACCCATCGACGTCGGCATGGTCTTGACTACCTCGCCGTTGACCCGCACGGTCACGATTTTGGTGGTGTCGTCGGCGGTCGCGATGACCTCGTCGCCAATAGCGAAGTGCGTCTTGACGTTGTCCTCGCCGAACATTCCGTCACCTAGGTCGACGCCGTAGGTGTTGACCGCCACATCGATAGCGGTACCCGGCTTCCAGAAATGCTCTGGGCGCCAACGCACTTCGCGGTTGTTCAGCCAGTAGAACGCGCCCTCGACGGGCGGGTTGGTAGTGATGACGATGGCCTTCTGAGCCGCCGCGCGGTTCGCGATGTTCTCGTCGAACCGGATCGCCACCGGCTCGCCGATGCCGACAACCTCGCCGTCGCCCGGATTGACGTAGGGCATGGTCAGGTGCGCGGGGGAACTGGTCTCGAAGGTCATCTGGCGAGTCGCCGCGCCACCGAGGCCGAGTGCCTTCACGCTCAGCGTGTAGCGCCTGTTGTAGCCGAGCTGTTCGGTGGTGGACCAGCGCAGTCCGTCGGGGCTGAGTTGACCGTTGATCGTCCGACCGTTTTCGTTGACCATCGTCACTGAACCCAGCACCCCGTCGGCAACGCTCACCGTGACGGGCACATCCACGGTGACCCCGACGGCACCGTCGGTCACCGACGACGTGAGCTTGGGAACCAGCAGATCGGCAAACGGCGTGCCCTTGTCGGAGATGACCTTCGCCGGTGCCGCACTGTGGCTGCTGCCGCAGCCAACGGCGACCACAACAAACACAACCAGGGCAGCAGCCAGCCACGATCGGCGACTGTGCAAAGGCGTTATCAAGTGACCTTCCAATTTCGATGGGTTTACTTTTGGTCACCGCTGACCAGAATCAGTGCACGTATTCTAATGGCTTGTCACCGCTCACCAAGCCGACCTGGAGCCGGTCAGCGGTTCAGTGTCACCATCGTGACAAATTCTCCACTTGGGCGTGCGAAACCGCGGGCGCCCATCGAGCTTCCCAGCTTCTCCAGGCCAACCGCAGCACTGAACTGCGTCCGGGCGCGCTCCATGACCTGGATGCCGCCTTCGGCGTCGAACGGGCACGGTACTGCGGGACGCTTTTCTGATCTCTGGCGTCGGCCCCCGACGCTGAGCCGGCCAGGCGGCCGCCAGCGCAAGAGGATCGCCTGCGACTCAACAGCTACCCTGGAAGGGTTCTGGGATTTCGTTCCGCGACAGAACGCCTGTTATTGTCGCAACGCGGTCACGGCCGACCAGGCGCCGTTAGCTCAGTTGGTAGAGCAGCTGACTCTTAATCAGCGGGTCCGGGGTTCGAAACCCTGACGGCGCACCACAGGGATATTCCCCTGACCTGCTTCGAACACCTATCGGCCTTCGGGCGCGCGCGTCCCGGGAGTGGATGCCCCTGAATTCCCCGCATGATGGACCCGTTGCCGCTGTATTCGGCGACATAGTAGTTATTCCTGATGATCCACCGGCCTGCTGCTGCAGGAGCGCCGCCGCCGCAATCCGCAATGAGCTATCCCTGATCAGTACGGCCAACCTCGCCCTACGCAGCAGCTGGCTACTTTCAAACTCCTCGAGCTGGTTTCCGCTATGACGCGGCAACTTCCACGGCGTCGTCGGCTGTTGCTCATCGCCCGCCCAAGGCGGCCTGCGAGGAGCAGGTCTCTTCGGTGGAAACTCCATTTGTGCTGCCGTGATCGCGGTACGATTTGTGTGTTTCCGCACGGCTCGACGATCACCTCAGCTGGGCGACCGCCGGGTCGTGATACGCCGGTGGGAGGTGCGGGATGTCGCTCGTGATTGCAGCCCCGGACGTGATGGCTGCAGCTGCAACAGATTTGGCGAATATCGGTTCAACAATTAGGGCGGCCGATGCGGCCGCGGCGTCCCCGACGACGGGGATTCTGGCCGCGGCTGAGGATGAGGTGTCGGCGGCCATCGCGGCGCTCTTTTCCAGCCACGGCAAGGCCTTTCAGGCGCTGAGCGCGCAGGCGGCGCTGTTTCATGAGCAGTTTGCGCAGACGTTGCTGCATAGTGGGAGCGCCTTTGCGGGCACCGAGGCCGCGAACGGATCGTCGCTGCAGAACCTGAAGCAGGATCTGCTGGGCTTGGTCAACGCGCCCTCTTACGCGTTGACCGGGCGCCCGCTGATCGCCCCCGGTTCCCCCGGGACCCCCGCGGCGCCGATGAGTCAGAACTTGCTGGTCAACCCCGGCTTCGAAGTGGCCGACCCATCGGTGTCGGGCTACAGCGGGGTCACCATTCCGGGCTGGACGGTGACCGGCACCCCGACCGTGATCCCCTACGGCAGCCCGCGGCCGATCTTTCCGTCGCCACTCTCGTCTCCGTTGCCAAATCTGCCGAAGTTCCTGGGCTTTCCACAACACGCGCCCTCGGGCGGCGGCAACAATTTCGCCGGCGGCGGACCCGTGGCCACGTCCACCATCAGCCAAACCGTCGACCTCACCGGCGCGGCTGGAACGCGGTACACGCTGAGTGCAGACCTCGGCGGCCGCCTCTTGAACCCGTCATCGGCCTCGGTGCAGGTCACCTTCCTCAGCTCCACCGGGGCCGTTCTGGGCACCGGCTCGACCGGGTCGGTCACGCTGCTGGATCGCCTGGGTTTCACCGAGTTTCAGCCACGCGACATCTCCGGGACGATCCCGGTGGGCACCACCTCCGCGGTGGTGACTACCACCTTTGCCGACCGCTGCCCGATCCTCGGAAACTACAACGACGCCTACGCCGACAACGTGTCGCTCACCGTTGGCAATCCGAGCCTCACCCCGGCGCAGCTCACCGTACCGACGTCCAACGTCGGCCAAATCGATCACGTGCAATTGATCTACATGGAGAACAAGGGCGTCGGCAACATCATCGGCAGCCCCAACGCGCCGTACATCAACAGCCTGATCAACAGCCAAGATTATGTGTCCAACTATTACGCGCTGGGCCATCCCAGCGACCCCAACTACTTCCGGGTCATGGGCGGATCGGATTTCGGGATCGCCTACAACCCCGTCTCGAACGTCATCAACGCACCCAGCCTCATGCAAGAAATGGATCAGAAAGGCATATCGTGGGTCGGCTACGCGCAGGGCATGCCCTTCCCGGGTGCCACGATGTCGCAGGGTGACTACGCCACCGACGCGTTACCCTTCCTCGAATTCGGCTACGTCTTCCACAACACTCCCGCCTACCTGCAGACACACCTGCTCCCGCTGACGCAGTTGTCCACCGACTTCGCGAATCCGAACACTGCCCCGAGATTCGCGTGGATCGCCGCCGACAGTGCGAACAACATGGAAGGCCCTATCGACAGTCCCGGTAGCGTCGCCCGTTGGGCTCTCAGCCAGGTCACGACGCACCAGTACAACGTGGCGGCCGGCGACGCGTTCGTCCAGCAAGAAGTGCAAACCATTGAAGCATCGCCAACGTGGAATTCGTCGCAGAGCGATGTGATCTACATCACGATGGACGAGGACTACAACAATCTGTCACTGGGTTTCGGTAACGAAGGCAACCACGTTGTGATGATCGCCATCCCGAACCAGGCCGCCATAGCTGCGGGGATGCAACCCGGCCCGGTCGTCGACACCGGCTACGCCAACGAGTACAGCCTGATGGCCACTATCGAAGACAACTTGGACCTGGCTCCGCTCACTGCCAATGACATGTACGCCCAACCCATGAACGGCCTCTGGACATAGAGATGTTTCGCTAATTGGGTGACTCGCGGTCATAAAGTAAGTCCTGTGTGGGCGCGGAAGGCGAAACACAGGTCGTAGCTAGAGCCGACGCGGCAGTCTGTTACTCGGCGTTACCACAGGGCTTAAGGGCTCTCTTGATACGAGTGCATTCATCCAGCAGCGCATCCGCCACGGCTATCGACGGCAGCGGACCGCCCCGCTCCCGAGCCGCACGGCGGAAGAACCGCCACCAAGCGCAACTCCGAGTCGATGGTCTCAATGTCACGCATTCCGCCGAAGCTAAGTAGGCCGGGTGTGGCGCCCAAGTCACCCGTCAGCGGCGTCTGCGGCGGCGATCAACGCCCTGCCCAGCTTCCGCGCTTCGGTCGGCGTGATGACCGGGACATCGGGGCCGTCAATGATGATCTTGCACTCAGCGTGCCCATCCGCGTACTGCCGCCCGATGACGGACACCACGACATCGCCGATATCGGCGCGTCGTCCGTGGTTGGTGATGTGCTCGATTCTCCACTCCGGGCCGTCGAACACCCTGAAGGCTGCCCCGATGTTGTCCCATTCGTCGACGCAGGTTGCCTCGCTGGGTGCTGCAAGGTCGGGTTTCATGGCTAGATCGTTTCCGCGATCCCGCGCGCGGGCTGTGGTCATGGTTGGTTCTCCTTTGTGTTCTCGTGGGCGAACCTGTCGTGTGGTGTAGTCAACTGACTACACCACACGACACGTGATGTAGTCAAGTGACTACGCCAGAAGACACGTCCGTTGCGCATCGTGATTGTGGTCACGCCACGACAGCACAAGATTCGATACGCCTCACAAAGCCATCGGACCGGCAGATCAAACCCGGACGGTTCAGTCGTAGGCGGCCTTGAACGTGCCGGTTTCGATGACTTCGATCGCCACCCAATCGCCGCCGGCGACGAGATTGCTTAGTTCCCAGTGGAAGTCGGGAAAGGCAGCGAGGAATGGCTGAAAGATGCCGCGGTGGGACTCATATCCCATGGGTTGCCACCCAGTGGTCTGGCCGTAGCAGATGAAAGCGGGATCGATATGGCATTCTCTGTCGGCAACATCGTGGTCCCTCCTTTCCCGAGCGCTCACCTCCGTCTCGGAGCCCACAGGAGATGGTCAGGAAGGTCTAACAGACCTTCAATGTTTTAGACGTACATTGTTGACTGTAGGAATTATAGCCGGGGGCATTATTGCTGAGCTGGTCGAGTCTCTCCGGCCCACAACGACGACGATGTCGAACTGCACAGTCCATCCCCATTTCCCAGGAGGTCTGATTGACTATCGACACGCCTATTCACGACGACCAAGCGCTTGCGGCCACGCATCGTGCGGTGTGGGCATTGGGCGACTACGCCCTCATGGCAGAGGAGGTAATGGCCCCACTCGGCCCGATCCTGGTAGCCGCCACCGGCATGGGCGTGGGTCATCGTGTGCTCGATGTCGCTGCCGGCTCAGGCAATATCTCGCTTCCCGCGGCCACGACAGGTGCCACGGTTATTTCCACTGACCTCACCCCCGAACTGCTGCAGCGGTCCCAGACGAGGGCCGCGCAACTAGGTCTGACGCTCGAGTGGCAAGAAGCCAATGCCCACGCCCTGCCGTTCCTTGACGGCGAATTCGATATCGTGATGTCGGCGATCGGCGTGATGTTCGCGCCAGATCAACGGTGCGCGGCCGGCGAGATGATCCGAGTGTGCCGGACGGGCGGAACATTCGCCGTGATCAGTTGGACACCCGATGGATTTTTCGGCCGGATGCTGGCCACCATCAGGCCGTACCGGCCGGCGCTGTCGGCGGCCGTGCCACCGGCCGCCTTGTGGGGCCGCGAGGACTATGCCGTCGGGCTGTTGGGAGATCTGGTGACCAAGATCAGCACGCGGCGGGACGTGTTACTGGTGGATCGGTTTCAGACAGCCGAGGACGTCCACTACTACTTCAAGAATCATTACGGCCCGACGATCGAGGCCTTCGCGAACATCGGGGACAACGGCGTGCTGGCCGCCGCGCTGGATGCCCAACTCATCGAACTGGCGCAGGAATACCTGGTGGACGGCGTCATGGATTGGGAGTACCTGCTGCTTACCGCTGAAAAGAAATGAGGCTGGCCACGGAAAGGCAACAATCCATGGCCCGTTCGCATCGCGCATCGCTCTACAAAGACTTCAAGCACTACAGCGGCAATCCCTCGCCATACGTCGGCAACGGACGGCTGTGGAAAGACCCCGACGGCAAAAAGACCGGCCACGTCATGCTCATCGCCGGTTATGACGACGCCCGCGGCGCCGTTCGTATCCAGAACAGCTGGGGCACAAAATGGGGCGAAAAGGGTTCGTGTGGATCGCCTACGACACCTTAGAAAAACTGGCTCAAGCACGGGCGTTCACGTACCCGATCCCACATAGAGTTATGGCATTGCTTCGGCCCACGCGATATGCCCCTCGAAGTCAAGCGTTTTCGCCATGTCACGATAGCGATCCCGCAGGCGCGCATAAGCCGCGTCATCCCCGTGAGCCCGCGCCAGCAGAGCCTGTAGCCACAGCAGCCAGATCTCACTGATTGCCAGACCCTCATTGGCAGGCGCGGCCGCTAACCGCTCGATCGCGGCCTGGGCTTCGGCCACGTCCCCCTCATCCCCCCGATCGAGCAGTGTCCGCACCAGAACACCCGTCGCCGGGACACACCATTGCAGCAGTTGTCCCCCGCGGAACTGATGGTCGACGGCGGCACGCAGCGGCGGTATGGCCTCATCGCGATCTCCACGCCGCGCCGACTCCCGCGCCAGGTACACATTCACCAGCGGTACATCGCACAGAAGGAACCCTTTACGCGGGAAAAGATCGCTGACCCCGGCTAAAAGCTGCTGTCCGCGGTCGCGCTCCGCATCCGTGTCGCGGTGCACCAGTGCGACGCCCAGCGTCATCTGGGCGAGGGCTACCGCAAGGTCATCACCGGATCGCTCGGCAATCCGGAGGGCAGCCTCGATCTCTTGTACTGCGCGATCGTCGGCAGCGTGCACGCCATACGGTATTGCCGGGAGGTAGACGTAGGTGACGACCGCGGCGTACGTCAAGGGGTCGGCGGCGCGTCCCATCGCGAGGGCGCGGTGCAGGTCGTCGCGCCATCCGGGATGACCGAGCCAATAGCGGGCGGCGCCCCGCGCCAGAAGGGCGGTCGCTAACGGCGACCCGAAAATGAAGTTGGCTTTGGCGGGGTCACCGTCGGCCAGTTCGATGACCCGCTCTGACCACCGCAGCAATTCCGACCACTCGTAACCTTCACCCTTGGCGTGCAGCAGCGGCAGGCACAGCCCCACCGTCAAGTCCGGGTCGCCGATGGACTCGATGAGGGCTATCGCCTCGGATGCCAGCTGCGACGCCTCGCGCACCCGGTCCTGCTGCACGCGATCCTCCACCAGCCCCGCCATGGCGATGGCCAGTGACGCCTTGTCCCCGGCGGCGCCGCACAAGTCCCGCAATTCATCAAAGCGATCCCCGGCAACATCGGCGTGGACCCGCCAGGCGGTCCCGCACAACATGGTGCGCGGGGCGATGCGCATGGCCGCGCGGTTCGGGTCATCGCCGGGTATTGCGTCGGCGATCTCGACGGCGCGCTCCCATCTCAGTCGCGCCGCGGCGATGTCACGGTTGGTCGCCCACGTCGCCGCGCGCATGTGCCACCCATAGGCGGCGTGCAGATCACCGGCGGCCTCCAGATGTTCGGCGATTAACGCCGCCTTCTCCTCCGCCGCTGCCGGGTCACGTGACTCGATGGCGTCCGCGACGCGCCGGTGCAGCTCGGCGCGATCCGATTTGAGCTGCGATTCATAGGCCACGGTGCGAATCAGCGGATGGTGAAACACGTACTCGGGCTGTCCGGTGAACTTGGTCTGATCGATGAACTGGCTTGCCACCAGGTGCTCAACGGCAGGATCGATCCCCAGCTTTTCCAGCAAGTTGAGGCTGAACTTCGAGCCGATGACCGCCGCCGCACTGAGCGTGCGCTTTGCTTTCGGGTCAAGGCGGTCAATGCGCGCCGCGATGGTCGCCTGCAAGGTCACCGGCACGCTCACCTCCCCAACCTCTGCCGCCGACTGGTAGGCACCCGGCTCGCCGCGCAGTACGCCACGCTCAGCTAGTTCGCGCACGATCTCCTCGGCGAAGAACGGATTACCGGCAGCCCGCTCGGCGGTCAGGGTGGCCAACCCGCCTAGCGAGGGGTCCGGGCCGAGCAGCTCCGCGACCAGCGCCGCGGTTTCCGAATCGCTCAGGGGCGCAAGGGCGATGGTTTGCGCACCGTGCACCCGATGCAAGCTCCCCTCGTATTCCGGTCGGTAGGTGACCAGCGCCAGCGAGGGCGTCTGCGGGATCACCGCGATGAACGCGGCCAGCAGCGACTCGCTGACCTCATCAATCCAGTGGACGTCCTCCACGACAAAGATGGCCGGGGTCTGGCGGGCCAAGGAGGCGGCATTCACCAGCGCCGTCAACCGTCGCCGACGAGCATCGGGCTCGATTGCCGGGGACGGAGCATTCGGGTCTGCGATGCCCAGTAGGTCGTGCAGAAGCAGCAAGTCCTCGGGGTCCGCGCCGGGAACGCGCTCGCCTACTCGATCGCGAGCGGCCTGCCCCTTGAGTCCCTCGACGCCCATTGCCGCGCGCAGCAGCCGTGCAACGGCATGGAAGGGGACTTGGCTGGTGTGCGACTCACAGTAGGTCGTGAACACCTCCACGCCGCGGCGAGCCGCCATCGCCACCACCTCGCGCACCGTACGGCTCTTGCCGATGCCCGGCGATCCCAACACACCGACCACCGCGCCGCGGCCATCGATGGCGCGCTCCAGCAGCCCTTCAACGGCGGACATTTCCCAGTGCCGTCCGACCAGGTGCGACTCAGCACGCTTGGCACTCCCGTGCTGTTCGTTCATGCCCAACAGCTGACGGGCGCGCACCGGCGCGTCGGTACCCTTGACGTGCACGAATTCCGGCTCACCCAGCGCCGCCGAATTCGCCACCAGCCGCGCGGTGGATTCGCTGAGCATCACCCCGCCCGGCGGAGCCACCGACTCCATCCGCTGCGCCATCCCCACCTGTTCGCCGATGGCTGTGTAACCGAAAGCGCCCGAACCGATCTCACCGGCGATCACTTGGCCTGAGTTCAGCCCGACGCGCAATTGCAGGTTGAGTCTGTCCCGGTCCTTGACCGCGACGGCCAGCCGTGTGCCCTCCTCCTGGATGCCCTGCGCCGCAAGGCAAGCGCGGACCGCGTGATCTTCCAACGCGACTGGCGCGCCAAACACCGCCATGATGCCGTCACCGGTGAACTTGTCGACAGTCCCCCCGTACCGCTGCACCGCTCCCGCGCAGCGGTCGGCCAGGTCGGCCATGATCTCGCGCAGCCGCTCGGCGCCCACCGCTGCGGCGATGTCCATGGAGTGCGCCACATCGGCGAACAGCACGGTCACCTGCTTGTACTCCGCACGGCTGTCCGGCTCGCTGACCGGTGCGCCGCAGCCGTCACAGAATCGCGCACCCTCGCGCGGCTCGGTGCCACATGTGCGGCACGCGGTCGCTGCGGTCATCCGTCCCTCCGCCGCTTCCACCCCCGGTGTTTCCCGGTTCACCAGCATAGGGCGCTAGACGCCTGGCAGGAGAGATTTAATCAGGCCTTCACCGTCGACGGCCTAACCTCGCCGCCGCCCAACGGGAATACGGACGACGCACCAGCCGCGACAGCTCAGCTCCGCGGAGCCACAAATGCGGCATGCAGCCTCTATGGCCGCTGTGCGTCGTGCGGCGATGATCGCGCGGAATCGCGCCTCTGCACATTATTTGTGTGGAGTCATATGGCTCCGCACTAGCGGTCGGTGCGGGTAGTTTCTTTCGAGGTTTGCCGAAGGAGCTGCAATGGGGTTCATCCAGCCCAACCTGCCCGTCGTCGACATCGCCGAGTGGAGCAAAGGCACGCGCGCCGAGCGGATCGTGCCGATGGCACGCCACATCGCTGAGAACGGGTTCGGCACCCCGCTGATCATGCATGTGATGTACGGCGTGAAGATCGCGCTATACGTCCTCGGCGGCTGGTTGTTCGCAGTGTCCACAATGGGCCTCGGAGGGTTGGCCGGCTTCACCAATGTCGCGACCTGGTGGACGGAACCGATCGTGTTCCAGAAGGCCGTGCTCTACACGATGCTGTTCGAAGTCGTCGGTCTCGGTTGCTGCTTCGGCCCGCTGGCCGGCCGCTACTTTCCACCGATGGGTTCGATCCTGTACTGGCTGCGGCCCGGCACCATCCGGTTGCCACCATGGCCCGGCCGAGTGCCGATGACCAAGGGCAGCAACAGAACTCCGGTCGACGCGTTGCTTTACGGCGTGCTTGTCGTGTTGCTCGCGATCGCGCTGGTGTCCGACGGCAGCGGCCCAATACCCGCTCTGCACAGCGTGATCGGCGTGCTGCCACGCTGGCACACCATCGCGATCCTGTCGGTGCTGGCCGTGCTCGGTCTGCGCGACAAGATCATCTTCCTGGCCGCCCGCGGCGAGGTGTACGCGCCATTGGCGCTGGTGTTCCTGTTCTCCGGAGCGGACATCGCCATCGGGGCCAAGGTGGTGTTCATGGTGATCTGGCTGGGCGCGGCGACCTCGAAGCTCAACCGCCACTTCCCGTTCGTGATCTCGACGATGCTGGCCAACAACCCGTTCATCCCGTCGGGACCGCTCAAGCGGTCGATGTTCAAGCACTATCCGGACGACCTGCGGCCCAGCGGGTTGGCCGGTTCCATCGCCCACTTCTCCACCGCGGTGGAGGGCCTGGTGCCGCTGGTGCTGTTCTTCTCGCACGGTGGCTGGCCGACGGCCATCGCCGCGTTCGTGATGATCGTGTTCCACCTGAACATCCTGCTGGCCTTCCCAATGGGTGTGCCCTTGGAGTGGAACGTATTCATGATCTTCGGGGTGCTCTGGCTGTTCGTCGCGCACGCAAGGTTGGGACTGTCCGATGTCACCAACCCGGTGCCAATCGCCGTGCTGTTCGTGGCCATCGCCGGAACCGTGGTGATCGGAAACCTGTACCCGCGCAAGGTTTCCTTCCTGCCCGGCATGCGCTACTACGCCGGCAACTGGGACACCACAGTGTGGTGCGTGAAGCCGTCGGTCGACGACAAATTCCGCACCGGCTCCCGCGCACTGGGCCCGATGCAGCACCTGCAGCTCGAGCGGCTGTACAAGAACAAGGAAGAGACCCTGGTCCCGTTGCACCTTGCCTTCGCGTTCCGCGGGATGAACACGCACGGCCGCGCGCTCTACACCCTGGTGCACCGCGCGCTGGCCGGCTACAACGAGGACGACTACAACCTGTGCGAGGGCGAGACTCTCTGCGCGGTGGTTCTCGGCTGGAACTTCGGCGACGGGCACCTGCACAACGAGTGCCTGATCGAGGCGCTACAGGAGCGGTGCGGGTTCGAGCCTGGCGACGTGCGGGTGGTGATTCTCGACGCGCAACCCATCCACAAGCAGACCCAGGAGTACCGGCTGGTCGACGCGGCGACCGGAGAGTTCGAGCGCGGCTTCGTCAACGTCGCCGATATGGCCAACGCTCAGCCGTGGGCGGATGACCTACCGATACACGTCCACAGCAACGCGGGTGCCGTCAGCGATTCCTGACCCGGTGCACCACGACCACGACGACGAGGGCACCGACTCCTGCCAGCGACGCCGTCACCACGGGTTTTCTGACGAACTCGATCACCCGGGCCTTGAGATCGTCGGCGAGGCGGCGGGGATTGGCGCGCTCAGCAAGTGAGTCGACGGTGGCCGCCAGCTGTTCGCGGGCAACGTCGATGTCCTGCTTGATGGTGTCGGGGTCCCGGTCCGCCACGTGTCTCTCCTCCAAATCCCCCAGTCAGCCTCCTGCACCTGAGGCACTACCCTAGTGCCGACGCTCCGGTGAGCCGAAAGGGGAAGCACGTTGACCGAGACCACGCGGCTGGCGGCCGGTGACAAGGCGCCCGCGTTCACCCTGCCCGACGCCGACGGCAAGAAGGTGTCGCTGTCCGACTACAAGGGGCGCCGTGTCGTCGTGTACTTCTACCCGGCGGCCTCGACGCCGGGATGCACCAAGCAGGCCTGCGATTTTCGCGACAACCTGCGCGACCTCAACGACGCCGGCCTCGACGTCGTCGGGATCTCCCCCGACAAGCCGGAGAAGCTCGCCAAATTCCGTGACGCCGAAAAGCTGACGTTCCCGCTGCTGTCCGATCCCGACCGCAAGGTGCTGACCGCCTGGGGCGCCTACGGGGAAAAGCAGATGTACGGCAAGACCGTCCAGGGTGTCATCCGCTCGACCTTCGTCGTCGACGAAAAGGGCAAAATCGCCGTCGCGCAGTACAACGTCAAGGCCGCACATACGACAACATTCATTCAGAAGAAAATTCTGGGCTCCTAATCACTCGATCGAGCCGCCGCGCTGGCTGCCGAGCTGATTCGAAGCCGGAGCGGAATGGAATCGGACCGCAGTCCGTTTAGCATCACCAAAGGCGTCGGATTAGCCGACACCTCGGAGAAGGACGACGAATATGACTGCGACTGAGCGAATTATTGAACTTCTCTATCGAAACCTTCAGGAGGTATTCGGGGAGGGTGATGCGGCCCGCCGGCGCGCCGCCATCGAAGAGTTCTACACAGACGACTGCGTGCTCCACGTTCCGGACGGCGTCCTCATTGGACACGCCGCACTGGACAAATTTGCCGGGGAACTACGTGCTACCCATCCGCATTTTGTCTACACACCGCATGGACAGGCGCAGGCCCTACACAACGGGGGAATTCTTGCTTGGGGCTCGGGCCCGAAAGGCGAGCCGCCCGAGTACACCGGGCTCGATGTTGTCATTGCTCGCGAGAGCAAGATTGCTGAGCTGTATGTCTTTCTCAATCCGAAATTGTCCGCTGCCTAGTACAACGTGAAGGCTGCACATACGACAACAAACATTCGGAAGATCCTCGCCCAGGTCGGATAGTCACTCCCCCACGCGCAGGCGCGCTTTCGCGATTCCTCCACGCTGCCGTAGCCCCTCGTCGTAAGAGCGCGACGCGGCGGGAGCGCCCACGCGGCGCGCTGTGCGACACACACACAGCGACGCGGTGCACACACAGAGTGCGGTGCACACCCCACACATCCACACAGACGCCCCACCCTTTTGACCCACTATTGGGGTCTCCTCGGGAGGTGTGGGGGGTGTGCGGTCCGCAGTGTGACCACCCCTACCCGCGAGGTGGGGTTACTAACCGATGAAGGCGCTAGTGATGGCCATGTCGAAGTAGTCCCGCCATGTTGCGATCTTGCCGTCGGCGATTTCGAAGACTCCCATGATAGGCACCGATATCTCGACACCGTCCTTACGGCGTAGCACGTCGGTACGTTCATGCATCACGACACCGTGGTCGCTGATCTGCCGGTGCACGATGAAGTCAATGCCGTCCAGCGTCGCCAAGAACTCGGCAATGAACTCTCTGATGGCTTCTCGACCCTCTACCGAGGGCGTAGGTGGGATGTGGCGGTATACCGCGTCTTCGGTGAAGCAGCTGGCGATTTCATCAAGATCCGGCTTTGACCACAGCTCGCAGAATCTGGTGACGACTTCGTCGGGTGAGGGCATCATGCCTTCGTGAAACGCGCCAGCGCAGAGTGATATTTCAAGTCCTAGCACCCAACGTCCTTGGGGCGGAGGGTAGGCCTACCTGCCCCTGTGCCTACCCCAGTCCCTGCCCTACCCCAGTCCCTGCGCTACCCCAGTGAGGCAGGGCGTACCCCACCTAGCCCCTGTGCCCATGGGGTACGGCAGGGGGTGGGGTCTATGTGTTCTCCCTGAATGTGGGGGGCCGCATCACCAACCAGAGAAGGATTAACCGATGACCACGACTCTTGATTGCGACGAGTTCCGCGCCGTGGCCGTGCTGGGCGCGGGACTACTCCGCGACCTACCGACCTGCTGATCAGACAGGGAAAGGCACGATGACAACGACGACGGCCACCACGAACGAGACAACCACCGCTGGTGGAGGAACGACTAGCTATCGCGCGGTCCTCACCGCGATGGCAGCCAACACCGGTATCGCCCTTGCCAAGTTCGTAGGCTTCGCCCTCACGGGCAGCAGCTCGATGCTGGGCGAGGCGATCCACTCCGTGGCTGACGCCTCCAACCAAGGCTTGCTCTCGGTGGGCGTGAGGCGTGGCCACGCCCGAGCGTGGTCGCTGGTGGCCGCAGCGGTGCTGCTGGTGCTGTCCGCGGTCACCGTCTACGAAGGCATCGAGAAGATCACCCACCCCGAGCCGATCGGCAACCCCGTTGTGGCGCTGTCGATCCTGGGCGTGTCCGCGTTGCTGGAAGGCTTCAGCCTGACCACCGCGATCCGCGCCACCAGGGCATCAGCCCGGCTCAAGCCTGAGCTGCTGGTGATCCTCTGCGAAGACTCCGCCGACCTCGTCGGCCTAGCCATCGCCGCCTCCGCGGTGGTGGCCACAGAAATAACCGGCTCGGCCGTCTGGGACGGCGCCGGCACGTTAGCGATCGGCGCCTTGCTGGTGGCTGTCGCAGCGATGCTGCTCATCAAGCTGAGAGGAACCATCGGAGAGACCCGGGGTTGGCTCCCGGAGACTATCGATCGTTGGCACTCGGCTAGGCCTGGCAGCGGCTATCGTTCCGATCTACATCGTCGAAGTTGACCACCATTTCGCGGTGCAACGCTTCGCGAAGAGCTATGACTTCGTCGCATAATTCGACGTTGCGGATGCAGAGTTTTCCGTTCTCCTGACGAAGCTTTCGAATCTCATCGCGCCACTGACCGTCACTGCGGAGGTACTCGGTTAGGGCATCGTTTAGCGCCACCGCGGCAAGCCAATGCTCGGTGCTGCCGCCGATGGCCTGGCAGACACGCTCTGCCCTTGCCAACTCATCAATGACAGCCGTACACGCGAAGCAGCACGCCGGGTGGTCGTCACTCTCTTTGACCGTTCGCGGGCAACCTTCACGGGCGCATGGTTTTCGTCGTGATGATGATCCCGTCATTCATTCCTGCCTTGGATGACCGCTCCGTTGATCGACCCGGACCCGCCAGTCAGAGCAGCGCGGAGTATCGCGGCGCTGTTGAGCCCGGGCACCGAAGAAGCGTTGGCTTGTGCCATCGCTTCCCGCAATAGCACCGGGGTCGACGTCAATGCCTTCTGGGCTGCATCGGCTTCGGCTTTCTCGCGATCCGCACGATCGGCGATGAACTGCTCGTTAGCCTCGTGCATCTGTATCGCGGCGTCGTACCAAACCTCACAATGATTAATGGCGGTGCGAAGGACACGATCGACTGCAACGACGGCAATCTCAGGCTGGATGGCGACTGGCCGGACCCCGACAACTGATCCACGGTTAGTGAGAGTGGTCCATCGGTGGGTACAGACGGCAGCGTAGCTGGCCGGAGCTGGTGGCTCTACGGCCCAGGCCGGATCCACCGAACATCCGCCAAATTGACGGCGGCCGAGGCCAGCCTGTTTCGCACTTTGGTCGGCAGCGCGTGTTTTGCGAAGGCTGAAGGGTGGATCCGGCTAAACGACCGGTGCGTGTAGGTGCGTGGTGCCGGGCTCGTCGAGGTGCGCGAAGGGTGGCCGCCGTTTGAGCGTGACGGTCGCGCCGCGGGCGGGGGCGATCGTGACCGTGTGTCGCGCGACGCGTTCGGCGCGCCGGTTCGTCGGGAGCAGCCGCGCGTGGCGGAGCATTGTGCGCAGCACGATCCGCATTTCGACGAGCGAGAACGCGGCGCCGATGCAGCGTCTTGCTCCGCCGCCGAACGGGATCCACGTGTAGGTCCCGGCGCGGCTGTCGAGGAAGCGCTGCGGGCGGAACGTGAGCGGGTCGGGATATAGGTCGGGGCGGCGGTGCACCAGGGTGATGTGCGGAATGATTAGGGTGCCGGCGGGGATCGTGAGATCACCCAACGCGAAGTCCTCGGCGGCGAGCCGCCCAGTGATCGGGAACACCGGGCGCAGACGCATCGCCTCCTTGATAACGGCGTCGATGTAGTCGTCGTCGCCGGCGAGGGCCGCCGCCTCGAGGCGCGCGAGCTCGTCGGGGTGGCGGGTGACGCGCTCGAGGATCCACGCGAGCGTGGAGGCCGTGGTCTCGTGTCCGCCTAGCAGCAGTGTGCGCATCGCGTCACAGAGCTCGCTGTCGGGCATCGGTTTGCTGTTCGCGTCGTGGGCGCGCAGGAACATCCCGAGGACGTCGTCCTGGTCGAGGTCACCGCGGTGGCGCCGCTCGGCGGCCTCTTCGAGCACGATCGCGTCGACCGCGGCCATCGCGGCGCGGATGCGCGGGAAAGGACCGTCCCAGCCCTTGTTGCGGGCAGTGACGATCATCGTCTGCACGAAGAACCGCCGCGAGTTGCCCACGCGCATCAGCGCCAGTGTTGCCGCGCGCAGGCGCTCGACGCGGTCGGGGTCGGTGACGCCGAAGACCACGGCGATGATCACCTCCAGCGAGATCGCCTGCATATGGGAGTCGGCACGGGTCGGCCGTCCGTACGGCCAGCGCGCAAGCGCGTCTTCGGTCTTGCGCTCCATGACGTTCTCGTACTCGGCAAGCGCCCGGGCGCGGAACGGCGGCAGCTGCATCTTGCGACTGCGCATGTGCTCGTCACCGTCGACGTTCGTCAGCCCGGTCGGGCCGAGGACGAGCGGATGCGGCGAATTCTTTGCAAGCGCGGCGCCGAGGCGCAGCACGCCGGTGTCGGCGCTGAACACGCGCTTGATGTCGTCGGGGTGGGTGAGGCACAGCCACGGCCGCGATGCGGGCATCGCCACGAGAAAGCGGTCGCCGAGCGACTCGCAGCGCCGGGCGAAGCGCTCGGGCGCCAGCCAGTACTCGGCTGCGTTGAGGAGCGCCGGAGTACGCAGCCGCGGCAGGTCAACCATCTGTTGTGTTATCGAGTGTGTCATTTGATAACATCGAAACATGCAGTCAATGACGCTGTCAATCGCGCAGCTCGACCAAGGCCCGGCGCCGGGCGAGGACGCGACCGTCGACCGCGTCGCGGCGGCGGCGTTCGAGATGTTCGCCGAGTACGGGATCCGCCGCGCGACGATCGACGACGTCGCGCGCCGAGCCGGCGTCTCGAAGATGACCGTGTTCAGGCGCTTTCAGAGCAAGCAAGGGCTCGTCGGGGTCGTGATCGCACGCGAGATCCGTCGCGGCATGGCCGAGCTCGACCGTGTCTGGGAGCGTGAGCAGACCCTCGAGCAGCGGGTCGTGCTCGGCTTCTCGTTCGCCGTGAACTTCGTCCGCGGGCACGCGCTGTTCGACCGCCTGCTGCGCAGCGAACCTGAGTTGCTGCTGCCGCTGCTCACCATCGACGGCACGGCGGCGCTTGCGCTGTACCGCGAGTTGATCGGTCAGCGGCTGCGCACCGAAGTGCGCGCCGGACGTGCTGCGCCAGCCGACGTCGACCAGGCCGCAGAGGTACTCGCGCGGCTCGCGATCTCGCTCCTCCTCACACGTGAGGGAACAATCACGCTCGACGACGACGAGACGATCGTGGCGCTCGTGCGCAACGTGCTGCTGCCGATGCTCGAGCCTCGCGACGGGTGATCCAGCCCCGCCGCCCCTCCAGCGCCTCCACCGGAATCCCCAAACGCGCGGCAAGACGTTCCACCGCAGCCGGTGATGCCGCAGCGACCCGTGCCGGCAGCCGCAGCAGCGTGCACAGTTGTACGGTGTATGTCGCCGGTAATCGAAGTGCCTGGCCAGTTCGTTGCGAATGTCCACTGGGCGGGCGGTGCCAGTTGTTGAACGTCGACCAAACCCCCTTTGACCCAACGCGACTCGGCAACGGTCACCTCCGAATGTCGCTCGTTTGGACACCTCAAGTTCGGCTGGCTTCGGCCGTCAGAAGTGGCCCCAACCCGGCCCGTCTCCATCTGGTCGCAGATTCGTGCGCCATGAGGGTTGGAGCTGGGGCGCCAGAAGCAACGAAACAGGCGTCAAGACCATCGGCGTCGTCGGCGTCACCGCGCTCCCATTGCGACACAACGTGTTACGTCGCAATCGGTGGTACCGAATGCGTTACGGCAGCAGTGATTCCGGCCCGACGCGGACGGACGGGACCCCCAAACGGGTCCAGGTGTGAGAGACGTTTCAATGGTGGGTGCAGACGGCGGCGTAGCTGGCCGGGGCCTGGTAGCCCAGGGCGGAGTGCCGCCGGTGGAGGTTGTATTCCTGCTTCCAGTCGGCGATCACGACCCGCGCGTGGATCAGGGACCAGAAGATGTTGAGGCATTCGTCGCGGACGCGGGCGTTGAACGACTCGATGTATCCATTGCGCCAGGGCTGGCCGGGCGGAATGAAGGCCAGGTCGACGCGTTCTCTGGCCCAGTCGGCCATCGCGTCACAAGCCAATTCGGGGCCGTTGTCGCAGCGCAGCACGCTGGGATAGCCGCGGCTGGAAGCGAGGCGGTCGAGTTCGTCGATGAGCACCTCGGCGGTGATCGAGCGGTCGACCAGACCGCCCAGGCATTCACGGGTGTGCTCATCGATGACGGAGACAATCTTGATCGGGCGGCCGTCGGTGGTGGCGTCGAACTGGAAGTCCACCGCCCACACCCTGTTTGGCGCACACGCGGTCGGCAGCGCAAGCGCGGTGGAGGTGCCCAGGCGTTTGCGCCGTCGGCGTTGCGGCACCCGCAGGCCCTCGTCGCGCCACAGCCGCTGGATCTTTTTGTGGTTCACCATCCAGCCCTCGGCACGGGCGTCGCGGTATGCGGGGCGAAACCCCCGGCGTGGATGGTCTTTCGCGTACTGGCGAAGCCAGCTCCGCAGCCTGGCATCGGGGTCGGCCGGGGTCGCTGCGGCTCGCTGATGGCGCTGGGTGGTTCGGTTCTGCCCGGTCACCCGGCAGGCAAACCGCTCCGACACGCCCATCGCGGTGATGAGGCGGTGAACGGCTGCCCGCCGGCGTTCCGGGCTTAGAAGTTTCCCTTGGCGATCTCCTTCAACGCGGCCTTCTCCAATTCCGCATCGGCCAGCAGACGCTTGAGCGTGGAGTTCTCCCGCTCGAGTTCCTTCAGACGTTTCGCGTCGTCGGCCTTCAGCCCGCCGAACTGGTTACGCCAGCGGTAGTACGTCTGCTCCGACACCCCGAGCTCGCGGCAGACGTCCGCAATGTCCTTGCCTTCACCCAGCATCCGGTCCGCGGTCGCCAGCTTGCGCACGACCTGCTCCGGATTGTGTCTCTTCCTCGTCGTCATCGTCATCGAGCCTTTCCTGGCCGCATCCTTGGGGAGCAAGACTCTCACTCGATCTGGATCAACCAAACGGGGTCAGGCCACGACAACAACACGTACACCATCACCGGCCACTGTCGCAGGCTTGACATCTTCGCTAGCGCAAATCACGTCATTGTCGACAGCGCCGACACCATCAGTGCCTTCGGCGACGACAACGCGGTGATCTACCTTTCCGGCTCACCGACGATCAATAAGACTGGAAACAACAACATCGTCACGCAAGGCCCAAACACCCATTGAGCAGGCGCCGCACAGGCCGGCCCCTCAAGAAAGACCACGCGAATATGACTGCGCCTGAACGAATAATCGAACTTCTCTATCGCAACCTGCAAGAGGTCTTCGGCGAGGGGGATCCGGCCCGCCGGCGTGCCGCCATCGAAGAGTTCTACACCGACGATTGCCAGCTCTACGTTCCGGACGGCGTCTTGGTTGGACGAGACGCACTGGACAAATTCGCCGGCGAACTACGTGCGAGTCATCCCGCTTTTGTCTACACACCCCATGGCGAAGCCCAGGCCCTTCACAACGGGGGAATCGTCGCTTGGGGCTCGGGCCCGAAAGGCGAGCCGTCCGAGTACACCGGGCTGGATGTTGTCGTTGTTCTCGAGAGCAAGATCGCTGCGCTGTACGTCTTTCTCAATCCGAAATTGTCCGCGGCCTAGGCATTCAGGCCAGGTTGGCGAGCAGCAGCGCTTCGGCGATCGCTGCGCGTTCTAGCACCCCCAGATCCAGGCTCTCGTTGACGCTGTGTGCTTGCGTCGCGGGGTCCTCCACCCCGGTGACGAGAATCTTCGCCTTCGGGAACGCGGCGGCGAACTCGGCGATGAACGGGATCGAGCCACCCATCCCCATGTCGATGGGATCGGCGCCCCACGCCTGGCGGAACGCTGCCCGCGCGGCGTCATAGACCGGGCCGCGCGCCTCGATGGCATACGGCTCGCCGATCTCGCCGCGGGTGACGCTGACCCGCGCGCCCCACGGGGCGTTTTGCTGCAGATGGGTGGTCAGCGCGTCCAAGTGGGCCGTGGCGTCACCGCCGGGCGCGACGCGCATGCTGATCTTGGCGCGCGCACTCGGGATGAGCGTATTGGATGCCGCCGCAACCGATGTGGTGTCGATGCCGATCACGGCGATCGCCGGTTTGGCCCAGAGCCGCTGCGGCACCGAACCGGAGCCGATTTCGGACACCCCATCCAACATGCCGGAGTCTTCACGTACCCGCTCGGGAGGATAGTCCGGATAGTTCAAGTCCGCGGCCTTCGTTTCGTGCAGGCCCGCGACGGCCACGTTGCCGTCGTCGTCGTGCAGGCTGGCCAGCAGCCGCACCAGCACGCTCAGCGCGTCGGGAACCGCTCCGCCCCAGATGCCGGAGTGCAGCCCGTGGTCCAGCGTGGCGACCTCGACCACGCAGTCGACCAACCCACGCAGCGAGACCGTCAGCGCGGGGACCTCGGTGCTCCAGTTGTCCGAGTCGGCGATCACGATCACGTCGGCGGCCAACGCCTCGCGGTGGGCGGCGAGCAACCGGCCCAGTGACGGCGACCCGGATTCTTCTTCGCCCTCAACGAAGACCGTCACGCCCACCGGCGGCCGGCCGCCGTGCGCGCGGAACGCCGCCAAATGCGTTGCGATACCGGCCTTGTCATCGGCGCTGCCGCGGCCGTAGAGTCGCCCGGCGCGCTCTGTCGGCTCGAAAGGCGGCGACGCCCACTGCCCACGATCACCTTCGGGCTGCACATCGTGGTGGGCATACAACAGCACGGTGGGCGCACCGGGTGGCGCCGGATACCGGGCGATGACCGCCGGCGCACCGCCCTCGCTGACGATGCACACATCGTCAAAACCGGCCTGCGACAACAGTTCTACGACCGACTGCGCGCTGCGGTGTACCTCATCGCGCCGGCCGGGGTCGGCCCACACCGATTCGATCCGCACCAAGTCCTCGAGATCGCGGCGCACCGAGGGCAACACGTCGCGGACGCGCTCAACCAGATCAGTCATGGTCTCGAGGCTAGCGAAAGCGGCCCCCTAAGCTGGGCCTGTGACCCGCGGTCCTGACCCGACCGCGCCGCTCTGGCGGGCGGCGCAGGCGTTCCGCCTCTTGAGCTGCCTTTACGCGCTCGGCTTCCAAACGGCGATCAACTCCGACCTGCGACACCCCGCGACCGCATGGGTGCTGTTCGGGGTGCTGATGGCGTGGAGTGCGGCGTGCGCGGTCGCCTACCTGCGCGGGTTCGGGCGCCGGCCGTCCTGGGTGATCGCGGAAATCATCGTGGTCGTCCTGCTCATGTGGTCCAACAAAGTGGTCGCCTCACCCCAGTGGGCGGCCGACAACCAGACCTGGCCGACAACGCTGTGGGCCACCAACCCCACGATTTCGGCGGCGCTGCAGTTCGGCCCGGTCGGCGGAATGCTGACGGGCCTGGTAGTCATGGCCACCAACTTCGCCGTCAAGAACTACTTGACCCTCAACCTGGGGCACAACGCAACCATCATCATCGAGCTGTCGATCGGCTTGGCGATCGGCATGGCCGCTCGCACCGCCCGACACGCACACCACGAGTTGCAACGAGCTGCGCAACTATCCGCCGCCCTTGAGGAACGCGAGCGGCTGTCCCGGCAAGTTCATGACGGTGTCATCCAGGTGCTCGCGCTGGTGGCTAAGCGGGGTCACGAAATCGGCGGTGCCACATCCGGTCTGGCGGACTTGGCGAGCGAGCAGGAACGCGCGCTACGACGATGGCTGTCGTCCACCACCATTGACCACGACGGCGATAAGGCCATCGACCTAGGCAGCCTTTTGCGCCGCCGCGAGTCCGACCGCGTGTCCATGAGTATGCCCGGAACCGCGGTGACACTGGAACGGCGGGTGGCCGCCGAGTTGGACGCCGCGGTGGGCAATGCGCTCGACAACGTGCGCTCGCACGCGGGTCCGGACGCCCGCGCGTTCGTGCTGTTGGAGGACCTGGGCGATTCGGTCGCGGTGAGCATCCGCGACGACGGCGTGGGCATCCCGGCCGGCCGGCTCGAAGAGGCGGCTCGTGAGGGACGCCTCGGAGTCTCGAAGTCGATCGTGGGCTGGCTGGCGTCGCTGGGCGGCACCGCACAACTGCGCACCGACATCGGAGAAGGCACCGAATGGGAGCTCTGCGTGCCACGTCAAAATAGAAAACATGGCTGACCATGAGTGATAGAGCCCTGCCCACCGTGATGGTCGTCGACGACCATCCGATCTGGCGTGACGCGGTCGCCCGCGACCTCGCCGACGACGGGTTCGACGTGGTGGCCACCGCTGATGGGGTCGCCGCGGCGCGACGTCGAGCGGCGGTGGTCAAGCCCGATGTGGTGCTGATGGACATGCAGCTCGCGGACGGCACCGGCGTCCAGGCCACGACGGAGGTGCTCGCGGTCTCGCCGTCCTCACGGGTGCTGGTGCTGTCGGCCTCCGACGAACGCGACGACGTCCTGGACGCGGTCAAAGCCGGGGCGACCGGATACTTGGTCAAGAGCGCGTCGAAGGCCGAACTGTGCGAAGCCGTGCAGGCCACCGCGGCCGGGCGCGCGGTCTTCACCCCGAGCCTGGCCGGGCTGGTCCTGGGCGAATACCGGCGTATCGCGCACAGCACCGACGACGGGCCGGTTCGCCCCAGCCTCACCGAGCGCGAGACCGAAGTATTGCGCTACGTCGCAAAAGGGTTTTCCGCCAAGCAGATCGCCGAGAAACTCTCGCTGAGCCACCGAACCGTGGAAAATCACGTCCAGGCGACATTCCGCAAACTGCAAGTGGTCAACCGGGTGGAGTTGACCCGTTACGCCATCGAGCACGGCCTGGACGAATGACCGGAATTGGGTAGTCCTACTCATCCATTCCATTGCGTAGCCCGGCATCGTGGCCGCCATGACCGAATCGCACCATGCTGACCGTGCTGTTTTTAGTCGGCTCTCCCAAGAATTCGACGCCTTGTCCCGGCAGATGCACCGGGTCTCGAGCGAACTCGTCGAACTTGACCGCGTGATCACCGCCGCGGGCACCGTACCCCGGCCGGCACCGGCCGCCCCGCGGCCGCCGCAACCGCACGTGGCCCCCTACTGGCCCCAGTACGGGCCGCAATACGGGCCGCCGGTCCCACCGGCGGCCCCCCGCCCCACCGCCGCCGGCGGCCGCGTATCCCCCACCTCCGCCGCAACGCATGCCTGCGCAGCCGACACCACCGGCGCCTGAGCCCGCCAACGAGTCCGGCTGGATCGGCAAGCTGCTTGCCGTCGCCGGGGTGGCCGTGACGCTCGCTGGTGGGCGTGGTGCTGCTGCTGGTGCTGGCGGCCAAGGCCGGCCTGCTGCGGCCGGAAATCCGGGTGGCCGGCGGCATCGCGTTGTCGATCGCGCTCGTCGGTGTCGGTGTCCGACTACGCGGCCGGCCCGGTGGGCGGATCGGTGCGATCGCGCTGGCCGCCACCGGCATCGCCGCCGCGTACCTGGACGTCATCGCGATCACCACCATCTACCGCTGGGTGCCGGCGCCCGTCGGGCTGGTGATCGCCGCCATCGTCGGCGCCGCCGGCCTTACCCTGGCCCGGCGGTGGGATTCCGAAGACCTCGGGCTGCTGGTCCTGGTGCCGCTGATCGGCCTGGCGCCGGTTCTCACCCACGGCGTCGACCTGCAGCTGGTCGCATTCATGGTCGCCCTGTCGGCCGCTGCCCTTCCGGTGCAACTGGGCAAGGACTGGACCTGGATGCACGGGGCCCCGGATCGCCGCGGTGTCCGTGCCGCTGCTGATGGCACTGATCGGCACCAGCGCGTACGACAACCCCTCGCTCATCGGCGGCGCCTGCGGTGTGGCCGCGCTCCTCGCGATCGCCAGCGGCCTGATCCTGATGCCGAGCACCACCCACCCGACCGCGCTGGCTCTGCTGACCGCGTCGGGGACCGTGCCCGCCCTCGCGTCCGCAATCGCCGTCAATCACGTGCTGGCCGCGGTGCTGGCGGCCGCGCTGGCGGCGGGCATGCTGACGATCGTGCTGGTGGACACCGCACTTCCCCGCATCGTCACGCAGATCTGGTCGGCGTTGTCGGCGGTTTCGGCGCTGATCGCGGTGGCGGTCGCCTTCGACGGCTATGTCGAGGGCCCGGTGCTCCTGGCGCTGGCCATCGTCGTCGCCGTTGCCGGCCGCAACGACGTCGTAGCCCGTTGGGCCGCAGCCGGATTCGGCACCTTTGGTGTCGGCCTATTCTTCAGCTATGCACCGCTCGATGCGCTCTTGACGGCGACAGTGGTCCCCACCCACATCGCCGCGTCCGTGCTGATCTCCAGCCTGCTTGTGACGGCATTCGTGGTGGTGATGGCGCGAGCGTGCGCCGACCTGGGACGCCGCGACGCGGATCTTGCTCGCGTGCTGAGCGCGGTCGCCGGCGGGCTGTTCGTGTACGCCGTCACGGCGTTCACGGTTACCGCGGGCGTGCTTGTCGGCGGCACGGGCGGCGGGTTCTTAGCCGGCCACATGGCGGCCACCATCTGCTGGATCGGCTTCGCGGCGGCGCTTTTCGTCTACGCACTGCGGCGGGCCACCCGCGAACGCCGCACGGCGCCGATCACCGCCGGGCTGGCGCTCACCGCCGCGGCCACCGCGAAGCTGTTCTTGTTCGACCTGGCCACGCTGGACGGCATCTTCCGGGTGGCGGCATTCATCGTCGTGGGCCTGGTGCTGCTGAGCATGGGCGCCGGTTACGCGCGAAGCCTCGCGGACAGGTAGCGCGAGCAGTCGCCGTTACTAGGGCGTCTCGAGGATGGCGACCGCGGCGGCGGTATCGCCCTCGTGACACAGCGAAACGTGAATCGTCACGTCGGCCAGATGCTTGGCGATGTCCCCGGTCAGCCGGACTCGGGGCCGTCCCCACATGTCGGTGACCACCTCGATGTCGCGGTGAATGTCCTCCCGCAACACGGGCCGCTGGGCGAACCGCGATCCCGACCAGGCCTTGATCACCGCCTCCTTGGCGGCCCAACGGGCCGCCAGGTGTCGCGCCGCCGACGAACTTTTGTCCGAGGCGTCGCGGCGCTCACCGGGGGTGAAGGTCTCCGAGAACGCGGTTCCCGGTTGATCGACCTGCTCGGCGAAATCAGGAATGGAGACGAGGTCGATCCCCACGCCGACGATGCCCATGGACGGCCAGGTTAACGGATGACCAAATTCATCCGGCAGACACCTCGTGGGCCCCATAGATCGAGCCGTCACCGAGCCGGGCGGTCGGATCCAGCAGCATCGCCGCCTCCTGCCGCTTTTCCGGCGCGTCATGGTCGAAGCGACGGTCGGCCGGCCGCTCGTACATCGGGGCGCCGCCGGCGATGGCCGAGGCGAGGCGGCGCTGGCCGGCCAGCAGGCGGGCGTCAGCACGCCGCTGGTAGTCCGCGCGCTGCTCGGGTTCCAGCGCGGCGATAAACGCCTGCGGGTGCACCAAGGCGACCAGGCCGGACACATGGCCGAACCCGAGACTGGTCAGCATCCCGGCCTTGAGCGGGAACTTCCCGCCGAGCCGCAGCGTGTCGCGGACCCACACGAAGTGGGCCGAGCCGGCCAGTTCGTCGTCGACGCAGTCCAGGCTGCGGTTGGGCGGGATGACCCCGTCGCGCAGCATCTGGCACAGCCCCATCATCTGGAAGACCGCCGCGCCGCCCTTGGCGTGGCCGGTGAGGCTCTTCTGCGACACCACGAACAGCGGAGCACCCTCGGAACGTCCGAGTGAGTCCGCCAGCCGCTCATGCAGTTCGGTCTCGTTGGGGTCGTTGGCCAGCGTCGAGGTGTCGTGCTTGGAGATCACCGCGACGTCGTCGGCGCTCACCCCCAGCGTGCCCAGCGCCCGCGCCAGCGGGGAGGCCTTTCCGCCGCGCCCGGCGCCCAGCGCGCCCAGGCCGGGGGCCGGGATCGAGGTGTGTACGCCGTCGCCGAAGGACTGCGCGAAGGCCACGACCGCGAGCACCGGCAGACCCATCGTGAGCGCCAGGTCGCCGCGTGCCAGCAGGATGGTGCCGCCACCCTGAGCCTCGACGAAGCCCAGCCGGCGCCGGTCGTTGGGCCGGGAGAACTTCGAGTCGTGGATCCCGCGACCGCGCATCATTCCGGTGTCGGCGGTAGCCGCCATGTCACCGAAGCCGATGATGCCCTCCAGCGTCAGGTCGTCGATGCCGCCTGCCACCACCATTTCGGCTTTGCCCAGCCGGATCTTGTCGACGCCCTCCTCGACCGACACCGCAGCCGTCGCGCACGCGGCGACCGGGTGGATCATCGCGCCATAGCTGCCGATGTAGGACTGAACCACATGCGCGGCAACGATATTCGGCAGCACTTCCTGGAAGATGTCGTTTGGCTTGCTGCGGCCCAACAGGTTTCCGTGATACATGGTCTGCATCGAGTGGCCACCACCCATGCCGGTGCCCATGGTGTTGGCCACCAAACTCGGATGCACATAGCGCATCACCTCGGTCGGGCTGAAACCGGCGGTCAGGAACGCGTCGACGGTCGCCACGATGTTCCACACCGCCAGCCGGTCGATCGAGCTCGCCATGTCCGGGCTGATGCCCCACACCGTCGGGTCGAACCCGGTCGGCACCTGGCCGCCAACGACACGGGACAGCTTGGTCTTTCGCGGCACCCGGATCTCGGTGCCGGCCTTGCGGATGACCTGCCAGTCGCTCGAGTCGGGCACCGGCCGGGTGACCGTGTGCTCCGGGTCGAACTCCACGAAGGCGCGCGCGTCGGCCTCAGACGACACCACGAACGCGAAGTCCTTGTCCAGGAACACCGACACCAGCAGCGGGGAGGCGTGATCGGGGTCGATCGCGCCGTCGTCGACGAACTCGCGGATACCGCAGCGCTCCACCACGATGTCGTGGTACCGCTCGACCAGCTCGGACTCGTCGACCAGCTCGCCGGATTGCGCGTCGTACCAACCCGGTTGGGGGTCGTCCTCCCAGCGGATCAGCCCGGTGGTCCACGCGAGCTCCAAGACGCCGGCCGCCGACAGTTCGTTGTCGACCTCCATCTCGAAGCGGGTGCGCGACGAACCGTACGGGCCGATTTCGGCGCCGCCAACGATCACCACCAGGTCGGCCGGGTCGACGTCGAGGTCAGCCCACTCCGGAGGTGGTGCCGGCGTGTATCCGCGTGGCGGCGACGGCAGTGCGGCGATGGTGCCTTCCGGAGCCTCGTCGTCGGCGGCCGCGTCGGCCGACATGTCTTCGCGGGCTTTGGCGGCCAGTTCGGCCATGTCGAGGTCGGCGTCGCCGAGCCCACCGGTCAGGTCCGCCTTGATCGGCGCGAGGGCCGCGGCCACCTTGGACTCCACGTCACACAGGTCCAGCAGCATCGCTGCCATCTGGTCGGTCGAGTAGGTGGTGACGCCGGCCTCTTCCACGGCGGACACGATGGCGTCGTTGTGGCCCATCAGTCCGGTGCCGCGGGTCCAGCCGATCAGCGCGTGTGCCAGGCTCACCCGCGCCGCCCAGGACGACTCCGCGTGCCAGCGGCTCACGACGGCGTCCAGCGCCGACTTGGCTTCGCCGTAAGCGCCGTCACCGCCGAACATTCCGCGGTTGGGCGAACCGGGCAGCACCACGTGCAACCGCGACGCGATGTCACGTTCGGCGCCGATCCCCGACAAGCCGCCGATCAGTCGCTGCACGGCCCAGAGCAGCACCTTCATCTCCATCTCGGCCCGCGAGCCAGCCTCCGACAGGTCACCGACGACACGCGGTGCCGCGAACGGGAACAGCAACGTCGGGGTCTGCGCGTCCTTGATGTGAATCGACTGCGGCCCAAGGCTTTCGCTCTGCTCGTTACCGATCCACTCGACCAGTGCATCGATGTCGGAGTAGGACGCCATGTTGGCCGCGACCACCCACAGCGCCCCGCCATACCGGGCGTGGTCGCGGTACAGCGAACGGTAGAACGCCAGCCGCTCGCCGTCGAGCTTTGACGTCGTCGCGATGACCGTCGCGCCGCCGTCGAGCAGCCGTGCAACTACCGACGCCGCGATCGAACCCTTCGAAGCGCCTGTCACGACCGCGATTTCGCTGCTGGAGGGGCCGGGTTCCGGGTTCTCGGCACCTGCGGCGACCCGGCCATAGAGCGACGCGTGGATCTGACGCCCCGCCGCCAGCGCCCTGCCCTGCCACCAGGTCGCCTGAGTCGCGACGACGTGACCGGCGCCCTCGAACCGCTCCGACAGACGGAGCCAGTCGGCGTCGATGTCGCCCTCGTCGGTCAGCCACAGTTTGACCAGATCCTCGCGGGCGCTGGCCCAGCGGTCGTCGAAGACGACGGCCTTCTTGGCGTCGAAGACCGGCGCCACCAAACGTCGCCAGTCCGCGCCTAATTCGGTGGTGACCAGGTCGACGAGCTCCGCATCGGTGGCCGCGGGCGACACGGCGGCCGGGTCGTCCAGCCCCAGCTGACCCAGCACCAGCCGGGCCGCCGAAGCGAGCACACCGTCGCGCCCGGTGATCTGATCGGTGAACTCGCTCAGCGCGGCGGCGTCCACCGTCGCCCCGCCACCACCGCCGGCGGACGGCAGGGCCACCGAAATGCCTTGGCGTGCGGCCACGGCAGCCACAGCGGCGTCAATGACGTTGTCGACGGACGCGGCGTCGGCCAGCGCGCCCTCGTGCAGGTTGCCCAGGGCACCGCCGCGAACGCTGGTGCCCTCGCGAGTGCCGAGCGCGACCTCGACCGTGACGTGCTTGGCCCAACCCCCGCCCAGCTCCCAGGCCTTCTTGACCCGCTCGGCAATGGCGCCGGGACGCTTGCCCGAAGGGCCGAGCACCGTGCGCAACTGGTCGTTGATCGCGTCGGAAAGCACTGGGCCGTAAGGCTTGTAGGTGCGGGCCAGCTTGGTCACCTGCGACCGCAGCCCGGCCAGATCGGCCTCGGCGGCCCCGTCGATGGCGCCCAGGTTCAGCTCGGAACCCAGGTCCACCAGCAGCTGGTTGCGCCGCGACGACGCGCCGTCGGTGATGGACTCGATGGAGTCCAGCTCCTCGATCTGATCGATGCGCATCTTGGCCGACAGTGCGATTAGCGCCAGGGTGGCATCGGCGGCGTCGAACCCGATGTCATCGGGGCGTGGAGCGCCGGACGGAGCTGCGGCGGGAGCCGCAGCGACGGCTGGCGCGACATCAGGGCTGGGCCCGCCGTCCGCCGCGACAGCGGCAGAATCCGCCGGCGTCTCGTCTTCGGGCTCCGGCTCGGGGTCTGTGTCGGCGGCGAACAGCACCGCGGCATCGCGCTCGGCATTGAGCACTTCGACTGTGCTGTGGGCATACTCGGGAAGCTTGAGTGTGTTGGTGGCAAGGCCCGCCACCGTCGGCGATGTCTTCACACCGATCTCGACGAACCGCTCCACACCAAGGCCGCCCGCGGCCTCCTCGGTGAACAGCAGATCCTGGGTTTCGATCCAGCGCACCGGGCTGGCGAACTGCCACGCCAGCAACTCGATGAAGACCGTGCGCGCAAGTTCCGCCGGCCGCTCGCGGCGCCACGTGTCGTAGTCGGCGAGGATCTCGTCGAGCGGCTCGGCCGGCACCAGGTCGCGGATCTCCTGGATGAAGTCGCGGTCCAACGTGAAGGGCCGCGGCACCAAGTTAGGGATGTAGCGCCCGATGATCAGATCGGGATCCTTATCGCGCGGCACCAGCCGCTCCAGCGAGCGGCGGAACTCGGCCACACCGACCCGCAACACTCGCGAGTGGAACGGGACGTCGATGCCTGGCACGAGAATGAACGACCGCTTGCCGCCGCTGATCTCACGCCGCAGCTCCACCTCGGCTTCCAGCGCCTCCAGACCACGCACCGTGCCCGCGATCGCGTACTGCGAGCCACGCAGGTTGAAATTGACGATCTCCAGGAATTCGCCTGTGCGCTCGGCGATCCCGGCGACAAACGCGGTCACTTCGTCGTCCGGCAGGTCAATCTGCGACGGCCGGATCGCCGCCAACCGGTAGTTCGAGCGGCCCAACTCGTCGCGCGGCACGATGTCGTGCATCTTCGACCCGCGGTGGAAGACGGCCTCCAACAGCGCCTCGAGTTCGAAGAAGCCGCTGACGCAGGCCAGCGCGGTGTACTCGCCGACCGAGTGGCCGCAGGCGATCGCGCCATCGACGAAGGCGCCCTGCTCACGCATCTCGGCGACCTGTGCGGCCGCCACGGTCGCCATCGCCACCTGGGTGAACTGCGTCAGGAACAGCACGCCGTCGGGGTGGTGATAGTGCACACCGCTGGCGATGATGCTGGTCGGGTTGTCGCGGACCAGGTGCAGCACCGAGAAGCCCAGCGTGTCACGCGTGAACTTGTCCGCCCGGTCCCACACCTTGCGGGCTGCCCTGGACCGGGCCCGAACGTCCATGCCCATGCCCTTGTGCTGGATGCCCTGGCCCGGGAAGGCGTAGACCGTCATGGGCGAAGCCAGCCGCGCGCTCGCCGACATCACCAGATCCGAACCGATGCGGGCAGCTACCTCCAAAACCTCTGCGCCCTGGTCGATTCCGACGCGCTCAACTCGGAAGTCCACCTCGTCGCCGGGGCGCACCATGCCCAGGAATCGTGCCGTCCAGCCGACCAGCCGGGCCGGCGGCCGGGCCTGGCCGTCGGTGGCCGTGACCGCGTGCTGCGCGGCGGCCGACAGCCACATGCCGTGCACGATGGGCGATTCCAGGCCGGCCAGTAGCGCCGCGGCACGGTCGGTGTGAATGGGGTTGTGGTCACCGGACACCACGGCGAACGGGCGCATGTCGACCGGTGCGGTCAACGTGACGTCGCGGCGACGACGACGTGGTGTGTCCGTCGCGTTCTCGGACACGGCGCCACCGGCCCGGGCCGGATCGGTGAGTTCGGCCGCGCCGGTGCGGCCAAGGATCGCGAACCGCTCGCCGAACTGTGCAATTGCGGTGCCGTCGGGACCGGTGACCGTCACCGAGACCGGCACAACGCGGCCCATGTCGGTGTCGGTGGCGTTGGAAGCCGTTGCGGTTACGCTCAATTGGGCCGGGACGGCGGGCAGCTTGCCGACCATCCGGGCAGCGTGATCCAGGTGGACCAGGCTCAGCAGTCCCTCGACCACCGGGACACCGGCGTCGGTGACCGCCGAACCGATCGCGGCGAAAACCGCGGGCCAGCAAGGACCGACGAGCGCGTCGGGCACGGTGGTGAGGCTGGGCGCCAGCGGCTCGCCGAAGGTGGCCGTGACCCCGGTGTGGTCGGCGACCCGCTCCGGGTCCCAGTCCACGGTCACGATCGCCGCCCCGTCTTGCACCGGGGGCAGGCATTCCGGCCCGTCGACACCGGCGGCGATCGCCAGCACAGCGCGCATGGCGGCGGCGGCCTCCTCGATCGAAACCACCGGAGCGCCGCCGTCAATGGTGTTGGCGGGCAGCGTGAATGGGATGTCGACCCAGGTGCCCGAGACCGGCACGCTGAGCACCACCCGGTCCTCGCCGCTCACCTGCAGCCGGGCGCCCGTGGAAGAGTGTGTGGCGCGGTGGCTTTCGGGCTCGTCGTGCACCTGCCAGTCGGCAGGGTCGGCGATCCGGTGCACCGGGTTGGTCGCGGTGCGGCCGGCCCAGACCACGTCGGGCGCGTCGAGCACGACGGCCAGCGGTCCGGTCACATCGGGTCGGCCCCGCCGGCGTGCGGTGATCTCGCGCGGCTCGGCCCCGGCGGCCAGCACCTCGTCGATGGCGGCCTGCTCGAAGCGGTCCAGCAGCTCGCCGACGGGCTCGTCCATCGTGGTGATGCCGGCCACCGCCGCGGTACCCGGGATGATGCACACCTGGTCGGCGTCGTAGCGGGCGTCGTGCGCCTGCCACAGCGAGTCGCTGCGCCACCAGCGCCGGACGTCCTTGTCAATCACCGGCACGAAGTTCACCGGCTTGCCCAACGTCTTGCACAGCGTGACGAAGAAGGGCACGTCGGCCGGATGCAGCTGCACGGTCTCGGCGTCCGGGTAACTGTCCAGCAGCAGGTCGATCGCCGCCTCGGGGTTCTCCAGCAACGCGGCGTCTTCGAACTGCGTCTCGATCGGACCGAAATCCTTTGCATGCAACCGGGCTTCGGTGCGCTTGAGCATCTCTTCGAAGCGGTCGCGCCAGGTGTCGGCCAGCCATTGGCTGCCTGGCGATGAGGTGTCGGCGGTGGAGTTGCCCTCGCCGATCGTCAGCTCGACATAACGCCGCAGCCACTGCAGGTAGGTCATCTCCCCGACATCGCCGAAGTAGGGCTTGGCGGTGTTGGCCATCGCGGCGATGATCGCGTCGCGGCGCTCGGCGACCGCCTCGGCGTCGCCGGCGACCTCGTCGAGCAGCCGACCGCAGCGCGACGCGGCGTTGTCGATCTCGTGAATGTCCGCACCCAGCTGGCTACGGCTGGAAGCCATGCCGCCCTGGGCTTTTCCAGCACTGATCCAGTGGTCGGTGCCCTTCGTCTCGACCAGCATCTTCTTGACCGACGGCGACGTGGTGGACTCCAGCGTGGCCATCGCGGCGGTGCCGACGAGGATGCCGTCGATCGGCATCGACGGGAACCCGTACGCCTGCGCCCAGCGCCCGGACAGATAGTCGGCCGCCCGCTCCGGGGTGCCGATGCCGCCGCCGACGCACACGGTGATGTTGGGTCGCGACCGCAGCTCCGAGTAGGTTGCCAGCAGCAGGTCGTCGAGGTCCTCCCAGGAGTGGTGGCCGCCGGCGCGCCCGCCCTCGACGTGCATGATCACCGGCTTGGTGGGCACCTCGGTCGCGATGCGGATCACCGAGCGGATCTGCTCGATGGTTCCCGGCTTGAACACCACGTGGCTGATGCCGATGTCGTTGAGTTCGCCGATCAGCTCAACCGCGTCCTCGAGGTCGGGGATGCCGGCGCTGACCACCAGGCCGTCGATCGCCGCGCCGGATTGACGCGCCTTCTGCACCAGTCGTTTGCCACCAACCTGCAGCTTCCACAGGTAGGGGTCCAGGAACAGCGCGTTGAACTGGTAGGTGCGGCCCTGGTCGAGCAGCCCGGACAGCTCCTGGACGCGGTCAGCGAAAATCTCTTCGGTGACCTGCCCGCCGCCGGCCAGTTCGGCCCAGTGCCCGGCGTTGGCCGCCGCGGCGACGATCTCGGCATCGACGGTGGTGGGGGTCATGCCCGCCAGCAGGATCGGCGAGCGACCGGTCAGGCGAGTGAACTTGGTGGACAGCTTGACCCTGCCGTCGGGCAGGCGGACCACGGTCGGCGCGTAGCTCGACCAGGCCCGAGCCACCTCCGGGGTGGCCCCGACGGTGAACAGGTTGCGCTGACCGCCGCGGGTCGCGGCCGGCACGATGCCCACACCGAGGCCACGGACCACCGGCGCGGTCAGCCGGGTCAAGATGTCGCCGGGACCAAGGTCAAGGATCCAGCGTGCACCGGCGTCGTGCACCCGGGTGATCTCCTCCACCCAGTCGACGCCGTTCACCAGAATGGCCTCGGTCAGCTGCCGGGCCAACGCGACGTCGAGGCCCACCTTCTCGGCCCAGCCGCCGACGATATCTATACCGTCGCTCAGCCGCGGCGTGTGGAAGCCGACCTCCACCCGCACCGGATCGAAAACCGGGGCGAAGACGTCGCCGCCGCGGATCTTGTTCTTGCGGTCGGCCTCTTCCTTCTCGGAGATCTGCCGGCAATACAGCTCGAAACGCGACAGCTGCTCGGGGGTGCCGGTGATGACGACCGAACGCCGGCCGTTGCGGATGGACAAGACCGGGGGCAGCACCGTGCGGACGTCCTGGGAGAACTCGTCTAGCAGCCGGCGGATGCGCTCGGGGTCGGCATTGGTCACCGACACCATCGGCGGGCGGTTGCCGAGCACCGAGATGCCGCGCCGGCGGGCCACCAACGTTCCGGCCGCACCGATCAGCTGGGCCATGGCCAGCAGCTCGACATCGCACGCTCCCGCGGACTTGAACGACTCGACGGCGAGGACGCCTTGCGAATGGCCCGCGACGGCCACCGGCGGCGTGGCGACCCAATCCATGCCCTGACGAGCCAAGGCACGCCCGGCCGCGATCTGAGTGAGCAGCACGCCGGGTATCGACACGGCGGCAGACGTCAGATGCTTGTCCGAGGGGACCGGATCCTCGGCCGCCAGCGCGCGTATCCACTGCAACGGCGCGAAGCCGATCGGACGCACCACGACCAGTTCTTTTGCCACAGGTTGCAGCAGCAGCTCCACCTCGCCGGCCAACGCTGCCAACTCGGATTCGATCCCGGCCGAGGACACCAGTTCTTCGAGGGTCTCCAGCCAGGCGCTGCCCTGGCCGCCGAACGCCACCGCGTAGGGCTCGCCGGCCGTCAGACGGTCGACCAGGGCATGGGTGCTGTGCGGGCCGGTCCCGTCGCGCTCGGCGGACACCCGGTCGTGCTCGTGAATCGTCACGTTTCGTATCTCCCCTATGCGTCTTTTCGTATCGGTTCGTTCGCCCGTCTGGATTGCCGCGCGGCGGCCCCAGTTGGATCGGGGTCGATTCCGCGTTGAATCGCAGCCGAAAAATCGCCTGACCGGTGTATCGTCGGCGGGCCGCCGTGTGGATCGAGCGGCGCGGCGCACTGCATCGGCTGCACTAAGCGTGTCATAGGGTCTGTGCCCTTTTTTGGCTGCTGACTGGTTACTGGTGAGTTCTACGCGCGGGTAACCGTGTCGTGGGTAACACCCGGCTTGACCGCGGCCGCGGGCGCCGCGAACAAACGTCCTGCATGTAGGTGGTTACGGTCGAGTAGCTATAACTGCGCTGATCAAAGCAGTTTTGTTATCAAATCGTTATGTTAAAAATGCGTTGTGGGGCGGACGCGTGACGCGGCACTTCCCGGGGCTGTCGACGACAGCCGCGCGGCGATATGAGCGAACACGTGTTTGCTGGAACGCGGCGCGCTAGACCCACTGCCCGAATTGGGGCTTGAGGATTTCGTTGATGTCGACACCGACCCCGCCGACGCTGCGTTTGTCGATCTCAACCTGATGCAGATGAGCGGCCGGGTGCGTGTAGCCCTTGGGCGAGCCCCAGTTGTGCTGCCAGAAATAGGAGCCCAAGCCATCGTGCACGGCCCAGTCGATCGTTTTCGAGTTCGCGTAAACGCCCGTGCGCTGATGTCCGACCACCGACTCCCAGGACCGCAGATACGGGGCGATCTGGTTTTTGTACTGGTCGTAAGAGGGGTCGTCGTCTATCGACGCATAGATCGGGGCGTTGACGGGACCGCCGGCCGCGGCGTGCAGCTCAGCGCCCCGCTTGGCGTGCTGCAAGCCTGCGCCGCCACCGCCCAGCCAGTCGGAGGTGCTGCCCTTGCCGAACTGATAACACGACACCAGTTTGAGCCCATTGCCGCTCAAGTCACGCGCCTCGGTGACCTGGATCGGCTTGCCCAGCATCCAGTTGCCGCCGGGCCGCCGATCGGAGACGTATCGGATCGCCCCTACAGCGCCGGCCGCTCGGATCTGGTTGGCGGGAATGATTCCGGCCGCGTAATCCAACAAGGTGCCCAGCGAGGCCGCCGACACCGGTGCGGCGCGCAACGACGCCGCCGCGACGCCGATGCCTAGCAGGCCCGGGGTCGCGGCCGCGAATTTGAGCACATCACGCCGCGACACTGACATGTGCCACAGGGTACGACAGAAATATCAACCGACACACTGGCATCACCGGTCACATGTGTATCACTTTGGCGCAACGGCGTCCCGCCGGCCCGGGCCGCGTCATGTGCCATGGGACGCGGAGGCGGTGTTTGCGGTGTTGTCGTGCAGCTGCGATCACAACGTGGTGGACAAAGCCGAGCTTGGCCACCACCGGAAGGTTGAGCCGAAACGGGTAGAGAGCCTCTTTGCCCATCGGATGATTGACCCGGTTGAGCACGCCCGAGCGCACCTCCCAGTCGTGCACGAGGGCGGCGAAGTCGCCTTCGCCGTAGTGCAGCCGCGGGTCGATGTCGGCATCGAGGTCGAAGTGCACACGATCGGCGCGCAGCAACAGCCCCGAATCGGCGATGGTCGCCAGCGTTCCCGTGATGTGCAGATAGTGGGCGAAGGTCTCCGCCCAGTCCTCCCCGGGGTGGGCGGTGGCGTAGTGCGAGATGTAGTCGTGTTCCCGGTGAGCGGGGACTCGTCCGGCGTAATAGTCCGCCAGCGCGGCCTGGTAGTTGCGGCGCTCGTCGCCGAAGAACGAACGGGCCTGATCGATGAGCGCGCCGCCGGTGATCAAGAGCATCTCGTAGTAGTGGCCGACCTCATGGCGCAGGTGACCGAGCATGGTGCGGTAAGGCTCTTTGAGGATGATCCGCTGCCGTTCTCGGTACAGCACAAGCGATTCGGCCAGATCGATCGTGATGACGCCGTTGACGTGCCGGACGAAGCCGTCTGCGAAGCACACACCGGTCGGCAAGTCCGCGTCGACCAGCCAGTTGCAGCCTCGATCCCAATGGGCGCACCGCACCCATGCTTCCGGATCTACCCCGGAGACCGACCCGGTCGATCTATCACCGTTCACCAGAACTCGACACCGCTGGACCTCTCCGACGAGTCCGTCGCCGCCGGCGCGCAAGCCGTCTTCGACTACGCGCACGCCACCGTGCGCGACGAGGACTACCGCCTAGTTGCGGGACTGCAGGCCAACCTCGAGCCGGGCGCCCGCAATCAACTGGTGTTCGGACGCAACGAGCCGGGGCTTCAGCATCGCCACATCACCTGGGAGCGGGCTCTGCCTCGTCCTGCGACAACACACCGATGAGATCATCGAGAAGCGTTGCGAGCATTCCGTTTTGGTCGGGCCGCACCTTCATCAACAATTCGCGCGCCTGGTCGCGACGACCCGCGGCCACCAACGGCACCAGCTGATCCATCGCGGTCTGCAGATCCGGATCGGGCGGTTCGATGTTCGCGACGGTGGTGGCCAGCACCTCGACCAGTTCCCAGTCCCGATACAGTGCGAGCGAACGCTCGTTGAACGCGAAAGCGGTCACCGGTTCACCCCGCAGCGTTCCACGGTAGCGGTACGGGCCTTCCATGTATTCGATCGGCAGGCCGTGCGCGGGGGCCGGCACCAGCGGCTCGCCGACGACGTCCAGTTGCAGTGTGTCGCAGGTGATCCGATGATGATCTGGCATGTACCGGGCAGCAGCGAGCGGTCGCACCAGGGGCCGTATCGAATTCGGCCACTTCACGTAGCTGCTGATCGTGACCTCGACGTCCTCGGTGCACTCGGGCGTTACGGCCGGATCCGGATAACTAACTGTCACACCGGTAAACGGCTGCAGCGCATTGCCATTCGTGCGGTCGAACTGGCGCCAGATGCTCATGTCGACACCGTTGTCGAAATGGAGGGTGCGCCATTCGTGCGAGCGGGCCCGCGGGTCTCCCCCGGTCCCGCCGCCGCCAGCGTATTTCGGAAACCACTGCCGGTCGATGTGCCCGGCGGTGCCGCTGACCTCCTCGACCGACTCGCCCCAGCGCAGGGTTCCGGTCATCGCCATTCCGGTCTGGAAATAGGAGTAGGTGTCGGGCTGGCCAAAGCAGGCCATCTTGCCGTTGTAGGTCGACGCGCCCACCGGCGCCGGTGCGCGCGTTGGTGTTACGGCCAACTCCAGTTGCATGGACCGACCGGAGTGGTCCTCGCCGACGAGGTTGACGGTATAGGTGTAGGGCAGCAGTTCCCCGTCGGCGTCGCGGCTAGCGATCCACGACGCGGTGCCGGCGCTGCTTTGGTAAGAGATGTCCAGGTACCCGGTGGCCATGGTCAGCTTGCGCTGCGCGCCCGGCTTCATGTTGGCCGGTGGCATGTCGTAGTCCGTGTAGGTGCCGTAGTCGCCGGTGTCCAGGTCGAAGAGCGCCAAGGTGTAGAAGTCCGCGACGACGGCTCCGCCGGGCTGGTTCTTGTTGAAGATCGTCAGGAAGGCAAATGACCGATCGCTGTCGGCGGCGTCGAGCTCACCCGCGATGAACCACGTGTCAGACTCCTGGCCGGGGTGTTCGCCTTCGGCGGCGGGAAAATCCAGCTGGCTGTCGCCGGGCACCAGCTGAAACGGGTAAGTGCGCCAGTCAGTGTTCATGTCAGTCTCGGCTCGGTCGCCATTGGCAGTGCCATCGGCACAGCGTATCCGGCCGTGAAAGCCGTAGGCGCGCTTGGTCAGTACCTGCCCATGAGAGCGTTCACGCGAGCCCCAACGCGGCGGCGCACAGCTGCCTCGTCACATCCTCCACGTCGCGGAACGACCGCAGGTGCGGTGTGGCGGCAATGTCGTTAATGGTGTGCAGCACAGCCTGAACTCGAATCCGGGCCTCGATGGGATCCAGCTCAGGGCGCAGTTGACGCACCAGGTGTACCCACTGGGTGATGTAGTCGTGCTGTATCCGGCGAAGGCGGTGGCGTTCTGCCGGAGAAAGCTGATCGATTTCAGAGACCAGCAAGCCGATCGCCGGGCTGTTTTCAAAGGAGAATCCGCTGTAGCTGGCTAGCAGCCCGTGTAGGGCCCCCGCCGCGCCGGTGGCCCTGATGATCTCGCGGTCCATGTAGGCCTGCAGAATTCCATTCCCGCGGTCGAGGATCGCGACGAGGATATTTTCCTTGCTGTCGAAGTGGTTGTAGATGCTCGGGCCAGCGATGCCGACCGCTGCGCCAATGTCTTCCATACCCACACCCGCGAAACCGCGCTCGCCGAAGAGTTCCGTTGCAGCATTGAGGATGGCGGTGCGGCGCGAGGGTGACCAGCGCGCCTGCTGCGAGCCGTCGGAGGGGACACCGGACTCCAGCGCTGGAATCTGCGCGCCCATAACGACATCCATCATGTCGGTGAGAACGCGGACCATCCGGCCGTTGGGCAGTTCCAAGCTGTGAAACGATGCGCTTGTCGCAATCCCAAGTGCGGCCCACGCAAGCAGGTCGGCTTGGTTCTCGTCGAGTTCGGGCCGTTGGCTTCGCAAGAGCCCCACCAGCCGATTAGCGATCGAGCGCAATTGGTGCCGTAATTCGGCGCGAAGGTCGGGATTGAGGTGCCGGGCGTCGCGATGCCATAGCACGTTGGTCGCCCGATGCTCAACCATCATGGCCGCAAGTGCACCTACCAGGTTGTCAGTCTGCTCATCCCGCCAGCCGTCGAGCAGTGTGCTCACCGTGTTCAGTGCCTCTCCGACCACCGCATGCAGCAGAGCCTGCTTGTTACGGAAGTGCCGGTAAAGCGCCGATGGTCCGACTGCCACCGCCTCCGCCACGTCTCCGATTCCGACCTTGGTGAATCCGTTTCGATAGAACAACTCGGTGGCCGCCTCAATGATCAGAGCGCGGCGGTTCGACGGCCGGGTGCCACGCGCCGGCCGCGTCTCCAGGTGTGCATGCGTTTCGCTCACCGGCGACTCCATCAGCTACAACCGGCCGCGTCGACATCCCGTCGGCGACGGCCGAGGCTCAACCAAGCATGGCCGATCCCTGACCACAGTAAGTGAATGATGGATAGCTATGCTTCCTATTATATCGATCTTCTGATATGCGTTCATACAGCATCTGCGCCGACTAATCCAGCCTAAGTGAATTGTTATTCGTATTTTGGTCTTGACCGCGCCAGAGTTGGCCACTTACAGTTACCGCGTGAACGCGAGGCCACATCCGGTCGAGCAAGAAGCAAACCCGGCCGCCGCATCGCCCCAGGCCGCGGCGGCCGCGCTGCGCACTTCGGTCAGGCGATTCGGTAGCAGCGTTCCCGGCGCGTTGTTGCGTCTGCCCGCCGCGAGCACCGACTACACGGTGCGCGCTGTCCGCATCCCGATGCGCGATGGAGTCGAGCTGGCGGCCCGACCACTACGCGCCGACCAAGGCGACCGGTACCTTGCTGGTCCGGGGACCCTATGGCCGCGGATTTCCGTTCTCGCTCGTATACGCGGCGATCTACGCCGCCCGCGGCTATCACGTGATCCTGCAGAGTGCCCGCGGAACGTTCGGCTCACAGGGAGCCTTCGAGCCGGTCGTCAACGAGGCCGCCGACGGCGCCGACACCGTCGCCTGGCTGCGCCGCCAGCCTTGGTTCACCGGCCGGTTCGCCACCATCGGGATGTCGTATCTCGGATTGACGCAGTGGGCGATTCTGGAGGACCCGCCGCCGGAATTGGCCGCCGCGGTCATCATCGGCCGGCCCGCACGACCTCAGTGCCGTGGGCTGGCGCACCGGCTCGTTTGCGCTGCACGACGTGCTGAGCTGGTGCGATGTTGTGGCCCACCAAGAAGATGGCGGGCTGGTGCGAACGCTGATCCGTCTGCCCACAGCGCGCCGCCGCATCAACCGGGCAGCAGCCGGTCTGCCGTTGGGTGCCGCAGGTCGGGCGCTACTGGGTGAGGGCGCGCCGTGGTATGAGTCGTGGCTGGAGCAGCCCGACCGACGATGGCCCGTTCTGGGCGCCGCACCGGTTCGACACTGCGTTGGATCGGGCGCAGATCCCGGTGCTGCTCATCGGCGGTTGGCAAGATCTGCTGCTGCCGCAGACGCTTCAGCAGTATCGGCGCCTGCGCGACCGTGGTGTCGACGTGGCATTGACGGTTGGTCCGTGGACACATCTGCAGCTGGCCGCCAAGGGCGTGGGCACTACCACCCGCGAATCACTGGACTGGCTGGACGCCCACCTGCGGGGCGGGTCTGCCACCCGGCGGCCCGACAGGGTGCGTGTCTTCGTCACCGGTGCGGGCTGGCGTGACCTGCCGGATTGGCCGCCGCCGACCAGCGGGCACATCCTCTATCTGCAGCCCGGCGGCGGCTTGGCGGCAACTCCGCCAGCACCGTCGGCACCGCCGACGACGTTCCGGTACAACCCCGCCGACCCGACCCCCACCATCGGCGGTCCCCTACTGGACCTGCGCGGCGGTTACCGCAACGATAGGCGGCTCGCCCGCCGCCACGACGTAGTCGCCTTCACCGGCGATGCCCTCTCCGAGGATCTGTCCGTGTACGGAAACCCTGTCGTCGAGCTGGCGCACACCTCCGACAATCCCTACGTCGACGTGTTCGTCCGAGTCAGCGAGGTCGACGCCCGTGGCCGATCTCGCAACGTGAGCGACGGCTACCGACGGCTGACCGCAGCAGCGCAGAACATCAACATCAACGTCGAACTCGACGCCGTCGCGCACCGATTCCGCGCGGGCCGACGCATCCGGGTCCTCATCGCCGGCGGTTCACACCCCCGCTACGCGCGCAACCTTGGCACCGACGAGCCGCCCGCCGTGGGAGCAGCGCTGAAGCCTGCCACCCACGCGGTGCATTTCGGCGGCTCCCGGCTACTACTTCCTGTCTTGGCATCCGACGCCCGCAACGCCCCGCGCCGAGAGCCGCCATGACGGCCACATCCACGCGCATAGCCCAGTAGTCAATCGTGCTGTCTATATCGCTATCTGAAGGGATCCGCGATGTCTCAGATCTTGTGCGAGCCGATGTGGTGCGGGTGAACCCATGACGGCATCCACCGGGTCCCCGGGGTTCAGCGCCTTTATCCGCGATCAGACCACGCCGCCGCTAGCAGCCGTCGGGGGTTTCGCACGCATGAGTGTGCTCGCCGCCAAGGCGTTGCTGCGGCCCTTCCAATGGCGTGAATTCATCGTCCAGGCCTGGTTTTTGGTGCGGGTGTCGTTCCTGCCGACTCTCGCGGTTTCCATCCCGCTGACAGTGCTCGTCATCTTCACGCTCAACCTGTTGCTCCGCGAATTCGGCGCCGCCGACGTCTCCGGAGCCGGTGCGGCGCTCGGCGCCGTCACCCAGCTCGGCCCGTTGGTCACCGTGCTCGTGGTCGCCGGGGCGGGTTCGACCGCGATCTGTGCCGACCTTGGCGCCCGCACCATCCGAGAAGAGATCGACGCGCTCGAGGTGCTTGGGATCGATCCGATTTACCGGCTGGTGGCGCCGCGGGTCGTCGCCTCGACTCTGGTCGCGCTCCTGCTCAACGGCACGGTGATCACGATCGGCCTGGTGGGCGGGTACATCTTCAGCGTTTACATTCAGAACGTCTCAGGCGGCGCGTATCTCTCCACCCTGACGCTGATCACCGGCTTGCCGGAAGTCCTGATCTCGATCGTCAAGTCGACCATCTTCGGCCTGATCGCGGGACTGGTCGGCTGCTACCGCGGTCTGACCACCCGTGCCGGCGCCAAAGGCGTTGGCACGGCGGTGAACGAGACCCTGGTGCTGTGCGTCATCGCACTGTTCGCCGTCAACGTCGTACTCACCACGATCGGTGTGCGGTTCGGGACCGGGCGCTGACATGTCGACATTGGCAGTCCTTCGGGCCCGCTATCCTCGCACCCTGCTTCGCACCAATCAGTTTGTCGGCGCGCCCGTGCGGTTCGTTCGCAGCGTCGGGATGTTCGACTGGTTCGTTGTCATCAGCTTCGGACATATTGTGCATGCGCTGCGGTACTACCGCAGGGAAGTATTGCGGTTGATCGCCGAGATCGGGATGGGCACTGGAGCGATGGCGGTGGTCGGCGGCAGCACCGCGATCGTCGGCTTTGTCACCTTGTCAGGCGGGTCACTGATCGCGGTTCAGGGCTTCTCCTCACTCGGCAACCTCGGGGTCGAGGCGTTCACCGGGTTCTTCGCCGCGTTGGCCAACGTGCGCGTCGTCGCGCCTCTAGTGGCCGGCGTGGCGCTGGCAGCCACCGTGGGGGCCGGCGCGACGGCCGAGTTGGGCGCCATGCGGATCAGCGAAGAGATCGACGCGCTGGAAGTGATGGCCATCAAATCGATTTCGTACCTGGTGTCTACCCGGATCGTGGCCGGACTGCTGGTGATCGTTCCGTTGTACGGGCTGGCGATCGTCATGTCGTTTTTGGCCGGGCAGGTCGTCACGACGTTGTTCTACGGGCAGTCACTGGGAACCTACGAGCACTACTTCCGCACCTTCCTGCGGCCCAGCGACGTGATGTTCTCCTTCATGCAGGCCGTCGTCATGGCGCTGATTGTGATGGTGAATCACTGCTACTTCGGTTACTACGCGAGCGGCGGCCCGGTAGGTGTGGGTCAGGCCGTCGGGAAGTCGATGCGCGCGTCGCTGGTGGCCATCGTGCTCGCGGTTCTGCTGGCCTCGTTGGCGCTCTACGGTGTCAATCCGAATTTCAACCTCACGGTGTAGCCGCCATGACGACGGCGGTGAAGGACAACAAGCCACGCACACCCCCCTATTTTCCGGCTGGCCTCGTCGGGTTGGTCGTCCTTTCGGGGGTTTTGGCGTTGGTATGGCTTCAGTTTCGCGGGGACTTGTTGCCGAGCACCCGGTTGACGATGATGGCGACCCGGGCGGGACTGTCGCTGGATCCGGGGGCCAAGGTCACCTACAACGGGGTACCGATTGGCCGGGTCGGCAACATCGAGGAGGTAACCCAAGGCGGCCGGCCCATGGCCAAGTTCACCCTGCAGGTGGACCCGAATTATGTGCAGTTGATCCCGGCCAATGTGCATGCCGAGGTGGAAGCAAGCACAGCGTTCGGCAACAAGTATGTGGCCCTCTCGTCGCCGGAAAACCCTGTGCCCCAGCGTATTAGCAGCTCGGATGTGATCGACGCGTCGCATGTGACCACGGAGTTCAACACACTGTTTCAGACCGTGCTGGCAATCGGCGAGAAGATCGACCCCGTCAAGCTGAACGCAACGCTGTCGGCCACCGCCCGGGCGCTCGACGGGCTCGGCGACAAATTCGGGCAATCGATTATCAGCGGCAACGAGATCCTCGGCGACCTCAATCAACGGATGCCGCAGATCCGCCACGACGTGCGTGCGCTGGCGGACCTGGCCAAGGTGTACGCCGATGCCTCACCGGATTTGTGGAGTTTCCTGCAGAACGCGGTGAACACCGCCCGCACTTTCAACGACAACCAGCACAACCTGGACGTTGCGTTGCTGGCCGCAATCGGGTTCGGCAACACCGCCGGCGACATTTTCGAACGCGGCGGACCGTACCTGCGGCGCGGCATCCAGGACCTCGTTCCTACCTCCGAGCTGCTCGACCACTACAGCCCGGAACTGTTGTGCACCATACGCAAACTCAATCGGGCCGCCCCCAAGCTGGCGGCTGCCGGCGGCGGTGACGGCTACTCGTTCGAGGGCCATATCGAGCTCACCGGGGTGAGCAATGCGTACGTGTACCCGGACAACCTGCCGCGGACGAACGCGCGCGGCGGTCCGGAGGGCCGGCCGGGCTGTTGGCAGGACGTCACCCGGGTTCTGTGGCCGGCGCCGTATCTGGTGATGGACACCGGCGCCAACGCCACCCCGTACAACGGCCTCGGAATCGGCACGCCGTGGGCCATCGACTACGTCTGGGGCCGCCAGATGGGAGAGAACACGATCAATCCATGAAAATCACCGGTACCGCGATCAAGCTCGGCGCCTTCTCACTGGTGGTGCTGCTGTTCACCGCGTTCATTGTCGTGGTGTTCGGCCAGATTCGGTTCGAGCGCACCGCCGACTATTCAGCGATCTTCAGCGACACCAGCGGGCTGCGCGCCGGCCAGTTCGTCCGCGCCTCCGGTGTCGAGGTCGGCAAGGTGGTCAAGGTGCAGCCGATCGACGGCGCCACGCGGGCGCGCGTCGATTTCAACGTCGACAAGAATCTGCCGCTCTACCAGCAAACGGGCGCGGCCGTCCGGTACTTGAACTTGATCGGTGACCATTATCTGGAGCTCACCCGCGGCGACAGCGATCGCCCGCTGTCCCCCGGCTCCACCATCCCGATCGAACGCACCCAGCCCGCCCTCGACTTGGACGCGCTGCTCGGTGGATTCCGGCCGCTCTTCCGCGCCCTCGATCCGGAGAAGGTCAACACCATCGCGAAATCACTGGTGATGGTGTTGCAGGGTGAGGGCGGCACGATCAGCGACATCCTCGATCAAACCGCGCAGTTCACTTCGACGCTGGCCGACCGCGATCAGGCGATCGGCGAGGTGATCAACAACCTCAACACCGTGTTGGATACCGCCGTCAAGCACCAGAAGCAGTTCGACGAGACGGTCAACAACTTCGAGGTGCTGATCACCGGGCTGAAGAACCGGGCCGATCCGCTGGCGGACTCGGTCGCCAACATCAGCAACGCCGCCGGCACGCTCGCCAGCCTGCTCGCAAACAACCGCCAGTGGGTGCACGACGCCCTTTCCGACCTGGAAATCACCCTGCAGCCGCTGGTCGCACAGAAAGACGAACTCAACGACACGCTCAGCAAATTGCCGAACACCTTTAAGCTCATCGGGCGCGCCGGCAGCTTCGGCGACTTCTTCAACCTCTACCTGTGTAACGCGTCGATCATGGTGAACGGGTTGCAGCCCGGTGGCCCGGTGCGCACGGTGAAACTGATCGGTCAGCCCTCGGGTAGGTGCACGCCACAATGAGAGCTCTGGAAGGGGCGAACCGGGTTCGCGTCGGGTTGAAGACCATCGTCATCGTGTTGCTCGTCGTTGGTGTGGGGCAAGCCTTTACCAGCGTGCCGATGCTGTCCGCGCAGCCCAGCTACTATGCGCAGTTCAAAGACGCCGCCGGCATCAAGGCCGGCGACACGGTCAGCATGGTGGGAATCAAAGTTGGTCGGGTGCTCGGACTCGAAATCCAGGGCGACAAGGTTGTGGTCGCGTTCACTCTGGACGGCCACCAGATCGGCAAGGACAGCCGGGCCGCGATTCGCACCGAAACTATCCTCGGCCGCAAGGACATCCAGATCGAGAACCGCGGCTCGCAGCCACTGTCGGTCGGCGGGGTGTTGCCCGTCGGGCGGACCAGCACGCCGTATCAGATCTACGACGCGTTCACTGATGTCACCAAGGCCGCATCCGGTTGGGACATCGAGCCGATCAAGCGCTCGCTGAACATTTTGTCGGACACCATCGACCAGACTTACCCGCACCTGAGTGCTGCTTTCGACGGTGTGAAGCGGTTTTCCGACACCATCGGCAAGCGCGAGAGTCAGTTCACCCAATTATTGGCCAATGCCAAGAAGATCGGGGCGATCCTCGGTGACCGCAGCGGGCAACTCAACCAGTTGTTGGTGAATGCGGAGTCGCTGCTCGCAGCGATCAACGACCGCGGCCAGGCGATCACGTATCTGCTGGAGCGAGTCGATGCTATTTCGACGCAGGTGCAAGGGCTCATCAACGACAACGCGAACCTCAACCACGTGGCCCAACAGCTGCGCGCCATCACCGACGTGTTGAAGCAGCGCAAGCAGGACTTCGCCGACACTTTGGTGCTGGTAAGTAAATTCGTCGCCTCACTGGGTGAGGCCCTGGGCTCGGGTCCATTTTTCAAGGCGATGATCGTCAACCTGCTGCCGGGTCAGTTCGTGCAGCCGTTCATCGACGCGGCGTTCAAGCAGCGCGGGCTCGACCCCGAACAGTTCTGGCGCAGTGCCGGCTTGCCGGCGTACCGGTTCCCCGACCCCAACGGCACCCGATTTCCGAACGGCGCGCCACCGCCGGCGCCACCGGTGCTGGAGGGCACGCCGGATCATCCGGGGCCGGCCGTCCCGCCGGGATCGCCCTGCTCGTATACGCCGCCGGCCGACGGGCTGCCGCGGCCGGGCAACCCGCTGCCCTGCGCGGCCGTGCAGCAAGGTCCGTTCGGCGCCCAGGGCTACCAGCCGCCCCTGGATGTCCTGACCTCGCCGCCGAATCCCAACGGTCCCCCGCCCACACCTGGTCTCCCGATCGCCGGCCGGCCCGGCGACCCACCGCCGAATGTTCCCGGCGCACCGGTGCCGGTGCCGCCGAACGCGCCACCGGGCGCGCGTACCGAGAACCTGCAACCGGCGGGTCCCGCTGCGCCGCCGCCGGCGTTCGCGCCGACCCTGTCGCCGGGCGCCCCTGCGCCGCCGGGACCGGGTCCGCAAGTGCCGCCGGTGGGCACCCCGCCGCTACCGGGTAACCCGCCGTATCTGCCGCCAGGCTCGCAAAACGAAGGGCGATAACCCATGTCGACGATCTTCAACATCCGCAACCTGCGGCTGCCGCGCGTTTCCCGCGCCAAATTGATCGTCGGGTCGCTGGCCGTAATCGTTGCCGTCGTGGCGGGCGGCGCGGGCTGGCGGCTCTACGAAAAGCTGACCAACACCACCGTTGTCGCCTATTTCCAACAAGCCCTTGCCCTCTACCCCGGCGACCAGGTTCAGATCATGGGCGTACGAGTCGGCTCCATCGACAAGATCGAACCGGCGGGCGACAGGATGAAGATCACCTTCCACTACGCGAAGAAGTACAAGGTTCCAGCGAACGCCAGCGCTTCGATTCTGAACCCCAGCCTGGTGGCGTCGCGGACAATCCAGTTGTCACCCCCCTATACCGGTGGACCGGTCCTGAAAGACGGCACGGTCATCCCGGTCGAGCGCACCCAGAGCCCGGTCGAATGGGACGACCTGCGCAACTCGATCAGCCGCATCCTTCCGGGCTTGGGTCCCACGCCGGAACAGCCAAAGGGGCCGTTGGGCAACCTAATCGAGTCGGCCGCCAACGGATTCGCGGGCAAGGGCAAGCAGCTCAGCGAAACCCTCAAGAGCCTGTCCGACGCGGTGAGTGCGCTCAACGACGGTCGCGGTGATTTCTTCGCGATCGTGCGCAGCCTGGCGACGTTCGTCAACGCCCTGCACAACAGCGATCAGCAGTTCCTCGCGCTCAACAACGACCTGTCCAGCTTTACCAACAAGTTCACCAACACCGACAGAGAGGTAGCCAACGCGCTGCGGGACCTCAACAGCGTGTTGGGGACCACCCATAAGTTCGTCAACGACAACGGCGAGCTACTGGTACACGACATCAACAACCTCGCCGAGGTAACCAACGCAATTTTGCAGCCGGAGCCGCGCAACGGCCTGGAGAGCTTCCTGCACGTGTTCCCGCACCTCGTCGCCAACGTCTCCAATTTCTACTCACCCGCCGAGGGCGGCGTCACCGGCATGGTGGAATTGCCCAACTTCGCCAACCCGATGCAGTTGATCTGCAGCGCAATTCAGGCCGCCAGCCGGCTGGGCTACCAGGAGTCAGCCGAGCTCTGCGCCGAGTACTTGGCGCCGGTAGCGGACGCGATCAAGTTCAACTATTTACCGTTCGGCCTGAACCCGATCACCAGCGCCAGCGTGCTGCCGAAGCAGGTGGCCTACTCGGAGCCGCGGCTGCAGCCACCGCCGGGGTACAAGGACACCACCGTGGGCGGCGTCTGGTCGCGCGACACGCCGTTTTCGCATGGCAACAACGAGCCCGGTTGGATCGTCGCGCCGGGCATGCAGGGCGTGCAGGTGCAGCCGCTCACCGAAAAGATGCTGACCCCCGACTCGCTCGCCGAACTGATGGGCGGCCCGGACATCGCGCCCCCACCCTCTGGGACCAACCTGGCCGGCCCGCCGAACGCGTACGACGAAACCAACCCGCTGCCGCCGCCGTGGTATCCGCAACCTGGGCCACCGCCCACTCCGGCACCGGGCGTAATACCGGGCGACCCCGGCGGCGCCGCGCAGCAGGGAGCGGGCCGGTGAAGCCGCCACGCGGGCTGTCAGCTACCCGCCTGGCGCGCCGCGGCGTAGCGCTGGTCATGGCCGCGCTAGTGCTCGCCTCGTGCGGGTGGCGCGGCATCGCGAGCGTGCCGGTACCCGGCAATCCAGGCACCGGGGGAAACGCAATGACCATCTACGTGCAGATGCCAAACACGTTGGCGCTCAACGTGAACAGCCGAGTCCTGGTCGCCGATGTGGCCGTCGGAACAGTTCTCGGTATCGCGATGAAAAACTGGGTGGCTACGCTGACCGTTGGTCTACAGGCAGACGTCAAGCTGCCGGCCAACGCGACTGCCAAGATCGGCCAAACCACCCTGCTGGGCTCGCAGCACGTCGAGTTGGCGGCGCCGGAAAATCCGTCCCCGCAGCCGCTGCGCGACGGCGCCACCATCCCGTTGAAAAACTCGTCGGCCTACCCGACAACCGAACGTGTGTTGGCCAGCATCGCAACAATCTTGCTCGGCGGCGGGATCTCGAACCTGGAAGTGATCACGAACGAGATCTACAACATCGTCAACGGGCGGGCGGACCAGTTCCGCGAGTTCCTCAACAGGCTCGACACCTTCACCGACAAAATCAACCGGCAGCGCGACGACCTCACCCGCGCCGTCGATTCCAGCAACCGGCTGCTGGCCATTGTGGCCGATCGCAACAGCACCCTGGAGCGGCTGCTCACCGAATTCCCGCCGCTGATCAAACATTTCGCCGACACTCGCGATTTGTTCGCGAATGCCGTGGAGGCGTTGGGCCGAGCCAGCAAGGCGGTAGACGCGACGCTGGCGCCGTCGAGCGACGACCTGCACACCAACCTGCGGTTGCTGCACGCGCCACTGTGCGAACTGAGCAAGTCGTCGCCGTACCTGTTCGGCGCGTTGAAGCTGCTTTTAAGCTTGCCGTTCAACATCGACACGGTGCCGAAATTCATTCGCGGGGACTACATCAACGGGTCCGGTGTGATCGACCTGACGCTCAGCTCGCTGGACAACGGGTTCCTGAGCGGAACCGGATTGTCGGGGTCCCTGCGCGCGCTCGAACAGGCCTGGGGACGCGACCCCAACACCATGGTTCCCGACGTGCGGTTCACCCCCAACCCGCATGACGCCCCCAACGGCCCGCTGGTGGAACGAGGCAACGGCATATGTTGACCCGCTTGACTCGCATTCAGCTCATTTTGTTCACCTTGGTGACGGTCAGCGTGATGGTGACACTGGGCTGGTACTACCTGCGGTTGCCGACCGTATTCGGCGTCGGTCAATACACGCTCTACGCGCAGCTGCCCAGGTCGGGCGGCCTGTACGGGACCGCCAACGTCACCTACCGGGGCGTGCAGATCGGCAAGGTCACCAAGGTCGAACCGACCGGGCGCGGCGTGCGGGCGACGCTGAGCATCGACGATCGCTACAAGATTCCGATCGACGCCTCCGCCAACGTGCGTTCGGTCTCGGCGATCGGTGAGCAATACCTGGACCTCGCGTCGGCCGGCAACCCGGCCCAGCACTTCGCGGACGGGCAGACCATCACCAAAAGCACAGTGCCCGCCGCGATCGGTCCGGCGCTGGATGAGGCGTACCGCAGTCTGGCGGCACTGCCCAGGGAGAAGCTCGGATCGCTGCTCGACGAAACCGCAGAAGGGGTCGGCGGATTGGGGCCGGCGCTGCAACGGTTGGTCGACTCGACCCAGGCGATCGTCCACGACTTTCGTGACAACATCGGCCCCGTCGACGACATCATCGCGCACAGCGCGCCGATCCTGGACAGCCAGGTCAATTCCAGCGACGAGATCCGGGGGTGGGCGGCCAACCTGAATACCATTGGGGCGCAAGCCGCCGAGCAGGATCAAGCGCTGCGAAGCGGCCTGCAGCAGGCTGCCCCCACCGCCGAGGCCATCAACGCGGTATTCCGCGATGTCCAGGATTCGCTCCCCCAGACGCTGGCCAACCTGGAGGTCGTGATCGACATGCTCAAGCGCTACCACCAAAACGTCGAGCAGGTGCTGGTTGGGCTTCCGCAAGGTATCTCGGAGCTGGAAACCGCGGTGACGCTTCACCCTGGCAAGGTTTCGGTGGTCGACCGGTTTCAGGTCAATCAGCCGCCGCCATGCTTCACCGGCTTCCTGCCAGCATCTCAGTGGAGATCTCCCGCCGATACCAGCCCGGCGGAGCTGCCGAGCAACACTTACTGCAAGATCCCGCAAGACTTTCAGGGCAATGTTGTTCGCGGTGCGCGCAACTATCCGTGCGTCGATGTGCCCGGTAAGCGGGCCGCAACGCCACGCGAGTGTCGGAGTAAAGAGCCCTACGTCCCGCTGGGCACCAACCCGTGGTACGGCGAACCCAATCAGATCCTGACCTGCCCGGCGCCTGCTGCGCGCTGCGATCAGTCGGTGAGGCCAGGCATGGTGATCCCGGCGCCGTCGGTCGATAACGGACTGAACCCATTGCCCGCCAACGAGTTACCCGCGCCGCCGGCTCCGCACAGCGACCCGTTGACGCGGCCTGGGCAGGGCAGTGTTCAGTGCAGCGGGCAACAACCCAACCCCTGCAGTTACACCTCGGCACCGGGCCCACCCGCGATCTACACCCCACAGAGCGGCGAGGTGGTGGCGCCCGACGGTACCCGGTTCGCCCTCAGCAATTCGACCAACCTGGGAGACGACGGTTGGCGAAAGATGCTGAGCCCGGCCGGTTGATTCCCGAAGATCAGCGTGGGCGCCAGATGGCACCCAGGGCCCAAATCCTCTTTTTTGGCTATGTTAGCGTCAATAGCAAAGTTACGGTCGCGGTCCCATCCCCAGGAAGTGCCCCGATGACAGAAAATTCCGGCCATCGTTCCTATGACGAGCTGTTCATCGGAGGGCACTGGCGCAAGCCCGCCAACCCGCAGCAGCTCGCCGTGATCTCCCCACATTCCGAAGAACGGGTCGGCCACGTTCAGGTGGCCGGTCCCGAGGACGTCGACGCCGCCGTCGCCGCCGCGCGACACGCTTTCGACCACGGCCCCTGGCCCCGCATGACCCACGCCGATCGGATGGCCAAAATCGAGCAACTGGCCGCGATCTACGGCGGCCACATCGACGAGATGGCGGACCTGATCACGGACGAGATGGGGTCTCCGCGCAGCTTCAGCCGGCTGGGTCAAGCCGCGGCCGCGGCGTCGATGATTCACCTCACGCTGGCTGCCGCGCGCGACTTCCCCTGGGCGGAACGCCGCCAGGGCGTGCTCGGTGAGGTACACCTGCGCAGGGCCCCGATGGGTGTGGTGGCCGCGATCGTGCCATGGAACGTGCCGCAATTTTTGATCATGCCCAAGTTGATCCCGGCCCTGATCGCCGGCTGCACGGTCATCATCAAACCTGCACCCGAAACACCTTTGGACGCTTTGTGGTTAGCCGAAATGGTCGAGCAGCTGAACCTGCCCGACGGCGTGGTGTCGGTGCTGCCCGGCGGACCCGACATCGGCGAGGCGCTGGTGCGCCATCCGGGTGTGGACAAGGTCGCGTTCACCGGTTCGAGTGCCGTCGGGCGGCGGATCGCCGCCCTGTGCGGGGAGCAGCTGAAACGCGTCAGCCTGGAACTGGGCGGCAAGTCAGCGGCGATCATTCTCGACGACGCCGATATCGACAAGACCGTTACCGGGCTGAAGAGCGCCGGCCTGATGAACAACGGACAGGCCTGCGTCGCCCAGACCCGCATTCTGGTCAGCGATCGCCGCCACGACGAGGTCGTCGACGCGCTGGCCGCAATGATGTCAGCCCTGAATGTCGGCGATCCCGCCGATGAGGCGACCGATGTCGGACCGCTTGTCGCCCAACGACAACAGCACCGGGTCCAGGAATACATCCGATCCGGCCGCAGCGATGGCGCCCGCGTCGTCCTTGGTGGCGAGGACAGCCCGGCCGGGCGCGGCTGGTACGTGCGGCCAACGCTGTTCGCCGACGCCTCCAACGACATGCGCATCGCCCGGGAGGAGATCTTCGGCCCGGTCTTGACCGTGCTGCGCTACCGCGACGAGGACGACGCGATCCGGATCGCCAACGAAACCGACTACGGTCTGGCCGGTTCGGTGTGGACTGCTGACATCGCACACGGCCTGGAGATCGCGGCCGGCGTCCGCACCGGTACGTACGGCATCAACATGTACACGCTCGACATCGGTGCCCCGTTCGGCGGCTTCAAGCAATCGGGCATCGGGCGCGAGTTCGGTCCCGAGGGCCTCGACGAGTACGTCGAGCTTCAGACGCTGGTATGCAGGGGGAAATTGCCGCCGCTGTGAACCCCTGTGCCCCCGCATTGCAATAGGTCACCGGGGCCCGCCACATTCCCCTCACCGCGAAAATGGCGACAGGGTCATCACACCTGTGCTTACCCTCCTTCAATGCAGTGGAAGAAAGCCGGTGTCGCTGGAGCGGCGGTAGTTCTCACAGGTTGCGGTGGATCAAGCCAGCAAGCGGCGGTGACGCTGACGTCCACCGTGGAAATCACGAAAACAGTTACGGTGACCGGTCCGCCGCCACCATCCGTCCCCAAAACAATCATCGAAACCGATGGCACGTATCGGGTCGGTATCGATATCTTGCCGGGCAGCTATCACTCCGGCGGTCCCAGCCCCAGCGGAGAATCCGATTGCTATTGGGCGAGGCTCAGAAGTCTCAATCCTGGCGACATCATCACCAACAACATCAGCAGCGGTCCGCAGGTGGTAATGATCCAGCCAAGTGACACGGCGTTTTTGACGCGTAGCTGCCAGACCTGGCAGAAAGCCGATTGACCCAAGAGGCGAAGCGCCGGTCCCGTCACCCCTCAGAATGGGGCAGCCCCAGGGTGAGCTCGACCGGGCAGCATAGCTGGCCGTGCTGGTTGGTCACTTCGATCTGGACGTCGACGAGGTAGCGCGGCGGGTCGACCGAGGTGTCACACCGCTTGGCCACCGCCCGACCCCGGCCGACCATGGTATCGCCGGCATAGACCGACCCGGCCAGTCGCAACGAGCGGCGCACTACGCGACTGCCCGGGCCGGCCCAATCGGTCGCCACGCGGTCGGCGAATCCGGCGAGGTGCATGGTGTTGACGTAAATCGTTGGGTTGCCCTGGCTTTGGGCGTAGACGGGATCGAAGTGGCCGGGAAAATAGTCCCACGTTGCTCCGGCGTTCTCCACGACGCGTTGGTAAGTGATCTGGTCGACCACTTCTGGCAGCTCGACCGGAACGTCGATTTCGTTCCAGTCCAGATCCTCACCGGTCACGACGCTGCCGCAGGGGTGAAGCGGAACAACGTGTTTCGGTTCTTGGCGACTACGGTGCCGTCCTGGCGTCGAAAGGTCTCGAGCGTTTGAACGAAGTGACCGACACCGAGGCGGGTCTTCTTCTCGGGCGACACCGACACCAGTTCCTCGACCACGGTGAGCAGATCGCCCTCGACGATGGGCTCGAGGAACTCAACATCGTTGGCTGCGTTGATGAATGTCGTGCCCGGCAGCGGCACCCGCAACACCAATCCCGCCGGCCTGGCGCTTCCTTGGTGGGGCGGCTGCCACGGCGGAGGTATCAGCCATCCCATCAACAGAGCCGGCGGGGCCAGCAGACCACCCCATCGCTGCCGAGCATATTCGGCGTCCCAATACGAGCGATTGCCGTCGTGGACCATCGCGGCGAACAACTGGATTCGCGCGCCACTGACGGCCGCCGCCGCGGTTCGCGGTTCGCTTGCCGCGCCGACCATCCGCAGCGCATCTTCGTAGGTACCGAAAGCCAGCCGGTAGCTCAGGTCCCGCTCCACGTATCGCTACCGCTTACATGACAAGCGGGTGCCGGCTGGGCACCGAATCCCACGCGAGTTCACGGGACGTGTAGTACCAGCCGCCGCGCTCGTAGATCAATTCGTCCCGGAATGTCCCGGTGGCCCGCAGCGAGGTATCGCCGAACATGGCGCCGTACAACACGGCGACACAGCGCTGGATGGCGTGCACGCCGTCGACTTCGATCTCGTGATCGACGCAGACCAGACGCTGGTTATCCCCGCCGTCGAATGCCATGCGGAGATCGGTGAATACGTCGTGGTCACGGATGTAGGTGGCCCCGGAGTGACGGAAGGTGGCGATCCAGGCGTCGCGGTCGCCGTCGGAGTAGGCGCGGTTGTGCCGGGCGTTCAGATTCAGGATGGCTGCTCGGCCCGTTGCGGCGGCGAGCATCTGTTGTTCCTGATAGCTCAAATTGGTCATCTGTGCTCTTCAGCCTCTCTGATGAAGGACGGCGGATAAGGGATAAGCGAACGAATGGACGTAACAATAACTTAACTTAACCTCCCCTACGTAACATTGGCGTAACTTAGCGGCTAACGATATATCCGTGTCGTTCGCGATCCCACGCACCAGGACTGAGGCCCCGGCTGCGCAAGAGATCTTTGCGAATCCGTCCGATCACGTTCTTCGGGAGTTCGTCGAGGGTCTCGACGAACCGGGGCACGCAGAAGTACGGCATGCGGGCGGCGCAGAAGTCGAGCAACTCCGCGCAATCCAGCGCCGCTCCGGGACGCAACGTGACGATCAGCAAGATGTCGTCCTCACCCAACTGACTGGGCACACCCACGGCGGCGGCCTCCAGCACGGCCGGGTGGCGCATGACCACCGCCTCCACCTCCACCGACGACACGTTCTCGCCGCGCCTGCGCAGGGCATCCTTGATCCGGTCGACATAAGTGAGGTTGTGATCGCTGTCGAGTTTTCCTAGGTCGCCGGTGCGAAACCACTCCTGGTGCGGCTCGACCTGTGCACCCTGACTGATCCCCTGACTCACATAGCCCTCGCTCATCACGTGCGGGTACCTGGGCCGGCAGGCGATTTCGCCAACGGCTCCGGCCGGCAGCGGATTACCCTCAGCGTCAACGATGCGCACGTCGAAATTCGGGTTCGACCGCCCCGACGTTCCGGGAACACCGTCGTCTGCCGCCCCCTTGACGGCGATCGGAAAGGCCTCCGTCATCCCGTACATGGTGACGATCTTGCAGCCGTAGCGCTTTTCGATCTCGTGGTAGGAGTTCGCTTCGATGGGCGCAGCGGAGATGAACCGCAGCGGCAGCTGTGCGTCGCGCGGGTCGGCGGGCAGGTTCTGCAACATCGACACCATCGCGCCGGCGCCGGCGAAGCCAACGGCACTGCGGGCACGCACGTCGTCCCACACTTCGCCGGGATGAAAAGCGCCGGCGAGCGCGGTTGTCCCGCCGACCAGCATCGGGGCCAGCACGCTCGGCGCCGCGCTCAGATGGAACAGGGGCATCGCGGTCCACAGCACCTCGCCCGGGCCGAATTGCCAGGCCGACGCGACCGTCGCGGCCACCGAGAACAGGTAGTGCCATGTGGTGGCGACCGCCTTCGACGGCCCGGTGGTGCCCGACGTGAAGAACAGGCACCCCACGTCCTCGGCCGCCACGGAGCCGTCGGGCACCCCGGCCGGACGCATCAGCGCGTCGGTGAGCGAATCACCTTGCACCAGAACGTCAGTCACGGTGTCCAATTGGCCGGCAACCTCATCGACGCGGGGTCGTCGCTCGGCGTCGGTGAGGATCACCTTGGCTCGCGACAACCGAAGGGTGTGCAGCAGGAAGTCGCCTTTGTTTGCGGCGTTCACCGCCGCGCTCAGCGCGCCAATGCGAGCCGCGCCCAGCCAGAAGTAGACCCATTCCGGGCAGGTGGCGGTGAACAGCGCCACGCAGTCACCGCGTCCAACACCCAAGTCAGCCAAGATGTTCGCCGCCGCGCAGGACCGCTGCCGCATCTGTTCGAACGTCACCTCGACACCGGCGATCGCCATCATCGCGCGATCGGGGTACTGCTCGGCCCGCCGATCCAACACAGCGGGCACGGTGAAACGGTCGACACCGAAATCGGAGGGGCCGAGGGGTCCGCTCCGGTCAGCGCACATCAGCGTTCCAGTCAGGCCCCAGCGGCGACCGGATCCGGCTCACCCCCGGCGGTGTAGCCGAAGTCGGTGGCCGAGGGCTCGGTGCCCGGGTAGAAGCGGTGCGCCCAGCGGCGAAGGGCGGCGTAATCGCGCGCCTCTTCGGGCGCCAGGTTCGGCTTCTCCAGGTACTTCATGTTCTCCCAGGTGAAGAAGTCTTGTTTGATGACTTCTTGCTGCAGCTCAAGGAACTTGACGGCGCGGCCGGTGGGCACGTCGCCGGCGTCGCCGGGCTCACGGATGGATGCCTGGGTGTAGAAGTAGTCGGTGTAGTCCTCGTCGACGGGCGTTTGTCCGGTGACCTCGATGGTGGCAACCAGCTCGCTGGGGAAACGGACGATGCCCAGGCCCAGCGAGTAGTTGTCGTAAATGATCTTGGCGTCGACCGGTCCGTCGGGCGTCAACCAGGTCGTCGCGCGACCGCCGCCGAAATGCGCGCTGACCGTGGCGTGCAGGTGATAGCCGGACACCTCGAACGACGTGGTGTTCGCCGGGCTGGCGGCCTTGTGCACGTATTGGACGTGGTATGGGTCGGCAGCGTTCTCGATGATCATCTGCGCATGCACCTTGACCCGGTTGAGCATCCGGCTGTGCGGGTGCAGCGGGTAGTACTCGTCGGTTTCCAGCTCGGGCAGTACCGGCGGCTGCCAGTACGGCGCGCGGCCATGCCGCTCGTGCCACACCACGATGAAGCCGTACCACTCCGCGGTCGGATAGGTGCGGATGCGCACGTTGGTCTTACAGCCGATCTTGCTGTACGGAATGAGGGCGTTGGTGCCATCGCCCCGCCACCGCCAGCCGTGCCAGGGGCAGACGATGTTCTCGCCTTCCACCTCGCCGCCGACGGCCATGTTGGCGCCGAGGTGCTGGCAGTAGGCGTCCATCACGTGCACCTGGCCGGATTGCGTGCGGAATATCACCAATTCCTCGCCGAAGTAGTGCGCGCGCTTCACCTCACCGACGGCCAGGTCAGATGCGAAGCAGACGATGAACCACCCCGTCGGGTAGCGATATTTCGACAGCGCGATGCCCGATCCGAACTCTTGGTCCGATGGATCCACGCTCGAATCTGAAGCCGAGTCCGAAATCGTGTTAGTCACGAGCACTCCGATTCCCACGCGGCCGAGTGCAACTGGGCCGCCCTTAAACTCACCGCGGTTCGACGGCTAGCTCTATTTTTACTATCTTAAGCATTGAACGTCAACGCGGCACGTTCGGTTGCCGTGTGGTGTCTGGCAGGAGTGAGGCTACCGATGACCGCTGTGGCAGTGGATCTGTCCGATTTCACTTTGTGGCGCAATGGCTTTCCCGATGAATTGTTCTCCGAATTGCGAAGCGCCAGGCCACTTTTCCGGCATGAGGTCACGTCCGGCATCGCTGAGTTGTTTTCCGGAGGGCTCCAACGTGACTTCTGGGTGACCACCAAGCACCGGCACGCGGTACGCCTGCACCGCGACGTCGACTCCTTCACCGCGGTGGACGGCCCGCTGATCCAGCCGGTCGGCTTGTTCGCCTCCTACCCGACGATCATCAACATGGACCCGCCGGGACTGAACAAGCGCCGCAAGCTCATCTCCAACGCGTTCAACCCGCGCGCGATCGCCAAGCTCGAAGACGGCATCCGGGCGCGCGCGGCGGGGATGATCGACCGCCTGCTGGCCAACCGTGGCGGGGACTGGATCGAGGATGTCGCCGACGCGCTGCCGATGACGGTCATCGGCGACATCATCGGCATACCGGAATCCGATCGGCCGGAGATCTTCGACGTCCTCGACCGCATCCTCACGGCCCGCTCACCCGAAGCGCAGCTGAGCCGGCAGGACGAAATCGATCTGTACACCAAGATCTTCGGCTACGCGATGGAGCTCACCGCGGAAAAGCGGCGCAATCCTGCCGACGACATCTGGAGCACGCTGGCGTCGGCGGTCATCACCGGTGAAGACGGTGAGCAGTTCAGTCTGCCCACCAACGAACTCGAGTTCTTCTTCTTCGTGCTCACCTTCGCAGGCAGCGACACCACCAAGAACGCGCTGGCCATCGGGCTGCAGGCGTTCGTCGCGAACCCCGAGCAGATCGAACGGTATCGCGGCGAGGAAGGGCTGCGGGCCAGCGCCGTCGAGGAGGTGCTGCGCTGGGCGTCACCGGTGGCGTACTGGACGCGCACGGCCAAGGTCGACGTCGAGATGGACGGCCAGCACATACCGCAGGGCGATCGGGTGGTGTCGATGCTGCGTTCGGCCAACCGGGACGAGGAGGTCTTCGACTCGCCGTTCATCTTCGACATCGGTCGTCACCCCAACCCGCACGTGGCTTTCGGCGGCGGGGGTCCACACCACTGCCTGGGCGCAATGCTGGCGCGGGCGGAACTTCGCGCGGCGTTCGACGAACTGCTGCTGCGATGCGACGACATCCAACTCGGTGCGGCCAAAGTGACTTATCCGAACCTGACCACCAACATGTCGATCTATGACGAGATGGCGATATCGCTGACTGAGCGCTGAGCGCTGAGCGGTCAGTGGGCGTCGGGGGCCGGCGTGGTTCCGAATGCGGCGAACACGGCCAACGGGTCCAGGTAGTCGCGCCAGTGCGTGATCTTGCGGTCCTTGACCGTGATTACCGAGATGAATCGGTTGAGATACGGCGCACCGCTGCTCACCACCGTGCCGTGCATGGTGTATTCGAGAACCACGACGGACTTCTCGGGGTCGTAATAGCGGTACACGTCGCTGCTGCCGCTCTGAACGATCGACTCCCCGTAATTGGAGTACAGCTCGGCCAGCGCTTCGCGCCCAATGATTGTGCGCGGGTAGTCCGGGACGGTGATGATGTACTCCACCACCACATCCTCGGCATGCATGTCAAAGAAATCGGTCCCATCGACCAGGCCCTTCAGGGCCTCGGCGACGACCACGAAATAGGGCCGCATCGCCGCGTACTTCGTCATGTCTCGGGATGTCATGGAGCGTCCAGCGAGCCCTTTTGCGTCAGTCGATTAGCCGCAGCGCGGCCTTGGGACACTGATCCACCGCGGCGCGCACATCGATCTCCCGGTCCGGAGGTACCTCACCCTCCGCGATCTGCACGACGTCGGCGTCGCCCAGTTCGAATATGTCCTGCGCGATCGATTCGCAGAAGCCGTTGGCCTCACACAAGTTCTCGTCGACGGTTACGCGCATCAGCTGCTCCTCTCTAGGCGCCCTTGGGTCGGGTCCCGATGACCCCGCCGGCTGCAAGGCGTGCCAGTTCATCGTCGGTCAGCCCGCACCGATCGCTCAGCACCTCTTCATTGTGCTCGCCGAGGGTCGGCGGCGGCCGATGCAGCCACCTATGCTGTCCGGCCAGCTGGGCGAAGGGCGGGCAGGGATAAAGGCCGGCCCCGGTTCTGGGGTGGTCGAGCTCCTCGAAGAATCCTCGATCGCGCAGTTGCGGGTTCTCGGTGACCAGCGACGGCGACACCACCGGCGCGGCGGGAATGCTGGCGTCGGCCAGCCGTTCCACCGCCGAGTCCCGAGACTGGGCCGCGAACCAGTCCTGCAATCGGCGATCGATCTCGTCGGCCCGTTCTCGCCGCCCAACGACGCCTGCCATGCCCTCGTCGCACCACGAGGGTCGGTCCATCAGATCGACCAGCGCGCGCCACTGCTGGTCGTCGCGCACGGTCACCGCGATCCAGTCGTCTTCCGGGCCGGCGCACCGATAAAGGTTCTGGATGGCCCAGCCCTGACCGCGGTTACCCCGCCGGCTCAGCGTCGTTCCGAAGACCTCGGATTCGATCGGCTGGATTGCGGTGACGTTCAACACCGTTTCGATCATCGGCAACTCCACCTGCTGGCCCACGCCGGTGCGCTCGGCGAAGTTCAGTGCGGCCAGCACCGCGAATGCGGCGTGGACACCGGCCAGCGGATCACAGGCTCCGCGCGGCGTCACCGGCGGATCGTCCGGCAATCCGGTTACCCAGGCCAGGCCCGCGATCTGTTCCATGGTGGGGGCGAATCCAACCCGCTCGCGCCAGGGACCATCCAGCCCGAACGCCGGCATCCGTGCGACGACGAGCTTGGGGTTGATTTTTAGCAGCACATCGGCGGTGAGCCCGAAGTGGTCCATCACCCGGGGTGAGAAGTTCTCGATCACGACGTCGGCGCCGGCCGCCAGCTCCGTGAACAGGCAACGGCCGTCATCGGAGCCCAAATCCAGTGTGACCGAACGTTTGTTGGTGTTCATCGCGTGGAACACCCAGCCGTATTCCCACCAGTCGTCGACATCTTTGCGCATGCCGCCGGAGTAACGAATGCCGTCGGGGCGCTGGATGGACTCCACCTTGACGACGTCGGCACCGAACGCGGCCAGCAGGTGGGTGGCGGCGGGGCCGGCCCAGAAGGCCGTCAAATCGACGATTCGCACGCCCTCGAGCGGCGATCCGTTACGCCTCGGCTTGGGATCGAGTTCGCGCTTCTGCCAAGGCGATTCAGTGTCGGCCGCGCCGAGGGCCGAAGTGGGGCGCACCGGCGCGGGCGCGCACTCCGACATCAGCCAGGGCGGGCGGGGCTGATGAAAACCGGCGGGGTTGCGGACGAACACCCCGCGCTCGGTGGTGTATTCCATGTCGCGGATCGTGGCGCCGTTGCCCAGCGGCGCGATCGGCAACCGAAACAGTTGACCGAGCTCGACGATCTCTTCGACGGTTCTCTCGGCCATCCAGGGACCGATGTTCTCGCGGATGAAGTCGCGATAGCCCCATCGGCCGATTTGAAAGCGCAGCTGTTCAATCTCCCCGAGCTCTGGACACTCGACCATCGCCACGAAGTCGAGCCACTGCTGACCGGTAACCATGGTGATCCCGACGTAGCCGTCCTTGGCGGGTTCGATCGAGGGCACTTCGAGAGTGCGACGGATGGGCGGCACCCGCAGCAGCTGGGAGTGCAGCCATTCGCTGCTCTGCATCGTGGTGATCGCTTCGAGCATGGACAAATCGAGGTGCTCACCCGGACCGCCGTGCTCGACGCGGCGGCGCACGGCCAGCGCGCCGAACGCGGCGAACACACCGCCCATGTACTCCCCTAGATCGCCTCCGATCGCGATGGGCGGCCCGGCCGGGTCACCGCGAAACCCGGGTGAGCCCGCCCAGGCTTGGAGCGTGAATTCGCTGGCGGCACGGTCGGCGTAGGGGCCGGTCCAGCCGAAGTCGGAGATGGTGACGATGACCGCTTGCGGTGAATCGGCCAGCAGCCGCTGCGGATCAATGCCCAGTGCTGCCGCGTGCGACCGGCCGGCGGTGACGACCACGACGTCGGCGGCGGCCAGCAAGGCGCGAAACCGTGCCGAATCTGCAGCGTCCGGCGCGAATGTCCTGCTGCGCTTGCCCGCGTTGAGGTAGCTGAAGAACGGCGACGCGTCATTCGGCACCGGCGAGCAACTGGCCGAGTACTGGCGCAGCGAATCCCCTTGCTGCGGTTCGATTTTGCAGACTTCTGCTCCAGCGTCAAGCAACAGCTTCCCGCAGTAACTGCCGGCTATCCGGTCACTGATCTCGACGACCCGCAACTCGTGCAGCGGTGTCGGGCGGCTCTCGCGCCCCGGGCTCACGTTGGCCTCACGTTGGAAGAGCATAGTTCGATAGCCGCTGAAGCAGAGAGGCTATTTATGCCATTACTGCTAAAATAGCTAAGCCAGTCGAGTACGCGAAGCTGCGCGCTCTCTCCTGCTGCTTGTTACGAGGACCGGATGACCGCCCTGGGTATTGGCCCCGACGCCCGTCGCCGGTTGTCGGCGCCGAGGATCGCGGAAATCGTAGCCGACGAGCTGCGCCGTCAGATTATCGACGGCGAACTGGCCGACGGGGACCTGTTGCCACGCCAGGAGGTGCTGGTCGAACAGTTCAACGTGAGCCTGGTCTCGCTACGCGAGGCGCTGCGGATCTTGGAGACCGAGGGCTTGGTCTCGGTCCGGCGCGGCAACCGGGGTGGCGCGGTCGTGCACGCGCCGGCCAAGACCAGCACCGCCTACATGCTTGGTTTGCTGTTGCAAAGCGAGTCGGTCGAGGTCGCCGATTTGGGGTTTGCGTTGCAGGAGCTCGAGCCAGCCTGCGCGGCGCTGGCGGCCCGGCGGCCCGATCGGGCGGACACCTTGGTGCCGGAGCTCAAGAAAGTCAACGACGCCATGGCCGAGCACCTCGAAGACGGGCGGCGCTTCACCGAAATCGGCCGTGAATTCCACAATCTCGTCGTTCAGGGTTGCGGCAACCACACCATCATCGCGGTCGTCGGCAGCCTGGAGACATTGTGGACCAGCCACGAACGACAGTGGGCCGACGAGAGCTCGGCGCGCGGCACCTACCCCTCGCTGACCCAGCGCCGCGCGGCGCTCAACACGCACATCAAGCTGGCCGAAACGATCGCCGCCGGTGACGTCGATCGCGCCCGGCGCATCGCCGGCCGCCACCTCGCCGATACGCAGACCTACGTGCTGAACGGCCGGCCCGACCAACGGATCTATGCGCTTTCGCCGCAAGCGTTATCGCGCCCGCGGGACATCCGGCACTCCTGAGAGGATTCCTGCAACATCCATGCGAACCGCATTGGTCACCGGCGGCAGCGGCGGGATCGGAAAAGGGTGTGGCCGCAAGCTGGCTGAGCTGGGCTACGACGTGGTGCTCGCGGCACGACGCGAAGCCCCGTTGCGCGCGGCCGCAGAGGAGATCGGTGCGCGCCACATCGTCGCCGATGCCTCCGACCCGGCCGGATTCGCGGATGCGATAAGCGAACTCGAGCTGATCGACCTGGTTGTTCATGCGGCCGGCACGCTCGGCGGAACCTACGCGCGCAAGCAGACATTCGAGCAGTGGCAGGCGATCATGTCGGCCAATCTGGATTCGTGCTTCGTGGTGACCTCCGCCGTGTTACCCCGGATGCGTGCGGGCTCGCGACTGGTGTTCATCTCGTCGTCGGCGGCACACGAGCCGATGATGGCCCGGACCGCTTACTCGGCATCCAAGGCCGGCATGAACGCGTTTGCCCGCGCCTTGGCGCTCGAAGTCGACCGCGACGGCATCGCGGTGCACATCGTGACGCCGGGACCGGTGGAAACCGAGATGCTGCAGGACGTCCCCTTCGAGATGTACGCCATCCAGGTTTCCGACGTCGCCGAGGCGGTCGCATGGCTGGACACCGTCGACCCGTCGGTGGACCTGCCGGAGATCCGGCTGAGTGCCGTCCAGCGCGGTCCGTTCGCGCGGGCGCCGGTCGTTCCTACCGAGGCGCGCCGCCGTAACGCGCTTAGTTCTCCGAAAAACTCGGGAACGCTTTGATCACCGACTCACCGAATTCGGCAAGCGAATCCGGGACGGCGAAATCGGCGAACCACACGTAGAAACGCTCCACCCGCTGCGCTGCCAGGCCGTTGAAGTGCAAAATCAGCTCGTCGGCATCGCCACAGACCAACCCCGGCCCCAGGTGACCGAATCGCCGGGTGCTCACGTCTCGGACCTTGTTCGGGTCGCTGCCCGACCTGGCGAAGCCCACCATCTGCTGAATCGATATCCGGGCACTTCCCGCCGCCGAAGCCAGCTTGGGCAACCGGTCGAGGTGATTCGCCTGCAGATTCCACCAATCCGCGTATCTACGAACGAGTTCCATCATGCGGGGTCCGCTGCCACCCAGAACCAGCGGTATCGGATGCGTTCGTTTCGGTAGCTGAGTTGCGTGCGCGTCCTCGCCGCTGTCACCCCAGTACTGCCTGATCAGGGCCAGGTGACGGCCGAGCTGCTCGACCCTGGCCACCGCATCCTGCTGACCGACATCGAATCTGGTGAACTCGGCGGGCCAGGAGCCCGAACCGAGGCCGAGCTCGAATCGGCCGTCCGACGCATCCGAGAGGGTGACGGCTTGTTTCGCGAGCACGGCGGGATGCCGAAAGGCGTCGCACAGGACAAGGTGGCCGATCCGCAGCCGCTGTGTCTTGGCGGCCACCCAGGTCGCAATGCCCATTGCCTCCCAAATACTTTCGCCGGGCAGCCCGGGTGCTTCGAGGTGATCGATGAAGGCAATTCCGTCGAAGCCACTGTCCTCGGCATGGCGCGCCCGCTCCGTGATGTCGCCGACCGACAACCGCACCTGCGGCAGGAACAGAAAGCACTCGACCATGGACCCACCTAGGTGTTCTCGTGCGATTGCAACAGGGTGGCTAGTTTACTATCTTTATTATGTTAGGGGTCTTATGGATGTTGGACTGAATGCTGAGCAGCTGTCGCTGCGCGCCACCGTGCGCGATATCCTACGCACCGAGTGCCCGCCCGACGCCGCCCGCCAAGCTCTGACGGATCCGGAACGCTGGCGCACTCTCTGGAAGACGGTCGTCGACCTGGGCTGGACAGAACTCGCCACACCTGAGGCCGGCGACTACGGGCCAGTCGAGCTGGCCGTGGTCCTCGAGGAATGCGGCGCGGCCCTCGCACCCATCCCGTTGCTCAGCAGCATCGGACTGGCCGCGGGCGCGTTGCGCGGCAGTGGTCTTGACTCGGTGCTTGCCGACATCGCCGGCGGTGTGGTCGCCACCTTGGCGGTCCACTCCCCCGGCTACCGGCTGCCCGGGCCGCCGATGACGCTGCAAGACGGACGGCTACGCGGACGCGCGGTCGCGGTCCCCAACCTGTCACGCGCCGAGCTGATCGTCACGCTGGCACAAGATGGCCACGATGGCGACAGGCTAGTGGCCGCGGTCGCACGCTGCGGCCAGGGCACCCAGGGCGTGAGCATCCACGGCTCCAAGTTCGCTGAGTCCGCTGACCCCGCACAACCGGTGGCCGACGTCGACATCGACACCGAACCGTTGGCCGTCGCCCCCTTGACCAGTGGGGGCATCGAGTCCGCGCTGAGCGCACCGCTGGTGGCCGCGGCCGCCGACCTGGTCGGCGTGGCCGGCGCGGCCCTGCACCGCTCCGTCGAGCACGCGCAGTCGCGGCGCCAGTTCGGCACTCCGATCGGCGCATTCCAGGGGATCAAACACGCGCTGGCCGACAACTACGTCGGCCTGGAACGAGCCCGCAGCCTCACCTATGCGGCGGCGGCCCTGTTGGGCGATCCGAGCGCGCCACCCGCCGATGTCTGGACCGCCGCGGCGCTGGCCAAAGCCGCGGCCGGCGAGGCGGCGGCCAACTCTGCGCGCACGGCGGTCCAGGTGCACGGCGCCCTCGGGCAGACCTGGGAGCACGACGCTCACCTTTACGTCAGGCACGCTTGGCAGGGCGCCGCGATGCTGGGTGACAGTCGCAGCCTGTACCACGAGGTGGGCCGGCGGTTCTGCGGAGGCGCCGCGTGAGCGCGGTGGTCGAGGAATTCGGCGCATGGTTGGCGCAGTTCCTGCCAGACGACTATTACGAGAACTTTCGGCAGTACCGCTGGGACCTGCCGTTGCGACGCGATTACCAGCGCGCCGCCTTCGAGGCTGGGTGGTTACAACCGACCTGGCCTCGCGAGCATGGCGGTCGGTCGCTGGGCATGCGCGACGCGATGGAAGTGCGGATCGAGGCCGCGCTGCGCTCCGCGCCCAAACTGCCCAACATTCAGGGTCCCGGCGTCGCGGCGCCGGGGATCCGTCAGTTCGGTACACCCGCCCAAATCGACCGCCTGCTGGTCCCCGTGCTGCGCGGGGACGAATGGTGGGCTCTGGGCATGTCCGAGCCGGAAGCCGGCTCGGATTTCGCCGGTCTGCGCACGCGTGCCGAACGCGACGGAGACGTATTCCGGGTCAACGGCCACAAGATCTGGACCACCCAGGCCCACGAGTCGCGGTGGTGCACCCTGTATGTCCGCACCGATCCGGATGCGCCGAAACACCGTGGCATCTCGTGCCTCATCCTCGATCTGCACTCACCTGGAGTAAAAGTCGAGCCCATCCGGATGGCCTCGATCTCCGACGAGACATTCTGCGAGGTGTTCCTCGAAGACGTTGAGGTGCCGGCCGAAAACCTGTTGGGTCCACTCAACGGCGGGTGGAACGTCGCGTTGTCGTCGCTGCACCATGAACGCCAGATGATCTGGATCATGAACTGGGTCGAGATCAAGCGAGGACTCGACTCGGTTCGCGACTCCTCAGAGACCAACTCAGAGACCAACTCGGACATCTACACCGAACTCGGCTCGCTGATCGCCGATGCCGATGCGCTGCGGGCCACCGGATACCGCGCGCTGGGCAACGAACTCGCGGGACGGCCCAGCCCGGAAACCGACATTATGAAGCTGCTCGGATCGGTTACGTTGCAGCGTGTTTGGGAACTCAGTGCCGCCGCCGCTGGCCCGCAGTCCGTTGGCGACCCGGATCTGCTCTTCGAACGCCAGGACGCGTTGGCCGCGACCATCTACGGCGGAACGTCGGAGGTGCAGCGCAACATCATCGCCGAGCGGCTGCTCGGGCTGCCGAAGGGATGACGACGATGGATTATGACCTCGGCGACGACGCCGGACAACTGCGAAACCACCTGCGCGAGTTGGTATCCAACCACATTCCGGCAGACTTCCTCGGCGCCTGCACCGAGAACCCGCAGGACCTCGCCACCACCGAGACATTCTGCAAACTGCTGGCCGCCGAGGGGCTGCTGGCGCTGGCCTGGCCGAAAGAGCATGGCGGCGGCGGTGGTTCGGTCTGGCAGCAGACCGTGCTGCGCGAGGAAATGTGGGCCCAGCACGAACCCCGCGGTCCGCAGTACATGGGCGTCAACTGGGTAGGCCCGGCGCTGATGCGTTACGGGACAGCCGAACAGAAGGCCAAGCACCTGGCAGCCATCGCCGCCGGGGACGTGATTTGGTGCCAAGGCTTCTCCGAGCCGGAGGCCGGGACCGACCTGGTGTCGTTGCGCACCCGCGCGGTACCCGATGGGGACGGCTGGCGTATCACCGGCCAGAAGGTGTGGACGTCGTACGCACAGATGGCGTCCTGGTGCGTGTTGGCGGCCTGCACCGACCCCGGCGCGCCAAAACACAAGCGCCTCACCCTTTTCCTGATTCCGATGGACCGGCCCGGATTCACCGTCCGGGGTATCCCGTCGATGCTGGGGCCCCATCACCTCAACGAGATGTTCTTGGATGACGTGCAGGCATTGCCCGGCGACGTGCTGGGCGAGGTCGGCGACGGGTGGCGGGTGATGCGCGAAGCCTTGGCATTCGAGCGGGTGGGCATCGCACGGTACGCCCGCTGCGAGTCACTGCTCGACCGGCTCCGCACCCAGCTCGGTGACGACTGGGGAAAGCTGCCGGAATCGATTCGTACCCGCTGGGTGCGCGCGCTCGTCGACCTACGGGTCGCCCGGCTGCTGGCCTACCGCGCCGTGTCGCTGCAGGACGATGCAGCCGCCGGTGCGGCGGCCAGCGCCGCCCGCATCGCCACCACGACGTGCGATCAGCAGGTCGCCGAGCTCCTTTTCGACGTGCTCGGCCCGACCGCGCTGGACAGCGGCACCTCCGCCCCGCTGCACGGGGCCATCGAAGACCATTGGCGTTACGCACAGGCGGCCACTGTGGCATCGGGCACCATTGAGGTGCAGAAAATGATGGTGGCACGGGACGTATTGGGAGAGCACCGGTGAAAACCGATTTGCCGCAAGACATTAGCGACTTCGCTGCTGTCGCGGCCCAGCGGCTAGCCCGGTTGGGCGGACCGCCGGCGGCGCTACGTGCCGAGACCGACGACGGTATCCGGGAGTCGGCGCGCGCCGCCCTTGGTGAGCTCGGTGCGTTTGAGCTCGATGTCCGGTCGTCAGCCGACGACGCGCTGGCCGCCGCGGTGCTTTGCCAGGCCGCCGGCGCTACCGCGCTGCCCTATCCACTGGTGGAGGAACTGCTCGCGATCGACGGCGCGCGACTGGCCCTGGTCAATCCCGAAGCCCCGCGCATCGATCACGGCGATTTGGCCGGTGATTGGATCGCCGCGGACTTGGACGGCAATCGGTACCGGTTGCAGCCGAGGTCGCGGACGAGCGCCAAATTGGGGCCGTTTTTGGTCCCGGCGACCCTGGGCGCACCCGAGGGAACCGTCCCGGCCGCCGACGTTAACCTTCATCTCGTGCTGGGATCATGGCGGATTCTGGGAGCAATGCAGCAGTCGTTGCGGATCGTCACCGAACATGTGCGGGCTCGGATTCAGTTCGGCAAGCCGCTCGCCGACTTTCAAGCCGTCAGGTTCGCCGCCGCGGAGGCCGCCGTCGGGGTGCGCGGACTCCATGAACTCGCGAAGTACACGATCTGCCGGCCGGAATCAGTGCCGTTGCAGATTCTTTCGGCGGACGCCCTCGTGCTTCGGCTCAAGGCCACCGACACCGCACGGCAGGTGCTGCGCACCTCCCACCAGTTGCTCGGCGCGCTGGGATTCTGCGATGAGTCCGACGTCAGCGTGCTCGACCGGCACACCCAGCCGCTGATCCGGTTGCCCCTGGGCAGCGAGGGACTCGCATTGCGCCTGATGCCCGGCGTGCCGGACGGCTCACTGGAAACGCTGTTCAGTGGGCCGGTACCTGCGTGAGCCGCGCCGGCGACGATGCAAAAGCGACGCGGATGAGACGTGATGAGGAGGAGCGGCGCAGATGAGCAGTGAGCCCGTCGCCGCCGCCTCGCCACCCGACCCGTTCGAAGACGGAATCCCGTTCGCGACCAAGCTGCAAGAGCTCGCCGAACAACGCCGGAACGACACGGGTGTGACCGTTGTCGCCCTGGACGGCACCGCGCAGTCGTTGACGTTCGGCGAACTCGATGCCTGCGCTAACCAGTGGGGACGCGCGCTGGCCGCCAGTGGTGCCGAGACGGGTTCCTATGTCGCACTGGCGATCCCGAATTCACAACACCTGGTTCTGGCCACGCTGGGGTGCTGGAAGATCGGCGCGGTCCCCATTCCGATGCACTGGGATCTGCCCGAATGGGAGCGTGACCGGGTGCGCGCGGTGATCGACCCCGCTGTGGTCATCGACGAGAAGAGCCGCTGGGAGTTGGACGCGCGCGCAACCGGCGAATCCGAAAGCCCGCTGCCCACAGCCATTTCCCCGACCGCAAACGGAATCTGCAGCAGCGGATCGACCGGCGTGCCCAAGGTGATCCTCAACCTGGCGCCCTCGCTCTGGATCCCTCAGCAAGGCGAACCGTTCATGTCGAACTGGACGCCGGTAGCCCAGCCCCAAACGATCATGGTCCCCGCGCCGATGTATCACACCAACGGCTTCGCCACCTTCCTCATGCTGCTGGCCGGCGATCATCTGGTAATACTCGAAAAGTTCGATGCGGCACTGGTTTTGGACGTTATCGAACGCTATCGAATCACCAACTTCACGGCCACGCCTACGATGCTGGCACGCATCGCCGCCCGGCCCGACGTCCGGCAGCGAGACCTGTCCAGCGTCGTCTTCATCCTGCATGGCGCCGCCGTAATGCCACCACCGCTGCTGCACACCTGGTTCGAGCTACTGAGCCCCGAGCAGATCCTGGCTGCCTACGGCATGACCGAGAATCTCGGGCTCACGGCGTTGCGCGGCGACGAGTGGCTGGCGCATCCCGGCAGCGTCGGCCGCGGCTTCCGTGACACCGAGATCCGGATTCTGGACGCCGAGAAAAGACCGCTGGGCCCCGGCGAGGACGGCGACATATACCTGCGCGCGCCGATGAGTGCCGGGTACCGCTATCTGGGTGGGGCGCCGCCGCTGCCGTCGACCGAGGACGGATTCCGTTCCGCCGGCGACATCGGCCACCTCGACGCCGACGGCTACCTCTACATCGTCGACCGCCGCGTCGACATGATCATTACCGGCGGCGCCAACGTCTTTCCGGCAGAGGTCGAGTCCGCATTGGCAGGCCATCCGGGCATCGCCGATGTGGTGGTAATCGGACTCTCAGACCCGCAGTGGGGCCGACGAGTGCACGCCGTGGTGCAACTTGCCGACCCCGATGGCGCAGCGCCGCTGACTGAACAGCAGGTAATCGAGTACGCCAAGAGCCGGCTCGCTCCCTACAAGGCCCCCAAGACCGTCGAGTTCGTCGATGCGATTCCTCGTACCGCGGCAACGAAGGTCAATCGTTCGGCGATGATCGCGGCCCGCGAGGGCTAACCGCGGCTGTGCGGTAAGCGATGTCGGCGGGGCTCGCTAAAATCGAAAGTATGTTCGATAGCCGACGGGATGCCGCAGCGGTCGTGGATCGCATGTGTGCGGCGATGCGGGCGGAGAACCGCGCGGCCGGGGAGCGGTTGGCCGCGATCGGTGAGCTCGATGTGTTGCGGCTGGGCGAATGCGGGGAGCGTGAGACGTGGTCGACCGATACCTGGGATGCGATCGGCGCGGAGGTGCCCGCAGCATCGCTGAGTGCCTGTTCAAATACATCGGCAGCATGCGCGACGTTATGTGCGGCGTTTGCGAGTTCGCGCATCATTCTTGTGTATTCGGCGATCTGGCCCGTCCCAGACCGCCGCGGCGGCCAGCATCGGCCCCGACCCGGGACCGGCATACATCCGCCCGGAATTGATTTCCGGTGGCAATATCGCGAAATCCATTGCTGCACAACCTCCTAGCTGATCACGCCCGCGTTGGTGGTCTCGGTGGGCGCAAATGACCCGCGCGTCGGAGCCATCGAACGTAATCCTGCACCGCTAAGTGGCTGGCAGCGCCACAAATTCGCCGAAGACGCGCTCGACGATCCTCGCTCGCTCGCACTGCCTGACTTGGCGGCACTGGCTGCGAGCAGCGCCGCAAACGACGTGTGGGTTGCTCGTGACGATGAACCGGGCCGCCCCGAGGAGAGCAGGGGCGGCCCGATCCGATCAAATAGTCAGACGTGCCTTAGGCGGGGTCTGGTTCCAGCTGACGCGACCCTCTACTCCCGTAAGTTCGGGGCACAACCTCATCCCGACGAAGCCGGTCGGGCAGTACGGCCCGAGAGCGCCGCTCAACCGGGCCCGAGTCGCTCGAGCGCTCCGCTCGGGTCGTAGTACAGCTCCTGGCGGGCGATCCGGCCGTCGCGATAGCGGTAGATCACCACGTACGTCGAGCGCAGGCGTTCCGCACCCCGGGTCCAGTCGAACTGCACGCGCACGAACGCCGCGTCCGCGCAGGGCGTGATGGCGTGCTCTACCGCCTCGTAGCGGATGGCCGGGCAGCCACGGATGGTGAGCGCGATGAACTCGAGCGTGCGCTCGATGCCGTCGATCCGGGCCGGCCAATCGAAGAGGCGTACCGTCGGGCTGACGTACACCACGTCGGGCTGATAGAGGTCCCGTGCGACCGCCGGATCGCCGGTCGCGAATGCCCGCGCGAAGCACGCCTCCTGCGCAAGCAACGCGTCCTCCGAGATCCCGCGCGTGGGCATCGACGCTCCCTCTGCTAGACGACCCGGTGCTGCTGAGCGACCATGCTAACCGGCCGCGATGGCGGCGCACCGACACGTTCGGCAGCATGAACCAGGTCACGGCCCGGATCGCGTTCGATCTGCAATTGCGCCGCCGCTGCCCAACGAGATCGAACTTCACGACCGCCGGGCCATTCGTGAGCTTGGCACTAGCACCCGGGGGTTCACCGTCACTGAGAATAAGCCGCCGCGCGGTGGCAGACTCGCGGGAAAGAAAAACAGAGGCAGCTAGAAGGACTTCCGCGTCATGCTGATGCCGCAGCGTCGGCGAACCCGCGCCCAAAACCGCGCCAGCTACGTGGCCGAAGAACGCCGGCAAAACCGCAAGGTCCACGAAGCCCGCCAAGCGACACAACCGGCCTCGCCACGGGGTCACGGACCTCCCGACGATCCGCCGCCTTTCTAGCTTCGCGGATATAGTCCCGAACGCGGTAACCTCATTCTCGAAGCGTGTACAGCGCAGCCGAAGAGGAGAATCCGCCTATGGCCGGCCCCAGCGACGAAGGCGAAGTGACGCGCGCCGACCGGTTCATCAAGACGGCGGTCGAGATACTCGGCGAAACCGGGCGCACCGACTTCACGGTGCAGGAGGTCGTCGCGCGCTCCAAGACATCGCTGCGGGCCTTCTACCAACATTTCTCCGGCAAGGACGAACTGCTGCTCGCGCTGTTCGACAGGACCATCGCGCAGTCGGTGCAAATCTGGCGCGCCGAGACCACCGGATTGGACAGCACCTCCGCGCTGAAGTTTCTGATCGACCGCATCAGCCAACAACCGGAATCCACCACCCAAGACAGCCTCAACCGCGCATTAAGTCTGTACAACCAGCATCTGGCCGAGACCCGTCCTCGCGAATATGCCGGAGTGCTCTCCCCCCTGCATCAACTGATTCGCGACATCGTGGGGCAGGGCATCACCGAGGGCGTTTTTAACCCTGGACTGGATGTGGGTGCGGCAGCCGCCATCGTCATGCAGACAGTGATGGGCGCGCAGCGATTGCATTGGCTGGGCACGGAGTTGAACGGAACACCGGTCGACGACGGCCAGTTGTATGACTTCTGCTGCCGCGCCCTCGGCATCCGCGATACCGAGGAAGAGACGGCCGCGCCCTCGCTGGCCGAATTGTTCGCTCTGATCGGGATGCGTGCCGGCACCCGCAATGGCGAGTTCGCGATGACACTGCCGGTCAGCCCTCAGGTGGTCAACACCTCCGGCGCGCTTCAGGGCGGCTTGATCGCCACGCTCGTCGACGTGGCAGGCGGACAGTTCGGGCTGAATTATCTGCAGCCGGGCACCACCATGACGACCGCCGACCTGTTCGTCCGCTACCTACAGCCGATCCGGCAGGGCTCGGCCTTCGCGGTGCCCCGGATGCTGCGAGCCGGCAAGCGGGCAATGGTCATGCAGATCGACATTTACGGGGACGGCGAGGACGAGCTTCTCGCAACGGCGACCGTGAACTTCGCGGTGATCAACGGAGTGACACCGAAGCTGCCGGCCAGCTGGTCGGAGGCTTAGGCCCTCCTGGGCCCTCCTGGGCCCGGTACACCTTGTTGCGCAGAAGTGGTAACGTCATTACCACCTGCAGAGAATCCAGACTTCCCCAAGGAGATCGCCATGCCCTCTCGCGAGCTTTCCTTCCCCGTGTTCGACGCCGACAACCACATGTACGAACCGCAGGAAGCGCTCACCAAGTTCCTCCCCGACAAGCGCAAGAACGTGATCGACTACGTGCAGGTCCGTGGTCGCACCAAGATCGTGGTCCGGGGGCACATCAGCGAGTACATCCCCAACCCGACTTTCGAGGTAGTGGCCCGCCCGGGTGCCCAAGAGGACTACTTCCGCAATGGCGCGCAGGGCAAGAGCTACCGCGAGATCCTGGGCGAGCCGATGAAGGCCATCCCCGCCTTCCGGGAGCCCGGTGCCCGGCTGGAGGTCATGGACGAGCTCGGCATCGACTATGCGCTGATGTTCCCGACGTTGGCCAGCCTGGTCGAAGAGCGGATGAAGGACGACCCGGAGATGACCCACGACGTCATCCACGCTCTCAACGAGTGGATGTACGAGCAATGGACGTTCAACTACAAAGAGCGCATCTTCGCCACCCCGGTGGTCACCCTGCCGATCGTCGACCGCGCGCTTGAAGAACTCGAGTGGTGTCTGGAGCGCGGCGCCCGCACCGTGCTGGTCCGCCCGGCACCGGTGCCCGGCTACCGCGGCAGCCGGTCGTTCGGCCTCGAGGAGTTCGACCCGTTTTGGCAGGCCTGCATCAGTGCCGAGATCCCGGTCTCGATGCACGCCTCGGACAGCGGCTACTCCGAGTTCGCGAACGTGTGGGAGCCCGGCGATGAGTTCTTGCCGTTCAAGCCGACCGCCTTCCGCAGCTTTGCGATGGGCCATCGGCCGATCCTGGACGCGATGGGTGCGCTGGTCTGCCACGGCGCCTTATCCCGCAACCCCGAGCTGCGGATCCTGTCCATCGAAAACGGCGCCGACTGGGTGCCCGACCTGTTCAAAGGCCTCAAGGGCGTCTACAAGAAGATGCCACAGTCGTTCAGCGAGAACCCGATCGAGGCGTTCAAGCGGTGCGTCTACATCACCCCGTTCTGGGAGGACCGGTTCACTGAGATCGTCAAGATGATGGGCACCGACCGGGTGATGTTCGGATCCGACTGGCCGCACCCCGAGGGCCTGAAGGACCCCATCACCTTCGTCGACGAGCTCACCGACTTCGATGAAGAGGACGTCGCCAAGATCATGGGCGGCAACCTGATGGAGCTGATGAAGGTCTCCAAGCGCGTTTCAGCCTGATCCCGTACGGGAAACCCTCTATCCCACCTCCGAGAGACGTCGGAGGTGGGTAGGTCAGCGTCGTGCGGCCTGCGCACAGTGACGTGCCAGCAAATCAGTGCGCGTTGTACCGAACCCTCGTTGATAATCTGGATGATGCGCTCGGCGAAGTCGCAGCGTAGCTGTTCAGTTGGATGACGAGGTCCGTGACGGGGTCCGTGCGAAAGTCCTAGGAGGGACGGCCAGATGGCGGCCGAAATGGACTGGGACAAATCCGTCGGCAAAGCCGACGATGTCCGGCGCATCTTTGAGAACCTGCCCACCATAGTCGTCGGCCTGGAGGGGCCAGAGCACCGCTTCGTCGCGGTCAACGCCGCATACCGTGCCTTCAATGCGACGTTCAACGCTGTAGGGAAGACGGCACGCGAAGTCTTTCCCGAGCTGGAGAGCCAGCAGATTTACCACATGTTCGACCGGGTGTACGAAACCGGTGAGCCCCAAACCGGAGCGGAGTGGCGGCTGCAGGTTGACACCGACGGTTCGGGACTGCAGGAGCGCTACTTCGACTTCGTCGTGACGCCGCGGCGCCGTGCGGACGGGTCGACCGAGGGGGTGCAGATCGTCTTCGACGACGTGACCAGCCGGGTGCAGGCACGGCTGGCCGCCGAGGCGCGCGCCGAGGAGCTATCCGAGCGGTACCGCCACGCCCGCGATTCGGCCACCGTCATGCAGCAGGCGTTGCTGGCCCCCTCGGTGCCCGTCGTTCCCGGGGCCGACATCGCGGCGGAGTACCTGGTGGCCGCGGAGGATACCGCCGCCGGCGGCGACTGGTTCGACGCGATGGCTCTCGGGGATCGACTGGTGCTCATCGTCGGCGATGTGGTCGGTCATGGTGTCGAGGCCGCGGCGGTGATGTCGCAATTGCGGACCGCCGTGCGGATGCAGATCGCGGCGGGGCACACCATCGCCGAAGCGCTCGAGGCGGTGGATCGTTTCCACGAACATGTACCCGGATCGAAGTCGGCCACGTTGTGCATCGGTTCGCTCGACTTCGCGACGGGTGAATTTCAGTACTGCACCGCCGGACACCCGCCGCCGCTGCTGGTGGCCGACGCGAGCGCGCGGTATGTCGAGCCGTCCGGCGCGGGCCCGTTGGGAAGCGGCGTCGGTTTTCCGATGCGCACCGAAACGCTCGACGTGGGCGACTCGATTTTGCTCTACACCGACGGCCTGATCGAGCGTCCGGGTCGTCCGCTGGGCGCCAGTACCGCAGAATTCGCCGATCTGGCCGCGAATATCGCCAGCGGTGCCAGCGGCTTCGTCATCGACTCCCCGACGCGATTCATCGACCGCATCTGTTCCGAAACACTCGAACTCCTACTCCGGTCGACCGGCTACAACGACGACGTCACTTTGCTTGCGGCGCAACGGCGTACACCATCACCACCGCTGCACCTGACATTGGATGCGACGGTTCGCACCGCACGCGAGGTTCGCGCCAGGCTTCGCGAATGGTTGACGGAGATCGGCGCCGACGCCGCCGACATCTCCGACGTCGTAGACGCGATGTCCGAATTCGTCGAGAACGCAGTCGAACATGGTTACAGCACAGAGGTTCCCGACGGTGTCGTCGTCGAGGCATCGTTGAGCGGCGACGGCAACATGCGCGCCTCGGTGGCCGACCGCGGCCAGTGGAAGGACTACCAGGAAGGCGAGCAGGGCCGCGGACGCGGACTTGCGATGGCCGAAGCCTTGGTGTCCCATTCCCGCGTGACGTCTGGACCCGATGGCACGATCGCGACGCTGACACATCGCCTCTCGCGACCCGCCAACTTCGTCACCGACCCCGTCGTCAGCCGCTCAACATATCAACGGGCAATCGACTCCGAATTCGTCTCGATTGTCGGCTCCGCCGGCCATATCGTCGTCAGCGGTGACATCGATTCAAACGCGGCACCCGCTTTGGACCGCCAGATTGCCGTCGAAAGCCGTTCCGGCATAGCACCTTTGACGATCGATCTCAGCGCCGTCACCCATCTCGGATCAGCGGGGGTCAGTGCCCTGGCCGCCGCCCGCGACCGGGCGCGCAGCCAGGGCGGCGACTGTGTGCTGGTAGCTCCGCCCGGGAGCCCCGCGCACCACGTCTTGTCGCTGGTCCAGATACCTTTCGTCAGCGAGACGAGCGGCGGGGCCCGCGGCGACGCCGAGAACATCTTCGCCGAAGAGTAGGCTCAGCCCGCACGGCCGTGCCGCACCTGACTGAACGGCACACCGCGGTCGGCGGCGTATTCCCGTGGGAAGTTCAGGACCCGTTCGCCGATGACGTTGCGGGCCATCTCGGTCGTGCCGCCGCCGATGGCGATCGATTGCCGCGCCAGGTATCGCAGCCCGGTCTGCAGGCCCTCGCCATCCTCCCCCACGACGCCGGCCGGCCCCGCGATCGCCATCGCTGTGTCCATTTCCAGCATCACGGTGTCGGCGTGGAAGAGCCTGATGAGCGTTCCGGCGGCCGGCGGCAGTATGCCGTCCCTGACGTTGCGGTACACGTGATCGATCAGCTGCTCGGCGACCGCGCGGTGCACCAGCGCGCGACCGGCCAGCTGGCGCACGCGCTCGCTGTCGGCCTGCCCGGTCTTCGCCGCCAGGTCGGCGTAGTCGACCGGCGTGGTGTGGCCGCCCTCGCTGCCGGAGCCGCTGGCGAATTCCGAGCCCTGCCCGACCGCCCGGCGTTCGTGGTAAAGCTGGCGCGATGCCACCGCCCAGCCGCCGTCGACCTTACCGACCACGGCGTCGTCGCCGACGTCGACAGCGTCCAGAAACTCCTCGCAGAACTCGGAGCCACCGTGCACGTGCGTGATGCGCCGCAACGTGATTCCCGGATGGGCGATGGGCACCAGGAACATGGTCAGGCCATCGTGTTTGGGCACATCCCAATTGGTGCGGGCCAGACACAAGCCGTAGTCGGCAGCGAACGCGCTGGTGCTCCAAGTCTTGGCGCCGTTGATCGCCCACCGGTCGCCCTGCCGCTCGGCCCGAGTGATCACCCCGGCCAGATCCGATCCGCCACTGGGTTCGGACAACAGCTGCACCAGCACCTCCTCGCCGCGCAGCGCGGCCGCGATGTGCTGCTTTTTCTGGTCTTCGCTGCCCGTGTCGAGCAGCGTGGCGCAGCAGATGGCGAACGTCGGAACGTTGAGGATCAGCGGCATCTCGTAGTTGAGGGATTCCTCGTCGAACGCCTTCTGATATTCGTAGGCCAGACCCAGGCCGCCATACTCGCGGGGGAAACAGATTCCTGCGAATCCGCCTTCATAGAGCCGCTTTTGCAGTTCTCGGGCCCGCTGCCACGGGCCTTGCTCGTCACGTGGGGCCGCTGGCGGGGATTCGGGATCGATGGCAGGCATGTTGTCTGCGAGCCATGCTCGGGCCCGGGCGGCGAACTCGGCAACCGATTCGGTCATGCGCCGCGGCTGGCTTTCTCCGCCTCGAAGACGCGCAGGTTGTGTTCCTCCGGAGTGCCAAACATGGAGCGGTACAACGTAACCCGTCTCAGAAACAGGTGTAGGTCGTGCTCCCAGGTGACGCCGATGCCACCGTGCATCTGTACGCAGGCCTGAACAATCTGGCCCGCCATCTCACCCACATAAGACTTGGCGATGCTGGCCGACAGGCCCGCTCCCGCCGAGCGCGCGGCGACATCCGAGACCGCCGCGGCCGTCGTCGCGCGGCAGGCTTCCAGCCACATCTTCATATCGGCGAACCGGTGTTTGAGCGCTTGGTAGGACGCCAGGGGCCGGCCGAATGTGTACCGATCGAGCGCCCACTGGACGGTGAAGTCGAACACCGTTTGCAGGATGCCGACCACCTCGGCGCACTGCAGCACCTGCGCGATCTGGCTCTGCCGGTCGATCACCGCGGCGGTCTCGGCTGGGCTGCCGACCGCCGCGGATGGCTCCACGACGACACCGTCGAAGTGCACCCGCGCATAGTGCTTGACCAGATCGATTGACTGCTGAGCCTCGATCCGAACGCCGGCCGCGTCCGTCGGAACCAGGAACTGGCGTACCTCGTCACCGCTTCGCGCCACCACCAGTAGCACCTGACTCTGGGCGCCCGCCTCGACACGGTCCTTGATGCCGTCGATGCGGTAGCCGGAGTCGGTGGGCGTGGCGGTCACCGACGGCTCGTGCGGCGCCCACCCCCGGCCCGGCTCGCAAACCGCCCACGACGCCACCGTTTCACCCGCCATCAGCGATTCGATGATCTCGACGTGCGTTTGCGGGTCGGCGCAGTCGACCAGTCCCGCGAGCACGGTGCTGACCGGATACAGCGGTCCGGGTGCCACCGTCTTGCCGAGCTGTTCGGCGACCATGGCCAGATCCGCAATGCCGCTTTCCGAAACGCTGCCGCCGCCCAGCTCTTCCGGAACGAGCAGACTCGTCCACCCGAGTTCGGCGGCCCGCCGCCACCACGCCGGGTCGAAGGACGCACTCCCGGCGTGCAACTCCCGCACGTATCGCAGCGGCGCCTCTTTTTGCAGAAAGGCTTGAGTGGTTGAGGCGAAGAGTATCTTTTCGGGAGAGTCGACAGCGGTCATGGTGCCTGGGGGTTCTGGATTATCATCCGCCTGATCGGTCTTCGTCGGGGTTGGCTGGCGACTCTGATGGTAGCAATGGCCGATACCGTAAGTGATACCGGAGTTCGATCGATAATGACGCCTAAATCCAAAGCCGAAGCGATGGCGTTGGTCGCAGAAGCCGAAGCAGAGGCCGCCGAAGCCGAGGCACTGGCGGCCGCCGCGCGTGCCCGAGCCCGCGCCGCCCGGCTCCGACCCCGGCGTCGCCGCGACGGTGCTCACGGCCGCATCCGACGGCACGGTCGCGTTGCTGTCCTACTCGCCCGAATCGCTGGACAAGGATTTCGCCACCGCCAAATCACACCTGTCGGGGGATTTCCTGTCCTATTACAACGATTTCACCCAGCGGATCGTGGCCCCGGCGGCTAAACAGAAGTCGCTGAAGACCACCGCCCGTGTGGTGGCCGCCGCGCTGTCTGAGCTAAGGCCCGATTCGGCCGTCGTTCTGCTTTACGTCGACTAGACGACCACGAGCAAAGACAGCCCCGAGCCGGCGATGTCGACCAGCAGTGTGCTGGTGAGAATGGCTCGCGTCAACGGCAACTGGCTGATCGTCAAGTTCGACCCAATCTAGCTCACCGGCCCTCCACCTCGAAGGCGCGGCGCAGCGTCTGAGCGTGCAGGGCCCGGTTCTCCTGGGAGACAATCCAATCCGGTACCAACGAGTCGAAGCTGTTGAATGTCGCCGCGACAACGTGCAATTCAGTGTGGACATAAGCGTGCAACAGCCGGTTGGCGTAGTCGACGGCTTCGTCCCGGCACGGGTCGATCTCGGAGCACGTGATGAAGGTGGGAGGCAGGCCCTCCAGGTTCGCCCGCTGCGCGGGAACGTGTTGACCGTTGGCACTGGCGTGGCCGAGGTAGTGGCCCCACGCGCGGCTAACGGCGGGACCGTTGAGCCCCGGGGTGCGCTGGAACTCGCGCCGCGACGGCGTGGCGTCGGAATCGAGCATTGGCTGGTGCAGGATCTGCACGAGGATGGGCGGACCTTCCTCGTCGAACATGCGCTGGGCCAAGCCGGCGACCACTGCGGCGCCCGCATCCCGGCCCATCACCGCGACGCGCGTGCCATCCGCGTCGAGGTCAGCGCTGTTCTGGATCGCGTAGCGAAATCCCGCTTCGACGTCGTCCATCGCCGCCGGACAGGGGTACTCGGGCGCCAGCCGGTAGTCGACCGAGACCACTAAACAGCCGGCGTCCCGGGCCAACTCCACGCAGTGGGCATGATCGGTGTCGAGGTTCCCGGTCACGAAGCCACCGCCGTGCGCGTAGACCACCAGCGGTGTCGGCGACTGGGTTTGGCCTCGATACAGACGAAGCTGCAGCTGCTGGCCATCCGGACCGGCGATCGTTCGCGATTCGACGGCAACACCGGTGGTGTCGACCGCCGCGGCCCGCTCGGCCCCCGCCCGGTTCGCGTTCTCCCGCTCGTCGGGCAGTGACTCGACAAGGAATTCGACGATGCCCAGCCCGGCAGCGGCATCTCGCAGCGCCGGATCGATGCGGCTAAGGCCTTGTGGCCGCGTGAGATTCGTTTGTGTCATACCCTCTTACTCTCAGGCTCATCACGCGCGCTCGCGCAACGTGACATCCCGAGAGATTAGCCTATGACTTCACCGACCGCGGGCCGTTCTCCGGGAAGGGCCTTGACAGTCGGCGGTAGGCCGTAGAGAGCCGTCGCGTTACCGTGCATGATGCGCTCCCGCTGGTCAGGCGGGAATCGGTTGATCGCGTACGTGGGCGAGTCGTAGCTCCAATGCGGGTAGTCGGTCGAGAACATGAGGTTGTCTCCCATGTCCATCATTTCCAGGTACTCGCGGAACTCCACGGTGTCGGCGTCTTCCAGCGGCTGGGTGGTGAACCGGACGTGTTCGCGCACGTAATCCGACGGACGACGGCGCACGTGCGGCAGGTCGCCGCGGCGGGCTTCCCAGATCCGGTCCATCCGCGACATCACCGGCATCGCCCACGTGAAGCCGCCTTCGATAAAAACCACCCGTAGTTGGGGATGCCGGTCGAAGGCCCCGTCGAATACCAGGCTCATCAAGTGCGACACGTACAGCAGCGGCCACGACGCGAAGAAATCGTGCCAGTGCGCGGGGTTGCCGACCGGGTACAGCGGGATCAACTCGAACGGCGTCTGGCCCATCAGATGCGTGGCGACCGGGAGCCCGTTGCGCGACGCGGCCTCGTAGAGGGGGTCGAAATGCGGGTTGCCGAAAGGGATTCCGCGGGTCTGCGGTGTCATCAGCACCTGGGCCATATAGGGATGCCCGGCCCACCGTTCGATTTCACGCGCCGCCTGCCCGGGGGTCTGCGCGCTGACGCTGATCGAGCCTCGCCAGCGGCCGTGTGCGTTGTGTTTGTCGAGCCACACGTCGGCGAGCCAGTCGTTGTACGTCGACTTGAGCACATGTTCGGCCTGCGGCAGCTGGGCGTCGCACATCGGCTCCAGCGACGCGATGCTCACGCCGGCGTCGAGAAGCAACTGTTTGGCGGCGAAATCCGGGTCGCTGCCGGCCACCCCACCATTGGGCGGAGCCGCGTCCATACGCAGCGACATCGTCTTGAACGAGTCCGGGGTGTCGTAGAAATGCGGCACCGGCGCGACCGCATTCCCGGTCGGCCAGATCTTGTCCACCCATTCGGCGGGCGCGTAGGACTTGAGCACCTCGGGCGAGACGGGCAGCGGATGCACGTCGGTGTCGACGATGGTGACCGCTATGTCGTCTTCTTGACCCGCTGACGAGTCCGCCGAGTCAACCCGCTCAATGGTGGTCATCGCACACTCTCCTTTAGCCCATAGAACTCACTGGCGTTTTGCCACAACACCTTGTCGCGTTGGGCGGCATCGAGCCCCTTGAGGTCACTGGTGAGCACATCCGGCGACGATGTGGACCAATGCGGGTAACTCGACCCGTACATCACCAGCTCGGATTTGCCGGTGAAGTCCATCCAGCGCCGCATCTTGCCCACCTCGACCGGCCCGTCAAACGCCGACGAGCAAAACCGGACATGGCCAGGCAGGTACTCGCTGGGATAGCGGTCGACCCACGGCGTCTGGTCGCGCATCGACAGCCAGAAGGTGTCCAGCCGCCACATGAACGGGGTGAGGATGTCGTATCCGCCGTCGGCGAAGACGAACTTCAGGCCGGGGTGCCGGCCAAACATGCCCTCGACGATCAGCGTGGCCAGGTGGACGAAGTAGTTCAGCGGCATGAATGCCGCATATCCCGGATAGGTGTGCGCATGCCCGGCGAATGTCGGTGGATGGTCGACGCCGTTGCCGCCGTTGATGTGTACCGCGACCGGCAGCCCGTGGGCGGCGGCCGCCTCCCAGATGGGCTCGAACATCGGCTTGCCATAGGGCTCACGTGACTGCATCGGGACGCCGACCTGCACCAGCTTCGGGTGACCGGCGAGCCGTTCGATCTCGCTGACGGCTCCCTTGGGGTCTTCGGGATTCACCCGGATGGTGCCAAGAAATCGGTTGCTGGTGTCGGGCTCGAGCCATCGGTCGAGCAGCCAGTCGTTGACGGCGGCACAGATTCTGCTGTTCAGCAGGTAGTCGGCGATGTTGCCGCGGGTCAGCGGGTTCAGGATCGCGTAAGCCACCCCCATGCCTCCCGGCGCGTCTTCGAACAGGTGCCGACTGACGATCTCGGGCTCCGACCCCGGGTAGTGCTCTCCGTAGAGGTCCTGCCGGTAGTCGCCACCGGGTGCCTGATACCACTGCTGCTCGACGTCGGGGATCGATCGCAGCTGGTGCGCAGCGGGGAGATAGCGCCGGATCTCGGCGTTGTAGCGGAAATGCGGCTGCACATTGGTATCGATAATCATGCGGTGAGATACACCTCCCCGTCGCTGACATCCACCTGGTAGGTACGGACGCGGCGGCGCGGATCGGCGACGTTTTGGCCCGTGGTGAGGTCGAATTCCCAGTTGTGCCAAGGGCATCGCACGATCTGCCCGTCCCGGACCCGACGCAGCCGGTCGGGGCCGTCAGGGTCGGATTCGTTGGTGCCGCCGATCAGGCCCTGACACAACGGGGCGCCCTGATGCGAGCAGTAGTTCACGATCGCGTACAGCTCGCCGCGCACGTTGTAGACGCCCACGCCGAATTTCCCGACGTCGACCAGCTTCATCCCGCCCGGCGGCAGCTCGTCAAGTGCGCAGACGAATCGGCGTTGAAGCACTTGAGAATCACCGCCTCCTGACGAGCAGTCGACTCCATACTGTGCCCGTTACGGTAACCTCCACAACCCATTGGGCTTCGTTGCTATTTATATTATGATAGCGACAATCCCAGTTAGTGGCCCAGCGCCCAGAATGGAGCGGCAATGACGCTGCGCACCGAGCGCACCCAGTTTGACGACCAGCCCCTAAGCCTCGACCCCACCGGCGAAATCAGCCCCTACCCGTTCTTCGAATACATGCGGCGCACGGACCCGGTCTGGCATGGCTCCTTCATGGAGACCGACCAGATGCCGGAAGAACTGCGGCCCAGTGACGAGTGGGTGTTGTTCGGCTACGACGACGTGTTCCAGGGCTTCCGCGACGACCGCATCTTCACCTCGGCCAGTTACGACAAGACAATCGGCTTGGTCATGGGCCACACCATCCTGGCGATGGGCGGCAAGGAGCACCACGATCATCGCAGCCTGGTGGCCAAGGCCTTCCGCGCCACGGCGCTGGAACGCTGGGAACCGTCGGTCATCGGGCCGGTTTGCGACGAGCTGATCGACGAGATCAAAAACGACGGTCACGCCGACCTGGTCAAGGCGCTGACGTTCGAGTTTCCGACACGGATCATCTCTGCTCTGCTCGGGCTGCCGCCAGAGGATCTCGACCTGTTCCGGCGGTTGTCCCTCGACCTCATCTCGATTCCGACCGACATCATGGCGGGGTTGACCGCCGCGACCGAGCTGCACGGCTACTTCCTCGACCAGGTCGAGCAGCGGCGCCGCAAGCTCACCGATGACATCATCGGCGACCTGGTCGCGGCCGAGATCGACGGCGAGAAGCTCACCGACGAGTCCATCATCGCGTTCCTGCGCCTGCTGTTGCCCGCCGGCCTGGAGACCACCTACCGGTCCTCGGGCAACTTGCTGTACCTGCTGCTGACCCACCCCGAGCAGTTGTCGATGGTCCAGCAGGACCGGTCGTTGATACCGGCCGCGATCGAGGAGGGGCTACGCGTGGAGACCCCGCTGACCATGGTCATGCGGACCACCACCGAGGAAATCGAGATCGGTGGCAAGACAATCCCGGCCGACGCACAAGTCGACATGTGCATGGGGTCCGCCAACCGCGACGAAAGCCGTTGGCCCGACGCCAACACATTCGACATCCAGCGGCCGCGGCACGCCCACATAGCTTTCGCCGGCGGCATTCACATGTGTCTGGGCATGCACCTGGCCCGACTGGAAACACGGGTGATGCTCAATAGCCTGTTCGACCGTGTCACAAACCTGGCTTTTGTTCCCGACGACGCCACCGGTGAGGAATCCAAGATCGTCGGACTCGTCTTCCGCTCGCCCAACAAACTTCCCATCACGTTCACGGCCGCATGAGAAGTCGCGCGGCGATCCTGCACGACGTCGGCGGGCCCTGGTCTGTCGAAGAATTCGAACTGGATCCGCCTCGGGCCGGCGAGGTCCTGGTCGAGATGGCGGCCGCCGGGTTGTGCCATTCCGACGACCACATCCTCAAAGGTGATCTGTCGGCGCCCAACGAGGTGTTGCGGTCCCTCGGGCTGCCGACCATGTTCCCGACGATCGGCGGCCACGAGGGTTCCGGCGTCGTACGTGAGGTCGGTGCAGGGGTCACCGATTTCGCGCCGGGCGACCATGTGGTGATGTCGTTCGTCGCCGTTTGCGGCCAATGCCGCTGGTGTGCAACCGGAATGGAATACATCTGCGATGTCGGAGCAACCGTTCTGACTCCGGGAATGCCGACCGACGGGACATTCCGCCATCACACCGCCGATGGCAAGCCACTCGGTCATCTGGCGAAGGTGGGCACGTTCGCCAAACACACTGTGGTGTCCACGAATTCACTCGTGAAGATCGAGCCGCACCTCCCGCTGGTACCGAGCGCGCTGCTGTCGTGCGCCATTCCGACCGGCTACGGGTCGATGGCCAACCGCTCCGGTATGCGAGCGGGCGATACCGTCGTCGTGATCGGCGCCGGGGGAATCGGAACGGGCGCCATCCAGGGCGCCCGGATCGGGGGCGCCGCGCAGATCGTCGCTGTCGATCCGGTGGAGTTCAAACAGAAGTCGGCATTGCAGTTCGGCGCCACCCACAGCGCCGCGACAGCGGCCGAGGCGCTGGATCTGGTGCGGGACTTGACGTATGGGGTCATGGCCGACGCTGTCGTAGTGTCGCCGTCGTTGATCACCCCCGACGACGTCCGCGATGCGCTGCAACTCACCCGCAAGGGCGGGACCTGTGTGCTCACCGGCATGTCCTCCCAATTGACCCGCTCCGTCAACATCGATCTGCAGGACTTCATCCTGATGAACAAGTCCCTGGCGGGCACCGTCTTCGGCTCATGCAACCCGAGGGCCGACATCTCCCGGCTCGCCAAGCTATTCATGACCGGGCAGCTCCAACTCGACGAAATGATCACCAGACGTTACCGCCTCGACGAGATCAACGAAGCCTACGACGACCTGCTCAACGGTCAAATCATCCGGGGTATCATCGATTTCGGGCTCAGCTGAACCCGTCTTTCTTCGCCATCACCCGCTGCATCTGGCCGTACGCGTCGATCGGGCTGTGCAACGCCAGGCCGCCGTCGGCGTGCACCACCTGCCCGGTCACCCATGGCAGCTCGAGGACTCCGACGATGGCGCCAGCCACGTCGGCGGCTTCGCCCAGCCGACCCAGCGGGGTGCGCTCGCTCAAGCCGTCCACCCAGCCGGGAAGTCGTTGCGCGTCCACCAGCATCGGCGTTCGGGTGACACCCGGGCCGACGGCGTTCACCCGGATGTCGTGGCACCCCCACTCCGCGGCGGCGATCTTGACCAGCATGTCCACTCCGGCCTTGGACACGCAGTAGGCGCCCATATCGCGGTCGGCGAGGGTGCCGCTGATGCTGGAAACAGCCACGATCGAACCGCCCACGCCGGCGTCGATCATCGCTTGGGCTCCGGCGCGGATCGTCAGCCAGGTGCCGGTGAGGTTGACCGCCAGTACCCGTTCCCATTGCGCGGGCTGCTGTTTCAGCAACAGGCCCGACGCCCCGATTCCGGCGCAGGTCACGATCCGGGTGGGCACACCGTGCTCGCGCACCGTGCGCTCCATCGCCGCCGACACCGCATTGGGATCACTGACATCGCAGGCGATATCGGCAGAGTTGGTTTCGCAAGCGAGATCCCACACCACGACGTCGTGGCCCGCGTCGCGCAGCCGTCCGGCGACTTCACGCCCGATTCCGGATGCGCCGCCGGTCACTATCGCGCTCATGTCGCGGGTCCGATCAGCTCGACAAGCACGCCGTCCGGGGCAGTGATGACCGCCATCGAAACAGTTTTGCCGCCCGGGGCCGGCATGCTGATGCGCCGTACGCCGTCGACGAAACCCAATGCGGCCAAGCCCGATAGCGTCTCGTCGACGTCGCGCTCGAAGGAGAGCAGAAAGAATCCGTGCCGAGGTGCCGAATGTGCGGGTAGCGCCTCATCGGTACCCGGCAACTGCACCAGTTCGACGATCCCGCTGTCGGATGATTGCGGATCGCCCAGGAAGATCGACCGCAGCCGATCGCCCTTGGCGCCGAACAGTTCTGGCCAATCGCCGGTGAAGGTGTGGTCGAACAGCTGGCACAAACCTAGGCCGTCGCGCCAGAATCGAAGCGAACGTTGCATATCGGCGGTGCAGATCGCCGAGTGGTGTACGCCTAGCACGCGTTTACCTTGGCCAGGGTCCGATCCCATAGCTCGGCGGCAAGGCGCGGATTGTTGGCCAAGCGGCTGGCTTTGGCGACCTTGCGCCTCGAGTAGTACTCGCCGGGCGTCCAATCGGCACCGGGCGTACTTGACGCTAGCCACACCAGTTGGTCGGCTCCCTCGTCTGTGGTCGAGGTGAATAGCTCGGTCGGCGTGTACCGCTGCATAAAGACAAGGAACCGCGACCCCGACGCGTGTCCAAAATTAGAGGAGACATAGCCGGGGTGAATTGTTGCAACAGAGAGCCCGGCGGCATGGTGGCGGCGGTGTAGTTCCCTGGTGAACAACACGATTGCCAGCTTCGTCAACGCGTAGGCGGTGCTGGGCCGGCGCTTGGCCGTGTTCTCGAGGTCATCGACGGTGGCCCGGAGAACCAACTTGTGCGATGAGCTGGTCGTGTTGACGACGGTGGCGCGGGACTCGAGGAGCACATCCATCAACTCGGTGGTCAGCAGAAACGGCGCCAGGTAGTTGACCTGATAGGTGTGTTCATAGCCGTCGGGTGTCCGGTAGATCTTGGTGGCCATGCCGCCGGCGTTATTGAGCAGCACGTCGATGCGCGGATACTGCGAACTGAGCTTCTGCGCCAAGGCGCGCACTTGCGACAGATCGGCGAAATCGACCACGAAATGGTCCGCGTCCAATTCCGCGGCCATGGCGGCAGTCTTGGCCTGGGTGCGGCCGACCACGACGACGTTGTCGCCGTTCTGGCGTAACTGGCGGGCCGCCGCGGCACCTATACCGTCGCTTGCACCGGTGATGACAATCGTCCTTGACGTCACGCGAGGAGTGTATCGACCCTCGCGGAATGCCAGTTACTCACCGGTGCCCGTTGGCGACCGCGGAGTCCTGGCGCGGCGCGCGCTTCCCGCAGCGGGTTCGGCGGGCTGTCGGCGGGAATAGGCCCTATCGGCCTGAGCGGGGCGCTCAGCGCGTTCTAACGCGCCGGCGACGTCACCGCATGCCGGGCCGACGGAGATCGCAACTCCGATGTCGCAATCCCTCAGCGAGACAACAGGATCCCAGCGCGGATCGTATGAGTGGCGTTCATTTTTCAAGTCATCCCACCGCTCGACGATATTTCGGGTCGACGACGGGTGCCTGCAGGTTCCAGGTCGGAAATGCTCGGCGTAGCCGCTGCGGTCCGTTGATGGTGATATCGCCGGTTCCAAGCACATCGCGCCAGGTTCGAGCGCCCCGGTGCCAGTCGACGAACGCTTGCGATCTCGCCTCGACGGTCAGGTCAGGCCGCCCACCCGGATCGGAGTGACACATTTCGGCACTGCCATGCTCGATCAACATCCAGAACCGCCGGTTGCTGGGGCGCTCTTGCGGAAACTTGAAAGCAACCAGGACCCTGCCATCGGGCAGGGTAGACGGGTTGAGCTGCACCTGGCACCAAGTCCACAGCGCATACGCGGGATCGGATTGGTCTGCCGTCACCTCCAACCACCGTTCGCCCCATGCCGCGAGTGCGCCGATGACCCCGGCAAGGTCGGCGCCGGCTTCGGTGAGCCGGTAGTGATACCCACGACCATCGGGCTTGAGCTGCTTTTCGATGACTCGGGCACGATGCAGTTCGTCGAGCCGCTTGATCAGCATTGAGCGCGACATCGACGGCACGCCGTTGGCGATTGCCGAGAAGGTATCAGCGCCGAACATCAGATTGCGCACGATCAACGGATTCCATCTCTCGGCAACGATCTCCGACGCCACGGCGACAGGACAGTATTGGCGGTAGGTGACCATGTCATCCATTGTGCAACGCCGCGGACATCGGTTGAGTTCTAAATTAGAACTAGACGGCTGGACTCCGTTTCGCGCTCGCGACTGTCGACGGCTTTCCACCCCATGTCGGCGGACTTAGCCGCCTCAACAGTCGCAGCGCCCGAGCAGCAGCCCGATTAGTCAGAGCATAAAACCCCAGCGGTGCTCCAGCCCAACGAATTGAGGGCAGTATGCGCTTTCTGCCGCATTGATGAAGAAATCTGCCTGGAAGAGCGATAGATGCAGGTCTCCCAGGACAGGACCCAGGGCCGGCCAGTTAGTCCACCCAGGCGCATTGGTAGCCAGATGAGAGTTCGAAACGTCGTCGCAGACGGTGTGACCTTCCGCGACGAACTGACTCGGATCACCGGTAATGCCTTGATCGGCAAGGACTTTCACGAAGCTATCGTCGGCGGTGTCGGCGCGTGCGACGTTTGGGGGCACAAGGGTGATCGCCAGCAAAATCCAGCAAATAGGTGCCAACCATTTCATGTTGTTCGCCAACCCCCGAATCCCGATAGCATCAACCTCCGCCGCACGGTTGCACGCCTAAACACCGTCTCCCGCCGGGGAGCCCTACCCGCCAGTCGTGCTGTCGACGGTGGGCGGAAGCGGGCTGGTACCGGTAGGTCCAGGCAATCCCGCCAATCCGTCGGGACTTCCGGATCCACCGGCACCGCCGAGTCCGCCAGCGCCAACGTTGCCGCTCTTGCCGGCCGAACCGCCAATGCCCCCGTCACCCCCGCTGCCGCCGGGAGCGCCACCGAGGCCGGCGCCTCCGTTGCCGCCTACACCGCCGCCGCCTGCGTTGCCCCCGACGAGTCCGCCGTTGCCGCCACCGCCGCCGTCGCCTCCGAAGCCGCCGAGTACGGGGCCGGCGGCGCCGTTCCCGCCAGCTCCGCCGAGCCCACCGTTGCCCATGAAAATGCCCCCGTCGCCGCCGGCACCACCGTCACCGCCAAAAACTTCGCCGATGCCTTCGAGCTGTGCGGGATTGTCATTGACCCCACTCATTCCACCGACACCGCCGTTGCCGCCGTTGCCGACCAGGAGAGACGTGCCGCCGCTACCGCCGGGGTCGCCAGAGGCACCGATCCCGTCGGTGGTTCCGCCTGCACCGCCGCCTCCTCCTGAGCCGCCATTGCCGATTAGGACTTCACCGCCGGATCCGCCCTCGCCGCCGCTAGCACCATCGAGACCGCTGGTTCCGCCTGCGCCGCCATGCCCGCCGGAGCCACCGGTGCCGGATATCGCAACGCCGCCGTTGCCACCGTTGCCGCCGTTAGCTCCGGTGCCCGGAGTCGATCCGCCATTCCCCCCTACGCCGCCCGCTCCGGCATGACCGAATGCTGCGTTACCCCCGGCACCGCCGGCGCCGCCGTCAGCGCCTGATGTTGTGGTGGTTCCGGCGTTTCCACCGGCTCCACCGGCGCCGCCGTTGCCCAGCGTCGCCTGACCGCCCGCGCCGCCTGACCCACCGTCAGCAAGACCGCTGTTGCCGGTAGCGGAGGCGGCAGTTGAGCCAGCACCGCCGTGTCCCCCCACTCCGCCGTTGCCGAACAACCCAGCAGAGCCACCGACGCCGCCGTTCCCGCCGCTGGTACCAGACGCGGCGCCGGCCCCGCCCGCGCCGCCGGCCCCACCGTTGCCGTCCAGCAAGCCGCCATTACCGCCGGCGCCGCCAGACGCCCCGGCTCCGCCGGCCCCACCCGCGCCCCCGTTGCCCAACAGGCCGGCGGACCCGCCATCGCCACCTGCGACACCGCTGGCCGTTTCCGAAAAGCCGGTACCTCCATTGCCGGCCAGCAGGCCGCCAGCTCCGCCGTTCGGGTCGGCCGCTGTGCCGTTGGCACCGTTGCCGATCAACGGGCGATGCAGAAGCGCTTCGGTCGGCGCATTGATGGCCTTAAGTGCATTTTGCTCGGCGTTTTCGACCTCGGTGCTCAAATACTGCGCCGCACCGCCATGCATCAGCTGCACGAACTGCTCATGGAATAAGGCCGCTTGAGCGCTGAGGCCTTGAAAGGCCTGGCCATGAGCGCTGAACAGCGCCGCGATGGCGGCCGACACCTCGTCGGCACCCGCGGCCGCCACGCGCGTTGTGGGGAACGCCGCGGCATCGCTCGCTTCGCTAAGCGTCGTGCCGATATTCGCCAAATCCTCGGCCGCTGCCGACATCATCTCCGGCGCAACGTTCAGAAACGACATGCTCTCAACCTCTCGTGATGACAGCCGAGGGCCGTCACGCGTTCGCGGTGGGAAGGGACTTCGTTGTGCTCAGTTGAGTCGCGAGTCGTCGCGAATATCCACGTCAGCCGAAGATCAGCCACGCTGAGCCCGATCGCGTCACGGGGGTCGTGTTGGCCACTCGCCTTTGGTCGATCACACGATGTTTGACACCTTGGCCGTGTCCTCTTATTCGCGCGGTTTGCGTCATCTCCTATGACACTCGCCACACATGCCCGCACCGAGCACGTCACGGCGCACTGAACGGTTCTACGGCGGGGTGTCTGATCGCAGCAGGTCGGCACGCGTGGGCACCGGACTGAGCAGTACCGAGGCTAGGCCATGTGATCGATTGTGCACCGCCGGCCGCGGTTGAGTACTAAATCAGAACTTGGCACGCGACTCCACCATCCGACCATGTAAGTATGAGAACCGAATGTTCGGAAAGAGACTCGGAGTTGACGGCGCGATTCGAACGCGATGCGATCCCGCTGCTCGACGACCTCTACGGCGCCGCTCGAAGGCTCACCCGCAACCGCGCCGACGCCGAGGATCTCGTCCAGGACACGATGCTCAAGGCCTACAGTCAATTTCACTCGTTTCGTGAAGGACCGCTGCTGGGCGCGTGGCTTTATCGCATCATGCATAACACATGGATCAACAACCATCGAAAGTCACGGTTCCGCCCCACGGAGCACCTCAGCGCCGACATCGGTCAGTGGCAGCACGAGGCACGGCGGCGGCATCATGAGTCGGCAGGGTGCCGCCCGGCAGAGCTCGACGTGCTGGAAAGTCTGCCGGACCGCAAGGTAATCGAAGCGCTCGAAGCGTTGCCCGAAAGCTTTCGAATGACCGTCTACTATGCCGATGTCCACGGCTACCGCTACCGAGAGATCGCAGAGATATTAGACATTCCTATCGGAACGGTGATGTCGCGCCTGCATAGCGCGCGCCGCAGGCTGCGCGTGTTGCTGGTCGACGTGGCTCACGACCACGGCCTCACCTAGACGTTTTGCCGCTCACCCGAACGAGTAGCGAACCGGGAGGTGCTTGAGGCCGCCCACGAACGTCGTGGCGACAAGTTGCGGATCACCGCTCAGTTCAATGGATTTCAGCCTCGGAAGCAGCTCGGAGAAGAAGCTGTTGACCTCCATGCGGGCCAGCGCGGCGCCCATGCAGAAGTGCACGCCGTAGCCGAAGGCCACATGTTTGTTGGGCTCGCGCCGGACATCGAAGCGGAAGGGGTCGTCGAAGACGTCCTCGTCGCGGTTGGCTGACGCATACGAGAGCAGCACGGATTCACCTGCGGCGATGGGTATTCCGCGCACGGTGGTGTTCTCGGCGGCGGTGCGCATGAAATGCTTGACCGGAGTGACCCAGCGGATCATCTCCTCGGTGGCCCGCGGCATGAGGCCGAGATCCTCGCGCAGCAGCGCCAATTGGTCCGGATTCTCGATGAGTGCGTGCATGCCGCCGGAGATGGTGGAGCTCGTGGTGTCGTGGCCGGCCGTGGCCACGATGAGGTAGTAGGACACGGTGTCGAGGTCCGACAGCGGCTCGCCGTCGATGCGGGCATTGGCGATCGCGGACGCGAGATCTTCGGTCGGATGCTCGCGGCGCGACGCGGTCACACCGTTGAAGTACTGGAACATATCCAGCAGCGCCGGCAACTGGTCCTCCTCGGAGTTGCCGCGCTTGAACTCGCTGTCGCTGCTGCCGAACAACTCCTGGGTCAGCTTGAGCATGCGCGGGAAGTCGGCCTCTGGGATGCCCAGCAGCGACATGATCACGTAGAGCGGGTAATTGACCGCGACCTGCTGAACGAAGTCGCACTCGGGACCGGCGGCCATCATCTTGTCGACGTAGATCTTGGCGAGCTCGTCGACGCGCATCTTCAGCGCCCGCATCGCCTTGGGCCGAAACCAATCCGCACCGATCGCGCGCACGACCCGGTGCTGCGGATCGTCCATATGAATCAGCGTGCGAACGCCCGCTGCGGTCTGCATCTCGTCGCCCTCAACGGTCGCCAGCACCGGGCGCGGCCAGTTGGTGAACAGCATGTGCTCGCGTTCGATGTCCATGATGTCGGCGTACCTCGTGATAGCCCAGAACGGGCGATAGTCCGGCACCTCGACCCACGACACCGGAGCGTTGCGGCGCAGGTGAGTTAGCGCCGCGTGCAATCGGGGCTCATCGGCGTAAGCAGACGGATCGGCGAATACCTTGGCGGCGTCATCGACCGTCGGTGCGCTCATTGACGAAACTCCTTCAGTGCGGCGGTAACACAATCCTGCGATGCGGAATAGAAGATCGGCAGCACCCGGTCGACCACACCGTCGCAGCGCTTTCGCAGGGCGGCGGCAATGGTGTCGACGGGACCGACGACGGCGAAAGCGTTCAGCATGTCATCGTCGATGAGTGAGGCCATGGCGTCCCACTCACCTTCCTTCGAGAGGGGGTTCAGCGCGGTGTGCAGGTCACCCCACCCATGCAAGTCGAGGACCTTGCGGTAGGCGGGCGTGGATCCGTAGAACGCGATCTGCTTGCGCGTGGCAGCCATCGCGGTGGCCAGCTCGTCGTCGTTCGTACCGGTTGCGATCATCACTTCGGCCGACACCTGGAAATCGTTGCGATCGCGGCCCGCTCGCTGCATGCCACGCCGTAGCGCCGGCATCGTCACCTCATCGAGATAGCGCTTCGAGACCATCGGGTGACCGAGGTGGCCGTCGGCGACCTCGCCGCACACCTCGGTCATCGCTTCGCCGACGGCGGCCATGAAGATCTTCGGCGCGGCATAGGGGTGCGGCTCGGGCGTGAACATCGGGGTCATGATCTTGTGGGTATAGAACTCGCCCTCGAAACGCAGCTTGGTGCCGTCCTGCCACGCCGACCAGATCGCTTGTAGCGCGGCGACGAATTCGCGCATCCGGCGCGCCGGATGGCTCCACGGCATGCTGAACCGCTTCTCGATATGCGGCTGAATCTGCGTTCCCAGACCAAGGATGAACCGGCCCTTCGAGTACGCCTGCAGGTCCCAGCCGACGTTGGCGACGGTCATCGGATTGCGCGCGAACGCCACCGCGATGTTGGTGCCGAGCTCGAGTCGCGACGTGTGCTCGGCGGCCAGCAGCAGCGGCAGAAACGGGTCATGACTGGTTTCGGCCGTCCAGCCTCCGTCATACCCGTCTCGTTCCAGGGCCGCGGCCCCGTCAGCTGCGCGTTCGAGCTGAAGGGGGATGCCGCCATCGATCTTCAGGCCCGACACCGGCGTCATGGAAGTGAAGCTACAGTAAGCGATTCGGTAGGGTCAACGTCACGAACGTCGCGTCGCTATGCGGGCTGCAAGACGGGAATTGTCCCACGTCAGGATCTTGCCCTCGGCCACGAACCGCAAATAGACCGAATCTGTGTAGCGCTGCTGCGTCGCCGCAGGCAGGCCGCCAGACGGCGGACGAAACGCGGCGTACTTCGTGTCGATGGCCTCCTCGATGCGGCCTATCGCCGGCTCGTCGGTGACGAATTCGACGCTGCCGGTGAGATGGACGGCGCGCAGGTCGACCCAGCGCTCCCCCGATTCGACCAGAAACGAGGCCCTGGGGTCGCGGCGGACCCGGGCGATCTTCTTGGTGCCGGCCGGCGTCCTCATCACGACCGTGCGATCCTCGGCCACGAACCACACCGGCAATGCGATCGGCATCCCGTCGCGGCGCAGCGTGGTCAGAATTCCGGTGTGCGCGGACGCGATTTCAGTCCATGCTTCGTCTTCGGTCAACCGGATCATCGGTTCGGCCCCTATCGTGCTCCGTCTGTCGCAGACGCTACAGTAAGCAATTCAGTATGTACCGACCGCCCTTCGGCGAGGTAGGACGGAACGATGACTAAAGGCCAGGACTGGGAGGAGACGCTCGACGATTTGGATCGTCGTCGTCGCCACGCGTTGGCCATGGGCGGCCCGGAGCGGCTCGACAAGCACCGCGGCAAGGGAAAACTCGACGCTCGCGCGCGCATAGCGCGGCTCCTCGATCCGGGCACCTTCCGTGAAATCGGCACCATGGTTGGTGGCGAGATCGCCGCCGACGCCATCGTCACCGGCTCCGGTCTTATCAACGGAGTGCCGGTGATGGTGGGCGCCGAGGACTTCACCACGTTGGCCGGCAGCATCGGGCCGGGAGGCAACTCCAAGCGCTACCGGATCGCCGAACTGGCACTGCGCGAAAGGATCCCGCTGGTGATGCTGCTCGACGGCGCCGGCTTTCGTCCGACCGGTGGGCATTACGGGCGCACCCCAACCGACCTGCTCGCCCAGACGCAATGCTCTGGCCGGGTCCCGACAGTCGCCGCGGTGCTCGGGCCCTCGGCCGGACACGGCGCCCTGGTCGCCCCGGTGTGCGACTTCCGGATCATGACCCGGCAGGGCGCGATCTTCACGGCCGGACCGCCCGTCGTCAAAGAGTCCACCGGTGAGGAAATCTCGAAGGAGGATCTGGGCGGAGCGGGCGTCGCGCCGCTCAGCGGGGTGGTCCACAACCTCGCCGACGACGACGAGGTCGCGCTCGACGATATTCGCCGCTATTTGTCGTATTTTCCGCCGAGCGCGTGGTCCTACCCGCCGTCGCAACCGGCCGACACACTGACCGAACCGCGTCCGACGCCGGAGTTGCTGGACATCGTCTCCCGTGACAACCGCCGCGTCTATGACATGCGCGCTGTGCTCGACGTGGTCTTCGACCGTCCCGACTGGTTCGAAGTGCAGCCGCAGTACGGCAGGGCGATCATCTGCGCCCTGGCGCATCTTGGCGGGCATCCCGTCGCAATCGTGGCCAATCAACCACAGGTGCTGGCCGGGTCCATCGACGCCGCCGCCGCCGACAAAGCGGCGCATTTCATCTTGGTGGCCGACTCCTTTCACTTGCCGATCGTCTTCCTGGCCGATAATCCCGGGATGCTGCCCGGCAGCCGGTCCGAACGCGAGGGCGTACTTCGCAGCGGCGCACGGATGTTCGCCGCCCAGACCGCCGCCACGACGATCAAGCTGCACGTCACGCTGCGCAAGGCGTACGGCTTCGGCTCCATGGTCATGTCGCTCCTCGGGTTCGACCATCAATCGGCCACCTTCGCCTACCCCGGCGCCACGATGGGAGCCATGAGCGCCGCGGCGCTCAGTCGCGCGTCGCATGCCGGTGAAGACCTGTCCGCCAAGCTGCGCGACGCGGAGCTGCAAGCCTCCTTCCGGTCGGCCGAGCACATGGGGTTCGACGAACTCATCGATCCGCGCGAGACCCGGGACGCGCTGCTGGCCTCTTTGCAACGCGGTCTTCGTAGCCGGCAGGCGGCCGCGGAACCGGTGAACCGGACCGTCATCTTGCCGTGATTTCCCTGACCGGTTTCGGATCGGTCAGACGCGGGCGGGCATGCTGTCCCATCCTCGCACCACTGATGCCGACGAGAAGACCGCCTCGTCGAGATCGATGTCCCAGTCCGGGAAGCGGTTGATTATTTCGTCTAGCGCGACGCAGCCTTCGATGCGGGTCAGAGCGTTGCCGAGGCAGTAGTGCAGGCCGACACCGAAGGTGAGATGTTGGCGCGGCGCGCGGGTAACGTCGAAAGACTCGGCGTCGGGGCCGAATTGGCGTTCGTCTCGATTGGCCGCGCCGACCAACGCCAAGATCGCACTGCCTCGCGGCACGGTCATGCCGTGGAATTCGACGTCGCGGGTGACATGCCGGGCGATCTGCAGCGCCGGCGGTTCGAACCGCAGTATTTCCTCGATCGCCCCGGGCAGCAGGGATCGGTCGGCGACCAACTGGCGGCGCTGGTCGGGATGTTCGGACAGCAGCTTGCCTATCCACCCGATCAGCCTGGTTGTGGTCTCAGAACCGGCGACCGCGACGACGTTCATGAATACGAGCAGCTCGTCACGACGCAGCTTGCGCGTGGTTCCGGTCTCGTCTTCGAATTCGGCGTTGAGCAGCTCGGTGGTGAGGTCATCGGCCGGGTGATCGATGCGCCAGGCGATGAACTCAGCGAACACCTGCCCGTCGGTGAGCGCGCCATCGGCGTTGTCGGTCATCTGCCCGCCCCGCTCGGTACGGACGTGCTTGTCACCGTCCTCTTGGACACGGTGTTGGTAGTCCTCGGGGATTCCGAACAACATGCCCACCACCCGCAGCGGCATCACCGACCCGAGGTCCTTGACGAAATCAAAACGATCGGTGCCGACCAGGGGGTCGAGGCATTTCTGCGTGAATTCGCGGATCTTGGGTTCCAGCGCGCTGAGCTTGCGCGGTGTGAACGCGCGAGCAAGCAGCTTGCGGTGGATGTCATGGATCGGCGGATCCTCGAAAACCAGCGTGCCGCGGGGAATCTCGATACCCGACTTGATGATTTCCAGAACAGCGCCACGCGCAGAGCTGAAGCTTTGATGGTCCACCAGGGTGCGGTTCACGTCGTCAAAGCGGCTCAGCGCGTAGAAGTCGTGATCCGCGTTGTAATACAGCGGCGCTTCGTCGCGGAACCGCTTGAACATCGGGTAGGGATCGGCGTTGAGGTCGGCACGCCACGGGTCGTAGTACAACTCGTTGGTGGCGCTGATCGTCATCCTGCATTCCTCCGGAGTGGTCACGAAGCGAAGCTGTCAGCCTTCGCCTCAACAGTCGCGGCGGTGTCCCGATGTGTCGCCACGTCTTTGAGGATCAGCTCCTGATCAGCGAACGTAGTTGTCACGATAGCTTTCGACCATCCCGCGATTTTCCCTAGTAAATTTCGTTCTGACAGAAGGCGATTCATCGATCATTATCGACAGTGCGCCCGGCCATCACATCGCGCCGAAGCGTCGCGCCGTGACGCGCGCCGCCTGACTCCCGCATCGTATACATCAATGCATCTCTAATACAATGGCGTATCTTTTGGTTGGTGGCGCCGGCATGACGGGTAACAGTGGACCTGGGAAGATGAAAACCGTGGCGGAGCGATGGACACGGCAAAGGCGCCTCGAGCACACCCGCGGTGTGTTGTTGGACGCCGCCGAGGAAGTGTTTGCCAAGCGCGGGTTCGGCGGCGCGGCGTTGGAAGACATCGCTGAGGCCGCCGGATATACCCGCGGAGCGATCTACTCGCATTTCGGCACCAAAGAAGAACTATTCCTGGCCGCCATCGAGCGTCACCTTCTACGGTTTCTCAACGGCTTCGAAGACATCATCGGCACCTTCGAGACCCTCGAGGATCTCGACGTCGCGCAATTCGCCGAGCGGTGGCGTGATCTGACCATCGCCGGGCCGGACAGCGCGGCCCTGGGGTACGAGTTCTCGCTTTTTCTGCTACGCAACCCCGGGGCGCGGGAACGGCTGGCGGTCAAGCGCGAGGAAACGATCCGGTCGCTGGCCGACTACATCACCAGCCATATCGCGCGCCTGGGCGGCACACTGACGATCCCGGCCGAGGCCTTGGCGCGTGTTCTGATTGCCAGCCATGAGGGTGTCACCATCAGCGCGCATCTGGATGGACGGGATCTCTACGAGCCGTTCTTGCGAATGGTGATGTCCAATGTGGTGCCCAAGCCTGTCGCGGTCAAGCGGCCACGAGCCCGGCGAACCGGTTGAGAACAGGCGCGGCGGTTCAGGGCAGCTTGATTACCGATACGTACATTTCCAGGATCGGCCGGTAGAGGTCGACGTCGTCCAGTTGGCTGCCCAGCATAACGGAATCGCTTGTGGCGATGAGGATGTGCGCGAAGGTCAACGCGGGGACCAACAGGGTTCCGCCGAGTCGGTCGACGCCCTCGGCGATGAACCTTCCCAGCGCCTCGACGACCTCTGACCTTTTTACCGCCACCCGTTCCCGCGCCTCGGGATTGCGCCGCAAATACAACATGAACTCGAGGCCCAAGGCGGCGTGCGCGGCACCACGGTCATAACTGAGTTGGCGCCACCGCTGGGCAATGTCGTCGAGTTCGCGCGCTCCCAGCTCCCTCGCCCCCGACAGCACTTCGGCGAAATTGTCGAAGTAGCGACGCCAGTACCGGTCGCTTACCGCCAGGAAGAGGTCTTCCTTGGTGGCGAAGTGCTTGTAAATCGCGCCCTTCGTGTAGCCCGCCGTGTCTGCGATGTCGTCGAGAGTTGCTGGCGTGAAGCCCTTTTCGGCGAACACCGTCTCCGCCGCATCCAGGAGAAGCTCACGCGTGTGTTCGACGCGTCGCTCCCGCGTCCAACGCTCAGCCATGCGAGCGATTGTGCCACGGAAATTCAGAGACACTCTTGTTATTGAGATACCAGTTGGTATATTCACGCATGCCGAGAGGAGACAGAGTCATGACCGGACTGTCGGATAACAAGAGCGCACCCGTGGTGACCGAATCACTCAGTAAAGTGGCCGGGCTCGGTGCCCGGCCTGAGTCGACGGCCAAGCCCGTGCGGATGTGGGCCATCGCCGGCGGTGCCATCCTGGTTTTTCAGCTCTACGTCTGGATCCGATGGATGACCGGTCCCTATTTCCAGCGGGTGCCCGCGGGGCCCAGCGATCCGCCGACGCTGATGAAGGAGGTCCTGCTTACCTGGACGGCCGTCATCGTGCTCGGTCTGCCGGTCGGCATCTATTACTTCATCGTCCGGCCCTGGCGGCGGGAACGGCGAATCACGCTGGACGGCATGCTGCTGGTGGCGTGCGGCCTGTTGTTCTTTCAGGACCCGCTGCTGAACTACCTCAACACGTGGAGCACATACAACAGCTGGATGTTCAACCGGGGCTCATGGGTACAACACATCCCGGGTTGGGTGTCGTACGGGGAGCCGGGCCGCATGATGGCCGAACCGCTGCTGATGAATGCGCCGGGTTACTCGTACGGAGTTCTGCTGTGCACGATTCTCGGCTGTTGGGTCATGCGCCGAGCGAAATCGCGCTGGCCGAACATCAGCAACGCCGGTCTGATCGGCGTCTTGATCGTCTGGACGTTTTTCTTCGACTTGGTCATGGAGGGCTTGTTCCTGATGCCGATGGGGCTTTACATCTACCCCGGCGCGATCAAGTCCTTGTCCATCAATGCCGGCACCTACTACCAATGGCCGGTGTACGAAGGGCTGATGTGGGGAGGCGTTCAAGCGGGGCTGTGCGCTTTGCGCTACTTCACCGACGACCGTGGCCGGACATTTGTCGAACGGGGACTGGAACGAGTCCAAGGCGGCTTTGCGAAACAGCAACTCACCCGCTTCCTGGCCATCTTCGCCGCGTGCAGCATGTTCTTCTTTGTGTTCTACAACATTCCGGCGCAGTGGTTCGCCATGCATCAGGACCCCTGGCCCGCCGACATTGTGAAGCGGTCATACTTCCTCATGGGCATCTGCGGCGACGGGACCGATCGACTCTGCCCCGATCCCGCACTCCCGGTTCCGGGCAAAAACTCCGGTTACATCAATCCCGATGGCAAGCTTGTGCTTCCCGACGGCGTAAAGCTCCCCACGATCGTTCCCTTCGATAGGGGGAAGTGACTTGTTGAGCGGTCCACCCGCCGCTGTCGGCTCCGTCGACTCCGTTGACTCCGTTGCGGAGGCGCCGTTCTACAGAGCGGTCGGCGAGGAGATGGACATTTTTCGGGCAGCGGCCCGCCGCGGTCTGCCGGTGCTGCTGAAGGGTCCCACGGGATGTGGGAAGACGCGCTTCGTGGAGGCCATGGCCCACGAGCTCGGCCGCGACCTGATCACCGTTGCGGGCCACGAGGACATGACATCGGCGGACCTGGTGGGCCGGTTTCTGCTCAAAGGCGGAGAAACCGTCTGGGTAGATGGGCCGCTGACCCGGGCCGTGCGCAACGGCGCAATCTGCTATCTGGACGAAGTTGTGGAGGCGCGCCAGGACACCACCGTGGTCATCCATCCGCTTGCCGATCACCGCCGTGAGCTTCCGGTCGATCGGCTCGCCACCACGTTGAAGGCGGCACCGGGCTTCCAGCTGGTGATTTCCTACAATCCCGGCTACCAAAGCGTTCTGAAGAACATCAAGGAGTCGACCCGCCAGCGCTTTGTCGCCATCACGCTCGACTTCCCACCCGTCGAGATCGAGACGGAAGTGGTTGCCTACGAAGCCGGGATCGATTTCGAGACCGCGCGCGCTCTGGTCACACTGGGTGGCGCGATCCGGAACCTGACTGGTTCACCACTGCGCGAAGTATCCTCCACCCGGCTGTTGATCCTCGCCGGCGGCCTGGTCGCCGAAGGGCTGAGCCTGCGCAGTGCCGTCCAGTCGGCCATCGTCGAGGCGCTCACAGACGATCCCGACGTCGTTCGCGCTCTCGGCGAACTCGCCGACGCCGTCATGCCGCGGACGTGACCGCCTCAAATCCGAATAACCCTAACCGGTTTCGATTCCTCGCCACCTATATTGCCGGCAGGTCCGTCGACGTCGTCGAGGCATCGGCAGGCGAGGCCGCTCACACCGACAGCAAGGTCATATTCGTCTCGGCGGGCCGTCCCCTCGCCGAGCAGCGCCGCGAGATGCTGATCCAGAGCGCGCTGCTGAGCGCGGGAAGTCTGGATCGGCGATTGGTCAAGGCGTTACGGGCACGTCCCTCGATCGCGCGCCGCTACCTCGCGCTCGAAGGTCACCGGGTGCTTGCCGAACTCGCCGGGCGGCTCCCACTTGCCGCCGCGCTTCGCCCCGACGGCGCGCCGCGCACCACGACCGCCGCTGAGTCACTCGAGATGGCCAAGGGCCCAGCGGAAATCGTCGACCCGCCCGAATGGTTCGGGGTCATCCGACCCTCCCGACTGCTGGCGTCTTCGGCCGGACCAGGCTCACAGGCCACCGACAAAGAGCTGCGTCTGCAGTTCGATCCTGTCGATCTGCCCGAGGCTGACGACGACGACCGAGAGCGCGCCCGGGAAAGCAAGATCCTCAAACTGTTTGAGAATCCGCTCTTTAACTCACGGACGCTCTCGGACTATTTCCGCAAACTGTTCGGCAGCTCGCGTTCCCTAGGGGACGGCGTTGCCGGCGCGGAGATGCAGGTTCGCGCCGTTCGGCGCGCGTACGCGGCGGGAACGCACTCCTGCCCTGTGCCCACGAGGATCCGTTTCACCGATGACGGCAATCCCGGCGCTACGGCAGGAGTCGGCGGCGCGCTCCATCCCGAGTGGGACGAACACAACAATCGCTATCGGCCGGATTGGTGCCGGGTGATCAACTTCCCGCTGACCGCGGCCCCTGACGTCACAGCCGCTGGCGTTCCGCACGACGACGTGCTGCGCCGTCGCCTGTCTCGCGTCGGCCTCGGCCCCAAGGTGCTGCGCGGCCGTCCCGATGGCGACGAGCTCGACATCGAGGCGCTCATCAACCTTTTCGTCGATCTGCGCTCCGGCTACTCGCCAGCGGAATGCGTCTACCTCGAACGCCGCAAACTTGCCCGCAATCTCGGCGTCCTCGTCTTGCTCGATGCCTCGGGATCGGCCACCGAGACGGACCGGGACGGCCTGGCCGTACACGATCACCAGCGACGGGCGGCTGCCACGTTGGCGGTCACGCTCGAAGAGCTCGGCGACCGCGTCGCCGTCTATGCCTTTCGGTCGCAAGGACGGCACGCCGTGCATCTGCCCTCGATCAAAGGGTTCGGCAATCGGTTTGGCGCCATGGAGCGAGCGCGGCTGAACCAGCTCCAGCCATCGGGCTACACGCGCCTCGGCGCCGGCATCCGAGGTGCCGGAGAAATCCTCAAAACCCAGGCCGGGACACCAAATCGGCTGCTGGTCGTCCTTTCCGATGGCTTCCCCTACGACGATGGCTACGAAGGCCGTTACGCCGAAGCCGACGCCGCTAAAGCCCTCGAGGAGCTCCGCATGGAAGGTGTTGCCTGCCTGTGCCTTTCCGTCGGCGCCGCGGCCACCGATACGCTCAAGCGCGTCTTCGGCTCCGCCAGTTACGCCTGCGCGCCGACCCTGGCGGACTTGAGCCCGCAGATGGACGAGTTGTTCCTGTCTGCCCTGCGGGAACTCAGTGCACCGCAACCGAAAAGAGGATGAGACGTGAAAGTGTTGTTGACTGGTGCGCTCGGCAACATCGGCTTGGCCACGTTAGAGACGTTGACCAAAGAGGGCCACGACGTCGTCGCGTTCGACCTCGAATCTCGCAGGGCGCGCAACCTCGCATCCGGATTCGACGGACGAGCTCAGTTCGTCTGGGGCGACATCACCAATCCGGAATCGCTCCGCGATGCGCTGGAAGGCGTGGACGCCGTGATCCATCTCGCGGCCATCATTCCGCCTTACTCAGACCGGGCGCCCGAGTTGGCCCGCAAGGTAAACCTCGGCGCCACACGCGATCTGATCGCACAGATGGAGGCCTCACCGACGGCTAAGCGACTGGTGTTCGCGTCGTCGCAGGGCATCTTCGGCGACGTCCAGGATCGCGAGCCACCGCTGCGTGTCGACACGCCCGCCTCTCCCACCGACGAGTACGGGCGCCACAAGGTGGAATGCGAGCAAGCGATCCGGCAGTCAGGCCTGCGCTGGAGCATCCTGCGGCTTTCGGCGGTCACGCCACTGCACATGCAGGCGCAAGACCCCAGCATCATGTTTGAGATCAGCCCCGAAGCGCGATTCGAGTTCCTCCATCCCGCCGACGCCGGAACCGCATTTGCCCGCGCGGTGGCGTGTGAGGAGTCGATCGGAAAGATCCTGAACATAGCCGGCGGCCCAACCTGCCGCATGACCTATTACGACTTCGTCAGCGCTCTGATGGGTGCGATGGGGATCGGCCCGATCCCGATCGATGCATTCGTGCGAAGCCAGCCGCCTCGCTATTTCGGCGACTGGGTGGACACCACGGAGAGCCAGCACCTGCTTCAGTACCAGCAACGAGGACTGGACGCGCAGCTGGAAGACATGAGAAATGACTTCGGCGTGAAACGGCACGTCGTCCGTCTCGTTCGCCCGCTGGCCACGTGGTTTGTAATCCGCAGCTCTGCTTACCTCAAGGAGAACCGGCGCCTTGGCGTTGATTAACCCCGGCGAGCGTGCTTGTCTGTGCAACGACACGCCGTGAACGGCGTGCAACTGTGCACGCTCGCGGCTAGGGCGCAGCGCGATACGCCGCGACGATCGGCTCCAGCTCATCGGGTGTCGCGCCGTGCATGATCACCGCGTCGGCCCCGTAGTCGAATTCGGCTCGGATGCGATCCACGCACTCACTCGCCGACCCGGTGGCCGAGGGCTCCAGCCACTCGTCGGGAATCAGCGTCGCGATGTGCTCGATCTGCTCGGGTGTGGCCTTGTGGTCGATCCCTCCCGCGATCGATGTCACCACCGAGTCTTCCCGGAATCGTTGCAGCACAGCGGGATCCCAGGCATTGGTGCTTACCAGCAGATCGCCGTACCCCTGCAGATAGGTGGCCAGACGCGCGACGGTCTTCTTCAGCCGCAATTGTTCCGGGAGGTGGTCGCCGACCGTGGCGAAACATGACCACACCCGCACGCTGTCCGGATCGCGACCCGCCTTCTCCGCGGCGGATTTGACGGTTTTGACGCAGCGCTGCAACGTTTCCGGAGTGAAGTAGGTGTGCAGTATCACGTCATCGAACGCCCTGCCGCCCAGCGCGAGCGTGTTCGGCCCGAAAGCCACCAACGCCAATCGGATGTCTTCATTGAAGTCCGGGTCGAGAAACAGGATCGGGTATTTGCCCATCGGGCCCTCGTGGTTGAAGATCACCTCGCCGTGCCACAGGCGGCGCATGACCTGAGCCCAATCCTCCATCTGCGCGGTCGTGACCGCCGGTATGCCGAACGCCCCGTAGATCGCGGCGATCCCGCGGCCGATACCCAGCGTGAAGCGGCCGCCGGACAGCCGGTGCATGGTGGTGGCCCACGACCCGGTGATCAACGGGTGGCGGGTGTTGTGATTGGTTGCCGCGGTGGCGATCTGCATCCGGTTGGTCACCGCGCACGCGGCCCCGACGAGCGATGACGCTTCCTTGACGTTCCAGCGTTCGGAGACGAATGCCGTGCCGAAGCCCAGCTCCTCGCCGCGGCGCGCCTCGTCCATCAGGGAGGCCGGTCCCTCACCGCCGGCCCCCGCCAGCAGGTAGTAGCCCAATTCGTCAAGCGCGCGATCGCTCAATTCCAAACTCCTTGCTGGTAGCCACAGTTCCAGACCTCGGTGATCTGGCCCTCGACGACGCGGAAGACCTCGATGCTGGCAATCCTGGTTTCGGTTCCGTCCTTGGCGGCCATGGTCGAGTCGTAGACGATCGCGACGTGCTCGCCGTCCTCACCGACGACGACGATGTTCAGGTCGAAATGCAGAGAGTCGACCAGTTGCCACACGTCGGCCACCCGTTGGACCGCCTGAGCGTGGGTCAGGGTGTGCGCCTGACCGACCTCATGCCGGATGACGCTGTCAGCCAACAATTCCTCGGCCAAGTCGATGTTGCGCTCGTTCCACACCACGAGGTTGTAGAGTTCGACCACTTCGCGCGCCGTCCGTGCGGCTGTCATGGTCCAGACGCCGCGTCTGTATTTTGCGAGGCCACCTCACGCAGGAACTCCTCGGACACCCTCTGCACGCGCCGGGAGAAAATGTGACCGACGTGACTGCCGTCGTACCAGTACAGCCGGCCGCCCCACCGCTCCTGCAGCGCAGTCGTGGGCTCGCGCATGGCCATTCGGTCGTGCCATGCCCCGACGATCAGCCGGCGCTCCGGCGGGGGCGCCGGGTCGACCGCCAGCGGGTCGATCACCGAGGTCAGTTGTGAAACGACCGGCGATGTCAGCAACTCTGGGAGTCCGTCCCTGCCCCGCCCAAAGCGATTTAGGTGCCGCGCGATCATCCCGTTGAGCCCCAGGATCGGGGTGTAGAGAGCCACCGCGTCGATGTCTCGCTCTAGATGTGAGACCAGCGCGGCCACCGGAGTGCCCATCGAGATCCCCGACACCACAACCGCGGTGGCCTGCGGTTGCACCCAACGCACTACGGCACGCACCTCGGACACCGAGCGCATCATGCCTGCCACGTTGCCCAGCGGATCCATGTCCGGGTAGGCCGGCCATTCACGGCGCCGGCAGCCATGGCCGGGCTGCACCGGCATCGCGACGTTGAAGCCCAGCTTGTGGTGTATCTGGCCGATCCGGGACAGCACCAGGTCCCCGGTGCCCCCCTGGCCGGCACCGTGAACCCAGACCAGCCATGGCCGCGGGCCGTCGGTGTGCCGGCACACGTGCACCACTGCCCGCGCCGGGCCACCCAGGCCCTCGGCCGCCAGCGTCTCGGGCAGCTTCGGGTCGTGCTCGAACGTCATTCGTTCGTAGGCCAGTCCGCCGACTCGTCGCCGTTGCACCGCGGTGGGCCGCAGCGCAGCGGGCTCGGCATGCGCGCGGTCGATGCCCAGTTGCGACAACTCCTTGGCCGCTGGTTCGCACTCCGTCAGCGGCCGCACTCTGTCGGTCAGGTTGCCGCCCAGTATCGAAAAGCCGGTCAAGACAAGCTCATCCAGCATGACTTCGCCGAACTGACGCGCGCCACGCGGCGTCGCCGGGTCCCAGCCGGTCGACTCTTTGAGGCCAGACGCAGTCCGCGGCAGCACCATGGCGAATTCGCGTGCGACTGCCGTAGTCCGCGTCACCAAAGACATGCCATTGCCTCCTGTCAAACCAGCTACGCGAGCTTGAAACCGGTGTACCCGGCAGTCGCGATCTCATCGCAGCGGCGCCGGTATTCGGGTATCCCGCCGACATAGCCCATGTACATCCGCTTCTTGCCGGGAACATTGCCGCCGTTGTACCAAGAGTTGCAAGTCGGATGAACAAGCACCGTCGGCGCGACGAGCTCGGTGGTGTGATCGATCCACTCCTGCTGCGCCGTAGCCAGGGCCTCTATTGTGCGAATCCCGTTGGCGCGCAGGTGGACGATGCATTCGCTGATCCAGTCCACGTGCTGCTCGAGTGCGGTGACAAAGTTGGTGGCGGCGCTCGGGCTGCCCGGGCCCTGAATCGTGAACAAATTGGGGAACCCGGCGACGGCCAACCCAAGATAGGACAACGGGCCCTGGCCGGCCCAGAACTCGCCCAGCGAGACCGCCTCGCGACCCCGCACATCGATACGACTCAGCGCACCGGTCATGGCGTCGAACCCGGTGGCATAGATGATCACGTCGAGTTCGTAAGACTCGTGCTCGGTGCGGATTCCGGTCGGCATTACCTCGCGAATCGGCGACTTGCGTAGGTCGACGAGCGTGACGTTATCCCGGTTGAACGTCTCGTAGTAACCCTGGTCGATGATCGGTCGCTTGCACGCAAAGGGATGCACGGGCACCAATGAAGCCGCGGTCTGCGGGTCCCTGACAATGCGGGAAACCGCCTCACCGTAGAGCCGGGCCGCCATCCGGTTGGCTTCGATGTCGAAGAATATGTCACTCCAACTGAGGGCGCCCAAGATGCCGTTTTCCTCGATGGCGCGCAATTGCTCTTCGCGCGAGGCGGACTTCAACGCCGGTTTGCTCAGCATCTCCAGCAGGACGGAAAAGGCGCTTAGCCGGGCCGCGCCAATCGGGTGGGCACGCTGGGCATCCCGGATTTCGCCGTAGCGGGTTTTCATCTCGTCGAGTTCGCCGGGCCTGAATCGGTGCACTCGCCAGGGCAGGGTGTATGCCGGTGAGCGCTGAAACACATAGAGGCCCGAGACCTCTTGCGCTACCACCGGGATCAGCTGAATACCGGTCGATCCTGTCCCGATGACCCCGACCCGCTTGCCGGTCAGGTCGAAGCCCTCTTTCGGCCAGCGGCTGGTGAACAACGACGTTCCGGCGAAGCTATCCATCCCGGGCAGGTCGGGTTCCAGCGGCGCCGACAGGATCCCGGTGGCGGCGACCACGAACGGGGCGCGCAAGGGCTCACCCTTCTCGGTTCGCACCACCCACTGCGCGGCTTCCTCGTCGAAGTCCATCGCGACGACCTTGGTGTCGAACTGGATGTCGCGGCGCAGGTCGAGCCGGTCGGCGACGAAGTTCAGGTACGCCTCGACCTCGGGTTGGGCCGGCATCGACTCCGTCCAAACCCATTCCTGCTGAATCTCTTCGGAGAAGCTGTATGAGTACTCGATACTTTCGATGTCACAACGCGCACCCGGGTATCTATTGAACAGCCAGGTGCCGCCGACGTTTTCGGCCATCTCCAATACCCGGGTGTGCAATCCCAGCGCCCGCAACCGATGCAGCATGTACAGGCCGGAAAAGCCGGCGCCGATAACGAGCACGTCGAAGCGCGGGCCCGATTCAGGATTAGCCGGCACGGGACCGGTTCTCCGGGCCGGAGAAACCACCGCTCATCTGCGGGCCGTCGCCGAAGACGAGCGGGTGGCTTCCCTGGAACACATTGCGCCGGGACTCGACGCCTTTGGTGTACAGAAACCGGAAGTTGCGTGCATTCGGCTGCCGAAGCGCCTCGAGCACGTCAGTCGCCCGGACGTCGTGCGCACTCATAAAACAGCTCCTTGCCGCACCCTAGACGAACTTCCATCGACCTGCTGAAATCTATACTGTAACGAACTAAGTATCAGCAAAACTACCGCAACCAGTGGGAGGCGCCGGGGTGCAGGTTCCGTTCACCTGGAAGGTCACCGGCTGGTTCATGGTCGGGTGGTCACCCGAGTTTCCGGTCGGCGAGGTCCGGCCGCTTCGGTACTTCGGGGAGGATCTGGTCGCCTACCGCGACGACTCGGGTGAGCTGCATGTTCTGGAAGGGCACTGCAAGCACCTCGGCGCCCACATCGGCCACGGCGGTACTGTGGTCGGCGACTGCGTCCAGTGCCCCTTCCACGGCTGGCGCTGGGGCCCGGACGGCACGAATCGATACATCCCCTATCAACCGGAGCGGCCCAACCGCGCGCTAAGGCTGCGGGTGTTTCCGGTCCGCGAGCAGTACGACTGCGTGTTCATCTGGCATCAGCCGGACGGCAAGGAACCGCAGTGGGAGATGCCGGACATCTTCCGAAAGTTCCCGCAGTTCGAGACCGATCCGGCGGCCTACTACCGGGCGTATCCGGAATTCTCCCGGCGCACGGAGCGCGAACCGGTGCATCCGCAGATCGTGGCGGAGAACGCTCCCGACAGCGCCCATTTCGAGTACGTGCATCACGCCACGGTGACGCCCAGGGTGCTGGACTGGAAGATCGTGGACCGCGAATGGCAATTCATCGCGGGCTGGCCGGACGCGCGCAGCGACAACCCCGACGATCTCGCGTTACGGTTCCACAGCCACCTGTTCGGCCTGGGCGGAGCGATCAGCGTCTTCGAGGGAGCGCAGAATCATCGGCTGATCTTCACCTGCACGCCGGTCGACGACGAATGTTCGGACCTCTTCTACTCGATCTGGTGGCCACGGGTGCCCGGCGACACAGCCGATGTGCCGCAGGGCAAGCTGCGCGAGCTCATCGAAAAACAGTTCCTGTCAACTGTCTTCGACGATCTGGAGATCTGGCGCTACCAGCGGTACGTGGAAAACCCGGCACTCTCCAAGGACGACGCGAAAGGGTATATGGCACTGCGTAAGTGGGCGACTCAGTTCTACGAGGTACCACCCACCGAAGTGTCGCGGCAAGGATGACCGCGCTGGGCGAACTCGCGGCGCCCGAACACACCGCGATCGTCACCCAGGAGTGCCAGGGCGCCGTCATCGGCCCGGATGCCGGCCTGGCGCTGCTCGCCGAAGAAGCACGCCGCGTCGCGTTACCCAACATCGTCAAGCTGTTGCCGGCGGCGCGGGTGGCCGGCGTGCGCGTCGTGCACTGCCTGGTGCAGCGACGGCCCGATGGGCTTGGCTCCAACCACAATGCCAAGATCTTTGCCATCGGAGGCGGTGACGTCGACATCACTCCTGGCACACCCGGGGCCACCCTGCTGCCCGAATTAGGTCCCGAGCCAACCGATTTGGTGTTGAGCAGGTGGCACGGCGTCGGACCGATGGGCGGCACCGACCTGGACGCGGTGCTGCGCAACCTCGGGGTGTCCACCGTCGTCGTGGTGGGTGTTTCGCTGAACATCGCGATACCCAACTTCGTCATGGACGCGGTCAACGCCGCCTACCGGGTGATCGTGCCGCGCGATGCCGTGGCCGGCATCCCCACCGACTACGGCGCCGCCGTCATCGCCAACACGCTGTCATTGCTGGCAACCATCACCACCACCGAGGGCCTGCTGCAGGCATGGGGGAAGCAATGACCGAAACGGCGCCGGAAACCCGCGGCGGGTTTCCAGAAGTCAGACCGGTCGAAGACGCGCCGCCTGAGCTCGGCCAGTTCGTTTCCGCAATGCATCGCCTGCAAGATCTGACCGTCTCCACCCGACCGGACAAGGCACTGTGGGCCGCCGCGGCCGAGCACGTTCTCAACGCGTGCGCGCTGCTGGACGGCCACCAGGTTCCGGAGACCGAGGCTGTGGCGGGTCGCGTACTGAGTCTGCCCGGCTTGGGCCACCCACTGCTGCCGCCGTGGACGATGACCGACGCCGGGGCGGACGGCGTCAGGATGGACGGGCACTTCACCCAAGCCCACGTGGGCGGAAACAACGCGGTGCATGGCGGGATGATCCCCCTGCTCTACGACTGGCTGTTCGGGATGGTGGTGTCCTCCGCGGAGATTCAGCCGACCCGCACCGCCTACCTCCATGTCGACTACCGCAGCATCACCCCGATCGACGAACCGCTGACCGCCCACGGCCGGATCACCGACATCGACGGCAGGAAAGTCTTCATCGCCGCGACGATGACGGCCGGCGACGGCACGCTGCTCAGCGAAGCCAACGGCCTGATGGTCCGCCTGCTGCCCCACCAGCCGTGAGGGCCTTTTTGTTGCGTCAGTAGAGTTGCATACTGTAAGAACTACAGTACGATCTTACGCAATGGAGATCAGGTGACGACTCACGTTCACACCGCCGCCGGGGCCGGCGAGCAATCCGTTGACCTGCGTGACCCTTACCCGTTCTTCGCTCACAAACGCCGGCAAGCCGCCGTGTTCAAGGGCACCGTCATGGACTATTCCAAGACGCCCGAGGACTTTCGGCCCAAGAGCGAGTTCTCGGCGGTGTCGTTCGACGCCGTCAACAAAGTGTTTCGAGACGGCCGGGTGTTCAGCTCCAAGCCATACGACAAAACGATCGGCATGTTCATGGGTCCAACCATCCTGGCGATGGAAGGAAAGAAGCATCGCGACCATCGCAACCTGGTTTCGGCGGCATTCAAGTCCAAGGCGTTGGCCCGGTGGGAGAACACGATTATCCGGCCGATCTGCAACGCGTTAATCGACGAGTTCATCCAGACCGGTGAAGCCGACCTGATCCGGAATTTCACCCTCGAATTTCCCACCCGCGTCATAGCCCAACTACTGGGATTGCCGGCCGAAGACCTGCCGACGTTCCGCACCCGCGCCGTCCAATTGATCAGCTACCACGTCAACTACGAACGCGCCTTCGACGCGTCGACGGCGCTCAAGGATTACTTCGTCGAGCAGATCGAACTGCGCAAGTCCAAGCCCACCGAAGACATCATCGGCGACCTGGTCACCGCGGAGATCGACGGCGAAAAGCTCAGCGACGAAGCCATTTACTCGTTTCTGCGACTGCTGCTGCCCGCGGGCCTGGAGACCACCTACCGGTCCTCGGGAAACCTGCTGTACCTGCTCCTCACACATCCGGACCAGTTCGCCGCGGTGCAGGCCGACCGCGAGCTGCTGCCCCAGGCGATCGAGGAGGGGCTGCGGTTCGAGACCCCGCTGACCACGGTGCAACGGTTCACGACAGAAGACACCGAGGTGGAGGGTGTCGAGATTCCGGCGCGTTCGGTGGTCGGCGTGTGCATCGGCTCGGCGAATCGGGACGAGCGGCGCTGGGAACGTTCGGAAGAATTCGACATCTTCCGTAAGCACATGCCGCACATCTCCTTCGCCGCCGGCGAGCACACCTGTCTGGGTCTGCACCTGGCGCGGCTGGAAACCCGGGTCGCGCTGGAGTGCCTGCTGAATCGATTGACTAACGTCAAGCTGGTGACCGACGGTGACGCTCAAGACCCGCATATCCACGGCCAACCCTTCCGTTCGCCGAATGCGCTTCCGGTGACGTTCGGCGCCAAGTAGGGTCCCGGAAATGGTGAAGGTAATGGAGGGCTTTCGGGTCCTGGAGCTCGCACAGTTCACGTTCGTCCCGGCGGCCGGAGCCATCCTCGCCGACTGGGGCGCCGACGTCCTCAAGATCGAGCACCCGGTTCGTGGTGATACCCAGCGCGGCTTTCTCAACATGGGTGGCATCCAGGTCAACCCGGACCGGCATCCGCTGATGGAGCACCCCAACCGCGGCAAGCGCAGCGTCGGGGTGGATGTCTCGACGCCGGGCGGCCAGGAAGTGATCTACGAACTGGCCAAGACCTCCGACGTGTTCCTGACCAACTACATGCCTGCGCAGCGGCAGAAACACAAGTTCGACGTGGAGCACATCCGCGCAGTGAACCCGAACATCGTCTATGCCCGCGGGTCGGCGTACGGCGACAAGGGGGCCGAGCGCGACATCGGCGGCTATGACGGGACGGCGTTCTGGACGCGCAGCGGCGTGGGGTACGCGCTCACCCCGGAGGAGTTGGGCGGCGCACTGGGACAGGGCATTCCGGCGTTCGGCGATTCCATCGGCGGCATGTTCATCGCCGGCGGAATCTCGGCCGCGTTACTGCATCGCGAGCGCACCGGCGAGGCCCTGGAGCTTGACGTATCGTTGCTGAGCACCGCGTGGTGGGCGGCGGGCGCGAGCGTCACTCAGGGCATGGAGACCGGGGAGGTAATGCGCACCTTCATGCCGGGATCCCTTGCCCCGTCGGTGAATCCCTTCATGGGTAACTATCAAACCTCGGACGGCGGCACGATCAACCTGTGCATCATCAGCCCGACCGGATTGATCCGCGACACCTTCGAGCACCTCGGCATCCCCGAGGCCGCCGACGATCCCCGCTTCTCCGAGGTGCTACCGCTGATACAAAACGCTGACGCAGCCGCCGAACTGATCACGAAAGCCTTCGCCACCAAGCCCTTTGACTACTGGCGGCAGCACCTTAAGACGATGAAGGGGCAATGGGCACCGTTCCAGAGCCTCCTTGACCTGGCCGGCGACGAGCAGGCCATCGCCAACGACATGATCGCCGAGGTCGAGCTCGCCACCGGCGGAACGCCGTTCAAAGTCGTACGCGGGCCCGTCCAGTTCAACCACGAACCGCTGGAGACGACCCGGGCTCCACAGGCGTCGGAGCACACCGAGCTCGTGCTCATGGAGATCGGCATGGACTGGGACCGCATCGAAGCCCTCAAGGAAGCAGGAGCCATCGCGTGAACCCTGGCACTAACCGCGCCGACGACGATGCAGAGCGAAGCGATGAGGAGGAGTGGCGCTGATGAACGACGTCGCCATCATCGGGGTGGGCCTGCACCCGTTCGGTCGCTTCGAGGGCAAGTCCGCCATGGAGATGGCCACCGACGCGATCGGACTCGCGCTCGCCGATGCAGGCATCGAATGGAAGGACATCCAATTCGCGGTCGGTGGCAGCTGGACGGTGGCCAACCCGGACGCGATCGTCGGCATGGTGGGTCTCACCGGAATTCCGTTCACCGATGTGTTCAACGCCTGCGCGACGGCGGCCAGCGCCACTAAGGCGTGCGCCGACGGAATCCGGTTGGGCGACTACGACATCGGTATCGCGGTAGGAATGGACAAGCACCCGCGCGGCGCGTTCACCGAAGACCCGGCGCTGGTCGGGATGCCCAGCTGGTATGCCGAGAACGGGCAATACCTCACCACCCAATTCTTCGGCATGAAGGCCAACCGCTACCTGCATGACCACGGCGTCTCCGTCGGCACGCTGGCCAAGGTCGCCGCCAAGAACTTCCGCAACGGGGCGTTGAACCCCAACGCGTTTCGCCGCAAGCCGATGTCCGAGGAAGCCATCCTCAACTCGCCGATACTGAACTATCCGCTGACGCAGTACATGTTCTGCGCCCCCGACGAGGGGGCCGCCGCCGCCATCATGTGCCGCGCCGACATCGCCAAGCGGTTCACCGACCAACCGGTGTACGTTCGCGCGGTCGAGGTCCGCACCCGCCGCTACGGCGCCTACGAGGTGAACACCACCTACGCACCGGTCGACGAGGACGTGTCACCGACGGTCTACGCCGCCAGGGCCGCGTTCGAAAAGGCCGGTGTGACACCGGAAGACGTCGACGTCATTCAGCTGCAGGACACCGACGCGGGCGCCGAGGTGATCCACATGGCCGAGTGCGGCTTCTGCGCCGACGGCGACCAGGAAAAGCTGCTGGCCGACGGCGCCACCGAGATCACCGGCGCGATGCCGGTCAACACCGACGGCGGGCTGATCGCCAACGGCGAACCGATAGGGGCGTCCGGACTGCGGCAGGTGCACGAATTGGTGCGCCAGTTGCGTGGCCAGTCCGGTGACCGCCAGGTCCCCGGCAGCCCTCAGGTCGGGTTCGCGCAGGTTTACGGCGCCCCCGGCACCGCCGCCGCGACGATCCTGAGCACCTGACTCAGACGGCTTCGGGCTTCCGGAATGTGACGATGTCTTTCCACCGGCTTCCCGATGTCTCAATGAAATCGAAGCCCTCCGGCTCGGCGAGGTCGCGCAGCTCGCGCACGCTGAGCCGATCGGGATCGGGAAACATCTCCAGGAAGACGAGCCGGCCACCTGGCTTCAACACGCGGCCAAGCGATCGGATGCACGCTTGTTGGTCGGGCACCTCGCCGATCACCGCGGCCAGGAAGGCGAGATCAAAAGTGTTGTCCGGGAAGGGAAATCCCTCGCTCGCCTCTCCGGCGGTAAAGCCGACGTCACCGAAGCCGGCCCGCTCGAGACGCCGCCTGGCCTTCTCGAGCATTTCCGGCTGGATGTCGAATAGGTCGAGTCGGCCGTAGGTGAGCCGGCGCGCGATCTCCGCGCTGAAAAAGCCCGGACCCGGTCCGAGTTCCAGCACATGCTCAGAGCCGGTCAGGCCGACCCGCTCGATGATGCTGGCCGGTTTCATCATCGCCCGACGGAGGGGGTTGTCGAGGATGAACGTTGCTTGGTGCGGGAAGGGAGAGTGGGCCTCGCGCCTCTTGCGCAGCAGCGCACCCACCAATGTTGTCGCCATCAGGTCTCTTCACTACGGATAGGGGTTAGGGTACCCTAACTTCTGTCCGTTGTCAGGACACCTTCTTGACCGGCGGCGAGTAGTTGGGCTTGCCCAGGCCGAGGGCGTACTGGCCGATCATGTTGCGGAACACCTCCAGCGTGCCGCCGTAGATCCCCACCAACGGGGCGAAGCGGTAGACGTACTCGGCGCAGCCGTCATCGGCGGCCCCGTCTGTCCCATAGGGCAGCGTTGACGCCGCACCGAGTATGTCCATCAGCTCCGGCGAGATGTCTCGCATCGTCTGGGCGATGGCCACCCGGCCGAAGATGCTGGGCGCGCTCAGCGCCACCTCCAGCCGGGCAGCGCTGCGGCCCAGCCGATAGGCGACCGACTGGTCGTCAAGCAGGCGTCGCCCACCGGGATCCGGCCGTGTCACCCGCGCGGCGGCCGCATCCACGGCCGCCGCCATGAATCCGGCCTGGTGCATCATGATCGAGGTGTCCTGCAAGCCGTCGGGCGCGGTCGCGACCGCGCCATGCTCGGCATTGAGTGGCTCGCGCAGCACCGTCCAGCCCGCGTTCACCTCGCCGAGCCGGTACTTGTCGTCGACACGGACGTCGCTGTAGTAGACGATGTTGGTCCGATCGCCGTCCACGGTGCGGATGCCCTGGATTTCGACGCCCGGCGAGTCCAGCGGAACCAGAAACATGGTCAGGCTCTTGTGCTTTGGCGCGTCCGGTGCGGTATTGGTGATGAGGAAGACGTATTGGCAGTTGTGCGCACCGGTGGTGAACATCTTGGAGCCATTAATGACCCAGCTCGATCCATCCGCCTCCCGTACCGCGCGGGTCTTGCAGGTCGCGATGTCGGAGCCACCCTCGGGTTCGGTGTAGCCGAGACACAGCCGGATATGCCCACTGAAGACTCCGGGCATCACCTCGTCCTGCAGTTCGGGCGAGCCGAACTTCGCCACCGACCGCGCCACCATCGCGGTGGTCCCCCAAGTCACCCACGGCACATGCACCCGCCGCTTCTCCTGCTCCCAGATACGCCGCCGCACCCGGCTGAAGCCGCCTTCCGACGCAGGTTTCCACTCCCCGGCCAGATAGCCCGCGGCGCCGAACTCGAGGTGCAGGCCCTCGTCGAAGTTATCGCCCGTCTCGCGATCACGACGCCTGACCTCTTCTGTCATGTGCGTGGCCAGAAAACTTCGTGCCTCGTCAGAGAACGCCCGGTCCTCGTCGGACAATTCAACTGGGGAGAAATCCACCGTCTGGCTCCTGTCCTAGACTCGCACGGCTTCGCGGGCGGCCACAATCTCGGCGATGCGCTGGGCCGTCGCGCCCGGATCGCCGCCCGCCAACGGCCAGCCCCTGGCCCGCACCAGGTATGCCGTCGCGGCGGCTTCCGCCGAAACTCCAAGCCCGCCCTGGATATGCACCGCCATGGTGGCCGCCTTGGCGGCCTCCTCGGCCATGAAGACAAATGCCGACGGCGCGAGGTCGCGGCGCTCGTCGGGCTCGTTGTCCAGGAACCAGGCGGCCCGCCGCGCGAGGTTGCGTCCGCCCTGGACGGTGATGGCCATATTCGCCAGCGGATGCGAAATGCCCTGCAATGTCGAGATGGGCACACCCAGCGTGTAGCGGGTCTTGGCGAACTCGGCCGCGATGGTCGTCGTCTCTTCGACCAGACCGACCAGCGCCGCGGCGGTCAACAGTCGCCACTCGTCCAGCGCCAGTTGGTAACTCGCCAGCGCGTCGGGGCCCTGTGCCACGACGGTACGGGTGTCGGCGGCGCCCGGGTCCACCCAGGCCATCGGCAGCCGACCGATGTTATCCACCTTCGCCGGCCGCGTGCCGAAGGTCAGGCGCACAAGCTCGTCGCCGTCACGGACGATGATGTGATCGGCGATCGACCCGATCGGAATCAGCCGAGCCCCCTGCACGCTGTCGAGTCGTGCGTCGAGCGCGGCGAGTTGTTCGCCGTCAGCCACCCCGGCGGTCTCGGCGCTCAGTGCCCCCAGGCGCGCCAAGAGTCGCGCGGCGCAGACGTGGTCGATCCACGGAACGGGCGCCAGCACCCGACCGATCTCTTCGGCCACCAGGGTCAGATCGACCAGCGTCGCACCGTCGCCACCACTCGACTCGGGCAGTGCCATCGTCGACGCGCCCATCGCGCACAGCCGCTCCCAGAGGTTCTTGTCGAAGCCGGAAGGCTCTGCGGCACGCACGGTTTCGATCGAGCAGTGGGTCTTGAAGAACTGTTTGTAGGCGGTCTGCAGGTCCACGTGGTGTTCGGACAGGCTGTAGTCCTGTCGGCGCAGTTCGAAGCGGTCCATCGTCAGTGCTCCTGTCCGAAGAAGAATTCCTTGGCGTTGTTGTAGAGATAGTTGTCAAGCACGTCGGCGGGCAGGTCCAGCGCACGCGCTTCGGGGATTACTCGGCGCATCCGCAATACCGGCCAGTCCGATGCATAGATCACCTTGTTCGGGCCGCGGGTGCGCATGTAATGCAGCAGACTTTCCGGCAGCCGCTTGGGCGACCACGCCGAGGTCATCAGCCGCAAGTTGGCGTATTTGAGCAGCAATCGGATCGCGACGTCCCACCACGGATCGGCTCCGTGGATCATGCACAGCCGCAATTCAGGAAACCGGACACACACCCGGTCCAGGTGCAAGGGATGCTGCACCTCTCCGGGGATCGGCGGCCCGGGGATACCGGTGTTCACGCACAGCGGGAGTTCGAGTTCCGCGCACTTGGCGTAGAGCGGATAGTAGACCGCGTCGCTGGGCGGGTACTGGCCGTCGCCCCAAAAGCTCGGTCCCACAACGGCGTATGCGACCGGCAACTCGCCCGCTATTGCGGCCAACTCTCGCAGCGATCGTACCGGGCGCAGCAGGTTGACGCCGCCCATGGCCAGTGCGAAGCGATCGGGCTTCGCTTCGACGAACTTGCGCGCCGTGGTCGACGGGCTGGCGATGTTGTCCATCAGGATCGCCTTCTGCACGCCCTGCTCGTCCATCTCGTCGAGCAGTTCGGATAGGTCGACCGGCGCGAACATCGACTCCGGGCCCTTGAAGTAGTCGTCGCGGACCTTGAGCATCCAGTTGGGTTGGGACTCGGTCTCGCCAAAATGCACATTGATCAGACAGTCGATCGCTTTTCCGGTCATGCGGGCCCTTCTGCATCCACACCAGCCAGCGCGGCGGCCGGAAGTTGTTCCATGGCAGCCTGTTTAGCCCACCGGTAATTTGGCTTGCCATTGCCAAGTCGCTGAATCTGCTCAACAAAAAGAATCGCTTTGGGCGCTTTGAAATGGGCCAGCTGCGATTTGCAGAGGGCGACGAGTTCGGCCTCTCCGACGACGCCCGAGTCCGGCTGCAGCGCCACCAGCGCGACGACTTCTTGGCCCCACCGCTCGCTGGGCCGCCCCACCACCAACGCGTCGGCGACACCGGGGTGGGTTCGCAGCACCTCTTCGACCTCTTCGACGAAGACCTTTTCACCGCCGGTGTTGACCACCAACGAATCGCGCCCGTATAGCCGCAGGGTGCCGTCGGACTCGATGCTCGCCCGGTCACCGGGGATCACCACCCGCTTGCCGTCGATCTCGGGAAACGTGCGCTCGGTGGCGTCGCCGTCATTGAAGTAGCCCAGCGGAATCCGGCCGCTGCGGGCCACCCAGCCGATCTCGGGATCGCCGGGCTGTAGGAACCTGCTGAGATCCTCCGACACCACAGCTCCCCCTTCGCGGAGGTGGAAGGTCTCGCTCTGCGCACCGCGTTGGCTGTGTCCGAACCCCATGTTCCCGGACTCCGACGAGCCGTACCCGTCGATGATGGTGACCTGCGGCAGTATTTCCATCAACGCGCGCTTGAACTTTGGATTGGTGGCGGCCCCGCCGGTGCCGATCGCCTTCAGCGACGACAGATCGTAGGAACCTCGTTGCAGCTCGGCGACCAACGGGCCGGCATAGGCGTCACCCACCATGGTCATCATGCCGACCCCTTCGCGCTCGGCCGTCTCCCACACCGCACGCACGTCCAGTTTGCCGCGCCCGTCGTAGAGCACCACCGTCGCCCCTTGCATGATCGCCGCGAAGGCGGTCCACATGCCGGCGGCGTGCATCAGCGGAGAAACCGCGAACCAGGGCTGTCCGCCGCCACCGCGCACCTTGGCGTGGATCTCGTCGACGCTGGCGTGGTCGGCGCCAACCATCGACGCCACGTACATGTCGCTCTGCCGCCACAGCACGCCCTTGGGACGGCCGGTCGTCCCGCCGGTGCACATCATGATCAAGTCGTCGGGCGAACCCGGCGCCGGGTCGCTCGAACCACCCTGAGCCAGCGCTTCATCCAGCGCTACCGCGCCCGGCAGGTCGGCGGTGTCGCTTCCGTCGTCGATCGAGATAAGCAGCTCGGCACCGTCCGTCGGCAGTACATCGGCGCACCGCGCACCGATCGAGCGGTGGTAGATGATGCCGCGCGGCCGGACGTAGGCCAGCAGCTCGGCGATCTCCCGTGGCGAGTAGCTGTAGTTCACGTTGACCGGTACGGTTCGCGCCTTGAGGCACCCGATCACCGCGTCCGGGTACAGGTCGTTGTACATCATGAGCGCGACCCGGTCCTGACCACACTCCCAGCGGTTCAGTGTGTCCCGCTCTCGGTGCGCACCGAAGCCGTTGGCGTTCAGAAAGTTTGCCAATCGGGTGGTTCGCCGCGCCGATTCGGCGAAGGTGCTGCGGCGGTCTCCGCATACCGTCATCGCCTGGTCGGGGATGACATCGGCGATGGCGTCCAACACCGCCCCGACGGTCCATTCACTCACGGGCCGGGCTGCCTAGGCCGCCACGGTGGCTTTGACGCCCAGAAGCTCTAACGCATTGTCGCGCATGATCTTTCGAATGTCCGATTCGCTGAAATCGGTGAGTTCCTCGGTGAACGACACCGGCGACTCAAGGCCTTCTCCGTGCGGCCAGTCGGAACCGAACAAGATCTTGTCGACACCGATCACCTCAGCCAGCTCCGGCAGATCGTCCTCGTAGTAGGGGGCGATCCACACATTGTTGCGCAACTGCTCCACTGGATCCTCGGGGAAATCATGCGGCTGGATGTTGGCCGCCTTCTTCAGGCGCTTGACCAACCGGTGGACGAAGTATGAGCCGTTTTCGATGCTGACCGCCTTGAGTTTCGGATGGCGGGTGAACACCCCGTGCACGATCATCGAGGCCATGGAGTCGTGGATCGCGCGGTCGTCGAGGAGCACCTGATCCAGCGGATCCTTGGCTCCGAACCCCTCGAATGTCGCCTTGCCGCCCCACGCCGCCGAGATGAGTAGATAGCCGCTGTCGCTGAGATGGAATCCCACCGGCACCCCCGCCTCGGCGAGCCGGGCCCAGACCGGGTCGTGGCTGCGATCGCCGAGCGAGCGCGGCTTGACCAACCCGGGCACCGGCGCCGGCCGCACCAACACCAGCTTGGCGCCGCGCCCCAAGACAAACTCCACCTCATCGAGCGCCCCGACCGGATCGGCGAGCGAGATGATCGGCGCGCCGATGATCCGGTGATCGGGCCGGTCGAAACCCCAGTCCTCGTCCAGCCACAGGTTGAAGGCGTGCACGGACGCCATCGTCGCCTCGACGTCGTGCTTGAGCCCCTCCTCGACCCCGCACGCGAATGTCGGCAGCATGAAAGCGGTCTCGATGTCCTGGGTCTCCATCACGGCAATGCGGGCATCGCGGTTCTGATACTCCGGGTGCTCCCCCAACCGCTCGACCTTCATCAGCGACGCGGGGTCGACACCTTCGGGAATCACACCGCGGAACAACAGGTCCAGGCAGCCCGGCATGATGATCGGGTCGAAGGTGGGATTGGGGACGAAGTGGTTGACGCGATCCCCGATCACGGCCCACGTGCGCTTGCCTTGCGTCACCATCTGCACGCCGCGGCGCTTGAACTCCTTGTCTAGATGCCGGGTGAATGCGTCGAGCGGCTCGTAGTAATGGTTGTCGACATCGATTGCTTTGTAACTCAAGTTCCCCATGATCGTCCTTTCCCGGGTGCACCTAAGCGTCGGTCGAAGTGAGCTTTCCAAGCAAGGGAGGAAACTGCGGCGGTCGCTTCTGCAGAAAGCTGGTGATCCCCTCGATAACGTCCGGGCGCGGCATCGCTTCGTGCAGCAGAACCTCGGCTTGCGAGGTCGCTTCCACGACATCGCCAGTGGCGTCGCCGTAGACCTGCCGCTTGATCACCGCCATCGAGGCCGGCGAGCAGTTCTTGGCGATGTCCTCCGCATATTCCAGGGCACGCTTCATCAGGTCTTCGGGCGCGACGACCTCTTTGACGAGACCCAGCTCGGCCGCCTCCTCGGCGAGAAACGTCCGGGCGCTCAACAGCAGGTCGAGCGCGACGCCCCAGGTGGTCAACCGAGGAAGTATCCAGGAGATGCCGAACTCGGCGATCAGCCCGCGGCGGGCGAATACGGCGGCGAACTTGGCGCCGGCGGCGGCGAATCGAACATCGCACATCAGCGCCTGGGTGAGACCAATGCCCACGCACGAGCCGTTGATCGCCGCGATGACGGGCTTGCGCAACGTGGTGACAAAGTGCGGCGGGCGCTCGCCGACCAACTCGGCCAGATTCGTCTTGCCCGCCTTCTCCATGGTCTCGCCGACATGATTCGCCGCGCTGGGCGCGCCCAGGTAGGCGCCGGCACAGAATCCCCTGCCGCGGCCGGTCACCACGATCACCCGGACGGCCGGGTCCTGTTCGGCGCGGTCGATGGCGGCATAGAACCCGGCGGCGATGTCGGGGCCCCACGCGTTGAGGCGATCCGGGCGGTTGAACGTGAGGATCGCGACGCCGCTGGGCGTGGCCTCGTAGAGCACCGCGTCTTCGCCGTCGGCGCTGCCCATCGACGCCTCCTCACGCACGGCCAGTGCTTCGATCGAACGGGGTTTCCAGCAGACTTTGTACCCATACTGTATACCTATCGGTACTGCATTCCACAACCGCCGCCGAGGCCCTCGCGGACCCGGGATGAACAGCGAATTTCGGCTTGGCGAAGCGCAATTCTCAGGAGTCGATGAGCCCGAGCCGGCGATAGGCGTTCTCGATCTGCGCCTTGGCCTCCGGCGGTAGCTGCGCTTGCGGGGGCCGGGAATGCGGATAGTCGCCTATCGGCAGGCCCAGCACGGAGGCGGCGTACTTGAACGCACCACCCCAGTGGGTGAAGTAGTCCGCTCGCCCCGGATAGCAGGTCCACCACGACCCGATGTCGAGGTCGAACTGGTCCAGACCCGAGTCTCGCCCGTAGTCCATGGCCTCCAGGAGCTTGTCGTTCAGCACCAGATCCCAGTACTCGGAAAACAGCCGCTTCTGTGGTGTCTCAAACAGATACCCGGCGGTGCCCAGCTGCGCCGGGCACACGATCCCTGCGCGCAACCACCCGGCGCGATAGACCGTCCGGTCGCATTCCCAGACCGCCAGATTGGGCGCCAACTCGTGCAGCCGCCGGCTCGCCTCCGGCCGGAAGGCGCCCTCCTTGGTGGCGCACACCGCGGGCACCTCGTCGTAGATCCGAGCGCTTTCGACGGGTGTGAGCACATAGCCCGACGACGGGGAGTTGAACATGCCCAGGGCGATGTCCGTGCGCGCGGCGATGTACTTGAAGAATCGCAGCACGCCTTCGCCGCCGTGTGCCTCCATCATCGGCGTTTGGATGTAGGCGATGTCGGCGCCCACCTGCTGGGCGTGCAGCGTCAAGTCCAGGCAGTCCTTAGCGCTCGGCGCCGCCGTACAGGCCTGCACCACGACGTCGGGATTCGCGCGGCGCGCCTCCTCTATTGCCACCTCCAGCAAGCGCTTTCGCTCCTCGAGCGTCAACGACCAAAACTCAGCGATGCCGCTGGTGCACCACAACATCGGGTGCCCCAGATCGCCGACGCAGTAGCGCACCAGTGTTCGGTAGGCATCCCAATCGATGTCATCACCATCGGTGCCGGAGAACGGCGTGTAGAGCGAATCGCCGATTCCCCGCAATGCGCCACGCGCCCAGCTGCGCGCCTCAGCCGCCGTGGCCATAATCCACTCCCTTTTTCGGTCCTTCTGTCACTTCGATGTCAGACATCCACCCGGTGGCTACAACACGACGGCCCAGACGGCGCTGTAGTGGCAGACCGCCGCGGCCACCGTGAACGCATGAAAGAACTCGTGATAGCCGAACGTCTGTGGCCATGGGTTGGGCCAGCCAAAGCCGTAAAAGATGGCGCCAACGTTGTACAAGACGCCTCCGGCGACGAGTAAGACCACCACAACCACACCTGCGCCGTCGAGAAGTGTTCCGGTGAACCAAATCGCCACGTAGCCCAGCAGTAGGTACAGGGGCACGCAAACCAGCCGAGGCGCCGACGGCCACAGCATCTTAAGCCCCACACCAGCAGCCGCGCCGGCACACACCATCGTGAGCACCTCCGTCCCGGTGCGCGGCGGCATCGCCAATAGCGCGAAAGGGGTGTAGCTGCCGGCAATGAAGATAAAGATCATCGAGTGGTCGACACGCTTCATCCATTTCTGGGCGCTCTGAGAGCGCCAGTGCACCCGGTGGTATGCGGCGCTGACGCTGAACATGGCGACGGTCGTGGCGGTGTAGGCCAGTGTGGCCCACACGGCCCTCGGCGACGCCTCGATCGCGGCCACCGACACCAGCGCTGCACTGGCCACAATGGCGGCGGCCGCTGACAGTAGGTGAATCCAGCCGCGTGCGCGAGGCCTGCCGAGGAGGTCGGTCACGGTGTCCGCGACAACCTGGGGCAGGTCGTTGTAGACACTCGTGGGCGCGCGACCACTCACGGGAACCGGCGCCGCTGGGTCGGCTGGTACGGATGCGTTGATCACGTCGCTATTGTCACCGGTAAGCGGTCGTTCAGGAGGGCTTTCTCGTAGATGGGTGTACATGCAGATATGACGCGGTAGCGCGCGACGCGACGAATCCCGCGATTACACGACGGCGGCAACCATTCGTAACCGGCCATCGCCACAGTCCACTCCTTCTGTCAGCCAAACGATTTCGAGCCAAGTCAGGTGAAGTCCGAGCCGCCGTCCACGTTGATGTTGGCTCCGGTCATGTAGGAGTTCCGTCGCGATGCCAGGAACGCGACGACCGGCCCGATTTCTTCCGGTAAGCCGGCTCGCGGCATGTGCGCCGGATGTCCGAAGTGCTTGGCAATCGCGTCCATCAGGGCATAAGGGTCGTTGCCGTCGACACCGACCGACGTCGCCCAGCCCACCAGCGACTCGGACGCGATGCTGCCCGGCGACACCACGTTGACGAGGATCTCGTCCTTGGCCAACAGCAAGGACAGGTTTTTTGACACGCTCGTCAGCATCGACTTGGCCGCGGTGTAGGCGGGCAGCATGACACTTTGCCGCTGCGTCGAGTGCGCCGAGAAGTTGACTATTCGGGCCCATTCGGCCTTGCGCAGCAGCGGAAGTGCCGAACGGACGCAGCGCACCATTCCCATCACGCCGTCTTCGACGGATTCGCGCCACTGCTCGTCGGTCAAATCTTCGAAGCTGCCCGGCGCTCCCGGCCCGACCGTATTGACGAGCACGTTGAGTTCGCCGTCCCAGCGCTGTCCAAGCTCAGCGAACACCTGGTCGACCTGACCGGCGTCACCGATGTCGGCAACGAGCCCAAGGGCATCCGGGCTGCCGAGACCCGTCAACTCCGCAGCAGCGCTCTCGAGTGCGGCTGGGGTGCGGCCGATCACCGCGATCCGGGCACCTTCCTCGGCGAGGCATCGGGCCGCGGCCAAACCCATGCCGCGACTGCCACCGACCACCGCCGTCGAGGCATTTGCCAGCCCTAGATCCATGGCTTAGTACGCCTGTCCAGCCGTATTTACCAGAAACCCTACGATAGGTATTACAGTAGCAGACGGACAATCGCACGAAGCACGTTTGGGCCGGTGACATGGCTCGGGACCGCATCCGCAGGATAGATCTCGATGGAGGTGCCCGTAGTGGCAAAACAGGCAACTGCCGACAAGCGTCAGCGTCGCGAACGCGGATCCATCAACCCTGATGACATCATCAGCGGCGCATTCGAACTCGCGGAGCAAGTATCGATAGACAACCTGAGCATGCCGCTGCTCGGCAAACACCTCGGCGTCGGTGTCACCAGCATCTACTGGTACTTCCGCAAGAAGGACGATCTGCTCAACGCGATGACCGACCGAGCCTTGAGCAAGTACGTATTCGCCACCCCCTACGTGGAAGCCAGCGATTGGCGCGAGACGCTGCGGAATCACGCGCGCCTGATGCGTAAGACCTTCATGGGCAACCCAATTCTGTGCGACCTGATTCTGATTCGCGCCGCGCTGAGTCCCAAAGCCGCGCGACTCGGCGCTCAGGAAATGGAGACCGCGATCGCCAACCTGGTGGAGGCCGGCCTATCGCCCGAGGATGCCTTCGACACCTACTCCGCGGTGTCGCTTCACGTCCGCGGATCAGTGGTGCTGCAGCGGCTCTACGAAAAGAACCAGACGCCGGACAGCGGGCCACGCAGCATCGAGGACGCGGTGGGCATCGATCCCCAAACCACTCCGTTGCTCGCCCAAGTCACCGGGAAAGGTCACCGCATCGGGGCCCCCGACGAGACGAACTTCGAGTACGGCCTCGAATGCATCCTCGACCATGCCGACCGGTTGATCGACGAGGGCTCGAAGGCCGCAAAGGCGGCACCGTCCCGGCAACGCAAGGCGGCCAAGTCAGCCGGTCAGCGCGGACGGTCCAAGGCGACGACAATCCGTTAGACGGGCGCGAATCGCGTTATCACGCTTCCGGTTCCGGCACGTGGAAGTGTTCATCGCGTAGCCGAAAGGCTTCCTTGGCTCCATGCTGCGCGCGCGTTTTGACGAAGTTGAACTCGTCCGGCGCGAACTGCAGGTTGGTGCCGAACGCGTGGAACAGGTAGCTCGCGACTTCCTCACCCTGGTAGGCCTGGCTCTGTTCGACCAGGCGGAACGCTTCCTTGGCGATGACGACTCCGTCGGCGGGCATCTTCGCCGCCTTCTCGGCCCAGTATCGGGCGCGGGCCGTAACCGAGCCCGGATCGCATGTTTCGGTGAAGATTCCGAGGTGCTCGATCTCGCCGGCTTCGATGATGTCACCTGTCAGCAGTAGGCGCCGGGACAACACCGGCCCTAACCGATGGAAGAACATGTGCAGGCTGCCCAGCGCGGGCCCGAGGAAGCGTGTTGCCGGCATGCCGATTTTCGTGTCGCGCGCGATGACGGAGATGTCGGTCATCAGCGCCATCTCGAACCCGCCGCCGAGCGCGTAACCGGCGATCTCCCCCACCGTCACCTTCGGGAAGCCCATGAAGTTGTGATAGAAGCTAAATGACTTGCGGTCCACGGTAAGTCGTCGGCGCTGACTGGGTCGGCGCTTGGTCGCCGCGTCAGTGTTATCAGAGGCCTTGCCCTGCCCAGACTCGCCGTACCAGCCGTACGCATTGTTCATGTCGGCGCCGGTACTGAAGACTCCCCCGGCCCCGCGCAGCAACACCACAGTGAGGTCGTCGTCTTCGGCCACTTGGTCCAGCCAGCGGGCAACCGCCTCACGCATGCTGGCGTCATAGGAGTTGCGTTGCTTGGGGTTGTTGAATGTGATTGTGGCGATTCGCTTGTCGTGATCCACGTCGAACAGCACACGATCGTCCGAAGTGTCTGATGGGCTCATGTAGCAGAATCCTTTCGCCGCCTGGCGAACTGAAATACGGACAGATTTTCCGGCCGTGAAGCCACGGTGCTGACCTCACCCGTGCACAGCACCTCGTCATTGAGCAACAGCCGCGTGGTCGACGTGATACTCCGGTCGATCTGCGAGCGCACGATATCGAAGCCAAGCTCGGTCAGCAGCGGAGTCGGACGGCGGAAGGTCACAACCAGTGACCGCGTCTTGCCGGATAGGCCGGTAACGCAGTTGTGATGCTGAATCACGGAGTCGAAGAAAACACCGAGGAAGCCGCCATGCACCAGCCCGGGCGGCCCTTCGTAGATCAGCGGGAAGACCACCCGGCCGACCGCCTTCTCGGCATCGAGGTGATCGAACCGGTACTCGGGAAAGCATGGGTTGTAGGCACCGATGTCGGTGGCGTGGTTGAGGTAGATACGCCGAGGGTCGTCGGGGATCGAACCGATTCGCGGCGCGCTGTCTCGGGGGGCGGCGCTGGCCAGCTCGGTTTCCCACTCGGCGAATTTCGCGATCATGGCGTCCACCGTCGGGTGGGCGTGCTCCAACGAGAGCAGCAACGAGCCGAGACGGCGCATGGCACTGGCCGCGGCCATGGTCTGGGCAAGGGGCGTCTCCCCGAATCTGGCGTCACCGGGAGCTGCGATGCCCTCGTCCATAGGCGCCACTCCTCCTCATCGCTTCGCTCTGCATCGTCGCCGGCGCGGGCCATGCGACCGTACTTTCCCGCGTTTCACCCGGTGTTCCGTGGGCAGCGTATCCTTGCTAACTTATACAGCGTACCAATCGTATTGCCTACTGTATGGGTAACCGTAACGGCGAGAAAGGCCGGATCCGACCGTGAGTCACGAGACCGATACGGCCGACGCCGAGGGCTCGGTGACAGCACACCGGGACGGCGCGGTTTTGCGGGTCACGCTCGATCGTCCCTCGCGTCGTAACTCGTTGACCCACTTGATGATCGAGGCATTGGTCGGCACACTGACCGATGCCGCCGCCGATGACTCGCTGCGCGCGATTCATCTTCGAAGCGCCGGAGACGACTTCTGCGCCGGTGCCGACTGGGTGGCCACCAACAGCGCCGGCGGAGAACGTCCCCGCACCGGCAATCTGGTGCGCCGGATTCCACACGCCGCCCACCGCGTGATCGAGCTCGTGGCGAGCATCCAGCTCCCGGTGGTCTGTAGCGTGCGAGGTTGGGCCGTGGGCATGGGCTGCAATCTCGCGCTGGCCGCCGACTTCACCGTTGCCAGCACCGACGCCGTGTTCTGGGAGCCATTCCTAGACCGCGGCTTCAGCCCAGATTCGGGTTCTACCTGGCTGCTGCCCCGACTGGTCGGCCTGGCGCGGGCCCGGCGAATGCTGCTTCTCGGGGAGAAAGTGAGCGGGACCGACGCGGCCGACTGGGGACTGATTCATCAAGCCGTCAGCCCGCCCGAACTCGACAACACGGCCGAAACCCTGTTGGCACGGCTGGCCTGCGGACCGACGGTGGCGATCGGACTGGCCAAGCAGGCGTTGAGCTTCGGCCAGCACGCGACGCTGAGCCAATCCATGACGCAGGAGCTTTTCAACTTGGAACTGTCCTGTAGGACAAGCGATTTCAAAGAAGGCCTGGAGGCGTTTCGGCAGCGACGCGCGCCGAAGTTTCAGGGCCGATGATCCGCTATGAAGGGATGACGGATGCCCCCTAAGAAGCCCAGTGATTCGTTCGACACCATCAAATACGAGGTCGACGGGCACACCGCCACCATCACGTTGAACCGCCCGGAAGCCCTCAACGCGCTCAGCCCGCACATGGTCACCGAACTCCGGGCCGCCTACGACGAAGCGGAGAGCGACGAGAAGGTGTGGCTGCTCATCGTCACCGGCACCGGCCGTGCGTTCTGCACCGGCGCCGACGTCACAGCCATTCCCGAAGACGGCAAAGTGATCTACGAACGGCCGTACCTGTCGACCTACGAACAGTGGGAGGCACCCCAAGAAGGCACACCGCCGTTTCGCACCATGGCCAAGCCGGTACTGACCGCCGTCAACGGACTGTGCTGCGGCGCCGGCATGGACTGGGTCACCACGACCGACATCGTCATCGCATCCGAGCAGGCAACCTTTTTCGATCCGCACGTCAGCATCGGGCTGGTGGCCGGCCGGGAATTGGTGCGCGTTTCCAGAGTGTTGCCCCGCTCGATCGCCTTGCGGATGGCCTTGATGGGCAAGCACGACCGGATGAGCGCACAACGCGCCTACGAGCTCGGACTTATCAGCGAAATCGTCGAGCACGACGGCCTGCTGAATCGGGCCCGCGAGATCGCCGACATCGTCAACTCCAATGCGCCGCTGGCGGTCCGGGGAACCCGGCTGGCCATTCTCAAGGGCCTGAATGTGCCGCTGCACGAGGCTGAGATACTCGCCGAAACCTTCCGCGAGCGCGTACTTCGGACCGAGGACGCGCAGGAAGGCCCCAGGGCATTTGTCGAAAAACGGAAACCGAATTGGCAATGCAGATGAGCTCCAAATGAGCGCCGCCTTTGAAACGATCCTGCTCGAGGTCGATGCCACCGATCACGTTGCCACCATCACGCTGAACCGGTCCGAGCAGTTGAATTCGTTCAACCGCATCATGTGCGAGGAGATGGCCCGAGCCTGGCGCGAGGTCAAGCTCGACGACTCGGTGCACGCGGTCGTGCTACGTGCGGCCGGCACGCGGGCGTTCAGCGCCGGATTGGACATCAAGACGCCGTACGGTCAACCCGAAAATATCTGGAACCACGAAGATCCCGGTGAGGCACTCAGCCCGAAGTGGCAGAAGATGTGGAAGCCCGTGGTGTGTGCTGTTCAGGGCATGTGCACAGCCGGCGCGTTCTACTTCGTCAACGAATCCGACGTCGTCATCTGTTCCACGGACGCAACATTCTTCGATTCACACGTCTCGGCCGGTCTGGTCTGCGCACTGGAGCCGGTCGGGCTGATGCGCCGCATCGGCCTGGGCGAGACGCTGCGGATAGCGCTGGTGGGCAACGACGAGCGCGTCAGCGCCGAGACCGCGCTGCGCATTGGTTTGGTATCGGAAGTCGTTTCCGCAGACCAATTGTGGGCACGCGCCCATGACATCGCGGCGACGATTGCCGCCAAGCCGCCGTCGGCGACACAGGGCACAGTGAAGGCGATCTGGGAGTCGCTGGACAAGCCCTACCGCGCCGCCCTGGAACAGGGGCTGATCTACACCCGGCTGGGCAACCCGCTCGGCAAGGCCGAACTGGCCGCGCAGGGCGAGGCTGCGCCGCGCCAGCCGAAGATCCGGTGATGACGGCTCATCGACTCAGTCAACGCATCGCCGACGTGCTGGAGGTGGATCCGGGCGCGTACGCGATCGAGTACGAGGGCCGATGGTTGTCGTGGGGCCAGGTCGGTGAGGCCGCGCGGCGCATCGAGTCATTGACGGCCGAACTCGGCACCGACCCCCAGGTCGGAATGTTGTTGCGTAACCGGCCGGGTCAGGTGGCGGCGTTCCTGGGTGTGCTGCTGGCCGGCGGGACGGTGGTCACCATCAATCCATCGCGCGGCGACGACCGCACCCGGGCCGACATCGCAGCGCTGGGCCTGCCGCTTCTCGTTGGCGAACCCGACGACCTGACGACGCTGGTTCCCCCGGAAATCCGGACGGTATCACTCTCGGGCCGGTTAGACCATGAGGCCGGCCCAGTGCTACGCGCCGCGCGGCCCAATACCCGGCCCGGGGTCGCGGTGCGGATGTTGACCAGCGGAACGACCGGACCGCCTAAACGAGTGGACCTCAGCTACGACATGCTGGCGCGCAGCGTGATGGGCCCCGAACCCGAGCGCACACCGGCGCCTATCGAGCCGCGCCGCGGCGTCGCGATCGTCAACTCACCCCTGGTGCACATCGGCGGCGTCTTTCGGGTGCTGCAATGCGTCGCAGAGGCGAGACCCTTTGTGCTGCTGGAACGATTCGAGCTCGACGCGTGGGCCACGGCGGTACGCAAACACCGACCCCGCACCGTATCGCTGGTACCGGCCGCACTGCGCACGGTGTTGCACTCCGACCTGCCGCGAACCGACCTGGAAAGCATCCGCGCGGTCACCTGCGGGACCGCGCCGCTGTCGGCCGAGGATGCCGACGCCTTCACCGAGAAGTACGGTATCCCCGTCCTGACCTCCTATGCAGCAACGGAATTCGGCGGCGGAGTCGCGGGCTGGACGCTCGCCGACCATCAGCGGTATTGGCGGGCCAAACGCGGCAGCGTCGGCCGGCCCAACCCCGGCGCGCAACTGCGGGTGGTCGACGACAACGGCGCGGCGCTGGGACCTGACCAGGTCGGCCTGCTGGAGGCCAAGCCCGGACAACTCGGCCCATCGGCGGACTGGATGCGGACGACGGACATGGCGCGCATTGATGCCGACGGCTTTGTCTGGATCGTCGGGCGCGCTGATCAGGCGATCATCCGTGGCGGGTTCAAGGTGATGCCCGACGACGTGCGCACCGCGCTGGAGGACCACCCCGCGGTCGCGGGCGCGGCGGTGGTCGGGCGTTCCGACGCACGTCTGGGGGAAACACCCGTCGCAATGGTGGAACTGCGTGCATCCGCATCCGCCGATGCCGCCGAACTGGTCGACTATCTGCGTAAGCAACTGGCGCGCTACGAGATTCCAACCGAGATCGCGATCGTCGACACGATCCCTCGGACCCCGTCAGGCAAGGCGGACCTGAGCGCGATCCGGCGCTTCTTCGATGCGGCCCCCAGCGACCATGCCCGCTGATTCCCCCACAGTCGCCGAGATCCTGCGCCACCAGGCCCGCGCGCAAAGAGACCGCCCGCTTCTTATGTGCGACCGTGATCGCATCAGCTACGCGGAGGCCGATCATCGCTCCGCAGAGCTCGCCCGCGGATTGATTGCCTTCGGTGCCGGCAAGGGAACTCATGTGGGTCTGCTCTATCCGAATGGGACGGACTTTGTTATCGGGATGCTCGCAGCGGCGCGGATCGGCGCCGTAGTGGTGCCATTTTCCACGTTCGCCACTGGGCGCGAGCTGAGTGAGCAGCTGGTCGACAGTGACGTCGAAATCCTCTTGAGCGCTTCATCTTTCCGTTCCCACGATTACGTGCAACTCCTCGCGGAGGTGCTGGCGGTCCCGGGCTTCGACTCCCGGTTGTTTCTCGCCGCAATGCCGCAGTTGCGCCACGTCACGGTCAACTTCGAACGCGCGTACCGGCTCGCCGCGACGGTCGAGCCCGCGCTGTTGGCGGCGATGGAAGACGATGTCGACGGCGCGGATCCGCTGGCCATCGTGTACACGTCGGGCTCCGCCGCCACCCCCAAGGGAGTGCTGCACACGCACCAGGCACTGCTGCAACACCAGAAGAACCTCAACATGATTCGCGGCTTGGCCGCCGACGACAAGCTGTTCTGCAATTCGCCGTTCTTCTGGATCGGCGGGTTCGCGTTCGGTCTGCTGGCGACGTTGGTCGCCGGGTCGACGTTGATCTGCTCCAACGCCACAGACGCTAGTGAGACGCTCGACTTGATCGAGGCCGAAAAGCCGACCATGACCAATGGATTCGCTGCCGGGATCGCGCATTTGGCCGTGGATCCAAGCATCGCGGGGCGCGACCTGTCGTCGATGCAACGGGGCAACCTGTATCCGATCATGGCACCTGCGGCCAGGCCAGCGGATCCGGAACTGCGGCATAATATGCTCGGGCTGACCGAAGCCGGCAGCGTCCTGCTGATCAGCGGCGACGAATCCGATCAACCCGAGAAGCGACGTGGGTCATTCGGCAAGCCGGCACCCGGATTCCACATCAAGATCATCGACCCCGACGCGGACGGAGTCGGCGAACTGTGCATCCGCGGCCCGTTCGTTATGCAGTGCTATTACAAGCGAAGTCGCGAAGAGTCCTTCGACGCCGACGGATGGCTCCACACCAGCGACTTGGTGCGCACCGACGACGACGGATTTCTGTATTTTGTCGGCCGGCTCAGTGCGATGATCAAGACGGCAGGCGCCAACGTCTCGGCGGCCGAAGTCGAGAAGGCCATCGCCAAGATCACCGGTGCGGACGCTCACGTCGTGGGCATTCCGGACGCCGAGCGCGGAGAGCTGGTAGCCGCCGTCATTGTCGACGGGGTGCACCCGGGGTTGGACGAGGTGGCGCTGCGCGAGCGGCTCAAGGATGAATTGTCTTCCTACAAAATCCCCAAGCGGTTCCTCAGCGTGTCCCGTGCCGAGGTGCCGCTGCTGTCCAGCGGCAAGGTCGACGCCCGGCGACTGAAGAAGCTATTCGATGCCTGATCCGCACGACCCTCTTAACGCACTCACGATCGACCAGCTGGTGCGGTTGCGCGCGGCCGAGCATGGCGACAAGCCGATGGTAATCGATCCCGCGGCGCGACTCACCTATCGCGAACTCGACATGACGACAAGAGATTTGGCGGCGAGCTTCATCGAAGCCGGCGTGGGTAAGGGCACCCGGGTTGGGCTGATCATGCCCAACAACACCCGCTGGGTTCAGGTCGCCATAGCACTGACGCGCGTCGGCGCCGTCTTGGTTCCGTTGAGCACGCTGTTGGCCGCCGGCGAACTCGTCGCACAACTCCGGGCGGCCTCAGTCCAATTCCTGGTGAGCGTCCAGGAATTCCGCGGCCACCGCTACCTGGACGATCTGAAGTCCGAACCGTCGCTCAAACTTCCGGCCTTGCGGCAGGTTTGGACGGCCGATCACCTCGCCGCCCATGCAACCGCGGACGAACCGGCCCGCGGGATCGTCGATGCGCTGTGCGAGACGATCACCGAGGCCGACCCGCTGCTCATCGTATTCACCTCGGGCAGCAGCGGGCCGCCCAAGGGGGTCATGCATTCGCACGGCAGCGCTTTGGGCGCGGTGCGATCGGGGCTTGCGGCGCGCTGCATCACGTCCGACACCCGGCTGTATCTGCCGATGCCGTTCTTCTGGGTCGGGGGCTTGGGCAGCGGGATCCTGTCCGCGCTGCTGGCCGGCGCCACCCTGGTGACCGAAGAGGTGCCGCGGCCCGAAACCACCCTGCGCCTGCTGGAGAGCGAGCGGGTCACGCTGTTTCGTGGCTGGCCGGATCAAGCCGAAGCGTTGGCGCGGTACGCCGGCCCGGCAGGCGTCGATCTCTCGGCGTTGCGGCCTGGCAGCCTGGACGCCTTGCTGCCGCCCGGGCAGCGGGCCCAACCGGGGGCTCGCGCCAATCTGTTCGGCATGACCGAGGCATTCGGACCTTACTGCGGCTACCCCGCCGACACCGACATGCCGCCCGCGGCGTGGGGCAGTTGCGGAAAACCGTTCCCCGGCACGCAGGTCCGCATCGTCGATCCCGATAACGGCGAGCCGGTTGCAACAGGAACCGTTGGCATGATCCAGATCCGGGGACCGCACACGCTGCGCGGCATTTGCCGGCGCGCCCGCGAAGACGTCTTTACCGACGACGGCTTCTACCCCACCGGGGACCTCGGCCGTCTGGACGCCGAAGGCTTCCTGTTCTACCACGGCAGATCCGACGACATGTTCAAAGTCAGCGGCGCCAGCGTTTACCCCAGCGAGGTCGAGCGGGCGCTGCGCGCCATCGACGGCGTCGACAACGCCTACGTCACCAACGTTCCTGGCGCCGCGGGCGAACGCGTCGGTGCCGCGGTGGTGTGCCGCGGGCTCGCCGCCGAGCAGCTACACAGCTCCGCGCGCGAACTGCTGAGCGCCTTCAAGGTGCCGACGGTGTGGCTGTTGTTGGAGTCCGACGACGACCTCCCCCGCGGTGCCACCGGGAAAGTGGACACCCGGCGGCTGCGGGAGCTGCTGGTCGGTGTACACACCTAGGTTTGCCAATGACCTTGCAGTTCCGGGTACCGAGTTTGCAGGGCGCTGCCCGCGTTGGCATCGACGACGCGCGCATAGACCGTGCGGCTTCGCCCGTCGCGAGAACTCTGCTGCGCCGGCCGATGTAGTTCTACCGACGTGACCCCGGGAAAGTTGACCACCTCGATCCAGAACCGTAAGTCTGCGCCCACCTGATCGGCGGTCACGCCTTTGAGGCGGGCACCACCGTCGTCGGTGAGATTGAAAGAGGCTCCAGATCTGTTGTTCCAGTCGGAACCGGCGCCGCTCAACGGAAATCCGATCGCGAGCGAGAGCAGGTGGTCGGTGAAGTCGGCATGATCAACTTGTTTCCAGGAATTGCCGGCCGATGTCCGCTAACGCCGGCCCCCCGATGGCGCGGTCCACCTCGACGCTGACCTCGAACGAGGCACCGCGGTCGATGCCGTTGACATAGTTTTGATGCACCGATTCAACCCCCGGGGTGGCACGCAACGTCGCGACGATGGCATCGGCCTGCTGGCGCCGGTTGGGAAAACCGGTACAGCCGCTGGTAGTAACGGACAGCACGATAACGACTGCCGCTGTCGAGAAGCGCGCGCCCAACGCGAAACCCCCCGCGCTCATTCGGGCGCCGAACCGCCCGTTTCTGCGACCACCCCACGTGCGACGAGATGCTCGATCAACGGAACCGCGCCAGCCGCAAGGTGATCGGACATCGCGGCGCGGGCGAGCTCGTGATCGCGTTTCACCAGCGCGGACAACACCCGGCGATGGTCTCTTATCGACTGGCGGGGCCAGCCCTCGATGGCGGGAAACACCGATTCGGGTGCGTATCGGGTGATCTGGGACATCAGCTGAGCGAGCTTCGGCGAGTCCGCGGCGACGTTGATGGCCCGGTGGAACTCGTGGTTCAGACGTACCGTCCGCTCGCCGTCATTACCGGCGTAGGCGCGTTCCAAATCGGTTTGAATCTCCTTGAGTTCGCGCAGTTGCTCGTCGGTGATGTTGGCCGCCGCACGCGCGGCGAGCTCGCCGCCGACGTGAGCCTGCACGTTGGCAACGTCGGCGAGGTCACGTCCGGTCACGGGCAGCACCACGAAGCCGCGGTGCGGCTGTTGGGCAACCAAACCTTCGGCGCGCAAGGCGAACAGCGCCTCCCGGACCGGTGTGACGCTGATGCCCAGTTCCGCGGCCAATTGGTCCAGCCGAACGTACTTCCCCGCCGCATAGCTGCCGTCGAAAATCCTTCGGCGCACAAAACGCGCGACGTCCTCGGAAAGTTGAGGGCGCGCAACGAAATCCGGGCCAGACATGCTAGTCATGGCCTCAGATCCGATACTCCGCGAGCAGGCGCTTGCTGATGATCTGCTTCTGGATTTCGCTGGTGCCCTCGCCGATCAGCAGGAACGGCGCATCGCGCATCAGCCGCTCGATCTCGTACTCCTTGGAGTAGCCATAGCCGCCGTGAATCCGGAAGCTCTGCTGGGTGACCTCCGAGCAGAACTCGCTGGCAAGGTATTTCGCCATCCCCGCGGCCACGTCGTTGCGTTCCCCTGAGTCCTTCAACCGCGCGGCATTGACCATCATCAGGTGTGCCGCCTCGACCTTGGTAGCCATCTCGGCGAGCTGGAACGCGATGGCCTGATGTTCGGCGATCGGCTTGCCGAAGGTTTGGCGCTGCTGGGCGTAACGCGCCGCGAGCTCGAAGGCACGAATGCCGACCCCGCAGGCTCTCGCCGACACGTTGACCCGCCCAACCTCGATACCATCCATCATCTGGAAGAAGCCCTGCCCCGGGGTGCCGCCCAGGATGTCGGCCGCGCTCGCCTGGTAGCCGTCGAAGATGAGTTCGGTGGTGTCGATGCCTTTGTAGCCGAGCTTGTCGATCTTGCCCGGGATCACCAGCCCCGGCATCACTTCGCCGAATCCCGTTGGCTTGTCGACAAGAAACGCGGTCAGGTTGCGATGCGGCTTGTCCGCGCCCTCGTCGGTGCGCACCAGCACGGCGACCAGTGTCGAACTGCCGCCGTTGGTCACCCACATCTTCTGGCCGTTGATGGTGTAGGTGCCCTCCGGGTTGCGTTGGGCCCGGGTTCGGATCGCGGCGACATCGGAGCCCAGCTCGGGCTCGGACATGGAAAACGCGCCGCGGGACTCGCCGGTCGCCATGCGCGGCAGGAAACGCTGCTTCTGCTCGTCGGTGCCGTGCTGGCGCAGCATGTACGCCACGATGAAGTGGGTGTTGAGCACCCCGGAGATGCTCATCCAGCCGCGGGCCAGCTCCTCGACGCACAGCGCGTAGGTCAACAGCGACTCCCCCAGCCCGCCGTGCTCTTCGGGAATCATCAGACCGAACAGGCCCATGTCGCGCATCTGGTCGACGATGTCCTGCGGGTAGCTGTCGGCGCGTTCGAGCTCGGCCGCGTTGGGAATGATCTCTTTGTCGACGAATTGTCGTACCGTAGCGATGATCTCGGTCTGGAACTCGGTCAGGCCCAGTGTTTGCGCAAGTTTCGTCATGCCCTGTCTACTTCCCTTTGCGGTCCGGCCCGCTCCCACAGGCGATCGTCTTGGCGTTCGTCAAACGCTCGATGTCGGCGGCGGTCAATCCCAGGCTTTTGCTGAGAATGTCGGCGGTGTCTTGCCCCAGCGCGGGGGCGGCCGCGCTGGCCGGGTGAACGCCGTCGAAGGCGGCCGGCATGGCGGGCGCCAGATAAGCTCCGAGCCCCGGCTGGTGCAGGCTGGAAAACAGTGGATTGGCAGTAACTTTGGGGCCCTGGACGACCTCCGCAAAACTGCGGTACCGCTCGAACAGCACGGTGGTGTCCGACAGCGCGGCGGTGACCTCGTCGGCCGCGTGGTCACCGATCCAGGTGGCGAACAAGCCGGACAGCACATCGCGATACCGGAACCGGTCGCCTTCGGTGGTGAAGTCCGCGCCCAGCGCATCGGCGAGCGCCGCCACCGCGGCACCGGTTCCGGTCACATCGACCAGGTCGCGAAAGTGCCTGCCGGTCAACAGCACCACCATGAAGGCGACACCGTCCCGGCTGGTGAAGTCCTGGCCGTACTGGCCGTAGATGGCGTTGCCCAGACGCTCTCGTTGCGTCCCGATCACCTGGGGTTCGGTCAGCAGGCCCAGGTTTCCGGCGGTGGCCAGCGCAACGTCCTCCAGCGCCAGGCTGATTCGCGCGCCATCCCCGGTCTGGTCGCGACGGCGCACCGCGGCGACGATGGCCAGCGCGGCATACAGTCCGCAGCACACATCCCAGGCCGGCAGCACGTGGTTGATCGGGCCCGCGTGGTTGGCCGGACCGGTGACGAGTGGATAGCCGATGCCCGCGTTCACGGTGTAGTCCACCCCGGTGGATCCGTCGCCCCGCCCGAGTAGCTGCACGTGGACGACGTCGGGTCGGCTGCCGGCCAGCGCGTCGTAGTTCAGCCAGGGCAGCACGGCATTGGTGACGACGATGCCGTCGCCCTCGACGATCAGCCGCCGCACGAGCTCCTGGCCATCCGGCGAACGAAGATCGATGGTGGCCGAACGCTTTCCCTTGTTCAGCCCGGTCCAGTAAATCGACGTACCGTCCGCCGTCAGCGGCCAGCGCTGCGTGTCTGAGGCGCCGCCGATCGGATCTACGCGGATCACCTGTGCACCAAGCTGATTCAGGGTCATGCCGCACAGCGGTGCGGCGACGAAGCTGGATATCTCGACGACGGTGATACCGGTCAGGGGATTCACGTCGAAGCGACCCGTTCGAAGACCGCGGCAAGCCCCTGGCCGCCGCCGATGCACATGGTTTCCAGGCCATAGCGCAACTGGCGGCGGTTGACTTCACGCGCAAGGGTGGCCAGCATTCTGCCGCCGGTTGCGCCGACCGGGTGGCCCAGCGAGATGCCGGAGCCATGCACGTTGGTCCGGTCGTGGTCGGCGGCTCCGAAATTCCATTCCCGCATCACCGCAAGCGCCTGCGCCGCGAAGGCTTCGTTGAGTTCGATGACGTCGATGTCGCTCAGCTGCAGGCCGGCCTTGGTGAGCGCGACCTCCGTGGCGGGCACCGGACCGATGCCCATGATGTTGGGCGCCACACCGGCCTGACCCCAGGACACCATGCGAACCAGCGGGGTCAGTCCATATTCATCGGCCTTCTCCGGAGTGGTTACCACACACATGGACGCCGCGTCGTTCTGGCCGCTGGCATTGCCGGCGGTGACCGTCGCGTCTGGGTCTTCGTACAGCAGAACGGGTTTGAGCTTGCTCAGCGACTCCACCGAGGTGCCGGCCCGCGGGTGCTCGTCGGTGTCGATCAGCTCTTCGCCGTGGCGGGTCGGCACGATTACTGGGACTATTTCCGAGGCCAGGATGCCGTCCTTCTGCGCTGCCACCGCGCGCTGGTGGGACGCCACCGCGAGCTCGTCTTGCTCCTGACGCGAAATGCCGTACTGGCGGCGCAAGTTCTCGGCGGTCTCCAGCATTCCGCCCGGTACCGGGTAGTGCCGGCCGCCGGCCGTCGTGCGGCCCCGAGCCAGCCCGTCGTGCACCTTGACGCCGCCGCGGGCACCGCCCCAACGCATGTCGGTCGAATAGAAGGCGACGTTGCTCATGCTTTCGCAACCGCCGGCGATGACCAGGTCGTTGTCGCCGGTGGCCACCTGTAGACAGGCCTGGATCACCGCCTGCAGGCCCGACCCGCAGCGGCGGTCGACCTGCATGCCCGGAACCGTCACCGGCAAGCCGGCATCCAGCGCCACCACGCGTCCGATCGCGGGGGCCTCGCTGCTGGGGTAGCAGTGCCCCAGGATGACGTCCTGGACCGCGTCGGGCGCCAGCCCGGTTCGGTCGAGCAGCCCCTTGAGGGCCGCGACGCCGAGGTCAACGGCACTGAGGGACTTGAACATTCCGCCGTAGCGGCCGATCGGCGTCCGCACGGGTTCACAGATGACGGCTTCGCGCATTACTGTCCCTCTCGATCCTCAGGGCGAGCAGACCCAAAAGCCCCCCGATTGTGGTTGAAATGGTTGCTTTTGCTGGGGGTACCTACCGCCTGCGGGGGACTGCTCGCGCTCATGAGTCGACTCAAAGATGACGGCCGCCGGTGATTTCCATGACGGTGCCGGTCATGTACGACGACAGATCGGAAGCCAGGAACAACGCGACGCTGGCGACCTCGCTGGGCTCGCCGGCGCGCCCCATCGGCACCTCGGCGACCTTGGAGTCCCAAATCCGTTGCGGCATCGCCTCTGTCATCGCCGAACGAATCAGGCCGGGGGCGATCGCGTTGACCCGGACACCCAGGTGGGCGAGCTCTTTGGCGGCGGCCTTGGTCATTCCCACGATGCCGGCCTTGGCGGCGGAGTAGTTCGTCTGGCCGACCATGCCGACCTTGCCCGAGACCGAGGACATGTTGATGATCGCGCCGCGCTTGTTTTCCCGCATGATCGCGGCCGCCAGGCGGGTGCCGTTCCACGTTCCCTTCAGGTGCACCGAAATGACCTCGTCGAACTGTTCTTCGGTCATCTTGCGCATGGTCGCGTCACGGGTGATGCCGGCGTTGTTGACCATGATGTCCAGGTCACCAAAGCGCTCGACGGCGGTCTTGAGCAGCGCGTCGACCTCGTCCGCCCTGGCCACGTTGCAGCGCACGGCCAGGGCCACGTCGTCACCGCCCAGTTGTTTCGCCGCGACCTCCGTCGTTTCCAGGTTCACATCGCCGAGCACCACCCGGGCACCTTCGGCGATGAATCGCTCCGCGATGGCGTAGCCCAGTCCCTGCGCTCCACCAGTGATCACCGCGGTCTGACCGCTCAGCAATGGCAACTGGATCACACCCTTCATTTCGAATTTCATATTTCATATAGGATCTTGCCCAGACAGGGTACCCAACGGCAACCAGCTGCCAACAGAGGAGCCGAGATGCACCCAGCACCCACGCCGGCCGGGCAGGTCTCAGATGACGATTTCCAGGAGATCCTGGCCCAGACACGACACTTCGTGCGCAGCGCCGTGGTTCCGCGCGAGCAAGAAATCCTCGACGAGGACCGAGTGCCCGACGACCTGCGCGATCAGGCCAAGAAGATGGGGTTATTTGGCTACGCGATCCCGCAGGAGTGGGGCGGGCTCGGCCTGAACCTGATGCAAGACGTCGAGCTGGCGATGGAGCTGGGCTACACGTCGCTGGCGCTCCGCTCGATGTTCGGCACTAACAACGGCATCGCCGGCCAGGTGCTCGTCGGGTTCGGCACCGACGAGCAGAAGACGCGTTGGCTGGAGCCGATAGCGTCCGGGGACGTCGTCGCGTCTTTCGCGCTGACCGAGCCCGGCGCCGGATCCAACCCTGCCGGTCTGCGCACCAAAGCCATTCGTGAGGGCGAAAATTGGGTGATTTCCGGGCAGAAACGCTTCATCACCAACGCGCCCGTTGCCGATCTGTTCGTGGTGTTCGCGCGCACCAGGCCCGCCGACGACAACGGCCCCGGCATCGCCGTGTTTTTGGTACCCGCGGATTCAGCGGGCGTCGAGGTAGGCGCCAAGGACGCCAAGATGGGCCAGGAAGGCGCGTGGACCGCCGACGTCAGTTTCACCGATGTCCGAGTCGGGGCCGATGCGCTGATCGGCGGCAGCGAGGACATCGGCTATCGAGCGGCGATGACGTCACTGGCGCGCGGCCGGGTCCACATCGCGGCCCTCGCGGTCGGCGCCGCGCAACGCGCGTTGGACGAGTCGGTGACGTATGCGGCCACCGCGACGCAGGGTGGGGCACCGATCGGCAGCTTTCAGTTGGTGCAGGCGATGCTTGCCGACCAGCAGACTTCCGTGTTGGCCGGCCGCGCACTCGTCCGAGACACCGCCCGGCAGTGGGTCAGCGGTGAGGATCGCCGGATCGCACCGTCGGCGGCCAAGCTTTTCTGCACCGAAATGGCCGGCCAGGTCGCAGATCTCGCGGTGCAAGTGCATGGCGGCAGCGGCTACATGCGTGGAGTTCCCGTCGAACGTATCTACCGAGACGTTCGCCTGCTGCGGCTGTACGAAGGCACCAGCGAGATTCAGCGGCTGATCATCGGGTCGAACCTGGTCAAGGGCGTCCAACGATGAGAAAAAGACGAGCGGGCGGTCACACGAACTGCTGGCCACCGTCGATGTCGTAGGTCGCTCCGGTGAGCGCCGTATTGGTCATGATGTGGACAGCCAAGGCTGCGACATCGGCCGCCTCGACGACGCGGCCGATCGGCAGCGTGGCCCGCAACTGATTGCGGCGCTCCTCGAGCTGATCGCCGAGCAGCGATGCCGACAACGGGGTGTCGACGAAACCGGCGGCGATGAGGTTGACGCGAACCGGCGCCAGCTCAAGCGCAAGGGTTGCCGTGAACGGCGGCAGCGTGGCGGTGGCCGCCGAGACGATGCCGAGGCCGTGACCGACGCGGCGCCCACCGGTGCCCCCCATGAACACCAGCGTCCCTCCAGGCCGCATCTTGGCCGCGGCGTTACGCGCCACATCGAGATAGCAGACCACGTGCCCGCTGATCGCCTGGCGCACCTGGTCGAGTTCCATCTCGAGCAGGGGCCCGTAGTTCGGGCCGCCGGCGGTGACCATCACATGGTCGATCGGTTCGGCCAGCCCGGCGAAGAAGCTCTGCACGGCGGCCGAGTCGTTGGCGTCGAAGGCCGCGGTCCGTTGCGCACCGACATCCCGCGCCGCGTGCTCCAGCCGGTCGGGATTGCGACCGGTGAGGATGACATCCGCCCCCTCAGCTCTGGCGCGTCGAGCCGTCTCGAGCCCGATGCCCGCGCTGCCACCGATCACGACGACGGTCTGTCCCAGCAATTGCGGTTCACTCATGATTCCTCCGAGATATACGCGCATGGGTCGCAATTTCAGTTGGCTCAAGAACAGCGCGCCAAGATTATCCCCCACTACATGAGGTACGTCACAGCGCTTGGCGAATAGTGATGGGTGACACGCCTTTTGGTTTGGCGAGTCGTCGGGCAACGCTTTTATTCTCTGTACATGGGTTCGGATCCCCCCTCGATTCGTGCGGCTCACTTTGCCGTGGCCCACATCAACGAATACGTTCGTGCCGATGGCACGATCGTGCTGCCGGACGACGCGAAGCTGACCAAGTATTTCGATCAGAACCGGGCCGCGTTCGGCGACCGTCCGTCATACAGGTTCATCGACTATGCGAAAGAACTTGACGGGCGCACGGTCGAGCTCAGCTGGACTGGGCTGTGGTCCAGAGTCCGTGCGATCGGCGCGCGCCTCCAGCAGGTCACCGAGCCGGGTGATCGGGTCGCGATCCTGGCGCCACACGGCCTTGACTACGTCGCCGCATTCTTCAGCGCGGTCCATGCGGGCCGGATCGCGGTCCCGCTGTTTGCGCCGACTCTGTCCGGACACGCGGAGCGGCTGGCGGCGGTGCTCGGCGATGCCCGGCCTGCCGCAGTTCTGACCACCACCGCGGCGGCCGAGTCGGTGCGCGATTCGCTGCGGACACTTCCTGGCGCCGGGCGGCCGCGACTGATCGCGGTCGACGCAATCCCCGAGACGCTCGCGTCGATGTTCACCGAGCCGATAGTCGGCGCCGACGACGTCGCCTATCTGCAGTACACGTCGGGCTCGACGCGCACCCCGGCCGGGGTGGAGATCACCCATCGCGCCGCCTGCACCAACGTGTTGCAGATAATCCTGGCCGGGGGGTTAGACCGCGGAACCCGCAGCGTGAGTTGGTTGCCGCTGTATCACGACATGGGACTGATCATGATCATGTTCCCGGTGTTGTGCGGTGGCGAATACCTCACGCTGCTGGATCCCATGGCATTCATTCGTCGCCCTTTCCGATGGATCAAGGAGCTGAGCGCGGAAGCGACCAGCGGCCGGACGTTTGCGGCCGCGCCGAACTTCGCCTTCGAATTGACGGCCGAGCGGGGGTTGCCCCCAGAGGGCTACACCGTTGACCTCAGCAACGTCGTCGGCCTGCTTAACGGCTCCGAGCCGGTGACGATGTCGGCCATCGAGCAATTCACAACCGCATTCGCCCCTTACGGTCTGCCCGCGACCGCGGTCAAGCCGTCGTATGGAATGGCCGAGGCGACGCTGGGGGTGGCCAGCATCGCCCCGGACGCGGCGGCCTACGCCGTATTCCTCGACCGCGTTCAACTCGCCGCCGGGCGCGCGGTGGTCGTCGCGCCGGAAACCGAAGGTGCGGTCTCCTATGTCTCCTGCGGCCAGCCGATTCAGGACTGCTGGGCCGTGATCACCCGGTCAGACGGCGAGGTGCCTGATGGCACTGTCGGGGAAATCTGGCTGCACGGCAACAACATCGGCCGCGGTTACTTCGGGCGCGAGGAAGAGACACAACGCACGTTCGGCAACAAGCTGCAATCCCGGCTCGAGGACGGCAGCCACGCCGAGGGCGTCCCGGACAACGGTTACTGGCTGGCCACCGGCGATCTCGGCGTCTACATCGACGGCGAGCTGTATATCACGGGGCGGATCAAAGACCTCGTCATCATTGACGGTCGTAACCACTACCCGCACGACATCGAGACCACCGTCGGCCAGGCGTCGCCCGGCATCCGGACCGGCTACGTCGCCGCGTTTTCGGTGCCCGCCGACACCCTCGACTCAGCGGACGGCAACTCTGGAGAACAGCTCGTCATCGTCGCCGAACGCGCGGCGGGCGTCGGGCGCGCGGACCCGGCCCCGATCGCGGCGGCTGCGCGGGCGGCAGTCTCGCGCGAGCATCATGTCCGCGTCGCCGACGTCCTGCTCGTCGCGGCCGGCACCATTCCCCGCACCACCAGCGGCAAGCTCGCCCGCAATGCTTGCCGGGCCGACTACCTCGCTGGTCGGTTCAACCGATAAGTTCTAGCGTCCCCAGATCACGGATGGCCTGACAGCCCCGCCGAAGCATGGCCAGGACCATGTCGTCACCGCGCTCGGTAGCAGCGGCAAAAGCAAAACCCAGTGCCGAGATAAGCAGGGCCTGCGGCACCCCCAGCCGGTAATCGCGCCAACATGTTTCGGGGTCGTAGTTGGTGACGCCGTAGCCGAGTAGCGCCCGGTAATACTCGTCGACAAGGTCTTTCTCGATTGCTGAACGCAGCTGCGAATCCAGGCTGGTTGCGGTGAAGTAGGCGAGATCCCTTGCCGGAAGACCCACGCCGAGCGTCTGCCAATCGACCACGCTAACCCGGGTTCGGTCGGGATCAAACAGCATGTTGTCGAGCCGATAGTCGCCATGCAGCAGAGCGAATCGGTCGTATTCGGCAAGCAGCCACGGTGTCACTAAACCCATTGTCGTAGTGAAGGTCTCGCGGTCACCGGCGCTCATCCGGTCGCCGAGTTTCTCCAGTGTGATGTCGGCACTCATCTTCGCCACTTCACCCAGGCCCTTGGCGGAAGCTTCGTCCGGGCGTCCGAACGCGATGGCAGGGAAATCCAGCCACGCCGAATCGCGCCAGCTGGGCCCGTGCAATCCGGCCAGCGCCACGACCGCGAGCCGCGCCTCCTGCTCGCCGCAGCCCGCGATCTGATCGCCCTGCACCGCGGGCGCTTGATCGGCCAGCAGCAGCGCATAGTCCATGGCGTCCTCGGTGATCTCGCAGTAAAAGCACTGCGGCGTCGGCACCCGCACGCGGTCAGCCACCGTGGCGTAGAACGCGCATTCGCTGCGATAGCCGATGGTGACCCGGTCGCGCACGGTGTCGTCCTGGGCCGGCAGCTTGATCACGAAAGTTCCCGGCAAACCGCCCGGTTCCGTTGTGTATCTGGCTGTCACCCGGTAGGTCGCCCCCGTCTGCCCGGTGCCAATGGCGACAACGTCGACCTCGGCCACGTCGACGGGGGTGCCGCGCTCGCTGAGCACCGCCGACAGCCACCCTGGGGTCACATCGCCGGGATAACGGGGTATCGACATCGTCTTGGACAACTGCGCCTCCAAGGCCTATTACGCGCACGGACGGGTCCGACTGGCTGGTCAACTGTAAGCCATACGGCATCAGCTGCGGCCGCCGTGCCCCAACGTCAGGCACGGCGGCGAGTCATACGATTTCGCCATGACTGATTCAGCGACCTACCTGATCACGGGGGCCGGCGGCGGCACCGCCGGCATCAGCCCGCAGGTGGTGGCCCGACTTCGCGACCGCGGCGAGGTGGTTCGGGCCATGGTGCACCGCGACGACTCCCGAGCCGATGCGCTGCGCGCGCTGGGGGCCGACGTGATCGCGGGAGATTTGACCAATCCGGTCGACGTCGCGGCGGCGCTGGACGGCATTACCCGGATGTTCTTCAACATGAGCGTGTCACCGGATTATCTGCAAGCCACCGCCGTGGTGTGCGCGATCGCGAAGGAACGCGGCAACCTGGAAGTGCTGGTCAACATGTCGCAAATGACGGTCTCCCAGATGACCGCGACCAGCACCGAGGAATCCAAGCAACAACGCCTGCACTGGCTCGCCGAACACGTCATCAACTGGTCGGCCATCCCGGCGGTGCACATCCGGCCGACGGTCTTGCTGGAGAACCCCCTCTTCGCCACGCTGGCCGCCCAGTCAATCCGGGAGACCGGAGAGCTGGCGCTGCCGTTCGGAACCGGCCGCACCTCGCCCGTGGCATCCAGCGATGTCGCCGACGTCGTCACCGCGGTGCTGTGCGCACCCCAAGACCACCTCGGTGCGGTCTATGAATTGACCGGCCCGGCAACGCTGGACGTCGACGAGATCGCCGAGCAGTACTCCCAAGCCCTGGGCCGTCCCGTCACCGCGGTCCGACCGTCCTTCGACGAATTTCTTCAGCAGCTGGGCAAACTGGGACTGCCGCCGCATGTGCAGCAACACATCGCCACGATGGCCAGGCTGCACCGCGAGGACCGCTACAACCGGGCAACCCACGACGTCGAAGACGTCACCGGCCACCCCGCGCAGAGTGTCCGGCAATACGTCGAACAACACCGCGACTTGTTCAGCTGAAGCGGCGTTCAGCACTGCTCGGGGCCGGGGTTTTCATGCGCCTCCAATCCGCAGGGTAGGCCACGTCCGCGTAGCCAAGCGTGGTGCCGCTTGCCGAGCGGGGTTACCGGTTCGGCGACGCCATCCATATCGTCATAGATCGATCGGGCATCGAGGGTGGCGTGCAGTGTGGCGAACAGGGTGTACATGCCGAAGGTCAGCCGCGGGAAGAAGGCGAAATCTTCGGGCATCGACAAACGTCGAGCGGGGCTATCGGCGGCGCGGGCACCAATTATCCCGCGGACTAAGCGTTGTGGGGCGTCGTGCGTATACGTGAACGGCTGGGGGGCGAGCATCTCGTGCAGAATTCCCGCCCACCATTCGTATGCCGCCTCGACGGTGAGCGTGGAGTCGCTCGCCAAGAAGCCGGTTTGCACCATCAGATCGAGTAATTCGCGTTTGCGTCCGTCGACCGCTGCGCGTGCCATCCCGACGAACTTGCGGCGCTGGGGTTCGGACAGGATCTTCACGCAGCCAAAATCGACGAATCCGACTCGCCCGTCGAGGCCGAAGCGATAGTTGCCGGGATGCGGATCGGCGTGAAACAGATTCGCGTGCCGGAAGGAACCCGCCATGAACCTGGAGATCACCTCCGCCCAGGTGTTCTTCAGGTCTTGGTCGGCCCGTTGCGCGGCCGCCCAGTCCAACCCGTCGAGATACGTCATGGTCAGCACCCGGTCACCGGACGCTTCGCCGATGACGTCGGGTACCCGTATGAAGGGATGACCGCGATAAAGCTCGCTGAAGGCGGCGATGTTTGCGGCCTCGTGACGGTAGTCGATTTCCTCGGCGATGCGCGTAGCGATCTCCCGTGTCGCAGGTCGTAGATCAGGCATCGTGGCACCCGACGCCGATGACAGGAATCGAAGGATCGTGGTTAACAGTTCGTGGTTGGCCAGATCGTCGCCGATCGCTTCGGCTGCCCCGGGGTACTGGATCTTGACCGCCACTTCGCGGCCGTCGTGCAGGACCGCACGGTGCACCTGCCCGATGGATGCGGCCGCCATCGGTTCGTCGCAGAACTGAGAGAACACTTCCTCGGCAGGCCGACCAAGATCTGCGCGCACCATATCTTTGGCGAGGTCAGGCTCCATCGGCGGCGCGTTGGCCTGCAACCTTGCCAGCGCCGCCTGATAGGGCGAAAACCCGCTGCCGACCGAATTCGCGTCCAGCATGGAGAAGATCTGCCCGACCTTCATCAACACGCCCTTGGAGTGACCCAGCAGCTGCGAGTATCGATCGGCGGTCCGCTCGTGAAACCGGTCCACGGCGCCGGTGTTGCCCGTCTTTTCCCGCAGACCCGCCACAATTCGTCCGCCCGCGGCGCGCGCGGCGAATCCGGCCAGCGGCATGGTGCGGCGGATTCTCCCGCGCGGTATCGGGCCCGTCGTGGCGGGCATCGCCAACCCTGCTGGCGGGGATGCAACTTCGGCGTCTGTGGTCATCGCCTCGACCATCGCCATATGGCCCTCGAAGCCGAGCGACGTCGCCAAGACGCGGTATCGCTGTAACAAGTCGCGGTAACCAACCTCGTCGCTGCGGGCCCGCGCCAACAGCGTCCGCAGCCGGAGCAGCCAGATTTCGCGGAGCATCACTCCCTCGTCGGTGGGGCCTGTCGCCAATCGGTCGACTGCGCTCTGGGCGTCGTTTATGTCACCTTCTGCCCCGCTGGCCAGCAGCATCTCGACCAGAACACCGGTGGCCCAAGTGAAATACCCACGCTGCCCCCTGTCGAACAAGTCGTCCACGGCTTTACGGATCAGCTGCAGGGCGCCGTCGCGGTCTCCGCCCGCGGCCCTTTCGCGTGCCGCGTAAACCTCAACGAGCGGGAGCTCAGATGCGTAAAACCGCTCGGCCGAGCACATTTCGCGGACCTGCGCCAGCACCGATGCTCCGCGCTCACGCTCCGCCGGCGAATCGCGGTGCGCCAGCGCGATTCCCATTGTCATGCGGGCCAGGCCAAGCGCGATGTCGTCGCTGGATCGCTCGGCGACCTGCAGCGCCTCGTCGATATTGGCCAGCGCACCGTCGTCGGCCACCATCACCCCCATCGCTATCGCGGAGGCGTATGCCACGCTCACGACGTAGCCATGCACCATTGGATCGGCCCCGGATCCCATGGCGACGGCCTGGTCGAGGTCGTCTCGCCACCCGGAATGGCCCTCGGCCCAGCGGGCTGTCCCGCGTACTGCCAAGGCCCCTGCCACCATTGGCCCGACGAACGGATTGCCTTGGGCCATGTCGATCGCATTCTGTGACCAACGCAGTACCTCGTCCACGTGACCGGTTTCCAGCGAAATCGGGAGCGCCACGAAGGACAGCACGATGGTGAGCGTCGGATCGCCTATCGACTCGACCAGGTTCATGAACTCGGCTGCCAGCTGTGCGGCTTCCCGCACGCGGCCACGCAACATGAGCATGGGAATCTGGCCTGCCATGCCGAACGCCAAAGACCCCTTGTCGTCGGCCACCCCGCACAGCTCGTTCAGTTCTTCGAAGCGGGCGTCAGAATCGGACGCGTGCACCCGCGCAGCGTTGGCGCACAACAAAGCACGGGGAGCGATGCGCATCGCGGTGCGATATTCGTAATCGGTCGGTAAGGCGTCGGCGAGGTCGCGTGCCCGCTCCCAACTCCGGTCGGCCGCGGCGATATCGCGTTGAGACAACCACGCCCCGGCTCGCATGTGCCACCCATAGGCTCCAGCGACGTCACCTGCGGCCTGCACGTGTTCGGCGATCAACGCCGCGTTCTGGTCGACCGAGGCGGGGTCACGCGCCTCGATCACGTCCGCCAGGCGCCGGTGCAGCTCCGCGCGATCAGATTTCAGCTGCGACTCGTAGGCCACGGAATGGACCATCGGATGGTGGAACGCGTACTCGGCGCGCGGGCTGACGCTCACCTGATCGATCAGCTCGGCCTTGACCGGCTCATCAAGTGCCGGCTCCACCTGCAATGCGCTGAGCAGGTCGATATCGAATCGCGACCCGATCACGGCCGCGGCGGTCACGCACCTCTTGGCCGCCGGTTCCAACCGGTCGATGCGGGCGGCGATGGCTGCCTGCAACGTCGCGGGCACACTCACCTCGGCAACATCCCTACGGCAGACATACGCGCTCTGGTCGCCGACGAGGACATCACGCTCAATCAGGTCGCGAACGATCTCCTCGGCGAAGAACGGGTTTCCGGAGGCCCGATCGGCGACGGTCATGGTCAGCTCGGCGACCGAAGAATCGCTACCCAACAGCTCGGCTATCAGCGCCGTGGTATCTGAATTACTAAGTGGTGCAAGCGAAACCGTTTGTGCGCCGGCTGTCCGGGTCAGCGCACCCCGGTATTCTGGACGATAGGTGATCACCACCATGACGGGGGTCTGCGGTACCACCGAAAGGAAATCCGCGAGCATCGACTCACTGACATCGTCGACCCACTGGGCGTCTTCAATGACGAAGACCGCCGGTCTGGCACGGGTGAGCAAGGCGCCCTTCACCAGCGCCGTCAGTCGCCTCCGGCGGGCGTCCGGGTCTATGTGAGGGGGCGCAACGTCAGGGTTGGCGATACCGAGCACGTCGTCGAGCAGCAGCAGATCCTCATGGTCAGCGCCGGAGAACCGAACGCGCACCTGCTCGCGTGCGGACGCGCCTTCCAGTTCACCGACCCCGGCAGCAGCTCGCAGCAGGGACGAAACGACGTGTGATGGGATCGCGCTGGCAAGGGACTCGCAGAAGGTCCACGCGACGTCGACATCGCGTGCAGTCGCGATCGCTGCGGCCTCGCGCACCACCCGGCTCTTGCCGATGCCCGCGGCCCCGACCACACCGACGACACCGCCCTGTCCAATCATCGAGCGGTCGAGCAGTTCGATAAGAGCCCTGATTTGATGTTGGCGCCCGACCAGTGTCGCTTCAGATCGACCAAGGGTGCCGCGGTGTGGCTCCATCGCTACGAGACGGTGCGCGGGCACCGGAGCGTCGGCGCCCTTAATGCTTACCATCTCCATCTCACTGAGCACCGCTACGTGCTTGACGAGTCGGGCGCTCGATTCGCTGATCATGACGCCACCGGGCGGGGCGACGGATTCCATCCGTTGCGCCATACCGACTTGGTCGCCGACGGCGGTGTAACGGAACGGTCCTGACCCGATTTCACCGGCGATCACCTGACCGGAGTTGAGCCCCACGCGCAGCTGCAGATCGACAGCGTCCCGGGCGTCGACGTCAGCGGCCAGTCGGGCGATCTCATCTTGAATGCCCAGCGCGGCGCGACAGGCACGAATGGCGTGGTCTTCCAATGCCACTGGCGCACCGAACACCGCCATGATGCCGTCTCCGGTGAACTTGTCGACCGTGCCGCCGTACCGCTGCACCACCGCTGCGGCGCGGTTGACGAGTTGACCCATGATTTCGCGCAGCCGCTCCGCTCCGACGGCAGAGGCGATGTCCATCGAGCGGACCACATCGGCGAAGAGAACCGTGACCTGCTTGTACTCCGCGCGGTTAGCGATGTCGTTGAGTGGTGAGCCGCAACTGTGGCAAAACCGCGCGTTCTCCAGCGGCTCGGTGCCACACGTCCGGCACGCCACTACGGCCGCCATCCGACCTCCGCCGCTCCCCGACCCCAGCGTTTGCTGGGGTCCTCAAAGGATAGGCCGTACAGCTTCAACCAGCGACTTTGGAAACATCACCGGGCCTGCCCCGAATAACACCGCGGCCGGCGCGGCTGAAACCGTCGTGCGCAAGGGGGTGTGCGAGTTCACGCCAGAAGTGACGTATGACTCGACTCGTCACAGTTGTGCGGTCGAAGGGACTCGAACCCTCAAACCGCCCAGATCAGAGCGATGAAACGGCTCTGACCTGCGAAATGACATTTGTATGTGATTCGCTGATATTCCCTTGGTTTGTGCCCAAATGTGCCCACGGCTTGTCGCGGCCGTTGCGCACCTAAAGCCGCCCGTCCCTGATCTGACACACCCGCGGCACGGACAACCCGGCCGCCTCGGCGAGCTTCTCGCCGAGTGTTATGCCGCGAGGCCGGCGGCCCAGGCGTGAACCTGAGCATCACTACCGACGATCTGTGTCTTGATCGTCATGGAGGGCGCGTAGAGCGTGCCCACCCAACGCCCCATCTCAAAGTCCACCCGCAGCACCGAACCGTTGGGCAACCTGCAATGCCCAGTGCGCATCGCTGTGCCCATTGGACCACTCCCATCGGTGTCGCTGCGGCCCCGGTGAGCCGCTCTTATATAGATAGACGTCGTGCGGCCACGCCGAGTTCACTGAGCTTGAAACTTGTTGACGAACAACAGTTATGCGTCTCTGTAGCCTGACCGAGTGCAAGCGTGCTGATGCACGGCGCCCTGCCTGGGCATGCACAGGTGTGGTTGCGCTGGCGATCGGCTTCATCGGCTGGGCTGTGGTGCGGAAGCACGACGACACCGCGGCACCTCGGCCGGTGACGAACCCCCCAGTACGCCGACCTGTTCGACTCCGATCTCGATGCCGTCGCGGACGCGCTTGATTTGAAGTGTGCCCATTCTGTGCCCAAACCGCGCCCATTGGGCATGGCCGGAGCCTGAAATGCGCCTCTCACCTGCGCCAACAGGGATGCCGCATCGGTGCGGGCGGAGGGACTCGAACCCTATTCAGCTACCTGGCCAGAAGTGTTGAAACGCCTCTACCTGCATAAATGCACAACGGCAATTCACGCCAGTTATCTGTAACTCCCGGGCAAGCGTGGGCAGGATGTGGGCAGGGCGTTAGGCACGGAACCGGTTTTAGCTCCGCCGCGGCAAGCCGGACGGCCATGCACTCACCCAATCGGTTGTCGACGCGACAAAAGCCACAGAAGCCACAAAATGGGCGGCGATCAACGCCGACATGGGGACGTGGTTCGCCGCCGTATCCGATCCACTCGTTGAGGCGACGAACGCGCTGAAATGCGCAGCGGCCGCAGTGTACGTCGACGGCGTTCAACACTGCGACGGCGCGGTCGAGTGGTCGCTGTACGTCCTAGCCGACGACCGCGAGCCACTCACCAGCGACCAGGCCCGGCCAGTTCGCGGCGATGATCGCCGGCCGCCACCGACGAATTGGAGCGGCTGCAATGGAGCTGACACAGCGAAACCCTAAAGAACACTCCAAGCACGCGCGTTCGCCTGGCAGGCTAGTGGCATGCACGTAATCAATGGGTTGCGCGATCCGGCAGTCAGTTTCCCGCTCTCCACAGTGGTGGACTATCACGGCGAGCGGCAAAGAGCGAATCGCGCTGTTGCGGTCAGTGCCGCAGGGCTGGCGGTCGCCGGTCTCGTTGAGTTGGCCATCGCGCTGGTGTCGGGATCGGTGGCGTTGCTGGGTGACGCGCTACACAACCTGTCCGATGTTTCGACCAGCCTGTTGGTGTTCGTCGGGTTCCGGGCCTCCCGGAAGACTGCGACAGAGCGTTATCCGTACGGCTACGAGAGAGCCGAAGATCTCGCCGGGATTGGTGTCGCTCTGGTCATTTGGGCCAGCGCCGCATTCGCTGGCGCGGAGAGTATCAACAAGCTGATTCACCACGGCGCTACCCAGCATCTCGCCTGGGGCATTGGTGCGGCGGCGGTGGGCATCGTCGGCAACCAGCTGGTAGCCCGCTACAAACTAGTGGTCGGCCGCAAGATCCAATCCGCCACCATGATCGCCGACGCTAGACACTCCTGGCTGGACGCGTTGTCATCGGCCGGGGCGATGCTGGGACTGCTTGGTGTCGCGGTCGGCTGGCCCTGGGCTGACGCTGTGGCGGGTCTGTTCGTCACCGGGTTCATCTGTCACGTCGGCTGGGAAGTCGGCAGCGACATTGCGCACCGATTACTCGACGGGGTGGACCCGACTGTCGTGACCATCGCCGAGGCCGCCGCCGCCGAAACCGACGGTGTGCTGCACGCTCACGCGCGCGCCCGATGGACAGGACGCACGCTGCGCGTCGAGGTAGAAGGCTGGGTCGGAGCGACGACCACGGTCGCGGACGCGGACCGCATCGGACGGCTGGTGGCCGATCGCCTCGGCCCGGAACTACCCGAGATGCGCAGCTTCAGTTGGACAGCGCGGGGCGTCTAAAAAGGCGGACTCGCGCCGGGAGCGCATCGGGGCTTACAAAGTCGGGGTGAACTGGCCCAGGTCGTAGATGCCGAGGCTTTTTTCGATGTCGGCGACTTTATCGACGACCCCTTGAAAGCCGGCCTGACCGAACTGCCGGTGCTCCTCGTCTTCGAAGGTCTCGGCCAGGTCGCGAAACTCCTTAGCGGGCACCACGTCACGGAACGCGGGGAAAACGACGGTGTCTTCGCGTGCCTCGTGCGGCTCGTACATTCGGACGAAGGCCAACATGTTTTGCACGAGAGCGTCTCGCGCAGGCTGATCGAGCGCAGCCGCTCCAGTGGTGGCGGCGAGGACCCGGTCCGTGAGCACGCGGCCGCGCTGGTGCTGGGTGCGCAACACGGTGGTGATTCCGATGAGTTTGCCTGCCTGTTCGAGCTTAGGGAAGACATACTGCTCTTCGAGGTGTTCGTGGTAGTCCTCGATGAAACTTCGAATAATCCCGGCGCCCGCGTTAAGCGCTTGAGCGGGATCCTGCTCGCCGGCCTGCAGGCGGCCGATCCCATCTCGATAGATCAGCAAGATGCGCTTGAGTACTCCGTGCTCGCGCATCAAGTCCTCGGGTGGAGTGACTGGCACCTCCTCTGCCGAAGGTGCGCCAGGCTGGGCTGCGCTGGGCTTGGGTGGCGAGCTGCCGCATCCCGATAGGGCGATCACACCGGGTGCGGATAACGAGATCCCAAGAAGGTGACGCCGGCTTACGGCCGGTGGCAACTCTTCTGTCACGGTCGCGCCTTTCTTTGTTGTGCTCATCATTGGATTAGCCCTCATTCCCTGTCGCCTAGCATCTTAATTCGATATCTGTTTATATAGAAGTATGTCGAATCAAGCCATGGTGGGGTGTCGCCCGGCGTTGGGGGTGGCCGCCCTGGCCGAGCCGCAGGCTCTCGAGTTGGCGGCGATGTTCAAGGCCCTGGGTGATCCGGTGCGGCTGCGGCTGTTGAGCTTGATCGCCAGCCATCCTGGTGGTCAGGCGTGCGTGTGTGAGATTTCGTCAAGCTTTGACGTCTCGCAGCCGACGATCTCCCATCACCTCAAAATGCTGCGTTCCGCCGGCTTACTGGACTGCGAGCGGCGCGGAACTTGGGTCTACTACTGGGTAATTCCCGCCGCGCTGCAACAGCTTTCGTCGGTACTAAATGTCGATGACCGTTCCATGGAGACCCCGCCGCAGTGCTGCCCATGAGCTCGTCGCACACCACGGAAGCTTTAGCAGCCAGACTCTCCACACTGGATCGGCTTCTGCCGGTGTGGATCGGCGTCGCAATGGCAGCCGGTCTGTTGCTAGGCCGCTTCAGTCCCCGTCTCGGCGGGACCTTAAGCGCCGTTGAGGTGGACGGGATTTCGCTGCCGATCGCACTGGGCCTGCTCGTGATGATGTACCCGGTGCTGGCAAAGGTCCGCTATGACCAGCTTGGTGAAGTCACCGCCGATCGCAAACTCATGGTGTCTTCGCTGATGCTGAACTGGCTGGTTGGTCCTGCGGTGATGTTCACGCTGGCGTGGCTGCTGCTGGCGGATCTGCCTGAGTACCGCACCGGGCTGATCATCGTCGGATTAGCCCGCTGCATCGCCATGGTGATCATTTGGAATGATCTCGCGCGCGGGGACCGTGAAGCCGCTGCCGTCCTGGTCGCACTCAACTCGATCTTCCAAGTCGTCATGTTCGCGGGGCTGGGTTGGTTCTACCTGTCGGTGCTGCCCGGCTGGCTGCACCTGCCTCAAACGGGCATCGACGTCTCCCCATGGCAGATCGGCAAATCCGTGCTCATCTTCCTGGGCATCCCCCTGGCTGCCGGATACCTGTCTCGTCGCATTGGCGAGAAAGCCAAGGGCCGCAACTGGTACGAAGTGCGGTTTCTGCCTCGTATCGGGCCATGGGCCCTCTACGGCTTGTTATTCACCATCGTCATCCTGTTCGCCCTGCAAGGCCATCAGATCACGAGCAGACCTTGGGATGTCGCCCGCATCGCGCTGCCGCTGCTGGCCTACTTCGCCATCGTGTGGGCCGGCGGATACGTGCTCGGCGTCGTGCTGCGGCTGGGATATGCCAAAACCACCACGCTGGCATTCACCGCCGCCGGCAACAACTTCGAACTCGCTATCGCCGTGGCGATCGCCACCTACGGCGCCACGTCCGGTCAAGCCCTAGCTGGCGTCGTAGGCCCGCTGATCGAAGTCCCCGTGCTGGTGGGCTTGGTGTACGTCTCGATCGCCCTGCGTACTCGAGTCTTTCCCGCAGCCTCCATAGATCAACCCGTACGGACTGGCTACTAATGGCCGACAAACCCAGTGTCCTGTTCGTCTGCGTCCACAACGCAGGCCGATCGCAGATGGCCGCCGGGTTGCTGACCCACCTGGCAGGAGATCGCATCGAGGTCCGTTCCGCGGGAACCGAACCCGCCGACCAGATCAACCCAGTCGCCGTCGCCGCCATGGCCGAACTCGGCGTCGACATCACCGCCGCCACCCCCAAAATCCTCAGCGGCGACACGGTGCAATCCAGCGACGTCGTGATCACCATGGGCTGCGGCGACACCTGCCCCTACTTCCCCGGGGTGTCCTACCGCGACTGGAAACTGCGCGATCCCGCCGGCCAACCCCTCGACACAGTCCGCGCCATCCGCGACGACATCGCCAACCGAGTTCACGCCCTCATTGCAGAGCTCCTCCCGACGACAACCACCTAAATCCCTCTTCACCGAGAAAGGAACCATCATGTCGCGTGTCCAGCTGGCCCTCAACGTCGACGACCTCAACAAGGCACTCACGTTCTACACCAAACTGTTCAACACCGAGCCAGCCAAAGTGAAACCCGGCTACGCCAACTTCGCGGTCACCGAACCGCCCCTCAAGCTGGTGCTGCTGGAAAACCCTGGCCACGACGGCACCCTCAACCACCTCGGCGTCGAAGTCACCACCAGCGACACCGTCCACGCCGAAATCGCCCGCCTCACCGACGAAGGCCTGTTCACCGAGGAAGAGCTCAACAGCACCTGCTGCTTTGCCGCTCAAGACAAAGCGTGGGTCACAGGCCCCAGCGGTGAGCGTTGGGAGGTCTACACCGTCCTGGCCGACTCCGACACCTTCGGATCCAACGCAGAAGAAACCTGTTGCGCGGGATGACATGATCCCGCCGAGCGGCGTGTTTTCTGAATGGGCGACGCCCCGGATCAGATCTTTCGATAACACCCTCCAGCGAGGTCAGGGGATCGCGCTGCGGTCGAGGACACACCAGACCGTCGGCAACGTCGTCAGCGGCAGGAGATTCCTCTCGTCGAATCCCAACCTGCCGAGGGCTTATCCCTCGCTGCCCCGGTGAACTATTTTTGCGCCCGTCGCGAGACGTCGTCGGGCAGCCTTGATCTGCTTTCTCGGTAGGCCGCAGTCGACAATCAATGTGTGCGCCGCGCCGCGCGGTTGGCCGTCACCTGTTTCAGCGTTGGGGTCGAACGCTCCCCTGAGCAATTCGGTGCGAATGTCTTGCACAACAAGGGAAAACACACCGTTCTTGGGCCCCCGCTTGATATCAGGCCAAACCGAATTGTGGCAATGCCCCGTACCGGTAGCACGAGATACCGTCTTCGTCTCAGCTCAGGCATGGGTCGTATCGCGGACCTTCTTGGGCCGCCCGAACTTGGTGCCGTTCGCGTGGGAAGCCTGCCACTTGAGCGCCGGCGTGTTTCACGGGAAGGCCTGAATGTCGGCGGTCATCGGCTAGCTACCGACAATTGGCGAGACGCCACGCTTAGAGCCGAGGACGAAGGCGTCGATCGGCCGGTCGTGTCCGCGCCGGCTCAATCGCCGCCGCGGCGTCACTCCCATTGCATGTACACCCAGCCCTGCCTCGGTCCGGGTGCGGGGAACCAGCTCCATCACGACCGGCGGTGGGCGATCAGCTTGTCAGCTTCACCAGGAGCCAGGGTGGTTGCGGGAAACCGCGCGGGTAACTGGCGCTCGATCGAGATGAATGGGGTGCCTTCCTCGCCGGACCCGTGCATGAGCGACCATGTCATGAAGTGTTCGACAACGAGACTGTGGCAGCACAGGTTTCACAATGACGGGCCTTTCAGGCATCACCGCGCTAGAGGCGCCGCTTCTTTGGATTCCCGGCGGGGCGATCCGCGCCAGTGCCGACGGGCGAGGCTCGCCGCCAGCAGCCTTGCAACCCCGTCCTCGATTCCTGCCGCAAGCGCCTCGACGTCGGGCGCGGTGTCGTAGTCGGCGGTGATGCCGAAGATAAAACTGTCGGCATAGCTGAGCATCGCGATGCCGGTGCGCAACCGGAGAGCGATCGGGGGGACGGGCAGGATTTCCAACACCCGACGGCCCATCAGCGTCTGCTGACCTCGTGGACCGGGAACATTGGTTGCCAAGGCGACCACTGCTCGCTGGGGTAATCGCGACATCAAGCGAATCGTCCACGCCGAGAACGCGAACGGGACGTTTTTGGCCGCCGAAACCGCTGCGCTGCCCCCCTCCCGTTGACCGCTGGCTTTGGCCCGCATGAGCCGGCTGTGCACCAGCTGCAGCTGCCGTACCGGATCCGCCTCATCTACCGGCAGCAACGGCAGCATCGCCGATACCTGGTTGTCGGTCATGTTGAAGTGATTCACCGAGCGGACCGAAACCGGAACAAGCGTACGGAGCGAGTTGTGGCCGGGCTGTTCACCGCGGTCGAGCAAAATCCTGCGGTAACCGTCGGTGATCGCTGCCAACGCCACGTCATTGAGCGTCACGCCGAACACCTGCGCAACCGCCTGCAGGTCACCCAACCGGACCCGGGCCGCACTGTAGCGCCGCATCGTCGTGACTGGTCCGTTCAGCGACGATTCCGGTGCCGGGCTGAGCAGACTGGCCGTCAGTTCGGCCGCGCCCACCGCAACGTGTTCGGCTGTGGCCATCGCGGCAAAAGCACTCCGCGCAATCGCGCTCACCCAGCTCAACGGGTTCAGGTTCACCTTCGGCAGGCTGAACCCAAGCCGGTCCGGCTCCTTGCCGGCGCGAATGTCAGTAGCAAAGCTGTCGTCGCCACCGTTGTCGCTGAACTTCCCCAGCATCTGCGTCGTCGCAATACCATCGGCGATGCAGTGGTGAATCTTGGTCAGCACCGCCCACCGGTCGTCACTCAGTCCCTCGATGATCCAGCACTCCCACAACGGGCGCTCACGGTCGAGCCGCCGCTCCATCACGGTCGCGATCATCTGGAACAGTTCGGTGTCGTCGCCGGGATGTGGCAGTGCGACTCGGTGCAGGTGCCGGGAGACGTCGAAGTGCGGGTCATCGACCCACTCGGGTGGGCCGAGATCGAGCGGATGAGTCCGCAGGACCTGCCTGCAGCGCGGAATTGTCGGCACCCGTTTGGCGAAGGTCGAGACGAACTCGTCGTAGCTCGGAGCCGGACCCTCTATGATCGACACACCACCGACCGCCAGACTCACATGCGGATCGGAGTCCTCGACCTCGAGGAAAGTGGCATCCAGCGCGGTTAATTGCTCCATTTCGCCACTGTCCCCCCTACGCGACCGCGCCGACAGGGCCAGAAGTCCTGAACTTCGGGCCAAACGACAACCACGTCCCGGACTGATTCGACGCACATCAAGCATCCCTACCCCCCAGCGTCTCGTGGCGGCTGGCGATACAAGGCGGCACCGGCAGTGACACCCGCACCGGCGGCGACAAGCAGAACATGCGCGCCCACTGTGAGCCGCTCGGTCTGCCGCTCCAATGCCGCCGCCAGCGCGGCCGTATGCATGCGTTGATCGTCAGCGACGGTGATCTCGTCAACCGGCACCCCGAGCCGGTTGGCCAGCGCGGTGCGGTACCCCTGCCGAGCAGGACCGGCGACAATCCCGTCGACGTCCGACAGCCGCACTGAATGCGCTTCCAGGCACACCCGCGCCGCCTCCGCTGCGGCCACCGCGAATTGCTCGTCCATCGCTGCTGACTGATTGAACCGGAGAGCGTTACGCCTGTCGGCGAATCCCACTGTTGCAGAGAATGTCTCGGCTACATCTGGCGCATCGTTCATATTCACCCTGGACACGCGGCTCAGGCCGCAGCTGTCATCGGTCCATCCGCAGAGCGATGCGGCTCCGGCGGGCGAGAACGGAAAGTGTTCGCTCAGCCCATGACCCGGATCGGCGTCACTGGCCACCACCAGCGCGCGATGGATGCTGTGCGTCCGCAGGAACCCGTCGACGATCTGCAACGCCGTCAGCACTCCGCAGGCGCCGTTGGCGATGTCGAAAGAGAACGTGCCGTGCGCGCCAGCGTGCGGATCCTCGGGGTTGGCCCGGATGTCGTCCTGGATCATCGCGGCCAGGGCCGGCTCTCCCAGATTTCGATCGCGGTAGATCCCCGCATTGACCACGAGATCCAACTCATCAGGGTCGCATCCGGCCCGCTTCAGACAGTCCTTGGCGGCGGTGACGGCAAGGTGCAGCGCGCTGTGCTGGTCACGCCACCGCGGTTGCGTGATCTCGACTCGATCAATGACTGTGCCCATAACGGCTCACCAAATCCTCATCCAGGGTCAGTAGGACCACGCCGATCTCCAGCCCCGAAGCCAAAGCAAGCAGCGCGATCCTTTTTCCGGGCTCGATGCGTTCGGCTTCGAGTTCCTCGACGAGCGCCACGGTGTGGGTCGTCGATGCCGTATTGCCATACCGGTCGACGGTGATCACCGCATCGTGCCGGGGGCTGTCGCCGAACGAGTCCGACATTCGGGCCATTCCCTTGCGGATGGCACGTGCCGAAGTCTGGTGGGTGATCACGTGGTCGATGTCGTGAATCGAAATGCCAACGGCGTCAAGGACTTCGTGTAGCAACAGCGGGGTGTCGGCAATCGCGGCCTTCTGGATGGCGCGGGAATTAGTGAACATCCGCGCGCCCGGGTCGTGGCCCTGTGGGTAGGCCAGGCAGAGCCGGCTGTAGTCGGCGACCGTGGTGAATCCGGCAAGCGAGATTCCAGCAGAGCCGGCGGGAGCCCGTTCCAGCAGAAGCGCCGCGCCGGCATCACCGAGGGTCAGGCAGGCGAGTTCTTTGCTCATGATGTTGCGGATGTGGCGCGCCGCGTTGTGGCTGAGCTGCGAGATGTACTAACCGCTGACGACCAGTCCGCGCTCGACAATCCCTTGCCGGATCCAGTTGTTCAAAATCGTGACTCCGGTGAGCATCCCGGCGCATGCGTTGGACACGTCGAAGGTCACCGCCTTGTGGGCTCCGATTCCGCGGGCCAGGCGCTACTCATCGTCGGCTCGAGCCATTGGGTGAGGCCGCCACGGAATTTGGTGATGGTGCAATTGATGACCACATCTAGCGACGCCGGATCCTGTTGCGCGGTGGCGAGGAACTTTAGAGCCGCCGAGGTGGCAAGACCGTAAGAATCCTCGTCGCCCACCGAAACCCGGCGCTCATGAATCCCGGCCAGCCGTTCCAGATCGATGTGGGTGCGGTGACGGGTGGTGGCCATCAATTGGTCTGTTGTGAAGTGAGTCTCGGGAAGTTGCCGGCCAGCACCAACTAACCGGGCGACGAACGGTGCCCGATCCCCTTCTCCGGCGGTCTCCATCACCAGCCAATGACGAGTCATCGTTGCTACCTCCTTCCGGCGGCCACTGGTCAACAGCGAATCTCAAGGACTTCGGTCAATGGACGCCGAGGGGTGGGTTCGACGTGTTGCTCATGCGCCGGTGATCTACCGACTCGGATCAGCAGCTGCGGCTGGCCGACAGTTCCGGTGATCTGCGCGACGATGTTGCGGCTCTCTGTCATTTCGGTCATGTGGGTCAACGTGCAGGTGGCCATGCCGGCCATGGTGCACCCGAGCAGTACCGCGGACAGCGCCTCACCGCAGCGCAGCACGCTCCAAGGGTTGTCGTCGTAAGTGGAGAGAACCACAATCTTCGAGCGGTCGTGGTCGATCGTAGCGCGGCGGTGGCCCCCGCCCGCCGGAGGAAACGCGCGGGCGACATCGACTCGGGCGGCTTCGGAGGTAGACACCAGGGCGCTATCCGGCACGTGGGTGGCGTCCGACTCGAACGGCGAGGTCCACCATCGCAGTTCGGATAGATAGGTCGTGTCGTAACGGCGCAGCGTCTCGGTGAGCTGGGACGCCTCGGCCAACTGAGGACGCTCTTCCTCGGCCACCACGTCCAACAACACGTCATACGGGATCACCGCGCGGCACAACTCCGACTGCAGCGCCGGCCATTTGGCTGGCGCCTCGAATGGCAACCGATCGGTGCGGCGTCGACGGATCGCATCGGCTCGGAGCTGCTCCGCCTTTGTGGCGGCCTCCATGGGCCGGAACTGCAATGTCGCCAGATGATTAGGGTTGTGCGGATTAGGGAACCGTTCGGTAGCACTCTCCCAGCCGGCGGCGGCGATGGCGACCCGCAGGTGGTCAAGGACAGCGCCGCAGCTCAACGTCAGTTCCCGGCCCGTGTGATCGGTGGCCGTCATTGCCCGACAGAGATCGGCCCACAGTTGCAGCCTCGCGCCCTCGGCAACCCACCGCCAGGGCTGGCTGTTGTGCAGCGAAGGCGCCCGACAGGCGAGCCGCACCGCGTCCGAGATGACCTCGGAAGTAGGCGCATTCGCTGTCATGTCAACCACCCCAATACGTCTGTGACGTCAACGCGAGCACTGTTGTCAACCTGCGGTAGCGCCCCGCGATGCAGCGCAGCGAGTTCGACGTCGACTCCTCCCGCCCGCATCGAAGCCGAATAGCTGCTGTGCATCAAGGCGAACCCAGCCTTCCCGGAATCACTCAGACGCGATGTCGATATGTCCGAGACATAGCTAGTGACTTCAGTGCTCGTTGACATGCCCCACTCCTTATTAGACGGCTCGACGCCACACATCGTGGGCTTCTTGCAGGGAGTCCTCGCGCGGCCGAGAGGTGTCCATCCGGTGTGCGGTGTCCCAGCCGGTGTGTTGCGCAGCCAACGTTGTGGCGATCTCCGGCGTCGCATCGGAATTGCCTGGCTGCCTGGTCCTGATTCTGTCGGCGGCGGTGTCAACTGTCGCGGTGCACATGAGTTCCACTACTGCCGAATGGGTTTCGGTGGCAAGGCTATGAGCTCGCGCGCGAATTTGCGGATCTCGCCAGGTACCGTCGAGGATCACTGATTGCCCATTCCCCAAACACAGAAGTGCTCGGCGCAGGGCTACCTCATAGACTGTTCTGACGTTGTCCGGGCTGTACAGTCCCGCGTCCAGCACACCCGGCTCTCCGCTGATGACGCCGGAATCCCTTAGTTCCCGGCGCACGTCATCGGTTGCGATAACCTGCGCTCCAACTTTTTCGGCAAGCGCGCGCGCCAGTGTCGACTTGCCGGTGCCTGGGCCTCCACCGATGAGCGCCAGCCGAATAGCACCGCTCTGCAGGTGCTGGGTCGCAATGGCGAGGTGCCGAGCGGCGTCCACCGCGGCCTCCGATTTACCCTGCGACAGTCGCACGCAGTCGACCTTCGCCCGTACCACCGCGCGATAGGCGATGTCGAAATCCCGCAGCGACGACGGCGCCGAATCGGCCGAGCGGGCGACGTAGCGCTCGAGGAAATAGTCACCAAGGTCTCTGCGGCCCAAGAACTCCAGGTCCATCGCGAGGAAGGCAGCGTCATCGATGCGGTCGACGTAGCGAAGCTCGTCGTCGAACTCCAGGCAGTCGAGCACAACCGGTTCGCCATCCACCCAAAAGATATCGTCGGCGAGCAGATCGCCGTGACCGTCGACAATGCATCCTTCTTCGATACGGCGCGTGAAAAGAAGTGCACGGCCCGAAATAAACTCGACGGCAAAGTGCTCAATCCGGTCGATCGACTCCTCCGCGACCCCCGAAATCGACGCATAGCGGTGGAGTTCCGACAAATTATCGCGCCAGCGTTGGTCGACCGCGCCTACCTCGCCCTGACCACTGACTGCCCGACTCCGCTCGGCATGCTCATGAAAACTCGCAAGCACGCTGGCGATACGGTCTAGTACGACGTGGACGGACTCGTCGGACTGGTCGCGTGTCACGATGGAGGCCAACCGGTCGTCGTCACGGTACCGCCGCATGACGACGATCGGTTCGGCGGGCCCTCCGGTGGGGTCGGTGAGATGCGCGACCCCAAGATAACTATCGGGAGACAGACGGCTGTTCAACTCGACTTCCCGGAAGCACGCGCGCTCGCGCTGCTCAGGTGTGCGGAAATCGAGGAAGTCGGCCAACACCGGCTTCTTCGCCTTGTATGCTCGGTCGCCGACCAGCGCCACCACACCCGTGTGAGTCTCGTGAACATCGACGTAGGGCGCTGCTGCCGTCGTCGATGACTCGGCAGGCCTGTCGGCGGCGGTCGTAGTCTCCATAGCTCTAAGTTCTTATCGGTGCAGGCATTTCGTGGGGTTCCCTAGGACGGCCGCGCCACGATCACCGGCGTATGGACCGAGTGAACGACCGCGTTGCTGACCGAACCCAGCAGCATGCTGGTCACGCCGCCTCGGCCGTGACTGCCCACGACGACAAGCTGAGCGGATTCCGACTCTTCGATCAGCGCTCGGCCCGGGTGATCAAGAGTGACGACTCGGTTCACCTTGACATCGGGGTAGCGCTCTTGCCAGCCTGCCAGATATTCGGCCAGGTTCCGCTCCGCTTCCGACGCCCAGTCCACCCATGGGAGCTGGTACACCGCAGCATCGCTCCACGCGTGCAATGCCGTCAGTTCCACACCGCGAAACGACGCTTCATCCAATCCGATAGCCAACGCAAGCTCCGACGCCGGCGAACAATCGATTCCCACCAGCACGGGAGCTCGATCGGAAAGCGGCAAGTACGAAGCGTCGGCGCGAATGACCGCGACCGGACACTTCGCGCCGTGCACCACGCCCGAACTGACCGAACCCAGCACAACCCGGCCGACCGCGCCGCGCCCGTTGCAGCCCACGACGATCATCTCCGCCTCATTGGACATTTCGACCAACGTCGGCACCGGGGGTGAACACTTCACCTCGCTCGTGATCGCGATCTTCCGATCCGTGGGCATGGCGTCCTCGGCAATCTTGACCGCCTGCTCGAGAACCTTGCGGCCGTCGTCTTCCTGCCATTCCGCAACTCCGCTCGGCATCGGAATCTGTGGAAACGTCGGCACGAATGTCTTGAACATGTGGACCAGGTGCAGCGGGACATTTCGCATAGCCGCGTCGCGCGCTGCCCAAAAGACGGCCGCGTCCGATGCGGCCGATCCATCGACTCCGACGACGATGCCGTAACGCTTCACGGTTGTAGACATTTTGTTCCTCCTTCGGTCAGTTACCGAAAACGCTAGTGACCACACAGTCGTCGGTCATGAGGCTTTAGTCCCCAACCGCATAGCCCTGAGACCTTGTTGGCTCGCCTGGGCCCGATCGGGGCGCGTGCTCCTCATAGCCACACAGGTGGGTGACCATTTGCCGCGAGGAGAGGGTCGAACGGCCCTGCTGGAAGTCGTTGACGCCCAATAGTGTCTCGGATTGGCGGTCCCGGGATGTTCCGGTGACCCCAACCTTTCGATCGGGAGGATGCGATGAACCATCCGCAAGCACCAGAGCGCGTCGTTGTGGCCCCTCCAGCGAGTTCACCACCGTCGGCGAGATCTTCTCCGCCACCGTCAACAAAGACCGCAGGAAGCCGTTCGACATTCGGACGGTCATGCGGTCGGTGGTCGACCAGGACCATGCGGTGCTCGAGCGATGGCCCGACATGGCCGACGCCAAGGCCATGGTCCAGGCCCATGACGACGGGCGGGAGTTCCAGGTCGGGCTGTGGACCGGCGCATCAACGGCACCCGACGCCGACGGCGCAGGCTCGGTCTAAAGTCCGCTCCCAGTCTCAATCCCTTCAGCGCTTTCACTAAATCACCCAAGACTCCTTGGAGTGGCGTGCCCGGCAGGATCGGATCGGCCTCTTCGGTTAGCCGCATAAATCTCGTAAAGGGCAGTGGATGAAGGCCTGATGCGCCCGGAGATTCATCGGTTTGCCCACTTTCCGATACTCCACCTCAGCGAGGAGCATTCCCCCGGTGATCTCCTTAGAGAGTCGCCGCCTTGTTCTGTGTTCCCTGGCCCCGAAGTCCCCTCACGCCCGGCAAAGGTAAAGGTTCTGATATCTGCCGACCCCGCGTGTTGCCACCGCACCACTCCATGCCCACATAGCTTGGCGAAGGGATGACCGGCAGCCGGACCAATCCGGCCCTGCCCCAACGTATCTGCGCCATCACGGCTTGGAGCAGGCCCACACCGCACACCATCCGCCGCCTCCGGCATCCGCCGACAGCATGCATCGGGCCGGCCCAGCGTCAAGACCGTTCGTCCTCGCTACGCTGCGGGCGCTGCGTCTTGACCCCGGTCCTTACCCGACGCTGCCCGCACGGAGGCCGAAAGCCAGCAAAACCACTGGTCGCTAACGTCTTGACAGAGCCCCACCCCTTCAGGGATGACAAACACATTGAGATTCCCAGTAAATCGCCCCGACGACGCGGCAAATCGGTTTTGCAAGCACCTCAGTCCACGCTCATTCGCGAAACCCCCGGCGCAAGCCTTGCGCTAGCTTCCTCGGACAACAATCACTGGAACTGTTGCCGATTGCGCAACAGCCGAACTGACCGAACCCAGAAGCATGCCGGGAAACCCTCCGCGGCCATGGCTACCGACCACAACCAACTGAGCGTGTTCGGACTCCTTAAGCAGCCACCGGGAAGGCTTGTCGCAGAAGACCAATCGCTTCACGCGCACATCCGGATACTGCTCTTGCCAACCGGCGAGACGCTCAGCGAGGATCTCCTGCGCTTCACTTTCGCGGTCCCGCCAGTCCATCCCAAGAATCGGAAACACCCCCACATCGCTCCACACGTGTAGCGCCACCAGACCAACCCCTCGGCGGGAGGCTTCATCAAAGGCCACGGCGGTCGCCGCCTCCGAGGCGGGCGATCCGTCGATGCCCAGGAGCACACCTGCATTCGAATCCGGAGCCGCCCTTTCATCGGAATGAATAACCGCGACCGGGCAGTGGGCATGGTGAATCAGTGCGGTAGTCACCGAGCCCAGCAACAGCCGGCCCAACGTACCCAGTCCCTGGCTGCCGGCGACGATCATCCCAGCATCCTTGGAGGCATCAATCAGTGTCGGCACTACGCTGGAATACACCATCTCGGTGTGTATTTCAGGTGGCTCGGGCTCACCCAGGTTAGCGCTAGGCGTCTTGCGGGCCTGATCGATAACGTGCTGTCCGTTTTCTTCCTGCCACTCGGGCATGTCCTTATACAGTTGACCTACCGGCCAGCCAACAACCACGGGGGGAATAGCGTGCACCAGCGTGATAGGCAACTGACGCATGATGGCCTCGCGGGTTCCCCAGGCCACAGCAGCGTCGGATGCCGCCGACCCATCGACGCAAACCAGTACTCCGTATTTTCTTGTGGTCTTCGACATTTCGCACTCCCTGTGCTACGGAACCTCATTGGTGGCCGTTGGCGCCTCGGTAATACAATCGGGCAGCTCGATGTCTAGACGACGAACCAACCCGTGGCTCAGGCGCTTACACGGCCAGCCGAGATCGAAGAAGACCTTGAACATGAGATGATTCTCGGCCAAGATGTCGGCTACGAATCGCCGTACTCCATGAGTTCGAGCGATCAGGGCCAGGCGTTTGAGCAAGGCCGTTCCCACGCCACGCAAATGGTCTTCATGAGCGACCAGTATCGCGAAATCAGCAGCGCTCGGGTCTTCGGAGACCGTGTAGCTCGCTACACCAATAAGTCGGTCCCCATCGAACGCACCCAGAGCGTACTGCCCGTCTGCAGCCTGGATCAGCTTGCCAACGAGCTCGTCGAGATGACCCGGATGCAGCGTGAAGAAGCGGAAGTAGCGATCATCATCGGTGAGGCGTTGATGGAGCGTCAAAACGGCTTCGGCGTCGTCGGCACTGAGGCGGCGCAGCGACACGAGCCGTCCGTCTAGCAATCGACATGTACCCGTGAGTTCCACCGCTTGGCTGCACATCGTTTCTCCATGACGCCACCCTGATCGGTCCAACCACCGAATGCTCCGTAGAAGGCGGACTACCCGGGGCCAGCGCGGTCAGGCTATTAGCCTGCACATGACGTTATGCCTGGTCCGCGGGGTTCGGCAGGGCCGTTAGACCCCGCCCCTGTGCCATTGGTCCCCGTACGGGCCGAGCCTTGGGCGTACGATCGACCGCCTCGGGTTGCCCGCGGTGAATGCTCGCAGAAAAGTTCGTCGCGGTATAAGCGCTGCAACAGATTCAGTGGCGCGCGACCGCTGGTGTGGCCCAGTGGGTGCTGTGGATTTCGTCGGGCGTTAGTACTCGGTCAGCGGAGCGGTCCAGTGGACCTGGGTGCCGCCCTCGGGTGGCGTGGTGATTTCGCAGCTGCCGCCAAGTTGCTCGGCGCGGTAGTTCATGTTGGCTAGGCCGCTGCGGCGCGGATTGTCGACGCGCATGCCACAGCCGTTGTCGATGATGTCGACGGTCAACATGTCGGCGACATTGACCTCCACGGTCAGCCGTGAGGCACCGGAGTGGCGAAGAGCGTTGCTGACGGCTTCGCTGGTGACCGCTTCGGCGTGCTCGGCAAGTTCGCCGTCAACGGCGGTCGTCGGTCCGTGCATGCGTACGGTGGTGACAATGTCACGGTTCTCGGTGAGGTCGGCAACCACCCGCTGAATCCGATTTCGAAAGCCGCCATCGTCCCCAAATCGGGATTTCAGCTGAAAGATAGTCGTGCGGATCTCCTCGATGATGGTTTGCAGATCGTCGAGCGTGCGGTTGAGTCGGTCGGCAACCTCCGGTGAACGTACCCGGGCGACCGTGGCCTGCAGATCCATGCCTGCGGCGAACAACCTTTGGATGACGTGGTCATGCAAGTCGTGCGCGATGCGCTCACGCTCGGCCACGATGGTCAGCTGGCGCGCGTGCTCGCGGCCTGACGCGAGCATGAGTGCTATTGCAGCGTGGGTGGCGAAATCGCTCGCCAGATCGAGATCGCTGCTGTCGAATGGCGGCTGATCCGTGGCGCGGGCGATTGCGATCACTCCGGCGATGTCCTCGTTGGCGCGCAGCGGCATCACGATCGCGGGGCGCTGCCCGGCATCGGTGAATGCCTGGATCGGGAACGTCAGTGCCTCGGTGATCACCGGTGTGCCGGAGCGGAAAACACCGCCGCTGGTGGAGCCGTCCACCGGAACTCGTTCGCCGATCACCTCGGAGGCATGCAACCCCTCCGCGGCAGCCACAACCAGCGTGTCGATTTCGTCAAAAGGAAGGTCTGCGTCGACCGGAACGAGGACAATCGCCTGCTCGGCATCGGTCAGGGCGCAAGCGCGTTCAGCGATCAACTGCAGAGGGTGCCGGTGCGGCTCGGCACTGGACAGCAGGGCGGTAGTGATCTCGCGGCTGGCCTCCATCCACTTCACCGACGTCCGCTCGCGCTCGAATAGTTGCGCGTTATCGATGGCGACCGCGGCCGCAAACGCCAGTGCGCGAGCGGCGACCTCATCGGATTCAGAGAACACTCGCCCCGGCTCGTCGTGGGTCAGATAAAGGCTGCCGAATACCTTCCCCCGGATGGTGATTGGCACTCCAAGGAAAGCGCGCATGGGAGGGTGGTGCTCGGGAAACCCGACGGCAGCCGGGTGGGTGGTCAGATCAGCCATATGCAGGGCTGGCGTATCGAGGAGCGACACGCTCAGAACCCCCTTGCCGACCGGCAGATGCCCGATGCGCCGAACCGTGTCAGCGTCCATTCCCCCGTGGATAAACGAGATCAGGTCGCCCGCGGAATCACGTACGGCCACGGCGCCGTAGGGGGCAGAGGTCAATTCCCTGGCCGCGAGGATGATCCGACGCAGCGTTGCGTCGAGGTCGTCGAGATCTGAACCGATCTCGACGATCACGCGCAGCAGTTGCTCCATTTGGTCGCGCGACGCCAGCAACTCGTCGAGTTGCTCATGCATCCTGCTTACCAGCCCACGCTGCCCGAGTCCGGCAAAAGCCGAGCCGCTCTCGTCGCTGGCCACCCGACCCGATACCTCCGACACTTCAGCCCCATGGCAGCTGTGTGTTGCGCAAGGCACCCCCTACGAAGCGAACAACGCGAAGGTGCCTTCGGTCAGCGTAATCCCTTTTTAGATCAGACCCCAAGAACCAAAGATCGGCTGCCCCCGAAAGCGGCCCGCTCGCGGCGCCGACCAGTAAGCCGCCTTCGTGGGGGCGACTCACGCCACTATGTCCGCGCGGCTGGCCAACCCGGTGACGTTCCTGTACCCGTAGTCGGCGGGGCCGACTGTTGGTCCAACTTCGAGGCGAACACCGCTGCTTGGGTCCGCCGTTCCATGCCGAGTTTGGCCAGCAACCGCGATACATAATTCTTTACCGTCTTCTCGGCGAGAAACATCCGAGCGGCGATCTGTCTATTGGTCAATCCCTCGCCGAGGAGTCCGAGTAGCGTTCGTTCGCGCTCGGTCAATCCGGACAATGGATCCTTGTGCTCCGCGGCACCGCGGAGTTTTGCCATCAACGCCGCGGCGGCTCGATTATCGAGCAACGATTTACCGGCACCGACATCTTTGATCGCCTGAGCCAGCTCCATGCCCCTGATGTCTTTGACGACGTAGCCGCTGGCACCGGCAAGAATCGCCTCGAGCATGGCTTCATCGGAGGTGAACGACGTCAGCATCAGGCACCGCAGCTCTGGGAGTTCGGAGAGCAGGTCACGACACAATTCGATTCCGTTACCGTCGGGAAGACGCACGTCGAGCACGGCGACGTCGGGCTTCGTCGCGGGTATCCGCACCATCGCTTCGGACACGGAGCCCGCATCGCCGATGACTTCGAGCTCGGGATCCGATGCGAGCAGATCGGCAAGGCCCCGACGGACGACTTCATGGTCATCGACCAAGAACACCTTGACCATTGCGAGTCCTTCCTGCTGACCGGTCGAGGCAAGAATCATGGAATCCCGAGTCAATGTCCCACATCTTCATAATCGCCCCATTTCACAAATGTTGGCGATTGACGATGAGCAGCGAGCAGTCGGCGTCCTGCAATATGGCTCCGCCGACTGGTCCGAGAAGTTCCTCGAGATGCTCACGGTTGTGGGCGCCCACAATCACCAGCTGCACCGTTCGGCAGTTGTAAGCCAGAAACTCCATGAAGGTGCTGTCTACCGCCACCGACTCCACCCCGAGATGCGGATAGCGGTGTTTCCAACGGGCCAGCCGGCGATCGAGGTCGGCGAGTGCCCGGCGAAACCCCTCGCCCTCTGCCGCCGTGTCGTCCGACACGATTCGCCGGCAGATGATCGCCTCAACGGTGGCGTCGCGCAGCCGGGCTTCTTCCATGGCGACGCCCAGCAACACATCGTTGTCAGGAGACTTGTCTACTTCGACGACGATCCTAGGCACTGGCTGTCTGGGTTGATTGTGGGGCTCGCAAATAATGGCCACCGGGCACTGCGACGAGAGGGCCAGAGCCGCAGCGGTGTCACCCACCCGAACCGGTCGAAATTGGCGTAATCCGACCGCACCCACACACACCATGGCCGCGAATGCCGACTCGCCGATCAACGACCCGATCGGCGGCCCCTGGACAATCTCCGTCTCAATTTTTACCGGCTGGCCCGTGGCTTCGATTGCCGTGACTGCCCGGCGAACCGCGGTTTCTGCGGTGGCGAGCTCGCGCGCCGCGGCCTCCGAATCCGCAGCCACGGTGTCGCGGTGCTGAATCGCATAAAGCAGACGTACCGGGACGTCACGGCTCACCGCCTCATCAACCGCCCACAGCGCGGCGCGTATCGCGGCCTTTGAGCCGTCGATACCGACGACAATTGGGCGAGGTGTGGGTGACTCATTCATCGCAAGGCCTTTCGGATTAATCACGAATAATAAACACTGAGCAGTCAGGATCGCCCACAATTGGATGGCAATTGGGGGTAGCAAGCTCGGCGATTTGGTCGGCATCGGCCCTGCCTACAATGGCCAATTCAATTGCACTGCTGCGGTTTTCGGAGGACTTCACGCGGGTGCCGGCGGCAACGACCTGGACGGGAACATCTGGATAACGTCGAACCCAGCTGTTTAGTCGCCGATCGATCTGGCGCACAGTAGCGTTGCGGCGCCGTCCTTCCTCGATGGCTTGGTACACAACTTCGTCGTTGTCGGGCTCATCGTTGAGCACGACGGCGATCGCACCGGGCTTTGCCGCCGTTGCGTCGGGGCTGGTTCGGATGATTGCTGCCGGGCAGTGTGCGCGCGTCGCCAACGCGGCCTCGGTTGTGCCCAGCAACTTGTCAGCTGCCCATCCGCGCCTGTCGGTGCCCACACAAACCCGGGCTGCATCCGGCGATTCATTGATCAACACCTGCTCAGGGCCACCTGAGAGAAGAACCGTTTCGACCTCGACCGGTTTTCTCAATCTTGCACGGCGACATCTCCCTAGTAGAGCGCCATTTCGCCACATTCAAGCTCCCAGTCCGAAATGTCTTGCGATGCTGATTGCACTTCGCTGCGCCCGACGACATGGACAAGGCGAAGGGGTATCTGCCAGCTGATCGCCTCGTCGACCGCCGACTTGGCGGCGTTAACCGCAGCTTGCGATCCGTCGATGCCGACGACCACCGACTTCGAATGCAGCTGGTCCATGTGTGCTCCTGACTTACGGGCTAACGGCCGACATCCGATTGACTCAATGTCAGGCTATTGAGCCGGCGGTCTTTGCGGAGGGGCCATTAGGCCCCAATTCGATGCCGTTCGTCCCGAGAAGTGGCCGGAGGGTTCTCCCGATAGGGCGAATAACTTCTCCACGTCCGCTCAATCGCAGGCTGCGCTACCAGGCGTCATCAGCATGGCTGCGCCCGCTGCGATGCCCAAACGAAGGGATTTGACGAGCGGCCATCCACGAGTGAGTCCTATCGTGACTGCGGCAGCGTCAACGCTTGCCGTGATGTCGAGCGCTGGGTTCAGATCAACGTGAGATTTGCGCTCGGCTGGGAGCTGGCTCGGCTGACGTCTCCATAGTTCGTTGACTCCGCTCGTTGGTGGTTATAGCCCGGTCGGGTACGTTTCTGGCTTTTCGCCGGCGATCCGCAGACTCGTAGGCTCTAGGGGTTCGAGCGCCCGGGTCCTGTCGATGTGAATCATCGCGTCGAATTGGTCGGCGGGCCGCACGTGGAAATAGTGGCTCTGCCGTTCGGTCGCGGGCTCGTAAATCACTCCGATGGCGCGCCCCAATCGAACGACACTGAGCGGGTCTGCGGCTTCCGGGTTATGCGCGCCCACACCAGGAAGACGCTCCTGCCGTATGGGCCGTTCGTCAGATCTCCCACCGGCGGTTCCCACGAGTTTCGAACGGACGGCCACAAAAGTCCTTGCCCGCCAACAACGGATGGTGGCCGGGGAGGGCCCAGCACCTACTCACGACCCGACAGCGACGATGACCTAGCGGGGTGTTCGAACCGGGTGGGACACTACGCCGATGAAGTCCATGACACGGTCAATGACGAGATCATATGCATCGCCGTCTTCAGCGATACGGGACAATCCGTGGCGACGAAGAAAGCCGTCGAGGCGTCGATCAAGCGGCCAATCGGCATACGTGTCGTCAGCGTAGGCAGAGTTCAAGAATTGCCACGCGAGCGCATCAACGTCAGAGTCAGTCAACAACGGCGGATCACCTATCGGAGAAGCCATTTCACTTCCTTTGCTCATCCAGAGCCGTCTATGTATTAGCGGCCCGGCCGTTGAAGACCGACGATGAGCAAGGAGAAATCACTGTCACGCAAGGCGAGAGCGCCAGCGGCGCCGAGGAGCTGCTGTACTTCGCCCGTCCGGGCAGCACCGACCATGACCAGCTGGATGGACGCGGCATGTTCGACGAGATAGTCGAAGAACGAGCCTTCCAAACAACAGTATCCATTTCGACCTCGGGGTAGTTGTGCATGCAACGCTTCAAATGAGAGTCACCGGTTACGGGACCACGATCCTTTTGAATGTCACCGGATCGCGATTGTGCTGCTGTCAGCACCCGCAATGGAGCGCGTCTGTGCCGTCCCTCGTGGATCGCCAACTCCAAAACGTCGATGCCATCTGGCGACTCATCTACGAGCGCAACAATCCAACCGCCACCCATCGCGCCCGTGTCGTGGCGGTCGCCTCGGACGATTGCGACCGAGCAATGGCCCGACTGCGCCAATTCCTTTGCAGTCGAACCTAACCAGGAGTTCGGGTGCTGCGCGGCTCCTGTGTCCCCGACACATAGCAATGTCGTGGAACGTGAAGCAGCAATCAGCGTCGGCACCGGGTGTCCGTGGAGAACTTCCGTCTCGACCTTCAGCGGCTTGCCCATTTCATCAATAGCGAGGTATGCGTCGTGTACAACCTCCTCCGCCGCCATTAGTGCCGCTCTTGCTTGATCCGGGCTAGCGCTCGGGTTCGCTTTGGTGACATAGAGCAGACGCAGCGGAATGTCGGTGCCGGCTGCCTCGTCGACGGCCCACCGGGCGGCGCGAATCGCCGCTTGTGATCCGTCAACACCAACGACTATCGACTTCGGTGGATACCTGTCGAACATCGTGAACTCCCAGCAATCAAGGCCGTTAGAGAAACTTTGCAGAACGGTACGGATTACGCCGGTGGCTGATTAGAGGCCTTGGTCCTCACCTCTAGATCCCTTATTCCCTCTTGTGGGGTTCGAGAAGAGCCCGGCTTCAGTGTTTACGCAGGCGACAGGTTTGGTGCCGGCTGAACGGATCTGTGACCTTGGCCCCCCGGGGGTGGGGACGAATGGCACTCCCGGGGGCGATAGGTCCTTCGTCTAGCGTCGCTTGTATGAGTTCACAGCGGCGAGCGGTTGGCGCGCAGACGGTCGATGAGCGAGAAGGGTGCTGAAATGCCGGATCGGTTAACACGTCTGGGAATTCTGGTCGGTGTCGACGGATCCGCGTGTTCACGTGCGGCGCTGCGGTGGGCCGCCGATGAGGCGGTGATGCGCAACGTTCCGCTCACGCTCGTGCACGTGCTGCACACCCCTGAGGGCTCGTGGTCGTCTTGGGGGCTGTCCACGTCTCCCCTCCCGGCCGATTTCGATCAAAAGCGGAAAGAACAGGCGCTGCAGGTGATGGATGAAGCCGTCAGGCTCATCGAAGATGCGGCTGAGCACAGCAGTCCACTGACGATCAACACCGAACTGCTGTTCTCCGCGGTTGTTCCCACCCTGATCGACCTGGCCGACCAAGCCCAGATGATCGTCGTCGGAAGCCGCGGGCGCAACGCATTACAGCGCGGATTGCTTGGATCGGTCAGCACCGGACTCATTCATCACGCGCGCTGCCCGGTCGCCGTCATCCACGACGACACCGATCAGCCGGCGCCGACGCAGGGTCCGGTGGTGGTGGGCATCGACGGCTCACCAGCATCGGAGTTGGCCACCGCCATCGCTTTCGAGGAAGCGTCGTGGCGCGGGGTCTATCTGGTGGTGCTGCACGTCTGGAGCGATGCCGATGGACCGGACGTGCCCGACGCCGACTGGTACGAGCGTCGCGCGGCCGCCCAAAAAACACTGGCCGAGCGGCTCGCGGGATGGCGCGAACATTACCCCGACGTGTCCGTACGCCCCAATATCGCCTTCAATAACCCCGCAAGCCGTCTGATCAACCGTGCGGCGGGGGCCCAGCTCGTGGTCGTCGGCAGTCGCGGCCGCGGTGGGTTCCCCGGCATGTTGTTGGGTTCGGTGAGCAGTGCGGTCGTGCACGCGGTCCGCGCGCCGATTATCGTTGCGCGCCAAAGCTGATCACGCGCGTACAACGACGCGGATCGATGTGCGTTCGGGCTGGTGCGCATTCGGCAACCGGGTGGCCGACTACCGGCGATGGGCGCGGGGGTCGCCCGGATAGCGTCTCATCGGTCCGCACAGCCACTCGATCATGGTTCACCCTGAATGATTGTGGTGCGTTCTTAACTTGTCAGTTGGCATCGCCGTCGATGTCCACGACGTAATGTTCGAGCGGGGCCTGGACGCGACTTTTGATGCCGCGCAGCATTCCCCGCGTCATCAACGCCGTAATCGGCCCGGCGAGCTCGATTTCCACCAGGTCGCGACGGCGACGTACCAACGCGCGACGGCGCGCACCAGCAGCCGGCAACGTCAGGCAGGAGCCGAGGCGAGCGCCAGCACCTCGTCGAAACCCGCCACGAGGCTCTCGGAAAACACGTCGTAGTCGGGAATCGCGCAGGTGTCCACGTCGATGCCTAGCGCGCAGGTGTCCACGTACGTGAGCAACGTGACGTTTACCGCCGCGCCGATAGTGGGTCCGAATGCGTACTGGGTCACCACCCGGGCGCTACCGAGGAACACCGGCATCGGAATTCCCGGCACGTCGCTGCACAGGAAGTCAACATGACGCAGGATCGAGCCGATGTACCACCGCGGCACCATGTTGAGGGCACCGGCGATCCATTGCGTGTAGGGCAGCGACTTCTCGTGGCGCACCCTGCCGGTTCTCTCGTGGATCTGGCGGATTCGCTGGGCGGGATCAGGGACGCCGACCGGCACGTCGAACCGCATCAAGGTGATCCGGTTGCCGCCCATCTCGTCGCCCTCTTCGCGCAGGCTCATCGGCATCGTGAGGTGAAGGTCGCCGACCGCGACGCCGTGCTGTTCGTGGTAGCGGCGCAGCCCGCCGGCCACGCCCGCGACGAACGCATCGTTCAACGCACCGCCGCAACGGTGCGCGGCAGCCCGAAGCTGCGGCAACGGAACCTCCAGCACGCCGAGACGCCGGATGAGGCTGCGCTTCCTCATCAGCGGCGAACCCGTCCGGTTCACCGGGCGCACGGTTCGGTAGACCGACGCGGCCATCTCCGCAGCCGACGAAACGGTAAGTACCGGCCGCCGAATGCCGTTGGAAATCAGCTTCGGGACACTCTTCAGTGTGCCCATCAGCGCGTTCCCGACCAATTGGGCGTCGTATCGCACAGTGTCGCGGTAGCCGCGCAGCCACGGCGGCGGGGGCACTTCAGGCAATTCCGCCACTGGTCCGTGCTTCTCGGGGACCTCGGACAAGTCGAAGAGGATCATTCCGATCTGGATGCCTCCGACGCCGTCAGTCAGAGCGTGGTGGAACTTGAGGACCATTGCCGCGCCGTCATTTTCGAGGCCGTCGATCAACGTGGCCTCCCAGAGCGGGCGTGCCCGATCGAAGTCCTCCATCGCCGCGACTCGGGCCATTTCCAGCACCTTGTCGAAGGTGCCGGGCGCGGTCGCGGTCACTCTGCGCATGTGGAAGTCGAGGTCGAAGTCCGGCGCGTATTCCCACCGCGGCGGCGCGGGCGGCAGAGACGGGACGACTCGCTGTCGCATCATCGGCACCTTGCGCGAGATGAGCCTGAAGCGGTTGCGTACCTCTTCCCAATCCGGAGATCGATCGAGCATGATCACCGTGACCACCGTGGAACGCAATCGAGGATCGCTTTCCATCGCCCACGTGAACGCATCGCTGTTGCGCATGAACTCGGTCATTTGTGCCCAAAGTACGACTCCAGCCGGCTGTCGTCACGACCTCTGCCAATACCGGTGACCTTGGTCCCTTCAGAAAAGGACATTCGCCGCCGTCGGGAGCGACGCTCAGCTGCTCGTACTGACCTGCCGTCCGCGCGGCCATGACAGCGTCTGGGGGAGCTACCACATCCATAGACCGCGTCCAGATGATGTTATGCGTCGTAATTTTAATCCCGCAGGGATCCGTGAACCTGTCGTAACTCCTGCTTGATGAGTTGTTGATGTGAGACCGGCGATCCAAAGAAATAGTGCCGCTGATCAGCGGCCCTTCTGGTGGGGTGAACTGGTCCCGTACCTGGGTGTCCGGGTAGATGCGCCCGCGGCACGACACGACTATGCGGTCGATGCGACTGTAGGCGGGGTTGGTGCAGCCCTAAGTCCTTGACCAATGGTTCATTGCCAAGTGATCTAAGCTACTTTCGACCGCCGGAGCGAGGCCATAGTGCCCTTGTGACGAGTGATCTCCGGCGAGGAACATCTGCGTCAAGGTTCGGATTGTCGAACGGAAGCACCAATATTTTTCGAAGGCCTGCATTATGCCTAAACCGATTCCGCCGCTTGACCTGTCATGGCTGCTGATCGAGTCAGCGACCAGCCCGACGCACGTCGGGGCGATGCTGCTGTTCAAAAAGCCCGCCGGCCGCGCGCCCGTCGTGCGCGAGATCGTGACGGCGTTACGGGCGTACCCGCCGGCGCCGCCGTTTAACTATGTCCCGGAACTCTTTGGAGGTGGCGCCCCCCATTTCCGGGAGGTGGCGAGCTGGGACCCCCACTATCACATTGCGTATCTGTCGCTCCCCGCCGGAGCCTGCTACGACGATCTGCTTCGGCTCGTGGCCGATCTGCACGAGCCGACGCTGGATCGCGACCGCCCGCTCTTTCGCTGCTGGTTGATTGATGGGGTACCGGGTGGCATGTTCGCGATGTACACGAAGACCCATCACTCCATCATCGACGGCGAATCCGGCATTAAGTGCCTCTACGCAGGCCTGAGCACGTCCGCTCAGCACACGATCGCCGCGCCCGGCTTTGCACTCGGCGCGCCGACACCCACGCCGCACCCGCCGACGCCGGTCGCGCAGAGAATCGCCACCTCGATCCGCGCGGCGCTCACGCAGGTCGGGGCACTCAACCAGGTCTCGATCGGCGCGCTGCGCAAGACCCTCGCGGGGCTCTTGGGCTCGCATCTCGAGGGCAGCCTGCCGTTCACCGCGCAGCACGCCCCCACCAACGAGCCGCTTACGATGGCACGGAGATTCGCGACGCTCTCGCTCCCGCTCGAGGAGATGCACGAGGTCGGCCGACACTTCGGGGCGACCCTGAACGATGTCGCCGTCACCGTCGTCGACGCCGGGCTGCATGCCTACCTGCGCGAGACCGGCCGCGCCTTCGCGCACCCGTTCATCTCGATGTGTCCGGTGTCGCTGCGTGCCGACGGCGACACCACGATCGGCACGCGAGTGTCGGCGATGTTCGTGCGACTCGGCGAGCCCAGCGCGACTGCGCCGGAGCGAATCCGGCAGGTGGTGGACTCGATCGCCACGGCCAAGAAGGAGCTGGGTGGAATGTCGAACGACGCGGCGATGACCTACGCGGTGGCAATCATCGCCATCGCGGGCCTGGCAGCATCGACACACCTGGACCGGGTTGCGCACCCTGCCTGCAACCTCGCCATCTCCAACGTGCCGGGCGCCAAGGAGCCCCGGTACCTTAACGGCGCACGCCTCGTCGGGGTTTACCCAGTCTCCGCGCTTGCGGCCTCCATCGGGCTGAACGCCACGCTTACCTCCTACCACGACCACATGGACTTCGGGTTCGTCGCAAACGCCGCGGCGATCGACGACCCAACGGAGCTCGCGCGCCACACGCTGCGGGCCTATCAGGAACTGACGGAGGCGGCGGGGACGAAGCAGGCGGGTCCACAGCTCGCGTTTTCCTGAGCGACCGCTTGCCGTGAGCCACCACAGCCGACGGTCAGCCGCGAATGTTGACGCAGCTGTTGGAGCACGGATGGATCGCGGTCAACAGCGCGCCCGCAGCGGCACCCCACCCAAGACACATAAGGCCCGTGCCTAACCTGGAGCTGCGTACCCGGAAAGGAAAACGCAATGAAGACGCTTGAAGGCATTCTGGCTAAGCATCCGTTCTTTGGCCGGGTGGACCCGCGTTGTCATCAACTGGTAATCGGATGTGCGTCGAACGTCCGCTTCAACGCTGGTGAGTTCATAATGTCCCGACAGGATTCCAGCTCCGTGATGTGCGTTACCGGGCACGTTGCCAGTCCAGCCATAGTGCACTCCAGCAGGATCGCCGAAAGCACCTCGCCGCAATTCAGGGCATCCACGCGCGTGTCCCTGGGTGTGGACAGCACGAGGATTTTCGCTTGATCGTAGGTGCCCGCAGAGCTCCGCTCATCGAACGGGTCGATGGGAAACCGACGGTTCACGTCGACTCTGCGGTCGTCCGACTCTGACACCAATGCGCTTTGGGGTATTCCTTCGAACGCTCTCAATGGCGCTGTTCACCAACGTAATTCATTGTGGTAAAGATCGTCATAGCGGCGTAAGGCTTCGGTGAGTCGAGACGCTTCGACCAACCGCGGTCGCATGTCGTCGGCCAACACGTCAAGGGTGACCAACTCATTTTCGAATGAGCTGCGCAGTACGGGTTCGAACGACGCCCAGTGCTTCGGCGCACGGAACGGTAGTCGGTTGGTCCGGCGACGCAGTATCGCATCGGCGCGGTCGCGCCGGGCCTGCGTCACGTAGTCGAGCGAAGTGAAGTCGATCGAGGCGAGGTGGGCGAGATCGTTCGGGTTGGGAAACTGTTCGACGTTCGTTTCCCAACCAACGGCGGCCATCGCAACCCGAAAGTGATCGAGCGCGGCGCCACAGCTGATGATCGCTTCCCGGCGTGACCTGTCGGTCGATGTCACCGTTCGGCGTGGGTCAACGAATAGATCGACGCTTGCGCCGCTGGCAACCCACCGCCAAGGCTGGCTGTTGTGCAGCGAGGGAGCACGACACGCTAACTCGACCGCCGTCGTGACCACCTTGGTGTCCGTCATCATTTGGATCATCGTTTTCTGCTGCCTCCTGTATAGCTACGACCCTCAGGCGTGCGAACATCTGATGCCAGAGTCCTTGGTCCCCGGCGTCAGGCCGTTGGCCCTGGTGCGCGTGTTAGCCCCGTTCGCATCGGCTCCTTCGCCAAATATTCAGGGCAGTTACGGTCCTGCACCTTGACCGAATCGCGATGGATCAATGACCGCGACGTCGGCCAGGGTTGTCGCGGTGGCAGCTTAGCGGCGAACGGCCCCTGCTGACCGGGACTTCCGACTCTAGTCACCAACGCCGTTGTCTCCGTAGCGTCGATGACAAACCGGAAGCTCGGCGAGGGGTTGTGACTTCATGCATGCGACGCTGGACACCCAGGTTCTCCAGAAGGCGGTGCAACTGGCTTGCCGGGCTCCATCCGTGCACAACAGCCAGCCGTGGCGGTGGGTGGCCGAGGGCGGGGTTCTGCGCCTGTTCGTCGATCGTTACCGAACAGTTCCAGGCGCGGACGATTCGGGTCGAGAAGCGATCATCAGTTGTGGCGCAGTGCTCGACCACCTTCGTGTCGCGATGCTGGCTTCGGGTTGGCACGCGGAAATCAAACGGCTTCCCAACCCGAACGACCCGGACCAGCTGGCATCGATTGAATTCAGTTCCGTCGATCACGTCACCGGCGCCCAGCGCGACCGCGCCGACGCGATACTGCGTCGCCGGACCGATCGGCTTCCGTTCGCTTGGCCTACATATTGGGATTCCTTCGCACCTGTGCTGCGGAGTATGTTCGATGACAGCCTGGTGACACTTCATGTGCTCTCCGACGACGCGCGACCGCAGTTGGTCGAGGCTTCACAACTCACCGAGGTAGTTCGCCGCGACGATTGGTCGTATCACGCCGAACTAGATTGGTGGACTTCGCCGTTTGTAGTAAACGAGGGTGTACCCCCGAGCGCACTAGCGTCCGACAAAGAACACTACCGCGTCGATGTGGGGCGCGAATTCCCGATCAGAAGCCACCAAGATCGGCGTCCCGAGGTCACGGTGGACTGGTCGAAAATTCTCGTGCTGTCTACCCCGGAGGACGCCAGAGCGGATGTGTTGAGGTGCGGCGAAGCGCTCTCGACAGTGCTCCTGGAGTGCACGATGGCCGGCATGGCGACCTGCACGCTGACCCATCTGATCGAGGTTGATGAAAGCCGCGATATCGTGCGCAGCCTGATCGAGCAGCGCGGCGAGCCACAGGTGCTGATCCGCGCGGGGATAGCACCGCCAATGGAAGTTCTTCCGGCGCCCACACCACGGCGTCCGTTGGACGATGTCTTGCAGATCCGCAAGAAATCCACGAGATACACAATGCAGAGTGGTCCGCCCGGGATCAGTTGAGGCTCCTAACTTTCGTCCATGCGAGTCGGGACTTTCGGCAGGCGCAATGGCCCTGCTTTCTTGAGTAGCCTCATCCCTATGACGCATCAAACTCGAAACGATGACGGGATCGCCATCCTGCCGACGCACGAATGCTGGGATCTGATGGCAGGAGTGACGCTAGGACGGCTGGTCACGAGTGTTGACGGCCGACCCGATATCTTCCCGGTGAACTACGTCGTTCAGCGCCGAACGATCCTGTTGCGCACCGCGGAGGGCACCAAGTTGGTCAGCGCCGCGATAAACAATCACGTGGTGTTCGAGGCCGATGACCATAACGTAGCCGAGGGCTGGAGTGTGGTCGTCAAGGGCACCGCACGCTCGCTCCGTACCAATGAGGAGATCGAGGACGCCGAGCGTGCCCAGGTATTGTCGTGGACGGCGCCCGAAAAGACGCACTATCTGCGGGTGATTCCTGAGATGGTCACGGGCCGCCGGTTCCAATTCGGCTCGCCGCCGATGGAGAAGTCCATTCGCGCCTGACCGAACGCCGAGCATGCTTCATGGCGCGTCTCAGGTTCTGGTTGGGTGCGTCTGCGGGAGGGTCCGATCGTCGGATACCAGAACCTGCAGAACCAATGGCCCTAGCACTCGACGACCAATGACCCTGGTGCCGTGCGCCGTTGTGTTCCAGGGTGGACCTTACACAGGAACTGGAGGTTGATCATGCCGGATACGTTGCTGGATACCGACGTACTAAAGGCCGCGGTGCAGTTGGCGTGCCGGGCCCCCTCCTTGCACAACAGCCAACCCTGGCAGTGGGTCGCCGACGGCGCCAGACTGCACCTATACGTCGATCACAGCCGGATTCTCTACTCCACCGACAAGTCGGGGCGGGAGGCTCTTATCAGCTGCGGCGCCATCCTCGACCATCTACGCGTCGCGGTGGCGGCAGCCGGGTGGACCGCCAACGTCGACAGATTTCCCAACCCGAACAACCTCGATCATCTCGCGTCACTTGATTTCAGCCCAATGAGCCTCGTCACCGAGGGCGATCGCCGCCGCGCCGACGCGATCCTGCACCGCCGCACCGATCGGCTTTCCTTCGCTCCCCCGAGCAATTGGGATTCCCTGGAACCTGTGCTGCGCAACAGCATCAACGGCGAAACAGTTCACCTCGACGTGATAGCCGAAGAGCTGCGCTCGGAATTGGCCAGGGCGTCACGACTAACCGAATCGCTTCGAGAGTACGATTCCTCGTATCACACCGAATTGTACTGGTGGACAAATCATTTTGAGAATATTGATGGGATTCCGAGTACTTCGCTCGTATCGTCAGCCGAAAGTGATGAGGTCGACGTCGGACGTCCATTCCCGGCCAGCCCTCACAACCAGCGGCGCGCTTACCTCGGACACGATCAGTCCAAAGTGCTCGTTCTGTCCACCGACGAAGACACCCACGACGAGGCCTTGCGCTGCGGCGAAGCGTTGTCCGCACTGCTGTTGGAGTGCACGTTGGCCGGGATGGCGACATGCACGCTGACCCATCTCACGGAGCTATCGTCCAGCCGCAACCTCATCGGCACCTTGACCGGGCGGGAAGCTATGCAGCAAGTGGTGATTCGCGTCGGCGAAGCCGCCGCGGTTGGCGAGGTCCCCCCCATGACGCCGCGGCGGCCACTTCGCGAGGTTCTGACGTTTCACGACGCTTGAGCTCCGTCCCAGTATGGTTCCCGAGCCTGCCCGCGTTGATGCCCTGGGTGAGCGGCTCAGAGGGTGGACGCCACCAGGCCGGTCAGGTCGGCGAGGCGGTGGGAGTAGCCCCACTCGTTGTCGTACCAGCCGACGATCTTCACCAGATCACCAGTGACTTTGGTGAGTCCGGCATCAAAGATGCACGACGACGGGTCGGTCACGATGTCGGAGGAGACGATGGGGTCCTCGGTGTAGGTGAGGAAGCCCTTCAGCTCACCGTCGGCGGCAGCCGCGAACGCGGCGTTGACTGCCTCGACGGTCGCCGGCTCGCGGACGATGACGGTGAGATCGGTGGCTGAACCGGTGGGCACCGGCACCCGCAGCGCGTACCCATCGAGCCGTCCCTCGAGCTGGGGCAACACCACGCTGATCGCGCGGGCGGCCCCGGTGGACGTGGGCACCACGTTGATCGCCGCGGCGCGGGCCCGACGAAGGTCGCGGTGCGGACCGTCCTGCAGGTTCTGGTCCGGGGTGTACGCGTGGACGGTGGTCATGAGCCCGCGCTCGATTCCGAATACCTCGTCGAGCACCATCGCCATCGGCGCCAGGCAGTTGGTAGTACACGAGGCGTTGGAGACGACGGTCTGCGTGCCGTCGTAGTCGCGGTGGTTGACACCCATCACAACGGTGAGGTCTGCACCCTTCGACGTCGCGGACACCACCACTTTCTTAGCTCCGCCGTGAAGGTGACCGCGGGCCTGCTCCGCGGCGGTGTACCGACCGGTCGACTCGATAACGACATCCACGCCGAGGTCTCCCCACGGCACGGCCGCCGGCCCGTCAGCGATGGACCACGCCTTGATCCGCTGGTCTCCCACCACGAGGTGATCGCCGTCGACCGACACGTCGTGCGGTAAGCGTCCGAGGACGGAGTCGTATTTGAGGAGGTGCGCCAGAGTCTTGTTGTCCGTGAGGTCGTTCACCGCGACGATCTCGATGTCGGTGGTGCCTGCCGCACGCTGTACGTCCACCGCACGGAAGAAGTTTCGGCCGACACGCCCAAAGCCGTTCACGCCCACCCGGATAGCCATAGTGATCTCCTCGTAGTTCTTTGGTCTGGGCGCAGCATCGGTTGCGCGCCACCTCAAGTCTGACCACTCTTGGGGCCCAGCAGCAGAGGCCAAAGTCCTCGCATTCCCGGGACTTCAGGATCGGCATCACGAGCTAAAGCGCTGGTCGGGCTGGTTGAGTGGGCGATCAGTCGATCGTGCGGCATGAGATGCTGTCTTTCGAAAGCGTCGACTGAACCAGTCACCAGCGGTGACGTACGCCAGCTCACCCAGATTGGCGCGCGTTTCGCTCACCGTCCCGCTTCCGTGTAGGTCACTTCGCGAGCTTCCACCACCGACTCGTCGGGCCGCAGGGCCCTAAGTCACCGATCTACTGCCGCATGTCATCACGTGGTGGAGTTGGGGGACCGTGTGGCCAGGGCATTTGGTCGTCCCGCGGTCCAAAAGTGCCGACTTCATCAATCACTCCCCACTAAGGGGTCGAAATGCTCTGTTGGGCCGGGGCGTGGCGACCCATCCTGGGAAAGCGAAGGAGAGCGAAGAATGCCCAAGAACTGGTTGGTGATGGAGGGTGACGGACCCCCGGCGCCGTTTCGCGCCCGACTCCGTAGTGCGGCCGAAGAACTCCCGCCCGGCGCCGGCGTTTTGCTCATTGTCGCCGGCGCGGGGGTCACCGCGGGTGCCGCTCTCTACCACACGGCACCACATCCCGTGTAGCAAAGAAAATTAGGAGAAGTCATGTCGAAACTCACTACGCACCCGGGGGTCGTCGTCGGCGTCGACGGCTCGCCGGGCTCTAAGGTCGCGGTCCAGTGGGCCGCGCGGGATGCCGAGTTACGCAATGTTCCGCTGACGTTGGTGCATGTTGTTCCGGCGACGGCGGGGACATGGCTGGAATCGTCATTGGTCCCAGCGTGGATGGGTGGGCAGCGCGAGCGAGGGCGACAAGTGCTCGACGAAGCGCTCAAGATCGCGGGCGAAAGCTGTCAGCGTGGCTCAGCAGAGATCGACTGCGAAATGCCTTCTGCTATTACCGTTCCCGCTCTAGTCGACCTGTCTAAAGACGCCGACTTGGTTGTGGTGGGTTGCCTCGGTACCGGCACGTTGCGGGGCCGTCATATGGGTTCGGTGAGCTCCGGGCTTGTCTATCACGCGCATTGTCCGGTCGCCGTTGTCCATGATGGCGTCCAATTGAATGCCGATGCCACGCGCGCCTCGGTGCTGGTGGGGATTGACGGATCGCGGGAGTCGGAGTTGGCGACCGCGATCGCGTTCGATGAAGCCTCACGCCGGAAGGTAGGGCTGACGGCCTTGCACGCGTGGAGCGATGTGAGTGTGTTCGATGACATAGTCAGTTTGCCCGGTCCCGGCTGGCCCGCACTGAAGGCGGTAGAGGACGAGATACTGGCCGAGCGTCTGGCCGGCTGGGGTGAGCGCTACCCCGATGTGCCTGTTTGTCGGCTCATCGTGCGCGGTGAGCCCGCCCGTGGACTCGTGGATGCATCCGAGTCGGCTCAGCTCGTGGTAGTCGGCGGTCATGGCCGCGGCGGATTCGCCGGAATGTTGTTGGGCTCGGTCAGCGCGGCAGTGGTGCTCTTGGCCCGCGTGCCCGTCATTGTTGCCCGCGAACCGCTGGCCTAAGTGCGTTGACCTGAGCGGTGAAAGACGCGGGGCCCGGCATCAGGACGGTCGCTGAGTTCAGCGCCGACGAACGGCCCCGGACGCGGGACTTCGGTCCCTACCGCCGGCGTCGGTTAACTGGTCGGATTCAGGTGTCGCGCAAGACAGCCCCGAGAGAGCGGAAACCACGGCAAATGAAAGCACCGACGAGGTCGGGAACCACGATTGTGACCCTGACGATGAATCCGGCGCTCGACATCACCACGGACACCGATCGGGTCATTCCCACCGATAAAATGCGATGCGGGCTGCCCCGTTACGATCCCGGCGGCGGCGGAATCAACGTCGCGCGAATCGCCCAGGTGCTCGGCGCGTCGGCATCGGCGCTCTTTCCGGCCGGCGGCCACGCCGGCGACAAGGTGACCACTCTTGTCGCTGAATCAGGGGTGGCGGTGCAGCGGATCACGGTGGCTCGCTCCACCAGGGAAAGCTTCACCGTGGACGAGGACAGCACCGGGCAGCAGTACCGATTCGTGCTCCCCGGTCCGCGGCTCACCGATGCCGAGCAGACCGAGTGCCTGGACAAACTCAGCGCCGCGGCAGCGTCCGCGGACTTCGTCGTGGCTAGCGGCAGTCTGCCACCCGGTGTGCCTACCGACCTCTATCAGCGGGTCGCCCAGGTCTGTGGCGAGGCCGGTGCGCGGCTGATTCTCGACACCTCCGGGGCTGGACTGCGGCACATCACTTCCGGTGTCTTTCTGCTCAAAGCGAGCGTGCGAGAACTGCGTGAATGTGTCGAACGGCGACTTGTCAACGAGTCAGAGCAGCTCGCCGCGGCACACGAACTCGTCGACCGCGGCTGCGCTCAGGTCGTCGTCGTGTCACTCGGGTCTAAGGGCGCCCTGGTCGCCACACCAACTGCAAGTCAACATTATTCGCCGGTAATGGTGCCTTTCGGTAGCGGCGTGGGCGCCGGTGACGCCATGGTCGCCGGCATCACGGTGGGGCTCAGCCGCGGTTGGCAACTCGACAAGGCGATGCGGCTGGGCATCGCTGCCGGTGCGGCCATGCTGTTGACTCCCGGCACCGCGCCCTGCACCCGTGAAGATGTCGAGCGGCTTTTCGAGATGGTCGCCGACCCCATAGACATCGACGCGCCCAGGCGCAACGACGGGAAATTGCGGCCTGCAGACCAATGGTTGTCGGCTCAAGCAAGGACATCGCCATGACGCCGCGGGTCACCGTCGACCCGCGCTACCACGACGCCGTGATCTTCAACCTCGACGCTGTGTTGACAGACACCGATGGTGTTGCGGTGTTCGAGCCGACGATCAACCTAGTGCGAAAGTTACTCGATGTCGGGGTCGCCACGGCGGTCTACATGTTGCGCCCGGGCGGTCAACAGCTCTTGAAAGCCGCGGGGATTGATGACCTTTTCGGTGTCTGTGTCGACGGCGTCCCTGCCGCAGCCCTCGCCGACGCCACCCGCCGACTCGGGGTGCGTACGGAACGGTCTGTCGTTGTCGACGACGCCGGGGCCGGGGTAGCGGCGGCCCACGCCGGCGGTTTCGCACTCGCTATCGGTGTCGACCGCGCCGGGCAGGCCGACAGACTACTGAGGTGCGGCGCCGACGTCGTGGTTGCGGACCTGGACGACGTCGCTGTACGCGCGGGTGACAGGCGGATGTCGGAACTCCCCGATGCGGTGGAGTCGTACGGTCAGATAATCGGTGTTCTCGGCGCCCGAGAACCGGTGTTGTTTTTCGACTACGACGGAACCTTGTCCCCCATCGTTAACGATCCCGGCGCCGCCACCCTCGTCGACGGAGCGGCCAAGGCGCTGGAGAGCTTGGCGTCGCAATGCCCCGTCGCCATACTGAGCGGCCGGGACCTCGCCGATATCCGCGCCCGGGTCCCGATACCGGGTATCTGGTACGCGGGCAGTCACGGCTTTGAACTAACCGAACCGGACGGCACTTATCACCGGAACGAAGCGGCCGCCGCTGCCGTCCATGTCCTCGAGCGTGCGGCGGCCGAGTTAGCCAAGAGCCTGGCGGAGGTTCCCGGGGTACGGGTAGAACATAAGCGCTTCGCCGTCGCGGTTCACTACCGCGAGGTCGCACCGGAGCACATCGGCGAGATCGTTTCTGCCACACACAAGCTCGGACAGCGAGACGGCCTACGCGTAACTAGCGGTCGTAAGGTAGTCGAGCTGCGGCCGGACATTGACTGGGACAAAGGGACCACGCTGGCTTGGATTCGTGCTCGCATCGACCCGTCGGGTTCCATGTTGCCGATCTACATCGGCGACGACCTCACCGACGAAGACGCATTCGAGGCCGTCCAGTTCGACGGTATCGGGATTGTTGTGCGGCACGACGAGGATGGCGACCGCAAGACGGCCGCCCGTTTCAGTCTGCAGAGTCCCGATCAGGTACGGGAGTTCATCCAGCGTGGATCGAATTGGCTGGCAAGCAATCACCAGACATCTTCCAAGGCTTGGGATTTCACCTTTGAGGCGTATGACCCGCAGAGCGAGAAGCTTCGTGAGTCCTTGTGTACGTTGGGAAATGGTTACTTTGCCACCCGTGGCGCCGCGCCCGAATCGAAGGCCGACCAGGTGCACTATCCGGGCACCTACGCCGCCGGGGTTTACAACCGTCTCGTCGACAACGTATCAGGCACCGCAATCGACAACGAGAGTTTGGTCAACCTGCCTAATTGGCTTGCCCTGACCTTCCGGGTCGACGGCGGGAGCTGGTTCGACATCGACGCGGTCAGGGTGCTGTCTTACCGGCAGACCCTCGACCTTCGCGGCGCGGTACTGACGAGGGAGGTGCGGTTCTGTGACGACGCCGGACGCACCAGTTCGCTGACCCAGCAACGATTCGTCGCGATGCACATGCCCCACGTCGGTGCCCTTCAGACGACGATCGTCGCGGAGGACTGGTCCGGGACAATCGAGATCCGCTCGACGCTGGACGGCAACGTCACGAACTCACTGGTCGAGCGCTACCGGGACTTGGCCAACAATCATTTGGAGTTGGTTGAAAAGCGGGAGATCTCTGACCACTCTGTGCTGCTGACAGTTCAGACGACTCAATCGCGCGTTCCCATTGCCATGGCGGCGCGGAGCATCGTGTGGCGTGACGGGACTCCCGTCCCGGCTACGTACCACCTGGTCGACGAGGCAGCCGAAATCGGTCACGATATCGCCGTCGAAGTGTCAGTCGGTGACGCGTTGACGGTGGAGAAGATCGTGACCCTCTTCACCGGGCGCGATGTCGCGACGTCCGAACCCAGTGTCGATGCCCAGCGCTGGCTGAGCCGACTCGGCCGGTTCGCCGAGTTGCGCGACGGGCACTTGAATGACTGGGTACATCTGTGGGAGCGCCTGTCCATCGAGTTCGAAGACTTCACAGACGAATTGCGCATCCTGCGACTGCATCTCCTGCATCTGCTGCAGACGGTTTCACCCAACAGCTCCGACCTCGACGTCGGGGTGCCGGCTCGCGGACTTCACGGTGAGGCATACCGCGGGCACATTTTCTGGGACGAGCTGTTCATCTTCCCGGTACTCAACTTACGGCTGCCTATGATCACCCGGTCGCTGCTTGGATACCGCTACCGGCGCCTCCCCGAGGCACGTCACGCCGCCACGGTGGCGGGCTACTCCGGTGCGATGTTCCCATGGCAATCCGGCAGCGATGGACGCGAGGAAAGCCAACGCCTGCACCTCAATCCGCGCAGCGGCCGGTGGAACCCCGACTCGAGCGCTCGTGCGCACCACATCGGCATCGCCGTCGCCTATAGCGCGTGGAACTTTTATCAGGTCACCGGGGATCTCGCCTACCTGATCGACTATGGCGCGGAGATGCTGGCCGAGATCGCACGCTTCTGGGTAAGCAGGGCCAGCTACGACCAAGAACGCGATCGCTACAGCATCCGAGGCGTCATCGGGCCCGACGAATTCCACTCGGGCTACCCCGACGCGCCTTACGACGGCATCGACAACAACGCGTACACCAACGTGATGGCGGTCTGGGTGATCATGCGGGCCTTCGACGCACTGAAACTGCTACCGCTGCCGAACCGACTCGATCTACTGGAGACACTCGGACTGAGCAATGAGGAACTGGCGCACTGGGATGAGGTGAGCCGACGGATGTTCGTTCCATTCCACGACGGCGTCATCAGCCAGTTCGAGGGATATGGCGAGTTGGAGGAACTGGACTGGGACCGTTACCGGCGGCAGTACGGCAATATCCAACGCCTGGACCGCATCCTGGAGGCCGAGAGCGACGACATCAACCGCTACAAGGCTTCCAAACAGGCCGACGCGCTGATGCTGCTCTACCTGCTGTCGTCGGAAGAGTTGCGTGAGTTGCTCGACCGGCTCGGCTACCGGTTCACGCCCGATCAGATCCCGATGACCGTCGACTACTACCTGGCGCGCACCTCGCACGGGTCGACACTCAGCGGTGTGGTGCATACCTGGGTACTCGCCCGGGCCAACCGCGATCGTGCATTGGACTTTTTCCAACAGGCTCTCAAATCCGACGTTTCCGACATCCAGGGCGGCACCACGTCAGAAGGCATTCACCTCGCGGCCATGGCCGGCAGTGTCGACCTCATGCAGCGATGCTTCACCGGGATGGAGACCCGGTCTAACCGCATCATCCTCTCCCCGCACTGGCCGGAAACACTTGGCGTGCTGGCATTCCCGATCCACTACCGCGGTCTGCACCTGCACCTGCGGGTCAGCGGAAAGGGCGTGATCATCAGTGTGGATCCACGCGATGCTGCCGGAGTCGAAGTGGAATGCCGTGGTCGAGTCGTTCAGCTGATGCCTGGGACCACTGTCCGATTTCCCGGCTGACAGCACACGTCGACCCGTGATCGTTCATGCGGCTAAAAACAGCAGCTGGCTGAACCGCAATGTGTGGGTGTTGTCGGCAGTTTCGTTCCTCCAAGACACCGCCAGCGAATTGCTGTACCCGCTATTACCGATCTACCTCACCGCAGTTCTCGGTGCGCCGCCGGCCGTCGTAGGAGCCGTCGAAGGCGCGGCCGAGGGAGCGGCGTCGCTGACAAAACTGACGGCTGGACCACTCGGGGATAGGTTTGCGCGGCGTCCTTTGATCACGGCGGGCTACGGTATGGCCGCGCTCGGCAAGGTGATCGTTGCGGTCGCCGGTGCGTGGCCCGGGGTCCTGACCGGCCGCGTGGTCGATCGAGTCGGCAAGGGTGTCCGGGACGCACCGCGCGATGCACTGCTGGTCGACGGAATCGACGAAGCCAGCCGGGGCCGCGTGTTCGGGTTTCACCGCGCGATGGACACACTCGGCGCGGTTGTCGGACCGTTAATCGGGCTTGCCGGATACGAGTTACTCGACCATAAGATTCCGCCGTTGCTATACATCGCGATCGTTCCGGCCATGCTGAGCGTGGCCCTGGTGGCGTTGGTGCGAGAGCGGCCCCGGCCGGTTGAGCGCGCGCACCGAGCACCGGTGGCGGCGACCCTGCGTCAACTGCCAGGCCGGTACTGGCGGGTGATCGCGCTGCTGGCGGCTTTCGGCATCGTCAACTTCCCCGATGCCCTAATCCTGTTGCGCCTCAACGGGATCGGGTTTTCCGTGGCCGAAGTGATCCTCGCCTACGTGGGCTACAACGTGGTATACGCGTTGGGTAGTTACCCGGCCGGAGCACTCGCTGACCGCATCCCGAGACCTGCGGTGTTCGGGATAGGCATGGCCTTTTTCGCGCTCGGCTACATCGGGCTCGGACTCACTACCGACAAAGTCGCGTCGTGGCTCATCCTCGGGCTGTACGGATTGTTCACCGCATGCACCGACGGCGTCGGGAAGGCATGGATCTCCGGAATCGTTCCCGCGGAGCTGCAGTCGAGCGCGCAAGGCATATTTCAGGGTGCGACGGGCTTCGCGGTTTTGTCGGCAGGTCTGTGGGCCGGCCTGCTGTGGGGGGCAAGGGGCCAACTGCCGCTACTGATCTCAGGAATCGCTGGTGGCTTCTTTGCGGCAATCCTGCTCATTCTCTCTATCGGTGCGTGGATTCGCCCCAAATCCAGTGCTGCATAGACTAACTGACTGCAGAAGGAAATGTATCCGTGGGCAGAGAACCCGAGTCCGGAAGACGCGTCTAAGGCCGCCTCTAGCTCGTAGTTGCCGGACACGTTGTAGGTGGCGGCACGCGCCTGTGGTGTGGCCGCCTGGGTTCACCTCTCGCTGGCGATGATGTGGAATCCGGTGACAATGTGGGGCTCGATGGCAAGCACAGTGTCTGCGTGATTCACCCACGCATGCAGCAGTCGTTCATAGCGCGAGACCTGGCCAGGATCGTTGACACGGTGCGCCCAGCCGGTAGCGACAACGCTCCAACCCGACTGGCTCTGAGAATCGAAATCGTCTGCCTCGTAGGCGACCACCACACCCGCGTCGGCGGATGCGACGACAGTGGAGATTGCTGTGCTCAACCGGGTGCGGATGATGATTCGGCCTTCGTCCATCAGATGATTAACCGGGCGGACGGCCGGCAGTGCGTTCTGGGTGAATACCACCCGGCCATACTCGACGCTGGCTAACAGCCGCATTGCCTCGGCGTGGCTCAACATCTGACTGTTGTTGGCGGGTTGCGCTAGGCCAAGACCGCCGTCATAGTTCCGATCAACCACGATCATCCCCGCGCTTCCGTGGCCGTAGCTTCACGCTTTCGCGCATTACCCCCCAGCATTTGCTGAGCGGTGCGGATGAACCTAGGGCCAAAGGCCCCTACATCCGATGACAACAGGCACCGATAAGTGGACGAACGAAGTCGACACACTGCGTTGCTGGGGACAACCGGGGGTTAGACGAGCCACCCCGCACGCCCGATCAGGTTGTTAGACGAGGCCGTAAATGTCCAATAGTCGAAATCGTGTCGCATCGAGACGCTGGCCGAGAGCCGAAGCCACTTCCTTTACCAGCTCGTATCCCAGCTCGTGATCCTCTTCGCATTTTGCGCGCAGGCACTTGCCATCCAGCGCGATCGCCCGGGTCATCTCCACCGCGCGCGCGTCGAACCGCCACCGATAGGGGGGTATCAACCAAGACCATCCGAGCATGTCGCCGCCGCCCAGAGTCTCAATCGTCAAGCTGCCGTGACCAGGAGCAACGACTTCGAGCGCAACTTTTCCTTCGCGGATGAGATAGAAGACGTCGGCTTCTCTGCCTTCTTGAAAGATGAACTCACCGGCGTTGAAGCGGACGTTCGCCGCGCATCCGACTACCAGTTGATGACAACGCGGGTCCACCCGGCTAAAGAACGGATGCTTAGCCAGAATGCCTTCAAGCGTCTTCATTGCGTCTTCCTTTCCCGGTACGCAGCTCCAGGTTGGACACGGGCGCACACCCCTTCCTAACAGACCGCTGCTGCGCCACCAGTTTTCACGCACCGCCGACGTGGGCTGCGAAATCGTGACCCGCCTTCGGCGGCTGGGTGCTTTCGATCTGGGAACGCGCGCACGGGACTGAGGGCTCTGGGCCACCTAGATTCTGACGACGCTTGAGGTCGCGCAGCAGAGGACAAGGTCCTCGCTTTCCTCCCGCCCTTCTTCCCAGTTCATGATCTGGAGTCTCGTACGCAGCTGGTGAGCATGGATCCGGGCTGCTGAAGCCACCTCCCGTCGGGCTGTGACCCATTCGGGTGACCTTCGGCCCTGGCACCGTGCGTGCCGCTGTGGGAGGTTGGCATTTGTGGCGTTATCGCAGGTATATACGGGCATTGGAGTGCTCGATCGACGAGGCGTGACGGCCGCTACCCGACAGCGATTGGGGCGGTGTCGGGCAGCGATACCGGGTGAGTTCGACCCTGCATGCCGTGTGGGTCGGGCTCGATGCCGCCGACTGCTTGACGCGCAACGAGAGGACAGGTCATGAGCACATCCAGGTACGTCCGCTTTTTTGAGGAGTTCGGCATCGATGACGTGCCGCTCGTCGGCGGAAAGAACGCGTCGCTGGGCGAGATGTTACGGAACCTGTCCAGTCAAGGCGTCCGCGTCCCGCACGGATTCGCCATCACCGCCGAGGCGTATCGCTACATGTTGAACGAGGCCGGCGCATGGGATCGTCTGCATGCCGAGCTCGACGAGCTCGACCCCGCCGACGTCGCCGCCCTGGCGCGTAAAGGCAAGCACGCCCGTGAGATCGTCTACGGCGCCGGACTCCCCGACGATCTGGCCGGTGAGATTCTGGATGCCTACCGCAAGCTTCAGCAGGAGTACGGCGAGGAGGTCAGTCTCGCTGTGCGGAGCTCGGCGACGGCCGAGGACCTGCCGACGGCAAGCTTTGCCGGCCAACAGGATTCGTATCTCAACATCAAAGGCGAAGAGAGTCTGCTCGACACCTGCCGCCGTTGTTTTGCCAGCCTGTTCACTGATCGCGCCATTCATTACCGAGTCGACCAGGGCTTCGACCACTTCAAGGTCTCTCTCTCGATCGGCGTGATGAAGATGGTGCGCTCCGATATCTCTTCGTCGGGTGTGATGTTCTCCATCGACACCGAGTCGGGGTTTCGCGACGCCGTTTTCGTGACGGGCGCCTACGGCCTTGGCGAGAATGTGGTTCAGGGTGCCGTCGACCCGGACGAGTTCTACGTCCACAAGCCGACCTATCTCGCCGGCCACCGCGCCGTGTTGCGCCGCCTCATCGGCGACAAGGCAGTGAAGATGATCCTCGTCGAGGGTGAGACGAAGAACACGACGCGAAACATCCCCACACCAAAGTCCGACCGCGCTCGGTTCTGCCTCACCGATGCGGACGTCCTGGAGCTGGCCGGCTACGCGTGCACCATCGAGGCGCATTACGGGCGGCCGATGGACATGGAGTGGGCCAAGGACGGCCTGGACGGAAAGCTCTACATCGTCCAGGCTCGCCCCGAGACGGTGGCCTCCCAGCACAGCGCGACGGCGCTGGAGTCCTATGTGCTCGAGGGCAGGGGCGAGATACTTGCCGAGGGTCGGTCGGTCGGCGAACGGATCGCCTCGGGCGCGGTGAAACGGATCGAGAACCTTACGCACCTGGCGGAATTCAAGCCCGGCGAGGTATTGGTCGCGGACACCACAACACCCGACTGGGAGCCGGTCATGAAGACCGCCGCGGCGATCGTTACGAACCGCGGCGGTCGCACTTGCCACGCGTCGATCATCGCCCGCGAACTCGGCATCCCGGCCGTGGTTGGCACCGGCGACGCGACCACCTGCGTGCCCGATGGCGAAGTCGTGACGGTGTCGTGTGCCGAGGGCGACTCGGGCCGCGTGTACCGGGGCGAAGTGAGTTTCCATGTGGACCGCACCGAGGTGGCGGACCTGGCGCGGCCGCGAACCCAGATCATGATCAACCTCGGGAACCCCGACCTCGCCTTCAAGACGTCGTTCCTGCCGAACGACGGCGTCGGACTCGCTCGGATGGAGTTCATCATCAGCGAGTACATCCGGGTCCACCCGCTGGCCCTGCTGCACCCCGAGAAGGTCGACGACCCCGAGGCGCGTCAGACGATCGATCGGCTCACGCAGAGCTATCCCGACGGGAGCGCCTTTTTCGTGGAACGCCTTTCCGAAGGGATCGGCACCATCGCCGCCGCCTTCTGGCCCAAGCCCGTCGTGGTGCGGATGTCGGACTTCAAGTCCAACGAGTACGCCAGCCTGATCGGCGGAGCAGCCTTCGAGCCGTCCGAAAGCAACCCGATGCTCGGTTTTCGAGGCGCCTCGCGCTACGCGCATCCCGCCTACGCCGAGGGATTCGCGTTGGAGTGCCGCGCGATGCAGCGTGTGCGCGAACAGATGGGTTTGACGAACGTCATTCTGATGCTCCCGTTCGTGCGTCGAATCGCCGAGGCGGACCTCGTCCTGCAAACGATGGCCGACCTCGGCTTGCGCCGGGGCGAGAACGGGCTCAAGGTGTACGCGATGTGCGAAATCCCCAACAACGTGATCCTGATCGATGAATTCGCCAAGCGTTTCGACGGTTTCTCCATTGGCTCCAACGACCTGACTCAGCTCACCCTCGGCGTCGATCGTGACAGCGAGATCGTGGCCTTCGACTACGACGAACGCGACGAGGGCGTCAAGGAGATGATTCGCCTGGCCGTTGAGGGCTGCCGTCGCAACGGGATTCACTCGGGCCTGTGCGGACAAGCGCCTTCGGACTACCCGGACATGGCCGAGTTCTTGGTCCGGCTCGGCATCGAGTCGATGAGCCTGAACCCCGACACGGTGATCAAGACCACCCGCCAAGTCCTCCAGCTGGAAAATCAGCTCGTGCCGGCTCAATGAGCAGCGACGCGTTCGATCGGCCCGCAGCCGGACCTTCGAACGATCTCACGCCGCTTCCGGACTTGTTGCATGGTCAGGCCCGGGCCGGACCGGTGCGCGAGCGCCGACCCGTCTATGTCGATTTGCTGCCGCCCTGCAATGCCGGTTGCCCCGCCGGCGAGAACATCCAAGCCTGGCTTGCCCACGCCACCGCCGGCCGGCACGAGCAGGCCTGGCGTCGGCTCACTGCGGACAACCCCTTCGCCGCAATCCACGGCCGGGTGTGCTACCACCCATGTGAAACCGTTTGCAACCGTGCCCATCTCGACAGCTCGGTATCCATCCATTCGGTGGAGCGGTTCCTCGGTGACCTTGCGTCCGAGCGCGGTTGGGGGTTCGAACGACCGTCGACCCGCACCGGCAAGCGAGTCCTGGTCATCGGCGCGGGCCCCAGTGGATTGTCCGCCGCCTACCATCTGGCCCGCCTTGGCCACGAGGTCGAGATACGTGACGCCGGTGCGGTGCCCGGCGGGATGATGCGGTACGGCATTCCGAGCTACCGGCTGCCCCGTGACGTACTGGATGTCGAGCTGAACCGGATCGCAGCCATGGGCGTCCGGCTGACCAGCGATCATCGGGTTGATGACCTCGCGGCCGAGCGGGACGAGGGCGGCTTTGATGCGGTGTTCGTCGCGGTCGGTGCGCATCTGGCGAAACGCGTCGACATTCCCGCCCGCGACGCCGGCACGATGATGGACGCGGTGTCATTTCTGCGCGGGGTCGCTTCGGGGGAAAGACCGGCGATCGGGCGTCACGTAGCCGTGTACGGCGGCGGCAACACCGCGATGGACGCCGCCCGCGTCGCCCGCCGCCTTGGCGCCAAGGACGCCGTCATCGTCTACCGCCGCACTCGCGAGCAGATGCCCGCCCACGAGGAGGAAGCCGTGGACGCCGAACGCGAGGGCGTGCGCATCAACTGGTTGCGGACGATCAGCGCCTTCGACGGTCCCGAATTGCGAGTCGAGGTAATGGAACTCGACGATTCGGGTTACCCACGACCGACCGGACGATTTGAGACGCTGGCCGCTGACACCCTGATCATGGCGCTCGGTCAGGAAACGGAGTCGGCGTTCATGCGGACGTTGCCGGGAGTCGAGTTCGATGGCGACGGCAGCGTGCGTGTCTCGGCTTCACTGATGACCGGCTGTCCGGGCATCTTCGCCGGCGGTGACATGGTGCCCAGTGAGCGCACCGTCACAGTTGGTGTAGGGCACGGGAAAAAGGCGGCACACCATATCGACGCCTGGTTGCGGAACACGACGGATGCGCGCCCGGCAAAACACCCTACGGCGACGTTCGATTCGCTCCACCTTTGGTATTTCGGTGACGCCGCGCGGCGTCAGCAGCCCGAACTCGAGCCGGCAAAACGCGTCGAGAGTTTCGAGGAGGTCGTCGGCGGTTTGTCCGCCGAGGAGGCGACCTACGAGGCGGGGCGGTGCCTGTCGTGCGGTAACTGCTTCGAATGCGACGGCTGCCTCGGCGCATGCCCGGAGGATGCGGTGATCAAACTCGGGGTCGGGCATCGCTACGAGTTCGACTACGACAGGTGTACCGGTTGCGCCGTCTGCTTCGATCAGTGCCCGGTGCATGCCATCGAGATGTTCCCGGAGCCGAAATGACACGCGCCGCCGTGGATGGCAACGAGGCCGCCGTTTCGGTCGCCTACCGACTCAACGAGGTGTGTTGCATCTACCCGATCACACCGTCGTCGCCGATGGCCGAGTTGGCTGATGAATGGTCCAGTGCGGGGCGGGTCAATGTGTGGGGCACCGTGCCGACAGTGGTCGAAATGCAAAGCGAGGGTGGAGCGGCGGGCGCTCTGCACGGCGCCCTGCAGAGCGGCGCGTTGACCACGACCTTCACCTCGTCGCAGGGCCTGTTGTTGATGATCCCGAACATGTACAAGATCGCCGGCGAACTGACGTCGGCCGTAATCAATGTGGCAGCCAGATCACTTGCGGCTCAGGGATTGTCAATCTTCGGCGATCATTCCGACGTGATGGCCGTGCGGCAAACGGGATTCGCGCTGCTCGCATCGGCCTCCGTGCAGGAGGCACACGACCTGGCACTCGTTTCGCAGGCGGCCACGCTGACGACCCGGGTGCCGTTCGTGCATTTCTTCGACGGATTCCGAACGTCGCACGAACTCAACACAATTGAAACGCTATCCGACGACGACCTGCGGGCGCTGGTGCCCGAAGAGCTGGTCTGGGCGCATCGTGGGCGAGCGCTGTCACCCGAGCGCCCCTTCATTCGCGGCACCGCGCAGAACCCGGATGTCTACTTTCAGGCGCGTGAAACGGTGAACCCTTTCTACGCCAGGGTTCCCGGTGTGGTCGAGGACCTGATGGCCCGCCTAGGCGAGCGCACCGGCCGCAAGATGCACATCGTCGAGTACGCCGGGCACCCGGAGGCGCAGCGAGTGCTGGTGGTGATGGGCTCCGGCGGCCAGACCGTGGTGCAGACCGTCGCAGCACTCGTCGAACGCGGCGAGCGGGTCGGAGTGGTGCAGGTGCGCCTGTACCGCCCATTTCCGACCAGAGTATTCCTCGATGCGCTGCCCGCAACGGTGCGCACGGTCGGCGTTCTGGACCGCACCAAGGAGCCCGGGTCGATCGGTGAACCGTTGTATCTGGACGTCGTGGCGGCGCTCGCCGAAGCCCATGCCGACGGAGAGCGGCCCGTCATGCCACGCATGACAGGTGGACGCTACGGACTGTCCTCCAAGGAGTTCACGCCCGCCATGGTCGCCGGGGTGTACGCCGAACTCGGTCGCGAGCAGCCGCGCCGGCGATTCACCATCGGTATCGACGACGATGTCTCCGGCAGCAGTATCGACTACGACCCGTCGTTCGACATCGAGTCACCCGACACGGTCCGGGCGATCTTCTTCGGGCTGGGTTCGGACGGGACGGTCAGCGCGAACAAGAACACGATCAAGATCCTGGGGTCCGAAGAAGGACTGTACGCCCAGGGTTACTTCGTGTACGACTCGAAGAAATCGGGTTCGCAAACCGAGTCGCATCTACGCTTCGGGCCGGATCCCATCCGCGCCCCTTACCTCGTGACTGCGGCCAATTTCATTGGTTGCCATCAGTTCCGGTTCCTCGACAAAGTCGATGTGCTGGGTCGAGCCGCCCCCGAAGCGGTGCTGCTGCTGAACTGTCGGTATCCGGTGGAGAAAGTCTGGGGGGCGCTGCCCCGACCGGTCCAGGAACAGATCCTTGCCAAGCGGGTCACGCTGTACGCCGTCGACGCCGACCGGATCGCTCGCGAAGCCGGGCTCGCAGGTCGCATCAACATCGTCTTGCAGACATGCTTTTTCGCGGTCTCGCACGTGCTGCCCCCCGAGCAGGCGATCGCCCGAATCAAGGAATCGGTGGAGAAGACGTATGCAAGCCGCGGCGCCGACGTGCTGCGCAAAGAACTGGTCGCGGTGGACGCCGCCCTGAACGGCTTGCACCGGATCGAGGTACCCGCCGTGGTCACCTCCACGCGCACACCGCCACCGACCGTGCCCGAATCCGCGCCGGAGTTCGTCCGCACCGTTACCGCGGAGATGATGGCCGGACGCGGAAATGCGTTGCCGGTTAGCGCGCTTCCGGTGGATGGCACCTACCCCAGCGGCACGACTGCGTACGAGAAGCGCAACATTTCCGAGCTGGTTGCGGTCTGGGACGCCGGGAGCTGTATTCAATGCGGCAACTGCAGCTTCGTCTGCCCGCACAGCGTGATCCGCTCCAAGTATTACGACCAGTCCCAGCTGGCCGGGGCGCCAGACCAATTCGACTCCGCACCCCTGGACGCAGTGGGCCTCCCGAACGCCAGGTACTCGCTGCAGGTATACGTCGAGGACTGCACCGGCTGCGGCCTTTGCGTCGAGGCCTGCCCGGTCGTCATACCGGGTAGCACCGTTACCAAGGCAATCAACCTCGGCCCCAGCGAACCGCGGGTGACTGCCGAGCGCGAGAACATCACCTTCTTCGAGACCCTGCCGACCAATGATCGGTCCCGGGTGGACTTCGGCACCGTGCGCGGCACCCAGTTCCTGGAGCCGCTGTTCGAGTTCTCCGGCGCCTGTGCCGGTTGCGGCGAGACGCCGTACCTCAAGCTGCTCTCACAACTTTTCGGCGACCGGCTGATGGTCGCCAACGCGACCGGCTGCTCGTCCATCTATGGCGGCAGCCTGCCCACCACTCCCTGGACCACCGACGCAGACGGGCGCGGCCCAGCCTGGTCGAATTCCCTGTTCGAGGACAACGCGGAATTCGGGCTCGGCATGCGGTTGGCCAGCGACGCACACGCCAAACTGGCACGGCGACGCCTCGCCGAGTTGCGCGACGCCCTCGGAACCGAGCTCGTCGACGCCATTCTGACCGCACCCCAGTTGCGGGAGTCGGAGTTGGCAGCCCAGCGTGAGCGGGTGGCCCAGCTCAAGAACCGCCTCGACGGCCTCGATCCCGCCCTGACCGCGGACCTGCGCAGCGTGGTGGACAGCCTGGTCCGGCGCAGCGTGTGGATCGTCGGCGGTGACGGCTGGGCGTACGACATCGGGTCCGGTGGACTCGACCACGTGTTGGCAACCGGGCGCAATGTCAACGTGCTGGTGCTCGACACAGAGGTCTACTCCAACACCGGCGGTCAGATGTCCAAGTCGACACCACTGGGCGCAACCGCCAAGTTCGCTGCCGCCGGCAAGACGGTGCCGAAGAAGGATCTGGCACTGCAAGCGATCGCCTACGGAAACGTCTACGTCGCCAAGGTCGCCATGGGTGCCGACCCGCAGCAGACCCTGCAGGCGTTCCGCGAGGCGGAGGCTTACGATGGCCCGTCGCTGGTGATCGGCTACAGCCAGTGCATTGCGCACGGCATCGATATGCGTCTCGGGATGGATCAGCAGTACCGCGCGGTCGCCAGCGGACACTGGCCGCTGGTCCGTTACGACCCGGTACTTCGTGCCACCGGCCACAATCCGTTCCTGCTCGATTCGCACCGACCGCGGATCCCGCTCGCCGACTACGCCTACCGAGAGCTGCGGTACCGCGCGCTGGCCAACGCCGAGCCGGTCGAAGCCGAACGGCTACTCGGGTTGGCAGAACAGGCGATCGAACAGCGCTGGAATGTCTACGAGGAGATGGCTTCCCGCGGTCCCGAACACTTCCACGCCGACGCGCGCAGGGAACGCTGATGGAGCTGTCGACCCACTATATGGGCCTCACATTGCGCAACCCACTGGTCGCGGCGGCATCCCCACTGTCGCGGACCGTCGACGGTGTCCGGCGCCTCGCCGACGCCGGTGTCGGCGCGGTAGTGCTCTACTCGCTGTTCGAAGAGCAACTGCGCCGCGAGGCCGAGCAGAACGCACGTCTTGCCGAGGCAGGCACCGAGAGCTTCGCCGAATCTTTGTCTTACTTCCCGCACACCGCCGACGAGGACCACGGCCCACGCCCGTACCTGAGCCTGCTCGAACGCGCGGCTGGCGCGGTCTCAGTTCCCGTGATCGGCAGCCTCAACGGCATCGCGCCCGGCAGTTGGGCCCGCTACGCGCGGTCAATGCAGGATTCCGGTACGGCCGCAATCGAATTGAACATCTACTACCTGCCCGGCGACCCGCACATCCGCGGCCGCGATGTCGAACAACGTCACCTCGACATCCTGGCGCGGGTCAAGGACGCAGTGAGCGTACCGGTGGCCGTGAAGCTCAGCCCGTACTTCAGCGCGACCGGCGAGATGGCGCAGCGCCTGGACGAGGCCGGTGCCGACGGGCTTGTTCTGTTCAACCGATTCCTCCAGCCCGATATCGACCCCGAGACCCTCACCGTGGTGCGTGCGGTGTCGTTGTCCACCGCCGCGGAGATTCGGTTGCCGCTGAGGTGGATTGCGTTACTGCGCGGACGGGTCGGCGCATCGCTCGCCGCGACGACCGGCGTCGAGGGCGCCGCGGAGCTGATCAAGTACCTGCTGGCCGGCGCGGATGTGGTGATGACCGCGTCAGCACTGCTGCGCCACGGGCCGGAACATGCCGCCGTACTGCTCGACGGCTTGCGGGAATGGATGCGACGCAAGGGATATACCTCCGTCGAGGAACTGCGTGGGCTGCTCGCCACACCCGTCGGCGCCGACGAGACCACACGCGAACGCTGGGACTACGTCAGCGCACTACGGGAAGCCAACAGCACCGACTACGGCCCCTGGTGACCGCTCGTTGTCCAGGGTCCGGGCTGGCGAGGTGCTGCGTGCCGCCAAGTTGCTCGGCGCGGTAGTTCGTGCTGGCTTGGCCGCTGCGGCGAAGATTGTCAACTGGCATGCCACAACCGTTGTCGATGATGTCGGCGGTGAATAGATCGCCCAGGTCGGAGGCCGCCGCTGATGGCCCACCGGGCGCTCGCTAGTGGCACGTCAAGCTCTCTACCTACCGGGTGCATCCCACGGGACTTATGCTCATCCGGCTGGTGACAAACGCCTCTGACGGAAGACGCCCTCCCTCGATACGGTCGTGTATTAGCGGCGAAGCCGAATTCGGCAGAGCCAACTAATACGCCAACAAGTAGAGGACGAGCTATGTTATCGCGCAACGCACGTTTGGGAATCGTCGTCGGTGTCGACGAATCACCGGCTGCCAAAGTGGCGGTGCAGTGGGCGGCACGCGACGCCGAACTGCGCAAAATCCCGCTGACGCTCGTGCACGCGACCTCACCAGAGGTTGCGACGTGGCCTAATGTGCGGTTGCCCGCGGGCCTGGCGCGCTGGCACCGGGATCACGGCCGCCGACTGGTCGACGACGCATTCAAGGTCGTCGAAGAGGCCTGTCAGCATGGAGGTCCCGCTGAGGTCCACACTGAAATCCTGCCTTCGGCAGCCGTTCCCACGTTGGTCGATTTGTCCAAAGACGCGGAGATGGTAGTCATGGGTTGCCGCGGAAGTGGGCGATGGCCTGGCCGGCTGATGGGTTCGGTCAGCTCCGGACTGCTCCATTATGCACATTGCCCGGTCGCGATCATCCACGACGAGGACCCGTTGATGCCGCATCCGAGCAAAGCGCCCGTGTTGGTCGGCATCGACGGCTCGTCGGCCTCCGAGTTGGCGACCGCGATCGCATTCGATGAGGCCTCACGCCGCGATGTGGGGCTGATCGCTGTGCACGCATGGAGCGATGTCGATGTATCGGAGTGGCCTGGAATCGATTGGCCGGCAACACAGTCGATGGCCGAAGAGGTATTAGCGGAGCGTTTGGCAGGCTGGCAGGAACAATATCCCGATGTCCAGGTGAGCCGTACCGTCGTGCGCGATGAGCCGGCGCGGCAGCTCGTCCAGCGGTCCGAAGAAGCCCAGCTCGTCGTGGTCGGCAGCCGGGGCCGCGGCGGATTCGCCGGAATGCTGGTGGGCTCGGTCGGCGAAACCGTCGCCCAGATGGCACGGATGCCGGTAATCGTGGCACGCGAGTCGGTGGCCTAGATCCAGGAGTTAGCTGAATATGCTTGCTAAGAGCATATTTCGTTGACGCGTGCTTAGTTGCTTACCCGCGGACGACGAGCACTGAGCATTCGGGGTGGTGGAAGAGCGGATGTCCAGAAGGCCCGACCAGCCGCGCTAGCTGATCGGCCTCGGCGCCACTGATCACCGCGAGCTGAACTCGCTCGTTGTTGGCGCTCAGGAAGCTGGCGATAGCGTACTTGGTCGTGATCGGGTAGACGCGCACTTCCGGATGACGCTGCCGCCAATCCTGAACGCGACGTTCGAACGCGCCGTCCGCATGCTCAGTGAGTTCCTCTGATCGACCTCCGAGGACGAGCAAGGGCGCCCTGCGTAACTTCGCTTCCCATGCGGCGTGCTTGACGACGGCGTCGTTGTCGGGTGCGTCGGTCATCCGCACCACTATCCAATTGATGTCGGGCGGTGGCTGGTCCCGATTTGTACGTATGACAGCGACCAAACAGTGCGACGTTTCAGCGAGTTCGGTTGCCGTCGAACCCAAGATCGAGCAAGCATAGCGCCCGATCCCGACCGAGCCGACGCAGATCATCTCGGCGTCGCGGGACGCCTCCACGAGCACCGGTCCGGCCGGGCCACGCGGGATCTCGGTTTCGATCTTGACGGACTTTTGGCCGGCCTCCACCGCGAATTGTGCTTCCCGAAGCGATGTCTCGGCGTGCACGAGGTCGCGGGTGAAGTCGTCCGGGGATGGATGCGTCTGCTTCATGATCGAGACGAGGCGCAGCGGAACAGCACGGCTGATGTCGGTATCGATCCGATGCCGGATCACCTAGCGTTCGAATAGTTGTCCGCACCTTGACGATCCGCGGTCAGGCCCGGTGCCGGGTGGGCGAGCCGGTAAACATCGATCAGCCGTGCGAGATCGCTTGGCGTGACGATGCCGACCACCCTGCCCCCGTCGACGACCAGGGCACGGCTACCGTGACCGGCTGCTGCCAACCGCTCAGTCAACGCGCTAAGCGGCTCGTGCGGTGCCGCGGTCGGCACGCTGCTCAACGGTAGAGCAATCTCGCACACGCTGGTGGTAGCGCGTCGGCTGGGTGCAAGTTCGCGCAACTGCCTCAGTGTGACCAATCCCGTGATCGATCCATCCCGGTCGGCAACCGGGTATGCCGAGTGACGGTCGCCGAGCACATAACGCTGAATGAAGTCCTCGACGGTGATCCATCCGGGAGCGGTATGCGGCTGGGCGGTCATTGCGTCGGCAACACGCACACCGGCAAGGGCCTGTCGGGTGGTCACCTGCATTTCCTCCTCACGAGCGGCAGTGAAGATAAACCAGCCGATGAACGCCAACCAGACGCCACCGACAAGGCCCCCCACCACAAACTCGGCCAATCCCAACGTGATCAGGATGATGGCGACCACTCGCCCGGCATGCGCCGCGCCGATCGCGGCACGCACGCTATCGCCGTGGCGGCGCCACAGATAGGCGCGCACCAGCCGGCCACCGTCCAACGGGGCCCCGGGCAGCAGGTTGAACAAGCCCAGCAGCAGGTTGATGGTGGCCAACCACCAAGCAACACTGACCACGATGGCCGGGGCGGGCACGGCGGCAAACGCGATTGCCAGCCCGGCGAACGCCGCAGAGACTACAAGGCTGGTGGCCGGACCCGCGAATGCAATCCGGAAGGCCGCTTTGGGTGTCTTGGCCTCGCCCTGGAGAGTCGTCACGCCGCCGAACAACCATAACGTCACGTCTCCCACGCGTACCCCCATGCGACGGGCGACGACCGCGTGTGCCAGTTCGTGTGCCAACAACGACGCCAGCAACACCAGCGCGCCACACCCTCCGGCCAGCCAATACGCCAGGTGCGAATACCCTTTGACGGTGCCGGGCAGCGTGCTCGCCAGGCTCCACGTGAACAACCACAGGATCACTATCACGCTCCAGTGGACTTTCACTCCGAACCCGGCAATTCGTCCTAGCGGAATGGCCTCACGCACCTCAAAACCTCCCAAACCTATTGGTGGACAGAGCCTTCGTCGGCGCTGGTAATGGCTGCTGCTGAAGGTAATGCGACGCGATGGCCGACACTAGGGTCGTTGGACCTTCTGCCGGCGGCCAATAGACCCACCTCGCCTCGGCGGCGTGCGTTGACAGCGTCCGCTGTGCGCTCGAGGCCCAGCATTCGGTTGCATAAGCCACCGCCGGCTAACACTCAAGAGGAAGACCGCCAAGCAATTTCGACCGCCGGGCGCGGGTGTGTCGGCTTTGTCATGGGCAGCCGCTCGACTCGGTGTTTGATTCCAAGCAGCAATCCCCGCGTGCTCAGAGCGATCACCGGCCTGACTGGTTCCATGGCAAACACTTCGCCTGGGTGGCGCAAGGCGATTCTGGCGCGGGTAAGAAGTCGGACCTGGTCCTCCCAGTGCGGCTGGAGGTGGAATGACCACACCGCATTCCAGCTTAGATCTGGTCGCGTGGCATTGAGCACGATGTGCTTTTCGGGCACGATCTCGGCGACGCTCAACGGCAACCCATCTGGTAGCCCCATCCAGCCTTTGGGAGCCACGCGCACGACATCGCCTACCGAAAGTTGTTGCCACTCCGGGTGAACACGATCGTCGTCGCGATGGCGAAGGCCAGCCAGGTTTTTCAGTCCCTCACAGCCGTAGAAACCTCCCCGGTCCTGACCTATCTGCAGCAGCCAGGGCCAAACCGCCGATGAGGGTGCGTCGATGTACACCGCCTCGGTTGTCTGAATAGCCGGTTCGCCTACCAACCCATCGCCGGGCAGTCGCATCTGGCACTCGGCCTTGGTCGCGCCCCAATTACGGTAGTACCGTCGCGCGGCGTAGAGCATTGCGAACAGCGCCGCCGTCTCAGTGATCCGTCTTGTCATGTCGGCCATGGCGCCAGTCTGCGCGGGCGGTGCGCCGTCTGCCAGAGTCGATGGTCCTCGGTGGCCACGCCAATATGCCCTGCGCTCCACACCGGTGTGATGGCCCGACCCACACCACCGACACCCAGTGGACTCGGGCGCAAAGCCCCCGGCCGTTGACAGGAGGCGTCGCTGATGGGTATCGCCATGGGGAAAGAAGCTAACAGCATTCGAGACGACGTATAGGGACTTACGTCCCGGCGAAAGTCACCCCGGCACGAAAGTTGCTGATTGGCAGCCGCACAAGTAACCGACCCCCCCGATTTGTGACGAACGATGAGGTGAGGAAGGACCTTAGGCACTCGTGCCGGTGGCGTGGAGCCCATAGCGTTTGGTTCGGCATGAGTTGCCGTTCGCTGCGACAGGATTTGCAGCGTCATATCAGGAGATTTGAGGAGATTGATAATGACACAGGCACCGGAAAAGACCGAGTCACGCTGGGCCGAACTGTCTGACGAGGTGCTCGAATCGGTCGAGGCAAGCCGTAAGCAGGCCATCGACGCCATCCGCAAGTTCGTCGATCAGGTGAGTGGAGAGGTCCCTGATGAGTCGCGGCGCAAGAACGTCATCGACGCCGCCCTGGACTTGACTGAGGAGTTAGTCACCGGGCGGATCGAGTTCTTCCGCAGCGTGGTGCGAAGCGCTGGCCAGGCGGTAGGCGGTAAATAGTCGTAACGGCACAGTGATTCCCAGGCCGATGACCGAACGGTTGCCCGCAGGGTACCGCCCGGCCATCGGTCATTTGACGTCCGGCTCACCCGAGAGACGCAAGTCCGCACAGCTCGCTGCAATTCGAGCGCGGCACCCCAGTCCGTGCCCGAACGCCGAATCGGCTCCCCCGATGACGATTCGATTGCTATGGCGCACTCTTTGCTTGCCATTGTTCATGAGGCAGCCTGGGAGCCCTTGACCCGATCACGAAGACTTGTCGCGAATGCTGCTGCCCGATCGAGGTCGTGGTCATTAGGCTGTCGCCTGTTGATCCCGCCGATGAACCAAAAAGGCCCAACCGTGTCAAACCCGCGGCAAGAAGACGAAACGATCACCTCAAAGCCCTTGGATCCGAGCCGTTTCCGAAAGCCCAGGGCGTTGGTCGCTTTAACCGGGTCAGTCGAACGCACGGATCACCTGACGGGCCACATGGTGGATCTGCCGGCGCGTGTCGTAATCGAGGAGTAGGTCATCGGGGGCCGGGATCTCCCCTGTCGTAGTGACCACCCCGGGTTCCTCATGCGCCCAGCGGGCGTTCACCTTATCGCCCAATGCACGCGCGCGCGGGTTGTCGGAAAACACCCGGGCATGGAAACGCTCGATGCCGTCGACGCGTGCAGCGACCGCCAGTGCACCGAGCAGCAGTGCACCGATCCCGCGGCCCTGGTAGGCGTCCGCCACGGTGAGCGCAACCTCTGCCGAGGCGAGGTCGTCCTCATGCCGGATGAAGCGTGCGTCGGCGACGACCGGCCCGTCTACGCCATCGGTGAGGACCCAGACGAAATGGTCAACGTAATCGACCTCGAACAGGTAGGCCAGCCGCCCCTCGGTCGGAGCGCCACCCTGGTACCGCCGATACAGAGTCTTCCGCGAGAATGAACCATTGCTCTTGAACCGCTCGGCATCACCGGGCAGGACTGGGCGCAGCATTAGCCCGGCACCGTCTTTGGCCGATACCGGGATCGGGGCGATGTACGCGGCCAACCGCTGCCGCGCGGTACGGACCATCCGATCGGCGACGACCGGCATGGCCAGCATGCACTCGAAAGCGACGTCGTGTCCGACGTAGCCGCACACGTCATCTTTCGCGATCACCGTTGCCGTTCTGGATGCGTTTCGCAGCAAAGCGATTTCACCGACAATCGTCCCTGGCGACAGCTCGGTCACCGTCTTCTGCCCATCCGCGCCGACGTGCCTTATCTCGACTCGACCGGACGCGATGATCGCAAACGACACCGCTCGCTCACCCTGCCGCATCAGGACCTCGCCGGCAGCCGCATGCGCGGGCTCCAGGTTGGCAGCCAGTGCCGCAAGGTCCTCAGCGGGGATATCGGCGAACACATCCAGCGCCGCCAACTCCTCGATGCTGACGGCGCTCACGCCAGCCCGCTTGGCGGCCCAGCGTGAGTGCCTATCCGTTGAGGTAGACGTTGCCGGCTGAGAGCCGTTGCAACCCGAGTAGGCATCCCAAAGGGGACGTTTGCCGATCTCCGCGTGACTTTTGTCACTATCCCAACCTACCGGACCGCAGCAGGATCAAAGGCGAGTTAACCACGCCAACGGTATTCGGTTCGGCACCAATGGGTTAGGAACATGAAAACACCGCTCGCCTCACTGGAGAGGCCCGACTTCACCAAGATCGAGAATCGCGCGCCGTCGGTGGCACGGATGTTCCTCGACCGCGTTGCCGCCACCCCGCATACGGAAGCTTTTCGTTATCCACAGGACCACAGCTGGGAGAGCGTGACCTGGCAGCAGGTTGGCGAGCGCGTGCACCACATCGCCGCCGGGCTGATCTCACTGGGAATCGCCCCCGAGGATCGGGTCGCGCTCGCATCGTCGACGCGCTATGAGTGGGTGCTTGCCGATTTCGCCGTGATGTGCGCTGGCGCCGCGACCACCACCGTGTATCCGACGACCATGGCCAGCGATGTCGCGTACATCGTGGCCAATTCCGGAAGCCGGGTGGTGATCGCCGAGGATCAGACCCAGGTCGACAAGCTGCTCGAGCACCGCGCCGAACTGCCCGATGTGAACAAGGTCGTGATCATCGACGGCAACGGCGACGGCGACTGGGTGATAACCCTTTACGAGGTGGAGCAATTGGGTAAGCAACTGCTTGCCGACTCGCCCAGTGTCATCGAGGAGCGCGTCGCAACCGTCGGCGCGGACCAGCTCGCCAGCCTCATCTACACTTCTGGCACCACTGGGCGGCCGAAGGGCGTGCGGCTGACCCACGGGGCATGGACGTACACCGCCGCGGCCATTGACGCGCTCAACATCCTCGGGCCCGATGACCTGAACTTCCTGTGGCTGCCACTGGCACACGCATTCGGCAAAGTGATGCTGGCACTGCCGCTGCAGATCGGCTTCCCCACCGCGATCGATGGCCGCGTCGAGAGGATTGTCGATAACCTCGCGGCCCTGCGTCCCACCATCATGGGTGCAGCGCCGCGCATCTTCGAGAAGGCACATGCCCGCATCGAGGGGATGGTCGCCGAGCAGGGCAGGCTCACGAAAAGGATGTTCGACTTGGCAATTGGGATCGGCATGCGGGTGTCGGAAGCCCGGCAAGCCGGGAAGAAGCCTTCGTTGACGTCATCGCTGGCCTACAAAGTGGCCGACCGGCTGGTGTTCTCCACTATCCGCGAGCGCTTCGGTGGCCGGTTGCGGTTCTTCGTCTCCGCGGCCGCCGCTCTGGACCGTGAAGTCGCGCAATGGTTCGACGCCGTCGGCATCATCGTGCTCGAGGGCTACGGGCTGACCGAGACTGCGGCCGCATCATTCATCAACCGCCCCAACGCATACAGATTTGGAACGGTCGGGTGGCCGTTGCCGGGCACCGAGGCGAAGATCGCCGACGACGGCGAGATTCTGCTCCGGGGACCTGGTGTGATGACCGCCTACCACGATCTGCCGGCCGCCACCGCCGAGGCACTCGATGAGGACGGTTGGTTCCACACCGGCGACGTCGGGGAGATCGACGCCGACGGCTATCTGCGGATCACCGACCGCAAGAAGGACATGTTCAAGACCTCGCAGGGCAAGTACGTGGCGCCGTCGGCGATCGATGCGAGATTCAAGGGCCTCTGCCCGTATGTGAGCGAGCTTCTCGTCTACGGAGAGGCCAAGCCCTACTGTGTGGCACTGGTCAGCCTCGACAACGAAGCGATCACCGACTGGGCCGGTAAGCACGGTCTGGAAGGCGATTCCTTCGCCGAGATAGCCCGCAACGACAAGACACCGGAACTGATCGCCGGCTACATCGACGAGCTGAACCTGGAACTGAATCGCTGGGAGCAGATCAAGAGATTCACGATCATCGACCGCGAGCTCACCATCGAGGCCGGCGATCTCACGCCGAGCATGAAGTTGCGTCGCAAGGTAGTCGTGGAGAAGTTCGCAGACCGCCTTTCGGCTCTCTACGAAGAACGAGAACAATGAGGAGCACTACATTTCCGGCCGGTTCGGCTGACCAATCCGCTGGCGGCACACCCCGATAGTTGCTTGGGTGCGGTTGATTTCGTCCACTGCCATGCAGACCACTTCTGGCACGGCACCTGCGACTGGCGGCGTCAAACCGATGCCATGGCCGGTGTCTGCCACTTCGATGGTGAATACCACCAGCGCGAAGGGCACTCGGCCAAGTGCCTGACCCAATGCATGAGTACGGGTCATATCAACGCCGTGCGAACTCAACCCCTCGGATGCGGCGACCACATCGCTTAAGACGCAACGACGAACCCGGCCAGGCGTTGACGGCGTCACCACGGCGGCGTCGATCACCACAGCTAGCACGGCGCCCGACCACGCCTCAAGCAGACTCACGGGCTCCACGATGTCGGTCACCACACGAACACCAGTCAACGCCAGTCCGCTTAGCGCGTCGGCCGCGACAACGCCCACGGCGTCGTCGCGCCGGTTGCGATTGCCGAGGCCGACGACGACAACCCCACCAGTGAACCCCCGGTCGTCCTCGGTCACCCGTGCTGCACCATCAACGTCAAGAAGTGCGCCGAGCAAGAGATACAGGGATCGTAGCTGCGAATCAGTTGCTCGCACAGCGTGGTCAGCGCGGCATCGTCGAGAGAAAGATTGTCAGAAACGAGGCGCGCCAAGTCGGTTTCGATCGCTGTCTGGTTCTGGGAAGTCGGCGGGATGATCGTCGCCGCGGAAACCAGCCCTTCCGTGTCGATCTGGTATCTGTGATACAGCAAGCCGCGCGGCGCCTCGCTGACACCATGCCCGATGCCGGCACGTGCCGGAACGTCAACGAACGGCCGCAACGGACGCTGGTAATCATCGATAATCCTCAGCGCCTCTTCGATCGCATAGACCACCTCGACAGCGCGGACAATGATGCTGCGGAAGGGATTTCGGCATTCTACCGAAAGGCCCGCCCGGGCAGCGGCCTGTGCTGCTATCGGCGACAGCGCCGACGAATTCAGCGAAAACCGCGCCAACGGCCCGGTCAGAAAGCAGCCGCCATCGAGCGTCGCGTGCAGGGCAGTGGAATACGGCACCTGCGACTCGACGACGTGGTTGGTGAAATCGGCCACCGCAAACAATGGGCCGGCACTGCGCGCGATGGTGCCATTCTCGATCGGGTACCGGCCGGATGCCGTGAGTGCTAAGAACTCGTGCTCAAGCTCGAGATCTGGGAACTCAAAGCCCGACACCCACTCGACCGTGGCCAGCGCGTTGTCCAGCGCTCGACGCAACTGCTCGGCGATCGGCCTGAACTCCAACCGGGTTGGCACAGAATAGAACCCACCCAGCCGCACATTGACGGGGTGGATGGCCCGCCCACCGACGAACTCCATCAACTGGTTGCCCGCCTTCTTCAGCGTCAGTCCGCGCTCGACGACCTGAGCATGGTCGCGGCTCATGGCGATGATGTCGGGGTAGCCCAGAAAGTCCGGCGCGTGCAACAGGTAGATGTGCAGAACGTGACTGTTGATCCATTCGCCGCAGTACAGCAGCCGCCGCAGCTCGATGAGATCGTCATCCACTTGGACGCCGCAGGCTTCTTCGATCGCGTTGCAGGCACTGGTCTGGTAGGCGACCGGGCAGATTCCGCAGACCCGCGCGGTCAGGTCCGGCGGCTCGGTATAGGCGCGCCCGCGCAGGAATGCTTCGAAAAACCGTGGCGGTTCATAGATGCTGAGCTCGACGCTGTCCAGCACTCCGTCCTTCAGCGTGACGTGCAGCGCGCCTTCGCCTTCCACCCGCGTCAGCGTGCCGACACTGAGCGTGCGGGTGTCCGGAGTCACTGCTTGCTCCGCTCGGCGGTGAAGCTGGCGACGTTGACCGTCGAGAACACCCGGTCGACGTCGCCGTCGGACATGCCGTCGCGGCGCAACAGCGGGATCAACGTCGCGGTTCTCGGTGCCGCGGACGGGCCGAAACAGCCATAGCAACCGCGATGATGCCTCGGACAGAGCGCTCCGCAGCCGGCGTGGGTGACCGGGCCCAGACACGGGATGCCATCGGCGACGATGACACACGTCACCCCGCGGAGTTTGCACTCCGTGCACACCGTCTTTGCCGGCAGCCGCGGTTTACGCCCGATCAGCAGCGCCGCAAGAGTGTCGAGTAGCTGCCCGCGGTCGATCGGGCAGCCCTGCAGCTGGTAATCAACCTTGACGTGCGCCGACGCCGGAGTGGAGGTCGCCAGTGTGTCGATGTACTCGGGATTGGCATAGACCACCGAAGTGAACTCGGCGATGTCGGCGAAGTTGCGCAGCGCCTGCACTCCCCCAGCCGTCGCGCACGCACCGATAGTGACAAGCAGCTTCGACTGGTCCCGGATTTCGCGGATCCGTTGTTCGTCGTGCCGGGTGGTGATCGAGCCCTCGACCAGCGACAGGTCGTACGGCCCGCCGACCATTGCGCTGGAAGCCTCGGCGAAGGTGGCGATCTGCACCTGGTTGGCGAGGGTGAGTAACTCGTCCTCGCAGTCGAGCAGCGTCAGCTGGCAACCGTCGCAGGAAGCGAATTTCCAGACGGCCAGCGTGGTTGGGCGCATCTAAAGCTCCTTGACATGAAGCAGGGGTCCGGCGACGTCGTAACCGACGACGGGCCCGTCGCGGCACAGCAGCAATGGGCCCAGCTGGCAGTGACCGCACCAGCCGATTCCGCACTGCATGTTGCGTTCCAGTGAGACCCGAATGTCATGCGCGGCTACGCCTTTGGCCACCAGGGCCTCAGCCCCGAAGCGCAGCATCGGCTCGGGGCCGCACAGGAATGCGGTGGTGCGGCCCGGGTCCAGCGTCAGCCGGCGCAACGGCTCGGTGACCAATCCCACTTCGCCGCGCCAGCCTTGGACCGGGATGTCGACCGTGACGTGTAGTTCGATCCGTGGGTCCTCGGCCCACTTTTCGAGTTGGGCGGCGAATACAAAGTCAGCCTGGGAGCGGGCACCCACAATGAGCATCACCTTGCCGTAGCCTGCCCGCTGGGCCAGCGCACCAAGGATCGCCGGACGCAGCGGACACAGCCCCACCCCACCGCCGACCATGACCAAGTCCCGGCCGGCGGCCTCGGCCAAACCCCAGGTGGTCCCGAATGGACCCCGCACCCCGACAACGTCGCCTGGTTGGGCATCGTGCAAGGCTCGGCTGACCGCGCCGACAGCGCGGATCGTGTGAGTGATCGACCCGTCGGTGACTGTGGGATCGCCACTGATCGAAATCGCCGCTTCGCCCACACCGAACGTGTAGAGCATCATGAACTCCCCCGGTAGCGGAGTCCGCAGGGTTTCGCCAACCGGCGCCAGGCACAATGTTGCCGAATCCGGGCTCTCCACAACGCGGCTGCGCACCCGATACGGGACCGGCGCCATCGCCGACGTCGTCGGCGCGACGCTTGTTGCCCCGTCAGGCATCGTCGGCCATCTTGTTCATCTCTGCGGTGATGTCGATACCAGTCGGACACCACGCGATGCATCGCCCGCAGCCCACGCAACCCGACATGCCGAACTGGTCGTGCCAGGTGCCCAATTTGTGAGTCAGCCAATGCCGGTAGCGCGATGCACCGGACTGGCGGACGCTGCCGCCACCGTGGACGTAGGTGAAGTCGAACTCGAAACATGACGCCCAGTGCCGCCAGCGCTCGGCATGCTCACCGGTGAGATCGCTGACGTCCTCAGTGCTGGTGCAAAAGCACGTCGGGCACACCATCGTGCAGTTCCCGCAAGTCAGGCAGCGACTGGCCACCTCGTCCCACTGCGGCGACTCTCGTGACTCGATCAGCAGGTTTCGCAGGTCCGTGTCCGGCATCTGGCGGCCCATCTTATGGGCTGCGGCCTCGACATCGGCACGGGCGCAACCGACTTCCTCGCTGTCGGCTGCGCGGTGCGGCACCGCCGCGAGCACATCGGCACCGTCCTGAGTACCGATGTCGACAAGGTACGACGGCGCGTCACCGTCCAGGCGCTCAGTCAGGGCCAGGTCGTAGCCTGGTCCGACCGCGGGGCCGGTGCCCATCGACGCGCAGAAGCACAGCCCGCCCGGTTCCGTACAATTCACCGCGACTACGAAGGCCTGCCGCCGGCGGCCGACAAAAGAGTTGTCAGGATACTCGGAACGACCGAGCACCCGGTCGAGGGTTGCGATTGCGGCCAGGTCGCACCCACGTACTCCGAGGAATGCGTACCGCGGCGCCTCCCCTTCCGATTGCGCGTCGCTGGTGCCTTCCCTGCTACCGGCCCACTGTCGCTGTCTTGGTGGATGCAGGAACTGTTTCCAGGACTGCGGGCCTGCCGAATGCCCGAACGCCGCGTCGTCGTCGCGACTGCGCACCCGATAATGGCCTGGAGCCACATCGACACCCCAGCCGCGTGGCAGATCGCCGGCCGACTCCAGTTCTGCCAGCACGATCGCGTTGTCCCGCAACGTCGGACCGACCACGCGATAGCCTCGCTCGATCAGCACCTCGACTAGGCGGTGCAGCCCAGCGATGTCTAATAACGTGGGGGCGGAGTCTTGACCGGGTGCGCTCACCGTCACATCATCCGCCACTGCACGTGCGCTGCATAGGGCCCGTTTGTCCCACGGCCTCAGGTCGGACAACCATCAGTGTTGATTCGTCCGGCCCCCGTCATCTTGCAAGCATCTGATCTCGCGGTCCCACTGAGCGTCGCATGCTCGGTCGAGCCGTGAACGTACGCCCGTTACGAATGATGTCATCGTGACACCCATACACAGCAATATCGCCAGTGCGGTGCCATACGCGTCGCCCACTGCATGCCAAGTCGGTGTCGGCGGAGCTACCGGATCGCCACCCGTGTCCACCCAAATTTCAATGTGCTGTCCCACTTTGGCTTCCCTGGTGAGTTGAAGTGGGCCAGTGCGCTCACCAGCCGCGACTGGCCACCGCGCTTGTACAACAGTCGAGCCCGCGCCGTCGGTCTCCGTCTCGAGAACCGTTGCCACGACTGTGTGTCGCTCATGTGCCTCCTGCGCGTACCGGCTGTCACGCACGTCGTAGACCAACATGGCCGCCACACCCGCGACCGGTATCACGACCAGCGACACAATGAGCGCTACCAATGTGACCAAGGCTTCGATGCGATCAGCGCGGCGAATCAACGGATTGCGACCAAAGATCCGGCGGATCCGCCAGCAGCGTGGGTCTAACGTGAAGGTGTCCATCACAACTCCCCTGAGCCCCAACGATTCCTATGTTTTGCGACACGGCAATCGTAGGTCTCCGCAGCTGCAGCATTCAGAGTCATTGGACCCTACACGCCAAGGCCGGGAGTCATCAAAATGAGCCTCACAACGCACGCTTCTCCGAAACGCTAAAGGGTGCCTTTCATTACGACCTGCAGTCGAGCTGTCGAAGCCGAAGCGCAGCACTGCAGTGTCGGACATCCGCGAGACAGCCCAAATAACCTGGGGAATTCGGCGAGCTACTCGCCGACGTTTTGTTCGAGATCGGCCATCCACTCGACGAACTCGGAGAGTTCGCGTCGCGGTGTCGACGGCAGTGGGTCCGCGTTGATCGGCGCCCAGCCCACCCGCAGCAGCATCTGCGGATAGCTGCCACCACCGAAGATTTCGGAGCGGACCGCCTCACGTGTTTCGGCCACCTCCAGCGGTTCGGTGACCGGGCAACTGGCCAAGCCCATCGATGTCGCGGTGAGAAGGACGACGCTGGTGGCCTCACCAGCGCGCAGCTGGGCCAGTCGGTCGTCCGTCCGGGTTCCGAGCGCCAGCACTACGGCATCGTCCTCGGCTGGCGACGAGCCCGGTGGCATAGGCAGCGCAGGACCGGCAAAGAACCGACTCGGTATTTTCGCCCTAGGGTCGGATTTTGGCGCATTACGGGCCGGAACGCCGGCTTCCGAAGCGTAGCGCCCACTCCACGCAGTGAGCTCGACAAGATAATCATGGGTCATGTGATCCCAGACGGATTGAGCCACAATCTTATGCAGTTTGTCGGTGTCTTCGACTTGGCACAGCGTGACCCCGTTACGAGCAGCCCGCGCGGCCATCCATGCAATATCGCCCACCGCTACTGGCCAGGAACTATAGTGGCGCCGGTCCGTTCGCCGCCGCGGTATCGCCGCGGCAAGCGCTATGTTAAGGGAATCAGCTGTAGAGCGAGACAATTCGATCGCGGCAAGGTGACTGGGGTCGGCTGGATTGGGCAGGCGAGTCACCTTGGCTTGCCACCCAACCGCTGCCAAAGCAATGACACAGTGATTCAACGCCGCTCCACAACTCAAGATCAAATCTCGGCCATCCGGATCGGCGTTGGGCAGTTGCCGGTTCGCGTCGGAGTAGAGATGGAGGCTCTCCGCACCCACCAGCCACCGCCATGGTTGCGTGTTATGGACAGACGGGGCTCGAGACGCCAGAGCCAAGACCGTCCGGATTGTGCCCGCATCGGGAAAGCGCGTGTTCATGGCTGTTGGTCCCTTCCGGATAACGCCGTTCTCTCAACCATCGCGTAATCACACCGGCCGCACGAGAGCACGACGTCCCCAGTCCTAAAGGACTTTGTGCCACGACCGGGCAAAACACGGTGTATTTCGCCGCAAAGCTAGGCTGCGGCTGCAACGGCCACGTCAACCGATAATTGGTCGCCGACAGCGTAGGCTGCCGCCCAGTCACCGGCGCACGCCGCTCGCGCGAAATCCACCAGAGGGCTATCTGCGCCCAGCTCCGCAAGCCAAGCCGACACTACGGGTGCGATCTCGTGACCAGGCACCTGGACTGAGCGCCCATTGTGCAAGCGGTCGGTAACGCAGTACAACGTCATCGTTGCCGCACCCGATGGTGCTGTCGCAACGTTACGTGGTTAGTCACTTTTCGGGCCGAACCCACGGGTGAGCGCGAGCCCAAGGCCGCATCACGTGCTGGGGCCGATGCGCTGTCCTGGGCGGCCGAAATCCCGAACCCGATCGCCAAGACGATCCGATCAACCCGCATCACATTCGCTGGGACTTGCGCGTGCTGGGAAAGGCGACCGAAGCACTGCCAGCCGGTTTCGTTCGGCTCTACTGGCCCGATTGGGGGACTGGTCGGATAGACACGTAACGCGATCGAGGAGGGGTCCGGAGGCCCAATGGCCCTGAATGGGCAGCATCATCGGCCTTATGGTCTGAGCGGTCCGAATGACGAATAGCTCTGCATCACTGGCATTTTCAGGAGGACACGATGCAGATGCTGAGCGCTACGCCCCAGAGCACCGGCGACCAGGCAGTGCATGCGCGTATCCGTGACGTGGCGATCGAGCAGTTCGGCCAGCACGGGTTCGACATCGAGCTACCCGCTATCGCCGAGGCCGCCGGCGTCAACGCGGAGCTGTTGACCCACGAGTTCGGCTCCGTCGAGGGCCTACGCAAAGCCTGCGACGATTACATCCTGCAGTCGATTGTCACAGCGAAATCAGCCGACGTGCAATCGATGCCGCCCACAACCTGGTTCGCGCAGCTGGCGCAGATCGAGTCGTACGCGCCCATGATGGGCTACCTCGTGCACAGCATGCTGCCCGGCGGCGAACTGAGACTCGCCTTGATGGTGCAGATGATCAACAACGCCGAACGCTATATTGAGGACGCGGTACGCGCTGGCACCATCAAACCCAGCCGCGACCCCAAAGCCCGCGCGAGGTTGCTTGCGAGAGTGGCGGCGGCGGTTTCCTGCTCGACCTGCACATGCACGACCAACCCGACCAACATCGAAGCGGTGTTGCGGGACTATAAGCAAAGACATGATCCTACCGGCTCTGGAGCTCTACACTCACGGGCTGCTAACCGACGCGTCAATGGTATGACGCCTCGGTGGCCAGGGTAGAAGCGCAGGAGGCCACACGGCCGAATAGCGCCGGGCTCGAACAGGCCGGCCGGCGTTACGTGGACTTGTCGGTCTCAGCGGGCTTATCCGCTTTTCCGGTGACGCGGAATCTTCTCACTATCAAGAGATTTGCGTCGGACTCTAGGTCCCACGGGGCCAGCTCATGACCGGCACGCGATCCGGCCGCTATTAAGTGCAGCGGTACCGCGGATGCGCAGTCATTGCACGCCGTCGGCGAGTGCGGACGCGGGAATTTCGGTGTCGGCTCCGGCGGTGATCTGGTCGGTGTGGGTGTCGTAGTCGAACAGTTCGGCGTATCGGCCCCAGTCGATGGCGATGTCGAGTTGTTGTTGCGCGTCAGTGGGGCCGAATCCCTGTTTAAGGATGTCGAGGAAGAACCCGGCCCGCAGGGTGCCGTCCGGGCAGTCATGCAGAGCGTTGCAGATGGTGCGCACCAGCGGCGCTCGGGTGCGTGCTTGTTCGGCGAAAATCTGCTTGCTGATTTGGATGCCGGCGGTAGTGAAATCCTTTCCGACCGGGGTTAGTTCGAGGTCGGTGCCGCTGACGCGAACAAAGTCGAGCAGGGCCGCGGCATCGACCAATGACAGCAGGTCCTTGGCATCGATGCTCAGGTCGGCGGCAATGTCGGGGATGTCGACGCGCCCACCTTTGCCGTAGACGATTTCGACTAGCCCGGCTAGCCCGCCGACACTGGCTCTGGGTAGCGGGTGGCTGGTGGGCGTGGCGGAGCCGGGTTCCACGAGCGTCGTGGCGGATCCGGTGCCGGTCAGCAGTCCATAGACATTGTCGACGAGTGCTTCAAACGATGGCGAACGCCGATCGCGGGGACGCTCGAGGTCGACAGGCAGTTCGGCCAGGATGTGGCCGGGGTTGCTGCTCAGCACGATGACGCGGTCGGCCAGCAGTATCGCTTCTTCGATGTTGTGGGTGACCAGGCAGATGGCCCGGGTGGGGAACTGGTTGCCCGTCCACAGGGTCATCAGCTCGTTGCGCAGGTTTTCGGCGGTGAGGACATCAAGGGCGGAGAAGGGTTCGTCCATCAGCAACAGATCGGGTTGCAGCACCAGCGCCCGGGCGAACCCGACGCGTTGGCGCATCCCGCCGGACAGTTCTTTGGGGTAGGCGGACTCGAAACCGTCGAGGCCAATCAAATCGATGGCGTCCACCGCACGCGTACTCCGTTCGGCTGGCGCGATTTTGCGTGCTGCCAGCCCGAGTTCAACATTCTTTTGCACGGTCAGCCAGGGCATCAGGGCGAAGTTTTGGAACACCATCGCCGTACCAGGGTTTGCGGCGTCGAGTTCGGCGCCGTGGTTGCGCGCCATACCGCTGGTGGGGGCGATCAGTCCGGCGATGATGCGCAGCAACGTCGATTTGCCGCATCCGGAGCGACCGAGCAACGCGACGACTTCGCCCGCACGGATGTCGAGGTTGATGTCGGCGAGGACCACCAACGTGCCACCATCGGGCTTGCTGAAGCTTTTGCCGACGCACTCGAGGTGGATGATCACGTCGTCTTCAGTCATGGGAACCTCCGTCAAGCCTTTTCGGATCAGGATAGGGAGAAGCGCCGCTCGGACAAGCGGTAGAGGCGCTGCCACAGCGCGATGTTCGTCGCCACGACATAAAAGCTCATCGCGATCACGCCGATGAGCAGGCGCGGGGCGTCGCCCACCGCGGTGGCGTGCGTGATGTATGCGCCCAGCCCGACCGCGGACAACGTGGTGCCGTGGTATTGGACGACTTCGGCGACGATGGAAGCGTTCCATGCGCCCCCGGCCGCGGTGATACCGCCGGTGACGTAGCTGCCGAAGATTGCGGGCAATATCAGGGTGCGCCATCTCAGCACCGTGGGCAGCCTCAGGCTGGCGGCAGCGTCGCGAAGGTCGGTGGGGATCGCGCTGGCCCCGGCAATGACGTTGAACAGGATGTACCACTGCGTACCGAGGGCCATCAGCAGGATGCCGCCCCAGTTGAGGCTGATCCCGGTGGCAAGCAGCACGGCGGCGAACAACGGGAACAAAAAGTTCGCCGGGAACGACGCCAGCACCTGCACCACTGGCTGAGCCAGCCGAGTCACCTTGGGGTTCAACCCAATCCATACGCCGATGGGCACCCAAACTAAAGTTGAGATCACGACCACCACCACGACACGGGCGAAGGTGGCCAAGCCGAGCAGTGCCGCGTGGCCGACTTCGGTGAAGCCGACGGTGCCGGCGATGTAGTCGATCACCCTGAACACGCCGTAGCCGAGCGCGACCATCAGGGTGAGAACGAATACGACGTCGCCGGTGCGGCGGCGCACGGTTGATGTCTTCAGCGGACGCCCGGTAATCCCAAACGCCGCCGTCACCCGGTCGACCGGATAGACCAGCCGCCCGAGCGGATGGCCGACGATGCCAGGAACGCGTGAGCGCCGTAGGACGTCCAGTGTCACACTGCGCGGCATTTCGATGGCCTCGGATTCCTCGATGCGGAATCGTTCGGACCATGCTGTGAGCGGCCGCCAAAACAGCGCGTTTACCGCGAGTATCACCACGATCATGACGGCGATCGCCAGCAGCACCCTCGTCAGGTTTCCCTCGCTGCTGGCAGCGGCGACGTAGGCGCCGATCCCGGGCAGGGCGAACTTGTGGTTGTTGACGCTCAAGGCTTCCGACGCGGTGAGGAAAAACCAGCCCCCGCCGAAACTCATCATGCCGTTCCAGACCAGCGGGATCATCCCGCTGGGCAGATCGACCCGCCAGAACCGCTGCCAACGTGACAGCCGCAACAGCCGGGATGCCTCGTCTAAATCGCGCGGTTGGGCGATCAACGATTGGTAGAACGCGAACGTCATGTTCCAGGCCTGCGAAGTGAAGATCGCGAAGATCGACGCGCATTCCAAACCCAGCAGCGAGCCGGGAAACAACGCGATGAACCCGGTGATGGTGATCGCGAGGAATCCCAGGACTGGCACGGACTGCAAGATGTCCAGTAGCGGGATCAGCACCTTTTCGGCACGGCGTGAGCGCGCTGCCGCGGTGGCATAGAAGAACGTGAACACCAGTGACAACCCCAGCGCGGCGAACATGCGCAGCAGTGACCGCGCCGCGTAATACGGCAACTGGAGCGGGTCAGTGGAAATCGACGACGGCGCGCCCGCCACTGTCCACGGCGCGGTCATCCCACCGCCGATGCGCACCACCAACCACAAAATCACAGCTGCGCCAACAAAAACCGCCAGATCAGCGACGCGGCTGCGCCCCGAGTGCAAGGCCGCACCCCTGCTGGGAAACGTCCCGACCACACTCATGCGCACATCACCTGGCTTTCACAGTGCCCAAGTCGATCACGGACGAGGGCATGCTTGACCGCACGTTAGTGACCGACCATAAGGAGGCCAGCAACGCATAAACATTGCGGCTCAACACGTTACGAGCTGTTAATGATCCATTGTCGTGCTTGCTCGATCTGCTCACCGGGAAAGTGCCGAATCTTCGCTGACACGAAGTGCGATGCCAGATGCTCGGCGACATCCCCAAGGTGTGAGTCGGTGACGACCGCGACCTTCTTGATGTGCTTCTGATGATCCCGGACGAAGCGAAAGTGGGTCACCATCGCGCCGAAACTGTCCCAGCCCGGAAATGCCGGAGCGGTGATGATGAGGCCGGCAAGATCGCCGCCTGCCTCGATCTGGGGATCAACCGCCTTTGCCAGTTCAACGAAATCGTTTTTGTCGAGCGCAGACTTTGGTCGCACCAGCAGGATGGAATGCGCGGTATCCAGGTCGTACTCGATCATGGTCTGCTCCTATACGATCGTGGTGGTTTAGGTCTCAAGCGGCGGTGCTCGCTCGGGCTCTGGCTTCGAAACGGTGCCCTATGCGCGTGGACAGCCACCGTTCTTCATGACCGGTGAACGGTGAAACTCACGACGGCTGGGCGACGATCACCGGCATTCTGACCGCGTGCACGACTGCGTTGCTGACCGAGCCCAGCATCATGCGGCTGAAACCACCTCGGCCGTGACTGCCGACAACGACAAGCTGCGCGGATTCTGACTTTTCGATGAGTTCTCGCGCCGGTTGATCGCATGCGATCACGAGGTGCACCGTCACGTCGGGATAGCGTTCTCGCCAGCCCGCCAGAGATTCGGAGAGGCTACGCTCCTCCTCCGACAGCAGCGCGGACCACTCCAATCCCGGAAGTTCGAGAATTGGCATGTCGCTCCATGCGTGCAGGGCGGTCAGCTCGACGCCGCGACGCGACGCTTCGTCGAACGCGATCTCCATCGCAAGTTCGGAGGCCGGCGAGCCGTCGATTCCGACCAGGACGGGAGCGTGCTGCGGATCCGGCATCAACGGATCTTCGTCACGAATCACTGCGACCGGACAATTGGCATGCCGCACCACGCTCGAACTGACCGAACCGAGGAACCCCCGGGCCAGCATTCCCTTGCCGGAGCTGCCCACAACTATCATTTCGGCCTCATCGGACATCTTGACCAGGGCCTGAGCGGGGGTCGAAAATACGATCTCGCTCTTGACGGCGACCTTCCGGTCAGTCGGCATGGCGTCTCCGGCGATCTTGACCGCGTGGGCGGCGGCGTTGCGCCCCTTGTCTTCCAGCCGTACCCCCAGAGATTCGGGGTACGGGACCGGTGGATAGGTCGCGGTGGGCGTGGTAACCACGCTGACCACGGTCAGGGGGATGTTTCTCATCGCCGCGTCACGGGCCGCCCAACAGGTGGCGGCATCCGATGCGGGCGAGCCGTCGACCGCGACGACGATGCCGAGGCGTTTCACGGGTGCAGACATTTTGTTCTCCTTTCATCACAAGCGACGCTACGTACCGGCACGTCATCGTTCAGGAGTCTTTAGTCCTCGGCCGCATGAACATCGGCCCATCGTTGGATCCGGTTGCCCGCAACGCAGGGATGAGTGCGCCGCCGCCGATTGACGTCGTTGTCGACCGGGCGAGGGCGTGCTCTTCAGTGGTGCCACGGATTAGTCGGTGTCACAGATCCCGTGCTGGCATCGACGCGACCGACGCTGTGTCGAAGCCGATCGCGCCTACCGTGGCGGCATCACCTGGCGAGCCGAGCGGAGCATCTCAGCCTGGCAGGGTTTGGCGGAAAAGGCGGCGTTGTCCCCGAGGTGCTGTTGCTCGTAGTCGGGAAGATCGCCTTGCCAGTAAATGACCCCATGCGGCAAATCGGTTCGCACGCAACGCAGTCCACAGACTCATTGGGTTGATATACATCGTTCGGGCACCCGCGTAGATGCAGTCAACTGGGCACTCCTGCACGCAGGACTTGTCCGCATGCTCTACCGATCACGTAGGCCACAAGCTACAGAGCCCTTGTCCGCGATCGCGCCGGCCGAAAGACCCATACGCAAAGGATCAAAGGCCTTTTCGCGGCTTTGCTGGAAGTGACGTTCAGTCGTCTACAGCCCGCCGATGTAAGCGAGTGTTACGTATTTCGGTGTGGTACTGACCATTTCACACACATCGCCTTGAGGCCACGTCAACCGTCTTCGACGTCGTCCCCCGCGCGGCATCGCCACCCCTCCGCTAGCCTCCTCGTCACAGGTGTTGATGATCGACGACCAGCAGCGAGCAGTCCGCGTTGTGCAGCACGGCGTTACCGGTTGGTCCGACAAGTTGTCCCAAGTCCTCATGCTCGCGGGCGCTGACAACGACCAACTGCACCGATCGACCCTTCTCAGCCAGATAGTCCAAAAGGCTGCCGTGCACGGCCGCCGACTCCACCCGGACATCGGGAGAGCGTCGCGTCCAACGGGCAAGCCGACGGTCTAGGTTGGCAAGTATCCGGCGATCACCGTCTCCGGCCGTGCCCTCATCGCCGATGCCGCTGACCCGCGTTTGCCGGCAGGTGATTGCCCGCAGCAGCGAGTTGCGCAGCCGTGCTTCCTCCATCGCGATCCTCAGCAACGCGCCGTCGTCGGCAGATCCTTGCGCGTCGACGACGATCCAACGCGCATGCCGTGCTGCCCGATCGCCCTGGCCCCGGATGATGGCCACAGGGCAGTGTGCCGATATGGCCAAAGCCGCTGCGGTTGAGCCCACCCGGTCTGGCCGGAAGTGGTGTGCGCCGACGGCGCCGACGCACACCATGGCGGCCGACGCCGAAGCTCGGATCAACGAGGTGATCGCCCGCTCCTGGGTGATCCCCACTTCGATCTTCACCGGCTTGTCGGCGGCCTCGACCGCCATGAACGCGTGACGAACCGCGTTTTCTGCAACAGCGAGTTTTCGAGCCGCCCCCTCCGGCCGGGTCTGCTGAGTAGCGTCCGGTTCAATTGCGTACAGCAAACGCAACGGGATGTCACGACTGAGCGCCTCATCGATTGCCCAAAGCGCGGCGGTTTCTGCCGCCTTCGAGCCATCGATGCCGACGACGATCGACGGGGGTGTAGTTGATTCGTTCATCGTGCCGCTTCCGAGGTGACTTCGGTTAGTGCCGTTGGCCGGTACGCCTGCAACGCTATTGGCCGCGCGGTCGACTTTTCAGAGCCATTAGTCCTTAGTTGGTCGCCGTTGGTCCCGCCACGCCCGACAAGCCCTGCGGTCCAGCCGATGAGCCAGCGGGCCACAGATACGCGATACTGGCCAATGGCAGGAAGCAAACATTAAAGTCGCTTCGGGCAGCGCAAATACGAGGGAAGATGATGTGCGGGCGGAGGGACTCGAACCCACACGCTCTTTCGAGCACCGGCACCTAAAGCCGGCGCGTCTACCATTCCGCCACGCCCGCGCGCTTAGCGATCCTACCGCCCTCGATCAGCGACGACTTGTCGGCTACGCCGCCTAACTTGGGTTAAAGCTGACCAAAGGGAGCGTTGACGTGAGGCCTGCGGAGCAGTTCGACGCGGCGAGGCGACTCATCGCGGCGGGCGTAAACGACTGCGCTATTTCACGTCAACTCGGTGTTCCGCGACCGACAGTGCAGGACTGGCGACGTCGGCCACAAATTCGGCCAAGGATGACGAGTACATCATCGCCCTGCGGCGTCGCTCACGACTTCTCGGGACTCCCGCCCGCCGTCTACTGCTATTGCTCGGCATGTACTTAGGGGACGGGTGCATCTCACGATGCCGACAGGTGTGGCGACTCGGAATCACGCTCGACAAGAAGTACCCAAAGATAGTCGACCGGTGTCGCGAGGCCATTGATGGGCTAATGCCCGGGCAAAGCGCATCCATAGCTCCGCAACCGACCGGTTGCGTTGTCGTTTCGCATTACTCGAAACACTGGCCGTGCCTGTTTCCACAGCACGCTCCGGGCCGAAAGCACTTGAGGCCGATTGGGCTGGAGCCATGGCAGGAAGTGCTTGTACAACGGGCTACCGAGCAATTCATCCGCGGCTTAATCGACAGCGACGGCTGCCGTGTGGTGGCGAACGATCGCGGCGTCCGAAGCGTGCGCTACCACTTCTCCAACAGATCCGAAGACATCCTCGGGTTGTTCAGCGGGGCGCTCGACGTCCTCGAAATTCCGTGGACGCGGCCGAGTAAGCACGTCATCGCGATTTACCGCAAGGCCGCGGTAGCGCGCCTCGACGACTTCGTCGGTCCCAAGTCATGACCACCGGCGCGGTACCGTCATGAGGTGTCCACTACGCATCGTCGCAGGCCCGCGCTGATCGCTTTGGTCATCGTCGCGGCCTGCGGCTGCCTGGCGCTGGGCTGGTGGCAGTGGACGAGGTTTCAGTCGGTCTCGGGCACCTTCCAGAACCTCGGCTACGCGTTGCAGTGGCCGATGTTCGCGTGGTTCTGCATCTACGCGTACCGCAAGTTCGTGCGCTATGAAGAGGTGCCGCCGGATCCGCGGAAAAGCGGCGCCGTCACCGAGATACCCGCGGGACTGCTGCCCGAGCGGCCCAAGCCTGTGCAGCAACCGCCCGACGATCCCGCATTACGCGAGTACAACGCCTACCTGGCCGAGCTCGCCAAGGAAGATGCCGAAAAGCAGAACAGGACCACCGCATGAGCACACCCGAGACGCCCGAAGCACACGCGCCCGCCGTCCCCGTCGACAAGCTCCGCACCGCGCTGCTGGCCTACCGCATCATGGCGTGGACGACGGGTCTCTGGCTCATCGCCTTGTGCTACGAGATCGTCTCGCACATCACCTTCCACCACGAGATCCGGTGGATCGAAGTAGTGCACGGCTGGGTGTATTTCGTCTATGTGTTGGCTGCCTTCAATCTCGCGATCAAGGTGCGATGGCCGATCGGCAAGACCATCGGCGTACTACTCAGTGGCACCATCCCGCTGCTGGGCATAATCGTCGAGCACTTCCAGACCAAGGACGTCAAGGCCCGCTTCGGGCTGTAGGGACGGCCGAGCGTGAAGTTGGCTTCACGCTCGCACGGACAGTGCACGAAGCGCCGGCACCAACAGGCCCAGCGCACGACCGCGATGCGATATCGCGTCCTTCTCCGCCGGGCTCAACTCCGCTGCGGTGCGCTCATACCCGTCCGGAACAAACACCGGGTCATAACCGAACCCGCCGTCGCCGCGCGGCTCGCGGGCAATCGTTCCGGGCCACTCCCCACGGACGACCACTTCTTTGCGGGCGTCGCCCGCGCCGTACACCAGCGCGCAGGCCGACACGAACGCCGCACCGCGCCGGCCGTCGGGCACATCGCGCACCTGCGCCAGCAGCAGCGCGGTGTTGCCGGCGTCCTCGCCGTGCCGGCCGGACCAGCGCGCCGACAGCACACCGGGCATGCCGTTCAACGCCGCCACCGCCAAACCCGAGTCGTCGGCGACACTCGCCAGACCCGTCGCGGCGAACGCGTCGCGTGCCTTGGCCAGCGCGTTGTCCTCGAAGGTCGCACCGGTTTCCGGGGCTTCGTCGAAGGGCGCTACATCGTTGAGCGACACCAGCGTCAACCCCGACAGTCCGGCGCCGTCCAGCACCCGGCGCAGCTCGGCCAACTTCTTGAGATTGCGGCTGGCAACCAGTAGCCGGGTCACCGGTTAATCCGAAACATGGCCATCACCTCCGCAAGAACTACCTATGCATACGACAACAAATTAGCCGGAATGGCCGCGCCGACCTTCGCCAGCAGCTCAGTCCAGCGACGTGCCTATTCAGCCGATACGGACATACCAAGTTCATAAAGCTTTGACGGCGGTGCCGAAGGCGGCGCAATGTGATACTCGTCATATGACCACCTGGTCACACTGGCAGAGAGGCGGCAGCTCATGAGCACGAGGGACAAGTACACGGATGTGCCCGCGCCGTACTCGTGGGAGGTCCCTAGCGCCGGCGACGCGCGCTTCACGTGGGAGTACGACGAGGGGCGCGCCCGGCTCCTTTCCCTGTACCAAAAGGGAAAGGACAAGCAGTGGGACGCCCAGTCGCGCATCGACTGGGCGCAAGACGTCGACCCGATGAACCCGATCGGGCTGCCTGACGAGTTCCATCCGCTGTTCGGCAGCCCGATGTGGGACGCCGCAGACGACGCACGTCGCGCCGAGATGCGCCAGCACTTCCAGGCCTGGCAGCTGTCGCAGTTCCTGCACGGCGAGCAGGGGGCGATGGTGTGCGCGGCCAAGATCGTCGAGGTCGTCCCGGACCTGGACGCGAAGTTCTACGCGGCCACCCAGACAATGGACGAGGCCCGGCACGTCGAGGCGTTCTCTCGGTTCCTGCAGGAGAAGGTCGACGTGGTCTACCCGATCAACAAGCACCTGACCGCACTGCTGGACGACACCCTGCGCGACTCGCGCTGGGACATGCCCTACCTCGGCATGCAGGTCCTCATCGAAGGGCTCGCACTCGCCGCCTTCGGGGTGCTGCGGGACATGTCGGCGCAGGACTCGCTGGCCAAGAAGGTGCTGGCCTACGTTATGCAGGACGAGGCCAGGCACGTCGCCTTCGGCCGAATCTCGCTGAAGGACTACTACTCCGCGCTGACCGAGGCCGAGCGGGACGAGCGTGAAGAGTTCGTCGTGGACGCCTGTTACCTGATGCGCGACCGGTTCCGCGGCGAGGAGGTCTTCGAGACCCTCGGCATGGACGTCCAAGCGTGTGCTGAGTGGGTCGACACGTCGCCGCTGATGATCCAGTTCCGCTCGCACCTGTTCAGCCGCATCGTGCCGATCGTCAAGGACATCGGGTTGTGGGGCGACAAGGTGCAGAAGGCCTTCTCGGACATGGGTGTCCTCGACATGGCCGGCTTCGACATCGAGGCGCTGATGAAGGCCGATGAGGATCAGGCCGACGCGCTGGACAAGGCCCACGCCGAGATGGCCGGCCGGGCCCTCGAGGTGGACCAGGTGATCGCGGCGGGCGCGAGCTAACCCAATGTCTGGTTTGGCGCTCGGGTGGTTCCGGGTGTCGTGACGCGGGTCCGCCTCAGCGGTGAGCCCATCCACATCGAACTCACCATCGAGTGGTTCGTTTCGATCTAACGGCGACGACGCATCGGAACCACGTTCGGCGCGTCAACCGGCCGGCGACCAGTAGCCGGGTCAGCTTCCGAACGCCTTCGACGGCGGAGCTCCCTCGGGCAGCACGCCCGGGTACGGCAGCGCCAAGGCTTCGCGCTGTGCGGCGAACAATTTGTCGCAGGCGCCCAACGCCATATCCAGCAGCTTGTCCAGCGTCGAACGCGGGAACGTCGCGCCCTCGCCGGTCCCCTGGATTTCCACCAGGGTCCCGGTGTCGGTGGCGACGACGTTCATGTCCACCTCGGCGCGCGAGTCTTCCTCGTAGGGCAGATCCACCCGGACCCTGCCGTCCACCACGCCGACGCTGACCGCCGCGATGGCGCACGACAACGGCCTGGGATCCGACAGCTTGCCCGCAGCCGACAGGTACGTCACCGCGTCGGCCAACGCCACGTAGGCACCGGTGATGGCCGCGGTGCGAGTGCCACCGTCGGCCTGCAACACGTCGCAGTCGACGGCGATCGTGTTCTCCCCGAGCGCCCGTAGGTCAATGCACGCCCGCAACGACCGACCGACCAGCCGGCTGATCTCCTGGGTGCGGCCGCTGACCCGGCCTTTGACAGACTCGCGGTCCGAGCGGGTGTGGGTGGCCGATGGCAGCATCGCGTACTCCGCAGTGAGCCAACCCAGGCCGGACCCTTTGCGCCAGCGCGGCACCCCTTCGGTGACGCTGGCGGTGCACATGATTTTGGTGTGACCGAACTCGATCAGTACCGAACCCGCCGGGTGTTCGGTGAACCCTCGGGTGATGACGACGGGGCGAAGCTCGTCGTCGAGGCGACCGTCATCTCGTTTGGACACCAGCCAACCCTAGACGGGTAGCTCAGAGATGTTCAGTGGCGCCCGATATCGAACGTCTCACCGGACACCACCGCATGCACGGGACCATCGAACTCGGCCTTGGCCTCGGAGATGACGTCCTCACGCGAGGTCCACGGCGGAATATGCGTCAGCAGCAACTCCCCGACCCCCGCTTGCGCCGCGGTCCTGCCGGCCTCGGTGCCCGACAGATGCAAATCGCGCGGACGGTCCGCCGAGTGCGTCCAGGAGGCCTCGCACAGGAAGACGTCAGCGCCGCGAGCCAGCTCGACAAGCTGGTCGCAGACGCCGGTGTCACCGCTGTAGACCAGCGACGCGCCGGCGGGATCGGTGATCCGCAAACCGTAGGACTCGGTGGGGTGAGCGACCACCCGCGGCACCACGGTGAGGGCGCCTACGGTCACCGGCTCACCGTCGACCCAGTGGCGGATATCGAAGATGTCCGAGCAGTCGTCGATCTCCCCGCCGTACGGTGACGACGCCGCCCCCAACCGCGACCAGGTATCACTCGGGCCGTACAACAACGCCTTACCGGCGGGACGGGACGGGTGATACCGACGCCAGACGTACAGGCCGGGCATATCCAGACAGTGATCCGCGTGCAGATGAGACAACAGTACGTGCACCGAGCCGGGGTCGGCGTGGCGTTGTAGCGCGCCGAGCACTCCGCCGCCGAAGTCCAGGACCAACGGTGGCGTGTCCGGCGCCCGGAGCAGATAACCCGAGGCGGGCGAGTCCGGACCCACGACACTGCCGGAGCAGCCGAGGACGGTTATTCGCACGGACACTACTGTGCCATGCCCAATACAACGATGTAGAAAACATCGGCGCTTTGGTGTGCTGAGAATCTGTGCACGTTCATTTAATGAACACGAAAATGGCGGTGCAATGGTTGAACGCCGGTGACGGCTGGGCCGAGGAATCGCGCCGCCAGCTTGGTGAACTCCTCCGGATCGCCGGTGGCCTCGAACACCCGGGTGGCGGGGGGTGCGTCATGCGGACGCAGCAGATCCCGCTCGGTGAGCACCCGCAGCACTTCCTTCGCGGTCTCCTCGGCGCTGGAGACCAGCGTGACGTTGTCGCCCATCGCCAGCTGAATCAGTCCGGATAGCAGCGGGTAGTGCGTGCATCCGAGCACCAGCGTGTCGACCTCGGCGCGCTGCAGCGGCTCCAGATAGCCCTCTGCCAGTCCGAGCACCTGCCGACCGCTGGTCACCCCGCGCTCAACGAAGTCGACGAAGCGCGGGCAGGCCACCGCGGTGATCTCGGTGTCGCGTGCGGCGGCGAAGGCGTCTTGGTAGGCGTGCGAGGTGATGGTGGCCTGCGTGCCGATGACACCGATGCGCCCATTGCGGGTGGTGGCGACCGCGCGTCGGACCGCCGGCAAGATCACTTCGACGACGGGCACGTCGTAGCGCTCGCGAGCATCCCGCAGGCACGCCGCAGACGCCGAGTTGCATGCGATCACCAGCGCCTTGACGCCGCGCTCGACCAGGTCGTCCCCGATGGCTAGCGCGTGCGCCCGGATCTCCGGAATGGTCAGCGGACCGTAGGGGCCGTTGCCGGTGTCGCCGACGTAGACGATGTCCTCGTCGGGCAGCTGGTCGATGATCGCGCGGGCAACGGTCAACCCCCCGACGCCGGAGTCGAAGACCCCGACGGGCGCCAGTGGGGAGCTCATGTCGTCAGACGCGGCGAACCGGTGCCGGCCTTCTTCAGGGCGCGACCCTTGCGCTCGGGAGCGGACAACAGATACGCGGCGAAGACGCCGGCGACCGCGCCGGACAGATGACCCTGCCAGGACACACCGCCGCATTGGTGGAGCACCGGCATGGCGCCGAGCAACACGCCCCCGTAGAGAAACAGGACCACCAGCCCGACGATGACGTTCCACACCCTGCGGACGAACAGCCCGAACACCAGCAGGAACGCGAGGTAGCCGAAGATCAGGCCGGACGCGCCGATGTGGTCGGTCGGGCCGCAGCTGCTGCCCACGTTGCCGATGAGCCAGGTGCCGAAGCCGCCCAGGATCCAGATGATCACGGTGGCCCACACGAACCGAGAGATTCCGGCCAGCGTCATCAGAAATCCCAGCACCAGCAGCGGGATCGTATTGGCAATCAGGTGCGCCCAGTTGGCGTGCAGAACGGGCGCGAAAATGATCCCCCACAGGCCGTCGGTGGTCTGCGGGCGGATTCCGTTGTCCTCCAGGGAATGGTTCGTCAGCAGGTCGATCAGTTCCACGAGGTACAGCAGCGCCACGAAGGTGAGGATCGTGGCCCCGCCCACCATCCACCGGGGGCGTTTCTTGGCCTGCCGGGCGGGCGTGTGCGGATATCCGGAGGTCATGAGCGCCGCTCCTCCTCATCGCTTCGCTCTGCATCGTCGCCGGCGCGGGTCACAGCTGCCCTTCTCGAGCGTTATCGGCATTGTCCAGGCTACCTGCAGGATGAGGCATTGAACGCCCCAGGCAACGTGCCACGATAGGTCGGTATGCCGGCGACCGATTCGGCGGCGAGCACGCCGGCCAGCACCGCACGGGCCAGGCAGTCGGCGGCGGCCGCACCCACCGCGGTGACCAGCTCTGTCTCCGGGGACAGCGCGGCGGGCGTGTCGGCCGACGGGGGCACTTCGACCGCCCCGGTCGCCAGCGCGAACACCGTATCGCCGTCCAGCGGCGTGTGCGCGGGCCGGATGGTTCGGGCCAGGCCGTCGTGGGCGGCGATCGCCACCCGCCGGCACGCCGCCTTGCTCAGCGAGGCATCGGTGGCAACAACCGCGATCGTCGTATTGAGCGGATTCAACGGGGACGGCAGCTGCGCGAGCACGGCGACCTGCTCGGCCGGCGGTGCGGTCAACGCGAGCTCCTCGATCAGGTCCGCCTGCCACGGCAGGCCGGTGGTTCGGTCGACGACGTCGCCTGCGGAGTTCACGATGACGACCGCGCCAACGGTCACGCCGGACGGCAGCGTGGTCAGGGTCGTTGACGCCGTGCCGACGCCGCCTTTGAACACACCGGCGCGTGCGCCTACCCCGGCGCCGACCGTTCCGAGCGCGAGGGCTCCAGCTTGAGCCTCAGAAGCCGCGGCGGCCGCTGCGTAACCGAACTCAGCCGTCGGGCGGCACTCCCAGCCGCCGACAGGCAGGTCGAAAATCACCGCCCCGGGCACGATGGGCACCACACCGCCGCCCATCGCCACGCCGCGGCCGTGCTCCTCCAGCCAACGCATCACACCGTCGGCGGCTGCCAGGCCGTAGGCGCTGCCGCCGGCGAGCAGCACCGCATCCACATAGCGCACGCTGTTGGCCGGATCCAGCAGATCGGTCTCCCGGGTGCCGGGTGCACCGCCGCGGCAATCGACGGCGCCGACGCTCCCGGGCGGCGTCAGCACGACGGTCACACCGCAGGCCCAACCGGCGCCGAGGGACGCGTCGGGGTCCAGCCGCTGGTAGTGGCCGACGCTGATACCCCCGACATCGGTGATGGAGTTCATCCGGCCGCGATCACGATCAGCGGACCTCCATCAACACCAGGACCAGGTATTCCTGCAACACGGTCAGCCATTGATAGACGTCGAGATGCGCGGCCAGGGGATGGTCGGCCGGCAGTCGACTCGGGCCTTCCGGGCCGACATCGAGCATCACTCCCAGCGACAGCCGGATGTCGTTGACCGCGGCGATCCAGGCGTTCGCGCTCTCTTCGGTCAGCTCGAACCGACCGCCGTTTTCCGGAAGAGTGTCCAACAACTGCTGTGCGGCAACACGTTTGGCGTCGATGATCTCCGGCTCGTGCAGGCTGCGCAGGGCGGCGTTGAGGCTCTCGGAGGCATCAGGGTCCAGCTCGAAGACGTCATCCGGCTTGTGGAAGTCCGGCAACAGTCGGCGCAGCGTCGGGTCTCCCGGCGGTTCGACATTGCCGGTCTTTATCCCGGTGATCTCCTCGAGTTCGTCTGACGGCGCGGAAGATTCACGCTCGTCGAGCAGGCCGATCATCGAGCTGACCAAATTCTTCAGCAGGGCCGCCTCGTGCGCGGCCAGGGCCGACCGAAAACGGGGACCGTCGGCGGTCTCGACGCGCTTCCATTTGCGCACAGAGGATCCTGGCTGCCCTCTGATCTCAGCTGTCCTGCTGCAATGTCGCCCACAGACCGGCGGCATGCAGCTTGGACACGTCGACTTCCATGGACTCCCGGCTACCCGCCGACACAACCGCCTTGCCTTCCTGATGCACCTGCAGCATGAGCTTGGTGGCATGCGGCTCGCTGTAGCCGAACAATTTCTGGAACACGTACGTCACATAGGTCATCAAGTTGACCGGGTCATCCCACACGATGGTGACCCATGGCGTGGCCGTGACGTCTACCGGAGCTGACTCGCGTTGCCCGGTAGTGCCCGGTTTGGTGGGCGCTGACGCAACAACCATGGCCTCTACGATACCGAGCCCGCCTCGCCAGCCGATACCGTTGCGGCATGAACGACGCGGTCTTGGCTGGGCTGCTCACCGACAAGTACGAACTGACGATGCTGGCAGCGGCGCTGCGGGACGGCACCGCTCAGCGCCGAACCACGTTCGAATTGTTCGCCCGCCGGCTGCCCCAGGGACGTCGTTACGGCGTGGTCGCCGGAACCGGGCGGCTGCTGGAGGCGTTGCCGCGGTTCAGATTCGACGACGAGGCCTGCCAGTTATTGGCGCAATTTCTCGACGCCGACACGTTGCGCTATCTGCGCGATTTTCGGTTTGACGGCGATATCGACGGCTACGCGGAGGGCGAGCTCTATTTCCCCGGGTCCCCCATATTGTCCGTGCGCGGCAGCTTCGCCGAATGCGTAGTGATTGAAACGCTGGCGCTGTCGATCTTCAACCACGACAGTGCCATCGCGTCCGCGGCAGCACGCATGGTCAGTGCCGCCGGGGAGCGCCCGCTGATGGACATGGGAACGCGACGCACCCACGAGCGCGCGGCGGTCGCCGCGGCCAGGGCGGCGTACATCGCCGGCTTCGCCGCGACGTCCAACCTGGAGGCCCAGCGGCAATATGGGATTCCGACCGAGGGCACCGCCGCGCACGCCTTCACCATGCTGTACACCCTGAAGGACGGCCCCTCTGAAATAGGGGAGCTCGCCGCCTTCCGCGCCCAGGTCGACGCTCTTGGCAGCGACACCACGCTGCTGGTGGACACCTACGACGTGACGACCGGCGTGGCCAATGCCGTGGCCGCCGGCGGTGCGACGCTCGGCGCGGTCCGCATCGACTCCGGCGAACTCGGGGTGCTGGCCCGCCAGGTGCGCGAGCAGCTCGACGGGTTGGGCGCCACCCAGACCCGCATCGTGGTGTCGGGCGATCTCGATGAGTTCTCGATCGCGGCGCTGCGCGCCGATCCGGTGGACAGCTACGGCGTCGGCACGTCGTTGGTCACCGGCTCGGGCGCCCCGGCCGCGGGTATGGTCTACAAACTCGTCGACGTGGACGGCTTGCCGGTGCAGAAGCGCAGCAGCCTCAAGGAATCGGTCGGTGGCCGCAAGGAGGCGGTGCGGTTGTCACGGCCTACCGGCACGATCACCGAAGAGGTGGTGCGTCCGGCGGGGCGGGCGGGCGACCCGACCGAACCATGTCGGGTGCTGACCACCCCACTGGTCCGCGACGGGCAGGTCGTCGCAGAGACGGGTAATGCCGCCCTGCTCGCGGCCCGACAGCTGGTGGCGTCCGGGCTGCGCAGCCTGCCGTGGGAGGGGCTGAGTTTGTCGCACGGCGACCCGGCGATCCCCACAACGCAGATCCCGGCCTAACTCGAGGAGCAACCACGCCAGAGGTATCCGTGTCCGTACCCGAGCTGCTGCCCATTGCGGTAGCCGCGCTCGGCGGCAGCGAGCGCAGCGGCCAGCAGCAGATGGCCGAGGCCGTCGCGCAGGCCTTCGAAACCGGCGAGCATCTGATCGTGCAAGCCGGCACCGGCACCGGCAAGTCGCTGGCGTACCTGGTTCCAGCGATTCTCCGCGCCGTCGCCGGTGACGGACCGGTCGTCGTATCGACGGCGACGATCGCATTGCAGCGTCAACTCGTCGATCGCGACCTGCCGCGGCTGGCCGACTCGCTGGCCGACGCACTGCCGCATCGGCCACAGTTCGCGTTGCTCAAGGGCCGACGAAACTACCTGTGCCTGAACAAGATTCACGGCGGCGGTGCGGCCGGCGAGGCAGACGGAGAGGACGAGCGGCCGCAAGAAGAACTCTTCGACCCGATGGCGGCCACCGCTTTGGGCCGTGACGTCCAGCGGCTGACCACCTGGGCATCGACGACCGATTCCGGAGACCGCGACGACCTCAAGCCAGGTGTTCCCGACCGGTCCTGGTCGCAGGTCAGCGTGTCTGCGCGGGAATGCATCGGCGTGGCCCGCTGCCCGTACGGCAGCGAGTGCTTTTCCGAACGGGCCCGTGGCCGAGCCGGTGCCGCCGATATCGTGGTGACCAATCACGCGCTGCTGGCCATCGATGCCGTTGCCGAATCGGTGGTGCTGCCGGAACACTCGCTGCTGGTGGTCGACGAAGCACACGAGTTGACCGACCGGGTGACGTCGGTGGCCACCGCGGAACTCACGTCGGCCGCGCTCGGTGTCGCCTCCCGGCGGACCTCTCGGCTGGTGGATCCGGAACTGACCGACCGGCTGGAGGCATCGTCGGCCACCTTCGCTTCGGCGATCCACGACGGAACGCCGGGCCGCATCGACTATCTCGACCACGAGATGGCGACATACCTTACGGCGTTGCGCGACGCGGCCAGTGCGGCACGATCGGCGATCGAGAGCACCAGCGACTCCAAGGCGGCCGCGACCCGCGCCGAAGCGGCTGCTGCTCTCAGTGAGATATCCGAAACCGCGTCGCGCATTTTGACGTCGTTCACCCCCGCCATCCCCGATCGGAACGATGTGGTCTGGCTGGACCAGGAGGACAACCGCGGTTCTCCGCGCGCCGTGCTGCGGGTGGCGCCGCTGTCGGTCGCCGACCTGCTGCGCACCCAGGTGTTCTCGCGTTCGGCGACCGTGTTGACGTCGGCGACGCTGACGATCGGAGGAACCTTCGACGCGATGGCCGCCGCGTGGGGGCTGACGGGACCGGGCCCCGGAGAGTATCCGCGCAGCCCGACGACGATGCGGGCCGCGCAGCGGCGGGAGGAGGAGGCGGGCAATCTGAGGTGGCGAGGGCTCGACGTCGGATCGCCGTTCCACCACGCCAAGGCCGGAATCCTCTACGTCGCCGCCCATCTGCCACCGCCGGGCCGCGACGGCGCCGGCTCTGCCGAGCAGCTGAGTGAGATCGCCGAGCTCATCACCGCGGCCGGCGGGCGGACCCTGGGGCTGTTCTCGTCGATGCGGGCCGCCCGGGCCGCGGCCGAGGCCATGCGCGGGCGGTTGTCCACGCCGGTGTTGTGTCAAGGCGACGACAGCACCTCCACGCTGGTCGAGCAGTTCTCCGCCGACGCGGCCACCTCGCTGTTCGGCACGCTGTCGCTGTGGCAGGGCGTCGACGTGCCCGGGTCGTCGCTGTCGTTGGTGCTGATCGACCGCATCCCGTTTCCGCGGCCGGACGATCCGCTGCTGAGCGCCCGCCAGCGCGCGGTGGCCGCCCGCGGCGGCAACGGCTTCATGGAAGTCGCCGCCAGCCATGCCGCGCTGCTGCTCGCGCAGGGTTCGGGCCGGCTGTTGCGCCGGGTCACCGACCGCGGCGTGGTCGCCGTGCTGGACCCCCGGATGGTCACCGCCCGCTACGGCGGTTACCTGCGCGCGTCTCTGCCACCGTTCTGGCCGACCACCGACGCCGCTCAGGTCCGCGCGGCGCTGGAGCGGCTGCGCAACGCGCCCGACAGCCTGTCGGCCTGAGGCGCCGCGGCGGTCAGGCCAGGGTCACCAAGCCGAGTTCGTTGCCGGCCGCAAGCATCGGATGACGGGGCAACACACGCACCGTGTATCCGACCGCGCCGGCCAGCGGCAGCGGTGTCGTCGTCGAGAAGACCTGGTTGCCCGCTTCGGCGGCGCCCGTATACGACATTTCGACCGTGATCGGATCCCGCAACACGTCGCCCGAGTCGACCCGGCCCAACACCGCCTGAACCGTCACCTCGTCGGGCGCCAGGCCGGCCAAATACACGGTCGCGGTCAGGGTCAGCTTCGACCCCAGGACCGGAGTGTCCGGCAGGCCGGTGCTGTCGACGTCGGTGACGTCGATCTTCGGCCACGCTTCTTCGGCGCGCCGACGATAGGCGGCCAACTCGCGGGCCCCACCAAACTCACCGGCGCCATCCGTGGCCGCAGCCGTCTTGCGCAGCGATTGCGCCGCCGGCACGTAGTACTGCTCGACGTAATCGCGCACCATGCGCGACGCCAGCACTTTGGGCCCGAGCGTCTGCAAGGTGTGGCGCACCATCTCGATCCAGCGTGGTGGCACCCCACGGTGGTCACGTTCGTAGAACTTCGGCACTACCGCGTGCTCGAGGAGGTCATATAGCGCGCTGGCCTCCAGGTCGTCGCGACGGACCTCGTCCATCAATCCGCTGGCGGACGGTATCTCCCAACCGTTTTCCCCGTCGTACCACTCGTCCCACCAGCCGTCGCGGATGGACAGATTCAGGCCGCCGTTGAGCGCGCTCTTCATTCCGGATGTGCCGCACGCCTCCAGTGGCCGCAGCGGGTTGTTCAGCCACACGTCGCAGCCCCAATACAGAACCCGGGCCATCGACATGTCGTAGTTGGGCAAAAACGCGATGCGGTGACGCACGTGCGGCCGGTCGGCAAAGCGCACCACCTGCTGAATGAGCGCCTTGCCGCCGTCGTCGGCCGGGTGCGATTTCCCGGCGACGATCAGCTGAATCGGCCGGTGTTCGTCGAGCAGCAGCCGTTCCAGGCGAGCGGGATCGCGCAGCATCAGCGTCAGCCGCTTGTAGGTTGGTACCCGCCGAGCGAATCCGATGGTGAGCACATTGGGATCGAACGCAGTCGCGATCCAGCCAAGTTCGGCATCGGAGGCACCGCGTTCCAACCACGACTCGCGTAGCCGCCGCCGGACGTCCTCCACCAGCAGCGCTCGCAACTGCGAGCGAATCCACCACAAATGGCCGGGATCGACCTGATCCAGTCGCAGCCAGACGCCGGGGTCACTGAAGGAATCCGACCCGGCCAGTTCGCGCCCCAGCTGCAACCACTGCGGCGCGGCCCACGTGCGGGCATGAACGCCGTTGGTGATCGACCCGATCGGCACCTCGTAGCGGTCGAAGCCGCGCCACAGGCCGTTGAACATGGCCCGGCTCACCCGGCCGTGCAGCAACGAAACACCGTTGGCCCGTTGCGCCAGCCGCAGGCCCATGTGGGCCATGTTGAACTTGGTCGCATCCTCTTCGGCGCCGAGCGCGATGATCCGGGCCGTCGATACGCGCGGCAGCAGCGTCGAGGCGTTCTTCGGATCAGCCGTGCCGCGCGGCTTGCCGTCGAGATGGTCATCGAAGTAGCGCTCAACCATGTCGACGGGGAACCGGTCGATACCGGCGGGCACCGGGGTGTGGGTGGTGAAGAGCGTGCTGGACCGCACCACCGTCAACGCGGTGTCGTAGTCCAATCCCGCGTCGGTGATCAGCTCGCGGATGCGCTCGGCTCCGAGGAACCCGGCGTGCCCCTCGTTCATGTGGAAGACCTCGGGCGCGGGCAGCTTTTCAATGGCAGTGAAAGCGCGGATCGCCCGCACCCCGCCTACGCCGGCCAGAATCTCTTGCCGGATGCGATGCTCCTGGTCGCCGCCGTACAGGCGGTCGGTGACGCCGCGCAGGTCGTGTTCGTTTTCGGGAACGTCGGAATCCAGCAAGAGCAGCGGGACGCGACCCACCTGAGCGACCCAGACCCGGGCCCGCAGCTGCGCGGAGTCTGGCAGCGCCAGCTCGACCAGCACTGGATCGCCGTTGTCGCTGGTGAGCAGCCGCAACGGCAGGCCCTGCGGATCCAGTGACGGGTAATTCTCGTTCTGCCAGCCGTCGGCGGTCAGCGACTGCCGGAAGTACCCGGAGCGGTAGTAGAGGCCGACCGCGATCAGCGGCACTCCCAGGTCAGAGGCGGACTTCAGGTGGTCGCCGGCGAGGATTCCCAGCCCGCCCGAGTAGTTGGGTAACACCTCGGCGACGCCAAACTCCATCGAGAAATACGCGATGCCGGTCGGCATCTCCACACCGTCCTGCTGCTGTTGCTGATACCAGAGCGGACGGCTCAGGTACTCGTTCAACTCGCCAGCCAGCCAGTCGAGCCGGCCCAGGAACCCCTCGTCGAGGGCCAACTGGTCGAGCCGTGACGGGTTCACCACCCCCAACAGCGCCACCGGGTCATAGCCGCAGTGCGCCCACAGCGCCGGGTCGATGCTCGCGAACAGATCCTGCGTCGGTTTGTCCCACGACCAGCGCAGGTTGGTCGACAGCTGCTCCAGCGCGGCGAGGCGCTCCGGAAGGTGGGCACGGACGGTAAATCGCCGGAGGGCTTTCACGCATCACTACCTTACTGAGGATTGCGCTGCGCGCAGCACGAGCGAGCAAGGGTTTACCTCCGTTTACCTTGGGGGTGTGTGACCGGACACTAGGGTGGGTATCGGGTACTTATTGGGGCCGCAAAGATGCTTCCCCATTCGGGGGGAAGTTCCCCAAGAGAGAAAGTTTCCGGACGAGAGGCATTCCGCGACGAAGAAAACCGCGGTTGGCCGCAACAATCGGAACGGAGCCCGTGGTGCCCGGTCGTGTCGAGATCGATAACGTCCAGCCCGTCGTCTCATGCGGGGCCTACCCCGCCAAAGCCGTGGTCGGTGAAGTTGTCCCGGTCAGCGCCGCGGTATGGCGAGAAGGCCACGAGGCAGTCGCGGCGACCCTGGTCGTGCGCTACCTCGGACCGCGCTATCCGGCGACGGAAACACGGCGGATCCAGGCGGTGCAGGCTCCCGAAAAGCCGGTGATCGCGCCCCGAAACGCCACGTCCGGCGATTCACAACGGATCAAGCCGCTGCTGTTCCCAATGGCGATGGGCCAGGAGCCCTACGTCTTCCACGGCCGGTTCACCCCCGACAGCGTCGGATTGTGGAGCTTCCGGGTCGACGGCTGGGGCGACCCGGTTGACACCTGGCGCCACGGGCTGATGGCCAAGCTGGACGCCGGGCAGGGCGAGAAAGAACTGTCCAACGATTTGTTGGTCGGCGCTGCGCTGTTCGAGCGCGCCGCGACGGGTGTGCCACGCGCGCTGCGCGATCCGCTGTTATCGGCCGCGACGGCGCTGCGCACCCCAGGGGATCCGGTGACCCGCAGCACGCTGGCACTGGCACCGCAAGTCGAGGAACTTTTGACGGCGTATCCGCTGCGCGACATCGTCACCCGGGGCGAGCAGTGCGGCGTCTGGGTGGACCGGCCCGCGGCGCGCTTCAGCGCGTGGTACGAGATGTTTCCGCGTTCGACCGGCGGCTGGGACGCCGACGGCAAGCCGGTGCACGGGACCTTCACCACCGCGGCCGCCGCGCTCGGGCGCATCGCCGACATGGGCTTCGACGTCGTGTACCTGCCGCCGATCCATCCCATCGGCAAAGTACATCGCAAGGGCCGCAACAACTCCCCCACCGTGGCCCCCGGGGATGTGGGATCTCCGTGGGCGATCGGTAGCGACGAGGGTGGCCACGACGCGGTTCATCCGAGCCTCGGCACGATCAACGATTTCGACGCCTTCGTCGCCGCGTCGCGCGACCTGGGCCTGGAGGTGGCCCTGGACCTGGCGCTGCAATGTGCGCCGGATCATCCGTGGGCCCGCGAGCACCGGCGGTGGTTCACCGAATTGCCCGACGGCACCATCGCCTACGCGGAGAATCCGCCCAAGAAGTACCAGGACATCTATCCGCTCAACTTCGACAACGCTCCCGCCGGTCTCTACGACGAGGTGCTGCGCGTGGTCCGCCACTGGATTGACCACGGCGTCAAGTTCTTTCGGGTCGACAATCCGCACACCAAGCCGCCCGACTTCTGGGCCTGGCTGATCGGTCAGGTGAAGGCCACCGACCCCGACGTGCTCTTTTTATCCGAAGCGTTCACGCCGCCGGCGCGCCAGTACGGGCTGGCCAAGCTCGGCTTCACCCAGTCCTACAGTTACTTCACCTGGCGCACCGCTAAGTGGGAACTCACCGAATTCGGCAACGACATCGCCGCACTCGCCGACTTCCGCCGACCGAACCTGTTCGTCAACACTCCCGACATCCTGCACGCGATCCTTCAGCACAACGGCCCGGGCATGTTCGCGATCCGCGCGGTGCTCGCGGCGACGATGAGCCCGGCGTGGGGCGTGTACTCGGGTTACGAGCTGTTCGAGCATCGCGCGGTGCGCGAGGGCAGCGAGGAATACCTGGACTCGGAGAAGTACGAATTGCGTCCCCGCGATTTCGCCGGTGAGCTCGCCGCGGGCAGGTCCCTGGAGCCTTTTCTCAAACAGCTCAACGCCATTCGCCGGCTGCATCCCGCGCTGGAGCAGCTGCGCACGATTTATTTCCACCACGTCGACAACGACGCGTTGCTGGCCTATAGCAAGTTCGACCCGGTCACCGGCGACTGCGTCTTGGTGGTGGTGACGCTCAACGCGTACGGGCCCGAGGAAGCGACCCTGTGGTTAGACATGGACGCATTGGGTATGGAGTCCTACGAGCGTTTTTGGGTGCGAGACGAGATAACGGGCGCGGAATACCAATGGGGGCAATCAAATTACATCCGTATCGATCCTGGGCAAGCAGTCGCCCACATCATCAACATGCCCCTCATCCCGCCGGAAGACCGAATCACGCTGCTGCGCAGGAGGTGAGCGGATATGAGCCGAACTGATCAACTCCCCGGGACACACCTGGCGCCCGACCCGGCCGACTTGGAGCGCCTGGTGGCCGGCGCACACCATAACCCGCACAGCATCCTGGGCGCCCACGAGTACGGCGACCACACCGTCGTCCGGGCGTTCCGGCCGCACGCGGTCGAAGTCGTCGCGATCGTCGGTGCAGACCGGTTCCCGATGCAGCACATCGAAGCCGGCTTATTCGCCGTGGCGCTGCCGTTCACCAACCTCATCGACTACCGGCTGCAGGTGAGCTATGAGGGTGCCGAACCGTACACCGTTGCCGACGCCTACCGCTTCCTGCCCACACTGGGCGAAGTAGACCTTCATCTGTTTGCCGAGGGTCGCCACGAACGACTCTGGGAAGTCCTTGGCGCCCACCGCCGCTCGTTCACCACGGCCGACGGTGTGGTCAACGGGGTGTCGTTTGCCGTCTGGGCGCCCAACGCCAAGGGCGTCAGCCTGATCGGCGAATTCAACGGCTGGACCAGCAACGACGCTCCGATGCGGGTGCTGGGCTCCTCGGGAGTATGGGAATTGTTCTGGCCCGGGTTCCCCGCGGACGGCCTTTACAAGTTTCGGGTGCACGGCGCCGACGGCGTCGTAACCGACCGAGCCGACCCGTTCGCCTTCGCCACCGAGGTGCCGCCGCACACGGCATCACGGGTGACGGAGAGCAAACACAGCTGGAACGATGACGCCTGGCTGACGCAGCGCGCCCAGCGCAACCCGGTGTTCGGGCCGATGAGCACCTACGAAGTTCATCTCGGCTCATGGCGGCCCGGACTCAGCTATCGCCAGCTTGCCCACGAGCTGACGGAATATGTTGTAGCGCACGGGTTTACCCATGTGGAGTTGCTGCCGGTCGCCGAGCATCCGTTCGCCGGATCATGGGGATATCAGGTCACGTCGTACTACGCACCGACCTCGCGCTTCGGCACACCCGACGATTTCCGGGTGCTTGTCGATGCCCTGCACCAGGCGGGCATCGGGGTCATCGTGGACTGGGTGCCGGCGCACTTCCCCAAGGACGCGTGGGCGCTGGGACGTTTTGACGGCACCGCGCTCTACGAGCACTCCGACCCGAAGCGCGGAGAGCAACTCGATTGGGGTACTTACGTGTTCGACTTCGGCCGCGCGGAGGTGCGTAACTTCCTGGTGGCCAATGCGTTGTACTGGCTCGAAGAGTTCCACATCGACGGCTTGCGGGTGGATGCGGTCGCGTCGATGCTCTACCTGGACTACTCGCGTCCCGAGGGCGGCTGGACCCCCAACATCTACGGCGGGCGCGAAAACCTGGAAGCCGTGCAGTTCTTGCAAGAGATGAACGCCACGGCGCACAAGGCGGCGCCGGGCATCGTCACCATCGCCGAGGAGTCCACGTCGTGGCCCGGGGTGACGCGACCGACAAACATTGGCGGTCTGGGCTTCTCGATGAAGTGGAACATGGGCTGGATGCACGACACGCTGGACTACATCAGCCGTGATCCGGTGTATCGCAGCTTCCACCACCACGAGATGACGTTCTCATTGCTCTACGCGTTCAGCGAGAACTTCGTGCTGCCGATCAGCCACGACGAAGTGGTCCACGGCAAGGGCACGCTGTGGGAGCGGATGCCGGGCAACAATCACGTCAAGGCCGCCGGCCTGCGCAGCCTGCTCGCCTACCAGTGGGCGCATCCGGGTAAGCAGCTGTTGTTCATGGGTCAGGAATTTGGCCAGCGCGCCGAGTGGTCCGAGCAGCGGGGATTGGATTGGTTCCAACTCGACGAACAGGGTTTCTCCAACGGGATTTCGCGTTTCGTGCAGGACATCAACGAGATCTACGGCGGCCGTCCCGCGCTGTGGAGTCGCGACACCACCCCCGACGGATACTCCTGGATCGACGCCAATGATTCCGGCAACAACGTGCTGAGCTTCCTGCGATACGGCAGTGACGGCTCGGTCATGGCCTGCGTGTTCAATTTCGCGGGTGCGGAGCACAGCGGCTATCGGCTCGGCTTGCCCTCGGCCGGTCGTTGGCGCGAGGTGCTCAACACCGACGCGACGGTCTACAACGGCTCCGGGATCGGTAACCTCGGCGGCGTCGATGCCACCGACGACCCATGGCATGGTCGTCCCGCATCGGCGGTGCTGGTGCTGCCGCCCACATCGGCACTCTGGCTGGAACCCGAGTAGGCCTCGCGCTAGTACAGCGCGTTGGCGAGGTTGCGACGGCCAGCGACAACCTCGGGATCGGCGGGATCGAAGAGTTCGAACAGTTCGATCAGCCGTGTCCGCACCGAGGTGCGCTCATCTCCAGATGTGCTGCGCACCAACGTGATCAAGCGCTCAAACGCCGCACTCACCTCCTGGTTGAGGATTTGAACGTCGGCGGCTGCGAACGCGGCCGCAATATCGCCGGGCGCGGCGTCGGCGACCGCGACCGCATCGGGGCGTTGCTCCGTTGCGCGAGCGAGGAAGTCGATCTGCCGGATCGCTCCCTTGGCTTCGACGCTGCCCGGATTGGCATCCAGCACAGCCTGATACGACTGCTTCGCCGCGGCGAAGTCGCCGGCATCGAGCTGCTCGCGGGCCTGGGCAAGCTCGGGATCGACTTCCGCAGAATCCACGGAATCACCTGAGCCCTTTAACTTTCCGTCCGTCGCCGACAGCAGGGAGTCCAGCCAGCGCCGCAACTGATCCGCGGGCTGCACGCCCTGGAAGCTCGAGAGCGGTTGTCCCGCCGCCAAAGCCACCACGGTCGGGACCGCATCGACACCAAAGATCCGTGCCACCCTGGGCGCCACGTCGACGTTGACCGTCGCCAGCGACCACTTGCCGTTGTCGGCGGCGGCCAGTTCGGACAGCGCGTCAACCAGCTCGACGCACGCTTCGCTGCGCGGCGACCACAGCGCGACCACTACCGGCACTTCGTCCGACCGGACGATCACTTGCTCTTCGAAATTGTCCTCGGTGATCTCGGTACCACCCGGCTCTGCCCCGGGCCCAGTGGGCCCGGACGTCGGAGCCTTCTGCTGGGCCCGCTGCTTGAGGCCGGACAGATCGACGGCACCAGCCATTGCAGGTCCGATCGAGGATCGCGGACGCGTCACGTACTCAAGTTTGTCACGTCCTTGCAGCTACCGATTCACCCGGGTACCGACGATTCGGCAAAGCCGAAATCAGCCCAAAATCGCTGCTCAAACGCCCATATGACACAAATCACACCCGCAGGCGAGCACCGGACCACAGCAAAGTTACCGGCCAGTTTTTTATCGATCAGCCGGCCCGCAGAATCAGCGCGTCGCCCTGGCCTCCGGCCCCACACAGGGCCGCAACGCCGATACCGGAGCCGCGGCGCGCCAATTCCAGGGCCACATGCAGCGTGATCCTGGCTCCAGACATACCGATCGGATGGCCCACCGCGATCGCGCCACCGTTGACGTTCACGATCTCGGGATTCACGCCGAGTTCGCGCGTGGAGGCCAGTGCCACCGCCGCGAACGCCTCGTTGATCTCCACGACATCGAGCTGGTCAACCGTGATTCCTTCGCGGTCGAGTGCTTTTTTGATCGCGTTGGCCGGCTGGGACTGCAGCGTCGAATCCGGTCCGGCCACGACGCCGTGCGCGCCGATCTCGGCCAGCCACGTCAGCCCCAGGTCCTGTGCCTTCTCCTTGTTCATCACCACAACGGCGGCCGCACCATCCGAAATTTGCGACGCCGAGCCGGCCGTGATCGTGCCGTCCTTGCGGAACGCCGGCTTGAGACCGCCCAAGGATTCGGCGGTGGTGTTGGCCCGGATCCCCTCGTCCTCGGTGAACTGCAGCGGATCACCTTTGCGCTGCGGGATATTCACCGGCACGACCTCGTCGGTGAAGACGCCGTCCTTCCAGGCCGCGGCCGCCTTTTGGTGCGATAGTGCGGCGTACTCGTCCTGTTCGGCGCGCGTGAACTTGTCGACATCATTGCGCTGCTCGGTGAGCGCACCCATGGGCTGATCGGTGAACACGTCGTGCAGGCCGTCGTAGGCCATGTGATCCAAAACCGTGACGTCGCCGTACTTGTAGCCGGCCCGCGAATCCATCAGCAAATGCGGTGCCTTCGTCATGGACTCCTGGCCACCGGCCACCACCACATCGAACTCCCCGGCCCGAATGAGCTGGTCGGCGAGCGCGATGGCGTCGATACCGGACAAGCACATCTTGTTGATAGACAGCGCCGGAACGTCCCAGCCGATACCGGCGGCCACGGCAGCCTGCCGGGCGGGCATCTGACCCGCGCCCGCGGTCAACACTTGGCCCATGATCACGTACTCGATCGCCGACGCCGGTACGTTGGCCTTCTCCAGCGCACCCTTGATGGCAATGGCGCCCAGGTCGCTGGCCGAAAAATCCTTCAACGAGCCCATCAACTTGCCGATGGGTGTTCGTGCCCCAGCAACGATCACCGAAGTCGTCATGACTACCTCCAAGACGGGTGCGGAAGGCCGATTCGACCTACCGGAGAAGCGCAATCTTCTCCGTCAGGTTACCGTTACGTGATGACGACCGATCAAGTTGGCGCCCGTCGCGTTCTGGCCACCTCGCTGGTGACCGGGCTCGATCACGTCGGCATCGCAGTCGCCGACTTGGACGCGGCCATCGAGTGGTATCACGACCACCTCGGCATGATCCTGGTGCACGAGGAAGTCAACGAGGACCAGGGAATCCGCGAGGCGATGGTGGCCGTGCCTGGTGTGCCGAGCTCGGCGCAGATCCAGCTGATGGCCCCGCTTAACGAGTCCTCGACGATCGCCAAATTTTTGGACAAGCGCGGCCCGGGCATCCAGCAGCTGGCCTGCCGGGTCAGCGATCTGGACGCCCTTTCCCAGCGGCTGCGCGCGCAGGGGGTGCGGCTCATCTATGACGCCCCGCGGCGCGGCACGGCAAACTCCCGGATCAACTTCATCCACCCCAAGGACGCCGGCGGGGTGCTGATCGAGTTGGTCGAGCAAGCCTCGGACAACTAGGGCGAACTAGGCGGACTAGCTCCACTTTCGGGTCGGACCGCGCGTCGCGCGGTTGGCCCAACAAGGCGTGTGCCAATGCCGCCGGTCGTCCATCCCGCCCGGTGATTCCGCCGGCCACACCACCACGTGCGCCGTGCCGGAGCCGATTTGGTGGTCGCAGCCCGGACACCGATAGATCTTGACGGCCCGGGCCGCCGCGATCGGGCGCACTTCGTACTCGTGGCCTTCGGGCCCGGTTTCCACCCGCCACAGCATCGGCGACGGCAGCCTACGCGGCGATTTGCGGCGGCGAGCCATCAGAACAGCCGATACTCGTCGCTGTCCATCCCGCGCATCTTGTCGTAGTCCAGTGTTAGGCAACGGATTCCGCGATCAATGGCCAGAGTGCGCGCTTGCGGTTTGATCTGCTGAGCGGCGAACACCCCTTTCACTGGCGCGAGAACGCTGTCGCGATTGAGCAGCGCGAGATAACGGGTGAGCTGCTCGACGCCGTCGATCTCGCCGCGCCGTTTGATCTCCACTGCGACCGAGCCGCCGAGTTCGTCCCGGCACAGCAGGTCGACGGGCCCGATCGCGGTCATGTATTCGCGGCGCACCAGCGTGTATCCCGCGCCCAGCAGTTGGACGTGCTCGGCCAGCAACGCCTGCAAATGGGCCTCGACGCCATCCTTGACCAGCCCAGGGTCGACGCCCAGATCGTGGCTGGAGTCGTGCGCTATCTCCTCGATGGTGATGCGCAGCTGTTCGCCGGCCTTGTTCTCCACCACCCACACCGGCGCCTGGTCGCCGGACTCCTCTGTCATCCGGCACGGCGGGCTCATCCAGTTCAGCGGCTTGTAGGCGCGGTCGTCGGCGTGCACACTGACCGACCCGTCGGCCTTGATCAACAACAACCTGCGCGCCGACGGGAGATGAGCGGTGAGCCGGCCGACATAGTCGACGGTGCACTGAGCGATCACGAGACGCACCCGACTCACCTTAGAGCGTGTCGGACAAATTAGGCTGACGCACAATGCCAAATCGAGGGCCCAAGAAGGCCCATCAACAGACTCTGGCACAACGCCTGGGTCGGGTGCTCGAGAGAGTCACCCGGCAAAGCGGGCGGCTGCAGGAAACCCCGGCGTACGGCTCCCTACTGCTTGGGCGGGTCACGGAGAGCCAGAAGCGTCGGCGGATACGCATCCAGTTCATCTTGACCGTCGTCGTCATGGTGGTGAACTTGATCGGAATCGCCGTCGCCGCGCTGTTGATTGCGATCGCCATTCCTGAACCGAGCATCTTTGACGACGCACCGGCGTGGCTGACATTCGGAGTGGTGCCGGGCTATCTCATCTTCGCCATGGTTGTGGGCACCTACTGGATCACCCGGCGGACGGTACTGGCGCTGCGCTGGGCGATCGAGGAGCGCAAACCCACGCGCCTCGACGAGCGCAACACTTTCCTAGCCCCGTGGCGAGTAGCGATCGTCGACCTTGCCCTGTGGACACTCGGGACGCTGCTGCTTTCGGCCCTCTACGGCCTGGTCAACACGCAGTTCATCCCGCGGTTTCTATTCGGGGTGGGCTTTTGCGGCATTCTGGTCGCCACCGCCGCCTACCTGCTCACCGAGTTCGCACTACGCCCCGTGGCCGCTCAGGCGCTCGAGGCGGGACGACCGCCACGGCGGCTGACGTCGGGCATCATGGGCCGAACCATGATGGTCTGGCTGCTCGGTTCGGGGGTACCGGTCATCGGTATAGCTCTGGTGGCTTTCTTCCAGCTCTCGATGAAAAACCTGACCGAGACCCAATTCGCTGTGTGCGTGATGATCGTGGCGATCGCCGCTTTGATCTTCGGTTTCGTTCTGATGTGGATCCTGTCCTGGCTCACCGCGACCCCGGTGCGGGTGGTACGCGCGGCACTGCAGCGCGCCGAGCAGGGCGACTTGCGGGGCAATCTGGTGGTGTTCGACGGCACCGAACTCGGGGAGCTGCAACGTGGTTTCAACGCGATGGTCGACGGTCTGCGGGAACGCGAACGCGTGCGAGATCTTTTCGGCCGGCATGTGGGCAAGGAGGTCGCCCTCGCCGCGGAACGCGAGCGACCAAAACTGGGCGGGGAAGAACGCCACGTGGCCGTCGTCTTCATCGACCTCGTCGGCTCCACCCAATTGGTGACCAGCCAACCGCCCGCCGAAGTCGTCCAATTCCTGAACCGGTTCTTCGCGATCGTCGTCGAGGAGGTGGACCGCCACTGCGGGCTGGTCAACAAGTTCGAGGGCGATGCATCGCTGGCCATCTTCGGCGCTCCGAATCACCTGGAGTGCCCCGAGGACGAGGCGCTGGCCGCAGCGCGGACCATCGCCGACCGGCTGGCCGACGAAATGCCCGAGTGCCAGGCCGGCATCGGCGTGGCGGCGGGTCAGGTAGTCGCCGGCAACGTCGGCGCCAAAGAGCGTTTCGAATACACCGTGATCGGCGAACCGGTCAACGAGGCGGCCCGACTGTGCGAGCTGGCCAAATCGCACCCGGGCCGATTGTTAGCGACCGCAGACGCGGTGCAGGGCGCAGGTGAGAACGAAAGTGCACGTTGGTCTTTGGGCGAAACCGTGACACTTCGTGGGCATGACCAGCCCACCCAGCTGGCCTCGCCCGCTGCGGCCGTTCAACCCGGGCGATAAGCCACAGAAAGGACAGATGGGCCGTGGAATTTCGTGTCTTCATCGAGCCACAACAAGGCGCCCGCTACGCCGACCAGCTCGCTGTTGCCCAAACCGCCGAACAGCTCGGCTATGCGGCCTTCTTCCGATCCGACCACTACCTGGCGATGAGCGGTGACGGCCAGCCCGGGCCGACCGATTCGTGGGTGACGCTGGGCGCAATTGCCCGAGAAACCTCGAGCATCCGGCTCGGCACGCTGGTGACCTCCGCGACGTTCCGCTATCCGGGCCCCCTGGCTATCTCAGTGGCGCAGGTGGACGAAATGAGCGGCGGGCGCGTCGAATTGGGCCTCGGCAGTGGCTGGTTCGCGCCAGAGCACGAGGCGTACGGAATTCCGTTCCCCTCGGTGCGGGAGCGGTTCGAACGGCTCGGTGAGCAACTGGCCATCGTCACCGGATTGTGGACGACCAAACCCGGCGAGACGTTCGACTACACCGGCAGGCACTACACCATCGCCGGGTCGCCCGCGCTTCCCCAACCGGTGCAAAGCCCGCATCCACCGATCATCATCGGCGGCGTCGGCGCCAAGCGCACCCCGGCACTGGCTGCCACGTACGCCACCGAATTCAACCTGCCCTTCACGCCGATCGACGTCGCCAAAGCCCAGTGCGAACGGGTTGCCGAGGGGGTCGCCGCGGCCGGCAGAGCGGCCGACTCGATGGTCTACTCGAGCGCATTGGTGGTCTGCGCGGGCCGCAATGGAACCGAACTTGCGCGCCGCGCCGCGGCGATCGGCCGAGACCTAGACGAACTACGCTCCAACAGCCCGCTGGTCGGCACGCCCGCCGAAATCGTCGACAACCTCGGCCGCTGGGCCGACATCGGCGTGCGGCGCGTGTACACCCAACTGCTCGACCTATCCGATCTGGCACACCTGGAGCTGTTCGCCGACGAGGTCATGCCACAGTTGCGTTGACGCAAACTGGTGCGGGCGCAGTTTCTTTCACCAACATCGCCACCAGCAACAGGCCGGCCAGCAGCAGCGTGCCGACGAACACGACGGTGCCCGGCCAGCCGCCGAGGCTGTAAACGAGCCCACCGAATCCGCCGGCCACCGATCCACCTAGGTAGTAGCTGAACAGGTACAGCGACGACGCCTCGGCGCGATCACGGTGCGCCACGGCGCCCACCCAACCGCTGGCCACGGTATGCGCGGCGAAGAATCCGCCGGTGAATACCCCGGTGCCGACAACGATCGCGACCAAGGCATGCGGGACCGTCACCAACAGGCCGATCACCGTGATTGGCAAGGCGCCACCCAGCACCAACGCACGTCCCCTGCGGTCGGCGAGCCGCCCCGCCATCGTCGACGTCACCGTGCCCGCCAGGTACAGCAGGAACAGCAGGCCCACCAGCGACGAGGCCAACGCGAACGGCTGGGCGCTCAATCGATAACCCAGGTAGTTGTACACCGTGACAAATCCCCCCATCAGCACCGAACCCAAGGCAAAAAGCTTCAACAGCACCGGGTTTCGCAGATGCGCCATGAGGCTACTCATGGTGACCCGGACGCTCGCCGCCTTCGGGGTGAAGAACCGAGACCGGGGCGCCAGCACGGCAAAAACCACCGTGCCGGCCAGCGTCGTCAGCGCGCACACCAACAGTGCGACCCGCCAATTGCTGACATCGACGATCAGGGACGGGACGATCCGCCCGGCCAGCCCACCGATCGTGGTCCCGGCGATGTAGCGTCCCATGGCCGAACCGAGCGAAGAGGCATGCACTTCCTCGGCCAGATACGCCATCGCGACCGCGGGTATCCCGGCCAGCGCGATGCCGTGCAGCGCGCGTCCGGCGAGCAGAACGCCCAGCGTGGGACTGAACGGCAACAGCAACCCGATAATGCTGGACAGCACCCCGGACGTCAGCATCACGGTGATGCGTCCGTAGCGCTCGGACAGCACGCTCGCCGGAATGATCGACAGCGCCAGCATTCCCGTGGTGAGGGAGACCGTGAGCGCAGCGGTGGCCGGAGTGATCCGGTAATACGTCGACAGAGCCGGCAGCAGGGCCTGCGTGCAGTACATCGCGGCGAAACTGGCCAGACCGGCTCCGTACAGCGCCGCGGTCACCCGCCGGTATCCCCGGCTGCCGGCCTGGTGAGCGGTGGGAGCCGAAGCAAGCGGAGGCATGGCTTCGATGCTCCGCGCCGCCGCGATGAAACGGAAATGAATTGATAGATCGTTTATCATGCGCTAACGGCATAAATCGAGGTGGCAGGCATGCGTGAGGGCGACTACGAGTGGTATGTCACACTCGCGGAACTACAACATGTCACGGCCGCGGCCGAACAACTTCATATCGCCCAGCCGACCCTCACCCGAATGCTCTCCCGCCTGGAACGGCGATTGGGGGTCGCATTGTTCGATCGCCGCGGCAAGCGGCTCGCACTCAACGCCTATGGACGGATCTTTTATGAGCACGCGCGTCGGGCCCAGCTGGAGCTCGATTCAGCCCGACGCGCAATCGACGACCTGACCAACCCGGCCGTCAGTGAGATCCGGTTGGGATTTCTGAGTTCGTTCGGGTCGAGGGTGGTGCCGCACTTGATTGCGGGGTTCACGGCGTCCTCACCGCGAGTCACGTTCACGCTGCAGGAGGGCGCCGCCGAATCGATCAGCCATTTGGTGGAGTCCGGGTCCGTCGACATTGGGGTGGTTTCGCCACGGCCGAAAGAGCCGACATTGGCCTGGCGCAGCATGTTCCGTCAGCGGCTCGGCGTCGCCGTCCCCCGCGGTCACCGGCTCGCAACTGTTGCAGCGGTGTCCATGACCGATCTCACCAGTGAGCGCTTCGTGACCATGCACCCCGGGTTCGGCATGCGGCGACTCCTCGATGAGCTATGTGCCGCAGCGCAATTCCAGCCCCGGATCGTCCTGGAATCGGCAAATCTCAATACGGCCGCGGGCCTGGTGGCCGCCGGACTCGGCATCAGCCTGGTACCGATCGATGGCAGCGTAGATACACCCGAGGTCAGCATCCTGCGGCTGGCCGACGCAGACGCCTACCGCGACGTGGGAATGATCTGGAATTCCGCGCGGCCATCGTCCCGGCCGGCTCGGGACTTCATCGCCTCCGCCGCGACCATCCAGTACCAAGGCGCATGAACTCAGATGTCGTCGGAGAAATCGGCCGTGATCCACCGGTCGGGGCGGATGGTGAACAACACGGTCTCCTGCCCCTCCATGCTGCTGACAAACGCGCGTCCGAGTTCTTCCCCGAGGTAACGGATGGCGATCGCTTCCCGCACGTCCAACGGCGTGGGAGTGGTCTCGACGACGGTGCCCTCCACGACGACGTACTGATACGGCGGTTCTTCACGCTGGGTGGCCAACGTCACAACACCGGCCTGCTCGATGAGTCTGGTCTTCCGCGATCCCGCTCCGGTGTTGACCAAGATGTTCTCCCCAGGGGTGTAGCCATACCAGATCGGGACGCTGGCCGGCGGTCGGCCGTCGGTGGCAGTCACGGACAGCACGCCAACATGCACTCCGGCGAGGAACTCCTGACGTTCGGACTCGGTGAAGGGTTTCATGTGTGGCGGAACACACCAGCGTGGCGAGCTTATTCCTTAGGTGCGACGGTCATCCGAAACCCGTTGGTAGTAGGTGGAAGACTGGTCGCATGCCAACAAGCATCGACCATGTGCGTCCAGCGTCTGCACAAGATGCGGCCGCCTGTGTTGCTATCTATCGCCCCTATGTTCGTGACACGACAATCAGTTGGGAAATCGAGGTACCGACTGTCGACGAGATGGCTGCACGTATCGGCGCCGCGCGCGACACCCACGAGTGGCTGGTGCTCGAAAGCGATGATCGGATCATCGGCTTCGCGTACGCACACGCCCTGCGGCGCCTGCCTTCCTACCAGTGGTCGGCCGAGACCGGCATCTATGTCAGCGCCGGCCACCACCGCAGCGGCGTCGGCCGCAAGCTCTACACCCAATTGCTGCGGCGTATCACGGAGCGTGGCTATCGGCGAGCCTTCGCCGGCATATCCCAACCCAACGACGCCAGCAACGATTTCCATCGATCATTCGGATTCGAGGATGCCGGCTTATATCGCCGCGTCGAATGGAAGCACAACAGCTGGCACGACGTCGCATGGATGCAACTCGATCTGCTCGGCGCTGCCGACCAGGATGAACCGCCCGGCCCGATTGCCTGAGCGCCGGAGGTGTGCTCTCCAAGCGGTTCCGGGCGCGGTTACGCGGCGCTATCGCGGCAGGTCGTTATGACCTGCCGCCACCGCCGCCCAGCTTGCCGCCGCCTCCGCCTGGCTTGCCGCCACCCCCGCCACCCAGGGCAATTTCGGCTGCGAATTCGCGGGCAAGAGGATCCAACATGAGCCGCTCCTAGCGAGACGATCACCTGCCCCTCCCGACGAGGCGGCACTGGGTGACCGGGCCCAGCCTACCCCCGCAGGCCCGCTGCCTAAAAGGACTGCTCGGCCGCCATGAACGCGAAATCCGAAGAGAGACAAGTGTTCTCCCGCACGTCATCCACTTTTAATTTGCGTGCTCCAAATGGTTCATCCACCGGCGCGTGCCTTACACGCAAACCTTGAGACTGCAATGTCGCTTTTCCGCCAGTCTTGTCGGTGGGTTGGTGTAAGTGTTGACGCGTGCACGAGGATTTCGACCACTGCTACCGGGCGGTTCAGTCCAAGGACGCCCGGTTCGACGGCTGGTTCGTCACCGCCGTGCTGACGACCCGGATCTACTGTCGGCCCAGCTGCCCGGTGCGGCCGCCCTTCGCGCGCAATGTCCGGTTTTACCCGACCGCGGCCGCTGCTCAACGGGCGGGCTTCCGGGCGTGCAAGCGATGTCGTCCCGATGCATCTCCCGGCTCGCCGGAATGGAACGTGCGTGGCGACGTCGTCGCGCGGGCGATGAGGCTCATCGCCGACGGCACGGTGGACCGCGAGGGCGTCGGCGGCCTTGCCGGCCAACTTGGCTACACCACCCGGCAATTGGAGCGGCTCCTGCAAGCCGAGGTCGGTGCCGGCCCACTGGCCCTGGCCCGCGCGCAACGAGCGCAGGCCGCACGGGTGCTGATCGAGACGACGCAACTGCCGTTCGGCGACGTCGCATTCGCGGCGGGATTTTCCAGCATCCGCCAGTTCAACGACACCGTCCGCCTGGTGTTCGAAAGCACACCGACGACGCTGCGCACCCGCGCAGCGGCCCGGTTCGGGTCCGGCGCGAGCACACCGGGAACGGTGTCGCTCCGCTTGCCGGTCCGGACGCCGTTCGCCTACGAGGGCCTCTTCGGCCATCTGGCCGCCGGTGCCGTACCGGGTTGCGAGGAGGTCCGCGACGGCGCGTACCGGCGCAGCCTGCGCCTTCCCTCTGGCAGCGGCGTGGTCACCCTGACGCCGTCAGACGATCACGTCCGCTGTGTCCTCAGCCTCGAGGACTTCCGCGACCTCACCACCGCAATCGCTCGCTGCCGGCGACTGTTGGACCTCGATGCCGATCCCGAAGCGGTGGTCGAGGCGCTCGGCCGCGATCCCGACCTCGCCCCGGTGGTCGCCAAGGCGCCCGGGCAGCGCATTCCGCGCACCGTGGACGAGGCCGAACTGGCCATCCGCGCGGTGCTGGGCCAACAGGTGTCGACGAAGGCCGCGCGCACCCACGCCGGCAGGTTGGTCACGGCGTACGGGCAACCGGTCCACGATCCCGACGGCGCGTTGACGCACACGTTCCCGTCGGTCGAGCAACTCTTGGAAAACGGGCCCATCGATCCCGTTCATCTGGCCGTCCCCAAAGCACGACAACGAACGCTCACGGCCCTGATCGCCGGCCTCGCCGACGGGAGCATCGCGGTGGACGCCGGTTGCGATTGGAACAGCGCACGTCAGCAGTTGCTGGCGCTGCCAGGCGTGGGCCCATGGACCGCAGAGGTGATCGCCATGCGCGGCCTGGGCGACCCGGATGCCTTTCCCGCCAGCGATCTCGGCCTTCGGTTGGCCGCCGAACAGCTGGGCCTGCCCTCCGACCCAAAAACGCTGACCGAAGTCAGCGCTGGTTGGCGCCCCTGGCGCTCCTACGCCGTCCAACATTTATGGACCACCCTGGTCCATCCGGTAAACCAATGGCCACCCCAGGAGGTCGCATGACCCACTATCGCACCATCGACAGCCCGATCGGACCGTTGACCCTGGCCGGTCGCGGCTCGGTTTTGACCAATCTGCGGATGGTGGACCAAACCTACGAGCCCAGCCGCGCCGACTGGTCACTCGAGCCCGGGGCATTCGCGGAGGCCGTCGACCAACTAGGCGCGTATTTCGCCGGCGACCTAACCGATTTCGATCTCGAACTCGATCTGCGGGGCACTGATTTCCAGCAGCGAGTGTGGAAGGCGCTGCTGACGATTCCGTACGGGGAGACGCGTTCCTACGGAGAAATCGCCGAACAGATCGGCGCACCCGGCTCCGCACGTGCCGTCGGGTTGGCCAACGGCCACAATCCGATCGCAATCGTCGTTCCTTGCCATCGCGTCATTGGCGCCGGCGGAGGCCTCACCGGCTACGGTGGCGGGCTCGAACGAAAACAAAGCCTGCTCGAATTAGAGAGACGATGGGCATCGACGAATTTGACATTATTCGACTGAAGTTCCGATCCGAGCGTGCGCAGTTGCACGCCTGTGACGGCGGGTCGCCGTACAAACACGCACCCTCGCGGCTGAGCGAATACAAGAATGCAAAAACACCCCCGGAAGACCGGGGGTGTTTTTGTATGTTCGGCGGTGTCCTACTCTTCCACCCGAATTGGGCAGTACCATCGGCGCTGACAGGCTTAGCTTCCGGGTTCGGGATGGGACCGGGCGTTTCCCTGTCGCTGTGACCGCCGTAACTCTATTTAAATTTGTACTGGTGGGGGGTGTGGTGTTTCATGCCTTGCGGCGTGAAATGGATATGTGGTTGCGATGTGTGTTGGTAAGTTTTCGGCCGGTTAGTGCCAGTTCCCTACACCCGTTGCTGGGCTTCCAGGTCTGACCTATCAATCCCGTGGTCTGCGGGGGGCCTTATCCCTCTAAAAGGGTGAGAAGCCTCATCTTGGAGAAGGTTTCCCGCTTAGATGCTTTCAGCGGTTATCCTGTCCGAACGTGGCTATCCAGCGGTGCTCCTGGTGGAACAACTGGTGTACCAGAGGTTCGTCCGTCCCGGTCCTCTCGTACTAGGGACAGGTTTCCTCAAGCTTCTGACGCGCGCGGCGGATAGAGACCGAACTGTCTCACGACGTTCTAAACCCAGCTCGCGTGCCGCTTTAATGGGCGAACAGCCCAACCCTTGGGACCTGCTCCAGCCCCAGGATGCGACGAGCCGACATCGAGGTGCCAAACCATCCCGTCGATATGGACTCTTGGGGAAGATCAGCCTGTTATCCCCGGGGTACCTTTTATCCGTTGAGCGACACCCCTTCCACTCGGGGGTGCCGGATCACTAATCCCGACTTTCGTCCCTGCTTGACTTGTAAGTCTCGCAGTCAAGCTCCCTTGTGCATTTACACTCAACACCTGATTGCCGTCCAGGTTGAGGGAACCTTTGGGCGCCTCCGTTACATTTTAGGAGGCAACCGCCCCAGTTAAACTACCCACCAGGCACTGTCCGTGAACCGGATATACGGTTCGACGTTAGGTATCCAATACGATCAGAGTGGTATTTCAACAACGACTCCACCCCAACTAGCGTTGAGGCTTCACAGTCTCCCACCTATCCTACACAAACCGTACCGAACACCAATACCAAGTTGTAGTGAAGGTCCCGGGGTCTTTTCGTCCTGCCGCGCGTAACGAGCATCTTTACTCGTAGTGCAATTTCGCCGAGTCTATGGTTGAGACAGTTGAGAAGTCGTTACGCCATTCGTGCAGGTCGGAACTTACCCGACAAGGAATTTCGCTACCTTAGGATGGTTATAGTTACCACCGCCGTTTACTGGGGCTTAAATTCTCCGCTTCACCCTTGCGAGTTAACGGGTCCTCTTAACCTTCCAGCACCGGGCAGGCGTCAGTCCGTATACATCGTCTTGCGACTTCGCACGGACCTGTGTTTTTAGTAAACAGTCGCTTCTCACTGGTTTCTGCGACCGGTTCCCGCTCCCAGCGCAAGGCTGTTCACGGTGTGCCGGCCCCCCTTCTCCCGAAGTTACGGGGGCATTTTGCCGAGTTCCTTAACCATAGTTATCTCGTACGCCTTGGTATGCTCTACCTGACCACCTGTGTTGGTTTGGGGTACGGGCCGTATGTGTGCTCGCTAGAGGCTTTTCTTGGCAGCAGAGGATCACCGAATTCGCCTCAATCGGCTATGCGTCACCTCTCAGGATTATGAGCGACGGATTTGCCTATCGCTCTCCCTACAGGCTTGCCCCAGTATTACCACTGACTGGTACGGCTACCTTCCTGCGTCACCCCATCGCTTGACTACTACCAACCCGGGTTCCACGCAGCCGGCGATCCTCGCACCCCGAAGGGATTGATAGACCACCTTTTGGGTGGTTAGCAGAATTGATTCATCACGGGCGCTCACACACGGGTACGGGAATATCAACCCGTTGTCCATCGACTACGCCTGTCGGCCTCGCCTTAGGTCCCGACTCACCCTGGGCGGACTGGCCTGGCCCAGGAACCCTTGGTCTTACGGCGGGCAAGGTTCTCACTTGCCTTATCGCTACTCATGCCTGCATTCTCACTCCCCCACTCTCCACCACCGGTTACCCGGAGGCTTCTCAGCATGGGGGACGCTCCCCTACCCAACCTTTCGGTTGCCGCGGCTTCGGCGGTGTGCTTGAGCCCCGCTACATTATCGGCGCACAATCACTTGACCAGTGAGCTATTACGCACTCTTTCAAGGGTGGCTGCTTCTAAGCCAACCTCCTGGTTGTCTTTGCGACTGCACATCCTTTCCCACTTAGCACACGCTTAGGGGCCTTAGCCGGCGATCTGGGCTGTTTCCCTTTCGACGTACGGAGCTTATCCCCCGCCGTCTCACTGCCACGCTATACACCACGGCATTCGGAGTTTGGCTGACGTCAGTAACCTAGTAGGGCCCATTGGCCATCCAGTAGCTCTACCTCCGTGGTGAAACACGCAACGCTGCACCTAAATGCATTTCGGGGAGAACCAGCTATCACGGAGTTTGATTGGCCTTTCACCCCTACCCACAACTCATCCCCTCAGTCTTCAACCTAAGTGGGTTCGGGCCTCCACGCGGTCTTACCCGCGCTTCACCCTGGCCATGGGTAGATCACTCCGCTTCGGGTCCAGAACACGCCACTAAACGCCCTATTCAGACTCGCTTTCGCTGCGGCTACCCCTCACGGGTTAACCTTGCGACATGTCCCTGACTCGCAGGCTCATTCTTCAAAAGGCACGCCATCACCCCACAAGGAGGCTCTGACGGCTTGTAGGCACACGGTTTCAGGTACTATTTCACTCCCCTCCCGGGGTACTTTTCACCATTCCCTCACGGTACTAATCCGCTATCGGTCATCGAGAAGTATTTAGGCTTACCGGGTGGTCCCGGCAGATTCACAGCAGATTCCACGGGCCCGCTGCTACTCGGGAATTGATACAAGGCAGGTGCCGGGTTTTCGCGTACCGGGCTCTCACCGTCTACGGCAGACCATCCCAGGCCATTTCCGCTAACTTCGACACTTTCTGACTGCCTCTCAGCCAGGTAGAGCTGAGACGTATCCTCCCACGACACCGCACGCACAACCCCTACCCGGTTATCCATGCATGCGGTTTAGCCTGTTCCGCGTTCGCTCGCCACTACTTGCGGAATCACAATTGTTTTCTTCTCCTACGGGTACTGAGATGTTTCACTTCCCCGCGTTACCTCCCGCACCCTATATATTCAGATGCGGGTAACACGACATGACTCGTGCTGGGTTTCCCCATTCGGAAATCCTCGGATCCACGCTCGGTTGACAGCTCCCCGAGGCATATCGCAGCCTCCCACGTCCTTCATCGGCTCTCGATGCCAAGGCATCCACCATGCGCCCTTAGACACTTACAAACACTACAAAAAACCAAAGAAGAAATTGCATTAAAGAACACGCCACCAATGGCGGCGCATTCGTTTGATGCTCGCAACCACTATCCAATTCTCAAACACCACACCCCACCACCAAGATGGAGGGGACAACGCCCGAGGGTGTTGCCTCAGGACCCAATAGTGTGTCTGGCGCTTCGTTTTGCTGTCGTGCACCCAGCCCTCGTCCACTACAGACGAGAACCCCTCACGGCTCACACTCCACCAATTGGAGTGTTTCTCGTGGTGCTCCTTAGAAAGGAGGTGATCCAGCCGCACCTTCCGGTACGGCTACCTTGTTACGACTTCGTCCCAATCGCCGATCCCACCTTCGACAGCTCCCTCCCAAAGGGTTAGGCCACTGGCTTCGGGTGTTACCGACTTTCATGACGTGACGGGCGGTGTGTACAAGGCCCGGGAACGTATTCACCGCAGCGTTGCTGATCTGCGATTACTAGCGACTCCGACTTCACGGGGTCGAGTTGCAGACCCCGATCCGAACTGAGACCGGCTTTAAAAGGATTCGCTTAACCTTGCGGCATCGCAGCCCTTTGTACCGGCCATTGTAGCATGTGTGAAGCCCTGGACATAAGGGGCATGATGACTTGACGTCATCCCCACCTTCCTCCGAGTTGACCCCGGCAGTCTCTCACGAGTCCCCGGCATTACCCGCTGGCAACATGAGACAAGGGTTGCGCTCGTTGCGGGACTTAACCCAACATCTCACGACACGAGCTGACGACAGCCATGCACCACCTGCACACAGGCCACAAGGGAACGCCTATCTCTAGACGCGTCCTGTGCATGTCAAACCCAGGTAAGGTTCTTCGCGTTGCATCGAATTAATCCACATGCTCCGCCGCTTGTGCGGGCCCCCGTCAATTCCTTTGAGTTTTAGCCTTGCGGCCGTACTCCCCAGGCGGGGTACTTAATGCGTTAGCTACGGCACGGATCCCAAGGAAGGAAACCCACACCTAGTACCCACCGTTTACGGCGTGGACTACCAGGGTATCTAATCCTGTTCGCTCCCCACGCTTTCGCTCCTCAGCGTCAGTTACTGCCCAGAGACCCGCCTTCGCCACCGGTGTTCCTCCTGATATCTGCGCATTCCACCGCTACACCAGGAATTCCAGTCTCCCCTGCAGTACTCCAGTCTGCCCGTATCGCCCGCACGCTCACAGTTAAGCCGTGAGTTTTCACGAACAACGCGACAAACCACCTACGAGCTCTTTACGCCCAGTAATTCCGGACAACGCTCGCACCCTACGTATTACCGCGGCTGCTGGCACGTAGTTGGCCGGTGCTTCTTCTCCACCTACCGTCAATCCGAGAAAACCCGGACCTTCGTCGATGGTGAAAGAGGTTTACAACCCGAAGGCCGTCATCCCCCACGCGGCGTCGCTGCATCAGGCTTGCGCCCATTGTGCAATATTCCCCACTGCTGCCTCCCGTAGGAGTCTGGGCCGTATCTCAGTCCCAGTGTGGCCGGACACCCTCTCAGGCCGGCTACCCGTCGGAGCCTTGGTAGGCCGTGACCCCACCAACAAGCTGATAGGCCGCGGGCCCATCCCACACCGCAAAAGCTTTCCACCATAAGACATGCGTCTCATGGTCCTATCCGGTATTAGACCCAGTTTCCCAGGCTTATCCCGAAGTGCAGGGCAGATCACCCACGTGTTACTCACCCGTTCGCCACTCGAGTGTCTCCGAAGAGACCTTTCCGTTCGACTTGCATGTGTTAAGCACGCCGCCAGCGTTCGTCCTGAGCCAGGATCAAACTCTCCAAACAAAAACTCCTCGCGAACGAGGTGAATTTCGAATCAGAGAAAATCTGACCTTAACAAAAAGACGCCAAAACTGGCATCTATAAATGACGACCACACCGACACACGGGGAGTGTTAGGTGTGGTCAAAAAAACAACAACAAAAAATGAAACCACCAAACACACTATTGAGTTCTCAAACAACACACTCGCTTGTTTTTACCCGATTCCAGGCAACCCTACCAGCTTAATACAGTTCTGGCAGAGGAGTCAAGCCCCGGTTTTCGGCCATCCTGTGCGGTGACCGCGTCAGTCGGGCAGTGCTTACTGTACTCGCTCGATCTCCGCTCCCAAAAACGCCAGGTTCTCCACGAACAACGGGTAGCCGCGATCGATGTGGAAAACGTCATGGACCTCGGTGTCACCGTCGGCGACCAGGCCGGCGAGCACCAGCCCGGCGCCGGCCCGGATGTCCGAACACCAGACCGGCGCGCTCGAAAGTTGTGGGAGACCCCGCACGACGGCGTGGTGCCCGTCGGTGCGTGCGTCCGCGCCGAGGCGGATCATCTCTTCGACGAACCGGAACCGCGCCTCGAAGACGTTCTCCGTGATCATCGACGTGCCGTCGGCGATCGACGCCAAAGCGATCGCCATCGGCTGCAGGTCGGTGGGAAAACCTGGAAACGGCAACGTCGCGACATTGGCCGCCTTCGGGCGCTCGTACTGGGTGACCCGGAAGCTGCTGTCCGTCTGGGTGACGGTGGCACCCGCATCGTGCAGCTTGTGCAGCACCACCTGAAGGTGCGCCGGATCGACGCCCGTCACCGTGATGTCACCACGGGTCATGGCAGCGGCAATACCCCAGGTGGCGGCGACGATGCGGTCTCCGATCACCCGGTGCTCGGTCGGGTGCAACCGCGGAACACCGGTGATCGTCATCGTCGGCGAACCCGCGCCTTCGACCTGCGCACCCATCTGGTTCAACATCGTGCACAGGTCGACCACGTCGGGTTCCCGCGCCGCGTTGTGGATTGTGGTGACACCCTCGGCCACCACGGCGGCCATCAGGATGTTCTCGGTGGCTCCCACCGACGGAAACTCCAACTGAATCTCCGCGCCGCGCAACGTTTCTGCGCTAGCGACCACGCACCCGTGCTCGATGTTGCATTGCGCACCCAGCTGACGCAGGCCCGCCTGGTGCATATCGAGGGGACGCGATCCGATCGCATCCCCACCGGGCAGCGCGACCCTGGCACGCTTGCAGCGACCGACCAGCGGTCCCAGCACGCAGACCGAGGCGCGGAACTGCCGTACGGCGGCGAAGTCGGCGTCGTACTTCGGTTCGTCGGGAGAGGTGATTCGGGCGACGTCGCCGTCGAGCTCGACGGTGGCCCCGAGGCCGCGCAGCACCTCCGCCATCAGCGGGACGTCAAGGATGTCGGGGCAGTTGGTGATCGTGCTGGTGCCTTCGGCCAGCAATGTCGCCGCCATCAGCTTGAGCACGCTGTTCTTGGCGCCCCCCACTGCGACTTCGCCAGCTAACCGGTTACCGCCGGTCACCACGAAACGCTCAGCCACCCGGGTCAGTCTAGTGAAGCCGTATCGGCTTGTCAGTCAGCCAAGCCCCGGTGCGTTCACCGGCCCGGTACGGTTTTCTCATGGCAGTGCATCTGACCCGCATCTACACCCGGACCGGCGACGACGGGACGACCGGGTTGAGCGATTTTTCGCGGGTTTCGAAAACCGACCTTCGCCTGGTGGCGTACGCAGACTGCGACGAGGCCAACTCGGCGATCGGCGTCGCAATCGCCCTGGGACATCCTGATCAGGAGACCGCCGGCGTGCTACGGCAGATTCAAAACGACTTGTTCGACGCCGGCGCGGACCTGTCCACTCCTGTAGTGGAAAATCCCGAGCATCCCCCGCTACGAATCACGCAGGCCTACGTCGAGCGGCTCGAAGGCTGGTGCGACACATATAACGAGCCCCTGCCCGCACTGAAATCCTTTGTACTGCCGGGCGGTTCACCGTTATCGGCACTATTGCACGTCGCCCGCACCGTGGCGCGTCGGGCTGAGCGATCGGCGTGGGCCGCGGTCGAGGCCCATCCCGAAGGCGTCAGTGTGTTGCCGGCGAAATATTTGAACCGGCTGTCGGATTTGCTCTTCATCCTGTCTCGGGCGGCCAACCCCGGCGGTGATGTGCTCTGGCAACCAGGCGGCGGCGCTCGAACCGCGGATTAGGTGAAATCCTAAGCCCTGCAGTGAAACACAACCGATCGATTCCGCCGGTGACGGTCATCCCGGTGCTGGTATATCCCGACGTGCGAGCGGCGGTGGACTGGCTCACCGCGGCTTTCGGCTTTGCCGAGCGAGTCCGAATCGGCGACAGTCACCGAGCGCAGCTGAGTATCGGCGCCGACGGTGCGATGATCGTCGCCGATGTGGCGAGTCGGCGGCAACCACCGCAAGCCAACATCGTTACCCACGAGATCAAGGTACGTGTGGATGACGTGGGCGCCCAGTTCGAGCGCGCCCGCGCAGCCGGGGCCACGGTGGTAGAGCCTCCTACTGACCGTGAGTATGGCGAGCGCGAGTGCACCGTCGAAGACCTGGCCGGCCATCGCTGGCAATTCAGCGAAACTCTGCGTGACGTCAGCCCCGAAGAGTTCGGGTGCCAGACCGTCGTGCCTTGGTGGACCCGTTCGGGCACTTAGCGTTTCAGACGCCGCGGCGACGTGAGCGCGGCGACGGCCGGGACTCCAGCCAGGACAGAAATGCGGTCAGCGCGCCTTGATCGAGCGCGATCTCGTAGCCAATTCGGCGGTCCTGTGTCGAGTCACGCAACTCCAGTACGACGATTTCGTTGGTCATGATGTCGAACTCGTCGCCGCGTGGCGCGCGCCGGGCCGCAATCTCCACGCCTCGCCTGCTGAGCCGACGGTCTGGCCACAGCCGCAGGCTGGACAGCCGATAGAACGCGGCTTCGCCTCCTCGGTAACGGATTACGCCGTGGCGCCACCCATGGCCTCCGACTGCGGGCATATCCCGCATGATGCCGGCCGTTCCGCCCTGGCGGAGTTTCCACAACCGATAGCTCAGGGCGAGGACAGCTACGCCGAGCACAACGACGAGCGCGGCCATGCCAATCATGGGCGCGCTCATCGGCGGTTATTAATCCAGCGCGCCGACGGCGCGCAATCTGGCGCGGCCCCTGGCGGCGATCTTCGGATCGTCGGACTCGGAATCCTCCCTGGCGGAGGACTCATCGATCTCCGACTCGAATTCCGCGGACTCAGCGAGGATGGTGACTCCCTCCTCGGTCACCGACATAAAGCCGCCATCCACCGCCACCCGCAGATCGTCGTCGCCCTCCCGTTCGACGCGCACCATGGCGTCATCGACCAACTGGGCCACCAGCGGGATGTGACGGGGCAGGATGCCGATCTCGCCGGCCGTGGTGCGGGTGAACAGGAACGTCGCCTCTCCCGACCAGATCTTGCGGTCGACGGCGACGATCTCAACGTTTAAATCGGCCATGCCACACCACCTTTCGACTCGGTCGGATGTTCGTTACAGCTTGGCACCGAGCGTCTCGGCCTTCTTGGCCAAGTCGTCAACGCCGCCGATCAGGAAGAAGGCCTGCTCGGGCACATGGTCGAAATCGCCCTTGGACAACCGGTCAAAGGCCTCGATGGTCTCCTTCACCGGGACCGTCGAACCTGGCTGGCCGGTGAACTGCTCGGCCGCCATCATGTTCTGCGAAAGGAACCGCTCAATGCGGCGGGCCCGGTTGACCAGCTGCTTGTCCTCTTCCGACAGCTCATCGATACCCAGAATCGCAATGATGTCCTGAAGGTCCTTGTAACGCTGCAGGATTCGGATTACTTCCTGCGCCACGCGGTAGTGCTCCTCGCCGACGACGCTTGGGTCGAGAATGGTCGAGCTCGACGCCAGCGGGTCCACGGCGGGGAAGATGCCCTTCGAGAACACGCCACGGGACAGCTCAGTGGTGGCATCCAGATGGGCGAACGTCGTTGCCGGAGCCGGGTCGGTGTAGTCGTCGGCCGGCACGTAGACCGCCTGCATGGAGGTGATCGACTTACCACGAGTCGAGGTGATGCGCTCCTGCAACTCGCCCATCTCGTCGGCCAGCGTGGGCTGATAACCCACCGCCGACGGCATCCGGCCGAGCAGTGTCGACACCTCCGACCCGGCCTGAGTAAACCGGAAGATGTTGTCGATGAACAGCAACACGTCCTGACCCGCTTCGTCACGGAACCACTCCGCCATGGTCAGCGCCGACAGCGCCACTCGCATACGAGTGCCGGGCGGTTCATCCATCTGACCGAAAACCAGCGCGGTGTCCTTGAGCACGTCGGCTTCCTTGAGCTCGACCCACAGGTCGTTGCCCTCGCGGGTGCGCTCCCCTACACCGGCGAAAACCGAAGTGCCGCCGAAGTTCCGGGCGATGCGGTTGATCATCTCCTGGATGAGCACCGTCTTGCCCACGCCCGCACCGCCGAACAGCGCGATCTTGCCGCCGCGCACATATGGGGTGAGGAGGTCCACCACCTTCAGTCCGGTCTCGAGCATCTCGGTGCGGGGTTCGAGATCCTCGAAGGCAGGCGGCTTGCGGTGAATCGACCAGTGCTCGAAGTCTTCTCCGTATCCCGGCTTGTCCAGGCAGTATCCCAGCGCGTTGAAGACATGTCCCTTGACGTCCTCACCCACCGGGACCGTGATCGAATTACCGGTGTCGATCACCTCGACGCCACGCACGAGGCCGTCGGTGGGCTGCATCGAGATCGTGCGCACCAAATTGTCGCCAAGGTGGTTCGCCACCTCCAACGTGAGGGTTTTCTTGAGCTCCTCGAACGTGACCTCGGCGTGCAGTGCGTTAAACAGCTCGGGGACCGAACCCCGCGGGAACTCGACGTCGACGACCGGCCCGGTCACCCGTACCACGCGGCCGCTGGTGTCCGAGTTTGTCGGCTTGTCGGTCTTCTCGGCAGTAGCGCTCATAATCTTTTTTCGCTTCCTCGTGTGGCTACCTGGCGGCGTCGGCGAGCGCGTTTGCGCCACCGACGATTTCGCTGATTTCCTGGGTGATCTGGGCCTGCCGCTCGCGGTTAGCCTCTAGCGTCAGAGCCTTGATGAGGTCGTCGGCGTTGTCGGTGGCCGATTTCATTGCGCGCTGACGCGACGCCAGCTCCGATGCGGCGGACTCGAGCATGGACGCATAAACCCGCGTGGTCAGGTAGCGCGGGAGCAGCGCCCCGAACAGCGTCGTCGCGTCCGGCTCGAAGGAGTACAGGGTGCGCGGTCCGGTGTCTTCATCGACATACTCCACCACCAAGGGAGCCATCCGGTGGGCCACCGCCGTCTGCGACATCATCGACTTGAACTCCGAGTACACGATGTGCAGCTCGTCGACGCCCTGAACGTCGTCGGCTTGCTGATCGTCGTCATCCCCGGTGCCCTGCATGAACGCATCCACTAACGTCGAACCGATCTCCGCAGCGTTCTCGTACTGAGGTTGCTCGGAGAAGCCCGACCACGACGCGGCGATGTCCCAGTTCCGGAAGGTGTAGTAGTTCTGCGCCTTTCGGCCCACCGTGTAGAGGACCGGTTGTTTTCCCTGATCTCGAAGCTGGGCGAAAAGCTGTTCGGAGCGACGGAAGATGCCGGAGTTGTATGCGCCGCACAAACCGCGGTCGGAGGACACCACCAGCACACCGGCCCGTTTCGGTTCCGCACGCTCGACGAGCAACGGATGATCCAGAGCGGCTTCGCCGGCCAGGGTGGTGAGCATCCGGGTGATCTCGAAGGCGTAGGGCCGGGCGGATTCGAGCCGATTCTGCGCCTTGGGAAGGCGCGACGTCGCGATCAACTCCTGGGCCTTGGTGATCTTCTTGATCGAGCCCGCGGAGCGGATCCGCCCGCGTAGTTCGCGAAGTGTGGCAGCCATCGTTAGCTACTTCTTGTCCTTGTCCTTGGGTTCGGGCTTTTTGACCTTCACCGATTCTTTGGCGTCAGCGTCCTTGGGCTCGGCGTGCTCGTCGGGCACCACCGACCCACCGCCCGTCGCCGCGAAGCCCTTCTTGAAGTGATTGATGACCTCGGTGAGCGCCTTCTCGTTTTCCTCACTGAGCTTCAGGCTCGTGCGGATCTCTTCGAGGATCTTTTCTTCGGAGCCCCGAATGTGGTCCAGCAGTTCGGTTTCGAACCGCCTGACATCCTCGACCGGCACCGAGTCCAGGTGCCCGCCGGTGCCCAGGAACATGGAAACCACCTGCTCCTCGACCGGCATCGGCTGGTTCTGCGGCTGCTTGAGCAGCTCGACCAATCGCGCGCCGCGCGCCAACTGCGCCTTCGAGGTGGCGTCCAAATCAGAAGCAAAGGCCGCGAAGGATTCCAATTCGCGGTACTGCGACAGATCCAGGCGGAGACTTCCTGCCACCTCTTTCATCGCCTTGATCTGGGCGGCGCCGCCGACCCGGGACACCGAGACGCCGACGTTGATGGCCGGCCGGACACCTTGGTTGAACAGGTCGGTCTCCAGGAAGCACTGCCCATCGGTGATCGAGATGACGTTGGTCGGGATGTAGGCCGAGATGTCGTTGGCCTTGGTCTCGATGATCGGCAAACCGGTCAGCGAACCGGCGCCGAGCTCGTCCGAGAGTTTCCCGCAGCGCTCCAACAGCCGCGAGTGCAGATAGAACACGTCACCGGGATAGGCTTCGCGACCCGGCGGGCGGCGCAACAGCAGCGAGATCGCACGATACGCCTCGGCCTGCTTGGTCAAGTCGTCGAAGACGATCAGCACATGCTTGCCCTGATACATCCAGTGCTGAGCGATCGCCGAACCGGTATACGGCGCAAGCCATTTGAAGCCTGCGGCATCCGACGCCGGCGCCGCGACAATGGTGGTGTAGTCCATCGCGCCGCCCTCTTCCAGAACGCGGCGAACGGAGGCGATCGTGGTGCCCTTTTGCCCGATGGCCACGTAGACGCAGCGCACCTGCAGGCGCTCGTCGTCCGTCTCCCAGTTCTGGCGCTGGTTGAGGATGGTGTCGACGCAGACCGTGGTCTTGCCGGTCTTGCGGTCGCCGATGATCAGCTGACGCTGGCCACGGCCGATCGGTGTCATTGCGTCGATGGCCTTGATCCCGGTCTGCAGCGGCTCCTTGACGCTCTGCCGCTGCACCACCGACGGCGCCTGCAGTTCCAGCGCGCGGCGCTTCTCGGCATCGATGTCGCCGCCGCCGTCGATCGGCTGGCCAAGGGGGTTGACCACCCGCCCCAGAAATGCGTCGCCGACGGGGACCGACAGCACCTCGCCGGTGCGCTTGACCTGCTGGCCTTGTTCGATCTTCTCGAAGTCACCGAGGATCACCGTGCCGACGCTGTGCTCGTCGAGGTTGAGGGCGACGCCGAGGATACCGCCCGGGAACTCGAGCAGCTCCTGGGTCATCACCGAGGGCAAACCCTCGACGTGCGCGATGCCGTCCCCGGCATCGATGACCGTGCCGACCTCCTCGCGGGAGGTGTCGGAGGTGAAGGAATCTACATACTCTTCGACCGCGCTCTGGATGTCATCAGCGGAGATCGTCAACTCGGCCATAGCTTTTCGTCTTCCTACTTCGGTTATTGCTGATTAGTTCGTGTTCAGTCGGGCAGTTGAGCCTCGGCCGCGGTCAGGCGAGACGAGAGCGTACCGTCGATCACTTCGTCGCCCACGGAGATGAGGAGCCCACCCAGCAGTGCGGGGTCAATCTGCAGCTGCACCGCCACCGGATGCCCATAGATGCGGCTGAGCACCTCGGTGACGCGAGTGCGCTGAGCATCACTAGGCTCGGCCGCCGCACTCACCTGCGCGACGATTTCGTTGCGGCGTGCCACCGCCGCCTCGGCCAAGAACGTCACGGCATCGTCGGCCGATTGGCCTCTCAACAGCTCGATGGTCTGCGCCAGCAAGACGTTCGTAATCCTGTTGCTCCTGCCGGTCGCGCTTTTGAGCACATTGCGCAACAACCCGACTCGGCCTTCGGCCGGAGCCCCGTACTCGCCTAAGAGGACGGCAAGGCGTGGCTGCGCCTCGAGGATCCGGGCAAACCGGAACAACTGGTCTTCGACCTCGTCGACCCGATCCTCGCGTGCGGCGACTTCCAACAACGCTTGCCGCGACACGTGTTCGACGGCGTCGATCAGGTCCGAGTTAGCAGACCACCGCTCCGAAACCGCTGCCCGTAACAGCTCCAGAGTGGGATCGCCGACTTTGCCGGAGAGCAGCCGCTCGAGCAATCTGACCCTGGGCGCCGCGTCTTCGGAAGGCAGGGTGAGATACCGGGTGACGACGATTTCGCCGTCCAACATTTTGGCGACCGACACCAGCTCACCGGAGAGCTTTTCCAGTCCCTGATTGTCGAGATCCTTGGCTATGGTGTCGAACCGGTCCGTCACAGTTTTCAGCGCCTGCCGACTGGCCGAGCGCATCTTCGCCGCCAAGGGGTACTTGACGTCGGCCGCCGCAGGCGCCATGGCATCGAGCTCGTCCAGGAGGCGATCCACAGTGGCCGACTGCTGGTCCGCGTCGGCGACATAGTTGCGCACCAATTCCTCTGCCTGGCGCACAGATTCGTGCCCGAGCTCCAGCCGAAGCTGACGGCTCAGCTGTGCCCGCAGCAGTTCGGCCTGGCGGACACCCTGTGCCTTGATGCGCTCCGCGTCGATCTCAGCCTGGGCCTGGAGCTGTTCGGTAATCCGTTCCGCGTCTACCTTGGCCTCTTCGACAACCCCCTCAGCGTCCGACTTGGCGGCTTCCACGGCCTTGCTGTGGGCCGCGGTCGATTCGGTGAGGCGCTCAGCGGCTTTCTCCGAATCTTTCAACTGTTGACGGACGGTGTCCTGGCGGGCGGTCATCATGTTCCGCACGGGTGGCACGACGTATCGCCAGACCAGCAACACGATGGCTGCGAACCCGATCAGCTGTCCGATAAATGTCGACATCGTTGGGCTACTTCGTCGCGGCTGAGGTGGTGACGTCGACACCGAGGATCCGACTGGCCAACGTCGCCGACATGGAGGCCACGTTGGCGCGCAGATCCAGCTCCACGGCGTCCCTTTCGTGTTTCAATTGCTCGGCGGCCAGCTGCAACGTCGACGCCACCTCTTGCTCGGCACGGGCACGCGCGTCATCGACGACCTTACGGCCTTCGGCCCGGGCATTGTCGCGAAAGGACGACGCCTGAACCCGGGCTTCCTTCATGGCCGCTTCGTAATCGGCCTGGGCCGCTTCGAACTGCTCCGCTGACTTCTTGGTGTCCGAGGCGGTCTTGGCGACCATGGCGTCGCGTTCGCGCAGCACCTTCAGGATCGGCGGCACGACGAAGGTGCCGATAATGGCGAGCACCAGCAAGAAGATGGCCAGCACGAAGAAGAATGTGCCGTTGGGGACGAGGAAGTTGTTACCGCCCGCCTCCGTCGCCTGGCTGGATGCCAGAACACTCAGGGTCGTGTCACCCATCACGACGAACTAGCCGACGGGGGTGGCGAAGACGAACAGCGCCATGAACGCCAGGTTGATGAAGTAGGCCGCTTCAACCAGACCGACCGTGATGAAGAACGGCGTGAACAGCCGCCCCTGTGCCTCGGGTTGCCGAGCAACACCGGAGATCAGCGCGTTACCGGCAATACCGTCGCCGATACCGGCGCCGATGGCGCCGCCGCCCATGATGATTCCACCGCCGATGAGAGCAGCGGCAGCAACTTGAGGGTCAAGAGCCATTCTTATCCTCCTTGATAACTGGGTTTTTCAAGTCCTGGCAGTCTTAGTGATGGTCTTCATCTAGCTCCATCGCCTGGCTGAAGTACAGGATGGTCAGCAGCGCGAAGATGAAGGCCTGGATTGCGCCGACGAATAGGTCGAACGATTTCCAGATCGCGTTCGGCAACCACATGATGTAGGGCGGGAACATCGCGATCAGCGCGACCAGAATGCCGCCGGCGAAGATATTGCCGAAAAGTCGGAGCGACAACGAGATTGGCTTGGCGAGTTCTTCGACCACGTTGATCGGCGCCAGGAGCGTTACGTGGCCCTTGAGCACTTTGATCGGGTACCCGATGATGCCGTGGCGCCAAATCCCGGCCGCGTGATAACAGACGAACACGAACACCGCCAGCGCCAGCACGTAATTGATGTCCGCCGCCGCCGATGACAGCAGCTCGGTGGTTTTGCCGCTCTTGTCCGAGTACTGCAGCGGCAGGACCGAGAGCCAGTTGGAGATCAGGATGAAGACGAAGATCGTCACCGCGAGCGGCAGCACGAAGGGCGCGATGCGCATCCCGATGGCGCTTTCGACCTGATTGCGCATCTGGATCGTGATCGCTTCGAAGAACAACTGCACTCCGCCCGGCACATCCGTCGATGTGACCTTGGAGCGCAAATAGAACGCCATCGCGATGACGATCACCGCGGCGATCGCGGTCGAGTAGATCGTGTCGGTGTTGACGGTCATGCCGAGCCAGGTGGCCGTGTGGTGCTCGCCGACCTCGATTTGGGCGGCCAGGATGGACTCAGTCATCGCTGGCGCTCCCTCCTTCCGTCCCCTCGGTTCTGGTGCGCAGCTTCTTCCAGACCGGTAGCGCGGTCGACAGCACAAGCAGTACCTGGAATAAGGCCAGGCCGAACAGCACGCCCAATCCGGCGGGCCGGAAGGTGAAGGCGATGATCAGCCCGATGACGGTAATGATGGCCAGCCGGGTCGCCGAGTTGAGAGCCATCGAGCTTTTCAGCGGATGGTCTTTGGCGGTGATCGATGCAACGGAACGCTGCACCAATACGGCATTGAGCAAACCCAGTAGCAGCCCGACGCCGAAGAACACCCCAACCATCGGATGACCGGTCAAGGCGGCCACGGCTATTGCCACCGCAGTGACGGCAATGCTGATGACGAAGAGGCGGACGGGGCGGAAAGCAACAGAGGGAAACACCAACGGCGCGTCCTGCGCTGGTGTCGTCACTGCGGCACCTCATCCCGGGTTGATGGAGCGGGAACGCCCCGACCTACCGATCGGTGGCCCGCCGAGCGTATCGCAGTGCTTTTGCAGGAAACACGCAAGGGGTCGCTCCCTTTGTCGGTCGTGATCCGGCACGTTCGGATTCGCGTCCGACGGGCCGATTGGCCGGCAACCCACCGGGTTGTTTTCGGGGTTCTACCTGCACCGTACCATATATCGGACGCAGCTACTACTGCCTGTCGTAGGCTGGGCTACTCGCTGTTGTAGTAGTCGTCGCGGCGGCGCAATAGTGGGATCACCGTCGCGACGCCCGCGATCACGATCGCCCCCAACATGACCGCTCCGGTGTCGCGCGGATTGAAGAAGATCGTGCTCGCCGCGCCGAACGCCACGATGCCCACCCAGAGATAGATCAGTAGCACCACGCGGCGGTGTGAATGGCCGATCTGCAGCAACCGGTGGTGCAGGTGCATCTTGTCGGGGCTGAACGCGCTGCGACCGGCGCGGGTGCGGCGCACGATCGCCAGCAGCAGATCCAGCATCGGCACGAACATGACCGCCGCCACCAGTAAAAAGGGTGACAGCAGAGCAAACACATCGCGGGCGCCGTAGGCGTTCTGCGAGATCGGGCCGGCAGCGGTCGTCGAGGCGGCCGCGAGCATCAAGCCGATCAGCATCGACCCGGAGTCGCCCATGAAAATCTTCGCCGGGTGAAAGTTGTGCGGCAGAAAGCCCAGGCAGGCTCCCGCGAGCACCACCGAAATCAGGGCCGGCGGATAGAACAGGACGTCACCGCCGTGGTCGAACAGCAGACCGACCGAGAACACGCAGATTGCCAGCGCAGTGATCAGTCCCAGTCCGGCGGCCAGCCCGTCCAGTCCGTCGACGAAGTTCATCGCGTTGACGATCGACACGGTCAGCGCCAGGGTGAGCAGGATCGAGGAGGCCTGATCCAGCACGATGGTGCCGACGCCGCCGATGGGGATGTAGAGGACGCTCCAGGCCACGCCCATCGTGACCAGCACGCTGGCCGCGGTGATCTGGCCCGCGAACTTCGTCAGTGCGTCCAGGCCCCAACGGTCGTCGATCAGCCCGATGCCCATGATCACCGCGCCCGCCACCAACACCGCTGGCATGCCGCTGGAGTAGACGAACCCGCGGGTGAGCGCCGGAAGTTGGGATGCCAGAAAGACAGCCGAGACAACGCCGACAAACATCGCCAGCCCGCCCATCCGCGGGGTTGGCGTCACATGCACGTCGCGTTCGCGCGGATAGGCGACCGCTCCGAGCTTGGTAGCCAGTACCCGCACCGGACCGGTTGCGAAGTAGGTGATGATCGCTGCGGTCAGGCCGACCAGGGCAAGCTCGCGGAGCGGGACGCCGGCGCTGCGATCAGACAGGGCGAGCAAACCACCGGCAAGGCTGGTGATGTCGGTGGACACCTGCAGACCGTACTGCACCAACCTGAGACGCCGAACAGGGTGGCTCGGCGATGATTCTGCGGCTGAGGCGACAAGGCGGGGAGTAGCCCTCGCCACCAGCGCAGAGTCAAATTCAGGCGGTCAAGCTCGCGGGGTCCAACCCGAGCACCTCGCCGATGCGGTCGGCGCTCACGGGACCCGCTCGCAGGATCCGCGGGCTGGCTCCGGTCAGGTCGATGATCGTCGATGCCGCCTGCTGCGCGGACGGACCCGCGTCGAGGTAGACCTCGACGTGATCGCCGAGCTGGTCGCGGGCCTCGTCGGCGTCGACGGCGGGCGGGCGGCCGGAGATGTTGGCGCTGGACACCGCCATCGGGCCCACCTCGCGCAGCAGCTCAATGGCGACCGGGTGCAACGGCATTCGCAGCATCACGGTGCCGCGAGCATCGCCGAGATCCCAGTGCAACGACGGCGCCTGCTCCACCACCAGGCTGACCGCGCCCGGCCAGAATGCGCGGATCAGCTCGCGGGCACCCTCGGGCATCACGTAGACGAGTCCCTCGATGGTGTGCCAGGAACCGACCAGCACGCCCACCGGCATATCACGACCCCGCCCCTTCGCCGACAACAGCGCACCCACCGCGGCGCTATCGAAGGCGTCGGCACCGATGCCGTAGACGGTGTCCGTCGGCATGACAACCAGCCGCCCACTCTTGAGCGCCCCTACCGCCGAGGTGATTCCGCGCGAACGCTGACCAGGGTCGGCGCAGTTGAATACGTCAGCCATCGGCGACGATCCTCCGAGCCGTCACGAACCTTGGCCGGCCAACCAGGTCGTCGCGGGCGTGGATGTCACCGAATAGTCCTGTGCCACATATCAATTCGACAGTCTCCGACGACGTGGTGTCGTCATGTTCGACGGCAAACAGGCCACCGGGGCGAAGCCAGCGTCCGGCGAGGGCGACAACCGCGGCAATCACCGTCATACCGTCCGGACCACCGAACACCGCATGATGCGGATCATGATGGGCCACTTCTGGATCCAGCTCGACACCGTCGGGAACATAGGGTGGGTTGGCCACGACCACGTCGACCTGTCCGTCGAGTTCCGGAAGTAAACCGTCAACGGTGACGTCGGCTCGCACGAGTTCCACCGCCGTCCCCACGGCGTTGCGGCGCGCGTAATCCAGCGCGGCGTCGGAGTCGTCGATGCCAATGACTCGGCCCGCGGGGCGGTGGCGGGCCAGCGCGACCGCGAGCGCGCCGGACCCGGTGCACAGATCGAGAATTACCGGCCGTGCCGGAAGTTGTTGTGCCGTCACCCACTCCAAGATGGACTCGGTCTCCGGGCGCGGTATGAACACGCCGGGGCCGACATGCAGCTGCACAGGGCCGAACGCCACCGTTCCGGTGACATGTTGCAGCGGCACCCGGCGCGAACGCGTGGTGACGGCCTCGCGGTAGCGCTCGAAGAACTCGTCGCCGGGAGAATCCAGCAGGGCCAACTGGCCACGGTCGACCCCGGCCAAGTGGGCGGCCAATTGTTCGGCATCGCAACGCGCGGAATCGATTCCCGCGTCGGCGAGTAGCGCGGCCGCGGAGTCGATCGCGCGCCGCAGTGAAGTCATGCGCCGCTCCTCCTCATCGCTTCGCTCTGCATCGTCGCCGGCGCGGACGTCATGCCTGTTGCAACCTGGCCTGTTTGTCGGCAGCGCTCAGCGCATCGAAAAGCGCATCCAGGTCGCCGTCGAGAACCTGATCGAGATTGTGGGCCTTGAAATTGATCCGGTGGTCGGCGATCCGGTTCTCCGGGAAGTTGTAAGTGCGGATCCGTTCGCTGCGGTCCACCGTACGAATCTGGCTGGCCCGATCGGCCGACGCGTCGGCCTGCGCCTGCTCCTCGGCAAGTAACTGCAGCCGCGCTGCCAGCACCTGCAGCGCACGGGTCTTGTTCTGCAGTTGCGACCGTTCGTTTTGACAGGTGACGACGATCCCGGTGGGCAGATGCGTGATCCGCACCGCGGAGTCGGTGGTGTTAACACCTTGGCCGCCCTTGCCGGACGACCGGTAGACGTCGATGCGCAGATCCGATTCGTCGATCTGCACCTCGCCGACCTCTTCGGGTTCCGGGTAGACGAGCACACCCGCCGCCGAAGTATGCACGCGGCCTTGGGATTCCGTCACGGGGACACGTTGGACGCGATGTACCCCACCTTCGAACTTCATGCGTGACCACACGCCGTCGGCGCCGTCGCCTTTGCTTGCGATGGTCAGCGTCGCGTCCTTGTAGCCGCCCAGGTCTGACGTGGTTTCGTCCAGCACCGTCACGGTCCAGCCGTGTCGCTCGGCGTAGCGGATGTACATCCTGGCCAGATCGGCGGCGAACAATGCCGATTCTTCGCCGCCCTCACCGGATTTGACCTCGAGCACGATGTCGTCGGCGTCATGCGGGTCGCGCGGTGCCAGCATGTCGGTGAGTTGGGTGTCCAGTTCGGCGACGCGAGACTCTAACTCGGTGACCTCGGCGGCGAACGACTCGTCGTCGACGGCCAGTTCACGCGCGGTCTCCAGATCACCGCGCGCCGACACCAGCTTGCGGTGTGTGGCAACGATCGGGGCCAGGCGGGCGAACCGGCGCCCGACCTTGCGCGCCTCGTCGGGCTTGCTGTGCAATTCGGGATCCGCCAGCGCATGCTCGAGCTCCGCGTGTTCGGCGAGCAGCACGTCGATCGTCTGTACGGGCTGCGTCATGTCACGCTCCCCTCTATCTGCCGCCGACTTTGTACCGCAAACACGAACCGACGCCCGGCCTGTGCACGTTGCGGCACAGTTCGGGCGTCGGTAAGGCAGCTATTTGTCGGCTTCGGCCTTGGTGCGCTTGCCGTAGCGCTTCTCGAAGCGGGCCACGCGGCCGCCGCTGTCGAGGATCTTCTGCTTGCCGGTGTAGAAGGGGTGGCACTGCGAGCAGACCTCGACCGTGATGTTTCCGCCGGACTTGGTGCTGCGGGTCTGGAAGGTGTTACCGCAACCGCAGTGCACTGTGGTCTCTTCGTACGCGGGGTGAATCTCAGCTTTCATGGTGTCCTCTTCGATCGTCTGCCGTCCGCCGTTTTCGATCCGGCGGGGGGAGAGATGAACTCCGCGAACCTGGACTGGTTCGGGAGCGGTCGACTGTCGATTATGCCAGGTCAACCTACACGAGCCCAAACACCGAGATGCGCCCCGGCATTCCCGTGCACTGCACCGCGGCAATACGTATAGGCCCTGCTTCGGCCGTCGCGCGTCCACAGCACACCGCCTTGGGGGGTCGCGCCGCGGGCGATCAGCTCCCGTTTGAGGACCTTGTTGGTCGCGGTGGTCGGCAGCTCATCGGCCAGCCAGACGTAGCGGGGCCACGCCTTGGGCGACAAATCGTGCTGATCGGCCATGAACTGGCCGAACTCCTCGGGCGTCAGCTCGGCACCATCGGCCAACACGATCGCGGCCATCACCTGGTCACCGACGTTTTCGTCGGGCACCGCATACACCGCGACCTGGCTGATGGGCGTGAACCGCTGCAGGATCCGTTCGATGGGCGCCGTGGTCATGTTCTCCCCGTCGACGCGTAACCAATCGCCGCTGCGGCCTGCGAAGTAGATCCAGCCGTCGGCGTCCCGGTAAGCGAGGTCGCCAGACCAGTACATGCCGTTTCGAACGCGTGCATCAGTGGCCTCGGGGTCGTTGTAGTAGCCGGCGAACATGCCCGCACCCGTCGTGTTGACCAGCTCCCCGATCGCTTCGTCAGCGTTGGTCAGGACACCGTCCGCGCCGAACGTGGCCACGGGACACTCGGCTAGCGTGTCCGGGTCGTAAATGCCGACCCCGGGAAAGCCCCGGCCCAGCGACCCCGGCGGGCAACCGTCTTCCCGGGTGATGATGATCGCGCCCTCGGTGGAGCCGAAACCGTCCCACACCGTGCAATCGAAACGGCTGCTGAACGCCGCGATATCGCGATCGCTTGCCTCGTTGCCGAACGCGACGCGCAACGGGTTGTCGTGGTCATCGGGCTGCTCGGGCGTGGCCAGCACGTACGCAAGCGGCTTGCCGACGTAGTTCATGTAGGTGGCCCCGTACCGGCGCAGATCGGGAAGCAGGCCCGATGCCGAAAACGTGGCGGGCACCATGGCCGTGCCGGCGCCCACCGCCACGCTCCAGCCCGCCAGCAGCGCGTTGGAGTGAAACAGCGGCATCGACAGATAGCAGACATCGGAGGCACCGACCTCGAACCGCTCGATGAGCGAAAGGCCGGCAAACAGCACGACCAGGTGGGTGACCTGTACCGCCTTGGGCTCGCCGCTGGTCCCCGAGGTGAAGATCATCATGAAGGTATCGGCGGGCGCGACATCTCGGTATGGGGTCAGCGGACCAGCATCGGCGAGCAGGGCCGACCACGACTCGCTGGACACGTCCACCACCTGGACACCGGGTAGTTCGAGACCGTCCAGCAACTCTTTGTGCGCCGGGTCGGTGAGCAGGATCTGACAGTCGGCACGCAGGATATCCCTGGCCAGCGCGTCGCCGCGCCGGGTGTCGTTGATTCCGCACAGCACATAGCCGCCGAGCGCTGCCGACGCCATGGCGGTGAGCATCTCGGGAGTGTTGCCCAGCAATGCGCCGACATGCAGCGGGCGATCCGGGTCCGCGATGCGAATCAGCGTCGCGGCGGTGCCGGCCGCATCGGCCAGGTGTTCCCGCCAGGTCCAGACCCGGTCGCCGTACTTCAACGCCGTCGTGTCTTGGTTTAACCGCTCACGAAGTACTTGCTGAAGCGTCTCCGGCACGGCTGGTAAGGCTAGTCGTGCTAATCGTTGTCCATGGAACCCGGTGTCGTCTTGGACACCTGGACCAGGAACTCGTAATTGGTCTTGGTCTTGCGCAGCTGCGACATCAGCAAGTCGATGGCCTGATGGGAATCCAGACCCGAGAGCACGCGGCGCAGCTTGTGCACGACGCCGAACTCGTCAGTCGAGAGCAACAGCTCGTCCTTGCGGGTGCCGGACGGGTTCACGTCGACGGCGGGGAAAACCCGGCGTTCGGAGATCTTGCGGTCCAGCTTGAGCTCGGCGTTGCCGGTGCCCTTGAACTCCTCGAAGATGACCGTGTCACCGGTGGAGCCAGTCTCGACCATCGCGGTGGCGATGATGGTCAGCGATCCGCCTTCCTCGATATTGCGAGCGGCGCCCAGGAAGCGCTTGGGCGGGTACAGCGCGGTGGAATCGACACCACCGGACAGGATGCGGCCCGACGCCGGCGAGGCGTTGTTGTACGCGCGGCCGAGGCGGGTGATCGAGTCCAGCAGCACCACGACGTCCTTGCCCTGCTCCACGAGCCGCTTCGCACGCTCGATGGCCAGCTCGGCGACCGACGTGTGGTCCGACGGCGGTCGGTCGAAGGTTGAGGCGATGACCTCGCCCTTGACCGAACGCGTCATGTCGGTGACTTCCTCAGGCCGCTCGTCGACGAGGACGACCATGAGGTGGCATTCCGGGTTGTTCTTGGTGATCGCGTTGGCGATGTCCTGCAGGATCGTCGTCTTGCCCGCCTTGGGCGGCGACACGATAAGGGCACGCTGACCCTTGCCGATCGGCATGATCAGGTCGATGACCCGCGTGGTCAGCCGATCCGGCGTGGTTTCCAGACGCAGCCGTTGGTTGGGGTACAACGGCGTCAACTTGCTGAAATCGGGCCGCTTCTTGGCGTCCTCGACCGATCCACCGTTGACGCTGTCCAGGCGTACCAGGGGGTTGAACTTCTGCCGCTGGTTGGGCTGCTCGCCTTCCTTGGGCACCCGGACCGCACCGGTAACCGCGTCACCGCGGCGCAAGCCGTTCTTGCGCACCATATTCATTGACACGTAGACGTCGTGCGGGCCGGCCAGGTAACCGGAGGTGCGCACGAAGGCGTAATTGTCGAGGACGTCAAGAATGCCGGCTACCGGCTGGACGACGTCGTCCTCGCGGAGTTCGGCGTCGCCACCCTCGCCCGACCGCTCACCGCGGCGCCTGCGATCGCGGAACCGGCGACCTCGCCGGCCTTGACGGCCTTCGCCGTCGTCATCTTGCTGATTCGAGCCGCGACCCTGCTGGCCGCCCGAGCCTTGCTGGTCCCCGCTCTGGTCGCCGCCCCCGTCCGATCCGCGATCGGTCTTGGTGTCCTGTTGGCCACCCCGGCGGTTCTCATTCTTCTCGCTCTTCTCGACGGGCGTCTCGCCGTCGGACCGTGTGGACGATCCGGCTTCGCGGGATCCGCCGCGTCGTTCCCGGCGCGGCCCCTCGGCCCCTGAATTTGACGAATCGTTCTGTTCCCCTTGGGCCGCCGGCGCGTCAGAGCTTGGCGCGGGGGCGGATTCACTAGATTCCTGGTGGTTTTGCGCTGACGGAGCGTGCGTGGTGGACGCGCCGTTGGCCTGTCCCCTGGTCTCCTGAATCGCGGCAATGAGCTCGTTCTTACGCATGCCCGACGTCCCCTTGACGCCGGCTCGATTGGCCAACGCGCGCAGCTCGGGCAGCACCATGGTGGATAGGGAGCCCGCCCCCTTGTCCACCGAAGCCGTGGTTGGGCCGTCTTGATTGTTTGTGGTCACGGAGTCCGACTGCTGATTGCTGTCGGTGCTTTCGCCAGCCGTGATGACGTTGAGGTCCGTATCAGTCACGGATTTCCTTTCTTCCCCTGCTGATCACTTCAGACAAGGGGTTCGTTGCATTCAGCCAATTCGCCGAGTGCGCCCAATCATCGACTCTGCAACGGTGATCGCCGGAATCGGCGGTCAAGCGGCGAACCTCGTTCACGAGAAGAATTTGGCAGTTGTCCTAGCGGCAAGGCAGATTTTTGCAGATGCAGATCCTGCGATTGCTGGACGGGTCCGAGGATAGCCCCCTTCCGGGTCGGAAGCAAGCAACCCCTCCCGCAACGTTACCGATCAGCCTGGAACTCTGACTTCCGGGCTCCAGCGAACTCCGTCGCCGGCGGTCATCTCGGTGATGCTGAATCCATTTGCGGGACCGTATTCCAGCGCTTCCCGCGGCAACTCCGGTTCTGCGGTCAGTGCAATGAGTGAAGGACCTGCCCCGGAAAGGGTCGCTGCCAGGCCAAAACGCCGTAACAGTCGCATATATTCCGCGGAGGCCGGCATCGCCGAGGCACGTTGAGGCTGATGAAGCGCATCTTCGGTGGCCGCCATCAGCAGATCCGGTCGTTCGGTGAGCGCTACCACCAGCAACGCGGCACGGCTGACGTTGAACCGCGCTTCCCGGTGGCTGACCTGGGTGGGCAGCAGCACCCGGGTCTCTGCGGTCAGTGAGCGCTCTTCTGGAATCGCGAGGAACAACCGGATATCGGGATGAAGCCGCAACGGTACCGCCGAATAACCAGGCCGATCACCGCTCAGGTCGATCCACGACACCACCGCGCCGCCCAACACGGCCGCCGCTGCGTTGTCGGGGTGGCCCTCGAACTCCGATGACAGCTGAATCAGCTGAGATTCGCTGAGCGGCGTCGAATCCGTTTGTGCGACAAGGCCATTGGCCGCCGCCAGGCCGCCGACCACGGCCGCCGCGGAGGACCCGAGACCACGGGAATGCGGAATGACGTTGCGACAGCGCACCACCAGGCCGCCGGCACTGACCCCCGCGGCCTGCAGCCCGTGCTGGACGGCGCGTACCACCAGGTGTTCGGGGCCCCACGGTACCTGGTCGGCGCCCTCACCGTCGACCTCCACAACCAAGCCGGAATCCGTTGTCTCGACCACGATCTCGTCACACATGTTCAACGCCAGACCGATGCTGTCAAATCCCGGTCCGAGGTTGGCGCTCGACGCCGATACCACGGCGGTGGCCATGAGGCCAGCAGGCAGCATCGGGTTCATGCGTGCCGACCCGCTGCACCCGGCTTCGCCGCGCTTGCGATCGCCACTACACGAGCCCTAGCTTCTCGACGACGAGCACAGGATCCACCGGCAGCGCGGACACGCTCGGCATGTCCTTTAGCGCCGTGTCGGGATCCTTGAGACCGTTGCCGGTCACCGTGCACACCACCGTTGACCCGCGCTCCACCCAGCCGTCGTCGATGGACTTGAGCAGTCCCGCGATGCTGGCGGCCGAAGCGGGTTCGACGAAGACGCCTTCGGAGCTGGCCACCAAGTGGTAAGAGGCCAGGATCTCCTCGTCGGTGGCGGCCAGGAAGCGACCGTTGGATTGCTGCTGTGCCTGCACGGCGGCCGTCCACGACGCCGGTGCGCCGATGCGGATCGCGGTGGCGATGGTCTCGGGGTTGCTGACCGGTTCGCCGTGTACCAGCGGCGCTGCGCCTGCCGCCTGGGTGCCCAGCATCCGGGGCAGCTTGTCGATCACACCCTCGTGGTGATACTCGGTGTATCCCTTCCAATAGGCGGTGATGTTCCCCGCGTTGCCGACCGGAAGGGCATGCACATCCGGCGCGGCGCCCAGCGCGTCGACGATTTCGAACGCCGCCGTCTTCTGGCCCTCGATGCGCACCGGGTTGACCGAGTTAACCAACGAAATCGTCGGGAAATCGGCGGCCATTTTGCGGGCCAGCTCCAGGCAGTCGTCGAAGTTGCCGTCGATCTGGATGATCTTGGCGCCGTGCATAACCGCCTGGGCGAGCTTGCCCATCGCGATCTTGCCCTCCGGTATCAGGACCGCACAGGTGATGCCGGCGCGCGCCGCGTAAGCCGCCGCTGATGCCGAGGTGTTTCCGGTCGAGGCGCACAGCACCGCCCGCTGGCCGCGCGCCACCGCATCGGTGACCGCCATCGTCATGCCCCGGTCCTTGAAAGAGCCGGTGGGGTTGAGGCCCTCGACTTTGAGGTAGACCGTGCAGCCCGTCCGCTCGGAGAGCCTGGCCGCCGGGATCAGCGGGGTACCGCCCTCGAGCAGGGTGATGGGGGTCCAATCCGCGGCCACCGGAAGACGGTCGCGGTAAGCCGCGATCACACCCGGCCACGGTTGGTGGATGGCCGTCCGCGGAACGCTCATTCGTCGGTTCCTTCCAGTCGCAGCACGCTTGCGACATCGTCCACGACATCCAAGTCGGCGAGCGCAGCGACGGTCTCGGAGAGCGCGGCGTCGGTGGCGTGGTGAGTCACGACCACGATCCGGGCTCCCACCCGTCGGCCACCCTCGTCGACTACACCCTCTTGGCGGACCTCGGCGATGCTCACCTCGCGCTTGGCGAATTCCGCTGCCACCGAGGACAACACGCCTGGCGTGTCGGCAACGTTCATGCTGACGTAGTAGCGGGTGGAGATGACACCCATTGGCGCGATGGGAAGTTCGGCGTATTTAGACTCTTTTGGCCCGCGGCTGCCGAGAACCCGGTTGCGGGCCGCCATCACCAGGTCGCCGGTGACCGCCGAGGCGGTGGGGGCTCCGCCGGCGCCCTGGCCGTAGAACATCAGCCGCCCGGCCGCCTCGGCCTCGACCACCACGGCGTTGAACGCTCCGTTGACCGTGGCAAGCGGATGCGACAAGGGAACCAATGCCGGATATACCCGGGCCGAAACCCGTTGGCGACCATCGTCGGTGGTGATGCGCTCGCAGATGGACAGCAACTTGATGGTGCAGCCCAAGGCCCGCGCGGACGCGAAGTCGGCCGGGGTGATCTTGGTGATGCCCTCGCGATGGACGTCATCGGCGGTCACCCGGGTGTGGAAAGCAATGGATGCCAGAATCGCGGCCTTGGCCGCGGCGTCATAGCCTTCGACGTCGGCGGTGGGATCGGCCTCGGCATAGCCCAGGGCGCTCGCGTCGGCCAGAGCCGCGTCATAGCTGGCTCCGGTGCTGTCCATCTCGGACAGGATGTAGTTGGTGGTGCCGTTGACGATGCCGGCCACCCGCAGCACCGTGTCGCCGGCCAGCGACTGCGTGAGCGGTCGGATAACCGGGATGGCACCCGCCACCGCGGCCTCGAAATACAGATCGACATGGGCGTTTTCAGCGGCTTGGGCCAGTTCGCCGGTTGATATGGACAATAGGGCCTTGTTCGCCGTGACGACGGACTTGCCATGCTCGAGCGCGGACAGGATCGCCTTGCGGGATGGCTCCACCGGTCCCATCACTTCCACGACGATGTCGACGTCCTCGCGAGAGACGAGTTCTTCGACGTTGTCGGTGAGCAGGCCGACCGGAACACCGCGGTCGGCGGCTACGCGGCGCACCCCGATGCCGCGCAGCACCACCGGGGCGCCGACGCGGGCCGCGAGATCGTCCGCGCTGTCCTCGATGATGCGGACGACTTCGCTACCGACGTTGCCCAACCCGAGTACCGCCACACCGACTACCTTTTCGTCACCGGGCACTGGTCACCTCACTTCCAAACTCAGCAGATCGTCGACCGTCTCCCTGCGCAGGATCAAACGGGCCTGACCAGCGCGCACCGCCACCACGGCGGGACGGCCGACCATGTTGTAACGGCTCGACAGCGAATAGCAGTAGGCGCCGGTAGCGGCCACCCCGAGTAGGTCGCCGGGCCGCAGGTCGTCGGGCACCCAGGTGTCGCGCACGACGATATCGCCGCTCTCGCAGTGCTTTCCGACGATACGTGCCGCCGTCGCCGGGGCGTCGCTGGTCCTCGAGACCAGCCGGACGTCGTACTGCGCATCGTAGAGGGCGGTGCGGATGTTGTCGCTCATGCCGCCGTCGACGCTGACGTAGCGCCGGTGAGCCGTGGCGCTCACGTCGACGTCCTTCACAGTGCCGACCTCATAGAGCGTGACTGTGCCCGGTCCGGCGATGGCACGGCCGGGCTCGACCACCAGCCTGGGCGCCGGCAGACCCACGGCGGCTGACTCGTTGCTCACGATGGTGCTCAACTTGGCCGCCAGCTCGGCTACCGGTGGCGGATCGTCGGGCGCCAGATACGAGATACCCAGTCCGCCACCGAGGTCCACGGTCGATAGCTGTGCCGTCTTTTCGGGTCCGAACTCGCCGACGATCTCGCGCAGCAGGCCGATGACCCGATGCGCGGCAAGTTCGAAGCCGTCGACCTCGAAGATCTGCGAGCCGATATGGCTGTGCAGCCCGACCAGTCGCAGGTGATCGGTGGCGAACACCCGCCGGATAGCCGCCATCGCGGCGCCGCTGGCCACCGACAGCCCGAACTTCTGGTCTTCGTGTGCGGTGGAGATGAATTCGTGGGTGTGCGCCTCGACGCCGACGGTGAGGCGTACCAGGACGTCCTGGACGATGCCCGCTTCGCCGGCGATGGCGTCGAGGCGCTCGATTTCGGTCATCGAGTCCACCACGACGTGGCCCATTCCGGCTTTGACCGCGGCGGTCAACTCTGCGACCGATTTGTTGTTGCCGTGCAAGGCAATCCGCTCCGGCGGGAAGTCGGCGTGCAATGCGACGGCTAGCTCCCCGCCGGTGCACACGTCCAGCGAAAGGCCTTCTTCGTCGATCCAGCGCGCTATTTCGCTACACAGGAACGCCTTGGCCGCATAGTGCACGTTGGCGCCGCGGCCGAATGCGGCGGCCATCTCTCGGCAGCGACCGCGGAAGTCTTCCTCGTCGATGACGAACAGCGGGGTCCCGTACTCGTGCGCCAGGTCCGTCAGCTTAACGCCAGCGATGCTGGCGACTCCGTTGTCATCGCGAGCCGCGTTGCGGGGCCACACATTCGGCGCCAGCCGCAGTAGCTCTTCGGCCGACTGTGGGCGCGGCGGGCCGCTTGCGTGACGGGTTTCTTCGGCGTGCCGGGGGCCGGCGGGATGGGCGTTCACATTCGCTCCGGGGCTGTGACGCCGAGGATCTGCAAGCCGTTGGCGATCACCTGACGGGTCGCCTGACACAGCGCCAGACGCGCGGTGTGCAGATCGGTCGGCTGCTCGTCGCCCTGCGGCAACACGCGGCACGAGTCGTAGAACCGGTGGTAGTCACCGGCGAGGTCCTCCAGGTAGCGGCACACCCGATGCGGTTCGCGCAGGGATGCCGCGGTTTCGAGCACCCGCGGGAATTCGCCGATGGTGCGCAACAGCGTGCCCTCTTTGTCGTGGCTGAGCAGCTCGAGGTGGTTTGTGTCGGGAATCAGGCCGAGTTCGGCGGCGTTGCGGGCCAGCGCCGACAGCCGGGCGTGCGCGTATTGCACGTAATAGACCGGGTTTTCGTTCGATGCCGAGGACCACAGCGCGAGGTCGATGTCGATCGCGGTGTCCACCGACGAGCGGATCAGGCTGTAGCGCGCGGCGTCGACGCCGATCGCCTCGACCAGGTCGTCGAGCGTGATCACGGTGCCGGCCCGTTTGCTCATCCGGACCGGCTGGCCGTCGCGGACCAGGTTGACCATCTGGCCGATGAGCACCTCGACGGTGGCCGGGTCGTCGCCGAACGCGGCGGCCGCGGCCTTGAGCCGGGCGATATAGCCGTGGTGGTCGGCGCCGAGCATGTAGATGCACAAGTCGAAGCCGCGTTGCCGCTTGTCCAGGTAGTACGCGAGATCCCCGGCGATATAGGCCGGATTGCCGTCGCTTTTGATCACGACGCGGTCCTTGTCGTCACCAAAAGCGCTGGTGCGCAACCAGGTTGCGCCGTCCTTCTCGAAGATGTTGCCGGTCTCCCGAAGCCTCGCGATGGCCTGGTCCACAAGGCCGCTGGTGTGCATCGACTCTTCGTGGGTGTAAACGTCGAAGTCGGTGCCGAACTCGTGCAACGACTCCTTGATGTGGGTGAACATCAAGTCGACACCGATTTCGCGGAAGGTCTCCCGCATCTCGGATTCGGGCAGGCTCAGCGCGTCTGGCGCCTTCTCTAATACCTGCGCGGCGATGTCGGTGATGTAAGTGCCCGTGTAACCGTCCTCGGGGGTCGGTTCGCCCTTGGCGGCGGCGATCAGCGAACTGGCGAAGCGGTCGATCTGGGTGCCGTGGTCGTTGAAATAGTATTCGCGCACCACGTCGGCGCCCTGGGTGGACAGCAACCGGCCCAGCGCGTCGCCGACGGCGGCCCAGCGGGTGCCGCCGATGTGGATCGGTCCGGTCGGGTTGGCAGAGACGAATTCGAGGTTGATCTTGCGCCCGGCCAGGTCCTCGGAGTTACCGAACCTGTTGCCGGCGTCGATGACGGCGTTGACGATCGTGGCCTGCGCCGAGGCCTCCAGGCGCATGTTGATAAAGCCCGGTCCGGCCACCTCTGCTTCGGCGATGCCGTCGGCGCGTGCCAACGCCTCGGCAAGCCATCCGGCCAGTTCGCGCGGGTTTACGCCGACCTTTTTGCCCAGCTGCAAGGCGAGGTTGCTGGCGTAATCACCGTGTTCGGGAATGCGCGGCCGCTCTACGGTGACGGTCTGCGGTAGCGCGGACACGTCGAGGCCGTGCTCGGCCAGCACCGCAGATGCGGTGCTTTTGAGCAGCTCAGCCAGGTCGGCGGGGGTCACGAGCGTCCATCCTAGGGTCTGAAGTGTTCCCGCCCCGCATCCATTGCGGTGGCCGAGCGGTCACCACGATGGGTTAGTCTATCGGGGCCCCAATGGCGCACGATGTACGTCGGCGCGCCCCCGTAGCTCAGGGGATAGAGCGTCTGCCTCCGGAGCAGAAGGCCGCAGGTTCGAATCCTGCCGGGGGCACTATCTCAAACACTATTTGACCTGCTCTTCCCCGATTTCAGATCTTGTGCGAATGTTCGAACACGGGCCTGAGTGTCACGACGATGTCACATTGATGGTGTTAGAGCGGCTGGGCTGATGATGGTCTTGCCAGTCGACCAGCGGTGGTGACTCGCGTTGTCACTGACGCCTGTTGGGTTGTCTTTCAGTTGATCTGTCCCATCGGTGGCCGACTGGCGCCGCAGGGACCCGGCAGGGCGGACATGACTTAATCAGGAGCCTGGCAGTTCCTCATCAATGTGTTGTCTGCGCGCCCCGCCGGGTGTGACCCATCCGCTAGCGATCAACCAACGAGAAGGGACACCACCATCGTGACAGCATCTCCGCGCGTCGTCATCGGCGCCGACACCCATTTGGACAGCCACCATCTCGCTGTCATCACGGATGCCGGTAAACCCTTGGCAGACACTGAATTCCCGACGAGCCAGACCGGCTACGACGATGCCGTGAGGTGGGCCCAAAGCTTTGGGACCATCGTGATCGCCGGGGTGGAAGGGACCTCCAGCTACGGTGCGGGGCTGACCTGGGTACTGCAGGCCGGCGGGATCGAGGTGGCCGAGGTCAGCCGCCCCGATCGGGCCGCACGCCGCCGCCAGGGCAAATCGGACCCGCTGGATGCCTACGCCGCCGCGCGCACCGCGCTGGCCGGCCACGGCGTGGCCGTGCCTAAAGACGCAAGCACAGGCGCCTTGCGGGCGCTGCTGAGCGCCCGGCGCAGCGCGGTCAAGGCCCACACTGCAGCGACCAACCAGATCCACGCTCTGCTGGTAACCGCCCCCGCTGAGCTGCGCGACCGCTACCGCCGCCACAACACCAATGCTTTAGTCAAAGCGTTGGCCCGATGCCGGCCTGCCACCCACAACGACGCCACTACCGTCGCGGTGCTCACGGCCGCCAAAGCGCTAGCACAGCGCGCGGAATTCCTCGCACACCAAAAACAAGATCTCACCGCCCACTTGGATGTCCTTGTCCGACAGACCAATCCCGCGCTACGCACCGCCTACGGTATCGGCGCAGACACCGCCGCCCAGCTGCTGGTCACCGCCGGCACCAATCCGCACCGGCTCCGCAATGAGGCCTCCTTCGCCGCGCTGTGCGGGGCGGCCCCCGTCCCAGCATCTTCGGGCAAAATCACCCGCCACCGACTCTCCCGCGGCGGCGACCGGGCAGCCAACAATGCCCTATACCGCATCGCGCTGGTGCGCATGTCAGCCCACCCGCAGACGCGCGACTACGTCCAGCGCCAAGTGGCCAACGGCCGCAGCAAGAAAGAGATTCTGCGGTTACTCAAACGAGCCATCGCCCGCGAAATGTTCAGACTGCTGACTCGACCCGCTCCGGTCGACGACTACCGCGACCTGCGGCCTGCCAGACAAGCCAAACACATCACCCTGGCCACCGTCGCCACTCATTTCGGCGTCCCGGTCATCACCGTCTCGCGACTCGAACGCGGACACCAACGCAACGAAGCCCTCGCCAACCACTACCGCCGATGGCTGATCGCCGCTTGACTCCTTAGCAGCAATAGGAGCATCAACTCCGCCCAAACTCTTCCCAGCATCTCGCAGCGCCTCATCCTGGGAATGCGCGTAGATCCGAGCTGTGATCGACGCATCGGCGTGGCCGAGCCACTTCGCGATCACCGCCAACGGCAACCCACGCAGATGTAAGGCAGTACCGCAGCTGTGGCGGGCATCGTGCAGACGGATCGGGCGCACGCCGGCCGCCTTGGTCAACTTGTGCCACATCCGCGTCAGCGTGTCCGGGGTGTAGGGCTCCCCTATCTCGTTGACCGCGACGTAGCCGCTGTCCGCGTGTTCGGCGCCCAGCGCCAGGCGCTCCTCGGCGTAGCGGGCCGATGCCCGGCGCAGGACGCTGACCAAGCTGTCGTCGAGCGGCAGCGTGCGCCGCGACGATAGCGTTTTGGGGTCACCCTCGACCACGTAGCCCGCGCCTGCCTGGACACGGTTGCGCATGACGCTGATCGTGCCGGCTCCCAGGTCGACATCCGACCACCTGAGCCCAGCGATCTCGCCTCGGCGCAGACCGGACAGCGCCAGATACATCGCATTCGCTTGTCGCGCCGTCACAGCTCTCTTCTGCCGCTGAGCGCTCTTCCAGCAGCGCGTCTTTAGGCACCGAGTTCCTGGTGGACTTGCGGCCAGTAGCGCACCCCGTCCGGGGACAGGAACAGCCAGTCGTGGAATTCGCCGTTAACCAGTGCGAAGCTGATCGGGGCACCCTGGGCGACGGCTTCTTGCTGCAGGAGGAGCACGTCGGGTGCGACCAGGTCCAGCGACCCCGCATAGACATAGGTCGGCGGGAGTCCCTTGAGCGATCCGTTCAACGGGCTCACCTCATAGTTGCTGACGGGGAGATTGCCTGCCCACTCCTTGCCGATCTGTTGCCCAGCCCCGGTAGCCGCCGGGCCACCTGGGAAGGGAGAGTCGACTAAACCGATGTTTGGATTGGCATAGGTTAGGTCAAGCGCGGGAGACAGCAGAACCATCGACGCCGGTACGGTCTCGTTGTTTGCCACCAGATATTCGACAGACGCGAGGGCGATGTTGCCGCCCGCCGAGTCCCCGAGCACGCTGACGTGGGGAGCGCCGTGGGCGGCGATCTCCGATTCGATGAGACCCGCCACCTTTGGTATCACTACGCCAGCGGTGCCGCCCTGCTGCACCAACGGGTAGATCGGCACCACGACGGTCGCGCCGGTCTGGTAGGCCATCATGCTGTAGTCGATCCAGCCGAAGATCATGGGCGGCCAGACAAACGCGCCACCGTGCAGGGCGACCACGTAGTTGCCGTCGGGATGGGCCGGGGCGATCTGCACGACGGGCATCCCCTGATAGCTGGTCTGGGTGACCGTCTCCCCCAGCAGCGCCGTCAACAGCTTTGGCGGGGTGTTGGAAAAGATCGGGGAGAGCAGCCCGCTGGAAAACAGCTTTTGAACCGGGGAGCCCAGCACCCCGAATTGATTCCAGAATCCGGAGACGGTCAGGAGATCGTTGACTCGGCGCAGCAGCGCGGTCTCCATCTGATTGAGCAGCGACGGGCTGCCGGTGAAGGTCGGATTCTTCGAGGCCGGGATCGGCGAGAGGGCCGGGGAGCCGGTGATAGTGGTGAGGAGCGTGTTTCCCAACACCGCAAGATTGGCGGCCTCCGTGCTGACGTAGGAACCCGCACCCGCGTTGAGAGTCTGCGCAAACTGCTCGGCGGCGGCGTTGAGCTGCACACCGAGGGCGTGGAAGCCCTGACCGTGGGCGGAGAACACCGCCGCAATCGCCGCCGATACCTCATCCTCGGCTGCGGCCAGCACCCCCGTAGTCTGGGCGGCCGCCGCCGTGTGGGCCTCGCTGAGCGACGAGCCGATGCCCGCGACATCTGCCGCCGCGGCCGCCAACATTTCCGGCGCTGCGATCACATACGACATCGTTGACCTCCGACCTGAGTTATCGATCCAAGGAGGGAAAAAACAAGCTTCAGACCGAAAAATATAAAGTCAACGCGATTTGGCGAAACTTCATATGAAACCCATAAGCGGACCCAGCGACACGGGCCGCCCCTGCTCTCCTCGGGGGCGGCTCGGTTTGTGTCGAGAAATATACGACTAATACACCCTTATCAAATTCTCACAACGCAAGGGCCGGATGAGACTCACTGACCGATCCCCAACCGACTCGGCCGGCCATCCTCTGGGGTGGCGGGTCGATTACTTGTGCGACGTGGGCGGGGAGCCCCTTCAACTCAACTCCCCTTTGGGCGCCCCACCCGCTTTAGCGGGCACGCGCCGGGGCTGCTGCACCGCAGTCGGCCAGTACGGTCAGCCCCCGAAGGGTCGGCGGCTCATCGGTCGGCGCATCTGTCGAATGTGTGATCGGATGCGTCGGCGCTGAGCCTGGGGTCATGACCGGTTCAAGGCGACACCGGGCGTGGCTGCTGCCGCGTGTGTCCAGCCACACGTGGAAGTGCTTCAAATGAAGTTGACATGAAAATTGGGAAAGGGGTTGAAAATTTGGTCAATCCCGGGGTAACTGACGCCGCCCCGCTAGATACTGTCCCGAGGTGCGAACCGTCCTGTGGTGAGTGATTGGAGCCCGAGATGTCGTCTTTTTTGATTGCAGCCCCGGAGGCGTTGGCGAGTGCGTCGGCGGATTTGAGTGGGATTGGGGAGGCGATTAGGGAGGCGACGTCGGCGGCGGCGCCCTCGACGACGTCGGTGGTGGCTGCGGCTCAGGATGAGATCTCGGCGGCGATTTCGAAGTTGTTTGGCTCCTATGGGCAGGAGTTTCAGGCGCTGAGCGCGCAGTCGGGGCTGTTCCATTCCCAGTTTGTGAAGTTGTTGTCTTCGGGTGGGTCGGCGTATGTGGGTGCGGAGGCGGCGAATGCGTCGCCGTTGGCGACGGTGATGCAGGACGCCCAGGCGTTGGCGGTGTTCTCCCCGGTGAAGGACATTACGGGGCGCCCGTTGTTCGGGATGGGCGCTAATGGGGTGGCGGGGACCGGGGAGAACGGTGGGGCCGGCGGGTGGATCGTCGGCAATGGCGGCAATGGTGGGTCGGGCACCAGCGGGGGTGCCGGTGGGGCCGGCGGGAACGCGGGGTTGATCGGGCGTGGCGGCAACGGCGGGGCCGGCGGTGACGGCGATGGTAATGGTGGTAATGGTGGGCGTGGCGGCAATGGTGGGCTGCTGACCGGCAACGGCGGGAACGGCGGGGTTGGCGGGGATAACGTCAACGACTTCAGTAGCGGTGGGGCCGGCGGGGCCGGCGGGAACGGCTTTGGTTTGGGCAGCGGCGGGAACGGCGGGGCCGGCGGGAATGCCTTCGGCGAGTTCGGGTCTGGTGGGACCGGCGGGGCCGGCGGCAAGGCTGGCTTGTGGGGTGAGGGCGGTCACGGCGGGAACGGCGGGAATGCGTTCGACGAGTTGGGGTCTGGTGGGACCGGCGGTAACGGCGGGGCCAATGGGCTGATCGGCGGCGGTACCGGCTTCCTGGGTAACGGCGGCGCGGCCGGCGGAAATGGTGGGGCCGGTGGTACCGGCGGGACCGACGCGGTGGGCGGTACCGGCGGGAACGGCGGCGCCAACGCTCAGCTGTTCTCGCTGTTCGGCCACGGCGGTGAGGGCGGCGCGGGCGGTGCCGGCGGTACCGGTAATACCGGCGTCTCGGGCGACCTGACTGGCCCCGGGACGGCGGGGGGATCGGGGACAACGGCGGGACCGGTGGTAACGGTGGTATTGGTGGGGCCAACGATGCGTTGTTCGGTGGGACCGCCGGCAACGGCGGTCTGGGCGGTAACGGCGGCCAGGGCGGCCAGGGTGGTGATGGTGCGTCGGGTGTGGGCTTTGGCGTGGCCGGTGCTGATGGCGGGCTCGGTGGTAATGGTGGTGACGCGGGGGCTGGTGGGGCCGCTGGCGTGAACAATGCGCTGTTCTTTGGGAAGGCCGGCGTCGCGGGGAACGCGGGCACCGGCGGCGTCGGTGGCACCGGTGGTACCGGCGGGGCCGGTGATAACGGTGCGGCCGGCGGGCCGGGCGACAACCCGGGTGGCACCGGCTTTGCCGGCGGCAACGGTGGTGACGGCGGCCAGGGCGGCTCGGCCCCTGACGACACCGGCACCAACGGTGCCGGCGGTATGGGCGGCAGCGGCGGTATGGGCGGTAACGGTGGTGATGGTGGTTCGGGTGTCGGGCTGGGCACCGACGGCGGTGCCGGTGGCACCGGCGGGGTCGGCGGTAACGCGGGCAATGGTGGCGCGGCGGGCAGCGGTGCGGGTGCGCCGGCGGCCGCGGGCAGCGCGGGCTTTGCGGGTACCGGTGGTAACGGCGGTAATGGTGGGGCCGGCGACAACGGCGCCGCGCCCGGTGGTGCCGGCTTTAACGGCGGGGCCGGCGGTGATGGTGGTGCCGGCGGCAACGCGGATGACAGCGGCTTCAACGGCTCCGGTGGTACCGGCGGTAACGGCGGGGCCGGCGGTAATGGTGCGGATGGTGCCGTGGGTGTGGGCGGCCCCGGTCAGGCCGGCGGTACCGGTGGTAACGGTGGTGACGCGGGCAATGGTGGCGCGGCGGGTAGCGGTACGGGCAACGCGGGCAGCGCGGGCAGCGCGGGCACCGGTGGCAACGGTGGTACCGGCGGTAATGGTGGGGCCGGTGATGTCGGCGCGGCCGGCGGGCCGGGCACCAACCCGGGTGCTACCGGCTTTGCCGGCGGTGCCGGTGGTGACGGCGGTACCGGTGGCAGCGCGGGTGCCGGTGGCACCAACGGCAACGGTGGGCAGGGCGGTAACGGCGGCGGTGGGGGCACCGGCGGTGACGGTGGTTCGGGTGTCGGCTTGGGTGTGGCCGGTGGTGCCGGTGGTGACGGCGGGGTCGGCGGGAACGCGGGTAATGGCGGCGCGGCGGGCAGCGGTGTCGGCAACGCGGGTGTGGCGGGTAACGCGGGCACCGGTGGTAACGGTGGTACCGGCGGTAATGGTGGGGCCGGTGATGTCGGCCTCAACGGCGCGCCGGGCGACAACCCGGGTGGTTTGGGTAACACGGGTGGGGTCGGTGGTGATGGCGGTGACGGCGGCAGCGCGGGTGTGGGTGGCACCAACGGCAACGGTGGTTTGGGCGGTAACGGCGGCGGTGGTGGCACCGGCGGTGACGGTGGTTCGGGTGTCGGGCAAGGCACCGATGGTGGTGCCGGTGGTACCGGTGGGGTCGGCGGCGACGCGGGTGCTGGTGGTTTTGCCGGTACCGGTGTGGGCGCGGCGGGTGTCAACGGCAACGCGGGTGTGGCCGGTAACGGTGGCACCGGGGGTAATGGTGGTGACGGTGACGCGAACACCGCGCCCGGTGGGGCCGGCTTTAACGGCGGCGCCGGTGGTGATGGTGGTCTGGGTGGCAGCGCGGAAGCCGGCGGCACCAACGGCAACGGTGGTACCGGCGGTAACGGCGGTAACGGCGGCACCGGTGGTGACGGTGCGTCCGGTGTCGGCCTGGGCACCGTGGGTCAGGCCGGTGGCGCTGGTGGTAACGGCGGTGCCGCCGGTAATGGTGGCGCGGCCGGTGACGGCAACGGCGCGGCCGGTGTGGTGGGTAACGCGGGTGTCGGCGGTAACGGTGGTACCGGCGGTAACGGCGGGGCCGGTGATGTCGGTGCGGCCGGCGGGCCGGGCGACAACCCGGGTGCCGCGGGCTTTGCCGGCGGTACCGGTGGTGATGGCGGTGCCGGCGGTAGCGCGGGTGTCGGTGGCACCAACGGCAACGGCGGGCTGGGCGGTAACGGCGGCGGTGGTGGCACCGGCGGTGACGGTGGTTCCGGTGTCGGCCTGGGCACCGACGGTGGTGCCGGTGGTACCGGTGGTGCCGGTGGTGACGCGGGTAACGGTGGCGCGGCGGGCAGCGGTGCCGGTGCGCTGGGTGTCGCGGGCAACGCGGGCACCGGCGGCACCGGTGGCACCGGCGGTAACGGTGGGGCTGGTGATGTCGGTGCGGCCGGCGGGCCGGGCGACAACCCGGGTGCCGCGGGCTTTGCCGGTGGTACCGGCGGTGACGGCGGCGCCGGTGGTAGCGCGGGTGCCGGTGGCACCAACGGCAACGGCGGCCAGGGCGGTAACGGCGGCGGCGGTGGCACCGGCGGTGACGGTGGTTCCGGTGTCGGCCTGGGCACTGATGGTGGTGCTGGTGGTACCGGTGGTGCCGGTGGCGACGCGGGTAACGGCGGCGCGGCGGGCAGCGGTGCGGGTGCGCTGGGTGTCGCGGGCAACGCGGGCACCGGCGGCAACGGTGGCACCGGCGGTAACGGTGGTGACGGCGACGCGAACACCGCGGCCGGTGGTGCCGGCTTTAACGGCGGCACCGGCGGTGACGGCGGTGCCGGCGGCAACGCGGGTGCCGGTGGCACCAACGGCAACGGCGGCCTGGGCGGTAACGGCGGTAACGGCGGCACCGGCGGTGACGGTGCGTCCGGTGTCGGACTGGGCACCGACGGTCAGGCCGGCGGGGCTGGTGGTAACGGCGGTGACGCCGGCAACGGTGGGGCGGCCGGCAGCGGTGCGGGCAACGCGGGTGTCGCGGGCAACGCGGGCACCGGCGGCAACGGTGGCACCGGCGGTAACGGTGGGGCTGGTGATGTCGGGGCGGCCGGCGGGCCGGGCGACAACCCGGGTGCCGCGGGCTTTGCCGGTGGTACCGGCGGTGATGGCGGTAACGGCGGCAGCGCGGGTGCCGGTGGCACCAACGGCAACGGCGGCCAGGGCGGTAACGGCGGCGGCGGTGGCACCGGCGGTGACGGTGGTTCCGGTGTCGGCCTGGGCACTGATGGTGGTGCCGGTGGTACCGGTGGTGCCGGTGGCGACGCGGGTAACGGCGGGGCGGCGGGCAGTGGTGCGGGTGCGCGGGTGTCGCGGGCAACGCGGGCACCGGCGGCACCGGTGGCACCGGCGGTAACGGTGGTGACGGCGACGCGAACACCGCGGCCGGTGGTGCCGGCTTTAACGGTGGCACCGGCGGTGATGGCGGTGCCGGCGGTAACGCGGGTGCCGGTGGCACCAACGGCAACGGCGGCCTGGGCGGTAACGGCGGTAACGGCGGCACCGGCGGTGACGGTGCGTCCGGTGTCGGACTGGGCACCGACGGCGGTGCCGGCGGCACCGGCGGCATCGGTGGTGCCGGCGGCAACGCCGGGGCGGCCGGCACCGGTACCGGCAGCGCGGGCACCGCGGGCACCGGCGGCAACGGTGGCACCGGCGGTGACGGCGGCGGCGGCGGCCAAGGCGACGTGGGCGACGGCGCCAATGTCAGCGTCGGCTTCCAAGGCGGCAACGGTGGCCAAGGCGGGGCCGGCGGCGCCGGCGGCGGCACCCCCAACGGCGGAACCAACGGCGACGGCGGTAACGGCGGCACCGGCGGCACCGCGGGCAACGGTGGCGGCAACTCAGCCACCGTGGGCTCCGATGACCTTGTCATCGGCGGCGGCGGTGGCGGCGGCGGGGCCGGCGGGCTCGGCGGTAACGCCGGCAGCGGCCTCGGCACCGGCGGCACCGGCGGGGCCGGCGGCACCGGCGGCGGCGGCGGCCTAGGTGGCACCGCGGAGACCACCGGCGCGGCCACCGGCGTAGGCGGCGACGGCGGTAGCGGCGGCGGCGGTGCCGCTCCCGTTGGCGCTAACGGCGGCATCGGCGGCGGTGGTGGTGGCGGCGGCGGGGGCGGCGGCGCCCAGGGTGTTGGGGCTGCTGGCGGTGCCGGTGGTGGCGGTGGCGGCGCCGGTGACGCCAGCGGTGTCGCCGGCAACGGCGGCGGCGGCGGCGGTGCTGGCGCGAGTAGCGGCGGCGGCGCTGGGACAGGCGGTGACGGCACCGGCGGCGGTGGTGGCGGCGGCGCCAGTGCCTTCTCAGGTGCAACCGGCAACGGTGTCGCCGGCGCCGATGGTGCCGACGGCGGGGGAGGCGGCAACGGCGGCGACAGTAACATTCTCGGCAACAGCGGAGGCGCCGGTGGTGCTGTCGGCGGTAACGGCGGCGGCGGAGGTAGAAGTGTCAACGGCGTGGGCAACGGCAGCCCCGGCGAGTCCAGCTAACACCGGCTAACACCGGCGACGACGGCGGCTCCTGGCCGGGAGCCGCCGTCGTCGCTGCTGGGTCAGGCTGAGACCGTCACCGTTGTTGGTTGATGCGCCAGTGGTAGCAGGATAGCGTCCGGCGGCGTGGGGCCGCCGGTGTCGGGGCGAGAGCGGTTGGGGCGCTGACCATCCGGGTGGTGAGCGGGTGCGGTGGTTGGGAGCCGCCCCTACCGTTGCTGGGCGGCGGGGTCTGGTGGTGGCGGCCGGCGGAAACGATGGGCGGGTTTGACCCGCATGCCCGCAACCGGATGAGCGCATGGCTGGGCGCCCAGCCGTAGACCCGGCGACGACGCCACTCGCGATTCGCCGCATGGCCCGTGAGGCAGAAGGTCGCACGCCAAGTACCGCGCGGACGGACGCGCTGCTGGACGAGCGCTCTGAAATTGCCCTGCCGCCGACCTATTTCGGGGCACCGTCGAGGCGTAGCTCGTTTCCGCCGTTCGCAAACGAACAGGAGACTGCGATGTCAGGCAAGTTCGAGATCAGTAAGGACAAATCCGGCAAGTTCCGGTTCCACCTGAAAGCCGCCAACGGGGAGATCATCGCCGCCAGCCAGGGCTACGAAACCAAGGCCAACGCCGAGAAGGGCATTGAGTCGGTCAGGGCGAAAGCGGCAAGCGCAGCGGTCGTAGACCTGACCGAACAAGAGCCCGCGTACAACTAGCGCGTATCGCCGTTTATCGTCGCATGCGACGAATACACCGCGCGCGCAAGTAGCCGTGTGCCACTGGTTCAATCCCAGTATCGCGCACCAGCGTCTATGCAGCTTAGATGCGGTATCTAGGCTAGCTTAATAAACCGCCAAGACGATACCAGGACAATTGGGCAGGCAATTGGTCTGAGATACAGGTTGTGGTCCGACGCCGAACGATTCTTAACGATGCCTCAGCCGGTGGTGTGCACGATCAGCACGTCGGTCTTGGACCTGCGGGAGACTTCGGATGGGACTGATCCCAGCAGCCGCCCGGCGACGCTGCTGAGCCCGACGTTGCCGACGACCAACAGGTCGGCCTGGACCTCCTCGGCCAGGTGCACCAGTGCGTCGATGGGAGCACCGACGATCGGCTTCTCCTCCACGTTCGTGGCCCCGGCTTTGCGCGCCCGCTCCCTGGCGTCGCGCAGGATCGCGTAGAAGGGGGCCTCGCCCACCAACCGGTAGTCCTGGCCGTGGGTGCTCCCCGGCGGGATGGCGTAGCGGCCCTTTTCCACCGGGACGGGGAGATGCGCCGTCGCGACGATCAATTTCGCGCCGTGATCCGCAGCGATCGCGGCTGCGCGGTCCACCGCACGCAGCGACGAGTCCGAGCCATCGGTGCCGACCACAACCATCTGATAAGCGCTCATTTCCGACCCAGTGTAAGGCCAACGGCGGCTCATTAGAATGCAAATCGATGTGGAGCCGGTCCCCCGCCGGAGGTATGAGCCGGGTCCGTTGCTAGCAGAGTGTCACCGTCCCGCACGTAGTCAAGCGCCCGCGTACCCCAATGGACGCATGGAAGGAGAGTGGTGGCCATCACTGCCCCCGCTGGCTCAGCCACATGCGCGGCGCGGTACAGGCCCACCAGCCACAGTGTGGCGTTAGCCACAGTTATCCACAGCGGCGGAAGGGAACTTGCTCGCTCTGCGTTGTGTAGACCACAACCACAACAGAAAAAGCGACCCGGCTGTTCTCTTCCAGCCGGGTCGCTTCTGTTCGGCGCTTAGCGCATCATCCGGCGCACGCCCACCAGCACGGCCAGCACCGCCGCGACCACGCCCAGCATCGCCAACCCAGGTAGCGGGTGCTGGTAGGACGCAGGTAAGGCTCGCCTGAGATGCCCCATGCCGCGTCTTGGCCGAACAAACTGCTAAAGGCGATTCAGAACATGCTGCGCCGCTCTCGCGTTGGACACGCAACTCGCGCAACTCAACTAGGGTGTTCGAGTTCTGCTCGGGCCTGGTCGATTTGGTCGTAGGCGTAGGTCGCCATAGCGGTGGTGGTCATCTTCTCACCCTTGCGGGCGAGCGATTCGTAGGTCGCCTCACCGAGTACATCGCGCAGATGGGTGATCGCGGTGGTGATTTCGGGGACCCCCGTTGCGGCGATGGGACTGCGTGCGAAGCCGGCGATGGTGGCCGCCTTTTCGTAGCGTCCGAGCCGGTCGAAAACAGCGGCGAGGACGGCCAGCGGGATGCGGATCGTCGTGGTGTCGCCCGCATTGTGGTAGTTGCGGATTGCCAGAGTGAGGTGATCGAACGCGGACACGGTGCCGCCGTGTTCGGCCTCAAGTCGTGCCAGATACACCGCCAGGCCTGACGCGTTGTTGCGGTTGCCGCTGTCTTGAGTGATCACCAGACCCCGGCGGTGGGCGTTAAGCGCCCCGACGGGATCTGCGTCACGAAAAGCGACACCGTAGGCAGTGAGCGCCAACGCGAGGAACAACGGGTTGCCGGTTACCTCCGCCGCCTCGATCAGGCCATCTGCGGAATCCATCGCCTCCCCACCCGAACCGGCCAATGCAAGAGCCAAAACCAGCCATGCCCGGATATAGACGTGGTTGTCGCGGCGGCGCACGAGCTGGGCGCGGCACAACTCGACCCACCGCTCGGGCTGCCCGATGGCTAGATAGACACCTCCAAGCGCGGCTTCGGAGCCGTATGACAGCGCATCGCGGCTCCAGCCGACAACGATCTGGCCAGCCTCGCTGTAGCCGACAGCCGCCTCGATCCGTCCGGTCAAGTAGCACAGCGACGCAATCACGTACAGGAACGCCAGCCGCGGGTGGTCGACGGTGCGGGCGGGCTCGATCAGCTCTTCAGCCCAGGCTATCGGCTCAAAGGTTTGGACACACGCGCCGAGCAGCCCCGCACAGGTGGCGAGGGTGGCGGCGACATCCAGATCGCCCTGGTCGGCGGCCCACCGAAACGCGGTGCGCAGATTGGCCAGCTCGACAGCGAACCAGTCGTAGGCCTCACGCTGGCGGGGGCTGTCCCACAGGGCCAGAATGTCGGATTCTCGTCCGGCGAAGTAGCGCGAGTGGGCAGCCCGAATCTCGGATGCTTCGCCACCGGCGACGAGTTGGTCCTCGGCGAACTGGCGGATCGTCTCCAGCATCGAAAACCGGGTCCGCCCCGCCGACCGGTCAGCGACCAGCAGCGACTTGCGCACCAGGGCATCGAGCAGATCCAAGACGGCGAAGTCATCATCGGAACCCATGACCGCACAGGCACTTTCGAGGTCGAATCCCCCGGCGAACACCGAACACCGCTCCAGCAGCGCCTTTTCCGCGTCATCGAGGTGGTCGTAGGACCACGCCACCGCGTGGCGCAGTGTTTGGTGGCGTGACAGGCCGCGCCGGGAGCCGACCAGCAGCCGGAACCGCTGATCCAGACGATCACGCACCTCGCCCGCCGTCATCGACGCCATCCGCGAGGCCGCCAACTCGATGGCCAACGGGATGCCGTCGAGTCGGCGGCAGATCTCCACGACAGCGTCGGCCTCGCCGGGCTGGGCCAGCGAGAAGTCCGACACGACACTTTGGGCACGGTCGAGGAAAAGGTTCACCGCGGCCGATTCGGTTCCGGAGTTGACATCAAGCGACGGGACACGCCATAACCGTTCGTCGCTGACCCCCAATCCCTCGCGGCTGGTCGCCAGAATCGCTACGGTCGCCGAGGCGGCCAGGATCGCCTCGACCAGATCCGCGACACTGTCGACAACGTGCTCGCAGTTGTCGAACACCAACAACCGGACTCTGCCCTCCAGCGCGGCCGCGACACTCTCGGCCACACTCTTGCCCGACTGTTGGATGATGCCCAGCACCGCGGCCACCGCGTCGGGCACCGCCGCCGGATCGGCGACCGCGGCTAAGTCGAAAAACCAAACCCCGTCGGGAAACTCATCAGCCCGCCGCGCCGCGACCTCCAGCGCCAGGCGGGTCTTGCCGACCCCGCCCACCCCGGTCAACGTCATCAACCGATGAGCCTTCACCGCGGCTTGCACCTCGGCGACCTCGGACTCGCGCCCAATGAAGCTGGTGACCGCAGGCCGCAGGTTCCCCGGACTGGCATCTAGCGCCCGCAACGGCGGAAAGTCCGTGCGTAGGCCCTCTGCTCGGACTTGGAACACCCCGACCGGGGTGGGCAGGTCGCGTAGCCGCCGCGGCCCCAAATCCACCAGATCAACTCCACTGAGCAGACCCGCGGTCGACTCGGCCAACAGGATTTGACCGCCGTGCCCGGCGGCCATCACCCGCGCCGCACGGTTGAGCACCGCGCCGAAGTAGTCCGCCCCCCGCAGTTCGGCTTCGCCGGTCGCAATGCCCATCCGCACCGGCAACTCCAGCGCCCGCTGCGCGGCCACCGCGGCATCGACCGCATACCTCGGCGAGGCGAAAGCGGCACACACTCCGTCACCGGTGTGTTTGAACAACCAGCCGCCCTGCGCCTCGATCACAGTGCGCAACACCTCGTCATGGGCGGCGAGGGCGATCCGCATCGCGTCCGCGTCGGCCTCCCACCGACGGGTTGAACCCTCAATATCGGTGAACAGAAACGTCACTACCCCCGACGGGGCAGCCGACGGATCAGCAGACACCCCCGCAGAATCTCACAACAGACACACTCCTACCGGCCACATCGGCGGAATCCGGCGCAGAAACCGACGTCCGAGGCACGGCCCAGCGCCCTACCCGTTGGCCGGATCCGCAACGGCGATATGGCACATGTTGGCTGGCCAACGGTGACACCATAGTGACGCGGTCGCGCTTCGTCCCCGGCAACTATGCCGTCGTCCTTGTCGCTGTCCAGGAAAACCTTGTGACCGCCTTCGGACAGCCACTGACGGATTTGCTCCGACCAACCGACGTCGGCGCTGGAGTGACTGATGAAGACGTTCGCCGCGACTGCCTCCCGCGACCTGAGGGCCCCACCGAAAAGGTAAATGCCCTGTACCGACGCGGAACGAGTAATGGACTACCTAAATAAGCGAAAGTCCGCGGTGTGAGCGACCTCGAAGTGATCGACTCCGAGCTTCGGCTGCTGCTGGCGATTCGCCGCATGTAGAGGGCTGGCCGCCGAGCATTGCGCACATAGACGGGCTGCTGGACGAGCGATCGGCGGCGCAAAAAGTGAATTGGCAGCCGTAGCTTCTGACCCGCAGTTGACGACGTTCAGGCCGCCCGCCGTTCTCTTCTGGTGGCGGGCCGAAGACCTAAAGGTGCCTTGCGCACAACCGCAGAATGAACGGTGTCTACACCGGATCCGCCGGTGTGTGAGTGTCATGATCGTCGCATGTTGTTCGAGCTCAGCAGATCGCTTGTCCTTCTACGGAATCGAGCACTCGAATTTCGCATGGCGGGGAGGCCGCGTCGCCGCCTAATCTGATGGTCGGCCATTGATCACGCAGTGCCATGCAGTCGGAATCGCGCGCAATACCCGGCGATCCTGATCGAGCTGGGGTGCAGACCATGATCCCGGACTTGCTCAGTGCTGCTGAAACCCGATCGAATCTGATCCATCGGCTCGCCCGTGACTGCGGTTGCGGCCACGTTGAATGCACTGAACGAGCTTGTCGATTTCGATCTCAAGGTTTTCGCCCCTCAGCTTGACGGCGTGCAGCGAGGCCAGCGCGGCGATCGACGCGGGCAGCTCGGTCGCTGATGGGCTCGCTGCTTCGTCCACCAGCGTGGGCACGACCACCGCCTCTTGGCGTTGAAGTCCGGCCGCACGCCAAACACGGCGCGGATAGACACGCTGCTGGACGAGCGGTCAGCGGGTTCAGCCGCCGCCCAGGCACCTCGCGTGCAAAACAGGTAGTGCATAGTGCAGCGTGCCAAAAACAGGTAACGCAGTACTCCTGCACACATGCCGTCCCCGCCTGCAAAATTCCCACCATGCAACGACCACGCCGTTCCCAAGAAACACCGAAACGGGGTTGCCCAAATGCGTAGATCATCTCTTCCGCCGGCTCCAACCTCGGAATCCCTGCTATCAGTCGTTCATGCCCTCGCGAACAAGGTCGTCGAATTGGCGCATAAGGACGGTTCAGTCGTGCGAGCGTTGATGAGAAGGTCGGCCCTCATGAGCGCAGACGATCAGTTTGCCCGCGCGGCGTTTCAGGATCTACCTGAGCGGTCATGGAAAGTGTGTTCGCCACCGCGCTGCTGATCGGCAGCACGCCGCGATGCTGGCCGGCGACCATCTCTTCGGCATGCACGGCGACTACCCGCCAGCGGCATGAAAGTCGGCGCACGCGCAGGTGAAGTGCTGCGAGCGGGACCTAGGCTCCGCGCATGCGCAGCCTCGAGGTGATCGACTCCGAACTCCGATTGCTGCAGGCGATTCGCCGTGCGGTCCGCGAGGCAGAGGATAGAACACTCCACCGCGCACATCGACGAGCTGCTGGACGAGCGCTGGGACGCGCCGGCAAAATGCAGCACCTGTATTTCCAGCGTTCGCATTGAATGAAGATCGCATCAACGGCGGGTTCGAGCGCTTGTGTCGGTGGACTGCAGCGGGTATGACCAGCTCATCGATCGGCGAAAAGTACTAAGAAATCACCACTTTTCGCAATTTAAAGGGGTCACAAGGGGTCACAATGAGACCGGTATTCGGTAACAATGACCGTCGGGCCACTGGGACTCGCACACGCCGGCGTGATGACCGACCCGATCGCGAGGCGACCCAGGACCGCCGTTCGCCGGGCAGTGTCGCGTTGAACTTCGCCTCCCGCCTAATTCGTCCCACGCTAGTTACCGGAATGATGGCGGCCCTGATCGCTACAGCGGATACGCCTACCGTGGTGCCGCTGACGTGCAGGATTACTTGGACCATGGTGGGGCATACCGTTATCTACATGCCCGACTGCTCACATCAGTCACAAGCTTCGCAGCCCTCGCCGAACGGCCCGCCGTCTGGTCCAGGTACACCACCGGGTACGCCACCAACTCCGTAAGTGGTAGTGGAACGGAATCGGCCTAGTCCGCGTCTGAATAATGGCGAATCGCACCACCCAGCACCGCGAATCGCAATGCTGGATATTTCGGCTGGCGGCATGTCCTTCGGCCAGGTGTTATTCAATATAGAAGAAAACCGCCGCGTCGTTTCCGCCCCGGCAAATGACTGCATCGCCTTCCCTCAGACAGGTCATCGTGTAGTTCTGGTTAGTTACGGGGCTCCAGGCGTCGATCACCCACGACGAGGCCCCTGAGGCCGCTCCCTTTGGGTCCGCGGACTGCCACTGGTTGGCGACATTCTGGGCGAACGGGCACGACGTATGGCTATTGACGTATAAACCAGCACCACAGTCCGTAATAAATTCTCCGCCTGGAGGCGAATGTCGCCGGGGCGGGTGCAATTGGTACATGACAACCTCCTTCTGGCACACGATTTCTCCATAACGGTCCCAGAAGCCGTGCTGGCGGGCAAGGCTTCGGTCCGCTCAGCGGACCGCGAATCGGCAGTGAGAGTTTTGCCGCGTTGGTGGATGGTCGGTGCGTCCGGCGAAGTCGACGCCGAAATGGCAGCCCCCCAGCCCGCTGCACGCCGGCCACACCGAGCTCTCCCTTGGTTGCCAAACAGATTGAAACCGTGCGCCGGCGCACGGTTCACGCCGACGCCCAGCGGGTGCGGCTGGGTGGCATCCCGGGCGGGCGTGGCTCGTACTGCGTGTTGACCCTTGCTGCGACGACTGCGAACGGCCGGCGTGCGGGTTCGAGCGCGTTGATCCAGGCGTTGCACGCGGCCAGGCATGGACATGCGTGACAGATTGATCCCGAGCGGGCTGCGCAAATCAGCCGCGACGACGTTGCGATGGACGAACTCCACCAGCACCTATTCACCCTCCTCATGGAGGAGGACTGGACGCACGGCGTTGCGTCTGCCGTCGATGTCGCTCTCTTGGGGCGGTTTTATGAACGCTTCGCCGACCATGCCGTCGAGATTGGACGTCGGGTTATCTTTCAAGCCACCGGCTCCCCCATCACCTGACAGAGCAAACCCGATGTGCTTGCCGCACTGCTGGATTCGCAATCCTTCTGCATCTCACCGAACAAACGGCGATTCCCAGTTACCCATAGTCCCAATAGCTTTCGACGGATCGCAGCATTCACCATATCGTCGGATACTTCAGCCGCTGTTTCAGCCCACACGTCGCCGTTGATCTGGACGGCTGATCCCGTGCCGCTCATGTGAACGCGAGCGGTATCTTCAGCTCCATGCGGAGGATGATGGTGACTGCCGCAGGGGGTGGCGGCACTAACACTAGAAGTCGCATCGTGTGGGTCGTAGCCGAGCACAACAGCCACACCGTCGTCAGACCCGACGACTACGGTGCAGACTGCCTCCACAACTGACCCCATCTCCGACACGCCGTTGCCGCCTGGCCGGGGAATTCCCGCGTACGCGCATGTTGGCGATGCGCACGATGTTCGGTTGTTGGCCTCGGATGCAACGGTGAGCCTTGAGGTGCAACGCCTGTCCGTGGAACTGAAGACCAGCTCATGTCTGATCCGGGTGCCGACCGGCAAGCCCAATGAACCGCGTTATCCCCTAGAACGTGAAAGTGATTGTGGCTTTTTTGGTTGTCAGAATTGGGCTGGGCCTGGCCTTCGCCGCCGTTGGCGCGATGAAGTTGGTCGTATCCAAAGAGCAGCTGGTACTGCGGGGGGCGGGTTGGGTCGACGACCTCAGCTCGGGCACGGTGAGATTCGTGGGCTTCACCGAGATGGTGGGCAGTCTGGGAATGATTCTTCCCGTGGTACTGGATGTTCCGCCCTCGTTGGTGCGAACGGCGGCAGCAGCGGGGTTGCTCATTGTCATGCTAGGTGCAGCAGTGGTACACGCGCGTCGCCGTGAACCGGCGATGATCGTCTGGAACTTGGCGCTGCTGGCGTTGGCGGCGATAGCGGTCTGGGGCCGATCGAGTTACTAGCGTGTCGAAGATGTGCGCCTTGGCGGAAGGTGCAACCACGGTTTCCGCAACCGCCGTGTGGGAGCTGCGCGACGAAGCGAGCCAGCTGCGGTCGATGCCATACGAAAGCCGCACGATGCTCGATGTCGCGGGCAACCGCCGCTATGTACGCAAAATAACCGTCGCCTGCCTGCAGACATGCTGGGCCGGTTCATTTTTCAGGTTGACCGACACTCGTGTGCATTTCTCCGTGCATTGTGCCGCCGAAGTTAGGGGCAGGCCAGACTCCAGTGATGCGTCGCGGCCGCGGCGCGTCTTCGAGTCTCGGGTGGCGCCGTGGTTTACCCGCCACCTCTAGCGGACGCGTACCGAATATTGTCCGGTCCGGTCCGCCTGCGGCAGCGACATGGCGTGGTCCTACCGCACTTTCAGGCGGCGAAAAAAGAGAGAGTGGTAGAACGTTTCTTTGCCCCCATGAAATAGGACCGTCGATGCGGTTTGCAGCTCCCATCCTGCGGCGGCCCATTCGTCGAGGGTCTTGTCAACGTGGTCGCCGTCGGTCGTCGCGCATTTGTATTCGTATGACACGAACTCCAAAGGTAGTCGACGACTTCCTCCGTGATACCCGTGACCGGTTTCCCTGGGCGGGCCCGGTCGCCGAACCCAAGCCGCTCCGGGACGTCGCAGGCCTGCTCGCCGACACCTCCGGCCCTTCGCCGCGGTATTCGGTTGCGCCCTAGCCGTACTGGTGAGGCGGCGCCGGCGAAGGCGGGGCCGGTGGCGCGGGTGTCCTCGGCACCAACGGCGGCCTTGGCCTTGGGCCTTTTAAGCAATGGGAGCGACGGCCCGTCCGTCGTCTAATACCGAACAACCCACGGGGCGGGTTTCACAGGGCTCCGTTGGCGACACTGCGCGCACCCTAATGAACGGTGACATCGACATCAAAGCGCCGAGAGACGACGCACGTGTTCGCGTTGTTTTGCTCCACCAACGCGACGTGCACTGTTCCCCGAGCTATCGCTTCATACCTGCCCGTATAGGTGCCGCCGGCGGTGCTACCGGGGGCCTTTCGATCAGGTTCATAGCGCTGGCCCAGATCTCGCAGGATCGCCCAGTCATGGTGCCCCAAGTCATGCCATTGGCAACCTGTCGTTGCGTAGTCGTCTGCCAAGACGATGTCGAAGACATCACCACTTTTGAGCTGGATGTGGTGGTTGTTGTCCGAATCGGTGGCTGTCACGTCCGGCTCCGCCGAGCAGGCCGCCACCAACAGCAGAAAGCCCAACGAAATCACCGGTTTCCACGGCACATCAACACGGTAGCGGTCTTCCGATCAAACCCGACCGAGAACGAACGCCTCGATGTGGCGATCGCCGGCGCGCGTTTCGTACTTCCGCCAGCCGGGATAGATGTCGATGCCTTTTGCCCAGATCTCGTCGCGCTCGCGGGGCGCAGCGATTCGGGCGACGGCATCCCAGGTATCGCCTTCGACCGACACCGTGGCGTGCGGGTTGGCCTTGAGATTGTGGTACCAGGCCGGGTGTTTTATGCCGCCATAATTCGACGCGATGACGGCCAGCCCCTCGGGGTGCGGGATTGCGTACACCGCGACGGTGCGCGATTGCCCCGACTTCGCCCCAATGGTGGTGAGCATGACGGTGGGAACGCCAGTGACGATCGACGCGACGCTACGTCGACCGCCAGTGAGTTTGCTGGCGAGTCGGTCGAGGTGGTGTGCCGTCGGGCGAAAAAGGGTCACCCCCACCTTCGTGGCGATGAAACGACGCATCGCCCGATGGAACGCGTTGGCATCGTCGAAAGACCGGCCCGACATGGCGTCATTCACTCCGGCTTGGCGCTGTCGACCTGATCCTCGTGGTAGTCGATGACGGGTGACGAGTCGCCATAGACGTCGAGGGTGTGGATGAAGCGGTGTAACCCCATCACACCGGCGCAGGTGAACCCGAGCTCGACGATCTGTGCGGCGGTGAAGTGCTCCCCCAATCGCTTGTAGAACTCGTCATCCATCGCGTGGTGGTCAGCGGAGAGCAGGTCGATGAACTCGACGGCCATCTGTTCCTGCGGCGTCAGCTCGCCGTGGCCCGGCGCGAGCAGGCAGGCGACATCCTCGTCGGTGATCGAGTCGTGTTTGCGCGACTGGCTGCAGGGTTCGCATTCGCCGAGTTGCGCGCTGCGGATGCGCAGCAACTCCAGGATCCGGCCGCCGAGCAGGGTGCCGGCACCGAGGTGGGTCCTGGCCATGTTGACCTGCTCGAGCTGGGCGCTGCGATAGGCGAAGATCTGCAAGGGAACCGGAGTCGCGTAGAGCCCGGCCCCGACGCCGGCCTCCACGATTTCGCGGGAGTGTGGGCTGAGCTCTTCCATCGGAATTGGTGCGATACGCGGCATCGAATCAGGCTAACTTTCTTTAGCGTCACCGAAAAGAACCGGACTTGGAGAACTCGATGTCCAGACTTGCCGGAAAGGTCGCGATCGTTACCGGAGGTGCCGGCGGTATTGGCGCGGCAACGGCCCGCGAATTGGCGCGCGAAGGCGCCGCCGTCGCGGTCGTCGATATCGACGAGGCGAAGGCCACCGAGGTCGCCGACGAGATTCGGTCAACGTCGGCGCGGGCAATCGCGCTCGGCGGCGACCTCGCGGAGGAAGAGGCGGCGCGGCATGTCGTGCAATCCACGGTGGCGGAGTTCGGCAGAATCGATGTCCTGCACAACAATGCGGCGCTGACCACCAGTAGCTTCCTGTCGCGGGATACCACCGTCAGCGAGATGCCGCTGGATGTGTGGCAGCGGTCTTTGGACGTCAACCTCGGAAGTCAGCTGTTGATGTGCAAGTACGTGGTTCCCGAAATGCGAAAGAACGGCGGCGGTTCGATTGTCAACATGTCCTCGGGGGCGGCGCTATCCGGTGACCGGACCCGCCTGGCCTACGGAGTGTCGAAGTCCGGGGTGCACGCCCTGACGATGTACGTCGCGACCAGTGAGGGAAAGGGCGGCGTGCGGGCGAACACCATCGTGCCCGGATTGATCCTGACTGACGCCGTACGCGCGCATCTTTCCGAGGACATCATCGGTCGCCTCGGCCGCGCCACTTTGACGCCGTATCTGGGACAACCACAAGACGTCGCCGACCTAGTCGCTTTCCTGGCTTCGGAGCAGTCCCGCTACATCACCGGACAAATGATTTCGATAGACGGCGGAATGTCCGCGCACGTCATGCTGGACACCGGCGACTAGAAGCGTTCGCGGGCAGATGGTGTCGACCCGCCGCGCCCGGCGCTTGCGCCGCGCTTGCGATCGCCACTAGCTCGGCCCGAGCACGTACGCGGAGGTTTCCGGGTGGTGATACCAGCCGCTGGCGGCCTGGGTGCCGCCGTCGACGTGGATCGTTTGACCGGTGATGTAGCTGGACATCTCGGACGCGAGAAACACTGCGGCGCCTGCCATTTCGTCGACGTGGCCTGCACGGCCCATCGGGACCGTGCGGCCGAATCGCTGCTCGGAACCCGGCGGGGCTATTTGCATGATCCCTTCGGTCAGGGTGATATCGGGCGCCAGCGCGTTGACCCGAATGCCGTGCGGAGCGAGTTCGAGTGCCGCGGTCTTGGTGTAGTTGATGACGCCGGCCTTGGCCGCCGCGTAGGTGGCGTAACCCGGTGCGGCACGGACGCCTTCGATCGACGTGACGCTGATGATGCTGCCCGGCAATTTCTGCTCGACGAGGACGCGGGCCACGCGCTGCGTGCACAGGTAGATGTGGCGCAGGTTCGACTTGTATAGCGCGTCCCAGCCGTTCTCGCTGGTGTCAAGGATCCCCGACCAGAAGACGCCGCCGGCATTGTTGACCAGGATCGTCACCGGCCCGAGTTCGGCGGCAGTCTGCGCCAGCGCGGCATCCACCGCAGCACTGTCGCGGACGTCGACCGTGATACCCAGCGCACCGATCTCCGCCGCGGCGGACGCGCACGATTCGGGGTTGCGTTCCCAGATCGCCACCTGCGCGCCGAATGCCTTGAAACCCGCCGCGATGCCGCGGCCGATGCCTGCGCCGGCGCCGGTGACAACCGCGACGCGGTCGGTGAGCAGGATGCTTGAGGGATCGAGTGCCATGAAACTGAATATAGAACAATCCCATGTCAAGGTTTACAGTCTTAACTAAATATGTTCGATATGTAACGTGATGACACGGAGGGGAACGGCCATGCCCAGCACGATCTTCGTCACCGGCGCGACCGGGCAGACCGGCGGCAACGTCTGCGAGCAGTTGATCCAGCGTGGCGATCAGGTTCGGGCCCTGGTCCGCAATCCGGACGAGGCCTCCGCGCTGTCCGATATCGGTATTGAACTGGTCAAGGGCGACATCCGCGACGCCGACGACGTGCTGCGCGCGGCCAAGGGCGCCGAGGCGGCCATCCACTGTGCGGCGCTGCTGGGCGGCGCGAGTCAGGACCTCGAAGACTTCAAGGCCGTCAACATGGTCGGCACCACCAACGTCCTGGATGCGGCGAAAGTCCACGGCATGCGTCGGGTGGTGGCCCTGAGCACCGCCACCTTCCTCGATCTGAGCACCGGCGTCGACTTCGAAGAGGCGCCCGTTCTGGACAACCCGTCACGCGACCCCTACACCGTCACCAAGCTGGCCGCCTTTCAAGAAGCACACCGGCGCGCTGCCGCGGGCGACGACGTGCTGACGTGTCACCCCGGCGCGATCTTCGGTCCTGCCCCGGTCGTCGAACGCGCCTTGCACCGAACCAGCTTCAACCGGGTGCTGCTGGCGGGTATGCGCGGAAAGATCAAGCGTTATCTAGCTTTTCCGGTGACGTGGGTGGCGGGAAAGGACGTCGCGACGGGTTCGATCGCCGCGCTGGATCGCGGGGTGGCCGGTGAGCGCTACCTGTTGGTGGGCCAGCCGCACGAAAGCTTCAGCACGGCCGGCGGTATCAATCGTGCGTGCGAGGTCGCCGGAATCGACCATCGTGTCGAGGATCTCGATTACCGCACGGATCCCGAGGCCTTGACCGCCGAATTCGGGCCCACCTTGATGGCCATCGCGAAAGCCGCGGCCAAGAGCGAGCGCAAGCTGAGGACCAACGACAACCTGACCACCCGGCGCCTCGGCTACGAGCCGATGTCCTTTGACGACGGGCTGCGGCTGCTGATCTCGTGGCTGCGCGGACTCGGCAAACTGTAGGGCTGCCGTCGTGTCAATCGCCGAATCACGCGGATCCGGTTCGGACCACGGGGATCTGGCCGATCGGATCCTCGACGCCGCCCAGCGGCTCGTGTTCCGGACGGGTGCGCGAAGGATGTCGCTCTCCGACGTTGCGACCCTGTCCGGGGTGTCACGGCCCACCATTTACCGTTACTTCACGTCCAAGGAAGAACTCATCGATGCGCTGGGCAAGCGCGAGCGCCGCCGTCTTGATGCGGCGATGGACGAAGCGACGGCTGGCGTCGTCGGGGTCGCACGGCTGGAAGCCGCGGTCGACGTCATCGCGGCTTTCGTCGAGGCTCAGCCGCCCGGTCGGCTGCTCGACCTGGAACCGGGGTTCGCGCACGAACAGATGGCGCAAGCGTTACCGGTGCTGACCGAAGGGTTGACGGTGGTCCTGCGGCGCTGCGCCCGCGAGGGCGCCTTTGCCGCCGCGGTGGACCCCCGCGACCTGGCCGGCGGGATCGCACGAACCGCGTTGAGCCACTACGTTTTTCCCGACACGGACCGCGCGGCGGTGCGCCGCCAGATCCGTGCCGCCGCTGGGCTTACTGCCCGCTAACTGGTGAGACCCGGTGAGACGTAGGCGCGCTTCGCCCGATATCAAGAATTTATTGAGAAACCATCAAGGCCCGTGTCGATTCTGAAGTCAACATATTCACTCGCCGTTTCACCACCCTCGCGGCCCGCACCAGCCTGACCGCCGCCGCGGTCGGCCTGGTCGCGCTCGGCTTGGCTGGCCCCGCAGGCGCAAGCTCGGTCGATGACACGTTCCTCGCCCAACTGCAGGCGGACGGAATCCAGCCGCCGACCGCGGCCCGGGCCATCAGCGACGCACACGCCATCTGCAAGGCCCTCGACGCGGGTCACTCACCCCAGGAGGTCATCGGCGCGGTGGCCCAGGCGACCGGCCTAAGCACCAAGGGCGCCAAGACGTTCTCCGTCGACGCCGCGTCGGCCTACTGCCCGCAGTACGTCACCTCGACATAACAGGACCTAACCGCAAGAACCACAATGCGGGGACCCCGGCGGGGCCCCCGCATTGTCACAACCGAAACTTGGTGGCGCCGAAGGGCTCCGACGTGCCCAGCGCGACCACCGTCGACGGCTCCACCCGATAGACAAACCATGGCGCCGGGCCGGCCGACGGGGCGCTGTACTCGGCCGTGAGCGCGTCACCGGCGACTTCGGCGGGCCATCCGGAACTAACGAAAGCCTCTGCTACGCTGGCTAATTCGTCCGCATCGACAACCCGCTCGGCGGCACCTTCGACGACGAGGTCGAACGGCTCGGTGGCGACGCTGACCGCGCATCGCCGATCGCGGGCCAAGTTGCGCGATTTGCGGGTGGCCGGCCCGGAGGTGAAGTACCAGCTGCCGCTGTGCCGAACCACCCCCAGCGGCGTGACGTGTGGGCTGCCATCGGGATTGATCGTGGTGAGCCACGTCGTATGGCGTTGCGGGCCGCCGCTTCCCGGCGCCTGGGTCAGCTGACTGTCCAGCATGGCCTCGACGCGGTCCCATTCGATCGGCGGCGTTCCGTATCCGTCGAGATTGCGAGATGAAATCGTCATATCAGTGTTGACTGACGCCGGCCCCAGAATTCATCGCCCAGACAGCAGGAACAAGCCGTAGGCGGCAATCGACTGCGCGTCAGCCAGCACCCCCGAGCGGATCATCTGCTCGACGTCTTCGCGAGCGAACCACTCGCTGCGCATATCCTGTTCCTCGTGTTCGCGCTCCGAATCTCCCTCGGAGATCCCCGTGGCCAGAAACACCCACCCGCGCTGACTGGTCATTCCAGCGGCCACATCGAGCAGGCCGAGCGCCTCGAACGACGTCGCGCGCAATCCGGTTTCCTCGCGCAACTCACGCGCGGCCAGCTCGGAGGGTTCGAGGTCGGCCAGACCCGGGGCGCTGCCCTGGGGGAATTCCCATCTCCGCGCGCCGAGGGGATATCGGAACTGCTCGACCAACCGAAAACGCCGCCCCTCGTAGGCCATCACCAGTGCGTATGTCGGCTTGTCCACCACGGAGTAGATGCCGTGGCTACCGTCGGGGCGGCGAATGTCGTCTTCTCGCAGCACCAACCACGGGTTCCGATAGACCTCGCGGGATGCGATGCGTTCGATGAAAGGCACGCAGCCAGTATCACGTCCGCGTTTCGGTCGACTCAGCTGGGGATCCGGCCCAGGATCCGCGACACGATCGTGGTGGCGTCATCGCCGAGGTTGCGCCCGATCACGGTCACATCAACGACGACGTTGGCCTTGGCCGCCACCGCCCGCATCGCGCTGGTGTTCAGCCTTTTGACGTCGGTGGTGTGCCCGTTTTGGAGCACCGAGTCGAGGGTGCTGCGCACCGTCGTCACACCACCGGACTCCACCGGATCTCCCACGTTATAGATACCTGTGGTTCCGGGATGGGCGTAGTTCAACTGTTTTCCAGCACAGCTGTGCATCTGATCAACCGCGCCTGCGGCGAATTTCTTTGCGGCGTCGTCGTTTTGGAACGTTGCCACGAACTCGGAAACGCCGAGGGGGAAACCGTTGGTGTGCTGACCCAGGTCTAGTCCGTAGATGGCGTGGTAACCGCTGTCACGATAGGCGTCGGTCAGGCCGTTGAAGACCGCGGCGGTGCACTCGGGAGGATCGAAGCTGTCGCCGGGCTGCGGCCCATGGGGTTGCGTCCACGTCTTGTTGACGAACATGCCCGGCGCTTTCAGGGCGTCGGCCACCTCTTCGGGGGTGAGCACGACCGTCGCCAGGCCGGCGTCTGCCACCGAAGGTTCCGGCGGCGCCGACGAACTCGGTTGTGCCGCAGCCGCCGTGGTTGCGGAGCGACCGGACGACGCCGTCGAGCCACGAGGGGTACTCCCGATGGAGGCCCAGATCACCAGCCCCACGACCGCGACCACCGTGACGGTATAGGACAGGGTCAGGCCGACCACCGCGCGATTGCGGCCACGTTCGCCGCGGCGACGGATGTCCCGCAGGGCGAGGTGCCCCAACACCGCGCCCACCGGGGCCAGCACGAACGCGAACACCACCGACAAGGTGGCCAGCGTTTTGGCGTGTTCAGAGGGCGGGGGCTGCGGCGGCCGGCCCGGATGCTCGGGCGGCGGGCTGGGATCGAACGGGTTCGCCCAGCCGCCACCCTGCCAATCCGACGTCATCAGGAGAACGGGTCCTCATCGGGCGCAGGCGGGGGTGTTGCGGGTGCCGGCGTGTAACTGGCCGGCGGTTGCGAAGGAGTCCACGCCGCAACGGCTTTCGGGGTTTTCGGCTCGGGCGCGGATTGGAAGTAGGCATTCGACGCGGGAAGGGCAAGCAACAGCGCGGACGCAACCGACACGACGACCGTCAATCCCGCGCCGAGCTGCACCAACTGAGCGAACCACGACACCGAGTTCCCCGGCTCGACGACGAAAACGGCGACGGCTGTGCACACGGCAAGACCGCAGAGAGCCCAGGTCGCGGTCCGGGCCCAGCGCCGGCCGCGATCATCAAACAGACCTAGCCACAAGACAACTGCGGCCACCACGACCGACGCCGCGGCAAACGCAACGATCACCAGGTGCTGCGAGCGGAAATCCGACAGCGCCACCAACAACGCGATCGCCGTGGCCAACAACACCGCGGCAATGCCGGCGAACGCATAGCTCCCGATGAAGACGGTGATCGGGGACATGCCAACCGAATCCGATTTCTCACGGGCGCGCGCCGCGGGTGCCACAACCGGGGCAGGGGCCGGCGGCAGATTGGACAAAACCGGCGGTGGTGCCGAAGGGGTTGCCGAGGCGACCGGCGCCGGGGTGGCCGGCTCCGGGCTGAACGGATCGGAGAACGGGTCGTGGTCAGACAGGTCTGGCATGGGTCAGCGCCTCCCGACAAACGAGGCCGCTCGTCTGCGCCGCCACCACAGGACGCCCCCGCCACCGATCCAGGCGGCCAACGGCAACGTGATCGCGGCGTACATGATCGGACTCAGCGAAGTGCCGAACAGCGATTTGGGCATCGGGAAGAGCACCGCCGGATCACCTGTCCACACCTCAGTTATGGGTCGCTCGCTGGTCAGCCCACCCAGCCAGACCTGCTGCCCGGAATTTAGTAAGCGCGCGCCGAACAACGAATTAGTCGCCGTCGCAGGCAGGGCCGGATGGTCCTTGGTGAAGTCGGCCGGCGTGAGATTGACCATTGGGATGTTGGTGAAATCGACACCGCCGATGGTCGTGGTCCAGGTGGTGCGCTCGTCGGCCTTCCACGTGTAGGTGGCGTCTCCTTCGTAGAACGACTTGCGGTAGCGGGTGAAGACCTCCTTCGGGTCCCATGGCTGCCTGGCTGTCCAGGCGTCGATGTTGCCGGAGTTGATGATTGTTTTGTAGGCAGTGGTTTTGGTAGCGCTGCGCTGCCGGTACCACTCGGCGGCGACGCGGCTGGCGTAGACGCGGCGCAGGTCGGCGTACTCGGGCGCGTGGTTCACCTCGTCGACGATCTTGGGCAAAATCGTGGTCCGGTAGAGGTCGTCGTTCTGGCGGGTGATTGCGGCGTCCTGGCTCGGGCAGCCGATGCCGGGTTTCAGGTCGTCCCCCAGAATCTCCAGCTTGACGTCCAGCGGCGCGTCCAGGAGGTACATCGAGTCACCTTGTTGGGCCACGCTGGCCGGCAACGGGACGATCCACTTGCGTTGCGCGGAAAAGCATTTCCCGCCCTTGAGGGCCATAAGGAAGTCATGCCCGAACGGAGTGGCCGGGTCAATCAACCTCGCTGTGGCCCGCTTCATCGTGAAATCGGCCTCCAGCAGGACTCGCCCCGCGTCGGTGCGGCCGAACTGCGCGTCGATGATGCGGTCGGGTTCGTTGGGCATCAGGTTCACCGTGAACGACTGCGGCGGCAACGCCAGCCACACGAAGAACGAGTCCGACGCCATGTAGGCGTTGTCCTCGCCGCCAAACGACGGCGCGGTCCCGGTCTGCGTATTTGCGGCCAACGCATACCGCACGCCGGTGCCGTTGTAATTCGTGTCCGCGATGTAGCGCAGCTCCAGGGTGGAGAAGTCGACACCGCCCAGCACACCACCGACTCCTCTGGCGAAGCCGCCGACCCCGCTGGCAACACCACGACCGACCCCACCGGCAGCGCCGGCAGCGGCACCGGCGGCAGCGGCAGAGCCGCCGACGAGGCCGCCCATGACTCTGGGTATCGCACCGGCTGCTCCGCCGATGGCGGCACCCAGAGCGCCCGCGACCCCCTTGGCGGCCGCGACGCCGCCCTTTACTCCGGCGTCAACAAGCGGACCGACAACTGCTCCGGGGTTCGCCGGCAGGCTCAAAGGCGAATGGGGCGTTTGCGCTCCGGAAGGCGAACCAGGCGCCCGGGGTGCAGGAACCGATCCTGGCACCGAAGCAGGCGCCTGTGGCGCGGGGACGGATCCCGGCTCAGAGGCAGGCGCTTGCGGTGCGGGAGCGGATCCCGGCTCAGAGGCAGGTTCAGGTTCCGGTCCTGAAGCTGGGTCCTGAGCCGCCTCCTCGGCGTCCATGTCGGTGTTGACTTGCCCGCCAACAAATCCTTGTTCGATCGCCACCTCGGCGTTGGCCGGGGATGCGCCGGTAGTTTGGTCGGCGCTGCCGGCGGAAGGTTTCTGCGTGGAACTGGCAAGCGGGCCTGTTCCTGGCGGCTTGGCTGTGCCCAACGCCGGGAAGTGCCGCAGAGAGACGCCGTCGGCGAAGCCCATCTCCCTGGCGATGTCCATCATCTCTTGCAGGGTTTCCACCGGAGGCTTGTCCTGGAAGATGTACACCACGCGGCGGCCAGTCTGTTGCGCGATGCGAATGAAATCTCGGTACTGGTCCTTATCGACCGCTCCAGTCTTTATCTCGACGATTTCGTCGTCATTGTGAAAATCCGGGCGGCGATTGATATTGACGCCCCTGATTTTCTTATTGCGGAAGTAACCGTTTTCGGTGAACTTCAACTCTTGGTCGAGAGCGGTTTCGAAGCCCGTTCCGACATTGCGGTTGTTGAAGACGCGGATGTATGCGTCACGGTAGTCGGCCCAGTTCAAGGGGTGCGCGACCACGGGCGCCCGCTGTTCCTGATAGGCCTTCCAGCTCTTGTAAAGATGGTCTTCAGTGCCTGCCGTGGGGCGGGGGGGCAATCGATCCAATCTAACGGTGCTCGGCTGGTCTAGCCCCGATAGGCCATTCGCCGACGGATACTCGAAGCCAAGCGGAGTCGTACCCGGCGGAGCATCCTGGTCGGCGGCGAATCCGGGCAGTTTCGGCGGGGTTTTTGCGACGGCCTGCGGTGTGGGAGCCAGCAATAAAGCCAGAGTCAAAACCAGCACGGTCGCGACCACTCGGCGCCACATCAGCCACACCCAAGCCATATGCAAACCTCCCCCGTCAAACTCCTCACGCTCAAACGCGAGCAGCAGATCCCTCGATCCTAAATGGGGATCGGCGGCCCTGAAAAGTTACTAAATATCAACCGACCCATACGTCGTAGTAGGCCCGGGTAGGTCCGGGTTCGCCATCCGTTATGGCGAGGGAGAGCAGATTGAACGGGCCCGTGGACCCCTCGTCGTCGTTCAGCTGAATTTTGAAGTTTGCGGTAATCGGATCGCCCTCGTCCCGGAACTCGCGGTATACCCAGCGGGAAGGACACCCGCGACGAAACACCTCACCTAAGTAGTAACTGGCGCCCTCGACGAAGTCCGCGTTGGCAGGATCCCGTAAAGCTTCGCCGGTGGGCGTCACGCGTAGCACCAGGTCAACAAGGCGAGTGATGCTGTCCGGACTGTAATCCCAGTTCTCATCGGTGCTGGCCACCCAGTCAGGGAAGCGCTCTTCCATCCGAGTCAACCAGTCATCGAGCACCGCCGAGGGGGGCGGAGCGGTGAAAAAGCCGTCGGCGAGGGTGTGTTCTTTGAAGGGCACCCAGCCGGAATGCGCAGCCGCGCGTTCCTGTACCACTTGCTTCCAGTGCTCGTACGTCGTCGCCCACACCGCACCCCCGTCGCTCGCCAACCCCTCGAGCAGCAGATGCGTCGGCGACAGCGCCGCCAAACCCGAGGCGGGGTCGGGACGGATGATCGGGAACCCGCCTGCGTCCGGCTCCCCCGCGCTGTCGATACGCCAGCGATGCTCGCTCAGCCGCTGCCGCAACAGCGGGTCGCTGACCGTGACGTCAGCGGGCGCCTGTGCGGCCCAGTCCCAGCGTCCACCGCCGACGCGCATCAGGGCCTCCCCCAGATACGCCACCACCGAGGCCGTGAAGGACTGCTGGTCGTCGTAGAGCGCCTCGGCCGGATCAGCCAACCGATCCCGCGCCGCAGCCTCCAGCGCCGACAACGACGCCGCAGAGTAGTCCAGGTCGATGGCTCCACCCAGGTCGACATCCCCCATCATGTCGATCAGCAGGTTGATGCGATCCAACCACCAATCGAGTGGCTCAGCGTTCACCGACGTCCTCCCGTCACGTCCCAACCCCGGGCTTTCCCCGAATCGTCAACGAGGCCAAGCAGCGTCGCGCACCCCAAGTTACGTTTGTGCGGTCCGTCGCTGCAATTCGCAGGGGTGGTCGGCACCCAGCACCCGCTGTTCGTCGGCCAATAACTGCGACCATTCCGTCAGCGCCGCCTGCCCATCCGGCTGAGGTCGACCCGCGAACAGGTGGCGCGCGCACAACGTGGCGACGTGATCGTGACCCAGCACCTCGTCGAGTTCCGGTACCAGCCCCCCGATGGCGGCACGGTCACCCGTCTGCAGCTGGGCGCCCACACTCACGCCGGACAGTGCCAGCAGTTCGGTCAGATACCGCGATGCGGCGGCCAGATCCCCCTGGGCCAAACACTCCGAGATGCGGCGGCTCAACGCGCCTTGGTCCATACCGCTATGGAATCGCCCGCGCAGCGTCGGGGCAAATCAGCTTTGCCGCGATACGTTCGAGAACATGCACCAGCACATCATCGTCAGCGGTGACGACTCGCTGGCAACGACGATAATCGCGGAGCTCAACAGCGCCGGCGCGAGCATCGTCGAGATCGCGACCGCCGCCGAGCTCGCCGATGCCGAGGTCAACCGCGCGCTTGCCGTCATCTGTGTCGGCGACGACGATGCGATCAATCTCGAAATCGCGCTACTGGCAAGGAAAGCCAATCCGAGCGTGCGGGTGGTCGCGCGGCTGGCCAATGACGTGCTGCGCGGGGCGGTGGCCGCCGACAACGGACCCGGCGCCATCCTCGACGTCGCCGACCTTGCGGCGCCGTCTGTCGTGGAGGCATGTTTGGCGCACTCCGCGCACCGGCTGGAGGCGGCCGGCATCGAGTTCGTCGTCTCCGGCACCGAGGCACCGCGCGCGGCGACGCTGCGCGAGATCTACGGCGACCTGGCGCCGGTGGCGGTGATTCGCGGCGAGAAATCCCCCGAACCGGGCCTGCTGATGGCATGTCCGGGCCGGGATCTGCGGGTGTACCCCGGTGATTGGGCGGCGCTGATCGGTACCGCCGATGAGTTGGCCGCCCGCGGCATCAAGATCCCGCGCCGGACCGGAACGCGCACACGCCGGCCGTGGGTGCGGCGAGTGCTCGACGCCGGAGGCACCCTGCACAGCGACCTCAACCCGATGTTTTTACGCGCGCTAGGCGTCGCGCTGGCCCTGCTGATCGGCTCAACGGTCGTGTTGCGCTTCGCCTACCAGCGCCCTCCAGGGATGACGTGGGTGGACGCGTTGTACTTCACCACCGAAACGGTCGCGACCGTCGGCTACGGCGACTTCAGCTTTCTCCACCAGCACACCTGGCTGCGACTATTCGCCATCATGTTGATGTTCGCCGGCGTGCTCACTACCGCGGTCCTCGTCGCGTTCATCGCCGATCTGCTGCTGTCCCGGCGCTTCGCCCACTCGGCCGGACGCCGGCGGGCGCGCCATCTACGTAACCACGTGATCGTCGTCGGCCTGGGCTCGTTCGGCATCCGCGTGGTCAGTGACCTGACCGCCGCCGGGCATGACGTCGCGGTGATCGAGCGCGACGCGAACAACCGCTTCTTGTCGACGGCGGACGACCTCGACGTGCCGGTGATCTTCGGCGACGCGACGCTGCGCCGGACGCTGCAAGCGGCCCGCGTCGACCACGCCCGCGCGGTGGCCGTGCTGACCCAGGACGACATGGTCAACATCGAGACCGGGATCGTGCTGCGCGAGATGTTGGGGCCGCGGGTGATGCCCAAAGTCGTCCGGCCCGACGTTCCGCTGGTGCTGCGCGTCTACGACCGTGCGCTGGGGGCCGCGGTGGAGCAGCGGTTCGGGTTCGAAAACGTGCGGTCGACCGTCGAGCTGGCCGCACCCTGGTTCATCGGCGCCGCGATGGGCCTGCAGGTGCTGGGCACTTTTTCGGTGGAGCAGCGCTCCTTCATGGTCGGCGGAATGCATGTGGCCGCCGGCAGCGAGCTCGATGGGCTGCAGATGTTCGAGTTGTCCACGCAAACCCGCGTCATCGCGATCACCCGGCAGGATGCGCCCGTCAAGCTGCACCCGCGCCGCGACGCCCGGCTGCGCGGCGGCGACACCGTCTACGTCGTCGGGCCGTATCGCGAGCTGCTGGCCACGCTGCGCAAGGGACAGCCACCCGAGCAGACCAACACCGGTGACGAACGCAGGGGGGCCTAAAGGGGCCTAAAACCCGTCGATCACGTCGGCCGCGCGCCGCAGCTGGTCGAGGTCTGAACTGGTTGGGATGAGCTGAATTTCGTCGGTGCCGATCTCTTCGAATTTCCGCAGCACCGCGACCAACTCGTCTTCGCTGCCGGCCCAGCCGGTCGTCGGCGCCATCGCGTCGACGTACTCGGCCGGTATCCAGTTCATGTAGCGCCGCAGGTGACGATGGATCTGGGCGCGGGCCTGTTGGTGCGGCCCGAACGCGAACCAGAACGACGTCGCCAAATGAGGTTTGGGTTTGCCGGCCTGGGCCCACGCGGCCCGTGCCACGTCGAACAACTCGTTCTGCTTGACCACGTCGAGGTCCAGGGCGGCGCCCGCCACTCCGTCGGCCCAGGCCGCGGCGCTGCGGATGGTCTTGGGCCCGATGCTGCCGATCAACAGCGGCGGCCCACCGGCCTGCACCGGCGCCGGCCCGACCGGCAGCACCGAGTCGGTGAGCTTTTCGCCGGCCCACACCCGCTTCATCACCGCGACTCGTTCGGCCATGCCGCGCATCGTCTGCGTGCCCGGGTCGGCGCCGACGGCGTGGTAGTCCTCGTGCCGCCCGCCCACGCCGATGCCCACGGTCAACCGCCCGCCACACAGCATGTCGCCGGTCGCGAGCGCCTTGGCCAGCATCGTCGCGTCGTGCAACTGCGGCACGATCACCGTGGTCACCAGCCGCACCCGATCGGTCCAGGCGGCCAGCGCACCGAGCAGCGTCAGGCTGTCCGGGTTTTCGAAGGCGATACGTTCGCCCCAGCACAGCGACGAGAACGGTCCCTCGTCGATCGCGCCCGCCCAATTCCGCAGCACCGTCGCATCCAGATCCGGTTCCATCACCGGCATGGTCATTGCCACCTGCACGACGGCGATTCTGGCATGCCGACGACTCGCTTTGGGCGGAGTGGCAGCATGGACCGGGTGAGCATCCCCAGCTCGTCCGTCGCGCACGTCCGCCTCACCGTCACCGACATCGAACGATCACGGCAGTTCTACGAGAGCGTCTTCGGTTGGCCGGTGCTGATCGAGATCCCCGAGAATGCTGACGAGAAAACCCGCGACCAGTTGGGCTTCCTCTACGGCGGGGTCATCTACGACCTCGGCGGCACCCTGCTCGGGTTGCGCCCGGTGGCCACCGATCGCTTCGACGAGAATCGCGCCGGCTTGGACCACATCGCATTCCGGCTGCCCAGCAGGGACGAATTGGATGCCGCCGTCGCCCATCTCGACGAAGTCGGCGTCGCGCACGAACCGATCAAAGACATTGGGCCGTCATACATCCTGGAGTTCCGCGACCCCGACAACATCGCCTTGGAACTCACGGCGCCGAAATGATCTGGCCGCGCGAGCGTGCGCAAAATGACAGCGTTTACGGCGTGTCGTCGTACGAACACGCACGCTCGCGGGAAGGACGGTAAGGAAAAGCACTATGACCATCAGTTTCAACCACACCATTGTCGCGGCACGCGACAAACAGGAATCTGCGCAGTTTCTCGCCGAACTCTTCGACCTGCCCAGCCCGAAGCCTTTCGGGCACTTCATGGTTGTCGCACTCGACCACGGCGCCAGCCTCGACTATGCCGACGTCCCCGAAGGCGAAGAGATCCGGCGGCAGCACTACGCCTTCCTGGTCTCCGAGGAAGAGTTCGACGCGATCTACGGCAAGATCCAATCGCGCGGCTTGCCGCACTGGGCGGATCCGGGTGCCAAACGGCCGGGGGAGATCAACCGCCGCGACGGCGGCCGCGGCGTGTACTTCCCTGATCCCTCCGGGCACGGCATGGAGATCCTCACCCGGCCCTACGGCTCGGGCTCGGGCGGGTAGTCCTAAACCTAGTCACTGCCGCGCGGTGAATGGTGTCGCACGCTTTCTTGATCCTGATATTCACCGGCGAGCTGCGCGACGTGCTTGGGCAGGGCGCCGGTGGCGACGTCAGCCAGCATTGTTTCTTCCAGCACCGACCGCATGCTGGCGCGCAGCGCCCGCCATACGTCGCTCAGGGCCGCGGTGGGTCCGGAATAAGGCAAGTCGCCGAGCCCGATGTCGCGGACGCTGGCCAGCGGGCCGTCGATACAGCGCAGCACGTCGGCGATGCTGATCTCGGTCGCCGGACGCGCCAGTTCGTAGCCACCCTCGCGGCCGCGGTGGCTTCGCACCAGGCGATCGGTGCGCAGGTTCGTCAGGATGTCGACAAGAAACTGGGCCGGGATGCTCTGGGCCTGCGCCAAGTCGTCGGTCTTGACCAACGTGCCGCTCGGAGCCGTGGCGAGCTGGACCATCGCCCGCACCGCGTACTCCGCCTTGGCCGACATCCGCATTCTGCGCATTCTGCCACCAGCGGCGCGCGCGGGCTTGCGCTTAGTGTCGCGACTGGACCAGGTCGATGATGAGCTGCGCCTGCTCGTCGATGGTGCGGTCCGGGGTGAGTCGCAGGTCCGGATTCTTCGGCCGTTGATAGGGGCTGTCGATGCCGGTGAAGTGCGTGATCTCACCCGCGCGTGCTTTGGCGTACAGCCCCTTCGGGTCCCGCTTCTCGCACTCCACGAGCGGGGTGTCGCAGAATACTTCAACAAAGCCAAATCCCGCGTCGGCGTGAACTTTACGAGCCAGGGCGCGGTGCTCTTCCAGCGGACTGATCGCCGGCACCAGCACGATTTGGCCCGAGTCGGCGAGTAGTGTCGCCACGTGCGCCAGCCGGCGCAGGTTCTCGGCCCGGTCGGCCATCGCAAAGCCTAGGTCGGCGTTGAGCCCGTGCCGCAGGTTGTCGCCGTCGAGAACGTAAGCGGGCACGCCCTTTTCGAGTAGCTTCCGCTCGACCAACATGGCCACCGATGACTTGCCGGCGCCCGACAGGCCGGTGAGCCACACCGTCGTGCCGCGCGACACCCGGTCTTGGGCGGTCACCAGTGATTGGTGTCGCACGGTGTTGGGGCTGGCCGTGTGCGCCGACACGTCGCGCAACACCATGCCCGCCGCCACCGTTCCATTGGTGTCTGGGTCGATGAGGATGAACGAGCCGGTGCTGGCGTTGCGGGTGTATTCGTCGAGCAGCAGCGGGACTTGGCTGCGCAGCGAAATGCGGCCGAGTTCGTTGAGCTTCAGCGCCGTTGCGCTCTTGTCGCGGTGCAGGGTGTTGACATCGAGTCGGTAGTCCAACGCGGTGATCCGTGCGCGGGTGGTCCGAGTGGTGTGTTTGATGACGTAGTCGCGACCGGGCTCGAGGGCGGTGCCATCGGCCATCCAGCACACGGTCGCGTCGAATTGCTGCGCGACCCTGGGCTGGTTGTGGGTGCGGGCGATCAAGTCGCCGCGCGAGATATCGATCTCGTCGGCGAGGCTGATCGACACGGCCATCGGTGGAAATGCTTCTGCCACTGGGCCATTCGGCCCTTCGATCGCGGTGATCCGGGTGGTCTTACCGAGCGGCAACACGACCACTTCGTCACCGGGGCGCATCACTCCGCTGGCTACGGTGCCGGCATAGCTGCGGTGATCCTGGTGCTCGAGGGTGTGCGGCCGGATGACGTACTGAACCGGGAAGCGCACGTCGACCAGGTTGCGGTCGCCGGCTATGTACACCTCTTCGAGGTGCGACAGCAGCGCCGGTCCGTCATACCAGGGCGTCCGGTCGGACTTGGTCACCACGTTGTCGCCGTGCAGGGCTGACAGCGGGATGGAGGTGACGTCATGCACGTCGAGGCGGGCGGCGAAGGCGTGGAACTCGTCGCGGATCGACTCGAATCGTTCTCTGTCCCAATCGATCAGGTCCATCTTGTTGACCGCGAGCACAAGGTGACGGATGCCCAGCAGCGACGCCAGGAACGCATGCCGGCGCGATTGCTCCAGCAAGCCCTGCCGGGCATCGACCAGCACGATCACCAGCTGAGCGGTGGACGCACCGGTCACCATGTTGCGGGTGTACTGGATGTGGCCCGGGGTGTCGGCGATGATGAATTTCCGCTTGGGAGTGGCGAAGTAGCGGTAGGCGACGTCGATCGTGATGCCCTGTTCGCGCTCCGCCCGCAGGCCGTCGGTGACCAGTGCCAGGTCGGTGTATTCGTGACCGCGCTCTTTGGACGTCCGCTCCACCGCCGCCCACTGGTCTTCCATGACGGCCTTGGAGTCGTAGAGCAGGCGCCCGATCAGTGTGGACTTGCCATCATCGACAGAGCCGGCCGTCGCCAGACGCAACAACGTGGTGGTGGTGGTGGCCATCAGAAGTACCCCTGCCGTTTGCGGTCTTCCATGCCGGCCTCCGAGATCCGGTCGTCGGCTCTGGTCGCCCCCCGCTCGGTCAACCGGGACACCGCGGTCTCGGCGATCACCTCCGACACGGTCGCGGCCGGCGACTCCACACAGCCGGTACACGTGACGTCCCCGACGGTGCGGAACCGCACCGTCGTCTCGAACACCGGCTCGTCGGCGCGCGGTTGCAGGTGCCGGTGCACCGCCAGCAGCATGCCGTCGCGGCTGAACACCTTGCGCCGGTGCGCGAAATAAATCGACGGCAGCTTGACCTTTTCGGCGCCGATGTACGACCAGATGTCGAATTCGGTCCAGTTGGACAGCGGGAAAACCCGGATGTGCTCGCCCTTGTGATGGCGCCCGTTGTACAGGCTCCACAGCTCCGGCCGCTGGGCCTTGGGGTCCCACTGACCGAACTCGTCGCGGAAGCTGAACACCCGCTCCTTGGCGCGCGCCTTCTCCTCGTCGCGCCGCGCCCCGCCGAATGCCGCGTCGAACTTGTTCTCCCGGATGGCGCGCAGCAGCGTCACGGTCTGGATCGCGTTGCGCGACGGGATGGTCTCGACAACCCGGCCGGCGTCGATGTCCTCCTGCACCGACGCCACCACCAGCCGCACCCCGGACTCTTCGACCAGCTCATCGCGGGTGGCGATGACCTCGTCGAAGTTGTGCCCGGTGTCGACATGCATCACCGGGAACGGCAGGCGTCCAGGGCGAAATGCCTTGAGCGCCAAATGCAGCATGACGATGGAGTCCTTGCCACCCGAGAACAACAGCACCGGCCGCTCGAACTCGGCGGCCACCTCCCGAATGATGTGGATGGCCTCGGCCTCCAGCGAGCGCAGATGGCTCAATTCGTACTGGCCGGCCGCGGGGGCCGCCGTCAGATCAGTGGTCATGGCTTCCTTACCGGAATTCGGATAATTCTGGTAGAACTGGTCATATTTACGGTCATTGTCAAACATAGAACCAGGCTGTGCCGCGCGTGTCAACGAAGTCTCTGAAATGCCGGCTACGGAAGCATGGACGGATGACTAGCACTTCCGAACCGTCCAGCGGCCGCGACGTCATCGCGGAGTTCCTCCCCCGGTCGCCGTTCGTCGCCAAGCTGGGCATCGTCGCCGATCAGCTCGCCAACGACGAGGTCAGGCTGCGGCTGCCGTGGGATCCCTCCAACGCCACCGTGGGCGACATGGTGCATGGCGGCGCCATTGCCACCCTCGCCGATCTGACTGTCATGGCGGCGGCCTGGTGCGGCGCGGAAGCGCCCCCCGAGCTGCGTGGCGTGACGGTGTCGATGACGGTGGACTTCATGGCGCCGGCCCGCGGGACCGATGTGATCGGAGTGGGCAGGGCGCTGCGGCGGGGCCGGTCGCTGGTCAACTGCGAGGCCGAGATCGTCGATCCGGAAGGCAGGCTGCTGGCGAAGGCCCTCGCCACCTACAAGGTCGGCTGAGGCCAGTAGCGCGAGCAGACGGCACCAAGCTAGGCCGTGACCTCGATGAGTTTGCCGGTGGCGACGTCGAAGACGAAGCCGCGCAACGACACATGCTTGGTGACGAAGGGGCTGTTCTCGATGCGGCGCAGCGACTGCCGCACGTCTGCCTCGAGGTCGGGGAACGCCTCGGCCGCCCACGGCGGCTTGACGCCGGTCTCGTCCTGGATGTCGCGCTTGAAGTCGTCGTCGGTGAAGGTCAGCATTCCGCAGTCGCTGTGGTGGATCAGGATGATCTCCTGCGTCCCCAGCAGGCGCTGGCTGATGGCCAACGAGCGGATGACGTCGTCGGTGACCACCCCGCCGGCGTTGCGGATGACGTGGGCCTCGCCCTCGTTGAGACCCAGGATGCGGTAAACGTCGAGTCGGGCGTCCATGCACGCGACGACCGCGACGTGTTTGCTCGGCGGCAACGGCAGCGGCCCGTTGAAGTTGCTCGCGTATTGGGCGTTGTTGGCCAGGTAGCCATCGGTAACCGTCACGCCACTCTCCTTTTGGATGCAGGGGTATCGCGGAGTCGGATCGTAACAACCGGCCGCCCCGATTTCACCCGTGTGAATCAACTCGATCACAACGGTGCGGCGGCAACGGACCGGAGGGCTCGCTAACCTGTCTTGATGCGGCGCGGTGGTGGGGGATGATCCGTTTTCTGGCGCGCCGCTTCCTCAATTACGTCGTGCTGCTGGTGCTGGCGTCGTTCTTGGCCTTCTGCCTGGCCTCCGTGACGTTTCGTCCGCTGGACACCTACACGCAGCGTCACCCACCGCCGCCCAAGGAGCTCGTCGACCGCAAAGCGGCCGAGCTCGGCTTAGACAAACCCATACCCATTCGGTATGGGAGATGGGTTGCCGGTGTGGTCCACGGCGACTTCGGCACGACGGTCACCGGTCACCCCGTCTCCCGGGAGCTGTGGCACCGAATAGGGATCAGCCTGCGGCTGGTGGTGACCGGTTCGGTGCTGGGCACGATCATCGGCGTCATCCTGGGGGCCTGGGGAGCCATTCGGCAGTACCGGCTGAGCGACCGCGTCATCACCGTGCTGTCGTTGATCCTCCTAAGCATTCCGTCATTCGTGCTGGCGGGCCTGCTCATCCTGGCCGCGCTGCGGGTGAACAACTTCATTGGCGTTCGGATCTTCCTGTACACCGGTGAGACATCACCGATCCCGCCCGGCGGCCTATGGGACCAACTGGTCGACCGCGTGCAGCACCTCGTATTGCCGACGCTAACGCTGGCGCTGCTCGGGATGGCAGGCTTCAGCCGCTACCAGCGCAATGCCATGCTCGACGTGCTCGGAGAGGATTTCATCCGCACCGCGCGCGCCAAGGGCCTCACCCGCCGGCGTGCACTGTTCAAACACGGCCTGCGCACCGCGCTGATTCCGCTCGCCACGCTGTTCGCCTACGGGCTCAGTGGGCTGGTTGTCGGCGCGATATTCGTCGAAAAGATCTTCGGCTGGCACGGCATGGGCGAGTGGGTCGTGCTGGGCATTTCCACACAGGACACCAACGTTGTCGCGGCGATCACGCTGTTTTCCGGGTTGGCGATTCTGCTCGCCGGCCTGCTGTCCGACATCTTCTACGCGGTGCTAGACCCGAGAGTGCGAGTGACATGACCACCCAAGAAGCCAGCGTGGAAGTTAAGGCCGGAATTCACACCGCCGCTTTCACGTCGCGACGAAACCTGGTGGCTCGCAGGTTTATTCGCAACAGGCCCGCGGTCGTGGCGGCGCTATTGCTGGTGGTGGGGTTTGTCGGCTGCTACGCGCTGCCGTCGCTACTTCCCTACGACCCCAACCATCTCGACTACGACGCGCTGCTGCAGCCACCCTCGGTCAAGCACTGGTTCGGCACCAACGCGCTCGGTCAGGATCTGCTGGCCAGGACGCTGCGCGGCATGCAGAAATCGATGCTCATCGGGTTCTGCGTGGCACTGATCTCGACCACCCTTGCCGCCACGGTCGGTTCGGTTGCCGGTTACTTCGGCGGCTGGCGCGACCGGGCCCTGATGTGGCTGGTCGACCTGCTGCTGGTGGTGCCAAGCTTCCTGCTGATCGCGATCGTCAGCGCGCGCACCAAGGGGGCCAACAACGTCCTGTGGCTCATCGTGTTGCTCGCGGCGTTTGGCTGGATGGTCAGCTCGCGGATGGTGCGCGGCTTGACGATGAGCCTGCGTGAACGCGAATTCGTCCGTGCGGCCCGGTATATGGGGGTGTCCAGCCGACGGGTCATTGTGCATCACATCGTGCCGAACGTCGCCTCGATCCTCATCATCGACGCCACGCTCAACGTCGGGTCCGCGATCCTGGCCGAAACCGGTCTGAGCTTTTTGGGATTTGGTGTTCAACCACCCGACGTGTCGCTGGGAACGCTGATCGCGGAAGGCGCTCCGTCGACCACCACGTTCCCGTGGGTCTTCCTGTTCCCGGCCGGCACCCTCGTCCTGATCGTGTTGTGCGCCAACCTCACCGGCGACGGCCTGCGGGACGCGTTGGATCCGCGGAGCAGGCCGCCCCGCCGCAAGAAGCGCGAGCCCAAGTGACGGCGCTGCTGGAGGTGACGGATCTGAACGTCACTTTCGAGACGGGCGACATCGCGGTGTCGGCGGTGCGCGGCACGAGGTACCACATCGATCCGGGCGAAGTGGTCGCCATCGTCGGCGAATCCGGTTCGGGCAAAAGCACTGCCGCGATGGCCATCATCGGACTGCTGCCCGAATACGCCGACGTGTCCGGATCGGTGCGCATGCACGGCGAGGAATTGCTCGGCCTCTCCGACCAGGCGATGTCCCGAATCCGTGGCAAATCGATCGGCACCGTATTCCAGGACCCGATGTCGGCCCTGACCCCCGTGTACACCGTCGGTGACCAGATAGCCGAAGCCATCGAGGTGCACAACCCCGACGTCCGCCGAGCGGATGCCCGCAAGCGCGCCGTCGAGCTGCTCGAGCTGGTCGGCATCGCGCAGGCGCCCACCCGCGCGCGGGCGTTCCCGCATGAGCTGTCCGGCGGCGAGCGCCAGCGGGTGGTGATCGCGATCGCGATCGCCAACGATCCCGACCTGCTGATCTGTGACGAACCGACGACCGCGTTGGACGTCACCGTGCAGGCGCAGATCCTCGACGTGCTGCGAACCGCGCGTGACGTCACCGGCGCCGGCGTGCTGATCATCACGCACGACCTGGGTGTGGTGTCGGAGTTCGCCGACCGGGCGATGGTCATGTACGCCGGGCGTGGCGTTGAGGTCGCCACCGTCGAAGATCTTTATCGCGACCGCCGGATGCCTTACACCGTTGGGCTACTGGGCTCGGTGCCACGCCTGGACGCCCCGCAGGGCACCCGGCTGATCCCGATCCCCGGCGCGCCGCCGACGATGTCGTCGTTGTCGCCCGACGCCTGCCCGTTCGCCCCCCGCTGTCCGCTGGCGATCGATGAATGCCGTTCGGCGGAGCCCGATCTCGTCACGGTTGGGGACGACCACTGGGCCGCGTGCATCCGCACCGACGACGTCGCGGGGCGCAGCGCGGCCGAAATCTTTGGCGTGTCAACGCAACCGGATGCTGTCGACGCTGCCGCCGGTGAATCCCAACTGGTGCTGCAAGTCACCGACCTCAGCAAGACCTACCCGCTCACCAAGGGCGCGGTATTTCGCAGGCGGGTGGGCGAGGTGCGTGCGGTCGACGGCGTCAGCTTCACCCTGGAGCAGGGCCGCACCCTGGGCATTGTCGGCGAATCCGGTTCGGGCAAGTCCACGACGCTCAGTCAGATCCTCGAGCTTGCCAAACCGCAGTCGGGTTCCATCGAGATCCTCGGCGCCGACGTCGCCGCGCTCGACACACCCGCCCGTCGAGAGCTGCGCACCGAAGTGCAGGTGGTGTTTCAGGACCCGGTGGCTTCGTTGGATCCCCGCCTCCCGGTGTTCGACATCATCGCGGAACCGTTGGTCGCCAACGGGTTCGCCAGGCCGCGGTGCGAGGAACGGGTCGCCGAGCTACTGGCAATCGTCGGGCTGGACCGCGCCGACGCCAGCCGCTATCCCGCCGAGTTCTCCGGCGGGCAGAAACAGCGGATCGGCATTGCACGGGCACTGGCGCTGCAACCCAAGATTCTTGCGCTCGACGAGCCGGTGTCGGCCCTCGACGTGTCGATCCAGGCGGGCATCATCAACCTGCTGCTGGATTTGCAGGCGCAATTCGGATTGTCATATCTGTTTGTGTCGCATGACCTTTCGGTGGTCAAACACCTCGCGCACCGGGTAGCGGTGATGTACCGGGGAGCGATCGTCGAGCAGGGCGACGGCGACCAGGTGTTCACCAACCCGCAGCACGAGTACACCCGGCAGCTGCTGGCCGCCGTTCCGCGGGCACACCCCGATGTCAGCGGCGGTTAACATCGTGCGGGTGACGTACCCGCCGATGGTTCGCAGGATCGCGCTGCTAGCTCTGGTCGCGGTCTTGACCCTCACCGGCTGCTCAAACGGTTATCGGAACCTCACAAATGCGCACTCAGCGCAGGTCGGCGGCAACAGTGATGTCAACCCGCGTGACCCAGCGACGCTACGCGACGGGGGCAACCTGCGGCTGGCGCTGTCGTCGTTCCCGGACAACTTCAACGGGCTGAACATCGATGGCAACACGGCGGACACCGGCGATATCCTCGCGCCGACGCTGCCAGGGGCGTTTATCAGCCAGCCCGACGGAAGCCTCAAACTCAACACCGATTACTTCACGGGCGCCGAGCTAACCGGCACAAACCCGCAAGTCGTCACCTACACCATCAATCCGAAGGCAACCTGGAACGACGGCACCCCGATCACCTGGGAGGACCTCAAGTCGGAGACCGAGGCGTGTAGCGGTCACGATGAGCGATTCTTGATCGCTAGCAATGCCGGGTTCGATCGCGTGAAGTCGGTGACCAGGGGTGTCGACGATCGTCAGGCGGTCGTCACGTTCAGCCAGCCCTACGCCGAATGGCAAGGGATGTTTGCCGGCGGGATACAGCCCCGCAGCATGACGGCGAACCCGGACGCCTTCAACAAGGGGCAGCTCGACGCGCCCGGCCCGTCGGCCGGGCCGTTCATCGTGTCCACGATCGACAGGCCCGCCCAACGAATCGTGCTTACCCGCAATCCGCGATGGTGGGGCCGCAAACCACGGTTGGACTCCATCACGTTCCTGGTCCTAGATCCCACCGCCGCGATTCCGGCCTTGCAGAACAACGCTATTGACGCCACCGGCGTGAGCACTCTCGACGAAATGGTCACGGCTGAGCGCACCCCCGGAATCGACATCCGGCGCGCCCCGACCCCCACCTGGGCCCAGTTCACCTTCAACGGCGCACATGGATCCATCATGGAGGAGAAGGAGCTGCGGCTGGCGATCGCCAAGGGCATCGACCGCCGCGCCCTCGTCGATGTCGCTCAGCACGGCCTGACCGACCACCCGGCGCCGCTGAATAATCACGTCTACGTCGCGGGCCAAGCGGGTTACCAAAACAACAGCGCACCAGGCGATTACAACCCCGATCAAGCCCGCAAGGACTTGGACGCCGCGGGTTGGAAACTCAATGGAGGCGTGCGCGAGAAGGATGGCAGACAGCTGGTAGTTCGCGACGTCGTCTTCGATGCACCGGCGGCCAAGCAGATCGCGCTGGTCGCCCAGCAAAACCTAGCGCAGATCGGTGTCAAATTGCAGCTCGATATTAAGAGTGGCAATGGTTTCTTCAGTCAGTACGTGACCCCTGGCGACTTCGACATCGTCCAATTCAGTTGGGTGGGTGGCGCTTTGCCACTAGGCGCGCTGCCGCAGATCTACGCCTCCAAAGGCAGCAGCAACTTCGGCAAGATCGGAAGCCCTGAGATCGACGCCAAGATCGATCAGACGCTGTCCGAATTGGATCCAGTTAAGGCGCGTGCGCTGGCCAACGAGGCCGACACGATGCTGTGGGATGAAGGGTTCAGCCTTCCGCTGTACCAGTCGCCCGGCAACAGGGCGGTACGCAGCGACCTGGCCAACTACGGTTCGTCGGGATTGGCCGACGTGGATTGGATGGCAGTCGGGTTCGTGCAGGGCTGATCGGCGCGGCGAGGGCCGTTTCGAGTGTGCGCGTAGGGATTCGAGTGTGCGCCCATGGCGGCGGATGGACGAAAATCCCGCCCTCAGCGCACACTCGATGATCGCGGTCAGGTTGCGGCCAGCCGGCGCACCAGGCGTCGCGGCGGCGCCGGCAGCGCGGCCTCGGCTGTCACGGCCACATCGAGCGCCTTGCAGAGCAGACGCATGGCCGGGCGCGGCGGGAGTGCGTCCAGCGCCGGCCCCCGGTCGGCAAGCCCGTCGAACTCACCGCGGCACACCGCACCGGCAATGTCCAGGGCGGCGGGCTCGTGCGAGTCCAGCGCGCCGTGCGCCAGCGTCGGCAGCTTCACCAGCACCGCGTTGGGCACCAGCGACACGATGCGCTCCGCCACGGCGCGCGGGGTGACCAGATCGCGACCACCCGAAATCACCACCGTGGGCCAGGTGAATTTCGGCATCTCGGCTACCAGGTCATACGGCTCGGCCTCGAAAGCGGTTGTGTCCGACATGATTTCACGCAACGCAGCGGCTGGGTCGAGCGGCAGCCCATCGGGTTCGGCGGCGTAATCGAGTTCGCGGAACGCGATGCGGCCCACCAAGTCGGTTTCAAAACGGTAGGGCGCCGTGCGGGTCAGCAGGGTGCCGATCCGGAGCAGTCCCTGCCACAACACAATTCGACCACCGAGCAGCAAGTCGAGTTGGCGATCGAGCAGCGCGGTCCCGCCGTAGCCGTACAGTCTCGCGGCGACCTGCCCGCCCGCGGCGGTCATCACACCCTCGTCGAGGAGCTGACGAACCTTAGACGCAAGCGCGGCGGTCTCCACCTCGTCGCCCTTGAGCAGCAGCCGCCGAATGGCGTCGCGCACGTCGGCGATGTCATCCCGCGACAGCAGCGGTGAATCGAGGATCATCGCCCACACCCGCGCGGGATGGCGGACGCCCACTCCGGCCGCGATGTACGTGCCGTAGGACGTGCCGTAGATGACGGCCGAGTCCACGTGAGCGTCGTCGAGTACGGCGGCGACGTCGTCGACGACCTGATCGACGGTGAACGCCTCGGGCGGCAGGTCGGCGCCGGAGTCATCGTGGCGGGACATCCCCACCCCCCGGTGCTCAATCATGATGACGTCCAGACCGGCGGCCGCGAAGCGTCGGCGCAGTCCCTTGTACACGCGCATCGACCCCACGCCGGGGCCTCCGGTGAGGATCACCAGCGGGTGCGCGGATTTGCGGCCGGTGCGAACGTAGTACAGATCGAACTCGTCGGCGCTGCCCGGCGAGACCGGCCGGCGTATCGGCCGCACGCCGGGCAGTCCTGCCAGCTTGTCGTGGACCCGGCGGCGTTTGGCGGTCATCGTCATCGGTATCGGCCCACCATGGTCCCATTCTGCCGAGACCGCGGAGCGGTCCTCAAATCAGGCGGGATCACTTGAGGATCAAGTCGGCGGCCTTCTCGCCGATCAGCACCGACGGCGCATGGGTGTGCCCGCGCACCGTGCTGGGCATCACCGAGGCGTCGGCCACCCGCAGACCCTCGACTCCGCGGACCCGCAGCTGCGGATCCACCACACTGGCCTCGTCGCTGCCCATCCGGCAGGTACCCAGCGGGTGATACAGCGTGTGCGCGCAGGTGGCCAGGGCCCGCTCGAGGGTGGCCTCGTTGAGCTCGGTGCAGTCCCGCGGTCGCGCGATCGGACCGAGCAGGGCCTTCAGCGCGGGAGCTTCGGCGATCCGGGCGCAGATCCGCAGCCCTTCCATCATCGCCGCACGGTCCACGCCGCCCGGATCGGACAGGTAACGCGGTTCGATGACCGGCTTGGCGTGCGGATCGGCCGACCGCAACCTGATCTCGCCGCGGCTTTCCGGCGCGACGAGGATGGGCCCTATCACTACCCCATGCCCTTCCGGCGCAACAAGCGCCTCGTCCCAGAACGGCGCCGGCGCGAATATCAGCTCGATGTCGGGCAGCTCCAGCTCCGGTCGGCTGCGTAGGAATCCATACGCCTCGCCGACGTTGGAGGTGAGCATGCCGCGCCGCCTTAGCAGGTAATTGACGAGCTCCTTGGGCTTTTCGGCGGCGAACAAGCTGCCGGCGCCGACAGCAAAGCCCAGCCCCGCGACGAGGTGGTCGATCAAGTTCTGGCCCACCTCGCGCGACTCGTGGACGACATCGATGCCGTGATCGGCAAGGTGTTCGCGATCGCCGATACCGGAGAGCATCAACAGCTGCGGGCTGTTGACGGCACCGCCGCAGAGCACGACCTCGCGGCGGGCGGTGGCCACCCATGTTTGACCGTCGCGTTCGAATTCCACACCGACGGCCCGGTTCCCGTCGAAGACGACTCGGGTCGCGGTGGCTGCGGTGAGCACGCTGAGGTTGTTGCGGCCCATCGCCGGCTTCAGGTAGGCGTCGGCGGTGCTGCATCTGGCGCCACGCTGCTGGGTGACGACGGTCTCGCAGAAGCCTTCCGGTGCAGGGGAATTCGGTTGCGCAGCGGGAAATCCGCACTGGCGCGCCGCGGCCAGGAAGGCCGCGGTCAACGGTCGCGGGCTGCGCTGACGGGAAACGTGCACCGGGCCGGTGACTCCGCTGTCATCGCCGCTGACGAAGTGCCAGGCGGCGGTGACGTTCTCGATGCGGCGGTAGTACCCGAGCACCTCGGCGAAAGACCACTGCGCGCCGGCGCGCACCGCCCACTCGTCGTAGTCGGCGGCGAATCCGCGCACCCACATCATCGCGTTCATCGACGACGAGCCGCCCAGCGTCTTGCCTCGCGGCCAGTAGATCTCGCGACCGTCGAGCTCTTTCTGCGGTTCGGTGAGGTAATCCCAGTCGCATTCACTGCGGAACAGCTTGCTGAAGCCCGCAGGGATCCGAATGAATTTGTCCTTGTCGGGCGGGCCCGCCTCCAGGGCCACGATGTCGATGTCCGGATCGGCGCTGAGCCGATTGGACACCACCGCCCCGGCCGAGCCGGTACCGACGACTACGTAGTCGCACTCAACATTCATCGCGTAACCCCATTTCGGGGTGAGTGTAGAACGCGCGCAGAGGCGCCGAGTGCTATCGGGTCAGATCGATGCGGTGCGCGCCCTTGACGCCGTCGTAACGGTCGGGGCTGCAGGTCAGCACGATCACCTGGCCGTGCTCGCCCACGGTGTCGAATACTTCGCCCATCTTGGCCAGCCGGTTCGGATCGGTGAACCCCAGCGCATCGTCGACCACCACCGGCACGGTGTCCTCCTTGGCGACCAAAGACGCGCCGGCCAACCGGGCCAGGATGCCGAGCTGCTCCTTGGCCCCGCCGGACAAGGACTCGTAGGGCACCGTGATGCCGTCCATGGTGCGGCTGCGGATACAGAGATCGCTGTCGATATCGACCTCGAAGGAGGGGCCGAACACCGGGCGGCCGAGCCGCTGCAGCTCCGTGCGGTAGGGCTCGACGTAACGCAACCGGGTCGTATCGCGGTGGCGCGTCATCACCGACCGCAGCAGCTCGGCGGCGCGGGCGCGGCCACCCACCCGGGCGTGCTGGCCGGCCGCGTGCTCGCGCTCGGACTCCGCGGCATCGAGCTTGCCTTGGCGGCCCTCGGTGCCGAAGACCGAGAGTTCGATGCTGATTTCGCGTAGCGCGCGGGAGCCGTCTTCGTAGCGCTCGCGTAGCGACTCGGCTCCTTTGCCGGCATCGGCCAATTCGGCGGCCACCGCGTCCGGCGCCGCGGCAGCCAACTCGTCGGCCAGCTCGGCGGACCGCCGCTGGGCGGTTTGCGCGTCCTTTAGCGCGGCCTCGGCCGCCGCCGCCAGGTCCGCATCGCTGACCGACGCGCGCTCCTGGGTCAGCTGCTCGGTCGCCCTGTCGAGCTCGACGCGCTGAATTGCCGCGTTGTTCAGCAAAACCGATGCCCGAGTGGATGTCTCGGTGAGCTTGGCGGCAGCGGCCGTCGCGGTCTGACGACGAGTCACGCAGTCGGCTTCCGCAGCCGTGCAAGCGGTCTGGGCCACGTCGAGTTCGGGCCGGACCTTAGCGCCGTCCAGCAGAGGCGCCGCGACCGCGCGCAACTGTGCGAGTCGTGCACGCAGTTCGTCGACCTGCTCGTCGCCGCACAGGCCTTCCAGGGTGGCGCTGAGCTGGTCGCGGCTGCTGTGCAGTTCGCGGCGCCGCTGGTCAACGCCCCGTGCCGCAGCAAGGTCGGCGACGTCGGCGGCTGTCAATGCAGCGGCCAGTTCTTGTTGCGCCGCAATGTGTTTGGCCTGAACGTCGAGCGCGGTCGTGCCGGGGGTGACACGCGCAGTCACGACGCCGACAACCTCGACCTCGGTGGCACCGGTGACGGTGGTAGACCAGCTTTGGCCGGCGGGCAGCGACACCCGTTGGTCACCGACGGCGAGCTCGATGTCGGTGGCGGCGGTCAACTCCACCGCCGCCGAGATCAACGCCAACTGGCCGCTCGTGCGATCGACTGCGGCCGCGGCCTTTTCGATTCGCCGCAGCAGCTCCTCGGTGAGGGTGACAGTGCTTAGCTCCGCGCAGACACGGTCGCGGTCGCGCTGGATGGCGTCGATCTTGGCCAGCCGGGCCGTCAAGCGGGTCAATTCCACGCGCCGTTGAGCAGCCGCGAGGACCTCGGCGGCTTCCTCGACGGCGGCACCGGCGGCCTCGGCGTCGGCGAGCGCCGCCGACTGCGCGTCGACGGCCTCTTGCGCCTCTTTCTCGGCGGCAGCGATAGTTATTGCGCGAGTTTCGATTTCGGCTGCCAGCCGCAACCGCCCGCTGTGGGCGGCGGCCGAAGCGGCATTGGTCGCGGCCGCAGCGTCAGCGACCAGCTTGGCTTCGCGGGCTTGCCGGGTGAGTGCGGCGATCTTGTCGGCGGCCGCCTGTGCGACGGCGAACCGGGGGCCGGCGGCAAGGCGCAGCTGCGACAGCTCCGCCACCTGCTCGGTGAGCACGGCGTGGCGACGCACCCGGTCGTCGACCTCGGCGACCGCCTGTGTGCACTCGGCCACCGCGGTCTCGGCGTCGCCCAGCCGGGTCATCGCGGCCGCCCACTCCCCGGTGGGACGCCCGGTGGGGGTGAAGTAGCGCGCGTACTCGGCGTCGATCCGCTCGATGAGCACCGGTTCGGTACCCGACAGCGCTGCTTCGCTGTCGGATTGCGCCGCGGCGACATCGAGCGCACGCGACAGCGCGTCACAACCGGACAGGTCCACCGGGGCGATCGATGCGGCCTGCAGCACCCGCTGGGCATGCCAGAGATCGTTGTCCACCGTTTCGGCCAGCATCGCCCGGACCCGTTCGTGTGCTTCGTCGCCGGTCAGCTGCTCGCGGCGCGGCTGCAGCACCGTCAACTCCGTCTCGCACTTCTTGTGGAATCGCTTGCGATAAATGAAACGGTAAGGGCCGCTGCTGATTTCGGCGCTGACCTCGGAACCGACGTCGGCGTTGGTCGGCTTGACCTGCTTGACTTCTTTCTTCGTCGACCGGTCCCTGGATTCCAGCAGCAGGTCCAGCGCCTCGATCATCGACGACTTGCCGACCTCGTTGGCGCCGCAGACCACCACCACGCCGCGGTCGGGAAACTCGATCTCCCGGTGCGCGATGCCGCGGTAATTCGTCAGAACGAGCCGGTGCAGCTTCATGCCGCGCCCCGGTCGGCGAGACGCAGCAAGAGCGCCAGCGCCGCCTGGGCGACCTCGGCATCCGCGGCGGCGTCGGCGTCGTCCGCGCGTGCGGTGGCGACAAGTTCCTCGACGGCGGCGGCCGCGAACCCGCCGATGCCGAGGTCGGTGAACTCGCCGTCGGCGGGCACCACCGCGAGGTCGGTGTGCCGTTCCCAGAGACCCAGCCAGGCGAACAACCGCCCGTATCGGTCCAGGCAGGCGTCCAGCGCGGCGCGGTCGGTGACCGTCAACGTGCCGGTCAGTGCCAGCCGCACCACGGTGCGTTCCTTGTCGCCCATCTGGTCGAGATTCATGTCGAGGTCGGCGATGTCACGGTTGGTGTCCACCTGCCGGCGCATTGTGACGAACCGCCAGTGGCCGACATGCCTTGCCGTGGCGGTGACGGCGCGGTGCGGGTCGCTTTCGTCGATGTCGACGACCAGGACGTGGCCGGGGTCGGATTCGACGTCGTCGAAGTTGGTGACCTCCGGCGAGCCGGAGTACCACACCCGACCGCTGCCGCCGACCTGGGTGCGCGAATGCTTGTCGCCCAGCGCCACGTAATGCAGCGCACCGCTTGCCATGGCGTCGTCGAGCGCGGCGAGCCGGATCAGCGAGGGTTTGTCGCGATCGGGGTCGAGCACGTCGACGCCCCCGTGGGCGACCAGCACACGGACCGCCGGCCCCGGTCCGAGGTCCTCGAGGACCTCGGCGACCAGGTCGGTGGTGGGCGCCTTGGACCGCCATGGCGCGGCAACGATCTCGAGCCCCGGTCGCACCTGGTGCACGCCGGCGCGGTCGAGCACCACGACGTTGTCCGGGCACTCGGCGGTGAACAACGTGCTGGTGTACACCGACGACGCGTCCAGCGGGTCGTGATTGCCGGGCAACAGGTACACCGGAATGTCGATGGCACGCATGGCTTCCAGGGACTGGCTGATGACCTGCGGGGCGAGCTGGTTGTGTTCGAACACGTCACCGGAGACCACGACGAACTCGGCGCCCACCTCGACTGCCAGCGCGCCGAGTCCGGCCACCGCGTCGCGGCGGGCGGCCGAATACCGCGGCTGGGCGTCGCCGGCAAGGAAGTGCCGGGTCATGCCCAGCTGCCAGTCGGCGGTGTGCAGGAATCGCATCCCGATCCCTTCTGAGGAGTGTGTGGCTGTCGAGGCATCGCGAGTCTAGGTCGGGTCGCCGACAAGTTCGGGGACGTGCACCGGCATGCCTCGAAGCCGGTGTGTTTTGATCGGCGATAGGTGGTGATCGCGTTGTACCAGGAGTATCGGCCCGATCGACGGCTTGCGCCGTTGGTGGAATGCGGCTGGGCGCGCTCGGCGCCGGCGAGCGGGTTCCTCCGGGTGATACCGGACGGGTGTGTGGACCTGTTCGTGAGCTCGCGGGGCCAAGCCATGATCGCCGGGCCCGCCACCACCTTCTACGACCTGCACACGGACGGCGACGGTGTGCTCGCGGGTCTGCGATTGCGGCCGGGTGCGGCGGCGGCGGTGTTGGGGCGGCCTGTCAGTGAATTCACCGACCGCGTGGTTCCCCTCGATGCGGCCTTCGGTGCCGGCGGCGGCCGGGTGGCCGAAAAGGTATTCACCGCAACGACTCCCGGTCAGCGGGTGGCGGCCTTGCAGCAGACGGTGATGGAACACCTGGCCGACTCCGAACCCTTCGTCGACACCGCGGTCCTCGGGGCGATCGGGATGCTGCAGCGGCGGCCGCATTGGCCGGTATCCGGCGTGGCCGCGGCGGTCGATCTCAGCGAACGACAACTGCGCCGCCGCTTTGAGACCGCTGTCGGCTTCGGCCCGAAGCGACTCGGGCGGATTCTGCGATTACAGCGCCTGCTCGAGTTGATCCATGCGCGCGACGACCGAGTTCGGTGGTCCGAGTTGGCAATCGAAGCCAGCTACGCCGACCAGCCGCACATGATCAATGAGTGCCGAGCGCTGGTAGGGATCTCCCCCGTCGCGCTTCCCGGCGGGATGTCCGTTTCGTCCAATACCGCTGCAGCAGACACGCTCTAGCCTCGACGGATGACGAGCCCAAAAAGTGTTGCGCTCGAGTCCTTCCGGCTCATCGAGACTGGAGACGCGCAGCTGGCCCAGCGCATCATCGCACCCGACTTCGTGAACCAAGAAGCCGACGACGATCCCGACGACCCCGAGCGTCAACGTCCCGGCCCCGCGGGATTCCTGGCGACCAGCCAATGGCTGCGCGACGCGTTCGCCGATCTGCGTTTCGAACTGGAGGAGTCTGTAGAGGAAACCGCAGCCTCCGACGGCGTGGTGATGGCCGCGGCCACCATGACCGGCGAGCACGTCGGACCGTTCAATGGCATCGAACCAACCGGCAAGCGGATCCGGCACAAGCAGGTGCACATCTTCCGGGTCGCGGATGGCCAGATCACCCGTCACCGCGCCGTCCGCGACGACTTGGGGTTGCTACTCCAGCTCGGCTGGCGTCCGGGGGTCGGTCCTGAACGTTGGCCACTGAGAGACCAAGTCAATGTCGGTGGGCCGTCGTAGTATTCGAATATGAGTTCGAGTAGTCGTGAAGAGATCGTTGCGGTCTTCGACGCGCTCGATGTTGCCGTGGGCCGCGCGTGTGAGTTGTCGTTCGATGCGTTGACGACTCCGGAGGCGGATCGACACCCTCTACGCCTTGGAGACAGCGGTCGCTACGCTCACAGCCGCCGTGACCGCTCTGCAGGACAGCGGCTGACATGGCGGGCGGCCAAATCAGTACTCATCGCCTTGGCGAAACCACCGATGCAAATCAGCTGCAGCAGTCCAACCAGCAGCACCGGCCAGGCCACACCTGCGAAAACAATGACTTTTGTGTGAGTAGTAGTTGGTACGTCGGGCTCAGAGAACAGGTCGGCGGCCACCGAAGCACCGCTCGCAGCAACGAGCGCAACACCCAGGTAGATTTGCCACAACAACATCGAGATCATCTCCTGCCGATACCGGCTGTTAATGCCCGCTTACGCCCGGCGCTAAACATCAGCGACATCCGACCATCACCGCCGGTCGCGCCGGCGCCGCGGAGAACCGTCTAGCGCAGCTGGCCATTGAAGTGCGTGTTGTTCAGGCCGCTCCAAGTGTCCGCCACCCAAGTACCGGCGTCGCCCCACAGGTTCACCAGGGCCGCTCGCTCAGCGCGGTTGATAACGGTGGTAGCCGCAGCGTGATTGCGGGAAGCGCGTGTATCACCGAAACACACTGTACCACAATGTGTTTCGGTTTCGAAGTAGCTAAAGATGCGTGAGACAATGTTGAGTCTCCAGAACGAAGCGCTCTGAATTGCGGTAATAGGCGATTCTCCGCAGAGTTTCGACCCTGCCGACCGGGCATCTTTTCTAGGGTGCACAACCGGAACATTCATCCCAAGGACCGTGGGTGTACACGCCCCGGTGGCGACGTACCCGGCTACCAGTGCGAGGTCCACCATGTCGACGGATCGGCGACCACGCATTGCACCGACATAAACAAGCTGATCTTCGCCTGCGGCCAGACCACCCACTGGTGCAACGCTGAGCACGATCTCTTTCGTGCTGCCGTGGTGTTCACCGGTGCAGGGGTTGACTCAGTGCTCAAACAGGCGCCTCGTTCGTGTATTCCGATCCAGGTTGACCGTTCGGAGGCTGCAAGGACGAAGTACATCGACTTCGTTGTCAGCCATATTCAGGACGGCGACGGGCTAAGTGCCCGTCAACTGGCGAAGCTGTTGGTGGCGGGAACGCCGGGCGTCACACCGCTTCGCCTCACCGGCCGGGCTGGCTGCCGGGGCCGATCTGTGTTTACCCCACCCTGTCGCGAATCTCGCGTTCGTCGGCGCACCTTCATCGCCCCGCCACTTTCAGCAGGATCTTGCCGCCACGGAGGAGATGCTGCACCGCGTCCTGGATACGCTCGAGGGGGTACACGCCCGCCACGGGGACAACAAGGGTGCCGTCGGCCACCAGCGGTGCCGCCTCACGAATGACAGGCACCACCTTGTCGCGGTAGTCGAAGTCGCCGACAAAGAATCCGCGGACCGTGAGGTGCTTGCCGACCAGTGTCGAGGTGTCGACCCACATTGGTTCGCCCGTGGCCCAGGAATAGCTGACCAACCATCCACCGTCGGACAGCAATTCGAGCAGCCGCGCCACCACTGGACCACCCACGGAGTCCACTGCCAGCGCCACTCGCGCGTCGCCGATCACTGCTCGAACATCGCCGACCGCATCGGGGTCATCGACGTGGACCACGTCGGCCCCGGCTGCTGTGAGCTCGGCGAACGTTGCGTCGTCACGGGCCAGGTTGATCGTCTTCAGTCCACGACGTTTTCCTAGCGCGATCAATGACCGCCCCACACCGGAGTTCGCGGCGTTCTGAACCACCCAGTCACCGGGCTGCAGGGGGGTGCATTCACTGAGCATCAACCCTGCTGTCGGGGGGTTGCTGCCCAGCATCGAGTACTGCTCGATGTCGCCGGCGGGGAGTGCGAACAGGCCGTCGGCGGGCACGACGAGCCGCTCACGCCACGCACCGGCATACAGGGGTAGCACGACCAGATCGCCGACCTGAAGTCCATCGACCCCGGGGCCAGTGGCAAGCACGCGGGCGACCCCCTCTGCGCCTGGTATGTGGGGCAGGGGTGGTCGCGCCAGCACGCCGCTGACAACCAGTAGGTCGTGTTTGTTCAACGGCGAGACCTCAACGCTCACCAGAACCTCATGCGGACCCGGTGGCGGCGGCTCCTCGATGTCGACGACGCGGATCACCTGTGCGGGGTCGCCGAACTGTTCAATCTGGATGGCGCGCATATCAATTCCTCTCCATCGAAGGTGAGGCCGCCGTGTGAGCGGCGGCCTACCGAGCCTACGACGTTGGCACCATTTGGTGATTCGAATCGAGGGTCATCGAGGGTATCGAGGGTCGATATCCCGCGTTCGAGAGAATTAGAACAAATGCTCGACAATCTCTCCATAACACTGATAGAGATAGATATTTGAGGGACCGTATAAATGCGCGCGCGCGAGGACTTTTCAGCGGCGATTCGCCTTGCGCCAACCCACGCGACGACTATAACGATGCAGATAGTTTGTTGACAGCGGTGCGTCGAATGGATCCCGCCGCCGCACCTCGACCGCGGGCAGCCACGATCCAAGGAAGATCCTGGCCGACGAAGATGACGATCCTGACGCGGTGTAGGTCCCGCATTCACTAACCTCAGTCGGATGACGGCACAACACCGCAGCCTGGTGCTGCTGCGCCACGCGAAGTCGGCGTACCCGACCGGCGTCCCCGATCATGCGCGGCCGCTCGCGGAACGCGGGATCCGAGAGGCTGCGCTGGCGGGTGACTGGATGCGCGCCAACCTGCCCGCGGTCGACGCGGTGCTGTGTTCGACCGCGACGCGCGCACGGGAAACCCTGGAACGCACCGGTATCGGCGCGCCGGTGCGTTATGTCGAACGGCTTTACGGTGCCACCGCCGGCACGGAGATCGAGCTGATCAACCAAATCTCCGACGACGTCAGCACCCTGCTCGTCGTCGGGCACGAGCCGACAACGTCCGAAGTGGCGATCATTCTGGCCGGCACCGATGGTACCGATACCGTTGCGTTGGAACGTATCTCGGAGAAATACCCGACATCGTCGATCGCCGTGCTACGGATCGACGGCGGCTGGGGGCAGGTCGAACCGGGCAGCGCGGCTCTCGTCGACTTCCACGTACCGCGCTAGGTTTGATCGTCGCGACCCGCTGCGCCCAGCTCCGCTGCGCTTGCGATCGCCACTAGGAGTTGATCGTGGCGACCCGCTGCGCCCAGCTCCGCTGCGCTTGCGATCGCCACTAGGAGTTGATCGTGGCGACCCGCTGCGCCCAGCTCCGCTGCGCTTGCGATCGCCACTAGGAGTTGATCGTGGCGACCCGCTGCGCCCAGCTCCGCTGCGCTTGCGATCGCCACTAGGAGTTGATCGTCGCGACCCGCTGCGCCCAGCTCCGCTGCGCTTGCGATCGCCACTAGGTTTGATCGTGGCGACCCGCTGCGCCCAGCTCCGCTGCGCTTGCGATCGCCACTAGGTTTGATCGTGGCGACCCGCTGCGCCCAGCTCCGCTGCGCTTGCGATCGCCACTAGGTTTGATCGTGGCGACCCGCTGCGCCCAGCTCCGCTGCGCTTGCGATCGCCACTAGGTTTGATCGTGGCGACCCGCTGCGCCCAGCTCCGCTGCGCTTGCGATCGCCACTACGAGTTGGTGGCCAGGGTCAGCTCCATGAGCTTGAGGGCCTGCCCGCAAGCGTCGATGCCGGGCGCCTGAGGGTTGATCCACCAACCGACCACACCCGCCGCGTCGCTGGCGACTCCGCAGGCGCCGTTCGCGTCGTCGGGACGCATCACGATCGAATCGATTCCGGCGATGGTACGGCTTTCGACCTTGTACTTCAGGAAGTCGGCGACCTTGCGCTCGTTGCTGAGGCTGCCCTGTTCGAACCAGAACCGGGTGATGTCGATCAGGCCAGCCGGATTGGCCGCCTGCCAGCGGCAGATCGCGCCGACGAACGTGCTCTGAATGTCGAGCGGGTCGGCGCCTACCGTCTTGGCCAGGATGTCGGTGGTGAGGACCTCACATTCCTTGAGCAGGTTGGGGTACTGCTGCTCGGAATTGTTGTTGCGCGGGGTGCTACCCGAGCCCGCCTTGACCGCGTTACCACCAATCGACCGCGAACAGCCGGTCAACACCAACACCACACTGATCAAGACCGCAGTGCAGGCCTTCAGCCGCGTGGCGGTGCTCACTTGGAGTTCGCAATCGACTGACGCGCCAGTTCTTTGGCAATGTCGCAGGGCGGCGGGAACGGCTTTTGACTAAAGCTCACCGACCATTCGATGAAGTCGTCCTGGAATTGGATCCCGACTTCGCACAGCGAGTCACCCAGATTGGGCTCGTTGCCGATGGCGATGAAGCCACCATGCCCGTCGATGTTGATGTCCTCGACGCTGGCGCGTGAGAGTTCTTCGGTCTTGCGTTCCCGCCCGATCGGGCTGCCGCGATACCAGGAAAACGAGAAGTGCGGGCCGAGGATGCCTCCGCCCGCCAACCATTGGCAGCCCACCGAATTCCGCGCGGTGTTCTTCAGCCCGGTCACCTTAGTCAGGTCGGTCACCGTCGAATCGTTGATGCCCCCGCACTGCGGGAACATCGGTCCGTGGTGGCCTTCGCCGCCCCCCGGCGCCGACGTCGTCGCCCCCGGCTTGTTGTCGCCGGAACCGGAGCAACCGATCAGTAGCGTCGCAACCGCCAAGGCGTACGTCGCCAGGGCAAGGGTTCTCGCGTTACGCCGCACCGCTACCTCGCAGACTCCTGCTCACACGATGCACTGTAGCGGCAGCCCCGGGGGTCAACCACCGACACGCCACCTGATCAGGTATTTCAGGCACATCGGCGGCTGCGGCTGCGGACCCGAGTTCGCGGCGTGTGCGACAGTTACCACATGCTCCTGGCACTGCTGCGCCAGTACATCCGGCCCTACCGCCGGCTCGTCGCGGTGCTCATGGTGCTGCAGATGATCAGCACGCTGGCGACGCTGTACCTGCCCACGGTCAACGCCACGATCATCGACGACGGCGTCGCCAAGGGCGACACGGCCACCATTGTCAGGCTCGGCATGGTGATGCTCGGGGTCACCGGTGTGCAGATGGTGTGCGCGATCGCGGCGGTCTACTTCGGCTCGCGAACCGGGATGGGGTTCGGGCGCGACCTGCGCTCCGCGATGTTTCATCACATCACTACCTTCTCCGAGCACGAGAGCGGCCGGTTCGGCGCGCCAACGTTGCTGACCCGTACCACCAACGACGTGCGACAGATCCAATTTCTGGTGCAGATCACGTGCCTGGTGTTGGTCACCGCGCCGATCATGTCGATCGGTGGCATCGTCATGGCCATTCACCAGGACGCCGGGTTGTCGTGGCTGCTACTGGTCAGCGTTCCAATCCTGGCCGGGGCCAATTACTGGATCTTCTCGCACGTGCTGCCGATGTTCCGCAGCATGCAAAGCCTGATCGATGGCATCAACCGGGTTCTGCGCGACCAACTTTCCGGCGTCCGAGTGGTCCGGGCCTTCGCGCGCGAAGGCTTTGAGCGCGACAGGTTCGCCCGGGCCAATGCTGCGCTATCCAACACCTCGCTGAGCGCGGGCAACTGGCAGGCGCTGACGCTGCCGGTCACCACGCTGACCATCAACGTCTCCAGCGTCGCGCTGATCTGGTTCGGCGGCTTGCGCATCAACAGCGGACAGATGCAGGTCGGCTCGCTGATCGCGTTCCTCGCGTACTTCACCCAGATCTTGATGGCCGTCATGATGGCGACGATGACGCTGGCGGTGCTGCCGCGAGCGGCGGTGTGCGCGCAACGGATCACCGAGGTGCTGTCCACCCGCGCCGCCGTCGTCAGCCCGGAGAACCCCCAGTTCCCCCGCGACGGGATGGCGGGTGTGGTGCGGTTCGACCGCGCGACATTTAGTTATCCCGGTGCCGACCGCCCCGTGCTGCAGGATGTCTCGCTGACCGCGCTGCCCGGTACCACCACGGCGATAGTGGGCAGCACCGGTTCGGGTAAGTCGACGCTGGTATCGCTGATCTGCCGGTTCTACGACGTGACCGATGGCGCCGTCATGGTCGACGGTGTCGACGTGCGCGACTACGACACCAAGCGGCTGTGGTCGGGCATCGGGTTGGTGCCCCAGCGCGGCTACCTGTTTTCCGGCACCGTCGCCGACAATCTCCGCTACGGCAAGGCGGATGCGACCGAGGCCGAGATGTGGGAGGCCCTGCGGGTGGCCGGGGCCGACGGATTCGTCGGCGCGCACGATGACGGGCTGCAGATGCGCGTCGCGCAGGGCGGTATCAACTTCTCCGGCGGGCAGCGCCAACGCCTGGCGATCGCCCGCGCCGTGATTCGCCGCCCCGCCATCTACCTGTTCGACGACGCCTTCTCCGCACTGGATGTGCACACCGAGGCGCGGGTGCGGGCGTCGCTTCGGGAGCTATCCGGTGACGTCGCGACTATCGTTGTCACGCAGCGGATTTCGACGGCATCCGCAGCCGATCAAGTGATCGTGATCGATGCCGGGAAACTGGTTGGTGCGGGCACTCATGAATCGCTGCTGGCCGACTGCCCTACCTATGCCGAATTCGTGGACTCGCAGTCGTTGAGTGCCGGAGTGCCCGGACAATGACCCTAGCGACCCCGACGACCACTGCGACCTCTGCGACTTCGGCCCGTCCGCGGCGCTTCACACAATCGGCGACTCGCCTGATCAAGCGGCTGGGACCGCAGCGCCGACTGGTCGCGGCGGTGATGGCGTTCGGAATCACCGGAACCGCAATCGGAGTCGTCGTTCCGCGGGTTTTGGGCCACGCGACCGATCTGCTGTTCAACGGCGTGATCGGGCGGGGACTGCCGCCGGGAATCACCAAGCAGCAGGCCGTCGCTGCGGCCCGGCGCCACGGTGACAACGCGTTCGCCGACCTGCTGTCGGGGATGAATGTGGTGCCGGGCCGAGGGGTCGACTTCGCCGCGGTGGCCAGGACGCTGTGCATCGCGTTGGCGCTGTATCTGGTTGCCGCGCTGCTGCTTTGGGTGCAGGCCCGACTCCTCAACGTCACAGTGCAGCGGACCATGGTCGCGCTGCGTTCCGAGGTCGAGGACAAGGTGCACCGGCTGCCGCTGGCCTACTTCGATGCGCGGCAGCGCGGCGAGCTGCTCAGCCGGGTCACCAACGACGTCGACAACCTGCAGTCGTCGTTGACGATGACGATCAGCCAGGTGCTGACCTTGCTGCTGACGGTGGTGGCGGTGCTGGCGATGATGGTGTCGATCTCGCCGCTGTTGGCGTTGATCACGCTGCTGACGGTGCCGGTGTCGCTGCTGGCCACGCGCGCGATCGCGCGGCGCTCGCAGCGGCTGTTCGCGGCCCAGTGGACCACCACCGGACGCCTCAACGCCCACATCGAGGAGACGTACAGCGGGTTCACCGTGGTCAAGACGTTCGGCCACCAGGAGGCGGCGCAACAGCAGTTCCGCGCGCTCAACGATGACCTCTACCAGGCCAGCTTCGGTGCCCAGTTCGTCTCCGGCCTGGTGTCGCCCGCCACTACGTTCATCGGCAACCTCGGCTACGTCGTGGTGGCCGTGGTGGGCGGCGTGCAGATCGCCACCGGCCACATCACGCTGGGCAACATCCAGGCGTTCGTTCAGTACGTCCGGCAGTTCAACACGCCGGTCAACCAGGTGGCCGGCATGTACAACGCCCTGCAATCCGGGATGGCCAGCGCCGAGCGGGTGTTCGACCTGCTCGACGAGCCAGAGGAAACGCCGGACCCCGCGCCACTGCAGCCGAATGGCCAGGGCCCGCGCCTGCGCGGACGCGTCGAGTTTGAGTACGTGAACTTCGCGTACCACCCGAGCACCCCGGTGATCGAAGACCTGTCGCTGGTCGCCGAACCGGGCAGCACGGTGGCGATCGTCGGGCCGACCGGAGCGGGCAAGACCACCCTGGTGAACCTGCTGATGCGGTTCTACGAGGTCGATTCCGGCCGAATCCTTATCGACGGGGTCGACATCACCTCGATCAGCAGGCACGCTCTGCGATCGCGAATCGGCATGGTGCTGCAGGACACCTGGCTTTTCGACGGGACGATCGCGGAGAACATCGCCTACGGACGCCCGGAGGCCGACGAAGATGAGGTGGCGGCCGCCGCCAAGGCCGCCCACATCGACCGGTTTGTGCGGACGCTGCCGGCCGGATATCAGACCCGCGTCAGCGGCGACGGCGCCAACCTCAGCGCCGGCGAAAAGCAGCTCATCACCATCGCGCGGGCGTTTCTGTCGAAGCCGCAACTGTTGATCCTCGACGAGGCGACCAGCTCCGTCGACACCCGCACCGAAGCCCTCATCGCGCACGCCACCCACGAGCTGCGTCGCGATCGAACGAGTTTCATTATCGCGCATCGTCTTTCGACGATCCGGGACGCCGACCGCATCCTCGTGGTGGAGGCCGGCAAGGTCGTCGAGCAAGGCAACCACGCCGAGCTGCTCGCCCGGCGGGGTGCCTACTACGCGATGACGCAGGCGTAGGCACGTCCGCCGAGACTGCGGCCCAGTCGGTATCGAAGGCGCGCTTTTGCCTACAGACGCGCCCTGACCGCAGGATGGGCGCCACCAGTGCAGTCTCGGCGTTCTTGCCTCGGAGATGGCACCATCGACGACCTGCACACATGGTGGGCGAAGTTTTCGGGCTGACCTAACGACTATCGGCGAAGGGCGCCAGCGAAATTCAGCGCAATTCAGCGCAATTCAGCGCCGAGTGTGGGCGCTAAGTAGCGGAACTGCCTTGAATTCGTCCACCGGCCCCACGCTGGCGAAGCTGTGCGACGGCCGCCAAGCAGCCGTTCTGCCTGGAAGTTCTTGATAATGTCGGCGGGGCGCAGGGTCGGTTTGGAGGGACAGCGATGAGCGAGGCGCAGGGCTCGCGGGTGGGGACGATGTTCGGCCCGTATCACCTGACGCGACTGCTGGGCCGCGGCGGGATGGGCGAGGTCTACGAGGCCGAGCACACCGTGAAGGAATGGACCGTCGCCGTCAAGCTGATGTCGGAGAACTTCAGCAAGGACCCGGTGTTCCGCGAGCGGATGAAGCGCGAAGCCCGGATCACGGGTCGTCTGCAGGAACCCCACGTGGTGCCCATCCACGACTACGGCGAAATCGATGGGCAAATGTTCCTGGAGATGCGCCTCATCGAGGGCGTCGACTTGGACACGGTGCTTAAGCGGTTCGGTCCGCTGACCCCGGCGCGCGCGGTGGCCATCATCACCCAGGTCGCCTCGGCGTTGGATGCCGCCCACGCCGCCGGCGTGATGCACCGCGACATCAAACCGCCGAACATCTTGGTCACCCGCGACGACTTCGCCTACCTGGTCGACTTCGGGATCGCCAGCGCCACCACCGACGAGAAGATCACCCAACTGGGTACCGCGGTGGGCACCTGGAAATACATGGCGCCCGAACGCTTCTCCAATGACGAGGTCACTTATCGCGCCGACATCTACGCACTGGCCTGCGTGCTGCACGAATGCCTGACCGGCACCCCGCCGTACAAGTCCGACAGCGCCACCACGCTGGTCACCTCCCACCTGATGGAGCCCGTCCCGCAACCTAGCGCCGCGCGGCCGGGCGTGCCGAGGGCCTTTGACGCGGTGGTCGCGCGCGGCATGGCCAAAAAGCCCGAGGACCGCTACGCCAGCGCCGGTGCTCTGGCCATGGCCGCCCACGACGCGCTCAGCGACCCTGATCAGGATCACGCCGCCGACATCCTGCTACGCAGCCAAGAAGCCACCATGCTCGGCCCCGAAACGGGCAGGCCGGAACCGACTCTTGAAGCCACAAGGGCAGCGCCCCCGTCCCCCGCGCCTCCGCAGCAGCCGCCGACGCCGGCGACGCCCTGGGCCCCCGATAGCGGCCCGATGCCCGCCGCCAGTCAACCCACGCCGCAGTACTTCCAAGGCGGCGGCAACTGGGGCGGCACACCCCCGGGCGGACCCCCGCCGCTCCAGCACGCCGATCCCACCTCCTGGAATCAGCCCCCGGTACCGAAAAAGCGCAACCCCTGGCCCATCATCGCCGCCGTCGCGCTCGTACTCGTTCTCGTCGTGGGCGGCGTCGGCATCTGGCTACTGGTCAAACCCAAACCCGTGAAGACTCCCGACCCGATACAGTCCGAGCGCCTCGGCGCCCTGATTTTGAGCCCCCAAGAAGTCAACGCGATCATGGGGTCGTCGGGCATGCAGCCCGGCAAGCCCATTACGTCGATGGACAGCTCGCCGGTGACGGTGTCACCGGCGGCATGCCTGGGAGCGCTTTACACCACCCAAGATTCGGTCTATGCGGGCACCGGCTACACCGGAATGAGCGGCCTGGTCTCCTCCGAACCTGGGGACAACTACGACCACTGGGTCAACCAGGCCGTGGTGCTGTTCCCGTCCGCCGAGAAAGCCAAGGCATTCCTGCAGACGTCGGCCGACAAGTGGAAAAGCTGCGCCAACAAGACGGTGTCCGTCACGAACACGAACAAAGGCAAGACCTATCGATGGTCATTCGCGGAAATCACCGGCGAACCCCCGAAGTTCAGCGTGGTGGAAATGCAGGAAGCCGCCGACGGCTGGGGCTGCGAACGCGCGCTGGGCGTGGCCAACAACGTGATCGCCGATGTCAATGCGTGCGCCTACCACGTCGACAAGGATCAGGCCGGTCAGATCGTCGACAAGATCGTCGAACGCATCAACAACCAGTAGCCGGTTAAGTCTGCAGATCCGGGCCCTGCGCGCGCAGATCATCGACCGCCGACATGGCGGTGCGCAGCTTGGCCAGCCACTCCTCGGTGTGCTCACCCACCAACTTGACCGACCAGGCGAGCGCGTCGGCGCGCGACCGGGCGACACCCGCGTCGACCAATGTGTCGAGCACCTGGCGTTCCGGTTGCTTCAGCCGGGTCATCACGGGCACCGCGATGTGAGTGAACAGGATCCGCTCAGTGCCCGATTGGGAGCTAACCTCGACGCCCCAGGAAACCTTGCGCCCGTACCGGTCCTGCGCCTCGTCGGCGATGCGCATCCGCTCTGACCGGGTTTCTTCGCGGAATCGCGAGACGCGGCCTTCGGTGCGGGCGTCGCTTTCTTCGTAGCCGGCTTCCTTCCCAGGACTTTCAAGGTCGGCCAGCTTGCCGATGACGGTGATCTCCTCGCGGTCGACAGTGACCGTGGGATCGCCGTCGAACCAGCCCTCGGGGAGGCGCCCGGCGAACCATTCCGCCGCGCCGGTGGCATCGGGCTGGTGCGCTTGCTGCCAGCCGCCGGGCCGCCCGTAGCGGTTCCCGTGTGTGTGATGTGACTTCATGATTACATGATTACACCGTTAAACATGAAATAGAATTAGGTTTCGCCGGAGGCGAACGAAACCGTTGATTAAGGGGCACTCGGAGGCGTATTTTTGAGAGCGAAGCAGGCCCGGAAGCGATCATTCTCCAAGCGCCGGAAGTTGGGGTGGACCCGGCCGCGTACGACTTGCGCAGGACGCAGTCGGCGCCCCCAGAAATCGCTCCGGGCCTGCGCATGCGTTGCGAGTCAGGCGTCTCCCGCGTCTCCGGCGTCTCCGGCGTCTCCGGCGTCTCCGGCGTCTCCGGCGTCTCCGGCGTCGTCCGCGAAGCCCCGCCGGACCCGAAACAGCTTGACGATGCCCTTGATGCCCTTGAGGTGACGCAGGCCGGCGAACGTCCACTGATACCCGGCGTCGTCGCCGACGCCATCGCGCACCGAATCCGCGACCATCACGGTGCCCGGCCGCGCCGCCCCGGTGACCCGGCTCGCCACGTTCACCGGGCTGCCGAACCAGTCGCCGGCCCGGCTGACGGCCATGCCGCAGGCGACTCCGCCGCGCAGCCGGGGAAAGTCGTTGTCGGTGTCGACGACCTCGACCAATTTGAGGACGGTGTCGAGCAACGGGGCCGGCTCGGGGCAGACGAACATCACCGCGTCGCCGATCGTCTTGATGAACCGCACCGGCGGCGCGGTCAGGTCACGCGCCAGGCCGCCCAACCGGCCGGCCAGGTGCCCCAACTCTTCGGCCGACACCTTCTCGCCGAGCCGGGTGAAGCCGACCAGGTCGGCGAAGGCCACCGTGACAAGGCGCGCCCCCGGCAGCGGCTTGCCGGCGGCCCGCTCGGCGGCGTTGACCGCTTCGGTCTCCAGCATGTGCCGCAAGTGCATGAACAGCATGTCCTGAACCATCGGGCCGAGCATCGGCGCGATCTTGCCGACCAACGCCTTGGACGCCTTGGCGATCTCCAGCTCGGTGGAACCCGGGCGCATGATCGACGACAACGCGGCGTAGCGCATGACTTCGGCGGTACGTGACAGGCCCTCGGCGAGCACCCGCACCACCAGGACCGTTTGATCGGGATCCAACCCCCGCTCGATAAAGCGTTGTATCTGCGCGGCGGCTTCACCGTCGGCGCGCATGTGCACGACCGCGTCCGGATCGTCCACCCCGACCAGGCCGATGGCGCGCTGCACGCGCTGCAGCAACTCCAGGTCGATTCCGTACCGCTCGCTCATCTCACGCGTCGAAACGTAGGTGCCGTCGTCGCCGACGATGTGCCGGGTGGCCAGCAGCAGCGGCGGGTTGGTCGTCCTTATTTCGTCGGCGCTGATGCCTTGCTCCAGCAGCCACTGGACGAGCTCGGCGCGCTCCGCACGGGCGTTGCCCTCGAGTCCGTCGAGCAGATCGTCCACCTGGTCAACGTATAACGATGGCAGGCGGTTATGTAGAGCATCATGTGCGGCCAGAGGTACTGCGGGCAACGCGATACGCTTTCGTTCCGGGTCCGAGGTCAACGATGTCGTATGTGATTGAAGCGCCGGACATATTGACGGCAGACGCGACAGCACCGCCGACGCCGGCGCCAGCCATACCACTACCGGCAATGGTGACGGGCTGACGGGCACGGGCTATGACACCGGCGGTCGTTGGTGCGCCCACGGTCGTGCGGCCTCGATCTGCGCGGACAGCGACAACAGCGTCGCTTCGTCGAACGGCCGGCCGACGAGCTGCACGGAGATCGGCAGCCCGTCGCCGTCGAAGCCCCACGGCACCACCGCGGCGGGCTGGCCGGTCACATTCCAGACCGGGAAATACGGAACCCGCTGTGCCACCAGCAGCAGCGTCGACACCGCGCCCCGGTGCTGGTAGGCGCCGATGCGCGACGGGCCGTTGGCGGTGCCTGGAGTGACGACGACGTCGACGTCGTCGAAGATCGACTGGATCCTGTTGCTCACCCGCGCCTCGGCGGCGCGCACGGCTTCCATCCTTCGATCGGAGAAGAACGATCCCATCCGGGCCACGGTGCGGGTGCGTCTTTCCAGGCGTTCGGGGTGGGCCTGCGCGTCGGCTTCGTCGCTGGTGCCGCGCAAATAGCGGGGCAAAAAGCTCGCGTAGATCGAGGGCAGCGGGTACGCGGGGTCGCGCACGACGACGTCGTGGCCCAGCTCACGAAGCAGCGCGCCCGCCGCGTCGACGGCCGCCAGCTCCTCGCCGCCAACCCGCACCAGCGGCTGAGGGACCTTGGTGCTCAAGGCAATTCGTAGCTTGCCCGGGTCGCGGGTCGCGGCCGCCACGAACTCGCCTTCGGGACCGGACACCGTATTCGTCGCGTCGAGGAACAACGCCGCGTCCAGCACCGACCGCGCTATCGGGCCGTTGACGCTCAGTCCGTACCACGCGTCATCATGCGGCTCGAGCGAGACCCGATCGCGCTGCGGCTTCAGGCCGAACAGGCCGCACCAACTCGACGGGATGCGGATCGAGCCGCCGCCGTCGGATCCCAACGCCAACGACGCCAGCCCGGCGGCCACCGCGGCGGCACTGCCGCCGCTGCTCCCACCCGGAGTGCGCTTGAGGTTCCACGGGTTTCGGGTGGCCCCGAACGCCAGCGATTCGGTAAAAGGGAAGATCATCAGCTCGGGCACCGCGGTTTTGCCGATGATGACCGCGCCGGCGGCCCGCAGCCGGCGCACCACCACCGCGTCGCCGGTCACCGCGGACCGGTGGCCCGCGCTGCCGTATGTCGTCACCTCGCCGGCGACGTCGACGTCGTCTTTGATCGCGATCGGCACGCCGAGCAGCGGCAGCCGCTCACCGGCGTCCAGGCGATCCTGCGCCGCATAGGCCTCGTCGCGCGCTTTGTCGGTCAGCACCACGCGATAGCTACGCAGCTGGCTGTCCAGGCGCGCGATTCGTTCCAGATAGATCTCGAGCAGCTCCGGAGCGCTGACGTCGCCGTCGGCGAGCATCCGGGCTTGTGCGGCCGCGCCGGCAAAAGCGAGATCATCAGCGTCCACCGCCGAAGCGTATCGCCGCGAATGAACCCACCATGTACCCCAGTAGCCTGGCGACATGTCTTGCGTGTTCTGTGCGATCGCCGCCGGGGAACGTCCGGCCATCCGGATCTACGAAGACGAGGACTACCTGGCGATCCTCGACATCCGGCCGTTCACCCGCGGCCACACCCTGGTGATCCCCAAACGGCACACCATAGATCTGACGGACACCCCGCCGGAGACGCTGGGCGAGATGATCACCATCGGTCAGCGGATCGCGCGAGCGGCCCGGGCCACGGAATTGGCCGACGCGACCAACATCGGTATCAACGACGGCCGCGCCGCATTCCAGACGGTGTCCCACATTCACCTGCACGTGCTGCCGCGCCGCGACGGCGACAAGCTGTCGCTCGCCAAGGGCCTGGTGCTGCGCCGCGACCCCGACCGAGAAGCCACCGGGCGGATCCTGCGCGAGGCGCTGGCACGGATCGATGCCAGCCAGTAAGGCCATGAGCAGCCATTAAAAGCACCAGGTAGCTCATCCTCGGGCGCGCAGCAGTTTATTCTGCTCTAGCGCGGGACGATTTTCACTGGTTCACCCGCAAAGTACGTCTGGAGCGGCTATGAAGCGGGGGACGGGGAATCCGTGGCGGCGCCTCGGCCTGCCTGCGCGCGTTGGTTGGCTCGTCGTCGGGGGATACGGCGTCGCGGCGGCGCTGGTCGTAGCATCGTCGGTCTGGGGGTGGCGGGGCGCCTACGCGACTCGGCCGATCGACGAAATCGTGTCGGTGCTGTGTCTGGTGTTCACAGCGGGATGTGCCGGCTATGCGGCTCGCTTCGCTGCTGACCGCCGCAGATTAGGATGGCTGGCGCTGGTCATCGCCCTGCTGGGCTGGGCGGTCGGCGAGGTCATCTGGGCGGTCTACGACGCGCGCCCGGCACTCGAACACGCCGCTCACCCGGCGGCGGCGGAGATTGTGCTCCTCTTTTACCCCGTCGGCGCCATGGCGTCTTTGATTCTGCTGACCGATCGTATTCACCGCTTTTGGCCACTCTTGCTGGACGGTGCCATCGTGGCGAGTTCACTGTTCGTGACCTCGTGGGTATTCGCGCTCGACAAACTGATACGCGAGGGCGGTAACTCGCTGCTCACGACGTTCGCGCACATTTTCGCCGACGTCATCGTCATCACGACGGCGCTGGTGATGTTGTCGCGGGCTCGTCCTGGCCGCCGGGCGAGCCTGAACCTATTAGCCGGCGGAATCGCGACGATCGGTATTGCCGACATCGTGATCGTGTTCCAGACCGGCGTCGGCAGCTATCACACCGGCGATCTGGTCGATGTGACCCGAGCAGCAGGCTTGGGAATGGTGGCGCTGGGAGCGCTGACCAGTATCAACGAGTCGCCTACCGCGCCGGCGCGGGAGGAGATCACATCCCGTGTCCGGCTCTGGTTGCCGTACTTGCCGCTGCCGCTGGCCGCCGCGGTGGGATTGGGCCGCGCGGTGGGCCGGATGGAGCACGGACCGTTGCTCGCCGCGCTGGGAATCCTCGTCGCCGCGGTGCTCGCCCGACAGTTCGTTATGCTCATCGAAAACCAGAGGCTGTTGTCTGAAGTGGCCCAGGAAGCTTTTCGTGACAGCCTGACCGGTCTGGCTAATCGGGCTCAATTCGTCCATCGATTGGAACAAGCCATCGCCCGTCGAGGATCCGACGCCGCACCGATTGCGGTCTTGTGCCTCGATCTCGACGACTTCAAGTCGGTCAACGACGCCTTGGGCCATCCGGCCGGCGACGAGCTCCTGGTCCGGATCGCTGGGCGGCTCACTGCTGCTCTGGGGGGTAACGGCACTGTTGCACGGCTTGGTGGTGACGAATTCGCGGTGCTCATCGAAGGTTCCGTCGAAGAATCACAAGCGGCAGCGCATCGAATCCTTGAGTCATTCAGCGCAGCCATCGTGATCGACGGCGTTCCGATCGCGGCCCGTCCAAGCATTGGGTTCACAGTGGCCACCGCCGCATCCAGTTGCACCGTTGACCAGCTCCTCCGGTACGCCGACCTGGCTATGTATGCCGCCAAACGCGAAGGCGGCGAATGTATCCGCAGCTTTGTGCCCGATCTGCCGTTCCCGTATACATTTCCCGAGCTCATCGATTCGACGGTATCGGCCGTTAATCCATTGCCCGCCAGCACCTCTGGCGGCCAGGCGACGCTGGCACGGACGCCGCGGCCGAGCTCCGACGTCGCGACGACAACACGAGATAAATCGAACGATGCGCCCAACGCCATTCGATGGCCCCCGTGGGTAATCCGGATTGCCATGGTGGCGTTGGCAGTCGGCGTGATCGCATTCACCGCGTCGAGCGTCCTTAAGGTCAGTGCCGGTCGCGTATTCTTCGACGAATTCCTGTATCCGGCATTGAACCTGTTGGCGGCTGGGCTGATTGCCGTTCGCGCCTACCGCGTCACGGCCGAGCGGTTGGCTTGGACCCTCATCGCGGCCGGCATGACATGTTCGGCGATGGGCGACGTTATCTATGCCGCGTGGGTGCCGGCCGGCCAGTCACCATCGGCGGCTGATCCCGCGTACCTGGCGTATTACCCGCTCGTCTATGCCGGGTTGCTGCTGCTCCTGTGGGCACGCCTGAAACGGGCATCGCTTCTGGTTCAGCTCGATTCCCTGGTCTGCGCGTTGACCATGGCCGCGGTGGCCGCGGCGCTGACGGCAGGTCCCATCCACACGGCGGCGACCCGCGCGCCGGCGACCGTGTTGGTGGGCATTCTCTATCCGTGGGGCGATCTGGTCCTGCTGGCTCTGGCCGCCGGCATGCTGCCAATCCGCGGGTGGCGCAACGAGTTTCGCTGGATCCTTCTGGTCGCCGGATTTGTTCTGTTTGCGGCCGCGGACACGGCGTATCTCTTCGAGACCTCCGCCAACTCGTACCGGGTTGGCACCTTGCTCGATGTCTGCTGGCCCGCGTCGTCATTATTGGTGGCGATGGCCAGCTGGGCGCCTTCGTCGTCGGTGGTCCCATTACCGAAACAAGGGCTCGGGCCCTACGTCAAGTCTGTGGCGTGCGCTGTCGTGGCACTTGCAGTCGCAATCCTGGGTCACGACTCACGACTCGCCACGACCTTCGCCGCGTTGAGCCTGATCGCGATAGCTGCGCGATTTGCGGTGACATTCCGAGACGTCAGCATGCTGGCCGAGAGCCACAAGCACGCCATGACCGACGAGTTGACCGCGCTGCCCAATCGGCGCTCGCTGGCGACAGCCCTGACCGCGGCGTCCACCTCCGAGTCGTTGGGGCCCTCGTTGACGAGGACGCCATCACGTCGAGCGCTGCTGTTGCTGAATCTCTATGAGTTCCAAGAGATCAACGTCTCGGTCGGTCGTCACTTTGGCGATGAACTGTTGCGCCACATCGCGGATCGACTGTCGAACAGCGTCCGTCGTGAAGATCTGCTTGCGCGCACAGGTGATGATGTATTCGCAATCTTGACGGCCGAAGGGACCGACCTCATTGCCGCACGGGCGCAGGCGGGTCGTTTGCTCGAAGCCTTGAGCGAACCGTTCGCGCTGGATCCGATCACCGTTCAAGTCGATGCCCGCATCGCCATTGCGCTATACCCCGACCACTGTGACCATCCGCAGGAGCTGCTGAATCGCGCCGAGACGGCGATGCAGCACGCCAAGTCCGCCAAAAGCAAGATCGTGGTCTACGACTCGGCCTTTGAGCTGTATCACGAAAACGACCCCAACCTCACTGAGGAACTACGCTCCGCGCTGCTTGATGGTGACGAACTGACGTGTCATTACCAGCCCAAGATCAACGCAAGCGACGAAAGTGTCCACAGCGTCGAGGCGCTGCTGCGCTGGCACCATCCCAGCCGTGGGTTGCTGCTACCGGAGGAAATCCTGCCCGCCGCCGAACGCGCCGGGCTGATGCGCAAGTTGGCCAACCGCACGATCAACCTCGCCCTCGAGCAGATACAGTCCTGGCGCGAGCAAGGCATCACTGAGACTGTCGCGGTAAACCTCTCCGCGACGAATCTGCTTGACCTCGACCTGGTCGGCACGATCGAGCGGCTGCTGCGAACTCACGGTTTGCCCGCCGACGCTCTCATCATCGAGATCACCGAAAGTGCCCTCGTCGATTCGGTGCGGTCCCGTAATACCGTCGCTGCGCTGCAACACCTCGGCGTCCGCATCTCGCTTGACGACTACGGCACCGGATGGTCATCGCTGGCGCGCCTGCAGGATGTCTCGGTCGACGAGTTGAAACTCGACAGGGTATTCGTGGCACGACTGGCCCAAGACCCGCGATCGGTTGCCATCGTGCGGTCCACGGTGGCACTTGCGCAAAGCCTGGGCGCGGACCTCGTCGCCGAGGGAGTCGAAGACGAGGTTACTTTGAGCGCGCTGCGGCGATACGGCTGCACCATCACACAGGGCTTCGTGCACAGTCCCCCGTTGCCCCCGAATGACCTGCAGCATTGGATCACCAGCCGACAGGCGGCGGCGAAGGACGGTTAGAAGAGCTCCTTGGCCAGCAGCTCCAGCGTTGCCACCCGCGCCGGTGCGGTGGCAGGATCGGTGCCGCGGTAGGCCGATGCGACCGGGTGCACCATCACTTCGTCGACGTCGAAGCGCTGGGCCAGTGCGCGCAGCTGTTCGGCGGCCTCGGCGGGTGAGCCGACGACGGCGCGCGCCAGCCCGCTGTCCACGATGTGCTGCTGCTGTTCGGTGAGCTCGGCTTGCGCCGCTTCTGCTTCCTCGACGAGCGGCACCGGCTCAAGGGGCTGCCCGGTGCGCAGCCGCGCCATCGTCTGCAGGTTGGGCAGCATCAATGCCGTTGCCTCGTCGCGTGTTTCGGCCACCGCGGCGTTGACCGTCAAGAACGTGAGCGGCTCGGCGGTCAGAGCGCTCGGCTTGAACCGGGAGCGGTACAGCTCGAGCGCTTCTTCGGTTCCCTTGCCGGAGAAGTGGTGGGCGAACACATACGGCAGCCCCTTGGCGGCGGCCAGGTGCGCCGAGTACATCGACGAGCCGAGCAGCCAGAGTCGCGGTTCGCTGGCCGCGGCCGGGGTGGCCTTGAGCCGGTAGTTCCCGGAGCGCAGCGGAACCATCACGCCGCGGGCGCTCATCAGCGCGGCCACGTCGTCGAGGTAGTCGGGAAAGTTCTCGATGTCGCGTTCGTCGTTGGTGCCGCGCAGGGCGTACGCCGTCACGGGGTCGGAGCCGGGTGCCCGGCCGATGCCCAGGTCGATGCGGCCCGGGGCGGCCGCTTCCAGCAGCGCGAACTGCTCGGCCACCGCCAGCGGCGCATGGTTGGGCAGCATCACGCCGCCCGAGCCGAGTCGCAGCTGCGAGGTCTGCGCGGCCAGGTACGCGATCAACACCGGCGGGCTGGTGGCGCCCACGGACGGCATGTTGTGGTGTTCGGCGACCCAGTAGCGCGTGAAACCCAGCCGGTCGGCGGTTTGCGCGAGCGCCACGGTGGCCGCCAGCGCATCGGCGGTCGACTGGTCGGTGCGCACCGGGACGAGATCAAGGACGGAAAGACGCACGATGGCGTCAACGCCGTGGGCCGCGCGAACGTTCCCGCGGGGCTACGGCGAGCAGACGCAGAATCGCACGTTTCGGCGCGGAAGCATGCGATTCTGCGTCTGCTCGGCGTTAGTACTGGCGCAGCGTGATGGAGTTGACGATGGCCTCGAACTGCTCCTGCGAGATGGGCGCACCGCCCGGCATGTTGTCGGTGGCCAGGAATTGGGTGCGCACGGTGTAGCCGTGGAACCGGAAGTAGTTGGTGAAGGCGACACCGTGGTCGACCCAGCCATCCTGGCCGCCACCGTGGCTGGCGGATTTGAGCTCCCCGGCCAGGATGTAGGCGCCCAGCAGGGCGACGCTGGTCCCCTGGCCCGATAGCGGCGAGCAGCAGTACGCGGCGTCGCCCACCAGCGCCACCCGCCCGATCGACCAGTGGTCCATCACGATCTGCGACATTTCGTCGAAGTAGAAGTCCGATGCGTTGCGCATGAACTTCAGCAGTTGCGGGCGCACCCAGCCGTCGTCGGCCATCCGCCGTTCCACCTCGGCGAACTGGGCCTCGGCGTCGCGGTAGTCGATGTGCAGGTCGGGGTCCATGAAGCCCAACATGGCGCGGGCCTCGGTGTTGTTGCGGGCGCTGTAGACCCCGGCCATGCTGGTCTCGCCGTAGTGCCACATCTGCCAGTGGTCGAGGTCCAAGAAGTTGGGCACGGTGAAAATCGCGGCGAACGTCCCCAGCCTCTTGACGAATCGCTCCTCGGGGCCGAATACCAACGCCCGCACGTTGGAGTGCAGGCCGTCGGCGCCGATGACCAGGTCGAAGCTGCGGGCGGGCGCGCTCTCGAATGTGACGTCGACGCCGGGGCCGCGGTTGTCCATCGCGACGATGCTGTCGTCAAACAGGTATTCGGCGCTGTTTTGGGTTGCCTCGTAAAGCAATTCGACCAAGTCGTCGCGCAGCAACTCGATGTCGGGGTTGTCGATGGGGCCGCCGGTGGGTGTCGATTCGGTGTCGCGGGACAGCTCGTTGCCGTCGCCGTCGACCATGGAGGAGCCGCGAATGTTTGTCTTGCGGTCCGCGGCGGCCTCCAACAGCCCAGTGCGGTCCAGCACTTCCAGCGCGGGACCCCGCACGTCGACGGCCTGACCCCCCGGCCGCAGGCCGGGGTAGCGTTCCACCACCGTGACCGAAAAGCCGTGCTGTGTAAGCCAATACGCCAATGTTGTCCCGGCCACGCTAGCGCCGGAAATCAAAACTTCCGTCACCGAATCCCCGCCTGCTTCCTCGCGTCACTGAAAATGTCGTCCAGCATCGTCGGAGTCAACCTACCCGTGAACATATTTTGCTGGCTCGGGTGGTAGCAGCCGAGCAACCGCACGCCGGACGGCAACTCGGCCACCACGCCGTGGCCGAACCGCGGCTTGCCGACACCGGCTAGGCCCGGCAGCCGCAACGCGACCTGCCAGGCGAACCCGCCCAGGGCGACGATGACACGGACATGCTCGGACACCAACCCCCATTCGGCATCCAGCCAGGGCGAGCACGTCACTCGCTCCGCGGGCGTCGGGGCGTTTCCCGGCGGCGCGCACCGCACCGGCGCGACGATGCGAATCTGGTTGGCCCGCAAGCCGTCTGCGGCGTCGACACTGGTCGGTTGGTTCACCAGACCGGCCCGGTGCAGCGCGGCGTACAACTGGTCTCCCGACCGGTCGCCGGTGAACATCCGTCCAGTCCGGTTGGCGCCGTGCGCTGCCGGCGCCAGCCCGACGATCAGCAGCCGCGGCCGCTCCGAGCCCCAGCCGGGCACCGGCCGTCCCCAGTACGGCTGGTCGGCATAAGCGCGGCGTTTGACCGTCGCCACCTCCTCGCGCCAGGTGACCAGCCGCGGGCAAGCGCGGCACACGCTGCTGCGCGCGTCGAGCTCGGCAAGCGAGCCCGCTTCACCGGCCAGCGTTGCGACGCGCGCGGCGTCGGCGGCCACCGGCGTCTGCGGGGTGGCCGGATCGCCCGGCCATCCGCTACCGGGTTGCACGGGAGAATCGAATGCCTGGCCGGTATTCGGGTGGACGAGCACATGAACATCCTGCATTCGCATCGTGTCGGTGACGAAATTCGGTGGTCGTGGTCAGCGCTTTAGCGTTAAATTCAGCCCCGATATCCATGACCAGCGATAGCCGCGGCCCAGCGTTTTTGATCCTCTTCGCCACGCTGATGGCGACGGCGGGTACCGGCATCTCGATCGTCGCGTTCCCGTGGCTGGCGTTGCAGCACGACGACAGCGCGCGCGACGCGTCGATCGTGGCCGCGGCCATGACGCTGCCGCTGGTGGTCTCCACGCTGGTCGCCGGCACCGCGGTCGACTTCTTCGGGCGTCGCCGCATTTCGCTGGTCTCCGATTCGCTGTCCGGCGTTGCGGTGGCCGCCGTCCCGCTGACCGCGTTGTTGTTGGGTCGCGATGCGATCAATCTGGTGGAGCTGGCCGTCCTGGCCTTCCTCTCCGCCGGTTTCGATCCGGCGGGGTCAACGGCGCGCCAGTCGATGCTGCCCGAGGCCGCCGCCCGCGCGGGCTGGTCGCTGGACCGCACCAACAGCACCTACGAGGCGATCCTCAACCTCGCGTACATCCTGGGCCCGGGCGTCGGCGGACTGATGATCGCCACGGTGGGCGGCATCAACACGATGTGGATCACGGCGGGGTTCTTCGGGCTGTCCTTCCTCGCGGTTGCCGTGCTGCGGCTGGAGGGCACCGGCAGGCCGCACCACGCGACCCGACCCGAGGGGTTGGCGTCCGGCTTGGTGTCCGGCATGGCCGAAGGCCTGCGATTCGTCTGGAACCTGCGGGTACTACGGACGCTCGGGCTGATCGACCTGGTGGTGACCGCGTTGTACCTGCCGATGGAAAGCGTGCTGTTTCCGAAATACTTCACCGACCGCCACCAACCCGCGCAGTTGGGTTGGGCATTGATGGCGCTCGGGGCCGGCGGCGTTGCGGGCGCGCTCGGCTATGCCGTGCTGTCGCAACACACCCGGCGGCGCACCGCCGTGCTGACCGCGACCCTGACCTTCGGCGCGGCGACGGCCGGCATCGCGTTCCTGCCGCCGCTGCCGGTGATCCTGGTGCTGTGCGCGATCACCGGCCTGGTCTACGGGCCGATCCAACCGATCTACAACTACGTGATGCAGACCCGGGCGCCGCATCGGCTGCGCGGCCGGGTGGTCGGGGTGATGACGGGGCTGACCTACGCCGCGGGCCCGCTGGGCTTGCTGGTGGCCGGTCCCCTGGCCGACGCCGCCGGCCTGACGGTCACGTTCCTGGCGCTGGCGGTGCCGATCCTGGTGGTCGGGCTGATCGCGTGCGGGCTGCCGTCGCTGCGCGAGCTGGACCGCGCGCCGGAGTTTGCTGACGACGCCGGGGCCTAAGATCTGGGCGTGGACGTGTTGGCCGCGCTGATCGCCGAGTTGCCCGACGGGATGGTGGTCACCGATCCCGCGGTGACCGAGGGGTATCGGCAAGACCGCGCCCTGGATCCGTCGGCCGGCAAGCCGCTGGCGGTGGTCCGGCCGCGGCGCACCGAAGAGGTGCAGACCGTGTTGCGCTGGGCGTCCGCCAATCGGGTGCCGGTGGTGCCCCGGGGAGCCGGCAGCGGTCTGTCGGGCGGGGCCACCGCGCTGGACAACGGGATTGTGCTGTCCACGGAAAAGATGCGCGACATCACCGTCGACCCCGTCACGCGCACCGCGGTGTGCCAGCCCGGCCTGTTCAACGCCGAGGTGAAGAAGGCCGCCACCGAACACGGGCTGTGGTATCCGCCCGATCCGTCCTCGTTCGAGATCTGCAGCATCGGCGGCAACATCGCCACCAACGCCGGCGGGCTGTGCTGTGTGAAGTACGGCGTCACCACCGACTACGTGCTGGGCATGCAGGTGGTGCTGGCCGATGGCACCGCGGTGCGGCTGGGTGGTCCGCGGTTGAAGGATGTGGCGGGGCTGTCGCTGACCAAGCTGTTCGTCGGCAGCGAGGGGACGCTGGGCGTCGTCACCGAGGTGACGCTGCGGCTGTTGCCCGCCCAGAACACGTCCAGCGTCGTGGTGGCCACCTTCGCGTCCGTCGAGGCGGCCGTCGATGCGGTGCTCGGGGTCGCCGCCCGGCTACGCCCCGCGATGCTGGAGTTCATGGATTCGGTGGCGATCAACGCCGTCGAGGACAAGTTGCGGATGGGCCTGGACCGTTCGGCGGCGGCCATGCTGGTTGCCGGCTCCGATGAAAGGGGCCGCGCGGCCGCAGACGATGCGGAGTTGATCTCCGCGGTGTTCGCCGAAAACGCTGCGCTAGAAGTGTTTTCGACCGACGATCCCGACGAGGGCGAGGCGTTCGTCGCGGCCCGCAGGTTCTGCATTCCGGCGGTGGAAGCCAAGGGATCGCTGCTTCTCGAAGATGTCGGGGTGCCGCTGCCGGCGCTGGGGGCGCTGGTGAGCGGGATCGCGCAAATCGCCGCCGAGCGCGACTTGATGATCTCGGTGATCGCGCACGCCGGCGACGGCAACACGCATCCGCTGATCGTCTACGACCCCGCCGATGCCGACATGGTGGAGCGGGCCCATCTCGCGTTCGGCGAGATCATGGACCTGGCCGTTGGACTCGGCGGCACGATCACCGGCGAGCACGGCGTCGGCCGCCTCAAGCGGCCCTGGCTGGCCGGCTATCTCGGGCCCGACGTGATGGAGCTGAACCAGCGCATCAAGCACGCGCTGGATCCGTTGGGCATCCTGAACCCCGGCGCGGCGATCTAGCTTTGGCGCCGGCGTGGTTGACATCCCGCCGATGCTGTCATATGCATGAGACATGCAGCCGGTAATGTCTCATAAGTTCGAGCTTGCGACCGCCGACACTTGGCCCCGTCCCTGGCCGATGTATCGCGCGTTGCGCGACCACGACCCGGTGCACCATGTGGTCCCCGCCAAGCACCCGCAGCACGACTACTACGTGCTGTCCCGCCACGCCGATGTCTGGGCGGCGGCGCGCGACCACGAGACGTTCTCCTCGGCGCAGGGGCTGACGGTCAACTACGGCGATTTGGAAATGATTGGGCTGCAAGACAATCCGCCGTTTGTGATGCAGGACCCGCCGGTGCACACCGAGTTCCGCAAGCTGGTGTCGCGCGGCTTCACGCCGCGGCAGGTCGAGGCGGTGGAGCCCAAGGTGCGCGCGTTCGTCGTCGAGCGCATCGAAAAGCTGCGCGCCGACGGCGGCGGCGATATCGTCACCGAGCTGTTCAAGCCCCTACCGTCGATGGTCGTCGCGCATTATCTCGGTGTGCCCGAGCAGGATTGGGCACAGTTCGACGGCTGGACCCAGGCCATCGTCGCGGCCAACATCGCCGACGGCGGCTTCAGCACTGGGGCTGGCGCGCTGGACACCGTCGGCGACGCTGTCGGGTCGATGATGGCCTACTTCACCGGGCTGATCGAGCGGCGCCGCACCGAACCCGAAGACGACACCATCTCGCATCTGGTCGCCGCCGGGGTCGGCGCCGAGGGCGACGGTGATGGATTCGGGGCCGGCACGCTGTCGATCCTGGCCTTCACCTTCACGATGGTCACCGGCGGCAACGACACCGTCACCGGCATGCTCGGCGGCTCGATGCCGCTGCTGCACGAGCGCCCCGATCAGCGCCGGCTGCTGGTGGCTGACCCGGGACTGATCCCCGACGCCGTGGAGGAATTGCTGAGGATGACCACGCCGGCGCAGGGACTGGCGCGCACGGCCACCCGCGACGTCACGATCGGCAAAACCACCAAGACCACGATCCCCGCAGGGCGCAGGGTGTTGCTGTTGTATGGGTCGGCCAACCGCGACCAGCGGGTGTACGGACCGGACGCCGACGAGCTCGACGTAACCCGCTGTCCGCGCAACATCCTGACCTTCAGCCACGGCGCTCACCACTGCCTGGGCGCGGCGGCCGCGCGGATGCAGTCGCGGGTCGCGCTGACCGAGCTGCTGGCCCGCTGCCCCGACTTCGAGGTGGACGAGGCCGGCATCGCGTGGGCCGGCGGCAGCTACGTGCGGCGTCCACTATCGGTGCCGATCACGGTGCAGCGCTGATGGCGGGCCCGGTAAAAAGCAAAGACTGGCTGACGGCCACCCGCACCGAGGTGGCCGCCGATCGGATCCTCGACGCCGCCGAACAGCTCTTTACCCAGCGCGACCCCGTTTCGATCGGGATGAATGAAATCGCCAGGGCCGCCGGCTGTTCCCGCGCGACCCTATACCGGTATTTCGAGAACCGCGAGGTGCTGCGGACCGCGTACGTGCACCGCGAGGCGTACCGGCTCAGCCGCGAGATCAAACGCCGAATCGACGGTGTCTGTGACCCTCGGGAACGGCTGATCGCGAGCATCGCCGTCACGTTGCGGATGGTCCGCGAGAGCCCGGCGCTGGCGTCGTGGTTTGCCATCACCCGCCCACCGATCGGCGGCGAGATCGCCGGACACTCCGAGGTGATCACGGCCCTGGCCGCGGCGTTTGTCAATTCGCTCGGCGCCGGCGACCCCGCCACCATCGAACGCCGAGCCCGTTGGGTGGTGCGGGTGATCACCTCGTTGCTGATGTTCCCCGGCCAGGACGAGGCCGACGAGCGAGCGATGATCGAGGAATTCGTCGTCCCGATCGTGACTGAGGTCTCAGCCCGCCGGTAGTGCCTTATCGCCTGGCGGGGCCGCCGTCAATAGCGTGCTAGAGCCAATTTGGCCGCCGATAGCGCGGGGCGACGGCCCGCCGGAAAACGCCCGATGTGTGAAGGCTGTGTTTTTCCGTCGAAATCGCCGTCGACGACGCCGGATTGGCGCTATGTTATGGCTCATCGGTCATCAGTTGATGGTCGGTGGGCGTGCGTGTCGCAAGATGGGAGAAGCGGCACGGCAGCGGTTCGCGGGGATTCGGCTTCGTGCCTGTCGCCGCGACCACGCGGACAGATGCCGGTGACGCGGTTACGGCGGTGCGACCGGCCGAGGAAGGGTTGCGATGCAATATCCCACTTTGCCTCCAGAGCTCAACTCGCTGCGGATCCTTTCCGGTGCGGGGTCGGGCCCGATGCATCAGGCATCGCAGGCCTGGCAGTCGTTGGGCAATTCGTTACGCCAAGCGTCGAGCTCGTTCGGAAATGTGACCTCAAATCTCACGAATGGGGCGTGGCAGGGTGCGGCGTCGCAGGCGATGGCGCAGGCCGCAGCGCCCTACGTGGCGTGGCTGACCGCCGCGGCAACCCATTCCGAAACCGCGGCGCTGCAATCCCAACTGGTCGCGTCCGCCTTCGAGGCGGCGCGTTCCATGACGGTGCCGCTGCACAACATCTCGGCCAATCGGAACAGTTTCGTCTCGCTCATCAGGGCAAATATCTTCGGCCAGCTCACCCCGGCGATCATGGCCGTCGAGGGCTTCTACGAGGAGATGTGGGCCCAGGACGTGACGGCGATCGCGGGGTATCACGCAGGCGCCTCGGCGGCCGCCGGGACTTTGGCGCCCCTGGGGCAGCTGATGCAATCCCTGCCTGGAATGCTGGGCGGGCTAGGGGGCATGGCCGGCGGCGGCGCACCGATGGCCGGTGGCGGCGCTGGTCCCATGTCATCGGGAGCAGCCGGAGCAATGGCACCGCCGGTGTCGGGCGCGGCGGCGACAGGCGCTGTAGCGACGGGCGCGGGAGGGGCATCGGCGCCCGCCGCCGCGGGCGGTGCGGCACCCGCCTCGATGGCGGCTTCCTCGGCGGCACCCGCCGATGCGGCAGCCGCGCCGGCCGCCACTGCGGCGCCTGTGACCGGTGCGGCACCCGCCCCGGCTGCCGTGCCCGGGGCAACCATGGGACCGGGGATGATGATGCCCGGGGCGATGATGGGGGCAATGATGGCCTCGCGGGCCGCGTCGGCCGCGAGCAACGGATCCACTGGGACTTCTGGGCCGGCTGGGCCGGCACCGGCGGCACCACCGGCGCCGGTCGAGGCCGAAGCGACCGCAGCGGGACCGGCTGTGGCCGCACCGCCCGCGGAGCCGGTCAGGCCCCCGGCGGCAAAGCCCATCACCTCGGCACAGGCTGCGGCGGCTCCCTCGGCGGCGGTGCAAGACGCCAAGCCGGCGAAGGCGGCAGCCGAGTCCGAGGGCGAAAGAATGCCCGGCGAGCGGCTACCGATCGAGGAGCCGTATCAAGCACCGCTAGAAGACGTTGGGTAAGCCACGCTTCATAGCCCCGAGCCTTAGGCCACCCAATAGGCTTGCGCCTTAATCGATTTCTTCGGAATACCAAAGTCTTCGCGCAGCACCTTGGCGACCGAACGGGTGGTCCGCGTGCTGCAGGCGACCCAGCCGAAGTGGTCGCCGGCGTCGAAGGCCGCCGAACGCACCGCCTCGAGCAGCGTGTCGCAGTCGTCCTTGTGATCCACCCAGGTGACGTCAGGGCGCGCCACCGGGAGGCATTTGTCGTCGTCGCAGCACGACTGTAAAAAGACGCGTGCCGGGGCGGCGCCGATCGATTCCAGCAGGGAGTTGATCGCGGGCAGCGATGCGGTGTCGCCGACGATGACATAGCCGCTGGGCGGCGGGTCGGGGATGGCGAACTTGCTGCCCAACACCGTCGCCTCGACCGTGTCGCCGGGTTGCGCCATCCGTGCCCAGTCCGACGCGCAGCCCTCGTGCAGGGCGAACTCGATGTCGAAGGTGTCGCCCTCGGGGTTCGGGTCGACCAGCGTGTAGCCGCGTTGGTGACCGTCGGCGAACCAGATCCGGATCCACATCGTCGGATGCACGGCGTGATGGTCGAGCATGCCGCCGGCGTTGAAGCTCAGCCTGAGGTATTGCGGTCCGATCTCGCGCCTACCGGTCACGGTGAGTCGGTAGTTCCCGGCCCGCATCAGCTTCATCACCGCGCCCTGCCAACCGCGCGACGGTTTGAGTTCGGTCATATGTCCTGGCATCCTTCATCGGCGTTGGAGCGCGAGCAGACCCAAAAGGCCCGGCCGCTCGGCGTGTCGAGGAGGTTTTGGGTCTCCTCGCGCTATAGAAAAGCTAACTTAGGGCAGGATAACCTATCTAGCTTGGCACCCGCGTAACGCGGTGCAGCAGCCAGGCCAACGGGATCGTCACTACCAGAGTCGCGACGAACAGGTTCAGCATCGAGCCGGTGTAGACGTGCTCGCGGACCACATAGTCCATGGCGAACTCCATCGTCACCAGATGGATCAGGAAGATCTCGTAGGAGATCTCACCCAGCCACACCATCGGCCGGCTGGCCAGCACCCGGGCATACCAGCCCCGGACGTCTGTGCCGCCGTCCAGGGCCAGCGGGGCCACCGCCAGCGTGGCGATCACGGCATAGAAGCATGTCTTGACCACCGCCTCCCACGCCGACGCCGGCGAGGTGGTAGGCGCGCCCCCGATCGGCGTGGAGACGATGACATAGCAGATGACCGCTAGCGGTATCGCCGCGAATGCATAGCACGGCACGCCCATCGCCTGCAGCACCGCCAACAACATGCCGGCGAGGAACCAGGCCAGGTAGGTGGGCAGCCACAGCCGGGCGCCGTCGGGAAACCAATGATCGACGTGCACCAGGACCACCCAGGCCGGGCTGATCAAGGCCATCGCCAGCAAGGTGCCCACCAACAGCCGCGGCCGCCACGAGCGCCTGCAGATCAGCACCAGCAACAGGTATGCCAGCAGTGGTAGCACCACATAAAAGGACGCCTCCACCGCAAGGCTCCACATCTGGGTCAGGCCCTGATGCAGGTACTTGCCGAGATAACCGTTGCAGTAGATCTGCGTGAGCGTGAGGTTGCGGAACAGTCCGTACCAGGTGTGCCCGGGGTTGGGCCCCGCATCCCGGAAGTGATACAGGACGTAGGCGATCAGCACGGTGATGACGTAGGCGGGCATGATGCGCCGAACCCGGTGCCGCGCATAGCGACTCAGCGACGGCGGCGGCCCGCCCGTCGTGGCGGATTTCACCCAGGGGCGGAACAGGAGGAAGCCGGATAGCACGAAAAAGATCGGGACGCCGATCTCTAGCCGCGCACCGACCAGGCCCCAATAGCCATGGGTGTATTTGCCGGTGGTGTACGCAGCGTGGGTCCCGACGACCAGCAGCGCGGCGACCGCGCGGACACCGGTTAGCGATGCGACCCGGTCGACGTGTGCGGTTTGTTCGAGTCCGCCCTGGGCGTCCTTTTCCTCGGACAGGGTCATCCGTTGTGTTTTCTGCGCGGTTTGGTGTCGCGTGCCTTGCTTGACCGTTCTGGGCGCAGGTCGATGAGCACGCCCGAGATGCGGGTGCTTTCAAGCTTTTTGAGTGTCGCGTTGGGGAGCTTGGCCGGCAGCTCCACCAGTGAGAAGTCCGGTCCGATGGCGATGTGGCCGAAATCGCTGCGATGCAGGCCCCCCTCGTTGGCAATGGCGCCGACGATGGCGCCCGGACCGATCTTGTGACGTTTGCCCACCGAGACGCGGTAGGTGGTGAAGGGTCTTGTGTGCCTTGGATGTTCGGGCCGTTCGGGACGTTCGGAATGTTCGCGTCGTTCCCGACGCTCCCGCGGCGGTTCGGGTGCCAGCAGAAACGCCTCGCCGTTGCGGGACTGCACCGCCAGCGCCGCGGCGATGTCGGCCATCGGGACGTCATGCTCGCGTTCGTAGTCCTCCAACAGGCGGCGGAACAGCTCCAGCCCCGGGGCACCGAGCGTGTCGGTGATGGAATCGGCGAATTTCGCGACCCGCTGCGCGTTCACGTCCTCGACGGTGGGCAGTTCGACCTCGGTAATCGGCTGGCGGGTGGCCTTTTCGATCGCCTTGAGCAGGTGGCGCTCCCGTGGCGAGACGAACAGCAGCGCGTTTCCCGCCCGGCCGGCCCGGCCGGTGCGTCCGATCCGGTGCACGTAGGACTCGGTGTCGTGCGGGATGTCATAGTTGAGCACGTGCGATATCCGCTCCACATCCAACCCGCGGGCCGCCACATCGGTGGCGACCAGGATGTCAATGCCCTTGGAGCCGCCTCGCTTTAGCGCCGCGATGGTCCGCTCGCGCTGCGCCTGCGGAATGTCGCCGTTGATGGCCGCAGCGGAAAACCCTCGGGCCCTGAGCTTTTCGGCGACCTCCTCGGTCGCCTGTTTGGTGCGGACGAACACGATCATCGCCTCGAACGGCTCGACCTCCAGGACCCGGGTCAGGGCATCCATCTTGCGTGGGCCGGCCACCTGGATGTAGCGCTGCGAAATGTTCTCGGCGGTAGCGGTTTTCGCTTTGAACGTGACTTCGACCGGATCGTGCAGGTACTTGGCGGTGAGCTTGCGGATCGCCGGTGGCATGGTCGCCGAAAACAGGGCCACCTGCTTGTATTCCGGGGTTTCGGACAGGATGCGGTCGACCTCTTCGGCGAAGCCCATGGTGAGCATCTCGTCGGCCTCGTCGAGCACCAGGTAGTCGATGTGCGACAGGTCCAGCGTGCCGCGTTCGATGTGGTCGATGACCCGGCCGGGGGTGCCGACGACGATTTGAGCGCCACGTTTGAGGCCGGCCAGTTGCACGACATAGGACGACCCGCCGTAGATCGGCAGCACGGTGAGCTGCTTGAGGTGAGCGCCGTAACGGCTGAACGCCTCGGCCACCTGCAGGGCCAGCTCACGGGTGGGCGCCAGCACCAGCGCCTGGGTTGCTTTGCTGGTGACGTCGATCTTGGACAGGATCGGGATCGCGAACGCCGCCGTCTTGCCGGTGCCGGTCTGTGCCAGCCCCACCACGTCGGAACCCGCCATCAGCGGGGGAATCGTTGCCGCCTGGATGGGCGTCGGTGACTCGTAACCGACGTCGGCGATCGCCCGCATGACTGCCGGATGAATCTGCAGGTCGGCAAAGAGCGCAGGGGACGCCACAGGCGAATTTTCCGAGGGGGCCATCGTCCTTGAAGTTTAGTGGTCGCGAAGTCCGCAGCGCCGGGCACGCGGCCACGCCTGCCACACCTGGGGCCGCGATAGCGGCACAGTGCGCGCTGGGGGGTGGCTACCTTGTCATGTCGGCTTGTCATGCCGGGCGACTGACAGGTCTGGCGGCTGCCGTGTCCGTCGCCGCGATGTTGACCGGCTTGCGGTTCGGGAGACTCACGGTCGCCAAGACGCCGCAGGCCCCGGCCGTGAGTTCGAAAACCGCTACGAGCACGCCGGGCCCGCCGCCGGGAGTTGCCGCACCCGCCGCGCCGACCAGCAGCGGCCCTATCCGTGCGCGGTCAACCTCGCCGCTCCCAACATCGCCAAAGTGGTCTCCGCTGATCGGCATCTATACCCACGGCCGGCTCCTCGCTCCACCCCGCAATGGCTGATAATCGAGTCCACCGGGAGAGACACCCCTGTTGAGCGCCAATTTATGGCGATAAGAGTAGGCTACATATATGTCTACACACACCACAACGATCAGGGTCCCGGTCCAGACCCGCGACCGTCTAGCCGCCCAGGCCCGTGAACGAGGGGTCTCCATGGCCGCTTTCCTCACGGAGCTGGCCTCGCGTGCCGAGCGCGAGACCATCTTCCGCGCCGAACGCGACGCCACGCGCGCCGAGGCGGCCGTCGACGCCGTACGCGACGAGGACCGCGACTGGGACGACACGGTCGGTGACGGCCTTGCCTGAACCGCGCCGAGGCGACCTGTGGCTGGTCGCCCTCGGCGCCGCCCGCGCCGGCGAGCCCGGCAAACATCGCCCCGCCGTCATCGTTTCCGTCGATGAGATACTCGCCAGCGTCGGTGACGAACGCGTTGTCGTGGTACCGGTGTCAAGCACGCGCTCGTCCACCCCGTTGCGGCCGGTCGTCTCACCGGACGAAGGTGTGGACACCCCGAGCGTCGCGGTCTGCCGCAGCGTGCGTGCCGTCGCCCGCACCCGCCTGCTGGAAAGACTGGGAACGCTGGCGCCCGACACGATGCGCCAACTCGAACGCGCTCTCGCCATGATTCTGGGCATTGAGGGCTGAATCCCGTTGGCCCTTGACGTCCTCCCGACGGCTGCGGGATTTCAACCTGTCATGTGGTGGGTTGGAGCAGTAATTCCTCGCGGTTTCCCTGCGGCCAGAATGTTTTTCGCAGCGTTGACTGCCGCGTGGCCTTTTCGATCGCCTTGAGCAGGTGGCGCTCCCGTGGCGAGACGAACAGCAGCGCGTTTCCCGCCCGGCCGGCCCGGCCGGTGCGTCCGATCCGGTGCACGTAGGACTCGGTGTCGTGCGGGATGTCGTAGTTGAGCACGTGCGATATCCGCTCCACATCCAACCCGCGGGCCGCCACATCGGTGGCGACCAGGATGTCAATGCCCTTGGAGCCGCCTCGCTTTAGCGCCGCGATGGTCCGCTCGCGCTGCGCCTGCGGAATGTCGCCGTTGATGGCCGCAGCGGAAAACCCTCGGGCCCTGAGCTTTTCGGCGACCTCCTCGGTCGCCTGTTTGGTGCGGACGAACACGATCATCGCCTCGAACGGCTCGACCTCCAGGACTCGGGTCAGGGCATCCATCTTGCGTGGGCCGGCCACCTGGATGTAGCGCTGCGAAATGTTCTCGGCGGTAGCGGTTTTCGCTTTGAACGTGACTTCGACCGGATCGTGCAGGTACTTGGCGGTGAGCTTGCGGATCGCCGGTGGCATGGTCGCCGAAAACAGGGCCACCTGCTTGTATTCCGGGGTTTCGGACAGGATGCGGTCGACCTCTTCGGCGAAGCCCATGGTGAGCATCTCGTCGGCCCCGTCGAGCACCAGGTAGTCGACGTGCGACAGGTCCAGCGTGCCGCGTTCGATGTGGTCGATGACCCGGCCGGGGGTGCCGACGACGATTTGAGCACCACGTTTGAGGCCGGCCAGTTGCACGACGTAGGACGACCCGCCGCAGGGGTCGCGGCTGCGGCCGTCGCGAAGGCGCGTGTCTGTACGGCGACACACCGTGTGTGCCGTACATTTGCGCGCGCTCGCGACGGCCACGCCTGCCGCACCTGCCGTCCCGATGGCGGTACGGTGCGCGTTGTGGGGTGGCTACCTTGTCGTGCCGAGCCAGTGACGGGCTTGGCCGCCGTGATAATGGCCGGCGCTACGTTGACCGGCTGCGGTTCGGGCGATTCCACGGTCGCCAAGACGCCACAGGCCACGACAGCCACCGCGACTGCTTCGATCACTGCCCCCCCTGCACGCGGCGCGACCTCCGCGGCCGCTGCCCCGCCCAGCAACGCAGCGCCGGCCGATCCGTGCGCGGTCAATCTCGCGGCTCCCACCATCGCCAAAGTGGTCTCCGAGCTACCTCGCGATCCGCGCAGCACGCAGCCCTGGAACCCAGAACCGCTGTCCGGTAACTACAACGAATGCGCTCAGCTGTCCACCGTGATCATCAAGGCCAACACCAACGCCGACAACCCCACCACCCGGGCGGTGATGTTTCATCTCGGCAAATACATACCGCAAGGGGTGCCGGACACCTACGGGTTCAACGGGATTGACGCCTCGCAGTGCACCGGCGACACGATCGCGTTGACGTATCCCAGCGGTATCGGGTTAGGCACCACAGTGAAGTTCCGATGGAACGGCAACGGAGTCGAGATCATCGGTAATCCCCCCGGCGCCTGAACGAGCCGACAGGCGAGCGAAGCCGTCCGATCCAGCACGAGCTTGCTAAGCGAACTACAGGCGGCCTCGTAGCCACCTGTGACTCGCGCCGCCTATGCGCAAACTAGCGGCTACGACGCAACGTGCAGCACCGCTGCCGGGGCTGCTGCCGGGGCCTCACTCCCAGTTCTACGGGTTGTCCGCGCCGTTCATACCGATCGCGGTCTGTCCGTCCATGTTCTGGGTGTCGATGGCGAAGACATTGGCGTTTTCAGGAGCGTTGCCGCCGGTTAGGCCCGCGCTGCCGTTGCCGCCGCTGCCGCCGGTGGCGGTGGCGTCATTCGCAGACGGCGAGTCGGCGTTCGTCCCAGCGCTGTCGAGCCCCGCAATGATGTTTCCGTCAGTGCCATTGCCGCCGGCGCTGCCAACACCGGTACCGGTGCCGCCGTTGCCGCCGGTGGCCGTCCCGCCGGTGGCGGAGCTGTTCGCGTCCGGCGCGCTGAGGGAAGCCAGTGCGCTAATCCGGCTGGCTCCGGCGTTGCCGCCTTGGCCGCCATCGAGGCCGTCACCACCGCTGCCGCCTTGAGACGTGCCGCTGGAGACAGCGTTGACCCCACCGGAGGAGATAGAGGCGTCGCCGCCGGTGCCACCGTGGCCGCCACCAGTGGCGTCGCCGCCGGCACCGCCGGTCGACGTACCGCTAGACGTCCCGCCGGGGCCGCCTGCGGTGCCGGTTAGATCCTCGAAGGAAGTCGTCGCGCCGGTTTGGATATTGGAGCTTCCACCGTTGCCGCCGATGCTGCCAGCGCCGGTACCGTCACCGCCGGCACCACCGGTGGACTGACCGTCAGAGGTGCCTTGCGGCCCGGCCTCGAGCTCACCAAAGCTGCCGTTACCGCCGTGACCGCCGTCAATGCCGGCTCCACCTTGGCCGCCCGTGGCAACGGCAGTGTTGCCGGCACCACCGATTGTGCCTCCGGCGCCGTCGACGACGAGGAAGCCGTTGCCGCCGTTGCCGCCGGTGCCGCCGTTGCTGCCGGCCCCGCCATTGCCGCCGGTGGCAATGCCGTCAGTGACGGAGCCGATGGTGCCGATGAAGCCGGCGCCGCCGCGGCCGCCGATGCCGCCGTTGGTGCCGCCTGCCCCGCCGGCCCCGCCGGTGGCGGTGCTGTCAGTGACGGAGCCGCCGATGGTGCCGACGAAGCCGAGGCCGCCGGCACCGGCGGTGCCGCCGTTGGCGCCGACCCCGCCGACCCCGCCGGTGGCGGTGCTGCCAGTAATGGAGCCGCCGATGGCGCCGACGAAGCCGACGCCGCCGGCGCCGCCGGTGCCGCCACCGGTGCCGCCGATCCCGCCGACCCCGCCGGTGGCGGTGCTGCCAGTAATGGAGCCGCCGATGGTGCCGACAAAGCCGGTGCCACCGGTGCCGCCGGCCCCGCCGACCGCTTCGGTGGTGCCGGCGCCACCGGCTCCACCGGCCCCGCCGACGGCGGTGCTGTCGGTAATGGTGCCGCCGGCGACGGATGCGACGCGGCCGACGCCGCCGCCGCCACCGCCGCCACCGCCGTCGCCGGCCAAGCCGGTGGTGCCCACACCGCCGGCGCCACCGGCCCCGCCGACACCTCCGGTCGCACCGGTACCGATGGCGTCGCCGGCACCACCGTTACCGCCGGTACCGCCGGTACCGCCGGTGCCCGCGTCGCCCACCACACCAGGCGCGCCCGCACCGGTGCCGGCCGCGCCACCGTTGCCGGCGGCGCCGCCGTTACCACCGGTACCACCGGCACTACCGGGGCCGCCCACACTCGCGAGGCCGTCACCACCGGTGCCACCGGTCCCGCCGTTACCGCCCAAACCACCCGCACCGTTGGTGCCGGTGTCGTCAGGGGCCGAGCCGCCCTGGCCGCCGTCACCGCCGGCGCCGCCGTTAAAGCCGGTACCACCCGGCGCGGAGGCCGCATCGCCGTTACCACCGGTACCACCGGTGCCACCGACGCCGCCGGTGCCCGCGTTACCCGCGACGCCGTCCTTCCCAAAGAACAGCGCATTGTTGACGCCAGCTTTCCCACCGGCCCCGGCGTCACCACCATTACCACCGGTACCACCGGCACCACCGTCGCTGCCCACACCCGCAGCACCCTCACCGCCCATGCCGCCCTGGCCGCCGTTACCGCCCAGGCCGCCCACCCCGCCGGTCCCGCCAAACACCGCATGGTTGGCCCCACCATTACCACCGGTACCACCGGTCCCGCCGTTGTCCCCGGGCCCGCCGGGCACGGTGGGATCGGTGCTCGCCACGCCGGTATTACCGGTGCCACCGGTACCACCGGTACCACCGGTGCCGCCGTCGCCCTTCAGCGAGAACACCTGCTGGTTGGCCCCACCATTACCGCCGGTACCGCCCACCGCGTCGGTCCCGCCGAGCCCGCCATTACCGCCATTACCGCCGTTACCGCCGCCGATCAGCCCATTGGCCCCGCCGTTACCGCCGGTCCCACCAGACCCCAACTCGTCGAACGCATTCCCGCCGTTCCCGCCGTTACCGCCATGACCCCACAGGCCACCAACACCGCCGGCCCCGCCGGTCCCACCAGACCCGAACTCGCCGAAGGCATTCCCGCCGGCCCCGCCGTTCCCGCCGCTGCCCAAACCAAAGGCGTTCCCGCCGGCCCCGCCGGCCCCACCGCTACTGAAGTCGTTGAAGTTATCCCCGCCAATCCCGCCGTTCCCGCCGTTGCCGGTCAGCAGCCCACCATTGCCGCCACGCCCACCATTACCACCATTACCATCGCCGTCACCACCGGCCCCGCCGTTGCCGCCACGCCCGATCAACCCCGCGTTCCCGCCGGCCCCACCGGCACCCCCGCTGGTGCCCGACCCACCATTGCCGCCATTGCCGATGATCCACCCGCCAGCCCCACCGGCCTGCCCGGTCCCCGCCTCCCCATTAGCGCCCATGCCGAACAACGGACGCCCCGTAATGTCCTTCACCGGGGAGAACACCGCCAACGCCTGGGCGTCCTGCATCACCGTCGCCAACGGCGACGCATTCGCCGCCTCCGCACCCACATACGCCGACCCACCCGAAGACAACAACTTCACAAACTGGGAATGGAACAGCCCCGACTGCGCGCTCAGCGCCTGAAACTCCTGCCCATAGCCGCCAAACAACTTCGAAATCGCCGCCGAGATCTCATCTTGGGCCGCGGCCACCACCGACGTGGTCGAGGGCGCCGCCGCCGAGGTGGCCTCCTGGATCGCCTCCCTAATCCCACTCAAATCCGCCGACGCACTCGCCAACGCCTCCGGGGCTGCGATCAAAAAAGACGACATCTCGGGCTCCAATCACCACACGACGAGCACAACAAGGAACAATCTTCAGACAGCGCTAGGAACTGTACGCCCGACCGAAATGGTGCGCAGCCAATTCCGCAACGTAATTTGCCGTTTCCTCACCCGACAGCACCCACTTAAAACAGCACCGCAATCCCCGTCCACACGTCGCCGGCCGCCCAGCCCGCCACGCCCCTCATCGGGCCAGTCGCTGCCGCGTCGCCGCTGGTCAGAATCGCGCCGATCCTCCCGACACCCGCGGCCACCGACCCGATGATCCCCGCTGACACGAATACCTACCGCATCGAATAGCTCGCTCTACATAGTCATCAATCCGGCTCGACATATGCGCATCCATAATGATGCGAATATGCCTTTCCATAAAGACCGGCAATCGCCGCCACTCAACAAAGCAACCCGGGCGGGCAGCCTCCGCAGTGGGCGCGCCCTGCACAACCAGCCAGTCACCGCTGTCCCCGGGTTCGGCCCCGCGCGGCGCGCGCACGAGCGACGGCCCCAACGCACCATGCCCCTGCGCGGCCCACTGGGACTGCCCGACTTTTCCCAGCACCGCCACAACCGCTCAGCCCTGGAACCCGGAACCGCTGGCCCGGTAACCACAACGAGTGTGCTCCGCTGTCCGCACCCAGCAGCTACGACGCCGCGCACGGCACCGCCACCAGGCCTGCTGCCGGTGCCGTCCACCGCGGCGGCGCTACCAGCGCCGCCGATGGCAATGGGCCAGCAGCCGCCGCCGTTACCGCCGCGGCCGTTGGTTGCACCGTTTGGGGGTGGCTACGACCCCGCCGCCTCGTGTTAGACGGTGTTAGACGGACTGGCCGGCGCTGCCGTTGCCGGCGGAGCCCTCGAAGCCGCCGCCGCCGCCGCCGCCCGCGCCGGCGGTGCCGCCGTTGCCTCCCTGGTTCGAGAAGAAATCACTGCTGGCGCCGGAGCCGCCGCCGCCGCCGGCGGCACCATCGTTGCCGGCGACACCGTTGTCGGTGCTGGGGTTGGCGATGGTGTTGGCGTTGCCGCCGCCGCCACCACCACCACCGGTGCCCGAGCCGTCGGCGCCGCTACCGCCGGCACCGCCCAAACCCTGGGCAACGGGGCTGAAGCTGACGCCGTCGCCGCCGGCGCCGCCGTCGCCGGCGACACCGCCGACCGCGCCGGCCGAACCGCCACCACCGCCGCCACCGCCGGCAGCGGCGGCGGCCAAGACGGTGCCGCCACCGCCACCGCCACCGCCGGCGCCGCCGTTACCGCCCACGCCGCCAGCGGCGTCGGCTCCGGCGCCACCGCCACCGCCGGCGCCGGGGTCACCGGAGGCACTGAGGCTGACGGCGAGGCCGCCCTCGCCGCCGCTGCCGCCGTTGCCGCCGTTGCCGCCGGCGCCGCCGCTGCCGATGCCGCTGCCGGCGCTGCCGCCGGTCCCGCCGGCCCCACCACCGCCGCCGCCGCCGCCGGTGACAATGTTGGTGTTGGTGAAGTCGCTGTTGAACCCGCCGGCGCCGGCGGTGCCGCCGTTACCGCCCAGGCCACCGTCGCCGTTGGTTCCGCCGTTGGGGGTGCCGCCGCCGGTCCCGCCGGCCCCGCCACCGCCACCATTGCCACCTTGGAAGCCGACGCTCGAAGGGCCGCCGCTGCCGACGTCGCCGTCGCCGCCGTTACCACCGAGGCCACCGGCCCCGCCGTTGCCCGCGGAGGCGCCCACACCGCCGGCCACACCGCCGGTACCGCCACCGCCGCCGTTACCACCATTGCCGCCGTTGGCGCCCACGCCGGCCACACCGGTCCCGCCGGCCCCGCCGGCCCCGGCGTTACCGCCGTTGCCGCTGGTCCCGCCGACACCGCCGGTGCCGACCGCCCCACCGGCCCCGCCGTCGCCGCCGGTGCCGCCGTTACCGCCGGACGCGCCGGCCACCGCGTTGGGGTCGGTGGACGGGTCATAACCCGCACCACCTTGGCCGCCGGTGCCGCCGGTGCCGCCGGAGCCGTTGGTCGCGGCCGCGCCGCCGGCGTTACCGCCGACACCGCCGGTGCCGCCCTGCCCGCCGTCCGTACCGTCCGCGCTGCTGGCCGTGCCGGCCACACCGGAGCCGCCGTTAGCGCCGTTGCCCGCGTTACCGCCATTGCCGTCGGTGCCCGCGGTGCCGGTCAAACCACCGCCCACACCACCGACGCCGCCGTTGCCGCCGTTACCGCCATTACCGCCGGCATCCCCGGTGCCGTCCGCACCAGCCGTACCGGTCCCACCGGCCCCGCCGTTCCCGGCGTTACCGCCATTACCGTCGGTCCCACCGACACCGCCAGTGCCGGCCGCCCCGCCAGCCCCACCGTTACCGCCGCCGCCGCCGCTACCGCCGTTGGTACCCGCCGCCGCGGTGCCGTCGGTGGACGGGTCATAACCCGCACCACCTTGGCCGCCGGTGCCGCCGGAGCCGCCGGAGCCGTTGGTCGCGGCCGCGCCGCCGGCGTTACCGCCGACACCACCGCTACCACCCAGCCCGCCGTCCGTACCGTCCGGGGCGCCGGCCGTGCCGGCCACACCGGAGCCGCCGTTAGCGCCGTTGCCCGCGTTACCGCCATTGCCGTCGGTGCCCGCGGTGCCGGTCAAACCACCGCCCACACCACCGACGCCGCCGTCGCCGCCGTCACCGCCATTACCGCCGGCATCCCCGGTGCCGTCCGCACCAGCCGTACCGGTCCCACCGGCCCCGCCGTTACCGGCGTTACCGCCGTTGCCGTCGGTCCCACCGACACCGCCGGTGCCGGCCGCCCCGCCGGCCCCGCCGTTACCGCCGCCGCCGCCGTTACCGCCGTTGGTACCCGCCGCCGCGGTGCCGTCGGTGGACGGGTCATAACCCGCACCACCTTGGCCGCCGGTGCCGCCGTTACCGCCGTTGCCGTTGGTCGCGGCCGCGCCGCCGGCGTTACCGCCGACACCACCGCTACCACCCAGGCCGCCGTCCGTACCGTCCGGGGTCCCGGCCGTGCCGGCCACACCGGAGCCGCCGTTAGCGCCGTTGCCCGCGTTACCGCCATTGCCGTCGGTGCCCGCGGTGCCAGTCGCACCACCGGCCACACCACCGACGCCGCCGTCGCCGCCGTTACCGCCGTCACCGCCGGCCTGCCCGGTGCCGTCCGCACCAGCCGTACCGGTCCCACCGGCCCCGCCGTTACCGGCGTTACCGCCGTTGCCGTCGGTCCCACCGAGACCGCCGGTGCCGGCCGCCCCGCCAGCCCCGCCGTTACCGCCGCCGCCGCCGTTACCGCCGTTGGTACCCGCCGCAGCGGTGCCGTCGGTGGACGGGTCATAACCCGCACCACCTTGGCCGCCGGTGCCGCCGGTACCGCCGTTGCCGTTGGTCGCGGCCGCGCCGCCGGCGTTACCGCCGACACCGCCGGCGCCGCCCTGCCCGCCGTCCGTACCGTCCGGGCTGCCCGCCGTGCCATCGGTACCGGACCCGCCGTTACCGCCGTTGCCCGCGTTACCGCCATTGCCGTCGGTGCCCGCGGCGCCGGTCGCACCACCGGCCACCCCACCGATGCCGCCGTCGCCGCCGTTACCGCCGTGGCCGGCGTTGTCGCCGGTGCCGGCCAGGCCGTCAGCGCCTTGGCCGCCGGTGCCGCCGCTGCCGGCGTTGCCGCCGTTGCCGTCGGTGCCGCCGGTACCGCCGGTGCCGACCGCGCTGCCGGCGCCGCCGTTGCCGCCGGTGCCGCCGTTGCCGCCATTACCGGGGCCGGTGCCGCTGTCTGGGCTGCCCGCGCCGCCGTTGCCGCCGCTGCCGCCCGTCCCGCCGTCGCCGCCGTTGCCGTTGGTGCCGGAGAGGCTGCCGGCGTTGCCGGCGGTGCCGGCGTCGCCGCCGTTGCCGCCGTTGCCGCCGAATCCGCTGCTGCCGTTACCGCCGTCGGCGCCGGTGCCGCCGGCGCCGCCGCTGCCGGCGTTGCCGCCGTTGCCGCCCACACCGTTGGTGCCGGCGTTGCCGCCGTTGCCGCCCTGGCCGCCGTCGGCGCCGTTGCCGGCTACGCCGGTGGCGCCGTTCTCGCTGCCGTTGCCGCCGGCACCACCGGCGCCGCCGGCGCCGCCGTTGCCGTTGGTCGCGTCCGCGCTGCCGGCGTTACCGCCGACACCGCCGTTGCCGCCCTGGCCGCCGCCGGTGCCGTTAATGGCCACGGCGCCGCCGTTGCCGCCGTTGCCGCCGTTGCCGCCGATGCCGCCGTTGCCGCCGTTGCCGCCGCCGACACCGCCGACGCCAGCGCCGCCCGCGCCGCCCGTACCGCCGGCGCCGCCGGTGTCGCCGCTCAAACCGGCGCTGGCGAGACCGTTGGAGCCGTTGCCGCCGTTGCCGGCGTTACCGCCGTTGCCGCCGGTGCCGTTGGTGCCGTCGGTACCGCCGTCGGTGCCAAGGCCGCCGGCCCCGGCCGCCCCGCCGGCGCCGCCGTTACCGCCGGCGCCGCCGTCGGTGTCGATGCCGCCCTCGAAGCCGTTGCCGCCGGCCCCGCCGGTCCCGCCGATGCCGCCGGTCGCCGCCGTTACCGCCGCCGACACCGCCGACGCCTGCGCCGCCGGCGCCGCCCTGACCGCCTGCGCCGCCGTCGGTGCCGCTGACGCCGGCGGCGCCGAAGGTGGTGGCGTTGGCGCCGTTGCCGCCGTTGCCGCCGTTACCGGCGTTACCGCCGTTGCCGCCGGTGCCGTCGGTGCCGTTGGCGCCGCCGTCGGTGGCGGTGCCGGCCGCGCCGGCCGCCCCGCCGTTGCCGGCGTTACCGCCAGTCCCGCCGGGGTTCAGGACGCCGTCGGCGCCGTTGCCGCCGTCGCCGCCCTTACCGCCGTTGCCGCCGTTGCCGGCGTTGCCGCCGCCGACGCCGTTAACCCCGGCGCCGCCGTTGCCGCCCGTGCCGCCCGCGCCGCCATCGGTGCCGTCGGTGCCGGCCCCGCCGTCGCCGGTGCCCGCGGCGCCGGTGCTGCCGTTGCCGCCGTTGCCGGCGTTACCGCCGTTACCGCCGGTGCCGTTGGTGCCGTCGGCACCGCCGTCGGTGCCGGTGCCGGCCGCCCCGGCCGCTCCGCCGTTACCGCCGTTACCGCCAGTCCCGCCGGCATTCAGCACACCGTCGGACCCGTTACCGCCGCCGCCGCCGGTGCCGCCGACACCGCCGTTACCGCCGGCCCCGCCGCCCACACCGGCCACCCCGGCCCCGCCGGTGCCGCCCGTGCCGCCCGCGCCGCCATCGGTGCCATTGCCGCCGGCCCCGCCGTCACCGGTGCCCGCAGCGCCGGTGGCGCCGTTACCGCCGTTACCGGCGTTACCGCCGTTACCGCCGGTGCCGTTGGTGCCGTCGGCACCGCCGTCGGTGCCGGTGCCGGCCGCCCCGGCCGCCCCACCGTTACCGCCGTTACCGCCAGTCCCGCCGGCATTCAGCACACCGTCGGACCCGTTACCGCCGCCGCCGCCGGCGCCGCCGACACCGCCGTTACCGCCGGCCCCGCCGCCCACACCGGCCACCCCGGCCCCGCCGGTGCCGCCCGTGACCGCCCGCGCCGCCATCGGTGCCATTGCCGCCGGCCCCGCCGTCACCGGTGCCCGCAGCGCCGGTGGCGCCGTTACCGCCGTTACCGGCGTTACCGCCGTTACCGCCGGTGCCGTTGGTGCCGTCGGCGCCGCCGTCGGTGCCGGTGCCGGCCGCCCCGGCCGCCCCACCGTTCCCGCCGTTACCGCCAGTCCCGCCGGCGTTCAGCACACCGTCGGACCCGTTACCGCCGCCGCCGCCGGTGCCGCCGTTACCGCCGTTACCGCCGGCCCCGCCGCCCACACCGCCGATGCCGGCGCCGCCCACGCCGCCCTGACCGCCCGCGCCGCCGTTAAAGCCGTTGCCGCCGGCCCCGCCGTCACCGGTGCCCGCGGTGCCGACATCACCGGCCCCGCCGGTGCCGCCGTTACCGCCGGCGCCGCCGGTGCCATTGGCGCCCACGGTGCCCGCGTTCCCAAAGAACAGCGCATTGTTGGCGCCAGCGTTCCCACCGGCCCCCGCGCCGCCACCATTACCGCCGAGCCCGCCATCAGCACCGGCCACGCCAAAGCCCACACCCGACGCGCCATCACCACCCTGGCCGCCGGCCCCGCCGTTACCGCCCAGGCCGCCGTTGCCGGCGCTCCCACCGAACAACGCATCGTTGGCCCCACCAATACCACCGTTACCACCGGTCCCGCCGTTGTCCCCGATCCCCCCCGCCGTGCCGGGGCCGGTGAGGTCGCCCGAGGCGCCGGGGTTACCGGCCCCGCCGTTACCGCCGGCCCCGCCGGCACCGCCGACACCGTTCAGCGAGAACAGCTGCCTGTTGGCCCCGCCGTTGCCGCCGGTACCGCCAACCGCGTCGGTCCCGCCGACACCGCCGACCCCGCCGACCCCGCCGTTACCGCCGCCGATCAACCCATTGGCCCCGCCGTTACCACCGGTACCGCCGGTACCGCCGGCACCGCCAGCACCGCCAGCGCCCCACAGGCCCGCGGCCCCGCCGTTACCACCGCTACCGCTATCCACGCCGGCGGCGCCGGCGCCGCCGTTGCCGATAATCCATCCGCCGGGCGCGCCAGCACCGCCGTCCACACCGGCCACCCCAGCGGCGCCGTTGACGAACAGCGAGCGCCCCGTCAATCGCCTCAACGGGCGAGAAGATCCCGAACGGCTGGGCCGCCTCGACAATGGACTGCAGCAGGTTCGAACCGCCCAACTCGGCGGCCGCATACGCGTTGCCACCCGAGGTCAAGGACTGCACGAACGAACTATGAAACAGCCCCGCCTGCGCGCTCAGCGCCTGAAACTCCTGACCGTAGCCGCCAAACAACTTCGAAATCGCCGCCGAGATCTCATCTTGAGCCGCGGCCACCACCGACGTGGTCGAGGGCGCCGCCGCCGACGTCGCCTCCCTGATCGCCTCCCCAATCCCACTCAAATCCGCCGACGCACTAGCCAACTCCTCCGGGGCTGCGATCAGGAAAGACGACATCATGGGCTCCAATCCCCTCCGGGCCGACACACGACCAAGGAACAATCTTCACGACAGCGCTGAGAACTCTACGCCCGACCGAAATGGTGCGCAGCCAATTCCGCAACGCTAATTTTCCGTTTCCTCACCCGACAGCAGCCACTCAAAACAGCACCGCAATCCCCGTCAAACACGTCGCCGGCCGCCGAACCCGCCACGCCCCTCATCGGGCCAGCCGCCGCCGCGTTACCGCTGGTCAGAATCGCGCCGATCCTCCCGACACCCGCGGCCACCGACCCGATGATCCCCGCTGAAACGAGGACATACCGCACCGAATAGCTCGCTCTATATTTATATGAAATCTATATGAATATATCGAGCCATCAATCCGGATACATATATGCGCATCCACCGTGATCCGAATATGTCGATCCATAAGACAACACATATGCGCATCCATAATGATGCGAATATGTCTTTCCATAAAGACCGGCCATCGCCGCCAATCATCGAAGCAGCCCGGGCGGGCAGCGTATCGCTACCCGGGCAGCCATCGAGTGCCTTCACCGAATGCCCGTACCGGCACCGCAGTGGGCGCGCCCTGCACAACCAGCCAGTCATCTCCGTCCCCGGGTTCGGCCCCGCGCGGCGCGCACCCCAGCGGCGGGCCCAACGCACCATGCCCCCGCGCGGCCCCACCGCCTGGGACTGCCCGACTTCCGCGCGCCACAACCGCGCAGCCCTGGAACCCAGAACCGCTGGCCGGTAACCACAACCAGTGCGCTCCGCTGTCCGCCGTGATCATCAAGGCCAACACCAACGCCGACAACCCCACCACCCCGGGCGGTGATGTTTCATCTCGGCAAACACATACCCCAAGGGGTGCCGACACGTTCGGGTTCACACGGGATCGACGCCTCGCAGCACACCGGCGACACCATCGCGTTGACGTACCCCAGCGGCATCGGGTTAGGCACCACAGTGAAGTTCCGCTGGAACGGCACCGGAGTCGAGATCATCGGTAATCCCGGCGGCTGAGCGAGCCGACAGGCGAGCGAAGCCGACCGCAGCGGGCCGCGAACACCCATCAGGAGCACGGAACGCCTCGCGCTGTTTGGTCGCCGGCCTTCCGAATAGACCTACTACGGTCACTATCGGTGGGAACCCTGCCGGCGGGTGCCCCGGACGGCCACCTCGGTGGCCGACACGGTCGGGGCGCTGATGCCCGAGCCGGTAATCGTCATCGACGAGTCGAGCACCTCCGGGCTGGCGCAGGCCGGCGCCGGCGCCCCGGCCCACGACTGGCTGACGGCGACCGGCGCCGCGATCAGCTACGCCATCGCGGCCCTCGGTGCCGCGATCACCGCCCCGACCCCCCCAGACAGCTCGCCAATGGACACCACGTCGGGATTGTGCACACCGGCGCCCGAAAACCGCGACGTCACCACCGTCACCGAACCACAACGGTACCGACGACATCGTGCGCATCCAGCCCCAACGCCTCGGGGCCGGGTCCGCCCCGGCCCCAACGCGCCCGACCTCCTCGATTTGGTCCCCCATCGGGTTTCGTCAAACTCGCCGAGGATATCGGAGTCGCCGCACGTCGCGTCCACACCGCCGACGAGCTCGCCCACGCCCGCCGCGGCCCCGTCATCGAATCCGGAGCGCACCTAAATCGACGCGATGGTGCCCTCAGCGCCGCGCTGACCATCACCGGGCCGTCCACAGGCCCGTTGGGCGACACCCACGTGCACGGGCATGGGGCCCCGGCCCCACAAGGTCGGGGAGTACCCCCACCCGCTCGCCGGGCGGGCACTCCCACTCGCGCGCCGGGGGTTGCGGGCGACCGGATCCGGCTAGCACGCCCGCGGGTCGCTACCGGCTGGCAGTTCAGACAGGCGGGCGCCCAGCCACATGCTCATCCGGCTGCGGGCATCCGGGTCAAACCCGCCCATCCTTTGCCTCGGCCGCCACCACCAGACCCAGCCACCCAGCCACGGTCGGGCGGCTCCCAACCGCCGCACCGGGTAACCACCTGGCTGGTCAGGACCGCACCCGCTGTTCGCCCCGGCACCGGCGGCGCCAAGCCGCCGGCGTTATCCGCTGCCAGGTGGTGCATCAGCCAACAACGGTGACGGTCTCAGCCTTACCCAGCAGCTACGACGCCGCGCGCGGCACCGCCACCGAGCTGCTGCCGGCGCCGTCCACCGCGGTGGCGCTACCAGCGCCGCCGATGGCAATGGGCCAACAGCCGCCGCCGCCGCCGGTGGCACCGTTTGGGGGTGGCTACGACCCCGCCGGCCCCGCCCGCCATTACCACCGGTGCCGCCGGTGTTAGTCGGTGTTAGACGGACTGGCCGGGGCTGCCGTACGCCGAGGCCCACAAGCCGCTGCCGCCGCCGCCGCCCGCGCCGCCGGTGCCGCCGTTACCGCCGCTGTTGCCGAAGCATTCACCGTTGGCGCCGGGGCCGCCGCCGCCGCCGGCGGCACCATCGTCGCCGCCGACCACCGTCGCCGGTGCCGGGTGGCGTTGGTGTCGGCGTTGCCGCCGCCGCCGCCACCACCGCCGGTGCCCGAGGCGTCGGCGCCGTTACCGCCGGCACCGCCGAGGCCCACGGCAGACGGCGGTGGGGCTGGTGCCGTCGCCGCCGAAGCCGCCGTCGCCGGCGACACCGCCGACCGCGCCGGCCGAACCGCCACCACCGCCGCCACCGCCGGCAGCGGCATTGACCTGGGCGGCGCCGCCGCCGCCACCGCCGCCGCCGGCGCCGCCGTTACCGCCTACGCCGCCAGCGGCGCCGGCACCGTCGCCGCCGAAGCCAAAGTCGCCGCCTGCACCCGTGGCAGGGGTGGCGCCCGTGGTGGTGGCGACGCCGCCCTCGCCGCCGTTGCCGGCGTTGCCGCCGGCCCCGCCGGCGCCGCCGACGCCGCTGCCGGTGCCGGCGTTGCCGCCGGTGCCGCCCGCGCCGCCGCCGCCGCCACCACCGCCGACGACCAAGTTGCCGGTGCTCGAGTCGGTCGTGTTGTTGCCGCCGGCGCCGGCGGTGCCGCCGTTACCACCCAGGCCGCCGTCGCCGTTGGTGCCGCCGTTGGGGGTGCCGCCGCCAGCGCCGCCGGCCCCGCCTTGGCCACCGTTGCCGCCTTGGAAGCCGACGCTCTGATCGGCGCCGTCGCCGTCGGCGCCGCCGGCCGGGGCGGTGGTCCCGCCGGTGCCGGTATCGGCGCCGCCGTCGCCGCCGGTGCCGCCGGCGCCGGCCGCGCCGCCGCTGCCGGTGGTGCCGCCGTTGCCGGAGTTGCCGCCTGCCGCCGTCACCGCCGGTGCCGCCCGCGAAGCCGGCGTTGCCCGCGGTGCCGGTGTCGCCGGCCCCGCCGTTGCCGCCGGTGCCACCATTGCCGCCGACACCCGGTGCCCGCGACACCCGCGTTGCCCGCACCGCTGCCGGCCGCGCCGCCGTTGCCGCCGTCGCCACCGATTACCACCAGCGCCGCCGTGCCTGACCGTCGCTGGCCACACCCGCCGCACCGTCACCGCCGGTGCCGCCGCCGCCGCCGTTACCGCCTAAGCCGCCGTTGCCGTTGGTGCCGCCGGCACCCGCGTTGCCGCCGGCACCGCCGTCACCGCCGGTGCCGCCGTTAAAGCCGGCACCACCGGCCGCGGTGTTCGCGTCGCCGTCACCACCGTTACCGCCGGTGCCACCGTTGCCGCCGGTGCCCGCGTTGCCCGCGACACCCGCGTTGCCCGCACCGCTGCCGGCCGCCCCACCGTTGCCGGCGTCACCACCATTACCACCAGCCCCGCCGGCCTGACCGTCGTACTGGCCGACACCGGCCGCACCGTCACCGCCGGTGCCGCCGCCGCCGCCGTTACCGCCCAGGCCGCCGTTGCCGTTGGTGCCACCGGCACCCGCGTTGCCGCCGGCACCGCCGTCACCGCCGGTGCCGCCGTTAAAGCCGGCACCACCGGCCGCGGTGTTCGCGTCGCCGTCACCACCGTTACCGCCGGTGCCACCGTTGCCGCCGGTGCCCGCATTGCCCGCGACACCCGCGTTGCCCGCACCGCTGCCGGCCGCCCCACCGTTGCCGGCGTCACCACCATTACCACCAGCCCCGCCGGCCTGACCGTCGGTACCCAGTCCGACACCGGACGCGCCGTCACCGCCGGTGCCGCCGTTGCCGCCGTTACCGCCAGTACCGCCGTTGCCGTTGGTGCCACCGGCACCCGCGTTGCCACCGGCACCGCCATCACCGCCGGTGCCACCGTTAAAGCCGGCACCACCGGGCGCGGTGTTCGCGTCGCCGTCACCACCGTTACCGCCGGTGCCACCGGTGCCGCCGGTGCCCGCGTTACCCACAACACCCGCCGCACCCGCACCGCTGCCCGCCGCGCCGCCGTTACCGGCGTCGCCACCGGCACCACCGGTACCACCGGCACCACCGTCGGTGCCCAGGCCGACGCCGGAACCACCGTCACCGCCGGTGCCACCGCCGCCGCCGTTACCGCCCAGGCCGCCGTTGCCGTTGGTGCCACCGGCACCCGCGCTACCGCCGGCACCGCCATCACCGCCGGTACCGCCGGCAAAGCCCGCGGCACCCGGGTTGTCGCCCGGCCCGCCGGCCGCCCCGACATCACCAGCCCCACCGTTACCGCCGGTGCCACCGTTGCCGCCGGTGCCCGCGTTGCCCACCACACCCGCGTGCCCGCACCGCTGCCGGCCGCGCCACCGTTACCGGCGTCACCACCATTACCACCAGCCCCGCCGGCCTGACCCACGGTGCCCACACCGTTAGCACCGTCACCGCCGGTGCCGCCGCCGCCGCCGTTACCGCCGGACCGCCGTTGCCGTTGGTGCCACCGACACCCGCGTTGCCACCGACACCGCCATCACCGCCGGTGCCACCGTTAAAGCCGGCACCACCGGCCGCGGTGTTCGCGTCGCCGTCACCACCGTTACCGCCGGTGCCACCGGTGCCGCCGGTGCCCGCGTTACCCGCGACACCCGCGTGCCCGCACCGCTGCCCGCCGCGCCACCGTTACCCGCGTCACCACCGGCACCACCGGTACCACCGGCACCACCGTCGGTGCCCAGGCCGACACCGGAACCACCGTCACCGCCGGTGCCACCACCGCCGCCGTTACCGCCCGGCCGCCGTTGCCGTTGGTGCCACCGGCACCCGCGCTACCGCCGGCACCACCATCACCACCGGTACCGCCGGCAAAGCCCGCGGCACCCGGGTTGTCGCCCGGCCCGCCGGCCGCACCGACATCGCCAGCCCCACCGTTACCGCCGGTGCCACCGTTACCGCCGGTGCCCGCGTTACCCGCGACACCCGCGTTGCCCGCACCGCTGCCGGCCGCCCCACCGTTACCCGCGTCACCACCGGTACCACCGGTACCACCGGCACCACCATCGGTGCCTTGCCCAACACCGGAACCACCGTCACCACCGGTGCCACCACCGCCGCCGTTACCGCCGGTACCGCCGTTGCCATTGGTGCCACCGACACCCGCGCTACCACCGGCACCACCATCACCGCCGGTACCACCGGCAAAGCCCGCGGCACCCGGGTTGTCGCCCGGCCCGCCGGCCGCACCGACATCACCAGCCCCACCGTTACCGCCGGTACCACCGTCACCGCCGGTGCCCGCATTGCCCGCAACACCCGCGTTGCCCGCACCGCTGCCGGCCGCGCCACCGTTACCGGCGTCGCCGCCGTTACCACCGGCCCCACCGGCCTGACCGTCGGTGCCCACACCATTAGCACCGTCACCACCGGTGCCGCCGCCGCCGCCGTTACCGCCGGTACCGCCGTTGCCGTTGGTGCCACCGGCACCCGCGCTACCACCGGCACCACCGTCACCGCCGGTGCCACCGTTAAAGCCGGCACCACCGGCCGCGGTGTTCGCGTCGCCGTCACCACCGTTACCGCCGGTGCCACCGGTGCCGCCGACACCCGCGTTACCCGCGACACCCGCGCACCCGCACCGCTGCCCGCCGCGCCACCGTTACCCGCGTCACCACCGGCACCACCGGTACCACCGGCACCACCGTCGGTGCCTTGCCCGACACCGGAACCACCGTCACCACCGGTGCCACCACCGCCGCCGTTACCGCCCTGCCCGCCGTTGCCGTTGGTGCCACCGGCACCCGCGCTACCGCCGGCACCGCCATCACCACCGGTACCGCCGGCAAAGCCCGCGGCACCCGGGTTGTCGCCCGGCCCGCCGGCCGCACCGACATCACCGGCCCCGCCGTTACCGCCGGTGCCACCGTTACCGCCGACACCCGCGTTACCCACCACACCGGCCGCGCCGTTGCCGTCACCGGCCGCGCCACCATTACCGGCGTCACCGCCGTTACCACCAGCGCCACCGGCCTGACCCACGGTGCCCAGGCCGACACCGGACGCACCGTCACCGCCGGTGCCGCCGTTACCGCCGTTACCGCCGGTACCACCGTTGCCGTTGGTGCCGCCGGCTTCCGCGCTGCCACCCAGACCACCATCACCACCGGCGCCGCCGTTAAAGCCGGCCCCACCGGCCGCGAGTGTTCGCGTCACCGTCACCACCATTACCCCCGGTGCCACCGTTACCGGCCACACCCGCGTTGCCGTTGACACCCGCCGCGCCCACACCGGTACCGGCAAAACCACCAGCACCCGCGTCGCCGCCGACCCCACCGGTACCACCGGCACCACCATCGGTGCCTTGCCCGACACCCGAACCACCGTCACCGCCGGTGCCCCCACCGCCGCCGTTACCGCCCAAACCACCGTTGCCGTTGGTGCCACCCACACCCGCGCTGCCGCCGTCACCGCCATCACCGCCGACCCCACCCGTGTTACCCAAACCACCCGGGTTGTCGCCCGGCGCGCCGTTGAGGCCGACATCACCGGCCCCACCATTACCGCCGGTACCACCGTTACCACCGGTGCCCGCGTTACCCGCCACACCCGCGTTGCCGACACCGCTGCCCGCCGCGCCGCCATTACCCGCGTTCCCGCCGACCCCGCCGTCACCACCGGCACCACCGGCCACACCCAAGCCGACACCCGAACCACCGTCACCGCCGGTGCCCCCACCGCCGCCGTTACCGCCCTGCCCACCGTTGCCGTTGGTGCCACCGGCACCCGCGCTGCCACCGGTACCGCCGTCACCACCGGCACCGCCGGCAAAGCCGGTAGCACCCGGGTTGGTGCCCGGCCCGCCGGCCGCGCCGACATCACCGGCCCCACCATTACCGCCGGTACCACCGTTGCCACCGGTGCCCGCGCTGCCCGCGCTGCCCGCGTTGCCCGTACCGCTACCCGCCGCGCCACCATTGCCCGCGTCACCACCGTTACCACCGGTACCGCCGGCCTGACCGGGGCCGCCCACACCCACGGCACCATCCGCACCATTACCGCCGGCCCCGCCGTTACCGCCGGTACCACCGGAGCCGTTGAAGCCGCTGTCATCCGCGTTGCCGCCGGCACCACCATCACCGCCGGCCCCGCCGTTAAAGCCGGCACCACCGGGCGCGGCGCCGTTGTCGCCGGCCCCACCATTACCGCCGTTACCACCGGTGCCCGCAAAGCCCGCGCTGCCCGCGGCCGCCGGCGCACCCGCACCGCTGCCCGCCGCGCCACCATTGCCCGCGTTACCGCCGACCCCGCCGGTGCCACCGGCACCGCCGTCGGTGCCCAGCCCGACACCCGAACCACCATCACCACCGTTACCGCCCATGCCGCCGCTACCGCCCATACCGCCGGCACCATTGGTGCCGGTGTCGCAGGGGCCGTGCCGCCCTGGCCGCCGTCACCACCGTTACCGCCGGCAAAGCCGGTGCCACCCGGGTTGTCGCCCGGCCCGCCGGCCGCACCGTTATCACCGGCCCCGCCGGTACCACCGATGCCACCGTCGCCGCCGGTGCCCGCGTTCCCCGCGACGCCGGCCTTCCCAAAGAACAGCGCATTGTTCACGCCAGCGGCCCCACCAGCCCCCGCGTCACCACCATTACCACCGAGCCCGCCATCAGCACCGGCCACGCCAAAGCCCACACCCGACGCACCATCACCACCCTGGCCGCCCTGGCCGCCGTTACCGCCCAGACCGCCGTTGCCGGCGGTCCCACCGAACAACGCATCGTTGGCCCCACCAATACCACCGTTACCACCGGTCCCGCCGTTGTCCCCGATCCCCCCCGCCGTGCCGGGGCCAGTCAGGTCGCCCGAGACGCCGGTATTACCGGTCCCACCGGCACCGCCCGCGCCGCCCTCACCGCCGTGGCCGAACAGCGAGAACAGCTGAGCGTTGGCGCCGCCGTTCCCGCCGTTACCGCCCACCGCGTCGGTCCCGCCGGTACCACCGGCCCCACCATTTCCGCCGGCCGCGCCGCCGTTACCCAGGAAGCCGGTACCGCCGCCGATCAGCCCATTGGCCCCGCCGTTACCGCCGTTCCCACCAGAGCCCCAACTCGTCGATGGCATTCCCGCCGCCCCGCCGTGACCGCCCTCACCCCACAAGCCAGCCTTGCCGCCGGCCCCGCCGGTGCCACCAGACCCGAAGTCGCCGAAGGCATTGCCGCCGGTCCCGCCGTTCCCGCCGTTGCCCAAACCAAAGGCGTTCCCGCCGGCCCCGCCGGCCCCGCCGTCCGCGTACTGAAGTCGTAGACGTTCTCCCCGCCAACCCCGCCGTTGCCGCCGTTGCCGGTCAGCAGCCCACCATTGCCGCCACGCCCACATACCACCATAACCATCGCCGTCACCGCCGGCCCCGCCGTTGCCGCCACGCCCGATCAACCCCGCGTTCCCGCCGGCCCCACCGGCACCCCCGCTGGTGCCCGACCCACCATTGCCGCCATTGCCGACGATCCACCCGCCGGCCCCACCGGCCTCCCCGGTCCCCGCCACCCCATTAGCGCCCATCCCGAACAACGGGCGCCCCGTGATGTCCTTCACCGGGGAGAACACCGCCAACGCCTGGGCGTCCTGCATCACCGTCGCCAACGGCGACGCATTCGCCGCCTCCGCACCCACATACGCCGACCCACCCGAAGACAACAACTTCACAAACTGGGAATGGAACAGCCCCGACTGCGCGCTCAGCGCCTGAAACTCCTGCCCATAGGAGCCAAACAACTTCGAAATCGCCGCCGAGATCTCATCCTGAGCCGCAGCCACCACCGACGTCGTCGAGGGCGCCGCCGCCGACGTCGCCTCCCTAATCGCCTCCCCAATCCCACTCAAATCCGCCGACGCACTCGCCAACGCCTCCGGGGCTGCAATCAAAAAAGACGACATCTCGGGCTCCAATCACCACACGACGAGCACAACAAGGAACAATCTTCAAGCCAGCGCTAGGAACTGTACGCCCAACCGAAACGCATCACAGCCAATTCCGCAACGTTAATTTTCCGTTTCCGCACCCGACAAACACCCACCCAAAACAGCACCCCAATCCCCGTCCACACGTCGCCGGCCGCCGAACTCGCCACGCCCCTCATCGAGCCACCCGCTGCCGCGTCACCGCTGGTCACAATCGCGCCGACCCTCCCGACACCCGCGCCCACCGACCCGATGATCCCCGGCGAAACGAATACCTACCGCACCGAATAGCCCGACCTATATGTAGTCAGTCAATCCGGCTACACATATATGCGCATCCACCGTGCTGCGAATATGTCCATCCATAAAACAACATATATGCGCATCCATAACGATGCGAATATGTCTTTCCATAACGACCGGCCATCGCCGCCAATCCATCGAAGCAACCCGGGCGCGAAGCCTCCGCAGTGGGCGCGCTATGCACAACCAACCAGTCACCTCCGTCCCCGCGGCTCGGCCCCGCGCGGCACCCCAGCGGCGCGGCCAACGCCACCATGCCCCCACGCGGCCCCACCCGCCCACCCACGCCGACTGCCAGACTTTCCCAGCACCCCCACAAGCGCACAGCCCTGGAACCCAAGAACCGCTGGCCACTAACCACAACCAGTGCCCTCAGCCGTCCGCCGTGATCATCAAGGTGCGAGCCCCGCCAGCGGGCGCCCTGGACGGCCACCTCGGTGGCCGACACGGTCGGCGCGCTGATGGTCGAGCCGGGATCGTCATCGACGAGTCGAACACCTGCGGGCTGGTACAGGCCAGCGTCGGCACCCCGGCCCGCCACTGGCCGACGGCGCCCGGCGCCGCGATCAGCCACGCCATCCCGGCCGCCGGCGTCGCCGATCACCACCCCCGACCCCCCGGCGCCGTGCCCGCAACCCGACAGGCTGCCGATGGACACGACGTCGGGATTGTCGACGACCGGCCGGGAAATCCTCGACGTCACCACCGTCACCGAACAACAACGCTGCCCGACGACATCGTGCGCATCGAGCCCCACCCCTCTGGGCCGGGTCCGCCCCGGCCCCAACGCGCCCGACCTCCTTGATCTGGTCCCACACACGCGGCCCCGCCGTTGCCGCCGTTGTCCGCCGCAGTACCGTCACCGCCAGGCGCCTGCGAGGTGCCGTTGTCACCAGCCCCGCCGTTGCCGCCGGTGCCGCCGTTACCGCGATACCATCGACGGCGAACTTCGGCTACTGGCCGCGATACGCCACACGATCCCCGAAGAAGAAGGCCGGACTCCATCCAGCGCGCGGATAGACGAAACTGCTAGACGAAACGCGCCACGTCACTTAGCGGCCAAGGCGGGGTTTGCCGTTATCGCATTCCGGCACTGCTTCGCAAGCGGGGCAAGCACGTCGACCCACGCAGGTGTCCTCTGAGCGACGGCCGCGATGCGCCCCGTCCAGTCGACTTTACCGCCCATGGCCCTGTACGCCCTGTACGCCTCTATCCCACCGGAGTAGTGGTAATCCATTACCTCGTAGCTGATTGTCTCGCGGTCATGGACCACCACGCGACTCTTCGCAACGTTTGGCTCAGCGATTCTTGCCAATTCAGGCAGGTGTTCTTCGAAGAATGGGTCAAAGATTTGTCCCGTAAGCGAACTCAGTGGTGCCGGCACCATCAGTTCGACCTTGCTCTCGGTCAGGCTGTCGCGACGGATCGTGAACTGCACCCACAGACCGCTACCCAGCCACCGTCGATGAACATCGACAGACCACGGTGGTCTCCGACTGCCGAGGCCGGTCTCAGCTAGGCAATGCCGCCAGCGCCGCCGGTGCCGCCGGGGATACCCAGACCGCCGCCGCCACCGCCGGCCCCACCGGTGCCGCCGGTAGGCCCGCTGCCGGGGGTGCCTGGGCCGCCGAGGGCGCCGGTGGTACCGGGGCCACCGGGGTTGCCGTCGCCGCTGGTGCCGCCGGTGCCGCCGGTGCCGGCGTCGCCGCCGGCTGAGCCGTTGCCGCCGGTGCCACCGGTGCCGCCGGCCCCGGTGGCGTTGCCGCCGTTGCCGCCGCTAGCACCGCTGCCGCCGCCGGCGCTGCCGTCAAAGCCGGTGGCGTTGCCGCCGTTACCGCCGTTGCCGGCCGCGGTGCCGCCGGTACCGCCGGTGCCGCCGTCACCGCCGTCACCGCCGAGGCCGGCGGTGCCGCCGTTGCCGCCGTTGCCGCCGACGCCGCTGGCCGTTGTGTTGTCGCCGCCTGCGCCGCCGGTGCCGGGATCGCCGGTGCTGGCGAGGTTGGTGGCGCCGTTGCCGCCGTTGCCGCCGAGGCCGCCGATGCCAGAGGTGGAGGCGCCGCCGTTGCCGCCGAGGCCGCCGGCGCCGGCGTTACCGCCGTTGCCGCCGTCAGCGCCGTTACCGCTGGTGCTGCCGGGGTCGGTGCTCATGCCGCCCTGGCCGCCGTTGCCGCCGTCCCCGGCGTCACCGCCGAGGCCACCGGTGCCGCCGGTCCCGCCGGTACCGGTAACCGCGGTGCCGCCGTTACCGCCGGTGCCGCCGGTGCCGCCGTTGACGCCGTTGCCGCCCACGCTGCTGGTGCCGGCAGTGGGTCCGTTACCGCCAGCGGCGCCGAGCCCGCCGTCTCCGACGGTGTCGGCCGAGCTGCCGCCGCCGGTGCCGCCATTGCCGGCGTCACCGCCGTTGCCTGTCCCCAGGGCGTTGCCGCCGTTGCCGCCGGTGCCGCCGGTGGCGTCGCCGCCGGCATTGCCGGCGGTTCCAGCGTTGCCGCCGACGGTGCCGGGATCGCCGCCGGCGTCGCCGCCGGCACCGGCGTTGCCGCCGGAGCCGCTGTTGCCGCCGGTACCACCGTCACCACCGTGGCCGGCGGTACCTGACCCCAGGGCGTCGCCGCCGTTGCCGCCGGCGCCGGCAGCCCCGCCGTTACCGCCATTGCCGCCATTGCCGCCGGCCTGCCCGTTGCTCGCGGGGCTCGGCGGGGCGCCGCCGTCGATGCCGTTGCCGCCGAGGCCGCCGCCGCCGCCGTTACCGCCGGTGCCGCCGTTGCCGGCGGTGCTGCCCGAGCCGCCGTTGCCGCCGCCGCCGCCGGTGCCGCCGTCGGTGCCGGCCACGCCGTCACCGCCGGGGCCGGTGCCGTCAGCGCCGGTCAGGCCGGCCCCGCCGTTACCGCCGTTACCGCCGTTACCGCCGGTGCCCGCGTTGCCGTCAGTGCCCGCAGCACCCACACCGGAGCCGGCCGTGCCGCCGTCGCCCGCGTCGCCGCCGTTACCGGCCGCCCCGCCGTTGCCGGCGCCGGTGCCGGTGTCAGCGCCACCGTCGCCGCCGTTACCGCCCAGGCCGCCGTTGCCGCCTAGGCCGCCGTTGCCGTTGGTGCCACCGGCACCCGCGTTGCCGCCGTTACCGCCGGCCCCGCCAGCGCCGCCGTTGGTGCCGGCACCGCCGTCACCGGCGCCAGGCAACGCCGTGGTGCCGTCATCGCCGGCCCCACCGTTACCGCCGGTGCCACCGTTACCGCCGACACCCGCGTTGCCCACCACACCCGCCGCACCCGCACCGCTGCCGGCCGCGCCACCGTTACCGGCGTCGCCGCCGTTACCACCGGCCCCGCCGGCCTGACCGTCGGTGCCCACACCGTCGGCACCGTCACCGCCGGTGCCACCGCCGCCGCCGTTACCGCCCAGCCCGCCGTTGCCGTTGGTGCCACCGGCACCCGCGCTGCCGCCGGCACCGCCGTCACCACCGGTGCCGCCGTTAAAGCCGGCACCACCGGCCGCGGTGTTCGCGTCACCGGCCCCACCGTTACCGCCGGTGCCACCGTCACCGCCGACACCCGCGTTACCCACCACACCGGCCGCACCCGCACCGCTGCCCGCCGCGCCACCGTTACCCGCGTCGCCGCCGTTACCACCGGCCCCGCCGGCCTGACCGTCGCTGCCCACACCGGCACGGCACCATCAGCACCATTACCGCCGAGGCCGCCGTTACCGCCCGGCCCGCCGTTGCCGTTGGTGCCACCGGCACCCGCGCTGCCACCGACACCACCATCACCGCCGGTGCCGCCGTTAAAGCCCGCAGCACCCGGGCCGTGGAGGCGTTGTCACCGGCCCCACCGTTACCGCCGGTGCCACCGTTACCGCCGACACCCGCGTTACCCACCACACCGGCCGCACCCGCACCGCTGCCCGCCGCGCCGCCGTTACCCGCGTCACCGCCGTTACCACCGGTACCACCGGCCTGACCGTCGGTGCCCAGCCGACACCGGAACCACCGTCACCACCATTACCGCCACCGCCGCCGTTACCGCCCTGCCCGCCGTTGCCGTTGGTGCCACCGGCACCCGCGCTGCCGCCGGCACCGCCATCACCACCGGTCCCGCCGTTAAAGCCCGCGGCACCCGGGTTGTCGCCCGGCCCGCCGGCCGCACGACATCACCGGCCCCGCCGTTACCGCCGGTGCCACCGTTACCGCCGACACCCGCGTTACCCACCACACCGGCCGCGCCGTTGCCGTCACCGGCCGCGCCACCGTTACCGGCGTCACCGCCGTTACCACCAGCGCCACCGGCCTGACCCACGGTGCCCAGGCCGACACCGGACGCACCGTCACCACCGGTGCCGCCGTTACCGCCGTTACCGCCGGTACCGCCGTTGCCGTTGGTGCCGCCGGCTTCCGCGCTGCCACCCAGACCACCATCACCACCGGCGCCGCCGTTAAAGCCGGCCCCACCGGGCGCGGTGTTCGCGTCACCGTCACCACCATTACCCCCGGTGCCACCGTTACCGGCCACACCCGCGTTGCCGTTGACACCCGCCGCGCCCACACCGGTACCGGCAAAACCACCAGCACCCGCGTCGCCGCCGACCCCACCGGTACCACCGGCACCACCATCGGTGCCTTGCCCGACACCCGAACCACCGTCACCGCCGGTGCCCCCACCGCCGCCGTTACCGCCCAAACCACCGTTGCCGTTGGTGCCACCCACACCCGCGCTGCCGCCGTCACCGCCATCACCGCCGACCCCACCCGTGTTACCCAAACCACCCGGGTTGTCGCCCGGCGCGCCGTTGAGGCCGACATCACCGGCCCCACCATTACCGCCGGTACCACCGTTACCACCGGTGCCCGCGTTACCCGCCACACCCGCGTTGCCGACACCGCTGCCCGCCGCGCCGCCATTACCCGCGTCCCGCCGACCCCGCCGTCACCACCGGCACCACCGGCCACACCCAAGCCGACACCCGAACCACCGTCACCGCCGGTGCCCCCACCGCCGCCGTTACCGCCCTGCCCACCGTTGCCGTTGGTGCCACCGGCACCCGCGCTGCCACCGGTACCGCCGTCACCACCGGCACCGCCGGCAAAGCCGGTAGCACCCGGGTTGGTGCCCGGCCCGCCGGCACGCGCCGACATCACCGGCCCCACCGTTACCGCCGGTACCACCGTTGCCACCGGTGCCCGCGCTGCCCGCGCTGCCCGCGTTGCCCGTACCGCTACCCGCCGCGCCACCATTGCCCGCGTCACCACCGTTACCACCGGTACCGCCGGCCTGACCGGGGCCGCCCACACCCACGGCACCATCCGCACCATTACCGCCGGCCCCGCCGTTACCGCCGGTACCACCGGAGCCGTTGAAGCCGCTGTCATCCGCGTTGCCGCCGGCACCACCATCACCGCCGGCCCCGCCGTTAAAGCCGGCACCACCGGGCGCGGCGCCGTTGTCGCCGGCCCCACCATTACCGCCGTTACCACCGGTGCCCGCAAAGCCCGCGCTGCCCGCGGCCGCCGGCGCACCCGCACCGCTGCCCGCCGCGCCACCATTGCCCGCGTTACCGCCGACCCCGCCGGTGCCACCGGCACCGCCGTCGGTGCCCAGCCCGACACCCGAACCACCATCACCACCGTTACCGCCGCTGCCGCCGAAGCCGCCCTGGCCGCCGGCACCATTGGTGCCGGCCCAGGGGCGCGTTGCCGCCATACCGCCGTCACCACCGTTACCGCCGGCAAAGCCGGTGCCACCCGGGTTGTCGCCCGGCCCGCCGGCCGCCCCGTTATCACCGGCCCCGCCGGTACCACCGAAGCCACCGGTCGCCGCCGGTGCCCGCGTTCCCCGCCACGCCGGCCTTCCCAAAGAACAGCGCATTGTTCACGCCAGCGGCCCCACCAGCCCCCGCGTCACCACCATCACCACCGGTACCGCCATCAGCACCGGCCACGCCAAAGCCCACACCCGACGCACCATCACCACCCTGGCCGCCCTGGCCGCCGTTACCGCCCAGACCGCCGTTGCCGGCGGTCCCACCGAACAACGCATCGTTGGCCCCACCAATACCACCGTTACCACCGGTCCCGCCGTTGTCCCCGATCCCCCCCGGCGTGCCGGGGCCGGTCAGGTCGCCCGAGACGCCGGTATTACCGGCCCCACCGGTACCGCCAACCCCGCCCTCACCGCCGTGGCCGAACAGCGAGAACAGCTGAGCGTTGGCGCCGCCGTTGCCGCCGTTACCGCCCACCGCGTCGGTCCCGCCGGTACCACCGGCCCCACCATTTCCGCCGGCCGCGCCGCCGTTACCCAGGAAGCCGGTACCGCCGCCGATCAGCCCATTGGCCCCGCCGTTACCACCGTTACCACCGAGCCCGAAGCTGTCGGTGGCAGTCCCGCCGCCCCGCCGTTACCGCCCTCACCCCACAAGCCAGCCTTGCCGCCGTTCCCGCCGAGGCCGCCGTTGTCGCCGGTCGGGTCGCTGTTGCCGCCCATGCCGCCGTTCCCGCCGTTGCCCAAACCAAAGGCGTTCCCGCCCTCCCCGCCGGTCCCGCCGGTCCCGCCGTTACCGAAGCCAAACTCGCCCTGCCCGCCAGCCCCGCCGTTGCCGCCGTTGCCGGTCAGCAGCCCACCGTTACCGCCCTTCCCGCCAGCAACAACCGCCGGTGCCGCCGGCCCCGCCGTTCCCGCCACGCCCGATCAGCCCCGCGTTCCCGCCAGCCCCACCGGCCGTCCCGGTGAGTGTCGTGGGGTCAGAAGCGCCCGACCCGCCATTGCCGCCATTGCCGATGATCCACCCGCCGGCCCCACCGGCCTCCCCGGTCCCGTCCACCCCATTAGCGCCCATCCCGAACAACGGGCGCCCCGTGATGTCCTTCACCGGGGAGAACACCGCCAACGCCTGGGCGTCCTGCATCACCGTCGCCAGCGGCGACGCATTCGCCGCCTCCGCACCCACATACGCCGACCCACCCGAAGACAACAACTTCACAAACTGGGAATGGAACAGCCCCGACTGCGCGCTCAGCGCCTGAAACTCCTGCCCATAGCCGCCAAACAACTTCGAAATCGCCGCCGAGATCTCATCCTGGGCCGCGGCCACCACCGACGTCGTCGAGGGCGCCGCCGCCGACGTCGCCTCCCTAATCGCCTCCCCAATCCCACTCAAATCCGCCGACGCACTCGCCAACGCCTCCGGGGCTGCGATCAAAAAAGACGACATCTCGGGCTCCAATCACCACACGACGAGCACAACAAGGAACAATCTTCAAGACAGCGCTAGGAACTGTACCCCCGACCGAAACGCATCACAGCCAATTCCGCAACGTTAATTTTCCGTTTCCTCACCCGACAACACCCACCCAAAACATGCACCGCAATCCCCGTCCACACGTCGCCGGCCGCCGAACTCACCACGCCCCTCATCGGGCCAGCCGCCGCCGCGTCACCGCTGGTCACAATCGCGCCGATCCTCCCGACACCCGCGCCCACCGACCCAATGATCCCCGGCGAAACGAATACTTACCGCACCGAATAGCCCGACCTATATGTAGTCAGTCAATCCGGCTACATATATATATGCGCATCCACCGTGCTGCGAATATGTCGATCCATAAAACAACACATATGCGCATCCATAACGATGCGAATATGTCTTTCCATAAGAGGCCAATTCGCGCGCTGTGGTGCGGGAGCGCCGCCGGCGGTAGCGAGGTCAGCCCGCCATCGTCGCCGGGCTACAGGCCTAGCTTGGCGGCTGCCTTGCCCACATCGGGGGCATCGCGTCGGTGAGGTCCCGCGCCTGCGCCGTCTGTTGTGTGCACGTTCCGCCGCGACTCAGCGAGCCGCGTCAGCCACCCACCTCTAGCGGAAGCGAGAACGTTCCAGCCCCGCCAGTCACCACAAACACCCAACGGCCATTCACCGGCAGCCTTACCTCGATGTTGAAGAAGGCGAATCCGATTTCGCCGCCGACTGCGGCGTCTGGCAGCTCGTACTCGATGACTAGCGACTCGTCATCCGTCGGAGGCATGATCTCTACCTCAACCCGCCGCACCGGACTATCGGTCTCGGCCTGCGTCAGCACCACAAGCGCAAACCGGGCTTGCCGGTCGGGCCCGATCCCAAATCCGGACAGCACGCCGCCCGACACAGTGAGCTTGTTATCCACCACGGAAGCCGCCTCGGCGAGGAAGGCCCCGGTAATCACCCCGTCGAAGCTACGCTTCGTTGGCCGTCCGCGACGGTCGAGGGGGTGCGGCGCCGATCGCGGCGGGTTTGGCGGCACCTCCCAGCTCGCGCCTGTACTTCGCTATCGACTGGGTGGAGGACGAGGGCCTCCCCTGCCCGCCCGGCCTTGAGTGGTATGCCATCGAGCGTGCCGGCGGCTGCCCCGCGCATCAGTGCGGTGCTCCCAGCCCCGGGCTTTTGGGGTCGTTTCTCGATCAACCGAGGGGCTGAATCTATACCTCTATATACAGCCATCGACCTGGCTAGCCATATGCGCGTACATCTTGATGCGCAATTGTCTTTCTATAAATGCATTAGGCCAGGTCGGGGTGGGTCTGCAGGATGGCCGCCACCACCAGCGCTTGTAGGCTCGTGTCCTCATCCGCCGCCAACCGCTTGAGCGTCCGGTGCATACTGCGTGGCAAGTCGAGCGTGGTGCGAACACCGCCGCTCTCGCCGCGGTGCTCCATCGACGCCGCAGCCAGTGTCGCGGGGTCCCACAGGCCCGAGTTGATGGCGGCGCGAACGAGGTCGCCCATGGTGGTGTCCAGGTCCAGTGCGCGCCGTTTGAGGCCAGTACGCGTCGCCGGGAGCAGGTGCAGCGTGGTGCGCATCGCCTCATACACCACCGCCGGCGCTGGCGGAGTGGTCGGGACGGCATCCTCGCCGTGAAAGGTACTCGCCGCCCGCGCCGTCGCCGCTGCCCCGCTAGGCCGGCGGATCACCGCGGCCCGCACCGCGTCGGCCGTCGAAAGCTTCTCCGTCATAGCTTCGCGGCCTCCCTGTCGATTCCCGCTGTCATCAGCTCGTCGAACACGTCTCCGTAGTCTCCCAAATACCGTGCGATACCGCAGCCGAATGCGCGCTCGATTGTCGTCCGCTCCCGAACGATATTCCGCAGCACCGGAGCGTTCGCCTCGGCCAAGCCGCGCGGCATCGCCACCGCCTCCACCCTCCGCATGTCCACCAGCGTGAGCAGAATCGTCGTGGGACGGTGCTGCGTGATATCCAGCGTTGGCCAAACCCGGTCGATATCCGCGGCGCGAGGCCCCGTCGGAATGATCACCAGGTCGGCTGCATCAATCGCCGCATCGATCGCCGCGGCCGTCCCCGGCGGGGTATCAATTAGGACCAACTCGTCGGGCTCACTCGACAACACCCGCACACCCGCCGCCGTCGCCGGGCTGACATCGAACGGCAACGGCGTCCCCCGATACGCGGCCCGATCGGCCCACGACGACGCCGACCCCTGCGGATCGGCATCAACGACACGCACCGCAACCCCACGCCGCACCGCAGTCGCGGCCAAAAACATCGCTGTCGTCGTCTTCCCGACGCCGCCCTTGGTATGCACCAGTGACCAAATCACGACGCAGCAGATCTCCAAACACGCATACGTGCGCAGGTAACGCCGTGCATCCTGCCCCTTCGGGACGGTCGATTGTGATCACCGGCGGCAACATGCGAAGCTGCCGGCAACCCGAACCCCGACAGCACCATACCGCTCAGTAACATGCCATGAGGGCAGCTTCAGCCAAATCTTTTACCAAGCCTCATTAAGAGGAATGACGGCCGGGGGCGGGGTCTTCCGGATCGGCGCGATAGTGCGTGTTGCGCGGCGGCTCGGCCCCGGCGAGTGGCGCGTGTGTCCCTTCCGAACCGGTCTGGCGCCGCGCAGGCCGCAACGCAGGTCGCGAGAACTGGGCGACCGGACGCAAACGCCGCCGCCCTTCGTCGACATGGAAGCCGTTGCGCGCGAAGCCAATCGGTGCAGCTCGCGGCATCCAAACGCGCTCATCGGGGACGCTCTGCCACGCACCGGCCTGCAGCGGCTCGGTGTCGCGCGCCGGCTCTTTAGTGTCCGGTTCGCGACGAAGTATGTACTCGACATAGTCGTCATCGTCGTCATAGCCGTCATAGCCGTCATCGTCTTCTGCATCTTCAGCGTCACTGCCGCCCTCGCGTGTCGTCGCCGAACCGATCACGTTGACCAAAAACAGTGCGGCGATCACCCCGAACAAGGCGACGAACGCCGGCAGCAGTATCGACTGCGACATCGCGGCCGCGAACGGCTCGCGCAGGAACCCGGGCATCTTCAACGTGCTTGCGCCGATGGGGGTGTGCCCGCCGCGCGGCAGAGCTGGCATCTGGGCTCCGATGCTGGACGTCATGAACGCGGCCATGCCCGCGCTGCCGAGCACCGCGCCGAGCTGCCGCGTCGTGTTGTACACCCCGGAGCTCGCGCCGGCCAGGTGCTGCGGCAGGTTTCGGGTCGCGGTGGCGGTCAATGGCGACCACACAAACGCCATCCCGACGCCGATCGCGCCGAACGCCAGCGCCAGCCGCCAGATCGGCGTGCCCGAGGCCATCTCGAAGGACAGCCACGTCAATCCGATCGCCAGCATCGAAAAGCCAAAACCGAGCACGGGCAGCGGCGGAAACCTGTCGATGATCATGCCGACGAACGGCGCCAGCACACCGCTGGCGATCGCCATCGGAGCAATCAGCAAAGCCGAACGGGTCGGCGACAGCCCGCACACCGCCTGCGCATAGAACATCATCGGCAGGATCATCGCCGTCGTGGCGAACGCGATGATCGCCGCGCCGACGTTGCACAGGCTGAAGTTGCGGTCGCCGAAGATGTCCAGCGGGATCAGCGGCTCGCCGGGGTTGACCGACTGCCAGTAGACGAACGTCGCCAACAGCCCGATGCCGGCCACGATGACGGCCCAGATCCACGGCGCCCACCCCGCGGATTGGCCCTGCTGCAGCCCGAACACGATGGCGAACACGCCCGCCCCGGACAACCCGACCCCGGGCAGGTCGAACCGGTGTGCCCGGGTGGGCAGTGCCGGAACCAGCCACACCGCCAGCACCACGCCGACGACGCCGATCGGAAGGTTGATGAAGAAGATCCACTGCCACCCCAGGCTGTCAACCAGCAAACCGCCGGCCAGCGGGCCGACCAGGCTGGCGACGCCGGCGGTCGCACCCCACACGCTCATCGCGGCGCCGCGGCGCTCCGGCGGGAAGATCCGGGTGATCGTCGACAAGGTCTGCGGGGTGAGCATCCCGGCGCCCACCCCCTGCACGACGCGAGCCGCGATCAGCACGGCCGCGCTGCCTGACAGCCCGCACCACAGCGACGCCAGGGTGAACGTCACCAAGCCGATCAGGTAGAGGTTCTTGGTGCCGAACCGGTCACCGAGCCGCCCGGCGACCAGTAACACCACCGCATAGCCCAGCAGGTAGGAGCTGGTCACCCAGATCACCGCGTCGTAGCCGATCCGCAGGTCGCTCATGATGGTCGGATTGGCGACGGCGACGATGGTCGCGTCGACCATGATCATGAAGAAGCCGATCATCATCGCCCACAGCGCATTCCACGGGCTTTCCCGGTTCCATCGCCTGATGAAGCCGGCAAGGAGCCCGCTGCGTGGCACTGTCAGTGCATAGGTCATTCGATAATCCATCCTGCCCGACCCCGTTCGGGCGACCGGATTTTCCACAACGAGGCCATTATTGCGGGTCGCGCGATTAGGCACGAACTGCGTATTAGCCTGAAGGGAAGGCCGTTCGCGGGAGAGGCAGCATGAACGCTCGACGGAAGAAGTCCGCACCGGACGAAATGCCGGCCACCACAGGCGGGCGACCCAAAGCGTCCACGCGGGCGTTGGCGCAGGTCATCGAGCGTAGCTCGCGGATACAGGGTCCGGCCGCCGAGGCGTACGTCGCCCGGCTGCGCCGCGCCCACCCGGCCGCCGGCCCGGCCGAGATCGTCACAAAACTCGAGAAGCGCTTCGTCTCCGTCGTAACGGCCGGCGGGGCGGCCGTGGGTGGGACCGCGACGCTGCCCGGCGTCGGCACGCTGGCCGCGTTGTCGGCGGCCGCCGGCGAAACCGTGGTGTTCCTGGAGGCCACCGCGCTGTACGTGCTGGCACTGGCCTCGGTCTACGGCATCCCCCTGGACCACCGGGAACGGCGCCGGGCCCTGGTGCTGGCGGTGCTGGTCGGCGACAACAGCAGGACCGCCGTCGCCGAACTGCTCGGACCGGGCCGCACCAGCGGCGCCTGGGTATCGGAAAGCGTCGCGTCGCTGCCGCTGCCCACGGTGTCGAGATTGAACTCGCGGATGCTCAAATACTTCGTCAAGCGATTCACGGTGAAACGCGGGGTGCTGGTGTTCGGCAAGCTGCTGCCGGTCGGCATCGGCGGCGCTATCGGTGCCGTGGGTAACCGGTTGGCGGGCAAGAAGATTGTCCGCAACGCGCGGATGGCATTCGGCCCGCCGCCGGCGCGCTGGCCGGTCACCTTGCGTGTGCTGCCGCCCATTCGCACGACGGGCTAATTTCCTGACCGAGAGCCCACGGCCCTCGCATCAATGTCGGCGAGCCTTGATATAGTCGAATGTATGTTCGAATCAGGCTCGGGTCGAGTGCTCTCACCGGAGGCGATCGCCGGGTTGGAGGAGATGTTTGCGCGCTGGCGGCTGCGCACCCCGACGACCGAGTCAGCAGAGTGGATGGAGCAGATCAGCGCGGCGGTGCGGATCGAGAACCAGGCGGTGGCTGCGCAGTTGAGTGCGATCGGGGGGTTGTTTCGCTCTCGGCTGGCGCAGTGCTCAGAGACCGAGGACTGGGCCATCGACACCATGGAAGCCGTCGCCGCGGAGGTGGCCGCGGGGTTACGGATCAGCCAGCGTCTGGCCGCCGAGCGGGTGGGCTATGCCCGCGCGATGCACGAACGGCTTCCGAAGGTCGCGCAGGTGTTCGCGGCCAGGGATATCGGCTTTCACGCGTTTACCACGATCGTGTCGCGCACCGATCTGATTGTTGACCCCGATGTCTTGGCGAAGGTGGACGCACGGGTTGCCGTCAACGTGGTGCGCTGGCCGTCGCTGACCCGGGGCCGACTCGCGGGCAAGGTCGACGCGATCGTGGCCCGCGTGGACGCTGATGCGGTGCGCCGCCGCAAGGAGCGCCACGTTGATCGGCAGGTCTGGATCGGCGCGGACCAGGACGGGATCTCCGAGATTCACGGCAGCCTGTTCACCGTCGATGCCCACGCCCTGGACAAACGCTTGAATGCCTTGGCGGCCATGGTGTGTGGGCACGACTCCCGCACCAAGGAAGAGCGCCGCGCCGATGCCCTGGGGGCGTTGGCCGCCGGGGCCGACCGGCTGGGCTGCCGCTGCGGGCGGAGTGATTGCGCATCGGGGAAACGGGCCGCGCCGTCGCCGGTGACCATCCACGTCATCGCCGAGCAGGCCACCCTGGATGGCCGCAGCACAGCGCCAGCCTCCGAGTTCAGTGCCGACGGGCTTATCACCCCCGAGCTGGTCGCCGAACTCGCGAAGTCGGCCAAACTGGTCCCGCTCGTCCACCCGGGTTACGCCCCACCGGAACCGGGCTACATCCCGTCGAAGGCGCTGGCAGGTTTCGTGCGCGCCCGGGACTTGACCTGCCGGTGGCCCGGCTGCGACGTGCCCGCGGTCAATTGCGATATCGACCATACGATCCCGCACGCTGCCGGCGGGGCAACTCATGCGGCCAACCTGAAGTGTTACTGCCGTATTCATCCGCTGCACTAGCCACTTACGGCAAGCGAGTGAGTTTCGCCGAAACCAACTGCTACGAGGAAACGACGGTGAACAGGCGCCATTCGCCGGGCACGCCCTTGAGCTCGTGAGCGCCGCGCTCCTCGAACTCGAGCCCTGACCCGATCACGAGGTCGCGCAGTGTGCTGGACACGAGCACGTCGTTCGGCCCGGCCAGTGCGCTCACGCGCGCGCCGATGTGCACGCCGATCTAAGATTCGGTGCCGCCGGGGCCGTAGCCCTTTTTCCTGCGCCGCACGCAAACACGTCGGTTATGCTGCAACCTACTCCTGCCGGGTATCAGCCGAGGGGGCCTCACCTGTGACCGTTTTCGTCAGCTACTCCAGCCGGGACAGGGACGCGGTCAAAAGTCTCGTCCAGGATCTCCAAGACGCCGACGAGCAGGTGTGGATGGACCAGCGCCTCACGGGCGGCGAGGCATGGTGGCGTGCGATCCTGGAACAGATTCGCGGCTGCGACGTGTTCATCTTCGCTTTGTCACAAAACTCAATCGAATCCAAGCCGTGTGGGGCGGAACTGCACTACGCGCAAGCCCTCGGGCTGCAAATCCTTCCGGTGCAGGTCGGCCCGGTCGACAGCATACAAATCAATCCCCTCGCCACCGTGCAGGCGATCGACTACCGCCACCCGACGCCGAGCACCGCCATGCGGCTAAGCGCCGCCCTGCACCGGGAGCGTGCGCGGCGTCAACCGCTGCCCGAACCGCTGCCCGACGAACCACCGGTGCCGTTCGAATACCTAATCCGGCTCTACACCACCATCGCAGGACCCGATCAGCTCAGCCCCCACGACCAAGCCGCCCTCGTCGCCCAAATCCAGGTGGGATTGCGAGAAGACGGCCAACACGAGGCCGCACGCAACGACATCGTGATGCTGTTGCGCAAGCTACGCGACCGGGAAGACGTCACCTACAGAACCCGAACCGACGTAGAAGCCATCCTCGCCTCCATCGGTACGGAGACGCGCCCGGCGACGACCGCCCCTACCCTGTTAGACGAGCAGCTCCCGCCGCCACCCGGGCCCACTCTCCTCGACGATGAGGTGCGACGCATGCAGCCGCTCGCCCCGGACGCCGCGCGGCAACAGCCCGCCGACCTGCACCTCGCCGCGACCCCACAACGCCAGGGACGCCAGCCGCAGCCGGTCGCTGAGGTGGTCCGACGGCTGAAGTGGCCGCTGATTGCCGCGATCGTCCTGATCCCCGCCGCCGGCATTACCGGCTACGCGCTACGACCACACTCGCCCGCATCCCAAACCCAAACCGGGCAGCCCGCGCCGGATTCGGGGCAGACGTTGCCGGGCGCTGCCGTGCCCAGCGCTGCCCTGGCCAAGGGCGCGGCGCCCAAGGTCGTGGCGACCGAGCCGGCCGCGGGCGCCACGGTGCCGGCCGGCCCGTTCAAGCTGAAGGTCACGTTCGACCAGAAGATGGTGGCCGATTCCTATTCGTTCATGATCCTCCAGGGCGACACCTATCCCCCCTGCTCGTCGCGGGCGACGATCTCGGCCGACGGCATGAGCTTCTCGCTCGACTGCACGCTGGAAGCGGGCAAGTCCTATGCGCTGGGCTTCAACGGCGGCAGTTACATGAACTTTAAGAACGAGGCGGGCGTTGCCGCCGTCCCCAGCGAGCTGCACTTCTCGACCGCACCCTGAGCCTGCGCAACCATGACGTGGCCGACAACGCGACGGTGAATGGCCTGGTGTTGCAACGGGTTCTGGAGCCGGCCGAGGACGCTAACGAGTGGAATCACCGGGTGTTCGGGCTGTGCAGCGGCACCGACGGCATCATCCCGCCGCCCTTCGTGCGGTGTTGCGTGGAGACGCGATCATTGTGGTGCCGGCATGGTGGAAGGCATGGTGGTACCTGGAGCGGCGCCGCCGGTAACAAATGCAATCTTCCCCGACACTTTCGATGCCATTGCGAAAGGATAATCGCTCGCCCTCGCAGGTCACAGGGATTCTGGCGGCAGGGTCGCCGAGATGGGTGGTGAAATGTACTTCGGCCAGTCGGTAACATCACCTTCTAAAGACATTTTGGGGCTGGCGGGAAAAGCAACTATCCGACGGCACCCTGATCCTGACCTCCCCAGCCGGGCACACCTACGTCACCACCCCAGGCAGCGCACTGCTATTCCCCAGCCTGTGCCACGCCGTCGGCGGCATGCCCGCCCCCGAAGCCGACCCACCCCCCGAGAACTACTGCGCCCAACGCAGCACCATGATGCCCAAACGCCGCCGCACCCGCACCCAAGACCGCGCCAACCGCGTAGCCACCGAACGCCGGCAGAACCGCGACGCACGCATGGCCCGAACCGGACCAGCCCCACCCAACGACGACCCACCACCCTTCTGACCGCCGCTCAACGATTTAGGCAGATGCGACGGCGGAAAGCCGCCATTCTCCGGGCACACCCTTGAGCTCGTGAACGCCACGGTCCTCGAACTCAAGCCCTGACCCGATCACGAGGTCGCGCAGCGTGCTGGACACGAGAACCTCGTTCGCCCCTGCCAACGCGGCCACGCGAGCGCCGATGTGCACGGCGATCCCGCCGATGTCGTCACTACGAACCTCGCACTCACCGGTGTGCAACCCGGCCCGCACCTCGATGCCCAGCGCCTGCACTGCGTCACGGATCGCCATCGCGCAGCGGATCGCTCGCTGCGGGCCGTCGAACATCGCGAGGAAGCCGTCACCCGACGTGTTCACCTCACGGCCCCGAAACCGGGCGAGCTGCGACCGCACGATCGCGTCGTGCGCATCAAGCAACGCGCGCCAGTCACGATCCCCCATCTCCGCGGCCCGGCGCGTTGAGTTCACGATGTCGGTGAACAACACAGTGGCGAGCACCCGATCGTCCGTCACGTCAGCCTGGTGCCCGGTGAGGAACTTGTGGATCTCCTGGAAGGATTCGCGCCACGGTTCAACGAAGTGGTACACGTTGCGGCCCGGCAACTCCACGTACTTCGCGCCCGGTACGTGATCAGCGATGTACCTGGCCCGCTTGGGCGGGATTATCCAGTTATCGCTGTGCTGTACAACGAGGGTGGGCACGCGAACCGTGGGAAGCAGCGCCCGCACGTCGGTTTCGATCAACAGAGGAAACATGAGGGCAACGGTTGCTGGGCTTGCCGCCAGTCGTTCTTGACGAGCCCACGCGACCCGGATCTCCTCGTTCCACGGCATGTCGGGATTGATCACGTGTTCCCATTCACCCGTGCCCCACATGGTGGCCATGGCGGCCGCAGCCTCCTCAGGACTGATTGCATGATTGTCATCATCAGCAAGGGGATCCGCATACGCCCCAAGCGCAACCAGCGCGGTGGTGCGGGACGGATGTGTCGCCGCGAACAGCGCCCCGGTCGCGAACGAGCCGGCGATGGTGAGGAGGACCGCTTCACGACTCCCGAGATCGTCCAGCACCGCGGTGATGCTGTCGGCCCATTGTTCCAAGGTCGGCAGCGTGTCCGACGTGACCGGATCGGACGCACCAGTGCCCGGCTGGTCGAGGACGATCAGCCGACCGAGCGACGTCATCGCCCCGACCCACCCCTGAATCGACGGTAGCTCGGGAAAGACCTCGCAGTTGGTGAACCAGGTCGGGACGAACACGATGTCACGAGGACCTTCACGTGACGTGCGATAGGCGACACGTAAGTCCCCGTTCAGCGCATAGCGCGTCTCCGAGAACATTGCGGAAGTGTAAGCCGGGGAGCGCGTAGCTGGGTTGCCTGTTACCAGGAGCTGTCGGCATCTCGCCGCCAGAGTGTACTTTTGCCAATCGCTGCCAGGTCCGGTGCAGGACGGTCGGAACAAATGACTAACAAGTCGGATCGGCAAGGGTTGTTCTGATGCGTGTCCAGGAGACGTTTTGATATGTGTCCAGGTGTGAGGTGCCACTACCAACGCCCCCGACGGCACTATCGCGCGTGAGGAGACGTCGGCGGAATGGCTGGCCGACAACGGTCTGTAACCGTTTCACACGTGTTGAAACGCGATTCGTCGAAACGTGTTTGTCCGTCGGGGTTTAAGTCACACCGCTGTGCTGGCCACGACCTCGCCGGCCGTGATCTGCGGCGGATTGGGCATCAGGTCGCCCAGGTCCTCTTCGCGAACCCAGTCGACAGCCCTCTGGTCGGAGGCGTCCGCTCCGGCCTGATCCTCGAACACGCTGGTGGAGACCATCAGGCCGTTGCCCGCATCGACCCAGTAGTAGGCGACGAAGCCCTCGATCTCCCTGAGCAGAGGAACGAAACCCTCCCTGACGCGCCGCCCGACCTCTGCAGGGTCGGTGATCCCCTCATAGCGGCGTACCGTCGCGTACATCGCCTCCTCCTCTCAACGAGTAAGCCTCACCCTGATCGGTTACCCCCAGAGCTGCGACAATCTTCGCACTGGGCGCGTCATCTAAACAGTACTTCGGCGAGTCGCTGCCACCATTTGGTGAAAACGTTTTCGGGCTGGCGCGACCAACAATTGCCCGACGGCACCGCCATTCGGAAAGATATCGCCCCTAAAACCGGCCCCAACCCGGTGGTGGGATCGTCAGGAGCCTGATGGCACGGAAATTCTTGTGCGATACAGCCCGGCCGCAACGCCCTCCGTTACGCAGTGAACGGGTTGTGGGTCGGAAGTGGCTTGATGAGTGGCGCGAGCAACTTGCCGGATTGCTCCGCGGTGAGGACATCGATCGGGTCGAGCGGGATGAACTCGCGGACCGAGTCGTCGTATTCCCACACATCCTCACCGATCAATCGGCCCCGGTCGTCGTACGGCCAAATCATGTGCGTGGCGGTCTTCACCAAATAGGTAGCGTCGGGGTCGACGGGCACGCCCTCGGCCGCGAGGACGGCCCCTGGCGTCTGCTGGTAAATGGTTGACATCGAGACGATCATGTGGTCGCTGACCGCGAGCTTCTCGTCATCGGTATAGAAGACACTCTGTCCCACCCGGGTCCACTCTCGATAAACCTCCTGAACGGCCTCGGCCCCGTCGAGGGTGAAGGACTTGCCGAGCATGTTGAAGTGATAGACGGGTTTTTCGACCGTCATGTCGGGAGCGAAGATCTCCTCCCAATGGCCGGCCATCTCCAGATAGCGGTGCCTGTTGTAAGCGTGCAGCAGATAGAGGTGGCGCGGATTCTCCGTCGTCTCAATCAATCGCTCCACGGCGGCGTTGGTCTGCGTGATGTCGAAGCGGTTCATCTCGTTCCCTCTGTTAGGAGTCGTTTGTTTGATCTCGGACCACCCGCTTTATTCTCGTCCGGTACGTGGTCCTCGACCAAGGGCTGGCCCTGAGTTACAGGGCGAAGAGCCGCCCTAGTCAGCCAAGCCGCCCCAGCCCGTCGATGTCAAAGTGTTCTTCGCGTAGTCGGTACCACCACTTGCTCAAGCCACCCCGGAACCGACCAGCAGTCGAGCGGGGCTGCGGCCAAGCACCTGGCGCCACGGAATGTCCGCGGGGTCCTCAGTCAGACGCATTGGGGGATGATCCGCTGCAAGTACAGCGCGCACGCTCTCTTCGACTGCAATCTTGGCCAAGGCGTGGCCAACGCAGTAGTGCGTGCCAGCACCGAAGTTGAGCAGTCTGGGCGTGTCAGGCCGCGAAAAGCGGTCGGGGTCGAAATTATCGGGTTCGCGCCATGCCGACGCATCGCGGCACGCGGAGGCGAAGCAGAGGAAGACCGTGCCAGCCGGAATCGTATTGCCGCACAACTCAATCGGCTCCACGGCCGTGCGAGGAACGAACGGGATACTTGGCTCAAGGCGCATGGTTTCTGCGACTGCACTTGCCAGCCGGGCCTGGTCTTCATGTACGCCGGTGAGTTCGTCACGGTGCTGCAGGGCTATCAGAATGCTGCAGGGTATTTGACTCCCGGCCGTATCATGTCCAGCCACGAGCAGATTGGCGATCATAGCGACGGTTTCGTCGTGGGTGAGGCGCTCGCCGTCGGCCTCGGCTGCAAGCAGCGCAGTAATGAGATCCGGCCCCGGCGCTTTGCTACGACGCGTCGTCAACTCATCAACATAGCTTTGCAGTTCTGTGATTGCGGTCGTCGCGGCCGCGATTTGTTCGGCGTCATCATAAGGAACACCGGGCTCAAGGCATCGAGCCAATGGGAGAATACCGGGACGTCGCTGTCGGGAACGCCGAGCAGGCGACACATAAGCCGTGTGGCCAGAGTGGAGCATGCATCAACAAGGTCGCCGCCCTGGCTAGTCGAAGCGACGGCCTTGGCGGCCATGTCGGCAGCCGGGGCGCGTAGCGCCTCGACGGACCGGGGCGTGAACGCCTTAGAAACGAGCGATCGGATGCGGCGGTGATAATCCCCCTCAGTGGTGAACATTATTTGGCTGTACCAGTCGCGCAGGCATCCATCGGTGATGCCCATCATGTCGAACAACGCCAGCCCGGTTCCCTCAAGTCGCTGATCGTGCGCTAGGGCCTCGACGTCGCGTTGGCGCAGTACGACGGTGGCGCCCGTCGATACATCCGATGCCAACGGGCCCTGCTCTACAGCGTCACGAAGCAGACTGTGCAGGTCAGCCGTGAAAGTGCCGGTAAGGTCGATTGCATTTTCGACCGCATGGTTCATAGTCACCTCGAAGTATGTGGCCCCACGGTTAGCAGTTACACCGATTGGGCATCTTTCGTCGGAGTCATTTTGGGCCTGTTCGATGCCTCGACGACTGCTTCAAATCGGGCGTCACTCTAGAACACCTGCGACATCCCTGGTTAGCTTTGCGCTGCGGTTCATAGATGACTCAATTACATCGGCTTAAAGTGTATTTTGCCCAGTCGATACCACTGCAAGCACAGCCCGTTGAAGAGCGTCGTACCGGGCTTCTGATCAGAACCCGTAGTTAGCCGACCTTGGTGAGAATGGCGTTCGATAGATAAACAGCGACGTCCATCGCGAAGACGTATTCCACCCCATTGAGAAGAGAACGAACAGTCGAAGTGGTTGCAGCATTCTGTGGGTACGCAGGACCGCATAAGACGGACGTCTGACAACGCATCACGACACCGTCAGGGTCGCTCGGACGAGCCTTCTGCACTGAGTATCTGCCCGGCTCGATTACGTTTGGGACACCTTCTCTCGGCTGGCCCACCGAATACAGACCATCGGGGCCATACGTTCCGGGCGGGTTCGAGGCAATGGCTGACGACGATGCAGTTGTCGCGCTGGATGAAGCCGTGACAGTTACCGTGGCGGCAGGCCGCGTCTGGCCACCACAGCCGGTGAGGGCGAGCACCGCCGCGGATACCGCCGCAGCGGCGTTTCGAGGAGCCTTCATGGTGGTCGACTTTAGGTTCCCAGTCGGCCGCAGAACAGTATCAGGGGAAACCATGGCCAGGTGCGTGAAACGTACTTCAGCGATTCGCTGGCACTAGCTCTCCAGCGCCTTCGCGCAGCCAGCGAGGATCGCGCGGAAGGCAAGGGAGCGCATCAGCGGAGCGGTAAGTACCTCGAGCACCTTGCCGCCGCCGCGAGCTGGAATCGTGTAGCCGCTCACCCAATCGACATGCGTTCCGTCGCCCGACGGAGTACAGGTGAGAGTCCCGTTTTGATGTGCGGGTGGGAACCCCCCGACAACGCGATACGAGCAACTACGGGGCGCATCGTAGGCCGTGATCTGCTCGTGCACCCAGAAGCCGAATCCTCTCAGTTCCCGTGTCGCTCCGACGCCGGGACCCGACGAGTCCACCCAAGTGGCTTTGCGGAACCATGGAGAGACGGTCAGGTTGGCCGGGTCCAGTAGCCAGGCAAAGACCCGTTCCGGCGATGCTGCGATCGTCCGCTGCTCATGAATCTGCGTCATGGCGGTTTCCCCTATAGTGCTGTCGTTTCCGTGCGGCACATGCTAGACGCGGCCGCCAGCTTCGCAACGGAGAATTTCACAGGCACAAATCGTCGTCATCGGCCCGCATGGCTGGCTGCCTTCGCTTTCTAAAGGGTTCTTCAGCCAGTCGGTGCCATCACCTTTTGAAGACTTTTTGGGGCTGGCGGGAACAGCAACTCCCCGACGGCACGCTGATCCTGGACTCCCCCGCCGGACAGACCTATGTCACCACCCCGGGCAGTGCGCTGCTATTCCCCAGCCCGTGCCGCTCCGTCGGCGGTATGCCGGCACCCGAAGCCGCCCCACCACCGGATTACTGCGCCCAGCGCAGCGCCATGATGCCCAAACGCCGCCGCACCCGCGGCCAAGACCGCGCCTACCACGTGGCCACCGAACGCCAAGCCAACCACCAAGCCCGGCGCGCCGAATACGCGAACACCGGGCCAGCCCCACCCGACGACGAGCCACCGCCCTTCTGACGACCGGTCGACGGTTTTACGCAATGGAGACGGCGAACAGGCGCCATTCGCCGGGCACGCCCTTGAGTTCGTGAACGCCACGCTCCTCAAACTCCAGGTCTGACCCGATCGCGAGGTCGCCCAGCGTGCTGGACACGAGCACGTCGTTCGCCCCTGCCAGTGCGCTTACCCGTGCGCCGATGTGCACGCCGATGCCGCCGATGTCGTCGCCGCGGACTTCGCACTCGCCGGTGTGCAACCCGGCGCGCACTTCGATGCCGAGCGCCTGCACCGCGTCGCGGATCGACATCGCGCAGCGGGCGAGCCCCACCCGACGACGATTTACCGCTGTTCTGAACGAGCGGGCGCATCGTCGCGGACGCTCGGGACCGATCAAGCGCCCTCTCGTGAACTGCCGGAAAGCGCTAGCCTCTATGGGGCGGCAATTCCACCGACTGCCGATCTAACGCGCCGCCCCGCAGGACAACAGAATCGAGGCGAACAGCGGCCGTGAGCAACACAAGTTCACCATTCGGGCAAAACGAATGGCTGGTCGAGGAGATGTATCGCAAGTTCCGCGACGACCCCTCCTCGGTCGATCCGAGCTGGCATGAGTTCCTGGTCGACTACAACCCCGAATCGACGCCCGAAGACGGGCAACAGGCCACCCGGCAGACCAAGGCTGCTGAGCCAGCCGCGCCGGCCGTGACCGCCGAGCCCGCCGCACCGGCCCCGACGGCCGGCAACGGTGCGCCCGCCAAGCCGGCCGCGGCGCCGGCCCCGGCCCCCCCGAAGCCCGCCGCTCCCCCGGTGGCCGAAGGCGACGAGGTGCAGGTGCTACGCGGCGCAGCCGCGGCCGTCGTCAAGAACATGTCCGCGTCGCTGGACGTGCCGACCGCCACCAGTGTGCGCGCCGTTCCGGCCAAGCTGCTAATCGACAACCGAATCGTGATCAACAACCAGCTCAAGCGCACCCGCGGCGGCAAGATCTCGTTCACCCACCTGCTGGGCTATGCGCTGGTGCAGGCCGTCAAGAAGTTCCCGAACCTGAACCGGCACTACGCCGAGGTCGACGGCAAGCCCACCGCGGTCACACCGGCGCACACCAATCTCGGCCTGGCCATCGACTTGCAGGGTAAAGACGGCAAGCGCTCCCTGGTGGTGGCCGGCATCAAGCGCTGCGAGAAATTGCGGTTCGCCGAGTTCGTCTCCGCCTACGAAGACATCGTCCGGCGCGCACGCGACGGCAAGCTGACCGCCGAAGACTTTGCCGGAGTGACGATTTCGTTGACCAACCCCGGCACCATCGGCACCGTGCACTCGGTGCCGCGGCTGATGGCGGGCCAGGGCGCCATCATCGGCGTGGGCGCGATGGAATACCCGGCGGAGTTCCAGGGCGCCAGCGCGGAGCGCATCGCCGATCTGGGTATCGGCAAGCTGATCACTCTGACCTCGACCTACGACCACCGCATCATCCAGGGGGCGGAATCCGGGGATTTCCTGCGCACCATCCACGAAATGCTGCTCTCGGATGCCTTCTGGGACGAGATCTTCCGCGAGCTGGGCAACCCCTACCTGCCGGTGCGCTGGAGCACCGACAACCCGGACTCGATCGTGGACAAGAACGCCCGGGTGATCGAGCTGATCGCGGCCTACCGCAACCGCGGTCACCTGATGGCCGACATCGACCCGTTGCGGTTGGACACCACCCGGTTCCGCAGCCACCCCGACCTCGAAATACTCAACCACGGCCTGACACTGTGGGACCTCGACCGGGTGTTCAAGGTCAACGGCTTTGCCGGTTGCGAGTACAAGAAGCTGCGCGACGTTCTCGGCCTGCTGCGGGACGCCTACTGCCGCCACATCGGCGTGGAGTACACCCACATCCTCGCCCCCGAACAACAGCGCTGGCTGGAGGAGCGGATCGAGACCAAACACGTCAAACCGACTGTGGCCCAACAGAAATACATCCTCAGCAAGCTGAACGCCGCGGAGGCCTTTGAAACATTCTTGCAAACCAAATACGTTGGGCAGAAGCGGTTCTCGCTGGAGGGCGCCGAAAGCGTGATCCCGATGATGGACGCCTCGATCGACCAGTGCGCCGAGCACGGCCTCGACGAGGTGGTCATCGGGATGCCGCACCGCGGCCGGCTCAACGTGCTGGCCAACATCGTCGGCAAGCCGTATTCGCAGATCTTCTCCGAGTTCGAGGGCAACCTCAATCCGTCACAGGCCCATGGTTCCGGCGATGTCAAGTACCACCTCGGTGCCACCGGCATCTACCTACAGATGTTCGGCGACAACGACATTCAGGTGTCGTTGACTGCCAACCCGTCGCACCTGGAAGCCGTCGACCCGGTGCTGGAAGGCCTGGTGCGGGCCAAGCAGGACCTGCTGGACCCGGATGCGGACAACGACGGCTGCGAAGCGAGCTTCTCGGTGGTGCCGATGATGATGCACGGCGACGCCGCCTTCGCCGGCCAGGGCGTGGTCGCCGAAACGCTGAACCTGGCCAACCTGCCGGGCTACCGCGTCGGCGGCACCATCCACTTCATCGTCAACAACCAGATCGGGTTCACCACCGCACCGGAGTGCTCCAGGTCCAGTGAGTACTGCACCGACGTCGCGAAAATGATTGGGGCGCCGATCTTTCACGTCAACGGCGACGACCCGGAGGCCTGCGAGTGGGTGGCGCGGTTGGCCGTGGACTTCCGGCAGCAGTTCCACAAGGACGTGATCATCGACATGCTGTGCTACCGCCGGCGCGGGCACAATGAGGGCGACGACCCGTCGATGACCAACCCGTACATGTACGACGTCGTCGACACCAAGCGTGGCGCCCGCAAGACCTACACCGAGGCCCTGATCGGCCGCGGCGACATCTCGCTGAAAGAAGCCGAGGACGCGCTGCGCGACTACCAGGGCCAGCTGGAGCGGGTGTTCAACGAGGTCCGCGACCTGGAAAAGCACGGCGCGCAGCCCAGCGAATCGGTCGAATCCCTCCAGATGCTCCCCGCGGGGCTGGACACCGCGGTGGACAAATCGCTGCTGGCCCGGATCGGTGACGCGTTTTTGGCGATGCCGGAGGGATTCAGCGTGCACCCACGCGTGCTCCCGGTGCTCGAGAGGCGCCGGGAGATGGCCTACGAGGGCAAGGTCGACTGGGCCTTCGGTGAGCTGCTGGCCCTGGGTTCACTGGTCGCCGAGGGCAAGCTGGTGCGGCTGTCCGGGCAAGACACCCGACGCGGCACGTTTTCTCAGCGGCATTCGGTGATCATCGACCGCAACACGTGCGCGGAATTCACCCCACTGCAGGTGCTGGCGACCAACAAAGACGGCGAGCCGACCGGGGGCAGGTTCCTGGTTTACGACTCGCCGCTGTCGGAATACGCCGCCGTCGGCTTCGAGTACGGCTACACCGTGGGCAATCCGGATGCACTTGTGTTGTGGGAGGGGCAGTTTGGCGATTTCGTCAACGGCGCGCAGTCGATCATCGACGAATTCATCAGTTCCGGTGAAGCCAAGTGGGGCCAGTTGTCCAGCGTGGTGCTGTTGCTGCCGCACGGGCACGAGGGGCAAGGCCCCGACCACACGTCGGGCCGCATCGAGCGCTTCCTGCAACTGTGGGCCGAGGGGTCGATGACGATCGCGGTGCCCTCGACGCCGGCGAACTACTTCCACCTGTTGCGCCGGCACGCCCTCGACGGTGTGCAGCGCCCGCTGATCGTGTTCACGCCGAAGTCGATGTTGCGCAACAAGGCCGCGGTCAGCGACCTCAAGGACTTCACCGAGCTCAAGTTCCGCTCGGTGCTCGAGGAGCCCACCTATGAGGAAGGCGTCGGCGACCGCGGCAAGGTCACCCGGCTCCTGCTGACCAGCGGCAAGATCTATTACGAGCTGGCCGCCCGCAAAGCCAAGGACAACCGCGACGACGTGGCGATCGTGCGCGTCGAACAGCTTGCCCCGCTGCCGAAACGGCGCCTGGACGAAACGCTGGACCGCTACCCGAATGCCACGCAGTTCTTCTGGGTGCAGGAGGAGCCGGCCAACCAGGGCGCGTGGCCGCGGTTCGGGCTGGAGCTACCGGAGTTGCTGCCGGACAAATTGACGGGGCTCAAGCGCATTTCGCGCCGCGCCATGTCGGCCCCGTCGTCGGGTTCGTCGAAGGTGCACGCCGTCGAGCAGCAGGAGATCCTCGACATCGCATTCAGCTGAGGCTGTGTGCAGCGCGAGCGGGTACTAGTCTGACTTCAGCCCCATCGCGAGAAAATCGAGACGCCACAACGACTGAAATAGCTTGCGGGCGAAATCCTCGACTTCAGCCGCATCACCTCGCCGCGCCCCACTCTGCGCCACGTCGGCGGCAATCTCTCGAATCGTGCGACGGCCATCGATTGCCCGCACGAACGGCAACTGAGCCGTGTTGAGATTCTTGCGCCAATCCGACCGGAAGATCTCGGAGCCGGCCAGACCGCACCGCGTGCGGTACATCGGCACATAACCGGCCGAGTCGTCTGCCGAAAAATCAATGGTGTAGCTCTCTTTCGGCCGGTCCTCACCGCACGCCATGAAAAAATGGCACGCATTCGCTGTCTGAATACGTTCCATCACGGACCAGAGCTTGGTCTCAGGCAATGCGTTGACGGCCTGATAAGCCCCGGTCCCCGGCGCGAACAAATCGTGCGGGTAATACGGCGCCTTGAGGAACAGTCCCTGAAATGCCAGCCCGGCCGAGGTGACAAGATCGATACACTCATCGATGCTGTAGCTACGCTGGCGACCGTGCAGAAACGTATCCACCAGGGCGGCATCGGACGACTGCAAATCCCGAGCTATTCTGAGATAGCGTTGGACGGGGTGATCCGGCGATAGCACCGTGATCATCTCTTTTACTACTTGGACCGATGCATCGTTCTGACCCAGCCCCATGTCACGAAAGACCGATTCGAGCACTTCGACTCCGATTCGGCCGTACTTTGCATAGAGCATGACAGCTATAACGCCGTCCCGCCGCAGGCAGGCCTTGAGTGCTTCGATGCCCGCCGGTGGACTCGCCATGTGATGTAGCACGCCCGTCGATACGACGAGGTCGAAGTCGAGTCCCAGCGTTGGCAACTCTTCGATCGGAAGCAGATGCAACTCCAGGTTCCACAGCCCGTGTTTGTCTTTCAGATGTTGCTGATGGTCCAGCGACGGCTGGCTGATATCGACCGCCACCACTTTCGCAGCGGGGTTGTTGTACGCAAAAACTGAGGCCTGGTTGGTGCCGCAACCCGCAATAAGAATATCGAGATCGGCTTTGTATTCCCGATCGGGCCACAAGACCCGGTGAGCGTGGGATGGGTCGAACCATTCCCAGTTATTGGCGACCCATCCCTCGAGGTCCTGTATGGGGCGGGGGTACCTCCACCGCTCGTACTGTCGGACGACAACATCGCTGCGCGGATCGTCGCTCATCGCAGTGGTGGCTCCTTCGCTTTTCAGTGGTGGCTCCTTCGCGGTCAGCCGTTGTCCGAGGATCGCGGGGTCGCTGGCAGGCCGAGAATAGCCCATATTCCCCCGCTATCCACCGCAGGATTATCGGGTACCGCTCTCGCAGGCGCAAGGAGTAGACGACGCGCCGTGGCGGGCAGCTGCGGAGCTTGCGCTGATCCGGCCTGGCGAGGGTGTTCGTCGAAGATAACCACCGCGTGATCGTCACGCGCCGAATCGATTCCGCCCTGCAACCGATCCACAGTTCCGGTCGCTGGCATTGGCATCCCTGCCCGTGCATGCGGTACCTCGGGTACCGGCTACCCTCGACGTGAGCCAACGCGAGGGAGAGTGCTCATGGACGGATTCGCCGGCAAGGTCGCCGTGGTTACCGGCGCGGGTTCGGGTATCGGGCAGGCGCTGGCCATCGAGCTGGGCCGCTCGGGCGCCAAGGTGGCGATCAGCGATGTCAACCTCGAAGGGCTGGCCGACACCGAACAGCAGCTGACGGCGATCGGCGCCGAGGTCAAGGCGGACCGGCTCGACGTGACCGAACGTGAGGCCTTCCTGATCTACGCCGACGCCGTCAAGAAGCACTTCGGCAAGGTCAACCAGATCTACAACAACGCCGGCATCGCCTACGCCGGCGACATCGAGGTCACTCCGTTCAAGGACATCGAACGGGTGATGGACGTCGACTACTGGGGCGTCGTGAACGGCACCAAGGCCTTCCTTCCGCACCTGATCGCCTCGGGCGACGGCCACGTCGTCAACGTGTCCAGCGTGTTCGGGTTGTTCTCGGTGCCGGGGCAAGCGGCGTACAACGCGGCCAAATTCGCCGTCCGCGGCTTCACCGAAGCGCTGCGCCAGGAGATGATGCTGGCCCGCCACCCCGTGGCGGTGACCACGGTGCACCCCGGCGGCATCAAGACCGCGATCGCCCGCAACGCCACCGCCGCCGAGGGACTCGACCCCGACGAACTGGCCAAGCTGTTCGACAAGTGGCTGGCCCGCACCAGCCCGGAACGCGCCGCCCAGATCATCCTGGACGCCGTGCGCAAGAAGCACGCCCGGGTACTCGTCGGCGCGGACGCCAAGATCCTTGACATCTTGGTGCGGCTGACCGGCTCGGGATATCAGCGGCTGTTTTCGGGCGTGACGCGCCGGCTGCTCCCCCGCAGCAGCTGAGCTCAGCGGCCCAGCGGGTGATCGGCCAACCACCCGCCGGCCACCGCCTGCGGGTCCGCACCGGCGGCAACCTGGCGGTGCATGTCGGCCAGGGCCCCGGTGTCCAACACGCCAGCGACTTCGTTGAGCGCCAGCAGTTGCCGATCGCGTAGCGCGTTGCGCCGATACAGCGGCACCACGTTCTCGGCCTGGATCAGCGCGGGTTTGCCGTCGGCCAGCACCACCAGATCGGCGGGAATGTCGGGGCCGGCGGTGCTCGTCCACGCCGCGGTCAGCTCACCGGAGCGCAGGGCGGCCAACATCGCTGTGCCATCGGGAAATTCACGCGGGGCGGGCAGCGGGCACGAGCCCACCGACGCGGGCACCCGCGCGCCGGAAACCACCCCAAGAACCAGCCCCTCGCAGCGGCCGGGCAGTTCGCTCAGTTCGCTGCCGCCCCAGGCTTTGGCGGTGGCCCCGGTCACCACCAGGGCCGGTTTGTCCTCGGCGGCGGTGGTGTAGTCGCCGGCCAGAACGCCCTCAGGCAGCGCCGCGATCATCGCGCGGTAGACCTGCGCGTCGGACAACGCCGCGGCGTTGGGCTGCAACCGCTGCAGCACCTTGCCGGTGAACGTCGGCACGACGGTGAACTCACCCGAATCCAGCTTGGCCATCGGGTCTGTGGCGGTTGCGCCGCGCGCTGCGAAACCGTATGACCGCAGGGCCGCCACATAGATCTCGGCGAGCAGAACAGACTCGGAGTCAGACGAGGATCCGACCACCAACTCCGGCGCGCCGCGGTGCTCGGCTGCGCAGCCGGCGCCGGCGCAGACCGTAAGCAAGACGGCGAGCAGCAGCGCCGCCAGCTTGCCGACTCTCAAGGCGCCTCAGGCAGGTGTCTCAACGGCGGCCCGGGCCACCGCGGCGGCCACCGCTTCCCCCACGCGCAGATCCAGCGGGCTCGGCACGATCCGATCGGTTGCGAGGTCGTCGCTGACGACGGAGAAGATCGCCTCGGCCGCGGCGACCATCATGGTCTGGGTGATGCGGCGCGCCCCGGCGTCCAGCGCGCCGCGGAACAGCCCCGGGAACGCCAGCACGTTGTTGATCTGGTTGGGGAAGTCGCTGCGGCCGGTGGCCACCACCGCCGCGTACTTGGCGGCGATCTGCGGGTGAATCTCCGGGTCGGGGTTGGACAGCGCGAACACGATCCCGCCCGGCGCCATCGTGGCGATCAGCTCTTCGGGGACCACGCCCGCCGACAGGCCGAGGAACACGTCGGCGTCGGCGAGCGCTTCCACCATGCCCCCAGCCAGCCCCCGTGGGTTACTGCGCTGCGCCAGGTCGGCCTTCACGCTGTTCATGTCGTCGCGGTCGATGTGCAGGATGCCGCGCGAATCCAGCACCGTGACATCCGAAATGCCCTTCGCCAGAAGCAGATTCGAGCACGCAACACCGGCCGCCCCGGCCCCGGAGACCACCACCCGCAACGTCGTCATGTCGCGGCCCAGCACCTTGGCGGCACCCATCATTGCCGCCAGCACCACGATCGCGGTGCCGTGCTGGTCGTCGTGCATCACCGGGCAGTCCAGCGCCTCGATGACCCGTCGTTCGATCTCGAAGCAGCGCGGCGCGGAGATGTCCTCGAGGTTCACCGCGCCGAACGTCGGCCGCAGCCGGATCAGCGTCTCGACGATCTCGTCGGGATCCTTGGTGTCCAGCACGATCGGGATCGCGTCGAGCCCGGCGAACTCCTTGAACAGCCCGCACTTGCCTTCCATCACCGGCAGCGACGCCGCCGGCCCGATGTCGCCGAGGCCGAGCACGGCGCTGCCGTCGCTCACGACGGCCACCAGCCGGCTCGACCAGGTGTAGCGGGCCGCCAGCGTGTGATCGGCGGCGATCGCGCGGCTGACCTGCGCCACGCCCGGGGTGTAGGCGACTGAGAGGGCGCGCTGGGTGTCCAACGGAGCCGTCAGGCCAATCGAAAGCTTGCCGCCGACGTGTGCCTCGAAGATCTCGACGTCGCTGATCACGCCCTGCTCGGCGCGACTCTGAATCGATTCAAGCAATTCGGACACGAGGCCCAGGGTACTGAACTACTCATTAGTCTACTCATTAGTAGGCCTAATCTGTGAGGTCCGTCACTGGGTCTCAGATCAACTTCAGCTCGGTCACAGCGGCGCGCTCGTCGGCGAGCTCGGCGGTCGATTTGTCGATGCGGCCGCGGGAGAACTCGTCGATCTCCAAGCCCTGCACGATCGACCAGTCGCCGTTCTTGGTGGTGACCGGGAACGAGGAGATCAGGCCCTCCGGCACGCCGTAGGAGCCGTCGGAAATGACCGCCATCGAGACCCAGTCGCCGTCGGGGGTCCCGAGCAGCCAGCTCCGGGCGGCGTCGACGGTCGCCGACGCGGCCGAGGCGGCCGACGAGGCGCCGCGCGCCTCGATGATCGCCGCGCCGCGCTTGGCGACGGTGGGGATGAAGTCGTTCTCGATCCAGGCCTGGTCGTTGACCACCTTGGCCGCGTTCTTGCCGCCGATCTCGGCGTGGAACACGTCGGGGTATTGGGTGGCCGAGTGGTTGCCCCAGATCGTCATCTTCTTGACGTCGGTGACCTTGGCGCCGGTCTTGGCGGCCAGCTGCGAGATGGCCCGGTTGTGGTCCAGACGGGTGAGCGCGGAGACCCGCTCGCGGGGGATGTCGGGCGCGTTGCTCATCGCGATCAGCGCGTTGGTGTTGGCCGGGTTGCCGGTCACGCCGATGCGGACGTCGTCGGCGGCGACGGAGTTCAGCGCCTTGCCCTGCGCGGTGAAGATCGCGCCGTTGGCCTCCAGCAGGTCGCCACGCTCCATGCCCGGACCCCGCGGCCGCGCGCCCACCAGTAGGGCCAGGTTCACGCCGTCGAAGATCTTGTTGGGGTCCGCGCCAATCTCGACGCCGGCCAGCAGCGGGAAGGCGCAGTCGTCGAGTTCCATCACCACGCCCTCGAGCGCCTTGAGCGCGGGCTCGATCTCGAGCAGCCGCAGCTCGATCGGGCGGTCGGGGCCCAGCAACGAGCCGCTGCCCAGGCGGAACAACAGGCTGTAGCCGATCTGGCCGGCGGCACCGGTGACGGCGACCTTCAGAGGACTTGCGCTCACTTCCGTTTACTCCTTCATGGGAGAGTTTCGTCCATTCGTCTGGGTTCGAGCTGAGTCGAAACTAGCGCACCGGCGCCGCCCGGAAACCGCCGGTCCGGCCGCTTGCCCTTCACCCGGGGTTGCACCGGAACGCGTAGCATCAACTGCCATGCCCTCGGGGTTTGACGCATTGCCCGAACCGCTTCGAACGGTCGCGAAGCCACGGGTCTACCAGCAGCACGTCCACCCCGCCCCCGCACCGTCCGAACCTCTGGTCGATTGCGGCGTGTATGTCGATGGCCGGCGGTTGCCCGGCAGATACGACTCCTACGCCGCGGCGTTGAACAAGGTGCGCGAGATCGAACTGATGGAGCAGCAGCAGGCGTTCGTCTGGATCGGGCTGCATGAACCCGACGAGGCCCACATGCAGGAGGTCGCAGACGTCTTCGGGCTGCACCCCTTGGCGGTCGAGGACGCCGTGCACGCCCATCAGCGTCCCAAACTGGAGCGCTACGACGACACGCTGTTCCTGGTGCTCAAGACCGTCAATTACGTGCCGCACGAATCGGTGGTGCTGGCCCGCGAGATCGTCGAAACCGGCGAGGTCATGGTCTTCGTCGGCAACGACTTCGTGGTCACCGTGCGCCACGGTGAACACGGCGGACTGACCGACGTGCGCAAGCGGATGGACGCCAACCCCGAGCATTTGCGGTGGGGCCCGTACGCGGTGATGCACGCGATCGCCGACCACGTGGTGGACCACTACCTCGAGGTGACCGGCCTGATGGAGGTCGACATCGACGGCATCGAGGAGGTCGCGTTCAGCTCGGGCCGCCAGCTCGACATCGAACCGATTTACCTGCTCAAGCGGGAAGTGGTCGAACTGCGCCGGTGCGTGAACCCGCTGTCGGTCGCGTTCCAGCGGATGCAGACGGAGGGCAAGGACCTGATCTGCAAGGAGGTGCGGCGCTATCTGCGCGACGTCGCCGACCACCACTCGGAGGCCGCGGACCAGATCGCCAACTACGACGACATGCTCAACTCACTGGTGCAGGCCGCGCTGGCCCGGGTCGGCATGCAGCAGAACAACGATATGCGCAAGATATCGGCCTGGGCGGGCATCGTGGCGGTGCCGACCATGTTCGCCGGCATCTACGGCATGAACTTCGAGTTCATGCCCGAGCTGAAGTGGCACTGGGGGTACCCGGTGGTGGTCGCCGTCATGGTCACCGTCTGCCTATCCCTGTACTTTGCCTTCCGAAGGGTCAAGTGGCTCTGATTCTGGGCGATCAGACGTCGAGTGTGCGCTGGCGACTTCGAGTGTGCCTGTAGGGCGGAAAATTCGCGATTCGGCCGCCCTGTACGCACACTCGACGCCACCAGCGCAATGTCAATGTGGTTGCGCGGCGGGGCGATTGGGATCCAGCACGTCCACGCCGTCGTGCTCCCAGGCCTGTCGCATGGCCTCAGACCCCTTTAGCCGCACCCAGGCCGCCTCGGTCGCGGTGATGGGCGTGGCCGCCAAAAAGCGCACCGCGTCGCTGGGCGGCGGCAGCGTCAGGTCGGGAATATCGCTGCGGCCCAACAACACCGCGGTGAACGGCGCGCCCACCCACAGCGGCGAGCCGAGGTCGATCAGCGCGTCGGCGACCAGCACCACACCGTCTACAGCCGGTGTCGCCGCCAGCACCGCCATGCTGCGTGCCAGCCCGGAAACCGGCCCGGGATCACGAAGCCGCAGCACGACTTCGGCGCGCGGGCCCCGCAACGGGTCGACGACCACCTGCGCGGGGTCGGTCATCGGATGACGCGAGCACCCCAGCGAGGCGTAATCCACCAAAGCCCCAGTAGCGAATCGCAGCACCTCGATGGGTTCGATACCCAGAAACGTCACACTCGCCGAATCCGGCTGCACCCCAAAGTGTTCGCGCAGGTGTCTGCGCACACTGTCCAGCGTCACTCGGCGACGGGCAGTGTTAGATTGACCCCGGAATCGGCATCGAACACGGCGATCTTGGAGCTGTCGAACGCCAACTCGATCGACTGCCCGATCGCGGCCCTGGACGCGGCGGGAACCCTTGCCACGAACTGGCCTTGGTGTAATTCCGACTCCCCCTCCATGCCGGCCAGCTCGTCCAGCTGGGCCGCGTGCACGGCAGAACCGGCGGCGGTGAAGTACACATACTTGTCGGCTCCCAGCGATTCGACCAGGTCGACCTTCACCTCGAACGTCACCGCCCTGATGCGCTGGTAGCCGTCGATCAGCGTGGCATCGGCCAGATGCTCGGGCCGCACCCCGACGATGACGTTCCCCGCCTTCGGATGCTGCTCGATCACCGCCTGCGCGGACGGCTCCAGCGTCACCTCGCCGAACGGCAGCTTCAGTCCCATCGCCGTCGGTGTGGCGGGGAAGAAATTCATCGCCGGCGAGCCGATGAATCCCGCGACGAACAGGTTGGCGGGCCGCTCGTACAGCTCCTCGGGGGTGCCGACCTGCTGCGCGACACCGCCGTGCATCACCACCACGCGGTCCCCCAGCGTCATCGCCTCGGTCTGGTCATGGGTGACGTAGACGGTGGTAGCGCCCAGCCGGCGCTGCAGCCGGGCGATCTCGCCGCGCATCTGCACCCGCAGTTTGGCGTCCAGGTTGGACAGCGGCTCGTCCATCAAGAAGGCCTTGGGATGGCGCACGATCGCCCGGCCCATCGCGACCCGCTGTCGCTGCCCACCCGACAACTGCGAGGGCTTGCGGTCCAGAAGATCCGTGAGGTCAAGGACTCTGGCGGTCTCGTCGACCTTCTGCGCGATCTCCGCCTTCTTCATCTTCGCCAGCGTCAGCGGGAAGGCGATGTTCTGCCGCACCGTCATATGCGGGTACAACGCGTAAGACTGGAACACCATCGCGATGTCGCGGTCCTTGGGCGCCTTCTCGTTCATCCGCTCGCCGCCGATGCGCAGCTCTCCCGACGAGATATCCTCAAGTCCGGCAATCATATTCAGCGTGGTCGTCTTGCCGCAGCCCGACGGCCCGACCAGAATCAAAAACTCCCCGTCGGCGATGGTCAGGTTCAGGTCGTGCACGGCCGTCGCGCCGTTGGGATAACTCTTGTGGACGTGCGCCAACACAATCTCGGCCATTATCCGTTACCTGAAATGTGAGTGTCCGTATTACTAGGCATTGCAGGCAGCTCCTCCTTGCGGAGTGGCGGTCCCCGCACCGATGTCAGTGTGCGGGGTTGACGCTTCGTCGCCTCCTGCCGTCCCCGCCGCACCCTCGGTGGTGGCGGGGCTGGTCTTCCGGATGGCTCCACGTCCATCTCTAGCCGTGCCGCTGGCGGCCGGCCTACTGCCGGTACCGGTCCCCATTCCCCCATAATTGGGGTCGCCGAGGCGGGCGAGGTTGATCGCTGCATTCAAATCCCTGCACAAAGGCGGGCATCCGTTATGACAGCGGTAGATCCGATCGCACAGGCGGAGTTTGGTTTTCGCCCCGCCGCGCGAACACAGTTGGGTAGAGGCAAAAAATCTGGGCGCAGTCACCAGAGTGGTGCCATACCAAGTAGTCTTGTAATCCAGTTGATTGCGGATGCGCCCGAGCGCGGCATCACTGAGGGCACGGTTGAGGCCGCATTTGCTCCGCCCGCCGCGCCGACCCAGGTTCTTAATGGCCAGCTGCTCGACAACAATGGTGTCGTGGGCCAGCGCAAGGGCGGTGGTGGCGTGGTGGATCTCGTTCGCGCGGATCGCGGCCACCCGTGTGTGGATCCGGCCCACCCGGGCGTTGGCATGCTGCCAGCGCTTCGACGGCTCACGCCGCGTCTTCGTGTCCGAATCGTATGGACTGTGCCGGCGAGCCACCTGGCGTTGGACCGCTCGCAACCGAAATTGCGCCCGGGTCAACGATTTCGGCGCAGGTATCCGGTCGACCTGCAAGCCGTCGGCAGTGGCGACAACCAGTAGGTCTTTGACGCCAAGATCAACACCGACCACCGCATGTTTAGATCGACGGGCCTGCGCGGGCCGGGCCTTGCCCGCCACGATCACTTGAAAAGCGCAGTACCAGCGGCCACCGGTGAAGCCGACCGTGGCCGACAGGATCCGTGCCGTGCCCGCCTCCAGCCGGCGCGCCAACTTGCGAGTTGACTCGTGCGTGGAGATGCGCCCGATGCGGGGCAACACCACGTGGTGCCGATCCGGCTCCACACGGATCGCTCCAGTGGTGAACCGCACTGACCGCGTTGAGCGATGCCGGACCTTAAAACGGGGGAAACCCATCGCCGCACCCGCCCTCTCACCAGCACGAGACTTAGACCAGTTCTCTAGGGCGCGGGCGAGCCCGTTCAGCCCGGAGTTGTAGGCCTCCTTGCTGTTGCCCTGCCACCACGGCGCCACCTCGCCCTTGTGGGCATTCCAGGTCTTGCGCAACTTGGCCAGAGACCAGCCCTGCGCCGGGGTCAACTCATCCTCCCCGATCCCGTACGACCGTTCGGCCGCGCGCTGATCAAGGTTCGCCTTCACCACACCCAACATATGATTGAACGCGAACCGCGCTGCGCCGCAATGTGATTCAAGTAGGTTAGCCTGGGCTGGTGTGGGATCTAGCGCGAAACGGTACGCCTGCGCTGTCCATCCTTTGGGGATTTCGAACCGGACCATCACCGCGCCCCTACCGCCCGCGGCGATTTTGCAGCTTCGTGGTGCATAACCCAACCATCCCAGACCCCACCGACAACCACTCTGACGACGCACTTACTTATGCTCGCAAACACATGCAATTACGCACATTCGCCCAGCAGCTCCTACCCCTTCACCGCCCCAGAGGTCAGCCCGGCGACAATTCGTCGTTGGAAGATTAAAACAAACACGATGATCGGCACCGTGATCACGATCGCTCCCGCCGCGATCGACCCCGTCGGCTCCTCGAACTGCGAACTGCCGCTGAAGTTCACGATCGCCACCGGCGCGGTGATCGCCGCCTTGGTGGCGGTCAGCGACAGCGCCAGCAGCAGGTCGTTCCAGGCGAAGATGAACACCAGGATCGCAGCGGTCACCAGTCCCGGCGCCGCCAGCGGGACGATCACCTTGCGGAACGCCTGCGCGGGCGTGGCGCCGTCCATCTTGGCGGCCTTCTCCAGATCCCAGGGAATCTCGCGGAAGAACGCCGACAACGTGTAGATGGCAAGCGGCAACGCGAACGTGATGTAGGGCAGGATCAGCCCCGGCCAGGTGTCGAACAGGCGGATGCGGCGTTCGATGTTGAACAACGGCGTCACCAGCGAGATCGCCGGGAACATGGTGACGAGCAGGGTGGCACCGATGAGCAGCCGCTTGCCGGGGAAGTCCAGCCGGGCGATCGCGTAGGCGGCCATCGCGCCCAGCACCACCGCGATCACAGTGGTAGTCAACCCTATTCCGACGGAGTTGATCAGCGCCGAGCTGAAAAACTCGCCCCGGAAAATGCCGCGGTAGTTCTCCAGGGTCACCGACGACGGAATCAGCCTGCCGTCCTTGACCATTGACGTCGGCTTGAGCGACAGCGACAGAATCCACAGCACCGGAAGCAACGCGTACACCACCACCAGCGTGTCAATGACAACCCAGAAAGCCTTGCGCCGCATGCCTGCCGGCCTACCGGCCACCGGCATCACCTCCTGGCGCTGCCGCACCGAACACCTTGATGAACAGGACCGCGATGATGCCAACACAGCAGAACACCAGCACGCTGATCGCCGAGCCAAGCCCCACGTTGAAGCCCTTGAAAAGGTTGTCGTAACCCAAGATCGACACCGAGTCGGTGTCGTTGGCGCCCTCGGTCAGAACGTAGATGTTGTCGAAAATGCGGAAGGCGTCCAGAGTCCGGAACAGCAGCGCCACCACGACCGCCGGCTTGATGATCGGCAAGATGATGCGCGTCAGCCGCCGCCACGCGCCGGCGCCGTCGACCTGCGCGGCTTTCAGCAGATCTTCGGGAACCAGCGCCAACCCGGCCAACAGCAGCAGCGACATGAACGGCGTGGTCTTCCACACCTCGGCGAGGACGACGATGCCCAGCGACGGGATCTGCGCGGTCAGCGGCGCGCTACCGTGCGGCAGCAGGTTGGCCAGATAGCCGGTACCCGGCGTCCAGGCGTAGAACCAGCTGTATGCCGCGACGGCCGTCACGATGCCGTACGGGATGAGCACCGCCGTGCGCACCAGGCCCTTGCCGACCAGCGTGCGGTGCATCACCAGCGCCAGCGTCAGGCCCAGCACGAATTCGATCGACACCGAAACCACCGTGATCGCCAGCGTCACCGCCAGCGCCGTCCACCAATACCGGTCGGTCAGAATCGTCTGATAGTTGCCCAGGCCGATGAACGCGGTGTCGTTCGGGGTCGCCAGGCTGTTGCGCTGCAGGCTCAGCCACATGGCGTAGCCGATCGGGTAGCCCGTCACCACCAGCATCAGCGTCGCCGCGGGCGCGACGAGCGCGAACGCCAGCCGCCGTTCCGAACTCGAGGTGCTCACGGCAACAGGCCCTTGCCGTCGATGGCCTTCTGCACCTGCGTGGTGAGCTCGTCGGCCGTGCGCTCGGGGTCGATGTCGGCGAGCGGACCCAGCGCCGTCGACAGCCGGATGGACACCGCCTGATAGACGGGCGTGGCCGGGCGCACGGCGGCATCGGTGAGCTGCTGGCGAATGATGGTGTACATCGGGTACTTGGCCTGGAATTGTGGGTCGGAGTACAGCGACGCTCGCACCGGGGGCAGGCCCCCCTGGATCGAGATGTACTTCTGGTTATCCAGGCTGCGCAGGCACCTGATGGCTTCGAACGCTTCGGCCTTGTGGCCCGTCGTGCGAGCCACGGCCAGGTTCAGCCCGCCGATCGTCACCTTGGCCGGCTGCCCGGGCTGCACGCCGGGGTAGGGCGCGAAACCGAACACCTTCTGGCTGGCCTGATAGGCGATGCGGAACTGCTCGTCGTCGGGCACGAACGTGCCGAGGCTGTCGATGCTGCCGGCCAATTCAGGAATCCGGTTGAGCGGAAGGAACGGCACCCCGCCCTTGACCGCGTTCTCCAACATGGACGGCAGCACGTAGGGCCAGTTGACCTCCAGCGCCGCGTTGCCCTGTTCCACCGCGAGCCGTGCGGTGCCCGCGTCGGACCGGGTGATCGACGGGTCGGCTCCGGGCGCGGTGGCCACCGACTTGAGGATCCGTAGCGCCGCGACGGTTGCAGCGCGGTGCGCGGGCGTGTCGGTCAGGGTGACGCGGCGGCCGTCCTCGGACAGCACCTGACCGCCCGCGCTGACCAGCAGCGTGTTGAACCACACCATCAGGCCTTCGCCCTCGTTGGCCTGCACGGCGATCCAGCTGGGCCCGCGGGCGGCGTGCAACCGGGCGGCTTCGGCCACCATACCGTTCGGGCCGTTCCACGTCTCAGGTGGTTGGGCTACCAAATCTATTCGGTACCAGAGCAATTGGGTGTTGGTGGTAACCGGCTCGGCGTACAGCTTATGTTTCCAGCCGGCCGTCGCGAGCGGGCCGGGCAGGGTATCGACGGTGGCGTCGGACTCGGCCTGGCCCGCCGGGTCGTCGGACAGCGGCAGCACCCAGCCGGCTTCGGCGAACTCCGCGGTCCAGATCACGTCGACCGCCATCACGTCCAGCGTCCGGTCGTTACCGGTGAGCCGGCGGGCGTACTGCACGCGCTGCCCGTCCGGAGACCTGGGCAGGCTCACGTGCTGAACGGTGAACCGGCCGCCGAACTGTTCGTTGCAACGCCGGGCCACCTCGGTGAAGGTCGCGGCGTCGGTGGCCGGCGTGTAGAACTTGATCACCAGGCCCGAGGGGCCGGATCCGCAGGCCGACAGCATCGACGCGATCATCAGCGCCACTAGCCCGATAGCGCCCACCCGGAGTGCGCGCCCGGGACGACTCACCATCACGACCTGGCGTCAGATCGCCAGGCGCGCCAGCAGATCCCTTGCCTTCTCGGCGTTTTGCGGATCGCAGAGCACGTCGTAGCGGCCGGCGACGAGCTGCATCGTCGAGCTGAAATCCCTTGTGCCGCGGGCCATCGAGTAGGGAACCGCCGACGTTATCAACCCGAAGAACACCCCGGCGACCACGCCGGTGGGCAGCACGGCCCACGTGTTGCTGAAGATGCTCAGCACCAACCCGATGAACAGACCCAGCCAGGCGCCGCTGAGCACGCCGCCGCCGAGCACTTTGGCCCAGGTCAGCCGGCCGGTGACCCGCTCCACCTGCATCAGATCCACCCCGACGATGGTCACCTGCTGCACCGGGAACTGTTGGTCGGACAGGTAGTCGACGGCGCGCTGCGCCTCGGCGTAGGTGGGATAGGACCCCACCGGCCAGCCTTTGGGCGGAGTCGGTAGCCCGGGCACCCCGCGGCGACCGGCGGCCGCGGCCCCGGGTACCTGTCCGGGCTGGAAAGGACTAGTCATCGCTGCTCCATCATTCCAGGCTAAAGCGTCACCTGCACTGACGTGTCGTCGCTTCAATTACGGTTGAACACATGACAGGTCCCGGCGAAGGAGAGCGCGACGACGCACGTGCCCCGGAGCAGCCGGCTTGGCGCCCGCCCTGGGAACCGCCGCCGGCACCACACGCAGCCGACTACCCACCGAATTACCCGCCGCCTTATCCGCCCGCCTATCCGCCGCAAGTCGGGCCGCCCTCGGGCGGTTACGGACCGCCGCCGCAATTCGGCCCGCCCCAGCCTCCGGGGGGCTACTACCCGCCGCCGGATTATCTGGGCGGGTGGGGACCCGGGCAGCCCGCAGCGCGACCGGGAACCAATGGGCTGGCGATCGCCTCGCTGGTCACGTCGCTCATCGGCTTTTTGTGCTGCATCGGCTCCATCGTGGCCATCGTGTTGGGCACCGTCGCTCTCGACCAGATCAAGCGGACTCGCGAGGGAGGCGACGGCCTGGCCGTCACCGGCATCGTGCTCGGCGTGGCGGGCCTGGTGGTGGCTTTGATCGGCGCGATCTTTGCCATGAAGTTTCGTTAGGCCACTGCGCTGCCGTCCGGCATGCCACTGCCTTAGGTGCCTAGGCTTCGACCCATGGACTCGGTCAACCAGGTGTACCTCGCGCGCCTGCACCGGATGCTGGTGCTCGGTCCCATGGGCGAATCCTTCGGGCGCGTACGCGACGTCGTGATCAGCATCAGCATCGTGCGTCAGCAACCGCGCGTCCTGGGGCTGGTCGTCGACTTGGCGACCCGCCGCAAAATCTTCATCCCGATTCTGCGGGTCGCCGCGATCTCGCCCGAAGCGGTGACATTGGCCACCGGCAATGTGTCACTGCGCCAGTTTGAGCAGCGGCCGGGCGAAGTGCTTGCGCTGGGTCAAGTGCTTGACACCCCCGTCCAGGTGAACGACCCCAACTTGCCGGAGCTGGCCGGCGGCGCCGACGTCGTGATCACCGACCTGGGCATCGAACAAGCCCGCACCCGCGACTGGATGGTCACCCGGGTCGCCGTCCGCGGGCACCGCCGGCTGGGACGGCGCGGCCCGGTGCACGTCGTCGACTGGCACAACGTGCAGGGCCTGACGCCGTCGGCGTTGGCGATGCCCGGCCAGGGGGTGGCGCAGCTGCTGGAGCAGTTCGACGGACGCAGAGCGGTCGACGTGGCCGACGCCATCCGCGGGCTGCCGCCCAAGCGGCGCGCCGAAGTGTTCAAGGCGCTCGACGACGACCGGCTGGCCGACATCCTGCAGGAGCTGCCCGAGCCAGAACAGGCCGAGGCGTTGTCGCAGCTGGGCACCGAACGCTCGGCCGACGTGCTCGAGCAGATGGATCCCGACGACGCCGCCGACCTGCTCGGCGTGCTCAATCCGGCCGATGCCGAAATGCTGCTCACCCGAATGCACCCCGACGACTCGGATCCGGTGCGACGGCTGCTGGCCTACTCCCCCGACACCGCGGGGGGCTTGATGACCTCGGATCCGGTGGTGCTGACCCCGGACACGTCGGTCGCCGAAGCGCTGGCCCGGGTGCGCGATCCCGACCTCACGCCCGCGCTGTCGTCGATGGTGTTCGTGGCGGAGCCGCCGACGGCCACCCCCACCGGGCGGTACCTGGGGTGCGTGTCGCTGCAGCGGCTGCTCCGCGAGGAGCCCGCCGCGCTGGTCGGCGGAGTCGTCGACAGCGACCTGCTCACCCTGACGCCGGAGACCGCGCTGGGCGCGGTGACCCGCTACTTCGCTGCCTATAACCTCGTCTGCGGGCCGGTGGTCGACGACCAAAACCACCTGTTGGGAGCCGTGACCGTGGACGACCTGCTGGACCACCTACTGCCGCACGACTGGCGCGCGGATGCGCAGGAGTCCGACACCCTGGACACAGATGCCATCACCGCAGCAGCAGCCGGAGAAGCCCAGTGAGCAACTCCCCGTCGCGCCTGTACACCCCGCGGACATCGCGCCGGCCGTCGCTGCGCCCCGACCCCGAGGCCGTCGGGGCGTTCACCGAGTCCATCGCGCGTTTCTTCGGCACCGGCCGCTACCTGCTGATCCAGACGATCGTGGTGCTGGTGTGGATCGCGCTCAACGTGGCCGCGATCAGCTGGCGCTGGGATCCGTACCCGTTTATCCTGCTCAACCTGGCCTTCTCCACCCAGGCGGCCTATGCCGCGCCGCTGATTCTGCTGGCCCAGAACCGGCAGGAAAACCGCGACCGGGTCACCCTCAACGAGGATCGGCGTCGCGCCGCCCAGACGAAGGCCGACACCGAGTATCTGGCCCGCGAGCTGGCCGCGCTGCGGCTGGCCGTCGCCCAGATCCCGACGCGCGAACACCTGCGCCACGAACTGGAAGATCTGCGCAGCCTGTTGGCCTATTTGCTGCCGGAAAACCCGGCACAGACGCCATGAAATCGGGCTGAGGAACAGATCCACCCATTGCGCCACTCCCGTCACAAGAGTTATGTATGGTGATCTAGTTCACGAAGCAAAGAAATAGACTCGAAAGCAACACAAAGAAGCAACAGCAGAACGCAGAGTTTCCCGACGGCTCACAAACTCAAGGACGGTCGAGTGCGCATCTGGGGACGCCGGAGTCCACACCCGGCGGAGGCGGTGCAGCAGCGGGCGCGTGGCACTGTGCGTTCGCCTGCCTTCGGGATCGCCGTGATCACTCCCCTGGTGTTCGCCGGTGCGGTCGGTGGCGCCCCTTCCCTGTTCCCGGCGAGGCCCTCGGCGTCCACCGCGATCCGCGCCGCCATCACGCCGGTCGCCGCGGTGTCCCCGTCCGGCCCCGATATGTCCGGCCCCGGTGTCATCGCCGCCCAGCACCCGCCGACCAGCTTTCACGTCGCCGCGGGCACCCTCTCGGCGCCGCCACCACCGATGATCGTCAATGCGCCTGGCGCCCTTGGCATTCCGACGATTGCGCTGTCGGCCTATCGCAACGCCGAAGTGAAGATGGCCGCCGAGGCCCCGGGCTGCGGCGTCAGCTGGAACCTGCTGGCCGGCATCGGACGCATCGAGTCGGGCCACGCCAACGGCGGCGCCGTCGACGCGCACGGCACCGCGGTCTACCCGATCTACGGCCCGGCGCTGGACGGCACGCTGCCCGGCAACGAGGTCATCATCCAGAGTTCCGCCGGCAACAGCGTCACCTATGCGCGCGCGATGGGACCCATGCAGTTCTTGCCGGGCACCTGGGCGCGCTACGCCGCAGACGGCAAAGGCGACGGCGCACCCAACCCGCAGAATCTGTTCGACGCCACGCTCGCGGCCGCCCGTTACCTGTGCAGCGGCGGCCTGAACCTACGCGACCCGGGCGGGGTCATGGGCGCCATTTTGCGCTACAACAACTCGATGCCCTATGCCCAGAACGTGCTGGGCTGGGCCGCGGCGTACGCCACGGGCGTGGTCCCGGTCGACCTGCCCCCGATCGTCGGGCCGCCGCCCCCGCTCGGCAGTGCGCACGACGAACACCCGGAGGGGCTGGGTCCCAGCCTGCCGATGAACATCAACGGCCTGCCCACGTACGCCTGGGGGCCCCAGGAACCGCTGATCGACCTGAGCCCACCCACGCTCGCGAATACACCGCCGATGTTCCCGTGGATGACGCCCACCACCCCACAGGGCCCGGCGCCGGTGACCAGGCTGCCCGGCTGCACGCTGATTTGCATCGGTGGCCAGAGCGGCGCGCCCGGTCCGCTGCCACCAGGGGCAGGCCAACCGGCCAACGTGCCGCCGCCCGCCCCGCCCCTGGCGCCCCCGCCGCCGGATCCGCTGGCGGGGTCGCCCTTCGGGCCGCCGCCGCCGGCGGCACCGCTGGCTCCGCCCGACAACCCGGCGGCGCCGGCCCCGCCGGCACCGGCGGCGAGCCCGGCCGCGGGTGCGGCCGGAGGTACTCCTAAGGCCTCAGCAGCGCCGAAGCCGGCAGGCCCGCGTTCGGCAGCACCAGCCGGCTGAGCCGCCACCCTCGGGCACGCCTAGACTCGGCGGTGATGTCCCGTCATGAGTCTTCTGATTTGAGTGCGGCTATCCGCACCGCACTGGCCAAGGTGATCGACCCCGAATTGCGGCGACCCATCACCGAGCTCGGGATGGTCAAGAGCGTCGACGTCGAGCCCGACGGCGGCGTGCACGTCGCGATCTACCTGACCACCGCGGCCTGCCCGAAGAAGACTGAAATCAGCGAGCGCGTCACCCAGGCGGTCGCCGACGTTCCCGGCACCGGCGCGGTGAAGGTCAGCCTGGACGTGATGAACGACGAGCAGCGCACCGAGCTACGCAAGCAGTTGCGCGGCGATGCGCGCGAACCCGTCATCCCGTTCGCCCAGCCGAGCTCGCTGACCCGGGTGTACGCCGTCGCGTCCGGCAAGGGCGGTGTCGGGAAGTCTTCCGTCACGGTCAACCTGGCCGCCGCGATGGCCTCCCGGGGCCTGTCGGTCGGCGTGCTCGACGCCGACATCCACGGCCACTCCATCCCCCGGATGATGGGCACCACCGACCGGCCCACCCAGGTCGAGTCGATGATCCTGCCGCCGATCGCCCACGAGGTGAAGGTCATCTCGATCGCCCAGTTCACCCAGGGCAATACGCCGGTGGTGTGGCGCGGCCCGATGCTGCATCGCGCGCTGCAGCAATTTTTGGCCGACGTGTACTGGGGCGATCTGGACGTGCTACTGCTCGATCTGCCGCCGGGAACCGGCGACGTCGCCATCTCGGTGGCCCAGCTGATCCCCAACGCCGAGATCCTGGTGGTGACCACGCCGCAGCTGGCCGCCGCCGAGGTCGCCGAACGGGCCGGCAGCATCGCGATCCAGACCCGCCAGCGCCTCGTCGGCGTCGTCGAGAACATGGCCGGGCTGACGCTGCCGGACGGGTCGACGCTGCAGGTGTTCGGTGAGGGCGGCGGTGCGCAGGTCGCCGAGCGGCTCTCGCGTGCGGTCGGCGTCGACGTGCCGCTGCTGGGGCAGATCCCGCTGGACCCGGCGGTGGTGGCCGCCGGTGATGCGGGCCTGCCGATCGTGCTCAGCGCGCCCGACTCGCCGGTGGGCAAGGCGCTGCTGGGCATCGCCGACGGGCTGTCGTCGCGACGCCGCGGGCTGGCGGGCGTGTCGCTGGGCCTCGACCCGACCCGGCGCTGAGCACTTAGCCGCGAGCGCGCGTGTCTGTACGGGGACGCGCCGCCAGGGGCGTGCAACTGCGCACGCTCGAACCAGCCCGCCTAGGTCGCGTCAGCGTCGAAGGGGGCGGGGCCTTCGGCGGGCCCTTCCGACGGCCGTCGCGCCGGAGCCGGCGGTGACGCGGGCGTCGAGCCGGCACCGTTTGTGGGGGCCGGGTTGTCGAAGTTCCCGGTGAAGAAGGAGTCGTCGCCGTCGAGCAGATGCTTGGTCAGCGCCGCGCGCGGCGTGATGCCCCGCAGCTTCTGCAGCTCGCTCAAATGCCCACGCAGATCATCGAATTCGGGACCCATGTCCTCGCGCAGCTGGGTGGTCACACCGCTGAGATAGTCGCGCGCCTGCCGCAGCGCACTGGACGTCCAGCGAATCGCGCCCGGGAGCCGCTCCGGCCCGAGCACCACCAGGCCGACCACAACAAGGACCAGGATGTGCTCCCAGCTCAGGTTGCCGAACATCTAGCCGGTATCGGGGTCGGGTTTCACGGTCAGCGTGACGTGCCGGCCGTCGCGGACCACCTCGACGGGTGCGTCCTGGCCAATTGCCAACTGCCGCACGGCGACAACGAACTCGTCGGAGTCGGCGACTTTGCGGTTGCCGACCTTGACGATCACGTCGTTTTCCTGGATCCCGCCCTTTTGCGCGGGACTTCCCGCCTTCACGTTGGCGACCTGTGCGCCGGCGGCGATCGCGTTGTTCACCGAGCGGGTGCTGATCCCGATCGTCGGGTGCACGATCTTGCCGTCTTTGATCAGCGTCTGCGCAACCTGTTTCACCTCGTTGACCGGGATCGCGAAGCCCAGCCCACTTGCGCTGTCCGACAACGACTTCCCCGCGGTGTTGATGCCGATCACCTGGGAATCCGTGTCGATCAGCGGGCCGCCGGAGTTGCCGTGGTTGATCGAGGCGTCGGTCTGCAGCGCGTCGATGACGGTGTCAGTGTCGGAGCCCTCCCCCGACAGCGGGACGGGGCGGTGCAGCGCGCTGATGATGCCGTGGGTCACGGTGCTGCGCAGCCCCAGCGGCGCGCCCGCGGCCAGGACCTCGTCGCCGACGCGCACCTTGTCCGAATCACCGAGCCGGGCCACCGAGAGGTTGTCGACGTTGTCGACCTTGAGCACGGCCAGGTCGGTCTTGGGGTCACGACCGACCAGGTTGGCGGGCACTTCCTTGCCGTCGTTGAACACCACCGTCGTCTTGAACTGGCTGGGGTTGTTGGCGGCCTCGGAGATCACGTGGTTGTTGGTGACGATGTAGCCCTTGCCGTCGATGACGACGCCGGAACCCTGCATGCCTTCCTGGTCACTCTTGGACTCGATGGTCACCACCGAGTCGGCGGTCGCGGCCGCCACTTTGGCGAACCGGCCCGCCGGCCCTTCGGAATTGTTGGGGGTGGCCAGCGTGACCTTGGAGGTGGTGAACGCCTCGACGACTTCGGCCGTCTTGCGGCCGATCACGCCGCCCAGCATGCCGATCACCAGCGCGATGAGCAGCAGCACGGCCAGCGCGAGATAAGACACCTTGCCGCCGAACAGCACGTCGCGCACGCCGAGTTTGCCACGGTAGCCCGGGGCGGGGCGCGGCGCCGACGCGGCCACGGCGGGGCTGCCCAGTGCCGCTGCGGCGGCGGGGTCGCGCCACGGGTCGTCTGGTTCGTCGGGGCCGAAGCCGTCTTTTTCGGCCGCCAGTGCGCTCGCGTCGACGGGATGACGCTGCAGCGAGTCGAGGCTGCCGTCGGGCCGGCTGAACGCTTCCCCCAGGACCGGGTCGGCCTCTTGATCGTGCGGCTTGAACTCGCCCTGGTCGCGGTACTTTTGCGGGCGCACGCGCTCCGCCACGAAGGACCCGATCATCCCACGGGGACGGCCGAACGTTTGACTCGACGCCGGGTCGACCGGTGGCCGGGAGACGGGGCGCGGCGCCAGGCGTTGCCCGCCGTCGGGGCCGTTCTTGTTGCCTTGGTCGGAGGTCACCTTATCCTCTGGGATCCAATGGGGGCCGATACAACGTCGCGTGCGGGCAGGGCTGGTCCGTGTCCACCCTAGTATCCATGTTTCCTGACGGGCCGCTTAGCTGCGACGCTAGCGGCGCTTACGCGGGTCGCGCGCGTCGCGGTCGATGGGTTCAGATCGTGGTGGCTTGTCCCCGACTTCATCGACTGGGCTATGTGGAATCTCGGACAGCAAGCCGAGCAACCCGGTGGGGATGCGGATGGGGTGCGAGTCGCGCAGCGCGGACCGGGCCCGGCTCTGGTCATCCACCTCGGCCGCGCACTGGGCGCATAGCGAAAGGTGATGCGCGGCCCGCAGGTGTGCGGTCATCCGCAGCTCACCGTCGACGAATGCCGCGATGGCCTCGATGGACAGATGCTCGGTGGAGCCGAACTGGCGCGGCGCACCCACCGGCGCGTCGCTCTGGGAGGCGAATTGTGCGGGGAGCCAGGAGAAGGCGCGGCGGAACACATGCCGTCGCTCAGCCACTACTGGTTCCTTTCGGTGCTGCCCACCCCTCGAATGTAGCGCGGCAGCAGTGCCCCGCAGGCGTCTACGGCCGACAAAGCCCCAGGTTTATCGGCCGGCGCGCCGTTTTAAGCCGACTTGGCGGTATCAGGATGCTCGGAATGCGCCGCCAGGTAGTCGCGCAACGCCTGACGTCCCCGGTGAATGCGGCTGCGCACGGTGCCCAGCTTCACGCCCAGGGTGGCACCGATCTCCTCGTACGACAGACCTTCGACGTCACACAAGACCACCGCGGCACGAAACTCCGGCGGCAACGAATCCAGCGCGGCCTGCAGGTCAGGCCCGAGCCGCGAATCGTGGTAGATCTGCTCCGGGTCCGGCTCGTCGGCCGGCACCCGGTCGTAATCCTCGGGTAGCGCTTCCATGCGGATGCGGGTCCGGCGGCGGACCATGTCGAGGAACAGGTTGGTGGTGATGCGGTGCAGCCAGCCTTCGAAGGTTCCCGGCTGGTAGTTCTGGACCGAACGGAAAACCCGGATGAAGGTCTCCTGAGTCAGGTCCTCGGCGTCTTGCTGATTGCCGGACAGCCGATAGGCCAGCCGGTAAACCCGATCGGCATGCTGACGCACCAGCTCGTCCCAGGACGGCATGGTTGCCTTGTCCCCGGTCGCGTCGAAAACCGCGGTGCCCTGCAATTCGTCGGGCACTTCCACCCACTCGTCGTCGCGGTACTGCTGAACGTGCGACATAGTGGCCGGACTCAAAGTGGTGCTCAGAGCGGTGATGGTCGAATCCTCCGGATTTGCCCTGCCAAGGGTTGGCAGTTCGTCGCCGTCGACAACACGAAGCTGCACTTGTCTATTCCCGCCGTTCCCGCCCCCGTGATCCATAACGATACCGTCGCCCACTGGCGTATACGCCAGGTAGGAGATAACTGAGGTTTGCCTGAGAAATCTTTTCGTTACGTTCGCTATGCAGGGCAAATCGGGGCCCGAGTGACATATGTCGCGTCTCGTGGTTTGGGCGTGTCGCCGGCGTGCGGCTCAGGCGCGCCTGAATGACCGCGCCGCGAATTCGACATACGCTGCGGGTCATGGACGGCAGCGATAGCTCATCGGTCAGCCCTGACCAGGCGTCCCCCAGTCGAGCCGAATCACTCTCCGCGCACGCCGAGGGGTCGATCTCCGAGGATGCGATTTTGGCGGGTGCCCGCGAGCGCGCGACCGACATCGGCGCCGGGGCGGTGACGCCCGCGGTCGGGGCGCTGCTGAGCCTGCTGGCCAAGCTCAGCGGCGGCAAGTCCGTCGCCGAGGTGGGCACCGGCGTGGGAGTCAGTGGGCTGTGGCTGCTATCGGGCATGGCCGACGACGGCGTGCTGACCACGATCGATAACGAACCTGAGTATCAGCGGCTGGCCAAGCAGGCGTTCTCCGAGGCCGGCATCGGGCCGTCGCGCACCCGGCTGATCAGCGGCCGCGCCCAAGAGGTGCTGACCCGGCTCGCCGACGAATCCTATGACCTGGTGTTCATCGACGCCGACCCGATCGACCAGCCGGATTACGTCGTCGAGGGCGTGCGGCTGCTGCGATCCGGCGGGGTCATCGTGGTGCACCGGGTGGCGCTGGGCGGGCGGGCCGGCGATCCCGCCGCGCGCGACGCCGAGGTGGTTGCCGTGCGCGAGGCGGCCCGGCTCATCGCTGAGGACGAGCGGCTGACGCCGGCGCTGGTGCCGCTCGGCGACGGCGTGCTGGCCGCGGTGCGCGACTAGTTTCTTTGCGCGAGCAGACGCGCGCGCATCTTTACGGATTCCTGACGGGGCACCTCCTTGACGTTCGGCTGAACGGGCGTTTAGCATACTGAACATGCGTTCAGCCGATCTGACGGCGGCTGCTCGAATCCGCGATGCGGCGATCGAGCAGTTCGCGCAGCACGGCTTCGGCGTCGGGCTTCGCGCCATTGCCGAAGCCGCGGGGGTGAGCGCCGCACTGGTCATCCACCACTTCGGCTCCAAGGACGGCCTGCGCAAGGCGTGCGACGACTTCGTCGCCGAAGAGATCCGCAGCTCCAAGTCCGAGGCGCTGGTATCCAACGATCCGGCCAATTGGCTGGGGCAAATGGCGGAAATCGAGTCCTACGCGGCGCTGACGGGTTACGTGGTTCGCAGCCTGCAGACCGGCGGCGAGCTCGCAACGATGTTGTGGAACAGGATGATTGACAACGCTGAGGAGTACTTCGCCGACGGCGTGCGGGCAGGGACCATCAAGGAAAGCCGCGATCCGCACGCCAGGGCCAAGTATCTGGCCATCACCTCGGGCGGCGGCCTGCTGCTGTACATCCAAATGCACGAAAACCCAACGGATCTGCGGGCGGTCCTTCACGACTACGCCCGGGACATGGTGCTACCCGCCCTGGAGATCTACACCGAAGGCCTGATGGCCGACCGCACCATGTACGAGGCCTTCCTGGCCGCAGAGAAGCAAGGAGAAACACATGTCAGTTGATAATTTCGCACCCATCGAAATCCGCGGTTTGACAAAGAATTTCGGTGCGGTGCGGGCGCTGGACGGCCTTGACCTGACGGTCCGTGCCGGAGAAGTGCACGGCTTCCTCGGACCCAACGGCGCCGGCAAGTCCACCACCATCCGCATCCTGTTGGGTCTGGTCAAGGCCGACGGCGGCAGCGCGCGGTTGCTCGGCGGCGACCCGTGGACCGACGCCGTCGAACTGCACCGCTACATCGCCTACGTGCCAGGCGATGTCACGTTGTGGCCGTCGCTGACCGGCGGCGAGACCATCGACCTGCTGGCCCGGATGCGCGGCGGCATCGACGAGAAGCGCCGCGCGGAGCTGATCGAACGCTTCGACCTCGACCCGCGCAAGAGGGCGCGCACCTACTCCAAAGGCAATCGCCAAAAGGTGTCGCTGATCTCCGCTTTCTCGTCACGGGCCGAGTTGCTGCTGCTGGACGAGCCGAGCAGCGGCCTGGACCCGTTGATGGAGAACGTGTTTCAGCAGTGCGTCGGCGAAGCGCGCGACCGTGGCGCGACGGTCCTGCTGTCCAGCCACATCCTGGCCGAAACCGAGGCGCTGTGCGAACGGGTCACCATCATCCGGGCCGGCAAGACCGTCGAGAGCGGGTCGCTGGACTCCATGCGGCATCTCAGCCGCACCTCGATCAAGGCCGAAATGACGGGTGATCCCGGTGATCTCACCCGGATCAAGGGCGTCGAGGACGTCAGCGTCGACGGCAACACCCTGCGCGCCCAAGTGGACAGCGAAAGCCTCGGGGAACTCATTCGCGTGCTCGGCGATGCCGGCGTGCGCAGCCTCGTCAGCCAGCCGCCGACCCTGGAAGAACTGTTCCTGCGCCACTATGACACCTCGGAAGACACCTTGGACGCAAAGGTGGCGGCATCATGAGCACCGCAACTTTGGACCGGCCCCACCGCCCGACGCACCCGGCCGGCTCGAACTTCTCCGGAACGCTGGCGATCCTGCGGCTCTACCTACGGCGCGACCGAATCACGTTGCCGCTGTGGGTGTTGCTGCTGTCGGTGCCGCTGGCCACCGTGTACGTCGGCAGCATCGAAAAGGTCTACCCCACCGAGTCCGACCGCGCCGCGTTCGCCGCCTCCATCATGGCCAGCCCGGCCCAGCGCGCGCTCTACGGCCAGGTTTACAACAACAGCATTGGGGCCGTGGGCATTTGGAAAGCCGGGATGTTCCATCTGCTCATCGCGGTAGCGGTCATCCTCACCGTCATCCGGCACACCCGCGCCGACGAGGAGACCGGCCGGACCGAACTGATCGACTCAACCGCGATCGGCCGCTATGCCAGCCTGACCGCGGCGCTGATGCTGTGCTTCGGGGCATCGATTGCCACCGGCGCAATCGGCGCGGCGGGATTGCTCAGCACCAACATCCCCGCGGCCGGCTCGCTGGCTTTCGGGGCGGCGCTGGCCGGCTCGGGCCTGGTGTTCACCGCCGTGGCCGCGGTGGCCGCGCAGCTGTCGCCGAGCGCCCGAGTCGCCCGCGGTATCGCGTTCGCCGTGTTGGGCACCGCGTTCACGCTGCGCGCCGTCGGCGACGCCGGGTCCGGCGCGCTGTCGTGGCTCTCGCCGCTGGGGTGGTCGCTGCAAGTCAGGCCGTATGCGGGTGATCGCTGGTGGGTCCTGCTGCTGCATCTGGCGACGACGGCCGTGCTGACCGTGGTGGCCTATCGGCTGCTCGCTGGCCGCGACGTGGGCGCCGGACTCATCGCCGAGCGCGCCGGTCGCGGCACCGCCGCGCCGGCACTGCGCAACGCCTACGGACTCGCGTGGCGGCTAGACCGCGGCGCGGTATTGGTGTGGACCGTCGGGCTGTGTCTGTATGGCGTCCTGATGGGCAGCGTCGCGCACGGCATCGGCGACGAACTGGGCGACAATGCCGTCGCGCGTGACATTGTGGCGCGGATGGGCGGCACCAGCGCGCTCGAGCAGGCCTTCCTCGCGGTGGCGTTCGCCATGCTGGGCATGGTGGGCGCCGCGTTCGCCGTCTCACTCACGTTGCGCCTGCATCAGGAAGAGGCGGCCCAACGGGCCGAGACGACGCTGGCCGGCGCGGTTTCCCGAACTCGTTGGCTGGCAAGTCATTTGGTCGCGGCCCTGGCCGGGTCGGCGGCGGCGATGCTGGTCGCCGGCGTGGCGGCCGGGCTCGTCTACGGCATTGCGGCCAACGATGTCGGCGGCAAGCTGGCCGTCGTCGTCGGGACTGCGGCCGTGCAGCTGCCCGCCGTGTGGCTGCTGTCCGCGGTGACGCTGGCCTTGTTCGGCCTCGCACCGCGGTTCACGCCGGTGGCGTGGGGCGTGCTGGTGGCGTTCATCGCCTTGTATCTGATCGGTTCGCTGGCCGAGTTTCCGCAGTGGCTGCTCGACCTCGAGCCGTTCGCCCACACCCCGCGGGTCGGCGGCGGTGACTTCACCGCCGTCCCGCTGCTGTGGCTGCTGGCCATCGACGCTACGCTGATCGCGTTGGGAGCCATGGCCTTCCGACGACGCGATGTGCGGTGCTAGGGGGGGTCATGAAAACCGGTGTGCAATTGGTGGCATCGTCAATTTGGGGATTAGCCGTACTGGGCTCGCTGCTGTTCTTGCCGGCCGGGACGCTCAACTATTGGCAGGCATGGGTTTTCATCGGCGTCTTCACCGCCGCAACGATCATCCCCAGCATCTATTTGGCCCGGACCAACCCGGCGGCGCTGCGCCGACGCATGCGTGGCGGACCGCTCGCGGAGGGCAGAACGATCCAGAAGATCGTCATCATCGGCGCGTTTCTGGATCTCTTCGCGATGGTGGTGCTGAGCGTGTTCGACCATCGGATGGGCTGGTCGTCGGTGCCGGCCTGGCTGTGCTTGCTGGGTGATGTCCTGATAGCGGCCGGAATCGGCTTCGCCATGCTGGTGATCGTCCAGAACAACTACGCGGCCGCCACCGTGACGGTGGAGACGGGCCAGTTCGTGGCCTCCCGGGGTGTCTACAAGTTCGTCCGACACCCCATGTATGTCGGAAACGTGATCATGATGGTGGGCATCCCGCTGGCGCTCGGCTCGTACTGGGGGCTGCTTCTCGTCATCCCCGGCGTTCTGGTGCTCGTCTCCCGCATCCTCGACGAAGAAAAAATGCTCACTCAGGAATTGGGCGGGTACCGCGAGTACACGCAGCGGGTGCGCTACCGCTTGCTGCCGTACGTGTGGTAGCGCCAGCACGCTTTAAAGTGGTTGAGCGTGGCCCACAACTCGGCTCGCGCTTTGGACCGGCCGTGGCGACGTCCCGGCGCTCTGCGGTACGCACTAGAACGGATTCGCGGCGTTGCCAAACCACCGATAACCATCACCGATCCCCCGAGCGACGTGGCCATCGACCGTGATGTCAGCGTCCGCATTCGCGACGGAACGGTCCTGCGCATCAACGTCTTTCGTAAGGGCGATGACGCCCGGCCGGTCGTGCTGAGCATCCATCCCTACGGCAAGGACAACCTGCCGACCCGGCGCGGCAAGCGGTGGACGTACTCGCTGCAATACCGAGTGATACGGCAGCCCCGGCCGCTGACCTTCTCTGCCCTGACCGGTTGGGAGGCGCCCGACCCTGCATGGTGGACCGCGCAGGGCTTCACCGTGGTCAATGCCGACTCGCGAGGCTGCGGCCATTCCGAGGGCAGCGGGAAACTGCTGTCGCGGCAGGAAGCCGAGGACACCTACGACCTGGTGCAGTGGATCGCCGACCAGCCGTGGTGCGACGGCAATGTCGTCATGCTCGGGGTGTCCTACCTGGCCATCAGCCAGTACGCCGTCGCCGCTCTTCAGCCGCCGGCGCTGCGGGCGATCTGCCCGTGGGAAGGCTTCTCCGACGCGTATCGCGACCTCACATTTCCCGGCGGTATTCGCGAGTCCGGCTTCACCGCGTTGTGGTCACGCAACATCGCACGCGATACGCGGCAGGCCTACACCCTTGGGCCGATGCAGGAGCAGCATCCCCTGCGCGACAACTTTTGGCGCTCGCTGGCACCCGACCTGTCGGCGATCAACGTCCCCATGCTGGTGTGCGGCAGCTTCTCAGACAACAACCTGCACAGCCGCGGTTCGATTCGGGCATTCACTCGCTCCGGCTGTAGCCACGCCCGCCTGTATACACATCGTGGGGGAAAATGGGCGACCTTCTACTCCGAAGCCGCGCTGGCCGAACAGCTCAAGTTCTTCCGCGACGTATTGGGCGGCGCGCCGGCTTCCCGCAGCGTTCGCCTCGAGGTGCGCGAAGACCGCGACACCGTCACCGCGGTGCGCGAAGAAAGCGAATGGCCGCTGGCCCGCACACGTTGGCGGGCAATGTATCTCGCCAGCGACGGACTGTTGGCGCCCGAGCCGCCGCAGATGCCTGGCAGCATCACCTTCGAAACCCATTCTGAGGCAGCGGCATTCAGCTGGACGGTCCCGGCCGACATCGAGCTGACCGGCCCGATGGCCGCGCGGTTGTGGGTCGAACTGCACGGCGGCGATGACGCGAACCTCTTCGTCGGAGTGGAAAAGTGGCGCGATGGCAAGTTCGTCGGATTCGAGGGGGCCTATGGCTACGGTCGCGACCGGGTGACCACCGGCTGGCAGCGGGTCGCGCTGCGCGCGCTGGACCCCGAGCTCTCGCAGCCGTGGGAGCCGGTCGCGGCCTGCACCGTGCCGCAGCCCGTGTCCGCCGGCGAGGTGGTCGCGGTCGATGTCGAGCTGGGCCCATCGGCGACGCTGTTCCGCGCCGGTGAGCAGCTGCGGCTGGTGGTCGGCGGGCGCTGGTTGTGTCCGCGCAACCCGCTCAGCGGCCAGTTCCCGGCGGCCTATCCCAATCCGCCGCGCGGTCGCGTCACGCTGCACTGGGGCCCGCGCTACGACGCGCACCTGCTGATCCCGGAGATCCCGACGTAGCGCCGACCATCTCCGCCCTCGGTTGGCGACAATCTCCGCGTTTGTGCTGATGTTTTGCCGCCCGCGCTGGCCGCATGCTGGCTAACATGAGCGAGATCGATCCCCGCGCGGACGCACCGCTGGTGGACTGGAGCGAACTTGACGTGAGCGGGCTTTTGCCGACGGGCACCGTGACGTTGCTGTTGGCTGACGTCGAGGGTTCCACTCGGCTGTGGGAAACCCAACCCGACGAGATGACCGCCGCTATCGCTCGTCTTAATCACACGGTGCCGGGAATCATCGCCGCTCATGGCGGTGTGCGACCGGTCGAGCAGGGCGAGGGTGACAGCTTTGTGGCGGCGTTCGCCCGTGCCTCCGAAGCGGTGGCGGCGGCGCTGGATTTGCAGCGCGCCGCGCTCGCCCCGATCCGGCTGCGCATCGGTGTCCATTCCGGCGAGATACAGCTACGCGACGAAGGGAACTACGCCGGACCGACGATCAACCGCACGGCGCGGCTGCGCGATCTGGCGCACGGGGGCCAGACCGTGCTGTCCGGCGCGGCAGAGGCGTTGGTGATCGATCGGCTGCCCGCCGGCGTGTGGCTGGCGGACCTGGGCACCCACTCGCTTCGTGACCTGCCCCGCCCCGAGCGGGTGATGCAACTGTGCCATCCCGACCTTGTGAATGAGTTCCCGTCGCTTCGTGTTTCGAAAGTCGTTACGTCCCAGAACCTTCCGGTACAACTCACCAGTTTCGTGGGCCGTGGTGCCGAACTGACCCAGGTGCGGGAGCTGCTGGCGGACAACAGGTTGGTGACCCTGACCGGTGCCGGCGGGGTGGGTAAGACCCGGCTGGCGGTCGAGGTCGCGGGCCAGCTGGCGAGTGAGTTCGGTGACGGGGCGTGGTACGCGGATCTGGCGCCGATCACCGATTCCGAGGTCGTGCCGATCGCGGTAGCCCGCTCGCTCGGGTTGCCCGACCAGCCGGGCCGCTCCACGATGGACACGCTCACCCGTTTTGTCGCCGATCGTCGGATGCTAATCGTTCTGGACAACTGCGAGCACCTGCTCGACGCGAGCGCAGCGCTGGTCGTTGCTCTGCTGGGCTCCGCGGCGAAGTTGACACTCTTGGCGACCAGCCGTGAGGCGATCGGGGTGGCCGGCGAGGTCGGCTGGCGGATGCCGTCATTGTCGCTGGCTGATGAAGCCATCGAGTTGTTCGTCGACCGGGCTCGGCATGCTCGGCCGGACTTCGCCGTCAGCGACGACAATGCCGCGACGGTGGCGGAGATCTGCGCGCGCCTCGATGGTTTGCCGCTGGCGATCGAGCTCGCCGCGGCGCGGGTGCGGGCGCTGTCGCTGACCGAGATCCTCGACAGCCTGCATGACCGGTTCCGGCTGTTGACCGGCGGTGCGCGGACCGCGGTGCGCCGACAGCAGACGTTGCGGGCGTCGGTGGATTGGTCGCACGCGCTATTGACCGAGCCGGAGCGGGTGTTGTTCCGTCGGCTTGCGGCGTTTATGGGCGGCCTTGACCTTGACGCCGCTCAAGCAGTCGCTGGCTCCGGCGAGGTGCAGCGCTTCCAGGTGCTCGATCAACTCACCCTGCTGGTCGACAAGTCGCTGGTGGTGGCCGACGACAGCCGGGGTCGTACCCGGTATCGGCTGCTGGAGACGGTGCGCCAGTACGCGCTGGAAAAGCTCGGCGAGTCCGGCGAGGCGGATGCCGTCCGGTCGGGTCACCGCGATTACTACACCGCGATGGCGGCTGCAATCGACGTGCTGGCAGGCAGTGATTACGAGCAGCGTCTCGATCAGGCCGAAATGGAAATCGACAACCTGCGGGCCGCGTTTGCGTGGAGCCGCGAAAACTCCGACGTCGAGCTGGCGTTGGCGCTGGCGTCTTCGTTGCAAGCGCTGTGGCTCGCCCGAGGCCGCGTCCGCGAAGGGCTGACCTGGTTCGACACTGTGCTCACTCAGGAGGTTGCACAGGACGCCGGGGTGGCGGCCGCGGTGCGCGCCCGGGCGCTGGCCGACAAAGCGATGCTTGACATTCTCATGGTCGCTACCGACAGCCGGGATTGGGCTCAGCAAGCCCTGCTGCTCGCGCGCGAGATCGAGGATCCGGTCGTGCTGGCCAGGGCGCTGGCCGCTTGCGGATTCGCCGCCGCCTACAACGCCGAGCTGGCAGGGGCGTACTTCGCCGAGGCGATCGAACTGGCCCGGGAGCTGGACGATAAGTGGAGGCTCAGCCAGATTCTGACCTGGCAGGCGAGCGCAGCAATCGCCGAAGGCGACCCGATCGCGGCGCGCGCGCCCGCCCAGGAAGGACTCGACCTCGCCGACGCTATCGGTGACGGGTCGGACTCGCGGCACTGCCGCATATGCCTGGGTTTGGCACAGGCAGTCCAGGGCGATCTGGCTGGTGCCGTCGCACAATTCCGCGCGGTGGCCGCCGAGGCCGAGGCGGCCCACGATGGGCTCCTCCAAGCGCTTGGCCTCGCGCATCAGTGCACGACGCTGGCGTGGCAGGGTGAGACATGTGCCGCCCGCGCCGCGGCCGAGGCCAGCCTGGAGTCGGGAGCCGAGTTCGGCGGGCTCGCCGCGAGCGTTGGTTACTTTGCGTTGGCAAACGCGGCCCTGGCCGCCGGCGATGCTGGGGCGGCACTGGACGCGACCGCGGCGGCCTGGGAGCACGGGAGTGTTCTGCCGGGGTTCACGGCGCACCTGCGCCCCTTCAGTGCGCAGGCCGCGCTGGCGGGCGGGGATCTGATCGCGGCCCGCAGCTGGGCCGACGACGCGGTCGCGACAGCGACGGGCTGGTCCATACTGATGCCGGCGCTGAGCACCCGCGCCCGCGTGGCGATCGCGCAGGGTGAGCCAGAGCAGGCTGAACGTGACGCCCACGACGCCCTGGCAAGCGTCCCCGAAGGTGTCCGGCATATGAGCACTTCCGACACCCTCGAATGCCTTGCCACCTTGGCAGGCGACATCGGCAACTACCGGGAAGCGGCGCGGTTGTTCGGTTCCGCGGCGGCGATCCGGCAGCGTATGGGCGCGGTGCGGTTCAAGGTCTGGGACGCCGGATACGAAGGGTCGGTCGCAGCGCTGCGAAATGTGATGGGCGAAGAGGACTTTGAAGCCGCGTGGGTCGAAGGCGCTTCGATGGCCACCCACGAGGCGATCGCCTACGCCCAGCGCGGCCGCGGTGAACGCAAACGACCCGCCAGCGGCTGGGCCTCACTCACGCCAGCCGAACGTGACGTCGTGCGGCTGGTCAGCGAAGGACTGGGCAATAACGACATCGCCACAAGGCTTTTCGTCTCACCCCGCACGGTGCAGTCCCACCTGACCCACGTCTACAACAAACTCGGCCTCACCTCACGCGTGCAACTCGTCCAGGAAGCGGCCCGCCACGGCTGACGCGTAAACCCGCGAGACTAAATCCAGACGCCCTTGCCCACCGCGACCACGCCACCGGCGCTGATCGCGAAGCGTTCGCGGTCCCGCTCCAGGTCCACGCCGACCATCTCGCCGGGCCCGACGACGACGTTCTTGTCCAGGATCGCGTGGCGCACCACCGCGCCACGGCCGACGCGGGCGCCGGGCATGATCACGCTGCCCTCCACGATCGCGCCGTCGTCGACCACGACGTTCGACGACAGCACCGAGTTGCGCACGGAGGCCGCCGAGATGATGCTGCCGGCGCCCACCACCGACTCCTGAGCCGAACCGCCGTTGACGAACTTCGCCGGCGCCAGGTTCTCCGACGCGCCCAGGATCGGCCAGCGCTTGTTGTACAGGTTGAACACCGGATGCACCGACACCAGGTCCATGTGCGCGTCGTAGAACGCGTCCAGCGTCCCGACGTCACGCCAATAAGCCCAGTCGCGGTCGGTGGCGCCGGGCACCTCGTTGTCGCTGAAGTCGTACACCGCGGCCATCCCGTCGTCGACGAGCCGCGGGATGATGTCGCCGCCCATGTCGTGGTCGGAATGGTCGTCGTCGGCGTCGGCGCGAATCGCGTCGATGAGCACCTTGGTGGTGAAGATGTAGTTGCCCATCGAGACGAACGTGCTCTCGGGGTCATCGGGCGTGCCGGGCGGTTCCAGTGGTTTCTCGACGAAGCGGCGGATTTGGCCGGAGTCGTCGGAGTCGATGCACCCGAACGAGTGCGCGTCGAAGCGCGGCACCCGGATGCCGGCCACCGTCGCTCCGGCTCCGCTCTCGACATGGAACCGCACCATCTGCTCGGGATCCATCCGGTACACGTGATCCGCGCCGAAAACGACTATGTAGTCAGGGTCTTCGTCGTAGATCAGGTTCAGCGATTGATAGATCGCGTCGGCCGAGCCGGTGTACCAACGCGGACCCAGGCGCTGCTGCGCCGGCACTGGAGTGATGTACTCGCCCGCCAGGCCGGACAACCGCCAATTCTGCGAAATGTGGCGGTCCAGTGAATGCGACTTGTATTGCGTGAGAACGCAGATCCTCAGGTAGCGGGCGTTGACGAGGTTGGAAAGCACGAAGTCGATCAGCCGGTAGGCGCCGCCGAAGGGAACCGCGGGTTTGGCCCGGTCCGCAGTCAGCGGATACAACCGCTTGCCCTCACCGCCGGCCAGGACGATGCCCAGCACGTGCGGCGGCGCATCCCTCATGAGTCAAACCTATCGCAGCCGCCAGCCGCTGCCAGGGGGAAATGCCCAAACGCCCTGTCCTGACGGACTAAAGCGGGCGGCCCAGTCGAGCCGAATTTGTCGGCTGTTGGTCGACTTGGCTGGCGAGTTGCGTCGTGGTCCCGTTACGGTGCGGTGTATGCGGGTTGCGATGATGACTCGGGAGTACCCTCCGAAGGTCTACGGCGGGGCCGGGGTACACGTCACCGAATTGGTTGCGCACCTGCGCCGCCTGTGCGCGGTCGACGTGCACTGCATGGGCGAGCCCCGCCCTGGCGCCTTCGCCCATCAGCCCGACCCGCGGCTGCAAGGCGCCAACGCGACCTTGTCCACGTTGTCGTCGGACCTGGTGATGGCCAATGCAGTGTCGGCGGCCACCGTCGTGCACTCCCACACCTGGTACACCGGCATGGCCGGACATCTGGCCGCCATGCTCTACGACATTCCTCATGTGCTGACCGCGCATTCCCTTGAGCCGCTGCGGCCGTGGAAGGCCGAGCAGCTCGGCGGCGGCTACCGGGTGTCGACGTGGGTGGAGCACACCGCCGTGCTGGGCGCCGACGCCATCATCGCGGTCAGCGACGGCATGCGCGAGGACATGCTGCGGGTCTACCCAACCCTGGATCCGAGCCTGGTGCACGTAATCCGCAACGGCATCGACACCGACGTGTGGTATCCGGCCGGGCCCGTGCGCACCGGCTCCGTGCTGGCCGAGCTCGGTGTCGACAAGAACCGGCCCATCGTCGCGTTCGTGGGGCGGATCACCCGGCAGAAGGGCGTCGCCCACCTGGTTGCGGCCGCACACCAATTCAGCCCCGAGGCGCAGTTGGTGCTGTGCGCCGGCGCGCCCGACACCCCGGAGATCGCCGAGGAAGTGCGTACCGCGGTGGCCGGGCTGGCCAGCAGCCGCACCGGCGTGTACTGGATCCGCGACATGCTTCCCATCGGGAAACTACGCGAAATACTCTCGGCAGCAACGGTTTTCGTGTGCCCGTCGGTGTATGAGCCGTTGGGAATCGTGAACCTCGAGGCGATGGCCTGCGCCACCTCGGTGGTGGCCTCCGACGTCGGCGGGATACCCGAGGTGGTCGCCGACGGGGTCACCGGGTCGCTAGTGCACTACGACGGCGACGACCCAGTGGGTTACCGGGCCAGGTTGGCCGAGGCGGTCAATGAGCTGATTGCCGACCCCGAAAAAGCGGAACGCTACGGTCGCGCGGGACGCCAGCGCTGCATCGAGGAATTCTCCTGGGCGCAGGTCGCCGAGCAGACGCTGGACATCTACCGGAAGGTGTGCGCGTAACCCGCGTCGAGGTTAGCTAGTGACGCCCTTGAGTTCGTCGCCGAGCGCGGCCGCCTCGTCAGGGGTGAGCTCGACGACGAGTCGACCGCCGCCTTCCAGTGGTACCCGCATCACGATGCCGCGCCCCTCCTTGGTTGCCTCCAGAGGACCGTCGCCGGTCCGGGGCTTCATCGCCGCCATCGAGTGCTCCCTCCAGATTTGAGCTGACCCGCGGTCGCGGACCTGGTCGGCGCCGAGCATGCCCCGCCAGTGGATTCCCAGCCGTACCCGACATTGAACTGCCAAATCACCCCCCCATTGTCCCCTATTGAGGCCGATAGATGCACAAAGACCCCGTAAGTCGCGCTTTACCGCGTCACTGGGGTTACCCAGCAGTCGCGGATGTGGTCGTCGACCATCCCCGTCGCCTGCATCAGCGCATAGGCGGTGGTGGGGCCGACGAAGCGGAAACCGAGGCGTTTCAGTTCGCGCGCCATGGCCTTCGATTCGCTAGTGGCCGAGGGGATTTCGGATCCGTCGGCGGGGCGGGGCCGCGGCGGCGGCGCGAACGACCACAGCAGCTTTGACAGGTCGTCGGGGGATCCCAGGTCGACGGCCGCGCGCGCGTTGGCGATTGTCGCCTCGATCTTGGCCCGGTTGCGAACGATTCCGTCGTCGGCCAGCAGCCGCTGCACATCGGCGTCGCTAAAGCGGGCCACCTTCTTGACGTCGAACCCGCGGAACGCCCGCCGGAAATTGTCCCGCTTACGCAGGATGATCAGCCACGACAGGCCGCTCTGGAAGGCTTCCAGGCTCATCCGCTCGAACAACGCCACCCCGTCGTGCAGCGGGCGGCCCCACTCCTGGTCGTGATAGTTGCGGTACATCTCGGCGTGGGGCCCGGAGCGAAGTCCCGCCCAGCCGCAGCGGATCCGGCCGTCGTCGTCCATCGGGCTTGCGGCGTGGAACCCCCCTTTGGCCAGGGCAGAAATCGCCGCTTCCCTCCTTTCAGTGTGTTGTCGGTGGTGCTGCCTAGGTTGTTGATGTGGGCAGGTTTCGGTTGCTTCCCAGTGTTGAGCAGGCGGCAGTTTTGGTCGAACACTGTCGCCATGCCCGGTTTGTGTGGAATCTTGCCGTGGAGCAGCAGCGGCACTGGCGGCCGGGTCGCCAAGCGCCCGGCTACAACGAGCAATGTGCCCAATTGACCGCGGCCCGGGCCGAATACGACTGGCTGGCGGCCGGGTCGCAGACCGTGCAGCAGCAGGCGCTGCGGGACTTCGCCCAAGCGATGCGCAACTTTTTTAACGGCACCCACCGTCGCCCGACGTGGCGCAAGGCGGGCAAGGACGAGGGATTTCGGCAGGTCGGAGTCAAGCCGTGCCACATCAAGCGGCTCAACCGACGTTACGGGCAGGTGTGGGTACCCAAGGTCGGCTGGGTGCGCTTCCGCTGGACCCGCGCCATCGCCGACACCGTGAAGTCCTACCGAGTCACTCTGGATCGCTCGGGGCGCTGGCACATCGCTTTTGCCGCCATCCCCGACCCCATCCCGGGACCCGGTAATGGCAGCGTGGTGGGCGTGGATCGCGGCGTAGCGGTCTCGGTTGCGCTTTCCAGCGGGCAGCTGCTTCGCGCGCCTAGCCTTCGTGCCAGCGAAACCGAGCGGCTGCGCCGGTTGCAGCGGCGTCTGGCCCGCGCCCAGCCGGGATCGCATCGGCGGGCACGAACGAAGCTTGCCATTGCGACGTTGCGTGCTCGCGAAACAGATCGCCGCCGTGACTGGGTGGAGAAGACCACCACCGACGTGGCGCGCGGTTTCGACATCATCTGCGTCGAGGAACTGAAGGTGCGCGCGATGACCCGTTCGGCGCGCGGGACGCGTGAATGCCCGGGCACCCGCGTCGCGCACAAACGCGGCCTCAACCGTGCGATCAGCCGCCAAGGGTGGGGACTGCTGGCGGCCCGGCTGAAGCACAAAGCCTCCGGGCGGATTGAATTCGTCCCGGCAGCGTACACGTCGCAACGATGCTCCCAGTGCGGGCACGTCGCGCCGGAAAACCGCAAGAGCCAAGCGGTTTTCCAGTGCGTCGCCTGTGATGCGGGGCCGTGCAACGCCGACGTGAATGCTGCACGCAACATCGCCGCCGGACGGGCGGTGACAGCACGGGGAGACCTCGGCGCTAGCCGGTCTGCGAACCGTGAACCTCAACCCTGTTCTCCTGCCGCCTAGGCACGACGGGTTGGAATCCACCGGCCTAAGCCGATGGAGGACGTCAATACATGTCCTGACGTTTTTTTCCTTCTTCAATCAGCGTCTTCAGGTTCCATCGCGTCCCGCTCGGTTTCGGGGGCGGACGCGGCCTGCAGCGCCGCCAGCTGCCCACGAAGCGCCTCGAGCTCCCGGCCGAGCCGGTCCAGCACCCAGTCCACCTCGCTGGTCTTGTAGCCGCGCAACACCTGGGTGAACTTGACGGCGTCGACGTCGGCGCCGGTCACCCCGAACGCGGGCAACACGGTCGCCGTCGTTCCCTTCGGCAGCGGCGGCAGCTGCTCGCCGCGGCCGAACAGCAGGCTGCCGGCGCCGAATAGCACAATCGCCACCAGGACGAGAACCACCAGGTAGAGCAACACCAACGCCACGGGAACGATATTGCCTTAACGCGGCCGCAACCCGTTCATCGACGGCCGGTCCACCAGCGACACCGGCGATGTGCGCTGGGTGTAGACCTCCGGGCCGTCGGAGCCGTCCAGACCGTCGGCGAAGAATTGGGTGAGCCCGACGCCCGAGTCGGGGATGCCGCAGCGCGACAGCAGCGTCGCGATGACCTGGCGGCTCATCACGCCCAGCTCGGCCAGCGGCCGGTTGCGGTGCGCCCGCACACCGAGGTTGACCTGCGCGATCGCATCCAGGCCCAACCGGTCGAACGTGTCGACCAGTAGTCCGATCTCCACGCCGTAGCCCGGGGCGAACGGCAGCGACGTCAACAGTTCCCGGGTGGCCGCATACTCGCCGCCGAGGGGCTGCAGCACGCAGCCCAGCTCCGGCCGCAGCGCCGCCAACAGGGGCCGCGCCACCAGCTCGGTGACGCGCCCGCCGCCGGTGGCACCCGCGCCGCCGCTCGCGTCGGTGACATTCAGCGGCCGTCGATAGAAGCCTTTGACCAGGTGGATGCCGTCGCCGGTGAGCAGCGGGCCGACCAGCCACGGCACGAACATCGGGTGCGGGTTGATCAGGTCGGAGTCGACGAACACCACGACGTCGCCGCTGGTGGCCGCCAGCGAACGCCACAGCGCCTCCCCCTTGCCGGGCCGCGTCGGGACCTCCGGCAACGCCTGCTCACGGCTGACTACGCGGGCGCCGGCGGCGATGGCCCTGATCTCGGTCTCGTCGGTCGAGCCGGAGTCCAGCACGATCAGCTCGTCGACCAGCCCCCCACGGTCCCGGACCAGTGGCGAGATGCTGTCGATCACCGACTCGATGGTCTCTTCCTCGTCGAGAGCCGGAAGCACCACCGAGATCGTCCGCCCGGCCTTGGCGGCCACCAATTCGCCGATCGTCCAGCTGGGACGGTTCCACAGGAGTCTGTGGTTGGTGAGGTCACCGGCGACCAGGTCCGAAGCTGTCATGCCAACCCCCTCACGGTGCGCGCCGGCGGGCGCGTGCCCTGGATCGAGGCCACCATTTCCAGGACCCGCCGGGTCGCTGCGACCTCGTGCACCCGAAACATGCGGGCTCCGGCGGCGGCCGCCAGCGCAGTCGCGGCCAGTGTCCCCTCGAGCCGTTCGGTCAATTCCACGCCCAAAGTCTCCCCGACGAAGTCCTTATTACTCAACGCCATGAGCACGGGCCACCCGGTCTCGACAAGATCGGCCACGTGGCGCAGCAGCAGCAGCCCGTGGAAGGTGTTCTTGCCGAAATCGTGGGCCGGGTCTATCAGCACTCGATCGCGGGCTACTCCGGCCGCGACCGCCCGCTCGGCGGCGGCGGTGACCTGGCGAATCACGTCGTCGACCACACCGCGGGTAGTCGTACCGTAGCTCACCCGGAAGGGACGTGTGCGCGGCAGCGCGCCACCTGTGTGCGAACACACCAGGCCGGCGCCGAACTCGGCGGCGACCTCGGGCAGGGCGGGGTCGATCCCGCCCCAGGTGTCGTTGATCAGGTCCGCGCCCGCCGTGCAGGCCACCTTTGCCACCTCTGAGCGCCAGGTATCGGCGCTGATCAGCTGGTTCGGGTAGGCGCCCCGCAGCCATTCGACGAACGGCACCAGCCGCGCGATCTCGGTGTCCGCGTCGACGGTCTCGCCGGGGCCCGCTTTGACGCCGCCGACGTCGATGACATCGGCGCCATCAGCGATCGCCTTATGCACAGCGGCCCGGGCCGCGTCGTCGCCGAACGTCGCGCCCCGGTCGTAGAACGAGTCCGGGGTGCGGTTGATGATCGCCATGATCAGCGGGCGATCATTGGCGACCGGGCGCCCACAGAGCGTCGACTGCACGCCTCCATAGTGCCGGGTCACCGTGGAGGGCGCGGTTCAGAGTCACCGAGACGCTAGTTCCACTTCAACTTCCGGCGAGGTTTTCCACATCACGAAGTCGACACCGCTGGCGTGGACCATGGGTTGACTGCGTCAACCACCAGTGGTAAAGCGAGCGTGCTAGGGCCTGGGCCGGCGCAGCAACCCGGACGCTTGCGAATTGCTGAGAGGATCCCCGGTCGCCGAAGTTCGCCAAAAGTTCGTCGACACCTTTCGACGACTGGCCCAACCCCGGGAGGTGTCATGAGCGACCACAATGATGCCGCCGACGCAAATCGGCAAGCCTGGTCCAACGCCTCGGAGTGGGGCAGCAACCGGCGGATGACTGAGTTCGAGGCCCTGATGTGGCGATCCGAGCGCCACCCGCAGCAATCGTCGACGATCCTGTCGGTGATGCTGTTGGACACCGCACCGGACTGGGATCGCCTCGTCGCGGCACATCAATGGGCGGCCCAGCTGATTCCGCGCACCCGCGAACGAGTGGTCGATCCCGTCCTGCCGGTCGGGCCACCGGCCTGGACGCTTGACGAGCACTTCCGGCTCGACTATCACCTGCGCCGGGTCCGGCTGCCCAGCACGGGGACTCTGCGTGCCGTGCTGGATCACGCGGCGGCGTTCGCATTGGTGCCGCTGGACCGCAACCGCCCGCTGTGGGAGGCCCGCCTCGTTGAGGGGCTCGACGGCGGCCGCGCCGCCTACCTGCTGAAGATGCACCACTCGCTGACCGACGGCATGGGCGGAATCGAACTGCTGTCGTCGGTGCAAAGCCGTACCCGCGAGCACACCCCCGACAAGCCGCGGCCACTACCCACCGACGACGGCGAGCACGGCACCGACTCGATCCGGCTGGCCGTCAACGAGATCAGCGAACGGCTTCTGGCGTCCCCAGGTGTCGCGCTGGCCGCCGCGCGATCGGGTCTCGGCCTGCTGACTCGGCCGGGCTCAGCGGCCGGGCAGACGCTAAGGTATGCCGCCTCGCTGCGTCGGGTGCTTTCCCCGCCGCCGGCCACCCCGTCCCCGTTGCTGCGCGAACGCACCGGGCGTGTCTGGCGCTACGGAGTGCTGGAATGTCCGTTGACGCAACTGAAGTCGGCCGGCAAAGCCGGCGGCGGATCGGTCAACGACGCATTTGTAGCGGCCCTGCTGGGCGGGTTGCGGATCTACCACGAGCGGCACGGCGTGCAGCTGGACCGGCTGCCGATGGCGATGCCGGTATCGCTGCGCAAGGCCGATGACCCGATGGGCGGCAACAAGTGGGCGGGTGCGCTGTTCGCCTCGCCGATCGGGATCGCCGATCCCGCCGAGCGCATCGCGGCGATCCGCGACACCGTGCTGTCGCTGCGCACCGAACCGGCACTGGACACCTTCTCGCTGCTCGCCCCGCTGGTGAACCGGCTGCCAGCTGCCGTCGGCGCCCTGTTCGCCCGGCTCGGCGGTGCCGCAGACATGTCTGCGTCGAACGTGCCCGGTCTGCCCTATCAGACCTACCTCGCCGGGGCGAAGGTCGAGCGAATGTATCCGTTCGGCCCGTTGCCTGGTGTGGCGGTGATGGCCGCGATGGTCTCCCACGTCGGAACCTGCTGTTTCGGACTCAATATCGACGGCGCCGCCGTCGCCGACGTAGACGTGCTGCTGGAATGTTTCGAGGCGGGCCTGAAAGAAACGTTGGCCGCAAGCAAACCAACAATCGGCGATGAAGCGGAGCGGTCATGAACGTCGGAGCGCATCTGTCCAAGCGGGCCCTGCTGAATCCGGACCTGGAGGCGCTGGTCGACGACGCCGCCGGCCGACGGTTCAGCTTCGCCGAGCTGAACGCGCGGGCCGACCGGGCTGCCCATGCGCTCACCGGGCTGGGGCTGGCCAAGGGGGATCGGGTCGCGGTGCTGCTGCCCAACGGTCACCAGTTCGTTGAGGCGTTCTATGGCGCGGCGAGGGCAGGGCTGGTCATCGTCCCGCTGAACTGCCGGCTGGTCGCCGACGAGTTGGCGTTCATGCTTCGCGACTCGGGGGCGACCGTCCTGGTGTTCGACGCCGAGTACGACGCCGTCGTGGCCGACCTGGACGGCCGCGGCGGGAATGAGAACGGCACTCAGGTCGTGCACTGGTTGCGCGTCGGCGCTGACGCCCCGGCCTGGGCGGACGACTTCGACGCCCTCGTTGAGCAGGCGCCGGCCGACCCCGTGTTGGTCGACGCCGACGGTGATGATCCGCTATTCATCATGTACACCTCCGGTACCACTGGGCTGCCGAAGGGAGCGCTGCACACCCACGACAGCGTGGAGTGGTCCGTGCTCACCGTGTTGGCCAGCGTCGACCTGCGGTTCCGTGACCGCTACTTGATTTCGCTGCCGCTGTTTCACGTCGGGGCGCTCAACCCGATGGTCTGCTGCGTCTACCGCGGCGCGACGACGATCCTGTTGCGCCACTTCGACGCGCAGCGGATCTGGGACGTGTTCCGCGATGAGCAGGTCATGATCACGCTGGCCGTACCGGCGATGCTGAACTTCATGCTGCCGACGTACCGGCCCGAGTTGCACCCGTCGTTGCAGCTGCGCTGGGTTATGAGCGGGGCGAGTCCAGTGCCGCCGTCGTTGATCGAGTCCTACGCACGCCTCGGCTACGAGGTGCACCAGGTCTACGGGCTCACCGAAACGTGCGGGCCGGCCTGCGTGATCAGCCCCGATGATGCGATGTCTCACATCGGGTCGACCGGCAAGGCGTTCTTCCACACCGACGTGCGCATCATCGACGTCAACGGCGCCGACGTCGGCGCCGATGTCCCCGGCGAGGTGCTGGTGCGCGGGCGCCACATCATGGCCGGCTACTGGAACCGCGAGGCGGCGACCGCCGAGACGATCACTGATGGCTGGCTGCACACCGGTGACGTGGCTGTGCGCGACGCCGACGGTTTCGTCTATATCCAGGACCGGATCAAAGACATGATCATTTCCGGCGGAGAGAACGTCTATCCGGCCGAGATTGAAGACGTCCTGCTCTCCCACCCCGGCATCGCTGACGTCGCCGTGCTGGGGATGCCGTCGGTGAAGTGGGGCGAGTCTCCGTTGGCGGTGGTCGTGCGCGCCGACCCCGACCTCGACGAGGCCGCGGTCTTGGCGCACTGCAGCGGCAGGCTGGCGCGGTTCAAGCTGCCGAAGCGGGCGGTGTTCACCGACACCATCCCCCGCACCCAGACCGGCAAAGCACTGAAACGCCTTCTGCGCGACCAGTTCCCGCTCGATGCCCCCGACTAGTCAGGAGTAGCACATGAAGCAACTCAGCGGCCTCGACGCGACGTTTCTCTACATGGAGACGGCAACGACGTTCGGGCACGTCACCGGCCTGATGATCTTCGACTGGCCCAGCCCGGACTACGACCCGTACGCCGCGGTATACGCGAAATACGCCTCGCTGGTCGGCCAGCTCGAGCCGCTGCGGCGACGCGTCGTCGGGGTGCCGTTCGGACTCGACCATCCGTACTGGGTATTCGACCCCGCCTTCGACCTCGACTTCCACGTCCGAGAGCTGCACCTCGCCCGGCCTGGCCTGGTGGACCAGTTGGCCGAGCAGGTCTGCCGGATCGTCGGGCGGCCGATGGACCGCTCGCGGCCGTTGTGGGAGGTCTACGTCATCGATGGTCTCCAGGACGGGCAGTGGGCGCTGCTCACCAAGTACCACCACGCCACGATCGACGGCGCCTCCGGACAGCTGATGTTGAAGATCGTCACCGATACCGAGCCCGACGCGCCGGCGCCGGGGGCGAGTCCGTCGTGGGAACCTGACCCGCTGCCCAGCACCGCCGACTTGTTGCGCCGAACGTTGGGCAACCTCGCCCGCAACCCGTTTAGAGCGATGCGGGTGCAGACCCGGATCGTTCGTCAGCTAGCCGACGCCGCCGGAATCCATGGTGTGAGCAGTGCAGCCGCCCAGGCCGGTGCGGCGATCAAGCGCATCGCCCAGCTGGGCGTGGGAGATCGGCCCAGCATCTCGTTGCCAACCACGGCGGCGCCGCCGACGCCATGGAACAAAACGATCACCGGCCACCGGCGCTTCGCCATGCGCACGGCGTCGTTGGAGAACATCAAGCGGCTCAAGCAGGCCACCGGGGGAACGGTCAACGACGTCGTGATGGCGATCTGCGCGGGCGGGCTGCGCGAGTACCTGTTGGCCCACGATGCGCTGCCCGACCGCCCGCTGCGGGCGATGGTGCCGGTGTCGATCCGCACCGGCGACGAGGCGGACCCGTGGACCAACCGGGTCTCGGCCATCGTCGCCGAGTTGCCAACCGACTGCGACGATCCGCTGGAGCGGGTCGCGCGCTGCCGCAAGGCCATGCAGGATGCGAAGCGCGTGTTCGAGCTGGTACCGGCCGCCGAACTCGTCGATCTCACCCAGTACTCCACACCGGTGCTGGCCACCGCCGCCGTACGGCTGGCATCACGGCTGCGGTTGGCCGACCGGGTCGCCCAGCCGTTCAACCTGGTGATCTCCAATGTTCCCGGACCGCGCCAGCCGCTGTACTTCGCCGGGGCAAAGCTGTGTCACCAATTCCCGGTGTCGATCGTCACCGACGGGCAGGGTCTCAACATCACTGTGGTCAGCTACCTCGACCGGCTCGACTTCGGCTTCATCGTCGATCGCGACCTTGTCCCCGACGTCTGGGACCTCGCCGACATGCACATCGCCGAGATCGGTCGGCTGTTCGAGGCCACCGGCGCACAATGGGCCCAGCCACCGCAGCCGGCCCTTCCGCGACGCCGCCCGACGAAGCGTGCTTCGGCGACCACGACGCCAACGACCAGCAAGTCGGCCACCGGCAAGGCGTCAGCCCGCAAAGCACCGGCGAAAAAGGCTGACACCAAACGGCCTTGAGCGCAGCAGTGAGGGCCTTCAGCCCTGCGGTCGCTTACCGGCTCGAACTTATTGGCCGGCGCGCTCCCCCAGGGCCTTCAGCCCTGCGGCCGCTTCCCGGACGCGACTTCCTCGGGGTACGAGTCGTAAAACGGCACGTAGCCCTCGTCGCGGCCCGCCAGCACGTACAAAGGGTCCTTGACGTCAGAACCGTAAGCCTGCTCGCGCAACTCCACCTTGCGGCTCTTGAACGTCGACGTGTGTTCCAGCGACTCCGCGACCCGCACGAACAGCGGCAACGCGTAGGCGGGCAACTGGTCGTAGACCGCGCGGGCCAACGACTTGCCGTCGAACTCGGCGCCGTCGCGTAGCGTGACCGCGGCCATCCCGGCGCGGCCCCCGGTGTGCGGAACCTCGACGCCGTAGACCGTGCACTCCTCGATGGCCGCATCGGACGACACCGCCGCTTCGACCTGTGTGGTGGCCACGTTCTCGCCCTTCCAGCGGAAGGTGTCGCCCAGCCGGTCGACGAACGCGGCATGGAACTTGCCCTGCGGACTCATCACGTCACCGGTGTTGAACCAGCAGTCGCCCTCGCGGAAGGCGTTGCGCACCAACTTCTTTTCGCTCGCGTCTTTGTCGGTGTAGCCGTCGAACGGAGAAAGTTTGTTGACCGGGCTGAGCAGCAGGCCCGGCTCACCGGCGGGCACCCGGCGCACCCGTCCACCATCGTCGCGCAGCGGGGCGCCGGTGTCGGGGTCGTATTCCACGTAGGCCAGCGGGATCGGCGAGATGCCGGTGCTGCGGGGCACATTGAAGATGTTGATGAAGGCGGTGGTGCCTTCGCTGGCGGCGTAGAACTCGCAGACGCGGGCGATGCCGAATCGTTTGGTGAATTCCTCCCAGATCTCCGGCCGCAGCCCGTTGCCGGCGATCAGGCGCACCTTGTGGGCGCGGTCGGTCGGCTTGGCCGGCTGGTTGAGCAGATACCGGCAGATCTCGCCGATGTAGATGAACGCCGTGGCATCGTTGGCGATCACCTCGTCCCAGAACCGGGACGCCGAAAACGACTTGCCCAGCGCCAGCGTCGCCCCGGAGATCATCACCGACGACATCGCGACCGTCAGCGCATTGTTGTGGTACAGCGGCAGGCAGCTGTACAGGGTGTCGGACCCCCTCAGCCGTAGACCCAGGCCGCCGAAGCCGCCGAGTGCCTTGAGCCAGCGGTAGTGCGTCATGACGCTGGCCTTGGGGTATCCCGTGGTGCCCGAGGTGAAGATGTAGAACGCGGTGTCTTTGGCCCGCACCTCCGATGCCGACGCCGGGTTGATGGCTGGGGCGCTGACCGCGAATCGCTCCAGGTCCTCGATGGTCAACGTGTTGTCGGTGGCACCGGCGGCGCCGCATTCGGTGACGGCGCTGACCAGGTCGGTCTCGGCGATCAGCAGCTTGGGGTCCAGCAGGCGGAGGCTGTGCGCGAGCACGTCGCCGCGCTGGTGGTAGTTGAGCATGCCGGCGACGGCTCCGCACTTGACCGTGGCCAGCATCGCCAGCACGGCGTTGGGCGAGTTGCGCAGCATGATGGCGACGACGTCGCCCTGGCCGACACCGCGCGCGGCCAGCACGGCGGCATACCGGTTGGCGGTCGCGTTGGCCTCCCGGTAGGTCAGCTGCTGGTCGCCGAATTTGAGGAAGACCCGATCGCCGTAGCGGGCGGCCCGCTCCTGGAACACCGCGCCGATCGACCTCTTGGAGTTCGGCTGCGGCAGCAGCCCGGTCACCACCCCGCGCGCTATTACCGGGAGGTCGGCCAACACGGCCGGCAGCCGGGTTGCGATTTCGGTCAGGCTGACGGCTTCCCGCGCGCCCCCGTCGTGATCGGACACCTGATCCCTCGTTTCGGTCGAATCCCGCCCGGCGGCCAGCCTATGCGATCACCGGTCGGCCTCAACCGGGTGCGCACGCCGCCAGCGCATCGCCGACGTTATCGGTCACCACCAGCCGGTCCAGCGCCGCTTGCGAGATGTACTCGGAATCGACCAACCCGTACAGCCATGCCCGCAAACCGTCATAGTGCCCCCACGGATCGAGCATCACGACGGGCTTGGCGTGCGAACCCAAATACCCCTCGGTCCATGCCTCCAGCAGCTCGTCGAGCGTGCCCACCCCGCCGGGCAGGGCGATGAACGCGTCGGCGCGGTCCTCCAGTGTTTGCTTACGCTCCCGCAGCGTGTCGGTGACGATCAGCTCGTCGGCGTCGGTGTCGGCGACTTCGGGGCTTACCAGCATGTTCGGGATCACGCCGACGGTGTGGCCGCCCCGGGCGCGCGCCGCGGTGGCCACGGCACCCATCGCCGAGACCTTGCCCCCTCCCGACACCAGCGTCCAGCCGCGTTCGGCGATCGCGTCGCCGAGTTCGGCGGCCAGCGCCAGCAATTCGGGGTGGGTCGGCCCGGACGCGCAGTACACACAGACCGCCCACTGCGTCGATCCCTGCACAAGCCAAAGGCTATCCGGCGCTCGGCGCGCACCGTAAAATCCGGCGGTGCCGATTCGATGGAACGTCCCCCAGCACGCGGACGCCTTGGAGGCGCTGGACGTTGCCCTCGGCGATACGGCGCGGCCCGGCGCCGTCGTACTCGGACCCGACGGCGTCGGCAAATCCACGCTGGCGCGCCTGGCCGCCGAACACTTCGCCAGCCGCCACCCGAGCGTGCTCACCCGCTGGGTCACCGGCACCCCGACCGAGCGCGTGGTCCCGTTCGGGGCCTTCAGCCATCTGATCGACATCACCGAGCTTGGGAAGCCGGCCGCACTGCTGCGCGCCGCCCGCGCCTCGTTGGGCCGCGATGCCGCCCAGCTGCTGCTCATCGTCGACGACGCGCACGACCTGGACATCTTGTCGGCCACCCTGGTGTACCAGCTGGCGCTGTCCCGGTCGGCCCGGATGGTCGTCACCGCCCGCGGCCCAGATTCTGGAGCGGCCCCCGAGGCCATCGCCGCCCTGTGGACCGACGGCCTGCTGGATCGCGTCGACGTCGAGGCGCCCGACGGGACCACCAAGTCGTCCGAGCCGGCCGACGTCGACGAATTCATTGCCGAGTTGCCCGCAGCGGCGCGGGCGGTGCTGGACTACCTGTGCGTCGAGGAGCCGCTGTCGCTGGCCGACCTCACCACCCTCGCCGGCGACGGCGCGGTGACCGAGGCGGTGAATTGGGGCGCGGCGGAGACCCGGGTGCGCGACGAACGCGAACACGACCCGGTGGTGTACACGGCACACCCGCTGTTCGCCGAACGGGCGTGCGCCGCGCTCGGCGACGACGGCGCCCGACGACGGCGCACCGAGCTGGTCGCGCTGCGGTCGCGGCATCCGTCCGAGCACCTCAGCGACCGGCTGCGGCTGGCCTCGTTGGCGGTGGACAGCGACGCCCCGCAACCGGTGGGCGAGGTCATCGAGTACGCGCAGCAGGCACTGCGGCTGGGCGACCTCGCGCTGGGCGAGCGACTGGCCCGCTCGGCTTTGGCGCGCTCCGGCGGCCTGGCGGCGCGGCTGCCGCTGGCCCAGGCCATGGCGTTTCAGGGCCGTGGCCGCGAAGCCGACGCGGTGTTGGCCGAGGCGGACCCCGCGACATTGTCCGAGCCGGAACTGATCGCCTGGACGCTGCTGCGGGCGGCCAATCAGTTCTTCATGCTCGGCGAGCCGGAGCGGGCCACCGCGTTTTTGCGGACCATCCGCAGTCGGGTCACCGACGCGGGCCCGCGGGTCACCCTCGACGCGCTGAGCGCCACCTTCGCGATGAACGCCGGCAACGTCGGACGCGCCGTCGAGATCGCCCGAGGGGTGCTGGCGTCGCCATCGGCCGATGACCAGGCGGTGGCCTGGGCGGGCAGCGCGGCGGCGCTGTGCGCCGCACGGCAGGGCCGTTTCGACGAGGTCGAGCCGCTGGCGCAGCGCGCGCTGGGCGCCGAGCATCCGGGGCTGCTGCGCTTCACCATCGGACTGGCCCAGATCACCGCGTTGCTGATGGCGGCCCGGCTGGACGCGGCGCGCGAACTCGCCCAGCAATTCACCGATTTCGCCGAGCTGCAGCAGCCGGGTCGCGCCATCGGCGAGGTGCTGCTGGCCCATGTGCTGCTCGCCGACGGCGAGTTCGGTCGGGCGGCGGGCCTGCTCGGCCCGGCGGCCACCGCCCTGGAACGCACCGGCTACTCGTGGGGGCCGTTGTCGCTGATGCTGCTGGCCACCGCGCTTGCCCAGCAGAACGACATACCCGGGTCGGCAAAAGCGTTGCGGCGCGCCGAAACCCGGCAGGGCACCAAGTCGGCGCTGTTCCTACCGGAGCTCGGCGTGGCGCGCGCGTGGTGTCGGGCGGCCGCGCGGGACACCACGGGCGCGATCACGGCGGCGCGCGAGGGGGCGCGGATGGCGGAGCGTGCCGGGCAGTCGGCGGTGGCGCTGCGCGCCTACCACGACGCGGTGCGCCTCGGTGACCTCCGCGCGGTGGACCCGGTGCGCCGACTGGCCGCCGAGATCGATTGTGCCGTCGGCAACCTCGTCGCCAACCATGCGCAGGCGCTGGCCGCCGGTGACCGTGCCGCGCTGGCGGCGGTGGCCGACGAATTCGCGGCGGTCGGGATGCGCGCAGCCGCCGCCGATGCCGCTGCTCAGGCGCAGCGGCTCTAGCCTGAAACCTCCTGCGCCGCATTGTGCGTGAACCGTGATCCCGCCGTGTCGGCACAGTGACTATGACGCCTCACTGTTTCCAGAGTGATTTCCGAAGCTGAAATCCGCCCGGGGGGTTGGAGGCACGATGCGGTTCCGCCCTTCCTGCGCGGCCGGCCTGGCCGCGACCGCCCTGCTGCTCGCGGCGCTGACGACTGACGTTCCGTCGCGTGCGGCCCCGCTGGCGAACCCGGCGATGATCACCGGGCCCGCGGTGTCACCGCTCGGCCACGCCGGGAGGTGGCTGACCGACGCCGCCGGGCGCGTGGTCGTGCTGCACGGGCTCAACCAGGTGTACAAAGTGCCGCCGTACACACCCTCCGCCGACGGCTTCGGCGACGACGACGCGGCTTTCCTTGCCGCCAACGGCTTTACCGGGATGCGGGTGGGCATCATCTGGGGAGCAGTGGAGCCGCAGCCCGGCCAGTACGACGACAACTACCTAGCCTCGATCGCGCAGACCGTGCAGACGCTGGCGGCACACGGAGTGCTAAGCCTGCTCGACTCCCATCAAGACCTGTACAACGAGGTGTTCCAGGGCGAGGGCGCGCCGTCGTGGGCGGTGAAGGACGGGGGGCTGCCCAATCCGCAACTGGGCTTCCCCGGCAATTACTTCGCCAACCCCGCCGAGGGTTTCGCATGGAACTCCTTCTGGCGCAACGCCCCTGCACCAGACGGGATCGGGCTGCAGGACCACTACGCGGCCATGTGGGCGCACGTCGCCGCCTACTTCCGCGGCAACCCGGGAATCTTCGGCTACGAGATCTTGAACGAGCCGTGGTCGGGCCTGGTGTGGGAGCCGTGCGCGAACCCAGTAACGGGCTGCATACTCAACGACGCGAAGCTGAGATCCTTCTACAACCGGGTGCTGCCGGCGATTCGCAATTCCGACTCGACCACCCTGGTGTTCTTCGAGCCCAACACCCTGTTCAGCGAGGTGATCCACACCGACGTCGGCACGGTGGCCGACCCGAACACCGTGTTCTCCTTCCACGACTACTGCGCCATCGAGACGGAGCTGCACAAGGACATCACCTGTAGCCAGCAGGACCAGGCGGTCTTCAACAACGCGCGCCGCTACACGACCCCCCGCAGCATCCCGGCGCTGTTGACGGAGTTCGGCGCCACCAACGACCTGGCGAACCTCACCGGGGTGTTGCAGCGGGCGGATGCTGACCGCATCGGCTGGCTGGAATGGGCTTACACCGGCAACGACAAGACCAGCTCGTCGCCGACCGAGCAGGCGCTGGTCTTCGATCCCAGCCAGCCGCCGACCGGCAGCAACGTCAACATGCCCAAGCTTGCGGTGCTGGCCGCGCCCTACCCGCAGGTGGTGGCCGGCACGCCGACGTCCTGGTCGTTCACGTCGGGCACCTTCCGGCTGTCGTACTCGCCCCAGCGGGCCGACGGCCAGGGCAGCTTCTCCCCCGGCGCGCAGACGCTCATCTCGGTGCCTCCCGTCGAGTATCCGGGCGGCTATCACGCCACGGTCACCGGCGGGCAGGTCGTCTCGCCGCCGAACGCCCCCGTCCTAACCGTCGTCGCCGCCGCGGGTGCGGCGAGCGTCGACGTCGTCGTGACACCGTGACGGCTTGCGTGCCGCCGAGCGTCACGCCAGCGTGACCGTCGACTTCGGGCGTCACGCTGCCGTGACACTCGGCGATCCAGACGGGCGCTCAGATGCTAACGACGCGGACAAGGCCGTCCAGTCCGGTGAAGTCTTCGCCATTTCGCGTGTAGAGATCGAGGCGATTGGCGTGCGCGGTCGCTGCGATCAGCAGGTCGGCGAATCGGCTCCTCGGCCTGCGACCTTCGCGAACCACGGCGGCGACGACAAGTCCGTAACTGCGTGCGGCCGCCGCGTCGAACGGAAGCGGTTCGAGTATCGATTCGACCTCTTGCAGTCGAGCCTGCCGCTTCGCGGCTTCAACCGGGCTCGCGGCCAAATGCGGACCGGCCGCCAATTCAGCTGCAGTGATCGCCGATATCGCCATCTCGTCGGGCAGGACGGCGAGCACGCCCGGGTCATGCCAGTCGACGACGACGGAGGTGTCGAGAAGACCGGACGACACGTCTAGAGCCCCTGATCGATCGACCGGTCCAGGTCGGCGCGGAACTGACGATGGTCGATACGCACCGCGGCCCTCGCCAGCGTCGCGACGTCATCGCGCGACACGAAGGAACGACGGCCGGCCCTGATCGGGCGAAGCTCGGCCACCGGTTCGCCGTTGCGGGTGACGACGAAGGTCTCGCCCGCCGTGACGGCTTCGATCACCTTGGCATTCTCATTGCGCAGCTCACGCTGGGCGATAGTCCGGACCACCCGGCAAGTGTAGCAATTAGTGCTACAGCAGGCTACACGCCCAGATACCGCCGTAGCATCTCCACCGCGGCGGTGATCGCAGCGACAGCCACCCGTTCGTCGCGGCGGTGCGCCAGGTTGGGGTCGCCGGGCCCGAAATTGACCGCCGGTATCCCCAAGGCGGCGAACCGGGACACGTCCGTCCAGCCGTATTTGGCCCGCACCTGCCCGCCGGCGGCCTCCACCAGCGCCTTGGCGGCCGGCTGGGAGAGACCGGGCAGCGCGCCGGCCGCGGAGTCGGTCAGCTCGATCGCCACGTCCAGCCCGTCGAGCACCTCGTGCACATGGGCCAGCGCCGCGTCCACCGACCGGTCGGGGGCAAAGCGGAAGTTGACGGTCACCGAGGCCGCGTCGGGAATCACGTTGCCTGCCACGCCACCGTCGATGCGCACGGCCGACAAACCCTCCCGATACTCGCAACCGTCGATATCGACCCGGCGCGGCCGATACGCCGCGAGCCGGTCCAGCACCGCGCCCAGCTTGTGAATTGCGTTGTCGCCCAACCAGGATCGCGCGGAATGCGCTCGAGTTCCGTTGGCGCTGACTACGACTCGCAGCGTGCCCTGACAGCCGGCCTCGATGTAGCCCGCGGTGGGCTCGCCCAGGATGGCCACGTCGGCGGTCAACCAGTCCGGCAGCTCACGCTCGATGCGGCCCAAACCGTTGGCCGCCGAATCGATCTCCTCGCAGTCGTACATCACCAATGTCAGGTCGTGCGCCGGCTCGGCCACCGTGGCCGCCAGATGAAGAAAGACCGCGTCACCGGATTTCATGTCCGCGGTGCCGCAGCCGTGCAGCTCGTCGCCCTCAAAGCGGCTGGGCAGGTTGTCGGCCACCGGGACGGTGTCCAGATGGCCGGCCAGCAGCACCCGCGACGGCCGTCCCAGCGAGGTGCGCGCCAGAACGGCGTCGCCGTTGCGGATGATCTCGAAGCCCAAAGCCGGGGGAGTCTGCGCGCGCAGTGCGGCCTCCACCTCGTCGGCGATACGCGCCTCGTCCCGCGACTCGCTGGGGATATCGACCAGCGCCGCGGTCAACTCGATCGGATCCCCACGCAAATCCAGCACGCCCCCAAGTATGCCGAGCAGACGCAAAAGCTCCCATTTCCACCCGGAATAGGGGGCTTTTGTGTCTGCTCGGCCAAAGAAAGTAACCTGACCGCCGTGACTGGAGCTGCAGGTATCGGGCTGGCCACGCTGGCCTCCGACGGATCGATTCTCGACACGTGGTTTCCCGCGCCGGAACTGACCGAATCGGGCACCAGCGCCACCTCGCGTCTGGCACTGTCCGACGTTCCCCCCGAACTGGTCGCGCTGATCGGCCGCGACGACGACCGCACCACCGAGACCATCGCGGTCCGTGTCGTCGTCGGCTCGTTAGACGAGGTGGCCGCCGACGCCTACGACGCCTACCTGCGACTGCATCTGCTGTCGCACCGCCTAGTGGCGCCGCACGGGCTGAACGCCGGCGGCTTGTTCGGGGTATTGACCAACGTGGTGTGGACCAATCACGGGCCCTGTGCGATCGAGGGTTTCGAGGCAGTGCGCGCGCGGCTTCGCCGCAAGGGCCCGGTGACCGTCTACGGCGTCGACAAGTTCCCGCGAATGGTCGACTACGTGGTGCCCACCGGAGTGCGCATCGCCGACGCCGACCGGGTGCGGTTGGGCGCCCACCTGGCACCCGGCACCACCGTGATGCACGAGGGCTTCGTCAACTACAACGCCGGCACCCTGGGCGCGTCGATGGTGGAGGGTCGCATCTCGGCGGGCGTGGTGGTGGGCGACGGCTCCGACGTCGGCGGCGGAGCGTCGATCATGGGCACGCTGTCCGGCGGGGGCACGCAAGTCATTTCGATCGGCAAGCGTTGTCTGCTCGGCGCCAACTCCGGCCTGGGCATCTCACTGGGCGACGACTGCGTGATCGAGGCCGGCCTGTACATCACCGCCGGCACGAAAGTGGCTACGCCCGACGGCAAATCGGTCAAGGCCCGCGAACTCTCGGGCACCAACAACGTGCTGTTCCGCCGCAATTCGGTGACCGGGGCGGTCGAGGTGGTGGGCCGCGACGGTCAGGGCATCACGCTCAACGAGGACCTGCACGCCAACTGAGCTAAGGCCGCTCCAGCTCGACCGGCTCGTGACCGACGTGCACACCTCGCGTAGTGCGCAGCGCTGTTCCATTGGTTTCTGGAAGTAGGTAGGTGCACACCAGGCTGACCACCGCGAGCGAGGCCAGCATGAGACCGATCGCCCAGCTGCCGTAGGTCGCCAGCAACGTTCCGGCGATCAGCGGCGGCAGGGCGCCACCGACGACGCCGGCGAGGTTGACCGACAGCGCCGACCCCGTGTAGCGGTAGCGGGTGGAGAACAACTCGGGGATAAAGGCCGCAGTCGGCGCGTTGCCGATCGCGCCGACGGCGTACATGACCACGATTGCCAACGCGTACAAAACGGGGTTGCCGGTATTCACCAGCGGGATGACCGCGAAAGACCACAGCAGGCAGCCCGCCCACCCCACCAACATCATGCGGCGGCGCCCGACTCGATCACACAGAGTGGCCGAGAGCGCGACGGACGCAATGCTCGCCAATCCGCCCAGCACACCGACGAACAAGACGAGGTTGCGGGAATACCCCAGGTGGGAGTGGGCGTAGGTGGTCAAGTAAGTACCGGCCATGAAGACGAAACCAAACGAAACGAGGACGCTGCCGCCGGCCAGGGCGATTTCCCGGCCCTGGAGGTGCAGCACCTCTGTGAGAGGCGCCTTCGGTACCAGATTGCGGGCTTTTTCCTCGGCGAACAACGGAGTTTCGCCGATCTTGAACCACACGTATAGGGCGACGACGATCAGCCCCGCGCTGATCAGGAACGGCAGGCGCCACCCCCATTGCATGAACGCGGCGCTGCCCTCGCCGATGGTGAAGTTCACTCCGAGAAAGGTCAGGCTGCTCAATACCAAGGCGGTGCCGCCACCGAGGTGGGTGAACATGCCATACCGCCCGCGTTTGTCGACCGGTGCATATTCGGCGCTCAGCAGCGCCGACCCGGCCCAATAGCCGCCGACGGCGAAGCCTTGCGCCAGCCGCAGCGCGACCAGGATCAGCGGGGCCGCCGCACCGATGGCTGTCGTGCTGGGCACCAGGCCCACCGTCACGGTCGACACCGCCATGATCAGCAGCGCGGCCACCAGGGCCTTTCGCCGGCCCAGGTGGTCCCCGAAATATCCGAAGACGGCCGCGCCGACCGGCCGGGACAAAAACGCCGCGCCAAATGTCCCCATTGAAGCGAACGTGGCCACGGTGGGTTCCAGGTGCGGGAAGAACACGGTGGGAAACACCAACGCCGCCGCGGTGCCGTAAATGAGGAAGTCATAGAACTCGATCGCCGAGCCGACCAGGCAGGCGGTCGCCACCCGTCGCATCGGTGTGATGCGAGGGCTGGCGTCAAGGGCATTCCTGACCGCCTGCGACTCCACACCACGAAGTTATGCGAAGGTGCGCAGTATTGCTTGGCGAAAACGCTGGCAACATCCTGTGTCACAGAAAAGTGACGTAACCGTCACCATGCCGCGAGCGCGCTTCGCCCCTTTTGCCGCGAGCGTGGGTGTCTGTGCAACGACACGCCGCGCAAACCGTACAACTGCGCACGCTCAGCCCTCGGATAGCAGCTGCTTCTTGAGCACCTTGCCCATCGCGTTGCGCGGCAGCGAGTCCACGATGCGCACCTCGCGCGGGCGTTTGTGTACCGAAAGCTGTTGGGCCACATACTGAATCAAGTCATCGGGCTCGGCCGAGCCGACGACGAATGCGACGATCCGCTGCCCGAGGTCCTCGTCGGGCAGCCCGACGACGGCCGCCTCCGCAACACCAGGGTGCCCGAGCAGCGCGGTCTCGATTTCGCCTGCGCCGATGCGGTATCCGCCGGACTTGATCAAATCGACCGACTCGCGCCCCACGATGCGGTGCATCCCGTCGCCGTCGACGACCGCGACGTCGCCGGTGCGGTAATACCCGTCGGCGTCGAATGCCTCGGCGGTGGCGTCCGGCCGATTCAGGTAGCCGTCGAACAGCATGGGGCCGCGAACATGCAACTTCCCAACGGTTTCACCGTCGTGTGGTACCTCGCCGCCGCCGTCGTCCACCAGCCGGGTCTGCACGCCGGCCAGCGGCAGGCCCACCCAGCCCGCGCGACGCTCACCGTCGGCCAAGGTCGACAGTGTGATCAGCGATTCCGTGGCGCCATACCGCTCGACGGGCTGATGCCCGGTGAGCTGCGCCAGCCGGTCGAACACCGGCACCGGCAGCGGGGCGCTGCCCGACACCAGCAGCCGCGCCGATCGAAGCGACGAGGCCGCCGCCTCGTCGGCCACCACCCGCGACCACACCGTCGGAACCCCGAAATACAGTGTTCCCCTTGCAGATCCATAGCTGGCCGGTGTCGGTTTTCCGATGTGCACGAACCGATTTCCGATCCGCAGCGACCCAAGCAGCCCCAGCACCAACCCGTGCACGTGAAACAGCGGCAGCCCGTGCACCAGAACGTCGTCAGCCGTCCACTGCCACGCCTGCGCCAGCGCATCCAGGTCCGCGGCGATCGCTCGCCGGCTCAGCTGCACGCCCTTGGGCAGCCCCGTGGTGCCCGAGGTGTAGATCACCATCGCGGTCGCGTCCGGGGACGGCTCGGGATAGCGGTGCCAGGACCGGGCGTGCAGGCGCACCGGGATGTGCGGCAGCCCCTCCGGCTCGTCAGGCACCGGACCCAGCCAGGCCTGCGCCCCGGAGTCGGTGAGCATGTGGCGACGCTCGGCCGCGCCGACATCGGCGGGCACCGGGACGACGGGCACGCCGGCGATCAGGCAGCCGGTGATCGCCAGCACGGTCGGCGCCGTCGGGGTGGCCAGCACGGCGACGCGGTGCGCGCCGCCGACCCGCTCGGCCACCGACGTCGCGGCGCCCACCAGATCGCTGCGGCTGAGCACCTCGCCGTCGATTCGCACCGCGTCAGCGACGTCCGTGGCGGTGACGACCGACGGATTCAGCGAAGCCAGCAGCACGTCAGTCCCGCTCGTCCCAGAGCTTCATCAGCGTGAACAGGATCTCCTCGCCGCGCCCCAGCCCGGCGAGATGGCTCTCCTCCGGCAGGTGGAACAGCTCGGCGTCGGGCAGCCGGGACACCACGTGCTCGCCGTGGGCGAACGGGATGATGTGGTCGTGGTCGCCGTGCCACCAACGCACCGGGACTTTCACCTCGTCCAGCCGGAACCCCCAGTCCCGCGCGAACAGGATGACATCGTTGAACGGCGCGGCCAGTTGCTTGCGGCTGCCGTTGAGCAGGTCGTCGAGGAACATCGCCTTGAACTCGGGACGGGTCAGCAGGTGCCGGTCGGCCTCGGGTGAGACCGCGGCGTACGCGTACAGCGCAGGGGACGCGACGGGCCGAATCGACTGGACCAGCAGGCTCGCGCCGATGCGCAGCGGGTTGCCCCCGTACTTCAGCAACGGCGCCAACCGTAGGCCGAGCTCCATCGCGCCACCGCGGATCGCGTCGGGCCCCTGCGTCGGCGCCACCCCGCCGAGCACGGCGACGGCCACCACGCGGTCGGACAAACCCGCCCCACACGCCAGCGCGTACGGACCGCCGCCGGACAGGCCGACCACGGCCATCTTGTCGACGCCAAGTGTGTCCGCGATAATCCGCAGGTCGGCGGCGAACCCGGAGATGGTCTCGTACCGATGTGGTGTCGACGAGCCGATGCCCGGCCGGTCTATGCCGATCAGCCGGATGTCGTGGTCTTCGGCGTGGACGCGGGCCTCGGTCGGGATCTGCCGGCGGGCGCCGGGGGTGCCGTGCAGCCAGAACACCGCACGACCCTGCGGCGCCCCGAACTCAGCGAAGCTGATCTGACGGTTGTCGTCGACGGCGACGTTTCCTTCGAGCTTCGGACGCGCAATCGCAGGCACCATGTCCGAAAGCCTTTCATGCGCGCACGCCGCGGTAAATGGTTGGTGGGCTATGCGCACACCGAGCGCTCGACGGCGACGCGCTCGAGTTTCTTGAGCAGCCGCCGCTGCACGGCTAGCAGCACGCGGGTGAGAAGGGGCTCGGCCTTGCTCGACGGGCCCCGAAACGACACCGCGAACGTCCAGCGCAGGGTGCAGCGTTCGGCGGACATGGGTATGACGTGGTAGTCCTCGGCCAACGCATCAATCCAGCCGATATTCGTGGCGGCGACCGAAAAGCCCATGCGGCGATTGGGCTCCCAAGCCCAATACAGCTCGTCAACGCTCATGCCGCCCAGGAGGCTCACCGTGCGAGTGGTCCCTGTCGCGAAAGGCTTCGGGCTGGTCCAGGTGACCTCGCGAATGACCGGCACCCATTTGCTCCACGACGGCCCGTCCTCGAGCGTGGCGAACACGTGCTCGGCGCTCACCGCCATCTCGCGCTCGCCGACGGCACGGGCTTTCGCTGTGTGCACAAATTCCTCGTCCACCGGCAACGCGCGCATCGATCGTCCCATGGCTGGATTCTAAGCGTTCAGCACGCGTTCGCCAATAACCCGTTGCTCACGCAAGGCCGCCACCGCTTCGACGGAAAGTCCTAGGCTGCTTAGTATTTCGTCGTTGTGCTGGCCGAGCGTCGGCGCGGCCGTGCGGTGGTGTTGGGCCGGTCCCGGGGTGATGCGAAACGGCCAGCCCGGATAGCGGTGTGCCCCGCTGACGGGACGGTCGAATTCCTCGTAGAAACCGCGCGCGTCAAGCTGTGGGATGTCATACATCTGGTCGCCGGTCGTCACCCGCGCTACCGGAATATTCTGTGCTCTAAGAGTTTTCACGATCACTTCGCAAGACCGTGTCTGGGTCCAGTCCGTGACCATCTGGTCGAACACGCCATGGTCGATCAGCCCGTTGTCCGGAACCGACAGCGCGACCCATACCTCGTCTTCGTTTGTGGGGTAGACGCCCTGCAGGTAGCCCGGCCGGCGATTGCCTTCACGTTGCGGCACAACACCATTGAGGGAATACTCGATCACCGGCTCGGCGGTGACGCACGCGGCGACCTCAATCTGCGCGATCTCGATCAGTTGGCCTTCGCCGGTGCGACGGCGGTGTTCGAGTGCGGCCAACAGGGCGACACCAGCGTGTACACCCACGATCGGATCCGCGGGTCCCTGCGGGTTGCACGGCGGACCGTCGGGATAACCGGTGACCGCCGACATCCCCGCGGTCTGCTCGAAGTTCAACGCCCAGCCGACGTAGTCCCGCCATGGCCCCTGCAGCCCGAAGCCCGGCATCCGCAGCATGATCACGTCGGGCTTGAGCGCTGCCAACGACGGGTAGTCCAGACCGAAGTTCTCCACCACACGCGGCGAGAAGTTTTCCACCACGACGTCCGCCTGCGCGGCCAGCCGGCGAGCGATGTCACGGCCCCGCTCCGAGGTCAGGTCGAGGGTGAGGTCGCGCTTATTGAGGTTGGTGGCCTGCCATATCGCACTGCGCTCGTACCAGTCGTCGCCCTCGAAAGGAAACGCGCCCGAGTAGCGAAAACCGTCGGGCCGCTGGATCGACTCGACCTTGACGATGTCGGCGCCAAACGCACCCAGGTAGCAGGTCAGATAGGCCCCTGCCCAAAAGGTGCTCAAATCCAGCACCTTCAGTCCCGCAAAGGGCAGCGCGCCAAACGTCTGCCGCGGCGCCGGATCACGCTGTCCCGCCGCGCCTTTAGTGAACCGAAACGCCCGTCCCGGGCGCTGGAACCCGGCCTGCTCGACGAAGAACTCGCGCTTGACGTATTGCGGGCAGTCCAGCACGGTCGCGCCGTCGTTGACCGGAGTGGCCGGAATGCGCAACGACTGGCTCAGTTCGACGATCTCCGCGACGGTTTGTTTGGCGAGCAGCGCCTCTGCCTTGGCGAAGAACTCGGCACGCTCGGGGCCACCCGTCATGATCGCGATCTGTTGCTCGCCGTATTCCGGCAGCCCGAGCATGTCGCACACGTCTAGCCAGTGCTGACCCGTCAGACAGTTGATTCCCACCCAGCCGTCGGCGGCCCGGACCACGCCCAGCATGGGGCCCGACCGCACATTGGTGGGCAAGCCGAGACTTCGCATCCGCTTCGCCATGAGCATGGGATATGGCAACGTCGACAACAGCGCTTCGAGCTCCGAAACATCAATTGCGACAACCTGATCGGCGGTGCAGCGCAAAGCGGTCAATGCGCCTAGCGCGCCATAGGCACCCGCGACATATTCGGCGATCCGCGCGCCGACCTGTACCGGCGGGCGGTCAGGATCACGCGCGTTGACCCAGCCCGACGCGGCCTGCAGGGTCAGCGACGTCGCCGGCCGGTCGCGCCACGGCCCGCACTGCCCGAAGTGAGATATGCGCAGCAGCACCAGGTTCGGGCGCAGCCGCTGTAGGCTGTCGCTGTCGAGGCCCAACGCTTCCAGCACTCCGGGACCCAGGTTCTCGACGAGTACGTGCGACCGCGCGATCAGTTCGCGGGCGTCCTCCAGCTCGGCAATTCGCTTGCCGGCGTTGAGGTACTCGAACAATCCACTGCGTTCGGGGTCGGGCACCCCGTGCGGGAAGGGGCCCCAGTCGCGCAAGGGGTCGCCGGCCGGAAGTTCTATCTTGGTGACTTCGGCACCGAGGTCAACGAAAAGCTTTGCGGCGTAAGGGCCTGAGATCTCTGTGGCGATTTCGACGACGTGGAGCCCCGCGAGGGGTCCGGTCACGCGGGTACCCCGATGGCCATCGCCTCCATGTACTGGTGCAGGCCGCCGATGCCGCCGCCCTCGCGCCCCAACCCGCTCAGCTTGAAGCCACCGAACGGCGCGCCGCCGGGACCACAGCCGTTGACCGCGACCTGGCCGGTGCGGATGCGGCGGGCCACACCGACGGCGCGCTCCACATCGCCGCCCCACACCGCGCCGGAAAGCCCGTACTGCGAGTTGTTCGCGATCGCGATCGCGTCGTCGTCGTCCCGGTAGCGCAGCACGGTCAACACCGGCCCGAACACTTCCTCCTGCGCGATGGTCGAATCAGCGTCGACGCCGGTGAGAACCGTTGGCTCGAAATAGAATCCGACATCCAGGCCGACCGGGCGGCCACCGCCGGTCGCCAGCTTGGCTCCGTCGTTGACGGCGCCATCGACGTGCGCCTGGACCCGGTCGCGCTGCGCGGCGCTGATCAGCGGCCCCATCTGCACATCCGGATCGGCGGGATCGCCGACCTTGACATCACGGGCCAGCGCCACCAGCCGGTCGACGACGTCGTCGTGCAGCGAATCGGGAAGCAGCAGCCGGCTGTGCAGGATGCAGGCCTGCCCCGCGTGCAGCGAGCAGCTGTCGAACAGCATCTGCTGCAGCATCTCGTCGGTGACCTCGGTGTCGTCCAGGACGATGCTGGCCGACTTGCCACCCAACTCCAGCAGGATCCGTTTCATGGTGTCGCCCGCGGCCGACATGACCTGGCGCCCGACGAGCGTGCTGCCGGTGAAGCTGATCATGTCGATCCGCGGGTCGGTGGTAAGCAGTTTGGCCGCCTCGACGCCCGACGGCGTGACGACGTTGACCACGCCTGGCGGGATGTCGGTGTGCTCGTCGATCAGGCGCGCCAGCGCCAACCCGGCCAGCGGTGTCAGCGGAGAGGGCTTGAGCACGACGGTATTGCCAGCGGCCAGTGCGTGATTGAGCTTCATGACGTTGAGGCAATGCGGGAAATTCCACGGCGTTAGGACCGATACCACGCCCAGCGGCTGGTGACGCAGCAGCGTGGTTCCGGCGCCGATCCCGGTGACCTCCTCGTCGGCCAACTGCGCGGCAAGCTGGGCCGCGTACATCGACATGTATGCCGCGCCGTCGATTTGCATCACGCGCTCATTCCCGATGCAGCCCCATTCGACCTGCGACAACGCGTAGAAATCGTCGGCGTGCTTCATCAGCGCCTCGCCGAGCTGGTTGAGGCAGCCCGCGCGGTCCTGGCCGCCCATGGTGCCCCACGGCCCGTCGTCGAAGGCACGCCGCGCGGCCGCGATCGCCTCGCCGACCTGGCCGACGCTCGCGTCGGGCGCGGAGGCGATGACGGTCTCGGTGACCGGCGAGACGTCGTCGTAGCGACCGTCCTCCGGCTCGACCCACCGTCCGTCGATGTAGAGCTGATAGGTGTCAACAAGGGCGGGTCGTGACTCAGCCATGCGCTTCCTCACCGAGATCGGTCATCTATTGGTCTGGTGTACACCCGTCGCGCACGGCCGTCAATCATCAGCAACCTGAATTCCGGCGTATCTCAGTAATTGTCGACGTATTGACAGTGGCGCGCGGCGCGGGGTAGACACATGTCGCTAGACAGATTGCGCCAATCTGTCGGATTCATGTCCCGCGAGAGGGGCTCGTCGTGCACACTAATCCTCCGCTGCACTCTCCGAGTCTTCCGCTGCGCGAGCCGAGTTTCCCGCTGCACTCCCCCGACTTCTACGCCGGTGACCCCTATCCCGCCTACCGTGAGCTACGCGCCACCGCGCCGGTGTGCTGGAACGACGTCACCAACTTCTGGGCGCTGCTGAAGTACGAGGACGTCCGCTTCGTGTCCAGCAACCCGGCGCTGTTCACCTCGACCAAGGGCATCACCATCCCCGATCCGGCGACGCCCAGCCCGGTGCAGGAGGGCAGCCTGATCTTCACCGACCCGCCGCGGCACCGCCAGATGCGCAAGCTGATCAACTCCGGCTTCACCCGCCGTCGTGTCGCCGTGCTCGAGCCCAAGATCCGCGAGATCGTGCGCGGGATCCTGGACGGTATCGAACCCGGCTCCGTGCACGAATTCGCCGAAGAGATCGCCGCGCCGCTGCCCACCCGGATGATCGCCGAGCTGATCGGCGCCCCGCCCGACGACTGGGAGCAGTTCCGCGCCTGGTCGGACGCGGCCACCGGAAATGCCGATCCCGAGATCGAGCTGGACTCGTTCGTAGCGATGGGACAGCTTTTCGAGTACTTCCAGAAGCTGATCGCGGCCCGCCGGATCGAACCGCGCAACGATCTGCTGTCGGTGCTCGCCGAAGCCGAGATCGACGAACACCGGCTCACCGACGAAGACCTGCTCAACTTCGCGTTTCTGTTGCTGGTGGCCGGCAACGAGACCACCCGCAATCTGATCGCGCTGGGCACGCTGGCGCTGATCGAGCATCCCGAGCAGCGCCGGCTGCTGGTTGACGATCCGTCGCTGATCCCGGGCGCCGTGGAGGAGATGCTGCGGTGGAACAGCCCGGTGGTGCACATGGCCCGCGCCGCGACGGCCGACGTCGAGATTCGCGGCCGGCTGATCCGCGAGGGCGAGGTGGTGGTGATGCTGTACCAGTCGGCCAACCGCGACGAGGAGATATTCGGCCCCGACTCCGAGGAGTTTAAGGTGACCCGCCACCCCAACCCGCACATCTCGTTCGGGTGCGGCGAACATTCTTGCGTCGGTGCGCAATTGGCGCGCCTGGAGGCGACGGTGTTGTTCGAGGAGCTGTTGGGGCGCTTCCCCGGTCTCGAACTGGTCGGTGCGGTGGATCGGATGCGGGCCACCATGGTGCCCGGGGTGAAGCGGATGCCGGTACGGCTGGGAGCCTGACGATGGATCTGGAGTACACCCCCGAGCAGCAGCGGCTGCGCGCCGAAATCCGCGCCACGCTGGAAGAAGTGATGACACCCGAACGCACCCTTGCGCTCAGCGCACGCATGGAGGGCGGTCCCGAAACGCGGGAATGCATACGCGCCCTGGCCACGGCCAATCTGCTGGGCGTCGGCTGGCCCAAAGAGTATGGCGGACGCGGATTCTCGGCGATCGAGCAGTTCATCTTCGCCGAAGAGGCACAGCGGGTCAACGCGCCGATCCCGCTGGTGACGCTGAACACGGTCGGGCCGACGCTGATGCAATGCGGCACCGAGGAGCAGAAGCAGAAGTTTCTGCCGGCGATCCTGGACGGCAGCGTGGAGTTCGCGATCGGCTACTCCGAGCCCGGGGCGGGCAGCGACCTGGCATCACTGCGCACCACCGCGGTGCGCGACGGCGACAGTTATGTGATCAACGGGCAGAAGATGTTCACCAGCGGCGCCGCCTATGCCGACTACATCTGGCTGGCCGTACGCACCGATCCGAATGCCAAGAAGCACAAGGGAATTTCCATCCTCATCGTCCCCACCAGCTCGCCCGGGTTCTCCTGGCAGCCGCTGCACACCATGCCGGGCATCTCCACCTTCTACACGTTCTACGACGACGTGCGCGTGCCGGCCAGCGCGCTGGTCGGCGAGGAGCACCAGGGTTGGCAGCTGATCACCACGCAGCTGAACTTCGAACGCGCCGCCCTGGGCAATCTGGGCGCGCTCGAGCCGCTGTTCGAGAAGACCCTGGACTGGGCCACCAGCACCGAGCTCGATGGCGGCCGCGTCATCGACAAGCCGTGGGTACAGCTCGCGCTGGCCCGCGTCGAAGCGCAGGTCGCCGCCTACAAACTCGTCAACCTGCGGATCAACGCGGCCATGGCCAAGGGCGTGCTGAACATGGGTGAAGCCTCCGCGGCGAAGGTTTTCGGCACCGAACTGACCCAACAGGTCGCCAGCGAGCTGCTGGAAGTGCTGGACAGCAACGGTGTTCGCCGCGGCGACGATGCACCGCTACGCGGCGGCCTGGAATCCGCATATCGGTGGGCCGTCATCAACACCTTCGGCGGCGGCGCCAATGAAATTCAGCGCGACATCATCGCCATGGCCGGGTTGGGCATGCCGCGAGCACCGCGCGACCTGCGGGCCACGGATAAGTCAGGAGGACAGTAAGTGACCGATCCAGAAACCGTTCGGGACAAGCTGCGGGCTCTCGTCGGCCAGCCGACCGGTGGCACCGGAAAGCCCACCGTGGCACCGGATCCGGTGAATCAGCCGATGATCCGGCACTGGGCGTACGCGCTCGCCGATATGAACCCCGTCTACCTCGACCCGGAGTTCGCGGCCGCGTCGCGGTTCGGCGGCATTGTGTCACCGCCGGTGATGCTGCAGACCTGGACGATGCCGTCGCCGAAACTGGAAGGCATCGGTGACCGCGGTGGCGCTCCCATCGAGATCAAAACCAACCCAACGGCATTCCTCGACGAGGCCGGCTACACCAGCACGGTGGCGACCAACTCGGAGTTCGAGATCGAGCGCTATCCGCGGCTGGGCGACGTTGTCAGCGCGACGGCGGTGTACGAATCGGTGTCCGACGAGAAGAAGACGGCGCTGGGCACCGGCTTCTTCTTGACCTGGCTGACCACGTACACCAACCAGGACGGCGATGTTCTCGGGCGGCAGCGCTTCCGGGTGCTGCGATTCAGGCCGGCGAACTGATGGCGGCCCGAATGGCGCCGGCGATCAGTCCGGACACCGAGTTCTTCTGGAATGGGTTGCGGGAGAACAAACTCCTGATTCAGCGCTGCGGCGGCTGCGGGGAGCTGCGCCACCCACCCCGCCCCATGTGCCCGAAGTGCCGTTCCCTGGACTGGCAGGCGATCGAGTCGTCAGGGCGCGGCACCGTCTACAGCTACGTCATGCCGCACCAACCGCGCTTCCCGTTTTTCGATTACCCCTACGTCGTGGCGCTGGTCGAACTCGAGGAGGGCGTGCGGATCGTGTCCAACCTCACCGACATCGACCCCGACGACATCACGGTCGGCATGCCGGTGCAGATCTACTTCCAGACTTTCGATAACGACCTGGTGCTGCACCAGTTCCGGCCGAGCAACCGCTGATGGATTTCACGTTTACCGAAGAGCAAGAGACGGTCGCCAAAGTCGCCCGTGATCTGTTCGACCGCCGCACATCACCGGAACACCTGACCGAACTGGAAGCCGGCGATATCCGGTACGACGAGGCGCTGTGGAAGGAACTCGCGGCCGTCGACCTGCTGGGCACCGCGTTGCCGGAGTCGGTGGGGGGTAACGGCGGCGGCTTCGTGGAACTCGGGGTGCTGCTGGCCGAGGTCGGCTGGAGCGTGGCTCCGGTGCCGGCCTACGCGACACTCGTGCTGGGCGCCGATCCGATTGCCCGGCATGGCAACCCCGAACAGCAGCAACGCTTCCTGCCCGGCGTCGTCTCCGGTCAGCGCATCCTGACCGCGGGCCTGGCCGAGCCCGGCCGGTCCGACCCGACCGTGCCGGCCACCACCGGGCGCCGCGACGGCATGGGTTGGCGGCTCGACGGCGCCAAGGAGCTGGTGCCCGCCGCCCAGCTCGCCGACACCATCTTGATCCCGGCCAGCACCGGAGACGGCGAGGTCGGCCTTTTCCTGCTGGCCGCGGATGCCGCGGGCGTCGAGGTCCGGCCGGTCAAGACCACCAACCGCGAACCGCACGCCGACGTTTTCCTGGACGGTGCAACGGTTTCCGACGAGGACAGGCTGCCCGGCGCGTCGATCGAGTCGCTGCACACCCGCGCCCTGGTCGGGCTGTGCGCGATCCAGCTCGGCGTGGCCGAGCGGGCCCTGCGGATCGCCGCCGCGTACACCACGCAGCGTGAGCAATTCGGGCGTCCGATCGGCAGCTTCCAGGCGGTGCAGCAGCGACTGGCCGACGCGTTCATCGACGTCGAGGCGATGCGGTGGACCACCTGGCACGCGGCGTGGCTGATCGCGTACGAACGCCCGGCCGACCGGGCCGCCCGGATCGCGAAATTCTGGGCCGCGGAAGCCGGCGCGCGCGTCGCCGCCTCCGCCCAACACGTACACGGCGGGATCGGCATCGACACCACCTATCCCCTGCATCGCTACTTCCTGTGGGCCAAGCACAACGAACTGGCCCTCGGTTCTGCCACTGCGCAATTGGCCCGTCTGGGCAACACTTACGCGAAGGGACAGCTATGACGACCACTAAGACCCCTAGCAGCCGCACCACCACTTTGAAATGGGCCGACATCGCGGTCGGCGACGAGGTGACCCCGCTCGACATCGCCATCACCACAACGATGATCGTCGCCGGCGCGGTCGCCTCACGCGACTTCATGCCGGTGCACCACGACCGCGACTACGCCAACAAGCAGGGCTCGCCCAACCTGTTCATGAACATCCTGACCACCAACGGGTACTGCGTGCGGTTCCTCACCGATTGGGCGGGACCGGAAGCCATGGTCAAGAACCTCTCGATTCGCCTTGGCGTGCCGTGCTTTCCGGACGACCCGCTGCACTTCACCGGCAGCGTGACAAGCAAAACTGAGGGCTCAGAAGGTGAGAACTTCGTCGAGGTGACCTTCAAGGGCTCCAACAGCCTTGGCGATCATGTCTCGGGCACCGCGATCCTCAGCCTGCTCGACGGGGCCCTCGAAAGGACCAAAGCATGACCAGCACGCTGCCGGGCGCCACGGCGATCGCGGGCATCGGCCAGACCGAGTTCTCCAAGGAATCCGGGCGCAGCGAACTGCAATTGGCGTGCGAGGCGGTCAGCGCCGCACTTGACGACGCCGGCCTGACGCCGGCGGACGTCGACGGCATGGTCACGTTCACCATGGATTCCAGCGACGAGATCGACATCGCCCGCAACGTGGGCATCGGCGATCTGAGCTTCTTTTCCCGCGTGCACCACGGCGGCGGCGCGGCGGCCGGCACCGTGGTGCACGCGGCGATGGCCGTCGCCACCGGCGTCGCCGACGTGGTGGTGTGCTGGCGCGCGTTCAACGAACGGTCCGGCTTCCGGTTCGGCGGCAGCGGGCGCACCAGCGCCGAAACCCCGCCGTTCATGGCGCATTACGCGCCGTTCGGGTTGCTCACTCCCGCGGCGTGGGTGGCGCTGCACGCCCAGCGCTACATGTCCACCTACGGCGTCACCAACGCGGATTTCGGCCGGATCGCCGTGGTCGACCGCGCGCACGCCGCCAAAAACCCGGATGCCTGGTTCTACGAACGCCCAATTACGTTGGAGGACCACCAGAATTCGCGTTGGATCATCGAACCCGTGCTGCGCCTGCTGGACTGCTGCCAGGAGAGCGACGGCGGCGTCGCGCTCGTCGTCACCAGTGCGGAACGCGCGCGCGACCTGCGCCAGCCGCCGGCGATCATCACCGCGGCGGCACAGGGCGCGGCCTACAACGGCGAGATGATGACGAGCTACTACCGCGACGACATCACCGGGCTGCCCGAGATGGGTGTGGTGGCCGAACGGCTTTGGCGGGATTCGGGTCTCAAGCCGCAAGACATCCAAACCGCCTTCATCTACGACCATTTCACGCCGTTCGTGTTCACCCAGCTGGAGGAGCTTGGTTTCTGCGGGCGCGGCGAGGCCAAGGACTTCGCCACCGTCGAGCGGCTATCGCTCGGCGGCGAGCTGCCGATCAACACCAACGGCGGTCTGCTCGGCGAGGCCTACATCCACGGCATGAACGGCATCACCGAGGGTGTGCGCCAGATCCGCGGCAGTTCGTACAACCAGGTCCCCAACGTCGAGCATGTATTGGTCACGTCGGGCACCGGGGTACCCACCAGCGGTCTGATTCTCGAACCAACCTGATGACTCAGTCTTCGTTCACCCAGGCCACCGAGACCCGTGAGCTCATTCTCGAGTCCGCGTATGCCTGTTTCCGCAAGCACGGCCTGCTGAAGGCGACGATCGTCGACATCGCCAAGGTGGCCAATGTATCCCGCAGCACGATCTACGAGTACTTCAGCGACAAGGGCGCGATTCTGGAAGCCTGCGCCGAGCAGGCTTCCGAGCAGTTCTACCGCGAGATGTCCAAAGCGATGGACCGCGGCAGCTCGTGCGAGGAAAAGCTGGCCCAGGCGGCGGTGTTCGTGAGCCAGGCGCGACGGGCGATGGCCTCCGAGGAGTACTTCGACGAAGATGCGATCAGCCTGCTGCTGACCAAGGATGCCGGCGTGCTGTTGCGCGAATGCGTCGACTTCTTCGCACCCCACCTATCAGCTGCCAAGCTCACCGGCGAGGTCCGCAAGGACCTCGACGTCGAGGCGGCCGGGGAGTGGTTCGCGCGCATCCTCTTCTCGTTGTTCAGCACTCCGTCGTCGACGCTGGACTTGGACGATCCCGACGTGGTGGCCCGGTTCGTCACCGAGCACGTGGTGCGCGGCTTCTCCGAAGATCGTCGGCTCGGACGCAAGAACCGCTAAACAGCCCCCCGAAGTACCGGTCCGGTCTGCGGCCACGCCTTACCCCGAGCAATTGTCAATACTTGTGGATCGAAAGTGTTTCAAGCCATGGATGGCCCGGGTGTATTTGGGACAACCACTCGGACAACGGGGGACCTTCTTGATGGCTCCAGCGCGAGGAGCACGCGCCGGAAGTCGGCTTCGTCCTTGTCACGCGACGCCTTCGCCTTGAACAGGAGCGCGACTTCCGGAATCACATACGGGATGCGGTCGGCGGTGTGGAGGATCAGCTCGGCATAGGGCAGGGTGATCGCGCCGCTTCGCCGGCACACCCATCGGTCGCCAAGGTGCGGTTCAAGAAACACGTCGAGGCGTTCTGGCCTCACAGCTGATCTTCAATGAATCGCCTCACGTAAGGCTCCACTGAGGACAGATCGGCTTTGTCGTCAAGCGGGGCATAGACGTCTCCACCGAGATCGGCAGGCATCTTGGCGCCCTCTTCCCGGATGATCAGAACGCGTTCCTCCCCTTTGCATGTGAGAAGTAGCCGGCTTCGAACACGACGTTGTCACGAGGAACAGCCTTGTTGGCGTCTGTTTCGTCGGCGACCTTGTCGTCCCTGGTGAACAGAAAGACACCGGCACCCACTCGATCTGCGACTGAGCGCAACCCATATCGGCGATGGATGCGTGCGGGGTAAATATGTCCCACTGCTTTGCAGCCATCTTATTTCCCCTACGACCGTGGCATATTCAGGCTATGCCCCGGCGTGCTCAGACCTCGAGTCGCCAAGCTGACCCAACATGAGCCACCAACAATGGCGCAAGCGGGTGTCACCCGACATCGACTACATCAAGGTCTGCCCGTACCTCCCGGTCGCGCCGGACTAGGTTCCGTTGAGCGGAGAAGCGGAGGAGTCGCCCGAGCGGTCGATGTTGAAGATGCGATTCCACCGTCCGGCATGAGCGCTTGAGTGCATCCTTAACGGGAGGCACCAGCTGACATCGACCAGCTGGTCGAGCATCTCGGACTGATGGGGTATGACACCTGGGTCGATACCGAGCTTCGTGGTGGCCAGGACTGGTGGGAGGAAGTCCTGCGCCGCATCGCCAACAGTGACGTGTTCATCGCGGTAATCTCGCGGGCGGCGCTGACCTCCACCGCGTGCCGTCGCGAGTACGCCTTTCTGTCCTACAGCCACGATGACGGGGCTTGTTCTCGCGGGCGTAGGAGATGAACAGCCGCCGCACGGGCCGTCGTCGCCGGAATCCAGAAGGGGTTGCATCGCATCGGTCGTCGGGTGGGCCGGTTGAACGCGCTGCGGGTGTTTGGCGATACCACCGAGCTGGCCGCAGACCGTGACGGTAGGGCAGCGTCACTGACCCGATGGATCGTTGTCATCGTCGACGAGTCGCGCGGGCTCTGGCCGAAACCGGCCGTAGCTCCGTTTGAACAGACAAGGATGAAACGATGGCCACCACAACACCCGTTCTTGTGTCTGAGGATTTTCCCGCCCTGCATCAAAGCACCAACCAGCAGTCGCTCAGCGCTCAGAAGTCATTCCTGTTGTGGTCCAAGATCAGGTTGGCCGGTTTCGTAATCGCCGCAGTCGGCGCGGCGATCGCCTGGACTACCGGAAGTATCCATGTCGGGGGTGTCGTCGCGTTCCTGGCTTTTGCCACCGCGCTCGCTGCGGAGCTCATCCTGGCCGTTCGCAGACCCGATCGAATCTGGTACGAAGGAAGAGCCGCGGCGGAATCGACGAAGACGCTGACATGGCGATACATGGTGCGCGGTGAAGGCTTCGAGGGCGGCGTCGATGATGCGGACGGGCGGTTGCTCGCGGAACTGAAGGAGGTAATACACGACCTCCATGCCTTGCCGGTCCAGGCGCTCTCGGGGCACGAAATGCAGATCTCCGGCAAGATGCGCGAGATCCGGGCGCTGCCGTTTGAGCAGCGACGCGCGGTCTACCTCGCTCAGCGGATTCAGGATCAGCAGGGGTGGTACGCGACGAAGGCGGGATGGAACGCGAAACGCGCGAACGTCTGGACGGTGACCAGCATTGCCTTGGAGTTCTTTGGCCTGGTCGGAGGGGCCGTGACAGCCCTCGGATGGGCCAATATTGATCTGCTGAGCATCTTCGCCGCGGCTGCGGCCGCCGCCACCGCATGGCTACAGGCCAAGCAGTACCAGAGTCTGTCAACCGCGTATGGGGTTACGAGTCAGGAGTTGGCCGCCGTCGCATCCGAGCTGGAAGCGGTGCGGGATGAGTCGACGTGGGCGCACTTCGTGGCGGGGGCAGAGGAAGCCATCTCCAGAGAGCACACGTTATGGCGGGCATCGCGAGGCGTTCCTCGGCAGCCACATCGGAGTTGACCTGTGATGAGAAGACCCGCACCCATCCCGAAAGTAAAGTCAACAACAGGTTTCGCGACGAACCTTAGAAGAGTTAGCGCGACGAACCTTAGAAGAGTTAGGAGGTCGCCAACGCTGAGGCGGCCCGAGCGCCATCTTCGCGGTGGAACATTGTGGTGCGCGTTCGCGACACTGTTGTCGACGCGGATCTGACGACTGAACCGCCGATCGACAAAATTCGAGTAGTCGCCTACCCGACCCAACACCGCCCGGAGCTGCAAGGATCAACCTGCGGTGCGTGTAATCCGCTGGCCGGCTCGTCTGCTCCCGGCAAGGTGTGCGGCCGTTCCAGTACTCGAATGTGTAGTTTTACGATCACGGCACTTTTTGCGGTGGATTTTTCGGTAGTCACGGTGCGGCCTTCGAATCCCTGCCGGACTGTTGGGAATAGCTAAGCCACGGTGATGCGACAAATCGGCTACTCAACTGTTGATTTTTACACCCAAGTAGCGAACGCGCTACTTTCTGGCAGACCGTCTTCGAAAGCAAGCTCGTGAGCGGATGAGTGAGCACCCGAACCGACGCATCCGAAACACATCGTTGTCTGCCTCGACGGCATCGCCAACCAGATCGGAGCGGGCAACGCCAACCGCCTTCTTGATTTCGAAGGGCTTCCCCGGCGGACGCGCGATCGTCTCGGCGTACACGGCTTTGAGTGCCGCGATTTACGCCGGCATGGCTACTTACGCCACGGCGCTTGGGCATTGGCGTCATACTTTGCCCATGCCTGCTACGCTGCCACCTCCGGCGCCGATACCGCCCATGTCGACACTCGATGCGGTCGTGTCGGCGCTCGACTCGGTCATCGAGTGGTCAATCGCCGCGTCCAGCCGGCTCGGCTACTTCGCTGCGCTGTACAAGCGGATAACGATCGCAGTACGTACTGCGATTAATAACGGCGCATTCCAGGACGGACCACGGATGGAGCGGTTCGACGCTTCATTCGCAGGCCGTTACTTCGACGCGCTGAACAGTTACTTTCACCCGAAACAGTTCCCGCGGCCGACACGGTCATGGCAAAACGTTTTCGATGCCGCCGATCGTGCTGACCTGATCATCTTGCAGCACATGCTGGGCGGCGTGAATGCCCATATCGAGCTGGATCTTGGGATCACGGCCCAGAACATCGCTCCAGCAACGAAACTGCCGAAGCTGCACGACGACTTCAACACCATTAACGCCGTTTTGGCCAGCCAGGTCAACGGTGTGGTCGATGACATCAATCAGCTGTCGCCAGAACTGGCCGACCTCTACCAGATACTGGCCGACAACGAGATTTTCGTGATCAACCAAGCGGTCGCTGCGATGCGTGACAGCGCATGGCGGTTCGCGATCGTGCTTGCTGTGGTACCGGGATTCACCCGTCCTTTGACTATCTGGGCGCGCGATCGGACGGTGGCGGCGCAGGCAGATCTCATCTACCACCCGCCTGGCATCATCGGCGTGATCCAGGCAACGGTTCGCGAGATCGCCGAAGAGGAAAGCCGCAACGTTGTCAGGAACATTCAGGTGCTGGACCAGATCGCGTCCACGCCCGCGCCAATCAAGACGACACTGTGAGCGCCGACTGAGATCTTCGATCACGTTTAGTAATCCGCTCGTCGTGGGCCCGCCAGGGGCCAAATCGGCTTGCAGACCCGTACAGGATCTGTCTTACGCATTACGAGCCGGTCACAAGGCGGGCGGGGAGGGTACACGCCCTGGGGTAGCCCCAGTGTGCTGCCACCAGCCGCATACCCTGGGACCTGCCCTCGCCACGTCGCGAGACCTCCCAGCAGGGCGATCTGCACGGCGGCCACTGCCCTGCCCACCTCACCCAAGTGCCTGCCCGGCCAGCAGTGCCCCTGCGCCCGGCCGTGTTTCGTGGAAAGCCGGATGACCCGCAGCTACCTTTTCCTATACTCACAGCAGCGTAGGAGGTGACGATGCTCGGGCAGATGATGCAGATGCCCCTGATGATCTCTTCATTGATCCGTCATGCCGACCGCTACCACGGGGATACGCAGATCGTCTCCCGCCTGACGGAAGGCGGCATCCACCGCTATGCCTACACCGATGCCCACCGCCGTGCCCGCCAGTTGGCACGGGCCCTCGGCTCCCTAGGGGTGCGACCGGGCGAGCGCATCGGCACCCTCGCGTGGAACAACCACCGCCACTTTGAGATCTACTACGCCGTGTCCGGCATGGGCGCCGTGTGCCACACCATCAACCCGCGCCTGTTCCCCGAGCAGATCGCCTACATCATCAACCACGCCGGGGACAGCTACGTCTTCTTTGACATCAGCTTCATCGAACTGATCGAGGGGCTCGCGCCCCACTGCCCGCAGGTCAAAGGTTGGGTCGCGATGACCGACCGCGACCATCTGCCGCCGAGCGCACTTGACCTGTCGAGCTACGAGGAACTCGTAAACGCGCACTCGGACGATTTCGAGTGGCCGACATTCGACGAGAACACCGCGGCCGCTCTTTGCTACACCTCAGGCACCACCGGCAATCCGAAGGGCGTTTTGTATTCGCACCGCTCCACTGTTCTGCACGCAACTGCGATCTGTTTGCCCGACGTTTTCAACCTCTCGTCGCGCGAAACCGTGCTACCGGTGGTGCCGATGTTTCATGTGAATGCCTGGGGACTGCCCTACGGGGCACCGCTGGCAGGCTGCGAGCTAGTACTACCGGGGCCAGGGTTGGACGGCGCCAGCCTGTACGAGTTGTTCGAGCAGGAACAGGTCACCTTCAGCGCCGGCGTACCCACCATCTGGATGGGTTTGCTTGAGCACCTGCGGACGAACGGTTTGACTCTGTCCGCGCGGCCACGGATTCTCGTCGGCGGCGCCGCCGCACCGCCGGCAATGATGAAGGCCTTCGCCCAGGAGTTTGGCGTCACGCCCCAGCATGGCTGGGGGATGACTGAGATGAGCCCGGTGGGCACGGTGTGCTCCCTCAAGGGCAAGCATCTGACGCTGACTGAACGCGAAAAGGATGAGTTGCAGGCCAAGCAGGGACGTCCCCTGTTCGGCGTGGAAATGGAAATCGTGGACGAAGAAGGCAAGCCATTGCCCCACGACGGCAAGGCCTTCGGCGACCTGCTGGTGCGCGGGCCCTGGATCTGCGCCTCCTATTTCAAGGGTGAGGGCGGCGATATCCTGCGGCCCGGCGGCTGGTTCGCCACCGGCGACGTGGCCACCCTGGATGCCGACGGCTACATGCAGATCACCGACCGTTCCAAGGATGTCATCAAGTCCGGCGGCGAATGGATCAGTTCCATCGAGCTGGAGAATCTCGCTGCTGGCCATCCCGCCGTCGCCGAGGCAGCGGTGATCGGCGTGCCACATCTGAAATGGGACGAGCGTCCCCTGCTGGTGGTGGTGAAGAAGAACGATGCCGCGCTGTCACGCGACGATCTAATGGATTTCATGCGAGACAAGATCGCCAAGTGGTGGCTGCCGGATGACGTCGTGTTCGTCGACGCCATACCCCACACCGCTACCGGCAAGGTGCTCAAGACCAAACTGCGGGAGGACTTTCGCAACCACAAGCTACCGTCGGCTTGCACGGCGGACTATCGCGCGCGGGTGGTCGTGACAGCCCTGGGCGAGGGTACACCCCCTGGGTAGCCAAATGTGCTGCAACCGGCCGCATATTCCAATGTGGACATCTCCGTCCGTCCGGTCACCAGAGCCGCTAAACGCGCGATCAGTGATCGGTGGGCAATGGCGACGCGAGAGATATTTCCTTAACCGAGCTGGGAGGTAACGGGGGTGCCCTGCCGATCGGTAATGGCGGCACCGGCGACAGCCCTGCACTGCCCGGGGTCAGGCAGCGCCGGCACCGGCGGCACTCGCGGTTGCTGCTCGCCAAACGGGTGAACGGCTAACGCAGCCGACACGCAGAGGAAAGCGGCCCGCCCACTATATCTAGGGCGAACGCGATCAGGGGTGATCCGGACGTGAAGCTCTACCGGTTCCCGCGAGCTAGCGCCCGCAAGAAGAACGCCAGGTTCGCCGGGCGCTCAGCCAGCCGCCGCATGAAATACCCGTACCACTGGGTGCCGAACGGCACGTACACCCGCACCTGGTTGCCGGCGTCGGCCAGCCGTCGCTGCTCACTATCGCGGATGCCGTACAGCATCTGGTATTCGAAATCGTCGGTACCGCGGCCCGATTCAGCGGCCATAGCGGGCACCGCGGAGATGATGACGGGGTCGTGGGTGGCGACCATCGGGTAGCCGGATCCAGCCATCAGCACCCGAAGACAGCGCAGATAGGAGTCGGTGACGGCGCCGCCGTCGCGGTATGCCACCGATGCCGATTCGTCATAGGCGCCCTTGCACAATCGGATTCGGGCGCCAGCCGCGGCGAATTCCTCGCAATCGCCCAACGTGCGCCGCAGATAGGCCTGCAAAACCGTTCCCAGCCAGGGAAACTCGGCCCGCAGGTCGCGCACTATCGACAAGGTGGAATCGGTCGTGGTGTGGTCCTCGGCGTCCACCGTCACCCACACGCCCGCTTGCTGTGCGGCCGCGCAAATCGACCACGCGTTCTCGCGCGCGATCTTCTCGCCGTCGCGGGCCAGCGACTGCCCCAGCGCCGAGAGCTTCACCGACACCTCTAGCGGTCGGACGCCGTCACCCGCAGGATCGCGGAACCGGCCCAGGTCGTCGATCAGATCCAGGTACACCCACGCCGCCGCGTCGGCGTCGTCGGAGTTGGTGACGTCCTCACCGAGATAGTCGATGCTGGCGTAACGCCCCGAGTTCCGAAGCAGCGCAGCGCTGTCCAACACATTGCCAACCGTTTCCCCAGGCACGAAGCGGCCCACCACCTTGCGTGTGACCGGCATCCGCTCGGCAGCGCGCCGCAGCCCTTCCCACCGTCCGGCGGCCAGGATCGCCGGGCGAAGCGTGTTGGCGAATAAGCCGGCCATCAGTCGGCCGCCATGTGCGGGTAGGTGTGGTCGGTCGCGGGGACGAATGTCTCCTTGATGGTGCGCGCCGATGTCCAGCGCAGCAGGTTCTGCGCCGACCCGGCCTTGTCGTTGGTGCCCGAGCCGCGCGAGCCGCCGAACGGCTGGCGCCCCACCACCGCCCCGGTGGGCTTGTCGTTGACGTAGAAGTTGCCGGCGGCGAATCGCAGCCGGTTCTGCGCGGTCAGCACGGCCTGGCGGTCGTCGGCGATGACGGCACCGGTCAACGCGTAGCGGGATCCGGTGTCGATGACGTCGAGGACCTTCTCGTACTGGTTATCGGGGTAGACGTGTACCGAGAGCAGCGGACCGAAGTACTCGGTCGCGAAGGACTCGTCGGTCGGATCGTCGGACAACAGCACGGTCGGGCGCACGAAATAGCCTATGCTGTCGTCGTATTCGCCGCCGACCGCGATGGTGACACCGGCCGCACCCTTGGCGCGCTCGATGGCGTCGACGTTCTTGACGAAGGCGCGTTCGTCGATCAACGCACCGCCGTAGTTGGACAGGTCGGTGATGTCGCCGTAGGGCAGCTCGGCCGCGGCGCCCAGGAAGGTGTCGCCCATCCGCTGCCACACCGAGTGCGCGACGAAGGCTCGCGATGCCGCCGAGCATTTCTGGCCCTGGTAGTCGAACGCTCCACGAATCAGCGCCGTACTCAACACATCCGGGCGCGCCGACGCGTGCGCGACCACGAAGTCTTTGCCGCCGGTCTCGCCGACCAATCGCGGATAGCACTGGTAGCGGCTGATATTCGCGCCCACGTGCTGCCACAGGTGCTGGAAGGTGGCCGTCGACCCGGTGAAGTGGATGCCGGCCAGCCGCGGGTCGGACAGCGCCACATCGGACAGCGCGAGGCCGTCTCCGGTGACCATGTTGATCACCCCGGGCGGCAACCCTGCGGCCTCGAGCAGTTGCATGAGCAGGTAGGCCGACAGGGTTTGAGTGATCGACGGCTTCCACACCACGGTGTTGCCCATCAGTGCCGGCGCCGTCGGCAGGTTGCCAGCGATCGAGGTGAAGTTGAACGGCGTGATCGCGTAGACGAAACCGTCGAGCGGGCGGTAGTCGGACCGGTTCCACTCCCCCGGGCCGCTGATCGGCTGTTGCGCCAAAATCTGTCGGGCGAACTCGGCATTGAACCGCCAGAAGTCGATCAGCTCGCAGGGCGCGTCGATCTCGGCCTGGTATGCCGACTTGGATTGCCCGAGCATCGTTGCGGCGGCGATCCTTTCCCGCCACGGCCCCGCGAGCAAATCGGCGGCCCGCAGGAACACCGCGGCACGCTCGTCGAAAGGCATTGCCGCCCAGCTGCTTTTCGCGGCCATCGCCGCGTCGACGGCCGCCGTGGCGTCGGCGTGCACGGCGTTGGTCAGGGTGCCCAGTGTCGCGGCATGCCGGTGCGGTTGGACCACATCGATTCGCTCACCGTCGCCCATCCGGTGCCGGCCGTCGATGACGTGCGGGAGGTCGATCGGGTGGTCAGCCAACGCGGCCAGTTCGGCGACGAGCGTGGTTCGTTCCGGGGAGTGCGGGGCGTAGTTGTGAGCCGGCTCGTTGGCCGGCATCGGCACCTGGGTGATCGCGTCCATGCTGCCAGGATCCTCGGCGTGGCGAGGCAAAGGGTTGGTTGATCGGACAACCTGGCAGGCCTGATCTAGTAGAATCGGACAACATGCAATCCGCGGGTGTCGGGCTGGGGCAGCTGCTCCTCGCGCTGGACGCAACCCTGGTCAGCCTGGTGGACGCCCCACGCGGCCTGGACCTTCCGGTGGGCTCCGCGGCACTGATCGATTCCGACGATGTGCGGCTGGGCCTGGCGGCGGCCGCGGGCTCGGCCGACGTCTTCTTCCTGCTCGGAGTCACCGACGACGAGGCGCTGCAGTGGATGGCCAAACAGGCGCACGAGCGGGTTCCGGTGGCAATCTTCGTCAAACAGCCACCGGAAGCGCTGGTGACCAACGCGGTAGCGGCCGGGTCGGCGGTGGTGGCCGTGGAGCCCCAGGCCCGCTGGGAACGGCTGTATCAGTTGGTCAATCACGTGTTGGAACATCACCGGGACCGCGCCGACCCGATGGACGACTCGGGCACCGACTTGTTCGGCTTGGCGCAGTCCCTGGCCGACCGTATCCATGGCATGGTCAGCATCGAGAACGCACAGTCGCACGTGCTGGCCTATTCGGCCTCCAACGACGAAGCCGACGAGCTGCGCCGCCTTTCCATTTTGGGCCGGGCCGGACCACCTGAGCATCTGAAGTGGATCGACCAATGGGGCATCTTCGATGCGCTGCGCGCCGGCGGCGAGGTCGTACGCGTGGCCGAACGCCCGGAGCTGGGTCTGCGTCCGCGACTGGCAATCGGCATTTACCAGCCGGCGGCCAGTGCGCGGCGAGCGCCGGTGTTCGCCGGCACCATCTGGGTGCAGCAAGGTTCACAACCGCTTGCCGACGACGCGGAGCAGATGTTGCGGGGCGCGGCGGTGCTGGCCGCGAGAATCATGTCGCGGCTGGCCGCGCGACCGTCCACTCATGCGCGGCGGGTACAGCAGCTGCTGGGTCTGACGGACCCGGACGCGGTCACCCCGCCGGTCGAAATAGCTGCCATCGCTGGTGAACTCGGCCTCGCCGCCGATGGCACAGCTGCGCTGATCGGCTGGGACTTCCTGAACGTGACAGACACCGAAACCCGCCCCGCGCGGCTTGCTGATGTATTGGCGTTGAGCGCCAGTGCTTTTCGCCGCGACGCCCAGGTCGCATCCAACGGCTCGCGAATCTATGTGCTGCTGCCGCAGACCACCACGACCCGGTCGATCACCTCGTGGGTCCGCGGCACGATCAGCGCACTGCGCGCCGAACTAGGCGTGCAGCTGAGGGCCGCCATCGCCGCTCCGGTCGACGGTTTGGCGGGGGTCGCGGGAGCGCGTATCGAGGTGGACCGCGTGCTCGACAGCGCTGAGCGACATCCGATTTCGATCGGCCAGGTGACATCGCTAGCCGAGGCGCGCACCACCGTCTTGCTCGACGAGATCGTCACTCAGGTCGGCACCGACGAGCGGCTTGTCGACCCGCGGGTACGTGACTTGCGCGCACACGACCCGATGCTGGCCGAGACGTTGCGGGCCTACCTGGACAGCTTCGGCGACGTCGCTGTCGCCGCGCACTGGCTGCAGGTACATCCCAACACTGTTCGTTATCGGGTGCGCCGGATCGAGAAACTGTTGTCGACCTCGCTTACCGATCCCGATGTGCGGCTGGTCTTTTCGCTTGGACTGAGGGTCCTAGAAAGAACCTAGAAAGGTCCCAAGTAAGACCTCAGCCGCCACCGCCGCCACCGGCGCCGCCGTCACCCTGACCGTACGACCACCAGTCATACGCCGGCGGTTGAGCCGGCTGCGACAGTGGCGCAGGCGCGGGCGGCTCTGGTGCTTCGGTGGACGGAGCCGCCGGCGACGGCGCCGGCATCGCGCGGGCGGGAACGCTCACGTCGGCCATGGGGATGGCGATAAGCACCCCCGTCACCGCTATCGTCGGAACACTGATGCGGATGGACCACTTTGTCCATTTCATTGATCACTCCCTTGACGGGGTTGCGGACGCCCCTAACGGACCGCCCACAATGCGGATTACTCGCTTTGTTTGATCAATGCGATACGTATTCGTTACGCGTCCATTACAACGTAATTCCTGCCCGGGCTTTTGGGCGCAACAGCTCTCAAAACGAACGAACGCAGGTGATGGGCCGCCATCACCTGCGTTCGGTTTCGGATGTTTTAGTTTAGATCGGCCGCCAGATTGGCCCTTCCCAGTATCCCCAGCCGTTGTTCCACGTGACCTGAGCCCAAGGCGCCCACGGCGGCGGCGGAGGTGGCGGCGGCGCCCACGGCGGCGCACCGAAACCGGGGCCACCAGGACCATAACCAGCCGGGCCACCGTAGTTGTCGTCCCAGTCGCGGCAGTTGTTCCAATTTTGGTACGGGCCCCAACCGTTGTCCCACTGGTCGCCGGGGCACCAGTGGTGGTGGTACATCGGGGCGGGCGCGGGCGCCGCCTGGGCGACTCCCGAGGCCAGCCCCAGAGCGGACAGGGCCATGCCGCCACCTACCAGCGCACCGGTGCACAGGCGAAGCCACGGCGTTGCTTTCGTGTCAGTCGTCATGCCGGTAAGGGTTTCCCTGAGAAAAACATCTAAACGTCTTACGCTCTCCTTAATTAACCTGTGTCGCTCGTGTGAGGACCCTGAGTCCGTCCGCCCCTGCGGATGGAGGTGGAACGGCGATAGGGTTTATCTGCATCGGGGGGTGTCAGTGAACGGCAAGATACAGCGGGCTGAACTGAACGGTCGCGCCCGCCACCAAGCCTTGCCATGTTGATCAGCCTCCTGGTGATGGCCCTCGCCGTGAGCCTCGAACCGTTTCGCATCGGGATGACGGTCCTCATGTTGAACAGACCCAGACCGATGCTCCAACTGCTGGCGTTCCTGTGTGGTGGCTTCACGATGGGGATAACCGTCGGCCTGGTTGTCTTGTTCGTGTTCCGGCGCAGGCTGCTGGGGTCTACCTACTTCACGTTGCCCAAGGTCCAGATCTTGATCGGCGTGCTCGCCCTAGTGGTCGCTGCCGTATTGGCCGCCCTGGCCTTCACGGGGTCCTCCGCCGGGCGGGGCGACCCGAGCCCGGGAAATGTGGCGACGCGGGCCCAACGACTGCTGAACGGCCCTTCGCTGTGGATCGCAGGAATCGCGGGGCTTGGGATCGCTTTGCCGTCGGTGGACTATATGGCCGCGCTGGCCGTCATTCTGGCCTCTGGCGCCGCGGCGATGACACAGGTCGGGGCGCTATTGATGTTCAACGCCGTGGCCTTCGCACTGGTGGAGATTCCGCTCCTCGCCTATCTTTTGGCGCCCCAGGCCACGCGCACGTCGATGGCCACGCTGCACGACTGGATCCGATCGCGTCGCCGCGTCGAGGTTGCCACCCTGCTGGCCGTGGTCGGCTGTGTCCTGCTCGCGGTCGGCGTCGCGGGTCTTTGAGCGCTACACGGGAACCGGGCGCTTGGCGTACATCTCGGCAAGGAACTGCTCGACGGCTACCGCCGCGTGCGCCGCGCGGGCCGACCCGAAAATCTCGAACGCGTGCTGCGCGCACGGCAATTCGGCATAGACGACGGGCTGGCGGCTGACTTCGCGCAGTCGCGCCGTGAAGCTGCGGGCTTGCTCCACGGGGATCAGCGAGTCGTTGCGACCGTGCAAGACGAAAAACGGCGGTGCGTCTTCGGAGATGTGGGCGATCGGCGAGGCGTTGCGAAAAGGCTCTTCGATCTCGGTCCGGCTCAGCTTGAACACGTTCTTCGCCACCATCGGCACCATCAGCGGATGCATGGAGTCGTCGCTGCGGGTGAAGTCGTAGACCCCATAAAAGGGAACAGCAGCCTGCACCCGGGTGTCGGCCTCCTCGAAGTCCGGCTGGAACTGCGGATCGTTGGGGGTCAGCGCGGCAAGCGACGACAGATGCCCGCCGGCCGAGCCGCCGGTGATCGCGATCCAGTCCGGGTCGCCGCCGTATTCGGCGATGTGCTCCTTTGTCCACGCGAGCGCGCGCTTGACGTCGACGATGTGGTCAGGCCAGGTGGAGCGTGGGCTGAGCCGGTAGTTGATCGCGACGCACACCCAACCCAACTCGGCCAGATGGCTCATCAACGGATGTGCTTGTCCGCGTTTGTTTCCGGTCATCCAGGCGCCACCGGGAACCTGCAGCAGCACCGGCGCCCGTCCGTCGCGGTCTTGCAAACCAACTAGGTCGGGCCGTCGCCAGATGTCGAGGTGGTTACGGGAGCCGCAGTCGCCGTAACTGATGTCGCCGTCGTGCGCGTAGTCGCGGTAGATCCGCAGCATGCGCACGACGCCGGGTTTCTTCGCGGTGGCGCCCTCGGGCGCCGGCCGCTTCCACAGATCGCCCGACTCGGTGCGACGGCCGGTGCCCAGGCCAGCGTCCAGCGCCGCGGTCAGCGGCTCGTTTGCCTTGCGCCCGATGTGGTGCAGACCCAGCAGCCCCAGCCACGACAACGCCGACATCAGCAGGCTGAATCGGCGTATCCGCGTCGGCAACCGCCGCAGCACGGCGGCCTGCGCGATCAGCTGGGCGCCCAGCACCTGCATCGGAAGTTCGGACGCGAACACGCCGTAGCTGAATGCGTACAGCGAGCCGTAGCCGTGCTTGGTCAGCGGACGATAGCCGTTGGCGGTGAACGCAAAACCCAATACGGACACCAACACGGCTGCCAATCGCTTCACTGATTTCCCTCCTCGCCGGTCTCGGCGGGCTCCTCGACCACGTGGTACGCCGGGTCGGTCATCCACATGGGCCGGGTGCCGCTTTGACGGGGCTTGCCGGTGATGCGCAACAGCTGGCCGGGCTGGATGTCGGCGCCCCCATGCCCGGGACGGAACGTGACAGTTATCTCGCCGCTGTTGTCGCCGACGACGACCTCTCGCAGGGTCCGCCTGCCCTTGCTGATGTCCTCGACTTCGTTGACCCGTCCTTCAAAGGTGGCGCGCTGCCCGGGGATCATGCCCGCCACTGTGATCACCGACGGCGACCGCACCGGGTGCTCGTAGGCCTCAACTTCGGAATCATCCTGTGACACCCACGCTTCGACCTTGTCGAGTTCGCGCGCAACCCGATGCTCGAAAACATCGGGATAGGCCGCCTTGATCCGCGACTCCACGTCGTAGGGCACGATCGTCGCCGCGGCGTCCGGGATCAAGCTGATGGCCTGGGCGATCTTGTCCGCGGTGCGGTCATGCAGCAACCGCCCCAGCAGCGGCGCGTAGGTCCGTCGTGGCAACAGCACCGTCACATTGGTACGCGGCTGCTCGTCGCGCGTCTTGACGACCAGCAGCTGCGCGGCCCGGTTGATCCGCCGATCCGGACAGTCCACCACCCGCAACGGCGTGTCCAATCCGAAGTGGTCCCAACGCTTGCGCAGCAGCGCGGCATGGGCCGCGTCAACCACGAAGTGCACCGCGGTCAGGTCGTCGGCCCGCAATCCCCTGCCGTACCGCAGTGCCTCGATCACCGCGAGGTCAACCGAGTTCACCATGACAAGCACCCGGTGCCGCGCGTACTTCACCAAGTCGGGGCGGTCGGTGCGAAACATCTCCAGAATGGCGGCCTCGGCTCGATATTCCTTGTTGAGCCGGATCAGCCCGAACACCAGGACCGGGAAGACGACGACCACCAGCCACGCCCCCTCGGTGAACTTCGCCACCGCGAAGATGCCGACCACCACCGTCGACAGGATCCCCGCCGAAAGGTTGATCACCAGGCGGTGTCGCCAACCGGGTTCGCGCTGGGTCAGATGGTATTTGGTCATCCCGTAACCGGCCATCGAGAACCCGGTGAACACGCCGATCGCATAAAACGGGACCAGCGCGTTGACCGAGCCGCCGGTCAGGATTAATAACGCCACCGAAAGCGCCGTCAGCACAATGATGCCGTTGGAGAACACCAGGCGATAACCGCGTTTCATCAGCTGTCGCGGCAGGAAGCGGTCTTCGGCCACGAAGCTGGCCAACGCGGGGAACCCGTTGAAGCTGGTGTTCGCTCCGGTGAACAAGATGGCGGCGGTCGCGGCCTGGACGAGGATGTAGAGGACCTTGCCGATCGCCCCTTGACCGAAAACCGCCTTGGCCACTTCCGACAGCATCGACGGATATCCAGCGACGTACGGCATGGCGTGAGTGACATGGGCGAGGTAGCCGACACCGGCCAACAAGAACCCGAGAATGCAGGCCATGGCGATGAGTACCCGACGCGCGTTGAGCCCCTGCGGCTTTCGGAAAAGATCGACCGTATTGGAGATCGCCTCAACTCCCGTCAGCGACGAACCGCCGTTGGCGAACGCACGCAGCAGCGTGAGGATGGTCGCGCCCATCACCAGTCCGCTGCCCTGCTGCACCGGCACCGTTCCGGGCAGCTGGGCCGGGTCGTATACCGGTAACTCCCCGACTATTACGCGGATGACACCGACCACGATCATCAGGCCGATCATGATGACAAAGGCGTAGGTCGCCAGCGCGAATTGGATACCCGCTTCGCGCAAGCCGCGCAGGTTCGCGTAGCAGATGAAGACCACCACACCGACCGTGATCGCCAGGCTGTAGGGACCCAGTACCGGAATCGCCGACACCACCGCAACCGTGCCGGCGGCGGACTGCACCGCCACCGTGACCACGTAATCGATCAACAGTGCCGCGGCGGCGACCTGCGCCACCCGCGGCCCGAAATTCTCCCGCGCGACGATGTAGGACCCGCCCGCGCGGGTGTAGGTCATGACGACCTGCGCATACGACGCGGCCACCAGCACCAGAATCAGCAGGATGACGCCGGTGATGGGAAGCAGCAACACAAACGCCGCCAACCCGGCATGCGGCAGCAATTCGATCAAGATCTGCTCGGAGCCATATGCGGTCGACGAGATCGCGTCCGGCGAAAGTGCCCCCAGCGCAACAGGATTCGACAGTTTTTCGGATTTCAGATTCTCGGTGATCAGTGGCTTTCCCAGAAAGACACGTTTGGCTATGTCCCCGATCGTCGCCGGGATCTGAAGCTTGCCAGCCGGAGTACCAGCCGATTTAGCAGCCGAAGTTGTCACGACCACATTCCTTACCCGAGGTTGAGCGTGAACGAATGCCTGCGATGCATTCTGCCGGTTCACCTGGCCCGTGACAGGCCAGGGGCCAGTTCGGCGGTCAGGCCTGCTGCGTGAGCCGGTGCACCGCGGCGGCGATGCGCTCGTCGGTGGCGGTCAGCGCCACTCGCACATGTTGGGCGCCGCGCGGGCCGTAAAAATCGCCGGGCGCCACGAGAATGCCGCGCGCGGCCAACCAGGTGACGCTGTCCTGGCACGGCTCGCCGCGGGTGGCCCATAGATAGAGGCCCCCTTCGGAGTGGTCGACCGCGAAACCCGCTGAGCGCATGGCCGGCAACAGCGCAGCACGCCGCCGCGCGTACCGCGCCCGCTGCTGCTGCTCGTGAGCGTCGTCATCCAACGCGGCCACCATGGCGGCCTGTATCGGCGTGGGCACCATCATCCCGGCGTGTTTGCGCACCGCCAGCAGCTCGGCGATCAGCCCTGGATCTCCCACGACGAAGCCGGCCCGGTAACCGGCCAGCGACGAGGTCTTCGACAGCGAGTGCACCGCCAGCAACCCGGTGTGGTTGCCCCCGCAGACCGACGGATGCAGCACCGAGAACGGCTCGGCGTCCCAACCCAGCCCCAGGTAGCACTCGTCGGAGGCCACCACGACACCGCGCTCGCGCGCCCACCCGACGACCTTGCGCAGGTGATCGACACCGAGCACCCGTCCGGTCGGGTTGCTCGGCGAGTTCAAGTAGAAAAGCCCCGGGGACTGCGGGCCCAGCTGGGTCAGCGAATCCGCACGCAGCACCTGCGCTCCGGCCAGCCGGGCGCCGACGTCGTACGTCGGATAGGCCAGTTCGGGCACCACCACCACATCGCCGGCGCCCAGGCCCAGCAGGGTCGGCAGCCAGGCGATCAGCTCCTTGGTGCCGATCACCGGCAAGACCGCCGCCTCGGTCAGCCCGATGATGCCGTAGCGGCGGGCCAGCGCGGCCACCACGGACTCGCGCAGCCGCGCGGTGCCGGCGGTGGCCGGGTATCCCGGCGCGGAGGCTGCGGCGGCTAGTGCCTCTTGAATCAGCGGCGCGACCGGATCGACCGGCGTGCCGACGGACAGGTCGACGATGCCGTCCGGATGCGCCGCGGCCAAGGCTTTCGCGTCGGCCAGGGTGTCCCAGGGGAACACCGGCAAGGACGCCGAAACGACGGGCCGGCCCATCCGGGCCTCATCCAGCACCAGCGCGCTCAGTCACCTTCGCCCTGCGGCGGCAGGTCCTTGACGACCTGCGGGTCGTTCTCGGTCATCCCGACCTTGGCCGCACCGCCCGGCGATCCCAACTCGACGAAGAAGTCGGCGTTGATCTGCGTGTACTGGCCCCACTGTTCTGGCACATCGTCTTCGTAGTAGATCGCCTCGACGGGGCAGACCGGTTCACAGGCGCCGCAGTCGACGCATTCGTCGGGGTGGATGTAAAGCATCCGAGCGCCCTCGTAAATGCAGTCGACCGGGCACTCCTCTATGCATGCCTTGTCCTTGATGTCGACGCAGGGTTCCGCGATCGTGTACGTCACAGACGTCTCCTCAACGTTCCTTCGTGTGGTAACCGGTGGGCTACCGTAGCCTCGCCTGGGAGCCTTCGGCGCCGGTAGGCGAAAGCGTTTGGTTACTGATACTAGACGTAGCACATACACGTCAACCACCGGCCACGCCCGTGGGATACAGGGTGCCGAACCGGCGGCCGCGCCGTCGTTCATTTCACCGAACGTGACCAGCAACACAGAGGCGCTGACCTGCACACAGTTACGTTCGCGGCCCGGGTAGCGATATACGTTGCGACGGGAGCAAGACAGGAGCAAGTCCAACGGGCCTGGTAGCCTCGATCGCAGACGACAACCGCTGAGAAATTGTCGTCGCCGTCTTTGGGGGCGGTGCAATAGTTGGGGAAGGTGTCCACACATGAGGCTGTCGTTGACCAGACTGGCTGCCGCGGTTGGCGGTCTGACATTGGCGTTGACCGCGGGAGCCGGTGTCGCGTCCGCAGATCCCATGGATGGGATCATCAACACCACCTGCAACTACGGGCAGGTAATGGCGGCGCTGAACGCGACTGATCCGGGAGCTGCCGCGCAGTTCAACCAATCGCCGATGGCGCAGGGCTACTTGCGTCAATTCCTGGCGTCGCCGCCTCCTCGGCGCGCACAGATGGCCCAGCAGTTGCAGTCCATGCCCCAGGCTGGGGCATATGTTGGACTCATGCAGCAGGTCGCCGGTATCTGCAACAACTACTGAGCGATCAGTAACCGCTAAGCAGGCTGCGCACCCGGCCCAGGGTTTCGGGCCCGACGCGGCTGCATATGCGCGCCGGATCGGCTGGCCGGCGACCCCATAGCAGTAGCACTCGGGCTGCGGCATCGGTTTCCAACGTGGCCGGACCCTCGGGCTCGGCAAGCGCCACAGCGGTCTGGTCCGTGTCCGCGCTGACGAAGACATCGTCGGTGCCCGCAACGCGCAGCCGGGCCTCGATTCGTTCGCCTGGCGCCAGCCCTTTGGCGCCTTTCGCAAGCAACGGACGCCCCACCGCAAACACGCTGTGCGTCGTCATCCAGGGCTGGCTCAGCCGCGCGCGGGCGGCGGCGTCATCACCAGTGATGTCCCAGCCGTGCAGAACGAGTTCTTCGCGCATGTGCTCGGCGAACCATGGCACCTTCATGGTGCGACCGGTCCACGCGACATCGGTGTCAGCGGGGACCTCATCGCCCGCCGCCGCGACCTCGTTCAGCGCGGCCATCCTGTCCTGCAGCGCGTCCCACAATTCGGCGTCGTTCAGGGCGCGCAGCGGTCCCTCGCGTTCCTCGAAACCGCGTGTGCCTACGGGTTCACCTTCCAGGTGCGCGCGCAACACCCGGGCCAGTTCCTCGGCGTTTCCGGCCTGATGAACGACGATGTCGCGCACCGTCCACGCTTCGCACCAGCTGCCGGCGTCGGGGCGGCGCTGCTGCACCGCATCTACGAAAGGCCGCCATTCCGGGAATCGGTCTTTATCTATTTGTCGTCCCACGGTTTCCGGTATACCCGCGGGCACCGACAAGCAATGAGCGGTTAGGCCGACTCGGAGCGCTCAAGCAGCCAAGGGGGCGTAGGTGGTGGTGCGTTGCCGCGCCGGCCGGCCGATTCCTTCGGCGATCGCAACCAGCTCGGCGACGGTCTTGGCCGACCCGTTTTCCGAACCGGCCATCCGCGAGATGGTCTCCTCCATCAGCGTGCCGCCCAAGTCGTTGGCGCCGCCGTTGAGCATCACCTGCGTGCGGGCTTCGCCGAGCTTCACCCAGCTGGTCTGGATGTGGGAAATCCTGCCGTGCAACATGATTCGCGCCAGGGCATGCACCGCCCGGTTGTCGCGATGGCTGGGTCCGGGCCGCGCCGCGCCGGCCAGATAGAGCGGTGAATTCTGGTGCACGAAGGGCAACGGCACGAACTCGGTGAAACCACCGGTCCGGTCCTGGATGTCACGCAGCACATTGAGGTGGCCTACCCAGTGCCGCGGACTGTCGACGTGGCCGTACATCATCGTCGACGACGAGCGCAGGCCTACCTCGTGGGCGGTGGTCACGATCTCGATCCACATCGACGTCGGCAACTTGCCCTTGGTCAGCACCCAGCGCACCTCGTCGTCCAGAATCTCGGCCGCGGTGCCGGGGATGGTGTCCAGTCCGGCCTCGCGCAGGCTGATCAGCCACTCGCGAATGCTCAAGCCGCTCTTGGTCACACCGTTGGCGATCTCCATCGGGGAGAACGCATGCACGTGCATTGACGGCACCCGGGCCTTGACGGCGCGCACCAGATCGGCATAGCCGGTCACCGGCAGCTCGGGGTCGATGCCACCCTGCATGCACACTTCGGTGGCACCTTCGACGTGCGCTTCCCACGCGCGGTCGGCGACCTCTTCGGCGGACAGCGAGTAGGCGTCGGCGTCACCCTTGCGCTGCGCGAACGCGCAGAATCGGCAGCCCGTGTAGCAGATGTTGGTGAAGTTGATATTGCGGTTCACCACGTAGGTCACGTCGTCGCCGACCGTGTCACGGCGCAACGAGTCAGCCAGTGCAGCAACAGCTTCCAGCGCGGGGCCGTCGGCGGTCGCCAACGCCAGGTACTCGTCTTCGGTGCAGCGTGCGGGGTCGCGTTCGGCCGACCGCAGTGCGGCAAGCACATCGGTGTCGATGCGCTGCGGAGCCTTAATGTCCTTGACGGCCAGTTCGTGGACGTGCGCGCGGATCGATTCCCAATCACCGAACGCACTGTCGAGATCGCTGCGGGCTTCGGTGATGCGGCCTTCGGTATCGATGGACGCGTGCAGGTCCACCCGGCCGGAGGACTCCACGTCGTCGGGCTCCTGCCAGGGCAGGCCGACGGGCCTGACGTCGCGAGCCAGGCCGGTCACCGGATCGGCCAGCGCCACAACGTGTCCGCGCACCCGCGGGTCGATCCACGCGGCGCCCGCCTGCACGTACTTGGGCTGCGCGGTCAACCGCTGCACCAACTCGTATCCGGCTTGCGCGGTCACGGCGGCCAACTCGTCCAACGCGGGCCAGGGCCGCTCCGGGTTCACATGGTCGGGCGTCAACGGCGACACCCCGCCCCAGTCGTCGACACCGGCGCCGACCAGCGCCAGGCACTCGTCACGAGACACCAGGTTCGGCGGTGCCTGAATGCGCATCCCGGGGCCGAGCACCAACCGCGCCACCGCCACCGTCGCCAGGTAATCCTCGATGCCGGCGTCGGGCACCGCGGCCATGGCGGTGTGCTCCTTGGCGCGGAAATTCTGCACGATCACTTCCTGGACGTGCCCGAACTCCTTGTGCGACTTGCGAATCGCGTGCAGCGTTTCGGCGCGTTCAGGCAAGTTCTCCCCGATGCCGACCAGCAGCCCGGTGGTGAACGGAATGGACAGCCTTCCCGCATCGGTCAACGTGCGCAGCCGCACCGCCGGGTCTTTGTCCGGGCTGCCATAATGCGCCAGCCCTTTCGTTTCGAACAGCCGCCGCGACGTCGTCTCCAGCATCATGCCCATCGAGGGCGCCACCGGTTTGAGCCGCGACATCTCCGACCAGCTCATCACGCCGGGGTTCAAATGCGGCAACAGCCCGGTTTCCTCCAGCACGCGGATCGCCATCGCCCGCACGTAGGACAGGGTGGAGTCGTAGCCGCGTTCGGCGAGCCAGTCGCGCGCCTCGGGCCAGCGATCTTCGGGCCGGTCACCGAGGGTGAATAAGGCTTCTTTGCAACCGAGTTCGCCGCCGCGACGTGCGATGTCGAGGATTTCGTCGGGTTCCAGATACATGCCGGCCCCTTGGGCCCGCAGCTTGCCGGGGACGGTGACGAAGGTGCAGTAATGGCAGTTGTCGCGGCACAGATGAGTGACCGGGATGAACACCTTGCGCGAATAGCTGATCGGCAACCCGCCATCCGGGCCGCGGCGTCCCGCCGCCTCGAGACCCGCGTCACGGACCCGCGCCGCGCTTGCGCACAGGTCGGCCAGGTCCTCGCCGCGCGCGGTCATCGCCACCGCGGCCTCGTCGATGTTCAGCGCGACGCCGTCTCGAGCTCGACGCAAGACCCGCCGCAGCGCCGACGCACTGGCCTTGAACGAGACCACAGCCGAGGCCGCAGCCGGAACGGCAGGGCTGGGCAGGGCGGTAGGCTCCAGGCCCGGGGTCTCCGGTGTCAGTGGCACGTTGGTGTAACTTCCCCACAATCGATTTTCATCCGCGCGTCCCTGAAACCTCGGCGACCATGGCGGGGTGCCATACGCGCAACAGTAGCGTCAGGCCTCGGCCGGCATGCGGCCGACATCCCGGGGTCAGCGCCCGCGGCAGGTGCCGGGGCTACCTGTTTGGCGCTGTTTGGCGGACATCGCCGCAAACGACCGGGGATCGCGATACGATCGATCCTCGGGTATCAATCACAGAAGAGCGGGCGATAGCACCCTGATTGTGAAGTTGGGGGAGGTATGTGATGTCCTTCTTACTCGCGGCACCGCAGGAGCTGGCTGACGCGGCCTCGGACTTGGCCGGTGTTGGTTCCACGCTCAGCACGGCCAATGCAGCAGCATCGGCCCCGACAACCGGGCTGCTGCCCGCGGCCGCCGATGAGGTGTCAACGCAGATTGCCACGCTGTTTTCCGCGCATGGGCAGGGGTTTCAGCGGCTGAGCGCGCGGGCGGCGGCGTTTCACGAGCAGTTCGTACAGGCGTTGACCGCGAGCGCCAACACGTATGTCGCAGCCGAAGCCAACGCCGCACAGACACTGCGGAATGCGGTGAACGCGCCCGTGCAGGCGGTGCTCGGGCACCCGCTGATCGGCAGCAGCGGCGGCTCCGGACTGCTCGGAGGTGGCGGCGGGCTCATTGGTCAAGCCGCCCGCAGCGCGCTGCAGCTGGCGCCCACCGGTGGGGCCAGTGGCGTCCTCAGCGCCGGCCTGCTGCCCAGGTTGCTGTCGAGCATGACCAACGCCGCGGTAGCACCTGCGGCAGGCAACTCGATTGGAACCGCGATCGAGAACGGCTACCTCGCGATCGAGCCCTACGTGCGGTACGGCTTCGAACTGGCCGCGTACGTGGTGGGGTATGTGCCCTATGTCGGCTTCTTGGCACCCCAGATCCTGTTCTTGTACGACCTTTTCGAGCCCATTGTGCAGAGCGGCCTGTTCAATATCGTCGACTGGTTAAGCAGAATGATCACCTTCAGCCAAGGGCTGAGCAACTTCTTTGCGGCCACCACGGCGTCGATCAACCAATTCATCCACACCGAGATCAACTGGGCGCTCGGCTTCCTCCCGCCGCTGCCGCCGCTGCCGCCGCTCCCGGGGCGCCCGTAACCAGCCCGTCAGCTGCCCTGGCTGCGCCGCCAAAGCACCCACGCCGGCGGCACAAACCCGGACAGGAACAGCCACAGAGCTGTGTATTCGACCGGCCAGCGGCCCCCCAACATGACGGCGTCGGCGGGACCGCCCGTGCTGAGCACCCCGACCGTGATCAGCCAGGTCCACAACGGCAGCCCCGCGACCCGCGACGAGCTGGTCCATCGCCCGGCGGCCCAGACCAGGGCCGCGTTGACCAATCCACTGATCAGCCCGCTGATGGGAAAGGGAATGGAGCCGATATAGGAAGGCAGCAGCAGAGTCCCCGCTAATGCGGACAGGATTCCGTCGACGGCCAACAGCGCCAGGACAACGACGCGAATAGCCGGATCTGACGCGCCGCCATCTTCAACCGACGCGGGGCGCGATTTGGTTTCGGTCAGGTCGGGACGCTGTCGATGTTGGAGAGGATCGAGCCGATGACCCACTGCAAGCTGTCGAGGCGGTCCTGCCAGTGCTGCAGGTTAGGGTCCAGGTCGGGGTCCATGCGAATTCCTTCCGGGTCCTTGCAAGGCTGCCTGTTTTGGAGCCTACCGCCTGGCGGCCCCGTCGAAACCCAGTCCCGCGAGCAGATCTGTTTCCCAGCCCCGCTCATCGCGTTCTCCCAGGGAACCGACGGCAAGGACATAGTGCTCGTGTCCGACGATCGGCATCGCCATGTTGTTCGACACGGCGCACACCCGGCCCGTCGGGCCGACAGTGACTTGGGTGGCGTGGGCGGCGAGCGCCGCCACCTTGGCGGCACGCGCATCCGGGCCGCCCTCGACCACGGCGTCGATGTCCTCGTCGGAAAATCCGAACGGGATCTCATCCAGCGGTGGCGGCATCGTCCACTCGGGCCGCAAATCGTCGCCACGCAGCGCTTCGAAAGCGGTCTTGAACGCACTTCTCGCCAACACAGTCCAGTAGAACTTCGGCACCGTCCATGGCTCGCCCGGATAGTCGCCGGTTCCGGGGCCGGCTGCAGCCACCGCGGCGGTTGTGACGGTGTGCGCGTGCACGTGGTCGGGATGGCCGTAGCCGCCCTGCGGGTCGTAGGTCACCACGACATGTGGGCGTTGCTCACGAATGATCGCGACGAGCGCGCCGACTGCCTCCCGTTCGTCGGCGTCGACGAACCGCCGCCGATGCCGCGGCACGGTGCCCGCCATGCCCGAGTCGCGCCAGCGGCCCGCGCCGCCCAGGTAGATGGGTTCGCTGACGCCCAGCGCGCGCAACGCCTGGGTGAGTTCGCCGATTCGGTAGCCGCCGAGTTGGTCCGCGCGATCGACCGCGAGCTCGGCCCACCGGTCGCCGATGACCTCGCCTTCCTCGCCGAGCGTGCAAGTCACGACCCGGACCTGCGCCCCGAGGGCGGTGTAGTGCGCGATGGTGGCGCCGTTGTTGAGACTCTCGTCGTCAGGATGCGCGTGCACGAATAGCAGCCGCGGCGTCTCCGCCATATCCGCACCCCACCTGCTATCCGGTCTCCGCCATAGGAACGCCAGCGGCTACTATCGACACATGGCGCAGCCCAGCCAAGTATCCGTTCACGCCACCCGCAGCCGTCGGCGGGGTGAAGTGCTCGAGCATGCGCTGTACGAGGCCACGCTAGCCGAGCTGACCGAAGTCGGATATGGCGGGCTGACCATGGAAGGCATCGCGGCGCGCGCCCGCACCGGCAAGGCGGCGCTGTACCGGCGCTGGGCCAGCAAGTGCGAGTTGGTGCACGCCGCTTTGGTCTTCGCGCTGCCGTCGGTGCCCGAGCCGCGCTCGGGCCGGTCGGCCAGAGACAACCTGCTGGCGATGTTCACCTCCCACCGCGACATGCTGGCTGGCAAGACCGCGTTTCCCGGCCTGGAGATCATCCACCAGCTCCTGCACGAACCCGAGATGCGTGCCATCTTCGCCGACGCGGTAGTGGGCCCGCGCCTGAAAATCGTCGACTCGATCCTGCGAGCCGCCGTCGCAGACGGTGACATCGACCCGGCCGCGATCACCCCGCTGACCGGGCGAGTCGGACCCGCGTTGATCAATCAGCACTTCCTGCTCACCGGAGAACCACCGAGCCGACGCGACCTCGCGCTCATCGTAGACACCGTGATCCCGCCCAAAGCACCTTAAGCAGCTCGAGCTGGGGGCACTCCCCCGCAAGCGGGAGGTACCCCCACCCGCTTGCGGGGGATTATGGACCGGTCTTGATCCATTGGCCGGCGTCGCCGACGATGCCGACCGGTACCGCGCCTGAGAGGCTGACGTTCTGCACGCTCGGGCCGGCGGCGACGATCGTGGTGTCCTGCAGGATCGGCAACACGGTCGACATGTTCCACAGTCGCGGTTCGACCGCGGTGATCACTTCGTTGATGTTCTTAGTGCTGTTGACGGCGGCATCGATATTCGACTGGATGCTGCGGTCGCAGATTCCGGTGAGGTTCGACGGCGCTTGCACCAGCGCACCGGGCTCGGGCGGGTGGCTGGACGGCTGGGACGTCTGGGGCGGCTGGGTCGCCGCTGACGAGCTGGGATTCGGCCCGGCGGGCGGCTGGGTAGCCGAGGCCGCGACGGGTGTCGGCGCGGTGGGCACCGCCGTCGTCTGCAGCGCGGGGCAGCCGTACCGCGAGGCCAGCAGCGTCGCCAGATTCCCGCCAGCCCGATGCCAGCCCACGATGGCGTCCACCTGGTGGTTGTTCAACGCGTCGCGGAACAAGGTCACCGGGTCCAGCGCTGACACGGTCGCGGCGATCCCGACGTTGCGCAACTGGTCGGCGGCCGTGTTGGCCACGGCCACCGAGGTCGGGTCATTCGACGCCACCCCGATGACCAGGGACAGCTGCTTGCCGTCCTTGCTGATCCGGCCACGGACGACTTCGGGCGGTCCGGTGCTCACCGGCGCGGTCGTCGTATTCGTCGCCGGTGGCGCCGGCGACGCCGGTGACGTCTCAGTGCTGCTCTCGACCTGGAAACCGGCGGCCGTGAACAATCCCAGCGCCGCCGCGGTGGTGATGGCGGGCGGCGCGGTCGGCTCATAGCCAGGGTCACTCGGCGATCGGATCTGGGCCTGGTCCAGCGTGACGGTGTTGTCGCTGCCCGCGCCCACAGCGGCGAGCAGATCGACGTCTAGCAGGCCCAAAATCGCCTTGCGGACCTGCGCGTCGGCCAGCTTGGGCTCGTTGGCGCGCAGCGTGAGCTGCATGACCCGCGGTGTCACGATCCGAGCGGTCCGCACGTCGGGGATCGCCGACAGCTGTGCGAAGGACGTCGAGCCGCCGTGCACCTGGGCCACCTGGGTGTCCCCGTTGCGCACCGAATCGGCCAGCGCGGCCGGCGCCCCGGCGCGGCGGAAAAGGATCATGGCGGGTTTGGCGGGTGGCCCCCAGTAGCGGTCATTGCGAGCGAGCAGAATTTCGTCGCGCTGCGGGTCGATGTTCTCGACCCGGAACTGCCCGCCGGTGACCGGCAGCGCCCGGGCCAGCCCGGCCGCGAAACCGCCCGGCACGTCCTTGACGATGTGCGCGGGCAGGAGATTGTTGAACAGCTCGTGCCACGCCGGATACGGTTGCGCGAAGGTCACGACGGCCTGCTTGCCGCCTTCGAGCGACTGCACGCCGGTGATCAGGTCGTATCCGGCCGGATCGACCACCCCGGGCTGGCTGGCCATCTGCCGCCACAAGTACCAGAAGTCGTCGGCGCCGATCGGGGCGTTGTCGGTCCACTGCGCCTCGGGCCGGATCTTGTAGGTCACCGTGAACGGGTTCTGGTTGGTCACGTCGGCCGACACCAACAGGGTGGGGTCCACCTCCCAGCGCGAGCCCGTCGGCGAACCGGGATCGGGCACCGGCCGGAACGCGCTGGGCAACACCAGCGAGCTGATCGCCGCGTTGACCGGCGACAGATCCGACAGCAGATGCGGATTGAACCCGGCACCGATCGAGTCGATGCCCATGATGATCTGGGTGACGCGCTGCGGTGGCGGCGCTGAGTTGTGCGGCGTATCGGTGCTTTGCGGTGCCGGCGGCGGGTTGGCAGTACACGCCGCCAACGCCAACCCGGCCAGCGAGATCAGCACGCCGACCGCCAGGAAAACGCGGCGGGCTCCTTGCGGCACGCTCCTCAGGGTATCGAGCAGGCGCCCGGTGACCCGGCTAACCACGCGCGGCTAGCCCCGGGCCTTCGCCCGCGCCCGGCTGCGGGCCCGCGAGGTGGCGTCCAACTCGACCTTGCGGACGCGCACGAACTCCGGGGTCACCTCGACGCACTCGTCGGACGCGCAGAACTCCATAGCCCGCTCGAGGTCGAGCTCAATCGGCTTGGCCAACGTCTCGAAGACGTCCGCGGTCGACGACCGCATGTTGGTCAGCTTCTTCTCGCGGGTGACGTTGAGGTCGAGGTCCTCTGGGCGCGGATTGATTCCGACCACCATGCCCGCGTAGGTGTCCTGGCCCGGCTCGACGACGAACTGGCCCCGGTCGGTGAGTTGCATCAGCGCGAACGGCGTGATGACGCCGGACCGATCGGAGACCAGCGACCCGGTGTGCCGGGCCCGGATCTCGCCGGCCCACGGTCGGTAGCCGTCGAACACGGCGTTGGCGATGCCGGTGCCGCGGGTGAGGGTGAGGAAGTCGGTGCGGAAGCCGATCAGGCCGCGGCTGGGCACGATGAAGTCCATCCGAACCCAGCCCGCCGCATGGTTTTTCATCTCCTCCATGCGGCCCTTGCGCCCGGCCATCAACTGGGTGATCGCCCCCACGAACTCGTCGGGGCAGTCGATCGTCATCGCCTCGAACGGCTCGTGCAGCTTGCCGTCGATCGTCCTGGTCACCACCTGCGGCTTGCCGACCGTGAGCTCGAAGCCCTCTCTGCGCATCTGTTCGACCAGCACGGCCAGCGCGAGCTCGCCGCGGCCTTGCACCTCCCACGCATCCGGTCGGCCGATGTCCACCACCCGGATCGAGACGTTGCCGACCAGCTCGGTGTCGAGCCGGCTGCGGACCATGCGCGCGGTCAGCTTGTGTCCCGACACCTTGCCCGCCAGCGGCGACGTGTTGGTGCCGATGGTGACGGAGATGGCCGGCTCGTCGACGTGGATACGCGGCAGCGCATGAGCATGGTCGGGATCGGCCAGCGTGTCGCCGATCATGATCTCGGGAAGCCCGGCCACGGCCACGATATCGCCGGCGATCGCCTCGTCGGTGGCGGTGCGGTCGACGCCTTCGGTCGCGAGCAACTCGGTGATCTTGGCGTTGGTGATGACGGGCAACCCGTCCACCTCGCGCATCCAGGCGACCTGCTGGCCCTTGCGGATGCGCCCCTTGTAGATGCGGATGAGCGCCAGCCGGCCCAGGAACGGCGACGCGTCCAAGTTGGCGACCAGAGCCTGCAGCGGCGCGTCCGGGTCGCCTTTGGGGGGCGGCACATGCTTTTCCAGGACCTCGAACAGCGGGTCCAGGTTGGTGCCGTCGGGAATGTGGCCGTCGGGGGGCTGTGTGGTGCTGGCCACCCCGGCGCGTCCGGACGCGTACAGCGTCGGCAGACCCAGCGCGTGCTCGGCGGCGCGCGCGGCTTCGTCGTCGAGGTCGGAGGCGACGTCGAGCAGCAGGTCGTGGCTGGCTTCGACGACCTCGGCGATGCGCGCGTCGGGCCGGTCTGTCTTGTTGAGGACGAGAATCACCGGAAGGTGCGCGGCCAGCGCCTTGCGCAACACAAACCGGGTCTGCGGCAGCGGGCCCTCGGACGCGTCGACCAGCAGCAACACCCCGTCCACCATCGACAGTCCGCGCTCCACTTCGCCGCCGAAGTCGGCGTGGCCCGGGGTGTCGATGACATTGATCACCGTCACAGTCCCATCCGGGTTGTGACGATGAACCGCGGTGTTCTTGGCCAGGATGGTGATGCCCTTTTCCCGTTCCAGATCGCCGCTGTCCATCACGCGATCCTGCAGATCACCGCGTTCGTGCAGCGCGCCGGACTGCCGCAACATCGCGTCGACCAGCGTGGTTTTGCCGTGGTCGACGTGCGCGACGATGGCGACATTGCGGAATGGCACGTCGGTGATTGTGGCAGCGCGAGGCCGTCAATGGCGAACTGAAGCGAACTGAGCAGCCCATCCGCCTTGCGTCTGCGCTCATGTCGGCGGTCTGCCGGATCGTGCCGCCAGGCGCAGGATCGAAGGCCTCAAAAGCACTTTCAAAGTTCTTCAGAGCGCTTTCGCCAATTCCGAAAGCCACGCCCGATCCGCCGGCACCCAGTCGACGTCGTGCAGCTCGGCCGCGGTCACCCAGCGCAGCGCCCGGTGGTCGTGCGGGTGCGGCTCGCCACGCAGCAGACGCACCCGATAGGCGCGCAAGGTCGCCGTATCGCCGAGCGGAACGTCGTCGCCCAGCCGGTCGCCCACCGCGAAATCACCGACCTCGAGGCCCAGCTCTTCGGCCAGTTCGCGGGCCAGTGCGTCGCGCTCGGTTTCATTAGAGGCGACCTTGCCGCCGGGGAGTTCCCAGCGGCCGGCCAGTTCCGGCGGACGCACCCGTTGCGCGACCAAGAGGGTGGAGCCACAGATCACCGCCCCGGCAACGACGATCTGGGTCGGCATGGCCAGTGACGCTATACCTAGCGGAAGACCCCATCGACTATGCGCGGCCAACAGGCTTCAATCAGTGCATGCATGATCTGGTGATCCGTGGCGGAACGGTGATCGACGGCACGGGCGAGCCCGCCTACACGGCCGACGTCGCAGTCGAGGACGGCCGCATCGTCGAGGTCGGGAAGGTGACCGGCTCGGCGCGGCGCACCATGGACGCCGACGGCCAGCTGGTGACGCCCGGTTTCGTCGACATCCACACGCACTACGACGGGCAGGCGACGTGGGACCCGCACCTGACGCCGTCCTGCTGGCACGGGGTCACCACCGCAATCCTCGGCAACTGCGGCGTCGGCTTCGCGCCCGTCGCACCGAACGATCGGCAGCGGCTGGTCGAACTCATGGAGGGCGTCGAGGACATCCCGGGAACCGCCCTCTACGAGGGCATCCGGTGGGACTGGGAGTCCTTCCCGGACTATCTCGACGCGCTCGAGCGCGCGCCGCACGCCCTCGACATCGGGGCCCAGGTGCCCCACGCCGCGGTCCGCGCCTACGTGATGGGCGACCGTGCGCTCGACGACGCGACGGCCGACGACCTCGAGGCGATGACCAAAATCGTCGCGGACTCTCTCGACGCCGGCGCGGTCGGTTTCTCGACCGGCCGCACCCAGGGACACCGCGACGTGCACGGCAACCCGGTGCCCGGCACCTTCGCCGCCGACGAAGAACTCGAGGCGCTGTACGCGACCATGGTCAAGGCCGGACGCGGCGTGTTCGAAGTCGTGCCGGCCGGTGTCGGCGGCGTAGAGGGCCTGGACCCCGAAGGCGCAATGGACCGAGAGCTCAAATGGATTGTGCGCCTTGGCGAATCGGCGCCCGTGCCGCTGACATTCTTGATCATGCAAACCACCTTCGAGCCCGATGCCTGGCGGCCGCACTTCAAGGCCGTGCACGAGGCCAACGCCAGGGGCGCGAACATCCGCCCCCAGATCGGCAGCCGCTGCTTCAGTGCGCTGGTCGGTCACCAGTCCCGACTGAACCCGTTCAAGTACGCCGAGGCCTACCAACGGATCGCGGATCTTCCTCTGCCCGAATTGATCTCCCGATTGCGACAGCCGCGGGTTCGTGCGGAGATCCTCGCCCAGGCGCCCGCGGCCAACAAGGCGGCGACGTCGCTCGACCGGATGTCGAGACGCGTCTTCGAGCGCCTCTTTCCGCTCGGCGAAACGCTGGACTACGAGCCCACCACCGACAACAGCGTGGCCGCCATCGCGCGCCGCGAAAACCGGGATCCGTGGGAAGTCGTCTATGACGTGATGCTCGGCGCCGACGGACGAGACTTCCTGCTCTTCCCATTGTTGAACTACGGCAAGGGTTCCTACGACGGCCTGTACGACATGATGAGCGATCCGCTCACGGTGCAGGGGCTGGGCGATGGCGGGGCGCATTCGTCGATCGTCTGCGACGCCAGCATGACCACCTACCTGCTGACCTACTGGACCCGTGACCGCACCCGGGGCCCGCGGCTGCCGCTGGAATACGCGGTGCGTCGACTGACCAACGATGGAGCTGCGCTCTACGGGCTCACCGACCGCGGCGTGATTCGCGCGGGGATGCGGGCCGACATCAACGTGATCGACTACCAGAAACTGGCTTTGCTGCATCCGGAGAAGGTCAACGACCTGCCCAGCGCGACCGGGCGATTGATACAGCGATCCACGGGCTATACCGCCACGCTGGTCGCCGGCGAGGTTGTGGTGGATGACGGCGAGCTCACCGACGCCCGGCCGGGTCGTCTGGTCCGCTCGATCACGTAGTCGTGCGCACCGCATCAACCAGTGCGGTGATATCGCGCTCGCGGTTGCCGGCGGGTAGCGGCCAGTGCGTCATCCGCAGATCGGTCACCCCGTCCTTGGCCTGCGACGCCGCGGCCGCCGCTGCGGCGGCCAGGTCGGGACGGCCGTCCGGGCCGGCTTTGACCCGCAGCGTGCCGGTGACGCCGAATCCATGCGGATCACCCCCCGCCTGTTCGACCGCCGCACGCATCCGCTCGATGCCTGCGGCGACGTCCCGGGCGTCGGGCCCCCAAGGGATCCAATAGTTTCCGAAACGCGCGAGCCGACGAGCGACCGCCCGATTGACCGTTCCGCTCACCCAGATCGGCACTCCGCCGGGCTGGATGGGTTTGGGCATCTGGTGTATGCGCTCGAAGCTCAGCCCCGGCCCGGTGTAACTCACCTCGTTTTCCCGCCATAACCGCTGGCACACCTCCAGTGTCTGATCCAGGATGGCCCCGCGTTTGTCGAAGTCGACGCCGGTCACCTCGTATTCCTCACGCTGCCAGCCGACGCCCACGCCGAGATCAATGCGACCACCCGACAAGACGTCCATGCTGGCAACGGTTTTCGCGAGTACCGCTGCCGGACGCAACGGGGCCAGCAAGATGTTGGTGCCCAACCGGATGCGTTCGGTCCGTGCCGCGAGATAGGTCAACACCGTGAGCGGCTCCAACCAGTACCCATCCGGCCCGGTGGGCTGACGACCGCCTTCCGTCCCTCCCACCTTGGGTTCCGCGTACGCGTCCATGTTCATGCCGAACGCGACGTGCTCCGACACCAACACGCGGTCAAATCCGCAGGCTTCCAGCAGCTGCGCCCAGTCGGCGAGGTTCTCCCAACTGGCCGGCGCTTCAGCCGAGAACGAGGGGATTCCCATCGAGAGCTGTATCGAGGTCATTGGGTAAGTTAACCGATCGCCACCGGCGGGTCGTCGGCCACATCGCGGTACCGTGAGAAATATGGCTGTGTTAACGGATGAACAAGTGGACGCCGCACTGCCCGACCTCGACGGCTGGAAGCGTGCAGACGGCGCCCTGCGCCGGTCGATCAAATTTCCGAGCTTCCTCGCAGGCATCGACGCGGTGCGCCGGGTGGCCGAGCACGCGGAAAGCAAGGATCATCACCCTGATATCGATATTCGTTGGCGGACAGTGACTTTCGCACTGGTTACGCATTCCGCGGGTGGTATCACCAAGAACGACATCGACATGGCGCGCGATATCGACGGGATCGTGGCGGACTAACCCCCCGACGACGCGGCCCGCGCAGGAGGCCGTTGCGAGGCCTGGCCGTCAGGTTTGGTCGCGTGTCGCCGGCTTACCGCAATCCAGCCCAGGGTGGCCAGGGCCGCCACGATGTAGACCAGGCCCGCCCAGGCCAGATACCAGGGCCGGCTGATCTGCCAGATGGTCGGTTGAGCAAAGCTCAGCAACCAGGGCACGCCGATGATGGTGAGCGCCAGCCAGCCCCAGCCGAAAATCCGTGCGCCCGGGCGTTCGCGCACGGGCCCGTGAAACAGCCAGATCATCAGCGGCACCAGCCACACCCAATGGTGAGTCCACGAAATCGGCGAAGACAACAGCCCGAACACCTCGACCACCAGTAGCTTGCCCAGCCGATCGGACCCGTCCAGCGCCCGCCAGGCCAGCACCGCCAGGACTGCGGTGGCAACAATCGCCGTCACTACCAGCGGACCAAATCCGGCGTCGTGGCCCAGGATCCGCGAGATGCCGCCGCGCCAGGATTGGTTGAACGAGGTGGCGATGGGCCCGATCCGGTGAGCGTCACCCAGCAGGTCGGTGAAGTAATAACGGGTCTGATCACCAACGACCAGCGCCGACACCGCGACGGTGGCAGCGAACACGACCGCCGAGAAAATGGCTGCACCGAAGCGCCGAACGCCGAGGAGATAAAAACCGGCGATCGCCGGCGTCAACTTGATTCCGGACGCCAGGCCGACCAGTAGGCCCGAGAGCCACCATCGCGTGGTGCAGACCGCCCACAGCACCGCGACCATCAGCAGCACATTGATCTGCCCGTAGTCGAAGGTGCTGCGCAGCGGCTCGATCCAGATGGTGAGCGCCGTCCACAACATCGCGGCGCGGTGACTCCCGGGGCTGGCGCGGTGACTTTCGGAGCCCAGCAAGCGCTGGCTGATCCGGACCGCGCCGTACAGGGCGGCCATCGTGGCGACCTGCCACAGAAAGGCGACCAGGCCGAACCGCAGCAAGTGCAGCGGATAGAAGACGACCGCCGCAAACGGCGGATACGTGAACGGCAGCGGGAAGTCGGGCGTCTGGTCGGCGTAGACGTAGCTGTACAGGGTGCCGGGGTGGTCGATAGCGGCGGCCCCGCCCAGGTAGACGTGCAGGTCGACGAAGTTCGCGCCGTTGGGCGCCAGGTATGTCCAGGCGAGCCGGGCCGCGACGCTGAGGATCAACAGCACCGGCGCGGCGGCGTGCAGCCGAGTCACGAGCCGACGCGTGATGGGTGCCGCCGAGGCGGACGAGGTGGTGTCTACCCGCCCGACTTTAGCGATCGCAGCCGGTGCCGTGGCCTGGAAATACATGGTCCGCCTTCGGATCGGCCGCGACTGAGGCGTTCGGTCACTGTCACCGCTCATATGAATAACGATCGAATAAATGCCACACGTGTCACTTGAGTCCCACCAGCATCAAAGTAACTTCAGCCCGGAACCTGTCGTCGATCACCAGGGAGAGTCATGTCAACCATCTGGACCTACTTGCGCGCAACCGCCGTCGTCGTCGGTTCCTCCGCCGCGCTGCTGACGGGCGGTATCGCCCACGCTGACCCGGTGCCGGCACCGGCGCCCGCGCCGGACCTCTCGGCCGTTGCGTCCATTCCGCAGCAGCTGATCGCTTCGGCGGCCAACGCACCGCAAATTCTGCAAAATCTCGCGACGGCCCTCGGCGCCACCCCGCCGGCGGCGCCGGCCGCCCCCGGGATCACCTTTCCGGGCCTGACTCCGGCCCCGGCGGCGACACCCGCTTCCCCGCCGGCGGCGATCCCGTCGATCCCCGGGCTGACGCCTCCCGCGGCCGCGGCTCCCGCCGCGCCGGCGGCAACCCCTACGATTCCCGGGGTCAACACGCCGATCCCGGGCTTGACGGCACCGGCGGCAGCTCCGGCGGCACCGGCAGCGCCGGCAGCACCGGCAGCTTCGGCGATTCCGGGGTTGCCACTGTCCATTCCGGGGCTCACCACCCCTGCCGCACCTGCCTCCGCCGCCGCGCCGGCGTCCGCTCCTGGGGTGGCGAAGGTTGAGATGCCGGCGCTTCCGGGCCTGCCGTTGAATGTGCCGTCGCAGATTTCGCTCCCGCGCGACCTGCCGGCGCTGGCCGCCGGTGCGGTTCCGAGTGCCCCGGTGGCGGCACCTACGCCGGGTGCGCCTGCTGCTGCGCCCGCGGCGGCTGCGCCTGCTGCGCCCGCCCCCGCACCAGCGCCGGTAGCGCCGCCGTCGCTGCTGTCCGCCCTGCCCTGATCAGCCGGTTAGACGGCTGACCCAGCACCGACGACCGGAGGACATCATGGCAAGCACTTGCAACCCATCCAAAGGTTTGGCTGCCATCGTCACGGCGACGGCTGTCGCGTTCGGGCTCTGCCCGAGCGCGGCAGCCGACCCGGTGACCAACCCCTATGGGCCGTCGAATCCCGCCCAAGAGCTACCGGGCCTGCCGGCGTTGGCTCAGCTGAGTCCGATCATCCAGCAGGCGGCCAGCAACCCGGGGCAGGCGACACAGCTGCTGATGGCCGCGGCTCAAGCGTTCGCCCACAATCCGACGACGCCCACCGAATCCAAGAACGTGGCCACGTCGGTGAACCAGTTCGTCGCGGATCCAACCACTCCGCCGGCCGGGGTCGTTCCGCCCGACAATGGCCTCGTGGGCCCGGTGCCCCACGTGCCACCGCCCGGTGCGGAGCCCGGCACGCAGGCGCACTTGCCGACGGGTATCGATCCAGTCCACGCTGCGGGCCCGGCGCCCGCTGCGGCACCGGCACCCACCCCGCCCGTTTCGGCACCGGCGCCGGCACCCGCGACCGGAACCGGGATTGTCGCGGCCCCCGCTGCGGCAACGGGCACAGCACCGGCACCCGCTGCCGCACCGGCACCTGCACCCGCCCCGGCTCCCGCCCCGGCCACCCCGGGTTTCGGCCCTGATGCGCCACCCACGCAGGACTTCTTGTATCCCTCGATCGGTACCAATTGCCTTGACGGCGGCACTAGTTCGATCGCGACCGCGCTATCGGTGGCGGGGCCGGCCAAGATCCCGGTGCCCGGTCCCGGGGCCGGGCAGACCGCTTATGTGTTCACCGCTGTCGGTACACCCGGGCCTGCCGAGGTGCAGAAGCTGCCCTTGAACGTCACCTGGGTGAACCTGACGACCGGCAAATCCGGAACCGTCGCGCTCAAACCGCGCTCCGACATCAATCCGGAAGGGCCCACGACGTTGACCGCGGTCGCCGACACCGGTTCGGGCAGCATCATGTCGACGATTTTCGGGCAGGTCACCACGAAGGACCGGCAGTGCCAGTTCATGCCCACCATCGGTTCGACGGTGGTGCCTTAAAGTCTGAGGCGCGTAGCCTCAGTACGCCATGAACAGGATGGCGTCGCGGTCGTACTCCATGCCCGGATGAACTTTCGCGAGGTGAGCCTGGGTCAATTCGACCAGCTCATCCTCGTCCTTGCCCTGGATCGCCTCGCCGCACGGACACGTAATGTGTGTTTTCACGTTGCCGCCTTTCCCTTTGCTGCTGCCTTCATCTGCTTCTTATACGACCGCACCTGTCCCAGTGAACGGGCATCGACGATATCGGCGACCGACACGTATGTGCCGGGTTTGCCGAATTCTCCGGCTGCCGCCCGCCAGCCCTTCGGCGTCACGCCGTATTGCTTGCCGAGCAGCGCCAGAAAGATCTGTGCTTTCTGCTCGCCGAAGCCTGGGAGCGCCTTGAGCCGCTTCAGCAGCTCGTTGCCGTCGGGGTCACCGGCGATCCACAACGCCGCGGCATCACCGTTGTACTGGTCCACGATGAGCTGCGCCAGGGCCTGGATGCGCTTGGCCATCGATCCCGGAAAGCGGTGTATCGCAGGCCTTTCCGAGCACAGTGCGGCGAACTTGTCCGGGTCGTAGTCGGCGATCTCGGCGGCGTCGAAACCGCCCATCCGATCCGCGATCTTCTTGGGTCCGGCGAAGGCCACTTCTAGTGGAATCTGCTGATCCAAGACCATCCCGACCAACAACGCGAACGGATTATCGTCCAGCAGTCGATCGGCGTCAGGATCTTGAGCGAGCGAAAGCTTCAATGTCAACGACCTTCCTTCTGTTGGACAGCCTAAGCGTACTAACCACCGCGTTATCGTGGCGTGGTGGTGGATGAGGCCAAATTGGCGCTGATGGTGGCCCGCGACGAACTGCATCAGCTCGTCAACGCCTATTGTCGGGCCGTCGACCGCGCTGATTATGAAGCGCTCCGGAGCCTGTACCACCCCGACGCGACCGACTCTCACGGCTCATTCTCGACGGGCGGCGTCGAACAGTTCATCGCACAACTACAGGCGGCGGAACCGTATGTGCGTGTCTCCCAACACAACATCACCACAACGAACTTCGTGATCGAGGGCGACACGGGCCGTGGTGAGATCTACTGCCTGGTGTTTCACACCTTCGCCGGTCCCAAACACGACATAGACGTCATCATCGGCGGCCGGTACCTGGACAAGTACACCAAACTCGACGGCCGCTGGAAGTTCACTCAACGCACCATCGTGGCGGACTGGGCATACCAAAACGATCCGTCGCAAGTGAACTTCGGACACCCGAGCACCCGAGGAAGCCTGCGCGGCAAACCAGGCCAAGCCGACCCGTCGATCAGCCTATTCACAGCGCCTCAAGGCTGAACCGTCTCAATTCGGCACTTGCTGGTCGAGCAGCATGCCGACCAGCAACGCGAACGAGTTGGCGTCCAGCAGTGCGTGAACAAGCTGCAGATTCGGCATCCGGACGGTTTGGAACCGCGACAATCGCACCGCGTTAAGGGCACCACCGCAACCACGGAAAGGTTTGTTGATCAACGACTATGGGCACAGCGAGGCCAAGTTAGCCGCTCTTGCGGCGGAATTCCCGACGGCTCTCCGCCGGACCGTGACCGTGGGACCGCGATTGCTTGCCGCCGCTGTCCTTGTGGTCGGACCCGCTCGAGGACTTCGCTGTCTTGCGGTCGAGAGCTTCACGGAACTTACGCTTCGTCTCGTCCTCTGCTTCGGGTGAATCCTTCGGCGACTTCGATTCGGCCATAGGGCACAGGCTACCGCTTCCCCGGGGGCATGCCGTAAACGTGGGAGATCGGCAGCGTCAGCAACACCCGCCGATCGGTGACCATCGCCTCGCGGTATTCGTCCCAGTCCGGATGCTCACCGGCGATGTTGCGATACAAGGCAATCAGCGCCTCGACGGTGTCGTCGTCGGGCGCCGCGGCGGGAGGCGACAGCTCGGCGGTGCCCTCGGCGACGGCATAGGACCACCCGTCGTCGGCGTCCACTAACAGCGAAGCCCGCGGGTCGCGGCGCAGGTTGCGGGTCTTGGCCCGCGGTTCGGTGATCGACACCCGCACCACCACCTCGCGGGGGTCGAAGTGATACGACACGTTCGACAGTTGGGGACGCCCGTCCTGTTTGATCGTGGCCAGCACCCCGAGGGAGTTCCCACAGATCACGGCCAGCAGCTTGTCGTCGAAGACTTGGCGTCCCATGCCCAAAGACTAGTCCCACGTAAATTAGCCACCATGACCCTATTCGCAGCGTTCCTGCGCGGCGTCAACGTCGGGGGCGTCAACCTCAAGATGGCCGAAGTGGCCACCGCGTTGTCGGACGCCGGATTCACCAACGTGCGCACCATCCTGGCCACCGGCAACGTGCTGCTGGAGTCCAAATCCGGCCTCAACACTCCCGCCGCGGTACGAAAGAAGGCCGAGGCCGCATTGCGCGAGCGATTCGGCTACGAGGCCTGGGTGCTCGCCTATGACATCGACACGGTGCGCGCCATCTCCGAGGCCTTCCCGTTCGAGCGCGAGGTCGACGGGTACCAGTCCTACGTCACGTTCGTCACCGACGCCAAGGTGCTCGACGAACTCGCCGCACTGCCCGCCGGCTCCGACGAAAAGATCGCCCCAGGCACCGGCGTCATCTATTGGCAGGTGCCCAAGGGCGGCACCCTGGACAGCACGATCGGGAAGACGATGGGCAAGCCGCGCTACAAGTCGTCGACCACCACCCGCAACCTGCGCACTTTGGCTAAGGTGCTGCAGTGAGCGCGACACAGCCCCCGAAAGAAAAGGTCACTCTCAGCGGCGTCTCCGAGACCGCGCTGCTGACGCTGAACGCGCGCGCCCGGGAGGCTCGCCGTCCGGACTCCGTGATCGATGATCCGATGGCGATAGCCCTGGTCGACTCGATCGACTTCGACTTCGCGAAGTTCGGCCCCACCCGCCAAGGCATCGCCCTGCGCGCCCTGTCCTTCGACTCCGCGACCAAGTCCTATCTCGATCAGCATCCGTCGGCGACCGTCGTCGCCCTTGCGGAGGGCTTGCAGACAAGTTTCTGGCGCCTCGATGCGGCCGATCCCGACAGCCAATTTCGTTGGCTGACTGTCGATCTGCCGCCAATGATCGACGTCCGGGCCCGGCTGCTGCCCGCCTCGCCGCGGGTTTCGGTGTGCGCGCAGTCCGCGTTGGACTACAGCTGGATGGACGCCGTCGACGATTCCGACGGGGTCTTCATCACCGCCGAGGGACTGCTGATGTACCTGCAGCCCGAGCAGGCGCTCGAGCTGATCGCCCAGTGCGCCAACAGATTTCCCGGCGGCCAGTTGGCCTTCGACTTACCCCCGGCCTGGTTCTCGAAGCTGAGTCGGTACGTGGGCCTGCGGCCCACGCTGCGCTACAAGGTGCCGCCAATGCCCTTCAGCCTGTCCTCGGCGCAGGCCGCGGATCTCGCGCACACAGTGCCCGGGATTCGCAGGGTGCGTGACCTGAAAATGCCGTCGGGACGTGGCCGGGCATTCAAAACCGCCGTGTCGATCGTCTACCTGGCACCGTTCTTAGATCCGCTGCGTCCGTGTCTGACACTGGTGGAGTTCGGCTGACCCGAGTTTCAGTCGTCTGGCACGTTGGTGAGGTAGCGCATCGCGTCGGACTTGGTCAGCCCCAGCGCCCTGGCCACTTCGACGTATTCCCTGGCAGCGGCCGCCATCGCTGCGTCGGTCGGATCGAAACGGGAGATGAAAGTGCCGAAGCGCCCACGTGTTTCGACGATCGCCGCCGACTCCAGCTCACGATAGGCGCGGGCCACGGTATTGGCGGCCACCCCAAGCTGACCGGCCAGGTCGCGCACCGTCGGGAGACGGGAACCGGGCGGCAACGCGCCCGCGCGGACTCCGTCGATGACCTGGTTTCTGAGCTGGTCGAACAACGGCTTGCCCGCCTTCACGTCGACCCGTAGCCAATCCCGCAACTCCACATGTCCAGTATCTACCAAGCACGGCTATCTTTGTGGGATGCGAGTGACGGTGCTTAGCGGCGCGGGCATTTCCGCGGAGAGCGGAGTGCCGACGTTCCGCGACGACAAGAACGGATTGTGGGCGCGCTTCGACCCTTACGAGCTATCCAGCACACAGGGGTGGCTGAACAACCCCGAGCGGGTCTGGGGATGGTATCTGTGGCGGCATTACCTGGTGGCCAACGTCGAACCCAACGACGGGCACCGCGCTATCGCCGCCTGGCAGGACGCGGCCGAGGTCACCGTCGTCACCCAGAATGTCGATGATTTGCACGAGCGCGGCGGAAGCACACCCGTGCACCATTTACACGGAAGCCTTTTCGAATTCCGTTGTGCGAGTTGCGGCGTGGCCTACACCGACACTCTGCCCGAGATGCCCGAACCCGCCCTGGAGGTGCAGCCGCCGGTGTGCCGCCGCTGCGGTGGCCTGATTCGGCCCGACATCGTGTGGTTCGGTGAGCCGTTGCCTGACGAGCCGTGGCGGAATGCGGTCGAGGCGACGGAGGCAGCCGACGTAATGGTGGTGGTGGGAACCTCGGCGATCGTCTACCCCGCGGCGGGACTACCCGAACTGGCGCTGGCGCGCGGCACGGTCGTCATAGAGGTCAACCCCGAGCCAACGCCGCTGACGGGGAGCGCCACGATCAGCATTCGCCAGCCCGCGAGCCAAGCATTGCCCGGCCTGTTGCAGCGGCTTCCCGCCCTGCTGCAGTAAGCGGCGCCTACGCCGAAACTGCGCACAGATCGCGTTTCGCTCGCTGACCCTCGCCCTGAGCGCAGTCTCGGCGCGCGGAGGCACATCAGGGCCTGCGTGCCCGGCCCAGCGCTAACTCCGAAATTGGCGATGGCGCCCAGGCCGGGAACGTCCATTCCCGCCGGGAACTGTCCACCTGGAATCCGGCGTCGACGACCGAACGCTCCGCATCGCGGTGCGTGTGGCAGTTACCGAACAGCCTCGGCCAGAACGTCGCGTCGACAAACCGCTGCGCCCGGCCCCGCATGCCGGCGCTGGCCACGTGCTCGAGGTAGCGCAGCTGCCCGCCCGACCGGAGTAGCGAATACAGATGTTGCAGCGCCGTGTCGGGGTCAGTCACCGAGCACAGCACCAGCGAGCACACCACCGCGTCAAACGGCTCCGCGTCGCTGAACTGCTCCATCGTCTCGCCGGTCACGGTGACGGGAACGGGCGCGTTCGCGGCTGCGACGCGGGCCCGGGCTCGCAGCCGGGGCTCGGGCTCCACGGCGATCACCTGTTCGACGGCTTCCGGATAGAAGGCGAAGTTGGTGCCGACACCCGCGCCGATTTCGAGTACCCGTCCGGACAAGCCGGACAGATTCTCGCGGCGAAGCGCCCGAACTGGCTTGGCTTCGTGTGCGACGGCGACGGACCAGACTCGCGCGAAGAAAGGATTGTTCACCCGCGTTCGCGCGCAAGCCGCAGCCTTCATCGCTCTTCCACTGAGGTATGTGCCCGCGCCCACGCTACGAAATCCTGGGGGGCCACGTCCTGGCCGACCAGACCGACCACCACGCGTCCGACAAACGCCGAGCGAAACACCCGGTCGGCGAATGCCTCCGCCTCGCCGAACGGCAGGTGCGGCTTGGCGATCAGCATGGCCGCCACCCCGTGCGCCGCGGTCCAGAGCTCGAGCGCGATGGTGGACGGGTCGTCCTGCAGGCGAATGCCCTCATCCACCAGTGCCTGGACGGTGGCGCGGATGTGCTGAAAAGCCGAGCTGTCCAGCGCAAGGTCGATGTCGCGTCCGGAGCGCCACTGGCCCATCGTCGCGATCCGGTACAACACGGGGGTTTGAATCGCGAACCGGATGTAGGCCTGCCCCTGCGCGCGCAGCGCGTCCACCGCAGACGTGTGCTCCTGGGCCGCCCGCTGCATTTCCAGGTCGAGCTTCTCGAAGTAACGCGCGCACACGGCGTCGAGCAGTGCGTCCTTGTCGGCGAAGTGCAGGTAGATCGACGGCGGCGTGACGCCCACGCGTTGTGCCACCGACCGGATCGACACGGACCTGGCGTCCCCGGCTTCTAGCAGTAGGTCGGTCGCCGCGTCCAGGATTTCGTCGCGCAGCAGGTCGCCGGACCCGCGGGGGGCCCTGGAGCGACGCTCGACGGGGACGCTAACCAAAGTGCGTCACCGACTCCCTGATCGCGCGCTCATTGCGCTGCTCCGACTCCTCGGCCGGCTCAACGGGCCCGCCCTCTCCGGATAATCCCTCAGTGATGCCGAACCGATCATGCAGCCGCGCCAGCGGCTTGGGCGCCCACCAATTCCACCGGCCCAACACGTGCATGAACGCAGGCACCAGGACCATGCGCACCAGGGTCGCATCCGCTAAGACGGCGAGTGTCAGGCCCAGGCCGAACATTCGCATGAACGAAACGTGGGCGGCGATCAACGCGGCGAACGACATCGACATCACCAATGCGGCCGCGGTGATCACCCGGCCGGTGCGGGCCACGCCGTGCGCCACACTCTCGTCGTTGGCGGCGTGCGCCTCTTTGGCGCTTACCCGTGCGGGTCGAGCCGCTCCGGACACCAGCCAGTACTCGCGGATCCGGGAGATCAGGAACACCTCGTAATCCATCGACAGCCCAAAGGCGATGCAGAACAACAGCACCGGCATGTTGGCCACCAGCGTCCCGCTCGGGGTGGTTCCCAGTGCTCCGAGATGGCCGTCTTGGAAGATCCACACCAGCGAGCCGAACGCCGCGGTCAACGAGAGCACGTTGCACACCAGCGCCTTGACCGGCAGCACCACGCTGCCGGTGAGCAGGAACAGCAGCACGAACGTGATGGCGGCCATGATCCCCAGCACCAACGGGAGCCGGTTCGTCACCGCGTTGACGCTGTCGCGGTTGACCTGCGCGATGCCGCCCATCTCCACGGATCGGCCGGTCGGCCCGGGCACCTGGTGTAACCGCGTCAGCTGAGCATCATTGGCCTGCGAGAACAGCGGCGCCGTGCTGCTCACGGTCAGGAATGCGCTGCCGTCGGCCAATCCGGTCACTGACGTGGTAGGGGCCGGCGGCCCCACCTGGTTTCCGCCCACGAACGTCCCATCCGGGGCTGATACGCCCGACACGTCGGGCACCCGCGACAGATCGGCGGCGTACTTGTCCAGATCCGCCGGGCTCAGACCCCGGGCATCGAGGACGACGATGGGCACCGCCGTCGCGGAGTCGTGCGCGAACCCGCGGCGCATTTCGTCACCGACCTGATGCGACGACGCCGAACGGGGCAGCACCCGGTCGTCGGGGAAACCCCATTTCACCGATAAGAACGGCAGCCCGAGCAGCAGCAGCAGCGCCATCACACAAAGGCCGATGGGCGCCCAGCGGCGCATCACGAGCTTGCTCGACCGATACCAGAACAGTTCCTCGACCGCTTTGTGCTGCGGATCCGGGCGGCGGAACAGCTTGCGGACGTTCAGCGAGTCCAGCCGGGAACCGAGCAGCACGATCGCGGCCGGGGTCACCACGATGGACGCGGTGGCAACGAAGGCCACGGTGGCCACGCCGGCATAGGCGAACGACTGCAGGAAGTACATCGGGAACGCCACGGTCGCCGACATCGACAACGCGACGGTGACCGCGGAGAACAGCACCGTGCGGCCGGCAGTGGCCATGGTCCGGATCAGTGCCTCTTCTCGGTCGCTGCCCTCGGCCAACTCGTCGCGGTAACGGCTGAGGATCAGCAGTGTGTAGTCGACGGCCAGGGCCAGGCCCAGGGCTGTGCTCAGGTTGAGCGCAAAGATCGATACGTCGGTGGCAAACGTGACGAGCCGCAGCACCGTCATCGAGCCGACGACGGCCAGTGCGCCGAGGGCCATCGGCAACGCCGCGGCCAGCAGCCCACCGAACACCCAGATCAGCACCAAGAAGCTCAGCGGGAGCGCAATCATCTCCATCAGCAGCAGGTCTTCCTGGTTCTGCTTGTTGATCTGGGCGTACTGCATCGCCGAGCCGCCGGCGCGGACGGTCACGCCGTCGCGGTCGTGGACGAATTGATCCGACAGGGTTTGGGCGTTTTTCTGCGCGTAAGTTTCGCCGCCTTTGAGGTTCGCCACGATCACACCCGACTTGCCGTCGGTGCTGGTCAGATCGGCTGAGGCTGCTGGGGCCTGCGGGGATGCGGTCCATGGTGAGGACGCGTTGTATACCAGCGGCGAATGCTGCAGCTGATCAACTAGGTCGGTGCCGACCTTGCGGGCCTGCTCGCTGTTGACGCCGCCGGGTGCCGTCACCAGGATCAGCATCTGCTGACCGCTCTGTCCGAACTTGTCGGTTAGCACCTGGATGGCGCGGGCCGACTCGGAGTTCGGATCTTGAAAGCCGCCGGGTGACAGGCTGTCGGCGACCGGGATGCCGAAGACCGCCGCGGCGATGAAGACCAGGACGGCGACTCCGACGATTCGTCGCGGCGCCGCGATGGCCAATCGAGCGATCCTCTGCAGCATGTTGCAGTCCTCCCCCGCCAGGTATGCGATCCGCCCCCGACCCGCACTTACCGGCGGTAACTTATCAGCGCTAACTAACAGGCATCAAACAACACCCGCAGTGGGCACGTACCAGGGCGCAGGATGGTTCAACGCGAATCGAATAAGCCCACCGATATTGCCTCGAGCGCGACGGGCCGCCCGGTTTCCGGGCGAATCTGGGTCCGAGATGCGGCGCGGACGGGGCGAAACCCTACCCGGCGGTAATATTGCCACCATTTTCCGAATCGTGACTCAAAGATTCCTTAATGGCGACTCATAAGCTCAGTGTCATGTGGATCGACGACTCAAGTGCCGACGTCATCATCAAAGCTGACTTCGAGGCCCTCTACCACGGCGACATGCTGGTGGAAGGCGTGACCTCCGAGCAGTTCGAAGACTGGCACCCGCTGCCTACGGCGAGCTGACCCGTTATGAGCGTGCTTGCGCGGCTACTCATGGCCGAACCCGCCATCACCCGTTGGTTCCGTCGATAACGCAATCCCTCATTGCGATGAAAGCCCCCCGCAGCCGCGGGGGGCTTTCAGTTTGTCTGATCAGCCGTGATTAGCGGGGGGCCATACGGATGGCGCCGTCCAGACGGATGACCTCACCGTTGAGCATGGGGTTTTCGATGATGTGCACCGCGAGTGCCCCGTACTCGTCGGGGTTGCCCAGCCGCGAGGGGTGCGGCACCTGCTTGCCCAGCGACTCTCTGGCGGGTTCGGGCAGACCTGCCAGCAGCGGGGTGTCGAACAGGCCGGGGGCGATCGTCACCACCCGGATCGCCTTGCTGGCCAGGTCGCGGGCGATCGGCAACGTCATTCCGACCACACCGCCCTTGGACGCCGAGTAGGCGGCCTGCCCGATCTGGCCGTCGAACGCCGCCACAGAGGCGGTGTTGACGATGACGCCGCGTTCTTCACCGATCAGCTCGGTCTTGGCGATCCGTTCAGCGGCCAGCCGCAGCACGTTGAAGGTGCCGACCAGGTTGATGTCCACAACCTTGCGGAAGGCTTTCAGCGGGAACACGCCGTCTTTGCTCAGCACCCGGAGGGCGTTGCCGGTGCCGGCGCAGTTGACCACGATGCGCAGCGTGCCCATCGCTTCCGCCACGTCCAGCGCGCTGGCGACGGCGTCCTCGTCGGTGACGTCGGCCTGCGCGAAACGCGCGCGATCCCCGAGGTCGCGGACCACGTCGTCGCCGCGCAGGTCCAGCACCACCACCTGCGCGCCGGCGTCCAGCAACCGCTTGGTCGTGGCCAGGCCCAGGCCCGACGCGCCGCCGGTGACGACCGCTACGGCGTCCTTGATCTCCATGCCGAATCCTTCCCTATCGACCAGTTGGTTGGGACTATACCCAGTCGCCGAGTATCGCCTCGACCTCGGTCGGCGCCGCGGAGCGCGGCGTCTCGGGCACCGTACGTGAGAACCGCGGGGCCGGCCGCGGCTGCAGGCCGCCGTTCACTTCGTAGAAGGTGTGGCGTTCGGTGATGTGCGGCTCGCTCTCCACCTCGCCGAACGCCAGCACCGGCGTTACGCAGGCGTCGGAATCGGCGAACACCTTCGTCCAGTGGTCGCGGTCGCGGGCGGCGAACGCGTCGGTGAACACGCCCCGCAGTTCGGGCCAGCGGGTGACGTCGTTCTGCGCGGGCAAGTCGGCAGGATCCAGACCCAGCCCGGCCAGCATGGCCGCGTAGAACTGCGGCTCGATGGCACCGACGGCGACATAGCGGCCGTCGGCGCACTCGTAGGTGTCGTAATAGGGCGCGCCGCCGTCGAGCATGTTGGTGCCACGGTCGTCGGACCACATTCCGGACGCACGCATCTGCCACATCATCTGGATCAGCACGCTGGAGCCGTCGACCATCGCCGCGTCGACGACCTGCCCCTTGCCGGAGGTCTGCCGCTCCCACAGCGCCGAAAGGATGCCGACCAGCAGGAACATCGAGCCGCCGCCGAAGTCACCGACCAGGTTCAGCGGCGGGACCGGCCGCTCGTTGACCCGGCCGATGGCGTGCAGGATTCCGTTGAGCGAGATGTAGTTGATGTCGTGGCCGGCCTGTTGGCTGCGCGGGCCGGTCTGTCCCCAGCCGGTCATCCGGGCGTAGACCAGCCGCTCGTTGACCTTCGCGCAGTCCTCGGGCCCCAGGCCGAGCCGCTCGGTGACACCGGGCCGGTAGCCCTCGATCAGCACGTCGGCCTTGGCGACGAGTTTAAGCACCACTTCGCGGCCCGCGTCGGACTTGAGGTCGGCGGTGACGATGCGCCGGTTGCGGCTCATGGCGTCTTTGACAGAGCTATCAGCTCCGCCCGGATGCTTTGAGGGCCGATCGATGCGCACCACGTCGGCGCCGAGGTCCCCCAGGATCATCGAGGCATGGGGGCCCGGTCCAATGCCGGCCAGCTCGATGACACGTAGCCCATTTAGAGGCCCATTCAACGGTCCCGCCATGATCTCGCCCTCCAGTCCGCGTTCCATCCGCTTCCGATGCCGTTCGCATCTTCGCAGCCGCCGCGCACGGCCGTGTATCCCGGTCACCTAGTCCCAGCGTCATGCCGGATTCGGGAATCGCCTCCTTCCCACCAGTCGCAGGTCTCGACGTCACGCTGACCGACGCCGTGTTGTCCGGGACCATCAACCGACCGACAGCCTCAACTCGCTGACCATCCCGGTCATCACCGGGATCGCCGATGCGTTGGAACAGGCCGCCGTCGGCCCGGGCGTCAAGGTGGTGCGCCGCGGTCTTCACCGATTCCTTGAGCTGGTCAGCCGCCGAACCGCTTCGAGGCTTACTTCGGACAACATAGGCAATCCTTTCCTGCGTCGGATCCGAATGACTGACAGGCGAGGAACGGAGACTCGATGGCGGGACGGGTTAGCTGTCTAGTGACCGGAGCGACCGGCTACATCGGCGCCCGGCTGGTGCCGCGACTGCTGGACGAGGGCCATCGAGTTCGCGCGTTAGCCCGCAACCCAGGCAAGTTGGCAGACGTGCCGTGGCGGGGACAGGCAGAGGTGGCCCGCGGCGACCTGGCCGACGTCGATTCGCTGATCGCGGCGTTCGACGGCATGGACGTGGTCTACTACCTGGTCCATTCGATGGGCTCGTCGAGGGATTTCGCCGCCGACGAGGCGCGCGCCGTCCGCAACGTCGTCTCGGCCGCCCACCGCTGCGGGGTCCGACGGCTGGTGTATCTCAGCGGTCTGCATCCGGAAAACGGCCGGCTGTCACCGCACCTCGAATCGCGCAGGGCCGTGGGTGAAGCCCTCATCGACTCCGGCATCGAGACCGTGGTGCTGCAGGCCGGCGTGGTGATCGGGTCGGGTTCGGCGTCGTTCGAGATGATCCGGCACCTCACCGACCGGCTCCCCGTGATGACCACGCCGAAATGGGTGCACAACAAGATCCAGCCAATCGCGGTGCACGACGTGCTGTATTACCTGGTCGCCGCGCCCACGGCGCCCGTGCAGTCGTCACGAACCTGGGATATCGGCGGTCCGGACGTGCTCGAGTACGGCGACATGATGCGCGTCTACGCCGAGTTAGCGGGATTGCGCAAGCGCTATCTGTTCGTGCTGCCGTTCTTGACGCCGACGATCGCCAGCCTGTGGGTTGGCACCGTGACACCAATTCCGCCCGGACTGGCGCGCCCGCTCATCGAATCGCTTGAGTGCGACGCGGTGACGCGCAATTCCGACATCGACAACATCATCGAGCCGCCCCCGGGCGGGCTCACCGGCTACCGCCGGGCGGTCACCCTGGCGCTCAACCGCGCCGCGCCCGGACCTCCCGCTACCACCTGGGCGTCGTTGGACTCGCAGCCGGCGGAGCTGCTGCCCAGCGACCCCGACTGGGCCGGCCAGATCGTGCACACCGCCGTGCGGACTGCGGTGACCGCCGCCCGGCCCGCCGACGTCTGGCAGGCGGCCGAGAATGTCGCGAACAGCAGTAGCCGGTGGAGCGTGGCGCAGCACGAACCCGCCACCCTGCTCCTGCGCTTCACAAAACGGTCGCCGGGCAAGGCCTGGTGCGAAGTGACGGTCACACCGCACGTCGGCGGCGGCAGCAGGTACACGCAGCGGGCGATCTTCGTGCCGGTCGGCATCGTGGGCCGGTTGTACTGGTTCTTGCTGCGGCCCTTTCATGCCGTCGCGCTGTCGGCGCTGGCACGTGAGGTCGTCGGGTCGGCCAGCAAAACGGCCGAAGTCAGTCCCCGAACATCGGCGGCAACGCGAGCACCATGATCAGAGCCCACACGAAGTGGGTCAGCGTCGGCGCCAGCACCCCGCCGCTCGCCCGGCGCTCGAGGGCGCAGACGGTGCCGAGGATGATCGCTGCGAAGCCGAGCATCAGGTTCCCGCTGGCCATCGTCGCGACCACGTAGATGACGGTCGAGATCACCAGCGGTTGACGCCGGCCCAGCGCGGTGTAGAGCGCGCCGCGGAAGAACAGCTCCTCGGCGACCCCGTTGATCACGGTGATCAGCACCACCAATGCAAACGATCCGTGGTGGGCGTATTGCAGGACCCGGCTGATCAAGGCCGCCACGCTCGGAATCTCCCTGGCGACCAGGCCGCCCAGCACGAAGACGCCACCGAGGAGCAGGCCGATGCCCGTTCCCGAGATGACCGGGCGCTGGTTGCGGCCGCGCCAGCAGATGCCGCCCAGGTGCAGCGGTCCCGAGAGCCACGCCCCGCCGGTCCACACGGACGCCAGCACCAGCGTCAGCCAATAGAAGTTCGAGTCTCCGGGGTGACGCCTCAGCGAAAACCCGAGCACCGCGACGCCGATCACCAGCGTGACGGCGACGACGATGCGCCGGCGCAACACGACCGCCGGCGATTCATGATGTGGCACGGCGACATTGGTGATCGCGCGGCGCAGCTCGGAGTAAACGCTGGCGCGGTACGGATCGGTGGTCTGGCTCACGCTCATGCAGGATGGGCCTTCGGGGTTAGGGTGACCAGCAAGTCCAGGCCGGTTCGCAGCGCGCCGGCGAGCGGGCCGGGAACCATTTTCACCAGGCCCAGCGTGGGCCGCGCGATGCTTGGGGTCACCGCCCGGGCCAGCCGCCGGATGCGCAACGCGTCACCGCCGGCCCACACCGGGTCGGTATCCGCGAGGTGATGGGGATCGGCCAGGGCGTTGACAGGGGGCGGATGGCCCGACTGGCCTTCCAGAGACCGCGTGATGGCTTCCTCCACCCCGACCAGGCCGCCGGGCGGGTCGGGCACCAGATCGCGCAGGCCGGAGCCGGATGCCCGCATCGGGTGGTCCAGCGACTCGACCAGGTCGCCAGCCAGTCCCTGCGGGACCGGCAGCGCCACACCCGTCACCAGGGAGGCCAGCCCGGTGCCGATCCCCGGCAACCGCACCGCCGTCTGCCACCTGCCGGAGATGCGCGCGTATGTCTTGAGCAGCTCCCGATACGAGGTGGTTTCGGGGCCGCTGATGTCGTAAGCGCCCGCCGGAACAAGGTCGGCGTCCGCCGCGGCCACCAGGTAGTGCAGCACGTCGCGGATCGAGATCGGATCCATCGGGTTGTACATCCAGCCCGGTGCCGGTATCACCGGGAACCGGTCCCCCACATAGCGCATCATTTCGAACGACGTCGACCCGGAGCCGAGAATCATCGCCGCGCCCAGCCAGACCAGTTCCGGACCGCCCTCGACGGTCAGCGCCTCGGCCACCTCGGCCCGGCTTGCCAGGTGTTCGGACAGCGACGCGTCTTGGGGCACGAAACCGCCCAGGTAGACGATGCGTCGCGCACCGGCATCCCGGGCCGCGGCTGCGACGTTGGTCGCAGCGGTATTGTCGGCATCGCGAAAGCCGGGTTGACCGATCCCGTGCACCAGGTAATAGACCACGTCGACCGGACCCGCGATGTCCCTGGACAGGGCAAACGCGCCCTGCGCCGACACGGCATCCGACGCGTCGAGTTCGATCGGCACGACATCGTCGAACCAACCGAAACGCTTGAGGCGGGCCGGGTTTCGGGTCGCGGCAATGACCTCATGGACCTGGTGACCTTCCGCCAGCAACGCGGTGACCAGGCGCGAACCAACATAGCCGGTAGCACCGGTTACCAGAATCCGCACACCCTAACCTAGCCCGGCGGGGGCGAGCCCAAACTTTCCCAGCGGTCAGCCGCTTGAAGCGCGGTGCACGTCGAGCAACCGCCTATACACCTCGGCGTTGTACTGGTTGTTCGCGACCTCGGCCGCGCTGAGCTCGCGCTGCACCCGGCCCGGTACCCCCGTCACCAACGACCGGGCCGGTATCACCATGCCTTGCGGGACCAGCGCGCCGGCCGCCACCAGCGCGCCGGCGCCGACGAGCGCGCCGTTGAGGACGACCGCCCCCGCGCCGATCAGCGCGTCGTCTTCGACGGTGCAGCCGTGCACGACAGCGTTGTGGCCCACGGTCACCCCGGCGCCGATGCGCACCGGGAATTCCTTGTCGACGTGGACGGTCACCCCGTCTTGGATGTTGCTTCCGAACCCGACCTCGATCTGCTCGGCCTCCGCTCGCAGCGTCGCCGAATACCAAACGCTGACCCTGGCGGCCAGGATCACCTGTCCAATCACGCTGGCATTGGGCGCGACCCAGGATTCGGCGTGCAGTTGAGGGGTGTGGCCTCGAATCGAGACGATCAACGGCGCAGCCATGGCCCTCCGGATAGGTGGAAGCCAAGTGGTCCACTTCACAACCATCAAGGCTGAACTGATCTACCTACGGTTCCGTAACTTAGTACATGAACAACATCACAGGGGGCAGTTCGGGATCCCTCGGACTGATTACACCGACAGCCATCGCAGAACCGTCAATCGCAGCAGTTGCAGTCAAGTTCCCGCCAAACCGATACACCCAGGACGAAGCCATCGGCGCACTGACCGACTTCGCCGGCCCGGAATTCCGGCGGTTCGCTCTCAGCAGTGGGGTGGAGTTCCGCAACACCGCGCTGCCGCTATCGCGGTACAGCCAGCTGAGCGGCTTCACCGAGGCAAACGATGCCTGGCTCGAAATCGCCCTCGACCTGGCTGAGCAGGCGTTTCTCACGGCGCTTGATGAGGCGAAGGTCAAGCCGTCGGAGGTCGACATCGTCTTTTCGACGACGGTTACCGGGCTTGCAGTGCCGACACTGGAGGCGCGGCTGGCCGCGCGGGTCGGGCTGCGCCAAGACGTCAAACGCGTCCCGCTGTTCGGCCTGGGCTGTGTGGCCGGCGCGGCCGGGACGGCACGCATGCACGACTATCTGCGTGCCTTTCCCGACCAGGTGGCCGCGCTGATAGCGGTCGAGCTGTGCTCGCTGACCATTCAGCGCAACGACCATTCGGTGGCCAACCTCGTTGCTACCAGCCTCTTCGGTGACGGCGCCGGCGTCGTGATCGCCAAGGGCGCCAACCGGGCTGCTGCGGAACGTCCCGGGCGTCCTGGCCCTAGGGTGCTGGCAACCCGGAGCCGGATCTACCCCGACACCGAAGAAGTCATGGGCTGGAGAATCGGCAGCGACGGCTTCCGGATCGTCTTGTCGGTCGACGTCGCCACCGTGACCGAGAAATACCTAGGCGAAGATGTCCGCGGATTCCTCGCCGACCATGGCCTGACCCCCGAGGACGTGTCGACCTGGGTCTGTCACCCCGGCGGGCCCCGGGTGATCGAGGCGGTTGAGAATGTTTTGGACCTGCCCGGCGACGCGCTTGACCACACGCGAAACTCATTGCGCAACAACGGAAACCTGTCCTCGGTGTCGGTACTGGATGTGCTTCGGGCCAACATGGCCGATCCGCCGCCGGCAGGTTCGATCGGGCTGATGATCGCGATGGGCCCGGCCTTCTGCTCCGAGCTCGTGCTGCTGGCCTGGTAAGCTCCGGCAGGGGGTAGTGGACTCATGTATTACCTGCTGATCCTTGCGGTCGGGGTCGAACGCGTGGTGGAGCTGGTCGTCTCCAAACGGAACGCCCAGTGGTCTTTTGCCCACGGCGGCAAGGAGTTTGGCCGCCCGCACTACGCGGTGATGGTTACCCTGCACACCGCCTTGCTGGTCGGCTGCATTGTCGAACCGTGGGCGCTGCACCGCCCGTTCATCGGCTGGCTCGGCTGGCCGATGCTCGGCGTGGTGGCGCTCAGCCAGGCGCTGCGCTGGTGGTGTATCACGTCGCTGGGGCCGCGGTGGAACACTCGCGTGATCGTGTTGCCGGAGGCGCCCCTGGTAAAACGGGGGCCCTACCGGTGGCTACACCACCCGAACTATGTCGCGGTGGTGGCCGAAGGGTTCGCGCTGCCGCTGGTGCACACCGCGTGGCTGACCGCAACCGCTTTCACACTCGCCAACGCATTGCTGCTGACGGTGCGTCTGCGGGTGGAGAACCAAGCATTGGGTTACGTATGACGAATTACGACGCCGACCTGCTGATCGTCGGCGGCGGGCCCGCGGGTCTCGCCACGGCGCTATACGCTCGCAGACAAGGACTTTCGGTGATCGTGGCCGAGCCGCGAGAAGGCCCGATCGACAAGGCGTGCGGCGAGGGGCTGATGCCCGGTGGTCTGGCCGAGCTGACTTCGCTTGACGTGGACCCGGCCGGCATGCCCCTTCGCGGGATCGCTTATGTGAGCGAACATCGTCGCGCCGAAGCGCGGTTTCGCACCGGGCCGGGCCGGGGTGTGCGACGCATCACGTTGCACGCAGAGCTGGCGGCACGGGCCAAAGAGCAAGACACCGACTGGATCCGGACGAAGGTGACCAGCGTCCAGCAAGACGCGCACGGGGTGACGGCCGCCGGTGTGCGTGCGAAATGGTTGGTGGGAGCCGACGGACTGCATTCGGCGGTCCGGCGCGCCGTCGGAATCAAAGCGACGGCCGGAACACCGCGGCGCTATGGCGTGCGCTGGCACTACCGGGTGCCCGCGTGGTCGGAGTTCGTCGAAGTGTATTGGTCGCGTTGGGGTGAGGCGTATGTGACGCCGGTGGAACCGGACCTGGTTGGCGTGGCGATCCTGTCCGGTGGCCGACCCGACCTTGCCTGGTTCCCGCGCCTGGCCCAACATCTGGGCGACGCCAGCCACGGGCAGGCACGTGGTTGCGGCCCGCTGCGGCAGGTGGTTGCGCGCCGGGTCGCGGGACGAGTGCTGTTGGTGGGCGATGCGGCGGGGTACGAGGACGCCCTGACCGGCGAAGGCATCAGCCTGGCCGTCAAGCAAGCCAGCGCCGTGGTCAACGCCATTGTCGAGGAGGCGCCGTCGTCGTATGAGGCGGCGTGGCAACGGGTTACCCTCAACTACCGACTGCTCACCCGCGGGCTGGTGCTGGCCACCACACCGCGCGCGGTCCGGCAAGCCGTCGTGCCGGCGGCCGCGCTGCTACCCGGGGCGTTCGGGCGCGCGGTGAACATCCTGGCGCAGTGACGGGCCCGTCTAGCGTGCCTTCCAGACCGGTTCGCGCTTCTCGGCGAACGCCAGCGGTCCCTCCTTGGCGTCCTCGGACCTGATCAGGGAGCGCATCTCGCTCACGGTGCGCTGCCAGCCCGCTTCGTCGGCCGTGATGACGCCGTCGTCGACCCCGTAGGCGATGCGCTTGCTGGCCTGCACCGACAGCGGCGCGTTGACGGTGACGCGCGCAGCCAGTGCCAGGGCCGCGTCCAGGACGGCGTCTTTATGGCCCTCCTTGACCACCTGGTTGATCAGGCCCCATTCCAAGGCGTCGGAGGCGGTCAGCGGCTCGCCGGTCAACAGCAGTTCCATCGCCACTTTTTGGGGCAGCTGATTCACGATCCGGAAAACACCGCCGGCAGCGGCGATCAGCCCGCGCTTGACCTCCGGTAGCCCGAATTGGGCCAACTCGTGGGCTACCACCAGGTCGCTGGCCAGCGCCAATTCGGTCCCCCCACCCAATGCGGTGCCGTTGACCGCGGCGATGGTGGGTTTGTCGATGAAGTGCTGCACGTAACCGGCGAAGCCCCACTCGCTGTGGTCGGGGTGGTAGAGGTTTTCCCGGCGCGCGATCGCCTTGAGATCGGCTCCGGCGCAAAACGACTTGTCGCCCGCGCCGGTGATCACCACGGCACGCACGTCGGGGTCGTTCTGCGCCTCTTGCAGCGCGTTTCCGACACCGATGCTCACTGCGCTGTTGACGGCGTTGCGGGCCTCAGGCCGGTTGATCGTGATGATCAGGACGTCGCCGGAGCGGTCGACCAGCACCGCCGGCTGGTCGGTACCGGCGTCCGTCACAGCAACTCCACGATGGTGGCGTTGGCCTGGCCCCCGCCTTCGCACATCGTCTGTAGGCCGTACCGAATTCCCTTGTCCCGCATGTGGTAGAGCAGCGTGGTCATGATCCGCGCGCCCGAACCGCCGAGCGGGTGGCCGAGCGCGATCGCACCGCCGTTGGGGTTGAGCTTCTTCTCGTCGGCGCCGATGTCCTTCAGCCACGCCAGCGGCACCGGCGCAAACGCCTCGTTGACCTCGTAAGCCCCGATGTCGCCGATGCTCAGGCCGGATTTCTTCAGCGCCTTCTGGGTGGCGGGGATGGGCGCGGTGAGCATGATCACCGGGTTGGCTCCGGCCAATGTCGCGGTGTGCACCTTGGCGATCGGCTTCAGGCCCAGCTCCGCGGCCTTCTCGGCGGACATGAACAGGATCGCAGCGGAACCGTCGGATATCTGCGAGGAGTTGCCCGCGTGGATCACGCCGTCTTCCTTGAACGCCGGCTTGAGCGACGCCATCTTTTCCATCGGGGTACCGCGCCGGATGCCTTCGTCCTTGAGGACCGCATTGCCGTCCTGGTCCCTAATGCCCACGATCTGGTCATCAAATGCGCCGGAATCCTGTGCGGCAGCAGCCTTTTCGTGTGAGCCCAGGGAGAACTCGTCCAGCGCGGTGCGGTCGAGCCCCCACTGCTCGGCGATCATCTCGGCACCGATGCCCTGGTTGGGGATCTGGCCGTCGTAGCGGTCGATGAAGGCCTGCGGGTACGGCCGCCCGCCGTTGGCCAGCGACGCCCCCATCGGGGTCCGCGACATCGACTCCACACCGCCGGCCACGACGACGTCGTAGTGCCCGGCCACCACGCCGGCCGCGGCGAAATGGATGGACTGCTGACTTGACCCACACTGGCGGTCGACGGTCACGCCCGGAACGGTCTCCGGCCATCCCGCCGTCAGCAGCGCGGTGCGGCCGATGTCGAGGGCTTGTTCACCGGCTTGCATGACGCAGCCCCAGATCACGTCGTCGACGATCCCGGGGTCGATGCCGGCCCTGTCCACCAAACCGTTGAGGACCTGCGCGGACAGGTCGGCCGGGTGCACGCCGGATAGCCCGCCGTTGCGCTTGCCGATCGGTGAACGTACAGCCTCGACAATGACGGCTTCAGCCATGATTAGGTCTCCTTCGACACTGAGTCTCTGCGTCGATTGTCAACCAACGCGTTGGGCGGTCGGGTGGCGGGGTGCTTTCTTAGCCCGACTAGGCGGGCCGCAGCGCCACCCCCTGGGCATCCGGCCGACGACCGATACATCCCAATCTAGAGCTGAACAGATATAAGTCAGGTTAGCTGGGCGCGCCAGCGATCGGCGCTTCGCATCACGTGAAGGTGTTGTGTCGCATCGCCTTACGACGCCGCCAACAGCATCAGCTTTTCGGCGACCCAACCCGGTTCGGTGATCATCATGTCGTGGCCGGTGTCGAGGTCCCACAAGCGGCCGTTGGCTTTTCGCCGCAGGCCGTCTACATCGCGCCACCGCATGTACAACGTGGTACAGAGGTGGGACTGCGGGATTTTGGCGAGCGCGGCTTCGTTGGTCAGCCGCAGTGGTTGCTCAAAGCACTTCCACGGGTGTGGCGTCAACCGCGCCTTCATCCACTCGCGCAGCTCGGGATCGCGCACGCCGTAATACCGCAGCATGTTATCGGTTGGGTACAAGCACATTTCGACGCCATCGACGATGCGGCCCTCGGCACGCGCCGCGGCCATCATCTCGGGTGCCTGGTCGACGAGGGTCTGACCGTTGGCGGGTGTCGCGGCGTCCAGGTAGACGAGGTGGCCGACGCGGTCGGCGGCCCGGTCGGCGGCGCCGGTGATCACCATGCCCCCGTAGCTGTGGCCGACCAGGACGACGTCGCACAGGTCCTCGAAATGCAGGAGATTGACGATGTCGGTGATGTGGCAGTCGAGGTCGACACCATTCCGAAACAGGTGCGCGCGCTCACCAAGACCCGTCAGGGAAGGCGCGTAGGACTCGTGCCCTCGGGACCGCAACAGCCGCGCGACGGGCTGGTAACACCAGCCACCGTGGCCACCGCCGTGCACCAAGACATAGGTAGCCACCTCGGCCTCCTATTTCGTTCTGCCGAGCGTGCACAAAATGCCGCGAGGCGTGGCGTGTCTGCGTACAGACACGCTCGCTCGCTTCAGCGATCCGTCAGACGGCGGGATACGCCACCGACTTGATCTCGGTGTACTGGTCGAACCCGGCCACGCCGTTCTGGCGTCCCACACCGCTCTCTTTGTATCCGCCGAACGGTGTGTCGGCACCGTACGGGGCGCCTCCGTTGACGCCCATGAAACCGGCCTTGATCCGACGGGTCACCGACAGCGCACGCTCGAGGGAACCGGAAAACACGTTGCCGGCCAACCCGTACACGCTGTCGTTGGCGATCCGGATCGCGTCCTCCTCGTCATCGAACGGAATGACCGACAACACCGGCCCAAAGATCTCCTCCTGGGCGATGGTCATCTTGTTGTCGACGTTGATGAAAAGCGTTGGCCGGACGTAATATCCCTTGTCGAAACCGGTGGCCGCACCGGGGCCGCCAACCAGCGCCGTGGCGCCCTCTTCGACACCCTTCTTGATGTAGCCCGTCACCCGGTCGAACTGTCGTTGCGAGATCACCGGGCCGCACAGGGTTCCCGGGTCCTGCGGGTCGCCACACGTGACGTTCTCGTAGATGTTCTTCAGGATCTCGACGCCCTCGTCGTAGCGGGACCGCGGCAACAGCAGCCGGGTGGGGTTGGCGCAACCCTGACCGGCGTGCATGCATGGCGCGATGCCGACCATGCATGCCGTCCCGAAGTCGGCGTCCTCGAGGACGATGGTGGCCGACTTGCCGCCGAGCTCCAGGAACAGCCGCTTCATGGTGGCCGCACCCTTTTCCATGATCCGCTTGCCGACCACCGTCGAGCCGGTGAACGAGATCAGGTCGACCTTCGGCGACAACGTCAGCTCCTCACCCACAAAGTGATCCGACGCGGTGACGACATTGACGACACCGGCGGGGATATCGGTCTTTTCGGCGATGAGCCGGCCCAGCCGGTTCGCGTTGAACGGGGTGTTCGGCGCCGGCTTGAGCACGACGGTGTTGCCCGTGCCCAGCGCCTGACCGAGCTTGTTGAGGGTGACCTCGAATGGGAAGTTCCACGGCACGATCGCCCCGACCACACCGACCGGCTCCCGCCACACCTTGCGGGTGGTCAACGTGCCGGTCAGGCTGATCACCTTGTCGCCCAGGTCGGTCTCCCACGCGTACTCGTCGATCAGCCGGGCGGGGTATTTGAGGCCATCTTCCAGTGGGGCATCCAGCTGGGGGCCGAACGTGATGGCCCGGGGCGAACCGACCTCGAGGATCAGTTCCTCGCGCAGCTCGTCTATCTCGGACTCGATCGCCTCGTGCAGCTGCAGCAGGCAGCGCTTGCGCAGCTCCTTGTTAGTCGACCAGTCGGTCTCGTCGAAGGCGCGCCGAGCGGCGTCGATGGCCCGGTGCATGTCCTCTTTCGACGCGTCGGACACCTCTCCGAGCGATTCCTCGGTCGCCGGGTTGATGTTGGTGAAGGTGCCGGCCTGGCCGTCGACCAACTTGCCGTCGATCATCATCTTCGGCTCGAACCGGACCTTTACAGTGTCAGCCATATTTGTTCAGCTCTCTTTAAACGAGGCGCTGGTTAGAGCGCCGGGACGGGGATGCCAAGCCAGACGGACCACCCTATGGTGAGCCTTACTGGAAACTAGCCGATTGGCAAGCTGTCGGAATCACTGGGGATCGAACAGCACCGGCACCGAGGTCGGCGAGCGGAAAACCTGTCCGCGGATGTGCGGGTCGTCGCCATCGGGATCGAGCCGCAGATTCGGCAACCGGTCCAGCAGCAGGTTGATGGCCGTGCGCATCTCCAGCCGCGCCAGGTGCATGCCGAGGCACACGTGGACGCCGTGGCCCCAGCCCAGATTCGCCTTGGCCTGCCGATGAATGTCGAACGTGTCGGGGTCCGGGTAGCGATCTTCTTGCCGGTTGGCCGAACCCAGCATCGGCATCACGGTGGCGCCGGCCGGGATTGCCACCCCACCGAGTTCGGTGTCGCGAGTCGCCACCCGCGTGATGGTCAGCAACGGCGGTTCCCACCGCACGCCCTCTTCGATGGCCTGTGGCAGCAGCGACCGATCCGCGCGGATGGCGTCCAGTTGCGCGTGATCCGACAGCAGCGCCAAGAGCAGGCTGCCCAGCGACCGGTAGGTCGTCTCCACACCGGCGGGCAACAGTAGGCGCAGGAACGAGAAGATCTCCTCGTCCGCCAGCTTCTCCCCGTCGATCTCGGCCGCACCGAGCGCGCTGATCAGGTCGTCCTTCGGCTCGGCGCGGCGAGCCTGCAGGATCGGTGCGAAATAGTCGCACAGGGCAGCCGAGGCCGCGAGCCCGCGCTCCGGGTTCATCAGCCAGCTCAGCAGCGAGATCGACCATCGCTGGAACTGCGGGTAGTCCTTCTCCGGCAAGCCCAACAGACCCGCAATGATCTGGCTCGGATAGTCGAAGGTGAACTCCTTCACCAGATCCGCCTTACCGTTGGGTGCGAACTGGTCGATCAGGCCATTGGCCACCCGGCCGACCAACTCGTCTTGCCACCGCGCCAACGACTTCTGCGAAAACGCCTTCGACACCAGCGAACGCAGCCGGCCGTGGATCGGCTCGTCCATGCCGAGCATTACCCCTTCGCCCAGCACCGGGCCGAACGCGGCGATGACGGCCGACGACGAAAACGTCTCGTTGTCGCGCAGCATCTGCTGGACATCCTCGTGGCGGTACACGATGAACATCGGCAGCGATTCCTCGTGCGGAAGCGCTCCTGACGTCTCGAGTCGCTGCACCGGTTCCTCGCGGCGCAGCCGCGCCAGTTCGGTGTAGGGGTCCCGCACGTCACCGGATATCGCGTCGTCGAAGGAGCCGAAGTCCTCCAGGTCGTCGAAAAGCTGTTCCATTTCCTACTCCTCAGTCCCTTTCAGTCCCTGGCGGCGCCGAGCCGCCAACGAAGCCAAGCGCTGTAACACCGGCGCCGGAAGAACACGTGCGGCCAACACCATGGCCTTTTGGGCCGTCGTCAACGGCCATGCCCCGTCCTGCATCGAACCCTGCCTGGGTATGCCCAGCACGATCCGGGACATGTGGTGCATGCCCGAAGCCGGCAGAATCCTGTTGGACACCAACAGCATTGAGGCATCCGGGCCCACACCGCGGCGCCGGAAGGCCCCCTGGTCGTTTAGCGCCTTGAGCAGGCCCTCGGTGAACCGCTCGGGAGGCCTGGCGAGTTTCATCGCGAATCTCCCGCGGGTGTTCATGGTGTTGTGCAGTCGGGCGTACGGGCCCTCGAAGTTGCGATCATCGATGGTGCCCGCGTCGGTGATGATGTCGGTGTCGTATGTGCCGGTCACCAAAACGGTGACACCGAGACCGAAGGGCGCGATCTCGCACGCCATGGATTCGCCCCACCGCTCCATGGCGCCTTTGGACGCCGAGTACGGCGCGGTGGCCGGCTGACCGCGCACTCCGGCTGTGCTGGCGACCAGCACGATGCGCCCCTCGCCCGCCGCCCGCATCGACGGCAACAGGGCCTGGGTAAGCGCGACGGGGCCCATGACGTGAGTGGCGAACATCTTCTGCCACAACGCCATATCCGTCTCCTCCACCATCCCGGCGGCGGAGATCCCCGCGTTGTGCACCAGCGCGTAGGGTGCGCCGACGGCCTCTTCGATGGCCTTGGCCGCCGCGGAGATCGACGCGGCGTCGGTGAGGTCGAGCTGCACACCGATCAGCCGGTCGTCATCTTCACCCGCTCCCGTCGCCTCCCGTAGCGGCGGGATTCCAAGGTCGGGCGTCCGCATGGCCGCGACCACCCGCCACCCTTCGCGGTACAAGCGCACAGCTGAGGCGAACCCCAGTCCGCGCGACGCACCGCTGATGACGACGGTGCGCGGCTCACCCATTGTTGCCCGGTGAAGAAGAAGTGGCACAGGGGCCTTGACCCGGCGGCGGTGGGTCGACGTGCGGCCGCCCGTTCGGCTCTCCGCTGGCCCAGGTCGACCAAATGCCGACCGAGTACGGACCCTGGGCGCCCGCCTTCTCGTAAAAACCTTGCGGGTCATAGACTTTGGCCTCAGGATAGGGCCACGGGCACGCCACCGCGGTCGCCGCATGGCTGACCTTGATCGCGGCGAACCACGCCCCATAGACGAAGTACGACACATTCATGATGGCGAACATCACCAGGAACGTGCCCAGCACCGGACGGGTAGGCAGGATCTTCGCCTTCGCGGTCAGCTTCTCGGCCACCGACTTTCCGGTGTCGTCTCGGTAGCACAGGATCGCAGCCGGGATCATCACGAACGTCACCGAGAGCGACTCCCAGATCAGCGGGAACTGGAATGTGGTGCCGGTGAATACGGAACCCCATGGAATCACCTGCGAGTAGATGTACATGCCCCAGTGGATCAACGTGTTCTCCAGAAACGCGTCCATGACGAACCCGATCACACAAGTCAACAGGCCCAGGCAGATCAACGGGTGCCGTGATACGAATGCCTCCGGCCCTTTCCTTGCCTGCAGTTTCCGCAGGATCCAGACCGCCGGGAAGTAGGGGCCGAAATAGAACATCACGTAGCCGAACACCACGAACGGTTCAACGCTCGGCGACAACGACACCAGCGGCCACGACTCCGGCCAGTGAATGAGATCGGGGTTGTAGACCGCGAACGGCGACCAGTTCATGATCGGGTCCTGCCACACGATCAGCGTGGTGCACAGGAACATCAGCATCACCGGACTGCCCGGATTGCGCCGCCAGCCCCTGATGAACACGACAAGCAGCACAACCAGTGTGATGGCGGTGGCAACATCCAAGAAGGTGATGTAGTCCAACCCGAAGGTGAACCTGACGGGGCGCGGCCGGCCCTGCACATTCGGGTTGGCGACGCGCGGGTCGAGGGCGACTCGGCAGTTCGCGATGAAGAAGAGTGCGAACGCCGCCAGGGCGGCGCCGGCGACCCAGCCACCCCAGCCGCGCTTAGCGGTGCGCTGTGGGGATGCCGGCTCGTTCTCCGAGGCAAGCGGTGTGGATTGGTCGGTACTCATTTCTCGAGCCTCACTCTCCGAAGCGATCGACCAGATGCGAGTTGATGCCGTCGGCATCGAGCGTCCGGGCCACCAAATAGCCGGCGCCCATCCAGGCCCGGCGGGTCCATTTCCCGAAGGACACCCGGGTACCGGGCGCGCCCGACGCGGCGGGCATCATCTTGACCCGCTCCAGCGCTTCCTTGACGCCGCGCGGGCTGAGCGGGTGGGAGTCGCTGAACGCCCGCACCAACGTCGCGGCGACGTCGCGGTTCACCACCGTCACGCAGAACTCGGGGCGACTGCCGTTGTACTTCTTCGCGTAGGTGTCGAGGAAGTCCTGCCCGATCCGGTTCGCCTCGTCGTACTGGTCGACACCGATCCAGCCCATGAACGCGTTCCACATGATCGGGTTCACCCACGCGTTCTGCCAAGCCGTGGTGGTGAATCTCGGCGGGTCCCAATCGACCGCCTCCAACGCCGGGTTGATGAACACGATCCCGAAGCCGAAGCCCAGGTGGACGATCGCTTCCGCCTTCGCATCGTGCAGCGTGCGCACGGCTCCGTTGATGTCCTGTGCGGTCTGCGCGACCGCGACTTCGGCGACAATCCGAATACCCTTGCGCTGGCACGCAGTTCGCAGATTCTTCAGGTAGCTCTGGCCGATCAGGCTCTGCTCCATCAGAACGCCGATCTCGGTGATCCCACGTTTTCCTATCAGGTCGGCCAGAAAGATCGGCTCGTCAGTCATCGATCCCTGGGGGAATGCGAAGGTCCATTCGCCTAGCCAGTCGTCTGTGCCGGTCACGCTGATCGCGGGCACCTTGAATCGCTCCTCGATCGCTTCGCGCAACGGCACGCAGTTATCGGTGATGTTGGGACCGAATACGACAAGACAGCCCTCATCAACTAGTTCGCCATACGCATCGATCACCGCCTTGACCGAACCCTTGGGCAGACCCTCCACCTCGCGATAGACCATCTGCACGGGACGGTCCATCACCCCCTGTTCGACCGCCTCCTCGAAAATGAGGTCGAAAGTCTGGGTGAAGGAGGCGAACAGATCCTCCGGGAAGCCCGGTGGGAGCGTGAAGTCCATCAGATAGCCGACCTTGATCGGCTCAGCGGTGCTCTCGTAGGACATCTGACCTCCCTGGGTAATAGACCTAAGATTTGTTCGGATTGCGGCGGCGGATTGCGGTGTCAAGCATCGGAGCCCCCACCCAGATAGACCTCGATCATCTCGTTGAGGCCCCTGGCCACTGCCGAATCGTCGGTGAGCGGACCGGCGATCGCCGCGCGGGCCGCCTCCCGCATCGACAGGCCCTCTACGATCAGCCTGCCCGCCGCGATGAGAACGCGGGTCGACGCGACCTCACGCAGCCCGCCGGTCTCCAGGCGGCGGATGGCCTGGCCGAAGCGCACCAGTTCGGCCGCGGTGGCCCCGTCCACGCCCGCTTCGTGCGCGACGATTCCCTCTTCGACATCGGCTGTGGGAAAACCGAATTCGATGGCTACCATTCGCTGACGCGTCGAATCCTTGAGGTCCTTGAGGACACTTTGATAGCCGGGGTTGTACGACACCACGAGGCCGAATCCGGGCGCCGCGTCCAGCGTGATACCGAGACGCTCGATGGGCAGCTGGCGACGGTGGTCCGCGAGCGGATGCAACACCACGGTGGTGTCCTGGCGGGCCTCCACCACCTCGTCGAGGTAGCAAATCGCGCCCTCACGCACCGCGCGGGTCAGCGGACCGTCCACCCACACCGTCTCGTCGCCGCGCAGGAGATACCGGCCGACGAGGTCGGCCGTGGTGAGGTCGTCGTGGCAGGCGACGGTGATCAACGGCCGGCCGAGGTCGTGGGCCATCGCCTCGACGAAGCGGGTCTTGCCGCAGCCGGTCGGGCCCTTCAGGACAAGCGCCAGACCCTGCCGGTAGGCCGCCTTGAAGACGGCCTCCTCGTTGCCGATTGCCTTGTAGTAGGGCCGCACTTCACCTTTCCCGTCCGTCTCGGACGGAGCGCCGTTCCGGTACACGAGCCCGGACTCGTTGGCCATAACTTCCCTTCTGCCACCCGCTGCACCGCGGTGATTGGAGCCTAACCCGGAACAGATGTTTGTTTCAAACTCCGTCATAGGTTGGTCCTGGGGGCCCGTCATTGGTCCGTCACGACACCCTCCGGCGGACCTCCGCCGAACGCAGCGCAGACCGGAATAGCGGACCGATCACGCCGGCAAGTTGATCCGGCCGCGCGATCGTCGCATGCGCGGTGCTGCCGAACACCGCGCGCAGGGATCGCACGTCGGTTCCCGCGCCGATGGTCAGACATACGCAACCGGTGCCCCGGCGGCGGGCCTCGACCAGAGCGCGGCGCGCGTCGGCGGCGCCGTAGGCCCGCTCGTACCCGTGGTCGTAGGCCAGCCCGTCGGACAGCACGACCAACAGCCGGCGTGAGGTGCCTCCGCGCGCTTCCACGACCGCCGAGCCGTGCCGGATTGCCGCGCCGAGGCGGGAGTACGCACCTGGCTCCAGGCTGTTCAGCCGCCTCATGATTCGGGCGTCGAGATGATCGTCAAACCGCTTGACGGGCACCATGCTCACCGCACCACGGCCTTGCGAGTAATACGCGTAGAGCGCAACTCGGTCACCAAGGTCGTGCAGTGCGACGGCGAGGTTGGCGACAGCCGCGCGCTGTTGTTCGTGCACCGTCCGCCCCACCGTCCCGGGCTCCGCCGCCGAGCCCGACACGTCGAGGAGCAGCAGGACCGACAAGTCACGGCGGCGCCGCAGGCTGTCGAGGTACACCGCCTCGTCGGGCACCGACCCGGCCCGCACCTCGACGCGGGCTTCGACCGCCGCATCGATGTCGATGTCGTCGCCCTGCGACTGCCGGTGGCGGCGGTGCAGGCCCATACCGAGTCGGGACAGCGGGCGCCGCATCCCGATCGCGCCGTCAATCGCCTGCGTGGCCGATACCTTGATCTTCGGCTCGACCTCCCGCACGGTGCACCACGCTGGTCGATAGCTCTTGCGGGTGACGTCCCACTCCGGGTAAGTCACACCGTGCGCCGTCGCTTCGCGATCGTTGACATCCTCGCTCGGCGCCGAGGCCAGCGACGACACGGCGTGCGCGCCGCGCTTCGAGGAGTTCGTGCCATGCGTTGGGGAATCCGCGCCGGGCGGCCCGCCACCGCCGCCGGTCTTGCGCGATGAAGACAGCATCTTCTTCAGCCACTTGCCGATGAAACCGCCCCCGCCGACCGGGCTGGTGAACAGGTCGGGATCGTCGGAATCGTCGACCTGGGTGTCGTCCAGCTCCTCGAGTTCCTGCACGCGCTCCTGATTATTAAGGCTGCGCGGAACATGCCGGGCGTTCGCCTCATCCTGCTGTTCGGCCGCCCGGGAGCACGCGGCCAGCACCTTTCCCGGACGGATCACGCCGAATCCCGGCGCCGGGTCGTCGATCGCGGCCCGCCCGGTCGCGATGCTCAGCGAATCCGCGGGCGACTGGCTTCGGCTCGCGATATCGCGGTCGCCCACCGAGGCCAGGATGCCCGGCAGCAGGTCCGTGTTGCTGACCAGTGCCCGGTGACCCTCGATCGCCAGATAACGCCTGGCCAGGCGCGGGTGGCGGACCAGGGGGCGCACCACGTCGGGCTCCAGGCTGCCTGCGGCGATCAAAGATGCCTGCACGGCTAGCGCCGAGAGTCGCGCGGGGACGGGGGCGGAACCGTCCACGTAAATCGTCTGACCGTCCGTCCATGACGGCTCACTCGCTTGCAGTTCTGCAACCGCAACGGGTCTCCCCGCCAGTGCGGAGGCGAGCATGCCGAGGGACTGTAACCGGTCGCCGCGAGCGTTGTCTGTCACGCTCAACCTCCGAACCGGGTCCCTAACTCGTTGACCAAATATCTGTTCCACCGTAGAGTCCGGTTCCGCCGGGGTCAATCAGATCGGGACGTCGGCGAAAGGACTGTGTCAGGTGACCATGAACGTCGACGTCGACGAGCTCAGAAATCAGGTCAGGCTTCTCACCGACCGCTCGGAGATCTGGGACTGCATGCAGCGATACGCGCGCGGGATCGACCGGCAAGACCGCGCGCTGCTGCGCTCGGCCTACCATGACGGCGCCGTGGACGACCACGTCGGATTTGTCGGCGTCGTCGACGATTTCATCGACTGGGCCCTCGCGTATCACAGCACGCAGACGCGATACCAGCACTATCTGCTGAACCACACCGTCGACATCGACGGCGACGAGGCGCACGCCGAGACCTACTACCTGTTCGTCGGGACCGACCGCGCACCGGCGAATCACATGACGATCTCGGGTGGTCGTTACATCGATCGTCTGGAGCGGCGGGACGGACGGTGGGCGATCGTCGATCGCGTCTGCCTCGTGGAATTCATGAACGAATCGCAGTCGCTGCTCACCAAGGAAGCCATCGCCGCCGTTCCGGGCGCGCGGACCCCACACCACGGTCAGACGGACGCCTCATACGATCGGCCGCTCACGGCGTCACGAACGGTCAAGCAATGGAGCACAACATGATTGATTTCACCGATCGTGTGGCTATCGTCACCGGAGCCGGTCGTGGACTCGGGCGGCTATATGCGCTCGACCTGGCCCGCCGCGGCGCCGCCGTGGTTGTCAACGACCTCGGCGGCTCGATGGGTGGTGACGGCGCCGACTCCCGCGTCGCGGACGACGTGGTCGACGAGATCACCAAGGCGGGCGGCAAGGCTGTCGCCTCTTATGACTCGGTCGACAGCCAGGCTGGCGGCCAAGCGATCGTCGACGCCGCGGTGGACGCATTCGGGCGGTTGGACGCCGTCGTCAGCAACGCGGGCATATTCGGCAGCGTGCCGTTCGATGACCTCTCGGCGGAGGCGTGGACCCGAATGCTGCGCGTGCATCTCGACGGCGGCTTTTACCTGGCTCAGCCGGCGTATCGCGTGATGAAGAAGAACGGGGGCGGACGATTCGTATTCATCTCGTCCTCGGCCGGTATCTTCGGTCAGCCGATGGAGGCGCACTACGCCGCGGCGAAAGCTGGCCTGGTGGGCCTGACGAACGTGATCGCGATCGAGGGCGAAGCGCACGGGATACTCGCCAATTCCGTTATGCCCACTGGCTTCTCGCGCATGGTCACCGAGACAGTCGGGGACGAGAAGTTCCTCACCGAATCAGGCTTCATGCGCGCGATTCGCCCCGAACTCGTGGTGCCGTTGGTGACCTTCCTCGCGAGCAGCGCCTGTACGTTCACACATCGGAACTATTCCGCCTCCGCTGGACGCTATGCGCGCGTGTTCGTCGGCCTGAGTGAGGGCTGGCTGGCGGACGCCGAAGGCCAACCGACAGCGGAAGACATCGAGGCGCATCTCGAGCAGATGTCGTCCACGGAGAAATTCTTTGTGCCCACGTCGATCGTCGACGAGGTGCTGGAAGTGTGTGAGCGACGCGGCATCAGCGCGATGCCGGACAATGCCGAGGTAGCATTCCCCGAACCCCAGCGCAACGGGGGCTGATCGTCGTTGACCCCAAGATTTGCTCACCCGTAGAGTCCGGCTAAACCACCAGGAACCAAAGCCAAGGAAAAGTGGACTTCTCCTATCCAGCGGAAGTGGAACAGTTCCGCACCGAGTTGCGCGACTGGCTGTCCGCGAACCTGACCGATGAGCTGGTCGCCGCCCGCCGGCCCGCCGGCCGCGACGACGCGGCGTTCGAAATGCTGCGCGCCTGGAACCAGACGATGGCGGACGCGGGCTGGGCCGCCGTGTCCTGGCCCCGCGACTACGGCGGCCGCGGAGCGACGGTTCTCGAGCAGCTTGTGTATACCGAGGAAACCACCCGTGCTCGAGCTCCGATGCCGCTCAACGTCATTGGGTTGAACAACATTGCCCCCGCGATCATGCAGTACGGCACCGAAGACCAGAAGAAAACGCTGCTCCCCCGCATGATGCGCGCCGACGACATCTGGTGCCAGGGCATGTCGGAGCCCGAAGCGGGATCCGATCTCGCCTCACTGCGCACCCGGGCGGTGCGTGACGGTGACGACTTCGTCGTTAATGGCCAGAAGATCTGGACGTCGCTCGGGCACCGTGCAGACTGGTGCCAGCTGTATGTGCGCACCGACCCTGACGCCCCGAAGCACAAGGGCATCTCCTGCCTGATCGTGGACATGAAACTGCCCGGCATCGAGGTCCGTCCGCTCGTGACGCTCAACGGCGACGCCGATTTCGCCGAGGTGTTCTTTCACGACGTCCGGGTGCCGGCCGACGCCTTGCTGGGCCCGTTGAACGGGGGCTGGGGAGTGGCCACCACCACGCTCAGCCACGAGCGTGCCGGGGCCGCGCGACTGTACGCCGAGATGCAGGTCAGGCTGGAAGAGCTGGTCGACGACTTCGCCGCCGCCGGCGCCGGAGCCCTCGAAGACCCGGTGACACTCCGGCGCCTCGGCGAAATCGCGCTCCGCATCAAGTATCTCGAGGTGCTCTGCCAGCGGTCGATTTCGGCCACCCTGCACGGCGGTGACCCGTTCGGGACGGCCAGCCTCGCCAAGACGGTGTGGGGTGAGATCGGCCAGGACCTGGCCGCGCTGGCCTTCGACATACTCGGCACCCGAGGCAACGGTGCCCCCTGGGCGAACTACCGCCTCACGTCGCGCTCGCTGACCATTGCCGGCGGAACGACGCAGATCAACAAGAACATCACCGCGCAACGCGTCCTGGGGTTGCCCCGCACATGAACCTCGAACTCACCGACGAACAGGTCGCGCTGCGCGACACCACACGGCGCTTTCTTGCTGAGAAGGCACCGATTTCGGGACACGTGCGCAAGCTACTGGACGACCCGTCCGGTGTGGACGAGGCGGTGTGGCGCGGTCTGGCCGGGCTCGGGACGACCGGGCTGTTGGTACCGGAGGAGCACGGCGGCGCCGGCATGACGCTGGTCGAGGCCGGCGTGGTCGCCGAAGAACTCGGCGCCGCATTGCACCCCGGGCCGTGGCTCTCGACGGCCGTCGCGGCGACGCGCGCGCTGACCCGACTCGGCGCCGGGGGCGGCAGTTCCACGGGCGCCAAGCTGTTGAGCGGAATCGCCGATGGCACGACCATCGCCACCATCACCTTTCTGGATCCGGGAAATTCCTCGGTGGGCGCGGCCGGGCAAGGTGACCCCCGAACTAACACAGTCGTGGTGCGCGGGGAGATCGCCGGCGTTCCCGACGCCGCGGCCGCCGACACCCTCCTGGTACTCGCCGAAGACACCGAAGATGCCGGGGGCATCGGGCTCTTCGCGGTACGGGCGAACTCAGCCGGAATCTCGGTTACACCCGAACGCGGTATCGACCAGACTCGCAAGCGGTTTGGCGTCACGTTCGACGGCACGCCCGCAGAGCGGCTCGCCGCGGCTTCGCCGGATGATGTCGCAGCGGTGATCGACGATGTTCTGATCGCCACCGCCGCCGACGCCCTGGGCGCCGCCCGGGCCGTCATGGACCTCGCCGTCGAATACGCCAAGGTGAGAAAGCAGTTCGGTCAGGTCATCGGCTCGTTCCAGGCGGTCCAGCACCTGTGCGTCGACATGTTCGAGACGGTCGAGCTGGCCCGAAGCGGCGTCATCCACGCGCTCTGGGCCGCTGATGCCCAAGCCGCCGGAGAGCGACACCTGGCCGCGCTGCGGGCGAAGGCGTTCGCCGGGCGGCTGGCCACCGTGGGCGATACTGCCATCCAGGTGTTCGGCGGCATCGGCTACACCTGGGAGCACGATGCGCATCTTTACCTCAAGCGCCTGCTGAGCTGGAGCGGACTCCTCGGTGGGTCCGATCGCTATCTCACCGAACTCGGCGCGCACCTCGCGAAGAGGTAGCCAGTAGGAGCCCAATGATGGATATCGAGTACCTCCTCAACAACACTCGCTCAGCGCGCAAGACTCTCGACCTGGACGCACCCGTCGACCTCGCCGACATCCGGGAGTGCCTGCGCGTCGGCTTGCAGGCCGCCAATGGCTCGAATCAGCAGAACTGGCGGTGGCTCGTCGTCGCCGACCCCGCGTTGCGGGCCGAGATTGCCGAGCTGTACCGCAAGGCCTACCTGCTGCGAGTCGGCGGACAGCTGTTCGCGGACAAGATGCCGGCCGGCACTCCCGAAACCCGCCTCATGTCGTCGACGGAGTGGCTGGTCGTGAACATGGCGAAGGTGCCGCTGCTGGTAATCCCTTGCTACGAGGCGTACTTGCCACGCATCGATGGCGACGAATCGTTCCACCTGGCGACCCTGTACGGCTCGATCTTCCCGCCGGTGTGGAACTTTGAGCTGGCGCTGCACACCCGCGGCTACGGCACCTGCATCACGACGCTGCACCTGCACTACGAAGCCGAAGTCCGCCAATTGCTGGATATCCCGGAGACCTACGTCCAGGGCTGCCTGCTGCCCGTGGGGCGGCTGCGTGCCGGGCATACGTTCCGTCCGGCCATCCGTCGACCCGTCGAGGAGGTGGTCGCGTCGGACCGTTGGGAAGGACCTCCGCTATAGAATGAGCCCGTCACCGCAGTAAGCAGCGCCTTTCCCGGGGGCGGTTTGATAGCCTTTACCAAAGATTTGGTTCAGGTTTCTTTCGCTGGGAGGACTGGCTAGCCATGGCCAAAGCCGATGCACTGGCGAAGGGCGGGCGGCCGGCAACCGATCGAGCGGATCTGGGCGGCGCTGACGACGCCGGGACCCGCCGGACCGAGATCCTGCAGACCGCGGCGTCCCTGATCGCCTCGTCGGGCTTGCGCACCTCACTGCAGGAAATCGCCGACGCCGCAGGCATTCTGCCCGGAAGCCTGTACCACCACTTCGAGTCCAAAGAGGCGATCCTCGTCGAGCTGATCCGCCGCTACCAGGACGACCTGAATCGGGTCGGGCTCGAGGCCCAGGCGAAGCTGGACGAGCCCGACGACCGCCCCGTCGCCGAGAAGATCGTCGGGTTGGGTTCGGCGATCGCCAAATGCGCGGTGCAGCATCGGGCCGCGCTGCAGATGTCGTTCTACGAGGGGCCGAGCGCGGACCCCCAATTGATCAAGCTGACCCGGCAGCAGCCGACCGCGATCCAGGAGGCGATGCTGCAGACGCTGCGCGCCGGCAGGTGGAGCGGCTACATCAAGCCCGACATCGACCTGCCCACGCTGGCCGACCGGATCTGCCAGACCATGCTGCAGGTCGGACTCGACGTCATGCGTCACAATTCTCCAGCCGACCAGGTGGCCGGGCTGTTGTGCCGGATCATGTTGCAGGGGTTGGCCGCTCAGCCCCCGAGCGATGCCGCGTTGGATCGGTCCGACGCCTTCAAAGCCGCGAGCGAGGTCGTCGCGACGTGGACCGACGACAGCGAGGCCAATCCCAGCGACAAGACGGCGCATGTCCGCGCGGTGGCGCGAACAGAGTTCGGCCGTAAGGGCTACGAGGCCACCACCATCCGGGACATCGCGGCGGCGGCGGGCCTTGGCACCGGCACCGTCTATCGCGTCATCGGATCCAAGGATGAGCTCCTCGACTCGATCATGCGGTCCTTCGGCAGGAAGGTGGAGGCCGGCTGGGTCGGCGTGCTGCGCTCCGACGCGACGCCCGTCGAGAAACTGGACGCTCTGAGCTGGGTCAACGTCAACGCCTTGGATCAGTTCTCCGACGAGTTCAGAATCCAGCTCGCCTGGATGCGGCAATCACCGCCGACCGCCGACCCGGGTTGGTCATACTCCACCCGGCTGCGGCAGATGAAATCGCTGCTCTCCGAAGGGATCCGGTCGGGCGAGATTAGCATCGACGCGCCGTCCACCGCGATGCTGGCGCGCTGCGTCATCGGAGTGCAGTGGATACCGGAGAACATCCTGCGCGCCGTCGGGAAACGCACGGCGCTGGTGCACGTACGCGACACCGTCCTACGCGGCGCCGCGGTCCGCGGCAAGTAGGCCTGTCGTAGAGGGCACCCGGTATTGAACCAAAAAACTGTTACCCATACAGTTGGGCAATTAGAACCGGGTTGGCCCTAGTTGAGAAGGGGATTTCCATGTCTATTGTCGATCGGTTGCGCTACGACGGTAAGCGGGCGCTGGTTGTCGGCGGTGCGACCGGCATGGGCGCAGCGGCCGCCAAGTCGGCTGCCGAACTCGGCGCCGAAGTCATCGTGATGGACTATGCGCCGGTGGACTACGACGTCGCCCAGTCGGTTCAGGTGGACCTGCGCGACCCCGCCTCGATCGACTCCGCGCTCGAGCAGATCAGCGGGCCCATCCACGCCGTGTTCTCCGCCGCCGGCGTGGCCGACGGGACAACCGACCTGATGAAGATCAACTTCATCGGCCACCGCCATCTGATCGACCGGCTGCTGGAAAAGAACCAGCTTCCGAACGGCTCGGCGATCTGCTTCATCTCCTCGGTCGCCGGCATGGGCTGGGAGAACGACCTGAACTAATTAAGGAGTTCCTGGCCACGCCGGACTTCGCGGCGGCCGAGGCATGGTCCAAGGCCCACGAGTCCGAGGGCATCATTCACTACGGCACCAGCAAGAAGATCATCAACACCTACGTGGCCAACCCAGGGCTACCCCTTGCTGAAGAAGGGCATTCGCATCAACGCGATCTGCCCGGGACCGACCGACACCCCACTGGCCCAGGCCAACGCGGACCTGTGGCTCAGCTTCGCCCAGGACTACCGGGACGAGACCGGCGCCAAGGTCCACACGCCCGGAGCAGATGGGCGACGTCATGGCATTCCTGAACAGCGAGGCCGCCTGCGGCATCAGCGGGATCACGCTGCTGGTGGACTCCGGGCACACAATGGCGTCGGTGACCGGGGCGTATGCGCCGGGCAAGCCCCTGATCGACCTGATCATGGGGAAGAGTCAAGCTTTAACCCACCTCGGGTACCGCTCGGGACGTCATGGCACGCGTCATCGACGTCATCGTCATCGGCGGGCACGGCAAGGTCGCGCTGCCACTCGCACGCATCCTCACCGAGCGCGGCGACGAGGTCAGTTCGGTCTTCCGCAACCCCGAGCACTCCGACGAGGTCGCGGACACCGGCGCCAGACCCGTCGTCGCCGACATCGAGCAACTCGATACGGCTGCGCTGGCCAAGCTGTTGGCCGGGCACGACGCGGTGGTCTTCTCCGCCGGAGCGGGCGGCGGCAACCCGGCGCGGACCTACGCAGTCGACCGCGACGCTGCGATCCGGGTGATCGACGCTGCCGCTCAGGCGGGCGTGCGGCGGTTCGTGATGGTGTCCTACTTCGGCGCCGGTCCAGATCACGGTGTGGCGCAAGATGATCCGTTCTTCCCGTACGCCGAGGCCAAGGCCGCCGCGGACGCCCAGCTACGCGCCAGCGACCTGGACTGGACCGTGCTGGGGCCTGGGCGGCTGACCCTGGACCCGCCGACCGGCCGGATCGCCGTCGGGCGGGGCGCAAGGCGTCCCGAAAGGGACTCCGTCTCACGTGCGGACGTCGCGCTAGTCATCGCCGCCGTGCTGCACGACGACTCGACCCTTCGCCGGACCATCGACTTCAACAACGGGGACGTCCCTATCGCCGACGCGCTGACAGGCTGACCTGGGCGGCCTAGTAATCTCGATCACGCAGCTGGTCTGCTGACGCCGCAGCACGCGGCGCCGGCATCGAGCGAAGCATGTTAACGATGCCTCGCAAGAGGGAACCCGGTGAAAGTCCGGGACTGTCCCGCAGCGGTAAGCAGGAACGACCGCCGTCTTAGAAATAAGAAAGCACTGGTCACCGGGGTCCACCCGGGACTGGGAAGCGACGGCCACTAGGAGCACCACCAGGTGCGTGCCTGCGAGTCCGAAGACCTGCCAGCTGTGCCGGACGCACCGCGTCCGGCGGCTCATCGCCTCGTGGAATGGGCGTTCGGCCGAGGCCGTTGCGGTGTGTGTGCACCGCGTATCGGATCGGCTTCGCGTCCGCTGGGCGGTGACCACCCCGTCGATAAAAGGACCAGCTCGTGACCTCCCTCGTTAATAGTCAACCATTCACTGCCACCGTTACCGGCTCGCCCAGGATCGGGCCGCGCCGCGAACTCAAGCGCGCCACCGAAGGCTACTGGGCCGGACGGACCAGTCGCTCGGACCTGGAATCGGTGGCCTCGACATTGCGCCACGACACGTGGTCGGGCCTGGCGGACGCCGGCCTGGACTCCGTGCCGGTGAACACCTTCTCCTACTACGACCAGATGCTCGACACCGCGGTCCTGCTCGGCGCGCTGCCCGCGCGGGTGGCCGCAATTCCGGACGAACTGGACCGCTACTTCGCCGCGGCGCGCGGCAACAAAGATGTCGCGCCGCTGGAGATGACCAAGTGGTTCGACACCAACTACCACTACATCGTTCCCGAAATCGAGACCCGACGACCCGGTTCACGCTGAACCCGGACAAGGTGCTCTCCGAGCTGAAAGAAGCGCTCGGGCAAGGAATTCCCGCACGCCCGGTCGTCATCGGACCGGTCACCTTCCTGCTGCTGAGCAAGGGTGTCAACGGCGGCGGCGCGCCGATCGAGCGCCTGCAGGAGCTGGTGCCGATCTACTCCGAACTGCTGTCCCTGCTGGCCGACAACGGCGCGCAGTGGGTCCAGTTCGACGAGCCGGCGCTGGTCACCGACATCTCGCCCGACGCGCCCGCACTGGCCGAGGCCGTGTACAACGCGCTGGGCAAGGTGAGCAACCGGCCCGCCATCTACGTCGCCACCTACTTCGGTGATCCGGGCGCTTCCCTGGCGGGGCTGGCCCGCACGCCCGTCGAGGCGATCGGTGTCGACCTGGTGTACGGCGGCAACACGGCGTTGGCGGCGGTGCCCGAGCTGGCCAACAAGACGCTGGTGGCCGGCATCGTGGACGGCCGCAACATCTGGCGCACCGACCTGGAGGCTGCGCTGGGCAAGCTGGCCACCCTGCTGGGTTCGGCGGCCACGGTCGCGGTCTCGACGTCGTGTTCGACGCTGCACGTGCCGTACTCGCTGGAGCCCGAGACCGACCTGGACGACGCGCTGCGCAGCTGGCTGGCGTTCGGCGCCGAAAAGGTACACGAAGTCGCCGTCCTCGCACGCGCCCTGAACGAGGGTCGCGAGGCCGTCGCCGACGAGATCGCGGCGTCCAACGCCGCCGTCGCGTCCCGGAAGAAGGACCCGCGCCTGCACAACGGCCAGGTCCGCGCCCGCATCGACTCGATCGTCGCGTCGGGTGCGCACCGCGGCGACGCTGCCGAGCGCCGGGCCAGCCAGGAGACGCGCCTGCACCTGCCGCCGCTGCCGACCACGACGATCGGGTCGTTTCCGCAGACCGTCGAGATCCGCAAGGCCCGCGCCGCGCTGGTCGCCGGTGAGATCGACGAAGCCGAGTACAACCGCCGGATGAAGCAGGAGATCGCCGACGTCATCAAGCTGCAGGAGGACCTCGGCCTGGACGTGCTGGTGCACGGCGAGCCGGAGCGCAACGACATGGTGCAGTACTTCGCCGAGCAGCTGGACGGTTTCTTCGCCACCAAGAACGGCTGGGTGCAGTCCTACGGAAGCCGCTGCGTGCGGCCGCCGGTCCTCTACGGCGACGTCATCCGTCGAGCACCCGATGACGGTGGAGTGGGCCAAATACGCGCAGTCACTGACCGACAAGCCGGTGAAGGGCATGCTGACCGGGCCGGTCACGATCCTGGCGTGGTCGTTCGTGCGTGACGACCAGCCGCTGGCCGACACCGCCAACCAGGTGGCGCTGGCCATCCGCGACGAGACCGTCGACCTGCAATCCGCCGGCATCGCGGTCATCCAGGTCGACGAGCCCGCGCTGCGTGAGCTGCTGCCGCTGCGCCGCGCCGACCAGGAGGAGTACTTGCGCTGGGCCGTCGGGTCCTTCCGGTTGGCCACCGCCGGCGTCGCCGACTCGACCCAGATCCACACTCACCTGTGCTACTCGGAGTTCGGTGAAGTGATCGGGGCCATCGCCGACCTGGACGCCGACGTGACCTCCATCGAGGCCGCCCGGTCGCACATGGAGGTGCTGGATGACCTGAACGCGATCGGCTTCTCCAACAGCGTCGGCCCGGGTGTCTACGACATCCACTCGCCACGGGTGCCGAGCGCAAACGAGATGGCCGAGTCACTGCGGGCCGCGTTGAGAGCTGTTCCGGCACAACGGCTCTGGGTCAACCCCGACTGCGGCCTGAAGACGCGGAAGACCGACGAGGTGACCGCGTCGCTGCAGAACATGGTCGCCGCCGCCCAAGAGGTTCGGGCGGGCGCCTAGGCCGCCGACTGTCACGCTAGCGTGACGCTCGGCAGCGACCGTCACGCTGGCGTGACGCTCGGCAGCACCTGGACCGGCACGTCGTCGGCCCAGGGCTGTCGGGTCACCATGTCGGCGACTTTGACCACGCCGCGCTCGAACTCGCCGGTCGCCGCGTCCACCAGACGGTAGGCCTGCGTCTGCTTATGGATAGGCTGCGCGTCGAGTAGGACGACGCGCACCTCGCCGGGCGCGAAGCCGCAGCGCTGCTGCATCGCCGCGATCAGCTGCTCGTTGTGCATGTGGCCGTCGCCGAAGTTCCACCCGATGGCGGTGCTGCAGATGCGTTCCCCGTCGGTGATGACGTAGTCGTCCTCGTTCTGGCCGGCCATCGCCCGATGCGCCAGCGTGAACAGCGCCCTGCCGTGAGTGTTCATGGCGCGGAAGGCATATCCGAGGTACATCCCGGTCTGCGCCTGCTCCTTGCCGAAGTACCGCTCCAGCTGGGCCTGCGGCATGCTGGCGATCGAGACGATGTTGTGGCCGATCTTCTTGTCCGCCGACGGCTTGATGCACCACAGCGTCGTGTCCCAGTTGCCGGCGTAATAGCGCATGCCGGGCAAAAACGAGATCTTGCGCGGAAACAGGTTGCCCGCGATCACGATTCCCGCGACGAGCGCGATGAAAATCCCCACCAGCACGGGGTTTTTCAGGTCGGTCAAGCCGAGCTTGGCGTGCCCGACGAACAGCGACAGCACCCCACCGATCATGAACACGTTCCATTCCAGCGGCGCTCCCATCGGGATGGCCGTCAGGATCCCCAGGTGGAAGATCACCATGATCGTCGCGGCCACCGTGGTCGGCCAGCCGCCGTGCGCGAAGAACAGCACGACGGGCACGCACATTTCCACGAAAGTGCTGACGTGGGCGAAGATTCGCGACAACCGTCCGGGCCGCAGGTCGTCCGGGAACTTCTCGAAGAACATCCGCTTGATGAACCGCGGCCGAAACAGCGGGTTGTTGGACATCATCGTCGACATCACGAACGGGAAGTGCTTGTTCAGCTTCGAGGTCGCCGCGCCCATCCAGATCACCAGGAATACCAGCTTGGCGGCGACGATCGAGTCGACACCGCCGAACAGGAACGTCACCGTCAGCGTCGCGTAAACCTCGCCGCGAGCGGCCAGGAAGATCACCTTGTCGCGCAGCGCCAAGATCGCGAGGATGGCGAGAATCACCCAGATCCGCCACATCGGCAGCAGCCCGACCGTGGTGCCCAGCTGCGGCACCGGGCCCGTGCCGTCGGCGAACAGCGTCCCGAACGTCATCAGCAGCAGCGCGGCGTACAACGCCACATCCAGCAGGGTGCGCACACTGCCCTTGGTCAGTGGCACGCGACCTGGCCACGGTGGCAGCCGGATGGTGTCGGGACGCAGCCAGTACAGGGCCGAGCCCATCGGCGGGAAAAACCGGTTGTTCAACGGCCCGAAGCCGCAGCCCAGCCCGATCACCTCGAACAGCATCGTGTAGAGCACGACCTTCTCGAACACGATCGGCTCGGCGTACCAGTGCGCGACGTCGGTGGCCCCGGCCAGGCCGGCGGTGGTCGCCACGGAGAACAGCCACGCGCCCAGGACGTACAGCAGGATTTTGACGACGTAGAACAGGTGTATGAGGACCGGCGTGCCGAAGCCCACCTCGGCCCAGTGCCTGGCCATCGGGCGGATCTTTTCGCTGCGGGTGCCCTTGCTCCACTGTTCGATGTCGATCTCCGGCATTACGGGCTTGAGGAATCCCATGGACGTCAGATTAGAACGCCTTTGCCCGCGGATGCGTTAGCGGGATACCGTCAGTTGCAGTCGGCGTTTCGCAGCTTAGGGGATGTCCATCATGCGCAGACTTCGGTATGTCGTGTCGGCGCTGACTGTCGCCGCCTCACCGCTCGCTTTGGCCGTCACCAGCGGTGTGGGCGGACCTGTCGCGAGAGCCGATGCGCCCTCGGCGGGCGATTCGTGCACGGTGTTGCACGCAACCACCCAGGACGCCAACGGCCGAACGATGTGGTGCAACCCCACGATGACCGGCAATCACAGCCTGGTGTGGCAGTACGGCGGACCCAGCTAATCGAGCAGGCCGGATTGCGTTCCCGCTGAAGGGACTTCAGCGAAAGATTCCCGACGGAATCACCGGCGCCTTGTCCAGCACACGTGGATCCACCACGACGTTGAGCGCTCCTAAGGCTCCGGCGCCCAGCTGACCCAACGAATCACGACTGACAGGAACCTTTGCTGCTCAACGGGTTCCACGACATCGTGGGCGCCCGTGCCGGCTGGTTAGGCCCAGCCAGACCCTACGGCCGAATCCGTGCCGGCCATATTGCCGCCGACGGTTTGCACCTTTCGCCTATGAGCGCGGGCCTGCTCATAGATCACCTGGAAATTGCGGCGCAACTGCGTGATGAACTCCAGGCAGGCCGCCGACCCAGCGCCGCCCCAGAAATCCGCGGCCGCCAACACGTCGCGCACGATCGCTTGGTGCTCAGCCTCCAACGACGCCGCGTGAGCCCGAATCAACGCACCATGCGCGTCCACACCACCGAACTGGTATTTAATCGTCATCGCCAAGCCCTAACTGCTCAAAACCTGCTGCGAAGCCTGCTCTTGCTGCTCGTAGTTGTTCGCGTCACGGATCAGCCCGGCACACCCCGTGCAGCACGTTCACGATGTTGTTAAGCGCCTGATTCATCTGCCCTATCGTGTCGTAGGACGTCGCCTGCGCGGTCCCGCTCCAGTCGGCGCCAGCGATATTCTGCGACGCCCACATCCGACGCGCCTCGTCCCCAACCGTTTGTGCATGCGCCTCGAAACGACCTGCCATTGCCCGCATTTGATGCGGATCCGTCATAAACCGAGTAGCCCACATAGCTCCTATCACCGCAAAACAATGCCGGCCAACCACCCCCGCCCTATCCGATCCCGACCCGCGGCACCACGCTGGGCCGGTTTTGTACCACATGCGGACTGGCGCCACCGCGGCCCATCATTCCCCCGGGCATCCCGCCGCCCGTGCCCATCGGCATGGGCATCATCGGCATGCCACCCATCGGGGCCCCGGTCATCGCGGCAGCGTCGGGCATACCGGCCGCGCCCAGCCCCGACATTGCCGAACTGGCCAGGCGGGCCGGCATCGACCCCTGCCACGACGGCGGCACCGACATCGAGCCCACCAACCGGCCCTGGCCCAAACCTGCCGATACCCCTGCCCCGCCCAACCCGGCACCGCCGCCCGACGGCTTCACGCCAGGAAGAGCCCCGCCCACCAACTTCGCGGCCTCCGGCACTGCCCCGGCGGCGCCGGTCAGCCCCGCACCACCTTGTACGCCTCCCTGCGTGGCGGCGCTCATCAGCATCATCAATGGAGATATCGCCGTACTCGCCGGAGTCGCCAGCACCTGCACCCCAGAGGTCAGCGCCTGCAACAACGACTGCAGCGTCGGCGTCATCGGCGGCGCCGGCGGAGGGGCCGCCGGCGGGTCCGATGCCGCGGCCTGCGTAGCCAATCGCGAGGCTCGGGTTGCCAAGCCCGCCAAGCTTTTCGGCGGCATACGGAACGGCGTCAACACGGAAGCAACCGACACCGCCCCGGCGTGATAGCCGACCATGGCGGCCAAGTCTTGTGCCCACATCTCTACGTACTGAAACTCGGTGGCGGCGATCGCCGGAGTGTTCTGACCCAAGAAGTTCGTCGCCACCAACGTCATCAACTGCATCCGGTTAGCCGCTACCGCGGCCGGATGCACCGTCGCCGTTCGCGCCACCTCGAACGCCGTCGCCGCTGCCTGAGCTTGAGCGGCCGCCTCCTCTGCCTGGCCCGCCGACGCACTCAACCACCCCACATACGGTGCCGCCACGTCCGTCATCGCCACCGACGCTGGACCTGACCACGGACCATTCGTTAGAGCCGAGACCACCGACCCAAACGACGCCGCCGAGTCCCGCAAATCCGACGCCAACCCATCCCACGCCGCCGCCGCCATAAATAGCGGGGCCGCCCCCGCACCGGTGTACATCCGCGCCGAATTGACCTCCGGCGGCAACACCAGAAAATTCATTACACCATCCGTTCCTAATGGAAAAAGCCCGACTCCGCGTCACGCCTGTTGAAGAATCCCGAGTCGCTGTTACCCGCGTTGCCGATGCCCGAGCTGAATACGCCTGAGTTTGTGACACCGATGTTCAGGAAACCAGTATTTCCGATGCCAATAAGGGTGGAACCCGAGTTAAGGAAGCCCGCATTACTGCCGTTTCCCGAGTTGAAAAATCCCGACTCGAACTCAAGGCCTGTGTTCTGGAAACCGGAGGTGTCACCGCCCGAGTTAAAGAAGCCCGAGGAGCCGGTTCCGATGTTGCCGAAGCCCGAATTTGTGACCCCGATTGGAGGGGCGGTCGTGCCGCCGAAGCCGGTGTTCAGGTTGCTCGAGTTGAAAAGACCCGTGTTGGTGCTACCCGAGTTTCCCCAGCCCGTGTTGACGTCGCCCGAATTATGGCCGCCCGTGTTAATAGAGCCCGCGTTCCCGCTACCGGTGTTCTGGAAGCCCGCATTTCCGAAGCCCATATTCTGGGCCCCCCCGTTCCCGGCGCCGAAGTTATTGGAGTTCCCGTTCCAAAAGCCAAAGTCGGTGTCACCGGCATTCCCGAAGCCCGTGTTTGCGAAACCCGAATTTCCGAAGCCCGTGTTGAGGTTGCCGGCATTTCCGAAGCCGAAATTATGCGAGCCGGAGTTAAAGAAGCCCACGTTTCCGGTGCCAGAATTAAAGAAGCCGATATTGCCGGTGCCCGAGTTTCCGAAGCCGATGTTCCCGCTGCCCGAGTTCAGCCCGCCAATGCCCACTTGGTTGTCACCGGTGAGCCCGAAGCCGATGTCGTGGTTGCCGGTATTCCCGAAGCCGAAGTCGTTGCTGCCCTGGTTCCCCAAGCCGATGTCGTTGTTGCCGCGGTTTCCGAAGCCCATGTTCGAGTCGCCACGATTTCCGCCGCCGACGTTGGAGCTGCCCAGGTTTCCGAAGCCGATGTTCCCATTTCCCTGGTTTCCGTCGCCGAAGTTTCTGAGGCCGAAGTTTCCGTTGCCCACGTTGCCGCTGCCCAGGTTGCCAACGCCAACGTTCTGGTCGCCGCGGTTGCCGCTGCCCACGTTGGCGTTGCCGTCATTGCCGTTGCCGAAGTTTCGGCTGCCAAAGTTTCCGCTGCCCAGGTTGTGGCTGCCGTTATTGCCGCTACCCAGGTTGAAGTCGCCGTGGTTGCCACCTCCGACGTTTCCGCTGCCGATGTTGCCGGTACCCGGGCTGATGTTGGCGATGTTGGACAGGGCCGCCTGTGCTTGACCAAGCGGTCCCGGCAGCGCTTTCAGCACCTGCTGCACCGGCGTCAACTGCGTGGCCACGGCAGCAGCCCCGCCGTGATAGCCGACCATCGCGGCTACGTCTTGGGCCCACATCTGCTCGTACTGAACCTCGGCAGCCGCGATCGCTGGCGCGTTTTGGCCGAACAGGTTCGAGATCACCAACGAAACCAGCTGGTTCCGATTGGCCGCCACCGCCGCCGGATGCACCGTCGCCGACACCGCTGCCTCAAAGGCCGACGCCGCTGCTTGGGCCTGACCGGCCGCTCCCTGAGCCTGGGCCGCCGCCGCCGAAAGCCATCCCACATACGGGGTGGCCGCGTTCGCCATCGCCGCGGCCGCAGGACCCTGCCAGGCCGCGCCCGCCAGCCCTGACGTCAACGACTTGAACGAATTGGCGGCCGCGTCCAGCTCGCCGGCCAACTCGCCCCAGGCCGCCCCAGCCGCCAGCATCGGCCCCGACCCCGCACCCAGATACACCCGCGCCGAATTAATCTCCGGCGGCAATACCAAGAAATTCACCACAACCGTCCCTTTGTTAAGCGCAGCTTCTGATGGAAGAGGCTCGACTGCACAAACCGCTGATGGAAGGCCGCCGCCCGAGCGTTCTGTCCTCCACGCGGTCGTCATCGAGCACTCGGTGAAAGCACAGCGATCTGGATCCCCGGGCCGACGTTCTTTCGAAGCGAGTCAAGGATGCGGGGCGCGCGGGGCGACGATCGTCGGTCACAACGCGTAAATACCTGGGTAAGGGGGTCGTAGATCCGCAGCGAGAGGGGGTCGTAGCTGTGCGCAAGCAAGTTGCCGGCGAACCGGAGGGCGTCCGTGGTCACCAACCAGCGAGGCACAAGTAGCAAAACTTTTTCGACTCGTGTTGAACCGTTGCTGGCCTGCATGCGTGAAAATGATTCAGTCACGGATACCCCAATGACGGGGCCATGGAAGCGGAGTGACATGTGCGTGAGCGAGTTCGTGCCGACGAGGACAGTGACCCTGTTGCTCGCCGAGGCCGACGGCTCGACGCAGCTGTGGCAGACCCAACCTGAGGCGATGGCGGGCGCGCTCGCGCGGCTCGATCACGCCGTACCCGAGATCATTGCCGCCCATGATGGTGTGGGCCCGGTCAAGCAGGGCCCGGACAGTAGTGGTGACGACGGCTTTCTGGCCGTGTTCCACCGCGCCGCCGATGCTCTCGCATTTGCTGTCGAGTTGCAGCGGGCACCGCTGGCGCCGATTCAGTTACGTATCGCGGTGCACACCGGCGAGGTGCAGCTGGGCCCCGCAAGCAACCAAGCAGGCAGCTACGTGGGCCCCACCCTCAGCCGGGTGGCGCGGCTGCGTGAGCTGGCGCATGGCGGCCAGGTCGTGGTGTCGGGTACCACACGCGATCTGGCCATCGACGATCTCCCTGCCGACGTCTGGCTGACCGACCTGGGCGCCCATGAGCTCCGCGATCTGCCGCGTCCTGAACGCGTAGCGCAGTTGTGTCATCCCGACCTGCGGGTCGAGTTCCCGCCGCTTCACGGACCCAATGACGTTACGCCGCATGGTCTTCCGACGCGCCTGACACGCTTTGTCGGCCGCGCCAATCAGATTAATGACGTGCGCAAGTTTCTGGCCGATAACCGGCTGGTCACCCTGGCCGGTGCCGGCGGTGTCGGTAAAACGCGGTTGGCGGCACAGATCGCCGAGCAGGAGGCGGCAGAGTTCGGCGGTGGGGTGTGGTTTGTGGATCTCTCGCCGGTGACCGATCCCGAGGTGGTGCCGGTAGCGGTGCTGCGCGCGTTCGGCCTCCCGGACCAGCCGGGCCGCTCCGCGATGGACACGCTCATGCGATTCGTCGGCGACCGGGACGCGCTCGTGGTGTTGGACAATTGTGAGCACCTGATCGACGCGTGTGGTGTACTGACCGACGCGCTCTTGGGCGCGTGCCCCCGGCTGACGATTCTGGCTACCAGCCGTGCGCCGATCGGGGTGCCCGGCGAGCTGACCTGGCGGGTGCCGTCGCTATCGCTCACCGACGAAGCGATCGAGCTCTTCATCGACCGCGCGCGGCTGGCTAGGCCCGACTTCAGTATCACCGCCGCAGACGCCGCTGTCGTGAGCGATATCTGCGGACGTCTGGACGGTTTGCCCTTGGGGATCGAGCTCGCGGCGGCGGCTGTGCGGGTGATGTCGCTGACCGAGATCCTCGGCGGCCTGCGGAACCGCTTCCGGCTGCAGACCGACAGTGCGCCGACCGCGTTGCGTCGCAGACAGACTCTGGGGGCGTCGGTCGACTGGTCCCACGCCCTGCTGAGCGAGCCCGAACGCGTGTTGTTTCGCCGGTTGGCCGTTTTCAGTGGCGGCCTCGACCACGAGGCTGCGCGGGTTGTCTGCGCCGATGGTGGCGTGCAGCAGGATCCGGTCTTCGATCACCTCACCTCGCTCGTGGACAAGTCCCTTGTGGTGGCCGAAAACGCCGGCGACCGGACGCGCTTCCGAATGCTGGAGACGGTGCGCCGCTATGCGATGGAGAAGCTACGCGAGTCCGGCGAAGCCGATGCGGTGCACGCGCGACACCGCGATCACTACACGCAGATGGCCGCCCTGCTGGATAGCCCCGCTGACGCCGGCCACCAGGCCGGTATCGAGCAGGTGGAGATCGAGATCGACAACCTGCGGACGGCGTTTGCATGGAGCCGCCAGAACAATGAGATCCAGCGTGCGTTGGAGCTCACTTCATCACTGCAGCCGCTCTGGCTGACGCGAGGCCGCATCCAGGAAGGGCTGGCCTGGTTCGACGCCGTCCTCACCGATCAAAGCGCACACCAAGCCGACATCTTGGCGGTGGTGCGGGGGCGGGCGCTCGCCGATAAGGCGGCCCTCGACGCGTCGCGCAGCATCCACGACAACCTCGATCAGGCCCAACATGCCGTGGCGATCGCGCGCGAAATCAACGACCCGGCGCTGCTGGCCCGCGCGCTCACCGCGTGCGGCGCGATCAGTTCCTACAGCGCGGACGCGGCCCGCCCGTACCTCGCCGAGGCGGTCGGCATTGCCCGCGAACTTGGCGACCAGTGGAGGCTGGCCCAAATTCTGACCTGGCAGGCGTACGGCGCGTTCTACGCCGGTGACCCGCTCACCGCGCACGCGGCCTCCCAAGAGGGACTCGATCTCGCCGACGCGATCGGCGACCAGTTCCACGCGCGTTCGTGCCGCTGGACCCTCGGCTTGGCGCAGATGATGAAAGGCGACCTGCCGGATGCCATCGCCGAGTTCCGCGCTGTTACCGCCGATGCCGACGCAGCACACGACGTGCTGTTCAGGTGGGGCAGCCGACTCGCCCTTGGTAAGGCGCTTGCTTTCCGCGGTGAAACCAACGCGGCCAGAGCCGCAGCCAACGCATCGCTGGCGGCTGCCGCCGATTTGTGGCCGTACAACGAGGGATTCAGCTATGCGGTATTGGCCACCGCGGCAGTGGCCGCCGGCGATGTTGCAGCGGCGGCTGAGGCGAGCGAGGCAGCCCAGCAGCGGCTGAGTGTGCAGGGTGAGCTCGCCGGAGCCAATACCAACCCGATGGCCGAAGTTGCCCTGGCGCGGGGGGATCTGATCACGGCCGGACGCTGGGCCGACCAAGAGGTCGCGGCGTCAGCGGGCTGGCATCAGGCCCGGGCACTGACGACGCGTGCTCGCACCGCAATAGCCAAAGGTGAGCCAGATCAGGCGGAACGCGACGCCCACAAGGCGCTCGCCTGCGCCTCAGAATACAAGGCGTACTTGGCCGTCCCCGACATTCTCGAGTGCCTTGGCCGGCTGGCCGCAGACGGTGACAGCCATCGTGACGCGGCACGACTCCTGGGCGCGGCAAGCGAAATTCGACGGAATATCGGCGTCGTTCGCTTCAAGATCTACGACGCCGACTACGAACATACAGTCGCGGCGCTTCGCGAGGCCATGGGCGAGCAGGGCCTTGACACAGCATGGGCGGAAGGGGCCGCCCTATCGATCGACGAAGCGATCGCCTACGTGCGGCGGGGCCGCGGGGAACGCAAACGTCCGTCCAGCGGCTGGGCGTCCCTCACCCCGACTGAGCGCGATGTTGTGCGGCTTGTTGCTGAGGGGCTGGCTAACAACGAGATCGCCGCCCGGCTATTCGTTTCCCGGCGGACGGTACAGACCCATCTCACGCATGTGTACGCGAAGCTCGACATCGGCTCCCGGGTGCAACTTGCCCATGAAGTGGCCAGTCACGGCTGAGCCGTGGACCGGGTCCAGATCGATGGACGAAGCCGCGGCCATCGACCTGTCCCGCCGAGGTTGGAGCCAGCGAAAACCTTATCTTTCAAGGGTTTCAGCGCAGGGATGTCCTACACGCTGCGCCGCATCGCGACCTAGGGCGTGTACACGGCTCAACCGCGAATCTACGACCCCCACCGTGCGGTATCTACGCCTGGAGACCGACGTTCTTCGCCGCACCACCTCGCATCCTGAACTCAATTTATCAATGACCTTCGGGCCGGGGTAACGATGCGAATTCTCCCGAGCGCTCGATGACGACCGGGAGGACAGAAATGTCGTTTGTAGTAGTGGCACCCGAGATGTTGGCGGCGGCCGCGACGGATCTGGAGAGCATCGGATCGGCGTTAAACGCGGCCCATGCGGCGGCTTCGGCCCCGACTGCCGGGGTGCTGGCCGCCGGTGCCGACGAGGTTTCCGCGGCGTTGGCGTCGCTGTTTTCCGAGCATGCCCAGGCATATCAGGCCTTGAGCGCCGAAGCGGCGGCGTTTCATCAGCAATTCGTGCAGACGATGAGTGCCAGCGGGGCGATGTTCGCCAGCGAGGAGGCAGCCAACGCCTCCCCGCTGCGGGGCGTGCTCGACACCGTCAACACGGACGTCCGGGCGGCGACCGGGCGCCCGCTGATCGGCAATGGCACCAACGGCGCCCCAGGCACGGGACAAAACGGGACGCCCGGCGGGTGGTTGATCGGCAACGGCGGCGCCGGCGGGTCCGGCACCAACGGCGCTAACGGCGGAAACGGCGGCGCCGGCGGGGCCGGCGGTTTGATCGGCAGCGGCGGGGCCGGCGGGGCCGGCGGAACCGCCCTGGTCGGCAGCGGTGGGGCCGGCGGCCACGGTGGGGCCGCCGGGCTGTTCGGCTCCGGCGGGGTGGGCGGGGCCGGCGGGAACTCGACCGGGGCCGCCGGGGCCGGCGGGGCCGGCGGCAACGCCGGCATGCTCTTCGGCGCGGCCGGGAATGGCGGCGCTGGCGGGCTCACAGACAGCGTCTCCGCAGCCGGCGGGGCCGGGGGCACTGGCGGTGCCGGCGGGCTGTTCTCCAGCGGCGGGGCCGGCGGCCTCGGCGGGGTCACCGAGGGCGGGACAGCTGGGGCTGGCGGGGCTGGCGGAGCAGGCGGGATATTCGGACCCGGCGGCATCGGCGGCGCCGGCGGTGCCACCGTAGGCGGCAACGGCGGGGCCGGTGGGGCCGGCGGGGCAGGCGGGTTGTTCGGCGCCGGCGGCAGCGGCGGCAGCGGCGGGGAAGGTTCGGTCAGCGGAGGGGCGGGCGGAACCGGGGGCAACGCCGGCATGCTCAGCCCCGGAGCGGCCGGCGGCACCGGCGGCGCCGGCGGCGAAAGCATCACCCCGGTGGGCGGCCTCGGCGGGGCCGGCGGGGCCGGCGGCAACGGCGGCCTGCTCTTCGGCGACGGCGGGACCGGCGGCAGCGGCGGGTTCGGCCCCGCCACCGGCGGGCATGGCGGGGCGGGCGGCAAAGCCGGCGTCCTCACCGGTTCCGGCGGCGCGGGCGGCGCCGGCGGCGACGGCGGGACCACACTGGGCGGGGCCGGCGGCGCCGGCGGCCGGTCCGGGCTAATCGGCGACGGCGGTAACGGCGGTAGCGGAGGTGCCGGCGAGGCCGCCGCCGGCAGCACCGGCGGCGCGGGCGGGGCCGGCGGCAACGGCATGCTGATCGGCGACGGCGGCAGCGGCGGGAACGGCGGCCTCGGCGCGACGCTGGGCAAGACCGGCGCCGGCGGCATCGGCGGGCGGCTGTTGGGTCTGGATGGCTCCAACGCTCCGGCCAGCACCAACCCGCTGCACGCCCTGCAGCAACAGGCGCTCAACGCGATCAATGCGCCCACCGAGGCGCTGACCGGGCGCCCGCTGATCGGCAACGGCGCCAACGGGGCTCCGGGAACGGGGGCCGCCGGCGGGGACGGCGGGCTCCTGTTCGGCAACGGCGGGATCGGCGGCTCGGCCGCCGTCGGCAGCGGCGCTGCCGGTGGCCACGGCGGGGCGGGCGGCCTCCTGTTCGGCTCCGGCGGAGCCGGCGGCGCAGGCGGCGCGTCGGCGACCGGTAACGGCGGGGCGGGCGGGGCCGGCGGAGCCGGAATGCTGTTCGGCTCCGGTGGCGCCGGCGGGGCAGGCGGTAGGACATCGGGCACCGGCACCACCGGCGGATCCGGCGGGGCGGGCGGCAATGCCGGCATCCTCTCCGGCGCCGCCGGGGGCGGCGGCGCCGGCGCCGCCGCCTTTGCGGCCGGCGCACCCGTCACCGGCACGGGCGGGGCCGGCGGGGCCGGCGGCAGCGGCGGACTGTTCGCCGGTGGCGGGGTCGGCGGGGACGGCGGGTTCGGCCTGACCAGCGGGGCCGGCGGGGCAGGCGGCAACGGCGGGATGTTCTCCAACGGCGGGGACGGCGGGGCTGGCGGGTTCAGCAACCTCAACGGCGCCGGCGGGGCCGGCGGGGTCGGCGGCAACGGGGGCCTGTTCGGCGGCGGCGGCAACGGCGGCACCGGCGGATTCGGCCAGACCACCGCCGGCACCGGCGGGCACGGCGGCAACGCCGGAATGCTGAGCTTCGGTGCCGCCGGCGGGGCCGGCGGCGGCGGCGGGAACAATGCCGGCGTCGGCACCGGCGGGACGGGCGGCGCCGGCGGCAACGGCGGGTTCCTCTTCGGCGACGGCGGGGCTGGCGGCGCCGGCGGCGGCGGCGGGTTCAGCGGCGGGGCCGGCGGCGCCGGCGGCAACGCCGGTATGCTCAACGGCTCCGGCGGCGCCGGCGGCGCCGGCGGCACTCCGAGCATTAGCGCGTTAACCACCGGTGGCGCCGGTGGGGCCGGCGGCAAGTCCGGGTTGATCGGCGACGGCGGTGACGGCGGCGCCGGCGGGGCCGGTATCGGCGACACCGGCGGCGCGGGCGGGAAAGGCGGTAACGCGGTCTTAGCCGGCGACGGCGGCAACGGCGGCGACGGCGGAACCGGCACGCCGCCCGGCACGCCCGGCACCGGCGGCACCGGCGGGCTTCTTGGTCAGGACGGGAACAACGGGTTGGCCTGACCCGGGGGGCCCGCGGCCGGTCGCTTTCGGGACGTCCCCATGGCCCCGGCGAAAGGGCTCAGATTGGAGCTCTTCCCACCCGAGAAGCTGGTGCTGGGCGGCTATTGGGCCTGTTTGACCGGTGGCCGGTAGAAGATCAGCAACTGGCCGATGGCCCCGGCGAGACCCAACCCGGCCGAGAGCAGCAACCCTGCCCAGCCGGTCAGCCACAGCTTGTCCCCGAAGATCAGATAGTCCAGGCTGAGCTTGCCGGGACCCAGGGTGGCGATGACGACTGCGGTGACCGCCAGCACCAGGTTGTATTCCCAGCCTTCCTTGACGATGAAGAAGCCGTTGGCGCGGTGCACGGTCCAGGCCGCGACGATCATCAGCGAGACAAAGCCCGCCGCCGGGATCGGGGTGAGCAGCCCGGCCGCCAGGCCCAGTCCGGCAGCGGTCTCGGTCGAGGCCGCCACCGTGGCGTGAAACTTACCGGGCTTCATTCCGATGCTCTCGAACCAGCGCGCGGTGCCCGGTATCTTGCCGCCGCCGAAGAACTTGTTGAGGCCATGGGCAGCGAGTGTCAGTCCCAGCACCACCCGCAGGATCAGTAACCCGACGTCGTAGTAATTCATAGGTGCAAACTATAGGGCGGCGTCCAGAAGCTGTAGGTAGCCGTCGATGTCCGGCACGGCCGACTGTGCCGCGTGAACGCTGATCGCGACGGTATCGCCGATTCCAAGCACGCCGTGGGTCAGACCAATCAGCGGCGACAGTGGCGGATACGTGGCCGTCAGCACCACCGGGGCATCCCCGAAGCTCAGATCGGCGGCTCCGCGGTTAATGCTGGACACCACGGTGTTCCCGGCGACCTGCGCCGGCCGGGCATCGGGGTCGAACAGGGAGACGCCCCAACGCAATAGCGGCGCGGGCACCGCGGCGAAGGCGCGGTCGGCTGAGCGGGTAGCCGGATGCTCGAAGCGACGGCGGCCATTGGCCAAATCGGTCGCGATCCGCTCGATCCGATCATCAGTACCCAGCCCGGGGTAAAGCCCGACAGCGACATTGCCGAAGCGGTTGCGCGCTGGTGGCGCATCGGGTTTGGCCATCGGCACTTCGGCGCCCAGCGAATCGACCGACCCGCCGAGCAGCCGGGACAGTGCCGTGGACACCGCCGCCAGCACCGCGACGGTCACCGTGGGACCGGTCAGTTGCGCACGGTGTCGCACCAACGCGCGCATCGAGCGGGCGCCGTCCGGTCGGGCGTTGGTCGCCAGCGGCGGCCGCAACCCAGCCCCCGGCTGCAGCAGCCCGGTGCGGAGATCGCGAACCATCCGGCGATGTGCGCGCCCGGCATCGAAGGCCCGCCACGGGAAGAAGTCCGCCGGTGGCCGTGCCAACTCGGGCACCGGTACGTCCCGGCCGAAGAGCCATGCCGCCATCGCCGCACTACGGACACCGTCGGCCACGGCATGCGGAACCTGCATGACTGCGACGGTGCCCGCGCCGGCGACACCGGGAATGCCGAGCACCGGGGTGAACACGTGCAGCCGCCAGGGCATCCGGCGAATGTCCAACTGATTGTCGGCCAGGCCGGGCAGCGCCGTCAGACAACCGTGCCAGGTGTGGTCGGCCAGATCATGACAGGCCACATACTCCGGACCGACGGCCGCGGGTACCCACCGCGGGTAGGTGAGAGCACTACCGTCGTCGACGCGCAACCCCAGCTCCGGGCACGCGCGGGCACGTCGCAAGACCTGCTCGACGGCACGCTCCAATTCAGCTGGTTCGCCGTCGAATGCATAGAGCATGAAGTCGTCGTTGGGGACTTTGGCCGACATCCAGTAGAACTGCGCATCGACGGCCGCCATCCGATGTCCCGGCACGGGCCCCTCAGCCGGATGAGCCGGGCGAGCCGATGAACCCAAGCACCAGCTCGGCAACCTTGTCCGGCTGTTCGAGCTGCAGGAAATGCCCGGCGTGGTCGACGATGGCAGCCTCGCTGCCGGCCGGCAAGACCTTTTCGGCCCACTGTGTGAAAGCCGCTGTCATGCAACCGTCGTCACGACCATGCAGGTACAGGCTCGGCAGTATGGGCGCCTCGGTGAAGTACCGGTTCAACTCGGCGTACTGCGGCGGCGGCGGGGTGTTGCGAATCGTTGCCCGGTACGGTCCCAGCGCCGCCCGCCAGCTCTCCGGTGTCCCGATCGCGGCGTCGACGTGGCGCAGATCCTCATGGGCGTCGCGATAGCCCGGCGACCATCGTCGCCACAGCCGCGGCAGCACCCAGGAAGCGGAACGCTCAGGCAGCCAAGGCAATTGAAAGTACAAGATGTACCAACTGCGCAGCAGTTGACGCGGTAGCTGACCCGCCAGCCGGGCGCGGTCGGCCAGCCGGCTCAGCGAACGGAACGCCGCCGCGGGCGGTAGCGACATGATCACCGCCTTGACGAACGGGCTGTCGGGCATGGCGGCCACACCGGTGGCGGCCGTCGCGCCCCAGTCGTGACCGATCACCACGTCATGCTCGGTGCCACCCACGGCCGAGCGCGCGCGCAGGGCGTCGTCCATTAGCGCACCGGGGTGATAACTGCCGTCGGCCGGAATCGACGACGGCGCGTAGCCGCGCATGAACGGCGCAATGACCCGCCAGCCCGACTCGGCCAGCCGGGGCGCCACCTTGCGCCACCCGTACGCGGTGTCGGGAAAACCGTGCAGGCATAACGCGATCGGGCCGTCGGACGGCCCCCAGCTCAGGGCCTTCAGGTCCCCGCCGGAGCCGGGTACGTCGACCCAACGCGGCTCAGTCATAGGACTAACGTAACGCGGCCCGATTGCGGCCGGCGAACCCGTTAACGTCATAACTATGACGACCTCGGCGCAGGCTCGCCGCTGGGCCAAGACCGGCGCCACCCAGCGGCGGATCCTCGACGCGGCGACCGAGGCCTTCGCAACCAGGGGCTTCACCGCGACGACGATGGCCGACGTCGTCGCTGGCTCCGGCGCCAGTGTCGGCAGCATCTACCACCACTTCGGCGGAAAGAGCGAGCTGTTTCTGGCGATCTTCGAGCAGATGGCCGATGCCGTCGACCGCCGCATCGACGCGGCGATGCGCCACGCGGGTGACGTCCGACCGGACGGACGGCGCGTGTTCGACCTGCACGTGCGGGCCTACCTCGAGGCGATGTGGGAGAACCGTCGCCTGGCCAGGGTGCTGACGTCCGGCGACACGCCGGCCGGGTTCGAGGTCGCTCGCCGCGACCGGATGCAAGCCGCGTTCCGTAGTTGGATGGCGGTGCTCGAGTTGGACAAGTCGCTGCGGGGACAGCTGCTCAGCCGGGTGCTGATCGCGACCATGGCGGAGTCCTCGCTGATGGTCGCGGACTGCGAGAATGCCGACGAGGTGCCAGCAGATCATCGACGCGACGATCGAATGGATCGACCGGCTCACGGAGTAGCTGACAGTTACGTGCGCTGGGCTGTCATGTTCATCTCAATCGTGCCCTGGCACGGGCCGCTCAAGATGTCGGTGTGCATGACTCCGGCAAGTGTTCCGTCGGCCTGGGGCGTGTAATGCACAGTGGACCGGGCCGGACCCCATTGGATTGTGGTGTCGGGCATCATGCAGTCCCATTGGAAATCGCTGTGCTGCGTCCAGGACGACCCGTCCCAGGTGAATTGCACCGGTTGCGGAACCGTCGGATTGCTCGGCGGGGGGCCGCTGACGATCGTGGCGGTGCACTTTCCGCCTGTACAGCTCGATTGGAACCCGTAGGTTTCGGTGTGCTGGCTCTCCGGATCACCCACCGCCATGCTGGTCCCGGACTTGGGACCAACCATGAACGTGATCGCGTACTGGCCATTCCAGGACGGTTGGTCGGCTAAGGCACTCGGCGGAAGCGACAGGGCGAGCGCGAGCGACGCGGACAAACCGGCGAGACTGCTCAGACGATCTGGTGCCATCGATTTCTCCTCTGGGTCCCGCCACTTTGGAACAGCCCGCGAAGCAGTACCCCTTATGCGAGCGACTTGGCGAAGCCGCTGACGTCGCGCATGCTCGCCGCAAAAACGTCCGGCATGGCGCCAGGGAACATCAGGTCACCACCGTGACAGGTGCCGGCGACCATCCGGCCGATCGCCGGAACTCCTGCGCGCACTAGGCGCCGGTAATAGTCCAGTCCCTCGTCGCGCAGCGGATCAAGCTCGTTGACGGAGATGACATGCGGGGGCATCCCGCTCAAGTCCGCATCCGTCGCGACGCCCGCCCAGCAGGTGGGGTCGTCGGCGTGCGCAGAGGGCGGGTCGTAGAGCGACGCCTCCACCGCCAACACTTCGCAACTGACCAAGTAGCCGTCGTTTTCTCGCATCGACAAAAACTCGTCCGGCTGTTCCACCCACCGGTTGGAGATGAAGGGACACTGCGCGTACGCACCGGCGATCTCGGGCAGCCAACCCTCGCGCTTGGCCTTGTGCGTGACCGCCAGCGTGAGGTTGCCGCCGCCCGATTCTCCCGAGACGATCAGGTGAGTGATGCCGAGTCGCTCGCGGTTGGCGAACACCCAACGAACCGCGGCGGCGCAGTCGTTCAGCCCGGCCGGATATGGATGCACGCCCAACTTGCCGCCCGAGTTGCGGAATTCGACGCCAACGACGACAAGCCCTGTGGCAGCGAGGAATTCGCATCCGCGCATCATTCCGGTATCGGCGGCGCTGAGCATGGCCATGCCACCGCCGTGCAGGTGCACGATGCACGGCAGGGCCACGGCGGTGTCAGGCCGGCTGACATACAGAGTCAGGTCTTGGCCGTCGCCGCCAGGGATGGTGACGGTCGTGGTTGTCACTCCTTCGACGATCGGCATTCCTTGGGCGAACGACTCGAACACCGTGCCCATCATTTCTTCGATCTCGGCGGTGAAGGCCAGCCGATCGTCGAGTGGCGAGTCAACGGTCACCGGCAGCTCAGCCGACAGCGCGTCCATGCCGAATGGCGCCAAAGCCTTGACCATTCTGGGGTCCGAGCGTGGATCGGTACCGAGCGAGCAATCGGGATTTGCGAGTCGACCCTGGGGCATGGCGCAAATACTAGATCCTGAGCTGTGCGGACTCCGCCGCTTTCTCCAGTCCGGCGATGACGATCTTGCGCATGCCGTACATCGCCTGGGTGGCGGCCGTCGCCCGGCCAGGGTCCGGGTCGCTGACCAGCTCATAGAGCCGGTCCGGAATGATCTGCCAACTCAGGCCGAAGCGGTCTTTGCACCAGCCGCACTGCGATTCCTCGCCGCCGTCGGTCAGCCGGTCCCAGTAGTAGTCGACCTCGTCCTGATCCTTGCAGTGGACCGTGAACGACACCGCCTCACTGAACGGGAACTGCGGGCCACCGTTGATCCCGATGAAGCGGTTGCCGTCCAGCACGAAGCTGCCTGACAGCACCGAACCCGGTTCGCCAGGTCCCGCATCGGTGGCCCGATTGAATTCTTCGATCCGCGAGTTGGGGAACACCGAGGTGTAGAACTTGGCCGCCTCCTCCAAGTTGTGGTCGAACCACAGCGAGGGTGTGATCGATGGCACGGCTTCTGCCTCCTTTTCGTTGGTGTCTCTTGCATTGATAGACCCCGACGACGACCAGAACTCACCGCACCGGCGCGAGCCATTGACAGTTTTAGAACGGAATTCTAATGTCCCGATATGGCCGCTCCCGTTGCGCAACACCCGCTGAAGTTGTGGGCCAACTCGGGCGACTCCCACTTCATCGAACCCGAGGACCTGTGGCGCTCACGGCTGCCGAAACGACTGGCCGACCTGGTGCCGCGAAGCGAGAAGGATCCGGACGGCACCTGGGAGTCCATTCACGTTGACGGCCAGGTCTTTCGCCGTCGGCTACCGAGCATCGCCCAAGAAGAGTTCATTCAGGCCACCGTGGCCGCTGCCGGCGCGCGTGACGTCGACAAACGGCTGGCCGACCTCAACGCCGAAGGCATCTGGTCGGAACTGGTGTTCCCGTCACTGGGCATGTGGGCCGGCTCGTTTCGCACACCGGAGCTGATGCGGGCGACAATGCAGGCCTCCAACGACTGGGCCAAAGAAACGATCATGGACCACTCCCCGCGGCTGATCCCCACGGCGCAGGTCTCCACGCTGGATATCGACGACGCGGTCAACGAGCTCAAGCGTTGCGGCACAATGGGATTTAAGGCGGTATTTCTGCCCGTGACGCCGCATCCCGCGCAGCGTGACTACAACCGCGACGAGTGGGAGCCGTTCTGGGCTACCGCGGAAGACATCGGCATGGTGATCGCCTTCCACATCGGCAGCGAGCCAATCGATTTCGCCGCGGGCAACAGCATCGGGGTGACCTACCACGGCCCGGGCGGCGCCGTGCTCAATTACACCGAGACGTCGTTCGGCGGCCAGCGCGCGGTGGTCAAGCTCGTCGCGTCGGGCGCCCTGGATCGCCACCCGAACCTCAAGGTGCTGGTGTCAGAGGGCGGGGCGACCTGGGTACCGTTCATCGCCGACCGGATGGAAGAGGGCTATCGCCAGCACGCAATCGTGGTGCGGCCCAAGCTGAAACGCAGCCCGCGGGAGATCATCTACTCGCAGGTGTACGCGTCATTCCAGCACGACTCGTCGGCGGTCACGACCGTGACGGCAATGGGTTACAACAATGTGCTGTGGGGCAGCGACTACCCACACATGGAGGGCACCTTCGGCCACACCCAGGCCACGCTGCATCAGCTGTTCGACGGCGTCGATCACGTGACGAGGGACCGCATCCTGGTCGGCAGCTTCGCCGAGCTGTTTCCGGATGCGCCCCTGCTACCGCCACCCGGAGCGAACGGTCGTTAAGCCGCGTGGGTAACGTCGGAGCGTGACCACGGTGAACAGCAGCCCCCAGACGGTCGAATTTTCCGGTGCCGGTGGCCTCACGCTGGTCGCCGACGAGTGGAACCGCGGCACCCAGGCGCCTTCCTCTCGGCCAACGATCCTGATGTTGCACGGCGGCGGCCAGAATCGCTTCTCCTGGAAGAACACCGGCCAGATACTCGCCGACGACGGATTTCACGTCGTGGCGCTGGACTCCCGGGGTCACGGTGACAGCGATCGCGCGCCAGACGCGGACTACGACGTCGAGACGCTGACCGCCGACGTCATGCGCGTGTTGAATGCGATCGACCGGCCGGTGGTGATCATCGGTGCCAGCATGGGCGGGTTGACCGGCATCCTTGCCGCCCACCGCGCCGGCCCGGCCAAGGTGATCAAATTGGTCCTCGTCGACGTGGTGCCCCGATTCGAAAAGGGCGGCAGCGCCCGCATCCGCGATTTCATGATGAGCGGCCTCGACGGTTTCGAGACGCTGGAGCAGGCAGCCGACGCCGTCGCCGCCTACCTCCCCTACCGCAAAAAGCCGCGCAGCCCGGAGGGGCTGAAAAAGAACCTGCGCTTGCGCGACGGGCGCTGGTATTGGCACTGGGACCCGGCCTTCATGACCAAGCCGGGCGACGACCCCGAGCTGCGCACCGAGAACTTCGAACACGCGGCCAAACACCTGACGATCCCGGTCTTGCTGATCCGCGGAAAGCTTTCCGACGTCGTCAGCCCGGAAGGCGTCAAGCATTTTCTGGCCACCGTGCCGCGCGCAGAGTTCGTCGAGCTTTCGAACGCGGGGCACACCGCCGCCGGCGACGACAACGACGCCTTCAGCGACGCCGTGGTGAAGTTCGTCGAACGCGGCTAGTTAGCCGGTTTCTCGGCGTGTCCGCCGAACTGCTTACGCATCGCCGACAGCGCCTTGTTGGCGAAGTCGTCGAGGCTGCGCGAGGCGAAGCGGGACTGCAGCGCGGTCGTTAGCACCGGGGCGGGCACTCCCTCGTCGATCGCCGCGATGGCGGTCCACCGGCCTTCGCCCGAGTCGGAGACCCGCCCGGAGAACTCATGCAGGTCGGGGGATTGATGCAGCGCGATCGCGGTCAGGTCCAGCAGCCAGGACCCGACGACACTCCCCCGGCGCCACACCTCGGCGACGTCGGCGATGTCGAAGTCGTACTGGTAACACTCCGGGCTCGACAGCGGCGCGGTCTCAGCATCTCCTTTTTCCGAGCCCTCCTGGATTCGCTTGCCGATGTCGGCGTTGCGCAGGATGTTGAGTCCCTCGGCGAGGGAGGCCATCATCCCGTACTCGATTCCGTTGTGCACCATCTTGACGAAGTGGCCGGCGCCGGACGGGCCGCAGTACAGATAGCCCTTCTCGGGCTGCGCGATTTCGCCGGTTCGGCCCGGGGTGCGCTCCGCCGCGTCCACTCCGGGTGCGATGGTGGCGAAGAGCGGCTCGGCGTGGGCAAAGGACTTCTCGTCGCCGCCGATCATCAGGCAGTAGCCGCGCTCGCGGCCCCACACCCCGCCGCTGGTACCGCAGTCCAGTAGATGAATTCCCCTCTCCCCCAGCAGTTTTGAATGCTTGAGGTCGTCGCGATAGTACGAGTTTCCGCCGTCGATCACGATGTCGCCGGCCTGGAGTGTGTTGGCCAGCCCTTCGATCACCGTCTGGGTGATCGTGCCCGCCGGCACCATCGCCCACACGATCCGCGGCGTGGACATCTTCTCGGCCAGCTCGGCCACCGAGTACACCCCGGTCGTCCTTTCCTCACTGGCCAAGGCCTTGACGGCGGTCGTGTCGTGGTCGTACACGACGCACTCATGTCCGCCCGCGGTCACGCGTCGGACGATGTTCGCGCCCATCCGGCCCAGGCCGATCATTCCCAGCTGCATCTTGTTCAGGTCTCCTTACTGTGCCGGGCTCGCAGGAAGCCACGGCTCTTGCCAACTGTGGTGACCGCGCAGCAACGACTGCGCGGCCTCGGGTCCCCATGACCCACGTTCGTACTGCTGGATTTCGCAGGGCTTATCGAGCAGCGACTGGACGATCCGCCATGTCTCTTCGATGCTGTCTTCCCGCGCGAAAAGCTGGTGGTCGCCGGTCAACGCGGCGTGCAGGAGCACCTCATAGGGCCCCTCCGGTTCGCCGAGGTCCGCGGCGAACGAGGAGTCCAGGTGAACGTCCTGCCACGCGTCGCCGACCCGGGCCGACAACTGCAGCCGCAGCCCCGGCTCCGGATCGATGCGCAGCACAACCTGGTTGGCATCGGCCGGCCGGTGCTCCGGCAGAAACGCCAACCTGGGCACCCGGTGCAGAAACAGCCGCACCTCGGTGACCCTCTCGGGCAGGCCCTTGCCGGCGCGCAAAAAGACCGGCACCCCGGCCCAGCGCCAGTTGTCGATCTCGGTCCGTAGCGCGATGAACGTCTCGGTCTGTGAATCCTTTTGCACACCAGCGATATCCGTGTAACCACGGTATTGACCCCGCACACAGCGCTTGGGGTCCAGCGCCGGCATGGCGCGGAACAGGTCTGCTTTTTTGTCGTTCACGTCGTCGGCGCTATTTCCGACCGGAGGCTCCATCGCGATCAGCGCGAGCACCTGCAGCAGATGGTTTTGCACGACGTCGCGCAGCGCGCCGACCGGATCGTAGAACTTGCCGCGGTCCTCCACCCCGATGTTCTCGGCCATGGTGAGGTGCACCTCGGAAACGCTGTGGCGGTCCCACAGCGTGGCCAACGCCTGGTTGGCGAACCGCAGGTACTCCAGCTCAACCACCGGCCGCTTGCCCAAGAAGTGATCCACCCGCATGATCTGGTCTTCATCGAGCACCGCGCGCAGCCGGGCGTTGAGCTCGCGCGCAGACTTCAGGTCGTGGCCGAACGGCTTTTCCACCGCCACCCGCGCATGTTTCACCAACCCGGCTTTGCCCAGATTCTCGACTATCGGCGCGAATAGGAACGGCGGCATTTCCAGGTAGTAGAGCGGACGCTTCCCCGATCCGATTCGCTTGGCCAGTTGCTCGTAGAGCGCCGTGTCGGTGACGTCGCCGTGCAGGTAGTCCAACCGGCTCGCCAGCCGGTCGAACACCTCGTCGTCGATCTTCTCGCCGGCCTCGTTGATGGCGCCGCGCGCGCGTTCGACCAGCTTGTCGACGGACATGTCGTCACTGGCCACACCCAGGATCGGGCAATCCAGCAGTTTGCGGGCTTCGAGCCGGTACAAGGCTAGAAATGTCATCTTGCGGGCCAGATCACCGGTAATCCCGAAGATCACCAGCAAGTTTGACGAACCACCACCGTCGTCGGCCAAGACCGAACCTCCCAAAAGTCACCTAATCGGCTCACTCGGAGATGCACTACCCGGGGGCGTTCGAGCTCAACCCTAGACACTGCGGATGGCCCCGACAACCGGAAGCCAACGCGGGCCCTGAAAGAATGCGACGGATGCCTGACGTGCTGCATATCGCTGTCTACGCGCTGGCCGCGGTCGCCGTCGCCGAAGCCGGCGCGCTTGTCGTGTTGTGGAGATTGCTCACGGGGAGCCGCCAGGAAGCCGAAGAGTTACGGCAGCGCAACGACACCCGCCAACGGCTGCTGTCGAGTGGGCGCGGGGCCATCAAGACGGTGTGGAACACCGCGAGCATCATGCGCAAGGAGGGCTTCGGCGCGGCCGTGCGCAGCTCGATCGAAGACCTCGCCGACTGGGCCGAGGTGGAGCGGCCCGACCTGGCCCGGGTCACCCGCGACGGCCGAGTAGTGATCATGTTTTCCGACATCGAGGAGTCCACCGCGCTGAACGAGCGGATCGGCGACCGCGCGTGGGTCAGGCTGATCGGCTCGCACGACAAGCTCGTGCAGCGACTGGTGCAGCGCCAGTCCGGACATGTGGTGAAAAGTCAGGGGGACGGATTCATGATCGCCTTCGCTCGCGCCGAGCAGGCGGTGCGGTGCGGGATCGATGTCCAGGACGCGCTGCACAAGGAGGCAAAGCGTAAGCGGCACGAGGAAATTCGGGTACGGATCGGCATCCACATGGGCCGTTCGGTGCGCCGCGGCGACGATCTGTTCGGCCGCAACGTCGCAATGGCGGCCCGGGTGGCCGCGGAGGCCGTCGGCGGCCAGATCCTGGTCAGCCAATCGGTGCGCGACGCGTTGCAAGACTATGACGACATCGAATTCGACGAGGGCCGTGACGCCGAGTTGAAAGGCTTTTCCGGCAGCTATCGGTTGTTCGCGGTCGAACCGGTCCCCGATCCCGATTTGGCTTGAAAACCGTCCGCTTCGTATTCGGCCAACTTCTGATGCAGCCGGGCCCGGATTTCGTCGGCGGTGTAGGCGCGCCGCTTGCGCTGGTCGCGTACGACCAGAGCGCCACCGGCGACCACGCCGGCGACACCGGCCAGGCCGATCCACTTCCAAATGCTGCGCATAGTTGACAGGCTATTACCGCCATGGAAGTAGAAGCCACCCTTCGCGACAAGGTCGCCGTCATCACCGGCGCGGGTAGCGGCATAGGCCGCGCCACCGCCTGCGCACTCGCCGGCCGCGGCGCACACATTGTGGCCGTCGACCGCGACGACGTGGGTATCGGTGCCCTGGCCGACGAGCTGGGCCATGCCAGTGTGTTGGCGCAGCCTGCCGATGTCTCGGATCCGCAAGCGTTCGAAGACATTCGGAGCGCCGCGCTGCAGCGTTTCGGCCGGGTCGATATCGTGGCGAACAACGTTGGCGTGCTCACCAACGGCCTGCCCCAAGACATTCCGGTCTCCGAGTGGCAACGCATCCTCGACATCAACCTGATGTCGGTGGTGCGCAGCAACGCCGCCTTCCTGCCGCTGCTGCTCGAACAGGGCAGTGGACATCTGGTCAACACCGCTTCGTTCGCGGGGCTATTCACCTATTCCTACGACCGGCTGCCATATGCGGCTAGCAAGGCCGCGATCGTCCAGATCAGCGAAGGGCTGGCAATCTACCTGCGGCCCAAAAATATTGGTGTCACCCTGTTGTGTCCGGGGCCGGTGCTGACCAATATCGCCGCTGCCGTACCGACATTCGGCGGCGGGGCAGCACTGCGCACCCCCGGCGAGCAATTCGAACTGCTGCAGCCGGAGCCGGTCGGCGAGCTGGTCGCCGACGCGATCCTGCACAACCGATTCTTCGTGCCCACTCACCCCCATGTTGTGGACGAGTTGCGCCGTCGCGTCGAGAACTGGGACGCCTACATCGACTACCAGATATCCCGCGAACCGTAGCGAAAGGCCAACACCATGACTGACAACCGAACTCAGGGGCTGGAAGTGCTCAAGCAGCTGCTGCCCGGCATTCCGGACGAGGTCAGCAGCCTGCGCGACGGCGGCGTCGCCGACGAACTCGGCGAGCTGAGCCTCGAGCACGTTTTCGGCGCGCTGTGGACGCGCCCCGGCCTGGATCGCCGGTCCCGCAGCCTAGTAACCCTCGGCGCGCTCATCGCGCTGCGGGCCAGCGACGAACTGAAGATCCACTTCCAGATCGCGTTGAACAATGGGTTGACCCTCGAGGAGATCGAAGAGGTGATCTACCACATGACCGGCTACGCCGGCTATCCCGCGGCCGTCTCCGCGCGAAAGCTCGCCAACGAAGTGCTGAGCCGTTGATGCTGACCCTGGACCAGGCGCTCGAAGAAACCCGGACCGGCGACCTCTGGCTGTTTCGCGGCGGATCACGGCCCGACCGCGCCATCCAGACCTTGACGAATGCCCCGGTGAACCACGTCGGCATGACGGTGGCCATCGACGACTTGCCGCCGTTGATCTGGCATGCCGAATTGGGCGACAAACTCGTCGACATGTGGACCGGAAGCAACCACCGTGGCGTACAGCTCAACGATCTTCGGCAAGCGGTCCTGCAGTGGACGGAGCGCTACCACCAGCGGTGCTGGCTACGCCAGTTGACGCCAGACACCACCCGCCAACAGGAGAATGCGCTGCTGCGGGTGATCGCGCGAATGGACGGCACGGCGTTCCCCACCACCGCGCGGCTGACCGGCCGGTGGCTGCGCGGCCGGCTCCCGACCGTCAACGACTGGGTGAGGGGAATCCCGTTCGTGGACAAGAAAGTTCGCGAGCAGACCCGCCGGCGCAGGGAAGACCGGCAGATGAGCCTGGCCACGGCGTATTGTGCGGAGACGGTCGCGATCACCTACGAGGAGATGGGATTGCTTGCCACCGAAAAGGAAACAAACTGGTTCGACCCAGGCAAGTTCTGGAGCGGTGACACGCTGCCGCTGGCGCCGGGTTACCAGCTCGGCAACGAAATCACGGTGGCCGTCGGTTAGGCGATCTGCACGCTCGTCGTCACTGGTGTCGCGTTGCGCGTCAGATCCAGCACCGGGCAATGCGCGTCGACCGCTTCCTGCACTTCACGGTAACGCTCCGGCGTCTCCGGTCCGCTCACCGTGATCACCAGCCGCACCTCGTTGAATCCCGGACGGACCGCGCCCCCAGAACCAGAACTGAGACCGAAGAAGCCCTGCACGTCGAGATCGCCTTCGGCATGCGCGGTGATGCCGTCGACCTTGATTCCCAGCTTTTCGGCCCAGATGCGCCAGGTGACGACCTGGCAGGACAGCAGCGAGGCTAAGTAGTACTCGACCGGATTAGGGGCGTTGCCGTCCCCGCCCAGGGGTGGCGGCTCGTCGACCTCGACCCGATACTGACCGAGGTTGACCGTGCTGGCCGCCGCGTCGTGAGCGGTGGCCGAGGCCCGGAACACAACCTGTGCGTTGGACTTGTCGGCGGCGATGGCGGCGCGGTTCGCAGCGATTACGGCACCTAGATGAGTAGTCGAAGGCGTCACCAGGGACATGCTAATGAGCGCCTATCACGGGCGGCCCCGATCAGCTCAGCCTGAGCTGAAGTGACGTCCTTCGCGCAGTGACATAAACCACAAATCGGCCGGCGATATGGCCTTGGTCATACCAAGCCATTCACCGGCTGATTTGTTCGGCAGAACCTATTAATGGTCGAGTGGAATTGTTATGTGGTCGCAATTCCGGGGTCACCCGGCGGCTCCGCGGGGGGCGGCGGAAGGTCCGGAGCCGGGGCCGGCGCGTCGACCAAAACCGCCGGCGGGGGCGGCGGCGGAGCGTCAGGCGGGGGCGGTGCATCGGGCGGAGGCGGGAGGCCCGAGCCGTCGTCCGGCATCGGCAGGAACATGTGGTGGGTGAATTGTGGCTGGTAGGCACCACCGCCACCGACGTGTACGCCACCGCCTTCACCGCTGGACACCGGTGTTCCGTCGGGCAGGGTCGCCGCCGTGTGGTGGCCATTCCACCCGACCACCAGGGCATTGGGCGCGGTTCCATATTGGAAGCCACGCTGCAGCAAGGCAGCTTCCTCGTTCCCGGTGTTAAAGCGGCCGCCGAAAACCGGTCGCTCAGTGGCCGCATTCGTAACCCATGAAACCAACCCGGAGCAGTCGGTCCCGGCGGGTGAATCTCCACCCACGATGTAGGGCGTGCCGGAAACCTGATTAACAAGCGCCAGCAACGTCGCAATAGTAATCACGAACGGGGACGCTAGCAATAACATACTTAGGTTACCAAAATTTGTGACACGCATCACCATTAAATGGATAATGGTGCACGTTATATAGTCACAGAATGTCACATAATGGCGAACATATCGAAACAGAAGCACTTTCTTTATAGGTAATGCGCCCGATCAGCCCGTTGACCTGCCCCTGGGCGTTGGCGAGTACGGTTTAGTGCGTGCCACTGCGCTATGTCGACCCGCACAAGAAGCGAGGCCGACTGTATCGGGCCAATGTTCGTTTCGGACGTTCCCGCGCAGGTCAGTTCATGGCGCGCCACGTCGCACGTCACACCGATCCCTATTTGTTCCGGCTAACCGGCGGCCGGGTGAATATGGGCGCGATCATCAATGCGCCCCTCGTCTCGACCGGGGCGAAGTCGGGCCAGCGGCGGGAGGTGCAGCTCACCTACTTCCACGACGGGCCCGACGTGATCCTGCTGGCGTCGAACTACGGGGGAACCAAGCATCCGCAGTGGTATTACAACCTGAAGGCGCATCCCGAGTGCGAGTTCGGCGAAGAGAGTTTTACCGCCGGCGGGGTCACCGATTCTAACGAGTACACACGGCTCTACCGGTTGGCCGAGCAGGTCTACGCCGGGTATGCCGATTACCGCGCCAAGACGTCTCCCGTCGGTCGGCAGATTCCGATGTTCCGACTCAAACCGCGCTAGTCGCCGTGGGCTACGGCTGACCCTCGAGAAGGTGCTCGTAGGGGTCGCTGTCGGAGCCAACGCTCTCGGGCATCGGATAGTAGGTCTTGATGAGCAGATTTCCGTCCTCGTCCCATGCGAAAGTTTCTATGCTGTAAGCCATTTGAACGTTCGGCTCGGTGCCGAAGTGATTCTCGCACACCCAGGCCATCTCGTTGCCGTTCACTTGGACCGTGACCATCTTGATCTTGAGGATGGACTGGAACATGTCGAACGCCTCCGAAGTCGCGGTGTCGAAGCCGTGCTTCTCCCCCGTGCCAACGGGATCGAACATGCGGACCTAGCCCGGGCAGATCGTGCGCCACGATGCCACCCATTCGTCTTTCTTGCCCGCGTTCCACAATGCGGCGTGCTTCGCCGCGTGTGCCAAGCGAGCCTGACGACTGGGCACACCACCCATGCCCGCCCCCCTTCTCAATTGCTCTGCGGCGCCGCCTCAACCGGCGTCGACTTGCCGCCCCCAAACAGCAGCGGATAGATCAGGCCGCCGATAAGCCCGCCGATCAGCGGTGCCAGCCAGAACACCCACAGTTGACCGGGTGCGCCGTCACCGTTGAAGAAGGCGACACCGGTGGACCGGGCCGGATTGACCGAGGTGTTACTGATCGGGATCGAGATCAGGTGGATGAGCGTCAGCGACAGCCCGATCGCCAACGGCCCGAACCCCTTCGGAGCTCGATCGTCCGTCGCGCCGAGCACCACGATGAGGAAGAACGCCGTCAGCAAGACCTCGGCGATGATCACGGCTCCCAGCGAGTAATGGCTGGGCGAATGCTCGCCGTATCCGTTCGCGGCCATGTGCCCGACGGGTGAAAATCCGGACTTTCCCTTGGCGATGGTCACCAGCGCCACGCCTGCGATCAGGCCACCGACGACCTGGGAAATCCAGTACCCGGGAAGATCCTTCCACGGCAGCCGGCCGCTGGCCGCGGCGCCCAGACTGATCGCAGGGTTGAAATGTCCGCCCGAGATGTGCCCGACGGCGTAAGCCATCGTGACCACAGTGAGCCCGAAAGCCAGTGCCACTCCAAGGAACCCGATGCCCAATTGGTAGGTGGCGCTGCCGTCTTCGGCTTGGGCAATCTGTTTGGCCGCGAAGATTGCGCTGCCACAGCCGCCGAAGACTAACCAGAAGGTGCCGAACAGCTCGGCACCCAATTTCGAAACGAGCGACGACGTTGTCATGTGCCGCCTTCCTGGTGGCTACTAGTGATGGTTTCTCTAGGACGATGGTAGCCGCGGCGCAGGCACGATCAAAGGTGCGCGGGGCGAGCCATTTCGCGAATTTTGTTGTTGCGGCGCAGCGGAACTCGACCCACGTTGGGTTAGACCGGAGTCCATATCCCGTTGTTCCAGAATCCCCAAACACCGGTGGTCGGGTTCCACATCAGCTGAGCCCCAGGCGCCCACGGCGCCGGCGCTGGCTGCGGCGGCGCCCACGCCGGCGCGGGCCCCCAGGGTCCCGAGCCCGCCGGACCACTTTGGCCTGCCGGACCTTGCCAGTCATGGCAGTGATTCCAGTCCCAGTCGTAGGCTCTGCCCCATCCCGCGTCCCATTGATCACCTGGGCACCAGTGATTGCTGGGCGCAGGGGCCGGGGCCGCCTGAACCCAGGGGCCGCCAACTAGCCCGAAACTGGACAACGCGAAAGCGCCTCCCAGTAGCGCGCTGCCAGACCGCCGAATCCATTGCTCTAACGTCGCCACCTCTCAAGAATTTCCCTTGGACCGCAATCAAGCAATCAGTGATTCCAACCTTCTATTCGTCGGACCCGATGCACACCGGGTTTGAGCCCCTTTCGCAGGGACCGGTGTATATCGACTACAGCCCCCGCGGTGCACGTCTGAGCAGACGAGGTAGCTCATGAATGTGGGGTCCAGCACGGTTGCATCGGCGTCGGCGGTATCTGAATGCGACTCACCTGTCAACGATGTTGAGGACTCAGACACCTCCACCGCGCTGACTCCGGCTGTTCAGCTGCGGCCGGTGGCCGGGGCGAGGCGGGCCATCCCGCGCAGGAGCCACGGTGTCCGCCTTGCGATCATCTCCACGGCGCGGTCCGAGCGGCGCATCGCGGTCCGACGGCCAGGAGTGGGCATTGACGCCAGTTCCGCCTCAGGCGATCCCGCCCGCGGGCCATGGCGGTCGACCGCCAGCAGTTGCCAGCTGCCGGGCACGCCACGCAGCTCGACGCTGCCGCGGTCCTCAAAGCCCGTGCCCGAGCCGACGACCAAATCACGCACGGTGCGTGAGACAAGGATTTCACCGGCGCCGGCCTGGCCGAGAATCCGCGCGGCGATGTGGACGGCGAGCCCGCCGATGTCGGTATCCAGCAGCTCGCATTCGCCGGTGTGGACGCCCGCGCGGATCTGGATGCCCAGTGTTTCGGCGTCGGCGCGCAAGGCCTCGGCGCAGCGGATGGCCTGCGTCGGACCGTCGAACGTGGCCAAGTGACCGTCGCCGGTGCTCTTGACCACCGTGCCGCCGAATCGTTTCGTCAGGTCGGCGGTGATCTCACCAAAGCGCTGCAGCACCACCCGCCACCGCTGGTCGCCCGCCGCCGCGGCGTGTTGTGTCGACGCGACAATGTCGGTGAACAACACGGTGCGCAGGGCACGATGTGACGGCGCCGGCGCCGCATGGCTGCCGGTGAGGAACTCCTCGACCTCTGTCAGCATCCTTTCGAGCGAGACCGAACTGTACGCGTCCCCGACCTCGAGGTACCGCGCGCCCGGGATGTGGTCGGCGAGGTATCGACCGCCCTGCACCGGAATGGGGTCCTCGCGGGCATGGATGACCAGGGTGGGCACGGAGAGCGTCGGCAGGATCGGCCGCACGTCGGTCCGGAACATCGCTTCGAGCGTCGCCCGCGCCATCCCCGGGCTGGCGCACATACGCTCCAACATCGCGAGCTGCCGTATCGACCCGTACGACGGCAGGCTGGCCCCGAATGCCGCACCGCTGCCCCACGCCGAGCGGATGGCGCGGCTGATCTCCTGGATACGGGTGAGCTGCCCCACCGACGGCGCATAGTCCTCACCCAGTTCGGCAAGGACGCGCTCCCGCACCTCGGCCGGGTCGCGGTCGATATCTTCCCACTCGGTGACGAAGTGGTACGCGGTCGTGCCGTCGAGGATCAACGCCCGGGTTCGCTCCGGTTGTGTTGCCGCGAAGACGATGGAGGCCGGGCCGCCCGCACCCTGGGCGAAGAGGACGGCCTTTCCGAAGCCGGCGGCGTCCATGACGGCCTCGATCTCGGCCACTCGATCATCCAGCGTGCGAACGTGCGGGATAGGGTCCGACAGCCCGACCCCGGCCTTATCGAACACGAGGACGCGACAGAACGTGGCGAGCTGGTCGAAGAAGGCCTTGAATTCGGGCTGGGTCCAGACCAGCTCGACGTGGCTGACGAGCGGCGCGACGCAGACCAGCTCGACCGGCCCGTCGCCGAACACCTGATACGCCAGGCTCAGATCGCCGCACGGTGCGTACAACGTGTCCGCCACGGCATGAGCGTACTGCTGATCCCACCGCTCGCCGGGGCACGAGTAATAGTCCCCGCAGGTAATCCCGTTTAGTGATTGCCTAGGCAGCTCGTGAACGTGGGGGCCTGCACGGATGCATCGGCGTCGGCGCTATCTGAATGCGACTCACCTGTCAACGATGTCGAGGACTCAGACACCTCCAACCGCGCTGACTCCGGCAGTTCAGCGGCGGCCGGTGGCCGGGGCGAGGCGGGCCATCCCGCGCAGCATCCACGGTGCCCGCGTCGCGATCACCTCCACGGCGCGGTCCGAGCGCCGCATCGCGGTCCGAGGCCCGGGGGTCGGCATTGATGCCAGCTCTGCTTCAGCCGATCCTGCCCGCGGGCCGTGGCGATCCACCGCCAGCAGTTGCCAGGTGCCGGGTACGCCCCGCAGCTCGACGCTGCCACGGTCCTCAAAGCCGGTGCCCGACCCGACGACCAGATCGCGCACGGTGCGCGAGACGAGGATTTCACCGGCACCCGCCTCGCCGAGAATGCGTGCCGCGATATGTACGGCAAGCCCCCCGATGTCGGCGTCGAGAAGTTCGCACTCGCCGGTGTGGATGCCTGCGCGGATCTCGATGCCCAGGGTATCGGCGTCGACGCGTAGGGCCTCGGCGCAGCGGATGGCCTGCGTCGGCCCGTCGAACGTAGTGAGGTGGCCGTCGCCGGTGCTCTTGACCACCGTGCCGCCGAACCGTTGTGTGAGCTCGGCGGTGATCTCGCCAAAGCGCTGCAGCACCGCGCGCCACCGCTCATCGCCCGCTGCCGCGGCGTGTTGCGTCGAGGCGACCATGTCGGTGAACAGCACGGTGCGCAGAGCGCGATGGGACTGCGACGGTGGCGCGTGGCTGCCGGTGAGGAATTCCTCGATCTCGGCCAGGATCCGGTCGGGTTCGGTGAGCCATGGCGCGTGGTTCGCGCCGTCGACCTCGAGGTACTGCGCGCCGGGGATGTGGTCGGCGAGGTACCGGCTGCCCTGCACAGGCATGAGGTCCTCGCGCGCATGGATGACGAGGGTTGGCACGGTGATCGTCGGCAGGATCGGCCGGACGTCGATTCGGAACGCCGATTCGACTGTCGCTCGCAGCATCCCCGGGCTGGCGCTCATGCGTTCGAACATGGCGAGCTGGCGTGTCGAGCGGGCCGACGGGAACCACCACTTGGCTGCTGCACCGCTGCCCCAAGCCGAGCGGGCGGCGTGGACGAATTCCTGGGCGCGGGCGAGCTGCTCCGTCGACGGCGCGTAGTCCTCACCCAGCTCGGCAAGGGTGCGCGCCCGCAGCTCGGCCGGGTCGCGATCCAAATCATCCCAGCTGGCGCCGTGCATGAACGCGAATGAACCGTAGAGGATCAGCGCCCGCGTTCGCTCCGGTCGTTTTGCCGCGAACATGATGGCCTGCGGGCCGCCCTCGCTCATGCCGAAGAGCACCGGCTTTCCGAATCCGACGGCGTCAATGACGGCCTGGATCTCGGCTGCTCGCTCTTCGAGCAAGCGGACTTTCGGGATGGGGTCCGACAGCCCGACCCCGGCCTTGTCGAACAGGAGGACGCGACAGAACGTGGCGAGCTGGTCGAAGAAGGCCTTGAATTCGGGCTGGGTCCAGAACAGCTCGATGTGGCTGACCATCGGCCCGACGAAGACGAGTTCTAGGGGGCCGTCGCCGAACACCTGATACGCCAGGCTGAGATCGCCGCAATTGGCGTATGACGTTTCCGCCATGGCATGAGCGTACTGCTGATCTCACCGCTCGCCGGGGCTCGGGTGATAGTCCGTCCGAGTAATTCCCTTTAGTAATTGCTTCGGCAGCTCGTGAATAGGGGGTTATTCGCCAGCATGGAGTTTCGGCGTCGGTGGCATTTGAATGCGACTCACCTGTCAACGATGTCGGGGACTCAGACACCTCTAACCGCGCTGACTCCGGCCTCGGGCCAGGCCCCAGTTCTTCGCTGACCGGTGGCACGCAGATTTTCCGCCTAATCCCGCGGCGTGGCGCTGTAATGACGGGACGGTGCATAGCGGTTTCGAACAAATGGCCTGGGACCCCGCCACCGGGATTGGCACGATGATCGTGGTCCGCACCGAGGCCGCCTGCGGATACTTGTCCCACGGCAGCGCATCGATTGCACGCCCCTTTAGCTTGACCAAGAGCCAGTCGGTGCAGGAGCCAAGCTTTCTTCCGCCCGCCGTCTCGTAGCGGCCTCATTTCGTGGACTTTGACGTTGCTCCGTGTCGGAACTCGACGACGTCGCCGTCGTCGGCCGCCCTAACCAACCGGGTGGGGGCGTGGTTTCATGATTCAGCCGGGCGAAGTTAGCGACGCAGGTTTGGTCCAATCACCTTCGCCCCGTCTACGTTCAGGAGTCACCCATGGGCGACGGCGATGCCGCAGCGATCCGAGCGGCGCGACGTGACTGGATCAGCGAGCACCTCGAGAACTATCTGACCTCCGGTGGCACACGGGGCCACATCTTGGACGTTAGCGCGGTCGGGGGCCGTGCGCTGACCACGCACTGCTTGATCAAGTGTGTGGGTCGCAAATCGGCGAAGGTCTATGTCACGCCGTTGATCTACGGCAACGTCGGTGGCGAGATCGTGATCGTGGCATCGAAGGGCGGTGCCGACACGCATCCGGGGTGGTACTTGAATGTATTGGCGAGCAACACGATCGGTGTGCAGATCGCGACCCAAGCGTTCGAGGCCACGTGGCGGGAGCCCGAAGGCGAGGAGCGCCATCAGGTGTGGGCGTATATGGCTCATCTGTACCCGCCGTACCTGACTTATCAGCAGTCGACTAGCCGGCAAATCCCACTGGTGATGTTGACGCTCGTGCGGCCGATCGACGTCTTCTCTGCAGAAGGGTAATTCTCCATCGTTGGCTATAGACAAGCTAGCGCAGCGGCTTTGCCGCTAGACGTTGAACCGGAACTCCACCACGTCGCCGTCGACCATCACGTAGTCCTTGCCTTCCATCCGGACCTTGCCGGCCGCCTTGGCCGCCGCCATGGACCCAGCGGCGATCAGGTCGTCGTAGGACACGATCTCGGCCTTGATGAAGCCCTTCTCGAAGTCGGTGTGGATCACCCCGGCCGCCTTGGGTGCGGTATCGCCCTGATGAATCACCCACGCCCGGGCCTCCTTCGGGCCCGCCGTCAGGTAGGTCTGCAGCTTGAGGGTGTGAAAGCCGGCCCGGGCCAGCGCGTCGAGGCCGCGCTCGGTCTGCCCGATCGACTCGAGCAGCTCGGCGGCGGACTCGTCGTCGAGCTCGGCTAGCTCGGACTCGATGGCGGCGTCCAGGAACACCGCATCCGCGGGAGCGACGAGCTCGCGCAGCGCGGCGATCCGTGCGGCGTCGGTCAGCACACCCTCGTCGGCGTTGAAGACGTACAGAAATGGCTTGGTGGTCAACAGGTTCAGCTCACGCAGCACCGAAACGTCCAGGCCCGCGGCGAACAAGGTCTTCCCGCTGTCTAGCACTTGTTGGGCCGCCAGCGCCGCGTCGTAGAGGGGCTTGCGTTCCTTGTTGGTGCGGGCTTCCTTCTCCAGCCGGGGCAGCGCGCGCTCCAGGGTTTGCATGTCCGCCAGGATGAGCTCGGTCTCGACGATCTCGATGTCGGACTTGGGATCGACCTCACCACTGACGTGCGTCACGTCATCGTCGGAGAACACCCGAACCACCTGACAGATGGCGTCGCATTCGCGGATGTGCGCCAGAAACTTGTTACCCAGCCCGGCCCCCTCGGAAGCGCCCTTGACCAGGCCCGCGATGTCGACGAAGGTCACCGGCGCCGCGACGACCCGCTCCGAGTTGAACAGCTCGGCCAGCTTGGCCAGGCGTGGGTCGGGCAGCGAAACCACGCCCTCGTTCGGCTCGATCGTCGCGAACGGATAGTTGGCCGCCAGCACGTTGTTCCGGGTCAGCGCGTTGAACAGCGTCGACTTGCCGACATTGGGCAGACCCACGATTCCCAGGCTCAGGCTCACAGGGAGCCAAGTCTAGGGCGACGCAGCGGGGCCTTCCGATCAGGACCAGCCGATGGCGCGCCAAGGCATTTCTACAAGCTATTTACAGGCCTTTGGGCCCATTGCCGGTACGGTTCTACTGTGTCAGCAAAGCGGGCGGGGTCGGCGGTGGAGGCTTCCCACCGGTCGATCCACCCCAATATCCCAGGTCTGCCGTGGTGGGCAGCCCTGCTTATCGCCACGACCGCGACGGCGATCGGGTACGCGATCGACGCCGGATCCGGACACCAGGACCTGACCGATGTCTTCGCTGTCCTCTACATAGCCGGCTGCGTGGTGGCGGTGCTGGTTGTCCGGCAGTCGGGAGTGTTCACCGCCGTCATCCAGCCGCCGCTGATCCTTTTCTGCGCGGTGCCCGGCGCCTACTGGCTGTTTCACGGCGGCAAGGTCGGCAACCTCAAGGACCTCCTGATCAACTGCGGCTATCCGCTCATCGAGCGTTTCCCGCTGATGCTGGGGACGGCCGGCGGCGTGCTGCTGATCGGCTTGATCCGGTGGTATTTCGGGTTGACACACCGCGCGCCGAACAGCACGGGCGACGTGGCTGACACCCCCAGCGCCACCGAGACCCCCGACGCAAAGTCCGTCATGAGCGGCATCGCCGCGAAACTGGCGTTTGTTCTGAGCCGCGACGCCGACGACGAGGACGAGGGTTCGTCCGCCGACGCCGAGCGGGTCAAGGCGGTCGACCGGCGCAGCCGGGCCGCCCGCGGCAGTCGACCCACCCAACGACCCGTCCGAAGCAGCCGCTCCCGGCATTCTCGAGCCCCGCTGGAGCAGGACTACGAAACCCCGGCCGACCGGCGGCGGCACGGAAGCCGCCGTGGCTCGACGGCCGACCGCGATTTCGAGCCCGACGAGCCGCCCCGTCGGCCGCGCCGGCGCCCCAGGCCGGCGGACTATGACCCGAACGACCAGCCGCCACGGGAAATGCGTCGAGATTCGTATGGTCGACGCAATGGCTACGAGCGGCCGAACGGTCGCGGCTTCGATCCCCACGCCGACTTCAGCCCGTACGAGTCCTACGAGCCGTACGAGCCGCCGCGCCGTCGTGCCCCGAACGGTGCCGGCCCGACACACCACCCGATCTCGCAGGTTCGCTACCGCGGGTCAGCATCGCGCGACGAAAGTCCAGACGCGTACGACGACGAGCCGCTAGCCGAGCGCCGGAGTCGATCCCGCACACCGGGTCAGTCCCGGGGCCGGCGCCCAGCTGAATCCTGGGAGTACGAGGGCTAATTCTTGGCTAGTTCTTCTTCAGAACTGACCGAATCTCGCGTGGCAGTGCGAACACCAGCGTCTCCTGGGCCGTGCTCACCGGTTGCACCACGCCGTAGCCGCAGTCGGCCAGCCGTTCCAGTACGCCCCGCACCAGAACCTCGGGGACCGATGCACCCGAGGTGACACCTACGGTGGTGACACCCTCCAGCCACGCCGGATCGATGTCGTCGGCCCAGTCGACCAGGTGAGCGGCCCGGGCGCCGCCACCCAACGCCACCTCGACCAGCCGCACCGAATTTGACGAGTTGCGCGAGCCGACGACGACGACCAGCTCGCACTCGGGCGCCATCGCCTTGACCGCGACCTGCCGGTTTTGCGTCGCGTAGCAAATGTCGTCGCTGGGCGGATCCTGCAGCTTCGGGAAACGCTGACGCAGCCGCTCGACGATCTCCATCGTCTCGTCGACCGACAGCGTGGTCTGCGATAGCCAGACCACCTTGTTCTCGTCCCGGACCGTCACCTTCGCCACGGCGGCGACCCCATCGACCAGCTGCACGTGATCAGGCGCTTCGCCGGCGGTACCGATGACTTCCTCGTGGCCTTGATGGCCGATCAGCAGGATGTCGTAGTCGTCACGGGCGAATCGCCTGGCCTCGTTGTGCACCTTGGTGACCAGCGGGCAGGTGGCGTCGATGGTCTGCAGGTTGCGTTCGGCGGCAGCCGCGTACACCGTCGGCGCGACGCCGTGCGCGGAGAACACCACAATGGCTCCCTCGGGAACCTCGTCGGTCTCCTGGACGAAAACCGCCCCGGCCTTTTGCAGGGTGTCGACCACGTGCCGGTTGTGCACGATCTCGTGGCGCACATAGACCGGGGCGCCGTGCTTCTCCAGCGCGCGCTCGACTGTTTCGACGGCGCGATCCACACCGGCGCAGTACCCACGAGGCTCCGCGAGGAGAACCCGTTTTTCGGTTGGGCGCTCAGTCACCGACCTGGATGCGCCGGGAATTCCCATATCAACAGTCGGCGGCATGAGTCCCAGGGTAGCGACTCAATTAGGTCCGGGCGCCTTCCGAATCACAGACGTCACCAATCCGAGTGAAATGGGTCACCATCACCCGAGAGTGGGCAGTCTTCTCATGGTCCACGCGTTGCGGTAAAAGGCCACTAATCGGAAGGTGACCTCGAATCGAAGCGAGGTAGACATGCAGCCCACCACGACCAAGCGACACCAGAGAAGACACGACACAGTCGCCGCATTCTGGCTCGTCGCAGGCACCATCGTCTTGATCGCCTCCGGGGATGCCCTCGCCCTGCTGATCGCGGCGGTCGCGATCGTGACCGTAGTTTGGGGGATGATCCGCGCAATCGAGCGTCGCGTCCGGAACCGGACACAACCGGCTCCCGTGACTCGCCTACACCCAGCAATGACAGCCCGGCGCGACTTGAAAAAGACTACGGTTCACGGATCATGGCATGGCCCTCGCGCCGCGTAACCGACCTGGCGGCGGCGGCATACCAATCCTCCACGATTGAGACCGTCCCGCTGGACGAGCCAGAGCGTTGATTTTGTAGTGGGGTGCGTCTTCGGCCCGGCCACCGGCCTCGGCTTGGAGTTGGCCGCTGCTTTTGGCAGTCTTGGACCCATGGCTACTGCACCGTATGGGGTTCGGCTATTGGTCGGCGCGGCGACGGTCGCCGTCGAGGAGACCATGAAGCTTCCGAAAACCATCCTGATGTACCCGATGACGTTGGTCAGTCAGGCGGCGCACCTGGTGATGCTGTGTCAGCAGAACCTGGCCGAGCTGGTGATCAAGGGAGACACCACGCTGGAGTCGATCTTTCCACCGAAGGACGAGAAGCCGGAGTGGGCAACGTTCGACGAGGACCTGCCCGAGGACGCCACCGGGGCATTCGCGACACTGGACGGCGCCGACGGCGATCGCCGGGCCGAGGGACGGTTCGCCTTGTACTCGATATCCGACACGGACGATGCCCCGACCACACCGCCGCCCGCCAAACAACCGAAGAAGAATAAGGCGACCCTTCCGGCGCCGGCGGTGGCAGCCGATCTCGACTATCCGGCCCTGACGCTCGCCCAGCTGCGGGCCCGGTTGCAATCCCTGGATGTCGACGAACTCGAGGCACTGCTGGCCTACGAGCAGGCCACCAAGGCCCGCGCTCCGTTCGAGACGCTGCTCGCCAACAGGATCACCCGCGCGACTGCAAAGTGAGCCAAGGGAATTCGGCCGAGAACCCGTTCCCGGTTCGCGCGGTCGCGATCCGGATCGCGGGCTGGATCGACAAGCTGGGCACCGTCTGGGTCGAGGGTCAGCTGGCCCAGGTCACCATCCGGCCGGACGCCAAGACGGTGTTCATGGTGTTGCGCGACCCGGCGGCCGACATGTCGCTGACCGTGACGTGTTCGCGCGACCTGGTGGCGCGCGCACCGGTGAAACTGGCCGAAGGCATTCAGGTGGTGGTCTGTGGCAAGCCCTCGTTCTACACCGGGCGCGGCACATTTTCCTTGCGCGTCAGTGAGATTCGCGCCGTCGGCATCGGGGAGTTACTGGCCCGCATCGACCGGCTGCGCCGGCTGTTGGACGCCGAGGGCCTCTTCGAACCGCGACTTAAGCGGCCGATCCCGTTTCTGCCCAACACAATTGGGTTGATCACGGGCCGGGCCAGCGCCGCCGAACGCGATGTAACGACGGTGGCCACCGCGCGGTGGCCCGCGGCGCGGTTCGCCGTTCGCAACACCGCCGTCCAGGGCCCCAACGCCGTTCCGCAGATCGTCGAGGCGTTGCGCGAACTCGATCAGGACTCCGACGTCGACGTGATCGTGCTGGCCCGCGGCGGCGGCAGCGTCGAGGACTTGCTGCCGTTTTCCGACGAGACGCTGTGCCGCGCGATCGCGGCCTGCCACACGCCGGTGATCAGCGCGGTCGGTCACGAACCCGACAACCCGCTGTGCGACCTGGTCGCCGACCTGCGCGCGGCCACCCCCACCGACGCGGCCAAGAAGGTGGTCCCGGATACCGCCGCCGAGCAGCGGCTGGTCGACGACCTACGCCGGCGCAGCGCGCAGGCACTGCGCAATTGGGTGTCCCGCGAACAACGCGCGCTGGCCCAGTTGCGTAGCCGCCCGGTGTTGGCCGAGCCGCTGAAGGCCCTCGACGCGCGCGCCGAAGAAGTTCGCCGCGCTCGGTCGGCGGTGCGCCGCGATGTCAGCAGGCTGGTCGCCGCCGAGACCGAACGCGTCGGTCACCTGGCCGCACGGCTGGCCACGCTGGGCCCGGCGGCCACATTGGCCCGCGGCTACGCGGTGGTGCAGGCGGTCCCGACCGCGAAACCGATGGGAGTGCTGCGGTCGGTCAACGACGCTCCCCCTGGCACCAGGCTGCGGGTGCGGGTTGCCGACGGCGCCGTCGCGGCCGTGAGTGAAGGACGGATTGATGGTGCCTGACGAGAACAGCCAGGAAGACGACGGTGTGCCGTCAATTACACCCATTAGTCAGCTCGGCTATGAACATTGCCGGGACGAACTGATCGAAGTCGTGCGGCAACTCGAGCAAGGCGGACTTGACCTCGAGGCGTCGCTGCAGCTGTGGGAAAGGGGCGAGCAACTCGCGAAAAGATGCGAGGAGCACTTAGCTGGAGCTCGCCAACGGGTAGCCGACGCGCTTGCCGCCGCCGAGGCCGAAGATAGCTGAGCCCGGCTCAGTCGGGAAGCGAATCTTTTTCCATTCTGGAACACGTTTCAGTTATCCTTCGACACTATGGGTGATGCATCGTTGCAAACCGAACTGGGACGCGTCCTGGTCACCGGGGGCTCAGGCTTCGTCGGCGCGAACCTGGTGACCGCCCTGCTCGACCGCGGATACCAGGTGCGGTCGTTCGACCGCGCTCCGTCGCCGCTGCCGCAGCATCCGAAGCTGGAGGTGCTGCAGGGCGACATCACCGACGCGGCCGTCTGCACCGCGGCGGTGGACGGCATCGACACGGTGTTTCACACCGCGGCGATCATCGAGCTGATGGGCGGCGCGTCGGTGACCGACGAGTACCGAAAGCGCAGCTATGCGGTGAACGTCGACGGCACCAAGAACCTGGCGCAGGCCGGGCAAAAGGCCGGCGTCAAGCGATTCATCTACACCGCCTCCAACAGTGTGGTGATGGGCGGCCAGCGCATCTCCGGCGGCGATGAGACGCTGCCCTACACCGAACGGTTCAACGACCTCTACACCGAAACCAAGGTGGTCGCCGAGAAGTTCATCCTCTCCCAGAACGGTGTGGACGGCATGCTGACGTGCTCCATCCGGCCAAGCGGCATCTGGGGACGCGGCGACCAGACGATGTTCCGCAGACTCTTCGAAAGCGTGGTCGCCGGCCACGTCAAGGTGCTCGTCGGGAGCAAGAACGCCAAACTCGATAACTCCTACGTGCACAACCTGATTCATGGTTTCGTGCTGGCCGCGGAGCACCTGGTGCCCGGTGGCACCGCACCCGGACAGGTTTACTTCATCAACGACGGCGAGCCGATCAACATGTTCGAGTTCGCGCAACCGATCGTCACGGCCTGTGGCGAGCACTGGCCTCGGATGCGCGTGCCGGGCCGGCTGGTCCGCGACGTGATGTCACTGTCGCAGTGGCTGCACTTCCGCTTCGGGTTGCCCAAGCCGCCACTGGAACCCCTTGCGGTGGAACGGCTTTACCTCGACAACTACTTTTCGATCGCCAAGGCGCAACGGGACTTGGGCTATCAGCCGCTGTTCACCACCGAGCAGGCCATGGAGGAATGCCTGCCGTATTACAAAGATCTGTTCGAACAGATCAAGGCCTCCGCTCATCCGCATTTAACGTCCGTCGTGGCCGCGGGGCCACCGGAGTAGCGCAGGCGTAGCCGCGTACTTTCGCTAAGGAGGGCCATGACCGAAACAGGCTCGGCACCTACACGGAAAGCGGCGATTAACACCGATTTCACGCTGAATCAGAAACGCGCTCTGGCGGTGCTCACGATCATCGCTCTGCTGTTCGGTGCGTATTTCCTGCGCAACTATTTTGTCCTCGTCGTGGTGGCCGCGGTTGGGGCTCATTTGTTCACGCCACTTTTCAACCGGTTTAACAGGCGGCTCGGGGCCGGCTTATCGGCCACCTGCACCCTGTTGTCGGCACTGGTCATCGTTGCCGTACCAATCGGACTCTTGGTGCTGCTGGCGATCGTCCAGATTTCCCGCATGGTCGGCAGCGTCGCCGATTGGGTCAAAACGACCGATCCGAGCACGCTGGGCGACAAGGTCTTGCACCTCGTCAATGACCTGCTGGCCCGAGTTCCATTCCTGCACATCACACTCACGGCGGAAGCACTCCGCAAAGCGATGATCAGCGGAGCGCAGCATCTTGGCCAATGGCTCCTGCAGTTTCTGCACGGCGCGGCCGGAAGCGTCGTCGGCGTCGTGACGCAAGCGATCATCTTTCTGTACGTATTTGTCGCACTGCTGGTGAACCGCGAGAAAGTACGGACGTTGATAGGCCAGCTCAACCCGCTCGGCGACGAGGTCACCGATTTGTATCTGCGCAAGGCGGGCGCCATGGTGCGCGGCACCGTGAACGGACAGTTCGTCATCGCGCTATGCCAAGGGGTCGCCGGCGCCGCGTCGATCTACGTCGCGGGATTTCACCACGGGTTCTTCATGTTCGCGATCCTGCTGACCGCGTTGTCGATCATTCCGCTGGGCGGTGGAATCGTGACCATTCCCTTCGGCATCGGAATGATCTTCTACGGCAACGTCGTCGGCGGGGCGTTCATCGTGCTGTGGCATCTGCTGGTGGTCACCAACATCGACAATTTCTTGCGCCCAATCCTCGTTCCGAAAGACGCCCGACTGAATTCGGCGCTCATGTTGCTCGCCGTGTTCGCCGGCATCACCATGTTCGGCCCCTGGGGCATCGTCATCGGTCCGGTGCTGATGATCCTGATCGTCACGACCGTCGACGTCTACCTTGCGGTGTACAAGGGCGTCGAACTGCAAGCGCCCGACGAAGAACCCTTACGCCGCACATGGCTGCCGCGCAAGAAGGCACGCGGATGAGCTAGCGGAAGCTGACCATTTCGGTGCCCCAGGCAGCGCGGATGCGTGCGTCCAAATCGTGCACGAGGTCGTCGTGCCGATCGATGATCAGGCACGCGCGGTCGGTCTCTTGGTAGGTCGTCCATTCGGGCTCGCCGGCCGGGCCCTGCGGCTTGCCCTGCGTAGCGAAGTTGATCCACCGGGTCCGTACTCTGCGGGAGACCGCTCTCGCGGTTTTCGCACCGCCGAGTTTCAGTGTGGGATCCTTGGGCCCCCCGAGATTGCCCCAGACATAAGGTAATTCGGTGGCATGGGCGGCCCGCACCAGGAACAGCTTGAGCAGCGGAGTCGAGTAGTCGAAGCGATACAGATAGACCGGCGCCACCTTGCTGTGCCCCTCGGCCAGCCACACCGACGGCATCCGGAATCCCACGTCGGTCGCGATGCTCAAACCCCGTGACTTGTGCCGCATTCGCGGGTAGGCCGCGGCGACCTGGGGCTCGGTGGGCAATTGCAGGTCGGGTTGCTCGGCGGCGATCTGGGTGAACATGGACTTGATCGCGCTGGGAGTGATCGGCATCAGCGGCGACTTCATCAACCGAAACAGCGCCGCCTCATACCTATTGGTACCGATGATCAACGGCACCGGATGCGAGCGGCCCTCCTGCGCGGCCTTGACCGGGTAGTCGCTCAGCACGTCGCCGTCGACGATCGGGACGAACGCCAGCGTGCCAGGGTTACGCACCGGCACTTCGTTGAACACTTCGCTCGTCGCCGACACCAGCGCAGCGGTCGGCGCTTCGCGCAACCGCTGCACATCGGACGCGGCGATACCCAGCTTTTCCAGCACGGTGACCGCCAGTTGCCGGGCCCTGCCGCTGTCGTATACCGATGTGGCAGGCGAACTTTGGGCGATTGCCCCGGCGAACAGGCCCGCGGCCGCCGGGACGGCGAGCAGGGTCGTGACGATCCCCGCCCCGGCGGATTCACCGAACAGCGTGACCCGCTCGGGGTCACCGCCGAAAGCCGCGATGTTGTCACGCACCCAGCCCAACGCCGCCAGCACGTCACGCAGTCCGATGTTCGAGTCGAAACGCTGCCGTGCCGAGTTGAACGACGACAAGTCGAGAAAGCCGAACGCGCCGATCCGATGGTTGACCGTCACCACGACGACCCCACCGCTCGAGCCGCCGCCGGCCAACCTGCGGCCGTCGTAAAGCGGCTGGCTGCCGGACCCCAGCACGTAGGCGCCACCGTGCAGCCACACCAACACCGGTTTTCGATCACCGGGCCGGGTGTTCGAGGATGCCCAGATGTTCAGGCTCAGGCAGTCTTCGCCTTGCGGCGCGCCCAGGTCCAGCGGGACGTTGGGAATCGAAGGCTGCGGGCAGGCCGCCCCGAAAGCGGTCGCGTCGGCCACCTCGGTCCACCGTTCGGGCGGCTCCGGCGCCCGGAAGCGCAAGTCGCCCACGGGCGCAGCGGCGTACCGAACGCCTTTCCACACTTTGACCCGGCCGGCCCGGTCAGCGTAGGTGCCCCGCACCGGGCCGTAGCCGGTTTCGGCCACGCGGTCGTCGATCGCCATGTGGCTAGGTCAGCCTCTGGGTAAGAAACTCGACCACCCGCTTGCGGGCCTCGTAGGCCGGCTGGCCGTCGACCTCACGGACCTCGAGGGTCAGCACTGAATGCGCCATCTTGCCGAAGCCGTGTTCGTTGCCCGGGCCTGAATCGATCTCGATCACCTCGAACGCATCGCCGAGCCGGTCCTTGAGCGTCTTGAACCGTTGGCCCGGGGACATTGCATCCTTGCTGAACCGCAAACCGATGGCGCACAAGCCCTCGTTGGCACAGCGATCGGCGACCGTTGCCAGCTCGGATTCGCTCAGCCCGGGGTCACGGCGTTGCGCACCGGTCAACGGAAACGGCACCGAGGGCTGGCTGAGCACCGGCGCCAGCACACTGTCGTCGACCGCGGCGGCCAGCGCGAAGCCGCCGGTGAAGCACTGGCCGATCACTCCCACACCCTTGCCCGGCGTCGACGCGTTAAGGTCACGAGCCAACGCGCGCAAAAACAACGACACCGGGCGCTGCTTGTTGGTCGCAAACGCTGCGAATTCCTTTGCCACACAGGCCCGTGCGATGGCCGTGGCGATATAGCCGGCCGTCGCGGGCTTGCCCGGCTCTCCGAACAGCGACGGGATGGCGACGGTGAACCCGTTGTCCACCAGGTGATTGCCCAGCCCCAGCACACCGGGATGGATCCCGGGTATCTCGGGAATGAGCACCACCCCAGGGCCGGCGCCCTTGCGGTAGACGTCGTGGGTATAGCCGGCACCGGTGAACGGTGACGCCGACCAACCAGAAAGGTCCGCTTCGGGTGCAGTCACTCGGATATCCCTTCGCGCTATCGACTTGGTAGAGGCGGCTGCGATTGGGTCGCCGACGCCAGCGTACGGAACTGATCGGTGCTGCCGGCACCGGTGATAGCGATCTGGGTCGGGCCGACCGGGCTGGCGAGCCTGGTGGTCCACACCGGCTCGCCGGCCTGCCCACCTTGATAGACAACCCAGCTGGTGCCGGCGACGTCGACCGTGCCGGTCGGGAACAGAGCCTGCTGGGACGGATGGATAGAGCCGACCAGCTTGTCCTCGTCGGCGTTGCTCTGCGTCAGGCTCAGAAACATCCCCGTCGGTGTGATGTATCCCACAGTCGAAATGGCCGCGTTCAGGCGCTGACCGGTCGAGGTGTCGGTTCGCCCGTTCTCGATACCGCCGCGACCGCCGGAGTTGGGCTGCCAGCCCGCGGGCAGCCGGGGCAGCCGGATCGGGAACCCCAGCGTGGCAGCGTCTGCCCGCAGGGCCGCCGATGCGTCGTAGGACGGAATCGTGCCCTTGGTCGTCCCACCCGGCTGAAACGAGCACATCCCGACCAGACCCGCCAGCACGATGCACCCCACCACCAGCGGCCCCAGCGACCAGAACATGTCGCGGCCGTCCTGCAGCAGGCGAGGTTTCGCCGGCCTGGGTCTGGGGCCGGGTACCGGCCCCGGGCGGCCCAAGCCCTCAGAATTCGGCGGCTGCACGGTCATTCCCCGAGTATCCCAGCTACAGCCCACCGTTCCGCTTCTGGGACAATCGGCAACCATGACAGCTCAAGGCGCCGTCGCAGGCCGCGACCCATCACAGCCACGGTCACGCGGTGAGGCCCCGGACCGCAACCTGGCGCTGGAACTGGTGCGGGTCACCGAAGCCGGCGCCATGGCCGCGGGCCGCTGGGTGGGCCGCGGCGACAAGGAGGGCGGCGACGGCGCAGCTGTCGACGCGATACGCGAACTGGTGAACACGGTCTCGATGCGCGGGGTCGTGGTCATCGGCGAAGGCGAAAAAGACGAAGCACCGATGCTCTACAACGGCGAGGAAGTCGGCAACGGCGACGGCCCGGATTGCGACTTCGCCGTAGACCCCATCGACGGCACCACGCTGATGAGCAAGGGCATGCCCAACGCCATTTCGGTGCTGGCGGTGGCCGATCGCGGGGCGATGTTCGACCCGTCGGCGGTGTTCTACATGAACAAGATCGCCGTCGGGCCCGACGCCGCGCACGTGCTGGACATCACCGCGCCCATCGCCGACAACATCAGGGCCGTCGCCAGGGTCAAGGAATTGTCGGTGCGCGACATGACGGTATGCATCCTGGACCGGCCCCGGCATAAGCAGCTGATCGAAGACGTGCGTGACACCGGCGCGCGGATCCGGCTGATCACCGACGGCGACGTCGCCGGTGCCATCTCCGCTTGCCGACCAGGCTCGGGCACCGACATGCTGGCCGGTATCGGCGGGACCCCGGAAGGCATCATCACCGCCGCCGCGATCCGCTGCATGGGCGGGGAAATCCAGGCCCAGCTGGCACCCAAGGACGACGCCGAACGCCGCAAGGCGCTCGACGCCGGCCACGACGTCGAGCGGGTACTGACCACCGAGGACCTGGTGTCGGGCGAGAACGTCTTCTTCTGCGCCACCGGGGTCACCGACGGCGACCTGCTCAAGGGCGTGCGCTACTACCCAGGCGGCTGCACCACCCAGTCGATCGTGATGCGTTCGAAATCGGGCACGGTCCGCATGATCGAGGCCTACCACCGGCTCTCGAAGCTCAACGAATACTCCGCCATCGACTTCACCGGCGACAGCAACGCCGCCTACCCCCTGCCGTAACACCGCTGAACGAAGAGGACCCGATTAGATGGCCGACAGCGCCGAATACCGTATCGAGCACGACACCATGGGCGAGGTCCGGGTACCGGCAAAAGCATTGTGGCGCGCCCAAACTCAGCGCGCCGTGGAGAACTTTCCGATCTCCGGCCGAGGCCTGGAGCGTGCTCAGATTCGCGCGTTGGGCCTGCTGAAGGGCGCCTGCGCACAAGTCAACAAGAACCTCGGGTTGCTGGCGCCGGAAAAGGCCGACGCGATCATCGCGGCCGCGGCCGAGATCGCCGACGGGAAGCACGACGACCAATTCCCCATCGACGTGTTCCAGACCGGCTCGGGCACCAGCTCGAACATGAACACCAACGAGGTGATAGCCAGCATCGCCGCCGCCAACGGGGTGACGGTGCACCCAAACGATGACGTCAACATGTCGCAGTCGTCCAACGACACCTTCCCGACCGCCACCCACATCGCGGCCACCGAGGCCGCGGTGCGCCATCTCATTCCGGCGCTCGAGGTGCTGCACGACGCGCTGGCGACCAAAGCCCGTGAGTGGCGCACGGTGGTCAAATCGGGCCGCACGCACCTGATGGACGCCGTTCCGGTGACACTCGGCCAGGAATTCAGCGGATATGCCCGCCAGATCGAAGCCGGCATAGAAAGGGTGCAGGCTTGCCTGCCCAGGCTGGGTGAGCTGGCGATCGGCGGCACCGCGGTCGGCACCGGCCTCAATGCTCCCGAGGGCTTCGGCGCCAAGGTGGTCGAGACGCTGGTCGTCGAGACCGGACTGACCGAATTGCGAACGGCGGTCAACTCTTTCGAGGCCCAGGCCGCCCGCGACGGGCTGGTCGAGGCATCCGGCGCGCTGCGCACCATCGCGGTGTCCCTGACCAAGATCGCCAACGACATCCGCTGGATGGGATCCGGCCCGCTGACCGGGCTGGCCGAAATTCAGTTGCCCGACCTGCAGCCGGGCAGCTCGATCATGCCCGGCAAGGTGAATCCGGTTCTGCCCGAAGCGGTTACGCAGGTCGCCGCGCAGGTGATCGGCAACGACGCCGCGGTCGCCTGGGGCGGCGCGAGCGGCGCCTTCGAGCTCAACGTCTACATCCCGATGATGGCCCGCAATATCCTGGAGTCGTTCAAGCTGCTGACCAACGTGTCAAAGCTGTTCGCCCAGCGCTGCATTACCGGGCTGACCGCCCACGTCGAGCATCTGCAGGAGCTGGCCGAGTCGTCGCCGTCGATCGTGACGCCGTTGAATTCGGCCATCGGCTACGAGGAGGCCGCCGCGGTGGCCAAACAAGCCCTCAAGGAACACAAGACCATCCGCCAGACCGTGATCGACCGTGGCTTGATCGGGGACAAGCTCTCGCTCGATGAGCTGGATCGCCGGCTCGACGTGTTGGCAATGGCCAAAGTGGCCAAAGTAACTGACGACTAGGCTGGCGGCAACGCGATTGCGTGGCCACCTCTTCGGAGGTGGTCGATGAGAGGCAGGGTGATTCAGCAATGACGGCTCCTCCCGGCGGCCCCTACGGTCAGGACCCCTACGGAACGAATCCGTATGGCCAGGACCCATATTGGGGAGGCCAGCCGCAGGGCGGGCAGCCGCAGGGCGGCCCGTACCAATACCCCCAGGGCGGCCCCTATTCCCACCCGCCGGGAGGCCCGGGTGCCTACCCGCCGGGAGGCCCGGGCGGCTACCCACCGGGCGGCCCGGGCGGCTACCCGCCGCCGCAGTACCCCCAACCCGGGCAGTACACCCAACCCGGCCAGCAGGTTCCCCCCGGCTGGCCGGGCGGGCCCTATCCGCCCGGACCTCCGCCGGGGGGCCCACGCTCGAAGCTGCCGTGGCTGATCCTCGCCGGTATCGCCGTGTTGGGCGTTATCGCGCTGGTGGTCATCCTGGCACTGAGGCTGGGTAACTCGAACAAGCCGATCACGGCCACAGGCACCTCGGTGGCCCCGTCGTCGCAAAGCGCCCCGACGTCGGAGCCGAACAACACCGAGCAGACCGCGACCGACTGCACCCCCAATGTCTCCGGCGGAGAGAAGCCCGCCGGCGGCTCCCCGATCAGCGCGGGCAAGCTGTCGTTCCCGACCACCGCGGCCCCCGGATGGATGCCGATCACGGACGACCAGACCCCGAACCTCATCGGCGCGGTGGGCGTCGCCAAAGAGGTTCCCGGGGCCAACCAGTGGGTGATGCAGGCTGAGGTCGCCGTTACCAACTTCGTCTCCAGCATGGACGTCGCCGCGCAGGCGTCGAAGTTGCTGCAATGCGTGGCCAGCGGCCCCGGCTACGCCAACGCGTCGCCCACCCTGGGCCCGACGAAGCCGTCGTCGCTCACGGTCGACGGGATCAAGGCCGCCCGGGTAGACGCCGACGTCACGATCGCCGACCCCGCGCGCAACGTGAAGGGCGACTCGCTGGCCATCATCGCCGTCGACACCAAGCCGGTCACCATCTTCCTGGGCGCAACACCCATCGGCGATGCGGCCTCAGCGGGCACCATCAACCAGATAATTGCGTCGCTCAAGGTCGCCAAGTAACGCGCTAGGCAAGAGCCGACGGGGCACAGACTTGCGTGGCTTCAGAGCGGCCGCGCAGCACCGTGGAATAGCATTCCGACCACTGCCCGCGCTCCGCGTCACCGGCGTGGTCGATGGCGGCCGCCGAGCACAGGATCCGCGACTCCGCGGTCTTGGCGAGATCGGCCAGCCGCGCGGCCTCGTTGACGGAGTCACCGATAACCGTGTATTCGTAACGGTTTTCGGCGCCGATGTTGCCGGCGAAGACTCGTCCCGCCGAAACACCGATGCCAAAGTCCACGGGCAGTTGTCGCAGCTTGACGGCCAGGGCACGTGCGGTCGCCAGCGCCGCCGACGCCGGTTCGGTCATCCGCAACGGCGCACCGAAGACGGCCAGCGCGGCGTCACCGGCGAATTTGTTGATCAACCCCTGACGCTCGTCGACGGCGCCGACGACGATCCGGAAGAAGTCGTTGAGCACCTCGGCAACCTCTTGCGGCGGACGACTTTCCGCGAGCTGCGTGGAGCCCACCAGGTCGATGTAGAGGACGGCCGCCTCGACCACGTCGCCCGACAGCTGCGCACCTTCTTCGATGGCGCGGCGGGCGACGTCGGTTCCGACGTAACGTCCGAACAGATCGCGCAACCGGTCACGTTCGGCGAGTCCGACGACCATCCGATTGAATCCCGTTTGCAGGCGCCCGATTTGAGACCGTTCGTAAGCGCCGACACGAGTTTCCATGTGCCCGTGTTCGACCTGGCCCATCGCGTCGACGACTTCGCCGAGCGGATCGGCGATGGATCGCGACGTCAGGATCATCGTTGGCAACCCGAGGATCAGCGCCGCCAGCGACACCACCAAGATGGGCACATCGAGCGATGCGGACCGTTGGATAAGCCAGCCGTAGGAGCGCAGCACGACGAACGTTGCGATCACCCCGATGGGCACCGCGCTGCACAGGAACCACATGAGAACCAGTCGGGCGAACACCCCTGGCACGGCCAGTCGGGGCGTGGCGTCCCGGGTGGCGGCGATCATGATCGGTCGCAGGCTGTGTTGGGAGAGCAGCAGGCCGGTGCCGGCGGCCGCGGGTCCGCCGAGCAATACGCCCAGCAGCATGGGCGGCAGCGGAGCGGCGCCGACGGTCCGATTTATCAGTGCCATGACAGCGGCACTGAACGCCCAGGCCGCCAGCAGTATCGCCGACTGGCGACCCGCAAGTTTCATTGCGGCTTCCCGCTGCTCTTTGGTCGGTTCGTCCCCGGCGAGGAACCACCCCAGTGTGGGGGCCAGGCTGTGGGCACCCGCGATCCCGACGGCGATGGTTGCCAGCACCACCAGCGCCGCGATGATCACCAGGTTTTTTTCCTCGAAGTGCACCGAGGTGTGGCCCCGCAGCGGGATGAGGATGGCGGCTACGTCGATGACGGCCAGAAAGTAGGCCACGGCAAGGTCGATCGCGTATTGAATCAGGTACCTGCGGGCGGACTTGGGATTAGGCACCGTTGTTCGGCCCGCCCGAATTCTGGCCCGGAATGTCGGTGATCGGGAAGTTGGGCATCGGCTTGGGCGACGGGGTGTTGGGCAGCGTCGGGATCTGGCCGGCCGGGATGTCGTGCAGTTCGTTGGCGGGTGGACCGTTCTCGCGGCTGCCGTAACTGCTGCCTGGCGCCCGCTGGCCGAGCAGTTCGCTGACCGTCACCAGGCGGTAGCCGTTGGCCTTGAGGACCGGGATGAACTGGTACACCAGGTCGACGGTGCTCGAGTAGGTGTCATGGAACAACACCACCGAGCCCGGCTTGATGTAGGTCATCAGCATGTACCGCGTCGCCGCCGTGTTGGAGTCGTTGGCCCAGTCGAAAGGGATGACATCCCAAAGGATTTCGGTTAGGCCAAACTGGCCGGCGGCCTGGCGAACCACGGGGTCGGACAGTCCGCCGGCGGGACGATACAGGTTCGGCGTCCGGCCGGTCGCGGCGGTGATCGCATCGTTGGCCCGGGAAAACTGGCCGGCGATGTCCTCGGGCGGGATCGTCGTCATGTTGGGGTGTTCCCAGGTGTGGCTGCCGATCTCCATCCCGGCGTCGGCGATGCGCTTGGCGCCCGCAGGGTTGGCTGCCACCTTGTTGCCGATCAGGAAGAACGTCGCCTTTGCGCCGTTGTCCTTCAGGATCTGCAACAGCCGCTCATCAAAGGGCCCCGGGCCGTCGTCGAATGTCAGCGCGACACACTTGACCACCGCGCAGCTGCCCTTGTCACCCTTGTCGGCGCGTGTCACGTGACCGGTGAGGCCGCCGATCAGCAACACCGCCCCGGCCGCTACGGCGCCGACGACGGTCCGCCAGTAGCGCCAGGCCTGGTTGTCAGGTCGTTTCGGCACTAAGAAAGCGTACCGAAACGCCCGGTCAGTGCGGTCCGGCGATCTCCTCGAGCATCTCGGTGACCAGCGCGGCGATCGGCGACCGTTCGCTGCGCAGCAGGGTGATGTGCGCGAACAGCGGATGGCCTTTGAGTTTCTCGATCACGGCGGCGACCCCGTCGTGGCGGCCGACGCGCAGGTTGTCGCGCTGTGCGACGTCGTGCGTCAGCACCACCCGCGACCCCGCACCCAGCCGGGACAACACCGTCAGCAGGACGTTGCGCTCGAGTGACTGCGCCTCGTCGACGATGACGAACGAGTCGTGCAATGAGCGACCCCGAATGTGGGTCAGCGGCAGCACCTCGAGCATGCCCCGGGACAGCACCTCCTCGAGCACCGCTGGACTGGCCAGCCCCTCGAGGGTGTCGAAGACCGCCTGGGCCCACGGGCCCATCTTTTCGCTCTCGCTGCCGGGCAGGTAGCCGAGCTCTTGGCCGCCGACCGCGTACAGCGGGCGGAAGACCACCACCTTGCGCTGGGTCCTCCGCTCCAGCACCGCCTCCAGGCCTGCGCATAACGCCAGCGCCGATTTGCCGGTGCCGGCCTTACCGCCCAGCGATACGATGCCCACCGACTCGTCGAGCAGCAAGTCCAGCGCCACGCGCTGCTCGGCGGAACGGCCGCGCAGCCCGAACACCTCCCGGTCACCGCGAACCAGCTGGACGTGTTTGGCCGGGTTGACCCGGCCGAGCGCATGGGAGCTGCCGCCCAGCAGCCGAATCCCGGTGTGGCACGGCAGGTCTCGGGCATCGGGTAGATCGATCTCACCCTCGGCGTACAGCGCGTCGATGTCCTCGGTGGCGGTCTCGATCTCCTGCATTCCCGACCAGCCGGAGACGACGACGTCCTGCGCGTGGTATTCGTCGGCGGCCAGGCCCACCGCGGCGGCCTTGACCCGAAGCGGAATGTCCTTGCTGACCAACGTGACCCGCTTGCCTTCGGCGGCGAGGTTGGCGGCGCAGCTCAAGATCCGGGAGTCGTTGCTGTCCGTCCGGAAGCCCGCGGGCAGCACCGCGGGGTCGGTGTGGTTCAGTTCGACGTGAAGCGTGCCGCCTTGTGCCCCAACGGGAATCGGCTGATCCAGCCGTCCGTGCTCGAGTCGAAGATCATCAAACAGACGTAACGCCTGGCGGGCGAACCAGCCCAGCTCATGGTGGTGGCGTTTGGCCTCAAGTTCGCTGATCACCACCAGCGGAACCACGACCTCGTGCTCGGCAAACCGGCTGCACGCCCAGGGGTCGGACAGCAGCACGGAAGTGTCGAGCACGTACGTCCGGGTATCGGTCACGAAGCGCTCCTCGAGCTAAACCCGTGGGGCCCCACACGGGCGGGTCGAGGGGAACCGCGGCGCCAGGACCGGGGCCGGTCCTGCCGTTGTAGTGACGGGAGGCGCCGCCCTGGCAGCGGATTATGTCGCTGACCATCAGATGCGACGCTACTCTCGTGGCCGCTCCGCCGCCCGGCAGGCGCGCCGAGGCCCGCTAGCCGGTGACGAACTGCCGCAGTTGCGGCTCGTCGGCCACGCCCCATGCGGTGATGCGGTCCGAGATCGCCTGGCGCAGCTCCGCCGGCCCGAAAATGCCTGCGTCGGCGACGTTCTGCACCTTGTCGTGGTAGGCGTCGATGTCGGCCCCGACCGGTCGGAGGTCCGCCGCGCGCGCAGCGATCGCCGCGATCGTCTCGTCGCGGGTGTACTCGAGGCAATGCGCGACGAGGTTGGCGAAGAACAGCTCGTGCCGCTCTTCGTCCCTGCGGATCCGGTCGATGAGTCCGGCCAGGATGGGCTCCTCGATCGTCGCGGCCAGGTTGGCGCAGAAGACCGCGTGGGTGCGTTCGGTGAACGCCATGTACACCAGGGTCTCGACCTGTGAGTACATGTCGCCGCGGTAGCCCTTCATCACGTACTGGACCCGCGCCTCCTCGTTGGCGGTCGGGTCGACCTCGCGGGTCACCACCAGGTATTCGCGCAACGCGATGGCGTGCAGGTGCTCCTCGGCGGTCCACCGCCCTAGCCAGCGGCCCCACCACTCTTCGAGGATGAAGTGCTCGACCAGCTCGCGGTGATGGGCAGAGAGGTTGTCCTTGAGCAGCAGCAGGATCTCGCAGGCATCGGTGATGGTCCTGGGCAGCGTCACCTGGGACGGGTCCCAGTCGCGGCCGCCGAGGAAGGCGAAGTTCTCGCCCCGCTCGAACGGCACGTAGTCGTGGGCGAACCAGGTGTCCTCGGTGTTGAGGTGGCGGTCCATGTTGGCTTCGCATACCGGCTCGAGTTCCAGGATCAGCGCATCAGCGACAGGTTTCTGTGCCATGCGGTTAATGTAACCCGCGTACACAGGTGCATAAAATTGCAGCGCCCCGTGTCGCGCCGTTAGCGACCGGCCAAACTCCAGTCCTCGAGGCCCTCGTACAGCGGGAAGTCCCTGGCCAGGCGGGTCACCCGCTGTCGAAGCCCGACCACGTCGGCGCTGCTGCCCGACGCGAGGGCGGTCGCGATGATGTCGGCGACCTCGGTGAACTCGGCGTCTCCGAAGCCGCGGGTGGCCAGCGCAGAGGTCCCGATCCGCAGGCCCGAGGTCACCATCGGCGGCCGCGGGTCGTTGGGGACCGCGTTGCGGTTGACGGTGATGCCTGCCTCGTGCAGCAGGTCCTCGGCAGCCTGGCCGTCCAACGGTGAGTTGCGCAGGTCGACCAGCACCAGGTGGACGTCCGTGCCGCCGCTGACCAGCGACACACCGGCCTCGGCGACATCGGCGGCCAGCAGCCGGTCCGCGAGGATCCGGGCGCCGGACAGGGTGCGCTGCTGGCGGTCGGCGAACTCGGGCGTGGAGGCGATCTTGAGCGCGACGGCCTTGCCGGCGATGACGTGCATGAGCGGGCCGCCCTGCTGGCCCGGGAACACCGCCGAGTTGATGGCCTTGGCGTACTCCTGCTTGCCCAGGATCATGCCGGAGCGGCCCCCGCCGAGGGTCTTGTGGATCGTGGTGGACACCACGTCGGCGTGCGGCACCGGGCTCGGGTGCAGCCCCACCGCAACCAGGCCCGCGAAGTGCGCCATGTCGACCCACAGTTTGGCGTCCACCTCGTCGGCGATCGACCGGAACGCCTCGAAGTCGAGGATCCGCGGGTAAGCCGACCAGCCGGCGATGATCACCTTGGGGCGGAACTCACGCGCCTGAGCCCGCACCACGTCCATGTCGATCAGATGCGTCGTCGGATCGACGCCGTAGAAGCCGTTCTCGTACAACTTGCCGGAGAAGTTGAGCTTCATGCCGTGCGTCAGGTGACCGCCGTTGGCGAGGTCCAGACCCAGCAGCCGCTCCCCCGGCGACATCAGCGCGTGCAGCACCGCGGCGTTCGCCTGCGCGCCCGAATGCGGTTGCACGTTGGCGAAGTCGGCGCCGAACAGCGCCTTGGCGCGGTCGCGGGCGATGTTTTCCACCACGTCGACGTACTCGCAACCGCCGTAGTAACGCCGTCCGGGCAGCCCCTCGGCGTACTTATTGGTCAGCACGCTGCCCTGAGCCTGTAGTACCGAGCGCGGGACGAAGTTCTCCGACGCGATCATTTCCAGGGTGTCCCGTTGCCGGCCGAGTTCCTTGCCCAGCAGCTCGGCGATATCGGGGTCGACTTCGGCGAGCGGGGCGGACATTACGGACTCGGTGGTACGGGCTTCGGATGCGGTGGTCACGCGCGCCAGTGTATCCAGCCGTGCTTTTGGCCAGCCCAGCCGTCGGGCATGTGCGGGCCCCTGCCACACTGGCAATATGCCGCGGCTGAGCGAGCCGAGCCCATATGTGGAGTTCGACCGGAAGCAGTGGCGTGGGCTGCGCATGTCGACGCCGCTGGCCCTCACCGAAGAGGAACTGATCGGCCTGCGCGGGCTGGGCGAGCAAATCGACTTGCTGGAAGTCGAGGAGGTCTATCTGCCGCTGGCCCGGCTGATTCACCTTCAGGTCGCCGCGCGCCAGCGGTTGTTCGCCGCCACCGCGGAATTCCTGGGCGAGCCGCAGCAAAACCCTGGCCGGCCGGTGCCGTTCATCATCGGCGTGGCCGGCAGCGTCGCGGTCGGCAAGTCGACCACCTCACGTGTGCTGCAGGCGCTGTTGGCGCGCTGGGATCACCATCCCCGGGTGGACTTGGTCACCACCGACGGGTTTCTCTACCCCAATGCCGAACTGGACCGGCGAAACCTGATGCACCGCAAAGGTTTTCCGGAGAGCTACCACCGCCGGGCGCTGATGCGGTTCGTGACGTCGGTGAAATCCGGCTCGGACTACGCGTGCGCGCCGGTGTATTCGCATCTGAAGTACGACATCATTCCCGGCGCCAAGCACGTGGTCCGCCATCCCGACATCCTGCTCCTGGAAGGCCTCAACGTCCTACAGACCGGCCCCACCCTGATGGTGTCCGATCTGTTCGACTTCTCGGTCTACGTCGACGCCCGGGTCGAAGACATCGAGCAGTGGTATGTGTCGCGGTTCTTGGCCATGCGCACCACGGCGTTCGCCGACCCGGAATCGCACTTCCACCACTACTCGGCACTGAGCGACTCCAAGGCGGTCGTCGCCGCCCGCGAGATCTGGCGGTCGATCAACCGACCCAACCTGGTCGAGAACATCCTGCCGACCCGACCCCGCGCCACCCTGGTCCTGCGCAAAGACGCCGATCACTCCATCAACCGGCTGCGCCTGCGCAAGCTGTAAGGGCGGCAGCGGGGCGGGGACCCCGGAAAACCTAGACCGCCAGCCGGCGCACGCCCAGGTATTGCAGCCAGGCGAACAGCGCCGTGTACACGCCGCTGGCCAGCGTCGCGGCGATTCCGGCGGTGGTCATCGGCACCAACTCGGCGGCCACGATCGCCGCCACGGTGTAGATGATATTGGCCGCGACGACGCCGTTCCCGGCCCGGCGCAGGTTCGGCAGCGCGGCCAGGCTGAAGACGACCAGCCCGTAGAGCACGAAGAAAGCCGACAGGGCGTATTCCTGGCCGGACGCCAGGCCGGTGAGTGACGAGAGCGGGTCGGCGACAAAGGCGGCGGCCAGACCGAACAATCCGGTCAGGATGGCGTCGGCGCGCATGGCGAAACGCAGCAGCGAATCGGTCGAAGCGTAGAGGTAGCGGGTTGTGGGACCAGAGAAAGCGGTCATGCGGATTAACTCCTCGCTGTGGCGGATTGGAGGGGATTTGAAACAAAAAGGGACGGTTTCGAGGTTGCCGTCCGGGCGCTGCCAGATCGACGCATAGCACTGCCAACTTCTGCCATAGGTGAAACGACCAGCAAGTTCGCCCGGGTATTCCCGCCGGACCGGATTCTTTACTCGCTGGAAACCGAAACGCGTCCGCGCAGATCGGCCGCGATGAGCCGGGCCGCAGCGTTCTGCCAGTTATGCAGCGAGCGCTGTGGGACCTCGGTGACAAACCACTGCCAGGCCTGCCGGGCGGTCGGATCCAAGCCGGAGGCGGTGGCGTTCTGCGCATATGCCCGCACGCCGACGACATAGGGGAAATACAGCGCGTTGTAGTGCCGCCACTGTTCGGTGGTGCCGAAGTCGCCGCTGTCGCGCGGCTTGAGCCGCGATATGCCGTCGGCGAGAACGGCCTTGAGTTCGTTGGCCCGCTCCAGCGGGTGATCGGGTGCGCCCCGCGCGGCGAGCCGCTCGTCGATCACGGGCAAGGCGGTCAGCGGGCTGGCCACCAGTTTGGTCAGGTCGCCGTAGTGACCCAGCGCGCGGCGGGTGAGCCTGGCGAAGGTCTCGTCGTCGACGTCTTGAAGATCTCGGAGGGGATCTTCCGACCGCAGCGGCAGCGCGGCCCCGGTGTTCCGCAACGCTGCCCGGTCGGCGCGCAGCGTGGGCGATTTCCAGAACGCCAGCCGATCCAGCACTGCGGCCAGTGGATCGGCCAGCACCTGCACGGTGATGGCGATCGCCAGGGTGGTGAACAGCAGGATCGTCAGCGCCACCCGGGTGCCGGGCTGATCGCGGGTGACGGCCAGGCCGATCAGCACCTGACCGCCGAGCAGCACCGCCACCGCCGTGCAGCCGGCGAACGAGCGCAGCATGTCGGCGCGGACCGCCTGGCCCTCGTCGAAGGCGTCCCACAAGGCCACCGCTACCCCGAGCAACAGCACGTCGAAACCCGTCGACGCCAGGGCCAGCCAGCTGGGCACCAGGCCCAGCGGAATGATCAGGATCGCGTTACCCAGCGCGAAGAACAGCGTCGCCACTACCAAGATTCCGAGACCACCCCGGCGTACCGGCACCGGCTGGGCCGGGCGGCGCAACGCGGCCAGCATCGCACCCAACGTGGAGGTCGACATCACCGCGAACATCAGCCAGTGCCCCGCCCGCAGCGGCCCGTCGACGCTGCCGGCCACCGTCGCGCCGACCAGGGTGAGTGCACCGACCGCGCCGACCAGCAACAGCTCGGCGGTGCGCGCCCGGGCCGTTTCCGAGGGCCGGGACAGCTCGACGAGCACCGCGAACCACGCGACGCTCGGCACGGCAACCAGGTAGATCTCTAGCCGGCTCAGCAGCTGCGCGTGCGCCGGGCTGGCCGTGCGCACAGCGTCCAACGCCACGACGAGCGCAAAGCCGCACAACCCGATAGCCGCCAGGGCCAGCACGAGCTTGCGCGGATCACGAGCCAGGAGATACAGCCCAAGCCAACCGCTGAGCGTGAACACCACCGCCGACAGCGCAACCATGCATCCAGTCTGTCATGTCCGCGAACTGCCGCCGGGCTCCCGCTACTTGCCGTACCGGCGATGCCGCTGGCTGTAGTCACGCAGCGCGCGCAGGAAATCGACGCGCCGGAACGCGGGCCAGTGCGCCTCGGTGAACCACATCTCCGAATAGGCGCTCTGCCACAGCAGGAACCCGGACAGGCGTTGTTCGCCGGACGTGCGGATTACCAAGTCGGGGTCGGGTTGCCCGGAGGTATATAGGTTTTCGGAGATGGCCTCGGAGGTCACCGCCTCGACGAGCTCCTCGCCGCTCGCGCCGTTGGCGAGTTCCTTGCCCAACAACCCGCGAACCGCGTCGACGATCTCCTGACGGCCGCCGTAACCGACCGCGACGTTAACGTGGAACGGCGCGACGCCTGGGGTGGACTCCACCGCGCCGCGTAGCCGGCGGGCCGACTCTTCCCCCAGCAGTGCCAGATCCCCGACGGTGCGCACACTCCAACGGTTCGCCGGTGCGCAGATTTCCTCGACGACGTCGGTGATGATTTCGATGAGTGCGGCGAGCTCGTCGGGATCGCGTTGCAGGTTCTCGGTCGACAGCAGATAGACGGTGGCCATTTCGATGCCGGCTTCCTGGCACCACCGCAGCATCTCTGCGATCTTGACGGCACCCATCCGGTAGCCATAACTGACGTCGTCGTATCCGGCGTCGCGCGCCCATCGCCGGTTTCCGTCGCACAACACCGCGATGTGACGGGGCAGTTCGGATTTCGAGGCGGCCAGACCCTGCCGCAGCCGCAGCTCGTAAACGCGATACAAGGGCTCCTTGAGCCGCGGCGGAATGATCTCCACGAAGATCCACACTACTGTGACCGACAACGAATTCGGGTATGTCTGGACGGCTTGTAACTGCAGAAGGCGCGATGATCCGGATACTGTGATCAGTAAGAGCCAGCGGCAATCTCAACCAAGGCTCAAGTAGGCAGCGGGGAGAAATGAGCGGTCAGACCAGCGCGGTCACCAGCCCGGAGACCGAATCACAGGGCGGCGCAGTGAGCAGTGCCGCCCACCAGATCGCCGACGGCGTAACCCGCGTCCTGACCAAGCCCCGGTTCCGCGGCTGGATCCACGTGTATTCCGCGGCGACAGCGGTCTTCGCCGGTGCGACATTGATCGCGGTGTCGTGGGCGGTGGGGTCCACTCGCGCCGGGCTCGCAACGTTTGCCTACACGGCGGCCACGATCCTGATGTTCACGGTCAGCGCCACCTACCACCGCGTCCACTGGAAATCGGCAACCGCCCTGAAATGGATGAAGCGGGCGGACCACTCGATGATCTTCGTGTTCATCGCGGGCAGCTACACACCGTTCGCGCTGCTGGCCCTGCCGCCCGATGACGGGCGCCTGGTGTTGTGCATCGTGTGGGGCGGCGCGATCGCCGGGATCCTACTGAAGATGTGCTGGCCGTCGGCACCCCGCTGGGTGGGCGTGCCGCTTTATCTGCTGCTGGGTTGGGTCGCGGTCGGGTTCACCACCACGATCCTGCACAACGCCGGTGTGGCCGCGATGGTGCTGCTGTTCGTCGGCGGCGCCTTGTACAGCATCGGCGGCATCCTCTACGCATTGCGCTGGCCGGACCCGTGGCCGGCGACGTTCGGTTACCACGAGTTCTTTCACGCGTGCACGGCGGTGGCGGCGATCTGCCACTACATCGCCATGTGGTTCGTGGTCTTCTGATCCGCTAGCCCGCCGAGCGTCACGCTGGCGTGACGTTCGCGCCCGGACCTACCCGGGCACCCCCAGCGCGGCCTTGAGCTCCGACGCCCCGGTGACCGGCAGGTCGCAGACCCGCCCTCGGCACACGTAGGCCGCGTCGGCGCCGTCCACCCGGTCGCGGTCGGCCAAGAGCGCCGACGAGTCCTTCTCGCCCCCGACGACGATGGCGCCGCCGGGCGCCAGCCGGCGCGCGTCGGCCAGCAGCGACGATCCCGATGGCCGACACGCGACGGCGATCTGCAGCGGTCCACGCACCGCGGCTTCGGCGACCGCCAGCCAATGCCCGGCCGCGCGCGGCTCCCGCTCAAGCAACACCGAATGCGCGATCAGCGCCTCGCCCGCAGCGCCCAGATACCGCTCGGCACGTTCGCTGTCGACCAGGTGCGCGGCGGTCAGCAGTGCCTCGGTGATCGCAGACGCCCCCGACGGCGTCGCCCCATCCATCGGGTCGGCAGGCCGCAGCATCAAGGTCTCGGCATCGTCTGCGGCATCGAACCAGCGGCCGGGCCGCTCCGGGTCGGCGAAGTGCTGCAGCGCCGTGTCCAGCAGTTGGGCGGCCGCCGTCAGCAACGCCTCATCGGTGCTCAGCTGGTACACCGCCAACAGCCCGGTGGCCAGCATCGCGTGGTCCTCCAGGATCGCGGCGCTGTCGCCGACCACCCCGCCGAGGCTGGCACGTCGCAGCCGGCCGTCGACCACGTGCAAGTCCAGCAGCGCCGTCGCGCAGCGCTGCGCGGCTTCACCCAACTCAGAAGCCAGCTCGGGGTCTCCCAACGCCACACTGGCCTCCGCCAGCGCGGTGATTGCCAGGCCGTTCCACGCCGTGACGACTTTGTCGTCGCGTCCAGGCTGGGCCCGGGTGAGCCGCGCGGCCAGCAGCGCGCCGCGGATCCGGTCTAGTCGTTGCGGATCGTCCGGGTCGGACCGCAGCTGCAGCACCGACGCGCCGTGTTCGAACGTGCCGGACTCGGCGACGCCGAAAACCTCTGCCGCCCAGCGGCCGTCGTCGTCACCGAGCACCTCGGCCAGTTGCGCCGGCGTCCAGATGTAGGTCGAACCCTCCTGCCCGGCGGCGTCGGCGTCCAGCGACGACGCGAACAGCCCGGCTTGGATTGTGGTGCGCAGCTCGTCGAGCAGAAACCGCGCGGTCTGCGCAGCGACCTTGCGGGCCAAGGGATCTCCGGTGCGCCGGGCCCAGTGCGCGTACGCACGTAGGAGCAGCGCGTTGTCGTAGAGCATCTTCTCGAAATGCGGTACCACCCAGGCGCTGTCGACGCTGTACCGGGCGAAGCCGCCGGCGAGTTGGTCGTAAATGCCGCCGCGGGCCATCGCGGCGCCGGTGCGCGCGAGAGCCTCGAGCGCCGCTGCCGACCCGGTGCGCTCATAGTTGCGCAGCAGCGCCTCCAGCAGCGCCGACGGCGGGAATTTAGGTGCTCCGCCGAAGCCGCCGTGAGTGGTGTCCTGGTCGCGCAGCACCGCTGCGACGGCGTGGTCGCACAGAGCCGGCGCCACGTCCGGGCCACCGGCCGGCAGTCCGGACGCCATCTTGCGCAACTCGCCGGAGATATGGTCGGAGGCCTCTTCCACCTCCCCGCGGCGATCCCGCCAGGTGTCGGATACCGCCGAAAGCAGTTGCAGAAAAGCATCTTTCGGGTAGTAGGTACCGCAATAGAACGGTCGGCCGTCGGGCGTCAGGAAACACGTCATCGGCCAGCCGCCCTGCCCGGTGAGCGCGACGGTGGCGTTCATGTAGACCGCGTCGATATCGGGCCGTTCCTCGCGGTCGACCTTGATGCAGACGAATCCCGCGTTCATCGCGGCGGCCACCGTGTCGTCCTCGAACGACTCGTGGGCCATGACGTGACACCAATGACACGCGGCGTAGCCGATGGACAGCAGGATGGGCACGTCGCGCGTGGCCGCGTCCTGTAGCGCCTGCGGCGTCCACTGCTGCCAGTGCACCGGGTTGTCGGCATGCTGGCGCAGGTACGGGCTGGTCGCCCGCCCGAGGGTATTGGTCCCCGACGGATCAGCCGGGCTCATCATCGGCACCCGGTGCGCGTGCGGGTCCGTCCACCGTGTCGGTGCCCTCGTCGGTGGCCTGGTCGGGTTCGGCGTGTTCCCGGTCGAATGATTTGGGGACCTTTTTCAACTGCCGATTCATCGACCGCACCAAAAACACCGTGGCGATCACCAGCACCACGATGACCAGCAGCCCCACCGGGCTGGCCTTGCCGAAGTCCGGCCCGTGGTTGTGCGGCGTCCCGTCAGCGATCACGGTGAGCAGAAGGTGGTTCACCCGTTCGTCTCGATTCCCGCGAACAGATCGGTCTCGGGCACCTTCGCGGGCACCCGCGAGCGGGCCAACTCGAATTCCTCGGTCGGCCAGAGCCGCTGCTGCCATGAGATCGGAACAGCAAAGAAGTCGTGGTTCGGATCGATCTGGGTGGCGTGCGCCCGCAGCGCATCGTCGCGCTGGCTGAAGTACGCCGAGCATTCGACGCGCGTCGTCACTCGGGATTCGAACGGGTCGTGGTCGGGATCCCAGTGCTCGAGCCACTGCTTGAACGGGCCTTCCTGGCCGTGCTTGACGCATTCGTCGTGGAACAATTGCATCCGCGCCCGCAGGAAGCCGTGGTTGTAGTACAGCTTCGACACATTCCACGGCTCACCGGCGTCCGGGAAGCGGGCATAGTCGCCGGCCGCCTCGTAGGCACCGACCGAAACCTGATGGCAGCGAATGTGATCGGGATGCGGGTAGCCGCCGTTCTCGTCGTAGGTGGTCATCACGTGCGGCCGGAATTCGCGGATCACGCGTACCAGCGCCTCGATGGACACCTCCAGCGGAACCAGCGCGAAGCAGTCCTCGGGCAGCGGTGGCGGCGGATCGCCCTTGGGCAAGCCGGAGTCGACGAAGCCGAGCCAGGTGTGCTCCACCCCGAGGATCTCGGCAGCCTTCGCCATCTCGTCGCGGCGGATCGCGGCGATGTGTCCACGCACATCGGGCAGGTCCATCGCCGGATTGAGGATTTCGCCGCGTTCGCCGCCGGTCAACGTCACGACGACCACGCGGTGCCCCTCGTCGGCGTAGCGGGCGAGGGTGGCGGCACCCTTGCTGGACTCGTCGTCGGGGTGGGCGTGCACCGCCATCAACCGCAGTTCGCTCACGTGTCCCCTTGTCTAGCCTTGTCCCAGGATGCGTGACCCTATAATTCCAGTTCCCCGCTAACCGACAACTCCCCAGGCATGACCCAGACTCCTGTTCCGCGTCCCGAGGCCCGCTACGGGCGTCCGCGACTGTCCCGTAGCTCGCGGCGCCGCATAGCCATCGGCTTGCCCGTGCTGATTGTCGCGGCCGGCGTCGTCGTAGCGGTGGTCGGCTACCAACGGCTGGGCACCAGCGACGTCTCCGGCTCGCTGGCCGGCTATCAATTGGTCGACGACGAGACGGCGTCGGTGACCATTAGCGTGACGCGCTCCAACCCGTCGCGGCCGGTGGACTGCATCGTGCGGGTGCGATCCAAAGACGGCAGCGAGACGGGCAGACGAGAAGTGCTCGTCCCGCCCTCCGACCAGGCCACGGTGCAGGTGACGACGACCGTGAAATCCGTCCAACGGCCGGCGATGGCAGACATCTACGGCTGCGGCGTCAACGTGCCCGGCTACCTGCGCTCGGACTGATCGAGAGACAAACCCTCAACTGCGGATATACAGTCATCGTTTGTTATCGCAGTGGTAACATGGGTGAATGCACGGTTCCGGCTGGGACCGTGTATTGCTGCATTAATGCCCGTGAGCAAAACGGAGCAGGCGGCACCGGGGCGGGAACCGGGCACCCCAAGGGGGGCCCAGGAGCTTACGCGGATACGCGGAGCCGAGAAACGAGGAGCGCGACGAGATGACGGACACTCAGGTGACCTGGTTGACCCAGGAGTCACATGACCAGCTCAAGGCCGAACTCGACCAGTTGATCGCCAACCGTCCGGTCATCGCCGCGGAAATCAACGACCGCCGCGAGGAGGGTGACCTGCGCGAGAACGGCGGATACCACGCCGCCCGCGAGGAGCAGGGCCAACAGGAGGCCCGCATCCGCCAGCTGCAGGACCTGCTCAACAACGCCAAGGTTGGCGAGGCGCCCAAGCAGTCCGGCGTCGCGCTGCCCGGCTCGGTGGTCAAGGTCTACTACAACGGCGACAAGTCCGACAGCGAGACGTTCCTCATCGCCACCCGTCAGGAGGGCGTCAAGAACGGCAAGCTCGAGGTGTATTCGCCGAATTCACCGCTGGGCGGCGCGCTCATCGACGCCAAGGTGGGCGAGACCCGCACCTACCAGGTGCCCAACGGCAACACCGTCAAGGTCACCCTGCTCAGCGCGGAGCCCTACCACTCGTAGCTCTGATTGCGCGAGCAGGCGCACTAGCCGAGCGCCTGTTCGAGGTCGGCCAGCAGGTCGGCGATGTCCTCGATGCCGACCGACAGCCGCACCAGGTCGTCGGGCACTTCCAATTGCGAGCCGGCTGTGGATGCGTGGGTCATGGCGCTGGGATGCTCGATCAGCGACTCCACTCCACCCAGCGATTCGGCCAGGATGAACACGCCGGTGTTGGCGCACAGCCGCTCGGCGGCCTCCCGGCCGCCGGCCATCCCGACCGAAACCATGCCGCCGAAGCCGCGCATCTGCCGCGCGGCCACCTCGTGGCCGGGATGGGTGGCCAAACCCGGATACAGCACGGTGCTCACCGATGGCTGTCCAGCGAGGAATTCCGCGACGGCCAAAGCGTTTTCGCTGTGTCGCTGCATGCGCAGCACCAAGGTCTTCAGGCCGCGCATCGTCAGGTAGGCGTCGAACGGGCCCGGCACCGCGCCGGCGCTGTTCTGCAGGAACCCGAAAGCCTGGTCCAGCTCTTCGTCGTTGGTGACCAGCGCGCCGCCCACCACGTCGGAGTGGCCACCGATGTACTTGGTGGTGGAGTGCAGCACCACATCGGCGCCCAGCGTCAACGGCTGCTGCAACGCCGGTGAGGCAAAAGTGTTGTCCACCAACACCTTTGCCGAACTCTGCCGGCCGAGCTCGGCGATCGCCGCGATATCGACGATGGACAGCAGCGGATTGGTCGGCGTCTCCACCCACACCAGCCGGGTGCGCGGCGTGATGGCGGCGCGGACCGCGTCTGTGTCGGGCAGCGCCACCGGTGTGTAGTCGACGTTCCACTGGGTGAAGACCTTGTCGATCAGCCGGAAGGTGCCGCCGTAGGCGTCGTCGGGAATGACCACATGGTCCCCGGGCCGCAGCATCGTGCGGAGGGCACAGTCGGTGGCGGCCATCCCGGAACTGAACGCCCGCCCGAACGCGCCCTCCTCGACCGCGGCCAGCGAGGCTTCCAGTGCGGCCCGGGTCGGGTTACCGGTGCGTGCGTATTCGAATCCGCCGCGCAGACCGCCTACGCCGTCCTGGGCGAACGTGCTGCTGGCGTATATCGGCGCGTTCACCGCCCCGGTGGCCGGGTCCGGACGGTAGCCGGCATGGATGGCCTTGGTGGCCAATCCGGTGTATGCGTGGTGTGCGTTGCGCTCTTGGCTCATCGACGATCAGCGTAGTGGGCCCAGCGCAGCAGCCCTCGGCGCTGTCAGAGCGGCAGGCACACCGTCGTCATGATCTTGTCGGCCAGGGTCTGCCGCTTGGAGTCCCACAGTGGGAATAGGAATCCGACGTAGCAGATGATCGCGTCAACGAAGTGTGCGAGTTGGCGCACCACCGACATCCCGAAACCGATGGGCTGGCCGGTGGTCTCGCTGACCACCTTGAACTTCATCACCGATTTGCCAATGCTCGAGCCGGTCGTGCCCTGGCGGTAGCCGATGTTCCAGACCACATAGGCCAAAATCAGCAGGGAGGCCAGCCCCTGCGCCAGCACACCGATGGTCGATTCCTGATACGCGCAGTACGAGTTGACGTCGTACTGCGTGACGTCGCTGACGCACGATTTCTGCTGGGTGAGCAGCGCGATCGTCCAACCGATGCCGTAGACGACTGCGACCGGGATGTAGTCGATGAGGTACGCCAGCACGCGGGTGATCCACGACGTGTAGGACTCTGTCGGCAGGACGCGGACCGCCGGTCCGGGTGGGGGCGGCGCATAGCCGCCCGTCGACGGAGGAGGCGGCGGATACGAGGCGCCGTCGGGCAGCGGAGGCGGTGCGTAGGAACCGCCGGGCGCCCAGGGCGGCGGCGGAGGCTCGTGCCCGCCGGGTGACGACCCTGGCGGACCAGCAGGCGGTGGGTAGGACCCGGGGGGCGGCGGTTGATCAGTCATCAGACACCTTCCAACTGCTGGGATGCCAAACCAGGCCGCATCACATTACCTGAGTGCCCCGCTAGCGTCGCCCTGTTAGGCCACGAGACCCGTCCGAGAGAAAACCCAGCAAGTCATACCGGGTGATCACCCCGACCGGTTTGCCCTGCTCTACCACCATCAACGCGTCCCAGTCCCGCAATGCTTTGCCGGCCGCCGTGAGCAACTCGCCGGCGCCGATCATCCGCAGCGGCGGGCTCATGTGCTGCGAGACGGCGTCGGCCAGGTTGGCGCGGCCCTCGAAGACCGCCGAGAGCAACTCGCGTTCGGAGACACTGCCGGCCACCTCACCGGCCATCACCGGCGGCTCGGCGCCCACCACCGGCATTTGGGACACCCCGTACTCACGCAGGATGCCGATGGCATCACGCACCGTCTCGGACGGGTGGGTGTGCACCAGGTCGGGCAGCTCGCCGGACTTGCGGCGCAGCACGTCACCGACCGTTGGCTCGTCGATCGACCCGTCCAGGCGGCTGCGCAGGAACCCGTATGAGGACATCCACCCGTCGTTGAAGATCTTCGACATGTAGCCACGGCCGCCGTCCGGCAATAGCACCACGACCAGCGAGCCGGGCCCGGCCTCCTCGGCGACCTTGACCGCGGCGACGACCGCCATCCCGCAGGACCCGCCGACTAGCATCGCTTCTTCGCGGGCCAACCGCCTGGTCATGTTGAACGAGTCGGAGTCGGACACCGCGATGATCTGGTCGGGCACGCCCGGGTCGTATGCCGCCGGCCAGAAATCCTCACCGACGCCCTCGACGAGATAGGGCCGGCCGCTGCCGCCCGAATACACCGACCCTTCCGGGTCGGCGCCGATGATCTGTACCGAACCGCCGGACACCTCCTTGAGATAGCGGCCCGCGCCGCTGATCGTCCCGCCGGTGCCGATGCCGGCGACGAAGTGGGTGACCTTGCCGTCGGTGTCGGCCCAAATCTCCGGGCCGGTGGTTTCGAAGTGGCTGGCCGGTCCCGCCGGGTTCGCGTACTGGTCGGGTTTCCAGGCGCCATCGATCTCGGCAACCAGCCGGTCGGAGACGCTGTAGTAGCTCTGCGGATCGTTGGGCGGCACCGCTGTCGGGCACACCACTACCTCGGCGCCGTAGGCGAGCAACACGTTTCGCTTGTCCTCGCTGACTTTGTCGGGGCAGACGAAGACGCACTTGTAGCCGCGATGCTGGGCGACCAGAGCCAGCCCGACACCGGTGTTGCCCGAGGTGGGTTCGACGATGGTGCCACCCGGTTTCAGCTGCCCGCTGGCCTCGGCGGCATCGATCATCTTGACCGCGATCCGGTCCTTGGAACTGCCGCCTGGGTTGAGGTATTCGACCTTAGCCACCACGGTGCCGGCGCCGTCTGGGACGACGGAGTTCAGGCGAACCAGTGGGGTGCCGCCGATGAGGTCACTGATGTGCTGCGCGATCCGCATGCATCCATCGTCTCAGGCGATGGGACTTGCTACCCGGTGGCCTCGCGGATGTAGTCGCCGATCTGGCGCAGCGAACGGATCGCCTCGGGCACCAGTGGCGCGGCCAACTGGAAGTCGTGTACCTGGCCAGGCCAGACCCGGACCTCGGCCGGCACTCCGACCGCCGCCAGCCGGCTCGCGGCCAACTGCGCGTCGTGCAGCAGCACCTCGGAGCCGGACACGTGGATCAGCGTTCGCGGCAGGCCGGGTTTGATGTGCTCCAAGGGCTCGTAGATTTCTTCGGGCTTGCCGTCGACCGCGTGCTTCGTCGCGGCGCTGGCAACCAGGTCGCCGAGCGCGTCGAATGCGTTTGCCGGGAACATGGCGTCGGTCTTGATGTTGGCGTGGGCCTGCTTGCATTCCTTTGCTAGCTGCAGCAGTGGCGAGATCGCCACCAGCGCGGCAGGCTCTTCGCCCTCCTCCTGCAGCCTTTGCGCTAGCGCAAGGGAGAGATACCCGCCCGCGGAATCACCGGCCAGCACTATCTGGTCAGGGTCGAACCCTTCCGACCGCAGCCATCGGTATGCGTCGTAGCAGTCGTTGAGCGCCATACCGATCGAGTGCTTGGGCAGCAACCGATAGTTGACGACCAGAATTGGTGCATCAGCAAATGTCGATAGCGCTTCGACGAGCCTGCCGTGCGAGTTGGCTCCACACGTCAAAAAGGCGCCACCGTGCGAGTAGAGAACGACCCGCCTCGTGCCGTCCGCGGGCAGCACTCCGGGGGCTCGCACCAGTTGCGCCGACGCATTGGGCAAGGCCACATCGGCCCGGACGGTGGCGGACACCGGCAGGAGCGCCTTGGCGGCCGTATCGATGAGACCCCACGGCCAGGGCAGGTTGGGCGCGTGGCTGCCGACCGCAAGAACCGGCCGGATGGTCAGTCGCGACGCCAGCGCAGCTAACCGCGCAGCGACGCTTGGCCCGGATTCGAGAACCTCGACCGGTGCGCCGTCACTGACGGCGAACCGGCGGGCCTCCGCTCTCCGAGCCCGGAGAACCTCATGGGGGCGAACGGCATTCCGGGGCGAGCCGGATACCTTACTGGGTGCGGTCATGCCCAACACTTCCTACGCCTTTGTAGTCCGATACCAGCATGCAACGAGTCCGCTGAACGTCCGGTCATCCCGTTTGCCGAGGCAACCAGCCAACCCGTTGGATTTAGCTTGACAGCCGTTGCTGAGTGCAACATTTGAAGAAGCTGATTTGATACCACAATTCCTCCGCACCGTGATCGAGTTATTTCTCAGCTATCTGCCCGAGCGTTACCAAAGCCGCCGTAAAATGGTCCGGTGACCATGAAGGCGCCGCGTCGTTCGACGATCGCCCTGGCCACGGTGGGTGCACTGGCGTCGACGGGCACGGCCTATCTGAGCGCACGCAACCTGCTGGTGGGCCAGGCGACGCAGGCACGCACCATCATCCCGAAGTCTTGGGACATCCCGCCCCGCGCCGACGGGGTCTACACCCGCGGCGGCGGGCCCGTGCAGCGGTGGCAGCGGGGCATGTCCGTCGACCTGCACCTGATGATCTTCGGTGACTCGACCGCCACCGGTTACGGCTGCTTCAGCGCCGAAGAAGTGCCCGGTGCGCTGATCGCGCGCGGGTTGGCCGAGCAGACCGGCAAGCGCGTCCGGCTGAGCACCAAAGCAATCGTCGGCGCTACCTCGAGAGGGGTGTCTGGCCAGGTCGACGCGATGTTCGTGGCCGGGCCGCCGCCGGACGCCGCGGTGATGATGCTCGGTGCCAACGACGTCACGGCGCTCAACGGCATCAGCCAGTCGGCGCGACGGCTCGCTTCGACGGTGCGCAAGTTGCGTACCCGCGGTGCGGTAGTGGTCGTTGGGACGTGCCCGGATCTCGGAGTGATCGCCGCCATCCCCCAGCCGCTGCGGTCGCTGGCACGCTCGCGGGGTCTGCAACTTGCCCGCGCGCAGGCCGCCGCGGTCAAGGCGGAGGGCGGTGTGCCGGTACCGTTGGCGGCCCTGCTGGCGCAGCAATTCCGGGCGGTACCCGAGCTGATGTTCTCCGCCGACGGTTTCCACCCCTCGCCGACGGCATATGCACTGGCGGCCGAGCAGCTTTTGCCCGTGCTCTGTCAGGCGCTGGGCGAAAAGGACGGCGTCCCGACGGTTGAGCGGCCGTCACCGTCGCGGGCCAGCGCGCCCGTGCTCCGGTAGGCGATGTCCGAACCCTGGTAGCCAACGACTAGATTTGTCTGGTCGTATCCAGGCGCCATCGGAGGGAACTGTCATGCCGGAAGCCGTCATCGTCTCAGCTGCCCGCTCGCCGATCGGCCGCGCTATGAAGGGGTCGCTGGTCAGCATTCGACCTGACGACCTGGCCGTCCAGATGGTGCGCGCCGCGCTCGACAAGGTGCCCGCGCTGAACCCACACCAGATCGATGACCTGATCCTGGGCTGCGGTCTGCCGGGCGGCGAGCAGGGCTTCAACATGGCCCGCGTCGTCGCCGTCGCGCTGGGCTACGACTTCCTGCCGGGCACCACGGTCAACCGGTACTGCTCGTCGTCGCTGCAGACCACCCGGATGGCGTTCCACGCGATCAAGGCCGGCGAGGGCGACGCATTCATCTCCGCGGGTGTGGAGACCGTATCCCGGTTCGTCAAGGGCAATTCCGACTCCCTGCCGGACACCAAGAACCCGCTGTTCGAGGCGGCGCAGGAACGCTCGACCGCCGCGGCCGCGGGCGCCGACGAGTGGCACGACCCGCGCGCCGACGGGAACATCCCCGACGTCTACATCGCGATGGGCCAGACCGCTGAGAACGTCGCCATCATGACCGGCATCAGCCGCGAGGACCAGGACCACTGGGGGGTACGCAGCCAGAACCGGGCCGAGGAGGCGATCAAGAGCGGGTTCTTCGAGCGCGAGATCACCCCGGTCACCCTCCCCGACGGCACCACGGTCAGCACCGACGACGGGCCGCGGGCGGGTACCACCTACGAGAAGATCAGCGAGCTCAAGCCGGTGTTCCGGCCCAACGGCACAGTGACCGCCGGAAATGCCTGTCCGCTCAACGACGGCGCCGCCGCGCTGGTGATAACGAGCGACACCAAAGCCAAAGAGCTGGGCCTGACACCGCTGGCCCGCATCGTGTCGACCGGCGTCAGCGGCCTATCCCCGGAGATCATGGGCCTGGGCCCGATCGAGGCATCCAAGAAGGCGCTGCAGCGAGCCGGAATGTCGGTCAGCGACATCGACCTGGTCGAGATCAACGAGGCCTTCGCGGTGCAGGTGCTGGGTTCGGCCCGCGAGTTGGGCATCGACGAGGAGCAGCTGAACGTGTCGGGCGGGGCGATCGCCCTGGGCCACCCGTTCGGCATGACCGGCGCACGCATCGCCACCACCCTGCTGAACAACCTCAAGACGCACGACAAGACATTCGGCTTGGAAACCATGTGTGTCGGCGGCGGCCAGGGCATGGCGATGGTGCTCGAGCGGCTCAGTTAGGCCTCAGTTAGGCAGGCGCAGACGCAAAAGCCCCCGACACGCCGAACGTGCGAGGGCTTTTGCGTCGTCTCGTCGCGAAACTAGCGGTTCTGGAAGTAACTGAGCAGACGCAGGATCTCGAGGTACAGCCAGACCAGGGTCACGGTCAGGCCCAGCGCGATACCCCACGCCGCCTTCTCCGGCGCTCCCGCGCGGATCATCTGGTCGGCCGCGTCGAAGTCGATCAGGAAGCTGAACGCCGCGATGCCGATCATGACCAGCGAGAAGATGATCGCGATCGGTCCGCCGCTGCGCAGGCCGAGGCCGGTGCCGCCCCCGACGCCGAACATCGCCAGCACCAGGTTGCCGAGCATGAGGAACACCGCGCCGAACAGGGCGGCGACCACCATGCGGGTGAACTTGGGGGTGACCCGAATGGCGCCGGTCTTGTAGACGACGAGCATGCCGAAGAACACGCCGAGGGTGCCCAGTACGGCCTCCCCGATCAGCGCGCCGGCGCTGACTGGCCGACCTCCGATGGATAACTGGAAGGTCATCAGTAACGAAATGGCGCCGACGGCGAGCCCTTCGAGAACGGCGTAGCTGAGCACGATCGCCGGGCTGTCCTGTTTGCGACCGAAGGTGGCGATCAGCACCAGTGCCAAGCCACCGAATGCTCCGATGAAGGTCAGCGGCGCCGCAAGCGCGAGGTTCGTCGACGCCAGGTAGAAGGACACGACCGCAGAGACCGTCAACACGGCCAGCGTGATGCCCGTCTTGGTGACGACATCGTCGATGGTCAGCGGACGGGTGGGCTTAACCTCCTGGTAAGGGGCCGCGTAGGGGTCGGTCTGGTAGGACCCCCGCTGCATCTGGGCCGCGCCAGTGCCGAATTGCGCATATCCGCCCTGCTGCTTGGGCAGCGAACGAAATATCGGGTTGCTTGTCTCCCGCACTGTCGGATCCTCTCTCAGTGACTATCGCGACTATGGCTTCGAGCTGTGCGAACATCTGCTCAACGATCAGTGTCCCGCCAGGGTTCCCCGGCTGACCGCTGGTTTCGCTGAATTTTGCGCAACCGTTACGGATCGGACTGTGTCCGGATCACATGAACCCACGACAAACCCTAGCCCCCGCGGACACCCCTGAGCGAGCCACGATCTAGATTGCTCGTCAAACTCTCCGACATTTTTCGATGCATTCCAGCGGATGGATTCCGGCGATGGGAGATCGCGTGTGACTGAGGCCGTGACCGGGGAATCCGACGAGGTCCTCACGCGCGTCGACGGGAGCGTCGGCTTTGTCACGCTGAATCGCCCGAAGGCGATCAACTCGCTCAACCAAACGATGGTGGAGCAGCTGAGCACCGTGCTGATCCGGTGGGAACGCGACGACGCGGTGCGGACGGTGGTGCTCTCCGGAGCCGGGGACCGCGGATTGTGCGCCGGCGGCGACGTGGTGGCGGTCTATAACAGCGCCCGCAAGGACGGGGTCGAGACGCGACGGTTCTGGCGCGACGAGTATCTGCTCGACGCCCAGATCGGCCGGTTCACCAAACCCTTTGTGTCGTTGATGGACGGCATCGTGATGGGCGGCGGCGTCGGCGTCAGCGCGCACGCGAACACCCGGGTGGTGACCGATACCTCAAAGATCGCCATGCCCGAGGTCGGCATCGGCTTCATCCCGGACGTCGGCGGGGCGTATCTGCTGTCCCGGGCGCCCGGCGCGTTGGGCCTGCACGCCGCCCTGACCGGTGCGCCGTTCTCCGGCGCCGACGCCATCGCGATGGGATTCGCCGACCACTACGTGCCGCACAGCGACCTCGACGCGTTCACCGCGGCGATCGCCGCCGACGGCATCGCGGGCGCGCTGGCCGCTCACGCCATCGAACCTCCGCCGAGTGCCCTTGCTGCACAACGCGATTGGATCGACAGGTGCTTTGCCGGCGACACCGTCGAAGACATCGTCGTCGCGCTGCGGGGTCATGATGCGGGACCAGCTCAAGATGCTGCCGACCTGATCGCCAGTCGCTCCCCCATCGCGGTGTCGGTGGCATTGGAGGCGGTGCGGCGCGCCGCCAAGCTCGACACCCTGGAAGATGTTCTGGTCCAGGACTATCGGGTGTCGAGCGCGTCGGCGCGCTCACACGATCTGGTGGAAGGCATCCGCGCGCAAATTATCGACAAAGATCGCAATCCGAAGTGGTCACCGCCGACACTGGCCGCAGTCAGCGCGGCCGAGGTCGACGCGTATTTCGCGCCCGTCGACGACGACCTGAGTTTCTAAGAGAGGCGGTTCAGTGACAACCACGTCATCCACGTACGAGACCATCTTGGTCGAGCGTGACGAACGAGTCGGCATCATCACGCTGAACCGGCCCAAAGCACTGAATGCGCTCAACAGCCAAGTGATGAACGAAGTAACCAGCGCCGCAACGGAACTAGACAACGATCCGGGCATCGGGGCGATCATCATCACCGGTTCGGCCAAGGCGTTCGCCGCCGGCGCCGACATCAAAGAAATGTCCGAGCTGAGCTTCGCCGACGCCTTCGACGCGGACTTCTTCGCGTTGTGGGGCAAGCTGGCCGCCGTCCGCACCCCGACGATCGCCGCGGTGGCTGGGCACGCCCTGGGCGGTGGCTGCGAGCTGGCGATGATGTGTGACCTGTTGATCGCGGCGGACACGGCGAAGTTCGGCCAGCCGGAGATCAAGCTCGGCGTGCTGCCCGGCATGGGCGGCTCTCAGCGCCTGACCCGGGCCATCGGCAAGGCCAAGGCGATGGACCTCATCCTGACCGGCCGCACCATCAACGCCGCCGAAGCCGAACGCAGCGGCCTGGTTTCGCGAGTGGTGCCCGCCGACGACCTGCTGACCGAGGCCAAGGCCGTGGCCACCACCATTTCGCAGATGTCGCGGTCGGCGGCCCGGATGGCCAAGGAAGCCGTCAACCGGGCATTCGAATCCACGCTGACCGAAGGACTTCTCTACGAACGCCGGCTTTTCCATTCCACCTTCGCGACCGAAGACCAGTCCGAAGGAATGGCCGCCTTCATCGAGAAGCGGCCGCCCAATTTCACCCACCGGTAGGGAGCCCCCATGAGCGAGCCGGACGCAGCGACCCACACGGACGCCAACGACGAAACAGCTGTCCGGACCGACGCGGCCGCCGACGCCGAAGCTCCTGCCGAAGCAGGCCCCGAAACCGGCCCCACCCCCGAACCGCAACCGACTCGCAGGCCTTGGTGGGTTCGCCGATACACCTTTACCGGCACCGCGGTTGGCCTGATTTTCATCTGGTTCTCCATGACGCCGTCGCTGCTGCCACGCACAGCGTTGTTCCAGGGCCTGGTCAGCGGCGTCTCCGGTGCCATTGGCTACGGCCTGGGCGTCTTCGGCGTCTGGCTGGTCCGTTACATGCGCTCCAAGGATTCCAGCCCACCGGCACCGGTTTGGGCTTGGAAGGCGCTGGTCCCGGTCGGCGTGATCGGCATGGTCGTCATGGCCATCCGGTTCCACGTGTGGCAAGACGACGTTCGCGACCTGATGGGAGTCGAGCACCTGCAGTGGTACGACTATCCGGAGGCCGCGATCCTGTCGGTGGTGGTGCTGTTCACATTTGTCGAAATCGGCCAGTTGATCCGGCGGCTGGTCATTTTTCTGGTGGGGCAGGTAGATCGGGTCGCGCCGTTCCGCGTCTCGGCGACCATCGTCGTAGTCCTGCTCGTAACGCTGACGATCACGCTGCTCAACGGCGTCGTCGTCAAGTTCACGATGAACAAATTGAACAACACCTTCAACTCTGTCAATGAGGAGGGGAAGACCGAAACCGAGGCGCCGAAATCCCGGCTGCGATCGGGTGGCCCGGAGTCGATGGTGAAGTGGGCGACGCTGGGCCACCAGGGCCGCATCTTCGTCCAGGCCGGTCCGAGCGTCGCCAAACTGACCGATTTCAACGGCGCCCCGGCCACCGAACCGATCCGGGCTTACGCGGGACTGAACTCCGCAGACGGCATCGCGGCGACCGCCGAGTTGGCAGCGGCTGAACTGGAACGCACCGGCGGTTTGCAACGCGCCGTCGTCGCGGTCGCCACCACCACCGGCACCGGCTGGATCAACGAGGCCGAAGCCGACGCGCTGGAGTACATGTACAACGGCAACACCGCCATCGTGAGCATGCAGTATTCGTTCTTGCCGAGCTGGCTGTCATTCCTGGTGGACAAGGAGAATGCGCGGCGCGCCGGGCAGGCATTGTTCGAGGCGGTCGACAAACGGGTCAGGCAGCTGCCGGAAGGGCAGCGCCCGAAGCTTGTGGTTTTCGGCGAGAGCCTGGGATCGTTCGGCGGCGAGGCGCCGTTCATGAGCCTCAACAACATCCTCGCCCGCACCGACGGCGCTCTGTTCAGCGGGCCAACATTCAACAACACCGTCTGGCTCCAGCTGACGGCGACCCGCGACGACGGTTCCCCGCAGTGGCTGCCCGTCTTCAACCACGGCGACAACGTCCGATTCGTGGCTCGCCCAAGCGATCTGGATCGGCCGAGCGCATCGTGGCCCGGCAGGCCGAAGGTGGTGTATCTGCAGCACGCCTCCGACCCGATCGCATGGTGGACGCCCGACCTGCTGTTCAAGAGTCCGGACTGGCTGCGTGAAAAACGGGGCTACGACGTGTTGCCCCAGACGCATTGGATCCCGGTGGTGACGTTCCTGCAAGTCTCGGCCGACATGGCGGTGGCCGTGGACGTGCCGGACGGGCACGGCCACCACTACGTCGCCGACGTCGCCAACGGCTGGGCCGAGGTGCTGTCGCCGCCCGGCTGGACGCCGGACAAGACCGCCAAGCTGCGGCCGCTGCTGCACGGCAACGCCAGCTCCAGCGGCTCCAGCGGCTAGCTAAATCCAGCGGCGCGCGATCCCGCCGTCGCTCTGCAGCACCTCCCGCAACCGGGGACGTTGACCGATCGAACCGGTGACGCTGACCGGCCTGCCGCTGAGGTGCGCCAGCACACCGGCCGACGCCAACGCGTGGTAACCGCCGACGACATCGGTGGCGCGGTGCAGGCCCAGATCCAGCAGCGCCGCCGCCGCCAGGCTGGAGGTGTAGCCCTCCGAGCACACGATCACCCACTCGACGTCGTCGCCGACGGCCTGCGGCAGCCGGGCGTCGCTGGTCGGGTCGACGCGCCATTCCAGCACGTTGCGTTCGATCACCAGCGCCCCCGGCACCTCGCCTTCGCGGGCGCGCTGCGGCTGCGGCCGGATGTCGACGAGCACCGCTCCGCGCCGCAGCGCGTCGGGCACCTCGGCGGCGGACAGGCGGCGATAACGGTTGCGGGCGGTGTCCAGGATGCGATCGATTCGGCTCACTACTGTCCCTCGGGTCGGTCGGTCAATTCAGTGCGCTGGCGGCGCAAGGTATTACGCTCGGTGATCTCGTAGTAGGACATCGCGGTCAGCGGCGGCGAGTAGGCGTGCACGCTCAGGGTCGGCTGCACGGCCGTGGCGGTCGCGGGCCCCGCGATAGGTGTGGGAACAGGCCTGGGCGCCCACACCACGTCGTGCACCCAGCCCAGCGGGAACCCGGCCTGATCGCCGGCGTCGAGCCGACGGCGCCGCAATCCCCTTCCTTCCCAACGGAATTCGTTGAGCGAACCGGACAGTACTGTCAGCGCTCCCAGCGACCCACCGTGGTCGTGCAATTCGGTCGCGTGACCGGGAACCCAGCTGATCAGCCAGATATCCACTTCGTCGTCGCCGTAGATGCGGATGAACCAGCGCGCGGCGTCGGGCACACCGCCGTCGGGCAGCAGGTGGCCGCAGCGCCCGCTGAGCACGTCGTCGGCGGCTTGGTCGGTGGCGTGTAGGAGATCGGGCACCCGCAGCCGTGTCGGTCCCGAAGACGGGGATCGGACGGACACCACCGGCCCAGTGGGCAGTGGGCGCAGCGGAACGGAACTAGCGGACGGCACGGCAACAGGCAGGGACATGACGGAGCTCCAGGGTGAACGGATTCGGCAAGCGGCGGCGCGTTAGGGCCGACAACACTCACAAAATCCGAACCGCTCGATCACGCCGACAGTCTTGCATAGATTGAAGGGATGCGGTGGTGCCCTTTAACTCCCGGCCGCCCTCTGCGTTGGGACACCCTCGTCCTCATGGCCGGTTTGTTGGCTTCCGTGGTAGGCACCGTTTGTTGCTCGCATAGCGCCAGCAGTGGCAAGGCCACCTCATCGTCACCGGCGCCGCCGGCACCGTCGTGGGCTGCGTCGGCGGCACCCCCGCCGGGCGCCGTCGGCCTCTCCCCGGCCGGCGTCACGACCCGCGTCGACGTCCCCGCTGATTCGACCGAGGAAGAGTACTTCCAGGCCTGTCACGCGGCAAAACTCTGGATGGCCGCCCAGCCCAGGACCGGAGAGTCGCTGCTCGAGCCCTACCTGGCGATGGTTCAGACATCGCCGTCGCCTACCGCGGGCAGCTGGAACACCCGGTGGGCGGATCTGGCCCCGGCGCGGCAGGCGGCGGTCATCACCGCCGCGCGCGCCGCCGCCAACGACGAATGCGGGTGAGGGCCGGATCGGGAGCCGGCGCGCAATTGAGATCACGCGTGCGTGAAAGTACCGACCCGGCCACTCAGGGCGGGTTCGGCCGCGCAAAATGAGGGAATGCCCGGGACTCGTGTTGCGCTGGCCCTCGGGAGCGGCGGTGCCCGCGGCTCGCTAATTTCGGGGCCCACATCGGGGTGATCGAGGCGCTCCGCGAGCGTGACTACGAGATCGTCGGGATCGCCGGCTCGTCGATGGGCGCTCTGGTGGGTGGTGTGGAGGCCGCCGGACGGCTCGACGAACTCGCCGATTGGGCGAAATCGTTGACACACGCACCATTCTGCGGCTGCTGGACCCGTCGATCACCGCGGCCGGGGTGCTGCGGGCCGAGAAGATCCTGGACGAGGTGCGCGACATTCTCGGCCCGGTCACCATCGAGGAACTGCCCATCCCCTACACCGCGGTGGCGACCGACCTGTTGACCGGCAAGTCGGTGTGGTTTCAGCGCGGTCCCATCGAGGCGGCCATCCGGGCGTCCATCGCGATACCCGGGGTGATCGCCCCGCACGAAATCGACGCGGACTTCTCAGAGCCCTAAGAAACTCGCCACCGCCGCCGCTTCGCGGCGGCCTTGCTCGCGTCCGGCCTTCGCCGAGACTGTGCGGCAGAGCGGATCCAGCGGGTTGGGCCCGAACGCGGCCAGCGAGTCGTCGTCGGCGAACACGCTGCACGCCGCGCCGGCGAACGCGGCGATCTCGGCGGCCGGCCCGGGACCGAACGCCGACGGCGCCTCCGAGCCGGCGGGCACCAGGATCACCGCCGCGTCACAGTCGCGGGCAACGCCAAGGTTGACCGAGCTGCCAACCCCGCCGTCCATGTAACGGCGCCCCGCGATCGTCACCGGCGGCCAGGCGCCGGGCACCGCGCAACTGGCCGCCACCGCGTCGACGAGCCCCACACCCGAGTCCCGATCAAAGACGACGAGTTCGCCGGTGGCGGTGTCGATGGCGGTGAGCCGCAGCTCCCGATCCGGCCAGTCGTGCGACGGCAGGCGCTGGGCGATCACGTCGCGGCGGACGGGCTCGGGCGCGGTCTCGGTCGTCAACGCCACCGCCCCGATCCGTTGCATCTGATGAAGCTTATTGTCCCCCAGAGTGTTTAAATCGCCCAGGGCGGTCAGAAACAGTGCGATGATGCCCTCGATGTCGACGCCCGGATCGATCTCGGCCGACGTCTCGTCGACCTGGCGAGCGAACAGCTCCTCGATCGGATGGCCGCTGCTGATCTGCGCGGCAACCGTCGAACCGGCCGACGTGCCGACCAGCACATCCGAGCCCAGCAACAGCCGTGCCGCCGCCGGCGACTCGTCGGCGATGCCACATAAAACGCCTGTCTCCCAAGCGATTCCCGCCAGTCCGCCACCCGCGAGCACCAGCGCGCGTCTGGCCGTCACGTCGGCTTACCGGTGTGTTGCGCCTGCTGGACGGGCGCGCTCAGGTCCTCGCGACGCAGCCGATGTCTGGGCTCGTCGGGCAGCACCACATCTCGGGTGACCCGCAACCCGGCGTCGACGTGGACCAGCTCGCCAGGAGCGAGCAGGCTCCAGCGCGGGTCGTCGTCCATCCGTTCCGTGGCGAACACCACCGACGACTGGGTGCACAGCGGCTCCGACCACGCGCGAATTCGCTTGGTACGCATATCGAATTTCGGCGCACCATCTAATCGCCGGTCCAAGACATAGAGCTCGTTGGGCTCCGGGTAGCGCAGCGCCCACATGTCGGTGGCCGTGCTGAGCAAAATGTTCACCGCATAGATCGGCACATTCTCGGCGAGCCAGTTCATGGCGTCGACCAGACCGGCAGTGACGTCGCCGTCCCGGGCGCGGACCGAGGCGGTGATCAGCGCGAACACCCGCTCGGAATCGGTCTGGCCCAATACCAGGTCGTCGGTGCCGACCTCGCGCAGCCGTGCATCGAGGACGTCCAGGCCCTCGAGCACGCCGTTGTGCGCAAAGATCCGGCCGTCCTGCAAAAACGGGTGGGTGTTGTGGACGTCGAGTGACCCGGTCGTCGCGTAGCGGACATGGGCGATGAACGTGGTGCCGGTCATCTGATGCGCTTCGGTGGCGAAGTCGACGTCCTGCCAGGCCGAAATCGCCTGCTTGCGTACCTGCGGCCGGCCCTGCTCGTCGAAGACACCCAGGCCCGTGCCATCGGGGTTTCTCCTGCTTTGTTCGGCGAGGCTGTCCGGGGCGTCCAGCAACCAAAACGTGGCGGTGCAAACGTCTTTCCCGGCATGTAAGCCAAAAAGTCGGCACATGACGGTCAGCCCACCAGCAAGTGGGACAGCGTTTCGAGCGCCCGGCGCGCATAGCCCTGCCATACCCTGCCGAGCACCGGCAGCGCCGGCGCGGTCAGGCCCGACTTCGGATGCAGGATCCACTGCCAGGTCACCGTGGTTCCGGTGCCCGTGGGGGCGAAGCTCCACTTGCCCTCGACCGAGCCGACCAGCGGAGCCAACGGACCGTGGATGTTTGAGAGCGCGTAGCCGAACGACCGCGGCGGGTCCACGCTGGTCAGTTCCTCCCGCATGCTGCCACCGCCGACCATCACGACGGTGCGGGTCTTACCGGCGGCGTCCCACTCGCCTGTCTGGTCGCGGACTGTCTTGATCGGTGGGATCGGCCCGTACCAGTGCGAGAAAATCACCGGAAGCGGTAGGGGCAGCGTGCCATTGAACGCATCCTCGACCGCGACGGGTATGGCTCGCGATTGCTCGACTACGACGGACTTCGCCATTGGCTCTCCCAATCCCCTTTACCGTGTTGAGCGTTCAGCGCGCCAGGTGCGGGGCGGCGCGCGCGGTGATCAGCGGCAGGTCGAAGAAGCTTTGAATGCCCGCGGGTGCGGCGCAGGTCGCGGGGACCGAATTCACGCAATGTGACGCGGTCGCAACGATTCCCGGATTGCTCTGCAATCCCGCCTCCACACTTTCCGGCTGCCATCCCTTGACCGTCACAAAGGTGTCCGGGTTTCCGCGCACTTCGATCTCGTAGCGTTCCCCTTCAGGACCGAAGGACCAAGGTGGATCGAGGTTTTCGGATCCCATCTGCCAGTTCACGGTGATCTGGACGACCACCGTCTCGCCTACCAGTGCTTCCCAGTGGAAGCGGCGCCCGGCGACTTGTCCGGACTCGATCACCCCGATCGGCGAATCGATCGGCGCCGTCGCGACGGCCACCTCCTGCGACGTGCGGATCTGGGGATCGGCGGCAAAGCCCAATTGATCGACACACAACCGGACCGACTGAGCGAAACCGCCGTTGAGCAGTTTTTGCATCGGCCCGGTCAGCGCGCTGTCCGGTGTCCCGCCGAAACCCATCACGTAGCGCAGCACATCCGGGGCGCCATAGGTGCGAAGGTCTGAAAACTCTTCGGCGCGAATAAAAGTCACGCCAGTAGACATCACCGACAACAGCAGCGGGAACAGTTCAGTGGCCGCACCGGGCCCGATGCCGGCGCCGTGCAGCGTCGCATTGCCGGCCTGCGCGGCGATTTCCAGCGGGGCGGCTTCCTTTTCGCTCGGATAGAACCAGCCGAGCGGCGTCACCACGTTCTTGCCCGAGCGCAGCAACGCGGCGACCTCGTCGACGCTGGGCAACAGCGGTGCATAGATCACCGCGTCCGCGTCCAGCGCGAGGATGTCGTCGATGCTGTTGGTCGCGCGAATCCCGAGCGGTGACGCGCCGATGATCTCGCCGACGTCTTTTCCGTCCTTGGCCGCGGAATGCACCCAGCAGCCAACGAGTTCGAGTTCGGGGTGTTCGAGCACACCTTTGATGGCCGCGACGCCGACCGACCCGGTTGCCCATTGAACGACCCGCAGGCTCATGAACACGTTCTACACCATCGGCGCCGGCGGCCTTTCGGGTGCGCAGCGTTTGACCCGGCCAGACCTAGACCAAACCTGTCGGTGAAGCTGACGGCCACCAACACGTCGCACGCACAGGGAATGGAGTTCGCTTGCAAGCCGGCAAACCCCACGAGCATGAACTGCACGCCGCTACCATCAGTTGGTCTGAATCGCCGTCCATCGGCTCATGAAGGGGCCCGTGTACAGCCACTACGACCATTACCGGGGACCGCGTTGGAGCACGGTTTCCGGTTGCGCTGCTACCCCTAGCATTCGACGGCGCGGCGGTTGCTGGGACGGCTGCCGCGACTCGGCGGGAGGTGCGAGATGCCGTTCGTCATCGCAGCGCCGGAGCTGATGGCCTCGGCGGCTTCTTATTTGGCCGGAATCCGCTCCATGGCCAGCGAAGCCAACGCAGCGGCGGCGGCCTCGACCACCGCGGTGATGAGCGCGGCCGGTGACGACGTCTCGGTGGCGATCGCGTCGCTGTTTTCCACCCACGGCCAGGCCTAGCAGTCACTCAGCGTCCAAGCGGGGACGTTTCACCAGGACTTTGTGCAGGCGCTGAACAGAGCAGGGCTTTCTTATGCGGACGCCGACGTGGCCAACGCGTCGCCGTTGCAGGCCGTCGAGCATGACGCGCTGGGCGCAATCAATGCGCCCACCAACACGTTGCTGGGTCGCCCGCTTATCGGCAACGGCACCAACGGGGCGCCGGTGACCGGCCAAGACGGCGGGCCGGGCGGAATTTTGTTCGGCAACGGCGGCGACGGCGGGTCCGGTGCACCCGGTCAGGCCGGCGGCAAGGGCGGTGACGCCGGGCTGTTAGGCAACGGCGGCAATGGCGGGGCAGGCGGAGCCGGTACCAACGGCACCACGGGCCCCCCGGGCTCCTCCGGCGGCAACGGCGGTGGCGGCGCTAGCGGCGGCGGCGGCGGTAGCGGCGGGCTGTGGTACGGCAACGGCGGATCTGGTGGCCAAGGCGGCCTCGGTGGTAACGGCGGTGCGGGTGGCGCCGGCGCGGCTGCTACCACCGCCGGGGCGGCCGGCGGTGTCGGCAACGGCGGCAACGGCGGCACCGGGGGAAATGCCGGCGCCGGCGGGCGCGGGGGCAACCCTGGCGTCGGTGGCGCCGCCGGTGGCAGCGGTGGCAACGGCGGTGACGGTGGTGCGGGTGGCCCCAGCGGTGTCGGGACGATGACCTTTGATTCCTGACCCCTGCAACACTTTCAGTCGCGTGCCTCGATCACCTGGTAGGCATCCTCAGCGTAGCGGGCTCTGATGGTTTTCTTGTCGTACTTGCCTACGCTGGTACGGGGGATCTCGTCGGCAAATGTCCACCGTTCGGGCAGCCACCACCGAACCACCTTGTCCGCCAGGAACTTTCGAAGCTCAGCGGGGGTGACCGACGCGCCCTCGTTGACGACGACGACGGCCAAGGGTCGTTCCTGCCAGCGCTCGTCGGCGACTCCGACCACAGCGGCCTCGTGCACGTCCGGGTGCCCGACGAGGCAGTTCTCCAGCTCAACGGAGGAGATCCATTCCCCGCCGGACTTGATGACGTCCTTGGCGCGGTCGGTCAGGGTGATGAAGCCGCGCTCGTCGATGCGGCCAACGTCGCCGGTGCGCAGCCACCCGGATTCGAACTTGGACGCATCGCGTCCGCGGTAGTACGCGCCGGTGATCCATGGGCCGCGAACTTCCACCTCACCAACGGCTTTGCCGTCGTTGGGCAGCACCTTGCCGTGGTCGTTGACGATGCGGGCTTCCACACCGCAGAGGGCTTGTCCTGCGGTGCCGCGGAACGCCCAGTGCTGGTCCTCCGGGGTTCCCCGCGGTGGCCATGCCATGGTGGCCAGTGGGGACGTTTCGGTCATGCCCCACAGCTGCCGGATATGAACGCCGTGTTTCTCTTCGAAGATCCGCATCAGCGACACCGGAACCGCCGAGCCGCCGCAGATCACCAAGCGCAGGGACGAGATGTCGTGTTCCGCGTCCTTCTCCAGGCAATGCATGACGTCGTTCCAGATGGTTGGCACAGCACCGGCGACCGTGGGCCGTTGCGTTTCGATCATGTCGATCAGCGATCGAGCGTCGAGATGGCAATCGGGCAAGACCAAGTCGGCGCCCGCCATCAACGCCGCATACGGCATCCCCCACGCATTGGCGTGGAACATCGGCACGATCGACAGCACGCTGTCGCTGGACCCGAGCCCCATGGCGTTGCCCGTACAGGCCGCCATCGTGTGCAGGTAGCTGGAACGGTGGCTGTAGACCACACCTTTGGGGTGACCGGTGGTGCCGCTGGTGTAGCACATCGCGGCGGCGGAATGCTCGTCGATCTGCGGCCAGTCGAACTCGATCGGCTGGGCGTCGATCACCTCGTCGTAGCGCAGGACGGTCTTGCCCGACTCCTGCAGCGGCGCAAGGTCGCCCTCCCCCACCGCGATCAAGGTGTGCACGGTGTCGAGGCCAGACAGGATCGGCCCGAGCAGCTGGGCCAACGACATGTCGACCAGGACAACGCGGTCTTCGGCCTCGGTGGCGACATAGGCGATCTGCTCGGGAAAGAGCCGGATGTTGAGGGTATGCAGCACCGCCCCCATCGACGGCACCGCCAGGTAGGCCGTCAGGTGCTCGGCGTTGTTCCACATGAACGTGCCCACCCGCTGGTCCCCGGTGATGCCGATCTCGCGCAGCGCGTTGGCCAACCGGGCGGCGTCTCGACCCACCTCGCGGTAGGTGGTGTGCCGGTAGCCGGCACCTGTCGCCGTGGTGACCGTGCGCGCCCCGTGAACGCCGCAGCTGTGCCGCATCAGCGCGGCGATCGTCAACGGGAAGTCCTGCATCGTGCTGTACACGGGCGAATGCTATCGCCGCGCGGAGCAATGAGAAACGGGTTCCCCCGAAGAAGGGGGGCTTACACCGGTTACGCGAGCGCCGGCTCGTATTGCAACAGCTCGGGCATGACCCAATCGGCCGAGGCGTAGCTGCGGCGCTCCGCACCCTCGATGGCAAACGGAGCGCTCGAGGCAACCGGTACCACGATGACGGCGCCCGAGTAGTCGGCGACGTAGAGGCGCTTTCCGTCGGGGCTTTCGACCACGCACGACGGCTGCTCGGTGACTGCGACGGTGCCGATGATGTCCTGGGTAAGCGTGCACAGTACCGTGATGGCATCGTCGCTGACCAGGTAGACGCGATCGCCGTCACGGCTGAGCGTGCAGCCGGTCAGGTTGCCGCTGATCTCGCTGAGCTTGCGCGTGCTGGTGATCTTGTTGGTCCGGGTGTCGACAATGTCGACCACCGCCCCCAGCTCGGGGCAGCAACTGGCCACATAGACTTGAGCATCCTTGGCACCGTCGGGGCTGATCGCGAGGTCACGGACGGCCGGGCCGATCTCGACGACACCGGTGACGGTCCACCCTGGGTTGCTTGGGCGGGTGGGCTTTTTCCGGCGCCAGCGCGCGCGGCCAGCGGAACGGTCGTCGGACGGTGCACCCAGCACGACGAGCTTCCCGCCGGAGGGCCCGTTGGTGCCGACATACAGGCGGCCCCCGTCGGGGCTGGTGCGCACGCACTGGGTGGTGGTGCCGGGTCCCGCGATGTCGATCACCTCGACCCGGCCCGTGGTGGTGTCCAGGACGGCGATGTCGGCACTGCCGATGCCATTTCGGCTGGCGTAGACGTACCTTCCGTCGGCGCTCACTACCAGGTCGCTCACGCTGAGCGCCAGCGGATGGGTCGCCACAACCGTGCTGGTGGACACGTCGATGACCTCGATCGAGTCGTACGCCCCGGACACGCTGGTGACGTAGACCCGGTCGGATGCCAAGCTCTCAGGGCCTTTCGGCCCAGCTGCGGCGATCGCGAACGGTTCCTTGACGCCCGACACTGTCTCCACGACCCGGCCGCTGTCGGTGTCGATGATCGAGACGCTGTCGCCGCCGTAGTTGGTGACCATCAGCCGGCTGCCGTCGGAGCTGGCCACCATGCCGCTGATCGGACCGTTCTCCACGGAAATCTCGACGACGATCAAGCCGTTCTTGACGTCTTCGTCTCTGTCCGGGCTCACGCTGGCACCGCCTTTGCTGTGTTCGTCGGACGTCATCGGACCAGGCAAATTTCAGCACCGAAAGGCGCTGTCACACCTGCTTGGAAGTAAAGTTTAGCGGTGGAATTCGGGCCAAAAGAATTCAAATTCGGCTGTGTTACCCACGTCACGGCAAATCTGATATTTGCACCCAAGTTGCAAATATCGAAACGCGTCGACAGCAAGCGTAAATCGAGTGTCTACCAGGCTCTTCATCTCTGTCGCTAATGTCCGACCGGTTTATTGAACAGGTGTCCAGCTAAGAAAATCTTAAAATTACCGTAAATCGGAGTGAGATATCACACGGCGTCGCCCCGCACGCGTTCGCGCCTGCGCTGCAAATGACGATTTCTCAGACGTCAGAGAGCGTCGTGGTCGCGTTCGCCGGTACGGATACGGACCAGACCTTCCACCGGAGTCACCCAGACCTTGCCGTCGCCGATCTTCCCGGTACGGGCGACTCCGACGATGGCATCGACGACTCGCGGGACATACTCGTCGTCGACCACCACGTCGACCCGGACCTTCGGCACGAAGTCAACCGCGTACTCGGCCCCGCGGTAAACCTCGGTGTGCCCACGCTGCCGGCCGTACCCCTGGACTTCGGTGACGGTCAGACCGAGCACACCGGCGTTTTCAATGGCATGCCTGACGTCGTCGAGCGTGAACGGCTTGACGATCGCGGTGATCAGCTTCATGCCGTCATTCCTCTACCGACTCGGCCTGCTTGGACGACGCCACTAGCGCCTCGATCCGGCGGCCCGTGACGAGCGTGTCGTCGGGGTAGGCCTCTTCGTCGTGCACGCCCACGTCGCCGGTTTCCAGCACGTCGTCGGGCAACCGCAGCTTCATAAACAGCCCAAGGACCTTCAGGATGACGAACGTGACGAAGGCGTCCCAGACGATGACCGTAGCGGCGGCACCCAGCTGGATGAGTATCTGTTTGGGATGGTGCCCGTACAGCCACCCGGCGGTAGTCACGTCGGTCCCGGTGCTGCCGCCCAGGTATTCGACGATGTGCGGGTCCGCGAGCACTCCAACGAGCAACCCGCCCGCCAAACCCGCCACGCCGTGCGTGTGGAACACACCCAGGGTGTCGTCGACCTTCTGGAACAGCCGCGTCCTGCCCAGCCAGTTCCAGGACATCCAGACCAGCGACGAGGCGACGACACCGATGATGATCGCGCCGAAGCTGTTCACGAAGCCGGCCGCCGGGGTGATCGCGACCAGCCCGGTGATCATGCCGTTGACGGCGCCGAGGAATGTCGGCTTGCGCTGCTTGCTCACGAAGAGGTCCCAGATCACCCAGGTGAGCAACGCGGTGGCGGTGGCGAGGTTGGTGTTGAGCACCGCCAGCGACGCGTCGGCACCCGAGAAGTACGGGTCACCGCCGTTGAATCCGTTCCAGCCCAGCCACAGGATGCCGGCACCCACCGCCGCAAGGGGCAGGTTGTTGGGCACCGCGCGTTCCCGGTCCCGCGCCAGCCGCGGACCGATCACCGCGGCAGCGACGAATCCGGTTGTTCCGGCCGCCAGGTGGATCACGTAGCCACCGCTGTAGTCCAGCGCACCCGCCTCTGCCCACCAGCCGCCGCCCCACAACAGGAAGGCGTTGACCGAGTAGGCGAACGTCGACCACAGCGGCACGAAGATCAGCCACACCTTGAAGCTCATCCGGCCGACCACGCTGCCCAGGAACAGCAGCGGGGTGATGGCCGCGAACACGAACTGGAAGTACGCCAGCGTGGTCTCGGAGAAGCGGAAGGACGGCATAAGGCCGTCCAACTTCGGTATCCAGGCTATCTGCTGGTTGTTGCTGCTCAGGATCGTGTGGGGTATTCCGACAAAGGACCTCAGGACGGGGATGCCCTTGAAGAGCTTGACAGGCTCGCCGAAGCCCATCTTGAAACCCCAGAGCACCCACACGACCAGGACCAGGGAGAACCCGGTGAAGGCCATCAGCATCGTGTTGACGGCCCATTTCCTCTGGACAATTCCGCCGTAGAGCACGGCGATGCCCGGAATGCTCATCAGGCCAACGAGAGTCGCCGCCACCAACTGCCAGGCGTTGTCTCCGGGATTCAGCCAATCGGGATAGGGAACCATGTTCAGACACACCCCTAATTCGTCGAGCCAACGGGCTTATTGGAATCAGCTGCGGTGCCTACGTTTTAAGCCGTAGACGGATTTGAAGCCTCGTTTCGGAATGTTTCGTCTGTGTGTGCGGTGGTTTAAATATTGATTTCGGTGTGCGTTCGCCAGGCTCGCATGTGAGCGCAGTCACAACGAACCACCGAAGCGGGTGCGGCCGACCGTGAAACCTTTTTGGGTCGCCGCAGCGTCTACCTAGAACATGATCATGAAAATACTGGTCGGCGCTGCTATTGCTGGCTGCGCCTGCGTTGGGGCTCCGGCGCCGGCCGGCGCCGAACCGAACCCATTCGGCGCGCTGAGCTGCGGCTGCCAACAAACGACCCCGGCCGGCGGCGCGAGGGAAGAGATCGATCGCGGGATCGGCGACGGTCTGCGCGCCTCGCGGCCTGGGCTGCCAGGGCCTAGCTGAAGTGGGTGTGGGGTCGCGGCAAGGCGGCACCCTCGACGATGATGTCGAGCTTTTCGTTGTAGAACGCCACCAGGCCGGCGATCGGAGCGACGGCGGGCAGCGGGTAGTGGTATGTCCACGCGAGGTCGGGTTCCACGGTGTCGCCTACCCGCACCGACCAGTACCCCGACGTCGTTCCCTTGTACGGGCACAGCGTCTGCGTCGGGCTGGGTTGCAGATGTTCGAAGGCAACATCGGTCGGGTCGATGTAATACCTTGTGGGCAAACCGGTTTCGAAGAGCAGAACCGGAGAGCGGGTGTCGGCGAGGACGATGCCGTCCGGGCCGTCCAGTCCTACCCGGACGTGGCGGTGCGAACGCAGCGCGTCGACCCGCACATAGGGATTGCGCGGGTGGCCGTAGATCGGCTCGTCCTCCTCGAACCAGCGCAACACGCCCCAGTCGAACCGCACCGTGCCCGCCACCGGGCTGTCAGCGTCGGCGTCGAACACCCGCGCCGCCGATTGATGGGTCTGCCCGGCGCCGACCAGCGAGTGCAACCGTGACGGACCCAATTGGACCTTTTGCGGATGGTCGTCGTCGCGCAGGAATTCCGCGCCGACGTCCGACAGCGGAATGTAGTACTGCGGGTAGTAGGGCACCTCCCAGACATAACGCGCCGCGATCGTATCGAAGACCAGCTCGTGGCCGAGATAGCCGCGGACCCGACGCGGCGCGGGCTCGATTCTGCCTCGGGCGGCGGCCATTTGGGGGTAGTCAGGGTCTGCGGTGGTCATCGGTCACCTACTGGTTCTTGGAGGCCAGGCCGACCGGCGCATGGGCGATCGCCCTGTGGATGGCGTCGGCCAGTGCCAGCGCGCTCTCCTCGGTGAGTTCGAGCGCAACCCTCGCCGACGGGCCCAGCTGCGGGTTGATCACGTCGATGTTGACCGTGTGTCCGTAGGGCGCATGGACAGGATGGTCGACGTACACCGTGGCGCGGTCGGCGCCGAACCAACCCGTCGTGCCCTTGCCGCTGCCGTCGATCGCGACGTGTTCGGTGAGATAAGTGCACATGGCGTGGAACACCTAGCCTTTCAGGTGGGTGGCGAAGAACTCGTCGATGCGCTGCCAGCCGTCCACCGCCGCTTCCGGGCGGTACGCCGGCCGGTCGACAGAGAAGAAGCTGTGACCCGCGCCGTCGTAGGAGTGGAACTCGTGCGGCTTGTCCAGCTTGGTCAGCTCGGCGTCCAGCTTGGCCACCGCGGCCGGTGCCGGGAACCGGTCCTCCACCCCGAACAGGCCCAGCAGCGGGCAGCTCAGATTGGGCGCCAGGTCGAGGATCGGTTTCAGCGCCTTGGGTATGCCTTCCGGCGGATCCTCCACGATGAACGCGCCGTAACAGTCCACCGCGGCGTCGAACTGCAGCGAGCACGCCGCCAGGTAGGCATGCCGCCCGCCCGAGCAGTGCCCGATGACGCCGAACTTCCCGTTGGCTCCGGGCAATGCGCGCAAGTGCTCTACCGCGCCGGCGACATCGCCGACCAATCGCTGATCGGGCACCCCTCCGGCGGCCCGCACCGCCGCGGCGGCGTCATCGGGCGCGGCGCCCGGTGCCTCGCGTGAATACAGGTTCGGCGCCACCACGTGATAGCCGCTGACGGCGAGCCGCCGGACGAACTCCTTGGTCTCCCGGTCATAGCCGGGCATGTGGTGGATCCAGACGATTCCGCCGCGCGCGGTCTCGGCGAGCGGCGTGCCCCGGTAGGCCTCGATTTCGTCGCCGTCGTGGCCGGTGATGGTGATCGTCTCTGCGCGGATGGCATCCGGGCTGGGCGCGTTCATCGCTGCTCCTTTTCAGGCTCCTTTGTTGGCTGCAAAGATGCGGAGCGCATGCGGCTCGCCCCCACTAACCTATCCGAATCGTCGGCCGGCGGACGGCGCCCGTCGCTCAGCCCACTTTGATCGGCACCGTCACCGATTCGGTCTTTGCGGGCAACTGCGTCGTGTCGACTTTGAGGATCTCGCCGCTGTCCTGGGTGCCGTTGGGCAGGATCTTGGGCTTGAGTTGGAACGGCGGGGTGCTGGAGGCCAACCCGTCCAGCCCAAAATCGCTGTCGTTGGCGATCATCAACGTCTTACCGCCGTCCGGGGTGAGCAGGCCTTCGACCTTGTCATGTCCGAAGAAATCACCGTTGGCGGAAAGCGAACGCAGCATCTCCCCGAGATCGAGCTTCAGCGATTTCGCCGCGACGGTGATGCCGGCCGCCTTGAGCTTGTCGGTAGCCGCCACGTCGGCACTGACGCCGACAAAGGTCTCGATCGGAACGCCGTTGATCAGGAGGCCGCCGGCGTCGGCCCGGTAGGCAGTGCCCGACACCGTCGAGCGGGGGCCGACGTCGGTGGCCCCGCTGATGTCGGCAACGTAGATCTTCTTGTTGCCGTTGGGCTGTGGCTCGCCGTCATGCTCGTCGATCAGGAACGTCGTGTTGCTTACCGCTGCGATCTCCGACACCGCTACCTTCGTGAGCTGCGGATCGGCAAGCGGATACAGATATTCGTGCACATCGCCGCGGTTGGCGAGGTTGACGGTCACGATGCGGGTCATCGGGACGGACTTGGCCGAGCCGACCAGGCCAGGCGTCTGCAGCGCAGACTGCATCATGCCGACCAACGTCGAGCCGTCGGGGGTGAGCGTCAGCCCTTCCATGCCCTGGTTCGGGTCGCGCAGCGAGAGCTCTTTGGGCAGAGATCCTTCGAATGGCGAAAGGCGTTCCAGCTCTTTGCCTTTGGCATCGAAGTGGACGATGAACGGGCCGTATTCGTCGGATACCCAGAACGTGCCGTCGGGCATGGCGACCAGGCCTTCGCCGTCCAGACCGTGATCGGACGGCGCCAGCGGATTGCCGTTCAGGTCCACCAGCGCCTCGCTGGTGGACGCCCGGGGGTCGATGAGTCCGACCAACGGCGCGCCGTCGCGTCCGCTCAACGTGATGATCTGTTCCACCGATGCCACCCCATCGGCAAGTTTGAGCTTGGCGATCTGCGGATGGAAATCGGGTACGGGGAGCACCCTTTCGTTCGGGTTGCGCCCTTGGACATTGGGGCCGCGGTCGCTGAGGCCGTAGACCTCGTCGGCCTTTCCGGGCACCGCGGCGATCGCGGACCCGTGCGCATTGGGTTGTATGGCGACGTCGCCGATGATGATCCGCGGCGTCTCGTCCTCGGCGTAGAGCCGCACAGCATGGCTGACGGTGACGGGCAACTCATCGTTGCCGGTGAAGCCGGCGTCGGGGGTGTAAGTCATTGAGCCGTAAGCGCCGTACGCGATGCTGCCGTGTGCGGGCTTGCCGAACGCGACCGGTGTCACGCCGTTGGTGGCGGCCAGCAGCTGGCCCGGGGAGATGGTCAGAGCCTTGCCGGGCGTCGTACTCAACGATTCGGCAGCCGGTTTCGCCGGCTCGATGGTGGACGTACCCGATGAGCAGGCCGCCAATGTCACTAGTGCCAGAAACGCAGCTGTGGCCGACCGACTATTTCCGAATATCCTGCCCATGGCTCAACACGAAGACCCGAATATGTTGCCGTACAGCAGGTTTAAGCTGGCTGCGATCTCCACGGAAATGAGCATGGCGCACGCTATCCGATCAGCCTGGTGAGCCAACCCGGATCCTGATAGTTCACGGATTTGTTGCCGTCCCACACGAACGGCGTGCCACTGGCATTGAACCGGGACAGCGTCGTGGCGGCGCTGGCAGCCTTGGCTTTGGCGGTGCCGACATCATCTCCTGACTTGATGCAGGCGATGGCGTTCGCATCGACGCCGACGGTTTTGGCCAGTTGGGCCAGCTCGCTAAGGCTGCCCACGCGGGCCGGCTGACCCCACGGCGGCGGTGCGCCCGGGCCGGTCGCAACGCCAGTGCTCCAGACAGGGGCACCGGTCCATGGTGTCGGCTGCGGCGCCGATGGTGCGGGCCAGCCTGTGCCCGGTTGCGAAGCGTGGGTGATCGGCGCGGGCGTAAAGCCGCTGGACGGCGGGCCCGCGAACGCGGCCGGCGCCGCGACCTGGCTGCGCTGCAAGATATCGGTGGCGCGATCCTGATCGGGCGAAGCCAGCGCCGCATAGGCGGCCACTGCCAGGTCGCCGCAGCTGGCATACCGATCCGCGGGGTTCTTGGCCATGCCGCACGCGATCACCTGGTCCAAGGCGACCGGGATGCCGGGCCGCGCGGCGCTGGGCCGCGGGATGGCCCGGTTGACGTGCGCGCCCATCACGCTGATCTGGTCACCCTGGTACGGCGGGGATCCGGTCAGGCATTCGTACAACACGCATGCCAAGGCATAGATGTCGGCCCGAGAGGTGACGGCGGCATCGCTGAAGCGCTCGGGGGCCATGTATTTGAAGGTGCCCACCGTGGTGCCGATCTGCGTCAGCTTCTCGTCGGAGGTGGCGCTGGCGATCCCGAAATCGACGAGATAGGCGAAGTCATCCGCGCTGACCAGAATGTTCTCCGGCTTGACATCGCGATGCAGCACCCCGGCCGCATGCGCGGCGTCGAGCGCCGAGGCGACCTGGCGCACGATCGCGACCGCCCGCGCAGGCGAGAGCGCCCCGTAGCGGCCCACAATGCTGCCGACATCCACGCCGTCGATCAGGCGCATGTCCACGTACAGCTGACCGTCGATCTCGCCGAAGTCGTGAATGGGCACGACGTGCGGTTCCTGCAGGCGTCCCGCGGTGCGGGCCTCGCGCTGCATGCGCGAGCGGAAGACCGGGTCGTTGGACAGCGTCTCCGACATCAGCTTCAGCGCGACGATCCGGTCGCGCACCGTGTCTTCGGCCTCATAAACGTCGCCCATGCCGCCGCGACCGACCAAGCGCGGGAGCCGATACGGTCCGAACTCCGAACCCTCCCGCGAACCCGCGGTCGTGTCACCCATTCCGACTCCTCACCGGGCGGTCCGCTTCCCGCAAACCGACTGGACGCGCCTTCGCGCCGGCTTTTGCTGCCGGACATAGCTCCGCGGTGGCGTGCCAGGCATAAGGCTAGTGGTTTCGGCAACCACGGGGGCACCGATCAAAGTGACCGGCGCACGGATCCAGGGATTCGCCGCGACGACGCGCCGAAAAGAAGTATCAGCGAGCCATCTATCGTTTGCCCCATTCTTCCGATACGCCGCCCAGGCGACGTCGGAGTGCGCGGCCGGGCTGTCGAGCAACGACGCCGGTGGGCTCGTCCAATGGAAGCCGTGACACGTTCAGCGCCGACGGGCAGCGGAGACGGTTGCAACAGCGAGAAATTTTTTTGGGCCCCTCGTGCAGCAAACGCCCCAACACCGCTGCACGCAACGGAACTGGCGCAATAGCAGTACGCGCATACTTGATACGGTCAACGGGGATGCGCACCACCCGGCGGATGAATTATGTTCGTGCGCCCAGTGTTTCGTGGCCCACGGAGAACGGGGCAGAACGGCGGATCATGGGAGCCGTGAGGGACCTGTGGGACGACACGCAGAGTCGGAGTGTCATTGGTTCAAAGGATCTCCAGCGCAGTGGCCGTGGTCTTTTAGGACCGTTCCCCCACCGGCGGCAGCTAGTGCCGCGGCCTCGGCTTCATCAGTTGTCGGACCCCAGCGTCCGAAGTAATGGGTTTTCGCAGCGTTCACAACCATCGCGATGCACCCACCCGGCCCCCCGCTGGCCAGAACACGACAGTCGCTCTTGCCACACGCCCCCATCGCCTGCTGCTCGGCCTTGGCTTGGGTGGCTGCTCCGTCAGTGATCCTGATCTGCCCAGTGGAATCCGATATCGCCATCGCAATCCAGTTGCCGTCGGCATGCGCGACCGGCGTTGCTGCGAATGCCACGCCGATCGCGATCGCTGCTGCTGCCAGTTTCTTCATAGGCTTCCCGACACTATTTCCATTGCGCTGCGCCGTTGAGCGAGGCTCTCGCTTAGTTGGGGCTAAGCGCCAACACGTCGCCTAGTAGGCGATCTTTCCTTAGCGGGCGATTTTACGCAGGAATTGGGGCAGTCAGCAACGCGAATCGGCGCTCGCTCGGGCGCCGGGGTCCTAGCTCAGTTATCAAGCCTCGGTGGGGTGAGGGCCATCGCCAGCAGATCGAGACGCCAGAAATTCTGAAATACGTTGCGTGCGAGGGTCTCGAGGTCGGCCACCGCGACCTTGGACGAACCATGCCGAGCCGCGCGCCCGGCAATCTCTCGAATCGTGCGACGTGCGTCAACAAGCTGGACGAAAGGCAACTGAACTGCGCTCAGCGGCATCCTCCCGCGCGGCATGACGACTTCATTGCCCGACACACCGGAACCCGTTCGCACTACCGGGACGTAGTCGAGAGCTTCCTCTGCGGAGAAGTCGAGGCGTAGTTCTGCTTGGGCCGGTCGGCGCGGCACGCCAGGAAGTAGTGGCACCATGAGAACGTGATTAGCTGTCTGGCTTCACAATTTGTCGACAAGATTCAACAAGTTGCCAAGCGCCCCGTTGCCAATGCCGCCTAGCGCCCAGTAGATGTCCCTGTATTGCGAAGCCCTTGCCGGCTGCATCGAGCTCTGCAAGCCTGCGTGCTTCGGTTGTGCGCATCAGTCGTCCGGCGCCTACAGTTCGTGTTATGAGGAACGTCGGCAGGTCGGTAGCGCTGCGCGCAAGCGCGGGCCTATTCGTCGTGATGGTCGGATGCGGTGCGGCCGTCGTTGGTGCGGGGGCAAGCGCACCGACACCGGATACGACCGCGACGAACGCTATGTCCAGCGCAGCGCCGGCACCCCCACCCGCTCCCGGCGGTCCTACCGGTGGCGGAGGCGCCTTGCCCGTGCGTCCCGCCACCGGAGGTTGCATCATCGGCCTCAACTGCGGGTGCATTAGTCGGCTCTGTCCTGGCCCTCAGCCGCACCACCCAGGCATCACCAACGGCCAGCCAAACTATGCCCCAGTCACCCCCCGCCCCGGCGGCGGCGGCGGATGACTCTGGCCGCTGAGGTCTGCGAGCAATCTGTTGTAGTACAACGCTATTGCGGCCCGGCGGTGTGAGCATCGCTGGGCGTCGATGGCAGCACCGACCGACGACGGCGTAGCCCTCGCGTGGGCCGAGGCGATGCCACAACCGCGGTAAGTCCGGAGGCCTGCCCAGCTTGTCTCGAAACAGACGAGATATGAGGGTTCTCGCCGTGCCAGCCGCCGGGACGATGGCCGGGATAAACAGTACTATCGACTCAATCCACCGCTGGCGTCTACGTCGCTTCGAAACGTGCCTCCGCTGCCCGGCCTGACGCCTGACCCCCGACGCCTTCCCCGAGAGCCTGGGACGACGGGGAGCCAATACGCTCCCTGCGTTCCTGGTCCCACTACCCAGCCTGCCCGACATATCACTGCGACCAGATTGGAGTTAACCAGCGATGAACGACAACGACGTGCCCGATATGCCTGACAGGCTGGAAATCAAGATAACCGCCGATGACTACGCCAAGCTCCGCAAGCTTTCCAAAACGTCGGACATCACCCATTGCATCCGCTGCCTGGCAACATCACCAGGTGGGGGCGATCCTGGGTGGGGAGCCGGAGGATTCCGCAACAGGTTGGCCGGCGACGAGATGCTTTACGTCCACCGCCTGGTGCGTTCCGCGTTTGTGGGGTCGTGCCCTCCGGGTATGGAGTGCTGCCATTGGGACGACGACAAGGCGAACAACAACGTCTGGAATCTCCGCTGGGCTTCGGCCAGCGCCAACATTAAAGACTGCGTCCGCAACGGTAGCCACAACATGGCCCGCAGAGCGCACTGCGCACGCGGACACGCATACTCGCCCGAAAACACCCGGATACGCAAATCGGGGGGACGCCGATGCGTTAGATGTGTCCGCGAGGACTGCCGCCGCCGCTATGCGCGTGACAGCTACCGCCTCAGGGAGGAAGCGCGCCGTCGCTATGCGCGGAGATGGGCGCCGTTCAAGGAGGCAGGGTGACTTCGCCTCCGTTGCACCACAAGGAGAGTCCGTTCTTCGCCGCCGACCGCGCCGCCTATTGGCGCCAGCTGCGCGGGCTGGGCCCGGTGGTGAAAATCGACATAGGCAAACTAGCGCTGCGCGGCTACTATCTCACCAGCCGGGACGACGTGCGCGCGGCGTTACTCGACCCGGACACGTTTGTGTCACCGCCAAAAACCTTCAAGATCAGCGCGTCCGGCGTACCGCTTCCTCAGGTGCCGCTCTCTATCGGGACGCGATCGGAGCATGCCCGTTTCGCCCGCGTCTTGCATCCTCTCTTCAGCCCCAAAGGGTTGGCCCCCTACGCTCCGGTCTTGCGCGCCCGGGCCACGACGCTGGTCGACATGGTCGCCGGCACGGGGCAGTGTGATGCAGTCAACGTCGCCGACACCTACGCATGTCAAGCGCTGCTCACGGTGTGCGGGATGCCGGCAGACGACGCCAGGGCGGCTGGGCTGATCCGGGCCGCAGTAATCGGCGACTCCAACGGGGCAGCCGAACTTGAACTCTTCGGGTTCCTGAATTCCGTGCTGACCGCCGAGATGGGTAATCCCCGGCGGTCGCCCGGCATTCTCTGGCCGCTACTGGAGGAAGCCAGCGGCGACGATTTTCCGCTCAGCGGGGTCGAAGTGGCTGCGCTCATCCTGTTGTTGTTCTCTGTTGCCGGCGTTGAAATGGTCGCCTCGGCAATTTGTTTCACGCTTCTACATCTCGCGCACGATCCGCAACTGCGGACCCAGCTGCGCGACGATCCAGCACAGATTCCGGCGTTCATAGAGGAAATTCTGCGGTTGGAGTCGCCAGGGCCGGCTATTCCGCGCGTCACCGCGAGGGAAGTCAATATCGGCGGCGTCACAATCCCGGCGCAAAGTGTGGTGTGGCTGGGCTTGGAAGCCGCGGGCAGAGAGAACGGCGGCGAGGAGATATCGACGGACAGCAACGGAAAGATTCAGCGGCAACGTCATTGGGCTTTCGGCGGCGGCATGCACAGATGCTTGGGCGTGCACCTTGCCCGACTCGAAATGGATGCGTTTGTGACCGAGTGGTTGAGCCGCATTCCGCAATTCGAACTAGAACCAGGCTCCGCGCCAGCCATTGTGCATAAACCGACCGGCGTGACCCACCTGGAGAGCCTGATGCTGTGCTGGGAGGCCCGGTGAGCGCGCCGCCGACGCGGGCCGACCTCATCGCCGGCAGCGGCGACCATCGCTGCGAGGGGCCGACGCGGCCGCATTAGCCGCACTCAGCGACGAGCCAATGGACGCGGGTACATCTCTCGTCATGGCCGGTGGGGTGGGTTGCCGGTGGATGCTCCGGCAGTTCGTCGTTAAAACGTTGCCGTCCACCGGGTTTCCAGATGGCCACCGGGCATGTGTTGGCCCCAGTGATCATCGGGTGACGCGAGTACCGTGCGATAGATGACAGACCCACTCGCCGGAATTCAGCAGGCACAACTCATTGCGCGCATTACACAGCGGGTGCTACGCGGCGTGCAACTCGGTGAATGGGGCCTTACCAGTCATCCGGTGGACGACGGCAGCAGTCTTGCCCTTGATGATCAGGACTTCATGCCCGACCTTGGCCCGCGCCTCGTAAGCTCGACAGCCCGATTTCCCGCGATGAACGCCAGCGAGAACATCGTCGCTGCCGGGCAGGTATTTTCTACCGCACTCACTCAGGAACGAAAGCTCAGAACCGCGTCGGTAGCGACACTGTGCCGCTCGGCAGTCGAGGCATCAGCCAAGACGATATGGCTTCTTGGCGACACCAGCCGTGAGGTACGGCGGGCCAGGTGTCTTGGTTCTATCGAGGGTGAACACGAGTATCAGTCTAACGATATCGACATCGAGGAAGCGACTTTTGCGATTCGGACTGACGACGCGAGACACGCTGAATACCAACGGTTTCAGCAGCGTCGCCAGAAGTTCGATGAGCGTCTGGAAGCGATCACGTCGTTGCCCGAGCGGGCGCGGGAAAGACCGCCAGGCTTCACCGGCTATGTGAACCATGCAGCCGAATGGATCGACGCGAATCCCCCGGCTGACCCCTTGGGAGAACTCAGTTCCCTCGGCATGTCTCTCCTAACGAGAAGCTTTTACTCTGTGGGGTCTAGCTTCGTTCACGGACTTAGGTGGGTGCGTGAATACATGCAGAGAGATACGGACTTACTGCGACTGACGGTAACAGGATTCGCCACTGCCGTCACTATGACTGAGTGCGCCGTCGCTTTGTTTGAAGCGCAATCGATCAACGCAGCCAGTGCGGGCACTCGGGCACAAAACTATCCGGCTGGAATCGCTTCGACCGTCGCTTCATGGTCGGCCCGGTATCAATGAATATGGTTGTCGGCCAGATTCATTGCATCAGTTCACGGTGAGCCTGAAACTGCATCAATCGCGGGAACAACCTTCCCGCCCTTTCCACCACTTGAGCGGCCTTGTCCGGGCACCGGCACGCGTCACAATGTCGGTGCCCGCCAAACAGACCGCCCAACGCGACAGCCTGCCGGCAGCTCAACGCGTCCGGTGTTTCGTACCGGTCTGGCTTCACAACGAAACTGTCTTCTCCCGGCATGGCGAAGGCTTCTGGGATGCGCTGTGCGGACGGGTGTTGGGTTACGTAAAGCGCGTTCGATCAGCACGGCGTCGGCGGCGTGAATGTCGTCGCGGTTCAGTGGACGCCCCAAATAAGCAAGCGCACCCATGCGGTTTTGGGCTGCCGAGACGACCCGGCAGTATGCGTCAGGATGACGCTTTGAGTTGTAACTGGTTGGTTTGCGTGGTTCCCGCCTCATGGCCGCAGAACGACACGGTATAGGTTATTACCGATGTACCTGCAAGGGTATTTGGATCCCACGTATTGTGTGCGGTGTCGGCGTATTGAGACCAAGTACGGTCGTCCGGGCAATATAAGTTGTTCATCGAGTCTAGTACCCATTGACCGTCGACCAAATACGCACTGGTACCGCCCGCCCCAGCTTTTACGTAGATGCATCCGTCACCGCAGCCATTAATGGTCCAACTGCTGTCAATGTGTTTGCCAGATGGCGTTGTCGAGGTCGCGGTGTAACTGCCGTTCATCGTCGGTAGGTCGTCAGCCCACGCCGTACCAGATGTACAGACAGCCAAACCGGCGAACACAGCGGTCGCGACTAAGCCTCGTCCGATAGCCATGACTTGTTCCTTCCATTGAGCTGATCACTGCGTCAGGCGCTGTTGATGGTGTACCACACGTTCCGGTTTGTCGCGATTTGAACAAACTTCGCTGCTTGCGACGAACCGGACTCCGGCCTTCCCTGCCCTGCTCCCAAGCTTTCGGCACGCGGTCTGTTGGTTACCTAGGTGGTTGAGTTGCTTAGGCGAGTTGGTAAGCAGCGTAACCACTTTCATTGGTCCCTTGCGCACCCCGTAGCGAAGCGGAGGTACGTAAGGGTTCTCACTTCACCGTCATCAGCCAGCTCTTGTCGGCGCTTGGCTTCGGCCGCGTCCCGCACGGTCACCAGTGCCCTGTCGAATACCCAGCGGTACTCACCCAACGGCAAATGCCCGCCTTTACGACCCGGGAACAGGAGCGCGTCGGACTCAGTAGACAGCTCGCCCCTCAGGCGTTCCCAGACAGGTTCAGGCACCGGTGCGCGACGCGACCATTTGGTCTTGGTGTCCGTTTCCACGATCCCTGGTCCTGGGACGTATGTTGCCGAGGCGCGGACGGTGATCTCCCGATCACCGACGTCCTTCCTCCGCAGCGCGGCGGCTTCACCAAAACCGGCGGCCGCAGTAGCCCAAGACCAAAGTCAGGGTCTCGAAGCGCCCCATCTCCTCAGCTAGGTCGAGAAGCTGCGGATGGGTGAGGTAACGCTGCTCCGCCTCGGTGGTTCGGGCAGGTCATGGCGGTTGATCTCGGCGGCGATGTTGTTCGTCGCCAACCCAGCCTTCACTGCGTAGTTGAACACCGCGCCCACGAGCTGGTGGGTCTGAATGATCCGGGTTGCCGACAGGCCCGTGCCAGCCTGTGACCCGTCGACAGACAGCCTCGAGAGCCACGCTGACAGGTCACCATATGTAACGGCCTTCATGGGCGTCTCACCCCATCGAGGTAAGGACCAGGGTGTCCAGGACGCTCCGGTAGCCCGCCAGTGTCTTCGGTCGGCCTGCGCTGAGCGCCGCGTTTGGAGGCGAACGATAAGCACTTAGCTGCGGTTATCCGCGTGCCCCCAGTCGGACTCGAACCGACACTGGACGGATTTTAAGTCCGCTGCCTCTGCCAATTGGGCTATGGGGGCCCGGCGGCGAATGTAGCGCGGCGACCGTGATCCGGGACATCGCGCCCCTCGATTTTGGCCCCTTTCCGGACGTGCGCCCCGGTCGGTCTTCGCGTAGGATCCGCGCGCCGCGTGCCTCTTTGCTGTTTTGCGGCCCCAATCAAGATGACACGACCATGTCGGCTGGCAGGCACTTGTTAAAACGACCAGCTTTTACGTTAAAAACCCGTAAACGGCTGCCACCCTCGCCCTTTCGGTCGCGACTGTAGAACCGTGGATCGCTAGCGTTACGCCAACGCACAGGAGCCGGTACGTCAACGCACAGGGTCGGCCCGGAGCTTTGGGTCGGCATTGACAGAACACTAGGAGCAATAGATGTCGTTACTAAAAACCATTCCCCAAGAGTTGCTCTCTGCGGCAGCGCAGCTGGAAGGCATCGGCACTTCACTGACGGCACAGAACGCGGGCGCCGCGGCACCGACGACCTCCATCGCTCCGGCAGCCGCTGACCCGGTATCGATCCTGCAGTCGGGAATCTTCTCGTCGTACGGCACCCTGTATCAACAGATCGCCGCCGAGGCCCAGGCCATTCAGCAGCAGTTCACCAGCACCCTGGGGCTGAGCTCCGGTACCTACTCAGCGACCGAAGCCGCCAACGCAACCACGGCGCAGGCCACCGGCCCCATCAGCACCCTCATCAACGATATAAGCACGCTGTTGGGTGGGCCCGTTTTGAGCTTTGGCGGCCAACCGTTCAGCCTGTCCGGTAACGCTGCCAACTTCCTTAACTTCGAGAGTGGGAACTGGGCGTCAGCCATGTCCGACTGCCTCGGTATGGCCGGTGGTGGTCTGCTGCCCGCCGCCGGCGCCGACGTCGCCGACGTCGGCGCGGTGGACGCCGTGGACGCGGTCTCGCCAGCGGCAGGCGTGGGCGGTATGGGCGGTATGGGCGCCTTTGGGATGATGCCGGCGGGAGGCCTGGGCCAGGCGACGATGGTCGGCAGCTTGTCGGCCCCGCCGAGTTGGGCCGGATCGGTCACCCCGGGGGCAGGCCTTCCTGCCGCGACGCCGCTCGAGACTGTGGGCTGGACCGCCGCGGCGCCGCAGGCAGCGCCGGGGACATTCGTGCCAGGCGTGCCCGGAATGGCCTCGGCCGCGCGCAACTCCGCCGGCTTTGGTGCGCCGCGCTACGGCGTCAAGCCCATCGTCATGCCAAAGGTGACGGCGGTCTAGGCGGCCGGCACCGACGCGGTCGCGCGAACTTAACCAGAAGCGAAATTCGGACAAAGGGAACGAGATACAGAGATGGTCTTTGCATTTGCAGCTTTGCCGCCTGAGGTCAATTCAGCATTCTTGTACACCGGCGCCGGTTCAGGACCGCTGCTGGCCGCGTCGACGGCTTGGAGCAACCTGGCGGCGGAGCTGAGCACCACAGCGACCTCCTGGGATTCGATCATCGGCACGCTGACCGGCGAGCAGTGGACGGGTGCGGGGTCGGCAGCGGCGGCGGCCGCGGCCCAGCCGTATGTCAGCTGGCTGACCCAGACGTCGGCGGCAGCCGAGCAGGCCGCCGCCCAGGCGCAGGCGTCTGCGGCGGCCTATGAGGCGGCGTTCGCGGGGGTCGTGCCCCCGGCGGTGATCGCTGCCAACCGGTCGCTGCTGGCGACGCTGGTGGCGACGAACTTCCTGGGGATCAACATGCCGGCGATCGCGGCCACCGAGGCCCAGTACGCCGAGATGTGGGTCCAGGACGCCGTCACCCTAACCACCTATGAGGCTGCCTCGACGGCTGCCGCGGTCCTTCAGCCGCTGACTCCGGCGGCGCCGACCACCAGCCCGGCCGCCGCGGCCACCCAATCCCTCGCAGTTACTCAAGCAGCCACCGCCACGCCGGCGGCGTCGGGCTTGCAGGGGATCCTGTCGGGGTTGCTTGCCGGCGACCCGTCGTCTATCGGTACCAATATATTCAACGCGTTGCCTGTAGGTGTGCAGAACTTCCTGAACGCAGCTGACGGCTTCTTCGGCACTCCGTTGATTTTCGACGGCGTCCAGGAGGTTGGTGTCACGGCGGCTTGGTTCGTCGGTAACACCATCCCGACCGCGGTGTCGCTGGGGCACACGCTTGCCGCCGCGGCGCCGGCCGCTGTGTCAGGAGTCAGCAGCGTCACACCCCTGGCCGGTGCTGCGGCCATCGGGGAAGGGACCCTGGTCAACAGTGTCATGGGATCCGGCGCGTCGGCGGCTCTGGGCGGGTCGACTGCAGTTGGCGGACTGTCGGTGCCGGCCGCCTGGTCTTCGGCCGCCCCGGCGACGTTGGCTTCGTCCACCGCTCCGCTCGAGGGCAGCGGCTGGACGGCCGCCACCGACGAGGCCGGCGGCGGGCCGGTCGGCGGGATGATGCCCGGGATGGCAGCGGCCGGCAAGGGCGCGGGAGCCATGGCCGGGCCGCGGTACGGGTTCAAGCCCATCGTCATGCCCAAGCAAGTCGTTGTGTGATGCCCAAGCAGGTTGGCATGCGATGCCTAAGCGGGTCGTCGCGTGATGCGCGAAAAAAGGAGGGCACATCACGCGTTTCAGCCCACTGATCAATCGTTAAGCCGTAATGTTTGCACGAATTTCCACCCACTGATGGTTCCGAGATAAGGAGACTAAACATGGCACGCTTTATGACTGACCCGCACGCAATGCGGGCGATGGCTGGCCGCTTCGAGATGCACGCTCAGACGGTGTCGGACGAGGCTCGCAAGATGTGGGCGTCCTCGCAGAACATCGCCGGGGCTAGCTGGAGCGGTACCGCTCAGGCGACCTCTTACGACACGATGGGCCAGATGAACCAGGCCTTCACCAACATCGTGAACATGCTGCACGGCGTGCGGGATGGTCTGGTCCGCGACGCGAACAACTACGAGACTCAAGAGCAGGCCTCGCAGCAGATCCTCAGCAGCTAGTTTTCGACAACTACTGCATCCCAAAAACATTCAACTTAGGAGGACGTAAGAATGAGCATTAACTACCAGTTCGGCGATGTCGACGCCCACGGCGCTCTCATCCGCGCGCAGGCTGCTTCGTTGGAGTCCGAGCACCAGGCCATCGTTCGCGATGTGCTGGCTGCCGGTGACTTCTGGGGCGGCTCGGGTTCGGTGGCTTGCCAGGAGTTCATCACCCAGTTGGGTCGTAACTTCCAGGTGATCTACGAGCAGGCCAACCAGCACGGCTCGAAGGTGCAGTCGGCTGGCAGCAACATGGCCAGCACCGACAGTGCCGTTGGGTCCAGCTGGGCCTGACGCCACACCCTCAAAAGAGGGCCCGCACACCAAAAGGTGTGCGGGCCCTCTTGCTATGGCAGCTGAGCGGGTTATCCGGCGACCGGCGAACTCGGAATCAGCGAGCGGCGCAACCCAATCCGCCGCACTGCACCCCCGGACGCGCGCCCGGCCATGGCCCCCAACGGCCGCTTGGCGAACTTGCTAAGGGAGCCGGTTCCCACTGATGGCATCGCGCCCCACCCACCCGGCATGACGTTGGCGTCGAGTACAGGCGCCGGCGGATCCACCGACAGCGCGTCGGCCCAACTCGGTGGGACCGACAGCGTGCCCAGCGGGATTGCCTGGCCTATGCCGCCACCGTCGATGCCCGGCTCCACGGCGTCCGCGTCGATGTTCGATGATCCGGGGGCGGCCAGCTGCTGCAGGGACTGAGTTACCGCGGACATCAGCCGCGTCGACGTCGTCTGTGCTTTGGTGCCGACGGACTGACCGATGGCGCGCGGCGAGGTGAATACCTTGACGGCCGAGGCCGTGGCCGCACTTGCGGCGTAGTTGTACATGACCGTGGCATCCTGAGCCCACATCTCGCTGTACTTCGCCTCGGCGGCCGCGATCGCCGGCGTGTTCTGGCCCAGAGAGTTGGTCGCGATCAGGGTTGCCAGCCGAACGCGGTTGGCCAGGATCGCCGGCGGCGGCACCGTCATCGCAAAGGCCGTTTCGTAGGCGGTCGCGGCGGCAGTGGCCCGGGTGGCGGCCTCCTCACACTGGACGGCAGCGGTCCTCATCCACCGCAGGTAGGGCGCGACCGCGGCCACCATCGACATCGACGATTGACCGGTCCAGGATTCGTCGGTCAGGCCCGTGACCACTGCTTGATAGGCGTCGGCGGCACTGTGCAGTTCGGCGGCCAGCGCGTCCCATCCCGCGGCGGCGGCCAGCAGGGTGGCGGGCCCCGGACCCACATACATCCGGCCGGAGTTGACCTCTGGCGGCAATGCCCCGAAATCCATCGTGCGTCCTTAGTTCTTGGTAAGTTTGCTGACCCTGTGACACCGGCGTCGCGTCGGTGGCCTGGGCAGCCGCGGGTCAACACAGGGACCGAAACCGTGCCGGAGACCGCGGGCGGTCGCGCGCGGCTGCGCGAACCGGAGGCCCGCGGGCGCGGAAGACCGGGACGCCAAACTCACTGAAACCTCATAGACGGCTGTCACCGTCGACCTGTAGGGGGAAAAGCAAACTCTTACCTCTCGGGCGAGGCTCGCGCAGCAGACAGGGAAGCGATCCTGCCACGCGTCTTCCGGCCCGACATCCGCCACGGCTAGCTTCCGCGGTGGAGCGCAGGAAGAGCCCGTTACGAAAACCATTGATTTCTCCGGTAATTCGTAACGTCAAGTAACTTCGCGTTAACGAAAAGCGCGACGGCATCGTCTGCAACCGTCGTGCATCGCTCCTGGGCATCGACGGCGACCGCTGAACTGCGGTCTCTGGCAATCAATGAAATCCGTTCGTACACTGTCGATTAGAATAACTACGTCTCAAAGCCGATCGGTTGCGTTAGATCAAATTCGCTGTCTTCCAGTATTTTTGGGAACGCTGGAGATCTCAACCTAGCAGATGCAACACATATAAAACGCATATGTCCGGGCTGCGGGACCCGGCCCCGATCGGCGGCAAGATTTGAGAATTCTATGAACTCTGTGACAAGCTCATGTGCGGCTGAAAGAATCGGGGAACATGACCGCAATGACGGGATACGCGGGCAGCCAGCGGCCGCGCCAAGCCATTCTCGGGCAGCTGCCCCGGATCTATCGCGCCGATGGGTCACCCATCCGGGTTTTGCTGGTCGACGACGAGCCCGCGCTGACCAACCTAGTGAAGATGGCGCTGCACTATGAGGGCTGGGGCGTGGAAATCGCCAACAGCGGGCGCGAGGCCATAGCCAAGTTCGAAAAGATCAACCCCGACGTGCTGGTCCTCGACATCATGCTCCCCGATGTGGACGGGCTGCGAATCCTGGAGCGAGTCCGCGAATCCGACTCGTACACCCCCACGCTGTTCCTCACGGCGCGCGATTCGGTGATGGACCGGGTCACCGGTCTGACCGCGGGCGCCGACGACTACATGACCAAGCCGTTCAGCCTGGAGGAGCTCGTCGCGCGCCTGCGCGGGTTGCTGCGGCGCTCCAGCCAGCTCACCCCGCCCGCCGCCGAGGCCCTCAACGTCGGCGATCTGAAAGTCGACAGCGCCAGCCGCGAAGTCACCCGCGATGGTGAGCCCATTTCGCTTTCCTCGACCGAGTTCGAGCTGCTTCGCTTCCTCATGCGCAATCCCCGCCGGGCCCTGAGCCGCACCGAGATCCTCGATCGGGTCTGGAATTACGACTTCGCCGGGCGCACCAGCATCGTCGATCTCTACATCTCATATCTGAGGAAGAAGATCGATTCCGGCAGGGAGCCGATGATCCATACCGTCCGCGGCGTTGGGTACATGCTGCGGCCAGCGGAATGAGCCGGGAGCGCAACACCCAATCCAGGAACATTCCCTGGTGGCTCCCCCGATCATTGCGCCACCAGTTGTTGTTGGGCGTACTGGTTGTCGTCAGCGTGGTGCTCACCGCCGTCGGCGTCGTCTCCGTCCTGAGCCTGCGCGGATATGTCACCGCGATGAACGACGCAGAGGTCGCCAAATCCCTGCACGCGTTCACCCACTCATACGACCGATACCGCAACGGTGAACACACGTCGGCGCATGCCGGCACTCCGCCGGTGGCCCAGGCGCTGCTGGAGTTCACCGGACAAACACCGGGCAACCTCATAGCGGTGCTTCGCAACGGCGTCGTGATCGGATCGGCGGTCTTCTCCGAAGACGAGCCGCGACCCGCGCCGCCCGACGTGGTGCGCGCCATCGAAGCCCAGGCGTGGCCCGACGCCCCGCCGCGCACCGAAAAGATGGGCAGCCTGGGTTCCTATCGGATGGACTGCGGCTTCGAGGGTCCCGACACCCTGGTCGTCGGAGTATCGCTGAACCTGGCCAACCGGATCATCGCGCGCAAGAACATCACCACCACGGCGCTGGTGACGAGCGCGCTGCTGGTCACGGCGGCACTGACGGTATGGGTGGTCGGCTACACCCTTCGGCCACTGCGCCGGCTCGCCGCGACCGCCGCCGAGGTCGCCGCGATGCCGCTCACCGGTGACGACCACCGGATCGGCGCACGAGTGGCCCCGCAGGACACCGACCCGGATAACGAGGTCGGGATCGTCGGAAACACGTTGAATCGGTTGCTGGACAACGTGGATAGCGCCTTAGCCCATCGCGCCGATTCCGACCTGCGCATGCGCCAATTCATCGCCGATGCCAGCCACGAGCTGCGCACCCCGCTGGCCGCGATCCAGGGTTATGCCGAACTCACCCGCCAGGACAGTTCGGCGCTGCCGCCGACCACCGAGTACGCGCTGGCCCGCATCGAGTCCGAAGCGCGCCGGATGACCTCGCTCGTCGACGAGCTGCTGCTGCTGTCCCGGCTGGGCGAGGGCGAAGATCTGCAGAGCGAAGACGTCGACCTGGCCGATGTCGTCATCAACGCGGTAAACGATGCGGCCGTCGCGGCCCCGACCCACCACTGGATCAAAGACCTGCCCGACGAGCCGGTGTGGGTGCGTGGGGATCATGCCCGGCTGCACCAACTCGTCAGCAATCTGCTCAGCAACGCGCGGGTGCACACACCGCCCGGCATCACGGTGACGACGGGAATCGCCCGGCATCGCAGCGGCCCCGACGCGCCCTACGCGGAACTGACGGTCGATGACGATGGCCCCGACATCGACGCGGACATCCTGCCCCGGCTCTTCGAGCGGTTTGTCCGCGCGGACAAATCGCGAAGCAACGGGTCAGGCAATGGATTGGGCCTCGCGATCGTCAGTTCGATCGTTAAAGCCCATCACGGCTCGGTCAGCGCCGAGTCCGGCGACGGCCGAACGGTCTTTCGAGTGCGGATCCCGATGATCGAGAAATCCGACCGCGCATAGCGCCTAACCTGGCAAACATCGGGGTGGGCGCACAATAAGTGGCGCGCAGCACCGTTAAAAAACCGTAAGGGCGGCCCCTACAGGCCGTGAACGGGCCTAGCCTCATTCATGTCCTCCGCTCGATTCTCGATTGTCGGGAAACTTGTCGCAACCGAAAGACAGATATGTCCGTAGTGATTTACCTCCTGCTGACCGTGGCGGTCTTCGCCGCGCTCGGCTTGACGCTGAGGTGGGGATCGTGAGTATCGCCAACATTGTCGGGCTGATACTGTCCGTCCTCATCGCACTGCTGCTCGGGGCAGCCCTGATGTTTCCGGAGCGGTTCTAATGAGCGGCACCGCAGCGGGTTTGGTGTTTCTCGCGCTCCTCATTCTCGCGCTGGCGGCCGTACACGTGCCGCTGGGCGACTACATGTATCGGGTGTACAGCGCCAAAAAGCACTCGCGCACAGAGCGATTCATCTATCGCCTGATAGGCGCCAGCCCGGATGCCGAACAGACGTGGAAAACGTATGCCCGCAGCCTGCTGGCGTTTTCGGCGGTTAGCGTCATATTCCTGTTCGTCCTGCAACTCGTCCAGGGCAAACTGCCGCTGCATCTGCACGACCCGGCAACGAAGGTGACGCCGGCGCTGGCCTGGAATACCGCCGTCAGCTTCGTCACGAACACCAACTGGCAGAACTATTCCGGCGAATCGACCATGGGCCATCTGGTGCAGATGGCCGGTCTGGCGGTGCAGAACTTCGCGTCCGCCGCAGTGGGCATGGCCGTTGCGGTCGCGTTGGTCCGCGGGTTCGCCCGACACCGCACCAATGAACTCGGCAACTTCTGGGTGGACCTGACGCGCGGCACGCTGCGCATCCTGCTACCGATCTCCATCCTCGCCGCGATCGTGCTCATCGCCGGCGGCGCTATCGAGAACTTCCACCTCAACGACCAGGTCGTCACCACGCTGGCCGGCAACCAACAGACCATCACCGGCGGACCGGTGGCCAGCCAGGAAGCCATCAAGATGCTCGGCACCAACGGCGGTGGCTTCTACAACGCCAACTCATCGCACCCATTCGAGAACCCGACCGCGTGGACGAACTGGCTGCAGGTCTTTCTGCTGCTGGTGATCAGCTTCTCGCTGCCCCGCACCTTCGGCCGCATGGTGAACAGCAAGAAGCAGGGCTACGCGATCGCCGCGATCGTCGGCACTATGGCCGGCTTGAGTGTCACTTTCATGATGCTGTTCCAATTGCAGCACCACGGCACCGTCCCGACCGCGACGGGCGCGGCAATGGAAGGGGTGGAACAGCGCTTCGGGGTCGCCAACTCCGCCGTCTTCGCCGATGCGACCACGCTGACGTCCACCGGCGCCATCGACTCGGTGCACGACTCCTACACCAGCATGGGCGGCATGATGGAGATGTTCAACATGCAAATGGGTGAGGTCGCACCCGGCGGCACCGGCTCGGGCCTGTACGGCATCCTCATCCTGGCGGTCATCACGGTGTTCGTCGCCGGGTTGATGGTCGGGCGGACACCGGAATACCTCGGCAAGAAGATCAACCCGCGCGAGATGAAGCTGGCCTCAGGCTATTTCCTGATCACCCCGCTCATCGTGCTGATCGGGACCGCCATCGCGATGGCGTTGCCCGGCGAGCGCGCCGCCATGACCAACACCGGCCCGCACGGCCTGTCCGAGGTGCTCTACGCATTCACCTCCGCGGCCAACAACAACGGTTCCGCCTTCGCCGGCCTCTCGGGCAACACGGTCTGGTGGAACACCGCGTTGGGCCTGGCGATGGCGTTCGGCCGATTCCTGCCGATGATTCTGGTTCTCGCGCTGGCCGGTTCGCTGGCGCGGCAGGGCATGACGCCGGAGTCGAGTGGCACCCTGCCTACCCACAAGCCTCAGTTCGTGGGCCTGGTGGTGGGTGTGACGGTCATTCTTGTTGCCCTCACCTTCCTGCCCGCGCTCGCGCTCGGGCCGCTCGCTGAAGGGATCCACTGACCCGATGAATTCAACTGAAACTGTGACAACCACAATCGATTCCAAGACACGCCAAAGTAGCGCCCACGCACCCGGCGAAAAGCTCCAGGGCGGCTCACTCGACCCCGCGCTGCTGCTGAAGGCACTGCCAGACGCGCTCCGCAAGCTTGATCCCCGTACCCTGTGGCGCAACCCGGTGATGTTCATCGTGGAAATCGGCGCGGTGTGGTCGACGATACTTGCGGTCGGCGACGACAGCTGGTTCAGCTGGCTCACCGTGTTCTGGCTATGGCTGACAGTGCTTTTCGCCAACCTGGCCGAGGCCGTCGCCGAAGGCCGCGGCAAAGCACAGGCCGACGCGCTGCGCAAATCGAAATCCGACACCGTCGCGCACCGGCTCAAGGACTGGTCACCGGGCACGGAGCCATCCCGGGTGGTATCCGAAGATGTCGCGGGCCCGCTGCTGCTGCAGGGCGACATCGTCGTGGTCACCGCCGGTGAGGTCATCCCCGGCGACGGCGATGTCGTGGAAGGCATTGCCTCGGTTGACGAATCGGCCATCACCGGCGAATCGGCACCGGTCATCCGGGAGTCCGGCGGTGACCGCTCGGCGGTGACCGGCGGGACGACCGTGCTCTCGGACCGCATCGTCGTGAAGATCACCCAGAAGCCGGGCGAGAGCTTCGTGGACCGGATGATCGCACTCGTCGAGGGCGCGAACCGGCAGAAGACGCCGAACGAGATCGCGCTCAACATTCTCCTTGCGGCACTGACGATCATCTTCGTCTTCGCGGTGGCCACGCTGCAGCCGTTGGCGATCTACTCCAAGGTCAACAACCCCGGTGTGCCCGACACCTCGGCACTCAACAGCAACGGCATCAGCGGCATCGTCCTGGTGGCTCTGCTGGTGTGTTTGATTCCCACCACCATCGGCGCGCTGCTGTCGGCGATCGGCATCGCCGGAATGGACCGGCTGGTGCAACGCAACGTGCTGGCCATGTCGGGCCGCGCGGTCGAGGCGGCCGGCGACGTCAACACCCTGCTGCTGGACAAGACCGGAACGATCACGCTGGGGAATCGGCAGGCGTCGGATTTCATTCCGGTGACCGGGGTGACACACGGCGATCTGGCTGACGCCGCCCAGCTGTCCAGCCTCGCCGACGAAACCCCCGAGGGTCGCTCCATCGTGGTCTACGCCAAAGAGGCCTACGGGCTGCGCGCCCGGACACCCGGCGAGCTGACCCACGCCAGTTGGGTGCAATTCAGTGCGACGACCCGGATGTCGGGGGTGGACGTCGACGGACGGCAGCTGCGCAAGGGCGCGGCCAGCTCGGTATCCGACTGGGTCCGCGGTCACGGAGGCACCGTCCCCCACGAGCTCGGCGAGATCGTCGACGGCATCTCCGCCGCGGGTGGGACACCGCTGGTTGTCGGCGAGGTCAAGCAGTTCACCCGCGAAGACGGCACCACCACGGAAAAGGCGGACGTGCTCGGCGTGATCCACCTCAAAGACGTGGTGAAGCAGGGCATGCGCGGCCGGTTCGACGCGATGCGCCTGATGGGCATCCGGACCGTGATGATCACCGGCGATAACCCGTTGACCGCCAGGGCGATTGCGGACGAGGCCGGGGTCGACGACTTCCTCGCCGAGGCCACGCCCGAAGACAAGATGATGCTGATCAAGAAGGAGCAGCAGGGCGGCCGGCTGGTGGCGATGACCGGTGACGGCACCAACGACGCCCCGGCGCTGGCTCAGGCCGATGTCGGGGTGGCGATGAACACCGGGACGTCGGCGGCCAAAGAGGCCGGCAACATGGTGGACCTGGACTCCGACCCCACCAAGCTCATCGAGATCGTCGAAATCGGTAAGCAGCTGTTGATCACTCGTGGCGCGCTGACCACGTTCTCCATCGCCAACGACATCGCAAAGTATTTCGCGATCATCCCGGCGATGTTCGTGGCGATCTTCCCGGGCCTAGACCTGATCAACGTCATGCGGCTGCACAGTCCGCAATCGGCGATCCTGTCCGCGGTCATTTTCAACGCGATCGTCATCGTCGCCCTGATTCCGCTGGCGCTGCGCGGCGTTCGGTATACCCCGAGCCGCGCCTCGAAACTGCTCAGCCGCAACCTCTACATCTACGGACTCGGTGGCATCATCGCGCCGTTCATCGGGATCAAGGCCATCGATCTACTCGTTCAACTACTCCCTGGGATGGGCTGAGATGAAGTTTTCCAACATCATTCGCCAACACTGGGCCGCGCTGCGCGCGCTGCTCGTCTTCACGGTGATCTTCGGTTTCGGCTACCCGCTGCTGATTTGGCTGATCGCGATGATTCCTGGCCTACACGACAAGGCGGAGGGCTCGATCCTCACCGCGAGCGGCAAACCGGTCGGCAGCAAGCTGATCGGCCAGTTGTTCACCGACTCCTCGGGCAACCCGCTGCCCCAGTATTTCCAGAGCCGGCCATCAGCGGCGGGCTCCAACGGATATGACCCGACGGCGAGCAGCGGCAGCAGCCTCGGACCCGAGAGCGTCGTCGACACACCTGCCGACCCGGCACAACTGGCGGCCGGCAAGTCCGCGTCAGACGCCGGCCTCAAGCCGAGCCTGCTGACGCAGGTGTGTTCGCGCAGTTCGGCCATCGGCCAACTCGAAGGTCTCGATGGGTCTCGTCCGTTCTGCACCGGCGGCGGCGTCGGGGCCGTGCTGTCGGTGATCGGCCCCCGCGACTCTCGCGGCTACGTCATCCACCCGACCAAGGTGGTCAGCGTCAACGAGCCGTGCGCGACGACAAAACAGCCTTTCCTGGACTTCTATGAGGGCGTTCGGGTCGAGTGCGCGAAGTTCGGCGACGACTACTCGACCGGCCAGACCGTGCCCATTCGCGGGGCCGCCCCGGCTAATCCGCAGGTTCCGGCCGATGCCGTCACCGCCAGCGGCAGCGGGCTGGACCCGGACATCTCACCGGGCTACGCCGACATCCAGATCGCCCGGGTGGCGAAGGCCCGCCATGTCAGCCCGGACCAGATACGGGCGGTGGTAGCGCAGTACCGCAGTGGGCGCGCCCTCGGATTTTTCGGTGAGCCATCCGTGAACGTCCTGCAACTCAACCTGCAACTCGACCGCCAATACCCGGCCTCGAGTTAGCGCCGCTGGGGGATGATGGTTGATGTGAGCGACCCATCCCCCAAGGATCACCATCCTTCCAAGCGCGGGGAACTACGCATCTATCTCGGTGCCGCGCCGGGTGTCGGCAAGACGTACGCGATGCTGGGCGAGGCGCACCGGCGTTTGGAGCGCGGCACCGACCTGGTGGCCGCGGTCATCGAGACCCATGGCCGCAAGAAGACGGCTGAGCTGATTGATGGCATCGAGATCATCCCGCCCCGCTACATCGACTATCGGGGCGGCAGCTTCGCCGAACTCGACGTGCCCGCCGTCCTGGCGCGCCACCCGCAGGTGGTCCTCGTCGACGAACTCGCCCACACCAACACACCGGGAAGCAAAAACCGAAAGCGTTGGCAGGATGTCGAGGAGCTGCTCGACGCCGGGATCACGGTGATCTCCACCGTCAACATCCAGCACCTGGAAAGCCTCAACGACGTCGTCGCCCAGATCACCGGCATCGAACAGAAGGAGACGATCCCGGACTCCATCGTGCGGGCGGCCGCACAGATCGAGCTCATCGACATCACGCCGGAGGCGCTGCGCCGCAGGTTATCCCACGGCAACGTTTACACCCCGGAAAGGATCGACGCGGCACTGTCCAACTACTTTCGGCGTGGAAATCTCACCGCGCTAAGGGAATTGGCGCTGCTGTGGCTGGCCGACCAGGTGGACACCGCGCTGGCCAAGTACCGCGCCGAGAACAAAATCACCGATATATGGGAGGCGCGCGAGCGCGTCGTGGTGGCGGTGACCGGCGGTCCGGAATCGGAGACGCTGGTACGGCGGGCATCCCGGATCGCATCGAAGTCCAGCGCCGAGCTGATGGTGGTGCACGTCATCCGCGGTGACGGACTGGCCGGTCTGTCCGAGAACCGGATGACCAAGGTACGCGAGCTGGCGAGCAGCCTGGACGCTTCGGTGCACACGGTGGTCGGCGACGACATTCCCACGGCCCTGCTCGATTTCGCCCGTGAGATGAACGCCACCCAGCTGGTGATCGGCACTTCCCGACGGTCCCGGTGGGCGCGCATATTCGACGAAGGCATCGGTCCGGCTATTGTTCAGCAGTCCGGCAAGATCGACGTGCACATGGTCACCCACGCGGAAGCCAAACGCGGCTTTCGATTGGCGTCGCTCGCGCCCCGGGAGCGCCGCATCGCGTCCTGGCTGGCGGCCGTCGTCATCCCGTCGGTCATCTGCACCGTCACGGTGACCGTGCTGGACCCGTATCTGGACACCGGCGCCGAGAGCGCGCTGTTCTTCGTCGGGGTGCTGCTGGTCGGACTGTTGGGAGGCGTTGCTCCGGCAGCGCTTTCGGCGGTGCTGTCCGGGCTGCTGCTGAACTATTATCTGATCGCTCCGCGGCATAGCCTCACCATCGCCGAACCCAGTAGCGCCGTCACCGAACTGGTCCTGTTGCTGATCGCGGTCGCCGTCGCGGTCCTCGTCGATGGCGCGAAAAAGCGCACCCGGGAAGCCCGGCGTGCATCCCAAGAGGCGGAGTTGCTGACCCTGTTCGCCGGCTCGGTGCTGCGCGGCGCCGATCTCGAGACGTTGCTGGAACGCGTGCGAGAGACCTATTCACAACGCGCGGTCAGCATGTTGCGCGAGCCCAAGGACGACGACCACGTCGGCGGAAAGCACCGGGGGTACATCGTTGCCTGCGTGGGCAAAGACCCGTGCGTGACGGTCGATTCCGCGGACACCGCGATCGAAATTGGGGATGACGAGTTCTGGATGCTGATGGCCGGCAAGAAGCTCTCCGCGCGTGATCGCCGGGTGCTCACCGCCGTCGCCAAACAGGCAGCGGGTCTGATCAGGCAGCGCGAGCTGGCCGACGAGGCCAGCCGCACCGAGGCGATTGTGAAGGCCGACGAGCTGAGGCGCTCGCTGCTCTCGGCGGTCAGCCACGACCTGCGGACGCCGCTGGCGGCCGCCAAGGTCGCGGTGTCCAGCCTGCGCGCCGAAGACATCGCCTTCTCCCCCGAGGACACCGCCGAACTGCTGGCCACCATCGAGGAGTCCGTCGACCAGCTCACCGCACTGGTCGGCAACCTGCTCGATTCGTCGCGACTGGCCGCCGGCGTCGTTCGCCCGGAGCTGCGCCGGGTCTACCTCGAGGAAACGGTGCAGCGCGCGCTGGTCAGCATCGGTAAAGGCGCCACCGGGTTCTATCGGTCCGCCATCGACCGCGTCAAGGTCGATGTAGGTGACGCCGTGGTGATGGCAGACGCCGGCCTACTCGAGCGGGTCCTGGCCAACCTGATCGACAACGCGCTGCGCTACGCGCCCAACAGCATGGTCCGGGTCAACGCGGGACAGGTGGGCGAACGCGTCCTGATCAACGTCATCGACGAAGGCCCCGGAATCCTGCTCGGCGCCGAGGATCAGCTCTTCGAGGCTTTTCAGCGGCTCGGTGATCACGACAACACCACCGGTGTGGGTCTGGGGATGTCGGTGGCACGCGGCTTCGTCGAGGCCATGGGCGGCACCATCGCGGCCAGCGACACACCGGGCGGCGGGCTCACGGTGGTAGTAGATCTGGCTGCCCCGCGCGGATACGGTGAACGATGACCCGGGTGCTGGTGATCGACGACGAGCCGCAAATCCTGCGCGCGCTGCGAATCAATCTGTCCGTCCGGGGCTACGAGGTCGTCACCGCTTCGACCGGCGCGGGGGCGTTGCGTGCCGCGGCTGAGCACAAACCCGACGTGGTGATCCTCGACCTGGGCCTGCCCGACATTTCCGGCATCGAGGTGCTGGGCGGTCTGCGGGGCTGGCTGACCGCACCGGTGATCGTGTTGTCGGCGCGCACCGACTCGTCGGACAAGGTCGAGGCTTTAGACGCCGGCGCCGACGATTACGTGACGAAACCCTTTGGTATGGACGAGTTTCTGGCCCGGCTGCGCGCCGCGGTCCGTCGCAATGCCGCGGCGTCCGACACCGACCAACCGGTTATCGAAACCGAAGCATTCACCGTCGATCTGGCCGCCAAAAAGGTCACCAAGGACGGCACCGAAGTGCACCTCACCCCGACCGAGTGGGGCATGCTCGAGGTGCTGGTCCGCAACCGCGGCAAGTTGGTGGGCCGCGAAGAACTCCTCAAAGAGGTGTGGGGACCGGCGTATGCCACCGAAACCCATTACTTGCGTGTGTATTTGGCGCAGTTGCGGCGCAAACTCGAGGACGACCCGTCGCATCCCAAGCATCTGTTGACCGAATCGGGCATGGGCTACCGTTTCGAGGCTTGAGTCACATCTGCCACATCAGCCTCTGCGGGGAGACGGTACCCATTTTGTCCACCTCATAGCGACAACATGGCGGACTCCCGTAGAACTCGCACTCGGTTGATGATCCGGTATTCAGTTGCGTGCGGTATGAACCCCGGCGCGTACAGACCCCGGCCCAACCGCCGTACGCGGCCCCGTGCGATCTCCCAACGCAGCGCATCCGACAATGCCTTTGAAGCTCTGCCGCGCACGAAAAAGCCGTGGCGGCCAAGCGCTTCGATCAGTTCGATGATGGTCGCCGGTCCATTCTGGGACAGCTGCATCGTCAGCACATACCGAAGCTCAATTCCGTGAAGTTGGCGCATAAGCGAACCCTCGCACACCGGTACGACATCAATTGAGTTGTCGCTATGAGGTGGACAAAAAGTGCATCGTCTCCCGCCAGCGACGCGTGTGGCGGATGTGACTCAACGGGCGATCGATAAGGCGATGCCGTCCAGGATGTCGTGTTCACTGACGGTCAGCTCGTCGATGCCGGCCCGGTTGCGCAGCTCGCGAGCCAGCTCCTGCACCACGATCGCCCCACCGCCGATCACGTCGGCGCGGCCCTCATGCATCGGTGCCAGCGCGGCGCGCTGAGATCGCGTCATCGCGATCAACCGGTCGCAAACGCCCGACAGGTCGGCCCCGCCGACCCGCGAAAGGTGAATGGCCGCAGCATCATACGTCGTCATATTGTGGGCCAGCGCGGACAGCGTCGTCATCGTCCCGGCCAGCCCCACCCAGGTCCGAGCCCCCTCCACCGGCACCACGCCCAGCGCGACCTCGAGCCGCTCGTGCACCACCCGGCGAGCCGCCTCCACCTCCTCCGGTGTCGGTGGATCCGAGTGCAGACACCGTTCGGTCAGCCGGACGCAGCCGATGTCGGCCGAGTAGCTGGCCGTTACGCTGTCACTGCCGAGCACGATCTCAGTGGATCCGCCACCGAGGTCGACTACGACGAAAGGCGCACCGGCACTGTCTAATTCGCCGACAGCACCGCGGAACGACAGTTCGGCCTCCTGCTCGCCGGAGATCACCTGCGCGACGGCGCCGGGAACCACCGCGGCCAGCACTTCAGCCGTCATCGCAAAGAAGACATCGCGATTGGCGACATCGCGGGCGGCCGATGTGGCGACCATGCGCACCCGCTCGACATCGTGAGCACTCAGCAGCACGGCGTAGTCGGTCAGCGCCGCCCGGGTGCGGGCAAGCGCGTCCGGCGCAAACTCACCCGTCGCATCGACTCCCTGCCCCAGTCGCACGATCCGCGTCTCGCGATGTACATCGCGCAGTTTGCCATCGCTCAAGTCGGCGATCAGCAACCGAATCGAGTTGGTACCGCAGTCAATTGCGGCGACCCGGCTCACCACAGCTCAGCCACCAGCACCGAAGCCATCGAAGGCTCGCCGGCCAGCAGCGCCAGCGCCTCGTCGCCCAGCGGGTTGCAGCCGCGACCCTTGGCCAGCGAATGCGCGATCAGCACGTGCAGGCACTTGACCCGGTCGGGCATGCCTCCCGCGGACACCCGGGTCCCCAGCGGCTCGATCGCGTCACGCTCGGCCAGATACGACTCGTGCGCGCGCCGATATGCCGCGGCCAATTCGGCGTCGTCCCTTAGTCGTTCGGTCATCTCCCGCATCAGACCGGTCGTCTCCAGCCTGCTCGCCGCCGCGGTCAACACCGGATGAGTCAGGTAGTACAAGGTCGGAAAAGGCGTGCCGTCAGCAAGTTTCGGCGCGGTCTTCACCACGCCGGGCTCACCGTTTGGGCAGCGGTAAGCGATTTCGAGGACACCTCGGGGCTCGCGGCCAAGCTGGCGCGCGATCGCTGCGAGGTCGGCATCATCAACCACCGGGCGGTGTGGGCGCGGGTGACGGAGTGGCGGCCGGCGGCAGGTGCGGGGCGTCGGCGATGGTGTGCCACAACGACGTGTACCAGGGATCGTTGTTCGCCGGTTTCGCCGCGTCTCCGCCCGGCTGCGCGGCCGTCGCCGCCCCCGGTGGAAGCTGGACCTGAAACGGGATGTCGCCGGGCTTCACGAAGCCGAGGCGCTCACGGGCCTGTGCCGCAATATAAGCCGGGTCGTTCAGCTTGCCCTTCTGCTGCTCGAGGTCGGCGATCTGATCGCGCAGCGCGGCCTCGGTCGCGGCCAACTGTTCCATCTCGGTGCGCTGCGCGAAGTAGGTGCGTACCGGGCCGGCGATGGTCAGCGTCAGCACGCACACCACCGCGGCCAGCACCGCCGCGCGCCGCGCGGTAAAGCCCAGCCGCTGATCGGACCGCTGCTCGACGGATTCGGCGATCGAACGCTTGATGGGTTCGACGACATGCTCGGCCAGCGTCCTTGTCGTGCTGCGGGTGGCATGGGTTGCGGTCTGCGACGGCTTGGCCGGTTTACGTCCCCGAACCGCAGCGCCCGCTTTCCCCGGGCGCGATGCCGGGGAGCGACGCTTCGGATCGGGCTTGGCGGCCAAGCTATTTCAGCCTATTTCGGGTCCGGCGCATATCGCGGGAAGGCCAGATCGCCGGCATAGCGGGCCGCGTCGCCCAGCGCCTCCTCGATCCGCAGTAGCTGATTGTATTTGGCGACCCGCTCACTGCGGGCCGGTGCGCCGGTCTTGATCTGGCCGCTGCCGACGGCCACCGCCAGGTCGGCGATCGTGGTGTCCTCCGTCTCGCCGCTGCGGTGGCTCATCATGGTGCGGTATCCGCTGTGGTGCGCCAGCGCCACCGCGTCGAGCGTCTCGGTCAGCGTACCGATCTGATTCACCTTGACCAGCAACGCATTTGCCACACCCCGCTCGATGCCCTCCTCGAGGCGCTCGGGGTTGGTGACGAAGATGTCGTCGCCGACGATCTGCACCCGGTCGCCGATCGCCGCCGTCAGGGTCGCCCAACCATCCCAATCGTCTTCAGACAGCGGGTCTTCGAGAGAGACCAGCGGGTAGGAGCCCAGCAGGCCGGCGTAGAACTCGGTCATCTGCTCGGCACTGCGGGTGGTGCCCTCGAAGGCGTAGCCCGTGCCGTCGGTGTAGAACTCGGTGGCCGCCGCGTCGAGGGCAAGCGCCACGTCGGCGCCGGGTTTGAAACCCGCCGACTCGATGGCCTGGCTGATCAGATCCAGCGCCGCGGTGGTGCCGGCCACATCCGGGGCGAATCCGCCCTCGTCGCCCAGGCCGGTGCTCAGCCCCCGCTTCTTCAGCACGGACTTGAGGGCGTGGTACACCTCGGCACCCCAGCGCAGCGCCTCACTGAAGCTGGGGGCGCCGATCGGCGCCACCATGAACTCCTGGACGTCGACGGCGGTGTCGGCGTGTGCGCCGCCGTTGAGGATGTTCAACATCGGGACGGGCAGAATGTGCGCGTTCGGGCCGCCGATGTAGCGGAACAGCGGCAGCTCCGCGGAATCGGCGGCCGCCTTCGCGACCGCCAACGAGACACCCAGGATCGCGTTGCCACCCAGCCGGGACTTGTCGGGGGTGCCGTCGAGGTCTACCAGCGCCTGATCGACCAACCGCTGATCGTCGGCGTTTAGTCCGATGACCGCCGGGCCGATCTCGTCGAGGACGGCTTGTACCGCGTTTTTCACACCCTTTCCGCCGTAACGATCGCCGCCGTCGCGTAGCTCGACGGCCTCGTGCTCCCCGGTCGAAGCACCGGACGGCACCGCCGCGCGGGCAAACGTTCCGTCGATCAACGCCACCTCGACCTCGACCGTCGGGTTGCCGCGGGAATCCAGGATCTCGCGGGCTCCGACCTGCTCGATAATCGGCACTGGGTTCTCCTTGCCTAAACTTGCTTAGCGTAAAGCCTGGGTCACCGATTCATCCTGCTATAACGGGTGGCCCTTTGCGTAAGCGGTTGCCCAGTCGCGCACGGCGCGCGCGTAGACGCCGGAGTTGTTGTAGGCGCGCAGTGCGGTTATCCACCCCCGCGGCTTCGCGAGATCCTTTCCGCGCCAGCACAGATAGCCCGCCGCCGTGAGCGCGGCATCGTCGATGTTGTCCGGGCTGACGATGCCGTCGTTGTTGCCGTCAACCCCGTACAACCGCCACGTTTCCGGGATGAACTGCATCGGCCCCATCGCGCGCGCCAATCCTCCGTCGTCGCCCGATCCGTCGTCGTCGCCGACGATGCGCAGGTTGTTGCCGGTGCCGTCAAGGCGGACACCACGAATGGGGGGACGAACGTCGCCGTTGGGTGCCAGCGTCGCGCCCCGGTAGGTGCCGTGATGACTCTCCACCTGTCCGATGCCCGCCAGCGTGGTCCATGCGATATGGCACTTCGGGTTCTCGACCTCGGCGACCCGGGCGGCGTAGGCGTAGGCCTCAAGCGCAAGGACCGGAATTTCCAAGGCCGGCGAGCGCTTCTCCGCCCAGTCACGAAGCTGATCCGCGGGCCGGCCACCGGCATGCGTGTTCACCTGCGGCACCGGATCACCCGCCGGCGGCGGCACGCCTTCGGGGATAAAAAGGCTGAGCTGCCAGGTACAACTGGACGCCAAGAGCATCGCGGTCGCCCCTATCACGGCGACGGCCCGCAACCAACGTCTCGGCGACACAACGCTCCCTACAACACCCCTGCACCAAGTTCCGCCACGATCATCGTCCCATGCGTTTTGGGACTACCTCAGCGCTTCAGTGCCAGAGCGCGCCACCCGCAGCCTTAGCTGCTTCGACCCGAAAAAGCGAAGAACTCATCCTTTGGTGACGTCTCGAGGTGAAGACACTCCTGCGATGCACAGCACCTCGTCGAGGCTCGCGGTCCGCAGCCCGGCAGCGGCCGTCCGCCGGCCAAGCTCCGCAATCGGATCCCCCTCGGTGCCAGCGATACCACCCGCCTGATCCAAACGCGCGGTATCAAACATCGCCGGGCCACTCGCCACCACATCAGCAACAACATAGCGGCCGGCATGGTCGGCCCGCCGCACGACATCCTCCGCCGCACTGATGCCGGTCAGCTCCACCGCATCACAAACGTTGATCCCCACCTGGAACACCTCTGGCTCCGTCTCAAGCACCGCAGTCAAGCGGGTAATGAAACGCTCGGGTGCGAAGAACCGCCAGCCCTCGCCGAGATGCAGCCAGAACCGTCCCTCAATCTCACAACGGATCTGCGCAAGCTGGACACCGAGCGAATCCCCGGGCACGGAACGACCAAACTCGAGGAACCCGTAACGCTCAAGGAGCACCGCACGATCCTCCGCTGACAGGCCGGCATCGACCACAAGGAAGCGGCCGACCCGCTGCACATCGACGCAGCAGCGCAGAAACGAGTTAAGCATCTGCTCGGTGGCACCGCGATCCACCCCGGCGACCAGGCTGACGGTGACCTCGGCTTCGCGCGGACCGGCAACCAAGCGCTGCGCCAGCACGTCCGGATATGACGACGCCTCATCAATCAGCGTCGGCACCGAACGGTCGCGGTTCCTCGCGACCCTCTTCCGATCGTCGTTGGGCAAGTCACACCGAGCCAGCAGGCGCCGGCACAGCTCGACCGCCTCCCTGTGCTTACCGATCCAAGATCCGCACACCGCCTGCTCGTCGACCGCGCGCCAGGCGTAGACGTCGAAGAAGACAAACAATTCGTCGCCTTCCGGCACCGAAATAGCGGCGGCGTGCTGGGCAAACAGGTAGCCGAGCTGGTAGCGCCGATCAAGGCGATATTTCACGGCGATGGCATGCAGGGGCTCCGCGCGGGTAGGTCGGAACTCCCAAGCCCGCAGGTAGGCGTCTTGAACATGCGGCCACTGCTCATGAAGCAACCACATGCAGTCGGCGACCTTGAACATCGAGAAGTAGACCTCTTCGGCCCAGCCACCCATATCGGCCCGCCGCGCAAACCACTTACGCGCGTTACCGTAATCCCCCAGATCGAAGTAGCTACGGGCCAGGTAGAAGACCGTCCGCGTATTGTCGGGGTTGCGTTCGACGTCCGCGAGCAACAGATCGCGGTCTCGCGCATACTTCTGCGGATCCGAGTTTCGGCTGCCGAGCCGGCGCGACTCAATGTGGTAGTCGCCCTCGAGGCGACCCTGGCTCCACGAATCGGCACACACGGCGCGCTCGTGGACGACACCCACGTAGCGCCAGCGCAACCCGTCCCGGAACAACTGCCGGCGCCAGTATCTAGCGGAAGATTCTCTGTAATGCAGCAAATAGGCGTCAGCGCTCAGGCGGCTGAAGTCGGGCGTGCCCACAACCAAGTCGTCGGCGTCTATGACCCAGATGTAGTCGCCGTGTCCCCGGGCGAGGGCCAGCGCCTCAGACCGGTTATGGCCGAAGTCGCGCCACGGCCGTTCGTGAAGCTCACCGGGGATGCCAAGACGGGCCATGTCGTTGCGGATCACGTCCTGGGTCCCGTCGTCGGAGCCGGTGTCCACGATCACCCACGAGCTGACATAGGGCGCGACCGAATCGAGCAGCTCCTGGATGATGTGTGCCTCGTTACGGACGATCATGCTTAGGCAGATCGCAGGGCGCGCGGCCGCTGGCTCGGACATTGCCGCATATTACCCAGAAATTCACCGCCTTCCTGGCGAGAGGTCATCGCCGACATGGCAGCAGGCATCACCCGTGCGGCGACTTTCGGCCCCGTTTGCGGCCTTTTCGGACGGAGGCGTCGCTGGCCTCGTCGTTTCCGACGGTGGGTTGTACCCGTGGCCAGTGGGCGCGCCACTCCTCTTCGGTGATCTCACCCAGCGGCGTCACATCGAATTCGTCTGGAACGCTGCCCCCGCGGCGCGCGGTGGCAATCGCCTTCTCGACATCGCGTATGGTGTCAGCGAACTCCAAGACTGTTGTGCGCAAAGCATTTTCGGCGTCGACATCGGTCGACACGGTGATCGAGGTGATCTCGGCGGGGATCAGATCGGCGGGCAGCCCGGCTTTGCCGACACGTTCAATCACCTTCTGCGCCAGCGCTAAAGCCGGCTGACCGGTATGGACGTCGTCCATCACCGAGTACCGCGGTTTCTCGGCGGCCTTGCGCGCCTCCCACTGAACCAGCTGATCTTCCAGCGAAATCGTCTTGCCGGCAAGCACTTCCGGCACCCTGTTACCGAGCTTTCGCATCAGCGTGGCCGCGACATCGTCGATGGTGAAGGGATGCTGCGCCGCATCCTCTGCGATGCGGGAGTGGAAGAGCACCTGTAGCAACAAGTCACCGAGTTCTTCGCGTAGCTGGTCCGCATTGCCGATGCGGACCGCGTCCAGCAACTCGTAGGTCTCTTCCAGCAGGTACCTGCGCAACGAGTCGTGGGTTTGCTCACTCTCCCAGGGTCCGGCGGTGCGCAGTTTGTCCATCATGGCGACGGCGTCGATCAGGCGTTCCCCACGCGGGGATTCGGGCGCCGAAATCAGCCGCGCGCCGGCGGCCAATCGTGCCGCGACGGCGGGGTGATTGCGGTCCGACGACAGCAACACCGGCGCGTCCTCGCCGGTGTGAACCGGACGCGCCGCGGGCAGCGACCAGGGCACCGCGACGGGCATCTCCTCGGTATATTCCACCTCGCCAGTGAGGTGCTCGATGGCTTCGATGGGGACCAGCGACGGGCGACGGGGGTCGAACAAGACGACAATCACAAGCGCCGCTCCTCCTCATCGCTTCGCTCTGCATCGTCGGCGGCGCGGATCATCGCGCTTGTGGCTCCTGACTGATTTCCAGCTGCGGCTTTCCCTGGAGTGCCGTCACCAGGTTGGCCACCATCTGGACCAGCTCGACATCGCGGAGGCGCGGCGCACCGACCCCACCTGAGGAACCGCCGGACCGCGGGATGGGCACCTGCACCGTCGACGTCGTGGCACGGTAGTTCGCGGCCGGATACATCCGCTTGAGCCGCACCTGCGCGGAATCCGGCAGGGTGATCGGCGAGAGCCGGATGGTCGCCTCAGACGGGGCGCTCACTTCGGTGATACCGGCGTCGCGGCACAGCAACCGCAGCCGAGCGACCGCCACCAGCCGCTGGGCCGGTTCGGGCAGTACGCCGTAGCGGTCGGTGAGCTCGTCCACCACGGCCGCGATTTCGCTATCGGTACCGGCGGCCGCCAGCCGCCGGTAACCCTCCAGGCGAAGCCGATCGCTGGCGATGTAGTCAGGCGGTAGGTGTGCGTCCACCGGCAGGTCGATCCGCACATCCTTGGGCTCCTCAGGCGTGGTCACAGTCTGACCGTCGGCCGCGGCCCGGTAGGCCTCGACGGCCTCGCCCACCAGCCGCACGTACAGGTCGAACCCAACTCCGGCGACGTGCCCGGACTGCTCCACGCCGAGCACGTTGCCCGCACCGCGGATCTCGAGGTCCTTCAGCGCAACGGCCATCCCCGCGCCCAGCTCGTTGTTCTGCGCGATGGTGGCCAACCGGTCGTAGGCCGTCTCGGTCAGCGGCGCGTGGGGTGGATAGAAGAAGTAGGCATAGCCACGTTCGCGGCTGCGACCGACCCGGCCCCGCAGCTGATGCAGCTGGGACAACCCGAAGGTGTCGGCGCGCTCGACGATCAGCGTGTTCGCGTTGGAGATGTCCAGGCCGGTCTCGACGATGGTGGTGCACACCAGGATGTCGTGTTCGCGGTTCCAGAACCCCTGCACGGTGCGTTCCAGCAGGTCCTCGGGCATCTGCCCGTGCGCGACGGCAACCTTCGCCTCGGGCACCAGCTCGCGCAGCCGCGCGGCGACCGAGTCGATGGAGCTGACCCGGTTGTGCACGTAGAAGGCCTGCCCCTCGCGCAGCAGCTCACGGCGCAGGGCCGCGGCGATCTGCTTGTTATCGTGTGGCCCCACATAGGTCAGCACCGGGTAGCGGTCCTCGGGTGGCGTCAGGATCGTCGACATCTCGCGGATCCCGGCCAGGCTCATCTCGAGGGTGCGCGGGATCGGGGTGGCGCTCATGGTCAGCACGTCGACGTGGGTGCGCAGCGACTTGATGTGCTCCTTGTGCTCGACGCCGAACCGCTGCTCCTCGTCGACCACGACCAGGCCCAGATCCTTCCAGCGCACCCCGGTCTGCAGCAGGCGGTGCGTGCCGATCACGATGTCAACCGACCCGTCGGCCATGCCGTCGATCACGGCGCGGGACTCGGCGCCATCGGTGAACCGGGACAGCCCCTTGACGACCACCGGGAAGCCGGCCATGCGCTCCCGGAACGTCTCCAGATGCTGGTCGGCCAGCAGCGTGGTGGGGACGAGCACGGCAACCTGCTTACCGTCCTGCACCGCCTTGAAGGCGGCCCGCACCGCGATCTCCGTTTTGCCGTAGCCGACGTCGCCGCAGATCACCCGATCCATCGGCACCGGCTTTTCCATATCGGCCTTGACCTCGGTGATGGCGGTGAACTGGTCGACGGTCTCGGTGAAACCGAACGCATCCTCCATCTCGGCCTGCCACGGGGTGTCGGGCGCAAAGGCGTGGCCCGGGCTGGCCTGCCGTTTGGCATACAGCGACACCAGCTCGCCGGCGATCTCGCGCACCGCGCGGCGTGCCTTGGTCTTGGTGTTGGCCCAGTCGCTGCCGCCGAGGCGGCTCAGCGCGGGAGCCTGGCCGCCGACGTATCGCGACAGCTGATCCAGCGAATCCATGGGGACATACAGCTTGTCGGCCTGCTGGCCCCGCTTGCTGGACGCGTACTCCAGCACCAGGTATTCGCGGCGGGCTCCGCCGACGGTCCGTTCGACCATCTCCACGAACCGTCCGATGCCGTGCTGGTCGTGGACCACGAGGTCGCCCGCCGCCAGCGCCAGCGGATCGACGCTGTTGCGCCGCTTGGCCGCCAGTCGCTTGCCGTCGACGGGCGTCCCGCGGTTGCCGGTCAGATCGGTCTCGGTGATCACCACCAGGTTGGCGCCCGCTACCACCACACCGTCGAGCAGCGGGCCCTTGAGCACCCCGACGACACCAGGTTTTGGCGCCGTACCGGGTTCCAGCATGACCGCGGCGGTGTCTGACTCGGCCAGCCGCTCCACGACGCGATGCGCCGTTCCGGTCCCGGGCACGACCACCGCGGCGTACCCGCCGGTGCTGACGTGCGCCCGCAGCATCGCGAAGATGTCGTCGATGTCACGCTGGTGCCCGCGCGCCGACGGTGCCGCCCGGATGTCGAGCTCGATGGCTGACTCGTCGGACAACTGGCTCAGGGTCCACCACGGGTGACCGGATCGGCGTGCCGCGACGTGCACGTCCTCCAGTTCGACGAACCCCGACCCGCCCAGCTGCTCGACGTCGATCGGCGCGGAGTCGCCGCCCATCGCGGCGACCGACCAGGACGCCTCGAGGAATTCGCGGCCGGTCTTGATCAGGTCGGCGGCGCGGGTGCGGACCTTCTCCGGGTCGCACAACAGCACCGGCGTGCCCCCGGCCAGCTGGTCGGTCAGCAGCACGTGGTCGCCGGGACGAAGCACCGGAAGCAGCGCCTCCATGCCGTCGACCGGGATGCCCTCGGCCAGCTTGGCCAGCATGTCGGTGACGGTGCCGGTGATGGCCCCCTCGCCCGGCGGGTGCTGGGCGGCCAGCTGGGCCGCCCGCGCCCGCACGTCGTCGGTCAGCAGCAGCTCCCGGCAGGCGACGGCGACCAGCGTGTCGACGGCGATCTCCGCGATGGAGCGCTGATCGGCGACCGAGAACATCCGCATTTCGGTGATCTCGTCGCCCCAGAACTCGACACGCACCGGGTGCTCGGAGACGGGGGCGAAGATGTCGAGAATGCCGCCGCGCACGGCGAACTCGCCGCGTCGGCCGACCATGTCCACCCGGGTGTAGGCCAGCTCGACGAGCCGGGCGATGATGCTCTCGAAGTCGACTTCCTGGCCGACGCTCAACGTGACCGGCTCCACCAGCCCCAGCTGCGGCGACATCGGCTGCAGCAGCGAGCGCGCCGACGTCACCAGCACCTGCAGGGGTGGGCCCAATCGGGTGTCGTCGGGGTGTGCCAGCCGGCGCAGCATCATCAGGCGGGTGCCGACGGTGTCCACTCCGGGTGAGAGCCGCTCGTGCGGCAGGGTCTCCCAGGACGGGAACATCGCCACCGCGTCGCCGAACACGCCTTTCAGTTCGGTGGTCAGGTCGTCGGCTTCGCGTCCGGTCGCGGTGACCACCAGTAACGAACCCTGACGAGCCAGGGCGGCGGCCACGAACAAGCGCGCGCGGGCCGACCCGACCAGGCTCAATTCGGCAGGCCGCTCGGCCGTGCGCTCGATGAGCTGGCCAAAGGTGGGTGCGGTGAGCGCCAATTCGACGAGCCCCGCGATCGGGGTATCTGGGCGGGCCGGCCCCGGTGCGGTCATGATGCGCCCATTCTAGGGGGCCACCGGGAAGGCCTTAGAAAAAACCACGTGGGGCTCACATGCGCTCCCACTGCGTCAAGATTGCGCCCGGGGCTGTCAAGGGATCGTAAGGATTGCGGCACCCGACCCAGGCCGGGCGCATTTTGAAGTCATGACATTGGTTGATATTTTGCCGTCTCTGAGAAAGGCGGCGCCCCGGCGGTTCGATTCCGCGATCTGGCCGGTCACAACACATTCCGACGAAGACGGCCACCTCTGCGTGGGTGGCGTGCCCCTCAGCGACATCGCTGACGAGTTCGGCACCCCGACCTACGTAATCGACGAGACCGACTTCCGCCGCCGCGCCCGGCGCTACCGCAAGGCATTGCGCGGTGTTCCAAATATGGAGGTCGTCTACGCCGGCAAGTCGCTGCTGACCACCTCCGTCGCGCGCTGGGCCCGCGAAGAGGGGCTCGGTGTCGACGTCTGCTCAGCCGGTGAGCTGGCCATCGCCCAGGCCGGCGGGGTGGACCCGGCCCGCATCATCATGCACGGCAATGCGAAATCGCCCGACGAGTTGCGCGAAGCGACCAGGGTCGGGGTTGGGCGCATCGTGCTGGATTCCTGCATCGAGATCGCCTACCTCGCGGGCCTGGCGCGCACGCGCCAGCGGGTGCTCATCCGGGTGACCCCCGACATCGACATCCACGGCCACCGCGCGGTCACCACCGGTATCAGCGACCAGAAGTTCGGGTTCACGCTCGCCGGGGATCAGGCCTCCGACGCGGTGAAGCGAGTGCTGGCGCATCCGATCCTCGACCTGGTCGGCTTGCACTGCCATATCGGCTCACAGGTCACCGACGCGGCCCATTACGGCGAAGCGATTCGCCGGATGATCGCCGCCATGGCCGACATCCGCGCCACGTATGGCGTCATCCTGACCGAACTGAACATCGGCGGCGGCCATGGGATCCCCTACGTCGCCGGCGATTCCGAACTCGACCTCGACCAGCTGGCCCGCACCATCGAGGACGCCCTCGATGAGGCCTGCGCCGCGGAGCATTTCCCGCGGCCGACCATCGTGGTGGAGCCCGGCCGGGCCATCAGCGGCCGGGCCGGCGTCACGCTGTACCGGGTGTGCTCGGTGAAAAGCCGATCGGGCGGCCGGACCTTCGTCGCGGTGGACGGCGGCATGAGCGACAACCCGCGGGTGTCGTTGTACGGCGCGCAGTACACGGTCACGCTGGCCAACCGGCACTCGCTGGGAGCCAAACAGCTGGTCACCGTCGCGGGCCGGCACTGTGAGGCCGGCGACGAGATCGCCCGCGATATCGAGCTTCCGGCCGACGTACACCCCGGTGACCTGCTGGCCGTGGCCTGTACCGGCGCCTACCACCACAGCATGGCGTCGAACTGCAACATGGTCGGCCGTCCGCCGCTGGTGGCGGTCAAGGATGGCCGCACCCGCGAGCTGATCCGCCGCGAAACGATCGCCGACCTGCTGTCGCGCGACTGCGGGTAGTGCCGATCGCAAGCGCGGCGCGGCCGGGCGCAGCGGGTCGCCACCATCTGGCCTAGTCGTTAAGTCGCGCGCCTACCAGCCCATGGATCGCTGGGCGTAGCAGGCACCGGTGCCGATGTCGTGGACGCCATAGGAGTCCTAGTAGAAGTCGTGGCACGCACGGCAAGTGGATACCGGCCGCACTGCTACCAATCCCAACACCTGGGCCTTGCGAACTTCTTGCGCGCTACTCGTCCTGCAATCGGGGATCGGCTTCCAAGCCGATCAAGCCGTTCCACATCAGGTTGACCAGGTGCGCGGCCACCACTTCTTTTTTCGGTTCCCGCGTATCCAGCCACCATTGCGCCGTCATCGACACCGATCCCACCAGCGCCTGGGCGTACAGCGGGGCCAGGTCCGGGTCCAGACCGCGCCGGGCGAAGTCGCCGGCCAGGATGGAGCTGACCTGGCTGACAGCGTCGTTGAGCAGGCTGGAATAGGTGCCCGAGCTGATCGAGGCCGGCGAGTCGCGGATCATGATCCGGAAGCCGTCGGTGCGCTCTTCGACGTAGGTGAGCAACGCCAGGGCGACCCGCTCGACGCGGACCCGGGACCGGTTGTTGGTCAGCGACGAGGTGATGCCGTCCAGCAGCGCCGACATCTCCCGGTCGACCACGACCGCGTACAGGCCCTCCTTGCCGCCGAAATGCTCGTAGACGACCGGCTTGGACACGTTGGCCCGCTGCGCGATCTCCTCGATCGAGGTGCCGTCGTAGCCTCGTTCGGCGAACAGCGAGCGCGCGATCCCGATGAGTTGATGTCGGCGCTCGCTGCCCGTCATCCGGGCGCGCGGCGCCCGCACTTCTTTATCTGCTTTGTCCGGCTCCCGGTCCAACACCGCCACGTCAACAAGGGTATCGGTTTGGATGCTTCGACTAGAGTCACTTGGTGGCGCGGGCCGGTCTGCCCCGCCGTGGGTAGGTAATCCGTCGTGGTGTAATCGGCAGCACATCAGATTTTGGTTCTGAGAGTTCAGGTTCGAGTCCTGGCGACGGAGCTTCGATTGTTTGCCGCGAACGTGCACGAAATGACACGCTTGACGGCGTGTCGATGATCAGACACGCATGCTCGCGCCCGGTGGGCCAAATCAAATAAGGAGAGTCGATGACGGTTCGGGGTGATACCGCGGTCCTTGTCTTAGCCGCCGGGCCCGGGACCCGGATGCGGTCCGAAACTCCGAAGGTGCTGCACCCCATCGCCGGTCGCAGCATGTTGTCGCATTCGCTGCACGCGATCACCAAACTGGCACCGCAGCACGTGGTCGCGGTGCTGGGCCACGATCACCAGCGCATCGCGCCGATCGTCGCCGACCTGGCCGATGCCCTCGGACGCAGCATCGACGTCGCGCTGCAGGATCGCCCGCTCGGGACGGGCCACGCGGTGCTGTGCGGCCTGTCCGCGCTGCCCGACGACTACGCCGGCATCGTTGTCGTCACCTCGGGCGACACCCCGTTGCTGGATGCCGACACCCTGACCGATCTGATCGCGACACACGGCGCCCCCGGCTTCGGTCAGGGGGCCGCCGTGACGGTGCTGACCACAACGCTGGCCGATCCGTCCGGCTACGGCCGCATCCTGCGCACCCAGGACGACGAAGTGATGGCGATCGTCGAACACACCGACGCGACGCCGTCGCAGCGCCAGATCCGCGAGGTCAACGCCGGCGTGTACGCCTTCGACATCGCCGCGCTGCGGTCGGCGTTGAGCCGGCTGAGCTCCAACAACGCCCAACAGGAGCTCTACCTCACCGACGTCGTCGCGATCCTTCGGCAAGACGGCCGAACCGTGCATTCCCGGCACGTCGACGACAGCGCCCTGGTGGCCGGCGTCAACAACCGCGTCCAGCTGGCCGAGCTGGGCGCCGAACTTAATCGCCGCATTGTCGCCGCCCACCAGATGGCCGGCGTGACGATCGTCGACCCCGCCACCACGTGGATCGACGTCGACGTCACGATCGGCCGCGACACCGTCGTCCACCCCGGAACCCAGCTGCTCGGGCGCACCCAGATCGGCGGTCGCTGTGTGGTGGGTCCGGGTACCTCCCTGACCGACGTCACCGTCGGCGATGGCGCCTCGGTGGTCCGCACCCACGGCGCGTCGTCGTCGATCGGTGACGGCGCCGACGTCGGTCCCTTCGCCTACCTGCGGCCCGGCACTGTGTTGGGCTCCGATGGCAAGCTCGGCGCGTTCGTCGAGGTGAAGAACTCGACCATCGGCACCGGGACCAAGGTGCCGCACCTGACCTACGTCGGCGACGCCGACATCGGCGAGCACAGCAATATCGGTGCTTCCAGCGTGTTCGTCAACTACGACGGGATATCCAAGCGGCGGACCACCGTCGGCTCGCACGTCCGGACCGGGTCGGACACCATGTTCGTGGCCCCGGTGACCGTCGGCGACGGCGCGTACACGGGCGCCGGCACGGTGCTGCGCGACGATGTCCCGCCCGGGGCGCTGGCAGTGTCGGCGGGCCCGCAACGCAACATCGAGAACTGGGTGCAGCGCAAACGTCCGGGAACTCCGGCGGCTGAGGCGGCCGAACAGGCCGCCAAACAGACCGACAAGCAGCCCGACGCCGAATAGACATTGTGAATTTGTTGTCTGGCAACCGGTACCCTCGCTACGTACGATGAGGCCACCATTTCGAGCGACGAGGGCAGCCCGTGAGCCACGACTGGACCGATAATCGCAAAAACCTGATGCTGTTCTCTGGCCGCGGGCATCCCGAGCTGGCCGAGCAGGTCGCCAAGGAGCTCGACGTCCACGTCACCGCACAGACGGCGCGCGAGTTCGCCAACGGCGAGATCTTCGTGCGCTTCCACGAGTCGGTGCGCGGCTGCGACGCGTTCGTCCTGCAGTCGAACCCGCCGCCGGTGAATAACTGGCTGATGGAACAGCTGATCATGATCGACGCGCTCAAGCGGGGCAGCGCCAAGCGGATCACCGCGGTGATGCCGTTCTATCCCTACGCGCGGCAGGACAAGAAGCACCGCGGCCGCGAACCGATCTCGGCACGGCTGGTCGCCGATCTGCTCAAGACGGCCGGCGCCGACCGGATCGTGACCGTCGACCTGCACACCGACCAGATCCAGGGTTTCTTCGACGGCCCCGTCGACCACATGCGCGGCCAGAACCTGCTGATCACCTACATCAAGGACAACTACCCCGACGGGAACATGGTGGTCGTCTCCCCCGACTCGGGCCGGGTGCGCATCGCCGAGAAGTGGGCCGACGCACTGGGCGGTGTTCCGCTGGCCTTCATTCACAAGACCCGTGACCCCCGGGTGCCCAACCAGGTGGTCTCCAACCGCGTCGTCGGCGAAGTCGAAGGCCACTGTTGCGTCCTGATCGACGACATGATCGACACCGGCGGCACCATTGCGGGCGCGGTGAAGCTGTTGCGAGACGACGGCGCCAGCGACGTGATCGTCGCGGCGACCCATGGCGTGCTGTCCGACCCGGCCGCCGAGCGGCTTGCCGCATCCGGCGCCCGGGAGGTGATCGTCACGAACACGCTGCCGATCGGCGAGGAGAAGCGCTTCCCCCAGCTGACGGTCTTGTCCATCGCGCCGCTGCTGGCCAGCACCATTCGCGCGGTATTCGAAAACGGCTCAGTCACAGGGCTATTCGACGGAGACGCGTAGATGGCGGGCAAGGTGGGCACCGTCATCTATCACAATCCCAAGTGCAGTACCTCCCGCAAGACACTGGAACTGTTGCGGGACAATGGCTTTGAGCCCTCCGTTATCCAGTATCTGAAGACGCCGCCGTCCCGGGACGAGCTGGTGCGCATGATCGGCGACGCGGGCATCGATGTGCGCACGGCCGTGCGCAAGCGGGAACCGCTCTACGCCGAACTCGGGCTCGCCGAGGCCAGCGACGACGAGCTGCTCGACGCCATGGCTGAAAATCCCATCCTCATCGAACGGCCGTTTGTCGTCACGGCCAAGGGAACTCGGCTGGCCCGGCCGATCGATGCGGTCCGCGAGATTTTGTGAGAGCTGCTCCTTTTGGCGCGGCCGCCGCTGCGCTGGCCGCGTTGGCGGTGTCGGCCTGCGCACCCAATCCCCCGGACTTCCAGTCGATCTTGACGACGACGGCGACCAGCACTACGACGGCGGCGGCGCGGCCGGTCCCGTTCGCGAAGTACCTCGAGGGTATCGGCGTGACCGGAGTGCCGGTGGCACCGAACACCCTAACCGACCTGACGGTGGCAATCCCGACGCCACCGGGCTGGGCGCCGTATAGCAATCCAAAGCTCCCCCAAACCACCGAGGTGATCTCCAAGGGTGGCAAGTATCCGGCGGCCATGCTGACGGTGTTCACGCTGCGGGGGGCCGATTTCAACGCCGCTGACGCGGTCAAGCACGCCAATGCCGATGCCCAGCTGGTGCCGAAATTCACCCAGCTCGACGCTTCGACGGCTGACTTCAATGGATTTCCCTCATCGATGATCCAGGGCAGTTACGACCAGGACGACATGCGGATGCACACCTACAACCGGATCGTGTTGCCGACCGGCTCACCACCCAGCAAGCAGCGGTACCTGGTTCAGCTCACCATCACCAGCCTGGCCAACGAGGCGGTCGCGCAGTCGTCCGACATCGAGGCGATCATCCGTGGATTCGTCGTCGCTGCAAAGTAGCTGGCGCGACCAGACGCAGAATCGCACTCTGGAGGCCTCCCCGATGCGATTCTGCGTCTGCTCGTGGCCTTACGCACCCGGCCCGGCGCCGACGGACTATGTCTTTTGTCCGCCTCCGAGCGACAACTGGACGAGCTGCACGCAGGAGCTCAGGCCGAGCTTGTCCGCATTCCGGCCGGCACTCTGGTGGCCGCCAACACCCCTCACCGTGCCGCTGGAGTTCGACGCCGGGCACTAGGCTTGGCGGGCATGACCGACTGGACCGCCGCGGACCTGCCGTCGTTCGCCGGGCGCACCGTCATCATCACCGGCGCCAATAGCGGGCTGGGCGCGGTGACCGCCCGCGAGTTGGCCCGCAGCGGCGCCAAGATCATCATGGCGGTCCGCAATACCGGCAAGGGCGAGGCCGCAGCACGGGAGATCACCGGAGAGGTCGAGGTGCGTGCACTCGACCTGCAGGACCTGTCGTCGGTGCGGCAGTTCGCCGACGGGGTGGACACGGCCGACGTCCTCATCAACAACGCCGGCGTCATGGCCGTGCCGCACGCTGAGACCGTCGACGGTTTCGAGAGCCAGATCGGCACCAACCATCTCGGGCATTTCGCACTGACCAACCTGCTGCTGCCCAAACTCACCGACCGGGTCATCGCGGTGTCGTCGATCGCGCACTGGCCCGGGCGCATCAGCCTCGACGACCTCAACTGGAAGACGCGGCGGTACCGGCCGTGGCTGGCCTACAGCCAATCCAAGCTCGCCAACCTGCTGTTCACCAGCGAGCTGCAACGGCGCCTCGATGCGGCTGGTTCGCCGCTGCGCGCAGTCGCCGCCCATCCCGGCTACTCGCACACCAACCTGCAGGGGGCAACGGGTCGCCAGCTGAGCGACACCTTGATGTCGGCCGCCACCAGGGTATTCGGCACCGACGCCGACTTCGGTGCCCGGCAAACGCTGTACGCGGCGTCGCAGGACCTGCCGGGCGACACCTTCATCGGACCCCGATTCGGCAACCTGGGCCGCACCCAAGCCGTCGGGCGCAGCCGGGCGGCGCGCGACGCGGCGACCGCCACCGCGCTCTGGGAGCTGTCCGAGCAGCTCACGGGAACCAAATTTCCGCTCTGAGCCAGCTGGTGGAGTCGAGACTGCGTTGAGGGCGCCGAAACGCGGCGAATGTGACCCGAGACGCAGTCTCGATGCTCTCCGAGCCGCGAATTTCCGCTCTGAGGTGCAGATGCGCTAACCTGACCGGGCGTCACGGCGAGGGTGGCTGGATTCTCCAGAACACCGTTATCGACGGAGACCGACAAGTTTGTCGCCCTCCTGACCGTGCCCGGAACCACACAGGAGCGACATCATGGCTAAGTCCGCAGTCAACCAGCTGACCGTCTCGGTCCGTACCCAGACCGGCAAGGGCGCCTCCCGGCGAGCCCGGCGCGAGGGCAAGATTCCCGCCGTCCTCTACGGCCACGGCGCAGACCCGCAACACGTGGAGTTGCCCGCACACGACTTCGCGGCCGTGCTGCGGCACTCGGGCACCAACGCGGTGCTGACCCTGGACATCGCCGGCAAGGAACAGCTGGCGCTGACCAAATCGCTCGACATCCACCCGGTCCGCCGCAACATCGTGCACGCCGACCTCCTGGTCGTGCGTCGCGGGGAGAAGGTGGTGGTCGAGGTCAACGTCGTCGTCGAAGGCGACGCGGCACCCGACACCCTGGTGACCCAGGAGACCAACGCCATCGAGATCGAGGCCGAGGCGCTGTCGATTCCCGAGCAGCTGACCGTGTCCGTCGAGGGCGCCGCCCCGGGAACCCAGTTCACCGCCGGGCAGGTCACCCTGCCGGCGGGCGTCAACCTGATTTCCGACCCCGATCTGCTGGTGGTCAACGTGGTGAACGCGCCGACGGCCGAGGACCTCGAGGAAGAGGGTGCCGGCGAAGCGGCCGAAGCCCCAGAGGGCGAAGCAGCGGAAGAAGAGGCCGGCGAAGCAGAGGCCGACGCGGACGAGTCCGAGTAGCACGACGTGGCCGATCCTCTGTTGGTGGTCGGCCTGGGCAACCCCGGAGAAAACTACGTCCGCACCCGGCACAACCTCGGGTTCATGGTTGCCGACCTGCTCGCAGCGCGGCTGGGCTCGAAATTCAAGGCGCACAAGCGTTCTGGGGCCGAAGTCGTCACCGGCCGGTTAGCCGGGCACGCGGTGGTGGTGGCCAAGCCGCGCTGCTACATGAATGAGTCCGGCCGGCAGGTGGGCCTGCTGGCCAAGTTCTACTCGGTAGAGCCGGCCGACGTCATCGCCATTCACGACGACCTGGACCTCGAGTTCGGTCGTATCCGGCTCAAGCTCGGCGGCGGCGAAGGCGGTCACAACGGGCTGCGTTCGGTGGCCGCCGCGTTGGGTACCAAGGACTTTCAGCGGGTGCGCATTGGGATCGGCCGGCCACCCGGACGCAAAGACCCGGCGGCGTTCGTGCTGGAGAATTTCGCCGCCAATGAGCGGGCGGAAGTCCCCACCATCTGCGAGCAAGCCGCCGACGCCACCGAGTTGCTCATCGAATTGGGTCTGGAGCCCGCGCAAAACCGCGTGCACGCCTGGTAGTTAGCCATCGTTGATGCGCTGCCGATAGGTGGACGGCGTCTCGCCGCAGAACTGGGTGAACGCGCGGGTAAACGCGCTCAGACTGTCGAAGCCGACCGCCGTGGCGGTCTGCTGCACCGACTGGCCCGGCGCGGCGAGCAGAGCCATCGCGCGCAGCATCCGCGCGTGCAAAAGGTATGTGCGCCAAGACATGCCGATCGCCTCGTCGAATTGGCGCCGCAGCGTGCGCTCGGAAACGGCGACCGCGCGGCTGACATCGGTGACCGTCGCCGACTGCAGGTGCGCCTTGGTGTAGCTCATCGCCGCGGCCACAGTCGGATTGGTCGAAGTCGGAAGGCTCAGCGGCGCTTCGTGATCCAGTGCTTCGAAGACCAGATGGCCGAGGGTTTGGAAGAAGCCGTCGGAGATCGGGTCGCTGTCGGCCCGGTCGATCGGCCAACGCAGCGCGTAGATCATCATCTGGCGGATCAGCGGCGAGACGGCCAGGATCCGCGCCCGGTTGTCGACCGGCGGAAGCAGCTGAGGATCGAACATCACCGCCACACTGCGCACATCGGGCGTCATCGTGGCCTGGTGTTCCAACCCGACGGGGATCCAGGCGGCCTGCTGCGGCGGCAACAGATAATGCGCGGCTCCGGTCTCGACCTCGACCACCCCGCCTATCGCGTACTGAATCTGATGCAGATCGTGGGAGTGCCAACCGGTGACCAGTCCACCAGGCTGGGAACGCCCCTCGTAGAGGTAACTGCCGGCGCGGGCGCGGCCACCACGGCGTAGCTCGACCCGGCCGATCTTTTCTGGATTGGCCGATCTGGATAAAACTCTGGCCGAAGATGCGGAGACGGTCACGAGAGTCCAGGGTACAAGTGGAAGCGTGAACATCGACGACTTGATCCTGGTGAGCATCGACGACCATGTCGTGGAACCACCCGACATGTTTCTGCGGCACGTGCCGGCCAAGTACAAGGAGGAGGCACCGATCGTCGTCACCGACGACAACGGCGTCGACCAGTGGATGTATCAGGGCAGGCCGCAGGGTGTGAGCGGGTTGAACGCGGTGGTGTCGTGGCCTGCCGAAGAGTGGGGCCGTGACCCGGCGGGCTTCGCCGAGATGCGCCCCGGCGTCTACGACGTCCACGAACGCGTCCGCGACATGAACCGCAACGGCATCCTGGCGTCGATGTGCTTCCCGACGTTCACCGGATTCTCGGCTCGCCACCTCAACATGCACCGCGAAGAGGTCACGCTGGTGATGGTGTCGGCCTACAACGACTGGCACATCGACGACTGGGCCGGGTCCTATCCGGGCCGCTTCATCCCGATCGCGGTCTTACCGACGTGGAATCCCGAGGCCATGTGCGCCGAGATCCGTCGCGTCGCCGCCAAGGGCTGCCGGGCGGTCAGCATGCCCGAACTGCCGCACCTCGAAGGGCTTCCGAGCTATCACGACGACGACTACTGGGGTCCCGTGTTCTCGACGCTGTCCGAGGAGAACGTGGTGATGTGCCTGCACATCGGCACCGGCTTCGGGGCGATCAGCATGGCGCCCAACGCGCCGATCGACAACATGATCATCCTGGCCACTCAGGTCTCGGCGATGTGCGCGCAGGATCTGCTGTGGGGCCCGGCGATGCGCAAATACCCCGACCTGAAGTTCGCCTTCTCCGAGGGCGGCATCGGCTGGATCCCGTTCTACCTGGATCGCAGCGACCGGCACTACACCAACCAGAAGTGGTTGCGCCGCGACTTCGGCGACAAGCTGCCCAGCGACGTGTTCCGCGAACACTCCTTGGCCTGCTACGTCACCGACAAGACGTCCCTGAAGCTGCGCCACGAGATCGGCATCGACATCATCGCCTGGGAATGCGACTACCCCCACTCCGACTGTTTCTGGCCCGACGCCCCCGAGCAGGTGCTGGCCGAACTGAACGCCGCCGGCGCCGACGACAGCGACATCAACAAGATCACCTGGCAGAACGCCTGCAACTTCTTCAGCTGGGATCCGTTCGCCCGCACATCGCGCGAGCAGGCCAACGTCGGTGCGCTCCGGGCCCAAGGCGCCGACGTCGACGTGTCGATCCGCCCGCGCAAGGAATGGGCGCGGCTCTACGAGCAAAAACAGCTGGCCTGATGCGCCCGCGAGCAGTCGTTCGGCGTCGTTACGTGACCAGGGTGACCGAGGTCGTCCGGCGCAGCTTGCCCGACGGCGTCTTCGGGATGGTCCCCGGTCCCAGCACCACCACGTTGCGGGGCCGCACGTCGACCTCTTTGAGCACCTCGTGGGCCACCTGGTGCTCGATGCGGCGCACCTCGCCGGGATCCTCGAAGGCGTTGGACTCGACGGCGACGGCAAAGGTCTCACGCGAATGTCCGGCGTCGAGGCGCACCGCCACCGCGCAACCCGGCCGGACGCCGTCGACGCGGCCCGCCGCCCGCTCGATGTCGGTCGGGTAGATGTTGCGGCCCGCCATGATGATGACGTCCTTGACCCGGCCGCACACCACGATGTGGCCCTCGTCGGTGAGATAGCCGAGGTCGCCGGTGTCATACCAGCCCTGCTCGTCCTGGGCCGGGATGAACCCACCCATGGTGAGGTAACCGGGCGTCAGCGACTCGCCGCGCAGCTCGATGACCCCGACGCCGCGCGGGGGCATCACACTGCCCTGCTCGTCGACGACGCGAGCCTCGAGGTCCGTCAGCAGGGGGCCTAGCGTGGCCAGCCGACGGGTGTTGCCCTTGGTGGCGGGGACGGCCCGGCGCAGGGCGGCCAGCAGATCGGCGTCGACCTCGTCCACGACCAAACCCGCGTTGCATTCCGAGAACGACACGGCCAGCGTGGTCTCGGCCATGCCGTAGGCCGGCAGGATCGCCGAGGACTTCAGGCCGAACGGCTTACCCGCGTCGAGCAGGTCCTCGACGTCGGCGGGTTCGACGGGCTCGGCGCCGGACAGCGCGAAGCGCAGCGTCGACAGGTCGAAGTCACCGGGTTTGGCCTGGCGCCGCAACCGCTTCGCGAGCAGCGCATAGGCGAAGTTGGGCGCCGCGGTCATGGTGCCCTTGTACTTGTCGATGAGCTTGGCCCACAGCAGCGTGTCGCGCAGGAAGTCCATCGGGGTCACCTTGACCAGCTCCGCGCCGAAGTACATCGGGATGGTGAGGAAACCGACCATGCCCATGTCGTGGAAGCAGGGCAGCCAGCTGACCATGACGTCCTGGTGGATGTCGTACTGGGCGCCGATGAACATCGCCTCCGCGTTGGAGTGGATGTTGCGGTGGGTGATCTGCACCGCCTTGGGCGAACCGGTGGACCCGGACGTCAGCTGCATCAGCGCCAGGTCGTCCTCGCCGACCTCGACGGGGTCGACCGGATCCGACGCCAGCAGATCTGCGACGGTGAGGACCGTAATGCCCTTCTCCTCGAGCACGGGGATCGCCACCAGGAAGGGCTCGGAGACGATCACGGCCTTGGCCTCGATCATGCCGATGACCGTCATCGTGTCTTCGGCCCACACGGCCAGGTCGGTGCGCGGTGTGGGCTGGTGCAGCATGGTCAGGCTGGCCCCGCGCATCCACAGCCCCTGGGCCGTCGGGGCGATCTCCACCGGAAGGCCGGCGAGCACACCGATGGCGTCACCAAGGCCGATGCCCGCAGCGGCCAGGCCGCCAGCGATGCAACGAGCACGCTCGTGGACCTCGCCCCAGGTGTGGCGGACTGGTTCATAGGGCTCACCGGTGACCATGCCCGTCGTCCCGGTCCGGGCGTTGCGGAACATCTTCTCGGTAAACCTGCTCACAAAACCTCCTCGGTTCCGGCGCTTACCCCAAGGGCCCGGGATTTTATGTTCCGCCTGCTAGGCCTCACTGCGCAGCAGGCGCGCGAACACAGTTGAGCAGCGATTAGGTCTCGGTACGGCGTACTAGACCGGGCATGCGCCGACCGCCCACCGGGGCGCCCGGTGGACAGGGAAATCGCACGGCCTTGCTCACGGGTACTCGTCACCGCGGAATATCTTAAACTCCTCTTAAGTAACTGCCAAACCCTCGCCGCGATTTGAGGGGCATATCACTCTGAGTCAGCCCGCCGTTCAGGCTTCCGTCATGGGTGCCGGCACCACGCGGGCACCGGGTACCGGTCCGGTGGCCACCCGCACCGTGCGGCAGACACCCGCCCCCGACAACTGAGCGCAGACATCCGTTGCCGAGGTCTCCGAGGCACACAGGAACGCACACGTCGGACCCGAGCCGGACACAATGCCGGCCAAGGCCCCCGCTTCCACCCCGGCGCGCAGGGCACGCCGCAACCCCGGGTCCAGGCTCACGGCGGCCGCTTGCATCTCGTTACCCAACAGCGGCGCCAGCTGCTCCGGATCGCCCGCGGCCAGGGCCGCCAGCACCGGCCCGGGCTCATCGAGCCGCGGTGGATCGCCGACCTCGCGGAGCCGGTCCAGCTCGGCGAACACCGCCGGCGTGGGCAGGCCGCTGTCGGCGAACGCCAGTACCCAGTGAAAAGTGTTGCGGGACAACACGGTAGCCAGCTCCTCGCCGCGACCGGTGCCCAGCGCGGTGCCACCGTGCAGCGCGAACGGCACATCGCTGCCCAGCTGCGCGGCGAGCATGCGCAGGTCGCGGCGCGGCAACGCGAGCTCCCACAACGAGTTCATCGCGACCAGGACCGCGGCCGCATCGGCACTGCCGCCCGCCATTCCGCCGGCCACCGGAATGGATTTGTCGATCATGATCGAAACATCGGGCGCCCGCCCGACGTGTTCGGCCAGCCGCTCGGCGGCCCGCCAGGCGAGGTTGCGTTCATCGGTTGGCAACTCGCCGGCGCCCTCGCCGACCAGCTCGAGCGACAGCACGTCGGCATTGCGGACCGTCACCTCGTCGACCAGCGAGACGGCCTGAAACACCGTTGTCAGCTCGTGATAGCCGTCCTCGCGGCGATCACCGACGGCCAGGTGGAGGTTGACCTTTCCCGGCACCCGGACGGTCACCGAGCCGGTGGGCACCCATAACTCGGCGGTGTTGCCATCAGACATCGCTAATCACCAAGCCAGTCACCGCAGCAGACTATCGCTGCGCTCCCCAAACCACACGCAACGGCGCCGTGAGGCGAGCCAGGTCGGTCAGCTCGCCGGAGCGGGCTGCTGCGCTGCGTCCTGGCTGGCTTCCTTGCTGGCTCCGTGACCTCCGGAACGGCGCCACAACCGGACGAAGTCGTCGATGCTCAGCGTCTCACCGCGACGCGCGGGATCGATGCTGGCGGCCAGCAATCGGTTCGCCGATTCGTTGCCCGAGCCCGCCCACTCGGCGAACGCGTTGCGAGACGTCTTGCGCCGCTGCGCGAATGCGATGTCCACCAGTTTGAACACCTGTTGACGGAACGATTCGTCGGTGGGCCACGGCGAGGTGGCGTACCGGTCGATGCGCACCAGCCCGGAATACACCCGCGGGATGGGCCAGAAGACTGTCGGCGACACCGTGCCGCAGCGGCGCACCCGGCCGAAGAAGCGCGCCTTGACGCTGGGTACGCCATACTCCTTGCCGCCCGGCTCGGCGGCAAGCCGTTCGGCGACCTCGGCCTGCACCATGACCGTCAAGGTCTGGATCGATGGAAATTCGGCCAGCAGGTGCAGCAACGCCGGGACCGCGACGTTGTACGGCAGGTTGGCGACTAGGGCCGTCGGGGCCGTCGGGGCCGTCGGGGCCGTCGGGGCCGTGGTGGTTTTTGGGTCCAAATCCTCGCGGCGCAGCGACAAGACGTCGCGATTCAGCACCGTCAGCCGATGGACCTCACTGTGTGAGTGCTCCGCGACGGTCTGCGGTAGCCGATCGGCCAACACCGGGTCGATCTCGACGGCCGTGACGGTGGCGCCGCGGTCGAGCAGCGCCAGGGTGAGCGACCCGAGCCCGGGCCCCACCTCCATCACCGAGTCAGACCGGCCGACCCCGGAGGTGGAGACCACGCGTCGCACCGTGTTCGCGTCGTGGACGAAGTTCTGACCCAGCGATTTGCGGGGCCGAAATTCGAGTTCTTTGGCCAGCCGCCTGATCTCGGTGCGCCCGAGCAGCCGGATGGTCAGCGGGCACCCGCTCTTCCGCTGCACACTGGCCACGCGCCCCACCCCTGGCGCCCGCGCGTCACCTCGGCAATGGCGATTTGCTCCTCGCGGGTGGCGAGGTCGGCGCGGGGCGCATACCGCAGCCCGCCGTTGGCCACCCAGGTGCCGAAGTCGAATTGCACGCCACCGTAGAACCCGTTACCGCTGTTGATCGCCCAGTTCCCGCCGGACTCGCAGCCGGCGACGGCGTCCCAGATCGATCCATCGCTCACCGGGGGCACCTCGGTGCCGGGCTTGGTGCCCACCCGCAGCACGGCGTCGCGGGCCGGGGTGATCACGGTGTTGGCGACGGGCAGCCGGCCGGTTTCGACGCCGTTGACCGTGGCCACCGCGAACGTCACATCCTGCTCGCCCGGGGTGCCCGGGTCTTCGACGATCTGCCGGCTGATGTTCATCTCGGGGTCCTCGATGCGCCGGGAGTTCGGCGGCAGCGGAGCCCGCTGGGTGACCCGCTCAATGCGGTTGCGGGTCACCTGGATCTGCATCCCGTCGACGATCGGCGCGGTCGCGGGCGGCAGCGACTGGTCGCCGTCGAGCAGCGGAATACCCGCGCCGTTCAGCATGCCCGCGACAGTGGGCGCCGCCAGGTGTACCGTGCGCACCGCGCCGCCGTCGTTGATCTGCACCGTTTTGGCGCTCACGACCGGCAGCGCCATCCCGGCCAGCGGGACGCGGCTGCCGCGGTTGGCCGCGGCGGGGGCTGTGTCGGTCATGGCGAGCTGAGCCAGCGCCTCGTCCACGGTGGAAGCCGTGGTCCACACCTGCTTGACGCCCTGACCGTCCAGCGAGATCTGCAATGGGCGGCTGCGGCGCAGCACGACGCTCTCGCCGTCGTGCACCGCCACGTCAGCGGCCGGATACAGGTCGTCACGCTCGGTGATGGCGAACCCGTTCTCCTTGACGACGTCGATCACGCGCGACTTCATGGTCTTCACCCGCATCGCGGTTCCGTCGACGTTCAACGTCACCGTCTTGGACACCGATACTGCGTAGCCACCGGCGAACGCCAGAACCAGGAGCAGCCCTGCGACGACAAGCCGCAACATGGGCGACGGGTTTTGCTGAAGTTTTATCAATATGTTCAACGCGCGACTACCAGCAACTTAGTAAGCACTCAACGACCTATTCAGCTCGAAATCACAACTCAAAACGGGGCAAAGGTTAACAAGAGGGCCAGAAGGCCCATTCGTGCGATCACAAGACGGTAACGAACCGGCCAATCTTGAGCAACTCAGGTAAGCAGGTTGTAAAAGAAATCACACCGCCCGGGAGCTAGGCGGGGTCTAGCCCGTACACCCGTCGCGCGTTGCCCGTGGTGATCCCTGCCAGCTCTTCGGGAGATCGTTTTATCAGCTCAGCGATGGCGCGCACGGTGTACGGCAGGCAGTACGGTTCGTTTGCCATGCCGCGGTGGGGATGCGGAGTCAAAAATGGCGCGTCGGTTTCCACCAGCAGCTGCTCCACCGGTATCAGCGGAACGGCCTCCCGCAACGCGCGCGCGTTACGAAAACTCACCGAACCGGACAGGCTGAGCCACCACCCGGCGTCCCCGCAGCGGCGGGCCATCGCACTGTCCGACGAAAAGCAGTGAAAGATCACGGTGTCGGGCGCGCCCTCGGCCCGCAACACGTCGAGCACCTCAGCGTCGGCCTCCCGGTTGTGGATCATCAGCGGTTTGCCGCACCGCTTGGCCAGGTCGATGTGCCACGCAAACGCCTCGCGCTGGACGTCGGGCTGGGCGCAGCCGTCGAGGCGGCCGGGCCAATACAGATCCATGCCGGTCTCGCCGACAGCCACCACCCTCGGATGTGCTGCCAACCGCTCGATCTCGGCTCGCGCGGCATCGGTGAGCGCGTCCGCGCGGGTCGGGTGCAACGCCACCGCCGCGTAAACCCGCGGATCCCACTCGGCGGCCCGGGCCACCCAGCGCGCCGAGTCCAGATCGTCGGCGATGGTGACCACCGCACCCACGCCAACCGCCTCGGCGCGCTCAACGATGGCGACCACGTCGTCGGCATCGCGCGCACCGCACGCATCGAGGTGGGTGTGCGCGTCGATCAACGGCGCCAACGGCTCCGGCGCGGGCGGCCCTTTTCGTCTAGCTGGGCGGTCGGAACTCACCCGCCACACAATAGGGTGGAGTCCCAATGAAGCCCTACTACGTCACCAACGCGATCACCTACCCCAACGCCGCTCCGCACTTGGGGCACGCGTACGAATACATCTCCAGCGACGTCATCGCGCGGTTCAAGCGGCTCGACGGCTTCGACGTACGTTACTTGACCGGCACCGACGAGCACGGCCTCAAGATGGCCCAGGCCGCGGCGGCCGAAGGGCTGCCCACCGCCGAGCTGGCGCGCCGCAACTCCGATGTGTACCAGCGCCTGCAGGAGAAATTGAACATCTCCTTCGACCGGTTCATCCGGACCACCGACGCCGACCATCATGAGGCATCCAAGGAGATCTGGCGGCGGATCGAGGCGGCCGGCGACATCTATCTGGACTCGTACTCGGGCTGGTACTCGGTGCGCGACGAACGGTTCTTCGTCGAATCGGAGACCGCGATTGTGGACGGGACCCGGATCGCCGTCGAAACCGGCACCCCGGTGACCTGGACGGAGGAGCAGACCTATTTCTTCCGGCTATCGGCGTATGCCGACAAACTGCTGGCCCACTACGAGGCCAACCCCGACTTCATCGCACCCGAGGTGCGCCGCAACGAGGTGGTCAGCTTTGTCTCCGGCGGACTGCGAGATCTGTCGATCTCCCGCACCTCGTTCGACTGGGGCGTGCCGGTGCCCCAGCATCCCGGCCATGTCATGTACGTCTGGATCGACGCGCTGACCAACTACCTCACCGGGGTCGGCTTCCCGGATACCGATTCGGAGTTGTTCCGCCGTTACTGGCCGGCCGATCTGCACATGATCGGCAAGGACATCATCCGGTTTCATGCCGTCTACTGGCCCGCGTTCTTGATATCGGCTGGAATCGAGCTGCCGCGAAGGGTTTTCGCGCACGGGTTCCTGCTCAACAGCGGCGAGAAGATGAGCAAGTCGGTGGGCAACGTCGTCGACCCGGTCGCCCTGATCGATACGTTCGGCTTGGATCAGGTGCGTTACTTCCTGATGCGTGAGGTCCCGTTCGGCCAGGACGGCAGCTACAGCGAAGAGGCCATCATCACGCGGATCAACACTGACCTGGCCAACGAGTTCGGCAACCTCGCCCAACGGTCGTTGTCGATGGTGGCCAAGAACTTGGGCGGGGTGGTGCCCGAACCCGGTGAGTTCAACTCCGCCGACGCCGAGCTGCTCGCGACCGCCGACGGCCTGCTGGAGCGCGTGCGCGCGAATTTCGACGCGCAGGCGATGCACCTGGCCCTCGAGGCGATCTGGCTGATGCTCGGCGATGCCAACAGGTATTTCTCGGCGGAGCAGCCGTGGGTGCTGCGGAAGAGCGAGGCCGAGTCGGATCAGGTGCGGTTTCGTACCGTCCTGTACATCACCTGCGAGGTTGTTCGTATCGCGGCGCTGCTGGTGCAGCCCGTCATGCCCGAGTCGGCCGGCACGATGCTGGATTTGCTCGGCCAGGCCGAAGACCAGCGGGCCTTCGCTGCCATCGGCGCGCGGTTGGTTCCCGGGACCGCGCTGCCGGCGCCGACGGGTGTGTTCCCCCGCTACCAGGCGCCCACCACCACCGAGACCGTGTGAGTCAGCGAACGCGCGTTGTCAAAGCCAATCCCCACTGATAGAAGCGGTGGTGATTGCCAGCGCAGTGCGCCGCCTGACAAATTGGCTGAAGTAGTCGATCCGTTCCGGTTGCAGGATACCGGTCAGAATGAGGGACCAGCTCTTCTCGAGGTCGAGCAGGAAACGCTCTGGTTCGTCAAGATTGCTGGCCTGTCGCAACCCCATGTGTAGCGACACGACAAGGCGGGCCACATCCTCAGGGCTATAGCGCTTGTCGATGTCTCCCTCGGCGATGGCTTTCTCGACAACGCCGGCAACAGCGTGGACCCAACAGTCCAATAGCCTCCCCTGCATTCCCTCCGACCGGCCGGTCGACTCGAGCAGGTTCAGTCCTGCCCTGGCTCCATCGGTCTGGACGTCGCGGGCTGCGATCAGGTAAGAGAAATCGATCAGCGTCTCCAGGCCGGAAAGATTCCGGGAAAGCAGATCGCCCATGGCGACAGCACCCGCGGCGGTCTCGCTCTCGATGATCGCGACCGCCAGCGCATACTTCGAATGAAAGTGGAAATACATCGCGCCCTTAGTCAGTTCGGCGTCCGTCAGGATGTCTTCGAGGCAGACGTCGTGGTAGGGCCGCCGGGCGAACTGATTAGAGGCGGCCCGCAAAATCTGTAGCCGCGTCACGTCGGCGCGTCCGTCAGTCGAGTTGTTCGTCATCGCAGCCGAGCACTCACGCGTCCACTATGGGGTGCTTGCGATCGCCGTTGGCTATCGGAGCGGCCTCCACCCGGGTGACGGTTGCCGGGCCGGCAACGCGCCGGGTCGATCGTCTTCACGTTCACGATGCCCTCCTGGAACGAGGCTTAGAGTTCGGTCCGAACGAGAGAACTCATCGTCGTATCTCGGACGGCATTCTGGCCGCTGCTGCGGTTAGCAGTGTGTTCTCGCACTACGAAATCCCGACGCTGGACGGCCAAAACCCTACGCTGCAATAACTGAAAGTTCGTACACTAGGTCAATACCATACTATACGTATGCACGGCAAGCCGACGGGATGTTATCGGTTTGTTGCCTGCCTTGCGCTTTCCTGCGATTCTCCGGCAGCTTGGTGAAGTCTTGACGGTCAGCCGCGGTTCGCCGAACCGCCGGCGCCATCGCCGGCGAGTGCGGCACGCGACACGTCATTGGCCGCTGGCCGCCTTCGTTGAGTCGCGCGGGATATCAAGCGTCGCGATCGGATACAGCCCGGAGCTGTCACGGCCGTCGCGGCCCAACGACAAGGGCGCGTAGTTCACCACGTGGGAGGCGTCCGGCTTGTGCTGTTGCCATTCCACGGAGGCGCGCAGCGTGTAGTGCCCCGGCGCCAAGCCAGTGAGGTCGATACGAACCGACTCGGTTGACGACGCCGGGTCCGCCACCTCGCGTGAGCGGTCGCTTTGGTCGTCGTGAACTAGCGTCTTGAGTTTGACCGTTGCGGGCAGCGCGCGAACCACCGCTCCCGAGAAGTCCACCAGCTTGTACCCAGGAACCCAGTTTTCGGTGGCGGCTGCCGAGCCGCAGTTGGTCCAGACGACAGCTATGGTCGCTGTCGTGCCTTGCATCGATTGCGAATCCGGCTGCGTTTCGACCGAGTATCGGTAGCCGGCCGACGAGTTCGCTTGAGCCCAAATCAAATACAGCTTCAGGTCCATCGCCGAGGTCGAATCACGATCTGGGAACCTGGCACTCGAGGTCATCGACACGTGATACCTGACGACGTCGTGCAGGCCCTTCTGATAGTACGACTGCGGGTCGGTTCCCTTCGGCAAGCCACACCATTCAGTGATGACCAGCGCCGAGGCCAGCCGCTGCTTGATCGCGTTAACGACCGCATCGTTAGAACGCACGTAGTGAGAGTCGTTGGAATCAGACCATGCCGGCAATGGCGCCTGGACACCGAGGCAATCCGAGCGGATGCCCACCGGCGCGGACAGCTTTTTGGTGACGTCGTCGGCAAACAATTCGCGCACGATCTCCGGGTTTTGCGGCGTGACCACCAATTGCGTACGGGGAAAGGCGTTTACGTTAGCCGCGACCAGCTGCCGAATGGATGTGATGGTGATGCTCTGATCACGGAACTGGCTGTAATACCCGAGGGTCGCGACGCTGTCGTCGGGTTCCGAGCCCGGCGCACCTGCCGTGTCATGCGGATACGCGACGTGGTTCTCGCTGAAATCCCCGTACCCCGAAAACTCGAAAACGCTTAGCCGCTCGTCGCCGTCATAGCGGCGGCCGAGCGCAGCGAGCAGCTGCTCGAAGCCGTTCAGGTACGTGGGATCATTCCAATTCGGTATTACCTGGATCACCCCCGGCGTGGGACTCGTCGGCGGCGCAGGGTAGTTCGTGCTGGCGCCGGGAACGGTACGCACCCAGTCGGGGATCTCGATGTTGGTGTTGTCCGGGTAGGAATCGTCGCAGCAGGACTTGTAGGCGTATACGCGAAGCGTCAGCCGCATGTTGCGGTCAGCCAGCTTGTTCAGCTGGTCGTCGATCGCACTGAAGTCGTATTTGCGATCGTCGGCAGCATCGGGTGGCAGCGTGCGCGGATCGGTGGGCTGCAGCTGCCGCCACGAGACGCGCAGACTGGCGTCGCTCGAGGCGGGCCACGCCGGATAACGCTGTTGCGCGGGATTGCCTTGTGGGAACAGCGGAACCGAGAGGTCTTCGTACTGTCCGCGCAGCGGGTTGGCTATCTCCTGAGCGGTGAGCGGTATGGCTGGGCTGACCATCGCATTCAGCGGCCCGGGGTCGCTCTTAGCACTACATGCGCTACATCCACTGAGGGCCAGCACCGCGCACGCGACAGCGACTATCCCGTTTTTCCCCGACATACAAACCATCGTTGCCCGTGCTAGATGGCGTCCATCGACAACGCCTCGCGATCGGCGAGAAACGGCATTGGCATCCAGCGTGCGGCCAGTAACTCCTCCATCGCATTCCCCGGGATGGGGCGCGACAACAAGAATCCCTGCGCCCGATGGCATCCGTGTTGCATCAAAGTCAATGCAGCTGCTGGTGTTTCGACTCCCTCGGCGACAACCTGGACGCCGAATGCCTCGGCGAGCCCGATGATGGCGCGAACGATGGCCAGGTCGCCGGCGTTGGTGCCCAAGTCGCGGACGAATGAAGTGTCGATCTTGAGCATGTCGACCGGGAGGGACTTCAGGTGCGAAAGCACCGCATAGCCGGTGCCGAAGTCGTCGATGGCTATCTGGACGCCGACGTCCTTGAGCTCCGAGAGGGTCTTGCGGGTGGCTTCGATGTCGTGCACCACCGCGCGCTCGGTGATCTCCAGACATACCGATCCGCCGTCGATGCCGAACTCCTCGATGGTGTCGGCGACGCTACGGACGAAACCGGGGGTGATCAGTTGAACGGGCGACACGTTGATACGCAATACGATGCTCTGTCCTACCCCGTTGGCTCGCCACCGGCTGAATTCGGCGCAGGCGCTTCGCATCACCCATCGGCCCAATTCCCCTGCGAGATTGGTGGATTCGGCCACCCCGATGAACGAGTCCGGGAGCAGCAGCCCCCAAATCGGGTGCCGCCAGCGCACCAGCGCCTCCGCCGCCACGATGGCGCCGGTCCACAAGTCCACCTCGGGCAGGTAGTGGAGCAGCAGCGCTTCGCTGTCGATGTCGCCCTGTAGATGTAGCTCGATGTCGTTGCGGAAGGCGCTTTTCAGGGACATGTCGTCGGTGGACAGCGCGACCTGGTTGCCGCCCCCGCGCTTGGCGGTCAACACGGCTTCGTCGGCGCGACGGAGCAGATCGGTGGTGTTGTCACGCCCCGGTGTGCCCACAGCCACACCGATGCTGACGGTACGGGTGATCATGTGGCCGCCGATCGCCAGACGCTCGCGCAGCATCGCCCCGAGGCGTCGAGCGAACGACTCCGCGCTTGTCGTAGACATCGACTGGTCCGGAATGACGACGAACTCATCGCCACCCACCCGGGCGATCATGCTGTCGCTTCCCGCACAAACCCGAATGCGCTGCGCGAACACTCTGATGAACCAGTCGCCCGCGCTATGGCCGAGGTAATCGTTGATCGGCTTTAGTCGGTCCAGGTCGAGGTAGAGGACCGCGACGGGTCCGCCGCTTCCCGCGGCGAGCCGTTCGGAAAGGTGGGCGACCAGCGCCCGCCGGTTGTACAGCCCGGTCATATCGTCGTGCTCGGCCAGATAGCGAAGCTTCTCCTCGGCCGCGATACGCGCCTGAAGCTGCGCGAACAGGGCCGCGACGGCCTCGAGCGTGTTGATCTCTTCTTGCTTCCATTTCCTGGCGCCGAACTTGACGAAGCCGAGCACTCCGGTGGTGATCTCGCCCGACACCAGCGGTGCGGCGGCCACCGAGGGCGAGGTCGGCGTGTTGCCTCGGCCGAGCCGGCGCGGCACGGAATGGCCGCTTTGCTCAGGCCGTATCACCACCGGTTTTCTGCCGTGTTCGCATTGGGCGAGTACGGGGTCGGCGCTGGTGAAGTGGACGACGGCCAGAGGGTCGGGGTCCGGCACGTCGGTTCGCGGCGGCCATTCGGCAACCAGGACCGACGCGCGGATGTCGTGATCGTGGTGGCGCAGGAAACTGGCGTCCACATCGAACTGCTCGACGAGCTGTGCGAGAACCTTTTCACTCACCTGGGTCGCGGTGGATGCCGTAGCCTCCATGAGCCGGGTGGCAACGGTGGTGACGACGAGATCCAGGCTTCGCGGCAAGGCGTCCTCCGATGTGGGGCATATGTCCCATTCTGGGCGCCCGGCCCAATCAGGGGGCAGTCGGCTTTAAGGCTGCCTCTCCTGATGCACGCCGATGCGCACGGGAGAGCCCCATCGTTCGCGTGGCTTGTCTGGTCGGGCCGGGGCAGTTCACGAAATTCGGAACACGAATTCCTGACGCAAATCGTAGCAGCTGCGACCCGGCAGCGGCCCCGCTCGATTCAGCGACCGTGGCGGCCCGAAGGCGACCCGCCTGCCGCGTCATAAGCGCCTTTTCGGATAACTCATACGCCGGTTGGTCAACGCGAACCGGTGACCCCGGCACGCTGGACACCTTGCCGTCGGCTTTGCCGAGCTTGCGATCGCCGGCCCGAAATATCGCTGACGCCCGCGGGGAATGCACTATCGGCGACAGCAAATGCCCGTCGCGCTCGCGGCAAAACGTTGGCTCGCGCCGGCGGCAAGATCTGCGGTGCACGCAACACCCCGCGTTCTTTCAGAAGAGGCTGTGAGACAGCTCACAATTGCCGCCGCTCTGTCACGCCCGGGCCGCCTGCGGTGTCTCAAGGGCAAACGCCTAGAACAGGAGACACTCATGACAGAGCTGACCGGCCAAAGAACTCATGTCGTCGTCATCGGCGGCGGATACGCCGGAACACTGGCCGCAAATCACCTGCGCGTGCGCCCCGACGTCGACATCACCCTGGTGAACCCGCGCCCGGTCTTCGTCGAGCGAATCCGCCTGCACCAGCTGGTCGCCGACAGCGGCACCGCCACCGTCGATTACGGCACCCTGCTCGGTGACGGCATCCGGCTGGTCGTCGACGGGGCTGAGCTCATCGACACCGCCGAGCGGCGGGTGCGGCTGACGTCGGGCGCCGCGCTGGATTACGACTACCTCATCTACGCCGTGGGCAGCACCGGCGCGCTGCCGGCAGTGCGCGGCGCGGCCGAATTCGCTTATTCCGTCGCCGATCTGGAAAGCGCGCAACGGTTGCGCTATGCCCTCGCCGATCTGCCCCCAGACGCTCCCGCCGCGGTGGTGGGCGGCGGCTTGACCGGCATCGAAACGGCTGCCGAGCTCGCGCAGCAGGGACGTTCGGTGACCCTGATATGTGGCGGCGGACTGGGACCATCGTTGAGCGGGCGGGGCCGGCGTTCGGTGGGCAAACAGCTGCGCAGGCTGGGTGTGGACGTGCTGGAATCCGTGGCGGTCAGCGAGGTGCGATGGGATGCGGTGGTGCTCAGCGACGGCGCCGTGCTGCCCAGCGCGGCCACGGTCTGGACCGCCGGTTTCGGTGTGCCGGACCTGGCCACCCGCAGCGGGCTTCGCACTGATGCGCTGGGCCGGCTGCTCACCGATGAAACGCTGACCAGCATTGACGACGAATGCGTCGTCGCCGCGGGTGACGCCGCCGCCCCGTCGGGCCACCCGTTGCGGATGAGCTGCCAGGCCGCCGGGCCGCTGGGGGCCCAAGCCGCCAACACCGTGCTCAGCCGCATCGCCGCAGACACGCCCGCGCGGGTGAACCAGGCGTTCGTGGGGCAGTGCATCAGCCTGGGCCGCTCGCTCGGGACCATCCAGCTGGCGCGCACCGACGACACCCCGGTGAACATCGTCGTGGGTGGCCGCAGCGCCGCGTCCATCAAGGAAGCGATCTGCAAGGGCACGCTGTGGGCCATCCGGCGCGAAGCCGCCAAGCCGGGCTCGTACTACTGGCTCAAGGGCGGCAAGCGCTCCGCGCAGTTGGCGGCCGAGCAGCAGGTCGCACTCGGATGATGCCGTCGGGAGGTGAGCACGCCGAACGGTTCATTCTGTTGCGCCCGCTGCTGTTCACCATCGCCTACGAAATCCTGGGTTCGGCCACCGAGGCCGACGACGTGTTGCAGGACAGCTACCTGCGGTGGGCGGACGTCGACCTGGCCGGCGTGCGCGACACCAAGTCCTATCTGGCCCGGCTGGTCACCCGCCAGGCGCTCAACGCATTGCGGGCCGACGCACGCCGCCGTGAGGAGTACGTGGGACCCTGGCTGCCCGAACCGCTGCTGCTCGACGACCAGGACCCGTCGGCCGATGTCGTTCTGGCGGAATCGGTTTCGATGGCCATGCTGGTATTGCTGGAAACGCTCAGCCCGGACGAACGAGCGGTGTTCGTGCTGCGCGAGGTGTTCGGCTTCGACTACGACGAGATCGTCGAGGCGGTAGGCAAACCGGCGCCGACGGTGCGACAGATCGCCCACCGCGCACGCGAACACGTGCGGGCGCGGCGCAAGCGATACCCACCAGGACAGGCTGTAGACCCTCGTCGCAACGCCGAGATCACCGCGCAGTTTCTGGCCACCGCCGCCAGCGGGGACGTGGACGCACTGGTGGCAATGCTCGCCCCGGACGCCACCTGGACGGCCGACAGCGGCGGCAAGGTGAGTGCGGCTCGCAGGCCGGTCGTCGGCGCCGATCGGGTGGCCAGGGGCATCGCCGGGCTGATGAGCAAAGCCGGCGCGGATCTGCGCGTGGAAATGGTCACCTGCAACAGCGCTCCGGCGGTGTTGCTCTACCTGGGTGAAGGGCTCGAGGCGGTGATCACGGTGGAGATCGCCGACGACAAGATCACCAACTTCTATGTGATGCGCAACCCTGAAAAGCTCACCACTTTGGCCGTGAGGCGCGAGATCAGCCGGGACTGAAAGGCCACTGGGCGCTTCTTGTGCCGTCGGTGCTGCGAAAATCCACGCTTCTGTCAAGCTAGGGCGGTGCGAATCGACCGACTCGGCGATCTTGGCGGCGCGCCCGCCGTGCTGCGCGCCGTCGGTCACGCCACGGGCAGGCTCGATTTGCCGCCACCGGCCGCGCTGACCGGCGATTGGTTTGATGTGCTGGCGGTGATCGCACCCAGCCTGGCGGCGCACCCGGTGGACCTGAACAGGGCAGGCGACCTGTTCGCGGTCGGTCCGGGCCCCGACGCGCCTCGTCACCTCGGGTCCAAAGGATCCACGTCCGGGGCGATCGGTGGCGGGTGGTTCGGCTACCTCTCCTATCCGGACCCCGGCGCCGACGGACGGCCCGGCCGGATCCCCGAGGCCGCCGGCGGGTGGACCGACTGTGTCCTGCGCCGCGACCGTGACGCGCAATGGTGGTACGAGAGCCTGTCCGGGGCGCCGATGCCGGACTGGCTGGCCGGCGCGCTGGCAGGGCTGACAAGGGTGCCGGCAACTGTGGCCGCCACGCCGCGAGATTGCTGGATCGACTGGGAAGCGCCCAACCGGGAGGCCCACCGCAACGGCGTACTCGCCTGCCTGGAGGCGATCCGCGCCGGCGAGATCTACCAGGCTTGCGTGTGCACGCAGTTCACCGGGACAGTCAGCGGCGCCCCGCTGGACTTCTTCATCGCCGGGGTGGCCTGCACTTCTCCAGCCCGCGCGGCCTATGTCGCCGGAGAATGGGGTGCGGTGGCATCGCTGTCTCCGGAGCTTTTTCTTCGCCGCCGTGGGGACGTGGTGACGTCCAGCCCGATCAAGGGCACCCTGCCGTTGGACGCGTGGCCGTCGGCGCTGCGTGCGTCGGCCAAAGATGTAGCAGAGAACATCATGATCGTGGATCTGGTCCGCAATGACCTTGGGCGGGTAGCGATTACCGGCACGGTCACCGTGCCCGAGCTGCTGGTCGTGCGGCGCGCGCCCGGCGTGTGGCACTTGGTCTCCACGGTGTCGGCACGGGTTCCGACGGAGCTGCCGACGTCGGCCTTGTTGGACGCCGCCTTCCCGCCTGCCTCGGTCACGGGAACTCCCAAACTCCGTGCCCGCCAACTGATTTCGCAATGGGAACGGAATCGTCGCGGAATATACTGTGGCACAGTTGGATTGGCGTCTCCCATCGCCGGGTGCGAGTTCAACGTCGCGATCCGAACCGTCGAGTTCGACACCGGCGGCAACGCTGTCCTGGGGGTCGGCGGCGGGATCACCGCCGACTCCGATCCCGACGCCGAATGGCAGGAGTGCCTGCACAAAGCTGCGCCCGTCGTCGGATTGCCGTCGGAATTTGCTGATAACGCAGCGTCGAGGGCGCAGTTTGCCTAAGCTTTAGGCCAAATCGCGAGTCGACTGCGCGGGTACCCGAGGCCAGCAACCTGCAACTGCCTCCTGCAACTAACCTCGACGGATCTCGCGAAGCTAACTTCGATCCCGGCGATACAGGCCGCACTTCCGGCGCTCCGCAATCTCCCGGCGCCGAATCTCGCGGCGCTGCCGAGCCTGGCAGCCCTGCATATAGCGGGCAGCACATCCCGCTCAGCGGCGTGACCGCAGCACCGCGTCGTAGAGCTGGCTAGAACGGACCTCCGGATGCGCGGCGGCCACCTGGTTACAGGCGTCCTTGACGCGCACCCCGCCGGCGACGAGCTCCTGCACGTGCGCCACCAGCGAAATCGGGTCGGCGCTCGGGATCGCGCCGGCCAGCACGACAGTGATCTCGCCGAGCACACCGTCGGCCGCCCACGTCGCCAGCTCAGCGAGCGATCCGCGCACCACTTCCTCGTGCACCTTGGTCAGCTCCCGGCAGACCACCGCGGAGCGAGCGCCGCCGAGTTGCTCGGCCGCATCGCGCAGGCACACCGGCAACCGGCGCGGCGACTCGAAGAACACACACGTGCGCCGCTCGTCGGCCAGCGATGCCAGCCAGGTCCGGCGGGCCGAGCCCTTGCGTGGTGCGAAACCCTCGAAGCAGAACTTCTCCGCCGGCAGCCCGGAGACGGCCAGGGCGGTGATCACCGCGGACGGCCCGGGCAGGCACTGCACCGGTAGATCAGCGTCCACGCAGGCCGCAACCAGGCGGTAGCCGGGGTCGCTGACGACCGGCATTCCGGCGTCGCTGACCACCAGCACCGTCGCACCGGCCTGGATCGCGTCGACCAGGGCGGGCACCCGCGCGGCCTCGACCTGATCGAACATGCTGACCACCCGGCCGGTGATCGCCACGCCGAGCGCCTTGGCCAGGTTTCGCACCCGTCGGGTGTCCTCGGCGGCCACGACATCCGCAGACCCCAGCGCCGTGATCAGCCGGGACGACGCATCCGCCGGCTGGCCCAGGGGGGTCGCACCGAGCAACAGCCGACCTTCGGTCATGACGAACAGCCTACGATCGACCTGATGACCGCCCCGCCCCGCGAATCCGCCGTCGGGGTCGAGGAGCGTGTGGTGCCCCGTTCAAAATGGGTCAGCCCGGGACCGCTGGTTCCGGTCGCCGATTTCGGGCCGCTGGACACCGTGCGCGGCTGGATCGTGACCGGCGTGATCACCCTGCTCGCCACGGTGACACGCTTCTTGAACCTCGGCTCACCGACCGATGCGGGTACACCCATCTTCGACGAGAAGCACTACGCGCCGCAGGCCTGGCAGGTGCTGCACAACCACGGGGTGGAAGACAATCCCGGATTCGGCCTGGTGGTCCATCCCCCGGTCGGCAAGCAGCTGATCGGCATCGGCGAGGCGATCTTCGGCTACAACGGCGTGGGCTGGCGGTTCACGGGCGCGCTGCTCGGCGTGATCATGGTGGCGCTGGTGGTGCGGATCGCGCGGCGCATCAGCCGCTCGACGCTGGTCGGCGGCGTCGCCGGGTTGCTGCTCAGCTGCGACGGCGTCAGCTTTGTCGCCGCACGGACCGCGCTGCTGGACGGCCTCCTCACCTTCTTCGTGGTCGCGTCGTTCGGCGCGCTCATCGTCGACCGCGATCAAGTTCGGGAACGCATGCACGTCGCGGTGGTGGAGGGCCGTGCCACCGAGACCGACTGGGGCCCGCGGCTCGGTGTGCGCTGGTGGCGATTCCTGGCGGGGATCCTCCTCGGATTGGCCTGCGCGACAAAGTGGTCCGGCCTGTACTTCGTGCTGTTCTTCGGTGCGCTGTCGTTGGCGTTCGACGTCGCCGCGCGCCGCCAGTACCAGGTGACCCGGCCCTGGCTGGGGGTTTTACGACGCGACCTGTTTCCCACCGGATATGCGTTGGCGCTCATCCCATTCGCGGTCTACCTGGCCAGCTATGCGCCGTGGTTCGCGTCCGAGACCGCGATCGACCGGCACGAGGTGGGTCAGACGATCGGTCCCCATTCGGATTTCCCGCTGCCCGACGCGGTGCGCTCGCTGTGGTACTACACCTCCAAGGCGTTCCAGTTCCACGCCGGCCTGACGAATTCCGCGGGCAACTACCACCCCTGGGAATCAAAACCGTGGAGCTGGCCGATGTCGCTGCGGCCGGTGCTCTACGCCATCGACCAGCAGAACGTTCCCGGTTGCGGCGGCCAGTCCTGCGTGAAGGCGGAGATGATGGTCGGCACGCCCGCCATGTGGTGGCTGGCGGTGCCGGTGTTGCTTTACGCGACGTGGCGCACGGCTGTCCGGCGGGACTGGCGCTACGCCGCCGTTCTAGTCGGTTATTGCGCCGGGTGGTTGCCGTGGTTCGCCGACATCGACCGGCAGATGTACTTCTTCTACGCCGCGACAATGGCCCCGTTCCTGGCGATGGCCATCGCGCTGATCCTCGGCGACATCCTCTACCCGGCCAGTCGCGGCTCCCTTTCCCAAAGCAGGGAACGACGCACTCTGGGGCTGATCGTCGTCTCCTGTTACGTCGCTCTGGTGGTGACGAACTTCGCGTGGCTGTTTCCCGTGCTCACCGGTCTGCCGATCTCACAACAGACCTGGAACATGGAGATCTGGCTGCCCAGCTGGCGCTAGTGCCGAGCGGTTCCGCGCTAAAGAGGGTCGCGCGCGGCAGGACAGGACATGCAGCGGGGTCCGCCACGGCCGGTACCCAACTCGGAGCCGGCGATCGTCAGCACTTCGATGCCCGCGTCCTGCAGGCGGGCATTGGTCTGCACGTTGCGCTCATAGGCGACGACCACACCGGGCGCCAACGCCAGCGTGTTGTTGCCATCGTCCCACTGCTCGCGTTCGGCGATCACCGGGTCCAATCCGGTGTCGATCACCCGCAGCTTGTCGATCCCGATCGCGTTGGCGGCCGCCTCGAGAAACGGAGCCGCGTCGCTGATGGTGACCCCGTCGGGCGTGCGCTGGATCGTGAAGGCCGAGAGCGTGTCCACGATGTTCGCATACATCACCACCCTGTCGGTGTCGACCATCGTGCACACGGTGTCAAGGTGCATCTGCGCGCGCCTCTGCGCGATCGGCACAGCGAGCACCGTGTTCGCCAAGTCATCGTCAAATAGGCTGCGCGCCAACGCTTCCGCACCGGCTGGGGTAGTTCGCTCGCCCACGCCGATCGCAACCACACCCGGGGAGAGCAACAGCACGTCACCACCCTCGACCGGGGCGGTTCGCGATTCGTAGGCCTTCCGCACGCCGGTGAACCGCGGGTGATGGGCGTAGATCAGGTCGGTCAGCGACGTCTCGCGCACCCGCGCCCGCAGCGCCAGCGATGGGATCACCACCCGCGGCCCGATCCAGATCGAGGAATCGCGCGTGAAAACCAAATTGGGCAATGGCTCGATGACGAAATCCGCGCCGTGGTGCATGCGAAGCACCAGCGACACGTCGGTCCGGGTGTCCGACGGGAGCTCGTTGAACGTCATGCCGGCCATCAGCACGTGGGCCAGCGCGGCCGGCTCAAGACCCCGCAGGTAGGCCGAAAGCTCTTGTGCCAGCGGCGCTCCCAGCCGGCGCGCATCGACGGCGGCGGCCACCCCGTGCATCCGGGCGGCTCCACTGTTCAGCGCCTCAGTCAGCAGTTGCGACAGCAACAGCACTTCCACGCCACGGGAACGCAGCAGCTCGGCGAATTGGTCGTGCTCCTCCTGCGCGCGCGAAACCCACGGCAGCCCGTCGAACAGCAACTGGTCATTGTTGCGGGGGTTAAGTCGCAGCAGCTCGGCGCCGGGGCGATGCAGGATGGCGACCCGTAGCGCTCCCACCTCGGAATCGGTGCCCCACTTGGCAACACTCACACCTAAGACCGTAGCCGCGCCGATGTCGACGGTCGCATCATGCACGGTTTCATCGAACGGATGTGCGATAGACTGGCGGTCGTGGGGACCCGGATAAAAGGGGTACAGGGCTCGCTGTTCGAGCACAACGAGCGCAGGCAACTCGGTGACGGCGCCTTCATCGAGATCCGCGCCGGCTGGCTCTCGAACGCCACGCCTGGCGAGGAAGACCTGCTGGACGCACTGCTGTCGACCGTGCCGTGGCGCGCCGAACGCCGCCAGATGTACGACCGGGTGGTCGACGTGCCACGGCTGGTGAGTTTTCACGACCTGACCATCGAAGATCCCCCGCATCCAGAGCTGACCCGGCTGCGCCGCCGGCTCAACGACATCTACGCTGGCGAACTCGGCGAGCCGTTCACCACCGTCGGCCTGTGTTGTTACCGGGACGGCTCCGACAGCGTCGCCTGGCATGGCGACACCATTGGCCGGAGCAGCTCGGCGGACACCATGGTGGCGATCCTCAGCCTGGGCGCCACCCGTACCTTCGCGTTGCGCCGACGCGGCGGCGGGCCTTCGTTGCGACTGCCGCTGGCCCACGGCGATCTGCTAGTGATGGGCGGATCATGCCAACGCACTTGGGAGCACGCGGTTCCCAAGACATCCGCGCCCGCGGGACCGCGGGTGAGCATCCAGTTCCGGCCGCGCGACGTGCGCTAGCTCCGGATGGCGGCCACCGCCTTGACGAGCAAGTCGCGGACGCGCTGGGTGTCGACCTTGGCCACCGGCTGGCCCGGCACGACCAGCGGATTGCCGATCACGATCACCTGGTAGTCACCGAACTGCGCGGAGTAGTCGTAGAGCTCACCGGTGTGGGGTCCCCCGTCGTACACCGCCTGCAGGACGCGGTGCAGGCCCTGGGTATGCGCCCCGTCGACATGCGGCGCATCGATCACCTCGATGGCGCCCCGTAACTGGGGCCCGGAAAAGGCCACCCGGAGGCAGTCCTTGCCGGGGTCTTGGATCGGCACCTCTTTGGAGGTCTCCACGGCAATGACGACGTAACGGTCGCCGTTGCCCTCCGCGGACACCGCGGCCATGTTGCCCTGCAGGTCAGGCGGCATTTCCGGCCCGCCCGCGACCTTCGCGCAGGCGGCCGGGTCGAACGTCAGCCCTTCGGGCAGCTTGCGGGCGCCTAGCAGCTTGGGGTCGATCGCCCTTTCGCTGATTTCGGTGACGGCGAACTCGGGCCCGAAACTCGACTTGACGCCGGTGACCTTGGCGATGTCGACGGTTGGTGAGGCGGCTTTCGGAGCCGAAGTGCACCCGGAAAGCACGCACACCGATGCGATCGCAAGCACCACCTTCAACATCGTGGCCAATCTACCCAAAGCAGGTATTCAACTGCGCAATGTAGACACGGTTTTGACCAGCAGATCGGCGGCGAATTGCGGAGGGAGCGCCGGAAGCGCCGAGCCGGGGTCGGTGGTCAGCGTGGTGAATGCGTAGTAGTCGCCCAGATATGCGATGAATGTGTATGCCCGAGAATCGATTTCGGTACCAGACTCGACGGGTGTCCGGATGTCGGCGACCAGGCCGAGGGTCTCGGCGCCGTCGATGCGCGGAGCGTCGGTGAGCCGGACGCTGACGGAGGTGCGCCCGGCCTTCATCGTCCACTGTGCACACGCGGCGACGACGTCGTGGTCCGGTGCCAGCGGACCCGACGACCCCCCCAGTCCCGGCACAGAAACCACCACCGCGTCGACGATGCCGCCCGAACCCGATCCGGACACGCCCTGCGCTGACTGGTCGCGTCCATCGCCGGGGTCGGCGAGTATCGCGCATTGTGGCGGCTTTGCCGTCCCACCCGCTTCGAGTCTCCAGATCACCCTGGGAGAGGCGGCGCTGGGGATTGCGGTGGTCACCTCGTAGCCGGTCGGCAGCTCACGGCCGACCCTCTTGATGTTGGCGGGGTTGACGGCAGTGCCACCAGCCGCCCGCGTCGACGACGACGGGTGAGCCGGCCCGGATGCGGGTGCCGGTGACCGAGCGCATGCGGCCGACAGCAGTATCACCACGGTGATGGTTAACGGGCCAATCCAGAACGGCCGCATGCCCGTTCATATCACGGCGGCTGGTTCCTCCGGTACTTGACGCGTGTCAGCCGACCACCTCGATCACTTGGCGGGCAACGCGTTTGATCTGGTCGGCCATGTCCCGCCCCAAGATCAGGTCACGCTGCCGGGGGACGTCGATGACCGTCGTGATCACCCCGATGTCTTCGCGCTGCCACACCGCGCCATAGCGGTCCATGATCGCGCGCATCGGCACATTCTCGGAAAGCATGCGCGCGGAGAACCTTTCAACACCGTCGACCCTGGCGGCGATGGACAGCGCGCCGATCAGAAAGCTCCCGATCCCCCGGCCCTGATAGGCGTCGGCGACGGTGAACGCGATCTCGGCGACCGTCGGATCGGTCTGGTCACGAACGAAGCGCGCGTCGGCCACCGGGTCACTCGCGTCGGTCATCACCCAGACGAAGTGGTCGACGTAGTCGACCTCTGCCAGGTAGTGCATCAACTCGGGGGTGGGTGCGCGAGCCGTCATGAACCGCCGATACAGCGTCTCGCTGGAGAAGTGGACGTGTCCGTGCACGGTCCGCTGCCGGTCGCCGGGCAGGACCGGGCGCAGCAACAGAAGTGTTCCGTCGCGAACCCGTACCGGGATCGGTGTGATGAACGCGGCAAGCCGCTGGCGTACCAGGCGCAGCAGCCGCAGCATGACGCCTGGGATCTGCACCATTCGGGTGAAGGCGTCGTTGTCGCCGATCCAGCCCGTCAGCGGCTCGGTCGTGGTCACCGTCGCGATCCGCGGGACTTCGCGCAGCAGGGCGATCTCTCCGATGATCTCGCCGGCACACGCCCGTCCGATGGACACCACGCCGTTGCTATCGACGTGCTGGATCTCGGCAGCGCCCGACGAGATGAGCAGAAAGGAAACGGCCTGCTCGCCCTGCTGCATCAGCACCTGGCCGGCGGCGGTCCGCAGCGGTTCGACGCTCGCCGCCAAGGGCACCAAGTCCTCGATCGGGCATCCCGCGAAGATGTCCATTGTCGCGAGTTCTTCCGCGCGGGGGCCGATCATTTCGGTCACTGTGACATCCCCTGCCCGCCCGTCGTGCGTCCGATGCTGCTCAGGTTATGAGGTGGCTTCCGGCCGCGGCAAGGACGCGCATTGACGCACGCTACGTGCCGGATGGGGTTGTTCGAGGTCAGAAGGGTGAGGATCGCGTTGACGGCCGTCCAGCGGTGGATGGGCTTCCGGTGCCGGTCGCGGTCCGCTCGGCGCGGAATTAAATGCCGGCCAAGCGGACCCGATCCGGCACGCTCTGACTGTCGGCGCCCACGCGTTCGTCATCGCCAGAAGCCTGGCTGAAATAGCTTGTCGTCGCATCTGCGCTTAGGAGGCGGCGTTGCAGCATGAAACTTCATGGGTTGGCTGGCCCGATGGGACATTTGCGCGCATTAGACCTGGAATAGGCGGTAGTCGCCGTCTTGGTGAATAGCCAGACATAAGCCCGCCTGGACGTATTCGATGGGTATCTTTTGCAGCTAAGCACTTGGTGGCACGACAGGAAATCCGGTGCGCGTTCGTTACGGAAAGTTCACCCAATTTGGACGCAGGATTAGACTTCGTACCGAATTACCTGCGGAGCGTCCCCGGAACTGCGTTAACGAAATCATAGGCCTAATAAGCTGTGGCCCGAACGGCACCGATCCCACTGCGCCACGCAAGCGACACCACTCTGACCCGATCAAACGCTTCTCGTGTCATTTGTGTGAGAAGACCCGAAGAAGCTTCGTGGATGGTCGTGATCTAACTGAGATCAACGCCTGTAAAGTTCGAGACTCGCATCATTGCGGCGTCACTTCCGAACCATCCATCCGGGCGGAGCTAAGCGGACCCGAGCCCTGACCTGCTCAATGCGGACGATCCTCTCTCGGCATTGGCAGTGCTACGAACATGCAGATCACCAGGCGGCTCCGATGGCTAGGAAAAGCTGCCGCAAATTCACTGCGGACTGACTGGCCGGTGCTCCCACCCAGCACACAAACCGTGGTGCCACTCGCGAGCGTTTGCAAAGCCAGCAGGTGAGAGGCGTTTCACGCGAGCCTTTCCGCGCGTTTTACGGAGCCCGGCACCGGCCCGCGGAAACCGAATGTGCAAAGTTTCGCGAGCTTGCCAGATTGCGTTGGAAGCGCACTTTTTCGGCTTGGCCAAAACGAAAAGTGTTTCGGGTGTGGTGGGCGCCTTGCGATTTGTAATATGCTGACTCGCGGTCCGCGCGGCGATTTTGCATTCTTCGAGTCTGAATGTCGGCAAAAAGAAAGGGAAAAAGGACGGCTGTAAGTATCCGGCGGGGACACGGCTCGTAGATGGAGGCAAATCCATCCCGTACGTACTTAAGGCGCTGGATTCACAAACTGGAAGTTGGCGCCCCTGCACACTAAGGACGTCCATGACCGCAGCACCACTGAACACCCTCAACGTCGACGGATTCCGTCTGCGGGAACCCATCACCTGGCGTGATGACGACATCGACTGCACGTTGGTGATCTCGCAGCCCTCGACCGATCCCGACTTGTGGGCCCAGTACTCGGTCGGCGCGCATCGCAGCTATAGCAAGCATGGCGTCGAGTGTGCTCTCGACTCCGACGCGCTGCGCAGCGGAGCCGACACCCTCGTCTACTTCGGGGTGATCGATGACGCCGGGCAGATGGTGGCCGGTGTCCGAGGAATTGGACCACTGCAATCGGCCGAGGACTCGCATGCGGTCGTCGAATGGGCGGGGCAGCCGGGCCAACAAGCGGTCCGCAGCATGATCAACGACCGCGTTCCGTTCGGCGTCTTGGAGATGAAGTCGGCCTGGGTGACCGACGAGGGAGATCAAGACCGTTGCCTTACCGCTGCCCTGGCTCGCACCGCCGGCAATGTGACGGCCTTGCTTGACGTCCAATTTTGCATGGCCACAGCCGCCGCGTATGTGCTGAACCGCTGGCGCTCGACCGGATGCGTAGTGGCAAGCATTCCCGCAGCGCCGTACCCGAGCGAGCGCTACCAAACCAAGATGATGTGGTTCGACCGGCGCGATTTCGTGAATCACGCGACCGAGCCGCAGCAGGTTGCCAAAATGCGCACGGAGACAGCGTATTTGGTCGAAGAGTATTACCGCCAGTGGGAGACCGAAGCCCGTCTATTGAGCAGAGCCTGATGGCGCCTCGCGGCCACGCCAGTCGAGCGGGTGCGGGGTGGGATTCGGCAGTGCATCAATGGAGCAGCGCCGTCCCGGTGCGAGTGGAGATCCCTTGAGGAGACTTGCCTCGCCCGCAGTTGTTCGATGTCGACGCATCGTCACCGAGGCGAATCTCCCGCGGTGACGAAGTCCATCGGTATCACGCGCCTGGCGAGCAGAGACTCCATTGCAGCGCTATCCACCGGACGGGACAACAGAAAACCCTGCGCCCGATCGCATCCCAAATCAAGCAGTGCCCTGGCCGCGGTGGCGGTCTCGACGCCCTCCGCGACGACCTCAAGTCCGAGAGCGTGAGCTAAGGCGACGATGGCCTGGACAATCGCCTGATCGCGTGTGTTGGAGCCGAGATCGCGGACAAATGCTCTGTCGATCTTGAGTATGTCGACCGGAAGGGACTTCAGATATGTCAACGCACTGTACCCGGTACCGAAGTCGTCGATAGCGATCTGCACACCAATGTCCTTCAGTCGAGCAAGTGTGCGGCGCGTGCTGTCGATCTCCTGGACCACGACCCTTTCGGTGATCTCGAGACATACCGCGCCGGGATCGATAGCGAACTCGTCGAGGGTTGCGGTGACCGTGTCGACAATGTTGTCCGCGACGAACTGCATTGGCGATACGTTGACCCGTAGCACGGCATCGCGCCCGACGCCACGTGAGCGCCAGAGTCCGAACTGCGCACAGGCCGAGCGCATTACCAGACGGCCGAGCTTCCCCGCCACATTGATCGATTCGAGTACCCCGATGAAGGAGTCCGGCATCAGCAGCCCGCGAGTTGGGTGCTGCCAACGGACGAGCGCCTCGGTACCGAGGATCTCGCCGGTCCGTATGCCAAACTCGGGCAGGTAATGCAGCACCAGGGCGCTGTTCTCGCCGTTGGTGGTCCCCTCCAGGGACAGTTCGATGTCGTTGCGGATCGTGTCCCGTTCGGACATCTCCGGGCTGAAAGGTGCGACTTTGGCCCCGCCGGAACCCTTGGCCATCCGCGTGGCCTGATCGGCCCGGCGCAGCAGATCCGAAGTGCTGTCACATCCCGGTACGCCGGTAGCGACGCCAACACTGGCGGAGCGAGTGATCATCTCGCCGTCGATCGCGATCTGTTTGTGAACCTGGTCCTGCAGCCGGTGCGCAAACCCGACGGCGCTTTCGGTGTCCATCGCTTCGGACGGTACGACGACAAGCTCGTCGCCGCCGAGGCGGGCGGTGACCGAGGAAACGCCCGCGGCCTCGCGCAACAGCTCGGCGAAGCCCTTGATGAACCGGTCACCGGCGTTCTGGCCGAGGTGCTCGTTGACGACCTTGAAGCGGTCCAGGTCGAGGAACAATACCGCAACCGGTCCCGGCTGACTTGCTGCCAGTCGTTCGTCGAGGTGGGCGATCAGCGCTCTGCGGTTCAGCAGTCCGGTCAGGTCATCGTGCTCAGCGAGGTAGCGGACTTGTTCTTCGGCGACGATACGGGCTTGCAGCTGAGCGAACAATGTGCCGATCGCCTGCAGCGCATTCAGCTCCTCCGGTTGCCAATCCCGGTCACCGAACTTGCCGAAGCCCATGGAGCCGGTGGTGACGTCGCCGGAAAGCAGCGGCACGCCTGCGAGCGAGATGGCGGGTACGCCCGTGGCCCCCTCCATCGTGGTTTGGTAGTCGGCGTTTGTGGGCTGGGGACGCAAAAGGGTGGGCTCTTTGAGGTGTTCGAGCTGCGCGAAGACCGAGTCGGCGTCCGCGAAATAAACCACAGCGAGCGGGTCGGGGTCGGGAATTTCCTCACGTGGTGGCCATTCAGCGACGAGCACTGTCGCACGGATGGTGTGGTCGTTGTGACGCAAAACGCCGAAGTCCACGCCGAATTGAGTAACCAAGTCAGCGAGCACCCCTTGACTGAGCACCGCAGCATTGCCCGCAGTGGCCGCCATCAATTGGGCGGCCGCCGCAGTGACCAAATCGTCCAGGGAGCCCAACATATTTTTATACGGTAGTTGGTACTGACTTTTATACGTTAGTTGGTGCTGGCTTTTTATGCGGTATTTTGTGCCGGCGCGTTCACGATAAGTCGGTGCTGGCGCTACAGCAACCGGATCCGATCGAGACTGCGACGGCTCCGCACCGACGCCGGACTGCTGACAGCCAACCGCGAGTCCGACCGAATTGGACCGATCCTTGTCCGACACGCCCTAGTCCGTATCCGCCTCACGCGGGGCTCGCTCGCCGGTAACTTCTTTGCTGCGTGTCTGCAATCCAGCCTCTCGTCCAGCACTGGCGCAAACCAGGCGCCGAGAACGTCCGGTCGGTCCGACGTTGCAATACCCTGACACCGTGACCACGCCACCCGCGGCCTCGTACCAAGCGCAGATCCTAGAACCTCATGAGTCCGCCGATCACGAGGTGCTCGACCGGCTACGCGCCAACCCTGAAGTGGAGTTTCTTGACCAACGCGAGGCGCAGCTTGCTGGTCTGCGCAGCCTTCGCCCCGCGCCTGATGACGAGATCCTGTCCGAACCGGGACGCTGGGCCTACTACCCGTGGCGGCGCACCGCGGTTGCGGTGTTGGGCCCGCAGGGTTTTCGAGCGCTGCGGCTCGATCGTAATCGCAACAACATCACCACAGACGAACAGGCCCGGCTCAACTCGTTGACCATCGGCGTCGCTGGCCTCAGTGTCGGCCACGTCATCGCGCACACCCTCGCCGCAGAGGGCCTGTGCGGTCGACTGCGGCTCGCCGATTTCGACCTCGTAGAGCTGTCGAATCTCAATCGCGTGCCGGCCACAGTGTTCGACCTCGGCCTCAACAAAGCGCACGTGGCCGCGCGCAGGATCGCCGAGCTTGACCCTTATCTTGTGGTCGACGTGTTCGACGCTGGGCTCACCGTCAACACCGTCGACGCGTTCCTGGACGGACTCGACATCGTCGTCGAGGAGTGCGATTCCCTTGACATGAAAGCGGTCCTACGCATCAAAGCGCGCGATCGACATATTCCGGTACTTATGGCCACCAGTGATCGCGGCATCGTTGACGTCGAACGCTTCGACCAAGAGCCGGGGCGGCCCATCTTGCACGGACTGCTCGGCGAGCTCGACGTCGGCCTGCTACCGGGTATGAGCAGCCGCGAAAAGATCCCGCATATGATGCGACACCTCGACGCGAAACGTATATCGCCCCGCGCGGCGGCATCGCTGATCGAAATAGACCGATCGTTGTCGACGTGGCCCCAATTGGCCTCTGACGTGGTAGTCGGCGCTTCAGCTATCGCCGAAGCCGTACGCAGAGTCGGCCTGGGTGAACCCCTGCGATCGGGTCGGTGCCACATCGATCTCGGTTGGGCGCTCAATCAACTCGACGAACCCGAAATGGCCCGGGAGCGACTGTCTCCCCGCGTGGTCGAGGACACCCACGACCCAGCCGAATCGACGGTGGATGACGCCATCATCACGGCTGCAGTACGCGCTCCCTCCGGAGGCAACAGCCAGCCGTGGCGTATCGACGCCGGGCAAACATACGTCACCATCAGCGTTGCCACAGAACACACCTCCACCATCGACGTCAGCTTCCGTGGTAGCGCCGTCGCGCTGGGCGCGGCCCTGTTCAATGTCAGAGTCGCCGCCGCCGCCCGCGCCAAACTCGGCCCCGTCAGTGTCGCCGAAAACGTCGACGGAGTCCCTCTGCGGGCCACCATGACCTTCCAGGACGGCGCCGACCCTGCCCTTGCCGAACTCCACGGCCCCATGCTCGCCCGCGGGACCAACCGTCATCACGGCACACCCCACGTCCTCGACGAGCAGACGATCAAGTTACTGACTGCCGCCGCCGAGCAAGAAGGGGCGCGGCTGCACCTAATTGCAGGACAAAACGAACTGTCCCAGGCCGCAACGATTTTCGCCGAAGCCGACCGCATCCGCTATTTGACGCCGCAGCTGCACAAGGAAATGTTCTCAGAGCTGCGGTTCCCTGGCGACTCCGACCCCGACACCGGCCTAGACATACGAACCCTTGAACTCGATGCCGCCGACTTGGCGATGATCGATATCTTGCGGCGACCCGATGTAATGGCGCACCTTGCGGACTGGAACGCCGGCAGCGCACTCGGCGGCGACATGCGCAACCGAGTTCTCGCCAGCTCAGCGTTGGCGGTGATCACCGTGGCCGGAGACTCTCTCAGCGACTACGCAAGGGGCGGGTCAGCCGTTGAAGCGGTATGGATCCTTGCTCAACGCGAAGGCCTGAGCGTCCAACCATTGTCACCCGTTTTCATACACGCCCGCACTCGTGCCGATCTCTCGGAACTGTCGGAACGCTTCGGCGGCGAGTTGGCGCAGATGCAGGACCATTTCATGCGCCTGAGCGAGACCAGTCCCCACGAGGCCATCGTGCTGGTACTGCGTTTCACCGCCGCACCGCCCGCCTCGGTAATGAGCCGACGCACTTTGAGCCGAGTCCGGTTGCAAAGCAACTGAATCCCGCGACAAACACTGCCGGGAAATACGCTGCGAGGCGCAGCGGACACCCGTCGATCTCAGAAAGTCGAGGTCGCGGTCTCAGTTATGGCCAAGGAGCTCGACGCCGCAGTGCAGGCGTTTCGCACCCGACCGCTCGACGCCCGCCCGTGCACGTTTGTCGCGGCTGACGCCCTCGTGCTCAAGGTCTGAGAGGTCGGTCGTGTGGTCAACATTCACGCGCTGATCGCGGAGATCCTGGGCGTCGACGCCACCACCGCCGAGGACGGGACTGGCTGGCTGACGTTTCTGAGGTGGCCGACTACGCGCGGCCATTCTGGAGTCAAACTGGTCGCGTCTGATGTTCACACCGGGCCTCGGACACCACGGTCCTGGACTTGAACGATCACTCAGCATCAACTCCACACTTGATTATTCAAAGTGGCGTAACGTGGCCGCGGCCGGTGTCACGGCAACCTGACCGGCGCAATCGGCCGCCGCCAGGATTCACCAGCCTCGGTAAGCTCGGATCTGCCCGGCATTCAATAGCGCACCTCGGAGGACAACGTGGTTGACGTTCAGGCCGCAGCGGTTGATGACCCGAAGCTACTAGCCCGGCCGCCACAGAACCCGCTGCCTTTCCGCCAACGCTTGGCCGCGGCGAAGGAATTCAGCACAGGTACTGAGCGGCTACGCGATGCCGGCGGGCCGGTGACCGCGTTCACGCTTGGGCCGCGTTGGCTGATGCCCCCGATTGTGTTGGTGACCTCGCCGGGCGCGATACGCGACGTTCTGAGCACCAAAGACGCCTCCGTGGACAAAACAAGCCCGGTGCTTAACCAGATGCGCCGCATCATCGGCGCCAACCTGACGGACCTTCCTTTCGAGCCGTGGAAGCCGCGCCGGCGCATTTTACAGCCGGTATTCACCAAGCAGCGCGTTGGCGAGTTCGCTGGCCAAATGGCCCAAGCGGCCCAAGCGGTGCGCGAACGGTGGCGCGAAGACGACGAGATCGACCTCGATGCCGAATGCCGCGCTCTGACGCTGCGCGCACTCGGCCGATCGCTGTTCGGGCTCGATTTGGAGCAGCGGACCGATGACGTCGCCGAGCCGCTGAGGGTGGCGTTTACCTACGTGGTCAAACGGGCGACCAGCCCGGTGCGCGCCCCGGGCTGGCTGCCAACGCCCGCACGTCGGCGTGCCCGTGCAGCCAGCGCCACACTGCATGCTCTAGCACAGGACATTTTGCGGGAATGCCGCGCTGACCCGACTCGGGTTGCCCCGCTGGTACGGGCGCTGATGGCCGCTCAGGATCCTGAAACCGGCGCCCGGTTATCGGATGAAGACATCTGCGACGAGCTGATCATCTTCTTGTTCGCCGGGCATGACACCACCGCGACGACGTTGACCTATGCGCTCTGGTCCTTGGGCCACCACCCCGAATACCAGGAGCGCGTCGCGAAAGAGGTTGCAGCCCTGCCGGATCGGCCGCTGACGCCAGACGACATTCCGCAGCTGGGCTATACCGTCCAGGTGATCCGGGAGTCCCTTCGGCTGTGTCCGCCGGCGCCAACCGGAACACGCATGGCGAATCGTGACGTGGAAGTGGGGGGCTACCTGGTGCCCAAAGGCACCATGCTCGTAGTCGGGCGCATGGCGGTCCAACGTGATCCGACTTTGTGGGAGGACCCACTTCGGTTCGATCCCGAGCGATTTAGCCCTGCGAATTTCAAAGCCCTCGATCGTTGGCAGTATGTGCCGTTCGGTGGTGGGCCCCGGTCGTGCATCGGTGACCATTTCGCCATGCTAGAGGTCACCCTCGCCCTGGCGACCATCATCCGCGGAGCCGAAATCCGTTCACTCGACGACGAATTCCCGCTCACACTGCACTTCACCATGATTGCCGCCGGGCCGATCCGAGCCCGCATTCGGCCGCGGCTCTAGAACGCTGGCTGGGTCGTCGGCCTGGGCATCCTCAGTGGTCTGTGGACCGAGAGTCGGGTCTGACCGGCGGTGTCGAGCTCGCTCGGTGTCGGCCAAGGTGTTCGGCGAAAAAGCTGGTGATGCGTTGCCAGGCGTCTTCGGCCTCGGGCTCGGAGTAAGCCATCCCCGCGATGCCGGCCAACATCGGGGTATTCCTTGACGTCATGCGGTACCTGTCCCTTAGCAAGCACCGCCTCGAGTTTGGCTCCGGTACCGCGAGGAACGATGGGGTCGTTGGCGCCGAAACTCGCTACTACTGGGCAGGATTGCCGGAGGTTTTCGACGTCCTTGGGAAGCACGGTTTAACTGGGTGCGGTTGCGTCGAACAACCCAGAGGGCGCCAGTTGCAAGCAGAAACCCGCACCCATACAAAGCCGGCCAGGCCGACTTTGCCGGTGCAACCGCTATCGGCGATGAGGTACGCGCGCAGCAAGAAGGTCGTCGTAGGCGGCGCCACGGCCGGTGAAGTGCGAGCGGATGGTAGCGATCATGCACGTGATCTTCGGACCGTGGCCGCGATAGAGGGCGGGGGCCAAGACTAGGTATCCGCTGGCGGCGAAGCGATCAGTGATCCGCTTCAAGTCGGTTGTCATCCTGAGGACGTCTTGGATCACGACGACGCCGGGCCAGGGCCCGTCGCCATTGGGGATTGCCAGGTAGCCGGGTACCCGGCTATCGGCCACCGGATAGGTGATGTCAGGCTTGGAGCGTCACCGCTTCCTATGGCGAGGGCGGGAGGCTAGGACGTCTTCGTCGAGCAGCGCGAGCAGCTCGGCACGCGCAGCCGGGTCGAGGGGATAAAAGTACACCTCTTCGCGCGGGATTTTGTCTCGCCGCTCGGACGGGCGGCCGATCAAGATCGTCCAACCCGTAGCACGACGGCATCGTAATTGACAGGTTGGAATATTTGGGCCATATAGGGAAATTCTTAGTAAATCGGCAAAATCACCGCCGGCCAGACCGGCGTCCGGTATCTTCTGATATTCCATCGATGTGCATTTGTAATCAGGCTGACGCCGAATACTCGTGGACAGCCGCGGTACCCATTCGGCGACCAGCACGACAGGACCAGCTGACGCAGCGCGCCCGGACAGGAGGACAAGATGCCGGGCACCGCAACACGGCACAACATCTGCCCCGCCCGGACCGCATTCTCCGATGATGTGCCTGAATCGATTGAAATGGTTCACACCGCGGCAATCGAGGCCCCGTGGCGCGCAGGCTAGATTTCATCGTCAACTCCGTCGCCGCCCAACTGATGGATGCTGATGCATCCACCGCTACCGAAGTGAGCCAACAGGTGTTGGCGTACCTCGTGGAGCAGTTCGACGTGGAAGCTGCCTTCTTACGACAAAACGACCACGACATCGGGGCCTCGAAGTTAATCGCGGAATGGCCACCGCGACCTGGCCGTCCAAACCCTGATCCCCTGGAAGTTGTCGAATTCGCCTGTGCCGACCCCGTCTTCGCCTACTGCGCAGACGGCAAGGACCCGATTGTGATGCAGTTGGACCCGGCAACCCATGCTTACCGGGCTTACCAGGGTCAGATCGCGGAACGCCGCCATGTCACATCACTCTCAGTCGCCGCCGCACCGCTGGTTTCGAGGGGGGTGACCACGGGCTTGCTCGGCTTCATCAAATCCGGTGGCAGCACGTGGACGCCCAGGTTGATGAACACGCTCGGGGCGATCGCGCCTATGTTTGCAGGGTTCCGGGTCCGCATCGCCACCGAAGAAAAGCTTCGCTATCTGGCTGAGCATGACGAACTGACCGGTTTGAACAATCGTCGATCGGTTGTTGCGCACCTTTCCGACAGACTCGCGGCGGGGTGCCCCGGACCCGTCGCGGTCTTATATCTTGACCTTGACCGACTCAAATCGATCAACGATTACTTTGGCCACGCGGCCGGCGATTTCTATATCCGCTTATTCGCCGAGCGGCTTCAGGCGATCATGGGCGGCCGCAGCGTGATCGGACGGCACGGTGGGGACGAGTTCCTCATCGTTCCGGATCGGGCAATGTCAACCAAGGCCGCAGAATCGCTTGCGCAACGGATGCGGACAACGCTGCGCAGTCGCCTAACGATCGGCGATGACGAGATCACCCCCTCCGTCAGCATCGGGGTGGCGGTGGGCAGCCCGGGCCGCGACAACGCCGCGGATTTACTCCGTCGTGCCGATGGGGCTGTCCTGACGGCCAAGCGCGCGGGCGGCAACCAAGTCGCGGTGTCCACTGACGACATATCCCGCAATAGCGTCTTCCGCAACGACATCGAACTCCATCTGCAAGCGGGCATCGACAGCGACGCTCTGCTGCTGCACTACCTGCCCGAGTTCGACTTGCTGACCGGCGCGATCCTGGGCGCCGAGGCGCTCGTCCGTTGGCGGCACCCGACGCGCGGTCTGCTGCTACCGGATTCGTTCATCGGGGTCGCCGAATCGACCAACCTCGCCGGAGAGCTGGGCCGATGGGTCATGCGAAACGCTTGCGCCGAATTCAGTCAGTGGCAATCGCATGGCCTCGGACGAAATACAGCACTGCGCATGAACGTCTCGCCTCGTCAGTTAGTCGTCCCCGGTTTCGCCCGCAGTCTTGCGGACATCATCGATGAGTTCGGCATCCATGCCGACTCGGTGTGCCTGGAGATCACTGAGCGCGCTTTGGTTCGCGACATCGAAACCACTCGCAGAACCCTCGCGGAGTTGAAGGAGGTGGGTGTTGGGATCGCCATCGATGACTTCGGCACCGGCTACGCCGTCCTGTCACACCTGAAATCCCTTCCGGTCGATACGCTCAAGATCGACACGGGGTTCGTGCGCAACTTGGGCACCAACCAAGAGGACCTCGCGATCGTGCGGGCGATCATTGGGCTTGCCGATGCGTTCGGCCTTGAATTAGTTGCCGAAGGGGTGGAGACGGCGGTTGCCGCGAAGACACTGATGCAGCACGGATGTCACCGGGCGCAGGGTTTCCTGCTGTCGCGTCCCGTCACAGCCGAAGACATGGCGTCACTGCTGTCCACGCACTGCATGCCCATCCCTCGCCTGGCCGACCGGGGCGCCTGACTACGGGTCAATATCCCTATCCGGCGTATACCGCTGGTTGCACGATGGTCGGACGGAAGCCGAACCTGGGCGTGTATGCGGTAGGGACGCCCGTGCCGCGTGCAATGTTGGGCAGCATCGGCATCCCGTTGAACGAGCCTACCGGTTCGCCCGGCGACACCGCCGGTGTCGCGCTGACGCCGGCGCCCGACAACGCCGAGCCGACGTGGCTGAATGCCGGGGCAGCCGCGGCCCAGCTCTGCGGCACCGAGAGAGTGCCGAGCGAGGCCGCGCGCCCCATACCCGCAGTCGCCTGGGCGCTGCCTATGCCCGAGCCGAAGGCGCCGTTACCCGAGCTGAAACCGTCGCCCAGTGTCAATCCCAACATCCGGATTTGGTTGGCGAGGACGGCCGATCTTGGGCCAAGCGATCCGCCGAGCGAACCCGCCGAACCGATTGCCGAGAGGCCCAGAGTCGACATCGACGTAGCCGAGCCAATCCCCGAGGTGAATGCCGTCGACGACGATGTCACGGTCGGCAACAGTGACAGCGGCGACGCTGACGACGAGGATGACATCGAGGAAGCGATCGAGGCGAGTTGCGCCAGCGCATCAGGCGTCGCAACAGTGGTCAGCGGGGTGGACATCGCTGTGGTGAACGGTGCCACGGTCTGCGCACCAGTTCCCGCAGAGGTGCTGGCAGCTTGGGCGACCGCCTCGGACTGCGCAGCCGGCCCCGCCGGACTGGTGGTCTGCGCCGGTACGGTAAACGGGCTCAGCACCGACGCAGCATGCGCCGTGGCCTGATACCCATACATCGCCGCGGCGTCCTGGGCCCACATCTCCACGTACTCTGCCTCGGTGGCCATGATCGCCGGCGTGTTCTGACCGAAGAAGTTCGTCGCGATCAACGCCATCAACAACGCCCGATTCGCCGCAATCACCGGCGGGGGCACAGTCATCGCGAACGCAGCCTCGTAGGCGGCCACTGCCGCCTTGGCCTGCGCGCCGGTCTCCTCGGCTTGCGCGGCAGTGGTGGTAATCCACAACACATACGGCGCGGCGGCGGCCGCCATCGCGACCGACGACGGACCCAACCACCCACTGGTCAGGTCCGAAATCACCAAGCCGTAGGACGACGCCGTCAAATACAACTCTGCGGCCAGCTCATCCCAAGCCACCGCGGCGGTCAGCATCGGGCCCGACCCCGGACCGGCATACATCCGGCCGGAGTTGATCTCCGGTGGTAACGCCGCGAAATCGAGCATCTCAAACGCCGGAACTCAGCCGGCCGCGATCGCGTTGGCCGCCTCGGTGGCCGCGTACGACCCGCCGCTGGTCGCCAACGCGTTCACGGACATCTCGTGAATCGCAGCCGCTTGGGCGCTGACGGCCTGATACACCTGGGCGTGCGAGGCGAACTGCGCCGCCGTCAGTGCCGATACAGCATCGGCCGCTGCGGGAACCACCCCCGTCGTTGGGGCCGCCGCGGCCGCGTTCTGGGTGCTCATTGCCGAGCCGATCTCTCGCAAGGTGCCGGCCGCCGCGGTCAGTGCTTGTGGCTGTCCGGACACGAACGACATGCACTTCTCCTCACGGATGTGGACCGACCCCCAGACGACCGCTGCGGCTGCGGTGATTTGGCCGCAGCGATCAGGGGCTGGCACGGTACAAACGGATGATTCAGCTTTGGGCTAGTATACATACTTTTTGTATGATCAGAACCATGAAACAAACTTGCAGTTTTCCACAATCAAGAGGATGGTCTCGGCGCCACATCGTCAAATCACGGCCACCGGACTGCCGGTGAAGGCGGCTTCAGCACCCGGCCGCGTTCGAACCCGGGTAGGTCGTTGGTCTCGGCGACGAGCAACGAGATGCCCTTGGCTCCCTGGCTCGGTCGGTCTTGGCTACGATGATCAACAGGTCGCAGTGGGTTGCGTTGGAAATGAACGTCTTTGACCCGTTGACGACGTAGTCGTCGCCGTCCCGAACGGCGGTAGGGCGTACGGCTTGCAGATCCGAGCCGGTGCCGGGCTCGGTCATCGCGATCGCCAGTACCGCCTCGCCGGTGGTGACCCGGGGCAGCCAGCGCGATTACTGCTCGTCGGTGCCGAGGGCGTAGATGTCGTGCGCGCAGATCGTGGAGTGCACACCGAACCCGAACGCCGAGTCGCCGGCGAGGGCCAGTTGCTCGCGGTGGCCGCGGCAGCGGCGTGGCTTGGTGTCGGGTTCGTGATGGTGGTCGCGGTTGCTTGCTGAGCGCGTGGCGCGCCAGCCTCGCGCCAGCCTGGGGGCTCTTGGTTGGTCCGCAGTCTGTTCTACACCTGTCAACCCAGGTGTATGCATGCCTTGCAGAACGATCAATGACTATGAGTTTGGCATATCGTTTACGTGATGCCGATTAGTATGTATTCTAGTCATTCAGGTGCATCATTGGTATAACACACGGTCGCACCCAGACGCCGCGGTAACCCCGGCCCCCTCCGGGTCGGCCTGCTTCCGCGTAGGAGGAGCACATGTCGTTCGTAACCACACAGCCAGAAATGCTGGCGTCCGCGGCCGGAGGCCTGCAAAGCATCGGCTCTGCAGTGGCCGCCGGGAATATGGCGGCGGCAGCCCCCACCACGGGGGTGGTTCCCGCAGCTGCCGACGAAGTGTCGGCACTCACCGCGGCGCACTTCGCCGCACACGCCCAGCTGTACCAGGCGATCGGTGCCGAAGCCATGGCGATTCATGAACTATTTGTGAGCACCCTGGGGACCAGCGCCGGTTCGTACGCGGCCGCCGAGGCCGCCAACGCCGCAGCGGTCGTCTGAGCGGCAGGGGTTTCAGTGATCGATTTCGGCGCGTTACCCCCGGAGATCAACTCGGCCCGGATGTATGCCGGTCCGGGTTCGGGCCCGATGCTGGCCGCCGCGGCGGCCTGGGACGGGCTGGCAGCCCAATTGCATTCGGGGGCCGCCGCTTACACGTCGGTGATCTCGGAGCTGACCAGCGGGTGGCAGGGGCCGTCGTCAACGGCGATGGCGGCCGCTGCCGCGCCCTACGCGGCGTGGATGAGTACCACCGCCAGACAGGCTGAGCTGGCGGCCACCCAGGCCCAGGCGGCGGCGGGTGCCCATGAGGCGGCGTTCGCGGCAACGGAGCACCCAGCGGTCGTCGCGGCGAACCGCACTCAGCTGATGACGCTGGTTGCGACCAACTTATTCGGTCAGAACACGCCGGCGATCGCGACCACTGAGGCCCAATACGGCGAAATGTGGGCCCAGGACGCCGCGGCGATGTACGGCTATGCCGCGAGTTCGGCGGCAACTACCGCGAAGGTGACGCCGTTCACCGCGGCGCCGCAGACCACCAGCACGGCCGGGTTGGCCGCGCAGGCGACCGCAGCTGCCCAGACCACCGGCACGTCGACTAGTGCGGGCGTGCAGTCAACGCTGTCACAGCTGATCTCCACGGTTCAAACCGCGCTACAGAATCTCGCGTCGCCCTTATCCTCCTTGTTGGGCGGGGGTTCGTCTTCTACCGGGTCGTCCACGATCTTGGGGCCCGGAGGGATAGGGATTCCGTCCACGTCCGGGCTCTCGCTTGATGGCATCGCGTCAAACCTGATTTCCTCATATGCCGTAGCGCCAGAGTGGTTGGCCATTGGAATGGCGAATACCGTGTTTGGCAGCGTGTTCGGGCCCCTTATCGGTGGCCCTATGAATATTGGCTTCCAATCCGCAGCCAACGCAGCCAACGCAGCCGCCGCAGCCGGCGCCGCGGGCGCGGGCGCGGCTGCGGCGGGGTCAGGGTTCGCTGGGGGCTTTGGCGGTCTTGGGGGCTGGGGCGGTTTGGCGGGCACAGGTCTGGCGGCCTCGGTTGGGGGGCTGTCGGTGCCGTCGAACTGGGGCTGGGCCGCGACGGCCCCGCCGGCGCTGCTGGGGTCGGCGCCGCTGCAGATGCCGGCTGTGCCGTTGGCGGGCAACGATCTTGGCGCCGGATTTGGTTTCCCATTCATGCCCGGCGGGCTGGGTCGGGCCGCAGCGGCGGGCGCTGCTGGGGGCGTCGCGGGCGCTGCTGCCATGAAATACCTACCACGCCTTAGCGTGGTGGGCCGCTCGCCAGCCGCTGGATACTCGCCTGAGTCGACAGCCCCGGCAATTGCGAAATATCCGGTACCCGCCGTATTTCCGACCAACGGACACGCGCCCCCTGGATACCAGCCGGCGATCGTATACCTGCCGACCAATGGGCACGAGTCGACCAACGTCTAACAGTTAGGGGCTAGTCTTCTCATGTTCGTTCTGTGCCATGCGTTCGCTAAGTGCGGGCCGAATTCCACGGTCGCGCAGATGAATACCTCGTTCAACTATGCCCGGGGCACTTTGCGCGGTCTGCACCGTCAAAGCTGCACTCGCGGTGCCATTGTCGACGTTGAGGTTCGCCCCAAGTCGCAGACCGTATGTCGCACAAGGCTTCCAGACGCTGGCCAACAAGACGGAAGTCATCTGCCGGGTCAGCGGTCGTTGCAAGCCGGCCTGGGTGATCTACAGAATCGCCGGCACGAATCCGGTGTGGGTTGTTGGAGCGGAGCCTAGGCGATGACATCTCTCTACAAGGAACCAGAAACTCCGCAACTGCTGCAGCAGACCGTTTCCCCAATTGTCGGCAACGCGCTAGTCGAGCGTGAGGGCATCTCAGCTGGACATTACCTTACGTCGCCCCTGCCGGGTTCGGAGCGGTGCACCGCGGGGCCGCGCACTGCTGAGGTGGCCGCAATCACCCCGTTGCGGTCATCCGACTTCGATGCACTCGCGACGTTGCCTCAGTCCCTGCGTGCGCGGTGGCAGCAACGCTACGGCAATTGGCTTGTGGCCTCTGATGTCATCGTTGTGGGCGGTGTCGTGACGATGGCGCATATTCTGCGTTTCGGCAACGTAGCACGCGACAGCATGTGGGCGGGATATGCGTCGGTTGCCTACTTGGCGGTCTCGGTGCTGATCGTGGTCGCGTGGGCCTCGGCGCTTGCGATTCACCACACTCGTGCGCAGCAAGTGATCGGAGCTGGCCCTGAGGAGTTCCGCCGGGTGTGGACGGCCACGTTGTGGGTGTTCGGAGTCGTCGCCGTTGTCTCGACTCTGTTCAAGCTCGAGATCGCACGCGGTTATCTGGCGATCGCGTTTCCGCTCGGCCTTTTCGCGTTGTCCGTCAATCGCAACCTGGCCCGCAGGTACGTCGCAGCGCAGCGTCGCCGCGGCCGCTTCACGACCGCCGTGCTCGCAATCGGCGAGCCCCGATCGGTCAAGGCCCTCGCGCTGTCGCTGACGCGGCATCCAGACGAAGGGTACACCGTAGCTGGTGCGTGCACTCCCGGTATTCCCCACCGTGAAAACATCGTCGTCCCCGGCCTCGGGCCGCTGACCGTGTTCCCCTACGAAGGCGACATTCGACACGCGATCGTAGCGTCGCAGGCCGACACCGTCGCGTTGACGTCGGCGGCGGAGCTGGGGCCGGAAGGCATCCGCGACCTGTCGTGGCAGTTGGAGAAGCTCGGCGTCGACCTGGTCGTGTCGCCGGGAATAGTCGATGTGGCGGGTCCGCGGCTGACCGTGCGACCGGTGGCCGGCCTACCGCTGATCCACGTTGACAAGCCGCGGTATCAGGGGGCCAAGCGGTTCCAGAAGCGGGCGTTCGACGTTTGCTTTTCACTGCTGGCGCTGCTGGCGGCGTCGCCGGTCATGATCGCTGCTGCAGTTGCGATAAAGGTAACCAGTCGGGGCCCCGTCTTCTATTGTTCCGAGCGCATCGGCCTGGACGGTGTGCCGTTCCGGATGATCAAGTTCCGCAGTATGGTTGTCGACGCCGACCGGCGACTGGCGGAGGTGGGCCACCTCAACGACAGTGTCGGCGGTGTGCTGTTCAAGGTCCGCAGCGACCCCAGAATCACTCGGGTGGGCCGGCTTTTGCGCCGGTACAGCATCGACGAACTCCCGCAGTTCATCAACGTACTGCGTGGGGACATGAGCGTGGTCGGACCCCGCCCGCCACTGCGGTCCGAAGTCGAAACCTACGACCACCGGATACGTCGCCGCCTGCTGGTGCGTCCCGGCATTACCGGACTGTGGCAGGTCAGCGGCCGATCCGACCTGTCCTGGGAGGACTCGGCGAGGCTGGACCTGTCTTACGTCGAAAACTGGTCGATGCTAAGCGATTTGGCCATTGCGGCGAGGACCGTCACGGTAGTTTGCGGTGGGTCGGGAGCGTACTGAGGGTGGGTGAATCGATGCGCCGGGTCAGCGCAAGTGGGAACATGAATGATCTGTTGAAGCGCCGGATCGAGCAGATCAAGCAGCGATGGTGGGTTGTTGTGGCGGTCTCGGCGCTCATCATGACCCTGGCGGGTGTGGCCTTGCTAACTGCGCATCCGACGTATGTCGGGAAGTCGGAACTTATCGTATCCTCGCCAGGACAAGCGCCCGAGCAAGACGCTGCGGTGGTCCAGGGCTACGTCGTGCTATTCAACGAACCAGCAACGATCGCCCGGTTGCAGGCCGCCAACCACATTCCCGATGGGATCATGTTCGAGGCGAAACCAGTTGCCGCAAGCCCGATCCTGACCATCGAAGCCACCGCAGACAACGCGAAAGCCGCAGAGACTGCGGCGCAGGACATGGCCGTTGCCTTCCGTCAGGACATCAACGCGATCCACGAAGCGGAGAAGAAACAAACACTCGCGGACCTGACATCACAATTGGACCGCGCTCAGCCTTCGTCCAACAATCCGATCAATCCGTTGCTGGCCGTCCCCCTGCAAGAGCAAATTTTCAACACGCAACGGGACTTGAAGAACGAGCTGCAAGACCTCCAACTGCGCGCCGGCGTCACCACGAACGCGCAACAGGGTGTGGGCAGCCTGATCCTCCCGGCTGCGGGTGGATTGCTACTCGGCCTCCTTGCCGCGCTGGGTCTCAGCGTGTTGTCGACGCGGTTGTGGAGTTCGGCTGACATACGGGAGAACACCGACGTCGAACCGCTGGTCGAGGTGCCCGAATCTGGATCGGTCGCGCGGAATCGGTTGCGCGAGCACCGATTGCGGACACTCGCCAACATTGTGAGTTCCGGAGATCTGGGTATGCCGAAGGTCGTGGCGGTCACCGATTCCCGTGGAGCCCGTGGAGCGCGGGATGTCGCATGGACGCTGGCCGAGTTCTGGGCGAAGCGAGGGCATCGGACCGTTCTGGTCTACGCCGACGACGCGTCGTGCCAACAAGGAAACTGGGGATTTATCGATGCTCTCGGCGACAGCAGTCGGATCGACCGCTTCGAAAAGGTGCTGCAATACGGTGCGGTTGCATCGATGAAGGTCCTGCCCGGCGGTAGCGTCGTTGCCGATCGGTCCTCGCGTGTTACCCGTGAGCGAATCTGCGCGCTCCTCGACAAGCTTCGGCCGCTCGCAGATACGATCGTGGTGGCGGCGCCGTCGATCGCCGATTCCAGCGAGGCGCAATTCGAGGCGCAATTGCTGTGCGCCGCCGCCGAGCGTACGGTCCTCGTCGTCGCCAAAGGGAAGTCCCGGGCCGGCGACGTCACTGCCGCCGCCGAGGCCCTCGCGAAGGCACAAGCGGTTCTGCTGGGTGCCGTGCTGATCGAAGGATCGAACGACGGGCAAGCGTTCTGGCAACGCGCCCGCCGCAGTGCGGCTGTCGAAAGCCTACCCGAGCCCACTATCACACCCGTGAACCTGCAGAGTTCGTTACCCGAAGAAAGTTCGTTATCCGAAGAAAATGTCCTAGCAGACTCCCGCCTGGCTCGAGACCGATGATGGTATTGCCCCAGAGAACACGCCGGCAGACCCGTGGCGGCCAATTCGGCGGATGGTTGTCGGCAACGGCCCCTGGGTCGACACCGTTCGTTGTATTGACCAGGAAAACCGACCCAAAGACCGGTGGCAGCGAATTGGGCGCATGGTTGGCGGTGGCGGCGGGCCTCGCCGCGATTGTGGTGGTACTAGCGGCGGTGCGTTTGCCGGGTGCAAAGTTCGGCCAGCTGCTTGTACTCGGCACAGTCGCTCTCGTGCTGGGGGTGCTGGTGCTGCGAAGCCCGCCCTTCGCAACCATCATTCTGATTATCGCGATGGGCCTACGCAACGCGACGCCGCACGTGCTACCCATCGACCTGTTCTGGGTCGTGTTCGGGGGGGCGGTCGGAGCATGGGCGCTGTGGATGGATCGAAACCCCGATAGGCCGCGCGGCATGGACGCGATCGAGTGGGCGATGGCGCTGTACATGGCCTGGAACGTCTACTCGATGATCAGCCCGCACCAATACATCGCGACGCAGCAGGTTACGTGGGGTTCCGGACGGATCGTGACCGCCGTGCCAACAGACGTCTGGCGGTTGATTCTCATTCAGATGCTGCTCCCATTGCTGCTGTACAGGGTGGGGCGCCACGCGTTCGACCGCGCAGCGGCAGTGCGGGCATTGCTGTGGACGATCCTGATCTTGGCGGCCTACTCGGCGGCGATGAGCATTATGCAATTCACAGGCCCAACCGCATTGGTCTGGCCCCGGTACATTGTGGAAGATACAGTCTGGCCCGACCGGGCCTCGGGCGTCTTCAGACAACCGAACGTCAATGGATGGCTACTCGCCCTCGGCTTGGCGATCGCGATGCTGCTCCTCTCCCGGCGCAGCGAGCCAACCTGGCGAAGGTGGTTCGCATTCGTGGTCGCCATCGCCTGCGGCTGCGGTATCTACTTGACCCATACCCGCGTGGCTTGGCTCAGCGGCCTGGTCGTGCTCATCATCGGTGCACTCATCGCGAGGGGATACCGCACAGGGTTCATCGTTGCGATCTGCCTGGTGGCTTCGGCGGTCGCGGTCAACTGGTCCGCGTTCGCCAGCACTGACCGGAAGGCCGGTGGCGTGGGCTCGGTGAACGAAGTGCAGGATCGGCTCAACGCCAATCAGACGGCGCTCTGGGCGTTCACCCGAAAACCCGTCGCCGGCTGGGGCGTCGGCCGGTTCCAGCCCGTCAACACCTACCACCACCAGCAGTGGGCACCGGACGTACCGTGGATCCGCGGATACGGAGCCGCCGCGCATGAGACCGAACTGGGAATCCTGGTCGAGGTGGGCGTGATCGGTTTCGCTCTTTATGTCTGCATGCTGGTGCTGGTCATCCGCCGGCTGTGGACTGCTTACCGGACTCTGCCGGACCACGATCTGTGTGGCAAGCCGCTGGCGGTCACTGCGATCATGGCGATCGCCACCCTCATCTGCACCGGGACGGCCGTCGACCTCCGATTGTTCGATTTTCCAATGCTCCCTATCTTTTTGCTCGCCGGAATCACGGTCAGCTGGTCCGATCGCTACCAGCGGTCGCAGACGGCCGCGGGCGGCCAGATCGCCGAGCCTGTAACGGTGCCACATGGGTGAGCCGCGGGCGCTCTGGGTGTCAACCTCCACGAATACTCGTGGCGGCGTCGCAACGTACGTCCGGACCATTCAGCAGACGCAGCTTTGGACCGACTGGAACATCCGCCACGTCGCGACCCATCGGGACGGCTCCGCATGGGCAAAGATCGGGGCATTCGCTCGCGGTGCGGTGCTGTTCGTCTTCGAGCTGATCCGGTTCCGCCCCAGCCTGGTTCACCTGCACGCCAGCGCAGACGCGAGTTTCGTGCGGAAGGGGATCCTCTTCTGGATCAGCCAGCTCGCCGGTGTGCCCGTCGTTCTGCACATCCACGATTCCGGTTTCCCGGAGTACTACGGCAATTCGCCGCGGGCGATCCAGGCGATAATCCGCGCCACTTTCTGCCGAGCGAGCGCCGTCGTGGCGCTCAGCGACGCATGGGCCACCCGACTGCGGGTGATTGCGCCAACCGCGCGGATCACGGTGATCCCCAATGCGGTTCGACCGGGCCGCCGGGTCACCCAGCCGGCGCGGGGTGAGCCCGTGCACATGGTGTTCCTCGGCCGTATCGGCGACCACAAGGGTGCATTTCGGCTGCTCGAAGCGTGGGCCAAGCTGGCTCTCGATCCGGACTCCGGTGCGGGTTGCCGGAAGGTCGCCACCTTGACGATGGCCGGTGACGGCGAGGTGGAGCGGGCGCGGCGCCGTATCCGGGAACTTCGCCTCGAAGGAACCGTCGAACTGCGCGAGTGGCTGTCGAAGAGCGATGTCGACGAACTGCTCGATCGCGCCCATGCACTTGTGTTGCCGTCCCGCAACGAGGGCCAGCCGATGGCGGTCCTGGAGGCGATGGCGCGCGGTTTGTGCATCATCGCCAGCGATGTCGGCGGGCTGCCGGAGATGATCGGCGGCGGGTACGGTGTTATCGTCCCGCCCGACGACATTGACGCGATCGCTGACGCGTCGCGCGTCGTCATTGACGACCGTGATCTGCGCGCCCGATACGGTGCCGCCGCCTACGCACGAGTCGAGGCGCACTTCGATGCCCGCGCCGTCTCGCGCCGAATCGACGCACTCTATCGCGAGGTGTCCAGATGAGGGTGCGTCCGATTCGGGTGCTGTTTGTCGTTCCAAACTTGTTCTTCGGTGGCGCCGAGGGGAATTTGACGACGCTGCTCCCGCGAATGGATCCCGCACGATTCACCCCATCGGTGATCTGCATCGGCGAGGAGGGATATGCCGGCGACCCGGGATTCTTTCCAACGCTGCCCGCCGCCGGGATCGAGGCGGTGGCACTGCGCCTGCACAAGCGGCAGGCGGTGCGCGCGCTGATCGAACTGGTCATGATGATGCGGCGCACGCGGCCCGACGTCGTGGTGGTGCAGGGTTACAATGCCGAAGTTCTGGGCCGGATTGCCGCCCGCATTGCCGGCGTCAAGCACACGATCAATTGGGTACACAACGCCAGCGGTCTCGCGCAGCGCGGAACGGTGCGCCGCACAGTCGACCGCGCGTTGACCCGTTGGACGAGCGCCTATTTCGGTGTCGCCGAGGCACAGCGGTCGTATCTTGTGGACGAACTCGGCCACCCTGATGACAAGATCCGCATCATCTACAACGGCGTCGATCTGGCCAAGTTTCGTACTAGTACCGACCGGGGCGTCCGCGCCGAATTCGGTTTCGCCGAGGACGACCCGGTGGTCGGCATCGTTGCCAGGCTCCGACCGGAGAAGGATCACGTCAGCTTGCTGCGGGCCGCGCGCGCCGTGGTCGATGAGTTGCCCCGCGCGAGGTTCCTCCTTATCGGCGACGGCCCGACTCGGCCCCAACTGGAGGCGCTGTGCACCGAACTCCAGATCACACCCAACGTCCACTTCGCCGGCTCGCGTGACGACGTCGCCCGACTGCTGCCGGCGATCGACGTGTTTGTGTTGAATTCGGTGTCAGAGTGCTTTCCGATCTCGGTGCTCGAGGCCATGGCCTGCGCCCGGCCGGCCGTCTGCACCGCCGTCGGCGGGATCCCCGAGATGATCAACGACGGTGAGACCGGTTACCTTGTGCCACCGAAGGATCCGCAGCAGCTCGCGGATCGGCTCGTGAGGTTGTTGCGGGACCTGCAAACCGCGCGTCGGATGGGCCGCGCGGCCCGCGATCGCGTCGAGGCCGAGTTCACCCTGGATCGCTCCATCGCCGCGACGCAACAAGCGATCGAGGACGTGGTCAGCGGTCAGCCCGTACTGAGCGGACGGGTCTGACGGATGCGGCGCCATATCCTGATCGTTGTCGAGAACCTGTCGGTGCCGTTTGACCGCCGGGTCTGGCAGGAGAGCCTGGCTCTGGTCGGCGCGGGTTACCAGGTCACCGTTATCTGCCCGACCGGCACCAAGCAGGACTGCGAGCGCGAAGCCGTGATCGAGGGCGTACGCATACTGCGCTATCCGTTACGTGCGGCGACCGGGGGGCCGCTCGGCTATCTGCGGGAGTACCTACTCGCTCTGTGGCACACGCTGCGCCTGGCGATCAAGGTCCGCCGCGCGGGCCGTATCGACATCGTGCATGCGTGCAACCCTCCGGATCTGCTGTTTCTGATCGCGTTGGCGCTCCGCCCCTTTGGCACCCGCTTCGTCTTCGATCACCACGATCTGGTGCCAGAACTGTTCGTCTCGCGCTTCCCCGGTGGTGGGCGCGTCCTCTATCGACTGACCAGGTTCGTCGAACGACTCACCTTCGCCGCCGCCGACGCGGTTATCTCGACGAACGAGAGCTATCGGCGGGTGGCGATCGAGCGCGGCAAGATGGCCGCCGACAGGGTCACCGTTGTTCGCAGCGCACCAGATCTGAGCCGCTTCGTCCAGCGGGAGCCAGATGAGAGCCTGCGTCGCGGCAAACCCTATCTCCTTGCCTACCTGGGCGTGATGGGCCCGCAGGACGGTGTCGACTACGCGCTGCGGGCACTGCAGTTATTGCGAGACGACATCGGGCGAGACGACTTCCATTGCATCTTCATGGGCACCGGCGACGCGTACGACGAGATGGTCGCGCTCAGTGGGCAACTCGGCCTGACCGACATGGTCGAGTTCCCCGGCCGAGTGTCCGACGAGTTCGTCCAGCGCTGCCTTTCGACCGCGGACGTATGCCTATCACCGGACCCGCTGAACCCGCTCAACGACGTCTCGACAATGAACAAAGTGGTCGAATACATGGCGATGGGCCGACCGGTCGTGTCGTTCGACCTACTCGAAGCACGCGTGTCAGCCGGCGACGCAGCCGTGTATGTCCCGGCCAACGACGAACTTGCCTTCGCGACGGCGATCGACGCCCTGCTGCGAGACCCCGAGCGTCGTCGCCAGATGGGTGAGTGGGGACGCAACCGGGTCCAACAGGAACTGTCCTGGGAGGTCTCGCGTCGCGCGCTCGTTCAGTTCTATGACCGGTGCTTCGCGCGCGAACAGTCAAGAAACAAGGCGGCGTCGAAGCTTGCGTGGTATGCCGGTCGCGCGGCGGCGATGTCGCCCCGCGAGATGGGGTGGCGCGCAACACGTCTCGTCGAGGGCCTAGGCGGCCGGGACGGACTCCGCGAGCAAACCGACGCCAGGATGCTGGCGAATTCAACCCCAGACTGGGGCGCGCTGGCGCAGGCGTTCCGCGATGGCACCGGGCGGTCGGTCCTGCTCGACCAGGAACGGGCGGACCGGATTTCCGCCGAGCGCCCGACGGAGGTGACGGCGCTGCTGGTCGAGGCCGAAAAGCTCCTCGCCGGTGAGCGCGCCTACTTCGGCTGTCCGACCGTCAACGTCGGTTCACCCGTCGACTGGAATTACGACCCAGTGATCGACTATCGCTGGCCGGCCGTGGCCGGGAGCAGGATCAACCACCGGATGGCATCCGGCGACCCGAAGTGGATCTGGGAGCTGAACCGCTTACAGCATCTGCCCGTGCTAGCGCAGGCATGGCTGTTCACCGGCGATCAGCGATTCGCCGAAGCCGCGTTCGATGACCTCGATTCCTGGCTCGATCAGAATCCGATCGGCACCGGAATCGCGTGGCGGGGCTCGTTCGAAGTCGGGATCCGGGCGATCTCGGTCGCCGTTGCATTGCAGGGACTGCGGCACTCACCCGCAATGACCACGCAGCGGTACCGCGCCGTAGTGCGCATGCTCGATGCAAGTGCCCGCTACTGCTGGTACGGCCGCTCTCGATTCAGTTCGGCGAACAATCATCTGATCGGTGAACTCGCCGGGCTGATCACGGTGCATTCGTTGCTGCCCGAGCTCGCGGTGCCGGCCTCGTTGCGTGCGGACGCGATCGACAGCCTTGCGGCGGAGGCGGCCCGACAGATCCTGCCCGACGGCGCAGGTGCCGAGCAGTCGATCGCCTACCAGATGTTCGCCGCGGAGCTGTTGGCGTTGCCGGTCGTGCTGTTGCGGTTACGCGGAGACCACGTGCCCCCGCAATTGATCGCCGCGCTTGACCGAAGCGCCGAGTACCTGGCCGGTCTCGTGGGTTCCGATGACCCGGCGCCTCGATACGGGGACGACGACGATAGCTTCGCGCTCAGGCTCGGTGCCGAGCCGAAACGTACAGTCCGCCAACATCTTGGCGTGATTGCAGCCATCACGGGAAGCGGCACCGCGGCCAGGTACGGCGAGACTACCTTGACGGCCGCATGGATTGCTGCCGCGCTTGGTACGCAGATTGGTGAGATCGGTGCGGGTGTCGGCCGCTGCGAGGCGACCGCAGGGGTCTACGCGCCGAACGGCGGTCTTGTGGTGCTGCGCAACGGGCTGCGCCGGTTGACGATGGATGTCGGTCCGCTTGGCTACCTGTCGATTGCGGCGCACGGACACGCTGACGCGCTCGCTGTGACGCTCAGCGCGCAGGGGCGCGAGCTGATCGTCGACCCGGGCACCGCCAGTTTCTACGGCAAACCGGAATGGCGGGCGGTGCATCGGGGCACTCGCGCGCATCCTACGGTCTGCGTCGACGGCGTCGACCAGTCGGCAATCGGCGGGACGTTCTACTGGCGGCAGCACGCAGTGACCACTGTTCGTTCGGTCGACCTCGACGGTGGCGTCGTCGACGCGGAGCACGACGGCTACACGCGTCTCGAAGACCCGGTGGTGCACCGGCGCTGGCTGATCGCTCCACCCGGGGACACAACCATCGCGGTCGTCGACCTGCTCGACGGCCGGTCGGTGCACGACGTCGCGGTGTCGTGGCCACTGCATCCGGAGCTAGAGGTGACGCCTAATAGCAACGGCCACCTGGTCATTCGCGATGGTCTCCCAGTCCTGCAGCTGTGCTACGCCGCAACCTCGCCCGTCGAAGCCGAGCAGGTGCGAGCGGACGCCCGTTCTCAGCTGGGCTGGTGGTCGGATCGGTTGGAAGCCAGGACGCCGGCGTGGCTGGTCGGGGTGCGGTGCCGGACCACAGTCCCGGTGGCAATTCTGTCCGTGCTCTGCACCTCTGATGCCGGGGTGATCGCCGAACCGAAGCTCGTCCGGGACGGCGCGATGCTGGTCGCGAGCTGGTCCGAGCGGGGGGCTCGGCGGGGATTTGCAATTGACAGCAGTGGCGACGGCACCGTCGCCACCATAGCCGCCGCTCCGGCGGTGAGCCTGATGGGAGAATCATGAGCGATTCGCAGATGAAGAGGGTCGGCGTCTACGGACTCGGATATGTCGGTTGCGTCTCGGCGGCCTGCCTCGCCTCGCGCGGATGGCACGTCACTGGCGTAGACGTGAATCCGGACAAGGTGGAGTCCCTGCGGCAGGGCAGGTCCCCGGTCGTCGAGGAGAAGATTGGCGAGCTCACCGCCGACGTCGTCACCTCCGGGATGCTCACAGTCACCACCAATGGTTACGCGACCGTCTTGAGCACGGACATCTCGCTGATCTGCGTCGGCACCCCATCGACCACCGGCGGCGGGTTATCAACGAGATTCCTCGAACAGGTGACCATGGAGATCGGTGCGGCCCTGGCCGACAAAGACAGCTGGCACGTAGTGGTTTATCGCAGCACCATGCTCCCGGGGACGTGCGAGACCCTGCTGATCCCGCTGCTGCAGAAGGCTTCGGGCAAGCGCGCGGGGCGCGACTTCGGGGTTTGCGTGAACCCCGAGTTCCTGCGCGAGGGATCAAGCGTCCGCGATTTCCTCAATCCGCCGAAAACCGTTGTCGGTGAGACAGACCCACGCAGCGGCGAAGCGGTGATCGGGCTGTACGAAGGGCTTCCGGGCCCACGCTTCCGAGTCCCGGTCAGCGTCGCGGAGATGACCAAGTACGTCGACAACAGTTTTCATGCGCTCAAAGTCTGCTTTGCCAACGAGATAGGTGCGATCTGCTCGTCGTTGGCTCTGGACTCGCACGCCGTCATGGACATCTTCCTCGCCGACACCAAGTTGAACATCAGCCCTGCCTATCTTCGCCCGGGATTCGCCTTCGGCGGCTCATGCCTCCCCAAGGACGTCCGCGCTCTCACCCATACCGCGCGCCGCAACGACCTCGATGTCCCCTTGCTGGCGAATGTGCTCACCTCCAATGAGGTCCATCTGCGTCGCGCGATCGACCTCGTGATCGCCAGCGGGCGGCGCAAGGTGGGCGTCTTTGGCCTGTCGTTCAAGGCAGGCACCGATGACCTGCGTGAGAGTCCGATGGTCGAACTCGTCGAACGCCTTATCGGGAAGGGATTCGACGTCAAGGTCCACGATGCGAACGTGACGTTGTCACGACTCATCGGCGCGAACCGCGCCTACATCGGTGAGCTGCTGCCTCATATCGGCGAAGTACTGATCGAGGATATCGATGCCGTGCTGGAGCATGGTGACGTGCTGATAGCTGCCTCGAAGGAGCCCGAGGTGGTCGATGCGCTCGAACGGGCCGGATCCGACAAGCTCGTCATCGATCTGGTGCGGTTGCCGAACGCCGGCCAACTCCGCGGCAGCCGAAACTACTGCGGTATCGGCTGGTAGCGGATGTCGCACGTGCAAGCCGGCGCCGGCGAGCCGGCCACGACCGGGCCGGAGTGGGCGGGCCCGCCGACTCCGCTTGAGACCGAACCGTGGACCGAGACCACCGCCGATCTGACGAGCAGGCTCAAGCGCGGCGTGGGGATGGCCGGGATCGGCATGGTCATCGCCCAGATCACCGTCGTTGCCCAGACACTCGTGCTGGGCCGACTGCTCGGACCGCACGAGGTCGGCGTCTTCACCGCCGGAACGGTGTTGATGGGGGTTATGTTTTTGTTCGCCCAGGGCACCCTCTACCAGGCGCTCATCCAGCGCGAGCACGACATCGAGGATGCCGCCAACACGGTGCTGATCGTGACCTGTGTGACGGGCCTGCTGCTCGCGGTGGCGGCGCTGGTGGCCTCGCCGGTGATCGGCGCGCTGTTCCACGATTCGCGGGTGGGTCTGATTGCGGCGGCGAGCTCGGGGATAAACCTGCTGCATTCGTTGGTCAACGTCCCCGACGCGCTGATGCAGCGTACATTCCAGTTCAAACGGCGGCTCATCCTGCCCCCTGCGGTCGCGCTGACGTTCGCCTCGGTCTCGATCGTGTTCGCTGTATTCGGGTACGGCGCGTGGGCGATGGTCATCGGCACGTACGCGTCGACCACCACATGGGTGCTGCTGAGCTGGTGGATGGCGAAATGGCGCCCGTTTCGGGGGCGTTTTTCGTTCCGCATCTGGCGCGAGCTGGCGGGGTTCTCGTTGCCGATGCTCATCGCTGGGATCGCAGAACGTTCGCGTGAGCTGGTCGAGCAGGTCCTCGTCGGCCGTGCGTTGGGAACCGCTGGCTTGGGCCAGTTCCGGTACGGCTACCGGATTGCGTCAATGCCCTCGGCAGCGGGCATACAAATCTGTGGGTACGTGCTGTTCCCCGCCTTCTCGCGGATCTCCGGCGACGGCCCCCGGTTCCGTCAAGCATTCCTGCGGGCGCTGGGCTGGATCTGGTTGGCCGCCCTTCCGGTCGGAGCCCTGTTGGTCGCGGTGGGTCAGCCAGTGGTGGTGCTGCTGCTCGGCGAGAAATGGCGCGCTGCCGGCGCCGCCGCCTCCGCGATGGGGGGAATCGGACTGGGTTGGGTGCTCTATTCAGTAGCCGGGGAGGCGGTCAAGGGTGCCGGCCGGTCAAGACTGCTGAACTGGCTGACAGCGATCCTCGTAGGACTCGGCCTGCCGCTGATCGTGCTGCTGCTACCTTTCGGTCTCGTCGGGGTCGGCGTTGCACTCTCCGTCACCTACCTGGTCTTCGGCTTCGTCAGCCTCGTGCTCGCCCGCTCGGTGGTCGGTGTCTCGGTCCGCGACACGATCGCTTGCGTGATGCCGCCGACGGTCTCGGCGTTAATCGCGTTAGGTGTTGTGATGCCGCTGGAGCGTTTCGTCGTCAGGTCCGACCGATACCCGGGGCTGCTGGGCTTCGCGTCGATCATCGCAGAATGCGTGCTGTTCTCAGTCGTCTACATCGGCGCGCTGAGGCTGATCTCCCCGACCTGGTATGGCTCTATCCGTGACGTCGTCGTGGGAGTGCTGGCGAAGCTTGCGGACCGTGCTCGCCGCTCGGAATGAGTTTGGCGGATCCCGATGGCGCTTCTCAATCACGCGAATGCACATACCACCACAGAACATGGAAGTGAGGAATCGCCGTGGGCCTCAAGGTCTTGATGATCGGACCGTATCCGCTGGAGCCAGGGATCATCCATGGCGGCCCCGAGTCGGCGACTAGTACGCTCGTCCCGGCGCTGGCGGCGCAGGACGACATCGACAATGTGGCGGTGCTGTGTTTCCACGACGGTGAGGCGTCGACCGACTATCGGCGCGCCGGCCCGAAGGTCGAGGTCCATTACGTGCGTGGCCAGGACCGGTTGCGCTTGATCACCGGGTGGTTCCTGAACGTCCGCAAGGCGCGCAAGCTGGTCGCAGTGTTGAAGCCCGATATCGTGCATGGCCAGGGGCTCGACTGTGGCGACATTGCCGAGAAATGCAGCCCGAACTCCGTAGTTACCGTGCACGGTCTGCCACACGCCGAGATGAGGCTGTCTGCTCGAATGAAGTTCCGTGACAAGCTACGAGTCAAGCTGGCCGAGGCCGTGGTCCGGCGGGTGCTGCGCCGTGCCAAAGTGGCCATCTCGATTTCGAAGTACGACACGCAGGAACTCGGCCGGCTGATAAAAGGCACCCCGGTGAGCATTGCCAATCCAACCGGGTTGGAGTTCTTCGCCCTCGCGCCGTCGCGCCCGACGGAACCGCGGCTGCTGTTTGCTGGAATGCTGACACCACTCAAGAACGTGCTGGGCCTGCTGAATGCGTTCGCGCAGGTACGCCAGGCCGTGCCCGAGGCTCGGCTGATACTGGCCGGTCCGCACCCCGATCCCGACTACGCACAGACCGTTCAAGACCGGGTGACGAGTCTCGCGTTGGGCGATAGCGTCGATATCGTTGGTCACCTCGACAACGACCGGCTGCGGCATGAGATCGCCACCGCTCGTGCGGTCGTGCTGTTTTCCCGGCAGGAAAACGCGCCGACGATCATCGCTCAGGCGATGGCCGCGGGAAAGCCGGTCGTTGCTGCACGGGTCGGTGGCGTGCCGGAGATGGTGAACGACGGCGAGAGCGGGTTCGTGGTGGAGTCCGAGGATGAGATCGCGTTGGCCGAGCGGATGCTGACGTTGCTCACCGACCAGGATCTGTGCCTGCGGATGGGCGCGCGCGGGCATGAATTTGCGCTGTGCCGGTTCAATCCCGAGGCGGTCGCCCGGCAGACGGTGCAAGCGTATCGAACAGCACTGAATTCACAACAACCGAATCACGCGTTCGCGAGGTAGGAGACACGATCGTGGCCCAGCCGATTCATTCGATTGGACCGACAAATCCGTACTGGTCACTGGGGGCGCCGGCTTCATCGGCTCGCACCTGGTGGAACTGCTCACCGGGCCTCGGCTCGGGTGACCGTATTCGACACCTTGGAGTCGGGCGATCGGGAGTCAGTCCCTTCGATGATGGGGGTAACCCGCCGGGTGTGCTGACCCGCCTGGGGGCGGCGCTGTGTGCCGTCGAAGTCTTCCGTTCATCTGCGGTCTCGTCTACACCTAACACCCTGGGCTTAATTCACGGTTTGCAGCTTCCGTAAGACTCTAAGTGTGGTATTTTAGCACTGTTGTTGCCTCATAGTATGTATCTTCGCGCAACAGGTGCATCATCGGTATCTAAATAGCGTCGCACCTGGGCGCCGCGGTAACACAGCCCGCCCCGCGGGTCGGCTTGCATCCATGAGGAGAAGCACATGTCGGTAGTGACCGCACAACCGGGGATGGTGACGTCTGTGCCGTCCACGTCGAATGCGGGGTTGCTTGGCGGGGGGTTACCCGACTACCCGCGCGACGGCGCTGGTATAGACGGCAGTGGGCGGATTGAGCGGCGGCGTAATGGGGATCCGGGGATTCACCGATGGACGTCCTGACGCGGTTGCCCGCGGTAGTGGTGTTGGAGCGGCTCCCGGTTCCGTCGCTCGCCATGGCGCGCGACGACATCATTTTGTTTGCCAATACGGCGTTTGCCGAGATGGTGGGTCACCCACAGGACGGGTTAGCGGGGCTGGCGTTCCCCGAGAACTTTCATGCGGTGCCCCGACGCCGCCCGCAATCCCACTCCGTCGAAACCAGCGATCGCATCAGCGAGCCAGCATGACCACGACACTTCGCAGCCGAAACGGCCATGCGCCTGGCGGGACGATTAAATTTTCCCCGAGTATTCAGTATCTCCGCGCTGTTGCGGCAATATCGGTCGTGTTGTATCACGTCTTGCACCACTGGCTGCCCCACGACCCCCACATCTGCGTCCTCATGGGCGGGGTGGACATATTCTTCGTCATTAGCGGCTTTGTCATGTGGGGCGTCACTGCCGGGCGCGAGCGCGGTTCGTGGTCGTTCTTCAGCAACAGACTGAAGCGGATCGTGCCGCTCTACTGGATCGTGACCACGGTGATGTTGGCAATACTGCTGGCGAAGCCGGCGCTGCTGAATTCCCGCTTCGACGTTGGCCATGTGGTGACGTCCTACCTTTTTATCCCATGGCGTCATCCAGTGAAGGGAGAGTTCCAGCCGCTGCTGATCCCGGGCTGGACGCTCAATTACGAGATGATGTTCTATGTAATCTTCGCGCTGATCCTGTTCGCACCCATGCGTTTCCGCCTACCCGCGGTCCTGGGGGCGCTCGTGGGGCTCGTCGTCCTGGGCTTCATTCCCCACGCGGGAACCAGCCAGTTCGACTTCTATACGGACCCGATCATCCTCGAGTTCGCCATGGGCGTCTGCCTCGGCGCGGCGGTGACGGCGCAGCGCCGCGCGCCGGCCCCGATCGCGGCGGCGGCGGCGATCGCCGGCTTCGGCCTCTTCATCGCTGCGGCGTTGACCGTCCCCTCTTTGCACCGAGTGCTGATATTGGGGATTCCCGCGGCGCTCGTGGTGGCCGGGTGTGTCTTTCTGGAACGTGAGACCGGCCCGTGGTTGGCGCCCCTGCCGCTGCTATTAGGCGACGCCTCCTACTCCATCTACCTCGTGCACATGGGTACTGCGTTGGCGGCCTTCCAGGCCTGGCGCAAGGTGGATGCGCTGCACAATCCGGCCGGCATAGCCGCGACCATGATCGTCACGGCGCTAGCTTCGGTGGGGGCGGGTGTCCTCGTCTATTGGTTCGTCGAGCGGCCAATAATTAAGCATTTCAAAGTGCCAACGCCGAAGTCTAGACCTCTGGTCGCCGATAGTTCGTTGGAAAAGGCCGCCGCGGCCATCCCGATCCCGACGAGTTGATCGCCGTCGTGGGTGGCCCCTGGGCGGGTGCCGCGAGTCCCGCGAATCGCGTCAACACTACGAAACCTAGGTGTCACATGAACGAGCCACAGCAACCCGGATTACACCGCAGTCTTGCCCTGGCCGTTCCAAGCCGCCGTTGGCTGACATCTCGGCGGGCACCGATTCCTTCCCTGCCCGGCGCCGCCGTTACGGCGACACACATCTCGGCGAAAACCGACGAACCCGCTGCCGGCCAGGCCATCACCCCAAAGCCGACCCTACGGCGCCACTTCCCGTACTTCGACTCGCTGCGGGCGGTGGCCGCGTTGATGGTGTTGGTGTACCACGTGGGCCTCGGGTCGGGGATCACCGAGTCGGAGAGCTGGGGACGAGTCGTCTCCCATTTCAATGCCGGGGTGGCCGTGTTCTTCGTCATCTCCGGCTTCCTGCTCTACCGCCCCTTTGTCGCTAGGCGGTTGCTCGGCAAGCCACCGCCCGCCACCGTCCGCTATGCCAAGCGGCGCGCGCTGCGCATCCTGCCCGGCTACTGGTTTGCGCTGACGGCACTGGCTTTGTTCCCGGGGCTGCCTGACGTCTTCACGAGCGACTGGTGGCGCTTCTACGGGTTCATGCAGGTTTACAACACCGCTACCGCGTTTCAGGGACTGAAGCCCGCTTGGAGCCTCTGTGTCGAGGTCTCCTTCTATGCGCTGCTGCCGATCTACGCCTGGGTGATGTGGCGCACCCAGCGCGGGCGTCCGCTGCGCGCACAGGTTCGCACCGAGCTCATCCTGCTGGCCGTGTTGTGGGTGAGTACGTTCGTCAACGGCCTGATTTTCACCGGCCGCGTCGGCACCATCGACTCTTCCAAGAGCCTGCTTTACACGCTGCCGTTCACGTTGGACTGGTTCGCAATCGGCATGTCGCTCGCGCTGATCAGTGCGGCGCTCGACATCAACGGCTCGCGGCCGCGCATCGCGGCGTTCATCGAAGAGCACCCGCTCATGATCTGGCTCGTTGGCGGCGCCCTGTGGGTACTCACGACCATCCCGCGCAGTGACCCCGGCATGATCCACCACATCGGGTCGGGTTTCTTCGGCCTCGTCCTGGTGCTGCCGGCGGTCTTCGGCGACGGCAAGTCGCCCCACCGCATCCTCGCCTCGGCGCCGCTCGCGTGGCTGGGGTTGATCTCCTACGGCATCTTCCTGTGGCACCAGCCGTTCGTGGACTGGCTCTGGGCGAATGGCATCGACACCTTCGGCGAAGGCGTCATCGGCTTCTCCGCGCTGCTGCTGGCGACCTTGGCCATCGGAATACTCCTAGGCGCGTTTAGCTATTACGTCGTCGAGAAGCCCTTCCATCGGCGATGACCCCAAATAGGGCTCACGTCTGGGAACCGTGGCTTCACGGACGAGCAATCCTGACCTGGTGGAAAAGGCGGTCGCCCATCATATTTCGCCCGACTAGCGCTGGATTCTGCTGTACAGATCGCGCTACGGTCATGATGGGCTCCGGTCATTCGGGCGGCCAGTTAGGCCAACCAGCCGCATAGGCGGTTCATACACCGGAGCGGGCTTACCGGTCACGGTCTCACCCCGACCGACCGGAGCCTCCCAACACCGGCGACTACGGCATGCCTGGTCGGGCTGGGGCGAAGCCCCGTTAGTCATAGCCTTGGAGTATTCAGTCGGGTAATCTCGCTGCGAATCGGTGCGTCGGCGTCTAGACGATGTTTGAACTTGGATCACCTAGAGCACAACCCGATTGATGCCGCCGAATTGCGAGTAGTTGGTCCCGGCCCCGATCAAGGAATAGTAACCGAACTGCAGATACGGGTCGCCGTCACCGGGGAAGCACGTTGCACCCGAATAGTCCAGCCATTTCCTGCCGTCAATAAACCACCGTATATAGCCGTCCGGTCCCAAAGACCATTTGACGTCTATGGTGACTTGATGCCACTGGTTGAAAATGAGGGAATCGGTGTAGTAGGGCGTCGCTTCCCCTCCCCCTGTGTTCCGCATGATTCGAAAACACGGCTGAGGGGTTGACGTGACATCAATCGTTAGAGCGTGACCGGACGACGTGTTGGTGTGAAATTCCCACAGCACGCCAGAGAACCAAGCTGGGAGGAACGTCTGCGTGGGCAGGTTGAGGTAGAACGTCCACCGTACTTCCGTGCCGATGGTTTCGGGCTGGTATCGGGCGAGAATGGCTTTATCCAAGCTGTCCCATGTGGCGATGTCAGTGTCGGCGCAAGTGAAGGTCCAGCCAGGTCCGTGGGGGGTGGCCATCGTGTTGAAATGGGCGTTTGCGACCGCTGGGCTGGTCCACGCTGGGCTGAACACGGCCACCAGGTCGCTTAGATTGGCGATGTTCCCGCTAACCGGGTCCGGCGCTGCCCGCGTGCACCCGAACAGCGCCCCAGTCGCCAACATTCCGACGCCGCCGCGAAGAAACGTCTGGCGCGAGATCCTACGGTCCAGCGGATGGCTGCGATCTGTCGTCATGGGCCGGATTCTGAACCATCGGTCCCAGAAAATCCAGCGTCGGCGCACGTGACCTTCATCTCGGCATCGAAGTGATCGGTCCGGCGATGCCGCCACGGCCGAGAAGCGGCTTTGATTCGCTCAACCTTCACAAAATCAACTGCCAATAAGCCGTTATTATAGGAAAAAGTGTGAGTTCCAATGATCTTTGGGGCAAAGTGCGGCTCTATTATACGAACGGTTTCCTCTCGATAGGTCTCCGTTCCTAGGTCTGTGATCTGTGCGATTCCCATTGATTCGCCGTATTGATCAAAGCCCTGTCTTTGAAAGACTCGCAATAACTTGTCGCCGTCTCGAAAAAAGCCCCCATTTCTGGCTCTTTCGCTATCGAAGATCACGGGATTTTTGGCGTGTGGCGTCCATGTGTCAGAGTCGAAGGCATCGGAGTAGAATATGTGTAGTTCCGAGCAACACTCTCCGAGTTCGGAACTATCAATATTGGTCAGCAGCCACCATCGGTCTTTGAAAAAGAATATGTTGGTGTCTACGGCAGAGACATCCTTAATCAGAGTCTTGTGAAAAGACCACCGAAGTGGAAATTCGGTGCACTTATACAGCCGTATTTCTCTTATTTCCCCAGTTTCCGGACACATATATAGTTCATTGTCGACCGTGAAGATAAATGGGTACGACAAGTGAAACGGCTCATCGAGCGCCGAGCCGAGCTCCTCATACTTGTCGCCGCTGATTTTAAAAACAGATATTTTGCCTCGGTTAGTTCTGAAGTCGTAATCCTCAACGAAACACACGTCCAAATCCCCGTGCCTGAAAACGAAAGGATCAGCAAGAAAGCGATAGGGAGGGTTCGCAATGATACTTGATCTCGAGAGCGCTGAACTTTGCCAATTTTCAGCGAACTGGTAGGCGACACCCCAGCGTTGATCTTTGCCACATCGCCTGTTGAAATGCCGTCGAGCCGTAGTAATGAACGTTTTGATTTGATATAAAGCAATAACATATAGTGAGGGCATTGTGTTGAGTTGATGCGGATAAGATGACTTAGGCAGAGTTTGGGGTAAGATCCTTGTCTTGCCCAAATCTTCAAGAAACCTATGCATAAAGATACTTGACTTCTTGTAGATTTGTGCAAGATTTCGCGCATAAGGGGATACCGTAGCAATGGAGCCCCTCATGAGCACGTCCCGGTCGATGACGACGTCGCAAGCCACTTGCGCGTTCCCACCGTCGAATTCATCCGGCAATCTTTGTATTACGAAGCCCGTTGACGGCTCTTGATTAAACACCTCCCAGAAGCCGGCGGCCCCTCCCCTATTCACGACATTATTCCCGTGATGAAAAGAGATAATCCCGAATTCGCATACCGTCAGAATTCCGCCGCGGAAAGTTCCACTTTGTCCGTCCAAAAGGACATCGACATTCAAGCCTTTGATCGTTTCAAGGTCTTCCTCACGATACCGATAGACCGATCCGCTCGTGGATTTAAGTGGGCGAACGTGTATTTTTGGCACATGAAAAGTATCAAGCGGGTGCATGTCAAACGCGCTTTTAAGTTTGGGATCCCTGACAAACACACGACTTTCTAAGGCTAAAATAGCCTTGAAGCAGGCAGCGACGACAAATCTTAGAAAATCCCGTTTTTTGAATAACCCGTAAAGCCTTTTAAGGACATTTTTGTCCTCGGCAAATGCCTGCACAATCAAGTAGTCGATTGAATAATGCTCTGCCGATTTGCTCTTCTCGATTACGTCATAAATTAAGCCCGGTTGATATCCATCATCAACTAGATACCCAACACTAAGCTTCCTCATAATCGGCGTTCCCCTTCCGGAATACGCAAGCCGACTGTACTTTAACGGAGTTGGGCGTTCACAGCAGCCTTTCCACCGGGCGAACTGGTTTTGCGCCGCCGGGGAGCGCGGTAACGGCCACGGCTGCAGATAGCTATATATCGAGCAGCACGAACTCCGAGTACAACAGGTCGAGTTCATTCGGGGTGAACACCGGCGACCGGTATTGGGCGATGGCCTCCTGTCTGATCGCACGCGGCGCCTTGGGAAGGAAGCGCTCGTTCATCGCGATGCCGAAGGTCTTCTGTTGCCACATGATCGCCAGCTTGATTCGTTCGAGGTTGCGCGCGAGCACATCCGGCGCGCTGCAATACATTATCTGGGAGAACGGAACCTTGGCCGTCCACGCCAGACGGCGCACACGCCGCTTGACCAGACGCCGCTTGACCACCAGATAGGCCGTGCCGCCGGCATCGCGGGCGGTCATATGCAGGCAGTCATAGGACGCGTGGTCATCGTAGATCCGGCGCTCGGCCTGCCCGAGCGACGCACGCACCGTCCGATCGTTGACATCGATGTCGACACGAGACCGCCAAAGGGTTTCGGCATTGAGCCCCAGCGGCAACAGCAACACGCCCCGGTCGAGGATTGCAAACCCCAGAGACTCCAGCGCCCGTCGTGTCGGCGGGGCGGGGGTGTGGGAGATGTAGGTGATGCGCTCGTCGCGAGCGGAAGCGGCTACGAGCGTTTGCGCCAAGCCGCGACCGCGATAGGCCGGCGCGACATAATAGGAGGAGTAGTTGCAGACGATGCCGGTCTTTCCGTTGATCTCCCGCTGCGAGTAGAGCGTGCCGAGATAGCCGACGATCCTGCCGCCATCAGTGAGAACGAAGCCTCGGGTCGGGTTGTCCGCCCCCCAGTTGGTCGTGCAGAGCGGGCGCCAGCCATCGGCCGCGATACCGCTGCCAACGAAGCCGTGCTCGAGCAGATCGCAAATCTCGGCGGTATCCGCAGGTGTTGTCGGCCGCACGCTGATGCTCGACTGCGCATCGGGGGCGGGCAGGCTTTCGATGGGGCTGTTCATCCGAGAATCCTTTCCCTTCACTGCTGGCGGTGTCCGGGCCGATCCCTTGCAAGGTGCCAGGTCACAACCGACATGCGCTTCTTCTCACGGACATGGACCGATCCGCAAAGCGACCGCAGGCCGCCACAGCAACGTCCGGCCGCAGCGATCACGGGCCGGGCGAATACAAATATTCAGCTTTAGGCGACTATACATACTTTTTGGATGGAGTCGACCCGATACAACCAACTTGTAGTATCTTCTGTACATGGCTGGACCTAAAGCTTTGAGTTGGGGGGTGACCGCGGGAACGATGCTGGCGGAAGTCATATGTGCGGAATAGCCGGAGTCCGCAGGTTCGACAGCGAACCGGTGAGCCGCGAACTGCTGGCCAATATGGCCGCGCGGTTGCTTCATCGCGGGCCAGACGACACCGGAATCTGGACGCAAGGTGATGTCGGATTCGCTCATACCCGTCTCTCGATCATCGATGTCTCAGGGTCGCAGCAGCCGATGGCTGGCGCTGGCGGGCACACTCACCTCGTCTTCAACGGGGAGATTCTGAATTATCGTGAGCTGCGCGCCGGGCTGTCGTACCCGTTCCGGACCTCCGGCGACACCGAGGTACTCCTCGCGCAGTACGAGAAGTATGGACCGGGCGGGGTCGAGCGTTTGCGCGGTCAGTTCGCCTACGCCATACACGATTCGGCGACCGGCGAGACGCACCTGTTCCGCGACCGGCTCGGCATTTTGCCGCTCTACTACTACGTGAACAACCACGTGTTCGCGTTCGCCTCGGAAATCAAGGCACTGCTACCGGTCATCGGCGCGCCACGTGTCGACGAGGACAGCCTGCACGACTACCTGGCCCACCGGTCAGTGCCCGCTCCATATACCCTCATCGAGGGGGTACGCAAGGTTCCGCAAGGCCATCACCTGGTGGTCAAGTCCGACGGCACCGTGCACTCGACCGCTTACTGGGCACTGTCCGCGCAGCCGAACGGCCGCAAAGTGTCTCCGCGGGAAGCCGTCAGGCTCGTGGATGAAGCGCTCACTGCTTCAGTGCGCGAAGCCCTGGTTGCCGACGTGCCGGTCGGTGCCTATCTTTCCGGCGGCGTGGACAGCAGTTTGATCACCGCGCTCGTTGCACAGCAGCGGCAAGGTGCGGGTCTGCACACCTTCTCGGCCGGTTTTGGTGACGATCGCCTCGACGAGACGTCGTGGGCACGCCAGGTCGCCGGAATCGTGGGGAGTACTCATCACGAGGTGCTCGTCACCGCCGACGACTTCCAGCAGAACTGGTCGAAGTTGAGTTGGCACAGAGACGCTCCGCTGTCCGAGCCCGCCGACGTCGCGGTCTTTCGCCTCGCCCAACTCGCCCGCCAAGAGGTGAAGGTTGTACTTTCCGGCGAGGGCAGCGACGAATTGTTCGGCGGCTACCCCAAGTACCTCTTCGCCAGTGCAACACGCTGGGCAGGTGTGATCCCCGGCAGTGTGCTGCGCCACGTGGAGAAGTCGCTGCCTGCAAGCAAGTCCCGCTTGGGCATCGCGATGCGCGCCGTTTCCGAACCCAGCCATGCCGAGCGCATGCGCGGCTGGTTTGCACCATTCACCGTGTCGGAACGTACGGACCTGATCGGCCGACCAGCAGCGCGCAGCGTCCTAGATCCCTATCTCCGCGGCGGCGGCGACGCTCTGCGCCGGATGCTCTATGCAGATGTGCACACGTGGCTCGCCGACAACCTTCTCGAGCGTGGCGACCGGATGTCGATGGCCGCGTCGTTGGAATTGCGTCCGCCCTTCCTTGATCACCGCCTGGTGGAACTCGCGTTTGCGTTGCCCAGCAATGTGAAGGTGCGCGGACGGACGACGAAGTGGGTGGTCAAGGAGGTGGCCCGCCAGCACCTGCCCGCCGCTGTCGTCGATCGCCCGAAGATGGGTTTCAAGGTTCCCCTCGACCGGTGGTTTCGTGGTGGGTTGCGGGATATGGCGGTCGAACTGCTCACGAGCCCGTCCTCGTTTGTCGGCACAATGTTTGACCGGGCGGCGGTAAGCAAACTGCTCGATGACCATTCGTCCGGCGATCGCAACGAGCAGCCACGAATCTGGACATTGCTGTCGCTCGAGGTTTGGCATCGCGAACTCGTCAAAAAGATGACGTGTGATGAAGACCCCCTCCGCTCGGTCGCACGTTGAGTCGGCGTCGGAGAGTTTTTGAGGAGCGTGAGGAGGTGACGAGCCGGGTGAGGATCATGCCGATCGCGGCCCTGGCCGCTGAGACCACCGTCGAGGGCGACAACTTCAACTGACACACCGGTGTTCCATGTTGGAGCACCCGAACAAACGATTGGAGAAAGATCATGGGAGCAATCGAAACGCTCTCGACGGGTTCAGGCAGTGAGCGGGAGGCCGTCCATGATTCGGCCACTGGGATATACCTCGCCGTCCTCTCGACGCTGGGCGTCGACCTTCCCGAGACGGCCAAGATACTCGATTTCGGCTGTGGTGCCGGCAGCACTGTGAGAGCTCTGCGGGCTCGCCGGTACCTCAACGCTTGTGGTTATGACGTCGGGGACGGCCGGACCCTCGTCCGCGACGAACGAGGTCAGATCAAAGTTGGGACCCAGCTGGACTTGAGGCTGCCCTATGAGGACAACACGTTTGATCTCGTGATCTCGGACCAGGTTTTCGAGCATGTTCAAGATCAAGTGCGGGCCTTTGAAGAGCTGCTGCGAATCACCAAGCCCGGTGGTCACGGGCTGCACATCATTCCCGCGCGCTACGCCCCGATCGAGCCGCATATCTTAGTTCCGTTCGGCGGGGTGTTCCAGCATCGCTGGTGGTACAAACTGTGGGCTTCGTTCGGAATTCGCAACAGGTTCCAAGCCGGGCTGTCAGCCGATGAAACCGCGGACCACAACACGTTCTTCGTCAGCGAGGCAACGCGGTACATCTCGACGTCCTGTTATCGGGTGATCTTCAGGGAGGTCGGGTTCCAGTATCGGTTCGCCGAGCAGGAGTTCTTCGACAGCCACGACCGTCCATCCATGCGTGCGATCGGAAAACTTGGCAATCCAGCGATGCAGCTCTACCGCACCTTTCGCTCCCGAATCGTCTACCTGCGCAAACCGGACTCGCCGAGGTGAGCCCAGCGTCCGTGAGCGCGACGACGCGAAAGTGCGATGCTAACAGTGACCTGGTCGCCGGAGCGGTCCGCATCCGCGCGGTCGAGGGCCACATCGTCAAATCATTGCCACCGGACGGTCCCGGCGCGGTATTCGGGAACGGTGTCATGGCTGGCCACTGGATCTCGGGACCACAGACGCTTCAACGAGGACCAATGGCCCGTCGCGAACGCCTTAAGCATCGGTAACGTCGCCGCATCGCATCGGCTCCACTATTGTGCAGATCGGGAAATGCATCTACCCGAGGTTCTGTGGTGGACGGCGACGGAGGGGATGGGCCCGTGGTGCTGACGACCGGCAAAGTGTTCGGTGGAGCGGTGTTGATACGGCGATTGCCGAGGCGACGATGAAGGCGGAACCCCGGCTTGGGCTGACCTTGTCGTGGCCGCGGATCACCTCGGCGTTCCTCATCGACGTCGCGGTGCTGGTAGTGGCCAGTCACTTCCCCGGCGTACCGCAGAACGTCGCGTGGTGGGTGGGTGTCGCGGTCGCGGCGGTGGTGACGATCGCCGCGGTACTCGCCTACCGGAGGATCACCCTCGGCTCGGCGTTGGCCAGGTGGGTGCGGGATGGGTCCACCGACTGGGTGGCGACACTGAGCCGGGGATGCACGCCCGCGATCGATCACCGGCGCCGCTTTGGCCGCGACGTGGTCGGGGTGCGCGAGTACCAGGGCCAGCTGGTTGCGGTGATCGCCGTGGACGAAAAGGCCGACGGGCCGTCCGGGCGCCATCAGCGCGAGAAGATGGCGCTGGCCACCTTGCCGGTGGTGGTGGTCGCTGCGGCGCTGCACCAGTTCGATGTGCACCTTGACGCGATCGATATCGTCTCGGTGCGAAAGCGACACATCTCCGAGGCCGCCGATCCGTCCGCCCCGCCGACCGCCGACGATCGCCCCACGGGTATCGAGCACGGCACGTGGCTGGTGTTACGGATGGATCCGCAGCAGAATGTCGCGGCGGTGGCGGCCCGCGATTCGGTGGCCTCGACCTTGGCGGCGGCCGTCGAGCGGCTCGCCGGCGATCTGGACGGACGGCACTGCGCGGCCCGGCCTTTGACCGCCGATGAGCTTGCCGAGGTGGACGCCGCCGTAGTGGCGGGTCTGCAACAGGCTTCGACTCGGCCGGGATTGCGTCGTCTCAAGCATATCGACGGGTACGTGACCAGCTTCTGGGTGTCACCGTGGGACATCACTTCGGAGACGCTGGACCAGTTGTGGCTGCCTGATACCGAAGCCACCGTGGTGACGATCCGACTCACCGCCGCCGCCGGCTGGGCCTATGTGTCGGCTTGGGTGCGCTATCACAGCCGGGACCGGCTGGGTAAAGATGTGTGGGCCGGGCTGAATCCGCTCACCGGCCGCCAGTTGGCCGCGGTGCGGGCAAGTCTGCCGGCCCCGGCGACGCGCCCACCGCTGTTGGTGCCGGCTCGGGTGCTGCGCGACGACGAACAGCTCGAAGTCCGGGTGGATCCAACAGAGGTGGACGCGGCACCGCAACACTCGAGCCACCCGCCTGAAGAGAGCGACGACGCGCAGCCAGCGGCCGCGCCCGCGCTGTGACCGTACCCGGCCGGACGGGCGATCGGTCACGACCGCTTCGCCGAGATCCGGCCACCAGATTTGTCGACTCTGGCGGCCGCCAGCTCGGCGACCACGTCGAAATTACGTGGCCGCCGCACGCGCCCGGTGTTGAGCCGCCGGCTTCGGCCCTTTCCACCACACGCTTGACGGTCTTATGGGTAGTGCCGCACAGTTCAGCGGCCCCGCGATAACTCCCGACCTGGCGTACACGGAAATAATGTTCATACGCTCCCTCGAATAGAGCTCCCGGGTGCTGCGTGTTCCTGGCGCTGCGATGAATCAGGCTCAGCGAGAAGCGGCTTTGATTCGCTCAACCTTCACAAAATCAACTGCCAATAAGCCATTATTATAGGAAAAAGTGTGAGTTCCAATGATCTTTGGGGCAAAGTGCGGCTCTATTATACGAACGGTTTCCTCTCGATAGGTCTCCGTTCCTAGGTCTGTGATCTGTGCGATTCCCATTGATTCGCCGTATTGATCAAAGCCCTGTCTTTGAAAGACTCGCAATAATTTCTCACCGTCTCGAAAAAAGCCCCCGTTTCTGGCTTGTTCGCTATCGAAGATCACAGGATTTTTTCCATGTGGCGTCCATGCATCAGAATCGAAAGCATCCGAGTAGAATACGTGCAGTTCCGAGCAACACTCTCCTATTTCGGAACTATCAATATTGGTCAGCAGCCACCATCGGTCTTTGAAAAAGAATATGTTGGTGTCCACCGCAGAGACATCCTTAATCAGAGTCTTGTGAAAAGACCACCGAAGTGGAAATTCGGTGCACTTATACAGCCGTATTTCTCTTATTTCCCCAGTTTCCGGACACATATATAGTTCATTGTCGACCGTGAAGATAAATGGGTACGACAAGTGAAACGGCTCATCGAGCGCCGAGCCGAGCTCCTCATACTTGTCGCCGCTGATTTTAAAAACAGATATTTTGCCTCTGTTAGTTCTGAAGTCGTAGTCCTCAACGAAACACACGTCCAAATCCCCGTGCCTGAAAACGAAAGGATCAGCAAGATAGCGATAGGGAGGGTTCGCAATGATACTTGATCTCGAGAGCACTGAACTTTGCCAATTTTCAGCGAACTGGTAGGCGACACCCCATCGATCATATTTTCCGCTGATGGTCGAGCGGTTCGAAGCCGAGGCTCTGTTGAAAAGTTTTCGAGTCACAATGATGAACGTTTTGATTTGATATAGTGCAATAACATGCAATGGGGGCATCGTGTAGAGTTGATGTGCATTAGGCGACTGAGCTAGAGTTTGGGGCAAAATCCTTGTCTTGCCCAAATCTTCAAGAAACCTATGCATAAAGATACTTGACTTCTTGTAGATTTGTGCAAGATTTCGCGCATAAGTAGGCTTTGTAGGAATGGAGCCCGTCACGAGCGCGGCCCCGCCGTCGAATTCATCAGGCAATCTTTGTATTACGAAGCCCGTTGACGGCTCTTGATTAAACACCTCCCAGAAGCCCGCGGGGCCTCCCCTATTCACGTCATCATTCCCGTGATGAAAAGAGATAATCCCGAATTCGCATACCGTCAGAATTCCGCCGCGGAAAGTTCCACTTTGTCCGTCCAAAAGGACATCGACATTCAAACCTTTGATCGTTTCAAGGTCTTCCTCACGATACCGATAGACCGATCCGCTCGTAGATTTGAGTGGGCGAACGCGAATTTTTGGCACATGAAAAGTATCAAGCGGGTGCATGTCAAACGCGCTTTTAAGTTTGGGATCCCTGACAAACACACGGCTTTCTAAGGCTAAAATAGCCTTGAAGCAGGCAGCGACGATAAATCTTAGAAAATCCCGTTTTTTGAATAACCCGTAAACCCTTTTAAGGACATTTTTGTCCTCGGCGAATGTCTGCACAATCAAGTAGTCGATTGAATAATGCTCTGCCGATTTGCTCTTCTCGATTACGTCATAAATTAAGCCCGGTTGATATCCATCATCAACTAGATACCCAACACTAAGCTTCCTCATAATCGGCGTTCCCCTTCCGGAATATGCAAAGCCGACTGTACTTTAACGGAGTTGGGCGTTCACAGCAGCCTTTCCACCGTGATGGGTGGTCCAGGTCGAAAACGAAGAGCTGGTGTACCGCACCGGCACGGGGCATTTCGCCGGGTTCTTCTCCACCAGCGGGATTCCGCGTCACAACCTGGCCGGTGCCACCGACACCACGGCGCTGGACGCGATCGAGCAGGCGATCGAGCAGATGCGGTCCGGCCCGGCGCTGGCCGAACCCGACCTGTTCATCACGTCGCCCTCGATCTGGTCAGCACTAAGAAGGATCAAAGACGACTTGCACCGCTACATCTTGAGCCCCAATCCGACCCGCGAGGAAGCCAATCAGTTGTGGGGCGTTTAGCTCCACCGATATGACTGCAGGTCACAGGCTTAGATCTACCGGAAACCAGGTCCGCGTCAAGATTCCCGTCAAGACCCGGCGTAGGACACGCTGCGGTCGCAATTGCGGGCAGCAGGTCTGGGCAACTCAAAGTTCTTTGGTGCGTGGCAGACGTGTGGCACCCAGCCCTTGGAGAACGCCCGGTTTGCCACAGCTGCGGCTCACCAGTCGACGACAGTGACGCCTATGCGGAGTACAAGCAGGTCACGGTGCTATTCACCGATGTGGTCCACTAGATGGACATCGCCTCGGTGGTTGGTGCGGAGCGGTTGCGCGAGATCATAGTCGCGCTGGTCGCCCGCGCGGCGGTGGTGCAGCGCTCTGAGGGCACGGTCGGCGAGTTTACCGGTGACGGTATCGTGGTGGTGCTCGGCGGCCGGCGGTAGATCGGCGCTGGCGCTGGTCGGGCTTGGCGCGCTGTATCAGTGCACAATGTCGCGTGTGATCTTAGGGCCGGCGCGTTCGCGGACATCGGAGTTGTCGTTGGTTATCGGTGCGTTGTTTCGCCGCTGGCGAATGCCCACAGCCGTGGCTCTGGCCGGGCTTGTGGCCTTGACCTGGCTGGCGATCGGCGTGCACGTCCACGGATGGGTAACGGCGTTCGACGCTCCGACCGCGTCTTGGATCCGAAGTGTCGGCCACCGATCTCACGGCCTTGACGAAGCGTCGTTGATAACCAGGTGGCTCGGCACCCCCGTCAAGGTTGCGGCGGCCGCGCTGATCGGCGGAGCACTGCTGGCCTGGCGTGCTCGTTCCTTGAGGCCGGGAGCCGTAGTGATTGGCACGGTCGGCGTGGCTGTGCTCGCCAACACCGCGATCAGGGCGGTCATTTACCGCCCAGTGACGGAAGCGGAAATCCAAGCATCACCGCTATTGAGTACCGAGCATCATCCGTTTCCGTCCGGGCACGTGGCCGGGATCGGCGCGCTGCTCGGAATCATCGCCGTGTGCATCGCGATCGGGCGGAGCCGCACTGTGCAGGCCCTGCTGACGGTTTTGGTGGGTGCTGGCGTGGTGCTCGTTGCCTTCAGCCGGTTGTACCTTGGCCACCATTGGCTCAGCGACGTCATCGGGGGAGCGCTCCTGGCCGGGGTGGCTGTGATCCTCGGTACCGTCGCCTTGACGACTGGCTGTGATCAATCCGTCCGTGCCAGGGTCGCGGTTACGCCGGCGCCTTCGTGCGACCATACCGACAATGCACTCAAGAAGGAGCGCACATACTAACTGGCATCCCATAGTGCGATTTATCAAACTGTTAGTCTTGTATAGTTCCACTGTGTGGACCGACTGTTCCGAGCACACCGCGAGGCCACGATGACATCTCCGCAGCCCGTCGGTAGCTATTCCCTCGACGATCGATACGTCCGCACCGCCGGCACCGTCCACTTGACAGGGGTCCAGGCGCTCGTGCGGGCATTTCGTGACCGCGCAATTCTCGACAGGACACGAGGCTGCCACACGGCCACGTTCGTCGCCGGGTACGAGGGCTCACCTCTGGCCGGGCTGGACCTCGAAATCGCGCGGCAGCGGGGGGCCTTGGACGGATTCGACATCGTGCACCGCCCCGCTGTCAACGAGGAACTGGCCGCGACGTCGGTGATGGGGACCCAGTTGGCAGGTTCAGCCGGCCGCCGGTTCAAAACACGGGGTATCACCGGCTACTGGTACGGGAAATCTCCAGGACTCGACCGGGCATCCGATGCTCTTCGGCACGCCAATCTGATTGGCACCGATCCGCTAGGCGGGGCTGTCGCCCTGGTCGGAGACGATCCCGGCGCGAAGTCTTCCACCGTGGCGTGCGCATCCGAGTTCGCGTTGGCGGACTTGATGATTCCCACGCTTTATCCCTGCGATCCGCAAGAGGCGCTCGATCATGCTGTGCACGCGCCGTACCTGTCCCGGTTCACCGGGCTGTGGTCGGGCCTCAAGATCGTCACTGCGGTCGCCGATGGATCCATGACGGTGGCACTCGACCCCACGCGCGTCGGGCCCAGCTTCGGCGGCCTCGGCGCGTCCCACCACACACCTGACGCACTGGTCATCGGCCGAAATCTGCTGCGACTCGAGCAAAGCCAGATCGACGACAGGCTGCCGCGCGCAATCGAGTATGCGCGAGCCAATTCACTGAATCGTATTGTCCAGCAGGGACACCGAGATCGTCTGGGGATAGTTGCCGCTGGCAAGACTTACCTCGACGTCAGGGAAGCTCTGGCCATGTTGGGCATCAGTGACGACGCATTGGGCCATTACGGTATTCGTCTGCTCAAGGTTGGCATGATCTATCCGCTCGATGCCGAGATAGTCGGCAACTTCGCGCGCGGGCTCGACGAAATCATCGTCGTCGAAGAGAAGCGCGCGTTCGTCGAGACCGCGATCAAGGACCTGCTGTATGGCACGGCGAACCCGCCTCGTGTGATCGGCAAGCTCGATCCCAGTGGACAAGTCTTGGTGAGCGCCTCCGGAGAACTCGACACCGACAGTGTCGCAACGGCTCTGGCGCGCAGACTGGGTAACGAGTACGCGATAGAACCTGTCCTGGAATGGCAGAAGCGATCCAAGCGTGCGCGTATCGAACTTCCCCTGCTGACCCGGACCCCATATTTCTGTTCGGGGTGTCCCCACAACTCCTCGACGAGGGTGCCCGAAGGCAGCACCGTGGGTGGAGGCATCGGGTGTCACGGCATGACCATGCTCATGGATGACAAGCTGGTCGGCAACGTCATGGGAGTCACCCAGATGGGCGGCGAAGGGGCGCAATGGTTGGGACTGGCGCCATTCGCGGATGAAAAGCACTTTATTCAGCACATCGGCGATGGAACATTCACGCATTCGGGCAGCCTGGCGATCAGGGCAGCCGTCGCATCGGGTGAGAACATCACATACAAGCTGCTGTACAACTCGACCGTCGCGATGACCGGCGGCCAAGATCCGGTGGGCGCGTTCACTCTCCAACGCCTCATTCAGCTGCTATGCGCCGAAGGCGTGGCAAAGATCGTCGTCACGACCGACGACTTAGACCGTGTCCGTTCGCAAAACCTGCCCAAAGAGGTCGAGGTCCGCGATCGCGACGAGATGATCGCGGTGCAGCGGGAACTCGCCGCAGTGCCCGGCACGACCGTCCTCATCCACGACCAGGAGTGCGCCGCCGAAAAGCGCCGCAAGCGCAAACGCGGACAGATCGAGACACCGACGTCCAAAGTGGTGATCAACGAACGGATCTGTGAAGGCTGCGGCGACTGCGGTGAGAAGTCCAATTGCCTTTCCGTCCATCCGATCGATACCGAATTCGGCCGAAAGACAGCGATTCACCAGTCATCATGCAATGTGGACTATTCGTGCCTAAAAGGCGATTGCCCCGCCTTTGTGACGGTCACCCCGGGACACGCACGAGTCAAGGTACACACGCCGCCTTTGGCCGGGAGCCAGCTTCCCGAACCCGAAAACGTGCGCCGTTCGGATGGCTTCGCGATGCGCATACTCGGCGTCGGTGGCACCGGTGTGGTCACGGTCTCCCAGATGCTGGCCACCGCCGGATTGCTGGATGGCAAGTCCGTTCGCGGGCTCGATCAAACCGGTTTGGCACAAAAGGGTGGCGCAGTCATTTCTGATCTGAAAATCACCGTCGCCCCGCAGCTTCGGTCGTCGAAGCTGGTCGAGGGAACTTGCGATCTCTATCTCGCCTGCGACAGCCTGGTCGGAACCGACTCGGCCAACCTGAAGGTGGCGTCGCGCGACCGGACCGTCGCCGTCGTGTCGACCACGACGGTGCCCACCGGTCAGATGATTGTCGACACCGCGGTTTCGTTTCCCGATGCGGGGACCATCCGAGACCGTATCGATGAATCGACCCGGCGCGCTGTTTACCTCGACGCTGGACACATCGCCCGGGAGCTGTTCGCCAACGAGCAGTACGCCAACATGATTCTGGTCGGCGCGGCGTATCAGGCCGGCGCCATTCCGTTGACCGCCGCGGCAATCGAACAGGCGATTACGTTGAACGGCGCGGCCGTGGAGACGAATCTGCAGGCGTTTCGTCGCGGCCGTCAAGTGGTGTGCGACCCGCTGGCGGCCGGCGAAATGATTACCCGGAGAACGTCTTCGTCCTCACCTCCGCCGCCACCACACGCCGCGCGCGTGATCGCCGCCGCCGTGCAGGCGGCCGAAGGGAGCGAACTGGCGCGCATCGTCCTATCGCGGGCTGGCGACCTAGTCGAGTACCAAAATGATTCTTACGCAAAGGAGTACACGGACTTTGTGGAGCAGGTCCGCGTCGCAGAATCGGTTGCGGCCGGCACGACCATTGTTACTGAAGCGGTAGCCCGTTACCTCTACAAGTTGATGGCCTACAAGGACGAATACGAGGTCGCCCGCTTGGCGGTCGATCCCGCCTTCCGCTCGAAGTTGGCCGCTGAGTTCGGTGAGGATGCGACAGCCAAGATACGACTGCACCCCCCGTCGCTTCGTGCCATGGGTCTCAAGGACAAGCTGGCCCTGGGATCGTGGGTCAATCCGTGGCTGCGGCTGCTCTATGGGATGCGGTGGGTCCGCGCTACCAGGCTGGACATTTTCGGGTACAGCAGGATGCGTCGGTTAGAGCGAACACTCGTCGACGAGTATCGGGCCACAATCCTCGAAGTCGCGCAGTGGCTGTCACCACAGACCGTCGAGCTCGCCGCCGAGATCGCGGGGCTGCCTGACCTCGTTCGAGGTTATGAGGACGTGAAGCTTCGTGCCGTCGAGATCTACCGCACTCGGACGGCACAGAGGCTCGAGCAGTTGCGAGCGGGGGGGCTGACGGCGTCCAGTAGCATCGTTGTCTGAGTCGCGCAGCACCGCCTGGTCGCCGCGTTGTCGTGCGTTCATTGCGCAACATGTCGATTTGGATCGCCCCCGGGTTGTGGAGCCTCCACCCAGAACCGGCGCGATTCGATTCTGGCCTCACGATGGGTTACGGGCACGGCCAGTCGAGCCTGCGCTGGCGCGTGAAGTTTCCTACTCGGACTCGGCCTGACTACAGACCACGAGAACGACGGCCATTGCGTGGCAATCGGCGTGCGAAAGCGACAAAGACGAGCTGAGCCAGCCTTGGTGTTGTGCCCGCTCGGCGACCGCTCCGCTCAAACGGAGCAAAGGCAGCGGACCGTCCCGTATTACCTCGATCTCGCGCAGGGGAAACGGCATGTCGGGTTCTGCGAATGCCTTGATCACTGCTTCCTTGGCCGCGAACCGGGCCGCCAGTCCGTGCACCCGGTTGGGGCCCTGGCAGTCGTTGATTTCGCTCGCGGTAAAAACCTTGCGCAGGTACCGGTCCCCGAACGCCGCCAGCGAGTCCTGGACATCCTCAATGGCCACGACATCGCATCCGACGCGGACGCGGTATTCGTCAACCTCGCCCGGCAAGGTGATCATGCACTCGCCACTGGCAGAGATCTGCGGGGTCGGCTCCGGCAGGCCGAGACCGCACGTGGCATCACGCAGACGACTTGACTAGGCCTTCGATTACCTGCTCGATGTTGTGTACGGAAGCGAAGGTGGACTTCTTGAGCACTTCATCGGGGAACTCGATGCCGAATGCCTCCTCAAGCGCAAGCATTACATTGACCGACGCAGTCGACGTCAGGCCGAGCTCGTAGAGGTCGGCTTGACTGTCCACCTCGCCTGGATCGACCGCCATACGGCCATGAGCAGCTAAGACGTCACGAATCTGGTCCTGCATCACGCTTCTCCTCATATCTCTGCTGTAACCAAACCTATTAGCCAGTGTCGGGTCCACCAACTTAACCCATGCTCCTCGGGCCGGCGCCCGGGGCAGGAGGATCCGAGTCTCGGCCGCTTCCGGGCTAAGGCGCCGTGGGCGGAACGTAGTTCCCGGTCGCCTTGAGCCGCTTGCGAGCGGCGCGGCGGTATTCGTAGAAGTCCGAGATAAACGCCGGGCTGTCGTACAGCCAGTCCAGGGGTTCTCGCAGGTCGTCCGCGTAGCCGATGGCGTAGGAGCCGCGCTGGTAGCCCATCAGCCTGAGCAGCCCCTCGGGGAGGGTGCGGGCGATCTCGGGCGGGCAGGCGAGATATTGGTTTTCCTCCTGGCGCAGCCACCCGAGCGAGTAGCCCACGTTCATCCCGATCCGGCTGGTCTTGGTGGTGTTGGCCCCCCCGCCGTGGTAGACCGAGCCCGTGTACAAGAGGACCGAACCCTTGGTCATGACTGCTGGGGAGGACAGGGCGGGGTCCACCTCGTCGGGATCCTCCTCCCACCGGTGGCTGCCCACCACCATCCGTGTCGCACCCAGCTCTTCAGTGAAGTCGGTCACGGCCCACATGGTGCCGACTTCGGCTTCGAAGCCCGTCGGGAACTGGAAGTGATCGAACGACCACTGATCCCGATGAATCATCTGCGCCGGCGCACCGGGTCCGATGGTGACCAGCTGGGTCAGGTCGATCTGGAAGGTGCTGGCGTGGTCGCCCAACACGAGGTCGAGCGTGTCGATGATCGTCGGGTGGGTCATGAGTGAGCGAGAGGTCGGCGAGCGGGCGATCAGGGCGCCGGTACGGCGGGTGGTTTCGCCCAGGAAGTCAGTGTTGCCTCCGCCGGTGGCAGCGAGGTACGGCTCGAGCTCGGCCCGTATCTGATCCATCGTTTGGGGAGTTGCGAGGTCGGCAATGACCACACACCCGTCTTCGTTGAGCACCTTCGCAATGTCTGCCGGCGAGGAACCCGAACCGACTGTCTGTACTGCTGCTGGCATGGAATCCGAACCAACGGTCTGTAATGCTGCTTGCATGGCGCACACTATACAGGGCCCAGGAACCGATACGAGGGCGATCCGCTGAAATTCCGGCCGGTTGACACCTGGCTCTCATGACCGAGCAGTGGAGGTGCGACGACAGATGCTCCCGTCTCGGTTCGGCGTGCTCGCCGCGGTCGCGCCAACCTTGTCGGCTGGGCGGGACCGGGCCCGTGTGGCCGTGGGTCTCGGTTACTCGACCCTGTACGCTTCTGACCACCTTGACGCCCAGTTCGGACGGTTTCCGGCGTCTCGCGGGGGCGACAGGCGGACTGCGCGATATCGTGAGTGACGTTCAGGCTCGGGAGTTACCGTGCGATGGTGACCCAGGGTAGGACCCCGCCCCCGCCGTCGTCGACACCCGGCCGGTTCGGGCCTGCGCCCGGTGGCGAGGATGGGCCGTTCTCGCGGGCCCGATGGAAGAGCCCGGTACGTGGGCCGTGGCTGACGTCGGTGTTCGGGCTCGTCCTGCTGATCGGCATCCCGATCGAGTTCCTGACCGGGCTGATCTCCTACGCCGCCTACAAACCGGGGCTGGGCGGCGACCCGAACCCCGACCACGGGCTGTTCGGCTTCTACCTCTTCAACTGGGTGACGTCGCCGAGCTGGCTCTACCGGGTGAACGAGGGCATCCACGTCATGCTCGGCCTTGCGCTCGTCCCGGTCGTGCTCGCAAAGCTCTGGTCGGTCATTCCCAAGCTGTTCGTCTGGCCGCCGTGGCGGTCGGTCGCGTCGCTGCTCGAGCGACTGAGCCTGGTGCTTGTCGTCGGTGGGGTCATCTTCGAGATGACGACCGGGATCCTCAACATCGAGTACCACGACCCGATCAGCTTCTACACCGGTCACTTCTACGGCGCGTGGGCGTTCATGGCCGGCTTCGCGATCCACATCTGCGTGAAGTTCGGCGAGATGGTCCGCGCCCTGCGTTCGAGGCGGTTCCGGACCGAGCTGCGGACCGGGCTCGCCGACACCGTGCCCGAGGCGGTGGACGACGACCTCGTCGCGACCGAGCCTGCTGCGCCGACGATCTCCCGGCGCGGCGTGCTCGCGCTCGTTGCCGGCACGTCACTGACGGTGTTCGCGCTTACCGCCGGTGAGGCCATCGGCGGTGTCGCGCGGCGGGTCGCGTTGTTCGGGACGCACTATCGCTCGCCCGGAGTCGGCGCCAACCGGTTCCCGGTCAACCACACCGCAGCGCAGGCGGGCATCACCGCGGCCCAGACCGGCCCCGCTTGGCGGCTGGAGCTCGTGGGCGCTCAGCGGGTGTCGCTGAGCCGCGAGCAGCTGCTCGCGATGCCGCTCACCACGGCTTACCTGCCGATCGCCTGCACCGAGGGCTGGTCCACGGTTCAGCGCTGGACCGGTGTGCCGCTTGCGGACCTTGCCCGGTTGGCCGGCGTGTCGAGCGCGGGTACGTCGGAGCTGACGTCGCTGGACACCCACGCGGCGCTTCTGTCCGCGGCGCAGGTCGCTGCGCCGCAGTCGCTGCTCGCGTTGAAGGTGAACGGCGCCGACCTGTCGATGGACCACGGCTATCCGGCACGGGTGATCGTCCCGTCCGCACCGGGAACCCAGAACCTGAAGTGGATGAGCCGGATCACCTTCGGGGATCGGGGCTGACATGCGGTCGTGGCGACGCCACTATGGTGCCGGTCCGTGGCACCTGCTGGGCCTACTGGCGTGCTTCGCGGTCGCCGCGTACGCCATCACACGGGTCTTCGCGCAGGGCGGGTGGAAGGCGATCCTGGTCTGGTTCGTGATCTGCGTGATCCTCCACGACGGGGTCGGATGGCCGATCTATGCCTCGGCGGACCGGGTGCTGACCCGGCGCGCGCGCCCCGGCGCCGCTCGCGGCGGGCCGGGCGTCACGTGGATCAACCATGTCCGGGTGCCGACCGTGATCTCCGGGCTGCTGTTCGTGATGTTCGCGCCGATGATCTTCCGGCTCGGCACCTCCTACTTCGAGGGAACCACCGGCTTCAGCGATAACGTCTATCTGTGGAACTGGCTGCTCGTCAGCGCGATCCTGTTCGGCGCCTCGGGGGTGCTCTTCCTGGTGAGGCTCGGCCGGGCGCGCCGGCGGGTCAGACGCGGTTCGCCGGCTGCTGCGGACGCCTGACAGCCCAAGTCGCACCTGCCGGTCCAGTCGGTGGTGGCTCGGCCGGCCTCAGACGCCGGTCGCCCCGGCGGCAGTTCCACACCATGTGTGAGTGAGAATAGCGAGCGTGCAGCACCTGCGAGAAGGCGTGACGGACCACGGCGTGCTCGGTGCGGTGCTGGACCACGCCGATCGAGCCCCGGATCGGCCCGCTGTCAAGGACCTGCATCGCGCGTTGACCCGGGGCGAGTTGCGCGCCGCGGCTGGGAGAGTGGCCGCCGGCTTGCTTCAGAAAGGCGTCGAGCCCGGGGATCGGGTTGCGCTGCTGATCGGCAATTCTGTGGACTTCGTGGTGGCGGCACTGGGCTGTCTATGGGCGGGGGTCACGTTCGTTCCGCTGGCGATCACCGATCCAGATGTCCGCCGTGCGCAGATCGTGGCTGACTGCCGGCCCGCACAGGTGATCACCGCAGGCTCGGACCAAACGGCGCCATCGGGACTTCCCGTCGGCACGGCGTGGACCTCCCTTTCGGAGTTGAGCGTCGCAGATGGGCACACGCCACCACCCGTAACGGGCCCCATCTCCTACATCATTTACACGTCGGGGACGACCGGTCTCCCCAAGGGGGTGCAGATTTCCCCGGCGGCCTTTTTCACCGCGGTCGAAGCATGCGCCGACGCCGTGGGACTCACCGCGGACGACCGGTGCCTATGTGTTTCGCCGGTGCACTTTGACGGGTCCTTCTCGGCCATCTTTCCTCCGCTCGTGTGCGGCAATCCTCTTGTCATCCCCGACCGGGAAGCCCTCCTGTTCCCACGCAGGTTCTTCTCGATTGTCGTCAGCGAGGGGATCACGGCGACCAGCTTCTCTCCCAGCTACCTCCGGTTGCTCCGGGCCAGCGGCCGTCTGGCGCGGTTGGCTGACACCCCGCTGAGAGTGATGGCCCTGGGCGGCGAAGCGCCGTCCACGGCCGATATCAGGGCGGTGTGGGCCGCCAGTCCGGGACTGCGGGTGGTGAACCGGTACGGCCCGACCGAGACGACCATCGCCGTCGCCCATCTGGAACTGACGCCCGAGTTGCTCGACGCGGGGCAGGTACCGATCGGTCATCCTCATCCCGGGAGCTCGTTCCATCTGGTTGATGAGCACGGAAGGCTGGTGGATCGTCCTGGCGTGGTCGGCGAGCTGTACATCGGCGGACGGCAACTCATGGCTGGATATCTGAACGACCCGGCGCGGAGCGCAGCTGTGCTGCGGACGGACGTCGTCGAAGGAACCACCGTCTACCGCACTGGTGACCTCGTCTTCCGCGACGACCGGGGCAACTACGTATACGTGGGGCGTTCGGACCGCGTCATCAAGCGACATGGTGTGAGGATGTCGCTGGTCGAGGTGACCGAGGCGCTCGGTGGTATCGACGGAATCGCATCCGCGGCGTGCACCACCTTCGACCTGGAGGGCGATCTGGGGGTCGTCGCATTCGTGGTGCCGGACGGCGAGCTCACCCCTGTCGCCGTCCGCCAGGCCGCCAACGAACGGCTCCCGGAAACGATGCTGCCCGATCAATTCGTCTTAGTGTCCAACTTGCCCTTGACGTCTTCCAGCAAGGTCGACGAGCGACGGCTGCTGAAGGAGGCTGGCTTGTCTCCGCCGAACGAAGGAGCCTGAGCCGTCAGTGTCGTTGCAACTCAGTTGTATAGAGATCGGGAACTGACCCCTTCGGTCGCTGGATGCGCCGTTTCTCGCCGTTGAAGCGGCAGTTCTGACCATCGACCCGGCCGACATACTGGACAACATGTACATACCTGCCCATTTCGCCGCCGACGAGCAGGCCGTCGACGACCTGCTCACTCACCACGGTGCCGCTGACCTGGTCACTGCAACACCGGAGGGCGTGGTCGCTACTATGCTGCCGTTCGTCTATGACCCGGGCATGAGGACCCTTCGAGGTCATCTCGCCCGCAACAATGACCAGTGGCGGCGCCCGGTGGTTGGCGAGGCTCTGGTCATCGTGCGGGGACCAGATGCGTACATTTCCCCGGCCTGGTATCCGAGCAAGGCCGAGCACGGACGTGTGGTGCCCACTTGGGACTACGTCACTGCGCACGTCTATGGGCGACTCGCAGTGCACGATGACCCGGCCTGGGTCGAACAGAATGTGCGTGATCTAACCGGACGCCATGAGGCTGGGCGACCGCAATCATGGTCCGTCGACGACGCGCCGCCACAGTTCATCGAGGGTCAACTACGCGCCATTGTGGGAGTGGAATTGCTGATCACCCGCATCGAGGCCAAGTTCAAGCTCAGCCAGAATCGACCAGCCGCTGACGTCGATGGCGTGATCTCAGGATTAATCACCAACGGACACGAAGACGCTGCCCAAGCGGTGCAGCGAGCGCGAACGGCACCAGTCACGGGCTGTGAAAGGAACCGCGCGTTGACGTAAACGGCCATGTGGCCAGGAAGGGTCTCGGAGCGCGGTGCCTAGGCTACGATCGCTTGGTGCAAACGAGGGCAACTGGCGCGATGTCGAAAGAACATTACGAGCAGCTGGTCCGGCGCCAGCGTGCCGAATTGCAAGATGCGTACATGAAGGGGGTGCGCCGGCTGCGATGGGACGCAGGGCGTCTCGCCGCAGAACGCGAACGGCGTCTTCGGGAGCTGCTGGTGTATGCCGCCGATCGCTCGCCGTTCTGGCGGGAACGACTGGCGGGCTACGATCTCACCAATTTCACCGAGGCCGACCTCCCCTCTCTCCCGATCCTGACCAGGGCCGAGATGATGGAGGAGTTCGACCGGGTGCTCACGGTCCCCGGGTTAACACGTGCCCGGGTCCAAGAACACATCGAGTCGTTGACCGGGGACCGCTACCTGGACGACGAGTACCGGGCAATCGTCACGTCTGGATATACCGGAACCGCAGCGTTCCATGTCTACGGCTGGGATGCGTTCGTCACCTTCGTGATGCAGGGCTCGCGGTGGACCGGGCGACGCGGCGAAGACCCGGACGCGGTGCTGGCGCAGTGCTTCAGTTGCAGCGCCAGGCATGAATCGGGGGCGTTTTACGCTTTTAGCAGCTTCGAAGGCGGAGGGCCGACATCGCACTGCTTCGATGCCACGCTCCCCCTGGACGAGATTGTCAACCGTCTCAATGCCGTCCGTCCTTCGGTGCAGGCTCTCCAAGGGTGGCCGAGCCTCATCCGGGAGCTAGCTTTGGAGGCGATGCTAGGACGACTCACCATCACACCGACCTGGGTTAGCGTCGCGGGAGAGATCTGCACCGCGCCCGTGCGAGAGGCAGTTCGGTCCGCGTGGGGGGTCGAGGCGTCGGAGTTCTGGGGCTGCTCAGAGGGCACCTATGCGTTTCCATGCGGCGTTGGAGAAGGTAAGCACATCGCCGACGATCTGGTAATTCTCGAGCCGGCGGATGCTGATGGCAACGTCGTACCATATGGGCAACCTGCGGATCGGCTGCTGTTGACCAACCTGTACAACCTGGCGCAGCCGCTGATCCGGTACGACCTCGTAGACGCGGTAACGATGACCGACGAGCCGTGTCCGTGCGGTTGTGCTCATCGCCGCATCACATCGGTCAACGGTCGGATCGATGGAGCCTTCCAGTACGAAAGCGGTGCTGTGGTGCCCCGGGCGGCCTTCGAGCAGACTGTCCTTGCCGCCCCCGGCGTGGCCAACTTCTTCATAGGCAAGAGGCCAGGTGGTGTCGACGTGTCTGTGGTGACCGACGGTTCATGCGACCTTGAGCATCTCCGGATGGATCTGATCGACGTGCTCCGCCGGCACGGCGGGCCGGAATCGGACGTCGGTGTGCACGAGGTCGGTTCTATAGACCGACTGTCGAGGGGAAAGTCGAAGCAGTTCGACACCGAGGTGATCTAGCGAGGTGCTCGCGGGGACGTCCACCGACTCGGCGTGGTATCCCGGAACCGATCCAGAGCGCGGCCAGCACCCCTGCGGGCCGCACACCCCTGCAGCCGGCTCAGCCGGCCGTGGCCTTGTCCAGGGCTTGGTCGATGTCGTCGATGATGTCGTCGATGTGCTCGATCCCGATGGACAGGCGGATAGTCTCCGGCCGGATACCGGCCTTCACCAGCTCCTCGTCGGACAGCTGGCGGTGGGTGGTGGAGGCCGGATGGATGGCCAGGGTCTTGGCGTCCCCCAGATTGAGCAGCCGCTTGACCAGCTGGAGCGCATCGAAGAAGGCCAGTCCCGCCTCGTAGCCCCCCTCGGCCCCGAAGGTGACGATGGACGGCACGCGCCCGTGGAGGTAGCGCTCGACCAGGTGGTGGTAGGGATGGTCGGGGAAGCCGGCGAAGCTCACCCAGGCCACCCGCGGGTCGGCGGCCAGGTAGTCGGCCACCGCCCGGGCGTTGGCCTCGTGGCGCTCGAGCCGCACGGCCATCGTCTCGAGCCCCTGGAGGAGCAGGAAGGCGTTGAAGGGGGAGAGGGTGGCGCCGCTGTTGCGCAGCTGGGTGGAGCGGGCCCGCACGGTGAAGGGCCGCTCGGGGAAGTCGCGGGCGAAGACGACGCCGTGGAAGGCGGGCTCGGGCTGGTTGAACATGGGGAAGCGTTCGGGATGGTCGGCCCACGGGAACCGGCCGCCGTCCACGATCGCTCCGCCGAGGGTGGTGCCGTGGCCGCCCACGAACTTGGTCAGCGAGTGGACGACCACGTCGGCCCCGTGCTCCAAGGGCTTGAGCATCAGCGGCGTGGCCACCGTGTTGTCCACGATGAGGGGCACGCCGGCCGCATGGGCCACGGCGGCCACGGCCTCGAGGTCCACGATGTTGCCGGCCGGGTTGCCGATGGTCTCGCAGAAGACGGCGCGGGTGTTCTCGTCGATGAGGGGGGCGATCGACTCGGCTCGGTCGTCGACGGCGAAACGGGCCTCGATACCCAGGGTGGGCAGCACGTGGGCGAAGTAGGTGAAGGTGGCCCCGTAGAGCTGGGGGGCCACCACGAAGTTCGAGCCGGCACTGGCCACCGTCAGGATGGCGTAGCTGACGGCGGCCATGCCCGAAGCCACCACTAGGGCCGCAGTCCCCCCTTCGAGGGCGCAGATGCGCTGCTCGAGGACGTCGAGGGTCGGGTTGTTGAGCCGGTTGTAGTGGAAGCCGGGCGTCTCCAGGTCGAGCACGGCACCGGCGTGGGCGGCGTTGATGAAGTCGTGGGCCACCGTTTGGTAGATGGGCACGGCCACGGCCCGCGTCCCGTCGGGTGTGTAGCCACCGTGGATGGCGATGGTCTCGTCGTGCATGGCTCAGGCGCTCCTCTTCTGGATGGTGCCCGACAGCCTATTCGGGATGGTGCCCAACAGGTTGGCGTACAGACGCAGGGCCGCGCCCCGCCACGGCCAGGGGGCGCGGGCGCCGACCTCGTCGAAGGGGAAGGCGGCCACCAGAGCCGGGTCACGCTCGCCGCCCACCACCCGCTCGTGCAGCCGGCGGAGCCCGTCCCAGTCCGGGCCGGCCACGCAGTCCCGGGGGAGGCAGGGCAGTTCGTCGTGCTCGTGGCCAGCGTAGCGCCGCACGTCCCGGCCGTACTCGCGCACGAGGCTCGAGGGATCGTACTCGGGATGGGCCTGGACCAGCACGACCTCGGACCGGCCCACCGTCCTCGTGACCACGCTCCACCCCACTTCCTCCGACTGCAGGGCCACGGCGTAGCCGGCGGCGGCCACCACATCTACGGGCACGGCGTTGAGCCGCGAGTGGGGCAGGACGACGGGACCGTCGAACCCCGCGGCCAGAGGGTGGGTCGGGTCGGCCTCCTGGGCGAAGACGCCCGTGCACTTGGCCGGCAGGGTGGTCCGTTCGACGCCGTCGAAGACGGCCAGGGCGGCGTGGGCCGACAGGCAGGACAGCACCATGGCCGGCACGTTCTCGCTCCCCCACCGCAGCAGGCCACACAGATCGGACCAGTAGGGCTCGTCTTCGATGCGGGACTCGATCGGGTTGGAGCCGGTCACTACCAGCAGGTCGGGGGGGTCCGAGAAGATGTCCTCGAGGGGACGGTACTCGGCGGCGATACGGGCCCGGATCCGCTCGCCCCGGGGCACCCCGGCCATGGTGTAGCGGGTCAGGACGACCGTCTCACACCCGGACCCGGCGTCCAGAAGGCCCACGAACTGTCGCTCGGTGGCGCCGAAGGCGGTGTCGGGCATGTTGTTGACCAGGGCGCACGTCCACCGCACCGGTCCCTCGGCCCCGTCCCACGCCGTCCCCGGGTCGAGGGCCCCGGCCAGTCGAACGCCCATCGCCGCTCAATTCCTCTCGTTGGTGTAGGTGACCGTGACCACCTGGTGGAGGAGCCGGTAGGCCGCCTGCAACTGCTCCTCGTCGTCGGTCGAGCCGACCACGGCCACGATGTGGTTGCCGGAGCCGTCCCGCCAATCGAGGGCGGCCCCCGGGCGCTGGTGGACGCTCACCGTGTCCACCCCGGCGTGGTCGCTGAAGTCGTTAATGCCCTCGATGGCCGTGACCGTGGCCGAGAGGGCCGGCGGCTGGAGGAAGAAGCGGTAGCCGATGCGATCGGTGGCCACGGGCCCGTCGACGGACACCGGCTCGCCCAGGGCCACCCGCAGGGTGAGGTCGAGCAGGCTGACGCCGGCGGCCCGCTCCAGCATCTCGGGCACACCTCCGCCCACCCGTCCGTTGACCTCGATGATGCGAGGCCCGTCGGGTGTGAACTTGACCTCGGTGTGCAGGCACCCGGTGCGTACCCCGAGGGCGTCGATGGCCCGGGTGGCCAGGTCCAGGACGGCCGAGCGGCTCCCGGCGTCGAGGGCGGCGGGGATGAAGAACCCGGTCTCACGGAAGTTTTCGGCCGGCGGGAAGCGGCCGGTCAGGGCAAGGTGGCTGATGGCGCCGTCGGCCACCACGCTCTCGACCGACACGTAGCCGGCGTAGGGGTCGCCGGCCCGGGCCGGATCGTCGGCCAGGTAACCCTCGAGGACCATGTCGGGGCGGCCCGGGCCGAGGGTGTCGAGCAGCTTCTCGAGCTCGGCACCGTCGCGGGCCAGGAAGGTGTAGCGGCTGCCCTGGGCCGAGCGGGGCTTGAGGACGGCGGGCCACCCCACCTCGGCCTCGACGGCCGAGAGCTCGGGCTCGGACTGGTCGGGACGGACGAGGTGGCAGGGGGGCATGTCGAGGCCGGCGTCGGCCAGGACCCGGCGCTGGCGGGCCTTGTCGGTGAGGGCGGCGGCGGTCGCCGGGCTGTGGAAGGGGAGGCCCAGCCCCTCGGCCACACGGGCCAGTTCGACCATGCCGGCGTCGAGGTAGGTGGTCATGCCGTCGGGCTCCCAGTCGGCCAGGATCTTGACCGCCTGCTCGGTGCTCATGCCCTCGAGGTCGACAACGGGGCCGAACCGGTTGAGGAGATCGGCCATCTCGCCCATCCCCGGCACGGACGTGTCGATCATCCACAGCAGGCTGCAGAGGCCGGCGGCCGCTTCGGCCAGCTGCATCACGGGAACGCAACGCGGCCCGTAGCCCACCGCCAGCAACGGCCGCGCCCGTCCGGTCGTGGAATCCATCATGTGCTCAGCCGATGACGGCCTCGACGCAGTCCTGGGCGTCGTAGACGGCCCGGAAGCGGCTGCTGCGGGGCGAGGGGATGACGGCCTCGACGCAGTCCTGGGCGTCGTATACGGCGCGGAGGCGGCTGCGGGGCGAGGGCAGGTAGTGGGTGAAGTAGCGCACCCCCTCGGTGAGCACGCCCAGCACGGAGAGGTTGGGCTGGAGCCGGCCCTCGGTGTCGTAGGGGTGGAAGTTCTCACTGATGGCCACGCTGCCCACGGGCGTGTCACCGTAGCTGAGCTGGGTCAGCCTTCCCTTGGCGTAGAGACGGTTGAGCAGGGGCGAGGCCGACCGGGCCAGCGAGGGCAGGTCGAGATGGCCCCGCACCACCCCTTCGGCCGTCACGGCCGTCGGCTCGTCGAGGGCCGTGGAGCTCAGGCGGACGCCGTCGGGGCAGGCGGCCAGCTCCGGGTTCGGTCCGAGCGGGATGCGCACCACCCCGGCGTCGAGCAGCCCCAGCAGCTGCTGGGAGCGCATGGGTGGCGGGCCCGCCTCCAGGCGGTTGATGCGGCCCCGGACGTTGGACTGGAAGTCGATGTAGGAGTCGAGGTGGAGACCACCGAACTCGATGATCGAACGCAGCTGGTCGCGGAGGATGCGCAGCACCTCCTCGGCCGCCTTGACCGGGCTCCCCCCGGGTCGCAGGGCCTCGGTGAGATCGGCCTCGATCATGTCGTAGACGTGGCCCTGGTAGTCGGCGGCCGACGTGTAGCGGCGGTCTGACCCGGCGAAGACGTGGGTGACCGGGTCGAAGCGCCCGTAGAGCGGCTCGAGACTGTCGACGGCCTTCTCGTAGTGCCCGTTGTCCCAGCCGCGGCGGAGGACGGTGCGGACCTCGGTCGACTCCACGTCGCCCCCGGCCAGCAAGGCGGCGTGTATGTAGTAGCGTGCCTGCATCTCGGCGAAGATGAGGGGGAGGAGCTCGGCTCGGAAGTCCACGTGCCGCCGCACCGTGACTCCAACCTTGTTGCGCGGCAGGCGTTCTCGGAGGTGACGGGTACGTCTCCATCCCTGGCCGGCAGGCAGGCGGCGACCGTACCCGCCCGGATTCATCAGCGCCGCCAACGCCTCGGGGGTGCACACCACCGGCTGGTACTGGCCGGCGGGGTCGACGCCGGTGGCCGACTTGGCGCAGTGCGGCACGCCCGAGCGCGAGTAGAGGGTGATGGCCGGCTCCCGGCCCGAAGGCACGTACCGCAAGCGGTCGGCCCGGTCGCACCGGTCCTCGAAGGTCCCGCCTCGTCCGATGGTGAGGGCGGTGAGGACGTCGTAGCCGACCAGGCCCATGCCGGCCACGGCCACCGAGGATCCGGGCGGAGCGCTCTGGTCTAGGCACTCGATGGGGTAGGGCCGCAGGTAGTGCGCGCCGCCGCCGGCTCCGGGCTCGTCGTTCCAGGTGTGCCCCGAGGTCAGCACCACGTGGTCGACGGTGAGGGTGGTGCCGTTGTCGAGCAGCACCGCCTCGTGCCCCTGGAGGACCGGCGAGATGTCGACGGCCGCCGCGTAGTGCCGGACGATCTCGAGGTTGGGCGGGGCGTAGGCCACCAGCGTGTCGTAGAACCAGGCCAGGTACTCGCCCATCAACCGCCGGGGCAGGTAGTCGGTGGGCAGGATGGGTTCACCCCCGGCGCCGATGCGGCACTCGTAACCCACCCAGCGGTAGCCGCAGCGCACCGCCCACTGGTGCAGGCCCATGGCGTAGGGGGGGAGGGCTTCCCCGTCGGGGGCGGCGTAGAGGGAGAGCTGACCGCAGGCGTTGTTGAGGACCAGGAAGTCGGGCTGCTCGGTGGCGTAAGCCCCGCCTCCGAGCTGAGAGGGCTCGATCACGTGCACCCGCACCGACGTCCCTACCCGCCGGGCCCGGCTCACCGTCCGCTCCAAGACGCACAGACCCCACGAACCGAGCCCCACGATGGCCATCTCGATCATCGGACGCGTCCCATGCACGCCACTGCCTGTGTAGTCACCAACGACACGTCCTCCTCCTAACGGAAGCAGCCCAACCCGCGGTTGTTACGCCGACGCTTGGGTGCGAAGGTATGTTTATACCGGTGATGCACCTGAGCTAGTAGCTTACATACCGTTAGACGAAAATCAAAGGGAATAGCCAACGTTTAGTTTGGCTTGAAGACAGAAAGCATCACCGCCCCCGGAAGACTGGTAGAGAACAGACCGCGCGGTTGTGTCAGGCAGTTCCTCGAGGAGATCTCCGCCCGACCTGCGTGAGCACGCGGTGCGGATGGTTGCCGCGAGCAGCGATCAGCACGAGTCGGGAGTGGGCGGCGATCGGCGAGGTTGCCCCGCTGTTGCTAGGCTGCCGGCACCCCAAGGCCCCTCACCTGCGGATTCACGCCATCAATACGAATCGATTAACCGCACTGATCCCTCGACCGTCGTCCGGGTCGTTCGAACCACTCAGAAGAGAACCGCCTAACCCTGTGTCCGCCAAGCAGCGTCAGCGCGGACGACATTAGCGGTCGTCCGTCCACAGCCGCTCGGTCAGATTCTCAAATGTCACCAACACCACCGGATCATTTCGGCGCATCAGCGCCGACTCGCTCATCCGGACGCGCACTGTCCAACCCTCACCATGGCGCAGCTCCACCACCAGATTCGCCAACGCATCCACGCCAGAAAGCGCATACCGCGGCCGGCACGATATGGAAGATCTGGGGGAACGCCAACCCCGCTAAGCTGTCCTGCCGGTAACTCAGCATCTCCGCAAACGCCGGATTCGCCAACAAGATGGTGCCGTCTCGCGCGATAGCGAGCGTCGGAACCGGGGCCCGCTGCAACACCACCACCGCAGGCAACCGCGTCAAGACGTCCATCGGTGAATCCCCGGGCCCCGCATTACGCCGCCGCTCCACCCGCCGACCGTCCCCCATACCAGCGCGGTCGCGGGGGTAGTCGTGTGAACCCTCACCAAGTAACCGCGCACTCGCCATGGATGGCACAGCAGCAACGCGACAAGATCAAAGCATCAAAACAAGGAAACCCTCAGACTGCCACAAACCGGAGTTGAGCTGGGCCATGTCACACACAACCCCTGACGATCGAGTTGTTCGCGGCCCCGGTTGCGGCGGCCCTCTCACGCCCGCGCGAGAGCGGCCGGGCCAGGATCGAGCAGACCGCGCAGCCAGTCGACGGTGCGCTTGATGCCTTCGGTGAGGTCGGTGTCGGGTTTCCAGCCCAGCACCCGGCCCGCCCGGATCGGGTCCAGTGCGCTCGCATGAACCTCGCCGGTGCGGGCCTCGGCGTGATCGGGCAGACGCGAGACGCCGACTGCCTCGGCGATCAGCTGGTGCAGCTCGGTGACCGTCGTCTGTACGCCGGTGCCGATGTTGAAGGTGCCGGTCGTTTCGGCCGGTGCTTCCGCGGCGCACAGGAAGGCAGTCACGACGTCGTCGACGTACACGTAGTCGCGGGTGGCGCTGCCGTCGCCGTAGATGGTGGTGGGACGTCCGGCGATCATCGCACTGCCGAAGAGCGCGACCACGCCGGCTTCCCCGTGCGGGTCTTGGCGTGGCCCATAGACGTTGGCCAGTGCCAGACAGATCGGTGCTAGCCCGTACATGCCGGCGTAGGCGCGCATATACAACTCGCCGGCGACCTTGGCCGCCGCGTAGGGCGAAAGCGGGTCCACGGCAGTGTCCTCGGTGGCAGGCAAGGTGGCCGGCGCACCGTAGCGGGCGCCACCCGAGGTGGCATAGATGATCCGCGGTACTCGCGCCCGCCGGCTCGCTTCCAGCAGGTTGACGGTGCCCAGCACGTTGTTGCTGGCGTCAAATAGCGGATCCTCAACGGAGCGGCGCACGTCGACCTGGGCGGCCAAATGGAACACCACATCGGGGTTGGACCCCGCCACGATGCCGGACAGCTCGGGGTGCCGGACGTCGACCGCGACCAAGTTGAAGCGACCGGGACCGTTGTGCCGGTGGGCGGACTCGAGGTTGGCGGCGGGGCAGCCGGCGCTGAGATTGTCGACTCCTGTCACCTGGTGTCCTTCCTCCAGCAGGCGGTCGACAAGGGTGGAACCGATGAATCCGGCAGCGCCGGTGACGAGGGTGCGCATTATCCGCAATCTCCTGTTCGACGGTGAATCGTGGACGGCGGCAACCGGTTTGAGCCGGAATCGGAGACGGCGCCGCGACGAGATCCGCGGTGGTAGCCCTGGACGACCGGTGGCGTGGCTTTTCGCTCGGTCGCCTCGCGGATGTAGTTGCCGATCTGGCGCAGCGACCGGTCGGCCTCCGGCACCATCGGCGCGGCGATCTGGAAGACATGCATCTGGCCAGGCCACACCCGCAGCTGGACCGCTACTCCGGCCGCGGCCAACCGCCGCGCGGCCAGCCGAGCGTCATGCAGCAGCACCTCGGAACCCGATACATGGATCAACGTGGGAGGCAGGCCGCCCTTGATGTGGTCGAGCGGCTCATAGATCTCCTCGGGGCGCCCATCCATGATGTGACGCTGGGCCGCCCTGGCGATCAGGTCGACGAAGGCGTCAAACGCCTTGACCGGGAACATCGCATCGCTGCAGATGTTGGGGTGCACCTGCTTGGAGGCCTTGGCGATCTGCATCAGCGGCGACATGCAGACGAGGGCCGCAAGCCCCTCGCCTTCGTTGAGCAGCCGTTCGGCCAGCGCGAGTGACAGGTAACCCCCAACGGAGTCGCCGGCCACCACGATCTGGTCAGGCCGGTAACCCCGGCCACGCAGCCACCAGTAACCGTCATAGCAATCATCGATCGCCTCACCGACCGAATACTTGGGCATCATCCGGTAGTTCACCACTAGCACCGGGCTATCGGCGTACTCCGACAACGTGGTGACCAGCCGGTCATGCGTGTTGGCGCCGCAGGTCAGGAAGCCGCCACCGTGCAAGTACAACACCACGCGCCGGCTGCCGTCGGCAGGCAGAACACCAGCAGCGCGGACCAATCGCGCGGTGCACTCCGGCAACCGAATCGTGGCGCGAACGCTGCCCGGCGCGGGCATCACCGCCCGGGCAGCGAAGTCCACGAGGCCCCACGGCCACGGCACGTTCGCCAAGTGGCTGCCAACAGCCAGGGCTGGCCGGATAGTAAGCCGAGCGCCGAGCCAGGCAAGCCGGCCAGCGACGCTCGGATCATCCTCCACGACCTCCCGAACCATCCCTGGACTCCGCCCGTCGAACACGATCGACGTCCCCAGGTCAGCCGCGGCGCCCACAGCGGCCAGACCACCAGGCCGACGATGTTCTGTGAGCATTCGTTGTCCGTTTCGCATGGTCAGCCGTCGGCTTAATGCCCCGGGGTCTGTGCGGCATCCCCGAAGGGCGATGACGTGGTCACCGGTGCACCGCTTGCCGTGCCGCGGCCCGCGCGGGCCCGCGCGCTTGACACGTCGAATCCGTCCCACGCAGCGACGGCGTCAAGCACCGGAGCCACGTTGCTAGACCACCAGATGTGGTGGTTTGGATGGGTGGCGCACTTGCGCCACAACTCGGCAGCATGGTGCAGCCAGGTCAATAGAATGGCGACGCGCTCGTCGATGGGTTCATCACTGCGCTCACGGTCGGCAATGTCCGCGTCGGCTCGGTCGTGCGCGGCACGCAGCACATTGCGCTCGCGGTCTGAGAGGCCGCCTGCCCGTAGCCGCTCAGCGACCACTGTGCCCAGCTCAGCTCGCTCCACCTGACAGCTCGCCGTCAGGATCATCAGGTACTCGTCGATCAGCGCAAGCTGGCCCGGCCGCGCGCCACCCCAGTCCACGATGCCGGTGACCGGGCCCCGCACGCCGGCCACCCGGACCTTGTCGGGGGTGTAGTCGCCGTGCGTCCAGCTCACCGGCATGCGCCAGCCAACGAGGGCCTGCCGCAGCATCGTTCCAAGCCGGTTCACCTCGGGAACCAGACGCGGATCCAGCCGCCGGCACAGGTCCGTCAGGGTTGCCAGTGGTTCGATGACCCAACGCCGTAATAGGCAGACGTTGTCGACGACGACGAACGTGGCAGTCCGCCGGTGCAGCGGCGCGATGGCGCCCAGCGCCGCAGCGGTCAGTTCCTCGAAACGGTCCGGGCGGCGCGCCAGCACCTCCGCCAGGTCCATTCCCGGCCGATAGGACTCCACGGATACGGTCGCATCGGTGCGCTCGTCGAAGGCCATGATCCGCGGCAGCAGTTCGCGCCATTCCTCGTCGAGTCCTTGGTGGATCGCAAGTTCGGCGAGCACGCGCCGCTGCGTGCGCAGGTCCGCGGCTCCCAGCAGGCCGCGGCCCATCTTCAAAACCGCCGCGGGCGGTCGTCCCTGCTCGGGACGCAGCAGGACCACGGCCGTATCGTCGACGAGGTCGGTCGGCGGCGCGCTTAGTTCGATGTCGATAAGACCGATCGGGAGATCCATGTTGCTCCTACCAGGCCTGCGCGGACGCGGGCTACGGCTACGGGCGGCTGCACCTTGCGCGCGAACATACCGTTTATGCACCTACCTTCGAAGGGTACATACTAATTGGCAGCATGTATACGTATTGGTGAACTTTTAGTCCTCCGACTGCATGCAAAGCATCCATATACCCGAGATCTCAAAGAAGAACAGACCGCGGCTACTCTTGCCACGGCGCCACCCGCTCACGTCACATCTCCGACCCGGCCGACGCCACCGGGAACCGGCAGAAGACTTTGACGGAAAGAGCGCCGCCCTAGCGAGTCAGGACGTGGTCGACGTGAAAACGTCAGCGGGCAGGGAGCACTCCTAGCACGGACGGATTGATCACAGCGAGTCATCAAGGTACCGAGGATCACGTACACCCCGGCCAAGGAGCGCTCCCCCGATGACGTCGCTGAGCCAATGGTCGTCGAGGTGCAACCGGCTGAAGGCAACCACGCCAGGACCCACCAAAGCCGTCACCAGGGCCTGCACAATACGGCTCCGTCCGACCGCGATGCGCACGGCGATGATTCCGAGCAGCGCGCCGATCCCGGCCACATGCCCGGACGGAAACGGATGGTGCTCGGCACTCAAAAGCGGTGATGCTTTGGATTTCCGCTTCGGTCAGTGGGCGCTAAATGACCACGACGTCGTCGATGTAAACGTAGTCGCGGGTGGCGCTGCCGTCGCCGTAGGTGATTACCGCTCGTCATTCCACAGGCGCTCGGTCAAATTCTCGAACGTGACCAGCGCAACCGGATCATCGCGTCGCATCGTCGCCGACTTGCTCATCCTGGCCCGCACCGTCCACCCCTCGCGATGGCGCAGCTGCACAATCAGATTGGCCAGCGCGTTGACGCTAGACAGCGCCGCGACGGCCGCCGGCACAGTATGGAAGGTCTCAGGAAACGCCAACCCCGCCAAACTGTCCTGCGGATAGCCCACCATCTCGGCAAACGCCGTATTCGCGAACAAGATGATGCCGTCCCGCGCCATGGCGAGCGAAGGGACCGGGAGCCGCTCGATGACTACCACGGCAGGCAACTGCGTCAGGATGTCCATCGGTGAACCGCCGGACCCCCCATTCCGCCGCTCCACTCGCCGACTGCCGCCCATACCAGCGGCGTCGCGCAGGTGGCCGGGTGAGCCCTCACTGACCAACCACCCGTTCGACATGGACGGCGCAGACGTCAGCATCTCCGACTGTATGGCCACGACCGACATGTGCTCCTCCTAAGGGGAAGCAAGCCGACCCGTAGGCGGGCGGGGTACCGCCGCGTCCGGGTGCGACCTGCCTATATATACCGATGATGCACTCGCATTGGTAGAATACATACTGTTCGGCGTGACGTCCCGATAATCTCAAACTCATAGTCTTCTAATATCTAGAAAACATAGATAGACTCGGGATGTTAGGTGTTGAGCAGACCGCAGATCGTAGGAAACGACCTCGACGTACACAGCGCCGCCCCCAGGCGGGTCAGGCACCCCCGGCGGGTCACCGCCGTCTGTCATCGGAGCGACTGACTGGGGGCGGGATTGTCTTGGCGCGCCGCGATCGCCCACAGCGCGACAAGCGACGAGACAGGCGGGGCGATGACTGAGGCCAGCGAACGACGAGCCGAGACCACACGCCAACGGCTGATCGCCGCCGCGTCACGCCAGTTCGCCCACCGCCCTTACAGCACGGTCAGCCTCGACGACATCCTGACCGAGGCCGAACTCACCAAGGGCGCGATGTATTTCCACTTCCCGTCTAAGCAAGCACTGGCCGTGGCGATCATCGAAAACCTGGCCGAGGTGAGCCGTACCGCAGTCACCGAGTTGATTGCCCGCCGAATGTCGGGACTCGAGACAGCGATCGACCTTATCTATCTCCTTGCCGTTCAAGACACCCAACACGAGGTGGTGCGAGCCGGCGTGCGACTGCTCGAGAGCCTGGACGACAACACCGCCATGCCCCCCGCACTGTGGCACTCGTGGATCGAGTTCATCACTACCCTCATCCAAAAAGCAGTCACCGAGGGCGACGTCGTCGACCACGATGATCCCGAAGACATCGCCAAAATGCTGGTGGCGCTGTGGGTGGGTATTCGCCGAATCAGCGATCTCGACGAACTCGAGCACTACCTCGATAACCTTGAGAAAGCCTGGATACTGGCGCTACCCAGCTTCACCAATCCCGACCGGATCGACTACTTCACCCAATTCATCAAACGACGCCAGGCACTCGCGTGAAAAAGTGGTCCGCTACAGATAGCACCGTTTGGCCACGGCGCCAACACCCGTCTACCGCACTTCGCAGGTGCAGGGATCCACAACCACTCCGTCAAATCAAACGCCACCAATACAATCGGGGCGTCGCGTCGCATGAGCACCTCAGGATACTGAGGATGCACTGAGCCGGCAGGATGTCATACTAGTTGTCGTAACGTTAAATCCAGACAAACTGGCAGTCGTCGAGTAGGGTTCAAACGATGGGTAGACGCGGGATGCCGGCTCCAGCGCAGACCGTGGATCAACGAAATGACTTCGACGGACACAGCACCACCCCCGGGCGGGTCGCCACACTCGGCGGGTCATCATCCCCTATCATCGGGGGGACCGACTCGGCGGCGGAACTGCCTAAGCGCGAGGCGATCGTGCCGCTGCACGACGACAGCGACGAAACAGGCGAGACGATGACCGAGGCCAGCGAACGACCACCGGGCACCACGCGCCAACGACTCATCGCCGCCGCGTCACGCGAATTCGCCCAACGCCCGTACAGCATGGTCAGCCTCGACGACATCCTGGCCGAGGCCCAACTGACCAAAGGCGCGATGTATTTTCACTTCCAGTCCAAACAAGCACTGGCCCTGGCCATAATCGACGATCTCAACGAGATGAGCCGCGCCGCGGTCACCGAGTCGCTTGCCCGCCGAATGTCGGGACTGGAAACACTGATCGACCTAATCTTTCTGCTGGCCGTTCAAGACACCCAAGACGAGGTGGCCCGAGCCGGCGTGCGATTGCTCGAGACTCTCGATAACACCACCATCGCACCCCCCGCAATGTGGCGCTCATGGATCGAGGTTGTCACCACGCTCATCCAAAAAGCCATCAGTGAGGGCGACGTCGCCGACCACGACGATCCCGAAGACATCGCCAAAATGCTGGTGGCGCTGTGGGCGGGCGTCCGCCGAATCAACGACTCCGACCAACCCGAGACCCATCTCGGTAACCTCAAGACGGTCTGGGTACTGGCATTGCCCAGCTTCACCAATCCTGACCGGATCGACTACTTCACCCAATTCATCAGACGACGCCACGCACTGGCCTTGAATAAGCTTTCCGCTGAGCCGCGCTCCCTTGACCTCCGCGCCACCGCCGCCGCGGCGCACGCCGACCCTTAGCCCTGCCACTGTTAGCCTTCAGCCACAGACGGCGACCTAGGTAGCCCGATTGGCCACGGCGCAAATACCCGTTAACCACACTTCGGAGGTGTAGGGGCGATGGCGCCTCAAGCTCGATCTGAAGCCACCCGCCAAAAGATCCTTGATGCTGCAATGGATCTGTTCAGCGAGGTCGGATACGCGGCCGCAGGGCTCGGCGAGATCATCGAGCGCGCCGGAATGACCAAAGGTGCCCTCTACCACCACTTCGACTCCAAAGAAGCCCTCGCAACCGCCATCATCGAACAAGGCGACAACCTCACCCGGGACGTGTTTGGCCGCGTATGCCAAACCTCCTCACCGGCGCTGGAAAACCTCATCCACGGCGTCTTCGTCGTCACTGATCTGCTGGTCTCCGACAAAGCGGCCCGCACCGCTGAACAACTGACTCGCGGACTGGCCGAATTCAACAATGCGGCCTCCCACGTCTGGCCCAACCGACTAGACGCGATGACAACCCAGGCGCGCCGCGCCATCACCGAAGGCGACCTTCGCGACGGCCTCGATACCCAGGTGGTCAGCGAATCAATTCTCAACGCCATGCTCGGCGCCCAACTGCTCTCCTCGGCAGCACAGGACGCCGATCACATCACCCGACTAACCCGATCCCTGGAACTTCTGCTGCCAGCAATCGTCGCCGAGCAATCACTGGATTACTTTCGGCAGTTTCTCGCCCGCGAGCCCCTACGCCACCTTCAAGCCGACGGCTCAACTAAGTGAGCGCCAACCTCACTAGCGCTCGTCGATCCACAGCCGCTCGGTCAAATTCTCAAACGCCACCAACACCACCGGATCGTCGCTTCGCATCAATGCCGACTGGCTCATCCGGGCCTGCACCGTCCACCCCTCGCTATGGCGCAGCTGCACAACCAGATTCGCCAAAGCATCAATCTCAGACGGCGCGGTGACCGCCGCCGGCGGCGCGCTATCGAAGATCTCCGGAAACGCCAACCCCGCCAGGCTGTCCTGCTGATAACCCACCATCTCGGCAAAGGTCGTATTCGCAAACAAAATGATCCCGTCACGCCCCACAGCCAGCGTAGGAACCGGGATCCGCTCCAAAACCACCAACGCAGGCAACCGCGTCAAGATCTCTATCGGTGAATCATCCGACGCCCTACTACGCCGCCGCTCCACCCGCGTGTCGCCACGGACGGCAGCTCCGTCGCACGGATGACCCTGTGAGTCCTCATCAAGCAACTGCGCATTCGACATGGCTCGCACAATAGCAACGGAACAAGACCAAGGTATGAAAACAGCGAAATCTCCGGACTGAAAGCCAAGTCTGCAACCCTGCCGTGAAAAATCGGCAACCCTGCCGTAAATCTGACTTGAGCCTTGGCTCATGTTGCACCGGCTCCTCGTGGTTGCTCCATTCGTGGCCCCAGGCTCAGATAACCACTGCGTTTCTGACCAACAGTGATCCGATGAGCCCTTCGCCGACCGGCTACTGGGCTACTGAATCTCCGGGTCGGCTCTGCCCGTGGTTACATGCCGCCCGCGCTTGGTCACCAGTCGGTCGGCCAATCACCGCCGACAGGCCTGACGACCTTGGTCCAGCCACAGCTCGGCGGTCAACCGTAGACTTCGGCGGGCCACCCAACCCGGGATCGACACGGTGAGCCAGATCGACCGCGGCCCGCTCAGACAGCCGAGCCTCAGCCGCGAACTTCGCCAGAATGCTCGGGCGAGTTTCGTCGTGCGCCAACTCTTGACGCCACAGCCGGCGCAACTCGGCCGCCCGATCGGCGGCGTGCGCGGCGGCCTCAACCATCGCCAGTTCCCGCGGCGACCATTCCAGCGGCCGGCCTTTCAGCTCGGCGCATGGGCCAACTCGGCGTGCGGGCGGGGGCGCCGCCGGCGCCGGCAATGGTTATGGGGCCGGCGGCCGGCCATGGTTATGGGTAAGGCTACGCGCCGAGGAAAACCGCAGGTCAATAGCTAGTTTGCTGGCCGGGGGCCTGTTTTAGCCTAGTTTGCTGGCAGCGCGGCGGCATTTTGGTTGTCAGCACGAACCGGAGGCGAGCGGGAATCGCGCCAGCCTGAAAACGCTTGCTACGGTATCCGCCCCACCCAATTTTCCTCCAGTTATGAATTGAAAAGGCCTTGCCGTGCTCGTGAGATGGCGCGGTGTTCGTCGTCAGAGCCGTAGGGCCTTGGCCGTGGTTCCCGCTGTTCGGCCGTTTGCTGTGCTCTAGGTGCCCATGCATATCACTGCATCGCGACTCGGCGTGTCCTTACTTGGCTGATGAAGAGATCCCTGACAAAAATGGCTCAAGAATCTCGACCGTCGCCGCTTCGATCGCCTTCCAGTTCCTGCGCCGCCTTTGGGCACGCCTTCGGTGACTGCTGGAGAGTTTGCTCAATGGCTTCTCGTGAGTTGGCAACGGAACCAAAAACCCTTCTCGGCCACAATCCCAGCCGCCCAAAGCCCGCCAGAAGTTGTCGTACGAGCTCTTGAAGTGCGCGGTGTCGCGACCCTTGCGAGCGCAAATCTGCTCGTGGCTGCGAACCGCAAGTATCGCCGAACAACCGACGACGCGTGCTACGCCCTCAACGGCCGCGAAGCAGAAGAAAGCTGGTGAGTTTTGAGGGAAGTCTCGTTCGAAGGTCAACAATGTCTCGGTGTTGCTGCGACGTCTTTGCGAAGAGACCAGGAAGGGTGTCATAGTTCCATCCTGCGTGTCAGCCAGCCAATTAAAGTTAATTCGGTGCAGCACTGCATTATCCACCGATAAAACTATGCTCAGATCACCTTCTGGCACTCCCCGCTCTCCAGCCTTCAGCCTGATAGTGACAACCGCTGCGCCCCTATGACTGCGCCACAACTCTAAACCGGGGCCCCCATATACAGCCTGGCGGTAGTCATCAGTCCACCGGCGCGATTCGAACGCGTAATGCTGGTAGACGTATTGAACGCGTTGCCGAACCGTTAAGCCTTGTCGCAAGTAGTGATGGTGGCTGATGTGGTGGAAAGGATGCTCTCGGAGCATTGTTGCTCCGAATTGCTTGTAGACGGGTAGTGCCAGTAATTTCAAGTGAGACTCGCGATAGGCCAACACACGTAGAGGACGCAGAATGCTCAATAACCACGCTCCTGCGCCATAATGAAACCGTGTCGTTCGCCACGAGGTGCGCCAAGTCTCGAAGACCCCTCGAAGCAACGCGACCGTTCCGGCTTCGAGCGGGCTGATGCGTGGCGGCGCGCTGATCGCGCCGAAGTTATGGGCACTCTCAGCAGTCACCGGATTACCGCGACCGAGGCCTGTGACAATGCCCAGCACCGTTCTCCCCTAACCGTGGCGAATCGGAACCCCGAAACCGTACGATAATTCATATGTAGGCGGGCTTTGCATACTTTGTGAATGGTTCAAAGAGCATTCATAGACTTCAAGTCTTCCGGGGCGGGCGGGCATCGATTTTGACCAACCCAAGCACCCAGCGCCGCCCCCGGTGATTGGGGGCGGCGCTGGTCGGTCCGCACGGGTCTAGCCTCCCCTTAGACGGCTGGGTCGTGGCCTGGCCTAGCCTTTTGCCACGGCTCAACGGTGAGTAGTTCGACCTGTCGCGTGACGACATGGACGCGTGCAAGAGCCGGGGCCGCTTCATGTGACCAGGCGACACTCGGGCCGCCGCGGCGACGGACAACGGCACTAAGCCCTGGGGCGTGTTATGACCGGGGCGGCGTGATCGTCGCTCCGGTCGTCCTGCACTCCGATATTGCTACCGGGGGCAGCCTCGACGAACGGCTGGCCGAGCTCGAAGCGATGCACGACGCCGCGCAATGAAGGGAGACGAAAAACGATGAACGGGTTGATGATTTTCGGCGGCCTGCTTGTCTTCGTGGTCGGGCTCAGCGCCCACAATGCCGTAAACATGCTCAGCCTCGGCGGCATCGCGCTAATGGGCATCGGTATTGGCCGGGCGCGCGTCCAGTACAAAGCGCGGGTGGCCCATGAACGCGAGGAATCCGAGTTACGGGCGTACCAGCTTCGCGTCGCCCGCGGCGAAGTCCCGCCACCGGCTACGGCGGGAGGGGAATCGCCACCGCTGCCGCCAATCAACCTGAACTAACCCGGCTATCGCACACAGCGGGACCGGAGAAGGCCGCCGGGCAACTCGACGCCTGCGAGTCATCGCTGCGCTTCGAGGCCGCCGTGCTCGACGGCTTCGCTCTGCAGGGAAACGAGAGCACAGCCTGGCAGGCGGTCACCGGCGCAATCGACACGCTTGTTGCCGCTGGTGTGGCTGTGCGCAAAGCCCACGCGGCAGTCATCCGTGTACTAGTGACCCACTTCCCCACCGATGACAGCGAAAAGGCGGCGAATGAAGCGCAACATACGCTCTGGCGTTGAGGACCGCTGGACAAAACCGTTCAAAGACGAAAACGGTTAACCCGCATAGGTTCCCAGCGCAAAACACGGCGAAGGGAAGCGCTAGCTGGCTCGCTGGGTCGACACAGAGGGCCGCGAGCAGTCGAAGACGTTCGACCGCAAAGGTGACGCGCAGGCGCATCTAGACAATGAAGTCCGCCAAAGTTGCCACCGGCACATACGCCCTAGGTGTCCACCGTCAAGGGTCAACCCCACTGGATCAAAGATGTGAGCCTCGTTATGTTTTCAAACTGTTTTCAGACAGTGCGCCCACAGACCGTCATCGAACTAGTGACGAAGACGCGGGCAACATGGGAGGATGCCGTGTACCCGCGGTCGGTCAGTCGCTGGATCAGACAGGTGCCGAGGGAATACGAATTGGTCGCGCCGAGATCTTGGATGTTGGGGGGCCACATGCAGATGTTTGCCCAATACGCATGCAAGGGTGCTCGTGGGTTAACGGCTCATGAGTTGGCGCACGAGTCGCGGGGCGGTCAATGACCCTCCGTGAGCTCGATGTGCCCGCAAGTCAGTGGCGCCTTCAAGACATCACTGCAGTGCGCAAGGTTCTGGCCGATGTTGGCGCTGATCCAGCACTGGCCCAAGCCTGGCAAGGATCGGTTGTCCTGAATTTTGAAGAGGTACCGGAAGGTAATCCCTACCTGCACCCGGCGATTGCTGGCTTCCTACAAAATATGTATTCAGAGTTCCCATATATCTTGTACTTTTTGAATCCAGATCGGGCGAGTGGTGTACTCGACGGCTTCTTCGCGTCGATCGGCGCCCTGTGCGAAACCGAACTAGGTGTATGGATCATGTGGTCCGATGATGCCGCAACGGCGTTCCACCGCGCACTCGCCGATGCTGCCGAGTTTGCAATCAATCAAGGCGATGACTGGGTCTCCGTTGTCGAGAGCTACGAGTACGACGAAAGCCAAACGAGGTTTTCGGAAATTCGCGAGATTCTCGTAGCTCGCGGAGTCATGCCGGCGTGAACCGGCCCAATTCTTTAACGGATAGCGCGTCTCATGCGTAACTCATGACCCGACTCATCACAGGTTCGCCGACGAACCCGAAGTCGCCGAGCGGATCACGCTGCTCTACAGCGAAATCCTCACCGATGGGGTCGGACACGTCGGCTATTGCGCGTCGCGCTGCACGGCCGCCGCGCGGGCCATCATGCGGCGGCTCTACCCTCGCATCGCAAGGCTGTTTGCCCGCCAAACCGCTGAAATCAGTCTGCTGGTTGACCGTGACGAGCTGCGTGCGCGAATCGACCGTCCCTTCGACGTCGACGAACTCACCGCCGGCCTGAACAACGAGACGTATCTGGTCGCGCACCCATGACGACTTGACGGGGTCAAGAGGGCCTGGCAATGAAACCGGGCACGCCGCTGTGAACCACTGTGTTGAACCTGACGTTCGAGGTGATGCGGTACCGGATGTCCTCCATGGCGTCTTCAGGCAGCGTCGAAACCTCGAAGTTCTCGTGGATGCGCTGCGGCTTGGTCGACGTGGTCAAGAAAGCACTGCCACGCTGCGCCGCCCAGGACAGCAGCACTTGAGCCGGCGACATGTGCACGCGCTCTGCGATTGCGGTAATCACCGGGTCGTCGACGATTTTTGGTTCCATGGCGTGCCCCAGCGGGGCAAACGCCAGCAGCACAATCCCCTGCTCTCGGCAGAAGTCGAGCAATTCCCACTCGGGCAAATATGGATGGGATTCGACCTGCACGACCGCGGGCTTGATCCGGGCAACCGCAACGATCTCGCGCAACTTCTCCAAAGTGATGTCGGAGAGCCCGATCGACCTGCACGGACCGTCGTCGACGAGGCTCTCCAGCGCCCGCCAGGTGTCCTCCAAGGTGACCCCGGTGTCGTAGATCACCTGACCGCTATCGTCTCGCGGGTCTTGGTCGTCGCCGGGTTGAAACGCGTAGGGAGTATGGATCAAATAGCAATCGACATAGTCGACCTGCAATCGACGGCGACTCGCATCGAATGCGGGCCGGACCCGCTCCGGGCGATGATTGGTGTTCCACAGCTTCGTGGTGACGAACAAGTCTTCCCGCGCAACGGTCCCCGCCTCGAGCGCTTCGCGCAGCGCCTCACCCACCGCCGCTTCGTTGCCGTAGCGTTCTGCACAATCGAAGTGTCGAAAACCCACTTCCAGCGCGGTCTTGGTGGCTTGCTTGGTCGCGACAAGATCCGGGATCAGCGTGCCAAATCCGACCGCAGGGATCGCACCAGATCCGTGGGTGAGTTGAATCCTGGAATAGCGCAGCGCATCCGCTGTCGTCATACCCATATTCCTTCGTTGGGTGATTGATCGACCAACGCTACGCGGCCACTGCGCCCACTGCCACCGACAGCCGCGACATCGCAAGCGTTCAGCAGCTGAACAACCGAGCCCGACTTGAGGTAGCGTTTTGAGGGGTCTCCGATGGTTCGGCAGCAGTGCAAAGGACTGAATAATGAATTTGGTTCTGTTTGGTTATCTGACCATTGTCGCCCTTGTGCTGGCGTTCGTGTTCGCTTCCTTCGCTGCTGTATACGTGAAACGGCTCGGAGACCGAACGCCTATGCCGATAAGCGAAGAGATAGGCAGCGCCAAAGCGGTTCTAAACAAAGTACGCAAACGCGAACCCATGTCGAAGGATGAGCTGGATTATGCCAAGCAAATCGTTGCCGATCGTAGCTCCCCGATGGCATTCTGCATCCCCGCCACTTTGTTCATGCTGGGCAACTTTTATGTGTTTGGCAGTCTTTACTATTTGCATGGAGCCACCCCCTCCGAGCGGACATTCCTCGGGGTGATCCCCATGCTGACATCCACGAACCTCGCCGTTCGGCTTCTCCGCAGCGCAAGGTTGAAAGGGCGACTAAGGAAAATGTCTTGAAGCAGCGCAAGTTATGTGGCGTGGTCGCCGACCATTGTTCTCCAGCTAACCGCATGGTTAGCAATCGTCGATTCCCGCCCAGTTGAAAACCGGCTCGCCCATGCTGCCGACAGCACCGGCAGGTGATAACGTCCGCACACCTGGTGTTCGCATTTTGACCCAGGGCGGGAGGCCCTCCACCTTCCGTATGTCAACGTAGTTGATATACCGTCCGGGGGTTGACCGCCCTTGGCCAAAAGTCGGGGACGGAGCGAGAACGCGAGTTCTGGAACGGGATTCCGGGAGGTGATCGAGTGAGCCCTCGTTCAGTCGGCAGGACTGTCTTGGCGCGAGTCTGGATGCCATTGGTTGCCGTCGTTGCGCTCTGTTTGGGTGCGGTGTTGATGTGGAAGGTGCACGAATTCTCCGCTCCCCCGCCTGTCACTACCGTCCTTGGCCCGCAAGCAGTTCCGGAGTTCAGTCCCAAACGGGTCACGTATGAGTTGTCCGGCTCCATCGGGGAGGGGGGGATGCTCGTCTGGGCGGACGTCGACGGGCATCCGCATCGGGTTGATCTCACCACGTTGCCGTGGTCGCACATGGAGACGACCACGCTCACGGTGGTGTCCGCCAGCATCTCGGCGCAAGTTCGCGGCGGTGATCACGTCGGCTGCCGGATACTGGTGAACGGCGTTGTCCGCGATGAACAATCCGACACCCGTCAGGATGCGCACGTCTTCTGCCTAGTGAAATCCGCATGAGCGAGCCTCCGGCGAACGAGCATCGGGCGAGACGACCCTTCGTCCCCAGAATGGTCCGTGTCCTCGCGATACCGATCATCGTCTTTTGGGGGCTTTTGGCGATCTCGACGAACGCCTTCATGCCGCAGGTAGAGAGGGTCGCCGAGGAGCTGGCGGGGCCGATGGTGCCGCACTACGCGCCGTCGCAGCGGGCGTTGCTGGCCATCGGTGCGAAGTTCCACGAGTCCAATTCGACCAGCTTCACCATGATCGTGCTGGAAGGCGACCGACCGTTGGGCCCGCCCGGCTCCGTGGCGCATCGGTACTACGACGACTTGGTGCGCCGGCTCCAGCAAGACCCCAAGCATGTCCAGTACGTCATGGATCTGTGGGGGAAGCCGATCACCGCGGCCGGGGTGCAGAGCCTCGACGGCAAGGCCACCTACGTGCTGACGCGCACGGCGGGCGATATCGGCACGATGCAAGGGAATAACTCCGTTAAGGCCGTTCGGGATATCGTCGCGAAGGACACACCGCCGCCCGGGCTCAAGGTCTATGTCAGCGGCGCGGCTCCGCTGGCCACAGACGAACTGGATATTGCCAATTCGAGCTTGAACGACATCACGATCGTGACGATCTTCCTCATCATCGGGATGTTGTTCTTGGTGTATCGCCGCGTTTCCACCCTGGCGGTGCCCCTCTACGGCGTTCTGTTCGAGCTGCTGGTCGCGAAGGGGGTCGTTTCAACCCTGGGCACTCTCGGGTACCTCGAGCTCTCGTCATTCGCGGTGAACATCGTCGTCGCGCTGACCCTGGGGGCGGGGACGGATTACGGCATCTTCTTAATGGGCCGCTATCACGAGGCGCGACAGGCCGGCGAAAGCAAGGAGGAGGCGTTCTACACCGCGTATCGGGGGGTCGCACCGATCATCATCGGCTCGGGGCTGACGATCGCAGGGGCGTGTTACTGCTTGACTTTCGCGCGACTCAACTACTTCCACACCATGGGTCCCGCCGTTGCCATCACCATGCTGTTCACCATCGCCGCCGCGCTGACGCTGGGCCCGGCCCTGTTGACGTTGGGCAGCCTTTTCGGGCTCATGGACCCGAGAGGGACGGCCCAGGGGCTGCTGTATCGGCGGATCGGGACGAGCGTGGTGCGCTGGCCGGTGCCGGTCCTCGCGGCCAGCGCCGCCGCCGTCATGCTGGGGGCGATCTTCGTGCCGACGTATCAGGTGAACTACGACGACCGTCAATACCAGCCCCGCAATACCGGTTCCAACCACGGTTTCGAGGCGGCGGATCGGCACTACCCGAAGAGCAAACTGTTCTCCGAGATGCTGATGGTCGAGACGGATCATGACATGCGAAACTCGGCCGATTTCATCTCGCTGGACCGGGTGGCCAGGAGTCTCATTCGCATTCCCGGCGTCGCGGAGGTGCAAAGCATCACCAGGCCCATGGGCCGAGCATTGGAACATGCCACCCTTCCCTACTTGTGGACCACGTCAGGCAGCGGTAGCGGTCAACAGAACCCGTTCAACATGCAGCAAAACGCTAATACCGACAAGCAGGCACAGATCACAGCGGACACTGTCACGGTCTTGCGGAAAGAGATCGTCTTTTTCCAAGACACGTCGGATGAGCTGCACAAGACGGTTCTCACCGTTGAGGATCTGGAAAAGATCACCCATCAGATGAATGAGGAAATCTCAAATCTCGACGATTTCTTCCGACCGGTCAAGGGCTATTTCTATTGGGAGAAGCACTGTTTCGACATTCCCATGTGCTGGGCATTTCGATCGCTATTCGATGCGCTCGACAACATCGACAAGTTGGCCGACGATATCACGGACGCCAGAGCCTCCCTCGAGGCCATGGACAAGCTCTTGCCGCAAATAATAACGCAGCTGAAACTGACGGCCGACGACTCGGAGGCTTTAGCCGCTCTTTTAACCAACACCTACGGCCAGTCGGCCCTGCAGTCCACACAGACGGACCAGACATTCTTCGACCAGGTCAATGTGGGGCTCGACTTCGACCAGTCCAAGAGCGATGACTTCTTCTACATCCCCCATGAAGGTTTCGACAACGAAGACGTCAAGACTGGTGAGAAGCTCCTGATGTCGCCGGACGGCAAGGCTGCTCGGTTCATCGTCACCCACGAGGGGGACGCCATGGGCCCCGAAGGCGTGGTCCATGTCGAACAGTTCCCCACGGCGATAACCACGATCTTGAAAGAGACCTCGTTGGCCGGCGCGAAAGTTTATATCGGCGGCACGGGAGCGACCGACAAGGACATCAAGGAATACAGCGCATCCGATCTGGCTATCGTGGCGGTCGCCGCCTTCGTGCTGATCTTCTTGATCATGTTGTTCCTCACGGGAAGTCTGATGGCCGCCTTGGTCATCCCCGGCACGGTGGCCTTCTCCTACGCCGGGGCGTTCGGGCTCTCCGTGCTCCTCTGGCAGCACCTCATCGGCCTGCACCTGCACTGGTTGATATTGCCGCTCACGTTCATCATCCTGGTGGCGGTGGGTTCGGACTACAACCTACTGTTGATCGCCCGAGTCAAGGAGGAACTCCACGCCGGGTTGCACACCGGTCTCATCCGCGCACTCGGAAGCACGGGTGGCGTGGTGACGTCCGCGGGTTTGGTGTTCGCGTTCACCATGCTGGCGATGCTTTCCAGCGATCTCAGAACTATCGGTCAGATAGGTTCCACCGTATGCATCGGCCTGCTGCTCGACACGCTCATCGTGCGTTCGTTCGTCGTGCCGTGCGTCCTCAGCATCCTCGGGAAGTGGTTCTGGTGGCCAACGCTGGTGCGCTCCCGTCCAGTACCGCAGCGCTAAAGGTTGCGGTCCGACGCCGAACGATTCTTAACGATGCCTCAGCCGGTGGTGTGCACGATCAGCACGTCGGTCTTGGACCTGCGGGAGACTTCGGATGGGACTGATCCCAGCAGCCGCCCGGCGACGCTGCTGAGCCCGACGTTGCCGACGACCAACAGGTCGGCCTCGACCTCCTCGGCCAGGTGCACCAGCGCGTCGATGGGAGCACCGACGATCGGCTTCTCCTCCACGTTCGTGGCCCCGGCTTTGCGCGCCCGCTCCCTGGCGTCGCGCAGGATCGCGTAGAAGGGGGCCTCGCCCACCAACCGGTAGTCCTGGCCGTGGGTGCTCCCCGGCGGGATGGCGTAGCGGCCCTTTTCCACCGGGACGGGGAGATGCGCCGTCGCAACGATCAATTTCGCGCCGTGATCCGCAGCGATCGCGGCTGCGCGGTCCACCGCACGCAGCGACGAGTCCGAGCCATCGGTGCCGACCACAACCATCTGATAAGCGCTCATTTCCGACCCAGTGTAAGGCCAACGCGGGTCATTAGGGAGAGCCACATGCCTTCAGACGATCCTTAGTAGCCGCTAGCGTTCCTTCGCCGAGCAGAGTATGCTTCTGTAAATAAATAGTGAACGTAAGCGTTTACAATCTAGCAAGGACCGGAACCACCATGTACACCGCAACATCGCCTATTGATGAGCCCACTACACATCGGTTGGAAAGGCCACTCGACGAGTTGGTCCCGGGACCGGCGGTGCCGGGAATGCGACGACTGCGCTTGGCGCTGATGGCAGGCGGGGCGATCGGGCTGGTCGCGTGGATCGTGTTCTTGGTGATCACCAAGACGGCGAACTACGTCACGCACGACTGGCTGGCAACCTGGGTGGGATTCGATATCTTGCTTGTCGCATTCATGGCCACGACCGCGGTGCTCGTTTTCGTTCGTCGGCAGTTGGTGCCGCTGACCGCGTTCACGACCGGTGTGTTGCTGATCTGCGATGCGTGGTTCGACGTGATGACTGCCGGCCCCCACGACCTGTGGGCATCCGCGCTGACGGCGACGCTCGTCGAACTGCCGGTGGCGGTCATCCTGATCGCCACGGCGCTGCGCATTTTGCGGCTGAACCGTGACGCGGTTGTGGCTGCTCGGGATGCCACCGTGGCGGCTGCCTCTGCTGCCGTAGGTCACGCCTACGCCTGATCGGCAATTTAGCGGAAGCCGTCCTCCGGTTCCGCTTCTTCGACGGGGTCCGTGACCTAGATATGACCTGACCGGCGGGATGTTTACCCAGCCATGGTTTGAGCACCCCGTTGTTGCCCGTGTCGGTGACGTATTTGGTGCCGCTGCCGTCCACCGCCACCCCGGTTGGAGTATTTTTAACTGGTGGGTCGCTAGCATGTCCGACCAGCTGAGGGCGTGGGAAAGGCCAGAGGGCGAGATGGCGTTCGAGCGTCACCGGCTGCCGACGCTGATCGGCCAGGGCGGAACGAGCAAGGTTATCGCGGCGGCGGCAGCCGCCATAGCGCTAGCACCGTTCTCGGTGCTAGCCACCACACCCGCTGTGGCACAGGCGGCTCCATGGGCCCCATGTGCCGGCGTTGGGGCAGACTCCGTAGCCTGCCGGAACTATCTGCTTCCGGTGGCGCAATATCGTATTTCGACGCCACGCGTGTACTACGAAGCCGCGGCGGCGGGCCCGGCCCAGCCGCCTCCGAGCTGGGTGCCGGTGCAGATTCCGAAGGCTCCGCCGAAGCCCGCGCCTACGACCGTGACGCCGGCGCAGACCTCTCAGGTCGTTCTGCCAAGTCCCCCGCCCACGAGGACGATTCCAGCGGTGGCCGCTCTGGAGGAGCCCGGCCGACCCTGGTGGAGCATGGGGCTGCACTACGGGGTGTTGGTGATAGGAGTGTGCTTCGTCGCATGGATGATCCATCGCTTCGCGAAAACGTGGAGGGCCGATCTCACGGCTAGCGCGCCGTTGCCGGCCCGGCGAGGTTTCGGCCGGGGTGGGTTCGGTGGTGTGCCAATGGCCCGACAAAGGATGGTGCTGTTCGAGGCGGGCCACAGATGCGCTATCCCCACCTGTCGGCACCGAACGACCGAGATAGCTCACATCGTGCCTGAGTCACAGGGCCATGACGACACGTTCGAGAACCTCATCGCGTTATGCCCTAGCTGCCGAAAGAAAGAAATCGATCGGCAGTCGATGCGCATGTATAAGCGCAATCTCGGGATCTTGAACAGCCGCTACTCTGATTTCGAGCGCCGGGTGTTCGACCAGATTGCCGAGACCGACCAGAGATCCTTCATCGTCGAGGCGGGTCTGGAGATCGCTCTCCTCCACGCAGTCAATGACGGGCTTTTGAGACGAGTTGAACTAGCGCCCGTAGCGATCCAACGGGGTGAACAAACCGATTACAGGTACGAGGTTACCGACGAAGGCCTGGACTTCGTTAACCGATACATCCGTGGTGAAGACATATCGTGAGGTCCCGGCGTTGAAAAGCAACGCATTTCGCGAATTCGCGCGTTTCTGAAATCTGTTATCTCGCAACACGTTTGCTAGTCTACAAAATTCAAACCCCGCGTGTGAAAAAGTCGTGGCGTTCGGGGCGCTGCTAAACGACCCCTTGCTCTGATTCATCACGCGAAATCTGGTGGCGGCCTTGGTCATTCCCGGCACGGTGGCCTTCTCGTATGCGGGAGCGTTCGGGCTTTCCATACTCGTCTGGCAGCACCTGATCGGCCTGCACCTGCACTGGCTCGTCCTACCGCTGACGTTCATCATCCTGGTGGCGGTCGGGTCGGACTACAACCTGCTGCTGATCAATAGGGTCAAAGAGGAGATTCACGCCGGATTGCACACCGGTCTCATCCGCGCTCTCGGCAGCACCGGTGGCGTGGTGACGTCGGCGGGTTTGGTGTTCGCAGTCACCATGCTGGCGATGCTCACCAGCGATCTGCGAACCATCGGTCAGGTGGGTTCCACCGTGTGCATCGGCCTGCTCGACACACTGATCGTGCGCTCGTTCGTCGTGCCGGCCAACCTCAGAATCCTGGGACCCTGGTTCTGGTGGCCGACGCTGGTGCGTTCCCGCCCGTTGCGGCAGGGTAGCGGCGTCACCTAACCGTTGGGGCAATAGGTCGATTCTGCGGTGTTAACCATGGACGTGACGTCGCCGAAAGATAAGCCTTGGTCGCCCATGACGGAGTGGATGTCCTGGGCAATCCGGTCCGGCGGCATGCCCACAAACCAGCGATCGAAGCAAATGTGGTGCGCGAGTTGGATCATGGCGCCGTCGTGGCCCTGATCCGCCGGCCAAGTGAAGCCGAGGGTGCGCAGTTGAGTGAGGTATGCGCCATCAGCGGGGTCGGCGGTCGCAATCGCAGCGCTAGTAACCAGAGCGGCGCCAGCCATAACGGGGACGGCCAGTCTGGCCAGCCAGCGAGGTGAGGGCATGAGATGCGCTTCCTTTCTTCTTTCTTCTCGGCTTTGAGGGTGCCGACAGTGTGCGGGTCCAAAGCGGCACAAATATGAAGACTAGAGAAAGCTGGGAAAAACTCATGCGGAGCTGAATAGTCGGCTTTTGGGCCACTTTCCCCGGAGTCCCGCGGGCGGTACGCTAAACCCCCCAAAAACCCTTTGCGCGCTCGGGCATACAAGCCGAGTTACGGTCACGGCACCAAAAGGCGCAGGCATCCTCTTGGGCCAAATGGCTCATCCGTTTCGCTCGCGGAGCAAGGCGGCCCAGTTTCGCGGCACGCGGCCACGCGGACCAGGGGCCGTCTGGTCCAACGGATGGCATTGCGGTGGGGCAAGTTCTGGACCCTGGTAGTAATCGTTGCTTGCGTAGTCCCAGAACCAGTCCTCGCCCGGCTCGAAAGATCGGATGATTGGATGCCCGCTTTCGCGCCAGTGCGCGGTGGCGTGCCGGGCCAGCGAATCATCGCAGCAACCGATGTGGCCGCAGGCCGCGCAGCGCCGTAGGTGCACCCACCAACTGCCGACGGCATCGCACTCAGCACAGCCGATTCCGCTGGGCGGCACCGACGGATCGACATCAGCAGTCATCGCGATTCTTTCTCAGGAATGGCACTAGCTTCTAACGTATTCCGCGTTGCGCCGGCGCGCACCCGGATGCACTTAGGGCTTTATGACATAGGGCGCGGCGGTGCTCCCGATCTTCCCCCGGATCAAGCCGAATATGGCGTGGCAGTGGTAACCGCTACACAAGAATTGACGCGTCCGCGAAGTACGCCGTGAAGCATCATTCGGTGCAGGGGTGCTGAGCCGATCTGAAAACCCCAAGCGCGCCCTCAGCGATCGACGCCTTCGTGCCCGGAGCGGACCAATGCGTTGCCAGGACGCAGGAAACGGGGCGGCTGGAGCTTTCGTACTGCCCGCAGCGTCCCTGAAGGAATCACGCGCTTGAAGAAAACGCTATCCTGGTCGCCTTCTACAGATCGACGCCGGCGTATGACTGGCAGGCACGGCCGACTGCTGAGCTAATCGGTAGCTGGTGTCGTTCTCCCCCAGCAGCTCTCGCCGGCACCCGGCGAACTGGGGCGCGCATATCAATAGAAGGCGCGCCAGGGCTTACCACAACCCCGAAAGGGCGCGGGGCGGTTTCAAGGGCACCGGTGCCGTGGGCAGTACGGGTGGCTTACCCGGACGGCACAGGCACTGCAGCAGCTGCTGGACGGGTGCCAATCGCGACCAGGCCGCTGAGGCGCCGGCGTGATAGCCGCCCATCGCGGTCACATCCTGGGCCCACATCTCGGCATACTCGGCCTCCTTTTGCGCGATCGCAGGGGAGTTCAGCCCAAGCAAATTCGTATTTGCCAGCGCGGCGGTCACCGCCCGATTGATCGATACCAGCTGCGGGGGCACTGTGGCGGTGTGCGCCGCCTCGTAAGCGGCCGCCACCGCCGTGGCTTGGGAGGCGGCCTGCTCGGAATGGCTGGCCGCCGTGCTGAGCCAGGCTGTATACGGCGCGGCCGCGGCCGCCATCGCCGCCGCCGAAGGACCCTGCCACGTCCCGCCCTGACCCGATAGGCCCGAGGTCACCGACGCAAACGAGGACGCCGCCGTGCGCAATTCGTTGGCCAACCCAGTCCAGGCCGTCGCAGCCGCGAGCATCGGCCCCGACCCCGCACCGGCATGCATGAGTGCCGAATTGACCTCCGGAGGCAACACTGGGTAACTCATCAGCAATCCTTCCCTTAGGGGCGCTAACTCAATCGCTTTCGTTACAGCTAGCCATGATTTGCCGGCCTCCACGCCGACGGACCTCGTGACAGCAGACCAATCCTCCGTTGCCATCCGCGCGCAGCCCCGAACCGATGCTCGCCAGATCTGTTGCCGCCGAAGGCATTTCCGGGAGAGCCACCACAGACGACATTGCTTCCCTCCCACTAGGTCTCGACATCGGTAAAACGGATGACCATGAAAAGTGCGTCCAGAGCTACGTCCGCGGACAAACCGCTGCTTCGATCGCTGTAGGCAGTGAGCAACCGGAACAATCGGAACGATCCGACCCTCCGTCATCGATGCCTACTGGCGGTGAACACCCCCCGTGGGGTCCACCGAGTTAGTGGCCCGCCAACCCCCGACGAAGGCAGCCATGATGAGTCACACCGGCACCTACAGCCACCTGGCGGCTAGTTTGGCTTGGATTGCGGCGATGGAGCAGCCGGGTTGGCATGGTTGGGCGGTGTTGGCGCCGCAGCATGGGCATGGCGCCGGGTACTCGACGCGGACCTCGTCGAGTACGGCGTGGTTCATTGTTGTTCCCGTGTTGGTGGTTCTCCTGTGCTGGCGTCTGCTGGAAGTTCTTCGACGCCTACGGGTTTCGGGTCCGACGCGCTCGAAGATAGTGAACAATCTCACGTCAGCATGTTGCACGTCCCGTCTGGCCCGTGGCAACTCACAGGGGCGTACTCACAGCGAGACGTCTAGTAATTACCTTTGTACCAACGACGGGTAGGAAACTGGAGCAATGACCCCAAATCGACAGCGTGGCCGGCCGCGCAGCGAGGAACACCGCGACGCCGTCCTGAAAGCCGCCATGGAACTAATGCAGGAGGACGACCTGCGCAGGGCGTCGGTCGACCGGATCTCCGCACGCAGCGGGGTCAGCAAGGCGACCATCTACAAATGGTGGCCGAACAGAACGGCGGTGGCTATTGACGCATTCCTGCACCAAATGATGGCCGACGCGCCCGTGCCCGACACCGGATCGGCGGCTGAAGATTTCCGCCTGACGTTACGCGCCATGATGCGCTTCTATACCAGCCCACTCGGCGCGATCTACGCCCAACTCGTCGGCGAGTCGCAGTTCTACCCAACTGAACGCGAGCGGATACGAACACACCAGGTGAACGTCCGCCGAGCTGCCGTGAGGAAGATCTGGGACCGCGGAGTCGCCCGCGGTGAACTGAATCCGAACCTCGACCCCGAGGTGGCCCTGGATCTCATCTTCGGGGCGGCGATGTACCGGAGGGCGACCGGGCACGGAGGATTGACGCCGGCCGACGCCGACGCCATCGTGGCCACAGCGATGCGGGCACTGGCGAGCTGACCAGTTGGAGCGGGGCCGACCCGTTAGTGCCGCTCAGACGCACCGAGCGGCACCGGTGGCTGGCGGCAGTTGCTAACGACTAAGCCGCGGAGAACGGGTGCTACCACGACGGACCCGTCGCTCAGCGATGCGACGGTGGCCCTTGGCGATTCGTTGTCACTCACGCAGGCGCGCACAATTTCCTAGATCCACGCTAGCTCGACCTTTTGCCAGCCGTTCAGCAACGCAGTCGGGTTGCGCTCCAGCGCTCCGGCTACCTCGAGCCGGTCGAGGTACGGAAGCAGCCCGCCAAGCGCGGCGCGCACCTCCTGACCGGCGAGGTGAGCGCCCAGACAGAAGTGGATGCCGTGTCCGAACGCCAGGTTCTTACCAGGGGGCCGGTTGATCAGGAAGCGGTCGGGGTCATCGAAGCGGCGCGGATCTCGGTTGGCCGCGGCCATGTGCAACGCGATGATCGCGCCCTTGGGGATTGGCGTGCCGGCGATCGCGACGTCTTCAGTCGCCTCGCGAAAGGCGAATTGGATCGGGCAGGTCAATCGATTGGCTTCGTCAACCGCGTTGGGCAGCAGTGCAGGATCGTCGAGCAACAGCTTGAGCTGATCGGGGTTGGCCAACAGTTCGACCACGGTGTTACCGATGAGATTCGTCGTCGTCTCGTTGCCGGCGACCATAATGGTGATCGCCACCATCAATGTTTCGACGTTGCTCAGCGACTCGTTGTCGATCGCCGCGACCATCGCACTGACCAGGTCGCCCTTGGGTTCCGCGCGACGTGCCTCGATGAGAGGAACGAAATATGTGCTGAACTCCTTAATGGTGCTCAACATCAACTCGTTTCGCTCAGCGGGGCTGCTGAACACCCCTCCCGCTGCGGCGGCGAACGCGTCCGACCAACGCTTCGCCTGGCCGTAATGGCTGCGGTCGATGCCGAGAATGTGGCAGATCATTTCCACGGGCAACGGGACGGCGAGGCGCTCCACCACGTCGAAGGCGGCCTGGTCTTCGAGTCCGGCCAAACAGCGTTCGACGATCTCCTCGATCGCGGTCGCCATCTCCTTGATGCGCGGCGGCGTGAATCCCCTGCTGACGATGCGGCGCATCCGAGTGTGCTGGGGCGGGTCGGCTGCAGCGATGGTCTTCGCGGAAGCCATCTCGGCCATGTCCACCGGGATGCCCGCGGCCAGCGCAAGCAGTCGTTCGAGTACTTCCGGTTTCATCTCCTCATCGGGCGGCGCGGATCCCTCGTAGGGGTTGGGCCGCGACGAGAACTGCTGCGGGTTCGACTGCACTGCCTTGACATCGTCGAACCGCGACAACACCCAGATGTCAGAGTTGGTGCGGTAGACCGGAAATCGTTCCCGCAATTCGGCGAGTACCTGCGGCAGCTGGTCTCGTGGTCCGGGCTTGAACGGGTCGAACACCAAATCGGATCCGTTCGTCCTCATCATTTCTCCCACCAGCGGTCGCCTCAGTCCCAAAACCGGTACAGCCTGCGGGCATTGAGCTCGACGATCTTTCGGGCCTCGTCGTCCGGCACATCGACGAGGTGCTCGGCCAGCAACTTGCGGGTGTGCGGCCAGTTGGAATCCGAATGTGGATAGTCGCTTTCGAACATGATGTTGTCGATCCCGATGCGGTGCCGTTGCTCGATGCCCGACTGGTCGGAGATGAAACAGCCGTAGATGTGCTCCCGGAAGAGCTCGGAAGGAAGCTTGTCCGCGTTGATGCTGCACCAGTACTTGTGCCGGCCCCACGAGTAGTCGATGCGCTCCAGCAGATACGGCATCCAGCCGATGCCGCCCTCGGAAAGCGCGACTTTGAGATTGGGAAACTTGTAGAACACGTGGGACATCAACAGGTCGACGGTCGCCATCATCGAGTTCAGCCCGAACAGCGCGATGCTGATGAACATATCGCCGTCCGGCGCGAGCCCCTGCGGCACGCCACCGGAGCCGAAGTGCATCGACAGCGGAAGTTCGGCTTCCTCGCAGATGCGCAGGATCGGATCCCAATGGTCGGTGTGGAACGACGGTAGGGCTAGTTTGTGTGGCGCCTCGATGAACGAAACCGACTTCGCGCCTTTGGCGGCGGTTCGTTCGATCTCGGCCACCGACGCGTCGATGTCCCAGAACGGCACCATCACCAACGGGATCTGGCGCTCGGGGGCGTAGGCACACCACTCGTCGAGGATGAAGTCGTTGTAGGCGCTGATGCACAGCTTCGCGAAGTCCTTGTCCTCGGCCTTATGGAAGGTGCTGCCGGCGAATCCACCGAAATTGGGAAAGCACAGCTGGGCCCATACGCCTTCGGTGTCCATGTCTTTGATGCGGTCGGCGATGTCGTGGCAGCCGGGCAGCATGTCGTCGTAGCTGCGTGGGTCCATGCCGAATTCCCGGGGGTGCTTGCCTGCGACGGCGTTCAGGGCAAAGTTGCCGGACTGACGCCCTTCGTAAAGCCAGGTGTCGTTGCCGTC
>CAVYDT010000002.1:0-59970 GCA_963767375.1 uncultured Actinomycetota bacterium
CGGTGTCCGTCAAGTGGAACTCCGGACGGTTGCGCAGCAGGAGGCCGACGGTGTGGCCAGGCTCGACGCCGAGCTCCGCCAACCCGGTGGCAATCTTCCGCACCCAATCGGCGTACTCGCGCCAGCTGATGACCGCCCCGTCGCCGACCGTCCGGAGGGCCACTGAGTCCGGGACCAAGGCCGCGGTCTCCTGAAAAGCCTGTGGCAGCGTGGACACCAGCACTCCGCTTCGGTGCCGAACCACCGTGAGGTCACCTTGGTTCATTTCCTTGTCGCTCCTTCGATCGTGTAGGTGGCCCCGCCGACCAGCACATCCCGCTGCGTTGCACTTCAGCACCACAGAGTCTTCACTTTCTCGCGTCGAGCGTAGGCCGTTTGTCCTCATCCGCGGATGATCCAACTATCGGCCAGCTGGCCGGTCTCGCCGACATCTGCACCGAAGCGGCCCCAACTCAGCGGCCCGGAAGGCGAATTAGCCGCCGCCTCAGCCAATCTCAAGGCTGTTGGGCAGAATCCGGCACCCGCCAACGAGGGACGCAGCCGTGTCGGGCTACGAATCACGCGCCAGTCGATCGCCGTTGTCGGCCCCGGCCTCTCGCCGCTCGCCGGCGGGCGCGGTGGCCTGGCTGTGAGCCAGAGCCACCGTCGCCGCGGCCATTACCGCGACCGACACGCCGACTGCGACCCAGCCGACGGTGTTGGTGTTCAGCGTCTCACCCAACACGACGATGCCGAGCACCGATCCAACCATGGGCTCGGACACATTCACCGCGGGTAGCGACGCGGTGAGCGGGCCGGCGCGAAACGCCGACTGCTCCCAGGCTGTGGCAGCGATCGCCACAACCGCCCACACGTACACCTCAGGTGTGCGCAGTAATGCCGAAATGCCATGGTCGAGCTGGTCGACCACACCCTTCGTCAACACCGAGAACAGGCCCCACAGCGAACCGGACACCAGCCCCAGCAACAGTGCCTTGACCGAGCCCGAGAAGGTACGAGCACCAATCAGGCACAGGATCAGCGCCGGGCCCATGACTGCGGATACGGCGGCCCAGGTCTGGGGTGACCCGCGTGGGTTCCCGGCTTGCGGGTTGCCGACCGTGACCACCACCGCGACGGCAGCGGCGAGCAGCACGGCCCAAATCCCTTGCCAGCGAGTGATTCTGCGGTGGTTTACCTTCGCGTTGATGACCAGCGCAAACAGCAACGAGGTCACCAACAGCGCCTGCACGAGCACCACCGAACCCAGGCCGAGCGCTGCGGCCTGTAGCCCGAACCCGGCGCCGGCCACGACGCTGCCCGCCCACCACCGGCGATCGCGTAGCAACCGGCCGAAGAGTGCGAAGGTACCGACCGGTTTGTCTGTGACTTGTTGGGCGGATCGCTGTTGGAGGACGTCTCCGATGCCGATCATCAAGGCGGCCGCTATCGCGAGCAGTGCCGCGATGTCCGTCTTGGCCACGAGGACCTCCTGTGCAGTCCACCGAGGACGTTCGCGACTGATGGTGTGCGGTTGAGCCCTCGTAGTTGGCGCCGTATGCCAACTTAGTGGTCACCAAAGTCGATCCGCTCGACGCTGTCTTTCCCACCGAGTTCGCTTTGGGCTGATCGCCTTGGCGAAGGAGTCACCGAGGATCGGTGAAACCTAGGCGGATGTTCGCCGTCCCAGGCGCAATCGTCAGGCTACGGTCTGATGACTCGCTTGTCCCGCATCGTCGTAACGCTAGCTGTTGCTCCTGACCTTGAGCGCAGCGGTGATCATCGGAATCTGTAAGGGCAACCGGGCCAGGGCGGCGATGCGCATCGGCCAGGGCTTGTCCCACCACAACCGGACCATGTTGATGTTCGCCGGGAGGACCGCGACGAACAGCAGGGCGGCCGCCAGCGCGCCGAATCGCCGGGTGCGCCGCGGCAGCAGTAGCGTTCCGGTGGCTAGCTCGGCGACTCCCGATGCGTACGTATAGAACCGCGGGCTTCCGGGCAGCTCGGCAGGCACGATCGTGTCGAATGGTTTGGGTGCCAAGAAGTGGGTGGTACCCACGCCGATCAACAACGCCGCGAGTCGGTATGCGGCTATCTGGTTGGCGTCACGCGGAGCTGCTGGTGTGGTGGTCATGGCTACATTGTGTCGTGCGCCGGCCGCCCCGCCCGCTTGTCCTCGGCGAATTGTCTAAATTCCGGGCGCACCCAAGATGGGGGACTACCACACCAGGTTGCCTTCGCTGAAATAAGGGCCACCATTCGGGTCGAACTGTGAGTAGCCCTCGTTGACGATAGGCGTAAGCAGGTTATTCAGCGCATTAACAATCGGGGACGGAACACCGATGTGCTGAAGTGGCATCAGCATCGGGAGCGTAGCTGTGGGGATCATGTACGTGGTCGTGGTTCCGCCCAGCGAGTCGGTGACAGAGGACACCTCCACCGCCTGCGACGGCGAGGCCAACTCGGTAGCTGTGTGTAAGTAGGCCGAGCCCGCCACCGCATTCACGTCGGCCAGCAGGTGCCAAGGACGGTCGGGGGGATTGGCCCAACCGTCGTATTGGCGGTACACCACAGTCGTGTTGTATTGGCTCACCGGCGCATCCTCCACGGTATATCCGGCGCCGGGGATAGTAACGCCGGCGTGGAGGTAGGTGTCGGCCAGGCCGCGCTGAGGGTTGGCAAACTCGACGAACGTCACCATGTTTGGTGGTGGCGCGTTCGGTGCGGTAGCCAAATAGGCTTCCTCGGCGTCGATGACGATCGTGCCCTCCGACAGACCCGTCACCACCACCGGCTGGCCGGTGGCCGCCGCGTTGAGGATGTCGGTGTTCAACATCTGCTGACCGATGGCGATGGACTGGTTGGCAGTGGGGGCCCTAAGGCCGCTGAGCAAACCAGCGGTGGCTGGGTAGTTGACCACCTCTGCCGTGGTGCCGGGGAACCAGTTCTCACCAATCGCAGCGTTAATCGCCGCATACTGCTGCGGTGTCTCGTTTCCGGTGAGGAGCCCCGGAGCAGCACCGGGCACGGTGATACGTGTCCCACTTGAGGCCGAGACCTGACCGGGCAAGCTTTGCGGCGGCCGCTGCCACGGCTTCAGCTGCCCGCCGGCCGCCGAGGCCGCCGCGTGGTAACCCACCATCGCGGCCACGTCCTGGGCCCACATTTGCTCGTACTCGGCCTCGATCGCCGCGATGGATGTGGCGTTCTGCCCGAACAGGTTCGACCCCGCCAGCGACACCAACTGCGCGCGATTGGCCGCGACCGCCGCTGGGTGCACTGTCTCGGCGAATGCCGCTTCGAATGCCCCGGCCATCACCTGGGCTTGGGAGGCCGCCCGCTCGGCCCGGGTCGCCGCCGCGCCCAGCCACGCCACATAGGCAGCGGCCGCGTCGCCCATCGCGGTCGACGACGGACCCTGCCACCACCCACCCGACAAGCCCGAGGTCACCGCCCCGAACGAGGCCGCTGCTGAGCGCAGCTCGGCGGCCAATCCATCCCAGGCCGCCACCGCCGCCAACATCGAACCCGACCCCAGACCGGCATACACCCGCACTGAATTGACCTCGGGCGGTAATGTCAAAAAATCCATCTCAGCGCCCCTTTTCCTGCGGGCCTTCGGCAACCACTGCGACGGCGGCTTCGAGCCTGTAGCAACATTTACACGCTTGCCGACGGCTGGTAAACATTCCCCATCGGCTGGCTGCGATGTTCATGATGCAGCGGTGGTGCCCAAAAGAACGCGGCGTCGCCCCTGCTTCGCCAGCCTCAGGCCTTTGCCGATGTCGGCAATGAGCAGGACGGCGGGCCGGATGGCCATCAACTGGGCGTTGTTACGTGACGAGGACGTCGTCCCCGCGCTCGCCGGCGCGGGCATTCCAGACCACTGATCGCCGCCCACTCGAGGAGCAACGATGCTACGAATCGACACCCACCACCACGCCATCCCCACCGACTACCGAAACCTGTTGCGCAAGGAGGGAATCGACGAGGCTGGTGGACGCGCCGCACCAGAGTGGAGTCCGGAGGGGTCGCTGCAGACGATGTCCGAACTCGGTGTGGGAACCGCGATTCTGTCGGTGTCCACGCCCGGCACCGCGTTCTTGCCGAACCGGGCCGATGCCGCCGCGCTGGCTCGTGACCTCAACGACTACCTGGCTACCGTCATCGCCGCTCACCCCGATCGGTTCGGCTTTTTCGCCACCGTCCCGATGCCGCACGTCGACGAATCCGTCGCCGAGGTAGTGCGGTCCCTTGACGAACTGCACGCCGACGGCGTCGTCCTGCTGGCCAACGCGGCGGGCGTCTACCTGGGACAAGGTGGGCAGGACGATCTGTTCGCGGCCCTCGACGCGCGTTCGGCGGTGGCGTTCATCCACCCCGCCGAGCTGCCCGGCCCCGCCGTCGACGGTGTTCCGCCGTTCGCGACGGACTTCCTGCTCGATACCACCCGCGCCGCGTATCTGCTTGTCCGCAACGGAATTCGGCGCAAATACCCCAACATCCGGTTCATCCTCAGCCACGCCGGTGGATTCGTGCCCTACGCCTCGCACCGGATGGCGGTCAGCATCTTGAGCGACACGGGGCAAAGCCCGGGCGACAGCCTGGATGACTTCGCCAGCTTCTACTTCGACACCGCGTTGTCGTCGAGCGCCGCGGCTCTGCCGAGCCTGCTCGCCTTCGCCAAACCCGGACACGTCACCTTCGGGTCCGACTGGCCCTTCGCCCCGGTCGCGGCCGGGAAGCTGTTCGCCGCCGGCCTGGAAACATACCCCGGACTCGACGCCCACACCCGCGGCGCGATCGAGCGCACCAATGCGCTGGCCCTGTTCCCGCGCTTCGGCACAGCGCCGCCGCCGGATGCCGGCTCGGTACTTGATCAGGCGCGGCACGGGATAAGCCGCGTGGTCCTGCGCGGCGTCGCGCGGCTGATCAGTGACTAGCCGGGACTAGTCGGGGGCCGGTGGCAGCCAGGCGAGAATGCGGTCGGCCAATTCTGGCCCGCTGTCCTCCTGAATGAAGTGGCTGGCGTTGATGCGGGCGTGCGGCTGTCCCGCCGCGCCCGGGATGTGCTTGATCAGGGGGCGGTCGGCTTTTCCCAGCAGCGGGTCGCGCTGTCCGAAGATGGCCAGGCAGGGCTTTTCCCACCGGCCCAGGGCGTCCCACGCCGCCCGATTGGCTGGGACTGCCGGATCGTCGGGTGAGGTCGGCACCAATTGTGGGAACGCGCGGGCCCCGGCTTGGTACCTCTTGTCGGGAAACGGCGCGTCGTAACCCGCCCGCACCTTGGCGCGAACCCTACGCACGGTGAGGGTGGCCACCAGGCGACCGGCGGGCAGCACGGGGGAGTAGCGCGCGAAAGTCCGCCACACGAGGAACGCGCGGGGGGTGCGCCCCCGAGCTGTGGGAAGGAAACCGTTCGCCACCACCAGCCGCCCGATCCGGGCGTCCTGCTCGGCGGCGACGCGCAGACCAATCAGCGAGCCCCAGTCCTGCACGACCAGCGTCGCATCCTTCAGCTTGAGGCGCTCGAACCACGACGTCACCCACTCGACGTGGCGCAGGTAGGTGTAGTCCGCGATCCGACGGGGCTTGTCGGAGCGGCCAAAGCCGATCAGGTCGGGCGCGAGCACGCGGAATCCGCCGTCGGCGAGCGGCGGAATCATCTTGCGGTATAGGTAGCTCCAGGTGGGCTCGCCGTGCAGCAACACGATCGGTGGTCCGTCGGGCGCACCTTCGTCGAGGTAGTGCATGCGCAGCGGCTCGGTGTCGCTTGCGGCCACGTCAACGTAATTCGCTGAGAACGGGTAATCCTCAAGGTTTTCGAACCTTGAGTCTGGGGTTCTCAGGACATCCATGATCAGCTCCTCTGGTGGACCTGCCATTTGCGGCGTCCCGGACAGCGTCTCTCGGCGACGCGACTTCGTCCACTACGAAATGTCCTGAAAGTACAACCATGTCGCTATTTACGGAGGCGGGACCACTAAAATCCCAGTTCATGGCCATCCGGCACGCCGTGCTTCTCATCGCCGACATCGGCGGCTACACCCGTTACATGAATTGGAACCGGCTGCATTTGACCCACGCGCAACTGACGGTGGCGCAGTTACTCGAGTCGGTCATCGACGCAGGCAAAGGGCTGAAGCTGGCAAAGTTGGAGGGCGATGCCGCGTTCTTCTGGGCACCGGACGGCAACGCCAAAGTGCTGGTGGGCGACCGGCTGTCGGGGATGCGCCAGTCGTTCCTCGCGCGGCGGGAGAGGCTCAAAAAGGACATTGCCTGCGACTGCGCGAGTTGCAAGCAGCTGGACAACCTGTCGCTGAAGTTCGTCGCCCACCAGGGCGAGGTGGCAGAGCAGAAGGTCAAGCGCAACGTCGAGCTGGCCGGCGTTGACGTCATCCTGGTGCATCGCATGCTGAAGAACGACGTGCCGGTGCCGGAATACGTGCTGATGACCGACGCGGTGGCCGAGTGTCTGGACGACTCGGTGCGCCAGGTGTGCCAGCCGCTGATGCACCATTTCGAGGGCATCGGAGAAACGTCGACTCACTACATCGACCTCGCCTCGTCCGTGGTGACACCGACGGTCCCAGACCGGGGGTTTTTCGGCCGGCTGCGCACGAAGCTGAAGTTCGAGTCGGACGGGGTGCCGTACGTGATGGGCCTGAAGGAGCCGGGCGCCGGCTTCAGCAGTCTGGGCCGCGACAGCGAAGAAGAGTCGCAGGTCCGCCCGTAACTATCGGAGATGTTGCAGCGCCCGCCCCATCCGCGATAACGCCTCGGTGAGAATGGCTTGGGAGGTGGCGAAGTTCAAGCGCACATGTCCGGCTCCGCCGGTCCCGAAGGCGTGCCCGGACGTGAGCGCGACCCGGGCCTGGTCGAGGAAAAACCGGGCCGGACCGGACAGATCCGATACCACCGCAAGGCCTTCGGTGACCTGCTCGCCGAACCCGAGTTGTCGGCAATCTAGCCACGCCAGATAGGTGCCCTGCGGTGGTTGATAAACGACCCCAGGCAGATGCTCGGCGACCAGCTCCCCTAACAACGTTCGATTTGCGTCCAGACCCCGCAACAGTGCGTCTAGCCAATCGTCAGCGGTGCGGAATGCCGCGGTGTGGGCGATGGCGCCCAGGTGGCTCGGGCCGTGGCTGACCTCTTCGGGCATGCGCCGAAGGTCCGCGGCGGCCTCGGGACCGGCAATGGCGAGGGCCGCCTTCAGCCCGCAAAGATTCCATGCCTTGGTGGCCGACATCAGGGCCAGGGCGTTCTCCGCGCCGGGGACGGTGAGATAGGGGGTGAATCGCGCCCCGGGCAGTACCAGCGGGGCGTGAATTTCGTCCGACACCACCCGGACACCGGAGCGACGGGCACGTTCGGCGACACCGCGCAGTTCGTCGAAGGTGTGCACCGACCCGGTCGGGTTGTGCGGATTGCACAACAGGTACGCCACGTTCCCGTCTGGCCCGGCTGACGCGCGGGCCCCCGAGAATGCTTCCTCCAGCGCGTCCAGATCGATCCGGCCGTCGCGACCAAGCGGCGCCTCGATCACCCGGCGCCCATCGTGTGACACGAACGCGTAGAACGGGGGATACACCGGCGAGTTGACGATCACCGCATCGCCACGCTCAGTGACCAGCCGAAGCATCTCAACCACACCGAGCATGACGTCGGGAACGATCGCCGTGTGGCCGACCTCCAGGTCGTCCCATTGCCAACGCCGCGAAGCGAATTCGCTGACCGCCTCGGCCAACGCGGTCCCGTAGGGATACCCGGTGTCGCCGAGGTCGACGGCCCGATGAATGGCGTCGGCCACCGTCGGCGCCAGCTTGACATCCATTTCGGCGACCCACAACGGCAAGACATCGGGTGGGCGGGCACGCCATTTCATGCTCGTCCGCGCCCGCAGTTGCTCCAGCGTTAGTTCTTCGAGGGGGTTAGACGCCACCCCGGCAGATTCAGACGCCGAGGCAGTTCCGGCACTCACGACCACCTCCCACATTTGCGCCCGTCGCGCAACGCGTAGCCAAGCCGCAACAACGTTAGCCGAAGTGGCGTTGCGGGAACCTCCACGAGGCCCTAGCCGCGCGGCGATCGCCCTGTCAGCCGTGGACAGGACACAACGCACTGATGCGCGGATATACCCGCCGAGCCGCAAAATTGTCTTGTTCGGGCGAAGGGCTGGTCGAGGCTATGCCGAGCCCTAGGCTTAGTTCGTGGCCTCGCTTTCCGACTCGTTATGGCGCCGGAATCGAGTCCTGGCCGAGGCGGCGCTGCAGCATACGTTTGTCCAGGGCATCGCGTCGGGAGAGTTGGCCCGAGCTACGTTCGCCTACTACGTGGGACAGGACGCTGTCTTCCTCGACGCGTTCTGCCGCGCCTACGCCTTGGCTCTGGCAAAGAGCCCGGACCAAGACGGGCTGATCGCGTTCAGGGAGCTGCTCGACGCCGCTACCGACGAGCTCCGCCTTCACCACGGCTACGCGGCCCGCTGGGATGTCGACCTTCCCCAAGCGGCGGATCCCGCCACCTCGGCGTATACCAACTTCTTGTTGGCCGTCGCTGCGCTTGAGCCGGTTGGCCACATCGCGGCGGCGATGACGCCGTGCATGCGCCTCTACGCCTACCTCGGTCAGCAGCTGGCCGCTCAGACGAAGCCGGAGAGTCCCTATCGCGAGTGGGTGATGATCTACTCGAGCACGCAATTCGAGGCCCAGGCACGATCTCTCGAGATGCTACTCGACCGCTACGGAGGCGATCACGATCGCCTGGCCATCCTGTATCACCAGGCGATGGAGCTCGAATTGCGGTTCTTCGACGCTGCCAGCCGCTCGACTCACCTTTGAGTCATCCTCTGAATCAGCCAAGAGCTGCAACATTATTGCCGTGCCATCGCGACGGTGAGCCGGTCCTCGGGTTTGATGAGGTGGTCTTGGCTGTCGTCGCCGATGTCGATCTGCACCCAGTCGATCTGTCCGGAAAACTTGTTGCCGGTGGGGCCAGTCACGATGCGCCCCAGCAGGACTGGGCAAAGATATTCAGCGACAGTGACGCCTGCGTCGCACCCGTACTCGGCATGTCCGATGCGCCAGGCCATCCGCAATTAGCTGCCCGCAAAACCTTTTTCGTCGGCAATGGCATAACCCAGCCATCTCCGGCCCCCCGGTTCTCGCGCACTCCGGCAGTCGTCGACGGCCCACCTTGCGTACCCGGCCAGCACACCGACGAGGTGCTCGCTGACTGGCTGAACTGAGCATTGATCTGCAGCGACCCTGTCATCCAAATGAAACCGTCAATCTTGACTATTTCTGGAGCGGAGCATCTTCAATTCGGCATTTCCAAGGCCCGTATCAGCCGACAGTCGAGAACGCGGGAGTGGCCGGAAAGAGGTCAAGGTCTGGCTTTGCAGAACAAATGTTAGGTTAGGCCCCATGGACGTGTCGATGGGCCATCGGCAGCGACGCTGATGTTCACGCTCAGGTTCGACATGCGGGCGCCCGATTGGGCCGGGCCGGCCGCCGACCTCTACGGCGCGGCCATCGACATGTGCGCATGGGCAGAAACGCGAGGTGCGGCGCTCGCTGTGCTGTCCGAGCACCACGGCGCCGACGACGGCCACCTGCCTGCGCCGCTGATGCTGGCCTCGGCGATCGCGGCGCGGACCCGCACTCTGGCGATACTGCTGGCCGCCGTGGCGATTCCGTTGTGGGACCCCGTCCGGCTCGCCGAGGAGATGAGCGTGCTGGACCTGATCAGCAGGGGACGGGTGTGGTACGCGTTCGGCGTCGGACATCGGCATGAGGAGTACGAGCACTTCGGCGCCGACATGGCCACGCGCGGCCGGGTGGCAGACGAGATGTTGGCGGTGCTTGGCCCGTTGGTGCGTGGTGAGGTCGTCGAATATCGGGGCCGCCACGTCCGCGTCACCCCGCCATGCGCGACGGACGGTGGACCCATGGTGTTGATTGCCGGCGGCAGCAAGGCCGCCGCTCGTCGCGCCGGCACCCACGGGTTCGGATTTGTCTCCCAGACCGCCTTGCCGGGCCTGAAGGAGTTCTACGAATCGCAATGCCGCGCCCACGGACACGAGCCAGGAATGATTCAGTTTCCCGTCGAGGGCGCTCCGACAACGGTTTTCGTCGCCAGCGACGCACCGGGGGCCATTGATGAGGCATGGGACGTGCTGGGGCCGCACCTGTTGCACGACGCCATCATGGCGGCGTCCTACCGGCCCCAGGACGATTCGGTCGCGAGCATCAGCCGCGCCGATACCGTCTCGGCGCTGCGCGAGGAGAGCGGCGGCCCGTACCGCATTCTCACGCCCGACGAGGCGACCGACTACATCCGCGGCGGGCGCCTGCTGCCACTGCACCCGCTCTGTGGTGGCGTGGCACCCGAGGTGGCGTGGCCCTACCTGGAACTTGCCGTGGCCGCCGCCGCGCGGGCTCAAGACCAGTAAGGAGACTGTATGCGCACCGTCGTGTGGTCTACCGGGGGAGTCGGAGCGAACGCCATCGATGCGATCAGGCGCCGACCGGATCTGGAACTCGTTGGGGTATGGGTGCATTCCCCCGACAAGGTCGGTAAGGACGCGGGCGAGTTGGCCGGCGGTGAGCCGCTGGGGGTGGCGGCCACCAACGACGCCGACGCGCTCATCGCCCTGGCGCCCGACTGCGTGGTGTATGCCGCGAGCGGCCCCGAGCGGGACGGTGCCGCCGTGCCTGACTACCTGCGGCTGTTGGAGGCCGGCATCAACGTCGTGTCGACATCGTCGACGAGTCTGGTCTACCCGCCGTCGTACTTCGCCTCGGACTGGCGCGACCAACTCGAGACGGCGGCCAAGGCCGGAGGCGCGTCGTTCTACGTGTCGGGCATTTTTCCCGGATTCGCCTCCGATCAGCTCGCGCTGCTCATGACGACCCAATCAAAGAACATCCGCTGCATCACGGCCAGCGAGGTTGCGCTCAACGATCACTACCCGGTGGCCGACGTGATGATGGACGGGATGGGCTTCGGGCGACCGCTGGATTTCGAACCCATGCTCAAGACACCCGGATTCATCGAGTTGGCTTGGAAGGCACCGATTTACCTGATGGCAAGCGGGCTCGGCGCCGAAGTGGAGGAGGTGCGCGGCACCCTCGACCGTCAGCTGACCGATCGTGACATCAAAGTGGCATTCGGCACGATCGCGGCTGGCACCTGCGGAGCCGTGCGGACTCGGGCCGCGGGCGTTGTCAACGGCCGGGAGGCCATCGTGATCGAGCACGTCATCCGGATGGCCCGCGATGTCGCACCCGACTGGCCGACCTCAGAGTGCGACGCGACGTACCGGGTCGACATCGAAGGCGATCCCGACGTTCACTGCGTGATGACGCTGGGGGAGGCCGCGGGCCACGGCGCCGGGCACGCCGCGATGATGTCCACGGCCATGCGGGTGGTCAACGCGATTCCCTACGTCGTCGACGCGGCGCCGGGCCTGCTGAGTTCGCTGGACATCCCGACGACCCTGCCGCGGCACGTATTCGACTGAGCGTTGACGCAGATCTTTGAGCCGACGTAGCGTACGTGAGATCAAACCTTAGGTTGTCTAGGAGTTGCCGTGTTCACGATGCGCTTCGACATGCGGGACCCGGCGTGGGGTGCTGCTCCAGCCGAGCTGTATGCCGCGGTGCCCGAGATGTGTGCATGGGCCGAGGATCACGGCGGCCTCGCCGCCGTTTTGTGTGAGCACCACGGGTCCGCGGACGGATATTTGCCGTCCCCGCTGATACTGGCTCCCGCGATCGCCGCGCGCACTCAACGTCTGGCCCTGAGCCTGATCCTGATCCTCCCGTTCTACGAGCCGGTACGCCTCGCCGAGGACATGGCCGTCCTCGACATCATCAGCGGCGGACGGGCGTCGTACATCCTGGCCCTGGGGTACCGGCCCGAGGAGTTCGAGCACTTCGGCTTGGCGGTGAGCGATCGTGGGCGGCTCGCCGACGAAAAGCTCGCGCTGCTGCGCCGGCTGCTCGCCGGTGAAACGGTGGTTCACGACGGACGGCGGATCGCGGTGACACCGCGTCCGCTGACCGCCGGTGGACCCGGGTTGATGTGGGGCGGCGGGACGGTGGCGGCGGCGCGGCGGGCGGGCAGATACGGCCTGGGCATGTTGGGCAACGCGAATGCGCCCGGCATGCGCGAGGCCTACGAGGCTGCCTGCGAAAAGCACGGGCACACGCCGGGTGCGACATTTTTTCCCGACCGCGACACCCCCTCGGTGTGCTTCGTCGCCGACGACATCGACCAGGCCTGGTCGGAGCTGGGCGAGCACCTGCTGCACGACGTACAGGCCTACGCGGCGTGGAATCCCGGTGACGAGACAACAGCGGGCTTCTCCCACGTGACGAGCGTTGCGGAGCTGCGCGAAAAGGGTGCGTCACACGTGATTATCTCGGTCTCCGAGGCGATTTCGTGGATTCGCGCGGGCAAGGTACTCAACCTCTCGCCATTGTGCGGTGGATTGCCGCCGGAGATCGCGTGGCCGTATCTCAAGCGCGTGGGCGAGGTTGTGCTACCCGAGGCTGTGTCAGAGAGGAAGGCGTCACTGTGACCGAAGCAGGCACGACCGAGGCGTACTACGATCCATTCGATTTCGACATCGACGACGATCCGTATCCGATCTGGAAGCGGCTGCGCGACGAAGCCCCGCTGTACCACAACGACAAATACAACTTCTACGCGCTGAGCCGATATGAAGACGTCGCCCCCGAGCTGACCAACTGGGAGGTCTACGCGTCGGGCCATGGCACCACCATGGACATCATCATGAGCAACATCGACTTCCCGCCCGGGGTCATCCTGTTCGAGGATCCGCCCATCCATGATCTCCACCGGCGCTTGCTCTCAAGGGTTTTCACGCCGCGCCGGATGGAGGAGATCGAGCCACTCACCCGGGACTTCTGTGTGCGTGCGCTCGATCCGTTGAGGGGCACGGGGCGGTTCGACTTCATCGAGAACATCGGCGCGATGGTCCCGATGCGCACGATCGGCTACCTCTTGGGCATCCCCGAAGAAAACCAGGAAGAGATCCGCGACCGCGGCGGCCGCCAACTCACGCTTAAGGAGGGCACATTCAGGCCGGTGCCCAAGGATTTTCTGGAGCACAGCCATGAGATGTTCGCCGACTACGTCGATTGGCGGGTAGAACATCCCTCGGATGATCTGATGACGCAGCTGCTCAACGCCGAGCTCGAGGACCGCGAGGGCACCCGGCGGCTCACGCGGACCGAGGTGCTGCTGTATGTCAGCATGATCGCCGGCGCCGGCAACGAGACGACGACGCGTCTGATCGGTTTCATGGGTCAACTGCTGTCCGAGCACCCCGATCAGCGCCGAGAGATCGCGCAGAACCCGTCGCTGATTCCTTTGGCGATCGAGGAGGTCTTGCGCTACGAAGCGCCCTCGCCGGTGCAGGCGCGCTACGTCGCGCGTGACGTCGAATGCCGCGGGACCACGATTTCCGAAGGCTCGATCATGTTGTTGCTCAACGGATCAGCCAACCGCGACGAGCGTAAGTACCCCGACGCGGACACCTTCGACATCCATCGCGGCGCCGGGCATCTCAGTTTCGGCCACGGGCTGCACTTCTGTTTGGGCTCGGCGCTGGCGCGCATGCAGGCGCGGGTGGTGTTGGAGGAGGTCATCAAGCGCTGGCCGGATTGGGAAGTCGACTACGCCAACGCCACCAAGGCGCACACCACCAGCGTGCGGGGTTGGTCTAAGCTGCCGGTCTTCACCGGCTAACAGCCCCAATAACGGCGAGCAGACGCAAAATCGCCCAAAACTTGTGTGGTTGGGCGATTCTGCGTCTGCTCGCCGGCTTCTACGTCACCCACTCCGGCTGCTCGCCGACATCCACTGCGCTGAAGTCCTTGTGCGCCAAGCCGGCTGTGGTTCCACCGTCGACGACGAATTCCGATCCCGTCGAGTAGCTGGAATCTTCGCTGGCCAGATACACCACCAGGTTGGACACCTCCTGTGGCTGGGCGATCCGTCCCAGCGCCGTATTGAAGATGTCTTCGGGAACCCACTCCGTCATGGGGGTCTTGATGAGTCCGGGGTGAATCGAGTTGACGCGAATCCCGCTGGGCCCCAACTCCAACGCGGCCGACTTGGTTAACCCACGGACGCCGAACTTCGTCGCGGTGTAGCCGTGGCACGCGATGGTGCCGGCGATCCCCTCGATGGAGGAGATGTTGATGATCGAACCAGTACCGGCTTCCTTCATCGGTTTGACGACGGCCCGGATGCCCAGGAAGACGCCGGTCAGATTGATGTCGAGGATTCGTTGCCACTCCGACAGCGCGTAATCCTCGATGGTGCCGATGTTGATGATGCCGGCATTGTTGACCAGCACATGCAGGCCACCGAATTCGCTGACTGCAGTCGCCACCGCGGCATCCCAGTCGTCGGGTTGGGTGACGTCGAGATGGACGTAGCGGGCGCCGTCGCCGACCTCCTTGGCGACCACCTCGCCCTCGTCGTCGAGGATGTCGCCGAAGACGACTTTGGCGCCCTCGGCCACCATCGCGCGCACGTGCGAGGCGCCCATGCCGCGCGCGCCGCCGCTGACCAACGCGACTTTGCCGGTCAATCGATCTGCCATACATTTCTCCCGTTCACTCGAATGATTTCGTCACCATACACATGTCAGATGTTCGTATGGCCCCGATCGGGTCTGCTAACGCGGTGCGCTTTGATCCACCAGAACGGCGCCGTCGGGTTGGTTCCCGAGTGTTTGCAACGCGATGGCCTCGCCCTGGGCCGTGAGGCGAACGATCTGGGCCAATTGCGCGGGGGCGTCGCACTGGACATAGTGGTCGGCGCCCGGGACCACCCAGTAACGATTGCGACCGGGTTTGTGCTTCAGATACGTCTGCCACACATAGTTGGGGACGCGCACCGGCGCGACGTTGTCGTGCAGGCCCCACACCACCGTGGTGTCGACCTCGCTGCGGGAAAGCGCTTCAAGCCAACGGGTTTCATCCGCGGCGCGTTCATTCAGATATTGGATGACGTCTGGCATCACGCGGATTCCGTCGTTGTGGGCAAAGCACTTCGCCAGCGCGGCGATCTCTGGGTCGGCCGGCGTCCGCCGCGGCATGAACGTGGTCATTCCCATGCCGGCGGCCAGAGTCTCCGGCGTCGTTGCTGCTGCCGTGGCTCGCGCCGTCGCGGGCTCGAGCAGCGCGGTTTGCCAGACCGTGAGATTGGACAGCGGGAGGTAGATGTTGGCGTTGGTAAAGATGACGTCGAGGGGCAGGGCCGGTGGATCTTCGGCGGCCAACATGCCCAGCGCGATCATGCCGACGCTGCTGCCGCGGTCATGGGTGAGCATCCGGAATTCCGTCAGCTTCCACGCCGCGGTGATCGCGTGGACAAGCAGGCGTGCGTCGTCGTAGAGCGAATACACGTAGGGCTCGGGCGGCTTGTCGGACAGCCCGTGGCCCGGGAAGTCCAGCAGGAACATGTCGAACTCCGAGCCCAACTCGCGCGTCAACGCGAAATAGTCGATGCTCGATGTCGGGAAGCCGTGCACCAGCACGAGAGCGGGCGCGCCGGGTGTGCCGCAGCGGCGGCTGAATACCGTGAGTTCCCGTCCGTCGTTGGCCGGGGTAGACGACCGCCACCGAAGTTGGGTGCCGCCGGTTTGCCACTCCGCGAAGATGTCCAAGGTGCCAGCATCTCAGAGGTGAGCGCGGTTGGACAACGATCGCTTACGCCCACGCTTCCCAACTGATCATGGTCCGCAGCGGTCCGGCGAAAACCGGTCGCACCGCCGCTGATCGCCAGCGCTCTTCGACGAGCGGCGCCAAGGTGTCGGTGGTGGTGAGGGGATCGTCGTCCAGGTACACGACCGTGATGTAGTGGGGGTCGGCCCGCCATCCCCGCTGGGCGCGCCATGCGCTGGTCGAACCGAATGTCCACGCCCCGGCCGTGCCCGGGGTGGCGAGCAGCCCCGGATTGTGTTCGGCGTGCAGCCATTGCAGCCACTGGCTTGGGCGGCCCTCGAGGGCTTCCTCGACGATCAGCAGTACTCCACGATGCGGCCGGAATGGCACCACCTCGGCGGAAATCAGTGCGTGCGGCGATGATTGCCAGTCCAGCAGTCGCAGACCGGAGACTTGCAGCGACGGCCGCGCGACCGGGAAGCGACCCCTTTCCCGCAGCGCACGCCCGAGTGTTACGAAGTCATCGAAGGTTTCTTCAACGGGATCGCCGACGAGGTAGTGGACGACGTTGCCGAGCTGTTCCAGCGGTCCCCGGGCCGCCAGGCGGCGGTGGACGTAGTCACCATCGGAGATCCAGCGCAATCCGTGCACGATGCCCGGTAGCTGATATTGCTCCGGCATGTGATCGAGCAGGTGCCAACGCAGGTAACTGCCGTCATCGTCGGCGGGCGGCGAAGGCGTGAGGCTGAAAAAGCCTGCCTTGACGCGGTTCACGTGGGACCACCTGTCTGGGCCAAGGCTTCGGTCCTCGCCCCGGTGATGATTGCGACCTTGCCGTGCAGCCGGGTTGCCATCGCGCAATCGTAGCGAGCGGCCGGTTGGTTTGCTGCGGGCAGATACTGGGTGTCGCCGGGATGATGCAGACCAGGAAACCCGGGGAAAGCGCGCGTCGCCTCGACCGGCTCAGCCGTTCACTTCTCGCCGAAGCCGGACTCGCCAAAGCCCCTGCGGCCGCAGCACATACGGTGTTGTTCACGTACCTGCTGGGCTCGGTAACGATGGAAGAATTGCGCTCGGTAACCCCGGCCGGACGCGGCACTCGTCAAGCCGCGGCACGCTTTCGCAGCGGACTCGACGTGATCATCGCCGGTATCCAGGCATCCGCGGTGTGGTGACGCAGATCAGGGGTCGCGCGTTTCGAGCCACGCCTGGATTCGTTCGGCGACGTTAACCCAGCCCGGGTCGAGCATCATGTCGTGGCTCATTTTGGGGTACATCTCTGCTTCCGTGTGATACGCAGCTGCGGTTGCACAGACTTCCGCCTGCGTGAAACAAACGTCATCTTCGGCCCCCAAGACCAACAGCGGGGTGGTGACCAGATTGGGTTTGGGTAGGTTGAGCCACAACATGTCGAGCGCGATTTTTACCGCATACTCTTCGCAAAGCTGCCCGGTGTAGCGCACCACGTCGGCCTCGGAAGCTAAATCCGAGAAGAAGGTTTCGCGCGCTAATTCGGGCGTTCCGGCAACGCCGCGCAACGACTTGGTTACCGCCAAGCTGCGTACCGTGCGCCACGGGTGCCGCTTGAATCGGCGCAACAAGAATTTGGTGATCCCGCTTGGAGGTACGGACGCAACCAGCACGGCGGCTGGGGCGTCATGCGACTCCAGGTACTTCTGCACCACGAATCCACCCATAGAGTGGCCGATCACTACCGGCGGTTGGGGCAGGCTATTGGCAACCGAAGCGACATCGTCAACGAAGTCCGCGATCGAACAGAACCGCATCGACTTTGGCGCAGAGCTTTTTCCATGACCGCGAAGGCTGATCGCCAGCGATCGATAGCCCTTCTCGGCGAAGAAGTCCAGGAAGTGGTCGTCCCAACACCAGGCGCCATGCCATGCGCCATGGACGAAGAGGAGCGACGCCTTGTCAGACTCGCGCGACGGCCTCTTGTCGATCACCTCAAGCATGAGCAAGTGTAAGCGGGAAATTCTCCGACTTGGCGCAGAATAACGACATGCAATCGCTAAGCAAAAAGAACGGTAACGAATCTTCAGCTGCGACCGGTGTGCGCGAAAAATCAATGCGAGCCACATCGGTTTCCACGCCCATAAGACCGCGAACTCTGGCAACCATGTCCGACGACAGTTTCCCAGGAATAGGGGGGTCGTGCTCACACGGTTCCGTGCCGCCCTCGTCGTGGCGGCTGGTTTGTCGGTGGGTGGTGGCGTGGCCGTCGCCGATCCCGGTCCAGACGTGACCTTCAATTCATGCGAACAGCGCATCTTGGTGCTGTCGGCGTTTCCGGCTGAAGCTGACGCGGTCTTGTCCCACACCACGCTCGACCCCAACCCGGTCGTGGTCGCCGACCGTAAACACTTCTACCTCGGCACGATCAGCGGCAAGAAAGTGATCGTTGCGATGACCGGTATCGGCCTGGTGAACGCGACGAACACTACCGAGACCGCGTTCGCCCACTTCACCTGCGCATCCTCCATCGCCGTTGGTGCAGTGCTGTTCTCGGGCGTCGCCGGTGGCGGCTCGCTCCCCAAGATCGGGGACGTGGCCATACCAGCCCAATGGACCCTGGACAACGGCGCAACATTTCATCCGGTCGATCCCGGCATGCTGGCCACGGCTCAGACGCTTTCTGTCGCACTGGAAAACACCAACACACTCGGCAACGACAACTGTCTGTGCAAAAACGCCCCCATCGTCCGGCTGAATAATCTTGGGCGCCAACCGCAACTAGTGGTGGGGGGCGAGGGCTCCAGCAGCGACAACAACAACGGCACGGCATTCCCCTGCGTCCCCAACAGCGGCGACGTTTTTGGCTGCCAACCCTGTACCGCACCCGATCGCTCACTGTTCTACACAGGCAACTTCGTTCAGGCGGCGGGGCCCTGGCTCCGCAAGGGTCTGATCGGCAACCTGAACGTCACAACCCAGAACCCGGCCTTCGACGCGCAGGACATGGAGACGGCGGCGGCGCAGGCCGTCGCCGATGCGCACGGCGTCCCGTTCCTGGGTATCCGTGGCATTTCGGACGGACAGGGCGACCCGCTGCACCTGCCGGGCTTTCCGGTCTCGTTCTTGTACTACAAGCAGCTCGCGGCGGGCAACGCCGCCTTGGCGACGGCGGCCTTCCTGGAGAGCTGGCCCGGCATCTGACGGCTATTCGGCCCCGCGCCCAACGGGACGGCTCGGATCCGAACACCACTCAGACCATGAACCCGGAAAAAGAGCTGTCTCGCGGCCCAGCGCGGCCAGCGCCGCGACCGTGACGGTCGCGCTGACACCCGAGCCGCAATAGGCGCCCACGCTGTCGCGGCGATCGATGCCACGATCATCCAACAGCCGGGCGAGCGTGCCGTCGTCCAGAAATGTGCCGTCGTCGGCCAAGACGGCTGTGCTGGGCAGGTTTTTGGCGCCGGGGATGTGCCCGGCGACCGGGTCGACGGGCTCGACGTCGCCGCGGAAGCGCTCCGGTGCGCGCGCATCGAGCAGCGTCACGTCCCCCGCCCCGGATTGCTGCGCGCTCAATGTAGGACGGCTTCCGGCGTACAAATCATCATGTAGCACAGTCACATTCCCCGGTTGCGGGGTTACCGCGCCGGACTCCAAGAGTCGTCCAGACGACTGCCACGCGGACAGGCCGCCGTCGAGAATGCGGACATTCGCCAGCCCGGCCGCAGTGAGTACCCACCACGCTCGTGCGGAGCCGGCTCGATTCCAGTCGTCGTACACCACCACCAACCCGTCCTGCCGGATTCCCCATCGACGTGCGGCCGCTTGCAGGCTGCGCCCTGACGGCAGCGGGTGACGGCCCCTGCCGGCGATCGTGTGGTCGCTGAGCTCCTCGTCGAGCGACACGTACACCGCCCCCGGTAGGTGGCCCTGCAGGTAGGACGCACGCCCATCGGGTTCGTCGAGCCGCCAGCGCACATCCAGCAGGGTGATCGGGGTACCGGCCTGGATGAGGTCGGCCAGCTCTGCGGCGGTAATCAGCACCTGTGCACGTGAATCCACGCCACCGAGCCTAACCGCGGCTTACGATCCTGGACGACAGCAGCCGCCAACGGGAGTCGGTATGGGAAACAAGTATCGGGTAGCACATGTCGGCACGGGTTACACCGGAACGGTCGCGCTTCGGCAGATCCTGCGTTCGCCGCGTTTGCAGTTGGTCGGCCACTTGGTGCACAGCCCCGAGAAGGCGGGCCGCGATTCCGGCGAGTTGGTCGGTGAGTCGGCCGTCGGTGTGGCGGCTACCGGCAGTGTGGCGGACTTCCTGGCGCTGGATGCCGATTGCGTGACCTATTTTGCCGCGGTCTCCGGCCGCGATGACAGCGACATCGTTGACCAACTGTGTGGATTCCTGGCCAGCGGAAAGAACGTTGTCACACCGTCATACCCCGCACTGTTTCACCCCGCATCGCTTGACGACGACGCACGCCTGCGGCTTGATACGGCGTGCCGTCAAGGCAATAGCTCCTTGTTCGCCACGGGAATTGCGCCCGGCTTCACCAGCGACATACTTGCCGTGCAGGCGGCGAGCATGACCGAGTTGCCAACAAAAGTGTCTGTCCAGGAACGCATTCCGTGCGGCGCCTACCGGGTGCCGGGGTTCTTCGTGATGTTGGGCTTCGGGCGAACGCCCGAACAAGACGCCGACGCGTACCCGCCGGGAGCGATGATCGGGCATCTTGCGCCGCCGCTGCGGCTGTTGGCCCAGGGGCTCGGCTGGACTCTCGACGAAATCCATGAGCACCGGGACGTGGCGAGAGCCGATCGTGATTACAGTTTTGCCGCGGGGGAGATCCCGGCGGGAACAATCGCCAGTGTCCGGATGCGATTCGACGGCATCGTCGAAGGCCAACCGCGAGTGCACTATTCGTCGATCTGGTCGATGCCCGATGAACCGGTGGAAGACTGGCAGCCGGTCATCGCCGCGGGAAGCATTACGCGGCGGCTCACCCGCATTACGGTCGACGGTGATCCCCCCGTTCAACTCGACTTCGCGCTCAACGGCGGTGAATTGCCCGGGTCAGCCGCGACCGCTGCGCGCGTGGTGAATGCGATCCCGGCGGTGTGCGCCGCGGATTCGGGAATTCTCAGCGCGCTGGATCTCGTTGTCGCCGCGGGCTGACGGCCCTACGCGGCGCCCAATGTCGTCAGCATGCCCGCGCCCGCTTGCCGCCAAGTGAACATCTCGGCGCGGCGTCGCGCACAGATACGACGGTCATATTCGGGCCAGCTGATGACCGTGCCGACCGCTCGCGCCATGGCCTCGGGATCGTTGTCGGCCAACGCGCCGCTGTCCGGGGTGACGATCTCGCTCAACGCGGACGTCCGCGACACCACGGCCGGCGTTCCGCATGCCAGTGATTCCAGTGCGGCCAGGCCGAATGTCTCGTGCGGCCCCGGCGCCAGCGTGACATCGGCCGAGGCCAATAGCCCGGCGACGGTGTGCCGGTCGGAGATGAAACCCGTGAAGTCGACCGGCAGCCGGGCGGCCTGTCGCTGCAGTCTGGCGCGCAACGGGCCCTCACCGGCGACGACCAGGCGAGCGTCAACGCCGAAGTCGCATAACGCTGCCAGCGCGTCGATGCTGCGGTCCGCGCGCTTTTCCACCGACAGCCGGCCGCAGTGGACCAGCAGAAGCTGCGTGGGCGTGGCCCATTGCTGTCGCACCAGATGGGAGTGGCGACGCGGATGGAAGGTTTGCAGGTCCACCCCAAGTGGGACGGTGACGACGTTGGTGGCGCCGATGCGGTCGAATTCTTCGCGCGCAAACCCGGTGGTGCAGACCACGGTGTCGTAGTCGGCGGCCGTGCGCGTGTTGGCGAAGTCGGCGAGGCTTCGCGCGCTGCGGGGCGGAAGCACTTGGCCTGCAAGGCGATCCAAGCGCTCATGGGAGATCATCACCGTCCTGGCGCCGTGTTCGCGGCCCCAACGGCCGAGCGACCTCAGCGTAAGCCGGTCCGAGACCTCCAAGGCATCGGGTCGCAGCGCCGCCAAGAGCGCCCGCACGGGTGCCGGCAGCACCGCGCGGTAGCCGCCGGTGAACGGAATCAGCTTGGCAGGCATGGTGATCCGTACGACACCCGTGGGCAACAGGCTTCGGTCGGCGGACGAACCCGGAACGATGAGAAACACTTCGTGGCCGGCAGCGCAGTACTCGGCGCCGAGTCGGTCGACCGCGGTGCGCAGGCCGCCGGAGCGCGGGCCGTAGAAATTGGCGACCTGAACAACACGCATAAGGTGAGGACATCCGGTGCTTGTGGCCGGTCAACGATATGACGCCGACGATTGCCTGAATAGTCCATGAACTCCCTACGTCGGTAGCTGCGTAGCGCTGTGAACCGTTCCGGGTTTGATGCCACGCCGGGCCGATACGCCTGGTGAGGGGCTGGCGGCCCGGGCTGCCGCCTCCCTCGATCTCCGCCATAGATTGACAGAAGGAGACCAGCGTCGGACCTGGAATCCGCGCAACCGGTGACAGTGGCGTTTCAGGCCGAATTGCGTTGAGGCGCGGGGCTCAGCCCGCGGTAGAGCGCTCCTCCACCACGTAGGCTCGCGTTGCGGCTCGATCGATGAAGTTCTCTTCGTCTCGGGCAATCTCATCGACGCCAAGACTGGCCATCCAGGCGGACAGGTCGTCCCGGTCGGCGAAGATGAGTTCGGTCATGCAGTCGAAGCCGATCTCATTACCTTCGATGTTGAAGGCGTCCCCGCGCTGGATGTAGTTGCGCTTGTAGACCATCGGCATGAATGCCTTGCTCAGCACGAGTGGTACGTGGTGGTGCTCGTAGTAGTCGGCGAACTCCTGCGGCGACAGCTCGGGCTTGCGCTTCAGGTATCCGAAAACTTTGATCATCGGGCACTCCTGGATGAACCGTCGGGGTTTGATGCCGGCTTCATGGTTGAGGCGTCGCGGGCTGCATGCCTAGCTTTGAGCGTAGTAGGCGGTTTCGTGTTCATCGGGTGGGACATAGTCGAGCTGGCTCTGCAGGCGGCGGTTGTTGAACCAGTCGGCCCACTCCATCATCGCGTACTCGACGTGATCGATCGTGCGCAACGGGCCCGCCAGGAACGGCCTGCCGCGGCCGACTGCTTCGGTCTTGAGCAACCCGATCGTGGTCTCGGCCAACGCATTGTCATAAGCATCGCCGGTACTACCAATCGATGCCGCGATCCCTTCCAACACAAGGGTTTCCGCGAACCCCCGAGGCGTGCCCACGGTAGCCCGCAGCGCGTCGGCGAGGAACTCCCGCGCCAAGAAAATCGAGGCCACTTTCAGAATCTCGTTGGCCTCCTTGAGGCTTCAGTAATCACGTGGGCCACATGAGTACCGTCCGCGGGCCATTAGGCGATTTATAAATGCGATATCGCGATATCGCATTCAAGAGTCGTTGGTCGCGCAGCACCACCGGCGTCTACTTGCTGTCGGACGAGTCGAGCAGTTGCACTTCTATGAGGTCCAGCTCGTTCTGCAACTCGCGCAGCACGATGTCGTCGATGCGGTTTTGGTTTCGAAGCGCCGTGACGGCCCGGCGTTGATGTTCCAGGACGCCAAGACGCACCCGCCGCACCAATTCGTTGCGCTCCACCAGGTCGTGCGCCATCGGGTCGTCGTCGCTGGCCATGACCACCGCGGCATGTTCTTCGTATTCCTTTTGCAGGCGACCTAGCAGCTTCGGACCGACGCCAAGTTCTCTGGCCACAACCGGCAGGGCCTCCAAGGCGGCTTCGGCGCCGACGCTGCGGGCCAGTTGCAATTCGTTACAGCGCGCGACATCTTCGGGCAGCCGGGCCCAGCGAACGATGGCGGGCAGGGTGGTCCCTTGGACGAGGACGGTCACCAGAATGACCGCGACCACCACAAAGATGATCAGGCTGCGGTCCGGGAAAGGCGCGCCGCTGAGCGTGGTCAGCGGAACGGCCGAGGCGGCGGCGAGCGATACCGCACCGCGGAATCCGGCCCAGCTGGTGACGCAGCGCGCACGAAAGCCGACGGTACGATTGGGCCGGCGCAGGCTATGGTCCACCGCGCGACCCAACCAACTGCTGAATTCCACCCACACAAACCGGGTCACGAGGGTGACGGCGGTGACGGCCAGAGCCAGGTAGACAGCGTGGCGAAGGCCACCGTCGAGGTGGTTAATCCCGTGCACCGCGCCGGGGATCTGCACTCCGACAAACACCCACAGCGCGCCGTTGATCATGAATGTCGAAATATCCCAGAATCCGAAGGAGAGCAGCCGGGACCGAGCCCGGATCACCACCGGCCCAAAGTAGGCGAGCATGAGCGCGGAGACCATCACCGCGACCACACCGCTGCAGCCCAGAGCCTGAGCCAGCAAGAACGCCGCGAACGGCGTGAGCAGGCTCAGCGCTCCTTCCTCCAGGGGCGCGTCGATTCCGCGGCGCAAGAAAATCACCGCACCCCCGACCAGCAACCCGGCGGCGATACCGCCGAGGTAGGAGAGGATGAACCGGATGGTCAGGTCGGACGGGCTGACCTCGGCCCCGCCGATCGCGACGTGGACGGTCACGGCGTACAGCACCAGCGCGGTCCCGTCGTTGATGATGCTCTCGGCGCGCAGCACGGTCAGGGCCCGGCGGGGCAGCTTTTTCGCCAGACCGGCCACCGCGGCCGCGTCGGTGGGGGAGAGCACGGCGCCGAGGACCGCTGCCGCGTGCGATTCCATGCCCATGGCCCGCGCCGTCCACGAGATCGCGACCGCGGTGACGATCACCAGCGCGATGGCGGACATGAAGATGACGCGCAGGTTCTTGCGGATCTCGCGAAAGCTGGTGTTCAAGCTCTCCCAATAGAGGATCGCCGGCAGGAACAGCAGCAGCACGGTCTCCCCATTGACCCGGACATTGCCGAAAACCGGGATCAGACCCAGCAGCGAGCCGAGCAGGATGAGCAGAACCGGGGGACCCACGCGGTAGCGCCGGCCCAGGACCGTGCCCAAGATGACGGTGCTGACCAGCGCAACGATGACCTCAAGCCCAAACACCAGCCCATCCTGCCGTACGGCCGTGCTTTATGAGCAGTCGCAGCAGTTCGCGTCGCAGCAGCAGTCGTCGCAGTCGCAGCCATCGCAGCAGCAGTTATGCAGCCACCGAGCAACGCCCGCACGCCCGGAAACGCCGGGTCTCAAACAGCTCCAGCGAACCAGGCGCTCGTCACCGCACGGGTCTGGGGCGGCTGCGTGGTCGGTGCGCCCAGTTGTCCGACTTTGACCGTCCACACCGGGGCCGAGCGGTCGACGCAGGTGCCGGCGCCCTGGCTGGGCAGCCACAGGACCGCAAGGTCGCCGCAGTCATAGACGCCGACGTAGCCGTCATCGCGGCTGCCCCAGGCGCCGCCGTTACGGAACAGGCAGCGGGTGCCGCCGTCGAGAAGGAGCGCGAACGGGTCCGGTGAAGCGGTGGGCTGCACCGGCGGGAGCGAGCCGCCGTAGGTCACCCGGTGCAAGCGCATGTCCCACGGATTGTCAACGCACAACAGCGATCCCGGCGTTGACGGCCAGCAGGTGCCGGCACCGGCCGCGGTGGGCGAGCAGTAGTAGACGTCGTTGGCCACCGCCGACGGCGACGGTGTGGTGCAGTCGCTGACCGCGGTGACGTTGCCGTTTGACGGCGCCTCTCGGTAGCCGTTGATCGGTTGACCATTGGGCCCGACGGCGACGGTGGTGATCGCTTGGGTGGGTGGCGGATCGGCAGATGCCGGGACGGGCGTGGACCAGGTCGCCAGCACGGCGATCGGCACTATGACAAGTCGCGACACAACGTCCACCGGAGCCAGCGTAGAGCGCTATGCGACGGGAACCCCGCGTTGGCTACGGTCTGGCGTGTGTTCGGCTTCCGCCGCAAATCTCCGACGAGGTTCTTGGCCTGCTGCCGACCAGCCCGCTGCGGTTTCCGGTGACCGCGAACTTTGTCTACCGCGCTGCCGGAGTGCGCCCGAAGTCATAGGCTGCGGACGGCCTCCTCAAGGATTTCGGTGACGACCTGCGGCCGGGTGATCAGTGGCGCGTGGTCGACCTGGTGGGTCTGCGTGTTGGCCTGCATGCGGTCGGCCATGAACCGTTGGGTCTCGGGGTTGATCATGCGGTCTTCTTCCGCGATGAGGAACCAGGTGGGGATGTCTTTCCATCGGGGTTTCGGTACCGGTTTTTGGATGCTCGCGACGGCGATGGGTCGCTGGACGGCGGTGAGCAGGGCATGTTCTTCGGCGGTCGCGTGGTGTGCGAAGGCATTGGGAAAGGCGTTGTCCGGCAGCCAGATCCAGCCGCCGTCGTCGGGCTTGAGTTCGGGCGCCTGCGGGTGTGGGGGATTGCGGTAGAAAACGTCGGCGACGGTTTCGCCCTCGTCGGGGGCGAGGGCTGCGACGTAGACCAGGGCTTGAATTCGCGGGTGACTGGTCGCGCCGATGACGCCGCCGGCGTAGGCGTGGCCGGCCAGGACGACGGGTCCTTCGGTGCGGTCGATTGTCCGGATCACCGCGTCCACGTCGTCATCGAGTGAGGTGAGCGGGATGGGTGCGGCGATGACGGCGATCCCGCCTCGCTGCAGATCGGTGATGACGCGGCTCCAGCTTGACCCGTCGGCCCATGCTCCGTGCACGAGCACGACAGTAGGAGTGGGATGCATAACCCAAAATATTCGCACGCTGTTGTCTGCCGGTCAACTGCGGAAGGCCCGTAGACTTCGACCACGTGGCTGGTGTTCAGTTGGACTCGCAAGAGCGCCGTGAGCTCTGCGATCTGTTCGAGGAGCTCGGCCCTTCCGTTCCGACGCTGCTCGACGGCTGGACCGCTCATGATCTGGCCGCCCACCTGGTGTTACGAGAACGCGATCCCGTCGCAGGCCCATGTCTCGTCTTGCCCGGTCCTTTCGCGCGGTTCGCTGAGCGGCGTAGGGCCAGTTTGGCTGCGCGCGAGGACTTTACGTGGCTTATCGGACGGATCCGGTCCGGTCCGCCGATCGGATTCTTCCGAATCGGATGGGTGCGCTCCATGGCGAATCTCAACGAGTTCTTCGTTCATCACGAGGATGTTCGCCGAGCCAATAGCCAAGGACCTCGTAGCCTCGCTCCTGCGATGGATGCCGCGTTGTGGCGAAACGTTCGCCGCGGCGGCCGTTATCTGAGTCGCCGCCTCGCTTGCGGGCTCGAGATCGAGTGGGCCGGAACCAACCAGCGGATCAGGGTTCGACCGGGTGAACCGACGGCTTTACTCAGCGGTCTGCCCGGCGAACTCCTCCTATACGTCTTCGGGCGACAAGCCGCGGCGCAAGTCGAAGTGAGTGGGCCAGCGGAGGCCGTCACTGCGGTGCATGACACGCATTTCGGGATGTGAGTCCGTCACCGAAAAGACTCTTGTTACGTAGGTGATTCCGCCGCGAAGACGACATCGGGGTTGAGGATGCCGGCCGGATCAAAGCTCTTCTTGATTCGCCGCATGAGCGCTACCTTGGCCGGGTCCTCGAGTTCGAGGAAGTACGGGGTTTTGGCGCGGCCAAGGCCATGCTCACCGGAGATCGCTCCGCCCAATTCCATTGCCAGCGCGAGGATGTCGGTCATCAGCTGGTGCCGTTTCTCCGGGTCCTTGCACAGGATGGCCAGGTGCACGTTGCCGTCGCCGGCGTGCCCGCAGCCCACCGCGACGCCGCCGGCAGCCGTCGCCAGACCGCGCGCGGCGGAGATGAACTTCGGCATCGCACCGCGCGGCACGACGGTGTCGATGAGATCGTCGGCGCCAACAGCTTTCAGCGTCCAAAACGCTTTTTCGCGGGCCTCGATCAGTTTGCGTGCCGACGCTCCTTCGAGCACATAGGCGTCGACAGCACCCAGTTCGGCGAGCAGCTCACCGGTCTTCTCGACATCCTCGTCGAGTCGGTCCGCGGTGCGGCTCTCAAGCGCCACAACAAGATACGCTTCGCAGCTGTCACGGATCTTGTCCGGAATGCCCAGCTCCAGGTTCTGGGTGTGGATGAGCGCGGCCATCGTCATGTTGTCGATGTACTCGAGGATGTAGGGCGTGAGCCCGGCGGCCAGGACCTTGGGCACGGCCTCCATGACCTGGTCGAAGTCGGCGAACGGGGCAAGCACGGTGGCGCTGTGGTCGAGCCGTGGATGCAGCTTGACGATCACCTCGGTCGCCAAGGCCAGGGTGCCTTCGGAGCCGACGATCAGCTGGGTCAGGTCGTAGCCGGTGGACACCTTGGCAATCTTGCCGCCGGTTCGGATGATCTCGCCGGTCGGCAGCACCGCCTGCAATCCGAGCACGTTGTGCCGGGCCACCCCGTATTTGACCGCGCGCATCCCGCCGGCATTCGTTCCGACGTTGCCGCCGACGCTCGACGACAGCTCGCCCGGATGAACCATGTACCGCAAGCCGGTATCGGCGGTGGCGGCGTCCAGCTCGGTCAAAGTGACGCCGGGCTGGACGACGGCGACCTGGTTGGTCGTATCGACTTCCAGGACCACGTTCATCCGCTCGAAGGAGATCAGCAGCCCGTCCTCGCGCGGGCGCGCCGCCCCCGATAGGCCACTCCCGGACCCACGGGCCGTAACTGGCACACCGTGTTCGGAGGCGGCGATCAGTAGCTGCGAAACCTCTGCTGCCGTCGCCGGCTTGGCGACGTACGTCGGCTTCTGCGGCGGCTTCGTCAGCTCCTCGTCGTGCCAGTAGTCCTCGGGGATCGCGTCGCCCGTCAGCAAGTTGTTGTTCCCGACGATTTCGCCGAATCGCGTGGTCATGTCGCTTCGCACAGGAGATCACTTTATCCCTTGTTGTCACACCCGTCACGTGCGTCTCTGGTCGGGGAAGGGTGCTCTATTTGTCCACCTCTGAGCGACAACTTCAGGCCGAAAATCTCAGTGGATTCTCAGCTGCGCGGAGCATGCTAAGCGTCGTGCACCCGGTGGTTGGAGCAGCACTGCCACAACAGGACTCACGGGCCGATCGTCGGTTGGCGGCGGGGTTGGTGGTGCTGCACGGGGTCGAGCTGCTCGCGCTGTTGAAGGCCGCGGGGGTGATCGCGCGTCTGGCGCGTGCGCATCCGGGTCACGGTGCGGGTCTCCCCTTGCTATTGGTGCTGGCAGCGCTGGGGATGGTCGGATGGCAGGCTTGTCGGCTGCTTCGTGGGCGGCGGTTGCTGAACGTATCGGGGCTGGCGGTGCAGTCGGGGATATTGATGACCTCGATCGCGGTGGCCATTCAGAACCTCGCCGCCGGGTTGATCGGGATAGTCCTGGCATGCGCGATATTGGCCGGGTGGGGTCGGCTCGCCAAACCCGAGCGAGTCGTCGTGGCTGCTCCGGTGATCGAAAATGCGGCGGCGCCACCGACGCGGATCGGGATCGGCGGTGTCATGTTGGTCGTGCTGACGGCGCTGGTAATACTGGCCGCGCTGAGCGTGCGCAGCCAAATCGTCTTCGGCCTCGCGGTTTTGGCCGTGATCTTCGTTCCCCTCGAGCGGCTGTTCGCTTTGCATCCGCGCCGAGTGCTGCGGCCGGGTTGGCGCACCGACGTGGTGCACTATCTGGTCAACGGTGCCGCGCTGAGGATTGGGCTGCTGGTTTCGGTGGTGGTTTTCGGGGGAGTGCTGCGGGTCTTTGTGCCCGCACCGCTGCGGAACGCGGTGTCCGCCAGTCCGGGCTGGGTGCAGCTGGTCGCGGGATTGACGATCGCGATGATCGGCGGTTACGCCGGGCACCGCGCCGCCCATGAGGTGCCGCTGCTGTGGCGGTTCCACCGGGTGCATCACAGCATCCGCCAGCTGGATTGGCTGGCCGCCAATCACCTTCACCCCCTTGACGAAACCTTCATTCGGTCCGTCGCGGTGTTACCGCTCTACGCGCTGGGCTTCGGCCGGGTGAGCTTGGGTGCGTTCATCATCGTCATCACGCTGCAAGCCATCTTCATCCACGCCAACGTGCGGCTGAACTTCGGACCGTTGCGATGGGTGATCAGCACCCCGCAGTTCCACCACTGGCATCATGCGCGCGAACCGCAGGCCTACAACAGCAACTACGCGGGTGAATTCCCATTTCTGGACGCGCTTTTCGGGACGTTGTATTTCCCGGCCAACCGCTGGCCCGCGCAATACGGCGTCGACGACACCGAACCCGCGGGCTATCTGCGCCAACTCGCCTGGCCATTTCGCTCCCGGACGAGTTGAACTTGCATTTTGGCGCCACTGGCGCAGAATGGCGTCATGCCTAGCGTGCACATTAAAGATGTCCCCGAAGCGACCCATCGGGTCCTGCGGGAACGGGCCGCGCGGGCGCATCAATCCCTGCAGCAGTACCTTCGGAGCCGCCTGATCGCCGACGCGAATCAACCCACTCTAGAGGAGATTCTGGACCGGGCCGCCGTCCGCCGTGGCGGCCGGGTATCTTTTGGGGCCGCTGCCGATCACGTTTGGGCAGAGCGTGATCGTCGTTGACGCGAGCGTACTGGCCGTAGCGCTGGGCGATGGTGGGCCAGAGGGTCAGCGGGCCCGGGAGCGTCTGGCGGACGAGACGTTGCTAGCTCCCGAACTCGTTGACCTCGAGGTGGTCTCGGTTTGGCGCCGGCATGTTGCTGCGAAATTGATGCCGGCCCGCAGGGCCGCCGGTGCGTTAGCAGATCTGGCGGATCTGCCCATGCGTCGGTCCTCGCACCAGTCACTCTTGCACCGCGTATGGCGACTGCGGGAAGGTGATGCTCGCCTCTTACGTGCTTCAGGCGTCCGCCGCGAAGCGGGGCCACGGGCGAGTCGGCGGCGGTTGAGAATATCGCCAGAGAAGGAGAATTCGATGATCGAAGTACTGTCGGACATGCCGCAGGGAGTGACCGGCATTCGCGTGTCTGGTCGCCTGCGTGGCGACGACCTGCGCGAGTTCAAGCCGGCCATGGAGGACATGGTGAACACAGGCGAGATCAGGATCGTGGAGGTCGTCGCGTCCGATTATGAGGGCTTCGGGCCCGGCGGGTTGGTCGAGGACCTCAAGCTGGGCCTGGGCGCTCTGTTCCATCATCATTCGGCTTTTAAGCGGATCGCCGTGGTGTCCGATAAGGAATGGGTCGCCCATACGCTGCATGCGTTGGCGTGGATGGTCCCCGGCGAGCTCGCCATGTTCCGCCTCGACGAGCTCGAGCGCGCTAAGGAGTGGGCTGCCGGCTGAGGGCGTTGCAATGGGTATTTACGCCGTGACCGGTTCGGGCTCCGGAATGGGCTTCAGGTCGCGCCGTACTCGGTGCGGGCCAGTGACGGCTTCGGTAATCACGTGGGCCACACGAGTGCCGTCCGCCGGCCATTAGGCACTTTATCAATGCGATATCGCAGGTGATATCACCTTCCAGAGTTGTCTATTGGTCGGTCGCGCAGCACCATCGGCGGGTCTTACGTCAAAGCTTCAGGGGCTGACGGGCGGTCGGCTGCCGACTTCTAGGGCCGCCAGCTCGCTGGTGCCATCGAATAGCACCCGGCCGAACTTGCGGACGGTGCAATGCAGTCGGCGGCAAGGTGCTCGAAGTCGGTATCGACATTGCGCCGCTCGGCGGGCAGTGGCACCGGCAGAACATGCGGGTCCAGGCCCGCGCTGTCGCCGTCCAGCTCGATCTGGTAGCGCGGGGTGCGCGCTCGCACGGTCCAGCGGCCGTCGCTGAGCTGTGACCGCACCAGCGTCGGCGGCGTCATGCGGATCACGCGTTGCCCGAGTCGCACGACCACTCCGGTGACCTCCCGGCGGAGCGGGCCGAGCTCGAGGAGGCCACCGGAGAACGCGACCGAGACGTCGGCGCCGTCGAAATCGTGTGCCTGTCCCCACCACCAGCGCTCGGGAAAGCCCGCGCCCCAGTTTCTTTCGGCGTAGAGCTGGGCGCCATCGAATGTCCAGGTCTCGCCGTTGAATTCGACTGTGCCGCTGGCCTTTCCGCCGAGGCGGTAGGGATGCCAGTATTGGTTGAGGAAGGGGACCGAGGAAAAGACGCCACCGCCGCCAAAGGCCTTGGGCCACACGAACGAATCGGCGAAGCGCAGGTTCAGGTGGATGTCGTCGAGATCGATGTGCAGGCCGTCGGGGCCCGCCGCCACCCGGCCGCTCGGATCGGTTCCGGCGTGGACCGTAAAGCGGGACAGTTCGGTTTCGGCGTCGTCTAGGGCCGCCGAGCGCACGATGCCGCCGGGGTGCAGCGCGACCGCGACCGTCGCCCAGTTCCCGTCGGGGTGCTGGTTCACGCTGCACAGCGCGACGACGACGCGACCCGAGGTGGAATCGGTGAGGCGCCAGAACCAGCCCTCCATTTCGCACCCGTGTGACGGCATCGGATCGCCGAAAGGGACGTCGGCACCCGTGCGCCGATAGACATCGATCAGCGGCTTGGCGACGTCCTCGGCCACCCATCGCACGTATGCGCCGGTCATCGGTCTCGTGTCTGGTAGATCTCGGCCAGGAACTGCTCGACGGCGACCGCTGCGTGCGCCGCGCGGGCCGAGCCGAAGGTATCGAAAGCGTGCTGGGTCAACGGCAATTCGGCGTACACGACGGGTTGTCTGCTGGCTTCCCGCAGCCGCGTCACGAAGCTGCGCGCCTGCTCGACGGGGGCCAGGGAGTCGTTGAGGCCGTGCAACACAAAGAATGGGGGAGCGTCGGCCGAGACGTGGTTGATCGGTGACGCGGTGACAAACGGCTGCGGGTTTTCCGAGGGCCGTTGCTTGATTACCGATTTCACCAGCAGCGCCGGCATCGTGGGATGCATCGCGTCGTCGAAACGGGTGAAGTCGTAGACGCCGTAGAACGGCACCGCCGCCTGCACCCGGGTGTCGGCGCCTTCGAACCCCGGCTGGAACTGTGGATCATTCGGCGTCAGCGCCGCCAGCGCCGACAAATGACCGCCGGCCGAACCCCCGGTGATGGCGATGAAGTTTGGGTCGCCGCCGTATTCGGGGATGTGCGTCTTGACCCAGGCGAGGGCGCGTTTGACGTCGACGATGTGGTCGGGCCAGGTGTTGCGTGGGCTGTGCCGGTAATTGATCGCCACGCAGATCCAGCCTAGCTCGGCGAGGTGGCTCATCAGCGGATGGGCTTGTCCGCGTTTGTTTCCCGTCGTCCAGGCGCCGCCGGGAATTTGGAAGAGCACCGGTGCGTTTCCGGTCCGATCCAGATCGGGTCGTCGCCAGATGTCCAGCTGGTTGGCGCCGCCGTATTCGCCGTAGCTGATGTTCGAGTCGTGGGCGTAGTCGCCGTAGATCCGCAACATCCGCAGCAGTCCCGGCGACTTGGCCGTGCCGGCGCCGCCCGGCCGGCGCCACAGACCCGAGGAGTCGGTGCGGCGATTGGGTCCCAGGCCGGTGTCCAACGCCGTCGTCAGTGGGACGTTGGCGTGATGGCCGGCGCGACTGAAGTTCAGCAAGCCCAGCGCCGAGACGCCCGCCACCAGCCAGGCGAGCGTCCGCACCGGCCGGCTCAGGCGGCGGGCCGTCAAAGCCAGCCCGCCGAGCTGGCTCGCCAGCGTCTGCAGGGGCAACTCGGTGACAACCAGGCCGAACGCCCACGCGAAAACGGATAGGTTGCCGTTGCGCGTCAGCGGCCGATATGCGTTGAGCGTGGCAGCAGCGGTCACCGCCGTCACTGCCAACGACCCTATTTGCCGGACGACGTGGATGATTCGAGATCTCCCCATTGGGATTACCTTACGAGGCGGTTGGGTTCTCATCGAAGGCGGAAGGCCCGCAACCGTCGCGATCGTCGAGGCCGCAGAAGTCTGGCCAGACAAGTGCGGGGAAATCGGCTTCGACGACCGCCAAACAGGGCTTCTCGAGAAGATGCTGCGCACTCGAGTCGATAGCCTGCGGTAATAGGGGCTTGTCGACTGCGGCCCCCGGCAGTCAACTCGGTGCGGGCCCTGTGAAAAACACGAGCCGGAACTTGCCCATCTGAATCTCGTCCCCATTGGCCAGCACGATCGAATCGATCGGTTCGCGATTGACGTAGGTCCCGTTGAGGCTGCCGACGTCGACGAGATGGAACGCGCCTCGTTGCAGCCGGAACTCGGCGTGGCGGCGGCTGACGGTCACGTGATCGAGGCAGATGTCGCTGTCGGGATGGCGGCCTGCAGATGTGACTGTCCGACCGAGCAGGAATCGGGAACCGGCGGTAGGGCCGCGCCTAACGACGAGCACGGCGTAGCCGGTCGGCACCGATTCGAATCCGGACACCGAGTCGGCTTCCGCGATAAGTTCATGAGACATCCGGTCACGGTAGGTGTGCGTCACTTGCCGTCCTGTCGATTGTTCTGGCGGTAGAACGTGGATGTTGGGCTTGTGCGGACTGTCGGTGCCAAAAGTGCGTCACTTGACAACATTCGAGATTTTTCACCGACTCTTCGATCGTGGATCGCGCCGGCATGAGCGTCGATGTTGTCCCGGACAACGTGGCGTTGCCTTTGGTGTCACCGTTGACACCGGCCCAACAGAACAGCATCACCCGGCTGGGGAAACGACTTGTCGCTCTGCAGGGAATCTGAAATGCCGTCCCACGTTGTCCGCGGCAACATCGACATACCCGCGCAGCCATCGAAAGATCGAGTTACCCGCCACCACCGGAAGGTTGTGTGAACAGACGAAAAGGAAGGTCTGATGAGATGACTGATGACGCGGCCTACTACCGTGCTGACGTGCAGGGTCTTAATCCCGGGGATGCGACGACGCGCACGCTGGACCCCCTCGATGACAAGGAATACACATACGCGACAACCCGGGTCGACCTCGCGCGTGGGATCGCCGCCAGGCATGCCGATTTCGCTGTCTACCGCGTTACGCTCGACGAGCCTATCGAGGCAGACCCCGACGCTGCCCAGGACAACCTTGGTGGATTGTTCGTCAGGTCTCCGTGGGGAGCGGTCGCGTACGTCGTGCACGAGAATGAAACATGAGTACTTGTGGCACCTGTGGTCGCGGCCGCGTGCGTGGTTGCCACTGCATGTGGGTGGGCGAAGAACAGGATCCTCGCTCCGCGTATGGGCTCATCGCACCACCATCGCGCCGGCCTGCAGCACACTGTAAAACACGACGGCGAGCTCGGGACGACTAGATAGCATGATGGCGACCCGGTCGCCGAGCCGCAAACCGCCGTCGATGAGATAGTCGGCAAAACGCGCGACGTCGCGGGAGAGCACCGAAAAGCTCGTGGTCACGTCGCCGCACAGGAGCGCCGCCGCACCTGGACGCATGTCCACCGAAGCGCTGAGAAATACGTTCAGATTGGTCATCGCGAGTCCTAAATAGATCGACTCTTCAATGATGGGGCTGGTGTGTGGGCGTGTTGATGGACTGAGCGACAATGCGGATGGCGCACGGGTGTTCCGGTGAACAACGTCGCCGGACGCTGTCTTTGGTGACATCGGTTGGCGCACCGCGTTGTCCTCGACAACATCGCCGTGGACGCCGACCCGTTCGACGATCAATAGGACGGCAACCGACGCCGACGTACTACAGCGAAAGTGAGAAGACCGTGAATAACACTCTTGGGCAGCAGCTCTCGAAATGGAAGCTGGCAGCGGGCGTGCTGACCGTGCTCTTGGGTGCCGTAGTCTTGGCTTGGCCTGGCCCAACTATCCTCGTTGCCTCAACCCTATTCGGTGTTTACCTACTGGTGACCGCGCTGGTTGAACTGTTTGTAGCGTTTACCGTGCCGTGGTCGGCCGCCACGCGCGTCATGCTGTTTATCAGCGGTGCGTTATCGCTGGTTTTGGCAATGCTGTCGTTCCGCCATTTCGGTGATGCCTACGCGGTTCTGCTGCTATCCCTATGGATTGGAATCAGTTTTATTTTTCAAGGTATTTCGGGTGTGGCCTCCGGGATCAGCGAGCGGCAGATGCCGGGACGCGGTTGGGACGTCGTTCTGGGAATCCTCTCTGTGATCGCCGGCGTCGTCGTGCTTGTCTGGCCGTTCGATTCGATCGGCGTGCTCACCATCGTCACTGGTATATGGCTGGTGATCAGCGGTGTGGTCAAGGTCGTGCAGTCATTTCAGATCCGCAGGGACGCCAAGGCCGCGCGCCACACAGTCGACTCAGTGACTCAGCGAATGGCCGCATAGCGCCGGTGGGTTCGGAATTGCCCTCGATGGCATCAGAACGGTTGGGGAGTGGTGATGCTCGCGTTCACGCTGGATCCCAGGCGATGGTGGATCGCTCGTCCTTTGGGCCGCAATCCGCTGCTTCGTGCTGCGGATCGGCTGGAAGCCCTACTAATCCTCGTCGTGATTGTCGGCTGGCTGCTGGTCGTTCCCATCACGGGCGCGATCGGAACCTCGATTTATGACGGCCGGCATCGTTTGTACGCCGAGGAGGCGCTGACCAGGCACCGGGTCGTCGCTACGGTTATCGAGGGCACCGCCGCCACGGCCGGCGATTATGACGGACCCGCGCCTGTTCGGGCCGTATGGCCTGCGGCAGGCGGAGAGCGCACTCGCTGCTTCTCATTCGATAGGCCGGCGAAATCCGGTGACCACTTGAGCATTTGGGTCGACGCTGACGGAGAACACGTGCCTCCGCCGACACCGATAACGCAGGCGGCAGCTGATGCGCTCTGCGGTGCACTATCAATCCTGGTGTCGGCCATAGCGGTAACCGCATTGGCGCTGAGCTTGATGCGATATTGGGCTAACCGCATGCGCGACACCCAATGGGAACGTGAACTCCGCGCGATAAAAGATTACGGCGGTCCGCGCAGGGAGCAGTCAATAACAGTTCGCCGACTCCGCGGTGGAACTACCTTTCGTACCCTCGCGCCTTCGCTATCGTGACTCGTCCAGCGCGGATCAGAGCAATCGCCACCAGCACCCCGAATACAAATCCACTGATATGAGCGAAGAACCCGATACCACTGCCACCGGAATTCCCAGTTGAACAGCCCGTGATTGCCAACGATGAACTGGTAGGAAAACCAGCCGCCCAGGCACAACCACGCCGGGAGCCTGACCGGGACCCATCGCAGCAGCATGTACACGCGTGAGTTGGGATAGAGAACGAAATATGCACCCAGCACGGCGGCAATCGCGCCGCTGGCGCCGAGGGTGGGTCCCGTGTGAGACGCCGTGCTAATCAGGGTCATATCGGTCTGCACTATGGTGGCGACGAATCCGCTTGCGAGATAGAAGATCAGATAGCTGAGCCGACCGAGCGCGTCCTCGACGTTCTTTCCGAAGATCGCCAGAAACCACATGTTGCCCAGGAGGTGACCCCAGCCGGCATGCAGGAACATGGCGGTGATCCAGCCGACGCCCCAGGGTTCCGCTGTGCTGCAAGTATTCTCAATACTGCACGGATAAAACGATGCGTGGCTGATCGCCGCGTTGAGGTCCGGCAGTTCGTAGAATACAAAGACCGCGAAGTTGGCGGCGATCAACGCGGCATTGACCAACGGGAACCGTCGGACTGGAACGCCATCGGAGAACGGGATCATGAGCTCTGGTCGCTGTGGTCATCGTCCGGGCGAGCAGATTGGGAAAGCCCAACGGCCGAGGATTCTGGTTACGGCATCATGCCGATGGTGTACGTGACAACCGCAACTGCCCTGCGAGGTTAGGGATTAACAATTGAGGCCGCCAATGCAACCGCCCTTGGTGGGTGAAGGTGAAGGTGTCGACGACACACTAGGCGAGGGGCTCGGTGTTGTGGGGCCTGCCGTATTGCCACCGCTACCAGCGCATCCCACGGCTAAAGCGAGTACAGCTGCGCCTCCGAACAGCGTGATCGCTGTCCTAGAACGAGATTTCATACGACGCTCCATTCTGATGTCGGGTCGGCTTATCCACACCCATCCATGTTGATTGTCGGCTCGTCGCGGCGCTGCTGTCGTCGGTGCGCGTGACACTCCAGCTGTCCCAGCGTTGTCATCGCACACAATGCGCAGCTGACGAAAGACATCTAGTGGTCAGCGTTTTCCCACGACAGCTCCGCAACGCGACAGTGGCCCGACGAAAGTTGTTCGTGTCGTTGTAAGGGTGAGGGTCGCGATGGTCGCGCCCGAAGCTATCACTGAGCAGCGCGAGCGCGAGACGATCCACATAACGCTTTCGCGGCGGTTCGGCTTTGGGATCGACCAGTGCGCTTACCTGCCGTTCGAGGTGCCAGCGGGTGCGCAGCGAATTCGAGTCACCATGTACGGCTGGCCTAAGCAAGGCCTCACCGGACAGCGATGATTGTCAAACTGTCATGAATACCCATGAAATCAGCTTCATTGCGGGTAATGAGCGGGATGCCCAGCGACACGGCTACCGCCGCAATGAGGAGATCGAATCGTCGTGGCTTGGGGTCTCGGCCAACGCCTCGAACCGTGGCGCACAGCGCGCCGTAGATCCGCGCAGCGCTTGTATCGAACGGAATCGGATCGAAGGTGTTGGTGATCCAGTGATAGCGCTGCTCGCGCGCGGCGTTGAGGAGTGGATCGGTGGTGTGCAATCCGTACGCCAGCTCGGCAAGCGTGATCGTGCTGACCGCGGCCGTTGAGGCGTGCGCGGCAACCGCACTAGCTGGGTAGTCAATTACGACGGATGTGTCGAGTAGCGCCCGCTCGTGCAGTCGGGTCATGTGGTGGCGCGCCATCTGTCGGCGTCGCTGTCGTCGACGGCCTTGTCGAGCTCCTCGAGCTCACGGGCAAACCGTGCGGTGTCCCAACTGGGGAGTTCGCTTGTGCCTGCGGCGATTTGGGCTACCGGAATGAAGCGCGGGGGTCGATCGGGTCCGGATTCGTTGTGTGGAACGAGGTCTGCGACTGGGACACCGTTTCGGGTGACTGTAAAGCGCTCACCCTGTTGCACGCGGCGCATGATCACGCCGCTATCGTTTCGCAGTTCCCGTTGACTGACCGGTGTAGCCATGGCCGCTAGCGTAGCATAAAAGTGCTACGCGCTGTAGCGTCGATTATCTGTTGGCGCTCTACCAGAGCTATGCGGGCCAGCGCCGAGTGGCATGCTCGTTACATGGCGGCCGTCCCCCAAACCGTCTACGCGCGGGATGGCGATGCTCACCTCGCTTACCAGATCGTCGGTGACCGCGGACCAGACCTGCTCTTCGTGCCCACCGGCACGTTCCCGATCGACCTGCTGTGGGACGAGCCCACTGTCGCCGCCCACCTCCGTCGGCTGGCGTCGTTCAGTCGCCTGATCATGACCGATCTGCTCGGAGTGGGAAGCTCGGATGCGGTGCCGATTCAAGACCGTCCGGCGATGCAGGCTTGGACGGATGGGCTCGTCGCGGTGCTCGATGCCGTTGGGAGCGAGTGTGCGTCAGTCTTCGGGATGGCGGAGTCGGCGCTTCCTGTCATGCTGCTGGCGGCAACGCATCCTCAGCGTGTGCAGTCGCTGGTGCTCTGGAGCCCATTCGCACGCTTTCTCCGCGCCGACGACTATCCGTGCGGGATGCCCGAGCCGACTTTCGCGCGGTATGTCGACGGCTTCGGCGACACCGTCGGGACCGGTGCCGTCGCGGATAATTTGGCCCCGAGTTGGGCCGGCGATGCCGGGAAGCGGCGATGGTGGGCTCGCGGCGAGCGCCTGGCGGGCGGCCCCGGGTACTTCAAAGCCATCTTTGACCTCTACCTGCGCACCGACGTCCGGCCCGCACTCGAAAGCATTCAGGCGCCGACGCTGGTGCTGCACCGCCGCGCTGATCGCCACGTGAACGCCGGCCACGCCCATTACCTCGCCGACCGCATCCCGCACGCGCGATTGGTGGAGCTCGACGGGGACGACAATGTGTGGTTTGCCGGCGACTCCGACCGAGTGCTCGACGAGATCGAATCGTTCGTCACCGGTGCACGCGCCGCCACGCGGTCGAACCGCGTGCTGTCGACCGTGTTGTTCACCGACATCGTCGGATCGACCGAACGCGCCGAGGCCCTCGGCGATAAAGCCTGGACGACGGCCCTCGATGCGCACAACCGCGTCGTCGATGAGCACGTGACCAGCGCGCGGGGCGAAGTGATCAAGTTCACCGGCGACGGCGCACTCGCGACCTTCGACGGGCCGGCGCGCGCGATCAACTGCGCGTGCGCGATCCGCGACGCGGTGCAAGACCTGGGCCTCGACATCCGCGCCGGCCTGCACACCGGCGAGGTGGAGATGGTCGACCGCGACGTGCATGGGATCGCGGTCCATATCGCTGCGCGCATCATGGCGCTCGCGGGGCCCGGAGAGGTCCTTGTGTCGGGCGTGATCCCGCCGCTGGTCCTCGGCTCGAGGATCGCGTTCGACGACCGCGGCAGCCACGCCCTCAAGGGCGTGCGCGACCCCTGGCCGGTCCTGGCGGTGCGCGACGCGCGCAATTAAGGGTGTTACGAGAGCCTGATTCGGGAACCCTGGTGTCGCCGGCTTGTCAGGCTGAAAGGATCCCCAATGTCTTCCACGTACCGTGGCGCGCGTCTCGGTACCCAGTTCGGGCCCTACGAACTGCGCTCGCTGATCGGCGTGGGCGGAATGGGAGAGGTGTACCGGGCGCACGACACGATCAAGGGTCGGATGGTCGCGGTCAAGGTGTTGCGCACCGAACTGGCCGCGGACCCGTCTTTCCAGGAACGTTTCCGGCGAGAGTCCCGGATGGCGGCGCGATTGCAGGAGCCGCATGTCATCCCGGTGCATGACTTCGGCGATATCCGCGGAGTGCTCTTCATCGATATGCGTCTGGTGGACGGCGGCAGCCTCAAGGACCTGTTACGTGCGCAGGGCGCACTCGAACCCATGCGGGCGGCGAAAATCACCGCGCAGGTGGCGGCCGCGCTGGACGCCGCGCACGCCGAGGGGCTGGTGCACCGCGACGTCAAGCCGGAGAACGTGCTGCTCACTTCCGATGACTTCGCCTACCTTGTCGATTTCGGCATCGCTCACGCCGGCGGCGATGCCAGCGTCACGGCGAGCGGATCGTTAGTCGGGTCCTGCGCCTACATGGCGACCGAACGGTTTACCGAAGGCCGTATCGGGCCCCAGGCCGACGTCTACTCGCTGGCCTGCGTGCTTTACGAGTGCCTCACCGGGCGACCGCCGTTCGAGCATGAGGAACTTCAGCAGCTGATGGGCGCGCACATATTCATGCCGCCGCCACGGCCGAGCATCATGCGCCGGGGAATTGGTCGCGCCTTCGATGACGTAATCGCCCGAGGTATGGCCAAGGATCCCGCGGCGCGGTTTTCGTCGGCAGGTGAACTGGCCAGGGCGGCCACCGAGGCGGCGTCGATCGCACCGGGGCCGGTTCCCCTCGTGGTTCATCCGAGCCCAAGCCCTAGCCCGCCGAGCAGCACGCGGCCGTTCGCGTCGGCCTACCCGAATCCGGACGACACCGGCTACAGCCCATACCCGCCGCCTGCACCGCCGCCTGCCAGGCCGGGGCGCAGCCGCGTACCGCTCGTCCTCTCTGCGGCGGCGGTCGCGCTGTTGGCCGTCGCGGGGATGCTGGCGGCGATATCGGTTTTCGGCAGCACCCACCACAGTTCGCGGACCGAAATGCCTTCGGCCGCAACGCCGGTCCCGACGGAAACGACCACTCCTACAACGAAGACGCCGTCGCTGTCAGGTCCCGTGCAGGGCGCCGACGGGCTAGGGTTCGTCGGCGAGTCGGCGCGTTGCGATGCGGGCGATCCGCCGGCGATGGTGGTGCGAACCGCCCTGTCACTCGCGGTGGTGTGCCAAACCGGGCCCGGCAGTTTCTATTACCGCGGCGAGCGGATCAGCGATGGCGCCAACATCGAACTCGCCAACGCGGTGCGCACCATCGGGCGGATTCGACGTCACCAACCCGGCCGACGGCACCCGCTACGAGATGCGTCCCCAGCGGCTGAGGATCATCAGCAACGGTCACGTCGATTCCTCGGAGCCCGTGCTGCAGTACGCCTCAGCCACTTAGAGCAATTCAATCCTGTGCCTTACGTTTCGGACCGCAAAGTGATTGTGGACATAGGTGTGGACAGTGGCGTTCCCGCCGGCGCGTCGCGGTCGGCCGTATACGGTGCGGAATACCACTTCTGCCCCGCCTACTACTGAGCCGAATCATGAAATTTGTTGCGGCACTCATGGTTCTGACGACGTTGCTGTTCGCGGCACCAGCGAGCGCGGACGATGGTGCAACTCCCGCTCCAGCCGATCCACGGAACTTGTCATGCCCCGCATCTTCTCGCACCACTACGACATGCACCAGTGTGACGCGTGTTAAGGATCGGATTGCGTTGAGCCGCATAGGGCTTCGTTAGCGGGCGCCGAGCGCCATTGCCAATTTCCCACGAAGCCTTATCTCACCCGCCACACCAGTCACGGCGCGGCTTGCGGTGTGCTTTTGCCCGGCTTTGAGCGACGACGCATCGATGTCTCATCGGCGACGCCCGGAACCCCGCGGCCGCGATCACGATTGCCGCGACATGCTTGCAGTTCAGCTGCGCCGGGCAGCTGCAGGACCCGCTTTCAACATCCCACGTAGCGTTGTCTGCCGGCGAAAGCCGCACCGTGGTCGTGTAGGTGCGGCCGTGGTTACCGTCGACTGCGCCGAAAAGGCTGTGCAGCACCGGGTCCCACACACAGCTCAACACCCGGCTCTCCTGCACATACGAGATGCCGCGGCGCCAGGTATCGGTGGCAAGCACGTCGAACGTGCTATTAAGGTCGATCGACGGATACTTCAGTAACTTCATGCCCGCACGATAGCGACCGAGTCCGACAAGAAGACCCCAATGTGCCGCACGGCATGTGAAAGTGGGGAAGACGAGGTTTGGGAGTCTGCAGGCGTATCACCCACGCGTTTCGCGCGCGACAAACTCGTCGAGCACCTTTCGAGATAACTTCGAGACGCTCATGCCACGCGCCTTGGCGATCACGCGGAGCTTGTCGCGCGTGTGCTCTGACACCCGCACCTGCACGACCGGTGAGTGCTTCTGATCGCCAGAGAGCGACTTGCCGCCGGGGCGCAAGTTTTTGGTGCGGACCCTGGCCAGCATTTCAGCGGCGAGCTGTTCGGCACGCTCGTCCGTGAGCCGCTCGCCCTCAACGTAGTACTCCTCGTTCTTGAGGTCGGCCACCTCGACGGTCGTGTCTTCGTCGAAGTTGATCTTGGTGGGGTCGATCCCGCGATTGCTCATATGTCACCAGTTCTTCCGGTACCGGGTTTGCAGAGCATGGATGGCGTGCCAGAGATCCTCTTCGCGGTCATCTGCAGCCAGGACAATCTCGAATTCGCGACCACGGCTGTCGATGCCGATGAAGTACGCGCGGTTGCGGTGGATGTCCAGCGGCAGCCCCGCATGGCGAAGTGCCACAAGAAGGTCCCGCTTCGAGATACGCCGATGAACCGCCGCCGTCATCTTGATCCGCGCCATAGATCGCGAGTATGTGACCCGGGACCGACACGATCTCGGTCTCAATATCGGGTATGTCGTACATATTCGATTATCTTACGCGCATTCAGCTGGGTCGCTCCACCAAACAGCTCGTTCGGCCGGCCATCCAGTTAGGTGGACCAGGAGCGGACGTTAGAGGCCGCCGATCCGGGCATCTAGCCTCGCCTGGCGCTAGGGGTGAAGGTGACCGGCAGCGTGCCCAGCCCGGTCATGCTCGGGTTGCCCCGGTATTGGTGGACGCCGTCGAGGTCGACCTGGTAGTCGGGGATGCGGTCGAGCACCGCCTTGACCATCACCTCGGACATGAGCCGCGCGAGGTGGGAACCGATGCATCGGTGTGGTCCCAGGCCGAAGGCGAGGTGGCGGTTGGGTGAGCGATCCAGCACGATCTCGTCGGCGCGCTCGAACTCGCGCTCGTCGTGGTTGGCGGCCAGCCAGCTGATGATGAGCCGGTCGTTGCGTCGTAGGTGTTGGCCTCCGACGGTGACGTCGCGGGTGACCGTGCGGCTCAGTTGCTGGTTGACCGAGAAGTAGCGCAGGAACTCGTCGGTGGCGGTGCGGTAGAGCTCGGGGTGGTCGATGAGTTGTTGGCGCAGCTCCGGGTGGGTGCCCAGGTGCAGCAGGGTCAGCGCGGTCTGCGAGGTGGTGGTGTCGACGCCGCCGGCGATGAGGTTCCAGAGGATGTTGAGCAGCTGTTCGTCGGTGAGGCGCTGGCCGTCGAATTCGAACTGGATGAGGAAGCTGGTCAGGTCGTCGCGGGCCTCGGCGCGTCTTTTGGCCGCGAAGTCGAGGACGTCCTGCATCATGGCGGGGACTTGGGAGATGGCGTTGATGTACTCGGGGCTGTCTTGGGGGACGGCCATGACGGAGTGGAAGAGGTTGGCGTAGAGCTGCCAGTTGTCGTAGGGCAGGCCCATCATTTTCATGGTGAGGATGGCCGGGACCGGGCTGGCGTAGTCGAGCACGAGGTCCATCTGCCCGTCGGTGATTTTTTGGTCGAGGAACTGGTGGGCTTGTTCCTGCATGAACGGCTTCATCTTTTCGACGGCGCCCGGCGAGAAGAACGGGGCCAGCGCGTGCCTTAGGGCCAGGTGGTAGGGGCCGTCGACCTCGCCGATGCCCAGGGCCGGTTGGCCTTCGGGACGTGGGACGCCCATCTCGCCCTGGTAGTCGACGCCGTTGGGGGAGTTGGGTTCGTATTTGTGGGAGAAGGTGTCGTCGTCGCGGGCGGTTTGGCTCACCGCGTCGTAGCTGCTGAGGAACCAGAATCCGTCGTAGTTCTCGTTCCACGCGACCGGGCATTTTTGGCGAAGCTCGGCGTTGATCGTGCGTTGGTTTTGGTTGAAGTCGTCGGAGTGGTGATCGAAGTCGACCACGGCGTCGGCGCTGACGTCGGGACGGGTTGTCATCTGAAAAGTCCTCCACCGCAACGAGAGCTTGGCTTTCTACACTATCTTTGCATTATTACGCTCTTGGGTTCTGTCGAGAAAGGCCGCGATGAGTAGTCACCGGACGACCTTCAACCATGTCGGATTGTGTGTCTCCGATCGCGAGCGGTCGCGGCGGTTCTACGAGGGCCTGCTCGGGTTTCAGTTCTGGTGGGAGCTTGATCCGCCCGACGGCCTCACCGCCAAGCTGGTGCAGCTTCCCGAGCCGCTCGGGGTGCATGCGACCTACTTGGTGCGCGACGGGTTTGTGCTCGAACTCATGGACTACGCCAAGCGTCAAGTTCACACCGGGTCGGAACGCGTCATGGATCAGATTGGGCTGACGCACATTTCGTTTTCGGTGTCCGATCTCGAGGGTGTGTTGGACAAGGTCGAGGAGTTCGGGGGAGCGGTGGTTGAGGGGACGGTGACGGAGGCGATGGCGATGATTCGGGATCCGGATGGGCAGCTGCTTGAACTACTTTCGGATGGGTGGCTTTCGGCGCTCCCTCCTCGGCCTTAGAGCGGGTTTCCTGCAAGGCGGTGGGCAGCTAGGCCGTTGGCTAAGGACTCATAATCCGTTGGTCGCGGGTTCGAGCCCCGCCCGCCCCACAGAAGATCTGTATGACCTCGGCTGATGCTTGACAGTTGCTTCGGTTGATCCTTGACACTCCCTAAATGAGGGAGTTGAGCGTGGCCGAGGAGAGGTATCAGGCCGTGATGGCGGTGATCAGCGATGGATTGTCGATTTCGCAGGTCGCCGGGAAGGCAAAGGGCGCATAAGGGCGCAGAAATAGCATCGTGGCTACTGATTCGTCGTCATCCCGCGACAGACGACGGAATCAACTCCGCGTGTACCGTGCGGCCGAACTTGGACCGCATGAGTCGGTGCGCCAGGGGCACCAGCACCCCATGCAGCAACGGATACTTCTGCCGTAGCAGACGTCCCGCCTTCCGATACTCAGCCCCATCCAGCAGGCGAACATCGCCAGGTTGTACCGATCCCGTCGGCTTGCCTGATCCGGTCGCCGGACCGAATTCGACCATCGGGTTACGTTGAATCCGGCGCACTTTGATCGCCCGCTCGAAACTGCGAAAGTAGGCGCGATTGCCGTCCACCACAATGCTGATCGGACTGGAGCCGGGCGTGCCGTCCTTGCGAAAGGTGGTGAGGCTGATGGTTTTCTGCCGGACGAATGGTGCCAGCGTCTGATTGGCTGCGGCGCCCACGCTGCCCAGGACGTAGCCAAGTTGGCGCAGCCGCAGCAGAAACGCCACGACCAGCGCCACCGACACCGCACCCAGCACCCACGCTTGCGCGACCGAACCACCGAGGTCGAGGTCCGTGATGTGGTTCACCGTGTGCACAGTGTCGGCCACAATGAATCCGGCGAGGGCGGTGGCCAATGCGTCCGCCCATATCAGCGCAAGTAGCAGCGTGACACCCAGACCTAACTGGAACGCACCGACGTCGTGCAGGAAATGCAGGTGCGTCTCAAAGCCGACGACACGAGCGAATGAGGCCGGTTCGATCAGACACCAGATCCCTATCCCACCGGTGAACACCCCCACCAGCGCCGTCACCGCGACCAGGTATGCCCGCGCCAGAGCACTCAAGCGATTCATCATCCCGCCCCTTCACAATGCGTGTTTGTCTTCCTCAATCGTTAGACGGAGTAGGGCGCCGAGACGTGACATCGCGATCGACGGTGCGGCGGCGACGCAGTGTCGTCATGCCGAGCGCTTCGTGGTGAGGGCTTCAACGCGACGTCGAGTATTGGCGGTGCTGCGCGACGGCAGCCGCGCCCCGGTGCGCACGCCGGTGCCGAACCCGCGAGCAAAGAAGCTCTCTTTGTGCACAGCACCACGGTCGCGGAGATCTCCGCACGTCTGTCCTTGCCGCTCGGTGCGACACGATTCCTGGTCGACGACCTGGTTACACAGGGTTATTTGCGGGTGCACGCCACCCTTGGTGACTCGATGACAATCGACGAACGACGTGAACTGATAGGAAGAACCCTGCGTGGCCTACGAGCACTCTGAGGGGTGGGGTGGTCGTCGTACCTAGACTCGGTGTGTGAAATATCGGAGCTTAGGACGAACCGGAATCCAAGTCAGCCCACTCTGCCTGGGCGCCATGATGTTCGGCGCGTGGGGCGAGCCGGACCACGACAAGTCGATCGCGACGATCCATGCGGCGCTGGACGCCGGGATCAATTTCATCGACACCGCGGACGTCTACTCGCAGGGTGAGTCCGAGGTCATCGTCGGGAAGGCGTTGGCCGGGGCCCGGCGCGATGACGTAGTCCTGGCCACCAAGGTCCACGGCCAGATGGGTGTTCCGATGGGCGCCAAGGGCGGGGACCCCAACATGCAAGGCAACTCGCGCCGCTGGATCGTGCGGGAGGTAGAGAACAGTCTGCGCCGGTTGGACACCGATTGGATCGACCTCTACCAGGTGCATCGCCCGGATCCCGATACCGACATCGAGGAGACACTGTCCGCACTCAGTGAGCTACAGCGGCAAGGCAAGATCCGGGCCTTCGGCTCCTCGACCTTTCCCGCTCATCAGATCGTGGAGGCGCAGTGGGTCAGCGAGCGGCGCAGCCTCGGCCGGTTCGTCACCGAGCAGCCGCCCTACTCCCTGCTGGTCCGAGGGGTCGAGGCCGACGTCTTACCGGTGGCGCAGGACTACGGGATGGGCGTCCTGCCGTGGAGTCCGTTGGCCGGTGGCTGGCTCTCCGGTGGCTACCGCAAGGACAAGGACCTGCCGGAGTCCATGCGCCGCAACCGGATACCGGGTCGGTTCGACATGTCGAGTCCGGACAATCAGCGCAAACTCGAGGCCGCCGATGCGCTCGGAAAATTGGCCGACGACGCAGGCCTGTCGCTGATTCACTTGGCATTGGCCTTTGTCATGCAACACCCGGGGGTCACTGCACCGATCATCGGCCCGCGCACCATGGAGCATCTCCAGTCGCAAATGGGAGCGGCCCAGGTGACGCTGTCGATCGACCTCCTCGACCGGATCGACGAGATCGTGCCGCCCGGTGTGACGATCGCGAGTTCCGACGGTGGGTATCAACCGCCCGCTCTCGGTGACCCGTTCCTACGACGCCGTCGCTCGGCCTGAGTGGCGAGCCGCCTTCGTTGTGCGTCACGCCGTCTGGCGACGTGAACTCAAGATGGCACCTGCGTGACGGTTCGGCATGCCGTCCGGTGATTCGTGGCGCCGGTGTGGCCGGCGACGCTATGAATCTACGGTGAGCAACCACCATGTGAACCTGACCCAGCTGGAAAACTCGTTGATCGGCGAGAGTCATCCCGCCCCTCTGGAGCGCATGGACGAGAAGCAGCTGAAGGATCTGCAGAGCCGGCTCAGGACTGCGCGCGAGAAGAACTTCAGCCTGTTGCGGCGGCAGGGTGCGGCGCGAGTGGAGGCCGAAGCTGCTCGCGGAGCCGCCCAGCCGGCCAACGAACGACGTGGCGAAAAGGTGGAGGTCTTCGACGAGGCGCTGGCTCGGGTCGACCAACGCCTCGAGTCCGTCCGCGGCCCCGAGTAGCGCCGCGCGCTCGAAGATCTGTCAGGCTTCTGACGTGGCGGACTCCTCGGGCCGTGTGGGCGAGGAGTGCTGCGGAGACATTTCGGATTTTCCCGCGCGCGCCTAGCAAACACCGAGGCAGCCCGCCCCACCCCGGCGCCACCCCGGCGAACGGGGGCGATTTGAAGCCGTACCCGAGCCGTACGCCGAACGTACTGACAACGGCCAAATCTATGGTCTTCCAGGCGATATGGTGCGCATCAGCTAACTGTTTCACCTGGTCGCGCGACCCGTGCCTAGGGGCTCATAATCCGTTGGTCGCGGGTTCGAGCCCCGCCCGCCCCACCGAGAAAATGACCACATTATCGGCGGTTTTGGTGTGCGTCGGTAAACCTGCATCGGACCCGCGCCATGGCGCATGTCGCTCCCTAACGAATTAGTGCCGCGTGCACTCTCGCACCGTCGCGCGCGGCCGGGTTCGCAACGTGTTAACGCAGACGATCGGCCTTCTTCACCCACTGGGACTCACCACGGGTGGATACCAGATACTTCACGCCGTCGACCTCGACAGGGGTGACGGGGATCTTCTGCCCTTGCTTGCGCGCTTGATGAGGGTCAGGGTCTCGCTGTGGACCACGCCGGTCGCCATCGCGAACCTGTTGACGATCTCGCGGTTGAACCACGGTTGACTGAGGTAGGCCATGATTGTCAGCCGGGGAGCGAGCGCGGCAGCCCGAACCACGGGAGCACGTCGTTGTCGAAGCGGGTCAGCGCGCGGATCCGGTCGCCGGTGGTGGTGAGGACGAGCAGGCCCGCCCCGTGGCGGATGCCGCTGGGGGTGTGAAGGTAGGCCCCGAACGCCAGCTGACCGTTCGCCCGTGTCGGCACGAGGTCATATGTCCGGCCCGGGCGAAAGACACTGGCGTAGAAGCGGGCCACCACGTCGCGGCCGTGCCATTCGAGGGGAATTGGTGGCATGGACACGGCGACATCGGAGGTGAGTAACGCGACCAGCGCGTCGACATCGCCGGACTGGTAGGCGCGGACGAACTTTGCCACCAGCGCCTGCTCGGCGGGTGAACCGGGAACGGGAGGCGCTTCGCCCTCGCCCGTCGGCGGCAGGTGGCGCTGCAGGCTGGCGCGGGCCCGCTTGAGGGCACTGGTGACCGATTCGACGGTCGAGTCGAGCATGTCGGCCACTTCGGCGGCGTGGTATCCGAGCACCTCGCGCAAGATGAGCACGGCGCGCTGGCGCGCCGGCAGGACTTGCAGTGCGGTCACGAAGGCCAGTGAGATGGCTTCGGTCTGTTCGTAGCGTGCCTCCGGGCCGAGCGGCGCGTTGATCGCACCCTCGAGGAGGGCGTCGGGATAGGGCTCGAGCCAGACGATTTCGCCGAGCCGCGTCGGCTCAGGCGGTTCAACCTCGGGCACGTCCCACTCCTTAGCCGGGCGTCGGTTGGCCGAGCGGAGCGCGTTGAGGCACCGGTTGGTGGCGATCCGATACAGCCATGTGCGGATCGAGGCGCGTTCCTCGAAACCTGCGAGGCCCTGCCAGGCGGCCAGCAGCGTGTCCTGAAGGGCGTCCTCGGCGTCCTGAAGAGATCCGAGCATCCGGTAGCAGTGCACCTGTAGCTCTCGACGGTGCGGCTCGGTCAGCTCTCGGAACGCGTCGCCGTCCCCGGCCCGCGCCCTGGTCAGCAGGTCGGTTGTCACCACTTGTCGCCACTCCACCCTCGCGTCACGTCTCTCGCCTTTCTTGTCGACCTTCCAGTATCGACACCGGCGCAGCCCAGAACTGGGCGCAAAGTGCGAGCCCACTTTCTCGACGTCGTCGCATCTACATCTTTGACAGCTCGGAATTCACTAGCCAGGAGGATGTATGACCATCGCAGACAAGACAGTTCTGGTCACCGGGGCCAATCGCGGCATCGGACAGGCCCTGGTCGAGGAAGCGTTGAACAGAGGTGCGAAACGGGTATATGCCGGCGCGCGCCAGCCCTTGACCCACGGGGATGGGCGCGTCACACCCCTGACCCTGGACGTGACCAACGCTGCGCAGATCCAGAGAGCCGTCGATGAAGTCGACTCTCTCGACATCCTCATCAATAACGCCGGCGTGGCGCTCTACGACGACTTGAGCGATCGGGCCGTGCTCGAACGGCACCTCGCCGTCAACCTGTTCGGCGCGTACGGCGTGACTCAGGCTTTCCTGCCGTTGCTGACTGGTTCCAAGGGAGCCATCGTCAACAACCTGTCGGCGAACGCCTTAGCACCCTTGCCGCTCATCCCGGCCTATTCGATCTCCAAGGCGGCCGCCTTCAACATGACGCAATCGCTGCGCGTCCTCCTGGCCGCACGGGGCGTGCGCGTTCATGCCGTCCTGACCGGACTCGTGGACACCGATATGACCCGAGGCCTCGACATACCAAAGGCCTCTCCGGACACCGTTGCGCGAGGCATCTTCGACGGAGTGGAGAACGGACAGGAGGAGATCTTCCCCGATCCGATGTCGGAGTCCCTGGCGCAGAGCTGGCGCAGCGGTGCGGCCAAGGCACTCGAGCGTCAGTACGCGGCGCTCCTAGACGCAGAGCCCGTCAGGTAGAAGGCGCGGCCGACGGCTGCGCAGACCAACTTCGGAAACATCAACGCTGATAACACATTTCAAGGAACAAATGCCGCATGGCGGCGAATGGAGAGAACATCATGCTGCTCGAAAACAAGAACGCCGTCATCTACGGGGCCGGAGGATCGGTCGGCGGCGCGGTAGCCCGTGCATTCGCTCGCGAAGGCGCACGCGTCTTTCTGACCGGACGAAACCTCGAAGCCATCAACACACTCGCGAAAGAAATCTCAGCCGCCGGCGGAACGGCCGAGACGGCGCAGGTCGACGCGCTCGACGAGGAGGCCGTGGCAAGCCACCTCGATACCGTCGTCGACAAGGCCGAGAAGATCGATATCTCGTTCAACGCCATCGGGATTCCGCAACAAGGCATGCAGGGCATCCCCTTCACCGAGCTCTCGGTCGAGAGTTTTTCGCTGCCGATAACGACTTACGCACGGGCACACTTCGTGACCGGCCGAGCAGCAGCACGTCATATGATCGGCCAGCGCTCTGGGGTGGTCCTGATGCACACGCCAGAGCCTGCCCGTTTGGGTTCACCGCTGCTTGGCGGCATGAGCCCAGCCTGGGCCGCAATGGAATCCCTCAATCGCGCGTTTTCGGGGGAATGGGCGCAGTACGGCGTGCGCGCTGTCTGCCTGCGCACGACGGGCATGGAGGAGACACCGACGATCGACGTGGTGTTCGGGCTGCACGCCAAGGGACATGGCATCACGCAAGAGGAATTTAGGGCCGCCATGGCCGGAATGACTCACAGGAAACGTGCGACCACCCTGGTGGAGCTCGGCGAAGTGGCTGCCTTTGTAGCCTCTGATCGGGCCGCTGCAATGACCGGGACGGTTGCCAATCTGACCGGCGGAGTCATCGTCGACTGAGTGACATATCGAGCAGGATTTTGTGTCGAGCCGAGCAGCTTTTCCACGTCTCCGCGGGTTGACGCCCGCTCGTCGTCGAGGAGGACCCGAGCCCGCAGGGTCCTCCTCAGGCTCGAGCTCGCCTTCGCGTTCACTCCAAAAGGGAGGCACCAGGTTCAGGTCGCGCTGTCGGCATCGGACGACACAGCAGGTAGGGCCAACGGTGACCATGTATCAAGTCACTGATCGCCTTCACGACGGACGCACAGTTAACGTCCCGTGCGGCGGCATTGCGGGCGCGGTATCCGCGTGGCTCGCGGAGCTGGGAACCCATACTCCATTGGTGGAGGACCTTGCGATAACGCTGCGGCACTTCTACTTTCGTGGGCTGGCTCAGTCACGACGTCTCTAGAACCTACCGTCGGCGGCCGTGACTAGGCCCTGTGCGCCAGCGCTCACGGCCATCATCAACCGAAACTGAGCTGGTGCAGAACACGCAGAAAGACGCTTCGGTCGTTGGCTGACAGCTGCCCAAGCCAGCGCTCCTCGCCGCGCTGGATGTCCACCTGCGCGGCGTTTTTGATTGAACGGCCCGACTCGGTGATCGCAAGCAGGCGCGCGCGGCGGTCGTCGGGGTCGGGAATCCGCTCGATATAGCGGCGTTCCTGCAACTCATCGAGTGTGGGAATGATGCGTGTTTTGTCGGCGCCAATCGATTCGGCGAGGGCCGCTTGCGTGCGGATCGGCGAACGGTCAAGGGCGCATAGCACGATGTAGCCCCACATCGATAGGCCGTGCGCTGCCAGCATCGGCTCTTCGGCAGCCACGGTTTGTCGAGCCAGCTGCACCAGCATCGCCGCGAGGTCTGGACGCGTCGCCTTTCGCACCATGCTGTGATGATAAAGGTTGACTGATTATATGCATATACATATGATATGCGTATGCAGATGAATCTGGATCTCCGCTCGATGCACCGGATTGCCGTACTCGCTTCCGTTGACGTCGTCGCGGCCGTCACTGTCGACGACTTACCGAGGTTGACGCCGTGCGCCGGCTGGAATCTCGCCGACCTGCTCACCCACATGACGGTGCAGCATCACGGCTTTGCCGCCGCCGCGCGCGGCCAGGGCGCCGACCCGGCGATATGGCAACCCGCCACCGTCGCCGACGCGGTCGCATCCGACCCCGCCGTCACCTACTCCGCGGCCGCTGCCGATGTGATCGACGCGTTCGCCGGTGCGGACGTGCTCGGTGCGATGTTCGCGCTGCCCGAGTTTGGGCCCGGAGCTACCTTCCCGGGTTCACTGGCGATCGGCTTCCACTTTGTGGATTACGTAGTGCACGCCTGGGACGTCGCACGCACGATGGATAACCCCTTTAAGCTTCCGGCCGACGTTGTGGCCGCCGCGCTGCCGGTCGCCTTCGCCGTGCCCGACGGAGAGTTACGAACCGCCGCGAATGCCCTGTTTCGCCCGGCGATCCAGTCGACGGACCAGGCTGACGACCTCGATCGCATCCTCGCTTATCTCGGCCGCTCTCCAGAGTGGACACCGCCCCGGGGCCTGACCGCAGCAGCTGATGGCCACGAGCAGCGGGAAAACGCGAAGAGTTCGGCAGCACCAAAAGGAGGAAACCCGAGATGTCTGCACTGACGGCAACGCTGCCGAATCTAGTCGATGACGTCGAGCCCACGCCCCGCACGGAATTGGTTCTCGAGTCGGCTCCATCTGCCGCCAAAATCGATGAGCGGTCCGCTCCGGGGCTCATCACTGAACATGAGGTCGTCTTCAACACCACTGCCGCCGTGCCGATGCCATCGACCCGGTGGTGGACGGGCGCGACTCGCGTGGTCGCGGTGGCCATGCGCCGCATCTTCGTGATGCCATCGGCGGATTCACGGCCGAAGCGGCGGCACTATCCGCCCCGAAACACCTGGCTGGAAGACGGGCGCACGGAACGCGAAATGCATCGACTCTGACCGATCTACCTATCGACCAACAAACCACAATCAGCCCTGCCAACCGGCAGCGGCTTGACATAGGAAACCCATGACGACAACATCCTTCGGCGACGTTCACGCCACTGGCGACGATCGCCGTCCATCATCAGGCGAGTCCAACGTGGCTGGTCCGCCGCCGATCACACCCGGCAGCGGCCTCCTCAGCACCGACTGGCTACCGGGCCCCTCCGACGGGACCCAGTCCCCGGTTGTGGTGAGTTTCACCGACTTTCATTCCAATTCCGACGAGGACTGGCAGCAGATCGCCCAACTGGGCATGAAGCTGGCGAAGAGTTGGCCGATCATGCGCGGAGCGGTCGGGCTGTGGCTGTGGGGCAAGCCGGCCGAGTGGCGCGGCGGATCGCTCTCCATCTGGGACGGCAAGGCCGATTTGCATCGATTCATCCGCTGGCCCGTTCACGTCGCCATCATGAAGAACTGGCGGGGACGGATACGGGTGCAATCCGCAAGCTGGGATGATGAGCGATTTGTCCCAGCGCAGGCATGGCTTCGCGCCGAGGCGCACATGCGGGCTCCGCGCGACATGTAAGCCGGTCGAATTCAGATGCTCCTCGTTGCGATTGACCATCCGCTGCGTTCCTATGTCCGCACATGGACCCGTGAGTTCACCGACCGCGGCGTCCGGTTCAACACCTTGAGTCCGGCGACGAAATGTGTTGAAACACAGGGCAAGACAAAGAACGACGGGCATTGCCACGATCAGCATCTTGGTATACTTGACATTTTGGTTTCGGGTGATGCCTGACGGTGTTTTGTTTCGGCTGATCCTTGACACTCCTTAGACATCAGCGCGGCGGTCGGCGCGTCTGAGCGGCGCTAAGGGGTCGGCCCCGCTCTTTTCGTGCGACTACGGCTAGCTGAGAGGGCAACGACAGTTATACCGAGCTTTATGCCATCGCGCTTGCGGCCGCCGCGTTGTCGGGGCGGACACCCCTGAGCGCCGCTCAGGCGCGGCGAGCCGCGCCCTGGTAATTCATTGCATGGCCTTGGCGGGTTTCATCGGGCTGCGGACAACCTGCAGACTGTGGCACGGCAACCAAGGGATAGGTGTCCGTAGGTCGCCAGTCCGCAGTCAGTCCGCAGAGCACTCGATGCCAGCCAACAACCGCCAACTCCAGCCGTCACTATATGTCCAGGTGAAGCCAATATTTTCGACTCTGGCCAACACGTGTCGCTAAACCCCAAGTAACACGCTCTCATAATCCGACGCTCCGTCCGCACGCGGTCTGGCAAACGTCGCTTCACGCACACGCGGCGCTGACGGCGTGAAGGCAGACCAGGCATCGCAAAGCTGCATAGGTAGGGTGGAACGGGCCGGACGTTCAGTGGATGGCGGCCAAGACCATCTGAAGAAGTTGGTCTCCCCTATTGGTGGAGCCTTGCGCACCACGACTCAGTGCTTCGCGGATGTGCGCCGGATCACGCGAACCGGCATAGATGAAGAACGGCGTCTGATCACCGGTGCGTCGCACCGCGTCCAGCAATGTGTACCCTGCGCGCGCATCGGGCGGCCTGCCCATGTCGCTGATGATCGCGGCGAAATGCTGGCTTGTGCGCTTCTCCAACGCCTCGTCCGTGGATTCGGCGAGGACGAAGTCGATGTCGTAGGCGATCATCGAGCGGCGCTCGATAATGTTGTTGTCGGGCCTGTCGTCCACCCACAACACAAGTTTGCGGTTCTCGGTCTTGCGTTGCCTGGCCTGGCCGAGATCTTGAATGAGCGTTCGGACGTCGTCGGAGTCATCGCTTCTCGTGGGTGTGTCCACGGGGCCGACGGTGCTGCTGGTCCGGGCCATGGCGTCGGCGACGCCACTGGCGAGTTCCATGACGTCTCGGCGCATCTGGGGGTCGTTGGGCGCCGCTCCAGCTTGAACCCGCCAGTCGAATCGCTGGCGGCTGGCGATGAGAGAGGCCATCGGATCGGCGTCCCGCAGTTCGGTACGCTCAAGGACCGGTGCCGTCACGAAGTAGACCGGGAGGATGAGATCGTTCCTACCCAACGCTTCTTCATGCGCGGCGAATCGGCGAAGCTCGTCCCGGCAAGGTTCACTCTTGAAGAACAGCGGAGTGATGATCGGAATGAAGAACGTGGAGGCCGAGATCGTCTCGCTCAGTCGGTCCTTCCACCGCTGGCCCAATTCGATGCCGTCGACGTCCTGAAAGATCTGAAAACTACGATCCCCGGTGACGACTTTGACACCGAGTTCAAGCAGCTGCCGCAGTGACGTGACGGCGCCTCCGAAGAACTCGTTATCCAGCCTGGTGTAGCTCAGAAAGGCTTCGAAGGTATCGGTCATGGACTCATCCTCGAGGGAATGGGGACGGCTGAGGAGCCGAGCGGGCGGGTCACTGTCAGACCTTCCGTCGTGTCTATTGGTCCAATGCGCCAGAACTTTACGCTCAGCTCCCCGCATATTTCAGCCAACATTCGAAGATGAACCTGCTCGGGTCGGGGATCGCAGAGAGGCGGCACTGGGATGACGATGAATTCCTTTGGCAACGTGCGGGTGGCGCATCGGTTGTTCGACGAAGGGAGCATGCTCCCTCCGCGACTCCGGCTTGAGTTCGGCATTCCGACTCTGTACTCCAATCAGATGACTACAAGCAGATCGCGGCGGCACATCGGGAGTGCCGATGCGAAGCTATACGACGAAGCCCAACTCAAGCGCGGCGCTGCCGACTAGGCGCGGCCTGGCCAAACCAAGCGGCGGCGACCCAACGGTTGGTCGATCGGGCGCTGACTGTTCGCGTCCCAGAGACGGACGGTTCGTCCAACGCACCAGAGTCGATTCTGCGGCCGTCGTGACTGAACGCGACGGATGATATGTCGCCAACCCCTGCGGTATGCAAACGGCTGTTGCCAACCTTCGCGAAGGTCCGAGCGATCGTTTATTCATTGCCAACGACCATGATTCTACCGGATTCTCCAAGCTCTCATCGAATTCCGAGCGAAGCTAAATCCATTGGCAGCCAGGCGAAGACAAGCAATATGGAGAACTCCCAACACCCACCATTTCTCAATCCGGGCATTAGCACGCGGGCAACGTAACCCGATAGTCGTAACACTCATCGGGCAGCGGTTCGCCCATCCCCGGAAGCGGCAATCCCATATCGTGAACCCTTGTGCACCGCAACCAGTTCCTGTGCGAAGTCCAGACCCGGCGTACCTGCTCCATCCGAGAGCTTTGTGGTCTGCTTGTTCGTCACCGCGTCCGTGACTCGGGGACGCCGTCACGGATGCGGTGTGTTGAGGAGTTCGAGGGATGATGCACGTGTTTTCGGCGGAGGAGTGCAAGCGTCGATGGGACAACGACGGTTGGTGCGTCTTCCAACGTCTGATTTCACCGGACGTTCTCGAAGCCGCGCAGCGAGCTCTCCACGACTTGTTCCCAACGGCAGACGAATTTGCTGATCAACTCGACGAGGAACGCTTCGCACCGTTCCTCTCTCAGCGAGGTGCGCGGCAGCAGCAGTTTCCATTCCAGTCTGATGCTCTGAACGACGTAGCGCTGAACAACTCAGTCATTGATCTCGCTGAACGGTTGCTGGCGACCGACGACGTCGGTCTCTATCAGGCGGCTGTATCGGCCAAGTATTCGAACGGTGCACCCGACGACGAACAGCATCACCACCTTGACTTGCCTAAGGACGCAAGCTGTTTCCCGCGCTCGGATGCACGCCAACACGTGACCATGTTCATTTACCTCAGTGATGTGACGCCGGGCACAGCCGCCACGCGTGTCCTGCCGCGTCAGGTCACGGCGGAGGTTCCCCTCGATCGACGCTGTCTCCCTGTCGACGATTTCTCACACTTGTATGCGCTGGAGCAGACGGCGTCGGGACCCGCTGGTTCGGTTTTCGTATACCGCCGAGATGTATTTCACCGTGGCGTGGCCGTCACGGCTCCTCGGTCTGCACGGTTCGTAATCCCAGTAGCCTTCGAGCCGTCGGCGAGGATCAAGAGGGACGATGGCGCCTTTGACGCAAGAGACCATGCCGGTGCGTGGCATCGATTCACCCGGCGTGCGAGTGAGCGCCAGCTCAGTGTCCTCGGCATTCCGAAGTCAAGCGGCCGCGGCGCTTGACTTCGGAGCCTGCCAGCCACGCCGAATCCTGCAATTCGCCGCCCGACCGGAGACAGCTGCGGTGGCGAATGTCGTAGCCATCAGCCGTGTCCCATCGCAAGCTTGCCAGCGGGGTTCAGTGAATTGCGCTAGGCGGGTCGGGAGCAAGATCGTGTTAGCCGCCTCAAAGGCGACCGCGGCTAGCGCCTCCGCTCGCCGACGGACCATCCAGGACTACCGGCGTCATCACCTGGCGACTGGTTGCGGGCTAGTGCAACGGCCGGAAGGCCGGCTTGGCTCTACTCGCTCCACCGGCAGTGCGACGCGTGCAGGATGCCCCAACTGCGCAGCCAGTTTGCCAAGGCGTAGCTCGCGATTACCTCCTTGTCGCAAAGGTCGGAGGTCGACTTCGACCCGTCGGCCAACTGCCGGACGCGCCGATTAAGCCACCGCATGTTGAGACCGACACGCTCAAGGGGTGATCTAGCACGGTCAAGCTCAGTGAGGATGTCATCCTCGTGCGCTGTATAGCCACGCGAAGTAACACCGTCAAATGGAACCTTGCCTTTTCGGTGAGTAACCGCGGCGGGTAAGTCCGACGCGAACGCATCCGAGAGGATCTGTTTTCGTGAACCCAGACCACGGCGCGCCGGGAGGTGCGCCCACGCGAGAGCGCATCTGATCCAGGCGGCGTCGGTGTATGGCGAACGCGTCGTGGTGCCGAACGCTTCCTTGAACGCCACGTCGAAGCGAGCGTCGTAGGAGAAGGTGAGTGTGGACCGTTTCATTAGGGGGTCGGAATGGGCATTTTCCACAGCGCGCTCGAGCCCGCGCCATGCGACCTCTGAGAACGCCCTCGGATTTAGCGGAAGTGGAGTCGCCTCGCGATTGAGGAGGTTCTCGGCAAAGAGTTGGTCGCCACCATGACCGACGAAGATACGTTCAATTCCTTCGTTCAGTGCTACGCGCGCGATGGCGAGCGCCCGCTTTAGCCGAAGGACCCCGATTGCTGGCTCGTCGAGCTTCGGCCACCAGTCGGATGGCGCGTACACGAACTGCCTTGTGCCATCAAGGCGTATTCGGGAGATCCCAAGCGAATCGGCGACAGCTTGTTGGATCTCCTCCTCGAATCTGAACTCATAGTAGGGAAATGACTCCGAGACGCCGACCAGATTTATGCCGTGGCGGCGTGCTGCGATCGCGGCGATAGTGCTGTCGAACCCGCCCGAGAGCTCGACGAGTGCGCGTGATCGAACAGCTTGGCGCCGACCGAACGCACTTGCGGCTGACTGAATTGCCTCGACAAGCTGGTCATGATCGAGCGCGACGGCGTCGGCGGAGGCTAAGTCTATGGCGCTCTCTGAGAGGCAGCCGTCACGCGCGGAGAGGTGGGTAATGGCTCCTCGTCGGCATCGGAACCATCCGGCCAACGGCGTGCGCGTCGAAAGGTTCGGCTCGTTCTGATTCGCTACAGATACGGCCGCGACTGACGCCAGAAGCCCAGACACGGACAATCGGCGCGTCGAATCAACGGGAAGTGCGAAAAGTAGGACAATCGAGTCCTTCTCGCAGGTCCAATACAGAGGAAAGTTCGCTGCCCCGCCCCGCCAAACATAGGTTGTTCCATCGTGCGCTGCGACGACGACGGCGTCAGTGGGTTCGAGTGCGAACGGGTTACGCGCCAGGGCTATGCCCGAAAGTGTTCCCGTCCTCGAGAGGAAGTCCTCTAGGCGCGCATCGATCTCGTCATCAAACAAACTGAGGTAGTACAGCGGGAGATCTCCCAAGAACACGCGCCGTCGCACTGCCACACTTGCCCTGACGCGGATTCGTAGGTCCCGTTCGACCAGCGTCGATTCATCAGCTGGCTCTAAAGGTGTTGGGCCTCTCAACTGATACCGAACACAATGAGAGGGCTGTAGAACCAATGCTGAGGACGTGGTTCGTAGGGGATGGCACCGTCGGTGGAGCACCAGGCGTGCATCTTCGTGGTCGGCGAAAGGATTCCGACCGTTACTTCGCAGCTGAGGCCAGCAGTCATGCACAAGTACGATGTGACAAGGGCGCGTGGATAGCAGTCAGAGATTCCGAGTGACTGTTCGACCGCCATCGCAACATTGCCGATGTCTGCAGGTCCCCAATGAGCATGCCTTGGACCAAACCGGGCTAGCCAGCGCGACAAGCGCATCGCGCGGTTGATCGGACAAAAGATTTCGCGGTGGCGATGGAATAGGACATACAGCGACCTAATCAGCCATCCGACTCTTACGGTCGTCTCTGCGCTACCGAGGAGCGTGATCCGCTCGGCAGGATCGACCAAGGAGTTGCTGTACTCAGGCGCCCTCAGGCCCAACAGCGGCG
>CAVYDT010000003.1:0-1856561 GCA_963767375.1 uncultured Actinomycetota bacterium
GAGCGGAACGGCCCAGTACTCCAACGCATTTCATGCACCGATAATCAGAAGGCATCCTCGACCGGGTTCGAATCTCACTGGCCACGCTGAATCCGGGCTTCGCGCGACGGGTGACGCTTTTCCGCTAGTGCCCGATGTCGACGACAACCTCATCGGCACCCAAAAAGAGCCAGGGTTAAAGGACCGCGCTAGAGCTCGCGGTGCGGTGCTTCTGGTGCCGGCGATTTGGGCGGCACTCGACCGCCCTTCCTCCCTCTCCCCCGTACCGACCGTAATATGTCACTGTGACGAATTGCGTCGGGCCGCAGGTCTATTGGGATACGGCGTTGACCGGGTCACCCATCGCTCAACGGGTCTGGAGTCGCCGACTGGCGGCCCATCGCACCCACCAGCAGCGCGAAAACACCGAGGCCGATCACTATGCCCGTCCCGCCGGCGTTCATCACCGTCTCCATTCGCCCTTGATGAACTTTAGGCCGCCGATACCAGGACAAACGCTACCCGAGACCACGACACCCGATCCTGTTGCGGTGTACGGGGTTAGGCGTCAGCTCACCCCACGAGTCTAACCTGCACGCCGGGAAAAACCGGTCATAGCGGAATTCTGTGTTGTCAGCCTTGAACATGTCCGCAAGCTGGCGGGCAATGTCTGCCACGGCTGCCTGTGTTTTGATGTCGTCGGCACCTGTTAGCGCGGTGCAGATGATGTGGGCTGTCTGCCGGTATATCGTGGGACCGCGCAACTGTGTCGGCTGTGCCGGCTGACGCTCTCTGCCGGGTTGAATCATGACACTGCTTGGCGGCCGGCGGCCGGCGAATCGACTGACGATTAACGTTGTTTGTCAGTCTTCACCCAGTGATCCCTGGTGTCAAGATGCGGGTAGTCCAGGGCCGCCAAAGAAATTTGTCATCGGCCGCAGGGGTGGTCGGGGATGGTTTTAGAAACGCCTGTATGGCGCTTATCGGGCGGCAATACTGCCCCGGATCGGCTAGCCCGGCGACATGGATACCGGCACGGGACCGGGCTAGCCGACCTTTGGTTGGGGCCGGTGACGACTCGGCGAGAGGTCGTTGCCCGTCGCCACCGGCCCGGATCGGCGCGCCAAGCGAGTTCGCCAGGATGAATGCGCGCCGACCCCGCTCTGTTACTTCTTCGCGGTGCTCTTGGAAGTGGTGCCAGCGGTCAAGTCGCAGATCGCGAACGCTTGGGGTCGCAGAATGCCGACACCGACGCGGCTCTCAGCGCGTAGCTGAATCTGGTTCTGCTGGAACAGAACTCCGCTGGCATCCAGATCAATTCTCATCTGCTCGCGAATAAACAGCTTCAGCTGAGTCCAGTCGCCAAGAATCGCGGTGCCGGTCGGCACGCTCGGCGACACGACGCGGGGCACGGTGCCGAAGATGTTGTCCGACGTGCCAAACCCGTCGCGGTTGTCGTGCTCAAAACCGCCCGACAGAAAACCGCCAGCGCTGCCCCACCTCACCAAATCGATGGCTTCGGCGTCAGCGGGCGACAAGGCCCAGCCGGTCGGGACCTCGCCCAACGTTTGAAGGCTGGTGATCGCGGCGCGGAGCGTCGTCACCATGTCGGCGGCGAACGGCACCGCCGTGGTGCCGGGCACGTGCAGAACGCCCTCGCAGTTCTCGCCCGTGCCGTCGCCGTTGATCGCCTGAAACTCGGTGGCGTCCAAGACACCCGCGCTCATCTCCGCGTACAGCCAACTGGTGATCGCGTCCATGTCGAGCCAAATCCGGAACGGCAGCGGTTCGCTCAAATGCGCGATCACTCTCGCACGATCCGTGATGGCCTGCACGGTCAAGATGGACGTCGGCTTGAGCGCGTTGTCGGGCACCGGGGCGGCGTTGTTCGTCCTCTTCGTCTGCCGAAAATATTCGTACGCCATCGAGTCGATCGCCAGCCCCGACGGGAACAGATCAATCAGCCGGACCGGGTGCGGGATCGCGGTCACGTACTCCGGGATCAGTTGCGGGACGTCCACACTGCCGGAGATCACGGCCCTCGACTCCGCGCCGAACGCGCGGCGTAGCTCGGTGGCGGTGTTGGCCGCCCAACTGCGGGCGTGGGCGTCGGCCCCGCCCGAGTGAGCCAACTTGGTGGGCAGTGTGCCGACTCTCGCGAGGTCCTCGGCGTAGGTCTCCGCGTGATCTTGAAGCGAGCGCAGATCCTCCGTCATCTGCCGGTAGCGGGCCTGCTCGCCGGGTTCTAACTGCGCGTCCTCGCCGCGCTGCTCTTTGATGTCCATCAGCATCGACTCGATAGCTTGGCGGCGCTTCTCAACCATGTTGGCCAGTTGTTCGGCGCGTTCTTTCGTGGGGGTACTCATATGGGTAATCCTTTGCAGCACAACAGAATTGACGTTGACGGTTGTGCGCCGGTTACCCGTGCTGAGCTACTAAGGCGACTAGCCCCGATCCGCTTTAAGCGTCTGACCTCGGCTTTCCCGTGCCGGGCGGTCCTACCGTGCCGGTAGTGACCGGACCCCTCGGGCATCGCTTGCCGCGCGTCGTGGCTGGCGCTCACGATACGCGTTTCGTCATGGTGACGGAACTACCTCGCCCTGGGGTGTCGGCTAGCCCGAGAGCGGGTGCCCGTTGCGCGCATTGCGCGCGGGTAGAGCTGGGCAAGCTGAAGCTCCAAGCTCGGCGGCATCGGCGGCGCGTCGTGCCTGCCGGGCCTGACATGGACGTGTCCCGGTGTCCTGCGTATCGTCAAAGCAACCCATCCACGGTCCCAACCAATTACCGAAGGGGATCGCCGTGAAACAGCCTGAACTGACGCAACTCATCGGTCTGCAGGACGGCGACGGCGACCGATTGTTCATCTCACGCCTAGACCGGCCCGACGGCTCCCGCGGCTACCTGCTCGCCATTAGGTCGGGAGAAGTGCATGGCGGTGTGTCTCTCACCGCCGGCGATCTGGACCGGCTGAGCACTGTCATCCGGCACGAAGTGGGCGAGGGGGATGATGGTCTAATGGCCGAATTCAGGTTCTTCGCCCGGGCGATCTGGCTCCTGATCTTTTGCGCACTGATGTCGCTCCTCTTATTTGCAGTCACCGGGCCATTGTTTGCATATCCCTGGTCGAACTGAGATAGGGGACGATCCGCAACTTCCACAATGCGGGCGACACCGCGACGCTCCGCGGCCCGCTGGCTATCCTCGCCGCGTTTGTGCAATGGATGACGTAATGAACGCCAGCGGGGGCCGCGGCGGCCGTGGTCGTCGTGGTCGCGTGCTGGCCGCTCGACCTGCTCGGGGCGTCAGGTCCGACGTTGAACCAGATGCTCGTCGTGAAGGCCGCCTACTGCGGATTGCTCGGTTTCGCCCTGGCGCGTTGAACCATATTGCGACAGCTGCCGGATGAAAAGACCGGGTGCCAGGTGCGCATCGCCCGGCCAGCGGTCAACAATGCGATATATGAGTGTCATGCCGGACCGGCATGTCGGGCGATCGCGAAGAATTCCTGAATCGAGCCACACGACTGTCGATAGATTTACTGTCGATAGATTTAGCGCGAACCTGCCCTCAACCAGCGAAACGGTATGCCAATCGACGCCGATCACGCCCCATTCCTGCTTCTTTCGATCCGTGCCGAGGACGAAGCGGCTGATGACGAGTATCTGGCGATGATGCGGTTCGCCGGCCTTGATGCCACCGGACTGCATCGTGTCCGTCTGACGCACAGGTCTTTAGGATCGATCGATTTCGCCAGATGGTCCGGCATCATCCTAGGCGGTGGACCATACAACGTCAGCGACGCCGGGGACTCGAAGTCGACGACACAGCAACGTGTCGAATCCGAGCTTTTGCCGCTGATCGGTCGTATCGTCGACCGCGACTTCCCCTTTCTCGGATGTTGTTATGGCGTGGGCACGCTCGGTTCGGTTGTCGGCGCTAGCGTCGACGGCACCTACAGTGAGCCGGTCGCCGCCGTCACGATCACACTCACAGTCGCCGGTCGCCACGATCCGCTATTTGCAGAGCTTCCCGACATCTTTGATGCATACGGCGGGCACAAGGAGGGAGCCACTTCGCTCCCCACCGATGTCGTCTGCCTGGCATCCTCAGCCAGCTGCCCAGTACAGGCGTTCCGTGTAGGCAACAACGTGTATGCGACGCAGTTCCACCCGGAACTCGATGCAGACGGCATGTGTACGCGAATAGACGTCTACAAGAACCACGGCTACTTCGCGCCCGAGGCGGCGGAATCCCTGAAATCAGACGCACGACAACGGAATGTCAAATATCCCCCAACCATCTTGCGAAGATTCACCGAGCGGTACGCACGGCGAACGTGACAACCACAGAGCATCGGATGCCAGCGTTTCGAACTTTAATATCGCCGACCCCGGGCTCTCCGGCCGCGTGCTGCGGCCCGGCAGGACGTCTTGCCGACGCCGACGGCGAGGATTCACCGCATCCGTCTGGCGCGGGCTCAACGGCGCCCCTCCCCCACCGGGGGACCGATCGCATAGCCACCTGTTATCGCACAGCGCATGGGTGAAAGTGGGCGTTCTGTCAGTCATGGCAGCCGTCCGCGCCGCCAAGAGCCCACTATGCAAAACATACTGCGGCACAACATGATTTGCTGATATTAATATACTATGTCAGGTTAACCCCGCCGTGTTCGTCGTCACGCTGTGCTGCAGCGCATTTCAGCTTTGGGCTGCTTGCCGATAACTTGTGCGTATCGGTACTGTGCGCTCGTGCAACCGTTTTCGATTTGAACCCGCCATTAACACATACGTCGCCGTTGATTCACCAGATGAATCGGCTCGGTGTGGTCAGGGGTCGATGATCGGGAGGGCCTTCGCCGCGGGTCGGCCAGCAGCGCCACTCCCCCGCCGGGGGACTGACGCCAGGCGCCGCACCACTCGACCGCGACGAATACGATGGAAGCAAATTGGCACATTCGGGGTTGCCCGTAACTGCATATTCGTTATCGCGTTGTAGCAAGGTAATTCACTGCGGCTCGACCGCCGTCATAGCATCGCCTCGGCCCAAGCGATATGTCCTTCGAAGCCAAGCGTTTTCGCCATGTCGCGGTAGCGATCCCGGAAGTGCGTGTAACCCGCGGCGTCGCCGTGAGCCCTCGCGAGTAGAGCCCGGAGTCGCATCAGCCAGATGTCGCGTATCACCAGACCCCTATCGGCTGGCGCAGCCGCTAACCGCTCGATCGCGGCCTGGGCTTCGGCCACGTCACCGTCGGTCCCGCGATCTAGCAGTGTCTCCACCGAACACCGGTCGCAGGAACGCCCCATGCCAGCAGCCGTCCTTCGCGGAACAGATGGTCGACGGCGCGACGGCGATCATTCCGCCGTTCGGGGCGAACAGTACGCCTGTATGCCCGACCAGAGAGCTACCCGGCCAATTGACCAACCCAGCGTGACTGTTTGGTTGGGACGGGTCCGGCGACGTAGCAAACCCCGCTCCCCTATGGCTACCCCGATGGTCAGCCCAGCGCTGGAATCCGGCCGGGCGACGCGCTCATCTTCGCGATCAAGATCCTCAGCGCCTCGGGCTGAGCTGCGACGGCGAGCCCCACTGCCTGAGTCGGCACCCACCTCGGTCTGGCTAAACCGGTTTGAATACGGCGGAAACGAATATGGCGGGTTACCAGTAAACTCCGCCGTATTCGCTATCATGTTGTACTGCATAGCAATTCGATGTTAGCCAATTTGCCGATAATTTGGCGATGAATGACTTATGCACTCCACCAGAGGTTTTCAAGTCGTGCATGAACAGGCAAAGCCTGGGCAATGATGCATCAGATGAATCGTCCCGCTACGGCCAGGAAGTTCGAGGATCCAGACGGCTTTCGCCGCGCGCCGGTCAGTGCGCCACTCCCCCGCCGGGGGACTGCAGCGAGCAACTTGAATAGTTTGTCCACGTGTACGGAGTCGTCGTGGACGTATGACACAAAGGTTAAGGTCGAATCGGAGGTCGACGACGCGATCGACAAAGGCAAGATCGCGGCATCACGTCGCAAACACTCAGATCGGGCCTACCGGTTCGTCACACCCGCCGATTCGACCCCGCCTGCGTGAGGTGCCCCGACTACGTCGTCAGCTGGGTTGGTCAGCTCCGCATACCGTGCGAGGTGGTAGTCGGCTGATCCGAACTCGTACTGGATGGCGGTCAGTCGTTTGAAGTAGTGCCCGATCGCCAGTTCCTCCGTCATGCCCATGCCGCCGTGCAGTTGCACGGCGTTCTGCCCGATGAAACGAGCCGCACGCCCGATCGTCGCCTTCGCGGCCGAAACCGCCCGCGCGCGGCTGGCCGGCTCGGCCGCCAGGTGCAGGATCGCGAGGTACACAGCCGCAATCGCCTGCTCGAGCTCCATGTACATGTCCACCATGCGGTGTTGCAGGACCTGAAAGCTGCCGATCGGCTGCCCGAATTGCTGGCGTTGTTTGCAGTACTGGACGGTGTCGTTCAACACTTTTCGCATGCAGCCCACTGCTTCTGAGCAGATCGCCGCTGCTCCCTCATCACGCGCCTGCGCAACGGACGACCAGGCCTGTCCCTCGTCGCCGAGTAGCGCGCCGGCGGGCAGCCGCAGCCGGTCGAACACCAGGTCGGCCGCGCGACGGTCATCGATCGTTGGGTAACTGTGGACCTCGAGGCCGGGACCCGCCCTGTCCAAATCGACAAGGAAGAGCGAGATGCCGACGGGAAGCAACCCGGTGCCGGACGTCCGCGCGGTTACCAGCAGATGTGTGGCCAGGGGCGCGCCGACGGCGACGATCTTGGTCCCATTCAGCACCCAGTCGTCGCCGTGACGTTCGGCTGTTGTCGTCACGTGTTGCCAACGATCGCCCGATGTCGGTTCGGCTGCGGCCAAGGCGACGACCGCGGTGCCCGCCACGATCCGTTCCAGTACCGAGGTGGCCGCCTCCCCGCCGGCACGGCGCAACAGTCCGCCCCCCACCACGACGGTGTCGACGTAGGGCTCGACGACCAATGCGTGACCCAGCGCTTCGGTGATAACCATGAGTTCCACCGGGCCGCCGCCCATTCCGCCGACGTCTTCGGGCAGGGTGGCGCCCAGGATGCCGAGTTCATCGGCAAATCCTCGCCAGATTTCCGGTTGCCAACCGGCGCCGGATTTGGCGGCGGTGCGGCTCTTGTCGAGGTCGTAGCGGGTCGCCAGGAACCTTCCGAGCCCGTCGCGCAGCAGTTCTTGTTCCTTGGTCAGGTTGAAATCCATCACAGCCCCAAAGCCGCTTTGGCCAGAATGTTGCGCTGAATTTCGTTGCTGCCGGCGAAGATTGAGCCCGCCCGGTCATTGAAGTAGTGCAGCGGTGCGACCGCCTGCCACGGTTCCCCGCTGACATATCCGTCGGCGGGTGGCTCGAATTCGGAGACCGGCCCGCCGGGCCGCGTCGCATGCGGTTGATATATCCGGCCCCGAGGCCCGGCCGCCTCCAGGGCGAGTTCGGTGAGCGTCTGGCTCAGCTCGGTAGCCAGGATCTTCAGCATTGACGACGCGGCGCCCGGGTTTTTACCGTCGGCCAGCGTCGCCAGCGTTCGGTATTCGAGGATCTCGAGCACCTCGGTCCGGATCCGCGCATCCGCGAGCTTGTGCGCGAAGGCCGGGTCGTCAAGCAGCCTGCCGCCAGCGGGTCCCGGTTGCGCAGCGGCGACCGTAGCGATGTCCTCGGCCATCACCTGCAGCGCCGGTGCGGCCGCACCTCCGCCGCGTTCGAACTCCAATAGGTACTTGGCCACGGTCCAGCCGTCGTCGATCTCGCCGACCACGTTCGCCTTGGGCACCCGGACGCCGTCGAAGAACACCTGGTTCTGGATCTCCTCGCCGGAGGTCATCACCAGCGGGCGGATCTGGATGCCCGGGGAGGTCATGTCGATCAGCACAAACGTGATGCCCTGTTGTTTGCGCTGCATGCGCGCGGTACGGACCAGACCGAACATCCAGTTCGCCTCGACGGCGTGTGTCGTCCAGATCTTGCTGCCGGTGCAAACCAGGTTGTCGCCGTCATCGACCGCGGCCATCGACAGCGAGGCCAGATCCGAACCCGCTTCGGGTTCGGAGTAGCCCTGACAGAAGAAAACCTCACCGGTCAGGATGCGGGGCAGAAAGAACTCCTTCTGCTCCTGCGTACCGTATGCCATGATCGCGTGGGCGATCATCCGAATCCCCATCGGCGACAACGCCGGAGCGCCGGCCAGCGTTGACTCGCGGCTGAAAATGTAGTGCTGAGTCAGGCTCCAGTCGCACCCGCCGTATTCGACCGGCCAGGCTGGCGCTGCCCAGCCCCGCCCGTGCAGGATCCGTTGCCACTGCATGCTGGCCTCGTGGTCGGAATACACGCTTGTCATCAGCCGGCCAGCCTGCCGCAGCTCCGCCGTCAACTTGTCATCCAGAAAGCTGTGGACCTCGTCGCGGAACGCCAGGTCGGTCGCCGACCAGTCCAGATTCATGTGCGCTCCCCGTTTGTCCCGCTGTGCATTCAATGTGCTACGGTAGCCGACCGTTGGCCAGCGTTGAGGCTCTTGATTCATTCGCTAATCAGGAAACCTGGTTGGTGGTGTTGCCCCAATATTTCATCCGCAGTTCGCGTTTGAGAATCTTGCCGGCTCCCGACATCGGCATGGCGTCGACGAAGTCCACGCTGCGCGGAGCTTTGTAACCGGCGATGAGTGTCTTGCAGTGTGCGCGCAGCTGCTCCTCGGTAACGTTCTGGCCCGGCAGCAGCACCACCACCGCGTGCACCCGTTCGCCCCAGTCGGGGTCGGGCACCCCGATCACCGCGACGGCCGCGACCGCCGGGTGTTTTGCCAGCGCGTTCTCGACCTCGGCGGAGTAGACGTTTTCGCCGCCGGTGATGATCATGTCCTTGATCCGGTCGACGATGAACACGTATCCCTTGTCGTCCATCCGGCCGCCATCGCCGGTGCGCATCCAGCCGTCACGAACCGCTGCAGCGGTGTCGTCGGGCCGGTTCCAGTAGCCGAGCATCACGTTGTCACCGCGGACCGCCACTTCGCCGACCTCACCGCGGGGCACCTCGCGTCCGTCAAGATCGACGATGCGCACCTCCACGTGCGGTGCGGCGCGACCGGCCGATCGGCGCAACACCGGGTCGTCGTGGTCGGCCGGAGTCAACAGCGTTGCGGTCGGCGAGAGTTCGGTCATGCCGTAGCCCTGGGTGAATCCGACCGCGGGGAAGACCTTGCGCGCCCGTTCCAGCACCGCTTCAGAGATCGGCGACGCCCCGTAGATCAGATGCAGCAGGCTCGATAGGTCGTAGTCGCCGACGGCCGGGTCGTCGACGAGCATCTGGATCATGGTCGGCACCAGCAAGGCGTCGGTGACGTGGTGCTCGGCGATCGCCTTCAACACCTCGGCCGAACTGAACGCTGGCACGATCACGTGGGTGGAGCCGACCAGAGCTCCCGCGGCCCATGCCGCGATGCCGGCGAGATGAAACAGCGGCGCGGTGTGCAGTAATCGGCCGCGGGGCGCGATGAAGTGACCGGAGGCCAGGCTGCCGATCGACGAAGTGAGTAAGTTGTTGTGTGAGAGCATCACCCCCTTGGGGTGACCCGTGGTGCCGCCGGTGTAGAACACGCCGAGTAACTCGTTGCCTCCGGTGCGGGTGTCCTCGACGGGGTCGTGCTCGGCGATCAAGGTCTCGTAGCTTAGCGCGCCGGCGGGCAGTTTGCCGTCGCCGCAGTAGATCACTGCACCGAGATCCGGAAACTGTTCTTGCAGTGTGGGAATCATCGGTGCGAACGCGTCGTCGACGAACAGGACCTGGGTGTCCGAATCGGCCAGCGAGTATGCGATCTCAGCGGCACTCCACCGGATGTTCACGGGGTTGACAGCGGCGCCCATCCAGGGCACCGCGTAGAAGTACTCCTGGTACCGATCAGAGTTCAGGGCGAGGATGCCGACCCGGTGGCCTGGCTGCACACCCAGATGGGACAGCGCAGCGGCGAGGCGGGCGATCCGGTCAACGGAATCTGCCACCGTGCGTACGCGGTTCCGGTAAATCGTGGCCGGGCGGTCGGGGTTCTGCTGCAGGCTGCGATGCAGCGACTGGGTTAGATACATGTCTGCTCCTCGATCCGGCGTTACAGCCCCTAATTTGTTTTGGCCCACCGCCGGCCAAATGGTAACTTACTTGCTAATCGTTTAGCAAGTGAGTAGCCTGTGGTCATGTCGCCCAGTCTCGATGTCTCCAAGGTGCCGCCCGCCGACGCGGGGTCGGTTCCCCCGCGGGCGGAGCGCCGCAGCCAGGAGGAGCGCCGCAGTCAGGCCGAGCAGGGGTTGCTGGATGCGGCGGTGGCGCTCTTTGCCAAACGCGGGGTCGACCAGACCTCGCTGGCCGACATCGGGAACCAAGCGGGGTATAGCCGAGGCCTGGTCAACCACCACTTCGGCTCCAAGGCGACACTGGTGGAACGGCTCGCTGAGCGCAGCCGAAGCGACTTCGTCGCCGGGCTGGCCGACTTTGACGGCGACGAAGTCGATGCATTGGTGACGTTGGCCGACGCCTACCTGGACAAGGGGGCCCTGAAAGCCGATACGACCCGCGCCTTTTTCGTCATGTGGGGCGCTGCTTTGCCCGAGGAAGCAGCGCTACGCGAGGTGACGGCGACCGGCGACGCGCGGTTCCGCATGGCCGTCGAATCGCTGGTGCGGCTTGGGCAGCAGAACGATACGGTCACCGCCGACGTCGACCCGCGCGGTGTGGCGACGACGCTGGTCGGCATGCTGCGCGGGGTCATCGCGCAGTTTCTGATCGACGCCGACGGCGTCGATCTGGCCGCCGCCCGCACAGCATGCGAGCAGTTGCTGCGCCGGACCCTCACCCCGTCACGCAAAAACGCCCGACCATGACCCCGGCCCGACCGGGGAACGCCGCGAGGTTGAGTGCGGCAACCGCACCAAGCCCCAGCGGCGAATCGCCCCTGCGCCGTTCAAATTTCCACGCACCGCAAAAGGAGAATGTCGTGACCACTGACACCCGCAACGATCGCCTGGTGCGCCGCGTCGCCGATCTGTTCACCACCGATCAGCAGTTCGCCGATGCGGCACCCAGCGCGGCCATCAACGAACTGATCAATCGGCCACGGGTTCGAGTGGCCCAGGCTGTGCGGACCGTCATGGAAGGCTACGGCGACCGTCCCGCGCTCGGGCAGCGTGCGGTGCGATTCGTGACAGGCCCCGACGGGCGCACCGCGGCGGAACTGCTGCCCAAGTTCGACACGATCACCTACCGCCAATTGTGGGACCGCGTCACCGCGGTCGTCCGGGCTCTGACGAACGAGCCGGTACGGCCCGCCGACCGTGCCTGCATTCTGGGTTTCACCAGCGTGGACTACACGACCATCGACATGGCACTGCTCCTGATGGGCGCCGTGTCGGTTCCGCTGACCCACGCGCCGGTCACCCAGTTGACGTCGATCGTCGACGAGGCCCAACCGATTGTGATCGCCTGCAGCCTCGACTATCTCGACGACGCCGTCGAATTGGTGCTTTCCGGACACCGGCCCGCGCGGCTGGTCGTGTTCGACCACCGGCCCGAGGTGGACGATCAGCGCGAGGCGTTCGAGGCCGCGCGGGCGCGGTTGGCAGCAGCCGACAGCCCGGTCATCATCGAGACGCTGCAGGAGGTGGTGGAGCGCGGGGCCGCGCTGTCGTCGGTGCCGCTGTTGCCCTCCGATGAGGACGACCCGTTGATGCTGCTGATCTACACCTCCGGCAGCACCGGCACCCCTAAAGGCGCGATGTACCCGGAACACCTGGTCGCCAAGTTCTGGCGCCCGTCTTCGGGGCTGGGCAAAGACAAGCAGCTCGCGTTGCTGCCGTCGATCACGCTGAACTTCATGCCGATGAGCCATGGCTTGGGGCGGAGCAATCTGTACCAGACGCTATGCAACGGCGGCACCGCCTATTTCGCCGCCAAGAGCGATCTGTCGACCTTCCTCGACGACCTTGCCATGGTTCGGCCGACTCTGCTGAATTTCGTTCCGCGGATCTGGGACATCATCTTCGATGAGTTCCAAAGCGAAGTTGACCGCCGCTCCGACGGTGGGGACCGGGCGGGGGTGGAAGCCGAGGTGATGGCCGAGCAACGCCAGAGTGTGCTCGGCGGTCGGTACGTCCTGGCGGTGACCGGTTCCGCGCCGACGACGCCCGAGATGAAGGAGTGGATCGGGTCCTTCCTCGACCTGGATCTGGTGGAGGGCTACGGCTCGACCGAGCAAGGGGTCACCGTACTCAACGGCCAGGTGAGACGTCCCCCGGTGATCGACTACAAGCTTGCCGACGTGCCCGAGCTGGGCTACTTCCGAACGGATCGACCGCACCCCCGGGGGGAGTTGCTCATCAAATCAGACCAGGTGTTCGCCGGCTATTACAAACGCCCCGAACTCACCGCCGAGATGTTCGACGAGGACGGCTTCTACCGCACCGGCGACATCGTGGTTGAGCTCGGTCCCGACCAACTCGAGTACCTCGACCGACGCAACAACGTGCTCAAACTCTCCCAGGGCGAGTTCGTCACTGTCTCCAAGTTGGAGGCGGTTTTCGAGCGGAGCCCGCTCGTGGAGCAGATCTACATCTACGGCAACAGCGCGCGCTCGTACCTGTTGGCGGTTATTGTGCCCGCCGAAAATGCTCCGTCAGGCAATGACGTCAACACGCTGCGAGCGCTGATCAGCGAATCGCTGCAGGACGCCGCCAAAGCGGCCGGTCTGCAATCCTACGAAATCCCGCGTGATTTCATCCTCGAGACAACATCATTCACGGTCGACAACGGCCTATTGACCGGCGTCGGCAAGCTGGCGAGGCAGAACCTCAAGCGGCGATACGGGGAGCGACTGGAACAGCTGTATGCCGACCTGGCCGAAAACCAGGCCGACGAGCTGAGCGCATTGCGCCAAAACGGCGCCGAGCGGCCGGTGCTCGAAACTATCAGCCGGGCCGCGGGCGCGCTGCTCGGCGCGGCCACCGATGTGCGGCCGGACGCGCATTTCACCGACTTGGGCGGAGATTCCTTGTCGGCGTTGACGTTCGCCAACCTGCTGCACGAAATCTACGAGATCGACGTGCCGGTGGGCGTCATCGTCAGCCCGGCGTCCGACCTGAAGGCGATCGCCGAATACATCGAGGCGGAACAGGCCGGCGGCACCAAGCGGCCGACGTTCGCCTCGGTGCACGGTCGGGACGCAACCGAGGCGCACGCCCGCGACCTGACGCTGGACAAGTTCATCGACGCCCAGACGCTGCAGACGGCGCCTTCACTGCCCGGACCCGACGGCCAAATCCGCACTGTCCTGTTGACCGGGGCCACCGGCTTCCTCGGCCGGTACCTCGCCCTGGACTGGCTGGAGCGGATGTCGCTTGTCGACGGCAAGCTGATCTGCGTGGTACGCGCCAAGTCCAACGAGGATGCGCGGCGACGTCTGGACAAGACCTTCGACAGCGGCGATCCCGAGCTGCTGCGCCACTACCGCCAACTCGCAGCCGAGCATCTGGAGGTGCTCGCCGGCGACAAGGGCGAGCCGCACCTCGGCCTGGAGCAGCAGACCTGGCAGCGGCTGGCCGACACGGTCGATCTGATCGTCGATCCCGCGGCGCTGGTCAACCACGTGCTGCCCTACAGCCAGCTGTTCGGCCCCAACGCGCTGGGCACCGCCGAGCTGATCCGGATAGCGCTGACCGCGAAACTCAAGCCCTACGTTTACGTTTCGACGATCGGCGTGGGTGCGGGAATCGAACCGGGCAAGTTCACCGAGAACGCCGACATCCGGATGATCAGCCCGACCCGCAAGGTCGACGACAGCTACGCCAACGGCTACGCGAACAGCAAGTGGGCCGGCGAGGTGCTGCTGCGCGAGGCCCACGATCTGTGCGCTCTGCCGGTGTCGGTCTTCCGCTGCGACATGATCCTGTCGGAAACCAGGTACGCCGGTCAGCTCAACCTGCCCGACATGTTCACCCGGATGATGCTGAGCCTGGTCGCCACCGGCGTCGCGCCCGGCTCCTTCTACATCCGCGACCCCGAGGGAAACCGGCAGCGGGCGCATTACGACGGGCTGCCCGTCGACTTCATCGCCGAGGCGATCTCCACCCTCGGTCAGCACGCAACCGACGGGTTCCAGACGTATAACGTGGTGAACCCTTACGACGACGGCATCGGACTCGACGAGTACGTCGACTGGCTCGTCGAAGCTGGGTATCCGATCCAGCGGATCGACGACTACGACGCCTGGCTGCAGCGGTTCGAAACCGCCGTGCATGCCCTGCCGGAACAGCTGCGCCAGGCCTCGCTCTTGCCGCTGCTGCACAATTACCAGCAGCCGACGCCCCCAATACGTGGCTCGGTGGCGCCGGCCGAACGATTCCGCTCGGCGGTGCAGAAGGCGAAAATCGGTCCGGACAAGGACATCCCCCACGTCACGCCGCAAATCATCGTCAAGTACATCACCGACCTGCAGCTGCGTGGAGTGCTCTGAGTTCGCGGGCGCCGCGCCGCGACGGCGACACGACCGCAACGGCACGCGCTCAACGATCACCGCATCCTCACGCCACTCGTGCAGGCCGACCGGGTAGCAGTACAACGCCTTCACCCGCGGCCACGTCCCCGAGGTCCGAAACAACAGATCACCATCAGGCTGTGGGATCCGAAGCAGAAACGGCAGCCGGGAATCCCCGTCCGGGTTGACCGCACTCAACAAATCCGTCACACCCGCAGCGGTCGAGCCTCAGTGCGCAGTCGCCTCTAGGTGCAAAAATATTGCCCGTTGAGCAGACAATTCGACGGTGGCGAGTAGGTGCCGGTCAGCACGCCTCTTAGACCACCTGTGGCTGAACCACCGGGTGCAATGATGCGATTCCAATTCGCGGGGGTGAGAACATAGTGCGTGCCAGATTGTGCAAGGGTGCTATTCCACGTGTGCGAGACGGATTCTCCCACCGGCAAGTCGAATTCAAGCTTCCAATCGGTGAGCGGCACCGTGCTCGAGTTGGTGATGGTGAAGTGGGCGATGAAACCGGTCTGCCACGTATGTTCCACCGACAACGTCGCCGTGGCCGCAGCCGCATGAGCTACGGGGGTGATGGCGAGTCCGAGGATGGCAACTATCAATGCCGACACGGTTACATGAAGCGCTGTGCGCCAGCGCTTCATGTAACTGCCCAGTCCGGCCATAGCAGCCAACACTAAAGTCAAACAGGCGATATCGGCCCTCGCATCGCGGGTAAGCTGCAGTACCTTTGCTCAACTGAAACCGTCATGAAATTTTAGCCAACGACATCCGTGGCGCACTAGGTGAACCGGGCTCGCGCACCGGCGATCTCACCTACGAGGTCGCCCTGACTGGGTCTATTGCCGTTTTTTGCTCATGCACGTCAAGGACCTCGACATCGCACTCGCCGCCATGGCGAACATGCTCTCTGAGGATGGAGCTCTCCTGTTGGAGATCGCCGACGTGGGCAGCCTCACCTTCTCCCCCGGTGATCCCGCCAGCGATCTATGGAAGCCCTGGTGGTACGCACTGGGCCGCATCCGAGGTGCGCAGGCGGATGACGGGCAGTTCGCGGTCGGTTTTCTGCTCATACTTCGCGAAACGCTTTGCCGTGCTGGTGATGTGGCGCCACGCTTGCTGGCGGGCGTTGCCGTGCAACTGCTCGGCGCTGACCGCGATGGTGCGCCCGGCAATCTGGATATGCACGATGTCGGGGTGCGCGGCCAGGTTGTAGTACCAGGCGGGGTTCTTGGCGGCCCCGTTCGCCGACGCGACGATCAGCCAGCTGTCGGCGCCGTCGGGGAAGTAGCCGACCGGGGTGTGGCGTGGGGTGCCGCTCTTGGCGCCGACGGTGGTCAGGACCAGCGCCGGCATGCCCATCACCTTGGTGGCGTTGCCGCGGATCCGGTTCATGTTCCAGGTGTTCATCCAGGCCATCAGCTTCCCGCCGGGCTGGCGGGCACCGCGGGTGCCGTGGGGGGTGTCAAAGCTCATCAATTCTCTCCTTCTACTCTCGTTTCTCATTGGTTGACGGCCGGCGCCGCCGGTAGGACGGGCCGGTTCTCATCCGGGACCGTGGTCCGTTCAGGGGTGTGCGGACTGCGCAGGCGGGTGGTCTCGTGGCGGTGTTGGCGTGCTCCGATGAGGCGGTAGGCCAGTCGGGCGGGTGCGGGGATGGCGGCCAGGAAGTCGCTTCGTTCCTGCGGGGTGGCACCTTCGAGGAGGTAGCCCAGCACTACCAGGCGGCGGGTCAGGGGTATCGACATCAGTCCCCGTTGGCCCACCTCCTGGTATTCGGCGGCGGTGATGACGCGTTCCACGATGGGCAGGACCGCCGCTTCTTCCTCGTCGAAGTGCTCGTTGAGTCCCGCCGAGAGTTGTTCGAGGAGCGTGGTGAGCGCGGTGCTGGTGGGCGCGGTGGGCGCGTTCTGCCACGCGGTGAACGCTGTCGCGGCGTGCTCGAGCAGCACCGCGAGGCCCTGATGCTGGCTGTCCATGCGGGCGAGCAGATCGGCGTGGAACCGGGTCCGCGCTGACAGCCTCGGCCAGAGCAGTTCGTCCTCGCCCACGTGGTGGTGATGGAGCATGTCGAGTACTTCGCGGGCATGCCCGGCCACGGTGCGGGCCCGGGCGAGGTCGCCGCCAGCTACTGCGGCGACGAGTTGGGGAAGCAGGGCGCATTCGCGGCGGAACATGCGGTGCACGATCACCATGTCGCTGGTGTCGCACAGCTTTTGCGCGGCGCTCGGCGCGGTCAAGGCGGCCCAGGCCGCCGCATCGATGGGCCGCTGGGGGTCCCCACCGCGGATCTGGGCGAGGATGCGCTCGCGGGACAGTTCGGTGTTCTCGTGTGCACGTGCGTGGGCCTGCACGTTGCTCACCAGCTCCTGTTCGGTTTCCCCGGTGATGACAGCGCCGGACGGACCGCAGGTCAGGCTGATACTCATGGCGATGCTCCTTCTAGTGGATGGTGCAGGATGTCGGACCCTCGACGCCGAATGCGCCGAGAAGCATGTGCCGGGCCCCGCACCACCGCGGCGCCCTGATCGGTGAAACGGACCGCTCTTTCTTCGCAGACGCCGATCCACCCACGTGAGTGGTGCACACGCGCGATCACCGCGGCCACCCACTCGACGCGCAGATCCGCCGTCACCGGGCCGCGGGTCTGCCGGCGGCCCGTGCGGCGACGGGTCCGGCTCGACGGGGCACCGTGCATCGCGGCACCCCCGTCCATGGTCGGAACAACGTCAGAATCACTGACGAAATTAGTCAACAGAACTGACTAATGTCAAGAGAAGGTGACGCCCGCCGACCCGAGTGGGTCGCCAGCGCACGGGGAGCGGGGGCGACGGCGCGGGCGGCTAGGGTTTGTGCGCGTAGGGGTCGGTGATCTCGTGGAGTTGATCCAGGATCTGGTGCAACAAGGTGAAGTTGCGGGTGCCCAGGTAGGCCGTCCACTCCGCGAGGATCTCGGCCGATGTCGCGATGGCCACCTCGGCGGCTCGGCGGCCACGTTCCTCAATCACGATCAACCGGGCGCGCCCATCGGTCGGGTCGGGGACCCGACGGACATAGCCCAAGCGTTCCAGTTGATCGACCAGCACCCCAGCGCTCTGCTTACTCACTTGCGCCTGATCAGCGAGGTCCGTGAGACGCGAACCGTCCGAGGCGATGCGTTGAAACACCCGGACCTGAGCCAGGGTCCAGTCATCGAACCCGGCCTGCTGGATGGCCCGGAAGATCCGGTCCTCCATGTACCGGTACGGGATGAACAACGCCACCCCTAGATCCACCCGCTGCGCGTCGTCCATACCGTTCTCGGCTCTATCGCCCACCCGCCCCATGAGGAACACACCCTTCGTCACCACCGCCGCACCAGATCACCGCCGACACGACCGCCACGCCATCTGCGCAGCGCTGCGCCTACTGCGTCCCGCAGGCGTCCGCCGTGCCCGTCAGTGACGTCGGACCTGTTGCCATTAGCGCCATTCTATGACTAAATTAGTCATTATAGCTGACTAATTGGCGGTCCACGACCTCCGCACATCCAGCGCGTCGACACAGACAGAAACAGGAGCACCATGACATCGACACCAACCCTGGCGGGCAAGCGGGCCCTGGTCACCGGAGGCAGCCGCGGAATCGGCGCCGCGATCGTGCAGCGCCCGGCCTGCCAGGGAGCCACCGAGCCCTGAACGTCGACACGAACGACGGGACCACTGCCGTGATGTTGGCGGTCACCTGGCGGAGCTACGTGTGGGACCGCCGCTCGAGGCCCCCTTCGTGCACTGCGCCGGTACAGCAACCCCCGCTCCCCTACCCCACGCCACCCAACGGCCACACGCCCCTCGAGACGATCACGCACGCTGGGCCAACCGCGGGGTCGGCGGCTTTACCCCGCATCAACCCACACCAGTCGAATACGACGGAATCGAATATGCGGCTTCACCGGTAGCGGTCTGGCTGACCCGTATTACGCTGTAAAACAACGTGATACGCCAATCTCAGAATCGCCGATAAAAATCGCTCGCGGGGGCGGACCAGTCCCGTGGTCTAGACCTGTTTGATTGTCGGGAAGCCGGGCCGGTGCGCCGCCGACGCGGCATCTGCTCTGAAGCCGGTCCGGATCGACGGCGGCGACATTCGGCCTCCCGATGGCCTCGGACACCGATATAAACGAAGAACGAAAACCACTCTCTCCCTGGCAATTACGTCACCGTGACGCTTCTCGCGGTCTGCAGACGGCTAACGATATTGGCGCAGTACTGGTAGCACATGCCACAGTTGCAGGTTGAGCAAATGACAGTGACCATAAACGATCGGTACCGGCTCGAACTGAAGGTCCATCAGCGTGTGTCGGCCGCTTGGTCTGTTCGGCGTGCCAGTGCTCCCGCGTAATGAGGGCGGTTTGCGTATTCATGGTCAGGCTTGTACGAGTAGGCGGATCGCCAGCCGGTCTACGGCTTGGTCGATCCGGTCTTGGCTTTGTAGTTCGATGGCGACGAACGCGCGGGTCAGCTGGTAGTCGATCCGGTCTGGCGTGGCGTGCAGGTTCATTTCAAGGCTCCGATCTTTTCGCGTCCCTCGTTGGTGTGAACGATTTATGCTTTCGAATTGATCGCCGCCCAACCGGCATTCATTAGAGATCTTGATCACAAAGCTCCGTTGTGCCGTCCTAGCTACGCCAGCGGTGCGCGCCCCGACGTACTGGCGCTTTGGCAGCGGCTAGGCGTCCCTGAGATAGAGGCCATGACCCGATGGGAGGAACCCGGCGCACCACAGAGGAGGCCACAGTCTGAACGGCCACGATCACATACCCGCGGATGCTGCCGGAAATTACGCTGTGTCGCCGTCAGCGTGCGTTTCGGTGATTTTGCCTTCGAGGTACCACGAGAAGTACCCGTGGTATCTCAGCTGTAGGTCGCGTCGCCGCCAGTCGTGCCCGCCGATCACGCGCCGGCAGGAAGCGGTGTTGCAGCGGCAGGTCATTTGTCCGTCGTAATCGTCGAACAGCGCATAGTCCGTCGTGAGTTCTTCGCCGGCGATCACTTCGCGCATCGCGACGATCACGATGTTGCCGGCGAAACCGACGTTGGGTTCACAGGAGTGGTTGATGAACAGCATCACCGGCTCGTACTCCTCCGGCGATACCGCCACGAGGTGTAGCCCATCGGCGATCTGAATTTCCGAGTTCGGCAGCGGATCCGGTAGTTCACGCAGTTGCGTCGTAGTCACGATGTGGCCGCCCTTAACAGCGACGATCTCACCGGCGCTGATTTGCTCGGTCGCGAAGAGTCCGCGTCCCGCTATGCGACTGCTGACGCCCTTATACGCTTTCGGGCTAATCCACGATGAAACCATGTTCCCACGCTAAGCGGCCCGCACCGGGGCCGATTCAGGCACATGCGGTTATGTTCGTCCATGGCTCCCACAACAACGGCGCAGAATTCCCTCCCCCGCGCTGTGCGCACGGACGGAGCTTAGGCCTCGGATGGCACTGCCCTGGCCGGTGAGCGACGTACGCGCCCAACTCGTCTGTGCGAGGCAATCAGCTCTTGCCGACGTCGACTACGGCGTCGACGAATTCCTGTGGGGCCTCTTGCGGCACATTGTGACCGATGCCAGTCAGGACTCGGTGTGAATATGGGCCGGAGAACCGTTTACGGTAGGACATGCCGTCGGCTGCAGCGCCGTCGAAATCACTGGAGATCGTGATGGTCGGCACACTGATGACGGGCATGGCGAACAGCCGCTGCTCGAATGCGTCGTACTGCGGCTCGCCCGCGGCGAGACCGAGCCGCCATCGGTAGTTGTGGATGACGATCGCGACGTGATCAAGGTTGCTGAAGGCCGCCGCCGTGCGGTCGTAGGTAGCGTCGTCGAAGTTCCATTTCGGCGAGACATTCTTCCAGATCAGCTTGTTGAAATCATGGGTGTATTGGCGATACCCGTCCACACCGCGATCGGTTGCGAAATAGTACTGATACCACCACCCATATTCGCCCTCCGGTGGCAGCGGTTGGCGGTTGGCGGCGACATTGGTGATCAGATATCCGCTCACCGCGACGAGGGCGCTGCAACGTTCGGGCCATAGTGCTGCCATGATCGCGCCTGTTCTCGAGCCCCAATCAAAGCCACCGATAACAGCTTTCGGAATCTTCAGCGCGTCCATAAGCGCGATGATGTCCAGTGCGACAACGGACTGCTGTCCGTTCCGCATAGTCCCACCCGACAGGAACTGCGTGGTGCCGTAGCCGCGGAGATACGGCACGATCACCCGGTAGCCTTTCGATGCCAGCAAAGGTGCGACATCGACATAGCTGTGGATGTCGTAGGGCCAGCCGTGCAGAAGGATGACCGGCGGCCCGTCGGCCGGACCGTCTTCGGCGTACCCAATATTCAGCAGGCCCGCGTTGATCTGTTTCAGCGTGGCGAAGGATGTGTGGGTCGTGCCGCTCGGCGAGGAGCTGCCCGGCGGCGACTTCGAGCATGCGGCAAGCGATGTCGCCGCCATCGCCGCGACAGCGACGTGGGAGAACTGACGCCTATTGATCGTCATCTGCATGCGCCTTTCCGCCGCGAAGTGACCGCGATGATCAACCTACGCCGTGGCGTAGCTATCACTGGCGGCAGGCATCTGGTCGGTAACCTCGCCCGGGTGTGCCGACGGCCACGGTTACCGGTAACTGCCGCGTATCCGTTATCATGTTGTTGCACAATATATCTCACCCACCCGGGAGAGTTGGTCACGCCGGGCAAGCTAAGTGAAGCCGCCGCCACCTGATCCTCGCGGTTGCCTTGGGTGCCCGTTCGCCATGGTCAACGGAAAGCGGCGGTGGTTGCGTCGCAGGTCGAGCACGTGTCGATCACGGTTCTGTCAGGGCGCGTGTCGTCGGGAAACGGAAGCCTCACTTGCCGCAGCCTGGCGCTATGGCCGATGCCTCGAACGTGCGGCACGACACCATCGTGGTGTCTGAGACGATGAGCCCGGCCCAAGTAAGGGCGCTGGCGGAGCGGAAGGCTCAGGCTCAAGTCGGCGACGACGACATGGTCGCCTTTTTACATCTCCACGGATCACGGCCGGTCGGCGGTGAGCATGGCACCGAGGTCGAGTGGCGGTACAGCTACCAGGTGATACCGTCTGGCGGCCCGGCTGCCGACACGGCCGGCTGACGGCAGCGGCGGTGCGTCGTGGAGGGTGGTGACGCCTTTGCCGCTATAGCGCTTCACTTCCGAATACGGCGAGATCGAATATGGCGGGTTACCGGTAGCGGTCTGGATGGCCGCTATTGTGCTGTAACACAACGTGATACACCGCTCTTAGAGTGCCGATAAGATCGCTCGCCGGGACGTGGGCACTGCTCGTTCGCCGAACTTATTGGCTCACTGAACGCCTCGGATTGGACCCGGGAAACCCGCTGCACGGGCTGGCAGGTGCGCGACGTCGCCGGCCACGTGGTCACTACTATTCCGAACACATGACCGGCCAACCGGCCGGCTCACAGAACCCCGAGGGTGCATGAAACCCGGGATGCTTCACCACATCGCCCGGCCGCGCTGCCGCCAACTGTGTAAGTTCCGCGACCGACGCCGCAAAGCCCCCAAGAAGAAGCCGTCTCTATTCCAGCGCCGATTCTGGCACCATTGCAGAGATGGATGGGCGTTCGGAGCCAGATCTCAATGATCCTTTCGAAGACGCCATTGACGACGCGCTGAGCTCATTGTCGCCCGATCTCCGTGCAGCCATGAGCAACGTCGAGATCGTCGTCGAGGACGAGCCTCCCGCCGGGCGGCCTCTCCTCGGCCTGTACCGCGGCATACCGCTGCCCCGAAGGAGCAGCACGTACAGCGGGGTGCTTCCCGACAAGATCAGCATCTTCCGCGGGCCAATCACGCGACTCACTGCTGGCGACGCCGATCGGCTACGCCGCGAGGTCAGACACGTCGTGCTCCACGAGATCGCGCATCACTTCGGGATCAGCGACGAGCGATTGATTGAGCTCGATCGCTATTGAACGTCGTGCTTGACGCTCCGCGGCGTAGCCGGAGGCGGCGGCACGTGGTCATCGCCCCCAACGTCGTCAGAGCTGGATGGGTAGATGGGGCGACAGGACCAGCAGTGGGGGCACGGTTCAAGGCGTACGCCGCTCCGCGCCGCGGACGCGCACCGAGCAACAAGCCTGTGGTCACTGTCGCCGACCCCGCCAGCGAGTTCGCGTTCAACCGCACGGTGCCGCTCGCGGGGACCGTCGAATGGCGCTACCAGTTCGTCCCGGAAAACGGTGCGACCCGGGTGATCGAGTCCTACACCGTTATCAAGCCAATCACCACAATCGGGTGGTTCATCATCGGAACCTTGTTCGGCGAAACAGACCGCAAGACAGCATTGCGCGCCGACATGCAAGAGACACTGCGGCGAATCAAGGCCGCGATCGAGTCCCCCGGATCGTTTGCCGCGACAACATGAGTCGACCTGACCTGTATAGCTAACGTTCTATCCATCAAAGCGCCGCGTAACGCCCTGAGTATCCAGAATCTCTCTGTCACTGCTTTCAGGCCTTAGTAGATAGACTGTCTAAGTGATACGTACTGCAGTGAATCCCAGGCCGGGCGAACATCCCGATGACCTCGACGCTGGCCTGCTCAAGATCGCCGGCGTGTGCGTGCTGGCCGCCGTCATGGCGGCGCTGGACACCACGGTGGTCAGCGTCGCGCTGCGCAGCTTCATCACCGAATTCCACACCACCCAGGCCGTCGTGGCGTGGACCATGACGGGCAACACGCTGGCACTGGCAACGGTGATCCCGCTGACCGGCTGGGCGGCCGACCGGTTCGGCACCAGGCGGCTGTTCATGGGATCGGTGCTTGCCTTCACCCTCGGGTCGCTGCTGTGCGCGATGGCACCCAACATCACACTGCTGATTGCCTTCCGGGTGATGCAGGGGTTGGGCGGTGGCATGCTGATGCCGCTGGTCTTCATCATCTTGACCCGCGAGGCCGGCCCGAAACGGCTGGGCCGGTTGATGGCGGTGCTCGGCATCCCCATGATGCTGGGCCCACTGGCAGGACCGATTCTCAGTGGCTGGCTGATCGGGTCCTTCGGCAGGGCGTGGATCTTCCTGATCAACATTCCGATCGGCGCCCTGGCGTTCACGCTGGCGGCGGTCGTCTTCAAGAAGGACAACGCGCACCCGTCGCAGAGATTCGACTTCATCGGCATGCTGCTGCTCTCCCCCGGCCTGGCCCTGTTCCTCTTCGGCGGGTCGTCCCTGCCCGCGCACGGCACTGTCACCAGTCGCGCGGTGTGGATGCCCGCATCAGTCGGCTTGCTCCTGATCATCGGATTCGTGTTGTACGCGCTGTTTCGCGCCGATCACCCGCTGATCGACCTGCGACTGTTGAAGAACCGGATGGTCGCATTGGCGAACGCGACGATGTTGTTGCTCGCGATCGCGTTCTTCGGTGCCGTGTTGCTGTTCCCCAGTTACTTCCAGCAGTTGCTCGGCCAGACGCCGCTGCAGTCGGGTGTGCATCTGATCCCCCGGGGCCTTGGCGCGCTGCTGACGATGCCGATCGCTGGCCGGATCATGGACAAGCGCGGACCGGGTTGGGTTGTGCTAGTGGGGATCACGCTGATCGCCATCGGCATGGGCACGTTCGCCTACGGCGTCAGTCACCAATACGCGTACACGCCGGTGCTGCTGACCGGCCTGGCAGTCATGGGCATGGGTATGGGCTGCACGATGATGCCGCTGTTCGGCTCCGCGGTGCGGGGACTGGCGCCGCATCAGGTGGCGAGCGGGTCGACGTTGATCAACGTCACCCTGCAGGTCGCGGGGTCGATCGGTACCGCTTTGATGTCGGTGATTCTGACCAGCCAGTTCAAACACAGCCAGTTCATCCAGGCGGCAGGCAAAGCCGCCGCGATGAAGGGAGAAGCGACCAAACGTGGCATGCCACTCCACCCATCGCAGCTGCCGCCGCAGGTGCTGCAACCAGGTTTCATGCACCACGTGACCAGCGACCTCTCACACGCCTACACGGTGGTGTTCGTCGTGGCCGTGGGTTTCGCGCTCGCGACGCTGATCCCCGCGGTGTTCCTTCCCAAGAAGCCCGCGGCGGACGCGCCCGGCCGGCCCACGATCCCCGCACTGGCGCCTTAATTCTTCGGAACAGTTCAAGCGCGATGGCGGCCGCGGGATCACGGTGGCCAGAACTGGAGTGGAGTTCATCGTCGGCGTGGCTCAGCCGCGCATCACTGTGGGCGCATTAGCCGCAGACAACGGTGCTCATGTTTTGCTGACTGAACAAAGTCAATGCTGGGCCCGCCTCCCCACACCCCACGCGCAGCTCGTGACAACCACTCACCCACAGTGACGTTCAGACGGGGCGCCAGCCAGCCGCGCGGGTCAGGTCAACACCCATTCACAGGGCCCACCGGACCAGTGGAATACGGCAGGATCGAATATGGAGAGTTACCAGCCGAAGTCACCGTTTTCATCAAATGAATCGAGTCGGCCACTCCCGAGAGGAATATGCAAGAACCGGACATGCAGCGTCACCAGTAAAGTACGCCGTAATCATTATCCGTTGTGGCACAGCCTTATTCGTGCCTGATCCGACGACCGAAAATTGGGCTGCGGACAATGTCAGCCCACGAGCTGATGTGACGTCGACGCTCACGTGCGACGAAGCGGCCGATCAACCAGCACCCGCCGCCCGCCTCGCCACTGAACGACGCGAATCTGATGGCCGGTTTGCACGCCGGTGACCGGATCGACACGAAACCGACCGAACAAGGTGGTGGTGTCGAGTCGTTGTGACGCGGCAAGCACCGGCAACGATTCAATAGTTCCGGCCTCCTTTACGCAGCGCTGCCAAACGACACCCGCGGCGAAGGCCGCAGCAGCCGGATAGGGCGGGTCTGTACCGTTCGCGTCCCGGTAACAGTGGCTGAACCACTCGCTGTTGGGTCCGTCCGCGGGATCATCTGTCCCGTCGTCGAACCACTGGCACGGTCCGCACAGCCCCTCAACGCGATCACCGATGGCGTGCCGGAGCTCATCGACTCCGGCAGCGACCAATCCAACTGCGCGCCAACGGCGTTCGCTGGCCCACTGCACGATGGCGACGTCATCGTCGAAGGAACCGGCCGATAACAGCACATCGCCCGCGGGGACCTGCGCCAGCACGTCTGTCGCCCGGGCTGGCCGAAAAGTGACCGACCGCAGCAGGAAACCGAGTCGCCGGGCCGCCACCGCCGCCCCTTCGGCCACCTCGCGGCCGAACCCCGTGTCGACGTGGATTATTACCACTTCCGACCCCTCACCAAGACCGTCGGCGGCAAAGGTTTCGAGCACCGCGGCGAGATAGCGGTAAGCAGGAGACTCCACGTTGACGACACCCGAATACGCCGGCCGCGCCAGCCGGGCGGTGGCGCCACCGTGGTTCCAGATGACCCCTTTGCCGGCGCCCGCGGCCGCGAGCGCCGGCCCCGAACCGTAGGGCCCGAACACCACGTCGGGCCGGCTCGCCTCGGCGGCCCTTATCGCGGACGCCGCGGAGGGGTAAGCGTCGATCACCTCCAGACTTACTCCGCAACGCTGTGCCCACAGAGCGAGGGCGCTCGCGCCTGCCTTCCCGAATCTGGCCAGCGGCCCCGACAGCGGGGTAACTAGCACGGCGCGAGCTGCCACGCCCACAACTTAAGCGTGTCGAACAACCGCCCACTCCCCGGGGCAGCACCGATCGTGGCATCCCACTGCGGTTCAGCACCGTTGCCGGGGGTGCTGTCGATGTCCACTCCCGACAGCGCCTAACCCCTTCCAGATCCGTCGGCCTCGACCAGTGCACCCATTAAGCGCGCCGGCCCCAGCCAGCATCCCGGTCGGAGCCGCAGCGCACCTCGTCGCAGAGCCGCTCCAGCAAATCCAGGCCCGATTCGATAGCGGCTCGGAGGAGGCCCACGGGGTACGGTGCGGCTGCCGTACGTAGGCCCCCGCGCGTCAACGACTCCCCTCCCTGCAGGGACGACCAATACGACGGAATCGAATATGGCGGGTTACCAGTAGAGGCCGTCGTTTTCATCAAATGAACTCCCTGGTCACCAGCTACGGAATCGGCTCGAGCGAGTTACCTGGTGTGATCGACGAACAGTTCTGCGGCGCCGGCAGGCCGGCGAAGCGCTGCTTGATCCAGGCGATCGAGTTCGGCAGCCAGATCGGGAGGCTCCAGACGTGGCTGAGTGCGTCGTACTGCTCGTAGTGGACCTTCGTGCCCTTCGCGCAGTAGTCGCGGGCGAGAGTGCGCACGTCGCCGGCGATCATCACGCCGTCCCCGGCGCCGATGCCCACCTTGTCGCCGGGTGTGAGCTCGAGCTCACCGTTTGCGCCCTGCCCGATGAACAGCGGGATCGTCGGCGTACCGCCGGTGCCCATGATCAGCTTGTTGGCGCAGCCGACGTAGAGCGGCAGGCTCTCGGGAGTCGGGTAGTCGGGGCTGACCAGGTCCCCCCACTTCAGACCTGGGTACTGGCCGAGAACGTTGACGATCGACACGGTCTGCATCTCGTGAAAGACCCTCGCGCCGTAGCGGGTGAGATACGGCGTCAAATCGATCTCGAATGCGCGCACGATCCCGACGAGCGCCATCGCCATGACGCCGGCCCAGAACGCGGTGCCCTCGACGTAGTGCAGGTTGTGCGCCGGGTCGACGAGCACGCCGCCCATCGCCGCACCGATCAGGCGCTCGTTGACGTCGCGGGCGTACGTCGGGGCCAGCTCGGCGGCCCACTCGGTGGCGATCGCACCGCCGGAGTATCCAAGCATCGCAACCTTTGCGTCGCTCGGGACGGTCGACGAGTTAAACGCGGCGCGGATCGAGTCGAGCGTGTTCATTCCGTACTCGGGTCCCGCGGCGAAGTCCGCCCTCTGGCCTTCCGTGTCGGGGACGATGACCGTGTACCCCTCGGCGATGAACGGACCGAAGACCGCCGCCTCGACATTGGGGACGACTCCGCCGAGCCTGAGTCCACCCAAGATCGCATACGACGGCTCGTCGTTCCGGTTGAGCGAGTCGTAGGCGGACTGATACGAGATCACCTTCTTCTCGTCGAACTGGATCGGCGGCTTAATGACCGAGGTGACGTTGACGGTCGGCTTGTCGGTCTGGCTGGTCGACCGGTAGAGCAGCTGCGTGGTCTTGAGCAACGTCGGGAAGCCGAATATGTGGTAAGGAAAGCTGCGAGTCTTCAGCACCGTTCCCGGCGCGATGCTCTCCAGTGGCGGGGGGCCGGTGTACGAGTAGAACGGATCATCCTTCGGCTGCAGCGCGGCCACGGCCATGCCGGGCGCGCCACTGCGACCGGGAAACCAACCCGGTTGCAGTGGTGTAGTCATAGCTTCCCCCTAACTGTGGCACTATATTGCCCTGCGGGCAGACCCAACAACAGGGACTTTGGCCCCGCGATAGGTGGCCTGAATACTAAGAAGTGGCCGAAACGAACGGCTGGGGCATGCTTCCTAGTTCGATTGCCGCTGGCCCTGTCCCGCGTCGGAGGTCACCTGGCGCCGGCGGTGCGCATGAGCTGGCCTAGGCTTTCGAGGGCGCCGGTGTATTCGTGCTCTAACGGAGTTCCATAGCCGATGACTATTCCCTTTGTGCGGCGACTTGCGCTGTGCCAAAAGGGACTTAAGCCGGTGAGACCAACCCCCACGACTGCCCCCGGCCCGCTAACCACCCATGCGCAGTGACGGCCATGAACAGTAGCGCCTAGTGCGAAAGGCGCCGTCGACGTCGCCGCTGGCATCAACCCGACACGCGACGAATATGGCGGGATTGAATATGGATGGCTACCGGTGCGTTTCGTCAAGTGGTTTGGCCCCAGCAATCGGCGCGGATGTTGGCCCCAGCTGGGCGATCTTTGTGCGGCTGGTCCAGGCGCTTGCTGTGGCAGGATGGCGGCGTGCTCGGTCATGTTGGCCTGAACGTTCCGGATCTTGCAGAGGCGCAGGCGTATTACGACGATCTGTTGCCGCTGCTGGATTTTGAGATGTTCCTTGCTGCTGATGATCAGTGCGCCTATAAACCTGCGGGCGGAAAGCCCGGGACGTATCTGTTCTTGTATCGGGCCGCAGATCCGATGCCGTGCTCACGCGACAAGACCGGACTGCAGCACCTGGCGTTCATGGTGAGGACGCGAGGTGATGTTGATCGGGTGCATCGTCATGTGCTGTCAGTGGGTGGGAAAGTGATCCATCCACCGCGGGTTTTTCCGGAATACCCGCCGCCCTATTACGCCACGTTCTGGCTCGACCCCTTCGGGATCATGCTTGAGGCTGTGTGTCACTACGACCGTGACTGATCCCTGCGGGCATCACGATCGGCAAGCTCGCGGATCGACAGTTCATCGAGCCGCCGGTCTCTCCTGATCTTCTCGAACAACTCCACCCGTGACCGCATCCTGACCGACCCTCCCTGACGACGACCGACAGGGACGACAGGCGACAGGCACGATTTGAACGAGGGTGGGGCCAAAATTCGTGATGACACACCGCACCCACCCGGCCGGAACGATCACCACCCCGAAGGGGTCAACATTCGTGAAGAACAACGGCCAAAATGGGGCCAGGTCAGGTGACCACACTCATACCGGCAACTCCGTACTATTAGCTTGCCCAACGCATTTCGCGGCACTAGGAGATGCGGGTATGGTCTGACCATGCGCGGCTTTGCGACGATCGATGTGAACGCTTCGCCGGAGGCGGTGTGGTCGTTGATCAGTGATGTGACACAGATTGGGCGGTTTAGCCCGGAGACGTTCGAGGCGCAGTGGCTTGACGGCGCTGTCGGTCCTGCAGTGGGTGCGAAGTTCCGCGGGCACGTGAAGCGCAACGAGAAAGGCCCGATCTACTGGACTGCCTGCACCGTGACTGAGTGTGATCCGGGGCGGGTATTCGCCTTCGCCGATGAACTCTATATCTCGGGCCTGACCGTCAAAACCCATATCGGTCGCATCTTCACCAAACTTGGCTTACGTGACCGTGCCGCCGCAATCGTCTTCGCCTACGAACACCGCATCATCGCCCCGTCATGAACAGGTCTTTGCCGCCCGGCCCCCAGCTCCCGGTCCCCGTCCAGACGGCCGCTTGGATAGCCCGCCCCTGGGAGTTCATGGAACGTTGCGCGGCGCGCTACGGCGACACATTCACGATGGGGCTCGTCGGTGAGCCCCCGTGGGTGATGATGTCGCATCCCGATGCGGTCAAAGAGGTCTTCACTGGTCCGGCGGAACTGCTACACGCCGGGGAAGGCAACCGCATCCTGCTACCGCTGCTTGGCGCGAACTCGGTGCTGCTGCTAGACGATGAGCCGCATAGAGAGCAGCGCCGACTTCTGATGCCGCCGTTTCGCGGCAACCAGCTGGCGGCCTACGCCGATACGATGGCCGCGGTCGCGCAGGCCGAGATCGCCCGTTGGCCACGTGGGAGGCCGGTGCGTCTGCACGCACGTATGCAGGCGTTGACGCTGGAGGTGATACTGCGGGCAGTGTTCGGGCTCGCCGAGGGGCCGCGCCTCGATCGGCTGCGGGCAGAGCTAGTGCGGGCGCTGTCGTTCTCATCGGCTGTGGCGGGCCAGTTTGTGTTGGCCCTCGGGCCGCCGCGCGCGCGGGCCGCGTTGGCGCGCAAGCTTTTTGGCAACGTTAACGACTTGCTCTATGCCGAGATCGATGAGCGCCGGCGAGCCGGCCGCCTCGACGAGCGCAGCGACGTGCTTTCCATCTTGTTGCAGGCCCGCCACGAAGACGACCGGCCGATGAGCGATGTCGAGATCCGAGATGAGCTGATCACACTGTTAGTGGCCGGGCACGAAACCACGGCGACTGCGCTCGCCTGGGCGGTGGAGCGGCTTGCCCGCCATCCCGACCACCAGGCCCGGTTAACCGAGGAAACCCATGCGGGAGAACACCAGTTCTGCGACGCCGTGGTCAAGGAGACGCTGCGGCTGCGGCCGGTGCTCTCACTGGTCGCCCGCCGGCTCAAAGCGCCGATGGAAATCGGCGGCGTCCAACTGCCGGCCGGGGTGACGGCGGTGCCCTCGATCTACCTCATGCACCGGCGACCCGACATTTACCCCGACCCCAAACAATTCCGGCCCGAGCGATTTCTCGAACAACGAGCCGGGACCTACACCTGGATTCCCTTCGGCGGCGGCGTCCGGCGCTGCCTGGGCGCGGCGTTCGCCGAATACGAGATGCGCATTGTGCTCGGCACATTGTTCGGCAGCTGCGCCGTGGGGCCCGCCAGCGAGCGACCCGAACGGCCGCGACGCCGCGGCATCACGCACGTGCCCGGCAACGGAGCCACTGTAGTGCTGCGATAAGCAACCGGTGCCGCCAGAAGCCGAGCAGGGCTGTAGCGTGACGGCCGTGAAATTCTCCCGGGTGTATTCCACCGTCGCGCTCGTGGCCTGTGTCGCGGCGTTCGTTCTGACGCTCGCTGCATCGGGCCCGGCAACCGCGGCCGGCTCGTGCCCAACCGCAGCACCGCAGAACGGCGGAACGCCGGACTGGACGCTGTCCGGGAACACGGGCAGCATCGCGGTCACCGGATCCACGGATACGACTGCACCGCTCGTGAACGTGACGGCACCGTTCAGCGTGACTCAGACCCAGGTGCACACGCTGCACGCCGGAGATGGACCGGTGGTCCCGGGCACGGCCAGGGTTTCCGTCTGCTACATGGGCGTCAATGGACGCGACGGGTCCGTGTTCGACAGCAGTTACCAGCAGGGCGCCCCGGTTGCCTTCTCGCTCGACGGAGTCGTGCCGGGCTTCCAGAAGGCCATCACGGGACAAAAGGTCGGGTCCACGGTTGCCGTCGCAATGATTCCGGCGGATGGCTACCCCGACGGCCAGCCGAGCGCAGGAATCCGGCCGGGCGACACGCTCATCTTCGCGATCAAGATCCTCAGCGCCTCGAGCTGATCTCCGACGATACGATTGCTCGGATTGATCGGTGTTGCCTGTGCATGGCCGCCGCTGGTCGGTGCAGCACCGCATGCGCTTGCGGCGCCGGACATTCCGGACATCGACTCGCTGATCGACGACAGCGGGCCCGCTGCCCAGAGAGACCGGCGACCTTACGGCGATACCCAATCTCCTGTCACCACCCCGAGTGGCCTCGTCTGCAAGAAGACCGTGGTGAAGGTGATGCACGATGTGACCTGTACGGGCGATCTGCCCGGCGCACCCGCGGGAACACGTGACATGTTGACTGAACTAACGCTGGTTGTCGTAGGCCTGTGCCATCGTTCGTCAGCGTGGAGGAACGGTGAACGTGACGTTTGCAGAGTTGCCGCCGCTAGGGTGCGTAGCGCCCGTTAACAACAGGGCCGGCTGGGAGGTCCGCTTTCCGGTAGACGCTCATCCTGCGGCGGGCCTATGGCTTCGGGACCTGGCAGTGTGCGACGTGAGCACCGCTTCGGTGCGAAGTTACGTCTATGACCTGCTGCGCTGGCTACGGTTCCTATACGTGCTTGAGGTGCCTTGGCAGCGGGCAGATCGCGGCCATGTTCACGATCTGGTCGAGTACCTGCGTTCGGCGCCGAACCCGCAGCGGATGCGCCGGTCCGCGAGCAGGGCCCCGCTGGGATCAGCGAATCCGATCACCGGTAAGCCCTATCCCGTGGCCGTTTACGCGCCGCGAACCATTAATCATCAGCTATCGGTGTTGTCGTCGTTCTACGCTTTCGCGATCGACGCGGATCTTGGCCCGATGGTGAATCCGGTCCCCCATCAAGTCGGCCGCGGCGGCGGACGAATCAACGCCCACCGTAATCCTATGCAGCCGAGCACGATCAGCCGACGCGCCCGCTACCGACAGAAAGTGCCCAAGCAGCTGCCCCGGTCAATACCGGACGACGCAATTGAGGATCTCTTCGTCCTCTACCGCGTTGCGACCGTAAATCTGCGTCGCCGGCAACGTGATTCGCAGCCTCGGCAAGCTGAAGTGGCCGGCGCCGCTAATGGCGGTACGTCCTTACCAGAAATGTTGTCGGAGTAATCGCCAAGCACCGAAGCGGCGAGTTCACGCACTGCCCTGAAGCGGGAAACCTCACGGGCGAACGGCACCAAGTTCGGTCGGCCTCGAAAGGTGCAACACGAGAACGACGTCGCGACCGCCCGCAGGATGAAGGGTGACGGCCACACCGCCAAGGACATCGCTAGATTTCTTGGGGTCAGCCGGGCAACTCTGTACCGATACCTGGCGGCCGAAGCTGCTTAGCCCCCGACCAAGGCATTAACACGCTGCTTAGCCCCTGGCAGGGCCATCGGCGTTCTAATCACATCATCGGCTGCCAACAAACACGATCCGCGCCAGGCACGCGGTGCGCAGCGACTCAGGGCACTCCGACGGCCGTCCATCCGAACGCAAGGCCGGACGCGATCGAGAACATGAAGCCGTGGGCCTCGTCGTCCGACGGCGAGACCGGAAATACCGGCCATCGATCGGGATCCGCCGTTGCTGCCGAGAGGTAGGCGTTGGTGCAGAAGACGCCCAGCCATTTGTCGTCCGGCCCGCGCCATAGCCGCGCATGGCGGCGAGGCTCGACAGGCGACTGCATAGTCAACGACGTGGAGGCCTTGGCCAGGGTTGGGTAGAGCTTGTCCGGATCGTCATGGCCGGTGGTCCCCGACCCGCCCATGATGAACTTCCGGTCGGAACGGGCACGAACCCACGCGTGGAGATGGCCCTCGAACGTCGCAGCGAGGACGGTGGTCGAGCCGGTGAGCATGTCCAGGCACCACGTCTCGCGCCATCCACCGGAGAACGCGTCGAGGACCGGCTTGGGTGCGCCCCACAGGTCATCTGGGTAGCGCCCGTTACTCAGTGCCTGACCGGACAGCAGTGCGTCGAGCTGGGTGGTGGACGCGCTGTAGGCGGCCACGGCCAGCTTCCGTAGCGCAGGAGCCGCGGACTCGACGCTGGAGAAATTGGGCAGCGCTATCGAGCGTGCGCCCCACCACCGGTCGAAGTTGTTGCCCGAGAAGCCATACCGGATGCGGTGAAGGAAGAGATTGACTTCGGCGGCGAGCCGGGCCAGGCCCGATGGCGTGCGAAACGGCAGCCCATACTCCTCGTTGTCGGGTTTGGCGTTCACGGGGTTGGGAAAGATCGGCGAGATCATGACCGCCTCGTTCCCGTCGAGGCGGAAGGGGCTCCACTCGCCGATGAGATAGCGAAGGCCGAGGTTGGCGTAGGGCTGATACGTCCTGCCCGGAACGCCTGCTGGGACATTGGGATTGTCACCGACGGCGAACGGATAGAGCGGCCGGAATGGATAGCTGACGGGCGGGTACCACGTCTTGGCGGTGCTGGGATGGATGAATGCGACCACGTCCCGCCAGGTCGGGACGGTGGCGTTCGCCAGCCGCGTCGGCGCCCACAGTCCAACGAGGAAGCGAGTTCCGGTCACGGCCGTACCGATTTCTCCGTACTCGAGCAGCATCGCAGCGCCGTCGGTGGCGGGGGTCGACGGACGAGCGCGCGTGTTGAATCGATTCCAGCCGGACCCGTCAGGGTCTGCGAACGGGCCCGTTTTCGAATCGTGATCGTCTCTTATGGTGGTGGACCGGCGGGCCGCGAGCCAATTGGTGACCAGCAGATCGCGATAGATGGCGGTCGTCTTGCCAGGCGGCACCGACAGCCACGGCCCCGCCAGCGGCTTCCCCAGCTGCGGCGGCGACGGGGGCATGACTCCGACGGTCTCCCGGATGCGCAGCACTGGCACATCGATCTTCGCCGAGCCAGGCAGTAGTTCCCTGACGAGAGTGAGCGAGTCGTCGCGGTAGGCGCCGCTTGCCGACGGGTTCAGCTCGACACTCGCTTCCGCGTACCGCTTGGGGGCCACGACTACCCTCAGGTGGGTCCAGGCCGCGACCGGCAGCGAAGCGGTGAGGAGCGCGCCTGAGTAGTCCACGATCCCGGTGTCATGAACCGGCGCGCCGTTGTTGTGGGCGATCAGCTGCCACGTTCCGCCACCGACCGCGGGTTGGCCGACCGCGTCGATGAGCTTCACCTCAACGTTGAGAGTCACGACCGGCGATCGGTTCTCAGGACCGAGCCCTTGCCGGGCATGAGCCCATCACCGCTGCCGACCGGTCTTGGGGTCGTAGGCGACTTCAACCGGGACGACCTGATCGGTGGGCAAGACTTCAATCCATTGATCGAAGACCTCGTAGGGTTCGGTCGTTACAGCCCGGAATCCGCCCTGCAGTGGGTAGAAGCCGTGCTCATACACCTTGTCCACCGGAGTGGCACTGACGCGGTTGTCGTCGTTGATCTCCTCTGCGGGATACCGTCCGACCTTCAAAGACTGCTGGTACTTGTCGGCGACTTGTGCGCACAGGTATTTGATCGCGTCGGCGATCGTCACCGTCGCAATTCCAAGCGCGGCCCGGATGATGGCCAATTCGTCTGGCGGAGCGTGGTATTCACTGTCGAGCCCATCGGTGCCCTCGACGTGCATCTGCTGCAACCAGTTGGTGGCTTCGAGTTCCTTGCCGGGGCGTACGGGAATGACGGCTTTCACCCAGGGGGCATTCAGGAACGCATTGCGCAAGTCGTCGCCGTCCAACTGAAGCAGCCAGCCCAGTGAGCTGCCCATTCGAGCGTATTGCGATTTCTCGGTGATGTAGTAATTGTCGAGCCGTGTCTGTCCGTCCGCCCAGTTGGTCAGATTGTCTTCGAATATTGCCTCATTACTCTGCTGCTGCAAGAACTGGTGATGATGCATGCGCGGCTTCCACCACTCGGGCGCGACAAAGTACAGCATCTTGTCAATATCGAAGATCGAGTTAAGCAATTCGGCCATTACATGGCGGGTGTGATCGTTAGTCGGGCCTTCAGCCAAGTGATACAGCGCGTCGGACATGAGCGAGCTGATAAGCCGACGGTAGACGACGATGCGTTCCTCTTCGCGAAGGTCTTCGTATTTGCGGGTATTGATGCCGCTGGCTGCCTCGATCCGAAGCTTAGCGGCGTCCACGAACGCCTGCTGGGTCTTGCGTTCGTTTTCCAATGTCGCCGCATCGAAGGCGGCTTTGCTCGCGGCGTTGGCCGCGTCGATTGTTTGCTTCACCGCCGCCGTGGGCGTGTAGGCCACGGAACCTCCGACGACGAAGTCGATGCGGTGGTTCCATCTGTACCCGTAGTCTCCTATCGCTGGCCCGACCGAAATGTTGTTGGCGTCAATCAACCTGCCCTTGAATGGGAACACGATTGCGAAGTCCTCACCCGTGCCTGACACCTGGACGAGGTCCACGAGGCTGCCCGGGTACTTAAGTTCGTAGCCATCGGGCGCGGGCGGCAGGGTAATGGCGCCGAGGGGCAGAAAGCCGTCGGGACCGCCGCGATGGATGTCGTCGTCTGTGTAATTCCAGGCGACACTTCCGGTGAAGGATACGGACTTATCAGGAGGGTACTGGCTCGTGGACTGGGCGGGAACGGGTCCCAGATCCGCCGGCTTGGCGATGTTGACCAGATTCGCGAGGCCGAGGTCGTTTCCCGGGTCATCGACGAAGGTTTCCCAGCACAGATAGGTGCCGACGTCTTGCACCTGTACGCCGACTTGGCGCATCTTGCGGCGAAGCTCGTAGTTCACGAGATCGCCGGTCGTGTTGTTCAGGACGTATCGTTTGCTTGAGGTCTCGATGGTCTCGTCGACAGTCTTGAACGTTGATTTGTAGTTCTGTTTGATCTCGGACGAAAGCTTGGACGACTGTTCTCGCATTCGCTTGTGTGTATTTTCCCGCGCCGTGTCCTGCGTTGTGTCGAGGTTCAGGCTCCCCGTCGCTGTCGCGCTTCCGGAGCCCCAAGACTGGTTGACGGTCAGCGATGCGCCCAACTTCAAGTCGCTCTTGTTATCGGATTTGACTGCTTCGGATATTTCGTCGCGGTCGGTGGAGCTGTCCTCGGTTTTCTTTGTCACCTCGCTGGATTGCTCAACGGTCTGCTCGACATACGTCCGGCGGGTACTGATCTCGATCAGCTCGACCATCGAGCCCGGGCTCAACCACACGTGGCTGGACGGCGTGCCCAGGAACGAGTCCAGCTCGAAGAAGAATTCCCTGAACAGGTGGACGATGCCCAGTGGAGACAGGCTCACTTTCGAAATGTCGTGCTTCGGATCGAACACGGCGAACGGGTCATCGGCGTTCAGAATGCCGAGGATCCCGGCGGTGGCGGCGGCCGGGTCAATGATCGGCTCGCGGTAGAAGAGTCTCCGCAATTGCGAGAAATTCGCAGTGGATGACAGGTCCGACAATGCACCTGCTAGCGCCGATTCGTACCGTATTCGCGATGTCTGAGTGGCGACCAGATCGGCGAGATCCTGACCGCTCTCACGGCCCTCGCGTGCGTGCAGGCGTCTGCACGCAACCTGGAAGTCGTTCGCATAGTAACGGGCAACATCTGTGTTCAGAATCTGTTGCAGCCGATCCGGGTTGACGTGCCTTTCCCAGTCTGCGTCAGCCGGCGGGCTGACCGGAAGCGTGGCTGCGATCGAACTCAGCAGCTGGCTGTCGCCGTCGGCGACCAGCCTTGAACCAAGCAGCCGGCCGATGCCGATTTCCCCGATCTCGGCTGCACAACTGTCGGAGTTGAGGCGAACGTTCGAGACGTCGCCCACGTAGTTGACTGCGAGCGACCGACGCAGCCCGTCCTTGACCTCCGTCAAACCCTGTGCGAGTCGCCGGATCTGGCGGCTGGATCGCCATCCGATCATCGGTTGGTAGACGCCAAACAACTCGCTGGCATAGGGCAAGACCGATGTGTAATCGGTCAGGTCGGTGATCCGTTTGTTCGTTGTCATTACTAGCCCCCGTTTGAGTGCTCGCTCAACCCCCACGGCGCCTATCGCGGCACCACGCAGTAATACGAGCCGTACGCTCGCATAGTCAGACAATTCACCGGAGATTTCCGGTGATTCCGACGCATTTATGATGCGCCTCTGATTCCGGGGTGTAAAGGGTCGATATACGCCATTGAAGTATAAAACGGTGACGCGCGATATTAGCGCCGAACTTGGCGGGATGCAGATCCCATTTTGTTGCCGGGCAATGGTTTTCGAGCTCAGGCTTTGGGCCAAGAACCCCTGGCCGTACACCTACATCTCATGGCCCGGCTGTTCGGCGGCCAGGCCGCGGTACGCATCTTCCACGGTTGAGCTGTGGTACATGTACACATCCCGGTAGATCGATTCGTGTGAGACGCGCATCGCCGCATCGCCGGGATGCTCCCGCCGCAGCCACTGGGCAATCTGCTGCGGCGACCAATCATCATCCAGTTTGGCCGCGACCACACCGCGCAACTCCGCATTCGCGGCCAACTTGCTCGTTTTCGGGCGCCGCGCCCTCTCGAACGCAGCGGCATCGGCGGCCAGTGCGCGGTAGGCGCCACGGCCACCGTTACAGGCAATCTCCCGCGACACCGTCGACGACGGTCGATCGATGCGCCCCGCGATCGACCGTGCCGCCAGGCGGGCCGCGATCCCGCGCGAGATCTCCTCACGCTCGACCAGGCTCAGGTGATCGGCCCTGCGCTGCCGAGGAACCGGAGGGATCCCGCCAGACTGACGGAGAAATCGCCGAATCCGAGGCAGCGTTTCGCCCAGCGTGCGCTCCATTTCCCGGATCGAATCACCGCGGCGCCACATCACCCACAACAGATTCTGCTGCCCAACACTGGACCCGACCGGACCCACACCCATCCCCGCCTCCACACATCACATCATCAACTAGCTGCAGTGATGCACTGACCGGCTGAGATCGCCACCACATTCGAGACGTCCCAGACTGGCCACCCAGGAAATAGGATCTGCCAGGTCGTTGCGTCTCAAAACTTCGTCTCAGAAGACATCGTTTCGCATATTGCGACACAGCGCTCATTACGAAATAGCTGTCCGTTTGGGGATCGTCGAGCAGGCGCCGACCCGGTGGCTGCAACGTTTCCGCTGCGCGTCGGGCGGCGCAGGTCTGCGCCGCAGGTCGACGCGAATCCAGTACTCCCAGACTGTGGTGCTGAACTTCAACGGTATTCTCTGGCCGCACGTCTCGGTGGCGACGCGCATCCCCGGAGAACCCGTCTCGGTCCCGCCCCCCGCCTGGGTCATCAAGCGCGGATAGCCCGATCCTGCCCCGCGCGCTAACTAATTCCTTGATGCAGCCGAGACCCCGCGCCAGGTCGATAACATGCTGGCCACCTCGTCACCCGGCAGCAGATCATGCTTTGCCGCCGTGCACTCGGCGCTCCCCCATTCAATGCCGAACCGAAGCGGCTCAACGCAGTCATGAATAAGTTTGGATATCCATCAGAAAACGTGATTCGCTATCGCCTCGTGGCCACAACCGGTCTTCGTCGACGGTCGGCACGTGTCTGGTCTTGGACCTCCGGCGATTGACAAGTTCAGTGAAGTAGTAAGTTTGTCCGCGGTCTACGACCAGGCCGCTGGGCCGGCGAGGTTCCTGCCCACTCCGCCTGAGCGGTTTTTCGGTGACACCAGCGGTCAGGCGCCGGTCCTGCTGCCAACAGGCCACAAGATTGTGTTCTGGGCTTTTTCCAGCACGCGGTCATTGGTTTGCGGAGTGCCGCCGTCCGCGGCGCTGGTATGTGTGCTCAGAGCGGAGCAGGCGACGGTCCGCGGCACCGGCCCGTTTATCCACGGTTTCGTGATCTCGGCTCCGCAAAGTCAAGTCTTCTGACGCGCGTTCTGCGGCTCTGGCCCTAACGCACTACAGGCCGATTCAGAAGCAAACGCCGAAGGGGCATGGAGGAGGCGGCGGGCCACCCCACCAACCGGGTCCGCGCCAACCGGGTCCGCGCCAGCCGCGGTCGCCGCCGCCGTGCCAGCCGCGGCCGTCGCCGTGCCAACCACCACCACCGCCGTGCCAGCCGTCCAACTGAACATGCTGGACCGCACCCGGCGCGGATTGCAGCGCCGGAGCGGCGCTGGCAGCGCCGGCCAGTCCGATGGCCGAAAGGCCAAGCGCACCAGCGATTGCACCCGTACCGACAATCTTCTTTAGGGTCATGGCGATCCCCCCTTCCATGTAGAACTCTTAACTGGAACATTCGTTCTTCTCAGGCAAGACCGACATTAAATAGCCAAGCTATGAATCCGCTGTCTCCGGGCCCAGCACCATCTATGTGGCTTGCCTCGAACGGAAGGCAACAGAATGGCGAGCCAATCCCCCGTCGCCGTCGTGACGGGCGCCAGTCGAGGAGCCGGCCGCGGGATCGCGCACGCGTTGGGCAGCCACGGATGCGTCGTCTACGTCACTGGACGCACCGAGCGGGCGGGCCAATCCACATTGGCGGGAACTATCCATGAGACCGCTGACATGGTCTGCGCGGCCGGCGGTACCGGGATCGCGGTGGCCGTCGACCACGCCGACGACGAACAGGCACGCGCCCTCGTTGATCGGATCCAGCGCGACCACGGCCGCATCGACATCCTGGTGAACAACGCCGCCCTCATCCGCGACGAGATGATGGTCGCACGAAATTCTGGGAAGAGCCCATCAACGTGATTGATACCCTCAACGTCGGGCTGCGCAGCAGCTACGTCGCCACCGTCCTGGCCGCTCCCCTGATGATCCCCAACCGCAAGGGCCTCGTGGCATTCACCTCTGCGTCCGGTTCGGCCCACTACATGTTCGGCCCGGCCTACGGCGTCGCCAAGGCCGGAACGGACAAGATGGCAGCCGACATGGCTGTCGACTTCAAGGCTTACGGAATCGCGGCGGTCTCGATCTGGATGGGCACCCTGCTGACCCAACGTGTCCGCGACATCGTTGCTGCCGCCCCCGTCGAGCTCGGCCATATCCTCGACAACGCGGAAACCCCCCGAGCTCACCGGCCACATCATCTGGAACCTGTACAACGACCCCAATCTGATGGACGTCACCGGACGTACGCTCATCGGAGCCGAACTCGCGACGCACTATGGCATCACCGATGAGCATGGTCGCCAACCACCGTCGTGCCCAGATCTGCATGGTGTGCATCCTCATCCGCAGTTTCCGCGCCCCTTGAGTTAGGCGCCGGGAGCCAAGACGCTGCGGGCGCACCGTCGGCCGGTTAACGTACCCGGAGGGAAGAGGTGGGCCTTGATTGCAGTGAGTTGGCTAACTCACACGTTGCATCGGCGCGCGGCCGCGGGAGTGGCCGTTTTGGCGTTTGCGATGGCCCTGACGGCGTGCGGCTGGTCGCGCACCCCTGCGTCGTCGTCCTCGAGCGGCGGGGTTGTCACCACGATTGCGGGCGGTGATATCTGCCAGGGGCGGGCGGTTCCAAATGACGCGACGCCCGACTTCTATCGCCAGCAGTACGCGGACGGCTTGGCGAATCCGCTCGAAGACAGACTGAAGACCTACGGTTCGGCGGCTTCATCCGGTGATCCTCACCGCATCGGCGACGCGGCAGCTGCTCTCGACACCGACATACGAGCGGACGCTCGCCTGGTGAACGTCCCGCGGTTGTACGGCTGTTACGACCAGATAGTGCTGACCCGGCTGCAGAACGCGACAGAAGCGTTTGCAACCACGCTCGATGCCCTGTCTTGTGCAGCGGCCAACATGTGCAACAGGAAGCAGACCGAGGTTCCCAGTCTTGTCGCGCAAGCGGCGCCGCAGGAACGAACCTACGTCGAGGCTCTCGATGCCTATGCTGCCCAGTTCGGAGGCGAGCAGCTCCCAGTGCCGCGGGCCTCGGCCGGGCCTAGGGCCTGGCGCGTCTAGTCGGTGCGGTAGGCACACCGAGCACATCCCGTCCCCGCCCCGGCGGCGGCGGCGCTGAGGGGGAAGCGTCGATCACCTCAGGGCATTCGCGTGCACCAGATGCGCGCGGATGGCCAACCAGCGTCGCAGTTGTGGATGGACTTCAACCCCTCCGGCAGCCATGCGTCGTAGGTTAATGCCGGGCAGGCGCTCACGCAGCCACCGGAACGGGGAACGTCGCATCCCGGTGGAGCTGGCATAACCTTGGCGCGACCCAGGGCAGCGCGAAAGAGCTTGGGCGTCAAGAAATCTAGCGCCGCGCGGCCGTCTGTCCTCGACCAAAATCGCGGCCAGGGCTACGCGAGTTCCGTGAGATTGTTGTCTACCCAGCTGGCCCCGGGGGCGATGTAGAGCTCGTGCACGTCGCCGTCGGTGCCGATGAAGTTGACATGCACGCTGCTGTCGCTGCCCCAATAGCCGGCCAACGCCGTGTCCAGCGCCGGCTGCTCGGCGCCCGCCAACGCTGTCAAGTCGTTGTCCACCCAGCCGGCGCCGGGGCGGATGTAGAGCTCGTGCACGTGACCGTCGGTGCCGATGAAGTTGACATGCACGCTGCTGTCGCTGCCCCAATAGCCGGCCAACGCCGAGGCCTCCGCGGCTGGCACGGCCCCCGCCAAAGCTGTCAAGTCGTTATCCACCCAGCTGGCGCCGGGGCGGATGTAGAGCTCGTGCACGTGGCCGTCGACGCTGAAGAAGTTGACATGCACGCTGTTGTCGCTCCCCCAATAGCCCGCCAACGCCGACGGCGGTGGCCCCGTCCTGGGCTTCGCGGCCCCCGCCAATGCCGTCAGATCGTTGTCCACCCAGCCAGCGGCACCTGGGGCGATGTAGAGCTCGTGCACGTGGGCCTCACTGCCGGTCCAGCTGACGAAGTTGACATGCTGGCTGCTATCGCTGCCCCAATAGCCGACCAGTGCGGTTGTTGGATACCCCACCAGCGGGGCAGCGCCCCCCGACAGAGCTGTCAGGTCATTGTCCACCCAGCCGGCGGCGCCCGGGTGTGCGTAGAGCTCGTGCACGTGGTCGTCGGAGCCGATGTAATTGACATGCTGGCTGTTGTCGCTGCCCCAATAGCCGGCCAGGGCCCTGCCCGCGTTCGGCACGAAGCCATCCGCTAACGATGTCAGGTCATGGTTAGACCAGCCGAGGCCGGGAGCGACGTAAAGCTCCTGCACATGGTTGTAATCGGTGCCGGGTGCGAAAAAGTTGACATGCTGGCTGCCATCGCTGCCCAAATAGTGCACCAGCGCCGTGTTGCCGGGCGGCGCAGCACCCGCCAACTCTGACAGGTCGTTGTCCACCCAGCCGGCCCCCGGGGCGATGTAGAGCTCATGCAGGTGGTCGTCGGTGCCGATGAAATTGACGTGGACACTGCCGTGGCTGCCCCAGTAACCGTCCAGCGCGCTGCCGAATTTTGGCTTGGTCGCGGTCATGGCATTTCCTTCCACTGTTTGATTCCGTGCGAAACGGCGAAGCGGCGAGATCGTTTTCATAGCACATCGATCAGTATGGTGATGGCCAGGGTCTGGTCCGTTGAGCGGACCGGCATACCGCGCACCGGGCCTCACGACCAGACGACTCCAGGCCTTCGGTTTCAACCGCCGCTTTAGTAGGTTGCGCAATGCAGCGGTCGTTGCTGAACAAAATGTTGGCTGTAGGCGGCGGAACTGAACGCCTCGTTGAGGTCTTCCGGCCATCAACTGCGGAACTCGGGATCAAGGGCCACAAACAAATGCCCCGACTCGACATGGCCCTGACCGACACGCCCACCCCGAAACCGCCGAAGACACCGACACTGTCGGTGCCGCCGCCTAGAGTTCGCCGTGGATCGTCACCCAGATTCCACGCGACCCGGGACACGCTCGGCACAAGCCTGTTCGCGCTTTCGTCGCGAACAGGAGAACAACTCAAGATCGCGATGACGATCAGATAGCATCGTCAGAACGCCATCAAGCTAGCTTAGCTACCAACAGCCACCTCAACTCCGCCATAGGTAGGCAGCAAACGACGCGGATCTTCGTCCAAGATCGTGGCCCGCGGGATGGGCGAGGCCCCGCGCTGGTGATGCGCGACCCCTCTCCCCTGCCGTCGACGCGAAGGAATTCGGCCAGATCGAATATGGAGGGTTACCGGTAGAAGTCTCCGTTTTCATCCGATGAATCAGCGCCCCTCCGGTGGTCGGCCTGTGAGCGAGTGTTCTCATCGACCGAAAGTCACTGTTAGGGTGATGATTTGGGCCCGGGCTGGTGAGACACAAAGGTGTCGTCGGCGCGTGATCGCCTCGACACGTACAACGAATCTTCGCTGGGTCGGCCGGCAAGCCCGTCAACCGGGGGCCGCCCGAAATCCCGGGCCGGCGCGTGAGGCCACGGGCAACGGCGTCTCGAAGTAGCCCATCGCAGCGCCAACCGCGTCCCCGACCTCTCGGTGATCGGCTTCACGCCGTTCGGATGCGCAGGCCGGTGGGCGGGGCGGCCGGCGGCGGGAGCGCGAGCGGCGCGTCGCCTGGAGAGATGCGTCCGAGCACGCGCGGTCCGGTGAGCAGCGGCACCCGGTGCCAGGCGAGGAAGCCGATCAGCGCCATCAGGTAGGCCTCCTTGGCCTGCGCGGGCAGGCCGTGCTCATCGCTGATGGTGAGCGGCAGGCGCAGCTCGAGCGCGGCTAGCAGCGCCGGGTTGCGGACGCCGCCTCCGGACGCGACGACCTCGGCGGGCGCGTACGGCGCGAGCGCGTCGGCGACGGTGATCGCGGTCAGCTCCGTCAGCGTCGCCAGCAGGTCCTCGGGCGCGAGATCCGGCAGGTCGTCGAGGCGGAAGTGCTCGCGGCCGGTCGACTTAGGCGGCGCGAGCGCGTAATAGGGGTCGTCGAGCAGGGCTTGGAGGAGCGCAGCGTCCGGCGTGCCGCGGGCTGCGAGCCGGCCGTCCTCATCGCTTGGCCGGCCGGTCGTGCGACGTGCCGCCTCGTCGAGGAGGCAGTTGGCCGGGCCGGTGTCGAATGCGAGCGGCGGACGGCCGTTGCGGACGATCGTCACGTTCGCGATCCCGCCGAGGTTGAGCGCCGCGCGCGTGTGCTCGCCCCGCAGCCACAGGTCGTCGAGGATCCCGGCGAGCGGGGCGCCGTGACCGCCAGCGGCGATGTCGCGCGCGCGGACGTCGGAGATGACCGGCAGCCCGGTCGCCTCGACGATCCACGCGGGCTGCCCGAGCTGCAACGTCCCCTTCGCCTCGCCGTCCTGCACCCAGTGGTGGACCGTCTGCCCGTGGCTGACGACGAGGTCGGCGGGTTGCAACCCGGCGGCGAGTTCCGCCGACGCCTGCCCGATCAGCTGGTCGAGCTCGCACAGCTCCCCCGCCGTCGTCGGACCCAGCGAGGCGTGCAGCCGCGCGCGCACTTCGTCCTGCCACGGCCGCTCGATATGACGCAGCGGCGACATCGCGACCGCACCGCCGTCCCACTCGATCTCCGCCACCGCCGCGTCGAGGCCGTCCATCGACGTCCCCGACATCAACCCGATCACTCTCATGTCCCACCGAGCGCGTCCCGCACCCGTCCCCGCGCCCGGTCGAGCCGAACCGTGGCCTCGGCCGCGTCGACTCCCGCCAGCAGCGCGACGATCGCAGTCTTGGCATGGCCGCCCGCGGCCGCGAGGGCGGCGGTCGCGGTCTCCTCGTCAACGCCGGCCGCGTCGCGGACGATCCGTACCGCACGCAGGCGCAGCTTGGCGTTGGTCACGCGCACATCGACCATCCGCGGTCCGTAGGCCCTGCCGAGCGCGATCATCACGCTCGTCGACAGCGCGTTGAGGACAACCTTTTGGGCGGTACCCGCCGTCAGCCGCGTGGAGCCGGCGAGGACTTCGGGCCCGGTCAGCAGTTCGATCACCACCTCGGCGGACGCCGCGCTGCACGGGTTGTTGACGACCGCGACGGTCAGCGCGCCGGCCGCGCGCGCGTGCTCGAGTGCTCCGAGCACGTACGGCGTGCGGCCCGACGCCGTGATCCCGACGAGCGCGTCGGCGGCGGTCAGCCCGGCGAGATCGGCGGGGTCGAACGTGTCCTCGGCGCCTTCGATCGCCGCGGTCAGCGCCGCCGCTCCCCCAGCGATCACGCCGCGCACGACATCGGTGCCGAATGTCGGACCGCACTCGGCTGCGTCGAGCACGCCGAGCCGCCCAGGTGTCCCCGCGCCGGCGTAGATCAGGCGGCCGCCGCGCTGCAGCCGCGCGGCGATCGCCTCGGCCGCCGCCGCGACCCGCGGGACCGCCGCCAGCACCGCGGCGTGCGCCTCGCCCTCGGCGGCGACGAGCAGGGCGACGACCTCGCCGATGGGCCGCGCGTCCAGGTCGTCCAGGCCTGGCCGCACCGCCTCGGTGGCGAGCGCGTCGAGACCGTGCGAAGCGCCGCGCGCCTGCACGCGGATCACGTGCGGTTCGTGGATCGCCGCCAACTGCAGCGCGCCGTCGAGCGCATCGCCGGCGGCCGGGACGAGGTCGAGCTGCGCGCGCAGTGCCTCCACCCCCGCCAGACCGCCGACCATCGCCACCGGACCATCGCCCACCGTGCGAACGGTCGCGGCGAGCGCCCGGGCGGCGGCACTGACGATCGCCATCGCCGTGGCGTCGCCCTGCGCGGCGAGGACGTCGGGCGCGAAGGACGCGACCGCTGCGGCACCGGTGAGCTGCGCGGGCCAGGTCTCCGGCGTGCCGAAGCGGGCGCGGGCGGCGTCGAGCAGCGTGGTGGACGGGCCGCGACCGTCGTGGGCGCGCAGCGCCGCGCGCAGACCAGCGGAGCCGATCCAAGCGCCGCCACCCTCGTCGCCCAGCCACGGGCCCCAGCCGTCGGCGGTCCGTAGCGTGCCGTCCGCGCCGATCGCGAGCGCCACGACGCCGGTGCCCGCGATCAGCACGATGCCCGGCTCCCCGCCGAGTGCGCCCGCGTGCGCGATCATGGCGTCGCTGGTCACCGCGACGCGCTCGGCCCGCAGCGCAGCCAGCAACGCCTCGCCCAGCGCACGCGCTGCGTCCGGCGCCGCCAGCGCTCCGGCGGCACCCACGATCACCTCGTCGGGCGGGTCGAACTCACGCGCGACCGCCAGGATCGCTGCCTCGGCGGCCCGCATGCCGCCAGGCGCCGCGAGCCCCGGCGCGCCGGGCCCCTCGGACCTCCGGCCGCGCGCCGCGGCCCGGCAGGACGTCTTGCCCAGGTCGATAGCGAGTATCACCGCACCTAATCTTTCATGGGTTCCGATAACCGGGCATCCATTTCTGCCAATCGTGCAGACCCTCACGGCGGCCCGATCGGGCCGACACCACACAGCCAGCGGCCGGCACCGCCGCTCCACGGCTCAAAGCCCGCTTGGATGCTGGTTAGATACCACGAATTAGTCACCGGCTCAATGGTTTCCGTGTTGTCGACGAAACCCAACACGTTGAAATTGTTCCAGGACGTTATCGGCGAGTTCTCAACGTAGGAGACGACGTTGTTCTGGCCGTTGCTGCCTTCCCACACGGTAAGGCTCTTTCCGCCGATCGTGCTGGTGCCGACCGCGGAGTCGACCGGTTGGATGGGGCCGCGTGGTTGAACCAGATCATGACCTCCTGCTGGTTGACACCGGTGGTGATCGGCGTGGGGTTCAGCCAGATGTCGTAGGAGGCGTCATGGCTGCGCGTCGCACTAAGCCGCTGTTAGCGCGTCTATCTGGTAGCGGCTGGCAGTCCAGGGCGGGGATTCGGGGATCGGGGTGAGCGTTACCGTTATGAGGGCTTTGCCTGCAGTGCGGGAGCCAGGCACCAGGTAGGTGTCATCAAGCCAGCGATGTGAGGCGTTGCTGCGCGGTTGCAACCAAATCCCGGCAGGTACGCCGTCGATGGCGACGTCTGCCGATTGATAGCCGGTTGCCTGGTCCGACGTGCGGCGCAGCAGGACGCCGCGGTTGTCCGGGGGGATCTGAACGTGGAATGTGATCGCCGCTTGGCTGGCGTGGACGACCAACCCGGCGATCGTGCGGGTGTCGTCACTCCCCTCGTACTCACTGACCAACACTTGGTTCGCGGCCGCGGCGTCGGTATAGCCGTGCAGGAGTCGATTCACCGGATCGGTGGGGTTGACTTCGTCGCTGGTTGTGCTGGTGTCGTCCGGTTGGGTGTAGAGGAATGCGGTTGAGCTGTAATCGGGTTGGACCATGTTGCGCTTGCCGTGCTCGATGCCGAATCGAAGCGCGGAGTGGTAGCCGATGGATTCGCCGAGGGTGAGTCGGTAGACCGCGACGCAGTAGTCTGCACATCCGCCGCTGGCGGTGCGTTGATCCGGTTGGCCGGTGAGCGGGTCGCTATAGCGGGTGCCGCCCTTGAAGTACCAGCCCCCCTCGTAGAAGTCCTCGGTGCCGGTGCCATACCACTGGGGCGCGGCGGAACCGTCCGTGTAGACACGTTCGGCTCCTTCGAGAAAGTACGGGGCGTCGTCGCTGAATGACGTTTTGATCCGCGAACCCCTGATGGTATGGCTGACGCCGACGAATTTGCCGTGGCCGGATTCAGCGGCGAACAACCAGTCCTGACCCACCGTCGTCGGCCCGCTGTGCGAGCGTGTGGTGAAGTAGCCGGCACGGCCGCTGGCCAGCGCGGATACCCACTGGGGGTCGGGTGCCGTCAGGACGTCGGCGTCGATCCCCGCGATGGGTTCGCCGGTCGTGTTGACGAGTGTGATGCGGGCCGTGCGGGCGAACGGCATCGGCCACCACTCGGAAAGCGACAATGACCCGCCGGGTTGTGGGGTCGCGGCGAACATCAGTGATCGCACGGTGTCGGCGCCCAGTCCGGTGCCGAAGAATTCCCCGAGTGGGGAGTCGACCAGGGTGCGGCCGTCGAACTCGATCTGGAGCCGCACCCCGGTCAGGAGTTGATCCGTCGGTTCCGCCACCTGCAGGCGCAGCGCCGAGATGGTGGCCGGCCCGGTCGATTCCGCGATCGTCAGCCCGGCGCCGGCGGGGAGCTCGACGACTCGACTGTCATGTGCTGCCGTGGGGGCCGCCGGTTTGGGGTCGGTGGTGCCGGCGGCGCGCAGGGTGGCGAGCACGTCCAGCGCGGCGTCGGCGGTCGAGAACGTGTTGACGCCGTCGGCCGTCGAAAACCGGCGATAGTCGACGTGGTAGTACTGCAAACTCGACGCGATGCTGATTCGCATCGACTGCCGGTACGGCATGGGCACTTTGATGTACACGCCCCCGGGCGACTGCGCCGCGTTGGCCACAAGCGGCCACTCGAATGGCGCACCCAGCCCGCCGTCGACCAACGATTGCAAGGGCGCGTCTATCACCGTCCGCCCATCCAGATCGATGCGGATCGCTCCCATGCGGCTCACATCGCCGCCGTCGCGGGTGAACCAGATCGAATCAACCTCGCCGGCACCGCGATCCTCGGCGATGACACAGCCGGCGCCGCCGGTCGCCAGGCATCCGCCGCTGCCGTTCTGGTTGCCGGTGGAGAGGTCGAAATCGCCGCCGCTCCGGTCGAAGCTCGACACCTGCAGAGTCTGTGTGTCGGCGCTCAGATACGGCAATCTATCCAGGTGCCGGTAGGTGTCCCAGCCCACCAATCGTTCGCCGAGTCCCGCGATTGCCGGCTCGGCGCGTGTTCTGCCCGCGGCCGCAATACCGGCAGTCCCCAGTAGCACCAACGCGAGCATCGCAGACAGCGTGTTCACGAACGCCCCTGCACGGCAGGGTATTCGGCGTGCCACTCGGCTCTGGTGTCCACGATTCGTCAGTGCTCGTCCTCGCCGTGGGGGAATCTCGGGCCTTCCTATCGCAGTTGCAAGGAGAGCCATTGCGCAAATCCGGCGCAATTCCGGCCCAATGCCATGCTAATTCAGGTTCCGTTCGTACACTATCTGTCTGATTCCCGTTGCGGTGCAATCGATCTGCGCGAGGCTGCGCTCCGACGTAATTAATATGCCTCCGAAAGGGCTTGAAGAGGGCTCGCGTGGGAATAAACTTCTATCGCGAAAGATTCCGGGGAGGAAGTCAGTGACCTGGTCGAATGTGGCGACAGGTCGGCCGCCATCGGCACCGATCAGCACGGACGGGCGCGACCAGCGCGGCGGTCCGGGTGCGAACCGCGCCCTGTTCGCCGGAGTGCTGGCCGTTCTGTTGGCGACGGGGTGGGCCGCCAACCATTTCGCGGGGTTGCTCCCCGCGATCCGTGAGCACCAACACCTGACCGCGTCCACGCTGGACGCGGTGTTTGGCATCTATGCGGTTGGCCTGCTGCCCGGGCTGCTCATCGGCGGGCGCGCATCGGACGCGTGGGGGCGTCAGCCAGTGGCGTGGGCGGGCTCGGCGGCTGCCTTGCTGGGGACGGTGGCGATGCTGCTGTCGCTGGACTCCGCGGTGTTGCTGGTGGGTCGCGTGATCGTCGGGGTGGGAGTGGGTTTTGCGATCAGCTCTTGCACCGCATGGGCATCCGATCTGAGAGGTCCGTCCGGGGCGGCCATCGCCGGAGCCGTCTTGACCGCGGGTTTCGCCATTGGCCCGTTCGTTTCGGGTCTGATCGCTTCGGCCGGGCAATCCGGGATTCGGGTGTCGTTCGCGATCGCGGCCGCCATCGTGGTGTTGGCAACGGTTGCCGCTGTCCTGGCCGCGCAGCGCGCGGCTGTGATCGCGCCGGCAGCAGCGTCCGACCCGGGGTGGTCAGTGGCGTCAACGCCCCTGCAAAAGGGCAGCGCGTGGGCGCTGAGCTGGGCAATTCCGCTGGCGCCGTGGGTGTTCGCCTCGGCGACACTTGCCTTCGTCACGATCCCCACCCGGGTACACACCGGGTTCGCGGCTCCGATGGTCGCCGGCATAGCCACGCTCATCGTCAACGGCGTAAGCGCGCTTACGCAAATCGTCGCCCGCGCACGTCGCTGGGGGCCGCAAGCCGGCACCGTCGGCGCACTATTGGCGGCATTCGGCTACGCGATAACCGCGGTGGCACCGTCGACGATGGCGCTTGGGCTGGGCTTGTCGATGCTGGTGGTTTTGGGGTGCGCGTCCGGCTTGCTGCTGCGCGAGGGCTTGATTGACTTGGAAGCCGCGGCACCGCAGCGGGTGCGCGGCGCCCTCACCGGAGCTTTTTATACCGTTGCATACGTCGGCTTCGGCCTGCCGCTGTTATTGAGCACGGTGCCGAAAGATTCGGCGATCATTCTCGCTGTGATGGCGGTGCTGGCGTTGGCGACGGCGGCCGGTCGAGTCGTGCGGCTGCGACGAGATAGCCACCGCCGCAAGTGATTTCGGTGGTGGCTATCCGGCTGAGCGGGGGTTGCGCTTGCTGAGGAAGTCGGCCCACGACACGACCTCGGGGTGCTGCTTGAGCAGTGCCCTGCGCTGCCTCTCGGTCATACCGCCCCAGATGCCGTACTCGACCTGGTTGTCGAGCGCGTCGGCCGCGCACTCTTGGACTACCGGGCAGTGACGGCAGATAATTACGGCCTTGCGCTGTGCGGCCCCCCGCACAAAAAGTTCGTCGGGATCCGCAGTGGTACACAGCGCTTTTGCGACCCAAGCACGCTCCCCGTCGGTCACCACGGGCAGATTGCTGCTCAGAGCCACCAGGTTCAGTCGTTGCGAAGAAGGCCGTGTTTCTGACAATGAAGTGTCCCCTTCATACCGGCGGCACGCTGCGACGGCCGCCCTGTCGAGAAGAAGCTGCCATTGGCTGCCAACGGCTGACGATGATGACCGGCATGGATCGCCCTCCGAGCTGGCAAATGACAAATCGGCTATATCGTCACTTCCGCCGCGGGCGCTCAGTAGCGTAGTCGGCTACCCGACTTTTGCCCCGTTTCGTACTGGGCCGCGGTTCTTCACCTGCCCGTGGTTTTGCCCCCGCGGCCGCTCGTTGTGCTTCTGACGGCGGAAGCCCGGCATCGCCCGAGAGCCGTAACAGAAAAGTAATTAGGAAGGGCGCTGCCAGCGCTACCCGATTGAGCGGTTGTTGCGCTTTTCGAGGAACTCCGCCCACGACACGACGTCGGGGTTCTCCTTGAGCAGTGCCCTGCGCTGGCGTTCGGTCAAGCCGCCCCAGACACCGTATTCGACCTGGTTGTCGAGTGCGTCGGCCGCGCATTGCTGCATGACAGGGCAGTGCCGGCAGATAACCGCGGCTTTGCGCTGCGCGGCCCCGCGCACGAAGAGTTCGTCGGGGTCGGCGCTTTTACACAGGGCTTTTGAGACCCACGCACGGTCACCTTCGGTCGCTGCGCGCAGATTGCTGTTTACCGGGACCAGGTTCAGTCGTCGCGCGGCGGGTCGTGATTCTGACAACGAAGTCTTCCCTTCATCCCGGCCGGCAGGCTGCGGCCGCTCCCCTTCGGTGAAGATCGTGCTGGGTTCTGCCGCCACGCCGTGCTCCTGTTGGTGTGATGCAGATCTCCCGTGTGCTTAAGGTAGCTGTTCGGCACCAATTGCGCAACGGTTTTCTGGCACGCGCGTCCTAGATATTTTGACCGACGGGTGGCCCAGCGGTCTGAAGGAGGGTCAGCGCCGGATCATGCCAGGTCAGAAGGGGTCGCGCACGGCGTCGATCGCGCGGTAAATCCGCTGCTCACTGACCGGACGAGGGGTGCCGAGCTGCTGGGCCCACAGGCTCACCCGCAGTTCCTCGATCTGCCAGGCGATGTCGCGGACATCGGCGGCTCTCGCACCGCGCCGGCGGCAAAGCGTGCACCAGTTCGTCGTAGGCGTCCTGCACGGCCTGCACCCGCTGCATCCGCTCCTGGTCAGCCCCGATCGCGTGGGGCAACCGTTCAAGGCGGCGGCGAATCGCAATCAGGTAGCGGGTGAGGTCGGCCAGACGCGCACGTCCGGTGACGGAAACGAACCCGCGCGGCATGAGCCGGTCCAGCTGGGCGTTGATGTCGGCGATCGCGTCGGTCTGCGCGGGTAGCGGCTGGTCGGGCAGCAATAGTCGCACTTCCTGCGCAGCCGACAACACCTGCTCCGCGCGGCCCACGGTGTCGACGGTCGTCGACACGAGATCCGCCGCCACCCGATCACGCAGCGCGGCGAACTCGGTACGCTTCCACGCCGGCGCAGGCACCAGCGCGTCCGCCGCGGCGTCGGCGCAATCGTCGAGCAACGCGGACACGGAGCCGTCCGGATTCGCGCCGAGCGCCAGCCGCGTCCGCAGATCCAGTTGCCGCTCAACCGCTTTCACGGGAGAGGCGACGCTCAGCCGCACCAACCGTCGCGTGCCCGGGCCCATCGCACCTTCCTGCTCGCCGGGCGTGGCGAACACGCGCAGGTCCACGGCGGTTCCCGCGTCGACGAAGGCGGGAAAGCCCCGCACGATACGTCCATTAACCGTGCGCTCGACGACTCGCGGCAGTTCCTGCAGGTCGTCGGGCCAGGTGCGCAGCCCGACCCGCTCCAGCTCGGCGGCGACAGCGTCGGCCACCGCGCGCCGTGCGGGTGCCGCCAGCCGCTCCTGCAGCGCGCCGAGGTCCTTGCTCCGGGCGATCTCGGTGCCGTCGGCGGATTCGACGGCGAATGTCACCCGCAGATGCGCCGGTAGCTTGTCCAGTTCGAACGCGTCGGTGGGCACCAGAACCCCAGTGCGACGGCGTAATTCGCGCTGCAACGCGTCCAGCAGCGGCTCTCGGGTCGGGTCGATCGCGGCCAGCACCGCGCGGGCTGTGTCGGGGGCGGGAACGAAGTTGCGCCGCAAGTCTTTTGGCAGCGAGCGGATGAGCGCGGCAACCAGCTCCTCGCGCAGCGCCGGCACCTGCCAGGCGAACTCGTCGCCACCCAACCGCGCGAGAACGTCGACCGGCACGTGCACGGTGACGCCGTCATTGGCGGCGCCCGGCTGGAATCGGTAGCTCAGCGGCAGCGCGACATCGCCCGCTTCCCAGGTGTCCGGCCGGTCGGCATCCGCGGCGTCGGAAGTCTTGCTGGCGCGCAATAGATCGTCGCGGCTAAAGGTCAACAGATCCGGTGTCCGGTGCCGCTGTTTTTTCCACCACGCGTCGAAGTACCGCGCCGAGACGACGTCGGCGGGGATGCGGGCGTCGTAGAGGGCGTAGATGTCGTGGTCGCCGACGAGCAGGTCACGGCGACGGACCCGCTCCTCCAGGTCCTCGAGTTCCGTACGCAGCACCGCGTTGTCGCGAAAGAAGTGATGGCGAGTCTGCCAGTCGCCCTCCACGAGGGCGTGCCGGATGAACAATTCCCGCGCGACTGCCGGCTCGACCGCGGCGTACCCTACGCGCCGGCGCGCCACGAGCGGCAGGCCGTACAGCGTCGCCCGCTCAAATGCCATCACCTCGCCGCGCTCGGCGTCCCAGTGCGGTTCGCTGTAGGTGCGTTGCACCAGGTCCCCCGCGACCCGCTCGACGACCTCCGGCCCGATCCGCGCGGCGGTCCGCCCGTACAGGCGGCTGGTCTCGACCAGCTCTGCTACGACGACCCAGTGCGGCGGCCGCTTGCTGAGCACCGACCCGGGCGCCAGGACGAATCGTGCGTTGCGCGCGCCCAGATACTCGCGCGAATCCTCCCGTCGCATCCCCACGTGCGACAGCAGCCCGGCCAGCAGCGCCGCGTGTACCCGGGCCGGGTCGGCCGGCTCGCTCGACTCACTGATCCCGAGATCGCGGGCGATGCTGCGCAGCTGCCCGACGAGGTCCTGCCACTCGCGGATGCGCAGATAGTGCAAAAAATCATTCCGACACATCCGCCGAAATGCACTGCCAGATAATGTCTTTCGCTGCCCACGTAGATATCGCCAGAGGTTCAGATAGGACATGAAGTCGGAGTTTTCGTCGGCGAAACGGGCATGCTTCTGGCGCGCGGCCTCCTCACGGTCGGCCGGCCGCTCCCGCGGGTCGGGGATCGTCAGCGCCGCGGCCAGTGCCAGTACCTCCCGCACACACCCCTCGGTGTCGGCCTGCAGAATCATCCGGCCCAGCCTCGGGTCAACGGGCAGCCGCGCCAGCCGACGGCCGAGGTCGGTGATCGCGCCCTGCTGGTCAAAGGCACCGAGCTCCTGCAGCAGCTGCACGCCGTCGCGGATACTGCGTGGATCCGGCGGGTCGAGGAACGGGAAGTTCTCGACCTCACCGAGCTGCAGCGCCGCCATCTGCAGAGTCACCGCGGCGAGGTTGGTCCGCAGTATTTCGGGGTCGGTGTAGCGCGGGCGGGCGGCGAAGTCTTCCTCGGAATAGAGGCGGATGCACACGCCGGGCGCGAGCCGGCCGGACCGGCCGGCCCGCTGAGCGGCAGAGGCCTGCGAGACCGGTTCGATCGGCAGCCGCTGCACCTTCAAGCGGCGGCTATAGCGCGAAATGCGGGCGTTGCCGGGGTCGACGACGTAGCGGATCCCGGGCACGGTCAGCGACGTCTCGGCGACATTAGTCGCCAGCACGACGCGGCGCCCGGTGTGGGGTGCGAACACCTTCTGCTGTTCGGCGGTAGGCAGCCGCGCGTAGAGCGGAAGCACCTCGGTGTAGCCTGGCCCGCCCGTCAAACCAGTCAAAGCTTCTGCGGTGTCGCGGATCTCGCGCTCGCCGGACAAGAACACCAGCACGTCCCCCGGCGGTTCGGCCTCGAGTTCGTGGACCGCGTCGACGATCGCCTCGATTTCGTCCCGGATCTCGGTGCGAACGATTTCGTGGTCGGGGTCGTCAGGGTCGGCGAGATCTTTAGGGGCGTTGGACGCAACGGGGACTTCCAGTGGCCGGTAACGGATTTCCACGGGGTACGTCCGCCCCGACACCTCGACAATCGGCGCGCCGCTGAAATGCGCCGCGAAGCGTTGCGGCTCGATCGTCGCCGATGTGACGATCACCTTCAGGTCGGGGCGGCGTGGCAACAGCTCACGGAGGTAGCCGAGCAGGAAGTCGATGTTGAGGCTGCGTTCGTGAGCCTCGTCCAGGATCAGCGTGTCGTAGCGCAGCAGACGGCGGTCGCGCTGGATCTCGGCGAGCAGGATGCCGTCGGTCATCAGCTTGACCAGGGTGCGGTCGCTGACCTGGTCGGTGAACCGGACGGTGTAGCCGACCGCGTCGCCGAGCGGGCTGCCCAGTTCGTCGGCGATGCGCTGCGCGACCGTGCGGGCAGCCAGCCGCCGGGGTTGGGTGTGCCCGATGGTTCCGCGGATGCCGCGCCCGATGTCGAGGCAGATCTTGGGCAACTGGGTGGTCTTTCCCGACCCGGTTTCGCCGGCGACGACGACCACCTGGTGCGCCCGGAGCGCATCGGCGATGTCCTGCCGTCGCTCGCTGACCGGCAAGTCGGGGTAGGCGATCGTCGGGACGGCGGCCTGCCGGGTGGCAACGAGTACTTCGGCCTTGGCGATCTGAGTCGCTAGCTGCTGCAGCTTCTCGGGCGTCGCGCCGCGGAGGTTCTTCAGGCGCCTGCCAAAGTGCGCGGCATCGCGGATGGTGAGGCCGTCCAGGCGTTTGCGCAACGCCGCCCCAGACGTCTCGCTGGAGGGTTCGGCCATTCCGCCCACAATAGGTGTCGGCGAGACCCCATACGCGAGGCCAACTTCAAAGTACGGTGCAGATGCCTCACCACGTCACCAGGAGTTCGCGGTGTGCATCGCTGACCGGACGGGCTCGGCGCCGAGCGCAGCGGAACTCTTCGTCGCCGGCGCCCGGCTGCGCACTCCTGGGACGAGCATCGGCACGGCCGACCACAGCGGCGACGCTGCCGACGTCGCCGCGTTGTACGCGAGCGCGGACGCCAGTCTGTACGCCGCCAAGCGCGAGAGATTTAAGGATACCCGAGACCTCGTCGACACGCGTGGGACCGGTACCGAATTCCCTTACCGCCCAACAGCTTAGGGTCGCATTAGGCGCTCAGGCATTCAGCGGATCGAACATGACCGACGGGTCAATGCCGAGTTGGCGAGCAACGTGGGCGGCGTCCCAATACTCACGCCAATGGGTGATCTTGCCGTCGCGGACCTCGAAGATCGCCACGACATTAAACGTTGCCGCGACGCCGTTCATGGCATTCACGTCGACGCGCTCGACGACGACGGTGTCTTTGTTAGACACGATCGTGCGGATTTCGCTCCCCTCGATCATGCCCGTCGAGAGCTGACTGTGTTTTTCGAGCTCGGCGCGCGCCGCGTCGCGTCCGACGACCACCGGTGAGAGCGGCACATGGAGCTGCCAAACAAAATCGTCAGAGATTAGCGCGGTCATCGCCTCGACGTCCATGCGGTCGCCGTAAGCGGCATGAATAAAATCGACCACGATCTTTTCGATCTCGTTTTTTGCCGCAACACTTTTAGCCATCTCGTTGTCCTTTACTGGTCATCGGTACGCCGTTGACCATAGGCGTCAATCGGGTGCCTTATCCAGTCTCAGCCAGACTCATTTTGGGCGCTAGCGCGTGGATTCGCGCCATCCCCGTTCGAACGGCAACCGCCACGCATTGGGCGCGATCAACTGATGAATGGCGTTGGGGCCCCACGTGCCGGGCGGGTACGACTTGACGGGCGGCGGATCGTCGAGCAGCGCCTGCGAACGCTCCCAAAGCGATTCGATGCCCTCGGCAGTGGTGAACAGCGTGTGATCGCCGCGCATCGCATCAAGAATGAGCCGCTCGTAGGCCTCCAGCGTGGCGGAGGAGGAGGCGATCTCCCTCGACGAGAACTGCATGGACAGTTTGTCGAGTTTCATGCCGGGCCCGGGCCGCTTGCCGTAGAAGGACAGCGACACCTTCGAGTTGTCGGCGAGGTCGAACGTGAGGTGATCGGGACCCTGGGTCCCCACGCCGGAGCCCGACGGGAACATGCTTCGGGGAGCCTCTTTGAACGCGATCGAGATGATGCGGATGCCCTCGGCCATCCGCTTGCCGGTGCGCAGATAGATCGGTACGCCGGCCCAGCGCCAGTTGTCGACGGCGACCTTGAGCGCGATGAACGTCTCGGTGTCGGAATCGCTTGCGACCCCGGGGGCTTCGCGATACCCGCTGTACTGACCACGCACCACGTCCGAACACCTGACGGGCAGCATCGACCGGAACACCTTGTTCTTCTCTTCGCTGATGGCATACGGCTCGAGCGCGGTCGGCGGCTCCATCACGACGAATGCCATCACCTGGAGCAGGTGGGTGACGACCATGTCCTTGTAGGCGCCGGTGCTCTCGTAGAAGTTCGCCCGCTCATCCAGCCCCAGAGTCTCTGGAATGTCGATCTGGATGTGGTCGATGAAGTTGCGGTTCCAGATCGGCTCGAAGAGACCATTGGCAAAGCGGAATGCCAGGATGTTCTGGGCCGCCTCCTTGCCCAAGAAATGGTCGATGCGGAAGATTTGGGCTTCATCGAACGTCTCGTGGACGAAATCGTTGAGCGCCACCGCGCTGGCCAGGTCTGTGCCGAACGGCTTCTCCATAACCACTCGGGAGCGTTCGACAAGGTCGGCCTCGCGCAGCGACTTGATGACTTCGCGCGCCGCTTTCGGGGGGACCGACAAGTAATGCAGACGGCGCGCGTCCGGTCCCAGGGTGATTTCGGCTTCGGCGACCGCGGCGGCCAGCGACGCGGGTCCAGCGCTCTGTGGGACGTACCGGAGAATTTTTGCGAAGTCGGCCCACTGTTCGTCGGTGAGCTTATGGGTGCCGAACGAGTCGATCGCGGTTTTGGCGAGTTCTCGGAACTCGTCGTCGGTGAGGTCTTCCAGTGACGTCGCGATGATTTGGAGATCGGGCGCGAGCTCGGACTGATCCAAGTAGGCCAGGCCGGGGATCAGCTTGCGTTTGGCCAGATCTCCCGTCGCGCCGAACAGGACGATGACATGGGGGTCGAGCGGGTCGTAGTCATGGCGGCGTGGACGTGAGCCCGGCGCCGGATAAGAGATCGTCTGCGGTTGCTTGGTGGACACTCCCTGATACTTCCACCGCCGCGCGGTGTTTGCAGCGCTGATGCCGCGTCGTTCACGGAAAAGCCATTTATCGAGGTGAACGACAATCCCTGTTCTGGAAGCCGTTCCGGTCCCTGGTGATTCATCACGCCGGCAGCGGAGAATAGCTGCCATGAACGGAATTGACCTATCGCTCTTCTGCCCGGCGCAGCATCACGTCGGTAATCTCGTTAAGAACGCCAGTCAGATCGGCTATAAGCCGCGCGGTGGGCAGCAGCTGGCGGCGTGGCCAACTCACCAGGCGGACATGTGGTGGGAAGTCTCGTGCCCCGACGGCTGTCCCGGCGCGTTCGGCGGTGCTGTCGATCCGATCCGGCAAGAGGTAGACCGGCTCGCGGCTGATCCCAACCGCACTTCTGCCCACTACACACTGAAGCGCGTGGGCTGAGACCCTCTCACGTCGCGGGGTAGTCGAAGACGGTCGTCCCGACACCACTGGGTTTGTAGGAGATGTACACCGGTCCCTGCGCGAAGGGCTCAAACCCGGTGTTCATCGACTCTGCCCGCGGTTGCGTTGGCGCCGTTACCCACCAGCGGGCGACCCGTCAGGGTTTTCCACGGCGAAAACCACTGGGTGTCTGACGCCGTCTGCGCCGCGGTCTGTAACGGCGAGGCGTTCGCTGCCTCCGCGGCCGCATACGCGCCTTCCGCGCCGCTCAAGGCCTGCGCGAACTGGGCGTGAAACGCGCTGGCCTGTCCACTGAGCGCCTGAAAGGGCTGGCCGTGCCCGGAAAACAGCGCCGCCACGGCTGTGGATACTTCGTCAGCGCCGGCGGCTACCAGCCCGGTGGTCGGAACAGCTGCCGCGGCGTGCGCCGCATCCAGCGCCGAACCGATGCTTTTCAGATCCGCTGCCGCCGATTCCACCAACTCAGGAACCACGCCCAGAAGTGACACGCCGCCCCTCAATCACCGATTCATGTGCGCTAAAGCGTATCTAGACCCTGTCGCCGCATGTTGGTTTTCAATGGACCGCTCGCGGTCCACGCCCGGACGCGAACGTGATCCACCTACTGATCGAAAACCAAGGTGTTGTTCGTGTAGTCGATGTATATCGGCAGGTGCGAGAAGGCTTCATACCCGGTGTTCTGGCTGCCCGAGGTGATGACCGACGGGCTATTACCTTCGACGGTGTAGCTGTAGAGCGGGGTTCCCTTGTAACTGACCGCTATTTCCGTTCCGTCCGGCACGGAACTGCCGCCCGGGACCGCCGACTGCAGCAGGGTTCCGTCCACACCACCCGAATCGACGATCGTGGGGTGGGTAGAAGTGGTAGCGCCAACCGTGTAAGTCAGGTTCGCGGTGGACCCCCCGCCCGTCGCAGTCGTGGCGAGCACGTTGCCCGTGTTGGGCCCGAATACCAGCTGATGCTGAGGCTCGTTGATGAGCACACCTTGACCGAGGTCGCCCGGCAACGCCGTGATCGGGCTGGTGGTGTTCGGTCCCGCGGTCAGCGCCCCAACGCCCAGAATGCCTACCGCGCCGTTAGATGAAGCAAAGTTGGAGAACGACCCCGGGAATGAGAAGAAGACCGCGTCAACGGTGGTCGGCGAGGTGACGATCCCATTTCCGAAGTTTATTGTGCCGTTGAATTTGAGATAGAAATAGGTATCTCCGCCGCTGTAGGCACCCATACCGATTCCGGTGGGCAACCCGAGGTGCTGTAATCCGATGTCCTGCAGTGGGATCACCAGACCGGTAGATCCAGTGTCAACCAGCAAGGGCACGCTTGATCCGCCATTGATCGAGGCGTTCACGATGGGCTCGGTGGTTTGAAAGATGGTCAGCGGCACGGTTCCGTTCAAGTTGCTACCACCGGCTTGGCCGTTGGTCCCGTTGTTGCCGAACAACCAGCCGCCACGGCCCCCTTCGCCGCCACCGCCGGCGTACGTGCCGTTCGACGTTCCTCCCGCCCCGCCGGTCCCGCCGTTGCCGATCAGCCCGGCATTACCACCATTTCCACCGGCTACTCCCGGTGTCGATTCGGAATAGCCGGTTCCGCCGTTGCCGTACAGCAGTCCGCCGGCTCCGCCATTCGGGCTCGCGGCTGTCCCGTTTGATCCATTGCCGATCAGCGGGCGGCCCAAAAGCTCCTGTGCCGGCGAGAACACCGCCAGCCTCTGAGCGCCAGCTACCACGGCCTGCAGCGGCGAGGCGTTCGCCGCCTCCGCGGCCGCGTACGCCCCTTGCGCGCCGCTCAAGGCCTGCACGAACTGGGTATGAAACGTGCTGGCCTGCGCGCTCAGCGCGTGATAGGTCTGGCCGTACTCGGTGAACAGCGCCGTCACCGCCGTCGAGACCTCATCGGCGCCAGCAGCCACCAGCCCGGTGGTGGGAACAGCTACCGCGGCATGCGCCGCATCCAGCTCCGCACCGATGCTCTTCAAGTCCGCTGCCGCCGACGCCAACAACTCAGGCGCCACGAACAGAAGTGACACGCAGCCCCCTCCGGATCCTTCACAGATGTATGCCCGCCTGAGCGTATCTAGATACTGCCCGTGTATCTCGGGTTTCGCCACACAGGTGACCGGGCGCACGGCGGCCCCACGTCGACTCGAAGCCGTTCCGGGCCGTATGTCAGGATGCGGGAATGACTCCACGCAGCTTTGCTCGCATCGTTGGCGTCGTGTTCGTGACGGCGTGCGCGCTGCTGAGCACGCCGAATGTCAGTCCAACCGCTTCAGCCGATCCATGCTCCGACATCGCGGTGGTTTTCGCGCGCGGCACCCATCAGGAACCCGGCCTCGCCAATATCGGACAGGCATTCGTCGACTCACTCACCTCGCAGGTCGGCGGTCGGTCCGTTGATGTCTATGCGGTCAACTATCCGGCGAACGACGATTACCACAACAGCGCGTACGCCGGAGCCAATGATGCGAGTGCCCATATTCAGGGCACGGTCACCAGCTGCCCGAACACGAAGATCGTGCTCGGTGGGTATTCGCAGGGCTCGACGGTGATCGATTTGGCCACGACGCAGCTGCCACCCTCGGTGGCCGACCATGTCGCCGCGGTCGCCCTGTTTGGCGAGCCGTCCAGTGGATTCTCGACCATGTTGTGGGGCGGCCAGCCGCTGCCGACGATCAACCCAGCGTACGGCGGGAAGACGCTCAGCTTGTGCGCTCCCGACGACCCAATCTGCTCCGGGGGCGGGAACATCATTGCGCACGTTTCCTACATTGAAGCCGGGATGACCAACCAGGCCGCGACGTTCGCTGCCGACAAGCTCAATCAGGGGCGTTAGCACATCTGCCACAGAGGCCTCCGGCAAAGGTGGTCAACGGCCTTCGGTGCCCAACCCTCGACCATGGGTGCGCGCAGCGCGCGCCGGTGCTTAGGTCGGCATTGTGAAATCCGTCGTTAAGTTGTTCCGCGACACGGTCGCGGTTCGGATATCGGTCATCGTGGCGCTCGGAGTCACCGTCGCTGTCACGGTGGGCAACACGGTCGGTTGGCGCTTCGCGCTCGTCGGTTGGATCACCGCCGCCGGCGTGTATGTCGCGTGGACGCAGCTCATCCTGCGCGGCATGGATGCCGATCAAACCCGCGAATGGGTAACCCGGGAGGATCCCACCCGGTGGGTCGCCGACGTCGTCGTCCTATCGGCGAGCGTCGCGAGCCTGGGCGGGGTCGGCTACGTGGTGGCCGCCGGGTCGCACTCGGGCGCCGTGGCCCTCGCGGCCGCCGTTGTCGGCGTCCTGACCGTTGCGGCGTCCTGGTTCGCCGTGCACACGCTGTTCACCGTGCACTACGCGCGGCTCTACTATTCGGACGAACCGGGCGGAATCAACTTCCACGATCCGGAGCCGCCGCGCTTCCGCGACTTCGCCTACGTCGCGTTCACCGTCGGCATGACCTTCCAGGTGTCAGACACCGAGATCTGTTTGACATCGATCAGGGCGACGGTGTTGCGCCACGCGTTGTTGTCCTACTTGCTCGGCGCGGTTGTCCTGACCGTCACTATCAATTTGATCGCGGGGCTGGGCTCCAAACTCTGACCGACCCGCGCCAGTTACTCTGGCGGACATGGCCATTGAGTCCACCATGCTCGCTCTGGGCACCCCCGCGCCCCACTTCGCACTTCCCGAGCCGGCTACCGGCAAAACGGTCAGCCTCGACGAGCTCACGGGTCCCGCACTCGTCGTCACGTTCATCTGTAACCACTGCCCCTACGTTCAGCACGTCGCCGCCGGCCTGGCCGCGCTCGGTCGGGACCTTGCCGACCAGGGCGTCGCGATGGTCGGCATCTCCAGCAATGACGTCATCACCTATCCGCAGGACGGACCCGATGAGATGGTCGCCGAGGCCCGTCGCCGCGGCTGGACGTTCCCGTACCTCTACGACGAAACTCAGGACGTCGCCCGCGCCTACTCCGCGGCCTGCACCCCCGACACGTTCGTCTTCGACGGCGAGCGTCGGCTCGTCTACCGCGGCCAGCTCGACGACTCCCGCCCCCGCAACGACCTACCGGTGACCGGCGCCGACGTCCGGGCGGCGGTCGACGCGGTGCTTGCCGGCCGCGCGGTCGAACCCGACCAGCGGCCATCGATCGGCTGCGGGATCAAGTGGCGTTGAGCAGGGCTAACTGGTGCCGAGATCACCAACCGCCGGGCCAGATCAGCGACACCGCGTCATAGGCGGGTTCGCCGGCCGCACTGGCGAACTGATCGAAAGCTGTGGCGAGGAGTTCGCGATCGCCGGGAGCCATACCGCGCAACGCCTTGGTGATGGCCCTGCGCCGATGCCTGACCACATGGGCAACCAGCCGCCGTCCAGCGGCGGTAAGGCTCAACGTGATGTTTCGCCGGTCAGTCGGCGATTCTTGGCGGTCAAGCCAGCCGGCCTTGATCAGGCGATCACAGATGCGGCTGGCATTCGACGGGTTGACATCGAGGCCGGCGGCCACCGCGGCCAGGTTTAGCGGGCCTCGGGTATCCACCATGACCAGCACCCGCCATTGCGGCACGGTCACGTCGTCGTCCACCGAAGCTATGGAAGCGGCGGCGATGCCCACTAATGCCCGCGATGCTCGCGACACAGCGTCGACTTGGTCGGTCGAGGGCGCCTCGGTATCGGCCTCACGACGTTGTGCAGCGGTCATCACGAAATCATCCCTCAGCTTTCGCCGCGACTGTTGGCCGGGAGAGAATTCATAGCAAATCCTTTGCTCATGGGCATGGGCGCCGCGGCTGACGGGCGGTTCGGTGCGTGAGTCGGCTCGCAGCGTTTATCAGGCGCCCCGGCGGTGGCGTGTGCGAGGACGGCAAGGCGACGCCCCCAGCTGGCTCGCGAACCACGTTCGGGCCGTAGCGTATTGGTCCGACGCAGCCTGCCGCAGCCTGTAAATTTTGGGTGAACGAGTGCTCCCCGGCAATGGCTATCGAACATCCGTCGAAAAATCGTGGTTTTGCGATGCGCTGTCGTGGGCAATTAAGCGGCATGAGCGCAATCCGCATCAGTCGTTTGCTTGGTTCCGCAACCCTCGCAGCATCGGGCCTTGGCGCTGCCGTCCTCTCTGTTCCCGCTCTCCCCTCTGCATCCGCCCAGCCGTGCCCCGACGTTGAGGTGGTGTTCGCCCGCGGTACCGGTGAGCCGCCCGGCGTTGGCCCGACCGGCCAGGCATTCGTCGACTCTCTGCGCGCACGCACGGGGGGGAAGTCGCTCGACGTATACCCGATCAACTACCCCGCCAGCAACGAGTGGTCCACCGGCCTCGACGGCATCCAAGACGGGGGCGCTCATGTCGTTTCGGAGGCGGCGAGCTGCCCCCAGACCAAGATGGTGCTCGGCGGTTATTCCCAGGGCGCGGCCGTGATGGGCTTCGTCACCTCGGCGGCAGTGCCAGATGGGGTGGATCCTGCGACCGTACCCAAACCGCTGGCGCCCGACGTGGCCAACCACGTTGCCGCTGTCGTCCTCTTCGGGACGCCAAATGTCCGGGCCATGAACTTCCTTGGGCAGCCGCCCATAGCCATCGGCCCGACGTATCAGGCCAAGACCATCAAGGTGTGCGCCCCCGAGGACCCGGTTTGCTCTGACGGGGCGAATTTCGCCGCACACGACACCTATGCCGACGACGCCAGCATCGTTGACCAGGGAGCCGCTTTCGCCGCCAATCAGCTCGGCGCGGGTCCCAGTGGGCCCGTGACCATGGTGCGGGCGCCACACGGGGGCTTTGGCAACTGACCTAACGAACTGATTGGCTCAGCGGGCTGCTTTCCGCCCACGGGTGGGTTCGATACCGTCGACCATCAGGATGGGAGACGGCACGTCGGCCAACGATGCGATAGGGAATCCGCATGCCCCAGGTAGCGATACTCGACGACTATGTCGGCGTGGCGCTCGACCTCGCCGACTGGTCCTCGGTGCAGACCCGAGCCAAGATCACCGTCTTCGACCGGCACCTCTCCGAGGAGGAGGCCGCAGACGCACTAAGACCGTTCGATGTTCTCTGCACCCTGCGCGAGCGCATGGCGCTACCGCGCACCCTCATCGAGCGGCTGCCGAACCTCAAACTGATCACGATCGTCGGCAAGAGCCTGCCGAACCTGGACATGGCCGCGGCCACCGACAACGGCGTCCTTGTCGCGCACTCGGACTTCGCCAATCCGAGATTCCGCTCCGTGCGCGACGCCACTCCAGAGTTCGCCTGGGGGTTGATGATCGCGACGGTGCGCAATCTCGCCGAAGAGCATTTGCGCATGCGTGCCGGCGGGTGGCAGGCCAGCACCGGTATGACGTTGTCGGGCAAAACGCTCGGGCTTCTCGGTCTCGGCAGGATCGGCAAGCGCATGGCCGAATACGCGAAAGTCTTTGGCATGCAAGTTATTGCGTGGAGTCAAAATCTCACCGAGGAGGCCGCAGTGGAGGTCGGCGCGCGCCGGGTCGAGAAAGCCGCGTTGTTCGAAGAGTCCGACGTGGTCTCCATCCACCTGGTGCTCTCGGAGCGCACCCGTGGTCTGGTCGCCGAACCCGAGCTGGCCTTGATGAAGCCACAGGCCTACTTGGTCAACACCTCCAGAGGCCCGATTGTCGATGAGGCCGCTCTGATCGCTGCGCTCAGGACGAGGCGCATCGCCGGAGCCGGGCTCGACGTCTACGACAGCGAACCACTTCCGCCCGATCATCCGTTGCGGCTTCTGCCGAGTGTGACGTTGTCGCCCCACCTTGGGTACGTCACGCGCGAAATGCTCAGTGCCTTCTATTCCGACACCGCGGAGGCCGTGGCGGCCTGGCTGAACGGGACGCCCATCCGGATCGCCAATCCCGAGGCGCAGCGCTGACACCGTAGAGACGATGAGCGGCGCGGGCCGTAGCCCGCGCCGCTCACGCAGCAAACCGCCCTGGGCAGACGCTAAACGGGCCTCGCGGAATGCCGCGGCGGCCAGAAATCGATTAACCCGGGCAGTAAACGGATTCCGCGGCACTTACCCATCCTGTGATGTCCGCGAACGAGTACCCTTTCGTGAGCTTCGGCGTTACATCATATTGCGGCACAGCGCATTCGAGTGCGATCCCATTAGATCGCAACGTTGCAGCACGAGCATCCCCTTGGCCATGGGGACTCACTTGAGCGGCTGCGACCGTCTTCGCTGGGGCTAAAGCGTCGGCACCAATTTCAGCTTCATACAAGCTTCTTCACAGCTTCGTCTGGCGCACACCGGTTAGCAGGCTGCACGAATCGATCAACTCCGGCTCGTAAGTGGCTGCGCCGCACTCGCATTCCCAGCTGATGTGGGGGCCGCACGAACACGGCACGGTAGCGACGAGCATGTGGCCCGGCAGCAGCCAGTGACCACGCGCACAGCGCTGGGGTGGCCTGTCCAACCATTGCGTGCGCGAGCAGTGCAACTGCTCGCCGATGTCAACACTCACGAACACCACCCTTCCATTGGCCCTGCTGCCGCGGCCAGTCCAGTGCGCTAATCGTTACTCTTCGTTGCCTCTCGGTGACCGTGTCGTTGTTTTGCGAACACCTTCAACTACCTTAGACGGGACCCCCCGGCTTCCGGCCGGGTCTAGGGAGCGGAGCAACCGTGACAAGCGATCCAACGGCCACACTGGGCGCGCAGCGTTTCGTCTCGCTGACCACGTTCAAGCGCAACGGAAAGGGCGTGTCGACGCCCATGTGGATCGGCCGTGATGGCGTTGACCTGTTCGTGTGGACACCGGCGGACAGCTGGAAAGTCAAACGGGTCCAGAACAATCCACGTGTGCTGTTGGCGCCGAGCAGCCGCTTCGGCAAGGTACGCGACGGAGTTTCGGCGATCCAGGGCGCCGCGCAGGTGGTCACCGATCCTGCGACAGTGCAACGACTCGCACGCGAGATCCGCAGAAAGTACGGCCTCGAATACCGCCTGGTGACCTTGGTCGAAATGATCGCGACGCGTGGACGCAAGCCGCGGGTCATCGTGCGGATCGCACTGTCACACTGAGGCCTTCGCGGGCAATTGCATCGTCCACCGATGAATTCCGGGCGCGCCAGCGGTCATACCTATGACGTCACAAGACACCACAAATCGGAAAGGGGTAGATCCGCCATGTCCAATGCTCTCCCGCCGGTCGTCGATTACCAGGATTGGTGCACCAAGCTCGAGGAACTGCGCAAGCGCGAGAAGGCCGCCACCCGCGAACTGGATGCGATCGCCGCCCAGCGGCGCCGTCTGCCGATGGTCGAGTTGCCCGACTACACGCTGATCGGCGCCGACGGGCCCATCCGTCTCGTCGACGTGTTCGACGGTCGCTCGCAGCTCATCGTCTACAACCACATGTGGTCGGATGGCGCGGAGTGGCAGTGCGGTGGGTGCACCGGCTTCACGTCGCAGTTCACCCGGCTGGAGTTCCTCGACAACTACGACGCACGCTTCGTCATCGTCACCAACGGACCGATCGACGAGGCCCTGGCCTACAAGCGCAAGGTCGGCAACCGGATGCAGTGGTACTCGTCATCGCAGAGCCCGTTCGGCGCCGACATGGACGCGCCCCCCAGCGGGGGCTTCGCGGTCAATGTGCTCCTGCGCGACGGTGACACGGTGTACCGCACGTGGCACACCAACGGACGTGGCACCGAGCAGCTCAGCTACACCTTCCCGCTGATCGACATCCTGCCGTGGGGCCGCCAGGAGGAATGGCTCGATTCGCCTGACGGTTGGCCTTCGCGCCCCACATACTCGGGTTGGCTGGACTCCCCCGATATCGCCCTGGCCTACGGACCTAAGGACAACTCATGACCGTGACCGCGGAACGCTACGTCGTCACCCGCACCATCGCCGCCACCCCGGCGGAGGTCTTCGCCGTCCTGGCAGACCCGTGCCGCCACCAGAACTGCGAGCCCGGCGACTGGGTCCGCGACGCGGTGGACACTTCACCGATCACGGCTACCGGACAGATGTTCGCGATGAACATGTACCTCGAACGGGCCGGTGGTCATTACGTCACGTACAACCTGGTCAACGTGTTCGACAACGACCGCGCCATTGGGTGGATAACGGGCAGGCTCGACGACGCCGGAAATCACGACCCCGGCGGCTGGTTCTGGCGCTACGACCTCACTCCCAACGGCGACCGCACCGACGTCACCCTCACCTACGACTGGAGCGCCACGCCGCAGGCCTTCCGCGACCAAGTCGGCGGGATGCCCGTGTTCCCGGAGGACTACCTCGCCGCGTCGTTGGCGACCCTGGAGCGCACCGTCACTTCTGCAAAGTGAACTGGTTGACGTCGATGTAACCGGAGCGGAAGAGGTCTGCGCAGCCGGTCAGGTATTTCATGTACCGCTCGTAGACCTCTTGCGACTGGAGCTCGATGGCGTCGGCCTCGCGGGCCTGCAGGGCATCCCCCCACAGGTCGAGGGTCCTTGCGTAGTGCTGTTGCAGCGACTGCCGGCGGGTCAACGTGAAACCCGCTGCCGCCGAGTGCTCCTCGACCATGTCGATCGATGGCAACCGGCCGCCCGGGAAGATCTCGGTGACCATGAACTTGATGAAGCGGATCAGGCGTATTGAGATGGGCAGGCCCTGGTCATCGAGCTGCTTCCTGCTCAGCCCGGTGATGGTGTGCAACAGCATCGCGCCATCGGGGGGCAGGAGTTTGTTGGCCAACCCGAAGAATTCGTCGTAGCGATCGTGGCCGAAGTGCTCGAATGCGCCGATGGAGACAATCCGGTCGACGGGCTCTCTGAAGTCCTCCCAGCCCTGCAGCAGCACCCGCCTGCCGCGCGCGGTATCCATCCCGTCGAACAAGCTCTGCACGTGGGCGGCCTGGTTCTTGGATAACGTCAGGCCGACGACGTTGACGTGATACTTCTCGATCGCGCGGCGCATGGTCGCTCCCCAGCCGCAGCCGACGTCGAGCAACGTCATGCCGGGCTGCAGGCCCAGCTTGCTCAACGCCAAATCGATCTTGGCGATCTGGGCCTCTTCCAGCGTCATGTCGTCACGCTCGAAGTACGCGCAACTGTACGTCTGGGTGGGATCGAGGAACAGCCGGAAGAAGTCGTCGGATAGGTCGTAATGTGCCTGCACGTTGGCGAAATGCGGCGTCAGCCCCGGAGCCATGGTCGTGTGTGCCTTTCTGGACTTCGAGGCCTCCCCGCGGGTGGCGTTGAAATGCCGCTGTGTTCCCTGCGCACGCTCGGTCGAAACCAACCGGCAACAAACCGGCGTTGGGGCGCACCACGGGTCCGGCCCACGCGTTGTCGGCGTCATTTGAGTTCACGATGCCGCCAAGGTTCGGGTTCAACGGCACAACACGGCGCACCGCGGCCGTGGATCGCGGTCCTGGATCGAAGAAGGCTGCCTAGGTGCTGTCACGCCCGCTTCCGCTGAGCTTCTGCCCCTTTGCCAATTCTTACCAATTCCGAGGCGGCGCGGCGGGGTTTACCGAGCGCACACTCCGGGCTACATGAGGAACAACATGCTCCGGATCAACCGCGAGCGAGCAGATGAGAGAGCGCGCCGGTTTGTCAACTTCGATGATGTCCAAGAACAGCGATCCGCTAGCCCGCCGGATACCGGGCATCAGCAGACCGCGCCGGTTCCTGCTTGCCGTGTTGGTCGTCATCGGTGTGGCCGGCGCGGTCACGATTGCCGCGTTGCCGCGTTGCCCACATTGCAACGTCCTCGGTGTTCCTTCGAAAATGCTTGGTCCCGCACAGGTGACGATCACACCCGACCCCAATGCACACGACGTCGACCCGGTCGCGCACGTAGTGGTCAAAGCGAACGCGGGGACGCTGACTGATGTCCGCATGTTCAATGACGGCGGCAAACCAGTCGAGGGCGTGATGACTCCGGATAACACGGTCTGGAAACCCACCGTCCCGCTGGGTTACGGACGGACGTACACGCTAAGAGTCAGCAGCCATGGCCCCAACGGCGTTGACTCGACTCAGGTGTCGTCATTCTCCACACTGCGGCCGTCCAATCAGACCAAGGTTTCCTTCACCACCACGTCGGAGGCGGCTCTGAAAGACGGCGGCACCTACGGCGTTGGAACAGTGGTCGTCGCCCACTTCGATGAGCAGATCGCCGACCGCGCCGCCGCCGAGAAGCAGCTGACGGTGACGACCAACCCCTCGCTGCAGGGTTCATGGTTCTGGGTCGACGACCAGAACGTCCACTGGCGGCCAGAGCACTACTACACACCGGGTACGACGGTCACCGCCGAGGCCAAGATCTACGGAATCTCCCTGGGGAAAGGTTTATTCGGGCAAGAAGACAGCAGGGTGTCGTTCCGGATCGGCGACGCGCACGTATCCATCGCCGACGATGCCACCAAGTTGGTCAGCGTCTTCGAAAACGGAGCCCTGGTCCGCACCATGCCCACCTCCATGGGCATGGGTGGCACGGATAACGTCGGTGCACAGACCATATCGTTGTGGACACCGCCGGGCATCTACACCGTGCTCGACAAGGGCAACCCGGTTGTGATGGACTCCTCGACATTCGGGCTGCCCAAGAATTCGCGCCTCGGATATCGCGAGACCATCAATTACGCCACCAAAATCAGCACCGACGGCATCTATCTGCATGAGCTGGACGCGACGGTGTGGGCCCAGGGCCACACCGACACCTCGCACGGATGCCTGAATCTCAACGCCGACAATGCGAAATGGTTCTACAACTTCTCGGTCCCCGGTGACGTCGTGGAGATCCGCAACAGCGGCGGACCGCCGTTGAAACTGGCGCAGAACGGAGACTGGACGCTGAGTTGGGATCAGTGGCGCAACGGCAGCGCCCTGAAGTGATGAGTCAGCCGGCTACCGGGAGGCATCGAATGGGCGATATGGAATCAAACCGACGGTCGCTGCTGATGGCGGCGGCCCCGCTGTTGCTGGCGGCGGTCGCCGCCGGCGACAAGGCAGGGCATATTGGCGACATGCCGCTGGCGCCGGCACCCGAAACCGGCCCGGATCCCAACGAGACGTTCACCCTGCCCTTCGAAAAGATGAGTTTCCAGTCGTGGGGCAACCTGCCGCCACACAGCGGCGAAATGGCAAAGCTGTATGGGGATTTCGACCAGCCGGGGCCATACCTGGTGATGATGAAATGGAATCCCGGCTGGTTCAGTGCGCCGCATACCTATGCCACCGACCGGATTCAGGTGGTGGTATTCGGCACCTGGTTTGTCAACAGCGGGAATGAATTTCAGCCGCAGGACGCGGCACCGGTCGGGCCGGGTGGTTACGTGAAAAGGACCGCTCGCACCCCGCATTACGATGGCGTCCCGGCCAACCGGCGCGACCCGGCGGTGATCGCCATTTTCGGGGTCGGCCCGGTGGATATGCAGCTGGTGGACCCGACGCAGCCGTCATACCGTCAGGTGTGACAGCCGGCGCCTTTTTATCCCTGGGGTGTCCGTGCGGCGCACCGAAATGAACTCTTGACTGATTCCAGATAAGGCGCCATATTGTCATGGTGTCCTCAACGGCGGAGTACGCGGACCGGCTGCGGATGGCCGATCTGCGCGTGACCCGGCCCAGGGTCGCCGTACTCGAGGTGGTGGACGCCCAGCCCCATGCCGACACCGAGACGATCTTCTCGGCGGTGCGGATCGGCCTACCCGAGGTTTCCCGCCAGGCCGTGTACGACGTGCTCAACGCGCTGACCGCGGTGGGTCTGGTTCGGCGGATCCAGCCACTGGGCTCGGTTGCTCGCTACGAGTCCAGGGTCGGCGACAACCACCATCACCTGGTCTGCCGATCCTGCGGGGCCATCGCCGATATCGATTGTGCGGTCGGCGAGGCGCCCTGCTTGACCCCGGCGGATGTCGACAACGTTCTGGATGGGTTCGTTCTCGACGAGGCCGAAGTCATCTACTGGGGCTTCTGCCCCGACTGCTCGACTGCAGTTTCCTGATCACAGCCCGATTCACCTAACACCGAAAGGAATGTTGTGTCCGATAGCGAAAACCCGGTAATCGACTCGCCCACGCCGAAAGAGGGGGCCCCCCTGACGAACCAGGATTGGTGGCCCAACCAGGTCGATGTGGCGAAGCTGCACCCGCACTCGCCGCAGTCCAACCCGCTGGGCGACGACTTCGACTACGCCGCGGAGTTCGCCAAGCTCGATGTCGAGGCGCTCAAGGCCGACATGATCTCGGTGCTGACCACCTCGCAGGACTGGTGGCCCGCCGACTACGGCCACTATGGCGGCCTCTTCATCAGGATGAGTTGGCACGCGGCCGGCACCTACCGCATTTTCGATGGCCGCGGCGGTGGTGGTCAGGGTATGCAGCGCTTCGCTCCGCTCAACAGCTGGCCGGACAACGCGAGCCTGGACAAGGCGCGCAGGCTGCTGTGGCCGCTCAAGAAGAAGTACGGCAACAAGGTCTCCTGGGCGGACCTGCTGCTCCTCGCCGGCAATGTGGCGCTGGAGTCGATGGGGTTCAAGACCTTTGGGTTCGCCTTCGGCCGCCCGGATGTGTGGGAACCCGAGGAGATCATCTTCGGTGAAGAAAACGAGTGGCTGGGCACCAACAAGCGCTACTCCGGCAAGCGGGACCTTGCGCAGCCCTACGGTGCGACCACTATGGGTCTGATCTACGTGAACCCGGAAGGCCCCGAGGGCAAGCCGGATCCGGTGGCTGCCGCGGTGGATATCCGTGAGACGTTCGGCCGGATGGCGATGAACGACGAGGAGACCGCCGCACTGATCGTCGGTGGCCACAGCTTCGGCAAGACCCACGGCGCCGGCGACGGCGACCTCGTCGGTCTGGAGCCGGAGGCGGCGCCGATCGAACAACAGGGTCTGGGCTGGAAGAGCTCCTATGGCAGTGGCTCGGGCAAGGACGCCATCACCAGCGGCCTGGAGGTCGTCTGGACGCCCACGCCGACGAAGTGGGACAACTCCTTCCTGGAGACCCTGTACGGCTACGAGTGGGAGCTGACCAAGAGTCCCGCCGGGGCCTGGCAGTTCACGGCCAAGGACGGCGCGGGCGCGGGCACCATCCCCGACCCGTTCGGCGGACCAGGCCGCGCCCCTACGATGCTGGTCACCGACATCTCGTTGCGCGAGGACCCGATCTACCGCGAGATCACGCAGCGCTGGCTCGACCACCCCGAGGAGCTGGCCGACGCGTTCGCCAAGGCGTGGTACAAGCTGCTGCACCGCGACATGGGCCCGGTCTCGCGCTTCCTCGGGCCGTGGATTCCCGAGCCGCAGTTGTGGCAGGACCCGGTTCCGGCGGTGGACCACGCGTTGGTTGACGAGAAGGATGTCGCCGCGCTCAAGGCCAAGGTGCTGGACTCCGGTCTGTCGGTTTCCCAGCTGGTCAAGACGGCCTGGTCGGCGGCGGGGAGCTACCGCAACACCGACAAGCGCGGCGGTGCCAACGGCGGACGGCTTCGCCTTGAGCCGCAAAAGAACTGGGAGGCCAACGAGCCCGCTGAACTGGGCAAGGTGCTGCCGGTCCTGGAGAAGATCCAGCAGGACTTCAACGGTTCGGCCTCCGGCGGCAAGAAGATCTCGCTGGCCGACCTGATCGTGCTGGCCGGCTCGGCGGCCGTGGAGAAGGCGGCCAAGGACGCGGGTCACACCGTGACCGTGCCGTTCACGCCGGGTCGTACCGACGCCTCCCAGGAGAACACCGATGTGGAGTCCTTCGCCCTGCTCGAGCCGCGGGCCGACGGGTTCCGCAACTATGCGCGGGCGGGCGAGAAGGCGCCGCTGGAGCAGTTGCTGCTCGAGCGGGCGTACTTACTGGGTGTGACCGCTCCGGAGCTGACGGTGCTCATCGGCGGGCTGCGTGCCCTCGGCGCGAACCACGGCGGCAGCAAGCACGGCGTGTTCACTGACAAGCCGGGCGTGTTGACCACCGACTTCTTCGTCAACCTGCTCGACATGGGCACCGAGTGGAAGCCGTCGGAGAGCACGGAGAACGTCTACGAGGGCCACGACCGGACCTCGGGCGCGCCGAAGTGGACCGCGACCGCGAATGACCTTGTGTTCGGGTCGAATTCGATCTTGCGTGCACTCGTGGAGGTGTATGCGCAGGACGACTCGAAAGACAAGTTCGTGGCCGACTTCGTGGCGGCGTGGGTCAAGGTCATGAACAGCGACCGGTTCGATCTCACGTAACACCCGGCTGTTCGTCGACAACGGTGCGACACCCCCGCAAGCCAACGGCTCGTGGGGGTGTCGTCCTCTGTTCGGCTTGACTGGTTCTGCCAGCATGGAACACGATGACCCCAAGCGGTCTGGGGAGGCTGGGAGTCGCAATGGCTGACATCACCACGTTGATCCTCGCCGACCATGACTGGTTCCGCGAACAATTCGCCGAGCTGGACTATCTGCAGGCGCAGAGTCCGGTTCACCGCGCCGCACTCGAGCGGGTTTGGCGTCCGCTCGCCGACAAGCTCGACGTACACGCCTACATCGAAGAGTTGATCTTCTACCCGCAACTGTTGAAGCGGGGTGCCGACGACCCCGAAGGCGAAACGCTCGATGCCATCGGTGATCACAACGATATTCGCGATGGAGTGCGCGAGGCCAACGCGGCCCGGGTCGGCACCGAGCAGTGGTGGGCGGCGGTCGGCCGCACCCGGGTGGCCAACGACGACCACATGGGCGAAGAGGAACGGCAAGGACTCTCGGACTTCCGTCGCCATGCCCCCGTTGGCCTTCGCGAAGCACTCGGGCGGCAGTACAGCGAGTTTATGGATCAGCACCCCACCACCGAGGGTTTACCGATCGTCGACCGCGACCCGCAGCGCTACGTCGAGGACTTCGAGAGCGCCCCACCGTCGAAGCGCGCCGACGGTTCCCTTAACATCGGCAGCCTGAAGGGCGTCAATTAGCTTCAAATAGCTTGGGCTGCAGCAGGTTTCACTGTGCGAACCGCGCTATGCCGGAAACCTGCGGGCGCCATCTTCGAGTGGCAGACGCAGCGCATTCACGAGATAGCTTACGGTTCTATAGGTTCCGGCCAGCATGAGTAGTTCGAGGATCGCCTCGTCGCTGTGTTGTGTGCTCAACTGCGCCCATAGCTCGTCGTCGACCGTGCAGCTGGATTGCAGGCTATCGCAGAGCCGGATCAGGACGCGATCGCCGTCCTCCCAGCAGGCGTCGTCTGGCCCTCCGGTCGTCAGCGAAGTGATCTGCTGCTCGCTCAACCCGGCCTTGCCGGCGAAGGTGCTCACGTGCACTCCCCACTCGTACTCGGCGCCGCAGGCCGCGGTGACCCGGTCGATGACGATCTCGCGCTGACGGATCGTCAGGTGTCCCCGGTCGAGCAGGCCGGAGTTGAAGAACTTGAAGAACAACCGTTGGTCGCGGGCCAGAGTGGTGAACAGCACCAGCGGTGGGTTGCCACGCATGATGGCATCGATGGCCTGCTGGATGTCGGCGGGCAAGGGTTGCGGAGCGGGCGCGATGCGTGCGCTACGGTTTTTATAGCGATCCATGCTGGCACTCTACGCGCCGATGCTACAAAATGTGAAGCATGGCAGCTCCGCGGATCGGCAAGCCTGTACGGGGATCCATCTCCGGACGGCCAATCATGGTCGCCCTCGATGCGTTGGGCCGGCGCGGCGCACTGCGCATCCTGTGGGAACTGCACGGGGCGCCGTTGACCTTCCGCGCTCTTCAGGCGGCATCCGACATGAATCCCGGCTCGCTCAATACCCGTCTCAAGGAACTGCGGGCGCTGCACATACTGGACCACTCCGAGGGCGGCTATCACCTCACCGATCACGGGCTGGCGCTCATGACCGCTTTGAAGCCACTGCAAGCCTGGGCCGACGACTGGGCGCAACGGGCCGACGTTACAGAGCCGTGAGCCTGGCCACAGTATTACCCATCAGTAACCTACGAAGGCGTAAGTTGTGCACTGTAGGCAGTGCCTCTTCCAAGCCTCTTCCCGCCACCGAGGCGACCGACCACTGAGACTGGATGAAACGATTCCCATGAGCGAATTGACGTACCTCGAATTGCACGGAGACCGGATCGCCTACCGGGATGCCGGCCAGGGTCCCCCGCTGTTGCTGATCCACGGGATGGCCGGGAGTTCGGCCACCTGGCGGGCGATCATTCCGCAATTGTCCACCAAATACCGTGTCATCGCGCCGGACCTGCTCGGCCATGGCATGTCCGCGAAACCGCGTGGAGACTACTCGCTGGGCGCGTTCGCGGTCTTTCTTCGCGACCTCCTCGACGAACTCGGGGTGCACCGGGCAACGGTGGTCGGCCAGTCACTCGGCGGCGGTATCGCGATGCAGTTCGCCTATCAGCATCGGGATTACTGCGAACGGCTGGCCCTCATCGGCAGTGGCGGTCTCGGCCCCGACCTCAGTCCGATGCTGCGACTTCTGTCTGCCCCTGGCGCAGAGTTGGTGCTTCCGGTGGTCGCGCCGCACTCGGTGCTCAACCTCGGCAACAAGCTGGGCTCCTGGCTGACCTCGGCCGGGATTCAGGCGCCGCGTGCCGGTCAGATGTGGCAGGCGTACTGCTCGCTGTCGGATTCGGCGGGCCGCCAGGCGTTCCTGCGCACATTGCGCTCGGTGGTGGACCACCGTGGTCAGGCCGTCAGCGCGCTGAACAAGCTTCACCTCACCGCCGGCCTGCCCATCGCGTTGATCTGGGGAGATCGCGACCGCATCATTCCGGTCTCGCACGCCTACGCCGCACACGACGCGCTGACGGGCAGTCGCCTCGAGGTGCTCGAGGGTATCGGACACTTCCCTCATGTCGAGGCACCAACGGCCGTGGCGGATATCCTCGAAAACTTCATCGCCACAACGACACCCGGGACGAACGCCGACAGTCCTGTGCGGGCGCGCCCGGCAGTGCGTTCATCAACTCACTCGAGTTCAAGGTGGGGGTAAGAGCATCGGCACGTACGCCGTGAAGTACTCCGCCGACACCAAGAACGACGTCGGCGCCACACATCAGCCAGCACATCCAGTAGATGGTCAACAGCTGGCCTGACACCCGGCTGGTGCCAGGTTCCGCCGCGGGCTCACGTCCCCCTGGGTTGGGTGCTCATGCAGCGGATTCGCTGCGGTTTCCCGGCAGCGAGAGCGCTCGTCGGTACCGATCGAATCGCGCCACAGCGGGCATGAGGCGGCTCGGCGTGACGCATGGATTCACAGGGTTTGATACGTGTTGTTGTCTGCAGCGACAATGACGGCGCGAGGTTGGTTTGTGACGATGCTAATGTAGCCGGAATCTGGTGAGGGAGTTCCAATGGCGGGCGTCGATCTCAGTGCACGTATCGAGGAAGCCGCAGCCGCTGTGCTCAACGCAACGTACTGCCGAACCCGCGCAACAGCGCTCAACCCCTGATCGAGCGAACGCATTTCGATACCACGGTGACCGGGACAGAACGGCAGCGCGTCGACAAGTTCGGCCGGCTCGACGAGGGTCTGCGGCAAGCCAGCGATTGGTATCTGTGGGGGCCCTATCTCAGCGAACGTCAGTGGGGCACAGTCCGCGAAGACTACAGCGCCTCCGGTGACGCGTGGAGCTACCTGCCGCATGACCACGCGCGGTCGCGCGCATACCGGTGGGGCGAGGACGGCTTGGCCGGGTTCTGCGACATCGAGCAGTGCTTTTGCCTCGCCTTGGCGTTGTGGAACGGTCGTGACCCCATCCTCAAAGAGCGCGCCTTCGGTCTCACCGGCGCAGAGGGCAATCACGGCGAGGACGTCAAGGAGTACTGGTGGTTCCTGGACGCCATCCCCAGCCACGCCTGGAACACCTGGCGCTACCACTACCCCCAGCGCGCATTCCCCTACCAGGCCCTAGTCGATGAGAACCGCAGGCGAGGCAGGTCCGATCGCGAGTACGAGTTGCTGGACACCGGAATATTCGACGACGACCGCTACTGGATCGTGGACGTGTGCTACGCCAAGAGCGATTCGGCGGACATCCTGATGTTGATCCGGGTGACCAACGCCGGACCAGACACGGAGGTTCTGCATGTGCTGCCGACGGCGTGGTTCCGCAACACCTGGTCATGGGATAGCGGGGCGCCCCCGCCGAGACTCGCCGCGACCGCGGCCGGGGTGGTGTCCGTCGACCATCCCTTCCTCGGCGAGCTTGAGCTGCTGGTTGGGGCGGCGCCCGACCTGGCCGAGCCGCAGCTGCTGTTCTGCGACAACGAGACAAATGTCGCACGTTTGTATGGGGTTTCGACACCCGGGCGGTATCCCAAGGATGGCATCAATGACCACGTTATCGCGGGTGCCGACACCGTCAACCCGGCCCGTCAAGGAACCAAATGCGCTGCCTGGTACCGAGTTTCGGCCGATCCGGGGCGGACGATCGAGCTACGGCTGCGACTGCGCCCAGCCGGCTTGGGACAAGACACCGCGCACGCGCTGGGCGACGACTTCACGCGCGTCATCGCCCGATGCCGCGCCGAGGCCGACGAGTTCTACGCCGAGCTCACCCCGGCCGATGCCTCCGACGACGAGGCCGCGGTGATGCGTCAGGCGTTCGCCGGGATGCTGTGGAGCAAGCAGTTTTACCACTACGACGTGGCACGCTGGCTCGACGGCGATCCGACGGAGCCCCCTCCCCCGGTTCAACGGCTGAGGGGCCGCAACTCCGGGTGGCGCAGCTTCGCGGCGTTCGACGTGATGTCGATGCCCGACACATGGGAGTACCCCTGGTTTGCCGCGTGGGACTTGGGTTTTCAGTGTGTGGCCCTGGTGCACCTGGATCCGGCGTTCGCCAAGTATCAGCTGCTGTTGCTGTGCCGCGAATGGTTCCAGCATCCAACCGGGGCGGTTCCGGCGTATGAGTGGGACTTCGGTGACGTCAATCCCCCGGTGCTGGCGTGGGCGGCGCTAGAGGTGTTCGGGATCGACGGCGGTCGCGACGTAGACTTCCTGAGCAGGATCTTCGACAAACTGCTGGTGAACTTCACGTGGTGGATCAACCGCGAAGACACGAACGGATCGAATCTGTTCGAGGGCGGTTTCATGGGGCTGGACAACATTGGCCCGCTCGACCGGTCGCACCTGCCCGTCCGCGGCATTCTCGAGCAGTCGGACACCACCGGGTGGATGGCCGCCTACGCCTTGTCCATGGCGACGATCGCCGCGATCTTGCACGGCGTACGGCAGCGACCGGCCCTCGACTTGGTGCAAAAGTTCCTCGAGCACTTCGCCACCATCTCCGACGCGCTCGAGACCTCGGGTGTCTGGGACGAGCGCGACGGAATGTTCTACGACCGCATTGTTCTCAACGACGGCAGCGTCGTGCCCATGCGCGTGCGGTCAATGGTGGCGATGATTCCAGGGCTGGCCGCGGCCATGGTCAACGAGGAGGCCATCGACCAGACGCTGATCACCGACAAGAGGTTCGCCGACTACCTGCGACGTCATGGCCTAGGCGACACGGCCGAAATGACCGCGGCCGGGATACTTCGCGGTGACGCCGGCCACCGGCGGCTTCTGGTCGGCGTGATAGGGCTCGATCGGTTACGGCGGTTATGCCAACCGCTATTCGATCCCGGCGAGTTTCTATCACCGCACGGGCTGCGGTCGCTATCCGCGGTGCACCGGGATCATCCGTATGTTCTCGACATTGAGGGCGTGCACGCCGAGATCGACTATGAGCCAGCCGAGTCGACCACACCAATGTTCGGCGGGAACTCGAATTGGCGTGGCCCCGTGTGGTTTCCGCTCAACTACCTGGCGGCGACCGCGCTCGAGCGCTACCACGAGTTCTTTGGGGCCGACTTTACCGTCGAGTACCCCACGGGATCGGGAACCCAGATCACGCTCGACAAGGTCGCGGCCGATCTGTGGAAACGGCTCGTTTCGCTCTTCCTCTTCGATTCGAACGGACGCCGGCCGTGCTTTGGTGGCGTCGATCGGATGCAGACCGACCCGCGGTGGCAGGACAATCTCCTGTTCTTCGAGTACTTTCACGGTGACAACGGGGCTGGGCTGGGAGCGAGTCACCAGACCGGGTGGACCGGGCTCGTGGCGGACATGATCCGCCGCCGCCATCACGCCTTTCGGACGGTGTCCGAGGTCGTCCAGACGCTGGTGTCGCGAACCGAGGAATGACGGAGGACTGATGACACCGAAAATCGTGCCCGGTCGGCCCGACCGGCTCGGTGCCACACCCGACGAGCGGGGCACGAACTTCGCGGTGGCCTCCGGCGGTGATGAAGTCAGACTCTGCCTGTTCGACTCCGGCGGAACAGAGACGCAGCTGGTGCTGCCCGACCGCGACGGCGACGTCTCGCACGGCTTCGTGGCCGGGGTCGGGCCGGGACAGGCCTACGGATTTCGGGTTGCCGGCCCGTTTGATCCCGGGAACGGGTTGCGTTACAACCCCGCGAAGCTGCTGTTAGACCCTTACGCACGCGCAATCGAGGGCGACGTCCGGTTCGGGCCAGAGGTCCTCGGCCACTCGGTGGAAAACCCTTCGGCGCCAAGCCCTCTGGACTCAGCGGGGCATGTCCCGCGCAGCCTGGTGTGTGCAGTCGCGCCGCCCATCTCCGTGCCCAAACCGCAGCATGCGCTGAGCGACACCATCCTCTACGAGGTTCACGTTCGCGGGTTCACTGCGACCCATCCGGATGTGCCCAAAGAGCTGCGCGGCACGTACGCGGGGCTTGCCCATGAGGCGGCAGTGCAACATCTGGTCGACCTCGGCGTGACGGCAGTGGAACTGCTCCCTATCCACCGCAACGTGGACGAACAATTTCTCATCGAGCGGGGACTGACCAACTACTGGGGATACAACACGATCGGATTCTTTGCGCCCCAAGCGAACTACTCGGCCGCGGCGAGAGCAGGGCAATCCGGCGGTGAGGTCGCAGAATTCCGCGCGATGGTCGACGCCCTGCACAGCGCCGGCTTGGAAGTCATCCTCGACGTGGTCTTCAACCACACGGCCGAAGGCGGAGCCGGCGGGCCAACACTGTGCTTCCGCGGGCTCTACAACCCCGCGTACTACCGGCTCAGCCCGGCCGACCTCGGCAGTTATTTCGACACGACCGGGACGGGCAATTCATTGAACACCGACCATCCCACGACGCTGCGGTTGATCATGGACTCCCTGCGCTATTGGATTTCGCAGATGGGCATCGACGGCTTTCGTTTCGACCTGGCACCCACCCTTGGCCGCGAGTTCGGTCCGTTTGACCCGTTATCCACCTTCTTCGATCTCGTCGCTCAAGACCCTGTCGTGTCGGAGGCAAAGCTAATCGCCGAACCATGGGACGTCGGCCAGACGGACAGCTACGAGGTCGGCCGCTTTCCACCGCAGTGGAGCGAATGGAACGGCCGCTTCCGCGACACGGTCCGCGACTGGTGGCGCAGTGAGGACGGGCGTCTCGCCGAATTCGCATCGCGGCTGTGTGGGTCGTCGGATATCTACGGCGATCGTCAGAAGGGGCGTCGTCCAAGCGCATCGGTCAACTTCGTCACCGTGCACGACGGGTTCACGCTGAATGACCTTGTCTCCTACGACCAGAAACACAACGACGCGAACGGTGAGGACAACCGCGACGGCACCGACGACAATCGGTCATGGAACTGCGGCGTGGAGGGTCCGACGACCGACCAGGACGTGCTGGCGCTTCGAGCGCGACAGAAACGATCGTTCCTGCTGATCCTGTTGCTCTCCGGCGGTGTCCCGATGTTGCTGGGTGGCGACGAGCTGGGCCGGACACAGCAGGGCAACAACAACGCCTACTGCCAGGACAACGAAATCACCTGGTTTGACTGGTCCGCGGCGGACGATACGCTGCTGGCGTTCACGACCGACCTCATCGCGCTGCGCTGCCGTCACCCGGTGTTCCGCAGGCGCCGGTTCCTGACGGGCGCCGCCGCCGCGGACTTGCGCTGGTTCACGCCGTCAGGCACCGACATGACGCCCCAGGATTGGGCGGATCCCTCTGCACGCAGCATCGCGGTATTCATCAATGGCTCAACGGATCCCGATGTCGCCCCCGACGGCACACCCTTGATCGATCGTGACTTCCTGATACTGGTCAACGCCTGGTGGGAGCCGTTGACGTTCTCCGTTCCCGGCACTTATGCGCTACACAACTGGGAGATCGTCTGTGATTCGTTCGACCCCGCCCGAAACGGGCAGGCAGGGCAACAGATTGACGTCGGGCCGCGGTCCGCTGTGGTGATGCGCTCCGGTCGCTAGCCTCGGTGTTCGAAGCCGAAGTGGTGCCGGCACCGTCACGAGATAGCTAGTCGCTCACCGCAGGTTGGTGGTCAGCGGACTTTCGCGGATCGAATGGTACGGGGCCGATAAACGTTCCGAAACGTTCCGAACTTCAGCTGCACACCAGCCTCCTTGACCATGCGGCGTACTCGCACGCTACGGTGGCGAAACGCGTCTATTAACGTCAACGTTCACGTTGATAACCGGGTCTTTTCGCAGCTCCGGGCCCTGATGGCGTAGGTTTAATAGCGCGATACGCACGAGGAGGACGAGCGATTCCAGCCAAACGCCCGCAGAGCGACAACGCACGTCGGCGCCATGAACGGCGCAACGCCGACCGCCGAGCCTCCGGCGAGCGGTGGCAAACCATCCTCAAAGGAGCTGCCGAGGTCTTCCGCCGTGAAGGATTTGCGCGAGCACGCCTCGAAGACGTCGCTGTCGAGGTGGGCATCAACCGTGCCTCGCTGTACTACTACGTCGGGACGAAGGAGGAGTTGCTCGTCGCGCTGATCGAGGAGCCCGCCTATGCGATGACGCGTCATTGTCGCGAGGCGCTCGAGTCCGACGCTCCCGCCGAGGAGAAGTTGCGCGACGCCCTGCGCGCATACATCGAGGACCTGGCCACCTATCCCGAAGTCTTCCTGTTGTTCAACGAAAGTCAGCACATCGCAGCCATTTCCGAAGCGAAGGACATCGTTGCCAACGCCGACGCCTACGGCAAGGCGCTGCTCGCCATCGTCGAAGAGGGCATCGCGTCCGGCGCATTTCGCAACGACCTCGATCCGCGGCTGGTCATGCTCGGCATTGTCGGCATGCACAACTGGATTCACCGCTGGTACGTTCCCGGCGGACGCAACACCCTGACCGAGATCGGCGATGCCTTCGCCACCATGGTGCTTTCCGGCCTACGTCCCTGAATCTGCGGACTGTAGGCAATCTGGCTGTCACCGACCGCTGGTGTGAACCGGTCGGGTCGTGTACAAGAGTCTGGTGGAGGATCCGCCCCCCAGATCTTTCGACGCGTCGACGCTGCGCGATGCGATGGCCCGACGGTTGCACCGCCGAGCCGAGGCCGAGGGCAAAATCACGGTGCCGGCCGTTCCCAGCCTGGTCGATGAGTACGTCAAGATGTGCGAAAACATCTTTGCCGGCATGGGCATTCAGTGCACGGTCGAGCAGTCCGCTCAGCTCAAGAGGGTCCTGACGAGCGAATTGACCAAGGCCTACAAGACCTCCCCTCGTTCGGTCGTCGTCATCGAGTTCAACGCTCCCTGGGGCACCATGCTCAACTATCGCGTCAGAGCGGATTGGCTGACGATCGAGGAGGATTACGACCGCTGGGTTGCGGTTCGCCCGCCGCCACTGTTCGGCAGCGAACCGGACGCGCGGGTGTGGGCACTGGCCGGCGAAGCGGCCGATCCCACCACCCATCGGGTGCTCGATATCGGCGCTGGTACCGGGCGCAACGCCCTGGCGCTGGCGCGACGCGGGCACCCCGTGGACGCGGTCGAGATGACCGCGAAGTTCGCCGACACCATTCGCTCGGAGGCCGAAAGCCAATCTCTCGACATCCGCGTTATCCAGGGCGACGTCTTCACGGCCACCGATGGTGTCGAGTCGGTATATCAGCTGATCGTGGTCTCCGAGGTGGTTCCCGACTTCAGAACGCCGTCGCAGTTGCGCGGGCTGTTCGAACTGTGCGCCCAGCTCCTGGTTCCCGGCGGACGCTTGGTGCTGAACACCTTCTTGCCGCGCCCGGGCTACACCCCCGACGACGCCGCCCGGGAACTCGGGCAGCAATTCAATAGCATGATCTTCACCCGCGACGAGGTGACCGGTGCCGCTGCCGAGCTACCTCTTGAGCTGGTTACCGACGACCCCGCCTACGAGTACGAGAAAGCCCACCTGCCCGAAGGCGCTTGGCCGCCCACGGGCTGGTTCGACGGATGGGCCAGCGGCCTGGATATCTTTGACGTCGAGCGCGAGGAATCGCCGATCGAATTGCGCTGGCTCGTCTACCAGAAGACGGGCTGAGCCGTCAGGTCACCGATCGAGATCCCACTGCCCGTAATCGGGCGCAAGGACGTCATCGACGTCCACGCTGATGCCGCCCAGGACCGGTCCGTTGATGACTCCCTGGTACAGCACCGCCGTGGGCTCGCGCTCGCCATTCGACCACGCCTTCGTCTGCCACGCCCACCGAAACCCTGGGGTGGTGGAGTGCCCGATCACGCCGTCCCTGACCGCCCACCCACACGCGTTGGCGTGCCCGTAGATGCCGGTGCGCTCCACGCCCAGAACCGAGTTGATCCCCCGAAACCATTGGACCGCAAGGTTATTCCACGTATCTTGGTCGATGTTGTCGTCGACGCTGAAAAAAATCGGAGCCGAATTCGTCCCACCGGCTGCACCATGCAGGCGCAGCGCTGTCTGAGCGTCGGCCACGCCGCCGTCATGCCCGCGGGTGAAATCCGACGGTGTAGGCCAACCCGGCTTGCCGTACTGGAAGTTGCTGACGATATGAAGCCCCGCTGCGCGCAGCGCGTCCGCATAGTCCCGGGTGATCGGCTTTGCCTCGAAGTGCGCGCCCGGGCGCTCTTCGGATACGTAGTTGACCACTCCGTCATAGCCGGCCGACTTGATTTCATCCGGCGCGATCCTGCGCTCGGCAAAATCGATCAGCCTGGTGGCGGCCGCTGATGCCGTCGGTCCGCCGGCCGTTGCAGCAAGCGTTCCCAGGCTCAGCAGGGCAGGTGAAAGCGCATACTTGAATACTTCGCGTCTCGAGACGGGTCGCCCGGGCACCGCGCGATGGTAGCAAAATCGGCGGACGCGCCTCCCGGGCGTATCGGCTACCCCGGCTGATCATGAGGACCGGCCCATGACATGCTGGTTCAGCTGATCGCGTGGCGCTTGGCAGCGGTGCCTCCGGGCCCGCGTTGCGTCGATTAGTTGGTCGAACTATAGTCTGGACAGGTGTCCAGTTTGCTATCACGGGGTCGGGCGTCCGGTTGATCGCGATGGATGGGGGCACACTTCCGCCGTCGTTCATCCAGCGCAGAAGGGTTGAGAATGCGGATTGCCCTGCTGTCCTATCGGAGTAAGACCCATTGTGGCGGACAGGGCGTCTATGTGCGCCACCTCAGCCAAGGTTTAGTGGAACTCGGCCACGACGTCGAGGTCTTCTCCGGCCAGCCCTATCCGGACCTGCTCGACCCGCGGGTACGCTTAACCGAAGTACCCAGCCTCGACCTCTACCGCGAACCCGACCCATTTCGGGTGCCGCGCCCCAGCGAGATTCGCAGTTCGATCGATCTTTTGGAACTTGCCACCATGTGGACCGCGGGCTTTCCCGAACCACGCACGTTCACAATGCGTGTCGCGCGGCTATTAGCTGACCGTGTCGGCGATTTCGATCTCGTCCACGACAACCAAAGCCTGGGAACCGGGCTCCTTGGTATCGCCGCCTCGGGTCTGCCGGTGGTGGCCACGGTGCACCACCCCATCACCCGCGATCGGATGCTCGACCTGGCAGCGGCACGATGGTGGCGAAAACCATTGGTGCACAGATGGTATGGATTTTCCAACATGCAGAAGCAGGTGTCGCGCCAGATTCCCGACCTGCTGACGGTCTCGTCGTCGTCTGCGACGGACATCGTCACCGACTTCGGTGTCTCGCCGGACCAACTCCACGTGGTGCCGTTGGGCGTGAACACCGAATTGTTCAGGCCGGGATCGCTGCCGCGCCAACCTGGCCGAGTGATGGCCATCGCCAGCGCCGACACCCCGCTGAAGGGCGTCAGCACCCTGCTTCATGCGGTTGCCAAACTTCGCACGAGCCGGGATCTCGAGTTGCGGCTCGTCGCCAAGGTGGAGCCCAACGGGCCCACCGAGAAACTCATCGCCGAACTGGGTATCTCGGACATCGTCCACATCCGCAACGGGCTGACCGACGCCGAGTTGGCCGCGCTGTTCGCCTCGGCCGAAGTCGCCTGTATTCCATCGCTTTACGAAGGGTTTTCGCTGCCGGCGGTGGAAGCCATGGCGAGCGGCACTCCGATCGTGGCCAGTCGGGTGGGCGCGTTGCCGGAAGTCTTGGGGACGGATGGCGCGTGCGCCGAACTGGTGCCGGCCGCCGACGTCGATGCGCTGACCCACGCGCTCGGCGCGCTCCTCGACTCGCCCGAAAAGCGCCGCCGCCTGGGGAACGCAGGCCGGGTGCGTGCGGTCAACGTATTCAGCTGGGAAGCCGTGGCCGCCCAAACTGTAAGGGTCTACGAGCGGGCAATCGCGCGAAAGGCCGTCTCCGAAAGCGAATCGCAGTGCTGACAGTCGATTTCGACCGGCTGGGCATCGGTCCGTCGACCAGAGTCATCGACGTCGGTTGCGGTGCGGGCAGGCATGCCTTCGAAGCGTATCGGCGCGGCGCTGACGTCATCGCCTTCGACCAAGACGAGTCCGAATTGCGTTCGGTGGACACCATCCTGCGGGCGATGGCCGAAAACGGTGAGGCGCCGGCCACGGCGTCGGCCAAGGTGGTCGTCGGTGATGCGCTGAGCTTGCCGTACCCCGACGAGACCTTCGACTGTGTCATCGCGTCCGAGATTCTGGAGCATGTGCCCCACGACGACGCCGCCATCGCCGAACTGATCAGGGTGCTCAAAGTCGGTGGAACACTGGCGGTCAGCGTGCCGCGGTGGCTGCCAGAGCGGGTGTGCTGGCTGCTCTCCGACGAATACCACAGCAACGAGGGCGGCCATGTGCGTATCTACCGGGCCAGCGAGTTGCAGGACAAGATCGCCAGCGGCGGAATGGAATTGACGCATTCCCACCATGCGCATGCACTGCACTCGCCGTTCTGGTGGCTGAAATGCGCTGTCGGCGTCGCCAAGGCCGACCATCCCGCGGTCACCGCATACCACAAGCTGCTGGTGTGGGATCTGATGCAGCGGCCGAAGATAACGCAAGTCGCCGAGTCATTGCTCAACCCGCTGGTGGGCAAGAGCGTGGCAATGTATTTCGTCAAGCACGTGGCCTTCGCGAAGCCGCGGGCAACAGCAAGCCACGATGCTCTGGGACGTTCAATTGCATCGTTCTGACTCGCCGGCGGTTCCGGGCGTGCTCACTCGCGAGCAGTGCAGGCAGACTGCGCAAGCTATCGCCGCCGCCCAAGAGGCATCGGGTGCTATCCCCTGGTTCGCGGGCGGTCACACCGATCCATGGGATCACGTGGAATGTGCGATGGCGCTCACCACGGCCGGGTTGCTGGAGCCGGCGCGAGCCGCCTTCGAGTGGAGCCGTCAAACACAACGATCCGACGGTTCCTGGCCCATCCAGACCCGTTCCGGAACAGTCGAAGACGCCAACAGCGACAGCAACTTCTGCGCCTACATCGCCGCCGGGGTCTGGCACCATGTGCTGGTAACCGGCGACAAGTCTTTCGCCGCGACGATGTGGCCGGTCGTGCAAAAGGCGATCGACTTCGTCATCGATTTGCAGGTCGGCTACGGCGAGATCTGTTGGGCCCGAAGTGAATCCGGAGCACTTCCGGAAGCGCTGATGACCGGATGCGCCAGCATATTCCACAGCATCCGGTGCGCGCTCGCCCTTGCCGCGCTGATGGGCGAACCGCAGCCGGAGTGGGAACTGGCGGTGGGGGCGCTGGGCCACGCGATCGCCGCACATCCGGAGGCATTCACCGAAAAAGACCGTTACTCAATGGACTGGTACTACCCCATCCTCGGCGGGGCCCTGCGCGGCCCGGCGTCCGCCGCGCGAATCAAGCAGCGCTGGGACACCTTTGTGGTCGACGGACTTGGCATCCGCTGTGTGAGCGACCGGCCCTGGGTGACCGGCGCCGAGACCTGCGAACTGGTGATGGCGCTCGATGCCATCGGCCACCGGTCGGCCGCGCATCGGCAATTCGCCGCGATGCAGCACTTGCGCGAAGACGACGGCTCGTACTGGACGGGGTTGGTTTTCGCGGACGGCAAACGGTGGCCCGAGGAGCGCACCACCTGGACCGGGGCGGCGATGATCCTGGCGGCCGACGCGTTGTCGGACACCACCGCGGGCGCGGGGATCTTCCGGGGCGAGCGTCTGCCGATGGGCCTGCAGACCGACTTCGATTGCGAGTGCGTCGCTACTGGTCCTGGCCGCTGATACGCTCGAGCACCCGCAGCGACCCGGTGGCCGAGACCTCTCGGAACCGACCGGAATCCATTGCGCGGCAATAGATGTGATAGGGCGGCCGACCGCCGTCCCGGGGGTCGGGAAACACGTCGTGGATGAGCAACGCCCCGCCCACGGCAACCCACTTCGCCCAGCCGTCGAAGTCCTGATTGGCGGCGGCTTCGCTGTGGCCGCCGTCGATGAACAACAACTGCAGCGGCGACCGCCAGCCTTTGGCCACGATCGGTGACTTGCCCACGACGGTGACAACGTGGTCGTCCAACCCGGCCGCGTCGAGCGTGCGACGGAACGTGGGAAGCGTGTCGAACAGGCCGGTGACCTCGTCGACCAGCGACGCGTCGTGATACTCCCAACCGGGCTGATGCTCCTCCGAGCCATGATGGTGGTCGATCGTGTACAGCACGCTGGCGGTTTGCTGCGCCGCCGCGCCGAGCAACAGGGTGGACTTGCCGCAGTAGGTGCCGATCTCCACGCCGACGCCGCCGTCGAGGTACCGTAACGCCGCGTCGTGCAGCGCGCGTCCCTCGTCGGCCGGCATAAAGCCCTGCACCTGTTCGGCTAGCGCGAACAAGCGCTCGGTGGAACTTGCGTCGACATGGCTCATCAGGCGAACCTATCGCGAGTCAAGAGGGCAGTCGGACCCGAGGGCCGGGCTTTCGCCCGGTTTCCGGGCGGAGACGTGGCTGACGTGCCCAGTGCTTGCGATACGTCGCGTTATAGCACCAACTCGGCGTGAGTCAGTCCTGCGCTTCGTATCGCCGAGTCAGCAGGGCGACCGCGTTCCAGCGCGAGCTACCCGGATTCCGCAGATCCGGCTGTGGCAGCCACGCAAGCGGGCGCATAAACAGCGGCAAGCGACGGAACCGGTGGGCCGCCAGAAACGCCGATTCCGCTTCGACGACGCGCCAGCCGAGGTGTTCGAAGTAGGCTAAGCCGTTGTCGGGCGCGAACTTGAATGGTGCATTCTGCAGCAAGTCGGCCATTTTCTTGTTCATCATCTTTTTCAGGCCTGGGAAAGCGATGTCGAGCATCCACCACGCGATCTCGGGTCGGGTGAACGCCTCCGAAAGCGCGTTGATGTCATGGTCTTCCAGATACATCGACAGGCCTTCGGTGAGCACTAGCGATTTTGTTGCACCGGTCAGTGCCTCGTTGAGGAAGTCGCCGCGGGCGCGTGCGTCGGCCAGGTCGACGGCGGTCCGAGTTAACCGGCAGCGCGGTGTCTGGTCCGCGAGAAGCTCTGTTTTCTCCTTGAGCAACTGCGGCAGATCAGCCTCCACCCAAGCGAAATCAGACGGAAGGTTCAAACGATAGGGCCGCGTGTCCAGGCCGGCGGCCAAGTTCAACACCCGGTCGCAGCCGTCCGCGATCGAGCGCGCAATGACGTCGTCGATGATCTTGGTGCGCGCCACGAGCCACCAACCGTTACGGTTCGTGCGAGGAGACCTGGCGACAATGGCGCGGCCCTGTTCACCAGCAAGGCGCCCGGCGAGCGGATCGCTGAACAACGCATCTGGACGGGCCGTTTCGGTTGCGCGATACAACGCGGTCCATCGGGCGGTATCGGAGACGTGGCTAATGTGCCCAGTGCTTGCCATACGTTGCGTTATAGCACCTGCTTGTCCCGGCGAAGCCGCGCATGTGTAGCAGGGGCGTCAAACGGGTTCGTCGTCAGGGTTGCATGCTCCGGGGGCGGCCAGTTTGGCCAGCATGGCCTCGATGGCGGCGCGTAACTCCGGGGTGAGCAGGCCGCTGAGGCGTGACATGCCGTCGAATTCCTGCTTGCCCAGCATGATGCCACGCTTGCGGGCCCCCCCGTCGCTGAATTCTCCGTCGGGGTTGAGCCAGTCCATGATCCGTTGGGCGTAGTTGGCCAGCTCATCGGGGCGATACCCGCCAGCCTTGCCGGCCAGGTCGGCTTCGGCGGCGTCGCGGGTACCCACCTCGGCAGGCAGGCGCGCGAAAAAGCTGCGGATCACCTTTACGTGTCCGTCACCGACCAGGCCGTCGCGTTGCCCGTCGGCGGTATGACTTAGCCGCGGCGCCAACCGCTCGCCGGTCAGCGCGCGGCGTTGCCCAAGATCGTCGGCTTCGGTGATCCGCCGGCCGGCGTCAGCCTTGGTGATGCGCAACCGGTCGGCCAGCGCGCAGCGCAGCGTGCCGCCCAACTCCTCCTCACCGGCCTGCGCGTCCAGTTGGTTGATCAACGCATGCTCGGGTGTGCGCAGCCGGCGCGCCACCCGTTCCAGGCGCTCCAACGCCCGCAACCGTTCCGGGTGGTGAGCACGTCAAAAGTCAACTCACACAAGCGGTCCAGGGCATCGTCGAACTCGTCCAAGACCTCGACGATCTCTTCGCGACCGCTGCAACCCATGCCGCAAATTTTACGCAGCGCCACCGACACAAACACCCCCGTTGTGACTAGTGAAGCCAAAGTGGCACAAGGGATTACAGTGCGCGGCGCTCAATGCTCAATGGAAGCGCTGCAGCGACAAGCCACTCCGCAAGAGGTGAAGCGGCTCAGCGAATTTCAGCGCGCGGGTCAAATGGTTTCGCTGCACTCGGCGAGCACTCACCAGCAGGATCAGGCTCAGTGCGGACCTGGCCAGCGCCGCGCGGGATGTTCGTTTCTTCCAGGTCACAGGTGTCGAGCCCGCGCGGCGGCCGAAGTGGTAGCCGATGCACAGTGCTGTCACCGCTATACAGAGAACCGCGATCGGCGTCATGAAGATGAGCGTCCTTTGTCGCTGTCGCGGCCAGGTCACGGGCCGGCCACACCTCGGCCACCAACCAAGGCAAAGTCGCCCGGCACCCAAACTCTGCATTTGCCCCAAGGGGGCGGACTTCCGATTCCCTGAGACCTCGAGGTGGCCTTCCACTGGACCGAGCGGGGTGTCGGCGCCGAAGTTCATCCAGAGTGTCGGAGACAGCACCGCAGTCAACCAGGACGTGCACGTAACCGCGGGAATGGCGCACATACCCGCGGCCGGCGACTACACCATCGCGGCGGACGGCAAGGCGAGCGCGTACCTCAGTCCCCGCCTGTCATTCGGACACGGCCGTAACTACGAATTTTTGACTTGGGCCTTCGTCGCCCTAGGCGGGGCCAGCCTGCTGGTGCTGTTGGGCCTGCTGCCAGCAGCGGTAGTCTGCGCCCGGCGCGTCGCCCCGCCGAAACGGAAGACGGCCTTGCAACAGCTGGACGATATTGCTGCACTTCATAATTCGGGTGCGCTCCCCGATGAGGAGTACGAAGCCGCGAACCGCCAACTGCTCGACGGTCTCTAGGTTCACCGCGGCCGGGGGCTCGATGTGGCGGCCTACTAGGGTTTCCACGTGTCGGTTCCCCAGATGGTCTTGATCGTCTTGGCCGGGCTAGCCGCGGGCGCAATCAACGCACTCGTCGGATCCGGAACCCTGATCACTTTCCCCACGCTCGTCGCTCTCGGCTATCCGCCGGTCACGTCCACCATGTCGAACGCGGTCGGGCTGGTGGCGGGCAACGCCTCGAGCACCTGGGGTTATCGAGCCGAGCTTTCCGGTCAGTGGGATCGCTTACGGTGGCAGATCCCGGCGTCGCTGGCCGGAGCCGTGCTGGGCGCCTTCTTACTTCTGCATCTGCCCGAGACGGTGTTCGTTCAGGTCGTTCCGGTGCTGTTGGTGCTGGCTTTGGTCCTGGTTGTACTCGGGCCGCGGATTCAGTCGTGGGCCCGCCGGCGGGCCGAGCAGGAGGGGCGCTCCGCCGAGGAGATCACCCCGGCGCGGATGACCGCACTGGTGATCGGCACGTTCGCCGTCGGGGTCTACGGTGGCTACTTCACCGCCGCGCAGGGCATCCTGCTGGTCGGCGTGATGGGGGCATTGCTGCCGGAGTCCGTGCAACGCATGAACGCGGCGAAGAACCTCCTGACACTGCTGGTGAATATGGTTGCCGCGGCGGGCTATACGTTGGTGGCCTTCGATCGGATCAGCTGGCCGGTGGCCGGGCTGATCGCGGCGGGATCGCTGGTCGGGGGATTTTTCGGAGCGCGCTATGGGCGTCGGCTGTCGCCGAATGCGCTGCGCGCGACGATCGTGGTGGTCGGCCTGATTGGGCTGTATCGGTTGCTCAGGGTGTAGGGCGTGGCCGCATGGGATGCGCGACATCTTGACGCAATCAGCAAACAGCGGAGGTCGCCGACCTTTATTGTCATCGCCAAGCCGGTGCTGAGCGATTTCTTGTCTGAAATCGGCGCTGCCCCGCTGACAAGGATGCCAAGGACGCCATACATGTTGAACGAGGTCGCCGCCCCCAACCCCGGTGGAGTCCCCGACGCCGCCTCGCATCTTCGCCGCGGGCTTTCCAACCGTCAAATTCAGCTGATCGCGATCGGAGGCGCGATCGGCACCGGCTTGTTCATGGGATCCGGGCGAACGATCTCCCATGCCGGCCCGGCCGTCCTCGTGGTGTACGGAATCATCGGTTTCTTCGTGTTCTTCGTGCTGCGCGCGATGGGCGAGCTACTGCTGTCGAACCTCAACTACAAGTCGTTCGTCGACTTCGCGGCCGACCTGTTGGGGCCGGCCGCGGGGTTCTTCGTCGGGTGGTCGTACTGGTTTGCTTGGGTGGTCACCGGTGTTGCGGAGATCATCGCGATCACCGGCTATTCGAAGTTCTGGTGGCCTGACTTGCCGGCATGGTTACCGGCCGTGGTCACGGTCGGTTTCGTTCTGCTATTCAACTTGTTCAGGGTCGCTAACTTCGGCGAGATCGAATTCTGGTTCGCCTTAATCAAGCTTGCCGCGATCTTCTGTCTCATCATCGTCGGTGGGATCCTGGTGGCGACCAACTTCGTATCCCCGCACGGTGACCACGCGACGATCGAAAACCTTTGGAACGATCGCGGATTCTTCGCCACCGGGTTCATGGGCGTGGTCAGTGGCTTCCAGATCGCGTTCTTCGCATTCGTGGGTGTCGAACTCGTCGGCACCGCCGCGGCCGAGGCAGCCAACCCGCGCCGCACCCTTCCCCGCGCGATCAATGCCGTCCCGGTGCGCGTTGCGATCTTCTACATCGCCGCGCTGCTGGCGATCCTCGTTGTCATCCCGTGGCGGCGGTTCTCCAGCGGCGAGTCCCCGTTCGTGATGATGTTCTCCCTGGCGGGACTTGGCGCCGCAGCGTCGATGGTGAACTTCGTCGTGATGACCTCTGCCGCCTCCTCGGCCAACTCGGGTCTATTCTCCACCGGACGCATGCTTTTCGGACTTGCCGGCGAAGGCAGCGCGCCGTTGATCTTCCGCCGACTCAACCGCGGCGGTGTGCCGGCGCTCGCGCTACTTGTCACGGCTCCGCTGTTGCTGACTTCGGTTCCGCTGCTGTACGCGGGCGATTCGGTGATCGACGTTTTCCCGTTGGTCACGACCGTCGCGTCGCTGCTGTTCCTATTCGTGTGGACGATGATCATCGTCAGCTACCTGGTCTACGCCCGTCGCTACGCTGACCGGCGCGCCGACTCGACGTACAAGATGCCCGGCGGGGTGGTGAGCTGCTGGGCCATCCTGGGCTTCTTCGGGTTCGTCATCTGGACGCTGATCACCGAACACGAAACCGCGATCGCCTTGGCATGGTTCCCGCTGTGGTTCGTGGTCCTCGCTGCCGGGTGGCTGGTCGCGCGACGCCGCCCGGGCCGCGCCGAGCGATACCGGCAGTTCCAGGCCGAGATGAACCAACCCTTGGACGTGAGTTAGCCGCGAGGTAGCGGGTTTGTTTCTGGGCTCGCTGGTGTTCCAGTTTGTGCTGTGGGGCGTGGTCGGTACGGTCGCGGCAATCGCGACCATCGCGTTGCTGACCCGCTAGAGCAAGGGATCTTGACTCCGCAACCAGCCACCGGGATGGTTCCGAACCTGCTCTAGGTTCGGAACTTTTCCGTTTTGGCGGGATCGCCCGGCCGACGCGCCGCGCACTTAAAGCGCGTATTGCGCGAGGAATTCTCCCAGCGTGGCATCGAGGCGCTGCGGCTGTTCCTGTTGCACCCAATGCCCGGCTTCCTCGATGAAGTACGGGCCCGCGAGCGAAGCGCATGCCGAGCTCATGGCTTCGAGCGCGCCGGGGGCTTGATAGGTGCCCCAGTCGCTGCGGCCGGCGATGAAGCAGGCGGGCACTTCGATGCGGCGGCCGGTGAAGGCCCGTAGTTCGGCGACCGCGCCGGCATCGAACGTGTTGCGATACCAGTTGAGGCCGCCCTGAAAGCCAGTACGGCCGAACTCGCGCACATACACTTCAAGCTCCGTGTCGGTGAGCCAGGTGCAACGTTCGACTTCTTCGGGCGAGGGCGCCATATCGGCCGCGGTAGCCGCCATGCCCTTGTCGAGATCCATCACGTAGTAGCGCGGCAGTGCGGCGAGATCCTCAGCGCGCCAAGACTTCAGGATGTGCGGATGATTGTGTGGCCAGTCGTGGCTTTTGCAGTGAAAGTAGGCGCGCAGAAAAGCGCTGAGGCCCGCGGCGCTGATATGCATGTCGGCATTGGCGTCGCGGGTTGCGTAGTAGCGCTGATAATGCTTGCGCGGTGGCTGCAGCGCGGCCAAGGCGGCGTCGATCTGCCCCGAGGGATCACGGTCGCGGCGCGGCGGTCCGGCGAATGGTGCACTCATGAGTGCCACGCACCCGAAGATGTCCGGATGGAGCAGAGCGCACCAGGCGGCCACCGGCGAACCGAAGTCATGACCGATAACCGCAGCGACGCGTTCATGCTGCAGCGTTGCGAGCAAGGCGCGGATGTCGCGCACCAGGCTGCTCAATCGAAACGGAGCCAGGTCGCCGTCATAGCCAGCATCCCAGCCGGTCGTCGCGCCATAACCGCGTTGATCGGGTGCGATCACGTGGTAGCCGCGCGTCGCGATGAGGGGCATTAGCTTGCGCCAGCTGAAGGCCAGTTCGGGAAACCCATGCAGCAACAGCACAACCGGCCGGCCGGGATGACGGTATCCGGCCTCGAGTATGTGCATAGATAAACCGTTCACGCCGTCCACGCGGCGTGAGCGAATGCCGTCGTCCAGAGGCACATCGCCGTAGCAAGTCTCCATGGCTTTCCCGATGGTATCCGCCGGTCCGCCGGCGTGACCCCTTGTGCGGTAGATTGCCGATCGCGACCGGTTCAGGAGGACGCGATGGCGTGCTGCGAATTCCCCATTGCCGCCGAGGGCTGCGACGGAGCCTTCACCGTTGACGCGTCCCGGATCACATTCGGGCGGGGCTGCCTAGCGGAGGCGGGTGACCGCGCCCGCGCGCTCGGGCTGCGGCGGGTGGCGTTGTTCTCCGACGCCGCCGTGGCTCAACTGCCCATCTTCGCCAAGGTGCACGGTTCGCTTCTCGCGGCGGGGCTGGACGTGATCACCTACACCGACGTGCACGTCGAGCCCACCGACGCCTCATTCCAGGAGGGGGCGCGCTTCGCGGAAGAGTCGAACCCCGATGGCTACGTGTCGCTGGGCGGCGGCTCCGTCATCGACACGTGCAAGGCCGCAAACCTGTATGCCACCTATCCCGCTGACTTTCTCGCCTACGTCAACAAACCCATCGGCGAGGGCAAACCCGTGCCCGGTCCACTCAAGCCGCACATCGCGTGCCCCACGACGGCGGGCACCGGCAGCGAGGTCACGGGCATCACCATCTTCGACCTGCTGTCGCTGAAGGCGAAGACGGGCATCGCATCTCACGCACTTCGTCCCACGGAAGCGCTCGTCGACCCCGACTGCACCGCGAGCCTGCCGCCCGAGGTCGTCGCCTCGGCGGGCCTCGATGTGCTGTCGCACGCGTTGGAGTCGTACACCGCGAGGCCCTACGTCCTCCGGTCGGCTCCCGAACGCCCGAGCCTGCGGCCCATGAGTCAGGGTGCCAACCCGTGGAGCGATCTGGGCTGCCGAGAAGCGCTGCGCCTGTTGGGCAAGTACTTGGAGCGAGCGGTCAGTGACGCCGCCGACACCGAGGCCCGCGAGCAAATGATGTGGGCCGCAACGCTTGCCGGCATCGCGTTTGGCAACGCGGGCGTTCACGCCCCACACGGCATGGCCTACGCGGTCGCGGGGCTGGTACGAGAATTTCGCCCCGCTGGCTACCCCGCCAGTGAGCCGCTGGTGCCCCATGGGATGGCCGTCATCGTCAACGCGCCCTCGGTGTTCCGTTTCACGGCGGAGGCGAACCCCGAGCGGCACCTGGAGGGCGCGCGGCTGCTCGGCGCCGACCCCCAGGACGCCGATGCCGACGACGCCGGCGAGGTGCTTGCCAACGAACTCATCCGCATCATGCGCGCGGTGGGCATGCCGAACGGGTTAAGTGGAGTGGGATACAGCGACGCTGACGTGACGGCGCTGACGGACGGGGCTCACCCGCAGCAGCGCCTGTTGCAGAACGCGCCACGGGACATGACGAAACCGGTTCTGGCGGAACTGTTTCGGAACGCCCTGCGCTACTGGTAGCAGTCCCCGCCAGGAAAGCATTGATCGACCAAGCACCCTCAGCTATGGTCGCAGAGTAGCCGATCGGCTAGTCGCGGGCAGAGGAGCATCAGGCATGCGCGTCGGTGTCATGAACAACACCATCAATTCGCGTTACGGCCCTGCGCTCCCGGTGCAAGCTGATTACCTGACTGCTGTCGCCTGCGGTGCCGACTCCTTTTGGGTGGCCGATCACCTTCAGTCGGTGCTCCCGCCGTCGATGTGGACACCCAAGCACGTGGGCGCAGCTCGGGTGATTCCCAAGATGGATGCGCATCTGGAGCCGTGGACGATTCTGGGTTATCTGGCCGGACACAACAAGATAGGCCGGATGAGTCTCGGAGTGGCGGTGACCGACACCGGACGGCGCAATCCCGCCGTCACCGCACAAGCCGTCGCCTCCGTGCATCTGCTCACCCGCGGCAAGGCGGTGCTCGGCATCGGGACCGGTGAACGGGAAAGCAACGCGCCCTACGGTGTGGACTGGTCCAAGCCGGTGGCGCGGTTCGAGGAAGCCGTGGCGACGATCCGTGCCTTATGGGATTCCAACGGCGAGTTGGTATCTCGGGACTCGCCGTTCTTTCCGCTGCACAACGCGACGTTCGCGCTTCCGCCCTATAAGGGCAAATGGCCGCCGATCTGGATCGCCGCGCACGGCCCGCGCATGATGCGCGCCACCGGACGCTACGCCGACGGGTGGTTCCCGGGCACCACCCGGGCCGATGAATACGGCGAGCAGCTCGGCCTGGTCCGAGCGGCCGCGTCGGACGCCGGGCGTGACCCGATGGACATCACGCCCGCACTGATCCGGTTCATCGTCACCGGCCGGTCGCGCGACGAGATCGACGAAGTGGTGGAGTCCGATATCGCGAAAATATTCACCCTCAATTGCGACGGCGAGGCGTGGGCGCGACACGGCGCCGAACATCCGCTGGGTTCCGATTTCGCTGGTTCCCAGGACCTCATACCGCAATTGATCGACGAACCGACCGCACTGGGCTACGCCGCCAAAGTCCCACGCTCGCTGGTGGAGGAGCTGTTCGCGGTGGGAACGCCGGACGAGGTCATCGAACAGATCGCAGATTTCCGCGACCAGGGCATGCGTCATGTCGTGGTGGGCAATGCCGGTGCGATTCAACCGAGTCTGCGCAAGAGCGCGGCGACCACCGCGCCGTACGTCAAGGTGGTGCGAGGTTTGAGAAAGCTGTGATCCCCCGATGCCGATGATCGATCTGACGTTCGTGCGCGGTTCTTTGGACGACGACGCCCTCAGCCAGCTGACTGACGAACTTGTCACGGCGCTGCTGCGTGCCGAACGGGCCCCGGACACCGCGTTCATGCGGGAGAACACGGTGGTCTACCTTCACGCGCTGGAGCCCACCGCGCAGTTGGTGGGTGGCCGCGAACCCGGCGAGCCCCGATTTCGGGCCGACATGACGGTGTTCGGAGGGGCGCTGGACAAAGAGCGCAAGGAGCAGCTCGCCGCCGATGTGCACGCGGCGATCTGCGCCGCGGCGGGCATCGACCCGTCAGGCCCCCGCGCCTATCACGTGTGGACGTTGATTCACGAAATACCCGAAGGCAATTGGGCGGGCGCCGGCAGGATCATCTACTACCAACAGGTGAAGGGACTCGTCGCTGACGAGTAGCGTCGCCGGCTAGTTGCTGAATTCCTGCTCATACGCTTTTCAAGAGCGTAGGCCGCGATCACGCTGGTTTGCTGGCGCCAATCGCGTTTTAGCTTCGTCCGCGGTGGGCTGCTATCGTCGCTTGCTTATGCCAGAGATGGATCGTCGCACCATGATGTTGGCGGCGGGTTTCGGGGGGCTGGCAGCCATGGCAGCCGTCGCTCCCACTCCCGCGGCGCGCGCTAATCCGTCCCGCCCGGTGCCGCCGCCGGCCGCCCCGTCGGGTCAAGGTGCCTACATATTCCAGGACGAGTTCGACGGCCCCGTCGGCTCAGCCCCCGACGGCGGGAAGTGGCACGTGGCGCGAGCCCGTGAGCCGATGAAAGATCCGACGTTTTGGGAGTTGCCCGAGCATGTCGGGCAGTACCGGGACGATCGCCAAAACGTATTCCTGGATGGCAACTCCAACCTTGTCATCCGCGCCGCGAAGGACGGTCCCACCTTCTACAGCGGCAGGCTGACCAGCAACTGGCGCGGAGGCGTCGGCCACACCTGGGAGGCCCGGGTCAAACTGGACTGCCTGACCCGCGGCGCCTGGCCCGCCTGGTGGCTGGGCAACGACGATCCCGGTGGCGAAATCGACATCCTCGAGTGGTACGGCAACGGGAGCTGGCCCTCGGCCACCACCGTCCACGCGAAGTCGAACGGCTCGGAGTGGAAGACCCACAACATCGCGGTCGACAGCGGATGGCACAGCTGGCGATGCCAGTGGGACGAGGCCGGGATCCGCTTCTGGCAGGACTACTCCGACGGCGCTGAGCCATACTTCACCGTTGCCGCGAACTCACTGCCGGACTGGCCGTTCAACAACCCCGGCTACACCCTGTATCCGGTGTTGAACCTCGCGGTCGCCGGTTCCGGTGGCGGCGATCCCGGGCCGGGTAGCTATCCCGCGCAGATGCTCGTCGACTACGTCCGCGTCTGGTAGCAGTGGCTCCTCACGACCCGACCAGCTCCGGGTGGAACTTGGCTGCCATCCGTCGCAGCCCGTCGTGCCAGTCGACCGTAGTTCCGCCGATGAGTTCGCGCATCCGGGTCGGGTCAGTGGGATTACCTCGCAGCGCCTGCTCGCTCTCGGTAAACACCGGCTCCTTCCCGACGAGCGAGCCTAGATAGCCGCACCACTCCTGGATGCTGACGGTCTGCTCGCCACACCAGTTAACCGTGGTCGCCGGGATCGACGCCACCTCGAGCAGCTTCGGGAGGGTCGCGATGATGTCGTCCTCGTGGATCGGGTTGTAGTTCGCCGGTCCACCGGACGGGACCGGGATCGGGATGCCGGCCAGCGTCATCTCCATGTGGTAGAACGGCCACCCGCCGTTGTCGCCATAGGGGACGTTGAGGCGGGCGATGATCGTGGGCAGGCCCAGGACGCGTGCCATTGACCGGGCAACGACCTCGCCGGCGATCTTGGAGATCGAATAGGTCGGGAACAGGACCTTGTGGTTGTCGCCGAGGGCGGCGTGCTCGGTCCGGGGTTCGTCGCCCGGTGGGTCATACACAGCTCCCGACGAGCAGTGCAGGAAGCCCTGGGCGCCGCGGCAGTGCGCCATCAGCAGGCCCACTGACTCCGCGTTGGCCCCGAGGTCCTTGTCCCAGCTGCCGCTCTTGGCCACCGCCAGGTTGAGGACGTAGTCGAAGTCGGACGGGATCTCGGAGAAGTCCCCCGCGGCCAGGTTGACGGTCTGGCACCGCACCCCCGCCTTCTCCAGGTCCTCGCGAACGGCGGGGTTGGTGAATCGGGCGATGCCCCAGACCTCGTTGTCGGCAGCGAGGGTCTTGGCGATGGGGGTGGCAACCTGGCCGGTCGGACCGGTGATGAGGATTTTCGAGCCGCGCATGGGCTGATGGTAGGCGACCTTCCATTGGCCGTTCGGCGGCCCCATGACTTACTATCTGCGTATGCATGCAGATAGTTGTACGAGCCATGTCCATGCGGACGGCCATCATCGTCCGCACGGTCTGCGCGGGACGATCAAGGAGATCGTGGCTCCCCATTCCCACGATGCGGCTAACAGTGTCGACGATGCTCTGGAATCCAGTGCCGCCGGGATCCATGCGGTCAAGATCAGCCTGTTGGTCCTCGGGTTGACCGCGATCGCCCAGATCGTGGTGGTGGTCATCTCGGGGTCGGTGGCGTTGGTCGCCGATACCATCCACAATTTCTCCGACGCCCTGACCGCGGTGCCGTTGTGGATCGCGTTCGCGCTGGGCACCAAGGCCGCGACGCGCCGATACACCTACGGGCTGGGTCGCGCCGAGGATCTGGCCGGGTTGTTCGTTATCGCGATGATCACCCTGTCGGCGATCATCGCGGGATACGAAGTGATCATGCGGCTGACCAATCCCGAACCGATTGAACACATCGGCTGGGTCGCGCTGGCCGGGTTGATCGGGTTCATTGGCAACGAATGGGTCGCGGTCTACCGAATCGGGGTCGGGCGGCGCGTCGGCTCGGCCGCCCTGGTCGCCGACGGACTGCACGCCCGCACCGACGGGCTCACCTCCCTGGCGGTGGTGCTCGCCGCCGGCGGTGTCGCGCTTGGGTTCCCGTTGGCCGACCCGATCATCGGCCTCGTCATCACCGTGGCGATCCTGGCCGTGTTGCGCATCGCTGTGCGTGATGTGTTCCGCCGCTTACTCGACGGAGTGGACCCGAAAATGGTCGACACCGCCGAACAAGCGTTGGCCGCCCAGCCCGGGGTGCAGGCGGTGCGTAGTGTGCGCATGCGCTGGATCGGGCACCGCCTGCACGCGGACGCCGAACTCGACGTCGATCCCACCCTCAACCTGGCGCAGGCGCACCGCATCGCACACGACGCCGAGCACGAGCTCACGCACGCTGTCCCCAAACTCACTACGGCATTGATCCACGCCTACCCCGCGGAGCACGACCTCGCCCCGCCGGGAGGTGCGGCGTAAAGTCCACGGACCATGGCCGATGCGATCAACTTCGTCGAGGCGAACGGGCTGAGATTCGCCTATCTCGAGGAGGGCTCGGGACCGCTGGTGCTGCTGCTGCACGGCTTCCCGGACACGGCGCACACCTGGGACGAGCTTCGCCCGCGCATCGCCGCCAAAGGGTTTCGGGCGGTCAGTCCGTTTATGCGCGGCTACTCTCCCAGCGGCATCCCGGATCGCGACACCGATCAGGAAACCTTGGCACGCGACCCGCTTGCGTTGATCGAAGCGCTGGGCGCCCGTGACGCCATCGTCATCGGACACGATTTTGGTGCTTCGGCCGCCTACGGCGCGGCCGCGCTCGGACCGGATCGCGTGAAAAAGCTTTTCGCTGTTGCCATTCCGCACCCGGCGACGCTCAAGCCGTCGCCGAAGAAGCTGTGGGGTGTGCGCCACTTCGCGGTCTATAAGCTGCCTGGTGCGCCGGAGCGCTTCGCGCGCAACGACTTCGCCGCGCTGCCCGCCATTTGTCGGCGATGGTCTCCGACGTGGAATCCCGATCCAACGGAGTTCGACGCGGTGCGCGCGACCTTTTCAGACCCGGCCAGTTTGAATGCGGCGTTCGGCTATTACCGGAAGCTCTCTCCCGTACCCAGCGCGTCGTTGAGGGCGCGAATCACGGTGCCGGCAGTGGTCTTTGCCGGCCTCGATGATCCGATGGCGGAGCCGTCGGACTATCGGGGCGCCGCCCGGATGTTCGAGAACGAGTACATCGTCGAGGAGGTCCCGGGCGGGCATTTCATGCATCGGGAGCATCCCGAGGTGTTCGCCGAGCGGCTCTTGACTCATCTGTGAATACAAGTGCATCAACCACTCCACCAGTTCACCTAGAATCTCTTCAAACGCCCGTTTCCCAATGCCGATCGGCCCGGTCCGAGGTCGCAGTTCCCCCCCCCAAGCGCATCCCCGGACCGGGCCGATCTTTTCGTTGTGTGCCACCCACTCGCCGTACGGTGAGGTGTGCGCTGGATCGTCGACGGCATGAACGTGATCGGAACTCGTCCGGATGGTTGGTGGAAGGACCGCGGTGCTGCGATGATCGCGTTGGTGGAAAAGCTCGACCGTTGGGCTGATAAGGCTGACGGTGAGCATGTGACGGTGGTGTTTGAGCGGCCCCCGTCGGACGCCATCCCGACATCGCGGATCGAGGTGATGCATGCGCCCAGGGCGGCTGCCAATTCGGCCGACGACGAAATCGTGCGGCTGGTGCAAGCCGACGACCGGTCGCACGAAATTCGTGTCGTGACATCGGACAAGGGGTTGGCCGACCGGGTCCGAAGCTTGGGTGCATCCGTCTATCCGGCGGATCGCTTTCGTGAACTCGTCGACCCGCGTGAGGTGCGATGAACGCCACAAGCCCCGGTAGCCCGGCGCCCAACCGAGTCTGCACACTCGCCCAGATCAACATCCCGATCATTCAGGCGCCGATGACCTACATCGCCGGTGCGCAGTTGGCCGCGGCGGTGTCCAACGCAGGTGCGCTGGGCATCATCGAGACCACCTCCGATCAGGGCCGAGCCGATCTCCGGCGGGTACGCGACCTCACCGATGGGTCGGTCGGCGCCAATATCGCCCTGCTCTTCAACCGCGACCCGGCCATGGTGGACCTGCTCCTCGCCAATGGCATTCGCTTCGTGACCACGTCGGCGGGCGACCCCGCGCTGTTCACGGCGCGCCTTCACGACGCCGGCATCACGGTGTTCCACGTGGTCGGAACCCTGGCGGCGGCCAAGAAGGCCGTCGACGCCGGCGTGGACGGCCTTGTCGTCGAGGGGGTCGAAGGCGGCGGGTTCAAAAATCGGTTCGGAGCCTCAACCATGGTGCTGCTTCCGTTGGTGGCGGCCCATGTCGACGTGCCGATCGTGGCGGCCGGCGGGATCTGCGATGCCCGGTCGATGGCCGCGGCGTTCGTCCTCGGCGCCGAAGGCGTGCAGATGGGCACGCGATTGCTGGCGTCGTCGGACTCGCCGGTGCACGGCAATCTCAAGGAAGCCGTTGTGCGCGCAGACGAGACCGGCACCGTGCTGCTCCCCCTGGACGGCAAGCGGATGATGCGGGTGATCAGAACGGCCGCCGCCGACAAGATCGATGTCTCAGGGTCTTTCGACGAGGGCGGCGCTGCGCTTCAACGGGTTCAGCGCCTCTACTTCGACGGCGACATGGACGCCAGCGTCGCGAATACCGGTCAGGTGGCCGGACGTATCGAGGACCTTCCGCCGGCCGCTGACATCATTACGCAGATGTGGACTGGGTGCCGAGAGGTGTTGGCCGCCACGGCGGATCGGCTTGGGCCGGGCCAATGACCAATTGATCGACGATGGCGGCTAGCCCGGCAAAGCCTGGGGCCGCCGCCATGTCGGCCGCCATGCGTTGGCTAGCTTGGCGGTAGCGCGGCTCATTGAGAACGGCGAGAATGTCGCGACGCAGCGCGCGCGGTGACGGTCGTTCGGTTTTGATGCGGCGCCCGACACCGGACCAGGCGATGCGAGCGCCGACCTCTGGTTTGTCTTCCTTGCCGCCGGTGGCCACGATCGGTACCCCGAAACGCAGCGCGTACTGGACGCCGCCATACCCGCCGTTGGTCACGTAAACCGAAGTGCGGGCTAGCAATTCGTCATATGGCAGGTAGCCCGCTGCGCGGGCGTTCGCCGGCAACGGCGGCAGCGTGTCCAGTGGGCGACCGCCCGTCGCCACCACGATCAGGACGTCTTCGTCGGCGAGTGCGCTCAGCGTCGGGGCAATCACCTGGTTGTAGTCGAAGTTGGCGACCGTTCCCTGGGTGACATGCACGACCGGCCGCGATCCGTCCAGATCTGACCACCAATCCGGCAGCGGGGCAGCCGAACCGGTAGACGAGAGCGGCCCGGTGAAATGGAGGTTGGCGGGCGCATCGGACCGGGGGTACTCGAACGAGGGAACGCTGAACTGCACGATCGCGTCCGCCCGCCGGCCCCAATCGGTCAAGGTGCCTGGCATGTCCTTGCCGTGCGCCTGGCGGTGCAGGTCGTTGACGAGCTGGATGGCCCGTGCGATCACCCGACGGTTCACTGCGGCGAGGGCGGCGTTGCGTTGACGGTTCAGCAAGCGGGCCGGCCGCAATCCCATGCCGAAAGGTGCGGTGTCGCGACTGTCGGTCGGGAGCGGGATTACCGAGCACATGACGACCGCGGGGCGCGTTGGCCGCCGATGCTCGAGCATGAATGTGGCGCCAAGAAAAACGGGATCGGCGAGCACGATGTCGGCGGGCTGTGCCGCAATGGCCGTCATAAGTGTCTGGTATTGAGCCTTGGCGGGCCGCGCAAAGACATTTTCGATATCGAAGGCGATCGCTTTGATGCCCTTCAACTTTGCGCGCTCGGGAAAGCTTGCTAATAGATCCTGATCGTCGAAGTCAGCCTCCGCGGGCAGCGGCACGAAGGTTGAGCCCGTGGCCGCGACCTTGTCGGCGTAACGCGAGCCGGTCACGAACCGTACGTGGTCGCCGCGCTTGACGAAGTTCTCGGCCACCGTCAGCAACGGCGTGATGTGCCCGTGGGCCGGGATGCTGGCCATGATGATCGATGACACCGCGCGCTCCTGGGGCTCGCTGTTAGCTCAGTGATGGTAGTATTCATTACTGTGTCACCGGAGTCAATATCGGCACAGACGCGGATTTACCGATCCGAGCTGCGTCAGCAGCAGGCGGAGCAGACGCGGTCGCGGGTGGTCGCAGCCGCGGCGGAACTATTCGCCAACGACGGTTACGCGCGCACTACGATGGCGAAAATCGCTGCGGCGGCAGGTGTTTCCGCCGAAACGGTCCAGGGTCAGGGGCCTAAGGCGGCCCTGTTGATCGCCGCCGTCGAATTCGCCGGGGTGGGCGTGAGCGGCGAAGAAAACATCTTGAATCTGGAAGTCGGCCGCAAGCTGATCGCCATAGATGACCCCCTGGAAGCGCTCGACTTTGTCGTCTCGGTCGTAACGGACGTGCACAAGCGGAGCGCGAAATTGGCACCCGCGCTGTTTGGCGGCGCTGCCTCGGACCCAGAGTTGGATCGGTACCTCAACGAGTTCATCGCAGGGATCAACGGGCAGGCCCGACGAGTTCTCGAGACCTTCCGCGACCGTGGTTGGCTCCGTGACGACCTCCCGTTCGACGAACTCGTCGAGACCGCGGCAGTGCTCTGCAGCGTCGAAATCTACCTGCGGATGGCCCACCGCGACGGGTGGAGCGTCGACGCCTACCAGGCATGGTGCCGACGCATGCTGGCCGAGACCGTTTTCCTTGCGCCACAGGCAAACTAGCCCTGCTCGAGCGTGCGCAGTTGTACACCTCTGACGGCGTATCTCTGCACAAACACGCACGTTCGCGACTACGGGGGCTAGGTGTTCAAGGCTGCCAGGGCGGCGTCGTAATCGGGCTCCTGCGCGATCTCGGGCACCAGCTCCGTGTACGCGACATTGCCGTCGGCACCGACCACCACGACCGCCCGGGCCAGCAGCCCGGCAAACGGACCGTCGGCGATGCTGACGCCGTAGTCCTCGCCAAAGCTGTCCCGGAACGCCGAGGCGGTCGTGACGTTCTCGATGCCCTCGGCCCCGCAGAATCGATTCTGTGCGAACGGCAGATCCTTTGACACGTTCACGACGGTCGCACCGCTATCGGCGGCAAGCTCGTTGAATTTCCGCACGCTCGTGGCACATACCGGTGTGTCCACGGACGGAAAGATGCTCAGCAACACGGGCTTACCGTTGAACTGCTCGTTGTTGACCGTGCTCAGGTCGGCGCCGGTCAAGTTGAACGCTGGGGCTTTGGATCCGACAGCAGGAAGCTCGCCGACGGTGTTGATAGGGTTTCCGCGCATGGTTATCTGTGCCATGGGCACAGTCTGCCAAGGCGCCTCAGGCGACCTTGGGTCAGGTCCGTCATGTCCTAAATAGTGGGGTGCATGGCGTAGACGCCACGGCCCTGTCTGGCCAACACTGATCTCATGGCTCGCAAGGTGGTTATTGTCGGCTTCCCCGGCGTGCAGCCGCTCGATGTGGTGGGGCCGCACGAGGTGTTCAGCGGCGCATCGCTGCTGACCAACGGCGGCTACGACGTCGTCATGGCCTCGGTCGGTGGCCAGGCGGTGGCCACCGCAACCGGTCTGGCGTTCGCCTCAGTGCGGCTGCCCGACCCCAGCGACCCCAGCGACCCCATTGACACCGTCGTGGTGCCCGGCGGCGCCGGCGTTCAGGAAGCACGAGCCGATGGCGAGCTCGTCGGCTGGATCAAAAGTGTCTCCCGCACCGCCCGCCGCGTCGTCACCGTCTGCACCGGCACCTTCCTGGCAGCCGAGGCCGGCCTGCTGGACGGCCACCGTGCGACCACACACTGGGCCTTCGCCGAACGGTTGGCCAACGAGTTCCCCGCCATCGACGTCGACCCAGACCCGATCTTCATCCGTAGCTCCGAGACGGTATGGACGGCCGCCGGTGTCACCGCCGGAATCGACCTCGCGCTCGCACTGGTCGAGGACGACCACGGCACCGAGGTCGCGCAAACGGCCGCGCGCTGGCTCGTCCTGTATTTGCGCCGCCCCGGCGGTCAGACGCAGTTCGCGGCGCCGGTGTGGATGCCGAGGGCCAAACGGGTCCCCGTCCGCGAGGTGCAGGAAGCCATCGAGACCGAACCGGGCGGCTCACACAGCATCGATGAACTGGCCCGCCGCGCGGCGATGAGCCCACGCCATTTCACCCGGGTGTTCACCGACGAAGTCGGCGAGGCCCCCGGCCACTACGTCGAACGGGTCCGCACCGAAGCCGCACGCCGGCAGCTGGAGGAAACCGACGACACCGTCGTCGCGATCGCCGCGCGCTGTGGCTTCGGCACCGCGGAAACCATGCGGCGCAACTTCATTCGCCGAGTGGGCATCTCGCCAGATCAGTACCGCAAAGCTTTTGCCTGACCAGTGAGGAGCACCGATGACCCAAATCGCATTCGTCGCCTACCCCGGATTCACCGCGCTGGACATGATAGGCCCGTATGAGGTGCTGCGAAACCTGCCCGGCGCCGAGGTGCGGTTCGTCTGGCACGAAGCCGGACCGATCACCGCCGACTCCGGTGTGCTGATCATCGGCGCCACCCATTCGCTGGCTGAAACACCTTCGCCGGACGTGATTCTCGTGCCCGGCGGTCCGGCGACCCCGGTGCACGCCCGCGACGAGGCGCTGCTCGACTGGCTGCGCCAGGTCCACCAGACCGCGAGCTGGACGGCGTCGGTGTGTTCGGGCTCGGTGATCCTGGCGGCTGCCGGCCTGCTGAAGGGCCGGCGCGCGACATCACACTGGCTGACAATTCCGGCACTGAAGGCATTCGGCGCGATCCCGGTCGATGACGAGCGGATCGTGCACGAGGGCAACGTCGTTACGAGTGCCGGCGTGTCCGCGGGGCTTGACCTCGCGCTGTGGCTGGCCGGGGAGATCGGCGGCGAAGGCCGTGCCAAAGCGATCCAGCTCGCGATCGAATATGACCCGCAGCCCCCGTTCGACTCCGGCCACATGTCCAAGGCGTCCGGAACGACGAAAGCCGCCGCCACCGCGCTGCTGTCCAAGGACAGTGTCACGCCGGCCAACATGAAGGCCGCCACGATGCTCGCGTGGCAGCAGGCACTGGCGGCGGCGCGGTCGCGGCGACGCAAGCGACAGCCGATCGGCTCGTCCGCCTAGCCGGCGGCGCGGCCGGAGTAACAGTGGATCACGATGTGGTGGACTGCAATTCACGTATGTGCTTGAGCGTGAGTCTTGCAGCCCACATCGATAAGGCCGGAGAGAGGCGGTCCAGGTACCACAGTGCCTTCCACCAGGCTGGTACCACAATGATCGCGTCTCCACGCAACACGGCACGAAGGGCACGCTCGGCGAACTTTTCGGGGGCCATCGGCCGGAACGGCTCCCAGAATTTGAGTAGTTGCTCGTCGCTCACGCCCTTGTACCGCCCGTACTTGCCGAAGGTGAGGATTGGGGTCCGGATCGCGCCTGGACAAAGTACCGACACCGTTATGGCGTGGCGCTTGGCCTCCACCCGCAGCACCTTCGAGATCCCAACGACGGCATGTTTGGTGGCGGTGTAGCTCGCCGAACCGGGTGCGGCGACGAGACCAGCCAGCGACGCCGTGTTCACGATGTGGCCCGAGCGCTGCCGGATCATGATCGGGTAGACCGCTTGGATGCCGTGCACCACACCGCGCAGGTTTACGTCGAAGACATCGTTCCAGTCATCGAGCGTGTATGAGTCGACCTCACCGCCCACCCCGATGCCGGCATTGTTGAACAGGTAGTCGATGCGCCCGGATTGCTGCACCGTCTCGGCGACTGCGCGCTCGAACGATGGGTAGCTGCGCACATCGAGCTCGATCGCGTGCGCTTTTGCGCCACCGCTGTTTAAGCGCTGCGCCAGTTCCTGCGCCGCGTCGAGTTGGCGATCGGCGATCCAGACCTCGGCGCCCCCGTCGACCAACTCGGTAGCCAGCGCGGCGCCGATGCCGGAGGCGCCGCCAGTAACGAATGCAATCTTGCCCGCCACGTTTGATGCCATTGGGGAAGGATAATCGCTCGCCTTCGCGGCTAAGAGGATCTGGCGGCGGGGTCGCCGATTGCGAAAGCGGTGGAACTTCTCGCCATGATCCGCGCCAACGGCCCCGTGAAACCCTGGCTCGTCGCCGCTCTGCGCGCAGACAGCAGTGACATCACAGGTATCGCGGGCGCGCGGCGACACATGGAACCGTCGAAAAGCTGGCTCGGCTTAGCGACCGCCGGCGGCGCCGCGGCCCTCGGCGCCACAGTGCTTGCCACGCTGTCCCGCGATTGACGATCTCGTCATCGTTAAGCCTGGGGCTCTAGAAACTCGTTGGAAGCGAACTTGCCGCCGGCCTGCAGCCAGGCGCCGACGGCACCGGGTGCATCACGGTTGGGGTTGTAGATGTCTTCCTCGCTGGAAAACAGGCCGTCACCCGCGTAGACCAGCCGAGTCCAGTTCGGGAACCAGAATGGCTCCCCGCTCTGGTCGGTCGGGTGATCGAGCAGGTTCTTGATCATGATGACGACGGCGTCGTTGTCGTCGTCATAGGCAATCCAGTCCGAGGGAAAACGCATGTGCGGGAAGGGGGCCATCACGCCCACGATCCAGTCGCGCACCTCTTCACGCCCGTGATAGACGCCGTAGTGGTGCTCCGTGTAGACGACATCCTCGGTGAATAGGTCTGCGAAAGGCCGCCAGTCGCCCGACGCACTGCACCCCTCGACGACAGTTGTGTAGTGTCTGACGGCCTGCTCGATTTCTGCCCTGCTGAACTTGCCCATAGCGGACAGACTAGAACGTGTTCTGATTCAACGGAGGTGTCGATAAAGAATGAGCGTGTTGGACCTGTTCGACTTGCATGGCAAGCGGGCCCTGGTGACCGGGGCGTCCAGTGGCATCGGCAAACGAGTGGCGATGGCCTACGGCGAGGCCGGGGCCCACGTGGCCCTGGCGGCGCGGAATGCCGAAGCGTTGCAGACGGTTGTCGACGAGATCGCCGCCGCCGGCGCGCGAGCCGTGGCTATCAGTTGCGACGTGACCCAACCGGAGCAGGTGAGCCGGATGCTGGACGAGGTCACCGCGGAGCTGGGCGGGATCGACATAGCGGTCTGCAATGCCGGCATCATCAGCGTCACCCCGCTGCTGGACATGTCGCCGGAAGAGTTCCAGAACATCCAGGACACTAACGTGGCAGGCGTATTCCTCACGGCCCAGGCGGCGGCCAAGGCAATGGTTCGGCAAGGACAGGGTGGGGTCATCATCAACACCGCCTCGATGTCGGGCCACATCATCAACATCCCGCAGCAGGTCGGCCACTACTGCGCCTCGAAAGCCGCGGTCATTCACCTGACCAAGGCGATGGCCGTGGAGTTGGCTCCGCACAACATCCGGGTGAACAGTGTCAGTCCCGGTTATATCCTCACCGAGCTCGTCGAGCCCCTTTCGGAGTACCACTCACTGTGGGAGCCGAAGATCCCGCTGGGACGGTTAGGCCGCCCGGAAGAACTCACCGGGCTGTACCTCTATCTGGCCAGCGAGGCTTCCAGCTACATGACCGGTTCCGACATCGTGATCGACGGCGGCTACACCTGTCCCTGACGACGTCACGCAACGAGGCACGGACGGCCGAAACGTGTTCGGACACCATGCGAAAACAGCGCGCGCAACCTATCGCCGGCGGGTTGTACGCCGCTGGCGCCGAGTAGCTCGTCGTCGAGTTCGATGATCTGTGCCGCACGCAGCGGCCACGGTCCATGCTCGTTCGGTACCCACCACGTCCGGCCGGCTTTGCGGGTGTGCGCGCCCCATCGGGCGGTAAGCCAGACCTCCAGCGGAGTGGGTTCGACCGCGTGCCCGACGCTGATCGTCAGCCGGCTGCGCAGTCCGCGCCGCGGCCAGCGCCGCACACTGCGATAAGTGATCTGGTCTCCAGACCGCGTCATCCGCATCTTCGCCCATATGTAGGGGACGCCAAGGCCGATACGGGTGACGGGCACGACCGCCAGCCGGGCAGTTTCCAGCGACCGGAACAGGACTCCGTGGCGGCCGGCGTCATCAACCGAATACAGCCGGATGTTGGTCTCCAGGAAGCTGCCGAAATACGGAAGTGGCAGTGCAGCAACAAGTTTGGTGCCGCTCATGACAAATGGGACCAACCCCACGTAGGTCATTCCATCGGCGAAGACGTCGGGACGGGTCCCGGGCGGGTACAGGTGCGCGACGCTTTCGGGCCGCACCGGCCAGTGGACGAACGTCAGCTCACTCCAGCGCTGGTCGAAGGTAACCGGGCCGGGCAGGGGCGGCGGAGTGATCGGGTAACCCGCGAGCTCTTCGGGTATGGGGATCATCTGGGCGCGCTATCGCTCTAGTTCACCGGAGATCCCTCGCTCGATGCTGGCCTGTGTCGCGGGCGGCAACACGATGAGGCCATCGAGTTCTTTACCGGCGAGGTCGTAAGCATTCTGGCGCTCCTGCTGCGCCGCGGCGGAGTCCGAAGCCACTCGTAACAGGCGCTGCGCGCGCGCAATCCGCTGCCGGTCATCTGGTGAGAAGTCGTTGCGGCGTCTGCGGATCGCTTCGGCCTCAGCGACATTGAACGCCGTCACGTAGTCCTCGACGGCGGCCTGATACCGCGCCGCGGCGTCTCGGTCATCGAGCAGATCTTCGGCTTTGACGGGCCGCAGGAAGTCGGCCCGGAGCTTGGCTTTGTGGAAGCCGATCGTGAGCGGATCGCGCATGTCGGTCATGAGCGGAAAGTCGAGGAGTTTGGCGAAGTCGAGTTCGTACTCGAGCCAGCGTTTGTCCGTGCGACTGTGCTCTTCTAGGACCCGTCTGATCGACCGCCACTGAGCGGCGCGATTGCCGCCGTTGGGAGGCACGGCGAGGGTCGCGTCGTCGGGGAGGCGCGCCCGCCCGGGCTCCTGCGATTCCCCGATTCGCCGCTTGGCGGCACCGAACGCCTTTATCGCAGCGACGACCATGCCCGCCAGCGGCAGCATCAGTAGCAGCAGCTCGGCCAACCGGAATAGCAAACCCACATGGCCAGGATGCCACCACCGTCCGCGCTAGCGCGTGCCCAATGTGCCGCTGAGGTATTGGGCGCGGCAGGCCTGGCGGGCCAGCTTGCCGCTGGTGGTGCGCGGGATGGCGCCGGCGGGGAGGAACCGCACATCGGAGACGGTCAGACCGTGACGGTGCAAGACTGCCGTCTCGATGGCCTCGATCGGCGGCCGGGGATCGGCACGGCTGGTGCCCGCGGCACGTTCGGCAATGATCACCAGCCGTCGGCCGGCGTCGCCGCTGTCGCCGTCGGGAACGGACAACGCCGTCGCGTATCCCCGGCGCACCATCGGCGATGCGTCCGCGACGGTGGCCTCGATGTCGTCGGGATAGTGGTTGCGACCGTCGATGCTCACCAGATCCACGATTCGGCCGGTGACGTAAAGCTCGCCGTCGAGATACACGCCCAGGTCCCCGGTCCGCAGCCAGGTGCCGTCGGCGACCGAACCGTCAGCGTGGCTGTGCTCCCCGAGCCGCGAACTCAGCTTGGTGCCGAACGCGATTTGAGTCTCATCGGGCATCTTCCAGTAGCCGCGGCCAACATTGTTGCCCTGCAACCAGATTTCGCCGACCTCGCCGTCGGGTAATTCCGCGTGAGTCTCGGGGCTGACGATCACCGCCCACAGGCTGCGGGCCGCCCGACCGACCGACACCTGCGCAACCGCGTTCGGGGCATCGGCGGCGACGCGCACCGCGCGACCGGCGCCCAGTTGCTCGCGGTCGAAATACGCGACCGTAGCCTCGGCGTCGCGATCGATGGTGGCGACGAACAGCGTCGCCTCCGCGATGCCGTAGGAGGGCTTGAACGCCGTGCGCGGCAAACCGTACGGCGCGAACGCCTTGTTGAAGGTCCGGATCGCGTCGATGCTGACCGGTTCGGACCCGATGATCATCACCACATTGCTGAGATCGACGTTCTCGCCGGGCGCGGGCAGGCCGCGCTGCGCGGTCCACTCGTAGGCGAAGTTCGGCGCGGCGGTGACCACGCGGCCCTGCCGCGACCCATCGGACATGGCGTGAATCCACCGCAGCGGCCTGCGGACAAAGGCAGTGGGAGCCATCAAGGTGGAGTGTCCGCCGTATACCGCCGGAAAGCCGATCATCGACAAACCCATGTCGTGGTAGAGCGGTAACCAGCTGACGCCGTGGGTGTTACGGTCCAGCAGGTCGATCGACAGGATCATCTGCACCAGGTTGGTGCCCACCGCACGGTGGGTGATCTCGACGCCGACTGGGGCCCGCGTCGCGCCCCCGGTGTACTGCAGGTGCGACACCTCGTCCATGCCGAGCTCGGTGTAAACGAACTGCTCCCCCGCCGCGTCCGGTATCTGATCGATGACGATGACCTGTGGCCTGCGGATGTGCGCGACATTGTTCAGGAAATACTCGACGGCGTCCCTGGCCGCCGCGGTCGTCAGCACGACAGTCGGCTCGGAATCGCGAAGCGCCGTGTCGAGACGTTCGGCATGCCCGGGCAATTCGGGCGCGAACAAGGGTACCGCGATGGTGCCCGCGTTGATCGCCGCGTAGAACCCGGCGACATAATCGATGCCCTGCGGCGCGAGAATCGCGACGCGCTCCCCGCGGCTCGCGGCCTGTTGCACGCGCGCACCGATGGCGTGCAAGCGGACACCGAGTTGGTTCCAGGTCACTTCGTGGGCCTGCGCGTCAACCGAGCGGCTGTAGTCGAGGTAGCGATACGCCACCATGTCACCGACATTCGCGATGTTGCGCTCGATCAGGGATATCAGCGTCGTGCCCGGCGGCATCTCGACGCCGCCGTCGGCATTCTGGCAGTCCTCGATCTTGAGCAGGCCTTGTGGCTGCTCCGAGAAGTTCTGCCGGGAACCGCTATCCATAACGGGCAGTCTAGGCAAGCCATGTGTGCACTAGAGTGCCTGCCGTACCGCCCCGACATCGTCCTCAGGTAGGCGCTAAGGCAGGAGCATCTGTGGACGCACGTGATCACAACACCCTGAGCACCGCACGCGATGCCGCGCTTAGCCGAGTGTTTGCTTACCGCGAGCGCGGCCGCGCCAGGCCGATGCCGGTTCGCGCGGCTCTCGCCGTCTTCGGCGGCGTGCTGCTCGTTGCGTCCATCCCGATGATCGTGCTGCTGCCCGAAGTCGGCATCCCGGCGCTGCTGATCGCACTTCGCCTCCTCGCGGTCGAAGCCGATTGGGCCGCTCGCGCCTATGCGTGGACCGACTGGCGCTTCACGCAGATGCGCGACTGGCTCCATCGCCAGTCGCGACTTGTTCGCTGGGCGATCGTGGTCGGCCTGCTCCTGGTGGCCGCCGCGATCGTGTGGTTACTCATTTAGGAGTTGGTCGAGTGTCACGCGCTGATCAAGGTAGGTCGATGACGGAAGAACAGGACCATAAGGCCGAACGACGTGGCGTGATGCGCTGGCTCACCGCCCTGTGTGTTCGGTATGTCGAACGCTTGATGCCGGACCCGTACCTGTTTGCGGTGATCCTCACCGTCCTTGTGGTTGGGCTCATCGCGCTGCTTGTCCGGGGCGCGACGCCGTCCGGCGTGCTCAAGGCGTGGTACGGCGGCGTGTGGGGATCGCAGAACATCTTCACTTTCGCGTTTCAAATGGTGCTCATCCTGGTGACCGGCTACACCCTCGCCGAGGCGCCCGTCCTCAAGCGGGCCATCGTCTACATCGCGAGCAAGCCGAGGAACCAGGTCGAAGGCGCCCTGCTGTGTTTCGGTGTCAGCGCCGTCCTTTCGCTGTTGAACTGGGGACTCGGTCTCGTGTCAGGTGCGCTGGTGGCTCGCCAGGTCGCGAAGAGGCTCACCGGTGCGCATTTCGGTTACCTCATCGCCGCCGCGTTCATGGGCTTCATCGTGTGGACGCAGGGCTTGTCGTCGTCGATCGCGCTGGCGAACACCGACGCGAGCAGCCCAATCAATGTGATACACAAGATGACTGGCGCGAACGTGCCGCTGACGCTCACGATCTTCCAGCCCTACAGTTGGGTGTCGGTGATTGTGGTGCTCGTCCTGCTGGCCATCGCGATCTGGCGGATGGCGCCGGCGCAGAGCCTCGAACCCGATCCCGCGGTCTTCGAGGAGGAGCCGGAAGCCGCCCCGACCCCCGGCAAGCGGACGTTTGCTGAGTGGTTGGAAAACCTGTGGATCCTCAATGTCCTCGTCTTCGCGGCGGGCATGACGTACTTCGTGCTGAGCGGCTTTCAGCTCAATATCTCGTCGATGATCATGTTGTTCACCGTGACGAGCGCGTTGCTGCACCGCACGCCGATTCGCTTTATCCGCGCATTCTCCGGCGCGGCGAAGGTCTCTGGCCCACTGCTGTTGCAGTATCCGCTCTACGGCGGGATCGTCGGCCTGCTGGGCTATCTTCCTACGGGTTCGGGCAAGCCTTTGCAGACGGTGCTCGCCGAGGCGCTCGTGACGGGCGCCAACCAGTACACGCTGCCGTTCCTGACTTTCGTGGGTTCGGTCATCATCTCGTTGTTCGTGCCATCCGGCGGCGGCCACTGGGGCGTGCAGGGACCAATCGCCGTTAGTTCGGCGCTTGCGCTGCACCAGCATTCGCCGGCTTACCTCGGGCTGATCTCCATGGCAGTCGCGATCGGCGAGGGGGTCGCGAATATGATTCAGCCGTTTTGGCTGTTGCCCCTGCTCGCGATCGCGAAGCTGAATGTCCGCCAGGTGATGGGTTTTACGGTCATTGCGTTCCTGATCGGTTTCGCGGTGTTCAGCGCCGCGGTACTCATTGCGCCGCACATGCTCTGACGCATTCGGGGCCCTGTTACTTACAAAGTCACATCAGTCACCACAGCTTGGTGGGTGGGTTTTTGTCCGCCTCTCAAGACAACGTTGGGTGACTTCGGCGGATGATTGCCACGTTCTCGCTGTGAGGTGGACACATCGACGTACCCCAAACTGTTTGTGACAGGTGTGGTTTCCAGAGCTTCGAGTATTTTGCGCCATAATCCGGCGGGGTAGGGTACGCGGCAGTGCCATTCAGGGTCATTGAGCTGATCTCACGAGGGAGTCAGGCATGTCGGGTCGGAAGTTCACGTTCGAGGTCACTAAGACCAGCACCGCGCCCGCCGCAACGTTGTTCCGGCTGGAGACGGACGGCGCCAACTGGGCCACGTGGGCCAAGCCGATCGTCGTTCAATCGAGTTGGGCGCGGCAAGGCGATCCGGCACCGGGCGGTATCGGGGCTATTCGCAAGGTGGGGATGTGGCCCGTGCTCGTTGAGGAGGAGACCGTCGTTTACGAGCCGGATCGCCGCCACGTGTACAAGTTGGTCGGACCCGCGAGCCCGGCCAAGGACTACGTCGCAGAGGTGGTCTTCACGCCGAACGCGACCGGCGGTACCGAACTCCACTGGAGCGGTTCGTTCATCGAGGGTGTTCCCGGGACGGGCCGGGTGATGCGGGCCGCGCTGGGCGGCGCGGTTCGGTTCTTCGCGGGCCGGCTGGTGAAGGAGGCCGAGCGTCAGTCGGGCGGTGGATGCTAGCCTTTCTTATTGGGGGGTAAGGCTTTTCACCGCTGCCCCGTAGATGAACCGCGATGTCGCGGCCACGTCTGCGACCCAGCCCAGCCGTCGTAGGCGCTCGGCGAGTTCGTCTGGCTCATAAAAGACCTTGACCACGCGATGCTCGGAACCGTCGGTGAGCCGGCGCATCTGGACATCGTCGGCTTCGTCGACGACGTAGGGATCCGGCGCTTCGCGGGTCGGATCCCGGCGATTGTCGATCAGGAAGGCTCTTCCCCCGGGGCGCAGGCACGATGCCACCAACGCCCAGAACTTCTCGAACATATGCCGGGGTACATGCGACAGCCAGAACGAGAAGAACACCGTGTCGTAGCGCCGCTCCGGGCGCCAGTCGAAGACGTCGGCCACGACGTAGGTGACGCTTTTTCCGGCCGGCCGGCCAACCCGTTCCCGGTTGATGTGCAATGTCTCGTAGGACGAATCAACCACCGTGAGGCTCGCGGCCGTCTGCGCAAGCCGCTGGGTCCACCACCCGGTGCCGCCCGCCAACTCCAGGACATCGCCGGCAGGGCCGAACGTGTCCAGGGCTTGCGCCACCGCCTGGACCTGTCTGTCCCACTCGGCGGTGTCGTCGGGGCCGTGATCGTAGCGGCCGCGCCGTTGCCACCAGTGGTCGTATTCGGGAGCGCGTGCCCGGTAGAAGGCGCGCTGCTCGGCGAGTAAAGCAGCACTGTCCGGCGGTCCTGTTTGCATCCCCCGATTCTGCTACGGGTTGCTTACCAACGCTTTCGAGGGCGCCGACACCACGGGACTATGGGGTGTTGGCCTGCTGCTCGTCCAGCTGAGCCTGCTGTTGGGCCGCTTCGTTTTGTTCTTCGGCCTGCTGCTCGGACTGCAGCATCTCTTGCATAGCCAGTTGTTCCTGTTGTTGAGCTTGGTCGCTGCTTTCATCGGAAGCCAATCCGCCGCCGCCGAGCAGGCCTGGTGCCGTCTGGGGAAACGCCTGGTCAACCAGGCGCACCGATCCCGAAGCGAGCACGGATGGTGTCGAGTCGGGCCGCGCCACGTCGAACAGTGCGAGCATGGCCACGGCGGCGCCCCCGGCGAAAATGATTTGCATCGTTCGTAATTGGCGACGCCGCGCGTCGGTGGTGTTGATTTCGTCAAATCTGAAGTGGGTCATGCTTCCGGTTTGCGCCTTGGGTCTAGCTCCCGGCTCGGAAGCGGCTGTCGCTCGCATATGAAATCTAGTAAGCTGGGCTAAGTGATTGACAGTGATTGACGTGGCCATCGCGGGAGGCGGTCCGAACGGCCTGATGCTCGCCGCTGAGCTGGGGTTGGCCGGGATCCGGCCCGTGGTGTTGGATCCGATGCCGGGCCCCAATCCGCAACCCCGCGCCAATGGCATTGTCGGCCAAGGGGTTCGGATTTTGGACCACCGCGGTCTGTACAGCACGCTCGCGGGAACGGAGGGGCCGCCCCAGCGCGCGCCGCGCGCGATGTTTGCGGCCTTCCCGTTGGACCTCTCGCTGGTGCCGAATCCGCAAATGTTCATGCTCCCCATTCAGCAACCCAAGCTGGTTCAGGCGCTCGCGGAGCGGGCCGTCCAATACCAAGCCGACATTCGCTGGGGGCACGGGCTTACCGGCTTCGACCAGGACGCCGACGGCGTCACCGTGCACGTCAGCGGGCCCGATGGTGACTACGAGCTGAGGGCGAAGTATCTCGTCGGCGCCGACGGCGGCACCAGCACGACCCGCAAGTTGGCGGGCATCGATTTCCCGGGCATGACGTCGCACGACGCGGTCGCCCGGATGGGATTCGACGTGCTGCCGCCAGCCGAGTGGGTCGATCCGGTCAGCGGCGCGCTGGACGTACCCGGCTTCGGCCGCATCCCGCCGTTGGGGTTCCATCGGGCCGAGCGGGGCGTTTTCGCCTGCGGTGCCCTGGGGCGCCGGGCGGCGGTGATCGTCTTCGAATTGGATCCAACGGCCCGCGAGCACCCGGCCGACCGAAACGGTGACGAACCGCCCATGAGCCTGGCAGAACTGGAGGCCAGCCTGGAACGGGTCATCGGCGTCGAGGTGCCGTTGCGGCCGGCATCGCCCGACATGCCCCTGGATCTACGCCGCTTTCGCGGCATCAACTCTCGGATCGCGTCGCAATATCGGCTGGGCCGGGTGATCTTGGTCGGCGACGCGGCGCACGTGCACTCCCCGATGGGCGGACCCGGGCTCAACCTCGGTTTGCAGGACGCCGTGAACCTTGGCTGGAAGCTGGCGGCCGTCCTCAACGGGCAAGTCGATCCCGCTCTGCTCGCCACCTATGAGGCCGAGCGTCGGCCCGCCGCCGAGCGGGTCATCATGCACACCCGCGCCCAGCTGGCTCTCGTCCGGCCCGGGCCCGAAGTCACGGCGTTGCGGGAACTCTTCTCCGAACTGGTCACCGAGCCCGCCGTCGTCCGCCGCCTCGTCGACCTGGTGTCGGGAGCGGAAAACCGGTTCGTCGGGGCCCTGGATGCCCCAGCGCATCCGCTCGCTGGGCACTGGGTGCCCGACTTCGCCGTGGCCAACGGCGACGGAACCCGACGCATTGCGGAGCTCGCCCGCGACGGGCGGCCGCTGCTTGTCGATCTCACCGAGGGCGGATTGGTGGCGGCGGCGCTGGCCGACGTCGCCGACCGACTCACCGTCGCGGTGGGACGCCCGGTCGGCGACGTGGCGGCAACGGCCGTGCTGGTGCGCCCGGATGGTTACGTGGCGTGGGCAACCTCAGAATCCGGGTCCGACGGTGCGCCGGATACGGCAGAACTGCGTGACGTGCTTGTGCGGTGGTTCGGGATCGCAGCCGCTACTTCGACTTGAGTTCGTCCTGGTACTTCTTGGTCATGTGCTCGACGGCCTGATTCTGCGACTGCGCAAGGCCTTCTCGCGCCTCGCTGGCGCGCGCGGCGGCGTCCAGCGTCGGCTGTGCCTGACCCTGGAAATGCGGCATCACTTCGGCGGCGAACAACTCGGCTGACCGTTTGGTCGCCGCCGGATTGGCCCACTCGTGGCCCATCTGCAGCATGCAGCCGAACCCGCCGGATTGATCCCACATCCGCTGCACCTGCGCCCGTGCCCGCTCCGGCGTGCCGATCACACCCGCGCCGTTCTCGTTGATGACGTCGATCATCTCGTCGAGCTGCTCGCCCGGCATGGTCATCTGCGGGAACGCGGCCACCTTCTGGAAGTACCGGAACCACGGCTCGAGGCCGAATTTCACGTCCTCGCGGGCTTGCTTGTCGGTTTCGGCGATATGGAACGGCCCGACCAGGCTCCAGTTCTTGCGATCGACCTTGGTGCCGAATGCCGCTGCGCGTTCTTCGACGATGTCCCAGTGATATTGCAGCGCGTTGAAGCCCTCGATGGTCAGCGTCGCCCCGATGGACAGCAGGCCGATGCCGTGCTTGCCGGCCAGCCGTGCACCCGTCGGTGAAGCGACCGCGGCGACCGCCAGTGGGACCCCGCCGTCGGAGTAGGGGGCGAGCTGCAGCTTGGCGTCGTGTAGCTCGTGCGTCGGCGTCTTCGCGCTCACCGTCTCCCCCGCCAGCAGCCGGACCAGGATGTCGAGGTTGGTTTCCAGCAGCTCACGAGTGTCGGTGGGGGTCAGCCCGATCATCGACGAGTCGCTGGGCAGCGAGCCCGGCCCCAGCCCGCCGATCACCCGACCGTGGGTGAGGTGATCCAGCATCATCAGCCGGTCGGCGACCCACAGCGGGTTGTGGTAGGCCAGCGAGATCACCCCGGTGCAGAGCTTGATCCACTTGGTCCGCTCCGCGGCGGCCGCGATGAAAATCTCCGGCGAGGCGATCAGTTCGCTGCCGGCCGAGTGATGTTCGCCGATCCACGCTTCGTCGAAGCCGAGCGCGTCGAGGTGTTGGACGAATTCCAGATCTCGCTGCAGGGCGAGCGTCGGGTTAGTCCCCGCGCGGTGAAACGGCGCGATGAAATATCCAAACCTGAGCTTCGCCATTGAAGGTCCCCTTGCATACGAGTTCCCGAACCATAACCCGAACTCGGTGCCGGACCCTAGGACCCGGCGCAGGACGCTGCAGGGCGTACCCGCAGAGAGCCCAAGAAAGAAGGCCGTTGGGTTGTCGGTGACAACCCAACGACCTGATGCGCTGGCGCTTAGCAGTCGAGGCCGGCAACGCAGTTGACGAGAGTGGCGTAGTGCACGCCGGGAGCGGCATTGGCAGGCGCTGCTGCAGCACTGGGCGCAGGGTGCGTCGTCGTTGTCGGGGTGTTGCCCAGAGAGCTGACGCCGACGCCGCCGAATCCGACCGCGAAAGCCAGCGCGGCCGCACCACCCAACATCGCGATTTTCTTGGTTCCACTCATCGGATTCTCCTGTCATTTCAAGATTGTCATCGATAAGTAAACTCTACGCCTATGCAACTATTTCCGGCCGCGAAGTGTGACCATGCTCATGGTTTCGCTCGATAGCGTCGGGTTACAAGCGCCACCATCACCACCGCGGTGTGCGCTCTGCTTATTGAGCAGCTTGTTCTCGCCGCCGCAGGCTTGGCGGGCGACCTGGCCGTTCAGCCTTCCTTAGTGATCAACTTCCGCAAGGCCACACGATCGGGCGCCAGCAGCTCTTGGATGCGCGGGCGGTTCACCTCGGCGACGATGATCTCGCCCACCTCCTGATAGACCTCGCTGAAGATGCCGTGGGATTTCATCTTCGAGGTCTGGTACTGGTTGTCCTCGGTCGGCGTCACGTAAATCACCGCGTCGGCCTTGAAGCGGTGCACCAGCCAGAGGTGAATCAAGGTCATCAGTCGCTTCTGCCGCAGTTTCTCGGCGAAGGTGTTCTGGTCGCGCACCTGAAGGATGCTGCGGCCGTGCCGATCCTTGATGGGATCGACGATTACGTTGGCCAGCTGCTCGTCATCGTCGCCGACGATTCCGAGTTCCAGCACATCCGAGCCGGCGCGCCGTGGCCGCAGTTTCACGCGCAGCTTCTCGCCCAGCTGGTAGTGCTCGCTCCAGAGCGCCAGCCACTCCTCCAGCAGCTTCTTCGGCACCTCGGTCTGCACCAGATGCTGGTGCTGGGTGGAGCCCTTGCCCATGGCCTTGGTGGTCGCCGTGCGTCCGGAGGAGGCGGCCAGCGCGGCGTCGCTGCGAGGTCCGCCGACCAGGGTTTGCGGTGTGCGGTAAGGGGATTCGACCAGACGCATCTTGCGCTGCAACCGCGCCAGCGCCAGCATGCCGTCCTGCTGCAGCGAGGTGGCGAACTCCTCGGCGGCGACGCCGTCGATCTGGTGTCCGCCGTAGGTGATGAAGTTGAAGACGAAGCCCATCTTGCCGAGTTCCTCGGGGAAGCACTTCATCTCCTCGTCGGTCATGCCGGTGGTGTCCCAGTTGAACGACGGCGACAGGTTGTAGGCCAGCATCTGATCCGGGAACTCGGCGTGGATGGCCTCGGCGAACTCCCGAGCGTCGGCGAGGTCCGCTGTCTTGGTCTCCATCCAGAGGATGTCGGCGAACGGCGCAGCCGCGAGGGACTTGGCGATCGCATACGGTATGCCGCCGCGGATCTGGTAGTAGCCTTCCGGGCTCCTCGCCAGCTCGGGGTCCCAGGGCGGGTCGGTGCCCAGCTCCTTCGCCTTCTCCCGGGCTGCGTAATGCGATGTCCGGGCGGCGAACTGCCGCCACTCCTCGGGGCTCATGCTCGCCGGCTCGTCTTCGCTCTCGCCGAACGCGAGTACCTCCGCCACGGCGTCGCTGTAGGTCATCAGGCCGGCGTCGTCCTCCCAGGCGGCCACGAACCGCGACTCGACCTGGTCGAAGAGATCGTCGATGGACTTCTGCCCGTTGTCTCGCCAGGCGTTGACGGCGTCGGAGACCAGGCCCAGGATGCCTTGGCGCTCAAGCCACGCGTTGGCGAACGCGGACTCGCCGTCGGCAAGAGCGTAGAGAAGGTGACCGTTCAGCTCCTTGACGCCCAGCTCGTAGAAGCGCCGCACAATTGCCAGGAAACAGCCCTTGTAGGAAGGAATGTCCAGGTTGGTGGCCCCGAGCAGGAACGCTTGGTCGCGCTCGTCGGAGCGGCTGTCGATCAGGTTGGCCGCCTCGGCATCGGTGCGCGCGACGATGATGCCGGGCACCCGCATGACGTCGAGTTGGAAACGGGCCGCATTGAGGCGCTTGATCTGTTCGTCGGACGGCACCAAAACCTTGCCGCCTTGGTGGCCGCACTTCTTGGTACCTGGGCGCTGATCCTCGATGTGATAGCCGGGCACCCCGATCTCGACGAAGCGGCGGATTAGGTTGCGCACGTGTGGATCTCCGCCGTGGCCGGTGTCGGCGTCGGCGATGATGAACGGCCGGTAGTCATATTGCGTTGCCGTCGCACGCTGCGACTCGCTCATGTGCAGGCGCAGGTACTCCTGGTTGCGGTCGGCGGTGAGCAGGGCGCGCACCAGTACCGCGGCGTCGTCGGGAACCTGGCTCAGCGGGTAGCTGGCCAGGTCGGGGCCGGGGTCTTCGGTGATGGAGCCCTTCGCCGAGGTCGCCCAGCCGCCGAGGTAGATCGCCTCGATGCCCATCCGCTTCATGCTCACGGCCTGACCCGGTGAGTACGGCCCGAACGTCGTGATGCTCTTCTTCGCGGCGAACAGTTCGCGCAGGCGAGGGTAGAAGGCCGCTGCCGCCTCTCGTGCAACCGTGTAGTCGGTGGGGATCGTGCCCCGCTGCTCTGCTACTTGGCGCGCGGTGTAGAGGCGAATGATGCCGTCAAAGCGCGAGCTGTCGAAGTATCGCTGCGTTGCCGCGACATCCTGCTCGAACGGTGTATGGACGTCAGTGTCCGTGTCGATAGCCATGGACTCACGCTCCTCTTTAGCCCCAATTCCACTAACGAAGTGCAGTGTATCCCCAACCCTGTGAGTTGAATCACGCGCCAACAGCGGGCTGGCAGGATCTATGCCCACGCGTTGGGTTAGGCCTGAAATAGCATGGCGCCGAACACGATAGCCATTCCGGTAGCCATCAACGCCTGACCCAGGCTATCCAGCCACCAACGGTGGACCGCGCCGTGCGATCGCTCAGCAGCGAACCTGTAGGCCCAGAAGACCGTCGCGACCACCAAGCCGGCGAACCAGAACCAATTGATCGTAGTGATCCATCCCGGCGACCCGCCGGTTGCCGGCATATCGGTCGCGGGCATGTTCATGTCCGGCATCGGCATGTCTCTCGGCATCTTCATGACGGCGTACATCCACGCCATCGCCAGCATCATCAGCGCGTGATATCCGTACTCGGCCCGCTTCGCGACGGTCTTCTCCGACACAAACGTCGTGGCCACCACAAACCACAGCGCAGCGAACAGGAAGAACACGGTGGGTCCCGTCGTGGGCAACCGCGCACCCCACGGCCAGACCATCACCGCCATGGCGATTGACATCACGAAATGCAACCCGTAGCGGACAATCGCGGTCCACACCCTGCGTTGGGTGACGACCCCGACGCCCCATTCGGCGGCGCTCAGCACGAACAGTACGGTGACGACGCAACGAAGCACTATGTCGTCGATCATGCGCGGCTGCTCTCCAGTTGGGAATCGAGGGCTTTCGAACGTTTTTGAAGACTATTTGAAGACCACGGTGGGCCGGCGATAAACCGCCGCGGTAATCCAACCAGCAGGTAAGGCCCTTTTGTCCAGACGGAATTGCGCTTCGACCGTTGGTTTCTTCCCCTTTCGGTGCCGCTCGGGCTCGGCCCCAAACACAGCGAGCTGCTGGTCGAGACCGGAAACCTTCACGTCAGGATGGGGTGGGCATTTTCCGCCGATAGTCCCTTGGCGTCGATCAAAAGTGCCGAGCCCGCCAACACCAGGTTGTACACGACAGGCGTGCACCATGGATCTGGCCGTTGGCTGGTCAACGGCACTCATCGCCGCCTGCAAAGCAGAGTAGCTCGCGCTCAACTGGTTTCGTGGCCTGCGCGTTCCCTTAACCAATCTCGCTGGCGACGGACGAACTCGGCATCGACGACGCTCCCGTGACCCGGGACGTAGATGGCGTCCGGTCCCCCGACCGCGAGCACCCGATCGAGCGTGGCCGGCCAGGCCTGCAGATCCGAATCGGCGTCGATGCACGGGTCGCCGGACTCCTCGACGAGATCACCGGTGAAGACCACCAGCGGACCGGCCTCGCCATCGGGGGCGGGCGCCAGCACGACCAGGTCTGCCGTAGTGTGACCGCGGCCTAGGTGGGCGATCGTCACGCTACGACCCCCGAGATCGACGACGGTGTCGGAGATTCCGTGCCGCGATGGCTGCAAGGCCGCGATCGCGCGATCGACCTCACCGCTGTCCGCGCCGTAGCTCAGCGCGTCGTCGCGAAGTTGGCCGGTTTCCGACGACAGGTATTCGACAACCTCGGGTGCACAGAAGACCTCCGCTCCGGCGAACTGCGATGAACCCAGCACATGGTCAAAGTGCTTGTGCGTCAGGACAACATGCGTGACCGCACATCCCGCGATCTCGCGGACGTCGGCGTCGATCGCGGCCGCCTCGACGAGGGTGGTCCCAGTGTCGACGAGCAGCGCTCCGCTGCCGCCCTGCACCAGACCGGTCGTGACGTCGCAGAACGGCAGCCGACAGCGATAGACGCTGCTAGTCAGCCGCTCCCAGTCGTAATGCACACCCAGGAAGCTAGTCGTTGTGCCCTGGCGTTTATGCGATTCGCTCGGCCGGAGATCATTGACATGTCGGAAGTCAGGAGGTAAACGATGCGCGCAGTCGTCATCACCAAGCACGGCGACCCATCGGTCTTACAGGTGCAGCAGCGGCCGGACCCGCCCCCGCCCGGCCCGGGCCAGCTGCGAATCGCGGTGCGGGCGGCGGGGGTGAACTTCGCCGACCATATGGCCCGCGTCGGCCTGTATCCGGACGCGCCGAAGCTGCCGGCGGTGGTGGGCTACGAAGTGGCCGGGACCGTCGAGGCCGTCGGCGACGGTGTCGATGCGGACCGACTCGGCGAACGCGTATTGGCCGGTACCCGGTTCGGTGGCTACGCCGAAATCGTCAACGTGTCGGCCAGCGACTCGGTGGCGCTCCCCGCTGCGGTGAGCTTCGAACAGGGCGCCGCGGTCCCGGTCAACTACGCGACCGCGTGGGCGGCCCTGCACGGCTACGGGTCGCTGCGCGCCGGCGAGCGGGTGCTGATTCATGCCGCGGCCGGGGGCGTCGGCATCGCGGCCATCCAATTCGCCAAGGCCGCCGGGGCCGAAGTGCACGGCACCGCGTCGCCCGGAAAGCACCCGAAGCTGACCGAGTTGGGCGTCGACCGCGCGATCGACTACCGCCGCGACGGCTGGTGGAAAGGCCTCGGCCCGTATGACCTTGTGCTCGACGCGCTCGGCGGCACGTCGCTGCGGCGGTCCTACGGCCTGCTGCGTCCCGGCGGAAGGCTTGTCGGCTACGGGATTTCGAACCTGCAGCAGGGTGAGAAACGCTCGCTGCGCACGGCGGCGCCACAGGTGTTGGCGATGCTGCGCGGATTCAGCCTGCTCGACCAACTCTCGGAGTCCAAGGCCGTGATCGGCCTGAACATGCTGCGGCTGTGGGACGATCGCGGCACCCTCGAACCATGGATCACTCCGCTGAAAAAGGCCCTCGATGATGGCATCGCCTCCCCGATCGTTCACGCCGCCGTTCCCTTCGCCGAAGCGCCGGAGGCGCACCGGATTCTGGCGGCGCGGGAGAACATCGGCAAGGTCGTGCTGGTGCCGTGAGCTGATCAGCCACAGAATGTTCAGTATGGAACCGGCAGCGAGCGCATTTCACCGAATCACATTGGCCACCGCGGGCCTGGCACTCGCGGCGGCGCTGGTCGGATACCGCGGAGGCGGCGATGGTGCTCGGAATACGGCACCGCTTGCCCGGGACGTGACCACCGTCGGCCGGACTCTGGCGCAGGCGCCCGGCACCGGGCCGCTAACGATCAGCAGTCCGGCGTTCGCCGACGGTGCGCCGATACCGGTGCTGTACACCTGCAAAGGCACCGACTCCGCGCCACCCTTGACCTGGTCGGCGCCGTTGGGAGGAGCACTCGTTGTCGACGACCCCGACGCTCCCGGCGGAACATTCATCCACTGGATTGTGATCGGAATCGCCCCGGGTTCGGGCCGCATCGTCGATGGTGGGACTCCAGGTGGCGGGGTCACCCTGCCGAACTCCACCGGCCAGCCCGTGTACAGCGGGCCCTGCCCGCCGCCCGGCAGCGGGGTGCACCATTACCGGTTCACCCTGTACCAGCTCCCCAACGACTACCAGCTGCCGGGCGGGCTGGCGGGCCCGCAAGCGGCGCAGACGATCGCCGGTGCGGCAAACGCGCAGGCCCAGCTGATCGGAACATTCGGGAGCTGAGACCGGGTCAGGACGCGTCGTCGAGCACCTGATAGCCGGCGTTGTACCCGGGAGTGAAGGTGATGCCCGGGCCGCCGTGGCATCCTGCGCCGCCGAGGTAGAGGCCGTCGATCGGAATCGGCATGTCCAGGAACCCTTTGGGCCCCGGGCGATTTGGCCCCATCAGATCCGGGTGCAGCAGGCCGTGGCAGAAGTCGCCGGCGGGTGCGCCGAACATGGTGTTCATGTGATACGGCGCGAACGTGATGTGGCGGATCATGATGTCTTTGAAGTTCGGCGCGAACCTGGTGATCTTGTCGATAACACGTTGTGCCATCTCGTTTTTGAGGTGCCCATGCTGGTCTCGGCCGACTTCGACGGGGAAGGCGTAGGCGAACGCGCTCGCGGCGTGCTTACCGGGCGGCGCCATGCTGGGATCATGTACCGATGGGATCTGCATGCCCATCGACGGATTGTCGGGAACAATGCCCTGCCGGCAGATCTCCCATTGCCGTTGTTGCTCTTCGGGTGAGCCGAAGATACCGATCGACTGTTGCATACCGTCCTCGTTCAACAGCTCGTAGGGCGGAGCGAATTCGGGCAGCCCGTCCAGCGCGAAGTGGATCTGCACAAAAGAGGCGCGGTGATCGCGGCCTGCGAAACGCGAGATCAGGTCCGCCGGAACGTGTTCGGGTGCGATCAGCTCGGTGAGGGTGACGTCCGGCGACAGGTTGGACACCACGACCGGCGCGGTGATCGTCGAGCCGTCGCGCAGCCGAACGCCGGTGACGGCCCCATTTTCGACCAGAATCTGCTCGACCTTGGCGCGGAATTTGATTTCACCGCCATGGGAAATGAAGAGCTCATGCAGGTGTTCGGTGAGCGCGCCGATCCCGCCCTTGAGTTTGCTCATCATCGCGGTGCTGCCTGTCTCATCCAAGGGCAGCGCAAGCGCGAACGCCAAACAGGTGGCGCTGCCTGGTGTATAGGGGCCGCGATAGGTCGAGTTGACGGCCAGAAACGCCAGCATGCCGCGCATGACGGCGTGCTTGTCCTTATCGGGCAGGTATCGGTCGATCACGTCCATCGCCGACCCGAACAGCATTTCGTGAATCGCGCGGCGTTCGGCCTCGTTGGCCGCGCAAGCGTACATTTCGTCGATGGTTTTGGGGGGCTGGCGAACATCGAAGCGGCCGAGCGCCTTTGCCGGCCCCTGGCTCCAGCCGATCAGCTCGGCCATGCCGGTGACGGCCTCCAAGCCGTGCTTTTCGCCGAGGTGCGTCATGAGCTGCATTGGGTCGCGGTAGAAGACCATCGGCTCTTCGCCGTTTTCGCCGATGTTGGTCGACATCACGTCTGGCTCCACCTCGGGCAGCGTGTCGAGCCCGAGATCCTTGGTGATGAGGCTGGGCATGGGGAACTTGACCGAACCCGCAATCTCGTAGCGGAAGCCATCGATCAGTTCGACCGTCGCCGCCATTCCTCCTACGTAGGTGTTGGCCTCCACGCACACGGTGCGCAGGCCCGCGCGCTGCAGAATCGCCGCGGCGGTCAGCCCGTTGTGCCCGGCCCCCACGACGATCGCGTCATAGTCCGTCATCCGCTGGCCCTCCTAGATCCCTGTTCGGGTGACAGAATATGTCAGTACTGACATAATTGGAAGATGTCGTCGATGAACCGTCACGAGCTGCGCCGCCGATCGACGCACGAGGCTCTTCGCCAGGCTGCCTTGAAGAGCTTCGCCCGCAAGGGGTTTGCCAACGTGACGGTGACGGAGCTGGCCGCCGAAGCCGGGGTCACCGAACGCACCTTCTTCCGGCACTTCCCCACCAAGGAAGCGGTGTTGTTCCAGGACTACGAGACGCAGCTGGAGTGGCTGGCCGAAGCTCTTGCGCAGCGTCCGGCCTCGGAGTCGCTGTTCGATGCGGTCCTGGCGAGCGTTGCGGCCTTCCCGCATGACCTGGAAGTGGTCCGCCAGGCCGCGACCGCTCGCACGGAGTTGATCGACGCGGATCGCATCGCGGGCCATCTCCGGGTGGTGCAGTCGTCGTTCGCCGACGTGCTGACCGAGTTCGTCAGAAACCGCAACCCGGACATGACGAACATCGACCTGGCCGCCCAGGTCGCGGGCTCGGCTCTGGCGGCGGCCCTTGTTGTGGCCGTTGAGAATTGGGGCCGCAACGGTTGTGTCGGCGATCTCGGCGAGCTCGTGGCCGCAAGTCTGGATTTGGTGCGCTCCGGTTTGGCCCCGCTATCCTGATCAGCCCCGGTCGCCGGTGGCCAGGCGAATCAGGCCGTTGCGCAACACCTTGTCGGGTTTTCCGGCGGCAAGCTCGAGCAACGCGATTTCGGCGACGGCCGCAACGAGCAGCGCGGCGATCGGCCCCGGCCGCGACCATCCGAGCGCGACCAGATCGGGCAACAACAAGGTGGCCGCGGTCTCGTTGCGGGCCGCAACCAGATCGCTGAGCCCGGCCTCCGTGCGTGACTGCACGAGCAGCGCTTTGGTGGCCGCATCGGCCAAGCATCCGTCAAGGTAGACCTTCATCCCCGCCTCGAGTCGGTCGCGCCCGGGCGCTAGTTCGGCCATGGCGGCGACGATCGATTCCTCGAGCTGGTCGTGAAAGCGGACGTGCAGCGCCCGCACGTAGTCGGTCCGGCTGGGCCAGTGCTGATAGAAGCTGCCCTTCGCCATGCCCGCCTCGGCAACGATCGCGTTGACGGAGATCCTGGCCAGGTCGGAGGTGCTCAAAAGGCGCTGTCCCGCATCCAGCAGCGCGTTACGGCCAGGCTCGGGCGGTCTCACTTGACCCTGCGTCGGCTGCGCCGCGCCAGCATCTCGTCGTACTGCTCGCAGACGTGGATCACCCCGGTCAGTTGATAAGTGATCCACCCCTTGTGCGTCGACGGGAGGTTCTTCTCGAACAGCCGGTGGCCGATGATCTGCATGGCCCATCCTCCAATGAACATCGTGGCGCCCACTTTTGGCTTGGCAAACAGTAGCGGCACGCCGGCCGCGATGATCGGCGTTCCGATGAGGTGGGTCGCCCGCACCCCTTTCGATGTGTGTTGCGTGCGGTAATAGGCCATCTTGTCGGCAAATGGTGCGTCCGGCCGCGGGACTGGCGGCATCGCGATTTCCTCCTTGTCAACGCATTCCCCTCGTTGTAGCGTACGGGATGACCGACCAGTCGGTCAAGCCACGGAAGGAGGCCCCATGACGACCATCCAAACTCGGGCGGGCCGCGTCGCATATCGCGAATTAGGCAGTGGGGCAACGGTTTTGTTGCTGCATGCGACCCTGCACGACCGGCACGACTTCGACCCGATCGTCGAGACGCTGGCCCGGCGCTATCGCACCATCGCGGTGGACTGGCCCGGGCACGGGGATTCGGATCCCGTCGACGCTGGCATGGAGCCCAGTGCGCCGCTGTTCGCCGACGTGCTCGAAGACGTCGTCGACGGCCTCGGTTTGGCGCGGGCGGCATTGATCGGTAACTCGGTGGGTGGGTTCGCCGCCGCGCGGCTGGCGATCACCCGTCCGGAGTTCGTCGCGGGGTTGATCCTGGTCAACACCGGCGGCTTCGTTCCGCTGAATCCACTGGTCCGCACCTTCTGCCGGGTGATGAGCACGCCTGCGGTGTGGCGAACCGCTCCCCTGTTCGTCCGCGGTTACATGAAAGCCAAGAGCGACAACGACCGCGAGATCGTCGAGCGCGCGATCGCCAGGGCAAGGACCGACGACGGCGTCCGGACCGCCACCGGCCTGTGGCGAAGCTTCGCCACCCCCGAGCACGACCTGCGCAACCGTGCCGACGCGCTGTCGGCGCCTACGCTCATCGTCTGGGGCAGGCGCGACATCGCGATACCGCTGAGCTCCGCACGGATAGCCCACGACGTCATCCGTGATTCCCGGCTGGAGATCCTCGACACCGGACACGTGGTTTTCTCGTCGGACCCGCGGGGGTTTCTCGCCGTCGCGGAGCCGTTCCTGGAATCGGTGAGCAGACGCGAAAGCCCCCGATTTCGCTAGGAAATAGGGGGTTTTGCGTCTGCTCGGCACAGGTGCCCGCACTAGCATGAGCCAGCATGACGACCCAGAGCGAAGGCCATCGGCGCAACCCACAATTGATTCCTCGTCGGCTACTTCGAGGCGGACAGGTTCACCATCCGGCCGTCCTGGATGAGGCCAGGAGGCGAAGCGAGGATCTCCAGCTACGCATGGCCGACCGGATAACGGCGTTCGCTGGGTCGATGAACTTCGTCTGGATTCACGCGGCGTTGTTTGCCCTATGGATGATCGTCCTGGAACGCAACCCCTGGCCGACGTTGACCCTAGTGGTGTCGCTCGAGGCGATCTTCCTGTCGACTTTCGTGATGATCGGCCAGAACCGTCAGTCGGCTTTCCAGCAGGACAGGGCCGACCATGACTTCGAAACCCAGGAGCTGGAGCTGAAGACCAACACCGAGTTGACTCGCCAAATCCATGTGCTCACAGGGGAATTGCACCGACGTGTCATCGGCCAGGTCCCTGAGCGCAGCGATCAGTGAGCGCTGGTAGCGCTTTCTAAAGCCGCCTCGACGAAGCGGCGCAGCACGGCGTTGCGGGCGCGCGGCAGAAACGCCAGCACGACCGGGCTATCGGGTGCACCCCGCAGCGCGATGAACTTCACTCCTGGATGGATGTTGCGCCTGATCGCCACGTCGGGAATCACGCCGATGCCGCGGTCGGCGGCGACGGATTCGATCCACTCGTCGAAATTCGTTGTCTCGACCACCGTTTTCGGCCCTTCCGCCGCCGGCCACGACCACGGTCCGGTGGTGCCGCTGGCGACGTTGACGACCAGTGGCCAGCGCGGGATCTCGGCCCAGTCCAGTTCCGATCTCTCCGCCAGGCGTGAGTGAACCGAACACACCGCGACGCGTGACTCATTGAACAGGTGCACGACCTGCACGGCGCTGGACGCAACCTGCCCGCGCACCACGGCGATATCGACTTTCCCTTGCTGCAGGCCGGCCAGCGCATCGTCGGTGCGGATCAACCTGACCTTTGTCCCGGTGGCCCGCTCGAACCGCGCCACGGTGTCCTGCGCCCAGGGGTCGGGCAACAGCCAACTGAACCCGAGGCGAATGCTTGCCTGCCGCCGCACGGCGGCGAAGCCGCGTTCCAGCTCGGCCAGGACACGTTCGACGTGGTCGAGGAACCGCTGCCCGGCCTTGGTGGTCTCCACGTGCCGCGAACTGCGGTCCAGAAGTGCTACTCCGAGCGCGTCTTCCAACTGCTGGATGGTGCGGGTCAGCGCGGGCTGCGTGATGCTGAGCTCGTCGGCGGCGCGGGTGAACGACTTGAGTCGCGCCACCGCCTCGAACACCCGGAGGTGACGCAACTCGACTCGGTTACCCGCAAAGACATTCATGCCTGACAAGCATAGATCCATTACAGCAGGCATTTCACGCGGGATTTCCGGGGACCTAACGTCGGTTGCAAGAAGCGCATAACCCGAGAAAGGGAGAAAACAATGCCGCTGCTGTATATCGACCTCATCGAGGGGCGTACGCCAGCCGAGGTCAAGACGCTGCTGGACGCAATCCATGACGCGGTGGTCGACGCGTTCGGGGTGCCACCGCGCGACCGCTACCAGGTAGTGCACACCCATCCGGCTCACGAGATCGTGGCGTGGGATACGGGGCTGGGCATCGACCGCTCATCCCGCCTGGTGGTGCTGCACGTGGTGAGCCGGCGACGCACCCGCGAAATGAAAGAAAAGTTCTATGAGCTGTTGGCGTCCAATCTCGCCGATCGGTGCGGGGTCGACCCGGCAGACCTGATCGTCTCGATCACCGAAAACGCCGATGAGGATTGGTCTTTCGGCCACGGCCGAGCACAGTTCCGCACCGGCGAGCTGAAGTGAACAAGGAGCCGAATATGTCACTGCATACCCGTCTCACCGAATTCTTCGGGATTGAGAATCCCATCTTGCTCGCCCCGATGGCCGAGGTGTCCGGGGGCCGGCTGGCCGCGGCCGTGACCGCGGCCGGCGGCCTGGGCCTGATCGGCGGCGGCTACGGCGACGCGGATTGGCTGCAGCGCCAATTCGACGAGGCGCAGGGGGCACGGGTCGGCGTCGGGTTCATCACCTGGAGCCTTGCCCGCAATCCCGAGCTGCTCGACATCGCCCTTGCGCGGCAACCCGCGACGGTCATGTTGTCGTTCGGCGACCCAGGTGAATTCGCCGACCGCGTCCACCGGGCCAACGTTCCGCTCACCTGCCAGGTGCAGACCCTCGAACAGGCGCGCCGGGCCGTGGAAGTGGGCGCCGACGTCATCGTGGCGCAGGGCGGCGAAGCGGGTGGGCACGGAATGAGCGCTCGCGCAACGTTTACGCTCGTACCCGATATCGTCGATCTCGTCGCAGAGCACTCCCCCAAGACGCTGGTGGTGGCCGCCGGTGGTGTCGCCGACGGTCGCGGACTGGCGGCTGCGCTGGCGCTCGGCGCCGACGGGGTGCTCGTCGGCACCCGGTTGTGGGCCAGCACCGAGGCACTGGTCACTCCGCAGGTCCAGCGGCGAGCCGTCGACGCGTGCGGAGACGACACCCTTCGCACGCGGATCTATGACCTTGTACGGCAGCGGGATTGGCCGCAGAATTACGATGCGCGACTGGTGATCAATCCGCTGATCGAGACATGGCACGGCAACGAGTCGGAGCTGCTCGCGCGCCTACCGGAGACCGTGAGCACGTTCGAAAAGGCCGTCGCGGCACAGGACTTCGACGTCGTCACCCCCCTGGTCGGAGAGGCGATATCGCTCATTCACGACGTTCGTCCCGCCGCGGCGATCGTGCGCGACATGGCCACCGACGCTGCGCGAATCCTGAACCGGGCGGAGGCGCCGTTAGACGATATGGGGGGCTGGGGCCTCACTCAAATGTGATCGTGGGTTGCCGTCAGGAGTGGGTCCTGGCCGGTAGAGCCACAGATTTGGGAGGCGCCAGTGATTCATCAGCGTACGAGTGTTGGTTTGGATGTGCACGCACGATCGGTGTTCGGGTGTGCTTTGGATGGTGAGACCGGGGAGATCGTCGAGCGTCGGATGACCCCGCAGTACCGCGAGATTGTCGGGTGGATGCAATCGTTGCCGGGTCCGGTGAGCGCCGTGTATGAAGCTGGGCCGACAGGATTCGGGCTGGCCCGGGCCTTGTCGGATGCGGAGATCGACTGCGTGGTGGTGGCGCCGTCGAAACTGATTCGTCCCTCGGGTGATCGCGTCAAAACTGATGTCAGAGACGCTCGGCACCTGGCCAGGCTGTTGCACCTGGGAGGGGTCACCAGTGTGGCGGTTCCGTCGGTGCAGCAAGAAGCGGCGCGGGATCTGGTGCGAGCGCGCGACGACTGTCGCGGGGATCTGATGAGTGTGCGGCACCGAGTGTCCAAGCTGTTGTTACGGCAGGGCATCGTTTACTACGGCGGGGAGACGTGGACGGGCAAGCATGAACAATGGTTGCGCCAGCAGCGTTTTGACCATCGTGGGCTGCAGTTGGCATTCGACGCGGCCTTCGACGCAATGTTGGCCACTGCCGACCGTCGAGACCGCCTTGATGGGGCGATTGCCGAAATGGCCGCAGACTCACCGTTCACTGCGGTGGCGGACCGTCTGCAGTGCATCCGGGGGATTTCGACGTTGACCGCATTCGGTCTTGCCGTCGAGATCGGCGACTGGCAGAGGTTCACGGGTCGCACGATCGGCGCCTACCTGGGCCTGGTCCCCACCGAGTACTCCCTGGAGCGTCCCGCAGCCAAGGTGGTCTCACCAAAACCGGCAACGGCCATGTGCGGCGACTTCTCATCGAGGCCTCCTGGCATCACCGCAAGCCCTACCGACCTGGGACCCGCTTGCGCCGGCGTTGGGAGACCGCCACACCGGCGATCCGGGCACGCAGCCACGCCGCGAATCGACGTCTGCATACCCGGTGGGTCAGCTTCGACCAGCGTCACAAACGTCCCGTAGTCGCCAATGCCGCCATCGCGAGGGAGCTGGCTGGCTGGTGTTGGTCGCTGGCAGTCCTCGACGACTGATCAGCCCCTGAAGATGTCCAGATGAGGTCGACGACGCCGGCAAGCGTTGACCGAGCGACCCGCGTCCGTTCTATGAGCAAATGCGTTGTCTGACAACCATTCACGCTCGATGTTAGACAAGCGATCCGCTCACGCCGAAAGTCCCGTCCTGCGGTATCCAACCCGCGAATATCAGACTGACCCAGCGTCGACCACGACGCCGCGCGATGACCCATCTGGCTAATGAAGCGGCGGCCGCAACGACCGTTACGGCCGCCGCTTCGCCCTGCGGCTTGACAAGCCAGCACCCCATATCAGTACAGGGGTGACCAGTCCGACGTCCGCAACAGACGGCTCTGCCACTGATCGCGATACTTGAGGGCCTCGACCATGTAACTGCCGGGCACCCGGTGCTCGGGCGCGGTCTCGGTAGTCAGCAGGCGAACGAGCGCCGCGTAGTTGTTGGCGTCCTCAATCTTCTGCCACAGCATGGCTTCACGTCGCCGGTAGCTGCCGTGCGCCACCTGGAAGCACGCCTGGATATCCAGGATCCGCATCCCGCGCGGGGCTTTGGAAAGCAGCCGGTAGTAGATCTCGTCCCACATTTGGATGTAGTCATCGAGCGGCGCGTGGGGCCAGCCGGTGTCCTCCATGAACAGGCTCAGCGGATGGGTCGCACCATCGGTGGGCACGGTCGCCAGGTCCACCGTCTGCAACGGCGACCAGTCGACCGGCAACAGCAGCTTGCCGGTCACGTCGTGGCGCAGCTGGTCCAGCTCGCGTATCCATGGGCGCAGATCCCCGGTTTGTGTGCGACGCGCGAGCCGCTCCCACGCGGCACCATCGGTGATGCCGGTGATGGTGACGACGTTGTAGGACACCCCGGAGCCGTGAGCGTGGTTGGTGTACCAGAGCAGCCGGGCGTCGTCATCGGCGGCCAGCATGGGCATCCAGCCCTCCCGGTAAGCGGCCTCGAACTCGACCTCGCGCGTGCCAACGACCTTGTGGGTCTCATGGAGGAACAGCACTGGTACTCCTACGTTTCAGACATTGTCCGCGATCAACGCGGCGATCTGGTGGCGGCTGATCTTGCCGGTCACGCTGTACGGGATCTGGTCGACGATCGCCAACCGCTCGGGCAGCTTGAAGTAGGCGATCAAATCGCGACAGTGTGACCGCAGCTCGTCGAGCGTCACCGGCTCGCGAGCCACCACCACGGCCCCCACCCGCTGACCGAATTCCTCGTCGGCGACCCCGGCAACGGCGACGTCGGTGACGGCAGGATGGGAGCGCAGCGCTTCCTCGACCTCGATCGGCCCGAATTTCTCTCCCCCGCGGTTGATGGTGTCGCCGAGCCGGCCGCCCGGGAAGATATAGCCGTCGGGATCCTGGCGGCCCAGGTCGCCGGTGTGCAGCCAGCCGCCCATGACGTTCTGGTCGGTGTTCACCCAGAGCTCGCCAACGGTCCCCGGCTCGACGTCGTCGCCGGTGGCGGGGTCCACCACCCGCACGTCGACCCCGGGTAGCGGCCGGCCGACGGATCCCGCGCGGGCGGGATCTCGGTGGTCGGCGGGCAGCAGCGTCGTGTACGCGCCGAGCGTCTCGGTCTGGCCGAATACGTTGGCGAACGCGACCTTTGGGAGCGCAGCCATTGCCCTGCGCACCAACGCGACCGGCGCGGCCGCGGCGCCGTACGCGATGGCAACCAGCGATGTCAGATCGGTGTCGGCGAAGTCGGGATGGTCGAGGATTCGTTGCAGCATGGTCGGCACCAAGAACGTTGTAGCCACCCGATGCTCGGACACCAGGCGTAACCACTCGCCGGCGTCGAACCGGGTCTGTACCACCAGTGTGTTGCCGGAATACAAGCTGCCGAGCACACCCAGGGAGCCGCCGACATGGAAAAACGGAACGCACATCATCCCGACCGCGGGTGTGGTATCCGCGCCGAATGGCACCGCCATTCCCCTGATCCGCGCAGTCAGCTGCCCGCTGGTGATGCTGACCGCCTTGGGGAGTCCGGTCGTGCCGCTGGTGAACAGGATCAAAGCGTCTGCGGCGTCGGGGGTTTCGGCGGCGTGGGAGGCTTGGGCCACCGGTGCCGGCGGAAGGTCGCCCGCTAAATCGGGCTCGGTCACAACCGCGGTCGCTCCCGCGTCGCGGAGCCGGTCCGCGTAGGCCTGCCCGGCGACGCCGACCCCGACACAGCCAGCGTTCTTCAGCAGCCCCCGCAACTCCGGCGGGGTCAGCGCCGGGTTCATCAGCGCCGCCGCCGCGCCGATGCGCGCCGCACCGAGCAGCGTCGCGATCGACAGCAGGCTTCCGCCGTCAACGACGGCGACGCGGTCGCCGGCCACCACGCCGTGCGCGGCCAGGGCGGCCGCGCACTGCCGGCCCGTCGCCGCCAGCTCGGCGTAGCCGATGGCGCGCCCGTCGACGATGAGCGCGGTCCGGGCGGGATCGCTTGCGGCAGCGGCCTCGAGGATCTCGCCCGTGTTCATGGCGGCCCAATACCCCTCAAAAAAGAGGTGACCACTCGGACGTCCGCAGCAACCGGCTGGTCCACTGATCGCGCAGGTCCAGGGCGTCGTGCATCCAGGTCCCGGGGGCGCGGTATTCGGCGGGGATGTGGGTCCGGAGCAGATCGAGCAGCGCCTCCGGCCTACTGATGCGCTGCATCAGGATCACCTCACGGCGCACGTGGCTGCCGAGGGCGGGCTGGAATGCGGCGTGTATCGACAGCATGGAAGAGGGCTGTTCCAGGCTCTTGGCGTACACGTCACCGCATCTGACGATGTATTCCTCGAACTTATCCTGGTAGGGCCACATGGTGTCTTCCATGTAGAGGCTCATCTCGTGCTCCCGACCATCGACCGGCACGTCGTCTAACGAGACTTCAGTCAGGGGCGACCACGGGACTGGCACCAGCAGCTTGGCGTCGACCTCGTGGCGCAGCGCGTCGAGGCCGCGCATCCATTGCTGCAGATCACCCTTCTGGACCCGCAAGGTCAGGCGCTCCCAGGCCGCTCCGTCGCGAACGGCCGTCACGGTGATCACGGTGTAGGCGGGACCGCTGCCATGCGCCTGGTTGGTGTACCACAGCAACCGGGCGTCGTCGCCGCCGGCCAGCATAGGCATCCAGCCCTCGCGAAATGCGGCCTCGAAGTCGTCTTCGGCGCGGCCGCGCACCGTGTGCACCTCGTGCATGAACAGCACGCGCGTGACCTCCCAAACCGGGGCGCTGCACTTCTGAACGCCCGTTGCTCAAGGGACCGTATAACGCGGGTCTACGGATGCACAATTACTTACCGCGCGCGGCCTAGACAGCCGAGCCGAGAATCTGGTTTCCTCAGAGCGGTATTGGTATTTACGGATCAGGAGTCCGCTGATGGCCCGACTCGACGTGCCGGATGGTCCCGGCGGCGAAGCCGCCATGATCTGGACACTGCGCCCGCAACTCGGTGGCATGGTCGAGCGGATGATCCGCGGCGCATACCAGCAGAGCATCCTGCCGGCCGACGAACGCGAGCTGGCCAGGATGCGAATCGCGCAGATCAACGACTGCGTCGCGTGCTCGGGCTTTCGGGCCCCCTCGGTGCTGGATGCCGGCGTCGCACAAGAGCTCTACGACAACGTCGCGGCCTATGCCAGCTACCCCGGCTACACGCCGCGCCAGCGTCTTGCCATCGAGTACGCCGAGCGCTTCGCCACCGACCACGCGTCGATGGACGACGCGTTCTTCGAGCGGCTGCGGAGCGCGTTCTCCGATGAGGAAATCCTTGATCTCACTTTGTGTGTCGCAGTATTCCTCGGCCTGGGGCGGTCTTTGACGGTGCTGGGCGTCGACCAGTCGTGCGCCATCGACATTTGAGATACGGGAAAGGACGGCATGGACATCGCGACGGTCGACGAACTGCTCACCACCACGCGGGCGGTGCGTAAACGGCTTGACCTCACCCGCCCGGTCGGTCGCGAGGTGATCCTCGAGTGCATCCGGCTGGCAATGCAGGCTCCCACGGCCAGCAACGCGCAGGATTGGCGCTGGGTGATCGTCACCGACGCCGACAAGCGCGCGGCGATCGCCGACATCTACCGCAGCATCGGCGCGCAGTACCTTGCCTACGCCGCCGACAGCGCGACGGATCCGCAGACGCAGCGGGTGTACCAAAGCGCGATGAGCCTGACCGACACGCTCGCGCAAGTTCCGGTGCATGTCATCCCGTGCCTCGAGCAGCGCCTCGATGACGCCGAACTGGGGGTCGCCGCGGCCGCCTGGGCGTCGATCATCCCGGCCGGCTGGAGCTTCCTGCTTGCGCTTCGTTCGCGCGGTTTGGGATCGGTGTGGACGACGATGCATCTGTTCAAGGAAAAGGAAGTGGCCGAGTTGCTCGGCATTCCCGCTACGGTCACGCAGGCGGCGCTGTTCCCGGTGGCCTACACGATCGGCACTGACTTCCGGCCGGCCTCGCGGCCGCCCGCGGAGAGCATCACTTACTGGGACAGCTGGGGAGATAGCTGATGCAGTCCTACACCGTGCGATTCCACGTCGACGCACCCCCGAAGAAAGTGTGGCGGGTGCTGCATCCGCCGGTGCCACCGAACGCGCCGCGGCCGCGGGTGCTCAAGTGGCCCACCGGCAGCATGAAAATCCTCAACGAGGGCAACGAGGCCGGCGAGGGTCTGGTCCGCACCTGCATCTACCCAGTGCCCAAGTACCTGTTGTCCGGCGGCAGAGCACGGTCGTGGGAGACGGTGACCGAGGCGGAAATCAACAGGCTGTCGCGGTACACGGCGGTCGGCGCGCCGTTGTGGTCCCGGGCCGAGGGCTACCACGAACTCGAGGAACAGCCCGATGGCACCACAGTGCTGACGTTTCACGAGACGTATCACGCCTATAACCCGGTGCTGCGGTTCTTCCTCGAACGTGTGGTGCACGCGAGAATCTCTCGCGACAACCTCGACACCTACGAGCACGCGCTCGGCTATGCGGGCAAGGTGCGGCGGCTGACTTAATCGGCGCCTAGTGCGACAGCGACGGCCCTCGCCGGCCGGCATAATCCGCCGAGATATAAACGCTGCACACTCGCTTCGGGGCATTGTCAATCGGTTAGTGCAACATCGGGTCAGGCGGCTTGTTCGAGGAGTTCGGCGAGTTGTTGGGCGGGGGTGTCGAGGTTGAGGGTTGGTCGGGGCCGGCGGTTGAGGGTGTCTTGGATGCGTTTGAGGTCGGCTTTGGTGTGGCCGGATAGGTCGCTGCCTTTTTCGAACCAGAACCGTAAGAGCCGGTTGGTGTTTTCGTTGCTGCCGCGTTGCCAGGGCGAGTGCGGGTTGCAGAAGTAGACCGGGGCTCCTAGCTGCAGCTGGATGTCGCGCCAGTGGGCCATTTCGCTGCCGCGGTCCCAGGTGATGGAACGCCGTAGGTGTTCGGGCAGCTCGCTCATCGCCTCGATCATCGCGGTGGCTACGGCTTGGGCGCTGTGGTTTGTGGGCAGGTGCAGCAGGATCGTGAAACGGGTGCTGCGTTCTACCAGGGTGCCGATCGCGCTGGCGCCGCCGGGGCCCAGGATCAGATCACCTTCCCAGTGACCGGGAACGGCACGGTCGGCAGCTTCGGCGGGACGATCGCTGATGCTGAATTCGTCGCCGTTATAGACACCGCGGCTGACATAGCGGCCCCGGGGTTTACGTGCCGCCCGCTTCGTGGACAGGCATTTGTGCAGGTCAGCGCGTAGACTGCCGCGGGTCTGGACATACAAGCTTTGATAGATGGTTTCGTGGCTCACCCGGACCTGCCTGTCATCGGGGTAATCGCGGGCCAACATATCGGCGATCAGCTTGGGACTCCACCCATCATCCATCCATCCTTCGATGAGCGCGCACAGCGGGTTGTCGTTGAGCTTGAAGTCCTTAGGCCGACAAGCCTTCTGGGCTGCACGGGCATGGGCCATCCGGGCGTGATAGTCCCCGTCGGAATTGCGGTTGCGCTGATGCTCGCGCCAAATCACTGACCGGTCACGCCCGATGAGCCGGCCGATCTCGGCATAACTGAGCTCGGCGTCCAAGCCGCGCATAATCGAGATGCGCTCATCCAGGCTCAGTCGACGCCCCTTGCCGCCCGGCGTCGACACATTTCCCGGGTTTGCTAAACCCCCACACCCCCAAGCGTTGACTCTTAGCTTCATTGCCCCAGATTCACGCCACCAGCGTGACCCGGTGTTCAGCGACACGCCTACCACGCGCTCAGCCTGGATCACCGGGATGCCCTGACACACCAAGTCCAAAAACTCCCGCCGTACTGCCCTCGAAAACGGATATCCACTCGGCATGGCAACCTCCAAAATCACGGATGTTGCACTGACCGTATGAATCCGCCCGGCGAGTCGTGTGCGTAGGTTAAGTGTCGCGGAGGCTGGGTTAATCGGCGTCTCGACGATCTCGCATTTCGAATTGGCCTGTTCGCCCCGGTACGCTGGTGTGTTATGAGGTCAAAGGCAGCGCCGGTTGCGGCACGTTTCGTCGTCGCGGGCGTAATGCTTGCGGGGTGGGCCGCATCCGTCGGTGTGGCCGGCGCCGATCCGGAACCATCACCGTCGCCGTCACCCGCGCCAGCACCGTCACCAGCACCGTCGCCGGCGCCCGCAGGGAAGACCAGCATCGACAAGGACGGCACCTATGCCGTCGGGTCCGAGATCGCACCGGGCATCTACAGTTCCGCGGGACCGATCGGAGACGGCACCTGCTACTGGAAGCGGAGCGGCAACCCCGACGGCAACCTGATCGACAACGCCATCAGCAAAAAACCGCAGGTAGTGCAGATCGACCCGACGGACAAATCGTTCAAGACATCGGGCTGCCAGCCCTGGCAGTTGACTCCCGACGCCACTGTGCCTGCTAATACACCGCCTCCCGGCGTGCAGGGCACTCTCGGCATCCTCAACGGGCTGCTCGGCGGCCAGAATGGCCAGCAGCCCCCGCATTCCTGACGGGAGCTTGCCGCCCGTGGCAGGTGATGCAGGTGACCCGCAACAGATCGTCGTCGTCGGCGCCGGCGTCAGTGGATTGACGTCGGCCATCTCGCTGGCCGAGGCGGGGTGGCCGGTGCGGGTGTGGGCAGCCGCGCCGCCGCAGCAGACCACCTCGCGGGTGGCGGGTGCCGTCTGGGCGCCGCCGCGGCCCTCGGGACGCGCCGTCCAGACGCTGGCCTGGACCGAGCACTCGTTGCGGGTGTTTCGCGAGCTGGCCGAAGACCCCAGCACCGGGGTACGCATGGCGCCGGCGCTGACCGCCGGTGACCTGTCCGGGGCCGAGGCAATGTCGTCCGCCGCGGGGCTGATCCCCGACCTGCGGCCGGCCGACCCCGCCGACCTGCCCGACGGCTTCCGCACCGGTTATCGCGCCACCATGCCGATGATCGACATGCCCCACTACCTCGACTACCTGACCAAGCGACTGGCCGCCGCCGGCTGCGAAATCGAGATACATCCGGTGCGGTCGCTGGTCGAGGCCGCCGACGCCGCACCGATAGTGATCAACTGCACCGGTCTCGCCGCGGGAGCGCTGGTCGGCGACGATACGGTGCGGCCGCTGTTCGGACAGCACGTCGTGGTCGCCAATCCCGGCCTGCAGCAACTGTTTCTGGACATCAACAGCGGGCCGGAATGGATCTGCTACTTTCCGCACCCGCAGCGCGTGGTGTGCGGCGGCATCAGCATCCCCGACCGATGGGACACCACTGCGGAGCCGGAGATAAGCGAGCGGATCATGCAACGCTGCCGCCGGATCGAGCCGCGGCTGGCCGAGGCGGAGGTGATCGAGACGATCACCGGGCTGCGGCCCGACCGTCCGTCGGTGCGAGTGGAGGCCGAGCCGCTCGGGCGGGCGCTGTGCGTGCACAACTACGGTCACAGCAGCAACGGGGTGACCTTGTCGTGGGGTTGCGCACGCGACGTGGTGCGCCTGGTCAGCCGCGGTCGCTGAGCGGCGGCGACAGGGCGAATTCAACCGCGTCCTGCAGGTTGCCGGAAATCTTTCGGTCGCGACAGCCTTCATCTCTGGCAATCCCGTCGTTGCGGTTAGCGCTGTCCCCTCGGCGTTGCAAAGCATATGTCTAAGGGCCTGAGAACCAGGGATGTCGTGAACCGATATCCTGGTGATCCTGCCCGAGGGAGACGCGGTTGAGCATCGACTACGCGCTGGACGCCCACATTGCCACCATCACGATCAACCGCCCCGAGGCGCGCAATTCGCTCGACATGGAGCATTTCCGCGATCTGGCCCACGCGTGGGCCGCGTTTCGCGACGATTCGAGCGCCTGGGTCGCGGTGATCACCGGGGTCGGACGCGACTTCTGCACCGGGGCCGACCTGAAGAAATTCATCCCGGAGTTGACCGGCGACCTGCCACAACCCGACGGGTGGAACAAGGACGACGCCATCCACGCCGTCTTGCACCGGTTCCCGCTGTACAAGCCGATCGTCGCCGCCGTCAACGGTACTTGCGTCGCCGGCGGATGTGAGATGTTGGGCTGCACAGACATTCGAGTGGCCGTGCCCGAAGCGCGGTTCGCGATCATGGAGCCCAAACGCGGTCTGTTCGCCGGCGGTGGCAGCACGGTTCGGTTGCCGCGCCAGCTGCCCTACGCGCTTGCGATGGAGCTGTTGCTGACTGCCGACATGGTGGACGCGGAGCGCGCCCTGGCCATGGGACTGATCAACCGGGTGGTCGCGGCCGACCAGCTGATGGACACTGCCTACGACTACGCCGAGCGCATTGCGGCTAACGCGCCGCTGGCGGTCTTCGCGACGAAGCAGTCGGCCGTCGAAGGGCTGACGCTTGACCTCGACGCGGCCTACGACAACGAGACCCGGCACAGCGACCGCATTTTCGAGACCGAGGACGCCAAGGAAGGACCACGCGCTTTCGCCGAAAAGCGACCGCCGCGGTGGCAGGCGCGCTGATCTCCAGGGTGACTATCTGTTGGTGGCGCGGCCGACGTCGCGAACCACCAGCGACAGAATCCAGCTCACGATCGACAACAGGATTGCCGCCCAGATCGCGGTCCACCAAAAGTGGTCGATCCACAGTCCCCAGTGGGTGGTGTTTTCGGTGATCTGGGCGGTGATCCACAGCATGAACGCGTTGACGACGATATGAAAAAGGCCCAGGGTCAGGATGTACAGCGGGATCGACAGGAACTGCACGATCGGCTTGACGAACGCGTTGACCAGACCGAAGATCACCGCGACGACGAAGATGATGCCGACCCGCTGCAACGTCGTGTTCCCGCCGACGAACTGCAGCCCGTGGACGAATTGCGTGACCACCCATAATGCAAATCCGGTTAACGCGGCGCGCAGCAGGAAGGGGCCCATGCGCCAATCCTGCCATGTTGATGTTGGGCAGATTCAGTTCAACGCGTAGAAGCGCTGCGCGTTCACGCAGCCGATCTTTTCGCGCGCCTCTTCACTGATGTCGGTGCGGGTGCGCAGATGCTTGGTGCTTTCCGGCCACTCGCCGTCCCAATGCGGGTAGTCGCTGGCGAACATGATGAAGTCGGCGCCGAGCACGTCAATCACGCCGGGCAGGATCGGCTCCTCGGGCTCGCATGTAACCCAGATGTTGCCGGCCGCCAGGTATTCGTGCGGATCGCGGCGCCAGCCACGCTCGATCCAGTCGCCACGCTTCTCGTAGTGCTCGTGCAGACGATCCATGAAGAACGGGACCCACCCCGCGCCCGCCTCGAGGAAGGCGACCCGCAGCTGTGGATGCCGCTCGAAAACGCCGCCCGAGACAAGCGCTGTCATCGCGGTCATCTGGTCGAACGGAAAGCTAATGCAGTGCACCTGGATGTAATTCGTGAAACGGTCCACGCCGATCTTCGGCAGATGAATGCCGGGCGCACCGTGAACGCCCAGCGGCATGTCAAGTTCGACGGCGGCGGCGTAGAACGGGTCGAGATCGGGGTGGTCGAGGTTGCGGGTCTTGAGCGCCGGCGGGACCAGAGCCGAGACCAGTCCCAGCTCCTTGGCCTCGCGCATGATGTCGATGGCCACCTGTCCGTGCTCGATCGGGGTGACGCCGACGCCGCGCAGCCGGCCGTTCGTCGGCGCGCAATAATCCGCGATCCACTGGTTGTAGAGCCGGGCGAATCCCGCAGCGAAATCAGGGTCTTCGAGGCTGGGCACGCACAGCCCGAGGCTGGGATAGAGCACCATCGTGTCGATGTGGTCGAGGTCGGCATCCCCCACCACACCCTCGGCCGACCTGCAGTTCACGTCGGGGGCTTTGGTGATCCCGTGCTCGGGCGGGCAGCCGGCGCCGGGGCCTTCGTCTTCCGGATAGTTGCGGCCCTCGAACATCAACCGCAACCGCTTGTCGGTGCTGGGTTTGACGTAGTCCGGCCAGCGTTTGATCGCCTCGATCGCCAGCGAGGAGTTCTCGGCGACGTGTCCATCGGCATCGATGATTCGCATAGTTCTCCGAACTTACTCCCGCGGGTTGTCTGGTCAAACGCCTTGGAAGTGCGACACGATGCTGGCGTGACAACTCAACGGCTCACCGGTGATCAGCGGAACTCGTTCATTGCGGCGATGTTGGGCTGGACGATGGATGCCTTCGACTACTTCATCGTGGTGTTCGTCTACGCCGATATCGCAAAGACTTTCCACATCAGCAAGGCCGAGGTCGCGTTCATCACCACGGCCACGCTGGCCATGCGCCCGGTGGGCGCGTTGCTGTTCGGGCTCTGGGCCGACCGCGTCGGTCGGCGGACCCCACTGATGGTGGACGTGATCTTTTATTCGGTCGTCGGCTTCCTGTGCGCGTTCGCGCCCAACTTCACGGTCCTCGTGATCCTGCGGTTGCTGTACGGCCTTGGCATGGGCGGCGAATGGGGGCTGGGCGCGGCGCTCGCCATGGAGAAGGTCCCCGTCGAGCGGCGCGGCTTTTTCTCGGGACTGCTGCAGGAGGGCTACGCGTTCGGTTATCTGCTGGCGAGCCTGGGATCGCTGGTGGTGATGGACTGGCTGGGCCTGTCGTGGCGCTGGTTGTTCGGCTTGTCCATCATCCCGGCGCTGATCAGCCTGATCATCCGGTACCGGGTGCAGGAGTCCGAGATATGGGAAGCCGCCCAGGACCGGATGAAGCTGACCAACACCAGAATCCGCGACGTGCTGCGCGATGGCGCGATCATCCGCCGGTTTTTCTACCTGGTGGCCCTGATGACCGCCTTCAACTGGATGAGCCACGGTACCCAGGACGTCTACCCGACGTTTCTGGGGGCGACGGCCAACCATGGTGCCGGTCTGTCCAGCGTGACAGTCAAGGGGATCGTGGTGATCTACAACATCGGCGCCATCATCGGCGGCCTGTTCTTCGGCACGCTGTCCCAGCGGTTCAGCCGGCGCTACACCGTCGTCTTCTGTGCCCTGTTGGGGCTGCCGATCGTGCCGCTGTTCGCCTACTCGCGCACCGCGGCGATGTTGTGCCTGGGGGCGTTCCTGATGCAGATCTGCGTGCAGGGCGCCTGGGGTGTGATTCCCGCGCACCTGACGGAGTTGTCGCCGGACGCGATCCGCGGCCTCTACCCGGGGGTGACCTACCAGCTCGGTAATCTGCTGGCGGCGTTCAACTTACCCATCCAGGAACGGCTGGCCGAGTCCCATGGCTATCCGTTTGCCTTGACGGTCACCATCGTGCCGGTGTTGCTCGCCGTCACCACTTTGACTTTGATCGGCAAGGACGCCACTGGAATTCGCTTTGGCACTAGCGAAACCGCTTTTCTCCCAACGAAAGTGACGTGACCTAGGTCGCCCGGGTCCGATCGATGTGGTTGAGCGCGTAGGTCGCAACGGCGGCGATCGTCATCGTTTCGCCGGCACGGGCGAATGATTCGTAGACCTTGTCGCCGAGAACTTCGCGTAGGTGGGCGACCGCAGCCTCGAGTTGGGGGTAGCCGGCGCGCGCCATCGGGGACGCCGCGAATCCGCTGATGGTGGCGGCCTGTTCGTGGTGTCCGAGGCGGTCGAATACGCCGGCGAGGATCGCCAACGGGTTGTGCATCAGGGAGACGCTGCCGGCGTCCAAGTAATGACGGATCGCCAGACTCAGGTAGTCGAGCGAGTCGTTCGGATCTTCGCGAGTGGACGCCGCCAACGACAGCACGACGGCTACCGCCGCCTCCATCTGCCGGTTCCCGCAGTCTTGAGCGATCGCCAGGGCCCGGCGTGAGGCGTCGTAGAAGACGGCCGGATCACTGTTGAGGTGCGCAACTCCATGCGCGAATAGCGCGAAGCAGGCCGTAGTCGGATTGGTGGTGGCCTCGGCCTCTGCGAGCAGTCCTTCCGCGGTCCCCTTCAGGCCGTCGGTGTCGCCCAAGAAATTGAGCGCCATCACCAGAGACGCGCGGGTAATCGTGCGCGGGCCCGGCCCTCGTGCGATCGCCTCGCGGCACACCTCGACCCAGCGCTGGGGGTGGCCTGCCGCCATGTACGCGATGCCGCTCGAGGTTTGGCTCTCGTGGAAATCCGGATCGAAATCTGTACTGCCCGTCAGTTTTTGGCTGGCTTCGAGATAGCCGAAAGCGTCGTCGACTCGTCCGGCTGCGTAGCACTGCGCGGCCACCACGTACAGCTGCAGGAGCCGCCGGTGATTGACCGCGCGCGCCGGTTCGATCAGCTCCTCGGCCCAGGCGACGGGCTCATACTGTTCGAGCCACACGCCTAGGGAGGTGGCGTGCGTGGCGAGCGTGGCTGCGCTGTCCAAGTCGCCGTTGTCGGCAGACCACCGGAACGCGGCGCGCAGGTTGGCGAATTCGGTCGCGAACCAGGTGTAGGTCTCGCGCTGTCGCGGGCCGTCCCATAGCGCGAGCATGTCGGTCGCGCAGTCGGCGAAGTATGCGGCGTGCGCTGCGCGGGCGTGGTCGGCGCCGCCGCTGCTGGCGAGTTGTTCTTCGGCGAATTGGCGGATCGTCTCCAGCATTGAGAATCGTGTTTGCCCGCTCGACCTGTCGGCGACCAGCAGCGACTTGCGCACCAGGGCGTCCAGCAGATCGAGCATGGCGTATTCGTCGACGTCGCCGGACTTCGCTATGGCGCAGGCACTTTGGAGGTCAAATCCGCCGGCGAACACCGAGCAGCGCTTCAACAAGTATTTCTCGGCGTCGTCGAGGAGATCGTATGACCAGGCGACCGCGTGGCGCAGGGTTTGGTGGCGTTCCTGGCCGCGTCGTGCCCCGGTCAGCAACCGAAATCGGTGATCGAGGCGGTCGCGTACTTCGCGTGCGCTCATCGACACCATCCGCGAGGCTGCCAGCTCGATCGCCAACGGGATCCCATCGAGGCGGCGGCAGATCTCCACGATTGCCGCTGACTCGTCCGGTGTGGCCGACGAGGAACCTGGGCCGACAGTGCGCGCACGCTCGAGAAACAGCGCCGCCGCGGCCGAGTCGATGCCCGCGCTCACGTCGAGCGAGGGCACCGGCCACAGCTGCTCCTCGGCGACGCCGAGCCCTTCGCGGCTGGTGGCCAGGATCTTTACCGTCGCCGAGTGCGCGAGGATGGCGTCGATCAGATCGCCCGTTGCGTCGAGTACGTGTTCGCAATTGTCGATGACCAGCAGCCGGACTCGGCCGTCGAGCGCCGTGGCCACTGACTCGCTCACGGTCTTGCCGGGTTGTTGGGTGATGCCCAGGATTGCGGCCACCGCGTCGGGAACCGCCTCTGGATCGCCGACGGGAGCCAGCTCGAAAAGCCAGACGCCGTCTGGGAATTCATCCGCCAGGCGGGTCGCGACTTCGGTGGCCAGGCGGGTCTTGCCGACTCCGCCCACTCCCGTCAAAGTGACGAGCCGGTGCGATTTCAGCTCTGTTGCCACCGCGTCGAGTTCGGATTCGCGTCCAATGAAGCTGCCGGGCGCGGGCCGCAGATTTCCGGGCGTGGTGTCGAGGGTCCGCAACGGCGGAAAGTCGGTACGCAGGCCGGGCGCGCGGACCTGGAAGATCCCGACTGCGGTCGGCAGGTCGCGCAAGCGCCGGGGCCCCAAATCCAGCAGATCAATTCCGTTGAGCAGCACCGCCGTCGACTCGGCCAGCAGGATCTGACCACCATGGCCGGCTGCCATGACCCGGGCGGCCCGGTTCAGGACGGCCCCGAAGTAGTCGGCTCCCCGGAGTTCGGCTTCACCGGTCGCCAGCCCCATCCGGACCGGTAGCTCCAGCGCGCGCTGCGCCGTCACGGCCGCATCGACCGCCGACCGCGGCGAGGCGAACGCCGCACAAACTCCGTCGCCGGTGTGTTTGAACAGCCAGCCGCCATGGGTTTCGATCGCCGCGCGCAACACGTCGTCGTGCGCGGCCAGCGACATTCTCATCGTCCCGGCGTCGGTCTCCCACCGGCGGGTAGAACCTTCCACGTCGGTGAACAGGAACGTCACGACCCCCGAAGGCGCAATCACCTGATCGGCGCACACTCAGGCAGAATGCCACAGCTTGGCGGCTGCGAGGGCATATTCACCGGTGGTCATGTAATCGACTATCTAGCCGGCGTCGGTGAGTGCGCGCAGCAGCAGGTGCATCGCCACCGTCGTCGAGCGCTCGCGGATGTCGGAGCGGTTTCCCGGAAGCTGCAGGGTTCGCGTGATTGTCGGGCCGCGGTCGGCGAGCCTGACGGTGAAACAGACTGTTCCAACCGGCTTTTCGGGCGTTCCCCCGCCCGGTCCGGCGATTCCGGTGATCGCGACGGCGGTGTCGGCGCCGAACCTCTTGAGGGCACCCGATGCCATCGCTTCGGCCGCCGGCTCGGACACCGCGCCGTGGGCTTCGATCAGCGCCGGGTCAACGCCGAGCAGCTCGGCTTTGGCGTCGTTGGAGTAGCTCACGACGCCGCCCATCACGTACTCGGACGACCCCGGTCGGTCGGTCAGCCGGGCCGCCAGCAGCCCTGCGGTGCATGATTCCGCGGTCGCTATCCGGCGGCCGGCCAGCAACCGCGCGACCAGATCGTCGACGTGCGAACCGTCTTCGGAATACAGCTGATGGCCGTGCTTTTCGCGCAGCAGCCGGGTCAGCTCGGCGTAGGTGTCGGCCGCGTCCGGCTCGTAACGGGTGACCATCTCGATCTCGCCGCGCCGCAGGCAGGTGGTGATCTCGAGCTTGTCAAAGCCGGGGACGGAGTTTTCGGCGCCGCGCAGGGTTTCGGCCAGCCCCGATTCGGGCAGCCCGAACATCCGAATGGTCTCTTGCCGGTAGATCGTCCGACCGGCGATTGCCTCCTGCGCCGCCGAGGTCTGAATTGCGTTCTGCCACATGGGCTGTAGCTCGCGCGGCGGACCCGGCAGCACGATCACGGCCGGTTTACCGGAGACCACAACGCCCGGCGCGGTGCCCACCGGATCGAGCACCTCGGCGCCGTTGGGAACCATGGCCTGCTTGCGGTTTGCGGCCCTGATCGAGTCGAAGCTGCCGGGCTGCAAGGCGGCGTTGCGGGCACCCATCAGGCGCTTGAGGATGATGGCGATCTTGTTCTCAACCTCGTCATCCAGCACCAGCTCGCGGCCGGCGAAGCGCGCCACCACCTCGACGGTCATGTCGTCGGCCGTGGGCCCCAGGCCGCCGCTGGTCACGATCAGGTCCACACCCTGATCGGCCATGAAGCGCAGTTGGGCCTCGATGTCGGCCGGGCGGTCGCCGCAGATGGTGATGTGGGCCAACTCGACGCCGAGCTCCAGCAGCCGATCGGCGATCCAGGGGCCGTTTCTGTCCTGGACGCGGCCGGTGAGGACTTCGGTTCCGGTGACGACGATGCCCGCGCGTGCGCTCACCGGCATGAGCCTACTGGCGGGCGTCGCGTCGGGTGGCTGGGAGGTAGGTAGCACAGGTACTTCTTGTCGGTCACCTGAACTAGCCTGAGGCCGTGGCGCAGGCGCCCGGGAATTACAGGACTCGCTACGCGAAGTGCGGCGACATGGACATCGCCTACCACGTGCTGGGTGATGGTCCGACCGATCTTGTTGTGCTGCCCGGGCCGTTCGTCCCGATCGGCTCGATCGACGACGAGCCGTCGATGTACCGCTTTCATCGGCGGCTGGCGTCGTTTTGCCGGGTGATTCGGTTCGACCATCGCGGGATCGGTCTCTCGTCGCGTGTGCCGTCGATGAACCTGTTGGGACCGGAGTTCTGGGCCGAGGACGCGATCGCGGTGATGGACGCGGTCGGATGCGAACTGGCGACGATCTTCGCGCCGAGTTTCCACGCGATGAACGGGCTGATTCTGGCCGCCGACTATCCCGATCGGGTGCGCAGTTTGGTGATCATCAACGGCGCCGCGCGCACGCTGTGGGCGCCGGATTACCCGGTTGGTTCCGAGACCGTTCGCACGTCTGCGTTCACGACGGTCGCACTGGAACCCGATGCCCTGGAACACGGTTTCGACGTTCTGCGGGCCGTCGCGCCGAGTGTCGCCGGCGACGACGCCTTCCGCACGTGGTGGGATCTGGCCGGCAACCGCGCCGGCCCGCCCAGCATGGCCCGCGCCGTGTCGCGGATCGTGATCGAAAGTGATGTACGCGAAGCGCTCTCGCGCGTCAACGCACCGACCCTGATCTTGCATCGCGTCGGTGCGACGTTCGTTCCCGTCGGGCACGGCCGATATCTCGCCTCGCACATCGCCGGTTCGCGCTATGTCGAGTTACCGGGCCCCGACACGCTCTATTGGGCGGGCGACACCGCGCCGCTGCTCGACGAGATCGAGGAGTTCATCACCGGCGTGCGCGGCCGTTTCGACGCCGAGCGTGTCCTGGCCACGCTCGTGTTCACTGACATCGTCGGCTCCACGGCGCGGGCGGCCGCGCTGGGCGACGACCGTTGGCGCGACCTGCTCGACAACCACGACACCATCGTGCGTCACCAACTGCAGCGCTTCGGCGGTCGCGAAGTGAACACCGCCGGAGACGGATTCGTCACGACATTCACCAGCCCTAGCGCCGCGCTTGCCTGTGCCGACGAAATCGTAGGCGCGGTAAGGGTTTTGGGCATCGAGGTGCGGGTCGGCGTGCACGCCGGCGAGGTCGAGGTGCGTGGCGCCTCGAAAAGTGACTTGAAAAATGAGCTAGCCGGCATGGCGGTGCACATCGGTGCGCGGGTGGCCGCGCTGGCCGGCCCGGGCGAGGTGCTGGTGTCCTCGACGGTGCGCGACATCGTCACCGGATCACGGCGCACGTTCGTCGAGCGCGGTGACTACGAACTCAAGGGCGTGCCGGACCGGTGGCGGCTGTACGCGCTGGTGCGCGAGCAGGCCAATACGACGCCGTAGGAGGTGTCAGGTCCTAGTGGCCGGGGCTGCCCGGTTGGCCGGGCTGGCCCGGTTGCCCGGGCTGACCGCCCGCGCCGGGTGCGCCAGCGGCGCCGCCTTCACCGCCAGCGCCGGGCTGACCGCCCGAGCCGCCGTCGCCGCCGTCGCCGCCGTCGCCGCCGCGGCCGCCGTCGCCGCCGCGGCCGCCCGCACCACCTGCGCCGCCCCTGCCTCCGGCGCCACCGGCGCCGCCCCGGCCGCCCCCACCGGGCTGACCGGGCTGACCGGGCTGACCGGGCTGACCAGGCTGGCCGTTGCCCCCGTTAGTGGGCGCGTCGCCGCTCATGGCGTCCGCACCGATGCTGGGGTTGCGTTTCGAACCATGAGCCTGCCTCCCTGTCAGCGCCGAAATTCTTCGGTTCACTCACGCTACTCCAGGCAGCCGATGGGCCGGTGGGACTGCGAGACAATGTACAAATGATCGAGTTACAGGTACTCCAGGCTGACGTGACCAAGCTCGAACTCGACGCAATCACCAACGCGGCCAACACACGATTGCGGCACGGCGGCGGTGTCGCGGCGGCAATCGCCCGCGCCGGCGGTCCCGAGGTACAGCGTGAATCGAATGAGAAGGCGCCGATAGGGCTCGGCGAAGCGGTCGAGACCACAGCCGGGGACATGCCGGCGCGCTACGTGATCCACGCGGCGACGATGGAGCCGGGCGGGCCAACCTCGGCCAAAATCATCACGCAAGCCACCGATTCCACCCTGCGGAAGGCCGATGACCTCGGTTGTCGTTCGCTGGCGCTGGTGGCGTTCGGCACGGGCGTCGGCGGTTTCCCGCTCGAAGACGCCGCGCGTTTGATGGTCGACGCCGTTCGCCGGCACCAGCCCAGCACGCTGGAACGGGTCGTGTTCGCAGTCCACGGCGACGCGGCCGAGCAGGCGTTTCGAGCGGCGGTAGGGGCCTAACCGCCGGACAGGTGGCGCTCGACGGACGCGACTTTCTGCGTCATCGCGTCGGCGGCCCCGGCTCGCCAGTCCACCTTGATCACCGTGCTGACCCGGGGCGCACGAGCCGCCACGGCCTCCACCGCGCGCTGCACCACCGCCATCACCTCTCCCCAGGTATCGCCCTCGATCACGGTGAACATCGAATCCGTCTTGTTGGGCAGCCCGGAATCGCGAACCACCCGAACCGCTTCGGCGACGATCTCCCCGACACCCTCACCCACGCCCAGCGGGGTGACCGAAAACGCGACCAGCACAGACACCCGACGAGCCTACCCATTGCCAGCGCGTTCAATGCAGTTTTCAAAGCCGGCCTGGCAGCATCGAGCACATGCGGCTTCTGGTGCAACGGGTCTCGTCAGCGGCGGTGTCGGTGGACGGCCAGGTAGTCGGCGCCATCCGGCCGAACAGCCAGGGCCTGCTCGCCTTCGTTGGTGTCACACATAGCGACGACCATGACAAGGCCCGGCGGCTCGCCGAAAAGCTCTGGAACCTAAGAATTCTCGCGGACGAGCATTCCGCGGCCGACATCAACGCGCCGATCCTGGTGGTCAGCCAATTCACCCTTTACGCCGACACCGCCAAAGGTCGACGGCCGTCCTGGAATGCCGCCGCACCAGGCACGATCGCCGAGCCGCTGGTGGCCGCGTTCGCGGAGGCGTTACGAGAGCTAGGCGCCCAGGTGGAGACCGGCGTATTCGGGGCACACATGTATGTCGAATTGATAAACGATGGCCCGGTGACCGTGATTTTGGAGCTGTGACCGCCAGGCTGCGGGTACTTTGGTTAGGACGGCTGTGTTTCGGGAGGGCCTAGTGACGTCCACGTCATCCTCTTCACCTGAATATGGGTCGCTGCGTTCCGACGACGACCACTGGGACATCGTCAGCGGCGTGGGTTACACCGCTCTGCTGGTCGCGGGTTGGCGTGCCCTGCACGCGGTGAGCCCGCAACCGCTGGTTCGCGACGACTACGCGAAACTATTCATAGCAGCTTCACAGGACCCGTATCTGGCTGGTGTGCTGGCCAACCCGGGAACCTCCGTGGACGCGACCGCCTTCCCCCGGCTCTACGGCGTGCAAACCCGGTTCTTCGACGATTTCTTCACATCCGCGGGTGCGGCGGGCATTCGTCAGGCCGTGATCGTCGCCGCCGGATTGGACTCCCGGGCCTACCGCCTTGAATGGGCAGGTGGGACAACAGTTTTCGAAGTCGACCTGCCGAAAGTGCTGGAATTCAAGGCGCGTGTGCTGCATGAGCAGGGCGCCACGCCCAAGGCCCACAGGAGCGAGGTGGCGGCCGATCTGCGCACCGATTGGCCCACACCCCTGAAGGCCGCCGGATTCGACCCGCAGAGACCCAGCGCCTGGTCGGTGGAGGGGATCCTGCCCTACCTGACCGACGATGCACAAACCACGCTCTTCAGCCGGATCGGTGAGCTGTGCGCACCGGGCAGCCGAGTTGCTGTGGGCGCCCTGGGAACACGCCTAGACCACGACAAGCTTGAGGCCCTGGAAGGCGAACACCCCGGGGTCAACATGTCCGGGGACGTGGACTTCTCTGCGCTCACCTATGAGCCCAAGTCCGACACCGCGGAGTGGCTGGCCGCGCACGGCTGGGCCGTCGAGCCGGTCCGCAACACGCTGGAGTTGCAAGTGGGCTACGGCATGACGCCACCGGAGGTGGACGTCAAGATCGACGGTTTCATGCACTCGCAATACATCACGGCGGTCCGGTCATGAAGTTCTCGCCCGCCGATGCGATCGCGGAGATCGGCGCCAGTTCACCCGGCCCGGGCGTCGGTGCGTTCTTCGACCTGGACGGCACACTGGTCGAAGGTTTCACCGCCACGGTTCACGTCGGCGACCGAATCCGGCGGCGGCAGGCCGGGATCGGCGAGCTGCTGGGCGTGTTCGAAGCCGCGCTCCGATACAAGTTCGGCCGCCTGGAGTTCGAGCGCCTGATCATCCGGGCCGCCGGTTACCTCCGTGGTGAAGCGCTTGCCGAGCTCGACGAGCTGGGCCAGCGGCTGTTCGTGGAACGTGTTGCACCCCGGCTCTATTCACACATGCATGACATCGTCCAGGCGCATCAGGAACGTGGGCATACCGTGGTCATGAGTTCGTCGGCGCTATCCATCCAGGCGCTGCCCGTCGCCCGATTCCTCGGCATCTCCAACGTGCAGTGCAACCATTTCGAACTCGACGAGCACGGACGGCTGACCGGAGGAATCGTCAAACCCGTCGTCTGGGGCACGACCAAGGCCGCTGCGGTGCAACAGTTCTGCACCGACAACGACGTTGCACTGCAACATAGTTATTTCTACGCCGACGGTGATGAAGATGCGGCGTCGATGTCACTTGTCGGCTGTCCGCGGCCGGTGAACCCGCGCTCAGGGCTCGCCGCGGCGGCCGCCGTGCACGGATGGCCGGTAATGTGCCTTGCCTCGGGCCGCCGTGGGCCGGTGCGCGCGTTGCATTATCTGGCGAAACACGTGCGCCGGGATCTTGAAAGCCACGCCGGCTAGGGCGTCAGAAGCACCTTGACGCTGTCGCCCGAGCGGGAGCCCGCGACGTCGTAACCTTTGGCTGCTTCGTCCAACGGCAGTGTGGTGGTGAAGATGCCGTCGACGTCGAGCCGGCCGGACTGTAGCAGTGGGATCAGTTCCGGCCAGGTGCGCTGCACGGGTGCGGTGGTCATGCGCAGCGTGGTGCTGCGAATCAGGCAGCCCAGGGCGTTGAGCGGGAACGGATTCATGTCGTGCACACCGACGACCGAGACGGTACCGCCCGGCCGCACAGCGTTGAGCGCGTCGGTCAGGGACGCATCGGTGGCGACGGCATCGATTACCGAGTCGGCGCCGCGCCCGCCCGTCGCGGCGAGGATGGCTTCGACCGCGGGCGCCTTGACCGGCGTCGCCCCCCAGCTGGCCGCACGGTCCAGCCGGCCGTCGACGCGATCGACGGCGAAAACCGTTGCTGCGCCTTGGAAGAGCGCGCTACGCAGCGAACACAGCCCCACGGCTCCCAGGCCAATCACCGCCACGGTGCCACCGAACGCAATGTCGGCGCGCTGCGCCGCCGCCCAACCAGTGGCCAGGTTGTCGGTGAGCAGCAGCGCCTGCTCGGTGCTGATGCCCTCGGGCATCTTGAGCAGCTGGAAGTCGGCGGCGGGTACGGCGAGCAGATCGGCCTGTGCACCGGCGAGCACGCCGCCGCCGAAGATCTGAAAACCGGCGTAGCACATGACCGGATCGCGAGTAGCGCAGCCGGGGCAGGCGCCGCAGCCGGTCACCGACGACACTATGACCTGGTCGCCGACTTTCACGGTGCGCACGTCCGGCCCGGTTTGCACGACGGTGCCGACCGCTTCGTGGCCGATCGTCAGCGGCTCGGTGAGCGGAAAGTCGGCCTCGTAGAAGTGCAGGTCGGATCCGCAGATACCGGCGGCGGCGACTTCAACGATCGCCCCGTCGGGACCGGGAAGTGCTGGATCGGGACGCGTTTCGACGTGGATGCTGCGCGGCCCATCAACAACTACTGAGCGCATAGTGGCGTGCTCACTTTCTGTGTCGGATTACGAACAGCGACGTCGCACCACGAACTGTGACCAATCGGGTTCACGTACCGCGGCCCAGTACTCATTGAGCCGCCACGGGCTGACGGTGTGAATCTCGCCGTCGGCGTTCTTGAAGTAGGAATGCTTGACTGCGGGATGCGCCCACACCATTTTCTTGATCTGGGACTGTGTCCGCTGATGCCAATCGACGGCGGCTTGGGCGTTCGGTTCCAAAGAATGCACATCGGGGTCGGCCAGCCGCGCCAAACACTGGTCGACGTAGCGCATTTGCAGTTCCGACTGAAAGATCAGGCTGCCTCCGTGAGCGAGATGCGTCCCGGGCCCGTAGATGATGAAGAAGTTGGGGAAATCCGGAACGGTGATGCCGAGGTAGGCATACGGGCGGCTCCCCCACATCTCGTGTAGGTCGATCCCGTCGCGGCCGGTCACTTTTAATGGCCACAGCACATCGGTGTGCCGGAATCCGGTGGCGTACACGATGACATCCGCGTCGTGTGCCACACCGTCGTCGGTCACCACGCCGCGGGCGGTGATCTCCCGAATCGGGGTACGCACCAGTTCGACGTTGTCGCGCTGCAACGTTTGCAGCCAGCTTCCGTTGTCCTGCAAGGTCCGCTTGCCGCAGGCGGGATAGTCGGGCATGACCTTGGCCAGTAGCTCTTGAAAGTTCGGGCCTTCGCCGATCTGGCTGGTGATCCACTGCGAGAACATCATGTGGGCGGCGGCGTTGATGTCGCTGACGGCGTGGTCCTGGTCGGCATAGTTCGGGTCGCCTTCGGCGGCGTCGAGGCCCTTGTCCGATCCGGGCCACAGCACCAGGAAGCGGTACCACCGTCCGTAGAACGGCAGGTGGCGCATCGCCCATCGAACACCGTCGCCGACCTCGTCGTGGTACATCGGATTCGGGAACATCCACTGGGCGGTCCGCTGGAATACGGTCAGGTGCTCGACGTCGTTAGCAATGGCGGGAGCGATCTGAAAGCCGCTGGCGCCGGCCCCGATCAGTGCGACCCGCTTGCCGGTCAGGTCGACCGAGTGATCCCACGCCGCGGAGTGAAACGACGGCCCCTCGAAGGTGTCGGCGCCGTCGATGTCGGGAGTATGCGGCCGATTGAGCTGACCGACCGCGGTGATGACGGCCCGCGCGCTTACCGTGCTGGTCTGGGCGTCGGCCGAGCGCAACGTAACGGTCCACATGCCGTCGTCGTCATTCCACTCGGCTTCGACAAGCTCGGTGTTCCACCGGATGTGTTCGGCCAACTCGTGCTTGTCGATGACCTTGGTGAAGTAGTCGCGCAGCTCATACTGCTCGGCGAAGAAATGCGTCCAGTCGTTGTTGGGTTCGAAGCTGTAGCAATAGAAATGGTTCGCGACGTCCACACGCGCCCCGGGATAGCTGTTCTCCCACCATGTTCCGCCCGGGCCCGGGTTCTTCTCCACGATGGTGAAGCCGATGTTGGCTTGTTTCAGCCGGATTCCCGCTAGGATGCCCGATTCGCCGCATCCGACGATGAGGACCGGCAGGTCGTGCGTACGTTCGGTGGGTAGGGCGGCCGGGCGGCGGGGGTCGACCCCTTCGAGGTCAAGCTCCTCGGAGACCAACGTGAGGTAGTCGTCGGGAACGTGTTCGCAGGCCGCCCAGTCCATCATTTCCCTGACGAGCTCCGGGCTCAGCGGCTCCGGCTCGGGGCAACCGCGGTCTCGATACTCGGTGATCACCGTTAGCGCCTCGGCGCGGGCCCGGACCTTGTCCTCCTCGGACATGAACCCCTGCACCTCGTTCAGGAAGATGCCCAGCTGTTTGAAGTCTCGGATGAATCGGGGGTCGCCGGTGATATGGACGAGCGAAAGCAGCAGCGTGGGGATGCTGACATCCTCCAGCGCGGCCGCGATTTCCGCTGTTGACGTGGTGAACGGTCGGCCGGCGTAGCGGCTGCGCATCGAGCCGATCCTTTCGCTGGAGTGCAATTACGCTACCCCTAGTTTCGTAATTGGCAGGACTACGCTACCCCCCGCCGCCGGACCGGATCAAGCTGCGCAACCGGCAAGGTCTGGCTCACCAGACTCGGACGCGGTCCTCGGGCTTGACGAACAATGAGTCGCCCGGCTGGACGTTGAACGCGGCATACCACTCGTCCATGTTGCGGACGATCCCGTTGACCCGGAACTTGGCCGGGCTGTGGACGTCCGACAGCATTCGGTTGCGCTCGGCTTCGGGCCGGCAGATCTCCTTCCAGCTCGCCGCGAAGGCGATGAAGAAGCGCTGGTCGCCGGTGAGGCCGTCGATGACAGGCGCCACTTTTCCGCCGAGGGACAGCTTGTAGGCGTCGTACGCGATGCGCAGTCCCGCGAGATCGGCGATGTTCTCGCCGAGTGTCAGCCTCCCGTTGATGCGATTGCCCGGCAGCGGCTCATATCCGTTGAACTGCGCGACGAGCTTGTCTGTCTCGCCCACATAACGCTCGGCGTCGGCCGGTGTCCACCAATCGCGCTGCAAACCGGTGCCGTCGCTCTTGCGGCCTTGGTCGTCGAATGCGTGACTCATCTCGTGACCGATGGTGGCCCCGATCGCGCCGTAGTTCGCCGCGGGATCGGCCGCAGGATCGAATTTCGGAGGCTGCAGGATCGCCGCGGGAAACACGATGTCGTTGAGCTGCGCAGAGTAATAGGCGTTGTTGGTCTGCGGCGTCATGCCCCATTCGGCGCGGTCGATGGGCTTACCCAACTTGCTGACGTTGTCATTCCACGACCACACCGCCAGATTGTTCTCGTTGCCGACGAGGTCGTCGGCGTGGATCTTGACCGTCGCATACGACTTCCACTTGTCGGGGTAGCCGATCTTGGCGACCAATGCTGCGAGCTTGGCCTGAGCTTCTTTCTTGGTTTCGGGTGCCATCCACGACGCGCCGTCGATGCGCTTGCCCAACGCCGTGCGAAGATTTTCGACCAGCGCTCGCGCCTTATCGCGCGTCTGCTGACTGAAGTGTGCGCCGACATAGAGTTCTCCGACCGGGTCGCCGAGTTCGCTGCTCACTCGAGAAACACCGCGCTTGTCTCGCGGTGCGCGCACCTGAGCGCCCCCAATCGTTCGGCCGTAGAAGTCGAACAGCTCATCGGCGAACGGCGTTGAAAGCTTGCCGCCGTATGCATAGAGGACGCGGTAGCGCATGTACGCCTTCCACGCGTCCAACGGCTCGCCGGCGAAAAGCCCCGCGGTCTGATGCAATACGTCGGGCATGCCGACCTGGAAGTCGGTCGCCGCAGGCAGCTGCAGCGCGTCGAACATCTCCCGCAACGGCGCGCCCTGCGCGAGCTGCTCAACATCGGCGCGCGGCATGATGTTGTTCGTCTTCGTGACGTTGCGCGCCTCTTCCTGTGGCAGCTGCACCTGTGCCAGCTTGGTTTCCAGGGCAAGCAGTTGTTCGGCCTGCTGCTGCGAATCGCCGTAGCCGGCGAGGCCGAGCAGCCGGGCCACATGCGCGACGAATTTATCGCGCACCTCGACCGATTCGGAGTCGGTGTTCACGTAGTAGTCGCGGTCACCCAGCGAGAGGCCGCCCTGCCAGATGTTGGGTATGTAGCGGGTCGGTTTATTCGGGTCGATGACCACCCCGACCGGGAAGGGGTCGTCCACCTGAGTCTTGCCGTTGAACGAGACGAGAACCGCATTAAGGGCCGGTCTGTCGTTAATGGCGTCGATCGACGCCAGGAAGGGCCGCACGGGCTCGACGCCTTTTTTGTTCAGCAGGGCCTCGTCCATGTACGACGCGTAGAAGTCGCCGATCTGCTGCGAGATCTCGCCGGGGGGCGCGTGTTTGGCGGCGGCGCCCTCGACGATCGCCTTAAGGTCCGCGTCGAGCTGGTCCTGAACATCGAGATTGACGCCCGCGCACACCTTGTCGGGAGGGATCTTCGCGTTCTTCACCCAAGCGCCGAGGACGTAGTCGAAGAAGTCGTTGCCGGGCCGGACCGAGTTGTCCATCCCGGTCATGTCGACACCCCAGGTACCGACTTTCGGCTTGGGCGGCTGTTCGGCCGGGTGGTCGCACCCGACGAGCACCAAGCCGGTGGCCAGTGCCACTGCCACCGCACGAACACATACGCGCACCGCAGACCTCCAGTCGCCGGGCCAAAGGGCAGCTTAGCCGCGCGCGCTGTACCGCTTGTCGCTCGAAGGTGGGACTCTCACCCCTTGTGCGAAACGTCCTCCACCAAACCACCGTCGACGACGAATTCGGCCGCGGTCGCATACGACGACTCGTCACTGGCGAGGAAGAGCACGAACGCCGACACGTCCTGCGGCTCTCCCGGCCGCCCTAACGGGATGTTCAGCACATCCTGCGGTAGCTTCTCGGTCATCGCCGTGCGGATGAACCCCGGATGAATCGAGTTGACCCGAATGTTGTTGGGCGCCAACTCCAATGCCGCCGATTTGGTCAGACCGCGGACCGCCCACTTCGAGGTAACGTATCCGTGCACCCACGCGGCGCCGCGCAGGCCCTCGATCGATGAGATGTTGACGATCGAGCCACCGCCCGCGGCGATCATCGGGTCGACGACGGCCTGAATACCCAACAGCGTGCCGGTGACGTTGACGTCGAGGATCTGCTGCCACTTGGTCAGATCGAACGTCTTGAGGGGCCCGTAATTGATAATCCCGGCGTTGTTGACCAAGACGTTGAGCTTCCCGAATTGCTCCACCGCCACCGCGGCCGCGGCCGCCCAGTCCGACGGCTTCGTCACGTCAAGGTGCATGTAGCGCGCCGCGCCGCCCAATTCGGAAGCCAGCGCCGCACCTTCGTCATCGAGGATGTCGCCGATCACCACCCTGGCGCCCTCGGCCACCAGGAGACGGGCATGGGATGCTCCCATCCCCCGCGCTCCGCCACTGATCAAAGCAACTTTTGCAGCCACGCGTCCCATGTCCGGTCACGCTACCCGAGGGCCCGACGCCGCTAGAACCTGTTCTAATAGCTATTCGGAGGTGAGCGTTGTGGCCCCGCTACTGACGGCATGCAGCGGATTCCTGCTCGCCGTCTTGTGGATGGACCTCATTTTCGACGTTCAGGTGCTCCGGAACAAGGATGCAGACCTTTCCGAACCCGTACTCGCCTCCATCGCCGCCTACTACCACAGGGCGACCACCACCTCGCGGCCGATGAGCCGGCTGATCGTCGTGGTCATGCTAATCCTGTTGGGTGCGTTGGGGTTTCAGGCTGTCCGCGGTCACGACCCGGGCTGGCTGCTGGTTACCTCGGCGATTCTGGCGGCAGTCTCGATGCTGCTGGCACTCACACACACGGTCCGCTCCGCGGTCCGTCTCGGACAGCGCACCGATGGTCCGACTGAACAGTCGCGCCTCGCGCGGGCGATCTATCGGGATCACCTCGTCTGCGCTGGCAGCATGCTGGCGTTCCTGGTCCTGTGGGCTGTGCACAGCGTGGCGATCTGATGGGTCTCGGTTGGGCCGCGGCAGACCTGTCTGGCCACCCCTAGGGCGCGCGTACTAAACTAGAACACGTTTCAGTTCGGCGAGCGCCCCAGGAGTAGGCATGCACACCGCCATTTGCGATGAACTCGGCATCGAGTTTCCGATCTTCGCCTTCACCCACTGCCGCGATGTCGTCGTCGCGGTCAGCAAGGCCGGAGGTTTCGGCGTGCTCGGGGCCGTCGGCTTCACGCCTGAGCAACTCGAGATCGAGCTCAACTGGATCGACGAGAACATCGGTGACCACCCCTACGGGGTCGACATCGTCATCCCGAACAAATACGAGGGCATGGACTCCCACCTGTCGGCCGAAGAACTTGCCGACACGCTGCGCAAGATGGTGCCGCAGGAGCATCTGGATTTCGGAAAGAAGATCCTCGCCGATCACGGTGTCCCGATCGAGGACAGCGACGGCGACAGCCTGCAGCTGCTCGGGTGGACCGAGGCGACCGCCACACCCCAGGTCGAGGTGGCCCTCAAACACCCGAAGGTGAAGATGATCGCCAACGCGCTCGGCACCCCGCCGGCCGAGATGATCAAGCACATCCATGAATCCGGGCTCAAGGTGGCAGCGTTGTGCGGCTCCCCCTCGCAGGCCCGCAAGCACGCCGACGCGGGCATCGACATCATCATCGCCCAGGGCGGCGAGGCCGGCGGGCACTGCGGCGAGGTGGGCTCAATCGTGTTGTGGCCACAGGTCGTCAAGGAGGTCGCCCCGGTACCGGTGCTGGCGGCCGGCGGTATTGGCAGCGGCGAGCAGATCGCCGCGGCGTTGGCGCTGGGCGCGCAGGGGGCGTGGACCGGTTCGCAGTGGTTGATGGTCGAGGAATCCTCGAACACCCCGGTTCAGCAGGCGGCCTACGCGAAGGCCGGCAGCCGCGACACCGTCCGCAGCCGCTCGTTCACCGGCAAGCCGGCCCGAATGCTGCGCAACGACTGGACCGAAGCCTGGGAGCAGCCGGACAACCCGAAGCCGCTCGGCATGCCGTTGCAGTACATGGTCTCCGGCATGGCCGTACGGGCCACCAACAGGTACCCCAACGAGTCCGTCGACGTCGCGTTCAATCCGGTCGGTCAGGTCGTCGGACAGTTCACCAAGGTCGAGAAGAGCGCGACTGTCATCGAGCGCTGGGTGCAGGAGTACCTCGCGGCGACGACGCGGCTGGACGAACTCAACGAGGCCGCCGCCGTCTGACGCCTATTCGTCGGCGTCATCCCTGCCGGTGAACACCTCTTTGGTCCGTTCCACCGCGTAAGTGCCGATATCGATCGAGTGCTGGACGATGCCGCTGGCGCCGCCCGCGATGTCGCCGCGAATGATGTCGCCGGCGTGCTCGACGATGTCCGATGCTTTCTCGACGGCATTGGTCGCGATGTCCCTCGCCGCGTCGACGGCATCTTTGGGATTGAAGGCCATCGGGGTCTCCTGTTCCTAGAAGTTCCAGACGAATGCTTGTTAAGACTCTAGTAGTTCACCAGGCTGCGCCAGTACTCCTCCGGTATCTCATTGCCGGAGCGCAGTATTCGTGCCAGCCCGACGGCCATCGCGATTCCGAGCAGGCCGAGCAATAATCCGGCCAGTGCGATGACCGCCCACAGCACGGCGGTGACCGTCGGCCAGGGTGACAGCACGGCGAGTACGGGCGCGAAGAAGAAGCCCGTGCCGATGTACCACGCCGAGCCGGCGCGATCGGCCGCGAGGACGAACCGCAGCCAGCGCGGAACTGGGGACTGAACGGCGCCGCGGTTGCGCATCTCTCCAGGTTATCCGGAGGGCGGGAAGAACCCTGCCCCGGTGAACCACCCCGGCTGCCATCCTTGGGCCCCCAGACACAGCATGGGCAGTCCGTCAGGGGTCTGTGCCGCCGTTTGCGGACCCGGACACGGCGCACCGTTCTGCTGCACGCCGTACAGCGCATAGGAGATGACCCAGTACCCGGTTGTGGCGGCCGGGAACTGGTTGGGGGGCGGGAAATGGCAGGCCTCGGCCTGGCCGCTGGGGCCGCGGCCGAAGATGAAGCGCTCATAGTTGTCGCACGGCGCGCCCAGCGAGGCTTGATAGTTCATGCCCGGCACGTCGCCGTCATAACCGGCGGCCGCGCACGGCGCCAGGCCAATCGCGGCGCCCGTGATCGCCGCGGTGGCGATTAGTTCGCGAATCATGTCCCACCCTCGGTGTCGTGTCATGCGGCCCATACCGCCGGTGACCTGGAACAAAGCATAATCGTTGTGGCGCGCGCCACAAGACCGTTTCGTGCGGGGCCGCTCAGCGACGCGCTGCCCACCCCTGGACATCCCTTCACGCTGAACATGTTGCAATTCAGCCTCGCCGATCTTGCGCTAACGCTTCCCAATCGTGGCGTAGCAATGGTTTATTTGCACTAGAAGACAACTAGACGGATTCGTATCGAGGAGCCGCCGCATGCCAACCCCCAATCTGCCTCCCGGGTTCGACTTCACCGACCCAGACATCCACGCCGAACGTTTGCCGGTGGAAGAACTGGCCGAACTGCGGAAGACCGCGCCGATCTGGTGGAACGAACAGCCGCCCGGGACGGGCGGTTTCACCGATGGCGGCTTCTGGGTGGTGTCCAAGCACAAGGACGTCAAGGAAGTCTCGATACGCAGCGACGTCTTCTCCAGCCTGCAGAACACCGCACTGCCGCGCTACAAAGAGGGCACCGTCGCCGAGCAGCTCGAGACGAGCAAGTACGTGTTGCTCAACATGGACGCCCCGCAGCACACCCACCTGCGCAAGATCATCTCCCGCGGCTTCACGCCGCGGGCCGTCGAGCGGCTGCGCGATGACCTCAACGAGCGGGCCCGGCAGATTGTCGAAACCGCCGCCGCACAAGGCTCCGGCGACTTCGTCGAGCAGGTTTCGTGCGAATTGCCGCTACAAGCCATCGCCGGTCTGCTGGGGGTACCGCAGGAAGACCGTATGAAGCTATTCCACTGGTCCAACCAGATGGTCGGCGACCAGGACCCGGAGTTCGAGACCAACAACTCGATGGCCGCCTCGGTCGACCTGATCATGTACGCCATGCAGATGGCCGCCGACCGGGCCAAGAATCCCGGCGAAGACATCGTCACCAAGCTGATCGAGGCCGACGTCGACGGCCACAAGCTTTCCGACGACGAGTTCGGCTTCTTCGTCATCTTGCTGGCGGTGGCCGGCAACGAGACCACCCGCAACTCCATCACCCAGGGCATGATGGCCTTCACCGATTTCCCCGACCAGTGGGAGCTGTACAAGAAGGAGCGCCCCGTCACCACCGCCGACGAGATCGTCCGGTGGGCCACCCCGGTCACGTCGTTCCAGCGCACCGCGCTGGAGGATTTCGAGCTGTCCGGTGTGCAGATCAAGAAGGGCCAGCGGGTGGTAATGGTCTACCGCTCAGCCAATTTCGACGACGAAGTGTTCGACGACCCGTTCAACTTCAACATCCTGCGTAACCCCAACCCGCACGTGGGATTCGGCGGCACCGGCGCGCACTACTGCATCGGCGCCAACCTGGCGCGGATGACCATCGACCTGATGTTCAACGCAATCGCCGACGCCCTGCCCGATCTGGAATCGATCGGCAAGCCCGAGCGGCTGCGTTCTGGCTGGCTCAACGGCATCAAGCACTGGCAGGTCGACTACCACTCCAACGGGGCGGCGAAATGCCCTGTCGCGCACTAAGATACGACGGGGCGAAATGAGTGCCCACGCATAAAGCTGTCCACGTAAAATCCGCAGACGCGCCGTTGGAGCTGGTCGAGGTCGAAACAACGCCGCCGGCGCGCGACGAGGCACGCATCAGCGTGCGCGCCTGCGGAATCTGCGGCACCGACGCCCACTTCGTCGCCGGCGGATTCCCGGGGATGTCGTGGCCGTTGACTCCCGGGCATGAGATCGCCGGAACCATAGCCGAACTCGGCGAAGGCGTTGAGGGATTCGCGGTCGGCGATCGTGTCGCCGTCGGTTGGTTCGGCGGGTGCTGCTACCACTGCGACCAGTGCCGGAAAGGCCAGTTCATTCACTGCGAGAACGGGAAAATCCCGAGCTACCAGTACCCCGGCGGATACGCGGAATCGGTGACCGTTCCGGCCAGCGCTTTGGCCCGAATTCCCTCCGAACTCTCCGACGCGGAAGCCGCCCCGATGGGCTGCGCCGGCGTCACCACCTACAACGCCCTGCGTCACACGAAGGCCCTGCCCGGCGACCGGGTCGCGATCCTCGGCGTCGGCGGGCTGGGTCATCTCGGTGTGCAGTTCGCCCGGGCGATGGGTTTCGAGACCATCGCGATCAATCGCGGAACCGGCAAAGCCGATGACGCGCGAAAGCTGGGCGCTCACCACTACATCGACTCCACCGCCAGTGACCCGTCCGAAGCGCTGAAGGCGCTGGGCGGTGCGGCGGTCGTGCTGGCGACCGCGGGCAACTCAGGGGCCATGGCGGCCACGGTCGGTGGGATATCGCCCCAGGGTGAGCTCGTCACCGTCGGCGTCACGCCTGAACCGTTACCGATCAGTCCCATCCAGCTCATCACGCCCGGCGTCAGCATCGTCGGCCATCCGTCCGGGACCGCCAAAGATGTCGAAGACACAATGCATTTCGCTGTCTTGTCGGGCGTGCGGGCGTGGATCGAGGAGTTGCCGTTGTCGCAAGCTGCGGAGGGCTACGCCGCGTTGGAGCAGGGCCGGGCGCACTACCGCACCATTCTCACCATGTGACCCGCGACAAAGGTATTACAAGGCATGGTGTGGACGCTTGACGCTTCCGATGGCGAGTTGCAGCTTCACACCGGCGTTACGGGCAGGGCCGCGCGCATGGGCCACCGACTGACCATCGCCATGACGCGGTGGCAGGCCACAGTGAACTGGGACGGCGGCGATCCCGTCGCGGCGGAGCTCGTCGTCGACACCGATTCGTTCGAGGTGCTGCGCGGCGAGGGCGGGGTCAAAGGACTGTCCGGACCAGAGAAGGCCGTGGTGCGCTCGAATGCGTTGAAGTCGTTGAACGCCAGCCGCTTTCCCGAAATCCGCTTCACCGCCACCGCCATCGACAAGACCGACGGCGGGTATCGCCTGAGCGGGACGCTGCAGATCCGAGGAAAGTCGCGAGAGCACGTAACCGACTTGCGCACAGAAGATCTCGGCAATTCGTGGCGAATATCTGCCGAATCCACGGTTCGTCAAAGGGATTACGACATCAAGCCGTTCTCGCTTCTGATGGGGTCGATGCAGGTCGTGGACGAGGTGGCGGTGTCTTTCACCGCGGTGCATCGCAAGGGTTAAGGCTGTGAGTCCGAATCACCGTAGGCGCCGGGTATGTGCTCGAGCACCCTCGCGTTCTGTTGTTCGATCGGCGCAGCGGGCAGCGCGCCCGGCGCGGCGGCAGGGCTGGCGGGCGGCTGCACCTGCGACATGGGTTGTACCGCCTCCCGGGGCGCAGGCGGCGGCGCGGGCTGCGGCGCGACAGCTGCTTCGACGGGTGGCGTCGACGTGTGCACCGGGTGCTTTGCCGTGCCGGAGGCGTTGTCCGGAGCCAGCTGCAGGCCGACGGCCAGCGACAACGACGTGACGAAGGTGATCGCACCCGCGGCCAACGCGGTCACCGCGCCGGCGTAGGAGAACTGCCGCGGCCGTGCAGCGGGCTCCGGGGCGGGTTCGCCGACCGTCGCTTCCAGCAGCTGCTCGTCGGTGAACTCGGTGCTGGCCGCCGCCGCCAGCGCCGCGCCGCGTGCGACCGTTACCTGCGCCATGCTTTGCGCGAAAACCGGTACCGGCAACGTCTTTTCGAGCTGCCAGGACAAGGCGTTGATGTCAAGGTCTGAACCGACTACGAGCACCCCCGACGGGCGCCATCCGTCGCGGTCGAACATTCCGCTCAGCCAGGAAGTCAACCCGTCGAAACCGCCGCGCACATGCTTGACGGCCGTACGCGTCTCGTCATCGTGGGCGTCGACCATGACGACGTTGGCCCACTCGTGCTCGAGAATGCACACCGCCGTCTGCTCGTAGCCGATGACCGGTGCGATGGCTCGCGCAAGCGTCTCGAGGGCTTCGAGGTAGCGAATCGGCACCACGTTGTCGAAATCAGCGTCGGTCAATGCCTCCAACAACAGCGCGGCCTCGGTGGACGCATCGTCGTTCCAGGTCACTCCGACGACCCGCACACGGCGATCGCTCGCGCCCGCCAGCGCCTCTACCCGCAACACCTCGTCTGCCACCTGCTCCGCGGTGCTCACCGCGCGCACGCCGCGTCCACCGTGCAGCTTCAACTCGTGATGGTCCAGGATCGTGCCGTCTGCGCCGTGTCCTTCCGCGAGGACCCACCCGACGGTGGTCGGCGTGACTGATACTCCTAGTACCGTGTCCAAAATTTGCACCTCAATCGGCCCCGGTACTCCGGTGCCCCCGACGACACCGCCGCGCACCATGAAGCCCGCGGGTGCGGTGATTCGTGAGAGCCGGAACGGACCGGGCTAGCGTGGTCTCTCGGCTTGCTTCGTGTGAGCCTACGCGGTCGGCGCAAGTTGGGGAGCCCCGGTGCCGAAGACCAGCCGAACACCCAGGTGACCCACAGCGATATACCCAGTGCGCCGTTGCGGCTCAGTTGCGGCTCAGTTCTGGGTCAACACGGCTAAACCCGCACGCGGATTGCGCCGGCGAACGGTTAGGCCAAAAACGGAAACGCCATTTGCCTAGTGACACTTTGTAGATTTTGGCGGTGCGTTGCGGGCTTATGGGATTCGGGTGCGCAGATCCGGCTGCTAGCTGGCGATTCTCGCTCCGTGAGGGGGCGCCAAGGTGCCGCGGGCAAGCCTTGTACCGCCGTCGGCGCCCTCATATCACAGTTGCTGTATTCATGGCGGCAACCGATACAAAACCGAGATTGGTTCGCGTCCCGATCGACATTTGGGCTGTTTGCACGGTAAATTCCTGCCGAGAGTACGGCTCGAGATACGCCAGACATTAGACAGGGGCAGGTATGACAGACGTAAGCGAGAAGGTCCGGGCCTGGGGGCGCCGGCTTTTGGTCGGTGCTGCGGCGGCTATCACGCTGCCAGGCCTGGTCGGTCTTGCCGACGGAGCGGCGACCGCGGGGGCGTTCTCGCGGCCAGGTCTGCCCGTCGAATACCTGCAAGTGCCATCGGCCGGGATGGGCCGCAATATCAAGGTCCAATTCCAGAGCGGTGGAAACGGCTCCCCCGCCGTGTACCTGCTGGACGGGCTTCGCGCACAAGAGGACTACAACGGGTGGGACATCAACACCCCGGCGTTCGAGTGGTACTACAAGTCGGGGCTGTCGATTGTCATGCCCGTCGGTGGCCAGTCCAGCTTCTACGCCGACTGGTACCAACCCGCCTGCGGTAAGGCCGGCTGCTCCACCTACAAGTGGGAGACTTTCGTCACCAGCGAGCTGCCGAACTACCTGTCGTCTGAAAGGCAGGTCAAGTCCACCGGCAGCGCCGCGGTCGGCATCTCCATGTCCGGCTCGTCCGCATTGATCCTGGCCATCAACCACCCCGGCCAGTTCATCTATGCCGGCTCGCTGTCGGCCCTGATGGACCCGTCTCAGGGGATGGGGCCACAGCTGATCGGTCTGTCGATGGGTGACGCCGGCGGTTACAAGGCCGACGCCATGTGGGGGCCGTCGAGCGACCCGGCCTGGCAGCGCAACGACCCGACCCTGCAGGTCGGCAAGCTCGTCGCCAACAACACCCGGATCTGGATCTACTGCGGTAACGGCACCCCGTCCGAGTTGGGCGGCGCCAACATGCCCGCCGAATTCCTGGAGAACTTCGTGCGCAGCAGCAACCTGAAGTTCCAGGACGCCTACAACGGCGCCGGCGGCCACAACGCGACGTTCAACTTCAACGCCAACGGCACGCACAGCTGGGAGTACTGGGGTGCGCAGCTCAACGCGATGAAGGGTGACCTGCAGGGCACCTTGGGCGCTACCCCCGGAGGCGGCGGATAACCTCGCCGCCTGAGGTTGCTACTGCGCTTGACGGGCTGCCCGTCGAGCGCAGTAGCGCGTCAAGGGCCCGTCACTTGGCCCTCGGGAATTGATTGGTGATGTCTACCCACCCGGATGCGTCCTTACGGTGATCGTTCGCGTCGCGACACTCACCGTAGGCGCGCAGGACTCCCAGGCCCGGGTCGTCGCCGTGCGGATAGATGATCGCGGTGACGGCGTCCTTGGAGACGGTCTTGCCGAACGTGTGCTCGTTGGGCGGTAGGCCCTCCGTCCAGCCCCGGGCCACCAGTGTTGCCGCGATTGTCTTGAAATAGGTGTCGGGCCGAGCCCCTACGGGCAGTGTGAAGGTCAGATAGATCGCACCTTGATAGGGAGGGTCGTTCTGGTTCCTGCAAGACATCAACAGATAACCGGCCGACGTCGTCTGCAGTCCCGCAAGGCTAACGATTTGTTTGGCCGACTCGACCACTTGGGCCGCGGTCGCGTCGTCGCTAACCGGATTGGCGGGATGGTCGAGCCTTTCAGACGGCGACGGACGAAGCGCGCTCACGACCAGGAAAGCCCCGCCCAGCAGCAGCGAAACCGCGAGCGCGGCAGCCAGCAGCGCCCGAACCCCCGGCGCGCGCAACCAGTCTCCGCGAATAGCTATGTCAGCCAGGCTATCTCCCACATGAGTCGCGCCGTACTGGTCGCGCTGGTTGTCCTACTGCCTGCACCGCAGGTGCGAGCCGACAACACGAGCCCGCTGACGGAGTTGGTCGACGCCGCCGCGGCGCGGTTGCAGGTGGCCGAGCCGGTGGCGGCTTTCAAATGGCTGGGCCAAGGGGCCTTGAAGAACCCAGTGGACCCAGTAGTGGATCCAGCGCGCGTCGAGCAAGAACTCGCTGCGTTGCGCGCGGACGCGGCGGCGAAGCGCATTGACGCGGATTATGTCGCCCGCGTCTTCGGGGACCAGATCAACGCCACCGAGGCCATCGAATACAGCCGCTTTGCGGATTGGAAGTTCAGCCCGTCCGACGCGCCGGCCGCGGCACCGGACCTGTCGGCGTCCCGGTCGACGATCGATGCCCTCAACCAGACGATGCTGACCCAGATCGCGCTGAACTGGGACTTTCTGCATTCGCCGGCGTGCGCTGGCGCGCTTGACGCCGCAAGGAGCGACGTCGTCGGCGCTCGCCGGCTCGACAACCTCTACCAACGAGCCCTCTCTTTGGCGACTCGGTCTTATTGCTCTTAAAAGATTTCGTTTAACAGGCTTTCATTTGGCATCTGACGTGCCGATTTAATTGCCATAGAATTCTTATCTCGCAATTTATTCGAATCAGTAACACTTCGGACACGCCCGCCGAAAAGCTTGACATGAAAAAACTCTGCAAGCCTCTCGTCGGGTCCGTCCTGCTCGGCGGCTTCGTTGCAGCGTCGATGACAGTGTCCGACGGTGTGGCCAACGCCGCCCCCGCGGCCCCGAACTGGGACGCGATCGCGCAATGCGAGTCCGGCGGCAACTGGGCGGCCAACACCGGAAACGGCGAATACGGTGGGCTGCAATTCAAGCCGGCCACCTGGACCCAATACGGCGGGGTCGGCAACCCGGCCGCCGCGTCGAAGGACCAACAAATCGCCGTGGCGAACCGGGTTTTCGCCGAGGATGGCCTGGACCCATGGCCGAAGTGCGGCTCAGCATCGGGCCTGCCGGGCGCGTGGTATTCGCACCCCGCTCAGGGCATCAAGCAGATCATCAACGGGCTGATCCAGGCGGCGGTCCCGCACTGATAAGCCCTATGACCCAGCGCGAACCTGTGTTTGGATCGGGTCATGGAAGGTTCGGCGACGGTTCATATGGCGGCGCCCGCGGACAAGGTCTGGGACGTGATCGCAGACGTCCGCAACACACCGCGGTTTTCCCCAGAAGTGTTCGAGTCGGAGTGGTTGGGCGAGGCGACTGGCCCCGCGCTCGGCGCCAAATTCCGGGGGCACGTCAAGCGCAACGAGATCGGGCCGGTGTACTGGACGACGTGCGAGGTGACCGCGTGCGAGCCGGGCCGCGAGTTCGGCTTCGCGGTTCTCCTCGGCGACAGAGCGGTCAATAACTGGCACTACAGATTGGCGCCCGCGGGCGGCGGTACGGACGTGACCGAATCATTTCGGATGACCCCGTCCGCGTTCAGCAGCGTGTATTTCTGGCTCTTCGGCGGCTGGCTGCGTAAACGCCGCAACATCCGCGACATGACCAAGACGCTGCAACGCATCCAGGCCGTGGTCGAGGAGTGAAGTCCGTCTTCATCACCGGCGCGGGAAGCGGAATGGGCCGCGAGGGCGCAAAGCTGTTCCACGCCAAGGGCTGGCGAGTCGGCGCGGTGGACCGCAACGACGACGGCCTAGCCGAACTGAACCGCCAGCTTGGCGCCGAGCGACTCTGGACCCGTGTCGTCGACGTGACCGACAAGGCGGCCCTGGACGGTGCGCTGGCCGACTTCTGTGCCGGCAATCCGGGCGGCGGGCTGGACATGATGTGGAACAACGCCGGCATCGGCCAGTCCGGCTGGTTCGAGGACGTCCCATACGAGGACGCCATGCGCGTCGTCGACGTCAACTACAAAGCCGTGCTGGCCGGTGCCTACGGCGCACTGCCCTACCTGAAAAAGACTCCGGGCAGCCTGATGTTTTCGACGTCGTCGTCAGCGGGCACCTACGGCATGCCGCGGATCGCTGTCTACTCGTCGACCAAGCACGCGGTCAAGGGGCTGACCGAGGCGCTCAGCGTGGAATGGCATCGCCATGGTGTGCGGGTCGCCGACGTGCTTCCCGGTCTGATCGATACGGCGATCCTGACCACGACGCCCAACCACTCCGACGATGCCCCGTCGACGATGACCGCCGACGAGATCCGCGCGAGCGCGCCCAAGAAGGGCATGATGCGTCTGATGCCCGCGAGCAGCGTGGCCGAGGTGGCCTGGCAGGCCTACCAGCATCCGACCCGGTTGCACTGGTACGTGCCCCACAGCGTTCGCTGGATCGATCGTCTCAAGGGCCTCAGCCCCGAGTTGGTGCGGGGACGCATGGTCAAAGCGCTACCCGGGCTGTTGCCAAAAGAATCGAGGTGAACTGTGCATGACCGGTTGGTCGCACCGGCCGCAGTTGCTTTGGTTCTCGTCGCCACCACCGCAGGGTGCGGGACGGCCGAAACGATGCCCCGACATGCCGCACGCCTGACCATCGACGGGGACACACACACCACGCGGCCTCCTGCGTGCAGCCAGTTGCAGGGGTACCGGACTATCGACATTCTCGACCGCGATGGCCGGGTGGAAGCTGTGGTGCTGCTCAGTGGCGAGAGGGTCATCCCCCAGTGGGTGAAGATCCGCAACGTCGGCGGGTTCACCGGGAGTTTCTGGCAAGGCGGGGTGGGCGATGCGCACGTCGACCTGGCCCAAAACGCCTACACCATCACCGGTAGCGCCTACGGCATCAACAACAGCAATCCCAACAAGGTCGTGACGACAGACTTCAAGATCACCGCCGAGTGCTGAGGCGCCTAGGCTCGGTGGAGGACGCGCTGCGACCGGCTAATTGATGGAGGAGCTGTGAAGCAGAGACTGCACTGGCTTGCGCTGCATGGGTTTATCCGCGGCGCCGCGAAGATCGGAGTCCGACGGGGTGAACCGCCGGCCAGGCTGGTGGCCGATCCGGAAGTGATCGCGGACCCGGTGCCGTTCTACGAGGAACTGCGGCCGATGGGACCGCTGCTGCAAGGCCGCGCCGCCTACCTGGCCGTCGGCCATTCGCTCGCCCATGAGCTGCTGCGATCCGACGACTTCCGGGTGTTGATGTACGGCGGTAACTTGCCGGCGCCGCTGCGTTGGGTGGAGACCCGCTTGCGCGACGATCTTCTTCACCCGCTGCGCGCCCCGTCATTGCTGGCCGTCGAGCCGCCCGATCACACCCGCTACCGAAAGACGGTGTCGGCGGTGTTCACCTCCCGGGCGGTCGCCGGGTTGCGTGACGGTGTCGAGCAGACGGCGGCCACGCTTTTGGACCAGCTGGCCGGCCAGTCCGGCTCCTCCGATGTGGTGGACATCGTGGGGCGGTATTGCTCGCAACTCCCGGTCGCGATCATCAGCGACATCTTGGGTGTGCCCGAGCGGGACCGGTGCCGCGTCTTGGAGTTCGGTGAGCTGGCCGCGCCCAGTCTGGATTTCGGATTGCCCTGGCGGCAATACCGGAGCGTGCAGGACGGGATCGCCGGGTTCAACTCCTGGCTCGCCGACCATCTGCAGCAATTGCGGCGCAGTCCGGGTGACGATTTGATGAGTCAGTTGATCCAGAAATCCGAAAGCGGTTCTGCCGAAACGTATCTCAGCGAGAGCGAACTTCTGGCCCTCGCCGGGCTGGTGTTGGCCGCCGGGTTCGAAACCACGGTGAACCTGTTGGGCAACGGAATTCGCATGTTGCTCGACACGCCCGAACACCTGGACACGCTGCGTCAACGTCCTGAGTTGTGGCCCAATGCGGTTGAGGAGATCCTGAGGCTGGAATCGCCGGTTCAACTGACCGCGCGACTGGCCCTCGATGACGTCGAGATGGCGGGCACGCGGATCAACCGCGGGGAGATGGTGGTGGTCTATCTGGCCGCCGCTAACCGGGATCCCGAGGTATTCCCCGATCCGCACCGCTTCGACATCGAACGCCCCAATGCCGGCAAGCATCTCGCGTTCTCCGGTGGCCGGCACTTCTGCCTCGGGGCCGCCCTCGCCCGCGCCGAGGGTGAAGTGGGGCTGCGGACGTTCTTCGAGCGCTTTCCTGAGGTGCGGGCCGCCGGTGCGGGAAGCAGGCGGGACACGCGGGTGCTGCGCGGGTGGTCGACGCTGCCGGTGACCTTGGGGCCGGCGCGGTCGATGGTTTCCCCCTAGAAGCCGCGAGCAACGTTAGGTGAGGTAGCGGCTGAACCAGTCCAGCAGCCGCTGCCATGCATCGGCCGCTGCCACGGCGTTGTAGCGCGGGCCAGCGTCGTTGAAAAACGCGTGGTCGGCGTTGGGTTCGACCACCATCTCGTTGACCAACCCGGCCCGACCAAGGGCCGCCTTGGCCGCCGCCTGGGACCCGGTGACCCGGGTGTCCAAAGCGCCGTAGATACCCAGCACGGCGGCCTTGGATCCGATGAAGTCGGGATTGTCGGGCAGCGGTCCATAGAACGGAACCGCGGCCGACACTCCCAGCGCGCCGGACGCCAGCAGTTGCCACACCAGACCGCCGCCGAAGCAGAAGCCGACCACAGCGACCTTCTGGCCCGGAGCGCGTAACTTCAGTTGCGCGACAGCGGAATTCAGGTCGTGGACGAATTGTTCCGGCGCGATCGCGCCCAACGCGGCGGTGGCCTGAGCCGGGTCGGCGAACGCGCCGGTGCCACCCTGCTCGGACAGCAGGTCGATGGCCATGGCCGAATACCCGGCCCCAGCCAGACGGCCCGCCACCGACCGCACCCAGTCGTTCAGCCCCTTGTTCTCGTGGATGACCAGCACGGCGCCCTTGGAGTCGGCCGTTTGGGACCAGGCCGCTTGCAGCTGGCCCGTGGGCCCCGGCCAGGTGATCGCCTGGGTGGGCAGCGTGTGGGCCATTCCCGGCGGCTGCGGTGCTAAGCCGGCGGTGTCGGGCGAGGTCGGCGGCGAAGGGGTGGAAGCTTCCTCGGGCTCCTCGCTGCAGGACGCGATCAGCGCCGTCGCGGCCGCTGCCGTCAACCCGATCAGGCCAAGCCGTCTCATCGCCTCGCGGCGGGTGAGTAAACCGTCGACGTGATCGGTCGCGATCTCTTCGGCGAGGTAACGCTGCAGCGGAGTCACTGAGGCGAGTATGCGCCCGGGACGTTGACACCGGTGCCGCGGCCAGGTGTTATTGGCGACCATGACAGAGGTTTCTACGAATGCGGTCGAGACCGCGGCGGTGCTCGGGCTGTGGCAGGCGCTGTCGCGGCGCGATTGGGACGCGGTCAAGACGTTCTTGTCGGCGGATTGCCTTTACGTCGACATGCCGGTGCCCGCCCTTGCGGCGCGCGGTCCCGACGACATCGTGAAGCGGCTCAAGATGGGTCTCGTTCCACTGGCAGGCTACGAGAATCACGACGGCGTGCTGCTGTCCAACGGCACTGACGTGATATACGAGCACTCCGAGACATGGACGTTCGAGACGGGCGAGCAGGGTGTGCTCCGGTTCGTCACCGTCCATCGGGTGGTGGACGGGAAAATCACTGTCTGGAAAGACTATTGGGACATGAACAGCCTTGTCAGCTTCGCGCCGCCCAACCACTTCGAGGCGCTGGCGACTGCCGACACCAGCTGGATTTTCGATGCGTCAGGGCTCGTCTGACGGCGGGGTGAACGCTCGCTACAGCCCCGAAGGGCGGGCGTGATCGGCGCCGCCGCTGCCGAACAGCAAGCCGCCCGTTCTGCCGTCGCCGCTAGTCGCGCCGCGCATCTCAAGTTGCCAGGAACATCCCAGGTTCCGCTGTCGCTGCGTCGGCCGTGGAGTCAGCCCCCGGCGCGGGCCTCTGGGCCGCAGCGGCCACTTACGCTAGGCCGTCCTCTATGTAACGCAGCGAGTATCTGCCCTGCGACTCGGACTCACTCTCAGACAGCCACGTAGCTCTTTCGCCGATCGCTTCCGTCGATCCATACACTCGGCGATCGCAACCTGGGCAGGTCACGTAGGTAAACATCTTGTCGCCGCCCCGCGGCCATTCCTCGCGCGCCGCCCCGGCTAACTGGATCCCGATGGCCTGGTGCTCAATCTCCCGGATCAGTTGACCGACGACGTGGCCCTCGGGACAAATCAGGTCCATGGTCAGTACTCCCCTATTGGTCATTTCCAATGCCTACCTTTCGGTGATGTCCGCGCTAACGAGGTCGTCGCTCGCGGTGAGAGCGCAGGTTCACCATGCGTCAGCCGCGATCCGCAAGGAACGCTACGCCGAAAACGATTGTGCAACAACGAAATGTTCCCTTACGGCGGTCGCGTGTAAGGAAGACGTGCGGCCACCACTTCGAGCGCCTGGCCGACTTTGGTCTGACGCCGGTCATGGCATTGCCTCGGCCCGCGCGGTGTGCCCCTCGTAGCCAAGCGTTTTCGCCTTGTCGCAGTGGCGATCCCAGGTGTCGCGCATCACCAGACCCTCATCGGCTGGCGCAGCCGCTAACCGCTCGGCGGTCATCTCCCCCGGCCCGACCCACCGTCGTTCACGCCCAGTATCGTGTCACCGCTGGGCAGACCTATCTGTTATTTCTAACCCGGGCAATAGGTCGATTCCGCTAGGCCGACCATGGAAGTGACGTCTCCGAGGGTAAAGCCTCTCGGGGCCAAGGTGTTGTGGACGTCTTGGGCGATCGCATCTGGTGTGTAACCCCACCTTTTGTCGTAACAGATGAGGTGCGCCACCGCGATGACAGCCTCCTCGCGGTCCGGCGGGAAATTGACGCCGAGGGCGCGCAGTTGAGCGAGATACGCGTCGTTGGTGGGATCGGCAGTCGCAATCGCAGCGCTAGAAACCAGGGCAGCGCCAGCCAGTATGGGGCTGGTAAGTCTGGCCAGCCAGCGACGTGCGGGCATTTGCATCGCTCCCTTCTCCTTGGCGTCGACCTTGTCGTCTAGAAAACTACGCCGCAGGCAAATGGCAACGCCAGTTGTATGGGTTCAGGAACTCGAGACTAACGCCGAAATGGGTCCCTAAAACGAAAACTTGAAACCGTCGCGGTTGATCGATCCCCTGGTGATTTCCGGTACCCCGCCTCCAATGGTCCCGGTCAGCGACAACCCGTCGCTGGCACCCGGAGTGTGTGCACTAATGGAAGCGGAGAACCCGCCGTCGGCAGAGGGCCTTGCGCTCCCGCTCGCCGACAACCACGTCACGGTGCGTCACTTCCCTGCAAGACGCCGAGCCGCTCGTCATCAAACGAACAAGCTCGTAAGCCGGCAGGTGGCACACGTCATGCGGGCAACTTACAACCGATCGGCGTGTCAGACTCGCACTCATGCAGGACAGCTTGTGAAGGCAGAGCCGCGGGCGGCCTACCAGCGGACGCGTGCAGCGCATCTGACCGCGGTGCGGGCCGCTCTCGAAGAGCACGTCACGCGCCTGGACTGGTCGCGCCGACGGATCGAGGATTACCAGAACCACCGGCTGCGGGCGCTGCTGAGCTACGCGCGGAAACACTCACCGTTTCACGCCCGGCGGCTCAAGGCGCTCGACCCGTCGTCCGCCACGGTCGCCGATCTGGCGTCGCTGCCGATGATGACGAAGCAGCAAGCCCAGGAGCAGTGGGACACCATCGTCACCGCAGCCGACCTCGACCGTGCCGGCGCCGAACATATTCTCGTTGAGCAGCAATGGTTTTCGTACACCCCGGATGTTCAGCAGATCTTCAGCTCGGGTGGCTCGAGCGGGGTGCGCGGGGTGTACGTGTGGGATTGGCAGTTCTTCGTCTCGACAGCGTGCCTGGCCTGGCGCATGCAGGCGCGCGAAGAGCGCCGCAAACCAGGGGTTTCGAGCCGGCTCGCGGTGCTGGAGGCCGGTGTCCCGCCGCACGCCAGCACGCCGCTGTTCGACATCCCGACGGCCCCGGGCATGGAGACGGTCGTGATCGCCGCGGGAGCGCCGTTCGACGAAGTGCTCGCCGCGGTGGCGACCGCGCGACCCACACACCTGGTCGGCTATTCGTCGGTGATCGGACGGCTTGCCCGCGCGACCCTGGCCGGTGACCTCCGAATCGAGCCGGTGCGGGTGAGCACCAATTCGGAGCCGCTGCTCGACGAGGATCGCCACGCGATCGGTGCGGCCTGGGGCGCGCCGATCCACAACGTCTGGGGTTCAACCGAAGTCGGAGTGCAGGCCGTCGGCTGCGGGCATGGTGAAGGACTGCACGTCTGCGAGGACGAAATCATCATCGAGCGCGTCGACGACAGCGGCGCCCGAGTCGGACCCGGCGAGCCGGCGGCGCGGACGTTGGCCACCGGGCTGAGCAATTGGACCTTCCCGTTCATTCGCTACGACCTCGGTGACCAAGTCACGCCGCTGGCCGGGGCGTGCGCGTGCGGCAGCGCGTTCGCCCGCGTCGCCGACATCGGCGGTCGGCGCGACGACGACTTCCGTTACGGGGCAACGACGGTGCCGCCGATCGCGTTCCGACATGTCCTGGGCACCGATCCCCGGGTGTCCGAGTATCAAGTCACCCAGACCGCCACTGGAGCCGACATCGTGGTGGTGGGCGCCCCCGATGCCTTGGACACCGACGCGCTGACCACCTCGCTGATCGCCGAGCTGCGCAGGTACGGATTGTCCGAGCCGACGATCCGGATCCGGGTCACCGACACCCTGCGGCGCCACCAGGCCAGCGGCAAGCTGCGGCGGTTCATTCCGCTCAAGAGCTAAGACTCGGCGAGCCCCTTAAGGGATTTCAGGGTACCGGCCAGTGTGCGACCCACCTGGCCCACGGCGATCCGGTCGGCGATGTAACCGAATATCCCGCCCGGCGCCTGATACGACAGCCGGAACGTCACCTTCGTCTGACCGTGCCCGCCATCGCGCAGCCGGAACCGGCCCCGCACGGTGATACCGGTGATGCCCACAAAAGCCAGGTCGCGGCCCTCGTCGAACTCGACCACCTCGATCAGGCCGCCCACCGGCACGGAACCGATCTTCCAGTGCACCGTGTAGCGCGCCCCGACGCCGCTACGCTGCTCGTTCGCCGACTCCCAGCGCTCAAGGTTCGTCATGAACAACGGGTAGCAGTCCGGGTCGCCGACAATCTTCCAGACCACGTCGCGATCGGCGTTGATCACGCATCGGCGTTCGACGCGCATCAGCCGAGCACCGGGAAGCGCCGCTTGGCGGCGAGACGGTCGACGCCGTCCTGCAGGCTGGCCAGCACCTTTTTGTGCACCACCTCATCGTCACCGTCGACTTCGATCAGTTCCTGAACCTCGATCGCGATCTTCGTGGGCAACGGGAGGTGGCCCCCGAGGTCGCTGATGTTCAGCACCCACGGCAACGCCAGCGATATCGGGATGCTCTTGAGCCGCAGCAGCTTATCGGTCCTGAGCAGTTTGGCCAGCCATTGCCCGCGGCTCAGGAATAGCGCGCTCTCCTGGCCGCCGACGCTGGCGACGGGGACGATCGGCACGCCGGCGTCGCGCGCCAACCGCACGTAACCCATCCGGCCGCCGAAGTCGACCTTGTGACGCTCCCAGGACGGCCGGAAAACCTCGTAGTCGCCGCCCGGGTAGACCAGCAGCGCCGCTCCGGACTCCAGGGCCAACCGGGCATTTTCATGGTTGGCGGCAACGGTGCCGAATTTGCGCAGCCAGCCCAACGGAGGTGCCGAGACGACGAGGTTGTGGGCTAACTGGTAGAAGGGTCGCTCGACGCCGAAATACGAGCAAAACGCCAGCGTGAACACGAACGTGTCCGGTGGTACGTTGCCGCCGCTGTGGTTGCCGACCATCAGCACGGGCCCCTCGGCGGGAATCCTGTCCAGGCCCTTGACGTCGGCCCGGAAATACAGCGATGCCAGCAGCCATGTCCCCGGCAGTTGGTCGCGGATATAGTCGGGATCCCGCTGGTCGAGGTCGGCTTTGGGGACTCGCGACACGACTTGCTGGCGGGTCCAGTTCATGACATCGCCCAGGGCGCTCATAACGGGCTATATACCACGTGTGCCGCTTCGTCAAACCCGATAGAGGCGGGCGGCGTTGTCCCGCGCGATCAGGTCGACCACCCGTATCGCGTCGGCTTCGCCCCAGTCGCCGCCCTCGACGAAGCCGCGCAGCACCCGGTGAATACCGTTGCGCCACAATGCGGCACCGAGGAAGTGAAGTTCCGCCGGACCGTAGCCGTCCGAGGAGTAGAGGATCTTGCGAAACGGCGCCAATTCCAGCAGCCGGCCGACGAATGCGGGCGCACGAGCCCCCAGGTAGTTCACACTCAACCCGCCGTCCAGATAGACGTTGTTGAAGGCCTGCGCCAAGTACCCGGCTTCGCGCTCGTAGGGATAGCAGTGCAGCAAAATGATCGGGGTGTCGCCGGACTGCCGGAAGAAGTCAAGCAGATAAAGCGGATTGGTCTTGTGCAGATCACAGTCCCGGTCGCCGAAGCCGACGTGGAATTGCAACGGCTCGCCGAGCCGCAGCGCCTGGTGCAGCCCGAAACGCAGCAGGACCCGGTCGTCCAACCGGACCCCGCCGCGGTCTCGCCACCGGCCGGCGGCCTCGGCGACTTGCGCCGTCGACGGCTCGCTCAGGTCGCCGTCGAACCCGCCACGGTAGGCCAGGACGGACTTGGTGCCGACAGCAGTGGCCGCGCGCTCGTCGAGGATTTCGCAGAATGCCATCGCGTAATCCCCCGGCGCCCGCGCGGCCTGCTCGGCGACCTGCTCGAGACGAACTATCTCGTGCGCCCGGCCGCCGGACAGGTCGGCCATAGCCGACACGTACGTTACGTCCGCGCCGATGCCGGTGTCCACCAGCCAGTCGGACACGTGTGCGGCCGGCAGAAACATCCGGGCCAGCTCCGCTTCGCTGAATTGGCTGCGGCGTTCCCAATATTGCTGCGGGGCAACGTGTTTAGGTAGTCCGAGGATGGGAGCGCAGTGGGTCCGCACAGCGAAGCCGAGTTGGGAATCGAAGGCGGAGTCGAAGTCCGCCAGAGGTTCGGTGTTCGCCTCGTTCAGTGCGTTTTCGAACCGGCGCCTGTCCCCCGCCGTCAGCCAGCATCCGTGCACATGCTGGTCGATCAACGCCACTGCATCGATGTGCTGCGCCAAGGCAGACGAGTCGGTCACAGGGTCCAGGCCATCCGGAACTTATCCGCCAGTTGCTCGGGTTCGAGGTCGCCGTAGCGTTTATTCTCCTCACGCCGTACCGCAACCACCATGTCGACCACGGGGTCACCCATAATGCCCCGCATTAGGTTCGAATCATCGAGTGCCGCAATGACTTCAGGTTGAGTTTCGGGAAGACGCACAATGCCGGCACGATCCCGATCCGAATCTGAGAGATTCGCCGGATCTAGCGTCGTCTCTGGCGGCAGTGCCGCTTTACTTTGGATTCCGTCCAACGCCAGCCCGAGGATCGCCGCGGACGCGAGGTACGGGTTCGCCGAGGGATCGACGATTCTCACTTCGACATTGCCGCCATACACACTGCCGGGGCCACCCCTGACGAATCGCACCGCCGCCTCCCGGTTCTCGATGCCCCAGCATGCATAGACCCCGGCCCAGTTGGTGGGCTGCATCCGTAAACCGGACACGACCGATCCGCACAGCACTCCCTGAGCTTCGGGCAGTCCGCGAACTACCCCCGCTACCGCGCTCTCCCCCGCCGCGGTCATGCCCGCCACGCCAGTTCCGCCAGAAAACAGGGGGCCTTCGTCTGTGGTCAACGAGAAGTGCTGGTGTGCGCCCGATCCCACGCTGCCGGCGAACGGCGCCGGCGACAGGCTGACGCGCAGCCCATGCCGGCGGGCGGCACGGCTGATGATGAGCCGGGTCAATGCAAGCTGATCGGCGGCGGCCACCGGTGGCAGCGGCGACAATGAGATCTCAAATTGGTTGGCCGCGTACTCCGGATGAAACTGCTCGATCCCGACACCGGCCGTCGTGGCCGCGGCATAAACGTCGCGAACGAACGCCTCGTGGTCGAGCACTCCGACGAGGCCGTACTGGGTCCACACCGCTGAGGGCAGCCGGCCACCGTCGGGATCCACCAGCAGGAACTCGATTTCATGGCCGATCGCTGCCTCGATACCGGCTTCCGCGAGCGCAGCTTCGGTCCGGCGCAGCGTGCCGCGGCTACATGCGGGTACGGGTGTGCCATCCTGCTCGAAGAACGCGGCCGGCGCCCACGCCAACCCGGCGCCGATGATGCGCAACGCCGATAGGTCGATGCGAAACCGCTGATCGCCGACCACGCCGACGACGTCGGCGATGCCCGTTTGGTCGGTGACGAAGGCATGCCACGACGGACTGGCCCCCAAGCCGGGATCGGCGAACGTGTTGGTCCGGCGGATCGGCACGGTTTTGGCTTGGGTGAGCCCGGCGGGGTTCACGGCGGTGCCGATGACGGTGTCGACGCCCTCGGCCTCGAGTTGGGCGATCGCCGCCGCGGCCAGAGGCGTGACGTTCATCAGTGGCCGCTAGATCTCTGTCTGTATTCGGTCAGGCGCGGCTGGGCAACGTCAACTTGCAGGACTGGCCGATATCGAGAGTCCGCAGCATCCGCCCCATGCCGACCCACAGCGCGCAGGACATTGCGAGGTCGGCGAGCAGCTCTTCGGAGAAGTGCTCGCTGCAGCGGCTCCAGAAATCTTCGTCGTCGCGCAGCTTGGTGTGCTCGGTCGCGAAGCGGTGGGCGAATTCGGCCGCCAGCCGTTCCTGTTCGCTGTACCCCGGCCAGGTGCGCCACTCCGGCGCGTGCTCGTAGAGCTCTTCGTCGACGCCTGCAGCCGGGCCGTCGGCGTCGCGCGTGTTGACGCACACAACGCATTCGTTGTCGTGGGCGATCACCGCCCGGGCGAGCTCGCGGGTGCGCATCGGCAGCCGGTTCTTGGTGTAGACCGCCTGGCTGAAGTTGGCGATCGCGCCGCCGAGGTCAGGGGATTTCGTGGCCCAGCCGTAGAGGTCGTCGTCAGCGAATGTTCCGATTCGGCTCATGGCGTGATGGTACGCCCGCGCGTCACGCGTTCCGGCGTCTCCCGGCGGTCAGCGCTTGTGTCGGCGGTTCGTCGTGCCAATCACGTTGAGCCAGAACGCGATGGGCGATCCGTTCCAGCGCGGCTTCGACATCACGACGGTCCGGCCGGCCCTCGAAGCTGGGCGAGCGGGCCAGCTTGTCGGCAATCCAGGCCAGCAGCAGCGAGTACACGTAATCGACCTGCTGAGCGCCGGATGGTGTCAGCCACATCTGCTCTCCCTCGCGTTGCACGTCGCCGGTGGCGACCAGGCGGGCGAAGGTGGGTTCCAGGACCTCGAAGGGTATGCGCAGCGCGTCGCCGATATCGCTGAGCCGAGCCGTCCCGTACATCTGCCCGAAGCGGTAGATCCGCATAACACCCCAGAGCCCCGCGACGTCGAGGCGGCAGTCGGGCCGCATGGCGATGCTGCGCAACCGCATCCCGGGAGCGCCGCGCAACATGCGTGCTATCGCGTTCTCCAGCATTCGTTCCGGAGTGTCGGTGGTCGGCATCCCGAACGCGTCGCCGAGATCGACTGCGCTGTTGTGGATATCGCGCAGCGGCACCTCGCGCAGGAACAACGCCAGGACGAAGCCGAGCAGGGCGACCGGCGCCGCGCACAGGAACACCTGGGTGAGGGAATCGGCGTAGGCCGCCACGATGGGTGCTGCGACGCTATGCGGCTGCCGGTGCAGGGCCTCGGGAGAAGCGACCGCGGAGGCGGGCACGCCGCCGGCGGCCAGGGCCGGACCGATTCGATCTTTGAGGAAGTTCGAGAACAGCGAACCGAATATCGCGGCACCGAACGAGCTGCCGATGGTGCGAAAGAACGTCACGCCCGAGGTGGCGACGCCGAGGTCTTCGAAATTCGAGGTGTTCTGCACGATGAGCACCAGCACCTGCATGGACAGGCCGATGCCGGCGCCCAGGATGACCAGGAAGGCCGACTGCACCAGCGCGGAGGTGGACGGGTCCATCCGCGACATCAGCAGAAACGCCAGCGCCATCAGCGCGGTGCCGGCCACCGGGAAGAGCTTGTAGCGGCCGGTTCGGCCGACCAGGATGCCGCTGCCGGTCGAGGTGATCAGCATCCCGACCACCATCGGCAGCGTGCGCAGACCCGAGGTGGTGGCCGAGACGCCGTCCACGTACTGCATGTAGGTAGGCAGGAACGTCATCGCGCCAAGCATCGCGAAGCCCACCACGAACGACAGCACACAGCACACGGTGAACACCGGGCTACCGAACAGTCGGGTCGGCAGGATCGGTGCGGGGGCGCGGCTTTCCACCCACGCGAAAATGCCGAGTGCGGCGGCCGAACCGGCGAACAACCCGATGATTGTCGGCGATCCCCACGGGTAGAGGGTGCCGCCCCAGCTGGTGGCCAGCGTCAGGCCGGCCGCGCCCAGGCCCACGAATAGGATGCCGGCGTAGTCGATGACTGGCTTCGTCGCCGCGGTCAGCTGCGGGATCGCCACGGCCGCCACCACGAGGACCACCACCGAGACGGGAACGTTGACCCAGAACGCCCACCGCCAGGTCAGGTAGTCGGTGAAGTAGCCCCCCAGCAGCGGTCCGATCACCGTCGTGACACCGAAAACCGCGCCCAAAATGCCCTGGTAGCGGCCCCGCTCCCGCAGTGGAACGACCTCACCGATCAGCGCGCTGGCGGTGACGGTGATCGCGCCGCCGCCAATCCCCTGCAGCGCGCGCGATCCCACCAGCATGGCCATCGACTGGGCCAGCCCGCACAGCACCGACCCGACGACGAAGAACACCACCGCGGCCTGGAAGACCCGCTTGCGGCCGAACAGGTCACCGAGCTTGCCGACCAGCGCCGTGACGATCGTCGAGGCCAGCAGGTAGCTGGTGACGACCCACGACTGATGGCCGGCGTCGCCCAGATCGGCGACGATGGTCGGCAGCGCGGTCGCGACGATGGTCTGGTCGAGTGCCGCCAGCAGCATGCCCAGCGCGATCGCCACAAAGATGAGGTTGCGTCGCTGCGGACTGATGAGCGCGCTGCCGGATCCGGGGTCCGGGGCACCCGCCACGGTCGTTGCTGGCGCTCTCGGGCTTGTCATGGCCTCCCGAGGCTACCCGGGCGACTGTTGAGATCCCGGCGGCCGGGAGACACATTGCGCCGCGTAGAGCTCCTCGCCCAGCTTGATCATCAGCTCCAGCTGGGTCTCCAGGTAGTCGATGTGTTGTTCCTCATCGGCAATGATCTGCTCCAGCAGGAACGCGCTCGTGCTGTCGTGCTTCTCGCGGCACATGATGACGCCGGGCTTGAGGCGGTCCATCACCTCGTACTCGATGGCCAGGTCGGCCTCGAACTGCTCGCGTATCGTCTGGCCGATGCGTAACGAGAAGAGGCGCTGGTAGTTCGGCAGTCCGTCCAGCAGCAGGATGCGGTCGGTGATCGCCTCGGCGTGCCGCATCTCGTCGAAGGACTCCTTGCGGGTGTACTCCGCCAGCTCGGTAAATCCCCAGTTGTCTTGCATCTTGGAATGCAGGAAATATTGGTTGATCGCGGTGAGCTCGCTGGTGAGTTGCTCGTTGAGCAGGCGCAGAACGTCGGGATCACCTTGCATGATCACTCCTAGGCGTGAAGGCTGTCATGTCGAACCGCTGTGGGTGGGCTGGGCTGGAGCACACCGCGTCGGGGCTGTAGCAGACTCTGCCACGCCGATTTCGAATCTTCTAGCAAGGTTTGGCTGTGCTCAGTGTGGCGCGAGGGACTTAGGTTAGACTCAACTAACTAAGTTAGGTTAGACTCCACTAATATGCGGGCTGTGCATTCGGCGATTGCGATGGGGGTCTGATGTACGTCTGCCTGTGCGTGGGGGCCACTAACCAGACAGTTTCCGATGCGGTCGCCAGTGGTGCGTCGACGTCTAAAGAGGTTGCCGCCGTGTGCGGGGCGGGCGGCGACTGCGGACGCTGCCGGCGCACGCTGCGGGCGATCATCGCCGCATCAAAGCAAAGCGAACCCGAACCCGAACTCGACGCCGTCGCCGCCCGCTAAGCGCACTTGGGGCTGCTCAGGTGGCGCGCCGCTGGGTGAAATCCGCCAGGGCCGCCGCGTTGGCCTGCGTTCCCATCAGCTCGGCGAAGTGAGCGTTTTCTCGCGCGGTCGCGGCCGCGATCTCCGGGCGGACCGGTTCGAGCATGGTGTGCTTGACCGCCATCAGGCTCGAAATTGGCCGCGCGGCAAGGATTTCGGCATGACGGCGGGCTTCCGGTAGCAACTCGTCCGGTTCGCACACCCGCCAGACCAGACCCATCCGCAGCGCGTCGGCGGCGTCGACCCATTCCGAGGACATCAGCAGCCAGGCGGCGTTCTGCCGGCCCACCAACTGCGGTAACAGGTATGACGACGCCGCTTCGGGCGCCACCCCCAGGCTGGTGAACGGGCATTTCAACCGCGCGGTCGACGACATGAACGCCAGGTCGGCGTAGCCGAGGATGGTGGCGCCGATGCCCACCCCGACGCCGTTCACGGCGCAGATCAGCGGTTTGGGAAAGCTGCTGAGCGCGTCGATCAGTCCGCGGAAGCCGTACTTTCCGGGCTTGAAGTCCGGGTCGGTGACCATGGCCTGCATCTCGGCGAGGTCGGTACCGGCGCTGAAGCCGCGCCCGGTGCCGGTCAGCAAGACCACGGCGACGTCAGGATCCTCGGCGGCGGCCAACAGCGCTTCGGCGGTGGCGTCGTAGAGGGCTTCGTTGAACGCGTTGAGCGCCTCGGGCCGGTTCAGCGTCAGCGTGCGGACATGCTTTTCGTCGTCGATCTGCAGCACCGCTGCAGCCTAGCCGTTGCTGTAGACCCGGGTCGGCTCGATCAGCACCACGGCACGGCGCTCCTCGGCCATCACTCGGTCGTATTCCGGCCAGTTGTCGTGGGTGCCGCCCGCGGCCGTGAACACCTCGCGCAGCAGCAGGCGCAACTGGTCGGCGTCGGCGAGCCACGGCGCCGCGTCATCGGGCCCGGCCAGTTCCGCGCGGCCCTCGACGGTTGCCCATTGCCAGCCCTTGCGAAAAGTGACGGCCAGCTGCGGCCGCGCCCGCAGGTTGGCGAGTTTCACTTTGCCGTAGGTGGTAAAGCCCAGCGACGGTTGCCCGCCGGTCGGGTGGGGCAACAGACCGACGTTGACCAGCGAAGCCTGCACGGACCCGTCGGCACGAACGGTGGAGATCACCGCCAAGCCGCTTTCGGTGGCCGCCAGGGCCACGGCCTCGTCAAGTGTGGTCATGTCTGGCCCTCACATTCCAAATGGTGTCTTCAATACGTAGCGGCTGGTGGGGACGGTGTCGATGTTCTCGTTGGCACCGAACGCGGCTGTGCTGGCGACCATCCGGCCCAGCCGGTGCTGCAGGTCGCTGTCGTCGGCGGCACCGAAGAACGCCTTCAGATCGGTGATCGCCTCCGCGGGGAACAACTCTTCGACGATGCCCGCGATTCCCGGCCCGTCCGGGGTGAGTGTTCGCACCACCCAGTTCTGCGTGTAGCCGAAGATCGACTGCGTCTCGACAGCGACGCTGGTGTGGCCGAGTTGCCACCGGTTCAGCCAGGTCGCCTGGTCCATGCCTTCGGGCCGGCGCAGCAGTGCGATATTGGCCAAACCCGTTGTGCGAGTGCCTAACTCGACCGATGGTGGTTTCAGCGGGACCGATTCGGTCACCAAGTACGCACCGAGTTGCTCGCACTCGGCGGCGAGCAGGTTCAGGGCCGCCGTCGTCTGTTCGCCATAGCACTGCTGGGTCCACAGGCTCACCACCGCCGCCACCGGCGGGTCGAGCGTCGTCAGCGTCATCAACGAGTGGCCTACCGCGCTGTCGCGGACGTTGACCAATAGCCCGGCGATGCCCAGCCCCAACAATGCATCGGCGACCGGGCCCCGTTGGCGATCACACCAGTCGTCATCCGGCTCGGCGTGCATCAGCACGGCTATTACCTTCTCCATACGCTGAACTTAACGTGTTGAGCTATTTGACCGGGCGCACCTTCTGCTCGGCGCTGATCAGCTCCGCGATGATCGCGGCGAGCCGCCGATAGGATTCGTCGCGGCCACTCGACGAGCGGAACACCAGGCCCACCCGCCGACCCGGGCGGGGAGCCGCAAACTCCGCGAGCCCAAGCCGGCTGCGCGCGGCCTCGACGGGCGCCGCGCTCCGCGGGATCAGCGTCGCCCCCAACCCGCCCGCCACGCATTGCACGGCCGTGGCCAGCGAGGCCGCCCGGGTGTCCGCAAGGTCGGCCCGCACCCCCGCCTTCTGGCAGACGTCCAGCGCCTGATCGCGCAGGCAATGCCCCTCGTCGAGCAACAGCAGTGGCAACTCCGCCAACGCCGCCACCGGCACCCGGTGCTTGCCTGACAGCGGATGCCCGGGTGGTAGCGCGAGCACGAAATCTTCGTCGTAGATCGGGATCGCGGTGAGGCCGTGGGTGCCGGCGGGTCCGGAAAGGGACAGCGAAATCAAGCGCGGCATCCAATGCCCCGTCGCGCAGGGACGCCAGCAGCCGCTCGGTTTGGTCCTCGACCACTCGCAGAGTCAGCTCGGGCAGTCGCTGGGCGAGCCCGGCCAGCACCGCCGGCAGCACGTAGGGCGCCACAGTGGGGATCAGCCCCAACCGCATGCTGCCCTGCAGCGGATCCGATGTGCCCACGGCCGCGGCGGTGAACGCCTCCGCCGCGTCGATCACGGCCCGGGCGAGCGGCAGCAGCTGCGTGCCCTCGGGGGTTACGCGGACCCGGCGGGTGGACCGCTCGACAAGGTGGCTGCCGAGGCCGGTCTCCAGCGCCGCCAGCGCTTGCGACAGCGTCGATTGGCTTACGCCGAGAGTTGTTGCCGCACTACTGAAATGCCGCTTCTCGGCCACCGCGACAAACGCCCGCAGCCCGGCGAGGGTCGGCTGGAAACTCTTATTGGTCATACCTATTAGTGTAGTGGTAAATATCACCTTTACTTCTCGGTAACGTGAGGCCACCATGGGAACAGACGGCTAATCTTGACTTAATCCAGAAAAGGAGGGCAGATGTCTTTGCTCACCATCGGCGAGCAGTTCCCCGCCTACCGGCTTACCGCGCTGATCGGCGGTGACCTGTCGAAGGTTGACGCGCAGCAACCCGAGGACTACTTCACCACCATCTCCAGCGACGACCATGCGGGCAAGTGGCGCGTGGTGTTCTTCTGGCCGAAGGACTTCACGTTCGTATGCCCGACCGAGATCGCGGCGTTCGGCAAGCTCAACGATGAGTTCGAGGACCGCGACGCGCAGATCCTTGGCGCGTCGATCGACAGCGAATTCGTGCACTTCCAGTGGCGTGCGCAGCATGAGGAGCTCAAGAAGTTGCCCTTCCCGATGCTCTCGGACATCAAGCGCGAACTGGTGCAGGCCGCCGGGGTGCTCAACGCCGACGGAGTCGCCGACCGGGTGACTTTTATCGTCGACCCCAACAATGAGATCCAATTCGTCTCGGCGACGGCCGGATCCGTGGGACGTAACGTCGATGAGGTGCTGCGCGTGCTCGATGCACTGCAATCCGACGAGCTGTGTGCCTGCAACTGGCGCAAGGGCGACCCGACGCTGGACGCCGGCGAACTGCTTAAGAAGTCGGCGTGATCTGGAGGAAATGATGAGCATCGACAATCTCAAGGAAGCGCTGCCCGAATACGCCAAGGACCTGAAGCTCAACCTGGGCTCGATCGCCCGCACCACCACGCTCAACGAGGAGCAGCTGTGGGGCACCCTGCTGGCGGGCGCCGCGGCGACGCGAAACACCCAGGTGCTGGCCGAGATCGGCGCCGAAGCGGCCGAAAATCTGTCCGCCGAGGCGTACCACGCCGCGCTGGCTGCGGCATCCATCATGGGCATGAACAACGTGTTCTACCGTGGCCGTGGTTTTCTCGAAGGCCGCTACGACGATCTCCGCGCCGGACTGCGCATGAACGTCATCGCCAATCCGGGTGTGGACAAGGCGAATTTCGAGCTCTGGTCCTTCGCGGTGTCGTCGATCAACGGGTGTTCGCACTGCGTTGTCGCCCATGAGCACACGCTGCGTGAGGCGGGCGTGGCCCGAGAGGTGATCTTGGAGGCGTTGAAGGCCGCGGCGATCGTCGCCGGCGTGGCACAGGCGATTAGCGCAGCCGAGACACTGGCCAGCGTCGGCTGACCATAGAGTGGTGCGGGTGCCTTCGTGGGTCGAGCATGCGATCTGGTGGCAGGTCTATCCCCTGGGCTTCGTGGGCGCGTTTCCCGCGGACCCGCCACCGGGGCCGGATGAGCACCGGCTTCGGCGGCTGGTCGCCTGGTTCGACCACGCCATCGAATTGGGGGCATCAGGCATCGCCCTCGGTCCGATCTTCGCCTCGCGCACCCATGGCTACGACACCACCGATCACTTCCGCATCGATCCCCGGCTCGGTGACGACGCCGACTTCGACTACGTCGTCGCCGAGGCACACGGTCGCGGCCTGCGCATCCTGCTCGACGGTGTGTTCAATCACGTCGGCGTGGATTTCGCGCGCCATCGCGAGGCAGCACCCGGCTGGTTCAGCGGCGGTACCTTCGAGGGCCACTCCGAGCTGGTCACCCTCAACCACGACAGCCCCGAGGTCGCCAACTACACCGTCGACGTCATGTCGCACTGGTTGGGACGCGGCGCCGATGGTTGGCGTTTAGACGCGGCTTACACTGTGCCGCAACAGTTCTGGGCGGCGGTGCTACCACGGGTTCGTGAGCGGCATCCGGAGGCGTGGTTCGTCGGCGAGCTGATCCACGGCGACTACGCGGCGGTGGTCGATGCCGCCGGTTTCGACTCGGCGACCCAGTACGAGCTGTGGAAGGCGATCTGGAGCAGCCTTAACGACGGCAACTTTTTCGAGCTGGACTGGGGACTGCAGCGGCACAACGAGTTTCTGGCCGACTTCGCGCCGCTGACCTTCCTCGGCAACCACGACGTCACCCGCATCGCCAGTCAGCTGCAGAACCCCGACCACCTGGCCCACGCGCTGGTGATCCAGCTGACGGTCGGCGGGGTGCCCAGTGTGTATGCCGGCGACGAGTTCGGCTTCCGCGGTGTCAAGGAAGAGCGCTACGGCGGTGACGACGCGGTGCGTCCCGAATTCGCCTCTCCCTCAATACAACTGGATGCATTCGGGGCCCGAGTCTGGGGCCTGCACCAGTACCTCGTCGGACTGCGCCGCCGCCATCCGTGGCTACACGCCGCATCGGCCACCGCGTTGCAGCTGACCAACCGGCATTACGTCTACCGCACCAGCCACGGCGACGACGCGTTGCTGGTCGCGCTGAACATCGACGACGAACCGTTGCGGTTGGCGCTCAAGGACCTGGGCGTGAACCGGGCGGAGGTGCTCGCCGGATCAGCGGCGCCGCCTCAGGAGGTCGTCGACGCGGTGGTGGTGGAGCCCCATGGCTGGCGGATTCTGAGCCCAGTCTAGGGGCTTGTCAGCCTCGCCAGCGTCAGCTGGTCTTGGTAGCCGTTGTAGTACTTGTCGAGCAGCGCGACGAAGTCCTGGTTGTCGTCGGCGGCGCGGGCGAACAATGTCATCGACGAGCACAGCTTGAGGTCGTCGGGTGAGCCGAAGATTTCGCCGATCGAGCGGCCCTGCACCTGATTGACCAGCAGGGTGCACTCGTGCAGTCGCGGCCCGAGCAGCTCATGCCCTAGATACGCGCGGGCTTCATCCAGCGACGAGATGCCGTAGCGGACGGCCATCGGGCTGCTGCCCAGACCGAGCAGCTGTGGAAAGACGAACCACATCCAATGGCTGCGCTTCCGACCATCCCGCAGCTCTGTCACGATGCCGCGGTAGACCGGCGCCTGCGCGTCGACGAAACGTTTCAGATCGAAGGGGTCGCCTGCGGATTCCATATGACTACCGTGGCACACATGGCGGTCAAACGACGGGTGCCCAGGGTCCACGACCTGGCGCCGCTAATCCAGTTCAAACGACCCGAGCTCGACCGTGCCAAACGCCGCCTCGAGGCCGCGCTGACCATCGAGGATCTGCGACGCATCGCCAAGCGGCGCACCCCCAAGGCGGCGTTCGATTACACGGACGGCGCCGCCGAGGACGAGCTGTCCATCGAGCGCGCCCGACAAGCCTTCCGCGACATCGAGTTTCACCCGACGATCCTGCGCGACGTCACCAACGTGGCCACCGGGTGGAACGTGCTGGGCCATCCGGTCGTCTTGCCGTTCGGGATCGCGCCGACCGGATTCACCCGATTGATGCAGACCGAGGGCGAGATTGCCGGCGCACGGGCGGCGGCCGCCGCCGGGATCCCCTTCTCGTTATCCACCCTGGGCACAGCCGCGATCGAGGACGTGGTGACCGCTGTTCCGCAGGGCCGCAAATGGTTTCAGCTGTACATGTGGAAGGACCGCGACCGGTCGATGGCGTTGGTCAAGCGTGCGGCCGACGCGGGATACGACACCCTGCTGGTCACGGTCGACGTGCCTGTCGCCGGCGCGCGGCTGCGCGATACCCGCAACGGCATGTCGATCCCGCCGGCGTTGACGCTGCGCACCGTGCTCGACGCGCTGCCGCACCCACGCTGGTGGTTCGATCTGCTGACCACCGAGCCGCTGGCATTCGCGTCGCTGGATCGCTGGCCGGGCACCGTCGGCGAGTACCTGAATACCATGTTCGACCCCAGCGTCACCTTCGACGACCTGGGTTGGATCAAGGAGCGATGGCCCGGCAAGTTCGTCGTGAAAGGGATCCAGACGCTCGACGACGCCCACGCCGTCGTCGAGCGCGGCGTCGACGGCATTGTGCTGTCCAATCATGGTGGTCGCCAACTCGATCGGGCGCCGGTGCCGTTTCACCTGCTGCCCGCAGTGGCGCGTGAGCTCGGAAAGGATGCCGAGATTCTGCTGGACACCGGCATCATGTCGGGCGCCGACATCGTCGCGGCGATTGCGCTGGGAGCGCGCTGCACGCTGGTCGGGCGAGCCTACCTCTATGGGCTGATGGCCGGCGGCGAGGCGGGCGTGCGGCGCGCGATCGAAATCCTGGAAAGCGGGGTGATCCGGACCATGAGCCTGCTGGGTGTGACCTGCCTGGAGGAGCTGTCTCCTCGGCATGTTACCCAGTTGCGGCGGCTGGGCCCAGTACCGCCGCCGGTCTGATGCCTAACGTGCCGCCAGCTTCACGTTCGATGCTCAACGTGAAGCTGGCTGCACGCTCGACCAGAGTGCCGGGAGATCCCGGAACCATGGCGGACTAGCCGGCGAGACCCGCCCAGATGCCCTGATCAAGCTCTTGCGTCTGAACCGGGCTCGGTGGGGCTGTCCTCGGGGCGCCGGCGGTCAGGGCGGCGAAGGGGTTCGGGTCGGTGCCGGGCTGGCTCGGGTTGTCCGCGCTGGCCGGTGCCGCTCCCAGAATGGCGCCGACGACGATAGCTCCACTGACTAGCAGTTTGGTGATCATTTTCCGGAACTTCCTTCCATTTTTGTAAATGGCTAAGTCGATAGTCACTCGCTCAGACGGTGGAGAAGCCCTTCTCGTTCGCTTCACCGCACCATTGCGACGAGAGTGCAACCGTCCAGTTATGTAACCGTCTTAGATAGTTACACCTTTCATCTTGCACGACCTAGTGAAACCTGTCAAGGTGGTTACATGAAGTTCGTCTACGTGAGTGGTCGCCGGTGCCTCGACTTCGCCGGCACCCTGAAGCACCGCAGGTCGGCCCGTGAGGAACTGCTGACGGAGCCTGGTCGGCTGTCGGCGTGGGCGGTTCAGGCCGGGCTGCTGGATGCCGCCATCGCGGTCACAGAGGACGATCTTGCGGCCGCAATCGAGCTTCGTGAAGCCATCTACCGGGCCGTTACCGCCCGCCTCGGCGGCCGCCCGCTCGACGTCGCCGACGTCGCCCTGATCAACGACCGTGCGTCGCAACCTCGGCTCACACCACGATTGGACCCGGCCGGATCGAGCAGCCGCGACGGCACCGCATCGCAGCTGCTCGCCAGCCTGGCCGCGGACCTGCTTGACCTCGTTGCATCAGGCGACATTGACAACGTCAAGGGTTGTGCCCACGAGAACTGCACGCGGCTGTACCTCGACTCCTCGCGGGCGAAGAACCGGCATTGGTGCGGGATGGGCACCTGCGGCAACAAGGTGAAGGTGCAGGCCTTCCGGGCCCGCCAACGCGCCGCCGCCGGTTCGTGAAACCTAGCTGACCAGCAGACGCAGAATCGCCCAAACGCAGCGCTTTTTGGGCGATTCTGCGTCTGCTCGCAAAAGGTCAGTGGGAAAGCGCCTCCTGGATTCCCCGGTCAATCTCTTGACTCGGACCGGCACCGGCTGGGGCTGTCTCGGGGGGGTATGAGGTGAGGCTGCCAAAGGGATTCGGGTGGGTGCCGCAGGGATTCGAGTCGGCGCCGGCGGGTGCTGCTCCCAGAATGGCGCCGAGAACGATTGCGGCGCTGAGGAGCGTTTTCGTGATCACTTCGAGGGGTCCTTTCGGTTTTGGTCACGCGGTTTCATCTGTAGATAAGGCAGCGGGTTACTCGCGCCGCTGGACCACTGGGAACAAACCACCTTCCGAAGGGGTTGAGCGCAGCAGGCTTAACTTTGGAGGATTAAATGTCTGAGGCCAAATCAGTGCCGGTGTTATTTGCGACCGACACCATCGTGTTGCCCGGGATGGTCGTGCCCATCGCACTGGATGACGCCGCGCGGGCAGCAATCGACGCTGCGCAGGCCAGCGAATCGGGGCAGTTGCTGATCGCCCCGCGGCTGGAAGACCGGTATCCGACCCACGGCGTGATCGCGAAGATTCTGCAGGTCGGACGCATGCCCGGCGGCGGCACCGCTGCCGTCGTGCGCGGCGAGCGCAGGGCGCACATCGGGGCGGGAGCTACCGGCCCCGGCGCGGCGCTGTGGGTCGAGGTGACCGAGGTCCCCGACGTCGAGCCGACCGACGAGGTCAAGGCCCTGGCGGCGGAGTACAAGAAGCTGCTGCTGGCCATGCTGCAACGTCGCGAGGCGTGGCAGATCGTCGACTACGTCAACAGCCTGACCGATCCGTCGGCGTTGGCGGACACGTCGGGCTATGCGTCCTACCTGACCGACGCGGAAAAGCGCCAGCTGCTGGAGACAGTCGACGTCGCCGAGCGGCTGCGCGTGCTGATCGACTGGACCAGCTCGCATCTGGCCGAGACCGAGGTGAACGACAAGATCGCCGAGGACGTGCGGGAAGGCATGGAGAAGACGCAGAAGGAGTTCCTGCTGCGCCAACAGTTGGCCGCCATCCGCAAGGAGCTGGGCGAGGGCGAACCCGACGGCTCCGATGACTATCGTGCCCGCGTCGAGGCCGCAGACTTGCCCGAGAAGGTGCGCGAGGCCGCGTCGCGTGAGGTCGGCAAGCTGGAACGCGCCAGCGACCAAAGCCCGGAAAGCGGGTGGATCCGCACGTGGCTGGACACCGTGCTCGACCTGCCGTGGAACGTCAGGACCGAGGACTCGACCGACCTGAGCGCCGCCCGCGAGATCCTGGACGCCGACCACCACGGTCTGGACGACGTGAAAGACCGCATCGTCGAGTACCTGGCCGTGCGGACCCGGCGCGCGCAGCGCGGACTGCAGGTCGTGGGCGGCCGTGGCTCCGGCGCGGTGATGGTGCTGGCCGGTCCGCCCGGCGTCGGCAAGACGTCGCTGGGCGAGAGCGTGGCACGCGCGCTGGGCCGCAAGTTCGTCCGCGTCGCCCTAGGTGGTGTGCGTGACGAGGCCGAGATCCGTGGGCACCGGCGCACTTACGTGGGCGCGCTGCCGGGCCGGATCGTGCGCGCGATCGGCGAGGCGGGTTCGATGAATCCCGTTGTGCTGCTGGACGAGATCGACAAGGTTGGGTCCGACTACCGCGGTGACCCGAGCGCGGCGCTGCTTGAGGTGCTCGACCCGGCGCAGAACCACACGTTCCGCGACCACTACCTGGATCTGGACCTCGACCTGTCCGATGTGGTGTTCCTGGCCACCGCCAACGTGATCGAGAACATCCCGTCGGCGTTGCTGGACCGCATGGAGCTGGTGCAGATCGACGGCTACACCGAAGACGACAAGGTCGCCATCGCCCGCGACTACCTGCTGCCGAGGCAACGGGAGCGGGCGGCGCTGAACGACGACGAGGTCACCGTGACCGACGCGGCGCTGCGCAAGATCGCCGCCGACTACACCCGCGAGCCGGGGGTTCGTCAGTTCGAGCGGCTGCTGGCCAAGGCGCTGCGCAAGGTGGCGACAAGGCTGGCCGAGGACCCGACGCCGAAGATCCTCGACGAGCCCGATCTGGTCGGCTACCTGGGCCGGCCGCGGTTCACCCCGGAATCGGCCGAACGGACCGCGGTGCCCGGTGTGGCCACCGGCCTGGCCGTTACCGGTCTGGGGGGCGATGTGCTCTACATCGAAGCCGGGGCAACCGACGGCGAGCCGAGTCTGCAGCTGACCGGTCAATTGGGCGACGTGATGAAGGAGTCGGCGCAGATCGCGCTGTCCTACGTGCGTTCGCATGCTTCGGAGCTGGGCGTGGACCCGAAGGCGCTGGACCGGCGCATCCACGTGCACGTGCCCGCGGGCGCGATCCCCAAGGACGGCCCGTCGGCGGGTGTCACGATGGTCACCGCGCTGGTGTCGATGGCCACCGGACGCCAGGTCCGCTCCGATGTCGGCATGACCGGCGAGGTCACGCTGAACGGCCGGGTGCTGCCGATCGGGGGCGTCAAGCAGAAGCTGTTGGCCGCCCAACGTGCCGGTCTGTCAACGGTTTTCATCCCGTCGCGCAACGAGCCGGATCTGGACGACGTGCCGGCCGAGGTGCTCGACGCGCTGACCGTCAAGCCGATGACCGACGTCGCCGAGATCGTCGCGCAGGCCTTGGCGCCCGCTGAGCCCGCGACGGTGGCTGCCTGACCTGCAGCTGGGGCCACGCCCGTGACACGGGCGTGGCCGCTGGCGTTGAATAAAGGCGTGAGTCTCAAACGGGAAGTAGTGCACCGCGTTCAACGACTCGCGGTGAATCCGATCGGCCGGCAATTGCCGGTGACCATGCTCGAAACGACTGGCCGCAAGAGCGGGCAGCCGCGACACACCCCCGTCGGCGGCCGTGTGGTGGACAACCAGTTCTGGATGGTGTCCGAACACGGTGACCATTCGGATTACGTCCGCAATATCAAGGCCGATCCGGCTGTTCGGGTCCGCCTCGGCGGCAAGTGGCGTAACGGGACAGCTCACCTGCTTCCCGACGATGATCCGGTGCAGCGGCTGGGGAACCTGCCCCGGCTCAACAGCGCCGTCGTGCGCCTGATGGGTAGCGATCTGCTGAGTATTCGGGTGGACTTGGACTGACTCGGACTGTTTTAGTCATGGCGTACGACGAAGATCTCGCCAACCGGATCCGCGAACTGCTCGGTCCCGAGAAGGGCATCGAGGAGAAGCGCATGTTCGGCGGGCTGGCTTTTCTGATCAACGGCAACATGTCGGTGGCCGTCAGCCGCCAGGGCGGCCTGATGGTGCGGGTGCCGCCGGACGACACCGACAAGCTGCTGGCCCGTGCCCACGTCAGCCCCATGGTGATGGCCGGGCGAGAAACCCGCGGCTGGTTACGCGTTGCGGCCGACGGAGTGCAGACCAAACGGCAGCTTCAGGGTTGGGTCACAAAGGGCGTTGGCTACGCGCGCAGCCTGCCTGCCAAATAGCCGGCCCGGTTTGCGCCGGTTTGTCTGCGCCCGCTGCGGGTACGCCGCGGGGTATGGACAAGCCGCAGCAAGTGGTGCGACGACTGCTCAAGATCGCCGGCACCACCTACGCGGCTGAGGCGGGGATCCGGATCAACGACAAGCCGATGCCGCTGTTTGAGTTGCTGGTGCTGTGCATGCTGGCCAGCAAGCCCATCGACGCCAGCATCGCCATGCGCGCCGCGCGTCAACTGTTCGAGGCGGGCTTGCGGACACCGAAAGCCGTGCTGGCATCCGATCGGCGCACCATGATCAGCGCGTTCGGCCGCGCGCACTACGTGCGCTACGACGAAAGCTCGGCAAGCCGGCTCACTGACATCGCCCAGCTGGTCAGCGATGAGTACTCGGGTGACCTGCGCGAGCTGGCCCGCGGCAGTCACCACGACGTCGCGGCGGCCAAGCGAAAGCTGAAGCAGTTCAAAGGTATTGGCGACACAGGCGCCGACATCTATCTGCGCGAGGTCCAGGACGTCTGGACCTGGGTGCGACCGTACTTCGACGACCGGGCCAGGGCTGCCGCCAAGCGGCTGGGACTGCCCACCGACCCGGCGAAACTAGGAGATCTCGCGCCCCGTGCCAATGCGCGGCTGGCCGCCGCGCTCGTCCGGGTGTCACTCGACGACGACGTGCTGGGCTCCGTTCGCGCGGCCTCTTGAGTTACGCCGAGACGAGTAGGGTGCCATTATGGTCAACTCACAAACATTCGTTATCGTCGGCGGCGGACTCGCCGGGGCCAAGGCGGCAGAAGCCTTGCGCGACAGTAATTCCGAAGGCCAGGTCATTATGTTCGCCGAAGAGGCGCACCTGCCCTACGAGCGGCCTCCGCTTTCCAAGGAGTATCTGGCCGGGAAGAAGACGCTGAGCGAGTTCACCGTGCAGAACTCCGACTGGTACCACGAACACAACGTCGATTTGAGACTTGGCGCGCGGGTGTCGGCGGTAGACGCCACCGAACACACCGTCGGACTTCCGGACAGCGCCACGGTGCACTACGACAAGCTGCTGCTGGCCACCGGATCGGCATCCAAGCGGCCACCGATACCAGGATCCGACGCGGCCGGGGTCCACTATCTGCGCACTTACGACGACGCCGAAGCACTGAATTCCGTTCTGGCCGAGGGATCCTCGCTCGCTGTCGTGGGTGCCGGGTGGATCGGCCTGGAGGTGGCCGCCAGTGCCCGTCAACGGGGCGTCAATGTCACCGTCGTCGAATCTGCCAAACAACCCTTGGTTGCAGCACTAGGCGAAACGGTCGGCGAAGTGTTTGCCACCCTGCATCGCGACCATGGCGTCGACCTGCGGCTACAGGCTCAGGTCGAGGAGATCTCGACCAGCGGTGGGAAAGCCACCGGGCTCAAGATGCGCGACGGGTCGAAGGTTGCCGCCGACGCCGTGCTGGTGGCCGTCGGCGCGAAGCCCAATATCGAACTCGCCGAACAGGCCAGGTTGTCGATGGGCGACGGCGGCGTGCTGGTCGACGCATCGCTGGTCACCAGCGACCCCGACATCTACGCGGTCGGCGATATCGCAGCGGCCGAACACCCGCTGTTCGGCACCCGGATCCGCACCGAGCATTGGGCCAATGCGCTGAAGCAACCTGCGGTGGCGGTGGCCGGGATGCTGGGCAAGCCGGGCGAATACGCTGAGCTGCCTTACTTTTTCACTGATCAGTACGACCTCGGAATGGAGTACGTGGGGTACGCGCCCAGCTTCGACCGGGTGGTGTTCCGCGGCGACGTCGCCGGTCGTGAATTCGTCGCCTTCTGGCTCGACGCCGACAACCGGGTGCTGGCCGGGATGAACGTCAATGTCTGGGACGTGCTCGACGACGTCAAAGGGCTGATCAAGTCGAGGACTCCCGTCGACGCGGACAGGCTGGCCGATTCGCAGTCGCCATTGTCCGACCTGCTGAGTTGACCGTTAGTCAGGCTCTGGGCAACCGTGGCCCGGGTCCACCGGAAGCCACGTCTTGTCGATCACATCGGGTGGGCGCTGGGCTTGCAGGCGGTCCCGCTCGGCGCGCCGTCGTTTGATCCGCAGCCGGGCATCGGCCGGCATGGTCACTAGTTCGTCGCAGGTCAGGTAGTACAGGTCGTCGACGACGTCGATCAGGTCCGCCGCGACCCGACGAGAACCGAGCTCGCGCAATGTCATTCGAAGCTCGTGCGTGAAGCGGATGGTGGTGTCGTACGCCAACTCTCGCGAATCGTGAGCGCCGGTGGCCAACCGCTGGGACAGCGTCGGTGCGGGCTCTGGTTCGCTCGGTGGTTCACCGGCCTCGGCAACTTGGGAGGCCGCGAGGAGCAGCGTCGCCGGATCGTCGCCGAATGTCGGGTTGGCCAGCTCGGCTTCCCCCGGCCCGCGGTGCCCGATCTGGGCGAGAGCCGAAGAAAGGGCCCCGGCGACGTTTGGAGACAACGTGCGCACGCTGACGACGTCACCTTCCGTGGCCAGCGCCCGCATCAGCGGGTCGTTGCGCAATACCGTTGCCAGGGAAGCGGTTTCCACCGCGATACGGCTGCTTGCCACGATCGCGTCGACCCCGGACACGCTAGACCCCGCACGCGTGTATTCCAACGCGGCGGCCGTGACGCCGGTGTCGATCACCCACATTGCGGTGAGGATCCAGCCTTGGTGAATGCGGTCGCGCAACAGCGGGATTCGGACTTCCAGGCCGGCGTCGGGCAGCGAGGCCAGCTGTTGGGCGTCCAAGTGCTCCGCGGACGCGGCGGCACTATAGGCGCGAGTGTCGCTCCTGAGGTGGCGCAGCAGGGCCACGGACCGCGCCGCGACAACGGCTTTGGCGACCGATCCGCGTGCCCCGCCGGCCAATTGTGGCAGACCGAACGGCAACAGCTCGGTGGCCGGTGGCGGCTCGCCGAGGGCGCGCTGCGCTACGGCGTGCTGGTCCCAGCCGGGCAGCTGGCCCGCGGCGACGAGGTTGGCCGACACCCCGACGTAGGGGCGATGACCGAACACCGCGATCGACCTGCTCCACCATTCGTCGGCCACCGCGCCGCCGAGCGCGAGGAGCTGACCCATCACCCGGCTGGCCGTCCGCAGCCCGCTCAGCTGGACGTCCAGCGTCATCGGGGTCAACGGTCCAGGCAGCGCCTCGGCGAGGCCCTTCGCACTGAAGATCGGGAACCTCGGATCGATCCGGTCGTCGAACTCCCCCTCCAGCCCGTCTGGTGCCGCGGAACGCAACCCGTCCGTTGGTTCGAATCGGGGCAGGGCTTCCACCGGAAGCTCCAGTTGAGCGCCCTGGCTGACCGCGCCCGCGGCGTCGAGTCGGCGGCCGACAAGTCCGCGCCCGGTGTCGGTGACCGCGTCCAGAGCGCCCCAACCGAACTCGAAGCCCCAATCCTCTTGCAGCGCACTAAGATCCATTTCAGGCACCAACTGGGGCCAGCGCTGCACCCGGTGCGCGCGCGAACGCGGGTCGGCGGATCGCAGCAGCCGCCACGCGGTGATCATGTTGGTGGTGTCGGGGGTGGCCAGGTCGACCACACCGGTGCGGTCGGTGTCGACCGCCACCAGCAGGAAGCGGACCAGGTCGTCGAGGTGCAACACCCGCATCGGCTGCGCCGAGGACTTGGTGCGCAACAGCGTGGCTACGGTGCGGCACACCATCCAGTCGAGCTGGCGGCCGACCGGCGGCGCGATCCGGATCACCAGGCTCGGCCCCCAACCGGTGGACACCAGCGCCTCGGCGGGCTGATACACGTCGGGCCGCCCCGCGGCCTGGGAAACATACAGCAGTCGGGCACCGGCGCGGGCGGCCGCGTGGGTTGCCTGGACAACGCCGTTGATGCCGGCGCGGCCTGGCGCGACGGGATCGACTGGCGCGAGATGGATGACCGCGTCGGCCTCGTCGGCCAGTTCCTGCAGGACAGGGTCGGATAGCGGCGCGCAGACGAAGTCGACGGCGGGGTCCAGGCAGGCGTGCGGGTGCTCAGCGATGCCGCTGACCGTGTGTCCGGCAGCGATCAACTGCCGAGCGACCATCCGGCCGACTGTGCCGGTGGCGGCGGTAACCAGGACCTGCACCTGGGCTCACCTCCCCCAACGTCCACCTCTGACAATAGGCGTGTCGGTACGACTTGCGCGACCGCTAGTAATTTGCGGGCCCAGCCTCGGGTGGGTTCCGGCCGGTTATTGCAGGGTCGCGCTGCCGTCCGCGGCGACGGCAACCTTGGCGCCGCCGATGTCTTCACTCACGGTTACTTCGGCCGCCGCCGGATCGGCGATCTGCGCCAGCGCCCGCGACCCGTCGGGGGTACGAACGGCCAGGAAGGCCCGCTCCGGTTGTCCGTCCCGGTTGAACGGAGTCGTCCATGACTCGACGGTACCCACGCCTTCCCACTCGACCACGCCGTCGCGGGTTGGCTCACAATCCACCGCTGGCTGCATATCCTCCCAGCGAAACTCTGCCGGCGGCTCGGTGCCGTACACACCGAAGCTGTGTTTGGTCAGGTAGCCGCCGTTGGCGGTGATCAAGCCGCGCCGCCCCGGATTGGCCACCAGCAACTCGGCCAAAGTGGCGATGGAATGCATGACGTAGTTGCTCCACGGGCCGCCCGCGAAGGTCAGGCCGCCGGTGACGGTTAGCGGGCGGGCCGGGTCGTCGACGGCCAAGCCGAGTTCGGCCGCCGCGACCTGCACAGCGGACGGGAAACAGGAGTACAGGTCGACGTAGTCGACGTCGTCGAGCCGCAGGCCGGCCAGCTCCAGCACCCGCGCCCCGGCGATCCGGATGGCCGTGGACCGGTGCAACTCGTCGCGCTCGGCGATCGCCGACGTGTCGTGCGCGTCGGTGCCCGCCTGCGGGTAGACCCAGCGTTCGGCCGGGATCCGCAGGCGTTTCGCCTGCTCAACCGACGTGAGAAGCAAAGCGGCACCTTGGTCGACCATGTTGTTGGAGTTCATCAACTTGGTGTAGGGCCAGCTGATCATGCGGTTGCGCGGGCCGGGCCGGGTGATCTCCTCGGCGGTTGCCGGTTCGCGGATCCACGCGTGCGGATTGTCGACCGCGACGGCGTTGAAGCGCGCCCACAGCTCGCCGACGCGCTTGGCGTGATCCGCGATCGGCTCGTCGTTGGCGAGGCGCAGCGCCTGCTCGAACAGCGGGTACACGTAGGCCGGCCGGTCCAGTCCGATCCTGATCTCCGCGTCACCGGCCATCGGAACGTCGTCGCCGGCGACCTCGGCCATCGGCACCGAATCGTCCTGAACCGTCCACTCGAGCCTGCCGCCCTTGGCCCGCAGGCCCCTGCGGGTGCGCCAGGTTTCGGCGCCGGTGAGCAGCACGACGCCCGCCCGGCCCTTTTGGATGTCCAGGCACGCCTGGTTGACCAGCGACTGCGGCACGTTGCCGCCGACGGGGCTGTACAGCGTGCTGAACTCGGTGGCGCCAATCCGCTGGCCCACCAGCAGCCCGGGATCGCGGTATTGGGCCGACAGGATGTTGACCACGCGGACGGAATCCACGGCCTCGAGCACCTTGGCGTCCGCCGCCTGGCGGGCCGCGGCGACCATCAGGTCGACGGGTTCTACGGACCGCTTGTCCGGGTCGATCTCGTCGCGGTGGTTGACCTGGCCGTGGCCGATCAACACCGGGGTCCTGGGGTCGACGGGCATTCGTCGAACCTATCGCAGCGCGCCGAAGCTCGCCGAGCGTCAGTCCGGACCGCCGGCGGCGGGTCCGAACAGCACGCGATCGGCGATCAGCCGTTCGGTCTGCTCGGCACCCATTCCGAGTACGTCTCGGCAGATCTCCCGGGTGTCCTGACCGGGGAGCGGTGCCGGACGCTGCGGTGCGGGCGGGATGTGGTGGAAGGGCGCCGGACCCGTTTCCGCGGGCATCGGGTGGTCGATCAGGGGATGTGCCATGTCGCTCAGCACTTTTCGCTCGATCAACTGCGGGTCCACGAGGATGTCCGCCGGCCTGTTCATCGGGCCGGCGGGAATCCCCGCCGATTGCAACGCTTGGGCGGCCTGTACGGGGCCGCGATTGCGGGTCCAGTCCGACACCAGCGCCACCAGCTCTCGGCGGTGGGCCACCCTCGCCTCACCGGTTGCGAAACGCGGATCTTCGGCCAACTCGGGCCGCCCGAAAACCGCTGCGGTGCAATGCCAGTCGGCGTCCGAGCGGATCGAGATGACGCCCCACTCGTCGTCGCCGGCGCACGGATACACCGCGTGCACGCTGGTGTCGTCGCGGATCTCGCCGGCACCCGCCGCACGCGCGGCCTCTTCGACGTACAGCGTGTCCAGTTGGTTGACGACGACCTCGGCCTGCGAGATGTGCACGTGGGCCGCGTCGCCGGTCCGGTCGCGGCGGATCAGCGCGGCCAGCGCCACGAGGGCGGTGACCCGCCCCGCCACGTGATCGGGAAAGATCGTCGTCGCGTCGTAGAACGCATGCCGGGACCCGGCGGCCCGAGCCTCCTCGGAAGCCTCGTGGGACGTCCACAACCGGGTCACGCCGGTGGCGGCGCGCACCAGTGGGCCGTAGCCCATCCGTTTGCTCCACGGCCCGCGGTTGCCGAAGGCGCTGCTGCCCGCGAGCACGATCCGGGGATTCAATGCACGCAACGTGTCGAAGGGAAACCCAAGCGCGGTAAGGGTTCCGGGCTTGAAGTTGGCGAACACCGCGTCGGCGTCGGCGACCAGGCGCCCGAAGATCTCCTTGCCCTGTGCGCCGCGCAGGTCGAGGCCCAGCGCGAGGTGGTTGCGGTGGGTCCAGGCGAACGACTCGCTCATCACGGCGCCGAAGCGAGACTGCCGCAGCCCGTCGGGATAATCGGCGCTTTCGATCTTGATGACCTCGGCGCCCAGGTCGCCGAAGAGCCGGCTCAACTCGCCGCCGGCGACGATGACGCCCAGATCGAGGATCCGCAGGCCGGCGAACGGATAGTCGCCGATCCGGCCCGGCGTGGATGTCGACGGCGCCACCGGATCGGTCAGCCAGCGCGGTTCGTCCTGTCCGGCGGCCGGGGCCGGGGTGCGAAAGCCGCAGCGTTCGTCGTCGACGACGAAGTATCCGGTGGGCGCGTCCGTGCGCACGCCGGGGACGAGTTCGGTGTTGGTGATCGCGCCCACGGCCTGAAAGTGTTCGGAGGCCAAGATCCGCGATGGCGTCAGCACCGCCGCGATCGGCACCCCGTGCGCCTGGCCGTCTGCCACCAGATCCTTCATCGTCTTGTCGGCGAACAACGCGTCGACCAGCACGCCGATCTGCGGCCACGCGGCAAAACGCGCGCCGAGCGCGTCGTAGGCGGGGTCCTGGAATTCTTCCGGCTCCCCCAGCCAACGGCGTAGGCCGCGCCACTGCCGCGGCGCCAGCACGCACAACCGAACGTAGCCGTCCTTGCACGGGCAAATCGGGTAGGAGTCCTGGTTCTTGGGGCGGCCCCGCCATACGCTGGTGCGCTGCCCGGCGCTGGCCTGCCCGTGCGCGCCGAACGCCGGGTCGAGCGCCATCACGACGGCGTCGAACCGCGAGAAGTCGATGTATTCGCCTGTGCCACAGCGTAATCGGTTGTAATAAGCGATGAGCGCGGCCCAGGCGGCCTGCACGGCGGCGGTGGCGGTGGCGATGCCGTCGGGTGGCAACACCGGGGTGCCGGTGGGCGGCCCCGACCGCGACAGCGAGCCCGACATCGCGAACAACACGGGATCGGTCGCACACCACGGCGACCGCGGACCGGTGGTGCCGAAGTCGGTGATCGACAGCGCCACCAGGTGTGGGTAGCTCTCGGCCAACTCGGCACACGACGTCCCGAACGCGCCGGCCTGCCCGTCTGGGCCGCCGTCGACGACGATGTCGGCCCCCCCGACCAGCTCGAAGAACCTCTTGCGATCGTTGTCGTTGTCCGGATCCAGCACGGCACTGCGCTTGTTGGCGTTGTGCACGGCGAACGGGATGCTGGCGCCGGCGAGCACGGGCAGGTCGTGGCGGGCCGGGCTACCGCCGGGGGGCTCCACCTTGAGGACGTCCGCACCCAGGTCGGCGAACAGGCGGGTCACCGTGTCGGTAACCCCACTCGACAAGTCGAGCACACGCACGGCGTCGAGCAACCTGGCGGCCATCTGCACACCGTATTGGTTGGGCGGCCAAATGCCCAGCAGCCCAAGCCTGTTCGACGGGAAAACCGGATCGGTTACGCTCGCCCGGATGAGTCCGCACTTGAGCTACCTCGAAGCCGTGATCGTGGGCGCCGCCCAGGGCGTCACCGAACTGTTCCCGGTATCCAGCCTCGGGCACTCGGTGTTGGTGCCGGCGCTCGCCGGCGGGCAATGGGCCCAAGATCTGAACGTTTCCGCACCGCAATCGCCCTATCTGGCGTTCCTCGTCGGCCTGCACGTCGCCACCGCCGCGGCCCTGCTGGTGTTCTTCTGGCGGGACTGGGCCCGCGTCCTGGCCGGCTTCGTCAGCTCGGTGCGGTATCGCCGAATCCAGACGTCCGGCGAGCGGTTGGCCTGGCTGATCGTGGCGGGCACCATCCCGGTGGGTTTGGCCGGGCTGGCCCTGGAAAAGACCTTCCGCACGACGCTGGGCAAACCGATTCCGGCGGCGGTGTTCCTGATGATCAACGGTGTCGTGCTGTATGCGGGCGAGGTCCTGCGCAAGCGCACCGCCGCCGACGACGAAGCCGAGCCCGAGCACAGCGGCGAAGCCATCGACGACCGGCTCGCCGAGCTGCCCATGCGCCGCGGCGTGCTGATCGGCTCCGCCCAAATCCTGGCGCTGCTTCCCGGCATCAGCCGCTCTGGCATCGCCATCGTGGCCGGCCTGTGGCGCGGCCTGTCGCACGAGGATGCCGCGCGGTTCTCCTTCCTGCTGGCGACACCGATCATCCTGGCCGCCGGGGTGTACAAAATCCCGGAGCTGTTCGGGCCGCTCGGAAGCGGGATCGGCGGCCAGGTGCTGGCCGGCAGCGTCGCCTCCTTCGTCTGCGCCTATCTCGCCGTGCGCTATCTGACCCGCTACTTCCAAACCCGCACCCTGACGCCGTTCGCGATCTATTGCGCGCTGGCCGGGGCGGCCAGCCTGGCCTGGCTGACCCTGCGCTAGACATTGCGCCGGTAACGAACCTCTTGCACCGGCGCGTTGCCGTACGTGCGGGTGCGGCGGGTCCGGTCGAAGCTCCACCCGTCGCGTTCGTAGAACCGCCGGGCGCGAACGTTCCCGTCCAGCACCCACAGCGCAGCTTGCGTGGAGACCGCGCGCAGCCGCTCCCGGGCGGCGGCGATCAGCAGATGCCCAACTCCGGTGCCCGCGTGTGCGGGATCGACGTAGATCGCCATCAGCTCACCGAAATTCGACAGGTCTTCGTCGCGAGTTAGGCCGGTGGTGGCCAGGCCGCAGATCGTGGAGCCGTCGACCGCGACCTGGGTAAACGGCAGCCCAATCCCCATGCGGCCGAACGTGTACCGGCTGGCCCAGGTTTGCGGCTCGAGGCTGTCGAGGTAGGTCTGGGCGATGAGTCCCCGATACGCCCACTGCCAAGACCGGACCTGCACGCGAGCCACGTCGTACGCGTCCTCGGGGACAGCCGCCCGCACCTCGGTCATCGTTGCAGTATCGGCGGACTCGGCCGGCCTTTCCATCGCGACCGGTGCCGGTTGTCGCCGCCTCGTGCAGGTGACTCATCCAGGCCGAAGCGCCCGCGGCTGGCCGAGTATTTCTGAGACACAATTTTGAGGCGTTGTGACCTGGAGGGATGCGATGTCCAGCCGTCCGCTGATCGGTGTGTGGTATGTGGTCTGATTCGAGACGGCCTGGAGTCCGAGTCAACAAAGCCGTTCGCGGTCAGCACGGTTCCGCGTTTCCGGTGACCGCCGACCACGGCACAAAGGCACTGCGGGCACGGCAGACTGCAGGGTTTCGGCAGGGTAGCTAGTCCGGCGCGACCGGGAGGTTAGGGCAGGCCTCGATGTAAGAGATGTCGGGCGAAACCCAGTCGCGCCACTGATTGGCGCTCATGTTGGTCGTGAGCTTGGCACACATCGCCGATGCGGGGTCGGGGAAAGCGGGCCACAGCCGCACGGTCTTGTCGGCGCTGCCGGAGGCGATCCGCTTGCCGTCGGGGCTAAACGCCACACTGGACACCGGGCCGGTGTGGCCGGTCAGCGGTGCGGAGATCGGCTGGCTGCTGACCGCGTCCCACAGCCGCAGCGTCTTGTCGGCGCTGCCGGAGACGATGCTCCGCCCGTCCGGGCTGTAGGCCACACTTTCCACGACGCCGGTGTGGCCGGTCAGCGGTGCGCCGACCGGCTGACCAGTGCCCGCATCCCACACGCGCACGGTCTTGTCGGCGCTGCCGGAGGCGATCCGCTTGCCGTCGGGGCTAAACGCCACCCACATCACATCGTTCTTGTGGCCGGTCATCGGCCCGCCGATCGGTTGGCCGGTGGCCGCGTCCCATATCCGCACGGTGTCGTCGGCACTGCCGGAGGCGATGCGCTTGCCGTCGCGGCTAAACGCCACACTGAACACCCTCTCGGTGTGCCCGCTCATCGGCCCGCTGACCGGTTGGCCGGTGGCCGCGTCCCACAGCCACACCGTGTTGTCGGCGCTGCCGGAGGCGATGCGCTTGCCGTCGCGGCTAAACGCCACGCTCAACACCGCGTCCGTGTGGCCGGTCATCGGCCCGCCGATCGGTTGGCCGGTGGCCGCGTCCCACACCCGCACGGTGTCGTCGGCACCGCCGGAGACGACCCGGGTGCCGTCGGGGCTAAACGCCACGCTCAACACCCTCTCCGTGTGGCCGGTCATCGGCCCGCCGACCGGTTGGCCGGTAGCCGCGTCCCACACCCGCACCGTATTGTCTTGACCGCCGGAGACGACCCGGGTGCCGTCGGGGCTAAACGCCACGCTCAACACCCTCTCCGTGTGCCCGTTCAGCGGCTGGCCCACCTGTGGGCCGGTAGCCGCGTCCCACACCCGCACCGTATTATCCTCACCGCCGGAGACAATCCGCTTGCCGTCCAGGCTGAACGCCACGCTGCGCACCGTGTCCGTGTGCCCAGTGATCGGCTGGCCAATCGGTTTCCCGGTGTCGGCGTCCCACATCCGCACCATAGTGTCGGTGCTGGCGGAGACAATCCGGTTGCCGTCGGGACTAAACGCCACGCCGAACACGGCGCCGGTGTGGCCGGTCATAGGTGCGCCGACGAGCTGCCCAGTGGCGGCGTCCCACACCCGCGCCGTGGTGTCGTCGCTGCCGGAGGCGATGCGCTTGCCGTTGGGGCTAAACGCCACGCTCAACACCGCGTCCGTGTGGCCGGTCATCGGCCCGCGGACCGATTGGCCGGTGCCCGCGTCCCACAGTCGCAGGGTCTTGTCGGCGCTGCCGGAGACGATGCGCCACCCGTCGGGGCTGAACGCCACACTGGTCACCTTGTCGATGTGGCCGGTCATCGGCCCGCCGACCGGTTGGCCGGTGCCCGCGTCCCACAGTCGCAGGGTCTTGTCGGCGCTGCCGGAGACGATGCGCCACCCGTCGGGGCTGAACGCCACACTGGTCACCTTGTCGATGTGGCCGGTCATCGGCCCGCCGACCGGTTGGCCGGTGTCGGCGTTCCACACCCGCACCGTCTTGTCCCAACTGCCGGAGATGATGCGCTTGCCGTCGGGGCTGAACGCCACGCTGGTCACCTTGTCGGTGTGGCCCTTCATCGGGTCGCCGATCGGTTGGCCGGTGGCCGCGTCCCACATCCGTACGGTGGTGTCGTTGCTGCCGGTGGCGATGCGCTGGCCGTCGGGGCTGAACGCGACGCTCTGCACTGGCGACGTGGTTTCGGCGATCTTGATTGTGGTGATCCTCTTTACCAGCGCACTGATCAGCGGGCCGTCGTCGGGCATCATCGCAAGCCGTCGTCCCACGACCAGTTCTTGGAAGGCACGCACATCGCCACCCGAGCGGATACCGGCAAGCATCGATTGGGCTTCAGTCGCCAGATTACGGCTCGTCAACTCGCGCCCCAGGTACAAAGCCTGCCGCGACTTATTTACGGCAAGCACAGTTGAGGTAAGCGCCAGCACGGCCAGCACGACGATCAAGGCCTGCACGATCTTGACTTGCCACGAGCGTCTCCGGCGTCGGCGGGAGGCGCGCAGGTAATCACGGGTGGGTTCGAGCCGATCGCGGAAGCGAGGTTTGGCGGCCAGCGTTCTCGCCTGGCGCAGTCGGGGGCCTTCGAGCAGCCACGCCTTTTTGCGTCCGCTGGCCTGCCAGTCGGCGGCGGCGCGCTCCAAGGTGTCGGCGTCCTTGAGGTCCTGGCCCTCCTCGCGCAGCCAGGCCGCCAGTTCACGCCATTGCCGCAGCAGGCTTTCCAGGGCGACCTCGACGACGGTCTGCCCGTCTCGGGTGGATTTGACCAGCAGCCGCTTCTCCACGAACGCCTCGATCAGGGGGTGGCTGGCCGCCGGGAGGTCGCTGTAGCGGGCCAGGCGGCGCATCGGCTGGTCGTTGGCGGGGTTGACGGTGGCCAGCCACGGGATAAAGGCGTCGTGGAGGGTGCTGAGTTGGGCGTGGCGCTGCTCGGGGTCGGCGGCCAACAGCTTGTCGACCTCGGTCTGCACCACCTGGGCCATCCCGCCCAGCGCCTCGTACTCGGCCACCGTCAGGTCGCCGTCAGCGCCGAAATCGCGGTAGAGCCGCTCCAGCGTCAACGCCAAAAGCGGCAGCGCATCCGAGCCTTCGGCGGTCTCGGCCAGCAGCCGCTCCACCACCGCCGGTTCGATGAGTAGCCGCCGCCCAGCGGCGGTGGCTCGCCGGGCCGGACCGGTGATGACTTCCGTGTACCCGCCACTTGGCATCGGTTTGAGTTGGTCAAACAGTGCGGTTTCCACTCCGGCCAACTCAGGGGCGATTTGCAGCGGCTCGTAGCGGTCAGCTCGGATGGTGACCGCCACGAGCATCGCCGGGGTCACCCCTGCCTCATGTTCGACCAACGCGGCCAACAACCCCAGGAAATGCACGGCCTCCGGTGCGGCATCGGCATTGAACAGTTCCTCGCCCTGATCCACCGGCAGCACCAAGGTGGGTGCGGGCTGCTCGGCGGGCACCTCCAGTAGCCGTGTGCGCGCAGCTTGGCGGGCCTCCTCCAGCAACCCCCGCAGCCGCTCCACATGCTCGGGGTGGCAGGCGTTCTTGATCTCCCCCAGCAACGGCTGAGGCAAGCCGAGATCGGCGCGCAGCCGGTATATGGCATGGGCCAGGCCGAGTTCGCCGGTCAGGACCGCGCTTTCGGGGCGCACGATGGGCAGGGGCAGGAATTGGCGATCATCGCGACGCAACCGGGGCAACAACCCGGCGCGCAGGAACGACGACTTGCCCGCCCCCGACGGCCCGAGCACCACGAACAGTGATTCCACCCCCGAGGTGCGCATCCCGCGCAGCACATCCAGTCCGCGCAGAATCTGGGCGTCGCGCCCGAAAAACACCGCCGCATCAACGTCTTCGAGCGGTGCCCACCCCCGGTACGGGGCGCGGTCCGGGTCGCCCGGCGGCGGCCATGGGAAGTGCTCCGCGCCGATCCCCAGGGTGCGCAGCGCCTCCAGTAGCCGCTGCGAGCCTACGGTGTCCAACACCACGGGCTCCCCTCCATCGGCAATGTCGACTGCGTTGGTGGGGCCGTGGTCGGGGAACAGGTCGCAGCGTTGCCATTCGGAGGTGATGTTGGTGTCGGGCACCGGCTCCAGCCGTGCGCACAGGATGGTCTTGTTCAGGTTCTCGGCGTAGCGGAACTCGGTCTGGCACTCGCGGGAGGCCTCCCAGTTCTTCGACAGGAGGCAGATCACTGCCTCGCAGCGGGTGTTGGCCTGCTGCAGTGCCTGCCTCCAGCGCTCGCCGGGCCGGATCCCGGTGTGCGGATCCAAGTCCAAGAAGATCTCCTCGGCCAGACCCGGCTCCTGCTCGACCAGCCACGCCTTGACCGCCATCGCCTGGCGGCTATCGCGGCTGGAATGACTCAAAAACACCCGCGACACCACTCACCCCATCCGCACAGGCGAGACCTCATCGGACCATGATCGCAGGTAGTCGGACGCTGGGCGGCAAGTTCGCACCTGGGCGCTGACTTGACTTGACCCCCTCAAGGACTTACCCCAAGGCGTGAGCTTGCGCTCGGTGACGGGGGGTGGACCGCACGTGGGGGTCATCCATAATCCGGCTCCAGGCCGCCGTAGGGACGGGCTTCAGCGGGTATCAATCGGGGTGCAGAAGAGCGCAGTTGTTCAGAACCGACAAACACAGAATGCTGCTCGCCCTGCACCATGTCCATCACAACAAGCGGCTCGCTTCGCCGAGCGTGCACCGCGAAATCCGCTGCGCGGTGAGCCTAAGCCGCGTGAGTGGCGTACGCCGGGTTAATGCGAAGCTTTGGATTCGGTCCACTGTTGTGTGTTATCCAGTAGATCGAGGTACTGCCGTGCGGTTTCAGAGAGGTCGAAGTAATCTCGAACATCGCCGCGTTCCATTCTCATCGTGGTGATACCGCGACCTGTGTGTTGTGTGAGGAAGCCCAGCGACCTCAATCGCCGCATCTCATCGAAGAAGGAATTGGGTTCGTCTTCCTTGACTTGGAAGGGTTCACGGTCCGCGATCTTCCGTAGGTGGGTTCTCTCGTCGTCGGTGAGGAAGTGTGCAACGAGGAACTGAAGTGCCCGAATCTCGTCTTGCAGGTGTTCCTGCTTCTCTTGCAACTCGCGGAACTCCAGGATGGTGTCGATCTCGCTCCCGATCGCATAGGTGACATCGGTGCGTCGGCGCAGCGCGCGCAGCAAATTACGGACGTCGTCCAAGACGGTTGGGTCGTCCTCGTCGTGGAGCGCGTTGCGCAGCTCGAACAACATCTGCGCCTGCACCGGAGGGGGCAGCATCGTGGCGGTGTCGTAGATCGACGCGCCGAGCCGGTGCAGATACTCGTAGGGAATCGGAGGCGGCTCGGGAAGCGGATCAAGCAGGCCGCTGTGCTGAGCCGCGCGCGCATGCAGCGACGAGACCAGGTCGAATGCGCTGTTGATTGTCGGGTTGCGGTAGTCCACCAACTGCACCGTGAAGATCGGATCAATGTGGAAGCTCGTAACCTCCCCGATCTGCACCGGCAGGATCGGCACACCTAAAGCCTTGGCGTAGCCCAGTTCGGCCTTGCACGGCTTGGAATACAGGGACTTGTCCGACAACGCGAAGACGAAGACGGTGCACTCGCGGATTTCGTTGAGGATGGCAATCCACCACGCATCACCGCCGCCGAGCTGCTCATCCAGCCAGACTTGCACCCGCGCCCGCTGTCCCAGGTCCTCCGCCAGCGATCGGACGGCAGCGTCATCACTCCGGGAGTAACTGATGAAGACCTTCATGGGCTCCGAAGCTCCTTGCGGACGTGCCTCACGACGAGTAGCTCGTAGCATAGGGGCCGTCTGTGGGCTGTGATGGCGGATTCGTGCGCGCCGGGCGGTGCGGGCACCACAAGGACGACACAACCAGCGATCAGCTGCTCGGTGATATGCGGGCTCAAGCGATAGTTTCACTGTTGGCTCGGGCGTCAGGTCGTATGGCTACCGATCTCCGCACGCTGCTCGGCAGCCCAGTCGGCGGAGTACAAGCAAGTCACGGTCCTCGCGCTTCGCCAATGCGCGACGACACCAAGCAGAGCAGTCAGACTCGGAGAGCGGTGGCAACTGCAGGTCCACACCGTCGCGGTCTCGGACATCAACGGCAAGCCGCGTGGCCTCTTGCTGAACGCCCAATGCCGCCAGACAGGCACGAACGGCGTGATCCTCCAACGCCACCGGCGCGCCGAACACCGCCATGATGCCGTCTCCGGTGAACTTGTCCACGGTCCCGCCGTAGCGCTTCACGACCGCAGCAGAACGCTCGACCAACTCGGCCATGATCTCGCGCAGACGCTCCGCACCGACGGCCGCAGCGATGTCCATCGAATGCACCACATCGGCGAACAGGACCGTCACCTGCTTGTACTCCGCCGATGTAGCAGCTGGCGTGATTGGCGTGCCGCACTTGTTGCAGAACTGTGAGTCCGGCGGCAGTTCCATGCCGCACGAACCACACGACAGTCCCGCTGCTGTCAGCGCACCGCGAACGTCATCCACGCCAATATCGTGTCACTGCTGGTCAACGATGTCCTCATATCGCCGTGCCATCTACGACACGAACTTTTGAGACTCTCGAATGTGGTCTGTTTCGAGACCGAGTTCAGCCTCGCCGACCGCCGTCAGGCCATCGCGTCGGCCTGCGCCAGGTATCCCTCGAAGTCTGCTGCGAGCGCCTTCTCCCGGAATCGTGCCAAGAACTGCTGGTAGCCCAGCTTGTCTCCGCTGTTCCTGGCAAGGAGCGCCCGTAACCGCAGAAGCGGCAGTTCGTGCAGGACGAAGCCCGGCTCGGTCGGCACGGCGGCCAGCCTGTCCACCGCTTTCTGGGCTTCATCGATGTCGGATTCTGTGCCGCGATGGAGTAATGCCTCGCCCAGCACCGCGGTGGCAGGACCACGAAAGATCATCTCGTCGGTGGCGAACTGCTCGTCGAGAACCTGGCGCGCCAAAGCGATGGCGCCGTCGAGCTCGCCGGACATGAGTTTTGCCCGAGCGAACTCGAGATCGGTTAGCCTCCGCAATGTCACAGTGAGTTTCTCGCGAACGATCATCTCGCGCGCTGCGGTCAATGCCTCGATGCCGGCCGCTTGGTCACCCTCGGGACTGTGCAGCAATGCCGTCGCTCGAATCATGTATGAGTAGGTGACCGCGGTGTTGTCCCCCGACTGCAGCGCGATCGCCAGCGACTCCGATGTCAACGAGATGTCCTCCGCGTCGGGCACTATGGCGTCGTTTCCCGTCGCGCCCGCGAATTTGTACACCTGCGCCAGAATTCGGGTTGTCGCGTCAAACGACCGCGCCATCGCAAGGCCCCGTTCGATGTCGGCTCGCCACCCCGGCTGGCCCAAGAACATCGCCGATGCACCCCTCAAGGTAATGGCCCAGGCAAGCGGAGATCCGATGACGACGTTCCCCATGACGGGGTCGCCGTTCGCGAGGTCGATAATGCGCTGCGCCAATCGCTGGCTTTCGACCGCCTCACCGGCTTCAAAATTGGCCTGGGCCGCCCCATAGAGAAGGCCCACGGCCATCTCTGGCTCTCCTATCGACTCGATCAGCGCGGCGAACTCGGACGCCGTTTGTACGGCTTCCCGGTGGCGCGAATTGAACGTCAACGTGTTGAGGTGGCCGGCCATGCCCACCGCCAGTGACTTCTTGTCGCCGGCTGCGGCCGTGATGTCGCGCAACTCTTCGAAGCCAGTGGTTTCTGGAACACCACCCACTTGAAAGGCGCTGCCGCACAACAGAGCCCGCGGCGAGATCCGCATCGCCAAACAGTTGGGATGATCGCCGGGCATTTGGTCGGCAACACGTGCGGCCTGTTCCCAGCTTCCGCGTGCCGCCCGGATGTCGCGCGGCCCATACCCGGTCGCGGCGCGCATGAACCATTCATATGCCTCGGACAGCTCACCCGCGGACTCGTATTGAGTCGCGATCATGGCCGCCCCCTCACCGGTGGCTGCGGCGTTCGTCTGCTGCATCATCGCCGCCGCACGCCGATGCAAGTCCGAGCGCGCGGCCTTGAGCTGCGATTCGTACGCCACCTTCTGAGTGAGCGGATGACGGAAGGCGTATTCGGCATCGTCTCCGTACGTGATCTGATCGACGAGTTCGGCTTCGATGAGTGGCGTCAGGTCCGTTCGCGCGAGCAATCGCTCCAATAGCTCGGCGCGAAATCGAGCACCGATGACCGCTGCGGCGTTCAACGTCCGCTTCGCCGAGGGAGTGAGCCGGTCGATACGGTCACCGATGGCGGCCTGCAAAGTGGGTGGTACATGCACGTCGCCTACTTCTCGGAGACACACGTAGGCACCCGGCTCGCCCTCGATCTCGCCCCGCCCAGCCAGATCACGCACGATCTCTTCGGCGCAGAACGGTATGCCCGCCGCGCGGTCGGCGACCACCGTGGACAACCTGCCTACCGACGAATCCACCCCGAGCAGCTCCCCCAGTAACTCGCGGATGTACGAATCACTCAGCGGTGCAAGCACGATGGCCTCGGCTTCGGTGAGTTCTGACATGGTCCCCTGATACTCGGGGCGATACGTGATCAACATCGTTGCCCGCATTTGGTGGACGGCGGCCGCGAAATCGGTGAGCATCGATTCGCTGACGCCATCTATCCAATGTGCGTCTTCGATGACGTATACGGCGGGGTTCGGCCGACCCAGCGAAACTGTTTTGATGAGCTCGATGAGCCGCCGTCGCCGGGCGTCCGGGCTGATGTCGGGCAGCGGCAGATCGGTATCACGGATGCCCAGCAGCTCATCGAGCAACAGCAGGTCCTCGGCATCGGTATGGGGCGCGGCTGCGCGCATCCGCATTCGGGCGACTTCTGGTGTGAGACCACCGATTCCGAACACTGCGCGTAACAGTCGCGAGATGACATGGAACGAGATCTCCCGGGTATGCGATTCGCAGTAGGTGGAAAACACCTCAAAACCACGGCTTGTCGCGGCCGAAACGGATTCGCGGACCAACCGCGTCTTACCAATGCCCGGCGGCCCCGACACGGTGACCACAGATCCGACCCCATCGAGCGCCTTGTCCAGGATCGCCGAGATCGCTACCGTCTCCGACTCACGGCCCACGAGGCGAGAATGCCGACGACCCACCCGGCGTTCAGCCGACGCGGACAGCAGCCGACGCGCCGGCACCGCGTCCGCGGAACCCTTGATACGGACGAATTCCTGTGTGCCCAAGGCAAAATCGTACTCAACAAGGCTGGCGGTCGACTCGCTGAGCATCACCCCGCCCGGCGGCGCGACCGACTCCATCCGCTGAGCCATCCCGACCTGCTCACCAACGGCGGTGTAACCGAAAGAGCCTGAACCGATCTCACCGGCGATCACCTCACCAGAGTTCAACCCGACCCGTAGCTTGAGATCGATACCGTCCCGGACTTGAACTTCGACGGCAAGCGGCCGCGCCTCCTCCTGGATTGCCAATGCGGCCAGACAGGCACGAACGGCATGGTCCTCCAAGGCCACGGGCGCGCCGAACACCGCCATGATCCCGTCGCCGGTGAAACTGCCGACTGTGCCCCCGAAACGCTTTACCACCCCGGCACACCTGTCCGCCAGTTCGGCCATGATCTCGCGTAGCCGCTCGGCATCCACCACTGCGGCGATGTCCATCGAGTGCACCACGTCGGCGAAGAGAACCGTGACCTGCTTGTACTCGGCGCGAGTCTCGCTGTCTTTGACTGGTGAGCCACAGCCGTGACAAAACCGGGCGTCCTCTAGCGGCTCAGTGCCACACGTTCGGCACGCTGCTATGGCCGTCATCCGACCCTCCGCCGATCCCGGGCCCCAGCGTTTGCAGGGTGCATCAAGAATAGGCGGTTAGACACTCCCGCAACGCTCTCACCCTGCGCAACCTTTACGAACTGCCCCAATAGCACCCACCACCACGCCATCCCGGTTAGGAACCACCATCAACACCGCACCATGGATCGTTGCCGGTCTGCTCGCCAGCGCCTACCTCGCGGTGGGCGGCATGAAGATCGTGATGTCGACCAAACAGATCGCCAACAACCCCAACATGACAGCGATCGCCGATGAACTATCGGCCCCTTCGATAAAGGCCATCGGCGCCCGACCCGTCCCGAGTGAACACGTTGACCACTTGCGAATCGCAGATTCGAGTGCTAGTTACATGACATTCCTAACGCGGGAGCCTGGCGATGAAACACCTGGTTTTGACCCGGTTCGGGACACCGTCGGAGTCGGTGATTCTGCATGACGACCGCGACCCCCTTCCCGGGCCCGGCGATGTGCTCGTGCGCATGGAGGCCGCCGCGGTGAACCCGTCGGACCTGTTGCTGCTGCGCGGGGTGTATTTGGCCCGGCCCGAACCGCCGGCGCCGGTCGGCGGTGAAGGCGTCGGAATCGTCGTGGACGCCGGGGCGCAGGCCGACCGGGGCCTGCTGGGCAAGCGGGTGATCGTGCTGCCCACCTACACCTACGGCACCTGGGCGGAGAAAGTCGTTGTCCCGCAAGACAAAGTCGTCGAGGTCGCGCCGGACGCCGACCCGCTGCAGCTGGCCATGCTGCCGATCAATCCGGCGACCGCGCACGTGATGCTCAACCGGTTCGTCGACCTCAAGCCCGGCGACTGGATCGCACAGCCGGGCGCGAACTCGGCCGTCGGACGCCTTGTGATCACGCTGGCGCACCTGCGCGGACTCAAGACGCTCAATGTGGTGCGGCGCGACGAAGCCGCCGACGAGGTGCGCGCCGCCGGTGGCGAGCATGTGTTGGTCAGCGGGCCGGACCTGGCTGCCGACATCGCCCGCGAACTCGACGGCGAACAGCTCAGCCTGGTGCTCGACGGTCTCGGGGGCGACACCGCGACGGCACTGGTCGGCGCGCTGCGCTTCGGCGGCACCATCGTGACCTACGGGTCGCTGGGGGGCGGACCGTCGCAGGTGCCGAATGCCGACCTGCTGGGGCGCGAGCTGCGGCACACGGGTTTTTGGCTGCTCACCTGGTTGGGCCACGCGCCGCGCTCCGAGATCGTTGACACCTACCGGTATCTGGGCTCACTGGTCGCTGATGGCTCGTTGTCGGTGCCCATCGAAGCCACCTACCGCCTTGACGACTACCGCCGGGCGTTAGAGCACGCCGGCGCGGCCAAGCGGGGCGGCAAGGTGCTGTTCGCCTTCGAAGAACGTCACTAGGTCGCGGTTAACCCGTTCGCCCCGCATCAACCCGAGGAAAGTAGTCATGTCACACCATCTGGATTCGCCGTTGGCTCGCGCTGACGTGCGGCTCGACATCACCGATCTCTACGTGTTCGCCGGCCAGTCCGGCACCGTCTTCGTCATGAACGTCTGCACCTCACTCGCCGGCGACATTCCCACCCCCGGCTTTCACCCTGAAGCGCTCTACGAGTTCAAGATCGACATCGACGACGACGCTGTGGAGGACCTCACGTTGAGGTTCCGCTTCGATGATCGCGACAGCGCTGGCCTGCAGCGCTACACGCTGACCCGACTGCAGGGTGCCGACGCCGCCGATCCACACGCGACAGGCACGACCGTCGCCACCGGCGTGACCGAAACGGCGCTGACCACCAACGCCGGTGTGCGTGTGTGGATCGGCATGGCCGGTGACCCTTTCTGGATGGAACCCGACGTGCTGCACGCCGTCGAGCATGCCCTCCAAGACGGCACGGTCGTCGACCTCACCGACTGGGACCCGGCCACCGCATACAACCAGTTCGCCGGGCACACGGTGTACTCAATCGTGCTGGAAGTTCCCGCCACCGAACTGCCCACCCGTGCCGATCACCATCACCGCATCGGCGTGTGGGCCCTGTCCACGCTGGCCACCGACACCGGCGGATGGCGCAGCATCAATCGGGCGGGCCTGCCGATGATCCACCCGCTGTTCACCCCATTCGACGAAGACCTGGGCGATCGCCTCAACGGCGGATCACCGGCCACCGACGTCGACACGTTCGCAGAACTCGTCATATCCGCAGTCGCCGCGGCTGTCGCGGCGACCGGAACTGCAAGCGATCCCACTGCATACGCCCGCTCTGTCGCTCACCGCCTGTTGCCAAATGTGTTGCCCTACACCGTGGGAACATCCGCCGTGTTCGGGTTCGCATCATGGAACGGTCGCAGCCTCATCGACAACGCGCCCGATGTGATGTGCAGTCTCGCCACCAACACCCCGGTGAGTCTGGGCATCGGCAAAGAGTCGGTATCCCCCCGCCCGTCGACGGTGTTTCCCTACGTCCCACTGCTGCCATCGAGGGCATGAGGGCCGACCAGTCTTGCGCCGGGCACGGCGGCGGACACACCACCTGGACATGCCGCACCCGCGACCAGACGGTGTACGGGCCGCCGCTCAACACGCATTGCTCCGCGCTGGAAGGTTCAGCGGCGGTGCGGATCTCGACTAGAGCCGCGCACGGGGCAACCAAGCTAGGCAGGAATTGCGACTGACTTTCGAGACTCTCGTATGTCGTCTATTCGAGACATGACAAATCAGGGAGTGTTGGGGCCGGTCTGGCATGACCCGCCTGAACCCCGGCCGGTGAAGAGGGGTTAGGTCGTGGTGTGCTGGTCGGATGAGTCGCTGGGCTCGACGATCTTTGTTTCCTCACGTGCCCCGTGGGTGATCTCGATGCGGCGCGGCTTGGCCCTTGCCGCCACGGGGAGGGTTACCGTCAGCACCCCGTTCTGATAGGTGGCGGCGATGTGGTCGGCGTCGATGTCCTGACCGAGGGACAGGCGACGCAGGTAACTGCCGGTGAAGCGCTCGGAGCTCAGCCACTGCACGTCGTGTTCGGTGCGTTCGCTACGTTGTGCTGTCACGGTGAGGATGCCGCCGTCAACGCTGACGTCCACCGAAGCGGGGTCCACGCCCGGGAGGTCGGCGTGCAGCACGTAGTGATCCCCGGAGCGGTAGAGGTCCATCGGCATGGCCAGTGGGACTCGGGCGGATCCGGGCGATGTACCGAGCAGCTGCGCGGCGAGTCTGTCGATGTCACGGAATGGATCGGGATGAAGCACAGCAACCACCTCCTACATGTCGGTTGCCGCACCGCGCCACAGCGACGGGTGTCGGCTGGCTGCGCTCCTTCCGGTTTAGCACTCAACCTGCGCGAGCACCAGGGTGTCGGCGCTGCGCCCAGGTCTCCGGCGATGAGGACCCGGGTGTCCAGGATCGCCTTCCACATGAAAGGGGCCAGACGCGCCTCGATCTGCTCGTCGATGTCGGTTGCGCGCACAGGAATTGGTGATGGTCGGCGAGATGCCCGTCGAACGCTCGACCCGACTGCTGTTGCTTACCGGACAGGCGTAGACTCAGAGCACGGATCCACGGCAGACCAAGGTCGAACCGGAAGAAAAGATTCCTCCTCTCGGGCTGTGGCGCCCAGCACGATCGCTAGGCACCCACGCGAAGCAAAGCCCATCAACTGGGCACAGCGCGGTGGGCTTGCGTCAGGCGGGAAACTCTCTCCTGACGCCGAGGCCACAATTCACCGCGCCATCATGCACGCTTGGTAACCAGGTGGTTGGTGCTTCGGACGGCGCTCCTTTTCGTCAGGAGAGCCGTCCGACTAATCTATGCCAACTCCCGGGGCCGGTAGCGGTCTGCTCGCCGAAGCAAGGCCAAAATGCCTCCCAGCGTCCGTCCTTAGCGACTACCATCGCTTCTGCGCGGGCACCGGACCGCATCAGTGAGAAGACCAGACCGGATGCCGTGAGGGCGTACGGGTCCTCGTCGCTTGCAAGCATCTCGCGGAATAACTCGATCGAGCGTCCGGGCTGCCCGATGGTGGTGTAGATACCCCCAAGATCCGCTCGGCGGCAGGCTTGCCGCACCAGAGGCGACGAGTTGCTCCCCTACCGCCGCACGCTGCATCTCCGCGTCGAGCTTTTCAAAGTACCTCGCGCACACCGCATCCAGCAGCGCATCCTTTTCCGCGAAATGCAGATAGATCGATGGCGACGTCACCCCGACACGCTGCGCTACCGACCTGATGGACACCGCCTTGGCCTGACCCGTCTGCAGCAGCAATTCGATGGTGGCATCGAGGAATTCCTCGCGCAGCTGATCGCCGAGACCACGCTGCGGGCACCTACCCCTGGTCGGATCATGAACGGAGATCGACAGGCTGACCCGTCTCCGCGGCAGGCGGCTCAATCTCAGGCAGGTCGTGTGACTCACTGATGCCGAAGCGCTCGTGCAGCCTGGCCAGCGGCTTGGGCGCCCACCAATTCACCCGTCCCAGGATATGCATGAACGCCGGCACCAACAGCATGCGGACCAGCGTGGCGTCCACCAGGATTGCCAACGTCAGCCCGACACCGAACATGCGCATAAACGCCACCTGCGCGGCCATCAACGCGCCGAACGAAATGCACATCAGCAGCGCCGCCGCCGTCACCACGCGGCCCATGCGGGCCAGGCCCAGCGCAACGCTCTCGTCGTTGTCGGCGCGCGTTCGCCCGGACGACAGCCAGTACTCCCGGATCCGCGACACCAGGAACACCTCGTAGTCCATCGACAACCCGAAAGCGATGCAGAACAACAACACCGGCATAACGGCCACCAACGTCCCGGTGGGCGTGGTGCCTAGCGCACCGAGGTGACCGTCCTGGAAGATCCACACCAGCGCGCCGAACGCCGCGGTCAACGACAACACGTTGAGCAACAACGCCTTCAGCGGCAACACCACGCTGCCGGTCAGCAAGAACAGCAACACGAGCGTGATCGCGGCGATCACCGACAACACCACAGGCAGCCGCGAGGTCACCGATTCGGAAGTGTCCCTGTTGATCTGGGCGGTCCCCGTGAATTGCGCGACCTTGCCGCCCGGTGTGGCGACGGCGTGCAACCGGTCCAGCTGCGTCTCGGAGGCCTGTGAGAACAGCCGCGCGGTGCTGCCGACGGTCAGAAACGCGCTGCCGTCCTTGATCCCGGTCGCCGCCGACGGCGGTCCGACCGGCGCGCCGTTGACGAACGTTCCGCCCGGTGAGGACACCGACGACGCGTCGGGCACCCGCGAGAGCTCGGCGGCGTAGCGGTCGAGTTCGGGCGGCGTGACACCGGCTGCGTCCGGAATCACGATCATGACGTTGGTCGCCGAATCGACGGCGAAGTCGCTGCGCAACTGGTCTCCGACCTGACGCGCGGAGAGAGACCCGGGCAGCACCCGGTCATCGGGGAAGCCCCATTTGATCCCGAGGAACGGCGCGCCGAGCACGAGCAGCAGCGCGATGATTGCGACACCGATCGGAATCGCCCGGCGGATCACGAATTTCGTCGAGCGGTACCAGAATGTCTCCTCGACCGGTTTGCGCACCGGCTCGGGCCGGCCGAGAAGCCGACGCGTCAACCGACGCACGTCGAGGGCATCCAGCCGGTCACCAAGCAGCGCGATCGCGGCCGGGGTCACCACGATTGCGGCGAACGCCGCAAACGCCACCACCGCGATGCCGGCATAGGCGAACGACTTCAGGAAGTACATCGGAAATAGCACCATCGCGACCATCGACAGCGCGACCGTAATCGCCGAGAACAGCACAGCCCGGCCCGCGGTCGCCATCGTGCGAATCAGGGCCGCTTCGCGCGATGCGCCGTCGGCGAGTTCGTCGCGGAACCGGCTGATGATCAACAAGGAAGAGTCGATACCGAGCGCGAGCCCCATCGCCACGGTGAGGTTCAACGCGAAGATCGACACGTCGGTGGCGTAGGTGATCGCGTGCAACACCGCCATCGATCCGAGGATCCCGAACCCGCCGACCGCCAGCGGCAGCGCCGCGGCCAGCAGGCCGCCGAACACCCAGACCAGCACGACGAAGCTCACTGGTACCGCGATCGATTCCATTAGCAGTAGGTCGCGCTCGCTCTGCCCGTTGACCTGCAAATAGATCATCGCCTCGCCGCCGGCCTTGACAGTGACGCCGTCGCGGTCGTGCACCACCTGCTCCGAGATCGTCTTGGCATGCTTCTGTGCACCGCTTTCACCCCCGGTGACGCCGGCGACGATCAGCGCCGTCCTGCCGTCCTTGCTGATCAGCGCCTGGGCGGCCGAGGGCGGCGCGGTCCAGGCTGAAGTCACGTCGCTCACATAGGGCGAGGCCTTCAGCTGGGCGACGATGTCATCCCCAGCGGCGCGCGCGGCGGCGCTCTGGGCGCCGCGCTCGCAGGTGACCGCGACGAGCATCTGCATATCGCCCTGGCCGAACTTGTCCGACAGGATCCTGCCGGCATGCCACGACTCCGACGTCGGGTCCTGTAAGCCCCCCGCCGACAGGCTCTTGATGACGGGGATGCCGAAGATCGCGGTGCCGAGCATCACGAGCATTGCGACGGCGATGATCCGCTTGGGCGCGGCGAGGGCCAGACGGGCGATTCCCTGCAGCACGACGCGTCCTCTCTGCCGGCGACCCGCTATCTGATCAGCGGTAACTTACCTTGGTCAATACTCCCCAATCGAAGTCGTGAGCTGCCGTCACCTGCTCGTACTCCGCCGGTTGAGTGGCCTGCGTGACTGGCGTGTCGCACTTGTCGCAGAACCGTGAGTTCGGCGGGCGTTCCATGCCGCACGAACCACACGACAGTCCCGCTGCTGTCTGCGCACCGCCAGCGCCATCCACGTCAGTATCGTGTCACTGCTAGTCAGCGATATCCGTCATATGGCCGTGCCATCTCCGATACGAAGTTTTGAGACCCTCACATGTCGTCTATTTCGAGACCGCCTTCAGTTCTGCTCGGGCCTGGTCGATTTGGTCGTATGCGTAGGTGGCTATCTCGGCGGTGCTCATTGTCTCGCCCTTGTGCGCGAGCGATTCGTAGTTTTGGTCACCGAGAACATCGCGCAGATGGGCTGTGGTGGTGCTCAGTTCTGGATACGTCGCCACAGTGAAGGAAGTCGACGCGAAACCGGCGATGGTGGCTGCGGATTCGTAGCGCCCCATCCGGTCAAGAACCGTCGCGAGGATAGCCATCGGTGCTCGCATGGTCATTGGGTTACCCGAGTCGTGACAATTGTGGATCGCCACGGCGACGTAATGGAGCGCGCCGAGCGAGTCACCGTATTCGGCCTCGATTCGGGCAACAAGCATCGCCAAAAATGTCCCGTTGCCGCGGTTGCCGCTGTCTTCGGCAACCTGCAGCCCGCGGCGACCGGCCTCGAGAGCACCGACCTGATCGGCATGGGTGAAGGCGCCCCCGAAGCCGAGCAGCGCGAAGGAGAGCACCCACGGATTGCGAGTGGCCTCGGCGGCTTCGATCAGCCCGGTGGTGGCTGCGATCGCCTCCTCATGTGCCTGGGCGACGGCGAGGGAGAGGATGAGGGAGGTCCTCGACACTGCGTGCGTGTCACGGCCGCTCTGAACCCGGCTGCGGCACCAATCGACGGCCAGTTGAGGCCGGCCTGCGTACAGGTACGCGGTGCACAGCAGGCCCTCGATGCCGAACGGCACCTCGCCCCGGCCGCTCTCAACAACCGGGATGGCTGCATCGCAGTAACGCACAGCCTCCTCAACGCGTCCGGAGGTGTAGCACTGCGCGGCGATCACATACAGGAACGCGAGCCGGGGATGGTCGACAGCACAGGCCGGCTCGATCAACTCTTCGGCCCAGGCGATGGGCTCGTAGTTGTCGATGCAGAAGCCGAGGAACGGCGCGTAAGTGGCAATTGTGGCGGCATCGTCGAGGTCGCCGAGGTCGGCCGCCCACCGGAACGCGGTGCGCAGATTGGCCAACTCGATGGTGAACCAGTCGTAGGCCTCCCGCTGGCGGGGGCTATCCCACAGCGACAAGATGTCTGCTTCCCGCGTGGCGAAGTGGCGGGCGTGGGCGGTGCGCGCCTCGGTGGCCTCGCCCGTGCCGGCGAGTTGTTCCTCGGCGAACTGACGGATCGTCTCCAGCATCGAAAACCGAGTGCGGCCCGAGGAGTGATCGGCGACCATCAGCGACTTGCGAACCAAAGCGTCGAGTAGGTCGAGAGTCGCGATGTCATCGTCAGAGCCTGTGACGGCCTGAGCACCGGCAAGGTCGAATCCTCCTGCGAACACCGAACAACGGTTGAGTACCGACCGTTCACCATCGTCAAGTAGGTCGTAGGACCACTGCACGGCGTGACGCAGTGTTTGATGGCGTTCCAACCCGCGGCGAGAGCCGACGAGTAGACGGAACCGATCGCCGAGCCGGTCGCGTACCTCGGTGGCCGTCATCGACTGCATGCGTGAGGCCGCCAACTCGATGCCAAGGGGGATCCCGTCGAGTTGGCGACAGATCTCCACCACGGCTGCTGATTCGCCGGTCGCGGTCAGCGGAACTTCCTGCCTGACAGCTGCCGCGCGCTCGACGAACAGCGCCGCCGCCGACGATTCGATACCGTCCGTCAAATCAAGCGATGGCACTGCCCAGAGGTGCTCGTCGGCAACGCGAAGCCCTTCGCGGCTGGTGGCAAGGACATTCACGGTCTGCGAGTGCGAGAAGATCGCGTCGATCGTGTCCGCCGCGGGGTCGAGAACATGTTCGCAATTGTCGAAGACCAATAGCCGCGACCGGCCTTCCAGCGCGGCGGCCACCGACTCACTGACGGTCTTGCCGGGTTGTTGGGTGATGCCCAGCACCGCGGCCACCGCGTCGGGCACTGACGCGGGATCAGTGACGGCTGCGAGTTCGAAAACCCAAACACCGTCGGGGAACTCATCGGCCAGTTGCCGCGCGACTTCCAACGCGAGGCGTGTCTTGCCAACTCCGCCCACCCCGGTCAGCGTCACCAACCGGTGAGACCTCACCGCGGTCTTGATCGCGTCGACTTCCGATTCGCGCCCAATCAAGCTCGTGGCCGCCGGACGCAGGTTTCCCGGCGTCGTGTCGAGCGCCCGCAGGGCCGGGAACTCCGTGCGTAACCCTGCTGCTCGTACCTGGAATACACCGACCGGGGTCGGCAGATCCCGCAACCGCCGCGGCCCCAAATCCACCAGATCAACTCCGGTCAGCAGTACCGTCGTCGACTCCGCCAGCAGGATCTGACCGCCATGCCCGGCGGCCATCACCCGCGCCGCGCGATTCAGCACCGCACCGAAGTAATCACCCTCCCGCAGCTCTGCTTCGCCGGTCGCCAGCCCCATCCGCACCGACAACTCCAGTTTGCGCTGCGCGGCTGTGGCGGCATCGACCGCTGCCCTTGGTGACGAGAATGCCGCGCACACCCCGTCGCCGGTGTGCTTGAACAGCCAGCCGCCATGTGTCTCAATCGCAGAGCGCAACACGTCGTCATGGGCGGCCAGCGCCGCCCGCATGCCCTCCGCGTCCTTCTCCCACCGACGGGTCGACCCCTCAATATCGGTGAACAGAAACGTCACCACTCCTGACGGGGCAGCCGCCGTCATGGCATCGCCTCGGCCCAGTCGATGTGCCCCTCGAAGCCAAGCGTTTTCGCCATGTCGCGGTAGCGATCCCGCAAGTGCGTGTAAGCCGCGGCATCGCCGTGAGCCTTCGCCAGGAGAGCCCGTAGCCGCAACAGCCAGACGTCGCGTATCACCAGGCCGTCATCGGATGGTGCGGCCGCCAACCGGTCGATGGCGGCCTCGGCTTCGGCCACGTCAGCGTCGGCCCCGCTATCCAGCAGCGTCTCCACCAGAACACCCGTCGCGGGAATGCCCCACACCAGCTGCTGCCCGTTGCGTAAAAGCTCGTCTAGGGCGACGCGCATGAGGGGGATGGCGTCATCGCGATCTCCACGCCGAGCATTCTCACGCGCCGAGTAGACCTCGATGAGCGGTAGCTCGGCCAGGTTATGTCCCTGGCGTAGGAGCACTTCGGCGATTGCGGTCAAGAGCGTGTTGCCGCGATCGCGCTCGCCAGCCATCTGGCGGTGCACCAACACAGCACCTAGTGTCGTCCGGGCCCAGACGAACGCGAGATCATCACCGGACCGTTCGGCAATATGTAGGGCATCCTCGGTCTCGCGCACCGCGCGATCGTCGGACCTCAGCACGCCAAATATGACCCCCAAGCCGTAGCTGTAGGTGACGAGCGTGGTGTAGGACATGGGGTCGGCGCTGCGGGCAATGGTCAGTGCCTGCTCCAGGTCGTCGCGCCATCCGGGACGACCCAGGCCATAACGGGCGATAGCCCGCGTCGCAAAGGCCAACGCCAAGGGGGACCCGAAAATGAAGTTGCCTTTAGAGGGGTCGCCGTCGGACAGGTCGATCACCCGTTGTGACCAGCCCAGCACGTCAGGCCACTCTGCGCCCTCTAGCTTGGCGTAGATCGCGGTCCAGGACAGCCCCACCGTCAGGGTCGGATCGTCGACCGACTCGATGAGGGCCATGGCTTCCGATGCCAGCTGGGCGGCCTCGCGCACCTGGCCCTGCCACACGCGATCGACCACCAGCCCGGTCATGGCGATGGCCAGTGACGCCTTGTCCCCGGCGGCAGCGCATAACTGCCGCAATTCATCAAAGCGGGCACCAGCAACACGTTCATAGACTCGCCACGCGTTTCCGCACAGCATGGTGCGCGGGGCGATGCGCATCGGTGTCCGGTTGGGGTCCTCGGCGGGCAGGGCGTCGGCGATCTTTTCGGCACGCTCCCAGGACATGCGGGCGGCGGTGATGTCGCGGTTGGTGGCCCAGGTTGCGGCGCGCATATGCCAGCCGTAGGCGGCGTGCAGGTCACCGGCTGCCTCCAGATGTTCGGCGATCAGAGCAGCGTTCTCCTCGGTCGCCGCCGGGTCACGTGATTCGATCGCGGCCGCCACGCGGCGGTGCAGTTCGGCGCGATCGGATTTGAGTTGTGATTCGTAGGCCACCGTGCGGACCAGCGGGTGGTGGAACACATACTCGGGTTGTCGGGTGAATCGGATCTGATCGATGAACTCGCCGCCCACCAAGCTCTCAAGGACAGGATCAATTCCCAGCGTTTCCAGTAGTTCCCGGCTGAACCGTGAGCCGATGACAGCGGCTGCCCCCAAGGTGCGCTTGGCCGCCGGATCAAGCCGGTCGATGCGGGCGGCGATGGTGGCCTGCAAGGTGGCGGGCACACTGACCTCGGCAGCATCGGCCGTCGCTTCGTAGGCGTTGCGGTTGCCATGTAGGACGCCGCGCTCGGCTAGGTCGCGCACGATCTCTTCGGCGAAAAATGGGTTTCCGGCGGCCTTCTCGGTGATTATGGTGATCACCGCGCTGACCGAGGGGTCCGACCCCAGCAGCTCGGCAGCCAGTGCTCCGGTTTCCGAATTACTCAGCGGCGCAAGGGCGATGGTCTGAGCACCGGCCACCCGGGTCAACACCCCTCGATATTCGGGTCGATAGGTGACCAGCACCAGCGCGGGCGTCTGCGGGATCACCGTGAGGAACTCGGCAAGCATCGACTCGCTGACCTCATCGATCCAATGGGCGTCCTCGATGACGTAGATCGCCGGGCTTTTTCGGGCCAACGAGGCGTGATTGACCAGCGCGGTCAACCGCCGCCGCCGGGCATCCGGATCGATCTTGGGCAGCGCCATCTCCGGACCGGCGATGCCCAGCAAGTCATCGAATAACAGCAAGTCCTCGGGGTCTGCATCCGGCACCCGTGAGCGCACTCGGTCACGAGCGGCCGGGCCGTCCAGGCCACGCACACCGAAGGCTGCCCGCAGCAACCGCGCCACAACATGGAAGGCAATGTCGGCGGCGTGCGATTCGCAGTAGGCGCTGAACACCTCCACTCCGCGCCCAGCAGCGATGGCCGCCACCTCACGCACCAGCCGGCTCTTGCCGATACCTGGTGATCCCACCACGGTGACCACCGCGCCGTGCCCGTCGATGGCACGTTCCAACAAACCCTCGACGGCGGACATCTCCCACCGCCGACCGACCAGCTGTGACTCAGCACGGTCAACTCCGCGATGCTGTTCTCCCATGCCCAACAGCCGACGGGCGGCCACCGCCGCGTCGGCACCCTTGATCCGAACCAGCTCAGATTCGCCCAGAGTCGCAAGGCCTTCAACGAGTCGCGCTGTCGACGCGCTGAGCATCACCCCGCCCGGCGGTGCCACCGATTCCATCCGCTGTGCCATACCGACTTGCTCACCGACGGCGGTATAGCCCAACGACCTTGAACCGATATCACCGGCAATCACCTCACCTGAGTTAAGCCCCACCCGCAACTGCAGATCCACACCGTCGCGGGCGTGCACGGTGACGGCAAGCCGCTTCGCCTCCTCCTGAACCCCTAACGCCGCCAGACAGGCACGAAATGCGTGGTCCTCCAAGGCCACCGGCGCGCCGAACACCGCCATGACCCCGTCGCCGGTGAACTTGTCCACCGTGCCGCCGTAGCGCTCTACAACCACTGCCGCCCGATTGACCAGCTCGGTCATCATCTCGCGCAGCCGCTCTGGCCCTACCGCCGCCGCGATATCCATCGAGTGGACCACGTCGGCGAACAGCACCGTGACCTGCTTGTACTCCGCCGATCGAGTGGTCCTTGTGACCGGTGCACCGCACTCGTTACAGAACTTGGAGTTCGGTGGCAGTTCGGTGCCGCACGACCCGCACGGCAGTCCCGCCGCTGTCAGCGCACCGCGACTATTGTCATCCACGTCAGTATCGTGTCACCGCCGGTCAACGATGTCCGTCATATCGCCGAGCAAGCCATGTTGCTCGGTACACGCGATGGAGGACTAGGTCATCACCCTCTGCAGGGACGGCGGTAGCGAGCTAAACGTTTCCGACGTTTCCTCGATCAGCTGTGTCAGCGATTGAGATTGACGACGAACTGTTGCACGTTGTACGGATCGTTCGTGGTGGTATTCCACTGACTCACTAAAATGATCGCCTGGTCGAGGGTGGAGCCGGGAACGATGTAGCCGCCGTAGTTTTGCGGAAGGGTTTCTTGGGTCGCAACGACCGTCACTGGTGTGTCCGGCGCCAACACTTGCGTCACGTCGGCAGCCACCCGAACCTCGACATTCCCTGAGGTCGCGTTAAACCCTGACAATACGGCCATGTTTTCGATCAGACGAAGGCTTAGCTCGCCGAAGATGTCGCCGCTAAGAGGTGTCGGGGCCACATTCCAAGCCCAGTCTGGGCCGCCGTTGTTGATTCCCCAGGCCGACCATGTGTTGCGGTCGGTGAAGGTCTCCGCATTGCAACGATAGAGCCGCACGGTGTGATCGCGGGCGAACCCGTCGGCGACGATATACACCCAACCGTCGGGCGCTTGGCAGCCGCTGATTTGTGTTTCGTTGCCGTCCTGCCAGTCGGCTGGCCTCCGGGATCCGGGAACGGTCGGCCAGTGCGGCCCGTTGGGGTCGATTCGGACCAGCCGCGAATCGAGGGGTTGAAGATTCACCGTGTTTGCCACCAAGGCATAGTCGATGCCGAACACCTGGATGGTACCGGCCGGTAATTGACTACCGTTGGCAGGCGGGGGCTGGTCGTAGAGGGTGCCATTCTGGCCAAACGAGCTGTCGAACTGGATTGGGTTGCTGTTCAGGGTGCCGGGTCGGACATGCAGGGCCATCGATGCGCTCCATGCTCCTTGGCCCATAGCGTTTCCCGAGAAGGTGTCGCCGCCTAAGGCGACCTGACCGCCAGGTGATATTTCGCAGAGGTCGACGGCTCCCGCGCCGAGTGCGCCGGTGGGTGATTCGGTCCCGGCGATGGGCCCGAGATTGATGGCCTGCCCTGGTCCGGGCTGTGGCAGCTGCGGCAGGGCCAGCGCCTGCAGAGCCGCAGCGAGCACTGCTGGCCGCGCAGGGCGGGCGCCTGACTTGGGTGCTGGTGGTGGGCGTTTGGCGGCACGTTTCCGTGGCGTGTTCTTCGATCCGGTACTGGTCCGCTTTGCTGATGGGACCTTCTTCGGTGGCTTCTTTTCGGGCATTGTGATCCCGTCCCTGGTTGGTGGCTCAACAAGTAGGCGTCAATGTAGTGGATCAATTCGCAATACTAGACGGATTGGCACAACCGCAGCAGCCGATAATGAACACCATCCGGGGCCACCTGAAAATTGACTTCTGCGACCAATATCATTGGCCGCCAACGGCAGCCGCGCGGGCCAAGGGCCTAAAACGTCCAGCTTCGCTGTGGGTCGAGGACGAAGCCGTGCCGTTGGGCGGTGTCGTCGCCGTGGTTCTGGCGGAAGCCCCTGATTAACATGCACGCGACTACCACGTTTTGCACACCGCAGGTGATCTGGTCGCCGCCCATCAGGTTTCCTCCGGCGCCCAAGATCACCTTCTCCCCTGACGCCAAGGGCTTCCCGTTGAGCTTGTCCGTATCGGGAGGCCTGTTCTGGTCGAAATATGCCTTATAGTCCCCCGCGTAAACCTGGTTCGCTGGATGATCGAGACCAGGGATCGCCCCGAAGCAGAATGCGGCCGTATCTCCACGGCTGCTCCACATTGCACACTGCAATCCGGTCGGGCTGGTAAACGTTGCCAAGGCGTAATAGCGGGACACAGCGTGATCTTGCGACACGTCAGTGAAACCATCGAGATCCGGAAACCCTGGTGGTGGCGGGGCCTGAGGCGCGGTCAAAGCCAAAGTGGACGTAACAGGTCGTGACGCGGATGTGGCTGCCGGAGGGGCTGCAGGTGCCGAACCCGCAGCCGGATGCATTAGAACCCGCACAGCGACCACGGCAACTGGGGTCACGAGCGCCACGACGGCCAGAGCGATCATGACCCGCCGCCAGGTAACGGTACTCACCTACACCACCGCCCCTCTCCGAACGACGACCGACGTTCAACACGCTACGGGAAGCTGGGCGCCCTGGCGGCGGCACCTATTCCATCCGCTGGGCGATACTGAATTGCTCACCCACTGCGATGTAACCCAAAGCGCCCGAACCGATTTCAACGGCAATCAACTGACCGAAGTTAAGTCCTACGGGTGACACCGACAAACTTTTGAGGTTAGTAGCAACTGGGCGGTTCTCAACTATTCCGACAACCGCTACCGCCGCGAGGCGGGCACCAGTCAGACGGTTCGGCGTCCGCCAACCCGGAGAAGCAAGCTCAGAGACCCCGATTTGCCGTCTGTTTAGCCCAGCATCAGCTGAGGGCGGTCTCGCGGGCGGCCGCCAGTCCCAGTCGAACCCGAGCGCGACAAAGTGTTGCGGCTCTCATATGCCGATCGAAGTTGTGCTCGAAACGAAATTCTCCGGAAGGGCCTGGGGTTGTGGCATATATGCCGCCGCCCATCTCGTCCGCGATGTCGCCGCGGCCGCCACACTGCATGACCGCGGAGCAGCCGCTCCCAGGAACGAGAACAGTCGCCGGAGTGCCTCCCTACGAGCACCCAGAGAAGGAGCCAATCCCATGAATGGACGGGCACTGCACTTCAACGCGTTCATTTGGCCCAACGGCTATCACGAATCCGCCTGGCGCGTGGTCGACGACGACGTACACAACGTCCTAAACCTTCCGTATTACACCGACATCGCGCGCATCGCCGAACGCGGTTTGATGGACTCGATCTTCCTGGCCGATAACATCGCCATCGCCGAGTACCGAGCCACACACCTGCCGCAGACACAATTCGACCCGATCTCGGTGCTCTCAGCTTTGGCCGCCGTCACCGACCACGTCGGGCTGATCGGCACCGGCTCGACGACCTACAACCAACCGTGGGAGCTCGCCCGCCGATTCGCAACACTGGACCACCTCAGCGGCGGCCGCGCCGGCTGGAACATCGTCACCACCGTCACGCCACTGGCCGCAGCCAACTTCGGTGAACCCATCCATCCCGACCACGCCGACCGCTACGCGCGCGCACATGAATTCGTCGAGGTCGTGATGCGGGTGTGGGACAGCTGGGACGACGACGCCGTCATCGGTGACCGCGAACGTGGGGTGTGGGCAGACCGCAGCAAGCTGCACGCACCGCACTTCCACGGCCAGTACTACGACGTGGAAGGAGTCCAACCGTTTCCGCGCTCCCCGCAAGGCCACCCGGTGCTCGTCCTAGCAGGGCAATCTGGGGCAGGCGTCGGGCTCGCCGCGCGATACGCCGAGATGGCCTTCTCCGGGCCACCCTCGCTAGAAGCGGCGGTTTCCTTCCGGGCTGACCTGCACGCCCAGGCCGCCGCCTCAGGCCGTGACCCCGAGCAGTTACTGGTCCTGCCGGCGTTGATGGTGACCTTGGGCGGCACCGAGGCCGAAGCCCACTCCCGGGCGCAACTGCTCGAAGAACTGGCCAGTCCCGAATTCCGTTGGCAAAACGCCCTCTACACAGCCGGGCTCGACCCCGACGCCTACGACCCAGACGTTCCGCTGCCCACCCATCTCTGGGCTGAGCAATCACCGTCAACTCGGGCAGATCAACTCTTCGCGGCCGCGCGGGCACAGCCGGACGCTCCGTTGCGTGAGGTCGCCCAACGGGTGAGCGGAGGCGCGGGACAGACGCACTTCATCGGAACACCCGAACAACTCGCCGATCACGTAACCGCTTGGCAAGACGCCGGCGCCGTCGACGGATTCACCATCATGGGATCGACACTGCCCTACGAGCTAACGGCGTTTGTCGACCATGTCGTGCCCATCCTGCAACGCCGGGGACGATTTCGCACCGAGTACACCGGGAGCACGCTGCGAGACCATCTGGGACTTCAACGGCCGTCCGCGCGGCACGGTCTTACCGGGTTGGGTGATGCCCAACGCACTTCTCGCTGATCCCCTTAGCTAGTGAGGTCAACCCGCGCGCCGGTCTCTTGGCCGAGGCCGAAGACCCGCACGGAGGCCGACTTACCTTTCAGGACATGGAATCCCCGGTCGATGAGTCCGGGCGGTCGCGACGCCGAGGCGTCGACGCACTGCTGGGTGAGCAGGATCGTGTCGCCGGTGGTCTTCGTGAGCTGCTCGACGCGGGCGGCGACGTTGACGGTGTCGCCGATCAGGGTGAACTCCAGCTTGCCTGCGCCGCCGATGGTGCCGGCGATCACCACACCGGTGTTGATCCCGATGCCAACCCGAAGTTCCCCGCCGAACCGCTCCGCGACCAGGCGGTCGATCAACACCGCAGCACTCACCGCTGCGTCGGCATGATCCGCAAGATCGTTGGGGGCGCCGAACACCGCTAGTGCGCCGTCACCGAGGAACTTGTTGACGTGCCCACCGGCGTCGACGACGGCCGGCACCACGATCCCGAATAAGGCGTTGAGCCGTGCGACGGTGTCCTCGGCGGTGTTCGCCTCGGCGAACGGGGTGAAGTCACGCACGTCGACGAACATCACCGTCACCTCGCGGCGCTCACCGCTGAAGACATCGTCACCCTGCTCAAGCAGCCGCGCCGCCAGCATCGGGTCGACGTAGGTCCCGAACGCGGCCTGAAGCCGTTGCCGCTCAGCCAAACCCGCCTGCATGCGGTTAAACGACGCCGCCAGCGCCCCAAGGTCATCGTCTTGAACCACCGGCAGGCGTTGGCTGTAGTCACCGGCCGCAACACGTTCGGTCCCTTCAGCGAGGTCGCGAATGGGCCGCAGCGACGGTGCGAACCCCGCACCGACGCTGATCGGCACCGCGAAGGCAAGCGCCACGCACCCGATCAGGGCGGCGAGGACGGGGATTTCGCTGACCTGATTGAACGCGGCGCCCAGCAACGCGGCCCCGATCGAGAAGCTGAACCCGACCGCGAGCATGGAGATGTTCGACCACGCGGCAAACGTCGGCCGGGAACGCGGCAGCAAGTCACCGATCCCCGTATCACCGGCGATGGCGACCCTGGCCGGTCGCACCGCCCCTTCCGTAAAACTGTGCGTACCGATCAACTGGGCGGCAGCTCCGAAACAGGCGCCCAAAATCCCGTACTGGACCAGGCGCCACTCGGTCGCCCCGGCGATCGCACCGACAACGACAAACAGCAGGGCGAGCCAGACAACGTTGCCTCCCAACCCCCGGGCAACCGCCCGCCGCGAATAGGTATAGGTGGCATCCAGTGCGCTCGTCCGATCGACCTCGTGACCGGCGGCCCACTGCTCCGCGAGGCGGAGCCGTCCCCCGGGAAGAACGTACACACACACCAGAATCGGCAGGGCGACAACGGTGACGGCGGCTGCCTCGACGTAGCGATCGGACTTCTCGAAAGCGACAACGATAAACGACAATATGAGAAAGGCAGGCAGGAACAGGGCGAACATGACCGCGCAAATCGCCCACGAGTACTTCGCTCCGCACCGATCCCACGCCCATTGCCAGATGCGATCCATGAGTCCCGAGACTAAACCGGTTAGCTGCCGTGTCACCCGTGTTTGAACGCGCACCTCTATCGCGCCGCCGACGGCTCGGCTATCCGGGCGGCCATCTTCGTCCTATCGGCGAATGACGTGATGCCGGTGGCAGCTTCGTGACGGCGTGGTGCGGACGCGTCGCGATAGTGATCTGGCAGAGATTCGATCACCTTCCCTTAACTAGCGGTCAACCCCGTGCGTCGTCCACTTGGTTTAGGGCGAAGACCTGCACGGCCGCTGACTTTCCTTTCAGTGCGTGCGATCCCCGGTCGGTGAGGGCGGCGGGTCGAGAAGTCAGGGTGTCGACTGTCTCATGGGTGAGCAGGATCGTGTCGCCGGTGGTTTTGGTGAGCTGCTCAACGCGGGCTGCCACGTTGACGGTGTCGCCGATCAAGGTGAACTCCAACTTGCCCCCGCCGCCGATGGTGCCGGCGATCACCACCCCGGTGTTGATCCCGATGCCGATGCGAAGGTCCCTGCCGAAGCGATCTGCAACCAGACGATGGATCAGCACGGCGGCTGTCACCGCAGCGTCGGCATGATCCGCGAGGTCATTCGGGGCACCGAAAACGGCCAGTGCGCCGTCGCCGAGAAACTTGTTGACATGCCCACCGGCATCCACGACAGCCGGCACGACGATCTCGAACAGCGCGTTGAGTCGGGCGACCGTTTCCTCGGCGGTGTTTGCCTCGGCGAACGGGGTGAAATCGCGGATGTCGATAAACATCACCGTCACCTCGCGGCGCTCACCGGCGAACACGTCGTCGCCCTGCTCAAGCAACCGCGCCGCAAGGGCCGGATCGACGTAGGTGCCGAACGCCCCTTGGAGTCGTTGCCGCTCAGCCAAACCCGCCTGCATGTGGTTGAACGACGCGGCCAGTGCTCCCAGGTCGTCGTCCTGAACGACCGGCAGGCGTTGGCGATAGTCCCCTGCCGCAACACGTTCGGCACCTTTGGCGAGGTCACGAATGGGTTGCAGAGACTGTGAGAAACCAAGGCCGACGGAGATCGGCACCGCGAATACAATCGTCAAGGCAGACCCGATCACGACGGCCAGGATCGCGGCATCACTGACCGGAGCGAACACGGCCGCTAGCCATGCGCCGCCAACGCCGAACGTAAACGCGACTGCAAGTACGGATACGTTCGACCGCGCGGCAAAAGTCGGGCGGGAGCGCGGCAGTGAATCGCCGATCCCGGTGTCACCGGCGAGGGCGATCCTGGGCGGCCGCATTATTGCCTCCACAATGCTGTGGTATGCGATCAGCTGGACCGCTACTCCGATGACGGCGCCGAGGATCCCGTATTGGATCAGCCGTGACCAAGTTGCTCCGGCGATCACACCGACGACGACCGACAACACGGCGGCCCATACGCCAAAGCCCCACAGCGTTCGGGAAGACGACCTGCGGGTCCAGATATAGGTGCCCTCAAGGGCGGTGGCTCGATCGACGTCGTGGCCCGCTGCCCACTGCTCCACAGGGCGTGCCCATCGGCGTTCCGGAAGAACCATGATGCATACGAGCACCACTACGGCGACAACGGTAATGGCCGTCGCATCAACGTAACGACCGGACTTCTCGAAAGCGACGATCGGAAACGATAACAAGATGAGGTAGATCGGCAGCGAAATGAGAAACGCCCACACGAAAAGAATCCACCCATACCTCGCTCCGTACCGATCCCACGTCCACTGCCAGATGCGGTCCATAGCGCGAGACTAAACGTCAACCCCAGGCCAAACTGGCCACGAATTTCTATGAGACCTACATGAAGTCGGGGATTCAGCCCATCTGACACCTGCGCCTTCCTACCCTCCACTCCGATCAGCAACACCTGATTGCGTTGAGCGGTGCTGTCTCATAACTAAAGAAATGAGACGGTTGGCGGCATGGTCACTCTCCGTCCGATAGCCCCAGCTCGCGGAGTCTCAAAACTTGTCTCACACCGCGCGTCTCGAAATCCTCACTGTCGGTGGGCGATTCAAACTAAACCAGTTTTCGGGCACCATGGGTGCGGCCAAGTGTGGCGCTAACTGGGCTCCCCCAGCGCACAATCAGCTGATTGCCGTCGAGGCCCATCACTATCCCGCTACTATCCCGAGCCAAGTTTCGAGACTCTGGGTTAAGTGTGGCGGGCCGCCTCCCGCGCCAACTGCACCCGGGAGGTCAGGCCGAGCTTGCTGTAGACGTGGGTCAGGTGGGCTTGCACGGCGCGAGGTGAGACGAAAAGCCTTGTGGCAATGTCCTTATTGCCGAGCCCCTCGCAGACCAGGCGCACCACATCGCGCTCGGTGGGGGTGAGCGATGCCCAGCCGCTCGCGGGGCGTTTGCGCTCGCCGCGGCCACGCTGGGCGTAGGCAATCGCCTCTTCGACGGACAGGGCGGCGCCCTCAGCCCAGGCCGAGTCAAAGTCCTGCTCGCTGAGGGCATTACGCAGCGTCGCCACCGAGGCCTCGTACCCGACATCCCAGACCTTGAAGCGAACCGCGCCCATACGCTGACGGATCCCGTATGCCGCGCCCAAAAACCGCGCGGCTTCATGGTGACTGCCCGCAGCTATAGCCAGATCGGCGATGCATTCGAGGATGTCGGGGACTTCCAGGTAGGCCCCGATGCTCGCTGCACAGGCCAGTGCATCCTGGATGTCGCGTTCCGCATCTTCGCGCTCACCTCGTGCGATCGCCGCGCGGGCGCGCGGCGTGAGCGACATTATCAGGTGCCAGCCGGTGGCCATCGAGACCGCCTCATCGGCCCAGCGCCGCGCTCCGACGAGATCACCGCCCGCCACGGCGGCCTGGGCCATCACGTAGCGCATGGCCGTCGCTAACTGAGGCTGGGCCACACTGAAATGTCCGAAGGCCGCCTTGCCGGCGTCGTGCGCTGCTTGCACATCCCCGGCGGCCAGAGCTGCGATCCCCAACGCCATGTAGCCCGTTCCGATGAACATCTCGCCAAGCTCGGTGGCGGACTCGAGCGTCACTTCGGCCGCACGCCGAGCAGCGCTCACTTCGCCCTGGCAGGCGAGCGCATAGCTCAGACCCTGGTGGGCCGTCGATCTCAGGATCAAATCGTGACCCGACTCGGCCTCGGCCACCAGTCCGCCGAATTGTGCGACGGGTTCGGCCAGCTCGCCCTGCATAACCTGTGCCCACCCAAGACTCGTGCGGCTTTGGCATCCGTAGAATCGATCGCCGATCGCGTCGGCGACGTCGCGTCCTTCTTCGCCGGCCGCACGGGCCGCGATCGGGTCACCAGCTATGCTCGCCGCCGCAGCCTGCCAGGCGAGGATCTGACTTAGCCTCCACCGATCGTCTAACGCCCGCGCGAGGCCGAGCGCCTCGGCGAAGCACGTCCGGGCCACCTCGGCGTTATAGCTATAGCTCGCGATCAAACCACAGACTGTCAGCGCCGGGACCAGCACGGCCGGGTCGTCGAGTTCCCGAGCGATCACCAGCGCCTGTTGGGCCCGATCCACACTCGCGGCGGCGTCAACCCAACCGGCTAGCGCGGCAGAGTCGGCGAGCGCCCGAGCGCGAACCGCGGCCGCCACCTCGGGGTGCTGCGCGTCGAGGTCGGCCAGGCCGGCGTCGAACCAGGCCAGTCCTTCCCGTATGCGGCCGTGTGCGAGCCACAGCGGCTGCAGCGACGACGCCAACGCCAACGCCAGCTCGACATCAGAGTGTTCACAGCTCCACCCGAACGCAGCGCGCAGATTGTCGATCTCGGTCTCGGCTTGCTCGAGGCGGCGCTCATAATCGGTGCCTGCCGGGCTGTCGAGCAGCGCGGCCAGCGCCGTGTAGTAATCCCGGTGACGCGGGCGCGCTGCGTCCGCTTCGCCGGACTCGCCGAGTTTCTCCAGTGCGTATTGGCGCACAGTTTCCAGCAACCGGTAGCGCGTCGTGCCCCCGCTGTTGTCGGCCACCACCAGCGACTTGTCCACCAACAGAGCGAGGAAGTCCAGCACCTGGAAGCGCTGCATGTCAGTGCCGCCGGCGACCGCCTGGGCGGCGTCCAAGTCGAACCCTCCCAAAAACACTGCCAGCCGACGAAACACAACCCGCTCCGGCTCGCTCAACAGCGCATGCGACCAATCCACCGAGGCGCGCAACGTCTGCTGACGGTGTACCGCGGTGCGCGCGCCGCCGGTCAGCAACTGGAAGCGGTCACGCAGACCGTCGAGGATCTCGCCCAGCGAGAGCGCACGCACCCGCGCCGCCGCAAGCTCAATCGCCAGCGGCATCCCGTCGAGGCGGCGACAGATCTCGCCCACGGTCGTCGTGTTGTCGGTGGTGATGCGGAAATCAGGTCGGGCACGGCGGGCCCGGTCGACAAACAACTCGGTTGCCTCGTCGGCCAGGGACAGCGACGGCACTCGCCAACTCACTTCGCCCGTCGCCCCGATCGGCTCACGGCTTGTTGCCAGCAACGTCAGCCCGGGCGCAGTGCCGAGCAATGCAACGACCAACTCCGCGCTCGCGTCCAGCAAGTGCTCGCAGTTGTCCAGCACCACAAGCATTTGCCGGTCGCGCACGAACCGCAGCAACGTATCCATCGTGGAGCGGCCCGGCTGGTCGGGCAGACCCAACGCGCGCGCCACGGTAACGGGCACCACGGCAGGATGGGTGACCGGCGCAAGGTCGATGTACCACAAGCCGTCACGGAACTCAGCAGCGATGCGAGCCGCGATCTCAATGGCGAGACGCGTCTTGCCCGCGCCGCCGGCGCCGGTCAGTGTCACCAGCCGGTTCTCGACCAGCAGCTTTTCCAAGTCAGTGATCTGTGTGCCGCGGCCGACAAAGTTGGTGAGCTGCACCGGAAGGTTATGAGCGACAACGGTACTGGTCGTGCTCAGGGGCGGAAAATCATTACGAAGATCGGGATGACACAACTGCACCAGCCGTTCGGGGCGGGGCAGATCGCGCAGCTGGTGAGTCCCTAGATCGAGCAGATCGACTCCGCTGAGCAGTCCCGCGGTCGACTCGGCCACGAGGATCTGGCCGCCGTGTCCGGCGGCCATCACCCGTGCTACGCGGTTGAGCACCGTTCCGAAGTAGTCCGCATCACGCAGCTCGGCTTCGCCGGTAGCGATGCCCATCCGCACGGGCAATTGCAGCCGGCGCTGGGCTGCGACGGCGGCCTCAGCCGCAGACCGAGGCGATGAAAACGCCGCACACACCCCGTCACCGGTGTGCTTGAACAAAAAGCCGCCGTGCGCTTGGATCGCCCCGCGCAATACGTCGTCGTGCGTGGCCAGTTCCGCCCGCATCACACCCGCGTCTGCTTCCCACCGACGGGTCGAACCCTCGATATCGGTGAACAGAAACGTCACAACCCCAGAAGGCCGGCCCTCCGCGGACACGCGCACAGGATGTCATACCAAGCGCACTTCCACCCAGCAAACCGCGACGGACTTTCCAGACTCACAAATCTCGTCTACTCCGCGACGCAGCAGCACTCCTCAGGAGGCGGGTTCGGGCGTGCGCGCCGCCACGAAGAACCGGCGCAACGCTTCCCCCATCCGTGCGCGTATCGGTGCGCCCGAAATGACCACGTCGACCATCGTCAGCGACTGGTGGGTGTGGCCGCGGGCACGGACATGTTCCGTCGGGACACGCGCCGCGGCGAGCGCGGCGGCGTAGGCGTCGCCGTCGTCGCGCACGGGGTCGAACTCGGCCGTCACCACCATCGCGGGCGGCAACCCGGACAGAAAGGCCGCACGTACGGGCGCGAAGCGGGGGTCGTTACGATCCGGCGCGTCGATGTAGTGGTCGTAGAACCACCGGACCAGTGGCGTGGTGAGGCCGTAGCCGTCCGCATTTTCGGCGAAGGAGGCGCCTGCCGTGTCGCCGGAAGTGCACGGCGTCAACAACACCTGCCCCATGATGTTGGGTCCGCCCATGTCCCGCGCCAGCCGGCATATCACCGCCGCGATCCCACCGCCTGCACTCCAGCCGCACACCGCGAGCTGACCCGGCCTGCCGCCCAGCGCTTGGGCATTGTCGGCGACCCACCGCACCGCTGCCATCCCGTCATCGATCGCCGCCGGGAATCGGTGTTCGGGCGCGTGGCGGTAGTTCGCCGAGATGACGACCGCGTCGCTGCGTACGCAAAGGTCCCGGCAGAGCGGATCATCCACGATGGCGTCACCCAGAACGTAGCCGCCGCCATGGAAGTACACCACGATCGGGTGCGGGCCCGGGGTCGGCGGACGATAAAGTCGGTACGCCAAATCGCCTGTGGCGCCGGGTAATACGGCGTCGGCGATTTCGCCGACGTCGGGTCCCGGCGGTCGAGCAATGAACATCTGCTGGTAGAAGGCGCGGGCGTCGGCCACGGCCATCGATTCCATCGGCGGCAGTTGCAGCGCAGCCACCTCGTTCAGGACCATCTCGACGTCGGGTTGCAACCGGCGCACCACTCCGTCGCTACACCGTGACCCGTCGGGACCAGACAGCCGGAAACCCAGATAGTCGCGGGCGACCACCTCGTCGCAGCTGAGGTGGTAGAAGTCGACGCCTGCGCAGTAGGGCAAAAATACCCGTGGCTTGCCCGGCACATTGGCGCCCATGTACCAGGAGTTCGCGGCCGGATACAAGGTGATGTCGGCGCAGTCGTTGACGTGTTGCGTCCACCCGGCTTCGGCCATCTGGGTGGGCTCAATGACATCGAAGCCGCTTGCACCCAGGTGGCCGAGGCAGTCGAGCACCCAGTCCGCGTGCTGTTCGATCGACACGGCCATGTTCGACAGTACCGAGGGACTCCCGGGACCGGTGATGAAAAACAGATTCGGAAAGCCGACGGTGGTTAACCCGAGGTAGGTCTGCGGCCCATTCGACCATTTGTCCTTCAGCGCCAAGCCGTTTCGGCCAGTGATGTCGACGGCCGTGATCGCGCCCGTCACGGCGTCGAAACCAGTGGCGAAGACGATCGCGTCCAGGGTGAACGACTCATCGGCGGTATCAATCCCGGTTTCCGTGATGTGTCGGATCGGATGTTTTCGGACGTTGACTAAGCGCACGTGCGGCAGGTTGTAGGTGGCGTAGTAGTTCGTGTCCAGGCATGGCCTTTTCGTCCCGATGGGGTGATCGATGGGGCACAGATCGGCCGCCGTCTGTGGATCGTCGAGGATGCGGCGGATCTTGTTCCGGAAGAATTCAGCGACCTCGTGGTTGGCCGCGGGATTGCTCAGCACGTCGGCGAACACGGTGAAAGTCTCGAAAAGTAGGCCACTCTCCCATGCGCGTTCATAACGTTCTTGGCGTTCAGCCTCCGACACGCTGAATGTCGGGATGATGCTGCGCTCCCCCGGAATCCCGCCCCACGACACCCTCGCCGCCGCGCGGTATTCCGCCTCATTCTCCAGTTGCGCCAGCTTCTCGGGCGACAACGGACCATTGCGCGCCGGGATCGAGAAATTCGGAGTGCGTTGAAACACCACCACCTCTCGCGCTTCCTGGGCGATGACCGGAATCGATTGAACGCCGGAGGAACCCGTGCCGATCACCGCCACCCGCTTACCCGTGAATTCAATGGGCTCGTGCGGCCAGCGGCTGGTGAAGTAGACCTCACCGCCGAACCGCTCGAGTCCGTCGACCTCGGCTGGCTTGGGCATGGACAGACAACCCGTGGCCATCACGACGAAACTAGACGAGACCTCGTCTTCGCGGTCGGTGCTCACATGCCACAGCGACGCGTTGTCGTCCCAGCGTGCCTGCTGCACTCGCGTCGAGCAGGTGATGTGGCGCCGCAGGTCGTGCTTGTCGGCGACATGGTTCAGATAGCGCAGGATCTCCGGCTGGGTGGCGTACTTCTCCGACCATTGCCAGTCCCGCTGCCAGTCCGGATCGAAGCTGTACATGTAGTCGACGCTGGGGACGTCGACCCGGGCGCCCGGATACCGGTTCCAGTACCAAGTTCCGCCGATGTCGTCGGCCGCTTCGAATACGCGCAGCCGGTGTCCGGCGCGGCTCAGGCGGTAGGCGAGATACAGGCCGGCAATGCCGGCGCCTATTACGACGACGTCGACGTCCGGCGTCGGTCGGTCTGTCTCGGTGGCATCGGTCGTCATCGTGTGATCATCGCGCCACGCCGAACCGCTGTCACGAGTACCGCAATACTTCATATTTTCTGACCGGTGGGCTGCCCATCCCGGTCATTGCGCGGCCTGAAGTCGAGTGCTGTGCTTACCGAATGGCAGACACGGCATCGATCGGCGTCAAGGTCCGCGGCAAGGTCATCGTGATCACCGGCGGCGCACGAGGAATCGGATTGGCCACCGCGACCGCACTGCACAAATTGGGCGCCGAGGTCGCGATCGGCGACATCGATGAGGCCAAGGTGAAGGAATCGGGCGCCGACCTCGGCCTCGATGTGTACGCCAAACTCGACGTCACCGACCGGGATTCGTTTTCGGATTTCTTCGATCAGGTCGAGCGCCAGCTCGGCCCGATCGACGTGTTGGTCAACAACGCGGGCATCATGCCCGTCGGCCGGATCATCGACGAGCCGGACGCCGTCACGCGGCGCATTCTGGACATCAACGTCTACGGCGTGATCCTGGGCAGCAAGCTGGCGGCCCAGCGCATGGTCCCCCGCGGACGTGGGCACGTCATCAACGTCGCCTCGCTGGCCGGCGAGCTCAACGTGGTCGGGCTGGCCACCTACTGCGCCAGCAAGCACGCGGTGGTCGGCTTCACCGACTCGGCCCGGCTCGAGTACCGATCGGCGGGCGTGAAGTTCTCCATGGTGTTGCCGACCTTCGTCAACACCGAACTCGTCGCGGGGACTCCGGGGATGAAGGGGTTCAGGAACGCCGAGCCCGCCGAGATCGCTGCCGCCGTCGTCGGCCTGGTAGCCCACCCCAAGGCGCGGGTGCGAATCACCAAACCGGCCGGAGCGCTGGTTGTCTCGCAGAGGTTCTGGCCGCGCCCGGTGCTCGAGGCGCTGAACCGCAAGCTCGGCGGCGATCATGTGTTCACGGACGACGTCGACGTCGAGAAGCGCAAGGCGTACGAGGCTCGGGCCCGGGGCGAAGAGTAAGTCCCGCGCAGGGCGCCGTTCACCGCGGGCGCGGACAATCGGACGAATGAGCCCCGAAACCGCAACGACGACTGCTCCCGCAATCCTTTCCGACGACGAACTGGCCCTCATCGACGCGTACTGGCGCGCCGCCAACTACCTATCGGTCGGGCAGATCTACCTGCTGGACAACCCGCTGCTGACCGAAGCGCTGTCCGCCGAGCATGTCAAACCCCGGCTGCTGGGACATTGGGGCACCACGCCCGGGCTCAACCTGATCTACGCGCACCTGAACCGGATCATCCGCACCCGGGACGCCAACGTCATCTACGTCACCGGGCCCGGCCACGGCGGCCCGGGACTGGTGGCCAACGCCTATCTCGAAGGCACCTACAGCGAGGTGTACACGAGCATCGGCGAAAACACCGAAGGGATGCGAAAGCTGTTCCGCCAATTCTCTTTTCCCGGCGGTATCCCCAGCCATGTGGCAGCCCAGACACCCGGGTCCATCCACGAAGGCGGTGAACTCGGCTACGCGCTGGTACACGCCTACGGCGCCGCCTTCGACAACCCCGATTTGGTGGTCGCGTGTGTGATCGGTGATGGCGAGGCCGAGACCGGACCGCTGGCCGCCGGCTGGCACTCGAACAAGTTCCTCAACCCGGCCGTCGACGGCGCGGTGTTGCCGATCCTGCATCTCAACGGATACAAGATCGCCAATCCGACCGTGCTGGCCCGCATCCCGCACACCGAACTGGAGTCGCTGTTGCGCGGCTACGGCTACCGGCCGATCACGGTCGCCGGAGACGACCCGGCCTCCGTGCACCAGCAACTGGCCGCCGCGCTGGACGACGCGTTCGACGACATCGCGGCCATTCAGCGCGCGGCGCGCGATACCGGTCAGACCGAGCGGCCGGTGTGGCCGATGATCGTGCTGCGCACGCCGAAAGGCTGGACCGGACCGAAGGTGGTGGACGGCAAGCGCGTTGAGGGCACCTGGCGCGCACACCAGGTTCCGCTCGCAGAGACACACGACAACCCGGAGCACCGGGCGCAGCTCGAAGAGTGGCTGCGCAGCTACCGGTCCTGGGAGCTGTTCGACGAAAACGGCGCGCTCCGGCCGGAGCTGCGAGCGCTCGCACCCGCCGGTGACCGGCGGATGAGCGCCAACCCACACGCCAACGGCGGCTTGTTGCTGCGCGACCTGGACCTGCCGGACTTCCGCGACTACGCGGTGCAGGTCGAGCAACCCGGCGCCGCGACCCATGAGGCGACCCGAGTGCTGGGCACCTTCCTGCGGGATGTCATCGCCCGCAACCTCGACAACTTCCGGCTCATGGGTCCCGACGAGACCGCCTCCAATCGGCTGTCGGCCGTCTTCGAGTCGACCGGCAAAGTCTGGCTATCGCAGACCACGCCCTACGAGGATGAGGGGGCCCACCTGGCCCCCGACGGCCGCGTCATGGAGGTGCTCTCCGAGCACCTGTGCCAGGGCTGGCTGGAGGGCTACCTGCTGAGCGGGCGGCACGGCCTGTTCAACTGCTACGAGGCGTTCGTGCACATCGTCGACTCGATGTTCAATCAGCACGCGAAATGGCTGTCCACCAGCCGCGAGCTGCCGTGGCGGCGGCCGATCGCGTCGCTGAACTACCTGCTCAGCTCCCACGTCTGGCGACAGGACCACAACGGCGCGTCGCACCAGGACCCCGGCTTCATCGACCTGGTCGCCAACAAGCGCGCCGAGGTGGTGCGGGTTTACCTGCCGCCGGACGGCAACACCCTGCTCTCGGTGGCCGACCATTGCCTGCGCAGCCGCGACTACGTCAACGTCATCGTCGCCGGCAAGCAGCCCGCGCTGTCCTATCTCACGGTGGACGACGCGATCCTGCACTGCACCCGCGGGCTGGGCATCTGGGAGTGGGCCAGCACGGCCACCGGTGAGCCCGATGTGGTGCTGGCTTGCGCCGGCGACGTTCCCACTTTGGAGACGCTGGCCGCCGCCGACATCCTGCGCCGTGAACTGCCCGACCTGCGGGTTCGGGTGATCAACGTCGTCGACCTGATGCGCCTGCAGCCCGACTCCGAGCACCCACATGGGTTGCCCGACAAGGAATTCGACGCGCTGTTCACCGCGGACAGGCCGGTCATCTTCGCCTACCACGGCTATCCGTGGCTGATCCACCGGCTCACCTATCGGCGCACCAATCACGCCGGCATGCATGTGCGGGGGTTCAAGGAACGCGGCACCACGACGACGCCGTTCGACATGGTGATGCTCAACGACCTCGACCGCTTCCATCTGGTGATGGACGTCATCGACCGGGTGGACGGGCTGACCGGCCAGGCCGCCGTGCTGCGTCAGCGCATGGTCGACGCGCGGCTGGCCGCACGCCGCTACACCCGCGAGCACGGCGAGGACGACCCGCAGATCGCCGACTGGACCTGGTCGTCGGAATAAGCGGTGGCGGGCCGACGCTAACCTGACGTGGTGTCGAGCGTCTTGTCGGTCAACGTGGCGCGGGTGCGAACGAATCCTGACCCGCGCGCGCAGTCCAATGTCACCGGCATAGACAAAGTGGCGGCCGCTGGTCCGGTCATGGTGCGAGCGCCGGGGCCGATGCGCGGCGGCGTCGGCAGCGGACTGGTCGGCGACACCATCGGCAACCAGAACCTGCACGGCGGCGACGACCAGGCCGTCTACGTCTACGCGCGCGAAGATCTCGACGGGTGGGAGCTTGAGCTGCAGCGTGAGCTGACCAACGGGATGTTCGGCGAGAACCTGACCACCTCGGGCGTCGATGTGACCGGGGCGCTCATCGGTGAACGCTGGCGCGTCGGCAACGACGGCTTGTTGCTGGAAGTCTCCGCGCCACGGACACCGTGCCGGACCTTCCAGTACTTCCTGAATCTGAACCGGTGGATCAAAACCTTCACCCAGGCGGGCAAGCCCGGCGCCTACTTACGCGTGATTTCGCCGGGAACCGTGCGTGCCGGCGATGCCATCAGCATCGATTACCGGCCCGACCACGACGTGACCATCGGGCTGGTCTTTCGGGCGCGAATGGCCGAACCGGAGCTGCTTTCGCGGCTGTTGGTGGCGGACGGGCTTGCGGCAGAGCTGAAGGACTACGCGCGCCGCCGCGTCGCCTCGAACGCCGAGTAGGCCGGTCGCCCCCGGCCCGCGGGTAAACTGGCCAGATGCCCGACGTGACCGCTGTAGCCGACACCAGGTTCCGGATTCACGTCGATATCGCGGTGATCGTGCTGATCCTGGTGCTGACGAACCTGATCGCGCACTTCACCACGCCGTGGGCGAGCATCGCCACCGTGCCGGCCGCCGCCGTCGGGCTGGTGGTCCTGGTGCGGTGCAACGGCCTGGACTGGGCCGAGCTGGGCCTGGGCCGCGAACACTGGAAGTCCGGGGTGGGTTATGCGCTGGCCGCCGTGACGGTTGTGGGGTCGGTGATCGGGATCGGCATCCTGCTTCCGATGACCCGGCCGATGTTCATGAACCATCACTACGCGACCATTTCCGGCGCGCTGGTCGCCTCGATGGTCGTCATTCCGCTGCAAACCGTCATCCCCGAAGAGCTGGCCTTTCGCGGGGTGCTGCATGGCGCGCTGAATCGGGCCTGGGGTTTTCGCGGTGTGGCGCTGGTGGGTTCGCTGCTGTTCGGCCTGTGGCACGTTGCGACGTCATTGGGCCTGACGAGCAGCAATGTCGGATTCACGCGACTATTCGGCGGCGGCGCCGCCGGGATGCTGGCCGGGGTCACGTTGGCGGTGTTGGCCACCGGCGCGGCCGGGTTTGTGTTCAGCTGGCTGCGCCGGCGCAGCGGCAGCCTGATCGCGCCGATCGCGCTGCACTGGTCACTGAACGGGCTGGGCGCGCTGGCCGCCGCGCTGGTCTGGCACCTGACCTGAGTCTCGTCACACCACAAGCACCGCGGCGCCGGCGATGCGTCCTTCGCTGAGGTCGGTCAGCGCCTGATCTGCTTGTCCCAGTGGGTATTCCGGTGTCGTGACCTCGATGTGATGGTCGGCCGCGAAGTCGAGGAACTCGCGCGCATCGGCGCGGGTGTTCGACGTCACAGACCGGATCTGCCGCTCCTGGAACAAGTGCCGCTGGTAGTTGAGGGCCGGGATATCGGACAGGTGGATGCCAGCGATCGCCAACGTGCCGCCGCGGTCCAGCGCCTCCAACGCGGGCAGCACCAGATCACCGACCGGGGCGAACAGGATCGCGGCGTCCAGCGGCACCGGCGGCGGATCGGCGGCGCCTTGAGCCGACGCGGCGCCGAGTTCCAGCGCCAATTCCTGCGCTCGTTCTCCGCGGGTCATCACGTGTACCTCGGCGCCTTGCGCCAACGCGACCTGCGCCGTGATGTGGGCGCTGCCGCCAAAGCCGTAGAGGCCCAACCGCCCACCGGCTGGCAACTCGGCGCGCAGCAGCGACCGGTAGCCGATGATGCCGGCGCACAACAGCGGTGCCAGCTGGCAGTCGCTGTAGCCGCCCGGTAGGTGGTGCGCGAAAGCCGCAGGGACCGTGGCGAATTCGGCGTACCCACCGTCGGCATCCCAGCCGGTGTAGCGGGACTCCGGACACAGGTTCTCGTTGCCGCGACGGCAGTACTTGCACACGCCGCAGGTGTGGCGCAGCCAGGCGATGCCGACCCGGTCCCCGACGCTAAACCCGTCACCGGCCTCCTCGCCGACTTCGATGACCTCCCCCACCACCTCATGGCCGGGGGTGACCCGTTCGCGGTGGACGGGCAGGTCACCCTCGGCGACGTGCAGGTCGGTGCGGCACACCCCGCAAGCGAGCACGGCAACCAGCAACTCGGATGGCTCCGGGCGTGGCACGTCGGCGGTAACCCGCTCGAGCGGGCCGGTTTTCCCAGTCTTCATCGGGCCGGGCCAGCGCACCCGCCACGCGCTCATGGTTTTGTTGGTCGGCGCCGGGGCCATCACTCCACCTAACGCCTGCGCACCAGGCCGACGACCCAGAGCAGGATGACCGCGCCGAGCAGTGAGACGAAGAAGGTAAACCACTTGCGCCCATGTTCGACATCGACGTGCAGCCAGCCAAGGAGCATGCCCCCGATGAATCCGCCGACTACGCCGATGACGATGTTCAACAAAATGCCGTCGCCGCCGCCCTTGACGATCTTGCCGGCGACCCAGCCGGCGATTCCGCCAATGATGATGTAGGCGAGCCAACTCACTGCCGTGGGTGGAGCGAAGGCCAGGTACTGGGTAGCTGCCATGACATCCATGCGGGTCTCCTTGCGATCGCCGGCGAAGCCGAGCCCAAATGTGGGCCGCTATTTCGGTATACCTCGTCAGCGACGGACGCGTTGCCCCAGGAACGTCAGGCGGGCAAGGTCTGTTGTGGCGTGGGCGTCGGGGTGAGTTCTCCGGCGGGGGCCTGGCCAGGCGCCGGCGCCAGAGCCGGAGCCGGCGCACCCGGGGCAGGTGCCGGCACCGGTGCACCCGGGGCGGGCGGCGGCACCGGTGCACCCGGGGCGGGCGGCGGGGCCGGAGCGCCCGGAGCGGGAGCCGGGGCCTCCGGGTTCCAGGGTTGGATCGACTCGGCGAGCGCCTTGGCCGCGCCCTTGTCCACCGCGTTGTTCGCGGTCCCGAGCCACACCACAAACCAGCGCTGGGGCGGGCCGGCGTTGGCCGCCGTTGAGCCGATCACGCCGGTCCAGATCTGGCCGTTCGGCTTGGCCGGATCGCTGAACTTGACCTCGTAGTACGACGCGCTGCCCGATATCCCGTTGGCATTGAGCGGGGTGCTGTCCTGGTTGATCCGCATGCCGGGGTACGGCATGAAAAATTCACCCATATCCGAACCAAGCCGAACCGCGGCCTTGGCGTCGTTGGCTTCGGCACTGGCGTAAAGCTTTTGGTCCAGCCGCCCGAGCACGACGCGGGTGTCGTTGGCTACCGGCGGCGGCTGCCCGGGCATCGGCGGCTGCCCGGTCGACTTACTGAGCATCGCCGAGCCGTAGTCGAGATGAGAAGCGTCGGACTCCACCCAGCCGGGGGGCAGGACGAAGCTGAATCCACCGACCGCATTGGTGACGCGACCGGCATTCGGGTCGACGACGGGCGGCGGCGGTGCGTTCGGATCGACCGGGGGCGGTGGCGGCGCAGCATTCGGGTCACCCGGTGGGGCTGGTGGCGCGCCGGGGGCGCCGGGTGGGGCCGGGGCCGGTGCCGCCGCGGGCGGGGCCGCGGTGGTGGTCGGCGGCGCGGGTACCGGATCGGCCTTCGAGGTCGCCGGCAGCGCGATCGTGACGGCGCTGGCGCTGGTCACCGCGGTAATCGCCAGCGTCGCCCATAGTCCCTTGTGACGGGTCGAGCTCGGGTGCACCTGGTCCATGGCGACGAACCTACCGTGTTACGGCTGTGACGCAAGGGTGCCGTGCTGACCATGTGGTGGGGTTTTCTAGATGGCCGCTGTGCAAACCGCCGCAGCTCATCGGTGCGGCACCGGGTACAGCGCCACCTCGAGGCTTTTGACGCTGAACCACACCCGGTCGCCGGGTGTCAGACGCAGCTCCGCGGCGGCGTCGACGGTGATTTCCGCGGCCAGGCCCGGGGCGCCATCGGGCTGCTCTGGGCCGCGCACCAGAACCGCGGCTCCCCGGGCATCCAGCTCCGCGACCGTCTGCTCGACGGTGTTGCGTGGGCTGCCGTGCGGCGCGTCCCGGTAGACGGCCACCGCCGTCGGCGCGAACACCGCGACTGCGTCATGCCCCTCGGTGAGCCCTTCGCCGATCGCGGGCGCCGGGGTCCCGTGCCACCGGACACCCGACCGGGCATGCAGCGAGCCGTCCGGCCCGATCGTGCCGTTGACCAGGTTGACGCCGGCGATGCGGGCACCGAAATGACTGCGCGGTGCGGTCAGCACGTCGGCGACCGGGCCGATCTCGGCGATCTTGCCCGATTCGAGCACCAGCACGCGATCGGCAAGGGTGAACACGTCCAGCAGGTCGTGGGTTATCAGGATGACAGCGCAGCCGCTGCGGCTGACCACGCTGCGCAGAACCGCCCGGATCGCCGCGGCCGCGGCGACGTCGAGCCCGCTCAGTGGTTCGTCGAGCAGCAGCACGGCGGGTTCGGCCGCCAGCGCCCGCGCGACCGCCACCCGCTGGGCTTGACCGCCGGACAGCTGGCGCGGTTTGCGGTCGGCGAACTGCTCGGCGTCGACCTCGCGCAGCCAGCGCAGCGCGGTCGCCTTGTCCTTGGTGCGCGCAAACAAGCGAGATATCCCGTGCCGGCTGTGCGGTCCGAATGCCACATTGGCGGCAACGCTCAGGTGCGGAAACAGCAACGGGTCCTGCAGCAGCAGCCCGACGCGTCGGTCGTGCGTCGCCACGTTCACCCCGGCCTCGGTGTCGGTCAACACCCGTTCGCCCAAGCGCACCAGACCCGCGTCCGGGTGGACCAGCCCCGCGATGACGTGCAGTGCGGTGGACTTGCCCGCGCCGTTGGGCCCCAGCACGGCCAGCACCTCCCCCGCGGACACCGAGAACTCCACGTCCAGCTGGCGCTCGGTCACGACCGCGCGAAGCTGCAATTCACTCACGGCCAGCTACCTCGGCTCGGTCCCGGTCAACCCGCGCGCGCCCAGACCCAGCACCACCACCGCGGCCACCGCCACCAGCAAAATCGACAGGGCCACAGCGGCATTCGGGTCGGTCACCCGCTGCAGGTAGATCTCCAGCGGCAGGGTGCGGGTGACCCCTTGCCGGGAACCGGCGAACGTCAGCGTCGCACCGAACTCCCCCAGTGAGCGGGCGAACGCCAGCACCGCCCCCGACACCATGCCCGGCACCAGCAGCGGCAGGGTGACCCGCCACCAGACCGTGCTGGGCCGCGCGCCGAGCGTCGCCGCCACCACTTCGTAGTCGGCTCCCGCGGTGCGGGCCGCACCCTCGAGGGCGATCACCAGGAACGGCAACGAGACGAAGGTCTGCGCCAGCACCACGGCGGTGGTGCTGAACGCGATGCCGATACCGGCCGCCTCGAGGTAATGCCCGATCAGTCCGAGCCGGCCGAACGCATAGAGCAAGGCGATGCCGCCCACCACCGGCGGCAGCACCAGCGGCAGCAGGATCAGCGGTCGCAGCAACCGCACCACCCGCGCGCGGCTGCGGGCCAGCACCAGTGCCATCGGAACCCCCAGCAGCACGCACAGCGCGGTGCTGGCCGCGGCGGTCTTCAGGCTCAGCAGCAGTGCCGTCTTCGAGGAGGGGCTGGTGATCAGCGACCAGAAATTCGGCCAGTCAACCTTGACCGCGATCGCCAGCAGCGGCAGCACCACGAAGAGCGTCCCCACGGCCGCGGGCACATACACCCAGCTCGGCAGATCCGTACGACGTCGGCTATTACGTATAAACCTAGTTGATATCAACTGCCTTACGTACACCCCTAACCGCGGTCGCGACTGGGTCGAAAGTTGTTGGAGAACGTAGCACGCTGCGGTGTCTCTACCTGGGCAAATAGGATTCCAGCAAAGTCACAATGTGCCAGCAAACCGGCATATTCCCCGCTAGATATCCGAACCTGCGGTCATGTAGCTAATGGCCTGATTAGGGTTATACCCGTCGCGATGCCCAGAGTGTTTTTGGAGACTGCCGATGGGGGCCAGGGGGCCTTCAGCTCAGCTGTTCGAGTTCTGTTCGGGCCTGGTCGATTTGGTCGAATGCGTATGTCACCGTCTCGGCGATGGTCATCGTCTCGCCCTGGCGGGTGAGCGATTCGTAGGTCTCCACTACCTAATTTGTTTCGACGTGTACCGAGACATGCAGTAGCTGCGACCGGCCACCCGATCTATTTTGTCAAGACAAACCAGCTGTTTGGGTGATTACTAACCGGGAACACCCGGCAGGAAGGCGCGGGTCTAGTAGTCGACCACAGACACGACGGAAACGGGCCGCGAGTCATACCTGTTTGACAGCAGTACGCTGATGCCGTGCCGGAAACGTCGTACGCATCCTGCGGCGATCTCAGCCTCGCGTATCACGCGTTCGGCGACGGGCCGGTCGAGCTGGTCTTCGTCGGGCCATTGTTCAGCCACATCGACCTGTTCTGGACCGTGCCCGAATTCAAGGCCTTCTTCGACCAGCTCGCCACGTTCTGTCGCATCGTAGTGTTCGACAAGGCCGGGGTCGGGCTGTCGGACCCGGTCCCGCATGTTCGCACGCTAGAAGATCGAGTGACTGAGATCGAGGCCGTCATGGACGCCGTCGGGTTCAGAAGAGTCGCACTTATCGCTGTGAGCGATGGCGGCCCGGCCGCGATGATGTTCGGGGCAACATGGCCGGAGCGAACGCGGGCGTTGATCCTCTGCGGCACATACGCGTTTAACCCAAACGGGTGGGACACTATCGACCGTGACCCGACCGAGCTGTGGGCGCAGCTCCTTTCCGAGATGGACGAAGACTATATGCCGTCGGTGAAGCAGATCGCCCGGCTTCAGGCAATGAACCGCGCCGTCCGCTCCGAGTGGGGCAGCGGTGCGACATTCAGCATCGCCCTGCCGTCGGTGTCCGGTCGATTACGCCAGCTCGCCATGTCGGAGCGGATGTGCGCGAGCCCGGGGATGGCGCGCGCGTCACTCGAAGCGTCGTTTCGGCTCGATGTGCGGCCCGTGCTGCCTACGATCACCGCGCCAACCCTGGTCATCCATGCCCGCGAGGACCCCATCGCACCGGTGCAGGCTGGCCGCTATCTCGCCGACCACATCCCGGGCGCGCGCTACCTCGAGGTCGACGGTCTGGACCACTTGCCCTGGTTCACCGAGCCTGACAAGGTCCTGACCGAAATCGAGGAGTTCCTTACCGGCAGCCGCGCGGCACCAGCGCAGGCACATCGAGCCCTACGTACGGTGTTGTTCACCGACATGGTCGCCTCGACGGCACACGCCGCGGCGGCGGGTGACGAGCGGTGGCGTGCGGTGCTGCAGCGTTTTGGCGACATCACCGCCGACCTGACGGAACGATTCGGCGGCAAGTTGGTCAAGAGCACCGGCGACGGCCACCTGGCCACCTTCGACGGGCCGACGCAGGCCATCCGCTGCGCCGAGGCCCTACGCGTCGACGCCGAGGCCCTGGGCATGCAGATCCGCGCAGGCATCCACACCGGCGAGTGTGAACTGCTCGACGCCGACATCGGCGGGATCGCCGTGCACATCGCGGCGCGCATCCTCGGCAACGCTGGAGCGGCTGAAATCCTCGTCTCCCGCACCGTGCGTGACCTGGTCGTCGGCTCGGGCACGGGCTTCGAGGACCGCGGCAGCGTCGAGCTGCGTGGCGTGCCCGGCACCTGGCAACTCCTGGCGGTCGATCGCCACGGCCCGCGGGCCGGATCGGCCGAGGACGAACTGGCGTCAACGCCCACCCCCGGCCCTCGGACCGCGATGCGCCGCTCGGACCGCGCCGTAGCGGTAATGGCCAAGCGGACACCGTGGATCCTGCGCGAGATGGCCCGCCTCGCGCCAGCCTCCCGTCGCCGCTGAACGGCCGCAGTCAGCCGATGCATCCGTGCTGGCAGAACGACCTCACATTCACGAGGTGTTTGGGGACGCAGCGTTGCCGGCTAATCGCCGCCCACCTGCGCGACACCGTCGGGGTGGCCGACCGGGCCACCCTGCTCGTGACGGCGGCGCTGGCGCTCAGCCACGTGAACCGGGCCGCCCCTGCTCTCCTCGGGGGCGGCCCGATTCGTCGTCAAGGGCTCTATCCAGCGGCAGGCAACTGCGCCCGAAGTCGGGGGTCGGCTGCTTGACAGCAGTACGCTCATGCCGTGGCGGACACGTTGTACGCACCGTGCGGCGATCTGAGCCTGGCGTATCAGGTGTTCGGCGACGGGCCGGTCGAGCTGGTCTTTGTTTACGGGCCGATCAGCCACGTGGAGCTGTGCTGGGCCTTGCCCGAATTCAAGGCCTTGTTGGATCGGCTCTCCTCGTTTTGTCGCGTGCTCCTGTTCGATAAGGCCGGGGTCGGGCTGTCGGATCCGGTCCCGCACGTTCGCACGCTGGATGAGCGATCGGGCGAGATCGAGGCCGTCATGGACGCTGTCGGCTTCGGAAAGGCGGTACTCTTCGCTCTGCTTGAGGGCGGCCCGGCCGCCATCGTCTTCGCGGCAACACGGCCGGAGCGAACCCAGGCGTTGGTCCTCAGCGGCACGCTTTCGGCCATGGAAACCGGGTGGGACGAAATCGACCGCGACCCGAACGAGCTGCGGGCCGTGGCGCGGGCCGAGCTGGGTGAGGACTATATGCCGTCGACTGAGCAGATCACCCGCATGCAAGAATTCGCCCGCGTCGTCCGCTCGGCCTGGGGCACCGGTGCGGCACTCGGCATGGCCAGGCGGTCGCCGCGGTCGATGCGTCAGTTCGCAATGTTGGAGCGGATGTGCGCCAGCCCGGGGATGGCGCGGGCGTCATTCGAAGCGATGTTCCGGATCGACGTGCGGCCGATCCTGCCGACGATCACCATGCCCACCCTGGTCATCCATGGGCGCCAGGACCCCATTCCGGTGCAGTACGGTCGGTACCTCGCCGACCACATCGCGGGCGCGCGGTACCTCGAGGTCAAGGGGAACAGTTTCGCCTCGGACGACACGATCCTGACCGCGATTGAGGAGTTCCTCACCGGCAGCCACGCCGCGCCGGCGCCGTCACGCCGCGCCCTGCGCACCGTGTTGTTCACCGACATGGTCGCCTCGACCCAACACGCCGCGGCAGCGGGCGACGAGCGGTGGCGCGCGGTGCTGCACCGCTTTGGGGAGATCACCGCCGAACTCGCGCAACAGTTCGGCGGCACGGTGGTCAAGAGCACCGGCGACGGCCATCTCACCACGTTCGACGGTCCGACGCAGGCCATCCGCTGCGCCGAGGCCGTGCGCGCGGACGCCGAGACGTTGGGCATCCAGATCCGCGCTGGCATCCACACCGGCGAGTGCGAACTGCTGGATAACGACATCGCGGGGCTCGCGGTACACATCGCGGCGCGGATCCTCGGCCAGGCCGGCGCCGGCGAAATCCTCGTCTCCGGCACCGTGCGTGATTTGGTGGTCGGCTCGGGCACGGGCTTCGAGGACCGCGGCAGCGTCGAGCTGCGTGGCGTGCCCGGCGCCTGGCAACTGCTGGCGGTCGATCCCCATGGCCCACGGGCGGGATCGCGTGAGGCGGAACTGGCGTCAATGCCCACTCCTGGCCGTCGGACCGCGATGCGCCGCTCGGACCGCGCCGTAGAGATGATGGTCAGGCGCGCACCGTGGATCGTGCGCGGGGTGGCCCGCTTCGCCCCGGCCACCGGCCGCAGCTGAACAGCCGGAGTCAGCGCGCTGGGAGGTGTCTGAGTCCTCGACATCGTTGACAGGTGAGGCGCATTCAGGTGCCACCGCCGCTGATGCATCCGTGTTGGTGAGTTACCCACATTCACGAGCTGCCTGGTATGTCCACCATGTACCCAGCGGCGGGGGTCCGTAGGCCGATGCAGGGTGGCCCGTCAGGGCTTGGCGAAACCCAACTGGGCCAGGACGTTCTGACCGGCGTCACTGGTCACCATGGCCACGAACTTCTGCGCCAGCGCCGGTTGGGGCGCCTTCTTCAGCACTGCAATGGGATACACATTCACCGCGCCCGCGGCCTCGGGGAACTTCACGGTCGTCACCTTGTCTTTAGCGCTGAGCGCATCGGTCACATAGACGACCGCGGCGTCGGCCTGCCCGGTGGTGACCTTGTTGAGCACGTCGGTCACGCTGAGTTCCTCGCTGACCGGGTGCAGGCGCACCCCGGTGCTGTCCTCGACGCGCTGGGTCGCCGATCCGCACGGCACCGGCTTCTGGCAGATGACCACGTTGAGCCCGGGCTTGTTGAGGTCCGCGAAAGATCCGATCTGCTTCGGATTGCCCGGCGCGGTGACGATGACCAAGGTGTTGGCGGCGAAGTTCGTCGGGTTGCCGTCCACTAACCCGGCCTTGACGACCGTGTCCATCTGCGCGGTATCCGCCGATGCGAAGACGTCGGCCGTCGCGCCCTGGGTCAACTGCGTCGCCAGCTCGGAGGAGCCCATGAACTCGAAACTGACGTCACTGCCGGGATTGTCGGTCTTGAACTGCTGACCGATCTTGGTGAACGAGGGCTTCAACGAGGCCGCGGCGTACACCACGATGGTTCCGGAGGCCTGCTGGGAAGACGACGGTGACCCCGGCGGCGCCGACGAAGGTGATTTCGAACTGCACGCGACGGCACCCGTCAACAATCCGGCCACCAGCGTTGTCGATATCAATCCGGCCAGCACCCCGATCCGACGCATGGGTCAAACCTTATCCGGGTCTTGCTGCCGAATAGTTACGAAAAACATCCGCGCGTCGTGGCGATTAAGATTTCCCTAAATAGCTACTGTCCAGTAACATCGATCCCGATTGATGCGGTAACACGCTGAGATCCCAGGCAACGGTGCTGTGGTGGCCCTGCTGGTGTCACCGCCAGCGCCAGGAACTGTCTGGGTCTGGGTACCAGGTTCAACACGAGGAGGTCATGGCAGTGGAGGTCTTGGTCACCGGCGGCGATACCGACCTGGGGCGCGTAGTAGCCGAAGGTTTCCGCGATGACGGCCACAAAGTAACCCTGGTAGGTGCCCGTCGCGGCGACCTCGAGGTTGCCGCCAAGGAGCTCGACGTGGACGCGATCGTCTGCGACACCACCGACCCGGCCGGCCTCAGCGAGGTTCGCGGGCTGTTCCCCCATCAACTGGACACGATCGTCAACGTGCCGGCGCCGAGCTTCGATGCCGGCGACCCCCGCACCTACTCGCTGTCCGACACCGCCAGCGCGTGGCGGAACACGCTGGACGCGACGGTGCTCTCGGCGGTGCTGACGGTGCAGGCCCTCGGTGATTACCTGCGCTCCGGTGGCTCGATCATCAGCGTGATGGCCGAAAACCCGCCCGCGGGCAGCGTCGACGCTGCGATCAAGGCGGCCCTGTCGAACTGGGTCGCCGGCCAGGCGGGCGTCTACGGGACTCGCGGCATCACGGTCAACGCCGTCGCCTGCGGGCGCAGCGTCCAGGCGGGCTACGACGGCCTGTCCCGCACGCCGCCGTCCGTCGCGGCCGAGATCGCCCGGCTGGCGCTGTTTTTGACCACCTCCGCGGCCCGCCACATCACCGGCCAGACGCTGCACGTCAGCCACGGCGCGCTGGCCCAGTTCGCCTGAGCTCTTTCGCTTTCGGAGTAGCTCGCTACGGTAGAGACGTGGCTATTCGTCTTGGTTACCAGATCCCGAACTTTTCCTACGGCACCGGTGTTGAGAAGCTCTTTCCCACCGTCATCGCCCAAGCCCAAGAGGCCGAGTCGGCTGGGTTCGACTCGGTCTTCGTGATGGACCACTTCTACCAACTGCCGATGCTGGGCGACCCCGACCAGCCGATGCTGGAGGCCTACACCGCCCTAGGCGCGCTGGCGACCGCTACGGAGCGGGTCCAGCTGGGCACGTTGGTGACCGGCAATACCTACCGCAACCCAGCCCTGCTGGCAAAGGTCATCACCACGCTCGACGTGGTCAGCGAGGGTCGTGCGATTCTAGGCATCGGTACCGGCTGGTTCGAGCTCGAGCACGATCAGCTGGGGTACGAATTCGGCACCTTCACCGATCGGTTCGGTCGGCTCGACGAGGCGCTGCAAATCATCCTGCCCATGATCAAAGGTGAGCGACCCACCTTCTCGGGCAAGTGGTACCACGTCGAACAGGCGATGGCTAACCCGCGCTACCGCGACCACATCCCCCTGATGATCGGCGGTAGCGGCGAGAAGAAGACGATTCCGCTTGCCGCACGGCATTTCGACCACCTGAACGTGATCGCCGGATTCGACGAACTGCCCGGCAAGGTCAAGGTCGTCCGAGAACGCTGCGAGGAGATCGGCCGCGACCCCGCCACGTTAGAAACCAGCACGCTGATCACGGTGGTCGTCGACGAGAAATTCCCGGCCGATCAGATTCCCGCCGAGATGACCCAGCGCATGGTGGCCGGCAGCGCCGAGTCCGTCGCCGACCAGCTTAAGACGAAGGTGATTGACGCGGGCATCGACAGCCTGATCATCAACATGCCCTTCTACACGCCCGGCGTCGTCAGCGCGGCAGGCGACGCGCTGCGCCCGTTACTCGGGGTGTAACGCAGGCCGGTCCGCACCCTCCCCTGTGGGGGATTACACACGCTCGCGGCTTGGGGTTGCCGACTGCGTTTGACTAGGCTGGTGAGGGTTACTAGCTAACTGCAAATTCACGCATCGAGCAGCCCCGTCAGGAGCAGCCCAACATGAGCCCCCAGCCAGAAGTCACAGTTGAAGCACCGCGTCGTCACCGCGTGGTGATCATCGGTTCAGGGTTCGGCGGACTCAACGCGGCAAAGAAACTCAAGCGGGCCGACGTCGACATCAAGCTGATCGCCCGGACCACGCATCACCTGTTCCAGCCGTTGCTGTACCAGGTGGCCACTGGGATCCTGTCGGAGGGCGAGATCGCCCCGGCTACCCGCGTCGTCCTGCGCCGGCAGCGCAACGTCGAAGTACTGCTGGGCAACGTCACCCACATTGATCTCGCCAACCAGAACGTCGTCTCCGAACTCCTCGGCCACAGTTACGACTCCCCCTACGACACCCTGATCGTCGCGGCCGGCGCCGGCCAGTCCTACTTCGGCAACGACCACTTCGCCGAATTCGCGCCCGGCATGAAATCCATCGACGACGCGCTGGAGTTGCGCGGCCGGATTCTGAGCGCCTTCGAGGCGGCCGAGAGGTCCAGCGACCCGGAGCGACGCGAGCGGCTGCTGACGTTCACCGTGGTCGGCGCGGGCCCCACCGGCGTCGAGATGGCCGGGCAAATCTCCGAGCTGGCCGAACACACCTTGAAAGGCTCATTCCGGAGTATTGACTCGACGAAGGCGCGGGTGATTCTGCTCGACGCCGCGCCCGCGGTACTGCCGTCGATGGGCGAAAAGCTGGGCCACCGGGCGGCCGCGCGGCTGCAAAAGATGGGCGTGGAGATCCAATTGGGTGCGATGGTCACCGACGTGGACCGCACCGGCATCACCGTCAAGGACTCCGATGGTACCGAGCGGCGCATCGAATCGGCCTGCAAGGTGTGGTCCGCCGGCGTCCAGGCCAGCCGATTGGGCCGCGACCTCGCCGAACAGTCCGCGACCGAACTGGACAAGGCCGGCCGGGTCCAGGTGCGGCCCGACCTGTCGATCCCCGGATACCCGAACGTGTTCGTCGTCGGTGACATGGCCGCCGTCGAGGGTGTGCCGGGGGTGGCGCAGGGCGCCATTCAGGGCGCCAAGTACGTCGCCAACACCGTCAAGGCCGAACTGGCCGGCGCCAATCCCGCCGAACGTGAACCGTTCCAATACTTCGACAAGGGTTCGATGGCGACGGTGTCGAGGTTTTCCGCATTGGCCAAGATCGGACCGCTGGAATTCAGCGGCTTCATCGCCTGGCTGGCCTGGCTGGTCCTGCACTTGGTCTACCTCGTCGGCTTCAAGACCAAGGTCAGCACGCTGCTGTCCTGGACGGTGACATTCCTGAGCACGCACCGCGGCCAGCTCGCGATCACCGAGCAGCAGGCGTTTGCCCGAACGCGGCTCGAGCAGCTTGCCGAGCTGGCCGCCGAGGCGCGAGATCCGGCGACAACTAAGGCGGCCAGCTAACCCTTCCGCTGGGACGGGCTAAGCCTCGAGGTTCTGCAGCCGCACCTGCCCCCGCGCCACCACCCGGTCGCTGTCGTCGGTGATCGTCACCAGCCACAGCTGCTGGCGCCGGCCGCGATGAATCGGCTCGGCGGCCCCGTACACCATCCCCGAGCCGATGGACCGCAGGAAATCGGTGTTGTTGTTGACCCCGACGACGTTGCCACTGTTGCCACTTTTGCCGCTGCCAGGTGAATTGAGCCAGGTGAAAGCCGCCACACTGGCCATGCTCTCGATCATCGAGCAGTAGACACCGCCGTGCACCAGGCCCATCGGCTGCAGCAGTTTGGGCGTGACCGCCAGCTGCGCGCGGGCGCCGTCGGGGGTGAGTTCGGTGAACTGCAGCCCCAACTCCTGGTCAAACGGCGCGGTGAAGTGTGACGGGCTGGGCGCCTCTCGCGGGTCCGGCGGTTGCACGTCCTTGTGTCTACACCATCGCGCTCCAGAAACGGGCGAGCCCCGTGCTGCATGGCACGGGGCTCGCCGATCGAGTAGACCGGGGGTCACTGCAGCCCTCAGGACACCTCCGCGGTCATTGTCGCTCGACCGCCATTAGCATAGGCAAGGCTGCCCTAATTTTGCAAGCAGTGGGCGGCAGGTAACGGGAATCGACCAGCCGTACATACGACAGTCGGTAGTAAGCGGTAGTACGCTGGTTCCAATGCTCGGGAGATGGAACAAACTATGGCCAAGCTGACGCGGCTCGGAGACCTGGAACGCGCCGTGATGGACCATCTGTGGTCGACGCCGGACCCGCAAACCGTTCGACAGGTCCATGAAGCGTTATCGGCACGACGCGACCTCGCGTACACGACGATCATGACCGTGCTGCAACGGCTGGCGAAAAAGAATCTGGTCTCCCAGCTCCGCGACGACCGGGCCCACCGGTACGCCCCCGTGCACGGCCGCGACGAACTGGTGGCCGGGCTCATGGTCGACGCACTGGCCCAGGCCGAGGACTCCGGGGGCAGACAGGCCGCGCTGGTGCATTTCGTCGAGCGTGTCGGCGCTGACGAGGCCGATGCGCTGCGCCGCGCCCTCGCGGAATTGGAAGCAACTCAACGCAATACGCCGTCAACTGGCGTTACTGCGGAGGAGTGAGGGAGACTGGCAGCGTGTCTGCGCTGGCCTTCACCATCCTCGCGGTGCTGCTGGCCGGCCCGGCGCCGGCCCTCCTAGCACGCGCGACATGGCCATTGCGCGCCCCGCGCGCCGCGATGGTGTTGTGGCAGGCCATCGCGCTGGCCGCGGTGCTTTCCGCGTTCAGCGCCGGCATCGCGATCGCCACCCGGCTGCTCATGCCCGGCCCCGATGGGCGGCCCACCGCCAGCATCATCGGCGCCGCCGGCCGGCTCGGTTGGCCGCTGTGGACGGCGTACATCGCGGCCTTCGCGCTGACCGTGCTGGTCGGTGCCCGGTTGATGATCGCCGTGGCGCGGGTCGCCATCGCCAATCGGCGACGGCGTGCCCACCACCGCATGGTCGTCGACCTGGTCGGGGTCGGACACGATGCGGCTCTGGCTCAGTCGTGCGCAAACACGCGCGACCTGCGCGTCCTGGACGTCCCGCAACCGCTTGCCTACTGTCTGCCCGGTGTGCGCAGCCGGGTCGTGGTCAGCGAGGGAACGCTGAACACGCTCGCCGACGCCGAAGTCTCCGCCATCCTCAGCCACGAGCGGGCCCATCTGCGCGCCCGCCACGACCTGGTTCTGGAGGCGTTCACCGCGGCGCACGCTGCTTTTCCGCGGCTCGTCCGCAGCGCCAACGCGCTGAGCGCGGTGCAACTGCTGGTCGAGCTGCTCGCGGACGACGCCGCCGTGCGCGCCACCGGCCGCACTCCCCTGGCCCGGGCGCTGGTCGCCTGCGCGTCCGGCCGGGCGCCGTCTGGTGCGCTGGCCGCGGGCGGGCCCAGCACGGTGCTGCGGGTGCGCCGGCTGTCCGGGCGTGGCAACAGTCCGGTGCTGTCAGCGGCCGCATACCTGGCCGCCGTCGCCGTATTTGTGGTGCCCACCGTGGCGCTGGTCGTACCGTGGCTCACCGAGCTACGACGGCTGTTCAATGTCTAGCTTCGTATAGCGTCGACCCGGGCCCAACACCCCGGAATGCCACTCGGAGTCGGCTGTGCCACAGTGTGATCCGACAGCGTGTCGGAAAAGTTCTGCAACCTGAGAGGCGAGAAATGAGTTCGTCGGAATCGAAGTCGGGGACCGCGCAGATCGGCGTCACCGGGCTAGCTGTGATGGGGTCGAACCTCGCCCGCAATTTCGCCCATCACGGCTACACGGTGGCGCTGCACAACCGGTCGGTCGCCAAGACCGATGCCCTGCTCGACGAGCACGGCGACGAGGGCAAGTTCGTGCGGTCGGAGACCATCGAGGAGTTCCTGGACGCGCTGGAGAAGCCGCGGCGGGTGATCATCATGGTCAAGGCCGGTGACCCGACCGACGCCGTCATCGAGCAGCTCGCCGACGCGATGGAACAGGGCGACATCATCATCGACGGCGGCAACGCCCTCTACACCGACACCATCCGCCGCGAAAAGGCGATACGTGAACGGGGCCTGCACTTCGTCGGCGCCGGGATCTCCGGCGGCGAGGAAGGCGCGCTGAACGGGCCGTCGATCATGCCCGGCGGACCCGCCGAGTCCTACAAGTCACTGGGCCCGCTGCTCGAGGAGATCTCCGCGCACGTCGACGGCGTGCCGTGCTGCACCCACATCGGTCCCGACGGCTCCGGCCACTTCGTCAAGATGGTGCACAACGGCATCGAGTACTCCGACATGCAGCTCATCGGCGAGGCCTACCAGCTGCTGCGCGACGGGCTGGGCAAGACCGCCCCCGAGATCGCCGACGTCTTCGCCGAGTGGAACAAGGGCGACCTGGACAGCTACCTGATCGAGATCACCGCCGAGGTGCTGCGCCAAACCGACGCGAAGACCGACAAGCCGCTGGTGGATGTCATTCTCGACGAGGCCGAGCAGAAGGGCACCGGACGCTGGACGGTGAAGTCGGCCCTGGACCTGGGTGTGCCGGTGACCGGCATCGCCGAAGCGGTGTTCGCCCGCGCGCTGTCGGGCTCGGTGGCCCAACGTAAGGCGACCACCGGGCTGGCGTCGGGCCAGCTGGGCGCCAAGCCGACGGATGCGACGCAGTTCATCGACGACGTCAGCCAGGCCCTCTACGCGTCGAAGATCATCGCCTATGCCCAGGGCTTCAACCAGATTCAGGCCGGCAGCGCCGAATACGACTGGGGCATCACGCCCGGCGACCTGGCCACCATCTGGCGCGGCGGCTGCATCATCCGGGCCAAGTTCCTCAACCGCATCAAGGAGGCGTACGACTCCGACCCGGACCTGGCGACGCTGATCGTGGCGCCGTACTTCCGCAGCGCGATCGAAGCGGCCATCGACGGGTGGCGTCGCGTGGTGGTGACCGCCACCCAACTGGGTATCCCGATTCCGGGTTTCTCGTCGGCGCTGTCCTACTACGACGCGCTGCGCACCGAGCGGTTGCCCGCCGCGCTGACCCAAGGTCTGCGAGACTTCTTCGGCGCGCACACCTACGGGCGCATCGACGAAGACCCGAGCAAGAAGTTCCACACGCTGTGGAGCGGGGACCGCAGCGAAGTCTCCGCCTAGCGCGGGGCGGAGTTTTAACACGCAAGGGGGCGCGGCGACAGCGATGAAGTTTCTGAACGGGCACCAGCCCGGGTACGACCTGACGTACAACGATGTTTTCATCGTGCCCAACCGGTCCGAGGTCGCCTCGCGGTTCGACGTCGACTTGTCCAGCGCAGACGGTTCGGGGACCACGATCCCGGTGGTGGTGGCCAACATGACCGCGGTGGCCGGGCGGCGGATGGCCGAAACGATCGCGCGCCGCGGCGGCATTGTCATTCTGCCGCAAGATCTTCCGATCACGGCGGTGCAGCAGACGGTGGAGTTCGTCAAAAGCCGCGACCTGGTTTTGGACACCCCGGTGGTGCTGGAGCCCGACGATTCGGTGTCCGACGCGACCGCGCTGATCCACAAGCGCGCCCACGGTGTCGCGGTGGTGGTCTTCGAGGGCCGTCCCATCGGTTTGGTCAGCGAATCCAGTTGCCTCGGCGTGGACCGCTTCACCCGAGTCCGCGACGTCGCGATCACCGACTTCGTCACCGCTCCGGTCGGCACCGATCCGCGCAAGATCTTCGACCTGCTCGAGCACGCCCCGATCGGGGTCGCGGTGGTGACCAATGCGGACGGCACGCTGGCGGGCCTGCTGACCCGCACCGGAGCGATTCGCGCGGGCCTCTACACCCCGGCCACCGATGCCGGCGGGCGGCTGCGCGTGGGCGCGGCCGTCGGTATCAGCGGCGACGCGGGCGCCAAGGCGCGCTCCCTGGTAGAAGCCGGTGTCGACGTGCTCGTCATCGATACCGCACACGGACACCAGGCGAAGACGCTGGCGGCGATCAAGGCGGTTGCAGAGGTGCTTTCCAGGCTGGGCCTGGACGTGCCGCTGGCCGCGGGCAACGTGGTGTCGGCTGAGGGCACCCGCGACCTGCTCGCCGCCGGGGCCACCATCGTCAAGGTCGGCGTCGGTCCGGGCGCGATGTGCACCACCCGGATGATGACCGGCGTCGGCCGCCCGCAATTCTCCGCGGTACTTGAATGCGCTTCTGCGGCAAGGGAACTCGGTAGGCATGTGTGGGCCGACGGCGGGGTCCGCCATCCGCGCGATGTCGCGCTGGCGCTGGCTGCCGGGGCGTCGAACGTGATGATCGGCTCATGGTTCGCCGGCACCTACGAGTCCCCCGGCGACCTGATGCGCGACCGCGACGACCGGCCGTTTAAGGAGAGCTACGGCATGGCCTCCAAGCGGGCGGTGGTGGCGCGCACCGCCGTCGACACCGCATTCGACCGCGCCCGCAAGGCGCTGTTCGAGGAAGGCATCTCGACGGCCCGGATGGGGCTGGACCCGGATCGCGGTGGGGTGGAGGACCTGCTCGACCACATCACCTCCGGCGTGCGCAGCACTTGCACGTATGTCGGCGCCTCGACCCTGGCGGAGCTGCACGAGCGGGCTGTCGTCGGCGTGCAGTCGCCGGCCGGCTACGCCGAGGGCCATCCGCTGCCCACCGGCTGGTGACACCACCCGTGCGGCGCCAGAAGTCTTGGCAAACACTTCGCTAGCATGTTGCGTGGAATCGAGCGAAAGGGATGACGTGCCGCAGGCACCCGCCGGGGACCCATCGAGGCCGTCCCGAGGCACTCAAGGCCTGAGCATCCCCGGCGCGACGTAGCGGGCTGATCCGGCCGTGAGCTTGTCCGTCACCACCGTCAGCGTGCTGGCCATCGTGGTGCTCATCTTCGGCAACGCGCTGTTTGTCGCGGCCGAATTCTCGCTGACCGCGCTGGATCGCAGCACCGTCGATGCCAACGCCCGCAGCGGTAAGCGCCGGGACCGCTTCATCCAGCGTGCCCAGCACCGGCTGTCGTTTCAGCTGTCCGGTGCGCAGTTGGGCATCTCGATCACCACGCTGGCCACGGGCTACCTGACCGAGCCGCTGGTGGCCAACCTGCCGCATCCCTGGTTCGACGCGATCGGAGTACCCGACCCGGTGGCCGACGCGATCACCGCGGTGATGGCGCTGGTGCTCGTCACCTCGGTATCGATGGTCTTCGGCGAGCTGGTGCCGAAGTATCTCGCGGTCGCGCGTCCGCTGCGGACCGCCCGCGCCGTCGTGGCCCCGCAACTGCTGTTTTCGGCGCTGCTCACCCCGGCCATCCGGGCTACCAACGGGGCCGCGAACTGGATCGTGCGCCGATTGGGCATCGAGCCGGCCGAGGAACTGCGCTCGGCCCGCTCGGCGCAGGAGCTGCTGTCCCTGGTGCGGACCTCGGCCCGCAGCGGTTCCCTGGACCTCGCCACCGCATCGCTGATGCGGCGGTCGCTGCAGTTCGGCAACCTGACCGCCGAGGAACTGATGACGCCGCGAACGGAGGTCGTGGCGTTGCAGACCGACGACACCGTCGCCGACCTGATCGCGGTCGCCGCGGAGTCCGGGTTCTCCCGATTTCCGCTCGTCGACGGCGACCTCGACTCGACCATCGGCATCGTGCACGTCAAGCAGGTGTTCGCGATTCCCCCTGCCGACCGCGCGAGCACCCTGCTCACCTCGGTCGTCAAGCCGGTTCCCGTGGTGCCCTCGACGCTGGACGGCGATGCGGTGATGGCGCAGATCCGCGCCAACCCTTTGCAGACCGCGCTGGTTGTCGACGAGTACGGGGGCACTGCGGGCATGGTGACCATCGAGGATCTGATCGAAGAGATCGTGGGCGACGTGCGCGACGAGCACGACGATGCCACTCCGGACGTGGTGGCCGCCGGCAGCGGGTGGCGGGTGTCGGGCCTGCTACGCATCGACGAGGTATCCACCGAGACCGGATACCGGGCCCCCGAAGGGGAATACGAGACGATCGGCGGCCTGGTGCTCGAACAGCTCGGCCACATCCCCGAGGTCGGCGAGACGGTCGAGCTGCCCGCGCTGGATGCGGACGGCTTGCCGGACGACTCGATGCGTTGGCAGGCGACGGTGGTTCAGATGGACGGCCGCCGGATCGACCTGCTCGAGTTGACCGAACTTGGCGCTCGACCCGAAAGTCATGACGAAGCCGGCTCGGAGCTGGGCCGCTGATGCACGAAGCGCTCGGAGTGCTGGCGGCGATCCTGCTGATCGGTGCCAACGCGTTCTTTGTCGGAGCGGAATTTTCGCTGATCTCGGCTCGTCGCGACCGCCTCGAAGCGTTGGCCGAGCAGGGCAAGGCCAGCGCGGTGACCGTGATCCGGGCCGGTGAGCAGCTCTCGTCGATGCTGGCGGGCGCGCAGCTGGGTGTCACGGTGGCCTCCATCCTGCTCGGCCGGATCGGCGAGGCCGCGGTCGCCGACCTATTGCGCAAATCGTTCGCACTGACCGAGATGCATCCGGCGCTGGCGCACACGCTGGCGTTCGCGATCGCGCTGGCGGTCGTGGTGACGCTGCATGTGCTGCTCGGTGAGATGGTGCCGAAGAACATCGCCCTGGCCGGCCCGGAGCGGACGGCGATGCTGCTGGTACCGCCCTACCTGGCCTATGTGCGGGCCGCCCGGCCGTTCATCGTGTTCTACAACAAGTGCGCCAACGCGGTGCTGCGCGCGCTGCGGGTGGAGCCGAAAAACGAGCTGGACAGCGCGGTGTCCATGGCCCAGCTGTCCGAGATGATCGCCGAGTCGGTGTCCGAAGGCCTGCTCGATCACGAGGAGCACACCCGGCTGACCCGGGCGCTGCAGATCCGCACCCGGGTGGTGGCCGATGTCGCGCGCCCACTTGCCGGCATTCGGGCGGTCCAGGTGGCCCAGGCCGGTTCGGGGCCGACCGTCGGTGCGGTCGAACAGGCGCTGGCCCAGACCGGCTACTCCCGGTTTCCGGTCGTCGGCCTCGACGGTGACTACATCGGATACCTGCACATCAAGGACGTCTTGACGCTGGGTGGCGATCCGGCGACCGTCATCGACCTGGCGCTGGTGCGCCCGCTGCCGCGCGTTCCCGAGTCCCTGCCATTGGCCGATGCCCTATCCCGGATGCGGCGCAGCAACAGCCATCTGGCACTGGTCACCGCCGGCAGTGCTGACGGTGGGCAGCTGGTCGCGATGGTGGCCATGGAGGATCTGGTGGAGGACTTGGTCGGCGCGATGCGCGACGGGTGACAGCCCGTATGCTCTGAGCGGCGGTAGAGGGCTTGGAATTGCCCGCAACAGTGCGGTAGTTCGCCAGAGGCGATTCCCGTAACCGCCGCATCGGGATGGCCGCAGCCGTCAGCGCGTCGTGACCTGCGTTCCCGCTGGGCGGAATAGGCTCATCGGACTGCTGGTCGGTAGGCTGGAGCAATTGCCGGTGAGGCAAAAATGGAGGAGAACTATGACCGATCGCGTGTCGGTGGGCAACCTGCGCATCGCCCGGGTGCTCTACGACTTCGTGAACAAAGAGGCGCTACCCGGCACCGATATCGACCCGGACAGCTTCTGGGCGGGTGTCGACAAAGTCGTCACCGATCTCAGCCCGCAGAACCAGGATTTGCTGAACCGTCGTGACGAGCTGCAGGCCCAGATCGACAGGTGGCACAAGCAACGCGTGATCGCGCCCGTGGATGTGGACGCCTACCGGGATTTCCTCACCGAAATCGGCTACCTGCAACCCGAACCCGAAGACTTCACCATCACCACGTCCGGGGTCGATGACGAGATCAAGACCATGGCAGGTCCGCAGCTGGTGGTGCCGGTCCTCAACGCGCGGTTTGCGCTGAACGCGGCCAACGCGCGCTGGGGCTCCCTGTACGACGCTCTCTACGGCACCGACGCCATCTCGGAAAAGGACGGCGCCGAGAAGGGTTCCGACTACAACAAGGTGCGCGGCGACAAGGTGATCGCCTACGCGCGCAAGTTCCTGGACGGCGCCGTGCCGCTGTCGTCGGGCTCGTGGTCCAACGCCACCGGTATCACCGTCGAGGACGGGCAGCTGGCGGTCGCCTTGCCCGACGAGTCCGAGCAGCCCCAGGGGCTCGCCGACCCTGGGCAGTTTGCCGGGTACACCGGCGAGGCCGAGTCACCGACGTCGGTGTTGCTCATCAACCACGGTTTGCACATCGAGATCCTGATCGACCCGGAGTCACCGATCGGGAAGACCGACCGCGCGGGCGTCAAGGACGTGATCCTGGAATCGGCGATTACCACGATCATGGACTTCGAGGACTCGGTCGCCGCCGTCGACGCCGACGACAAGGTGCTCGGTTACCGCAACTGGCTCGGCCTGAACAGGGGCGACCTGTCCGAAGAGGTCGGCAAGGACGGCAAGACCTTCACCAGGACGCTCAACGGGGACCGGAGCTACACCGCACCCGACGGCGGCGAGTTCACGCTGCCGGGCCGCAGCCTGATGTTCGTGCGCAACGTCGGTCACTTGATGACCAACGACGCCATCGTCGTAAGCGACGGCAACGGCGAAGAAAAAGAAATGTTCGAGGGCATCATGGACGCCCTGTTCACCGGCGTGACCGCGATCCACGGGCTCAAGGAATCCGACGGGAACGGGCCGCTGCTCAACAGCCGCACCGGTTCGATCTACATCGTCAAGCCCAAGATGCACGGTCCCGACGAGGTGGCGTTCACCTGCGAGCTGTTCAGCCGCGTCGAGGACGTGCTCGGGTTGCCGCAGGGCACCCTGAAGGTTGGCATCATGGACGAGGAGCGGCGCACCACCGTCAACCTGCGGGCGTGCATCAAGGCCGCCGCCGACCGCGTCGTGTTCATCAACACCGGATTCCTGGACCGCACCGGCGACGAGATCCACACCTCGATGGAGGCCGGCCCGATGGTGCGCAAGGGCACCATGAAGACCCAACCGTGGATCCTGGCCTACGAGGACAACAACGTCGACGCCGGTCTGGAGGCCGGGTTCATCGGTCGAGCCCAGATCGGCAAGGGCATGTGGGCCATGACCGAGCTGATGGCCGACATGATCGAGCAGAAGATCGCCCAGCCCCGCGCCGGCGCCAGCACCGCCTGGGTGCCCTCGCCCACCGCGGCCACGCTGCACGCGATGCATTACCACTTCGTCGACGTGGCTGCGGTGCAAGAGGAACTGGCCGGACAGAAACGCGCCACGGTCGACCAGTTGCTGACCATTCCGTTGGCCAAGGAACTGGCCTGGGCATCCGAGGAGATCCGCGAGGAGGTCGACAACAACTGTCAGTCCATCCTCGGCTACGTGGTGCGCTGGATCGACGAGGGCGTCGGCTGCTCGAAGGTGCCGGACATCCACAACGTGGCGCTCATGGAGGACCGGGCAACCCTGCGGATCTCCAGCCAGTTGCTGGCCAACTGGCTGCGGCACGGCGTCATCACCAGCGAGGACGTGCGGGCCAGCCTGGAACGGATGGCGCCGATGGTCGATCAGCAGAACGCCGGCGACTCCGCGTATCACCCGATGGCGCCCGACTTCGACGACAGCATCGCTTTCCTGGCCGCACAGGAGCTGATCTTGTCCGGAGGGCAGCAACCCAACGGCTACACCGAGCCGATCCTGCACCGCCGCCGTCGTGAAGCCAAAGCCAGGGCCGGTGCCTGATCGGGGTTCGACAGGTCAGGCCATGATTCGACGGAAAGGCAGCGGGCACCGGCATGGGTAGGCACAGAAGGACCGACCCGGAGGATTCCGCCGCCAAAGATTCCGCGGCGCCGCCCGCCGAGGAGCTGTCCGAGAAAGCGGCCGCTGAGGATTTGGACGCTGGGGCGGGGACCGAGTCGGCGGCTGACTTCCCGTCCCCCGCCGATGACGGTGCCGGCGGCGGCGGCGATGCGGACGAGGGGCCCTCTCCCGGGAGCGAGGACCCCGGCGCGGACCACGATGCTGGTGGCGTATTCGCGTCCGTACCCGACGACGAGTACCCGGATTTTCCGCCTCGGCAGGCCAGCGCGGTCGCCGCGGAGCCGCCCACGGCTCCATCGGAGCCACCGCCCCCGTCCCAGTCCGGCCACCACGGATTCGGTGCCTGGCAAGCCGGCCACCGCAGCACCGGCGGCCGGCGCGGAGTCAGCATCGGCTTGATCGTGGCCCTGGTCGCGGTCGTCGTCGTCGTGGGCACGGTGATCGTGTGGAGTTTCTTCGGTGACGCGTTGTCCCACCGCGGGCACACGGCCGCGGCGCGCTGTCTGGGCGGCAACGAGACGGTCGCCGTCGTCGCGGACCCTTCGATCGCCGATCACCTGCAGGAGTTCGTCGAAGGCTTCAACACGTCGGCCGGACCGGTCGGCGATCGCTGTGTGTCGGTCAGCATCAAACCCGCCGGCTCCGACGCCGTCGTGAACGGCTTGGTCAACAAGTGGCCGGCCGAACTGGGCGGCCAGCCGGCGTTGTGGATACCCGGCAGCTCCATCTCCGCGGCCCGGCTCGCCGGGGCCTCTGGTCAGAAGGCGATCACCGACAGCCGTTCACTGGTGACGTCGCCGGTGCTGCTCGCGGTGCGGCCCGAACTGCAGTCCGCGCTGGCAAACCAGACCTGGGCCGCGCTGCCGGGGTTGCAGACCAACCCGAACTCATTGGCCGGCTTGAACTTACCGGCCTGGGGCTCGCTGCGTCTTGCGCTCCCGAGCAAAGGCAACGCCGACGCCACATCGCTGGCCGGCGAGGCGGTGGCAGCCGCGTCGGTGCCCGCGGGCGCACCGCCGACCCAGGGTGTGGGGGCGGTGCGCACCCTGATCGGCGCACAACCCAAACTGGCGGACGCCACGCTGACAGAGGCGATGAACGCGCTGCTCAAGCCCGGTGACGCAGCAGCGGTCCCAGCGGCGCCGGTGCATGCGGTGGTGACGACCGAGCAGCAACTGTTCCAGCGCGGTCAGTCGCTGCCGGATGCCAAGGGCACGTTGGCTTCCTGGCTGCCGCCCGGCCCCGTCCCGGTCGCCGACTATCCCACGGTGCTGCTGAGCGGCTCGTGGCTGTCGAAGGAGCAGACCGAGGCGGCCAGCGAGTTCGCCCGCTTCCTGCGCAAGCCCGAGCAACTGGCCGAGCTGGCCAAAGCCGGTTTCCGCGTCAACGGCGTCAACCCGCCAAGCAGCGCCGTCACCAGCTTCGCGGCACTACCCTCCACGCTGTCGGTGGGTGACGACACGGCGCGCGCCACGCTGGCCGACGCCATGAGCGCACCCTCGAATGGGGTGGCGGCGACCATCATGCTCGACCAGTCGCTGCCCGCCGATGATGGCGGAAAGTCCCGGCTGGCCAACGTGGTCGCGGTGCTTCAAGACCGCATCAAGGCCCTGCCGCCGAACTCGGTGCTGGGGCTGTGGACATTCGACGGCCATGAGGGTCGATCGGAGGTGGGCGCCGGGCCGCTGTCCGACCCGGTCAACGGCCAGCCCCGCTCGGCCGCCCTGCTGGCCGCGCTGGACAAGCAGTATTCATCCAACGGCGGTGCCGTGTCGTTCACCACGCTGCGCATCATCTACGGCGACATGGTCGCAAACTACCGTGCCGGCCAAACGAATTCGGTGCTGGTGATCACGGCGGGGCCACACACGGACCAAACGCTGGACGGGCCGGGACTGCAGGACTTCATCCGGCGCACCGCCGATCCGGCCAAGCCGGTCGCGGTCAACGTCATCGACTTCGGCGGCGACCCGGACCGGGCAACCTGGGAAGCCATCGCACAGCTCAGCGGCGGCAGCTACCAGAACTTGCCGACGTCGGCGACCCCTGACCTGGCCACGGCGATCAGCACGTATTTGAGCTGACCTCAGCTTTTGCCTACGCTGCGGCCCTCGCGTGCCGGGTACCGGAGGTGGCGCGCAAGACTACGGTTGCGGCCGGGTGTGATCTGAGACAACATCAGCCGCCCCTCGTTGGTGCGCAGGACATTGACCTCGTCGGAGTTCTCCCGAATATTTGGCCAGATCGCGGGTGAACGACCGATTCGAATGAGGAGACGGACTGTGAGTGCTGCAAAACAGCTGGCGGAAAGCATCATCGCCAACTACGACAATCCGTTGCAGGGCAGCACGATAGACGTACCGGCACATGTTGAGTCCTTACTGCAGAGCTTAGGAGCGACGACTTCCGATTCCGGAGGCAAGGTCACCTATTACGGCTCTGATCCGATCACACCGGACCGTTTGCCCTACGGAGCCATTAGCGCGATACCACTTGCGGCCAAGGCGATCCTGGTCGCAAAGATCTGGAAGGAGCGTACGGGCGAGGGGCAGGATATTCACATCGACGTGCGCAAGGCCTTGCGACGCCTCACACCTTTCCTCGAGGGAAAGTGGGAGCTAGTCAATGGATTCCCCGGACGAACCGATCCATATAGCCCATTCTCCGGCGGCCCGGATATTGTTCCCACCGGGGACGGCAAGTGGATTATGTTCGCCGAGATTTACCCCGCATTGCGCCAGCGCGCACTCGAGCTTCTCAAACCCCGGGGCGGCACGTATGAGGCGCTACGCGATGCGGTCAAAGAGTGGAACGGTGCGGAACTCGAACAAGCCGCGGAGAAGGCGGGCGTACCAATGCCGCTGGCCCGCAATATCAAAGACGTGCTCAAGATGGAGGCCTTCACGAAGAACTTGGGACTGATACCTCTCGTCAGCGTCGAGAAGGTCGGCGAAAGCGCGCCGATACCATTTGCGCCCAATCCGACGACGCCGCTCGACGGTATCCGCCTCCTTTCGTCAAGCCACGTCATTGCGGCCCCATCGATCGGTCGCGCAATGGCCCTGCATGGCGCCGACGCGCTCAACGTGTGGCGACCATCCGATGTCGAGCACACGCTCTGGCACTACACCTCGCATGTCGGAGTGCGCTCCACCATGCTCGAGTTGAGCAGCAAGGAAGGCCAGGCGAAATTCCGTGAGCTGCTTTCCGGGGCTGACGTATTGGTCACCAATCGTCGTCCGGGATGGCGGCAGCGCTTCCACATCGCGCCGGAGGAAGTGATTGAGGAACGCCCGGGTCTCATCGATACACAGATCACCTGGGCCGGCGAAACCGGGCCGTGGTCGGATCGCGTCGGCTTCGACGTCACGGCCACTTTCGCGCTGGGCCTGGACAACATCGAGGGAAGCGACGAAAAGCCAGTCCACCCGTCGATCTACGTGGCCTGCGACTACGCAGCGGGATGGCTCGCGACCTGCGGCATCCTGTCGGCACTGCTCCGACGCGCCAAGGAAGGCGGCAGCTACCGCGTGAGGGTTTCGCTGGTACGCACGGCGCTGTGGCTTCCGGAGTTGGGCATTTTCGATCGCGACTACGCGACGAAGACGGCCGGCTCAACTGATGAGCACCTCTATCCCGATCCCGATGGATTCGTTGTCGATACGCCGATGGGCCGCTACACCGGTGTCAAGGAAATGATCGAGATGTCCAAGACACCAGGCGAATACAAGTATCCACTGACCCCGTTCGGTTCGTGGCAACCAAGTTGGCTCTAACTGGGACTTGACTGGCTGCGTCGGGGGATTTCAGCTGGATGCCACTCGTCCTTCGTGCGCGTCCGCAGTGATGCCGAAGATTCGCCGTAAAGAATCCTCACCATAACTGGTGGGTTCGGGCGCGCCTGGCGTCAAACGGAATGTCCGTACACCATCCGGAAGTCGCTCGGCCCGCAGAAACAAGTCAGCGGGATCGTGACGCGCGTACAGGCTGTGGGCGAGGTCGTAGAGGTGGGTAACGAAAAGCACTTTGACGCCACTCTCGACCATCGCGTGCACGATGCCTCGGGCGATCTGCGATCCTTCCCGCGCGTTGGTCGAAGCAAAGGATTCATTGCACAACAGCAACGACGTGGACCCCATATGCTCGGCGATCGCACTCATTCGGGCGAGTTCTTCGTCGAGCTTGCCGTGCGTCAGGGTGGCATCTTCTTCACGCTTGAAGTGTGTGAAGACACGGTCTCGGACGTTGGCAGCAAACGCTTCCGCGGCGACAAACATGCCCGCTTGCATCATTACCTGTGCCGCACCGACGCTGCGCAAAAACGTCGACTTACCGCCCTCGTTGGCGCCGGTGATGACGATCAGTGTTTTGCCATCGGCGTCGACGTCATTGCCGCTGACTTTTTTGCTGGTGGTCAGGCACAGTGCTACGTCACGCAGACCACGACATGCAAACCGCGGTGTCCCGATCTGCGTGGGTACGGGAAAAGATGTCGGCACAAGCCGTTTGGTGAGTTCGTCACGTAAATTCACGCACCCCAGGTAGAACCCCAGTTCGGTCCGCAGCCGTCCGAAGAAACGTTGGAGATGGTCCGCCGATCGGGTGACCGTGTTGGCGACGTCGTTGATGGCGTGGCCCGCCAACTTGCTGAGAGCTTGCGCACCGGCTAGGTCGGTTTCGTCGACCACAAACCCGCAGCCGTCGTTGTGATTCCCGGTCAGCCTCGCCCACCACCTGGATCGGGGTGGTTGGTGCAGCACATAGCGCTCGCCTTCGTTGCCCAACCCGAGCCCGGCGCTGAATCGGACACCGCCCGCCAGGTGCAAGTCGCCGAGGTACTCGTTAACCCGGGTCAAATAATCGTCGGAGCCCTGCTCGGCGAGCATCGCAAATAACTGCCGAAACCCAGCGGAGCTGAACTGGCCCGCGCATTCCTCGGATAGGCTACTCAGTTGCCTGAGGCTTTCCGTGAGCAGCTCCAAGACTCGCACGGAGCGGCGCAGGATCAGTGCCGGGTTGCGCGACATCAGCCCACCGAGGAACACCTTGCGCCGTAGTTCGACGCCGTCGACCGCGACCGCGATGTCGTACATCTGTTGCACCACAGTACGATTGGCCAGACAGTCGGCCAGCACCTGTTGGCGGTACACGATGACGGCGGGATCGGTTACCGACAGCGGGACCACCTTTCTGGCGATCTCGAGCAGAAAAGCGTCGCCAGCTGTCATGGCAGCGTAGAGCCTGTCCAGTTCCAGGTCATCGTTGGTGAGAGCGCTTAGCTGCCAAGGCAACTGGGACTCCAGATCGATGTCACTTTCCGGATGTAACAGGCGCACTTTCAAGGGCCGATCCTCCGTCGCAGGACGTCGTAGTTGAGTCCGTATTTGTCGGCCAACGCAGCGGCATAGGCCAAGCCGTCCGCGGGGCGACGGGTGAAATGAAAGGTTCGTTGGGTAGGACTGTCGGTCGCTACTTCGCCGACCATGCTGACGCACGCCTGATCCAGGCTGGCAAGTTCGTCGAGGAAGGTGACGTAGACGGCGATGCAGTGCAATTGAATGATCCGCTCAAGGATTTCCGCGCCGATTATCAGTGCATCGCTGACGGTGGTGGATGAGAAGCTTTCGTTCATGATGATGATGCTCGCCGTGGTGGCGCGGGAGAGAACGCCATGAATTCGTATCAGCTCGTCCTCGAGCTTGCCATGAAGTGTCGACAGGTTCTCCTGCCGGTCGAAATGGGTGTAGATGTGGTCGGCCAACGTGAACCTGGCACGTCTTGCGGGTACCGGGCAGCCGAGCGACGCGAGATAGGCGCATTGGCCGATAGTTCGGGCAAATGTCGTCTTGCCACCCTGATTCGGTCCCGTGACGACGAAGATCCTTTCGGACCCCGACAGGCGAAAGCCGTTGCTTACCAAAGACTGCCCTGCGTGCTCCGACTTCATCGCTAGTGCTAGGTCGAAGGCGTCATCAGCGGACAGCGCTCCGGGTTCGGTGGTGACCTCGGGATAGCTGAAGTTGAGGCCCCCCAGGCCCTCAGTGGTCAACCGGCCGACAAAGGCCAAATAGGACAAATAGAACGAGATCTCGTGGTCGAAGTGGGCGATCGAGGGCTCAACGAAGCCCGCGTTTCGGCGACAGAATCCGTCGAGCAGTGCAGAGGCGTCCGGATAAAGCTTGGCGACGCACTCGAGGATCTGTTCGTCGACATGGTTTATGTCGGCGCGATCCTTGAGGGATACGTGGTAGTCCTTGGTCACCTCGGTGGCGAATCTGGCGAACGTCGCCACCACGGCTTCACTGTAATCGGTTTGGTCTTCATACTTTTCAACGTGAACCCGCAGGTCCTGGACGTGTACGGTGTAGCGAACCCGGCGCAGCTCAGACTGTACGGCCGCACTGTCGCTCACCAGGTTTCGGAAGGTGTCGCTCTCGACGTATTCGTCCAGATAGTGGTCAAAGTCGCGTAGCCCGCGAGAGGTCAACTCGACAGCAGCGAGATCGTTTCGTAGCAGTGCCACAGCGTCGCAGAACGTTTGGACGGCATAGATGAACCAGCCGTGCCGTCGCAGCGGATTCGACAGCTGCTTCGCCTGCTGAAGTCGGTGCCGCATCGTTTGCATGCCGTGAGCGAAATTCATGACGGCCTGGCGGGTTTGGTCGCTTTCGAGATCTCGAAATACCTGGTGGCGGTGCTCGACGGTGGAAACATCGTGCAGCGGGACGTAAAAGAACCGGTCGACGTCAGTGGGATGCCCGGCGGTCACCGCGGCGATGATTTCGTCTAAGTGCAAGTCGGCAAAGCAATCGGGCGCCGCTTCAACACCCTCCGGTGCGCCGCCATTCGGGAACAGGATGCTGGTAAAGCGCGCCACCTGTCGCTCACCTGCCTCGTACCGCGAGTTGCCTACTTCCTAGAAGCCGTCAGCCGGTGCGGCAGTCGTGGCGGGCTTCGTCGCCTCTGCGGATGCTACGCCCCGAGGGATTTCTCGCTTGACACCGCGTCGCCCTACCGAGAGTGCATCAAGGCCCGCCCAACGATCGCACCGCCGGTGCCGCTCAAGACGTTACGCGGCCTCCGAACCCCGACGCGACTTGCTACAAAGAGAAGAAGCCGCGAAGCTCGAGAAGATGAGCGTCTTGAGGTTTGATTTCACGCCGGATCCGCAGCTCTATCCGTTCGAGTCGCGCTGGTTCGAGAGCTCGCGGGGCCGCGTCCACTACATCGATGAGGGAGACGGCCCGCCGATCCTGTTGTGCCACGGCAATCCGACATGGAGCTTCCTGTATCGCGACATTGTGATCGCGCTGCGTGACCGGTTCCGTTGTATTGCACCGGATTATCTTGGGTTCGGGCTGTCGGAGCGCCCCGACGGATTCGGGTACAAGGTCGACGAGCACGCCCGAGTCGTCGGCGAATTCGTCGATCACCTAGGCCTGGACGGCTACCTGACGATGGGCCAGGACTGGGGTGGGCCGATCGGCATGTCGGTTGCGGTGGAGCGTGCCGATCGGGTGCGCGGCGTCATCCTCGGCAACACCTGGTTCTGGCCTACTGACGTGCTGACGACGAAGATCTTCAGCCGGGTGATGTCCAGCCCGCCAATGCAATGGGCGATCTTGCAGCGCAATTTCTTCGTCGAGCAGATGATTCCCGCGGGAACCGAGCGCCGCCCCACCGCCGCGGTAATGGAGCACTACCGGGCGGTGCAGCCCAGCCCGGCCGCACGGCTGGGCGTGGCCGAGATGCCCAAGCAGCTCTTGGGAGCCCGTCCACTGCTGGAACGGCTCGGCCGGGAAGTGCCGGCCAAGCTGGGTGCCAAGCCCGCGCTGTTCGTCTGGGGCATGAAAGACTTCGCGTTCAGACCCGGCCCGTCGCTGCCACGGATGCGCGCGACGTTTCCCGATCACGTCCTCGTCGAGTTGCCCAACGCCAAGCATTTCATCCAGGAGGATGCGCCCGATGAGATCGTCGCCGCGATCGTCGAGCGCTTCGGCTGAGGACTAGCCGGGTTCAGGCTCCTGTTATACGAACGCCTCCACCGGCGGGCAGGAGCAGACCAGGTTGCGGTCGCCATACGCCCCGTCGATGCGACGCACCGGCGGCCACACCTTGGGCCGGAATGCCTTACCGAGCGGATAGGCGGCCTCTTCGCGGGTGTACGGGTGGTCCCAGTCGGAAACCAGCAGGCATTCGGCGGTGTGTGGTGCGCCCCGCAGCGGATTGTCTTCAACAGGCCACAGCCGGGCCGCCACTTTCTCGATCTCGCCGCGGATGGCGATCATGGCCTCGCAGAACGCATCGACCTCGGTCAGGCTCTCGCTCTCGGTGGGCTCGACCATCAGTGTGCCGGCCACCGGGAAGCTCATGGTCGGTGCGTGGAAGCCGTAGTCCGCCAAGCGTTTTGCGACATCGTCGACGGACACGCCGGTGGACTTGGTGATCGGCCGCAGGTCCAGGATGCACTCGTGGGCGACCATGCCGTTCTCGCCGGTGTAGAGCACCGGGAAGTACTCGTCGAGCCGGCGGGCGATGTAGTTGGCCGAGGCGATCGCGGTCAGCGACGCCGCCCGCAGACCGTCGGCGCCCATCATCCGGATGTAGGCCCAGGTGATCGGCAGAATCGAGGCCGACCCGTACGGCGCCGACGAGACCGGCCGGCCGTCGGGCAGCTCAGAGGCGTACGGGTGACCGGGCAGGAACGGGGCGAGATGCGAGCGCGCCGCCACCGGACCGACGCCGGGGCCGCCGCCGCCGTGCGGAATGCAGAACGTCTTGTGCAGGTTCAGATGGCTGATGTCGCCGCCGAACTTCCCCGGCCGGGCCAGACCGACCAGCGCGTTGAGGTTGGCGCCGTCGATATAGACCTGACCGCCGGCGTCGTGCACCGCCGCGCAGATGTCGGCGATGTCGTGCTCGTAGACGCCGTGCGTGGACGGGTAGGTGATCATCAAGGCGGCCAGCCGGTCCGCATGCTCGGCCACCTTGGCCCGCAGGTCGTCGAGGTCGACGTCGCCGTTGGCGCGGCAGGCCACCACGGCCACCCGCATCCCGGCCAGTGCGGCCGACGCCGCGTTGGTGCCGTGTGCGCTGGACGGGATCAGGCAGATGTCGCGGTGCGGTTCGCCCCGGCTTTCGTGATAGTCGTGGATCGCCAGCAGGCCGGCGTACTCGCCTTGGGAGCCCGCGTTGGGTTGCAACGAGACGGCGTCGTAGCCGGTGATGTCCACCAGCCAGCCCTCCAGGTCGGCGATGAGCCGACGCAGCCCCGGGGTGTCGGAGGCCGGGGCGAACGGATGCTGACGCGCGAATTCGGGCCAGGTGATCGGCTCCATCTCGGCCGCGGCGTTGAGCTTCATGGTGCACGAGCCGAGCGGAATCATGCTGCGGTCCAAGGCGATGTCCTTGTCCGCCAGCGCGCGCAGGTACCGCATCATCGACGTCTCGGTGCGGTATTGCGTGAACGCGGGGTGGGTCAGAAAGTCCGAGGCGCGGTTCACGATGCCCGCGCACACCGGTTCGGCGGCCGACACCCCGAAGGCGTCCAGAACCGCCGCCACATGGGCATCCGTCGTGGCTTCGTCGCAGGCCACCGACACATGATCGGCGTCGACGCGCCACAAGTTGATGCCCTGTGCCTTGGCCTTGGCCAGCACCTCGTCGGCACGCCCCGGCACGTGGGCCAGCACGCTGTCGAAGTACTTGTCGTGCACCAGCGCGTCGCCCAATGAGGCGGCGATGGTTTCGGCATGGGAGTGCACGCGGCGGGCGATCGCGGTCAGCCCGTCGGCGCCGTGGTAGCTGGCGTACATCGCGGCCATCACCGCCAGCAGCACCTGCGCCGTGCAGATGTTGCTGGTCGCCTTGTCGCGGCGGATGTGCTGTTCGCGAGTCTGCAGTGCCAGCCGGTAGGCCGGCGAGCCGTCCGTGTCGACGGACACCCCGACCAGCCGGCCCGGCAGCTGCCGGGCGTGCTTGGCGTGCACCGCCAGATATCCGGCGTGGGGTCCGCCGAATCCCATTGGCACGCCGAACCTTTGGCTGGTTCCAAACGCGACGTCGGCGCCGATCTCGCCAGGCGGTGTGATCAGCGTCAGCGCCAACAGGTCCGCGCCGATGGCGACCAATGCGCCGCGGTCGGGCGCCTGGGACACCAGAGCCGACCAGTCGGTGATCCGGCCGCTGGCCCCGGGCAGCTGGGCCACGACGCCGAAGAACTCACCGTCGGGCAGGCCGTCACGCAGGTCGGCGGTGACGATCTCGATGCCCAACGGCTTAGCGCGGGTGGCCAGCACCGCCGCCGTCTGGGCGAAGATATCGGCGTCGACGGCCAGCCGGTTTGCGCTGCCGCGAGCCGCGCGGTGCATCAACGTCATGGCCTCGGCGGCCGCGGTGCCCTCGTCGAGCATGGACGCGTTCGCGATCTCGAGGCCGGTGAGGTCGGTGACCATGGTCTGGAAATTCAGCAGCGCTTCCAGCCGGCCCTGACTGATCTCGGGCTGATAGGGCGTGTAAGCGGTGTACCAGGCCGGGTTCTCCATGATGTTGCGCAGCAACACCGGGGGCGTGAGCGTGTCGTAGTAGCCCTGCCCGATCATCGAGACCGCAACGGTGTTGGAGTCGGCCAGCGCCCGCAGCTCGGCGAGCGCCTCGGCCTCGCTGGCGGCCGGCGGCAGCCGGTCCAGCCCCGGTGCGTCGCCGTTGGTGAGCTTGTCCAGGATGCCCGTCGGGACCGCCTTGGCCGCCAAGGCGTCGAGCGAGTCGACACCGATGACCGCGAGCATGGCCGCGATGGCCTCCTCATCGGGGCCGATGTGCCGGTCTGCGAACGTTGATTGGTCGGACGTCGATTGGTAGGACGTCGATTGGTCGGACACTGGCGAACTCCTGACGGGCATTAGCAGGGGCAGAGGACTACCGGTCCTCTCCCTCTGTCTTCGCCCGTCCGCCGGGCGCCTGAGAGATTCAGCGCTGGTACGGACCGGCGCCTTTCCCCATCGGCGGGCTGTGATTTATGACCGGTACCGGTCTAGCCGCTTTCCAGAGGCATCGTTATCCAGCGCGGTCCGGGTGCCTGAGAGGTTGACGGAGAGGTATTGCTCCTTCGGCGTCTGTAGCTGGCCGCCACAGAACTCTCCCGCGCGAGCGCGATGCGTGATCCAGTCTACCCGGCCCCACTCACCGCGAGCGCGCGTGTTTGTACGCCGACACGCAGCACCAGGTGTACAACTGCGCACGCTCGTGCGGGCAGGGAGCCGGGAGAAACTAGCCGATCTTGCGGTCGCGATGCTTGCGACGGGAAGCCAGCTCGTCTTCCGGGGCGGTAATCGATTCGCCGCCGTCGGCGCGCTCGCCGTGGAAGTCGGCGATGACGCCGGTCAGCTCGCGCATCGCGCCGGACACCGCGATGCCGAACACGCCCTGCCCGCCCTGCAGCAGGTCGACGACCTCTTCGGCTGACGTGCACTCGTACACCGTGGTGCCGTCGGAGAACAGGGTGATGTTGGCTAGGTCCTTGACACCGCGCTGGCGCAGGTGGTCGACGGCAACGCGGATGTTGTGCAGCGAGATACCGGTGTCGAGCAACCGCTTGACGATCTTGAGAACCAGGATGTCCTTGAAAGAGTAGAGCCGCTGGCTGCCGGAGCCGGCCGCGCTGCGAATCGAGGGCACCACCAGCGAGGTGCGTGCCCAGTAGTCCAGCTGGCGATACGTGATTCCGGCGATCTGGCAGGCACTGGGCCCGCGGTAGCCGACCAACTCGTCGGGAACGGAATCGTCGGGAAACAGTCCAGGTTGCACGGGCGCCGCGGTGGGGCCACTGAGGCCATTGTCACCACTGGTCGCGCCGTCCGCGTGGTCACCAAGGTCTAGTTGACCTTGACGTGGCTGCTCGCTCACGGTGGGTTCCTCTCGCCGATCGCGCTATGGTCGCTAGCTGCGTCTCTGGCTGCGTGGACAGCCACCCTCGGTCAGGCCTGAGTGTTAGAAAGCTTACTGCTGTTCGATAGCTGCCGTGCCTTAAGTTGTCATTAAAGTATGGCCGCCAGCCGGACGAGCGGGTGGCTAACCGCCAGGCGTGTCGCATTTCGGTGCTAGATGAGATGCATCCGTGATATTGACCTCCCCCGTAACATCCAAACCTCTCGCGCGGCTAAGCGGCTAGGTGGCCTTGAAATCGTCGGGTGAGACGCTGTCGAGGAACTCCTTGAACTTCTCCACCTCGTCCTCAGGGACAGCGCTGCTGGATTCTTCGTCGCTCTCGTCGGGGATCAGCAGGCCGGCCTGGGCCAGCACCGCCTCCTCGACGTAGATCGGGACGCCGACCCGCAGGGCGATCGCCACGGAGTCCGATGGGCGCGCCGACACTTTGATGTCGCGGTCGAAGATCAGATCAGCGTAGAAAGTGCCCTCTTGCAGATCGACGATCCGCACCTCTTTGAGTGAATGGCCAAGCGCGGCAATGAGATCCCTGATCAGATCATGCGTCAGCGGGCGGGGTGGCTCGACGCCTTGCTGCTCCAGTGCGATCGCGGCGGCCTCCGACTGGCCGATCCAGATCGGCAGGTACCGGTCACCGTTGGCTTCGCGCAGTAACAGCACCGGCTGGTTCTGCGGCTGCTCGACACGAATGCCGACCACACGAACTTCACCCATCTGTGTCTGCCCTCCGCCATGCCGCCGAAAATGCCGCCGAACACCAAGCTGTCGAACGAAGTCTAATCCTCAGCGATGCAGAACGTCGCGTACGGCGGACTTGATCAACGAGGTGTGCAAAGTGATGGCAAGGGCGGCGACTTCCCGCGCCAAGTCGTCGGCGCGGTCGCGGGCACCGGCCCTACCACCTTTGACCAACGGCCCGGCGATTTGGGCGATCAGATCGGACTGCCGGTCGGCCGCCGAGCGGAACGCCCTCAGATGGCGCGGCTCGACGCCGTAATCGGCCAGCGCCCGCGCACATTGGAGTATCACGACGGCGTGTTCGTCGAAGAAACCGCCTGGCCCGGTGTTGATCACTCCGGCCCTGAGCAGCGCCGTCAGCAGGTTGTCGTCCACCCCCGAGCGCTCCAGGACGTCTTCTCGGCTCAGCCGGACGGGAGTGGGCGAGGCCGCCTTGAAATCGGATGCCGCGTCGGATTCGGCCTGGTATTCGTCCCCAGAGTCACTGCCGTCCGCCACCGACACCAATCGCGGTACGCCATAAGGCGATCCGAACGGCGGTAGCTCACCGTCGGGCTGAGCGTCCAGCTGAGCGCGGATGACCTTCAGCGGCAGGTAGTGATCCCGCTGGGCGGTGAGGATGAAACGCAGCCGCGCACAGTCGTACGCGCTGAATCTCCGATACCCCGACGCGGCGCGCTGCGGCGTCACCAGTCCCTCCGCCTCCAGGAAGCGGATCTTGGAGATGGTGACATCGGGGAAATCCGGCCTCAACAGCTCGAGGACCCCCCCGATCGACATCCCGGCCAGCGCCGGGCTATCGGGCGCGCTCACTAGCCTCCGGTTCCCCCGTCGTCGTCGCCGCCTTGCTTGGGTCCGGTCAAAAAGACCAAGCGGAACTTGCCGATCTGCACTTCGTCACCGTTTGCCAACACCGCTGAATCCACCGGCTCGCGGTTGACGTAGGTGCCGTTGAGGCTGCCGACGTCGACGACGTGGAACTCGTTGCCTTCCAACCGGAATTCGGCGTGGCGACGGCTCACGGTGACGTCATCGAGGAAGATGTCGCTGTCGGGGTGCCGCCCGGCGGACGTAATGGCCTGGTCGAGCAGGAAGCGCGACCCCGCGTTGGGTCCCCGTTTGACGACTAGCAACGCCGAGCCGGCCGGGAGCCCTTCGACCCCGGATACCGCGCTCTCGGTGCCCGCTTGCGCCGGGGCATCCAGTTCGTTGAGGAAGTCGGCGCGAAAGACCGAGGTCGTCTCCACCGTGACATCTTCAGAAGTCTGGTCTTGCGAACTTCCTGAGTCCATGTCCGTCACCCGCTGCTCCTTCTGGCCGCTGTGGCGTTGTCTGACCGGGCCGCTCGGCCGGCTTCCTACTAGATTCTCCGCCTTGTTTTACCGATTACTACCGTCTCAACCGTTCTGAAGCTCTCTGAAGCCATCCAAAGCCCTCCAAAGCTGGTGCGTTGACCGTACCGCGCACCGGCCCGCATTGTGCCTCCACCGCAGGAAGAGCCAGGATGGTCCATGGCCCGCATCGGCGCGGCGCTGGCAGGCACCTTAGCAACCGTCATTCGGTCAGTGTGCCGCGGTAGGCCTCAGCGTCGAGCAACTCGGAGACCGACGACTCCAAAGCAGCCACGTCGGAGGCCTGGACATCCAGCAGCCAGCCCGCACCGTACGGATCGGAGTTCACCAGTTGCGGGCTGCCGTCCAGATCGCTGTTGACCGCCACTACCTTGCCCGACACCGGCGCGTAGAGGTCCGACACCGACTTCGTCGATTCCACCTCACCGAAGGACTCGCCGGCGGCCACCTCGCTGCCGACGTCGGGCAGCTGCACAAAGACGACGTCACCCAGTGCCGACTGCGCGAAGTCGGTGATGCCGATGCGCACGGTGTCTTCCCCGCTGCGGCGAACCCATTCGTGTTCGGCGGTGTAGTGCAGATCGGCGGGGATATCGCTCACGGTGATCCTGTTCTGGTCTAGTAGGCGGGCTGGTTCACTTGACGGGGTGAGCGTATTGGTGCGGTTTCGGTTGCCGCAAGGTGGTCACGTCCACCCGGTCGGACTGTTGCACGGACATCCGCGCGCCGACGCGTTTGACGCTGTCCTCCGCGCCGCCGGGAATGTTCATCGCGGCGGCCAGCGTCGGCGGATCACCAATCGCGAGAATCGAATACGGCGGCGACAGTGTCTTGTTGTCGATGGTCAGTGAGCCGGGGACACCGACCACCCAGGTATCGACGCCGACGCGCACCGAATCGTGTGCATCGTTGATCCCGATCGCCTCGGCGCCTGCGGCACGCAACTCGTTGACCACGTCGAGCATCGCCTCCGGTGCCACCCCGGGGCCGGGATCGTCAATCGTCAACGTGACACCAGGCCCGGTGGCGCCGACTGCACCGACCAGGATGGACAGCGCCGCCAACTTGGCCTGAGCGCTCTGGATGGCGGCCTGATCGGTGTTGCCCGAGGCTTGCAGGGAGTTCAGCGTGTTCTGCAGGTCGGTCACTTCGCTGTTCAGCGTGGCCTCGCGCTGCCGCAGCGAATCCAGCAGCACTAACAGATCCGCCGGACGGGCGGTTTCCAGCGAATCACCGGATCTGGTCGTGCGGGCCTGGGTGACGATGGCGATCCCCAGGACCAAGCACAACACGATCGCCAACGCCCCGAACGCCGACCGGGATCGCCCGCCCCGCAACAGTCCAGCCAGCCCGCCGCCGTGTACCGGCCCGATTTCCGGCCGCGGAAGGTCGGCGGGTAGCTCGTGACGGCCGTGCTCTGGGGGGTCCTGGCTCTCGCTCATCTCGTCTCCGTCATGCTCCGAACAGCCGGCGCCGTAGTGCGGCCGCATTGCCGAAGATGCGGATACCCAGCACGACGATGATCGCGGTGGACAACTGCGTGCCAACCCCCAGCTGGTCGCCGACGTAGACGATCAGGGCGGCCACCAGCACGTTGAACACAAACGACACGACGAAGACCTTCGGATCGAAGATCCGCTCGAGGTAGGCGCGCAGCCCGCCGAACACCGCGTCGAGGGCGGCGACCACCGCGATCGGTAGGTAGGGCTGGATGGCCTCGGGCACGCTGGGGTGGAAAACCAAACCCAGCACGATGCCGATGACAAGCGCCGCGATACCGATCATGCTGCGGAGACTTCTTTCACTAGGGCCCAATCTGCTTGGCGAACTTGATATCCCGGACCGAACCGGCCGGCAGCGAAAGGCCGTCGGAAACGTTGACGGTGACGCCGACGCCGTAGGAGACCTCCAGCAGCCGCAGACGCTGCAGACCGGGGCTGTGGTCGAAGACGTCTCGCATCGAGTGCGGCGGTCCGACGGCCAGGATCGTGTAGGGGCTGCCGGTGGGGTTGTTGTCGACCAGGATCGCGCCACCGGCCTGCCGGATGGTCACATTCGGCCCGATCCGGGCGCCGCCGACCGAGATGGCCTCGGCACCGCTGGCCCACAACGAGTTGACGACGAGCTGCAGGTCGCGGTCCAGAATGATTTGCCGGCTGCCGTTGACCCGCTGCTTCGAGACGTCCGACAGATTCGGGCCGACGCCGGGATCGGTGATCGTCACCGTCAGGCCCGGCCCGATGACGGCCGTGCTGGCCGCCGCGAGGCTGAGCGCGTCGAGGCGGGTCAGCAGCCGCTGCCCCTCGGCGTCGCTGGCCAGTGCGCGCCGCTGGACGTCGTCGAGCTCCCTGGTGAGCACGCTGCGCCGCTGGGCCAGCTTGGTGGCAGAGGTCTCGGTTGACCGCACGCTCGTGGCCAGCAGCTGCTGGGCGGTGCGCACCCCGGGCGCAACCGAGCGGGCCTGCGCGACGGCGGCGGCGAACACCGCGGCGACCAGCATCGCGGCCAGGGCCTGCCAGAGCCATCCGAAAACGCGGGCCCGCCAGCTTGGCGGTCTGGTCGAGCGTGCGCCCGCCACTTTGGCTTGAGCGGCGTAACCGGGGTCCAGGTGCTCCGACAGCAGCACGCGCAGCAATGAGGGCACCGGAATGTGCTTGGGCCGCGTCGCGTGGGCGCTGTATCCGGCGTTGGGGTCATAGCCGCCGAGTAGCCGGTCGGGTTCAGCCATGTTCACCTGCTTTTTGGGCGAGTCGCTGATCGGCCTTGCTGAGCTTGGGCAGGTGGCGCACCACCAGCGTTATCTGCACCACGTAGAGCACGAACGCCCACAGGTACATGTACATACCCCAGATCAAAAACCCCCACCCGAAGGCGCCCACCACCCGGCTCCACAGCGCGGGCCACTGCCCCAGCAGCACCAGCGGAAAGCCCGACATCAACGCGAACGTCGCGGCCTTGCCGACGTAGGTCACCGGCAGCGCCGACAATCCGCGACTGCGCAGCAGCGGTAGCGTCGCAGCCAGCAGTGCGTCGCGCGCCAGCAGGGTGATGACGAACCACCACGGCACGATCCCGCGCACCGCCATCGTGACGGGAACGGCCACCATGTAGAGGCGATCGACGGCCGGGTCCAGCAGGACCCCCAACCGCGACGACTGGTTCAACGACCGGGCTATCTTGCCGTCGGCCCAGTCGGAGGCGCCGCTGAACATCAGGATCGCCACCGCCCAACCCTGGGCGTGCGCGACCAGCAGCAGGTAAATAAAGACCGGGATGAGCGCCAGGCGGATGGCGCTGAGCAGGTTGGGTACGGTCAGCACCCGATCCGGCGGACGCTCGGCCTCCATGAGCCGTGACCTTAACGCGGGAAGGATGCGGTCCGCACTAGGAACCCAAGGGGATCAAGGCTCAGCGGAATACGCCGGGCAGGCTCAGAGTGGACAGCGTGTCGTCGGACAGCGGGTTGTCGTTGACCATGTAGGTCCACGTCGACGTCGGCCGCGCCAGCTTGGACAGGTCCAGTCCTTGCTCCTCTTCGAGGACATTCGCGGTTTCGAAGGTCTGTTGGGCCGCCTCGATCGCGTCGGCCGCCAGCGACGCGAACGCGTCGACAGCCAACCGGTGGAACTCGTCGAGCGGGTTCTGCCGCCCCAGCGCCCGCAGATGGATGCTCTCGCGGATGTCGGCCAGATAGGCCAGATGATCGGCCCAGCCCCTGTCGAGGTGGTACAGCATGATCTGCCGGCAGATCGTCTCGAGGCGGTCATCGGAGATTTCTTCGGACAGCTCGTCGTAGCGGTCCGGCGCCAGTTCGGCCAGCTCCTTACGCGCGGTTGCGGTGCGCAGCAACGTGTTTCGCCGATCGACGATGATGGCGCGTTGCTGGGCGATCAGCTGGTTGTAGCGCCACGTGTTCGCGTGCACATCCAGCAGGCGGCCCTCGGCGACGCGCTGCGCGTGGTCGAGCAGGCTGCTGGTCTTGGCGCTGACGATCCGGCCATCCTCGTCGGTTTCCAGGGGCAACTTGTTGCGCTCGAGGTTGGCCGCGACGACGTCGTCCTCCCAACTGGAGAAGAACACCGACGACCCCGGATCGCCCTGGCGACCCGCGCGGCCACGCAGCTGGTTGTCCAGCCGCTCGGTGTGATGGCGGCCCGTGCCTACCACATGCAGCCCGCCCAGTTCGGCGACCCTGTCGTGATCGGACTCGTCGGACCCGCCGAGCCGGATGTCGGTGCCGCGCCCGGCCATCTGGGTGGACACCGTGACCGTGCAATGGGTGCCGGCCTCGGCGATCACCTGCGCCTCCTCGGCGTCGTTCTTCGCGTTGAGCACCACCGCGGGTACGCCGCGGCGCACCAGCCGCTCGTGCAGCTCCTCGGACTCGGCGACGTCGCGGGTGCCGACCAGCACCGGCTGGCCGGTCTGGTGCACCTCGGCGATGTGATCGACGATCGCGTCGTTCTTGGCGGCGGCGGTGATGTAGACCCGGTCCGATTCGTCCTCGCGGATGTTGGGCGTGTTCGGCGGTATCGGTGACACACCGAGCTTGTAGAACTGGCGCAGCTGCTCACCGGCGGCCAGCGCGGTGCCCGTCATGCCGCACACGGTGGCGTAGCGGTTAATCAGTGCTTGCACCGTGATGGTGTCGAGCACCTCGCCGGTCTCGGTGGTCTCGATGCCCTCCTTGGCCTCGACGGCGGCCTGCAGACCGTCCGGCCAGCGCTGGAGTTGCGCGATGCGGCCTCGGGAGGCGTTGATCAGGTGCACCGCGTCGTCGCGGACGATGTAATGCACGTCGCGTTGCAACAGCACATGCGCATGCAGCGCGACGTTGACCTCGGTCAGCGTGGTGCCGACGTGTTCTTCGGAGTACAGATCGATGCCGCCGAGCGCCTTCTCCACCTTGCGCGCGCCGACGTCGGTGAGATGCACGTTGCGGCTATCGGAGTCGGTGTCGAAATCGCTGCCGGCGTCCAGCTCACCGACCAGCGTGATGATCTCCAGCCGAGGCGTCTCGCGGTGGGTGGTGCCGGCCAGCACCAGGGGCACCAGCGCCTCGTCGACCAGCACCGAGTCGGCCTCATCGATAAGGGCCACATCGGGATTGGGTGACACCAGGTCGGCGACGTCGGTGACCAGCTGATCGCGCAGCACGTCGAAGCCGATCTCGTTGACCGACGCGTAGGTGACGTGGCAGTCGTAGGCGGCTCGGCGTTCCTCGCTTGTCGACTCCGCGGTGATCCAGCCGACCGTCAGGCCCAGCGACTCGATCAGCGGGCCCATCCACTCCGCGTCGCGGTGGGCCAGGTAGTCGTTGATGGTCACGACGTGCACGTGCCGGCCGGCCAGCGCGTAGCCGGCGGCCGCGATCGCCCCGGCGAGAGTCTTGCCCTCACCGGTGGCCATCTCGATGACGTCACCGGCAAGCATGCGCAGCGCGCCCAGCAGCTGAACGTCAAACGGCCGCAGCCCCGTTGCCCGATCGCCCGCTTCCCGGGCGATCGCAAGGAACTGCGGGATGTCTTCGGATTCGGCGAGGTCCTCGAGCTTGAGCAGGCCCGCCGCCTTGCGCAGCTTCTCGTCGTTGAGGTCGGCGGCTTCCTCGTGGTACTCCTCCGAAGCGGTGACCTGGGTGAGCGAACGGCTCTGGTTCTTCTCGGTGCTGGCGCCGAGCAGCCGCCAAAATCGGCTGCTCAAGCGGCCGGACTGCGCGCGGGTGGTCTTAGGCACAGGTCAACGGTACGCGACCGCCCACCCGGCCTGAGCGTGCGTTCGTGGCTCGTCAGGCCAGGTTTGAGCGGCGCGGGTAGACGACGCTCGGGTCGGTCAGCACGTTGACGACGCTAGGTAGCCCACTGGCGAAGGCACGCTCGAGAGCCGGCCGCAGCTCGGCCGGGGTGGAGACCAGCTCGCCGTGGCCACCCAGCGCGCGCACCACCTCGTCGTAGCGGGTGCCCGGGCGCAGCTCGGCGACCACCGAATAGCCGTACAACGCCTCCATGGGGTGCTTTTCCAGAGCCCAGATTCCGTTGTTGCCGATCACCGAGACCACTGGGACGTTGTGCCGCACCAAGGTGTCCCACTCCATGCCGCTGAACCCGAAGGCACCGTCGCCTTGCAGCAGGACGACCTGACGGTCGGGCCGGGCGAGTTTGGCCGCCAGCGCATAGCCCGGCCCCGACCCCAGGCAGCCGAACGGGCCGCTGTCCAGCCAGCAGCCCGGCAGATAACTGTCGATCACGCGGCCGGCGTAGGAACCGAAGTCCCCGCCGTCGATAACGACGATGGCGTCGCGGTCCAGCATGGGCGCCAGCTCCGCGTACACCCGCATCGGGTGCAGCGGGGTCCGGCCATCGGCCAGCTCGGCCTTCTCGAGGTCGCGCGCCGCGGTCTCGGCCGTGCGCAGCTCCTCGATCCAGCTCTGGTGCGCGGCCGCGCCCGTTCCAGCGAGCGCCGACAGGGTCGCCGTCAGGTCCCCATAGAGTCCGGCCGCGACGGGCCGCGGATGTTCGCGTTCCGGAACGACACGGTCTGCCACGATCAGCTGGGTCTGCGGCCCGAACACCTTGCCGAAGCCCAGCCGGAAGTCCATCGGCACCCCGATCACCAGGGCAACGTCGGCCTCGCCCAACGCTTTTGAGCGCGCGCGCGAGAACGCCAGCGGGTGATCGGCGGGCACCACGCCGCGCGCCATCCCGTTCATCAGCACCGGGATCTGCCGTTGCTCGGCCAGGCGCAGCAACGCGGCCTCCCCGCGTCCCCACCACACGTTGGTGCCCGCCATGATCACCGGGCGCTGCGCCGCGGACAGCAGCTCGGAAGCCCGGTCCAGGGCGTCGGTGTCGGCGCCCGGCGCGGCCGGCAGGTCGTCCAGGGCGCCGGGTCGGCCGTCATCGTCCGACATGGAAAACACGTGGTCCATGGGAAAGTCGACGAAACCGACGCCCGACGGGGCGCCGACCGTGGCCCGCAATGCTTCGTCGACAAGCAGGCCCGCGGCCTCGGCCGACTGCGCGGTCGCCGCGAAGCGGGCCAGCGGTGCCACGAACGGCACGTGGTCGATCTCCTGCAGCGATCCCATTCCCCAGCGCAGCGCCGGTGCCCGGCCGCCGAGAACCAGCAGCGGCGACGAGTTCTGCTGCGCGGCGGCCATCGCGCTCATCCCGTTGGTGACGCCTGGACCGGCGGTCAGCGCGGCCACCCCCGGCACCCGGGTCACCTTCGACCAGCCCTCGGCGGCGAAAGTCGCGGTCTGCTCGTGGCGGGTGTCGATCAGCCGGATGCCCTCGCTGCGGCAGCCGTCGTAGATGGAGAACAGGTGGCCGCCGGACAGGGTGAACACCGTGTCGATGCCGCTGGCCCGCAGGCGCCGCGCGATCAACTGGCCGGCATGCACGGTCTGGGTGGAGGGAGCGTCGAGACTCATATCCGGAGCCTATCCAGCGCCGTCGGGTACCTTCGCCGACAGGGATTTCTGGAGGCGCCGGTCGGGCGCCTCAAGGGGCAAGGAGACGTGAAAGTGGAGCCGAAGCCGTTCAAGCCGTCCATCAATTGGGCGGAGGCCTTCCACGACTCCGTGCTGTGGACGGCGAAAGCGTGGGCGATCAGCGCGGTGGTCGTCCTGGTCGTCCTGGTCCTGATGCGGTACTTCACCGTCTGGGGCCGGCAGTACTGGCGGATCACCGGTGCCTACTTCACCGGGCGGCGAGCCGTACCGGTGTGGTTGATGTTCGGCGTGTTGCTGTTCTCGGTCATCGTCGCGGTGCGGCTCAACGTGTTGTTCAGCTACCAGAGCAACGACCTTTACACGGCGCTGCAGACGGCATTCGAAGGCATCGCCGTGGGCAACGACAAGGTGAAAAACTCAGGGATTCATGGCTTTTGGAGGTCGCTCGCGATCTTCTGCCTCTTGGCGAGCATATTCATCGCCCGAGTGGTGCTCGACATCTATCTGACCCAGCGCTTCATCATCGCGTGGCGGGTGTGGCTCACCGGACACCTCACCGACGACTGGCTGGACGGCAGGGCCTACTACCGGGATCTTTTCATCGACAACACCATCGACAACCCCGACCAGCGCATTCAGCAGGACGTCGATATCTTCACCGCCGGCGTCGGCGCCACCCCGAACATCCCGTCCAACGGTACGACGTCCACGTTGTTGTTAGGCGCGGTCCACGCCGTGGTGTCGGTGATCTCCTTTACCGCGATCCTGTGGAAACTCTCAGGGCACCTGAACATCCTCGGCTTCCAGTTGCCGCGCGCACTGTTCTGGGTCGTTTTGCTCTACGTGTTGCTCGCGACGGTCGTGGCGTTCTGGCTGGGGCGCCCGCTGATCTGGCTGAGCTTTAGCAACGAGAAGCTCAACGCCGCGTTTCGTTATGCCTTGGTGCGGTTGCGCGACGCCGCGGAGGCGGTCGGCTTCTACCGCGGTGAACGAGTGGAGCGGCTGCAACTGTGGCAGCGCTTCACCCCGATCATCGGCAACTACCGCCGCTTTGTGCGACGCACCATCGTGTTCAACGGATGGAACTGGACGATGACTCAGATCATCGTCCCGCTGCCCTGGATCGTGCAGGCGCCGCGGTTGTTCGCCGGGGAGATCCAGTTCGGAGATGTGGGCCAGTCGGTGACCGCATTCGGCAACATCCACGAATCGCTGTCGTTCTTCCGCAACAACTACGACGCGTTCGCGGCTTTCCGGGCGGCGATCATCCGGTTACACGGGCTGGTGGACGCCAACGAGCAGGGCCGCCAATTGCCGGTGGTGGCGACTGCGCCCACCCATGACGGCTCCGTACGCCTCGACGGCATCGAGGTGCGCACACCGACCGGCGAGCAGTTGATCGATCCGCTCGACGTGCAGTTGAACAGCGGCGATTCTCTGGTGGTCGTCGGCCGGTCGGGTGTCGGCAAGACGACGCTGCTGCGCAGCCTGGCGGAATTGTGGCCGTTCGCGTCGGGCACGTTGAGCAGGCCCGACGGCGATAACCAGACGATGTTCCTGTCGCAGCTGCCCTACGTGCCGCTGGGTGATCTGCGCGGCGTCGTCTCCTACCCGAACAAGCCCGGCGACATTTCCGACGACACGCTGCGCGACACGTTGACCAAGGTGGCGCTGGCCCCGCTGGGCGCCCGGCTCGATGAGGAAGCGGACTGGGCCAAGGTGCTCTCCCCGGGTGAGCAGCAGCGCGTTGCCTTCGCCCGCGTTCTGCTGACCAAACCGCGGGCGGTTTTCCTCGACGAGGCCACCTCCGCGTTGGACCCCGGGCTGGAATTCGCGCTCTACCAGCTGGTGCGGAGCGAACTGCCGGACTGCGTCGTGGTCAGTGTCAGTCACCGGGCGACGGTCGAACAGCACCACGAGCACCTGCTGGAATTGCTCGGCGAAGGCCAATGGCGGTTGGGCCGGGTGGAAGCGGAGCCGGCGCGGGTCTAGCCTGCCGCGTGCACTGCCGCGTGCGCTCCGGCGCGGCGCCCGAAGAACGACCCTTCACCCAACTGCGTGCCGCTGGCGTATCCCTTGCCGTCCTGGGCGATGTTGGATGCACACGCCCCGACCGCGTACAGGCCGGGGACCACCGTGCCGTCCTCGCGTAGCACCTGCCGTCAACCGACGTGCCAGCCCGCCCATGGTGAATCCGGCATACATCGCCTTGCCCAGTGACATGTCGAACGCGCCCCATGGGCCTTTGTCTTGCGGCGCAAGGAATTCCGGCTGCTTGTGGAAGTCGGGGTCCTCGCCGCGTCGCGGCGTAGCGTGTTGTAGCGATCCAGCGTCGCGGCCAGGTTGCCCTCCGGGATGCCAAGCGCGGCTTCCATTTCGGCGACCGTTTCCCAGCCGTCGATCAGCGGGACCAGCGGCATCGTCGGGATGCTCCAGGTGCGCCTCGTCGACGATCAAGAAACGCCGCGCTGTCAGGCTGATCCATGATGAAGCCGGAGGTCCGGGAATGGTAGGAGTCCTCGGCGACGAAGCGCTTGCCCTAGCTTGTTGACGATGATCCCGGTGAGCAGGATCTACGGCGGGTACGGCGGCGCGGTGATGAAGATCTGGTCCATGTGCTGGGTGGCGCCGCCGGCCGATACCCCCAGCCGGATGCCCAGGCCGTCGTCATAGGTGTTGCCGAGCACGAACTGGCTTCTCGGCCAGCTTCGGGTGTGTAGCTTGGCGACCATCTCCGGGTTCATCACGAATCCCCCGGCGGCAATGATGACCGACTTTGCCTTGATCGCACCGGTTTCGGTGAACTGCTTCCACAGCACGCCGGTCACCGCGCCCGAATCGTCCACGATGAGCTCGGTGGCGCCGGTCTCGTAGCGGACTTGCACGCCCAGGCTTGCGGCGCGCTTGAGGAGTAGGTCGATCACCATGCTGGCCCCGCCGGTGTCGCCGGGCACCGGGCACCTTGTGCCCGCGCGGCGCCGGCACCGCCTGCTCGCAGAACGGCCACACCTTCTCGTTGCCGGTGTACATCAACCCCTCGGTGTTGGGCTGGATCACCGCCTTGCCGGGGAAGTAGCTGCGCTCGAATTGGAAACCCAGGTCTTCGAGCCAATCGAAATGCTCGACACTGCCGTCGCAGTAGGCGCGAATCTTGGCATGGTCGGGCTGCTGCGACACCGCGACCAAATACTTGTACATCTCCTCGGGCGAGTCGGGGTGACCGGTCGCCTGCTGCACCGCGGTGCCGCCGCCCAGGTAAAAGTGCCCTCCGGCAAGCGAAGTGGTGCCGCCCGCCGCTGCGGCGCGCTCGAGCACCAGCACCCGCGCACCGGCCCCTATTTCCTGAGCGGCGCTGACCGCCGCGCAGCCACCGCCGATGCCGAAACCGATCACCACCACGTCGACGTCGTCCGACCAGGACGCCACTGTGTCGGCGCTGACCGTTTCCGGTATGTCGGTGTTCACCGTTGCTCCTGCTTGATGTAGTCGTAGAAGGCCCGCATCTTCGGCGGGATGTAGGCGATCTCGATGAACGGCACCCCGGCCTGCGGTGCCGACACGTAAGCGAATTGGAGTCCGCCGGCAATCACGCCCCGCTGCACCACCGGGGCGCCACGATCGGCGGCGTCGGCCAGCGCCGCGTCGAACTCTTCCGGGCTGTCGGCCTCCATGCAGATGTGGTGCAGCCCCGGTCCGGCGGCGGCCAGAAAGTCACTATAGACATTCTCCCCGCTGATCGGCTGGATCAGCTCCAGCTGCATGTCCCCGAGATAGCTCAGCGAGATGCTGGCCAGGAAATCAGCTGGCTTCCCGTGGTAGCTACAGGTGTCCGGAGCAAAGTGCACGTCGGGTATCCGCACCCACTTGCGGACGCCTAAGAGCCCGGTAAGGGCCGTTTCGGTGGCATCCAGGTCTGCGGTGACCCAGGCGATCTGCGTCGGAGACTGAACGGTCAGGTTCATCGTTTCGCAGGATAGCCCAGGCTGCCGGCCGGCAGACAGACGGAGGAGGGCTTTGCCGTGATCAGCCGGCATCGGCGTCGGGAAAAGCCTGGTGAACACGTTCTAATTCGGCCCGCGATCGTGGGTCAGCACGTCTACCAACAGCCGCACCTGGGTGTCGAACACCGTATCCGGATCGGTCAGTGTGTCGGCGCCGTACTGTCCGAACACCTCGAGGCTGATCGCACCCACGACACCGGCCCACAGCAGGAAGCACTTGGCGACGACGCGATCGTCGCCGGGAAATCCGAATTCCTGGCGAATCCGTTCGAAGTCCGATGACATCGGTTGCGGGGCAACATCATTGGTCAGCCTGATGTCCCCGGTGGCGATTCCGGCGGCGATGGCGTCGAACATGGAGCCCACCACGCGGGTGCCGACGCCGACGGTGCGTTCCGGTGGTGCGTGGTAGCCGGGCACCGGGCTGCCGTACAGCAGGGCCCAGCCGGCGGGGTGCGCGACGGCCCATCCCCGCACACCGCGCGCGATGGCGATGACGTCATCGCTCCACAGGTCGGTCACGGTGTCGCGGGCCCGGTCCACGGTGTCGGCCAGCTCGGAATAGGCATCGACGAGCAGTAAGGTCAGCAGCTCGTCGCGGCTGGACACATAGCGGTACACGGCCGAAGACACCATGCCCAGGTCGCGGGCTATCGCGCGCAGCGACAATCCGGCCGCGCCGTGGTCGACCAGCTGGCGCCGGCCGAGTTCGACGATCTTCGCCTCGATCTGCGCCCGCGACTCCTGGCGTTTGCCCACGCGGCCAGTCTGACACAAGCGAGATCACCGCTCTTGCTTTTTGGTCAGGGCTGTGGCACGGTGATCAACAACGAGAGCACCGCTCTCAAGAGCTAAGCCGAGAGGATGCAACATGTCCACGCGATACGACGAACCCGGGCGGGCCGCGCAGGCCGCTAACCGGGTGATCCGGTGGCTGGCCGAACTGGGCATCAGCATCGCCGGGACGCAGGCGCTGCGCGTCCGCGGCCGCAAGAGCGGCAAACAGCGCGGCGTGGTGATCAACCTGCTCACGGTCGACGGCGTGGACTACGTGGTCTCTCCGCGCGGGAACACCCAGTGGGCGCGCAACGTCAGGGCCGCCGGCGTCGTCGAGATCGGACCACGCTGGCCCGCATTCAAGACGCGACGCGCGGCTATCACCGAGGTGAGCGATGCCGCCAAGCCCGAGCTGCTGAGGCGCTATCTGGCCAGGTGGTACTGGCAGGTTAAGGATTCCGTCGTTGGATTGACGCCGGAATCAACCGATGAGCAACTGCTCGCCGCTGCGCCATTGATCCCAGTGTTCGAGCTCGCGCCGTCCCGCTGATCGGCGCCTAACCGGTCCTAACCAGGGTTCGGCGCCGCCCCCCCGAGATCCTGGCGGACCTGGTCGGTGGTGGCCCGCCACGACACCGCCGCGGGAAATTCGCCCCACACGCTGTTGAAAATCCCGACGAGCTGCCCTGGGCCGCCGTTGGGTGCCAGGTACACCGGTCCGCCCGAGTCGCCTTTTTGGCTCTGCACGCCGTGGGACATGGTGAACCACCCGTTGTTGACGCTCTCCACGGTTCCGCAGGTCTCACCGGTGATGACGCCGAAGTGGCAAATCGCTTGGCCGGGCGCAAGCGCCGCGCCCGGGTTGGATTCCAGTCGGCGACCGCCCGGCAGAATGTCGCTCACGGCGACGTGATCGTCCAGCACGATCGCCTCGTAGTCCGAGATCACCTGATCGGTGGCCACCGTCGTGCCGCTGGGCGTGTTGTCCCGAAACGTCGCCAGGCGACCGATCACGTTGTGATCCCGGTCGGTGACGACGGGCCCGCCGCCCCGGCAATGCCCCGCCGTGAACGCGATCCTGGTCGCCGGGTCCACGTAGGCCAACGTGCAGACGCGGTTGTCCTGGTGGATTTCCAAGCCCGGGAAGACCAGCGTGGGATCCGCGCTGGCGGACACGGGCGATACCCCTGCCGCGAGCACCGCGGCGGAAGCCAACGCGGCGAATGCGCGCATCGTCAGGCGACGCATCAATGGACTCCGATCCGTCGGGGCCGGCGCAAGCACCGGCCGCAGCTTGGGGTTACTGGCGTGAACCTCCCCCGTTGAGTCTGTCGCGCCGTCAGGCCCCAGCGTTACCGCACCGTTACCGCGGGGACGGCGCCGTCGGGTTGGCCGGCCCCGCGCGGCGCCCAGCCCGGGGGTCCGAAGACGTAGCCCAGCCGGTCGCGCAGGCGCGTCGCCGATCGCCAGTCGCGGGCGATCGCCACGTACTCGCGGGTCTGCAGCTTCCAGATGTTGAAGGTGTCCACCTTCTTGGTCAGGCCGTAGTGCGGTCGGAACAGCTCGGGCTGAAAGCTGCCAAACAGGCGGTCCCAGAGGATGAGGATGCCGCCGTAGTTCTTGTCCAGGTAGAGCTGGTCCATCCCATGGTGCACCCGGTGGTGCGACGGCGTGTTGAGGACGAACTCGAAGGGCCGCGGCAGTTTGTCGACCCGTTCGGTGTGCACCCAGAACTGGTAGATCAGGTTCAGCGACCAGCTGAAGTACACCATCCAAGGGGGAAGGCCCAACAGCGGCAACGGAAGCCACATCAAGACCTCGCCGCTGTTGTTCCACTTCTGGCGCACCGCGGTGGCGAAGTTGTAGTACTCGCTGGAGTGGTGGGCCTGGTGCGTTGCCCAGATCAGCCGGACCCGGTGCGCCATGCGGTGGTAACCGTAGTAGAGCAGGTCGACGCCGAGAAGCGCGACGACCCACGTGTACCACTTCGTTGGCGAAAGGTGCCAGGGCGCCACGTAGGCATAGATCGCCGTGTAACCCAGCAGGGCCAGCGCCTTCCAGCCGGCACTGGTGGCTATCGAGACCAATCCCATCGAGATGCTCGCCCAGGAATCGCGGGTGAGATACGCACCCGAAGGCGACCGCGTTGTACCGGACTCCTCGATGCGTTCCAGCTTGCGGGCCGCGGTCCACTCCAAAATCAGCAGCAAGAGGAAAAACGGGATGGCGAACAGGACCGGGTCGCGGACCTGCTCGGGCAGCCCGAACCAGAATCCTGTCACCGCGTTCACACACACAGACTACGACGCGGCTTTCACCAGGTGGGTACACACTGTGGAGGCAGTGGGAGGGAAATGACAGCAACAAATCGAGGGATGCTCAAGCTCAGTGCCACGCAGCGGCTGCTCCGTGCCACCGGTGTCCGGAACCGGCTGTTTCCGGTGGCGAAGCTGGACCGCTGGGCGGCCCACCCGCGTCCGCCCTACACTGGCCGGCCGCCGAAGCGGGCGTTGAAGAGGATCGACGTCACCAGGGCGGACCTCAACGGCCGTCCCGTCTATCAGGTCAACCCGCGACTGGACCGTGGCGAGATCACCGGCCACCTGCTCTATCTGCACGGCGGGGCCTACGTGCTGGACCTGCTGCCCTACTTCCATTGGCCGGCCATCGCGAAGCTGGCGACCGCTCTTCGGCGGACCGTGACCGTGCCGATCTACCCCATCGCCCCCGAGCACACTTACCGCGAGGTGTTTCCGTTCCTGCTGCAGGTGTACCGCCGCGAGCTGGAGGCCCGGGATCCGAATTCGATTGCCTTCATGGGTGATTCGGCCGGGGGCGGGATGGCCTTTGCGCTGTGTCACGCGGTGCGAGACGCCGGCCTGCCGCCGCCGACCGACGCCGTGCTGCTCTCTCCGTGGATGCACCTCGCGCTGCCGGACCCGGATGTGCCGGTCGTCGCCAAGATCGACCCGTTTCTCAACCCAGAGGACCTGCGCGCCGCGGGAATCCGTTACGCCGGCGGCGATGCACTGGATACTCCCCTGCTCAGCCCCAGCGCGGGACCGCTGACCGGTCTGCCACGGCTGACCGTTTTCACCGGGACCCACGACCTGCTCAACCCCGATGCCCGCGCATTCCGGAAGCGAGCGGCGGCCGAAGGTCTCGACATCGGCTGGTACGAACTCGAGGGGGGTGTGCACGCCTGGATGCTGCTGCCCGGTCGGGACGCCGCCGACGCGCTGGGTCAGATCACCGAGGTGTTGAGCGATTGACTTCCGTGGTGGTGATCGGCTCCGGATTCGCGGGGCTGTGGGCGGCGCTCGGCGCCGCCCGGCGACTCGACGAGCTCGCTGTGCCGGCGGGCACCGTCGAGGTCACGATGTTGAGCGCCACGCCTTTTCATGACATCCGGGTCCGCAACTACGAGGCAGATTTGAGCGCCTGCCGCGTCCCGCTCGCCGATCTGCTCGACCCCGTCGGAATAGCACACGTAGCCGCCGAGGTGATCGCGATCGACACCGACACGCGCACCCTCACCACGTCGGGCGGTATGACGTACGGCTACGACCGACTGGTGCTGGCTTCGGGCAGTCAGGTGGTCAAGCCCGCGGTTCCGGGCCTGCGGGAGTTCGGGTTTGAGGTCGACACTTATGACGGCGCCGTTGCGCTGCGAGACCACCTGCGACGGCTGGCCGACGTTTCGCCAGGGATGTGGCAGCCGCCGGCCGCCACGGTCGTCGTCGTTGGTGCCGGGTTGACCGGAATCGAGACCGCTTGCGAGCTGCCGACAAGGTTACGTACGTCGTTCGGCCGGGACGGCCGAGTTGTATTGGTCGACCGCAACCCGTTTGTGGGCTCCGATATGGGCGCCTCGGCGCGGCCGGTGATCGAACGGGCGTTGTCGGACAACGGCGTTGAGATCAGGACTTCAGTGGGCGTCGATCAGGTCAGCGGGGACGGCGTGTCGCTATCGTCGGGCGAGCGGCTGCAGGCGGCCACGGTGGTGTGGTGTGCCGGCATGCGGGCCAGTGCGCTGACCGAGCAGCTACCGGTGGTGCGCGACCGGCTGGGCCGGGTGCCAGTCGACGACCATCTACGGGTGATCGGGGTGCCGTCGATATTCGCCGCGGGAGACGTTGCCGCCGCCCGCATGGACGACGAACATCTGTCAGTGATGTCGTGTCAGCACGGCCGTCCGATGGGCCGCTACGCCGGCTACAACGTCATCAGCGATCTGTTCGGCGAGCCGATGCTGACCCTTCGGATCCCTTGGTATGTCACGGTTCTCGACCTCGGTCCGGCCGGCGCGGTCTATACCGAGGGTTGGGATCGGGTGGTGGTCGCGGACGGGGCGAAGGCCAAGGCGACCAAGCAAGTCATTAACACCCGGCGGATCTATCCACCGTTGACCCGCAACCGTACCGACCTGCTGACCGCGGCCGCGCCGGAGCTACAGCCGCGTCCCTAGCGGTGCCCGTCTTACTGCGCTTCGTCGCCGGCATACCACTGCACCGCGCGAACTCCCGGCTGCAGCGACAGCTCGGCGACCAACCGCTCCAGCCTGGCCGGAACATCGCCGTTCATGAGTAGTTGTGCGGTCAAAGTGATCTCGTCGTCGCCGGCGCGCGCGGTGTGGATTCCGCGCAGCGTGATGTCGTTGCCGCCGGCATGCTGGATGATCTGGGCGCGTGCGTATTGCTCGTGTTTCGGGCGGCAGACCACCTGCAGCAAGTAGGGCTGCAGGCTTTCGTCCTCGTCGTCCGTGTTGTCGCGGTCAATCAGCCGACCGAGCGGGCGCCCGATCAGGTGGATGCCGATGACGGTGCCCGTGCCGATCAACGCGAAAAGCAGGTTTCCCGAAGCGGCCAGCACACCTATCGCCGCGGAGCACCACAAGGTGGCGGCCGTATTGAGGCCGCGGACGTTGACCCCTTCACGCAGGATCACCCCACCGCCCAGGAACCCGATGCCGGACACCACATAGGACGCGACCCTGGTGGGGCTGCTGTCCGTGGTGGCGGCCGCGTACAGCACGAACAAGGTCGCACCGGCGGCCACCAATGCGTTGGTGCGCAGGCCGGCCCGGCGTGCTCGCCACTGCCGCTCCACGCCGATGAGCGCGCCGCAGCCCACTCCGACGCCCAGTCGGAGCGCGAAGTCGGCGACGCTCAATGTCTGCATAACGCCGCACTCCCTTCCGACCGCAGGAAGGTCCGCATCAATCCGGACGATTTTGATACCGGCCCCCGGCGCGATGCTGGCCGGCGGGAGCTAACCACGTCTAGGTAAACGACAGGTAGCCCCCGGCCAAACTGGCTGCATTGCCGTTACCCCCGCGAACGCGTCGCGCAATCTGACGGCTGGGTGCCAGACCTATTGAGCTAGCCTGCGCGAGTTATTGTGCTCGGGCCGCACTATGACTGTTTGGCGAGTTGCGGACAGTAGTACTTCGCTGAGATCGCCACGAATAGGGCCGCGTGGTCCATGGTCAATCCGGGATTGGTGTTCTGCAAGTCGTGGATTAGCTGCGGGCCCGATTTGCCGCTACCCATCGACCCGCACACCCCTTTGGCAAATGCTATGGCTTGATCTGAACTGGCGTAGTTGAGGCCCGCGTCGCGCACAGTCGCCAGGAAGCCCGCGTCGTCGAAGCCGTCGTCTGGATTGCCATACGCGGGCGCGGCGAGGCCGACCATGGTGGCGACGCCGAGCAGCGCTGGCAGCAATCTCATAACTCCCATGTTGACCACGTTAGCTCGGCTGTGACTCGACGAGCGCGACCTTTGCTCTTCTGTCACGCCTTGGAGAGGTGTTGGGGGCAGTAGTATTTCGCTGCAATCAAGGCGAAGTGGGATGCGCGCTCCATATCTAGTCCGGGATTGTGGGATTTCACGTCGTGGACGAGCTCCAGGCCCGATTCGCCGTTGTTCAAGCAAGTGCACACCGCTTTGGCGGACGTGATGGCTTGAGCTGGGTTGGTGTAGCCGAGGTCGTCTTGCTGCAGAGCTGCGAGGAAGCCTGCGTCGTCACCGCTGATGTCGTCCGGGTCGCCATACGCAGGCGCGGCGAAACCGATCATGGCGGAAACGCCGAGTGTCAAAATTAGCAGTTTCATAACTCACCATTCTTCCATTCCGAGGTTATCTATGCAGCTTTCGTTTGATGGTCCAAAGTTCCTTTGCCCGAAAATCTTACAATCGAATGGGCCTGAATTGCGATTGTCGCTGCGGCGCGTGCAGTGCTGCAAAGACGTTCCGCACCAATGGTATTGACGCGTCGACGCCATCTGCACAGATCGGTCAGTCGCCGTTGCAGATCCGCGACGGCACCGCCATCTGGGCCGCTGATCCACGCCGGAATCGTTGCGGACGCTGCGGATCTCAACGCCGCAACCACGCTGGGTCACGGTCGCCGAGATCACTACCGCAGGCGGCATCAGGGTTTAACAGCAAGCAGCTCGTGCACTGGATTAGGTTGCCCCCTATCCCAATTGCGCATCGGACGGCACGACTTTGGGTTTGTCGCCTTTGGATAGGTGCACCGCGTGAATGCCGGGTTTCTTCGCCAGTTGCTCCAGCAGGCTGTCCAGGCCTTCTTGATCGACACGATGGTGCTGCACGCTTTCGGGTTTCTCCGATATCTGTGCGACCAGACGCTTCAACTTCTCCGGCGAGGTGCTGTCCTTGAGGTCCTTGAGCGGGGTGAGACGGCCTCGAACGCCGGCCCTCTTCGCAACGTCGGGGGCCCCGGCGCCCGCGGCGGCACCGAGCATGCCCGCCAGGGACGCCGAACTGAGCAGTCCTCCCTCGCCAAGCGCCGCCGCCGGCACGGCGTCCGGTCCGGCGGCCGACAATGCGGCGGCGACGGTCCTGATGGCCGGGGTGGCCGTGGCCCAGCTCGGCGGAACCCGCAAGTTTCCGACCAAGGTGCCACGCCCGAAATGTGCCTCCGGCGTGACGGAGCCGAACAGCGTGCCCCGGCCCCAGTGTGGTGCCCCAAGCCCGGCCCCCAGCGCATCTCGCGGGATCGCGCCCGCCGCGGCGTGCGGGGCGAACTTGAGGAACTGCGATGCGGGCAAGTTGATCAGCAGCCCGATGTCGTTGAACCCGGTGGTGAACCCGAGTGGAACCTTTATGGCGTTGTACAGCGACGTGTATAACGCTGACGTGCCTGGCCCAATCAGGGAGTTAAGGAGCCCGTTCAACGTGTCGGTGTAGTCCGTGGACAGATTGGCGCCCACTTGCAGCAGCCACGACACCGGGTTGGGCAATGACGAGAGGGACGACAGGATCGACTGCGCACTCCCGGCCGAAGTGCCGGCGGCTTGGCCTACCGCGGCGGCTTGGGTGGCCAGCCCGCTGGCGTTGGTGATCTGCGGCGCCGCGGTGAATGGCGTCAACTTGGTGGCGGCGGCCGATGAGCCGGCGTAGCCGTCCATCGCCAGGGCGTCTTGAACCCACATTTCGGCGTATTGGATCTCGGTCGACGCGATGGCCGGGGTGTTCTGTCCGAAGATGTTGGTCGCCACCAGCTGTGCCAGTTGGCTGCGATTAGCGGCGATCTCCACGGGCGGCACATGCGCGGCGAACGCCGTCTCATGAGCGGTTGCCGCCGCGGTCGCCTGGGCTGCGGCTTCGCCGGCCGTTGCGCCGGCGGCCTGCATCCAGCTCAGGTACGGGGTGACCGCGGCCAACGTGGCCATCGATGTCGGACCTGTCCACGACCCGCCGATCAGGCCCTCGACGGTCGACGAGTAGGCGCCCACGGTGGACTGAATTTCGGCGGCCAGCCCGTCCCAGGCCGCCGCGGCGGCCCGCAATGACCCTGATCCCGGACCGCTGTACATCCTGCCCGAGTTGAACTCCGGTGGAAACGCTGCGTAAAACATGTGTCTATACCCCTTGCCTGGTCGTGCACACCTGGGCTCGCCTGATCTGCGTCGTCGTCATGGCCGTTAGCGCTTTCACCGCGTCAGTCCTCGAGGGCCGGAATCACGATGATGGTGGCCGTGGCCGGGTCGGCCTCGATGACGCCTCCGAGCGAGCTCGCCGCGGCCCCGCTTCCGGAGTAGGTCGCGGAAGCGCCCAAGGCGCGTCCCGCCAGGCTCGACAGGCCCATCTGGCTGAACATGCTGCCTTCGCCGGCCAGCGAAGCCTCCGGTACGGCCGCCAGGTTGGTGGGCAGCACCGAGGCCAGTGTCTTGATCGCCGTCGCCGGGGCGGCTTGGGTCCAGCCCTGTGGCACCGACATAGTTCCCACCAGGGCCGCGCGGCCCATCGCCCCCGACACCGGCCCCCCACCTAAGCCCGCGGAGCTCAGGTGCGGCATCTCACCAGCAATAGGGGCCAAGGCCCCACTGATGGCTTTCGGGACGCCAAAGGCCGCGAGACCCTGTCCGTTTTGGGCGTAGGAATACGTCTGCCCGAACGACAGGAACGGGCCACCGGGAATGGAAGTGAGCCCCTGCAGGGAGTACCCCCCGGAGGCAATGGTGGACGTGATGGTGTTCCAGTTGGTCAGGTCGGTCTGGAGTCCCGCTGGCAATGATGTGAAGTTGAATATCTGTGGCAGATCGAGTCCCGACAAAAGATTGCCCGCCTTGCCCGCCTGCCCCGTCGACCCGAGGGTCGTTGCCAGGTTATGCAGCCACGTCGGCACCGAGTTGATCAGCTGGGAGAGCTTCGTACCGATGTCCAAGCCACTGGCACTGCCGGCCTGCGAAGCCGCGGCCGATTGCAGTGCCGTGCCCGAGGTGTTGGTGGTCTGTGGCGGCTCGGTGAACGCCGTCAGCCGCGAGGCAGCCGACGATGAGCCGGCATAGCCATACATCGCGGCTGCGTCCTGCGCCCACATCTCCAGGTAGTGGGCCTCGGTGGCCGCGATCGCGGGGGTGTTCTGCCCCAAGAAGTTGGTCGCGACCAACGCCGCCAACAACGCACGGTTGGCCGCGATGATGGGCGGGGGCACCGTGGCCGCGAAAGCGGTTTCGTAGGCGCCGGCGGCGAGCTTGGCCTGCGCGGCGGCCTCCTCGGCCTGCGCGGCCGCGCTACTGACCCACGTCACGAAGGGCGAGGCCGCCGCCGCCATCGTCATCGACGACGGACCTGTCCACGCCCCGGCGACCAGGCCCTGGACCGTCGACCCATACGACGACGCCGCGGATTGCAAATCCGCAGCCAACGAGTCCCAGGCCGCCGCGGCGGCCAACATCGGTCCCGATCCCGCGCCGACATACATTCGGCCGGAGTTGATTTCCGGCGGTAGCGCCCCGAAATCCAACATCTACTACCTTCCTCCCCTAGGTAGCCGCGGCCGCGTTGGCCGCCTCGGTGGCCGCATAGGAACCCGAGCTCACGCCCAGCGTGGCCACGAACTGTTCGTGAATCGCGGCGGCCTGCGCGGCCATCGCCTGATACATCTGCGCGTGGGCGGCGAACTGCGCGGCGGTCAGCGCCGACACCTCGTCAGCCGCAGCGGGAACCACTCCGGTCGTCGGGGCGGCCGCGGCGGCGTTCCCGGAACTCATCGCCGAACCGATGCCGGCCAGGCTGCTGGCCGCTGCCGCGAGCGCCTCTGGTTGTGCGGTCACAAAAGACATAAATCTCCTCCTTTGAACATGCAGTGAGAACCTCGGTGGCGGGTGATGCGGGCAATCCGTCCGTCGGATCGACCATTGACCCGTGTGTTTCACGTCAACAGCGCTGCGTTCTCCCTGGTTGATAATTTGGCCATGACCCCCGGTCCAGGTGCCGTGCTCAATATAACGATCATCGTGAATAAAACGCGTTTGGATACGTTCCCGTCAGGTAACATAATGTAAATAACAAATGTCGTTACTTCGGGACTGGATTTGATCTACAGCTAACGGTAGATACGTTGAACGCCAAGTTCAATGCCAGAGACAGCAACCATCGAAAATAAGCCGATAAAGGCTCCTCCCGCTTGCGTTTTAGCGCAAAAATATCCCGCACGTCGGTATTATCAAAGATGCGTTAACTGTGGTTCGAAGCTATTTATTACCCATGTCTATCGCGAACTCTGCGAACCCCCTATTTTCCTAGGCGCAAACGGTCGGAACTCGAAACATGCCGTGACGCCGCGACGGCCCAGGACCGCAACGGATTTGCGGATGCTTCACGCAACTGGGCTTGAGGTAGCGGGCGCGGGCCACCGCCCACGCGTTGTGATCGCAGGTGGCCGGAACGTTGGATGGCTGGCGCGTCTTCACCGGCGGTCGGCGGCGGGCCGGTGAAAACGCTGGTACGTGCCGGCCACGTTGCCCGGCTTGGGTGCGCGGTAGGCGGCCTCGTGCCCGGCTTGCCCAACGGCGCGGTCTGGGCGCGGAGCGTCGCGCCGGAGGCAACGACATCACGGCAGGCATCAACCATTGGATAGCTAGCTGTCATCTCCTACTCCCCTAAATTTCATTAAGGATACTCATAGGCAGCTGGTACCAGGCTGATTTGCTGCTGGGGGTTTCCTGGGAGGCCTTGATTCTGTATCTGTGCAGCTCAAGCATAAATAAGCCCGCACGAGAGCGCTATGGGGTGCATTGTCGTGGTTGCTACAAGCTCACGCCGCTAGCACGGTGGGCGTGCGGTCGCCCCCCGTGGGACCCCGTTATCCGGCGGCCGGCGGGCGCGCTACAAAGCTGGGGCGGAAGCCGTATTGAGGCACCGCGCGGCCCTCGCCCTGAGCGGCCATATTGGCCAGCGGCACCGGCGGCGTGCTTGCTGCCAACCCCGGCGGAGGGGCGACCAGCGGTGCGGGCCCCAACGTCGAGGACAGCGGGCTGTGCAGCGGCGCCGGGGTCGCCCAGGTTGGTGGTACCGACAGCGGACCGATAAGGCCCGCTCTGCCCAAGCCCACGGAGTCACCCAGCGCCCCGCCGCTGCCCAGCGGGCTTTCCAGTGCGTTGGCGGCTGGGCCGGGTACGTCTCCGGCAGCATCCGCACCTTTTCCGGCCAGGCCCATGAAGTCGGACGTGTTGCCCAGGTACCGGGCCGGCATGTAGAACCCTGAGGCAAAGACGCTGTTGAAGACTTGGGAATTCAGGAAGTCTCCGAAAGCGGAGCCATTTGCCCCGGAGATCACGTCGAGCATCGCGGAGAGGCCGGTGGTCGACGACCCCGAACCCGGCGCGAAGATGTTGAATCCGTCGAGGATGCCGCTCAGTCCGGACCCCGACGAAGCCGGGGAAGCGAGGCTTTGCAGGGCGCCGGGAAGCGTCGACACCAGCTGCGACAACGTGCTCTGCCCGGTGCCGGCCTGGGTGGCGGCGGCCTCGGTGACAGCCGCGGCCTGGGCCGTCGGACCGGTGGCACTGGCGACTTGCTCAGGCTGGGTAAACGAAGTCAGCTGGCTGGCCGCCGCCGAGGAGCCGGCATAGCCATACATCGCCGCCGCATCCTGCGCCCACATTTCCATGTATTGGGCTTCGGTCGCGGCGATCGCAGGGGTGTTTTGACCCAAGAAGTTGGTCGCAACAAGGACCATCAGTTGTGCACGGTTGGCCGCGATCACCGGCGGGGGCACCATGGCCGCGAACGCAGCCTCGTAGGCCGCCACCGCCGCCTCGGCTTGTGCCGCGGTCTGCTCGGCCTGCGTTGCGGTGGTGCTCAGCCACGCCACGTAGGGTGCGACCGCAGCCGTCATCGTCGCCGACGACGGACCGTGCCATGCTTGGCCGGTCAGGTCCGACAGCACTGAGCTGTAACCCGTTGCTGTCAAACGCAATTCGACGGCGAGCCCATGCCAGGCCGATGCGGCGGCCAGCATCGGACCCGAGCCCGCCCCGGAATACATCCGCGCCGAGTTGACTTCGGGTGGAAGCATTGCGAAGTCCAGGGGTGCTGTCATCGTTAGCCTCCTCCCGTTGGCTAGCGGCCTAAGTGGCTCGGTGGGCTATCCCGCTGCGGGTGGACGCGCCACGAAGCTCGGGCGGAAGCCGTACTGAGGGACGTTGCGCCCCAAGCCTTGTGCGCCAAAGCCGCCCATCGGCACTCCCGGCATGCCGGCCGCCACGGCGGGAGGGGCCACCATTGGCGTTGCTCCCAGCGTGGCGGACAGCGGGGCGTGCGGTGCGGCCGCCGTCCAGCTCGGCGGTACCGATAACGGACCAACCAGGGCCGCACGACCCAATCCCATGTCGACGGAATTGCCGAAACTCGATATGGCTCCCAGTGGCCCGGCAAGCGCAGTGCCGAGTGGGCCCTGGGCGATATCTCCGATGGCCTGTTGGGCGGCCTGTCCACCAGACAGGCCCATGAAGTCGGCCGCGGTGCCCATGAAGTTGCCCGGCATGTAGAACCCCGACGAGAAGATGGTGTTCCAGATGTCGGCATTCATGAAATCGCCGAAGGCCGAACCGTTCGAACCGGAGATCAAGTTGAGCAGTCCGGATAGCCCGGAGCTCGATGAGCCCGACCCCGACCAGAAGATGTTGAATCCGCCGAGGATGCCGCTCAGTCCAGACCCCGACGAGGCGGGGGAAGCCAGGCTTTGCAGCGCGTTGGGCACCGCCGAAAGCAGCTGTGACAACGTCCTCTGGCCGGTGCCGGCCTGGGTAGCGGCCGCCTCGGTGACAGCCGCGGCCTGAGCCGTCGATCCGCTGGCGTTGGCGACTTGTTCAGGCTGGGTAAACGAAGTCAGCTGGCTGGCGGCCGCCGAGGAGGCGGCATAACCGTACATTGCCGTCGCATCTTGAGCCCACATCTCGGCGTACTGCGCCTCGTTGGCCGCGATCGCGGCGGTGTTTTGACCCATGACGTTCGTCGCGACCAGCGACGACAACTGGGCACGATTGGCCGCGATCAGCGCCGGGGCCACCGTGGCGGCAAACGCCGTCTCGTAGGCGGCCGCCGCGGCCGTGGCCTGCGTCGCGGTCTGCTCGGCCTGCGCGGCGGTGGTGCTCATCCAGGCCACATACGGCATGGCCGCCGCCGCCATCGCCGCCGATGCCGGGCCATGCCATTCCTCACCGGTCAGCGATGTAATCACCTTGCCGTAAGACATTGCGGTGGAACGCAATTCGGCAGCCAGCCCATTCCAGGCCGACGCGGCCGCCAATATCGGGCCCGAGCCCGCCCCCGAATACATCCGAGCCGAGTTGACCTCGGGCGGAAGCATGGCGAAATCCAGTGCAGCGGTCATTGTTCGCCTCCTTGCCTTGCTGCGACGGGATTAACGGCATCGAAACCTGTTGCGCTCCAGGCTGATAACTCATCGGCGGCGGCAGGGAGCAGCCCCAGTACTTGCGGACGCGCAATTGCAAACGACATCGGGCTTCTCCTCACCGGAAGGACCGAACCCGGGTGTCGCGGTTACTGCCATGGCTACATCGGCCGAGTCCGCTCGCACAGAGCCGCGAAGCGGAAACGTCTGGCGGAGAAGCCGATTCAGATCATGGAAACAGTGCCGGGGTCGGATCGCGCAGAAATGGTCATCGATCTGGGATACGGACTATCGTCGAGACTCATTTCGCTCTCACCTCCTCGCGGCCAGGGCATACGGGGATGCCAACACAGTGCACACGGGATGAGGACTCGGCGCAAAACCGAAACCGGCACCCCTCTCGACAGAGCTTCGACACCACACGGCGTATCCGGCCAAATCAAGCCGGAAGCCACTTGGGCTCAACCCTTAATCCGGGAGGAGCTGTCCTGACCCTGGGCGTCTTTCGACGTTCGAGGTCAGTGGCCTATATCCGTGCAGACGCCTCACCTATCGAGGTGCATACGCAGGCCATCGTTCCACTCGCAGGAGGAGCGCGTCAAGCCAGCTGCGAGTTGCGGCCTCGGTCGGTACACGCACAGCGATGCACATTTTCGAATCAACCGGCAGCCGGTGGCCGTGGCATTACGGTCACTTGGAACCCATATCGCGGTCCGCTGCCGAAGTGGCGTCCGGCCGTGCTCGCTGCGGGGATCCCGGGCATTCCGGGCACTCCTGCCGAACTTTCCGGGAGCGCGGTGCTGTTCCAGCCGCCTCCCGCGAGCGCCGTACCCGCATGGTTCTCCACCTGGGTGGCCGCGACCCAACTCTGGGGCACGGACAAACGTCCAACGAACACGCCTCGAGTCATCCCCGCCGAAGCCATGCCCTGCCCCACCCCCGGCACGCTTGTTGAGCCGAACGGCGTGGCTAGGGAGCTTTCCGCCACGTTTGGCGTCAACAACGGCAACCACGTCGCGTTCCCGGTGCCGGCGCCCATGGGTGGCAGTGCGGTGGCCCCGGGCTCTCCGGCGACCGTCACCGCGTTGATGTCGGCCATCGATCCTGTGATGGTCTGTTGGATGATGGCGGGGCTTGTGTACCCGGCCGAGACGAACCCGTTGACGAAGTTGGAGTCCAAGAAACTCCAAAGGTCGGTCGGCAAGCCCAGCGGCGCCGCGAGTGACTGCAGCGCATTCGGAACCGCGGACGTCAGCTGAGTCAGCACCGTCTGCGCGCCGGAGGCCGCCGGAGTGGCGGTGGCCTGGGTGACCGCTGCAGCTTGGTCGGCCTGCCCGGCGGGATTGGTGGTCTGCGGCGGTTGTCCGAACAGCTTCAATGCCGAGGCCGCGGCCGAACTTGCCGCATACGCGTACATCGCCGCCGCGTCCTGCGCCCACATTTCGCCGTAGTGGGCCTCCGTTGCCGCGATCGCGGGCGTGTTCTGACCAAGGAAGTTGGTCGCGACCAGAGTCGCCAGCTGAACACGGTTGGCCGCGACCGCGGCGGGGGGCACCGTCGCGGCAAACGCGGCCTCATAAGCGGCCGCCGCCGCTGATGCTTGAGCGCCGGCATGCTCGGCCTGCACCCCGGTGAGGCTCACCCATGTCATGTACGGGGTCACCGCGGCCGCCATTGACGCAGATGCCGGCCCTAGCCATCCGTCGCCGGCAAGCCGGTCGATCACAGACTGGTACAAGGATGCCGTCGAACTCAGCTCAGCGGCCAGCCCGTCCCATGCCGCCGCGGCCGCCAGCATCGGCGGCGAGCCCGGCCCGGAATACATACGGGCAGAGTTGATTTCCGGTGGTAGTGCTCCGTAATCCATTGCCAGCACCCCTTAGCCGGCCGCGATTACATTGGTTGCCGCCAGTTGGTGAACAGACATGGCTTGGCCGCTCACTGGCGGATGCGTTTGCGCATTCATCGCGAATTGTATTGCGGTACACGCAGATACCTCGTCGGCGGCTGCGCGCGATTCCGGTAGTGTCACAACGCATGACATCGGACTTCTCCTTTTGGGATGGTCCGACCCGGCTACGGGCCCCCGCCGCAGGCGGTACCTAGGTACTACTGACAGCGCGTACGCATCACCGCGAAGCGTGCATCAGGTACTCGGCGCCAGCCGTTCAGGCGGGAAAAGCGCCGTGACCAGATCGGAAAGAATCTGTCATCGATTTCGTACAGCAACTGTCAATGGGACCAGTCCGCCCCCTCCCATCACGTACAGGCAAGGCGCCGTGGTGATTGCACAAATCAACTGTGGTCACCCAGCAAATTTTGTCAGGCGCGGCACGGTTTCTCAGTGCTTTCGAAGCGCTTTGGACCACGAAGCCTACCCGGGTGCCGCGGTGCCGGAAGCCATTTGGGCTCGACACATAGACCACACAAAAAATCCTGCTCGCGGGCATATGTGGCCACCGCGGGCGCCTAGGTCGACTTCTTTTCGGCCACGGCCGCGCTGAGGCCTTCGGCCAGGTCTTCGCCGGTCAACTCCTTGAACCGGCGCAGTTGGGCCTCACTGAACTCGGTGAGATCGCTGGCCAGCACGGCGTCGAGGTCCTCGTCGTCCAGGCGGAAACTGCGGTGATCGCGGGCCTTCTCCACCACATTGCGCACGAAGCCGGCGTTGCCGAGTGTGTCGATGCCGCGAATCAAATCTCCGTCTTCGGAGTAGCTCTCGTCGCGGTAGAACTTGGTGTACGACGGCAACAACGTCTGAACTTCTTGGTCGGTGACGACGTCTTCGTTCTCCAGGGCCATCAATTTCGTCAGCGCGAGCAATTCATCCGGGTTGTAGCTGAAGAATTCGATTACCGTCGAAAAGCGTCGCCGCAGACCCTGATTCACCTCGAGCATCTTGTCCATGGCCTTGGCGTAACCCGCACCGAAGACCACCAGCTCGTCGCGGTGGTTTTCCATGTACAGCAGCAGCGTGTTGATGATCGCGTTGCCGTAAGGGTCGCCCTGGTGGTAGCCCCTCTCGTGCAAGGTGTGCATCTCGTCGAAGAAGACGGCCCCGCCCAATGCCCCCTCGAGCATCTCCTCGGTGTTCTTCTCGGCGTCGGCCATGTACCGGCCCAACAGCTTGGTGCGGCTGGTCTCCACCACCACCGGTTTGCGCAGCACGGTCAACCCGCACAGCTGCTTGCTGAAGGCTCGTGCCACCGACGTCTTGCCGGTACCGGGCGGCCCGAGCAGCAATGTGTGGCGCGACGTCACCGGTACCGGGAGCCCCATCTTTTCGCGTGCCAGGTTCACCTTGGTCGTCGACTTGATAAGCCTGATTTCCTTCTTGGCACGCTCCATGCCCAGCATCGCGTTGAGCTCGGCATCGCCCTCGGCCAGATACTGCGCGGCCGCCACCGCGTGGCGCGCTGCCTCGGTTTGTGCACGGGTCGGTGCGCTGTCCGGATCCCACGGATCGGTGCGGGCCTCGATCGTTTCCGGGTCGGTCAGTATCAGCCGATAGTTAGGGTTGTCCAGCGCTTCACGGGCTGGGGTGAACTTCGGGTCCCGTGAGTACACCCGGCGCAACAGCTCGACGGCTTCCTCTTCGCGGCCCACATGCCGCAAGCACATGCCCTGGGTGTACAGGGCGATATTGGCCGCGCCCGGCACCCGGTCCCCCTCGACGGCTTCCTGGCCACGCCGATAAGCCTCTTCGAACACCCCCAGCGATGCCAGCGCCGTGGTCGCCATCGCCGCGCCCGCGGCCTTCAGCTCCGGGTTGCGCCACTGGGTCCCCTCGGGAAACTGGACGAGCACCTCGGGCCAACGCTGGGTACGGAAGTACAGCACGCCCCGGACGTAGGCGACCAGTTCGTTGTCGAAAGGATGGCGCGGCTCGACGCCGTCGAGCAGCTTGGCCGCCTCCTCGTAGCGCTTCGCCTCGGCGAGCACGGCGGCGTAAGCGCACGTTAGCGACTCCACGCTGGTGACCGCCAGCCGCAGAAACAACCCGTCGGAGACTTCGGGGCGGAATTGCAGGTCGGTGACCCCGAGGCGGCGAGTCTCCCAGCCGAACGTCCGCACTGCGGCCCACGCGCCGGAGAGCACGTCGATGCTCTGGTCGCCCGCCAGTACCCTGGCCAGCCAGGCATCGCACATCGCCGGATCCAGCGTGGTGGCCGTGTTGAACATCTGCGCGGCCACATGGGGGTTGTGGCTGGGCTGTAGGCCGTTGACGGAAATTCCGGACGCCAACAAGCCGGCGACCATCGCATTGCGGGCGTCTTCAGCGGTTATTTGCGGGCGGCTCATTGCCCGGCAGGCACGCTCGTTGCGTTCTCCCGCACCTGACTAACCGACAGCACCAAGTCCTCTTCGTTGTGCAACTCCCGGCTGGGCACGATCAGCAGTGGGCGAGTCGTCGGGGCGGGCAGAGTGGCCCGCACCGCGGCCAACTGGCGACCGGTGAGCCGGTTGAGTCCGGACGACACCTCCCGGGGCAGCCGGCTGTCGCTGTGGTAGCGCACCCACGCCGACAGGTGCGGCAAGCCTGCGCGACTGACGAGCCGGACCGTGACCACCGTGGACCCGATGTCGGGGCTCTCGGTCTGCCACAGCTGATCCAGCCTCTCGGAGTCAATGCCCGCCGGCGAAAGCCAGAAGCTGGTCACGAACCCGTTGAAATGCTTGAGGTAACGCCAGCCCGGGCGGCTCCAGGTCGGTTCCAGGTCGGCCAGCACGGCGCCGTCGACCTCCGTGAGCCCATCAGCGGTCAACGGCTTGGCCACGCAGGTCGGCCCGTCCAGGTCCTGAGCGAGCCGCTCGGTGGCCGCCACCAACGTCGAAGCTAGCGAATCACGGGCCGCCACCGCGGCGACATTGCGCTGCGGGTTCATCCGCAACACCAGCCAGGTGCGGCGCTGGTAGGAAGCGGGGTGATCACCCACCACATCCCACTCTTCGGGCCCCCAGTCTTCGAGCGCCGTCAACTCGGCCGCGTTGCCCCCACGCCGGACCTTCACCGAGACGATGTCGATGCCGTCGAGGTGTATGTCGAACTGGCGCAGACCTTGCGCAACCGCGGACACTGGCAACATCGCCTCCGCCGCGGATCGATGCCGATGCCGACCCGACGGATCGTCCTCGCGGTCCTCGACTGCGATCACGGTGACGAGCCGGCCTCGATGCTCACGCACCCCGACCGTGTCACGCCCGAAGCGGCGCTGGTGATCGGTCGCGGGCACGCACCCCGCGGCCAGCGCCGAGCCTGGATCCGCAGACCAGTCCCACAGCCACGCGCCCAATCCCGACGCCACCGTGAGGCCGTGATAGGTGACCAACGACACCAGCGTCACTATTGCTGCGATGCCAACACCGACCCACCACGCGACATGATGATTGGCCTGCCATGACTCTGGGCAATGACTGGCCAACACCAAGATCACGATGTCGATCAAGAACACCGCGGTGACCCGCGGCCAGGCCAAAGCCAAGCCAAACGTGCGCTGAGCCTTCATTACTGCTCCGCTTTCTGCTTACGCGTTCGCACGACCATCGTCGCAACACCGAAGGCAGCGCCGCCTATCAGTAGTGCCGCAGTAAACCCTCCGACGGCCACCCACACCGGCACCATATCGCGGTGGGCAACCGGCTTTGGCAAGTTCAACGGAGCCGACAGCTGCTGCGGTGGTTTCGCCGGACCTTCGGGAACATCCCAGGTCAGTGCCGCTATGGGGTCGACGACCCCATAGCCGACCTGATTGTCCACCCCGCGAGCCGGCGGCCTGGCCGTCCGGACCAAACGATTGACGACTTGGTATGCCGTTAGCTGGGGGAACTTCGCGCGGACCAGCGCGGCCACCCCGGAAACGATGGCGGTCGAAAAGCTGGTGCCGGCAGGAACCAGCAACGAATTGTCCGGGCCGTCGATCGCGTTGATCAGACCGTCGTCACGCGGCGAGAGTCCGATGACGTCGGTGCCCGGGGCGGCGATCGACACCCACGGTCCAGCGATGCTCATCGAACCCTGCCCGCCACCGCCCTGGGTCAGCGGCTGGCCATTGGTATCCACCGCGCCGACAGTCAGGACATAGTCGCTGAACCAGGACGGCGTCACCACTGTGGTGGCCGCGTTCCAGTTACGAGGATCGTTGGGCTGCAAGGGATCAAACGCTGGGTTCTGCTTGCAGTCCTTCTTGCTGCTGTCCCCGGCGGCGGCCACGATGACGGCGTTCTTGTCGACCGCCGCATAGCGGACCGCCGCACCGAGCGCACGCTGGTCGATGATGTTGCGCGCACTCATGCACTCCACGTCGGAGATGTTGATCACCGACGCGCCCATGTTGGCGGCATGCACGATCGCCCGCGCCATCGTCTGGATGTAGTCGACCTTCTGCGACGTCTGCGGATCTTCGTCGCCGGTGTACGGGTCCTTCAGCGCAAAAGCGTTGCTGGACTGGCGGATCGCGATGATGTCGACATCGGGTGCGATGCCACTGAAGGCGTCAGCCGGCCCCGGCTCCGGCGCCGGTGGCGGTTTGGGGGTTGGATCCAGCGGGCGCGGGCCGGCCGGATTATCGACAGCGATCACCCGTCCGCCGCCAGGACCCCAGTTGGGGATAGTCACTGTGCCGCCGCCGTGGTTGGCCGACGGAGCCTGACCAGGCCCCGGAGGCTGACCAGGCCCCGAAGGCTGACCAGGCCCCGGAGGCTGACCAGGCCCTGGTGGTGGCGATGGTGGCGGTGGCGGTGCTCCGCCTGGCCCCGGAGAAGGCGCTTCCGTCGGCGGGGACGGTGGAACCATCGTCACGGTCTGCGGTAGCGGCGACAATGTCACCGTCTGCGGCGGTGGCGCTTTCGGCGGGGGTTCGGTGGTCGGAATGGTCACGGGCTTGCGCGGTGCCGCCGGCGGTGCCGCCGACCCGCTGGCCGGTGCCGCGCCGATCATCGACGCCACGATGGTGCCGTGGGCGTCGCAGTCCGACAACCCGTCACCGCCCATCACGTAGTCGCCGCCGGCGATCAGGTGCGAGAACCTGGGGTGCGGCGTGACGCCGGTGTCGATGACGGCGACCTTCTGGCCGGCGCCCCGGCCGAATGCCCATGCCTCCTGCAGATTCAGCATCTCCATGTACTTCGGTTGCAACCGGAAGTCCGTGCCCGGCAGCACCCCGACCTCGGTGCAGTAGGAGTTCTGCTTCATCGGCGCCGGCGGTCCGGGTGGACCATCCGGCGGTACCGCCGCTGGATCAATCGTCGGCGGCGAAATCGCAGACGCCGGCGGCAACCCAACAAAGACCCCCGAGATGAGCAGGAGCGCGGCGACGGTCGCGCGCGACGCGCGACCGTACCACCGCCCTCTGCTACCTGTAGCGAATCGCTGCATAGACATCCATCAACCAGAATGCCAGCGGGAAGATCGGCATCAGGCAGAGGTATTCAATCCATTCCACGAACTTACGGAACAACGGGCTGTAAATGGTGTTCGGTACTACCGCCGCGGCCGTCAGGCCCGCCGCCGGCAGGAAAACCAAGATCCCAACCCCGATCGACACCGACAGCGGCGACTCGAGCACCAGCACGTAGCGGATCACCGCGGCCGCAACGATGAGCACCGACGTCCCGGCCAAGGTGATCGCCTGCAGGCGATCGACGTAGGAACGGCCGCGCAGCATCAGGAAGCCCGCGCTGAAGCCGGCCAGCAGGAGCGGCAGCCAGCGCTGCCCGGTGTGCGGGTCGGACAAGGAGGTCAACGAGAAGACCATCAACACCCCGAGGCCCAGCAGCAGACCCGACAGGTACGACCGGGCACGCTCGGCCTGCAGCAGCACATCGCGCACCGACGCGGGCCCTTCCAAGACCGGCGGGCCACCGCTGGAGCGCACCACCGTGGTCGGCAGATCTGGTCGCGCCTCGAAGACCCACCGGCTGGTGGCCGACGGGAACACCGGCAGCCGGATGCCCGACAGCCGACGGGACAACGCCGGTGCGAAGTGATAGGCGAGCACGCAGAGCAGTACCACGCAGCTGAGCAGCGTCACCGCACTCGTCGCCGCGACCATCCGCGCCAGGCTTGCAATCGTCGCGACCAGGCCGACCGTGATGATCGCGGTGTAGGTGGATAGTCGGCGCCCGGTGAACTTCAGGGCGATCGCTGCAGCAACAGTGAGCACCGCGAAGCCCAACAACGCCTGCGGCGAGCCGACCGGGCCCGGCGGCGCCGCCGCGGCGGCCACCGTCAGCGGCGCGATCCCACCCAGCAGCATGATGTCGCCGGCGCGTCGATCCTGTCGCGTGTTGGCTCGCGACAGCACCAGCACGGCGACGGCCAACGCCAGCACGGCGACAACCGCGGCGTAGATGGTGGTCAGCCACGAGTTCTGGTGCCAGCGCCACCAGCCCAGCAGAACCGACCCGGTCACTACCCCGGCCGCCACCATCGACGCGCCCACCTGCACCGCAATGACCGGGTCGATCGAGGCGTACCGCTTGCTGAGGTCGGACGCAACCGCGGTGGAGATGTGCTCGATGACCTGCGAGCGACGCTCGCTGTCCACGAGAAAGCGGATCCACAACCGGTCGCCGTCGTAGACGTCCTGCTCGGTCAGCGATTGGGTAGCGCGCAAGGGCGTGCCATCAACCAGGCACAACGCCCACCTGCCGCGCCCGGCGGGCTCGAGTTGGGGCTCGCCGAGCTCCCTGAGCCGGCTGTTGACCACCTTGAGCAGCGGATCGGTCATCACCGAAACCGGCGCGTTGGCATCCAGCAAAACGCCGACCTGGACACCGTCGCCGGCCATGATGCCAACCACTACCGCCCTGGGCGCCGAGATACCCTCAACGTCAGCTTGTAGCGATTCAGCGATCGCGGTCATCGTGCTGCACCCCCTGCCGTGGTGAATGTGTAACCCCGGGGCTCTAGCCGCGCGGGGCCCTCTGCCGCCGGGAGGGGCAGCTCGACCATTTCCGAACTCATTTGCCTCGCCTCGGATTTATTAGTAGTGGATGACACTGCTTTGTAACGTTGCTGCTGATTCTAGAGGAGTATGACCGGTTCGCATCCCGAGCGCAGGCTTTGTTCAATCAGGCTGGTTAACTTTGCATTTCGCAATTGGCGTCAAACCCGACGGTGCGTCTTCCACTCACCATAGGGCAGGGTGTCCAATACGGTCTTCACGCCCACCTGGACAAGTTGCGGGGTCGCGGGGCAGATGGCCAACCACGCCTCTCCCGACCCGGCTGTCCGAGCCTGTTGATAAAGCGCGATGCGGCCGCCGGAACCGTCTTTCAGCGACAGCACCGAGGCGCTGGGGCCCTTCGCGTCGTCGCGGTATTGCCGCGCGTACACCGCGACCTCGGCCGCGGGGTCTGACAGGGCTTGGCCCAGCGCGGCCACGGTGGCGGCGCTGATGCCCATCCGGCGCAGATCACCACCGGAGAACACATTAAAGCCCGAGTCCTGCCACGACTTTGTTGCTTCCAACATCTCCTCGAGGGGGACGTTCACCGCGTTGATCGCGGCGGCATCGGCGTGGTGAATCGATTCCAGGCCATCCATCACCAGTGACGCGATGGAACCGCTGTCCGCGATCGCGACGTCGTCGACGGTGATGTCGTTGCCGACCCGCACCGCTGACACCCAGTGGTTGGCACGACGGGCCAACACCACGCGGAATTCGTTATCGGGGATATCGCGTGAACCGGGTGGCTGATTCTCGTCTTCGACGATGCCGTAGAGCAGCTTGCCTCGCGATAGCAAGGCGACGACCTCGATGTCGGGAGCGGCGAGCACCCGCATCCGGGCGGCGACTTGCTCTTGTACCTCGTCCCCGACGACGATGCCCTGCTCGCGCATGACCGCCATCCCGGGGTGTTCGTTCAGCCAGTCGTTGTTGTCGGTAGATACGAATGGTCGGCACCGCAACTCGGGCGCGACGTGTCGAATGTCCAGGAGTGCCTGGAGCATCCAGAAACCGTCCACGTTCACGGTGATATCGGTGCGGGTGCTCTGTTGATCCATTAGTACCTCAGTAGTCCCTCAGTTGTTAATGCGTTCTTACACCGCAGGACGCGGCAGCACACCCACCTGTGGTGTGCTGCCGCGCCTGGAGTTGGTTGTTAGGCCCAGCTGGAGCCGACGGCACTGTCAGTGCTGGCCATGTTGCTGCCAGCCGACTGCACCTTCGAGCCGTGCTGGTTGGCCTGCTCGTAGATCACCTGGAAGTTGCGACCCAACTGGGTGATGAACTCCTGGCAAGCTACCGAACCCGAGCCGCCCCAGAAGTCACCGGCAGCCAGCACATCGCGAACGATGGCCTGGTGCTCGGACTCCAATGATGCGGCCTGGGCGCGGATCAGAGCGCCGTGGGCGTCGACGTCGCCGAACTGGTAATTGATGCTCATAACGGTTTTCTCCTGACGATTGGTAAGGGTACGCAGCTGCGGGTTTGGGCGCTAGCTGCTGAGGATCTGCTGCGAGGCCTGCTCTTGAGTCTCGTAGTTGTTCGCGTCGCGGACCAGACCGTCACGCACGCCGTGCAGCATGTTCACGATGTTGTTGAAGGCCTGGTTCATCTGGCCCATCGTGTCGTAGGAGGTCGCCTGAGCGGTACCGCTCCAGCTAGCCCCGGCGATGTTCTGCGAGGACGCCCACATCTTGCGAGCCTCGTCCGACACCGTCTGAGCGTGCATCTCGAAGCGGCCAGCCATTGCCCGCATTGCGTGCGGGTCGGTCATAAAGCGTGCCATGTTGAATCTTCTCCTTATTGAAGTTGGTTAATTCTTTCGTGCTGGAAGGCCTAGAAGGCTGGGGCCCGACTGGTCACGCGTTGACGTAACCGCCGAACCGGTAACTAAGGATGGTCCCCTCTCGGTCCAGTTGCCGGCTACCACCGGCCGTTCCAACACGGTGAAGCAGTGGGACTGCTCATACCGTCCCGGGCGCTACCATGACCCAGCAGTCGATCCCCGGAATCACCGACTGCTGGGGGGTTGCCGTGGAGCCCACGTTCGTGGCGATCCGCCGCAACCCTTGCCTCGTCTGCCGGCTTGGTTAGCCGGCAGCGGCTGCGTTGGCGGCCTCGGTGGCCGCGTAAGAGCCGGAACTGGTCGACAGGGTGTTCACAAACAACTCGTGAATAGCCGCGGCTTGCGCGCTGACGGCCTGGTACATCTGTGCGTGCGCTGCGAACTGAGCCGCGGTCAGCGCCGATACCTCGTCGGCGGCAGCGGGCACCACTCCGGTCGTCGGAGCCGCCGCAGCAGCGTTCTGCGCGCTCATGGTCGAGCCGATGCCCTGCAGGGCGCCGGCCGCCGAAGCCAGTGCCTCTGGCTGTGTAGTCACGAACGACATGCTGTTTCCTCCCTTTCGCAGCGTCTGTTCTGTGCAAGAGACTAGATGACTGTCTCCGCCTCAGCTGTTTTCGCGGCCACCTGTTCACAACTGTTCACGGGATGGCACTACGAATTCACCTTCAGTAACGACACAGTAACAGCGCTTGACCTGGAATGTGGTGCGATCTTCGAGGTGAAAGCCCCGTGCGCGAGCAAAGTGTCACCCCGGCCCCATAAAATGTGGTTGACCAGGTGTTTCGCGGAGCTGTTGTGGTGCGGTGGGAAAAAATCTTGCGGCTGATTAACTCGTCCGCCGCGGCAACCGTTGCCTGAGATGCCCGAAGGCGCGCCGGCCGCGGGGTGTGCGGCGGGCGCGCCTTCGGATGCGTGGGTTAGCCCGCGGACATGGGGCGGGCCATGACGGTGGGTTTGAATCCGTAGCGCGGGCCCGCGCCGGCCCCGCGCGCAGCTCCGGTTCCGACGGGCATGCCGCCGACCAGGTTTCCGGCCCCGGACTCGCCCGAGGTGATCGGCTCGCTGACCGGGATGGCCGACATGGGCTTGGCCGCGCTGGGCAGTGTGGCTCCGGGCCAGGAGTTGGGCACCGACAGCCCCGCGACATGGGCTCCGTGACCCAGGCCGGCTGCGACCTGTCCGCCGGCGCCGCCGGTCGCAGCGCCCAGACCGCCGATGCCCTTGGGCACCGCGGCCGCCGCTGCCGGGGCGGCACCTCCGAGCCAGCCCGCCGACTTGGCGATCTGGGTACCGAAGTTGCCCATACCAACGCTGAAGTACGGCAGACCTTCAGTGTTGTAGAAGAAACCCGCAAAGGGGCTGTAGCCGTTGACCAGCGTGCCCAGGTTGGTGGGCAGGCCGGTCTGGCCGGTCAGCAAGAACCAGATCTCGGTCAGCGCCGATTTCGATGTCGCGGTGCTGCCGATGAACGGGCTGGTCAGCGACTGGATGCGGGCCTGCACGTTGGTCAAAAGACCCTGAATCCAGCTCTGGATCGAGGTGGCCGGAGTCGTGGTGGTCGAGGTGGCCGCCGAGGTCAGCGCCGCCGCCGGGTTGGCGATCGCGGGGGCCTCGGTGAACGAGCTGATCTTGGTCGCCGCCGCCGAGGAGGACGCGTAGCCATACAAGGCTGTGGCGTTTTGCGACCAGAACTCGGCGTATTGGGCTTCCAACTGCGCGATCACATTCTGGTTCAGGCCCAAGATATTGGTCTGCACCGCCTGAGCCAGCTCGGCGCGGTTGGCCGCGATCAGCGGCGGGGGCACCACCGAGGCGAACACGGTCTCAAAGGCCGCCGCCGCCGACTGCGCCTGGACCGCCGCGTGCTCGGCTTGGCCGGCGGTGGTGCTCACCCAGCTCACATACGGCTGCACCGCGGCGACCATCGCCGCCGAGGTCGGCCCCAGCCACGACTCGCTGGCCAGCTGGGTGACGACCGTGTCCAAACCCTGTGCGGTAGAGGCCAGTTCGGCGGCCACCGAGTTCCAGGCCGCGGCCGCCGACGTCAACGACGACGACCCCGGGCCCGAGTAAATCAACGCCGAGGAGACCTCGGGCGGCAACGCACCTAAATCGGACATGCCCTGACCCCTTAACCGGCCGAGGCGGCGTTGGCCGCCTCAGTGGCCGCATACGACCCCGAGCTCAGACCCAGGGTGTGAACGAACAACTCGTGAATGGCCGCGGCCTGAGCACTGACCGCCTGATACATCTGCGCGTGCGCGGCGAACTGGGCCGCGGTCAGCGCCGATACCTCATCGGCAGCCGCGGGCACCACACCCGTCGTCGGCGCCGCCGCCGCCGCATTCTGCGAACTCATCGCCGCGCCGATCCCCTGCAAGGTGCCGGCCGCCGCCGCCAGCGCCTCTGGTTGCGTAGTCACAAACGCCATCTGATCTCCCTCTCCACAACCCTCCGGTCATCGAGACCCTCGGGAATCTGATTACTCCTGACGTTAATTCGGTTCATGGTGTCATCCCGCCGACGGTGGTCGGGTGAGCACGCTGTAGCGGAATCCGTATCGCACGCCCAGGTTGCCCGCGCGTTGCGCCCCGCGGCCTCCCCCGACCATCGGCATCCCCCGCAGCGCGGCGTTCGCCCCGGCGGCGTTGGCTCCTTCCGGCCCGCCGGCCAAGTTGGCGCCCACCAGCTTGGTGGCCGCCTGTTCCCCCGCGGTCACGGGCGCGCCCGGCGCGTTGAGCCAACTCGACGGCACGGACAAGCCACCGATCTTGGTGGCCGACGACAGGCTCGCCGACGGCGCGGCCGCATGCCAACTCCAACCACCGGCACCCAGGGCGGCGAACTGCGGCGACGGGATGAACGCACCACCCGAACCGGCCGTCGTACCCAACGGACCGTTGAACGTCTGCTGACCGATGGACATACCAAAGCTGGCCATGCCATTGGAAAAATAGGCCAGGCCTGTGGTTTGTTTCAGGATCGCGGTGTATTGACCGGGGGCAAGCCCGATCCAGTTGTTGGTCGGGGTAGGCAGACCGTAGGTCAAAAAGTCCTCGATGGTGTTCCAAATCAGCCCATGCTGGGTCGTGATGGCCGCCGGCGCCGCCGCCGCCGACAGCTGCTGCAGCGCCTGCGGCACCGAAGCGATCAGCTGCGTGACTGCGGACGCCGCGGTCTGCGCGGACTCTCCAGCCGGCGTCGCGCTGGCCTGAGCAACCGCGGCCGATTGCCCGTCCGCCGCGCCCGCAGTGGTGGTGTTGGGCGGGTCGACGAATCGACTGAGCTCGGTGGCCAGCCCCGACGACCCGGCATAGCCATACATGGCGGCTGCGTCTTGGGCCCACATCTCCATGTACTGGGCTTCCGTGGCCGCGATCGCCGGGGTGTTCTGCCCGAAGAAATTCGTCGCAACCAACGTCGCCAACAACACCCGGTTGGCCGCAATCACCGGCGGGGGCACCGTCACGGTGAACGCGGTCTCATACGCGGCCGCCGCCGCGCGGGCCTGACTCGCCGTCTCCTCGGCCTGCGCGGCCGCCGCACTGATCCAACTCGCATACGGCGTGACCGCAGACATCATCGCCCGCGAGGCCGGACCCAACCACGGCGAACTCGTCAGCTCCGCAAGCACCGAATTGTAACCCGTTGCCGCCGTATCTAATTCGGCCGCAACCGAATCCCAGGCCGACGCGGCCGCCATCAACGGCCCCGAACCCGGACCGGAGTACATCCGACCCGAATTGATCTCAGGCGGCAACGCCCCGTAATCCAGCACCTACGAACCGCCCAATCCGTACGACATGGATGCGCTCACACGCCACCTTCGCTTGAGGACCTTGGAGGAAGTTGATCTCGTGTGAGATTAGTTCGCCGCACTCGACCGCCGGCCCCGCGTCATGCGGCCAGCCATGAGATAGTACAGCCTCTCGTCCGGCACCCGCAGCCAGGCGCGGGCGGTCCGCCGGGTGCATGGTGTCCCGCTGAAAAGGCCATGACCTCTGGGAACGCGCCGACAACGCCGGTCGCCGACGGTTCGCGCGAGCGACTCAACGGGCCGCCGCCGGGCCACGCTGACGGGGTCAACACCATAAAAATCCGGCCGCAGCAAAAGGCCGTCTCAGCGGTCGCCGGGTGACGGATGGATCGGCCGAATTAGTTTGCTCTGAGATGCCCGACGGCGCGCCGGCCGCGGGGTGTGCGGTGGGCGCGCCGTCGGATGCGTGGGTTAGCCCGCGGACATGGGGCGGGCCATGACGGTGGGTTTGAATCCGTAGCGCGGGCCCGCGCCGGCCCCGCGCGCAGCTCCGGTTCCGACGGGCATGCCGCCGACCAGGTTTCCGGCCCCGGACTCGCCCGAGGTGATCGGCTCGCTGACCGGGATGGCCGACATGGGCTTGGCCGCGCTGGGCAGTGTGGCTCCGGGCCAGGAGTTGGGCACCGACAGCCCCGCGACATGGGCTCCGTGACCCAGGCCGGCTGCGACCTGTCCGCCGGCGCCGCCGGTCGCAGCGCCCAGACCGCCGATGCCCTTGGGCACCGCGGCCGCCGCTGCCGGGGCGGCACCTCCGAGCCAGCCCGCCGACTTGGCGATCTGGGTACCGAAGTTGCCCATACCAACGCTGAAGTACGGCAGACCTTCAGTGTTGTAGAAGAAACCCGCAAAGGGGCTGTAGCCGTTGACCAGCGTGCCCAGGTTGGTGGGCAGGCCGGTCTGGCCGGTCAGCAAGAACCAGATCTCGGTCAGCGCCGATTTCGATGTCGCGGTGCTGCCGATGAACGGGCTGGTCAGCGACTGGATCCGGGCCTGCACGTTGGTCAAAAGACCCTGAATCCAGCTCTGGATCGAGGTGGCCGGAGTCGTGGTGGCCGAGGTGGCCGCCGAGGTCAGCGCCGCCGCCGGGTTGGCGATCGCGGGGGCCTCGGTGAACGAGCTGATCTTGGTCGCCGCCGCCGAGGAGGACGCGTAGCCATACAAGGCTGTGGCGTTTTGCGACCAGAACTCGGCGTATTGGGCTTCCAACTGTGCGATCACATTCTGGTTCAGGCCCAAGATATTGGTCTGCACCGCCTGAGCCAGCTCGGCGCGGTTGGCCGCGATCAGCGGCGGGGGCACCACCGAGGCGAACACGGTCTCAAAGGCCGCCGCCGCCGACTGCGCCTGGACCGCCGCGTGCTCGGCTTGGCCGGCGGTGGTGCTCACCCAGCTCACATACGGCTGCACCGCGGCGACCATCGCCGCCGAGGTCGGCCCCAGCCACGACTCGCTGGCCAGCTGGGTGACCACCGTGTCCAAACCCTGTGCGGTAGAAGCCAGTTCGGCGGCCACCGAGTTCCAGGCCGCGGCCGCCGACGTCAACGACGACGACCCCGGGCCCGAGTAAATCAACGCCGAGGAGACCTCGGGCGGCAACGCACCTAAATCGGACATGCCCTGACCCCTTAACCGGCCGAGGCGGCGTTGGCCGCCTCAGTGGCCGCATACGACCCCGAGCTCAGACCCAGGGTGTGAACGAACAACTCGTGAATGGCCGCGGCCTGAGCACTGACCGCCTGATACATCTGCGCGTGCGCGGCGAACTGGGCCGCGGTCAGCGCCGATACCTCATCGGCAGCCGCGGGCACCACACCCGTCGTCGGCGCCGCCGCCGCCGCATTCTGCGAACTCATCGCCGCGCCGATCCCCTGCAAGGTGCCGGCCGCCGCCGCCAGCGCCTCTGGTTGCGTAGTCACATACGACATGCCATTTCCTCCTCGGTAACCTTCCGGCTCGCACCTTCGGGATTGGTTCCTATTAACGTTAATTCGATCTGGGTCGCAGCACCTACTCGCTGCGAAATACTCATCACCGGACAACCACTGTTCATTTGTTGGCCACTTTCACTTCCCAACACTTTCCAAGTTGGCCTCATCCTGCCGACGGTGGTCTTGTCAGCACGCTGTAGCGGAATCCGTATCGCACGCCCAGGTTGCCCGCGCGTTGCGCCCCGCGGCCTCCCCCGACCATCGGCATCCCCCGCAGCGCGGCGTTCGCCCCGGCGGCGTTGGCTCCTTCCGGCCCGCCGGCCAAGTTGGCGCCCACCAGCTTGGTGGCGGCCTGTTCCCCCGCGGTCACGGGCGCGCCCGGCGCGTTGAGCCAACTCGACGGCACGGACAAGCCACCGATCTTGGTGGCCGACGACAGGCTCGCCGACGGCGCGGCCGCATGCCAACTCCAACCACCGGCACCCAGGGCGGCGAACTGCGGCGACGGGATGAACGCACCACCCGAACCGGCCGTCGTACCCAGCGCGCCGTTGAACGTCTGCTGACCGATGCTCCAACCAAAGTTGGCGATGCCCACCGCGAAATAGGCCTGCAGGGTTTGTTTCAGGATCGCGCTGTACTGGCCGGGGGCAAGCCCGATCCAGTTGTTGGTCGGCGTAGGCAAGCCGAAGGTCAGGAAATCCTGGATGGTGTTCCAGATCAGCCCGTGCTGGGTGGTGATCGCCGCCGGGGCCGCCGAGAGTTGCTGCAGCGCCTGCGGCACGGCGGAGATCAGCTGGGTGACCGTGCTCGCTGTGGTTTGCGCGGACTGTCCAGCCGGCGTGGCGCTGGCCTGAGCAACCGCGGCCGATTGGCTGCCCGCCGCGTCCGCAGTGGTGGTGTTGGGCGGGTCGACGAATCGACTGAGCTCGGTAGCAATCGCCGACGACCCGGCATAGCCATACATGGCGGCTGCGTCTTGGGCCCACATCTCCATGTACTGGGCTTCCGTGGCCGCGATCGCCGGGGTGTTCTGCCCGAAGAAATTCGTCGCGACCAACGTCGCCAACAACACCCGGTTGGCCGCGATCACCGGCGGGGGCACCGTCACGGTGAACGCGGTCTCATACGCGGCCGCCGCCGCGCGGGCCTGACTCGCCGTCTCCTCGGCCTGCGCGGCCGCCGCACTGATCCAACTCGCATACGGCGTGACCGCAGACATCATCGCCCGCGAGGCCGGACCCAACCACGGCGAACTCGTCAGCTCCGCAAGCACCGAATTGTAACCCGTTGCCGCCGTATCTAATTCGGCCGCAACCGAATCCCAGGCCGACGCGGCCGCCATCAACGGCCCCGAACCCGGACCGGAGTACATCCGACCCGAATTGATCTCAGGCGGCAACGCTCCGAAGTCAAACACCACCCCTCCTCAACCGGCCAGCTCGACTGTCGCCACCCGCACTTGCAGCCGCACCGCTGCGAACACTTCTCGTCCTCTGGCCCGCGCTTGTCGGGCAGCCCGACACGCTCCGGGCGTTCACTTCTGAGCCGATACAGGGATCATCCGCGGAAATTGCTTTCTGCTCGATATCCCTTCAGGGTAGAACGTCTTCGAGCGACACCTCTACCCGATCGAACTGCCGCTCGGCAAAGACTTTAAAGGGCGCGACGGGGCTTGTGCGCGGGCGAAGCCAAGTGTTCATTCCAAGCAGATTTTTATTTAACTGCCGTTAAACCACACGTCCCGGAAGGTGGCCGCGACCTGCGGATATGGCAAAAATCGCCCGCGCCGATCGGCACATCGCGGACATCGAGCGTTCATCTCCGGTTTGATTAGCCTCCTTCGAGGATGAGCGCCATCTCCGGGCAGGAGGCGACGCCGTCCCGAGTCAACTGTTCGTCCTCGGGACGCACCTCGTGCTCCTCGAGGATCGAGTAGCCCGACTCGTCGATCGGGAACAGGTTGGGATCGACCGCGTAGCACTGGGCGTGTCCCACGCATCTCGACTGTTGGAGACGAACCTTCACTCCGGTGTCCTCTCTTGACCACTTGAGGCCAGATCGGGGCGGACAGATCGATACGTAGATTATCCGGCGACTCGGCATGTGCCCCAGCCGCCGGAGTGGTGGGTGTTCACCCGGCATGCCATATTGGGCTGTGGCAGCACGGCTTGGCTGCATCGGCGTCGGGAAATCGATACGGGCCACAACCACGGACCATAACCACGGACCAACCACGGAACCAAAGGGGAAAGAATCTTGAGCGCATGAGCACTCCGGGCCAAGGCCAGGCCGGCGGCTTCTACCTACCTCGGCTTGAATACTCGGAGTTGCCGTTGGCCGAAGACCGCGGGGTCGGCTGGAAGACGTTGCGGGACGCCGGTCCGGTGGTGTTCATGAACGGCTACTACTACCTGACCCGACGCGAGGATGTGCTTGCAGCGCTGCGCAACCCCAAGGCCTTCTCGTCAACGATCCTGCAGCCACCCTCCGATCCGCTCCCGGTGATTCCGCTGGCGTTCGACCCGCCGCAACACACCCGATATCGCAAAATCCTGCAGCCCTACTTCAGCCCGACCTGGCTGAGTAAGTCCCGGCCGGTGCTGCAGCGCCACGCCGCTGAGATGATCGGGGCGTTCGCCGGGCGGGGCGAGTGCGAGGTCATGGCGGATTTCGCCAGGCTCTATCCCTTTCAGGCTTTCCTTGACCTCTACGGCCTGCCGCTCGAGGATCGTGACACTTTGATCGGTTGGAAAGACGCCGTCGTCGGCGACAAGGAATACCTCACCTTGGCCGAGCTCGAGGCGGGACAGGTCGAGCTGTTGGAATACCTCCACAAGGCGATCCAACAGCGCCGGGAAAACCCGGGCTCGGACATGTTGTCGCAGGTGATGACCGGCCCGGGCGACTTCACCGATCTCGAGCTGCTGGGCATGAGCCACCTGTTGATCCTGGCGGGTCTGGACACCGTGACGGCGATCATCGGATTTTGTTTGTTCGAATTGGCGCGCAGACCGCAGCTGCGCGCGGAGCTTCGCGATAACCCTAGGCAGATCAGGGTTTTCATCGAAGAAATCATTCGACTGCAGCCGCCGGCCCCGGTGGCGCCCCGGATTGTCACCGAATTCGTCAACGTTGGCGGCATGACACTACCGCCGGGTTCGCAGGTGCGGTTGTGCATGGCCGTAGTCAACCGCGACGGCAGCGACGAGTGGTCAACCGACGATGTGGTCATGGACGGAAAAGTGCACCGGCACTGGGGGTTTGGCGGCGGACCGCACCGCTGCCTGGGTTCTCATCTGGCGCGGATAGAGCTGACCGTGATCGTCGCGGAATGGCTCAAGCAAATCCCCGACTACGAACTGCCTGACGGGTACGTCCCCGAAATCAAATTCCCGTCAAAGTCCTTCGCGCTCAAATCATTGCCGCTGCGCTGGGGCTGATCTGAGAGAAGCTCAGTCAGTCCCAGCGCGGTGCTGGCAGATCTACTTTCGCAGCTCGGTCGCCGCGACCTGTACGAACACCCCGGTGTCCTCGGCCATCAGCAGGCCACGACCGCGGGGCAACGGGCCACCCTTCATCTTGCCGCGGATGAAGCCCTCGTCGGGGTCGGCGTCCATCACCAGCAACGGCGCATTCGCCTGGTGCAGTGCCCGCAACATCGGGTCGCTGCCCGCCGACGACCAACCGCCGAACGTGCGGGTGACGATCACATGCAGGCCCACATCGGCGGCCCTGGTCACCCAGGGAACGGCCTTGTGCAGCGGCGAGTCGAAACCTGGCGGCAGCTGCTGGATGTCATCGACGATCAAGAAGATCTCCGGACCGCTCCACCAGGACCGCGACAACAGCTCCTCCGCAGACAAGCCGGGCGGCGGCTCACGGCCGGCCAAGGCCTGAGCTATGTCGCCCATCATCGCCACAACACCGTCGAGGTTGTAGGCGAACTTCTCCACGTAGTCGGAGCCCAGGGTGGTCAGCAGTTGACGCCGCGGGTCGACCAGCCACACCTGCGCAGAGGGCCGGCCGGCCGGAGGCGTCGGCGCGCTGCTGGCGCCCGGCGCGTAGAGCCTGCCGATTTCGGACATGATGGTGGCCAGCGTCGTGGTCCGTCCACATTCGCGTCGACCCGTGACCACCAAATGTGAGTTCTCGGCGAAGTTGAGATAAACCGGCTGCAGATCCAATTCCGAAATCGCCCAGGTGATTCCGCCCACGCCAACCCCTTGACGGGTGTCCCGGGCGGCCAGCTCGCGCACCTGTTCCACGCCGAACTTCGCCGGCAGCCGGCGCACCGGCGGGGCCTGGCTCGTCGCGACCCGGCTGACCGCGGCCACCACGCTGTCGGACTCGAACATGTTGGTGGGCGTGCTGGCCAACGCGGGCCGGCCTACCAACGTGTGCAGGCCCGACTGCGGGTCGGCGTCGAGTCGGACGTAGTTGACCGCGACCATGCCGCGTCCCGGCTTGATCGGAACGTCTTTGGCGAACCGGGAACGCACCAGCTTGGCGTCTTCCACGGCGGCCAGGCGCAACTCGACCCGGGAACCGAAACCGCTGCGCACCGGCGGACGTAGCTCGGATTCGCGGTCTGCCGTGACAATCACGTGCACACCGAACGAGGGGCCCTGGTTGATGATCACGTTCACCTGCTCGATCAACACCTCGTTTTCCTCGGCCAGCGCCCGGTAGTTGTCGATCACCAGGTAGACGTCGCCGAACCCGTCGTTGGGCACCGGGCCGGGCTCGCCGGCGAACTTGCGGCGCCGGAACACCTCCATCGACGGGATTCCGTATTCGAGGAAGCTGCGTTTGCGCTCGCGCACCAGCGCGAGAATTTCGGCCACCGTGCGGCGCACACCGTACGGATCCGTGGGACCGACGACCTCGCCGACGTGAGGCAAGCGGGCCACCGTGGTCAGCGCGGTGCTGCTGTAGGCCAGGCAGTAGAACTGAACCTGCTCGGGCGTGTGTGTCAATGCGGCCGAGCAGATGAGTGTCTGCAGCGCAGTGGTTTTGCCCGCACCTCCGGCGCCCAGAATCAGGACGTTGGCCCCGGGCCCGGAGGTGTCAACCGTCCACGGCGGCTGATCATGCTTGAACGGGCGGTCGATGATGCCGATCGGGAACACCAGGTCCCTGGCGGTGCCGTACTCATCGTTCCACTGGCGGCCGAGGAACCGGTCGACCAAGTCGTCGATGGCGACAGGCTCAGTCAGCGGCGGCTGCCACAACCGGTACGGCTCGAAGTCGATCCTGCGCAGCTGATCAATGATCACCGTGCCGACCTTCGGCGTCCTGATGCTTCCTTCGTCCTCCTCTTCTTCGGCTTCTTCCGCCTCGAGGATTTCGCCATTGCTGTGGACGATGGGCTCGATGTCCGGGCCCCCGACGCTCACCTCAAGAGGCGTGAACGCATTCGTGAACAACTGCGGGCGGACGTAGTCGATGCTGTGTACCAGCGCGGGCGCATCCTCGCCGTCGATGGTCACCCCGCGGGAGTAGTAGTCCCGCCACAGGAACTCGGCCTGGAACCGGATGATGTCCTCGAGGCTCTTGCGGAAGTACCCCAGACCCGCCTGGGCCGGCAGGTTCACAGCGTTCGGCACGCCAGCCGCCTGCGCGGCTCCGGCGGTACGCGCCTTCAGCACCAAGCGGTAACCCATGTTCTCCATGAGCTTTTCCGCCCGGCTCTCAATGGTCTGCGATGCCATCATCAGGTGGATCCAGTAAGCGCGGCCCTGCCGGCCGATCGAGTCGAGAACGTCGACCGCTGTCGGCATGATGCGGAACCACTCATAGAACTCGTCGATGACCACCACGAGCATCGGCAGCGGCATCATGTCCTGGCCGCGCGCCCGCATCCTGGCCCGGACGGAGTTGTACTCCTTCGCGTCGTCCACGCCGGCGCTGTCGCATACCGCCTTGCGGCGGGCGATCTCGCCCCAGAGCGCGTCCAGGAAGCGCTCCATCAGCGCCTGGTCTTCTTCAAGGTCGGTGATGATCCGCGATACGTGCGGTACCCCGGCGAACGGCTTGACGGCCGACCCACCCTTGAGGTCGGCCAGCACAAACTGCAGCTCTTCCGGCGGATGGCCGAGCATCAGCGATTCGATCACGGTGCGCACGAGCGTCGACTTACCCGAACCGGTCGTTCCTGACATGACGCCGTGCGGGCCGTCGCCGCCCTCGTCCAGCGATTTCATGTCCAAGAACAGCAGCTCGCCGTTGTCGGACCGGTTACCGAACGGGACCCGCAACCGCGACCGGCCCATCGTGTCGGTGCGGCTGCCCCACAGCGCCTCGAAGTCGATCTCGGACGGGTCGTCAACTCCGTAGTACGCCAGGATGTCTCGGGCGCCGATGTGAGCCACCCGTTGGCCGATCTCTTCGTACGCCTCGGCGATCCGCCAGCGAGCCACCTTCTGTGCGAACTCTTCTGCTTCCGGCATGCTGAGGTGGTCGGTGAGAGCGAAGAACCACGGCTTGTCGTCGATCACCATCCAGGTGTCGCGGTCGCGGGGTAGCGCCTCGATCACGCCCTTCTGGTCGAACTGCAACGACCGCTCCGGCACGGATGACCACATCGAAGCGCCGGTCAGGTCGAAGAACGTCACGCCGTCCACACCCTCGGCGCTGATGACGTACTCCCATTGGGGATCGGTGACGTCCGCGACGATCACGTTGTGCGGCGTCGGGGTCTGCCCCGCCGAACTGGCGTGCCGAGGCGTGAACGACCCGCGGCCGGCGAACAATTCGGCTTGCTCGGCGGCGAACTCCCGCACCGAGCCGTACACCATCCGCGCACTGCCAGCCGCGTCCTGCCGCCGTGGGTCACCGAAGTGCGGCAGCCACTTGACCCAGTCCCACTCCTCCAGATCGGAGCTGACGACGATCATTCGCACGTGATCGGGCCCATGGGAGAACGCCAGCTGGCAGATGATCGACCGCATCAATCCCAGTACCTGCTCGCGGTCCCCGAGCAGCGAATACCAGGGCTCGACCAGGAAGGAAACCATCTTCGGCAGGTTGTAGACCACGCTCTGATAGCGTCCGAATTCCTGAAGCGCCTTGCCCGTCACCGGTTCGAGCTCGATGTCGGTCGGCATGTTCTGCGGCTCACCCCAGGTCACCTCGGGACGCGTCATGCCGACGCCGACGCGGATCACTCCGAAGTTGAGGTCCTTGCCGTCGGGCTTGCGCTCCCACATCCGCGACGAACCCACCGACGCCGCCAGCGTGTTGGGCGCGGGGTGATACCAGCGGTAGTTGGCGTCCATGCTGTCCGCCGACTCGTTGGCCGTCTCCCGCAGCATGTCCAGCATCAGCATGAACTGGGCGCGCATCGCGTCCAGTTTCGGCCGGCTCATCTGCTGCTGGCCGCCCATCCGGCCGCTGAACATCATCATCATCATTCCGCCGACCATGAAGATCGGGAAGATCGAGCCCACGCCGCCGAACACGTGCGAGCCGCTGGCGAAGGTCATGGCGACCATGCCGCCCAGCAGGCCGATCACCACGACACCGACCACGATCAGCCACCAGGGCTTGCCCTCGGGTGGCGGAATGCTCAGCGGCGTCGGAAGGACGATGTTCTCCGGCTTGATAACCGGCGGCTTTTCGGGTGTGGGTCGCGCAAATCCACGTTTCATTTCGGTACCACCAACTCTGCAGGGGTCATGTCCATCGGTAGCGTGTCGTGCTGCACCAGCGCGTCGGCTCGTGACAGCGTCGGTCCCTGCGGCAGCAGCCTCAGCGCCACCCACGGCGCGACGCTAGGCGTCCCATGCAGACCCAACGCTTCGCGCGCCTCGCGGGTGTCGTCCACCCCGAACCGCGCGCCCGCTTCCGTGAGCCACCATAGCGATTCAGTTGTCTGTGCCGCCGGGTTGTTACCTGTGACGGCAACAAAGTTCGCGAAGTTGGGACCGAAGTAGACCTGATCCGCTTCACGGCCAGAGGTGTCGGACTTCACCAGCGACACCACCTTGGGCAGGTCGGCTGTCTTCACCGGGATGGTCGGCCCGCTCACCACCTGTATGCGGGCCCGGTTCTCCCCGGCCGTCCGTTCCCACCACCAGCAGGTCGACGGATTCTCCCGGATGTCGACGACCTCCAACGGATTGTCCGGATAAGAGGACAGGTCCAGCTTGTTGACCACCGGCATCTTTGCCAGCGCAGCGGGTTCCACCGTCAAGGGCTTGGTGTTTCCCGCGCTGCCGGCATTCTCCATGATCTGGGCCACCAGCGGCGGGAGCGTCTGCACGCCGTCGGCCAACACCAGCGAATACTGTTGCGGACCGCTGATTTGCGGCGTCACGATCACCGTCCCCACCGGGCCGGGAGACCCCGGGAACGTAGGCGGACTACCCGCGTTCGGAACTTCCGGCACCGCCAGTTCGGGTCCCACCGGCAGAGAGTCGAACAACGCGCGGCTCATCGGGCGCGCCTGACTGACCTGCTCTGGCGTCAACCCGAGGGGCAGCAGCACCGACCGGTTCGTCGAGTCGATGCGGGACCGGCGACCCTCACGGATTACCCACGCGTCACCGCCGTAGTTCAGCACCACCGCGCCCGACCCGGTCAATACCCTCCGGTGACCCGAGAGGTCCGGGGAGCCGTCGATCACCGTGACCGTCACGCCTTGCGATGACCCGACGCTGCCCGAAGTGGCCACGGTGTCGCACACCATCCACGACGAGGTCTGCGGCGTCTTGGGTGCGAACTCCGAAGGCGCACCCGGAATGCCCACCATCGGCCCGTGCGGCAGGGCGGCGATCTGGCTTGACCGGACGAGGTGCGGGTTGTCCGGCCGCCCGGTGATCAGCCTCGCCGAGGCAAGATTCAGCGCCGGGTACAACCGGTCGCCCACCCGGACGAACAGCGCGCCCGAGTCCTTGTCCGCGACAATGGGCGACTCGCTGATTTGACCCGAGGGGCTGATGAACGAGTACAGCAGGGCCCCCAGGCAGATCACCAGCGCCGCGGAAACCGACGCCACCACGGCCAACGTCTGCCGCCGCCCAGGCTCGATCTCCATGCGGACTCGCCACCGCGTCAGCGCCATCGCGGTTCTGCGCGCAAGGAACTGATAACCCGTCACCTGGGTCCGCGTCGACAACCCGAGGCCGTAACCCGTCCCCCGTTGCCCGCGGCGCTCTTCAGCCACCTTAGATCACCTTCCGGTCCAAAAAATGCCTGGATATCGCGCTTGTTTGTTCTGCAAGGCGCGCATCACATCGATAACCGTAAGGCACCCGCACCGACCTCGCCATGCGATCAAGCGAGCGTTCACCTGCGCATCTCGCTAGCTCCATGACTTCGTCGGCTTTTTGCCCGACGGAGCCAGGGAACAGCAGGAACAGGGTAGCCGCCGGTATTTAACGCGGCCTGCAGCACTGAGCTGCGACTTCCCATGTCCCCCGCCCGATCCCCACCGGATTGGTCGTGCCTTCACTGGGCATGGTAGCGGCCGAGGACCGTGTCGTCCTGCCGAATGCCCACTTCGGTGCGCCGCACCATTCAGCGTTGAGCTGCGAAAATCGTTCCGACGAGCCCCGACCAGACCAAACGGTCGTCCCAGTCGGGCCGAATTGCCTGGATTTCGGGCAGCACGCCGATAGGTGGCCGGTGTCGGCACTCGGTCGATTCCCGACGCAAGATGGGCGGATGACTGAGCTCGCGCCCTCGCTGGTCGAACTTGCCCGGCGATTCGGCATCGCCACGGGGTATGCGGACTGGACCGGCCGGCAGCTGCTGGTCCCCGAGACGACGTTGGTCGCTGTGCTTGCCTCCTTCGGCGTGGCCGCCGGCACGGAGCAGGACCGCAATGCGGCTCTGACCGCGCATTCGAGGTCCTATTGGGCACGTCATATGCCGGCCACGATCGTCGCGCGTACCGGTGCGCCGACGCGGTTCTGGGTGCACGTGACCCACGGTGCACCCGCCGAGGTGTGGTTGCAGCTCGAGGACGGCACGGTGCGGGACGGGGTGCGTCAGGTGGACAACTTCACCCCGCCGTTCGATCTGGACGGGTGCTCGATCGGCGAGGCCAGCTTCGTGCTGCCCGGCGACCTGCCACTGGGCTACCACCGCGCACATCTAAGTTCTGGCGACTTCCAGACCAGCACCGCGTTGATTGTCACGCCGGATTGGCTTGGGCTGCCCGAGCAGCTCGGCGCCCGCCGCGCGTGGGGATTGGCGGCCCAGCTCTACAGCGTGCGATCACAGCAGTCGTGGGGTGTCGGCGACCTCACCGATCTGACCGATCTCGCGGTGTGGTCAGCGTCCCGGCATGCAGCTGACTACCTGCTGGTCAATCCGCTACACGCGGCCGCACCGACCACCCCGATGGAGCCGTCGCCGTACCTGCCGACATCGCGGCGCTTCTTCAACCCGCTTTACCTTCGTGTCGAGTCCGTGCCCGAATACGCCGACCTGACCAAGCGCGGCCGGGTACGGCGATTGCGGTCCGACGTCCAGCATCGGGCCGGCCGGCTGGATGCCATCGACCGGGACAGCGCATGGGCGGCGAAGCGGGCGGCGCTCAAGCTGGTGCACGAGGTCCCGCGATCGGCGGGCCGCGAGCTGGCCTACGCCGCCTTCTGCGAGCGGGAAGGGCGCGCGCTCGACGACTTCGCGACCTGGTGCGCGCTGGCCGAAAAGTTCGGCGACGACTGGCATGCCTGGCCTAGTTTCCTGCAGCACCCCAACGGTGCCGGTGTCGCCCGTTTCGCCGAAAAGTATTCGGACGCTGTCGATTTCCACCGATGGCTGCAATGGCAACTCGACGAGCAACTCGCTGCGGCGCAGTCGCAGGCGATCCGGGCCGGAATGGCGTTGGGCATCATGCACGACCTGGCCGTCGGTGTGCATCCGAATGGTGCCGACGCGTGGGCGCTGCAGGATGTGTTGGCGCTGGGCGTGACCGCGGGTGCACCGCCGGACGAGTTCAATCAACTCGGCCAGGATTGGTCGCAGCCGCCGTGGCGGCCGGACCGGCTGGAAGAGCAGGAATACCGACCGTTCAGCGCCCTGATCAGGGCTGTGCTGCGCCATGCCGGCGGGGTACGCATCGACCACATCATCGGGTTGTTTCGGCTGTGGTGGATCCCCGAAGGCGCACTCCCGACCCAAGGCACCTACGTCCGGTACGACCATGAAGCGATGATCGGCATCGTGGCCCTGGAAGCGCACCGGGCCGGTGCGCTCGTTGTCGGCGAGGATCTGGGCACGGTCGAACCATGGGTCCGCGACTATTTACTGTTGCGGGGCCTGCTGGGTACCTCGATTCTGTGGTTCGAGCTGGATCGGGACGGAACCGGTGGTCCGTTACCCGCCCAGCGTTGGCGGGAGTACTGCCTGTCGTCGGTCACCACCCATGATCTGCCGCCAATCGCGGGCTACCTGGCCGGCGACCATGTGCGGCTGCGCGAATCCCTCGGGCTGCTCACCCGACCGGTCGAGGCTGAACTCGAGTCCGACCGGGCCGAGTTGGCGGCCTGGATGGTGGAGTTGCGCCGGGCCGGGTTGCTGGGCGACTCCCGAGACTCCGAAGTCGACCCGGAACAGGTAATTCTTGCCCTCTACCGCTACCTCGGCCAAACGCCCTCGCGGCTGCTAGGGGTGGCGCTGACCGACGCGGTCGGTGACCGCCGGGCCCAGAATCAGCCGGGGACCACCGACGAATACCCCAATTGGCGCGTTCCGCTAACCGGGCCCGATGGCAGGCCGGTGATGCTGGAGGACGTGTTCACCGATCGCAGGGCCGCTACGCTGGCCGAGGCGGTGGGCGCTGTGATCGCCCCGCGAACCGGGTAGGCCCACCTGTTAGCTTCAGGGTCATGAAGGTTCCCCCGTGGTGTGCCAGTGTCGCTGAGCGCGCCGACGTCGCGCGTAGCCCTGAACCGATTGCGGGCCAACGACTTCCGGTTGATATCGGCGCGCGCTTGTCGGTCTCATGACCGCTCTGCAATTAGCCGACCGGGCGGCCCTCAGCGACTTGGTGCAGCGGTATGCGGCCAGGGTTGATGACCGTCAATTCGACTCCGTAGCAAGTCTTTTCACTGCTACCGCGGAGCTGTTCGTTCCCGAGCCGCCGACCTCGCTGCGGCCGATCCATTCACACCGAGGTCGGCGGGCCATCGTCGCGGCGGTCGCCGCGGTTGCCCAAACCGTGCGCACCGAACACGCGATCGTCGGCGAGGTCTACGACGGCGGCCCACGCCCCGCCACCGCATGCGGCCGCATCGCCTGCATCGCGCATCACTGGAATGAACGTGACGACCAATTCGTCGACGTGGTCTGGCATCTCCGCTACGACGACGAATACGAGTTGACTGACGCGGGTTGGCGGATCAGCCGCCGGGCCCTGACAGTCAATGCCATCGAGACCCGGCCGGTGCGACGATTGCTGCCACGAGACCCGGACTGATCGCGAGCCGGCTTGATAGCCGCAGGACACGATCGGCAGCGTGGCCGGCTACTCGGAGTCGTTTGTTCAGACGGCATTTCGGGTAGCTCCTTGGATGAGCTCTATCAGAGGGGACGCGAATGGAAGACATATCGCGCGACACTGGCAGCCCCGGCCGCATCACCCGCGCCCGAGTTCGCGAATCCACCGACGGCGAAATGATCGGTGATGTGGAAAACGTCCCCAGGATCGTTGTGGTCGCAGCCGTCGTCATGGTGTTTGTCGTAGGCCTGACCAATTTCGCATTTGGGCAGGTCCGTGTTGGGGTTGCCGCGGTTAGCGTCGGCCTGCTGGTCTTCGGAGCCGGTCTGAGCTGGCTTGGCATGGAGGGCAGGCGAGTTCGCCAGGCCGAACGCGAGTGGCTGATCAACCACCAAGCACGGCGGTGACCGTTAAATTGCGATGTGCGCAAAGGAGTCCCGACGAAGTGTTCGATCGCGTCCTTGACCGACGCCGGCGAGTTGTAGTTCTCAAGGGCGTCAGCAGCTTTGCGTGCGGCATCTTTGTCCGAGGCCGTCAAGAGGTCCGAATTCGCCCCATCCACGTGACACACTGGCTGCTGTCCAGCGGCGTGACCGGTGCGGCTGCGGTGGCGCTTTCACTCGACGCCGCGGCGGAGTTCTTGCTTGAGGGCGCAGGGCTGGCGGAGGTGGATGCGGTTGTCGTCTTGCCGCTCGACCAGCCCGTCATCAGCATCGCGCTGATCGCAACTGCCGCAAACAACCACCTCGTTGACATGGACCCCCCCCCCGCAGCTCCGTTTCGCTGCTTACCCGCGTCCCACAGCCGGAAAAGGCCTCGGCCGCGCCGTAGACTAGCAACTGCTGCGGGCCGGTTGGCCTTTTGAACCGCCCTAATTGTCTAGGCGGGCTTGTAAGAATCGTTTCGGCAGAGCGATCATCCGGCCGACCCGCGTCGGCGCCCCGCTACTGCAAGGCGGCGAGGTTTTCTACCGACGTGCGCACGTCCGAGCGGAGGACCCTGGCGACAAGCTTTCCGACCGGCCCGCTCAGCACACCGCCGTTGAGATCGGCCGTGAGGTGAAAAACCGATCCCGGATCGTCCGCGGAGACCTTCAGCGCTACTGAAATCCGGATCCCGCCTTTGGCCCGACCTTGCAGCTCAACCGAATTCGGCTCGTCGTAATGGGTGACCTTCCAGTGAACGACGCTGCGGAAACCCTTCACCTTGATGCACGAGGAAACGCACGTTCCCTCCTCGAGCGTCGACGGGACCTCGCCCCGCCACCCGCCGAAAATCGTCATCCATTCATCGAATCGGCGCAGGTCAGAGGCCAGCTTCCAGGCGGCCTCCGGCTCCAGATCCGAAGACGTCGAAACATCTACTCGCGACATGTGCTATCCGCTCCGCCTGGGCATACCCGCGCATACCCGGTTGCTGCGACCGCATAAACCCGGGCCTTGGGAAGCTTAAGTACCGCTCCAGAAGGCGTCCAACGATTCGGCGACGTCGATGATCTGCGCGGCTTGGGAGTGGGGAGCGTCGATTTCATCCGCGACGTACTGGGCGATGAATCGCCGGATCTCGCCGTCGACGCCTCCGATGATGCGCACCACCTCGCCGCGAATGGAGGAGGACGACACGTTGACGGTGATATCGGAAGGCCGCGGTTTCGCGACGTCGACGATCAACAGCAACGGCTCTGCGGCGCGTGCCGTGGCGCGCAACGCGATATCTCCGGTGACCGCGAACCGCTGCTTGTCAAGCCGTAGATCGAGCAGCAGATCGATCGCCAGGGGAATGTGGATGACGAACGTGATGAGATCACCGAGGCTCCGGGTGACCCGGGGATCTTGGATCTTGACATTGGCGCTGACTTTGGCGATCTTCCCGGGTCCCTGAGCAATCGGCTCCATCGCGAACTCGCTGCCCGTGATTTCGGCGAGCGCGTCGGCGACGCGTTCCGGGGTGACGGCGACCTCGAAGAATTTGCGTCCAAACTCCTCGTAGGTGACGTAGTCGTGGTTTTCCATAGGCTTATACCGTCTCACGCCGCATGCCAGAACCGCCGCTGATCTGCTGCGCGTTCCACTCGCGTCGCGCGAACCGCGGGTCGGACGTCGGTCGGCGCGCTTCGGCCCGGATCACCCTCGGGTTGTGAGGAGCACCACACGCGGCCGCTTCGATTCGGTGTGTCGCGCGCTGGCCTGCCAGGCTGGAGTATTGGGGAGGTTTGCAATCTCATGTGTGCCCACGAATTGACCGAGCAGCGCTCGGTCGCATCCCGGATCGAGGGGCTGCTCACCTGGCTTGGCGGCGGGCACTGGCACGAACTCGGTGAACGTCACGAGCGCTCCAACCATGCCGTTGCCGGCGCTGTCGTGGTGTTCGGAGCCGCGCTGGCTTGGCTGGTCGCCGGCCTGGCGGTGAGCGAGTCGGCCCCGTTGCCGATGCCCGCGACCGTCCCGCTGACCCTCGTCTTCAGTCTGCTGGTCGGTGCGGTGACCCGTGGCACGGCCGGCGGCCCGCGCCGGGGTTGGCCGGGTGTGGCGGGCCGCGCGGCGGTCGCGGTCGCGGTGGCTGTGGTCGTCGGCGAGCTCGCCGCGCTCGTGCTGCTTTCTGGCTCCATCGAGCATCGCCTAGACCAACGGGCCTTTTCCACCGCCGGCTCGGCGCCAGCCGTTGCCAAAGCGTCGGCATCGCTGCGGCAATCGCAAGCCGCACGCTTCGCCCTCGACAATGCTGTCCAACAGGCCCGCGAGAACCAGGACAAAGCGTTGGTCGTCGCCCGCTGCGAATACAACCCCACGCCGGCCTGCCCCCAGACCCGAATCACCGGCGTACCCGGTGTCGGACCCGAAACACGAACGGCGAACGAGCTTCTCGCGGACGCGCAGCATGAGCTGGACAATGCCCTGTCGGCCCGCGATCGCCAGACACCCGAACTGGACGCCGAGATCGCGCGCGACGAGCAGGCGCTGGCCGCGGCACGCCAAAGCGTGGTCGCGGACGCCGGTCGGGGTCTGGGCGCGCGGTGGGTGGCCATGAATGAGCTCACCTCCGCCAGCCCCGGGACGCTGCTTCTACGGCTGCTGACGATCGCGTGCTTTGCGCTGCTTTACCTGCTGCCGCTGATTCTGCGGCAGTGGCGCGGCGAGACGACCCATGATCGCCACACGACCGCGCGCGCGAACCGCGAACGCGCCGAGCTCGAGGCGGACACCGCGATCGCCATCAAACGCGCCGAGGTTCGCCGCGAGGCCGAAATCATGTGGGCTGAACATCAACTCACCCAGGCCCGGCTCGCCATCGAGGCCCAGGCCAAAATCGACCGCGAACAGCAGCGCCGTCGGGTCGTCGAAGAACTCGAGGCGCCAGGCGATTACCCAGTCCAGGCTGCGTCAGCGCGTACCTTCGAGCCCGTGGAGGAAGACATGTACCTACCCATCGCCGCCGAAGCGGAGGCAGCAAGCAAGGCAGTCGCCGAAGTGCCCGCTTCAGCAGAGCAACACCAGGTGACCCCGCAGAACTTGCCGGCACACGTCGAGCCAAGCCGCGACGTTGAGCCGCACACTGAGCGCGGCGGCCCGTCGATCCCGTCGATTCCGGATGCCACTAGGGCGGCGGCTCGCTGGATTCGTCCGTTGGTGCCACCGTTCGTAGGGCGCGTCATCGACAACACGACTCAACCTCTGCGTACCGCGCGTCAGGTGTTCGAAGACGTCGAGGAGATCGCGTTCTCGTTCAAGCGCACCCGCAAGATCACGGTCGACACCGAGAGCTCCGACGTCGGGGAACAACCGCCGACCGCAGCCGCAGCCGCCGAAGCGCAGGACCGCATCAGCCACATCGGGTCGTCGCGGGGCGAGCGCGACCGGCCCTACCAGGGTCCCGACAATCGGCCCCACGAGCCGGCGCCGTTGCAGGGAGCGCCCCGCAAAGACCTGGCGGGCCTTTTCCAGGGATCGGCCGACCGCCCTGGTAATCGCGAACTGGCAGGGCCGGATGGGCCACGAGAACTGCGTTCACCCGAGGGCCCGCGCCAATTGCCGCCCGCAGACTAGCTATTGGCCTGGTGGGCCGATGATGTCTCCGCCCGCTTGCAGCGTAGTATCCGGCCCACGGAACGATCTCGTGGATCACCGGGATCCGCGACGGTGGCAATGACAGGGCGGGATGTCGCGGTGATATCCGAAAGTTCGATCGTGGCGCCGGCGGGCATATGAAGATCAGCCTGCTCCTCGCCGACGCAGCACAGGCCGATGCTCAATCCGGAAAGGTCAATGCGCTCGGCCTGGGTTGGCGGCAGTGCCAAACGCCGACGCCCGCTGTCGCTTTGGTGGTGTTTCTCGACATCGACTGGGATGAGACCAATGAACAGCATCGGCTGAAATGCCAACTACTGACCACCGACGGTGAGCCCGTGACGGTGCCCGGGCCGCAGGGACCCCAGCGGATCCTGTTTGAAGTGTCTGCCGAGGCGGGCCGTCCGCCGGGGGCGATCCACGGCACTTCGGTGCGGATGCCGCTGACCCTGAACATCCCGCCCGGAATACCGCTGGAGCCGGGAGTCTATGAGTGGCGAGTCGAGGTCGAAGGATTCGAGCTGGCCACCGCGGTCGAGCCGTTCATTGTGATCGGCCAGGTGTCTGCGCCACCCGGGTAACACGGACCGCAGCGATGGCAGTGATACCAAGCCCGCCAACCGCTTTCGCTATTCGTTGCCGAAGACTTCGTAGAGTTCCGGCAAGAGGCCAGCGAGGTGATTCATCTCCTGCGCGCAGTGCACCAGCAGATTGCGGCCGCTGGTTCCGGATTGCCGAGTATCCGCGACGCGATAGGAGCACATGGTCGCGGCATTGCGGGCGGCAGCCGACTCCCCGGCCTGGACGAGGTGACGCCTCAGTTGCTGGCGGCCTCTTCCAGGAGATCAGCGGCGTTGGCAACGCTTTCGGCGGGTGTCGTCATCTGAGCGGCGACCTCACCGGCGCGGGCGGCATATTGCGGAGTAAGGATGGAGCGCAGGTCGGCGACCAGTGATTGCTGGGTGGTGGCTGTGAATTGCTGTGCTGCACCGACTTTCAGCTCTGTTACGCCGGCTGCCCAGACCGGCTGATCGAGCCAGAGCCAGAGGAGCAGCGTGGGAGTTCCGGCCCGCAGGGTTGCAGCTGTGGTGCCCGCGCCGCCGTGGTGGACGACCGCGCGGCACACCGGAAAGATGGCCGTGTGGTTGACCGCGCTCACAATTTTCACGTGCTCGAGATCCGGAATGGGCGCGAAGTCATTCGGGCCGCTACAAATCAACGCCCGCTCGCCCAACTGCGTGCAGACCGCGCTGACCATCGCGACCGTATCAGCGAAAGGTTCGACCGGTGTACTGCCGAATCCGAAGTAGATCGGCGGCGTTCCCGCCGCAACCCAGGACAAGACCTCGTCGTCGACATCGGTGGGCAGCTCCAGCGTGAGCGCGCCGACGAATGGTTGGCGGCCATCCGGTTTCACCCATTCGGCCGCCGGGCCGGGCAAGCAGAGCTCGTCGTAGGCCTGGATCTCCAGCACCGGTACAGCCGACGGTCCGGGTGGTTCCGACAGGCCAAGTGCCCGGCGCTGCGCGTCGTCGGTGTCCTTGGCTACCGACGCATACAGCCCCTCAGACGACCAAACGCGCTCCGGGAAGAAGTGCACGACAGCCAGCGGAATGCCGTAGTACTCCGCGATGTTGACGGCCAGCCCCCGCTCGTTGAAACCCGCCACGAGCAGATCGGCTCCCTCCGCTAAGGACTTGAGCGTCTCGGTCTTCGCTGTCTTGACCCGGCTGACCCGCTCGACAACTTCGGAAAACATGCTGATCGGATTCCGGATCTTCGTCGAAAAGTCGCGGACGAAATCGGCGGCCGGGTTCATCTGCTCCCGCGAGTCGGGCCCGTAGCTGACTGCGGCAAGTCCCGCCGACTCGACGAAGCCGAGCATGTTGGGCGGGACCGCCATGCAGACGTCGTGACCGCGGCGCACCAGCTCCCGACCCACGGCGGCGCAGGGCTCGACATCGCCGCGACTTCCATAGCTCGCCAGCACAATTTTCAATCGGGTTCTAATCGGCTCAACCTAACTCGCGGTGATGCCCACACGTTCGAGCAGAAAGTGTGCCCTATCGGCATCCGACACGAGCGGGCTGGGGGTGTCACGGCACGGTGGCGACCGGATCCGCCTCTCCCACAGGGATTTTGCCCGTTAGAGTTCGGCTGTGTGCACGCGCGCGGCGGCATTCGCCCCGAAGGTGCCGTCGATATCCTGCGTCGGATAGTCCATTTCGGCGATTTTCCGTCATTCTTATCGCTCGCCCGCCACCGGCTCCCATGCTGGCCGAAGACCCCTATCGAGCTTTAGGAAGGAAGTTCGCCGATGAGCGAGACCATGTCCTTGCTGCCAGAGCTACCGGATGCCGAGTTCGATGCGACCGCGGCCCTGGACGGCTTGCTGGCCGATGTCGGGCTGTCGGCTGCCGACGCCGGGGGGCGGGTGATGTTCGCGGGGAACGACCCGATCATTCCGGCCCGTCACCGGTTGGCCGCGGCGATTGGGATCCCGATGATGGGCAATGCCGTGGCCGCGGCCGCGATGCACCGCCACCGTGGCGGCCCGGCCCAAGACCTGCACCTGGATTTGCGTCAGGCCGTCCACCACATCAACCCCAGCTACGCCTGGGAGCCCACCCTGGCCGGCGAATTTCCATCGATCGCGTTGTTGCTGGACAACCCCTTCGGACTGATCCCGTACCGCACCCGAGACGGGCGCACCGTGATGGCCTCGGCGGTGTACCCGCATCAGGCGGCCAAGTGGTGCCGCTTTTTGGATGTGCCGCCGGATTTCGCCAAGGTCACACAGGCGTTTAGTGGCTGGGACGCCTTCGAGCTGGAAGAAGCCGCCAACGCCGCCGGACTGCCGGCATGTGTGGCCCGCAGCCCCGAGGAGTGGCTGGCTCATCCGCACGGAGCCTTGCTGGCCAGCCAGCCGGTCATCGGGCTGACGCGCATCGGCGACGCGCCGCCGCGCGAGTTGGGCCACTCCGATCGACCGTTGGGCGGCGTGCGGGTGTTGTCGTTCACCCACGCGGTGGCCGGGCCCACCGTGGGACGTGTGCTCGCCGAACAGGGCGCCGACGTGCTGGGCGCGACCCGGCCCAACGATTTCGAACACGACTGGGTCTATTTCGAAGCCAACATCGGATCCCGCAGCGCCTGGCTGGATTTGACGAAGGACACCGGTAGGGCCAACGTCGATCGCCTGTTGCGTGACGCCCACATCGTGGTGAACAACCATCGCGACCTCAAACTGGAGAAACTCGGCATCGATCCCCACGAACTCGCGCGCACGCACCCTGGGCTGGTGCATGTTTCGGTCACCTGCTACGGATCCACCGGGCCGTGGGCGCACCGGGGCGGGTTCGACATGAACGGCTCGGCGGCGTCGGGGTTGATGGTCCTCGAAGGCAACCAGGACCACCCGCAACTGCCGCCCACCGGGCTGATCAACGACTTCATCACCGGCTACATGGGCGCCCTGGGCGCGGCCGCCGGACTGATCAAACAGCAAATCGAAGGTGGCAGCTGGCACGTCACCGTCAACCTGACCCGCAACGCAATGTGGTATCAAACCCTCGGCCTGGTCGACCCCGCCGATGCCGGCTGCGACGACGCGCGCAGCCTCGGCGAACCGGGCGCCTACGACACCGACAGCCCCATGGGCCGCGTCCACATGCTCGCCCCGCCGGTCACGTTCAGCCACACCCCACCTCGTTGGCCCGACCCGATCCTGGTGCCCCGCGGATCAAGCCGACCCGAATGGGCCAGCCTCAGCCGATCGCACGAGCGATAATTGATTTCGTGGGTGAAGGCGTAGACGAAGTCGACATCGCGTTACTGGATGCACTCCACGTCAATCCGCAGCTGAGTTTCGAAGAACTGGGCAAGGCTCTCGACATTTCGCCGGTGACCGCGGCGCGGCGCTGGCGCCGTTTGGTATCCACGGGGCGGGCATGGGTGTCCTCGGCGATCGGTTCGCGATTGCCGGTGCGGGCCGCGCTGTTCGAGGCCGAGTGCCAACCCGGAGCCGCGCAGCGGGTGGCCGCCGAATTCGCTTCCAGACCACAGGTTTTCAGCGTCAACATCACTACAGGCACGGACAACATCTATGCCCTGCTGGTGGCTGCCGACCAACCGCTGCTAGCCGAATTGATCATCGACGTGCTGCCCACAGTGCCCGGGTTGCTCCGGGTACAGTCCTCGCTTATCACCGAGCTGTTCAGCGGAACCCGCTGGCGGCTAGGCGGTCTCAGCTCTGGCCAGGTGCGCGCGGTGGCGCCCGAGCCGACCGTAACCGCGCAAGTACACGAGTTCGACGGGTTCGACCGCGAATTGTTCCTGGCGCTGCAGCACGACGGGCGGCTCAGCTGCCGGGATCTGGCCGCGGCGGTCGGTCAATCGGAGCCGGTGGTGCGTCGCCGCTTGGGTCTGTTGACCCGCACCGGCTTGCTGGCTTTCCGAACCGATTTCGCGCGTGTGGAAGCCGGCTGGCTGACCGGCGTGGCAATCAAGCTGTGCGTCAGCGGATCGCCGGTCGAAGCGGTGGGACGCGCACTGGTCCAGTACCCCGAGACCCGCTTCTGCGTCGCGACCGTGGGCAGTGGTGCGGCCAACCTTTTCGTCACCATGCAGCTGCACAAGTTGTCCGCTCTCGACGCCGTGATTCATCGACTGCTGGCCGAATTCCCCGGCGTTGCGGTGCTGGACACGTGCGTGGTGCTGCGCTCGGTCAAATCCTGGGGCCGGCTGTTGGGACCGGACGGACACGCCCAGGCAATAGTCCCCGTCGACCTCTGGGCGCCCGCCCGCCCTCAGCAGATCGACATGGTGGGGCGCGCAAACAGCTGACCCCACTCGTGACGAGCCGCGGACTGCGCGTCACTGAAGCTGGTTGTCTTCTCGCCCCCACCGGCAAGGTGAACCAGCGCCCACGCCATCGCGAACATCGGCACCTTGTGGCGTTGCGCCGCGCCGTGCAATTCGTCGAGCGCCGCGTCTGATCGGCACCGGCGAAGGCCGATGAGAATGCCCCGCGCCGTGTTGAGGATTCGATCAGAGTTCGGGCCACACGAAGTCTGGGCTGGAACCCAGTTCAACGTCATGCTATGAATACCTCCCTGTTGTGCCGCACCGACATCCGCTATCCACCTAGCGGAACAGGACCGGTACGAGTGTGCCTAGTTCTCGACCCTGAGTCCTATGGCGCCCTGTGCCATGATTTGTGCATCAATCGCGTGGCGCCAGGTTGTCGTCCATATCGGTATGCCGGCGTAATCGTCTTGGTACCGGCCGGCTGCCAATGAGGGGCCACGCACTACGGCGTCCCGTTCGTCCCATCTTGGCCGAACAGCAGGCCGCCGGTGCCACCGTTACCGCCCGCAGCGCCGACGACACCATTCCCGCCGTCACCGCCGTTGCCGATCAACCGGGCGTCGCCGCCGTTACCACCGTCGCCGGCTCCGCCCGTCGATCCGGCACCCCCGTCCCCGCCGGCACCGCCCTTGCCGAACAGCAGCGCACCGTCGCCACCGGCGCCACCACTGCCGGCCCCGGTCACCGTCGCGGTTGCAGCGGCGCCCGAACCGCCGGCCCCGCCCTGGCCGCCCTGCCCGAAGAACCATCCGGCGTTTCCGCCCGCGCCGCCGTCCCCGTAGTACAGCGAGCCGACGCTGGCGCCGCCGTTCCCACCGGTGCCGCCGTTACCGAACAGCAGGCCCCCGCCCCCACCGCTACCGCCGCTACCAGCCGCCGGCGGCGCAAAGCCCGGCGTCGGGATGGTGTTGCCGCTCCCGATGTCGCCGCCGTTGCCGCCGAGGCCACCGTTACCGATCAACTGGGCGTTGCCGCCGGAGCCGGCAAAACCGCCGGAGCCCGCGAAACCGCCAGCGCCGCCGCCGCTTCCACCGACCCCGCCGTTGCCCCCAGTCCCGCCATTGCCGTACAGCAGACCACCCAGGCTGCCACCGCCGCCGAGGCCGCCGTGGCCGCCGGTGCCGTCCGCAACGTCTCCGGACCCGCCCACTCCGCCATTTCCGCCCGCCGCAGCGTTCCCGAATAGCCCGATGGCGCCGCCATCACCGCCGGGCCCGCCGTTGCCGCCCTGGTTGCCAAGGCTGACACCCGCGCCGCCGTTGCCGCCCATGCCGCCGGCACCGGGGGTGCCGTCCAGCAGGCCGCTCTGTCCGCCGAGACCACCCATGCCGCCAATACCGCCCAGACTCTGGACGGTCGAATTGCTCAGTCCGCCGACGCCCCCGGTCCCGCCGGCACCGCCGTAGCCGATCGTCAGCGCACCCGCGCCGCCCGCGCCTCCGGCTCCCCCGACACCGCCGGCAGGCTGAATCCCGACCGACGGGCCGACGGCCGGCGCGTCTCCGCCGACCCCGCCGGTCCCACCCGCGCCACCGAAGCCGTAGAACAGCCCGCCGCCGCCGCCGTTGCCGCCGGCACCGCCGGTGGTGCCCACGCCGAAGGAGGGAGCGGGACCGCCGCTGCCGCCGGCACCACCGGCGCCGCCGTTACCCCAGAGCAGCCCGCCGTTACCGCCGGCCCCGCCGCTGGTGCCGGTGGCGCCCGTCGTCGTGGTGGCGCCGCCCGCGCCGCCCATCCCGCCGTTGCCGATCAATCCGGCCTTCCCGCCGTTGCCGCCCCCCTGGTTGGTGCCGCCCGAACCGCCGTTGCCGCCGTTGCCGATCAACCATCCACCGTTGCCGCCGTTTTCGCCGGTCCCAGCGGCCCCATTGGCGCCGTTACCTATCAGCGGACGCCCCGTCAGCGCCTGGCTGGGCGCATTGACCGCATGCACCACGTCTTGCTGTACGGCCTGCAACGGCGAGGCGTTCGCCGCCTCGGCGCCGGCGTACGAGTTGGCGCCCGCGGTGAGGGCCTGCACAAATTGGTGGTGAAACGTCGCCGCCTGCGCGCTTAACGCCTGATACGCCTGGGCGTGCGCGCCGAACAACGCGGCGATGCTCGCCGATACCTCATCGGCGCCGGCCGCGATGACCGACGACGTCGGCGCGACCGCGGCCGCATTGGCGGCACTGAGCGTCGAACCGACCCGCGCCAAGTCCGTGGCCGCCGCCCCCACCATCTCCGGCACCGCGATGAGGAACGACATTGGAGCCCTCCCGCCAAATCCTCGGCAAAGGGTATCGCCGTTGAGCCGGCAGAACCCGCATTTCCGCCTGACCTATCTGCGTTTCGTCAGGGAACCCCGGAATGTTTCAGCTCTATCGCCGGCGAATTCGCGCAAGGTGTTTTAAGGTGTTTCGGCCCGCGTCGGGCTCACAGTATGGCGTTGAGATCCTTTGCCCTTGCGATGTCGTCCCAGTCCACGCCGAGCTCTAGCAGAATCTCTTCGGTGTGCTGCCCATGTTCGGGGGCACGCGCGGGGACCGGCGGGGTTTCGTTGAATTGCACCGGCGCCGCGACGATCCGGTATTTCTCGCCATCGTCGTCGACATTTGTCACCACATAGCCGTTGGGTTCGACCTGCGGGTCATTGAGGGTTTCGCGCGGCGTCGCGAGCGCGGCCCAAACACCCGGTTCGTCCTCGAGCGCCTGCTGCCAGTGGGCGAGGTCTCGGCTGGCAAAAGCGTTCGCGAAAATCGCGGTCGCTTCGGCCGCGTTGGCTATTAGGTTGCTGGACGGCACAAATCGCTCGTCGGTGGCCAACTCCCCCAGACCCATGCGCTCACAAAAGCCGGCCCAGAATTTGTCGGGCTGCAGAAAGACCAGCTGAATCCATCTGCCGTCTTTGGTCTTGTACCGGTTCACCAGAGGATTAATGGCCAAGCCGGGCGGGGCGCCGGGAATGCCGTCGATGTCGAAGAAGTCGGCGGCCGAAATCGACGGCGCGATGGCCCACATCGCCTGGGCCAGCAGTGAGGAGTCGACGACGGTCGGCTCGCCAGTCCGTTCACGGTGAAACAACGCGGCGCACACGCCGCCGGCCAGCGTCGCTCCGCCCTGCAGGTCGCCGAACCCCGGGCCCTGGACGGCCGGCGTTTCGGTCCCGAACGGGGTGAGGGTATAAGCGACCCCGCCACGCGCGAGGTAAGTGGCGGCATCGAAGCCACCGTGATTGCGGTCCGGGCCGCGGACGCCGAGGCCGGTGCCGCGCGCGATGATGATCTTCGGGTTGAACGCGCGAATGTCCTCGACGGTGAGCCGGGCTCGCTCCAGCGCCCCGGGCAGCCAATTGGTCAGGAAGACATCCGCGGTGGCCAGCAGTCGGCCGAACAACTGCCTGCCGGTTTCGGTTTTGACGTCGATCGCGATGCTGCGCTTTCCGCGGTTGCCCAATTCGAGGATGAAGTCGGCGTCCACGCGGGCGGCTTCGCGGGTAAAACCGCCGACGACCAACGCCCGCCCCGGATCACCCGAGGTGACGCCTTCGACCTTGATGACGTCGGCGCCCCAGTCCGACAGGGCCGCACCGGCAGACGGCACGTAGGTCCACGACGCCAGCTCCACGACCCGCACACCTTGGAGAACGCCATCGCGCGCGCCTGACCCACCCATTTTCCTGCCCGTCTCCTCGGTCGCGGTCTTTCTTGCTATTTTAGATATTCTAGTTACTGTAGGGAATACTGTTAGCCCGTCTGCAGATATGCCCAGTTTTGCTTGGCAGTAGTTCGTGGAAGAGATGCGATGGAGCCGACCATTGGTCCGATCCCGATGCGTGATGCGGTGCCCGCGCGGCGCCATGCCGCGCCGGCCGACTCCCGACTTCCCGACGGCCCCAGACGCTTTGGCAGCGAACGGCTTTGGCCCCAGAGGGTGGCCGAGCCGAAGAGTCGAAGTATAGGCAGTGGCGCAAAGGACGGGCTATGGGCAGGGTGACAGGCAAGGTGGCCGTGATCAGCGGAGCGGCGCGCGGTCAGGGGCGTTCGCACGCGCGCCTGCTGGCGGCCGAGGGAGCCGACATTATCGCGGTGGATCTGTGCGAGGACATCGACACTAACGAGTACCCGCTGTCCCGGCCGGAGGATCTCGACGAGACCGCGCGACTGGTAGAGAAGGAAGGACAGCGCGCGTTCACCGCGATCGCCGACGTGCGCGACCGCGCGGCGATGTCGGCCGCGATCGACGACGGCGTCGCCGAATTCGGGCGTCTGGATATCGTGATCGCCAACGCGGGCATCTGCCCGCTCACCGCGGGATTGCCACCCAAGGCCTTCGCCGATGCCGTCGACGTCGACCTGATCGGCGTGCTCAATCTCGTGCACGCGAGCCTTAAGCATCTGGAGGCCGGTGCGTCGATCATCGTGACGGGATCCAACGCAGCGTTCATGTCGTCGATGAACACCACCGGCATCGACGGCGGCCCCGGCGGCGCCGGCTACGCGTTCGCGAAACTCGCTGCGTCGCATTACGTCAACGACTTCGCCCGGGCGCTGGCCCCCTTCTTCATCCGGATGAACGCGGTGCACCCGACGAACGTCAACACCGACATGCTGCACAGCGCGCCGATGTACCGGGCGTTCCGGCCCGACCTGGAAAACCCCACCCGCGAGGACGCCGAACCGATCTTCCCGTTTGTCCAGGCGATGCCGGTTCCCTACGTCGAACCCGAGGACATCAGCGAGGCGGTGCTATTCCTCGCCTCCGACGCGGCACGCTACATCACCGGACAGCAGCTGCGCGTCGACGCCGGCGGCTTCCTCAAGGTCAAGCCGTGGTCAGGCTCGTGACGGCAGCACGAACCATGCTGGCCCGCAAGGGAAACGGAGCGCCGCAGTGACCGAGAAGGACGCCACGGAAACGCAGCGCCGGCTCTACCAGCTGATGGTCTTGATGAAGGCGGCCGACGACCGGCTGTCCAAGGGCATCGGCACCGGAGAGTTCATGTGCGTGTACTGGCCGTCGCGTGGTCAGGAGGCGATCGCCGCCGCGATGGGTGTGGCGCTGCGACCCGACGACCAGCTGGTGACCACCTATCGCGGGCTGCACGATCTGATTGGCAAGGGTGTTCCGCTCGTGGAGATCTACGGCGAGATGATGGGGCGCACGGTCGGCGCCAGCCGCGGCAAGGGCGGCACCATGCACATCGCCAAACCCGATAAGGGAGTGATGCTTTCGACTGGGATCGTCGGCGCGGGACCGCCGGTGGCGGTGGGGCTGGCTATGTCGGCCAAACGCAAAGGGCTGGATCGCGTCACGGTGGTCAGCTTCGGCGACGGCGCCACCAACACCGGCTCCTTCCACGAGGCGGCCAACATGGCAGCCCTGTGGGATCTGCCCGTCGTGTTCGTCTGTCAGAACAATCTCTACGCCGAGATGACCCCCACCTCGGAGACGATGAAGCTCGAGCACGTCGCCGACCGGGCCGCCGGTTACGGCATGCCGGGTGTTCGCGTCGACGGCAACGACCCGCTTGCGGTGAAAGCCGCGCTGGACGAGGCGCTGCAGCGAGCGCGCTCCGGCGGCGGGCCGACCTTCCTCGAGTGCGTGACATTCCGCTTTCGCGGCCACTACTTCGGTGACCGGATGCCGTATATGCCCAAGGACCAACTCGCCGCAGCGATAGCGGCCGATCCGGTGCCGCGCTTCCGCGGCCGCCTCGCCGAAGCCGGCATTGGCGAGGACGAGCTCGACCGCATTGACAACGAGGCGCTCGCGACGGTGGAGTCCGCCCTGCAGGCTGTCATGAGCGCCGACGCCCCGTCCGTCGACGAACTCGACCACGACGTGTACGCAACCCCGATCAAGTTCCCGGTGTGAGGACATGCAAGAACAAGAGATGACGATGCGCGAGGCGCTGAACCTCGCGCTCGATGAGGCGCTAAAAGCCGACGACCGGGTGTTTTTGCTCGGCGAGGACATCGCCGATCCCGGGGCATCCGGACCTACGGCGGGGTTGTCGACGAAGTACGGGCACGACCGGGTACTGGACACACCCATTTCGGAAGCCGCGATCGTCGGCGCGGCGATCGGTGCCGCCATCGACGGGATGCTGCCGGTCGCCGAGATCATGATCATGGACTTCATCGGCATCGCCGCCGACCAGCTGATCAACAACGCCGCCAAGCTACGATTCATGACTGCAGGCCGGACGACAGCGCCGATCACCATCCGCACCCAGGTTTACGCCGGGCTGGCCACCGGTGCGACGCACTCGCAGAGCCTCGAGGCGTGGTTCATGCACATCCCCGGCATGAAGGTGATCGTGCCCTCCACCCCGCGTGACGGCAAAGGCCTACTGACCTCGGCGATCTTCGATGAGGATCCCTGCCTGTTCATCGAAACGATTCGCCTGCAAGGCAAGAAGGGACCCGTCCCGGTCGACCCCGGGTTCTCAATTCCGCTGGGGCAGGCCGACATCAAGCGACCCGGCACCGACGTGACGCTGATCAGCTATGGGCGCAGCGTGCATGACGCGCTCGCCGCGGCGGCCACGCTGGCCGAGCAGGGCGTGAGCGCCGAGGTCGTTGACCTGCGCACGCTGGTTCCCCTCGATGTCGAGACGATCGTCGACTCCGTTCGCCGTACTCGACGCGCTGTAATCGTGCACGATGCGGTGCAATTCGCCGGGCCCGGCGCAGAGGTCGCCGCGATCTTGCAGTCCGAGCTGTTCGGCGAGCTGGCGGCACCCATCGAGCGGGTGGGCGCCCGATTCGTCCCCAACCCGGCCGCCGCCGCGCTCGAAGCGCAGGTGTACCCGTCGCCGGCTCGCATCGTCGAGGCAGTGCAACGAACGCTAGGGAATGTCAAGGTTCGTGGCTGACTTCATCATTCGTATCCCGCGGGTATCGGTCGCCGTCTCCGAAGCCGAGCTCACCGACCTTCTCGTCGACGCGGGTGAGCATGTCGCGGAGGGCACTCCGCTCTACGTGATCGCCACCGAGAAGGCGGAACAAGAAATCGAAGCCGGAGCTTCCGGCACCGTCCAGTGGACGGGGCAAATCGGGACCACCTATGACATCGGCGCCGAAATCGGCGTCATCACTTCATAAACGAAAGGTGCGCATATGGATCTCAACGAGACGCGCGAGCGGATCATCTACCAGAAGGATGGGGCGATCGCGAAGATCACGCTGAACTGGCCGGAGAAGGCGAACGCTCAGGACCAGAAGCTGGCCGAAGAAGTCGACGCCGCGCTGCTCGATGCCGACCGCGACTACGACATCAAGGTTTTGGTGCTCAAGGCCAACGGCAAGGGATTCTGCTCGGGGCACGCCATCGGCAATAACGCCGTCGACTATCCGGCGTTCGTGGAGAACGCCCTGGTGACAGGCAACCCGTGGAAGGCGCAGTCGGATCTCTTCGTCAAGCCGACCCTGAATCTGTGGGAGTTCTCCAAGCCCACCATCGCGCAGGTCCACGGCTACTGTGTGGGCGGCGGTACGCACATGGGTCTGACCACCGACATCGTCATCGCCTCCGAGGACGCCTACTTCTCCTATCCGCCCCTGCAGGGGTTCGGCATGCCATCCGGTGAATGTTCCATAGAGCCTTGGGTGTTCATGAACTGGCGACGCGCCGCCTACTATCTGTTCACCGCCGAGGTGATCGACGCCAAGAAGGCGCTGGAGGTCGGCCTCGTCAACGAGGTGGTCAAGCGGGAGGACCTGGACGACCGCGTGGACGCGATCGCCCGCCACATTGCCCAGGCACCGTTGACGACGCTGATGCTCACCAAGGCCAACCTGAAGCGGGCCTGGGAGCTGATGGGCATGCGGGTGCACTGGCAGAGCTCCAACGACCTGGTCGCTCTCGCGTCGGTCAGCAAGGACGTGCAAGAGCTGATTCAGAGGGTGTTCAAGGACAAGGTGCTGCCGTCCGAGCAGGCCCGACGCCAGGCCGCCGCCGCCGCATCGGCCGACGGCGCAACACCCACTGCTTAGGCTTCTGGGGCCTGATGGTGAACATCGCCGACCACGCGATCACGGCCGCGCCCTCGCCGGCACTGATCGTCGACGGCCGCGCGATCTCATACGGCGAGCTGTATGCCAACAGCCAACGGGTCGCCGCGGTGCTGCATGACGCCGGGCTGCGCCGCGGGGACGGCGTGGCCCTGGTGCTGCCGAACCGGGCACAGTTCTTCGAAATCACTTGGGGTTGCCAGCTTTCCGGGCTCTACTACACCGCGGTCAACACGCACTTCACCCCCGACGAAATTGCCTACGTGATCGACGATTCCGACGCCAAGGCGGTCTTTGTCGATAATTCGATGGCCGACCTCGCGGCACATCTGCGCGATGTCAACAGCGCCGTTGGTGTCCGTCTCGCTGTCGGGGGCGAATTGCCCGGCTGGCAGTCCTATGCGGACACCCTCGCGGCGGCCGGCGATGCGCCGCCATTGTCCGACGGGTCAGAGATGCTGTACTCATCGGGCACCACCGGACGCCCCAAGGCGGTCCGCCGTCCGCTCCCGGCGGACGGCAAGGGCTCGTGGGCCCAGTCGGTCCTGGAGATGGCCCTGATCCACCACTATGGGATGGACCCGTCGAGCGTCTACCTCTCCCCCGCACCGATGTACCACGCCGCCGGGGTGAACTACACGATGGCGGTCAACCGCGTGGGGGCCGCGTCGATCATCTTGCGTAAGTTCGACGCCGAAACCGTCCTGCGGCTGATCGAGACCCACCGTGTCACCCACGCCCAGTTCGTGCCGACAATGTTCGTGCGGATGCTCAAGCTGCCCGAGGCCATCCGGCGAAAGTATGACGTGTCGAGCCTGCGGTGCGTGATCCATGCTGCCGCCCCGTGCCCGGTGGACGTGAAGCACAAAATGATGGAGTGGTTCGGACCCATCATTCACGAATATTACGGAGGAACTGAGGGTTTCGCGGGAACCACGATCGGCCCGCGGGACTGGCTCGCTCACCCCGGCTCGGTGGGCATACCGACGGCTCCAGTGCACGTCGTAGGCGAGGACGGCGAGGAGCTTCCCGTCGGGGAGTCCGGCGAGCTTTACTTTGAAGGTGGACCCGACTTCGAGTACTTCAAGGACCCCGCCAAGACCGCGTCGGTGTCCAACGAACGCGGGTGGCGCTCCTTGGGCGACATGGGTTACGTCGACACGGACGGATTCATGTACCTGACCGACCGGTCGACGTTCATGATCGTCTCCGGCGGGGTGAACATCTATCCGCAGGAGGCAGAGAACCTCTTGATCATGCATCCCAAACTCGTTGACGCCGCGGTATTCGGCGTTCCCAACGACGAATACGGCGAGGAGGTCAAAGCCGTCGTGCAGCCGGCCGACGGCGTCATGGCCGGGCCCGAACTCGAGGCCGAGCTCATAGAATATTGCCGAACGAATCTGGCGGGCTACAAATGCCCGCGCACAATCGAATTCGCTCCGGAGCTGCCCAGGGATCCGAACGGAAAGCTCTATAAGAAGCGCATCCGCGAACGCTATTGGCAGGGGCGGACGTCACGGATCCTGTGACCCGCACGGATTAGGGGTACTAAATGGTGAGGACCGAGAAAACCGAAGTGAACTGGACTCCGCTTCCGGTGCCGTGGGCGGTGCAAACCGCCGACCGGATCCCCAAGCAACGGTACTATGACCCGGAGTTCTACGCGCTCGAAAACGAGATGCTCTGGCCGCGCGTATGGCAGATGGCATGCCGACTGGAGGAAATCCCCAAGCCCGGCGACTACGTCGAATACGAAATCCTTAATGAGTCCATCATCGTGGTTCGTCTTGACGCGGAGAACGTCCGCGCCTATCACAACGCCTGCCGCCATCGCGGCGTAAAGCTGGTGGAAGGCAACGGGAATCGGCGCACCTTCGTTTGCCCCTTCCACGGTTGGTGCTGGGGCATCGACGGACACAACACCTTCGTGCTGCGGCCCGAGGAGTTCGACGAGCACAACCTGAACCCCGAGGATCTCCGCCTGGTTTCGGTCCGATGTGAGCTCTGGGGCGGCTGCGCGTGGATCAACCTCGACGACGACGCCCCGCCGCTGCGCGACTGCTTCGAGCCGTTCGCGACGATCTACGACGCCTGGAAAGTGGAGTCGCTACGCGTCGAGTGGTGGCAATCGTGTCGGCTTCCGGTGAATTGGAAGCTGGCGACGGCGGCGTTCATGGAGGGCTATCACGTCCCGCAGACTCATCCGCAGCTGCTGCCGTCATCGCAGCCCAAAACATCGTCGAAACCACCGGGACTGGCGCAGACCAACTTGTACTTCATGCGCACCCTGGGTGAAGGCATGGCGGGCATGACGCACGAGAACGACGTCCGCATCGCTGAGGGCCTGCAGAACATCGAACTACCGGCAGACCCCGCCGCGGCAATGGCCATGTGGCGCAGCACGCTCAACGACGCCATCGTCCAATGGCATCGGGCCCGCGGCTGTGACATCCCCGACCTCAACGAGTTGCAGCGGCGCGGCATCGTTGAGGCGATCAACTTCGCTTTCCCGCATTACTTTGTGCTGCCCCAGTACAGCAGCGCCTCCTCGTACCGGATCCGCCCGCTTGGTCCCGAGGAGACGCTGTTCGAGATCTGGTCGCTCACCCGCATCCCGCCGGACCAGGTCACCGGCAAGCCGACACCACCGGAGCCCATGGCACCGGACGACCCCCGCTGGCCGCCGATCCCCGCGCAGGACTTCTCCAATCTGCCCAAGCAGCAGAAAGGATTGCACTCCAAGGGCTTTGAGTACATGCGATTGTCCAGCAGAATCGAAGGGCTGATCTCGAACTTCGAACGAGTCATCGACGGGTTCCTCGCCGGTCTGCCGTATGAAGCGCTGGTGCCCGCGATCCAGAAGACCAACACCACCATCGACGTTCCGATCGCCGATCTCGGCCTTACCGCCGCTTCGGAGGCACGATGACCACCCAGTGGGACCGCTCCGTCGATTTGCTCATCGCGGGCAGCGGGGGCGGCGGCATGGTGGCCGCGCTGGCGGCGCTTGACTCCGGGATCGAGCCGCTGGTCATCGAAAAGCAGGCTCTGGTAGGGGGTTCCACGGGACTGTCCGGCGGCATGGTGTGGCTGCCGAACAACCCGCTGATGCGCGCTGACGGTATCCCGGACTCGCACGAGGACGGGCTGGCGTACTTCGACGACGTGGTCGGCGACATCGGCCAGCCCTCATCGCCGGCGCGCCGCGAGATGTTCCTCTCCGCCGGGTACGAAATGATCAACTTCCTGATGCGCAAGGGCGTTCGGCTCGTGCGGTGTCCGGGCTGGAGCGACTACTACCCGAATCACAAGGGCGGCAACGAAGCTGGTCGCGCGATCGAGGGCATCCCGTACGACGCGGCAGCACTGGGCAACTGGAGCGACAAGGTCCAGCCGTCGATGGCCAAGAGTTACGGCGGGTTTGTCCTCAAGACGAACGAGCTGCGTGCGGTGCAGTACTTCAATCGTTCGCCGCGGGCCTTTGCCGTGGCCACAAAGGTGTTCGCGCGTACCAGGGCGGCCAAGCTGCGTCGTCAAGAGCTCCTCACCAACGGTGCCTCGCTCATTGGGCAGCTGCTCAAGGCCCTGATCGACCTGCGCGGCGACCCGCCGATCTGGACCGACGCCGCGATGCAGGACCTGATCGTCGAAGACGGACGTGTCATCGGTGCGCGCGTTTCTCGTAACGGCGCGTCGCTGAACATCGAGGCACGCAAGGGGGTCCTTCTCGCTGCTGGCGGCTTCAGCCGCAACGCGGACATGCGCCGCCGCTACGGCGGCGACCAGCCCAATGATGCGCGGTGGTCGATCGCCAACGCCGGCGACACGGGCGAGGTGCTTGAGACGGCGATGCGACTAGGCGCGAAAACCGATCTGCTAGACGAGGCCTGGTGGCTGCCATCGATTTTCATCGCCGATGGGGGTGACGCCGCGAGGGCGCTCGGAAGCGGTCGGCAGCGGCCCGGCGCCATCTACGTCGACGGCACCGGCAGGCGGTTCTGCAACGAGTCGAACTCATACGTCGAGGTCGGCAAGGCGATGTACGCGAACAAGGCGGTGCCGTGTTGGATGGTCTTCGACGAGGGCTACATCCACAGATACGTCTCGGGAGCGAACCCGTTCAAGAAACGCAGCCTCCCCGAAGAACTGATCGAGCGGGGCGCGGTGCTGCGAGGAAACACCATCGCCGATCTCGCGCGCCAGATGGAGGTCCCGGCCGGCGCGCTGGCGCAGACGGTGCAGCGCTTCAATGGTTTTGCGGCCAAGGGCCTCGACCCCGACTTCGGCCGCGGCCAGTCAGCGTACAACGACTGCCTGGGTGATCCCGGGTACCGCACGAACGCCGCGCTCGGGCCGCTCGACCGGGCACCGTACTACGCCACGAAGGTTGTTCCCGCCGATGTCGGAACGTGTGGAGGGCTGATCGCCAACGAGTACGCGCAGGTCCTCGACGAGAACGACCGCGTGATCGAGGGGCTGTACGCGACGGGCAACATCACCGCGACGGTGATGGGCCGGAATTATCTCGGAGCGGGCGGAAGCATCGCCTACACGATGGTTTTCGGCTACGTGGCCGCGCGACACGCCGCCGGCCGCTAGCCCGGCGAACCGTCCCCCGCAAGCGGGAGGTACCCCCAGTAAAAGCCCCCAATTTCGTAACGAAATGGGGGCTTTTGCGTCTGCTCGCGTTACTCGTCGCGGTCAATGAATTCGCGCGGTTTCATACCTGACTGCATGAGTTCGGCCCGCCGCGCCTGGACATCGGATGCGGCGCCGACCATGTTCGTCAAGATGTGGCTGACCTGGAGGTGCACCCGCATCCCCATCAATTCCCAGGCACGCTTCACGTTGTTTTTCACCGCCATCAGCGTGCTCAACGGGATCTGTGCGATCTTGCGTGCCATCTCCTCAACGGTGTCCTCGAGGTCTTCGCGCGGCACCACCCTGTTGAGTAGGCCCCAGTCGAGGGCTTGCTGCGCGGACAGGGTGGGTGCCAGCAACAGCCAGTCCATGGTGCGGTGCCAGTTCATCAACAGCCACGGCTCGATCATGGTGTGCCCGCCGGGTTCCCCGAGGCTCTGGGCAAGCGGCATCTGGAAATACGCGTCCTCGGATGCCACACAGAAGTCGGTCAGCAGGCCGAGATAGATCCCGCCCCCCATGCAGTAGCCGTGGATCTGGGAGATGGTCGGCTTGGGGAACTCCCACAGATACAGCGTCGGCCACAGGAATAGGTCAGCGGTGCCCTTGTACAGGTCCTCGAACGTGTTTCCGAAATCGGGATAAGGGTTTTCGTCCGGACCCCAACGGGCGACGTGCCCGCCGCAGAAGCCCTTTCCGTTGGCCTTGAGGATGACGACCTTGATCTCCTTGTCGCGGTCCGCCTCGTGCAGGCATTCGTCGACCTCGGTGACCAGCACCGCATCCTTGGTGTTGGCCTTGTCTACCCGATTGAGGATGATCCGCGCAATCGGTGGTTCGCGCTCATAGATGACCGCTTCGAGGACGCGCCGTTCCATCCCCGTGACACTACCCGACACCGGATACGCGCTACAGCGAGCGGCTGATGATTTCCTGCATGATTTCGCTTGTGCCGCGGTAGATTTTGGTAACTCGCGCAGCCGCCACTATAGGTACCGGTCGACGAGGTCAACCGACTTATCCGCGGCGATCAGTTTGGCCATCGACGCGATAGCCGGGTCGTTACTATTGTCGAGCGGAATCACCTTTGCAGCCGCGATAATCCTATGCCGCCATGGAAAAACCAGCCTCGACGGCATTTGTGACGTGCTCGACTAAAGGCGTTGCGGTCCAGCGGAATTCAGCTTTGTCGACGGGCGCAACGAAGAGGACGCGCTGTCGGCGAGTGTCAGGCTCGCGCCAGCAGCCACGCGTGACCCTGGCCTTCGCCGGCGGCAATGACGTCGAATTCGGCGAACGCGGCGGGCAGTTCGCCGGCCGCCGCGCGAAACGATCCCGGGCTGGCGTCGACTTCGCTGAGCACCGCGATCGCCAGTAGCCCGCCCGGTGCCAGGCGCTCGATGATCGCCCGATCGAGGCGGCGGTCCCGGAATTTGTGGCAGAGGATGACGTCGACGGCCGGGCCGGCTGGCAGTCCGTCATCGAGATCGACAACGTCAAACCGGCAGCGATCGTCGACCCCAATGCGCCGGGCCAGATCTCGCGCCTGGCGAATCGCCACCGGGGAGATGTCCAAACCCAAAACTTGCAGGCCTCGCCGGGCCAGCCAGCAGCTGCCGAGTCCCTGGCCGCAAGCGAGCTCGAGAGCCTGTCCGGCGGTCGGGAATACCCCCGCATAGGCCGCGAGGACCTTGGGTGCCTCAATCGCATCGACCGCCGCCGATCCTTGGCTCGCGTACCGCTCGTCCCAGCGCCGCCGGTCCTCCCGGGTCACAGGCGACACCTTACGGCTCGGTACTAATGAAGCCGACCCGAGCCGCAACTTCGACAGCTATGGAAACCAGCCGTCTGCGGTTTGCGGTATCGACCGCGATCGGATGAGCGGAATCGGTAGAGTTCCAGCTCTGATGGGTGCCCAGGATTGGCCGCTGGTGCGCCGCGAGCCGGAGTTCGCGGCGGTATGCGCTGCCCTTGTTGGACAAAGCCGTACCGCCGGCATCGTGGTGGTTGGTGACGCCGGTGTAGGAAAGACCACGTTGGCCCGCGAGGTCACCGAGTCGCTGCCGAATCGGGTGCAATGGGTGGCCGGAACGGCATCTTCGAGGAGCATTCCACTGGGCGCCTTCGCCCACCTTGTCGGGACGGCGACCACGCGCGACCCGGCGGCGTTTTTGGCCGCCGCCCGAGGCGGGCTGACTGCGGAGCACGACGCGGTACTGGTTGTCGACGATGCGCACCTGCTGGACGAGCTGTCGGCCACGCTGCTGCACCAGTTGGCGCTGCAGCGATCGGTGCCGATGGTGGCCAACGTCAGGGCCGGTCAGCCGGTGCCCGACGCGATCACCTCGCTATGGAAGGACCGCTATCTGCAGCGCATCGATCTGCGGACCTTCAGTAAGGACCAATGCGTCGCGCTGATCGAGCAGGCGCTCGGCGGACCCGTCGAAGGGCTAAGCGCGGAATTGATGTGGCGGGACTCCGGCGGCAACCCGCTGTTCCTGCGCCATCTGGTGGAGGGAGCGGTGGAGGCAGGCTCGTTGCGGCAGGTTCGCGGGGTCTGGCAGCTGCGTGGGCGTGCCGCAGTGAGCGCGCAGTTGGCCTCCCTGGTTGACGAGCGAATCGAGCAGCTGCCCGACGAGGTGGTACATGCGTTGGGGCTACTCGCATTTTGTGAACCTCTCGACCTGGATACGCTGAGCGGCCTGGTGGGCTCTGGTGCCGTCGAACAGGCCGAGAGGCGGGGACTGATCCGCATCGTCGAAGACCGCGAAATCGGCGAGGTGCGGTTCAACCAGCTGCTGCTCGGCGACGTCATGCGTCGGCGCCTGGGCGTGGCCGGCGCCCGCCGATTGCGCGGTGAACTCGTGCGGGCGTTGGGCGACAAGCCGATCCGCGGGCCGGGTGACCGGATCCGGTTGGCTGAACTCACGCTGGACAGCGACACAACCCCCGCCGTCGACCTGCTGGTGGCGGCTGCCGACGACGCCATCACGCTGACCAACGTCATCCTGGGAGAGCGGCTGGCCCGTGCGGCGGTCGACCGCGGAGGCGGTCCGGCCGCCATCGAACTGTTGGCTCGATCGCTGATGTGGCAGGGCAAGGGCGCCGACGCCGAATCCACCCTGAGCGTCTTTGACCCGGACACGATGGATGAGACCGACCTGCTCGGCTGGGCCGCCGTACGCATTATCAATCTGCAACTCTCGATGGGCGATGCGGAAGCCGCTCGTGAGGTGCTCGATCTGCTGCGCTGCCGAGTTGACACGCACGGACCGCGGCTCGTCGTGGATGGCCTGGAGTCGGCGTCGTTGGCGTTTGCCAGCCGGCTGGATGAGGCTGTCGGGATTTCGCGCCGCGTACTCAGCGATCCGGCGTCGCCGCCAACCGCACTGGGGTGGGCGGTTTTCGGTGGTGGGCTGGCGCTGGGGTTGATGGGGCGAGGCGATCAGGTCGCCGCGGTTGTCGAGCGCGGCTCAGGGATCGAGAATCAGGTCGACGGGGTGTTGCGACAGCTGATGGCCTACGCCGAGGTACGAGCCCTGACCCTGCTGGGTGAGTTCGATGCCGCCGAGAAGCGATGCGCCGACAGCATGCAGATCTCATCACCCAGCCAATACCTGCGCTGGGGGCTTACCAACATGTTGGCTGGCACCGTCGACGTGGCCCGTGGCCAGTTCGCCGCGGCGGCATCGCGGATGGAGCAGACCGTCGCGGCGCTGACCACCGAGTCCGCCGCCTGGTGGAGCTATCCCAGATTGCTTCTGGCCCAAGCCTATTGCGCGCTCGGCCGCGCCGACGCCGCGGCAGCGATCACCGCAGAACTCCTATGCCGCTCGGGTGGGCATCATGCCGTGTGGCGTCCGCAGCTGCGCATCGCCGAAGCATGGCTTGCCTCGGCGCAAGGCAACGTCAGCGGCGCCATCGCGCTGGCGACCGATGCCGCTGAACTGGCCGGCCAAGCCGGTCAACGAGCGATCGAAATGCTGGCCCTGCACGATGCTGCCCGATTCGGGGACCGAACCTCCCTGCCGCGTCTGATCGAAGTCGCCGGCAGCGTCGACGGTCGCCTTGCGCGCATACATACCGCCTACGGGCAGGCGCTGCTCGACCGCGACGCCGGGGCCGTGTCTGCGGCGGGAGAACGGTTCGAGCAGATAGGCGCGCTGCTCTCGGCGGCCGACGCGGCGGCCCAGGCCGCCGAGATATTTCGCACACTCGACGATCGGCGCCAAGCCACCGAAGCCGCGGCCAGGGCCACTCGCATGGCCAACGCCTGCGGTGGGATTCAGACCCCGGCCCTGGCCGCGGCCGCCCAGCCGCTACCGCTGAGCGTGCGGGAGCGCGAAATCGCCAACCTGGTGGCGGCGGGACTGAGCACCCCCGAGATCGCCCAGCGGCTGACACTGTCGCCACGAACGGTCGAGGGCCACATCTACCACGCCTGCAACAAACTCGCTGTCCCCGATCGCAAATCGTTGGCGGCGTTCATGCGCCGCGCCGTCGCACCGGCCCCCGAGCCGACCACGTAACGGCTTACGTATCCTGCCTGCAGCGCGTCGGGTCGGGGGCGCGCTCACATTCACCTGCCGAAGCTGAGTCACCAAGCGGCAATCCGTTGGCTACCAGGCCATTTGATATCGCGTCGCGACCCAATCCCGTTCATCGCGTCACCATGCCCGCCGCGGCAACGCGTAGCTTCGGGCGTCAAGCAGCAATCCAGCCAGGCGAAACCGCGTAGCCGATTACGGATGTGCGCCGCCCAATCACCGCCGTACCGTCAGACCATCACTCGCATGTCCGCCCGAGTTCCTGATGCCCGGCCAGACCGACGCAACAGATAGCACCGCCGCACGAGGGGGCAGCCTGACGGCCCAGCCGTCAGGCTGCGCAGCGGCCGCTCCATCGCCGATAGGAGACACCGCCATGGCGCTTGTGCCTACAACCGACCCCAACGGCTGGATCGCGCGGGCCGACGGCGCTGCGTCCGCAGAGGTCGCCGAGGACTTCCCGACCGCGCTCGACACCGATAGGGCAGCCGTGTTGGTGGCCTATGCATTGCTCGGCGCGGCCATCAATGGGTTCGTACCGTACCTGAGCAGCGCCGGCAGTCTTCGGTCATCAGGTTCGACTCGTGTTCGGCACGTCCCAGCACCGCCGGTCCCTGTCGGTCACCGGCGCCGCCCTACGGGGGTTGCCGCCCTATCGCGGCACCGCTTGTGCACCTGAATCGAGATATTGCGGCGCACGAGGATCGCCCCATCGCTCGTTGATCGCTCCCCACGGGTCCGCATACGCGCCCGGAAATCCGCGGTAGGGCGAGCGTCGTCTCAGATACCAGCGAAGCGCGGGTGCGAGCAGCCGTAACGGCCAGCGGCGCCAGCCGACCTTCGCCCGTATCTCGGCGTACATCACGGGCAGCGAATGACGTTGGTAGGCAAGGACATTCTGCGCTCGCTCGGTGTCCATCCAGTCGGTGGCGAACCATGCCTGATCATCGTCGGGGTTACCGCGCCTTCCTGCCGGCAGGCCGCCCGCCAAACCCATGGCTGCCGCGGACTCGGTTCCGAGGCTGGCTTGCGTGATGCGGTGGGTGTGGTCGCCTCCGATGAGGAATGTCTCGCGTACATGATCGGTAACGGTTGCCGCGCAGAACGCGTGGGCGACGTCGCGCACATCGACGGTCTGGATGCATCCGTCGGAGGGCAGCACCGCTTCGAAGAAGATCAGATCGCGGTCGAGTGCCCATCGCGGTTCAGCCAGCAGTACCCCACCGAGCCGGAGCACCACCCACTCGAGGTCCGAAGCTGTCACGCAATGCTCGGCCATGGCCTTGTGCGCACCGTAAAGATCGTTGGGCCGCAACGGTGTCGAGGTTGTCAGCAACCCGTCATTGCGATAGGGACTGCGGGCGCCGTAGACCGCGACGCTGGACGCCTGCACGAATCGAGGCCGTCTGGGCAGCGTCGAAGCCGCCTTGACCAGGCTCGCGGTCGCGTCTACGTTGACCTCCTGCGCGAGTCGGGGCCGGGCATAGCAAAACGGCGGAATGATCGCGGCCAAATGGATGATGGCCGTTGGGGCCACAGTGGAGAGCATGGTCTCGACGTCGGCCGGTGATGTCAGATCGGCCCACCGCACCTCCACGCCCGGCCGCGCGGCCACCGCTTGCGCGCGTTTTCGATTCGCGGGGACGTCGAGGTCGGTAGCGACAACCCGGCGGCCCTGGCCGGCCAGCTCGGCTACCACGGCGGAGCCGACCAGGCCGAACGCCCCGGTGACGAGAACACAATCGGCGGTCACAAGCTCCCCCTTGCCTGAGACCGAAAATCGGCTATGTTCGCCGCCCGGCCTCAGAATTTCTGGACACATGTCTGTATCTAACGTTCGAGGATGGAGAACCAGTGCCCACGGGGCAAAACGCAACCGGACCGCAAAAACCGCTATTCGCACGCGAATCGCCTGTTCAAATGCAGTTTCGGCGGGGCGTTGTCGGATGTTCATTTTATTTCCTACACTGGACTGGTGTCTAGAGCAGCGGCGTATCCTGCCGACCCTGTCGGCGCTGTGGCCGGCGCGGGCCGCCGGTCGGATCGTCGACCGGGGCAGACGATCCGCAAGGTGCTCGACGCCGGCTTAGAGGAATTGCGCGAATCGTCGTACGCCAACCTGACGATGCGTGCGGTCGCGAGCCGCGCCGGAGTTTCGCCGGCCAGCGCCTACACCTACTTCCCGTCGAAAAGCGCTCTGGTGGCGGCGGTATACCTGCGCTTTCTGCAGGCACTTCCACTGCACACCGACGTCAACGACACCACCAAAACGCGGGTGAGCGCGACCATGCGGGATATGGCGATCGTGGTCGCCGACGAACCCGAGCTGACCACCGCATGCGGCGCGGCCCTGATAGCCGACGATCCCGCGGTCAAGCCGTTGCGCGACCAGATCGGCGAAGAGGTGTCCAGGCGGATCGGTGCTGCGTTGGGTCCGGGTTGGCCGCGCGCAGTGAAGTCCACACTGCAGATGACGTTCTCCGGCGCCCTGATGACGGCCCGGTTTGTCAGCTTCGACGAGATCGCCGGGCAGCTCGACGAGGCGGTCAACCTCATTCTCGGCGCATCCGTTGCGTGAAACGACTGTGGCGGATCAACGGACTTCGAGGAGCTTCATGGATGACACTGGCTTCAACCTGTCTACGGTATTCGCGACACTGGTAAAAGCACTTCCCGATCACCGCGTACTCATCTGGCGGGGCCGGGAATGGACGTACGCGCAGCTGGACGCCCGCGTCGACGGGGTCGCACACTACCTCGCGTCTGCGGGCTTGGGATGCCACATCGAACGTGATCACCTGCAGGGCCACGAATCTGGCCAGGATCACATCGGGTTGTACTTGCGCAACGGCAACGAGTACCTGGAATCGATGATCGGCGCCTACCGGGCCCGGGTCGCACCCTTCAACGTCAATTACCGATACGTCGAAGCCGAACTCGTGTATTTGCTCGACAACGCGAAAGCCCGGGCGCTGGTGTATAGCGCCGAGTTCGCACCACGGGTCGCGGCCATCCGCGACCAACTCCCCCACCTGGAATTCCTCATCCAGGTGGCCGACCACACCGGCCACCCTCTGCTGCCCGGCGCCGTCGACTACGCATCGATCGTCGACACGCCGGCGCCGACGAGCGGAATGCCCACTCCCAGTGGGGAAGACCTATACATCCTTTACACCGGCGGCACCACCGGAATGCCCAAGGGTGTGCTGTGGCGGCAGAATGACATATTCGTTTCCTCAATGGGCGGAAGGACATTCGGGAGCGATGATGTGTTGGCGTCCTACGAGGAGCTTGCCGAACGTGCGGTGAAAGCCGCCGGTTTCGCGTCGTTGCTGCTGATCCCGCCGTTCATGCATGGTGCGGCCCAGTGGGCTTCGTTTCAGATCATGACGATGGGCGGTTGGCTGGCGATTCCCGACGACGTCGAAAGCATTCGGGCCGACCAGGTCCTGGCGCTGGCGGAGCGCGAAAAGGTCATGAGCATACCGGTTGTCGGTGACGCGATCGCACGCCCGCTGGTCGACGAGATTGAACGAGGGAACTACGACCTGTCGGGGCTGGTGTCGATGAGCAATGGTGGCGCCCCACTCACCCCCGCCGTCCGAAACCGCATAGCCGCCGCGCTGCCGAACCTGCTGATCATCGACGCCGTGGGTGCCTCGGAGTCGGGTATGCAGATGAACATGATGTCCACGGAGTCCGGAGCGAACGCCATGGCTACCTTCAACCCGGGCTCCGAAACTGCCGTTGTCGCAGCAGATTTCAGTCGGGTCCTAGGTCCCGGAGGCGGCGAAGGATGGCTGGCGCGCCGCACCCTGATCCCGCTCGGCTACCTCGGCGACGCCGAGAAGACGGCCCGCACGTTCCCCGTTATCGACGGCGTGCGCTGGTCGGTGCCCGGTGACCGGGCCCGCTTTCTCGCCGATGGCCGCATCGAACTGCTCGGCCGCGATTCCGTCACCATTAACTCCGGTGGCGAGAAGATCTTCGCCGAGGAAGTTGAGGCCGCGATGGCCGAACACCCCGACGTCTATGACGTGGTAGTGGCCGGGCGCCCATCCGAACGCTGGGGCAACGAGGTAGTCGCGATCGTGCAACTTCGGGAAGGCCGCGATCCCTCGGACGAGGATCTGCTGGATACCTGCCAACAGCATGTCGCGCGCTACAAACTGCCGAAAGCCATCATCCGCACCGTCAAAGTCCAGCGGTCGCCGGCCGGTAAAGCCGACTATCGCTGGGCCAAAGAGGTTGCCGTCGAAAGCCTTTCCAGCACAGTAGACTCCGGAAGCTGACTCCGCCTCTTCGCCTTCGCGGTGATGATTCATGATTTGCACTGCGCGGCCGTTATGATGCAGCCATGCGCAGTCACGGCTGGGCAGGCAATACGCCGGCCTCCGACGAAGAGGCGATCGAGCGCATTCTGGATGCCGCGGACAAGATAATCGGCGAGCGCGGGTCAGCGATGCGGATCGCCGATGTGGCGCGGACGCTCGGTGTGACGCGACAGACCGTCTACCGTTACTTTCCCGGCACCGAAGCGTTGCGGGTGGCAACCGCAATGCGATCCGCCGACGGCTTTTTGGGCCAATTGGCAACCCACGTCCAGGGGATGACCGACCCGGTCGTCGCGATCACCGAAGGAGTGGCTTTCGCCGTCGAACAACTGGCGTCCGACAACCAGGTCGAACTCGCACTCAGTCAACGCGACCGCGCCGGCCGGACCGTCTCCATCATGTCGGACACCGCCGTAACATTCGGGCGCTCGATGCTGCATCGCTACGACGTGGACTGGGCGCAGTACGGTTTCGACGAGGCGGCCCTCGACGAACTGGCGGAGTTCTGTCTCCGGGTTGTGCATTCCTTCCTTGCCGACCCGGGTCGACCGCCGCGCAGCGGCGCCGATCTGCGGCGCTATCTGACCCGTTGGATCGGGCCCGCGATCGCCTACCCCCAGCTGGCCCGCGCGATGGGCGCGCTTCCCAGCCCCGACCCGCGAGCGCGGCGGAGCTCATCGGCGGCATGCTGAGGACTGTGAGTTACCACAAAGGCCGGCCATGATGGCCATGTGCGGCGCTGCGGCCACGCTTGCCTTTCTGGTCGGGCGAGCTGACGACGGCGTCCCGGCGTCGTCGTCCAGCGTCACGATCACGCCCGCGCCTGCACCGACTCCCGGGGATCCCCCCAGCGCCGTTCCTGCCGTTCCCATCGGCGGCGGAGGTTGCTATATCGGCCTCAACTGCGGATGCATTCCCCGCATCACCTGCACCACCCCGCACCGCCATCCCCCTCCCGCCGGTCCTGGGCATGACGCCGGAAGCGCTAATCCTTAGCCGGATGTCAGGTGTGCCGGGTGGCCTCCTGCATGAGCTGCACGCGCGATGTGATGCCAAGTTTGGCGTAGGTGTGCGAGAGGTGAGCCTGCACGGTGCGCGGTGATACGAATAGGCGCGCCGCGATCTCCTTGTTGGCCAGCCCTTCACAGACCAGTTGCGCGACGTCGCGCTCGGCCGGTGTCAACGACGGCCAGCCGCTGGCCGGCCGTTTGCGTTCACCTCGGCCACGCTGCGCGTAGGCGATGGCTTCCTCGATGCCCAGCGCAGCGCCCTCGGCCCAGGCGGCATCAAAAACCTCGTCGCCCAGGGTATTTCGGAGTACCGCCAGCGCGGCGTCGCACTCGGCATCGTAGATACGGAAGCGCACCAAGCCCATGCGTTGGCGAAACGCGTCGGCCGCGCCGAACAGACGTGCCGCCAACGGATAGCTGCCGTCCGTTGTGGCCAGGCCGGCCAGGCATTCGAGAATGCCGGGGAGGTACAAGTACAGCCCACTATTGGCCGCACAGGTCAGTGCCGCGTGGGCGTCACGTTCGCCATCCTCCGAGGCGCCCCCCGCGATAGCGACCCGGGCGCGAACGAGTAGCGCGGCCGCCAGGTGATAGCCCCTTGCTATCGCGACCGCGGCGTCAGCATGCTCACGGGCCGCGGTCAGATCACCACGCGCCAAGGCGACTTCGACGGAATTGAACGCGCGCTGCGCGACGGCGATCTCGGACTGGGCTACCAGCAACCGATCGTAGGCCGCCTCGGCGGCATCGTGTGCCGCCGCGATGTCGCCCGCCGCCAGGCTCGCTTGGGAGGACGTGGCGTACGCCATCCCGCTGAAGTACTCGCCGACATCGGCGGCGACGTCCATTGCGAGGGCGGCTACCGTCCTGGCCGCTTCCACATCACCGCGTTGCCCATGCGCTATGCCCAGACCCATCAGGCTGACCGTTCGGAATATGTCGTCGTGCGCCTCCTCGCACTCGGCTGCCAACGCGCTGAATTCGGAGATTGCTCCAATAACATTGCCTTGCAACAGATGTGCCCACACAATTGCCTGCCGGCACATTCGCGAGTTCGATAGGTCACCGATCGCGTCGGCGATATCGCGGCCCTCCTCGGCCGCCGGGTACGCGGCCATCGGATCACCGGTGGTCAGCCCCGTATTCGCCTGCCAGGCGAGGATCTGACTCAACATCCATCGGTCGCCCAACGTCCGGGCCAAGTCGATAGCCTGCTCGAAGTAGGTTGTGGCTACCTCAACTTCGTAGCGGGCACCGACGATGTAGCCGTAGGCGGACAGCGTCCGGGCGAGCAGGGCCGGATCGTCGAGTTCGCGGGCGATCTCCAGCGCGCGTTGTGCGCGATTCATCCGTTCGCCCACGTAGACGTTCAGCACGGCCTCGTCGCACAGTGCCCGCGCTTGCACCGCGGGTGCGACATCGATCTCCTGGTCGTAATCCGAAAGAATGACGTGAAACCACGCGAGGCCTTCCAGGATCCGGCCCCGGGACAGCCACACGGGCCGCAGTGACGACGCCAGCATCAAAGCCTGCTCGGTGTCGTCGTTTTCCAGGTTCCAGCCCAGCGCACTGCGCAAGTTGTCCGTTTCGAGTTCGGCCCTGTCGATTCGCTGCTGGTAGTCGGCGCCGGCCGGCTCGTCGAGCAACGCGGCTATCGAGCTGTAGTGATCCCGATGGCGGGACCGAACGGCATCCGCTTCACCGGACTCGCTGAGTTTTTCCATCGCGTACTGGCGCATGGTCTCGAGTAAGCGGTATCGCGTACGGCCACTGCTCTCGTCCGCGACCACCAATGACTTGTCGACCAGCAAGGTGAGCTGGTCCAAGACCTGATACCGCTCGATCTCAGCGTCGCCGCAGACGGCTTGCGCGGCCTGCAGGTCGAATCCGCCGAGAAAAACCGCCAGCCGGCGGAACAGGACCCGCTCGGTCTCGGTGAGCAGCGCATGCGACCAGTCCACCGACGCCCGCAGCGTCTGCTGGCGGCGCACCGCGGTCCGCGAACCGCCGGTCAACAAGCGGAAACGGTCATGCAGGCTGTCGACGATCTCGGTCAAGGACAGCGCGCGCACCCGCGCGGCGGCCAGCTCGATCGCCAGCGGCATGCCATCGAGGCGACGGCAGATCTCGGTGACGGCCTTTGAGTTGTCGTCGGTGACGGCGAACTCGGGCCGGGCGAGACGAGCACGCTCGGCGAACAGCTCGATGGCCTCGTCAGCCAACGGCAGCGAGGGAACCTGCCAGATCACCTCGCCGGTCACGTTGACGGGTTCGCGGCTGGTAGCCAGCACGGTCAACCGGGGTGCGGCGGGGAGCAGAGCGCCGAGCACCTCGGCGCAGGCGTCGAGCAGGTGCTCGCAGTTGTCCAGCACGATCAACAGGTGACGGTCGGGGACGAACCGCAGCAGGGTGTCCATCGTGGAACGGCCGGGGTGGTCGGGCAGCCCCAGCGCGCGGGCGACGGTGACCGGCAATACCTCCGCGGTCGTGATCGGAGCCAGGTCGACGTACCACGCCCCGTCGCCGAAATCACCCGCCCCCTCGGCCGCCACCTGCACCGCCAGCCGGGTCTTGCCCACGCCGCCGGCCCCGATCAGGGTGACCAGCCGATTGCCCCCCAAAGCATCGCGCAGCCGGCCGATTTCCGCTTGGCGCCCAACGAAACTCGTGAGCTGGGCCGGAAGATTATGGGCTGCGATGCTGGTGTGCGTGCGCAGCGGCGGAAACTCGTTGCGCAGGTCTGGGTGGCACAGTTGCACCACGCGTTCCGGGCGCGGCAGATCCCGTAGCGGGTGGGTGCCGAGGTCGGTCAGCCACGTATCGGCGGGCAGCTGGTCGACCACCAGATCCTCGGTGGTGCCCGACAACACGGTCTGACTGCCGTGGGCAAGATCGCGCAGCCGGGCGGTCCGGTTGATGGTCGGGCCGATGTAGTTGCCCTCGTCTCGTAGCCGCACCTCGCCTGTGTGCAGGCCGATGCGCAACCGGATCGGCGCCAGCGCGGCCCGCTGTAGACGCAGCGCGCACGCCACCGCATCCGATGCGCGCCCGAACGCGACCACGAAACTGTCGCCCTCGCCCTGCTCTACCGGGCGTACGCCCTCGTGTGCGGCGATCGCGTCGGCCACGGCCTGATCCAGCCGCGTTACGGCGGCGGCCATCTCCTCGGGCTGGGTCTCCCAGAGCCGCGTCGACCCTTCGACGTCGGCCAGCAGCAAAGTCACCGTTCCGGTCGGCAGCTCGCTCACACCAACATCGCTCCATTCGGTTGCGCTCATGCTAGCCAGCTTGCGGTGATGCAGATCGCAAAACATCAGCGAAATGGCTAATAGTTGCTGCGGCGCTATGCCTACATAAGCATTGGTGTGCCAGAGCAAATTGGCACGATGGCCGATGGTCCCCCGCCGGAACCGCCGGATAGTCGGATCTGTTCCGACCCGAGGAGGCCGCCATGACCGTCGCTACCCGCAATGCAAATGCCTTTGAGCTCGCATTACCGCCGATCGCCTATCACGACGCCACCGATCCCGACGAAGTCCATCGCCTCATCGGGCAGGCTCGCGAGCAGTCACCCATCGCGATGGGTCCCTACGGGCCCGAGCTACTCACCTACGACTTGGTGCGCACTGTGCTGCGCGATTCCCGGTTCGCTATGCCGCAAGGTATCGGCTTGGTGGTCCAGGGCATCACCTCCGGTCCGGTCTGGGACCGGGTTTGCCGCCTGCTGATCAGCCTGAACGGGGCCGAGCACCACCGGCTGCGCCGCCTGGTGTCGCGCGCCTTCACACCGAGAGCCGCCGACCGGATGCGGGCGGCCTGTATCGATGTCATTACCGATCTGGTCGAACAACATGCCGCCGCTGGGCACTGCGACGTCGTCACCGATATCGCCCAGCCGTACCCGATTCCGATCATCTGCGCGCTCCTGGGCGCTCCCCGAGAGGACTGGCGCCTGTTTTCGACCTGGGCCGCCGACATCAGCAAGGCCTTCGGCGCCAATGTCGCCGAGGAGACATCGGCCATCGTGCAGGCGTGGGAGCACCTCGACGCCTATCTCGAAGAGTTGATCGCTCGCCGGCGCAAGAGCCTTGGCGACGACCTCATCTCCGAGCTGATCCGCGTCGAGGACCCGACTTATCCTGGCGACCGGCTCACCCATGACGAGCTGGTCAGTCTCGCCGCGATCCTGCTCAACGCCGGAACCGACACGACCCGTAACCAGCTGGCCGCAGCCGTACAAGTGCTCTCCGCGCACCCCGACCAATGGGCGTTGCTCGCCGAGCATCCGGAACTCGCGCCGCAGGCCGTCGACGAACTCATCCGCCACACCCCCATCATCGTCGCGGCGGCGCGCGTGCCCACCGAGGACGTCGAACTCGGCGGCATCGTCTTCCCGGCGGGGACGTACATCGTCGCCAACACGGCGTCCGCCAACCGCGACCCAGCGGTCTACGACGATCCGGAGCGCCTGGACATCACCCGCAAAGCACCCTCCGCCTTGATGACCTTCGGCGGCGGCGCGCACTACTGCCTCGGTGTTCATCTGGCCAGGGTCGAACTCTGCGAGGCACTCCGCGTCATCACACGGCGCATGCCCAACGCTCGGCGCAGCGGCCCCGCCCCCTGGAGGCTGCCGACCGAACTCTCCGGACCCACAACGCTGCCCATCGAATTCGGCGGCGCCTGACACGGACAAAGCCCAGACAAGAGAATTCGCCGGCGAGACACACGGGCTAAGCGGTTGATCTGCTCACGTGGTTCGGCGATCCTCAACGGGCCGACGTTGACGATTAGCCGAACGAGGAGTGAAGCGATGGGTTTGGGACAGATCGCGTTGAGCAGTGCACCCGTTGTTGGTGGCGCAATGGTGGGCGTCGCGGCCGGGCAACTCAGAGGCCCGAACTACCGAGGGCAGATCAAAGAGGACATGGACCTGCTGGATCGGCTCCCGCCGGAAGCCACGACTAGACGCGCCGACCTGCAGCGCAGCATCGATGCCCGCATCGACGACCTAATCGATACCGCCGATAGGAACCACGCGCTGCGTAGGGCCGCACTGTCTTACCAGGGCAATTGGCGGGACTTTGTGCTCTTCCTCTGTGTGCTGTTGTTCACCGTCATCTGGTGGGACGTCAGCCACAGCAAGCCCAATTGGCTGCTTATGTTTATCCTGCTGATCGTGCTGTCGGTGATTGCCGCCGTATATGCACTCCGCGGCGTGTTGCGTGCCACCGGTTCGTTCATGCGCAGGAGGCACAAGTGACGGCAGGGTGCATCGGCAAGCTCGAGACTGAGGAGGGCAGGCAGTGGTGGATGGGCAACCCGTGCCGGTCGCGGACATCGGCGGCGTCGCCTGCGACGTCGCCGACCGATTGGCGATCATCAACTTGTTCGGCGCGTACGCATACGCCCACGATCAAAACCGGCTGGACGACTTTCGCGCTTGTTCACTGAGTCACCCGAGCTTGGCTTGCGGCTACACGACGGCACCACGGTGTCGCAGGGCGCCGATACCGTGATGGAATTGCTCGCGAAAAGGAAAGGCGAGTTCAAGGCGCAAAAGAACCAACGCCGCCACGCTCTGAACTCCTTCTGGTTTGACAACCAAAGCGCTGAGGAGGCGACCGGCCGCTGATATGTCCAGGTATTCGCAATTCGCGACGGCGGCCCACCCTCGCCCGACCTGACGGGCTGCTACGAGTTCACCGCGGTCAAGCAGGACGGCGTGTGGAGATTCAGCCGCTGGGTCTTAGCGATCGACCAGGCCCAACTGTCAATTCAGAAGCCGGGGCCGGCGTCCTCAAGGACCTCGAGGGCCGCATTGATGTTCGGCAGGACGGTCGAACCGTAACTGCTCACCACCTGGCCGAGCGCACGCGCGACATGTGGACCAACGGCACCGGCAGCGAGAATTTCGTCAGCCAGGACGATCCCATTCACCACGTGCGCGGCGCTCAACCGGCCGTCCTGGGTGACCTCGTACCGCCAGTCGCCGATTTGGATCCGCTCTGGTTGCGATCGGAACAAGCCTCGCCGCGCCGGGGTGAGCACGACTCCCGGCAGTCCGCAAAACACCTTGACCACCAGTCCAACTCCGCCGGGCCCGGCCAGGGCCGCCCCGACGGCGCGGCTGACGCGGTCGTGGTCGTAACCGCTCATGAATCACTCATCGGAAGCACGAACGACGGCGCGATGGTTTGCGGCTCGCCGTTGCGCCGCACCGCCGTTCCCGCCACGTAGAACTCCACAGTGTGATGTCCCCACGCGTAGTTCGAGATGGCGAAATGCACACCCACAACCCCGTTCGCGCCGTCTCGCTCGGCCTCGCTCTGCATGCGTGACATCGCCAGCTCCCGGGCTTGGTAGCTGCCTTGCGTCCATTGCGGCATCTCCGTGTTGCGGCCGGCCTGCTTCAGCGTCGTCAAAAACCCTTGTACGGCAACGTGGAACACGCAGTTGCCCATCACAAAAGCAACCGGCGCAAATCCCGACCGCAGCAACGTCGACAGGTCCTGGCCGGATAGGTGGCTGCTGAATGCCTGCCCGTTCGGACGCCGAAATGCGCCTGGTTTGGCGGTGTATCGCACCGCGGTGCCGACGGCGATGAACTCGAGGTGTTCACCCTCGCCCTGATGACGCCATTCCAGCCGAACGCCGACTACTCCATCCGCACCCAACGAATCGGCTTCGGCCTGCATCCGTGACGTCGCATTCCAGCGCGCGCGGTACGTCGCCTCGGTGAGTACCGGCAGCTCCGATTGCTGCCTGATGCCGGTGAACTGGTAACCGACGTGATACACCGAAACACCCATCACCAGTTCGATCGGCTCAAATCCGGCCCCGTGCAGCAGCGCGAATTCGTTGATCGACAGGTCGGACGTGAACACCTTGCCGGCGTGTGACAGCCGTTCGCTGGCGACTGGATCGAGCGGGTTCGGTTGCATGGTCACAGATTCCTCCTGCGGTCCCCGACAGCGTAGGCCAGGGCACGTCGCCAAATTCGAGCGGAAGCCGCGATTGCTAGATTGTCTATTTTTATTTGGCCGAGGGTATTGCTCGTCCTTGAGGCCGATGTCACGCTAGCTGCATGACAGAAACCGAGGGGTACGTCGACCAGGCGGTGGCGGGTCTCGCCGAGCCGCAGCCGATGTACAAGGCATTGCGGGAATCGGCGCCGGTGTTTCGCTCGCCACAGGACGTGGTTGTTCTCAGCCGCCTCGCCGACATCGAGATGGCGCTGAAGCACACCGAACTGTTCTCGTCGAACATGGACGCCGTCGACCTCGGCAACATCCGACCGATGATCCCGCTGCAAGTCGACCCGCCCGAGCACGCGAAGTACCGACGCATCCTCGATCCGCTGTTCACTCCCCGCGAGATGGCCCGACGCGAACCACAGGTCGCCGAGCTGGTGAACGAGATGATCGACCGCTTCGCCGATCGGGGCGAATGCGACCTCCACGAAGAGTTCGCCGTACCCCTTCCATGCACCGTCTTCCTGCAGGTACTTGGCCTGCCGCTGGAAGACCTCGACAAGTTTCTCGAGTGGAAGGACGGCGTCATCCGCCCGGAGGGCGACTCCAGCTTCGCCCGCCGGCACGAGACCTCGGCACCCGTAGCGCAACAGATCTACGACTACTTCGACCGCGCCATCGACGACCACATCGCCAGCCCGCGCGACGACGTGCTGTCGGCAATGATCGCGGCGAACGTGGAAAGCGAGGGCCGGCCGCTATCCCGCGAGGAGCTGCTCGACATCTGCTTCCTGTTCCTCATCGCAGGGCTGGACACGGTGACCGACTCGCTGGACTGCTTCTTCGTCTACCTGGCCCGGCACCCCGAGCATCGGCACCAGCTCGTCGAACAGCCCGACATCCTGCCGCATGCGATTGAGGAGCTGCTGCGGTGGGAGACTCCGGTACCCGGCGTCGCCCGGGTCGCGATGCAGGACGTCGAGGTGGGCGGATGCCCCATCAGCAAGGGCGAACGGGTCAGCCCGTTGCTCGGCGCCGCCAACACGGACCCGGCCGAATTCCCGGATCCGGACGTCGTGGACTTCAGCCGAAATCCCGAACCGCCACCGCGCGTTCGGCGGCGGGCCGCACCGCTGCCTGGGATCTCACCTGGCCCGGATGGAGCTGCGAGTGGCGTTGCGCGAATTCCACCGGCGCATCCCGGATTACGAGATCAAGCCCGGCACGCAGCTGACTTACACCGCCGCGCTGCGGTCGGTGGAATCGCTGCCACTGACCTTCCCTGTTTTGAAGCAATGACTCGCGTCTCAGTCGACGCTGACCGCTGCACCGGGCACGGCCGCTGCTACACGCTGGCGCCCGACGTCTTCGACGCCGACGAGGTCGGACATTCGATAGTGCGCGTCTCCGAAGTCTCCGGTGAACTTGAACAGCATGCCGTCACCGGCGAGCAAAACTGCCCGGAGCAGGCGATCACGCTCTCTCCGTAAGGGTTCACCGAATTGGCGAAATGCACTCCCGCACAACCACAATGGCTCTTTATCTACAGGTGGCTGGCAGCGAAGGTGGCCGCCTGGTCCACCATCCCATTGTCCGCATACGAGTTATGCGCGGCGAAGTCCCCACCGTCGGAGCACACCGGGTCACCCGCGGCGCACAACTGTGTGGTCTTGGGTACGTACAGTGGGCCGATCACGATTGGTGGCACACCGACCTGGTTCATGAAACCATTCGACGGCGTCCCGAACAGGGCTACCGCGGCGACGTGATTCGCGACGTCGGGCGGCATCGGCTTGGGTGCGTCCGCGGGTGCTCCGTCGGGTATGGCTGCCGAGGTGACGAAACCCATGACGGCCGCCCCCTGGGAAAAGCCACCGAGCACCATTTTGGTGGTGGGACAACTCGCCGCCGTCTGCTCGACGTGGTTGCTGGCGTCATCGATACCGGCCAGACCGGTGGGAAAATCCATGGTCGCCGGGTAGTTGACCCCATAAACCCCCAAAGACTTCCCGCCCAGTTTCGGACGCAGCGCGTCGACGAACGCCTGCCCGAAGTAGCCCACACCCGGTTCCTCACCGGTGCCACGGGCGAACACGACTTCGACATTGGGGCACCCCGCGGAGGTCACCGATGGCGCAGCCGATGCGAACGGAACTGACGCGGTTAACAGTGCCGACACGGTGAGCAGCGCTGCACCGCTCAATCTAAGAACTGTTGCGTTCACTTTCCGATAATGCCCATCCGTCAAATAGCTCAAACCGGCCTTCAAACTGGCCCGTGCCCGGCGCGTGGACTGTTCATTAAGCCCTCGTGAGTCGTTCTCGCTGCGAAGCACTTTCACGAGCCCGATTCTAGGCATAACCTGGCGATCTCGAACCGATCGGGAGTCTACCTCGTGTAGCTCATATCGGCGACGCTGGGCGCGCGGTAGCGCGCCCTCTGGCGGGAGGATCATGTTCGGACGAATCGACACTCTCGATAGGCCCAAGCACAAACTGCTGACCGTCGAGCTCTGCAATGTGATACGCGAATACCGGGTCGGTGGTCAAACAGTGCGTGCGCTCGACGAGATCAATCTGGCGCTGGAAGGCGGGCAGTTCGCGTCGATCGTCGGGCCGTCGGGCGCGGGCAAGAGCACGTTGCTGCATCTGCTCGGCGCATTGGACTCCCCCGATTCGGGGTCGATCATGTTCGACGGCCAAGAGATCGGCCGCCTCAGCGACGAGCAACAATCAGCGTTCCGCCATCACCGCGTCGGGTTCATCTTCCAGTTTTTCAACCTGTTGCCGACCCTGTCGGCGTGGGAGAACGTGGCGGTTCCCAAGCTGCTCGACGGTGTCCGGCTGGGCAAGGCCAAAGCCGATGCGATTCGGCTCCTGGACCGGGTCGGGCTCGGCGACCGGACCGAGCACAGACCGGCGGAGCTGTCCGGTGGGCAAATGCAGCGGGTCGCGGTGGCCCGCGCATTGACGATGGACCCACCGCTGATCCTGGCCGACGAACCAACCGGGAACCTCGACTCGACCACGGGCGCTTCGATCTTGACGCTGCTTGCCGAGGTGGCCCACGAAACCGGCCGCGGGCGGCTGGTGGTCATGGTGACCCACAACGCCGATGCGGCCGCCGAGACCGATCGGGTGATCACTCTGCAGGACGGTCGGGTCGGCGCCGACGATCTGTCGGTGTTCACACGAGAGCCGGTTCGGCGTTGACCGCCGCGGCGAGCCGGTTGCGCGTGTTCAGCCTGCGTGAACTCGTCGTGCACCGTCGGCGCACGCTGGCCTCGATCGCCGTGATGGCGGTGTCGGCGATGTATCTGGTTGCGATTTTTGGCATCTTCGGGTCGATCAGCGGATCGGTCAATCGGCTGTCCGATGGGATCGCCGGCGTTGCCGCGCTGGAGGTATCGGGTATCACCGACGCCGGATTTCCCGACGCGATCGCGGCCGACGTGGCCGCGGTTCCCGGCGTCGCGGCAGCGGTGCCGATGATACGAACGTCGGTGCTCACGCCCTCGGGACCGGTCCTGCTGTTCGGTGCGGACGCGAACATAGCCGCGCTGGGCGGCGTCCTGAAAGATGCTGTCACGCAACAGCAGCTCGCGGCGCCATCCGAACCGGGTGGTGCGGGTGGTGTTCGTGTCGGGCCGGGCGTCGGCCGCAAGAAAGGCGAGACGTTCCAGCTTGGCTCGGAGACCGCCACAGTCGCCGAGGTCCTCGGAGCCAAGCGGCTTGCCGATCTCAACGGCGGGCACTACGTCCTTGCGCCACTTGCCCTGGCGCAGAACGCCGCCGGGCGTCAGGGTCAGCTCGACTCGATTCTGATCACCACCAAACCCGGCGCTGACCTCGCCAAAATTCGCGCCGAGGTCACCGCTGCCGTCAATGGCCGGGCCGTCGTCGCCGACCCGAGCGTGCGGGCCGCTCGGGCCGGCGACGGGGTCAAGATGATGAACTACATGGCGCTGATGGGCGCGGGCGTCGCCTTGGTGGTCGGCGCATTCCTGATCTACACCACGGTGACCATGGCGATCACCCAACGCCGACCGGTCATCTCGATGCTGCGCGCGATCGGCGCCGGGCGCGCCACGATCGTCCGCGACATGTTGGCCGAGGCGGCGATCCTCGGGGTGATCGGCGGATCCATCGGCTCCGGCCTCGGAATACTGATGGGACGCGTGGCCATCGGGCGATTACCGCCGGCGTTGACGCAAGGGCTCGAAGCGCGCGTTGAGTATTGGCTGCCCGCGTATGCGATACCGATGGCCATCACGGTCACCGCCCTCACCAGCGTGGTGGCATCGGCGATGGCGGCGCGACAGGTTTATAAGGTTTCGCCGATCGAGGCGTTGGCACCCGTGGGGGTGTCAGCCGCGGACCGTGTGCCGCGATGGCTGCGGATCGCGTGCGGTGTCGGGGCCGTCGCCGTGCTTGTGGCGTCGATCCTGGTCGTTTTCAACCAACATGGCGCCCTGGCCTTTGTCGCGATGAATGCTGTTTTCTGCGCCGAGATCGCGCTCGGCTTCGCGCTCACCACACCGATCGTCAACGCCACCGCCGCCACGGCCCGACTGTTCGGTGCGGTCGGCGCACTCGCGGCCGCAACCATCGAACGTGCGCCCCGACGTGTCTGGGCGACGGCGATGACGGTGCTGATCGCAGTGTTCACGACGATAGTGATCACCGGTACGAACACCGACATGATCCGCTCGGCCCGGGGCATCCTGTCATCGGCCGCGGATGTCGATGTGTGGGTCAGTGCAAATCCCCCCGACAGCTATGCCACCGACGCTCTGCCGCAAGGCCTTTCCGAAAAGATGGCAGCAGTACCGGGCGTAGCACGTGTCACTGAGGGCGCATTCGGCTTCGCCGTCGTCGGCGGCACGCGCGTGATGCTCGACGGGTTTTCGCCCGCAACCGCCGATCCGCTGTATCACGCGCTCGACCAAAGGATTCGCAACGACGTGCTCGCGGGCCGTGGCGTGGTGCTCTCGCAGAACCTAGGCAAGGCTTTCCACGTCCGAGCCGGCGACCAACTACGGATGCAAACGCCACACGGGGTGCAGCAGACGGCCGTGCTCGCGCTGGTGCCGTATTTCTCCACCGTCATCGGCACCGTCGGGATGAGTCTCGATCAGATGCGCGCCTGGTTCGACCGTCGGGTGACAACCACGTTGCAGATCGCTGCGGCCCCCGGGGTGGACCCGCACCGGCTGCTGACCGATGTCCGCCGTGTGGTTCCCGCGCCGGACTACGTGTACGACGGCCGCACCGAGCTGGCCGGCCTCGAGGCGCCGATGCATCAGAGCATGTTCATCGCGAATGCCGTGTGGATCATCGTCGTGTTTGTGGCCGCGATCGCGCTTCTGAACACGTTGACGCTCTCCGTTCTTGAACGGCGCCGCGAGCTTGGTGTGCTCCGGGCCATGGGATCCACCCGTCGGTTCGCGTTGCAGATGGTGCTGGCCGAGGCGGTGGGCATCGGCGTCGTCGGCGGTGTGTTGGGGCTGTTGTTCGGCCTGACCGACCAGTGGCTGTTCAGCCTCATCAGCGGGGACACTATGAATTTCCACGTCGGCTTCCGGCCAAGCCCAATGGCGCTGGCCTTCACCATCGGCGCAGTGGCGATCAGCCTGCTCGGGTCGGTACCACCCGCGCGACGTGCGGCGCGATTGAACATCATCGAGGCCGTCAGCGTCGAGTAGGCCCTTCGCCGGCGTCAGAAGTTCAGTGGTAGGAGCGCGGCGAACAGCGGGGACAAGGGGTCGGTGACGGGCAGGGCGATCGCACTGTCCAGGGCCGGGATGACCGAACTTTGAAAACTGATCACTGTCTGGCCGGTCGCTCCCAAACCCAATGCCGGCTCGGCCCCGGAAGTAAAGCTGCCCGTGAACCTCGGGGTCGAGATAATGGCGGCATCGAAGTTGTTGCCAGTGTCGGCGAACGACGTGATCGACAGGTTTCCGATGTTGAGGGTTTGGCTTCCCAAGTTCGGATTACTGGGCACGGGGTGTACCACCGGATTGAGACCCAGAAGTCCGGCGAGCCGGGTTGCCCCACGGTTCAATGCCTGCAGCCCCGGGCCCAACTGCCCGGCGGCCGCCGAGGCCCCGACGTGATAGCCCGCCATTGCCTCCACATCCTGGGCCCACATCTGCTCGTAGTTGGCCTCGGTTGCCGCGATCGCGGGCGCATTTTGCCCGAACAGATTCGAGGTCACCAGCGACACAAGGTGCGTGCGGTTTGCCGACACCAACGCCGGATGCACCGTGGCTCCCCGCGCCGCCTCGAACGCGGCGGCTGTCGCTTTCGCCTGGGCCGCCGCCCCATCGGCTTGGGTCGCCGCCGTGCTCAAAAACCCCACGTACCGTGCGGCCACCGACGTCATCGCCGCCGACGCCGCGCCCTGCCACGACTCGCCTGCCAGTCCCGAGGTCACAGACCCGAAGGAAGCGGCAGCCGAGCCCAATTCGCCGGCCAACCCGTCCCAGGCAGCCGCCGCCGCCAGCATTGGGCCGGACCCCTCACCGACATACATTCGCGCCGAATTGACCTCCGGCGGCAATACCGAAAAATTCATCGCACATCCTCCCTGAACCGGCGTGACAAAACTGGGTCACTTCAGTGACGTGCAACCCGACGCTGCGGTTCAACGCGGTGTCAAACGCTACCCTTGCCCATCCTTGACCAGGGTGGCGACTCCTTGCAGATGAGGTTTGCACGGGAACGGCACAGGGGTTCGCGGGATGCTGCGCAATTCCGTGGTATCGAAGCCGGCCGCCGCAATGGAGTCGATGGTGCGTCGGTTCGGCTCGCAACCTGCGGCCAACCATGACCACGGCTTTGCGACCAGGTCCTGGAACCGGCCCATCGCACCTTCGCCGCGGACATGCTCGAGGACGACCAGTCTGCCTCCGGGTGCCAACACACGTCGGATCTCGCTCAGCGTCGCGGCAACGTCGTCCACCGAACACAACACCAGCCCGATGTGGACCGAGTCGAAGCTGTCGTCCGGAAAGGGAATCGACTCGCCCGTCCCCTCCACGATGTCGGCTGCGATGCCGTGGCGCAGGGCAAGGCGAGACGCCGTCCGCCGGAACGCGGCCACCGGCTCCACGGCGGCGACCGAGGTCACCGCGGGCGGGACAAACTTCAAGTCGGTACCCGGACCGAGACCAACCATCAGCAGCCGGCCGGTCGCATGTGCGATCGCTGCTCGTCGATACCGGTTGTAGAAAAGCCAGTCGAAGATCGGCGAACCAAATCGATACACGTAGGGGAACAACGGATTAGCGTTCGTTATCCGCCACCTAGATCCAGTCGGAATGGTGGGTATTCGTCGCGCATCAACGATACATACACCGCCACCCGATAACGCCACCGCACGATGCCCATGAGGAGGTCGTACATACCCTGGTGCATCGTTCCGGTGCACAACAACCCCACCGCGGCGATGACTGTGAGCACTTGCAAAAGCGGCTCCATCGCCCAGCACAGAAGTATCTGGGGCAACCCCAGCAGCCACCATTTCACCAGCACGGCCCAGTTCGAGAGGCGTTCTGGATAGTCGACCTCGAGATCGCCCGGGTAGTCCGGCCGAGATGCCAGTGTGAAAGGCGGGTACTTGTCGGTGCTGTTCATCGGGAATCGGTAGTTCATGACTCGCCACGACCAGCGCAGCACGCCGACGTTGAAGTCGAAGAGGGGACGCGGATACCGCCCGCTGAACAAGATCGCGACGCCGGCAAGGATCGTCGTCAGCGGATAGACCAGGTACAGAAGTATCAATATCGGATAGTGCGGAGCTGCTAGCACGCACCATTTGACGAGCCAAAGCCAGCGTGAGGGCGCATCGACATCGCCTCGTACACGGATGGGATCGTCTGGTGCGGTCACCCCTTGCAGGCGCAACCTCTCGGACGTGTTCATTGCTGGCCAGCGGGAACGGACGGCGCGGCACTGAGCTCTTGGCTGATCTCCGCGGACAGCCGGCGATGGCTCGTCCAACGCAGAAACGTGGTGAGTGCCCAGGTCTGGAACCGGTCCGAGACGTACCTCGCCGGTCTCAGGATCGCCTCGCCGTGAGAGACCTGCAGCGACGCCAACCGTGACACCGCGCCGACCTTGCGTCGCCTGGTCTTTTCGTACCAGCGCAGCGCGCTGGAAGGGGTGCCGCCCTTCGTTCCCTTCTGCAGATCCGACAGCGCCTTGCACAGCACCATCGTGTCGAGCAACGCCTGATTGGTTCCTTGCGCGAGGGTGGGCGGCATCGTGTGTGCGGCATCGCCGAGCAACGTCACCGGGCCCTTGCCCGGCTCGGGAATCGGATGCCGAAAATGCGGGAACGGCGAAGCGGCCAGATCATCGTCGGTCAGCATTGCGAGCACCCGGTCGACCGAATCGGACCATCCGGTGAAGTTGGATCGAATCAGCTCGATCGGATTTTGCGGTCTGACGTAGCCGTAAGACCATGGCAAGTCGAACCACCACTGCCAATCGGAGCCGCCGGCCGGCCACAGGCCGGTATTCCCCCGTGCGCCGACGACGATCGCCCCGACGTGATCGTTGGCGACCTCGGGAAGCGTGACCAGGCCCTGCCAGCTGCACCAGCCGGTCGGTTCCGCGTCCCGCGCGCCCACGACATCCCGAACCACCGAATGCAAGCCGTCCGCGCCGATTAATAAGTCGCCTTCAGCCGTGCTGCCGTCCTGGAACTCGACCCGTACACCATCGGGTGTGGTGACGACGCCGACCACCCGGCGGTTGCAGCGGATGCGATCGGCCGGAAAGCCTTCCAGCAGTCTTTCCAGCAGGTCACGCCGTGGGACCATGCGGACAGGTGCGCCCAGCCGGTTCCTCATCGCGGTCACGTCCAGGGTGGCAAGCGGGCGACCCGTCGAGGTCGTCACTCGCACGCTGGACAGCAGTTGACCGGCCCCGTCCATGTCGACGCCGAGCTGGCCAAGAACCGTCTCACCATTGGACCAGATGGTTACCGCGCCACCGCCCGCCTGCACGTCCGACCGCTGGTCGAAGACGGCGACATGGTGCCCGTCTCTCAGCAGTCCGCGAGCAACCGAAACGCCGCTCACACCCGCCCCTATGACAAGAACCCGAAGCGGCCGTTCCCGCGAGCGTGCGTGCTTGTACGGCGACACGCCGGAAACGGTATACAACTGCGGGCGGTCGCGCCCGGAAACGTGACCACTAGCGCCTGGGCTCGTCACTCTCTTGGATACGTAATTGGCCGCGAATCAGTTCACGGCAGCCGACAGGCTACGTGTTGATCTTCGCGTGCAGGTCCTCGACCGACCACGGTTCAGCGTCATGGTGGTCACGGTACGCCAGCACCCGCGGCGTCGGCCGGTCGAAGCGCCCGACGAATCCGCCTGCGGCGACGAAGATCTGACCCGTGACGTCACGTGCCAGATCGCTGGCCAGATACGCGTAGATCGGGGCCGCAAAAGGGGCCGGAGGAGCGTCCAGTGAGACCTGCCTGGTCGTCTCGTCGAGGATTCCGCGGCGGTAAAGGCTCTCGATCTGCGCTTCGTAGTCGGCACCGGTGGACAGCCGCGTCTTCGCGCCGGGACACACCACGTTGGCCCGCACCCCGGACGGCTTCAATTCCGCGGCGATCGCCATCGTCAGCCCGTTGACCGCGCCCTTGCCCGCGGGGTAGCCGGTACCGCCGTAGTCGCCGAGAAACGCGATGGAGCTGGTATTGATGATCGATCCGTATCCCTGCGAGGCCATGACCGGCGCCGCGACTCGGCAGGTGTGAAACGCCGTGCCGAGGTGAGCACTGATCAGGTGATCGAATTCCGTGGGCGAGATATCAAGTATCGAGGCATGCGGAGGTTCGGCGATCCCGGCGCAATTGATCAGGACGTCCAACTGCCCGAACGCGTTCACGCACTCTTCGATCAGCGCCGCGGCGATAAGCTCGTCGTCCGCGGCCCCGACCACCGCGGTCGCTCGCCCTCCCGACGCAGTGATTCCCGCGACGGCCTCGTCTACGGCAGCCGGGTCGCGTCCGTTGACCACTACGCCGGCGCCCAAGCGACAGAGCAGCTCGGCGACTGCGCGACCGACGCCGCGGCTGCCTCCGGTCACCACGACACCACGCCCTGCCAGGAGGTTCTGGCTCATTGACGGCCTCCTGCGCTAGTGAGTTGGCGGCGGGCGTCTTCGGCGTTCCCGTGCGGAACCACAGCGGACGCTACCGGCGCGGGGTCCGTCGTCACAAGGTGAACCATCGTCGTCCGGACGTTGCCGCCGCCTACCCCGCAACCGATCGAAAGCTGCGCCCGAGAAGCGATGTACTGTGCGTTTCGGGATCAAGAAGTTCGGCCTGGGTCACTTCCCCGGTCGCCCGAGCGTGCCGCGAGGAGCATGGTTGCGATGAGGATTTCTCAAACGATGGTCGCCGGCGTGGTGGCCGCGACGACGCTGGCGGTCTCGGTGGCCGGGTGCGGCAGCAAAACGTCGTCGACGACACCGTCGGGCTCGGGCGCCTCGGCCACCAGCAGCCGCAGCTCAAGCCCGGCTTCCTCCGCGCCGGCACAGCACAACGACTACACCGGGCTGTTGATCCAAGCAGGGGACATCAAGGCGCCCGAAACCTTCACCGCAAGCCCGCCGACAAATAGCCCGAACGGCCAACCGGGTGTCGCGACGACCTTCAGCACCTCAGACAGCAACCACGTCATCCACGACACCATCCAAGTGCTGGCCGATCCCGCCGCCGCCACCAACGCACTCAATGCAGCGAAGACGGGACAAGGTAGCTCCCTCAAAGACCCGCAAACGGACCCGGTCAAAGACATCGGCACTGGCGGAACGCTTATCTCGGGCAACACACCGGACGGCAACAAAGGGATAGCCATACTGATGTTCACCGAGGGCAGGGCTTTCGTCACGCTGCAATTCGATGGTCCGCCGGGCATGCTCCCGCCGCCGGACTTCCTCACCGACGTCGGCCAAAAACAAGACGCGGCCGTCAAGAAGGGGCTCGGCGGCTGACCTCAGGCTCGTCGTGGTATTGGCGAGTCCCCGATTCTGCGTCCAGCCGGTTTTGGAGTCGGGTTTTTGATCCGGACTCAGTTGATGTCGCCGGACGGAGCCCTACGCGCTCCTCGCACTGCGGTCGCGATGGTGAACGTTTACGTTGTGTCCTGATTCAACGTGGGCTGTCATCGCTGGCTTGGTTTGACCGCTGGCCGACTGGCGGTGCGATCAACAGCGCCGCATGCCGTCAACGCGGCCTCAATGGTGGCGTTCACGAGCGTGTCGTCGATCGGCCCGATGGGCGGTAGCGCTGTGCGAAGCAGCAGCGGACCGGTCAGCAGGTCGGAGATAACGCCGGGCTGCGATGGCGGCGCGATCTCGCCGCGGTCGGCGGCCCGGGCGAGCATTGCGGCCACCGAGCGGCGACGGGGTTCCATGAAGCGCGCGTAGAACACCTCGCCGAGTTCACCGTCGTCTCGGACATCATTGAGCACGCCGGCCAAAGCGGCCTGAACCATGCGGTCGACGAAAAAGTGGCGCTGAAGTTCCTGTATCAGCCGCAGATCCTCGCGCAAATCGCCGCTGTCGGGGGCGGGATCGATCCCGAAGCGGCTCACCAGCAGCGCGACAACGAGCTCGCCGGGAGTCTTTGCCCGGCGGTAGATCGCAGCGCGGGTAGTGCCGGCCAGCTTGGCGACGCGATCGATGTTCACCGCTGAATACCCATGCGAAAGCAACACCGCCTCAGTCGCATTCGCGATCGCGGTGTCCAAGGCAGTGTCGCGTGGACGACCTCGAAGACCTGACATGTGCTCACCAGAACGATAGCGTTGACACATTAACGATGCACACTGTACCGTAAATGAATGCAGACAATCTGGATACTTGGCGCGACCGGCAAGGGCGGTCGCGCGATCGCTTCTGAACTGATCGGCGGCGACGCCGATGTGGTGCTTATCGGACGTGACCACGACCGGCTGGCCGCAGTTGCCGCATCACTGGGAGGGCAGAACCGCACGATTCTGTCGCCCGGGCCGGCCGAGTTGGTTGCGCTGATCGCGGCCGAAAAGCCCACGGTCGTGGTGAACACCATCGGCCCGTTCGGCGAGACAAGCGCGCCGCTGGCCCGAGCATGCCTGGCCGCCGGCAGCCACTACGTGGATCTGGCTAACGAGCTGCCGCCAGTGCAGGCGCTGCTGAACATGGATGCCGACGCAAGAAACGCGGGAGTCACGCTGGTCACCGGAGCGGGTTTTGGTGTGCTCGCCACGGAGGCGCTCGTCATCGAGTTGCGCAGCGGCCGACCCGCGGCAGCCTGCGCGACGGTCGCCGCGATGCCCGCCGTGGACGGCTTGGGATCGGCCGTGCTGTCCAGCGTGATCGATGCCGTCGCATATGGGGGGCGGCGCTACCGGGGTGGGCACCTGGTGCGGACACGGCTTGGCGCCGAGCACGCGTGGATTCCATTGCCGGACTTGCCCGCAAGTCAGTGCCTCGCAGTTCCGACCGGTGAGCTGGAAGCGGCACACCGCGCATCAGGGGCTGACGATGTCGTAGCCTTCTCCAGCGAGGTACCCAGCGGGCGAACAGTGCGCGCGGTCCTGCCGATGCTGTCAGCTCTGCTGGCCGCACAGACAATCCGGGCCGGGGCACACCGGCTGGTCAACCGTGCCCGATTGACTCCACCCGCGAAGTCCGGCGACATCTCCTGGGCCTACGCGCGACTCGAGTGGTCCGACGGCACATATCGTGAAGCGTGGCTCCGCACCGGAGAGGGCTACCGCTTCACCGCCAGGGTCGCCGCACACACCGCCAGACGGATAAGCGACGGTCAGGTCGACCCAGGCGCATTCACCCCCGGCGCACTACTCGGCGCCGACTTGGCCCGCAGCGCGGGCGCACAGATCATCACACCGGGCGCGGTGACATCGTGACGGGCTGCGCCGTCCGCCGCCAACTGCGGATCCCAGCCGGCGAGGGCGACCAGCTTGATGCCTGGGTGTACATGCCCGACCGGCCAAGTCCGGTTCCGGTCGTGGTCATGGCGCACGGCATCGGCGGTATCAAAGCCGGCGGCTTAGCGCCGTTCGCGCAACGATTCGCCGACAGCGGATTCGCAGCAGTTGCATTCGACTACCGACACTGGGGTGACTCCACCGGCGAGCCACGACAGTTCCTTTCCGTCCGCCGTCAGCTCCAGGACTACCGCAGTGCGCTGGCTTGGGTACGCACCCAAGGGGAGTTCGACGCTGCACGGATGTTTGTGTGGGGCACCTCATTTGCCGGCATGCACATTGTCGAGCTGGCCGCCAGCGAACCCGATCTGGCTGGCGCGATTGCGCAATGCCCGCTGGTGGACGGTGTCGCCGGGTTGACCAACATCCCGGCGGCCCGCGCGCTGCGCCTGACCGCACACGCGCTGGCCGACCTAGCCGGGTCTGTGTTCGACCGACGCCCGCGGTACCTACCGATCAGCGTCCTCCCGGGGCAGCTCGGGGTGATCGCAACCGACGATGCGATGGTCGGCATGGCCCGACTCGACCCCGGTGACGGATCCTGGTCCAACGAGATCACCGCCCGGTCGCTGCTGGACGTGACAGTGCACCGACCGGTGAAACGCGCCCGGAATGCCCGCTGCCCGCTGCTCATGGTCGTGGCCGAGCACGACACCATGGCTCCCACTCGACCGGCGCTGACCGTGGCCGCACGCGCGCCCCGCGGAGAGCTATACCGCAGCCGCGGCGGACACTACGACGTCTACGCCGGCGGCCTTGACCACGAGAACGTACTGCGAGTCGAGACATCCTTCTTACATCGGCACTCCAAGACACCCGACCACTGACACTATCCCGCCGCACCTGCACCATCTGTTCGCTGCTTCCACCCGAAAAGGCTTGGCGGTTCCGCGGATCCGGACGGCCGAAGTGTCGTACCGTTCTCGAAGATCTCACGCAGTTGATCCGGCGACCCCGGATCTGAGGACATTTGAAACGTCGTCTTCGGGACGGGCACCCGATGGACATACGGCAGATGCACAACTGGGAATGCTGGATCTACGGCTCAGGCCTGACGGCCAACGCCACCATCATCGCCTCCGGAGACCTGCCGGAGGACCGAGCCGGCAACTGCGAGGGCGAGTTTGAGAACATGTCCAGAGGTTGGCAGCAGCTGTTGGGGCCGCACCTAAGGACGCCCGGCTAGGCCGCGCTATCCGACGCGGCCGCAGGTTCGTTAACTCCCTGATCCATTGGTGGTCGGCGTGAGAAGGAACAGCCGGAATTGGCGTGCGCCGGCGCGATCTTGAGCGATCTGATAATTCGGCCAGTGCGCCACGACCGTGGTCCACGCCCGGTCGCGTTCTTCCCCGGTGAGCAACCGCGGCGTTGCGGTGAAAAATTCACCGCGGCCGCGGACGGTGACCCGTTCTGCCGCTTGAAGGTTCGCGGACCACGCGGGGTGGTGCGGCCGGCCCCAGTTGGAGCCAACCAGCACCAGCCCGTCGTCGACCGGTACGTACTGCACGGTTGTCGTGCGGGCAAGACCCGTTTTGCGGCCTTTGCTGGTGATCCGCACGCAGGGTAGGCCGGCGAAGTCCAGAACGCCGACTCGCCCGGCCGTCACGAACCGGAGAAAAGACTCGAGAAGCTCGGCGATCGACCGGGCGGGCAACACCAGCCACCTGTACGCAATTGGATTTCGCGCCACTCGCTGCAGCGGGTTCACGCGATGAGCGTATGGCTTTCGAACATCACCGTGCCATGTCGACTTCCACCCAGTTCTCGCCGGCACTCTAGAGATGTAGAGTGCCCGTGATGGAACACGACGAGTTCGAAGGCAAGGTAGCCATCGTTACCGGCGGAGCATCCGGTATCGGGCGAGCGACTGTCGAAAGGCTGCACCAGCGGGGCGCTTCGGTGGTCATTGCCGACGTCCGTGACGGCGACGGCACGGAGTTGGCTCGCGCACTGGGCGCCCGCGCGCGGTTTGACCTGGTCGACGTGTCCGATCCGGAGCGGATCGCCGCGTTGGTCGAGCGAACCGTCGCCGACTTGGGCGGGCTGGACATCATGGTGAACAACGCCGCCGTATCCAGCCCGCTGCGCAGCCTCCTGGACGACGATCTGGCCGACTTCCATCGCATCATGGGCGTCAACGTGCTGGGCGTGATGGCCGGAACCAAGTTCGCGGCGCGGCACATGGCCGACCACGGGGGCGGGTCGATCGTCAACATGACCTCAATCGGCGGCATCCTGGCGGGCGGCGGGGTGATGACGTATCGGGCGTCGAAGGCCGCGGTCATCCAGTTCACCAAGTCGGCCGCAATCGAGTTGGCCCGCTACGACATCCGCGTCAACGCGATCGCGCCCGGCAGCATCCCCACCCCGCTGCTGGCGTCGTCGGTGCGCGACAAGAGTCCGGAAGAACTCGAACGCTACGAGCGGTCGATACGGGACAGGATGCGCGCCGACCGGCCATTGCAACGCGACGGGACACCGAACGACGTCGCGGAGGCCGTCGCATATCTGGCCAGTGAGCGGGCTCGCTATATCACCGGAGTCGTTTTGCCGGTGGACGGCGGCACGTCAGCGGGCAAGGTGACCCCTCGTCGACGCTGACACTTACGCCTCAAGCCGCGAGCGTGCGTGTCTGTCCGCGACACAGCGGGCGAACGCTGGGGGCACCTCCCGCTTGCGCGGGAACAACTGCGCACGCTCGCCGCGGCCTGACAACACCCCGATTAAATAAATTGCTTGATTTAATCGGGCACGCGGTGTTCACTGAGGCGGTGAAACCCGAGCCGACGGCTCGCTCCGACCGGTCGATGACCACCCGAGAGGCGATCTTGGCTGCCGCGGAGTGGTTGTTCGCCGAGCGCGGGATGTACGCCGTGTCCAACCGGCAGATCAGCGAAGCCGCCGGTCAAGGCAACAACGCGGCGGCCTGCTATCACTTCGGCACCCGCACCGAGCTGTTACGGGCCATCGAAAGCAAACACCGCGAGCCGATCGAAGCATTGCGCGGACGGATGCTCGCCGACATCAGCGATTCCACCGAGCTGCGCGATTGGGTGGCCACCCTGGTGCGCCCCCTCACCGATCATCTGGCCGCGCTGGGCACGCCCAGCTGGTATGCGCGCTTCGCCGCTCAGGCCATGGCCGACCCCACCTACCGCCACGTCGTCACGAAGGACGCGCTCACGTCGCCGATGCTGGTGCGGACGATCGAGGGCATCAACCGCTGCCTGCCCGACCTGGCCAAGCGGGTGCGCTCCGAACGGATTGTCATGGTCCGCAACCTGCTGATGCACACCTGCGCCGAACACGAAGGCGCACTGGCCGAGCACGGATCGCGGTCGCGCTCGACGTGGCCGGTCGCGGGTGAGGGACTGATCGACGCGATTGTCGGGCTGTGGCGCGCGCCGGTGCATGTGAGCGCGGCCGGCGACTAGCCACCAGACGAGCCAGACAAGAACCAAGGAGCACGATGACCGACATCTCGACGGGTACCGCCACCGGTGTGCCAGAGTTTCCGATGACGCGCGCGGCGGGTTGCCCATTCGCCCCGCCCCCAAAGGTATTGGAGCTCAACGACACCAAACAGCTAAGCAGGGTTCGCATCTGGGACGGCAGCACGCCGTGGCTGATCCACGGCTACGACGCGATCCGCTCGCTGTTCACCGACTCGCGCGCCAGCGTCGACGACCGACTGCCGGGCTACCCACACTGGAACGAGGGAATGCTGGCGACGGTGCACAAGCGGCCCCGTTCGGTCTTCACCTCGGATGCCGAGGAACACACCCGGTTCCGCCGAATGCTGTCAAAACCCTTCACCTTCAAGCGTGTCGAAGGTTTACGTCCGGCGGTGCAGAAGATCGCCGACGATCGGGTCGACGCCCTGCTGGCCGGCCCCAAACCCGGCGACATCGTCAGCACCTTGGCGCTGCCCATCCCATCGCTGGTCATCAGTGAGATGTTGGGCGTCCCCTATGAGGACGCGGATTTCTTCCAGGAGCAAGCCCAACGGGGCACGGGGCGCTACGCGACCGAAGAGGACACGGCTCAGGGCGCCGCGTCGTTGGCGAAATACATCGCCAATCTAATTCGGACCAAGATGAAAAGTCCCTCAGAGGATTTGGTCTCCGACCTGGCGGAGCGGGTCAACGCCGAAGAGATCAGCGTGCGCGAGGCCACACAGCTGGCTCTCGGCGTACTGATCGCCGGTCACGAGACCACCGCGAACATGATCAGTCTGAGCATCGCGGCCCTGCTCGAGCATCCCGAACAGTTGGCGCTCATCCGCGACGCCGAGGATCCCAAGGGCCCCAAGGTCATCGCCAACGCGGTCGAGGAGCTGATGCGGTATCTGAGCATCATCCAAACCGGTCAGCGTCGTATCGCCGTTGAGGACATCGAAGTCGGTGGCGAAACCATCCGGGCCGGCGAGGGCATCATCCTCGACGTCGCGCCGGCGAACTGGGATCCCCGCCAATTTCCCGACCCCGACCGGCTGGATCTGCTGCGCGAGGACGGCGCGCATGTCGGGTTCGGCTACGGCCGCCATCAGTGCGTGGGACAACAGTTGGCCCGCATGGAATTACAGATCGCGCTGCCCACGTTGTTTCGCCGCATCCCCACGCTGCGGCTGGCGGTGCCGGTCGAGAAGCTTCCGTTCAAGCACGACACGCTGGCCTACGGCGTCTACGAGCTTCCCGTCACATGGTGAAGCCCGATCTGGCGCTGGAAGTGCCGGACCTGTCTGGCAGATTCGCCGTCGTGACCGGTGCCAACAGCGGTCTGGGCTTCGGTCTCGCGAAAAGCCTTGCGGGCGCGGGCGCCGACGTCGTGATGGCGATTCGCAGCCGGGCCAAAGGCGAAGCCGCCATCGCCGAGATCCGCCGCGAGCTCCCGTCAGCGAAACTGACCATCAGACAGCTGGACTTGGCGTCGCTGAAGAGCGTGGCGGGGCTCGCCGACGAGCTGGCCGCCGAAGGCCGCCCGATCGACATCTTGATCAACAACGCCGGGGTTATGACACCACCGCAGCGCCAGGAAACCGACGACAACTTCGAATTACAGCTCGGCGCAAACCATCTCGGGCACTTCGCGCTGACCGGGCGCCTGCTGCCGTTGCTGCGCGCGGCCGAAGGCGCGCGGGTGGTCACCGTCAGCAGCATTGCCGCGGGTCAACGCAATCTCGACTTTGATGACGCCAACGCGCAACATGGCTATAAACCGATGCGCTCGTACGGGATGGCCAAACTGGCGCAACTGATGTTCGCGGTCGAGTTGGACCGACGCAGCCGCCGGGGCGGTTGGGGCTTGATGTCCAACGCCGCGCACCCCGGATTGAGCAAGACCAATCTGCTCAGCGGCGCGTCCTATGGCCGCGAAAAACCGACGCTGCAGGCCCGGTTCACCCAACTCACTTGGTGGCTGCTGCCGTTCATGTGGCTCGACGTCGACGAAGGCATCAAGCCCACGCTCTATGCGGCCGTGTCGCCGGACGCCGAAGGCGGGAAGTACTACGGGCCGCGCGGCTTCTACGAAACCGCCGGCGGCGGGGTCACATTCGCGGGTGTCCCCCGATTGGCACGAAGTGAACCCGACAGGGAACGGCTGTGGGAGCTGTCCGAACAACTCACCGGTGTCACCTACAAGGATTGATCAGAAGGTGGTAAGCAATGCCGTTTATCGGTCGCAGTGACGCGAAAGATCCCGGTACGCAGCAGGACCAGTGGGAACGGGTGACGCGCCGGCGTGAGCGGTTGTACGCCGAGGACGAGCAGTTCCGCATTACCAAGCCGGACGAGCATATCGCCGCCGCGACACGGGTCCGCGGGCAACGCATCGCCGAGGTCATGGCGAAAGTGCTGCAGGGCTACTCTGACCGGCCCGCGCTCGGACAGCGCGTTCGCGAGATCGTCACCGACCCCGCCACCGGGCGCTCCATACTGCGCTTCCTACCGCGCTTCGAGACCGTCAGCTACGCGGAGTTGTGGGCCCGCATCCAGGCGACGGCCGGCGATTGGCACCACCACGAACAGCATCCGGTGCGCGCCGGGGACTTTGTCTGCGTACTGGGGTTCGCCAGCATCGACTACACGGTGCTCGAATGCGCCTGCATACACCTCGGCGCCGTGGTGGTGCCCCTGCAGACCAGCGCGCCGGCGGCCCAACACGCGCCGATTCTGGACGAGACGCAGCCGCGGATCCTCGCGGTGGGACTCGACAATCTCGAGGCGGCCGTCGAGGCAGCCTAGGAAACAGCCCCAGCGGGTACCGCGCCGGACCGCCTGATCGTCTTCGACTACGAGCCGCGCGACGACGACCAACGCGCGGTGTACGAGGCGGCTCGTGCGCGGCTGGCCGCGACGGGCGGCGCGCTCACCATCGAGACGATGGGTGAGGTTGTCGCGCACGGGGAATCGCTGCCAACCCCGCCGCTGCACGTCGCAGCCGCCGACGAGGATCCGCTGGCCTGGGTGTTCTACACGTCGGGCAGCACCGGCACACCCAAGGGCGCAATGTTCACCGAAAGCCTGTGCATCGGAACGTGGCTCGCGCAATCCGATCAGCCAGTTATCACGCTGAGCTACATGCCGATGAGTCACCTGATCGGCTACGGCTACGTGATCCTGACGTTGGCCAACGGTGGCACCAGTTACTTTGCCGCCAAGAGCGACCTCTCGACACTGTTCGAGGACCTGGCGCTGGTCCGACCCACCTCGATGAGCCTGGTGCCGCGGGTATGTGAGATGTTCTTCCACTACTACCAGCGCGAGCTTGATCGCCGAACGACCCCCGGCGCTGATGCCGACGAAGTCAGCGAAGAGATCAAAACGGCGATCCGGGAGAGGATTCTGGGTGGCCGGGTGCTGGCGGTGGGCTGCGGGTCGGCCGCGCTCTCCCCGGAGATCAAGGTGTTCATGGAAGAGGTGCTCGACCAGCACCTGCTGATCGGCTATTCGTCCACCGAAATCGCCGGCGGGATGATCGTCGCCGACGAGCACGTGCTGCGGCCACCGGTGATCGATTACAAACTTCTCGACGTTCCCGAACTGGGCTACTTCAACACCGACAAGCCCTATCCGCGTGGCGAATTGGCGGTCAAGTCATCGCGGTTCATGGCCGGCTACTACAACCGCCCCGATCTGACGGCGACGATGTTCGACGAGCACGGTTACTACAAGACCGGCGACGTCATGGCCGAGGTCGGCCCCGATCGGCTGCGCTATGTGGACCGGCGCAACAACGTCATCAAGCTCGCGCAAGGCGAGTTCGTCGCCGTCTCGCGGCTGGAGGCGTTGTACGCGACCAGCCCGGTGATCCGCCAAATCTACATCTACGGCAACAGCGAACGCTCCTACCTGCTCGCCGTGGTCGTACCCACCGAAGATGTGGTGGACGCATCGGTGATACACGAGTCGTTGCGGGAAATCGCTCGCGACAACCACCTCAATGGCTACGAGATCCCGCGGGACTTTCTTATCGAGAAGGAGCCGTTCAGCCTCGCGAACGGACTGCTATCAGGCGTCGGAAAGTACTTGCGGCCCAAGCTCAAAGCCCGCTACGGCGACAGCCTGGAGCAGCTGTACGCGTCCATGGCCTCCGATCAACTCAGCCAGCTGCGGGCATTGCGTTTGGGCGGCGCCGAGCAACCGGTGCTGGCGACCGTCACCAAAGCGGTGCAGGCCACACTCGGCGTGCCGGCCGCCGACATCTCGCCGGAGGCGAGGTTTATCGATCTGGGTGGCGATTCGCTGTCCGCGCTGACCTTTTCCACGCTGCTGACCGACATCTACGGTGTCGATGTTCCGGTGGGCGTAATCATCGACCCGACCGGGGATCTGCTCGCCATCGCCAACAACATCGAACGTCAGCGCGCCTCAGCTGGTTTGCGGCCCACCTACGCTTCGGTGCACGGGTCGCTGCACGATGCCGGCAGTCCCGAGGTGGACGCCAGCGACCTCACCCTGGACAAATTCATCGAAGACGATGTCCTGAAGACCGCGATGACGCTGCCGCAACCCACCAGTGAGATCCGCACCGTGCTGCTCACCGGCGTAACCGGCTTTCTGGGGCGGTTCCTCGGCATGGAATGGCTGCAGGGACTGGCCGATTCGGGCGGCACGCTGGTGTGCCTGACGCGCGGCGCCGACGCCACGCAGGCGCGGCAGCGCATCGAGGCCACCTTGGGCTCAGACGCCGAATTGCTCGACCGTTTCCGGGCTCTGGCCGAGAGGCATCTCGAGGTCGTGGCCGGCGACATCGGCGAACCCAACCTCGGCCTCGACAATGAAACCTGGCAGCGCCTGTCCCAGACTGTCGATCTGATCGTGCACCCGGCAGCTCATGTCAATCACGTCCTGCCCTACCATCAGCTGTTCGGCGCGAACGTCGTGGGTACCGCCGAGGTGATCCTGCTGGCAATCACCGCCAGGCTCAAGCCAATCCACTACATCTCCACCATGGGCGTCAGCGCGGTGGCGCATCAGCTCGTCGACGAGGAAACCGATATCCGCCGGACGGTGCCCGCCTGCGTCGTCGACGACAGCTACGCCAATGGTTACGGGATCAGCAAGTGGGCCGGCGAGGTGCTGATGCGCGAGGCGCACGATCTGTGCGGACTGCCCATCGCGGTGTTCCGGCCCGGCATGATCCTTGCCGACAGCCGTTACACGGGGCAGCTCAACGTGCCCGACATCTTTACCCGGCTGTTGTTCAGTCTGGTCGCCACCGGTACTGCCCCACGCTCGTTCTACCGTGCGGGGGCCGCCGGCTCCGAAGGTCGGCGTCCGCACTACGAGGGCCTGCCGGTAGACTTCCTCGCCGACGCGATCGCGGCGATAGGACCACAGCATGGCAGCAGCTTTGACACCTACAACACGACCAATCCGCATGACGACGGCATCTCGCTGGACACTTTCGTGGACTGGATCATCGCCGCGGGCTATCCCATCGAACGGATCGACCACTACTCGGACTGGCTGAGTCGGTTCGAGACGACGATGCGCGCACTGCCCGAACGAGAACGCTCCCAGTCGGTGCTTACCGTGTTGGACGTGTACCGCCAACCCATGCCCGCCGTCGCCGGCTCACCGGTACCCGGCGCTCGGTTCCGGGCGGCGGTCGAAATGTCCGGGCGGGCAATCCCCCACCTGTCCGAGCAGCTGATCGTCAAGTACCTCGTCGGCCTCGAACAGCTTGGCGTGCTGTCGGTTTCACATCAGAGGCATCCGAAGGAACGATGATGACAAGTCTCTACCCGGCCGGTCCTATCGGCGCACCCAAGCACCGGCACGGTCAGGCAACCGAATTCGACACCGGCCTGACCGCCGGGACCGAGGTCTTCTCGGCCGACAACCATATCTCGGTGGCGGACGACATCTTCTATCAGCACTTCCCCGACGATCTCAAAGACAAGGCGCCGCGGATTTGGTACGAGGACGGCGCATACTTACTCGGCCCCCCAGGGAACTCAATGGTGATCGGCGATTTCAGCGCCGTGCTCATGCAATACGACGATCTCGCGGGCGCTGCCACCAACAACATCGAAGCCCGCATCCGTGAACTCGCCGAGGACGGCGTGGATAGGGAACTGGCATTCCCCAACGCGGTCTTGGCGCTGTTCCACTATCCGGACAAGGACTTGCGCGAACGGATTTTCCGCATCTACAACGAACACATCGCCGATGTGCAGGAACGCTCCAACGGACACTGCTACGGAGTCGGCTTGATCAACTGGTGGGACCCGCGCGGCGCCCGGCGCACCCTCGCAGAGCTGAAGTCGCTGGGGCTCAAGACATTTCTGATGCCGATAAGTCCGGGCAATGACGACCACGGACACGTCATCGACTATTCGAGCACGGAGATGAGCGCGGTGTGGGACGAGATCGAAGCCGCCGGTCTGCCGGTCACCCACCACATCGGCGAAAGCCAGCCGAAGTGCCCGAGCGAGGTCAACAGCGTCGCGGTCGCCATGATGGTCAACATCGACTCCTTCCGGGAGATGTTCTCCAAGTACATCTTCGGCGGCATCCTGGACCGGCATCCCAGCCTGCGCGTCGGCTGGTTCGAAGGCGGAATCGCATGGGTGCTCCCGGCCCTGCAGGACGCCGAACACGTGCTGGCGTCATACCAGCACATGCTCAAACACCAGCCCGAACACCACCCCCGCCAGTATTGGGACACCCACATGTGCGCCTCGTTTATGGTCGACGGACTGGGCCTGAAACAGATCGACGAGATCGGAATCGACAAGGTGATGTGGTCATCCGACTATCCGCACAACGAAAGCACTTTCGGTTACTCGGAGCGATCGCTGGCCGCGGTGGTGGATGCCGTCGGACCCGAATCCGCCGTCCGTGTCGTCGGCGGCAACATCAAAGAATTCTTAGGTATCTAGATGACGAACTCACTGACCGTCCACGGCTCCGGCATCGAGATCCCCGACGAGCCGGACTGGGCCCGGATGCGCTCAGAGATCGGCGCACGCCTGCGGTCGGCGATGGCCGATCACGGCGTCGATGCGCTGATCCTCCTGATGAACGGCCACGTCCAATACGCAACCGGAGTCAGCTGGCCGCTGCTGGACGCAGGCTTGTCGCACGTGGAACGCCCGGTGGCGGTCCTGCTGGCCGACGACGAACACCCGCATCTGTTCCTGCCGTTTCGGAGCGGGGCCGCATCGGAACCACCGGTCCCGCATGACCATCTGCACGGCCCCGTGTATCTCGAATTCGACCACGGGGTAGCGGAGTTTGCCCGCGTGCTTGCCGAGCTGATCCCGCCGGGCGCCACGATCGCCGTCGACGAGCTGACCGGCGCGATGCGCCGCTCGGCGGCCACGCTGTTTCCCTCGGGCCCACCGCAGGAAGCGGCGATAGTGGTCGGTGCCGCGCAGCTGATCAAGACCCGCGATGAGGTTTCGTGCCTGCGCCAGGCGGCACGGATCACCGAGGCGGCCATGGCGGATGTGCAGAAGGCGCTGGCGCCCGGGGTGCGGCAGATTGACCTTTCGGCCCTACTGGTGCGCCGCGCATTCGAATTGGGCGCCACCGCCAACATGCTCGAGGCCATCTGGCAGGTAATGCCGGCCTCCCGGGAAGCCGGCGTATGGACCACCCACGGCGATCTGGCGCTGCCGCTGCTGCCTACCGATCGTGAACTGTCAGCCGGCGACGTGCTCTGGACCGACATCAGCTTCAGCTACGCCGGCTACTGTTCGGATTTCGGCCGCACCTGGCTGGTCGGCGAACAACCCACAGCGGCGCAGCACAACCAATTCCGGCAGTGGCGAGCCATCCTGGACGCGGTGCTCGCGGTGACCAAGGCTGGCGTGACCTCCGGCGACCTGGCGCGGGCGGCGATAGCCGCCAACGGCGGTCGCAAACCGTGGCTGCCGCACTTCTACCTCGGCCACGGCATCGGCACCTACCCCGCCGAAACCCCCATGATTGGAACCGATCTGGGCGAGGACTTCGACGACAACTTCGTCTTCCCACCCGGTATGGTCCTGGTTTTGGAACCGGTGGTGTGGGAGGACGGCACTGGTGGCTACCGCAGTGAGGAGATCGTGGTGATTACCGAAGACGGCTACGTGCCGATCACCGACTACCCCTACTCCCCCTACGGTGACTGAGGTTTCACCGGACGCCCTGCAATTGCGGGTCGGGCGTCGGGAGCGGGCACTGGCCCAAATGGAGGCACACGACCTCGACATCCTGGTGCTCGGCCGGCAGGCCAACGTCCGCTATGTCACCGGCGCCCCGCAGCTGTGGATAGCCGGGACGCGACCGTTCGGCCCGGTGTGTGTCGTGGTACGCGCCAGCGGCGATATCTACCTCAACACCACCGATGACGAGGGTGTGCCCGAGGAAATAGGCCACGATCATCTCTACGGGTTGACCTGGAATCCGGTGACTCTGATCGACGTCTTGAAGAAGATCGACGGGGCCGAGACAGCGCTTCGAGTCGGAACCGATGCGATCACACCTACTTTCGCCGCGTTGCTGCCCGAAGCCTTTCCCGAGGCCGAGCTCGTGGACGGTGAGCTGGCCATGCGCGCGGCACGGCGCATCAAGACGCCTGACGAGATCGCGGTAATGGGCGAGGCCATTCGCATCGCCGAAGGCGGGCTTGCCGCTGGGGTGACGGAATTACGGGCAGGGTTGTCCGAGCAGAAACTGGCTGGGGCGGTGCTGGAGGCGATGGCCGCCGGTGGGGTGAGCACGCCCGCCACGCAGGACGCCGCATGGGTGACCTCGCGCGAACATCCGTGGCAGCGCGCACAACCGAACGGCACAGTGCAAGACGGCGACCTAGTCGCATTCGCCGCCGGCGCCTTGGCCGGCGGTTACGTCGGCGAAGTGGGCCGGACCTGGCCGCTCGGAACGATCACGGCCAAGGCTCGCCAGCTCTACCAGCGCTCGAACACGCTCTACGACAAGCTCATTGCGGCCTGTCGCCCTGGGGCATCCACCCGCGAACTGCTCGCCGCGTATGAAGCCGCCGGCGAACCGATTCCGCCGATGCCGATCGCGCACGGACTGGGGCTGGGCTTCGACCCGCCCGTCGTGTCCGAGACGCTCTCGGCCGCAGGCGAAGACGACCATCTCGATGCCGGGATGGTGCTAGCGATCACCGGCTACGTGTGGCAAGAAGGCGTCGGCGCCGTTTTTCGCCGGGATACCGTGCACGTCACCGCCACAGGCGCGGAAGTTCTGACGCACAGCCCGTCCTGGCCGGCGAACTGAACCGAAGTATCAGAGTGTGTGGGCGATAGCGCGGCCGGCGGCGCGACCGGAGAATATGCAGCCGCCGAGGAAGGTTCCTTCCAGCGCATTGTAACCATGCACACCGCCGCCGCCGAATCCGGCGACTTCACCGGCGGCATAAAGCCCACCGATGGGCTCTCCGTCGAGGCCCAACGCGCGGGAAGAGAGGTCGGTTTGTATGCCGCCCAATGTCTTTCGCGTGAGGATGTGCAGTTTGACCCCGATAAGCGGGCCGGCGTCCGGGTCGAGGATACGGTGCGGCGCAGCGGTGCGGCCGAGCCGGTCGGCCAGGAACTTCCGCGAGTTGCGGATGCCTTGAATCTGGGCATCCTTGCTGAACGAGTTGGCCAATTGCAGGTCGCGGGCCTCGATTTGGCGGCGAATAACGCTCTCGTCGAGCAAGGCTTCGTCGGTCAGCGCGTTCATCCGCCCGATCAGCTCTTCCAGGCTGCTCGCGACGACGAAGTCCGCGCCGCGGGTCTTGAACGCTTCGACCGGACCGGGCGCCCCCTTGCCGAACAATCGCTGTTGCACGACCGCCTTCTTGCTTTTGGAGGTGATGTCGGGGTTCTGTTCCGAACCCGACAACGCGAACTCCTTCTCGATGATTTTCTGCGTGAGAATGAACCACGAGTGGTCGTACTGTGCGATGTCGGGCGTGGTCCGCAGGTAGCGCAGCGTGCCCAGGGTGTCGTACCCGGGCAGGAACGGCTGCGGCAGGCGCCTGCCCAGGGCGTCGAACCACATCGACGACGGTCCGGGCAGGATCCGGATCGCGTGGTCGGGCCAGATCGGGTTCCAGTTGATGATGCCTTCGGTGTAGTGCCACATGCGATCCCGGTTGACCAATCGAACGCCGGAGTCCGCGGCGATGTCGAGCATGCGCCCGTCCACATGGGCTGGGACGCCAGTGATCATCGACTTCGGTGCGGTTCCCATGCGGTGCGGCCAATAACGGCGGATCATGTCGTGGTTGGCGCCGATTCCGCCGGTCGTGATGACGACGGCATGAGCGGACAATTCGAAGTCACCGACCGCCTCCCGGCTGGACGGAGCGCCCCGCTTGCCGTCGTCGGCGGCCAGCACGGTGCCCCGCACTCCGGTCACCGCGCCGTCGGTGAAGACCAATTCGTCGACCTGACGGCGGTGGTGGAAGGTGACCAGTCCGCGGGCCGCGGCCCGGCGGGCTGAGTCGACGAACGGTTCGACGATGCCGGTTCCGGTGCCCCACGCAATGTGAAAGCGTGGCACCGAGTTGCCGTGGCCGGCGGCGCTGAGGTCGCCGCGTTCGGCCCACCCCACGGTGGGCAGGAACGTGATGCCGTGCTCGGCGAGGTAGGCGCGCTTGTCGCCGGCGGCGAACTCCACGTAGGCCCGGGCCCACCGGCTGGCCCAGTAGTCTTCGCCTTCGAGGCGGTCGAACCCCGCGCTGCCCTGCCAGTCGTTCCACGCCAGGTCGAAGGAGTCCTTGACGCCCAGTCTGCGTTGTTCGGGGCTGTCGACGAGGAAGATGCCGCCGAACGACCAGTACGCCTGACCACCGAGATTGGCCTCGTTTTCCTGGTCGACGACGGCCACCTTCTTGCCACGACGGGTCAGTTCGTGGGTTGCTACCAGGCCCGCTAGGCCGGCGCCGACCACGATGACGTCAGCATCCATCGGACATCCTCCCAAACCATCAGCATGCGTGTAAGTATCGAATACATTAACGTATCCGATGTATTGTAGTATCCGATGTGATGGACATGACAGTGACACCCGTGAAACCCGCCAGGGTGACAAAGCGCCGCGCCGAGACGCGGGCGCGGCTACTCGATGCTGCCTATCGGGTGTTCGCCGACAAGGGATTTGGGCGCACGCGCATCGAGGATATCTGCACAGCGGCCGGCTACACCCGCGGCGCGTTCTACTCCCAATTCGACAGCCTCGACGAATTGTTCTTCAGCCTCTACGACGAACGCGCGCTACTCATCACCGGCCAGGTCGGTGACGCCCTGGCCGACGTGGATGGCCCCGACACGATCGAGGGGGCCCTCGACCGTGTTGCCGCCACACTGCTGCTGGACCGCGATTGGTTGCTGATCAAGACCGATTTTCTGATGCATGCTGCCCGCAATCCCGTTGTGGCGCAGCGCCTGTTACATCATCGCGGCCGATTGCGTGAGGCGATCGAACAGCGCCTGGCGGCGACCGCCGCCGCCGTCGCCGCCGCTCCGCCGTCGCCACTGGGCACCGTTGCGGACGCCGCGCGAGCGGTCGTCGCCGCATACGACGGCGTGACCGTGCAGCTTCTCCTCGATAACGACACGACCGCCGCGCGGGACTGGCTCAACCAGCTCCTTACAGCGCTCCTGCGCGGCTGAGCTAATCGGGTTCGTCGTCGTTGAGCGCCAGGAGTTTCTCCGGGTGGTGGTAGGTGTTGATGCGGGGTTGCCCGTAATCCAGGTGCGCCGGCGGGATCCATTCGGTGTCGCCTTTGGTGTTGGTCCGGGTGCTCCAGCCTTTCTCGACGAGTCGATTGTGCGGACCGCAGGCCAGGGTCAGGTCGTTGATGTCGGTGCGGTGGGTGTTGGTCCAGCCTTGGACGTGGTGGACCTGGCTGTGGTAGGCCGGTGCGTCGCAGCGGGGCTTGGTGCATCCACGTTCCTTGGCGTAGAGCATGATTCGTTGAGCGGGGGAGGCAAGGCGTTTCGTGTGGTAGAGCGCCAGGGGCTTGCCGTCATTGAAGATCGCCAAGTAGTGGTGTGCGGCGCTGGCCCAGCGGATCACATCTGACATCGGCACCAGGGTGCCGCCACCGGTCCGTGCCTTCCCGCTGGCGGCCTCGAGGTCCTTAAGCGTGGTGGTCACCACGATCGACACCGGTAGGCCGTTGTGCTGGCCCAGCTTTCCCGAGGCGATCAGGCCGCGTATGCCCGCGAGCAGGCCGTCGTGGTTGCGCTGGGCTGCCGAGCGGTGATCGCGACGCACCGCATCCTCATCGGGTACCTCGTCTACGACTGGTCTTTCGTCGTCGGGGTTGCAGGCGCCGGGGGCGGCCAGTTTGGCGAGCATGGCCTCGATCGCCGCGCGCAGCTCTGGGGTGACTAGGCCGTTGATCCGTGACATCCCATCGAATTCCCGGTTGCCCAGCGTGATGCCGCGTTTGCGGGCGCGTTCTTCGTCGCTGAATTCGCCGTCGGGGTTGAGCCAGTCCATGATCTGCTGGGCCTGTTGGGCGAGCTCATCGGGGCGATACTCGGCTGCCTTGCTTGCCAGCACGACTTCGGCGGCTTCCCGAGTACCCAGGTCCACCTCGGCGGGCAGGTGCGCAAAAAACTTGCGAATCTCCCTGACGTGCCCGTCCCCGATCAGCCCGTCGCGTTGCGCGGCGGCGGTATGACTCAGCAGGGGCGCCAACGGTTCACCGGTCAACGCGCGGCGTTCCCCAAGATCCTCGGCGTCGGCGATCCGCCGACCGGCCTCGGCCTTGGTGATCCGCAGCCGGTCAGCCAGCGCGCAGCGCAGCGTCCCGCCCAACTCCTCCTCGCCCGCTTCCGCGCCGAGTTGGTTGATCAACCCATGCCCAGGTGCGCGTAGGCGACGGGCGGCGCGTTCGAGGCGCTCCAACGCCCGCATCCGTTCCGGGGTGGTGAGCACGTCAAAGGACAACTCACACACGCGGTCCAGGGCGGCTTCGTGCGCGTCGAAGACCTCAACGATCTCCTCGCGACTGCTGCAACCCATGCCTCAAATTTTACGAAGGCCCACCGACACAAACCGTGAAAGTGTGACTAGTGAAGCTGAAGTGACACAAGGGATTCAGAAGCCTAAGCGCGAGCCTTCGGCAAGAGCCGCGTCAAGCAGGTCACCGATGCGATGCCGTTCCCACAGGTTCAGCAGGTTCGACAGCATCTGCAGCGGCGCACGCACGCTTTCATCATCCTTGATGCGCGGATCAGTGCGATCGGCCGGGGCCGAAGCGCCAAATCGCTTGCGTATCAGCGCCGGTACATCCAGTAGCCAGGCCACACCCATCGCCGCCGCGTAGAGCAGGGTGTGCTGGCGCAATCGGTCCGGGTCGAGAGCCGGACCGCCACTGCGACGGACTTCGGTGACGAACACGTCCAGCAGCTCGTCGAGATGCCACTCCCACATCGAGGTTTCGGCACCCGACATGGCCCCCCAGAGGGCCATGCCCAAATTCATCTGGCTGACGCACCCCCAATCCATCAGGCCGCAGTGCAGGCCTTCGGTGTCGCGCCAGAACCAGGCGTTGTCGACGTTGGCGTTCCAATGGCACAGTGCGACATAGTCGGTATCGGCTGCCAGTTGGTGTGCAACGAAGTCCTCGTGCGCTGCGATCCGCGGCGCCTCCGCGCGCAGGCGCGACACGAACTCTGGTGAAGCAACATTGGCGGGCAGCAGCCCGGGATGGGTTTCGGCGAATTCGGCCAGCTGAGTCAACCGCCGGTCCAGCACGTCCATGGTGAGTGGCGTGCGGTTACCCACCGTGGCGGCCTGCACGTCCAGCGGAAAATACCCGGTCAGGTCGGCCGGCAGTAGCCCGGATCGGTGCGTGCCGGCCAGGCGCGCGACGGCGGTGAGCAGCGCGCGATAGTGCTCCAGCTGCTCGGGCATCTCGTAGTCGAGGCACTTATGGTACTGACGTTCGATGCCGTTGCTGCCGAACTTAATTCGCTCGGTGATCAATACTCCGGTGCCGGTCTGCCGGTCATAGTCGCCGAACAGCGCCCTGGGTACCGCGATGGGAAAACCGGCTACCCGCGACAGCGACGCGAACCGCACCTCGGGCTCCATCTGCGTCTTCCCGCGGTCACGAACCGGGTTGTCGAAGTCGCGCGAGAACTTGACGAACAACTCGGTGTCCAGGCCCGGCTCAGCCTGGTCGTATTCGACCGACAGAACGACTTTGCGTCCCGTGCTGCCGCCGGCGACCTCGTGGAACCCGGTAATGCGCGTGACGCTGTTACCGTCGAGCGCGCCTGCCGTCCGGAATGCGTCGGTGAGAAACCGTGCCCCGCCGTCGCGCAGCGCCGCGGCGTCGGCGGGAAACGGCATACCGAACTGGTCACCGCTCGCCCAGCGGTGAGTCTCATCAATCACTGTTCTGAATCACCACGTCTGTTCGGCCGCACGCACCAGCATGTGGTTGACCGCCACGCGACGATCACGCGTCACCATGAAAAGCACCGCGTCGGCGATGTCTTCCGATCGCAACTTGACCATGCCGGCCGTCTGCTTCTCGAACGTATCCCGCGACGACTGGGCCAAATGGGTGAATATCTCGGTGTCGACGGTCCCGGGACCCACGACGCCGACTCGGACCCGCTTGCCAATGAGCTCTTGACGGATGCCTTCACTGAAGGCGTTCACACCGAACTTGGTCAGTGCATACACGGCGGTGCCGGGTCGGGCCACCCAGCCCGCGGTGGAGCTGATTGTCACTACGTCGGCCACCCCGCGGGGTGAGTCGCTGGCCGCGTCGATCAGATGCGGAAGCGCAGCTCGGGTCGCGTAGAGCACACCCTGCACGTTGACTGCCACCATGTCATCCCAGTCCTGCAGGGAAGCCTCGGCAGCAGTACCCATTTGCATCGTGCCGGCGTTGTTCACCAACGTGTCGAGGCGTCCCAACTCGGCGACGGCGCGCTGGACCGCTGCTGACATCTGCCCGGCGTTGGTCACGTCGGCGGGCACCAGCAGTGCTGTGCCGCCGGCGGATTCGATCTCGCCTTTCAGTTCGGTCAGGCGATCCGCCCGGCGGGCCACCAGCGCCACCGCAGCGCCTTGTGCGGCAAGGGCCCTCGCCGTCGCCGCGCCGATACCGCTACTGGCACCGGTGACAAGTGCGGCGGTGTTCGCCAGCGTCTGGGTCATGTTCGGCCTCCCGTTGGCGTTTTTTCGGCGCGCAGAATGTCTTGGAGCACATAGTCATTGTCCTCGCCGAGGTCGGGGGCGCCCCGCTCGATGCGCGCCGCGGCGCGCGCCATCCGCCACGACGGTCCCAGTATCGGACGCTGACCCTCGCGGTGATCGGTGACGAAGCGGTACAACTCGCGGTCCCACAGCCGTTGATCGCCGATGACATCGACCGACGTGGCGCTCTTGGTGGCCGGCACGCCAGCCGCCCGCAGGCGGTGCGCGAGTTGCTCGGCATCATGGTTTCGGGTGAGGGCCGCAAGGTCGGCATCCAGCACTTCCACGTGGTTGCGTCGCTCGCCCAAGGTGCCATAACGCGGGTCAGTGGAAAGCGTTGCGGCGTCGAGCACGTCGCACAACCGCCGCCACTCGGCATCATCGGCCACCGCCACCGTGATCCACGATCCATCCGCGCAGGGATAGCAACCGTGCGGGCACATGTCCGGATGGTTGTTTCCGCTGGGCCCCAGGCTTGTTCCGGTGAGGCTCTGCTCGAGCAGGGAGTCCCCGATCATCGTCGACAGGGTTTCGACGGCCGACACGTCGACGAATTGGCCCTTCCCGCTGAGCTCTCGATGGACCAACGCGACCAGGGCGGCGTACGCGGCCGCCGCGCCGACGGTCGAGTCCCCGTAGCGCATGCTCGCCCCCAGCGGCGGCCCACCGGGATAGCCGACCAGGGAAGCGAGCCCGGCCAACGCGGCGAAACACGGGGCGTAGCCGGTCTGATGCCCCAGCGGCCCGTCGTTGCCCCACATCTTGATCGACACCGAGATGATGTCGGGCTTGATCTCGGTCAGCTGCTCGTGCCCCAGGCCCTGGCGTTCCATCGCTCCCGGGCGCAGGTTGTTGATCACTATGTCGCTGCGGGCGATCAGGTCACGCAGCCGTGTCATACCCTCGGGTGACTTGATGTCGAGGTCAACACTGAGAATCTCGGGATTGATGCTCAGAAAGAAGGGCGCGTGGTTGATATCGGTGCCGCCGTAAGCACGCATTTCCTCTGGGTGAGAAGCGGTTTCGACCTTGATCACTTCAGCGCCCAACAGCGCCAGCAGCTTTCCCGCGTAGGGACCGGCCCATACCTTGGTCAGCTCCACAACGCGCACCCCTTGCAGCGGTCCGCCGCGCAGGTTCTTGGCTGGCTTCAGTTGAGCAGACTTGACGACCGGCACCACGCGCGGCGTGTCGAGCCGGCCCAGGACCAGCGTGGTGTGCTGGCCGAGTGCCGGTGCAGCAGAGGTGATTTCAGCCGGTGATGCGCTGAGTGAATACGGCACGGTGGGATAGGCCGCGGTACCCAGCACGGGGTGGTGCACATCCTGGAAGAAGCCGCGATGACGATACTGCGCCGAGTGGTGCAGATCCGGGGCGTTATTGACGGGGACGAGCGGCACGCCCAACCGCTGAGCTTGTTCGGCCGCAGCCTCTTTGGCCAAGCCCTTGACCCACACCGCAAACCCCTGCTGGAACGCAGCGACCTTTTCCTGCGTGACGGAGAACTCCAGCCAATCGTCGTCGAAGTCGTCGAGCCACCTCGGATGCTCCAGCAGGGCCTTGACGCCCAGCCAATGTGCGCGGCTGGTCATGTACAGGTAGACGAAACCGTCGGCGCAGGCGAAAAACGATGCCGGGCCCTGCTGGTCGAAATCGCTGCGTTCACCGTCGGCCGGCACCTCGCCCGTGATGAATCGGCCCACGATGCAATCGGAGCGCGAAACGAGCACGGCGTGTTGCGACACGTCGATGACATCGCCCTGGCCGGTGTGCAGGCGCTTGAACAGCGAGGAGGCGACGCACAGTGCCGCCTCCAGTCCGGCTTCGTAGTCGGGGAGGAACCGGCCCGGCCCCTGCAACGGCGGATCGGCGGGATCGGCATGGCTGGGTGTGTGAAACCCCCAACCACTGGCGTGAAACACGTTGATGCTCTTGGCATTGCTGAACTCGGCATCGGCCAGTTGACCGAACGGGGTGATCGAACAAAACACCACACCTGGGTGCCGCGCGGCACCGGCCCTAGACCAAGAGGCCCAAGAGGTCCCATCGTCGATGACAGCGTCGGCGGTGCCGATGATGTCGTCCAAGCGTTCCGCCGCGGCGCCGTCGAGAACCACAGACTCCTTGTTGGTGTTGAGGTAGGCGAACAGTGCGCTGCTTTCGCATCCTTGGAAACTGAGATCATCACCGAGGATGGGCGCCATCGCCCGGGTGGGGCTACCGCACCCGGGCGCCTCGATCTTGATCACGTCGGCGCCGAAGTCGGCCAGCAGCTTCCCGCAGTACTCCCCTGCGACCGACCCGGCCAGTTCGACGACCCTGATACCGGTCAGCGCCGACATGCCCGCAACCCCCAAGCGGTCAGGGCTTGCTTCGTCCCGAGCGGCTCAGGCGCCACTCCGGCGGGAAGTTCAAGTCGTTGTCCTTGACCACGTTGTTGAGTCCCTTTTCGAAGGTGCCCGCGGTGAGATCGACCTCTTGCGCGTCGTTTTGGATCATCGGCAGCATGCCCTCGACCAGGCCGGTGAGCAGGCTGCCGAAGTACTCGCCCTTGTGCTGCTTGTAGAGCTCCAGGAAGGTCTTCTGCACCGCGACGGTGTCGGTCGGGCGCGACCGGGAGCACGCCAGCGCGTACTTCTCTGTCTCCGCTTCGAGCTTGTCGCGGGGCACGACGCTGTTGACGAAGCCGCAATCGTACATCTCCTTGGCGCTGAATGGCCGTCCGGTGAACAGCATTTCGGAGAACTTCCGCAGGCCCATTGTCTCCGCCCACCACCACAGCCGGGGGCCCCAACCGACGTACCGGAAGGCCGGGTGCCCGAACAGGGCGTCGTCAGACGAAATCACCAGGTCGGCGTCGCCGGCCTGATAGAAGTGCCACCCGTAGCAGTAGCCTTTGGCCTCGATGATGCTGATCTTCCGAAGTTCTTGCAGGGGGCGGTTTCCAGCGCGGGCCTTGGCGTAGAAGTCGGTGACGGTGGACAGGTAGCGGTAAGAACCGCCCGGCGGGTACTTGACATCGTCGTCGTTGATCGCGAGCTCGTGATGCAGTGGCAAGCCCGGGTTTTCCAGCATCGGGCGCTGCTCGGGCAGGTCCCCGCCACTACCGAAATCCTGGCCCTCGCCGCGGATTACGACGACCTTGACGTCGTCGTCCACGTTGCACTTATGGATCAGATCGGCATAGTTCTGCCGCATGCCCAAGGTGGTGGAGTTCTGCGCCTGCGGGCGATCAAAGGTGATGTAGGCGATCTTGTTCTTCTTGTCCTTCTCGAACTTGATGTACTGCTCGGCTTCTTTCTTCAACTTCTCGTAGTCGTATTCCGGCATGGCTCTCTCCACTTCGTTGTGCCTAATTGAGTAAGTGATTACTTGAGCAACGCACCCGCGTCGACGGGTAGCGAAACGCCGGTGACGTAACGAGATTCGTCAGAGGCGAGGAACAGGACCGCGTTGCTGATGTCGGCGGCTTCCACCCAGGGCACCGGCAACGTGTGCGTCTGCTGCGAGAACGGCGCGAAATCCTCCGGCCCCGGATTCTCCAGATCCGGCCGGAACAACCGGTACGTTATATCGTTCATCGTCATCGGCGTGTTGACCTGGCTGGGGTGCACCGAGTTCACTCGAATCCCGTACTGACCCAGCTCGACGGCGAAACTGCGCATCAAGCCCAGCACGCCGTGTTTGGCCGCGATGTAGTGGCCGGTGTAAGCCATGGCCTTGTGCGACCCGACCGAGCCGGTCATCACGATGGAGCCACCGCGTTTGCCGGCGAGGATATGCGGCACACCGGCTTTCACGGTCTTCCAGACGCCAGAGAGGTTGACGTCGATCATGTCCTGCCAAATCGCCTCGGAGATCTTGTGCAGTTTGTTGCCGAAGGTGCCGATGCCCGCGTTCGCGACGATGATGTCGAGCCGGCCGAGTTGTTCCACACCACTGTCCACCAGGGCTTTGAGCGCGTCGTAGTCACGCACGTCGACCTGCGCGGTCACGATGCGGCGGTTCTGGGCTTTGACCAAGTCGGCGGTCTCGGCGAGGTCGTCCGGTGTCGAGTGCGGGTAAGCCATGTTGTCGATTGGTCCGCAGATGTCGAACGCGATGATGTCGGCGCCCTCCTGCGCCAACCGCACCGCGTGACTGCGACCCTGACCCCGCGCGGCACCGCTGATCAGGGCGACTTTGCCCTCAACCCGCCCGGCCATCACGCCACCACCGTCGGCAGCGTTTCCCAGCCCCGCACCGTTGATGTCGGGCTGAGCTTGGCGTTGGCCAGGTCGACGTCCCATTCGGGAAAGCGTTTGAGAATTTCCTCTAGGGCGACGCGGCCTTCGAGGCGCGCCAGTGCTGAACCCAGGCAGAAATGGGCGCCGACGCTGAAGGTGAGGTGCGGCCGGGCGGCTCGATGGATATCGAACTTGGCGGCATCAGGCCCGAACTGGCGCTCATCGCGGCACGCTGCCCCGACAAGCATCAGCATCACGCTGCCTTCGGGTACCGTCTGGTCGTAGAGGCTGACGTCGCGGGCCACGTACCGCGCCATGTGCGGTGCGGGCGGCTCGAAGCGCAGCAGCTCCTCGATCGCCTGCGGGATCAGCCCGGGGTTTTCGACGAGTTCGCGACGCTGGTCGGGGTGCTCCGCGAGTACCTTTCCCGCCCAACCGATCAGCCGGGTCGTCGTTTCGTTGCCTGCTCCGGCAACGACGTTGAGGTACACCAGGATCTCGTTCCGGGTGAGCCGCCGTTTCGTGCCCGTTTCGTCGACGAACTCGACGTTGAGCAACTCGGTCATGATGTCGTCCGAGGGATGCTCGGCACGCCAGTCGATGTAGGCCTCGAACTGCTCCCCGACGGACAAGCCATGCTTATGCTCCATGGGTTTGCCCGCCTCCGTGCGCAGCTGGGCGTTGACGCGATCACGAACCATTTCCTGGTCGTCCTCGGGAATGCCGAGCAACATGCTGATGACCTTCATCGGCATGATTGCGCCCAGGTCGGTCACGAAGTTGAACTGACCCGAACCCACGAGTGGATCCAACGATTGAGCGCAGAAATCACGGATCAACGGCTCTAGCGCGGCGATCTTGCGCGGGGTGAACATCCGCGAGAGCAGCTTGCGGTGCACGTCGTGGATGGGCGGGTCTTCGAAGATCAGCATTCCCGAGGGGATTTCGAGGTTGGCCTTGATCAGCTCCAGGATCACGCCGCGGGCCGAGCTGTAGGTGCCGTGGTCGATCAGCGCCTTGTTGACATCGGCGAACCGGCTCACCGCGTAGAAGTCATATTCGGCGTTGTAGTAGAGCGGCGCCTCGTCGCGCAGGCGCGCGAACATAGGGTACGGGTCGGCGATCAGCTCGACGTCGTACGGGTCGAATCGAACCTCGCTCGCGGTGCTCGTTGTCACGAAATTCCTCCTACCGGTGCTATTTCACCGACGTTGCTCTGACGAGCACCCGGGCTGGGCTGAGACAGGCTTAGGGACGGCTGGCCGTCGGATTACTCTATTTGCGTAGAGAATCACACAGCGGGTGCTGTGGCAAGACCCAGTGCCGCGAAAGTCCATGCTCACCTGTGTCTGCGCAGTGCGGTGCGCACATGGTCTGGCTGGGTCAGCCGTCCCTTGTCGGGGCTCTTGAGGATGCCGCCGGCGATGGCCGACAAGATCAGGTCGAGTTGTTCGGGGCTGTCGATAATCCGGTCGCCGTGGGCGAAGCGCAGCAGGAGGCCGTTGATGAACGTCAGGGTGATGTTGCTGAGGTCGTCGACGACGGCCGATTCCAGCTCGGCGCCGTGCGGCATGAGCTGCACGAGGATTTCCCGATGCAGTTTGGTGAACTCGTCCGTGGCTTGCTGCAAGATCGCGGCGAGCGCCGGGTCGCGGGTGGCCTGCATCGTCAGCTCGTATCGGGCCTTCGTCCTGGAGAACTGCGGTTCGCTGCCGGCCTGGATGACAACCTGCGACAGCCGCGACGGCGAGGAATTGCCGACCCGGCAATCGGCGCTGTCGGCGACGGACTGCAAGCTCGCCAGGTCTAACTCAGCCAGCCGCTCGGCCACCGCACGCAGCAGCGCAGAGCGGGTTCGGAAATAGAAAGAGGTGGTGCCGTCGGGCACGCCGCCCTTGCGGTCCACCTTCAGATGGCTCAGCCCCTTGGCCCCGTCGTCGGCCAGCAGCTGGATCGCCGCGTCGCATAAGTCCCGGCGACGCTCCGCAGGATTGGGCTTTCGTCGCTGCGGTGCGGCGGGGGTTTGTCTGGCCATGCGGGGTAGCTTTCGTGCCGGCGGACGTGGATCCGTGATGTTGGATCACGAGGCTACTCTATATTTGTAGTGTGAGTAAAGCGCCGCAGTCGCTGCGGCACAACGGCTGAAACCGCGATGTGAACTCGGCGAGCCGGGCGGCGACGTCCGACATCTGGCTTCAGCGGTTCTCGCCGCAGCTGAATGCCTGCGTACCAATGGGTTTCGATGCCGTGCGGATTCAGCCTGCTACAGCAAGGTAACCCCACTGCCCGGTAAGTATCAGCTTTTTGCTGGGCAAACACAAAAATCCACGCGACACGCCGCTTCGGGCGTCGTGACAGATAGCTCCGGTCCCTTACCTTGAGCTGAAATGTCCGACAGGAGGCCGCCGCGGTGACCGAAAGCCAGATCGACGGGGTTTCGCGTCGTGAATTTCTAGCGAGGGCGGCCGCGGGCGGCGCTGGGGCATTGCTGTCGCTGGCCGGTCCGGTCATTGAAAAGGCGTACGGGGCGGGTCCGTGTTCGGGTCATTTGACTGACATCGAACACTTCGTGCTGCTGATGCAGGAGAACCGGTCGTTCGATCACTACTTCGGCACGCTCTCCGGTACCAACGGGTTCAACACGGCGTCGCCACTATTCCAGCAAGCGGGGTGGAACCCGAAGACGCAGTCGCTTGATCCCAGCGGTGTCACGCTGCCCTACCGGTTTGACACCACCCGGGGGCCTTTACTCAACGGCGCGTGCGTCAACGACCCGAACCACGACTGGGGCCCGATGCACACCTCGTGGAACAACGGCGCCATGAATAACTGGCTACCGTCGCAGGCCGCAAGCCTTCCGGCGGCCAACGTCGCTGTGATCATGGGCTATTACACGCGCCAGGACATCCCCGTCCACTACATGCTGGCCGACACGTTCACGATCTGCGATAACTACCACTGCTCGGTGTTGGGCCCGACGATACCGAACCGGCTGTACTGGGTGAGCGCCGCGCTCGGCTTCGACGGCACGCAAGGCGGGCCACAGCTGACGACCCCCGACCTCCCTCCGATTCATCAGTTCAGCTGGACCACCATGGCAGAGAATCTCAGCGCTGCCGGCGTCAGTTGGAAGCTGTACGAGACGAAAAGATTCGGCCCGATCGTCGACACGGTTGTCGGTTACGGCCAGATATTTGCGAACTTTAAGCAGGCCGCAAATCCCGCGTCAGATTTGGCTCGCTACGGCCTCGCTCCGACCTACCCCGCGGACTTCATCGCCGATGTCGCAGCCGACAAACTACCGCACGTTTCCTGGCTGGTTCCGGGCTTCTTGGCGTCCGAGCATCCCTCACTCCCGCCGGCGTCCGGCGCTATCGCGATCGTGGACGCGCTGAGAATCTTGCTGTCCAATCCTGCCGTGTGGGAAAAGACCGCGCTGATCATCAGTTATGACGAAAACGGTGGCTTCTTCGACCACGTCGTACCGCCGACAGCCCCCGCAGGGACCCCCGGCGAGTACATCACCGTCCCCGACATCAACTCAGTGCCGGGGTCGGCAGGCATACGTGGCCCGATCGGTTTGGGCTTCCGTGTTCCCTGCCTGATCATTTCTCCGTTCAGTCGTGGGCCGCTGATGGTCCATGACACGTTCGACCACACCTCACAGCTGCGGTTGCTGGAGACCCGGTTCGGGGTGCCGGTTCCCAACCTGACCCCGTGGCGGAGAAGCGTGACCGGCGATATGACGTCGACCTTCAACTTCTCTGTCCCGCCCAACCCGTCAAAACCAAACCTGGATCACCCATTTCTGGCGGCCCTGCCGAAACTGTCGCAGTGTGTCCCCTCCGTAGTGCCGGCGTACCTGGGCGATGGGCGTCCCTATCGGGTGCCCTACCCGCAGGCGATGCCTACTCAGGAAACTTCGCCCACTCGCGGGATTCCCGGCGGTGTCTGCTAACTAGCCTTGATTTTCGCGAAAGTCTGGCTCAGTCCCCTGCGAAAGTTAACGAACACGGCTGTTTTGCAAGAGGTTTCGTCAAAGCAGTAGCGCAGTGGTTTCGCGGGTGACAGAGTGGCAGGATGAGCCTGATCGCACATGGGTTGCCGCACCCTTAGACATGGACCGCCTCGGTATCGGATTCCTGAGCGTATTCGCGCTTCCACCAGTGGAGTTGGTCGATCTCGCCGCAGACCTTGGCTGCCGCTACATCTCAACCGTCGTGCAGGGACAACCATTGGTGCCGCTCGACTTTGGGCCCTATTCGCTCAGGGACGACGTCGCGTTGCGGCGGGACTTGCTCGCCGCGATGCATCACCGCGGTGTGACAATCTCGCTGGGCGACGGGTTCCTGGTGTTGCCCGGCGCCGAGATGCACACGTTCTCTACGGATCTCGACGTCTTGGCCGCACTCGGCGTTCCCTGGATAAACGCCGTCAGCCTCGACCAGGATCTCAGCCGCACGTTCGACCAGTTCGCGGCGCTGGCAGAGCTGGCCGCGCAACGAAACATCCGAACGGCCGTCGAACCGGTGCCCGGCCTGACCGTGGGCGACCTGCCCACCGCGCTGGCCGCGGTGGAACACGTCGCCAGACCCGACTTCCGGCTGCTGATCGACACGATGCACCTGGTCCGGTCCGGTTCCAGCGCAGCCGATCTGGCTGCGATTGACCCCGACCTCATCGGCTACGCCCAACTCAACGACACGACGCTGCAGCCACGCATCGACAACTATATGGAGGAAGCCATGTTCGAGCGGATGGTTCCCGGCGAAGGCGAACTACCCCTGCTCGACCTCCTCTCGGCGCTTCCGCCTGGCATCGTGATCGAACTCGAAGTACCCAGACGCTCACTGGCCTTGGCCGGGGTCAGTGCCATCGATCGGCTGCGGCCCTGCGTCGACGCCGCATGCCGGTTGTTGTCGGAGGTCGTCCATGGATCCGGAAATTCCGAACGGCCGCAATAACTCTCGACTCCGACGCGCGGGAGTGTCGCCGCACCAATTAGGCGGCTGCCGGGCTGATGGGCCGGAAGGGCCGCTCTTCGATGTCCTTGCCGATAATCAGCGCGGTCCCGGCGGGCACTTCCCGCCACATCCCTGGCAAACGGGTCAACGGCTCTGAGACGACCACCCGGGCGTCACTACCGAAGTGCTCTAGTCCCTCGTCGTCGGGGTAGAGCATCCGCACCGACTCCGGATCTTCGCTCACGAACAGCGTATTCGCTTCCGGTCCGCTGGCGTAACGGGCCGCGTACAGGTTCGCGCCGTCGCTGACCCCTACCGTCATCTGGAGGGCAGGTTCAGCCACTTCGGCCGCCGCAGCGATCGCCTCGACAAAACCTGCCATCCGAGCGATCCCGGTGATCGGATCGTCCGTGAGACCGAAGGTCAGCGCCAGGTGAAACAACAACTCCGAGTCGGTGGAGCCCGCTATGTTGCCGAACAGGTCGGGGTGCACACCCAGCAGCAGGTCCCTGCGCAACCTCTGATATCCAGCGACGTATCCGTTGTGCACGAAAAGCCAATTTCGATAGCGGAACGGGTGACAGTTGGTCTGCTGCACCGGTGTTCCGGTCCCAGCGCGAACGTGGGCAAGAAACAGTCGGGTGCGGATCTCCTTGGCCAGTTCCAACAGGTTCTCATCGCCCCACGCTGGGATGATGCTGCGAAAGAGCGCCGGTTCTGCGCGGTGCTCATACCAGCCCAGCCCCGTGCCGTCGCCATTGGGAATCTCCATGTTTGGTGCGTGCCTGCGGCTCTGCTCGATGAGTGAGCGCGCCGGATCGTGTAGCAACTCCCTGGGCGCGATCGGGCTGCCCAGGTATCCAACCCATCGACACATCCGACTCTCCTTGCATCAACTTGTCTGAGCGTGGCATGGACATGCCCTTCATCTCCGGACAATCAGTGATCCACCACGGGTTTGAGTGCGGTCTCGCGGATCAGTTTGTGCACGAACCCCAGCTTGCGAGCCACCGGTGGCGGGATATTGAACGGGTAGAGCGGATTCTTGCCCATGGCGGCGTTTACCCGATTGAAGAACAGCGACAACCACTTCCAGTCATCCAGCAGCTGCTCGATCGGGACGTCGTCGTAGCAGGCCAGCGGAACGATGTCGCGTGGAAATGAGAAGCGGACCCGGTCGGTGTGCAATACCAGTCCCGCTTCGCGGGACGTGTCGACGATGTCAGTGATGTGCAGGTAGTGCGCAAAGCACTCGGCGAAGTCCTCCCAGGGGTGCATCGTCGCGTACTCGGAGATGTAGGAGCCGCTCCAGCCCGCCGGTGGACCGAATTTGTAGTGTCGTGCGATCTCGCCCTGATAATCCGCGCGCTCGTCGCCGAAGTTCTCGCGGCACTCGTCAAGGTAGCGCTGAGCGCCGGGATCGCTTTCCACGAGGATGTTCTGGTAATAATGGCCGACCTCGTGGCGGAAATGACCCAGCATGGTCCGGTAGGGCTCACCGAGGTGGACCCGCAGCGACTCACGGTAAGCGTCCAGCGACTCGACCAGATCGATGGTGATCACCCCGCCGGCGTGCCCGATCACCACCCGTTCGCCGCCGCTGTAACTGGACAGCAGATCGAATGCCAGCCCACCGTCTCGACGCCAGTACGGGTCGACAGGCAGCCCGATGTCGATCAGCTGATAGATCAGTCGTCGCAGCGCAAACGCGGTGGATGCCAGTTTTTCCCCTGCGATGGTGTCGTCTGCCTCGGGCTCGCGGCGAATCAGCGAATGGGCTACGCACTGTCCCTGCTCGGCACCGAATTCCTGTTCCTCGGGAACCAACCAGTTACAGCCCAGGCTGGCTGACCTCGTGCACGCGATCCAGACCTGGCCGTCGATGACAGCCGTGCCCGATGAGGTTGCGATCATGGCGCGACTCGGGACATGCAATCCAAGTTCGGCTGAGCAATTCGGGCAGTGCCGCGACTCAAAGGGGGCGAAGCCCCGACAAACGGGGCAGGCGAATGCGTGCACGGACTCAATCGTTGCAGGCGTTACGACGCGTGCATCGCAGTTAACGCGACGAACACCGGATATCCACGTCCTGGCAAGGAAGCCTTCAGCTCGGTTCGCGGAGCGGGAGCCCGGCGGCCCGGTAGATCGCATCGATGACGGTCATGTTCTGGACTGCATCTTCCGGCGTCGTCTTCACCGGCTCGCCGCGCAGCATCGCAGCGGCGAAAGCGTCGAGTTGGTACGCGTAGGAGGCGCGGCGCGGGAAGCGCTCGACTCGTTTGCCATCAGCCGATTTGACCGAAAGCCGATGGACAAGCTGCGGCAACACCGGGTTGAGCACACGCAGCTCGCCGCGGTCGCCGACCACGTGAGCGCTGATTTGCAGCAGATGCGACGACCACATTGAGCAGCGGACCCGGCCGGTGTGCCCGCTGGCGAACCGCAACTCGGCCGTCATGGCCCGGTCGACCTGGGGATCGCGCAGTTTCGCCTGTGCCGAAACGACTTCCGGGGTTGGGCCGCCGAAGGTGCGGGCCATGTGGACGGCATAGCACCCGGCGTCCATTGTCGCGCCACCGGCAAGCGAGAAGTTGTAGCGGATGTCGGAGAACTTCGGCAGCGGGAAGCACATGGCTGCTTCCACCCGCTGGAGCTTGCCGAGCTCCCCCGAGGCGATGATCTCCTCAGCCCGCAGAGCCAGCGGATGGTAGCGGTAATGGAATGCCTCCATCACGACACGGTCCGATTGCGCCGCCAGTTCGGCGATCTCCCGGGCTTCGGCGGCGTTGGCAGTGAACGGCTTTTCACACAGCACGTGCTTTCCGGCGGCCAACGCAGCCCGGGTCCACCGGCCGTGCAAACCGTTCGGCAGCGGGTTGTAGATCGCATCCAGATCCGGGTCGGCGATCAGTTTGTCGTAGTCGTCGTGCACCCGGGCGATGTCGTGTTTGGCGGCGAACGCCCGAGCGCGCGAGCCATCGCGCGCGGCGACGGCGGCCACCACGACCGCGCTGTTTTCCTTCGCCGGGTTGATCAGCGCCTGCGGCGCGATGCGGGCGGCACCCAGAATGCCGATCCGCAGCGGCGCGGCTCCGTTTCCAGACATCAGCCGACGCTAGCACCCGACCCGGTTCGGCTGGTGAGGCGACAAGATCCTTGGCCGGATCCACGATGATTGCCTAGGAGACGGGCGCGGGGTTCGTTCGTGATGCCGTGCCCAAACGCATATTTCGCTGCCGCCGCGCCGTCTCTAGAACCCCAGTCCGACGGTCGCAAGTCCGGCGATCACGCCAAACAGCACGATCACCGTGCCCACGACCAGCAACACACGTCGCCGGAATGAGCCCGCAAGCATCGCGAAGGACGGCACACTCACGGGCGGCAGCGTCATGAGCAACGCCCCGGCCGGTCCCACGCCCATGCCGAGTATGAGCATTGCCTGAATTATCGGCACTTCGCCCGCGGTCGGGATCACGAACAACACGCCTGCCAACGCGAACACCACGATCCAACCGATACCGCTCGTCACATCGGGTCCGATGTGGGGGAATAGCCACGCCCGCGCCGCGCCAAGCAGCAACACGAGCACGACGTATTCGGGCAAGAGTCGCACCGTCATGCGCACGAAGATGCGCATCCAACGCATGAGCACGTTGCCAGCCTCGACCCGCTGCTGCGTGCGCAGCGCAAGCCGGTCGTCGGCAGCGTCCCGGGGTGTCGCGAGCCGGTTTGCCAGCCAGCCGGTGCCCAGCACCATCAGCACACCCAGAATCAGCCGTAGCCCGCTCCATTTCCAGCCAAGCACGAAACCCATGAAGACCAGCGTTGCCGGATTGAGGACCGAATTGCTGAGCCAGAACGCGATCGCACCACCCACCGACGCGTTGCGCGCGCGTAGACCCACAACCACTGGTGCCGCGCAGCAGGTGCACATCATGCTGGGTAGCCCGAGTACGCCGCCAACGGCGACGCTGCCGAAGCCGTGCCGGCCCAGCAGGCGCGCGACCCACTGCATGGGCAGGAGCGCCTGAATCGCCGAACCGAGCAGCAGGCCCAGCACCATGGCCTGCCAGATCGCCTTGCCGTAGGCCCATGCGTAGTCGAGCGCGGCGGTAAGCGACGGTGCGGGCGGGCTTGCCGCGCGGCCCATCAGGATCGATTTCCCGATCGAGTGCGTCGCTTCGGCCGTGAAGGCGCGGTGGTAGTAGGGAAACCACTTCACGTAGAACAGGCCGGCGATCGCCACCAGTATGAAAATCGCCCAGCCATACGAGCGCTGCGATCGCGGCTCGGATGGACTCGTCACCGTGGAGTTTCTCCCATCCAAACCCCCTAGCGCCGTTGGTCTCAGCCGAGCGTTTGCGCGTCGACTTCGTACACCGAGACGGGGTCCAGTAGCACGCCGGTTTCCTCGACGTAGCGATCCCACAGCTGCAGGAGGTCGGCCAGCTTGTCGGGCCGTGCGGCGGCCAGGTCGTCGATCTCGCCCGGGTCGGCGGAGAGGTCGTAGAGCTGCCAGCTGCCCGGGCCGTACGGCGCGGGCAGGTAGAGCGCCTTCCAGTCGCCCTGGCGGATGGCGCGGCGGCCGAACAACTCCCAGCCGGTGCCGGTATCGGCGTCATGCACCGCGTCGGCGGCCCCCGACAGATATTCCACGAGCGAGCGGCCGCGCATGGGTTCCACCTCGCGGCCCTCGTAGGCGGTGCCGGGGTGGGCGACGCCGGCGAGCTCCAGCACGGTCGGGGCGATGTCCATGACGGTCGCGAACTCGGTGCCGATCTCACCCTGCCGGGCGAAGCCCGGCCAGGTGACGAACCCGACCACCCGGATCCCGCCTTCGGTGGTGAATGCCTTGTGCAGGCGCGACGGCGCGGTGGCAGCCTGTGCCCAGCGGGGTCCGTACCAGATGAATGACGTGGGCCGACCGAGGTTGTCGAGGCTGTTGTCGCAATGCTTTTCGATCTGCGCGGCGATCTGGGCACCACGAAGGGGCATGGCTTCGACGATCGCTCCCTCGGCGCCGTTGTCGGACATGAAGATGACGACGGTGTCGTCGAGTTCCCCGGTCTCGGCCAGGTAGTCGATCACCCGGCCGATGTTCCAGTCCATCCGGTCCACCATGCCGGCGTAGACCTCCATGCTGCGGGCGGAAAGCGCGCGCTCGGCGGTGGTCATGTCGGCCCACTCCGCAGCGCCGTCGGCCACGACCGGGTGCGCCGCAACATCGGGCGGACACAGGCCGAGCCGCTTGAGCGTTGCCAGGCGCGTCTCGCGCAATGCATCCGGACCGGCGTCGTAGCGGCCGTGATAGGTCGCGATGGATTCGTCAGGTGCTTGCAGCGGCCAGTGCGGCGCTTGGAAAGGGAGGTAGGCGAAGAACGGCCGGTCTTTGTCTTCAGGGTTGTTGGCACGTTCGCGGAAGTAGCGCAGCAGGGTGTCGGTGTAGTCATCCGATGAGTAGAAGTCGTCGCCGACGGTGACGAAGTGGTCGTCTTCGGTGTAAAGCGTTGGCACAGGCGAGAACCCGCGAGCCGCGGCACCGCCGTAGTGGCTGGCGCCGGCCGGCAGCAGAGCGAACGAGCGCTCGAATCCGCGGGCCCACGGTGACCTCTCGATCGTGGAACCCAAATGCCACTTGCCCGACATCAGCGTCAGATAGCCGGCGTCGCGCAGCAATTCAGGCAACGCCACAACCCGGTCGTTCAGGTAGCCCTCATAGCCGGGTGCGCCCTGGAAACCGGGTGCGGCGACCTCGAGCATTGTGCCGATGCCGGCGATGTGGTGATCGGTTCCGGTCAACAGCATGGCCCGGGTGGGCGAGCAGGCCGGCGCGGAATGAAAATCGGTGAACCGGATGCCCGCGTGGGCAAGCCGGTCCAGATTGGGCGTATTGATCTCGCCGCCGAATGCGCCGATATCGGAAAACCCGAGATCGTCCGCCACGATCAGCAGGAAGTTGGGCCGCTTCACGCTCAAGCATCCTGTCAGCGGGGTCCGCGACGGGCAAACGCGGGGGCACGCTCGGGCCGGACCCCAACGCCGATGAAATACGCGGGCACGAATGACAGCCACGGCAGCCGCTCCATCAGGCCGAACAGGGCCGCCGGCGGAGTGGGATCCGCGCCCCGAAGGAGCGGGCCGATCAGCCTGCCCTGTAACACCCGTTGCACTGCCTGGGTCACCGCGGTGGGGAATGCCCGGCGCCGCCGGATGGCCCCCAGGTCGCGGTCGGTGACCCGGTGTTGCCGCAGCGGCTCAGCCAAGATGGTCGCGGCCGCGACGGCGTCCTGCACCGCCAGGTTGATGCCCATGCCTCCCAGCGGAGACATCGCATGCGCGGCGTCACCGATACACAGCAGCCCATCGGTGTGCCAGCGACGCAGCCGATCGACCCGGACATCGAGGTGCTTGATGTCATCCATGGACGTCAGCGTCGCCACCGCCTCCGTCGCGTCGGGCAGCAGCGCGCTGATGTCGTCGCGGAACGCCTCTATGCCTCGCGCACGCAATTCGGCGTCGGTCCCCTTGGCCGCGAGGTATGCGATCTGGTCATAACCTTCGCGTGGAATCACGCCGAGGGCCTTGCCCGGACCGACGCGGGGCAAGAAAGAGAATTCCGCGTCGCCTTCGCGCGGCAGCCGGAACCACCACACGTCGAACGTCACGGGGTACTCGCGCGTCTTCAGACCTGCTTCGCGGCGAGCGACCGACCACCGGCCGTCGCACCCAACAGTCAACTCGGAGCGCAATTCACCCGGCCCGTCAGGTCCCTGGTAGCGGACGCCGGTAACCCTGCCGTTCTCCCGCAGCAGGCCGGTGGCCTCGGTGTTCATCCGCAGCGTGAAGCTCGGCTCGCCCTTGGCGGCCTCTGCGAGCAGATTCAGTAGATCCCACTGCGGCACCATGGCGACAAAGGGATGGGGTTGGCGCAGGCGTCCGAAGTCGACGTAAGTTACCGAGCGCCCGTTCGATTCAAATTTGGCTTGGCGCACCGCGCTGTAGTGCAGAGCCGAGAAGCGCTCCCACAAGCCCAGCTCGTCAAGCAGCCGTAGCGTCGTCGGATGCACCGTGTCCCCACGAAAGTCGCGCAAGAAGTCTCCATGCTTCTCGAGCAGGGTGACCTCTACACCTGCCCGGGCCAGCAGCAGTCCGAGGACCATACCCGCCGGCCCACCACCGATGATCGCGCACGTCGTTGTCTCCGCCATTAGTGCTCAAGCATAGGGTGGGCGCCCTCATCGGCGAGCGTGCGTGTTTGCCCGCCGACACGCCGGCAACCGTGGCATTCTGCGCACGCTCGACCTGGGTGGGGTCAGTATGCGAAGCGGTTCAGCACGTCGTAGTTGCCGGCGGGCGTCGCAGCGTGCAGTTTGTAAATCCACCGCAGTGGTGTGGATTCGATCTTCGAGTAGCCGGCCAGTACGGGTGTCTGCTCGAGAAATCGCAGCCTCGGGTTCCACGTCTCTAGCTCGCGGACGTCGCGGATGCCCCACTTGATGATGCCTTTGGTAAGAACTTTCGACAGCAGCGGTGCCAGTCGCGAGAGCGTGTCGAACTGCAGCTCACCGGAGTCGAACCGATCGGTCAACCGCTCAAGCAGCTGCCGGACTTCGCTCTCCTGCAGGTACATCAACAGGCCCTCGGCGACGACGAGCGTGGGGCGGCCGGTCGGAATGTGATCCAGCCACTGTGGATCGGTCACCGACGAGCCGATCATCCGATAGCCGTTGGTGTCGTCGTACAGCCGGCGACGCAGCTCGACGACCGCCGGCCGATCGACGTCGAACCACAGCACCGACGGCGGTGGGGCAAGCCGAAATGCGCGGCCGTCGAGGCCGCAGCCGAGGTGCAGGACCACTGCATCGGGATGACGCGCGAGAAAATCGACACACCAGTCGTCGAGCTGCTTGGCGCGCAACGCGACCAGATACTGGTTGCTTGCCGGCAGCGATGTCCGATGTATGCGCTTGAAGTCATAGTCGATGCGGTCGACCGCCTCCGCAGCCGTGTGATCCCCTAAAACTGGGTGCCGCGAACGGCTTTCATATGCACGCAGGTACAGGGTGACCAGATTCGTCCATTCCACCGAGCCCCAACCGACCGAACTGAAATCAACTTTCGCAGCCGTCACGTTCGCCTCCTGCTTAGCGGTAGTGGATCGGACTCCGTCTCAACCAGTCACGATAGTCCTGCGAAAGCCGCTATCCGCAAAGGGGTTTCGACGTCAATAGAGGCTGCCGAGAATCGAATTCGAGATCCCCGACAACGACGTGCTGGGCAGCGTCGGCAGTCCCTCGGCATGGAAGTCGCTGGCGGCTGCGGCGATTCCCTGCTGGGTGCCGCTGACCAGATCGTGCGCCAGCGCGACGGTCGCGGAGTGCGGCGGCAAGAACCCGAACGGGGTGTTGACGTTGGCCGGCCCGGTCGAATAGCCGTAAGCCGGGTCGCCGTAACCCCAGTTGACGAGATAGGTCAAATCGGGTTTTAGCAGGTCGGCAAGCGGGTTCCCGATGTAGGGGATTGCCCGCACCGGATCCAACAGCGGCAGGTTCTCGGTGGGAATCATGTAGTAGGTGGTCATCGTCGGTCCCGACGTCGGCAGCTCGATAGCCGACGCGACCTGTGTGGCCGTGAATGTTGGATAGACGTTGTGGACATAAAAAACGCCCGCTACGGCATTGAGGTCGGCGAGCACATCGATTGGGTACCGCGGGACGTCGGCGAAGCCGTCGTATTCTCCGGTGTAAATGACGGTCGGATAGTCGTTCACCGGGGTACCGCCGGAAAACGTCGCACCCAGACCCGGCAAGCCCAGACCGGGAAAGCGCGTGAACATTCCACCGTTGGGATTCATCGGATCACCGACCAGCACGAAGCTCACATCTGCACTAGGGATGCCGGCGGCGACCAGTTTTGGCATTTCCAGCGAGGCGATAACCGCGCTCTGCGAATAGCCGAAAACGTTGATGTGGGCGATCCCGTCGTCATGCGCCTGCAATATCGCGTTGTTCAGGATCGTGACACCCTGGCTCACCGACTGGTCGAGGGTCAAACTCTTGACACCGGTAATCGGATTCAACTGCTCGGGCGTGGTCAAGGCCTGGAGGTTGCTGGTAGTGAAGTGGGGCGAAATGTAGAGGCTGTAAACCTCGCTCAGATACTGCTGTGACGGTGTCGGCACGTCGGTCTCGCCCATGATCAAAGAGATGCCGACGGGTGTGGGTACGGAGCGCACCAATGCCGCCTCAGTCGCCGCCGCCACACTCCCCCTGAACGGCGCCGTCAGCGCCTTGGACGCTGCGGCCTCGGTCTCCGCGTAGGCGTTGCCGGCGGCGGCCAACAACCGGGCAAACCCGTCGTGAAACGCTCCCGCTTGCTTGACGATCGCCTGATACTCCCGGGCATACGAGTTGAACAAGGTCGCGGCGGATGCCGATACCTCATCGGCCGCCGCCCTCAGCACACCGGTTGTGGGGCCCGCCGCAGCCGCGTTGGCGTCATTGATCGCCGAGCCTATTCCGGCCACATCAGCGGCGGCGGCCGCCATCGCCTGCGGCTGCGCGAGCACGTTCGTCATCAGCTCGTCTTTCCCACGACCCAGCGCCCCTGTTGCGTCGACCCGGCGATGGTCAAACCGATGACGAACCTGCCCATCACTACGCCCCCACTCAGCAACCGTAAGGGGATCCCGCCGGTTTGTCTGGCATTTAGGTGTTGTTCCGCCTGAAGGCGCTGAGCGATGCGGTCAGAATGCGTCCGGGTCCCGCTGTATTTCGATGGGTACGGGATGGCTATACAAACGTGAAGCGTTCGCCCAGGTGATCTTGCGAATAACCCCTTGCGGCAGATCGCCGATTTCTTCGTGGATCGTTTGTTGGGTGTGCGGCCAGGTCGAGTCGCAATGCGGATAGTCGGCTTCCAACATGATGTTGTCGACACCAATTCGGTCGCGTTGTACGAAAGACGACTTGTCCTCCACCGCGCAGAACCAGAAGTTGCGCGTGAAAACCTCTGCGGGAGTCAAACTTTCGCCTAGTTGCTGCCAGGTGCCATACATCGCGTGATAGCTGAGCATGTGGTCGAGGCGATCCAGCAACCCCGCAACCCAGCCGATTCCACCTTCCGAAAGGCAGATTTTGAGATCGGGGAACCTGCTGGGCAGGCCGGAGTACAACCAGTCGACGGCCGCCGAAATGGCATAAGCGAAGAACAGCACGCCCTGCACATCCGGCGGGGCGTCCTCGGTGGTGGACGGCGAGGAACCGGACGATCCGATGTGCAGGTTCACCACGGTGCCCGTCTCGGCGCATGCGGCGATCATCGGATCCCAGTGGCCCGAGTGAATACTCGGCAAGCCCAGCATCGCCGGGTTCTCACTGAACGTGACGGCGTGAAATCCGCGCTCGGCATTCTCATAGATCATGGTTGCGCCCAGCTTGGGGTCGAGCAGCCACGGCAACTGGCAGGGAATGATCCGGCCCGGATATGTGCCTGCCCAGACTTCGAGGTGCCAGTCGTTCCATGCGCGGACCGAGGCCAACGCCAGGTCGCGATCCTTGGTCGCCTGCTGTAGCCGCTGGCCGGCGAACCCCGGCAGGAACGACGGAAAGTTGAGCGACGCGTAGATGCCGTTGAGGTCCATGTCTTTGACGCGCTCACGGATATCCCATGCACCCCTGCGCATTTCATCGAATCGCACCGGCTCGAAGCCATACTCGGACACCGGTCGCCCGACCACCGCATTGAATCCCACATTGGGCAATTCCTGCCCGTCGTAGACCCACGTCTGTCCGCCTTCGTCGGTGTCGACGACTTTGGGCGCGCGATCGGCGAACTTGCGCGGGAGCCGTCCGGTGAAGGTGTCCGGGGGTTCGACGATGTGATCGTCGGCCGAGATCACCGTGTAGCGGCGTGGCGCGCGCGGCGGGTCCGGCAGAAACGTGACCGAACGGTCCTCGCCGGTCTTGGCGGTGGTGAAGTTCAGGTTCGCGGCCAGCTCGTCAATCGATTTCACTCGTCAACCTCCTTGCCGGGGTCCACGGTCGAGTGTGCGGTGACGGTTTTCAGTGTGCGTCCACGGCGGGAATTGGAGCCGAATCGCGCCCTGAGCGCACACTCGGCGTCCGCGCCGGACTCAGCTGAGCACATCGCGATCCGCTTTGATGGTCATCCGCGCCGCTCCCGCCCAGTAGACGTCAGCGGCGCGTTCGATGAGCGATCTTTGCATGCCCGCCATGTCCGACCAGTTCATCTTCACCGGCTCGCGGGTGGTGAGCATGACGTCATAGGCCAGCTTGCATACCCGTTCGATCGATGCCGCCCGGTAGACGGCTTCGGCCAGGTTGCGACCGGTTGCGATGACGCCGTGATTCGCCAGAATGGTCAGGTTGGCGCTGCCGATGCGGGCCGCGAGATCTGCTGCACGAGCCGGGCTGTCGATCTCACCGTCGTAGGCATCGACCAGGCACAAGTCGTCCAGAAACAGCGAACCGGTCTGATGCACCAGTTCGGGCAGCCGGCCCAGCGCGGCAAGCACACACACGTAGTACGGGTGATTGTGAATAACGACCCGGGCGTCGTCGCGGACGCGGTGCAGCTCAGTATGGATGTGTATCGCCGGAGTGACGTCCCAACGACCGCGCACCACCCGCGCGTCGGCGTCTACCACGCAGATATCCGATGCGGTGAGTTCAGCCCACCACAGGCCCCACGGATTGACGAACATGTCCGTCTGTTTGTCGGGCTGCCAGGTGATGTGTCCGGCCATGTTCTCGGCGAAGCCGATGGCGGCCAGATGGCGGAAAGCCACCGCGAGCGCCTGCTCGTTGGACAGCTCAACTCCGATCGGCGGCACCACCGACGGCGCCCACACCTCCAGGCCGCCGCGCCGCGCGTTAGGAGAGTTCATGATCGGCCTCCATCCTGATTCGAATATCCTCGCGGAGCTCGCCTTTAGCGATCTTCCCACCAGACGATCGGGGTAGTTCGCCGACCACGATCAGTCGTTCGGGCAGTAGTTCCTTGGAAACCCCCAGCGTCAAGAGATGCTCGACGAGTTCAGGTAGCTCGACGGTGTGGGAATGCGCGAGTTCGGTGTAGACACAGACCTTTTCGCCGAACACCGGATCGGGCATCGCGACGGCTGCCGCCACGGCGATCGCGGGATGGGTGGTGACGGCGTCCTCGACCTGCGCCGCGCTGATGTTCTTGCCGCCCCGCAGGATGAAATCGGAGGTTCGGCCGGTGACGGTCAAATACCCTTCGGCATCGATCTCGCAGATATCACCCATCCGCATCCACCCGTCGCGGGTGAACAGCTTGTCGTGGTCGGTACCCCCGAGGTAGCCGAGACTCGTCGCCGGCCCCCGGCACGCCGGTTGGCCGCGCCCCGTGTCGGTGACGTCCCGATCGCCGTCGAAGAGGCGCACCGACATTTCCGGCACGATGCGGCCGCCGGTGCGCAGCCGTCGTTGCAGCGGGTCATCCAACGTGGTCCCGCTCAGCAGGCCGGTTTCGTTCGAACCGTAGAACTGCAAGATCTTCGCGCCGGTGAGGTCCTCGAACTCGGCGGCGGGCCGATACGGCAACGCCTCGCCGCCGGCGAACACGACTCGTAGCGAGCTCAGGTCGTAGTCGCGGCACTCGGGGTCGGCCATCAGCATCGTCAATTGCGTGCTGACACAGCACAACACGGTGGCCTTGTGGCGGGCTATCGCCTCGCATGCCGCCGTGGTGGTGAACCGCTCCAGGAGGACCGAAGAAGCACCCAAATAGATCGGGGTGGTGTGGCTGGTCCATATTCCGAAGCCGAAAGGCATTGGTATGACGGGTAAAAAGGTGTCCTCTGACGTCAGTAGCCCGTTGGCGACTGCCTTCTGGTGGAAATAGTGCCAGCGGTTCTGAGTGTGCACGACGCACTTGGGCAGCCCGGTGGTCCCGGAAGTGGAATTGATCAGGAAGACGTCGTCGGCGCCGAGTTGCGACTCGATCCCGACCTTCTCGGGCTCTGCGTCGGTGTTCAACCGCAACGCGTCGGCTTGACCCCACATGGTCAGCACGGACACCGGCACCCCGGCGCTGCTGGCGGCCGCACTCGCGGCGGCTTGCGCCGCTATACCGCTGCGCTGCTGATCGCTGATCAGCACCTTCGGCCGTGAACTGCGCAGGATCGCCGCGACCTCGCGGGTGCCGGCGCGAGCACCGATGCCGACGACGACAGCGCCGCAGCGTTCAACTGCCACGAACAGCACATGGACGGCGCCCGAGTCCCCGTGCCACACCCCAACCCGGTCGCCGCGCGCCACGCCGGCACCAGCCAGCTGTTCCGCCAGCGCACCCGCCGCAAAGTCGAATTCGCGCCAGGTCAGCGACGCACCGGGATGATCGACGTAGGCGAGGCGGTCGGGTGACTGTTGAGCGTTGCGACGGACCGCGTCCGATAGCGTCGAGTCCGACCACCACCCGGCCGCACGAAACCGGACCGCGTCCTGCGCGGTGAATGCCGGCGATACCCCAGCATGCAGGGTATCCAGCGCACCGACGTTCATCACCAAATGATAGGAGCGGTCCAAGCCAATCCACACCAAACATGGACTTTGCCGCGACAAGCGCGGATATACTCACCCGGGCGGGGGCAAGGAGATCGCGATGAGTCTCACCAGGCGGACATGGGCCGCGGCTGCCATCGGCGTGCTTGCGCTGACGGCGGTCCCCGAGGCCTTCGCCACGATCCGGCCGGCGGGCGTCGCGCGTGCGGACGTATGCGCCAACGTGGGCAGGCGCGTTTCGGTCAGCGGATGCACCAACGTCGCCGACGCGGTCGCCCCCTACGCTCCGCCGCCCGCCGCCTACGCCCCGATGCCGGAGGACTACCCCCCGCCCCCGCCACCACCACACGTCAACGTGTGCGCCAATGTGGGCCGGCGCGTCAGCGTCAGCGGGTGTGTCTGAGCCACCCCGGCTCAACCGCAAATAGCCTTCGTCGACAGATCACGCCTCCAACGAGACGAACCTGGTCGGATACCGCTTGTCACGGGCGCTGCCACGGGCGCTTGTCAGTAAGTAAATATCTGTTAAGGTAACCTCCATCAACTCAACGATGAGAGGATCGTCATGACCGCTGGTGTCCACCCGGTTGGTGTTGGATGATTCCGTTGACAAATCGGGGTAAATGCGCGAGTTATTCTGAGATTGGTGCGCAATCGGCCCGTGCCGCGCTCGCCGCTGCGGGTGTCGACTACACACGAATCCAGCAGGACTATGTCGGCTATGTATATGGGGATTCAACCTTAGGGCGGCCAGCTCACAAGGTGGACGCGCGATGAGCATCGATCGTTCTTTCATCGGCCGCGAGTTCCCGGCTGTGTCGCTGCTGGTGACCCGCAGCCGGCTGCGCAACTTCGCCAAAGCCACTGGACAGGATCAACCGGTTTACACCGACCTGGATACCGCGAAACAGGCCGGGTACCGGGATCTGCCGGTGCCGCCAACCTTCTTCTTCGGGATCGAGCTGGAGGCGCCGGACCCGTTCGCGTTCGTCACCGAGCTGGGTGTGGATCTGCGCACCGTGTTGCACGGAGAGCAGAAGTTCGACTATCGGCGAATGGCTTATGCAGGCGACGAGTTAACCGCGAGGAGCCGCATCGCCGACATCTACGACAAGAAGGGCGGCCTACTCGAATTCGTCGTGCGCGAGACCACCGTCACCGACCAGGAAGGTGCCGTGGTCGCCGTGCTGCGCAGCTCAACAGTGGTGCAGCACCGGCCCGGGAAGGAGAACTGATGACCACGTTCGCCCCCGAGGTCGGCGCCGAATTGCCGCCGCTGCGGATCGATCCGATTTCGCGAACCACGCTGGCGCTGTTCGCCGGCGCCTCCGGCGACCACAACCCCATCCACATCGACCTCGATGTCGCCCGCTCGGCCGGGCTCGACGATGTGTTCGCGCATGGCATGCTCTCGATGGCCTACCTGGGCCGATTGCTCACGAACATCATTCCGCAGCAACAACTTAGGTCGTTCCAGGTGCGATTCGCCTCGATCACCCCGGTGCATGGCCAGCCGACCTGCACCGGCACCGTCACCTCGATCGACGACGTTAACGGCGAACGTCAGGCCACTCTCGATCTTGAGGTCAGCCTCCCCGACGGCACGGTGACGCTGCTCGGCAGCGCCGTCGTCGCACTGGACTGAAGAACCGCCCAAACCGAACCCCAGAGAGGACAACGAGAATGGGAAAGCTGGACGGCAAGACCGCCATTGTGAGCGGCTCCGGTCGCGGTATCGGACGCTCGATCGCGCTGAAACTGGCCGCCGAAGGCGCCAACGTCGTGGTCAACGATCTCGACACCGGCCCGGCCAACGCGGTCGTCGAGGAGATCACCAAAGCCGGTGGCAAGGCGGTGGTCTGTGCGGGCAGCGTCACCGCCGAAGGCTTCGGCGAACGGTTCGTCGGCACCGCGACCTCCGAGTTCGGCGGTCTGGACATCATCATCAACAACGCCGGTTACACCTGGGACTCCGTCATCCAGAAGATGGGTGACGACCAGTGGGACGCGATCTTGGACGTGCATCTCAAGGCGCCGTTTCACATCCTGCGCGCAGCTCAGCCAGTGATCAGCAAGGCGGCCAAAGTGGAGAAGGAGGCCGGCACGCGGGTGCACCGCAAGGTCGTCAACATCTCCTCGGTGGCGGGCCTATACGGGAATGCCGGACAGCTCAACTATTCGTCGGCCAAGGCGGCCATCATCGGCATGACCCGCACTTTGTCCAAGGAATGGGGTCGTTACAACGTCAACGTCAACGCGGTGGCGTTCGGGTTCATCGAGACACGGTTGACTTCCGTAGCCGCAGATGGCAACTCAACCATCGAGATCGAGGGCCGCGCGATCAAGGTCGGCGTCAACCCGGGCCTGCTGGCCGCGGCGCAAATGATGATCCCGCTCGGCCGGCCGGGCACCCCGGACGAGGCCGCGGGAGCGGTGGTGATGCTGACCTACCCGGAGGCCGATTACGTCAGCGGCCAGATCCTGGTGGCCGGCGGCGGATTCGAGGCCTGACCCCCGATGAGCACCACATACACCAGCGCATGGCGCGACCACGAGGTCGCCGCACTTGGCGAGCTCGCGGACAAGTTCTTCGCCAAAAGCCTTGTACCGCATAGAGACCGGTGGGATGCACAACAGCACGTCGATCGGGAGGTGTGGCTGGAGGCCGGCAAACTCGGGCTGCTGTGCTGCTCCATCCCCGAGGAGTACGGCGGCGGCGGTGGCAGCTTCGCCCACGACCTCGCCGTGATCGAAGCGCAGGCTCGCGCGCTCGACAGCGCCTGGGGCAACTCCGTGCACAGCGGTATCGTGGCGCACTACATTTTGGCCTACGGCACGGAGGAACAGCGGCGACGCTGGCTGCCGAAGATGGCCAACGGTGAAATGATCTCCGCGATCGCGATGACCGAGCCCGGCGCCGGCTCCGACCTGAAAAACATCAAGACCACCGCGCTGCGCGACGGGGACGAGTACCTCATCAACGGCGCCAAGACCTTCATCTCCAACGGATCGCTGGCCGACCTGATCGTCGTGGTGGCAAAAACCGATCCGAAGGGTGGTGCCAAGGGGATCTCGCTGATCGTCGCCGAGACCGCCGACCTGCACGGGTTCACCCGCGGCCGGATTCTGGACAAGGTGGGCCAGCACGGCGCCGACACCTCGGAGTTGTTCTTCGAGAATGCACGGGTGCCGATCGACAACGTCCTGGGTGGCGTCGAGGGCAAGGGGTTCGGCCAGTTGATGACCCAGCTGGCGCAGGAGCGGCTCACCATCGCGATGAGCGCGGTCGTCGCGACGGAGGCCGCAGTCGCGGAGACAATCGCCTACACCAAGTCGCGCAACGCCTTCGACCAGACGCTCTTCGAGTTCCAGAACACCAAGTTCACCCTGGCCGAGTGCCAGACCCAGGCGCACGTGGCCCGGGTCTTCCTCGATTCGTGCATCGAGCGACACCTGCGCGGCGAACTCGATGCGACAACGGCGGCGATGGCCAAATGGTGGCTCACCGAACAGCAATGCCAGGTCATCGACCGCTGCCTGCAACTCTTCGGCGGCTATGGGTATATGCGCGAGTACCCCATCGCGCGCATGTATGAAGACGCCCGGGTGCAGAAGATCTACGGCGGAGCCAACGAAGTCATGAAGGACATCATCGCCCGGTCGCTGTGAATCGACCGCGAGATCCATCGCCCCGGAGGTGTCATGTCAGTACCCGCGGTCAGCCGCACTGAGGTTCGCCGGCGGCCGAAAGATCGCAAAGACCAGATCGTGGAGGCCGCCAGGCAACTGATCGTTCAGCGTGGCTACCGCAACGTGTCGATGGCCGAGATCGCCGAGGCCGTGGGCATCACCGCCGGCGCGCTGTACCGGCACTTCTCGAATAAGGCCGTGTTGCTCGGCGCGGTGATCGACACGAGCATCGACGACCTGATCGCAGTCGCCAGCCAACGCGACCGGAACCTGGAAGGCGTATTGACAATGGCTTGCGAGCAGGTGGTGGGCCGACGTGACACCGGCGCGCTCTGGTTCAGGGAATCGCGCCATCTGGAACCCGACACGGCCGCTCGGCTGCGTAGGCGGCTTCGCGACAACAATCGCACCTACCAGAGCCTGCTCCAGGCCGAGCGTCCGGCACTGGTGGGTCTGCAGGCGCAGCGGTTGGCGTGGGGAGTTCAGTCGATTCTGGCCAGCCCGAGCTTCCACACGTCGAAGCTCCCGAACGCGGACTTCGTCGCACTGCTGTCGGCAGCGTGTCGCTCGCTCTGCGCAGTCGAACTGGGTCCACCGCCGCCGCCAGCGCTGGCCGGACTCCGACAGCGAAATGGAGTGCTCGAGCCGGTGTCCAAACGAGAGAGCCTACTGACGCATGCCATAACGCTGTTCGAATGCAACGGTTTCGAGGCGACCTCTCTCAACGAAATAGGGACCGCTGCCGGAGTGACCGGTCCCAACCTCTACAGCTATTTCGCCAGCAAGGCCGACATTCTTGAAACCGCGACGTCACGCGGAGTGAGTGCACTCTGGCTGCTGCTGAACAGGGTCCTGCGGGACAATGACGAGCCAGCCGAGGCGCTGTGCGATCTGGTGCGCGGATACATCCAACTGGCCTTGGAGCGAACGGTTTTGGCTTCCCTGCTGCTGTCAGAGCAACAAAGCGTCGATGACGTCACGCGTAACCGCCAGCGCGAGTACGTCGCGGAATGGGTTGCGCTCCTGCGTGCGTCGAGGCCCGCGATCGGTGAACAGGCGGCACGTGTTTTGGTGCACACTGCACTGGCGGTGATACACACCATGACCCAAATCGGGCGAGAGCACGACGATCCCACCTTCGCGGACGATCTCGCCGCCATGTCGACCGCGGTGCTGTTCTCCCACGCTGAATAGAAGGTCGAGGTAATCGAAGTACATGTCCGAACGATTCATCCGACGCGAAGACCCGGCTCCCGGAGTCGCTCGGATCGTGCTGGCCCGGCCCGAGATGCGCAACGCGCAAAGCCCGGAACTGTTGTACGAGCTGGATGCCGCGTTCGCGGCGGCAACCGCCGACAGCGCGGTCAGGGTAATCGTGCTCGCCGCGGACGGCCCCGACTTCTCCTCCGGCCACGATCTGCGGGCCGGGTTCTATCTACCGTGCACACCGACGGCGACGATGGCAGCGGGCCTCGACGCCGGCGGCGCAGAGGGACACTACGCCTTTGAATGCGAGGCCTACCTCGGACTGTGCAGGCGATGGCGCGAGATTCCCAAGCCCACCATCGGGCAAGCGCATGGTCGCACCATCGCCGCCGGGCTGATGCTGCTGTGGCCGATGGATATCATCGTGGCCGCTTCCGATGCGACGTTCTCCGACCCGGTGACGGCTTTCGGGGTCAACGGCGTCGAATACTTCACGCACGCTTGGGAACTTGGCGCGCGAAAGGCCAAGGAGATTCTTTTCACCGGCCGCGCGCTGACCGCTCAAGAGGCGCGCGAGGTCGGCATGGTCAATCACGTCGTCGCCCCGGCGGACCTCGAGTCGTTCACCACCAAGCTGGCGACGCAGATCGCCACGCGTCCGGCCTTCGGGCTTCGGCTCGCCAAGGAAAGCGTGAACCGCAGCCTCGACGCTCAGGGCCAATCCACGGCCCTGGACGCGGCGATCGCGCTGCACAACCTCGGGCACGCCAGCAACCTGGCGCGCCACGGGCAGATCCTCGACCCGACCGGCGCCGAGGTCATTCGGGCCGGCGCGAAGCGAGCACCAGGCAACGGCGTCCCCCCGGCAGGCGCCGATGCCTGAACAGAGCGACTACGGAGACATCCGCGTCCAATTGCGCGGTGACCGCGGCTAGCCCTGAACCGTTGGCCGGATAGTAATGTCACCGATTTCCACGTCGTGAGGCTGTTCGATCGCGAACACGATAGCCCGTGCGACCGCCTCCGGCGGAAGACCAAATTCGTTCATGGAGCGTCGGATCTGCTCGCGGACCGCCGAATCGTCGATCGAGTTGTCAAGTTGGGTGTCAACGAATCCCGGCGATATCGACGTGGTTCGGACGGCGCCGTCGGTTGACTCTTGACGCAGGCCCTCCATCATCGTGCGGACAGCATTTTTGGTGGCCGCGTACGCAGCCATGGTGGGCACGATCTTCAGCCCGGCGGTGGACACCGTTGTCACGAAGTGGCCCCGGCCCTGACGGCGAAACACCGGTAGCGCCGCGGCGATGCCATGCAGCACCCCGCGCAGGTTGACGTCGATCATCGCCGACCACGCGTCGACGTCCAGATCTGATATCGGCCCGATCTTGCTGATGCCGGCGTTGCTGACCAGCACGTCGAGGCGACCGAACTCGTCGATGGCGGTGCCGACGAGCCGCACGAGGTCCTCCCGTTGGGCGACGTCGGTCCGACAGGAGACAGCGGCTCCCCCACGATCGCGTATGTCGCGCGCAATGGCATCGAGGCGCTCGGTGCGTCGCGCGCCGAGCACTATCCTCGCGCCGCCCTCGGCGAGGAGACGGGCGGTCGCCTCGCCGATCCCGCTGCTCGCTCCGGTGACGGCGACGACTTTGCCCTCGATGGCGTTCATCTCGATCCTCTCGTGCAGGTTCTGTCGCCCCGTATACCCAGGGGCTCCGCAGCGAGCGCGATGCGCTCGATATCTCGTATTGTCGGTCTGTGCTGATCGGCTTCCTGCTCGCGCTGGGTTGCTCGGTGTGCTACGGCGTTGCCTCAGTGTTGCAGGCTGTCGCGACACGATCGGTGAAAGGCGGCAGCGGCTCAGGCATCGACCCCGCACTGCTGGTGCGCGCCAGCAGGCAATGGCGCTACCTCGCCGGCATTGGTCTTGACGGCGTCGGCTTTCTGCTACAGGTAGCGGCGTTGCGCCTGGTGCCGATCTACGTCGTCGCCGCGGCGCTGGCCGCCTCGATCGCGGTCACCGGCATCGTGTCCGCGTGGTTGCTCTCGGCGCGGCTGTCGCGAGCCGAGTGGACGGCCGTGGGCGTGGTCTGCGTGAGTCTGTTCGTACTCGCTTGCGCCGCAGGGCCTGCGCACTTTCGGCGCGCGCCAGCAGGACTCGGCTGGGCGCTGGTAGGCGTGGTCGCCGCAATATTCATCGCCGGCGCGGCCGCGGGCCGATTGCCCGACCGCGTGCGCTCCGTTGCCCTGGGTCTGGGATCCGGAACCGGCTTCGGCGTCGTCGAAATCGGCGTGCGCCTGCTCGACGAGATCGATCCCACCAAACGCGCCTTCTACACCAACCCGGCCCTGTACGCGGCGGCCGCCGGCGGGGCCGCAGGGTTCCTATTACTTACCTCCGCATTGCAACGCGGGTCCGTGACCACAACCGTGGCCGCCATGGTTGTCGGTGAGACGATCGCGCCCGCTCTCGTCGGAGTGGTGTGGCTGGGAGACCGCGCCCGCTCCGGGCTCGGATGGCTGGTTGTCGTGGGATTCGTCGTAGCAGTATCCGGAACGCTAGTGCTAGCCCGGTTCGGCGAAGCCCCTAATCCTGCCCCCGATCCTGCCCCCGATCCTGCCCCCGATCCTGCCGAAGCCAGTTGAGTTACGTCAGTCGTTTCCGCGCGCCGGGGGCTGCACCTCAACGCCGCCGCCGGACGCGTGCTGCGGGCCCGCGGCCGGGTGCTCGGCCGGGACGCGCTCCCGGGATCGGTTCGCTTCACTCGCGTCTCGTGGCTCGGTGTGCCGCTCCTCGCTGTGGTACGGCCCGGGCTTCGGCCGGGGCTGCCCGCCAGGGAAGGCCAACCGGAAGATGGTGCGGTGCACCGCAAACCACTGCTTCGAGAAGCGCCCGGAGTTATACGGCAGCTCGTAGCGCTCGCAGATGTCCTTGATCTTCGGAGCGATCTCCGAGTACCGACTGCTTGGCATATCCGGATACAGATGGTGCTCCACTTGATAACCCAGGTTGCCGCTGATCACATGGAACAGCGGGCTGCCCTCGATGTTGGCCGCGCCGACCAACTGGCGCAGATACCACTCCCCGCGCGTCTCGTCCTCGACTTCGTCCTGGCTGAAAGTGTAGGTCTGGTCGGGAAAATGCCCGCAGAAAATGATGGCGTGCGACCACACGTTGCGGATGACGTTGGCCAGTGCATCCGCCGCCAACGTCCGCAGGAACGTGCTCTCCACGCCGGGCAACACCCGGTCGAGGAAGGTCGCCGCGGCGCCGGTCCGCCCCTTGCCCGATATCTTTCGGAGTCGCCTGCCGACACGAGACTCCGCCGGCTGACCGAGCCGCCCTCGCAAAGCGAGCTGTACCAATGCAAACGCGCCGGCGCTGATCAGCGGCCAACCGATGTAGTCCTTGATGATCTGTGAACGCGCCTTGACGCCGATGCTTTTCAGGTCCTTTCGCACCTCCGACCATGGCTTCTCTCCGGCTCTAATGGCCTCGATGTCCATGTCGTGTACGGCCACGCCCCACTCGAACAGTGCCGTGAGCAGCATGTTGTAGAACGGTTGCGCCAGATAGGCCGGGCGCCACTTCTGATTCGGATCGATCCGCATGATCTCGTAGCCGAGATCCTTGTCCTTGCCCCGAATATTCGTATAGGTGTGATGGATGAAATTGTGCGAATGCTTCCAGGCCTCCGCGCTCGAAGCGGTGTCCCAGTCCCACACCGAGGAATGAATATCGGGATCGTTCATCCAATCCCATTGGCCGTGCATCACGTTGTGGCCGATCTCCATGTTCTCCAAGATCTTGGCCATACCTAGACACGCGGTGCCCAGCACCCATGCGGCTTTGGATCGCGAGCCCAGCAGCAGCACACGGCCGACCACCACAATCTGTCGTTCTACCGAAATCACCGACTTGATGTAACGGCGGTCGCGCTCGCCGAGGTCGGCGAAAACCTCGTCGTGGATCGCGTCCAGTTCTTTCCCAAGTTTTTCCCGTTCCTGTTCCCCCAGGTGGGCGAACGGGTGTTCGGGGCGTTGCAGAGTAGAAGTCACTGCAGTTCCTTTCGATCAAAGTTCGAGTTCGACGTCGCCTTCGGCGGCGTTGATACAGATCCGCACGTCCTGTCCGGTGGGTTCACTGATGTCACCGGAGCGCAGATCACGCAGCTTGCCCGACTTCAGCGTCCCTACGCACGTGTGGCAGATTCCGATTCGGCAACCGTGTGCAAGGTTTAGGCCCGCCTTCTCGCCGGACTCCAATATCGAAGTGCCGCCGTCGCATTCGACAGTCTTTTCGCTGTCGAGGAAGCTGACTTCGCCGCCTTCGCCCGCACCGGCGTCGCCACCGATCTTCGGTTGGAACCGTTCGAAGTGCAGGCGATCTCGATCGCCGTTGTTTTCCCAATGCTCGACCAATGCGTCGAGCATTTCCTCTGGACCTGAACAGAACGCCTCACGATCGCGCCAGTCCGGACAAACCTCGTCCAGGTCACCTGGCGACAGTCGGCCACGCTCAGAGGTGAGGCGCAAGTCCAGACGCATTCCGTCATGGCGGTCTTCGAGGTCTTCGAGGACGGATAAAAACATCACCTGCTCGCGGGTGCGGGCGGAGTGAATGGCCAGTACATCGCTCATCTCATCGCAACGATCGAGGCTGCGCAGCATGCTCATGATCGGCGTGATGCCGCTGCCGGCACTGATGAACAGCATCTTGGGCGGCAGCGGTTCAGGCAGCGTGAACACGCCTTCGATTTCGCCAAGCCGCACCAGTTCGCCGGGTTGGATCTTCTGCACCAGATACGGCGAAACCACGCCGCTGTCCACCTTCTTCGGCGTCACACTGATCAGACCGTCTTCGGGCGAAGGATCCGAGGTCAGCGAGTACGCGCGCCAGTGGTAAACACCGTCGATCACCACGCCGAGCCGAACGTATTGGCCCGGCTTGTGACCCGGCCATTCATACCCCGGCCGAATCAGGATGCTCGCCGCTTCCGAGCCCTGCGGCTCGACCCGTTCGACCTTTCCGCGCACCTCCTTCGTTGTCCAGAGCGGATTGATCATCTCGAGATAATCGTCCGGCTGCAGCGGGCTGAACAGCCGCTGCACCGCTCGCAAAAACAACCGCCGACCGCGCGGGACTTGGGGTTGTGCGCCACGTTCCGCCATAATTCTAGAGTATACACCTGTACACTGAAGTCAATATCTATAGTCAATTACGTTGGGATTCAAGATAATACAGCGTCACACAGGCTAACATAAATTACACACGTGTTCGCCAAACTGACCTTCCGATCTGTTTGCATATCGAATGTTCACCCGCGCGCCTCCTGTGGACGTGCCCATAGTTCCCGCAGCGCAAACATCGGCGAGACGACCGTCTAGCCGGTCGACTCCTGGCGAGATATTCCTGACCGGTGCCGTCCCCCAAACAGCTCCGTGGCTAAAACCGCTCTTCGCCGCCCAGAATGGTGGCTCACCGCCGATCCTGATTTGGCTCACGCCCTGTACACAACTACGACAAAGTACTACATTGCGTAGTAGCTGTGTACAGGTCGGGCCACGAGAGGGGGCCGCTGAGATGACCGAGCGACACATCGAGGGCCGATCCGGTTGGGATCTCCGGTTACGCTGGGCCGCAGCTTTTTTCGCGGTGGCTCTGGCAGTGCACACCGCAGATCACCTACGCAGAGGGATCGACGTCGTCCCCGCGGCGGTGTTCATCGCAGGGATGATTCAGGGCGTCGCGGCAGTGATAGCCGTCGTTCTGGTCTTTCGAGGCAGCCGGTGGGCTCCCCACGCCGCGGTTCTCGTCGGATTCGCCAGCGCCGTGGGGTTCACCGCCGCGCACCTGCTGCCGACCTGGGGCGCGTTCAGTGACAGTTTCATCGATGCCGCGCCGGTCGAGGCTGTGACCTGGTTCTCCTGGGTGACCGCGGTCCTGGAAATCCTCGGCGACCTGCTGTTCGGCGCGGCCGGCATCGCGGTCCTGGTGGCGAGGAGCAGACCCCGATCACCGATCGCCCAGTCGCCGAGTCCTAGCCGCCCTTGAGCCGGATCTTCCAGCGCACGAAGCTGAGGTAGCAGATGCTGATGAAGGCCAGCATCGCCATGTCGAACCACCACGCGGCGGGTGTGTGACGCCAGTGCGAATCGTGCGGAACTGACGGGACTTGACCCTGCAGGGTGAGCAGGTCGATGGTGGAGGCTGACGTCGCGAAACCCCATCTCGCCGGTGTGGCCCAAGACATTTGGTCCAGCCCAACGCGATCGGTGACGGGAATCATGCCGCCGGAGAACACCAGCTGAGACATGACCGCCACCACGAGCAGGGGCATGATCTGTTCGTTGGACTTGGCTATCGAGGACAGTGCCAACCCGAGCATCGCCGAGGCGACACAGGTGGCGGCGATGTCGACGAACAGCTCGAAACCGGGCATGCCCAGCGCGACGGCACCCTGGGTCGGGCCGCCCTTGCCGATGATCGCGATCGTCGTCACGATCGCCGACTGAACAATCGCGAACACCGTGTAGACGCAGACCTTTGCCAGCAGATACGCGGTGGTGGACAGCCCAACCGCTTGTTCGCGGAGGAAGATGGCGCGCTCACCGATCAGATCGCGGATGGTGAGCGCGGTCCCCATGAAGACCGCGCCGACGTTGAGCAGCACCAGGATCTGCCCCGGTTCGGTGGGCGCGGCACCCATTGGGTTCGGCTTGCCGAAACCGACATCGCCGGGCACCGACATCGTCAGCGAACCCATGATGAACGGCAGCAGCGCAAGGAAGATGAAATAGCCCCGGTCGGACACGATCAACCGGACCTGCCGTCTGGCGATGGTGGAAAACTGCCGGAACAGGCTCGTGTGCGTCGGCTCGCCCAGTTCGGCGGGCTCTTCCACAGGTGGCGTCGGCGGCGGCGGACCAGAACGCGCCAGGTACCGGGCCTTGGCCGCGTCCGGGTTGTCGGCGACCGAGCTGAAGATGTCAGCCCAGTTCGTCGTCCCCATTGCCGGACCGATCTGGCTCGGGGGCCCGCAGAACGCGGTCTTTCCGCCGGGGGCCAGGAGCAGCACCTGATCGCAGACGTCCAGGTAGGTCAGGGAGTGGGTGACCACGAGCACCACGCGCCCGGCGTCGGCCAGCTGTCGCAGCATGGTCATGACCTGCCGGTCCAGCGCGGGGTCCAGACCGGATGTCGGCTCATCGAGGATGAGCAGCGACGGCCCGGTCAGCAGCTCCAGCGCCACCGATGCACGCTTGCGCTGGCCGCCGGAGAGCTTGTCGACCCGTTTCTCCAGGTGCTGGGTCATCTCGAGTTCCTCGAGCACCCGGGCAACCACTTCTTCGCGGTCGGCCTTGGTGGTGTCGGGTGGCAGCCGCAGTTCGGCGGCATACATCAGCGCCTGCTTGACGGTCAGCTGACCGTGCACCACGTCGTCCTGCGGCACCATGCCGATCCTGCTGCGCAGCGAGGCGTACTCGGCGTGAATGTTGTGGCCCTCGAACACCACCGTGCCGGCGCTGGGCTGCGTGTACCCGGCCACCAGCCGGGCGAAGGTCGACTTGCCCGCACCCGACGGACCGATGACGGCCGTCAACATCCCCGGCCGCGCGATCAGCGAGATGTCGTCGAGCAGCTTCCGGTTGTCGATCGTCCAGGCCACCCCGCGCACGTCGAGGCCGCCCGTGCCGGTGGCCGCCGCGGTCTCCTGGCGCCGCGCCAACGTGCCGCCGGCAAAGATGAGGTCGACGTTGCCGATCGTGACGACGTCGCCTTCGCGCAGCAGCGCCTGTTCGACCCGGGTGCCGTTGACGAAGGTGCCGTTGATGCTGCGGTTGTCCACGATCTCGGTGCCGCTGGGCGTCGGCACCAGGCTGGCATGGTGGCGGCCGGCCAGCACATCGGGAATGACGATGTCGTTGTCGTTGGCGCGGCCGACCCTGATCGCCCCGGGCGTCTCCACCCCCGGTGCTCGACCCGGCCGCAGGATCTTCATCATCGACGTCGCCAGATCACCGCCGGGGCGCGCGCCCAGCGGTGCCGCGGGCTCCCCTGCCGGTGCCGGTGGACGGTAGATGTGCGGCGCCTGCTGGGGCGCCCCGATGGGTTGTGACCCGCTGGCCGGGTATCGAGTCTGTGGCCCGTTCGGCGGGTGGGCGACCTGCGGGCCACTGGGCGGGTAAGCGGGAGGCATCCGCGTTGTCGGCACTGACTGCTGAGGCTGTCCGGGCCGAGACGGGTCCACGTGGGGTGGCGCTGCGTGTACACCGGAAGCGGTGGTCAGGGGTATCGACGTCGTCAGCGGCGGACGCCCGGCCGAGCCCCGGTGACGACCGACCTCGAAGGTCAGCGCCGGACCGTCGGGGTTGCCGATGTTGATCCGCTGGCCGTCCTGGATGTCGACGTAGGGCACGCGCCGGTTGTTGACGTACATCCCGTTGAGGCTGCCGTTGTCGATCGCGACCCATCGGCCCTGGTCGAATCGCACGATCAGGTGCGCTCGGGAGATGAGCGGATGCCCGACACGAACGTCGGCCCGCAGGTCACGCCCGATGACGACGTCGTTGCCTGCTGCGAAGGTGCGCTCCGATGCGTCATACCGCACGGTCAGCACAGGTGGGGCTGGTGTGCTCACGGGCACCAACTGTATCGGGAATGAGGCCAACTGCAGAGCAAGCCGACGACACGGTTTAGCGTCGCTCCTGGCCGAGGGTGTCGTTGCACCGGCCGAGTTCATCCGGCTCTCCGTTTGTTCTTTCCGAGGGTCTGGACTGTAAAGGCTCTGTCAATCTCCCGTAAAAACCCTTCGGGAGCCTCGCGCATACGCGAGGGACTGCGTAGCTTTTGAGATTGAGCCGGTCGCACCGTCAGCGTTCCGGTCAATCCACTCGCACAGGAATAAGCCATGCACACCGTTGAGACGCTGCTTCGCCAGGAGTTGCGCAACTATGCCGTGGAGTTGCGGCAGCTGGCGTACACGCTGCCCTATGGGGTAGGCGAGCACAATCTGCTGCAATTGTCGGATCGGATGCGCGCTGCCGCCGAACTGGTCGACCGCAAGGGCGCGTGACGCCGTCGGCCAGTGCCGACGTTGCGGATCGCAGAGCCGAGAAAAGGTTTCGCGCCAACAGGGTTTCGCCGCCACGGGCGCGTAAACAGCTCGTCAAGAATGCAGATCATCGTGTCAACAACTCGTGAGTTACGGTTGCCGGCCTAATCACGACCGGCTGAGATTGAAGCCATGACAGCCGACTTGGGCCGCGAGCACGGACCGCCGTCGCCCGCACCGATCAACGTTTCCAGAATCTAATTCGCGCTCTGCGCCATAGCTTTCGCGGAAGTTGTTATGTCTCAGCTTGTTTCATCCCTTTTAAGCACCGACAGCGGCGCCTGATGGAAACGCCGATGCCCACCGAGACCACTGATCCGGCACAGCTTGCCACCACCGCTCTCGCGCTGGTGCGCGAACATGCAGCGGAGACCAGGCTGTTGCCGATGGCCGCCCGTCCAGTCGCCGATCACCCTGAATACCAACAGGTCAACCGGATCGACCGCGACGGTGCGGCGCTCAAGCGCGGGTGGACGTTTCTGGTCAACACCACCACCCGCACGGTCCTGCGCACCGTGGGCGACCCGGACGACCTCGATTTCGACGACGCGATACAGCGCGCCATGCCGGCCTAGCCCAGCAGCGAACCAGCTGCCCTGAAGTTGTTCGCGTAGTGGGTGTTTCGCGACGCTAGTTTTTCATCGCGGCGCAGCGGGTAAACGGCTGTCCATGCATAAAAGCGACGGTAGGCTACCCGACGACGTGCCGGTCGCCGATGCCGTTGAGCAACAGCGTCCGACCGCCGACTCTTCGCCTGACGAGGATTATGCATCATCCTGGCAGCCCGAAAGCGATGTGCCGCTAGAGGCGACTCCCGCGGACTGGCAGGAGCAACAGGAAGCGGTTGTATTCGACCCAGAATTTGAGGAATCTGACCAATAAGCGCGCTGGTCAGCAACTATCCAGCTGTAGCTATCGCGTCCAACGTGCTGCCAACTTCGTCGGCCGGTGACCTCCTTGACGAAATCCCCGATGTATCGGATGGTGGCGCCTCCCTTCCGGCAGGATGTGGGCCGCCAACGGGAAGTCGGGGATTTGTCGATCAGTCCCCATCGCATCAGCGGAGCCGTGGCCCAAGATATGTCCATGGAGCAGGCAGTGCATTTGGGTCCGCTAATGGCCGACCGGGTCGCGGTGGTGACCGGTGGCGGTGGCGGCATCGGCGCGGCGACCGCGCGGCTGTTCGCGCACCACGGCGCCCAGGTGGTCATCGCCGATATCGACGCCGAGCGCGCTCAGCGGTGTGCCGACGAGATCACGATGGCCGACGGATCCGCTCTGGCGCTCGTCGCCGACGTCCGCGACGCCGACCAGGTCGCCGGCTTGGCGCGTTCTGTGCTGGATCGCTACGGCCGGGTGGATGTGCTGGTGAACAACGTCGGCCACTGGGTGCGGCACCCGGGCAGCTTCGCCACCACCGACCCGCTGCTCTGGGATGAGCTCTACCGGGTGAACCTGCACCACGTCTTCCTCGTCACCCGCGCGTTCCTGCCCGCCATGATCGACCGGCGCGCCGGCGCGATCGTCAACGTCTCGTCCGTCGAAGGGGTGCGGGGCTACCCAGAGGATCCGGTCTACGCCGCTTTCAAAGCAGCGGTCATCCATTTCACCCGCAGCCTGGCGGTCCAGGTAGGACGCGACGGTGTGCGGGTCAACGCGATCGGCCCCGACGTCACCGAATCGCTCCAGGTGCCCTACTCGCAATGGCTGTCCGCCGAGGAGCAGGCGCAGTGGCCGCAATGGGTTCCGGTTGGACGGATGGGGCTGCCGGAAGACCAGGCCCGCGTGATCCTCTTTTTGGCCTCAGACCTGTCGGCGTTCGTCACCGGCCACACCATCCCGACCGACGGCGGCACTGCCGCGGCGGGCGGATGGTTCCGCTCCTCGCGCCGAACCGACCGGGAATGGACCAATCGACCGGCCGAACCCTGACCGATGCGCCGACATTGACCCCTCACCTGTTTAACCCCGCGCCGCGTCGGGCAATCGGCCATCGTGGATAACTACAACGGCGACGACATGCTCGAGCAGAGCGAGAGCCTGGATTCCGACGAGGTGCGCAACGACGACGGCGACGAGGTGGTCGATCCGCCCGACCAGTGGATCGACGCCGACGATGCGCAGTCGCTCGACGAAAAACTGGCGGCGGAGACTTCCGACGAGCCCAGCGAAAACTGGCCGTCCAGGGAGGCACACGACTCAGATGAAGGCGGGGCGCTCGACGTGGTGAGCGACGACGAGCTAGACCGCCTTGACCCGACCCGGCACGGCCGGGAAAGCGGCCAAATCGACGGGACGCCGGAGGACGGCGACTCGTTCTTCAACGTGGAAAGATGACCGGTTCTTGTGAATCTCGTTTAGTGCCGAGGACTGTGGCAGGCGCTCCGTTTGCGGAGCGCCTGCCACAGGCTATTGGATCAGCCGGCCATGAACGCGTGGTAAGCCGACTCCAGATCCGGCGACAGCGCCGTCACGTTGCACTGGCGCTCGGTGTCCCCGATAGGTGCCAGAATCCCACGCAGGTCGGTGTACTCCTGCGGGTGCGCAGTGAAGTAGCTGCGCAAGCTGGCCGCCGCCTGCGGACGCGGTTGCCCGTAGGCCGCCATGACCACCTGGCCGGCGCCTGGGTGCGCGTCCAGGTATTGGCGCGCCGTACCGGTCACCGACGAAACGGTGGCGTTCACCCCGCCCGGACTGCAGTCAGTTGCTGCGGCCGCCGTCGGCGCCGCGATGATGCCTATGGTCAGCCCCCCGAGCAGACAGCCGGCGCTGATGCCGGCCGCTCGCCGGCGCGCGGGCATACTGCTAAATTTCATGATCATTTTTCCTTCGAATGTGTGAATTGAGCTTGAGCTTCTCTGGGTTGCCCGATCCCCCGAAATCCAAAGTAGTCGAAGCAAAACCGTGTGCAGCCGGTGTTCGCCGTCAACGAACCGCGCTAATCGCTTGTCACCTGCCCGCGGCGTGATCCCCGCCACGCAAACGGTGCTTTTCGCTAAGCCGGCAACCAAAACCGAGCACCAAACATAAGAACCCTCAGTAACTTTGATCGGTTCTTAGGTAATCGTGATCTCGATCGTGACCAAACCGTTATGGCAGCCCGGCCCATCTCGTCAGTTCAGCGGCCACGGGCACGGCGGTTGTGTTTTTTGATTGCGTCGACGAGTTCGGACTTGGTCATCGTTGATCGCCCCCGGACATCGAGCCGACGCGCAATCTCGAGCAGATGCTTCTTGCTGGCGTTGGCGTCAACGCCTTCGGCCGTCGGCAGCGGGTTGTGCAAGCCGCCGCGCTCGGCGTGTTTATCGGAAGGGCCTTGCTGCTCCTTGGCTTCCCAGTGGTCGCCGACTTTCTCGAAGCTGTGCTTGACGGCGGCATAGGCGACGCGATGCGCTCGCTCCTCGCTGCCGTATTGTTCGGCGGCAGAGTCGTGAGCTTTGGCGAACGTGCGTTGCGCCTTGCCGCTGGAACGCCGCAACGTGCTGGGCAATTCGTCCTTCTTCGCCGTGCCGCTCTTCGTTGTCTTCGGCATGAAAACACCTCAGCCTTCGGCCGATTGTTGTGCCATCGTAGGACCCGCGATGCGCTTAGGGGCGCAAGGCTTAGCTGAAGCAGTTGATCGTCAATTCAGACGATCCAGCTTGAGAAGCCCTTCGATAGCCGCGTCGAACTCACCGCTGTCAACCGCGTCCAGCGTGCCCAGAACGGCCGCCAAGGCGCTACGTAGGCGCCGAACTTCGTCGTAGGCCTGCAAGTGGGAGTGAATGAGCTGACGCTCAAAGATCGGCGGAGGGCCCACCCGCTGCCAGTGCCTTAGTGTTGCTTCATCGATCACTGTTAGACCCCCGTGTGTTTGAGCCTAGTGGCCGCTAAAACGGCCCAACGACAGCTGCGGGTAATCGATCCACCCCGAGCTGGCACCCGCTAACCATGGAAATCATCATACCCGCTGAACGCGCGGCTAAAACCACAATCCAGTTAAGTAATTTTCCGTAGTGAACCCGAGCAGACGCGGGCGTCGATTGGCGTCGTCAGCTCGGGGGTATCCGGTCCGGCATGGATCAGGCTAGGCGCCGCCGCTAGAGGGACGGCCCGATTATCACCGTACGACAATTTCGCGTGGTTGCCTGACCGAAGAAGGGAGGCGGAGGTGCGGCTGCGTCGCAGTGCGTTAAGCAAGCCGGGAATCGCGCGCCAGCGCCGAGGCAAAGGTTTCGCCTACTACGGGTCCGATGGCGAGCTGCTGACCGACAACGACACGCTGGAGCGGATCAAGGAGCTGGTCATTCCGCCCGCCTGGAAGAAGGTGTGGATCTCACCGCAGCCCAACGGCCACATTCAGGCCGTCGGCACCGATGCGGCCGGTCGCCGCCAGTATCTCTATCACCCGGCCTGGCAGCAGGAGCGCGCCGAGCAGAAGTTCGACCGCGTCCTGGAACTGTCCACACAGCTACCGGCGTGGCGGGCCAGCATCGCGCGCGACCTTGCCGGCCGAGGCCTGACGCGGGAACGGGTGCTTGCGCTGGCGCTGCGCCTGCTCGATCGCGGCTACTTCCGCGCCGGCGGCGAGGAGTACGCCGAGGAGAACGAGTCCTACGGGATCGCCACTCTGCTGTGTGAACACGCGACGGTGCGGCGCGACGCGGTCGAATTCGACTACCCCGCCAAGAGCGGCGTCCGGCGCACCGTGGAAGTTGAAGACCCCGAGGTTGTGCGGGCGGTCCATTCGCTGATGCGCCGTACCGAAAGGAGCGAACGGCTTCTGGTGTGCCGCATGGGGTCCGGATGGGTGAACGTTCAGGCCGATGACCTCAATGCCCGATTCAAAGAGCTCGTCGGCGACGACTACACCGTCAAGGACCTGCGCACGTGGCATGGGACGGTCCTGGCCGCCGCGGCGTTCGCCGACGCGGACCCGGCCGTATCCCAGCGGGTGGCCAAGCGCGTGGAGGCCGCGGTGATGAGGGAGGTCGCCGAGGAACTGGGCAACACCCCGGCGGTCGCGCGCGGCTCCTATGTCGATCCGCGCGTCATCACCGGTTACGAGCAGGGCATGACCATTGCCACGGCGGCACGGCGCGCCGAGCGTGCCCGTCGACCCGACGCCGCACAGGAAATCCTGGAGAAGGCCACTCGTATGTTGATCCGCCGAGTAGCCAAGAGCGACAGCGCATCTGGGCTGCTTGTCCTGGCCAAGAGCGCGTGAACTAACAGAGCGCTCAAGCTGTTCCCGCCAATACCACCATCAATTGGGACAGGCTGGCGATCCGATTGCGGGAATTCGCAACGCGGTCGGTGCGCTCATGGTGTCCTAGACACCGAGCGGATGCGAACACAATGGAGGCTTGACATGTCGACATATCGCGCTTACCAAGTCACTGGGCAACGGCAGTTCGAGTTGGTAGAGCGCGAGTCGCTCGAGCCACAGCCTGGTCAGGTGCGGCTTCGCGTGGACAGCTGCGGTGTGTGCCACAGCGACGTGCTCGCCGTCGAGGGCATGCGGCCCGACCCGAGTCAACCGGTGGTACCCGGGCACGAGGTCGTCGGCGTGATCGACGCCGTCGGTGCGGGCGTTACCGAATGGAAAGTCGGCGACCGCGTCGGTGTTGGTTATCTGGGCGGTCACTGCGGCATCTGTGTCTGGTGCCGTCACGGGGACTTCGTCAACTGCGCTAACCAACCTTGGACGGGCACGACCGTGGACGGCGGATACGCCGAGGTGATGTATGCGCGTGCCAGCGGGCTGGTCCATGTTCCCGACCGCCTGACATCTGTGGATGCCTCTCCACTGCTGTGCGCCGGCATCACCACCTACAACGCGTTGCAGAGGTTGAACGCCGGACCGGACGCGTTGGTGGCGGTCCAGGGTATCGGCGGTCTCGGCCACCTTGGGTTGCAGTACGCCAACAAGCTCGGCTACCGCGTCGCGGCCATCGCACGAGGCACCGACAAGGCTGTGCTGGCAGAAAAGCTCGGCGCACACCACTACATCGACAGCGCGGCAGTCGATCCCGCCAAGGCATTGCAAGAGCTTGGCGGGGCGGTCGCGATCGTAGCCACCGCGGCCAGCGGCGCATCGATGTCGCCGCTGGTGGCCGGGCTCGCGCCGCGCGGCCAGCTGATAGTCGTCGGTGCGGCCGACGACCCGATCGAGGTCAACACTTCCGATCTCATCTTTGGTGGCCGCTCGATCATCGGCAGCCTGACTGGCACGTCGATCGAAAACGAGGCCAACCTACAGTTCAGCGCCACGCATGGGGTCGCGCCCATGACCGAGGTGATGTCTTTCGAGGATGCACCCGCGGCCTATGAGCGAATGATGTCCGGCGGAGCCAGGTTTCGGGTCGTCCTCAACATGCTCGACGGCCAGCGATGACGGGCCCGCTCGACGCGGTGCTCGGGGCGCACGGAGGGCTGGACCGGTGGCGCCAGTTCGACACCATCGAGGCGACCATCGTCACCGGCGGCAAGCTCTGGGAGATCAAGGGTGGTCCTCCGCTTTCTTACGGGCCCTCATCGCCGTCTTCGACCTGAACCGAATCACGCCAGAGCTCGAGTACAGCTTCCGCCCCGACATGGGCGGGTGAATCAACTGGGTCCACGCCTGATGGGTCTGGCACGATGAGCGGATGGTTCCGAAGTTGGCATTCCAGACAACAACGCAGGCAACATGACCGAATCCGGCCCAACTCGCGTCGCGGTTTACCTCGATTTCGACAACATCGTGATCTCGAGGTACGACCAGGTGCACGGTCGCACCTCATTTCACCGGGACAAAGCAAAGGGTCTGGAAGATGAGCGGCTGAAGGTGGCGACCGTCGATGTCGGCGCGGTCATCGACTTCGCTTCGTCCTTCGGCACTCTCGTCCTCACCCGCGCCTACGCGGATTGGTCCGCCGACGTCAACGCCGCTTACCACGGTCAGCTCGTCGGCCGCGCAGTCGATCTGGTGCAACTGTTTCCGGCATCCGGCTACAGCAAGAACGGCGCCGACATCCGGCTGGCGGTCGATGCAGTCGAGGACATGTTCCGGCTGCCCGACCTGACCCACGTGGTCATAGTTGGCGGCGACTCGGATTACATCGCGCTCGCGCAGCGCTGCAAGCGCCTGGGCCGCTACGTTGTCGGCATCGGCGTGGCCGGCGCCAGCAGCCGGTCGCTGGCCGCCGCGTGCGACGAGTTCGTCACCTACGACGCGCTGCCGGGAATACCCACCCCCGCCCCGGCCCCGGCCCCGGCCCCGAAGGCCGCCAAACGCGGCCGACGCGCGACCACCGCCGCACCTGACGACGAGCCCGCACCTGACGACGAGCCCGCCCCCGGCGACCCGCAGGCCGCCGCCACCGGGTTGCTCGAGCGGGCGCTGCGCATCGGCCAGGAGAAAGAGGACGCCGACTGGCTGCACAACTCCGAAGTCAAGGCCCAGATGAAGCGCATGGACCCGTCGTTCAGCGAGAAGTCGTTGGGGTTCAAGTCATTCAGTGATTTCCTGCGCTCGCGCAGCGATCTCGTCGACCTCGACGAGAGCAGCACGACGCGCATGGTGCGGCTGCACAGCGACGAAGCGGGGACAACCCCGGCCCGATGAGGAGTCACGACGGTGGACATCTGGAAACTGGTTGCCCGAGAACAGATCCGGGACACGCTTGCCCGATACAACTGGTCGGGTGACGCCGGCCGGATCGGTGGTCTCGCGGAGACATTCTGCGCCGACGGAGTCCTCGAGATACGTGGATTCGAGCCGCTGCGGGGCCGCTCCGAAATCTCCGCGTTCCTCGGTAACGTCACCGGCAACGTCGCCGCCGACACTGACGTCAAGCCTATCGTCCGACACAATGTCGCAAACGTGCTGTTTACCGAGTTAACTCCCGACCAGGCCCACGTCTCGTCGTACTTCACCGTGGTCACCCAGATCGGGCTCGACCATTTCGGCCGCTACCGCGACATCATGGTGCCCGACGGTGACACATGGCTGATCAGGCACCGCAAGGTGTCGACCGACTGGGCAGCGCCTAATTCGGCCATGGCTCGTCAACCACCGGCTCATGGTGAGCGTTGATGAAGCGGCTCAACTCCGTGCGCGACCTGATGCCGAGCTTGGCGAATGCATTGCGCAAGTGAGAGTTCACCGTGTGCGGCGACAGGAAGAGTCGTTGCGCCACCGCGCGATTCGTAGCTCCGGCAGCCACCAGATGGGCGACCTTGAGCTCGCTGTCAGTGAGGCTGTCGATTCCACGCTGCGGGCGTGGCTTGCCCACTATGCGTCGCGAAATGCCGTGCGTCCGTAGGACTTGACCAACCCGCTGGGCGTCGGCGGTCGCACCGCAGCGCAGGTAGGTTTCGAACGCGACATTGAGCTCGTCAAGGCTTTCCGGGGTGCGGTTGATGCGGGCCAGTTCCATGCCGGCATCCTCGGCGGCGGCGGCGTGCAGCAGCGGCCGCGACAACTCGCTCAGCGATTTGGCCGCCGCCACCAGCGCGTCGGCGTCGCGTTCGAGAATGGCTCGCGCGTGCTGGGCCACCGCGTTGAACAACGGCGCCCCCGGTTCTTCCCCGGTGAGCAGCTCCGCCGCGTGCAACACCCGGGCGCGCAGCCCAGCGTCACCGGTCGCGGCCGCGACCCGGGCGGCCAGCACGAGATGATCGAGGTCGACGGCCCACAATGGGGTCTGCAGGAGCGTGAAATCGTCGGTGAGCCATCGCTGCGCTTCCTGGGTGTCACCGCGCCGCCATGCCGCATGCGCAAGAGCCGCCATGCCCTCGCGTCGGTGGGCGGGGCCTGCCGCCGCATAGGCATCACGGGCGTGGATTGCCACCTCTCGCAGCAGCGAGCGGTCATTGGTGTGGGCCGCCACTCTGGCGAGGGTCATTAGGCCTATCCGACCTCCGATGCGTGTCCAAGTAATGCGCTCCTGCTCGGGAAGCGACTCGACGGTGGCCCGTGCCGTCTGCAGGCGCCCGGCGGCCAGGTGGATCAACGCCTGTATCTGGGTGAGCAGCTGAATCGCCATCTGATTGCGTTGTGCACGAGCAAGTCCCAGGCTGCCGGACACACTGGTGATGGCCTCGTCGAGCTGGCCCAGGGTGGCAAGAAGAATGGCGCGGTTCACCGCCGCGAAGTGTTGCACGGCGCCGGGTTCTGCGCTGCGCGTCAGCGCGGCGAGGCGATCGAGAGATTCTTCGGTGTCGCCGGCGTGCCCGTCCGCGCAATTCACAAGGGCCAGTGACACTTCGGCGAGCACTGTGCTCAGCGTGTCATCCGTCGATGCCGCAGCCCGCAGCGCGTCATCGACGGCACGACGGACATCGCCGGTCTGGCCGTCCATCGCAAGGTTGTAGGCCAGCCAGCCAAGGTGCCGCGCCCGGGTGAGGTCGCTGACGCTGTCCAGTTCGAGGGCACGTCGATTCTCTTCGGCGCGTTGGCCGGCCGGGCGCGGCGAGAGCATGGACAACCCCAGCCGAACGTCGGCCTCTTCCTGCGGCGAAAGGTTGTCCGAAAGCGTTGCCGCGGCTAGTTGCTGCGCTTCGCCATAACGCATCGCCTGATTGAGCAGCACAACGGTTTCGGCGACCAACGGGCCGCGCGCCCGATGCTGCCACGGGAGCAATTGCAGGGCTCGTTTGCTGATGTCGGCCGCGGTCGACGGATCGGAGGCGGCAAGGGATTGTGCGGCTTGCCGCAGCGCGCGGATCGCCGCCTTGTCGCCGACTTCGGCGCTACGTGCGAGTTGGGTGGCCACCTCTGCCGGCGCTGCGCCGCCTTCGAGGAGCACGCTCACGACGTCACGCTCCATCGCTCGTCGCAGCGATTGCGGCATCGATTGCCGGGTGGCTTGTCGCAGCAGATCGTGCCGGAATCGCAGCCCGCTGGCTGGTGGGTCGTCTTCGGTGAGCAGGTCGGCCCGCACTGCCTCCTCGACGGCCGAGATCAGGCCGATCGGGCGGCGTTCGAGCATCTCGGCCAGCAACCCGGCCGAAAAGCTGTCGGGCAGAACCGAAGCCACCTGCACGACCCGTCGCGCATCCGCCGAGAGGCGGTCCAACCGCTCTTGCATCGTGGCGGTGAGCCGCCGCGGCAGCTCCTGCCCGTCAACGCTGGCGCGCCCCCGCGTGACGGTGATCCGGTTCTCTTCTTGTAGCCCCTGGATCAGCTCCATCACCAGGAACGGGTTGCCGTGCGCCTTGTCGGCCAGACTGAGCAGCGACGCATCCGCTTCCGCGTGCAGAACGTCGGCAACGATGTCGGCCACCGCGGGCGGCCCGACGGCGTTCAACCGCAACACCCGGGCGCCGTCACGTTCGAGAAGGCTGACCGTCGTAGCGACCGCCGGTCCCCCGGCGCCGGCACGGGTGGCCAGCACCCACAGCACCGGAGCGCCGGCGAGGCCGGCCGTCAACGACCGCACGGCCAGCAGGGTCGCGTGATCGGCCCAGTGGATGTCGTCAAGGACGATCTGGATCGGTGCTTTCAACGCCGCCGCACCGATCGCGGCCTGCAAATCGTGCACCACCAGGTAACGCAAGTCGGCGGACCCAGAACCGGCACCGACGCGGCGCAGCGTCGAGGCCTGACTAATCGCCGGATCCGCGCGCAGGGTCGCCATGAACAACGGCGCAAACGGCACCGTCTGCTGATACTCGAAGGCCTGCCCGAACAACGACCGCACACTCTTGTCTGCGCGCGCGGTGAACTCCTGCAATAGCCGGGTCTTGCCAATACCCGGGGGGCCCTCGACGACGACGACGCCCCCGCGGCGCTTAGCGAGTGCCCCACCACGCTCGCGGACAACCCTGAGTTCGTCGTCGCGACCGCGGATCGGCGGCGTCACGAGCGACCGCCCCTGAACACGATGGGATCCTCCAAACGAAGAGTGCCGGTGCAGTATGGGCACTCGCGGCCGGCTTTCGAGTCCGCCATCGGCCAGTCGTGGCGACTGGCGTGCGTGTAACTTCGACCTATGCCGGACGGGGGTCCTGATAGGGCGATGCGAGCCGTCGGGCTGATCGGGCGGCACGCGGAAACGCGTGCATTGACCGACCTTGTGGACCATGTCCGGGCCGGTCGGAGCCGTGTTTTGGTCGTGCGCGGCGAGTGCGGCCTGGGTAAGACGGCGCTGCTGGACTGGGTCGTCGAGCATGCCGGCGACTGCCAAGTGCTGCGTGCGGGCGGAGTCGAAGCGGAAATGGAGCTCGCGTTCGCCGGCCTGCATCAGCTACTCGCGCCAATCCTGTCTCGCCTCGACAAGCTCCCCCCGCCGCAGCGTGACGCGCTGCAAATGGCCTTCGGGTTCCGCGAGGGGGCGGCTCCGGACCGGTTCTTCATCGCTCTGGCCGTGCTGAGCATGCTGGCCGACACGGCAAAGCAGCAGCCGATGATTTGCCTGATCGATGACGTGCAGTGGCTTGACCGCGCGTCGGCGCAAGCGCTGGCCTTTGTCGCGCGGCGCTTGGGTGACGAGTCCGTGGGTCTGATCTTTGCCACCCAGCTCGCTACCGAGGAGCTGTCTGGACTGCCCGAACTGCACCTCGACGGCCTCAGCAACGCCGACGCCCGCACACTGCTGGACCGGGCTCTGAACGCGCCGCTTGATCCGGTGATCGGCGAGCAGATCGTGACCGAAAGCCGCGGCAACCCCCTGGCCCTGCTTGAGTTGCCGCGCGGCATAACGCCGGCGCAGCTGGCGGGCGGGTTTGCGCTGCCGGCCGTCATGCCGGTCGCGAGCCGTCTCGAGGACAGTTTCATGCGCCGCCTCGAGGCCCTGCCGCCGGCGACCAAGGAGATACTGCAGCTGGCAGCCGCCGATCCGGTCGGTGAGCCGTCGGTGCGGTGGAACGCCGCGGCGCGACTGGGGCTCGATCCCGGGGCCGCCACGCCGGCGATCGAGGCCGGGCTGATCGACTTCGGCACCCGGGTGCAATTCCATCATCCGCTGATCCGCTCCGTCGTATACCGGTCAACGCCGGTGGCGGACAAGCGGAACATACATCGGGCGTTAGCCGAAGCCACCGACCCGCGGTTGGATCCTGACCGCCGAGCTTGGCATCGCGCTCAGGCCGCGTCCGGCCCCGACGAGACCGTCGCCGCGGAACTCGAGGGCTCCGCCGAGCGGGCTCTGGCGCGCGGCGGTGTGGCGGCCGGAGCGGCGTTTTTGGAGCTTGCGGCTGTGCTGACACCGGCGCCGGATCGTCGTGCGGCGCGGATGCTGGCCGCAGCCAAGGCCAAACGCGACGCCGGCGCCCTCGACGCCGCGCTCGGACTGTTGGTCCGCGTCGAAGCCGGACCCCACGACGCGCTCCAAGCGGCGCAGGTGGAATACCTCCGCGGCGAGATCGCCTTCGACCAATTGCGCGTGCGCGAAGCGGCTCAACTGCTGCAAAGCGCGGCCGGGCGCTTTGAATCGTTGTGCGCCGAGTCATCCCGCGAAGCGCGTTTGCGCGCGTTGGACGCCGCGATGTGGCTGGCGGGTCCGGATGGTCCGGACCGGAGGAGCATCATGGCAACGGCTACTGCCGCCGCCGCGGGTCCACCGAGCCCGCAGCCGCAGAGGGCCGTCGACGTGCTGCTGGATGCGTTCGTGGCTCGATTCACCGATGGCTATGCGGTCGCGGCTCCCCTGTTCAATCGCGCGATCGAGATGCTGCTCACCGCGGATGTCGTTGCCGGCCAGCCCGATAGTTGGCTGCCCATCACCCGCTCCAAGATGGGCGCAACTCTGGCCGCCGAAGTGTGGGACGCCCAATCTTGGTATGCATTAGCGTTGCGCGAGACGCAATTCGACCGCACGACCGGCGCACCCATCCATCTGCAGTTCGCGCTGCACTACCTTGCCTGGACGCTGTTGCTGCGTGGTGAATTCGAGAAAGCAGCCGCGGTGGTCGAGGAGGATTGCGCGACCGCGGCCGCGACGGGCAACCCGCCGCTGAGGTTCAGCAGATTACTCCTGGCCGCGTGGCGCGGCCAGCGCGAAAAGGCCTGTGAATTGATCGAGGAGACCACGGCGTCTGCGGAGGCCGAAGGTAAGTGCAAGGTCGCGGATTTCGCCGCTTACGGACGCGCGGTGCTCACCAACGGATTCGGCCGTCACGCCGACGCGCTGGCTGCCATCAAGCCGGTCTTCGATCACGACCACGTCGGGATGGGGGCCCTCGTCATCCCGGAGTTGGTCGAGGCCGCGTCGCGCACCGGCAACGTCGAAATTCTTGGCGCCGCGCGTGATTGGATGACGGTGCGCGCCAAGGCGACTCCGACCCCGTGGGCACTGGGCATCGACGCGCGCATCGCCGCGCTGTTGGCCGACGGCGATGCGGCCGAAAGTCTCTACCGCGAATCCCTCGAACACCTTGGCCACACTCAGGTTGGGCTTGAGCGCGCCCGCGGACACCTCATCTACGGAGAGTGGTTACGGCGCCAGAATCGGCGCATTGACGCGCGCGCCGAGCTGCGTACGGCCAAGGAGATGTTCTCGGCCATGGGCGCCGACGCGTTCGCCGACCGGGCGCACCGCGAGCTACTGGCCACCGGCGAATCGGTACGTAAGCGCTCCACCGCTACCGGCGTAGTTGGCGTCGATCTGACCCCGCAGGAACTGCAGGTCGCGCGGCTCGCGCAGGAGGGCTTGTCCAACAACGAGATTGGCGGACAGCTGTTCATCAGCCCACGCACCGTGCAGTACCACCTGCGCAAGATCTTCGCCAAGCTGGGTATCCGTTCGCGCAGCGAGCTTGCGCACGTGCTGCCGGCCAGTGCGCCGAGGCTCGAGCCGAGCGCCTAGGGCAGCGCGGTGTGCATCAACATCACGTCGTATGCCGACCACAGCGACAGGTTGAAGTAGAGGTCCCTACCCGACGACCAGGGGTGGATCATCGGCGCGTAGATGCCGCCGGGCATCTGCCAAGAACTGACGAGCATCTGCTCTGGGCTCCACGGTCCCTGCGGAGACGGCGCCGTCCTGGCGACGACGTCGTTGCTGCCGCCGTCGGTGTAGAGCACCAGGTACTGCTTGAGATAGTCGTTGTATTGGGCTGACATCTCACCCACCGGCCCGGGGAAAACCGGTGTGGCCTTCCCCGGATCACCGGGGACCCAGGAGTTCGAATCACCGTTCCAGTACGCGTATTTGGAGGGATCCGCCACAAAGCGCGGGGGAACGCGCGACAGAAACGCCGCACCGCCGCGCCCAGACGGTGTCCCGAACGAGTAGAGGTAGTTGTCTTTACCTTTCATGAAGGCGCCCATCTGGAAATGCTCATTTCCAGGCATGAACCTGCCTCCCGGGACGTTGTCCGCCGAGGCCGGGCGGATCGAGCCGGGAGAGACCGTCCAGTTCTGGCCATTGTCGCGGGACATCGCGATCCCCGAATAGTTCGTCGACCAGTCGCCATCGCGGAGCCATTCCCTGATGGACATGAAGTTGATGACTTGGGTCCCCCCAAGGGAGATGGCAGAGGTCGGAATGAGTCCCGTCTCTTTGGGCGCCACTCTGGGGGTGTTGATGATCTGTTTAGACAGCCCCGATTGCCATGCCGGCGAGCCGGAGTACCTGTCAGAAGCCGACCCGGGTGTCACGTGGACGCCCTTGGACAGGTCATGGTCGGAGCTGCGGAACAGCACGTTGTATCGCCACTGTTGGCCGTGGACCTTGCAATAGCCGAACGTGTCACCGAAGGCCATCAGCGCCTGACGGTTCGCGGGATCGCCGTTGTCCCAGACGACCCCGAGGTCGGTTCCCGAAATGCCGAAACGCTCGAGCGTTTTGTTCGGGCCGTTCGGACCCGTTATCCAGTCGACGAGCGAGGTCGGAGCCCCACCGATCTGCGCAGGCGGCGGCGGTGCCGGCTGCGCTGCTGGCTGCGGCGCCGGCTGCGGTTGCACTGGGGCCGCATTGGGAGCCAACTGGTTGGCATTCGCCGGCGGTGCGTTTCCTGCACCGGGAGGATTGGGCCCAGGCGGTACTACCTCCGCTTGATGTGTCATCGGCGCGGAGTATCGAGTACCCCCGGTACCCGGCTTGAGCAGAGAAGAGATCAGCGGACCCAGCTTTGGTAGCGGCGCGTGGTCGTTCGCGTTAGGCGGCCTGCGCCCAGTCGGTGGCCGGACGACCGGCTGGGGCGCGGGCATGGGTGTGGAATTGGCCGGGGGGTCGATATTCGCTTCGGGCGCCTCACAGGGAGTGGCACTCGCCGGCGGCGCGAGGCCTATCGCAGCGGTGAGTCCGACAGCGGCCGTCGACGCCACAAATACCGACATGATTCGCGGAATCGCCGACAATGTCATACCTTTCCGGGTTTCCAGGCGACGACGCCGCATTGACGTCGGTAGCTGGCTCATGTGACGATAGTGATCTGCGGGGCTCTTGTGACCGGTGAGGCGCGAAAAGGTATGCATCCGAGACCGTGTCGCGACCCTTTTGTTCCGCCCTGAACCCCGAGCACAGTCAGTTTCGCGAGCGAGCCACGTTAGGATCCGTCGGTGGCACCGAACCCACCATTGGGAGTTCGCTTGCTTGCTTTGGTGAGCCGATCGACCAGACCGCTTTCGGAATTGACCAACGACGAACTGATCGCTGCGCGAGATCGGTTGAACAGACTGCGCGCCTCGAAAGCCGCGCGCGTCATTACCGGGTTTCCCCATCGTCATGTCGCCATCGAGCAGCGGGCGCTGCCCCTGCGCGACCGCACCTTGTCGATGCGGGTGTATCGGCCATTCCGGTATCAGGGCGCACTGCCGTTGGTGGTGCACTTTCACGGCGGCGGCTTCGCCTTCGGGACGGCGGCGCAGACCGATTGGCTCAATTCCGGTGTCGCGGCGCGGACCCCGGCCCTGGTGGTGTCGGTGGACTACCGGCTCGCTCCGGAGCATCCATTCCCGGCCGCCACGCGGGACGCGTTCGACGCCCGTGATGGGGTCCGCGACGCGGCGTCGGATCTCAACACTTGCCCTGGGCCGCCGGCGCTCATGGGTGACAGTGCGGGCGGGAACCTAGCCGCTGTCGCCGCCGTCCACGCCCGCGACAACGGCATCGAAGTGGCGCTTCAAGTGCTGATCTATCCAGTCGTGGATTTCACCGACGCGATGTTGTCCTACCCGTCAGCGGTCGAAAACGCCGACCCCATCCTGACGCAGGACTCATTGACCGCTTTCAGGCGTATCTGGTTGCGGGACAACGATCCCGCCGACCCACTGATCTCGCCCCTGCTGACGTCAGACCTGCGCGGTGTGGCGCCTGCCGTGGTGCAGACGGCGCGCTTCGATCCGCTGCGCGACCAAGGCCACGCTTACGCCCGTCGTCTGCGTGACGCCGGCGCCCTCGCGGCATTGACCGAATATCCTTATGCCGCATACGCATTCATCGCAACACCGGGAGCCAACCGTGGCGCACGACGCGCCCGCCGGGAGATCGTCGCGCACCTTCAACACGCGTTCGCGCGGCAATTGGCCGAAAGTCGATGAACACGGACTAGCGGCGTTGTGTCGCAAGCTGATTCGGTTCCGGTCTACAGCTGCGTGTCAGGGTGGCTAGATGTCACCGATTGCCTGCGCGAGCTGTTCAGGCACGAACTGCGTCAGGGCAGGAATGATGCCACCGATGTGCGTGCCAGCTTCAAGCTGGAGCGGAATTCCGAAAACTTCGGCGGTTAGGGGACTAAGAGGAGCGAGAATCCCACCAAACGGAATTTCGAGTGAGGTGGTAAGCGAGAGACCGCCGAGATCCAGGGTGACCGGCGGCAGGGTGAGCAGCGTTTGGCCGTTGAGGGTGGCGTTGGCGAGGATCGCGGGAGAATCGAGCACCGTATCGACGGCACCCACCAGGTTCCCGGTTTGCAGCGCGCCGGTCAGTGCATGCGCGGTGGAATTAAGCGCAGACAGCATGTTGACCGGCGAGCCCACCACATCAAGCAGGAGGGCTAAGGGCAACCCAAACGTGACACCCAGGCTATTCGGGTCGATCGTCGTGGAGAAGTTGGTGAGCGCCTGGAAGGTGTTGGTGAAGTTCTGCGCCATCTGACCGGGGATGCCCAAGATAGGTAACAGGTCACCCAAAGGGCCGTTCAGCGTAATGGGTATCGGGGCCGAGCCCGTGATGGGAGGGACCGTAAAGCTCGGGAGGAAGAAATTCTCCAGACCCTGCAAAACATCGTCGGCAGCGGCGTTGGGATTGCCCGCAAGCAGGGCTTGCCCGGCGGCGTGGAAACTGTTCCGCAATCCGGCTGCCCCGGTGCCTATGTCCTTGCCGGCGTTCTGCAGTGCCGTGGTGATCGTCTGGGCGTAGCCAGTCTGGTTGCTGATGATCTGCTGCAGCAAGGGATGCGGGTTGGCAGCGCTGGCGCCCATGATGCTTTGCAAGTTGGTTTCAGTATTGGTGACGAGCGCTTTGTACGGGGCTTCGATTGCGGCGATGTTGCCGGGGCTGAACAGGCCCTGCGCGGGACTGGTGAGCAGCGAGGCAGCGCCGCTGTGCTCAAGGGCGGCTACGGCACCGCCGACGTTGTGGGCGGCGCCGCTGAACATCTGGGCCGGCGCGGTCACCGCACCCGCCAGAGCCTGCTCGGCGTTGGCGACCTCGGTGCTCAGATACGCACCCGCGCCCGATTTCACCATGCCCACGAACTCGTTGTGGAACGCGGCCGCCCGGGCGGTAAGTGCCTGGAATTCCTGAGCGTGGTTGCCGAACAACGCCGCGACCGCGCTCGATACCTCGTCCGCGCCGGCAGCCGCAATCGACGTCGTCGGGGCCGCGGCGGACCCAGTGGCCTCACCCAGCGATGAGCCAATCCCAGCCAAATCGTGGGCCGCCGACTCAAGCAACTCCGGCGCGACGTTTACGAACGACATCATTTTCCTTCCCAGCAACCAGCTTCGAATTGCGGCACGCCGGCCAACTGCGCACGAGCGCGTACGGCGAGGGTGCAAACGATTGAGTCCGGCGTCGATGCCGGCTCGCTGATCAGGGTGGCCGCTCCAGGTACCGCAGGGCTATCGCACGATTGGTGATGTTTAAGCCACGGTTATGCGATCCCTAAGGCGCAAACCGCGATCAGCTAGCTGGTTACCCCGGTGACGACGATCGATTCCTCCCCCGTTTTCCACGCCTTCACGAAGGTGGCGTTGAGACCTGCTCGTCAGCGTGGTCGGCGCCGGGGTGGTTGAGGTGAACGATGTCCTTGTTGGTGTCGATCCCAGTGACGACGAGGTAGTGATCGGCCTTGGTGCGCTGGTCGCTGGTGTTCCAGATGACCGCGGAGTTGACCCAGGCGATGATCTTGCCGTTGTCGGTGAGGTCCTGCTGCAGCGCGGGCATCCCGGTCTGCTCGGGATGGCCTTTCGTCCAGGCCATCAGCGGTTTGATGCCGTAATGGTCGAGCAGCACGACAAGTCCGCCATTTCGCCGCCACCGTTGCCGTTGTTGTGGTTCGGGTCGGATAATGGCGCGTAAATCGGCTCCGGGTTGGTGCCTGAGGGGGTGTTCTGGGCCAGCGTGATCATCTGCTGCTCGGTCGGTTGGTTGCCGGTGATCTCGCCGACGACGTCGGCCACAGACATCAGCCCGCAGTTGGCGTCCGGGTTTTTCCTGGAATTCAGGCCCGCGTTAACGCCGATTTATCGCAGGACCGCTTTAACAAAGGCCGTCGGTAGAACGTGTTACAGTTTGCCGACCGCGGCCGAGGGTCGGGTAATCGGGCATTGCGCGTCGAGGAGTTCCGCATTGATTTCGAAAGTGCTTGAGCAGCAGCAGAAGCCGACCGGGCGTAAATGACCCGCAAACGCGTCGTCATCGCCGGGCTGGGAGATGCAGGGGTCCTGACCGCGATCCGGCTGGCCCGGCATGCCGACGTCGTCGGCATCTCCGCGAAACCCGCACTGGTCAGCGGCCAAGAACTCGGCATCCGGCTCGCGCGTCCGCAGGACTGGGCCCGCAACAACTGGATTCCGTTCGACCGGTTCCGCTCTTTAGATCGGGCACGCACGGTGCAGGCCTCGCTGACCGGAGTGGACCTGACCGCCCGGACCGTGTTCGGCCGGGGTGAAGACGGCGTGACTGTTGCCGAGGAGTACGACACGCTGGTCATCTCGACAGGGGTGACCAACGGCTTCTGGCGCCGGCCGACGCTGCAGTCGGCGGCTGAGATCCGCGCCGACCTGCGCGACGCGCACGACCGGCTGGCCTCGGCCGGCTCCGTGATCGTCGTGGGCGGTGGCGCGGCGGCCGTCAGCAGTGCCGCCAACATCGCAATCACGTGGCCGGGCAAGCGGATCGACTTGTGTTTCCCCGGCGAGCGCGCCCTGGGCGGCCATCACCCGCGGATCTGGAATCGCATCCAGGGCCGACTGACCGACCTCGGCGTGGGCCTGCACCCGGGCCATCGCGCCGCGCTCTCGAACGGCTTCGCCGGCGACGAGATCACCAGCGGTCCGGTGGAATGGAACACCGGACAGCCCCCGTCGTCGGCCGACGCAGTGTTGTGGGCGATCGGGCGGGTGCATCCCAACACCGACTGGCTGCCCCCGGAACTGCTCGATGACGGTGGGTTCGTGCGCGTGACGCCGGAGCTACAAGTGCCCGGCCAGCACGGTGTCTTCGCTATCGGGGATGTCGCGGCGACGGACCCACTGCGCAGTTCCGCCCGCAATCGCGGGGATGCATTGCTGGCCCACAACATCCGCGCCGAATTCGCGGGTCGACCGATGCGCACCTACCGGGCGCCGCGCCGTCGGTGGGGTTCGGTGTTGGGCATCCAAGCCGACGGGCTGGAGGTCTTTCTGCCCACCGGCCGGATGTTTCGGTTCCCGTCATGGTCGGTCGAGCGGGTGGTGATGCCGTGGATCGTCCGGTGGGGCATGTATCGCGGAGTGCGGGAGAACCACCCGTTTCGGTAGCGCCATCCGATGGTCACCTGATCTGCAAGTGACGGGTGCGTGCCCACAACACGGCCGCGACCGTTCCGGTTATCCAGACTGCTACCGCAATTACGAGATGCCAGAAGCTCTTGGCGTCGCGCCCCAGCACCGGCCACATCAATGCGGGTACCTGGGTCCACATCACGCGATGCTCGACCCCGTTCATCGGCAAATTCCCGGGGTTCGCTTTCTTCAATGTCGAAGTGAACCTGTCCGTCGATGACCGCTGGCTGAGATTGGTGTCCGGCAGCTCGGGGACGATCTCGATTCCGCTGGTCATCGGTCAAGACGGTGAAGCGACGTCGGAGTAACAATCGCCAATCGCGAGAGCCGGCTGAGTAAACGAGGTTTCGGGGTTATGCCCGCGGATAACCTCGGCGGACGGTGCGGTCGAGAATGCCCAGGGTTGCCCGCAACGCACCCTCAGAAATGACCGGGAAGATCTTGGCGTCGCGCCACTTCCCGTCGATGTTCGACCAGTCGTAGAACGAGGTGACCACGGTGCCCCCGTCGTCTGGATCGAGGCGGTAGCCGTAGACGTGACCGATCTGGGGGCGGATCTGGCCCAGAATCGTCCAGGAGATCAGCCGATCCTCTTCGAGCTCCGAGATCTGTACGGTCACGTCGTACTTGCCCAGCTGTGGAAAGTCGTTCAACGACTCACGATCCATGTGGACCACGAAGCTGTCACCGACGGCCTGGACCGGATCGCCGTCGGCGTCCTGGAGCATCCCCGTCGCGTCGATCGCGACGTGGCCCTGCGGGTCGCGTAGCACCGCGAAGATATCGGACGCCGGCGCCGCGATGGTGCGCTGGACCTCGATGCGTTCGGTCATGAGTCCTCCCAGCTGGCCTACCGGCCTGGATGAGTGGGCGCCGCTTAACTGTACGACGCTCGGGTCTGCTGCGGTGTTCAGTTGTCATGCGCTCCCATGCCGACCTCCTTATGATGAGAGTGTCGCGGTGGGAAAGTTTCATCGAATTGCCCGCGCGACATCACTCTCAGTCCATCGTGGTCCACTTTCTCGCGACCACAACGAGGAGGACCATCGGCCAGGTGAGCAGTTCAAGCGACGAGAACGAGTACCGCAATCTGGCGGTGAACGGACTGCGCCCCAGCGAACTTCAGTGGGCGCTTAACAACGACGCCGTGCATGGAATCGCTTACGCGTTCAAGAACCCCGTCGCCGTCGCCGAAGCCAGTGATGATCCGAACGACGATAGAGAGACGTACCTGATCCGGGTCAAGCGCGATGAGTTGGCAAATGCGCTGGGGAAGATCAACGAATGGATCGTCAAAAATCCAGGTAGGGCCGGAATGCACGCATTCGGGTTCGTCAGAGCACTCTCCAGGGAGGGGCTCGAAAGCGTCACCGACGACGAGGAGCGCTGCTAGAGCCGAACTATCGGGTTGCTTTGGCCGCGATTTTATCGCGGCCTGCACGCCCTGGTCGGGGATTTTGAATGCGGGCCTGATCTCGGTAACCATTCGGCGTGACATCCGTTTCGTGGTAGTGGCCACGCAGCGCTTCGGCCAGCGATACCACCCGCGGCGGCAGGGTGGCCGGGTCCGGAAGGGTATTGACGCCGACGTCTCCGGTCCGGGTGCAGGTCACGGGCCGTTTGTTGGCGCAGCCCACCACCATCAGCTGGTTGGATTCCCCGGCCAGGGTGCCGTCGGGACGTGGTTGCAGTGTGAATACCTCCCCACACCTCGCCGACGGCTTTCCCGCAGTTCGTTGAGCCGAGGCCCACGGCCACCCAGCTGTCGCCGACCTGGTCGAATGCCATCGTCGGGATCTGCATCGTGTCGCCGCTCCGCCGTGAAGCATTCGCCACACAGCCTTCGGGGCGGCACACCGAGCGGAAGCCCAGGTTTCGGTGGTTGGCGTGGCGCCCGGGGCCTGTTTGCCGTCGACTCCGGTGACCTTGCCGAAGTCGACGGTGTACACGCCGGTGAATGGCCCCGTATTGGGACCAGCCTTGGGGGTGTTGGGCGCCGCGCTGGCGGCGTGCGGCGCCGCAACTGCGGTCGGCTTGGGATGGGTGAGCTTGACGCCCGCGACGACGCCACCGGCGATCAGCAAAGCCGTGCCCGCCAGGGCGCCGACCAGCACACCGCGGCGTCGCCGCTTCGGCCGCAGCACCACCGTGGGCGCCGCGGCGCCGAACGAGGGCTGGATGTCTTGGGTGTCGGCACGGACCCGGGACCTCGCCGTAGGCGAAGCTCGGGCTCAACTGTTGGCCCAGCAAAAAGGCCGGGGCCGGTCCCGCGCACGCGCTCCGGCCACCCGCCGTCGTCGCATTTCGTCCTGGCTGGACGGTGGCCGACGACCCTTAGGCTGACGGAAAGCGCTTGCCCGATAGCCGCGGATTTCTTGCGAAATTCTTGCGGCTATTGTTTCGTCCCGGTCACCTGCCGCAAACCGCGTTCGGTCCCCCGTGGCGAACGCGAGGTCGGCCGGAGGCCGAGGGTTCGCACGGAGGCCTCGACGTAGGTTTCGGTGCGCTCGAACAGGATTCGTGGCCCGGCAAACTCCGACGGGCACACGTCCCCCGTAAATTCCCGCCACAGGTGAAGGCGAAGTGCGAGTTCGTCTGCAATACCGGCCAATCCGTCGCGTTCCTCCCCGAGCAGCAGGTTGTTCAACTCACTGGGGTCGTCGAGCAGGCTGTACAGCTCGCGAGCCGGCCGCGGCCCTTCGGCATAGTCGAATACCGCTTTCCCGGAGGGACTGTCCTGGATGTCCAACGGTAAGTCCACGAGGTGGCGTGGCGCGTAGTTCTCGATATAGCTGTATTCCTTGGTGCGGATGGCACGCATTGGATCGAAGGAATCGTGAAACGTCTTCTCGGTGAACACCTCTCGGCGAACAGGCCCGGCATCCAGCGTGGGGCGCAGCAAATGGTTCGCGTGCGAGACTCCCTCCACGTCGTCCGGTATCGCTATGCCGAACAGGTCAAGCAGCGTTGGCAGCAGATCGACACCGCTGAACAACTCGTCATAGACGCGCGGCGCGATGCCCAGCCTCGTGGGTGGTCGGATGATCAACGAGATTTCGGTGCCCGCGCCGTACAGCATCGACTTCGCGCGCGGAAAGGGGGCACCGTGGTCGCTGAAGAAAACCACCCACGTGGTGGAGTCCAATCCGGTGTCCGCAAACGTGTCCAGCAGACGACCGACCGCCGCGTCCGCCACCGCGATCGCCCCATAGAAGTCGGCGAAGTCGCTGCGGACTTCCGCGACGTCCGGCAGGTAGGCGGGCACTTCGACGTCCTCGATGGGCGCCGGCTGATACCGGTCGCGCGACCATGGCCGATGCGTTTCGAAAAAACCCGCCGTCAGCATGAACGGGTCTCCCTCGTCGAGCGACGCGCTCTCGGTCAGCCATTCCTGCGCTTTGGCGACGACATATTCACAGTGCGAGTCGGACACGTCGAATTCGTCGAAGCCCAGCCGCGCCGGGAAGGACGTTTCGTGCTGCATTCCGAACAGCGCCGAGTACCAGCCGGCGTCCGAAAGAATCTGCGGTAGCGTGCGGACTCCCTCGCGGTACTCAAAACCGTGATGGGCCAATCCGATCAGGCCGTTGCTGTGCGGGTAACGACCAGTGAATATCGCCCCGCGTGACGGCGAGCACTGAGGGGCGGCCGCATGGGCGCGGGTGAACAGGATGCCTTCGGCGGCCAGGCGATCCAGGCACGGACTCGAAACACCACGATGCCCGTACGCGCCGAGCCAGCGGCCGGTGTCGTGCCAGTGCACGATAAGCAGGTTGTCGTCTCGGCGCTCCGTCATGCTGAGAAAGCTTGCCCGAGGGGCGGCCGAAATTGTTCGGTATCCCCAGGATTACGTCGGGACCCGATGGATCACGAAGATTCGGGCAGCATCCGAGAAGACGAAGACCATGACAACCGCACCGGCGGGATGTCGCGTGCCGTTATTGTGTTTGGCGAATGCCGGCGCGTCGGCGTGAGCAGCAGCGCTTCCCTCACGCGTTACAGTGCTGAGTATGGCGCTATATGCTCAGCGCCAACGCGTAGGTGTAGGAAGAAATTCCATCACCGGGCCGACGCTGTTGAGCGTTCCTCCGATCGCCGGATCCGCATGCTCCGGGCGGACCGGCCGGACGGTTCCCGGCGCACCCGAAATAGCCACCGTGCCCGGCCCACCGGCGAGCCCTGCAGCCGCGCGAGCCGCAACGTGCCGAAGATCAGCACCGCCGCAATCGGCAACTCCCCCAACGCGGCGGTGAGAACCGACACCGCGAAGTCGCCGCGTTTCGCGGTCAGCACGTCGAACCAGGCGTCGCACACCAGCAGAACTCCCGTCGTAAAGGCAAACAGAGTCAGCAAGTGGTGATGGACGAAGCCGAGTACCGCGGTGGCAATCATGAAGGCCAGCAGCAAGATATCGAAGCCAACCCAGGTCAGTTGCCAATGCTGGGCGCTGTAGCTCTGCGGCAAGGTGAACCCTAGGTAAACGGTCCACGGAATTAACGCGATTCCAGCGCACAGCGCCAGCCACTCGCGGGTCCGGCGGATCTGAATGAGACGCCGTGACCGCATCACCGAGTGCTTCCATCCACAAACGGCACCAGAGGCAGTCGGCCCATGGAGGTGATCGTAGTGCGGGTCCCAGTGGTTAGCTTCAGACATGCAACGCGCACCAGAGCTGGCCCGCCAGCTATACGACCGCTTCGAAGCAGTCCATGCCGTGACGTATTTCGCGCCGGAGGCGCGCGCGGCGATGGACGACCTCGGCTACCGCGGGTTCTGGATGGGTTACTTCGCGGCCCGATCGGCCCCACTGGGCCAGGTGGCCCCCGAAGTCGTGACCGCGCTGTTTTACAACTTCGCACCCGCGCGAGTGGCCAAAGCCCTTCCCGCGGCGTGGGAAATCGCGGGGCCACAGATTGTGTTGCGGGCCCGAGAAGCCTCAGCAGTGGCCGCGTTACGGCGCTACGGAGTCACCGACGACGAAACCATCCGCACCGCAGCACAATTGGCTAGCAGCGCAGCACAGCAGGCGTCCATGGACGGTCGGCCACTATTTGCGGCCAACCTCGCCTTGCCCTGGCCGACCGATCCGGTTGCCGCGCTCTGGCACGCGACAACTCTGCTGCGCGAGCATCGCGGCGACGGTCACATCGCGGCGCTGGTCGCCGCGGGCATCTCCGGGCGGGAATCCAACGTGTTGCAGTGCGCGGCCGGCGCGGTGCCCCGGGACTACATCAAGCGGACCCGTCACTACGACGACGCCGAGTGGCGTGCCTGCGAGCACAGCCTGGCCGTTCGCGGTCTGCTCACGGACGCTGGATCCTTGACCCCGGCCGGGCGCGACCTCAAGGGCCACATCGAGACCACGACTGACGCGCTGGCGCTGCGCGCGTTCGACGGTCTCGACGACGCCGAGGTGGAGGCCTTGGTGCACGCGTTGACACCGATCGCGCGAACGGTGATCGCCGGGGGCGACATGCCGGCCGTCACGCCGATGACCCTGCGACGGGATTTTTAGGTCGCTACACGGCCTGAACGTCGGTGGGCGACCAGAACGCCCGCATCGACGTGATTTTGGCGTCCTCGTCGAACTCCATGATCGAGATGGGCGAGATACGCGTGCGGCTGTCCCCGGCATCAATGGTGAGGTGCCACAAAAACGCCGCCTCGTTGCCCGCGATACGCAGCTGCGCGAGTTCGGTCTCTTTCTTGACACCTTCGATCGCCACGTAGAACTCGTGGACGGCGGCGTGGCCGCGCCGGAGGTCCGATCCGACTGGGTCCTCGATGGTGGCGTCGGCGGCGTACAGGGTGACGACATCGTCGGCGGTGCCCTTGGCGAGGAACTCGAGATAGTGATTGACGGTCTGTGCGATGGCTTCCTGGGACGGCATCGTTCGGACGCTACACGGCGCGATCAGCACGGCTGCGGGTTCTTCGCGTTAGCCCTCCGCCGATTCTTCGTCCTCGGCGTCGGCCACCGTCAGGGGCAACGCCAGCTCTTCCAGCGGGCGTTGTTCGGCCGCCACCCCCAGCCACAGTTCGACGAGGCCCGCAATCGCCATCACCGCCGCTCCGATCAGGAATGACCACACCACCTCACCGCGCTGTCCGGAATTGATCAACTGACCGAACAGCAGCGGGCCGGTGATGCCGCCGAGCGCCGTGCCGATCGCGTAGAAGAACGCGATCGCCAGCGCCCTGGTCTCCATGGGGAAGATCTCGCTGACGGTCAGGTAGGCCGCGCTCGCACCCGCCGAGGCCAGGAAGAACGCCGCCGCAAGCACGGCGATGAATGCCCAGACGCCGCCGGCCTGGGTCACGAATAGCACCGCGAGGACGATCGCCACGACGGCAGAGCCGACATAGGACAGGGTGATCATCGGTTTGCGGCCGACGGTGTCGAACAGCCGCCCTAGCACCAGGGGGCCGAAGAAATTACTCAGCGCCCACAGGATGTAGAACAGCGGCACCTTCGCGGCGGGAACCGCGTAGAACCCACTGAGCAGTGTGCCCAGATTGAACGTCACGCCGTTGTACAGGAACGCCTGCCCGATGAATAGTGCCAGTCCCAGGACCGCACGCCGAGGATAAAGCGTGAATGCCACCTTGGCGATCTCGAGGAATGAAATCGTCTGGCGCTGACGGATTCTCAGCGGCCGCCCTTCCGGCTCGGGCAGCCGTCGGCCCGTTTCCCGCTGCACATCTCCTTCTATTTCGCCGACGATCCGCTCGGCTTCCTCGTCGCGCCCGTGAATGAACAGCCAGCGTGGGCTCTCCGGAACGTTGCGCCGGACCAGGAGGATAAAAATGCCGAAGAGGGCACCGATGCCGAAGGCGAGCCGCCACCCGATGTTCGCCGGGAAGTTCGACGTGTCGAGCAGGACAAGCGCGCCGGCCGCGCCGGCGGCCGAGCCCAGCCAGTACGTCCCGTTGATCACCAGGTCCACCCGACCGCGCACCCGCGCGGGGATCAACTCGTCGATCGCCGAATTGATGGCAGCGTATTCGCCCCCTATGCCGGAACCGGTGAAAAAGCGCGCGACGAAGAAATACCAAGGCGCGAACGCGAACGCGGTCGCAACGGTGGCGATCAGATAGACCGCGAGGGTCAGTATGAACAGATTGCGCCGTCCGAAGCGGTCGGTCAGGTGACCAAAGAACAATGCACCCACACAGGCTCCGGCGATGTAGAACGCCGCCGCCAGGCCGATGTCTGCGGCGTTGAGTTCGATGCCGCTGCCGTGCTCGGTGAGCCGGGACGACACGTTGCCGACCATCGTGACCTCGAGCCCGTCGAGGATCCAGACGCTGCCGAGGCCGACGACGACGCGCCAGTGAAACCGCGACCAGGGCAGCCGGTCCAGCCGTGCTGGGACTTGGGTGGTGATGGTTCCGGTTTGCACGTGTTCGCTCATCTGCCTCCGATCTGGGTCGACAGAGAGTTACCCAATCACGCTGTATCACACGCCTCGGTGCTGCCCAGCAGTCTAAGGGACGTCCAAGCGTTGGAACTCGTTGTTGCGGTACCGCTCGACGCACGTTCCTCGCCTGACCTTGCCGCTTGTGGTGATGGGGATCGAGCCGGGTTCTACCGGAACGAGATCGGCGACGCTCAGACCGTGCGACTTCGATATCGCCGAGGCCAACTCGCGCTTGATGGCATCGAGCTTCGCCATCGCGTCTTCCTGGGAGTCGCCCCGCTTCTTGACTTCGACGATGACGACAAGCTTCTCGGTCTTGTTCTGCGGTACAGCGATCGCCGCGCAGCGACCCCCGGTGACTTCCTGAACCGTCGCCTCGATGTCGTCGGGCGAGTGGTTACGGCCATACACGATGAGGAGATCCTTGATCCGGCCGACGATGAACAATTCGTCGTCGTAGAAGAAGCCCGAATCGCCCGTCCTCAACCACGGCCCCCCCGGGGTGCCCGGCGATGGATCGACCAGCTTCGCACCGAAGGTGTCCTCCGACGCCTGCGGGTTTTGCCAATAGCCGGTGGTGACGTTGTCGCCGTGCACCCAGACTTCCCCGACCTTGCCGGCGGGGTTCTCCGCTCGGGTCTCCGGGTCGACGATCCGCACCGTGGCCGCACGGGGCACGCCGCAGCCCACCAAATCGACAACACCTTCGTCGCCGCCGGGCTGCGCATGACCGGCCGACAGCCTCTCGTAGTCGAATCGCGCGGTCATTGGCGGGCGCCCCGGGGGGTTCGACGTCGTGTACACGGTCGCCTCCGCGAGGCCGTACCCCGGCCGCAGCGCGGTGTCGGGAAGGTTGAACCGGGCGAACCGCGTGGTGAAACGCCTGATCGTCGCCGCGTGGACGCGTTCGGCACCGAAAGCGAACGTGTGCACGTGCCCCAGGTCGAGCCCGGCCATGTCCTCGTCGGTAACACGCTTCACGGCGAGTTCGTAAGCGAAGTTAGGCCCGCCCGTGTAGGTCCGGGTGTTGCGGGCCACAGTCTGTATCCACCGGGCGGGCTTCTGCAGGAACGCCATCGGGCTCATCACGACGGCGCTGAGTCCGGCGACTATCGGAAACGCCATGCCGCACATCAGGCCCAGGTCGTGATAGAAGGGCAGCCAACTGACCACGGTGGTATCTGGCGGTGCAACCTTGCCGAGGTCCTGGAAAGTATCGGCGGCCAACTGCCCCAGATTCGCCATCACGTTGCGGTGCGTCACCATGACGCCGGCAGGTGTACGGGTGGATCCGGACGTGTACTGCAAAAACGCCGTGCCGAGCCGATCCTCGGGCATCGTCGCGGTTCCGCCCGGGCGGTCGAGGTCCAGCAAATCAACCTCAACGACGGATGGTGTGTCGGACTGCGATTTCACGGAGTCGACGACGGTGCCCGCGACAGCCGATGTCGTGAGGATGAGGGACGGCGACGCGTCGCGCAGCACGGAGCTGACGCGCTCATCGGCCGCCCCGCCCAGCGGAACCGACAGCGGAACTGCGATGAGTCCGGCCTGCAGCGCGCCCAGGAAAGCAACGATGTACTCCAGTCCTTGCGGCGCGCATATCACCGCCCTGTCACCGGGCGACGCGCACTGCCCAAGCTCATTCGCCACATTCAGCGTTCGCCGATACAGCTGTGACCAGGTGAGGCTTGTTGCTACGCCCGACTCGTCCTGCTCGTAGTCGACGAACGTGAAGGCCGTGTCATCGGGCTGCAGACCAGCACGTTCGCGCAGCACAGCAGGGAGTGAAGGCTCCGTCATCGACACCCCGTCCCCCGACGGGCCGGTCCCGTCACTCGCACGGCCCACCAGTTTAGACTCCGCCCATCAGCGGTTGGCCCGGCCGAACAGCACCCGCCGGACACGCCGCCGCCAGCGGCCCGGATCCGCCTCCAGCGCGGATTCGAACGCGGGATCCTCGCCGAGGCCGAACCGATCATGCAGCTTGGCCAACGGTTTGGGCGCCCACCAGTTGACCCGACCGAGCACATGCATGAACGCCGCCACCAGCGCCATGCGCACCAGGGTGGCGTCGGCCAGCACCGCCACCCTCAGCCCGAAGCCGAACTTGCAGATCACCCAAAACCCAATCGGGCCGTCAAGCGCGGGATCGCCGCGGCCGACGATCGGGAATCCCACGGCCACATCGGCGTTGCCACCCAACCGAGACAGCAGCGCTGCCAGCGCCGCTTGAACCACCATGAAGCTGGTCGAATTACATTCGCGGGCAACACCGACCAGCCGTCCCGGCGATGTGGTGCACCGTGATCAGCAGCACGTGCTCCTGGTCGGTGACGCGGAAAAGCGTGTCCCGGAACGGGATTCGGTTGCCAGGTCAAACCAGATGCGCGCTGCTTCTTCGACGGCCTCGTTCAGCCGGGGCGCCGGCCATCCCGTCGAATCGACGACCCCCCAGCCGAAGTCCGCGCGGTCGGCCGAGACGATCAGCTGCTGAGATATCCCCTCGACGGCAGAAAACACCGTGCGCAGGGCGGTCCTCGCGGACGATCAACGCCGCCCGATCCCCCGCCAGCTCCGCTAGCGCCGCCCGAACTTCACCCAGCTCGACGCGGTAGCCGCGGATCTTGACCTGCTCATCCGCACACCCCGCCATGCGGTGGCTGCCCATTGCGTTTCATCCGACCGCCAACCCGGACGGCTCACAAATCTGGAGTCGGCGCCTGCTGCGCCAACCTTTCGCGCAAGCTCTTCGGGCGGATATCGGGCCAGTTCTGCTCGATATATTCCAGGCACGCGGCCCGGTCGGCTTCGCCGAAAACCACCCGCCAACCAGCCGGAACATCGGCGAAAACCGGCCACAGGCTGTGTTGCTCCTCGTCGTTGACCAAGACGAAGAAGCTACCGTTGTCGTCGTCGAATGGATTGATGCTCACTCGTTCTCCTAACCGCCTACTCGAGATGGGTCAAGGGCCAGACCAGCGAGCGCGGACCCGCAGAACGCTGCCTCCCAGATCACGGACCGGTGTCGTCAACATAGCACCAGCAACCTTGAATTCGGGGGCCCACCGTGTGGCTATCGGTCCCGCCGGGACCGCAGAGACGCGGGTCGACCACACCACGCGGCCGACTTCACCCAGGCTGCGGCACGCCGCTTGTGACACGAACGCGAAGTTCTTGTGGAATTCTTGCGTTCGCTCTTCGAGGCTTAGGGGCTCTAGGGCTCTCCAAGGGGTACCGTTCGACGGTGCAGGTCGACGTCATGGCGGTTCCGCAGCCTTTAGGGCAGATCGGCGACATCGCGCGGCGTACCAAGGCATCTGGGTTCTCCGGTCTGCTGCTCACCGAAACTGGCCGCACCGCCTATCTCAACGCCGCCGTGGCAGCTCAGGCCGCACCCGGTCTCGAACTCTCGACCGGCGTTGCGGTCGCCTTTCCGCGCAGTCCGTTCGTCACTGCCGCGACGGCGTGGGAACTCCAAGAGGCGACGAGCGGGAACTTCCGGCTGGGTCTGGGCACCCAGGTTCGCACGCATGTCGTGCGGCGGTACGGGATGACATTCGATCGTCCCGGCCCTCGCCTGCGCGACTACGTCCGCGCCGTAAAAGCCTGTTTCGCCGCGTTCCGGACGGGGACGCTCGATCACCACGGCGAGTTCTACGACCTCGACTTCATCACTCCGCAGTGGAGCCCGGGGCCCATCGATGCGCCCGACCCTAGGGTCGACGTCGCCGCGGTGAATCCGTGGATGCTGCGCATGGCAGGCGAAGTGGCCGACGGAGTTCACGTCCACCCGCTCGGAGAGCCCGGATATCTCGCGCGCCACGTCATACCGAATATCGCTGCCGGAGCGGAAAAATCGAAACGTTCACCGTCGGATCTCGCGGTCATCGTGCCTGTCATGACAATCGTCGGCGACACCGAAGAAGAACGCCGCAATGAACGTGAACTCGCGCGGGCCAGCTTGAGCTTCTACGCAAGCACGCCCACCTACGCATTTATCTTGGACGAGGCCGGATTCGAGGGTACGACCGCCCGTCTGCGTGAGAAGCAGAAGGCCGGTGACTTCAAAGGCATGGCGGCCCAGATCACCGACGATCACCTTGCCACCTTCGCCACCGAGTCGACGTGGGATGGGTTGGCAGACAAGCTCATCGACAAGTACGAAGGAATCACAACTCGCATCGTCTTGTACAATGCCCTCGCCGATCCCGACCGCGTCGAGCGATATGGCGAAGTCGCACAACGCATATCGGCCCGCTGAACGCCGCACGTCAGGTGTCGAAGGTTGTCGTCCCGTCGCCGCTCGGGCTGTACGAGATGTACACCGGTCCCAACGCGAAGGGCGTATTAGCGGTATTCATCTGGTCCCTGACGTGACCGTTGGGCTGTTCGCCGCGGTCGTCGCGTGTGAGTACAGCAGCGTGTGACCGTCGCTGGTGCAGACCGAAAATGGTTGTGCCCGGCGGCACGGATCCGGGCGACGCAAAATTTTGGCGCATCAGAGATGACAAAGTTCGCCACACCCGTCGCACGCGACACTAAAGTACTGTTCGTGGGCAAAGGCTCGTTAGTCAAGAACCGGGGGCGCTGGTCGGCGGTGGCGGCCTCGCTCATCGCGTCTGCAGCCATGATCTACGCCCAAGTCACAGAGCCTCACGCACAGTCCCCAGAGCCTCAGAGTCGCGTTGAAACCACACGAGTGAATCCGCCGCCAGGCCCGGGACCTGCACCGGGCAGTGGACCACACGTCGCCAGTCCCGCCGAGGTGGAATCGTTGGCCGCAAGCGCTCCCGCCGCAGCCCAGCAGTTCCAGATCGCGTTAGCCCCCGGCGTCGCGTCCGAGGATAGGCTGCAGGTCAAGACCATCTGGGCGGCGCGTGCCATCAGCTTGCTGTTCCCGCAGATCAAAACCATCTATGGGTACCGGCAAGATCCCTTGCCGTGGCATCCCAACGGGTTGGCGATCGACGTGATGATCCCGGACCATGGCACTCCCGAAGGCATCGAGCTCGGCAACCAAATCGCTGGCTATGCCTTGGCGAACGCCAAGCGATGGGGAATCAACCATGTGATCTGGCGGCAGAAAATCTACCTGGGCCCCACTTCTGGGAGTTGGACGGCCGACCTTGGGTCAGAAACCGCCAACCACTACGACCACGTTCATATCGCCACCGACGGCGGCGGATACCCGACCGGGCACGAAACGTATTACATCGGATCGATGAGCCCCGCTCCGCGGGAGTAATAATTCTGTTGCGCAACAGGTTTCGTGTCGGCTCTGTCAGCGTTGCGCTGCGGGCGGCGCAGGTTCGACGGTGACCAGTTCGCAAAGGCCGCTGATGGTGAGGACGGGCATCAGGAGCGGGTGGGCGACAAGGCGGATGTGGTCGGCGCGGTTGAACAAGGCGTTGATGGCGGCGCTGTCCAAGTACTCCACAGCAGTGAGGTCAACAGTGAGCGTTTCCCCGCTGGGAGTGAGCTCGGCCGTGGCGGCAATGAGGGCTTGGTCAAATACGTCGACGTTGCTTAAGTCGATTTCCCCCGCCGCGGTCAGCGTGAGTTTCCCGTCACTGCAGCGCGCGGTGTCGAGGGTGAGCATCGTGGGCATCATGTGATCCTCGCGGATAGGTGAACTGTAGTCCCGGCATTGTCGGGCGTGATGGTGACGTCGTGCATGAGGCCTCGCATGAGAGTGACACCGCGACCGCGATGGGGATTGGCAGCCGGTTGTGGCGTCTTCCACGAGCCGGTGTCAGTGATGGTCAACTGCACCTCGTCGGCCAGTGCGGTCGCATCCAGACGAACCGTGCCCTCCGGACTTTGGCGGTGTCCGTGCTCAATGGCGTTGGCGACGGCTTCTCCTGCCGCGATGAGTACCTTCATAGTCTGGCCTGGGTCTGCCCCGACTCGTTTCAACCAGTTGCGTAAGGCGGCGCGCGTCGTGGAGACCTCCCTGATGTGGGCGGGGAACTCCAGCTCGAGGGGGGCGGGATGCCGGTACAGGAGGAGCGCAACATCGTCCTGATAGCCGCCAGTTGGCGTGAGACCGGACATGATCTGGTTCGCCAAGTCATCCAGCGGGGAGGCGAGACCGTCCTGAACGAACGCTGCAGCGCGGGCGATGCCGTCGTCGAAAGAACTGCGGCGCCGTTCGACTAGACCGTCGGTGTAGAGCAGCAGCGTGGAGCGCGCCGGCAGAGTCACGCTGGCTTCGGGGCGGGACCGGTGGGGTCGTATTCCCAAGGCAATGGTGTGGCCATCGTCGAGCGACCGGATGGTCCCGTCGGCGTGCACCAGGATTGCCGGCGGGTGCCCGGCGCTGGAGTACACGAGTTCACCGGTGTCGGGGTTGAGCACCGCGCAGACGGCGGTGGTGCATTGGGCGCCGGGCAATCGTCCGGCGAAGCGGTCCAGCCACTCGAGAGCGGTTGCAGGACTCGGGTTTTGGAAAAGCAGCGCACGGCAGGCGCTGCGCACCTGCCCCATCACGGTGGCCGCAGCCAGCCCATGGCCGACACAGTCGCCGACGATCAACGCGATCCGGCCATCCTCCAACTCGACGACGTCGTACCAGTCACCGCCCACTTGCAGAGGCCGCGCGGCCGCCTGATAGCGCACCGCGAACCCGTGCGGCAGATGAGCAGGACCGAGGATGGCGTGTTGCAACGCCAGTGCTGTTTCCCGCTGCTGGTCAACCTGGTGCACCCGCTGCAGGCCCTGGCCGAGGCGACCGGCCAGCACGGTGAGCAGGGTCTGGTCCTCGAGGGTGAACGGCCGTTCTTCGGCCAGATCGATCCAGACGACGAGCACGCCGTCGGGATGCTGCAGCGCAATGGCCGCTGTCCCGGGCTTTGTGGTGTTGGGGCTGAGGAGATCGCCGTCGCGCACTGAGCAGAGCATCTGTCGGGTGTGGGATGGCAGGTCGAACCACTGCGCGGGCTCGCCGACCGAGACCAGCCGTGGTGCGCCCGACGCGGCTTCCGCGTAGGAAATGTGGGCGGGGAACGTCACGGCCAGAACGCGGCGTGCTCGCCAGAGTCGACGCAGTTCCTCGGCTGCCGCGTGCACGGCGTCGTCGACCGTGTCCGCTAGAGCGAGTTCCTGGTTGAGCGCATGTTCGCGACCTGCCGCCAGCGCCAAGGCGATAGCCGCGTGTCGGGCGAAGTCGCTAACGAGCTCAAGGTAATCGTTGCCGAACGGCAAGTGCTGTGGGTCACGCGCCACAGCGATCACACCAAGCACCGCGTCGTCCGCAATCAGCGGCATGACGATTGCCGAGCGTTCACCGACATCGGTGAACCCCTCGATGGGATATTGGAAGGAATCAGTAATCAGCGGTAGGCCGCGACGCGCAACACCGCCCGTGGTGGAGCCGGCCATCGGGACCTGCCGACCGATCACCTCGGAGGCGTACCGGCCCGCCGTAGCCGCTACGACAAGGGCATCGACTTTATCGGCGGGCAGATCGGGCTCCCTGGGCACCAGCAAGATCGCCTGCTCAGCACCGGCCAGCTCCAGCGCCCGGTTCACGATGAGCTGCAACGGGCCCGTCTGTGGGTCACCGGACAACAGCGCTGTCGTGATCTCGCGACTGGCCTTCGTCCACTTCGCCGATTCACGTTCTCGCTCGAAGAGTCGCGCATTATCGATGGCAGCCGCCGCCGCCGTGGCCAATGCCCGCACGGCGTCCTCCTGGGAGTCAGAGAACAGCCGGCCGGGCCGGTCGTCGGCCAGGTAAAGGCTCCCGAAGTCGGCTGCCCGCACGGTGATCGGTATGCCGAGGAGTGCCCGCAGCGGCGGGTGGTGTGCGTGCAGCCCGGCGGCTTGCGGATGAACACTCAAATCATCGACCCGGAGACCCTCACCGACCGGCAGATCGCCGAGCCGCCGCGCCGTGTCGTCGCCGATTCCGGCGCGGACGAAGGAAGCTAGGGTGCCGTCGCTCGCGCGTATCCCCAGCGCTCCATACCTGGCATCGGTCAGTTCCATCGCCGCATTGACGATTCGATGCAACGTCACATCCAGGTCCAGGTCGGAACTGATCTCGACGATAACTCGCACCAAATGTTCCATCTGGTCGCGAGCCTCCACCAGCTCGTCAAGCTGCTCATTCACTCGACTCACCGGCCCGCCCCACCCCTGTCAGATGAACTCCGTTCACCCATCGTTGCCCACAGAAACAAACCTAGCCGGGCATCCACAGCTGAAGTCACGCGGAGCCCGAACCGCATTCATCGGGGAGTGTTCCCATGGGGAGAGAACCACCACGACCGCAAACTAATCCGACGACTCGTCGGAATCCTCGGAATCGTCGGAATCGTCGGAGTCCTCGGACTGGCCGGAGTCGTCCGAGTCGTCGGACTCGTCGAGCTTGTCTGCATATTTCGTTAAGAGCCCAGCTAGCTGGCGGGCCTCCTCGGGAGCTAATAAATCGTCGAACAACTCCTCGTCGCTCTCAGAGATGCGCTCGAGGTAGACCGCGTTGTCCTCGATGCCGACGTTCCACCGGCCCCCTTCGTGACGAACCATCCGATGCCGCCTTCCGACTAGTGACCTGGTTCCAAACCTGACGCGGCCCGACGCTACGGCGTTGTCTACCCACTTCTGCTGTAACGCAACGGCCATGATTTCCTGCGTGTTGTGAGAATCACTCGGGTCTGGCGGTCATTGATGGGCCGCCCGGTGCCGGCGCAGCAGTGGCAGGAATTCCGCGGCGCGTTCATCGGGGAAGTGCATCCGTGCGCCATCAAGCGTGGCGACTGTGCTGGTACCCGGGATCAGGTCGGCAAGGCGCTGCGCCCACTTCAGCGGGAAGAACCGGTCGCCCGTTCCCCACACGATGAGTGTGGGCACCTTGAGTTGGGCCAGTTGGGGTCTTACCGCGGCCAGGTCGGCTGACGAGATGGCTACCGCCAGGCGAGCGAAAGCGCGCGAGGATTCCGGTGTTCCGAAAACGGGACCGTAGTAGGCGGCGACCACCTCGTGCGGAAGTCGACCCGGGTGGCGATAGCCGGCGGTTAGCGCACGAAGCATGAGCCCGCGGCTGGCGGCGATGCGTGGCCCGGCTTTGGCCAGCAGTCCCAGGCGTGCGGCCATTGCGACCGGCTTGAACAGGGTAGGTGTGATGGCGAAACGCCTTTTCTCACTTGACTGTTCGCCGTCCTAACACCGCGCGTGAAAACGGCTTGACTGCTGGCCGCCGCTAGATGAAGACTAGCGGCTCATGAGCATCGCTGTGCTGCGTCAGATGTTCGAGCAGATGGTGGAAAAGAAGGACCCCACAGCCATCGACCACTTCTACCATCCATCATTCGTGATGTTCTCCAATGGCGTCACCCAGGATTTTGAAGCGTTCGCCGCAAGCCACCGCACCATTTACGCCACGCCGATCTCCTACTCCGTGGAGTACGACGAACAAGCTTGGGTTGAATCGCCCGACAAGGTCGCCGGCCGCATGTGGATCACGACCAGCCGCCCAGGCGAGAGCTCCACTCGTATCGAGGTCGTGTTGATCGCCGCGTTCCTCGACGACCGGATCAGCCGCGTCTGGGAGACAACATGGCCGAGCTGGAACACACTGCCAGCATTCGAGACCTACTGATTTCATGACCTCACTTCTGTGGGACCAGCATCTGTGCCTGCCGCTGCAGGCCGACACCGAAGCCGCTCCCCTGGCCCGCTACTTGCGTGCCGGCGGCGCATTCGTTTCGGTCAACGCCGGGTATTCCCCCCACAGTCTCAATGACACGCTGGCGTTGCTGCGGCACTACCGCGGCGCGGTCGAGGCCCACCCGGACTTGGAGCTGGCGGCCAACGTCGACGATGTCGCTGCAATCACCGGGGGCGGCCGAGTCGCGGTGGTCTTCGACCTCGAAGACTCGCGTCCGCTCGACGACGATCTCGATAACCTCGCCGTTCTGGCCGACCTTGGGGTGCGCACGCTGTTGCCCACCTACAATCGCGCCAACCGAGCCGGCAGCGGATGTCTGGACACCACCGATAGCGGCCTCACCCCGTGGGGGCGTTCGATCGTCACTGAGATGAACAGCGTCGGCATCGTTCCCGACGGCTCTCACTGCGGCGCTCGCACGGGACTTGATATGTGCGAGATCTCAAGCGGCCCGATAATTTACAGTCATTCATGCATGCGGGCGATCTGGGATCACCCGCGCAACATCAGCGACGACCAAGCCCGCGCCTGCGCGGCCACGGGCGGAGTCATCGGAATCACCGGCGTCGGCATCTTCCTGGGACCAAACACACCCACGCTTGACGCGATGACTCGACACCTGGAGTACGCCGTCGACCTGGTCGGCATCGACCACGTCGGTATCAGCAGCGACTTCTCTTTCGACGCAGCCGATTTCATCGACGAACTCATTCGCAACCCGGACATGTTCGACGACAGCTACACGCGTTGGGGACCGATTCAATGGATGGCGCCCGAGACGCTGCTCACGCTCGGCGTGCACCTCGACAGGCGTGGTTGGAGCGGCGATGACATCCGTGCGGTCCTCGGCGGAAATTTCTTTCGGGTGGCCGAACAGGCTTGGCGCAGATAATCGGGCCCGGCCGCGTCGAACTCAGAGCCAGCCGGTGCGGGCGGCGGCAACAGGCTCGGGAGGGGACGGTGCCAATTCCCCGTCGCGCACGCCGTCGAGCATCCGTTTCACCGCGGCGACAATCTCCGGGGCGGCCGCGGCGAGTCCGGCCTTATCAGCTTCGGGAACCTCATCTGCATCGACGCCTGCCCGGGCCAGCACGGCGGCCGGGTCGGCCAGCTGATCGGCCAGCCACGCCACCGGATTGGCTGACAACTCGGGGACGAAGTTCCGGCGTCCTGGTTCCCAACCGTTGAAGCGGGGATGGTGATGGGCCCGGTCCAGCGTGCCGGGCGGGCTTTCGGTGGACCCGAAAAGGTCCACCCGCCACACCGGGCGGGTGAAGGCAATCGGGACGCCGGCGTAGATCGACCCCTGCGGCTCGTCGCGGTCGACGAGGCGAAGTTCCAGTCTGACTCCCCGTTCCGGGGTTTCTTGGCCGGTTAGCGGGGCCGGATCGACGAAATACATGTCCCCGACGACTACACCCAGGGTTTCGAATCCGAACGCTGCGAGCATCGCGCACCTTTCCTTATTTCTCCTCCAGGGTAGACCTACTAGACGCCTCCGAGGTTAAGCGCGTAATCTGCCGTTGGTTACGGCGCGGAACCGCACGCGACTTCAAACCGAACCCGGGTTCCTAATCGATTGAAGGCATCGCGCTGCTTCCTATCGGAGCAGCTCGACGAAAGGAAGAACGACAATGAGTAACGCCATCGACACCGACCCTTCGGTCGAAAGCCGCAGCTCGGGCATCGTTCCGGTCTTCAACCCCTCCACCGAGGAGCAGATCGCCGAGGTACCCGATTCCGACCAGGCGGCCGTCGACGCAGTGGTGGCCCGGGCACGGGAGACGTTCGAGTCGGGGGTGTGGCGCAAGCTGCCCGCCCAGCACCGCGCGGAGGTCCTCTTCCGGGCCAACGCCATCATCAAGGAACGCCTCGACGAGCTCGCCGCGCTCGAGTCCAAAGACAACGGCATGAACGCCACGGCTGCACAGCAGATCATCAAGGTGGCCAACGACATGCTGCTGTATTACGCCGGCTGGGTCGGCAAGATCCACGGCGAGTCGAGCAACGTTGTGTCCGACGGCCTGCTCGGCCACTACGAGAACTACCACAACTTCACCCAGCTCGAGCCGATCGGCGTCGCCGGCCTGATCATCCCCTGGAACGGGCCGTTCTTCGTCGCGATGCTCAAGGCCGCGCCGGCACTCGCGGCGGGTTGCAGCTGCGTGCTCAAGCCCGCCGAGGAGACGCCGCTCACCGCGCTGAAGATGGAGGAGATCTTCCGCGAGGCAGGGCTGCCAGACGGCGTCTTCAACGTCATCACGGGTTACGGCGAGACCACGGGTGCCGCACTCGCCGCGCACCCGGACGTCGACAAGATCTCGTTCACCGGCTCGACCGAGGTCGGCAAGCTGATCGTCAAGGCGGCAGCGGGCAACCTCAAGCGGCTGACGCTTGAGCTCGGGGGCAAGTCACCCCTGATCATGTTCGACGACGCAAATCTCGACAAGGCGATCATGAATGCGGGCCTGGGCCTGCTCGTCGGGTCGGGGCAGAACTGCTCCTGCACCTCGCGCATCTACGTCCAGCGCGGCATCTACGACCAGGTCGTAGAAGGTCTCGCCGCCTTCGCCAAGATGCTGCCGATGGGCGGCAGCGAGGATCCCGACTCGGTCCTCGGTCCGCTGATCAGCGAGAAGCAGCGCCAGCGCGTGGAAGGCATCGTGGCCGAGGGCGTCTCGCGGGGCGCGCAGGTGATCACCGGCGGCAAGCCGATGGACCGCCGCGGCTACTTCTACGAGGCGACAATCATGACGAACACGACGCCCGACATGCGGCTCATCCGCGAGGAGATCTTCGGGCCGGTCGGCAGCGTCATTCCGTTCGACGAGGAGGAAGAGGCCCTCGCCGCGGCCAACGACACCGAGTACGGTCTCGCCGGCGCCATCTGGACCGAAAACGTCGGGCGTGCCCACCGCGTCGCGAATGAGCTTCGCGCGGGCCAGGTCTGGGTAAACTGCGCGCTCGGAGCCGATCCCGCAATGCCGATCTGCGGCCACAAGCAGTCGGGCTGGGGCGGCGAACGCGGCAAGAAGGGTATCGAGGAATACTTCAACACCAAGGCGGTCTACATCAGCCACTGATCGGGTCGCCCCGGAGTAGGCCAGAACTGGAACCACCTGCGGAGGACTATGATTCGATTGTGATCGCGTGACCGAGCCGCGATCACAATCGAATTCGATGGGGGTTGTTGGTGGCGAATACACCGAAGCCTTTTGAAGTGCACGAGTCGGGTGCACTCCTGCACGGCACCAAGGCCGACCTTTCCGTAGGCGATCTACTCGTGCCTGGGCATCAGGCAAACTACGGCACAGGACGCATCGCCAACCACGTTTACGTGACACAGACATTGGATGCCGCCGTGTGGGGAGCCGAACTGGCCGTGGGCGAAGGCCCGGGCCGCATCTACATTGTCGAACCGGAAGGCGCCCTAGAGGACGACCCGAACGTGACGGACAAGAAATTTCCTGGAAATCCGACTCGCTCTTTCCGCACCCGGCAGCCCGCGAGAATCGTTGGTGAGTTGGCAGACTGGGCCGGGCACTCACCCGAACAACTGCAGGCCATGCGGGACCGCTTGGCCGACCTTGAGCGGCAAGGGAATGCCGTCATCTACGACTGAGAGACCACCGGACGAGCTGTGCCAGCGCGTCGACCTATACGTCAGGCGATGCCTGTCAATAGCGCTGGCCGCGTGAACGATCCGCGCGGTGTGCTGTCATCTCTGTGACGACGGAACGGCCTTGCCCGCGAGGAGATTCCTGTGCGGCCGCCACCAGAATATCGACAGAGCGTCCGATCCCGGTCGCGATATCGTCGACCGCAGGCACGTTGTCGGGGCACGCGTGCACGCTCACATCCAGCTGCTCACCATGGGAAGTCAGCGCAATGTTTAACCCACTCCCCTCGGCCAGTGGCGGCACCGTATGCATCCCGACGACCTTGGCGCCGGCACAGTACGCCGGCGCAGGCTCGCCGGCAATGTAGGAGACACTGCCGTGACAGATCGGCGCGAGCCGGTGTCGCAGGCCTGATCCGGTGTAGAGCTGCATGCCTACGTGAGCTACGGTCGGCGGGATGAGCGACGCCATCCGCTCTAAATCAATTGCGGCCGAATTACTTTCGTTGCCGCAGTTCCGGGTGGCGTTCAGTCTTCCGGTTGCGGTATGGAGATTGGCGAGGACCTGCACAGGGTCGTCGAGATGTACCGGGATGCGAAGTCGTCCGACAGCCAACGCCTTGCCAATTCCAGGCGGATCCGTGGCTGGCGAGTCGAACGGCATCCGCATCAGCAGCGGACCGTCGGGCACCTTGTCGTGCCGCTGCAGCCAGGCACGCAATGACAGCGTGCATGCAGCCAGAATGACGTTCGTGAGGCTGCCCCCGAAGGCGTTGCTGACCGTCTCCACGTCTGTCAGCGGGATCGAGGCGAAAGCGACCGCACGTCGCGTCGTCAGCGGCGCGTTGAACACTGTGTCAGGCACCGGCCCGCTCATCGAAGACATCGGCTGGGTCATCCGGCGCCGTACACGCGTGCCGAGCAAACCACCCCGCATGCCCTGCAGCACGCCAGACATGCCCTCGGCGATCAGCCACGCGCCGGTGACGTAGTTCTCGACCATCTCCGCCACCGCATCGGCAACGAGCTCGACGACGGAAGGCGCCGAACCTAGGCTCGGCTCGGTCGGCAGACTGTTGGCCGCATCGGCGCGTGGTCCCGTAGTCAGCAACCGCGGCCATAAGGATGCTGCCCCCGCAGTCCCGTCATTCAGCGCAGGCGACATCTTCACCGCCAACGCCCACCGGCCGCCTGCCAGACCGTTGATACTCCACGCTTCCCACAGTCGTTTACGGCAATCCATCGGCCCGGAACTCAGATCCGCGATGAGATCTGCGAACTCGCGCCCGGTGCCGGAAGAGCGAACGGTTGCGCAATGAATTTGCGGAGAAGGGTCATAGTCGTCAATCTCGGCCCACACTGGCTGCCCTACACCCAGCGGCTTGGTTACCAGCCGGCTGCGAAATCGTGCCAGTTGCCGTAGCGACGTGGCCACGAGTTGGTGTAGCCGCTGGTGGCTGAGCTGATCGGAGGCATCGATGATGGCCACCGTAACCGTGTGGGCAGGCGTCTTCGAAGTCTGTGTGTGCAGCGACAGCGCATCGGTGCCCGACAATCGCGTAACCATCAGCACACCTTCCCCTTCGCGACGAAACCTTTTGAGTTAGAACTTTTAACCAGCAGTCACCAACGGGCGGCGCCCGACCGTCGTCGGTGGGGAGTTGCTTAGTTCGCTTGCGGGAGTTGCTTCTTGCGCCCGGCACATTGCCCGACGGAGCAGCTGCCATCAGAATTGCGTGTGCTTGTTCGGGATCTGCGCGAAACGCGGCAACCAGCAAGACGATCTTATTGCCTTGAGTATCAATGACTTCGACCGTTTAGGCGGCCGGCCGCGGTTTCTCCTGGATCGTGTATCAGTGCACCACCCCACCGCAAGCTAGTGCTGGTTTGTGCTCGCGTCATCGCGACGCTCCCGTCTTGACTTCGAATCGCCGATGGCGTGACCCGGAACGGCCACACACGGAATACCGTCGATACTGGTCACCCTACTCCAGTCTGGTCTGAAAGACAGTGAAAGACAGGGAGCCAGCCAAGAACGCGCGGCCGGCACGGTGCCTGGGGAACCTCAGACCCAGATATGTCGCGCACCGCGAGGCCACAGATGTGTAGTCCATTGAGTTCGCGACCGTCCGATCGAAGGCGCGTCAAGACGACGGTCCAGGCCGAATTACCGGCTCTACAAGGGACACAGCAATCCCAAATCCCGCGCCGTCGCACGACTGGCGAATCCGCGACGATCGGCGCATTATCGCGCTATGAGACGCGAAGTGAGCGCCGAGATCGAAGTCGAAATCACCGCGCCCACGACGCTGGAGTTCCAGATTGCCGTCGCTCCGCATCCGCGCACTGAACTCCTCGAATCGTTGCGCTTCGACTTGAACGGACGGCCCATCCAGGCCTTGGAAGTCAGTGGTGCTCATGGCAACCGCATCCATAAGTTCGACGCGGCGCCGGGCACACTAAAAGTCGACTACGCAGCAACCATCGTGGGTCAGACCGATCCGGCTCCGGTGACCGAATACGACCTGTCGATGTATCTGCGACCCAGCCGCTACGCCGAGGCCGATAAGTTCTATGGTTTCGCCGCAACCGAATTCGGTACCTATGGTGATTCGGCGACGCTGCTGGAGAATGTCAGCTCATGGGTGGGCACCAGACTGAACTACGTGCCCGGCTCAAGCGATCCGATCGACGGGGCAGTGGACACCCTCCTCTCCGGCGAAGGCGTGTGCCGCGACTATGCGCATCTGGTGGTGGCGCTGCTGCGTGCGGTCAAGGTCCCGGCCCGCCTGGTGTCGGTGTACGCGCCGGGCGCGTACCCAATGGACTTTCACGCGGTCGCTGAGGCCTTTGTGGAAGGGCACTGGCGGGTGGTCGATGCGACGCTGCTGGCGCCGCGGCAAACCCTGGTGCGCATAGCCACGGGTCGAGACGCTTCCGACACTGCGTTCCTCGATAATCACAAAGGCGCGATCACGCTGAACCAGTTGGTTGTGACCGCCGTCGTTGACGGCGACTTACCACGGGATTCAATCGACGAACTGGTTTCTATCCGTTGAGAGCGTGCGCCTGGTGGTGCCGTCCGTTCGACTCGGCCGACCGCCGGCGCGTCCGGATGAGCGGATTGCAGTGTAGATCTCCCTGCACCTCGATGAGCCCCACCCCGCGGCTTGGCTGAACAGCTTTGTCTTGCCGCTCCCGTTCGTGCTGGACAACCCGAGTAGGGTTACAACCAACGGTCGTACCTCGTACATGACTATTCAAAGCCATGTCGTCGCCGATTCCATCGATTTGGCCGGTTTCGCGGTCAAGACGGGAGCGTCGATATGACGCTGAAAAATGACCGCATGGATGCCGGGTACCGGCATACCCCGCCGGCGCACACGCCGCGCTTGAAGCTAAAGCCCAAGGCGCCCCAGAGCGGCTATGTCGATGGGGCATGGTGGCCGCACAGTGCGGACCTGACCGCAGAGCTGCCAGATCTGTTGTCGGTCCTATCAGTTCGACTCGGCCCGATCGGCCGCGTGATTTACAACGTCAACGAATGGGAAACGCCACCCGCAAAATTCGCGACCGGCGGACGAACGGTACGACTCGACGGATATCGTCTCCAGCCCGTCAACACCGTCGAAGCGGTCGGGTTCAATCAGAACAAGATCGTCCTACTGGTGGTTTCCCCCCAGGCCGACCCAGACGAGGCACACGCCATCTTGATGACCGCGGCCGGCCCGGACAATGCCTTGACGGTCGACAGCCTCCTTAAGAACAGCGCCGAAGTACGGGAAACCCCCGGTTAGGCCGCTGCCTCGCAATGGCGTTGGCAATCAGCGAATCCCGTTCGATGTCGGTTCTCGCGCGCTAGGACGCCTGCGCGGTGTTGGCATCACTGCGAGAACGTCTCACCGTGAGCAGGAGGACTCAAACCATCTCTCCTCGGGCGACCCGGACAATGCGGTCGGCGGTCTGGAATGCCCGACAGTCGCGATGCGCCGAAGCGATTGGTAGGCCAGCAGCCTGGCGCAAAACCATTATCGCAAGGGCCGCGCCAGTTCGATGCGGGACGATCAGAAGGTTCGCCCTAGCGTTGCGGCCCCCAACCATCATTACGCGTTGGTGTAGATCCCACCAACCGGGACAGTTCAGATCCGGCGGGGATTGCAGCGATGACCAGTTGACGTTGATGTCGAAGATCTGGCCCAGCCGGACGTCCAAAACAGAGATCAACTCAGGCAGCTCTCGCGAGATCAGCCCCGTACGTGGCCACCATGCTCCATCGATCTCGCTCCCGAGCCGTGATGCCAGAGTGAGCCGTATCGGGCTCGCAAGGCGTCGCGTCTCTGCCGCACTGATCGTGCGCGGAATTGGCGTCGCGGCCGAGGTGGTCGTCGTCTCGCACCGTTCGGCTAGCGCGTCTACGATGACTTCGGTCATCGGATTCTGTTGGACCGTAACGGTATCGCCCAACGTATCTGCGTGATTCATGGGACAACCCTTCGCAGTTCAAGCGGTCGGCCCGAGAGTCAGTCCGACGGAGGAATCGCGTGGCCCGTGATCTCGTTCGGGGAATGACGTTCGAGACCACCGCCGACAACGAAACGCCTCGTCGTCGACGTTACGCCACCGTTTGCCCGGGCGCGCCGCCAGATGGCTGCCGGCGCTCCAGTTCAACGGCCCCCGAAACGATTTCTGAGGCTGGTCCGGGATCAGCCCCGGACCCAGTGCGACGACATTAAGGGGCCGAGCGCAGCCTTCCAGGACCTCACGAGCCAGCTCCCGGCCGGTGCCCGCACGCTTGATGCGACAAACCCGATCGCTAGGCCATCATCGCCCGTGTGAAGCAAAAGATTTGCCTGCATGATTGGAGGAAACACCCACCGCGCAATCCACGACGTTCGATTCGCCTGCTCAGCGGCGAGGTATCAGACGCTGCGCCGAGAGAAGCCGGGGCCCAACGGCGTTGCTATCAAGCCGAATTCGGCGTAATAGCAAAGGCGGACAGGAGATCTGACATCCCTGGGGGACCGCGCTCGGACCACAGCTGCACGGTAACGACTGGTGGTCACGGTACGTTGCCGGACCGATACGGGCCCATGTGGCGTACACTTTGTGAACCGGGACCAACACAGGCCCCCAATGATCAAAGGGCCGCGATGTCTGATAAATCTCCCCGGCAAACTATGGCCAAGAAGTCGGGTAAGTCCCTTAAACAGAAACGCGCGGCGAAGCGCGACAAGTCCGTCGAGGTCTCGCAGACCGAAGCTTTGCTACATACCAAGAAACGCTGAAGCGACGTTCTTTGAAGCCCGGATCAATCGTTGCGACCACTTGTGCGTCACCAAACCCGATATCCTCCAAGATATTTAGGAGCGGTTGAAGAATGTCGGGCAGGCTTGAAGTGGATCGCCCGACCCAACCGATCACGATTTTGTTGGCTGGTTTGTGCTACGGTTGACTCCGGATGTATCTAAATTACATCCACTTTGAAAGAGAGAAGTTAGCATGCCACAGGGAACTGTGAAGTGGTTCAACAACGAGAAGGGTTTCGGTTTTATCGCACCCGACGGCGGCGCAAAGGATGTGTTCGTCCATCATTCTGAAATCAAAGGGGACGGGTTTCGCTCCCTTGAGGAAAATCAACGAGTCCAGTTCGAGATCAGCCAGGGGCCTAAAGGTCCGCAGGCGGTGGATGTGACCGCCGTCTAACGATTCGTCATTAAAACCCCCGGGGTGCACTAGGTATCGCCCGATTGCTTTGGTGGGCAGATTATCAGCCGGCCCCGGCGGTTTGGGCCATCGTTGAGCGACTCTCCCTCGACAGCAATCGCATTCGGCGGAGAGCAACCACGACACCTGACTCGCGTCGCCCGTGGCGCACCCCGTCGCCTGGGTGCACGAATCTCCTTGATCGGCGTTGAATCTGGAGTTGCCGTATCGCGGTCACCAGTCCCCGTCGTTGCGGATCGCCAATGCCTCCGGACGGTTCACAGAGTGTGTCGACGTTGCGGAACTTGTGTTCCGACGCCGTCTCGGGTGCATCGTCAGAAGTGGCGGTCAGCAACCGATCCGGAAGGGTCAACTTGGAAATGGTGCGGAAGGTTAGCAGGTACTGGCGAACAAGGGGACCGGTCGTATACGGCAGGTCGTAGGAGGCACATACCGCCCGAACCCGTGGGGCGATAGCTGCGTAGCGGTTGCTCGGCAGATCGGGGAAAAGGTGGTGTTCGATCTGGTAGCAAAGGTTTCCACTGAGAAGCGCCAGCACCGGCCCAGCGTCAAAGTTCGCGGTGCCCAGCATTTGTCGCAAGTACCACTCGGGTTTCGTCTCGTGCTCCACTGCGTCGGGGGTGAACTTCTCCGCGCCGTCCGCGAAGTGCCCGCACACAATCACGACGTACGCCCAAAGATTGCGTAGCAGGTTGGCGGCGACGTTCGCCGTGAGTGTGCGACGCCATCGTCGAAGGCTGAGAGCCGGAAAGAATACGTAGTCCTTGCCGACCTGCCCGGCCATCTTGCGGATCAGCACTCGGGTAATGGCGGACTTCTCCGCGCCGGTCGCCGCGCGCTCATGCTCCGAGTGCAAGCCGTGCGCCGCGATGCCCCATTCGAACATCAACGCCAACAACATGTTTCGTAGAGGTTGAAGGAGATGGCCCCGCCGCCACTCCTGGTCGCGGGTGACCCGCAGGACACCGAACCCAAGGTCGTCGTCGACGCCGATGACGTTGGTGAACATGTGGTGGCGATAGTTGTGGGAAAACCGCCACTGTGATGAGACGCCGGCCATGTCCCACTCCCACGTGCTGGAATGAATTTCCGGGTCGTTCATCCAGTCCCATTGGCCGTGCCCGATGTTATGGCCGAGTTCCATATTCTCGATGCTCTTGGCCGCGGCGAGCGCGCCGGTGCCGAGCGCCCAGCCGGCCTTGCCGCGACTGCCGGCGATAACCAGCCTCGCGGCTATGTCGAGGAATCGCTGAAACGCGATGACGCGCCGGATGTATGCCCTGTCGCTTTCGCCGCGCGAAGCCTCGATGTCGCGGCGGATCGCATCCAACTCGACCCCAAAAGCCTTGAGGTCAGCGTGGCTCAAGTGGGCGTACGCGGCTACATCCGTTATTGCCATCGACGCCTCACCGAAGTCCAGGCGAGGTGGCGTCCCGCCCGATTCGCGGTCCGACGGGCACACTGGCCGGATTCGGGGCCTGCAGCATCATGGTTACGTCCGTTGCTCATGGATAGTTAGGTGGGCGTGGCTGCGCTCGCCTGCGTCGGCGCGCCGCCGGGTAAGCCGAGTTCGGCGGCCAGCCCACTGAACAGAATGTCGAGTCCGCGGTCGAGTTCGACGAGCCCGTCGTAGGCGGCCCAAGTTGGCGCGAGCGCACGCAAGTGCGGGTATTCGTTGATCCGTAGCCGATGCAGGCCGAGACGCAACACATCGTCGGTCTCCTCGGGGCGTTCGACGACCTCCTGCAGCTCAGTGAGCACGTGTCCGTACAAGAACCCGAACAACGCCCGATACACAAGCATCGCGTGAGCCCCGGGGAAGCCAGCCCCAATCAGCAACGCGAGGACGTTTTCGAGTTGTCGAAGCATGCCCTGCGGCCGCATCCCGAGCGGCGTCGCGAGGGGCCGGGTGACCAACAGCGGCACCACATTTGGATGTGCGCGCGCTAATTCACGGAAGTCGTGGCCGAGATCCCGCAGCGCCGCCGCCCAGTCCGTCCGCGTGGTGTCCAACGACAGTTGCTCGAAGACCATCTCGACCACCCCATCGAGCACAGCGGCCTTATTCGGCACATGACGATAGAGCACCATCGGATCACGGCCAACCGCCTCGCCGAGGCGACGCATCGACAGCCCCTCAACGCCATCACGGTCGATTATCTGCAGGGCATTAGCCAGGACGGCCGCGCGGGTGATCGGGGTGCTCTCCTCGTCCTCCTTGGAGTCAGGCTCGCCGGCCTGCCCGAAACCTGATGTTCCAGTTGACTGCGTCATCGAGCACCTAATCGTTAGCATTGTTGTCTTCAATGAAGACCTATAGGGGTGACTGCTAGGGCGACAGTCTCGGCGTCCCCGTGGGTCGTTCGCTGCTCTTGGTCGCGCCGCCTTCGGAATCCCAGATCGACTGCGCCGCAGCGATTTCTTTGCGTGTGGCGGCGCGGCGGATACCCGCACGGAGCACATCCCCGGCGGTCGGGTACTGCCTGTCGGTGGCTGCTGGCGTCGATCTGCACATGGCGGCATGGCTGGCCATAACTCGTGCTTCGGTGATTGGCTGCATCTTGTCTCCATCTGCCCGCAAAAGCGAGCTGTCGGTTGGGCCGCGAGCGGTTATCGGAGCTGGGCAACGTTGTGCGATGCTCACGGCGTGCGGGTGTCCGGATGCCGGAGCGTGGCGCCCCTAAGGCGGCGGTTGTTCATGGGTTCTCGCTCCGACTTCTGGTGTTCAATCTGGCGGATCAGCTCGTGCTTCGCTTCGCCGAGGGCGCGGGTCAGGTCCGGGCTATCAGCAACAGCTACTAGAGGCGGAAGGCCGGGCAGGCTGGTGCGCAATGTGACGCGCTGCTCCGTGCCGCCGCGGTCCTGTAAGGACACATCCACAACCACATCATGGGGATCCCACCGTCCCAGGTGCGGGCCGAGTGTCGACAACGCCTCCACTACGTGCGGGTGCTCCTTCTCTTTGAAACCCGCACCAATATGAAGGACGTGTCCCCCGAAGACATCTCGTTGTTCGTACCCGGATTTACTCATCGTGGCCTCATTTCGCGCGTTCTGGTCGTCGGTGGTCGCATAGGGGCGACGTTGCCGCGGCGGGTGATCGCGCCGGGCGAGCGTCCGAGCGGCGGTGCTTTTCCATGGTCGTCGCTCTCCGTTGACTAAAGGGGCGGGCACGGATGTGTTCGGAATTGTCACGGCGCGCTTCGTCATCGTGCAGTGACCGAAGCCGATCTCCAGGCCAGGAGCACAAACCACATCGATCGCGACAGCAAATTCGCACGGGCGATGCTACGGGTGAAGCTTCGAGATGAAACTCTGTCAAACGGTTGTTAGATTACCTGTCAACATTGTTGGGCTACTGCGTAACCCTACACGATAGGGGGCTGCTTTGGCGAAGCTTTGCGACCTGTTGCGTGTGGGTGCTCATGAGGCGAGGCTACCGCCCACTGTCGACCGCACTGCAAAAGGCCGGGCTGCCGGCGCCGGGGGAAACGACCTGGCACCACGACCTCACTGACGGCCACTTTCGACAATCGGCCACCATCGGCGGCAAGCCGCGACGTCGAGCCAAAACAACCGCGATGAGCGAGTAGGTGCGCCACTCCAGGGAATACAAGGGAGCCTGTCGACATTGCTGGCCCACGTCGTAGACGCGCGGAGGTACATTTTCAATGTCTCGGGTCTCAGCGGCTCAAAGCTGCAAGGAGTTCGGGTAGCGGCACGGTGGCAATACCGATGGCGGCGTCACTGATGCCGTACGGCAGCACCAGGGTGTCGGCGTGGACTAGTGCGCCGCAGGAGTAGACAACATTGGGCACGTAACCGTCCTGCTCATCAGTGGCGGGGCTCAGTAGCGGTTGCGGTAGCTGACTAAGAATCCGTGTCGGATCGTCGAGATCAAGCAGAATCGCCCCGATGCGGTAGGTGCGCATCGGACCGACGCCGTGGGTCAGCACCAGCCACCCGGCGTCGGTTTCGATGGGCGAACCGCAGTTCCCGAGTTGCAACACCTCCCAGGCTCGGGTCGGGCTCTGGCACGGAAGCGCACTCGTCCAAACGGACAGATGATCGGAGTAGGCAACCGTATTCGATTCGCGATCTGATCTCGACATGGCGGCGAAGCGACCGCCAATCCGGCGAGGAAACAGCGCCAGACCCTTGTTGGCAGCGGCGCGTCCGACGATCGGCGCGGAGGTGAAGGACTGGAAATCTGTGGTCTCGAGGAGTTGCTGGCTGATGTGGGATCCGCTATAGGCCGTGTAGGTGGCATAGAAAGTGATAGTGCCGTCGTCGTCGATGAAACGGACGAAGCGTGCATCCTCCATGCCGGCCTGCTCTGCGCCCATCGAGGGCCACAGGACCCGCTCGGAAAGTGTTGTGCGGTCAGAAAATTCGATGGCATACGTCCGCTCGGCGATGCTGCGGAGTAAAGACATCGTCTCCTTGGCGTGCCTGCGGGTGCTCAGAGAAGCCTGGAGCCTGGCGAACTGTTGGTCAAGAGCAGCTTGGCTAAAGCGCTCGCCGAGTCGGTCGAGGACATAGTCGGCCGCCTCTCCGGCGTCGTCGACCCGGGTGAGTTCACTGCGGAAGACGGTTGAGTCGAGCAGAGCGGGTTCTGCCGCCCCCACTGTGGCGAACGGAGCTGGATCGTCGATCGTGATGCCGCCGGCTGCGTCGATGACGCCGGTCCGGAACCCGATGGACGAACGGTGCCCCTCGCCGATGCCCCGGACGCTCATCACGAATCGCAGGCTGCCTGCGACTATCCCAGCCTGGTCGGGATGGGCCACGATGCTGGGGTTGCACAACGCCGCACCTTCAATGGCGTATTCGCTGGTGAACGTCGCGCCCAGCAACAACTTTCGTGCCTCGGAGAGTTCCAAGTCGGGATCGAGACGGTCGGCGAGTTCCCGGGCGTGCCGACGGAAGGTGCCAGCAAGATCGCGGTGGCGCCCGTTGAAGCGGATGACGAGATCGTCTAGCGAAGAGCGCACCTGCCCCTCGTCCAGGGCCAGGATCCGCGCCAGCACCGCCCCTGCGCGGGACTCCTGGTACTCGAAACCCTCCTGGCCTGGGACGAAGAGTCGGGTGATGACTCGCGACGGGTTGGCCTCGAAGCGCCGGGGGCTGCGCGTGACGAGCCCAGCCTGCACGGAAGTCATTGCCGCACAGTCGAGAAGCGCCGAGCGTGCTGCATCGTCGAGAGCACTGCCAGCGTCGACTCCGCGCCCTGGTTGCGGTTCACTCCATCGGCTTGCAGGCCATCGAATCCGCCGCCGGTCTCCGGGTCCCACATGGGCTGTAGCGCGTCGTTGTCACCCATGAACCAGGCCGCAGCGGCCCGAACCCCGTCGGGCCAGATCGACGCGGTGTCGATGGCAGCGGCACGGGCGCACGCGTCGGCGAGGGTGGACACCTCGATCGGCTGCTGATCGAACGCGGGCCGAAGGTCGTCCGGCCCTCTGCCCGCAGCGGGAGTGGGCGAGAGGTGCCCCCCTGTCGTTTCGTATTCGACCAGCCAACCCAACAGATCCAAACCCTGGTGCCGCAGTGTGGAATCGTCAAGCGCAACGCCCGCGGCGATCATCGCCTCGGGGAGAACCGCATTCGCATAGGTGAGTCGCGACTCAGGCCATGGCCAGGCCGCGTCGCCGGTGGGTTTGGCCACGGTGTCGGCGTAGTCGGTGAGGAGTGCGCGCGCGGCCTTATGCGCCGGGTCGACGGAGAGGAGTTCGGCGGCGCCCAATGCCGCGAATGCCATGGCCCGTGGCCACGGCGATCGCACCTTCGCGGCGCGTTCGAACTGAATGACGGCCAACCGGCGAACCAGAGAGACGTCATTATGCGCAGCGGCAGTTCCCAGTCCCCAGATGCAGCGCCCCCAGCAGTCCTCCAGGGAGGGCTCATCCTCCCAACGGCCCTTGCTGTCCATCCGGTTTCGGCAGGCACCGGCGTAGGACTGCGCATCGTTCAGGAACTGCACGGCCACGCGCGTAAGGCCGTTGACTGCCCCATCAGAGTTGGGTTCTCGGCTGGCGACGACGAGAACCCTGGCCATGTCGTCGGTGCAGTAGCCGTGCTCGGGCCGGGGGTCGGCGAAACAGGCATGCTCGAACGTGCCGCGACGGTCTGTCAAATGCAACAGGTGGTCGAATCTCAGGTCCGACACGGTGGAGGTCATACCAGGGCCGGACGCTCACCGAGAAGGTGGTGTGCCAGATCCAGATAGGCATTCGCCACGATCGGCCACGCCATCCGTGGGGCCAATCGCGCGGCCTCGGCGGCCATCGTCGCGGCGAGGTGCGGCTCGGTCAGGAGCCGGAGCAGGGCTGACGCCAGCGCATCCGGGTCGTCGTGGCCGACGACGATGCCCGCCCCGCTGGCGAGGAGCTCGACGGCGTGCGGAAAGGCGGTGGCGACCACCGGCCGGCCGCTCGCGATGGCGTCGACCAAAACACCGGAGGTGACCTGATCGGTGGAGTCGTAGGGCAGCACAACCACGGCCGAGGACTGGACCAGCGCCGTCAGCGATGACACGTCGCGGTAGCTGGCGTCGAAGGACACCGAGTCCGCTACGCCGCGCAGCCGCGCCTGTTCGGCACGGGCGTTGCGGTATGCCTCGCCATCGGCTGCGAGAACCTTTGGGTGCGTCCGGCCGGCAATCAGGTAGCGCGGCCGGACCGGGAGGTCGTGCAGCGAACCCATCGCGTCGATGACCCGCTCGATGCCCTTTCCCGGACCTAGGAGCCCCCACGTCAACAACGTCGGCCTGTCCGACCGCGCCGGCGGGGCGAGCCGCCTCGGGACGGCCGCGCCGTGCGAGATCGTGGTGACTTTGCGGGGATCGACGTCGAAGCCGAGACACAGTCGTTGACGGGCCGCCTCCGACATAACAACCACCTGAGCCGCCATCGCCACGATCGCCTCGAGCACCCAACGCTGGTGCGGGGTCGGGTCTTTGAGGACCGTGTGAGCGACCACGATCGACGGGATGCGCAGCCCGCCGATGATGTCCACCACCTCGTCTCCGTCGACACCGCCGTAGATGCCGTACTCATGCTGGATTACCGCGAAGTCGCTCTCGTTCAGCAATTCGGAGGTTGCAGCCACCGATGTCGCGGAACCGTTGACCAGCTCACCGACCACCCGAGCGTCAGAAGATAACGACCCGTCGGCCACCCGCACGACGCTGACGTCGGAGCCATTCGCGCACAACCCTTCCGACAAGGCCGCACTGAATGTCGCAAGCCCGCACGGTGTCGGTGGATACGTACTGAGAATGCCGAAACTCGCGGAGCCGCAAGGGCCTTGCCCGACAAGAGAGACAGTCGATGTTTCAAGGGTGGATAGCGCGCTCAAGGTGATCCCAACGGAAGGTTGTCACCTGCGTGTCCGGCGCGAGCTGCTGCTCTGCGAGATCAGCGGCGGACGGCTGACTTCATCCCGGACTGGCTGGGTTCCCAACCTTACTGAGGTTACACCCGATGAGCGGCTGCCGCGCATCGGGCCCGGCCAGGATGCGCACGCCGACGGCGTGCTGACTGATACCGGGGTCGGCACCCTCAGCGATGAGGTGCCGCTCAGCTTGCGAGGGCGCGTAGCCCTGGCCAATGAGAGCTCCGACGGCTTGGTTGATGACCAACGCCTCGAAAAAGCTTGTCGCGGCAACCCGTTCGGCAGGGGCGGCAGGTGGCGCGCGTCTGCTCACGCTGTCGCGATGTCACCGGTCTGAAGCTCGCGCAACGCGGTCCGCAGGCCGCGACGTCTGCCGGTGTCGGGGTCGACACCGAAGCTCTCGCGAACGCCGCCACGAATTCGGAATTTCAGCTCCGAGTGGGTTTCGGGCGCGTCGTCCGAGGTTCCTTGGAGGAACTTGTTGGGGACCGAGAGCCTGAGGATTGTCCAGAACGTCTGCATGTACTGGTGCATTATGGATCCGGTCGTGTACGGCAGGTCGTACTTGTCGAATAGAGCCTTGACGCGCTCGGATATTTCGGCGTACCGGTTGCTTGGCAGGTCGGGGAACAGGTGGTGCTCGATCTGGTAGCACAGGTTGCCGCTCATGAAGGCCATCAGGGGGCCGGCTGTGAAATTCGCCGAACCGAGCATCTGCCGCAAGTACCACTCTGGGTGTGTCTCGTTCTCGTATTCCTCGCGGGTGAATTTCTCGGCGCCGTCAGGGAAGTGCCCGCAGAAGATCACCAAATACGCCCAGTAGTTCCGGATAAGGTTCGCTATCGCGTTCGCGGCCAGGGTGTGCTTCCACCCGGGGCCCGACAGGGCCGGAAAGATGATGTAGTCCTTGCCGACCTGCTTGGCGACCTTCTTGCCGATCACGCGCAAGTCCTTACGGACCTCGTCCATGGATTTCTCATCTCTGCGGACCTTCGTTAATTCAACCCCGTGCAGCGCGACGCCCCACTCGAAAAGCGTTCCGAGCAGCAGGTTGAAGACGGGGTTGCCGAGATACTCCGGTTTCCAGCGCTGGTCTCGGGTGACGCGCAGGAGGCCGTAGCCGACGTCGTCGTCGATCCCGACGATGTTGGTGTACTTGTGATGCACAAAGTTGTGCGAGTGCTTCCATTGCATGCTCGGAGAGGTGGTGTCCCACTCCCATTCGGTGGAATGGATCTCCGGGTCGTTCAGCCAGTCCCATTGGCCGTGCATGATGTTGTGGCCGAGTTCCAGGTTCTCGATGATCTTCGCGATACCAAGCAGGGCGGTCCCGGCGACCCAGGCGACCTTATTCCTGCTCGCCAGCAAGGCAATTCGGCCACCGACCACCAACCCGCGCTGCAACTGGATGGTCCTGCGCACGTACCGGGCATCCCGCTCGCCCCGAGACTCCTCAACATCGGTCCGGATCGCGTCCAGTTCGCGGCCCAATTCCTCGATGTCGGCCGCGGTGAGGTGTACGTACTGCCTGATGTCGGTGATCGCCATAGGAGCCCCTAAATGTCGATGGTGCAGTCGCCGGATGCTGCGGAGATGCACGTCTGGATTCGATCGCCCGCGCAGTGTTCGGTTCCAGACCTGAGATCGCGCACGTAGCCCGATTCCAGCGGCAATACACAGGATTGGCAGATGCCCATTCGGCATCCGAACGGCATCTGGATGCCGAGCTTCTCGCCGCCTTCCATCAGCGTTGTCGCACCATCGAGTTTGATGCTCTTGTCCGAGATCTTGAAGGTCACGGTGCCGCCCTCGCCGCCTTTGTCTGTGCGCGCGATGGCGAACCGCTCCGTGTGCAGCTTGTCCCGCATACCCGCTGCCGTCCATGCTTTTTCGACGATGTCGAGCACGGCGGGCGGACCGCACGCCCACGTGGAGCGGTCTTTCCAATCCGGGACGAGGCCGTCGAGCGCGGCGAAGTCGACCTTGCCCTTGTCCGCTGTCAGCTGCAAGTGCAGCCGGTAGTCGGGCTGAGTGCGCTCCAGCGCACGTAACTCCTCGTGGAATATCACGTCACCGGCGGCGTGCGCCGAATGGACATGCATGATGTCGGGACTCTCGCCACGCTGCCTGAGCGAGCGCAGCATCGCGATCACGGGAGTGATGCCGCTGCCCGCAGTCACGAACAGCAACTTGGCCGGCGGCGGATCAGGTAGAGCGAAATCGCCCCTCGGGGCGGCAAGCCGAACAACCGTGCCGGGCTCGACGCCGTTCACCAGATGTGACGACAAGAAGCCCTCGGGAGTGGCCTTGACGGTAATCGCGATTAACTTCCTGTCGCGCCGAGGGATCGACGTCAGCGAGTAAGACCGCCAATGCCAGCGCCCATCAACCCGCAGTCCGATGCCGAGGTACTGGCCGGGCTGGTAAGCGCCGGAAAAGCCCCATCCGGGTTTGATCGTGACCGTGGCCGAGTCTTCGGTTTCCCTCTGAACATCCACGACTTGGCCACGCAGTTCCCGCGCAGACCACAGCGGATTGAGCAGCTTAAGGTAGTCATCGGGCAGCAGCGGCGTCGTCGCGCGAGCCACCAACCCTCGCAACACATTAACGGTCGGGGTCGACGCGGTCCTTACCGGCGCCGCACTCGACAACCTCAGATTTCGCATCTTCCAGCCCGAGGGTCAGCCACCGTCGACCCAGGACCATCGAGCTTGGCGATCGCTTCTGTCGAGGTCCGCTGTTCGTGCCGGACCTGTTGTGTACCGCCGCAGACTAAGCACACCGTGCGTTCGCATCTCGAGGTTTGTCCGGGGTCCCTGCGGCTCGCGATGGGCCGTGGTGGGCGGTGAGGCTGGCCTTGGACGATGGCCATCGCTGTCTCAATGGTGCCGGCGGCGGGCAACAGGGCGTGTGGATCGCAGATCCGCAGCAGCCGGGAGACTGCGTCACCGGGTACTACTGCCCAGCCGATGCCGGCGCGCGCGCAGCGGACGGAGACCCTGTGCAGCGCCGAGAAACCCTCGGTTCCAAAGAAATCCAGCTCGCGCAGATCAAGGATCAGCCCACGACAACGCTTCAGATGCTCCTGCGTGTACTCGGTCAGAGCGTCAGCGTTGGATGCGTCGATGCCGCCGTGGGCCCTGACGACAGCTACCGACGACCTGAGCCGACGACTGGCGAACCGTGCGGTGTGACCCTCCCAGGGCTGGGAAAGAAAGCCGACGTCCGGCAGCACGGAGGGGGCGGGTGGACTATTCATGGTGATCCCCGACATGCGGTTGTCACCGGTGTGTTCGGCGCGAGCTAATGCTCTGCGAGGACAGCGGCGGACGGCTGACCCCATCCCGGACTGGTTGAGAGTCTCAACTTGATTGACGTTCCACCCTGCGAGAGCAATTGTCAAGTCCTGGGATCGTCGAACGCCTCAATCGGAGGTAAGGCCATCAGAGCCTTGCTATTAGGGCGCCGCGCGTTCTCACTGAAAGGGTGACGGCCCAACATAATTCCCGTATCCCCGCCGGAAGGCCCCCAGTCTTCGGAAGTGGGTGGGGAACTGCTCCTCAGTCCAAGCGAACCGGAAGCGTGGCAACGATGGCGCCGGTGCGTGCGCGAACTGTTGTGGCGAGTAGCGGGCCGCGTTGGTTGTGCAGGATTCGGTAGCGTCGGCGCCGCGGTTCGATGTAGGAGACTAAGACGATGACGAACCGTCCCTTCTCGACTTGGGTTCGGACGAAACCCACGGCGGGTGCCACCAGGGTGCGGTGGGGGCTGGGCAGGACCCGTAGGTCAACCCCGGGGTCCCATTGTTTCCAGAGCTCGCACAGCCGGCGGGTGGCGTCGGGGTCTGTGTCGACGGCGATCGGGACCACGTCGCCGCCCAGCCGCATCGCGACCTGCAAGGCGTGTCCGGCGACTTTGCTGATTGTTACGACCGGGACGATGACCATAGCGTCGCCGGAAGGCCTCGGAACGGGTTTGGGTGGCAACTGGCGCCATCCCAACTGTTCGGCGACGTGATAGTAGTAGCGTTCGATCCGATCGAAGAGCAGCATCAGTCCGGGCACGATCAGCAGCAGCAGCCAGGCGCCCTCGGTGAATTTGCTGGCGAAGAGCACCACTCCCGCCACGGCGGTCAGCACCGCCCCGGTGCCGTTGAGTGCGGCCTTGCCCACCCAGCCGCGGCCGCGTTGTTGCAGCCAGTGCCGGACCAGTCCGGTCTGGCTGATCGTGAAGCCGATAAAGACGCCGATCGCGAACACGGGCAACAATCTGTGGGTTTCGGCATCAACGACTAGCAGCACCGCGGCAGCCAGCGCGCCTAAAGTGGCGACGCCATAACGGAATACAGGGCGTTCGGCACGAAGCGTGAACAGATGCGGCAGCCGGTTGTCCTTAGCCAGCAGCTGCAGCAGCACCGGCAGACCGCCAAAGCTGGTGTTCGCCGCGAGGGCCAACACCAGCGTTACCGACAGGTTGGTCACATAGAATGGCCACCCAGTTCCAAATGCTCCCGCCGACAGCTGCGCGAGTACAGTGACGTCGCCGCGCGGCGTCACTTGATGCAGCCGAATCAGCGCGGCCAGGCCAAGAAGCATGGCTCCCAGCAACACTCCCAACGCGACCTCGGTGTGCTGGGCCCGCTTGACGGCGGGGGTCCGGAATTGAGGCACCGCGTTGGCGATTGCCTCGACTCCGGTCAGCGAGGAACATCCCGCCGAAAAGGCCTTGAGAATCAACACCAGCCCCAATGCCTCGGTCGCACGGATGGGGCCCAGATCCGCACCGATCACGGCTACCGGATGCGGACGGATGAACCCGACGATGATGATGGCGAAGATACTGATGATGAACACCAGCGTCGGTCCCATCAGCACCTTGGCCGACTCGGCGATTCCGATCAGGTTGATCGCGGTGATCAGGGCAAGCCCGGCCATCGTCACGGCCAGCAAGTGATGCGCCATCACCGGGAAGACGCTGCCTAGACTGGCTGCCCCGGCCGCCAGGCTGACCGCAACGGTCAACACGTAGTCGACGACCAGGCTCGCCGCTGCCAGCAGGCTCACCGTGCGGCCGAGGTCCTTTTTGGCCACCGCGTAGGCTCCGCCGCCGTTCGGGTGGACCGCGATCACCTGCCGGTACGAGACCACCAACACCAGCAGCAGCACAGTAATTGCCATCGCGATCGGCAGGGTCAACGGCATTGCAGCCGCACCCGCGGCGACCAAAACCAGCACGATCGCTTCGGGACCATAAGCGACGCTGGACAATGCGTCCAACGACAACGCGGCAACACCGCCGATAGCCGTCAACCGATGCGGATCGCCGCGCTGGTGGCGCCGCACCCGACGATCAGCAATCTGATCGACCGGCCGTTCCCGCTTGGTGACTACCATTGTGCCGATTGAACACCCAGAAGCTGGGACCCGCGACCGCCACCTCGGAAATTCATCTTGCCGGCCGTGCGTTGTTCGGCGACCCCGACACCGACCACCGGCAGGCGCTGGACCGGCACTACAACCAGGGTCCGCCGGCGGGCTGGAACCAGAACCACGTCTCCTCGTACGCGACCATGCACCCCGCCGAGGACTGGGCCCAGACCTTCGCGCACTACCTACACAGCCGCGACACCCTGGACACCTCAGCCGCGTTCGGCTTCACCGCGTCGAGCGCCACCTTCGAGCGTCGGACGCTGAGGCCCAGCGGATTCGACACCATCATCGAGATGTGGCTGCCGCTGGCGTGGGCGCTGAACATGGTGAACCGCTCGATGGCCGCGACGGCCTCTACCCCTTCGTGCTGCTGGAAACCGGTGCTGGAGAAGATGCGGTTCATCGACACCACGATCGACGAATTCACCTCCAATCCTGCCAAGCTGGCCTCGGCCGGGGGCGCGTAGCCTGAACTGCGATGGCCCAGCCCATGCACCTCGGACGCCCGACGGGCGCCGCATCAGGGCGGCGGCGGTTCCAGTACGTCACGGAGGCCGGCTACGCGCGCGTCACCATGGAGGCCATCAGCGACGGCGCCGTAGCGAGCAGCGCCGCGGTGCGAAAGCCCCTCACCTGCCAACATCTCGCGCAACAGCGGCCCGGTGATTGACCCGGCCGGTTAAGAGGCCCCCAATGTCTGACCATGCGTCGTCGTCCCCCGCGACACAGATCGCCCAAAACAGCATGTTCGAACGATTCGCCCGCGCCGGGTACGTAGTGAGCGGCCTGCTGCACCTGATCATCGGCTACCTCGCGATCCGGATTGCTCTCGGCGTCGGCGGCGGCACCGCTGACCAATCCGGGGCGCTAGCGGCGGTGGCGGCCAAACCAGGTGGCATCGTCGCGCTGTGGGTTGTCGTGGTCGCGCTTGTGGTGATGGGGCTGTGGCGCCTCGTCGAAACAGCACTCGGTCGGTCGACCGACCCGAAATCCCAAGGCGCATCATCGGAAGTGTTGGACCGGGTGAAGGCCTTCGCGTTAGCAGTGGTCTATCTCGCGTTCGCATATTCTGCGTTCGGATTCGCCCGGGGCGCCGGGAAGTCCACCGGGAAGCAGAATTCGGCGATGAGCGCACACCTGATGCAGACCGGCGCCGGCACGATCGCACTCATTGCCGGCGGCGTGATCATCGTCGCGGTGGGCGGATATCACGTCTACAAGGGAGCCAGCCGCAACTTTCTCGACGACCTCAAGGGCAATTCCAGCGACCTGGTGCGACGACTGGGCATCGTCGGCTACATCGCTAAAGGCCTGGTTATCGCTGGTGCCGGGGTGTTGGTCGTCGTCGCGGCGGGTCGTTCGGAGCCGAACACGGCCACCGGACTCGACGGGGCCCTCAAAACACTCGGGGCCCAACCTTACGGAGCGGCACTCCTGATCGCCGCCGGCCTGGGAATCATCACCTACGGCCTGTACAGCTTCGCCATGGCCCGATACACCAAAATGTAAGTGCGCCCGGCGGACTCGCTGCTGGCCGACCCGATGCCACGACCTCGCCAGGCCCGCACGGTCCCGGTGGTGGCGATGAAGTCGTCAACGATGTCCACCACCGCTGTCGGGGACCCGACATGCGGGAAATGCCGCACCGCGGCGAGCACCTCAAGTCGACTACCCGGCACGGCAGCGTGAGCGGCGTAGCCGCGGGCGATAGGAATGATCCGGTCCCGCTCACCCCAAATGCTATTCGGCCCGCGGGTCGCCCTAACCAGGCGGCTGCCGCCGCCGTTGCAAACTCAGGCCTGATCGATGCTGCCCTGGTCAGTGTCTTCGTTGACGCGCGGATCGCGACGCCATTTGGCGGACCGCCGCGATCGCTGTCTTGAGCCCGCGGCGGCGCCCTGTCGCAAGGTCGGTCCCGGCGAAACCGGGCTCCAGTTCGGTGAACATCCGCTCGCTGCGGGTCTCTGGGGCGTCGTCGGCGGTGTCGCGCAAGTAGCGGTCCGGCAGCGACAGTTTGGCGATGGTGCGCCACGTCTTGCCGTACTGCATCAGGAACGAACCCGTGGTGTACGGGAGGTCGTACTTGTCGCACACCTGCCTGACCCGCACCGAGATCTCGTGCAGCCGGTTGCTGGGCAGATCAGGGTAAAGGTGATGTTCGATTTGGTAGCACAGGTTGCCACTCATGAACCGCATCGCCGGCCGGGCGTCAAAGTTGGCGCTACCCAACATCTGGCGCAGATACCACTGCCCCCGGGATTCGCCGATCATGTCGGTCTTCGTGAATTTCTCGGCGCCGTCGGGGAAATGCCCACAGAAGATCACCGCGTCGGCCCAGATGTTGCGGATCACGTTGGCCGCTATGTTGGCCTTCAGCGTCGATTTGTACGTCGCCGCCGGCGACAGCGAGGTCAGCGCCGGGAACGCGACGTAGTCCTTGACCACCTGCCTTCCAGCCTTGGCTGCGAATTCACGTATCTGCACGAGGGTGGTCTGGCGGTCCGGGCCGGCCTTGAAGACCTTAAGGAACTCGATGGGCTGCAACCCAATTCCCCACTCAAATCCGAGCGCGAGGATGATGTTGAACAGCACGTTGCCGAGGTTGAAAGGCTCCCAGGGCTGGTCGCGGGTAACTCGCAGGATGCTGTAGCCCACATCGCTATCCATCCCGAGGATGTTGGTGTACTTGTGGTGATGAAAGTTGTGGGTGGACCGCCAGTGTTTTGAGGCCCCACTCATGTCCCACTCCCATGTCGAGGAGTGGATCTCCGGATCGTTCATCCAATTCCACTGGCCGTGCATGACATTGTGGCCGATCTCCATGTTCTCGATGATCTTGGCCAGACCGAGAGTCACCGTTCCCGCCCACCACGCAGAGCGTTTCGAGCCACCTGCCAGCATGAGCCGGCCGGCTACATCAAGGGCACGTTGCGCCGCGATGGTGCGACGGATGTAGCGCGCGTCACGCTCGCCACGGGAATCCTCGATGTCCAGCCGAATCGCGTCCAGCTCAACGGCCAGATTCTCGATGTCGGCGTCGGTCAGGTGAGCGAAGGCCGGAATGTCAGTAATCGCCATCGTTTGCTCCCTCACGTTGGGCTTATCTGTCGGGTTCCCAGCGCTCATCGGCGACGAAGAACCGGAACCACCGCAGCCGCTGCGAAAGCCACCGACTAACCGCCTAATCGACAGGCGAGGCCGCTATCTCGATGGCTTGATGCGACAGCTGGGCTGCGGACTTCAGCGGCAGACGGTTAACGGTTCTGCGGTTCCTTTCTGGGTGGCGGACTCAGGTATTCCGGTGGCTGTGTGGGCGGATCCAGTTTGTCTGCGCGCTCCCACTATTCGTTGAGTTGGTTGCGGTAGCCGCTGAGTAACTCTGGCCGATTAGTAGTAGTGGCGGCGGCCGCCGACGGCGTGTCCCATCCGTCCCATCATCGCCAGTAACAGGCCGACGACGAGGAGGATGACCCCGAAGACCAAGACAATATGGGCGAAGGCGAAGGTAGGGACGAGGCTCGGGAGGATGAGCCCCAGGACGATAAGGATGATTCCCAAGACGATCATGACGTTTACCTAGTTTCTCTGTAGATGTTTGGGAGGAGGATTGCCCGGGTCATTGTCTGAAGGGATCATTTAGCTTGGCCCCCAGGCAGTTTGGCATTGTCCTGCGTGATCTGCCGCATCCTTCGTTGCGCGGCCGGGTATTCGCGGTATCACCGACAACGGTTGTTTCTCGCAGAGTTGGTGGTACTCCGAACTCCGGGCTAACGAGGGAATAAACGAAATGTTCAGGCTGTCTCGACCGTAGGCGGGAAGAGATCAAAATGTGCGGCGCGAGCAAATGCTCATCAAGTTCAGCGGCGTACAGCCAAACTCTCTCCGGACTGGCTGAAGGACTCAGCAACAACAACACTACACCTGTCGGGGACCCCCGGCGAGATGTTCTGACCTGACAGGCTAGGCACACGGGTGGCGGGTGGTTGGCCGCCGAGCGCGGTGTGGCCGCGGTGGGGATTGTAGGTGTGCGGCCAGCGGTAACGGCCTGGCAGCGTTCGATGTCGCTGCGGTAGAGGCGGGCGTGGGACCCGTTGGGGCTCAACGACTCGCAAGACTGCGCGGAGCTCCTTCAGCAGACTCGCGCAGCGGCGGCGATCGCCAATAAGAACACGGCTGTGCGCGCCTTCACACCCAAAGTCCGGCTATCTGTCCGTACTCCTGGCCCTCGGCACGCGCAGCCAGGAGGTGAGGCACTTGGTCCGCGAGATGGTCATCGACGCGCCGGCCGCTCCGGACGGTGATGATCTGTCCTGGCCCACAACAGATTAGCCTGGGCGCGAAAGGGCGGTGAGTCGGCCGCGACTATCACCCCACGTCTGACTTATACCAATTCCCGATAGTTGGGGGCTCCTCAGAACGGACAGTTAGATTCGTTACCCCCTCGTGAGCGCCTGGGCCGTGGTCGCTTGCCGCCAGTTGTGCGACTCCCAAGCCCCAACCCCTGAAGCTGAAGCTCTTTCCGGTAGTGGCATCGGTGACCTCGAGCTCCGCTGGATCGAAGACGATCGCGCTGTTGTTTACGAGATCCAGTCGCCAGAGTGGTAGCTTCGCGATTGCCTCAAGGTGACCACGAACCTCCTCGGTAGTCGCAAACTTGGGGCCGCTGGCGACGGGCTGGTCAAGCCGATGAACCGTGAACTGCTGCGTGGATTGGTCCTCGACGCTCGTGGTCGCGGTGACCGCGTACCCCAGGAGTTGCGAAATCTCGTTGAGCCGATTGCACTCGCCGGCAACATCAGTCATGTGCTGCGCTTGCTGTTTGTCGATCATTCAGTCCCTCTCATCGGCGTGTCACCGGCTCGTGTTCATTATGAACTGCTGACCGTGATCGGCGCGGATAATTTAGCCGCACCGCCCAGCGTTATATTGCGGACACCCCAGTAAGACTGGCCGGATCCTAGGTCTCCGCATATGTGGCCGCCCACCCCGCCGAGGACTGGCCTGAGACGTTCGCGTACTACTTGCAGACACCGCTGAACGAGTTCTCCGCGTGGCCTGGTTAGCTTGGCCGCCAGCATAATTCGGCTCTTTCCAGCTGGAGAAGGGGTTCACATGTGGGCGCGACATGTTCGTCGGACAGATCCCGTTGGTGGAGAAGGTCATCCGCATGATCGTGGTGTATTCCGTGTTGATGGTGTAGCAGCCACCGCGCCGCCCGATCGTACGCGCTTAACACACTCAACCGATGTTGGGCTCCTGATCGGCGCGCTCGGCATCGGTCGGGTCCTCACCGGTGAGAGTGTCAAGAATGAATTGGGCGGTGGTGTGTCGATCGATGCCCGCGCTATCAGCTTGGTTGTCCAGTTCTTGATGAGCTTGCCCCGGGGTGTGGCCGCGGCCAATGAGGACCCCGATGGCCTGATTGATGACCGACGCCGTTCGCAGATATGTCCCGGTGTCCGACCCGGCAGGGACGCTGAGGTGCTGATCGAGCCGGAAGTCGCTGGGCGGCCGGCCGGTTAGCCACGCCAGGTCCGCGGAGAGGTCGACAAATGTTCCCGGCGTGCCCGCATAGAGCGTGAGGGCAACGGACGGCGATGCCCGGCCGTCACCGACGCCGGGCAGCATCAGCCGAAGCGACGTGCGAATATCGTCGGCCGTGCCGTCCTCAAGGGTGGTGAACGTAAATCGCGGATCACTGCCGTCGACGGTCACGCTCATACCGAGATAGGTGGGCACCGCCGCTTGGGCGTCGACGCCCAATTGGTGCAGACTGTGCAGCACATCGGCGCCGGGCTCATCCAGGGCGGCGGTGAGGATGCCCAAATCGGCGGCCAGGGCCGCACCGATCTTCATGAGGGAACTGCTCCGCTGGGCGCTCCCGAGCGCGGATCGAGCCTGCCGGTGCCGAACAGGCGAGTCGCCTGCACGGTGGGGAACACGAGACGCGAGCCAGGACCCGTCGCGTTGACTGTTTCCCCACCGTCCAACCTACGCGCGTCACACCATGCAGCGGCGGTTCGGCCGCGGGTCGATCCGGGCTCAGGTGGGGTTGTGTCGGGCGCGGGCGCGGCGCACGGCTTCATCGACGAGGTGTTGGGCCACCTCAGCCAATTTGCGGTGCTCGGCTTGGCTGATCGCCCGCAGCTGAGTGAACGCCTCCTCAGCGCTGCGCCCGCTACGTCCCCGGATCAGGCCGATTGCCTGATCGATCACCGGGCGGGTCGATAGCGCCGTCTGCAACTGGGCGGTCAGCGCCAACGCGTGCGTGAGAATCTGGGCATTGTGCACCGCCACCGCCGCGGGTTTGGCGAACAATTCCCCCAGTTCGGCGGCGTGCTCATCGAAGACGTCTTTGCCGTGGGCGTACACATTGATCGCCCCGATCACCTGATCCGACAGCAGCAGCGGCAGCGACAGCGCACTGTGCACGCCCAAGCGGCCCACTCGCGGACCGAACCGAGGCCACATCTTCTCCCCACCCAACGATCCCGACCGCACCGTGCGCCGCTCCAGTGCCGCGGTGATGCAGGGTCCCTCCTGGAGGATCACGTACTGAATCTCGTCGATCTCGGCGACAAAGGCAGCGCTGGCAGCCAACGCCTCCACCATGTTGTCCACCCGGTCGACCCGGAACAAGGTCACCCCGGCACCGTCGGCGCCCGGTATCGCGTGCACGGCGAACGTCGACACCTCAGTCAGCAACTCAGGCAACCCCAGACTGCCGGCCACCAAGCCCGCCAGGTCGTCGATCCCGGCCCGCAAGTCGGCGGCATCAGCGGTAGTCTGCCGCGCACTCAACGACCCCAACGGTAAGCCGTCGGCGTCCTCGGGTAACTCCGTCATACCTGCGCTCAACAATCTTGCCGGGACTGGGCAGGCATCCGCGCCGAAGCCCAGCGCCTCAGTCGCGGCGCAACCGTCACGAGATAGTTGTCAAGACACATAGTAACGCCGGCAGCGGCGGCGTTTGAATTACACTGGCGCGCCCGTAGTCTGCTGCACCGGCAACGGTGCTCTCACCGTTCGTCTCAACAGTCGCCGTACGGGCCGATCAGCCCAACGCTGCGCGGGATTGACGAGGTAGTTGGTCGATACGAGCAATCCAACGGGCGTAGTGTCAAGGGTGCTGAGAATTTCAGCTGGTCCGGGATGAGTTCAGCCGTCCGCCGCTTAACTCAAGGAGCATTGGCTCCGAACCCCCACACATCGGTGATCAAGTGCACGTCAAGTCACCATGACCAATTCACTTGCTTCCCATCAACCCACCCATCTGCGGGCGCCCCAGATCCCGACGACGGCTGCGTCGTGGACTCCTCGTGCACAACAACGGGCTTCTTCCGCGACTGAGGGCTGAACCCTAGATTGCTCGATATTTGTGAAGGACATGCCATGAAAGCTTTGATCATCCTGGTTGCGGCGCTCCTCGTTGTCGTCTTGATCGTGTTGTCGCTGTCGATCAGAGTGGTGACCCAGTACGAGAAGGGTGTGTTGTTCCGCCTCGGCAAGGTGGTGGGTGTTAAGGACCCCGGGCTGGCCGTGATCATCCCAGTCATCGATCGGCTGATGAAGGTGTCGCTACGAATTGTGACGATGCCCATCCAGTCCCAGGGCATCATCACCCGCGACAACGTCAGCGTCGACATTTCGGCGGTCGCCTACTTCCGGGTTGTCGATGCGGTGAAATCGGTGATCGCGATCGAGAACGTCCACGCCGCGATCAACCAGATCGCGCAGACCACGCTGCGCAAGGTCGTCGGCCAGCACACCCTTGACCAGGCCCTGTCGGAGACCGACACCATCAACGCCGATATTCGAAAGATCCTCGACATCGCCACACTCGAATGGGGTGTCGAAGTGACACTGGTCGAGCTCAAAGACATCCAGTTGCCCGACAGCATGAAGCGCGCGATGGCTCGACAAGCCGAAGCCGAGCGCGAGAAGCGAGCCAAAATTATTGCGGCAGAGGGCGAATCGATGGCCGCGGCCGCATTGGGTGAAGCATCGGACACGATGATGGCACACCCGTTGGCCTTGCAACTGCGCAACCTGCAAACGCTTGTCGAACTCGGCGTCGAGAAGAACACCACCATCGTGTTCCCGGCGCCTCTAATGAGTGCGATCGGTGAACTGGGCGCATTCCTCGCCAGGGAAAGTGCGGCCGCCACGCCCTCACCCCGACCGGTCACCACCGCGAATGGGGACGACACGTCAGCGCAACCCGGCCAGCTGCCCGCGAACGGCCTGGCTCCCGGACTCGACATGAAGGCCGCTAGAACCCCGTGACCGTCTTTCACATGTCTGGCCCCACCAAAGCGAACGGGATGTGTTCGGCGATGGTCGCGCGCTCCTGCGTAGATCACTCCGGAGGCTGAGGTGCGTAGCGTAGCGCGCTCGAAGGTGACCCACTTATTGAGCGAGGCGACCGACCCGATGCCGCGATTCAACAGGAGCACATGCGCGTTGCAGACAACCCGTTTGATCAACGCGACCCGGCCACTGGGCCGCATCGCACTGTCTGAAGCATCAACCACGTTCGCGGCCGCCAATACCGCCATCACGCCACACACGAACGAGCAGGCTGCGCCGTATTCCCCGTTTGAACCGGGTAAATGCGAGTCGACCAACGGAGCACCACAATGACGACCCGAACCCTTGAACCAGAACTGCTGCACAAGATGGACGCCTACTGGCGGGCGGCGAACTACCTGTCGGTCGGCCAGATCTATCTGTATGACAATCCGTTGTTGAAACGACCGCTCCAGCTATCGGATGTAAAACCGCTGGTGGTCGGCCATTGGGGAACGACGCCGGGTCAGAACTTCATCTACGTGCACCTGAACCGGGTCATCACGAAGTACGACCTGGACATGTTCTACGTCGCCGGCCCCGGCCACGGCGGCCCGGCCCTGGTCGCCAACACCTACCTCGAGGGCTCCTATAGCGAGATCTATCCCGACGTCAGCCAGGACGAGTCCGGACTGAAGAAGCTCTTTACCCAATTCTCTTTTCCCGGAGGCATTTCCAGCCATGTGGCCCCTACGACTCCGGGATCGATCCACGAAGGCGGGGAATTGGGCTACTCGCTGAGTCACGCGTTCGGCGCTGTTTTCGACAATCCCGGCCTGGTCGTCGCGTGCGTGATCGGCGACGGTGAGGCCGAGACTGGGCCACTGGCCACGGCCTGGCATTCCACCAAGTTCCTCAACCCGATCGGTGATGGGGCGGTGCTGCCGATCCTGCATCTGAACGGCTACAAGATCAGCAACCCGACCGTGCTGGCCCGCATCGAACACGAAGAGCTGGACCAGTTCCTGCGCGGTTGTGGCTGGGAACCGCGCTACGTCGAGGGTGAGGACCCCGAAGACATGCATGAGCTGATGGCGACCGTCCTCGATGAGACGGTGGAGGCCATTCACGGTATCCAATCCGACGCTCGATCCGCCGGCGCCACCACCCGCACGCGGTGGCCGATGATCGTGCTGCGCTCCCCCAAGGGCTGGACTGGACCCAAAGAAGTCGACGGCCAGCAGATCGAAGGCACCTTCCGGGCACACCAGGTGCCACTGCTCGTCGACCACCAGCATCCCGGGCACATCGAGCAACTGGAGAGCTGGATGCGCAGCTACAAACCCGAGGAGCTGTTCGACATGTCCGGGCGACTGCTGCCCGACCTGGCTGCGCTGGCCCCCCGAGGGCAACAGCGGATGGGCGCCAACCCGCACACGAACGGCGGGGTGTTGCTGCGTGACCTGCGGATGCCCGACTTCCGCGCCCACGCGGTGGCGGTGACCTCGCCCGGCGCGGTGGAGGCACAGGACACCGCCGTGCTCGGGACTTTCCTGCGCGACGTCATCGCGCTCAATGACGAGGCGCGCAACTTCCGGGTGTTCGGCCCCGACGAAACCCTGTCGAACATGCTCGGCGCGGTCTTTGAGGTCACCGACCGGCAGTGGCAGGCGCGCACCGCCGAGAACGACGAGTTCCTCGCTCCCGCAGGCAGGGTGCTCGATTCGATGCTCAGTGAGCACCAAAGCGAGGGCTGGCTGGAAGGTTATCTGCTCACCGGCCGGCACGGGCTGTTCAACTGCTACGAGGCGTTCATCCACATCGTCGACTCGATGTTCAACCAGCACGCCAAATGGCTCAAGGTCACCGCGCAACTGCCATGGCGCCGTGACATCGCGTCGCTGAACTACCTGCTCGCCTCTCACGTCTGGCAGCAAGACCACAACGGCTTCACCCACCAAGACCCCGGCTTCCTGGACCATGTCGTCAACAAAAAAGCTGACGTCGTGCGGGTCTACCTGCCGCCGGACGCCAACTGCCTGCTCTCGGTGGCCGACCACTGCCTGCGCAGCCGCCACTACGTCAACGTGGTGGTCGCCGGGAAGCGCGCGATGCCGCAATGGCTGAGCATGGACGACGCGGTGGTCCACTGCACCGAGGGCATCGGCATCTGGGAATGGGCCGGAAACGACCGCGGCGTCGAACCGGATGTGGTCCTGGCGTGCTGCGGAGATACTCCGACGCTCGAAGTGCTGGCGGCAGTGTTGATCCTTCGGGAACACTTGCCGGAGTTGAAGATCCGGGTGGTCAATGTGGTGGATCTGATGAGGCTGCAGTCGGCCACCGAACACCCGCACGGACTAAGCGACCGCGACTACGACACCCTATTCACCACCAACAAACACATCATCTTCGCCTTCCACGGCTACCCGAGCCTGATCCACCGCCTCACCTACCGCAGGACCAACCGCAATCTGCACGTGCGCGGCTACAACGAAGAAGGCACCATCACCACCGCCTTCGACATGCGGGTGCAGAACCGCTTGGACCGCTTCCACCTCGTCGCAGACGTCATCGACCGGCTGCCCCAGCTCGGCGCCACCGGCGACTACCTGAAGCAGGCGATGGCCGACAAACTCGTCGAACACAACCTCTACATCAACACCCACGGCCAAGACCTCCCCGAAATCCGCAACTGGACCTGGAACCCTCCGCAAATAACATCGACACCACCGATGGGCGGGCGGACAGTGTTCGCAGAGTTCCCTGTCGGCCAGACACGGCGCGACAACACGCCGACGTCCGGCGCATCGAGCAAACGCCATGACCGCTGACGCGCCGCATTTCACGCCGCCCCGCTCTGCGCGCAAACCCGAACCGGGCCAGGACTTGAAATCGGCGCCGATGCCCGAGCTGGAGGAAGTGCTGGGCTACTCGCCGAACGGATTGAGCAGTGCTGAGGCAACACGACGGTTGGCGCAGTACGGGCCGAATGAGATCGCCGAGCACAAGACCAACCCGCTGCTGAAGTTCCTCAGCTACTTTTGGGGCCCGATCCCGTGGATGATCGAGATCGCTGTCATCTTGTCCGGCGCGGTCGGGCACTGGCCGGATTTCTTCATCATCCTGCTGCTGTTGCTGGCCAACGGTGTAGTCGGCTACACCGAGGAACGACAGGCTGGCGACGCGATTGAGGCCCTCAAGGCCAGGCTCGCGATCAACGCGCGCGTGAAACGCGACGGCGCATGGGCCACCGCGCCGGCGCGGGAGTTGGTGCCCGGTGATGTGATCCGTCTGCGCTTGGGTGACATTGTCCCCGCCGACGCCCGGCTCCTGGACGGCGACGAGATCGAGGTCGACCAGTCCGCGCTGACCGGGGAGTCGCTGCCCGCGGCCTGCACAACCGGTGACATCGTGTTCTCCGGGTCGATCATCAGGCAAGGCGAGAACGGTGCGTTGGTGTATGCCACCGGCACCGGCACGTACTTCGGGAAGACCGCCGAGTTGGTGCAAGACGCGCACACCGTCAGCCATTTCCAGCGCGCCGTACTCAAGATCGGCAACTACCTGATTATCCTCGCGGTCGCACTGGTCACCGTCATCGTCGTCACGGCGATCCTGCGCGGCGACGCGATCCTGACCACGCTGCAGTTCGCCCTGGTGCTGACCGTCGCCGCGATCCCGGTCGCGATGCCTACCGTGCTGTCGGTGACGATGGCCGTCGGCGCGCGGCTACTCGCCAAGAAACAGGCGATCGTGAGCCGGCTGGTCGCCATCGAGGAACTGGCTGGTGTGGACGTGCTATGCGCGGACAAGACGGGCACCCTAACTCAGAACTCGCTGACGTTGGGCACCCCGTTCAGCATCGACAGCGTCGCCCCCGCGACTGTCATCCTCGACGGCGCATTGGCCTCCCGCGCTGACAACGACGACCCCATCGACCGCGCGGTGCTCGGGGGCCTCGAGGACACCAAGGTCCTGCAGGCTTATACAGTCACCCACTTCGAACCCTTCGACCCGGTACACAAACGCACCGAGGCCACCCTCACCGGCGCCGACGGGACCGCGTTCCGGGTCAGCAAGGGCGCCCCGCAGGTCATCCTGGCACTGGCTGCCAATGCCGCGCAGATCAAACCTGTCGCCGATAAGGCAGTCAACGATTTCGCCGCCCGGGGCTTCCGGTCTTTGGGCGTGGCCCGCGCCGACGGGGACGGCGACTGGCAGTTCGTCGGTGTGCTGCCCCTGTTCGACCCGCCCCGCGACGACGCCGCAGCAACCATCGCCACCGCCGCGGCGATGGGCGTCACCATAAAAATGGTGACCGGCGACGCGCTGGCCATCGCAAAGGAAACCGCCACCAAGGTCGGCTTGGGCACCGACATCCTCGACGCCGCAGCCTTGGGAGATACGAACAAGAACGAATCGGCGGCGGTGGCCGAATCCATCGAGACCGCAAACGGTTTCGCCCAGGTATTCCCCGAGCACAAATACCACATCATCGACGCGCTGCAGAAGCACGGCCACATCGTCGGAATGACCGGCGACGGGGTTAATGACGCCCCCGCGCTGAAGAAAGCGGACTGCGGCATCGCCGTATCGGGCGCCACCGACGCCGCCCGCGCGGCCGCCGACATCGTGCTGCTGACCCCCGGCCTCTCGGTAATCATCGACGCGATCAAACAGAGCCGCAAGATCTTTCAGCGAATGAACAGCTACGCGATATACCGCATCACCGAAACGCTGCGGGTCCTGTTATTCATCACCGTCGCCATCCTGGTCTTCAACTTCTACCCGCTCACCGCCATCATGATCGTGATGCTCGCGCTGCTCAACGACGGCGCAATCCTGTCCATCGCCTACGACAACGTCCGCTACAAGAACGAGCCCGAAGCGTGGAACATGCGCCTGGTGCTCGGCATCTCCACGGTCCTGGGGGTGGTCGGACCGATCGCCGCGTTCGGCTTGTTCTATCTCGGCGACCGCGTCTTCGACCTCGGCCACCCGCGCCTGCAAACCCTGATGTATCTCATGCTGTCCGTCGCGGGCCACCTGACCATTTTCTTGACCCGAACCCGCAAACAGTTCTGGTCCATCCGTCCCTCCCGCATTTTGTTGATCGCTGTCCTCGGCACCCAGGCCGTCGCAACAGTCATTGCCGTTTACGGGCTATTCATGACCCCGCTGGGCTGGGGGTGGGCAGCGGCGGTGTGGGTGTACGCCCTCGCCTGGTTCCTTATCAGCGACCGCATCAAATTGTTCGCCTACCGCATCCTCGACACCGAAAAGAAGCCTCACACGGCGACCCAAGGTCGAGGCCTGCCGCCGGTTCGTCACCGCGAGCGGGCACCCGGCCACCATCGGCGCCCTCGCCGATGCGCAGGCACTGCTCGCGGGCACCGCCGGGACCACCATCATCCCGAAAACGCCGCCCCACAGGGGTACTCACCAGGGAGTCGGCGGCCGGCGAGGGCCCGATAACGCTCGCACTCGAGGACCAGGAACGAGGGTTGATCATGCCGGACACGTTGGTCGATAACGACATACTCAGGGCCGCAGTGCAGTTGGCGTGCCGGGCCCCGTCGTTGCACAACAGCCAGCCCTGGCATTTGGGTCGCCGAGGGTACGGGGTTGCGCCTCTACGTCGATCGCAGTCGGATTTTGTACTCCACCGACAAGTCGGGGCGGGAGGCTCACATCAGCTGCGGCGCCGTGCTCGACCATCTACGCGTCGCGATGGCGGCAGCCGGGTGGATTAGCAACGTCGAGAGATTTCCCGACCCGAATAACCTCGATCATCTCGCGTCACTCGATTTCAGCCCAATGAGCCTCGTCACCGATGGCCAGCGCCGCCGGGCCGATGCAATCCTGCACCGCCGCACCGATCGACTTCCCTTCGCCGCACCGAGGAACTGGGAGTCCTTCGAACCCGTGCTGCGCGACACCGTCGATGCCGGCACAGTTCACCTCGACGTAATAGCCGAAGAGCTGCGCCCGGAACTGGCCAGGGCATCACGGCTAACCGAATCGCTGCGACTGTACGATTCCTCGTATCATGTCGAGTTAGATTGGTGGACAGGTCATTTCGAGAATTCTGATGGAATTCCGCGCAGTTCACTGGTGTCGGGGGCCGAAAGTGATCGGGTCGCGTCGGACGTACATTCCCGGTTAGCGCTCACCACGAGCGGCACGCCGGCGCTGGGGAAGACCAGTCCACGGTGCTGGTTCTGTCCACCGACGAGGACACCCGCGATGACGCGCTGCGGTGCGGCGAAACGTTGTCCGCCGTGTTATTGGAGTGCACGTTGGCCGGGATGGCGACATGCACACTGACCCATATCACAGAGCTATGGTCCAGCCGCAACCTCATCGACACCTTGACCGGACGGACAGCTATGCCGCAGCTTCTGATCCGCGTCGGCGAAGCCCCTGTCATTGGCGAGGTACCCCCCACGGCGCCGCGGCGGGCACTTCACGATGTTCTGACGTTTCACCGCGATACATGTGATTGAGCGGTGGGGGAACCATCCACCTCAGACGCTTGCGGATTGTCCGTCGCGGCCGGTGAGGGTGCCGGTTATGCCGGGGAGCAGCAGATCGAGGAAGCGGTCCAGTTCGGCGGCGCCGTCGTAGGAGGCTAAGGCGGGTGCCAGTTCGCGCAGTTGAGGGAATTCCGTGATCGCGAGCCGGTGCAGACCGAGCCGGAGCACATCGTCGGTTTCCTCGGGTCGCTCGATAACCTCCTGCAACTCATTGAGGATGTGGCCGTGCAGGTAGCCGAACAGGACTCGGTAGATGTGCAGGGCATCCGTGCCGGTGAAGCCAGCAGATGTGAGCAGTGCGAGGACGTCCTCTAGCGGCCGCAGCATTCCTGGTGGCCGCTGCCCGAGCGGGGTAGCCAACGGTCGAGTGACCAGCAGCGGCACCACGTTGGGGTGCGTAAGGGCCAATTGGCGGAAGTCGCGCGCGACGCTACGCAGTTGGCCGGCCCAGTCCGGGTCCGTACTGTCCACGGATAGCTGTGCGAGCACCATCTCCGCGACACCGTCGAGCACTGCGGCTTTGTTGGGGACGTGCCGGTAGAGCATCACCGGATCTCGGCCCACCGCTTCACTGAGACGACGCATCGACAGTCCGTCCACACCGTCGCGGTCGACGATCCTCAGCGCGGTCTGCAGGATCATCGACCGGTTGAGCTGACCGTTGTCTCTGCCGGCGTCGGACGGGTCCTTGTCGGGAGCGCCCGCGTCGGGCGTGGCTGACTGTCTGGTCATTGCCTCAGCACTCCCCTCTGCCTCGCCGTCGAAGCGGCTCGCGATTCTAGTTCAACACCAAAGGTTAACGACATTGACTCTCAATGTATGTCAACATTGTTGACACCACGCTACGCGCAGCGTGTAATGGATATCAAGCACTGCGATTGGAGACCTCGACGTGATTGTCATCGTTGGCTTAGTTGTTCTACTCTTCGCCGTCGTCGTCGGATTCATCGGCGTGTTGAACAATGCCGGGCCCGCTCATCCGTTGAGCGAGAACTTCTCGGTGTTGGGTTATCACGTCACCGGATCGACCGGCACGTTGTTCCTCTTCGGGATCGTTATCGGCGCACTGGCCATGCTCGGCATGAGCGTGTTGCTGGCCGGTGCACACCGCACCGCGGGCCGCGGGCGCGACGCCCGCCGTCAACTTCAAAGGTCCCAGCGCGAAGCGGCGTTTGTGAACCGAGACTTCGAACAACAGCCCGCCGGCGCGGCCACCGGTTCAACGGCGAACCCAGAATTAGCCCCGACCCGACCGAGTGGGAAGAGGGGTCTGCTCGGTCGCCGGTCGTGGGGTCGACAACCGGCAGCACCACGCGCTGGCGGCGGACGCAGATAGGCGGCGTATCCAGTTGCTAGAGCAACACCCGTCTGCGCACCGAATCCCGCATCGATCAGTTCAAGGGCATCTCCATCGAAACCACATGCACCAGCCCAGTCCATAAGTCCCACAACTCAATTCCAACCGATTACACAACCGCCCTACTCAACCAATCCAAGGAGCCGACATGACTACCAGCAGTATCGTTTGGATCGTCGTCGTCGTTGTCGCGGCAGTTCTGCTCGCCGCCGCAATCGCGTGGGTAGCGCGCAAGAAACGCACCGAACACCGCCGCGTCCAAGCCGGCGACATCCGCGACAAAGCCGTCGAACAGTCACACGAAGTGGGCCAACGTGAAGCGCTTGCCGACGAGACGGCAGCCAAGGCCCGCGCTGCGCAAGCCGAGGCCGAAGCCTTGACAGCGCACGCGGCCGGCTTACAACACCAGGCGCAAGCACGTCACACCGAAGCGGCTACCTCCCGCAGCGACGTCAACCGAGAGTTCGAGCGCGCCGACAAGATCGATCCGGACTCGCCAACCAGCGATACGTCGCGCGGAGATGCGGCCGGCCGGCAAGACCCACCACGGATACCCAAGGCCGGGTGACTTTCCGCCGCCCTGGAGTTGATCGGGCGGTGGTACATCGCCTGAATCGGGGCCTGAATCGAGTTGCTTGCTTGAGGCACGCGACAGGCGTTCTGTCGTGGAGTCGCGCGGCTCAAACGGACGGCTAAACCGTTGTGGTATCTGTGCATGTACCAAACGTCGACGGATACATGATCTGGGCTGAATTGCCGAGCCGCATGGGGTTCCACAAATTCGCTTGTTGCGAGTTCAATTGGCACAGAACGATTTTCGGTACCGATTAGGAAACAACAGCAGCGAATTGCGGGGTGAGCGAACTAATACGCTCCGCCCGCGCGGGCGATGGGCGGTGCACGCCCATCGCGGAATTGGTTGCGGCGGCACTGTAGCGCGTCTTTGGCGAGAAGCGTGTGCCCGGTGGTGGAATGTATTGGAACGGCGCGCATGTCGCGGAGATCTAGCAAATTGGGATGGCCTACGACGCGCTCGCACCGACCGTGGCGGTGGACTCGCACGCGGCGTTTTGCAATTTCCCGAGTGCGTGCCCTGCGGTATGGTTTATTACGGCTGACTCCCCAGCCCTGCGGAAACGTCCGGTGGCGATCTGTAGAGGTCCCCGCCGGAACGTGTCTGCACCCCCGGTTGAGCCGATTGTTAGAGGGTTTGCGCTTTCGGACTGACACTGATGGAGTCCCGTGTTTAGAGCGTCCGGGTGATCGCCGCACCTGCCGGCGACATCGGCGCGCCTCAGTGCCGGATCGCGCGCGAGTGTCTACCATCAGTGTGTCTGAAGTGTTCGACACCTGGCTTCGACAGGAATAACGGACCAGCTGGGGCGTGCTTGTTCGGGGCAAGCCCTCCCGCCGCCGCCATCGGCAGCCTAATTCCCGGGTGGGCGGCAGTCGTACCGCAGCGGCACCAGCGGTGTTGGCGCGTCCGCAATCTCGCTCCCAGTTTCACGGCTCAATACCGAAACATTCAACGCTTCACTAGTGCATGCGCGTTCGCCGTTGAACGTCCCGACTCACGGTCGAAGGCCAACCGCGCGCCGTCGCGCCGGAGCCAAAGGAATGGTCTTGAGTAAATTCACCGACACGATGTACGCCACCGCCCAGTCCAGTTCGAAGGGTTTGGTCACCGGCGAGCCGAATTGCCCCGTCCGGCATAGCTGGCGCGAGGTACACGAGCGCGCCCGCCGGATCGCGGGTGGCTTGGCCGCGGCCGGCGTCGGCCGCGGTGACGCCGTCCCGGTGCTGGCCGGTGCCCCAGCCGAAATCGCACCGACCGGGCAAGGCGTCTGGATGCGCGGCGCCAGCCTCACCATGCTCCATCAGCCCACGCCGCGCACCGATCTCCAGCGCTGGGCACGGGAGACCATCGGCGTCATCAAGATGATCGGCGCTAAAGCTGTTGTCATCTCCGACCCGTTCATTGCCGCGGCGTCGTTGCTGTCCCAGCTGGGTATGCGAGTGCTGACAATCGACCAGCTACTCGACGGCCGCCCGCTCGACCCCGTCGAGAGCGATGACGACGACATCGCGCTGCTGCAGTTGACGTCGGGGTCCACCGGGTCACCCAAGGCCGTACAAATCACACACCGCAACCTCGTTTCGAACGCCGAGGCGATGTTCATCGGCGCAAATGTCAACGTCGATACCGACGTGATCGTGAGCTGGTTGCCGCTGTTCCACGACATGGGCATGACCGGATTCTTGACCGTGCCAATGTATTTCGGCGCCGAGCTGATCAAAGTCACTCCGATGGACTTCCTGCGCGACACCCTGCTGTGGGCCAAGCTCATCGACAAATACAAGGGCACAATGACCGCGGCGCCGAACTTCGCCTACACACTGTTCGCCAGACGCCTTCGCAAGCAGGCCCAGCCCGGCCAGTTCGACCTGTCCACCCTGCGATGGGCACTGTCGGGCGCCGAGCAGGTCGAACCCGCCGACGTCGAAGACCTCTGCGAAGCCGGCGAGCCGTTCGGGTTACGTCCGGAGGCGATCCTGCCGGCGTACGGCATGGCCGAGACGACCGTGGCGGTGTCGTTCTCCGATTGCGGCGCGGGCCTGGTGGTCGATGAGGTCGACGCCGACCTACTGGCCGTACTGCACCGGGCGGTCCCGGCGAGCAAGGGCAAAACCCGACGACTAGCCACGCTTGGCCGTCCGCTGAATGGGCTGGAGGCCCGTGTCGTCGACGAAGACAACAACATCCTGCCCGCCCGAGGCGTCGGCGTCCTCCAGGTGCGTGGGGAGCCAGTGACGCTGGGCTACGAAACGCTGGCCGGTTTCGTCGCGGCTCAAGACGGCCAGGGTTGGTATGACACTGGCGACCTTGGCTACCTCACAGAGACCGGCCACGTCGTAGTCTGCGGCCGAGTCAAGGACGTGATCATCATGGCCGGCCGAAACATCTATCCGACCGACATTGAACGCGCCGCCGCGCGCGTTTCCGGGGTGCGGCCGGGCTCTGCAGTCGCGGTGCGCCTGGATGCCGGACACCCGCGGGAGACGTTCGCCGTCGCCGTGGAGTCAAACCACTGGCAAGATGCGGCAGAAGCGCGCCGCATCGAGCAAGAGGTGGCACACGAGGTGGTTGCCGAGGTCGATGTCCGGCCTCGCAACGTGGTGGTGCTCGAGCCGGGGACGATCCCCAAGACGCCCTCGGGAAAGCTGCGGCGGGCCCATACGTTGGCGCTCGTCGACTGATCTTCTCGGCCGCTACGAGAGTAAAATCCTGATGGTCACCGACGGTGTACGCAAGGAGAGATGTTGGCCAACTTCGACGCCCAGCCGGGTCGCAAAGTGCCCCCATCGCCCGAACTCTCCCCTACCCAACGGGAAGCAGACGAGGCCGAGCTGTATGCAGGGCTCCGCGGAGTGGCCGGAATTGTGGCTGGCGCCCAAGGCGTGATCGATCTTCTCCGGGACGTGGCGGATTTCGCGGCCCAGGCGATTCCGGGCGCTGACGGTGTGAGCATCGCACTGATCGATCCGCAGCGCGGTATATCCAGCGTCCAAACCTGGGCGGCAACAGCGGTACTTGTCCAGGAGATCGACAAAGTTCAGTACGACGAACTGAACGAGGGGCCATGCATTACCTGTATGCAGTCGCAACGACCCACTGTGAGCGGATCGCTGGGCAGTGACAGCCGTTGGCCGCACTTCGGTGGCCGGGTAGCCCGGATGCGCATGCACTCCGCGCTAGCGCTGCCGCTGATTGTCGGCGACCAGCTGATCGGCTCGATCAATGCCTATGCCAAAAGCCGCGACGCGTTCACCGAGCATGCCGTGCTGTTGGGGTCCCAGTTCGCCAGGCCCGCAGCGGTTTCGGTGTACAACGCGCAGTTGTTGGCCAACGCGCGTGAACGGACGCTGCGATTGCAACGCGCTTTGGAAAGTCGAGCGGTGATCGATCAGGCGATCGGCGTCATCCGCAGCCGGTCGGGTTGCAGCGCCGACGAGGCCTTCGAACGGCTGACTCACATCAGCCAAACCGAGAACGTCAAGCTACACGCCGTCGCTGAGCGGCTGGTCGAGGAGGCGGTGCGGCGCGCCCGCGTACGGCATCACTGAACCCGTTATCACACACGCCCCTCCGCAAGTTCGGCCAACGCCGCCACGAGCATCGGGCGAGAATACCGATCCGTCATTAATCTGCGGGCGACGTCGGTCAGGTGTTCGCCGTTTTCCCGCGCGTAAATCCGCAACAGATTGAACGCTTCCTCCACGGACACTCCCAGCATTTCGCGGAGGAATCCCTTGGCCTGCTCGACGATGACGCGGCTGGTCAGCGCAGAGCGTAGTGGCGGCATGACGGTCAAGGGTGTGGGTGGGTGTTCCTGCAGGAGCGCGACGCATGCGATGTGCGTGAGGGTCTGGCCGACGAGCAGATCGGCTTCATTGAGCTCCCCCCGGCTAGCGCCGAACAAGCCGAGTGTGCCCAGCACGATGCCGGCGGCCCTCATCGGGACGGCGTGCACCGACGCGAAGCCGGCGCCGGCCGCGGCTGGAACGAACCGCGGCCACCGCTCTATCGTCGGTTGGATATCGGCGACCGAGACCGGTTGGCCCGTTGCGTAGCAATCCACACACGGGCCTTCGTCGGCTTGGAGCTGGAAGAGCTCGAGTTCGCGGGCATCCTCCGAGGTCGCGGCCACCAGGCGGAGCCGGTGCAGCGGGTCCGCGAGCAGAAGTCCCGCGGCCTTGATGTCGAGCAACTCAGCACATCTTTCTGTGAGCCCGGTGAGCAAGTCAACGACGTCGAAGTCGTCGAGCAGGCTATCGACGATCTCGACGACGGCGTTCAGTACTCGGGTTTCACGAGGGGTCTCACTCACGTTGCCCTCCCTTCTGGACTGTTCCCATCTGGCGGGCGCATCAGTCGCCCTCGAGCTTCAGTCGGCGTTCCAGGATGTCGCGGGCGACGTCGGTGGCACTGCGGCCCGTGGTGTAGGCGTGGGCGCGCAGCCGGACCAGAGCCTCGGCCGGTTCCACCTCCAGCTGAGCGACGAGCATGCCGGTGGCCTGGCTGACCTCCGCGCGGGTCAACGCGTTCAGCTCCGCCCAGGCATTGCTATTGGGGTCGGCGACGGCGGCCGGCAGGTCGCCGTCCATGAGGTCTAGAACCGGGACGCCGGCAATCTCCGCGGCGGCGATCGCCCCGGCCAAGTCGTCGTCTAACAGTGAGCCGGGCCGCGCGCGGAAGAGATCGAGCGCGCCGACAAATTCGCCGGCCACGACGATGGGTATCGCGGTGACGCCCCTGATCTGGTGGCCCAGCATGGCGGGCCCGTAGGCCGGCCAGCGCGCCTCCTCAGGATCGGCGAGGTCAACAACCAGCACCGGAATCCGCGCCCTGACAGACTCCAGGCACGGTCCCTCGCCGAGGGTGAACTGCAGTTCGTCGTATATGCGGGCGGGCGCGCCGCTGGATCCCAGCGTTCCGCTGCTCGCGCCTTCGAAGACGAGCGAGATGGCCGCTGCGTCAATGTCGAGCAGAACCACGCAGGCCTCGCACAACCGGTCGGCGGCCTCTACCCCACGCCGGCCGTCGACGGCCGCGAGGAGCTGCTCGTGGATCGCCACATTTAGCCGAACGGGGTTCGGGCCGCGGCAGAACTGCCCGAGGGTCTCGGCCGGGACGTCATCCCCCCACCCTTCCACCAGTTGGGACGTTTGACGAGCACGACGCCGCTGTTCATGGCCGCGCCGGTCGAAAGCCCGGTAAATCTGTGATTGACCGGTGCCGTTGAGCGGAGAATCCTCAAGGTGATCGCCGGGACGATCCCCGGAAGGTGGACGCGGCCGATGTATCTTGACGATCCGGGAGAGTGATGAGTTCGGAACATGCCATCGAACGCGTGTCGCTGTCGGAGATCCGGGAGGGTGACATGCTCCAAGATCCGAAGTCTGGCAAATGGATCAAAGTCACGGGCACAGCCGAGAGGAAGTCTTCAGATGAGGACAGCACGGTATTCGAGCCCTATCGCGTCTACTACGGCGACGGAGGTGAAGAGATCGATTCCCGGTTCGTCAAGGGCCTCGTCAATCGCCAGGTGAGAGAGTAATCTACCTGCGCTGTGCCGCAACATAATTCGAATACCTCGATCTGCGCACGCCCCGGGACACGCGACGGCGACTGACCAAACCCAAATCAACACATGAACTTTCCAGCCCCGTCCGACGTCGTCCTAGCTATAGGAGGCGGTAACGATGCGCAACTCAGACCGAGCGTGGGTAGCACTGGCCGGTGGCGTGGCAGCTTACGATCTGATCGCCACCGATGACGAGCAGCTGACCAACGCCGCCCGCCGGTACTTCAAGTCTCAGCCGATTGCCACCGCATCGATGATCCTGCTGACAAGCCTGCATCTACTCGGCGGGATTCCGCCATGGTGCGACCCGATCACGCTGACGTTCGCCGCGCATCGGCGGCTGCTCCGAGGGTTGTGGGTTCGCCAAAAAGCCGGAAAATCTGTTGCCGTCGACGCCGAATTCACTTGATCCGTAACACATCACGCGTTCGAAGAGCCTTGACAGGCTTGACCGCTGAAGTACCCGAAGCCTTTCGGCTAGGCCGATCGCTCGGTGAGCCGGCTTCGATTACTGCCTGCGAGTATTGCTGTCGCCAATCCGCGTCGCCGGGCACCGTCCCCGATGCCTGATGATAAAGGCAATCGTTTCGCGACATTCCGGAATCTGTCCTCGGACGCTGTCTCTGGTGCGTCGTCGGAGGTAGCGAAAAGAAACCGGTCCGGAAGCGCCAATTTGCAGATCGTGCGCACCGTCAACAGGTACTGGCGAAGCAACCGGCCGGTCGTGTACGGCAGGTCGTAGGTGACGCACAATGCGCGCACCCGCTCGGCGATCTCGGGGTAGCGATTACTCGGCAGATCCGGGAAGAGGTGGTGTTCGATTTGGTAGCAGAGATTTCCACTCATGAACGCCATGACCGTCCCGGCCCGGAAGTTCGCCGTGCCTAGCATTTGCCGCAGATACCACTCGGGCTTCGTCTCGCCCTCCAGCACCGATGGGGTGAACTTTTCGGCTCCGTCCGCGAAGTGGCCGCAGACGATGACCACGCACGCCCAGACATTGCGCAACCCGTTGGCAACCACGTTGGCCCCCAGTGTGCGGTACCACCGCCTGCCACTCAGCGAGGGAAACAGAACATAGTCCTTGCCGACCTGCCGAGCTATCTTGCGGATGAGCGCCGTTTTGAGGGCAGATTTACCGGCGTCCGTCGTCTCGCGCGCCTGCACCGCGAACAAGCCGTGGAGTGCGACGCCCCATTCGAAGGCGAGCGCCAGCAGCACGGCGTGTAACGGTTGCGCCAAGGTGCTCGGCCGCCACTCCTGATCCCGAGTGACCCGCATGATGCCGAAACCGAGGTCTTCGTCCACGCCGACAACATTCGCGAAGACGTGGTGCAGGTAGTTGTGGGAGTGCCGCCAGTGCGACGTCGGACCGGCCGCGTCCCACTCCCACGTACTGGAATGGATTTCGGGGTCGTTCATCCAATCCCATTGACCGTGGCTGATGTTATGGCCGAGCTCCATGTTCTCAATACATTTGGCCGCGGCCAGGGCGGCGGTTCCGACGGCCCATCCGAACCTGCCTTTGCTTCTGGCGATCACCAGCCTCGCCGCGATCTCGAGGCAACGCTGCAAAGCGATGGCACGCATGATGTATGCCCGATCCTTGGCGCCGCGCGAAGCCTCGATATCGCGCCGGATCGCTTCCAACGCGGCCGCGAGCTCTTCGAGGTCCGCGTCGCTCAGATGGGCGTATTCAGGTACTTCGGTGATGGCCATCGAATCTCAATGAGATTCGGGCGTGGTGGCGCGCGGCGGCCGCACGACGGCGCGCGGACACGGAAGGTTTACGAACCGCAGCAATGTGGGTCACGTCCGATCTTTTGGGTGGTTCTACGCGCGAGAGGCGAAGATCGGCGCGAGGTCCGCTAACCGGGAAGCTGCTTGATCAACAAAACTCAACGGCGGCATCGGGCCGCAATCGATCTTTCGAGAACGGTCGCCAATACGGCTGCCGTGGTCACCCTCGTCGCCGAGTCGGGCGCCACGACGGTCTGCCCGGAGCCTGCTGGTCCGGTGGACGGCTGAGCCATGTAGTTTGAGCACCTGCCTGAATCGGCTCTATGCCGTGGGTGCTGACCGTAGCACGCCAGACTCCATTAACACGAAAGCGGCGAAACTGACCTCCGCGTATGCGCCCTTAATTTCCGGCGGAGAGTGTTCCGGCCGTCGAAAACAATTCCCCGCTGCGCGGTGCGCCGAGCATAGTCTTGCGAAAGGAGCGAGCGTGAGGGGGCCGTCTGTGCAGCAGCTGAGCTGGACCGATGACATGATGTTGCGCGCAGAGACGCCGGCGACGCCATTACAGATTCAGATGCTTCTGATCTACGACCCGTCGACCGCCCCGGACGGCAAGGTGACCTTCAAACGGATTCTCGAGGAACTCGACGCCCGGCTGCACCTCGCAGATGTGTTTCGGCGGCGGTTGGCCGGGCTGCCGGGCGGTTTGCACAGGCCGTATTGGGTAGATGACCCAAGCTTCGATCTGGAGTATCACGTCCGTCATATCGGGCTGCCCCAGCCTGGTGACTGGCGGCAGCTCTGTATCCAGATCGCACGCCTGCACGCCCGACAGATCGACCTGCGACGTCCGCCGTGGGAGATCACTGTCATCGAAGGACTGAATTCCGTGCCAGGGGTGCCGAAGGGTTCGTTCGCGATGGCCTTCAAACTGCACCACTGTGCGGTCGATGGCATGGCGAGCGTTCAGATGATGGCTGCACTGCACGACCTTGCCGCTGATAGCCCCCGCCCCGCTGGACCCGCCAGTCCCTGGCACCCCGACCCTGTGCCCTCGACGGCGGACCTACTCGGGCGCACGGCGATGAACTCGGCGCTGTACCCATTGCGGGCGGGCAGGGTGCTGGCCTCAAGTGCCCCGAAGGCAGTTCGGGGTTTAGCCGCCCTTCCGCGCAAACTGGTCGGCGGCGTCGCGTCCGGGGTTGCTGGGGGTAGTGTGCCGTCGTTTCCGCCGAAAACCCGGTTCAACCAAACAGTGTCGCCGCACCGTGTCTTCGAAGCCCGGTTCCACGATCTCGCCGATTTCAAACGGATCAAGGCGAGGGTGCCAGGCTCGACGGTCAACGATGTAGCGCTGGCCTACGTCGGCGGGGCCCTCCGTGAATATCTGAATGGCCATGGTGAGCTCCCCGAGGAGTCGCTCGTCGCCGCGTGCCCAATATCACTGCGCGAGAAGGGCGATGACACCGGCCAGGGCAACGCGTTGTTCGGACGGCTGCAAAGCCTCGGTACCGACCTCGCTGATCCGCTGGAACGGCTCTCCTCGATCGCTGCGTCGACTGCGGGGAGCCGTGCGGAGTCGGATCAATCGGTCAGGACCCAGCTGGTCGATCTGATTGGCACCGTGCCAACCTCATTGCTCGGGATGACCGCAAAGGCCGCGAGCGTGCTTCCATTCTCTAGCCCAACGGTTGCCAACACGACAGTGACAAATGTGCCGGGTCCGCCCGAACCGATCTTCTTCAGTGGCGCTCGACTCGTACGCGTCGCCGGTCTCGGGCCACTGGTGGCGGGCTTGAACCTTATCCATGTCGTTGCGAGCTACAACGGAACCTTGTCGATCAGCGCTACCGCGGATCGCGACGCCCTACCGGACCCGGCCAGGTATGCCGAATGCATGGAGAACGCATTTCAGCAGTTGCTCGCCAGCACTGGCTAACCGGACGAAGCGAAATCTGTTGTGTGCCGCGGTTCTTCGCTGCTTGTAAGCGATGGTACGCCGAGTGCCAGTACAGCGACGTCGTCCTGGAGCCCCGGAGCCAAGGCCATCGAGTAACGATGCCTCTGAAGAATGGATGGAGTTACAACATGTCCGACATGCCCCGCCAGTTCGCTCCTCCTGGACCGGTCGGCCGTGAGGAGCTGCTCGCTAGGCGTGAGCAGTGCACTCCGAACTAAAGTCATTGCGCGCAGTCGATAAACGTCGCGCGTGCTGCAACGTCGAGATCACCGCCAGGGTCGACGCCGCGCCCTGGTTACTGCTCACCCCGTCCGCCTGCAGTGCGTCGTATCCGGCACCCGTGTCCGGGTCCCACATCGGCTCCCCCGCGTCGTTGTCGCCCATGAACCAGTCCGCTGCGGCGCTGACGCCGGCGAGCCAGGTCGGGTTGGTGTCGACGGCCGCGGCGCGCGCGCACGCATCGGCGAGTGTGGCCACCTCGATGGGATGCTGATCGAAACCGGGCCTCGCGTCCCCGGCGCCTCTACCCGCAACGGGGGTGGGAGACAGATGGCCGTCTGCCGTTTCGAACGCGACCAGCCACGCCAACAGGTCCAGGCCGCGCTGACGCAGCGCCGCGTCGGCAAGCGCGGCACCCGCAGCGATCATCGCCTCGGGCAGAACGGCATTCGCGTACATCAGTCGCGCCTCGGGCCACGGCCACGTCGGGTCTCGATTCGGAGCGGGCACCGAATCGGCGTAGTCGATGAGCAACTTGCGAGCCACTGCGTGGCGTGGGTCAAAGGTAAGCAGTTCGGCAGCGCCCAGCGCCGCGAACGCCATCGCCCGGGGCCAGACCGACCGCTCCTGGGCGGCCCGCTCGAACTGCACGATGGCCGATTGGCGAGTCCAGGCGACATTGCTGCGCGCGGCCGCGGTACCGAGACCCCAAATACACCGCCCCCAGGCGTCCTCTAGGGCCGGCTCGTCGACCCAGCCACCCGCGCTGTCCATCCGATTACGGCATGCGCCGGTAAGGGCTTGCGCATCGTTCAAGAATCGCAACGCGACTCCGGCCAGACCGTTCAGTATTCGGTCCGGCCCATGATCTCGGGTGGCGACAACAAGCACCCGCGCCACATCGTTGGTGCAGTAACCATGTTCGGGCAGCGGCTCGGCCAGTCGTGCATGCTCCAAAGTTCCGCGCCGGTCCGTCAGCCGCAGCAGATGATCGAATACCGGTGTTGGTGACGCAGTGGTCACACCCTTGCCCGTCGCTGCGCGAGGACCCGACGCGCCAGCGCCAAATACGCACCCGCGACCACCTGCCAGGTCATCTCGGGCGCCATTCGGCGGCCCTCGGCTGCCATCGCACCGGCGAGACGCGGTTGGGTCAGCACGCGACGCAGGGCCGATACCAGCGCATCCGGATCGTCGTGCGCGACGACCATACCGGCCCCAGTGGCCAGCAATTCGACGGCGTGCGGGAACGCTGTAGCCACAACCGGCCGGCCGCTCGCGACGGCGTCGACCAGAACACCGGAAATCAACTGATCGGTCGTGTCGTACGGCAGGACGACGACGGCCGCGGACTGGACGAGAGCAGTCAGCATCGCGACGCTGAGGTAACGCGCATCGAAGCACACCGAATCCGCGACCCCGCTGCGTCGCGCCTGTTCTATCAGGGCATCGCGGTAAGCCTCGCCATCGGCGGCCAGCACCTTCGGGTGCGTTGGGCCCGCAACCAGGTACCGCGGCCGGCCGGGCACATCATGGAGCGACGCCATCGCGTCGATCACCCGCTCGATGCCCTTGCCCGGGCCCAGCAGGCCCCAAGTCAACAGGGTCGGTCGACCGCCCCGCATGCACGCCTTCGTCGGGACGATCGCCCCGTGCGGGATGGTGGCGACTTTGCGGCGGTCGATATCGCAGCCATCGAGTAGCCGCTCCCGAGCCGCCTCGGACATCACGATGACCTGGTCTGCCCGCGCCGCAATCGCCTCGAATACGGAACGCTGTTGTCGCGTAGGGCTTTTGAGAACGGTGTGAGCGATCACGATCGAAGGGATGCGCAGCCCGTCGATGATGCCCACCACTTCGTCGCCGTCGACGCCTCCGTAGACACCGTACTGATGCTGGATGACCGCAATGTCGCTCTGGTTCAACAATTCAGCGCATGCTGCTACGGATGCCGGTGATCCGTTGACTAGCTCTCCGATGACACGGGTGCTCAAGGATGGCGACCCGTCGGACACTCGCACGACGCTGACGTCGGCGCCGTGGGTGGTCAACCCATGGGCCAGCGCGGCGCTGAACCTCGCCAGCGCGCACCATGTCGGTGGATAGGTACTCAGAATGCCGAAACTCGGACAGCCAACAAATTCCCGATCCGCGACGAAAAGCGTCGACGGTCGAAATATAGAAAAGGTGCTCAAGGCGATCCCAACTGCGGTTGTCACCGGCGTTTCCGGCGTGAGCGATTGCTCGGCGCGGTCAGCGGCAGACGGCTGACTCATCCCGGACTAGCTGGGTTTCGATCTATTTGACGATACACCCCCGAATCGGTTCGGGACGTCGGCGCAACGCGATGGCCTCGAACTTCGCGCCCTCGCCGTACGATCTCCCGGCCGCCCGCGATGGAGCAAAGCCGCCGAATCGGGATCAGGCCATCAACGCAGCTCAGGAACTATTTTGTTTGGTCGGACTGACAGGATTTGAACCTGCGGCCACTTGACCCCAAGTTGGACCGCGATTGAATTTCGCTGTCATGCAATGACTCTCGACGCCATCTGGCCAGCCGAAACCGTCTCAATCCGCCCCCCTTGTTCGCACCTAGCTGAGACAACGTCGTGACGATTTCGGGCCTGGCGGTCGCTCGGGTCAGTCGCCATTTGTTCTTAGAGGTCGGATGGGAAGAAACCCGACGACGAGTACCTATTCATTCAGCCGGGCGATTCGGTCGATGTGGGCGAGGAAGTGCGTCAATACCGCATCGGGCGCCTCGAGTTGCGGCCAGTGCCCGATGTCGTCGGCGAGCATCACAACATCGGGTTCGGGTATCACTTCGGCATAGCGGCGCGCCATGTGGGCACCGGAGTTGGGGTCGACCGGCCCGTCGATCAACCGCATCGGAACCGCGGTCTGCCGCATGGCACGCACCCACCGGTTTCGGTGCGTGTAGCGATCGTTGATGAACCGGCCGACCTTGTGCAGCACCCGGCGGCCGTCGTTGTAGTCCAGGATCTGGTTGAACACATCCATCATGTGCCGGGTCGGCTTGGTATTCGGGCCGAACAACTCGCGCAGCGTCGGTTCCATCAGCCGACGCGACAGCGGACTGCCCTGCACATGACTGAAGATGTCGCCCAATGGGGTGCGAGACAACAGCTTCTGCGCCGCCCTGGGCGTGTAAGCCTCGATGAACATACCTCCGTTGAGCCAGGTGATCGAGTCGATGCGCAGCGCGCCGTAGACTTGCTGACCGAACTCCTGACGGGCCAACAGTTCCTGGCCCACCGAATCGCCTATGTCGTGGGCCAGTATGTGCGCGTTGCGGATGTTGAGGTGCGCCAGCAGCGCTTCGTGCATGTCGGCGTGGTCTGCCACCGAGTATTCGTAGGCCACGGGTTTCGCGGAGAATCCCATGCCGATCATGTCCGGCGCGATGACGGTGAACCGTTGCGACAGCGCGGGCCAGATCGGCGCCCAGTCGTAGGAATTGAACGGATAACCGTGGATCAGCAGCAGCGGAGGCCCACTGCCCGCTACGCGGTAGAAGATATCGAAGCCGAGGTAGTCGAAGATCTCTCCGGAGGCCAGCCAGCGTTTCAGTTCAGCGTCCATGACGTTCATCCTTCGCCATAACGCAATGCTATGAGGGAGCACCCGGCTGTGTCGGCGCAACCTCCGGTGCCGTTGTGGGCAACGTCTGTACAGGCGTGGGCGAAGGCGTGACAACGTTTACCGTCACCGAGACGGGCACCGTAATCGACACGGGCACAGTGGCTGTGACCACGTTGCTACCGGGTCGCAAATTGCTTCCGCGATGCAACGCCGACCCGAGTCTGGCTAACCCTCGTTGACGAGGTTCGCGAGGAAAGCGGGTAACCGGCCAGCGCCAAAGTCATAGAACCGCGCCCAGTGCGGCTCGATCGAGATGCGCACCATTTGCTTATACGTCGACCGCACGTTGTGTTCGAACTCGGCAAGTTGGGGTTTGTCGATTGACCTCCTCGCTGCCGCGAGGTACTCGTCGGTGACACCATCGACGGTTTCGAGTGTGGCGAGGCCACGCACCAAGAGGGCCTTCGCCTCTTCTGGCGTGGAGCCGGTGTCGATCGTCAATGCGACTTCCGGGCGGGAAACAAGCGCGCGGGCTTTCGGGGACGTCGGTGCGGTGGAGACAACGATGCGTTCGCCGGTCCAGTAGAACCCGACGGGGATGACTCGCGGGAAGCCATCGTGTCCGTTGTAGGCAAGCCGGGCCATGGAATCGGAGAGCAGCTTCTGGGCGTCGGGGTGGCCAAGCTCCCGAGCCAACTCCTGCGTGTTCATCACACTCGTAGTCCTACCCGGTCGGGCCCGAGCTGGATACCTGCGGACACCCAGAAACGTCAGCCGGTTGGGGTACGACGGCCCTGAGAAGAACGTCATCGAGGCGGTCCGGAAAGTGCCTCTGGCCTGTATCGGGCTGACAGGATTTGAACCCGAGACCACTTGACCCCAGTCGGACATCGACTGAATTTCGCTGTCTTGCAACGACTCTCAACGTCGCCTCACCAGCCGAAACCGCGATAGCAAGCGCCGAGTGTACGGCTAACAGCGAAGCGCAAGATAAAGAATGAAACCAGCTATCGACTACCAAAAGCATGAAATCAAGTCGCCCGACGCTCGGCGTCGTCAACAAATCCGTGTGGTGCAAGTGATATTCGCCGGGGCCGTATCCATGGCGACGCTCGTACTATCCCGACCTTCCGCTTTTCAGGCTGAGGTGTAGTCGGATATGGGAAGTTTGCGCTGGTCAAGCTAGACGAACTAGGCCTATCTTGAGGGTTCAGAGCACGCGATACGAGCCGCGCGGCAGATGCGGATGCGGATGAAGATGGACCTGCAACTCGTCGGCACGGGCGGATAACGTGACCAGGCATGATGCAAGATTAGTGAGGTGTAGTGATGCGTTACCAAGTGACCGACGCCGACACCGCCGCGCAGGTCGGCAGCGGCGATGTGCCGGTGCTCGCGACTCCACGGCTAATCGCATGGCTGGAAGCGGCCACGGTGCAAGCCGCTGCGCCGTTCGCGGGTCCTGGGCAGACGACCGTTGGCACCGCGGTGCGCATCGAGCACCGGCGCGCGACCCACGTCGGCGGCACCGTGGAGGTCACTGCCGAGCCATCTCCGATCGATGGGCGACTTCTCACTTTCCAAGTGAAGGCCATTGACGATTCCGGACAGCTTGTTGCCCACGGTGAAATCGATCGCGTAATCGTTGACCGGCAAAAGTTCCTCGGCCGCTGAGCGGCAACTGTAACCCAGGCCCAGCCCAGGTTTGTTCGTTCGATATCTTCGACGGTTTCGACGGCGTCGGCCGAGCGGTGGATCACTTCGGTCAGAGCGTTGTCTGATCAGTCGCCGAGGATGCCGATCGAGGCTGCCGCACCGACCTCGGCGAGCCGTTCGCCGAAGCAGGTGGAGTGGACTGCCGCCGGTTCAGTTTCAGCGGTCCGGGTGTCGTACACGGTTTCAGCAAAAAGCAGCCACGAACGGCTCCCACACCGAGGCGCTGCGCAGCATCGCGACGTCTCACCGACCACCACCACTCCGCGGTTACGAACCACCAGTGTTGGCGGGCGATAATTTTGACAATTCTGAGGCCGCCTGCGCAGCTATGAGGGTCCGCCTGACGGCAGAGGGCCGCCGTACGTACATCCACCACGTCAGCACCGACCCAATGAGGTAGCACAACAGGAAAAAGCAGAATGCCGTCGTCTCCGAGCCGGTACTCAGATAGGACTGCCGCAGTGCCAGATTGATCAACACGCCGCCGAGCGTGCCGATCGCGGCGACGATTCCGATCACGACGCCGGACATCGCACGGGCCCAGTGGCGGCGTTCGGCTTCGACGGCGTTCATGGAGTGGCTACGTGACTCGAAGACCGCCGGGATCATCTTGTACACGGCTCCGTTGCCGATCCCGCACAAGACAAAAAGTGCCATAAAACCGCTGATGTAGCCGGTCATGCTGGCCGCGCTCAAGGGGCCGGAGCGGTTGTCGGCGTGCGCGCTGACCGCGATCAGCCCGCTGATGGCGGCGATCATGGCAAGCAGAACTCCCAGAGTGACGGGGCCGCCGCCGAGGCGGTCAGAGAGCCTGCCGCCGTACATCCGGGCCAGCGACGCGAGCAGCGGTCCGAGAAAGGCGACCTGGGCGGCGTGCAACGACGCCTGCAGTGCACCTTGCCCAGTGGCCATGTAGTTCATTTGCAGCACCTGGCCGAAGGCGAACGAAAAACCGATAAATGAGCCGTAGGTCGCGACGTAGAGCATCGCGAGGACCCAGGTGTCGCGCTGCACCAGAGCCGCTCGCATGGGTTTGTGCTCGCCGCGGGGCAGCTCCACATTGTCCAGGAACAGTGCCGACCCGAGCGCGGCCAGCGACAACAGCACCAAATAGATCGCGCATACCCAATAGGGCTGCCGGTTGCCGGCGGCCGCGAGCACTACCAGACCCACGATCTGGATCACCGGCACCCCGATGTTGCCACCGCCACCGGCAATACCCAGCGCCGCGCCCTTGAGTCGCTGAGGGTAGAAGACGTTGACGTTGGCGATCGCCGCAGAGAAATTGCCGCCGCCCATACCAGTTAGCGCCGCACACACCAAATACATCCCCAACGGCTGCCCGGGGTTGGCCAGCAGCAGAATCGTGCCAACGGTGGGGATCAACAGCACCAGCGAGGAGAACACCATCCAGTTGCGGCCGCCGAACTTCGCCACCGCCAGCGCGTACGGGATGCGCAGACAGCCACCGACGAGGGTCGCGGTGGCACCCAGCAGAAGCTTGTCGGCCGGCGAAAGCCCGTACACAGACCGCGGCATAAACAGCACCATCACCGACCAGATCGACCAGACCGAGTAGCCGACGTGCATGGCAAACACAGACCAGATCAGGTTGCGTCGAGCGGTCTTCTTATTGCCGGCCTCCCAAGCCGCAACGTCCTCGGGATCCCAATTCGAAATGCGTTGCGCGCGGCCCACTGACAATCCCCTCATATGCCGTGATCAGAAACGACTGACGACGACGCTAAGCAGGAAAGCTCCAAGGTGACCTATGAGTAGCTGTGAGTTGACAACGAATTCGGCTCATCAGGCGCAACGACGCTTGTGAAATCACCCTTGATACAACAAGATTCTCGCTCCATAAATCAAATTTGTTAATTGTCAACGCCTTACAGCTGATCGGGAAGTCAGACACTGCGCAATGAGTGGGGCTTGCTCAGGCGGCGTCGAGCACTGCGAGAGCGTGTACTTGTTCCCAAGCCTGGACGGTCCGATCTACGCCTAACGGTGAACGCGGGTGCTGATGGGCCCGGTCCAGCGGTCCCGGGCGGGATCCCTGTAGATCCAAAAATGTCCACCCGCCACACCGGGCGGGTGGAGGCGACTGGAACGCCGGCCGCATCGACCGGGCCGATCCCCCGGAGTCGATCGACGCGCCTAGTCGGCGCGCGGCCAGGTTCTCAAAGCGATCGAAAGCCCAGTGCCACGCCGTTCATGCAGTAGCGCAGGCCGGTCGGTTGAGGGCCATCGTTGAAGACGTGGCCGAGGTGCCCGCCGCAACGGCGGCAGAGCACCTCGGTACGTGCCATGCCCAGGCTATTGTCTTGCCGCTCAATTACGGCGTTGTCCAGAGCTTTCCAGAAGCTAGGCCAGCCGGTGCCGCTGTCGAACTTGGTGGTTGACGAGAACAGGTCCTGTGCACACCCCGCGCATCCGAAGACCCCGGGTCGGTGCTCATCGTTGAGCGGGCTGCTGAAGGGCGTCTCTGTGGACGCCATACGAAGCACGGCGTACTGCTGTGGTGTCAGAAGTTGCCGCCACTCCGCGTCGGTGTGACTAACTTCGAACGTGTCGGTCGAAGTGCCCGGCGCACCGGCCGCGATGCGGGCACTCAGTGAGCCAAACCCAACGAACACACCAAAACCCGCAGTGCCCAGCAGCATGCGACGTCGGGACAGAGCCAGCCGCCGCCGCGGCGGTGTTGGGGCAGTCATGTTTCCAAGTATAGGGCCGATCGCGAACGACAGAAGCGACCCTGCTGATTGGGGCGACCACATTCGGACGCACCACCCTGGCGATCGAGTGGACCCGCAGGCGGACCTACTGCGTGGTGTGAGGTTCGACGCCCCACCATCCCGGTCGGGTATCCAGTCGCCGTACACGTCAAGCGTCAACGTAAACATGCTGTGCCCCTCCGCAATCGGCGGGCGCATGCTGTGCCGGATGCTACGTCTGCGGATCCGGCGGCACCGCGTGCCGCGGCTGGTACAACAGTGCACGAACCAGCGGGCGCGGCCCGACGGACCGAAGCATCTGGCTGGCCGGGCGGACCCGTACCCGCTTCGGCCACCAGAACCAGCGTCCCATCACCGTCATGATCGACGGCGTGATGAGCGATCGCACGACGAAAGTGTCGAACAGGAGACCGATGCCGATCGTCGTGCCGAACTGGCCGATCGCCCGGAGATCGCTGGTGATCATCGTGCCCATGGTGACGGCGAACACCACACCGGCGGCAGTCACCACCGGGCCGGTAACACCCATGCCGCGGATGAGTCCCGTTTTCAGGCCGGCTCCGATCTCCTCCTCGATCCGGGACACTAGCATCAGGTTGTAATCCGACCCCACCGCCAGGAGCACGATCAACGCGAATTCGGTTGCCACCCAGTGCAACTGGAAATTAAGAAGGTGCTGCCAGATCAGTGTCGAGAACCCGAAGGCGGCCCCCAACGACATCACGATCGTGCCGACGATGACGCCCGCGGCGACCAAAGCGCGGGTGACGAGCACCATGATGATGAAGATGAGCACGATCGAGGCCACCCCGGCGATCATCAGGTCGTACTTGGCGCCGTTGGCGATGTCGTAAAACGTCGCGGCCGTACCCCCGAGGTAGATGTCGGCGTTCTGCAGCGAGGTGAGTTTCAGCGCCTCCTTGGCCGCTTGGCGCTCCTGATCGACGGACGAGATTCCCTTTGTCGTCGCCGGATCCACTGCGTGAGTGATGATGAAGCGAGCGGCCTTGCCGTCCGGCGACACCATCAAGCTCAACCCCAGTTGGAAGTCCGGGTTCTGGAAGATCTCGGGCGGCAAGTAGAAGAGGCTCTCCACCTGAGAGTCGTTGAAGGACTTGCCCATCACGGCGTTCGTGTCGGTCAGCCGGTCGAACTGATCGATCAGGCTGTCGAACGAGCTGTAGATGGTCAGCGTCGTATCCCTGATCGCCTTCGAGGTGGCGATATTCTGAGGAATAATCGCCAGCAGTTCGTGCGTGGCTTTAGCCGTGTCGCCGAGGTCTTTGGTGAGGTTGTGGAACTGCTCGGCGAGCTTGTCGAACCCGTCCAGGGCGTCGAACAGCCCTCGTAGCGACCAGCAGATCGGGATGTCGAAGCAATGCTTCTCCCAATAGAAGTAACTGCGAATCGGTCTCCAGAAGTCGTCGAAATCCGCAATGTGGTCGCGGATTTCGTCCGTGATGGCCGCCGTGTTCGCTGCGGTTCTCGAGCTGTCGTCCGCGGCGTTCGCGAGATCCTGGGTCACCTTGTACTGGCGCTCCAATAGGGAGATCAGGGTGTCCAGGTAACCGGTGATCTTCTTGATGTCGGCGATACGGTCCTTCAGGTAATTCAGGTTGTCCCGGATCGGCGCGCTCTGCACACTGAGCTGAAACGGAATGGATCCGTCTTGAATTGGCGGGCCAAGTGGCCTGGTGATGCTCTGCACCCGTTCGATGCCGGGCACCCGGAAGATGGCTCCAGCAATCTTGTCCAGGACCAGCATGTCGGTGGGATTGCGCAGATCGTGGTCCGATTCGATCATCAGCAGGTCCGGATTCAAACGGGCCTGGGTGAAGTGTTGATCGGCCGCGTCGTACGCGCGGATCGAGGAAGCGCTATGCGGCAGGTAGTAGAGGTCGTTGTAGCGCGGGTTGAAGCCCATCAGGCCCAGGGCGCCGACGATCGCCAGGATGACGGAAGTGGCGAGGATGGGCGCCGGCCACCGCACGATGGCCGTCGCCAGACGGCGCCAGCGTGTGTAGTTGAACTCTCGCTTCGGGTCGAACAGACCGAAGCCGCTTGCGACCACGATCAGCGCCGGCGTCAGGGTCACCCCGGCGGCCACCACTACCAGCAGACCTACGGCGCACGGAAACGCCAGCGAACTGAAGTAGGGCAGCCGGGTGAAATGCAGACAGGCCAGCGCCCCGACAATCGTCAAACCCGAGCCCAGCACCACCTTGCTGACTCCGGCGAAGGTGTCGTAGTAGGCGGCTTCGCGGTCCAGCTTCCGCTCCCGGCCCTCCTGATAGCGGCCGACCATGAATATCGCGTAGTCGGTACCCGCCGCGATGGCCAGTGCCGTCAGCAAGTTGACGGCGAAGGTCGAAAGCCCCATGATGCCGGTTTCGCCCAGCAGTGCTACCACGCCCCGGCCGGTGGCCAGTCCGACGAACAGGATGACCATCGTCAGCAGCACGGTGCCGACGGACCGGTAGACGAACGTCAGCATGATCGCGATGATGATGATGGTGATGATCGTCATCTTGGCCAGGCTCGCGTTGCCGACGACGATCGTGTCGGCGGTCAGGGCTCCCTGACCGGCGACGTAGGCCTTCACCCCCGGCGGCGGCTTCGAGTCCGCCACAATCTTGCGAACCGAGGCAACCGACTTGTCGCCGACGGCTCCGCCCTGGTCGCCGCGCAGGTTGACCTGGACGTAGGCGGCCTTGTGGTCGTAGCTCTCGACACCCGAAGACGTGAATCGTTGCCCCCAGAAATTCAGCGCATGCTCGACGTGTTGGGTGTCCTGCTGCAGCTTCTTGACCAGATCGTCGTAATACCGGTGAGCGTCCTCGCCGAGAGGTTTCTCACCGACCAGGGTCACCAGGACGAGGTTGTCGGAGTCGTACTCCTTGAATTTCTCCCCGATGTGCTTCATCCCAGTCACCGAAGGCGCGTCGGATGGCGAGAGCGGCACCGAGACATCCTCGGCAACCGCCTCCAACTGTGGGACGAAGACGTTGACGCCGACCGCGATCAGCAGCCAGAACACGACGATCGGCAGCGCCAGGACGCGGATGGTGCGGGCCATACGCGGTTTGTGCTCAACTTCGGTGCGCTGCGCGACGGGGATTTCGTCCGTGTCGCTGGTGTCGCTGTTGTCGCTGCTCACGCGGATTTGTCCAAGCAGGAAACCTGCGCGTCACGCGTGTTGACCTGTTGTTGATCGACCAATTTGCCGTCGACGGTGATCCGGCAGCCGATGGAAGGGCCGTCACCTTGGGCGACGACGTAGGCGAAGATGCCGGGCATCTCGGCGACTATCGTCTGCGACCACGGCAACGTGGTGAAGTTGGCCTTCTGCGGTTGTGCGTCCGCATCCATCCAGTTGACGACGCCGGTCGTCCCGGGCGGTCCCAGGATTTCGTAGATGGCGGTCTTGGCCGCGTACGGCGGGGTCGCATCCCGGGGATCGGGCTTGGGCACGCCGGGTCCTGGGAAGACGCCGTTGAGTCGGTCCACCGCAACGCCGCCAATGATCAGTGCCACGACCACGACCAGAGGAACCCATGCCCGCTTGAGAAGCGTCAACACCGTGCCCCCTGATTAGGAATGCTCGACGGGCTGATATTAAGGCATCTCGTCGCGGGCGCCACCGCTAGCCGAACGCCATAGCTGCCGAGTTAATTCCTGCGGTGCGCCGTCGCGTCGGAGCCGCGCCGCCCGCCCGGGCCGCAGCCGCACCGCTCGTTGTGCTCCACCTGATCAGTTTGCTAGACGACGACGTGACGCCCGGGTGGGCTACTCGCGTGCGGACAGCACAAAGCGACGCTCAACAGAGGATACGCACGACCGTGTTGTAAGGCGAAAGCCCTCGGAGACGGTCGTGGAGTCGGAGACATGGAAACGTTATGCGCTACAGGCGATTTCGCCGTGAGGCGCTGATTTTCTGCCCGTTGACCTGTTGCCCGTCGATCTCATTGAAATGACCGCGCGGTCGTGTCGACCCGCGGCGATCGCGAGAATCGAAGACGGCTGAGTTAGTTTCAGAAAATAATTAATTCGCTGGCGCAAACGATGTACTTTGAATTGCACGCCATGTGTTTTGCGAGACGTCGATTGTTCGCCGTCGATCTGAAACCAGTACCGATTTAGGGCCATCGCGCGTACCCTGACCTGCATGGCTACCAAGACCAAGGTCAAGGTCAAGGTCAAGACCTGCGTACATTGCGGCCACACGTTCGATCCGAACGACCGACGGCGTGACCTGTCCGATCCGGACTGGCTTCCGGACGCATCAGTTTATTGTTCGCATGATTGCAGTGACCGGTACCATTGCGATATGGGGCATTGCTGCTCGACCCACGTGAAAGAGAAGGCTCGGCGCGAAGCCGCCAAGGCAGCGCGATGATCCGCGCTTCCACCAGATCAACGGACTCGCCACTTTCTGCAACGAATTGGCTATTTGAAGCGTAACTCCACCATGAGGCAGCTTAAGAACATATACGCGAGCGGGATATTCCCGACAATGGAGTCTTCACGATAAATGTCGGTTTCGTGCGCTCTGACGGCTCGGTGCGGACTGAAGTCTTAAGAATGTCATCGATTTCAATCGCCGACGCGTGCCGAACTGGCCGATCGCCCGGAGATCGCTGGTAATCATCGTGCCCATGGTGACGGCGAACACCACACCGGCGGCAGTCACCACCGGGCCGGTAACACCCATGCCGCGGATGAGTCCCGTTTTCAGGCCGGCCCCGATCTCCTCCTCGATCCGGGACACCAGCATCAGGTTGTAATCCGACCCCACCGCCAAGAGCACGATCAACGCGAATTCGGTTGCCACCCAGTGCAACTGGAAATCAAGAAGGTGCTGCCAGATCAGCGTCGAGAACCCGAAGGCGGCCCCCAACGACATCACGATCGTGCCGACGATGACGCCCGCGGCGACCAAAGCGCGGGTGACGATCACCACGATGATGAGCACGATCGAGGCCACCCCGGCGATCATCAGGTCGTACTTGGCGCCGTTGGCGATGTCGTAAAACGTCGCGGCCGTACCGCCGAGGTAGATGTCGGCGTTCTGCAGCGAGGTGAGTTTCAGCGCCTCCTTGGCCGCTTGGCGCTCCTGATCGACGGACGAGATTCCCTTTGTCGTCGCCGGATCCACTGCGTGAGTGATGATGAAGCGAGCAGCCTTGCGTCCGGCGACACCATCAAGCTCAACCCCAGCAGGAAGTCCGGGTTCTGGAAGATCTCGGGCGGCAAGTAGAAGAGGCTCTCCACCTGAGAGTCGTTGAAGGACTTGCCCATCACGGCGTTCGTGTCGGTCAGCCGGTCGAACTGTTCGATCAGGCTGTCGAACGTGCTGTTCCAGCTAGGGGTTTTTGCAAAAGCGTGGACGGGCTGCTGCGGGCTCTCAGGCGGCAGGAGAGCGCCGCTGTTTGATGGCTCGCGTCACGGCGACAAAACCAACGAGATAGCCGATTCGCATGATCACATGAAGGATCACGTAGCCGACGATCACGGTTCCCTGGACGCCGTCGACTAGCACCGCCGCGAGCAAGATCACCACGGCGATCACAAGCCAGATTGCTCACCGCTGCGAGTTGGTCACTTCGCACTTCCCGCACCAGGTGCAACGCCGAGCGAGACCTATTGCCACCGGCGGCCGATCGCTGCTACCTCGCCTAGTGACTCTAGGTCAGGCGATGCGGTCGATACTTGCCAATTCGGCGGCTAGCTGTTCACGAGCGATTTCGGCGTCGTAGTGAGCCTGCATGTTGATCCAGAACATGTCGCTTAGTCCTAGTGCACGCGAGAGCCGCAGTGCGGTGTCGGCGCTGATGCCGCGCTTGCCGTGCACGATCTCGTTGATACGGCGGGGCGGCACGTCGATCGTTTTGGCGATCCGGTACTGCGAGATGCCCAGCGGGTCGAGAAATTCGGACTTGAGGATCTCGCCGGGGTGGGTGGGTGCGAAGTCTGCCATCGGTCTCTCTTTTCTAGTGGTAGTCGACAAGTTCGACGTTGCCGGCGCCGCTGGCACTCCACGTGAAGCAGATGCGCCAGTGGTCGTTGACACGCACGCTGTATTGGCCGGCGCGGCTGCCAGCCAGCTTCTCGAGTCGGTTGCCCGGCGGCACCCGCAGGTCGTTGATGCTCTCGGCGGCGTTGATGAGAACAAGCTTGTTGTATGCGAGCCTGCTGAGTTTCGGGCTGAGTTTCTTGACGTAGCGGCGCTGCCAGATCGCCTCAGTGTCCTTATCCCGGAACGAGCGGACCACTCACCAATGATAACGGTAGACGTTATTAACGTAAAGCGTTATCAATCATTGCCGACCACAGTCGTCCGCTCGGCGCCAGTTGCGCAAAATCTGCCCAACTGCGACACCGGAGGTAACACCTTGCAACCAAAGCCCGCCCGCCCCGACGTGAACGGCGAACACGACGAACACGACGACCCGACGCGGCGCGTCTGCTCGGGTAGCGGTCCCACACCTCGGCAAGGGCCTGCGCCTGAGGGTTTGGATGAGGATGTTGATGAGGGTGTTCATTCAGTCGCCTTTATGCCTTCACGACCGAGATGGCGGCGACTTCGATGGTGTGCACACCGGCCGACGTTGAAACGGACAGGGTCAGGAAGTTGTCGGCGGTGGTATCCACTGTCTGTGTGGTTGTCGTCGTTGACGTGGTGGCGCCGTTTGTGATGGTGTTGACAATCCCAGCTGTCGTGGTGCCGCTGCTGCCTGTGGTGCGAATGGTCAGCATCCCGTCAGTGGCGATACCGCCGTTGGCCGCCGCGGCCTCGCCACTGCTGGACACGATCGGGTCGCTGGTGGTGTTGCTGGGTCCGAGATGTATTTGGAAGATAACAGCAGTGGCGGCGGTGGCGTTTTGCACGCCGAACGCTTTAATTGCGAAAGTTGTTCCCACTGCTAACGTCTTCGCCGGAATCGACAGTGATACAACCTGAGTCTGACCCGTGCCGCTGGTAGCGACAGCGGACGTTATTGATACGGGAGGAATCGGGGCCGGCGCCGGTGTCGTGGTGATGGGCGCCGACGCGGGTATAGCTGTCGGGGTTGGCCGTATGAGGGAGATTACGGCCATCACCAGCGCTGCCGCTGCCAGAACGGCGACGATCAATGCTGTCCAGGAAAACCGGGCGCGGCGCGGAGCCGGTTGCTGTGGAGAGGGCCTACCGGTCAGCGGATCCACGGCTGCCCAACACCCAGCTCGCCGCCCTGTTGTGGATTCATTTACCCAGCGTAAGACCAGCCCCAGGCAACGCCATAAAGTTGAGCTCACCTTTGACCCTCCCCCAGCCTTGCATGCGCACCGATGGCAGAGCATCTAATCGTGTACCGGCCCGAGGATTGGTTGCCCGACGGCCTCGACGTCGACCTCGCCGGCGACCAGGAACTGCGCGAGGCATACCACGACCGCGCCGTGATGCTGACGACGCCGGACTAGAGCACCATCAACGCTCAATCAGTCGTGCCGCGAGCCCTAACTGTCTACATCTTCTGAAACGGGTGACCCAGATAGTGATGATGTCATCCGTTTGTCGACTTTGAACGCTCGGGCGAAGCGAACCTCCAAAAGCTCGGTGAGGTCGCCCGAGGCGTGGCGGTCTTCGATAGCCGCCCGAAATCGCGCCGCTGTATCTGCGACGTCACCGGTCAGCGAGTAGATAGACAGAAATCCCGGCTCGCCAGGTTCCGTGCTTCGATAGAGCGTCGCTGCGTCGACGCCGTCCACGGCGAGAGCGTTACGAAACTGGACCTCCTCGTACCAGGTCAAGAACTCCCCAACGCGCTCCTCGTCACGACAACTGGTGAGGGCAACGAAGATGCCACCGCCTTCGGTCATTCGCTCTGCTCCCGTCGCTTCCAACAAATCTCGATGGGTGGCCTGCTCGCGGCACACTCGGCGAACGGCGGGCAGCAGTCGCAGCTCGCTGTCGATTACCTCAGGTCACGCATGCCGATGATGACCGGCAAGACGAACGTACGCCCAGTTGATGGCCCAGCCATGGCCAACGGCGATCAGCACCAGGCCGAGGATGAAAACGATATGACCCAGAAGCGGATGGTCCTCGCCTAAGCGCTTCCCCCACACCGAGCCAGCAAGGCCAGCCGGGGCTATCACGAACCACCAAAAAGGGTGTCGTCTCTGGAAGCTCAACGAGCTGGTGTCGTCTGCCATGTCTGTTACCGCTCCTTCTCTGAAAGAATCTATCCGCGCCGATGTGTGCTGACGCACGATTACGACGACTTGATTGCGCTGCTTGCACCCACCACCAAGACGCCAACGGAAGGGAGCATTGCCTAGCGCAGGCCCAAGCCGAAGCCCACAGCGCCCATTACCCGGGCTTTCCAGCCCTGGCCGCCGCGCGGCCAATGCCCTTGGGGAATGAATTCGATGCCCGGCCCGCGACTGCGGGTTGGGGTTGGGGGTTGGGGCCTTAGACTGACACCCAACGGACCAGGAGCGAACGCATGGAACGGGAAATCATCCGGGTCGAACCCATCGACAGCAATTTCGAGAAGTGGGGCGCGCCGGTGTCGACCTGCACCCGGGCGGGCAACATGGTGTTCGTCTCGGGCATGCCGCCTTTCGACCCCGACACCGGGGAAATCCTCGCGAACGCGCCGTTCAAACGCCAGGCCGAGCTCATCCTCACCCAGTTGAAGAAGGCGCTCGAGGCCGCCGGCTCGGACCTCGACCATGTGCTGAAGTGCAACGTGCTGTGCATCTCCGCTGACCGCTTCAAGGCTTTCAACGAGGTCTACAAGCGCTTTTTCCCGAAGAACCCGCCTGCCCGCATCTTCTTCTGCGTGCCGGAGTGGACGGGCCCCTTCGACGTCGAGGTCGACTGTATCGCCGTCACGAAGGACTGACGGCATCGGGCCGCCGGGCAGCGCGGCGAGCGCTGAGCGCAGGCGGGCCACGGCGAAGTCGAGGAAGCTCCGCGTCTTCAAGGCAAGCGTGCCCTGCCCCGGCCAGAGACGAGGAAAGCCATGTCAACCTCTAACGAGGACGCGCAAGCGTGGCAATTCGCCGCCACGCTCAACATGGCTAGTCGAGAACTTGAAAAACGCTAAACCGCGTACTCCACGCAATCGTCGGGCCAGACGATGACCAGACCCCGCCCTGGGGCGTCGGTGCAGCGCACCAGGCCGCCGACTGCAGGCACCCACGAACGTGTCGCATGCCTTACAGGTTTTGGTGAACCACCGAGACAGCCGCTCAGATTGGCGTGTCTGAATGGCATACAGGCGGCATTCGGTTTGCTCGGCTAGGACAAAAAGACCCTCTTACCTGCGCAAACTCTAGTCGGGCTGACAGGATTTGAACCTGCGACCACTTGACCCCCAGTCAAGTGCGCTACCAAACTGCGCCACAGCCCGGTGCTGCTGGTGAGCCACCGACAGCAAATCGACAGCCTACCGCAGGCCAGCGCATCGCCCCGCCGTGGCCTGCGCACCAGCACGCCCGCACGGCGACCGCGAGGAAGCGCTAGGACACCGGCAGGACGATCCCGGTGGCCGGGCCCAGGATGATCTGCTGGCCGCCGGGGGGCTCGTAGCCGCCGGTGGGCCCGTAGATGCCGAAGATCGGGTCGGTCGGGCCCGCCCCGGCGAACATGTCGTTGATCCAGCCCGTGGACAAGGTGTACACGGCCGCGGTGTTGCCGCCCGGGGAGAACTTGGTCACTAGCTGGGAGGCGAAGTCGATGACGGGTTTGTCGCCCAGCATCGAGTCGACATGCGAGCCGTTGACCAGCTCGACCCCGACGAACTGCCCCGGGTACAGACTGACCAGTTGATTCGTCGTGGCCCCCTGAAGGTTCCACGTCTGGGGCGGCGCGGCCACCGTGTAGTCGGGGATGTTCAACGTCTGCAGGTTGGCTATCGCAGGCGCGAAGCTGCTGGCATTGGTTGCGACCCCGTCGAACATCACCACACCGAGAAGGTGGTTGCTGGCGGTGTCCGCCCCAAGGTCGGCGACGTAATCGCCGCCGGCCGCCGTGGCGAGGCCGCCGCCGGCCGAGTGTCCCGAAATCACGAAGCTTTGCGGCAGCGTGCCGTGGTAACCGGCCTGGTTCGCGCTGAGGTTCAGCGCCGCCTCGTTGCCCAGGAACAACGAGCCGACGGCCTGCTGCATCTGCGTCCCGCTTATCCAGGCGCCGCCCGGCAACGGAAGCGACGACACGGTGGGGGTAACCACGATGCAATCGGTCCGCTCGGCCAGCTGAATCGCCAGAGGGCTGTAATAACCGCCCGTTGCCAGGAAGCCGTGCGACAGATAGATGACACCGCGGGCATCCACCGAACCGTTTGCCTGCGTCGGGAAATACCAGCGCGCCGGGGCCGCGTAGCCATTGGGACCGACCGCAATGTTCAGGTAGGAGGTCCCCTCGGTGACCCCGGTGACCGCGCCGGGGGTCCCCGTCCCCTGAGATACACCGCCGCTGCCGCTCCCGAGACTGCCGTTGAAAAAGCCGCGAAGCAGCCTGCCGCCCAGGCTGGGGCCGGTGGTTCCGGTGACGACAGGCCCGACGGCCTCTTTACCGAACAGCGGGTGCCCGATCAGGTAGGTGAAGGGGGAAAAGAAGCCCTTGTCGAAGAACTGTTGCTGCAGTCCCCGCACCAGTAGCGACACATTCGAGGCCTCGGAGGCCGCGTACGACGTCCCGGCACCGCCCAACGCGTGCGCGAACTGGGCATGAAACTGCGTCGCCTGCGCGCTCAACGCTTGAAACTCCTTGGCGTAGTTGCCAAAAAGGCTCGTGATGGCGGCCGACACCTCGTCGTCAGCGGCCGCAACAAGCCCCGCTGTCGAAGGCGCCGCCGCGGCGGTCGCCCCCTCAAGGGCCTCGCCGATCCCGGTCAAGTCCCCCGATGCAGCGGCAAAAGCCTCGGGTACTACATTCACGTACGACGACATCGACGGCTCCGATCTTCGGTGGCGCGACAACCTTGGACAGCTACAGCATGCTATGCAGCTGTTTCGCAGAGAACCCCTTCGGAAAAAAGGCCCTAGCGGTCCGCGTGAGCGCGCGGGCGATTACAGCGGCAGCACGACCCCGGTGGCCGGTCCCAGGATGATCTCCTGGCCGCCCGGGGACACATAGCCGCCGGTAGGCCCGTAGACACCGTATATCGGGTCGCTCGGGCCCGCGCCGACGTACATGTCATCGATCCAGCCCGTGGCCAGCGTGTACACGGCCGCCGTGTTGCCGCCCGGGGAGAACTTGACGAACACTTGCGCGAGCAGGTCGACGACGGGTTTATCGCCAAGCAGCGAATCGATGTGCGAACCGTTGACCAGCTCGACCCCGACGAACTGCCCCGGGTAGAGACTGACCAGTTGATTTGTGGTGACACCGTTGCCGTTCTCCAGCTGGGGCGGCGCGGCCACCGTGTAGTCGGGGATATTCAACGTCTTGAGGTTGGCGATCGCAGCCGCGAAGGCCGAGTTGTTATTTGCGGCCCCGTCGAACATCACCACACCGAGGAGGTGGTTGCTCGCGGTGTTCGTCCCGAGGTCCGCGACGTAATCGCCGGCGGCGAGAGTGGCGAGGGCGCCGCCGGCGGAATGTCCGGTCATTATGAAGTTTTGCGGCAGGGTGCCGTGGTAACCGGCCTGGTTCGCGCTGTTGTTCAACGCCGCCTCGTTGCCCAGGAACAACGAGGCGACGGCCTGCTGCATCTGTGTGCCGTTCAGCCAGGCGCCGCCGGGCAACGGAATCGACGACACGGTGGGGACGACCACGATGCTGTCGGTGCCCTCCGCCAGGGCGATGGCCAGATCGCCATACCAGCCGCCCGTTCCCGGGGAGCCGTGCTGCAGATAGATGACACCGCGGGCATCCACCGAACCGTTTGCCTGCGTCGGGAAGTACCAGCGCGCCGGCGCGTCGTAGCCGTGGGGACCGACCGGGATTTCTAGGTATGAGGTCCCCTCCCGAACCCCGGTCACCCCGTTGGGGGTCCCAGTCCCCGGCGACACCCCGCCGCTCCCAGACCCGAGACTCCCGTTGAAGAAGTCGGTGATCAGCCTGCCGCCCAGACCGGGGCCCGTGGTTCCGGTGACGACGGGGCCGACGGAAGCTTTGCCGAAGAGCGGTTGCCCAGTCAGGTAGATGAAGGGTGAAACCAACCCCTTGTCGAAGAACTGTTGCTGCAGCCCCTTCACCAGCAGCGAGACATTCGAGGCCTCCGCGGCGGCGTATCCAGCCCTGGCCGCGCTCAACGCTTGCACAAACTGGGCGTGAAACTGCGTCGCCCGCGCGGTCAGCGTCTGAAACTCTTGGCCGTAGCTGTCGAACAATCTCGTGATAACCGACGACACCTCGTCGCTGGCCGCTGCGACAATCTCCGTCGTCGAGGGCGCCGCCTCAGTGGCTGCCTCGTTGATCCCTTTCCCGATGCCGGCCAGGTCTTCCGACACTGCGGCAATGGCCTCGGATGCTGCGATCACGTACGACGACATCGTCGGCTCCAATCCCCCGGTCATGCTATGCGGCCGATTCGGACAATAGGGCCCTAGCGGCGCTTGAGTCCTCGCTTCTCGCGCACTCGCACGTTGATGCGGATCGGGCTGCCCTCGAACCCGAACGTCTCGCGCAGCCGCCGCTCCAGAAAACGCCGGTAACCGGCCTCAAGAAAGCCAGACGTGAACAGCACGAACGTCGGCGGCCGCGCGGCGGCCTGGGTGGCGAACAGGATGCGCGGCTGCCTACCGCCGCGCACCGGCGGCGGATTCGCCGCGACCACTTCTTTGATCCAGGTGTTCAGCGGGCCGGTCGCGATCCTGGAGTCCCATGACTGCAACGCGCCCTCCATCGCCGGCACCAGTTTCTGCACCGCTCGGCCCGTCTTGGCGGAGATGTTGACCCGCTGCGCCCAGCGCACCTGCACCAGCTCGCGGTCGATCTCACGCTCCAGCAGATCGCGGCGGTCCTCGTCGACCAGATCCCACTTGTTGAATGCCAGCACCAGCGCCCGGCCGGCGTCGATCACCATCGAGAGCACCCGCTGATCCTGCTCGGTCAGCGGCGCGGAGGCGTCGATCAGCACGACCGCCACCTCGGCGGAATCGATGGCCCCGTGCGTGCGCACCGAGGCGTAGAACTCGTGACCGCTGGCCTGACCCACCTTGCGACGCAGGCCGGCGGTGTCGATGAACCGCCAGACCTTGCCGTCCAGTTCGATCAGCGAGTCCACCGGGTCGACCGTCGTCCCCGCGACATCGTGCACCACCGATCGCTGATCACCGGCCAGCTTGTTCAGCAACGAACTCTTGCCGACGTTGGGCTTACCGACGAGCGCCACCCGCCGGGGACCGCCGCCGCCGGCCGAGACCACCTCGGACACCTCGGGCAGCTCGGCCAACACGTCGTCAAGCAGGTCGCCTATGCCGCGACCGTGCATTGCGCTGATCGCGTGCGGCTCGCCGAGTCCCAGCGACCACAATGCCGCCGCGTCCGCCTCGCCCTTCGCGTTGTCAACCTTGTTGGCGGCCAAAAAGACTGGCTTACCCGAGCGCAGCAGGATGCGGGCGGCGGCCTCGTCGGCGGTGGTGGCGCCGACAGTGGCGTCGACCACCAAGATCACCGCGTCTGCGGTACGCATGGCCACCGACGCCTGCTCGGCGACCAACTGTTGCAGGCCCTTGGCGTCGGGCTCCCATCCGCCGGTGTCCTGCACGACGAACCTGCGGCCCGTCCACAGCGCGTCATAGGAGACTCGGTCCCGCGTGACGCCGGGGACATCCTGCACCACCGCTTCGCGCCGACCCAGGATGCGGTTGACCAACGTCGACTTGCCGACATTGGGCCGGCCCACCACCGCCACCACCGGCGCCGGGCCGAACTCGGCTAGGTCGTCGAGGTCCGAATCCGCCTGCTCCCAGTCGCTTTCGTCGGCCCAGGTGCCGTCCTGGGTCACCGTATCGCCCCATCTCGCTGCTCCACCAGCTCCAGCAGGTGAGCGATCACGGACTCCTCGGTCATGTCGCTGGTGTCGACGATCACCGCGTCCGAAGCCGCCCGCAACGGTGACACCGCCCGCGTGGAATCGAGATGATCGCGGCGGCGCACGTCGGCCAGCACCCCCTCGTAGTCGTCGGCCAGGCCCGCTGCGACGTTCTGATCGTTGCGACGCCGGGCACGGGTTTCCGCCGAAGCGGTCAAGAAAATCTTCACCGGTGCGTCGGGCAGCACCACTGTCCCGATGTCGCGGCCCTCCACGACGACGTTGCCTCGGTGTTTGGCCATGCGGCGCTGCAGGTCGACCAGCCGGACCCGCACCGCGGGAACCGACGACACCGCCGACACCGCGCGGGTGACCGCGTCACCGCGGATCTCGACCGAAACATCCTCTCCGGCAAGGTAACAGCGATCACCACCCGGGTCGTAGTCCAGCGACATTTGCACCGTCGACGCAATCTGCGCGACGGCTTCGGCATCTGCTGGGTCGACGCCCGCGCGCAGTACCGCCAGCGTCACCATCCGGTACATCGCTCCGGTATCCAGATAGCGCGCCCCCAGCGCTTGCGCTAATCCCCTTGACACAGAAGACTTTCCGGTGCCCGCCGGCCCGTCGATGGCGACGACGATATCGGGGCTCACAGGCCCACCGCTTTGTACAGCTGGCCGATCTCGTCACGGCGCAAAGCCCGGATGCTGCCGGGACGCTGCTCCCCCAGCGTCACCGCGCCGATGTCGGTGCGCACCAGCGCCTCCACGGGGTAACCCGCGGCCGCCAGCAGCCGACGCACGATGCGGTTGCGGCCTTCGTGCAAGGTCAACCGCAGCAACGTCTTACCCGGAATCGCATCCACCACCGCGAAATCGTCGACGCGTGCGATGCCGTCGTCCAACTCGATTCCCGCCCGCAATTTCTTGCCCAGCCCGCGCGGCACCGACCCGGTCACGGTCGCCAGGTAGGTCTTGGGCACCTCGTGGGAGGGATGCATCAGCCGGTGCGCCAGCTCCCCGTCGTTGGTCAGCAGGATCAGCCCCTCGGTGTCGGCGTCCAAGCGGCCCACATGAAAAAGATTCTTGTTGCCCCGGACCTTTCGCTCGATCAAGTCGCCGATGCACGGCCGGCCGCGATCGTCGGACATGGTCGAGTGCATTCCACGCGGCTTGTTGAGCGCCAGGTACACCTGCGAGTCGTCGATGACCACGCGGGCGCCATCGACGCGGATCACCGAGGCGTCCGGGTCGACCCGGGTGCCCAGCTCGGTGACCACCTGCCCGTCCACCTCGACGCGACCGTCGATGATCAACTTCTCGGCGGCACGCCGCGACGCAATCCCGGCCTGGGACAACACTTTTTGCAAACGGACCGGCTCGACCATCAATCCTGGTCCACGTCGAATGACATTGACTCGCCGGACGCCTGGCCGCCCGCGAGTTTGATGAAACGTGGCTCGCTGTCCAGGGATTCGCTCAAGTCTTCGATCGTGTCGACGTCGGGCAGCAGCGGCGCGATATCGGGAAGCTCGGCCAGCGACGTCAACCCCAAGCGTTCTAGAAATAGCTCCGTGGTGCGCGAACGTCACCGCGCCGGTGTCGTCATCGGTACCGGCCTCGGTGATCAGGCCGCGCGCCAACAGGGTGCGCATCACGGCATCCACGTTGACCCCGCGGACCGCGCTCACCCGCGCGCGCGTCACGGGCTGGCGGTACGCGACCACCGCCAGCGTCTCCAGCGCGGCCCGGGTGAGTTTGGTTCGCGCACCGTCGAGCAGCAGCTTCTCGACGTAGGGCGCGAAGCGGGCACGCGTGTACATCCGCCAGCCCTCGCTGTTCTTCCGCAAGTCGATACCGCTGTCGCGTTCGGTGAGTTCCTCGGCGAGTACCTCGAGCTTCGCGGCCACCCGGTAGACGGGTTGCTCGATGGCCGAGGCCAGCGCCTCAACGGTCACCGGGGTGTCCACCACCAACAGCAGCGCCTCCAGCACCGAGCCGAGTTCCTCGGGATCAAGCGGCTCGGCCTCGGCAATATCCGGGATGCCACCGTCCACATCAAGATCGGTCAAATCGTCACTCATCAATCGTCTCGCACTTCTACCAGGGCTTCGTTGGTCGGCCGGTCCCCAGTCCACGAAACTTGGAGCACGCCAAGCGGCTCTAACTGCTCGAATGCTACCGCCCGGGACCGATACAGTTCGAGCAGCGCCAGGAAGCGCCCGACCACCTCGATCGGCACCTGGCAGTCGGCAACCAGCTCCGAAAACGAGGCCCACTGACCACTGCCCCGCGCTTCGAGGATCTCCAGCAGTCGTTTGGCCTGCTCAGGAACCGAGACCTGCAGCTCGTGCAGATGCCCGAGAGCCACCACCGGCACCGGCCGCGGGGTAAACGCGACAGCGGCGATCTGCGCGAATCGTTCGGCGTCGACGCCCAGCATCACTTCGGGGAGCAGGCTGGTGAACTGCTCCTCGAGCGCCACCGAGCGCGGATAGCTGCGCAGCGCGTTGGCCTCCAGCTCGGCAAAAATGGACGCGACGTGCTTGAACGCGCGGTACTGCAACAGCCGGGCGAACAGCAGGTCGCGCACCTCCAGCAGCGCCAAGTCCTCGTCGTCCTCGACCTGCCCGGCCGGCAACAGCCGCGCGGCCTTGAGGTCGAGCAACGTCGCGGCGACCACCAAAAACGCGGTGGTCTCCTCCAGGTCCAGCTGCGAACCGATCTGGCGGGTATAGGCGATGAAGTCGTCGGTGACCTGGTGCAGCGCCACCTCGGTGACGTCAAGACGATGGGCGAAGATCAGCTGCAGCAGCAGATCAAACGGCCCCTCGAAATTGGTCAGCCGGACCCGAAAGCCGTTCTGGGGTGCTGCCGCGCCGTTCGCACCAATCCCAGGGTCGTTCACGCGCCGAATCGGTCAATGAACTCGCGGGCCAGGGCGCGGTAGGCATCGGCGCCCGCCGATTTCGGCGCCCAGGTCGTGATGGGTTCGCCCGCAACGGTGGTCTCCGGGAAACGGACCGTGCGGGCGATCACGGTGTCGAACACCAGGTCCCCGAACCGCTCCACGACGCGGGCCATCACCTCGCGCGCGTTGACGGTGCGGGGGTCGTAACGGGTGAGCAGGATGCCACTGATTTCCAGCTTGGGGTTGAGCCGGTCACGCACCTTGTCGACGGTGTCGGTGAGTAGCGCCAGCCCGCGCAGCGAGAAGAACTCGCACTCGGTCGGAATGACTACGCCGTCCGCGCAGGCCAGCCCGTTGACGGTGAGCAGCCCCAGCGACGGCTGGCAGTCGATCAGGACATAGTCGTAGCGGTCCAGCACCGGATGCAGGGCCCGCGCTAGGGTCTGCTCCCGGCCCACCTCGTTGACCAGTTGGATCTCGGCGGCCGACAGGTCGATGTTGCTGGGCACCAGGTCCATGTGCGGGACCCTGGTATGCAGCAGCACGTCGTCGATCGACACCCGCGGTTCCACGAGGAGGTTGTGAACCGTCTGCTCGAGCTCGTAGTGCGGTACGCCGAGGCCCGCCGACAGTGCGCCCTGAGGGTCCATATCCACCAGCAGCACGCGGCGGCCGTACTCGGCGAGCGCGGCGCCCAGGTTGATCGTCGACGTGGTTTTACCGACGCCGCCCTTCTGATTGCACATGGCGACGACTTTGGCCGGGCCGTGTGAGCTGCGCGCCTGCGGCTCCGGGATCGCCCGCGGCGGCCGTCCGGTCGGGCCGACCGGAACGTCGCTGTCGGGCTGGTCGGTCATTGCCGGCCGAGTGTTCGGGAGGTGAACATCGCAGGGAAGTCTAACGGGTTCGCGCGCGTAAACCGGGCAACCCGCAGGCAATCCCATCAGCCAATACGTGCGGCCGCCGGCGGGTCAGCACTCAGCCGCACGGGGAGTTAACTCCTGTCACACCAGCACCATTGAGTGGGGGCTATCGTGGTTCTCTATGGATCTCAAGCGACGGATGCCTCTGCTGCGGTGGTCGGTCTGGCGGATGGCCGTCGGGAATCACAACTTCACCACCACGGGCCAGGTCGGTGACGGGCGCGAAGCGGCTGCGGTCGCCTACGTCCTGAAGAACGCCCGGGCCGGCGACATCGACGACGTGCTCGCGATCATCGACAAGTTCGCATACGAAGAATCGATACTGATCAATGTCGGCGACGAGAAGGGCCAATTCCTTGACGCGGCCGTGCGCCGCGCCAATCCCAAGCTGGCGCTGGAACTGGGCACATACTGCGGTTACGGCGCGCTGCGGATCGCCCGCGCCGCCCCGCACGCGAAGGTGTACTCCGTCGAACTCGCCGAAACCAACGCCGCCAATGCCCGCCAGATCTGGGCTCATGCCGGGGTCGCCGACCGCGTGACGTGCGTCGTCGGCACCATCGGCGACGGCGGGCGCACCCTGGACGCGCTGGCCAACGAGCACGGATTCGCCGCTGGCGCAATTGATTTCGTGTTTCTGGACCACGACAAGAACGCCTACTTAGACGACCTCAAGAGCATCCTCGACCGGGGCTGGCTGCATCCGGGGTCGATCGTGGTCGCCGACAACGTCCGGGTGCCGGGCGCACCGAAATATCGCGCGTACATGCGCGGGCAGCAGGGCAAGCTGTGGAACACCGTGGAACACAAGGCGCATCTCGAATACCAGTCGCTGGTGTCCGACCTGGTGCTGGAGTCCGACTATCTGGGCTAGTCATTGCGCCCGGGGGTGCGCTCCCGCCCACACTTCGCGCAGCGCGTGCACGGTGACCAGCGTGTAGATCTGCGTCGTCGTCACCGAGGCATGACCGAGGAGCTCCTGCACGACGCGGACGTCGGCGCCGCCCTCGAGCAGGTGCGTCGCGAAGGAGTGCCGCAGCATGTGCGGCGACACACCCGAGGTGATGGCGGCGCGCTCGGCGGCGTTCTGCAGAACTTGCCATGCGCTTTGCCGCGACAACCGGCCGCCACGCGCATTGAGAAATATGGCCGGCGTGCCGCGGCCCCGGCGAGCGAGTTCCGAGCGCCCCCGCACCAGGTAGGCGTCCAGTGCCTGCACTGCGGGCCGACCCACCGGCACCAGCCGCTGCTTGCCGCCCTTGCCGCGCAGCAGCACCGACCTGGCCTGGGTGTCGATGTCGTCGACGTCGAGTCCGACGGCTTCCGAGATCCGGGATCCGGTGGAGTACAGCAGTTCCAATAGCGCCCGGTTGCGTAAGGTCAGCGGGCCGTCGGCCGGGCTGTCGCCGCCCGCACCCTCGAGCAGTGCCAGTACTTCGTCGATGGTCAGGCTCTTGGGTAGCCGGCGGCCGGGTGTCGGCGGCCGCACGGCCCGCGCGACGTCCAGTTCGGCCAAACCTTCGGCGGCGGCGAACCGATGCAAGCCGCGCACCGCGATCAACGCCCGCGCCGCCGACACCGCGGACAGCGCCAACCTGCCGGAGTCGGGGTCCCCGCGGCGCAGCGCCACCAGGAATTCGCTGACGTCATCCTCACCGACTTTGGCCAGATCGTGAATTCCACGATCCGACAGGTGCTTTGAGTAGCGTCGCAGGTCGCGCCGATAGGAGCTCAGAGTGTTGGCCGCGACGCCCCGCTCGATGGTCAGGTGGTCGAGGTAGCCCTCTAGCTGTGACTCCAGAGCAGCCGTCACTGCGCGGCCTTTCGCGCGGCGAACGCCGTCGGCTTGTCGGTCCACGGGCTGTCCACCGGGCGCGGTTGGATGAACCCGGTGGTGACCGCGTGCGCGGCCAAGATACCGGCAACGGCAATGGCATTGACGATTTCGCCGCTAAGCACCTTACGCGCGGCCTCCGCAAGCGGATACCACTGCAGTGTCATGTCGGCTTCTTCGTCATGCGCCTCGGGCCGGCCCACCTCGCTCAGCTCGGTGGCCAGGTAGACCCGCACCGATTCGTCACTGAAGCCGGGCGTGGAATCCAGATCCACGAGCACCCGCCAGTCGCCGGCTTGCAGGCCGGCCTCCTCCTGCAGTTCCCGGGCCGCGGTGAGATGCGCCGCCTCGCCATGGATGTCGAGCAGCCCGGCCGGCAGCTCCCAAAGCCGGCGGCCCAATGGGTGCCGGTACTGATAGACCATGAGGATGTTGTCGTCGTCGTCCATCGCCACCACGGCCACGGCGCCGAAGTGCTCGACGACTTCCCTGATGACGTCTTTGCCGCCCGGCATCCGCACCTGGTCGCGGCGCAGCGCGAAAATATTTCCGGTATAAAGGGTTTCGGACGATGTCGTCTCGAAGACGTGCTCAGCCACGGTTTGCGGGTTCAGGTAGCGACCGCCCGACGTTCTCTCGAAGCTGGTTGCCGTTGGGCGACTGCTCGGGAATCTCCACTGGCAGCAGTTCGCCCGCTTTGTAGTCGATCGCCGCCCCGACGAAGGCGACGAATAGCGGGTGCGGTCGGGTGGGCCGGCTCTTCAGTTCGGGGTGGGCCTGGGTACCGACGACAAACGGATGGATGTCCGGCGGGTATTCGACGAACTCCACGAGGTGGCCGTCGGGCGAGGTGCCGGAGACTCGCAGCCCGCTTTCGGCGATCTTGTCGCGGTAGGCATTGTTGACCTCATAGCGGTGCCGGTGTCTCTCCGACACCTGCGTCGCCCCATAGGCTTGGGCCACGATGGAATCCGGCTCCAGGACCGCGGGATAGGCGCCCAGCCGCATGGTGCCGCCGAGATCGGCTGCACCGGCCACGATCTGTTCTTGATCGGCCATCGTGGAGATCACCGGATCCGGTGTGGCCGGGTCGAATTCCGCTGAGTTGGCCTCGGTGAGGCCCACCGAGCGGGCGGCTTCGATCACGATGCACTGTAAACCCAGGCACAGCCCGAACACCGGCAGCCCCCGCGCCCGGGCATGCCGGATGGCGCCGATCTTGCCCTCGATTCCGCGGATGCCGAACCCGCCGGGGATCAGCACACCGTGCACGTCGCCCAGCGCGGCGGCAGCCCCGCTGGCCGTCTCGCAGTCATCGGAAGGCACCCAAAACATCTCGACTTTTGTGTTGTGTTTGAACCCACCAGCGCGCAGCGCCTCGCTGACCGACAGGTACGCGTCGGAAAGCTCAATATACTTGCCTACCAAAGCAATTCGCACGGTATCCTGCGGCTCGTGCACCCTGCGCAGCAGGTCGTCCCATTCGGTCCAATCGACGTCGCGGAACGGCAGATTGAGCCGGCGCACCACATAAGCGTCGAGTTCCTCACGGTGTAACACCTTGGGGATGTCATAGATCGACGGCGCGTCCGGGGTGGAGATGACGCCGTCGATATCGACGTCGCACATCAGCGCGATCTTGTCCTTCAGCGCTTCGGGAACGTCGCGGTCGCACCGCAGGATCAGCGCGTCCGGGGTGATACCGATGCTGCGTAGCGCGACCACCGAGTGCTGGGTCGGCTTGGTCTTGAGCTCGCCGGATGGCGCCAGATACGGCACCAGCGACACGTGCAGGAAGAACACGTTCTCCCAGCCCAGGTCGTGGCGCACTTGTCGGGCCGCCTCCAAAAAGGGCTGCGACTCGATATCGCCCACGGTGCCGCCGATTTCGGTGATGACGACGTCGGGGCGATTGCCATCGGCATCGGGCTGGGCCATCGCCCGGATGCGCCGTTTGATCTCGTCGGTGATGTGCGGGATCACCTGGACGGTATCGCCGAGGTATTCGCCGCGTCGTTCCTTGGCGATGACCGTCGAATAGACTTGCCCGGTAGTGACATTCGCCGACCCGGACAGATCGCGATCCAGGAACCGCTCGTAGTGACCGACGTCGAGGTCGGTCTCGGCCCCGTCCTCGGTGACAAAGACCTCGCCGTGCTGGAACGGGTTCATGGTGCCCGGGTCGACGTTGAGGTACGGGTCGAGCTTCTGCATCGTCACGTGCAATCCGCGTGCGGTCAGTAACTGTCCGAGGCTACTGGCGGTCAGCCCCTTGCCGAGCGAGGAAGCGACGCCACCGCTGACGAAGAGGTGCTTGGTGACGGTTTGCGAATGCTTTCGCACTGAGCGACCTCCGTGAAGACGGGCAGGGCTTGGATTGGGCCTGCCGACCCACGGAAATCCACCCTAACATCCAGGCTCGCGACCGCGCCGGGAACACGCCCGACTGTGACCTACTGGGGTCTACTGGGGAACCGTGATCGAGGTGGCCCCGTGTCCGGTGCCGTACTGCCCGACGTGGCCGCCGTTGATCAGATCGTGCAGGCCCAGGATCGCGGTGATCCGTCCGGGCGCGGTGTCGACGTCGTCGACGGTGCTGATCGCGGCTGCCATGCCGGCGTCGGCGCGGGTCACCGCCACGGCGGCGCCGCCTGTTGCCGAACCGTCCCGGCCGGCGAGCAGCGCGCCGGAGCCGTGCGGCGCCAGCGCGGCCGAGAACCGGGCCACGCTGACCCCTTGATTGCCGGCGTCCTGGGGTAGCGCGCCGCCGGTAACGACCACGGCGGCGTTCGCCGCACCGATGTGGTCAGCGGGTTGATAGGTGATGAAGCCAGTGTCGCGCAGCGCCGCGAGGACGGTGTCCCGCTGAACGTCTTCCACCGCCGGGGTGGGATTGGGGTTGCTCAGCAACGTGATGCCGAGCAGGTCACCGGCCTGCGAACCCTGGTCAACCAACTTGGTGCTCAGCTGCGCGCCGGCGGGCAGGATGGACGAGTTCACCACGGTGCGCAGCTTCTCCGCCGAGTTGGCGTCGACGAACTCCTGCGTCAGCGACACCGTTCCGGTGACCGAACCGCCCGCCTGACCCACGAGCTTCGACACCGCCGCGACGTCGTCGTCTTTAGCGTCCGGGGTGCGGAAGACGACCACCGTCTTGCCGCCTAGCGCATCGTGCACGATCCGACCCACCAGCTGGTTATCGAAATTGTTCGCCGCACTGAGCTTTTCGGTCAGCACGTTCTTCTGGTCGTTGAGCCCGTTGATCTGCATGTAGAGGTCGCGTTTCTCGTCACGCAGGCTGGACAGCAGGGTGTCCGACAAGAAGCCAGAGCCCAGCACCACGCCCACGGCCAGCGCGAGGAAGACGGCGGCCAGCGAGAACGCGTGTTGGCGTAACGAGATCATGAACACACCGTCCTAGCTGACCAAGTGCTGCACCCACAGGGAGAAGCGGTCCCAGTAGTCGATGACCCAGTGCAGGACCACGCCGTCGGCGCGTGACACCCACAGGGCGACGATGACGGCGATCAGCATGGTGAGCGCCAACAGCGCGATGGCGCCGGCCGAGATGTGGTTGCGGTAGAGGGTGGCGACCGCCTTGGAGTCCACCAGCTTCTCGCCCACCCGCAGCCTGGTGAGGAAGGTCGACGGATTGCTTTGCGCACGCGTGCGGTCGAAGAACGTCTCGATGTTGGCGGTGTGGCCAGCCGTGACCAACAGGGCCGCGCCGTGATGATCGGCCAGCAGCAGGGCCAGATCCATCGGCGAGCCCGCGGCCGGGAACGTCATCGCCCCGACACCGAGGTCCTGAATTCGTTCCAGGCCCGGCGCGTGGCCGTCGGCGTCGGCGGGCAACACCACCTGGGCACCGCACTTGAGGGCGTCGGTGCTGATCTTGTCGGGGTCGCCGACGATTAGTTGTGGCCGATAACCCGCCTTGCGCAGAACGTCCGCGCCGCTGCCGACGCCGACCAGCACCGGTTGGTATTCCTTGATGAACGGCTTGAGGGATTTGAGATCGTCGGTGGCGCTGAACTCCTCGCCGACCAGCAACACATGCCGGCGGCGCAGGTCGAGATCGACATCGGGGATGCCGATGCCGTCGATCAGCAACGGGCTTTCGCTCTTGATGAACTCGATTGTGTTGCCGGCGAACGCCTCCAGGTGCGCGGCCAGGCCGCTCTTGGCCTCGCGCATCAGGTCGGCGATGTCGTGGTCGGTGCGCTCGGTGCCGCGGATCAGCCGGCGGTCACCGGCGTACACCCCACCTTCGTGCAGGCGGATCTTGCTGCCGTCCTTGATCTTCTTGAAGACATCGGGTCCGGTCTCGTCGATGAGGGTGACCCCGTTGTTGACCAGCACTTCGGGTCCCATGTTCGGGTAGCGACCCGACACCGACGGCGATGCGTTGACGACGGCGGCGATATCGGCTTCTACCAGCGCATCGGCGGTGATGCGGTCCAGATCCAAGATGTCGAGCACCACGATGTCACCGGGGCAGACCCTGCGCAGCAAACGGTCGATATTCCGGTCGACCCGGGCAGTGCCGGTGACACCCGGCCGGGAGGTGTTTCGGGAGAGCAGCCCTGACATCTTCATGGGGGCGATTCTGTCGGTGAAGCGTGGCGGGAACGGGGAGGCGCGCCGTAACACCAGCCACAGAAGTTGCCTAGCGTCACATCCGTAACAGGTCCATATCGATTGTGGTCACGTTCCAGATATCGTCGGAATTTAAATACTGTTGACATCCAAATACTGACGGTATCTAATTGCCTGTCATGGCGGTACGGCTCCGGCGAGCGGAACAGGTGGAGCGCAACCGCGAGGCGGTGCTCCAGGCCGCGCAGCGGGTGTTCATTGAGCGGGGGTACGCCGGCGCCAGCCTAGAGGCGATCGCCGACGAGGCGGGGTTCTCCAAGGGCGTCGTCTATTCGCAGTTCGGCAGCAAGCCGGACCTCTTCATCGCCCTGCTGGAGCGCCGGATCGAGGAGCGCGCGGCCCAGAACGAGCGGATCGTCGCGCAATCTGTGGGTGTCGATGCCTTGCGCGAGCTCATCCAGGCGGCGAACCGGTATGCCGCCGCGGATTTGGGTTGGCCGTATCTGCTCACCGAGTTCCGGGCGCTGGCCATGCGCAATCCTGAGCTCAATCGCCGCTACGCCGAAGCCCATTCACGCTCGGTGGAGAGTCTCGCCTCGGCATTGGGCCGCCTGTATGACGGGGCCGGCGTCGACCCGACCGTGCCGGTCCGGTCACTTGCCGAGTTCTTCCTGGGTGCCGTCGCCGGCATCGCCCTGGAGCGTGCCGCTAACCCGAATGCCCTGCCCGACAGCGATCTTGCGCAGTTGACCGCGCGTGCGGTGGGCCTGTTATGAGGAGGTCTGCGACGATGACTACGACCACTGCATGGGACCGCTTTCGCGACGACGTCCGAACCGCGACAGTGGCCAGCGCAGTCGAGCAGTTCGAGCGGCTGACATGGAATTCCGAGCGGATCCACCAGACTCAGCGCGATGGTCTGCGCGCGCTACTGCTACATGCCACCGAGCATTCGCCGTTCCACCGCCGCCGCCTTGCCGGCATCGACCTGACCGCCATTGACCCGGCCGACCTGTCAGCATTACCAGTGATGACCAAGACGGACATGATGGATGATCTCGACGAGGTATTCACCGACCGTCGTCTGCGCTGCGCGCGAAGTCGAGGCGGCGCTGGCCGCCAGTGGCGCCCAACCTGTTCCGATTCTCGACGACTACGTCGCGCTGGCCTCCGGCGGTTGCTCGGGACGGCGCGGGCTGTTCGTTTTCGACCGATCGGCGATGACGGCCTACGTCGCCGCGCTGAGCCGCGCCCTGATCACGGACCGCGCAGCACCGCGTTCGACACGCCGCCCGCGCTCCGCTTCGCGCTGGTCGCCGCTCCATCGGCCGTGCACGCCACAGGATTCTTCGCGGCGCTGACCGTCACAGACGACTGGCCGACCCGCTTCGAATTGGTTCCCGCGACCCTGCCGCTCACCCAGATCGTCGAACGGCTCAACACACTGCAGCCGCCAATGCTCGGCGGATACGCCTCGATGCTGGCCCAGCTTGCCCGCGAGGCACAGGCCGGGCGGCTGCGAATCGCGCCGGCGCAGGTCAATTCGTCGAGCGAGACCATGCTCCCCGAGATGCGCTCGCTTACCACCGACGCGTTCGGGGTGCCCGTCCTGGACCATTTCGCCTGTACCGAGGGCCTGGTCGGCAAGACCGCGAAAGGCGACGACGTCTTCACGTTCAACACCGACATGTGCGTCGTCGAGCTGGTCGACGTCGACAACCGTCCGGTGCCGCCGGGCGTCCCGTCGGCCAAGGTACTGGTCACTAACTTGACCAACCTGACCCAGCCGCTGATTCGCTACGAACTCAATGACGTGTTCGTCCGCGAGCCCGATGCCGTCGTCCATGGGTATCTCCGGGCTCGGGTGCAGGGCCGCAGTGACGACGTACTGCGCTACTCCAGCGCGGACATCCATCCGATCGTGATCCGGTCGGTCATGGTTCGATCCCCCGGCGTCATCGACTACCAGGTGCACCAAACGACCAGCGGCATCAACGTATTCGCCGTCGCCACCGACGGCCTCGACGTCGATGACCTGACCCTGCAGCTGCGGCGGGCATTGGCCGACGCCGGGCTGGGCGATGCGCATGTCGCCGTCAACCGCGTGGATCGGCTGGAGCGCCAGCCCGCCAGCGGGAAGCTGCGTCGCTTCGTCCCGATTCCAGCCCCCTAACGAAGGCGAGGCATCGGCGACGAGGGTGCGCAAATGTACACGCCCCGCGGCGTGTCGACGTACAGACACGCGCGCTCGCGGGAATTAGATCTCGTCCCGCTGCGCCGAATCCAACAGTTCACGGGCATGCGCGCGGCCACTGTCGGACTCGCCGAGGCCGGCGAGCATCCGGGCCAGCTCGGCCACCCGGTCGTCGTCGCTGACCCGCCGGACCCCGCTGGCACCGTTTGATCCGGTGCTGTGCACCACCAGATGCACGTCCGCGTAGGCCGCGACCTGCGGCAGATGCGTGACCACGATGACCTGATGGGTGCGGGCCAGCTTCGCCAGGCGGCGCCCGATCTGCACCGCCGCCCAGCCGCCGACGCCGGCGTCGACCTCGTCGAAGACCATCGTGGTGCCGGACGCCGAAGCGGCGAGCACCACTTCCAGCGCCAGCATCACCCGGGACAACTCTCCCCCAGACGCACTCTTGGCCAGCGGCAACACCGTCATGCCGCGATGTGCCGCGAAGCCGAACTCAACCTGGTCGATGCCGTCGCCGCCGGCCCGCGCCACTTCGCCCGACGGCAACGTCAGCGCGACCCCATCATCGGCGGCTGCGGCCGCCACGAGGTCGGTGGTCACCCCGATGGTGAATTCGGCATCGCCCATCGCCAGCTCGGACAGCTCCGCGGTTACCTCTTTGGCCAACTTCTTGGCCGCTTTGCGCCGGATCTTACTGAGATCGACTGCGGCTTGGGCCAATTCATGTCCGAGTTCATTGGTGCGCCCTTCCAGTGTGGCCAGTCCTTCTTCGGAAACGTCGAGTTGCGCCAGCCGGTCTCGAGATTCCTGTGCCCACCGCAGCACCCCGTCGATGTCGGCGGCGTACTTACGGGTGAGCGTTCGCAATTGGGCTTGCCGGGCCAGTTTGGCGTCCAGCGCGCTGGCGTCGGTCGGCAGCGCATCCAGGTAGTCGCCGAGCTCGCGGCCCGCATCGACCACCACCGTGAGCGCATCCCGGATTTGTTCGACCAACGCCTGCAACGTGGCGTCATCCGTCGATTCCAGTGCGGCCCTTGCCTTTCCCAGAGCATCGGTAGCGCCGAATTCATCTTGGGACAACGCAGCGCGCGCTGCTGCCGCCGCCTCCCGCAGCGTGTCCAGTTCGGAGAGCCGAACGATGTCGGCGATCAGCGCATCGTCTTCCCCGGGTTGCGGGCCGACGGTGTCGATCTCGTTGAGCGCGAATTTCAGCCGATCCGCCTCCTGGACGAGTTCCCGGGCGCGGTCGCGGCGGTCGACGAGGTCGCGCCGTGCTGCCAGCCACGCATCCCGCAGCTTGCGGTAACGCTCACCCGGGGGGCCGGCTGCCGCGAAGCGGTCCAGCGCACCGCGTTGCTCTTCGGGCCGCATCAACCGCAGCTGATCGTTTTGTCCGTGCAGGGTGAGCAATTCGTCGGTGAAACCGCTCAGCGACTTGGCGGGCACACTGCGACCGCCCAGGTAGGCCCGCGAAGGCCCGTCGCGGCTGACCGAGCGCAACGCGATCACGCTGCCGTCGTCATCGCGCTCCGCCCCCGACGAGTCCAGAATCTCGTCGAGCTGGGCGGCCGCGGCATCATCGAGATTGGTTGTCGTGAAACGACCTTCGATTACCGCGCGGTCAGCGCCGGACCGGACCCGGGTCGCGTCGGCGCGGGCACCGCCGAGCAGGTGCAGGCCGGTCACCACCATCGTCTTGCCGGTGCCGGTCTCGCCGGTCAGCACAGTCAGGCCGCGATCGAACTCGGCGGTCGCAACGCTGATGGCGCCCAGCGACTCGATCCGAATCTCGGTGAGCACAGCCGTTACTGCCCACGCCAACCGGTAACCGGCAAGCGGAACTTGCGCACTAGGCGGTCGGTGAACGGCGCACTGTCCAGCCGCGCCCATTTGACCGGCGTGCCGCAGCGGGTCACTTCAAGCCGGCTGCCGGGCGGTACCAGCATTTCGCGCCGCCCATCGCAGAACACGAGGGCGTCGTTGCCACCCGCCTCCGTCTCGATCGCGATGGTCGCGTCGGGGCTGGTGACCATCGGCCGGCCGAACAGCGCGTGAGCGTTGTTGGGTATCACCAGGATCGCTTCGAGGTCAGGCCACAACACCGGGCCGCCCGCCGAGAACGCGTAGGCGGTGGATCCGGTGGGCGTGGACACCAACACCCCGTCGCAGCCGAACGTGGACACCGGGCGGCCGTCGATTTCGACGACCACCCCCAGCACGCCGAGGCGCGGACCCTTTTCCAGGCTGGCTTCGTTGAGCGCCCAGCCCTGTTCGATGACGCTGCCCCGGTGGCGCACAACGACATCCAGCGTCAGTCGCTCCTCCACCCGGTAGTCGCGCGCGATGACATGCTCGAGCACCAGGTCGATGGCCTCCGCCTCGGCCTCGGCCAAAAAGCCGATCCGGCCCAGGTTGACGCCGAGCACCGGAATGCCGGCGTTGCGGGCCAATTCGGCCGCCCGCAAGAAGGTGCCATCGCCGCCGAGAACCAACACCAGCTCGCAGCCCTCGGCGGCGTTCGAGTCGGCGTCGACGACCTCGATGTCGACGCCCAGTACGCGCATGTCGTCGGGTGCCAGGTGCAGCGGCCCTCGGTCGACCGCCTCGGCGGACAGCACGCGAAGCGCAAGCCCCTTGTCTCCCAACACTTTTTCTACCCGCCGCGCGGTCTCGGTCGCTTCGTCCCGTCCGGTGTGTACCACCAGCAGCACGGTACGTGCTGTGCCTTCTGTGGTCACTGCGGTCCCTCGGCCACCGCGCGCTGCACCGCATCGACCAGCCCATCGCCGGCCAACGCCCGATCGGTCTCGGCGCGCAGCCGCAGGAAGTATTCGACGTTGCCCGATGGGCCCGGCAGCGGGCTGGCCGTGACATCCACCGTGTGCCACCCCAGCTCCCCCGCGCGCCGCGCGACATTCAGCACGGAACCGGCACGCAACACGGGGTCGTGAACCACTCCGCCGGGACCAACCTGGCCCTTCCCCACCTCAAACTGCGGCTTCACCATGGGAACGATATCCGCGTCGGGTGCGGCACATCCAGCCAGCGCCGGTAACACGGTGGCCAGCGAGATGAACGACAGGTCAGCCACCACCAGGTCGGCCTGCCCGCCGATCGCCTCGGGCGTCAGGTCTCGAGCGTTGGTCCGCTCGACGACGACCACTCGCGGATCGCTGCGCAGCGACCAGGCCAGCTGGCCGTACCCCACGTCCGCGGCGACTACCTCGGCCGCGCCGCGATCCAGCAGCACTTCGGTGAACCCACCCGTCGACGCGCCCGCGTCCAGGCAGCGGCGGCCATCGACGGAAATCCCGAAAGCGTCCAGCGCACCGATGAGTTTGTGCGCTCCGCGCGACACCCAGGTGCGTTCGCCGTCATCGGCCACGGTCAGCGCCGCGGTGACGGCGACGGCGGTGGCCGGCTTGACGGCCGGCAGGCCATCAATGCGCACCTTGCCGGCGCCGATCAACTCCGCGGCCTGCTGACGGGAGCGGGCAAGGCCGCGCCGCACCAGCTCGACGTCGATGCGCGCACGCCGAGACATGCGCGCACTCAGCCCTTCTCCGCCGATTCCAGGGCCCGTAACAGCACGTCATGCGCCTCGGAAAGACGGCGTGCCATCTCTTCCAGGTCGGCGAGAGACGGCCCGTCTTCCGAGTCCGCCGTCACGGCCGTGATATCAGCGGGGTCGGGCAGCTGGGCCAGCAGGGCGTTGATTTCGGCGCGGATCTGATCCGGATCGGTAGTCATTGCGTCCCTTACGGTAGTCACGTAATAAGGTCGCCTCACCGAGCACATCGCAAAGTTGGGTGATCGCGGTGGTGATTTCGGGGAACGCCGCTGCGGCCATGGGATTGAGGGCGAAGCCGGCGATGGTGGCCGCCGGTTCGTAGCGTCCGAGCCGGTCGAAAAGAACGGCGAGGACGGCCAGCGGGGTGTGGATCGTGGTGGTGTTGCCCGCATTGTGGTAGTTGCGGATTGCCAGAGTGAGGTGATCGAATGCGGACACGGTGTCGCCCTGTTCGGCCTCAAATCGTGCCAGAAACGGCGCCAAGACTGACGCGTCGGCGCGGTTGCCGCTGTCTTGCGCGATCACCAGACCCCGGCCCAGGGCGTTAAGCGCCGCGACGGGATCTGCGTCACGGAAAGCCAAACCGTAGCCACCGAGCGCCAACGCGAGCCAGTGCGGGTTGCCTGTTGCCTCCGCAGCCTCGATGAGCCCATCCGCGGAATCCATCGCCTCCTCACCGGAACCGGCCAATGCAAGGGCGCAAACCAGATAAGCCCGGAGGTGGACGTGGGTGTCGCGGCGTCGTGCGAGCTGGGCGCGGCACAACTCGGCCAACTTGTCAGGCTGCCCGATCAATACATACGCCATTCCAAGCATGGCTTCGGTGCCGTGCGGCAGCGCATCGCCGCCGCCGCTGCCGAGAACGATCTGGCCGGCGTCGCTGTAGCCGACAGCCGCCTCGATCCGTCCCGTGTTGTAGCACAGCGACGCAATCACGTACAGGAACGCCAGCCGGGGATGGTCGACCGCGCGGGCAGGCTCGATCAGCTCTTCAGCCCAGGCGATCGGCTCAAAGGTTTGGACCCACAGGCCGAGCAACCCCACATAGGTGGCGATGGCGGCGGCGACATCCAGATCGCCGTGGTCGGCGGCCCACCGAAACGCGGTGCGCAGATTGGCCAGCTCGAGTGTGAACCAGTCGTGGGCCTCCCGCTGGCAGGTGCTGTCCCACAGGGCCATGATGTCGGCTTCGCGTCCGGCGAAGTACCGCGAGTGGGCGGCCCGAATCTCAGATGCTTCGCCGCGGGCCACGAGTTGCTCCTCGGCGAACTGGCGGATCGTCTCCAGCATCGAAAACCGGGTCCGCCCTGAAGACCGGTCAGCGACCAGCAGCGACTTGCGCACCAGGACATCTAGCAGATCCAGGGCGGCGAAGTCATCGGTGTCATCTGATCCGGCTACCGCGCAGGCACTTTGGAGATCGAAGCCGCCAGCGAACACTGAACAGCGTTCCAGCAGCGCCTTTTCCGTGTCATCGAGCAGGTCGTAGGACCAGGCCACCGCGTGGCGCAGTGTTTGGTGGCGTGCCAAGCCGCGCCGCGACCCGACCAGCAGCCGCAACCGCTGATCCAGACGATCCCGCACCTCGATCGCCGTCATCGACGCCATCCGCGAGGCCGCCAACTCGATGGCTAACGGGATCCCGTCGAGTCTGCGGCAGATTTCCACCACAGCGTCCGCCTCGCCGGGCTGGGCCAGCGAGAACTCCGACACGACACTTTGGGCACGGTCGAGGAAAAGGTTCACGGCGGCGGATTCGGTTCCCGAGTTGACATCAAGCGACGGGACACGCCATAACTGTTCTTCGCTGACCTCCAATCCTTCGCGGCTGGTCGCCAGAATCGTTACCGTCGCCGAGGCGGCCAGGATCGCCTCCACCAGATCCGCGACACTGTCGACAACGTGCTCGCAGTTGTCGAACACCAGCAGCCGGACTCTGCCCTCCAACGCGGTCGCGACACTGCTCGCCACGCTCTTCTCCGGCTGTTGGATGATGCCCAGCACCGCGGCCACCGCGTCGGGCACCGCCACCGGATCGGCGACCGCGGATAAGTCGAAAAACCAGACCCCGTCGGGGAATTCATCGGCCAATCGCGCCGCGACCTCCAGCGCCAAGCGTGTCTTGCCGACCCCGCCCACCCCGGTCAACGTCAACAACCGACGAGCCTTCACCGCGGCTTGCAGCTCGGCGAGCTCGGACTCGCGCCCGATGAAACTCGTCGTCGCAGCCCGCAGGTTCCCCGGACTCGCATCCAGCGCCCGCAGGGCCGGGAACTCCGTGCGTAACCCTGCTGCTCGTACCTGGAACACCCCGATTGGGGTCGCCAGATCCCGCAACCGCCGCGGCCCCAGATCCACCAGATCGACGCCGCTGAGCAGACCCGCCGTCGACTCGGCCAACAGGATCTGACCGCCGTGCCCGGCGGCCATCACCCGCGCCGCGCGATTGAGCACCGCACCGAAATAGTCCGCCCCCCGCAACTCGGCTTCGCCGGTCGCGATGCCCATCCGCACCGGCAACTCCAGCTCCCGCTGCGCAGCCAACGCCGCATCCACCGCCGAGCACGGCGAGGCGAACGCGGCGCACACCCCGTCACCGGTGTGCTTGAACAACCAGCCCCCGTGCGCTTCAATCGCCGCACGCAACACCTCGTCATGGGCGGCCAGCGCCACCCGCATCCCATCCGCGTCTTTCTCCCACCGACGGGTCGAACCCTCGACGTCGGTCAACAGAAACGTCGACACCCCCGAAGGGAACGCCGCCTGATCAGGGGACACCCCGGCAGAATCTCACAACAGACGCGCTCCCACCACGCACAGCGGCGGAATCCGGCCCAGACCCCCGCCCCGAGGCGCGGCGTGGCGCGCTACCCGTTGACCGGATCGCAGCGGCGATATGGCGCATGTTGGCTGGCCAGCGGTGAGGCTACTTAGTCGCTCTGCACAAGAGACCAGCGCCGCAGCGCGGCGCGCGCCTCGTCGTCGCCGGCCTCGATGCGCAATGGTCGCCCCTCGAACGACGCGGCGTCGGCGCCCCACGCCGCGTCGGCGACGGCGCGAACGATCGACAACCCGTCCCCGTCATCCTCGCCACTGGCGCTGACCGTGGCGGCGCCATCGCTGAGGTCGACCCGCCAGCGCGACTGCGGCCCCACTTCCAGCAGCGTGCCGTCCTGGTGCAGCGAGCGCAGGTCGTGGCCGATGTAGGTGGGCCGCTGGGCGGGTTCGGCGTCGACCGCGTCCCGCGCAGTGTTGACGCCGGTGAGCACCATCAGGCTGGGCAGCCCGGCGGCGTTGGCGCCCTCGATGTCGGTGTCCAGCCTGTCGCCGATCACCAGCGGCGCCCGGAAATCGCCGCGGGCCATCGCATCTGTCAGCAGGTTCGGCGCCGGCTTGCCGGCAACCCGGGGTTCGGCGCCGGTGGCCGTCCGCAAGGCGGCGACCAACGATCCGTTACCGGGCAGCAGGCCGCGCTCGGTGGGCAAGGTGGGATCGACGTTGGCCGCCACCCATAGCGCCCCGGCCCGGATGGCCAGTGCGGCCTCGGCAAGATCGGGCCAGCCGATGGTCGTCGACAGGCCTTGTACGACGGCAACCGGGTTGTCCTCGAACCGGCGCACGGGACGCAGTCCGACTGCGGTGATCTCATTGGCCAGTGCGTCGGTGCCCACGATCAACACCGGTGAATCCGGCGATAACTGACCCGCGAGCAGGTGCGCCGCGCTCTGAGCGCTGGTGACGACATCGGCAGCGCTGGCGGTGAAGCCGAGGTCACGCAGGTGCGCCGCCACCTCGTCCGCGCTGCGAGAGGCATTGTTGGTGACGAACAGCTTGCGGCTCTCCGCCTCGTCCAGCGCCTGCACCGCGCCCTCGGTGGGCCGACGGCCGCGAAACACCGTCCCGTCCAGGTCGATCAGCAGGCAATCATATTCTTGCGCAAGGCTTTTCACGTCTTTTCTGCCGAACCCAGCTCTGCTACCCGGTCTTCGGCGTCGGTGACACCTTCGAGATCCGCACCCGCCGAGCGTAGGAACCACTGCAGTGCCTCGTTCTCGCGGCCGAGCGCCAACAGCGTGTCAGCGTAGGCGTAGAACAACCGGGCAGGAGTCGAGCCGGTGCGGCTCGGGTCGAGCTGCGGCGTGGATAACACGGCCAGCGCCTGCTCCAGCTGCCCGAGATCGGCGCGGGCACCGGCGGCCACGATGCGCAATTCGTCGGCGTCGTCGCCGGTGAGTTGGGCCGCGTCGGGGCCACGCGCCAGTTCGATCGCCCGCTCCGGACGGCCAAGACCCCGTTCGCAATCGGCGATCAGCGCAAGCAACGCGGACTTGCTACCCATCCTGCGGGCGGCACGCAACTCGGAAAGCGCCTGGCCCCAATCGCCGCAGTGGTAGGCGGCGATCCCGACGGCCTCGCGAATCGCGGCGATCCTGCTGGCCCGCGCCCGCGCGGCGCGGGCGTGACTCAGGGCCGCTTCGGGGTCGTCGTCGAGCAATTGCCCGGCGGCGACCAGGTGCCGTGCCACCGCGTCGGCGGTGGCACGGTCCAACGTGCTCAGCTCGCGCCGGACCTCGGGGGCCAGCTGCCTGGCGTCGACGTCCTGCGGTATCGGCGGCCCGGCCTGGGGTGCGCCTTCGCCGTCGGGCGGTGTGCCCTGAGGCTGGGCCTGGCGGGCCCGGCCGGGACCCGACCAGCGGGCCTCCCGCTCGGGGCGTGGCCCGCGCCGCTGGGAGCCGCCCGAGCTACCCGAGCCCCCGAAGCCGCGCGAGCCGCCGGAGCCGCCGGATGACGGACGCGGACGCCGCTCACCTCCGCGACCATGCCTGTCCTCGACCACTCCGTAGAGGTTACGGGCACCTCGGATGTCCTGGACGGTCGGACGCTCAGGCAGCTGTTAGGCCGGTAGCCGATTGGAGAAGAGCGGCGCCAGAACCGCCGGACAATATGTCGCGATCGCGATGAGGGTGAACGCCCCGGCTGCATCGTGGGGCATTCCGCTGTTGTCGGCCATTCTGGATGCAATCAGGTCGAACGAGCTGCCCGGCTGGAAGAGCATCGGACAGACCGACTCGCCCAGCGCCGTCGCGGTTGCCGGTTCGCTGTATGGGACCCCGGCATTGGTGAGGGCCGCCAGGAACGCGTTGCCCATAATGTCTGCGCGGATGGGTGCCGCCAGCGTCGCAGCCGCAGCGGCCATACCTGCGGTCAGCGCAATAAAGCGAAGGGCGGGCCGGCGTACACGGGGTGCGCAAAACACTGTGACAACAGTGGTTCAAAAGAGTCACAGCTACAGCACGGTCCGGTAAAGGTTTGCACACTAACGCGTTTTGCTACCCGATCCGTTCATATTCGTTCAATGCCGGCGATATTGCGCTTGCCGCGGCGCAGCACCAGCCAGCGACCATGCAGGAAGTCCGAATCTCGCGGCGCCCACTCTTCGCTGTCGATCCGGATGTTGTTGACCGACACCCCGCCCTCGTCGATCGTGCGTCGCGCCGCGCCCCGGCTGGCCGACAGGCCGCTGGCCACCAGCAAGTCGACGATCCCGTCGGGGCCGCCGGGCTTGAGCTCGGCGACCGCCGTCTCGCGCAGCGCCGCGGCCAGTGTCGACTCGTCGAGACGGTCGAGTTCGCCACGGCCGAAGAGCGCTTGGCTGGCATGCTCGACAGCTGCCGTCGCCTCTTCTCCGTGCACCAGATCGGTGAGCTCGGCGGCAAGCCGACGCTGGGCGGCACGTTGTTGCGGGCGCTCGGCCGTCGCCTGTTCGAGCTCGGCCACCTCGTCGGCCGACAGGAAGGTGAACCAGCGCAGGTAGCGGATCACATCGGCGTCGGCGGTGTTGACGAAGTACTGGTACCAGGCATAGGGGCTGGTCAGCTGCGGGTCAAGCCACAGGCTACCGCCGCCGGTGGATTTGCCGAACTTGGTGCCGTCGGCCGCGGTGACCAGCGGGACGGTGAGCGCATGCACCGAAACGCCGAGTTTTTGGCGCACCAGGCGGACCCCGGCGATGATGTTGCCCCACTGATCCGAACCGCCGATCTGCAGCGTGCAGCCGTGCCGCTGGTGCAATTCGACATAGTCATTGGCCTGCAGCAGCATGTAGCTGAACTCGGTGTAGGAGATCCCGTCGGCCTCCAGGCGCCGCCGGATGGTGTCGCGATCCAGCATCACGTTCACCGAGAAGTGCTTGCCGAGATCGCGCAGGAACTCGATCGCCGACATGGAGCGTGTCCACTCCAGGTTGTTTTCGACGATCGCGCCGGGCGGTGAGCCGTCGAAATCGACGAAGCGTTCCAGCTGTCCGCGGATGCGCTCGGTCCAGTCGGCGACGGTGTCGGCCTCGTTGAGCGTGCGCTCGCCGATGTCACGCGGGTCACCGATCATGCCGGTGGCGCCCCCCGCGAGCACGATGGGGCGATGACCCGCGCGCTGAAACCGCCGCAACGTGAGCAGCGGCACCAGGTGTCCGGCATGCAGACTCGGCGCGGTCGGGTCGAAGCCGGCGTACACCGTCATCGGCCCGCGTCGCGCTTCGGCCGCCAGCGCGTCGAGGTCGGTGGACTGCGCGATCAATTCGCGCCAGCCCAGCTCGTCGAGGATCATGCTTGACATCCCGCAAGACTCTAGTGGTGATCGCAAGCGCGGCGAAGCCGGGCGCAGCGAGTCACCACCATCTGATCTAGTGGTGATCGCAAGCGCGGCGAAGCCGGGCGCAGCGGGTCACCACCATCTAACAGTGGTGATCGCAAGCGCGGCGAAGCCGGGCGCAGCGAGTCACCACCATCTGATCTAGTGGTGATCGCATCTAATCTAGTCGCTGGCGCCCGGCGCGGGCGCCCGTGGACTGCGGCGGTAGGCCGACACCTCGGTCCTGCCGGCAAGCCACAACCGCCACGGCCGGTCGGCGGCCTGGCTGATCCCAACGCGCGGGCCCGACACCGCGCCATGCGCCTCGTTGAGCGTCAGCCGCACCGGACTCTTCGGGTCGAACAAGTCAATCCCGTTGTCGGCCATGGTGATTCCCAAGGCCGAACACAGATTCCCGGGACCGCGTGCCAACGCGACGGTGCGGACGGCCGCGCCGCGCCTGTCCTGGGCGACATCGAGGCCCGCGTCGATGGCCGCGGCCCGCAGCAACACCGCGGCGGCGACGCCGTCGGGTCCGCAGGACACGTTGGCGCACACGTGAATACCGTGGCTGCGGTAGGTGTACAGGTGCCCGGGCGGTCCGAACATAATCGCGTTACGACCGTTGAGACCGCGATACGAGTGCGCCGAGGCGTCCGGCCACGGGCCATCGGGAACCCCGCCATAGGCCTCCACCTCGACGACGGTGGCGCGCACGCTACGGCCGATGAGGGTGGCGCCGAGCAACCGATGCGCGGCCGCGACCGGGTCGACTAACAACTGGTCAGCAACCACCCAGCGAACCTACCGGCACCACCGACATGGCAGTATCCCGGTGTCGCGGGACCGAAGGAGCCCCCAGAAGGAGCCCAAACAATGCATGGCATCGACCCCGCCGCCACCGCGTGGCTGCTGGCCAGCACCGCACTGGTCCTGCTGATGACCCCCGGCCTGGCGATCTTCTACGGCGGCATGGTCCGCACCACCGGGGTGCTGAACATGATCATGATGAGCTTCATCTCGATACCGCTGGTCACGGTGGCGTGGCTGTTGGTCGGCTACACCCTTGCGTTCTCCGAAGACGGGACGGCAGGGCTGATTGGCAACCTCAGGCATGTCGGGATGCTCGGCATCACGCCCGACACGGCCCATGGAGCGGTGCCGGAACTGCTCTATGCCGCGTTCCAGTTAGGGTTCGCGATCGTCACCGCCGCCCTGGTCAGCGGCGCGATCGCCGACCGCGCCAAGTTCGCAGCCTGGATGGTATTCGTCCCGGTGTGGGCGATCGTCGTGTATTCGGTTGTCGCGCACTGGGTATGGGGACCCAATGGCTGGCTGGCCAAGCTGGGCGTGCTCGACTACGCGGGCGGCCTGGTTGTCGAGATCGTCTCCGGGTCCTCTGCCCTGGCCCTGGCGCTGGTGCTCGGGCCCCGCATCGGCTTCAAGAAAGACTCCATGCGGCCGCACAATCTGCCGTTCGTGTTGCTCGGTGTCGGGCTGCTGTGGTTCGGCTGGTTCGGGTTCAACGCCGGTTCTGCGTTGGCCGCCAACGGAACCGCCGCCGCCATCTTCCTCAACACCCTCGTCGCCGGCTGCCTCGGCATGCTCGGCTGGCTCGCGGTCGAACAGATCCGAGACGGCAGGCCCACGACATTCGGCGCAGCATCCGGTGTCGTCGCCGGCCTGGTCGCCATCACCCCGTCGTGCGGAACCGTCAACACGCTCGGCGCGGCGGTCGTCGGGCTCGCAGCGGGTATCGTCTGCTCGTTCGCGGTGGGCGCGAAATTCCGCTTCAACTATGACGATTCGCTCGATGTGGTCGGTGTGCACTTCGTCGGCGGCGTCGTCGGCGTGTTATTGATCGGGCTGCTCGCGACGGCGGTCATGACGTCGGGTCCGCAGGGCCTCTTCTATGGGGGCGGCCTCGCCCAACTGGGCAAGCAGGCGCTCGCGACCGTCGTCGTCGCGCTCTATGCGTTCACGGTGTCGTTCGTTCTCGCGAAGCTGATCGACCGGGTGATGGGCTTCCGGCTGAGCGCAGAGGACGAAACCACCGGTGTCGACTTCACGCAACACGCCGAGACCGCGTACGCGGAAGGCGTGCACGGACACATGCCGTTGCGCCGCCCGGGATCCGACTGACGCTGACGGGCCGATTCCGCACTGCACCCTTGACAACCCGTCGTCAGGCGACGAATATTCATCACATGATGATTTCATCGCGCGATGAATTAATGCCGTGCGGCGACCAGCCGGCCGTCAACATCGAGCAACTGCGGGTCATGCGCGGTAAGCGCCCGGCGCTGCAGGACTTCTCGGTGCAGATCGGGCGCGGCAGCATCACCGGCGTGCTCGGCCCGTCCGGCTGCGGCAAGACCACGCTGATTCGGTGCATCGTCGGCACTCAGATCGTGACGTCCGGCAAAGTCACCGTGCTGGGCAAACCCGCCGGGAGCGCCGACCTGCGCCACCGCGTCGGTTACCTGCCGCAAGACCCGACCATCTACAACGATCTGCGCATCATCGACAACGTTCGTTACCTCGCGGCACTGTACGGATTCGACGGCAAGGCCGCCGACTCCGCCATCGAGCGGGTGGGTTTGGCGGATCATCGAACTGCCCTCTGCGGCAACCTTTCCGGAGGTCAGCGCACCCGGGCGTCGCTGGCCTGCGCGCTGGTTTGTGAACCTGAGGTACTCGTGCTCGACGAGCCGACGGTGGGCCTCGACCCCGTTCTTCGCGTGGATCTCTGGCAGCAATTCACCGACCTCGCCCGCGGCGGGACCACGCTGCTGGTCTCGAGCCACGTGATGGACGAAGCCGACCACTGCGGCGACCTCCTGCTGATGCGCGAAGGCCGCCTGGTCGCTGATACCACGCCGAACCGACTACGAGAGGACACCGGATGCACGTCACTGGAGGACGCGTTTCTGTCCATGATCAAGCGCACCACCGTGCAAAGGGCCGGCTAGGGCTCCAGGCCTACACGGCCACGACGACGCGGATTCTGCGTCAGCTGGCCGCCGATCATCGCAGCGTCGCAATGATCTTGTTGGTGCCGGTCTTGGTGATTACGTTGATGTACTTCATGTTCGAGAAGACCCCGCATCGCCCTGGCACCCCGGCGCCGTTCAACAATGCCTGCCTGATATTGCTGGGGCTGTTCCCGCTCTTCGTGATGTTCATCATCACGGCGATCACCATGCAGCGTGAGCGGGCGTCGGGAACGTTGGAGCGCATCCTGACGACTCCGCTGCGCCGGCTCGACCTGCTGATGGCCTATGGCACGGCATTCTCGATAGCCGCTGTGCTGCAAGCCACCTTGGCGTGCATCGTGTCGTTCTGGTTCCTCGGCTTCGACACCGCGGGCAGCCCGGTCTGGGTATTCGTGATCGCGATCGTCAACGCCGTGCTCGGCGTGGGCCTGGGCCTGCTCTGTAGTGCGTTCGCGCGCACCGAGTTTCAGGCCGTGCAGTTCATCCCGCTGGTGATGGTGCCGCAGCTGCTGCTGGCCGGCATCATCGTCCCCCGCGCGCTGATGTCGACCTGGCTGCAGTGGATCAGCAATGTGCTGCCGGCCAGCTACGCGCTGGAGGCTCTGCAGCAGGTGAACTCTCATCCGGGACTGACCGGTATCGCGTTGCGTGACATCATCGTCGTGATGAGCTTCGCAATCGCGGCGCTATGCCTGGCTGCGGCGACACTGCGCCGCCGGACACCGTAGCGTGACGGCAACCAACACCGGGCGCAGCCGTCGGCCCGGGCGACCGGCCGGGAATTCCGGCACCCGAGAGCGGATCCTGGCCAGCGCACGAGAACTGTTTGCGCGCAACGGCATCGGCAATACATCGATACGCGCGGTGGCGACTGCGGCCGGTGTCGACTCGGCATTGGTACATCACTACTTCGGCACCAAGGAGAAACTGTTCGCCGCGGCCGTTCGTATTCCGATCGACCCGATGGCCATCATCGGCCCGTTGCGCGAGATTCCCGTCGAGGAGATCGGTCACAAACTGCCGTCAATGTTGTTGCCACTGTGGGATTCCGAGCTGGGAACCGGGTTCATCGCCGCACTGCGCTCGCTCATCGCCGGGTCGGAGGTCAACCTGTTCCGATCCTTCATACAAGACGTGATCGCCGTGGAAGTCGGCGCCCGCGTTGATGATCCCCCGGGCAGCGGGATCATCCGCATCCAATTTGTCGCGTCGCAACTAGTGGGCGTGGTGATGGCGCGCTACATCCTGGAACTGGAGCCGTTCGCGTCGCTTCCGCCGGAACAGATCGCGCAGACCATCGCACCGAACCTGCAGCGCTACCTCACCGGGGATCTGCCGGATGGCCTGCTGCCGTGAGCCGGGCGTGCTCGTCGTCATCGACGTCACGGGCCTCGTCGATCAGCAGCACCGGGATGCCATCCTCGATGCGATAGGCGCGCCTCAGCCGCGGGTTGTACAGCAGTTGAACGCCCTTATCATCGGGGTCGTCGACCAGCGTCAGGGGACCGCGATCAGCCGGGCACACCAGAATGCTCAGCAGGGAATCGTCAACCATGGGTACGCCGATGCTGTCCGCCGGTCAGCTCCGCGCGCGCCGTGGGAGTCAAGCGGCGGAACTCGTTGCTGTCTGCGTCGAAATACCATGCCTGGCGTGCCGATTTGGGAATCCCGGCCGCGCGCAGCGCACTGACGGTGGGGCGGTAGGTGGCGCTCAACGTCATCTTCGGGCAGACGTGCACAATGTCGGGCCCCAGCCCGACGGGCATGTTCGCGACGGCTTCGGTCAAGTCGGCCGCCGTGATCGTGGCTCCCGGCAGCAATGTCAGCGCCGATACCGCCAGCTGTCGGCCGCTTACCGACACGTCGTAGGTCACCGCGAGGTCGACGCCGTTGATGAACCCGAGCGCGTCGGTGATGGGCTCGGCATAGACCAACCCGCGGGCGGTGCGAATCACCGAGCCGCGCCTGCCCATCAGCCAGAAATTCCCGTCGGCGTCGCGGCGGAACAGGTACTCGGTCGATATCCAGGTGTCGCCGGGCGCAAAGACCCCGCGTTTGACCGACGCGGTCGGATCGATCGGTCCGTTGGACTGCGCGAGCAGCACCCCGATCTGGTTGACGTCGGCGACTTGGACGAAGCCGCGCTCGTTTTCCAGGATCAAGTCCCGCTCGGCGTCGTAGGCACCGAGCTCGACACGCCCGGCGTCGGGCAACGGGCGACCCTTGCTGCCGATCTTCACGCCGGACACATTGGCCAGCACCGCCTGCCCGTCGGTGGTGGCGAAGAACTCGACGATGTGGGCGGGCGCGAACGCGTCGACGACCCGCTCCCACAGCCCGGTGGGCATACCCGAGCCGATGAACAGCCGCACCGGGTGGTTGCCCTGCAGCGCGAACGCCGGATCGTCGACGACGTCGCGCAGCATCGCCCAGGTGTAGGACACAACGGTGACGCCGTACTGACGTACCTCCTGGACGAAGCGGTCCGTGCGCATGCCGCGTGACAGCGCGATGCGGGTCCCGCCGACGACGGCGCCGCCCAGGCTGACCAGCAGCGCGGACTCGTGGTGCAGTGGCGTCAGGCAGTAGACGGTGTCTTTGCGGTCCAGGCCGGCCGCCGAGGCGGTCCCGAAGGCCGACACCGCCCAGCGGTAGTTGGTGATCTGCTTGGCCACCAGTTCGCCGCCCGCGGCGCTGAACGCGATGAACGCCAGGTCCCGCGCCAGCGCGGGGTTGGGGCGGTACCACGCGGGCAACTCGACGAGGTCGGGGTCGATCTGTTCCATGTCGATGATTTGGGCCTGCTCAGCGGGGTCTTCCGGCAGGTGCAGTTCGCGCGTCTCCCCGCCACCACCCAACACCAGCACCTGGCCCTGCAGCTTGCATGCGGCGTCGAGGTTGGTGGGGTCGGTCATGATCTCCGACACTCCCCCGAGCCGGACCGACTCGGCCAGATCGGCGTCGGCTCGCATCACCACCGCGACCGCGCCCAGCCGAGACAGCGCGGCGATCGCGACCAGCGCGCTGGGCCGTGTCTCCATCAGCACGCCCACCCGGTCGCCCTGCCGCACCCCGACTTCGATCAGGCCACGAACCACGTTGTTGATGCGGCGGTTCACGGCCTCGTAGGTGTGGACGCGACCGTCGAACAACAGGAATTCGCCCTGCGGGGCGTCGTGGGCCTGTTCGTCGATGATGCGACCCAGCGAGATCCGGGTGTGGTCGTTGATCTGTCCGAGCCGCGCCAGGCGCGGCAGCGTCCGAACCGTCTCGACCGCCAGCGTGCGCATCGATTTATTGGCCGCGACGACCGCGTCAACCGCACCGCGGGCCAGCGCCACCGTCGCCTCGGAGAATTCGCCCAGGCCGTGCGAGAGGCGAGAACTCAATGCCACGCCGCTGTCGGTGTGCTCCGCCGGCTGATCGGCCATCAGGTCGATGTTCGCCGGCTTGTCGCCACCGGTGGACAGCCAGCGCACCCATTCGGCGACGGTCGGCCAACTCTCCTTGGCCGCCCTGGATCCCACCACCAGGCCGAAATGTCCTGTGCGGATGAGGTATTCGAACACCTCGGCGTTCGGCGCCGCTCTCCGGATACCTCGCACAGCCGCGGGCTGGCCGATGTCGTCGACCTCGCCGACGAACGCCAGTATCGGGCAGGTGATATCAGTAAGCGTCACCATCTGCCCGTTGACGGCGAAACCGCCGCTCATCATTCGGTTGTGCGCGATGAACTGCTTCAGCAGCTCGGAGATCGCCGGGCCGGACCAGGCGATCCACCCTTCCGACTCCAGGAATCTGCGTTGCTGTTCGCGCGGCAACAGGGCCTCGCGGTCGTGCAGCTGACGCACGAAGTCGACCCGCGCCTTGGCGGTCTTGAGCGGATCCATCATCTGAAAACCGGTGCGCGCCAACCAGCTTGGAATATTTAACCGGGTGAAGACGTGATCGGCCATGAAATCGGCGATGGCGGGCGCCAGGTTGGGTGGTAAGCCCATGGGCAGCGCGGCCAGGGTGTCCACCGGCGAGCCGAACGCCACGATGCTGGCGAGGTTCTTCGAACGCCGGTATGCCGCGACCTGATAGCACCACATCCCGCCCTGCGAGTATCCGACCAGGTGTACGTCCTGCCCGGCGGCGTTCTTCACCGTGTCGATGGCCTGATCGAGCGCGACGATGTGGTCGGCCAGAGTGCGCCGCATCCCGCCCTCGACCTTGTCGGGCGAGCCGAAGTCGATGACCCAGGGGTCCAGGCCGCTGGCGTGCAGGATCCCGACGGCGCCGTCCTCGCGGCTGACGTCCCACATGTCCGCCGACATCATCATCGGGTGCACCATCAGCACCGGCGGGCCCACCGGCGGCTGTCCGCGCCGGCTGTCGGGCGGGAAGTACCGTTTCAGCTTGTACATCGGAACGCTCTCGACGATCTGGGACGGCGACGGGACGCTGCCCGTTTCCAAGCCCCCCAGCCGTATGACTTCCAGCCCGTTCTGCGCCGTGGCCACCAGACGCTCGATCGGTCGGGTGACCATCGAAAAATTGAGATCCACCGCTGCTCCCTGAATGTGTACAGCTTGGACATCATGGCACACCCGGCCCGCCGGGTGGTTTTGGTCAGGCGATTCGCCCGTCGGGCAAGTGACCGGAATCCCGCCGTCAGCCGCTGCACCCGTTGAGGTCGATCTTCGAGCCCGGTCCCGCACTGGCCAAGGCCGCCGCGTCGGCCGCGTCTTGGAAGAACGCTTGCCGCCCCGCCAGCGTTTTCCGGTAGCTGCTCTCCGCGAGCGAGAGACAGCCCAGACCCGATATGAATGCCTGGCAATCGTTCGTTTTGCCAGTGACGTCGCACCACAGGACGGCGGTGTCCTCCGCCGCTTGTTGAGTCGAATAGTTTTGCCGGATCACTTCTACTTAGATCCGAACAGCCTTCAGCCCAGCGGATGGACGCCCGAGTTGTTATCAGATCTGCGAGGTCTGGTTACAGACCGGCGTGGCTGGGGCTGAGGGCATCGCGCCCACCCCGGCTGCAGCGGCCAAGCTGTCGGTGAGCCGTATCGCCGCCGCGCTGCGGCGTGCCGGTCGCAGCCGCCTCGTCGACCATACCGCCGCCGAGATCAAAGCTGCCTTACGTAAACCGCAACTGCGGCAACCACTTCGAGTCGAGTCGCGGTGGGCCGACACGCAGTCGCCTTGCTGGCCGCACTCAACACGGCCTGCAGCAGCGTCGACGAGCTTGGCCACATTCCCACACGCCCTCACAGCAGCGGCTTAACCGCTCAGAGTCGCAGGTCGCGACACCGGCGCGACGGGGGTCCCGGGTGCGGCGGCGACAAACCTCGATCCCGCTAACCGTGCCCACTCCGGTCGTCGTTAAGGGTGCGGCACCGCGCGGGTCTGCAGGCATTGAGACCGTGCTTGAGGGGCGGGCGATGAACCAAGCGCTACAGCACATTCACGGTGCGCCACGGTAGGTGCCAATTGTCCAGGCGTTGCCTTCGGTGTCTCGCAGGCTGAACGTGTGCGAGCCGAAGTCGGTGTCGTGCAACTCGGCGGTGACTTCGGCGCCGGCGGCCGCGACTTTAGCGTGGATCTCGTCGACATGATCGGAGACGACATAGATCGCGCCGGTCCCGGGCTTCATCGCGTCGTGTACACCGTCAGCGGGATGGCCGGTACTCCCCAGCATCACTGCGCCACCTTCGGGCCAGCGTAGTTCGGCGTGGGCGATGGAGCCCTCCGGGCCGGGAACGACCAGGGTCTCGGTGAAGCCGAGCACGTCGACGAGGAACCGTACCGCAGCCGGTGCGTCGTCGTAACGCAGGGCGGGCCAGACGGTGGGGGCAGGTGTTTCAGTCATGGCGTTTAGTCTTGACCGGCGAAGACGCTGTCGTCTTGGAGGAATGGGAGCTCTTCGACGATCCACGTCCGGGGCGAGCATCCGGCCAGCGTGCGCCACTCGTTGCTTAAATGGGCCTGGTCGTAATAGCCACATTCGACAGCGAGCCCGGCTAGATCGAGATGTCCACGACGCAGCAGCGCCCCGGCGCGCTCGAACCGCAGGATGCGTGCGGCTTGTTTGGGCGCTAAACCGATTTCGTCGCGGAACCGTTGGCCGAAGTGCCTTCTGCTCCAACCGATCTCATCGGCAAGATCGGCAATGGGCACTCGCCCACCGGTGCCCAGCATCAGCCGCCAGGCTTCGCCGAGCTCCGCGGCGACCGACAGCGGTTCGGAAGCCTTCGCCGCCAGCACGTCATCAATGATGCCGAACCGTTCAGACCAGGTCAGCCTCGACGCAAGCCGGTCCGGCAACTCTGCCAGCGCGGGCCAACCCAGATCATCCAGTCCGACGACGCGACCGCTGAGCTCTGCGGCGCTGACCCCCAACAAGGTGCGCACGCCAAACGGATGGAGCTCGAGGTGGATGCCGCGTAGCGTGCGATCCTGGCTGATCAGAACCGGCTCTGTGCGCAAGCCGCCGACCAGGCCCTGCATGCTCACCGGACCAGCCCGACCCGACATCCTGACCGGATCCTGCAGGCTGATAATCAGCGTCACATGACGCGACGGCAGACCGCGGTGCACGGACAGGGCGACATCCTGCTGCTCGTAGCCGATGTATCTGCTGACCAGCGGCTGCAGCATGGGATGCGGCGAACGAATCGCCCAGGTCACGCTCGCCCATCCAGGCTAGGCCCACTGCTATCCGAAAAGCATCTGATCGACCTCTCGAGACAGCCGTGTCCAGGCCCGGCTGGTACCCGCCGACGTGCCGCGCTGCATCGGGCGGTCCCCGTCAGGCTCATTGTCGAAGAGACCGACAAAACGCCATACGCTTTTACTCAGCAAACGGCTTCGTCGTCACATACACCGGCGAGAAGTGCCCGGTGCGGAACGCTTCCGCGTGAACCTGGATGCGCTTGCCGACCCGGGCTGGCACACAAGCTCTTGACTCTTAATCACATCGGAGGTCTTGTCCGGTCGAGAGCGACGCCGCGATTGCGCCCCAGCATCCCGGGTGACATTCGAGACTGATATCGGCTTTCGCCACCGGCGCAGACAGCGGCGATGCAGCGACGACCAGAATGCCGATCACCGCGGCGAACACAACGTTCCTCATGATCACGACTTTCACAGTCGCTTCTCGGAACACGGTAAGAACGGACCCTGAGACCCGTGAGAAGTGCGGCGACGAGGCGACTCATGTTGCAGCACAGCGGTTTAACGGCAAGGGCCCGGCGACAGCCGCGCGCTTCAGGTCAGCAGCAATTCAGCGACGTTCAGTTGTGGACATTTCAACGCCCACGATCTGGTGGTCAACTCGGATTTGGGTGTGCCGGCCCGTAAAGCGGCGAGCATGGCGTCCGGATCGAACGATGGGCCGACTGGGTCGGAGCTGTACTCTTCTCCGCGCAGGTATTGCGTGGCTTTGTCCGGTGGCATGTTGTCGATCTGCAGTTCCACCATGTTGCCGTCGGGATCGCGGTAGTAGAGCGACGTTGTGGGCCCGTGCTGTACCGGCACGTGCGGCTGAATGTCCGCTTCCTTCAGGGCTGCGTACTTCGCGAGGAGACTGTCCAGGCTTTCAAAGGTGTACGCCGAATGCGCCAGCCCTACCGTCATCGAGGTGCGGGGAGCAGGTTGGGGTAACTGCACCAAGGCGAGGCGGTGATGCTCCTCGTCGAAGGTCATGAAGCACAGCATGTCGTTTTCGAACACCACGTGAGCGTCTAGAACCCTCAGATACCAATCCCGTAGAACAGGCAACTGGCCTGTCTGCAGCACGATATGCGCAAGCCTTTTGTGCGCACCCGCGGCGGCTTCGCCTCGAAGGGAGTCTGTCCAGGCCACCGGTTTATGGTGCCACGATTGGTTTCTCCTTTAACGAAAACGGACTATCGCACGATCGACCGATAATGGGATCGCCGGAGAGAACGCGCGGCGCGCATATCCCGACGGTTGTCCGCAGGTGATGTCGCCGATTTGAGAAAGTACCCTTCACCCGCAGACTGCCGACCGCTCGTCCTGGCGGGCTTGCCAACACCGAGATTTGACCTACTCCTCGGCTTAGACTTCCGCAATGTTCTCCGAGACGCGCTACGCACTGAACGGGGACTTGCACGTCGCCTATCGCGCGTCGCATGAGGGTGAGCGTGACATCGTGTTCGTCTCTCCCCCGTTCACAAACTGTGAGGTGTTTCCCGAGCTGCCGTTTATCCAGGGCTGGTTTGAGGCGATGACATCGCTTGGTCGACTCGTCTTCTTCGACCAGCCGGGCGCGGGGGTGTCCGATCCCGCGCCACCGACCTTGGAGCTACGGGCTGACAGCATCACCGCGGTGCTTGACGATCTCGGAAGCGGCGAAGCGGTCCTCGTCGCGATCGACGGCACATTCCCGGAATCGGCGCTGTTCGCAGCGACATATCCATCCCGCACAACCGCGCTGGTCGTGCTCGAGGGCTATGCGGATCCGCTTTTTGAACGCATCGGGGGATCCACAGCCGAGGATCTCACTGCTGCCGCGGTCGCCATGTGGGGCACGGGGGAGCTTGCGCATCTCGCGAATCCGGATATGCCGTGGAACGAGGAAATTCGGGCAACCTGGGCACGGCACGAACGCTTGGCGGCAAGCCCAGGGATCTTTGCTCACATGAGGCCTCTGCTCGACGACATGGACGTGCGGCCGTTGCTTCCCACAGTCCGCGTCCCGACACTCGTCCTCCATCACACCGACGACCCCTTTATCCCGCCCAAGTGGGGCAAGGACATCGCCGATCGCATATCGGGCGCGAAGTACGTCGAGCTTCCGGGGCGCAACGTTTTCCACTTCGTCGAACCGTGGCGTCAGTCGTTTCAGGAGATCGCCCAATTCCTCACCGGCCAGCAGGCTGACGTGGCCGATGATCGGGTGCTCGCGACGGTGTTGTTCACCGACATTGTGGACTCGACGCGTCGGGCGGCGCAGATCGGCGACCGTGACTGGCGTGCGTTGCTTGATGCGCACGATGCCATCATCCGGTCGCAGCTCGCTCGGTTCCGAGGCCGTGAGGTGAACACGTCAGGAGACGGCTTCCTCGCGATGTTCGACGGCCCTCAGCGCGCGATCCGCTGCGCGATGTCGATCCGCGACGCGGTGCGGTCGCTGGGCATCGAGGTGCGCGCCGGGTTGCACACCGGTGAGTGTGAGGTTCGCGGCGATGACATCGGCGGAATCGGCGTGCACATCGGCGCGCGGGTCAGCGCACTGGCCGGGCCGAATGACGTTCTGGTGTCCAGCACGCTGCGCGATCTAGTGATCGGGTCAGGGCTCAGGTTCGAGGAGCGCGGCGCTCACGAGCTCAAGGGCGTCCCGGGCGAATGGCGTCTCTTCGCGGTCGCGTCACCGTAACGGTGGCTTTCGGCCCGACTCATCTCGTCTGGCCGTAAGTGCTTGTGCACGCGGCGTTTGCGAATTGGCTAAATACACTTTAGTTCCAGCTGCTGCATGACGACACCGAAACTCGACCCGTTCTCGGCTTACACTTCCGCAATGTTCTCGGAGACGCGGTATGCGATGAACGGGGACTTGCGCGTCGCCTATCGCGCGTCGGCCGAAGGGGCCCGCGAACTCGTGTTCGTACCGAACTGGTTCACAAACTGTGAAGTCGTTCCCGAGCTCCTGCCCTCCATGCAAGGCTGGTTCGACGCGATGACGTCGCTCGGTCGGGTGATCTTCTTCGACCAGCCCGGCAGCGGTGCGTCCGACCCGGTCACACCGGGTGCGCTGCCGACTTTGGAGCAATGGGCTGACAGCATCACCGCCGACTGGCAGGTGACGGTGTACGGCGGAGGCCTTCATGCCTTCACCATGCCGGACATCGAGCGGGAAGGGGTGCCAGGCACTGCGTACGATCCGTTCCTCGACGGGCTCTCCTGGGCACAGGCAACCGCATTCCTTGCGGCGACTCTTCATGATGCGGCTACCAGCCCGCAAGCGCCGAAAGTAGTTTCACTCGACGCTGGGATCGGCACAGGCATTTGACGCTGGCCGCATACTTCGGGCCAGCCCATAGGGCACGGGAATCCCCGCAGTAAAGCATCGCCCTGCCGAAGCCGCGGTAGCGGGAGGCGTCCCAAGCGCCGCCGCCGGTAGCTTGGTCCCGTGGCGCACCTGCTGGGGGCCGAGGCCGTACACCTGCAATATCCGACGCAGGTGGTATTCGACTCGCTCACGCTCGGGGTGAACGACGGCGCGCGCATCGGCATCGTGGGCCGCAACGGCGACGGGAAGTCCAGCCTGCTGAGCCTGCTGACCGGCGAGCTGCAGCCCAACTCCGGCCGAGTCACCCGGCGCAGCGGGTTGCGGGTCGCGGCCCTAAGCCAGGCGGACACCCTCGACCCGCACCGCACGGTCGGCTGGACACTGGTCGGCGACCAGGCCGACCACCAGTGGGCGAGGCGACGCCCGCGTCCGCGATGTGGTCAGCGGGCTGGTATCCGACATCGACTGGGACGCAACGGTTTCCACGCTCAGCGGAGGCCAGCGACGGCGCGTGCAGCTGGCCAGGCTGCTGGTGGGCGAATGGGACGTGATCGCGCTCGACGAGCCCAGCAACCACCTGGACATCGAGGGCATCACCTGGCTGGCCGGCCACCTGCAGCAACGCTGGGCCCGCAACACGGGCGGGCTGCTGGTGGTGACGCACGACCGCTGGTTTCTCGACGAAGTCGCCACCGTGACATGGGAGGTGCACGACGGCGTCGTCGAGCCGTTCGAAGGCGGGTACGCGGCGTACGTGCTGCAACGCGTCGAGCGCGACCGGCAGGCCGCCGCCGTCGAGGCCAAGCGGCAGAACCTGATGCGCAAGGAGCTGGCCTGGCTGCGCCGCGGCCCGCCGGCGCGCACATCGAAGCCCAAGTTCCGGATCGAGGCCGCCAACCGGCTCATCGCCGACGTGCCCCCGCTGCGCAACACCGTCGAGCTGGCCAAGCTGGCCACCGCCCGACTGGGAAAGGACGTCGTCGATCTGCTCGATGTGTCGGTCTCGTTCGCGTCTTCTGGGGGGCGCCCGGTGCTGCGCGACATCGAATGGCGGATCGCCCCGGGTGAACGCACCGGCATCGTCGGGGCCAACGGCGCGGGCAAATCGACCCTGCTGGGGTTGATCGCCGGCACCATTGTGCCGGACACCGGACGCGTCAAACGCGGCAAAACCGTCCGGGTGGCGGTGCTCGATCAGCAGGGCGATCAGCTGACCCCGTTCGCCGATGACCGGATCGCCGACGTGCTCGCCGGGCTACGCGGCGGCTATCAGGTCGAGGGCAACGAGGTCACCCCGGCCCAGCTGCTGGAACGACTCGGTTTTGGCCGCGGCCAGCTGTCCGCCCGGGTCGGTGAACTCTCCGGCGGTCAGCGCCGGCGCCTGCAGCTCATGCTCACGTTGTTGTCCGAGCCGAACGTGCTACTGCTCGACGAGCCCACCAACGACGTGGACACCGATATGCTCACCGCCACCGAGGATCTGCTCGACTCCTGGCCGGGCACCTTGATCGTCGTCTCGCACGACCGCTATCTGCTCGAACGCGTCACCGATCAGCAGTACGCGATCCTGGACGGGCGGTTGCGGCATCTGCCCGGTGGCATCGACGAATACCTGCGGCTGGCCGCCCATTCCACGCCGAGCGAACCATCACCACGGGCGTCAACCGTCACGGCGACCGAGGCCATGTCCGGCGCGCAACGTCGCGCCGCCGAGAAGGAACTGGCCGCCGCCGACCGTCAGCTCGCGCGGCTGGCGGACCGGATCGCGGCCAAGCACAGCGAACTCGCCGAGCATGACCAGTCCGACCACGCCGCGCTGACCCGGCTCACGCAAGAATTACGCGCGCTCGAACAGGACGTCGCCACGACCGAGGGCCGCTGGCTGGAGCTGTCGGAAATGCTCGAATGAGCAAACAACTCGTGCCTTACTTGCCCGGCGAGGCGTTGCTGGCGTTGTATCGCCGGCGTGGCCCGGTAATCAATTCCGGGCTCGGTCGCCACGGTTACACCTACCTGCTGGGCGCCGACGCAAACAAATTCGTGTTCGCCAACGCCGATGCGTTCAGCTGGCGGGAGACGTTTGAGAACCTGGCCATCGTGGACGGCCCCACCGCGCTGATCGTCAGCGACGGCGCAGACCATCAGCGTCGTCGCAGCGTCATCGCGCCCGGGCTGCGTCACCGGGAGATACAAAACTATGTGCAAACCATGGCGTCGACTATCGACAGCGTGATCGACGGCTGGCGGCCCGGGCAACGGCTGGACATCTACCGAGAGTTCCGCTCGGCGGTCCGGCGCAGCACCGCCGAGTCGCTGTTCGGCCCGCGCATCGCCGCCCACTCCGACTTCCTCGGTGCACAACTGCAGCCGCTGCTGGATCTCACCCACCAGCTACCGCAAGTCATGCACATGCAGCGGTGGGCCAAGACGCCGGCATGGCGGCGGGCGATGACCGCCCGCGCCCGCATCAACGACCTCATCGACGCCCAGATCGCCGAAGCTCGCAGTGCGCCCAGGCCCGACGACCACATGTTGACCATGTTGATCAACGGCCGCGGCGACGAGGATTATGCGTTGAGTGACAATGAGATTCGCGATTCGGTCATTTCCCTGATCACTGCCGGCTACGAGACCACCAGCGGCGCGTTGGCCTGGGCCACCCATGCGCTGCTGACCGTCCCGGGCGCCTGGGACGCTGCGGCCGACGAAGTCCGCCGCGTGTGCGGTGATCGGCCGCCTGGCGCCGACGATCTCGCCGCGCTGACCTATCTCAACGGCGTGGTTCACGAGACGCTTCGGCTGTACCCGCCCGGAGTGATCTCCGCCCGCAGGGTGATGCGCGACCTCCGGTTCGACGGACACCGCATTCGCGCGGGACGGTTGCTGATCTTCAGCGCCTACGTGACTCACCGGATCCCCGAGGTGTGGCTCGACCCAACCGAATTCCGGCCGCTGCGGTGGGATCCCGGCTCACCGGACTACCGCAAGCCCGCACCACACGAGTTCATCCCGTTCAGCGGCGGGCTGCACCGATGCATCGGGGCGGTCATGGCGACCACCGAGATGACCGTGATGCTCGCCCGGCTGGTCAGCCGGACCAGGCTCCGATTGCCGGCTCAGCGGGTCCGCGCACACAACCTCGCCGCGCTGAGCCCTCGGCCGGGACTGACCACTGAAGTCGTGGCAGTCGTCGACTCAGCGCCAGCGCAGTAGCACGAGTTCCGAGCAGAAGCCGGGACCCATCGCGATCATCAGCCCGGGGCTTCCGCTGGGCGGTTTTTTGGCGATGGTGTCACGCAAGATGTGCAGGACCGAGGCCGACGAGAGGTTACCGATCTCGCCCATCGACCGCCAGGTCAGCTCGAGCGCGTCCGGGGGCAGCTCGAGGGTCTTGGCGACCGCTTCGATGACTTTGGGACCACCGGGATGGCTGACCCATGCTCCGATATCGTCCTTACTTAGCCCCTGGGCGGTCAGGAACCGCGCAACATCGTCGGCCAGGTGCCGCTCGATGACGCCCGGCAGCTCGGGAGACATCACAAGCTGCAGGCCAGAGGGGTCAACGTTCCAGCCCATGACGTGCAGCGATTGCGGATAGAGACGGCTGCGCGACGCGACGATGTCCGGCCCGCCGGCCCGGATCTGTCCGGCACGACGCTCGCCCACAGCCACCACGGCGGCCGCCCCATCACCGAACAGCGCGGTCTCGACCAGACCCGACACGGTCGGTTTGACCGCCGGGAACCCGAGCGAGCAAAGCTCGACTGACACCAGCACCGCGACGCCGTCGGGGGCACCGCGCAGATAGTCGTGCAGCCAGCCCATCCCGGCCGCTCCGGCCGCGCAGCCCAGTCCGAACAGTGGCATCCGGCGCACATCGGGGCGCAGGCCGAGTCGGCCGGCGATCCGGGCTTCCAACGACGGCACCGCAATGCCGGTGACGGTGGTGGAGGCGATCAGGTCGACGTCCTGCGGTTGCAGGCCCGCCTCTTCAAGCGCGCCCAGCAGTGCCTCGCAGCCGAGTTCCACCGCTTTTTCGATAAAAATCTCGTTGGCCTCGTCGAAGTCGGCCAGCGACCGGTATTTCTCCAGCGGCAACACCAGGTGGCGACTATTGACCTTCGCGCCGGCGTAGAGCCGCCGAACGATGGCCTCGTGCTCCTTCAAAACGGGGAATTCGACGAAGGCGTCGGCGAGCTCGCTTTGGCTATAGCGATGGGGTGGCAATGCACCGAATACCCCTGCGATGACGCTCATTGCGCTGCCCCCGTGTTAAATAGGCCGATCGGCCGGTTCCCGCAGTCTAAGTGGTTCTGCGGGATGCCGCAAAGCTCAACGTATTCAACACATGTCGCATACGGTATTGAATACAATGTCTGATTACTCGTATTAAACACGTGTCGGATTAGCGTAACGGACTCATGGATGTTACTGACCGACATCGTCATCGGCGTCATCGGCCGGGTTGAGCGCCATCGCGATCAACGCATCGGGGCTCAGCGCGTCGATGACATCGTCGCCGACAGTTGGCTTGTGAGGTGCCTCTGCGGGCATGCCAGCCAGCAGCAGGAGTTTGTCGAGCAACCCGGTTCGCCGAAGCTCTTGGAGAGGAATCCTTCTCAACGCAGACCAGATCTTCTCGTCGTCGGATTCTTCGCGATGCTCGCCCAGCAGTTCTTGAGCGAGATGATCGGCCAAGGCTGTTGGCGTGGGATAGTCAAAGATCAGCGTGCGCGACAGTGCTAGCCCGGCCAGCCCGGTTGCGGCTTTGAGCCGGTTGCGCAGTTCGATGCCGGTCATCGAGTCGAAACCGAAGTCCTGAAAAGCACGCTCAGCATCGATGTCATCGCTGCTCGAGTGGCCCAAGACGCTCGCCGCGTGCACGCACACCAACTCCACCAGCTGACGCTGCCGCTCGACAGGGGTCAGCTCCCGCAACCGCCCGGCCAGGCCGGCCGACCGGCCTGTTACCGGGCGCGATGTCGCTCCCGCAACATCACCATCGCCCAACCAAAATCGCCGCCGGTGAAAAGCATAGCTTGGCAAGTCGACCCGACACCCATTCTCAAACGCCGCGCGCCAATCCACGGCGACGCCCGCGACGTGGGCCTGACCGACGGACAGCCAAAACCTGTCCAGCCCACCGTCATCGCGACCCAGTGAGGGAATGTAAACAGCCTCCGCGGCCACGGTGCCGCTAGCGAAGCCCCGATCGGCGAAAGTTGTTGCTATTTCTTCGACGCCACTGGTCAAGATCGGATGCGGACTGGATTCGATGAACACCCGATACCCTGCATCGCACGCGCTGCGCACAGCCCGTTCGAACTGCACAGTGCGCCGGATGCTTTGGTACCAGTAGTCGGCGTCCAAGCCGGCGGTGTCCATGAACTCACCGGTAGCGGTTGAAAAGAAAGCCACCGACGACGATTGAGGCTCGATGCCGGCCAGCGCCTGTACCAGAGGCTCACGAATCGCGTCGACCTGCGCCGAGTGCGAGGCATAGTCGACATCAATCCTGCGGGCACGCACGCCGTCCACCTCGCAACGCCGCACCAACTCCTGTAGGGCAGCTACCTCCCCGGAGACGACTACCGCTGAAAGACCATTGACCGCAGCAATATTGAGCCGGTCGCCGAACTGGGCCACCAACTCCCCTGCCTGCGACACCCCACACGCCAGCGAAACCATGCCCCCAGCGCCCGACAACCGCACCAGCAGCCGGCTTCGCAGCGCCACCACCCGCGCGGCATCCTCCAGCGACAACCCGCCCGCCACATACGCAGCCGCGATCTCGCCCTGCGAATGGCCGATCACCGCGTCCGGCACCACGCCCACCGAACGCCACAATTCGGCCAGCGACACCATCACCGCCCACAAGACCGGCTGCACCACATCCACCCGATCCAGCCCAGGGGCACCCGCCACGCCGCGGATGACATCGATCAAGGACCACTCCACATGCTCACCGAGCGCCTTATCGCATTGATGCATATGGTCGGCGAACACCTTCGAGGTATCGAGTAACTCGGCTCCCATGCCGACCCATTGCGAGCCCTGGCCGGGAAACACCAAGACCGCCTTGCCCACCGCTTGAGCCCGCCCCACCACCGCGTTCGCACCCAGCTCACCGACGGCCAACCCGGCCAACCCGGCCATCAGCTGCTCGCGGTCAGCGCCGACCACCACCGCCCGATGGTCAAACACCGAGCGCGTCGACACCAACGACCACCCCACATCGGCCACACGCAGATCCCGATCAGCATCCACGTGCGCCAACAACCTCTCGGCCTGACCGGCCAACGCCTCAGCCGAACGAGCAGACACCACCCAAGGAATGACCTGATTGCTATCATTCCGTTTGGGCGCAACACTTTCCAGCACCGCTGGTGGCTCTTCGATAACGACGTGCGCGTTGGTCCCGCCCATCCCGAACGACGACACCCCCGCCCGCCGCGGGCCGTCCGCCGCCCGCCACGGTGACAGCGTGGTGTTGATCCGAAGCCCGAGGCTCTCCAGATCAATCGCGGGATTGGCGAAATTGAGACTTGGTGGTATCAGAGCATTTTCGACCGCCAACACGGTCTTGAGTAAGCCCGCAATTCCCGCGGCGCCACCTGCATGGCCAATGTTCGTCTTGACCGACCCCACACTCACGGGTCGCTGTTGCCGGCGGGCGAAAACCTCACCCAGTGCGCGTGCCTCGACCGGATCGCCGATCTCGGTGCCGGCTCCGTGCGCCTCGATGTAGTCGACCTGACTGCTATCCAGGCCCGCGTTGGACAACGCGCGCGCGATGACGTCGGCTTCCGCCGGAACCGAGGTCATGGTCAGACCGCCGGCGCTTTCCCCGGCGTTGCCAACGGCGCTGCCGCGAATGACGGCGTGAATTCGATCTCCGTCGTCGAGTGCCGCGCGCAACGGCTTCAGCAGAACAAGAGCACCGCCTTCGCCCCGCACGTATCCATCGGCGCGCTCATCAAACGCGTAGGTGTGGCCTGACGCCGATAACGCACCGAATTCTGTTTCAAGCGTTGATGTTTCGCTTGCCAAGTTCAGATGGACGCCACCGGCGATCGCCAGCGCCGACGCACCCGTCCGGAGGCTCTCACATGCCAGGTGCACGGCCACCAGAGACGACGATTGTCCGGAATCGACGGTCATGCTTGGGCCATGGAGTCCGAACGCGAACGAGATCCGATTGGCGATCATTCCCCGGCTGATGCCGGCAAAGGAGTAGTGGTCAACATCGTCTGCAGCAACCGTCAGGAACGCGTAGTCGTCATTCATCGCGCCGAGGTAAACCGCGACCTGTTGGCCGCGAGCCGTTTCCGGCACCACGAATGCGTCTTCGAACGCTTCCCAGGTCAGTTCGAGTGCTAGCCGTTGGCGGGGGTCCATCGCGCAGGCCTCGCGCGGCGACAGGTTAAAGAAGTCGGCGTCGAAGTCCCCAACGATGTCTGGCAGCTGCGTGACCTCGAGTCCATCGCACATGAGGCGCCAGAACTCGGAGGCGTTGGCAGCGCCGGGAAATCTGCACGCGAGTCCGATGATTGCTACGTCTGTCGGTGGCACGACATTCTCAACTCATTGCCGGCATCAGGAGCCCACGTCTTCGTCGAGGATGGCGAAGAGTTGGCTTTCGGTCGCGGTGGCGATGTCGTCGTCGATCGGGGGAGATTCATTGAGGGGTTTGGTGGTGAGGTCGGAGAGGATAGTTTGGATGCGCGCCGAGAAGTGTGTTTTGTCGTCCGGGCTCCAGTCGGCTTGGTTGAGCAGTGTTTGCAGTTCGCGGGCGATGTCGTCGAAACGAGCCAACCGGTTGGGCTCGTTGTTGGGTGTGTCGGTGGCGATTGGCGCGGAGCTGAGCTGCCCGTCGATATGTTCGGCCAGCGCTGCGGGGGTGGGGTGGTCGAAGATCACGGCGGGCGAAAGGGTAAGTCCAGTTGCGGTTTTGAGGCGGTTACGCAGCTCCACAGCGGTCAGTGAGTCAAACCCGAGTTCCTGGAACGCCGCGTCAGCGTCGATATCGGCGCTGGAATGACCCAAAACGGTTGCGGCGTTGGTACACACCAATTCCGCCAACAGGCTGTGACGCTGCTCAGCGCTCAGCCCCTGCAGCCGTGCGACCAACCCTGACATCGACTGCGCGCTATCGGCATCAACGACCAGCCGCCGTCCCCGGCGGGCGGCCAAGTCACGAAGCAACGGCGGCACAACGCCGCTGGTGCCCAGCCCCGCCGCGTCGAGACGGGCGGCCACCAGCACCGAGCGATCGGCCAGGACTGCATCGTCGAACAGCTGTAGCGCCCTGGGCGTGGATAGCGGTGCCAGCCCAACCCGGGTCATGCGGGCCTTGTCCCGATCGGCGAGGTGCCGGGTCATCGCGCTGGGTTGTTCCCACATCCCCCAGGCCACCGACAACCCAGCCAAGCCATGGGCGCACCGATAGGCGGCCAGCCCGTCGAGGAAACTGTTGGCCGCCGCATAGTTGCCCTGCCCCGGGGAGCCGACGATCCCGGCCATCGACGAAAACATCACGAACGCCGATAAATCCAGATCCCGGGTGAGCTCATGCAAGTGCCAGGCCCCATCGACTTTGGCCCGCAGCACCGCATCCACCCGCTCCGGGGTCAACGACGCGATCAAGCCATCGTCGAGCACTCCCGCGGCGTGAAAGACTCCCTTGAGCGGATAGCCGGTCGGCAGCTGCGCGATGAGCGCCGCCACCGCATCGCGATCGGCCACATCACCGGTCGCCACGGTTACCTGCGCCCCGGCGTCTTCGAGCTCTCCCACCAACTCGGCGACACCCTCGGCATCTGCACCGCTGCGGCTGACCAGCACCACATGCGCCACCCCATAACGGGCCACCAAATGAGCCGCCAGCGCCGAACCGGCCATCCCGGTACCCCCGGTGATCAGCACGCTGCCCCCGGCCAGCCCACCCCCCGAACCCGCCAACACCGCATTGCCGGGGCCATCGGGCAGGGTCAGCACCACCTTGCCGATCTGGCGGGCCTGACTGACAAACCGGTAAGCCGCCGAGGCGCATCGCACATCAAAAGTCTTGACCGGCAACGGCGCCAACACGCCATCGCCAAACAACCCCATCAACTCCGAAAGCATGGCAGCGATGTGGTCCGAGCCGGCCTCCATCAGATCGAAGGCGCGGTACATGACTCCTTGGTGATCGGCTGCTATCTGCTGGGGGTCACGAAGATCGGTCTTACCCATCTCGATAAAACACCCGCCACCGACCAACAACCGCAACGACGCATCGAGAAACTCACCGGCCAGCGAGTTGAGCACCACATCGACCCCGGCGCCGTCGGTGGCCGCCAGAAACTTCTGCTCGAACCCCAACGTCCGTGAATCACCGATATGAGCGTCGTCAAAGCCCATCGCGCGCAATGTGTCCCACTTGCCCCGGCTAGCGGTGGCGAAAACCTCCGCGCCCCAATGCCGGCACAACTGCACCGCCGCCATCCCCACCCCCCCGGTGGCGGCATGTACCAACACGCGCTGACCGGGCTTCACGCCCGCCAACACTGACAACCCATACAACGCCGTCAAAAACACCACCGGCACGCCAGCGGCCTGCGCGAAGGACCACGCCGACGGCACCGCGATCACCAACCGGGCGTCCACTACCGCCTCAGAACCGACCACCCCCAGCAACCCCAGCACCGCATCGCCAACGGCCAGCCCTTCGACCCCGGGCCCTAACTCGACGACCACCCCAGCGCCCTCTGCCCCTAATTCTCCGCCACCGGGATACATCCCCAACGCCACCAACACATCCCGGAAATTCACCCCCACCGCAGCCACCGCCACCCGCACCTGCCCGGCGGCCAATTCCACCGGCCCGGTCGGGGCCACCACCACGTCCTCTAACGTGCCTCCACCGCCAGCAGCCAACCGCCAGTTGCCCGCGGGCAATTCCAATACCGCGCCCGCACCCACCGACGCCAACCGGGCCGCGTGCACCACACCGGAACGCACGATTAATTGCGGTTCACCGCAACCGATTACCTCTGTGATATCAACCGATCCATCCGAATCGACCAACACCACCCGACCCGGATGCTCGGCCTGCGCGGAGCGCACCAATCCCCACACCGCCGCACCCGCCAAATCCGCGACATCCTCACCGGCCAAGCCCACCGCCCTGCGAGTCAGCACGACCAGCACTCCGGCCCCATCGCCGGCCAGCCACGACTGCACCACCTCCAACGCCTCGTGCGTGGCCGTGTACACCGACGCCACCACACCGTCAGTTCCAACGCTTGGTTCCCACACCACCGCGTTATCGCCAACATCGTTGCGCTCCAATGGCGCCGGCGACCAGGCGACTTGGAACAGCCCACCGCCGCCGCCCGCCGCCGCTGCCACGGCGGCCGACAACGCCGCCGCCGAGATCGGACGCACCATCAACTCGCGCACCGACAAGACCGGCAGGCCCGTTCCGTCAGCCAACTCCACCGACACCGCCCCGGTGCCGACCGGTGCTATGCGGACCCGAACCCTCGACGCCCCCGCGGCATGCAAACACACCCCCTGCCAGGAAAACGGCAACATCGTCGCATCCCCAGCGTCAGCCACCCCCCACGCATGCAAGGCCGCATCCAGCAGCACCGGGTGAATCCCGAACCCTCCCACCGTCACACCCTCACCGACGGTTACCTCGGCAAAGACCTCCTGCCCCCGCCGCCACAACGCACGCAGACCCTGAAACGCCCGCCCATATTTATAGCCCCGACGCGCCAACACCTCATACGCGTCATCCACATCCACGACCGAGGCGCCCGCAGGCGGCCACACCGACAAATCCGCGGCCGACTCGGATACTCCTGCACTCAACTCAGCCTGCGCATGCAACACCCACACCGAATCCGAGCCCGCGCCACGCGAATAGACCCACGCAACGCGGGTACCCGACTCGTCCGAAGCATCGACGACGACCTGGACCCGAGCCCCACCATCCGATGGCAACACCAACGGAGCCAACAACGTCAGCTCCTCCACCACCGAGCACCCAACCTCGTCGCCGGCCCGCAACACCAACTCCACGAATCCCGCTCCGGGAAACAACAGCACCCCGTCGACTACGTGATCGGCCAGCCACGGTAAATCCCCCACGGACAACGAGCCCGTCAGTACCACCCCGCCGGAATCAGGCCGCTCCACCACCGCGCCCAAAACCGGATGACCAGCTCGCGTCAAGCCGATACTGCGCACGTCCGCCGACGACCCAGTAGTCAACCAAAACCGCTGCCGCACAAACCCGTACGTCGGCAGATCGACCCGGCGCCCATCCTCGAGCGCCGCGAGCCAATTCACGTCCGCTCCGGCGGTGAACAACTGCCCCAGTGCGGCCAGCAGCGACTCGGCTTCTGGGCGGTCTTTTGCCAGCGTGACTACCGACGCCGCCGGCTCGCTGGCCAACGACTGCACCACCGCGGCGGTGAGACCACCACCGGGGCCCACCTCCACAAAGACCTCGGCACCCGCGGATTCTGCGGCTCGCACCCCGTCGGCAAAACGCACCGGCTGGCGGACGTGCTCGACCCAATACTGTGCCGACCCATATCCGGGACCGGCCATTTGCCCGGTCAGGTTCGACACCAAGTCAATCCGCGGTTGCGCGGCCGAAATTCCGGCCAGTTGCTCCGCGAACTCCGCGAGCATGGGTTCCATCAATACCGAATGAAATGCATGCGACACCGCCAGCCGATGCACGCGACGGCCCTCCTGCGCCAAACGATCCGCCAGCTCAGTCACCGGCGCATTTGCGCCCGAAATCACCACCGCATTGGGACCATTGATCGCAGCAAGACTTACCCCGTCGGTGAGCTCGGGCGCCACCTCCGCCTCGCCGGCGGCGACCGCAACCATCACCCCGCCTTCGGGCAGTGCCGCCATCAGCCGCGCGCGTGCGACCACCACTTTGGCCGCATCCTCTAACGACAACACGCCCGCCACATGCGCAGCCGTGATCTCGCCCACCGAATGACCCGTCACGACGTCCGGTACCACACCCCAGTGCCGCAACAACGCGACCAACGCCACCTCGACGGCAAACAACGCCGGCTGCGCGAACTCCGTGCTTTGCAAGAGCTGGGGGTCGCTACCCCAAATCACCTGCCGCAGCGGCAACCTCAGATGCGGATCCAGCGCGGCCACCGCCTCGTCAAACGCCTGGACGAACACCGGGAAACGGCCGTAGAGTTGCTGGCCCATCCCCAGCCGCTGGGATCCCTGGCCGGGGAATACAAATACCGTCTTGCCCACCGGGCGGGCACGCCCCACCACTGCGCCCGCACCGGTTTCACCGGCGGCCAGCAGGGCCAATTCCGTCATCAGGTGCTCACGGTCGGCGCCCACCAGCACGGCCCGATGCTCGAACACCGATCGTGTAGTCACCAGCGACCAACCCACATCGACCGGACTCAGCTCCGTGTTCCCGGCCATATGCGCGACTAGCCGTTTGGCCTGATTGATCAACGCCTGTTCCGACCGCGCGGACAACACCCATGCCATAGCCGAGTCGTCCAGTGCGGCCTCTGAGCTATCGCGCTCAGCCACAATGCTTTCTGGTGTCGGCTCGGCCGGTGCTTGTTCCAGGATCACATGGGCATTGGTACCGCTGATCCCGAATGCCGATACCCCCGCCCGGCGGGGCCCGTCCCCTCCCGGCCACGGTCGCGACTCCGTCAAGAGCGACACCGCCCCCGCCGACCAATCCACATGCGGCGTGGGCGCATCCACGTGCAACGTCTGCGGCATCACGCCGTGCTGGATCGCCTGCACCATCTTGATCACCCCGGCCACCCCCGCGGCCGCCGACGTATGACCGATGTTGGACTTGATGGACCCCAACCACAACGGTCGATCAGCCGGCCGATCCTGCCCATAGGACGCTAAAAGCGCTTGCGCCTCAATCGGATCCCCGAGCGTGGTGCCCGTCCCGTGTCCTTCGACTAGGTCGACATCCGCCGCGGTCAGTCCGGCGCTGGCCAGCGCTGCTCGGATGACGCGTTGCTGGGATGGCCCATTTGGCGCGGTCAGTCCGTTGGAGGCGCCGTCCTGATTCACCGCGGAGCCCCGTACCAGCGCCAACACCGGATGCCCCAGCCGCCGCGCATCGGCCAGGCGCTCCACCACCAATACTCCCGCGCCTTCCGACCACGCGGTGCCATCGGCGGCACCGGCATAGACCTTGCACCGGCCATCCGCCGCCAGCGCCCGCTGGCGGCTGAATTCCACAAATGGCGCTGGGCTGGGCATCACCGTCAACCCGCCGACCAGCGCCAGGTCACACTCCCCCGACCGCAGCGAGTGCGCCGCCAAATGCAAGGCGACCAACGACGACGAACACGCCGTATCCACCGACATTGCCGGACCTTCCAGGCCCAGCACGTACGACACCCGTCCCGAAACCACACTCAACGTCGAGCCGGTGAGCCCGTAGCTCTCCAGCTCGCCCTCCATCAGGCCCCCGTAGCTGTCGTGGATCACGCCGGCGAACACGCCCGTCGCCGAACCGCGCAACGCTTTTGGGTCAATCCCGGCCCGCTCCAACGCTTCCCACGACAGCTCCAGCATGAACCGCTGCTGCGGATCCATGGCCAGCGCCTCGCTGGGGCCGACGCCGAAGAATGCCGCGTCGAAATCGCCCACGTCGGCGAGGAATGACCCCTGGCGCACGTACATTTTGCCCGGGGTGTCGGGGTCGGGATCGTACAAGCCCGCTATGTCCCAGCCCCGGTCCGTGGGAAAGTCCGACACCGCGTCGCGGCCCTCTACCACCATCTCCCATAAGCTGTCTGGGGAATCGACTCCGCCCGGATAGCGGCACGCCATCCCCACCAGCGCCACCGGGTCGGACAGCTTGCCTTCCAACTCCGACAGCCGCCGTCGGGTGCGCCGCAAATCCGCGGTGAGGCGCTTGAGGTAGTCAACGTGCTTGTCGGTGCCCGGCACTGGTGTTCCTTGTGTTCTCAGGAGCCGAGTTCTTCGTCGAGAATGGCGAAGAGTTGGCTTTCGGTGGCGGCGTGGAGGTCCTCGTCGTCGGGGCCCCCGGGGTCGTAGGAGTCGAGGCGAGCGCCGAGGGTCGCCAAGAGGGTTTGGATGCGGGTGGTGAGGTGCGGTTTGTCTTCGGGTTTCCAGTCGGGTTGGTTAAGCAGCATTTGTAGTTCACGGGTGACACCGTCGAAGCGGGCCATCAGGTTCTGTTGATCCGCGCCTGTGGAGGCGACCCCCAGCCGGCTCTCGAGATGCTGAGCTAGCGCGATGGGCGTCGGGTAGTCGAAAATCAGCGTCGGCGAAAGACTAAGTCCGGTAGCAGTTTTGAGCCGGTTTCGCAGTTCGACGGCGGTCAGCGAGTCAAAGCCGAGGTCTTGAAAAACTGCGCCGGCGTTGATGTCTGCGGCGTTAGTGCGACCCAACACGGTGCCGGCGTTCCTACAGACCAGGCCCACCAGTTCGCTGTGTCGCCGCTCAGCGGACAGGCCGTGCAGCCGTGTGACGAGACTGCTCGTCGAGGCCGCCGTCGTGTCGGTTTCATCGATGACACGTCGGGTGCGGCGGGTAACCAACTGGCTCAGCAGCGGCGGCAACGCGGGGCTCTGGTCGGCCAACGCGGCAGGGTCGAGGCGGGTGGCCACGAGTAGGGGGCGATCGGTGAGCATCGCGGTATCGAATAGTCGCAGCGCCTGCTCGGTTGATATGGGTGCCAGCCCAATCCGGCTCATGCGGGCCTTGTCGCGATCGGCCAGGTGTTGAGTCATGCCCGACGCCTGTTCCCATAGCCCCCAGGCCACCGACAACCCAGCCAAGCCATGGGCGCGCCGATGAGCGGCCAGCCCGTCGAGGAAACTGTTGGCCGCCGCGTAGTTGGCCTGGCCGGGGGTTCCCACAATGCCGGCCATCGACGAAAACATCACGAAGGCCGACAAATTCAGGTCCTGGGTAAGCTCATGCAGATTCCAAGCCCCATCGACTTTCGCCCGCAACACCGCGTCCACCCGCTGCGGCGTCAACGACGCGATCAACCCATCATCGAGGGCCCCGGCGGCGTGGAACACGCCCTTGAGCGGATATTGGGGCGGTAGTTTCGCGATCAACGCCGCGACCGCGCCACGATCGGCGACATCGCAGGCGGCCACCGTTACCTTTACCCCGGCGTCTTCGAGCCGGGCCACCAACTCCGGGACACCTTCGGCATCGGCACCGCCGCGGCTGACCAACACCACATGCGCCACCCCGTAGCGAGCCGCCAGATGAGCGGCTAGCGCCGAACCGGCCATCCCGGTACCCCCGGTGATTAACACGCTGCCTCCGGCCAGCCCACCCCCCGACCCCGCTAGCACGGCATTACCGGGCCCCTCGGGCAGGGACAACACCACCTTGCCGATCTGGCGAGCCTGACTGACGAAGCGGTACGCCGCTGAAGTACACCGCACGTCAAAAGTTTTCACCGGCAACGGAGCCAACGCTCCGGCCGCAAACAGCGTCATCAACTCGGCCAGCATGGTTGCCGTGCCTTCGGGTCCGGCCTCGATCAGGTCGAATGCCCGATATCGCACTCCCTGGTGTTCGGTCGCGACCAGCCGGGGGTCGCGAAGGTCGGTCTTGCCCATCTCGATGAAGCGCCCGCCACGGACCAGCAATCGCAGTGAAGCATCGAGGAATTCGCCGGCCAGCGAGTTGAGCACCACATCGACACCGGCACCGTCGGTGGTCGCGAGAAACTTCTGTTCGAATTCCAACGACCGAGTATCGCCGATATGGTCGTCGTCAAAGCCCATCGCGCGCAACGTGTCCCACTTGCCCCGGCTGGCGGTCGCAAAAACTTCTGCACCCCAATGCCGAGCCAGTTGCACCGCCGCCATGCCAACCCCGCCGGTGGCGGCATGCACCAAGACCTTTTCGCCAGCCTTGACGCCGGCCAATACGGACAACCCGTACAACCCCGTCAGGAACACCGCCGGCGCGCCCGCGGCCTGCACCAGCGACCAGTCCGGCGGGACCGTGGTCACCAACCGGGCGTCCACCACCGCCTCAGAACCCACCACCCCCAACAGTCCCATCACGGCATCCCCGATGGCGAGCCCTTCTACCCCGGGACCGAGCTCGACGACCACCCCGGCGCCCTCGACGCCCAACTCCCCACCGCCGGGATACATCCCCAACGCCACCAACACATCTCGGAAGTTCACCCCCACTGTGCCCACCGCCACCCGGACCTGCCCGGCCGCCAGCCGCACTGGTAGGCACGACCGCACCACCAGATCCTGTAACGTGCCCCCGCTGCCGGCGGTGATCTGCCATGCCCCGGCCGGCAATTCCAGCACCGGTTCCGCTCCCGCGCCTACCGGCGTAAGCCGCGCGCCGTAGGCCACACCGGAGCGCACCGCCAATTGCGGTTCACCACAGCCGATTACCGTTCCAACATCCACCGATCCGTCCGAGTCGACCAACACCACCCGACCCGGATGCTCGGCCTGCGCGGAGCGCACCAACCCCCACACGGCGGCACCCGCCAAATCCGTGACGTCTTCGCCGGCCAAACCCACCGCCCCGCGGGTCAGCACGACCAGCACGCCCGACCCATCGCCGGCCAGCCACGACTGCAACACCCCCAACGCCTCGTGCGTGGCCGCATACACCGACCCCACCATTCCGTCGGCGCCAGGGCTTGGCTCCCACACGAACATGTCGTCACCGGAAATACCGCCGGTCTCCAACGAGATCGGCGACCACGCCACTTCCAACAATCCGCGACCTAGGCGTGGTGCCGTCGCCGACAGTTGCGCCGTTGACACCGGACGAACCGCCAACTCCCGCACCGACAAAATCGGCAGGCCCGCACCATCCGCCAGGTCCACCGACACCGCTCCCACACCCACCGGCGCTATCCGGACCCGCGCTCGCGATGCCCCCGTGGCATGCAAACACACACCCTGCCAGGAAAACGGCAACATCGTCTCGGCCTGCGCATCAGCCATCCCCATCGCGTGCAGCGCCGCGTCTAGCAACACCGGGTGAACCCCGAAGCCGCCAACTTTCACTTCTGCGACATCCGGGACAGCGACTTCGGCGAATACTTCATTTCCAAGCCGCCACATCGCCTGCAAACCCTGAAATGCAGTACCGTACTCGTAACCCCGCTCCGCCAGCCGCGCATACGCGTGGGTCACATCCATCGCCGTCGCCCCCACTGGCGGCCACACCGACAGGTCCGCTGCCGGCGCAGGCGACCCGGCGCTCAACACGCCCTCGGCATGCAGCGCCCATTCCGAACCGGGCTGAGCCTCACGCGAATACACCGACACAGGTCGGCGCCCCGTTCCATTCGCGGCGCCTACCACCACCTGCACCTGTACCCCGTCGACCGCCGGCAACAGCAGCGGCGACGACACCGTCAGCTCCTCGACCGCGGAACAACCGACCTCGTCTCCGGCCCGCAATGCCAGCTCCACGAACCCGGCCCCCGGGAACAACACCACCCCGGCCACCGCGTGATCGATCAACCACGGCTGAGCAACGATCGATATCCGGCCGGTCAGCACCACCTCACCCGAGTCGGGCCGCTCCACCACTGCACCCAGCAGACCGTGCTCGGCCCTCGCCAACCCCAAACCGCGCAGATCGCCGCTACCAATATCCATGGGCGGCAACCAAAATCGCTGCCGGTGAAAGGCATAGGTTGGCAACTCAACGCGACACCCACCCTCGAACGCCGCGCGCCAATCGAGGGTCACGCCCGCGACGTGGGCCTGACCCGCAGACAGCCAAAACCTGTCCAGCCCACCGTCATCGCGGCCCAGTGAGGGAATAACAACGGTCCCACCGGCCAAAGTGTCTTCGATGCCCGCGATCAACACCGGATGCGGACTGGATTCGATGAACACCCGATACCCCGCGTCGCACGCGCTGCGCACAGCCCGTTCGAACTGCACAGTGCGCCGGATGCTTTGGTACCAGTAATCGGCATCCAAACCGGCCGTGTCCATGAACTCACCGCTGACCGTTGAAAAGAAAGCCACCGACGACGATTGAGGCTCGATGCCCGCCAGCGCCTCGACCAGAGGCTCACGAATCGCGTCGACCTGCGCCGAGTGCGAGGCATAGTCGACATCAATCCTGCGGGCACGCACGCCATCGGCCTCGCAACGCCGCACCAACTCCTCTAACGCACTCACCTCGCCAGAGACGACCACCGCCGACACACCGTTGACCGCAGCAATATTGAGCCGATCGCCGAACTGGGCCACCAACTCCTGCGCCTGCGACACCCCACACGCCAACGAAACCATGCCCCCAGCGCCCGACAACCCCACCAGCAGCCGGCTTCGCAGCGCCACCACCCGCGCGGCATCCTCCAGCGACAACCCGCCCGCCACATACGCAGCCGCGATCTCACCCTGCGAATGGCCGATCACCGCATCCGCGACCACCCCCACCGAACGCCACAATTCGGCCAGCGACACCATCACCGCCCACAACACCGGCTGCACCACATCCACCCGATCCAGCCCAGGAGCACCCGACACGCCGCGGATGACATCGATCAAGGACCACTCCACATGCTCACCGAGCGCCTTACCGCATCGATGCATATGGTCGGCGAACACCTTCGAGGTATCGAGTAACTCGGCTCCCATCCCGACCCACTGCGAGCCCTGGCCGGGAAACACCAAGACCGCCTTGCCCACCGCTTGCGCCCGCCCCACCACCACATTCGCACCCACCTCACCGACGGCCAACCCGGCCAACCCGGCCAACAGCTGCTCGCGGTCAGCGCCGACCACCACCGCCCGATGGTCAAACACCGAGCGCGTCGACACCAACGACCACCCCACATCGGCCACCCGCAGATCCCGATCAGCATCCACGTGCGCCAACAACCGTTCCGCCTGACCCGCCAAGGCCTCGGCAGAACGCGCGGACAGCAGCCACGGAACGATCGGCATGTCGTTATCGCCCGCTGCACCAACGCTTTCCAGCGCCGGAACTTCTTCGAGGATGACATGCGCATTCGTCCCGCTGATTCCGAATCCGGATACCGCCGCTCGACGCGGCCTCTCCCGCGCCGGCCACGGCCGCGGCTCGGTCAACAACGACACCGCCCCGGTAGACCAATCCACCTGCGGCGTCGGCACATCCACATGCAACGTCTGTGGCATCACCCCATGCCGCATCGCCTGCACGATCTTGATCACTCCGGCGACCCCCGCCGCCGCCGACGCATGACCCATGTTCGATTTGATCGATCCCAACCACAACGGCTGGTCCGGCGGCCGATCCTGCCCATATGTCGTCAGGATCGCTTGGGCCTCAATGGGGTCCCCCAACATGGTGCCCGTCCCGTGGCCCTCCACCAGATCCACATCGGCCGGGGCCAGCCGCGCGCTGGCCAGTGCCGCCCGAATCACCCGCTGCTGCGCCGGCCCGTTGGGAGTCGCCAGCCCGTTGGAGGCACCGTCCTGATTGACCGCCGAGCCTCGCACCACCGCCAACACCGGATGCCCCAACCGCTGCGCATCAGCCAACCGCTCGACCACCAACACCCCGACGCCCTCGGAAAACCCAGTTCCGTCGGCGACACCGGCGTACGCCTTGCACCGCCCGTCGGGGGAAAGTGCCCGCTGCCTGCTGAACTCCACGAACATCGCCGGGGTCGCCATCACCGTCACCCCGCCGACCAGCGCCAAATCGCACTCCCTCGACCGCAACGAATGCGCGGCCAAATGCAACGCCACCAACGACGACGAACACGCCGTATCCACCGACACCGCCGGACCCTCCAGACCCAGCGAATATGCGACCCGCCCCGACGCGACGCTCAGCGTCGAGCCGCGGATCCCGTACTTCTCTAGGTCGCCGGGCACCCGACCCTGGCCCCCGTAGGAACCGTGGAACACCCCGGCGAAGACGCCGGTCGAAGAGCCCCGCAGCCCCAACGGGTCGATCCCGGCCTGCTCCAGCGCCTCCCACGACACTTCCAGCAGCAGGCGCTGCTGCGGATCCATCGCCAACGCCTCGCTGGGTGCGATCCCAAAAAACGCGGCATCGAAATCCGCGACATCCGCCAAGAACCCGCCGCAGCGGGAGTACGACTTCCCTATCGCATCAGGATCGGGATCAAACAGGCCACCCAAATCCCAGCCACGGTCGGCTGGGAAATCCGACACCACGTCGCGGCCCTCGGCCACCATCTCCCACAAGGCCTGCGGCGAATCCACACCACCCGGATACCGGCACGCCATCCCCACCACGGCAACCGGCTCGGTGGCCAACGCCAGATACTCGCGGTTCTCCTGCTTCAGCCGTTCGTTTTCCTTGAGCGATTTGCGGAGTGCCCTGATGAGCTCGTCTTGCCTACTGTTCATACGAGCTGGCCTTGCGTGTTGCTCAAACGAGCGGACGACAGGCGCGCGCTAATCATGTCGATATCGCCGCAACGGCCGCTAATGGCTCGTGGATGCGGAATATCGACAGCTGAGTGCGGATTATTTGCTCCGCCCACCACGGACTGCGCCTTTCATGAAACCCCCGACCAACTCTTGTCGTTGCATCGCCGTCATTCTCAAGGCGATGCCCTACAGCACGAACGGAAGTCCACGGGCGCGCTTCATTCAGTGCCAGCGCAGCAACACGAGCTCGGAGCAGAATCCGGGGCCCATCGCGAGCATCAGGCCCGGGCTTCCGCTGGGCGGCTTTTTGGCGATGGTGTCACGGAGCACATGGAGCACCGATGCCGAAGAGAGATTGCCGATCTCGCCGAGCGAACGCCAGGTCAGTTCCAGAGCCTCCGGTGGGAGGTCGAGGGCCTCGGTGATCGCCTCTATGACCTTGGGACCGCCGGGATGGCTGACCCAGGCGCCGATGTCGGTGGTGCTCAGGCCGTGGTCGGCCAAAAATGTGGTGACATCGTCTTCGATGTATTGCTGCACTACAGTCGCGACGTCCTTCGACAGCACGATTTCAAACCCTGCGGCGCCGATGTCGTAGCCCATAGTGCGCAGCGAGTCCGGGTAGAGATGGCTGCGCGAATCGAGAATATCCGGCCCGCCGGCGCCAATCTCGTCGGCTCGACGCTCGCCGACGGCAACAACCGCTGCGGCTCCGTCAGCAAACAACGCGCTGGCGACCAGACCCGCCAGCGATGGCTTGTATCCCGGGAAGGTGAGTGAGCAGAGCTCAACCGAGATCAGCGCGGCGACGCTGTCCGGCGCCCCGCGCAGGTAGTCGTTAAGCCGGGCCACCCCCGCCGCGCCGGCCACGCAGCCCAGGCCGAACAACGGCATTCGCCGCACGTCGTCGCGCAGCCCGAGCCGCCCGGCGATGCGGGCATCCAGCGATGGCACCGCCAGGCCGGTGACCGTCGTCGTGATGATCGCATCGAGGTCCTGCGGCTTAAGACCCGCCTCGTTCAGCGCTCCTAGCAGCGCCTCACAGCCGAGATCGACCGCTTTTTCGATGAAGATCCGGTTTGCCGCGCCGAAGTCGGTGAGCCCCGGATACTTATCTACCGACAGGGTCATGTGGCGACTATTCACCTTGGCGCTGGCATGCAGCTGCCGAACGATATCTTCGTAACCTTCGAATCCCGGATGGCTAACAAACAACTCGGTCAATTCGCGCTGCGAATAGCGATAAGGCGGCAACGCACCGGACACACCGGCGATGACGCTCATCAATCCCACCCTTCGGTGACGAAAATCAAGGCCGAGGGGTTCAACCCGATCGTCTAGTGCCCGAAGTTTAGTCCGGCTAAGACAACCCGGCAAAGTCGTGGGCTCATCCCACCGCGCGCCGGAGCAGCCTGACCCTCAGCTCCTCCACGGTTGCCTGGACGGCATCCAGTTGCTCGGAAACCCGATGGGGGGCCGTGCCGCCCCGAGAGTCACGCGACGACACCGACCCCTCGATCGTCAGCACATCGCGCACCGCCGGCGTCAGCTCAGGACTGATGGCAGCGAGTTCGTCGTCGGTCAGCTCCTCGAGCCCGACGCCGCGCGCCTCGGCGGCGCGCACCGCGGCACCGGCGGCCTCGTGCGCGGAGCGGAACGGGACGCCTTGCCGCACGAGCCACTCGGCGATATCGGTAGCCAGCGTGTAGCCGGCCGGAGCCAGCGCCGCCATTCGCTCGACGTTGAACGTCAGGCTGGCAACCAGCCCCGCCATCGCCGGCAGCAGCAGCTCCAGCTGGGCCACCGAATCGAACACCGGTTCCTTGTCCTCCTGCAGATCGCGGTTGTACGCGAGCGGCTGGGCCTTCAACGTCGCCAACAGCCCCGCCAGGTTTCCGATCAACCGCCCGGACTTTCCGCGAGCCAGCTCAGCAATGTCCGGATTCTTCTTCTGCGGCATGATCGAGCTGCCGGTGGACCACGAATCGTGCAGGCTCACGTAGCCGAATTCCGTCGAGCTCCAGATGATGATGTCTTCGGCCAGCCGCGACAGGTCGACGGCGATCATGGCGAACACGAACTGCCGCCTCGGCGGCAAAATCGCGAGCGGCGGTCGCGTCGACGGAATTGTCGGCGGCGGCGGCGAAACCCAGATCCGCGGCGATCGCGTCGGGATCGAGACCCAGCGACGATCCGGCCAGCGCTCCGGCTCCGTACGGAGACACCGCCGCGCGCTTGTCGAAGTCGACTATCCGGTCCACATCGCGTAGCAGCGGATGGGCGTGGGCCAGCAGATGGTGTGCCAGCAGGATCGGCTGGGCGGATTGCAGATGAGTCTTGCCGGGCATGATGGCCGTCGGGTGCGCGGCGGCCTGGGCGGCCAACGCACCGACCAGATCGAGCACACCGGCGGCCACCCGACGCACCGCGTCGCGCAGCCACATCCGGAACAGCGTGGCCACCTGGTCGTTGCGGGACCGCCCGGCCCGCAAGCGGCCGCCCAGATCCGGCCCGACCCGGTCGATCAGCCCGCGCTCCAGCGCGGCGTGCACGTCCTCGTCGGTGACCAGCGGGTCGAAGCTGCCGTCGGCGACGTCTTCGGCGAGGCTGTCCAACCCGGCCAACAGGCCGTCGCGCTGCTCCTCGGTGAGCAGCCCGGCTCGAAACAGCACGATGGTGTGGGCCCGCGACCCGGTGATGTCGTAGGGAGCCAGCACCCAGTCGAAGTGGGTGGACCGGCTCAGCGCGGCCAACGCGTCGGACGGGCCGTCGGCGAACCGCCCACCCCACAGCGAACCCTCGTTGGTGCTCACTTATCCCCCGCGAGCAGACACAGAATCGCACTCCGGCGCGCGTCTGGGTGCGATTCTGTGTCTGCTCGCGCAGGAGAGGTGACCGTCACCGCAGGTCCCGGCGGGACGCGATCTTCGACGACAACCCGTGCACGTAGACGAAGCCCTTGGACATGGACTGGTCGAAGCTGTCGCCCTCGTCGTAGGTCGCCAGATTGAAGTCGTACAGCGATTCGGCACTGCGGCGGCCGTTCACCGCGATGTGGCCACCGTGCAACACCATTCGCACCTCGCCGGACACGTGCTCCTGAGTCTTGGCGACGAAGCTTTCCAGAGCCACCTTCAGTGGCGAGTACCACAGCCCGTCGTAAACCAGTTCGGCCCAGCGCTGGTCGGTGTGCCGTTTGAACCGGCCCAGTTCGCGCTCGAGGGTGACGTGCTCGAGTTCGGTGTGCGCGGTGATGAGCACCATGGCCCCGGGCGCCTCGTAGATCTCGCGGCTCTTGATGCCCACCAGCCGGTCCTCCACCACGTCCAGGCGCCCGACGCCCTGCGCGCCGGCGCGGGCGTTGAGTTCCTCGATGGCCTGCAGCATCGACACCGGCTTGCCGTCGATCGAGACCGGCACGCCTTTTTCGAAGCCGACGATGACCTCATCGGGCGTGCTCCAGTTGAGGGTGGGGTCTTCGGTGTAGGCGTAGACGTCTTTGGTGGGCGCGTTCCACAGGTGTTCCAGGAAGCCCGTCTCCACGGCACGGCCCCAGACGTTCTGGTCGATCGAGAACGGCGAGCGTTTGCTGACGTTGATCGGGATGGCGTTCTCCTCGGCGAACGCGATCGCCTTTTCGCGCGTCCAGGCGTAGTCGCGGACCGGCGCCAGCACCTGCAGATCCGGTGCCAGCGAGGCGAACCCGACCTCGAAGCGGACCTGGTCGTTGCCCTTGCCGGTGCAGCCGTGCGCGACGATGCTGCCGCCGTGCTCGCGGGCGGCCGCCACCAGATGCTTGGCGATCAGCGGCCGGCTGATCGCCGACACCAGTGGATAGCGGTCCATGTAGAGCGCATTGTTCAAGACGGTGGGCAGGCAGTAACCCTCGGCGAACTCGTCGCGAGCGTCGACGACGACGGCTTCGACGGCGCCGCAGTCCAGCGCGCGCTGGCGCACCAGCTCCATATCCTCGCCACCCTGGCCGAGGTCAATCGCCACCGCTACGACCTCCCGGCCGGTCTCCTTGACTATCCAGCTGATCGCCACCGAGGTGTCCAGACCGCCGGAATACGCCAGGATGACGCGTTCTGACATTGAGCAATCTCCTTTATTTGAGACGTTCCAGGGTGGCGGCCAGCTCGGCGCCTTTCATCGGGTCGCGGGCAGCCACGAAGACCGTGTCGTCGCCGGCGATGGTGCCGACGACGTACGGTAGCGCCGCGCGATCGATCGCGGAGGCCAAATAGTTGGCCCCGCCGGGTGGGGTTCGCAACACCGCGAGGTTCGCGCTGGAGTCGACGGACACCAGCAGCTCGCCGAGCAGCCGCGACAGCCGCGCGGTGCCGCCGGACACGCCCCGCACTGGGCTGCCGTCCTCGGGTACGACATAGACGCCGACGCCGCCGTCGGCGCCGCGCAGTTTGACCGCGCCGAGCTCTTCGAGGTCGCGCGACAGCGTGGCCTGGGTGACCTCGATGCCCTCGTCGGCCAGCAGCGTGGCCAACTCGCCTTGGCTGCGCACCGACTCCGAGGACAGGATCGCCACGATGCGGTCCTGGCGACCGACGCGGGTGGTTTCGGGCGCGGCCTTCGAACCGCTGTAGTCTCGCCCTTTTGCGCGTCATCGCGACCGCTCCAGCAACCACACCAGCAGCGCCTTCTGCGCGTGCAACCGGTTTTCTGCCTCGTCCCAGACCACGCTGGCCGGTCCGTCCATCACCTCGTCGGTGATCTCGTCGTTGCGGTGGGCCGGAAGGCAGTGCAGCACAATGGCTTCCGGGTCGGCCAGGTCGACGAGTCGCGTGTTGATCTGGAATGGCCGGAACGGCTTCACCCGGTCCAGCCCGTCCTCCTCCTGCCCCATCGACGTCCACGTGTCGGTGACCAGGACGTCGGCGCCCGCGGCGGCCTTGTCGGCGTCGGCGGTCATGGTCACCGAGGCGCCGGTGGCTTCGGCGCGCCGCTCGGCGGCGGACACCACCGCAGGGTCCGGCGCGAAGCCCTCAGGTGCGGCGACGGTGACATGCACGCCGGCGGTGACACCGCCCAGCAGCAGCGAATGGGCCATGTTGTTGGCGCCGTCACCGAAGTAGGACAGCTTCAGGCCGCGCAGCGACCCTTTGCGTTCGGCGATGGTCTGCAGATCGGCCAGCACCTGACAGGGGTGGAACGCGTCGGAGAGCGCGTTGACCACGGGCACCTTCGCGGTCGAGGCCATGTCCTCCAGCCGGTCTTGCCCGAAGGTCCGCCAGACGATGGCGTCGACGTAGCGGGACAGCACGTTTGCGGTGTCCTGCAGGGTCTCGTCGCGACCCATCTGGGTGCTGCGGGCGTCCACGACGACGGCATGCCCGCCCAGCTGCGCGATGCCCACCTCGAAGGAGAACCGGGTGCGGGTGGAGTTCTTGTCGAAGATCACCGCCACCCCGCGCGGGCCCTCGAGGGGACGGCGACTGAACGGGTCCTTCTTCAGTTCGGCGGCCAGCTGCAGGACGTCGGCCTGTTCGGCCGGCGACAGGTCGTCGTCGCGCAGAAAGTGCCTAGTCAACTGCGCCGCTCCTCCTCATCGCTTCGCTCTGCATCGTCGCCGGCGCGGTCATGCGTGAGCTCCGGCTGCGTCGAGGATGCCGGGCAGGGCGGCGATGAAGCTGTCGATCTGGGCTTCGGTGATGATCAGCGGCGGCGCCAACCGGATGACGTCGGGGGCGGCGGCGTTGATTAGGAACCCGGCGTCGCGCGCGGCCGCCTCGGCGTCCTTGGCGCGCGGCGCGGTCAGCACCACGCCCCACAGCAGTCCGAGGCCGCGCACGTGGTCGATCAGCGGGTGGTGCAGGGATTCGATGCCGTGCCGCACCGACTTACCCAGCACCTCGGCATGCCGCACGAGGTCCTCCTCGGCGAGCACCCGGACCACCGCCAGGGCCGCCGCGGTGCACACCGGATTGCCGCCGAAGGTGCTGCCGTGCAGGCCGGGCGTCAGCAACTCCGCGACCGGCCCGACGGCCAGGCACGCCCCGATCGGCAGCCCACCGCCCAGCCCCTTGGCCAGAGTCACGACATCCGGGGTGATGCCGGCGTGCTGGTGGGCGAAAAAGGCGCCGGTGCGACCCATTCCGGTCTGCACCTCGTCGAGCACCAGCAGGGCGCCGTGCTTCGCGGTGATGTCGCGTGCCGCGGCCAGATAGCCCTCGGGCGGAACAACAACCCCGCTTTCGCCCATGATCGGTTCCAGGAATACCGCCGCGGTGTCGTCGCCAACCGCGGCGGCCAGCGCGTCTTTGTCCCCGTACGGCACGTGGCTGACGTAGCCGGGCAGCGGCTCGAACGGCGCCTGCTTGGCCGGCTGGCCGGTCAGCGCCAGCGAGCCCATCGTCCGGCCGTGGAAACCTTCTTGTGCGGCAACAAGTTTCGTGCGCCCGGTGAGCCGAGACAGCTTGAACGCCAGCTCGTTGGCCTCGGTGCCGGAGTTACAGAAGAACACCCGGGTTTGCTTGTCGGCACCCAGCAGGGCGACCAATTCTTCCGCGAGCGCGATACCGGGCTCGGTGGCATAGAAGTTGGAGGTGTGGCCCAGCGTCGACATCTGCTGCGTCACGGCCTCGATCACGGCCGGGTGGCGATGGCCGAGGACGTTGACCGCGATGCCGCCCAGCAGGTCCAGATACGTCTTGCCGTCCACGTCGGTGACCACGGCGCCGTCGCCGCTGGCCAGCGCCACCGGCGGGGTGCCGTAGTTGTTCATCATCACGGCTTCCCACCGCTGCTTCATAGTCGCCGTGTTAGTCATGTGGACACCACCTTGGTGCCGGTGCCCGCGTCGGTGAACAGCTCCACCAGCACGCAGTGTTTGACCCGACCGTCGATCACGTGCGCGCTGGGCACACCCGCTGTCACCGCTCGGAGACAGGCCTCGACTTTGGGGATCATGCCCGCCTCCAAGGTGGGTAGCAGTTGCGCCAGTGTGGCCGTGTCGATTTCGCTGACCAACGAGTCCCGATCGGGCCAGCTGGTGTAGAGGCCTTCGACATCGGTGAGCATCAACAGCTTTTCGGCTCCCAGGGCTTCGGCCAGCGCCGCCGCGGCGGTGTCGGCGTTGATGTTATGCACCACACCCTCGACATCCGGAGCGAGCGTGGACACCACCGGAATACGGCGCGCCGCAATCAGATCCAGGACCGCCGCGGTGTTGACCCTGTCGACGTCGCCCACCAGGCCGATGTCGGTGGCCACGCCGTCGACGGTGACGCTGCGCCGCACGGCGGTGAACAGTTGCGCATCCTCGCCGGTGAGGCCGACGGCGTAGGGGCCGTGCGTATTGATCAGGTTGACCAGTTCGCGACCCACCTGCCCGAACAGCACCATCCGAGCCACGTCGAGCACTTCCGGTGTGGTAACCCGGAATCCGCCCTTGAAGTCACCCTTGTCGATACCCAGGCGGCGCAGCATGGCGGTGATCTGCGGTCCGCCTCCGTGCACCACGACGGGATGGATGCCGCAGTTGCGCAGAAAGGCCATGTCGGCGGCGAACGCCGCCCGCAGCGTCTCGTCGGTCATGGCGTTGCCGCCGTATTTGATGACGACGATCTTGCCGTGCAGCTGCTTGAGCCAGGGCAGGGCTTCGGCCAGGACCTCCGCCTTGACCTGGGTGGGTAATGCGTCAGCCGCCGTGGTCATAAGCGCCGCTCCTCCTCATCGCTTCGCTCTGCATCGTCGCCGGCGCGGCTCATGTGCTGTAGGCCGAGTTCTCTTCGACGTACGCGTGCGACAAATCGGTGGTCCGGATGGCGGCTTGTCCGTCGCCGACGCTGAGGTCGACGGTGATGGCGATGTCGGGCCCGGAGAGGTCGACGTCGCGCGCGCCCGGCGCCCCCACTCCGTCGATGCACACCGGAGAACCGTTGAATGACACGGTGATCCGATCGGGGTCAAGTGTGACCCCGGGCGCCAGGCCGACGGCCGCGAGCACCCGCCCCCAGTTGGGATCCGACCCGAACAGCGCGGTCTTGACCAGGCTGTCGCGCGCGATCGAGCGGGCGGCTGACACCGCCTGGTCCTCGGAGGCGGCCCCGGTCACCGTCACGATGACGCGTTTGGTGACGCCCTCGGCGTCTGCTTGCAGCTGCGCGCACAGGTCCTCGCAGACCCGTAGCACCCCGTCGTCGAGATCGGTCTGCGGCGGGGCGATCCCGCTGGCGCCCGATGCCAGCAACAGCACCGTGTCATTGGTAGAACAGCAGCCGTCGATGTCGAGCCGGTCGAACGTGCGGGCGGTGGCGCGGCGCAACGCCTGATCGATCGCTGCCGGATCGACGACCGCGTCGGTGGTCAGCACACACAGCATGGTGGCCAGTGACGGCGCCAGCATGCCCGCTCCTTTGGCCATCCCCCCGACCGTCCATTTGTTGCGATGATGCAGTGCAACCTGTTTGGGCACGGTATCGGTGGTCATGATGGCGTGGGCGGCGTCCTCGCCGCCGTTTAGGCCGCCGGCCATCTCGTGCACGATTTCAGTCACACCGGCCAGCACCTTATCCATCGGGAGCCGGTCGCCGATCAGGCCCGTGGAGCAGACTGCGACCTCGACGGCCCCGGTCTCGGTTCCCCAGTCCGACAACGCGGCGGCGACCGCCTCCGCGGTGGCGTGGGTGTCCTGGAAGCCGGCCGGCCCGGTGCATGCGTTGGCGCCGCCGGAGTTGAGGATCACCGCGCGCAACTGCCCCGTGGTCAGCACTTGTTGGGTCCAGAGCACCGGCGCGGCCTTGACGTTGTTGCGGGTGAACACACCGGCGGCCGCGTAGTCCGGTCCCTCGTTGAAAACCAGCGCAAGATCCCGTGCCCCCGACGTCTTGAGCCCGGCCGCAATGCCGGCGGCCCGAAACCCCGCCGGCGCGGTGACACCCTGCGCGCGCAGCAGCCTTGTCTCGCTTGTTTCGTCGGCTACTCGAGTCGTTGGCGCCACTCCTCCGGTCCCGGCTCGAAAGCCGCCCGAGCCGGCATCATCGTCGTCGGCGCGGGTCATGGCGCCACCCCAACCACCGAAAGTCCTTCGCCCTCCGGCCAGCCCAACGCCAGGTTCATCGACTGCACCGCGGCACCGCCGGTGCCCTTGACCAGATTGTCGATCGCCGCGATCGCGACGAACGTCTCGGCAGCCTCGTCCACCGCCACGGCGATGTGCGCCGCGTTGCTGCCGATCACCGACCCGGTCCGGGGCAGCTGTCCATCGGGCATCAGATAGACGAAAGGCTCCGCATCATAAGCCTTTTCGTAGGCCTCGCGCAGCTGCGACAACGGCGACCGGGTGCGCGCGGTGCAGGTGGCCAAGATGCCGCGCGAGGTCGGGATGAGCACCGGGGTGAACGACACGGTGACATCGTGGGCACTGACGCTGCGCAGCCCCTGCGCGATCTCGGGGGTGTGCCGGTGGGTGCCGGCGATGTTGTAGGCACGGGCCGACCCGATGACCTCGGAGCCGAGCAAGTCGGTCTTGGCTGCACGACCGGCTCCGGATGTGCCACTGACCGCAACTACCGTGACGGCGGGCTCGACGAGGTCCTCGGCGATCGCGGGCAGCAGCGCCAGCAGCGCCGCCGTCGGGTAGCAGCCGGGCACAGCGATGCGGCGCGCGCCCGTCAGTCGCTCACGGGCACCGGGCAACTCGGGCAATCCGTACGGCCAGCTGCCGGCGTGCGGGGACCCGTAGAAGTGCTCCCACGCGGCGGCGTCGGTGAGACGGAAGTCCGCTCCGCAGTCGATGATCAGGGTATCCGGGCCGAGCTGTTCGGCCAGCGCAGCCGAATGCCCATGCGGCAACGCCAAAAAAACCACGTCGTGGCCGGCGAGCACGGCCAGCTCGGTGGGCTCCAGCGTTCGCTGGGCCAGCGGCATCAGGTGCGGATGTTGCTCCCCGAGCGTGCTTCCGGCGCTGGCCGCGGCGGTCACCGCGCCGATGGTCAGCCGGCCGTCGGAACAAGCCGGATGCCCGAGCAGCAGCCGCAGGATCTCCCCGCCCGCATAGCCGCTGGCACCGGCAACCGCCACCCTTGTTGCATCGGCCATTCGAACGATTCTGCATGATTATGCAGTAGTTCGCAAATTAATTCCTCACGTGATCGCGTCCGCGAACTGTTCGGGCGTTAGGCGCGCAAAACCGCGCCGACGGTGGCGGCTGCGCGCCGCACGGCGGCGTCACGCGCCGCGCTGGCGTCGTCTTCGGTCAGCGTGCGATCCGGCGCGCGGAAGCGCAACGCGAACGTCAGCGACTTGCGATCCTCGCCGATCTGCGGGCCGGTGAAGACGTCGAACAGCTGAATGTCCTCGAGCAGTTCGCCGGCGCCCTCGCGAACGGCATCGGCCACCGCCTGGGCGGGCACATCCGCGGACACCACCAGGCTGACGTCTTGGAACACCGCCGGAAACGGCGACACCCTGGGCGCCGGCAGTGCCTCGACGGCGGGAATCGCATCGAGATTCAGCTCCAGCGCGCAGCTGTCCTTCGGTAGGCCGGAGCGTTCGATCACGGCGGGATGCAGCTGACCGGCATGGCCGACGAGGGTTTCGCCGACCAGCACCTCCGCGCAGCGACCCGGATGCCACGGCAGGTATTGGGCCGCACGCAAAGTCACGTCGACGCCGCTGGCGCGGGCGATGATGCGCACGGCCTCCAAAGCGTCGGCGGCCTCGACCCGGCGGCCGGGACCCCAGGGGCCGCGCGGTTCACGAAACCCGGCCAGCACCACGGCCACATGCTGCGGTTGCCGGGGCAGGGACGCGTCCAGCATGGCGATTTCGTCGCCGGTCGGCCGGCGGTGGACGGGGATGAGTCCGACACCGCGAGTCTCCTCGGTCGGCCGCACCACCTGCGCGAGGGCAAACAACGCGACATCGACCAGGCCTCGAGATACGTTGCGTCCCAAAGCCTCCAGCAAAGCGGGCAGCAGCGTGGTGGCCAGCTGCGGACGATCGGCCTCCAAGGGGTTCAGCACGTGCGTCGTCACGCGTCGCGGGTCGTCGCCCGGCAGTCCCCACAGGTCGAAAACACCGGCGGGCAGAAACGGGGTCGGCAGGATCTCGACGTAACCCGACTGCGCCAGCGCCTTGCCGATCGCACGGCTGCGCTTTTGCGCGGCGGTCAGGCCAGCGCCCGCGGGTGCCAGCGGCAGCACCGACGGGACGACCTCGAGGCCTTCCAGCCGCAGCACTTCTTCGACCAAATCGGCGGGCTGCAACAGATCGGGTCGCCAACTCGGCGGCGTGACGATCAGGGTGTCGCCGTCAGCGGTGACTTCGGCGCCGATCTGGGTCAGCCGCCTGGCGGTCGCGCCCGGCGAATACGCCACCCCGGCAACGCGGTCCGGCAGGTCGGTGGCGATCTGGATCCGCGACAGCGACCAGTCATCGCGCGGCGGGTCGCCCCGCCAGTCGGTCAGGGTGGGTGAGACCGCTCCCCCGGCGATGTCGGCGAGCAGTGCGGCGCAGCGGTCCAGGGCGGCCACCGAGACGGCCGGGTCCACCGCGCGCTCGTAGCGCCGCGCGGCCTCGCTGGGCAGGTGCAGCCGGCGCTGGGTACGCGATACCGCCGCCGCGTCCCACACCGCCGCTTCCAGCAGCACGTCGGTGGAATCGGCGCGCACCTCGGTGCTTGCCGCACCCATCACCCCGCCGATCGCCGTGGTCGCGACGTCATCGACGATCAGGACGTCGGCCGGATCGAGCTTGCGTTCGACGTCGTCGAGGGTGACGACGGTCTCGCCCGGATGGGCGAACCGCACCGCGAAGGCCCCGGCGATGCGGTTGCGGTCGTGGGCATGCATGGGGTGACCCAGTTCCAGCATCACGTAGTTGGTCACATCTACGGCCGGAGACGTCGCACGGATCCCCGACAGCAGCAGGCGGCGTTGCAGCCACCACGGCGACACGGCGCCGGGGTCGATCCCGGTGACCGGGCGCAGCGCAAATCGCCGCACACCCGTGGCGGGGTCCACCTTCAACGGCCAGGCCTCTCCGTCGACCGGTAACGGCTTGATGACCTGGTTCGATGCCGGGTCGACGAAGTCCAGGTCATAGGCACACGCGATCTCGCGGGCCAGGCCGCGCACCGACATGCAGTAGCCACGGTCGGGCGTGATGGCCAAATGGAAAACCACATCGTCGAGCCCGAGCACGGCGTCGCCGTCGGCGCCGGGTTCGGCGGTCCCGGGCGGCAGCACCAGGATCCCGGAATGGTCTGCGCCCAAACCGAGCTCGGCCGCCGAGCAGATCATCCCGTCGGAGGTGCGGCCGTAGGTCTTGCGCGACGCGATGGCAAAGCCGCCGGGCAAGGTGGCACCGGGCAACGCCACCACAACCAAATCGCCTACCACGAAATTAGTTGCACCGCAGACAATCTCACGCTGCTGCGGCTCACCGACGTCGACCAAACAGGCCCTGATCGGCTTGTTGAAACCGGTGAGCTCCTCGATCTCGGCCACCCGCCCCACTGCGAGCGGGCCGTCGACGGGACCGAGGGTGATCACCTCTTCGACCTCGTGGCCGATGCGCACCAGCGCCTGCGCGACTTCGTCGGGCCCAACGTCCCATCCCGGCGCGCCGGCCGAAATCACCTCGCGCAGCCAGCTATGCGGGAGCCGCATCAGGCACCTACCCCGAACGGCAAGGAGAACCGAATGTCCCCTTCGACCATGTCCCGCATGTCGGGGATGCCGTTGCGGAACTGCAGGGTTCGCTCCAGACCCATCCCGAACGCGAAGCCGGAGTAGACCTCCGGGTCAATTCCCGCGGCCCGCAACACGTTTGGGTGCACCATTCCGCAGCCGCCCCACTCTACCCAGTCGGCGCCGCCCTTCTTGTTGGCGAACCACACGTCGACCTCGGCGGAGGGTTCGGTGAACGGGAAGAAGTGTGGCCGGATGCGGGTGCGCGCCAACGGCCCGAACTCGGCACGCGCGAAGGCGTCCAGTGTTCCGCGCAGGTGCGCCATGGACAGGCCGCGATCCACGGCCAAGCCCTCGACCTGGTGGAAGACCGGCGTGTGGGTGGCGTCGAGTTCGTCGGTGCGGAAGGTGCGGCCGATCGAGATGATGTAGACCGGCAGCTCGCGCTCGAGCAGGGTGCGCACCTGCACGGGTGACGTATGAGTGCGCAGCAGCTGCCGGGAACCCTCGGGCGCGATGTAGAAGGTGTCCTGCTCGCTGCGCGCCGGGTGGTCGGGCGGGAAGTTGAGTGCGTCGAAGTTGAACTGTTCGGTCTCGACCTCGGGCCCCTCGGCCAGTTCCCAGCCCATCGCGATGAACGTGTCGGCGATGTGCTCGGCCAATATCGTGATTGGGTGGCGGGCGCCGGTCGGCTGGCGAGTCGACGGCAGTGTGACGTCGATGCGTTCGGCGACCAGCACCGCCGCGTCGCGTTGGTCACGCAGGACCGCCAGCCGTTCGTCGTATCCGCGCTGAACCTCGGCGCGGGCGGTGTTGACGCGCTTGCCGGCGTCCGCGCGGTCGGCCTTGGGCAGCGTGGCCAGCGCTTGTCGCGCCAGCGCCAAGGGCGAGCGGTCACCCAGCTGCTCGGTCTTGACGCGCGCGAGGGCGTCGAGATCGTCGGCAAGTGCGATGGCCTGCTGGGCGGCGGCGACCGCCTTGGCCAACGCTTCCGGCGATAGATCGACGATGTGATCACCCACGCGGCGACACTCTCCTAGCTGACCGGGCTGTTGGGTCCGCTCGCATCGTCGCGAAGCGGCACTCACTCGACTGCGCGCAGCACGGATGTGGCGCAAGTGCCGATCATAGGTGATCAGATGCCTGCAGCTCGGCGCGCTTCCGCTCGTGGCGGGGTCGGCGCGACGCTCAGCCGGTCAGTACGGGCTGCGCAACGACCAGGGAGGCCGCCGAGGGCGCGATGCGCGCCCTGGTCAGCCGGACGAGCTGGTGGACCGCCACGGCGCCCAGCAGGCCGAACGCCGACGCGGCGGCCATGGGCCCCCAGTGGTGAGCCAGCAACAGGAAGCCAAACCCTGACGAGCCCAGCAGCATCAGGAAGCGCACCGGCGTCCAGTGGATCGGTCCGCGGAACTGGGCGGACACCAGCAGTCCGAGGATCACGGCGACCGTGTGCCCCGCATCGGTGAAATCGCCACCGACGACGGCGGAGGCCATCGCCGCAAAGACCCACCAGCCGACCCACGCCGGCCGCCAGCGGCGCGGAATCGCCGCCGTCAGCGCTCCGAGCACCGCGAGGGCGCCATAGCTCATCCCGACGTCACTGGCCCGAGTGATCGACCACGGCAGCCAGCCGAACTCCACCGCGGCCGCGAGGGCGCCGACGACCACCAGCGTCGCGCCGATGTGGCCGACGACGAATGCCACCATCAGCCGGAGGCTGCGCAAATGCAGCTCCGCGAGTGCCAGCAGGCACGTCAGGAATGGCATCCAGAAGTACAGCGGACCGGCGTCGACGACGAAGGCGCTGCCCAGCAGGGTCCCCAGACGTCCGTGCGCCAGGTTGTGCAGGTTTGTGCTGGCATGCTGAATGACCAGTTCACGGGTGTATGGATCCAGCGAGAGGATCGCAGAACTGACCGCGGCGAGAATCGCCACATATCCCACGGTGAAGCGGACCCGCGCTACTCGGGACAGGATTCCGTAAATCATTACCTTCTACTATGCCCGTGCATTTGTTTCAGCCGTCTCAACGTTAGGTAAGAACTCCCTACGAGTTCGGAGCCGATATATCGCTAAGTCCGCGGGAATGCCGGTCAGTTTGCTGGCAAACACGGGTCTACGTGCGCGCTTGGCAACGACGCCCAATGCGTCCAGTTCGCTTTGCGGTATCAGGTCCAGCGTCGAACTCGACACCATGACGCCACCTTTGGTGGCGCGTTCCATCACCCGGGCCGCGATGTTGACGTCGACACCGAGCCAATCGGCGGCCAGCCGCTGCGGCCGACCGGTGTGGATCCCAACTCGCATTCGCGGTGTATACCCGTTCACCTCAACCGATTTCATAGCCTCCCGTGCGGCCAGCACGGCCCCGACGGCGACCGTCGGATTGCGGAACACCGCCATGATGCCGTCGCCCATCCGTTTCACGATGTGCCCACCGGCGTCGAGCAGCGGCGGCTCGACGGCCCGCGCCACCTGACGCAGCAACGCCAGGGCCGCGTCGTCGCCGGCTTCCAAGGACCACGTCGAGAAGCCGACGAGGTCGGTGAACACGAGCGTCACCTCGGGGTTTGCTGGCTGTCGCGAAACCGCCTCGGTCAACGCTTGCCACACCTGCAACACGCTCAGGCTGACCTCGCGCGATGCCGCATTGCGATCGCCCAGCAGCCGGTCGGCGGCGCGTGCAGCTGCACGCGGACCTCCCTCCCCGGCGGTCGACAACGGGTCACCGAATTCTGGATCGCCGGGCAATAGCCGCCGCGCCCGCCGGACGAACGCCACCACCCCCGGACTGTAGTTGGTGGTACGCAGCCACCGTGCTGCGCTGTGCACCGGAGAACGTCGCGGCGGCTCCAGCGCAGCCGGAGCGTCTTTACTTCCTTTGGGCTCGCCGGCCTCCTGCTCGCGAGGCCCAACTTCCACCTCGCAAGGGTAGGTGGTTTGTGTCGAGCCAGGCAACGACGACCGCCGCAGTCTGTGTCACATCTCGCAACGAACGACCGACCCGGCGCAAGCGCCGGCCCTACAACTTGCGGATCACACTTCGTCTTCCGAAGCCAGACCGAGGAGCCCCGCGACGGGGACGTTGACCCCGGAGTCCGCCCGCATCGCTAACGACTCCGAGGTCGTCTCTTGGCCATCCAGGAAGGCTTTCACGGCGTTGCCGGGGGTGTGCGTGAGCGCGCTGACCGCCGCCACCGCGCGCCCGCTGGACAGCGCGTTGCCGATTGCCGCGCTGCTACTTTGGAGTGCGGTCGCCGTGGCGAGGTAGGGACCTATCGCGTCGACGCCGAGCGACATCGCCGAAGGCACGACGAGTGCTCCCGAGGTGAGCGAGACCGCTCCCGTTGCGAGGCCTACCGTTCCAGTCAGGGCCAGTTTGACCGGGCCCAATGGATTTTCCGTATTGAGGACGGGGAAGCGGAGCGGTTCGGTATCCCCCGTGCCGGCGACCGGAACGCCACTGGCGACGACTGTCGGACTCCCAGTGCCGCCGACCGCACCCGCAGTCCCTGTACCCATCAATGAGTGTCCCAACAACGCCTGTGCGGGTGAGTTCACGGCGTTGAGCAAACTCTGCTCGGCGTTGGCGGCCTCGGAATTCAGGTACTGACTCGCGCCGGAGTTCAACGCTCCCACGAACTGCGCATGAAAGTCCGCCACCTCGGCGCTGACCGTTTGATATTCGAGCGCGTGCGTACCGAGCACCGCGGTGATGGCCGCCGACACTTGATCCATCGCCGGAGGGGCGATACCAGTTGTCGGCGGTGCCGCGGCCGCGTTGGCCGCGCTCAGCGCGGAGCGAATCCCGCCTAAATCTCCGGCCGACGAGGCCACCGTCTCCGCCGCGACGTTTACAAATGACACAGCCCGTCTCCTTCGACTGACCACAACATCACCTGATAACGCAGCGAGGAGGAAGAGCTTACTGGCGAGTAGTCAACTTTTGGTTGAAATGGCTCCGGCGCTGCGGATCGCGGCCGCCCGGCAAGGCCGCCGCCTGTCCGACCCCGTGGGAAACAGCCTGATCACGCCGCTGCGTCGTGGTTGTGGACACTCGATAACAGCATCTGTGGCGGTAGCCGAAATCGTAGACAACGTGCGTTGTCAAGTTTATCGTGAGCCCAATCAGGAGTAGGAGGCCGCGATGACTGCGACACGACCATCCGGGACATCCGCCGATCCGCTCGGACCAGATTCACTCACCTGGAAGTATTTCGGCGACCTGCGCACCGGAATGATGGGTGTGTGGATCGGCGCGATCCAGAACATGTACCCGGAGTTGGGCGCCGGTGTCGGGGAACATTCGATCCTGCTGCGCGAACCGCTGCAGCGAGTGGCCCGCTCCGTCTACCCGATCATGGGCGTGGTCTACGACGGCGACCGGGCCGCCGACACCGGCCAGCAGATCAAGGGCTATCACCGCACCATCAAAGGTGTCGACACTCAGGGGCGTCGCTATCACGCCCTGAATCCAGAGACGTTCTACTGGGCGCATGCAACGTTCTTCATGCTCGTCATCAAGGTGGCCGAGTACTTCTGCGGAGGGTTGACCGAGGCCGAGAAACGCCAGCTTTTCGACGAGCACGTGCAGTGGTACCGAATGTACGGAATGAGCATGCGGCCGGTGCCGAACTCCTGGGAGGAGTTTCAGGACTACTGGGAGCGCGTCGGCCGTGAAGAGCTGGAGGTCAACCAGGCCACCCTGGATATCTTCCAGATGCGGATTCCCAAGCCGAAGTTCGTGCTGTTGCCCACGCCGATCTGGGACCAGATGTTCAAGCCGCTGGTGGCCGGTCAGCGCTGGATCGCGGCCGGCCTGTTCGAGCCGGCCGTTCGCGAAAAGGCGGGCATGCGCTGGACACCCGGCGACGAGATCATCCTGCGGGTGTTCGGCAAGCTGGTAGAGCTGGCGTTCCTGGCGATTCCCGACGAAATCCGGCTGCATCCGCGCGCGCTGGCGGCCTACCGGCGCGCGGAGGGACGGATTCGCAACGACGCCCCGCTGGTCGAGGCGCCGGCATTCGTGGGGCCGCCGCGCGACCGCCGCGGGCTGCCGATGCATTACTTTCCCCCGCGGTCGCGATCCCCGCTCGAGCCGGCCAAGTTCCTCATGGAGCGCGCGGGGTCGTTAGTGCACGGCACGCTGTCGATCGCGGGCCTGCGTCGTCCGGCCGGGAGGCCCAGAAAACCCAGCAAGAAGGCGGCCTAAGCTAGCGCCCGCGCGCTCTGGTACAGACAGATCGCCGCGGCCGAGGCGACATTCAGGCTCTCCGCACCGCCGGACATCGGGATGCGCACCCGATGGTCGGCACCTTCGGCGATCTCGGCGGACAAGCCGTGCGATTCGGGCCCGAACAGCCAGGCGGTTGGCTGGCCCAGCAGTTCACCCGCATCGTCGAGGGACGTCTCACCGTCCACCGTGGTCGCCAGGACCTGCAGCCCGGCGGCGTGCAACGCGCTGACAGCGGCCTGAGCATCGGGCGCGACGACGACTGGAATCGAGAAGATGCTGCCCGCCGAAGCACGCAGGCATTTGCCGTTGTAGGGGTCGACGCTGTGACCGCCCAGGATCACGGCCGCAGCCCCCATCGCATCGGCAATGCGGATTACCGTGCCCGCGTTGCCTGGCTCGCTGATCTCGACGGGAACCGCGACTAGCCGCGGTGAGCCCGCCAGCACATCCTCCAGCCGAGTCGACGGCATCTCGCACACCGCGGCCAGCCCGGCCGGAGTCACGGTGTCGGACAGCGCCTTTGCGGCCCGTTCGGTCACCAGGTGAACCGGCCACTGGGCTGTGCCTAGGAATGACGAGTACCGCTCGGCGGCGGACTCGGTGACGAAGACATCGCGAACCAGCCCGCGCGCCGAAGCGGCCTCAACCAGGTTGAGGCCTTCGGCGAGAAATCTTCTGGCGCGCCGCCGGGCGACATGACGATGCAGTTTGACCGCAGCGACCACCGTGGCCGAGCGTTCGGTGAGCATCGCAAGCTCGAGCAGCCCGGAGGTTAGGCGGCCTCTCCGCTGGGCGCGTTGACATCCTCGGGCAGCGCCGCCCGCGCGACATCAACGAGCGCGGTGAATGCAGCCGGATCGGTGATCGCGATGTCGGCGAGGTTCTTGCGGTCCACCTCGACGCCCGCGGCCTTGAGGCCCTGGATCAGCCGGTTGTAGGTGATGTCGTTCGCGCGCGCGGCCGCGTTGATCCGCGAAATCCACAACTTGCGGAATTCGCCCTTGCGCGCACGGCGGTCGCGGAAGGCATAGTTCAGCGAATGCAGCTGCTGCTCTTTGGCTTTGCGGTAGAGCCGGGACCGCTGGCCGCGATAGCCCTTCGAGGCCTTCAGGACGCTGCGCCTCTTCTTGTGGGCGTTGACTGCCCGCTTCACGCGTGCCATGGATGTTCCTACTTCCGTTCGTACGTAAATGGTCAGGTGCCGGAGCGCTGTTCCGGCGAGCCGGTTAGCCGTTCAGCAGTGCCTTGACCCGTTTGGTGTCGTTGGCTGCGACCGTGGTGCGGCCGTCCAGCCGCCGGGTGCGTTTGGTCGGTTTGTGCTCGAGCAGGTGCCGACGATTGGCTTTTTGGCGGACGATCTTGCCGGTACCGGTGCGCCGGAACCGCTTCGAGGCCCCGCTATGAGTTTTCGCCTTGGGCATGTTTCCTCTAGTCCTCTGCTGTTCTTGACGTTCTCGTTGTTCTGGTCAGTTCGGTGCAGCGTCGGTGTCGTCGGCCGCGTCCGACTCGGGTGCCGGCGCGGGCCCGTGTCCCTCCGGATGCCGCGCCCTGGCACGAGTCTTCGCGCCGCGGTGTGGTGCCAACACCATCGTCATGTTGCGCCCGTCCTGCTTGGCCGAGGTTTCGACGAATCCGTAGTCGGCGACGTCCGCCCCCAGCCGCTGCAGCAATCGATAGCCCAGCTCGGGCCGCGACTGCTCACGTCCGCGGAACATGATGGTGACCTTGACCTTCGATCCCGCTTCCAGGAAGCGGACCACGTGCCCCTTCTTGGTCTCGTAGTCATGATCGTCGATCTTCGGTCGCAGCTTTTGTTCTTTGACGACGGTCTGCTGTTGATTGCGGCGGGACTCGCGCGCCTTCTGCGCCGCCTCGTATTTGTACTTGCCGTAGTCCATGATCTTGCAGACCGGAGGTCTGGCGTTCGGTGCGACTTCGACAAGGTCGAGATCGGCGTCCGCGGCGACGCGGAGTGCGTCTTCGATACGCACGATGCCTACCTGTTCTCCTCCTGGGCCGATCAATCGGACTTCAGGTACGCGGATGCGCTCGTTGACGCGGGTCTCAGTGCTGATGGGGCCTCCCTCGTTTGGCTTCTAGTCACGACCTCGTTTAGCTTCGAGCCCGGGCCCCGTCAGGATTCAGCGGTGAAAACACCACGCCATCAGCAAAAAGGCCCTGCCAAGCAGGGCCCATTGCCGACCGATCGCAACTTGAAGCTAGTCAAGCCGCCCGCGCCACGCGCAGAACAGGCATTACTCGATGCCCGTGACCGGACCGCTTAGCCTTGACTTGATTTCGTGGCCAGCGGTGGGAGTGGGACTCCACTTACTGTCCCTGGCGTTCGCCAGGATGGTCGCGGGAATGAGTCTACCAGGCATGAGGCTGGTCCTTGTCCGATCCGGCACCTCGCCGGAGACGGACGGGCATTGGCCGTGACTTGTCCGCGAGTTGCGGGGGTTATCGCGCCAGTATCGAAGGAGGCTGACGAGTCTTGGACAGTCTTGGCGCTTCGCCAGGTAATTCACGGGTTCAAGTAATATCCTCGCGGTCTGTGGCACTAACAACGCCTACCTCCGGCAGCACTGCTGGCCGCCCTGCTAACCGGCATAGCCGGTCGAACTCCCGTCTTCGCTGGGTCCCGGCGACGGCCGGCTGGATTGTCGGCGTTATCGCCACACTTTCGCTGCTGGCCAGCATCTCGCCGCTGCTCAAATGGCTCATCCACGGCCCGCGGGAATTCATCAACGACTACCTGTTCAACTTCCCGGACACCAGCTTCGCCTGGTCGTTCGTGCTGGGGTTGCTAGCCGCGGCGCTGACCGCACGCAAACGCATCGCGTGGCTGTTGCTGCTGGGCAACATGGTTCTGGCCGCGGTGTTGAACATCGCCGATCTCGTCGCCGGCGGTAACACCGCAGCCGAGAACTTCGGCGAGAACCTCGGGTGGGTGTTCCACCTCGTCGTCGCCATCCTGCTGGTCCTGAGCTATCGGGAGTTCTGGGCCAAGGTCCGCAGAGCCGCACTGTTCAAGGCGGCCGCGGTGCTGGTCACCGGGTGGATGATCGGGATCGGAGTGTGCTGGGGTCTCGTCGAGATGGTCCCCGGGACGCTAGCACCGGAGTATCGGCTGCTCTACGTGGTCAACCGGGTGATCGGGTTCGCCATCGTGGACCGCGACGTGTTCGTCGGCAAGCCGATGGTCCTCCTCAACGCCGTCATGGGGTTGTTCGGTGCGCTGGCGTTGATTGCGGCGACGATGGTGCTGTTCCAGTCCCAGCGCGCCGATAACGCGCTGACCGGTGAGGACGAATCCGCCATCCGCGGGTTGCTGGAACTGTGGGGCAAGAACGATTCACTGGGCTACTTCGCTACGCGTCGCGACAAGTCGGTGGTGTTCGCGCACAGCGGCCGCGCAGCGGTCACCTATCGTGTCGAGGTCGGCGTCTGCCTGGCCAGCGGTGACCCGGTGGGCGATCCGAGGGCCTGGCGGCAGGCTGTCGACGCCTGGCTGGGGTTGTGCCAGACCTACGGCTGGGCGCCCGGTGTCATGGGAGCCAGTACGGAAGGGGCCCGGGTCTATCGTGAGGCCGGCCTCAACGCCTTGGAGCTGGGGGACGAAGCGATCTTGCGGGCCGCCGACTTCAAGCTGTCCGGCCCGGACATGCGCGGGGTGCGCCAGGCGGTAACCCGGGCGCGCAGGGCCGGCCTGACGGTGCGCATCCGCCGGCACCGCGACATCGCCCCCGACGAGATGGCCGAGACGATCCGCCGCGCCGACGCCTGGCGCGATACCCAAACCGAGCGCGGCTTTTCGATGGCACTGGGCCGGCTCGGCGACCCGGCCGACGGCGACTGCCTGCTGGTCGAAGCGATCGACCGCGACGACCAAGTCGCCGCGATGCTCTCGCTCGTCCCGTGGGGAACCACCGGCGCCTCCCTGGACTTGATGCGCCGTTCTCCGCAGTCGCCCAACGGCACCATCGAACTCATGGTCAGCGAACTCGCCCTGAGCGCTGAAGGCCTTGGCATTACCCGTATTTCGCTGAACTTCGCGATGTTCCGGTCCGCGTTCGAGCAGGGCGCCGCGCTCGGCGCCGGCCCAGTGGCGCGGCTGTGGCGAGGTTTCCTGCTGTTCTTCTCGCGGTGGTGGCAGCTGGAAACGCTGTACCGCTCCAACATGAAGTACCAACCCGAGTGGGTACCGCGGTACGCCTGCTACGAGGACGCCCGGTTGATTCCCCGGGTGGGAGTCGCCTCCGCACTGGCCGAGGGCTTCCTGGTGCTGCCGTTCAGCCGGCGCGACAAGGAGCACACCGGTCATCATTCCGCCGTTCCGGAGCGGCTGGCGGAATCCGGGCTGCTGCATGCTGACGGGTCCGCTCCCGACGTCAGCGGGCTGGAAGAAGCACGGGACGCCGCCACCGAAGAGGAGATGAGATCGCGCCTGCCCGAACAGGTTCGGGTGCGCATGACGAAGCTGAGGACGCTGCAGCGCTCCGGCATTGACACCTACCCGGTGGGAACTCCGCCCAGTCACACGGTTGCCCAGGCGCTGGACGCGGACGACCAGGACACCGTCTCGGTGTCCGGACGCATATTGCGGATCCGCGACTACGGCGGCGTGCTGTTTGCCGACTTGCGCGACTGGTCGGGCGAAATGCAAGCGCTGCTGGACAATTCGCGTGTGGAGCGCGGCAGCACAAGGGATTTCACCGCGGCCATCGATCTTGGCGACCTGGTCGAGATCACTGGGCACATGGGCTTCAGCAAGAACGGGACCCGCTCGTTGATAGTGCGCGACTGGCGGATGATCGGTAAGTGCCTGCGGCCGCTGCCGAACAAGTGGAAGGGGCTGACCGACCCCGAGACGCGATTGCGCACTCGCTACGTCGATCTGGCGGTCAACACCGAGTCCCGTGGCCTGATCACGGCCCGCAGCAACGTGTTGCGCTCCGTTCGAGAAACGTTGTTCGCCAAGGGATTCGTCGAAGTCGAGACGCCGATGCTGCAGCAGATCCACGGCGGAGCAGCCGCCCGGCCGTTCAGCACCCACATCAACGCCTACGACATGAACCTGTTCTTGCGCATCGCACCGGAGCTCTACCTGAAGCGGCTGTGCGTCGGCGGCGTGGAGCGCGTGTTCGAACTGGGGCGGGCCTTCCGCAACGAGGGTGTGGACTTCAGCCACAATCCGGAGTTCACCCTGCTGGAGGCCTACCAGGCGCACGCCGACTACCGGGTGTGGATCGACGGCTGTCGTGAGCTCATCCAGAACGCCGCCGAAGCCGCCCACGGTACGCAGACCGTGATGCGCCCGCGCTCCGACGGATCCGCCGGCGACGACCGTCTCGAGCCGGTTGACATCTCCGGCATCTGGCCGGTGAAAACCGTGTATGACGCGGTCTCCGAAGCACTCGGGGAAGAGATCGGCGTCAAGACCAAGCTGGGCAAGCTTCGCAAGCTGTCCGACGCCGCCCACATCCCCTATCGTGCGCATTGGGACGCCGGCGCGGTGGTACTCGAGCTGTATGAGCACCTGGTTGAGGACCGGACCGGGAAGCCGACGTTCTACATCGACTTCCCGACGTCGGTGTCGCCGCTGACCCGGCCGCACCGCAGCGAGCCCGGTGTCGCCGAGCGGTGGGACCTGGTGGCGTGGGGCGTCGAGCTGGGCACCGCCTACAGCGAACTCACCGACCCGGTGGAGCAGCGGCGCCGCCTGCAGGCGCAGTCCCTGTTGGCCGCCGGCGGCGACCCCGAGGCGATGGAGCTGGACGAAGACTTCCTGCAAGCCATGGAATACGCGATGCCACCCACCGGCGGCCTCGGGATGGGTATCGACCGCCTCGTCATGCTGATCACCGGTCGAAGCATCCGCGAGACCCTGCCGTTCCCGCTGGCCAAGCCGCACTAGGCCGCACTAGGTGCTGACGACCGCAGCGGTTCGTCGCGCAGTGTTTGCGCGGCACGCCAATCCGTGGAGTGCGTGGACGCGCTGGGCGAGCACACCGCTGGTGCTCTTCCCCATATGGACACGGCGATGGAGTCACGCCGTGTTGATCGGATCCTGGCTGGCGGTCAACCCGTTCGTTTTCGGCAAGCCGGCACACGAACGCGCCTGGTCGACCCGCGCAATGCTGGGAGAAGAACTGTGGATCACCCGTCGACCCCGAGATGCGGCCATGGCGACGAGTGCGCTGACATCGGCGGTCTGGGTGGGCGCGGTCGTCGCCGCCCGACGCCGCCGACTGATTCCCGCGGCGATCGCGACGGTGGTGCAAATGGCGATGACGCTGGTGTACTGGGAGCAGATGGTGCGATATTTCGATCGCCAGCGCGACTGAGGAGAATCGCATGCCGGACGAACCGGAAATTCCTGACGCCGCCCAGCCCGAGCCGGACTACGACAGCGCGGGCGTGCCGACCTTCGAGTCCGTACGCGAGAAGATCGAAACCCGGTACGGCTCCGCGCTGGGCTCGTCAGAACTCGCCGCGGAGAGCCAAGAAGGCCGCGACGTCGAGGAGCAATTCGAGGAGCGTGAGCGCAGGGCCGCCGAGCGCCTCGCGCAGATCCGCGAGTCCATGCGCACCGATGAGTGAGACCGACCCGAACCCGCGGGCTGGCACCCAATTCGGGCGCTACCTGCTGCAGCGCGACCGACATGGCCGCCAAGGTCAAGTAACCCCAGTTGACGAGGCGTGCGGCTGAACTCAGGCGGTCGCTTTGCGCCGGCGTGTCGACTTGCGGGGCGCACGCGCCGGCCCGCCGACCACCACCTCGGCGAGGAACTTGCCGGTGTAGCTCTCCGGCACCGCGGCGATATCCTCCGGAGTGCCCTGGGCGACAACGGTTCCGCCCTCGGCACCCCCTTCGGGCCCCATGTCGACGATCCAGTCCGAGGTCTTGATCACGTCCAGGTTGTGCTCGATGACGATCACCGTGTTGCCTTTGTCCACAAGGCCATTGATCACGTCCAGCAGTTTGCGAATGTCGTCGAAATGCAACCCGGTGGTGGGCTCGTCGAGGATGTAGACGGTGCGGCCGGTGGAACGTTTCTGCAACTCCGACGCCAACTTCACCCGCTGCGCCTCCCCGCCGGACAGGGTGGGGGCGGGCTGCCCGAGCCGCACATACCCCAAGCCGACATCGACAAGCGTGCGCAGATACCGGTGGATGCCGGTGATCGGCTCGAAGAATTGCGCCGCTTCCTCGATCGACATGTCCAGCACTTCGGAGATGGTCCTGCCCTTGTAGTGCACCTCAAGGGTTTCCCGGTTGTAGCGGGCACCATGACAGACCTCGCACGGTACGTACACGTCGGGCAAGAAGTTCATCTCGATCTTGATGGTGCCGTCGCCGGTGCAGGCCTCGCAGCGACCGCCTTTGACGTTGAACGAAAACCGACCGGGTTGGTAGCCACGGACTTTGGCCTCGGTGGTGGCCGCGAACAGGGTGCGGATCTTGTCGAAGACGCCGGTGTAGGTGGCCGGGTTGGACCGCGGCGTGCGTCCGATCGGCGACTGGTCGACGCGCACCAGCTTGTCGACGTGGTCCAGCCCGGTGACCCGGGTGTGCCGGCCCGGGACCTGCCGCGCGCCGTTCAGCCGGTTGGCCAGCACGGCGGCCAGGATGTCGTTGACCAGTGTCGACTTGCCCGATCCGGACACCCCCGTCACCGACGTCAGCACGCCGAGCGGAAACGACACGTCGATCCCGCGCAGGTTGTGTTCGCGTGCACCGACAACCGTCAGCTCACGCCGCCGGTCGACGGGACGGCGGATCGAGGGGATCTCGATACGTTCCCTGCCCGACACGAAGGCGCCGGTGATCGAATCCTTATTGGTCAGCAGCTCGGCGTACGTGCCACTGTGCACGATGCGGCCCCCGTGCTCCCCTGCCCCCGGCCCGATGTCGACGACCCAGTCGGCATGCGCGATGGTGTCCAGGTCGTGCTCGACGACGATCAGCGTGTTGCCCAAATCCCTTAGGCGAGTTAGGGTTTCGATGAGCCGGCGATTGTCGCGCTGGTGCAGACCGATGGACGGCTCATCGAGCACGTACAACACACCCACCAGGCCGGATCCGATCTGGGTGGCCAACCGGATCCGTTGCGCCTCACCGCCGGACAGCGTGGCCGCCGCGCGGGACAGCGACAAATATTCGAGCCCGACGTCGAGCAGAAAGCCCAACCGCGACTGTATTTCCTTGAGCACCTGACCCGCGATCGCCTGCTCGCGTGCACCCAGCGTGAGTCCTCGCAGGAACTCGGCGCACTCGGAGATGGACAGCTCGCAAACCTCGGCGATGGATTTCGCGCCCTGCTCCCCCTTGGACTCCCCAGCCAGCGTCACGGCCAGGATTTCCGGCTTGAGTCTGGTGCCGTCGCACACCGGGCACGGCACGTCGCGCATGAAGCCCTCGTAGCGCTCCTTCATCATGTCGGATTCGGTCTGGCTCATCTTGCGCTGCAGGAACGCCAGCACGCCCTCGAAATCCGCGTAGTACGAACGGGTTCGGCCGTATCGGTTGCGGTAGCGCACATGGACCTGCTCGTCGCAGCCCTCCAGGATCGCCTTGCGCGCCTTGGCCGGCAGTTGGCGCCACGGGGTGTCGACGTCGAAGCCCAGCGAGTCACCGAGCCCGGCCATCATCCGGGTGAAGTATTCGGCGGTGTGGCCCATCGACCACGGCGCCACCGCGCCCTGCGCGAGAGTCAGCTCCGGGTCGGGGACCACTAGGTCGGGGTCGACCTCCTTGCGGATTCCCAGACCCGTGCACTCGGGGCAGGCGCCATACGGCGAGTTGAACGAGAACGACCGCGGCTCTAGATCGTCGACGGCCAGCGCATGCCCGTTGGGGCAGGCCAGCTTCTCGGAGAAGCGCTGCTCGCGGTGCGGCGCACCCGGCTCGTGATCGACGAATTCCAGCACGACGATGCCGTCGGCCAAGTTCAGCGCGGTCTCCACCGAATCCGTCAGCCGCTGCTTGGCGGTGGCTTTCACCGTCAGCCGGTCAACCACCACCTCGATGTCGTGCTTTTCCTGCTTCTTCAGCTTGGGCGGATCGGTCAGCGAATGCACCACACCGTCGACCCGAACTCGGCTGTAGCCCTGGGCGTTGAGCTTCTCGAACAGGTCGGCGAACTCGCCCTTGCGGGTGCGCACCACCGGGGCCAGGACCAGGAACCGGTTGCCCTCCGGCATCGCCAGCACCTGATCGACGATCTGCTGCGGGGTCTGGCGCGCGATCCGCTCACCGCAGACCGGGCAGTGCGGCGTGCCCGCGCGGGCGTACAACAGCCGCAGGTAGTCGTACACCTCGGTGATCGTGCCGACGGTGGATCGCGGGTTGCGGTTGGTGGACTTCTGGTCGATGGACACCGCGGGCGAAAGACCCTCGATGAAGTCGACGTCCGGCTTGTCCATCTGGCCCAGGAATTGGCGAGCGTAGGCCGACAGCGATTCGACGTAGCGCCGCTGGCCCTCGGCGAAGATCGTGTCGAATGCCAGCGACGATTTACCCGAGCCGGACAGCCCGGTGAAAACGATCAACGCGTCGCGCGGTAGGTCGAGGTCCACGCCACGGAGGTTGTGCTCGCGGGCACCCTTGACGATTAGGCGGTCGGCCACTGGGCTCCTTTCAAACCTTCCAGCGGGCGCAGTACAGACCCATGCTATGTGCGCCCACCGACACGTCTAGTTGGACAACTCTCAGCCCAGTAACGTTGCCGGTATGACAGCCCTCGATGACAACTACACCGGACACGTCGATCCCGGCAGCGCGGCACGGCGCACCCTGCCGGGTGCCACGATCCTGAAGACGTCGGTGGGCCCGATGGATAACAACGCCTACCTGGTCACGTGTTCCGCGACCGGAGAAACACTTCTGATCGACGCCGCCAACGACGCCGAAGTCCTCGTCGATCTGGTGCGACAGTACGCCCCGAAGGTGGCCCTGATCGTGACCAGCCACCAGCACTTCGACCACTGGCAGGCGTTGCGAGCGGTGGCCGAGGCCACCGGCGCGCCCACCGCCGCGCATGAGATCGACGCCGAACCGCTGCCGGTGAAACCGGACCGCTTGCTGGCCGACGGCGACACCGTACAAATCGGCGAGCTGAGCTTCAACGTCATCCACTTGCGCGGCCACACGCCCGGGTCCATCGCGCTGGCGCTGGACGGGCCCGCGACCGGCGGCGTAACCCAGTTGTTCAGCGGCGACTGCCTATTCCCCGGGGGCGTCGGCAAGACGTGGCAGCCCGGCGATTTCACCCAGTTGCTCGACGACGTCACCAACCGGGTGTTCGACGTGTACGACGATTCCACCGTCATCTACCCCGGCCACGGTGACGACACGGTGTTGGGCACCGAGCGTCCGCACCTCGAGGAGTGGCGCGAGCGGGGCTGGTAGGTCCTGCTAGGCCGCTGCGTGGTGGCCGAGGCCATGCCGTGACGCGGGCACGGGGACGGCCGTTTCGCTTATGCGCCGGAAACCAACTGGCCCACGCCGCGTACCACCGCACGACGGAACTCAAATCGCGCGGAAAGCAAGTCCTCACGAAGTTGTAGCCGGGCGTCGATGGCGGCCTTTAACCGGGGAATTCGGGCGATCACTGGATGGACATCGATGAACTGCCGCACCGCGCCGATCGCCGCTTTGCGGCGGTTTTCATGCGCCGTCAGCATGTCTTCACGGAACTGCACCCACGGAAGGGTGTTTGGCTGCCGTTTGATTTCCGTCATCGTGCAACTCCCGCGTGATCGTCGAGACATTGCGCTACAGATTCCCACTAAACCACCCGTCGCGCTAGGACGGCGTCAGCAGGGGTCCTCACGGTACGCAAAACGCCACCCGCGCAGTCGAAGCCCGCTCACCCTGGTGTTCGGCGAAATGCCGCTGGCGCGGCTGGTAACTCGCAGATCAGGTGGTGTGCACGATCAGCACGTCGACCTTGGCGCGACGCGAAACGTTGGCCGGCACCGATCCCAGCAGTCGGCCCGCGATCGTGCTCAGACCCACATTGCCGACAACCAACAGGTCGGCGTCGGAGTCCTCGGCCAGGCTCACCAGGGCGTCCACCGGAGCGCCGACGATCGCGCGCTCCTCGACGTTCTTGGCGCCGGCACCGTGGGCGCGTTCCTTGGCGGTGTGCAGGATCTCGTAGATCGGGGCGCTGCCCGTCACTTTGTAGCTTTCTTCCTTCAGCGCGTCGGCGGCTCGGGAGTCATCATTATGCGGCAGGTACGCCGACGCGACGATCAACTTGGCGTCCGCCCCGGCGATCGTTGCTGCGCGTTCTACCGCGCGCAAAGACGAATCCGAACCGTCGGTCCCCACCACCACGGTCTGATAGGCGCTCATTTACCCTCCAAGTGTCGGAATGCACAGCCAACCCAAGACAGTATCGCGTTGCCGCACGTAGGTGCGAGAAAATGCGACACGGCGGCGGCGTGGCGTCGCCCCGCAGTTACCCCGCCGGCCAGGGTCTACCGGCGTTATTTCCGGTGACGGAACCGTCGAACTTTCGTATCTGACGCGAAAAGCGGTGTTTGGCAGAACTTTTGGCGAACCACCGGCAGCTCGCGGCCACCATCGGCGCCCTCCAGCCGCGGCGGAGCAGCGATACCGCTGGTGAGCGGGCTGCACGGGTGCGCCTTAAAGTTGCAAGCATCATGTCTACGTCGGCCGTCGAGCAGCGGGCTGGGAGCCCGGAGCCCCCGGAACCCATGGTCGGCGAGCGTGCGCGGGCGCGCCCGCGCGGCAAGCTGCTCGATCCGTGGCTGATTGCCGTGCTGGCCACTGCTATCAGCGCCGGTTGGGCGGGTAGGCCGTCGCTGTGGTTCGACGAGGGCGCCACGATTTCGGCGTCGGCGAACCGCACCTTGCCCGAGCTCTGGAAGCTGCTGGGCCATATCGACGCCGTGCACGGCCTGTACTACCTGCTGATGCACGGCTGGTTCGCGATATTTCCGCCCACGGAATTCTGGTCGCGGTTTCCCAGCTGCCTGGCCATCGGGGGCGCCGCCGCCGGTGTCGTGGTGTTCACCAGGCAATTTGGAGGGCGCGCCACGGCGGTGTGCGCGGGCGTCGTCTTCGCCATCCTGCCGCGGGTGACCTGGGCCGGGATCGAGGCCCGCTCCTCCGCATTGTCGGTGGCGGCCGCCGTCTGGCTGACCGTATTGCTCGTCGCCGCGGTGCGACGCAACCGGCCGCGGCTGTGGCTGCTCTACGGGCTGGTGTTGATGCTGTCGATCTTGGTCAGCATCAACCTGCTGCTCTTGGTACCGGTCTACGCCGCGATGCTGCCCTTGCTGGCACCGTTGGCGCCCAATAACTCCCGCAAGGGCCCGGCCATTCGGTGGGCGGTCGCATCCGGCGTCGCGCTCGCGGCCATGGCACCGTTCCTGCTGTTCGCCCACGGACAGGTCTGGCAGGTCAACTGGATCGCCACCCTGAATCGCAACCTTTTCCTCGACGTGGTGCATCGGCAGTACTTCGACCACAGCGTTCCGTTCGCAATTCTGGCGGGCGTGATCGTTGTCGCCGCGGCCGTGGCGCGGCTGGCCGGCCTACCCGGACTCGGTGGCGATACCCGCCGACTGCTGCTGGCCAGCGCGGCGTGGATCGTCATTCCCACCGGCGTTGTGCTGATCTATTCGGTGCTCGTCGAACCCATGTACTACCCGCGCTACCTGATCCTCACCGCGCCGGCAGCGGCCGTCGTGCTGGCGGTCTGCATCGTCACCCTGGCCCGCAAGCCGTGGCCGATCGCCGGCGTCCTGGTGCTGTGCGCCGCCGCCGCGTTTCCGAATTACCTCTCCACGCAGCGCGGGCCCTACGCCAAAGAGGGCTGGGACTACAGCCAGGTAGCCGATCTGATCGGCTCCCATGCCGCGCGCGGGGACTGCCTGCTGGTGGACAACACGGTGGTGTGGAAGCCGGGGCCGATCCGCGCGCTGCTGGCCACCCGGCCGGCGGCTTTCCGATCGGTGATCGACGTCGAGCGCGGTTTCTACGGGCCCAAGGTCGGCGCCCTGTGGGACGGCCACGTCGCGGTGTGGCTGACGACGGCCAAGATCAACAAGTGCGCCGCGTTGTGGACGATCACCAATCGCGACATGTCACAGCCGGACCGTCAAGCGGGGCAATCGTTACCGCCGGGATCTGCATTCGGACGCGCGCCGGTCTACCAGTTCCCGAGGTATCTCGGGTTCCGGATCGTGGAACGCTGGCAGTTCCATTACTCGCAGGTGATCAAGTCGACACGGTGACGGTCGCTTGAAAGTACCCGCTGTGGGTAGCTTGACGGGCATGCAGATGTGGCTGGCCGACCCGCTGTTCGGTGGCGCAGCGCAGAACGGCTGACACCTGATCGAGCTTTTCGCCGCGTTCGCGCTGACCACCCTCATCGGCCTGGAGCGCACCATCCAGGGCAAAAGCGCGGGTCTGCGGACGCAGACCATCGTCGGTACATCGTCGGCGTTGGTTTTGCTGATCAGTAAGTACGGCTTCGGCGATGTCTTGACCGGGGGCACGGTTGTGCTGGACCCGTCGCGTGCCGCGGCCCAAATCGTCTCGGGCATCGGGTTTTTGGGTGCGGGAATCATCATCACTCGACGTGGCGCGGTGCACGGGCTGACCACCGCGGCGGCGGTCTGGGAATCGGCCGCGATCGGCATGGCGGCTGGCGCCGGCCTGCTGTTACTCGCCACCGCGGTCGTGTTCCTGCACTTCGTCAGCGCACTGGCTTTCAATAGGGTTGAGCACCAACTCGGCGCAAGGCTGCGCGGGACGGTCCGGTTGCACATCATCTATGAGAACGGACGCGGTGTGCTGCGGGAACTGTTGCGATTGTCTGGGCAACGAAACTGGCAGCTCACCGAACTCGACGCGGATGCCCACGACGTCGACCACGATCAGGTTGGGGTAACCATGACCCTGTCTGGCGCCAAGATCGCGAACGCATCGGAAGCCTTCTCCGCGGTCGACGGGGTCGTCGCCGTGCTTCGGGCAGAGGACGAGGCGGACTGACCTCAGCGACCACCGCGGGTCGCGCCGTTCGAGGCGCGGTAGGAAGCGACGACGCCGAGCGCGCCCACCACGGCGAACACCGCGAACAACCAGCGCGCCGCCACAGCGTCGTTCAGGTCGCTGAGGCCGCTTGGGACGCTTGCGGTGCGATTTTCGGCGTTGTTGACCACCACACCTGCCACGCCGGCGCCGAACGCGCCGGAGATGACCTGCACCGTGTTGATCGCCGCGGCCGCCACGCCGCCTTCGGACGGGTCGTCGACGGAGTCCATCGCGCGCACCGACAAGTGCGGCCAGGCGCTGCCGATGCCGATCCCGGCCACCAGCAACGCGAGCGCCCAGAGCGCGACGATCCCGATCGACGCGTTATCGCGCTGGGTCACCGCACCCAGCGCCAACCCCGCTGCCATCACCATCGGTGCGCCCGCGATCACCCGCGCGATGGAGCGCGGGTTGTCCAGCGAGGCGCTGACGATCTCGCTGACCGTCCAGCCGAGTGCCAGTGCCGCGCCCAGGAATCCGGCCGTCAGCGGGGTCAGGTGCGCCAGCCGTTGACCAAACAGCGGCACATATGTGGTGACCATCGCCCCGACCATCATCACCGCCATGGTCAGGTAAAGCCATTTCAGCGGTCCGGGCCCAAAAACGCTGGGCGGCAACACCGTTGCCCGCATCCGCCAGTCGACGATCAGGAACAGTCCGACCAGCACCGCGGCTGCGGCGAGCAGCCCGATCGTTGCCGCGACGTGGCGCGGAAGCTGGGCGACGCTGACCGCCAACGCCGCGGCGCCCAGCAGCAGCAACGACCACACCGGGATCTTCGGTGCCGCGCCGCCCGGATCGATACGGCCCGCGGCCAGCGCGATCGGCACCAAGATGGCCACCAGTCCGGTCAGGATCGCCATCGCCACAAAGGCCCACCGCCACAAGCCCAATTGCGCGAAAAGGCCACCCGTCGCGGGCCCAACAACGGTCGCCACACCCCACATCGCAGAGACCAGCGCTGCGGCCCGAGTCCACAGCACACGCGGCAGCGCGGTATTGATGACCGCGTAGCCGAGGCCGGCCAGCAGGCCCCCCGCCACGCCCTGCAGGGCGCGACCCGCGATGAGGACCTCCATGTTGGGCGCACCGCCGCACACCAGACTGGCGACGCCGAACACCGCCAGCCCCGTCAGGTAGGACGCCCGCGCCCCGACACGCACCAGCAGCGGGCTGACCAGCGTCGCCGCCACCACCGAGCCGACCAGGTACAGCGTGGTCACCCACGCGTAGAGCCGGTTGCCGCCGATCTCGGCGACCGTGTTGGGCAGCAGGCTGCTGGTCAGGAACTCGTTGGTGGCGTAGAGCGCGACGCCGCCGGCCAGCACCACCGACGTGCCCAGATACTTAGCGCCCAGCAGCTCACGCCAACTGCCGGTGGTGCTCGCCGTCTCCGTCACTTCAGGCCGGCGGCGTCCATCCCGCGCAGTTCCTTCTTGAGGTCGGCGATCTCGTCGCGGAACCGCGCGGCCAGTTCGAACTGCAGGTCACGGGCCGCGGCCATCATCTGCGCGGTGAGGTCCTTGATCAGGTCCGCCAGCTCGGCGCGCGGCATGCTCGCGGTGTCGCGGCCCTCGAAGACACCGGCGCTGACCGCCCGGCCCGGCTCACCCTGGGCACGGCGGCCGCGCGACGCGTTGCGTCCCGAGCCGCCGATCTCCACGGTTTCGGAGCCTTGAGTATCAGCGGCCTCCCGATACACCTGGTCGAGGATGTCGGCGATCTTCTTGCGCAACGGCTGCGGGTCGATGCCGTTGGCCTCGTTGTAGGCGACCTGCTTGGCGCGGCGCCGTTCGGTCTCGTCGATGGCCTCTTTCATCGAGTCGGTCATCTTGTCGGCGTACATGTGCACTTCGCCGGAGACGTTGCGGGCGGCGCGGCCGATGGTCTGGATCAGGCTGCGCGACGACCGCAGGAAGCCCTCCTTGTCGGCGTCGAGGATCGACACCAGCGACACCTCGGGCAGGTCCAGCCCCTCGCGCAGCAGGTTGATGCCGACCAGCACGTCGTAGTCGCCGAGGCGCAGCTGGCGCAGCAGCTCCACCCGGCGCAGCGTGTCGACCTCGGAGTGCAGGTAGCGCACCCGGATGCCCATCTCCAGCAGGTAGTCGGTGAGGTCTTCGGCCATCTTCTTGGTCAGCGTCGTCACCAGCACCCGCTGGTCGGCGTCGGCGCGTTTGCGGATCTCGCCGATCAGGTCGTCGATCTGCCCCTTGGTGGGCTTGACCACCACTTTCGGATCCACCAGCCCGGTCGGCCGGATCACCTGCTCGACGAACTCGCCGGCGGCCTGGCTGAGCTCGTAGGGCCCGGGCGTGGCCGACAGGTAGACCGTCTGCCCGATCCGGTCGGCGAACTCCTCCCAGGTCAGCGGCCGGTTGTCGGTTGCCGACGGCAGCCGGAACCCGTACTCGACCAGGTTGCGCTTGCGCGACATGTCGCCCTCGTACATGCCGCCGATCTGCGGCACGGTGACGTGCGACTCGTCGATGACGAGCAGGAAGTCCTCCGGGAAGTAGTCGAGCAGCGTCGCCGGCGGCGTGCCCGGCCCGCCGGCCGTCGATGTGGCGCGAGTAGTTCTCGATGCCCGAGCAGAACCCGACCTGCCGCATCATCTCGATGTCGTAGTTGGTGCGCATCCGCAGCCGCTGGGCCTCCAGCAGCTTGCCCTGGCCTTCGAGTTCGGCGAGCCGCTCCGCCAGTTCTTCCTCGATGGTGGAGATCGCGTGCGCCATCCGCTCCGGGCCGGCGACGTAGTGGGTGGCGGGGAAGATCCGCAGCGAGTCGACCTGGCGGATCACCTCGCCGGTCAGCGGGTGCAGGTAGTACAGCGCCTCGACCTCGTCGCCGAAGAACTCGATGCGGACGGCGAGCTCCTCGTAGGAGGGAATGATCTCCACGGTGTCGCCGCGCACCCGGAACGAACCGCGGGTGAAGGACAGGTCGTTGCGGGTGTACTGGACGTCGACCAGCAGCCGCAGCAGTCCGTCCCGGGCCACCTCCCTGCCGACCTGCAGCTCGACGGACCGGTCCAGGTAGGACTGCGGTGTGCCGAGGCCGTAGATGCAGGACACCGAGGCCACCACCACCACATCGCGGCGCGACAGCAGCGACGACGTCGCGGAGTGCCGCAGCCGCTCCACGTCGTCGTTGATGGAGCTGTCCTTTTCGATGTAGGTGTCGGTCTGCGCGATGTACGCCTCGGGCTGGTAGTAGTCGTAGTACGACACGAAGTATTCAACTGCGTTGTGCGGCAACATCTCTCGCAGCTCATTGGCGAGCTGGGCGGCCAGCGTCTTGTTGGGCGCCATCACCAGGGTGGGCCGCTGCAGGCGTTCGATCAGCCACGCGGTGCGTGGCCGACTTCCCGGTCCCGGTGGCGCCCAGCAGCACCACGTCGCGCTCCCCCGCCAGAATCCGGCGCTCCAGCTCCTCGATGGCGGCCGGCTGGTCGCCGGCCGGGTCGTGCGGGCTGACTACTTCGAAGCGGCCACCGGCGCGTACGACCTCGTCGACGGCGCGGTATTCCGAATGCGCGACGACGGGATGCTCGGTGGCGAAAGCCATGGGACCCAGGGTAGTGGGCGGCACCGACAAGTGGCTCGGTGTCGCGAACGTGCGCAGAATGACACTCGACGCGGCCTGTCACCGGACAAGCACGCACGCTCGCGGCGACTCCGTTACGGGCGGGTCCACATCCGGGTGACCGGATCACATTGGAGCAGGTAGCCGTCGTTCGAGGTGGACATGGCGAACACCGAGATGCCCGGCCGGTCACACGAGCTGCCGGCGGTGTGCACTCCGGTGGTAGCGGGGGCCTTGGCCCAGCTGCTGCCCTCGCACACGACCTGCTCGTTGTTGGTCGGGTCGTAGCCGAGTTTGCCGACATCGCTGCACAACGCGCCGAACACGGGCGGCGACGGGGCGGCCGGCGTGGTCGTGGCGTTGACCACCTGAGCGGGGTCAGCCAAGTTCACGCCCGCCGGCACGTCACCGACGCGGGTGGCCACCACGGGTGTGCGCACCACGGCTCCTTGTGCGCCGCACTCATTGCTGAGAACGGTCTCGGTCTCGGTGCCGCGCAGCGTGCCGTCAGCCTGCGGCGCCAGCGACAACGCGACCGTCTCCTGCTGGGTCGCGGTGACCTGGCCGTTCGGCTGGGTGCAGCCCACTCGCTCCTGCTGCGGAGCGCCCTGCCAGTATCCGCCGACGAAACGCAGACTGTCGGTCTGGCCGCCATCGGTGGTGCTGGCCACCTGGTGGTTGGTGTCGTCCAGTTGAGTCCCCGTGGCCGCACACCCGTTGGACGTGCACGCAGAGTGGAAGGCCCACCAATCGGTGGCGGGGCCGTCGTGCCGGACCTGGACGCCATTGCCGGTCCGCTTGGTCTGGTCGTAGGTCAATTGATACGTGCCGTCGAGTCCCTGGCCACCGGGAGCAGCCGGAGCAGCGACGGGCGCAGGCGCCGACGGTCTCGAAGCGAGCGCCGGGCTGGGCTGGGCGGCGTCGGGCTGGAACGAATACAGGATCGACCACGTCGCCGCCACCGCGATCAACATCGCGCAGACCAGGGCGGTCGCCCACCGGGTCCGTGACGAAAACTTGTGGGTCATCACCGCCAAAACTCGGCGAGGAGAACGCAACTCGGCCAACGTGGGTTTGGGCTGCCTCGGGCGCCAATCCCCGATCTGGCCATCGACGGCGTCGAAGGCAGCGGAAAAATCGCGGCACCGCTCGAACCTGTCCCCGGGGTTCTTGGCCAGCGCCGTGAAGAAGACGTCGTCGAGATGCGCCAACTCCGGACGGTAATCGCTGAGCCGGGGCGGGTCCTCGTGCAGGTGCTGGCTGATCACCGCGATCGGATTCTCGTGCTGGAACGGCGGCGCACCGGTGAGCAGATGAAACGCCGTGGCGGCCAACGCATATTGGTCCGCCCGCCCATCGATATTGGAGCCGGTCAACTGTTCCGGCGCGGCATAAGCGACGGTTCCCACCGCGACATTCGTCTCGGTGATCCCGCTGATGTCGCCGAGGTGGCGGGCTACACCGAAGTCCGCCAACAGGATTCGGCGTTCGCCTTCGTCAGGAGGGTCGGGATGGGTGAGCAGGATGTTGGCGGGTTTGACGTCGCGGTGCAGCAAGCCGCGGTCGTGGGCGTAATCGAGCGCACCCGCGACGGCGCGGACGATGTCGCACACCTCGTCGACCGGCATGCCGTCCGGGTAACGCTCTTTCACCAACCGGCTGGCATCGGTGCCTTCGACATAATCCATAGAAATCCAGAGCTGACCGTTGAATTCGCCGCGGTCGTGGACTCCGACGATGTGCGGATGCCACAGCGTGGCGGCCAGATCGGCTTCCCGGTTGAACCTGTCGCGGAATTCGCGATCCGCGGTGATCGCCTCGGCGAGGACCTTGATCACATCGCGCCGCGGCAACCTGGGGTGCAACGCCAGATAGACCTCGGCCATACCGCCGGCCCCGAGCGGCCGCAAGATGGTGTAGCCGGCAAATGGCGCACCGCTCGCGAGCCCTGAGCCGCTTGTTTCGTCCCGGCTTTCATCCCGGCGCTCGGCTGCGAAATTCGCGGGCTCCGCGTTCGGGCTCGAGTTGACCGGTGGAACGCGGCGCAAGAAATGCGCGACCGTCGCCGAAGGAAGAGATTGCAAAGCCCGCGCGCATCGACGCACGGCCTAGGCGCGGGTTGCTCAGCAGCCGCCGCCCGGCGTCTGGGCGCTTGGCCCTCCGCTTCATCTCGTCCATCCGTGATTGCCCCCTCGTTTCTCGGCATTACCTGCGGGTCTCGCCACAACCTCGATGCGCGGCGAAATACCCTGGGCGTCTGCACCGGGATGGGGTCCGTTGCTTCGTCTGGGTACCCCAAACCGCTCCGGATCGGGATCCGGAATTCACTTTGTTCACACCCATCACGTTCGAATCATGCCGTAGGCGAATGGGCAACGGGCCAACACAGGCTATGAGGCAGCTATGAGTGGCCAAATTGAGACAAAGCCAAGTCACAGGCGAGTCCAATGGAGAGCACTCGCGCCGCGGACCGATACTGATGTAGTGAGTCGACCCGCCCCGCCTGTTCTGACGATCCGGCACAACGGATCCCAACAGTCCTTCGCACCGGGCCATGAGGTGGTCGTCGGGCGTGATCTGTACGCCGACCTGCGCATCGCGGACCCGCGGATATCCCGCGCGCACCTGATCCTGCGCTTTGATTTTGATCAGGGCCGATGGAAGGCGATCGACAACGGATCGCTGAACGGAACGTACGTCAACGGCTACCGCATGCCGGTGACCGACATCCACGACGGCCAGAGCATCAACGTGGGGAATCCGCAGGGACCCCGGCTGACCTTCGAGATCGGGTCAAAGCAGCCGACCGTCCGGCCATCGCAGATGAGGTCGACGCAGGACTCCGGGCCGCCCACGCTGGCCTGGTCGACGAACCCGGGGCGGGTGGAGCCCCCGCAGCGGCCCGCGCCACCCCGGCAGACCAGGGACCAGACCCCCCGCCCGGCTCGCGGGCGCACCGGCCCCGCACCGGCACCACCCAAGCCATCGGGGCCGCCACATCCGCGTCGCTACCAGCACAAGGTGGCGCCGCCTCAGGTGTCTTCGGGACCGCCGCCACGACCACCGTCACCAGCGCAGCCACCGCCCAAGCCGCCACCGGAAGAGCGGACCGTCGTCAACGCGGGCTCGGGTGCGCCGAACACGCCGCCAGCAGGCCGAGTTCACCGTCATCGACGCCAAGCCCGGCGACGTGTCGAACCTCGCGACGAGATTTGTGAAATTCCTCTCACAACGCTCATCTGGAACCGCCGCGCCCGCAACCGCGGCCGGCACCGCCGGGACCGTGACGATTGGCCGCGCCAACGACAACGACATCGTCATCCCCGACGTCCTGGCCTCCCGCGAGCACGCGACGCTGACGTTAACGCCGCTCGGCACCGAGATTCGGGACCGCAGCATCAACGGGACGTTCGTCAACGGCATCCGGGTGGGGTCGGCGATCCTGACCGAAGGCGACGTCGTCACCATCGGCAACGTCGACCTGGTGTTCAGCAACAGCACCCTGCTCCCCCGCAAGGAGGCGGAAACGCGCACCGGCGGCCTGGAGGTGCGCGGAGTCAAGTACACCGTCGGCGATGGCAAGCAAGGCAAACAACTCCTCGACGACATCTCGCTGATCGCCCGGCCCGGCACCCTGACCGCCATCATCGGCGGGTCCGGCGCGGGCAAGACCACGCTCGCCCGGCTGATCGCCGGCTACGCCCGGCCCACTTCCGGCTCGGTCACCTTCCAGGGCCACGACATTCACGCCGAATACGCGTCCCTGCGCAGCCGGATCGGCATGGTCCCGCAGGACGATGTGGTGCACCGCCAGCTGACGGTGAACCAGGCGTTGGGCTATGCCGCCGAACTGCGGCTGCCACCCGACACCAGCAAAGCCGACCGCGCCCGGGTCGTCTCCCAGGTGCTCGAAGAGCTCGACCTGACCAAACACGCCGATACCCGGGTGGACAAGCTGTCCGGCGGTCAACGCAAGCGCGCCTCGGTGGCTCTCGAACTACTCACCGGACCATCGCTGCTGATCCTCGACGAACCGACGTCGGGTCTGGACCCCGCGCTGGACCACCAGGTCATGATGATGCTGCGCGGTTTGGCCGACGCCGGGCGCGTGGTGATCGTGGTGACGCACATGTTGTCCTACCTGGACATCTGCGACCAGTTGCTGCTGGTGGCGCCCGGCGGGAAGACGGCGTTCTGCGGCCCGCCGGACGACATCGGCGACGCGATGGGCACCACGAACTGGGCCAAAATCTTCTCCAAGGTGGGCGCCGATCCCGACGAGGCCAACCGGCGCTTCCGGGCCCAGACCCAGACGCCGGGCAAGCGCCCGGTTCCTGAGACCGAGCCAGCCGAGCTGGGCAAGCCTGTGCACACCAGTCTGCGGCGCCAGATCTCGACGATCTCCCGGCGCCAGGTCCGGCTGGTGGTCGCCGATCGCGGCTACTTCATGTTCCTGGCGCTGTTGCCGTTCATCCTCGGTTCGTTGTCGCTGACGGTTCCGGGTTCGAGCGGATTTCACATTCCCGCGGAGCACGCCGGCACGCCGGACGAGTCCGCGCAGATTCTGAGCCTGCTACTGCCGGCCGCGGCGTTCATGGGAATCGCGCTGACGATCCGCGACCTGGTCGGCGAACGAGCCATCTTTCGGCGCGAGCAGGCGGTCGGCTTGTCGAGCAGCGCCTATCTGCTCGCCAAGACGGCCGTGTTCTGCGGCTTTGCCATCCTGCAAGCGGCGATCATCACCGCGATAGTGGTGCTGGGCAAGGGCGCCCCGACCCGTGGCGCCGTGGTGATGGGCCATGGCACCGTCGCGGCCACGGTCGAGCTGTTCACGACGGTCGCGGCGACCTGCGTGGCCTCGGCCGTCCTCGGGCTGGCAATCTCGGCGGTCGTTCGCTCCACCGAGCAAGTCATGCCGTTGTTCGTGGTGGCGGTGATGGCGCAGCTGGTTTTGTGCGGCGGGATGGTGCCGGTGACCGGCCGCCTTGGGCTCGACCAGCTGTCGTTTGCGATGCCGACGCGGTGGGGGTACGCCGCCGCGGCGTCGACGGTCGATGTGCGGACGCTGGTGCCCGGTTCGATGCTGCCCCAGGACCGTTTCTGGGAGCACACCTCAAAAATCTGGCTTTTCGACATGGGCATGCTGGCCGCGTTGTCCGTGTTCTACGCCTGCTTTGTGCGATGGAAGATCCGGCTGCGACGTTAGAGGTCGGTAGGGTTGCGATCATCCATCCACCGAAGAACGAAACGTTCGACCTGGTCGCCCGCACGAACACCGATCCGAAGGGCATCGTTCGGGCGGTCGACGAATACACCTTGCAGCCGTGGGGGCTCTACCTGGCCCGACCCACTCCCGGACGCGCCCAATTTCATTACCTCGAGTCGTGGCTGCTGCCGTCGTTGGGCTTGCGCGCCACGGTCTTCCACTTCAACCCAGGTCACGAACGCGACCACGACTACTACCTCGACGTCGGTGAATACACGCCCGGCCCGGCCGTGTGGCGTTCGGAAGATCACTACCTCGACATCGAGGTACGTACCGGGGCGGGGGCGGAACTGGCCGATGTCGATGAGCTACTGGAGGCCCTCTGCCGCGGCCTGCTGACCGTGGAGATCGCCGAGCGTGCGATGCTGCGCGCCGTGCACGCCGTCGACGGGCTGGCCCGCAATGGCTATGACCTGAACGGCTGGCTGACCGGCTACGGCATCGAGCTCACCTGGCACAGGAAGCCGTCGCCGCCGCCGTTAGGGCGTGTGAAACCCGTTGGCGGCAGCGACGTTTCCAGGACGTTCCGGCGCGGCGATTAGACCGCGAGTAACCGCTCGAAGAACTCGCGGTAGTGCATCAGGGCCAGGCGCAGGTCTTCGGTGGACGCTTGTTCTCCGCGAGCCCACTGTTCCTCAAGACGCGAGCGCGCATTGGCGAAACCGGATGTGAGCTGTTCGACCAGGTCGGAGACCAAGACATCGGCCTTCTGGACGCAGTCCTTGGGATCGTCGACGAAGCTCGCCTGCACGGCAGCCCACCGCGACCGCAAGTCCGCGAGATCGTCGTTAGCGAACAGCAATTCCTCCGCTGATGGTTCGCGTTGCACACCCGCATCCTGGGCGGGCGGCGTCGGTGCGGCCGCCGGATCGGCCGCAGTGGGGTCGGCCGAGTCCACCGGTGCGGTGGGCTCGCCATCCTGCGGGCGTTGCACGCCCGCATCCTGGGCGGGCGGCGTCGGTGCGGCCGCCGGATCGGCCGCCGTGGGGTCGGCCGAGTCCACCGGTGTGGTGGGCTCGCCCTCCTGCGGCGGCGTTGCCTCGACCGCGGTCTCCGGCTCATCGTGCGAATTAGTCAGTGTTTCTTGATCGTGCGTTGTCATGCTCCTTTGCCTCCTTTTAAGTGGCATCGAGTGTTAGGGGCTTGTTGTGGCATCGAGCAACTCCTCGAAGAGCGCCCGATAGTGCACGAACGCCTCGCGCTGTTGCTCTGTGCTGACATCACCGTCCTGCTGCGACAGGTGAATGCCGTGTGCGGTGCGGTAGTTCTCGACGACCTGTGGGTGGTCCACCGAGATGTCGGCCGCCCGCTGATCGAAGTCATCGACGGGATAGCCCCGGGTGCGCATCACCTCGGTCACCAAACGATCGGCGACGCCGACGGCGGTTGCCGGATTATCGACGAAGCCCGTCTGCACCTCGTGCCAGCGGGTCGTGAAATCCGATTGAGCCGCGGGTGTCAGCGGAACGATGTCGAGTTTGTCTCGCTTGCGTTCCCGGGCGGTGAGTTCTTTCTCGGCCGCCTTTTGGTCTCCGGTCTCGGATACCAGGCGCTCGTATTCGGGACCAAAGTGCTGCTGCAGTCGCCGAGTTTTCTTGCGGCTTCGCACGAAGCCTGCCGCAACAACCATCAGGGCGACCCCCACAACGACGGCGGACGCGATCAAAATCGATCCCCAAATGGCCATTTCGTTGCTCCTCTCGTACTCATGCCGAATAACCCGGGAACCCTAGATGCAAACGTGCAGCGGTCGTTCCCGTAGTTTTCAGGTCAACCGCGCGGGTACTTGTTCGGTATGCCCTTGAGCGAATACCGGCGCGAACGCCCGTCCGGCCGCAGTCCGGAGCCGCCCGGACGACGGGGACGAGAGCGCCGTGGAAACGATGCGCCGGGTTTCGTCATCCAGTACCACGCGGCGCGCAGCGACCACTACGATCTTCGTCTCGAGATCGACGGCGTGCTGGTGTCCTGGGCGGTACCCAAGGGGCCAGCAACAAACCAGACGAACCCGAAGGAAGCGGATGGTGCGCCGCACCGAGGATCACCCGCTGCGATACGCGACGTTCGAGGGGTGATCCCTAAGGTGAGTACGGCGCGGGCGGCGTCATCGTCTGGGACCGCGGCACCCACACCAACCAGACCGACCATGAGATGCCCGAAGGCCTTGGGGGCGGCCACCTTTCGTTCCGTCTTTACGGCGAGAAGTTGCGCGGTGGCTACGCACTCACCCGGATCCGGGAGGGCAAGGACGAGACGTAGTTGCTGGTGAAACGTAAAGACGAGGACGCCGACGTGCGACGCAAACCCGTGAAAAGCCGGCCTGAATCAGTACTGTCCGGACGCACGTTAGACGAGTTGTCGTGACGGATCTCGCCAGCCTGCCCGAGTCCGTCCGCGCTGTGCTGCGCGACGAACCGGTGCCCGACTGGCGAGCACCGACGCTGGCCACCCTGACCGAGAAACGCTTTTCCGACCCGGATTGGATCTTCGAGCGCAAGTTCGACGGAATGCGCTGCCTGGCGTTCCGCGACGGCGAGCGAGTCCGGCTGCTATCGCGGAATCGCCAGCCGCTCAACGGAACCTACCCCGAGTTGGTCGATGCGCTCGCCGCGCAGCACACCTCCGGTTTCGTCGTGGACGGCGAGGTCGTGGCATTCGAGGGACGACGCACCAGCTTCGCCCGGCTGCAGGGGCGTCTGGGCATCACGGATCCCGAGGTGGCGCGTGCGTCGCGGATCCGCGTCTTCTACTACGTCTTCGACCTGCTGCATCTCGACGACACGTCCACCGTCGACCTACCGCTGATTTGGCGGAAGCGATTGCTGCGCAGCGCCATTGACTTCGGGGGCCCGCTGCGCAACACCCCGCACCGCATCGAGGACGGTATTGCGGCCTACCGGGCCGCCTGCGAGCGCGGCGACGAAGGTGTGATCGCCAAGCTGGCCGACTCGAAGTATGACGGGCGCCGCTCGCCGAATTGGTTGAAGTTCAAGTGCGTCCGCGATCAGGAGTTCGTCGTCGGGGGCTACACCAGCCCCAAAGGCAGCCGGATCGAGCTGGGCGCGCTGCTGATCGGCTACTACGACGGCGGCGACCTGGTCTACGCCGGCAAGGTCGGCACCGGTTTCGACGAGGCCACGCTGCGCAGCCTGCACGAGCGGTTGTCCGGAATCGAGCGGGAAGCGCCGCCGTTCACCCGCGGGCTGGTGCGCGAGCGCGAGGCGCGATGGGTGCGCCCGGAGTTGGTGGCTCAAATCGGGTTCACCGAGTGGACGCGCGACGGCAAGCTGCGCCACCCGCGCTACCAGGGCCTGCGCACCGACAAGGATCCCGGCGACGTGGTGCGGGAGACACGCTGATGCCGCGCATTGAGGTTGAGGTCACCCATGGGGACCGGGTGCTGTTTCCCGGCCCGTCCTCGAAAAAAGGGATCACCAAGCGCGATCTTGTCGACTACTACTGCGCGGTGGCCGACACGATGCTGCCGCACCTCAAGGGACGGCCGCTCAACGTGCAGAGGTTCCCCCGCGGCATCGACGAAAAGGGTTTCCTGCAACAGGATTTCGCTGATTCGATGCCGGATTGGATGAGGGGCGTCGAGGTCGACAAAGAAGGCGGCACGCTGGTGCATCCGGTGGCCGAACGCCCGGAGGCGTTGGGATGGCTGGCCAACCAGAACTGCGTCACGTTGCATATGTGGCAGTCACGACGGGCCCGGCTGCACAACCCCGACCGACTCGTCTTCGATCTGGACCCGTCCGGCAACGACTTCGCGGTGGTGCGTGCGACGGCCCGCGCGACAGCCGCGGTGCTCGACGACCTCGGACTGGCGTGTTTACGTGCAGACCACCGGGTCGCGCGGGCTGCACGTCGTGGTACCGCTGCGTGGCGACGCCGACTTCGACACCGTCCGGCAGCTCGCGCGCGACGTCGCCGAGGTCGTGGTGGCCGACGACGCGGCGCACCGAACCCTGGAAGCCCGCAAAGACAACCGCGGAGACCGCGTGTATCTCGACATCATGCGAAACGCCTACGCGCAGACGGCGGTTGCTCCGTATTCGGTACGCGGCCGCGCCGGCGCGCCGGTGGCCACCCCGCTTCAGTGGGACGAACTGGGCGCGCGCGGCGTGCGGGCGGATAGATTCACCATCCGCGACATCCCCAAACGCCTGGCCGAGCTAGGCGATCCGTGGGCCGGAATGTCCCGGCACGCCCGCACCCTGACCGGCCCCCTGCGCCGCCTGGCCAAACTTCGTGCCTGAATTGTCTGCTGGCAGTGCTGACCAGCTTGGTCCTCGCATCGCGCCGGGCGTAATCTCGTCAGCTATGAACTGCATCGGGCGCAATTGGATGCCGATCGCTGCCGTAACGCTGATCGCTGCAGGCTCCCAGTTCATTCCGGCCATTTCCGCCCTCGCGCGGGCGGACCTGCACAACATCACCTACCGCGCGCGGATCGACGCGCTGACGACCGGTAGCCAGGCCACCTTTCTGATCAACGGCGGTCAGACGACCACGACCGGCCTTCCGTCCGTGCCCGGCAACGTGTTCGAGGCAAACACGGTACTGCCCGATCCGGGGCAAGCCGGCTTACGGATTGTGCTGCACTTCCCTTACTCGGCCAATGTGCACTGCGAGATCGACGTGGACGACCACGTTTTCGCCCAGCAAGACGAGACAGTCAGACCGGTGCCCGGAAGCAGCGACCCACTGAACGGTGCGCTGCAGTGCGGCGCTCCACTGCCCTAGCGGCGATCGCAAGCGCGGCGAAGCCGGGCGCAGCGGGTCGTCGCCATCAGACCTAGGACCGCCAGCCGGTGGAGTCGGCCCATTCCCACGCCCGCCGGTAGGCGTGGAGAAACCACGGTTCTTTGGCTTCGGAATAGCGGGCGTAGCTTGTGGCACCGCTTTCGGCTGCGCGCTTGACGGCCAGATACTCGTCGCGCACACCGGGGTTGGCCGCGAGCCAGTCGACGAAGAGCAGGGCGAACTGCTGATTGGGCCAACCGTCCACCCGGATGTGCACGTTCGTCGGCCGTCCGGGATCCGCCGAAGCGTGAATCCTCTTGTCCCACAACGATGGATCGCGGGCGTGATCGTAGCGGCCGACGGTGCTGCGGGCTCCTGCCTCGGCGACGTCGGTGGTGATGTGCTCGATGCGGGGATAGCCCGAAGACAGCAACGGTTCGGCGAGTTCGTCTGCCACCGCGAGGGATTCGACGGTGATTTGGATGTCGATGACGTCCTTGGCGTCATAGTCGGGCACAGCGGTCGATCCGATGTGGTCGATCCGTAACGCCCGGTGGCCGCACGCGGTCTTCAACCGGTTGACAATGCGCTGCGCCTGCTCCGGCCAGGTCGGATCGGCCGGAACCAGTTGTGCCGGTGCACGGGCGATCTGACGTTGCGTGAGGTTGTGGGCGAAAGGCAGGATGCGGTTGTTCCACACATCGTGGGCCCGCGCGACCAAATCGTCTTGCGTGCCTGAGTTGTCCAGCCAGATGTCGGCGACGGCACGACGTTGCTCGTCGTCGGCCTGCGCCGCGATCCTCGCGCGGGCGTCCTCTTCGGGCATCCCGCGTTGCTCGACCAGCCGTCGCAGCCGTACGTCGACGTCGGCGTGCACGATGACCACCAGCGGGAACAGCGCCGCCATTCCCGATTCCACCAGCAGCGGAATGTCTTCGACCACAACGGCGTCGTCGTGCACTGCCGCGATGATCTCCGCGCGGCGCTTGCCTACCAGCGGGTGAACGATCCCGTTGAGCCGTTGGCGCGCCTCGTCATCGCGAAAAGCCTTGGCGGCCAATGCCGGACGGTCCAGTGCCCCGTCGGGAAGCAGGATGTCGTCACCGAACGCGTCGACCAGCGACGTCAGCCCCTCGGTGCCGGGCTCGACCACCTCGCGCGCGATGACGTCCCCGTCGACGATGATCCCGCCGCATTGCGCGAAGGTGGCGGACAGCACCGACTTCCCGGCGCCGATGCCACCGGTCAGCCCGATGCGAAGCATCCGCTAACGACTATTAGGCGTTGCCGGCGAGCTTTTCCCGCAGAGCGGCCAGTTGGGCGTCGCTGGCAAGCGACCCACCCGCGGCCTTTTCCTGCGGCGCGCTGGTGGACGACGATTGCTCGTCGCCGCCATGTCCGGCCGCCTCGGCGGCAGCGAACTTCTCCATCTGCGCGGTGTGCATCTTGTGCCGGCGCTCGGCCTCGGCGTAGCGAGCTTCCCATTCGGTGCGCTGGCTATCGAAGCCGTCGAGCCATTCGTTGGTTTCGGGGTCGAAGCCCTCGGGGAAGATGTAGTTGCCCTGGTCGTCGTAGCTGTCGGCCATGCCGTACTTTGCCGGGTCGAACTCTTCGGTGTAGTCCTCGTTGGCCTGCTTGAGCGACAACGAAATCCGGCGGCGCTCCAGGTCGATGTCGATGACCTTGACCATGGCGTCGTCGCCGACGGCAACCACCTGGTCGGGAACCTCGACGTGACGCTCGGCCAGCTCGGAGATGTGCACCAGGCCCTCGATGCCCTCCTCGACGCGGACGAACGCGCCGAACGGAACGAGCTTGGTGACCTTGCCGGGCACGATCTGGCCGATGGCGTGCGTGCGGGCGAAGTGGCGCCACGGGTCTTCCTGAGTCGCCTTGAGCGACAACGAAACCCGCTCGCGGTCCATGTCGACGTCGAGCACCTCGACGGTGACCTCGTCGCCCACCTGGACCACCTCGGACGGGTGGTCGATGTGCTTCCAGGACAGCTCGGAGACGTGCACCAGACCGTCCACACCGCCCAGATCGACGAACGCGCCGAAGTTGACGATGGACGAGACCACACCCTTGCGGATGGTGCCCTTCTGCAGCTGGTTGAGGAATTCGCTGCGCACCTCGGACTGGGTTTGCTCCAGCCAGGCGCGGCGGGACAGCACCACGTTGTTGCGGTTCTTGTCCAGTTCGATGATCTTGGCCTCGATCTCCTTGCCGATGTACGGCTGCAGATCGCGCACGCGCCGCATCTCGACGAGCGAGGCGGGCAGAAAGCCGCGCAGCCCGATGTCGAGGATCAGGCCACCCTTGACCACCTCGATGACGGTGCCCTTGACGGCCTCGTCCTTCTCCTTGAGCGCCTCGATGGTGCCCCAGGCGCGCTCGTACTGCGCGCGCTTCTTGGACAGGATCAGGCGACCTTCTTTGTCCTCCTTGGTGAGGACTAGGGCCTCGACCTCATCGCCGACGGTAACGACCTCGTTGGGGTCGACGTCGTGCTTGATGGAGAGTTCGCGAGCGGGGATGACCCCTTCGGTTTTGTAGCCGATGTCGAGGAGCACCTCGTCCCGGTCCACTTTGACGATGGTGCCTTCGACGATGTCGCCATCGTTGAAGTACTTGATCGTTTTGTCTATTGCGGCGAGAAAGTCCTCGCTGGAGCCTATGTCGTTGACGGCTACTTGGGGCGAGGTGACGGTGGGACTCGGCATATTGTTGGGTTGCTCCGGACAAGGTTGGGTCGTAGGGACAAAAACGGGGTTTACCCGTCGAGGTTACTCGACAGGGCACACGCTGGACAAACCGCACTATCCGTCGCGTACGTAACGCCACGGCGAATTTCCGCGAGATTTTCAGCCGCCACGTTACCCCGGACGGCCGATATGCGGCTAATGAGCCCTCAATGAGCCGCTGCATCCCAGCTGCGGCCGTAACCCACGGACACCTCCAGCGGCACGTCGAGCGGGTAGGCGCCGCCCATTTTGTCGCGCACCAGCGCCTCTACCTGCTCGCGCTCACCGGCCGCGATCTCGATCAACAGCTCGTCGTGCACCTGTAGCAGCATGCGTGACGCCAGCTCGGCCTCTTTGAGCGCGTTGTCCACCTCGATCATCGCCACCTTGATGATGTCGGCGGCGCTGCCCTGGATCGGCGCGTTGAGCGCCGCCCGTTCGGCGGCCTCGCGGACCTGACGGTTGCTGCTGTCCAGTTCGGGCAGGTACCGGCGCCGGCCCAGCACAGTCGAGGTGTAGCCGTCCTTGCGGGCCTGTTCGACGACATCCATCAGGTAGTCGCGCACTCCGCCGAACCGGGCGAAGTACTGGTTCATCTGGTCCTTGGCCTCCTCGGTGGAGATCTTGAGCTGCGCGGACAACCCGTACGCGCTCAGCCCGTAGGCCAGCCCGTACGACATCGCCTTGACCCGGCGGCGCAGCTCGGCGGTGACCTCCTCGATCGGCACCCCGAACGCGCGCGACGCCACAAACGAGTGCAGGTCCTCGCCCGTGTTGAAGGCTTCGATCAGCCCTTCGTCGCGGGACAGGTGCGCCATGATCCGCATCTCGATCTGGCTGTAGTCGGCGGTCATCAGCTCGCTGTAGCCGTTCCCGACCACGAACGCGTCCCGGATCTGGCGGCCGGCGTCGGTGCGGATCGGGATGTTCTGCAGATTGGGCTCGGTCGAGGAGAGCCGGCCGGTCGCCGCGATCGTCTGGTTGAACGTGGTGTGGATCCGGCCGTCGCCGGCCACCGAGTTCAGCAACCCGTCGACGGTGACCTTGAGCCGGGTGACGTCGCGGTGGGCCAGCAGATGCTGCAGGAACGGGTGCCCGGTCTTGTCGAACAACGACTGCAGGGCGTCGGCGTCGGTGGTGTAGCCGGTCTTGGTGCGCTTGGTCTTCGGCATGCCCAGCTCGTCGAACAGCACCACTTGAAGCTGCTTGGGTGAGCCCAGGTTGATCTGCTTGCCGATCACCGCGTACGCGGCCTCGGCGGCGTCGCGGATCTGGTCGCCGAACTGGCTTTGCAATTCGGTGAGCATCCCCAGATCGACGGCGATACCCGCGGCCTCCATGTCAGCCAGCACCTGCTGAACCGGCAGTTCCATCTCGCCCAGCAACGCGGTGGAGTCGATGCGGTCCAGTTCGGCGTCGAGCGCTTCGGCCAGGTCCACCACCGCGCGGGCCCGCAGGATCGCGGTCTGAACGGCTTGCTCGTCGGTTCCGTCGATGTCGTCGAGCAGCGAAAGTTGTTGCTGTTCACTGGTTTCCGCGCGCAACTCGCGCCGCAGGTAGCGCAGCGACAGGTCGTCCAGGGTGAAGCTGCGCTGTCCGGGCCGTACCAGGTAGGCGGCCAGGGCGGTGTCGGAGGTGACGCCGTTCAGCGTCCAGCCACGGCCCGCGAGGTCGTGGATGGCCAGCTTTGCCTCATGCAGGGCTTTGGGTTTCGCGCCATCGGCCAGCCAGGCCGCCAGTGCGGCGTCGTCCTCGGGGGTCAACGTCGCGGTCTCGAGGTAGCCGCCGTCCCCGTCGGCGGCGGCGATGGCCAGTGCGGTGGCGTCCCCGTCGTACGGCAGGTGGGTTCCCACGACGGCCAGCCCGGACCGGCGTCCGTCGCCGGCGTGCTCGGTCAGCCACTGCGCCACCGTGCCGGGCTCCAGCCCGGCGCCGCGCACGTCGAAGCCTTCCTCAACCTCGGGCTCGACAGCGGCCAGGGTGTCGAACAACCGGTCCCGCAGCACCCGGAACTCCAGGTCGTCGAAGAGCCGGTGAATATGGTCGCGATCCCACGGCTGCAGCCGCAGCGTGTCCGGGGTTTGCGCCAGCGGCACGTCTTTGACTAGCTCGGTGAGGTCGCGGTTGAGGATGACGCCGGCTACATGCGCTCGCAGCGCCTCGCCCACCTTGCCGCGCACCGAGTCGACGTTGTCGACCAGCCCTTGCAGCGAGCCGTACTCGACGATCCACTTGGACGCGGTCTTCTCCCCCACGCCGGGAATGCCGGGCAGGTTGTCGCTGGGATCGCCGCGCAACGCGGCGAAGTCCGGGTACTGCTGGGGGGTCAGCCCGTATTTTTCGACGACGGCCTCCGGCGTGAAGCGGGTCAGCTCACTGACGCCTTTGCGCGGGTAGAGCACCGTCACGTCGTCGCTGACCAACTGCAACGCGTCACGGTCACCGGTGACCACCAACACCCGGTAGCCCTCGTGCTCACCCTGAGTGGCCAGCGTCGCGATGAGGTCGTCGGCCTCGAATCCCGGCTCGGCGAGCACCGTAATACCCAGTGCGCCAAGGACTTCCTTGGTGATGTCGATCTGGCCGTGGAACTCGTCGGGGGTCGAGGACCGGTTCGCCTTGTATTCCGGATAGCGCTCGGAGCGGAAGGTCTGCCGGGACACATCGAACGCGGCGGCGATGTGCGTCGGCGCCTCGTCACGCAGCAGGTTGATCAGCATCGCGGTGAAGCCGTACACCGCGTTGGTGGTCAGCCCGCCGCGGGTCTTGAAGTTCTCCGCCGGCAGGGCGTAGAACGCCCGGAACGCCAGCGAATTGCCGTCCAGCAGCATCAGCGTGGGCTTAGGTGAGTCCTCGGTCGCGGCAGGCACGGGTCTCACTCTAGGCATCGGGTGTGACGGCCTATGCGCCCCGGCAGAACTGCAACACGTTTCAGTTTCGTGTGTGAGCTGAGTAGTCTGGCCGAGTGCCCGAGGTCACCAGTCAAGAGCCCGCGATCGCCGGATGGTTCGCCGATGACAACACCGGAAAGCCGCATCTGATCGGCAGCAAGTGCCCGGCGTGCGGCACCTATGTGTTCCCGCCGCGCGAGAACAACTGCCCCAACCCGGCGTGTGCGAGCGACTCACTAGAGTCCGTCGCGCTATCGACCCGGGGGACGTTGTGGAGTTACACCGAAAATCGTTATCCCCCGCCAGCGCCCTACCCCGCACCGGATCCCTTTGAACCGTTCGCCATCGCCGCGGTAGAGCTCGCCAACGAGGGAATCATCGTCCTGGGCAAGGTGGTCGAGGGCACGCTGGCGGCCGACCTGAAGGTCGGCATGGAGATGGAGCTGACCACGATGCCGCTGTTCACTGACGACGACGGCGTCGAGCGCATCGTGCACGCGTGGAGGATCGCATCATGAGTTCACCCGAACCGCTTTACATCCTCGGCGCCGGAATGCATCCCTGGGGCAAATGGGGCAGGGACTTCACCGAATACGGTGTGGTCGCCGCGCGCGCCGCGCTGGCCGAGGCCGGCCTGGACTGGCGCCAGATCCAGCTGGTCGCCGGGGCCGATACCATCCGCAACGGCTATCCAGGCTTCATCGCCGGGTCGACGTTCGCGCAGAAGCTCGGCTGGAACGGCGTGCCGGTCAGTTCCAGCTATGCGGCCTGCGCCAGCGGTTCGCAGGCGCTGCAGAGCGCCCGCGCCCAGATTCTCGCTGGCTTCTGCGACGTCGCGCTGGTGATCGGCGCCGACACCACCCCGAAGGGGGCGTTCGCGCCGGTCGGCGGGGAACGCAAGAACGACCCCGACTGGCAGCGGTTCCACCTCATCGGCGCCATGAACCCGGTGTACTTCGCGCTGCTGGCGCGCCGGCGGATGGACCTCTACGGCGCGACGTCCGAGGACTTCGCGCAAGTCAAGGTCAAGAACTCCCAGCACGGCCTGCAGAACCCAAATGCCCGCTACCGCAAGGAGTCCTCGGTCGACGACGTGCTGGCCAGCCCGGTGGTGGCCGACCCGTTGCGGCAGCTCGACATCTGCGCCACCTCCGACGGCGCCGCGGCGCTGATCGTGGCCAGCGCTGATTTCGCCCGCAAGCACCTCGGCTCGCTCGACGGCGTGCCGTCGGTGCGCGCGGTCAGCACGGTGACCCCGCGCTACCCGCAGCATCTGCCCGAATTACCGGATATCGCAACGGATTCCACGGCCGTTGTGTCCGCACCCGACCGGGTGTTCAAGGACCAGATCCTCGACGCGGCCTATGCCGAGGCGGGCATCGGGCCCGAGGACGTGAGCCTGGCCGAGGTGTACGACCTGTCCACCGCGCTGGAACTCGACTGGTATGAGCACCTGGGGCTATGCGCGAAGGGCGAGGCCGAGGCGCTGCTACGCAGCGGTGCGACCACCATCGGCGGCACGGTCCCGGTCAACCCGTCGGGCGGGCTGGCGTGCTTCGGCGAGGCCATCCCCGCCCAGGCGATCGCCCAGGTCTGCGAGCTGAGTTGGCAGCTACGTGGCCAGGCCACCGGCCGGCAGGTGGAGAACGCGAAGGTCGGCGTTACCGCCAATCAGGGCCTGTTCGGCCATGGTTCGTCGGTGATCGTGGCCCGCTAGCGCGCCTCGCCCCGAGACTGCGATCAGGGCGTGCAAAACGCCCTGCAGAGCGACCTGGGCGCAGTCTCGATGCCCTCACCGCAGGCTCAGGCCTCGTCGGCGTCCTTCGGCGCGTCCCCCAGGGTTTCCAGGACGACCTCAGCCACCCGCTTCATGGTGGTCCGCCGGTCCATGGCGGCACGCTGAATCCATTTGAACGCCTCGGGCTCGGTCATGCCCTGTTTGGCCTGCAGCAAGCCTTTGGCGCGCTCGACGATCTTGCGGGTCTCCAGCCGGTCCGACAACGTCGCCACTTCGCGTTCCAGCTCCGTGACCTCGGCGAACCGGCTGACTGCCAGTTCAATGGCCGGGATCAGGTCGCTGACGGTGAAGGGCTTCACCAGATACGCCATCGCCCCGGCATCGCGTGCCCGTTCGACCAGGTCGCGCTGGCTGAAGGCGGTCAGCACCACGATCGGCGCGATGCGTTTGCTGGCGATCTCCGACGCGGCATCGATCCCGTCGCGGCGCGGCATCTTCACATCCATGATCACCAGGTCGGGTTTGTGCTGCTCGGCCAGCTCGACGGCCTCCTGGCCGTCGCCGGCTTCTCCGACGATGTCGTAACCCTCGTCTCGCAGCATCTCGGCCAGGTCCATCCGGATGAGCGCTTCGTCTTCGGCGATCAGGACCCGGCGCGCTGGCGTGGCGCCGGTGTCGGTCGTGGGGCCTGTCATGACGGCCATTGTGTCGTGGGCGGCTGTGACCAGGAACCTCGGGGCGCCAGAAGCGACGACCTAGACCGATCCTCTATGGTGGGAGGCTGCTCAAGGTTGGGTGGCCGCATCTCAACCAAGAACGCCCTCGTATCCCAACTGGCAGAGGAAACGGACTCAAAACCCGTCCAGTGTGGGTTCGAATCCCACCGAGGGCACCAGCTCAATGGCTATTTTGTCGGTTCACGCGAGGGCTCAGATACCGCAGTAATACCGCAGTAGTCGCGCATAGCCTTGTCCAGCGCATCGGCGACGGCGACCAGATCGTCGTCAAACAGGTCGGCGTACTCATCCAGCGTCATGACGGCCGAGGCGTGCCCTAGAAGCCGTTGCACCGCCTTGACGTTGGCACCTGCCGACACTGCCAGCGACGCCGTGGTGTGACGCAAGCCATGCGGCGTGAGGCAACTGACTCCAATCTTGGTGACAGCCTTGTCGAAGACTGCGCGGTAGTCGGCGTCTGTTAGAACACCACCCTTCTTACCGGGGAACACCCGGGGTTCGGAGAAGGCTCTTAATGCTTTCCATGCCTGCCTGAAATCGCCGTCGGGGTTGTTGGCGGACTCGTGTTCCAGCGCCGCCGTGACTAGATCTCTCGTTGCGAAGAAGTCGGCGGCGAATTCATCTAGCCACCCCCTGGCCCGCTGATACTGCTGGTCGATGTCATCGCGTTCGGCCCAACTACCTCTCGACTTCGTATGACGGATCACGGTATCGCGATGAAGGGTGCCCAGTGCGGCCGTCATAAGGTCAGGCGACGTGATAAACGTTCCTGCGAGCCTGTTCCATACCGGCTCTGGCACCGGCACCCAGCGGGTTCTGTGTGTCTTGGTGGTGTCTTCGACGTATCCCATACCATCGACCTTTGTCGTAGACGCCCGCACGGTAATGGTCTTGTCCTTCAGGTCGCGCCAGCGCAGTGACCGCGCCTCGCCGACCCGCAGTCCGCAGTAGGCCAGTACGAGCGTGAGACTGGCGTAGGTCTGCGGCTTTAATCCAGCGTCAGTTGCGACATCCCTCACTGCGTCTGCAAGCGACCACACCTGTTCGTGTGTCAGATACACGTGTTCCTTCGCACCCTTCTTTCTCGGCAGCTGGGCGCCTGTGGCGACGTTCTTACCTAACCGCTCTGTCTTAATGGCGTACTTCAACACCGCGCCGAGCACCTGGTGCGCCTGCCGCACGCGTGACCCTGAAAGCCCCTTCCCCTCCGTGCGCACTGACCCATTCCGGGATAGCTCGCTAACCCAGCGTTGAACATCGGCATGGCTGATGTCTGCAAGCTTCACGTCGCGCCACTTCGGCAGGACAAGGTTGTCCAGCAACGACACGTAGCCTGCGACAGTCTTCGGCTTTCGCGTCTGCTTAGCGTCGATCCACTCCTTTGCTACCTCGCCGAAGGTGACCCCAGATGACCTCGGACTGACATATGTCCCGTTCACCATCTCGGCTGCCACCTGGTCGAGGTGTGCCTGCGCGGATTCTTTGAGCCGAAACACTTTTGTGTGCTCCTGGCCTGTGTCGTCTACCCACCGAACACGCCAGCGCGACACCTTGCCGAATACGGCGCTCTTCTCTTTCCGCATCGACCCGTCTGGTTGCTTGACGCTCCGGTGCCACCGGTCATCGATGCCCGCCCGAGGGTTCCTGGTTATCGGCATACCGCAGATAGTAGCCGTACCGCAGGAAACCCGTCTAGCGGTGCTTGTCGCCTGCAGGTATGTTCCCGAAGCTTGTGTGTGTCGGGATCGTCCCGGCGTGATTGGCAAGGGAACGTGATGAACGAAAGAGTGAAAATCGAAGGGGCCTCGGAGATTACGGGCGTGCCCGTGGGAACCCTCCGCTTCTGGCGGGCGACGAACCAGGGTCCGCGTAGCTATGTCGTTGGGCGGCGGCTCTGGTTCGATGTGGCCGATTTGGAGTCGTGGCTAGACGGCCAGAAGGCCGGATCGGTGCGCGGTGAAAGCTCCGGCGACGGGGTGCCGGCGTGAACAATTGCCATGCCTGCGGCCGCCGTATCCCCCGCGCGCAACTGTTCTGCATGATCGATACGTCGAACATCGGGACGGCTGACGCGCCCGTGTGCATCAACTGCATGCAGAACAGCAGCCACCTACACGCCATGCTCCTTCCCGGCTGCCAGGAACGCTGGCACGATCTGTACGACCATGCCGCGCTTTGCCGCTGGAAGCGGGTCGGAGCGTGAGCGGCAAAGTCGTCCAATTCCCAACCGGCTCAACCGATCCAACCGGCTCGACCGGTTCGGCCCCAATTGATGGGGCCGTGCTTCTCGACGACCTCCGCGGCTGGTACGGCACATACATCAGGCCATTCGACTCCGCAGATCTGGACCTACTGTCGGTGTGGACCGCACACACCCACGTGCCCAATGAGTGTTACACCAGCCCTCGGCTACAAATCGACTCGTCGATGTACGGATCGGGCAAAACGACACTCTGTGAGCACCTGGGCCGCCTTTGCGGCCACGGGGTGCTGATGGGTCAGGTGTCCAGCCCGGCGATGATGGCGCGGCTGCTCTTCGCCAACGCCGCGCTACCCGCCACCCTGATAATCGACGAGGCAGATCGCAACCTAAAGCCAGACCGCCCCGGCGTCGATGACCTGCTGTCGGTGCTCAACTCCGGCTACAAGCTCGGAGCCACGAGGCCCGTGACAGTGCCTGACGGGCAGGGTGGTTGGCGTGTCGAGAATATGCCCACATTCGCGCCTGTCGTGATCTCAGGTAACGCTCCGCTGTTGCCCGACGACACGCGCTCGCGCTGCCTTCGGGTACTGCTCGTTCCGGATCTCGACGGCCTTGTCGATGACACCGATTGGGAGATGATCGAATCCGGGGCCGTCCATCTAAAGAGGCGTCTCAGTGATTGGGCCAGCAGCGCCAGTGACCGGATTGCTGGACTTGCGGTGGATCTGCCCGATGACTGCCGTGGTCGGATGAAAGACAAGTGGCGCCCACTGATGCGGGTTGCGGTGGTCGCTGGCGGTCACTGGCCTCAGACCGTTACGGATTTGGCTGTACGTGATATCCGCGAGCAGCGAGCCGAACGGGAAGACGGACAGCAGTCGATGCCGCCGGCTATGCGCCTGATGCACCATCTGCACAGGCTGCGGAATGTGCCCGGAGGGCTGTTCTACGGTCGTACCTTCGTATCGACGAAGGACATGTTGGCGGCGCTGAAAACATTCCACCCCGAGGATTGGAGCGCGGCCAACGCTAGGGGCCACGAGTTATCGGCTCAAAGTTTAAGTCGAATGATTCGCCAGGTGGTCAAGGTCTACACGACACGAATCGAACATGGTGGCCCGCGTGGCTACCTGTGCGTGGACCTCCTGTCGTCTTGGCGCCGCCTCGGCCTCGCCCCCCAACCGGCCCATGTGGTTCAAACCGGTTCAACCGACACCACCCGACCGGATGAACCGGATCAACCCGCTGAACCGGTCCTAGAGGGTACGGAGTCGGCCGCCGAACCAGACGTGTCGGTTCAAACCAGTTGTGTCGGTTCGGGGAGCGACCGACGCCAAACCGTCCCGGACACAGAAAGATCATCCGATGCATCGCGGATAGAGGGGTTATTCGGCATGAATGGCATGTGCCCCGACCATCCAGATATCCGACTCGTCGGTGGCCGCTGCGGTTTATGCATCGCCAACAAGCACAACCGGAAAGCTTCGGGCTAACAGGGTCATCGATGAAGGCGGTCGGTATAAACTTGGCCTCAGCCGAAGCTCAGTTCCGCACGGCCCACACACCAAGTCCGCCGCCATCATTCCATCACCTCGGCCCACGCGATATGCCCTTCGTAGCCAAGCGATCTCGCCATGTCGCGGTAGCGATCCCGGAAGTGCGCGTAAGCCGCGGCGTCGCCGTGAGCCCGCGCCAGCAGAGCCCGCAGCCGCAACAGCCAGATGTCGCGCAGCACCAGACCCTCATCGGCTGGCGCGGCCGCTAACCGCTCGATCGCGGCCTGGGCTTCGGCCACGTCGCTCTCGGTCCCGCGATCCAGCAGTGTCTCCACCAGAACACCTGTCGCAGGAACGCCCCAGAGCAGCAACTGTCCCTGGCGGAACAGATGGTCGACGGCGGCGCGCATCAGCGGGATGACCTCGTCGCGATCCCCACGTCGAGCCCTCTCCCGCGCCACGTAGACCTCGACGACCGATCGATCGGCCAGGTGGTGTCCCCGGCGCAGGAACACCTCGCTGACCTCGGTCAGCAGCTGCTGTCCGCGGTCGCGCTCCGCAGCCGTTGGGCGGTGCACCAGCGCAACGCCCAGCGTCAGCTTCGTGACGGCCACCGCGAGATCGTCACTGGATGGTTCAGCAATCCGGAGGGCAGCCTCGATCTCGCGCACAGCCGAATCGTCGGGCCTCAGCACGCCAAGCGATATTGCCAAGTAGGCGAAGGTGACGTCCATCGCGTAGGACACGGGGTCGGCGCTGCGGGCCATGGCCACGCCATGCTGCATGTCGTCGTGCCATCCGGGACGACCCAGGCAATACCGGGCAATAGCCCGGACTGTAAAGGCCCCTGCTAGCGGGGACCCGTGCATGAAGTTGCCTTTAGTCGGGTCACCGTCGGCCAGGTCGATGACCCGCTGCGACCAGCGCAGCACGTCACTCACCTCGGCGGTTTCAAGCTTGGCGAGGATGGCGGCCTGGGACAGCCCGACCGTCAGGGTCGGATCGCCGATCGACTCGATGAGGGCCATCGCTTCCGATGCCAGCTGCGACGCCTCGCGCAACCGGTCGTGATACGCGTGATCCACCACCAGCCCCGCCATGGCGATCGCCAGCGACGCCTTGTCCCCGGCGGCGGCGCACAACTGCCGTAGTTCCTCAAACCGGGCACCGGCAACATTCACGTGGACTCGCCAGGCGATCGCGCACAACATGGCGCGAGGGGCAATTCGCATGGCCGCCCGGTTCGGGTCCTCGGCGGGCAGTGCGTCGGCGATCTTCTGGGCGCGCTCCCAACTTTGTCGCGCGGCGGTGATGTCGCGGTTGGTCGCCCAGGTTGCCGCCCGCATGTGCCAGCCGTAGGCGGCGTGCCCATCACCGGCGGCCTCCAGATGTTCGGCGATCAGCGCCGCGTTCTGCTCGGCCGTTTCCGGCGCGCGGGCTTCGATTACGGCGGCCAGCCGCCGGTGCAGCTCGGCGCGATCGGATTTGAGCTGTGAGTCGTAGGCCACCGTGCGAATCAGCGGATGGTGAAACACATACTGCGGTCCTTGGATGAACCGCACCTGATCAACGAGTTCGGCCACCACAAGATCGGCGAGACTGGGTTCAATGCCCAGGGTTTCGAGCAGGCCCGCGTCGAACCGTGAGCCGATGGCCGCCGCAGCACTCAAGGTGCGCTTGGCCGCCGGGTCAAGCCGGTCGATACGCGCGGCAATCGTTGCCTGCACGGTGGCGGGCACGCTGACCTCGGCAGCCCCGACCGTCGAAACATAGGCGCTGCGGTTTCCGCGCAGCACACCACGCTCGGCCAGCTCGCGCACCATCTCCTCGGCGAAAAACGGGTTCCCGGCAGCCCTTTCGGCGATCATGGTGGCCAACCCGCTCACCGAGGGGTCCGGCCCCAGCAACCCGGTGACCAGTGCTGCGGTCTCCGAATCGCTTAGCGGCGCCAGGGCGACGCTCTGCGCACCGGGCACCCGGCTCAACGCGCCCCGATATTCGGGGCGGTAGGTGATCAGCACCAGCGAGTGCGTCTGCGGGATCACCGCCACAAAGTCGGCGAGCAGGGATTGGCTGACCTCGTCGATCCAGTGGGCGTCCTCAACGACATAGATCGCCGGGGCTTTTCGGGCCAGCGACGCGGCATTGACCAGCGCGGTCAACCGCCGCCGCCGGGCATCCGGATCGATCTTGGGCAGCTTCGCCTCGCGATCGGCGACGCCCAGCAGGTCATCGAAGAGCGCCAAGTCCTCCGGCTCGGCATCGGGCACCCGAGCCCGTAGCTGGGCGCGGGCGGCCGAGCCGTCCAGATCACCCACGCCGGTGGCGGCGCGCAGCAGCCGCGCCACGACGCGGAAGGGAATGTCGCTGGCGTGTGATTCGCAGAAGGCGGTGAACACCTCGACACCCCGGGCTGCTGCCATGGCGGTGACCTCGCGAACCAGACGGCTCTTGCCGATGCCCGGTGAACCAACCACGCCGACCACCGCGCCGTGTCCGTCGATGGCGCGGTCCAACAAGCCCTCGACCGCGGCCATCTCCCAGCGCCGACCGACCAGATTCGACTCCGCCCGCCCGACAGCGCGAGGCCCGTCGCCGATGCCCAACAGCCGACGGGCCGACACCGGCGTGTCGGCACCCTTGATCCGAACCAACTCCAACTCACCCAGACGCGCCGCGCCCTCCACCAGTCGCGCCGTCGACGCGCTCAGCATCACCCCACCCGGCGGGGCCACCGACTCCATCCGCTGGGCCATCCCGACCTGCTCACCCACCGTGGCGTAGCCAAACTGGCCCGAGCCCATCCCACCGGCGATCACCTCACCGGAGTTCAGCCCGACCCGCAACCGCAGATCGATACCGTCGCGCTCGCCGACATCGACGGCAAGCCGCGCCGCCTCCTCCTGAAGGCCCAAGGCAGCCAGACAGGCCCGAACGGCGTGGTCCTCCAACGCCACCGGCGCGCCGAACACCGCCATGATCCCGTCACCGGTCCACTGGGCGACCGTGCTGCCGTACCGCTGCACCACCACCGCACAGCGGTCGGAGAGATCGGCCATGATCTCGCGCAACCGCTCCGCACCCAACGCCGCGGCGATGTCCATCGAATGCACCACATCGGCGAACAGCACCGTCACTTGCTTGAACTCGGCATGGGTATCGTGCGCCGTGACCGCCGCACCGCACTCGTTGCAGAACTTCGAATTCGGGGGCAGCTCAGTACCGCACGACCCGCACACCAAGGCTGCCGCAGTCATGTCACGCGGCCAGCCGACTGTCGTTCCACGTCACTATCGTGTCACCGCCGGCCGGCCAGCATGTGCCATATCGCCGCTGCGATCACATGGGCCGCGGCAGAGCGCAATGTCGACCCTCGCAGGGTGAGTCAATACGAAGTCGCAACCAACAAGCGTTGCGTCTGCGGGAGCATCTGCCGAATATCCCTTTAAAGATCAAGAAACGTGGCCGACAACACGGCACATCAGAACCATTTAAGTAGTCGACTGCGGCAGTTAAGTAGTCGACTGCGGCAGCCCACCCGTATTGCAGTAGTCGACCACTGCATACCGATCTCAAAGGAGAGACACATACTGCGGGTGGCCTAGGAGGTGCGACATGTCCTATGTGATCGCGGCGCCGGAGATGATGACAGCGGCGGCTTCGGATTTGGCAACCATCGGCTCGGACCTCCGCGCGGCCAATGCGGCCGCGGCGGCCCCGACGACGGGGATTCTGCTCGCGGCTGAGGATGAGGTGTCGGCGGCCATTGCGGCGGTGTTCTCCGCCCACGGTCAGGGCTTTCAGGCGCTGAGCGCCCAGGCGGCGGCGTTTCACGCCCAGTTCGTGCAGGCCCTGAACGGGGCGGGCAGTTCGTATGCGCTCGCCGAGGCGGTCAACGCCTCGCCGTTGCAGGCCGTGGTGCAGGGTGCCCAGAGCCTGGCGGTGTTTTCGCCGGTGAAGGACCTGACTGGGCGCCCGCTGTTCGGCAACGGCGCCAACGGGGCCCCGGGGACCGGGCAAAACGGTGCGTCCGGCGGGTGGCTGTACGGCGTCGGCGGGGCCGGCGGGTCCGGCGCGCCCGGCACCGGGCAGGCCGGCGGTAATGGCGGGGCTGGTGGGCTGCTGGGCATCGGCGGTGCCGGCGGGGCCGGCGGAAGCTCAGCGACCGGCAACGGCGGGGCCGGCGGGAACGGCGGTAATTCCAGCGACCCGTTCGACGGCTACGGCGGGGGCGGCGGCGCGGGTGGATCGAGCACGGCGCCGGGCGGGGTTGGCGGGGCCGGCGGACACGGCGGCCATGGGGGCCTGTTGTTCAGCGGCGCCGGGGCCGGCGGGGCCGGCGGGAGCTCAACTCTCGGCAACGGCGGGGCCGGCGGCGCCGGCGGGACCAGCGGGCTGCTCAGCGGGTTGCTCGCCGCGCCCGGCGGGAACGGCGGGGCCGGCGGGGACGGCGGGACGGGCGTCGGGGGCGCCGGCGGAGCCGGCGGCAATGGGGGCCTGCTGTTCAGCGGCGGCGGCGCCGGCGGGGCCGGCGGACACGGCGGCACCACCGGGGGGGCCGGCGGAGCCGGCGGCAACGCGGGCCTGCTGCTCGGCTCCGGCGGGGCCGGCGGGACCGGTGGATCCGGGGCGACCGGCGGCGGGCACGGCGGGGCCGGCGGCGATGCCGCCGGGCTGTTGGACGGCGGGGGCGGTGCCGGCGGAGCCGGCGGATTCAGCTCAACGGGCACCGGCGGAGCCGGCGGGACCGGCGGCAACGTCGCCGGCCTGCTTGGGCCCGGCGGTGTCGGTGGAGCCGGCGGAAGCTCAGCAACCGGCAACGGCGGGGCTGGCGGGGACGGCGGCCATGCCGCCCCGTTCTTCGGCGGCGGCGGTGCCGGCGGCGAGGGCGGCGCAGGCGCAGGGACCGGCGGTAACGGCGGTGACGGCGGCAACTTTACGCTGGCCGGCGCCGGCGGGAACGGCGGCAACCCCGGGACTGGTGCGACGCCGGGCAAACCCGGCACCGGCGGCACCGGGCTGCTCGGCTTACCCGGGCATAACGGGATGACGTAGCCCGCGGCGTCGATGGGAGTGGCGCCGATTACCGATCGGTGGTGATGCCGGGCATTGCCTGGCTGGTCGTAATGTCGTTCCTCCTAAGAATGGACTAGGCAGCTCGTCATGCCGGGCACGGTCGCTCACCACAGGCAACTTCAGATAGCGCCGCCGGGGAAAAGCAGTAGTCCACTACTGCATACCGATCTCAAAGGAAAGGCACATACTGCGGGTGGCCTAGGAGGTGCGAGATGTCGTATGTGATTGCGGTGCCGGAGATGATGACAGCGGCGGCAGCGGACTTGGGGAATATCGGTTCGACGCTGATCGAAGAGCACGCGGCGGCGGCTGCCCAGACCATTGCGTTGGTACCGGCAGCCGCCGACGAGGTGTCAGTGGGTATCGCGCACCTGTTCTCCGGGTACGCCGAGGACTTTCACGGGTTGGCCAGTCGGGCGGCAGCATTTCAGCAGCAGTTCGTTCAAAACTTGAAAACAAGCGCGCTCTCGTATGCCAGCGTTGAGGACGCCATCGCGTCGTTCCTGCAAGGCTTGATTACGAGTGCGGGCTCGTTTGTCAACTCGTTGAACCAACAGTTACAACAGTTACTCAATGAACTTCGCGACGTTTTGCTTTTCGCATTCTTGTTGCTGTTCACTCCTATTGGTTGGCTTACTGTCTTCGCGTATCTTGCTAGGGGTCTTGGGCTGTTGTTGGACAAGGTTTTGGGGTTTTTGAGGCAGTTTGGACTCTAAGACGCTGCCCCACCCCGGCGATCCCGATGGATTGCCACTAGCCCGCAGAACGGCCACCGATGTTAAGGAATCTGCTTTCATCGGGTTTGTACTCCGCAGCATCGGGCTGTAGCTAGGTGTGGGTACCGTGAAAGGCATTGTGGTACAACGGATTAGCGCGAGTACATCGAAATGCGTTGCGGGGGTTGGGCTTTAGGCAATATATTTCCAAAACGTGCTTACTGCGCAGCTAGACCCGAAGGGTCGCGCGGCGGCAGCGACGGCAGGGATTCCAGACACACCTTCCCCCAACGAGTTTCGACAGCGCCAGGGCCTGCTAGTACGGATGGGAAAGTGCCACAACGATACTCGGACCTACCGAATGTCATTAAAACAGCCGGGTTCATAGCAGGGCCAGGTGGTAGCAGTGGCCGGTGGGAGCCCGGTAGAAGGCGCCGGCCCGCGGCCCGCAGTGAACAGAGACAGGCGGGGGTGTCGCTACGTTGTGGGTACTTTGGCGGCGATCTGATGGGCGATGTTGACCGCCGCGACCGACCGCCGAACGCACGGCTGCCCGACACAGTGTTCAGAAGAACGACGCGAAAGCGCAACAGCACCGGGCCATTTAGTCGCCGCTGCGTTCGAATTTCACCTCTACGTCGTATGAACCGACACAGGGACCGCCCCCGTCACGTCCCTGTGTCCGTGGCCAGTTAGTAACGTGATCGGGTCTTGCGGCGGCTGAGGCAGTGGAAGTTCCCAATGGTATTTATCTGAAACAGATTGGTTAGGGTCGGGGCAAATCGACGGCCCACCAAATTGTGTAACCCATTTTCCGTCCGCAAAGACATAACCCTCAGCTCCCTTGTCAGTTTTGCCAACGCTGACGCAGCGTTCCCCCGTCCGAAGGCAGTCGGTCTGAACAAAGAAATTCTCCGAGCTTGGGTTGTATTTGGCGTCCGGTGTTTGCGTTTCGTGGTAGCGGCCGTGCCACGCTTCGGCCGGGGACGCAACGCGCACCGGTTGGCTAGCCGGATCCGGAAGGCTGTTCAGATCGACGTCTCCGATCCGGGTGAAGGTGACGGTTCGGTCAGTTCCGCAATTTTTAAGGCTCGACCACGCGTGATACTGGCCGGCCAGCGTTCCGTCGGGTCGTGGCTGCAGCGTGATGACGGTCCAGTATTCGGCGGGGAATGTGCAACCGTTAAACTCCGCCATGCCGGGCTGTGGCGGTGCCGCCGGTGTGGCTGTGCCAACTGCATGCCATTGTCCGCCGATGTCGTCGAACACGAATGCGGACTGCAGGGTGGGTCCGCCCGTCGCGCTTGCTGTTGCTACGCAACCGGTGGAAGGACATGCCGAACGGACAGCCCATTGCGCGGTGGACGGCGTCGCCCCTGGGTCTGGTTTCCCCAAGGTGGCCGAGGGGCCGAAGTCGGCGCGGTACAAGCTGACGCGGGCACCTTGCAACATCCTTGGAAGACCCGTGAACACCCCGGTTATCGATGAGATGAAGACAGCAGGCCTATTCAACCCGGCCTAGGATGCCATCTACGAACTCGACCCGCAATGGCTCGAACAGTTCATGGCGATGGCCGCCGACCTCTACCGCGGTGTGCTCCCGGCCAAGCTGGTCGAACTGATGGCCATCGCCGCCGAGGCGTCCTGCACCCACCTCTACACCCCCGCCATTCGTCGCCACATTGCTGGCGCGCTGGCACACGGAGCCACCATCGAAGAGATCATGGAGGTCCTCAAACTGTGCGGGGCACTCGGTATCGACGCCTGCGAACTCGGTGCGCCCATCCTGGCCCAGGAACTGTCAAGCCATCACAACGACGACGGGCGCTGAGGAAGCGGCGAGTCGAGGGCACCAATCGCAGTGCGTCATCCAAGCGCCTGGGGAGGGGGTGGGTCGAATCTCTAAGTCGCGATCACCCCAGCGACCCTCCGGGCGCTTCTTTGCGTGAACCACATTTTGAAAATATTGGGATGGTCACCATGGCCCCGGTCACCACAAGACGCACGTTCGCCTGTCCTTACCCTCGCGCCGCGAGGCCACCCGGTCGCCCCACCACTTCCAGCGCGTACCGCAGTAGATACCGCAACAGAAGCAGAACCGTGCCTATTTCGGCCGTCACGCAGCAATCCCAATCAAAAACGTTGTAGCCAGATATACGCAGTTCAAAACTATTGTTCCGACACCCAGCAACTCCTGCCGTCACCTCCCTATACACCCTCGGGACGGACTCAAAACCCGTCCAGTGTGGGTTCGAATCCCACCGAGGGCACCAAGAATCAGCAGGTCAGCGCCGTTTTAGGCATTAGCTCGGGTTTGCTATATGCCTGGGTCGTACTCGCCCCGTACGCGCTATGCGCCAAACAACCCCGACAACCAGCCATAACACCCAACTAAGCAGCGGGCCTTGCGCGCCGCCCTGTCGAGGCTCTTGGCCACCCGTGTCAGATCGTCAGACAGCAGGTGCCCGTACCGACCAGGGCAATGTCGATCTGTCGGTGCCGCGTTCTCACGCGCTGGCGTTCGGTGCGGCTCTGACCGAGTACGCCCAATGACGGACGCCACCGTCATACACGGTCACCGAACCCCTACAACGGTCCAGCGCCGCGACGGCGGCGGTCTCCCGGTGCGCCAGGGCGGTCGGTTCGTGCTGTTCGACGCGCGGAACTCGACACACTCCTTGCGTTTGTCCGCGATGAACCCGAGCTGGGGAAGCTGGCACGGTTCAAGGCGCCGGACACAGCAACTGACCAAAAGTGGTCAGTTGGCCCGAGGCGCGAAGTGATGGCGGCGCCCGAAGACGAGTTGAATTTCGTCGAGTAACACCGCACCGATGCCTGAGCTACTAGACGACTGGGAACGCTCCTTCGAGGAGCTGGGTCACGAGCCCACCGAGCCGCACGGCCTGACTAGCACGGCGTCGGTGAGGTAAGCGCCGGTTTCGAGAAATGTTGGACCAAGACGCCCTTTCATGGCGGGAGCCCTCCAGACTAGAAGTCCGGTAAAACTTCAGATCCAATCTTTTAGTATGTAAAATCCGATTTGAAGCGTATCATCGGTATGATCGCACCCAGGCGCCGCCGCCCCTCAAAAGGGAAGGAGGGCATATGACCGCAATCCAAGGATTACAGCGGGGACGTTACATCGGCCCCGTCTGGATCGGCATCTGCTGCCACGCGAGTTGGCGTCACGGCGTCTCGCTCGAGCGCGAGCACCGGATCATCATCGACGTCAACGGCATCCAAGACCTAACCGTGGATCAGGCCCGCAGGCTAGGTGAGGAAGCACTCGCATTGGCTGACCAACTGCAGTCACGGTTAGGCCCCGCGAGCCCCTTTTGAGAACCGACGACAAACACAGCCCAGTTCCAATCATAGGCTGAGCGCATGCATCCCCACCGGCCGCTCGCGGTCACCGCCACCGCGCTCTCCGCGCTCCTGCTCGGAGCCATCGCGCTCAGCGGATGCACCACTGCCTCCTCCGTCCCGGGCGTCGCCGGCGGCCCCGCCGTCAACGGCAAGGACCACCCGACGGTCGCCGTCATCGGCGACTCGATCGAGTCCGGGGCGGGACTGCGGCCCGCCGAGGCCTGGCCTGCGCTCGTGGCGGTCGACCGGCGGTGGGAGCTCGAGAACTACAGCGTGCCCGGCGTCGGGTTCGTCGCCCACGGCGGCGACGAGCAGGACTTCGGCGCGCAGGTGGACCAGGCGATCGCCCTCCGTGCCGACATGGTCCTGATCGGCGCGTCCGACAACGACCTCGGCCGGGACGTCTCCACGGTCTCTGCTGCCATGACCGCCGCGGTCGAACGGCTGCGCACCGCGCTGCCGCACGCGCGCATCCTGGGCTTCAACGCGCTCACGGGCGGGGCGAGCGACGACGACCTCGCTCCGCTGAACGAGGCGCTGCGCCACGCCGTCACGGCCGTCGGAGGGCACTGGCTCGACCTCGGCCAGCCCTACCGCGGCCGGGCCGGGCTGGTCCAGAACGACGGCGAGCATCCCACGCCCGCTGGTCAGCAGGCGATCGCGGCGGCCGTGCTCGAACGGCTCGACGACCGAGGCTGATCCCAGACGCGGCTAAAGCAAGTACCCCCCGTGTCATTGAGATAGGCAATCACTTTCGGCGACCGGTCGGCGGTATACCCGAGGGGAGCCGCCGGGGAGGGGGTGCCCCCCAGGTGGGTCGGAAATCGCTACCCCAGGGGTATGCCCGACCCTTCGGGGCCGGGTCATGTGGGTGATCTTGATCGTAATTAAATCTGGTCAACCGACAACGCTGGCGCCACAACGCTTCCGCGCGGGTAATCCATTGGCGCACAACGCTTTTGAGGAACCCGATCTTGGTTGATCTTGATCCGCCGGTCCCGCTGGCCCTTCCTGCGCGCCTGGCACTGGGACAGGCTGGCCACCGAAATCCATGGTCAGGGCCGTTGGGACACGATCAGCCGCGACCTGCTGGCCAACTTCTGCCAGCTGCTTCATCCTAGCCAGGAGTGCGTGACCGCGACCCTGGCCGATGGCGTGATGGTCGTCGGCTCCCGCTCGGGCCAATAGACAATGCCCCCAGATTGCTCTGAGGGCATTGTCTGTGTTGTTACCGGATCCCGCTTACATCACCTAGTGCCAGTGACCTGGGTCGCCGGGGTGCCCGCCTTCCCCGGGGTGGCCGTCTTCCCCAGGGTGGTCGCCTTGCCAGTGTTGGTCGCCGCCTTGCCAGTGTTCGTCGTAGGGGCCATGGTTCCAGTGGTCGCGGTCGCGGAACTCACCGTCGCGCCAGTGGTCGTCGTGACAGCGGCCACCGTCCCAGTTGTCGCCCCACCCTGGATCCCACCACTCGCCGGGGCACCAGTGATAATCCGGGAACGGCGCGGGTTGGGCCTGGGCGACGGCAGCCGCCCCCAAACCCGCGAGCCCTAAACCGGCCGTCATTACGACCGTTGATGCTACGGCGCGTGCGATGTTTTTCATGCCGGAAGCATTCCCGCTTCAGTGCGAACGAACCCTCCTCATCCGTACTACTACGGTATGCATGCCTTCATTCTCTCCAAGTGATACTTGGTCCGCGTCGGGCTCTTCGCGCCTGCAATAGGCCGTTGCCTCTGTGGCTTCCTCCGAAGCGGCCGCCAGCGTGTCGTCCCTCATGATCCGATTGTGTTAGCGGGGTCCGACAGGCTGTCGACGGTGGTCATGGATTTTCCTTTCACTCGCCCCAGGGCTGTGCTTGGCACGCAACCGTGCGGGAACCGTACGCGCTATGCACGACACCCACCCGTAACGACCATCACTCAAACACCACTTGAGCAGGTATTTTCGGATCTGCGATTTCATCGTTGCAGGTCCAAACGTCGAGAGAGACGGACTCAAAACGCGTCCAGTGTGGGTTCGAATCCCACCGAGGGCACCAATGTGATGTCTCAAGACATCCGCATGGCTGTGAACCTGCATTTTGGGTTCACGGCTTTTCCTTGGGCGGCCGCAGGGCGTTCCTCGAGGTTGGTAGTCCCTGAAAAGCCTTGCCGTGGCTGGAAAACAGCGACGCGGTGGCTGCCGACACCTCATCGCCACCGGCCGCCACCACTCTGGTGGTCGAGGCCGCGGCCGCCCCGTTGGCCTCGCTGAGCGACGAGCCGATGCCCGCCACATCTGCCGCCGCTGCCGCCAACATGTCTGGCATTGCGATCACATACGACATCGTTGACCTCCCCGAGCCACCGATCCAGCAGCGATAACCGAGCGTATCGCGTCGCTCGCCCGACACTTCAGCGCTTTAATGGCCATCATCCGGTACGCCCGGGCAGCGTTCAGCGGTTAGGCTTTGAACGTGGGCGCTAAGAAATGCGGTGCCTCATCAGCAGCAGTGGACGGCACGGTACGCCGCCCAGACTGCGTCGCGGCCGTGCGCGAACAGTCCCGCGACCGCAGCCAGCACTACGCCGAAACCCTCGCGCGGCGGCACCGTGTGCTCACCATCGCCGCCTGGCTGGCGGTGATGGTGAGCACGAGTTTCGTGCTGGTGCAGATTGTGACCGATACCTGGTCTTGGCAGATAACCTCGATCAACCTCGCTGCGGCAGCGGTCTTCGCGTTTGTGCCGCGGCTGCACCGCTTCGGAGATTTGGTTGCGCCGCTGACGTTTGTCGCCGCAGCCTACGTTTCAGTCTTCGCCAGCACCTGGGACATCGGCACCAGCGGGGGCGGTGAATTCTTCTTCCTGGTGGGCGCCTGTCTGGTGGTGCTGCTGCTAGGCATTGAGCACATCGTGTTGGCCGCCGGGCTGGCGGCGGTCGCCGCCGGGGGGATCATCGCGCTGGAGTTCCTGGTCCCTCGCAACACCGGGCTCCAAGCGAGCTGGGCCCAGTCGATGGGTTTCGTTATCACCACGATCTCCTCCTGCGTGATGATCGTCGTCACGGCGTGGTTCGCCCTGCGCGACACGGCGCGCGCCGAGGCGGTCATGGAAGCCCAGTACGACCGCTCCGAGGCACTGCTTGCCAACATGTTGCCGGCGAGCATCGCCGATCGGCTCAAAGAACCTGACCGCGGCGTTATCGCCGACAAATACGACGAAGCCTCGGTCCTGTTCGCCGACATCGTCGGCTTCACCGAACGCGCCAGCAGCACCGCGCCGGCCGAACTGGTGCGGTTCCTCGACAAGCTCTACAGCGCTTTCGACGCGCTCGTGGACAAGCACGGGTTGGAGAAGATCAAGGTCAGCGGCGACTCCTACATGGTGGTCAGCGGAGTTCCGCGGCCGCGGCCCGACCACGTCGAGGCGCTGGCGGACTTCGCCATCGAGATGACTGCCTTCGCAAGCGGATTGAAGGATCCGCACGGGCTCTCGGTGCCATTCCGCGTCGGCATGGCCTGCGGCCCCGTGGTCGCGGGTGTCGTGGGTTCCCGGCGGTTCTTCTACGACGTGTGGGGCGACGCGGTCAACGTCGCGTCCCGGATGGAATCCACCGACTCGGCGGGGCGCATTCAAGTGCCCGAGGATGTTTACCAGCGCCTGAAGGACGACTTCGTGCTGCAGGAGCGCGGCCGCATCGAGGTCAAGGGCAAGGGCATCATGCGCACGTGGTACCTCATCGGGCGCAAGGCGACGCAGACTGCTCAGGTCTCCGGCGACCTGCTCGCCGACGATCCGCGCACGGCCCACGTCTGAGCATGGAAACGAGCCCAGAAACCACCCCAACCTTGTTGCCGCATTTGTGGAAATCGACGCTGGCATCGGGAATTCTGTCGCTGATCCTGGGCATCGTGGTGCTGGCCTGGCCGGGAATATCGGTCCTGATTGCCGCCGTCGCGTTCGGCATCTACCTGCTGATAACGGGCGCCGCGCAGGTCATGTTCGCGTTCAGCCTGCACGTTTCGGCGGGAAGCCGGATCCTGCTGTTCGTCAGCGGCGCGGCGTCGCTGATCCTGGCCGTGCTGGCGTTTCGGCATTTCGGCCAGGGATACGCGGTGTTGTTGCTGGCCATCTGGGTCGGGATCGGATTCATCTTCCGCGGCGTCGCCACCACCGTTTCGGCCATCAGCGATCCGACCCTGCCCGGCCGCGGCTGGTCGCTTTTCGTCGGCGTGATCAGCCTGATCGCCGGCATTGTGGTGATGGCGTCGCCGTTCGAGTCGATCGTCACCCTGGCGCTCGTCGTCGGCATCTGGTTCGTGGTCATCGGCGCGTTCGAAACCGTTGCCTCATTCGGCATCTACGGCGCATCGAAGAAACTCCGCACGGCGAGTTCGGAGGCGTCGGAGGGGTAGCGGCGGCCGAATCCGCTTACTACACTATGTCGTAACTCATTAATACGCCCTGCAGCCCCGGAGATGACAGATGAGTGTCGTCGACATTTCGCGGTGGCAGTTCGGTATCACTACCGTCTACCACTTCATCTTCGTGCCGCTCACCATCGGTCTGGCTCCCCTGGTCGCCGTCATGCAGACCGTGTGGACGGTCACCGGCAACGCCGCGTGGTATCGCCTGACCAAGTTCTTCGGCAAGCTGTTCCTGATCAACTTCGCCATCGGCGTGGCGACCGGGATCGTGCAGGAGTTTCAGTTCGGCATGAACTGGAGCCAGTACTCCCGGTTCGTCGGCGACGTCTTCGGCGCCCCGCTGGCGATGGAGGGCCTGGCCGCCTTCTTCTTCGAATCCACCTTCCTTGGCCTGTGGATCTTCGGCTGGAGCAGGCTGCCAAAGCTGGTGCACCTGGCCTGCATCTGGATCGTCGCGGTCGGGGTGAATGTGTCCGCGTTCTTCATCATCGTGGCGAATTCGTTTATGCAGCATCCGGTGGGCGCCCATTACAACCCGGCGACCCGCCGAGCCGAGTTGCAGAGCATCGGCGCATTGCTCGGCAATAACACTGCGCGAGCAGCCTTTTCGCATGCGGTCGCCGGGTCGCTGCTGACCGCGGGAACATTCGTCGCCGCCGTCAGCGCGTGGTGGCTGGTGCGCTCGGCTAAAGCCGGCGACTCGGACGGCCCCGCCATGTTCCGCCCGGCGGCCATCCTCGGGTGTTGGGTTGCACTGATTGCCGCCGTCGGCCTGTTCTTCACCGGCGACGCCCAAGGCAAGTTGATGTTCGTTCAACAGCCGATGAAGATGGCGTCGGCAGAGTCGTTGTGCGACACCGCAACCGATCCGGATTTCTCCATCCTGACGGTGGGCACGCACAACAACTGCGAAAGCATTTCACGTGTGATCGAGGTGCCCTACGTCCTGCCGTTCCTCGCCGATAGCCGGTTCAGCGGTGTGACGTTGCAAGGCGTGCGCGACCTGCAGCGGGACTATCAATACAAGTTCGGGCCAAACGACTACCGGCCCAACCTGTTTGTCACGTATTGGTCGTTCCGCTTGATGATTGGGTTGATGGCGATTCCAGGGCTGTTCGCGCTGACCACGCTGTGGTTGACCCGCGGCGGCCGGACCCCCACCCGACGGTGGTTCTCCTGGTTTGCGCTGCTGACCATTCCGATGCCGTTCCTGGCCAACAGTGCCGGGTGGGTGTTCACCGAAATGGGCCGCCAGCCCTGGATCGTGGTGCCGAACCCGACGGGCGATCAGTCGGTCCGGCTGACCGTCCGCGAGGGGGTCTCGAACCACGCGTCGGGCATGGTGATCACCTCGCTGGTGACGTTCACGCTGGTTTACGCGGTGCTCGCGGTTATTTGGTTCTGGCTGCTCAAGCGCTATGTAGCCGAGGGGCCGCTGGAGCACGACGCGGAACCCGCCGCTCCGCCGGCACCCGGCGACGACGAGGTGGCGCCGCTGTCGTTCGCCTATTGAGGACTACCGACCCGGAAAGGAGCTGACCGGTGGGACTGCAAGAGTTGTGGTTCGGCATCATCGCGGTGCTGTTCCTTGGCTTCTTCATCCTGGAGGGCTTCGACTTCGGGGTGGGCATGTTAATGGAGCCGTTCGCCCACGTGGGCATCGGCGATCCGGAAAGCCACCGCCGCGCGGCGCTGAACACCATCGGCCCGGTGTGGGACGGCAACGAGGTGTGGCTGATCACCGCCGGCGCAGCGATGTTCGCGGCGTTTCCGGGTTGGTATGCCACCGTGTTCTCCACCCTCTACCTGCCGCTGCTAGCGATCCTGTTCGGCATGATCCTGCGCGTCGTGTCGATCGAATGGCGCGGCAAGATCGATGACCCGAAGTGGCGCGGGTGGGCCGATTTCGGTATCGCGGCCGGCTCGTGGTTGCCCGCGGTGCTGTGGGGCGTGGCATTCGCCATCCTGGTCCGCGGACTCCCGGTCGACGCCGACGGCCACGTGCACCTGTCGATCGGTGATGTGCTCAACGCCTACACACTGCTGGGCGGTCTGGCCACCGCCGGGCTGTTTTTGTTCTACGGCGCGGTCTTCGTCGCTTTGAAGACGTCCGGCTCGATCCACGACGATGCCTACCGCTTCGCGGTGTGGCTCTCCCTTCCGGTGACGGCACTGGTTGCGGGATTTGGCCTTTGGACGCAGCTGGCCCACGGCAAGGACTGGACCTGGCTGGTGCTGGCGGTGGCGGTGGTCGCGCAACTGACGGCGATCGTCTTGGTGTGGCGGCGCATCTCCGACGGCTGGGCATTCGCGTGCACGGCCCTGGTGGTGGCCGCGGTTGTGGTCCTGCTGTTCGGCGCGCTATACCCGAACCTGGTGCCCTCAACCCTGGACGAGCAATCGAGCGTGACGATCCACAACGCCTCGTCGACTCCGTACACCCTGAAGATCATGACCTGGGTGACCGCGTTCTTCGCGCCGCTGACGGTGGTCTACCAGACATGGACGTATTGGGTGTTCCGGCAACGGATCTCGGCTGAGCGGATACCGCCGCCGACCGGTCTGGCCAGGCGTCCGTCCTGAGCACGCGGGTCTCCCGGGCGCCGCTGGACCCGCGGCTGTTCCGGGCATCGACCGCGTTGCGCCGCTTCCTGGTTGCCGCGGTGGGCTGCGGAGTGGTGATCTCCGGCTGCGCAATCGGCTCGGCTGTTGCGCTGGCCAGCATCGTCGCGCACGTCATCACCGACCCTTCGGCACGAAGCCTGGGCGCTTACCGGGGTCAGCTGTCAATCCTCTTGGCGCTGTGGGTTATCCGCGCCGTGACGCATTGGCTTCAAGCGCGCCTGGGACAACGCGGCGCCAGCGCGGTGATCGCCGATCTCAACGGTGAAGTGCTCGCGGCGGTCACGGCGCGCCAGCCCAGCGAGCTCGCGGCGCAGCGCGATGACGCCGCGATCGTGGTCACCCGCGGTCTGGACGGCTTACGGCCGTATTTCACCGGATACCTGCCCACACTGTTGCTCGCCGCGATACTGACCCCGGCGACCGTCGCCGTGATCGCGCTCTATGACCTGAAATCCACGGTGATCGTAGCGATCACACTGCCGCTGATACCGGTGTTCATGGTGCTGATCGGGCTGGCGACGGCGGATCGATCCGCGGCCGCGCTGGCCGCCATGTCGACCCTACAGGCGCGGCTACTGGATCTGATCGCCGGCATCCCGACCCTGCGGGCGCTGGGCCGCGCCTCAGGTCCGGAGCGACGCATCGCCGAGCTCAGCGCCGCCCACCGGCGCTCAGCGATCGCGACGCTGCGGATTGCGTTCCTCTCAGCGCTGGTGCTCGAATTGCTGGCCACCCTTGGTGTGGCGCTGGTGGCGGTCAGTATCGGTCTGCGCCTGGTGTTCGGCGAGATGAGCCTGGCCGCGGGTTTGACGGTGCTGCTGCTGGCACCGGACGTGTACTGGCCGCTGCGTCGCATCGGCGTGGAATTCCATGCCGCTCAAGACGGTAGAACCGCAGCCGAAAAGGCATTCGCGCTCATCGGCGAATCAGCTCGCGCAACCGACGGACAGCGGACGGTGGTGGCCAGCGCGGCGGTGATCCGGCTGGAGCACCTCAGCGTGGCCGGCCGGGACGGCCACGCGCCGCGCGATCTCAGCGCGGTGATCGAACTCGGTCGGGTAACCGTGCTGACCGGACGCAACGGTGCGGGCAAAACCACCACGCTGCAGGCGATCACCGGGCTCACGGTGCCGTCATCAGGCCGGGTCAGCGTGGCCGGAGTCGACGTCGTCGACCTGGACCCTGCCGCCTGGCGGCGGCAGCTGTCCTGGCTGCCGCAACGCCCCGTGCTGGTCCCCGGTACCGTCCACGAGAACCTGGTCCTGCTGGGCGAGCTTGATGATATGGAAAGTGCCTGCGCTGCAGCAGGATTTGATGCTGTGCTGGCCGAGCTGCCAGATGGGATGCACACCGTGCTCGGGCGTGGCGGCGTCGGGCTGTCGCTGGGCCAGCGGCAACGCCTGGGCCTGGCCCGGGCGCTCGGATCGAGCGCCCCGGTGCTGCTGCTCGACGAGCCCACCGCGCACCTGGACGCGCACACCGAGGACCGGGTGTTGCGGGCCATCGTTGAACGGGCGCGGTCCGGTGCGATGGTGGTGGTCGTCGGACACCGCGAACGGGTCGTCGCGATCGGTGACCGGGTGATCGAAGTGGTCTCTGACGACGGAGTGCGTTATGCGGCTGTCTGATCTCCTGGCCGCGTCGAGCCTATTACGTCCGCGAATCCCCCGCCTGCTGGCCGCCATTGCTCTGGGCGTGCTGTCGTTGGGCAGCGCGCTGGCGCTTGCGGGGGTTTCGGCCTGGTTGATCACCCGAGCCTGGCAGATGCCGCCCGTGCTCGACCTTTCCGTTGCGGTGGTGGCGGTACGAACATTCGCGATCTCTCGGGGCGTGTTGCACTACTGCGAACGACTGGCAACCCACGACACCGCGCTGCGCGCAGCCAGTACAGCGCGGGAGCAGATCTATCACCGCCTCGCACACGGGCCGGCAGCGGCGGCGGTGCGCCTGCACAGCGGTGAGCTGGTGGCCCGCGTCGGCGCCGACGTCGACGAACTGGCCGATGTGCTGGTGCGGGCGCTGGTCCCGGTTGGCGTCGCGACGGTGCTGGGGCTGGCGGCGACCGCGGTTGTCGCCGCGATCTCACCGGCGGCCGCGGCGGTGCTGGCGATCTGCCTTCTCGTCGCCGGCGTTGCGGCGCCCTGGCTTTCCGGCACCGCGGCCGCGACGCAGGAGGCGATTGCCCGGCAGCATCATTCCGAGCGAGACACGGCGGCGATGATCGCGCTCGAGCATGCCCCCGAGCTTCGTGTCGCGGGCGCGCTCCCCCGCATCATCGCCGAATCCCAACGCCGCCAGCGCGCCTGGGGTGCCGCGCTGGATGCCGCCGCCAGACCGGCCGCCATCGCCGAGGCGATGCCCACCGCCGCGATCGGAGCCAGCGTTCTCGGGGCGGTGTTGGCCGGGATCGGGATGGCGCCCACGACGGCTCCGACCACCTTGGCGGTGCTGATGTTGTTGCCGCTCTCCGCGTTCGAGGCGATGACTCCCCTGCCGGCCGCCGCCGTCCAGCTGACGCGGTCACGGATCGCCGCGCGTCGCCTGCTCGACCTCGCCCCGCCAACATGCACTGAGTCGACCACGTCGGCGCCACTACCGGTCGGCACCGGGCGATTGTCCGCCAACGTGTGTTCGGGTCACCCGGGCGGGGCGCAATCGGCCCGCGTAACGCTAGATCTACCAGCGGGCGCCCGGCTGGCCGTCACCGGTGCCAGCGGCTCCGGTAAGACGACACTGCTGATGACGCTCGCCGGACTGCTGCCGCCGTTGCAGGGACAGGTGACGCTGGACGGAACAGGACTCGATCGGTTCGATGAAGCCGAATTACACAGAACTGTCAGCTTTTTCGCCGAGGACGCGCACATCTTCGCGACCACCGTGCGGGACAACCTGCTCGTCGCCCGCGGCGACTGCCAAGACGACGAACTGACGGCGGCCCTCGATGCGGTCGGCCTGAGCGAATGGCTCGCCAGTCTGCCCGAGGGCCTGTCGACGGTGTTGATCGGTGGTGCGCAAGCGGTCTCGGCGGGCCAGCGCAGGAGGTTGCTGCTGGCACGGGCGATCGTGTCACCCGCCCGAATCGTGCTGCTCGACGAACCCACCGAGCACCTCGACGCGACCGACGCCGAGCTCATCCTGCGTGATCTGTTGGGCCCCAACCCTAATCTGATGTCCGCCGAGAGGACGGTGCTGGTTGCTACTCACCACCTGGCCAATGACATGCACTGCGCCAAACTGCATCTTGGCTCATCTAGACTCAGAGGTGTCGGCGGCGCGGCGTGAACTCCAGGGATAACAGCACAAGCACCAACGGAACGATCTGAGTCATTGACAGCAGCGCGTAGCGCCGGGCGTCCAACGCGTGAAACTTGCGCACGTATCGGTACAACGATTCGAGCGCGATCAATGGGTCAAGCAAATGGATCATGCGGTAGAAGAGGTGGTGCAATCGATCCGAGGACGCGCCGTCGAATAATTCCGGGAAGGCCGCGAACGACAGTGATAGCCGCTGCGCCCCAACATCTTTAGCGGCTGCGATCATGTCGACGCTGAGCCGTTCGTCGATGCCGTTCGGCGCCCCTCGTCGACGCCACGGCACATCCAGGGTGATATCGCGACCGCCGCCCGCGGTTGCGTACCGGTGAAAGCCCTGTGCCCTTCCCGCGACATCCCTGGCGATGATCAGCAGTATTCCGGGGAATCGCCCCTCCAGCACACCGTCCAGGTTCATGTAGAACCCGCGATCGTTGTGGGCCCCGCTGGGTGACTCCCGCACCACCTCGGCCAGCTCAGCCCGGCGCTTATCGTCGAGCTCCTGTTCTGCCACGATCTCGGTGGTGATCCCGGAATTGTGGGTGCGCTGTACCGCTTGGCGCAGGTTGCGAAACTTGCGTCCCGCCAGGTCGAAACGGCACACGTCGACGACGACATCGCGGCCGATCGGTATTGCCCGCAGCGATTGTCCGATCACCGCCGGGTCGGTCCACAGGCCGAGTCGCTGCTCGCTGCACCCCACCACCGCGATCCGCCAGCCGTGGGTGTGACATATCGCCGCGAAATCGGCGACCAGTTCGGGGAATTGCTCCTCGTCGCCGATCGGGTCGCCGCCGACCACCGCATAACCCATCCGCGTCCGGTAGGCCAGCGCCGCCGTCCCGGCCGCGTTGAAGTGGTAGGCCTTGCCAGTCTGCATGACGAACGGCGCCAACGGATCCGCGGTGGTGGCATTGATCAATCCCCACGCTCGCGGCAGATCCTTGGGTCGCGGACGCGACGATGTCGGCCGCATCAGCACCAGTCCCGAGCCGGCGATCAAGACGTCACCGAGCAGATCGAACGTCAGCACGTGCGCGGCCAGCCCCGCCAGCAGACAGACGGCAGCCGAGGCGGCATGCGTCGCCGTGACCGGACGGCCCAAGAAGATGCCACGGGCAATCAATGCCACCGCTACCAGAATCGTCAGCGACCAGCCCAGCCGGCCCGCACAGTGCCATTCCGGATTGTGGTGGTGGCGGGCGAGTATCAGGATCAGCCAGCACGCCGCGCAGAACAGCGCCAGTGCACCGATCCAGCGGGCCGCGACCGAATCCACGTGAACGACAACGCGTTCGCGCACGTGGAGTCGCAGTGGAACATCGACCGGCGGCCCGTTCATGATCACCTCCCGATGCGCTGACCCTCAGCTGGCGGCTTTAACTGCCGCTCCTACATCGAATATCCGGCTATTCAACGTTACGCCCTATCTATCGTCAGGAGGGCGGAAAATATATCAGCACGCCTTCCTGCACCACCGTGGCGACGACTTGCCCGGAGCGATCGAAGAAATGCCCGGCGCCCAGCCCGCGGGAATCGGCGGCCACCGGAGACGACGTCGAATACAACACATACTCGTTGAAATCGACCTGCCGGTGAAACCACACCGAGTGATTCGCGGACGCGGCGAAGATGCGGTCGAAGCCCCACGACAGCCCGTGGGTGGTGATGACCGAGTCCAACACGGTGGTGTCCGACGAATAAACCATGGCCGCCGTGTGCAACACGGGATCGTCTGGCAGCACGCCGTCGGCCTTCATCCAGACCCGGTTGTGGGGAAGGCGGTCACCCTTGTCCCGCATCACCCAGGCCGGGTCGTTGGTGTAACGCCATTCGATCGGGTGCAGAGCCTTGACGAAGTGCGGGACGGTCTGCTCGTAGCCGCGCAACAGCTCGCCCATCGACGGCATGGTGTGAGGCTCGGCCACCTCCGGCGGAGCGACGCCGTGCTCGAGCCCGGCGCCGCCGGCCATGTACGAGATGATCGCCGAAGACAACAGCGTGCCGTCCTGCACGGCGTCGACGCGGCGATTGGCGAAGCGCCGTTCTTCGCGCAGCCGCGCGACGTGGAATTCGATGTCCTTGGCGGTGTCCCCGCCGTTGATGAAGTGCACCGACAGCGCGCTGGGCGGCAGGTCGTCCCGAGTCAGCGTGCGGCTGCTCGCGACGAACGATTGCGCCATGAGCTGGCCGCCGAATGTCCGCATCGGGTTCTTGCTGGGATGGGATCCCACGAACAGATCATCGGCGAGGCGGTTGAGGTCCAGTACCGCCAGCAATTCTTGGAAATCAGATGAGCAGTCCGACAATTAGAGGTCATCCTCCCCGATCCGGTGTACGTGGATCAGGTTAGTTGACCCTACGGTGCCAGGTGGCGCCCCGGCGACAATAACAACAAGATCACCCCGCTTGTAGCGACCCAGCTCGATCAGGGATTTATCGGCCTGGCGGATCATCTCGTCGGTGGACTCCATCAGCGGGACGATGAACGTTTCGGTGCCCCACGTCAGCGCCAGCTGACTGCGCACTTCGGGCCACGCCGTGAAGGCCAGCAGCGGCAGCGGGGTGTGCAGACGCGCCAGTCGCTTGACCGTGTCACCCGACTGGGTGAACGCGACCAGCGCCTTGGCGTCGAGCCGCTCGCCGATGTCGCGCGCGGCATACGAGATCACTCCCCGCTTCGTGCGCGGCACATGCGTCAACGGTGGTGCGGCGGTGGAATTGTCCTCAACCGCACAGATGATGCGCGACATCGTCCGGACGGCGGCCAGCGGGTATTTGCCCACCGACGTTTCGCCGGACAACATCACCGCGTCGGCGCCGTCGAGCACGGCGTTGGCCACGTCGGAGGCCTCGGCCCGGGTCGGCCGTGAGTTCTCGATCATCGATTCGAGCATCTGGGTCGCCACGATGACGGGTTTGGCGTTCTCCCGGGCCATCTGGATGGCCCGCTTCTGCACCAGCGGAACCTCTTCCAGCGGCAACTCAACCCCCAGGTCGCCGCGGGCCACCATGACGGCGTCGAATGCCAGCACGATGGCTTCGAGATTATCGATGGCCTCGGGCTTCTCGAGTTTGGCGATCACCGGTACCCGCCGCCCGACCCGATCCATCACCTCGTGCACCAGCTCGACGTCGGAGGGCGAGCGCACGAAGGACAGCGCCACCATGTCAACGCCGAGGCTCAGCGCGAAGGTGAGATCCTCGATGTCTTTCTCCGACAAGGCCGGCGCCGACACGTTCATCCCGGGCAGCGAGATGCCCTTGTTGTTGCTGATCGGGCCGCCTTCGGTGACCTTGCAGATCACGTCGTCGCCCTCGATGCCCTCGACGAACAGTCCGATCTTGCCGTCGTCGACCAGCACGCGGTCGCCGACCACGGCGTCCGCGGCCAGCCTCTTGTAGGTGGTCGACACCCGATCATGGGTGCCTTCGCAGTCGGCGACGGTGATCCGGACCGTTTCACCGTCGGCCCAGTAGGTGGACCCCGTGGCGAAGCGTCCCAGCCGGAGCTTGGGGCCCTGCAGGTCGCCAAGCACGCCGACCGCGCGGCCCGTGGTGTCTGAGGCGGCGCGTACCCGCTCGTAGGCAGCTTTGTGGTCGGCGTAGTCGCCGTGACTGAAGTTCATTCTGGCGACGTCCATTCCGGCTTCGACCAAAGCCAGAACCATCTCGTCACTCCTGGTGGCCGGACCGAGAGTGCAGACTATCTTTCCGCGTCTCGCCACGACGACTCAGCATAGTCGTCGCGCGCGACCGCCGGGTTGCCTCGACGTCACGGCGGGCTCAACCGCCAGGGATATCGGCGCGTCACGCGCGCCGTGGTGCGTCAGCTACCCGCTGAGAATCGTGGGAACCAGCGGAAAGCCCGGCAGATTACGCAGCACTGTCCAGGCGAAAGATGCAACCACAATCGTCACCCACGCCGCTGCCGGCAGCAGTGACCGACCACGGCGGCGGCGCAGCACTATCCAGCCGATCAACACCGGGATCCCGACGAGCAGCAAGACGTTGTCGTTGATGCTGGCCGCCAGATCGCCATGCAGCAGGTCATGCGTCATTCGGAGCCCACCGCAGAAGGGACAGTTCCAGCCGGTGAGCATCTTGAACGGACACTGCGGATAGACGGACTTCGTGTTGTGCGGGTCGACGAGCCCGATGTAGCCCAGCGCGCCAGCGAGCAGCGCGCCTGACGCGGCTGCGCCGTACAAACGGCCACGCCCGCGGCCATGCCCGTGGCTGGCGGCGCGTTGATCTGGGGACGAGCCACATTCGGCAGGCTCCTGCGCCGCACCGTTCCAGGGCTGGTCGGTCACATTTTCAGCATGCCAGATCCGCCAGGGTCCGGTCTGCGGCTACCGGCCCCGCCGGTTCCTCAGCCGGAAGCCCCACCGCCTACGAGTCGGCTCCGCTTTTCCGTCGGCGACGGTCACGGGTTGCTCGGCCGGTTCCAGCTGCTCGTCGCCGTCCTGCGCTTCGACGTCGGATGCGCTGGACTCACCGGTGGTCTCCGGCGCCGCGTCGTCAGCGGACTCCTCGGGCTGGTCTTCGTCGGCCTCGAGTTCATCCTCTGCGTCGACCGACTCTTCTGCTGCGGCCGCAGCGGCCGCGGGCTGGTCGGCTTCAGCTTCCGCGTCTGTGGACTCAGGCTCGTCCGCCTGGGTCCCACCGTCCGCTTCGGGTTCAGGCTCTTCGGCCGCGGGTTCTTCGGCTTCAGCTTCGACGGCTTCAGGCTCGACGACTTCAGGCTCCGCGGCCTCAGGCTCGACGGCCTCAGGCTCGAGGGCGTCAGCTTCAGGCTCTTCGACCTCAGCCTCCGCGACCTCGGGCTCCCCGGCTTCAGGCTCCGCGGCCTCAGGCTCTTCGGCTTCATCCTCGGCGGCTTCAGGCTCTTTAGCCTCAGGCTCTTCGGCTTCAACCTCCGCGACCTCAGGCTCGTCGGCCTCAGCCTCCGCGCCTTCAGGCTCTTCGACTTCAGGCTCGACGGCCTCAGGCTCGAGTGCTTCAGGCTCTTCGACTTCAGGCTCTTCGCGACTTCAGGCTCTTCGACTTCAGGCTCGTCGACTTCAGGCTCCGCGACCTCAGGCTCGTCGGCCTCAGCCTCCGCGGCTTCAAGCTCTTCGACTTCAGCCTCGGCGGCTTCAGACTCCGCGGCTTCAGGCTCTTCGGCGGCCTCATCCTCGGCGGCTTCAGGCTCTTCGACCTCAGGCTTCGCGGCTGCAGGCTCCGCGCCTTCAGGCTCTTCGACTTCAGGCTCTTCGGCCTCAGGCTCTTGGACTTCAGGCTCTTCGGCCTCAGGCTCCTCGGCCTCAGGCTCCGCGACTTCAGGCTCTTCGGCTTCAGCCTCCGCGACCTCAGGCTCGTCGGGCTCCGGCTCGGCATCCGCCTCGGCGACTTCCGCCTTCACGGTTTCAGGCTCGATGGACTCAACCTCCGCGAGGTGGCCATATTCCAGCGATTCCGTCGAATCTTCCACTCCGGCAACGCTCGCCGCCTCGGTTGTACCGGAGGCCGCGGCGACGGACGCCAGTTCGGGCGCCGGTTCGGGTTCCAACGGAACGTAATAAGTGCCGCGGAGGGTTTCGGGGTCCTCGCGGCCCTTCGGCGCCAGGATGATGTAGACCACGGCGCCGATGAACACGAAAGTCGATGTGAACGAATTGATCCGGATTCCGGCGATGTGTGTGGCGGCGTCGTCGCGCAGCAGTTCGACGCAGAAGCGACCGATGCAGTACGCGGCGACATACACGGCGAACAGTCGTCCGTGGCCTAGCTTGTACCGCCGGTCCACGTAGATCAATGCGACGAATACCAGGAGGTTCCAGATCAATTCGTAGAGGAACGTCGGTTGCACCACGAGTGCGACCTGCCCGGTCGAGACGCCGTCGAGCGAATGGGGATCCACGAATCCCGATGGATCCCGGCGGTAGAAGATCTGCAGACCCCACGGCAATGTGGTTTCCCGGCCGTAGAGTTCCTGATTGAAATAGTTGCCCAGCCGGCCGATGGCTTGCGCCAAGACGAGCCCCGGGGCCAACGCATCGCCGAACGCGGGCAACGGGATTCCGCGGCGCCGACAGCCGATCCATGCGCCAACCCCACCGAGGGCCACCGCTCCCCAAATGCCCAGGCCGCCATCCCAGATGCGTAGCGCCGCGCCGAAGCCGGCACCGCCCGGGCCCCAATAGGTCTGCCAATCGGTGGCCAGGTGATAAAGCCTGCCCCCAAGCAACCCGAAAGGCACGGCCCACATGGCGATGTCGTAGATGACGCCGCGCTCGCCGCCGCGGGCCTCCCACCGTCGGTCGCCGATCAGCAGTGCGGCCACGATACCGATGATGATGAACACCGCGTAGGCGCGAATCGGCAGCGGCCCGAGGTGCCAGACCCCACGCGGCGGACTCGGAAAATAAGCGAGCCAGGTGGTCGTCACGCGGACACCCCTTGGCGTACACCGCCGGCGAGTTCCTCGGTCAGTGCGCGCAGGGCGGCCAAACCGTCGGTCAATGCCGATACCAACGCAGAACCGACGATGACCCCGTCGGCATAGCCGGCGATCTGTGCGGCCTGCTCACGCGATCGCACACCCAAGCCGACGCCGACGGGTATGTCAGACACCGCCTTCACCCTGCTCACCAGTTCGGGCGCGGCGTTCGACACCGCGTCACGGGCTCCGGTCACGCCCATCGTCGAGGCGGCGTAGACGAATCCGCGCGATGCATCGACGGTGGCCGCCAACCGCTGAGGCGTCGAGGAAGGCGCCACCAAAAAGATCCGATCCAGCCGATGCGCGTCGGATGCCGCCATCCACTGCTGCGCTTCATCGGGGATGAGGTCCGGGGTGATCAGGCCGTGCCCGCCGGCAGCGGCCAGATCCCGTGCGAAGGCATCAACCCCGTAGCGCAACACCGGATTCCAGTACGTCATCACCACGGCACGTCCCCCGGCCCCGCTGATCGCCTCCACCGCGGCCAGCGTATCCCGGACTCGCACACCCCCACGAAGCGCGGCCTCGGTTGCCCGGGCGATGGTTGGGCCGTCCATGCCGGGATCGGAATATGGCACCCCGACTTCGATGAGATCGCAACCGGATTCGACGAGCGCGATCATCGCGTCCACCGACCTCGGCACGTCGGGGTAACCGGTCGGCAGATAACCGATCAGTGCGGCGCGATCGTCTGCGCGGCATGCCTCGAAAAGTGGGCCTAACCTGCTTGCTGGGCTGTGTTCCAGCGTCATTGCTTGCCCTGGTCCAGCAGGTCGAACCACTTCGCGGCCGTCTCGACGTCCTTGTCGCCGCGGCCCGAAAGATTGACCACAATGACCGAGCCCCTCCCCATTTCAACTCCCAATTCGAGGGCACCGGCCACCGCGTGCGCGGATTCGATAGCCGGGATGATCCCTTCCGCGCGGCACAGCAGGCGGAACGCGTCCATCGCCTCGGCATCGGTGATGGGCCGGTATTCGGCACGTCCGGTCTCCCTGAGCCACGCGTGCTCTGGACCCACCCCCGGATAGTCCAGACCCGCTGAGATCGAATGGGATTCGATGGTCTGACCATCCTCGTCTTGCAGTAGATACGAGAATGATCCCTGAAACGCGCCAGGGGAACCGCCGCTGAATGTCGCGGCATGCCTGCCGGTCTCGACACCGTCGCCGGCCGCCTCGAACCCCACCAGACGCACGCCGGGATCGTCGAGGAACGCGTGGAAAATCCCGATGGCGTTGGATCCTCCCCCGACGCATGCGGTCACCGCGTCAGGCAATCGGCCGGCCTGATCCTGGATCTGCGCGCGCGTCTCCAGGCCGATGATTCGCTGAAAATCACGCACCATGACTGGGAAGGGATGAGGTCCGGCCGCCGTGCCGAAGCAGTAGTAGGTGTTGTCGGCGTTGGTAACCCAGTCCCGGAATGCCTCGTTGATGGCATCTTTGAGCGTTTGCGAGCCCGTCTCGACGGAGACGACTTCGGCACCGAGCAGCCGCATCCGGGCCACGTTGAGCGCCTGGCGTGCGGTGTCGACGGCGCCCATGTAGATGACGCACTCCAGGCCGAACAGCGCGCATGCGGTGGCCGTGGCCACCCCGTGCTGGCCGGCACCCGTCTCGGCGATGACCCGCTTCTTGCCCATTCTCCTGGCGAGTAACGCCTGACCCAGGACGTTGTTGATCTTGTGAGAACCGGTGTGGTTCAGGTCTTCTCGCTTGAGAAAGATGCGTGCGCCGCCGGCGTGCTCGCTGAGCCGGCCGGCCTCATACAGCGGCGACGGCCGGCCGGCATAGTGGGTCTGCAACTTGTCCAGGGTGTCCAGGAAGTCCTGATTGACGCGTTCCTTTTCGTAGGCGGTGGTGACCTCCTCGATCACCGCCATCAATGCCTCAGCGACGTAGCGACCACCGTAAACGCCGAAGTGACCACCCGGATCAGGGTCGTGGCGGGTGGGTTCGGCGATCGCCGCACTGGTGCGCGGAAGATCCGGGCGGGATAGATCTGCCATTACGAAGGCTCGCGGCGATCGCGGCTCATCAACGACTAGCGAGCCGGTTTGGGACAGGACGGATGGGTGCCGGCGGTGACCAGATCGGCGACCGCGGCCCGCGGATCACCACTTGTGACCAGACCTTCACCGACCAGCACGGCGTCGGCACCCGCGCCGGCGTAGGCCAACAGATCTGCGGTGCCGCGCACACCGGATTCGGCGATCCTGATCACGTTGCTGGGCAATCCGGGAGCGATGCGCGCGAAGCAATCCCGGTCGACCTTGAGCGTCTTGAGATCACGCGCGTTGACCCCGATCACCTTCGCCCCGGCCTTCAGCGCCCGGTCGGCTTCGTCTTCGTCGTGCACCTCGACGAGCGCTGTCATGCCTAATGATTCGGTGCGGTCGAGCATCGACGCCAGTGCCGACTGGTCCAAAGCCGCGACGATGAGCAACAACATGTCGGCGCCATGCGCACGCGCCTCGTGGATCTGATACGGCCCCACCACAAAGTCTTTGCGCAACAACGGAATCGAGACGGCGGCGCGCACGGCGTCAAGGTCATCGAGCGAACCCTGAAAACGCCGCTCTTCGGTCAGCACACTGATGATCCGCGCGCCGCCGTCCTCATAAGCGCGCGCCAGCTTGGCCGGATCGGTGATGGGCGCCAGTGAGCCCGCTGACGGACTGGCACGCTTGACCTCGGCGATGACGCCGATGCCGGGCTCACGTAAGGCCGACATCACGTTGCGCGGTGGCGGTGCCGCCGCGGCGGCCGCTTTGATCTCGGACAGGCCGATCCGGGCTTCGCGCGCGGCAACGTCGGCCCGGACTCCCTCAAGAATGGAGTCAAGCACGGTTGCCGGAGTCATGCCTGCCGTTTCCCTTCGTACTGTCACCCACGGCCCCAAGCCGATTTCGACGACTCATGCAGGGTAGCGACCGTCGGCGCACGGTCCATCACCGACCCTCGGTGTCCGACTCGCGGGGTCGATCGGTGGGGTCCCGGGTAGGGTCGCGACCCTCGTCGAGTGCATCCCAGATCATGCGCTCCGACATCTGCTGACTGGCGGTGTCCGCGTCGTCGCGTCCCGCGATCGAACGGCGTGCACCGGGCACAGCGTACTTCGTCGTGCCCTCGCGGACCGGCCCGACGATCGAAGCCGCCCGCATCAACAAAACCGCGGCGGTCAGGGTGCACACGGCGGCCAGCACCGCAGCCGCTGCGCCCCAATAGTGCCGCTCGGTTCCCACCAGCGTCACCAGCGGAATGTGCGCCAGATCGGTTCCGCGCACCGCCACGTCCGGGACCGCCCACAGGCTGAAGCCCAGGTAGCCGACGGCAAAACTCACCAGTGCCAGCAAGGCCGCCAGCGCCCGCAACGCCCAGCCGCGCACGGCGAGGGCCGCGACCGCGGCCGCCAGTTGCAGCACCGCCAACGGCAGCAGAGCCGTCGACCACGACCCGCCGGACAGCGTCACCGACTTGGGCGGCCCGAGCCCATCGAACGACCGGATCACCACCCACGGCATCCGCGTCGCCGTCCACAGCGCCGCGGCTGCCACGACCAGCAGCAGCTGGGCGATCCCGATTGTCAGCCGGCTCGTCAGTCGGGGGGGCCGGGCGCTCCCCGTTTTAGGAGCCATCGCCGCGCTCGCGTGGGTCGCAATCCGGGGAAGCCAGCGTCTCGGCGGCGGCGATCGCACTCAGTACCGCGCGCGCCTTGTTGGTCGCCTCGGTGTATTCGTAGAGGCCGTTAGAGTCGGCCACGACGCCACCGCCCGCCTGGACGTAGGCGGTGCCGTCACGCATCAGCGCGGTGCGAATGGCGATCGCGAAGTCGGCGTTGCCGGCGAAGTCGAGGTAGCCCACGACGCCGCCGTAGAGGCCGCGGCGCGTCTTTTCCACCTCTTCGATCAGCTCCATGGCCCGCACCTTCGGCGCTCCCGACAGTGTCCCGGCCGGGAAGCAGGCGGTGACCGCGTCCAGGGCGGTGTGGTCCGCGCTGAGCATCCCCGTCACCGTGGACACCAGGTGCATCACGTGGCTATAGCGTTCGATGTGGCTGTAATCCTCGACGCGAACGGTGCCCGGCGTGCAGACCCGGCCGAGGTCGTTGCGCCCGAGATCGACCAGCATCAGGTGCTCTGCCTGTTCCTTTTCGTCTGCCAGCAGGTCCTTTTCCAGCAGATGATCTTCTTCCTCGGTCTGACCGCGCCACCGGGTTCCCGCGATCGGATGCGTCGTCGCCCGACGGTCCTGCACGGTGACCAGCGCCTCAGGACTGGATCCGACGATCGAAAAGTCCGTTGCGCCATCGCTATTCGGCACATGAAGCAGATACATGTAGGGGCTCGGGTTGGTGACCCGCAGCATCCGGTACACGTCGATCGGATCGACCTCGGTGTCCACCTCGAAGCGCTGCGAGGGCACCACCTGGAACGCTTCGCCGGCTTCGATCTGCGCGACGAGGTGGTCGACGATGGCGCCGTACTCCTCAACCGTGCGCTGGGCGCGCTGTCGCGGCTCGGGCTTGCTGAACGTGGCAACCGTCGACGGCAGCGGCTCGCCCAGCGCGGCGGTCATCACGTCCAGCCGGGCGATCGCGTCGTCGTAGGCCTCGTCGACGCGTTCGCCGGTGCCGTTCCAGTTCACGGCGTTGGCGATCAGGGTGATGGTGCCCTCGTGGTGGTCTACCGCGGCGACGTCGGTGGCCAGCAGCATCAGCATGTCCGGCAGCTGCAGGTCGTCGACGGCGAGTTGCGGCAGCCGCTCCAGGCGTCGCACCAGGTCGTAGGCGAAGAAGCCGACCATGCCCCCGGACAGCGGCGGGAGCCCCGGCACGGTCGCGGTGGCCAGCAGCTCGAGGGTGGCCTGCAATGCCTGCAGCGGGTCCCCGCCGGTGGGCGCGTCCTGCGGCACGGTGCCCAGCCACACCGCCTGGCCGTCACGCACCGTCAGTGCCGACGGTGCCCCGGCGCCGATGAACGACCATCGCGACCAGGATCGGCCGTTCTCGGCGGACTCCAGCAGAAAAGTGCCCGGTCGATTGGCGGCGAGCTTGCGGTAGGCCGAGAGCGGCGTCTCGCTGTCGGCCAAGACCTTGCGGGTCACCGGAACCACACGGTGTTCTACCGCCAACTGGCGGAAGTCCCCCAGCGAGGAGGTGGCGGCGAGGTGGGCAGTCACCGAACCATCCTCCCAGACGCGCTGGCCCTGCCTGAGAGTGCGCAGAATGCCGGTCAGCGCGGCGTGTCACTGCACATACACGCACGGTCGCGGGAGGCGGAGGGTCAGGGCGTAGCCTGACGGCCATGAAAACTGGTGACACCGTGGCCGACTTCGAGCTTCCCGATCAGAGCGGGAAGCCGCGCAAGCTCAGCGACCTACTTTCCACCGGCCCCGTGGTGCTGTTCTTCTACCCGGCCGCGATGACGCCCGGCTGCACCAAGGAGGCGTGTCACTTCCGCGACTTGGCCGCGGAGTTCGCCGCGGTCGGGGCCAACCGGGTCGGCATCAGTGTCGACCCCGTCGACAAACAGGCCAAGTTCGCCGATAAGCAGAATTTCGACTACCCGCTGCTGTCGGACACGGGAGGCAAGATCGCCGCCCAGTTCGGCGTCAAGCGTGGTCTGCTCGGCAAGTTGATGCCGGTGAAGCGCACCACCTTTGTCATCGACACCGACCGCACGCTGCTCGACGTGATCTCCAGCGAGATCAGCATGGACACCCACGCCGATAAGGCGCTCGAGACGCTGCGCACGCGCTCGTAGCGGGCGGCCCTACGGGAAGAGCGACAAAAAAACGTAGGCGGCGAGCACCGCCAGGTGCAACTCACCCTGCAGTCGGGTGGCACGCCCGGGCACCACGGTCAGCACGCTGATCACCACGGTCAGCGCAAGCAGCGCCAGCTGCAGCGGGCCCAGCCCCAGCACCAGGGGCCCTTTGACCCAGACGGACGCCAGCGCGATGGCCGGGATGGTGAGACCGATGCTGGCCAGCGCCGAGCCGTAGGCCAGGTTGAGGCTGGTCTGGATGCGCCCTTGCCGCGCCGCACGCACCGCGGCCAGCGTCTCCGGCAGCAGCACCAGGGTCGCGATCACCACGCCGACGAATGAGTGCGGGAATCCGGCCGCCGACACCAAACGCTCGATGGGTGGCGACTCCTCTTCGGCCAGGCCCACCACCGCGAGCAGCGCGACGAGCAGCAGGGCAAGGCTGGTGAGCGCCGAGCGGGTGCTCGGCGGCTCGGCGTGGCTGTCGTCTTCGAATGCGAGCGCTTTCTGGCCCTTTTGAGCAACGGGCAGGAAAAAGTCACGATGCCGGTAGGTCTGGGTGAACACGAACAGCAGGTAGATCACCAGCGAGGCGACCGCGGCGAAGGCCAGCTGGCCGGGCGAGAATTCCGGGCCCGGGTAGCTGGTGGTGAACGTGGGCAGCACCAGGCTCAGTCCCGCCAGCGTGGTCACCGTGGCCAGCGCAGCCCCGCTGCCCTCGGCGTTGAACAACGTCACGCCATAACGTCGGGAACCGAGCAGCAGCGACAGACCGGCGATCCCGTTCATCGTGATCACCACCGCCGCGAAGACGGTGTCCCGGGCCAGCGTCGCCGCCTCGCTTCCGCCGGAGGCCGTCAGCGCGACGATGAGCGCCACCTCGATGATGGTCACCGCGACGGCAAGCACCAGCGACCCGAACGGCTCGCCGACCCTGGCGGCAACCACCTCCGCGTGATTGACCGCCGCCAGCACCGCGCCGCCCATCACAATCGCCACCAGAACGGCCGCTATCGGCCCGATTTCTTCGCCCCTGGTCACCGCGAGCGTGGCCAGGGCAAGCAGCGGCACGATAGTTTCCCAGGTGGCCCAGTCGGTCCAGGGCGCGCGTTTCACCATCAACCGCCAATCTCATCGGGTCGGTGCCGGTCGCCGTCTTTGTAGCATGCTCACATGTCGCAAAGCGCTGGCAACAGCGAAGGTCTGGCGGAAGGACAGGTGTTCGCCGGATACACCATCGTTCGACGGCTGGGCGCCGGCGGGATGGGTCACGTCTATCTGGCCCAGCATCCGCGGCTGCCCCGCCGCGATGCCCTGAAAATCTTGCCCGGCAATCTGACCGAGGATCTGGAATTCCGCGAGCGTTTCAACCGAGAGGCGGACCTGGCCGCGAGCTTGTACCACGAGCACATCGTCGGCATCCACGACCGCGGCGAATACCAAGGGCAACTGTGGATCTCGATGGATTACGTCGAGGGAACCGACGCCGCGAAACTGCAGCGCAGCCAGTATCCGTCCGGAATGCCGAAAGCTGATGTCGCCAAGATCATTTCGGCCGTCGCCGACGCGCTGGATCACGCCCATTCACGCGGATTGCTGCATCGTGACGTCAAACCCGCCAACATCCTGCTGGGCTCGAGTTCTCCCGCCAGCCCCCGACGGCGCATCCTGCTCGCCGATTTCGGCATCGCCCGCGAGATGGGCGAGATCAGCGGCCTGACCGCGACAAACATGTTGGTCGGCACGACCGCGTACTGCGCTCCCGAGCAACTGCAGGGTAACGATCTCGACGCGCGTGCCGACCAATACGCCCTCGGCTGTACCGCCTTCAACCTGCTCACCGGGGTCGCCCCGTTCCAGCACTCCAACCCGGCGGTGGTCATCAGCCAGCACTTGTCCGCGGCACCTCCGCAGGTCAGCGAACGGCGACCTGAGTTGGCCGAACTCGACGCCGTGATCGCCAAGGCGATGGCCAAGGACCCCAAAGAACGCTTTGCGACGTGCGCGGATCTCGCGTCGGCGCTGGCCGGCCAGGGCCTTACTGCCCCGGCCGCCGTGGCGGGCCCGACGGAAGTGATCGCGGCGCCGAAGAATTCCGACCAGGGCTCTGCGAAAGCGCGCGGCAGTCGGCGCGGCCCGGCGATGATCGTCGCGGCGCTAGTCGCCGTCGCGCTGGTCGCAGTAGCCGCGGTGGTCGGTGTGCGGATGCTGGACACGCGGGGTCATCACAAGAACAGCACCGCGCCTTCCGCGTCGGTGGCACCACCGACGGTCAGTTCGGTGCCGGTGCTCAAGCTGACCAGCCAGATCACCGATCTATCGGGTGTGCTGGGCCCCGTCGAACGCGCCGGCGTGGACAGAGCCCTAACCAACCTCTTCAACGGGCGCGGCACCCGCCTGTGGGTGGTGTACGTCAATAATTTCGGTGGCCTCAAGCCGTTCAGATGGGCCGAGGACACCATGCGCGCCAACGGGTTCGCCGATACCGACGCCATCCTGGCCGTGGCCACCGACCAACCCTCCTACTCCTTCCGGGTGCCCAACGCGGTGATCCAGGGCAAGGCCATCGATCTCGAGATCATTCGGCGCGACCGCATCGGGCCGGCCGTTTTTCACCGCGAATGGACACGCGCGGCCATAGCCGCTGCCAACGGATTAGACGTCGCACCGAGTTAGTCGGTTCCATCACAATTTTCGTAAATCCCTTGTGCCACTCTAGATTCAGTAGTCACACTTCGGCGGTTCGTGTCGGTGGGTCTTCATAAAATTTGAGGCATGGGTTGCAGCAGTCGCGAGGAGATCGTCGAAGCCTTCGACGCACTCGACGCCGCGCTGGACCGCGTGTGCGAGTTAACTTTCGACGTGTTGACGACCCCGGAACGATTGCGGGCCTTAGAGCGCCTCGAACGCGGGGCGCGCAGGACGCGCGCACCCCAGCACGCGTTGATCAACCAACTCGACGCACAAGCCGGCGAGGAGGAGTTGGGTGGCACGCTGCGCTCGGCGTTGGCTGACCGGTTGCGCATCACCAAGGCCGAAGCCAGCCGGCGCATCGCCGACGCCGAAGATCTCGGGGCACGCCGTGCGCTGACCGGTGAACCGCTGGCACCACTGCTCAGTCATACCGCAGCTGCCCAACGCGACGGCCTGATCGGGGACGGGCACATCAAGGAGATCCGATACTTCTTCGACCACCTGCCTGCCGAGGTCGACCTGGGGACCCGCGAAGCCGCCGAGGCCGACCTGGCCAGCAAAGCAGCCGGGTATCGCCCCGACGAGTTGGCCAAATACGCCAAGCGGATCATGGACTGGCTGCACCCCGACGGCGAATTCAGCGACGACGAGCGCGCCCGCAAGCGCGGCATCACGCTGGGCACACAGGAATTCGACGGCATGTCACGCCTCAGCGGCCTGGTCACCCCGGATTTGCGGGCCGCCATCGAGGCCATGTTCGCCAAACTGGCCGCCCCCGGGGCATGCAACCCCGACGACGAGACACCAGTCGTGGACGAGGCGCCCGACGAGGACGCGGTGCGCCGCGATCACCGCTCGGCAGCCCAACGCAACCACGACGGATTGCTGGTCGGACTACGCGGCCTGATCGCCTCGGGAAAGCTCGGTTCACACAACGGCCTACCGGTGTCGATCATCGTGACCACAACCCTCAAGGACCTCGAGGCCGCCACGGGCAAAGCCCTAACCGCCGGGGGCACCCTGGTACCGATGTCAGATGTGATCCGCTGGGCCAGCGCCGCACACCACTACTTGGCGATCTTCAATGACGGCAAGCCCCTGGCCCTCTACCACACCAAACGCCTGGCCTCCCCCGCTCAACGAATCATGCTCTACGCCAAGGAACGTGGATGCACCAAGCCCCGCTGCGACGCACCCGCCTACCACAGCCAGGTCCACCACATCCAAGGCTGGACCAACACCCACCGCACCGACATCAACGACCTCACCCTGGCCTGCGGACCCGACAACCGACTCGCCGAAAAAGGCTGGACCACCCGAAAGAACGCCAAAGGCGACACCGAATGGCTACCGCCGCCGCATCTGGATTACGGGCAACCCCGCATCAACACCTACCACCACCCCGAAAAACTCCTGGCACCCGACGATGACGAACCCGTTTGAGGTCAGGCCTCCGGTTCGAGCAGCACGGCGGTGTCGAAGCAACTGTGGTTGCCGGTGTGACACGCGGCGCCTACCTGGTCGACCGTCAACAGCACGGTGTCGCCGTCGCAGTCGATGCGCACCGAATGGACGTGCTGAGTGTGGCCGGAGGTCGCGCCTTTGACCCATTGTTCGCCGCGGGACCGCGAAAAGTATGTCGCTTCACGGGTTTCCAGCGTGCGTGCCAGTGCATCGTCATCCATCCAAGCGACCATCAGCACGTCGCCGCTGCCCCGGTCCTGGACGACGGCGGTGAACAATCCTTCCGCGTTGCGCTTCAGGCGCGCCGCGATAGCCGGGTCGAGCGTCATCGCACGGTGATCCCTTCTGCGGCCATCGCAGCCTTCACCTGACCGATCGTCAACTCCCGGAAGTGAAAGACGCTGGCCGCCAACACCGCATCGGCGCCGGCGGAGACCGCGGGTGCGAAGTGTTCGACGGCCCCGGCGCCGCCGCTGGCGATGACCGGCACCGTGACCGCGGCGCGGACCGCCCGCAGCATCGGGAGGTCGAACCCGGCTTTGGTGCCGTCGGCGTCCATCGAGTTGAGCAGGATCTCCCCCACACCGAGCTCGGCGCCACGAGCCGCCCACTCAACCGCGTCGATGCCGGTGCCGCGACGACCGCCGTGGGTGGTGACCTCCCAGCCCGACGGCGTGGGCGCCGATCCGGCCGGCACCCTGCGGGCGTCGACGGACAACACGATGCACTGCGAGCCGAATTGTGTTGCCATTTCGGCTAGCAGGTCGGGACGGGCAATGGCGGCGGTGTTCACCGAAACCTTGTCGGCTCCCGCGCGCAGCAACACGTCGACATCGGCCACCGTGCGCACCCCGCCGCCGACGGTCAGCGGGATGAACACCTGCTCGGCGGTGCGACGGACCACTTCCAGCATGGTCGCCCGTCCCGACGAGGACGCGGTCACGTCGAGGAAGGTGAGCTCATCGGCGCCTTCGGCGTCGTAGGCGGCCGCCAGTTCAACGGGATCACCGGCGTCGCGCAGGTTTTCGAAATTGACTCCCTTGACTACCCGCCCGTCGTCGACATCCAGGCAGGGAATCACCCGAACCGCGAGCGTAGTACCTACGTACATTCAGAAGTCCTCCGGTTCGCCTGTGCTGCGCACGATTTCGAGGATCTCGGCATGCACACCGGGCGCGGCGGCCAGCACTGACCGCGACGCCGGGGTCCATGGTTCGCCGGCCAGAGTGGTGATGACCCCACCCGCGGCCCGCACCAGCGCGACGCCAGCGGCGTGGTCCCACACCTGGCCGCCGAAAGCTATTGCCCCACCGAGTATTCCGTCGGCGACATAGACGAGATCGATGCCGGTGGAACCGTGCATGCGCAGCCGCGACGATACTCGGCTGAGATTTTCCAGCACGGCCACCCGATAGCGTCCCGGGAACCGGCCGCGCGAATCCGCACTGAACGTTCCGACACCGACGAGCGCATCGCCGAGTCTCGCGGGAGCCAACGACGGCTGGGGTGCGCCGTTTTTCATCAGCGGGCCACCCGCCACCGCGGTGTAACGGTCGCCCATGAACGGCAACCACGTCAATCCGGCCACCGGATCGCCGTCGTGCAGCAGGGCCAACAGAATTGAGGCCATCGGCGATCCGGCGGCGTAGTTGAAGGTGCCGTCGATGGGGTCCAGTACCCACACCCACGGCGAGTCGACGGCCGCCCCGCCGAACTCCTCACCGTGCACCTCGATTCCGGTGGCCGCGACCAGCGCGGCGACGACCTGTCGTTCGATCGCGAGGTCGACTTCGGTGGCGAAGTCGTCGCCCTTCTTGGGCACCGCCGACTCGGCGCGGTGGCCGGCCAGGAACGGCGCGGTGGCCGCGTCGAGGATCGCCGAAGCTTCGGCGACCAATGCGTCTAGATCCATTGGGATTTACTCTCGCACCGCGGCCAGCGCCTGCGGCAGGGTGAATCGTCCGGCGTAGAGGGCCTTGCCGACAATGGCGCCCTCCACCCCGCGGTCGGTGAGAGTGGCTATCGCACGCAGGTCGTCCAGGCTGGACACGCCGCCCGACGCGATCACCGGGACATCGGTGCGATCGGCGACACGAGCCAGCAGGTCGAGATTGGGACCACCCAGCGTGCCGTCCTTGGTGACGTCGGTCACGACGAACCGCGAACAGCCTTCGCCGTCAAGGCGTTCCAGCACATCCCACAGATCACCGCCGTCGGTCTCCCAACCGCGGCCGCGCAGCCGGTGCTCGCCCTCGACGATTTGCACGTCCAGGCCGACGGCGACCTTGTCTCCGTGCTCGGCGATCGCCCGCGCGCACCACTGCGGGTTCTCCAGCGCGGCGGTCCCCACGTTGACCCGCGCGCAGCCGGTGGCCAACGCCGCGGCCAGTGAATCGTCGTCGCGGATACCGCCGGACATTTCGACCTGCACGTCGAGCTTGCCCACCACCTCGGCGAGGAGTTCGCGGTTGGAACCGCGACCGAACGCGGCGTCCAGGTCGACCAGGTGGATCCACTCGGCACCGTCACGCTGCCAGCCCAGCGCGGCGTCCAGCGCCGAGCCGTATTCGGTTTCGCTGCCGGCCTTGCCCTGCACCAGGCGCACGGCTCGGCCCTCGACCACGTCGACGGCGGGCAGGAGTATCAGCGGCATCGTCACAGTCCCTCGACCCAGTTGCTCAGCACGGCGGCACCGGCATCCCCACTCTTCTCCGGGTGGAACTGGGTGGCGGAAAGCGGGCCGTCCTCGACCGCGGCCAAAAACGGCACCTGATGGGTGGCCCACGTCAGCAGTGCCTCCGGCGAGCCGTCCCAGCGCTGCGCGGCATACGAATGCACGAAATAGAACCGGTTGTGGGCGTCCAGTCCTTTGAACAGCGCGCTGCCGGGGGCCGCGTTGACCACATTCCAGCCCATGTGCGGAATCACCGGGGCATCCAGCCGGGTGACCGCACCCGGCCACTGGCCGCAGCCTGTGGTCTCGACCCCGAACTCCACCCCGCGGGCGAACAGGATCTGCATGCCGACACAGACCCCCAGCACCGGACGTCCGGCGGCGACCCGGTCGGCAATGATCCGCTCGCCGGCGATTTTCCGCAGGCCCGTCATGCACGCCTCGAACGCGCCGACGCCGGGCACCACCAGCCCGTCGGCGCCCGCGGCGGCACCCGCGTCGGCGGTCACCTCCACCGCGGCGCCGACCCGCTGCAGCGCGCGTTGCGCCGAACGTAGGTTACCCGAGCCGTAATCGAGTACCACTACTGATTTCTTTGTCACAGAACACCTTTGGTGGACGGCACACCTGACATCCGGGGGTCGGGCTCGACGGCCTGACGCAACGCGCGGGCGACGGCCTTGTACTGCGCCTCGGTGATGTGGTGCGGGTCGCGCCCGTAGAGCACGCGGACATGCAGCGCGATGCGCGCGTTGTTGGCCAGCGTTTCGAACACGTGCCGGTTGATGACGGTGTGGTAGGGCACCGAGCTGCCAACAATGGTGGTGTGCTGCAGGTGATCCGGCTCGCCGGTGTGCACGCAGTAGGGCCGGCCGGACACGTCGACGGCAGCGTGGGCCAGCGTCTCGTCCATCGGGATGAACGCGTCGCCGAACCGGCGGATGCCCTTCTTGTCGCCCAGCGCCTGCCCAAGCGCCTGGCCCAGGACGATGGCGGTGTCCTCGATGGTGTGGTGTCCTTCGATCTCGACGTCGCCCTTGGTGCGCACGGTCAGGTCGAAGCTGGCGTGCGTGCCCAGGGCGGTCAGCATGTGGTCGTAGAACGGGACACCCGTGTCGACGTGGACCTGCCCGGTGCCGTCGAGGTCGAGCTCGACGACGATGTCGGATTCCTTGGTGCGGCGCTCAATACGCGCGCGGCGCGTCACGGTGCGTGGTTCGGTGGCTGTCACGGTGCTCCTACGTTGACGGGGGCCAATTCGGTCGCAGCGATCCGCGCGCTTACCCGCAGGAACGCGTCGTTTTCGTCGGCCAGGCCCGTGGTGGCGCGCAGAAAGCCGGGTATGCCGACGTCGCGGATCAGCACGCCGTCGTCCAGGTAGTGCTGCCAGGCCGACGGCGCGTCGGCGAATTGTCCGAACAGCACGAAGTTCGCGTCGCTGGGGATCACTCGAAAACCCATGCCGCTCAATGCCGTCATCACCCGTTCGCGTTCGGCGATCAGGGCCGCCACACTGCCCAGGGTGTCGTCGGCGTGCCGTAACGCGGCCCGGGCCGCGGCTTGGGTGACCGACGACAGGTGGTACGGCAAGCGCACCAGCAGCATCGCGTCGATCAGCGCCGGTGTGGCGATCAGGTATCCGAGCCTGCCGCCGGCGAAGGCGAACGCCTTGCTCATGGTGCGGGTGACGACCAGCCTGGTGGGATATTCCTCGATCAGCGCCACCGCGCTGGGCTGGGAGGAGAACTCACCGTAGGCCTCGTCGACGATCAAGATCCCGGGCACCACGTCGAGTAGCCTGCGCAGGTCCGGCAGTGAAACACTTTGCCCGGATGGATTGTTGGGGCTGGCGATGAACACCACGTTGGGCTTGCGCTCGGACACGGCGGCGACCGCCGCGTCGGCGTCGAAGCTGAAATCGTCGGCGCGGACGGCCTCGAGCCATTCGGTGTGGGTGCCGTCGGAGAGGATCGGGTGCATCGAGTAGGACGGCACGAAGCCGATCGCGCTGCGTCCCGGCCCACCGAACGCCTGCAGCAGTTGTTGCAGGATCTCATTGGAACCATTGGCGGCCCAGAGGTTTTCGACGCCAAGCTGAGTACCGGTCTGCGCGGTGAGGTAGGCGGCCAGATCGCTTCGCAGGGCGACCGCGTCGCGGTCGGGGTAGCGGTGCAGGTCTACCGCTGCCTCCCGCACCGACCGCACCACATCGTCGACCAGCGCCTTGGTCGGCGGGTGCGGGTTCTCGTTGGTGTTCAGCCGCACGGGAACCGCCAATTGCGGTGCGCCGTAGGGTGATTTGCCACGCAAGTCATCGCGCAGCGGCAGGTCGGCGAGGGTTGGCTCCAAGGTGGGCTGCTCGGGTCTCATCGTTCGAACCTCCGCCGTACCGCCTCGCCGTGCGCCGGCAGGTCCTCCGCCTTGGCCAGCGTGACCACGTGCCCCGAGACGTCCTTGAGGGCCGCCTCGGTGTAGTCGACGACATGGATGCCCCGCAGGAAGGTTTGCACCGATAGGCCGCTGGAATGCCGGGCGGTTCCCGAAGTCGGCAGCACGTGGTTGGATCCGGCGCAGTAATCGCCGAGGCTGACCGGTGAGTACGGTCCGACGAAAACGGCTCCGGCCGAACGTATCCGGCCGGCCACCCGCGGGGCGTCGGCCGTCTGGATCTCGAGATGTTCTGCGGCGTAAGCGTTCACTACCTGAATGCCGGCATCCATGTCGTCGACCAGGATGATCGCCGATTGGCGTCCGCCCAACGCCGTCGTCACCCGTTCGCGGTGCTTGGTGGTCTGCAGTTGGGCGGCCACTTCGGCGTCGGTGGCGTCGGCCAGCCCCAGGCTGGGGGTCACCAGCACACTGCCGGCCATCTCGTCGTGTTCGGCCTGGCTGATCAGGTCGGCGGCCACATGCGCGGGATCGGCGGTGTGGTCGGCGAGGATGGCGATCTCGGTGGGACCGGCCTCGGCGTCGATACCGACCTGCGAGCGGCATAGCCGCTTGGCGGCGGTGACGTAGATGTTGCCGGGCCCGGTGATCATGTCAACGGGCGCCAGCTCGGCACCGTCCGCATCCGTGCCGCCGTAGGCCAGCAACGCCACGGCCTGCGCCCCGCCCACGGCCCACACCTCGTCGACGCCCAGCAGCCGGGCCGCGGCCAGGATCGTCGGGTGCGGCAAGCCGTCAAAGCTGGTTTGGGGTGCGGCCTGCGGCGGGCTGGCCACCACCAACGAGTCGACACCGGCGGTCTGCGCCGGCACGACGTTCATGACCACGCTGGACGGGTAGACGGCGTTGCCGCCGGGCACATACAGGCCGACCCGCTCGACGGGAACCCACCGCTCGGTCACCGTGGCACCCGGACCGAGCACGGTCGTGACGTCAGTGCGGCGCTGGTCGGCGTGCACGGCACGGGTGCGTTCGATCATCACCCGTAGCGCTTCGCGAACGTCGGGCTCCAAGCCGGCCACGGCGGCGTCCAGCGCAGCATCCGGCACCCGGACGACCGGCGGCCGGACGCCGTCGAACGACGCCCCGAATTCCAGCGCCGCCTCGGCCCCGCGCTCGGCGACGGCCTGCACGATCGGCCGCACCTGCGGCAAGACGGACTCCACGTCGGCACCGCCGCGCGGCAGGGCGGCCCGCAGCCGGGCAGCCGTCAACTGCGCGCCCCGTAGGTCAATACGGGCCATCAGGGGTGATGGGCTGGTGCTCACGGAGTCCTCACATGCACCATTGTCCCAGAGCAACTCAAGTGCATATTCGACCGGTACAGTGCGGTCATGTCCAAAAAGGATCATCCCAACAACGCCCCGGGCGTCCCGATGGTCTTTCCGGTCTGGTTTGAGAACCTTCAGGTCAAATACCTCAACTCGGCGCTCAAACCGATCGCGCGCTATCTGCCCGGGACGGGGACCATCGAGCATCGCGGTCGCAAGTCCGGTAAGTCGTACAAAACCATCGTGACGGCCTATCGCAAGGGAAATGTGCTGGCGATCGCGCTGGCCCACGGGAAAACCGACTGGGTGAAGAACGTGCTGGCCGCGGGGGACGCTGATCTGCACTATGCCCGCCGCGTGGTGCACATCACCAATCCGCGGATCCTGCCGGCCGGCGGCGACGGCTCGGCCGCTGCAGGGTTGCCGTGGCTGGCGCGGGTGCAGTTGCGACGCATGGCGGTTTTCGTCGCCGATATCGCCTGACCCGGGCGCCCAGCCTGCGCTCAGGGCGACATTTCGGCGATTTTTCCGCCTTGTGAGCACACGCGTCGCAGACTCGGCGCCTAGTCCCGGGTGAAGACGGTCTTGCCGGTCATCGCCGGCCAGGCCGAGGGGGCCTCCTTCCACGGAACGACGCGGTCGACGGCCGGCGACAGGTCCAGGCCGGCGGCCAGCAGCTCGAGCACGCGCGGGATGACCACGCGCGCGTTGACGCGTCCGGTGACGAACTTCACGCCGCGGGTGTACATCGCAAGCAACGGCATCTCGACCGCGGGTTGGTAGTAGATCCCGGTGTCGGTGCACACGCCGTCGGGCCAGGTCGCGCGCAGGGTGGCAGCAAGCAACTCCACGTCGGCGGAGGTATTCACGGTGACGGGATATCGGCCCCACGCCTTGTCCGGCTTGGCGCGATCGTGGGCCGCCGCCCCGAGTTTCTCGGCGGCCGCCAGCCGCTGCGGGTCGGTGTCCACGTAGTCGACGTGCGCTCCCAGCGCTGCTGCGATCGCCGCCGCGTACAGCCCGATCGACAGCCGACCGAGCACGAGGACGCGACGTTCGTCGGTGTCGAGGCCGGTCAGCTCCTTCTGGAACGGTCCGACCGCCCGCCAGGCGTCGGGGATGTTGTCCGACAGCGACGCGATCGCAACGGGATCAACCCCCTCGGGAACCGCGATGAGCATCGCGTCGGCGTAGGGCACGAGCACCAGGTCCGACATGAAGCCGCCGCCGTCCAGGCCGGCGATCGGGGCCATCCCGTATGCCGCCATCATTGGCACCGAGCCGCATGAACCGGTCACGCCGCGACGGCATTCGCGACAGGTTCCGCAGCTGATCTGGAAGGGCACCACAACCCGATCGCCCACCCCCACACCGGTCACGGCGTCGCCGACCGCGATGACCTCGGCCAGTCCCTCGTGCCCCACGGCGTACCCCGGCGGCAACGGCAAACGCCCATGACACACCGCGACGTCCAGGTCGCAACAGGCGACCGCGAGGGGCCGAACCAGCGCCTGCTCGGGCGCGCCGATCTGGGGCTCGGGCACCTCGCGCCAGGCGTATCGCCCGGCCTCTTCGAACGTCAACTGCCTCATCTCAGTATTCTTGAGTGATCATTCAAGTATTGTCAATACTGTGCCCCGCCCAGATCGCAGCCGCGCATCCCTGATCGAGAACGCCGCCACCCTGTTCCGCCGCCAGGGCTATGCGGCGACCGGTCTGAACCAGATCCTCGATGAGGCCGGTGTCAAGGCCGGCTCGCTGTATCACCACTTCCCGCAGGGCAAGCAACAGCTGGCCGCCGCGGTCGTGGACGCCGCCGGGGCCGATATCGAGCGGCTGCTGCGCAGATTCCTCGGCACCGGTCGGCCGGTGGCAGACATCGTCGATCGATGGATCGACCTGCTGGTGGCGGGGCTGGCCGGCGACCAGCGTGACGGGTGCCCCATCGAGCCGATCGCCACCGAGTCGGTGAACGCGAGCCCGCTGGTGCGCGCCGCCTCGGCGCGCGCATTCACGGGCTGGTGCGCGGCGATCGAGGAACGGCTGCGCTCCGAAGACTGGACCGACAACGATGCGAAAACCGTTGCGCTAGGTGTTATTTCGTTGATCGAGGGGGCGCTGATCTTGTCCCGGACCATGGGCGATTCGGCCGCGCTGCACGCCGCCAAGCCCGCGGCGCGCGCGTTGCTTGGCGCCTAGGCCTACATGTCCAGGCCGATGTCGAGGACGCGCACCGAGTGGGTCAGCGCCCCGACGGCCAGGTAATCCACACCCGTCGCGGCGTATGTCGCCGCGGTCTGAAGGCTGAGCCCGCCGGACGACTCGAGCAGAACGGCAGGGGCGCGGGCGTCCCGACGTTGCACCGCCATCTGCGTCTGCCACACCGGGAAGTTGTCCAGCAGGATCAGCTCGGGCTCCTCGACCAGCACCGCGTCGAGCTGCTCAAGCGAGTCCACCTCGACCTCGCACGGCAGATCGGGTGCGGCGTCGCGGACCGCGCGCAGCGCGTCCACCACCGATCCCGCGGCCACCACATGGTTGTCCTTGATCAAGGCGGCGTCCCCCAGCCCCAGCCGGTGGTTCACGCCGCCGCCGACTCGCACCGCGTACTTCTGCAGCGCCCGCAGTCCGGGCAGGGTCTTGCGGGTGTCGCGGATCTTGGCCTTGGTGCCACGCACCGCTTCGACCCAGGCCGCCGTCGTGGTCGCGATCCCAGACAGGTGACAGATCAGGTTCAGCATGGTCCGCTCCGCGGTCAACAGGCCCCGGGTTTCCGCATGCACGGTTAGCAGCGGCTGACCCGGCTGCAACCGGGCACCGTCCTCCACCCGGTCCAGCACCTGGTAGCCGTCGGCACCGATCACCTCGTCGAGCACCAGCAGCGCGACATCCACCCCGGCGACCACACCGGCGTCCCGGGGCACCACCGACGCCTTGGCGACCGCTTCGGCGGGCACCGTGGCCATGGTGGTGACGTCGGGCCCGTACCGCAGATCCTCATCCAGACCGCGCCGAATGATGTCGCGGGCCGCACTCAGTTCGGAGTCGGACAACATCAGCAAGCCACTGCCGCCAGCGATTCCACAGACACCGTGTTGTGGTCACCGGCCAGCCGGACCACACTGCTGCGTGCTTGTTCGGGCGCGGCGCCGGAATACTCCGCCCGGTGGTGGCAGCCCCGGCTCTCGTTGCGGGCCAGGGCCGCGGCGGTCACCACCCGAGCGGCCAGCGCCAACGCGACGTCTTCGAAATCGCGGCGACTCGCCACAATGCGAACCCGCGCGGCTGACAGCGTCTCGGACAACCGCTGCAGCCCGGCCGTGCTGCGGACCACCGAGGCGTCCCGGCTCATCGCGCGTTGTAGTTCAGCGCGCTTCGGCGCCGCGTGGGCGATCGGCTCGTTGGGCGGGGTCGCGCGGGACAGGCCGGCCACCACCGCGTGCGCGGCCGCGGCCTTTCCGGCCCGCCCGCCGACTACCAGGCCTTCCAGCAAGCTGTTGGAGGCCAGCCGGTTGGCGCCGTGCATCCCAGTGCGGGCCACCTCGCCGGCGGCGAACAACCCGGGCAGCTCGGTTTGGCCGTGCACGTCGGTGACGACGCCGCCGCAGCTGTAGTGCGCGCCCGGGGTGACCGGGATGGGTTGACGGACGGGGTCGATACCGGCGGCGCGGCAGGAGGCGGTGACGGTAGGGAACCGGGCCTCGAAGCCGTCGATGCCGCGGGCATCGAGGTAGACGCACGGATCGCCGATGGCCTTCATCCTTGCGTCGATGGCGGCCGCGACCACGTCACGCGGCGCCAGGTCGCCCATCGGGTGAACGTCGGCCGTGACCGAATTGCCTTGACTGTCAAGCAATATCGCGCCCTCGCCGCGGATGGCCTCGGTGATCAGCGGGCGTCGGCCCCCAGCCTCGGAGCCGCGAGTGGCGGCAAAAAGCATGGTGGGGTGGAACTGGATGAACTCGAGATCGCTGACCGGGACACCGGCCCACAGCGCCAACGCGACCCCGTCGCCGGTGGAGCCCTCGGGGTTGGTCGTCGCGCCGTAGAGGTGCCCGAGGCCGCCGGAGGCCAGGATCACCGAGGGCGCGCTGATAATGCCGCGGCCGTCCGGGTTGACCACTGCCACCCCGCTCACCGAGCTTCCGTCGTGCAGCACTCGGGTGGCCACGTGGCCGGTGCGGATGTCCAGCAGGTTGGCCGCGCCGTCGAGCGCCCGCTGCACCTCGGCGCCGGTGGCGTCGCCGCCGGCGTGCACGATGCGTCGCCGCGAGTGGCCCCCTTCGCGGGTCAGCGCCCACCGGCCGGGAGTGGATTCGTCGAAACGCGCTCCGTCACCGACCAATTCGATAACCGCGCGGTAGCCATCGGCGACGACCGAGTACACGGCGTCGGGGTCGCACATGCCGGCCCCCGCGACCAGGGTGTCGGCGACATGGTCGTCGACCGAATCTTCGTTGTCCGGCAACACCACCGCGATGCCGCCCTGCGCGTAGTGCGTCGCGGTCACCCCGTGCCGCTGGTCCGCCTTGCTGAGCACCACGACCCGGCGCCCGGCGCGGTGGGCGGCCAGCGCGGCGGCCAAACCCGCGACACCGGTGCCGATCACGATGACGTCGGCCGTGTCCTCCCACTCGGGAACGAACATCATTCGCCGCCGCCCGGCCGGCCGATCTCGATCATCCGCTGCACACTGCGGCGCCCCGCCGCCGCGATCTCCCGGTCGACATGAACTTCGTCGGCACCCTCGACCAGGCAGCGCAACAGTGCCGCGGGGGTGATCATCTTCATGTACTTGCACGACGCGCGGTCGTTGACGGCGCGGAAGTCGACTTCCGGTGCCGCCCGGCGTAACTGGTGCAGCATGCCAACCTCGGTCGCCACCAGTACCGTGCGGGCGCGCGTCTCGTGCGCCGCGTCGAGCATGCCGCCGGTGGACAGAATTTTGACCCGGTCCGCCGGAAAGGCTCCCGCACCGGCGAGGTACAACGCCGAAGTGGCACAACCACATTCGGGGTGCACGAACAGTTCGGCATCGGGATTGGCGCGGGCCTGCTGGGTGAGCTCGTCGCCGTTGATGCCCGCGTGCACGTGGCACTCACCGGCCCATACGTGCAGGTTGGTGCGGCCGGTGACCCGGCGCACGTGGGCCCCGAGGAATTGGTCCGGGCAGAACAGCACCTCGCGGTCGGGATCGATGGACTCGACCACCTCGACCGCGTTCGACGAGGTGCAGCAGATGTCGGTGAGGGCCTTGACGGCCGCGGTGGTGTTGACATAGGAGACGACGACGGCGCCCGGGTGCTCGTCCTTCCAGGCGCGCAGTTCGTCGGGGGTGATCGAATCGGCCAGTGAGCAGCCCGCCCGCTGGTCCGGGATGAGCACGGTCTTGTCCGGGCTCAGGATTTTGGCGGTCTCGGCCATGAAGTGCACGCCGCAGAACACGATGGTGTCCTCAGGCGCGTCGGCGGCGATCCGCGACAGCGCGAGTGAATCGCCCACGTGGTCGGCCACGTCCTGGATGGCGGGCAGCTGGTAGTTGTGCGCCAGCACCGTGGCAACGCGTAACCGCGCCAGGCGACGAATTTCGGCGGCCCATTGCTCGTCACCGTCGACCCCGGCATAGCCGGTGGGCGAGTTGGTGATGCCGGCCGCCAGGTCTGCTGGTTCTACTGGGTCTTCAGCGAGCGTGTCCAAGCGGTTCAGGACCGTCATTGGCCCGCTCCTTTCGCGACAGGAGGTTTTCGACTTATAATCGAAAACATGCCCAATGGTAGCACCGCCCACGAAGTGCTTGCGGTCGTGTTCCAGGTTGGGCAGGTTACCGGAGCACCCCGAACACAAAAACCGCAGCTTAACGTGCTGTTATGGCAACGTGCGCAGGATCCGCAGCGGGGCGCATGGTCGCTGCCGGGCGGACGGCTGCGCAACGACGAGGACATGATCACCTCGGTTCGCCGCCAGCTGGCCGAAAAGGTCGACCTGCGGGAGCTGGCGCATTTGGAACAGCTGGCGGTGTTCTCCGATCCGGCCCGGGTGCCGGGCGTCCGGATGATCGCGTCCACGTTTCTGGGCCTGGTGCCCTCCCCCGCCACCCCGGAGTTGCCGCCGGATACCCGCTGGCATCCCGTCAACGCGCTGCCGCCGATGGCCTTCGATCACGGCCCGATGGTGACGCACGCCAGCACCCGGCTGGCCGCCAAGATGTCCTACACCAACATTGGATTCGCCTTGGCCCCAAAAGAATTCGCGCTGTCAACACTGCGTGATATCTACGGCGCCGCGCTGGGCTATCAGGTCGACGCGACGAATCTGCAGCGGGTGCTGGTCCGTCGCGGAGTCATCACGCAGACCGGCACCGTCGCGCAGTCCGGCCGCAGCGGCGGTCGCCCGGCCGCGCTGTACCGCTTCACCGACTCCCAGCTGAGGGTTACCGACGAATTCGCCGCCCTCAGGCCGCCCGGCCAGATTTGACCCGTTTTAACGGGAACCGACCCGGCAATAAGTGACGTGCACAACGTCTCGTCGGCCCCGAGGACTACCTCACAGCGCGGCCGTGGCGCTTTGGTTACCGGGCGTTCATACGCGACAATGCCGGTTGGCCACGAAGGGAGCCTCAATGGTTGAGCTCGGCAATCTGGCAGGTGCGCGCGCCGCGAAGTGGATCGGCCGGCCTTCCCATGAATATAGGCACGAGGAGCTGCAGCGCAAGGTACGCCCGCTGCTGCCCAGCGACGACCCGTTCTACCAGCCGCCGTCCGGCTATCAGTACGCCGAACCCGGCACGGTGCTGCGCACGCGCGATGTCCAGCTGGCGTTTCTGGGCCTGATCCCCCAGCCCGTGCAGGCCATCCAGCTGCTGTACCGGACGATGGACATGAATGGTCAGCCCGAGGCGTCCGTGACCACGGTGATCGTCCCGGCAGAGCTCGATCCCGAGCGCCCCTGCCCGCTGCTGTCGTACCAGTGCGCGATCGACGCCATATCGTCGCGCTGTTTTCCGTCGTACGCGCTGCGGCGCAGGGCGAAGGCCCTCGGGTCGGTGTCCCAGTTGGAGCTCTTGTTGGTCGCCGCCGCCCTGGCCGAAGGATGGGCGGTCTCGATACCGGACCATGAGGGCCTGCACGGCATGTGGGGCGCGCCGTATGAACCCGGCTACCGGGTCCTCGACGGGATCCGGGCCGCCTTGAGCTGCGAACGCGTCGACCTGTCCGCCGATGCCCCGATCGGGTTGTGGGGATACTCCGGCGGCGGGCTGGCCAGCGCATGGGCCGCCGAAATGTGCGGCACCTACGCACCCGAGTTGGACATCGTCGGCGCGGTGCTGGGATCGCCCGTCGGCGACCTGGGCCACACCTTCCGCCGGCTCAACGGCGGGTTGTTCGCCGGTTTGCCGGCGCTGGTGGTGGCGGCGCTCTCGCACAGCTATCCCGATCTGGACCGCGTCATCAAGGAGCACACGAACGAAGAGGGCCGCGCCCTGCTCGAGCAGCTGGAAACGCTGACGACGGCAGAAGCCGTCATCCGGATGGCGCGCAAGAACATGGGCGACTACCTCGACGAGCCGCTCGAAGACATCCTGGCGACGCCGGAAGTCTCGCGCGTCTTCGACAGCATCAAGCTGGGCTCGGCTGTGCCGACACCGCCGGTGTTGATCGTGCAGGCCGTGTACGACTACCTCATTGACGTGCACGACATCGACGAGCTGGCCGATACCTATTCGGCCGGTGGCGCCGACGTCACCTATCACCGCGACGCGTTCAACGAGCACATGTTTCTACACCCGTTGTCCGCCCCGATGGCGCTCCGGTGGCTCACCGACCGGTTCGCCCGCCGACCGCTGTCCGAGCATCTCATCAGGACCAAGTGGCCGACGGCGTTCAACCCGATGACCTACGCCGGCATGGCGCGGCTGGCCGCGGTCGCGGCCAGGGTCATCACCGGTAAGAAGGTTCGCCGCCGTCCACTGTGACGCCTGCGGGCCCCCCGGTAATGGCGGTTCCGCCATCCGGAAAGGCGCCCAGGTCGTCGCGAGCGTTCGCGGCCGCGAGCACGGCATACACCAGCGCGGCAATACCGGCCGGCCAGATCAGGGTAAGCGCCACCTGCAGCGGCCCGTGGGCGAACAACACCGGCGGCGCCTCGACGACGTAGGCAATCTTGTGGTCGCTCGACAGCGGTATCGCCGCGAAATCCAGCGCACCGTAGCGCAGCCGGACCAACAGCGCCCCCACCCCCACGGCGGCTGCGGCGCCCGCCACCAAGCCGATCGAGAGGGCGACGACCATTGCCGGGCCCCGCTGCTCGCGCCGCTGCCACACCAGGACGGACGCCACCACCGCCACCACGGTCAGTAGGCCCACCATGAGGCACGGCGCGACGAAGAAGTGATCGGAGTCGTTGCCCAGGTAGTCGTGTACCCGTTCGCCGGCCTTCGTCAGTGCCGCCACGGCGTGGATCGGTGGGGCGATCCACGCCCACCACCCGCCGATCACCGCACCGACGGCCGATAGCCCCAGCACCACTACGAGGACCGCGCGGTTCGCGCGGTTCTGTGACCTGAAGGACTCGCCGGAAGGCTCGGGCCCTGGCAGTTGGATCACCGCTGAGCCTCCATGTCGGCCGAGTCCACCTGTCCGTGCCGCGAGCAGGTCGCCCGCCAGCCGTCGGGCCGAACCTGCACTACCATCCGTCTCCCGCATTCCGCACAGAACCGCGGGGGTTCCAGGCCCAGCCGGGCCCCGATGGGCTCGGTGGGGACCGTCGCACCAGCCAACTCCCCGGTATAGACGTTGTAGATACCGGCGGCGACCGGAGCAGGAAGATCATTCACTTTTCCAGCCATTCCAGCCACGATTTCCTAGTTTTACGAGGTTTTACAAGCTGGCGTTGAGGGCCTTGATCGGCATCTGCAGGTCGTCGAGCAGTTCGAGATCGGCTTCGGCCGGGCGGCCCAGCGTGGTCAGGTAGTTGCCGACGATCACGGCGTTGATGCCGCCCAGGATCCCCTGCTTGGCGCCGAGGTCGCCCAGCGTGATCTCGCGGCCGCCCGCGAAGCGCAGCATGGTGCGCGGCAATGCCAGCCGGAACGCGGCCACCGCCTTCAGTGCTTCACTGGCCGGCATCACCTCCAGGTCGCCGAACGGGGTGCCGGGGCGGGGGTTGAGGAAGTTCAGCGGCACTTCGTCGGGACCGAGCTCGGCCAGTTCGGCGGCGAATTCCGCGCGTTGTTCGAGCGTCTCCCCCATGCCGAGGATGCCGCCGCAGCACACCTCCATGCCGGCGTCGCGCACCATCGACAGCGTCTGCCAGCGCTCCTCCCAGGTGTGGGTGGTGACGACGGTGGTGAAGAACGAGCGGGCCGTTTCGAGGTTGTGGTTGTAGCGGTGCACGCCCATCGCCGCGAGCTCGTCGACCTGCGTGGGGCTCAGCATGCCCAGCGAGCAGGCGACGTTGATGTCGACTTCCTCGCGAATTGCCTCGATGCCGGCGGCCACCTGTGCCATCAGCCGCTTGTCGGGTCCGCGTACCGCGGCCACGATGCAGAACTCGGTGGCACCCGACTTGGCCGTCTGCTTGGCCGCCTCGACCAGGCTGGGAATGTCCAGCCAAGCGCTGCGCACCGGTGAGGCGAACAGCCCCGACTGCGAGCAGAAATGGCAGTCCTCCGGGCAGCCGCCGGTTTTCAGGCTGATGATGCCCTCGACCTCGACCTCGGGGCCGCACCACCGCATCCGCACCTCGTGCGCCAGGGCCAGCAGTTCCTCGAGACGGTCGTCAGGCAGCTGCAGCACCTGCAGCACCTGTTCCTTGTTCAATCCCTCGCCGCGCTCCAGCACCTGCAGCCGGGCCTGCGTCACAATGTCAGCCACGCCATCACTGGTTGGCCGAGTCGCCGCCTGAGTCACCCAGTACTCTCCTGAATTCTTGCCTTGGAAGGTCTGCCCCCAGGCTCTTCGCCAGCCTGAGCGCACCGGTGTTCAGGCTAGGGTAGCGGTGCGCACGTGCACAAACGGACCGCTAACAAACCGCAGCCAAACCACAGCACGTCGGCGCGTCAGGGTGTACGGGGGGTATATGACCACTGTGAACAGTCCGGAGATCACCGCCCACGTCGTGTACCTCGCACACCACTGGATTCTGCTGGCGGCCCCGGCCTTCCTGCCGGCGGTGGTCGTGGTCGGCGTGGTGTTGTACATCGCCATTCGAGATCGCCGTGCCCGCACACCCGACACCCCGAAACAGCCAACCGACGCGACCGGCGAAAAGGATGATTGACGTGCCCTGAAATGGGGCATCCCAGCGCTGGTCAGAAGTAGTCTCCCGGGGCGGCCCGGCGCGATTGGGAGGACATGGCAATGAGGTCGATGGAGCAGTTGGATTCGCTGGCGCTGACGTTTGTCGCTGACCCACCGTCGCGTGGTGCCGGTCTCAATCAGGTGATCGGCCTCTCGGTCGCCGCGATGGTGATCACGCTGGTGCTGCTGTGGGCCGGACACGCGTATCGAAACCACCGCTTGAGCTGGCTGGCCCGGTTCGCCGATTGGCTGGGCGGCAAGTTCAACCGGCCGTCCTGGGTGGCGTTGCCCGTCCTGGTGTTCACCACGTCGCTCATCTGCGCGTTGTTCGGGTTCATCTGGGATGTCAGCTGGCACATCGGCAATGGCCGCGATCCCGGGCCGCTGGCCAATCCCGCGCACTACTTCATCATCATCGGCCTGTTCGGGGTGTTCCTGGCGGGCATGTTGGCGATCGTGCTGCCCTACGACAAACCCGGCCCGGCGCCGGTGCGCATCACCCAAAACTGGCATGCACCCGTCGGCGGTGTGCTGATGGCCGGCTGCGGGCTCTACGCAATGATCGGGTTCCCCCTCGATGACATCTGGCACCGCATCTTCGGCCAGGACGTCACGCTTTGGGGCCCAACGCATTTGATGATGATCGGCGGCGCGGGGCTCTCCCTGTTCGCGGTGCTGATGCTCGAGTACGAGGGCGGGCGGGCGCTACCGGATGCGCCCGCTGAACGTCCGTTCGTCAGATTCCTGCGCTACCTGTCGTGCGGCGGATTGCTGATCGGTTTGTCGGTCTACCAGATCGAATACGACTTCGGCGTGGAACAGTTCCGCTTGGTATTGCAGCCGATGATGATCGCCGCCGTCGCGTCGCTGGGGCTGGTAGTGGCCCGCACGGCGCTGGGCCGGGGCGCGGCCTTGATAGCGGCGTTGTTTGCGCTGGCACTGCGCGGCGGCGTAGCCCTGTTGGTGGGGCCGATCCTGGGAGCTCCGACGAACTGGTTCCCGCTCTACCTCGGCCCCGCGTTGGTCGTCGAACTCCTCGCACTGACGCCACTGTTCAAGCGCCCCATAGCTTTCGGTGCGGTCGCCGGGCTGGGTGTGGGCACCGTCGGGCTGTGGCTGGAGTCGCTGTGGATCGGCGCGGTCTACCACTATCCCTGGCCGATGAGCATGTGGGGCGAAGGCCTGGCGATGGCCATCCCGGTGGCAGTTCTGATGGGGCTCTGCGGGGCGCTGATGGGAATGGTGCTCACCGGACGACGCCTCCCGAGCCGAGGAATCGGCATCGCGGTGGTCGCGGCGACGGTGGTGGTGATCGGCGGCGCGGTGGCCAACGGGCTGCATATCGTTGTCCCGGAAAAGGACAGCGCAACAATCACTTTGACCGACCTGCCCAGCCCCGCCGGGCAGCGCATGGTATCGGCCGACGTGCAACTCGCGCCCGCCGATTTGGTCAGCCAGCATCCGGACTGGGTGAGCATTCTGTCCTGGCAGGGGCGCATGGAAAACCAGCGCGGCCTCGTCATCGATCGACTCGACCGGGTCGGTCCAGGGCACTACCGGTCGACCCAACCGGTCCCGGTCTGGGGGTCGTGGAAAACACTGCTGCGCGTTCAAGACGGCTACACGATGACCGCCGTGCCGATCTACGAACCGGCGGATGACGCGATCCCCGCACCCGAGGTTCCCGCCCTGGCTTCAATCGACCGGCCGTTCGTGCACGAGATCACCATCCTGCAGCGCGAACGCGACCAGAACGCCCCGACGTGGTTGTTCACCGCCGGCTCACTACTGGTGTTGGTCTTTACGCTGATGGTCATCGCCGCCCTGACCTGGGGCGCGGGCCGCATCAACAACGCCGTCACCGAGCCGGAGCCGGTTGAGGAGAAACGCCCGCTGCCGAAAGCGGCATGAGGCGGGTGATGGTCCGTGGCGCCGCCATCGCGGCGTGGGTGGCCTCGCTGATTTGCGGCCTGATCGCCTGCGGCGGTTCGACGAACCAGCCACCGGCCGCGGCGGTGGTGCTCGATGTGACCATCGCCAAGGGCCAAGTCACTCCGACCAACGCCACCCTGGGCGCCAAGGTCGGACAGCCGATCACCTTGCGGGTCACCAGCGACGCCACCGATGAGTTGCACGTGCACTCGTCGCCCGACCACAAGTTCCAGGTCGCGGCCGCACCCAACCAAACGTTCCAGTTCACAGTCGACGTCCCCGGCAATGTCGAGGTGGAGTTGCATCACCTGGACCGCACGATCGCGACCATTCAAGTACAAGCGTGAACACCGATGGCGCGACGGAGGTACTCGCGCACGGTCTCGGCGGGTCCAGCGATCTTCCGGTCCCCTACGCCTATGCGATGGTCGGAGCGGCGTGGGCGCTGACGTTCACCTTCGCCCTGGTTGCGTTCGCGTGGCGGCGGCCGCGCTTTGATCCGCTAAAGCCGGGCCGCCCGTTGCCAACCGCGGTGACCACGCTGGTCGATGCCCGCGCGACACGCTGGACGGCCGCCGCGGCGGCGTTGGCCTTCACGCTATGGGTGGTGTCAGCCGCGGTGTGGGGTCCGCAGACGCAGTCAAATGCTCTGCTCGGCGTGTTTTACGTGCTGTTGTGGGTCGGGTTGGTGGCGCTCTCGCTGCTGTTCGGACCGATCTGGCGAGTGATCTCACCGATGCGCACCGTGTATCTGCTGCTCCGCCGGATCCCGCTGGGTCGGCCGGGTCGGCTCTCCTATCCAGAAGGCTGGGGATATCGCCCTGCCGCGGTGGGCCTGTTCGCCTTCGTGTGGATGGAACTGGCCAGCCCGGACTCGGCGTCGCTGCCGTGGGTCAGGGCGTGGCTGCTGATCTATGGCGCGACGATGCTAGCCGGGGCGTGGCTGTGCGGTCAGCGGTGGTTAGCCCGGGCCGACCCGTTCGGCGTGTACAGCATGGCGGTGTCCCGGCTTTCACCGTTTCGCCGCAATCCGGCCACCGGGAAACTCGTCATCGGTAACCCTTTCGACCACCTGCCGTCGCTGCCCGTACGGCCGGGTGTAGTCGTGACGCTGGCGGTGCTGCTCGGATCGACGGCGTTCGACAGTTTCTCGTCGTCGCCGACGTGGCGCGGGTTTTCCGATCAGACCTCGCGCGCCTTTGGCGCGCCGCCGACGCTGTCGTCGTCGGCGCTGCGGACCATCGGGCTGATCGTATTCATTTCGGTTGTAGCAGTGACCTTTTCACTCGCCGCCCGCGCGACCGGCGGCGTCGACCGCGATCAACGTCGTGCGCTGCCGGGCCAGATGGCGCACTCGCTGATCCCGATCGTCGTGGGCTACATCTTCGCGCACTACCTGTCCTACCTGGTCGAGCGCGGCCAGCAGGCCGTCATCGCGCTGGCCGATCCGTTGGGTCGCGGGTGGAATCCGTTGGGACTGGCGCACCTGCACGTCGCCTATGTGTTGTCCGCCCATCCCCCGGTACTGGCCGCCATCAAGGTGACATGCGTGGTCACCGGGCATATCGTTGCGGTGATCGCGGCCCATGACAGGGCACTGCGTCTGCTCCCGGCCGGACATCAGCTCACCGGCCAGCTCACCATGATGTTGGTCATGGTGAGCTACACGTTCACCGGTTTGTATCTGCTCTTCGGCGGATGAAACCCGCGCTCAGTCGAGCACGCCCTCGTGTAGCTCGGCGAAAAGCTCGGTGTTGCGGCTGTAGTCGACGAACGCGTCGATCACGGTGACGCCGGGCCGGCTCAGCGATTGTGTGAAGGCGTCCTCGAATTCGGCCATGCTGCCGACCCGAATGCCGGTGGCGCCGAACGCCGCTGCATAGTGTTCAATGTCGTAGTCCCCCAGCCGCACCCCCGACGTGCGACCGTACTTGAGCTTCTCCTGGAACGCGACCATGTCATAGGTGTTGTCCCGCATGATGACGTGGGTGAAGGTCAGCCCGAGCCGGGTCGCCGTTTCCAATTCCTGTGCGCTGAATAGGAATCCGCCGTCGTCGGAGACAACACCTGGGTTCCCAGCCATAGCATCGCGGCGACCATGGCCCGTCGCTGGACAGTAACGACTTACACTACGTCGCAAGAGAATCCGGCAGGGTCGACAGTCGAGCATCGCAGAGCGACCGCACGCTGGTGAACTTCGAAACAGTCCATGGCGCCTCCATCGAGATCGACCAATTGCGAGGACCGCTGCCGTTCCGCTACGCCGCTGCTAATCCCGTCGAGGCGAAGAGGCGAACGCCACAATGCCAGAAGCTAGATCGGGTCGACGGGGAGCCCGAGGGCGCGCACGGTGCTCGCGAGGTGAGTTTGCACCGCGTCCCGGGCCCCGTTGAGGTCGCCGTCGCGCAGCGCTTCGGCGATAACCCGATGCTCGTCCATGATCGTCGTCATGCGCTGCGCGTCGCGGATGACCGATTCGCCGATCATTCGCATCTGACGGTCGCGCAGCGATGAGTAGAAGTCGGACAGGATGCGGTTCCCCGACTCGTCAAGGGTGACCTGGTGAAAGGCGCGGTCGGCTTCTAAGAATGCCGGCCAGTCATCCTCGGCGGCGGCGTCGCGCTGCCGTTGCAGCTCCCTCGACAGCCGCTCAAAGATCGCCGCGCACACTGCGGCGCCGCGCCCGACCACCTTGCCCACAGCGAGCTGCTCCAAAACCAGCCTGGCCTCGATGACCGAACGGGCTTCCTCCGAGGAAACCGGCACGACGAGGGCACCGCGCTGCGGGTACAGCCGGAGCAGCCCCTCGGCCTCGAGGCGCAGGAAGGCTTCCCGCACCGGAGTGCGCGACATGCCCAGGGCGGCGGCGACCTCCCCTTCGCTGATCAGTTCCCCACCGGGAAACACCCCGGTGAGCACCTGGTTCTTGACGTAGTCCAGCGCGCGGTCTTTGGCCGCAGGCTTGCCGGCCGACCTTGTCGCCACCACGTCCTCCCTTGCAGCTAAGACGTATCCCACATGTGTCCATGACCGTACACCAGTCTGCCGCGCTGCTAGCAGCTTGTTTGCAGCTGATACCAAGCAGTTGTATCTTAGATACAAGATAGATATGTTTTAGATAGTTTTCTGATCTATGCCAGAGTCGATATGGATCTAAGACGCACACGGCATTGGAAGGAACGACCAACAGTGACGAAATTTTTTCTCGGCATCGCCATCGCCGCCACGGCACTAGGCACGGCAGCGCCGGCCTCGGCCGAATCGGACAACCCGTTCAGCCATCTCTGCATGGTTGGCCAGTGCTCGACACCAGCCCCGGCCCCCGTCCGTCATTACGACCTCTCGCAGGTACAAGCGGGGATTCGACAGGGCCTGCAGTTCCCTGCACCGAGTCACTAGCCCCTACCGGGCAGAGTGGTCTTCAAGATCGCGTTTGTTCCGCCGCACCGACGGGCAGGCACACGACAATCGCCAAACGATGGCAACCACCGGAATAGCAGGAGGTCAAGCAGATGAGCTCGGTACCGCCAATCACCCTCAATGACGGCAACACCATCCCACAATTGGGTTTCGGCGTCTTCCAGATCAAGCCGGATCAGACTGCCGCGGCAGTACGGTCCGCGCTGGAGGTCGGCTACCGCCACATCGACACCGCCGAGATGTACGGCAACGAGAAGCAGGTCGGTCAGGGCATCCGCGATGCCGGCTTCGACCGCCGCGAGGTGTTCATCACCAGCAAGCTCAACAACGGCTATCACCGACCCGAGGACGCGCGTCGCGCGTTCGACGCCACGTTGAGTGCGCTGGGTTCCGATTACGTCGACCTATTTCTGATCCACTGGCCGCTGCCGACTCTTTATGACGGTGACTTCGTCTCAACCTGGAACGTGCTCGAGGAATTCGCCAAGGACGGCCGCGCACGCAGCATCGGCGTATCGAACTTTCAGGTCGCGCATCTGGCTCGACTCGCCGAGAGGTCGCAGACCGTGCCCGCCGTCAATCAAGTCGAGGCCCACCCGTACTTCACCAACGACGAGGTGCGCGCTTACGGCCGCGAGCACGGGATCGTGACCGAGGCCTGGTCGCCGATCGCGCAGGGCAAGGTGCTCGACGACCGGGTCATCACCCGCATCGCCGACTCGCACGGCAAAACACCTGCGCAGGCGGTGCTGCGCTGGCACATCCAGCGCGGCGACATCGTCATCCCGAAGTCGGTGCATCCTGAGCGGATGAAGTCGAACTTCGATGTCTTCGACTTCAGCCTCGAGGACGACGAGATGGGCGCCATCACCGGCCTCGACCGGGGCGAGCCGGGTCGCACCGGCCCGAACCCCGACGTATTCGCCTACATCCCCGACTGACGACGCCTCACCTGGACGGCTGACTACGAGCAACCTGTCCGCACCGGGCGCGGAGTTGGTGGCCGCGCCGGCGCGCGATCAACGGCACCCGAACCCGCCGGGCTTAACCTCTCGCGCCGATACGATCGCTGCAGTTGGCTGCGTTTGTGCACACAGCAAGTCCGACGACGGCCAGTCTGATGCTGACTGCTTAACACCACAGTTGCACCAACGATCGTCTAGCGACGGAAAAACGAACGCAACCAGCCCTACACCCCGTCGCTGCCTTACAGGGTATGGCGCGGAAAGAAGAAGTTCTACCGCGGGATTCTGGCGCGGTCCAGTTCACTGTGCCGACGGGCAACTGCTGGTCCGCCCAGCCAATCGATGACGGCCCAAAATGTCACGATTAAGGGGCGTCGGCAAGCACAGACATTGACACTGAGATACAAGATAGATACTATTTAGGTGCAAGCCGTTTAGCTCGCCGAAGGGAGATCGCAATGTCCATCGCTAAACCAGAACGGTCAGAACAGTCGGCCGCGGTGAACCTGGATCCGACGATTCCGGCGCCAATGGCCAACGCGACCAACGTGGCCGAGTACGGGTTTGAAGGCCGGTTCGCGGATTGGGCCGATGAGGCCCGTTACTTCGAGTACTCCAAGGCCGCCAACCCGATCGGCTCGGGTCACGCCCCGCAGGTTCCGATCAGGCAGTTCGGTCCGGAGATCTATCTGGACCGGCCGACCGGCATCGTCCCGTTGGACCTGTCCCGGGAGCTGGGCATCAAGACCGGAGAGGCGACCAGCCCGGCGCTGTTGGCCAACTTCGTGCGCATCCGCGCCGGCGAGCAGATCGACACCGCGGTCAACGCCACCTCACAGCTGTACTACGTGCTCTACGGACGGGGCTTTGCCGCGGTGGACGGACGGCTGGTCAAATTCGAAAAGGGCGACTTTTTGACCTTGCCCGCCGGTTCGCGGTCGGTGTTCTACGCCGATGCCGAGACCGCCATGTACTGGGTGCACGACGCACCGCTGCTGCGCTACCTCGGTGTGGAGGCGCGCGAGCCAAGGTTTCGGGCGACCAAGTTCGCCCGGGCGGATGCCGTGGCCAAGCTCGAGGACATTGCCAATCGGCCCGGCGCCAACGACAAGAGCCGGGTCAGCGTGCTGCTGGCCAACGAAAACCAGGAGCAGTCGCTGACCATCACCCACGTGCTGTGGGCCATGTTCGGGGTGCTGCCCGCCGCCCAGGAGCAGCGGCCGCACCGGCATCAGTCGGTCGCATTGGACTTGATTCTCGATGCCCCGCCAAGCGGGTGCTACACCTTGCTGGGCACCCGCCTCGACGAGCGTGGCGAGATCGTCGACCCGATCAGGGTGGACTGGCAGGCCGGCGGCGCCTTCACCACCCCGCCGGGCATGTGGCATGCCCACTACAACGAGACGGACACGCCGGCGCATCTGATCCCGATTCAGGACGCGGGGTTGCAGACCTACCTGCGCAGTCTGGACATCAAGTTCACCCAGCGCCGCGATCTTGTTGCCGGCTGACCAGTATTTCTATCGGGGCGGTATCAGGTACTCGACCTTCTTGTTCCCGTCCCAGCGACGCAGACCGGCGATGCTGCCGCGGATCTCTGCCGGCCGGCCAGCGACCCGCAACGCCCGCCCAAGATGGGCACCCCCCACCCGGCGGGCCAGCGTGACGTGCGCGGTCCACTGACCGGGAAGGCAGTTGGGCATCGGCGCCGGCGTGACGTGCGGACGGCACAGCCGGTGCGCCTCCGCGTGCACCGCGAGCAGCTCGCTCGTCGGCACCACAAGCCGCGCCAGCACCACCTTGGCCCTGCCGAACAACAGGGGCGCACCGACAACACAACCCAGCGGCAACCGTTGGCTCACCGACCCGAGCAGGGCGTCAACGTCTGAAGCGATGTGTTCGGCCACCACCATGGTCGCGTGCGGACGGCTCGCGGGCGCCTGGCTGGGTATGCCGACGGCGGCCAGGTCGGCCCAGATGCGCCGGATCGCCGCCTCGGTGTCGCCGTCGAAGACCAGCTCGATCGAATGCACCATCAGCGGACCAGCGCGGTCACCCAAGCAGGGTCGAAGGCGCGCGCGCTCATCGCGGCGAACTCGGCAGTGTCCAGCGCGGCGGCCCCCGCAGGAAGGGCGGCGCGCACCGGTGCCAATCGGGCCAACGCACACCGGTTGGAGGTCTCCACCGCCGCGGGGCTCGCCGGCCAGCTGCCGATCACCAGTCCAGCGCACGAAAGCGTATGTGCGGCAAGTGATTCCAACGTCAGCGCGGTGTGGTTCAGAGTGCCGAGCTCAGCCGTGGCCACCACCAGCACCGCCGCGTCCAGGTCAATGGCGAGATCACGCAGCGTCACGCTACCGTCGGCAAGTTCGACCAGCAGCCCCCCGGCACCCTCGACCAGGGTCAACCGTCTCCGGCGGTCCACTCTGCGGATGAACCGCAGGACTTCATCGCGGGTGGGCAACGCCAGCCCGGCCAGCTCGGCCGCCGCGCGCGGGGCCATCGGCTGCGGGTAACGCGCCAGCGCGGCGAGCTCGGTCACACCGGACAACCGGCCCACCTCGGCGAGATCGTCGTCGCCGGTGACGGTTCCGGTTTGGACGGGTTTGCACACCGCCACATCAATGCCGGCCTGACGCGCGTGGCTCGCGAGGGCCGCGCTGGCGATCGTCTTGCCGACGCCGGTACCGGTGCCCGTCACGACCAGGACGGTCAACGGCGCGCCGCGAGAAGGGCGCCGGTCAGCACCTGGTGAGCCAACTCGAGTTCGGCGGCATCCAGCGACGCGCGCGCCGACAGGCGGAGTCGCGACGTGCCGGCGGGCACGGTCGGTGGCCGGAAGCACCCCACCCGGACGCCGGCGTCCAGGCAGGCGGTCGCGGCGGCGACTGCCACCTCCGGATCACCCAGAACCACCGACACCACGGCCGACGGTGGCGCCTCGGGCAAGCCGCAGATCCCGGCCAGTGTTCCGGCATGCTTGAGCACCGCTTCCGGCCGCCAAGCCTCGGCCTTCAGGACTCGTAGCGCGGCCCGCGCGGCGCCCACCGCCGCCGGCGCCAGGCCGGTGTCGAAGATAAATGAGCGGGCCGCGTCGATCAGATGGGCGCGCACTGCCGCAGGCCCGAGAACCACGCCACCTTGGCTGCCGAGCGCCTTGGATAGCGTCGTGGTCATCACCACATCGGGCGCGCCCGCCATCCCGAGCTCGTGCAGCAGCCCGCGGCCGCCACCGCGCACACCCAGGCCGTGCGCCTCATCGACGATGAGCAGCGCGCGGTGGGCGCGGCACACGTCATGCAACTCGCGGACGGGGGCCAGCGCGCCATCGGCGCTGAATACCGAGTCGGTGACGACGACGGCGCGGTCCTCGTCGCGCGACGCCAGCGCCGCGTCCACAGCGTCGACGTCGCGGTGCGCCGTCACCACCACCCGGGCCCGCGACAGCCGGCAGGCGTCCACCAGCGACGCGTGCGAATGCGCGTCGGACACCAGCAGCGAACCCCGGCCCGACAGGCCGACGACGGCCCCGAGGTTGGCCGTGTATCCCGAGGAGAACACCAGACCCGCGGAGGCGCCGACGAATTCGGCGAGCTCGGACTCGAATTCCTGGTGTAGCTCGGTGTCGCCGGTGACCAGGCGTGAGCCGGTGGCCCCGGCGCCCCAGGTGCGAAGCGCCTGAACGCCGCCTTCGATGACGTCGGGATGCTGGGACAGTCCGAGGTAGTCGTTGGAGGCCAGATCCAGTTCGGTGGCCACCGCAGGGCGCGGCCGCAGCGAGCGGCGCAGCCCGGCCCCGCGGCGCTGTTGTTCCAGTTCGTCCAGCCACGCCAGCGGCGATATGTCGATCGGAGCCTTCGTGGGGACGTTCATGGGGTTTCAGCCTACGAGAGCCAGCGAGCCGCGCGGCCCCGACCTTGGCGGAGCATTGCGCGCCATCGCACGGAGGTGGTCTGATCGATCCCCGGAGCGCCCCAGTCGAGGAGGCGCCGCGGATTGGCCGATGGCCGCCGGGTGCTTGCCGAGCGATTCGCTACAGCGTCTGGTCGCTACCGTCGGCACCCGCGATGCCGTTGCCGGCCGGGCCCGTGCCGCCAGCCCCGCCCGTGCCGGCCGTGGTTGTCGCCCCCGCGAGTGCGTAAGCGTTGCCGCCAGCGCCCCCATTTCCGCCGACAGCGAGGAGATTGAGCAATCCGCCATTAGCCCCTGCACCGCCGGCTCCGGCATTCCCGCCGGTGGCTGTTCCCCCGGCGTAGTCGAAGGCAGCGCCGCCGTTGCCGCCGGCACCGCCAATACCATTCGAGCCACTGGTACCCCCGGCCCCACCGTTACCGCCGGTAGCGCTACCCGCGGTACCGAAGGGAAAGTTCCCCATAACCGCATCGCCACCGTTGCCGCCCGCGCCGCCGAGCGCGGCCAGGCCTGTGCCGTCACCGCCGTTGCCACCGTTGCCGCCGGTGAGGGAGTTCCCGAATCCGTTGGCCAACACACCCCCGCCGTTGCCGCCGGCCCCGCCAGCCACGAACCCGTCTCCACCGTTCCCGCCGGTACCGCCAACCGTGGGGCTACTCCCGCCGTTCCCGCCGGCGCCACCGGTGAGAACCGCGCTGGCTCCGCCATTCCCGCCGTTGCCCGGTGTTCCGAGAAAGCCGACGCTGCCGCCATTGCCGCCAGCACCGCCGAGACCCGCAACGGTTGCGTCGCCACCGACACCACCGTTGGCACCGTTACCCCATAAGAGCCCGCCGTTACCGCCGTTACCGCCGGCGCCGCCGGCAACAAGCGCACTGGAACCGCCAGCCCCACCAGCCCCACCGTTACCTATGAGCAACGCGTCCCCACCGCTGCCGCCAGCCTGGCCGGCCGCACCGGCGCTCCCAGCGCCCCCGTTACCAATGAAACCGGCGTTACCCCCGCTGCCACCGTCAACCCCGTTTCCGCCGTTGCCCCACAACCATCCGCCGTTGTAACCGTCAGGGTGCGCCGCGGTGCCGTTAGCGCCGTTACCGATTATTCCACCCGACAGTGTGATCAAGTTGCCCTGTTGAAGTACGCCGCCTACTTCGTTGATCTGGATTCCCACGTTCCTCAGGTCGGGTCCAAAGATCCGGGTGTCAGAGAGGTCGGGTCCCGTGGTGGGGAGCAAGTTGAGACCAGTGGTGGGAGTAAAGCCGATCATATTGATGGCCAGTCCCGCGGTACCCGCAGAGCCGACGCCGCCCAACCCGATTCCGCCGAGTCCGCCGGCCCCGCCGGTGACTATGCCCCCATTCAGGTAGCTCGTGAGAACGTCTGCCAAGACGTTGTTGATAGCGTTATTGCTCTGCGCGGCCTCAACGTAAAAGGCGTGGATGAGGTTGTAGCCACCCAGGAACGCGTTCCCGCCGCTGCCGCCGTTCCCACCGACGCCGGTGGTGCCGCTGCCGCCGTTCCCACCGGTACCGCCGGTCAGGCCGGTTAAGGGTAAAAGGCCTCCCAAATCGTTGTTGAACACCGCGCCGCCGTTGCCGCCGTTACCCCCGCTGACGCCGTTGCCGCCGTTACCGCCGTTGGCGGCGAGCAAGGCGCCAGACCCGCCGACACCGCCGTTACCACCGGTGCCAACGGTGCTATCTCCGCCGTTTCCACCGTTCGCGGGATGCGCCTGAAAGTCGGATACGCCGCCGAGGTTGAAATAGCCGGCGCCGCCGCCGTTACCGCCGTTGCCGCCGTTACCGGAGGAGCTCGCGGCCGCCCCGCCGACCCCGGCGACTCCGCCGTTACCCTCTAAGAAACCGCCGGTCCCGCCGTTTCCACCGCTCCCGCCGTTACCGCCGTTCACCCCAGCCTGGCCGACCCCACCGTTCCCAGCTAGACCACCATTGCCAATGACAGCAGCATTCCCGCCGTTCCCACCATTCGCACCGGCCCCACCATTCCCACCACTCCCACCATTTCCGAACAACCCGGAATTGCCCCCGTTACCGCCGGCCACCCCCGCCGTCGTCGAGGAAAAACCGTTACCGCCGTTGCCGACCAAGATCCCAGCATTCCCGCCATTCGGGTTGGACGCTGTCCCATTAGCGCCGTTGCCGACCAACGGCGCCCCGAACGTCACCTGCGAGGCGGCATTGGCCGCGGCCGTCATGGCCTGCAACGGCGAGGCATTCGTCGCCTCGGCGGCCGCATATGCGCTCCCCGCCCCATTCATGGCCTGCACAAACTGCGCATGAAACGACGCCGCCTGAGCGCTCAGCGCCTGAAACTCCTTGCCATAGCCGGAAAACACCGATGCGATCGCCGCCGACACCTCGTCACTCGCAGCGGTCACCACCGCGGTGGTCGGGACGGCCGCCGCCGAATGAGCCGCGGTGATCGACGAGCCGATGCCCGCCACATGCTCCGCCGCCGCCGTCAACGTGTCCGGTAGTGCGATCACATACGGCATTGCTGATCTCCCGCCCCGCTAACAAACCAATTGACGAAAAAGGTAGCGTGCTACACACGCGTATATCAATGATTCCCAAAAACCCGCCTTATTGAACACGCGTATATCAACGGCGTTTCGCCTAATAACCAAGGATCGCAACCACTTATACAGAACACGTGACAGAGCCCGGGGACGCCAGGCCGGTTTCCTCGAGCACCTGCAGCGAATCGGCTTTGCTGGTCGGCTCGACGATCCGCTCCAACAGCAGGTCCCGGAACACCTCATCGCCGCCGGCGGCCGAAGCCCAGTACGGCGTAGGCCCGAGAGAACGCGTCCGACAGATGCCCAGCTCGCGACGACGTGATCGGCAACGGCGCGGCTCAGCGTTGCGCCAGGCCCAGATCGAGCTGAACTTGGCCGGCTGCTAACCGCTGCACCGCCGGGGCTTTCAACGGCGCCGCCCCGGCTTCGTCATGGGCCGAGCCGATGTGCTCGATTGACCGCGACCCGCGCCGAGACGACCGCACGATCTGCACGACCGTGCACGTATCGAGGTCGCGAGGGCAGGAAGGGCCCTGCCAGGCGACTCGCTATAAGGTTCCGGTGGTGCCGGTCGCGCCGTCAGTACCGGAGGCGGTGGAGCCGGTCCCGCCGGTCCCGCCGGTCCCCCCGATAGCACTGGTCAGAGCAATTGCGAACGCATCGCCGCCGTTGCCGCCGTTGCCGCCCGTTCCTCCCGAGGCTGCGCCGCCATTGCCGCCAGTGCCACCGGTGGCCGTTCCGCCGACTAGGTAGTTTTGCGCAACACCGCCGACACCGCCGTCCCCGCCGCCCGTGACGCCGGCACCGCCTGCCCCGCCGACGCCGCCCGTGGCGGTACCCGTAGACCCAAAGGCTAGTGCCCCCATAATCGCGGAGCCGCCCTGGCCGCCGGTCCCGCCGACGGTGACCGTGCCGGCGCCTCCCGCTCCGCCCGCGCCGCCGGTGACGCTTCCGAATCCGTAGCTGAGCGCGGTCCCGCCCAGACCGCCGTTCCCACCGACGCCGCCGGTGCCGCCGGTGCCGCCGGTACCGCCGGACAGGATGCCAATGCCGCCGGCTCCGCCGGTACCGCCGGTGCCGGTCGCGCTGGCACCGCCGACCCCGCCGTTGCCGGGGTTGCTGAGATAGCCGCCGCCACCGCCGGCCCCACCGTTACCGCCGGCCCCGGCGCCGTCGCCGGCCCCACCGGCTCCACCGACCCCGCCGCTAGAGCCGCCGAACAGCCCGCCGCCGATCAGCCCGGCGGCCCCGCCGGGCCCGCCGGCCCCGCCAGCCCCGCCGGAGCCGGCAGTGGCGGCCCCGCCGGACCCGCCGCTACCGCCAGCGCCAAACAGGGACGCCGACCCACCAGCACCACCGGCCGCGCCGGCCCCGCCGGACCCGCCGTTGCCGCCGTTGCCGATCAGCCCGCCGTTACCGCCGTTGCCGCCAGCCACGCCGCCGGTGGTGGAGCTGAAGCCGGTGCCGCCGCTGCCGAATATGAACCCACCGTTCTGGCCATTCGGGCTGGCCGCTGTCCCATCGGCACCGTTGCCGAACAGGCCGAGCGGCCCCACCGGTATCTGGATCTGGGCGGCGGTCGCCTGCGCGGCCTGCAACGGCGTGGCGCCGGCCGCCTCCGCGGCCGCATACGCGCTCCCCGCTCCATTCATGGCCTGCATAAACTGGGCATGAAACGACGCCGCCCGAGCGCTCAGCGCCTGAAACTCCTTGCCATAGCCGGAAAACAGCGACGAGATCGCAGCCGACACCTCATCACCGGCGGCGGCCATCACCGCGGTGGTCGGGGCGGCCGCCGCCGAATGCGCCGCGTTGATCGACGAGCCGATACTCGCCACATCCGCCGCCGCCGCCGCCAACGTCTCCGGCACTGCGATCACATACGACACTACTGACCTCCCGGCCCCCGGTAACGATCCAATAACGGAAAAAACGTATCCTGTTGCACACACGTATATCAACTAATCGAAAGAATTCGTCGGTGGCCCGCCGCACCCGCTGCGGAACAGCTAACAGCTGGCGGCCCATCGTCCGCGCTGGCTGTCCAACGTGCCCAGCTTCCAGGCACGGTCTCGCGGTGGGTTTCCCACTCGGCGGCGTGCCACGACGCTCCTGAGGGGATCACCTGGCTATGTCGAGGCGCCCGCCAGTCGCCGCGACGCTCGTCCGGCAGCGAGACCAGCACCCGGCCCCCACACCGGTCATCATCTGCACACACAACGTCGATGAGGTGACTTCGCCGTCGCCCTAGCGAAATCCCGAAAAGGTAACCGCTTCACATCGTCACGTATATATTGCGCGCATGCATAATCGTTTCCGCCGTGGCACGCAGGCGCGTTGACGGCGCGAGAGCTGCTGACACGGCCAAGGCATCAATTGACGCAGGCGTAGGCATCCTGGGTGGTCGATGAGGTGCCACGGCGTGAGTCAAGTAGAGGACATGATTACCCAGTCATTGCCGTGAGGAGACGGAATGGTTTCATTCGGGGCCGTATCAGGCGGCGGTCGGACAAGACGACCGGGGGACCGGTATGGGTGTTCTCCGGGCAGGGTTCGCAGTGGGCGCAGACGGGTGCTGAGCTGCTGGCGACCGAATCGGTGTTTGCCGCCACTGTCGCGCAAGCCGAGCCACGGGACGGTAAGGAGTATCCGTGAAAACCATTCCTAAAATGTTGGTATTCGGGCTTGTTGAGCTTGTCGTGTTCGGCTCGATGCTATTTTTTCCAGCGGGCACGTTCGATTACTGGCAAGCATGGGTTTTTCTGGCGGTGGTTGTCCTTGCCGCGTGGATCCCCACCATCTACTTGCAGCGTAAGAATCCCGTTGTGCTTGAGCGGCGGATGCGTGGGGGCCCGGCCGCGGAGACCCGAACGGCGCAGAAGGTCGTTATTGCCGGCTTGTACTTATCGCTGGCAGCAATGGTTGTGGTCAGCGTCCTTGACCATCGCTTTGGCTGGTCGCCGGTACCAACGGCAATCTGCTTGGTTGGTGATGTTCTGGTGGCCGTTGGCCTGGGTGTGGTGGTGTTGGTGATCATTCAGAACAGCTATGCAGCCGCAACCGTCCAGGTGGAGGCAGGCCAGAAGGTCGTCTCGACCGGTCTGTATGGGCTCGTGCGGCACCCCATGTACACCGGCAATGTGATCATGATGGTCGGCATTCCCCTTGCGCTCGGTTCCTACTGGGGACTCGTCTTCGTCGTGCCTGCCCTGATCGTGCTCGCCTCGCGCATCCGCGACGAGGAGAAGATGCTCAGGGAAGAGTTGGACGGATATCTCGAGTACACGCAGAAGGTTCGCTATCGCCTGGTGCCAGGTATGTGGTAACAGCCGCACGACCTGCACCTGAGACCGCCGACTTTCGGCTCGTGTAAACGCTCGTCAGCTCGAGGTGCGCCGCAGCTGGTAGCACGACAATTCGAAACGATCGACGAGCCGCCCGACCCCGCGGCTTTTGCTTAACCTCGATGTCGTCGGCGTGGTTTTAGAGATCGCCGGCCGGGCGTCCGGCGGGAACGTCTTCCACCGAGCTGGCATCTCCGCCCAACTGCTGGCTCAAACTTCTCACCGAGGGCGCGTCGAACAAGGTGCGCACCGCGAGGTGCGTATCGAGGGCCGTATTGATCGCGGCGACCGCCCGCATCGCGGAAAGCGAATCCCCGCCCCGGTCGAAAAACGACTCATCGACCCCGACACTGTCCACCCCCAGCACCTGGGCGTAGATGTCGGCCAGGATCTGCTCGACCAGGCTGGCCGGGGCCCGATGACCACCGCCGTTGCCCTCATATTCGGCTGCCGACACCGCCGCGATCGCGGGCTGGGCTAGCACCACCCGGCTACCCCACCCGTCCACACGGGCGTGCCCACCACCATCGAGCGCATCCATCGACAACAACGGCTGCATCGGATCGGCGGCCATGGCCACCAACACCCGCTGCAACCGCTCAATCAGCGCGTCGATGCTGGCCGCGTCGAAAACATCCGTCCGGAACTGGACGCGAAGGTCCAGTTCACGGCCCGGCACGGCCTGGACCGTCAGCGGGTAGTGGTAAAAGTCGCGGTTGGTGAGATCGGTGACGACCAACCCGTCGACGCCCGACAACGCGGCGGCGTCGGTCGGATAGTTCTCGTACACGACAACGGTGTCAAACAGCTGGTCCAGGCCGGCGACGCGGTGGATCTCGCTGAGCCCCAGGTGCTGGTGCTCAAGCGTGTCGTTGTGGGCGCCTTGCAGCTGATCGAGCAGGTCGGCGGTGGTGGTGGCCGCCGTAACGCTCGCCCGCACCGGCACCGTGTTGATCAACAGACCCACCATCGAGTCCACGCCGGCCACCTCGGCCGGCCGGCCCGAGACCACGGCGCCAAAGGCGACATCACGCTGACCGGTCAGCCACATCAGCAGCTGCGCCCAGGCGCCCTGTAGCACGGTGCTGACGGTGGTGTGCTGCGAGCGCGCCAGCTCGCCCAGCGCCCGCGTGGTCTGCTCAGACACCCGCACCGCGACAACGTCTCGCCGACCCAACCCCAACCGGTCCGGCGGGCCCACCAATGTGGGGGTGGCAAAACCGGCCAACACCGCACCCCACGCAGCGCGTGCGGCGTTAACGTCACGATCGGCCAGCCAGCTAACAAACCTGCGATAGGGGACCGTCGCGGGCAGCCGCTGCCCGTAATAGCCGGCAAATAATTCCCCCAGCAGGATCGGCAGCGACCAGCCATCGAGCACGATGTGGTGATTAGTCAGCACAAACCGGTGCTGATCTGGCGCGGTGCGGATCAACGCCACCCCAAACGCCGGCCGGTTGGCCAGGTCGCAGACCGCGGCGCGCTCGGCGGCGCACACCCGCGCGATCTGCTCATCGACGTCCGGGTTGCCCCCGCTGAGGTCGACATACCGCCAGGGCGCCATCGGGTCAGCCGGGATGATCTGCACCGGCTCGTCAAACTGTTCGCAGAAGCGGGCCACCAGGTTCGGATGCCGGCTCACCACCGTGTGCACCGCATCACGCAACCGATGCGGGTCGAGCCGACCGCTCAACGTGATGTCCAGCTGCACCGCATACACGTCGTCGCCGCAGCTGTGCGCGACGCTGGCGTGAAACAGCAGCCCGTGCTGCAGGGGGGTCAGCGGCAAAATATCGGCGACCTGATAGTGCCGGCACAGTTCGTCGATCTGTTGCTGGCTCATCCGGGCTGGGGCGATATCCGACGGCGTCAATCCGCCCCCGCCGCCCCGCACATGCGCGCAGATACCGGCCAGCGCGTCAAACCACAACCGGCTGAGCCGGCTGACCTGCGCGTGATCCAGGACCGAGGGCGCCCACGTCCAGTTGGCGTGCAGCTGCGGGGCGGTGTCGGTGTCCAGGGTGCCGGCATTGAGCTCCACGGTATGCATCAACGGCATCGGGATCGCCGTGGCCGCGCCGGTGACCGACCAACCGTCTTGGCTGACTCGCCACAGATCATCGGATACCTCGCCGGCCGCGCCGCCCAGCCGCCCCAGATAGTTGAACCCGATCACCGGGTCAGACCCATCAAGGTCGACATCGCTGTTCAGGTAGCGCAGCACACCATAGGTCAACGGATCCGGCAGGGCCCGAAGCTGCTCTTTGGCATCCTTGAGCACCGCCCCCAGCGCGGCCTCACCGGCCAGCACCTGCGCCCAAGACAACCCACCAACGGGCCCCCCAAGTTTCAAAGCCACCGGATATTTGGTGGTAAACCACCCCACCGTGCGCGACAAGTCCACTTGCCCGTCCGGGGCGCCCAGCTCCTCGTGACGCCCGTGACCCTCCACATCGATACCGACCGGCGCGCCACCAGTACCCAAAAACTCCGCCAACGCCAACCCGAACGCGATCAACAAAATCTCGTGGATCCCGGCATGAAACGCCGCCGGCACCTCACCCAAAAGCATCCGGGTCGTCTCAACGTCATCTAGCGACACCGACAGGTGCCCGGCGCTCACATACGTATCCACCTCGGGGCGCACCGCCGGCAACGCGGCCGGGGTCGCCACCTGCCGCCACGCCTCCGCCTGGTCCACCACCGCCGCGGCGCGCGCGTGCTCGGTCAGCAGCGACGCCCACCGGGCAAACGACGTCCCTCCCGCTGGCAGGACGACAGGTCGTCCGCTGTGATGTTGGGCCCAGGCGATGTTGAGGTCCTCCAACAAAATCCGCCACGACACCCCGTCAACGGCCAGATGGTGAATGATCAACGCCAACTGATCGGTGGAGGCCACCCACAGCGCGCTCAGCATCACCCCGGCGGCCGGGTTCAACCGCGACCGCGCCGCGATCACGGCCTCCTCCGACAACATCTCCGCCACCTGCAGGCACCCGCGCGCCTCCACCGACCCCGCCTCGGGCACCGTCAGCGACCAGCCCCCCACACCGTCGTCTTCGGCGCGCAGCCGCAACATGGCATGCCGGTCCAACACGGCCTGCAACACCGCCACCACATCAGCCTCAGTGACCCCCGCCGGAGCCTGCACCAGCACCGTCTGGTTGAACTGATCCACCGGGACCTTCACGCCCGCCAGCCAGCACATGATCGGTGTCGCGGCCACTCGCCCGACGCCCTCATCGATTGCGCCGGCCGCACCGTCGGCCACCACGGCCGCCCGGGCCAGCCCGGCCACGGTCTGCTCCACGAAAATATCGCGCGGCCGACACACCACCCCAGCGGCACGCGCCCGCGCCACCACCTGCATCGACAAAATACTGTCCCCACCCAGCTCGAAAAATGACTCGTCCACCCCGACCCGCTCCAGCCCCAATACCTGGGCGTAGATGCCGGCCAGGATCTCCTCCACCGCACCGGCCGGGGCGCTGTACCGATCGACCTCCTGGTATTCGGGTGCCGGCAGGGCCCGGGTGTCGAGCTTGCCGTTCGGTGTCAGCGGCAGCACCGCCAACACCACCACCGCGGCCGGCACCATATATATAGGGAGCCGCTCGGCCAGCGCGGCACGCGCCCCAGCCGGATCTGCTGTGCCGGTCACATACCCCACCAGCCGCTGATCGCCGGGACGGTCCTCGCGGGCGATCACCACCGCCTGCTCCACCCCGTCCACCCCGGCCAACGCCGCCTGCACCTCACCGCACTCGATGCGATACCCGCGGATCTTGACCTGCTCATCAGCACGCCCCACATACCGCAACTGCCCATCAGCGCCCCACCACACCAAATCCCCGCTGCGATACATCCGTATCCCCGGCGCCCCCGCGCCCCCGAACGGACACGCCACAAACCGCGACCCCGTCAAACCCGCCCGGCCCAGATACCCAACCCCCACCCCCGCACCGGCCACATACAACTCACCGACCACCCCGGCCGGCACCGGGCGCAACCACCCATCCAGCACAAACAACGCCGCCCCCGACACCGGCGAACCGATCGGCACCACCCCCGACCCCACTGGCCCCGCTGTTAGGGGCGCACTCATCGACGCGTACACCGTCACCTCGGTGGGGCCGTAGGCGTTGATCACCACCCGCCCGGGCGCCCACCGATCCACCACCTCGCCCGGGCAGGCCTCACCCCCGAGCAGCAACGCCGTCGACTCCAACCCCTGCGGGGAGAGCACCGCCGCCGCCGACGGGGTCTGGGTCAACACATTGACCTGTTCACGGATCAGCAGGTCGTGGAAATCGTCCGGTGAGCCGACCACCGACTCGGGCACCACCACCAACCGTCCCCCACCCAGCAGCGCAGCCCAGATCTCCCACACCGAGAAGTCGAACGCATACGAGTGACACTGCGTCCACACCTGCCCCGCCGGCAGGTGTGTCGGCGTTGACTCCGCCAAATGAGTCAAGTTGCGGTGGGTGACCGCCACCCCTTTGGGCACACCGGTAGTGCCCGAGGTGTAAATGACGTATGCGAGGTCATCGGGGGCCGGTCCCGGCAGTGCTGTGCTGGGCTGGGCATCTACAGCCGGGTCTTCGACATCGATGACCAGCAGATCGCACCCATCCAGCCGCTCGGCCAGCCCGGTAGTGGTGATCGCGGCCATCGGCGCGGCATCGGTCAGCATGAACCCGATCCGCGCCGCCGGCAGTGCGGGGTCGATCGGCAGATAAGCCGCCCCGGTTTTCAGCACCGCCAGCATGGCCACGACGGCCTGGGCTGAGCGCTCCAACAGCAGCGCGACACACGCACCCGGGCCGACACCATACCCAGACAGCAAGTGCGCGAACCGGTTAGCCGCCTCATCGAGTTCCCGGTAGGTCATCGACAGGTCCCCGAAGGTCAGCGCCACCGCCTCCGGGGTGCGGGCCACCTGCGCGGCAAACAACACCGGAACCGACACCCCCGCCGGCGACTCGGTCAACACCGCCCGGTTACCGATCTCATCCAGCCGGGCGTGCTCACCGGCATCCAGCACATCCACCGACGACAACCGCCGCCCCGGATCGGCGGTCAACGCCACCAACACCCGCTCCAACCGCTCGATCAGCGCCTCGATGCTGGCCGCGTCGAACACATCGGTGCGAAACTCCACCGCCCCACCGATCCCGGCGGGCTCACCGGCGTCGGTCCAGCGTTCGGCCAAAGAAAACGACAAGTCCGTGCGGGCGGTGCGGGTATCCACCGGCAGCGGCGTGACCTGCACATCACCCAAGGCCAACCCCGCGACGGGACCGTTGTTGTGCTGCCAGTTCTGCCAGCCCAACATCACCTGCACCAGCGGATGATGGGTCAGGCTCCGAGTCGGGTTGAGCCGCTCCACCAGCACCTCAAACGGCACATCCTGATGCTCATAGGCGGCCAGGCTGCGCCGGCGCACCTGAGCCAGCAGCTCGGCCATGGTGGGATCCCCGGTCAGATCGACCCGCAGCACCAAGGTGTTGACGAAAAAACCCACCAACTCATCCAGCGCCGGGTCACCGCGCCCGGCGATCGGGAACCCCACCACCACCTCAGAGCTGGCACTGAGGTTCGACAGCAGCACCGCCAGGGCAGCCTGCATCACCATGAAGCTGGTCGCATTGTGCTCACGAGCCACCCGGGCCACCCGCTGCTGCACCTCGGCCGGCCAGTCCACCGCCACACTGGCCCCGCGGTAATCGGCCACCGCCGGATAGGGCCGATCGGTGGGCAGCACCAGCCGCTCAGGCATCCCGGCCAGGGCATCCTGCCAATAGGCCAGCTGCGCGGCGATGGGACTGCCGCTATCGGCCAGGTCACCAAGCTGCGCGCGCTGCCACAGCGTGTAATCCACATACTGCACCGCCAGCGGCGCCCAGCCCGGGGCTTGCCCCGCACACCGGCTGACATAGGCCACCCCCAGATCAGCCACCAGCGGGGTGACCGAGGAGCCATCAGCGGCGATATGGTGCACCACCGCCACCAGCACATGCTCATCCTCGGCGACACGGAAAAGCCGCGCCCGCAACGGAATCTGGGTTGCCAAATCAAACGGATGACGCGCCACGCTGTCGATGGCCTCACCCAGCCGGCCGTCCGACCAGCCGGCGGCATCAACGACCGCCCACCCGAAGTCCGCCCGTTCAGCGGGCACCACCAGCTGCCGCGCTATCCCCTCGGGCGCGACAAACAGCGTGCGCAGACTCTCCTGGCGACCCACCACATCACCCAACGCCGCACCCAACGCGTCGGCATCCAGCCGCCCGCCCAGCCGCAACCCCACCGCCAGGTTGTAAACCGCTGACGGCCCCTGCAACTGGTCCAAAAACCACAACCGACTCTGAGCAAACGACAACGGCACCACAGCCGGCCGCTCAACCGGCACCAACGGCGGCAGCCCACCCGAACCCGCATCGATACGGGGCGCCAACTGGGCAACCGTAGGCGCGTCGAACAAAGCCCGCACCGCAAGGTGAGCATCCAGGCCGGTGTTGATCGCGGCGATCACCCGCATCGCCAACAACGAATCCCCACCCAGGTCGAAAAACGAGTCGTCGACCCCGACCCGCTCAAGCCCGAGTACCTGGGCGTAGATGCCGGCCAGGATCTCCTCCACCGCACCGGCCGGGGCGCGGTACCGATCGCCCTCCTGGTATTCGGGTGCCGGCAGCGCGCGCGTGTCGAGCTTGCCGTTCGGTGTCAGCGGCAGCACCGCCATCACCACCACCGCGGCCGGCACCATATATATAGGGAGCCGCTCGGCCAGCGCGGCACGCGCCCCGGCCGGATCTGCTGTGCCGGTCACATAGCCCACCAGCCGCTGATCGCCGGGACGGTCCTCGCGGGCGATCACCACCGCCTGCTCCACCCCGTCCACCCCGGCCAGGGCGACCTGCACCTCACCGCACTCGATGCGATACCCGCGGATCTTGACCTGCTCATCAGCACGCCCCACATACCGCAACTGCCCATCAGCGCCCCACCACACCAAATCCCCGCTGCGATACATCCGTATCCCCGGCGCCCCCGCGCCCCCGAACGGACACGCCACAAACCGCGACCCCGTCAAACCCGCCCGGCCCAGATACCCAACCCCCACCCCCGCACCGGCCACATACAACTCACCGACCACCCCGGCCGGCACCGGCCGCAACCACCCATCCAGCACAAACAACGCCGCCCCCGACACCGGCGAACCGATCGGCACCACCCCCGACCCCACTGGCCCCGCTGTTAGGGGCGAACTCATCGACGCGTACACCGTGACCTCGGTGGGGCCGTAGGCGTTGATCACCACCCGCCCCGATGCCCACCGACCCACCAGCGCGGCCGGACAGGGCTCACCCCCGAGCAGCAACGCCACCGAATCCAAACCCTCCGAAGACAGCGCCGCCACCGCAGACGGGGTCTGGGTCAACACATTGACCTGTTCACGGATCAGCAGGTCGTGGAAATCGTCCGGCGAGCCGACCACCGACTCGGGCACCACCACCAATCGCCCACCACCCAGCAGCGCAGCCCAGATCTCCCACACCGAGAAGTCGAAAGCATAGGAGTGACACTGCGTCCACACCTGCCCCGCCGGCAGGTGTGTCGGCGTTGACTCCGCCAAATGAGTCAGGTTGCGGTGGGTGACCGCCACCCCCTTGGGGACACCGGTGGTGCCGGAGGTGTAAATGACGTATGCGAGGTCATCGGGAGCCGGCCCCGGCAAACCCGTACCCGGATAGCTGGGGATACGGGGGTCCTCGACATCGATGACCAGCAGATCGCACCCATCCAGCCGCTCAGCCAGCCCGGTGGTGGTGATCGCGGCGATCGGCGCGGCATCGGTCAGCATGAACCCGATCCGCGCCGCCGGCAGTGCGGGGTCGATCGGCAGATAAGCCGCCCCGGTTTTCAGCACCGCCAGCATGGCCACGACGGCCTGGGCTGAGCGCTCCAACAGCAGCGCCACACACGCACCCGGGCCGACACCATACCCAGACAGCAAGTGCGCCAACCGGTTAGCCGCCTCATCGAGTTCCCGGTAGGTCATCGACAGGTCCCCGAAGGTCAGCGCCACCGCCTCCGGGGTGCGGGCCACCTGCGCGGCAAACAACACCGGAACCGACACCCCCGCCGGCGACTCGGTCAACACCGCCCGGTTACCGATCTCATCCAGCCGGGCGTGCTCACCGGCATCCAGCACATCCACCGACGAGAGCCGCCGCCCCGGATCGGCGGCCATCGCCACCAACACCCGCTGCAACCGCTCGATCAGCGCCTCGATGCTGGCCGCGTCGAACACATCGGTGCGAAACTCCACCGCCCCACCGATCCCGGCGGGCTCACCGGCGTCGGTCCAGCGTTCGGCCAAAGAAAACGACAGGTCCGTGCGGGCGGTGCGGGTATCCACCGGCAGCGGCGTGACCTGCACATCACCCAAACTCAGCCCGGCGGCAGGGTCGTCGTTGTCGTGCCCCGGGAAGTTCTGCCAGCCCAACATCACCTGCACCAGCGGGTGATGGGTCAGCGATCGGGTGGGGTTGAGCCGATCGACCAGCACCTCAAACGGCACGTCTTGGTGCTCATAGGCGGCCAGGCTGCGCTGTCGCACCTGGGCCAGCAGCTCGGCGACGGTGGGATCCCCGGCCAGATCGACCCGCAGCACCAAGGTGTTGACGAAAAAACCCACCAACTCATCCAGCGCCGGGTCACCGCGCCCGGCGATCGGGAACCCCACCGCCACCTCAGAGCTGGCGCTGACCTTGGCCAGCAGCACCGCCAGGGCGGCCTGGATCACCATGAAGCTGGTCGCGTTGTGCTCACGAGCCACCCGGGCCACCCGCTGCTGCACCTCGGCTGGCCAGTCCACCGCCACACTGGCCCCGCGGTAATCGGCCACCGCCGGATAGGGCCGATCGGTGGGCAGCACCAGCCGCTCAGGCATCCCGGCCAGGGCATCCTGCCAATAGGCCAGCTGCGCGGCGATGGGACTGCCGCTATCGGCCAGGTCACCAAACTGCGCGCGCTGCCACAGCGTGTAATCCACATACTGCACCGCCAGCGGCGCCCAGCCCGGGGCTTGCTCCGCACACCGGCTGACATAGGCCACCCCCAGATCAGCCACCAGCGGGGTGACCGAGGAGCCATCAGCGGCGATATGGTGCACCACCGCCACCAGCACATGCTCATCCTCGGCGACACGGAAAAGCCGCGCCCGCAACGGAATCTGGGTTGCCAAATCAAACGGATGACGCGCCACGCTGTCGATGGCCTCACCCAGCCGGCCGTCCGACCAGCCGGCGGCATCAACGACCGCCCAACCGAAGTCCGCCCGTTCAGCGGGCACCACCAACTGCCGCGCTATCCCCTCGTGCGCGACAAACAGCGTGCGCAGGCTCTCCTGGCGACCCACCACATCACCCAACGCCGCACCCAACGCGTCGGCATCCAGCCGCCCGCCCAGCCGCAACCCCACCGCCAGGTTGTAAACCGCTGACGGCCCCTGCAACTGGTCCAAAAACCACAACCGACTCTGAGCAAACGACAACGGCACCACAGCCGGCCGCTCAACCGGCACCAACGGCGGCAGCCCACCCGAACCCGCATCGATACGGGGCGCCAACTGGGCAACCGTAGGCGCGTCGAACAAAGCCCGCACCGCAAGGTGAGCATCCAGGCCGGTGTTGATCGCGGCGATCACCCGCATCGCCAACAACGAATCCCCACCCAGGTCGAAAAACGAGTCGTCGACCCCGACCCGCTCAAGCCCGAGTACCTGGGCGTAGATGCCGGCCAGGATCTCCTCCACCGCACCGGCCGGGGCGCGGTACCGATCGCCCTCCTGGTATTCGGGTGCCGGCAGCGCGCGCGTGTCGAGCTTGCCGTTCGGTGTCAGCGGCAGCACCGCCAACACCACCACCGCCGCCGGCACCATATATATAGGGAGCCGCTCGGCCAGCGCGGCACGCGCCCCAGCCGGATCTGCTGTGCCGGTCACATAGCCCACCAGCCGCTGATCGCCGGGACGGTCCTCGCGGGCGATCACCACCGCCTGCTCCACCCCGTCCACCCCGGCCAGGGCGACCTGCACCTCACCGCACTCGATGCGATACCCGCGGATCTTGACCTGCTCATCAGCACGCCCCACATACCGCAACTGCCCGTCAGCACCCCACCACACCAAATCCCCGCTGCGATACATCCGTATCCCCGGCGCCCCCGCGCCCCCGAACGGACACGCCACAAACCGCGACCCCGTCAAACCCGCCCGGCCCAGATACCCAACCCCCACCCCCGCACCGGCCACATACAACTCACCGACCACCCCGGCCGGCACCGGGCGCAACCACCCATCCAGCACAAACAACGCCGCCCCCGACACCGGCGAACCGATCGGCACCACCCTTGACGACTCCGGCGACCCGGCTGTTAAAGGCGCACTGATCGCCACACACATCGTGGTCTCGGTGGGGCCGTAGGCGTTGATCACCAACCGCCCGGGCGCCCACCGATCCACCACCTCGGCCGGGCAGGGCTCACCGACCATCACCAACGCCACCGAATCCAAACCCTGCGGCGAGAGCGCCGCCACCGCAGACGGGGTCTGGGTGAGCACATTGACCTGTTCACGGATCAGCAGGTCGTGGAAATCGTCTGGCGAGCCGACCACCGACTCGGGCACCACCACCAACCGGCCGCCGCGCAAAAGCGCACCGAAGATCTCCCAGCCCGAGACGTCAAAGGCCAAGGAATGACACTGCGGCCACACACCTGCGCGTGGCAGGCCGGCGTCCAGTGACGCCAGCAGCTGGATGACGTTGTGGTGGGTGACCCCCACGCCTTTGGGGACACCGGTGGTGCCGGAGGTGTAAATGACGTATGCGAGGTCATCGGGAGCCGGCGCCGGCAAACCCGTACCCGGATAGCTGGGGATACGGGGGTCCTCGACATCGATGACCAGCAGATCGCACCCATCCAGCCGCTCAGCCAGCCCGGTGGTGGTGACCGCGGCGATCGGCGCGGCATCGGTCAGCATGAACCCGATCCGCGCCGCCGGCAGTGCGGGGTCGATCGGCAGATAAGCCGCCCCGGTTTTCAGCACCGCCAGCATGGCCACGACCGCCTCGGCAGAGCGGGACAACAGCAGCGCCACACACGCACCCGGGCCCGACACCATGCCCAGCCAGCAAGTGCGCCAACCGGTTAGCGGCCTCATCGAGTTCCCGGTAGGTCATCGACAGGTCCCCGAAGGTCAGCGCCACCGCCTCCGGGTGTGCGGGCCACCTGCGCGGCAAACAACACCGGAACCGACACCGGCGCGCTCGCGCGACTGGGTCAACACCGCCCGGTTACCGATCTCATCCAGCCGGGCGTGCTCACCGGCATCCAGCACATCCACCGACGAGAGCCGCCGCCCCGGATCGGCGGCCATCGCCACCAACACCCGCTGCAACCGCTCGATCAGCGCCTCGATGCTGGCCGCGTCGAACACATCGGTGTCGTATTCGACGCGAAGGCCCAGCTCAGCCCCCGGCATGGCTTGCAGCGTCAGCGGGTAGTGGTTGTATTCGCGGTTGGTGATCTCGGTGATGGCCAGCTCGTGGTCGCCTGACACCGCGGTGGCGTCTATCGGGTAGTTTTCGTACACGAAGAGGGTGTCGAACAGGTGTTCCTGAGCGGTGACGCGGTGGATCTCGGTGAGCGCCAGGTGCTGGTGCTCGAGTGTGTGGTTGTGAGCGCTTTGCAGCTGATCGAGCAGGTCGGCGGTGGTGGTTGCCGCCGTGATGCTCGCCCGCACCGGCACCGTGTTGATCAACAGGCCCACCATCGAGTCCGCGCCGGCCACCTCGGCCGGGCGCCCCGAGACCACCGTGCCGAAGGCCACGTCACGCTGGCCGGTCAGCGACATCAGCAGCTGCGCGAAGGCGCCCTGCAGCACGGTGCTGACGGTGGTGTGGTGCGAGCGTGCCAGCTCGCCAAGCGTCCGCGTGGTCTGCTCGGGCACCCAATGTGAGGTAACGCCTCGCCGCCCCGGCCCTGACTTCTGCGGCGGGCCGACGAGGGTGGGGGTGTCAAAGCCGGCCAACACCTGGCGCCACGCCGCGTGGGCGCCATCAAGGTCTCGATCGGCTAGCCAGGTCATAAACCTGCGATAGGGCGCGGCCGCGGGCAGCCGCTGCCCGTGATAGGCGGCGAATATTTCCTGCAGCAGGATCGGCAGCGACCAGCCATCGAGCACGATGTGGTGATTGGTGAGCACAAACCGGTGCTGATCTGGGGCGGTGCGGATCAACGCCACCCGAAAAGCCGGCGGGTCAGCGAGGTCGCAGACGGCGGCGCGTTCGGCGGCGCACACCCGCTCGATCTGCTCATCGACATCAACGTCGATGCCGCCGGCGTCCAGCTCCACATACCGCCACCCCGCCGCGGGATCAGCCGGGATGATCTGCACCGGCTCGTCGAACTGTTGGCAGAAGCGGGCCGCCAGGTTGGGATGGCGGTTGACCACCGTGTGCACGGCGTCACGCAGGCGGTGCTGATCGAGCCCACCGCTTAATGTGATGTCCAGCTGCACCGCATACGCATCGCCGCCGGAGCTGTGCGTGATGTTGGCGTGAAACAGCAGCCCCTGCTGCAGAGGGGTCAGCGGCAAAATATCGGCGACCTGATATTGCTGACAAAGTTCGTCGATCTGCTCTTGGCTCAGCCGGGCAGGCGCGATATCCGACGGCGTCAACCCGCCCCCACCACCTCGCACATGCGCGCAGATACCGGCCAGGGCGTCAAACCACAACCCGCTCAGCCGGCTGACCTGCGCGTGATCAAGGGCCGAGGTCGCCCACGTCCAACCGGCCTGCAGCTGCGGACCCGTGTCGGTATCCACCGTGCCCGCGTTGAGCCCCACGGTATGCATCAACGGCATCGGGATCGCCGCAGCAATGCCAGTGACCGACGACCAACCGTCCTGACAGATCCGCCACAGCTCACCCGATGCCTCGGCCGCCCCCGCACCCAGACGCCCGAGATAGTTAAACGCGATCATCGGGTCAGACCCGGCCAAATCGACACCGCTGTTCAGATAGCGCAGCACACCATAGGTCAACGGATCCGGCAGGGCCCGAAGCTGCTCTTTAGCGTCCTTGAGCACCGCCCCCAACCCCGCCTCACCAGCCACCACCTGCGCCCAGGACAGCCCACCAACGTTCAAAGCCACCGGGTATTTGGTGGTGAACCACCCCACCGTGCGCGACAAGTCAACATCGGCGCCCAGCTCCTCCTGACGCCCGTGACCCTCCACATCGATCACAATCGGAGTGCCCCCACTACCCAAAAACTCCGCCCACGCCACCGCGAACGCGATCAACAAAACCTCGTGCACCCCGGCATGAAACGCCGTCGGCACCTCACCAAGCAGCATCCGGGTCGTCTCGGCATCCAGCCGCACCGCCAAGTTCCCGGCACTGGCATAGGTATCCACCAACGGTTGCACCGCCGCCAATCCGGTGGGGGTCGCCGCGATCTGCCGCCAGGCCTCAGCCTGCTGCACAACATCGGGGCAACGCGCATACTCAGCCAGCAGCGATGCCCACCGCCCAAACGACGTACCGCCCGCCGGCAACACCACCTGCTGCCCACCGCGATGCTGAGCCCAGGCGATGTTGAGGTCCTCCAACAAAATCCGCCACGACACCCCATCAACAGCCAAATGATGAACGATCACCACCAACCGACCCGTGGAGGCCACCCACAGCGCGCTCAGCATCACCCCCGCGGTCGGATCCAACCGCGACCGCGCCCCCACCACCGCCTCCTCCGACAACACCTCTACCGCCTGCAGGCAGCCGCGGGCATCCACCGACCCGGCCTCGGGCACCGTCAGCGACCACCCCCCGGCGCTGTCGTCGTCGACCCGCAGCCGCAACATGGCATGCCGATCCAGCAACGCCTGCAACACCACCACCACATCGGCCTCGGTCGCCCCCACCGGAGCCTGCACCACCACCGTCTGGTTGAACTGGTCGATCGGGCCCTGGACACTGTGCAACCAACGGATGATCGGGGTGGCCACCACCGGCCCCACACCCTCGTCGATCACATCGGCGTCACCGTCGGCCACCCTGGCCGCCCGGGCCAAGCGCGCCACCGTCTGCTCCACGAAAATATCGCGCGGCCGACACACCACCCCGGCAGCACGCGCCCGCGCCACCACCTGCATCGACAAAATGCTGTCCCCACCCAACTCGAAAAACGACTCCTCCACCCCAACCCGCTCCAGCCCCAACACCTGCGCATAGATGTCAGCCAGAATCTCCTCCACCGCATCAGCCGGAGCCCGATACCGATCGACATCCTGATACTCGGGTGCCGGCAGGGCGCGGGTGTCGAGTTTGCCGTTAGGTGTCAACGGCAGCGCATCCATCACCAGCACCGCGGCCGGCACCATATAAGACGGCAGTCGCTCGGCCAGCGCGGCACGCGCGGCGACCGGATCCGCAGTCCCGGTCACATACCCCACCAGACGCTTATCACCGGGGCGGTCACCGCGGGCGACCACCACCGCCTGCTCCACCTCATCCAACCCGGCCAACACCGCCTGGATTTCACCGAGCTCGATGCGATAGCCGCGGATCTTGACCTGCTCATCAGCACGCCCCACATACCGCAGCTGCCCATCAACACCCCACCACACCAGATCCCCGGTGCGATACATCCGCGTCCCTGGCGCTCCCGCGCCGCCGAACGGACACGCCACAAACCGCGACGCCGTCAACCCGGCCCGTCGCCAATACCCACAGCCCACCCCGGCACCGGCCACATACAACTCACCGACCACCCCGGCGGGCACCGGCCGCAACCACCCATCCAGCACAAACAACGCCGCCCCCGACACCGGCGAACCGATCGGCGGCACCCCCGACCCCGGTCTCACCGGCGCACTCCTGGACACACACACCGTCGTCTCGGTCGGCCCGTAGGCGTTGATCATCACCCGCCCGGGCGCCCACCGGTCCACCAGCGCGGCCGGGCAGGGCTCACCGGCCACCACCAGCGCCGCCGACTCCAACCCCTCAGGGGAGAGCACCCCCACCGCAGAAGGGGTCAGGCTTAACACGCTGACCTGTTCCGTGACCAGCAAGGCGTGGAAGTCGTCCGGTGAGCCCGCCACCGACTCGGGCACCACCACCAACCGCCCCCCATGCAACAACGCGCCCCACATCTCCCACACCGAGGCGTCGAAAGCCAAGGAGTGACACTGCGTCCACACCCGCGCTGGCCCCGGCGGCGGGCCAACGTCCAGTGCCTCCAGCAGCTGGGTGACGTTGTGGTGGGTGATGGCCACCCCCTTGGGCACACCGGTGGTGCCCGAGGTGTAGATGAGGTAGGCGATGTCGTCGGGGGCCGGCGCTGGCAGTGCTGTGCTGGGTTGGATGTCCACAGCGGGGGCCCCGATATCCCCGACATCGATGATCGCCACGTCAAACCCGTCGAGCCGGTCGGCCAGATCAGCGCTGGTGATCGCGGCGATCGGCGCGGCATCGGCAACCATGAACCCAATGCGCGCCACCGGTAGCGCCGGGTCGATCGGCAGATAGGCCGCCCCAGTTTTCAGCACCGCCAAAATCGCCGCGATCGCCTCCGCCGACCGGGACAACACCAGCGCCACACGCTGCCCCGGACCCACACCCCGGCCAGCCAGCAGGTGCGCCAACCGGTTCGCCGCCTCATCCAGCGCCCGGTACGTCATCGACACACCCTCGAAGGTCACCGCCACCGCATCGGGTGTACGCGCCACCTGCGCCGCAAACATCGCTGGAATCGACACCGGCACACCCACCGGCTCGGCCAACACCGCCCGATTACCCCACCGATCCAGCCGGGCGTGCTCACCGGCGTCGAGCAGATCCATCGACGACAGCCGCCGGGTGGGGTCGGCGGTCATCGCCACCAACACCCGCTGCAACCGCTCGATCAGCGCCTCGATGCTGGCCGCGTCGAACACGTCGGTGCGAAACTCCACCGCCCCGCCGATGCCGGCGGGCTCACCAGCGTCGGTCCAGCGTTCAGCCAGGGAAAACACCAGGTCCACGCGGGCAGTCTGGGTGTCCACTGGCAGCGGCGTGACCTGCACATCCCCCAAGGCCAACCCCGCGGCGTTGCTGTCCTGCCAGGCGAAGTTCTGCCAGGCCAACGTCACCTGCACCAGCGGGTGATGGGTCAGGGATCGGGTCGGGTTGAGCCGCTCCACCAACACCTCAAACGGCACATCCTGATGCTCAAAGGCGGCCAGGCTGCACCGGCGCACCTGGGCCAGCAACTGCGCGACGGTGGGATCACCACCCACATCGATACGCAGCACCAAGGTGTTGACGAAAAACCCCACCAGCTCATCAAGGGCGGGGTCGCGCCGCCCGGCGATCGGGAACCCCACCGCCACATCAGAGCTGTCGCTGAGCTTGGCCAGCAGCACCGCCAAAGCGGCCTGAACCACCATGAAGCTGGTCACATTGTGCTCACGAGCCACCCGAGCAACCCGCTGCTGCACCTCGGCCGGCCAGTCCACGACCATCCTGGCGCCGCGGTAATCAGCCACCGGCGGATAGGGCCGATCGGTGGGCAGCACCAGCCGCTCAGGCATCCCGGCCAGGGCCTCCTGCCAGTAGGCCAGCTGCGCGGCAATCGGGCTATGGTGATCGGCCAGATCACCAAACTGTGCGCGCTGCCACAGCGTGTAATCGACATACTGCACCGGCAAAGGCGCCCAGTCGGGGGCCCGCCCCGCACACCGGCTGGCATAGGCCTCACCCAGATCACGCGCCAGCGGGCTAATCGACCAGCCGTCCCCGGCGATGTGGTGCACCGCGGCCACCAGCACATGCTCCTCGTCAGCGACGTGGAAAAGCTGTGCCCGCAACGGGATCTCGGTCGCCAGGTCAAAACTGTGACGCGCCACCGCCCCGATGGCCTCACCCAGCCGGCCTGCCGACCAGCCGGTGGCATCAATGAGCTGCCAGCCGAAGTCGGCCCGCTCGGGCGCCACCACCAGCTGCTGGGGTATCCCGTCGGGCGCCGCGAACAGCGTCCGCAGGCTCTCATGGCGGCCCACCACATCGGTCAGCGCCGCACCCAGCGCGTCGGCATCAAGGCGCCCGCCCAGCCGCAACGCCACCGCCATGTTGTAAACCGGTGACGGCCCGTGTAACTGGTCCAGGAACCACAACCGGCTCTGCGCAAACGACAACGGCACCACCGCGGGCCGCTGCCGTGCCGTCAAGGCTGCCCCCACCCGTTCCCCAGCATGTGCCCTCATCCATTCGCTCAACCCGGCCACGGTGGGCTCGTCGAACAACGCCCGGATCGGGACCTCGAGACCCAGTTCAGCCCGGACCCGCGCTATAAGCCGTGTCGCAGACAGTGAATGCCCACCCAGGTCGAAAAACCCGTCATCGATGCCGACCCGCGTCACCCCGAGAACCTCACCGAACAGTGCGGCCAACACCCGTTCGCGTCGATCACGCGGCGCCCGATAGGCCACCCCACTGATGAACTCCGGCGCCGGCAACGAGCGCCGATCGAGTTTGCCGTTGACCGTCAACGGCAGCGACTCCAGCACCATGATCGCCGCCGGCATCATGAACTCCGGCAACCTGCCAGCCACAAAGCCGCGCAGCTCAGCCACTCGTTCGATCGCCGACGGGTCGTTGACGTACCCCGCGAGGGAACCGACTTGTGTGGTGGGCAAGTACAGATCCGACAGCGCCGGCGGCGGGCAGTCATTGGGCGCTTCGGTGGCGTGGGTGTAAATGAGGTCCACCAGGCCAGCGGTCGGCGACCAGGTCACCGCCGTGGCGTATCCCAGTTGCCGTCCCAGCAGATGACACTGGTCCGACAACACCGCATCGGGTGCCGACAGGCCTGCACGCAACTCACTGACGGGCACCCGATCGCCGGCCTCGGCCAGCGCCCGTGCCATCGCCACATCGGGCCATATCCCGGCATGAGGCACGCCGGTGACGCGCAGCTCCGGCAGGTGCCGCGACTGCAGATATTCGCCCAGCCCGGCGAGGCTTCCGAATCGCTGCCACGGTTCGGACGGTAGGTGGGCAAGGGACCGCGCCGGCACCGGCGCCTTACGCAGCACCACCTCGTATCGGTAACCGCTGAGTTCGTTGACCGCACCCATCTGCTTGAGCTGCACCTGCACAGCGGCGATGTCGGGAAGGTGCTGCGGCAAAGCCGCAAAGAACTCCGGCGCCAACAACAGTTCCTGCTCGGCAAGCATTTCCCGGCGCACCCGCTCACGCACCACCGCGGCCGTGTCCTCACCACCGGTGCTGTCGGCGCACAACACCCCGGTGGTGAACGCCCGCAACAACGACAGGTTCCGCACGTCGCCGATGAACAACGCCCCGCCCGGTGCCAGTAATCGCATCGCCACGGCCAGCACATCAAGCAGATACCCCGCGCTCGGGAAGTACTGGACCACCGAGTTGAGCACCACCACATCGAAATGCCCCTCCGGCAACCCATCCGCCACATCCGCCGGCTGCACCCGCAACCGCACCCGATCACCCCACGACTGCGCAGCCACCGCCGCCTGCAGTGTCTGGATCGTCGGCGCGGAGAAGTCCGTACCCCAATACTCGACACACACCGGGGCCAAGTGCGCCAGCAACAGCCCCGAACCCACCCCAATCTCCAACACCCGCCCGGAACCCAACCCCCGGATCCGATCCACCGCAGCCGCGCGCCATTCCCGCATCTGCCCCAGCGGGATCGGTGCCCCGGTATAACTGCTGTTCCAGCCCCCGAAGTCCTCCCCCAACACTGCCGGCGCGCCCGCCGTGAACGTCAACCCCGAATACAGGCCCTCATACACCACCCGCCAGTGCTCAACTAGCTGCGCTTCTCGCGCCGGCTCCCGGACCAGCATCATCTCCTGATCCAGCACCACATAGCCCACCAATTGCTTGTCGCTAACCCGCTCGACCGGACTCGGGGTGGACGTGGCTGGGTGGGCGATGACTACCGCCTGCGCCACCCGGGGATGGGCCGCCAGCACCGCCTGGATTTCACCCAGCTCGATGCGATAGCCGCGGATCTTGACCTGCTCATCAGCACGCCCCACATACCGCAGCTGCCCGTCAGCGCCCCACCACACCAGATCCCCGGTGCGATACATCCGCGTCCCTGGCGCTCCCGCGCCGCCGAACGGACACGCCACAAACCGCGACGCCGTCAACCCGGCCCGGCGCCAATACCCACACCCCACCCCGGCACCGGCCACATACAACTCACCGACCACCCCCACCGGCACCGCCCGCAACCACTGATCCAGCACAAAAAACACCGCCCCCGACACCGGCGAACCGATCGGCGGCGCCCCCGACCCCGCCGTTAACGGCGCACTCTTCGACGCCCACATCGTCGTCTCGGTCGGGCCGTAGACATTGATCATCACCCGCCCGGGCGCCCACCGATCCACCACCTCAACCGGGCAGGGCTCAGCACCGATCACCAACGCCGCCGATCCCAACCCCTCCGGTGAGAGCACCCCCACCGCAGCCGGGGTCTGGGTCAACACGCTGACCTCTTCAGTGACCAGCAACGCGTGGAAGTCCTCCGGTGAGCGCGCCACCTCCTCGGGCACCACCACCAGCCGCCCGCCGTGTAAAAGCGCACCCCAGATCTCCCACACCGAAAAGTCGAAGGCATACGAGTGACATTGCGTCCACACCTGCCCCGGCGCCAGCTGCAGGCCCGCATCCAGTGAGTCGAACAGCTGGGCGACGTTGTGATGCGTGACCGCCACCCCCTTGGGCACACCGGTAGTGCCCGAGGTGTAGATCAGGTGAGCGATGTCATCGGGGGCCGGCCCCGGCAGTGCGGTGCTGGGCTGGGCATCTACAGCCGGGTCTTCGACATCGATGACCAGCAGATCGCACCCATCCAGCCGCTCGGCCAGCCCGGTAGTGGTGACCGCCGCCATCGGCGCGGCATCGGCCAGCATGAACCCGATCCGCACCGCCGGCAGAACCGGGTCGATCGGCACATACGCCGCCCCGGTCTTGAGCACCGCCAGGATCGCCACGACCGCCTCAGCGGAACGGGTAAACACCAGCGCCACACACTGCCCCGAGCCCGCCCCCTGGCCGGCCAGCAGGTGCGCCAACCGGTTCGCGGCCTCCTCCAGCTCGCCATAGGTCCACGAGCGCTCGCCGCACACCAGCGCCACCGCCTCGGGGGTGCGCGCCACCTGCGCGGCGAACAACACCGGAACAGATACCGCGGGGGGTGCGGACCGGGTCAACACCGCCCGGTTACCGATCTCATCCAGCCGGGCGTGCTCACCGGCATCCAGCACATCCACCGACGACAACCGCCGCCCCGGATCGGCGGTCAACGCCACCAACACCCGCTCGAACCGCTCGATCAGCGCCTCGATGCTGGCCGCGTCGAACACATCGGTGCGAAACTCCACCGCCCCACCGATCCCGGCGGGCTCACCGGCCTCACTCCAGCGTTCTCTAAGGAAAACCACCAGATCCATCCGGGCGGTGTGAGTGTCCGCCGGCAGCGGCGTGACCTGCACATCACCCAAACTCAGCCCGGCGGCAGGGTCGTCGTTGTCGTGCCCCGGGAAGTTCTGCCAGCCCAACATCACCTGCACCAGCGGGTGATGGGTCAGCGATCGGGTGGGGTTGAGCCGATCGACCAGCACCTCAAACGGCACGTCTTGGTGCTCAAAGGCGGCCAGGCTGCGCCGGCGCACCTGAGCCAGCAACTCGGCGACGGTGGGATCCCCGGCCACCTCGACCCGCAGCACCAAGGTGTTGACGAAAAAACCCACCAGCTCATCCAGCGCCGGGTCGCCGCGCCCGGCGATCGGGAACCCCACCGCCACCTCAGAGCTGGCGCTGACCTTGGCCAGCAGCACAGCCAGGGCGGCCTGGATCACCATGAAGCTGGTCGCGTTGTGCTCGCGGGCCACCTCGCGCACCCGCTGCTGCAACGCGGCTGGCCAGTCCACCGCCACACTGGTCCCGCGGTAATCGGCCACCGCCGGATAGGGCCGATCGGTGGGCAGCACCAGCCGCTCGGGCATCCCGGCCAGGGCATCCTGCCAATAGGCCAGCTGCGCGGCGATCGGGCTGTCGCTATCGGCCAGCTCACCAAACTGCGCGCGCTGCCACAGCGTGTAATCCACATACTGCACCGGCAACGGCGCCCACCCCGGAGCCCGCCCCGCACACCGGCTGGCATACGCCACACCCAGATCACCCACCAGCGGAACCAGTGACCACCCATCAAAAGCGATATGGTGCGCCACGGCCACCAACACATGTTCGTCATCGGCGACGCGGAAAAGCCGTGCCCGCAACGGGATCTCGGCGGCCAGGTCGAAACTGTGACGCGCCACCGCCCCGATGGCCTCACCCAGCCGGTCGGCCGGCCATCCGCTGGCATCAACGACCTGCCACCCGAACTCGGCCCGCTCGGGGGGCACCACCAGCTGCCGCGGTATCCCCTCGGGCGCCTCAAACAGCGTGCGCAGACTCTCATGGCGGTCCACCACATCGGCCAGCGCCTCGCCGAGCGCCTCGACATCCAGCGCCCCGCTGATCCGAAACGCGGTGGGCATGTTGTAGGTCGCAACCCCGCCCTCGAACCGGTTGAGGAACCACAACCGGCTCTGGGCGAACGACAACGGAATCACCGCCGGCCGCTCAACCGGCACCAACGGCGGCAGCCCACCCGAACCCTCATCGATACGGGGCGCCAACTGGGCAACCGTAGGCGCGTCGAACAAAGCCCGCACCGCAAGGTGAGCATCCAGGCCGGTGTTGATCGCGGCGATCACCCGCATCGCCAACAACGAATCCCCACCCAGGTCGAAAAACGAGTCGTCGACCCCGACCCGCTCAAGCCCGAGTACCTGGGCGTAGATGCCGGCCAGGATCTCCTCCACCGCACCGGCCGGGGCGCGGTACCGATCGCCCTCCTGGTATTCGGGTGCCGGCAGCGCGCGCGTGTCGAGCTTGCCGTTCGGTGTCAGCGGCAGCACCGCCAACACCACCACCGCCGCCGGCACCATATATATAGGGAGCCGCTCGGCCAGCGCGGCACGCGCCCCAGCCGGATCTGCTGTGCCGGTCACATAGCCCACCAGCCGCTGATCGCCGGGACGGTCCTCGCGGGCGATCACCACCGCCTGCTCCACCCCGTCCACCCCGGCCAGGGCGACCTGCACCTCACCGCACTCGATGCGATACCCGCGGATCTTGACCTGCTCATCAGCACGCCCCACATACCGCAACTGCCCGTCAGCACCCCACCACACCAAATCCCCGCTGCGATACATCCGTATCCCCGGCGCCCCCGCGCCCCCGAACGGACACGCCACAAACCGCGACCCCGTCAAACCCGCCCGGCCCAGATACCCAACCCCCACCCCCGCACCGGCCACATACAACTCACCGACCACCCCGGCCGGCACCGGGCGCAACCACCCATCCAGCACAAACAACGCCGCCCCCGACACCGGCGAACCGATCGGCACCACCCTTGACGACTCCGGCGACCCGGCTGTTAAAGGCGCACTGATCGCCACACACATCGTGGTCTCGGTGGGGCCGTAGGCGTTGATCACCAACCGCCCGGGCGCCCACCGATCCACCACCTCGGCCGGGCAGGGCTCACCGACCATCACCAACGCCACCGAATCCAAACCCTGCGGCGAGAGCGCCGCCACCGCAGACGGGGTCTGGGTGAGCACATTGACCTGTTCGGCAACCAGCACGGCGTGGAAGTCGTCCGGTGAGCCGACCACCGACTCGGGCACCACCACCAGCCGCCCTCCGCGCAACAGCGCACCGAAGATCTCCCACACCGAGACGTCGAAAGCCAAGGAATGACACTGCGGCCACACACCGGCGCGTGGCAGGCCGGCGTCCAGTGACGCCAGCAGCTGGATGACGTTGTGGTGGGTGACCCCCACGCCTTTGGGGACACCGGTGGTGCCGGAGGTGTAAATGACGTATGCGAGGTCATCGGGGGCCGGCGCCGGCAATGCGGTGCTGGGCTGGCCGTCCACAGCCGGGTCTTCAATATCCGCGACATCGATGACCGCCAGGTCGCACCCGTGCAGCCGATCGGCCAACCCGGCGGTGGTGATCGCCGCGATCGGTGCGGCATCACCAACCATGAACTCGATCCGCGCCGCCGGCGCCGCCGGGTCGATCGGCACATACGCCGCGCCGGTTTTCAGCACCGCCATCATCGCCACGACCGCCTCGGCAGAGCGGGACAACAGCAGCGCCACACACTCACCCGGGCCCACACCATCGCCGGCCAGCAGGTGCGCCAATCGGTTAGCGGCCTCCTCCAGCTCGCGATACGTCCACGAACACTCCCCGCAGCTGAGCGCCACCGCCTCGGGTCTGCGCGCCACCTGCGCGGCGAACAACACCGGAATCGACACCGGCGTCGCGGGCCGGGCCAAAACCGCCCGATTCCCCCACCTCTCTAGCTGGGCGTGCTCAGCCTCATCGAGCACATCCATCGACGACAGCCGCCGCGCCGGGTCGACGGTCATCGCCACCAACACCCGCTCCAACCGTCCCGCTAAATCGGAGACGTCAAAATTCGAAAACGGCCCCCCAGCGCCCGCCGTGCCCAGAAAGAGCTGGTCACCGACACCAGAGAAGATCAACCCAAAGCCGCCCACGAGGCCGGAATTGGTATATGACGCCGATGCCGCGACACCACCGAAGTCCACAGTAAATAGAGACGGGACGAAATTAACGCTCACCCTCTCGGCTGGCTGCCCCGGGCCGCGGGCTTTGCGCTCCAGGGCGTGCACCGGAAACCTCTGATGCTGAACCGCTTCCCGGATTCGGGTGTTCACATACTCACAAAAACCGGCAACCGTAGATCCCGGCGAAACCCTCAACACCAGCGGCACAAACCCGGCAACCATCCCGGGAAGCGTCTTTAACTCCAGGCGTACTCGCCTGCTGACCGGGAAGTCGAGCACCACCTCCGAGCCCTCAGCGCACCATCCACGCACCAGAAGCGCGCACGCCGCGGTGATGACCGTTGATCGAGGCACATTCCACACTCGGGATAATTCATCAACTCGGCGAAGCACCCCAGGGTCCAATTGAACCGGCGCAGACGGCCACGGGTCACGCTCACCCGCGGCTTGAGGCAACCGATAATGCGGTCCACTTTCCGCGGGAAGGTTTTTAGTCCAATAGGCCTGATCTTCCAGATAATCGATGGACGCTTCGTATTCCAACTCGCAGTCAACCAAGTCCTGCAACGAACCGAAGAAGGCAGGAGGGATGGGTTCCCCAGAAACAATGGCAGAGTAGACAGCTGCAATCCGATGGCCAACCAGCCCAATGCCGGATGCGTCTACGACGATGTGGTGGCCGCACCCGAACAAGTAGAATTCATCGAGCCGCGTCCGAAATAATGCAAATTTGAACAGCGGGCCAGTGAATGGCATTGGTGTGCGTTGGATCGATGATGCTATCTCCTGGGCTTCCTGCACGGCATGGTCCGAGCCGGTCAGGTCATAGAAGTCCGGCTTGACATCCGGGTAATCGATCGCCCGTTGGAAAACCTGGCCATCCACCCCGAAGCAGGCGGCCCTGATCGGTTCGGCCTCTTGTACCACTCGGCGGATCGCCCACTCAAGGGCATCGCGTTGTACCGTGCCCTCGATTCTCACGAGAAGGCCGACCTGCCACTCCGCACCGGAGTGACCCGTTTCCTGGGCAAGCCATACGTCTAGCTGTCCGCGCGTCAGCGGAAGTGCCCGGTCATCAAGCTCCATCCGACCGCCCCCAACCTTGCCGGTTTAGTGGCGCCAGCTTTTCGCACAGCAGCTCGGCCAAACCACGAACGGTCATGCTGGTGATGTCGGTGGACGTGATGCGTATCCCCGTTTCGGTCTCGATGCGGGTACGTAGTTCGAGGGCGCCCAGTGAGTCCAGGCCGTACCCGGAGAGCGCCCGGTCGGGATCGACGCCGCGACGCAGGATCAGGCTGATTTGATCGGAGATCAGGCGCCGCAGCAGGGCGGGCCACTCGTCCAGGGGTAGCTCGCTGAGCTCGGCACGCAATTTGCTTGTGCCCGTTTGGTTTTGCCCGGTGGAGCGGAACGCTTCGGCGAAGGGGCTGCGTTGGGCAAAGGCGGTCAACCACGGCGTGCCCATGATTCGCGCGTAGGCGGTGTAGGCGCGGTCGTGGCGCAGCAGCGCTTCGAACGCGTAGGCGCCGTCGTCGGCAGCGATAGCAACGCCTGCACCCTCCGCGAAGGCGGTGGCGCGCCCGATTTGGGACCACGCACCCCACGCGATCACGGTGGCCGGCAGGCCCTGCGCCCGGCGCCACAGGGTGAAGGCTTCCAGCCAACTGTTGGCCGCGGCGTAGGCGCCCTGACCGGGCGAGCCCACCAATGCGGCCGCTGAGGAGAACGAGCAGAACCAGTCCAACTGCTGGTCGGCATCCCCCTCTTGCAGGGCCCTATGTAAGTTCCACGCGCCGTCAACCTTCGGCGCCCAGTCACGCTCGAGCAGCTCGTCGCTTATGTTGGTCAGCGTCGCATCCTCGACCACCGCCGCCGCATGCAGCACACCGCGCACCGGGAGCCCGGTGGCGGTCGCTGTGGCCACCAACCGCTGCGCGGTGCCGGATTCGGCGATGTCGCCGCACTCCACCACGACGTCGGCACCAATCGTGCGGATAAGCTCGACCGTCTCCAGTACCTCGGAAGTTGGCCGCGAACGCGAGGACAGCACGATACGCCCACAGCCCGCTGCACCATTTGCCGAAGCCATCTTCTCGGCCAAAAACAGCCCTAGGCCCCCCAGCCCGCCGGTGATGATGTAGGCGCCGTCGCCGCGGAAAACCCGGGCCTGTGCCGGCGGCACCACCACGCGGCTGCGGCCTGTGTGCGGGACATCGAGCACAAGCTTGCCGGTGTGCTGGGCGCCGCTCATCATCCGAATGGCGGTGACGGCGTCGGCCAGCGGGTAGTGCGTACTCTCCGGAATCGGCAGCGAGCCGTCCGCGACCAGCTGATACACCGTCTTCAACAAGTCTCGGAGCCGATCCGGATCGGTGTAGGACAGCAACCCTAGGTCGACGCCGTAGAACGCGAGGTTGCGCCGGAACGGGAAGAGCCCCAACCGGGTACCGCCGTAGATGTCGCGCTTGCCGATCTCGACGAATCGTCCACCGGAGGCCAGCAGTTCCAGGCCCGCGCGCTGGGCCGGGCCGGTCACCGAGTTGAGCACGATGTCCACGCCGTACCCCTCGGTGTCGCGGCGTATCAAGTCGGCGAACTCAAGGCTTCGCGAGTCGTAAACATGCTCAATACCCAAGTCGCGCAACAATTGCCGACGCTGCTCGCTGCCCGCGGTGGCGAAGATCTCCGCACCCGCCGCACGGGCGATGGCGATCGCCGCCTGTCCCACCCCACCGGTCGCCGAATGGATCAACACCTTGTCGCCGCTGTTAATGCCGGCCAGCTCGTGTAGGCCGTAGTAGGCGGTGGCATGCGCGGTGGTCACCGCGGCCGCCTGCCCGTCGGTCAAGCCGTTCGGCAGGGTGACGGCCAGGCGGGCGTCGCAGGTGAGGAATGTGCCCCAACAACCGTCGGCGCACAGACCCCCGACATGATCGCCCACCCTGTGGTCGGTCACGTCTGGTCCGACCGCGGTCACCACCCCGGCGAAATCAGTGCCCAGCTGCGGCAGCCGCCCCTCGAAGGCGGGGTAACGGCCGAACGCGACCAGCACGTCGGCGAAGTTAACGCTGGACGCCCTGACCGCGACCTCGATCTGCCCTGGCCCCGGCGCAACCCGATCGCACGCAACAAGTTCCAGGGTTTCCAGATCACCGGGCGTACGGATTTGCAGACGCATCGCGTCGCGCTCATGATCCACCGCAGTGGTTTGCCGTTCGTCCGGGCTCAGTGGAGCGGAGCACAACCGCGCCGTATACCACGCGCCGTTTCGCCAGGCGGTCTCGTCCTCTTCAGACCCGGCCAGCAGTTCCCGCGCCAACTGCTCAGCGTCGGTGGCTTCGTCCACATCGATCTGGGTGGCGCGCAAGTGCGGATGCTCGGTGCCGATTACCCGCATCAAGCCCCGCAGCCCACCCTGCTCCAGATTGGCCACGTCACCGGCCACGACGGTCTGGGCGTTGCGCGTCACGACATACACGTAGGGGATCTCGGCTGGGATTTCTAGCAATTTGCGGGTGATACGCACCAGATGCTGCACATACTCGCGGCCCAGCAACGGGGACCGGTCCTCGGCGTTACCGTCCTTCGGTCCCGTGAGGATCACCACACCGGTGAAGCCACCGGCACGCAGATGGTTTCCAAGCTGTTCCGCGTTTGACGTGTCATCGGAGTGTCGTGGCCAGCGCATGGTGCTGCATTGCGCGCCATGGTTTTGCAGCGCGCCGGTCAACGTGTTGGCCACCGCTTCCGCGGTCGCGGTGGTGTTGATCAGCAGCCAGCTTCCGGCGTCGGTGCATTCCGCCTCGGGCAATTCTCGTTGCCGCCATTCGATGGTCAGCAGCCGCTCGGCCAGCACCCGTTCGTCGCGGCCGCTCCCGGATGCTCCGGTGCCCAATCGCAGCCCCTGCACGCTCAGCAGGACTGTCCCGTGCTGGTCGAGCACGTCGATGTCGGACTCAATTCCGCAAGCATCGACTTTCGTCGCCCGTGTGTAGGAGTAGTGGGCCGTGCGAGCAGAAGCGTAGGCGCGTAGCCGCCGGACAGCCAACGGCAACACCCGCGCCCCTTCGCCCAGGGCCCGGACTTCCTGACTAGCCCCAACCGACTGAAAACAGGCATCCAGCAGTGCGGGGTGCACACCGTAAGCACCTTGTTGCGAGCGGATTTGGCCGGGTAGCGCGACCTCGGCCAGCACGGTGCTGGTTGTGTCCTCGCCTTTCCATTCGGCAGTGTGCACGGCGGCCAGACCGGTGAACGCCGGACCGTACTGAACACCACGCTGGTCCAGGCCCTTGCGCACCTCGGCGCCGTCCTCGCAACCCGGATGCGCGGCAACTAGCGCGGACACGTCGTAAGCAGGTGGCTGCTCGTCCTCCGCGGCATGTAGTACCGCGCTAGCTTGCCGCGCCTGTTCGCCCCCCTGATTAGTCTCGACGATGAAGTCGAGGACGCCCGGCGACGACAACGACGCCGAGGCGCCGACCGTGGTCTGCTCATCGAGCAGCAGCGCCTGCTCGAAGCGAATGTCACGGACCTCAGAGGCCTCGCCAAGAACCGCGCGAGCCGCGGCGAGCGCCATCTCGCAGTAAGCCGCCGCAGGAAGCACAGCCACATCGCGGACGCGGTGCTCAGCGAGCCAGGGCTGGGCGACGGTGCCGACCTCGGCTTCCCACACGTGGCGCTCCGGTTCCTCCTGCAAGCGCACATGCGGGCCCAACAGCGGATGCACAGAAACGGTGCAACCACCAGGTATTGGAGATTCCGGATCGGCGCGGCTCAACAGCAGCCGACGGTGCGTCCAGGTCGGCAGCGGCGCGTCCACCAGCCGCCCATTCGGGTAGAGCACGGCGAAGTCGACCGCGGCGCCCGCGCTGTATAGATCGGCCAGCAGGCCGCGGAGCCCATGCGGCAGCCCTTGTTCCCGGCGCATACCGGCCAGAGCGGCCAGCGGCATGTCGAGGCTGCGGGCGGTCTGGTCGACCGCATGCGTGAGCAGGGGGTGGGGTGCCAGCTCGGCGAAGACCCGGTAGCCGTCCTCCGAACAGGCCCGCACCGCAGCGGCGAACCGCACCGTGCGCCGCAGATTGTCCACCCAATACCTGTTGTCGCACACCGGCTGCTCGCGCGGATCGAACAGTGTCGACGAGTAGAAGGGAACTTCCGGTGTCATCGGGTTGAGCTCCGCGAGGACGTCGGTCAGCTCGTCGAGGATCGGATCGACTTGAGGCGAATGCGATGCGACGTCGACGGCGATCTCGCGGGCCATCACATCACGCTGCTGCCACGCCGGCACCAGCTCGCGCACCGTCTGGGTGGCCCCGCCGATCACCGTGGCCTCCGGGGAGGCCACCACCGCCACCACGACATCCGTTACGCCACGCAGCGTCAACTCCGAAAGCACTTGCTTGGCAGGCAATTCCACCGACGCCATCGCCCCGGAACCGGCGAGGCTGGCCATCAGCCGCGAGCGCTGGCAAATGACGCGCACCCCGTCTTCCAGCGACAGCGCACCCGCGACCACAGCCGCCGCGACCTCACCCAGCGAATGCCCGATAACCGCGCCCGGGCGCACCCCATACGAACGCATGGTGGCCGCCAGCGCAACCTGCATGGTGAACAACGTCGGCTGGATCCGGTCGATACCGGTCACGACCTGCGGCGCGGCCATCATCTCAGTGACCGAGAACCCGGACTCGCGGGCGATCAGAGGCTCGGCTTGCGCGACCGTGGCCGCAAACACCGGTTCGGTGGCGAGCAAGTCTGCGCCCATCGCCGCCCACTGCGAACCCTGCCCGGAGAACACCCACACCGGACCCCGATCATCGCGCCCGACCGCGGCCTGATGCGGAGTATCGCCCTCGGTAACGTCGCGCAACGCCTCAGTGAGCTCCAGCAGGCTGCCCGCGATGACGGCGGTGCGTACCGGGCGGCGTGTACGCCGACGCGCCAGGGTGTAGGCCAGATCCGGCAACGCCACGTCATCATGGGCTGCCACCCAGTCGGCCAGCCGGCCGGCGGTGCGGCGCAGTTCGTCGGCCGAGGTGGACGACAACGGGAACAGCAGTGGCGCCGCCATCGACGATTCGGTCGATTCGGCTGAGATGTCCTCGGGCGCAGCGGCTTCGCGTGCCTGTTCTGGCGCTTGTTCCAAGATGGCATGCACGTTGGTTCCTGACAGCCCGTACGACGACACCGCCGCCCGCCGGAGGTGATGGCCATTGGTTGGCCACGGGGTGATCTCTTGTGGCACAAAGAGTTTGGTGTCGATCCGGGCCATCTCATCGGGCAGCCGGCTGAAGTGCAGATTCTGGGGAACCACACCGTGCTGCAGGGCCAGGATCGCCTTCATCAGCCCCAGTGCTCCGGCGGCAGACTGGGCATGCCCGAAATTGGTTTTCACCGTGGCCAGCGCGCAGGGGCTTTCGATGCCGTAAACGTTGGCCAGGCTGGCGTATTCGATGGGATCCCCGACCGGGGTGCCGGGGCCGTGCGCCTCCACCATGCCGACGCTGCAGGCGTCGACGCCCGCAGTGGCTAATGCCGCCCGATACACCGCGGTCTGCGCTGTCACCGATGGTGTGGCGATGTTCACCGTGTGGCCGTCCTGGTTGGCGGCGGTGCCGCGGATCACGGCCAGAATCCGATCACCATCCCGTAGCGCATCCGGTAACCGTTTGAGCAACACCACGACGCAGCCCTCGCCGACCACGAACCCGTCCGCCGCGACGTCGAAGGCGTGACAGCGTCCGGTGGGAGACAGCATGCCCTCCGCCGACCCCGCGACAAACTTCCGCGGGTCCAAAGCCACCGCGGCACCGCCCGCGAGCGCCAGATCGCTTTCACCGTCGATCAGGCTGCGACAGGCCAGGTGCACTGCGGTCAGGCCAGAAGAACATGCGGTGTCCACCGTGAGCGCGGGGCCGTGGACCCCCAGCGCGTAAGCGACCCGCCCGGACGCCAAGCTGAAGCTGCTGCCGATAAAGCCATACGGCCTCTCTACGGCGTGAGCATCGGCGGCCAGCAGTTGATAGTCGCCGTGCGTCAATCCCACGAACACCCCGGTCAGCGAGTCGGCCATCGTCTCCCGAGTCAGCCCGGCATGCTCCATGGCCTCCCAGGAAGTTTCCAGCAACAACCGGTGCTGCGGGTCGAGGGCGATGGCCTCGCGCTCGCCGATCCCGAAGAACTCGCAATCGAAGCCGGCGACGTCATCGAGGAACGCACCCCACTTCGACACCGATCGACCCGGCACCCCCGGCTGGGGATCGTAGTACTCGTCGGCGTCCCACCGGTCGGGTGGAATCTCGGTGACCAGGTCATCGCCCCGCAGCAGCGCCTCCCACAACCGCTCGGGAGAATCGACGCCGCCGGGAAGCCGGCAGGCCATGCCGATGACACCAATGGAAGTGACACCCGCTTTATCCATACCGCTTGCCCCCTTCTCATTCGGTGGTGCCGTAAGCGTGTTCGAGATCGATTTGCTTGTCGGGAACGTGATGCCCCTATGTGGGCAATCCGCCGAGTGATGCGAAAGGCCGAACCATCGACCGTGCCCTCGATTCTCAGGAAGGGATCGAGCGGCCGTTCCGCTGCGGAGTGACCCGTTGCCTGCGCAAGCCATATGCCTTGGTGACCGCGCGTCAGCGGAAGCGCCCGGTCATCTAGCTCCATCCGACCACCCCAACCCACACGGTTTACCTACCGGAAGCCCGACGCGCGGCCTTTGCTTAACCTCGATATCGTCGGCGTGGTCTTATAGATCGCCGGCCGGGCTGACGGCGGGAACGTCGTCTTCCACCGAGCTGGCATCTCTGCTCAACTGGTGGCTCAAGCTTCTGACTGACGGCGCGTCGAACAAGGTAACCACCGCGAGGTGCGTATCGAGAGCCGTATTGATCGCGGCGATCGCCCGCATCGCGGAAAGCGAATCCCCACCCAGATCGAAAAACGACTCATCGACCCCGACGCGGTCCACACGCAGCACCTGGGCGTAGATGTCGGTCAAGATCTGCTCGACCAGGCTAGCCGGGGCGCGATGACCACCGCCGTCGCCCTGGTATTCGGCTGACGACACCGCCGTGGTCGCGGACTGGGTCAATTCCACCCCGTTGCCCCAGCCGTGCCCGCGTGCGTGCCCACCGCCATCGAGCGCATCCATCGACGACAACGGCTGCGTCGGATCGGCGGTCATGGCCACTAACACCCGCTGCAAGCGCTCAGTCAGTGCTTCGATACTGGCCGCGTCGAAAACGTCCGTGCGGAATTGGACGCGAAGGTCAAGTTCGCGGCCCGGCACGGCTTGGACTGTCAGCGGGTAGTGGTAGTAGTCGCGGTTGGTGAGCTCGGTGACGGCCAACCCGTCGATGCCCGCCAACGCGGCGGCGTCGGTCGGATAGTTTTCGTACACGAAAACGGTGTCGAACAGTCGTTGATGACCCGTCACGCCGTGGATCTCGCTGAGCCCGAGGTGCTCGTGGTCGAGGGTCTGGTTGTGGACGCTGTGCAGTTGGTCAAGCAGGTCAGCGGTGGTGGTAGTCGGGGTGACGCTCGCCCGCACCGGCACCGTGTTGATCAACAGACCCACCATCGATTCCACGCCGGCCACCTCGGCCGGCCGGCCCGAGACCACGGCGCCGAAGGCGACATCACGCTGACCGGTCAGCCACATCAGCAGCTGCGCCCAGGCGCCCTGTAGCACGGTGCTGACGGTGGTGTGCTGCGAGCGCGCCAACTCGCCCAGCGCCCGCGTGGTCTGCTCAGACACCCGCACCGCTACAACGTCTCGCCGACCCAACCCAAACCGGTCCGGCGGGCCCACCAATGTGGGGGTGTCAAAGCCGGCGAAAACCTCACGCCAGACTGCGCGGTCGGCAGCGCGATCCCGACCGGCCAGCCAGCTAACAAACCTGCGATAGGGCGCGGCCGCGGGTAGCCGCTGCCCGTGATAGGAGGCAAATATTTCCCGCAGCAGGATGGGCAGCGACCAGCCATCGAGCACGATGTGGTGATTAGTCAGCACAAACCGGTACTGACCTTCTGCGGTGCGGATCAGGGCCACCCGAAAGGCCGGCTGGTCAGCCAAGTCGTATACCGCAGCGCGTTCGGCGGCGCACACCTGCTGGATCTGCTCATCGACGTCGACGCCGTTGGCGAGGAGCTCGATATACCGCCAGGGCACTGTGGGGTCGGCGGGGATGATCTGCACCGGCTCATCAAACTGTGAGGAGTATCGGGCCGCCAGGTTGGGATACCGGGTTGCCACCGTTTGCACTGCGTCCCGCAGGCGGTGCTGATCGAGCCAACCGCTCAATGTGATATCGAGCTGCACCGCATACACATCGTCGCTGCCCTGTGCGGTGCTGGCGTGAAACAGCAGCCCCTGCTGCAGGGGGGTCAGCGGCAGCACGTCAGCGATGCGGTATTGCCGCTGCAGCTCGTCGATCTGCTGCTGGCTTAGACTGGCGGCGATATCCGAGGGCGTAAACCCGCCCCCACCGCATCGCACATGCGCGCAGATGCCGGCCAGCGCGTCAAACCACAATCGGCTCAGCCGGCTGACCTGCGCGTCATCCAGGGCCGAGCTCGCCCACGTCCAGCCCGCGCGCAGGCGCGGACCGGCGGCAGTGTCCACGGTCCCGGCGTTGAGCTCCAGGGTGTGCATCAGCGGCATGGGGACCGCCGCGGCAACGCCGGTGACCGACCAGCCGTCTTGGCAGATCTCCCATATATCACCGGATGCCTCGGCCGCCCCGGCGCCCAGCCGCCCCAGATAGTTGAACCCGATCGGTGGGTCGGACCCCTCCAGGTCAACGTCACTGTTCAAGTAGCGCAGCACACCGTAGGTCAGACCGTCCGGTAGGGCCCGAAGCTGCTCTTTGGCGTCTTTGATCACAGCCCCCAGCCCCGCGGCGCCCGCCGTGATCTGTGCCCAGTCCAGCCCGCCCACCGCCAGTGCCACGGGGTACTTGGTGGTAAACCACCCCACGGTGCGCGACAGGTCAATGTCGGCGGCCAGGTCTTCCTGGCGCCCGTGACCCTCGGCATCGATAACGATCGGCGCGCCACCAGTCCCCAAGTGCTCAGCACACGCCAGGGCGAACGCGATCAGCAAGATGTCGTTCACACCGGCATGAAACGCCGCCGGCACCTCACCGAGCAGCATCCGGGTGGTCTCGGTGTCCAGCTCCGCCGACAAGTTTCCGGCGGTTACATATGTGTCGACCTCGGGGCGCACCCCCGGCAGCGCAGCCGGCACCGCCGCGACCTGGCGCCAGGCCTGTCCCTGCTCCACGACGTCGGGGCGGCGCGCATGCTCGGCCAGCAGCGACGCCCACCGGGCAAACGACGTCCCGCCCGCCGGCAACACCACCTGCTGCCCGCCCCGATGCTGCGCCCAGGCAAGGTTGAGGTCTTCGAGCAAGATCCGCCACGACACCCCGTCGACCGCCAGATGATGAATGATCAACAACAACTGGGCGGTGGGGGCCACCCACAGGCCGCTGAGCATCACCCCGGCCGCCGGGTTCAGCCGCGATCGCGCCGCGATCACGGCCTCCTCCGACAACACCTCCACTGCCTGCAGGCCGCCGCGGGCATCCACCGACCCCGCCTCGGGCACCGTCAGCGACCAGCCCCCCACGCCGTCGTCGTCGACCCGCAGGCGAAGCGTGGGATGCCGATCCAGCAACGCCTGCACCACTAGCACCACATCGGACTCGGTCACCCCCACCGGAGCCTGCACCAGCACCGTCTGGTTGAACTGGTCTACCGGGCCGTCCACGCTGTGCAACCAGGAAATGATCGGCGTGACCACCACCGGCCCGACACCCTCATCGATCACCTCGGCTTCACCGTCGCCCACCACGGCCACCCGGGCCAGCCGGGCCACAGTCTGCTCGACAAAAATATCCCGCGGCCGACACACCACCCCGGCGGCACGCGCCCGCGCCACCACCTGCATCGACAAAATGCTGTCGCCACCCAACTCGAAAAACGACTCGTCCACCCCGACCCGCTCCAGCCCCAGCACCTGGGCATAGATGTCGGCCAGGATCTCCTCCACCCCATCAGCCGGGGCGCGATACCGATCAACGTCCTGGTATTCGGGTGCCGGCAGGGCGCGGGTGTCGAGTTTGCCGTTGACCGTCAACGGCAGCGCATCCAACACCACCACCGCGGCCGGAACCATATACACCGGCAACCGCTCCCCCAACGCGGCGTGTATCTCGGCCGGCTCCGCGGTGCCGGTCACATAGCCCACCAGGCGCTTATCACCGGGGCGGTCCTCGCGGGCGATCACCACCGCCTGCTGCACCCCGTCCAGCGCGGCCAACGCCGCCTGCACCTCACCCAGCTCGATGCGATACCCGCGGATCTTGACCTGCTCATCAGCACGCCCCACATACCGCAGCTGCCCATCAGCACCCCACCACACCAGATCCCCGGTGCGATACATGCGCGCGCCCGGCGCCCCGAACGGACACGCCACAAACCGCGTCGCACTCAGCCCCGCCCGGCCCACATAGCCGTCGGCCACTCCGGCGCCGGCCACATACAACTCGCCCACCACACCCACCGGCACCGCCCGCAACCACCCATCGAGCACAAAGAAACCCAGATGATCCAACGGCACCCCAATAGGGCTGAACGTGTTGTCGGCATCGCCGGCGACGATCTCCCGGAACGACGCATGCACCGTCGTCTCGGTAATGCCATACATATTGATCAGCCGCGGCAATCCCGGGTGCTTGTCCAGCCACGTCCGCAGCCGCTGCGGCTCCAGCGCCTCACCGCCAAACACCACCGCCTCAAGCTTGAGCTGACCGGCTAACTCGGGCTGCAACACATCAGCGGTCTGCAGCGCATAAAACGCCGACGGCGTCTGGCTTAACACACTGACCTGCTCAGCCACCAACAAAGCGTGCAAATCTTCCGGCGAGCGCACCACCGAATCGGGCACCACCACCAGCCGCCCACCGTAAAGCAGCGCCCCCCAGATCTCCCACACCGAGAAATCGAACGCCAGCGAATGACACTGCGTCCACACCTGCCCCGCCAGCTCCAGATCAGCGTCCAGCGTCTCCAGCAGCCGGGTTACGTTGCGATGCGGGATCGCCACCCCCTTCGGGGTCCCCGTCGTACCCGACGTGTAAATGAGGTACGCGACATCATCGGGCGCCGGCCCCGGCAGTGCGGTGCAGGGTTGGGTGTCAACGGCGGGATCGTTGATATCGATGACCGCCAGATCACACCCGTGCAGCAAATCGGCCAAGCCGGCGGTGGTGATCGCGGCGACCGGCGCGGCATTACCGAGCACAAACCTAATCCGCGCCGCCGGCACCGCCGGGTCGATCGGCACATAGGCCGCCCCGGTTTTCACCACCGCCAACATCGCCACGATCGCCTCAACCGACCGCGGCAACACCAATGCCACCCGCTGCCCCGAGCCCACACCCTGGCTGGCCAACAGCTGCGCCAACCGGTTCGCGGCTGCATCAAGGTCCCGATACGTCATTGAGAGGCCCTCGCAGGTCACCGCCACCGCATTGGGTGTACGCGCCACCTGCGCGGCAAACACCGCCGGAACCGACACCGCAGCCGGTGCGGGCCGGGTCAACGCCGCCCGATTGCCTACCTCATCTAGGCGGGCCTGCTCACCAGCGGCAAGCACATCGATCGACGACAACCGCCGGGCCGTGTCCGCGGTCATCGCCGTCAGCACCCGCTCGAACCGCTCGATCAGCGCCTCGATGCTGGCCGCGTCGAACACGTCGGTGCGAAATTCCACCGCCCCGCCGATTCCAGCGGGCTCGCCGGTCTCGCTCCAGCGTTCGGCCAGGGCAAACGTCAGGTCCGTCCGAGCGGTGTGGGTGTCCACCGGCAGCGGCGTGACCTGTAGATCACCCAAGGTCAACCCGGCGGCGTAACTGTCCTGCCACGCAAAGTTCTGCCAGGCCAGCAACACCTGCACCAGCGGGTGATGAGTCAGGCTGCGGGTTGGTTTGAGCCGCTCCACCAGCACCTCAAAAGGCACATCTTGGTGCTCGTAGGCGGCCAGGCTGCGCCGGCGCACCTGGGCCACCAGCTCGGCGACACTGGGATCACCGGCCAGATCGACCCGCAGCACCAGGGTGTTGACGAAAAAACCCACCAGCTCGTCCAGCGCGGCGTCGGGGCGTCCGGCGATCGGGAATCCCACCGCTACGTCGCTGCTGGCGCTGAGGTGGGACAGCAGCACTGCCAGGGCGGTCTGCATCACCATGAAGCTCGTCGCGTTATTCTCGCGAGCCACCTGGGCAACCCGCTGCTGCAGCTCAGCCGACCATTCCACCGCCACAGTGGCGCCGCGGTAATCCGCTACCGGCGGGTAGGGCCGATCGGTGGGCAGCTGCAGGTGCTCGGGCATGCCGGCCAGGGCATCCTCCCAGTAGCCCAGCTGCGCGGCGATGCGGCTGCCGCTATCGCCGAGCTCACCAAGCTGCGCGCGCTGCCACAGCGTGTAATCGACGTACTGCACCGCCAGCTCGGCCCAACCCGGGGTCCGCCCCGCACACCGGCTGGCGTAGGCCACCCCCAGGTCATTCACCAGCGGGGTGATAGACCAGCCGTCGGCCGCGATATGGTGCACCACGGCCACGAACACGTGTTCATCGTCGGCGACGCGGAAAAGCCGTGCCCGCAGCGGAATCCCGGTTGCCAGATCAAACGGGTGATTCGCCTCGCCGCCGATGGCCTCAGTCAGCCGGCTTTCCGGCCAGCCGGTGGCATCAACGATCTGCCAGCCGAAGTCGGCCTGCTCGGCGGGCACCACCAGCTGCCGCGGTATCCCCTCGACCGCCTCGAACAGCGTGCGCAGGCTCTCCTGGCGGTCCACCACATCGGCCAGCGCCGCACCTAGCGCGTCGGCATCGAGGTGCCCGCTCAGCCGCAACGCCACCGCTAGGTTGTAGATCGGTGTGGGCCCCTGGAACTGGTCGATAAACCACAACCGGCTCTGAGCAAACGACAACGGAACTACCTCGGGCCGCTCACCGGCCGCCAACGGCTCCAGCCGACCCTCAACCCCACGGACCTGGAGTGCCAACTGGGCAACCGTGGGCGCCTCGAACACGGCGCGTACCGAAAGACCGGTATCCAGGGCGGTGTTTACCGCGGCGATCAGGCGCATCGCAGACAGCGAATCCCCACCCAGGTCGAAAAACGAGTCATCCACGCCCACGCACTCCACACCCAGCATCCGGGCGTAGATGCCGGTCAGGATCTCCTCGGAGAGGGTGGCCGGGGCACGGTAACGACCGGTGTCCTGGTACTCCGGTGCCGGCAAGGCCCGTTTGTCGAGTTTGCCGCCGACAGTCAACGGCAACGCCGCCAACACCACGACCGCGGCTGGAACCATATATGGCGGGAGCCGCTCGGCCAGCGCGGCGCGCGCCGCGGCCGGCTCGGCGGTACCGGTGACATACCCCACCAGGCGCTTGTCGCCGGGACGGTCCTCGCGGGCGATCACCGCCGCCTGCTCCACCCCGTCCAGCCCGGCCAGTGCGGCCTGGACTTCACCAGGCTCGATGCGGTACCCGCGGATCTTGACCTGCTCATCGGCGCGCCCGAGATATTGCAGCTGCCGATCGGAACCCCACCGCACCAGATCCCCGGTGCGATACATGCGTATTCCTGGCGTTCCCGCGCCGCCGAACGGACACGCCACAAACCGTGACGCGGTCAAACCGGTCCGGCCGACATATCCGACGGCCACGCCACGGCCGGCCACATACAACTCACCGACCACACCCGTCGGCACCGGCCGTAACCACTCATCGAGGACGAACACCGCCACGGTCGACACCGGCGCACCGATCGGCGCCGTACCGGCCCCGATCGCCCCTGACTTTTTCAGAGGCGCGCTCATGGACGCATACACCGTGGCCTCGGTGGGGCCGTAGGCGTTGATCACCACCCGCCCGGGAGCCCACCTATCGACCACCTCGGCCGTGCAGGCCTCACCCCCGAGCAGCAACGCCGTCGACTCCAAACCCTGCGGTGAGAGCGCCGCCGCCGCCGACGGGGTTTGGGTGAGCACGTTGACCTGTTCACGGATCAGCAGGTCATGGAAATCGTCCGGTGAGCCGACAACCGAGTCGGGCACCACCACCAGCCGCCCTCCACCCAGCAGCGCAGCCCAGATCTCCCACACCGAGAAGTCGAAAGCATAGGAGTGACACTGCGTCCACACCTGCGCCGCCGGCAGGTGTGTGGGTGATGACTGCGCCAAGTGGGCCAGGTTGCGGTGGGTGACCGCCACCCCTTTGGGAGTACCGGTGGTGCCCGAGGTGTAGATGACGTAAGCGATGTCGTCGGGGGCCGGCGCCGGCGATGGGGTGCTGCCAGCTTGGGTCTCGACGGCGGAAGCCTCGATGTCAGTGATATCGATGACCGCCAGATCGCACCCGTCCAGCCGCGGCCGCAGGCCCGCCGTGGTGACTGTGGCGATCGGCGCGGCGTCATCGAGCATGAACTGCATCCGGGCCGCCGGCAGCGCCGGGTCGATCGCCAGGTAGGCCGCCCCGGTTTTCAGCACCGCCAGCATGGCCACGACGGCCTGGGCTGAGCGCTCCAACAGCAGCGCCACACACGCACCCGAGCCGACACCATAGCCAGACAGCAAGTGCGCGAACCGGTTAGCGGCCTCATCGAGTTCCCGGTAGGTCATCGACAGGTCGCCAAAAGTCAGTGCCACCGCCTCCGGGTCGCGGGCCACCTGCGCGGCCAGCAGCGCCGGGACCGACACCGCGACTGGTGCGGGCTGGGTCAACACTGCGCGGTTGCCCACCTCGTCCAGCCGGGCCTGCTCAACCTCGTCGAGCACATCCACCGACGACAGCCGCTGTTTCGGGTCGGTGGTCATTGCCACCAATACCCGCTTGAATCGCTCGATCAGGGTTTCGATGCTGGCGGCGTCGAACACGTCGGTGCGAAATTCCACCCCGCCGACGATCCCGGCGGGGTCCCCGGCCTCGGTCCAGGATTCGGTCAAGGAGAACGCCAGGTCCGTGCGGGCGGTGCAGGTGTCGAGCGGCAGAGGTGTGAGCTGCAGGTCACCCAAGTTCAACCCGGCGACGGGACCACTGTCCTGCCAGTTCTGCCAGGACAGCATCACCTGGACCAGCGGGTGATGGGTCAGGCTTCGGGTCGGGTTGAGCCGCTCCACCAGCACCTCGAAAGGCACGTCCTGGTGCTCGTAGGCGGCCAGGCTGCGCGCCCGTACTTGAGCCAGCAGCTTGGCGACGGTGGGATCACCGGCCAGGTCGACCCGCAACACCAAGGTGTTGACGAAGAAGCCCACCAGTTCGTCAAGTGCGGAGTCCCCGCGCCCGGCGATCGGGAACCCCACTGCCACATCGGAACTCGCGCTGAGCTTCGACAGCAGCACCGCCAGGGCGGCCTGGATCACCATGAAGCTGGTCGCGTTGTGCTCCCGGGCTACCTGGGCAACCTGCTGCTGCAGCTCGGCGGGCCAGTCCACCGCGACAGTGGCGCCGCGGTAATCCGCGACTGGCGGGTAGGGCCGATCCGTGGGCAGCTGCAGGTGCTCAGGCATGCCGACCAGGGCATCGTGCCAGTAGGCCAACTGTGCGGCGATGCGGCTCTGGCTATCGCTGAGATCGCCGAGCTGCGTGCGCTGCCACAGTGTGTAATCGACATACTGCACCGGCAATTGCGCCCAGTCGGGAGCTTGCCCCGCGCACCGGCTGGCGTAGGCCACCCCCAGATCACCCACCAGCGGGGTGATCGACGAGCCGTCCGCGGCGATATGGTGCACCACCGCCACCAGTACGTGTTCATCGTCGGCAACGCGGAAAAGCCTTGCCCGCATTGGCATCTCGGATGTCAGGACAAATGGGTGACTCGCCACGGCGTCGATGGCCTCGCCCAGCCGGCTTTCTGGCCAGCCGGTGGCATCCACGACGGCCCAACCGAAGTCGGCCTGCTCGGCGGGCACCACCAGCTGGCGCGGTATCCCCTCGTGCGCGGCGAACAGCGTGCGCAGGCTCTCCTGGCGGTCCACCACATCGGCCAGCGCCGCACCCAACGCGTCGGCATCCAGCCGTCCGCGCAATCGCAACGCCACCGGCATGTTGTAGATCGCTGAGGGGCCTTGGAACTGGTCGATAAACCACAACCGGCTCTGGGCAAACGACAACGGAATCACCGCAGGTCGCTCACCCGCCGCCAACGGCTCCAGCCGGCCTTCGTCCCCACCGATAAGGGGCGCCAGTAGAGCAACGGTGGGCGCCTCGAACAACGTGCGCACCGAGAGGCCGGCATCCAGGCCGCTATTGATCGCCGCGATCAGGCGCATCGCCGACAATGAATTCCCGCCCAGGTCGAAGAACGAGTCATCGGCCCCGACGCGCTCCACGCCGAGCACCTGGGCGTAGATGCCGGCCAGGATTTCCTCGACCGCGCTGGCCGGGGCGTGGTAATGATCGCCGTCCTGGTATCCCGGTGCCGGTAGGGCGCGTTTGTCGAGTTTGCCGTTGACCGTCAGCGGCAGCGCCTCCAAACCCACCACCGCCGCCGGCACCATGTAGGACGGCAGCCGCTCGGCCAGCGCGGTGCGCACCCCGGCCGGGTCCGCGGTCCCGGTCACATAGCCCACCAGCCGCTTGTCGCCGGGGCGGTCCTCGCGGGCGATCACCGCTGCCTGCTCCACCCCGTCCAGCGCGCTGAGTGCGGCTTGGACTTCGCCGAGCTCGATGCGATACCCGCGGATCTTCACCTGCTCATCGGAGCGCCCCAGATACCGCAGCTGCCCGTCGGCGCCCCAGCACGCCAGATCTCCGCTGCGATACATGCGTGACCCTTGCGCACCGAACGGACAGGCCACGAACCGCGACGCCGTCAAACCGGCCCGTCGCCAATACCCGACGCCCACCCCGGCACCGGCCACATACAGCTCACCGACCACACCGGCCGGCACCGGACGCAACCAGGCATCCAGTACGAAAAAGGCCAGATGCGGCAACGGCACGCCGATGGGGCTGGCGGTGTTGGCGGTATCGCCATAGACGATCCTCCGGAACGAGGCGTGGACGGTCGTTTCGGTGATGCCGTACATGTTGATCAGCCGCGGTGATCCCGGGTGGTTGTCGAGCCACGACTCAAGACGCGACGGTTCTAGCGCTTCACCGCCGAACACCACAGTCTGCAGCTTGAGCTGATCTTCCGGCTCGGCTGGTCGCGATGGGCCCAAGCTCAGCCAGTGAGTCACCGAACGTTCAAACGCCGTGATCGCGGTGTGCCACCAGCGTTGCGTGTCGACGGTTTGCAGCGCATAAAACGCCGACGGGGTCTGGCTCAGGACAGTGACTTGTTCAGCAACCAGCAACGCGTGCAAATCTTCGGGCGAGCGGACCACCGAGTCGGGCACCACCAGCAGCCGCCCACCGTAAAGCAGCGCCCCCCAGATCTCCCACACCGAAAAGTCGAAGGCCAACGAATGGCACTGCGACCACACCTGACCGGCCATCTCCAGGTCGGCGTCCAGGGTCTCCAGCAGCCGCGTCACGTTACGGTGCGGGATCGCCACTCCCTTCGGTGTGCCGGTCGTGCCCGAGGTGTAAATGAGGTAAGCGATGTCATCGGCGGCCGGCGCCGGTAATGCGGTGCTGGGTTGGGTGTTAACGGCCGGGTCGTCGATATCGATGACCAGCAGTTGACGCCCATCCAGCCGCGACCGTAGGCCCCCGGTGGTGATGGCGGCGATCGGCGCGGCATCGCAAACCATGAATTCCATCCGCGCGGCTGGTTGCGCCGGGTCGATCGCCAGATAGGCCGCCCGGGTTTTCAGCACCGCCAAAATCGCCACGATCGCCTCGGCCGACCGGGGCAGCAGCAGCGCCACCCGCTCGCCCGGGCCCACACCGTGACCGGTCAGCATGTGCGCCAACCTGTTTGCGGCGTCATCGACTTCGCGATAAGTCCACGAACGCTCCCCGCCGCTGATCGCCACTGCCTCCGGGGCGCGGGCGACCTGTGCGGCGAACAACGCCGGAATCGACACCGATGTGGGCTGCGGCTGGGCCAGCACCGCCCGGTTGCCCCACCCGTCCAGCCTGGCCTGCTCACCCTCGTCCAGCACATCCATTGACGACAGTCGCAGGGTCGGGTCGGCGGTCATGGCCGCCAACACCCGCTTGAAGCGCTCGACCAGTATTTCGATGCCGGTCGCGTCGAATACGTCGGTGTCGAACTGGACGCTGAGCTCCAGTTCGCGGCCCGGGTGGGCCAGCACCACCAGCGGGTAATGGTTGTATTCGCGGTTGGTGAGCTCGGTGACGGCCAACCCGTCGGCGCCCGACAACTCGGCGGCGTCAATCGGGTAGTTCTCGTACGCGAACATGGTGTCGAACAATTGGTCGTGACCGGTGACGCGGTGGATCTCGCTAAGCGCCAAGTGCTCGTGCTCGAGTGTGTGGTTGTGGGCGTTGTGCAGTTGGTCGACGAGGTCGGTGGTGGTGGTGGCCGTTGTGATACGCCCTCGCACCGGCACCGTGTTGATCAACAGGCCCACCATCGAGTCCGCGCCGGGCACCTCGGTCGGTCTACCTGAGACCGCAGTGCCGAAGACGACATCATGCTGGCCGGTCAGCTGGCATAGCAGCTGCGCGTAGGCGGCCTGTAGCACCATGCTGACGGTGGTGTGACAGGAGCGTGCCAGTTCGCCTACGGCGCGGGTAGTCGGCTCGGGCACCCGAAACGACGACACCCCCAAGGCTCCCCGCTTCAACCGGCCTGGCGGGCTCACCAAAGTGGGCGCGTCGAAACCGGCCAACACCTCACCCCAGGCGGCGCTAGCGCTATCCCGATCCCGGCTGGCCAGCCAGGTGAGAAACCGGCGATAGGAGACCGGTGGGGGCAGCCGATGCCCGTAGTAGCTGGCAAATATCTCCCGCAGCAGGATCGGCAGCGACCAGCCATCCATCACGATGTGGTGATTGGTGAGCACAAACCGGTGCCGGTCTTCGCCGGCGCGGATCAACGCCACCCGAAAAGCCGGCTGTCCGGCGAGGTCGCAGACTGCGCCGCGCTCTTCGGCACAGACCTGCTGGATCTGCCCGTCGACATCGACATCGTCAGCGTCGAGTTCGATATACCGCCACGGCACCTCGGGATCAGCGGGGACGATCTGCACCGGCTCGTCAAACTTGTCGGAGAATCGGGCTAATAAGTGTGGATGCCGGTTGACCACTGTGCGTACCGCATCGCGCAGCCGATGCTGATCAAGCCGACCACTCAACGTGATATCCAGTTGCACCGCATAAACGTCGTCGTCGCTACCCTGGGCGGTGCTGGCGTGAAACAGTAGCCCCTGCTGCAAAGGGGTCAAGGGCAATACGTCAGCGATCCGCATACAACCTCGCAAGCTCGTCGATCTGCTCCTGGCTCAGCCCGGCATGCCCGAGATCCGACGGCGTCAACCCGCCCCCACCCTGGCGCACGTGCGCGCAGATGCCGGTCAGGGCGTCAAACCACAACTGGCTCAGCCGACTTACCTGCGCCTCGTCTAGCGCCGAGGGCGCCCAACTCCACGCGGCGTGCAAGTGCGGGCCGGTATCGGTGTCCACGGTGCCGGCGTTGAGCTCCACGGTGTGTGCTAACGGCATAGGCAATCTCGAGCTGACGTTGAGACGCGCCAAGCCGTCCTGGCAGATCCCCCACCCATCGCCGGACAGCTCGGCGGCCGCACCCGGCCGCCCCAGATAGTTGAACCCGATCGGCGGGTCGGACCCGTCCAGGTCAACCTCGGTGTTCAGGTAACGCAGCACACCGTAGGTCAACGGATCCGGCAGGGCCCGAAGCTGTTCTTTGGCGTCCTTGATCAGCGTCCCCAGCCCCGCATCACCGGCGGTCACCTGTGCCCAGGACAGCCCACCCACCGCCAAGGCCACCGGATATTTGCTGGTGAACCAGCCCACGGTGCGCGACAGGTCAACATCGGGGCTTAGCTCGTCGTGGCGGCCGTGACCCTCCACATCGATGACAACCGGTGCGCCACCAGTCCCTAAAAACTCGGCACACGCCAAGGCGAAGGCAATCAACAGGATGTCCTGGATCCCGGCGTGAAACGCCGCCGGAACTTCACCCAACAGCATGCGGGTCGTCTCGGCGTCCAGCGACACCGCCATCTGCCCGGCGCTCACATACGTATCCACCTCGGGGCGCACCGCCGGCAGCGCCGCCGGGGTCGCCGCGATCTGCCGCCACACCTGCGCCTGCTCCACGACTTCGGGGCGGCGGGCATGCTCAGCGAGTAGCTCCGACCACCGGGCAAACGACGTCCCAGGCGCCGGCAGCTCCACCTGCTGACCGCTGTGGTGCTGAGCCCAAGCGATGTTGAGGTCCTCCAGCAGAATTCGCCATGACACCCCGTCGACGGCCAGATGGTGCACGACCGACACCAGCTGACCCGCCGAGGCCACCCACAGCGCGCTGAGCATCACCCCGGCCGCCGGGTTCAACCGGGCCCGGGCCTCTATGACTGCCGCATCGGACAACACGTCGACGGTGTGCAGGCAGTCGCGCGCATCCACCGACCCGGCCTCGGGCACGTGTAGTGACCAGTTCCCGGCGCCGTCGTCCTCAAGGCGCAGCCGCAGCATGGGATGCCGATCCAGCAAGGCCTGCAATACCACCACAACGTCGGCCTCGGTCACCCCCGCAGGAGCCTGCGCCACCGTCGTCTGGTTGAACAGCTCGACCGGACCCGCCATGCTGCGCAGCCAGCACATGATCGGGGTGGCCACCAGTGGCCCGAGACCCTCATCGGCCAGACCCACCGCACCTTCGACCACCCCGGCCAGCCGGGCGACGGTCTGCTCCGCAAAAACGTCGCGCGGCCGGCACACCAGGCCGGCGGCACGCGCCCGGGCCACCACCTGCATCGACAAGATGCTGTCCCCGCCCAGCTCGAAGAACGACTCGTCGACCCCGACCCGCTCCAGGCCCAGGACTTGGGCGTAGATGCCGGCCAGGATCTCCTCGACCGCGTCGGTCGGCGGGCGATACCGATCGGCATCCTGATACTCCGGCGCCGGCAGGGCGCGGGTGTCGAGTTTGCCGTTAACCGTCAGCGGCAGCGCATCCATCGCCACCACCGCAGCCGGCACCATATACGCCGGGAGCCGTTCGGCGAGCACGGAGCGCGCGGCGCCCGGGTCGGCGGTCCCGGTGACATAGCCCACCAGGCGCTTGTCGCCGGGGCGGTCCTCGCGGGCGATCACCACCGCCTGCTCCACCCCGTCCAGCGCACTTAATGCGGCTTGGACTTCCCCGAGCTCGATCCGATGCCCGCGGATCTTGACCTGTTCGTCGGCGCGGCCGAGATATTGCAGCTGGCCGTCGGCGCGCCACCGCACCAGGTCCCCGGTTCGATACATGCGCTCCCCGGGCGTCCCGAATGAGCACGCCACAAACCGCGACCCGGTCAAACCGGCCCGGCCCACATACCCATACGCGGCCCCCGCACCGGCCACATAAAGCTCCCCGACCGCACCGACCGGCACCGGCCGCAACCACCCATCCAGCACAAAAAAGCCAAGATGCGCCAGCGGCACCCCGATCGGGCTGGCAGTGCTGTCGACATCGCCGGCGCCGATCTCCCGGAACGAGGCATGCACCGTCGTCTCGGTGATGCCATACATGTTGATCAGGCGCGGTAAGCCCGGGTGGGCGTGCAGCCACGTTCCAAGACGCTGGGGTTCGAGGGCTTCGCCGCCGAAAACAACCGCCTCCAGCTTGAGCTGACGCCCCAACTCGGGGGCGCCCGCGTCGGCGCCTTGCAGCGCATAAAACGCCGAGGGGGTCTGGCTTAACACACTGACGTGTTCAGCCACCAGCAACGCGTGGAAGTCCTCCGGTGAGCGGACCACCGAATCGGGCACCACCACCAGCCGCCCACCGTAAAGCAGCGCCCCCCAGATCTCCCACACCGAGAAGTCGAACGCCAGCGAATGACACTGGGTCCACACCTGCCCCGCCAACTCCAGATCGGCATCCAGAGTCTCCAGCAACCGAGTCACATTGCGATGAGGGATCGCCACGCCCTTCGGGGTCCCCGTCGTACCCGACGTGTAAATGAGGTACGCGACATCATCGGGCCTCGGCCTCGGCCCCGGCGTCGGTAGTGCGGTGCTGGGTTGGCTATCGGCAGCAGGATCATTGACATCAATGACCGCCAGATCACACCCGTCGAGCCGATCAGCCAAGTCCGCCGTGGTGACCGCGGCGACCGGCGCGGCATCACCAAGCACAAACCCAATCCGCGCCGCCGGCACGGCCGGATCGATCGGCACATAGGCCGCCCCAGTTTTCACCACCGCCAACATCGCCACGATCGCCTCAGCCGACCGCGACAACAGCAACGCCACCCGCTGCCCCGGACCCACACCCCGAGCGGCCAACAAATGCGCCAACCGGTTAGACGCCTCATCCAGCGCCCCGTACGTCATCGACACGCCCTCGCAGGTGACCGCCACCGCATCGGGTGTACGCGCCACCTGCGCGTCAAACACCGCCGGAATCGACACCGGCACACCCACCGGCTCGGTCATCCCCGCCCGATTACCCCACCCCTCCAACCGGGCATGCTCATCAACATCCAGCACATCCAACGACGACAACCGCCGCCCCGGATCCGCCGTCATCGCCACGAACACCCGCTCCAACCGTCTCGCTAAATCGGAGACGTCGGAATTCGAAAATGGCCCCCCAGCGCCTGCCGTGCTGAGGAATAGCTGGTCACCGGCGCCAGAGAAGATCAACCCAAAGTCGCCTACCTGGCCGGGATTGGTGAAGGACGCCGACGCCGCTACACCAGCGAAGTCCATAGTCATTTTGGACGGCATGAAATTAACGCTCACCCTATCGGCTGGGCGCTCTGAGCCGCGGGGCTGGGCTTTGCGTTCGAGGGCGTGCACCGGAAACCGCTGATGTTGCAGCGCTTCCCGTATACGCGTGTCAACATACTCACAAAACTCGGTAATCGTAGATTCGGGCGAAACCCTCAACACCAGGGGCACCGACCCGGAAACCATCCCGGGAAGCGTCTTTGACTCCGGACGCACTCGCCTGCTGACCGGGAAGTCGAGCGCCACCTCTAAGCCTTCCGCGCACCACCCACGCACCAAAAGTGCGCACGCCGCGGTGATGACAGATGATTGAGGCACGTTCCACAGGTGAGTTAACTCTTGAACTCGTCGAAGAACCACGGGGTCCAATCGAACCGGCGCAGAAGGCGAATACGGATCACCCTCGCCCACGGCTTGGGGCAACTGATAATGCGGTCCGCTTTCCGGCGGAAGGTTGCTAGTCCAATAGTCCTGATCTTCCAGATAATCGGTGGACGCTTCGTACTCTAACTCGCAGCGAACCAAGTCCTGCAACGAGCCGAAGAAGGTAGGAGGAATGGAAGCGCCAGAAACAATTGCAGCGTAGACAGTTGCAATCCGATTGGCAAGAAGTGTAATTCCGGTTCCGTCTATGATTATGTGATGGAAGCACCCGAACAAGTAGAATTCATCGAGCCATGTTTGAAATAGTGCAAATTTGAATAGCGGGCCGGCCGACGGCATTGGCGTGCGTTGGATCGATAATGCTATCCCACGGGCTTCCTGCACCGGGTGGCGCGAGTCGCTCACGTCATAGAAGGCCACCTCGACATCAGGGTCATCGATCGCCCTTTGGAAAACCTGGCCATCCACCTCGAAGATGGCAGCCCTGGCTGGTTCGGCCTCCCGCACCACTTGACGGATCGCCTGCTCCAGCAGATCACGCTCTACCGTGCCGTCGAATCGCACAAGCACGCCCAGCTGCCAGTCCGGACCGGTGTGACCCGTTTCTTGCGCAAGCCAAATGTCTAGCTGCCCCCGCGTCAGCGGAAGTGCACGGTCGTCAAGTTCCATCCGGTTACCTATCAAGACCCCAGTCCCGCTGCCAGCCTGTCGCGCAGACTCTTCGGCCGTATATCGGTCCAGTTCTGTTCGATGTAGTCCAGACACGCTGCGCGGTCCGCTTCGCCGAACACCACCCGCCAGCCGGCTGGAACATCGGCAAAGGCCGGCCACAGGCTGTGCTGTTCCTCGTCGTTGACTAAGACGAAAAAGCTGGCATCGTCGTCGTCAAACGGATTGATGCTCACAGGTCCTCCGAGCGGTCTAGTGGACATACGTGGAACAAGTTCTAAACCATACTTTGTGGTGTGACCGCTGTCACGGGATTGGATGTGACCCCTGTCACGCAGAATGGTCATTTGTGCGCTCGCGCAGTATTCCGTCATTGCTTGACTGCGGTGGCTTTGACCTGCAGCGATGGGTTTGGCTTCGCGGTGTTTCGCTACCGGGCGGCCGCGGACCCCCTCGAGCCTTTCGAGGACCACGCCGCGGGCATCTCGAACATGGTGAACTTCTCGACGCCTGTTAGCGCCGAGAGCTAACAAAAGCATTCGCGGTCGCCGGCGAGATCCGCGTGATTGAGCGCCTCGCTCAATGCCAGTCTCACAGCAAGTATGGCGAAAAATTTGGCCTGCCGAAATCTGGTCTGACGCGTTGCACGGCGGTTTGACCGCGGGCTAAGCCTTGCGGAAACGCCCGCACGCGGCGATCAATCACCTCTCGAATCAGTGGTGAATTTTTCTCGAGCCCGGCGGCGATCCGATTACCCTGCGCCGAGGCAATCGTCCAGCCGTGGCCAACGCCGATCATCCCGACTGCCCACCTTCGCCGGGTGTCGCCGCGACAGCACTCGCCAGCAAGGCAGCCGCCCGGGACGGGGCGCCAGAACCGCAAACATCGAGACTTAGTGTGGCGATAGCACAATCTAGTTGAGGCGATGCGGGCCAACTTGCGTAATCGGCTCCGGCCGCTGATGCGGAGGCTTAGGCTGGCCGCTGTTGCGGAAGCTTAATTCCGGCACACAGGAAGTTGGAGGTACCTGGGTTTGAGCCGCCACCTGATGCGAGCCACCCGTGCAGCGTCCAGCATCATTGGACGGCATACCGCGCTGGGTAGATCCCGAATCAAAATATCTATGAAAGAGACACCATCGTACGAATCATGGCGCATAGCAGATTTGGTTGAGGCGACATAAATGGACAAGCATAGCGAATCTTCGGTGCACGCTGAAACGAAGGATAATTCAGAAGTTGCAATGTCGGCGCACCTGGCTGACGATCTTCTGTCTACGACCGCAGGTGGGTGGCGCAGCTTTTACAATAAACTCAGCCGCCGCTTAGAAGAAGTCGGAGTGGCTGATTCATCGTTCTTCCTAAATTATGGTTACCTTCCGATGGATTCTAACAATGAGTCCGCCTTTGCTATTCGCGAGGGCACCTTCAACGCTAACTCGGTCCGACTAGTTCTCGAGGTTGTCGGATCGGTTGACTTGAATGGCCGCACAATTGTCGAGATAGGATGTGGCCGCGGAGGAAACTCTGCAGTTGTCGCGGAGAAATTCAGCGGTCAAGTAGTTGGCATTGATATGTCCTCAGAAGCGATCGACTTCTGCAGTAAAGCGCACGCTAAGCACGCGATAGACTTCAAGGTCGGCGATGCATTGAATCTTCCCCTGGCCGATGGGTTTTGCGATGCTGTCATTAACGTGGAGTCGTCACATTCATATGGCAATCTGCCAAAATTCCTCAATGAAGTTCGCAGGATTTGCCGCTCCGGGGCATGGTTTTTGCATACAGATTTTCTGAGTCCTGAAGACTGGGACTACGTAAGGATGCGTTTGAAGGCGCTGGGCTTTGTCACCGAAAGCGACCGCGATATCACTGCTAACGTCTTGGCCTCGCGCGATCAAGCGAGCAGTAACTGGGAGCAGGTTTACGGCGACGGAAATGCTCGTGTTGCTAACTTTCTCGCGCTACCCGGATCTGCCATCTACGAGCAGTTACGGGCGGGCTTGTTGGAGTACAGAATACTGAGATCTCAATTGCGTTCAGGGGCGACGTCGTAGTCGTCCCCGTTGGGCCGACCCCATTGTCGCCATCCAGGCCAGCAAGCTCTTTCCGCAAGTTCAACGCGTCCCGGTAGCCACGAACCGAGCGCTAATCTCCACGGACTTGGTCCGTCCACCGCGCTCGGCCGCCCACTGGGCGGGGTGGTCGGCGCTGCCGAACCCCGGCCGGGCATTCTCAACGTAATCGGCCGTAGTCGGCGAGGGCCTTCGATCGATCACCGACAACACGTTCCGACGCCGCGGCGGCCGGCCCCTCTTCTCGCCTACTCCGAAGTCGGCGCGCCCACCTAGTTCCTGGATCAATGTGTGGACTCGGACGCACCAACAGATTCCGCCTCCTCGAGCTCCGGCACCTGACCTGCTAGGTACTCGGCGAGCGACCCGATCGTCGGATAGTCGAATACCGCGGTGGCGCTGATCGTGAACGCGCCGCCGAACTGCGGAAGCAACCGGTTGCTGAATTCGACCGCCATCAGTGAATCTGTGCCCAACTCCAGGAAGCGGCTTGTCGCGGCCGGCGGTTGCGCGAGCCTGAGGAAGCTTTGCACCTCGTACCGTAGGTATTCGGTGAGGAAACTGCTGCGCTCCGCCTCGGGTACCTCGTGCAGTTGCCGGAGCAACTCGCTGTCGCCGCGCGCCGCTGTGGCGGCACTCGGCAGCACGGCGTCGAGAAGCGCCGGACGAGAGGCGCCCAGCGCACCCTTTGCGGCACGCTGCCAATTGGCTTTGATGACGGTCGCCTGAGCAGTTCCGTACGCAACGATCTCGTTGAGCGCGCTGAGTGCGGCCGAGGGTTCCAGCGGAATCAGGCCTTGCGCGCTGAGGTTGGCGCGCGCGGCGTGCGAAGTGGCCATGCCGCCCTGCGCCCACGGGCCCCAGTTGACGCCGGTTGCTGGCAGACCTTGCGCCCTGCGCTCCGCAACGAGCCCGTCGAGCAGCGCGTTGGCAGTCGCGTAGTTGGCCTGGCCGGGCGAGCCGATGACGCTGGAGGCCGACGAGTACACGATGAAGAAGTCGAGATCGTCGTCCTTGGTCAACCGGTCCAGGTGACGCCCGCCAAGGGCTTTCGGTGCCAACGTCGCCCGGAAATGTTCCAAGCTCTGCTGCGGTAACAGCGCATCATCCAGCACGCCCGCGAGGTGTGCCACCCCGGCAAGCGGCGGCAACTCCGCGCGGATCCGGTCCAGCAGCTCTGTGGCCTGAGCCTCGTCGCCGATGTCGGCCGGGAAGGTGTGGATCCGACACCGGTACCGCTCCGTGATGTCGGCGATTGCCCGTTGCGCCTCCGCATCAGGCATGCGCCGACTGGTCAACACGATGTCGCCGGCCCCGAGTTGGGCGAGATGCGCCGCGGTTTGCAGGCCGAGCGCACCGAACCCGCCGGTGATCAGATAGCTCCGATCGTCGCGCGGCTGCAGCGGTTTCGGCATCTGCAACACGATCTTGCCGATGTGTCGCGCCTGCTGCATGCGGCGGAATGCGGTCTTCGCCTCCGTCAGCGGATAGACCTCGACCGCGAGCGGCGCCAGCTCGCCCTTGCCCATGCTGTCCGCGAGCTCGGCCAGCAAGCTCCCCGTCCGCTCGGGTTCTTCGGCGATGGTCACGTCCAGCGCAATGATTTCGTACTCGATATCGGGACGGACCGCCGCCATCTGCTCCGGAGTCCAGATGTCCCGCTTAGCGATTTCGGCGAACCGGCCGCCCTTTGCGGTCGCCCGCACGGTCGCTTCGATGAACCCTTCGTTCGTCAAGCTGTTGAGCACGACGTCGACGCCCTTGCCCCCGGTGTCGGCGAGGATCTGATCCGCGAAGTCCGTGCTGCGCGAGTCGTAGACGTAGTCCACGCCCATCTTGCGCACCGCATCACGCTTGTAGGTGCTGGCGGTGGCGAAGACGGTCGCACCGGCCTGCTGGGCCAACTGGATCGCGGCCAGACCCACGCCACCACTGGCGGCGTGGATGAGCACACGGTCACCGGGCCCCACCTTGGCCCAGTCGAACGCGAGCCGGGTCGTGAGCGCGCCGGCCGGTATTGTCGCCGCCCCTACCGCGCTGATCCCGGTCGGCACCGGCGACAAGAAGTGGGCAGGCACATTGACCCGGGTGGCGAACGACCCCGGCATGAAGCCGAAGACGCGCTGGCCAACCTCGAATCCGGTGACGCCGGCACCCAGCTCCGTGACGATGCCGGAGAGGTCACCACCGCCGATCCGTCCCGGATCGCCCGGATACAGGCCGAGCACGTTGAGCACATCCCGGAAGTTCAGGCCGGCGGCCTCCACCCGGATCTGCACCTCGCCCGCGCTGGGCTGTGGCACTGCAAGCTCGACCAGATGAAGGTTGTCGATCGCGCCGCGTTCGGTCACGTCCAGGATGTAATCAGTCGCGCGAGGTACCGGGAGATGGCCGCTGCGCGCCCATGGCAGGAGCCGCGGAACCAAGTACTTCCCTTGCCGCAGCGCGAGTTCGGGCTCGTCCGCGGGTGTGGCGAGTAGGCCGGTTAGCAACTGCGCGGCGTCATCGATCTTGTCGTAGTCGACCAGCCTGCAACGCAGGGCCGGTTGCTCGGCGATGACGGTGCGTCCGAATCCCCATAGGGCGGCCTGTACCGGGTCGACGGGCTCGCCGGATTCGGTCGCCACAGCCCGCTCAGTGACGATCCATAGTCCGCCGGCGAGTTTCGTGTCTTGCTGGGCCTGCAGCGTCCGCACGGCTGTGAGCAGCTCGTCGATCTCGCGTTCCAGCCTCGCAGCGAATTCGGCGGTCGACTCCGCCTCGCTGGGTTGGCCCGCGCTGCGCCAGACCACGCCGGATACCGGGGCACCGCGGTCTTCAGCCTGCGCGAACAACCGCTTCCAGGACTCTGGATCCCGTATTGAGGCGCGGTCCACCACGATCGAACCCGGCACCTGGGCCGATAGCTCATTGAACCCGGCGATCAACCAGGGGCCGTCGCCGCTCTTGGCAGCGCTGTTCTCGGCCGGCGGCGGCGTCTCCTGCCAGCCGAGGGTGTACAGGTTGCGGGTGGCATCGCCACCGAGCCCGCGCAACAACGCCTCCCGGGGCGCGCGCTTGACCGCGAAATCGCGGATTTCGCCCAGCTGGCGACCATCCCGATCCACGAAATCGAGGTCGAACACCTGCGTTTCGCTTTCGGCACTTCCACTTTGCCACCGGGCGCGGCAATAGAAGCGCTTTGGCATCCGCTCACGCAGCGTCACCCGGCCGTACCGCAGCGGCAAGAAGAGATCGGCCATCGGCCCGCCCTCCTCGGTCGCCGCCAGAACCGCCGGGAAGGCCGGAAACGCGACGCCGGTGCACAGGTCGAGCAGCACCGGGTGGATCGGCTCACTTCCGAGCTGTTCGGCGAGCTCGTCGCCGATGGCGACATCGCCCACGGCCTCACCGTCACCGGCCCACAGCGATTTAAGCGACGTGGACCAGGTGGGACCCCAGGTCAGCTCCATGTCAGCGAAGGTGTCGAACAGCTGCTGCGGGCGCGTTCGGCTTAGCCGCTCGCAGGCAGCGTCGATGGATTCCGTCGACTCCGATGCCTCGTCGATACTGGTGACGATCTGGCCATCGGCGTTCAACGACCACTCAGCGTCGCGCTCGCCGTACGGGCGGCTGTGTACCTGGAAGGTGGAGCCGCCGCCGTCCTCCAGCGGATGCAGAGTCAGCTGCACCTCGCGAGAAGCCTTCTCCGGCAGAATGATCGGTTCGTAGAAGAAGACCTCACGCACCTGCGCCGGTGCCCCAGCCGCGGCCAGAGCCATCGCCGCGTACGTGGCGCCCGGAACGACAACGGTGCCGTAGATGACGTGATGCGATAGCCACGGCTGCGATCTGACGGACCACCGGCCGGTGTAGACGGTGTCGCCAGAGGCGAGATCCTTTGCGCTACCAAGAATTCCGGATTCAACAACGCCTTGACCATCGACGCCACGGATGTCGACAGTCTTGGGCCAGAAGCGACGGCGCTGGAATGGATAGGTGGGCAGTTCAGACCTGCGGCGTGGCTGATGGTGCAGCGCAGCGAAGTCGGGCCGGTGGCCCGCGACGTAGACCGCGGCCAACGCTTCTGCGATCTGACGCCGGGCATCGGTGCCCTTGCGTAGGCAAACGACAGCCTGCGGAGCGGCCGAGGAGTCCGGCCAGGCCTGCATCGCAGCGTTGGTCAGAACCGGTTGCGGGCCGATCTCCATCAACACCGAGCAACCCAGCTGCGCCACCGTCTTCACGCTTTCGGCGAACTGCACCGGTTGCCGAGAATGCCGCCGCCAGTATTGGGCGTCCAACGGGGTTTCCGCGGTGAGGACTGCTCCGGTGCGGTTGCAAACCAGCGGCAGCGTCGGAACGGCGAATTCGAATCCCTTTGCGTACGACTCGAATTCGTCGAGCACCGGCTCCAACAGCTCGGAATGGAAGGCATGGCTGGTGTCCAGCCAGGTGCAGCGGACCCCGTCACCGGTGAGCTTGGCGACAATCTGTTCCAGATCAGCGCCCGGACCCGACAGCACGGTGTTGGGGCCGTTGTAGGCGGCGACCGAAATCCGCGGGAATTCGTCGGCACCGCGTTCGACCAGTTGGGCGTCGGCGAAGACCGCGACCATCCGACCGCCCTCGGGCAGACTGCCGAAGAGCCGGCCGCGTTCGGCCATCAAGCGTGCCCCGTCCTCGAGGCTGAACACTCCGGCCACACAGGCCGCCGCGTACTGGCCGACGCTGTGCCCCAGCACCACGTCGGGCTCGATGCCCCACGATTGCCACAACCGAGCCAGGCCCATTTCGATGGCGAAGAGCGCCGGTTGAGCCAAAGACGTGTGCCCCACCGTTTTTACGCCGTCACCGCCGGTGTCGCTGTCGCCCTCGAACAGCACCTCGAGCAGCGGACGCGACAGCATACCGTCGACCGCCTCAGCGCAGCGCGTCACTGTCTCGGCGAAAACCGGTTCGGTGTCGAACAATTCGCGCGCCATCCCCGGGTACTGGCTGCCCTGTCCGGTGAAGAACCACGCCGTCTTGGGCGGGTCGCCGCACACGCCACGCACCGCACCGGGCCCCACCCGGTTCTCGGCCAATCCCACCAAGAGTTCGCGGGCGCCCTGAACCGAATCCACCACGAGCGCCGCTCGGTGTTCGAAATGCGAACGCCCGACCCCGGCGGTGAAGCTGACATCGGTGATGTCGACGTCCGGATGCATCTCCAACCACGCTGCATAGCTCTGCGCCACGGCCACCAGCGCCTCCGGTGAGCGCGCGGACAGCGGCAGCACGCTGACTGGTTCGTCCGTGGTAGCCGGCTTCGGGGCGTCGCCTGCCGAAGGTTCTGGGGTGGGCGCTTCCTCAATGAGGACGTGCGCGTTCGTGCCAGAGAACCCGAAGGAACTCGTTCCGGCGCGGCGCGGCCTGCCGTTGGCCTGCCATGGAATTGCCTTGTCCACGACACGGACCGGCAGAGAGGCCCACGGAATGTTCGGCGATGGGTTTTCAAAGTGCAGGTTCTGCGGCAGAACTCCGTGCTGCAAGGACAACACGACCTTGATCAGTCCGGCGATGCCCGCCGCTGATTCCAGGTGGCCGATGTTGGTCTTGGCCGAGCCGATCAGCAGGGGCCGGTTCGCGTCGCGGTCGACACCGTAGGCGGCCGCGGCGGCCTGGACCTCGATCGGGTCACCCAGCGAGGTACCCGTGCCGTGTGCCTCGAGATAATCGACATCCCCACCGACGAGACCGGCGCGAGCGAGCGTGGCAGCGATAAGCCGTTGCTGCGCACCACCATTGGGCACCGTCAAGCCACTGGACGCGCCGTCCTGATTGACCGCGCTGCCCCGGATGACCGCGCAGATCGTATCGCCGTCGCGCTCCGCATCGCTGAGCCTCTTGAGCACCAGAATTCCGCAGCCTTCACTGCGGGCATAGCCATTTGCGGCGGCGTCGAAGGTCTTGCATCGGCCGTCGGCGGAGAGCATTCGGGCGCGAGAGGTGGCGACGATGGATGCCGGGCTGACCAAGACGTTCACCCCACCGGCCAGCGCCATGTCGCAGTCACCGGAGTGCAATGCCTGGCAGGCCTGATGGACGGCGACCAGCGAAGCGCTGCACGCGGTGTCCACCGCCATCGCCGGACCCTCCAGTCCGAGCGCGAACGCTACCCGGCCCGCGATGACGTTGAGCGCGTTGCCGGTGATGAAGTGGGCTTCGATGGTCTCGACCGAGTTGGCGCCCAGCAGCTGCGAGTACTCGTTGGCAGCCACCCCCACGAACACGCCACTTCGGCTGCCGCGCAACGACGCCGGAGAATACCCGGCACGTTCCAGGCCCTCCCAAGCAATTTCCAGCATCAACCGCTGCTGGGGGTCCATCCACACGGCCTCGCGCGGGGAAATACCGAAGAACTCCGGATCGAATCCGTCGATGCTCGCGAGGTAGCCGCCGTAGCGGGTGTAGATCTTGCCCGGCGCTTCGGGATCCGGGTCGTAATACTCGTCGACGTCGAAGCGGTCGTCCGGGATCTCCCGGATCGCATCGACTCCGCCGGACAGCAACTCCCAGTACGCCTCGGGATCGGGTGCGCCCGGGAAGCGGCAGGCGACCGCGACGATCGCGATCGGCTCGTCACTGCGCATCGGCGCTACCGCAGCCGGCTGTACCGGCGCCGGCGCGCTGGGCGCCGGTGCGGCGAAGCTGAGGACGTCGCCGAGCAGGAAGTCCGCCACGTCGACCAGGCGCGGGTAGTCCATCGCGAGGGTGGATGGCAACTCCTTGCCCACGGCAGCCTCGACCCGGCGCCGCAGTTCCACGGCCATCAACGAATCCATGCCGACGTCGAAGAAGCCAGCCTCGTCACGGATCTCGGCCGCATCGATGCGGGTTACCTCGGCGACGACGTCACGCAGATAGTCCACGACGAGTTTCTTGCGCTGTTGTGCCGGAGCGACGGTGAGCTGGTCGACCAACTGGGTGGCCCCAGACGCCGTGGACGCCGACGCTGCCGGCGCCGACTCGGGCACCTCACGCTGCACCTGCGCGAAGAATGATCGCTTCCCCGTCACCTGGTAGAGCGGCAGGAAGCTGGCCCAGTCGATGCGGGCCACTACTCCATGTGATGCGCCCTTGCCGGACGACGCCAAGAGTTCGGCCATGCCCGCCAGTGCGTCGGCCGGCGACAAGGGCCGGACCCCGCGCTTGTCCAACTCGGCGCGGGCGGCCTCGTCGGCCATGCCCGCCCCCAGCCACGGACCGAAGTTGACGCTGATCCCAGGAACACCCTGCTCGCGCAGCCGCCAGGCCAACCCGTCGAGGAAGGCGTTGGCCGCGCTGTATGCGGTCTGGCCGCCAGCACCCCATACCCCGGCAATCGAGGAGGTGCTCAGGAAGAAGTCCAGTTTCAGGCCTGAGTCGCCCAAGATGGCTTCACTCAAATTCCAAGCGCCCCAGACCTTCCCGGCGAACACTCGGTCCACTTCGGCGTCGTCCAAGGCTTGCAGCGGGGTGGTGCTGATCTCGCCTGCGGCGTGCACGATGCCGGCCAGCGGCGGTAGGTCGGCCCGGACAGTGGCCAAGACGCGAGCGACGTCGTGCGGGTTGGCAACGTCAGCCGCGACGGTCCGGATGTCACAGCCGCTCTGTTCGCGGATCGCATCGATGCGCTGTTGCGCGGCGTCGCTGGGTGCGCGTCGGCTGGTCAGCACCAGATGCCGGGCGCCGTGCGCGGCCAGGTATCCGGCGACTTCCAGTCCGATCGCGCCCAGCCCGCCGGTCACCAGATATGTTGCATCATCACGTAGTGCCGGCGGTGTTGCGGTCGGCTGCCCTGTGCGTCGAGTCAGCCGAGGGACGTAGACCGCTTGGTCGCGAATCGCGATTTGGTCTTCCCCGGCCGGTGCTGCCACCAGCTGGTCGATCAGGCGGGACCACTGGTCAGTACCGCCTTGCGACAAATCTGCCAGTCCACCCCACAGGCGTGGATGTTCCAGCGATGCGGCGCGACCGAAACCCCACAGGGCAGCCTGCGCCGGAGACACTGCATCCGCAGAGGTGACCCGTTGTGCGCCGTGGGTTACCAACCAGATGGGGGTGCGAAGTTCAGCGGCTGCCGCGGCGCAGAAAAGTCGCCGGGTTCCGCTCAGGACTTGGTGTTGCACCCGCAACAGCGACTGCGTCGACGGCGCCGTGTCCGAATCGAGGGCCGCGAGGTGGAGGATGCGGGTCGTTGGTTCGTCCGCGACCGCGGCGCGCAAAGTTGCCGCGAGCCGATCTTCGTCCGCAGTGGAAAGCGGCAGCCCGAGGATTCGGTGCCGGTGTCCACGTGCGGTCAGCGCGTCGACTAATGGCTGAATCGCCTTGGCATCATCGCTAATGAGAAGCCAGGCAGATCCCTCACCGGCTTGCGCGCCTTTCGCAGTGGATTTTTCCCAGCGAATCTCGTAGCGGGAGTCCGTGATGGACTGAGCTTTACGCTGTTGGTTATGTTGTGCAGCAAGCTGTTTCAGCACATCGACGGTCTGTTGATTAGCGCTCCCACCGTCGAGCAGCCCAGCCAATTCCTCGATCCGGCCGTCCTCCAGAAGCTGGACGGCTTCGGTACGCGCAGTAGAGGTCTCGTCAGAGCCCCGCTGAGCCGGCCGGACCCGCTCCTCACGGAACCAGTACTGCCGATGCTGGAACGGATAGGTGGGCAGGTCGAGTTTGCGCGCCGGTCCGTGCTGGAGGGCGCTGAAGTCGGGCACGTGGCCCGCGATGTAAGCGTTGGCAAGCGCTTCGGTGATCTGACGGAGGTCGGCATTGTTCTTACGCAATGACGCGATCGCCCGCGGCGCAGTGGCCGGGTCGGGCCAGGCCCGCATGGCTGCCGCGGTGAGCACCGGTTGCGGCCCGATCTCCAACAGCATCGTGCACCTGAGATCGGCCAGCGTACGCACACTTTTGGCGAACTGGACCGGTTGGCGCGCATGGCGGCGCCAATAGGCGCCGTCCAGTTTCGCGCTCCTGCCGAGCGCGGCGCCGGTACGGTTGCACACCAATGTCTTTCGCGGCGCACCGAATTCGAAGCGGTTCGCAAAAGACTCGAACTCGTCGAGGATCGGATCCAGCAGCGCCGAGTGGAACGCGTGACTGGTGTCTAGCCAGTCACACCGGACACCGTCCGCTTCCAACCCAGCCACCGCCTGCTCCAGATCCTGCCCGGGTCCGGACAACACGGTATTGGCGCCGTTATAGGCGGCCACCGACAGACTGGGGAACTGGTCGGTCAGGCTTTCGACGCGTTCGGCGGCGGCGAACACCGCGACCATCCGACCACCCGCAGGCAAACTGCCGAAAAGGCGGCCGCGCTCGGCCATCAGCAGCGCGCCGTCCTCGAGGCTGAACACGCCCGCGACGCAGGCCGCCGAATACTGGCCGACGCTGTGGCCCAGCACCACGTCGGGTTCGAAGCCCCATGACTGCCAGAGCCGGGCCAGGCCCATCTCCACCGCGAACAAGGCGGGCTGGGCATGGCCGGTTTGCCGCAAGGTGTCTTGGGCATCCGGGCCATCCATATCAAAAATAACGTCCAGCAAGGGTCTTTCGAGCACATCGGCGACCACCGCCGCGCACCCGGCCATTGTCTCGGCGAACACCGCCTCGGTCTCAAACAACTCCCGGGCCATACCGGCATACTGGCTGCCTTGACCGGTGAACAACCACGCTGTCCTCGGCTTATCAGCGCAATCCCCCCGCAGCAAACCCGGTGCCGGGCGACCGTCGGCCAGCGCACCGAGTGCCTCACGCGCGGATTCCGTCGAATTCACGACCAAGGCGGCGCGGTGCTCGAAGTGCGATCGGCCGGCCCCGGCGGTGAAGCACACATCGGCCAACGTGGCCTCCGGATGCGCCGTCAACCAACTGCGGTATCCGTCAGCGAGCTGCACCAACGCCTCCGGGCTGCGTGCTGATAGCGGCAACACGCTGAAGCGCCGGTCGTCAGAAGGTGCCGCCGGTGCCGCAGCAGCGTGGCTTACCTCCTCAGGTGCTTCCTGGACTATGACGTGCGCGTTGGTCCCGGAGAACCCGAACGAACTGATCCCGGCGATCCGGGGCCGTCCGTCGCGTTCCCAGGGAGTGGCCTCGTCCACCACCCGCACCGCAAGCCGGTCCCAGGGAATGTGCGGCGATGGGTTGCGGAAGTGAAGGTGCTTCGGCAATTCCTCGTGCTCGAGCGACAGAATGACCTTGATCAGACCCGCGATCCCCGCGGCTGCTTCCAGATGCCCGATATTCGTTTTCACCGACCCGATCAGCAGCGGGCGGCTGGCGTCGCGCCCTGTGCCGAGCGCCGCGCCGGCGGCTTGGACTTCGATCGGGTCACCTAGCGATGTTCCGGTCCCGTGCGCCTCCAGATATCCGACGTCGCTGGGAGCGACGCCGGCGCGCTGCAGCGCCTCGGCGATAACGCGTTGCTGGGCGACGCCGTTCGGCACCGTCAAACCACCCGATGCGCCGTCCTGGTTGATCGCGCTGCCCCGGATGACGGCCCGAATCCGGTCACCGTCGCGGATCGCGTCCTCGAGGCGCTTCACGACGATGACACCGCAACCCTCGCCGCGCACATAGCCGTCGGCGGCCGCGTCGAAGGTCTTGCACTTGCCGTCCGGCGCCAACATCTTTGCCCGGGAGAAGGTGATCACGCTCTTGGCGCTGATCAGGACGTTCACGCCACCGGCCAGCGCGACGTCACATTCCCCCAAGCGCAGCGCCTGGCACGCCTGGTGGACTGCCACCAACGACGAGCTGCACGCCGTATCGACCGAGACCGCCGGGCCCTGCAGCCCCAGCCCATAACTGATCCGGCCCGCCCCTGCGGCAGACGACGTGCCGATTGCTACATACGCCTCGATCTCGGCGGCACTCAGCTCTTCGGATATCAATCCCAAGTAGTCGTGGGTGCCCAAACCCATGAACACACCGGTCCTGGTGCCCGCCAACGACGACGGCGCGGTCCCCGAATGCTCTACCGCCCGGTACGTCGTCTCCAGCAACAGCCGATGCTGCGGGTCGATCAACATGGTCTCGCGCTTCGACAGCCCGAAGAACGGCGCGTCGAACCCCGTTACGTCATCGATGAAGCCCATCCGGCGGGTCGCGATCTTCCCGGGCGCATCGGGATCTGGGTCGTAGAATTCCTCGACATCCCACCGGTCCGGGGGGATATCCGATATCGCATCCCGGCCTTCGGACAGCACATCCCAGAACTCGTTGGCATCCGCGGCACCCGGAACGCGCAGCGCGTAGCCGACTATCGCAAAACTCTCACCCATGCCCTGTGAGTCACGCGCCTGGTTAGGTGTCTCGTTGGCTGGCAGAGCCCGTTTCTGGCGATCGGTCATTTCCGACCGCCCATCATCTCGTGCTGCTTCTCGTCGTTGATCAAAACGAAGTTGATCAAAACGAAAAAGCGCCCACTGCCATCATCAAACGGATTGATGCTCAACCGCGTCTCCAGACCATCTAATCGACATGGGTGTAACAAGTTCCACACCATACTTGCTGGGTAGGATGGCTGTCCTGCGAATCGGTAATTGGTGCGCCGAGGCAATCGGCCGGACGTGGCCGGCGCCGATTACCCCGGCAGCCCGCCGTCGCCGATCAGCGAACCCGCTTGAGGCGGGCGAAATTTTCCAGGAGATCGGCGGCGGCCGCGGCGCTTTTGGCGGGCTCGGTCATCCGGGTGGCGAGCTCGCCGGCCCGGGCGACGTACTGCGGGGCGAGGATGGTGCGCAGGTCCGCAACCAGCGATTTCTCGCTAGCGGTCGAAAAGCGCCGGGCGGTGCCCACCTTGAGCCGTTTAACCGAAGCTCCGTATACCGCGTGAACGAGGTCCCAAAAGAGGATCAGTTGAGGGACTCCCGCGCGCATGGCAATAGGCGTGGTGCTTGAGCCGCCGTGATGGACGACCGCGCGACACGCGGGAAAGACGGTCGCGTAATTCATCGTGCCCACCAACTTGACGTGGTCGAAATGCGGGACGTCGCTGTAATCAGTTCCGGCGGCGCCAACCAATGCCCGCTCACCTAACTGCGTGCAGGCCGCGGCGATCATGGCGATCGTATCGGCCGGAGATTCGACCGGAATGCTGCCGAACCCGAAGAAGATCGGCGGCGTTCCCGCGGCGATCCAGGACGCGACCTCCTCATCGGCATCCGTCTGCAAATCCAGCGTCAGCGTGCCGACGAATGGCCTATTGAAGGGCTTCCGCCCATCGCGTTTCGCCCATTCGGCCGCCAGCCCGGGAAAGCACGCCTCGTCGTAGGCCTGGATTTCCAGCGATCCGCGTTCGGTAATCCGTCGCGGTGCGGAGCCTGTCGCCTTCGGTAGGTCAAGTTCAAGACGCTGGGCGTCCTCAGCATTCTTCATCCCACGCCAAGACACCCACCAGAACGCCGTCACTGCCGAGCGACCCAACGGCGCCGGCAGGAACCGCAGGGTCTGGCCGTTGGGCCGCAGCGGGAAGTAATGCAACGTGGCCAACGGGATGTCGTAATACTCCGCGACGTTGGCAGCGGCGTCCTCGAAATTGATGCCGGTGAAAATCAGGTCGGCCCCGTCCGCCAGCGACTTCAGCGTCGTGCTCATCTCCTGCCAACCCTGGAGAAGCGGCCGCGCAATTTCGAGTCGAGACCTGATCAGATCCCGGATCCTCCAGGGGTGGCTGAAGAAACACGTCCAGAAGTCGCGATGCGAATCCAGAATGGACCGCGCTTCCGGTCCGAAGCCGACCGCCGCAACCCCAGCCGTCTCCGTGAAGCCGACCAGGTCGGGTGGGACGGCCATGCACACGTCGTGCCCGCGGCGCACCAGCTCGCGGCCGACAGCGAGGTTGGGCTCGACATCGCCGCGACTTCCCCAGCTTGCCAGCACAAACTTCATCGCGGATCCCAGCCTTTCACCGTGCGCGGTCTGCGCAATGAAATCGGCAGCCTCACACCCCCGGCTCAGCCGCCCGGCAGCATATCTCGGTCTCCGCGCTATCGATCCGGACCCCAAAAGTTTTGCGCAAGCGGCCGGTTACACCGGCCCGTCGCGGGAAAGCCCGGTGTCTGCGCGCAAAGCGCCACGGCCGCACTTCGCCTGACTGCGGTCACTTCGGCGGAGATGCAGCGCCCGCAGCAAGAAATTCGTTCAAATACCGGGGCGGCTTCAAGTTAAGCAGGCGCGCGCGGTCGGACTTGAGATCCGCGTAAGTGAGCCCCTCGACCTGCTCCGCCGAGTAGGACAAGGTCGATTCGGGAGTTCCTTTTCGTACGAACCCGACGCCCTGGTCGCACTTCAGCACGCCGACCAGCAGGTCGGGCCGGGTGCTGCGCAGCTGGACGATCGCTTTCCAGACGTCGCCGTTCCATATACCGATCACCAGCGGCCCTGACTGCTGCGAAACGAACTCGTCCCACGACTCCGCGCGGCGGCCGGCCAAGGCGAACGGGGGGTTGCAGTCGTGCAGGAAGATGACGCCGTCGCCCCGCAGATAGGGCAGGGTTTTCTCGACGTCGCGCACAACCTGTTCATAGGTGTGGAGCCCGTCGATCAATGCGACGTCAATGGGGTGCTGCTCGAGGAACGCCGTTTCGTTCGCCAAGAAGTCGTCGCTGGTCGTCTCGAAGTAGTGAGTCTCGCGTCCCTTTGCGTCGGCGAGTTCGCGGGTGCGCTCCGAGAGCTTGAACGCCGGGTCGACGGCGATCTTCACATCGGCGCTGATCCGCTGGAACGCCTGCCCTCGCGAAACACCGATCTCCAGATAGACGGGTTTCACTCGCCCTTCGAGCGCCCGCTGCACGGCCCTGATCCGGTTCATGCCCGGCAACGCGTCCGCCAACATCACCAGCCCGTTGTTGATGTTCACGCGACGATCCTCTCCATTAAAGGGGGTTCTGACAAGCAGTACGCCGGCACGCCAGGATACGCCTCTTCTCGGTTCCGTCTGCCCCCTGCGCGGCGCGCGCAGATCCTTCGGGGGTCCGCCAAATCTTCACCCTCGACGCAGAATTCGGCCTGACGAAAGGGCGTGTCAGCTGTGCGATCCACGGCGGGTGATGTTACCGCCACGACCGCACGTCTTCGGCGTGAATGCAGAGAACAGATGTCTGCTGGCAAGGGCGCCGGATTCCGCGAGCGACTCGCGGCCGCCAGACCGGTCCGACGATCGGTGCCCCCTACCGATCACGCTATGTCTTGCTCACGCTGACGAGCCCGGTCAAGCTTGCCCAGACCGGTAATCTCAAGGCTAACCGACTTCCGTTGTCCAGCAGCACCAAGCATGAAAAGGATATCGCCCGGCGGTGCGCCCAACCAAAACCGCCAAAACCGCCTGCGAAAAAATGTCCATGCGTAGCTACCGTCGCCCGCCAACCAATACCCTGCAATCCAGAGCAGGCCGTACACCAAGCGCTTCCAGCGCGCAGTAATCATCTCGAAATTCATCTCCATGGCCTCGAGGCCCCAAGCCCGGTATCGCCATTCCAGCTCGTACTTGCGCTGAAATTCATAGAACGCCAGCATTTCACCGTTAGTGACAAGGTACTCATCAAAAACAAGGATGGATCCTTCGACGAAGCGATCCTTGCAGGTTTCTAACGCATGCAGGCAACTCTCATATGTATCCAAATCCATGTGAAAAAACCTGATCGGGGCAGCTGGTCGATCGGCCAAGAATGGGACCAACGTCTCATAGGTGCTTCCCTTGATGAACTGCACGTCGCGACCGAGCGCGGCAGGCAGCCCGTCCTGCAAGCTCACGCCGGTATCCCGGATAAAACGCTGTGCGAACGGTTCTGATAGTGAAAAGGTTCCACGTTTGACGAGGACCTGGTCGTCGATTTGCCAGTCTTCAACAAGGCCCTCAAAGGTATCGAAGCCGTACACCGCGCGGCCGGAGGCGTCAGATATGAGCCGTGTCGACCAGCCGATCCAGACCCCTAGATCAAGCAGTAGTTCGTCAGCATCCTGGCGGCCTGGTTTCGGCAGGCGCGATGCTTCCCACAATAGGGTGTGGCCTCGAATCCTGCACCGCCGGATATCCTCGAGCGTGCGGCCGATAAACGTGCGATATTCGTCGTCATATACCCTGGTGTCCCGAGCGTATAAGTTCGGAATGTAGCGGTCGCGATCCCGATAAGCAATGCGTGCACATAGGAGCAACAGTAGAAGTAAGCCAATTGCGACGAGGAGTACCGGCTCGAAATAACATGCCGTAGCCACGACGAGCGCCATGCCAATTAGGATCGCTTTCCACATCCTATGAAGGCTCGTCCGATCCACTGTCTGGTTCGTCCGATCCACTGTCTGGCTATCGATCACGCCCAACGTTTCACCTCCAGGTTCCAGGTTCCAGGTTCCCGGACAGACTAGGCCCTCCTAGAGGGGCATGGCGCCCGAATCCGCTGACGGACTCGCTGATCCGACGCGGCCCACAATCCCGCCAGCGCTGTGTCGGCATGACTCCCCTCTCGCGCCGAGCGCTGGTTTCAAGGCTTCCGGGAATCCAAGAGATCAACTTCCGCCGGCCATCCCATTGCCATGCGGTATAGCCGTTCAAACTCGGCGCATACGGATACAAAGGGTTGTCGTGCGCCGCGACGGCATGAGCGGCATCCAGTTCGTCTTCCAGTGGTCTCAGATGCAACGTTGCACAGACTTCACTCCGAGCGTTGAACAGGTGTGTGATAATGCGCTGTTCGAAGAACGCTTCCTCTTAGTAAGTAGGTGACCGTGCGCCAGGCCGACAGCATTAGCCCTACCGAAGAGGTACAGAGTCGGCGCTCGGCACGGAAGGAATTTCGCCCGGATATCGAGGGCCTGCGCGCTGTTGCGGTGGTGGCCGTTGTCCTGCTTCACGCTGGCATGCCCGGTGTGGGTGGTGGGTTCGTCGGCGTGGACGTGTTCTTCGTGATCTCGGGCTTCCTGATCACCGGGCTGCTCTGGCGCGAAGTGAGCACCGCCGGCAGCGTGCGGCTGCGCCGTTTCTATGGGGCGCGGGCCCGCCGGCTGCTGCCGGCATCGGCTGCTGTAGGCGTCGTCACCGCGATCGCCTCGGCCGTCCTGTTACCCCCGCTGCAGGCCGATGCCGTCCTGTATGACGGCATCGCCAGTGCACTATATGTCAACAACTACTGGGCCATTTCTCAAGGCGTCCACTACTTCGGTGGCAACAAGCCGCCGTCGCCATTTCAGCACTACTGGTCTTTGGGCGTCGAGGAGCAGTTCTACCTGGTGTGGCCGGCCATAATAATCGGAACCGCGTGGCTCATACGCCACACGCGTCGGCGCGCCAAGGCGACTGAGTCCCAAGCCCGATCCTCGGCAACGCCGTATCTGGTAGTTCTTGCGCTGGTCGCGGCGGTGTCGTTCGCGATGTCGTTGGTGATCACGTACGTAATGCCTGGTATAGCGTTCTTTTCGCTGCCCACCCGGGCCTGGCAGTTGGCCGCCGGCGGCCTGGTGGCCCTGAGCGCCGCCCACTGGCGACGACTAGCGCCACCAGCTGCCACGATCACCGGATGGGCAGGGCTGGGGGTGATCCTGGTCGCCTGCACCTGTTTGAGCGCGACTACACCGTATCCGGGTATCGCCGCAGTGTTGCCCGTGCTGGGCACGATGCTGGTGATCGGCGCCGGGTTTGCCACACCTTCGCGCGGATGCGGCCGCATCCTGGCGGCGGCGCCGATGCGCGCGATCGGCCGGGTGTCCTACTCGTGGTATTTGTGGCACTGGCCGGTATTGGTGCTCGCACCGGCATTGCTGGGCCACCCGCTGGGGCTGGCCGCCAGGTTGGCGGCAGCCCTGGTCTCTGGCGGACTGGCGGTGCTCACACTACGTCTCATCGAGAACCCGCTTCGATACGCCGATCGCGTGCGCCGCTCTGCCCTCGCTAGTCTCGCGCTGGGCGCTGCCGCTACCGCGGTCGCGGTCTGTGTCGCAGTGGTGCTGCTGGTATGGGTGCCTGTACCGGTCGGACGCGGCGCACCAGCTCGAGCGCTGACCATCGCTGCGGCGCCGTCCCCCGCCGGCGACAACATTGACACCTACGACGCGGCGGTGCAGCACGCTTTCGCGCAGGTGCAGGCGGTGGTCGCGGCATCAGCCGAGCTGAAAATCGTACCGTCGAACCTCCAACCCGCACTGAGAAGCGCGGGCGCCGAGCTTAACGCGATGTTGTTCAACGGCTGTCTGCGCACGCCATTCCAAAGCGGACAGCCCGAGTGCGCGACGGGCGATACCGCCTCGACGACGACGGTGGCCCTGGTCGGCGACTCACATGCCGCGATGTGGAATCCGGCGTTCCAGCAGATCGCCACACAGCGGCGCTGGCGGCTAGAAATGCTGAGCAAGGGCGCCTGCCCATTGATGGACTTGCCCATCACCAACCACCTCTTCAGTGGCCTGGTTGAACACCTTGAACATTGCGAGCAATGGCGCGGTCAGGTTCTCACCCGTTTGCGCGACGAGCACCCGCGGCTGATCGTGATGAGCCTGTGGCGGGGATACGGGTCCGGCAGCGGCAACGGTTGGCTGTCGGGTTTCAATTCCTACGACCCGGCGTGGATCGACAGCCTCACCCGTCTGGTGCAGCAATTGCGCGCCACCGGCGCCAAGGTGCTGGTACTCGGGCCGATCCCGGATCCGCACGCATACGTGCCGATCTGCTTGTCCGGCCAGATGGATGACGCGATGGCCTGCTCGCCGCCCAGGTCGACCGCAGTGAACGAACCCGGCATCGCAGCCGAGTCCGCCGCTACCAAAGCCGGCGGCGGACAATACGTCGACCTCACCGAGCTGTTCTGCACCACAAACCGCTGCCCGGTCGTCGTCGGCAACACGATGGTCTACATCGACGAGGAACACATGACGCTCGAATACTCCCGACAGTTGGCACCGGCAATCGGGGCGCTGGCCGACCGCGCGCTCGCCCACGGTTGACATGCTGCTGATTGTTGGCGACTCCCCAGCACCAAAAGAGAGTAGAAGAACCGGAGGCATCGGCTTTGTCAACATCCGTGCTCATCACTGGCGGAGCAGGATTCATTGGGTCCGCGCTCACGCGCCGTCTCGTCAAAGCCGGTTATGACGTCGCTGTGATGGACGTCTTGCACCCACAGGTGCACGGCGAACATGCAGCGATCGACCTGCCGCCATCCGTGCGGTTGTTCACCGGCGATGTCACCCATGCCCCTGACTGGGATGCTGTGCTTCGGTTATTCCGTCCTTCCCAGATCGTCCATTTGGCGGCCGAGACGGGAACGGCACAGTCGCTCTCCGAGGCGACGCGCCACGGTTCGGTAAACGTGGTGGGAACGACTCAACTCCTTGACGCCCTGAGCCGCTCAGCACTCGTGCCCGACCAACTCGTCGTGGCTTCGTCGAGAGCCGTCTACGGCGAGGGCGCATGGCAATGCGGCACGCACACCTTCCATCCGCCGCCTCGCAGCCACGCACAGCTGTTGGCCGGTGTCTGGGATCCGCAAGGGCCCACGGGCGATCCTGCAGTCCCGCTTGCAAGTTGTGCGAGCCGGACCGAGCCCCGGCCGACCAACATTTACGCTGCGACCAAACTCGCGCAGGAGCACATCTTGGCGGCCTGGACGGCCGCGCATGACACCAATCTCAGTGTCCTGCGGCTGCAGAATGTCTACGGACCGGGCCAGTCGCTGACCAACTCGTACACCGGAATAGTCGCTCTTTTCGCCCGATTGGCGCGCGAGCAGCTTTCGTTGGAGGTCTACGAAGACGGCCGGATCGTGCGCGATTTCGTCTATATCGACGATGTCGTCGAGGCGCTGTTCGCTGCGATCGAGGGACCTGCGGCGCAACCACGCTGCCTCGACATCGGGTCGGGTATCCCGACAACCATCCATGAGCTCGCTCAAACGATCGCCGCGATCTGCGATGCCCCCGAACCGATCGTCGTGGCGAAATTCCGCGACGGTGACGTACGTGCCGCGAGGTGCGACATCGCGCCAGCGAAGAACGAGCTCGACTGGCGTCCAAAATGGTCGCTCGAGGAAGGTCTGCGTGCTCTGCTTGAATGGATCGGCGAGCAAGCCGAATTACCTGTCAAGCCAAGCGATCACACACGGGTGACAGCCCTGCTGAAGTAGAAAATGATGAGTAGCCGGCAACGGCGCCGATCATCCCGGCCGCCCGCCGTCGCCGATCAACCAACACGCCGCAAGCGGGCGAAATCTTCCACAAGATCAGCAGCGGCCGCAACGCTTTCGGCAGGTCTGGTCATCTGGGTGGCGAGCTCGCGGGCCCGGGAGACGTATTGCGGAGCCAGGATGGTCCGCAAATCCGCGACTAACGATTTCTCGCTAGTGCTCGAAAAACGCCGGGTGGTACCGACCTTCAGTCGTTTGATCCGAGCTCCCCACATCTGCCGATCGGGCGCCGTCCACAGGATCAATGTGGGCACCCCGGCGCGCAGGCCCGCGGCCACGGTGCCCGCGCCACCGTGGTGCACAACCGCGCGGCAGGCCGGAAAGATCGCCGCGTAATTCATCGCGTCCACGACCTTGACGTGCTCGAAATGGGGGACGCTGGTGAAGCCGCTCAAGCCGGCGCAAACCAGCGCCCGCTCACCTAACTGCGCGCAGGCCTCGCTGATCATGGCGAGTGTCTCGGCCGGAGACTCCATCGACATGCTGCCAAATCCGAAGCAGATCGGCGGTGTCCCCGCAGCAATCCACGACGCTACTTCCTCATCGGCATCCGTCGCCAACTCCATTGTCACTGTGCCCACAAAGGGCCGCTGGCGATTCCATTTCGCCCATTCGGCTCGCAGCCCGGGAAAGCACGCCTCGTCGTAGGCTTGGATTTCCAGCGCTCCGCGTTCGGTGATCCGTCGCGGCGCGGGGCCTGTGGCCTTCGGTAGGCCCAGCTTCCGGCGCTGCGCGTCCTCAAGATTCCCGAACACGGCCCGAGACAGCCACCAGAACGTCGTCATTGCGGAGCGGCCCAACGCCGGCGGCAGCGGCGTTAGAAGCTGGCCAGTGCTCCGCACAGGTGAGTAATGCTGAGTGGCCAACGGAATGTCGTAATACTCCGCGACGTTGGCAGCTCCGTCCTCGAAGAGCAGACCGGTGTATAGCAGGTCGGCCCCGTCCGCCAGCGACGTCAACGTCGCCGTCATTTCTACCCAGCACTGGGTAAGGAACTCCCGGTATTCGCGCCACAACCTGATCAGATCGTTTGGCATCCTGACGCCGTGCGGGAAATCCTTAAAGACGTTCGCGCCAAAATCCCTCGCAATCGCGGTCTGCGAATCGGCTCCGTAAGCCACCGCCGAAAGCCCGGCCGACTCGGCGAAGCCAAGCAGGTCGGGGGAGACGGCCATGCGCACGTCGTGCCCTCGGCGCAGCAGCTCACGAGCGACAACGACGCCGGGCTCCACATCGCCGCGAGTTCCATAGAACGCCAGCGCAAATTTCATCGCGGATCCTAGCCTTTCACTTTCCCGTGCGCGTTCTGCGAAATGAAACAGGGGCCGCCTGACTTCCCGGCTCGGCCGCCCGGCAGCATAACCCAATACCGGCGCCATCAACGGTGATACCGAAAACCGTCTACTCAGACTGCCGCTCCTCGGCCGGCGCAAGCCTCCTCTGCTGAAAACGAGATTTAAGAGAAATCGCGGGCTTCTCGACGAGGAACCAACTGAACGCGGCCAGTGGCACGGTCACGATAGCTGCAATGATCGCAAACACGAACGGATCTAAAACGGCGAGCCCACAGATGACCAGCAACTGTTGGATTGGCCACGCGTAGATATACACGCCGTAGGACAGATCGGTCCGTAGTCGCAGGCGCTTGTTGTGGACGAGGGCACCTGAGACGATGACGGCGTAAGCCAGTGGAATGGCGCCGAGCAGCCGGTAATTGGGCAGTAGGTTCGCCGCTAGAACGATGACCACGCTTAGCGCGACAAGTGACCATCGAGCTGGAATCACATTCCGGATCTGATACATAAACGCGCCGGCCAAAAACATCGCGCCGAAGCGTGCGACGACCGCTTGAACGAGCAGCGCGGCAGTCGCAGGCTCGATGTGTTGCCGCGCTTCCACTAAGTCCGCGAATGCACCCCAAGGCGGCAGTAATGCCGACCATAACAGCACCAGTGTCAACGCTGTAGGAATAAACCATCTGCGACGCAGAAGCCCAACTACGCCGTAAGCAGCAATGGCGATGTAGCACAAGACTTCCCATAGGAGAGTCCAGAGAGAACCATCCCATACCCCCGGTGATGGGATCCCACTTGGTGTACCACCGATGTCTTGCTTAACCAGCAACACTGCGCTGTTTTCGAGAACGTACTCAATTGGCGCGCGCGACAGCAGCAGCTTGCCAGCCGAGCCACCCTGAATGGCCACACCGATCGGGGCGATGACAAACGCTGTGACAATCAGGCAGACCCACAATCCGGGGAGGATGCGCAGACCTCGAGCGACGAAGTAGTCGCGGACCCGCGGGTGTCTGAACCAACTCCACGTGATGAGGAACCCTGAGATTACGAAGAAACCGTCAACCCATACGTCTCTAAGAAGCTGGTGAGCCGGCGCGAACGTCACCCGGCGGCCGGTAAGTGGCCAGGAGTGCCAGAGGATAACCCCCGTCGCCAGCGCCAACCGCCACGCGTTCAGTGCGTTGCTTCGGGCATCGAATTCCTGTCCGAGGGTCTTAACGCCCGTCTTCCACTGCTTCGGCCAGCGATTGACGACTTTATTGGGATCAGTGACTTCAGGGTTGGCACTCATCCGAGGTGGCCCCTTCGCGCATCCGGCGCGGCCGCGCGGGCGGTTTGCTTCGTCGCTTGAGCTAATCCCCGGCCCGTCGTCCGCCTCACGACTGATCCCCCGCGGATTCTTTGAGGTACCACGGGTTGGCCCGCGCCCACTCGATGGTGCGGCGGATCCCTTCTTCGACGTCGACCCGAAGGCGCCATCCCAGCTCGCGCTGCGCCTTGGTCGAGTCGGGGACACGACGAGGGATGTCTTCATAGCGACCGCCATAGTGCGCTGCGGTGTCAACAGCTTCGGCGCCAGACACCGAGTCGACATTCGCGATCTTGATCGCCAGATCGACAACATCACGCACCGTGGTCTCGGTCATGCTCCCGATGTTGAAGGCCGCACCGATTGCCGCGCTGCTCTCGGCCGCGAGCAAGGTGCCGGCAATGGCGTCGTCGACGTAGGTGAAGCAGCGTGTCTGGTCACCCGAGTCGTAGAGCAACGGCTGGCGGCCATTAAGAATCCGGTGAATGGTCTGCGAAACCACGAATATGGGATTCTGCCGCGGGCCGTATACGTTGAAGTAGCGAACTACCGTCACGGGCAGTCCGTACGCGGTGTGCATCGCGAAGACGAGATGCTCGGCCATGGCCTTGCTGGTGCTGTAGCTCCACCGCGCGGTCCTTGTCGAACCGAGGACGCGATCGTCATCCTCGGCAAACGGCGGGTTCGGGTTCTTCCCAAACACCTCTGACGTGCTCGCGAACACCACGCGTGTTCCGTGCCGATGGCTCAACTCGAGGACGTTACGGGTGCCGGTCACGTTGACATCAAGAACCCGCAGCGGATCGTTGAGATAGTTTTTGACACCGACGACCGCGGCCAGGTGGAAGACCGTGTCAACGCCGGGAGTCAGGGCTTCTTCGAGTGCGGTCAGATCAGTGACATCGCCTTGCACGAACCGGAAGTTGGCATGGCGGTCGAAGTCGATACTGGTGTCACGGGTGTTCTTTGCGAAGTCGAAAACCGTGACCGAGTCTCCGCGGTCCAGCAATGCGGAGACCAAGTGCGATCCGATGAAGCCGTAGCCGCCCGTCACGACGACATTGGACATATTTACTCTTTCATTTCTACGTAGCGGTTTACGTTGACCCATCGGCCGCCTATCGGCCGATCCCCTTGTAGACGAAACCGGCGGCGCGCACTGCCGCTGGGTCGAAGCTGTTGCGTCCATCGAGGAACACGCACCTAGCTGCTGCTAGATTCGCGAGCCGGACCAGAGGGATCTGGTGGAACTCTCGGTGCCCCGCGAGGACCACCAAGGCATCGGCATCCTCGACCGCTGACTCGATGTCTGCGGTCAGGGGGATCTTCGTCACCGCGAGGGCTTCCTCGGCCGCCACCCACGGATCATGCACCGAAAGCTGGCAGCCGGACTCCTCGAGCAAGGCGACGACGTACTTGGTGGGCGTGAGGCGGCAGTCGCCGGTGTTGTTCTTGAAGGCGATGCCCAGCACCGCAATCCTGCTGGTCTCGATTGCCTTGCCCTGATCGGCGAGGAGTTGCATGAGCAGCCCGTAGGTGTAGGCAGGCATCGTGTCGTTGACGGTCCTCGACGTCCGCGGAATTGCCAGGTCCAACCCTACGGACTGTCCCAGATGGTTGACGAACCACGGATCCTTCGTCAAGCAGTAGCCGCCGACGCCCATACTCGGCCTCAAGATGTTCGCATCGCGGCCGCCCTTCGGCATCGTGTTGGCCGCTTCGATGACTTGCAGGGCGTCCATGCCGAGCCGGTCGCATACCTTGGCCAGCTCGTTCGCAAGCGCGACGTTGAGGTCGACCCAGAGGTTGTCCGCAAGCTTGACCATCTCGGCGGTCCGCGGATCGTCGACGACGATGGAGTCCACTCCCAGGGCGTGTCGCCACAGTGTGGAGCATGCGCGAGCGCTGCGCTCGTCGACAGCACCGACCACGACGGGGATCGACGTCAGCTCATGGATGGCTTGGCCTTCGGCGAGCCGCTCAGGGCAGAATGCCAACCCGAAGTCGACCCCGGCCCGCAGCCCTGAGGTCTCTTCAAGGATCGGCCGAACGACCTTTTCGGTGGTGTCGGGCGGCACCGTGCTCTTGAGGATGACGAGGTGGCCGGTACGCAGGTGCTCCCCCACGGCCCGCGCCGCTGCCTTGATGTCGTCGACGATGGGCTGGTAGTCCGGACCGAGCGGCGTACCGACGGTCACAATGACGAAGTCATTATCCGCGATGGCGCCAAAATCGGTCGTGGCGTGAAGCCGGCCGACCCGTACGTTGGTGGACACAAGCTCGCCAAGCCCTGGCTCAGGCACCGTGCTCTTGCCCAGGTTGATCTCGTCGACGACGCTCTGTCTCACGTCGATCCCCGTCACAGGCCAGCCGCGATCAGCCAGCACGGCACCAATCACCGTGCCGATGTAGCCGAAGCCCACAACTGCGATCCCCGACCGCATGCCACGCACCAAGAGATCGATCTCAGCGTCGCTACGTCCGAAAACGCCTTCGGCCATCGCGGATCCCAACCTTTCACGTGCTGTGGGCGTTCTGCGAAATGAAAGCAGGGGCCTAAGCGTCCCCTGCTAATCCGCTCGGCAGTCTATCCAACACTCGTGCAACAGACCTGAAATTCACAAGTTTGGGCAAGCGCCCGGCCGCCATCGTCTTCAACAGCGATTTGGCTGGCACGGCGAATCGATCATGTGGTGCATCCGCGACGGGATCTGAGGCGGGCGAAATCTTCCACAAGATCAGCAGCGGCCACGGCACTTTCGGCGGGTTTGGTCATCCGCGTGGCGATCTCGCGCGCCCTGGTGAGGTTTTGCGGGGCCAGGATCCGGCGCAGGTCCTTGACCAGCGACTTCTCGGTGGTGGTCGAAAAGCGCCGCCCGGAGCCCACCTTCAGTCGTTTGAGCTGAGCCGTAAAGAACGGCTGATCGGGCAACGTCCAGAGGATCAATTGGGGGACCCCGGCGCGCAGGCCCGCGGCCAGGGTACCCGCGCCACCATGGTGCACGACCGCGCGGCAGGCCGGAAAGATCGCCGCGTAATTCACCACGCCCACCACCTTGACGTGCTCGAAATGGGGGACGTTGCTGAAGTCACTCGAGCCGGCGCCAACCAACGCCCGCTCGCCTAACTGCGCGCAGGCCGCACCGATCATGGCGAGCGTGTCGGCCGGAGATTCGACCGGTATGCTGCCAAACCCGAAGAAAATTGGCGGTGTTCCCGCGGCAATCCACGAGGCGACCTCCTCATCGGCATCCGTCGTCAACTCCAACGCCAACGCTCCGACAAAGGGCCGCTGGCCATTCCATTGAGCCCATTCGGCTGCCAGCCGGGGAAAACACACCTCATCGTAGGCCTGGATTTCCAGCGATCCTCGTTTTTCGATGCGTCGCGGCGCGGGCCCTGTCGCCTTCGGTAGGCCCAGCTCACGTCGCTGCGCGTCCTCGCCCTTCCTCGTCCCGCGCCAAGCCAGCCAGTCGTTCACCGTCATTCCGGTGCGGCTCAACAGCGACGGCGCGAACGGCAGCAGATGGCCGTGGGCGCGTACCGGGAAGAAATGCAGCGCGGCCAACGGAATGTCGTGATGCTCCGCGACGTTCGCAGCGGGTTGCTCGAAAATCAGGCCGGTGAGTAGCAGGTCGGCACCGTCCGCCACCGATGCCAGTGTGGTGGTCATTTTCCCCCAGCACTGGGTCGCGAACTGCTCAGTTTCGCGCGCCATCCTGTTCAGCTCCTTGAGCTTCCAGGGGGTGCGGAAGTAACAGGTCCAGTATTCGCGCTGTGCGTCCAGAATGGGCTGCGAATCCAGCCCGTAGGCGACCGCCGCAAGGCCAGCCGCCTCGACGAAGCCAACTAGATTCGGCGGGACGGCCATGAGCACGTCGTGCCCTCGGCGCTGCAGCTCACGGCCGACAACGACGGCGGGCTCGACATCGCCGCGACCTCCATAGCTTGCCAGCACAAATTTCATCGCGGGTTCTGGCCTTTCAGTCGTCGTGGGCGTAGGCAGCGTCGGGAGCATCGGTCATTATGCCTGGTTCCTCGACTGTCGGTGGGGCGTTCGGCGATCGGCTTCGGCCGATCGTTCGTCGTTGCATCAGGCCTCGACGGCGTTCATAAGGCGGGAGCGACCGCACCTGACCTATCGCCTTCGCCCATGTGTCGACACGGCACGCCGCTTGTCGTCCGAAGCGCCAACTGGGCGAACGGATTAGCGTTCAGGCGGGCTCGCGGAGCGACAGGCCGGCAGCGCGATAGATCGCATCGATGACGGTGTGGTTCTCGATCGCGTCATCCGGCGTCGTCCGCACCGGTTCCCCGCGCAGCACCGCCGCAGCGAAAGCGTCAAGCTGATACGCGTAGGTGGCGCGCCGCGGGAAGTGCTCCACATGCTTTCCGGCGGCCGAACGGATCGAGAGCCGCGGGAAAACGTGGGGTGCCGCTGGACTGAGCCAACGCAGCTCGCCGCGGTCACCCACCACCTTCGCGCTCGTCCGAAACAGATCCGACGACCACAGCGCGCAGCGCATCCGGCCTGTGTGCCCACTGGCAAACCGCAACTCGGCCGTCATGGCCCGGTCCACCTCAGGACCGCGCAGCGTCGGCCGTGCCGAAAGAACTTCCGGGGTCGAACCGCCGAACGTACGGAGCATGTTGACCACATAGCTTCCCGCGTCCATTGTCGCACCACCGGCAAAGGAGTAGTTGTAGCAGTTGCCGGAGAACTTCGGAAGCAATACGCACAAGGCGACGTCCACCAGCTCCAGTTTGCCCAGCTCCCCTGAGGCGATGATCTCCTCAACGCGCAAAGTCAACGGATGGTAGCGGAATTGGATTGCCTCCATCACAACCCGGTCCGACGCGGCGGCCAGTTCGGCGATCTCGCGAGCCTCGGCGGCATTGGCGGCGAACGGCTTTTCGCACAGCACGTGCTTGCCCGCGGCAAGCGCAGCCCGGGTCCACCTGCCATGGAAGCTGGTCGGCAGCAGTACGTAAACAGCATCCAGGTCTGGATCGGCGATCAGCGCCTCATAGCTGCCGTGCGCCCGGGCGATACCGTATTTGGCGGCAAAAGCCTGAGCACTGGACATATCACGTGCTCCCACCGCGGCCACCACGACCTCATCGTTTCCCCTGGCGGGGTTAATGAGCGTCGTCGGTGCGAAGCTTGAAGCGCCCAGGATGCCGATCCGCACCGGGGCGCCGCTTTCAGCCATGGCCGCGATGCTAGCAGCAGACCCGGGTCACTCCGACAGAAGAACAGAGCTCAGGCGGTACGGTTGCCGAGTCAACGCGTCGAGGACCATCGAGGTGGCGATCGAGGGTGCGACCCGCTGCCCGCCGGGGCGGGTAACTTTGCCCGCCTGTCCGCGGCGCACGGATGTTACGATCCCGATTCGCCCAGACCGGGCCACGCGTTGGACCATCATCCGCTGAGGAGTTCGATTTTGGCTGACGGCGAACTGACCGCGCGCGAGGCCGAACGCGTCGAGTGGGACGTGATCGTCGTGGGCACTGGGATGGGCGGCGGAATGCTGGGCTACCGACTGGCCCGCTCAGGCCGGCGGGTGCTGTTCGTCGAAAAGGGGCACTCGACATTGCCCGGAGTGCCCGGAACCATTCGCGCTGCCATGCCCGAACTGGCCGAGCCGCTTTCGGCGCGTTCCGCAGAGGCGCACTACGACGCCTTGGCCCGGGCCGGACGCACAACTGACGAAATCGAGGACATCAGCGGGCGCTTCCCGAAGCGGTTCGTGCCGTTCATCGGCAGCGGCACCGGCGGGTCCTCGGCCCTGTACGGCATGGTCAGCGAGCGATTTTTCGTGCGCGATTTCACTCCCCGGCAAAACTTCACCAACCCCGGCGATTCCACCGTGCCCGAGGCCTGGCCGATCAGCTATGACCAGATGGCGCCCTGGTACGCCGAGGCCGAAAAGCTGCTGGGGGTTCGCGGCCAACCCGATCCCCTGCGCCCGGAAGCCGCCGAGGTCGGTCTGCCCGCAGCGCCGCCGTTTTCGCCGCACAACCAGGCGCTGGTCAACTATCTGGCAGGTCGCGGCCTGCACCCCTATCACCTGCCGATGGCCTGCGATTACATCGACGACTGTGCCAGCTGCCAGACCTACCTCTGCGACCAGTCGTGCAAAAACGAGGCCGGCCGAAACGGCGTCCTGCCCGCCGTTTCCGAGCACGGCGCTCACCTGCTGGCCCAATGTCGCGTAGTGCGCCTCGAGGCGGACCGCACCCGGGTCCGACAAGTGATCTGCCAGCGTCGCTCCGACATGCTGGCTCTGAGGGCCAAGGTGGTGGTGCTGGCCGCCGGTGCGCTGGTCACCCCGGTGCTGTTGCTCAATTCCCGTGCGGGCGACTGGCCGCGCGGATTGGCCAACGGCTCAGACTTGGTAGGACGCAACTTGATGCGCCATCTACTCGACCGGGTCGAGGTCTGGCCGCAGCCCAATCACGAGGGCGCGGCCGCAAACAAGGAGATTGGATTCAACGACTTTTATTTCTGGGAGGGGCAGAAATACGGCACCGTGCAATCATTCGGCGAGATACCGCCCATGGAGTGGCTGACCAACCGCCCCGGCTGGGGGCCGAAGGCGCTGCGGCTGATGAGCCCGGCCGTGCGCCGGATCTACGAACGCTTCTTCACCGGCGGGCTGCTGCTGACCACCATCATGGAAGACCTGCCCTACCTGGACAACCGCGTGCTGCCCTACGATCGGCCTAGCGTCGACGGCCGCCAGCGGCTGCGGATTCAGTATTATCTGCACGCCAGCGAGATCGAGCGCCACGCGGTGTTTTCGTCGCAGGTAAAAGAGGTGCTCGACCCGTTTCGCAAAATGCCCCTGGGGGGCGGCAAAGACAACGCGGCCTTGGGCCACGTGTGCGGCACGTGCCGCTTCGGTACCGATCCCAAAACCAGCGTGCTGGACCCACAAAACCGGGCGCACGAAGTGGACAACCTCTACGTGGTGGACACCTCGTTTTTCCCTTCCAGCGCCGGTTTGAACCCCAGTTTGACGGTGGCGGCCAACGCCTTACGGGTGGCCGCACACGTCAACCAAGCCCATTTCCCGACCTGATCGATCAATCGCCTCCACCGATGTGTCGACGCGGCACGCCACTTGTTATCGGAATACCAACCACGCGAACGGATTCGCGTTCAGGCCCGCTCGCGGAGCGAAAGGCCCACCGCGCGGTAGATCGCTTCGATGACGCTCATGTTCTCGACCGTATCTTCCGGCGTCGTCTTCAACCGGTTCCCCGCGCAGCACCGCCGCGGCGAACCGCGCCACCGGCAAAGGAGTAGTCGTAGACGTTGGCGCTGGCGCGCCAGGAATACGCACACGGCGACGTCCACCCGCTCCAGTTTGCCCAGCTCCCCTAAGACGATCACCTGCTCAGCGCGCAACATCAACGGGTGGTACCGGTATTGGATTACCTCCATCACTACCCGGCCTGATGTGGCGGCCAGTTCGGCGATCTCGCGGGCGTCGGCGGCATTGGCCATGAGAGGCTTTTGGCACAGCACGTGCTTGCCCGCGGCGAGCGCAGCCCGGTTCACCTGCCGTGCAAGCTGTAGTGTTCGTTCAAATTCAGCCGGGCAGCCCAGTTCACGGCGCGTACTTCGCGACGCCATGAAGCTGCGCTGCCCGAGCACGTACGAAGCTCATCCAGAGGTTTTCCGGTGGCCACAATGCGAGGGGTCAACGATGGGTTCCGAGTGGCGTGGCGCCCCCGATTGCCGACGACCTCAAGCGGGGCCCGCAGGCCGCTAACACCAGGGTCTGCCCTAGTGGATGTTGGAGGGCCGAGGGAACCTTTGACAGATCAACGTTGCGCCTCGGGTGAAGGCGTGTTCGCTAAGTGTCAGCGCCCGGATTCGGCTGCGGCACGGTAACCGCGGACGGCCAGTGGCCCGACCACTGCGGCCAGACCAAGAGCCCACCCAAAGCTCAGCAGGAGCGGCCACAGCGCGGGACCACCTTGAGCAAGTGCCCGCATGGACTCAATCGTCGGCGCCATCGGCTGGAGCTGGATCAGCGGCCGCACCCACGACGGCAACATTTCAACGGGAGGAACACCAGAGCTGGCGAACACCAAGGCGATGGACGGCACCCCGAGCAAGATGAGCAGGGTACCGCTCTTCGAACGCACCGCGATCGCAATTATTGCCGTCGAGAAGACGACACCTACCATCACCGGCACCAATAGGAACGGGATCACAGCGAGCCAGCCGCCTTCAAATCGAAGTCCGAGCGCAACGCCGACCGCTGTGATCAGTGCGGCACCGACCAGCGTACGCACAGCCTCGGCCAGCAGCCTGCCCGTCAGGGCACTGGCCCGGTTCACGGGCAACACCCACAATCGGCTGAGCAGACCGCTCTCACGTTCGACGCGAAGAGTGAGGGCGGCTGCAAGCGCCCCGAACATCGCACCGGCCACGGCGCACATCGGCACCAAGCCGTAGATACTGTCGGTGCCGGTGATTCTCATTATTGACTTGCCGACCAGCAGTTTGTAGGTAATCAGCAGAAAGGTCGGGAACAGCAGAGCCTGGATCGACACCGTCGGCGCGCGCCGCCAGTGGGTGAGTAGCCGGCTGGCGAACAACAGACTTTCGGCGGCTAGTGAGCTTCGTGGCGGTGCGTTCGCGGTCATTGCGTCCGCCTCTGCATCCGCACCGCGATTACACCGAACACCACCAGCAGCCCAAGGCACCATGCCAAGCTGGTCGCCAGATTGCTGATCGCGACATGGCCGGTGGCGAACGCGCGCAGGGTTTCCGTCACCTGTGAAACAGGCTGGTAGCGCACGAACGGATGCAGCCAGTCAGGAAACGAATCAACCGGCGCCATGCCGGTTGACAGCATGACCAGCAGCATTTGAGGAACCAAAAGCAACTGACTGGACGCCCCGCTTTTCCCGATCCCGGCCCCTGCGACGCTGGCCCCTAATGCATCGGCAGCGAGCGATAGTGCCAGCGTCAACGTGAGGACAAGAACGGCGAAAGCCACCGCGTAAGATAACCCGCCGATCATTCGGAAGCCGAACACGTACCCGACGGCGAGCGCGGCGAGCAGGGCGAGGGCACCGCGCAGGACGCAGTACAACATGCGAGCCATCAGCGGCGCCAGCGTGGGTATGGGAAGTGTGCGGAGCCGAACCCCGAAGTCGGACTGCTGGTCTCGGGCAGCCCGGTCAACGGTTGTCAGCGCGCCGAGAAATGTGACCTGGACGATGATGACCGGTAGGAGGTACTGGGGGTAGCTCATCTGGCCGGTGTCGATCACATTGCGCAGCGCGAAGTTAAAGACGACGAAGTTACCGGCGGGCGCCACAATCGCGAACGGCAGATCGTCGCGCAGCGTGCCGAGCACCATGCGCTCGCTCAGAGCAGCAAGCGCGGTCATGTAGTGACGCTCGTGAGGTGCAGAAATGCCTCGTCCAGGGACGGCTTGCGCAGCGCTATATCGACCAGCTCAACGCCAAGCTGGTCAACCCGGCGAAACACCTCACTGAGCGTCGCAACGCCATTGGGCGCCAGCACCGACACAGTATTCGCCTCCTGATCGGCTTGGGCGCCGTCGAGATCGGCGACCACGGCGAAGATCTTGGACAGGTCGGCCGGATTGACAGGACTCATCGTGCAGTAGCTGAATCCCGCGCGGCGCTTTAGGTCTTCAGCAGTCCCGCTGGCGATAACACGACCGTGATCGATGACGACGATCGAATCGCTGAGCAGGTCGGCTTCTTCGAGATACTGCGTCGTGAGCAGGACCGTGACACCTTGGGCTGACAACGAGGACACCAGGTCCCACACGTCGCGGCGGCTACGGGGGTCCAATCCGGTTGTCGGCTCGTCGAGGAAAAGCACCTTCGGCGGAACCACCAGTGCGGCGGCGATATCGATGCGGCGCTGCATGCCAACCGAATAGGTGTCCACCCGCCGATCGGCGGCGTGCGACATATCGAACTGGTGGATCAAAGCGTCGGCTCGCAGTTGCGCATGTTTGCGCCGCATTCCCCGCAGCCGGCCGAAGAGCACCAGGTTCTCCCGCCCGGTGAGCTGCCAATCGAGCGCAGCGAGCTGTCCGGTAGTCCCGATGCTTGCGCGTACCTGGGCGGGGTGTCGGACGACGTCGTAACCGGCCACAATTGCTTGACCGGAGGTGGGCCGCAGCAACGTGGACAGGATGTTGATCGTGGTTGTCTTACCGGCGCCGTTATGACCGAGCAGACCGCAGACCGACCCCGGGGGAACTGAAAAACTCACGTCTTGCAATGCGTGTATTGTCCCGTCGAATGTCTTGGCTACGCCGTCTAACTCGATCACGACTACAGACCATACCGTGGGCGTAGGCTTCAAACTGGAAAAGGCGGCCCTCGGTCGAATCTACGCAACCTCCCCGTGAACAACCCGCCACCCGGATCCCCTCACGATCTAGCAAAGCACCCCGTTTTTCCCGTCCAGCGCCGGTTTGACCCCAGTTTGACCGTCGCGGCCAACGCCTTGCGGGTGGCCGCACACGTCAACCAAGCCCATTTCGCGACCTGATCGATCAATCGCCTCCGCCCGTGGTGTCGACGCGGCACGCCACTTGTCGTGCGAAGTAGCACCGCGCGAGCGGATTCGCATTCAGGCCGGCTCGCGGAGCGAAAGGCCAGCAGCGCGATAGATCGCATCGATGACGATATGGTTCTCGATCGCGTCCTCCGGCGTCGTCTTCACCGGTTCGCCGCGCAGCACCGCCGCGGCGAAAGCGTCAAGCTGATACTCAAAGGAGCTGCGCTTCGGGAAGCGCTCAACGCGCTTGCTGTCGGCTGATCGGACCGAGAGCCGATGGAAAAGTTGAGGTGCCGCCGGACTGAGCCAACGCAGCTCGCCACGATCACCCACCACCTTGGCGCTCGCCCGAAACAGATCCGACGACCACAGCGCACAGCGCAGCCGGCCGGTGTGGCCACTGGCGAAGCGCAACTCGGCCGTCATGGCCCGGTCCACCTCAGGACCGCGCAGCTTCGCCCGCGCCGAAACGACTGTCGGGGTCGAACCGCCGAACGTTCGGAGCATGTGGACCACATAGCTTCCGGCATCCATTGTCGCGCCACCTGCAAGGGAGTAGTCGTAGACGTTGCTGTTGGAGGATTCCGGCAGCAGGACGCACACGGCGACATCCACCCGCTGCAGGTTGCCCAACTCGCCTGAGGCGATGATCTGCTCAACGCGCAACGTCAACGGGTGGTAGCGGTATTGGAATCCCTCCATCACCACCCGGTCTGATGTGGCGGCCAGTCCGGCGACCTCGCGCGCCTCGGCGGCATTGGCCATGAACGGCTTTTCGCACAGCACATGCTTGCCCGCGGCAAGCGCAGCCTGGGTCCACCTGCCGTGCAAGCTGTTCGGCAGCACGATATAGACGGCATCCAGACCCGGATCGGCGACCAGCGCCGTGTAACTGTCGTGTGCCCGGGCGATGCCGTGTTTGGCGGCAAAGGCTCGAGCACGCGACACATCGCGTGACGCCACCGCGGCCACCACGACCTCTGCGTTTCCCCGAGCCGGTTTGACGAGGATCATCGGTGCGAAGCGTGAAGCGCCCAGGATGCCGATCCGCACCGGCGCGCCGCTTTCAGCCATGGGTTTCTCCTATGTCACGCACCCACATCACCGCCTCGGCATGCCCCGCCGTGGTCGCTTTGACAGTCTTCTCGCCGACCTTGCGACCGACCTCGTCGACGGCGACGAAGGTGTGACTGCGCTTGTGTACATCGGGTCCAACAACAACCATGGTCGTTGCCTCCCTCACTGTGAGATGACGGTTGGGGCCGGGTCGGCGGACACATCTCGGTCGGGGGCGCTGGCACGCTCTATCACGTCACGCCGGCCGGTCCTTCACACTCACCCGGTGTCGACAAAACGCACGAACGCCAACCCAAAGGCGGCACCGATGCTACGAGCCGAACACCAGGTGATCAGGATCCAACCACCGCAACACGCGGCACCCTCACCCTGACACTGAGCGCAGATGCTAGCAGCAGACGAGAGCTTCCGGCGGGGCCCATTCGAGATGGCCGGAGCCGCCATTGCGGTTGCAGAACTCATCCGCTCCCGGGTGGGCACCGGCCGGGTACACCTGGAGGGCCATTCGCTCGGGGCCCAGGTGGGAGTCCAGCTGCTGGCGACAGAGCCAGAACACGTCGATCGGGCGGTGCTGTGCGGGACCATCGTCAACGCGATGCCGGTTGTTCGGCTGACAGCGCCCCTCCCGGGGTTGGTCGCCCGGATCTCACGGTCCGCGACCATCCGCAGGAATGCACGCCTCATGGGGGTTTCCTCGGCCGAGGTCGATGACTACTGCGAGGATCTGCGTCTCATGCCACCCGTACAGGTCGCCCACGTCGTGGAGGCGTCCGCGGGGTTCACACTTCCCGAGGGACTCGACAAATCGGATTCGCCCTCATTGTTTCTGACCGGCTCCAAGGAGATGCGGCTCATCCCCCGCTCGGCGGCAACGCTCGCGCTGCGAATGCCCAACGGAGTCGGCGGGGTCGCAATCGGTATGGACCACGACTGGCCCCTGCGCTATCCGGACTTCTTCTCCCGCACCGTCGACGGCTGGCTCTCCGGTACGGCCGTGCCTCTTGAGATCGCATTGCCGAACTCGGCTCGTCACTGATCGCCCGCAAACTTCTCCGACCCACCACCAGCCACGAAGACGACGACCAGGGCTCAGGCGATCCGGTTGCCGGATCCACCACGGGCGAATGCCGGCGCATGCTCTGGCGGACGCCGACCAGGGCCAGTTCAGCTACGGCGAAGAGCGTCCTAATGTGTTCATTACTTGCGCCACAGCACACCAGTACCGTCGATGTCAACGATCTCCGCAGATATTCCATGTTTCGCGCGGTAGTCGGTGACGGCTTGCTCACACGCCTTCACCGCCAGGTAGTCATCAATGATGCAGAAACCCCCGGGTGACAGTCGCGGGTAGAGCGCGTCGAGCGCTTGTATCGTGGATTCATAGAGGTCGCCATCAAGCCTCAATACGGCGACGCGATCAATCGGGGCCTCGTGCAGAGTGTCTTTGAACCAGCCAGGAAGAAAGCGGACTTGGTCATCCAGCAGCCCGTAACGTTCGAAGTTCGCTTTGACTTCCGCTTCCGAAACTCCCAGTATGCCCGCAGCGAACTCCGCCCTGATCCCTTTATCTGCTTGGTAATTCTCGGGATCCGAGCGCGGCACGCCCTGGAATGAATCAGCTAGCCACACGCTTCGCGTCTCATCCCCGTAGGCCGCCAGAACGGCGCGCATCAGGATGCAAGCCCCGCCGCGCCACACTCCACATTCGATCAGATCACCGGGGATGTCTTCGGCCAGGACCGTCTCAACGCAATGCTGCAGACTAGTGAGTCTCTGCATTCCGATCATCGTCTCGGCCTCCGCCGGCCAGTCCAAGCCCAACTCGCGTTTGCGCTGATCGAACAGGCTCGCGCCGTTGCGGCGGGCGCTGAGGGCGTTGGCGGTTTTGAGAAGGAGGCGTCGCCGCAGTGGCCAATCCGCGGGCACCCGCTCGTGCATCCCGTATCTGGTCAGGTTGCGTCGGAGCAGGTCGAGGTACAGCGACCGGACGTCGTAATCGGTGATGGTCAAAATTGCCCCTGTCTCGCATGCCAGTACTCCGGCGCCGAGTCTAGACAATCATTGACGCCGTGTTTCGGAGTTTTCCAAGATCAGATTGCCGGAGTGCTCGGTTTCAAATTCAGCCGGGCGAGCCGGTTCATGCGAATCTTCAGAAGAGCCAGCAGGGTAGCGTTCCAGCCGTGTGCAGCTCAGTGCTGGTGCTGACGCTTCTGGTGGCGTTCGATCCGGTGCGTCTTGGCATCACCCTTCTCCTGATCTCGCGACCACGGCCCGTTCAAAGCCTGCTCGCCTACTGGGTCGGCGCCATGATTGTCAGTGTGCCCTACATGCTGATCCCGCTCACGCTGCCGCACGTCACACCAATCTTTAGATCTTTTGCGCAAGGATTGGCCGCCCCGGCTACATTCGCGAGCCCCACCGTCCGGCACATTCAAATCGGCATCGGTGTGGTCGCGCTATCGCTCGCTGCGCTGATGACAGCGCACTTCTGGGCGCGTCGGCGCACGCAGCTGCCGACACCGGACGGCAACACGGCGACCCTGGTGCCGGACTCGAATAAACCGACTGCCATCTCGCCGCTGCCCGGCCGCGCGCAGAATGCGCCGGCGGAGGATGAGTCCGCAATCCGCCGGCTGCTCCGCCGCGGCCACAATGCGTGGGAAAGCGGATCCTCGTGGGTCGCGTTGGTGATCGGCCTCGGATCGGGGCCGCCACCTTTGACGGTTCTATTGGTACTCACTACCGTCATGGCCTCGGGAGCCGCGATCGGCGCGCAGGTCAGCGCCGCCCTCGCGTGGATCGTCGGTGATGTTCGCGGTTGTCGAGATCATCCTCGTCAGCTATCTGGCCACGCCAGCGAAAACCCAAGCGGTACTGCGACAGCTCCACAACTGGTCTTTGGCTCACAGTCAGCAAGTCGTGGTAGCCATGTTGGCCGTGATTTGGGTCGCGCTGGTAACCCACGGCATGGGCCGCATCCGAGCTCGTGGCTAAGAGCCTGGTTGCCTAGTGCGGCACCCGTTCCGGGCTGAAAGCGGGGCTGTGTGGTCGGCTTGTGATGCCGTGTCATCTTGAGTCTGAATCACTGGATGGGACCAGTAACGTGAGAATCCACTGAAATTTCCGTAGGTGCGGTCTTATGGTGTTCGGCCCGGGGTACTGGTGAGCCAGACGGGCCGGCGCCGATCACCCCGACCGCCCGCCGCCGCCGATCAGCCAACACGCTTGAGGCGGGCGAAATCCTCCAAACGATCAGCAGCGGCCGAAACGCTTTTGACAGGTCCGGTCATCCGGGTGGCGATCTCGCGAGCCCGGGAGAGGTATTCCGGGGCGAGAATGGTGCGCAGGTCCGCGACCAGTGATTTCTCGGTAGCGGTCGAAAAGCGCCGGGCCGTCCCCACCTTCAGCCTTTTGACCGCAGCTCCCCATATCACCTGAACGTCCGCCATCCAGAGGATCAAGGCGGGGACCCCCGCGCGCAGGCCCGCGGCGGTGGTGCCGGCGCCACCGTGGTGCACGACCGCGCGGCAGGCGGGAAAGATCGCCGCGTAGTTCACCGCGCTCACCACCTTTACATGCGCGAAATGGGGGACGTTGCTGAAGTCACTCCAGCCGGCGCACACCAGCGCCCGCTCGCTTACCTGCGCGCAGGCCGCGGCGATCATCGCGATCGTGTCGGCCGGAGATTCCACCGGGATGCTGCCGAACCCGAAGAATATCGGCGGTGTTCCCTGCGCAATCCACGACGCGACCTCCTCATCGGCACCCGTCGGCGACTCGATGGTCAGGGTGCCGACAAAGGGCCGCTGGCCATCCCATTTCGCCCATTCGGCCGCCAGTCCGGGGAAGCACACCTCGTCATAGGCCTGGATCTCCAGCGATCCACCTTCGGCGATCCGTCGCGGTGCGGGGCTTGTTGCCTTCGGCAGGCCCAATTCACGGCGCTGCGTGCCCTCGACCTTCCTCACCCCGCGCCAAACCAACCACTCGTACGCCGTCATCGCCGAGCGGATCAGCGGCGCCGGCAGGATCGGAACGACGTGGCCGTTGACCCGTGCCGGGAACCAGAGCAGCGTGGCCAACGGAATGTCGCGATACTCCGCGACGCTGACTGCAAGCTCCTGGTAGCTCATGCCGGTGAGTAGTAGGTCGGCCCCGTCCACCAGCGACGTCAGCATCGAGCTCATCTCCCCCCAGCACTGGGTACCAGGCTCTCGAGATTCGCGCAGCAACCTCTTCAGCTCCTGGATCCTCCAGAAATTGCGGAAGAAGCGCTTCCAGAAGTTACGCGTCACCTCCAGCCACTCCTGGTTATCCGGCCCGTAGGCCACCGCCGCAAGCCCAGCAGACTCGGCGAAGCCAACCAGATCGGGAGGCATGGCCATGCGCACGTCGTGCCCTCGGCGCGCCAGCTCACGGCCGACAGCGATGCCGGGCTCGACATCACCACGAGTTCCGTAGAATGCCAGCACAAATTTCATCGGGTGATCTTGGCCCTTCACTTCCCGTGCGCGTTCTGCGAAATGAAACCGGCAGCCCTGCGTCTCCGGCTGAGCCGCCCCGCAGCATAACCCGATGGCCGCGCCATCGACCTGAAATCCAGAAGTTTTGCGGCCAGCGCACGGATGCCATTGTCTTCAATGCGATTTGACTGATTACGGCGAACGCGAGGGATACCGCAGTTACTGTGATGCGATGAATTGGTTCGACCCCACCAAGGCTCACACCGTCCCGCGCGGCGTCGCCCCCCGTGACCAGGTGCACGCCCCACCGGGCGTCACGGGCGAATCCTGGGACATCGGGGGCTGATCAGTGGGAGTCCAAATACGTCCCCCACGCGCGTCCTCTAACGGCGGCCCATCCAACGGTGAGGCGAGGCCGGACGATCGGCTGGCCTTGGTGGACCAAGGCTTCTTTGCCGGGCATCGCGCCGCCGGCCAGACGGAAGTCATGCAGGTCGTGTGGGTTTATGAGCATGCTCTCGACTTCGACGGGCTGAGGCGTTTTCACCACAATCTCGGTTACGGGTTGTTTGGACGGCTTATTGAGCGTTCGCCGCTGCCGTTCGGCCGGCATCGGTGGGTCTTGGATCGGGGGCCGTCGGAAATCGATATCGCTGAGTGTGCCCGTCCACGCGCCGAACTCAGCGACTGGGCTGATGAACGCTCACAATTGCCTGCTGATCCGGAATGGGGGCCCGGCTGGCATCTCGGTGTCCTTCCCCTGACGGACGGCTCGACCGCGGTCAGCCTGGTGGCTTCCCACTACCTGCTCGACGGCCTCGGGTTTTTGGGCGCGATAGTTGAAGCGCTCTGGGGCCACACGCGCGACCTTGGCTACCCACCGCCACGTTCACGCACTCGACTGCGCGCGATGGTTCAGGATGCCCGCGACACAGCGCGGGACGCACCTGAGGTTGCCCGGGCACTTGTCACGGCGGCAAAACTGGCACGTCGGCGCCAGCTTGATGTTGTCAAATTATCGCGATCCGTCGCCCTCCGCGGAGGCGACGACGATGCCCCTGTCGTCGTGCCCGGTACCACGATCGACATCGACCTGGATGATTGGGATGCCCGTGCGATTGCTCTTGGCGGATCAAGTAACACGCTGGCAGCCGGGTTGGCCGCGAAACTCGGGGAGCGCATGGGGCGCTGCCGTGCCAGTGACGGCGCCGTCACCGTGCAACTTCCCATCAGCGAACGCACCGAGGGTGATACGCGTGCCCTCGCAGTGTCGTATGCGCGTGTCAGCGTGGACCCGACGCGGGTAACGACGGATTTGAGTGACATCCGCGCCGCCTTCAAGAACGCGCTGAAGGCTCAGCGGGAAACGCCAGATGAATCATTACCGCTCGTTTGGCTGGCCCCGTTCACGCCGAAGCGGACGTTGAAACGGGCGGTCGATCTGGCGTCCGCCGACCCCGACCGCCCGGTAATTTGTTCCAACCTCGGCGACGTCGGCTCGATCGTGGGCTGGCTCGACGGCACCCACTGCGAATACGCCTACGCACGAGGGATAAGGCAACACGCAACGCGTCAATCGCTTGAGCGAGCAGGCGGGCAACTGCAGCTGCTGTCTTTCCGCACGCCGGTGCTCAGCAAAATTTTCATCCACGTCGCCGCCTACCAACCGGGCGCCGAGAACACAAAGCCCGCTTTGCGTGCAGCTGGCTGCACACACGCTCGCTGAGTTCGGCCTGACTGGCGAGATCGACTAACGAATCGTTCCCGTGTCGCCGGCCTCTGCTGATCCATGTCCCGACAGCGAGGCGGTGTTTGGCGGGCCCAACGAGCACCGACTACTTCATCGTCGTTGCAAGGTCATATGCCTGCCCAATAGCGAAATGCCACAAAGCCAAACTCCTTGCCACAGCACACAGCCCGGGAAGTCGGCCCTGCCGGAGCCTTGCGCCGCGCACCAATTACTGAAGCCGCTTCAGGAGCCACACCCGGGAACTTAGTCGAAACCCGGACGGGACCCTGTTGGTCCTCGACTATGGTTTGGATCCGTTATTGCACTCGTGTCGGCTAGACGTTCTGGAAGATGTTCCGCTGTGACGGATTCTCAGCGACGCAAGGCTCGGCGCTACCCACTCAACGACACAACGCGCCACTCAACGACACAACGCGCGGCGTGAGCGGACCTATGCCCGTCGAACCGACCACGCCGCCCGACACGAGAAGCCACTCCCAGACTGCGCTGCCGACTCGCCGGTTCGTCGACGTGGTCAGCGCCCTCGGCGGCATTCAGCTGCTGGCGATGATGGACGGCACTCTCGCGATCTTCGCGCTCCCTAAGATCCAGAACGAGCTGGGACTGTCGGATGCCGCGCGGACCTGGGTGATCACAATCTACGTGCTGACCTCTGCTGGCCTGATGCTGCTGGGCGGCCGCATCGGTGACACCATCGGGCACAGGCGCACCTTGATCGTCGGCGCCGCGCTGTTCACCATCACCTCGGCGATGTGCGGCATCGCACCCACGGGCCGGTGAAGTCCATGAACGACGCCCAGTTGCACGCTCTGGACCACGGCTTCGCCTACGGCTGGATGTGGCCGAGCGGGGCGGTCATCCTCATCGGCGGAGCGGCGCTGTTCATCGGCTACACCGCGCAACAGGTGGCGCGCATCCCAGTGAACAAGATTGAGCAGCGTTCTGGCACATCTCGATGAACGGGCGAGGCGGCCAGGCGTGTCTTCGCGACGGCGTCAATCAGCCCTTGCGGCGGTTCAGCTCATTTGAAGCCACTAGCGCCAAAGCCCCGCGCCGCGCAACAATTACTCAGGATGATACTGAGGCTGCTTCAGGAGCCACACCCGGAACTTTTCGAAATCCCGGACGGACCCTGTCGGTCTGCATTATGGTTTGGAACCGTTGTCTAATCCGTGTCAGCTAGGGTGGGGTCGTGGTCGAAGGCAGTGTGCGCGATTTCGAGCGAGCCAGGTCCGATGTCGCCACCGCCGGCAGCCAAGACGCTGGCCAACGGTCTGGCCGTCGACCTAATCTTCTGCGGCGTGCTCACCAGCCTTCAACGGCACCTCGAGCACAAGGTGAATCTGGAAACAGTCGCCGAAATCCGGGCTCTGTGATCTTCAGGGTTCTGAAGCGCCTGTGGATCCCGCTGGTCGTGCTGATCGTTATCGGCGCTGGGGGATTCACTGTGTCGCGGCTGCACGGCATCTTCGGCTCTGAGAATCGCCTCCCCTATGCAGATTCCAGAGTCGCCGACACCAAACCTTTCAACCCCAAGCACCTGCGGTATGAAATTTTCGGACCACCCGGGACCGTGGCCGACATCAGCTATTTCGGCGACAAGGGTGACCCAGAGCACGTGGACGGAGTAAGCCTGCCGTGGTCGTTGGAGTTCCCGATCACCACGGCCGCGGGCATCGGAAGTATCGCGGCGCAGGGTAACAATGACAGCATCGGCTGCCGCATCTTGGTGGACGGCGTGGTCAAGGACGAGAAGATCACGCACGAAGTGAGCGCCTTTGCTGCCTGCCTACTGAAGGCCGCATGAGCAACCATCAACTGCACAATGGTGCGCCATTGGTAGCACGGACGATCCATCGTTTTTCGGTGCCCATTATCTTGGCTTGGTTGGCGGTCATGGTCATCCTGAGTTTGGGCGTCCCCTCGCTGGAGCAGGTAGAGAAAGAGCATTCCGTCTCACTGAATCCCACAGATGCGCCGTCCTTCAAGGCAGCAATGCGCGTAAATGACGACTTCAAGCAATCTGATTCCGGCGGCAGTACCGCGATGATCGTCCTGGAGGGTCAGCAACCCCTCGGTGGCGATGCGCACAGGTACTACGACCGCTTGATTCTTCAGTTGCAAGACGATCCCAAGCATGTGCAGCACATCCAGAATTTCTGGGGTGATGAACTCACACGGGGCGCCGCACAAAGCCCCGATGGTAAGGCCGCATATGTTCAAGTGAGTCTCGCCGGTAAGCCGGGCGAGGCCCTGGGGAACGAATCGGTTGAAGCGATCCAGCATATCGTCGCGCAGACGCCGGCACCGCCAGGGGTCAACGCGTATGTCACCGGCCCTGCGGCGATCATCACGGATATGAGCCACAGTGGCGACAGGACGCTCCAGTTAATGACGGCGGTAACGGTCGCGGTCATCTTTCTTACGTTGCTTTTCGTCTACCGTTCGATTATCACCGTCATTGTTTTGCTGCTGATGGTCGCGATAGAATTGCAGGTGGCCCGAACAATCGTCGCATTCCTTGGCCATCACGGCTTGATCGGCCTTACTACCTTCGCCGTTAATTTGCTGGTGTCTATATGCATCGCGACTGGAACGGACTACGGGATATTTTTCATCGGACGCTATCAAGAGGCACGTCATGCAGGGGAAAGTCGGGAAGCGGCTTTCTACACCACGTACCGCGGGGTCGCAAAGGTTGTCTTGGCCTCCGGTTTGACGATCGCCGGAGCGGTTTTCTGCCTGCGCTTTACCCGGTTGCCCTTTTTCGAAGCCCTGGCCTTCCCTTGCGCCGTGGCCATATTGGTCGCGGTCGCGGTCGCGCTAACCCTGGTTCCGGCAGTTCTCATCGTCGGAGGCCGTTTCGGTCTGTTTGAGCGCAAGCGGAAACTCAAGGTTCGGGGATGGCGACGGGTTGGCACAGCGATCGTTCGGTGGCCTGCGCCCATTCTCGTCGCGACATTAGCAGTCGCGCTCGTCGGGCTATTGACGCTGCCGGGATACAAACCCAGCTACAACGATCAGAAGTTTATCCCCACAGATATTCCCGCCAATCTGGGCTATGCGGCCGCAGCGCGGCATTTTCCCGAGTCGGCAATGATGGCGCCCGAGATCCTATTGGTTGAGGCGGATCACGATCTGCGCAATCCGGCAGATTTTCTGGTATTGAACAAACTGGCTAAGGCCGTGCTCGCTGTTCCGGGAATTTCCAAGGTGCAGGCCGTAACTCGGCCTGAGGGAACCGCGATCGCGCACACCACGATACCGTATATGCTCAGCATGCAACAAGCTGGCCAGCAACAATTCACGTACTTTCAGAAACACCGCATGGACGACATGCTCAAGCAGGCCGAAGTCATGTCGGAAATGATTAATATCATGCAGCACATGTACGGGCTATTGCAGCAGATGGTCGCCACGACGCATGACATGGTCGCCAAAACACATGAAATGCAAAAGATTACCAACGAGTTGCGGGAGCACATTTCGGATTTCGAGGATACCTGGCGACCGCTCCGCAGTTACTTCTATTGGGAACCGCATTGTTACGATATTCCCATTTGCTTCTCGGTGAGAAGCGTATTTGATTTACTCGACGGTGTTGACCTAGTTACCGATAAGCTGCGCGACCTAATAGTGGACCTCGATCAGTTAGACGTGATCTTGCCGCAACTGCTCACCCAGTTCCCGGAGATGATCGAGATCATGCAGTCCATGCGGACGATGATGCTAACCATGCATAGCAGCATGTCCGGGGTCTTCAACCAGATGGACGACAGCAACAGCAATTCGACCGCCATGGGTAAGGCGTTCGACACCGCCAAAGACGACGATTCTTTCTACATGCCACCGGCCGTTTTCAAGAATGCGGACTTCAAACGAGTCATAAAGATATTCTTGTCGCCGGACGGGAAGGCCGTCCGCATGTTCGTTTCGCAAAAGGGCGATCCCGCGTCACCCGAAGGCATCGCGCGGGTCGGCCCGCTAAAAAGCGCGGCCGAGGAGGCGCTCAAGGGAACTCCGCTAGAAGACGCGAAGGTCTACCTCACCGGCACCGCAGCAATGACGAAAGACCTTGTGGTGGGCTCCAAATACGATCTCATGATCGCGGTAGTCGCTGCGCTCTGCCTTATTTTCGTCATTATGCTGACCATCACGCGAAGTTTTGTGGCCGCACTGGTTATCGTAGGCACAGTATTGCTTTCGTTGGGCGCGTCCTTCGGGCTGTCCGTATTGGTCTGGCAGGATTTCCTCGGCATACAAATACACTATGCCGTGCTCGTCATGTCTGTGATCCTCCTTCTGGCGGTGGGGTCTGACTACAACTTGCTGCTGGTGGCGAGGATGAAAGAAGAAATAGGCGCCGGCATAAAGACCGGAATAATCCGCGCGATGGGCGGTACCGGCAAGGTCGTGACCAACGCGGGGTTGGTATTCGCGTTCACCATGGGGACCATGCTGGTCAGCGACCTGCGCAGCATCGCTCAGGTGGGCACGACGATCAGCCTGGGTCTGCTGTTCGACACGTTGGTCGTGCGCGCGTTCATGACACCGTCCATCGCCGCGCTGCTGGGGCGCTGGTTTTGGTGGCCGCAACGGGTGCGCCCTCGCCCCGCCAGTACATTACTTCGGCCCACAGGACCCCGTCCGTTGGTACGTGCGTTGTTGCTGAGATCGCAGTAAGTGGCGGATTTCCAGGGCAGGGCAGGCAACCATGGGAAGCATCGTGGCACAGGGCAGTAGCGACAGCATTGGCCGCCGCTTTGTAGTAAACGGTGCGGGCAAAGCCGAGACGAATTCACCTGATGCGGACGTTTGTACCGTCTGCCTGATGAAGGCCGCATGAGCACCGCAGGCCCTCGGACCCACTCCATAGCGCGGACGACCCGCAGGCTTTCCCCGTTGATCATTCTGGCCTGGGTGGCGCTGACACTGATCGTGACGTTTGCAGTTCCATCGTTGGAGCAGGTGGGGCGCGAGCATTCCGTACCACTGGCTCCTCAAGACGCGCCGTCGGTACAGGCCATGACGCGTATGGGCAAGGTGTTCAAAGAATCCGATTCGGACAGTTTCGCGATGATCGTGCTGGAAGGGCAGCAGCGGCTCGGGGACGATGCTCACACTTACTACGACGGATTAGTTCGTGCGCTAAGAAACGACCCGCGGCATGTCGAGCACGTCCAGGATCTATGGGGAGATCGACTCACGGAGGCGGGCGCGCAAAGCCCCGATGGCAACGCCGTATATGTGCAATTGAATCTGGCCGGCAACCAAGGCACTACCCCGGGCCAGGACTCCGTCGCGGCGGTTCGCAATATCGTCGAGCGGACGCCGCCGCCTCCCGGTGTCCAGGTCCATGTCACCGGACCGGCAGCGCTCCTTGCGGATATGCAGCGCAGTAGTGACGAATCCATTCTCAAGATGACCGTGATAGGCGCCTTGATCATCTTCACGGTCCTGCTTCTCGTCTACCGTTCGCTCACCACCGTGGTTCCGTTATTGCTCACGGTTGGGATCGAATTATTTGCGGCCCGGGGAATCATCGCGTTTCTCGGCGATAACAATTTTGTGGTGCTCTCGCCGTTTGCCTCTAATCTGCTGGTGGCGCTCGCGATGGCAGCCGGAACCGATTACGCGATATTCTTCGCCGGTCGCTATCAAGAGGCGCGTCAGGCGGGCGAGGACCCGGAAACCGCCTATTACACCACCTACCGCGGGGTCACTCCCGTTGTCTTGGGTTCCGGTTTGACGATCGCCGGAGCGATGCTATGCCTGAGTTTCACCCGGATGCCCATCTTCCAGACCATGGGGGCGCCGTGCGCCGTGGGCATGCTCATCGCGGTCACGGTCGCGCTCACGTTGGTTCCGGCAGTTCTGACCGTCGGAAGTCGGTTCCGGCTATTCGACCCGCGGCGCCGGCTCAGGGCCCGTCGATGGCGCCGGATCGGCACTGCGATAGTCCGCTGGCCCGCGCCCATTCTCGTCACGACATTAGCGGTCGCGCTGATTGGTCTGGTGACACTGCCGGGTTACAAAACAAGCTATGACGATCGGCTCTACATACCCAACGATATTCCGGCAAATTTAGGTTATGCCTCAGCTGATCGTCATTTTTCGCAATCCCGAATGCAGCCCGATATTCTCATGATCGAATCTGATCATGATATGCGCAATTCGGCGGATTTTCTCGTGCTGCACAGATTGGCCAAAGGGATTTTCCGAGTCCCAGGAATTTCGCGTGTGCAGGGCATAACCCGCCCCGAGGGAACGCCGATTGAACACACTTCAATACCTTTCTTGATCAGCATGCAAAGCGCAGGTCAGCAACAAATGATGAGGTATATGAAGGCCCGAATAAATGACATGCCTAAGCAGGCAGATTTGTTGTCCCGGCAAATCGGCCTTACCAAGCGGATGTACGAATTACAGAAAAAGATCAGCGCCATTACTCATCACTCAATCACCGAGACAAAGGAAATGGCTGTTATTGTGGATGAGTTAAGAGATCACGCTGCGGATTTTGAAGATTTCTTTAGGCCAATTCGGAGTTATTTCTACTGGGAAAAGCACTGCTATGATATCCCGATATGCTTTTCGTTGAAGTCGATATTCGATGAAATCGACGGTGTCTATGAACTCAGCGATAAATTCCATGAGCTCATAATAGATCTGAATAAGATCGACAACTTGCTGCCGCAAATACTTGAGCAGTTCCCGCCGATAATCGCGGGCATGGAGGGCATGCGGACCATGATGCTGACGATGTACAGCACCATGTCTGGAATGTTCGGCCAGATGGACGAATCGAACCAGGACGCCACCAACATGGGACAGGCGTTCGACGCCGCCAAGAACGACGATTCCTTCTATCTGCCGCCGGAGATTTTCCAGAATCCGGACTTCCAGCGCGCGATGAGTTCCTTCCTGTCTCCCGACGGGAAGGCGGCTCGATTCATCATCTCCCACAAGGGCGACCCCGCGACGCCCGAGGGCATAGCACGTATCGATCAGATCAAGATGGCTGCCGAAGAGGCGCTAAAGACGACACCGCTGCAGGACGCAACGATCTATATGGCCGGCACAGCGTCGACCTTCAAAGATTTCCAGGACGGCTCCGGATACGATCTATTGATCGCAGGAATTGGCTCGCTCTGCCTTATTTTCATCATCATGGTTGTCATCACGCGAAGTTTTGTGGCGGCACTGGTTATCGTCGGTACGGTAGGGCTTTCATTGGGCGCATCGTTTGGCCTGTCGGTGCTGGTCTGGCAGTATCTTCTGGACTTTAAATTGCACTGGATGGTGCTCCCGATGTCCGTCATCGTTCTTTTGGCGGTGGGGTCGGACTACAATTTGCTGCTGGTATCCCGGATGAAAGAGGAAATAGCCGCCGGTATAAACACCGGTATCATCCGCGCAATGGGCGGCACCGGTAAGGTTGTGACAAACGCAGGGTTGGTGTTCGCTTTCACTATGGCCTCGATGATGTTCAGTGATTTGCGGATCATCGGTCAGGTCGGAACCACCATCGGACTGGGCCTGTTGTTCGACACCTTGGTCGTGCGCTCGTTCATGACACCGTCTATCGCCGCGCTGCTCGGACGCTGGTTCTGGTGGCCGCAAATAGTGCGCCCGCGCCCGGCCAGTCAAATGCTTCGGTCTGAGGGACCACGTCCGTTGGTACGGTCCTTGCTGCTAAGGGAGGAGCACCGCGACGACGACGCGGTCACCGCCGAAATCCCGATTCCGTCCGTCTAGGTTGGCCTTCGACGTTTTACCGGCGCCGCCGCGGTCGTGGCATTCGCAAAGATTTTGCAATCCCGTCCTTGGCGACGAGATCAAGCGTCTTAGCAACAAGGGGACTTTCGCTGCCTAATTGCGCAATTGAGCTGCCAAGGAATTACGAACGCAAATATGACGCAACACATGCCAACTGAGCTATACCTCAAAAGTGCAGTTTCAGCCGGCGAGCCGAGCGACCTCGACCATCGCGGAGGTGATCTGGGAGATCTCGGCGGGCCCGCAGATATACGGCGGCATCGCGTAGACCAGGTTGCGGAACGGCCGCAGCCAGACGCCGCGATCCAACGCCGCCGGGGTGGCGACGGCCAGGTCGACCGGCCGGTCGCATTCGATGACGCCGATGGCGCCGCATACCCGGACATCGGTCACGCCGGGCAGCGCCCGGGCGGGTTCGAGTCCGGCCGACAGGCCGGCGGCTATGCCGGCGACGCGCGCCCGCCAATCCTGCCCGAGCAGCAACTCGACGCTGGCCACCGACACCGCGCAGGCCAGCGGATTGGCCATGAACGTGGGCCCATGCATCAGCGCGCCGGCCGCACCGGCGCTGATCGTGTGCGCGATATCGGTCGTGCACAGGGTGGCGGCCAGACTCAGGTATCCGCCGGTCAGCGCCTTGCCGACGCACATGATGTCCGGACTCACCCCGGCGTGGTCGGCGGCGAACAGCTCACCCGTGCGGCCGAAGCCGGTGGCGATCTCGTCGAATATCAGCAACACGTCCTGGCGCCGGCAGGCTTCGCGCAGGTCACTCAGATAACGCGGGTCATGGAAGCGCATCCCGCCCGCCCCCTGCACGACGGGCTCCACGACCACGGCGGCCAGCTCGGCGGCGTGCTGCGCCAACTGCGCCTCAAACGCGGCGCTGTAGGCGGGGTCATAGTCGCGTGGCACCTGCGGCGCGAACTCTTGGTGCGCCAAGATGTCGGTCCACAGCGAGTGCATGCCGCCGTCGGGATCGCAGATGCTCATCGGCGTGAAGGTGTCCCCGTGGTAGCCGCCCCGCCACGTCATCAGCCGGTGCTTGCCAGGCCGGCCGCGGCTGCGCCAGTACTGCAGCGCCATCTTCACCGCGACCTCCACCGACACCGAGCCGGAGTCGCTGAAGAAAACAGTCTCCAAGCCCGCCGGGGTGATGTCCACCAACAGCCGTGCCAGCCGGGCGGCGGGCTCGTGGGTCAGGCCGCCGAACATGACGTGATTCATCACGCCCAACTGGGCAGTCAGCGCCGCGTCCAGCGCCGGGTGGCCGTGGCCGTGAATCGCGGTCCACCAGGAGCTCATCGCGTCGAGCGCCTCGATCGGGTGTCCGTCGCGGATCAGCGTCAGCCGGGAGCCCTTGGCGGCGACCGCGACCACGGGTGGCACCGTTTCGGAGCCGATGGTGCTGTAGGGATGCCATACGTGGGCGGCGTCAATCGCGCTGATCTGCTCGGGCGTCAACTCGGCCACGGGGTTCGAGACTAGCCGTGGGTCGCAGAAACCGCGGCCATCGGGCAGCATTGGACGACGTGGCCCCGGAGCAGCAGTCCCACCATCCGCTCGCGGACGAGGAGATCGACTACCCGCCGGACGCCGACGAGACCCTCAACTTTGACGATGCCGGTAGCCCGGACGTCTCCGACGACCCCCACCACCCCCACCAGGGGCCACCGCCGACACTGCGGTTGCGGGTGGCCCCCTGGGACCTGACCTGCACCATCGTGCTGACAGCGCTGCTCCTCTACCTGGCCACGGCGACAACGTGGCCGACCAGGCTCTTCGGCTTCCTTAAGGACGTGTGCGTCGGGGACACCTGCGGACCGGTGCCCTTCGGGGTCGATATGTACATCTACCCCGTGGTCTGGGGGGGCATCGGTGCGGCGTTGGCCGCGGCCGGAATCGGGCCATTCGTATCCCTCTTGAAGGGCTGGTACATGTCCTTCTGGCCGGTCTTGTCCCTCGCCATCCTGATGTTCAGCTCGGTGGCCGGCGGCATATTGACCACGTTCAGTGCACGCTATTGGCTCTGACTGCACTCAGCCCGTTGTGAGACCCAAATCACAACTGCGCACCCAAGTTTGAGCACGGCAGTCACCGTCGGGTCACGTTAAGACAAAAAATCCCTCGTGCGGCCTCCTGGCTATTGCCCCAAGCAACTTATGTTGCGAAAGTTTCTGTAGTGACTGGTGTGAATACGACGGCCTCGACGCAGAGGCCATCACGTGAGTCATAGAACGGGGGCGAATTCGCGAAGCGATCGCGACTGAGGCCCCTAGAAGGCCCCTAGAACCAAAGAAACCGAGAAAAGAGGAATCGAAATGAAGCGCATCTGCGGCTTCGTGATCGGTCTGGCACTACTAGTGATGGCACCGGTGACGGTCGACACGGCGCTGGCGACCGCTGATCCCGGCGCTCGGGTGATGGACTATCAGCAGGCCACCGACGTCGTCATCATGCGTGGTCTTTCGCAGCGCGGCGTGCCGTTTTCCTGGGCCGGCGGCGGTGTCAGCGGCCCGACCCTGGGCAAGGGTACGGGTATGACCACCGTCGGGTTCGACGCCTCGGGCCTGATGCAGTACGCCTACGCCGGCGCCGGGATCAAGCTGCCGCGTTCCTCCGGTGAGTTGTACCGGGTCGGTCAGAAGATCCTGCCGCAGCAAGCACGCCGCGGCGACCTGATCTTCTACGGTCCCGACGGCACGCAAAGCGTCGCGATGTACCTCGGGAATAACCAGATGCTGGAGGTGGGCGACGTCGTTCAGGTGTCGCCCGTGCGCGCCAGCGGCATGACCCCCTACCTGGTCCGAGTGCTCGGGGTCCAGCAGGCGCCTCTACAGCAGGCACCTGCGCAGCAGGCGCCGGTGCAGCAAGCGCCATTGCAGCAACCGCCGTCGCAGCAGGCCCCGGTCCAGCAGGCGCCGGTCCAGCAGGCCCCGGTCCAGCAGGCGCCGTTGCAGCAGGCGCCGTTGCAGCAGATGCCGCTGCAGCTGCCCACGCAGGCGCCGCTACAGCAGATCCCCGCGCAGCCGGCACCTATCGGCACCACGCAGTAGCCCTCTCGGCGCCTTCTCGGTCCCCGAACGCCCGCCACCTGCTCCCCAGCCGCAACGCGAGCGGCAAGAAAGCGGGTGGCGGGCTTCGGTAAATTAGCGGTTGATCATGGGAAACCCCGCACCGCCTCGTCCACCGGTCGCCACGGCGACACCGGTGACTATGGGGGCGCGCACCGGGGGGCTTTCGGGGTTCTACCGCTACGATCTCGACGGCCTGCGCGGTATCGCGATCGCGCTGGTGGCCATGTTCCACGTCTGGTTCGGCCGGGTTTCCGGGGGCGTGGACGTGTTCCTGGCGCTGTCCGGATTGTTCTTCGGCGGCAAGATCCTTCGCGCCGCCCTCGACCCGGCTGTGTCGCTGTCACCGGTCGCCGAAGTGATCCGGCTGATCCGCCGCCTGGTTCCGGCTCTGGTCGTCGTTCTCGCCGCGTGCGCGTTGCTAACCATCCTGGTGCAGCCGCAGACGCGGTGGGAGACGTTCGCCGACCAGAGCCTGGCCAGCCTGGGCTATTACCAGAACTGGGAGCTGGCCAGCACCGCGTCCAATTACCTGCGCGCGGGTGAAGCCGTCACCCCGTTGCAGCACATCTGGTCCATGTCGGTGCAGGGCCAGTTCTACATCGCCTTCCTGCTGTTGGTGGCTGGGTTCGCCTATGCGCTGCGACGGCCGTTGCGAGCCAACCTGCGCGGCGCGTTCGTCGCGTTGCTGAGCGTTTTGACGCTCGCGTCGTTCATTTATGCGATCTTCGCCCATCAGGCCGACCAGACGACCGCCTACTACAACAGCTTCGCGCGCGCGTGGGAGCTGCTGCTGGGAGCGCTGGTCGGTGCGCTGGTGCCCCACGTCCGCTGGCCGATGTGGCTGCGCACCGTGGTGGCCACCGTCGCGCTGGCCGCGATCCTGTCCTGCGGGGTCTTCATCGACGGCGTCGAGGAATTTCCCGGCCCGTGGGCGCTGGTGCCCGTGGGCGCCACCATGCTGATGATCCTGGCCGGGGCCAACCTGCAGGCGCGTCCGGGCAGCAGCGTCGATTTGCCGCTGCCGAATCGCCTGCTGGCGACGGCGCCGCTGGTGACGCTGGGAGCGATGGCGTACTCGCTGTACCTGTGGCACTGGCCGCTGCTTATCTTCTGGCTGTCCTACACCGGACACACGCACGCCAACTTTGTCGAAGGCACGACAATCGTGCTGGTGTCCGGGATGCTGGCGCACCTGACCGTGCGGCTGGTCGAGGACCCGCTGCGGATCCGGGCCTCCGGCGCCGCTGGCCCCCCCTCGATCCCCTGGCAGTTGCGGCTGCGCCGGCCGACGATCGTGCTCGGTTCGACCGTGGCGCTGCTCGGTGTCACGCTGACCGCCACCTCGTTCACCTGGCGTCAGCACGTCATCGTCTTGCGGGCGGCAGGCAAGGAGCTCAGCGGACTCAGTACCCAGGATTATCCCGGGGCCCGCGCCCTGACCGCACACGTGCGGGTGCCCACCCTGCCAATGCGCCCCACCGTGCTGGAAGTCAGGGACGACATCCCGGACTCCACCAAGGACGGCTGCATCAGTGACTTCGTCAACCCGGCTGTGGTCAACTGCACATACGGCGATGTGGCTGCCACCCGGACGATCGCGCTGGCCGGCGGGTCGCACGCCGAACACTGGCTACCCGCGCTGCAGCTGCTCGGGCAGCTGCACCACTTCAAAGTGGTGACCTATCTCAAGATGGGCTGCCCGTTGTCCACCGAACAGGTCCCGCTGATCATGGGCAACAACGCCCCGTACCCGCAGTGCCGCGAATGGGTGCAACGGACGATGGCCAAGTTGATCGCCGACCGTCCCGACTACGTGTTCACAACATCGACTCGGCCATGGAATATCAAAACGGGCGATGTGATGCCGGCGACCTACATCGGGATCTGGCAAACGTTGTCGGACAACAACATTCCCATCCTCGCCATGCGCGACACCCCGTGGCTGGTCAAAAACAACAAACCGTTCGATCCCGCGGATTGCCTGGCCAAGGGGGGCACCGCGCAGTCGTGCGAGATCAAACGATCCGACGTGCTGGCCGATCACAATCAAACCCTGGATTTCGTCGGTCAGTTCCCGCTGCTCAAGCCGCTCGATATGTCCGACGCGATATGCCGCGCCGACTTCTGCCGTCCGGTCGAAGGAAATGTGCTGATTTACCACGGCGCTCATCACCTGTCTCCCACCTATGCGCGCACCCTGGCTCCCGAGCTCGGAGTCCAGATCGCGGCGAGCACCGGTTGGTGGTAAGTGCGGCCGGAAGCAGCCGGGCACTGAAAGCACCGATAAGGTCGAATGATGTCGACGAACAACCCAAAAGCGCCTTCGGGAGGCGCCACGGCATCCGGCGCCGACGTGACCCAGCCCACACTGCCCACCGTCTGGCCTGGTAACGCCTATCCGCTCGGGGCGACTTATGACGGTGCGGGCACGAACTTTTCGTTGTTCTCCGAGATCGCGGAGAGCGTCGACCTGTGCCTGATCGACGAGCGCGGCAACGAGTCCCGCATCCGCCTCGACGAGGTGGACGGATATGTCTGGCACGCCTATCTGCCGAACATCACCCCGGGTCAGCGCTACGGGTTTCGTGTCCACGGGCCGTTCGACCCTGCGGCCGGCCACCGGTGTGACCCGAGCAAGCTCCTGCTCGACCCGTACGGCAAATCTTTCGACGGCGATTTCAGCTTCGACCAGGCGCTGTTCTCCTATGACGTGAACGCCGTCGACCCCCAGGGCGACACGCCGAACACCGCCACTCCCCCGATGGTCGACTCGCTCGGCCACACCATGACCAGCGTGGTGATCAATCCCTTCTTCGACTGGGCGTTTGACCGCGCTCCACTCACCCCGTACCACGAGACGGTCATCTATGAGGCCCATGTCAAGGGCCTGACGCAGGCCCATCCCGGCGTCCCCGAAGGACTTCGGGGTACCTACGCCGGCCTGGCCCACCCGGCAATCATCGACCACCTCAAGTCGCTCAACGTCACCGCGCTCGAGCTGATGCCGGTGCACCAGTTCCTGCACGACCAGCGGCTGCTGCAGCTCGGATTGCGAAACTACTGGGGCTACAACACATTCGGGTTCTTCGCCCCGCACTACCAGTACGCGTCAAACCGGCAGGCCGGCGGCGCGGTGGCCGAGTTCAAGATGATGGTGCGCAGCCTGCACGAGGCGGGCATCGAGGTAATTCTCGACGTGGTCTACAACCACACCGCCGAAGGCAACCACCTGGGCCCGACGATCAACTTCCGCGGCATCGACAACAAGGCCTACTACCGGCTTGTCGACGAGGACCTGCGGCTCTACAAGGACTTCACCGGCACCGGCAACAGCCTCAACGCCCGTCACCCGCACGTCCTACAGCTGATCATGGACTCGCTGCGTTACTGGGTGACCGAAATGCACGTGGACGGCTTCCGGTTCGACCTGGCGTCCACGCTGGCCCGCGAGTTCTATGATGTTGACCGGCTGAGCGCGTTCTTCGATCTGGTGCAACAGGATCCGGTGGTCAGCCAGGTCAAGCTCATCGCCGAGCCGTGGGACGTCGGCGAAGGCGGCTACCAGGTCGGCAACTTTCCTGGTTTATGGACCGAGTGGAACGGGAAATACCGCGACACTGTGCGCGACTACTGGCGGGGCGAGCCCGCAACCCTTGGCGAGTTCGCTTCCCGGTTGACCGGGTCGTCGGACCTCTACGAGGTGAGCAGCCGGCGCCCCAGCGCCAGCATCAACTTCGTCACCGCCCACGACGGATTCACGCTCAACGACTTGGTGTCCTACAACGAGAAACACAACGAAGCCAACGGCGAAGACAACCGCGACGGAGAAAGCCACAATCGGTCGTGGAACTGCGGCGTCGAGGGCCCGACCGACGACCCCGACATCGTCGCGCTGCGGTGCCGCCAGATGCGCAACTTCTGGGCCACCCTGATGATCAGCCAGGGCACACCGATGATCACCCACGGCGACGAGATAGGGCGCACCCAGAACGGCAACAACAACGTCTACTGCCAGGACTCCGAATTGTCTTGGATGGACTGGTCTTTGGTCGACAAGAACGCCGATCTGCTGGCCTTCGCCCGCAAGGTGACCGCCCTGCGGAAAAACCATCCGGTCTTTCGCCGGCGTCGGTTCTTCGAGGGCGAGCCGATCCGCACCGGCGACGAGGTCCGCGACATCGCCTGGTTGACGCCCACCGGCCGGGAGATGACACATGAGGATTGGGACAAGAGCTTCCACCATAGATGTGTGGCGGTGTTTCTCAACGGCGACGCCATCACCGCACCCGATGCCCGGGGCGAGCGGGTGGTGGACGATTCGTTTCTGTTGTGTTTCAACGCCCATGACGACTACGTGGAGTTCGTCGCGCCGCACGACGACTATGCGCAGGAGTGGACGGTGGAGCTGGATACCAATGGTCCCGCCGGCCAGCGCGAAGGAACCGACCAAGTGGTGGCGGCCGAAGCCACGATCGAAGTGCCGGCGCGCTCCTTGCTGATCCTGCGTAAGACCGCCTGACACATGGGTTTTCCGGTGCTGTCTACCTACCGGTTACAGCTGCGTGGTCCCTCCAGCGGGTACGGGTTCACCTTCGCCGACGCCGAGAACCTGCTCGACTACCTCGACGAACTCGGTGTCTCGCATCTCTACCTGTCGCCCATCATCACCGCGGTCGCCGGATCGGCCCACGGATATGACGTCACCGACCCGACGACGGTCTCGGCGGAGCTGGGCGGTCCCGAGGGTCTGGCGCAACTGTCGGCGGCGGCGGGCGCGCGCGGCATGGGCCTGATCGTGGACATCGTGCCCAACCACGTGGGGATCGACAAGCCCGAGCAGAACCCGTGGTGGTTCGACGTGTTGCGGCACGGCCGCTCGTCGGCCTACGCGGCCTTCTTCGATATCGACTGGGATCGTGATCCGCAGGGCCGAATCGTGCTGCCGCTGTTGGGTTCCGACGACGATGTCGCCGACCTGAAGGTCGACGGCGACCTGCTGCGGCTGGGGGACCTGGCGCTGCCGATCGCCCCCGGCACTTCAGTCGGCACCGGCGCGCAGGTGCACGACCGCCAGCACTACCGGTTGGTGGGTTGGCGGAACGGGGGTTGCGGGTATCGCCGTTTCTTCTCGATCACCTCGCTGGCCGGGCTGCGCCAGGAGCACCGCGCCGTGTTCGACGCCAGCCACGCCGAAGTCGCCCGGTGGTTCGCCGAGGGTCTCGTCGACGGCGTGCGCATCGACCACCCCGACGGATTATCCGATCCCGGTGGGTATTTGGCGTGGCTGCGCGAATTGCTCGGCCCGGACGCCTGGATCGCGATCGAGAAAATCCTGGCCGTCGACGAGGCGCTGGAGCCCACGCTGCCGGTGGCGGGAACCACCGGCTACGACGTGCTGCGGGAAGTCGGCGGGGTTTTCGTCGATCCGAACGGAGAGCCGGCGCTCACCGCGCTCGTCGGATCCGCTGGTGTGGACTATCACGCCATGCCGGCGATGCTGGCGGAGCTCAAGATCCGCGCGGCCACCGACACGCTGGCTAGCGAACTGCGCAGGCTGCGGCGCACGATCGCGGCCGCCGCGGGCACCGACCATCCGCTGCTGCCCGAGGCGGTGGCCGCATTGCTCAGCCATATCGGGGTATACCGCTGCGATTACCCGGGCCTGTCCGCGATCCTGCCCTGCGCGCTGGCCGAAACCCAGACGGCGACACCGGAATTAGGCCCTGCGCTGCAGGTGATCGCGGCGGCGTTGGCCCGTGGCGGCGAACCCGCCACGCGGCTGCAGCAACTGTGCGGTGCGGTGACGGCCAAGTCCGTCGAGGACTGCCTCTTCTACCGCGACGCCCGGCTGGTGTCGCTCAACGAGGTCGGCGGCGAACCACAGCGGTTCGGCGTCGGCGTCGCGGAGTTTCATCACCGCGCCGCCACCCGCGCGCGGGCGTGGCCGCAAGCGATGACGACACTGACCACCCACGACACCAAACGCAGCGAGGACGTGCGCGCCCGCATCGGCGTGCTGTCGCAGGTGCCGTCGCTGTGGACCGAATTCGTCGCCCGCTGGGAAATCGAAGCACCCTCCCCCGATGTCGCGACCGGGCAATTCTTGTGGCAGAACATCTTCGGAGTATGGCCGGTCAGCGGTAAGGTCACCGAAGAGCTGCGCGAGCGGCTGCACGCGTACACCGAAAAGGCCATCCGGGAGGCGGCCTGGCACACCTCATGGAACGACCCGGACGCGGCGTTCGAAGATGCGGTGCACCGTTGGCTGGACACCGTGCTTGACGGTCCGGTGGCAGCCGCGCTGACCAAGCTTGTCGCCCAACTCAATCCGCACGGCGCAAGCGACGCACTGGGTCAGAAGCTACTCGCGCTGACCGTGCCCGGTATACCGGATGTCTACCAGGGCACCGAGTTGTGGGACGACAGCCTAGTCGACCCGGACAACCGCCGCGCGGTGGGTTATGCCGCCCGCAGAGCCGCCCTGGAGGGGCTGCAGCATCCGAAGATCCGAGTCGTCACCACAGCGCTTCGGCTGCGGCGCACCCATCCCGAGAGCTTTCTGCACGGCGAGTACCGCCCGGTGCTTGCCACCGGCTCGGCGGCCGATCACGTCGTGGCGTTCCGGCGCGGCGAGGACATCCTGGTCGCGGCCACCCGATGGACGGTCCGGCTGGCCGATACCGGTTGGGGTAACACGGTGGTACCGCTACCCGCGGGCTCCTGGACCGACACGCTCACCGGCGCCATGGCCAGCGGGCCGACGTCGGCCGCCGAATTGTTCGCCGAGCTGCCGGTGGTGCTTCTGGTGCGCGGTCATGAGTGAATTCCGGGTGTGGGCGCCCAAACCCGAGCTGGTGCGGCTCTACCTAGACGGCACAGATGGTGCGGTGCACCCGATGAGGCGTTCGGATGGCGGCTGGTGGCATGCGACCGTCGACACGCCGCCCGATGCCCGGTACGGGTACCTGCTCGGCGACGACCCCACGGTGCTGCCCGACCCGCGGTCGCCCCGCCAGCCCGATGGCGTGCACGAACGCTCGCAACTGTGGGATGCCGGCTCGGCCGCCTGGACCGACGCGGGTTGGATCGGGCGCCCGGTCGAGGGCGCGGTGATCTATGAGCTGCACGTCGGCACCTTCACCCCGGCGGGAACGTTCGACGCCGCCATCGAAAAGCTGGACTATCTGGTCGATCTCGGGGTCGACTTCGTCGAACTGATGCCGGTCAACTCCTTCTCCGGCACGCATGGCTGGGGCTATGACGGCGTCCTGTGGTACAGCGTGCACGAACCCTACGGCGGCCCGGACGCACTGGTGCGCCTCGTCGACGCCTGCCACGCCCGCGGCTTGAGTGTACTGATCGACGCGGTATTCAACCACTTGGGACCGTCCGGCAATTACCTGCCGCGGTTCGGCCCGTACCTGTCCTCGGCGAGCAACCCCTGGGGTGAGGGCATCAACATCGCCGACGCCGACTCCGACGAGGTACGACGCTACATCATCGGATGCGCGCTGCGCTGGATGCGCGACTTCCACGCCGACGGCCTGCGCTTGGACGCCGTGCATGCGCTGGTGGATACCACCGCCGTCCATATCCTCGAAGAGCTCGCCACCGAAACCGACTGGCTGTCAACACAGTTAGGCCGCCCGTTGTCGCTGATCGCCGAAAGCGACCTCAACGACGCGCGGCTGATCACCCCGCGCGATCAAGGCGGGTACGGGCTTACCGCACAGTGGGACGACGACATCCATCACGCCATCCACACCGCCGTGTCCGGTGAGCGGCAAGGCTACTACGCCGACTTCGGTGCTAATTCTGACTCCATGGCCGTCCTTGCCCAGACGTTGCGGCACGGCTTTTTCCACGCCGGCACCTACTCGTCGTTCCGGCGGCGCCGCCACGGCAGACCGTTGGACACCGCGCGGATCCCGGCCACCAGGCTGCTGGCCTACACCTGCACCCACGACCAGGTCGGCAATCGCGCCCTCGGGGATCGCCCCTCGCAGAATCTCACCGGCGGGCAGCTGGCGATCAAGGCCGCACTTGCGCTCGGATCACCCTACACTGCAATGCTTTTCATGGGCGAAGAATGGGGGGCGTCGACTCCGTTTCAATTCTTCAGCTCACACCCCGAGCCGAAGCTGGCCCGTGCCACCGCCGAGGGACGTAAATCCGAGTTCGCCGAACACGGCTGGGACGCCGACGACATCCCCGACCCGCAGGATCCGCAAACATTCCAGCGCTCCAAGCTGAACTGGGAAGAGGTCGGCGCCGGCGAACACGTCCGGTTGCACCGGATCTATCGCGATCTGATCGCCCTGCGGCACAACGAGCCTGACCTGGCCGACCCCTGGCTGGACCATCTTGTCCTCGACTACGACGAAGAGCGACACTGGGTCATGATGCGACGCAACCGGCTGGTGATTGCCTGCAACCTCGACACCGAGCCGACGACGGTGCCGGTGACCGGCGAACTGGTGCTGGCCTGGGATACGCCGACCGTCAACGACGAAACCACTGAGCTGCCCGCACATTCATTTGCGATACTCCGTTTACTGCGCGAGCAGTCGTAAAAGTGCGCGACACGCCGGGGCGTTGGGCGCTTTGCTGGGGGTACCTCCCGCTTGCGGGGGACTGCTCACCGGATGCCGCCGGGTGGTACCGGGATAAAATATTGCAATGACCGTTCGGCTCAGCCGCGACGAACTGAAGCGTTTCAGCGGTAAGACCCTGCCGGACTTGATTTCTCACCAGGTGCGGCTGCTGTTTGTGGGGATCAACCCGGGCTTGAGAAGCGTCGCGGTGCAGGCCCACTTCGCTCCCCGCGGCAACCGGTTCTATCCGGCGCTGTTCCGGGCTGGCATCACCGACCGTGTCATCGACGCCTCGTCGGGCTTCGCGGTCGCCGACCGAGAATACTTATTGGCCCGTGGCATCGGCATCACCGGCCTCGTTGAGCGCGCGACCGCAAGCGCAGCCGAGCTCACTGCCGGCGAACTCGTCAACGGCACGCAGAGACTCCGCAAAGTGGTCGCGGAATTCTCGCCGAGTGTTGTCGCCGTCCTGGGGATCACCGCCTATCGAGCCGCCTTTAACGACCCTGCCGCCAAGCCTGGAAAACAGCCCAGCCCTTACCCTTCCTCTGAACTGTGGGTGGTCCCCAACCCGAGCGGGCGCAACGCACACGCATCGCTGGCCGGCCTCGCCGCCGCCTACGGCGAAGCCGCCCGCGCAGCCGGCATTTGTGTGGACGGATGAGAGGCGGCATGGCCGAGCAACCTGCGAGCGACTTCGTACCGGCAGCGCCGCAGTTGTGGACCTACGACGCATTAAGCTTCTTGCTGACGAGTGCTCGGCGCTGGCGGCCGGCGCTGATCGCGCAGATCGCCCCGTCACCCGCCGACGTCATCGCCGATATCGGGTGTGGCACGGGCACCCAGTTGCGTCTCTTGGCGCGGGCTTGCTCATCAGCGACATTGATCGGCATCGATCCGGACGAGGCGATTCGCCGACGGGCTCGCGCCAAGCTCGCGCGGATGACACCACCGGCGGAGTTGCTGGCCGGCTACCTGCGTGACACCGCAAATCTGTTAGGAGGACGCGGTGTCACGAAGGTGTTGTCGTCACTGGTATTTCATCAGGTGCCGCTCGACGAGAAGCGGGCCGGCCTGGCCGCGATCCACGAAACGCTGCAACCCGGTGGCAGCTTGCATGTCGCCGACTACGGACTGCAGCGCACCGCGAAGATGCGCAACAGATTTCGCCTCGTTCAGAAGGGTGACGGATTCGACAACACCGAGCCCAACGCACAGGGCGTACTGCCCGGACTGATGGCCGACGTGGGTTTTGGCACTGTCGAGGAAACCCACGTGTTCGAAACGGTCAGCGGATCGATTTCGATCTACCGCGCAGTCGTTCACGATCGGCGGGCTGTGGATAACTGATTAGCAGGATCGCGGCCTACCGCCGATGCTTCGCCGATGAGTCATTCCGAGCTGTTGCCCATCCCGCCCATGGAAACCGCCACCGATCCCGCGTATTCAGCCTCCGATCTGCGCCAGCGGTGGCGCGCCTTGATGGGACCGCTGGGATTTAGTGAAAGGTTGCTGTGGTTTGGCTTTCTCGGGCCGGATCGTCGCTTGACGAAGGAGCTCGGCCAGCTCGCTATCGGTCCCCGGCCACGCGCCCGAATGCTGAAGCACCTCATGTCGGCACTGCGCACGCTGCTCGACGACCTGGCTCCTGGCACCACTGTGGCATTGCTGCTGACAGGACCTGGGCTCGGCCCGATCTGCCCGGCTGACCGGCTGTGGTCAAAATCGTTGAACGACATGGCCGAACGATTCGCTGTACCGCTGGAGCCGGTCTTTCGGGCGAACGACGAATCGCTGCTACAGACCGATGCCGTCACACGTAACGACGGCCGGTGCTGAGCACCGCCTCGGCGGCTGCGTCGGCGAGCGGATCGATCTCGCTTTCGGTCAGGTCCGCGACGGTGACGCGGATTCCCGGCCCGGTGCGAATCCGGAACCGTGTTCCCGGCGCCGCGGCCCAGCCCGCAGTGAGCATTCGGGTGATGGCGACCGTCTCGTCGGGCACCGGGATCCAGACGTTGAGGCCCGACCGACCGTGGGCGGGCAAGCCGCGCTCGGCCAGCGCGGCGCACAGCCGAACACGGTTGCCGGTGTACCCGTCCTCCGCCTTCGCGATGAGGCGCGCGGCGGCGTCATCGGCCCACAAGCTGACCGCGAGACCTTGCAGCAGGTGACTCACCCAGCCCGGCCCCAGCCGCAGTCGTCCGTGTACCCGCTCAACGGTGCGACGGTCTCCGGCCATCACGGCGAGCCGCAGGTCGGGTCCGTAGGCCTTCGACGCCGATCGCACAAAAGCCCAATGACTAGTCGACCCCGCCAACGTGTGCAGCGGCGCACCGGAGATGCCCGCGCAGTGGTCGTCCTCGACAAGCAGCAGATCGTCGGGCCGGCCGGCCAGCAGGCCCCGTAGCGCATCGGCGCGTTCCGCGGACAACGCCGCGCCGGTGGGGTTTTGCGCACGTGTGGTTACGATCAGCGCCCGCGCCCCGCGACCCAGCGCCCGCGCCATGTCGGCGACCAGCGGCCCGTCGTCGTCGACCCGGACCGGCTCAGCCGAAAGTCCCAGCGCCGCAATGAGATCCAGCAGATTCGCCCAGCCGGGATCCTCGACGATCACCCGGTCGCTGGGGCGCAGGTGCGCGCTCAGCGCCCGCTCGATGCCGTCCAGCGCCCCGCTGGTCACCGCGAGATGTTCGGCGGGAACACCGTCCGCGGCCAGCGTTGCGCGGGCGTGATCGATCAACTCGGGCGACATCGGCGCCTGCCCATACAGCAGCGGTGCGCCGGGGCAGGCCTGCGGGAAGCGGGCGTCCGCAATGGGCAGCAAAGCCGGGTTCGGGTTGCCGGTCGACAGATCGCGCGCGCCCGCGGGCACGTCGAGCCCGAGCAGCGACCGGGGTGTGGTTGCCGGCCGGTGCCGCACCCGGGTGCCACGCCGCCCGGCGGTTTCGACGGCGCCACGGTCGCGCAGCAGGCGGTAGGCCGCGGCGACAGTGTTGGCGTTCACCCCGAGCTGGCCGGCCAGTTCGCGGATCGGTGGCAGCGCGTGGCCGGGCGCCAGCGCTCCCCCAGAGATCGCCTCTTCGACGTTGGCCGCTATCGACTCCGCACCCGCACCGGCTATCATATATTGTACTGGCACGCAGTTTATTATGTACTAGGACAATATTAAAGGCAACCAGAGGCTATTCATGGAAACCGCTTACCGCCCCACAGCACGAACCACGCCCACCCGGTATCGGGAACGCGCCAGCTACGACCGCGAGGTCGTCCATCGCATCCTCGACGAGTCGCTGATCTGTCACCTCGGCTATGTCAGCGATGGCAGGGCAGTGGTCTTGCCGACGACGCACGTCCGCCGCGGCGAAGCCCTGTACCTGCACGGCTCCACCGGCAGCGCCCCGATGCTCGCCGCCAAGACCGGAGGCGGCCTGCCCGTCTGTGTCACCGCCACCCTCGTCGACGGGTTGGTGCTGGCCCGCTCGGCGCTGCACCATTCGCTGGTCTACCGCTCGGTCGTGGTAATCGGTGACGCGCGGCTGGTCGAAGACCCGGCCGAGAAACTGCGGGCGCTGGGGTCGCTTCTTGACCACATCGCGCCCGGACGCGCCGCCGACTGCAGGCTCCCGAACGAGCGTGAGCTCGCCGCAACCGCGGTGCTCGCCCTGGACCTCGTCGAGGTTTCGGCCAAGGTGCGCACCGGCGGCCCAGTTGACGACCCGGAAGATTGCGCACTCCCGCACTGGGCGGGCGTGCTGCCGCTGAGCCTGACGGCCGAAACCCCGGTGCCGGCCGACGACCTCGACCCCACTACCCCGGTGCCGCCCTATCTGGCGTCGTACCGCCGACCTTGACCGCGGACGCTCGCGCCGGGTAGGCATTCGCTACAAGAGGTAGCGGTAGGCCGGCGAACCGGGCGCGAGGGTTTCGACGTGAATGTCCGTCGCCCGCATCCGGGCGAGCAAACCGTCCAGGTCCGCGGCCGATCCCAGCTCGATACCCACCAGCGCCTCGCCGGTCTCCCGGTTGTTGCGCTTGACGTACTCGAACAGGGTGACGTCGTCGTGGGGGCCCAGCACCTCATCGAGGAATCGGCGCAAGGCGCCGGGCTCCTGCGGGAAGTCCACCAGGAAGTAGTGCTTGAGGCCCAGATGGATCAGGGAGCGCTCCAGCACCTCGCCGTAGCGCGACACGTCGTTGTTGCCGCCCGAGATGAGGCAAACCACGGTCGACCCGGGCTCGATGTCGGTTTCCAGCAGTCCGGCCACCGAGAGCGCACCCGCCGGCTCCGCGATGATGCCCTCGTTCTGGTAGAGGTCCAGCATCGCGGTGCAGACCGCGCCCTCGTCGACGGTGCTGATCGACGCCATGTCGCCGGCGGCGGCCAGCGCGGCATAGGTCAGCGTCCCCGCCCGCCGCACCGCCGCGCCGTCCACGAACTGGTCCACATGGTCCAGCGTCACCGGCTCACCCGCGGCCAGCGCAGCCATCATCGCGGCGGCACCGGCCGGCTCGATACCCAGCACCGCGGTGTTGGTGGTGCGCTCGGCCAGGTAGGTGGTGATGCCGGCGATGCAGCCGCCACCGCCGACGGGGACCACCACCAGGTCGGGTTCCCCAACGAGCGGGGCGAGTTGATCGAGCACTTCGACGGCAATCGTGCCCTGGCCGGCCATGGTGCGCGGGTCGTCATACGGCGGCACCAGCGTGGCGCCGGTCCGCTCGACGTCGGCTAACGCAGCCTCGGCAGCCAGATCGTAGGTCGACCCGCCCACGATCAGCTCGATGAACTCCCCGCCGTGGTAGCGGATTCGGTCACGCTTCTGCTTGGGCGTTTTGGCGGGCACATAGACGCGGCCGCGCACGCCCAGCGTCCGGCACGCATACGCGAAGCCCTGCGCGTGGTTGCCCGCCGAGGAGCAGACGACGCCGGCGGCAATCTCTTCATCGGTCAGCTGCACCAACAGGTTGTAGGCGCCGCGCAGCTTGTAGGAGCGCACCACCTGGAGGTCTTCGCGTTTGAGGTAGACCCGCGCGCCAGTGATCGCCGACAACCGATCGCTGAGCTGCAACGGGGTCGGCGTGACCACCGGAGCGATCCGCTTGGCCGCGCTGTCGATGTCCGCCGCGCACAGCGGAGGCAGCGATGACCCACTCTGGCTCAGTTCAGCGGACACCGATCAATGGTGCCATGCCAGCCAACAGGCAATTCAGCTCACCGGGGTCAGCACGAACAGCGGAATCTGGCGATCGGTCTTCTTCTGGTAGTCGGCGTAAGGGGGAAAGGCCGCCACCGCGCGCTCCCACCAAGCGGCCTTCTCGTCGCCGGACACCTCACGGGCGTCGTAATCGCGGGTGACGGTACCGTCCTGCAGCTCGACCCGCGGGTTCTTGGCGACGTTGTAGTACCAGACCGGGTTCTTCGGTGCCCCGCCCAGCGAAGCGACGATTGCGTACTCGCCGTTGTGCTCGACCCGCATCAGCGGCGTCTTGCGAAGCTTGCCGGTCTTGGCCCCGACCGTGGTTAGCAGGATGACGGGCCTGCCATTCAACTCGGTGCCGTCGGTTCCGTCGGATTCCATGTACTTGTCGGCTTGTTCACGAGCCCAGTCCGAAGTGCTGGGTGCATATTCACCTGAAAGCGGCATACCAACCACAATACGACGGCCGCAGTGTGCCCCCGGCGGTCCTATTCGGATCCTTGCTGAAACGAACGGAGATGACGGCGCGTCTGGTGATCGGCTGCCCCGGCCTCGCCGTCCCGGTGCCTGCCGCGCGTGTAGTCGCCCTGCCACTCCACCCGCCCTCCCGCCGCTACGTCCGCCGTCGCCTTGGCCATCCCATCCTCGTCACGTGAGCTGAGGAAGAGCTCATACTTGCGCTGCAGATCTTCGTCGGACTCGATGCGCCTGAGCTCGGGGGCGAACTCTTCGAGCTCGTTCCGGCGCTGCGGGACAATCAAGCAAATCGGCTCGTCAACCTCGAATCGCACCGGCATCAGCTTGCGGGTGAATTTCCAGTTCATGCTGAAACTCGCGCTCGCCCAGTCGGTTTCGACGATGCCCTCCAGCGGAGACACGGCGTCCTTCGGATAGTTCGCCGGCCCGCGGACCAGGAGGTTGTAGCCCGGCGGGGTGCGAAACAGGATCGGCAGATGCCAGGTCAGAATGCCGTCACCGAAATGGCTGGCGGGCAGCAGCTGCCCGGCGTCGCGCTTATCGGGCGCGATCATCACATCCACGCCCTGCTGACCCATCCAGGTGGCGGTGAACCCGCACGGATTGCGCAGCTCCCAGCCACTCTGGTTGGCGATGAGCATCGGCAGACACCGATTGGGCCAGCCGATGCGCAGCTCTGCCATCTCTGACATCCACGTCCGGCTGATCGGCGCCGGGCTGATCTGCGGCGCGTTATCCCGGGTGATGAACCCGATCAGGGGACGGGCTTCGCTACTGGGCTTGTCAGTCATCGCATCCTCGGGAGGGCGGGGTCGACCCGTTAGCATAACTAACGAGCAGTTTACCGTGGGGCGATGGTTACCGCGTCCTGGCCAGCTCGGCGATGGTGTTGACGCGCCGGACGGCGGTGGCGATCTCGTCGGCGAACCCCCGTCGTCGCCCAGCGATATCTGGGTCATCAACGCCGTCGATCAGCTCGCGGTGCCGGGCCAACCGCAATGCGGTCTTGAACAGTTCCATCGACCTCGACTCGGCGCTGGCGATTCTGCGCTGCAGCTCCCACTGCTTGCCCACCTGAAGGCACTCCTGCAGGAAGGTTCCCTCGTCGAACGACTCGTCCTCGTAAGCGGCCAACTGGTCGGCCACGATGTGGTAGGCGTCGAGGAACGGGCGCAAAACCAGATGCGCCAGCAGCACATCGGCCGATTCCAGCAACCCCCGCACATCGGCGGCGGCGACGGGCTTGGTGATGTCCTCGACATGGCCGATCAGGCGGACCTCGTCGGCGAGTTCCTTCTCAAACTGCGCTCGTGCCGAGAACAGGAATTCAAACTTCAGCACTTCGCGCAACCGCAGCGCCTCGTCGCGCACGATGGTCGGCAAAACCGTAGCGTCCCCGGACGTTTCAGCCGTCTCCGAGATTTCAGCGATTTCAGCGATTTCAGCGATTTCAGCGATTTCAGTCGCCGCCAACAACGCCGTCTCGGCGATCGCGCGGTCGACCAGGATATGGATCGCGGTGTTGCGGTAGAACGCGGCAACCAGATGCTGGTCCTCGCAGATCCCCCACACCGCCTCGGTTCCGGCGTCATAGACCTGCACCACGCCGGAGTCCACCAGCTGGTGCAGCGTCCACCGGATGGTCGAGCGATTCGTGAGATCGGCCGCGCCGGCCACCGCCCAGTTCCGGGCCGCGATGTAACTCGCCAGCGGTCGCACCGTGGCCAGCACCTCGCCGATGGACAACGAGCGGTCGGCGCCCAGCAGCGCGAGATTCACCACCGCCGTAGGGGTGACGGGCGTGGCGCGGTTGATCCGGTGCTCCACATCCAGGGCGATGCGCTCGATTTCGGTTCCGGTGCCCGAGTCCGAGGTTTGCAAGGCGCGCAACTCCTCCAGGCGCTTGCGCAGCGGCAGCGGTTCGCCGAAGTCCAGGTAAGCGCGCCCGAGCCGCTCGCCTTGCTGTCGCGCGAGCCGGACCAGGAAGCGAAGGTCTTCGGGCCGTTTGGCGGCACCGTAGGCCTCGGTGGTCATGGCCTCGACCTCGTGGAGCTGGTCGTACACGATCGAGGTCGGCACCAAATACACTTCGGGACCGTCGATTTCGTCGACGGCGTCGGCGATGTAGCGCAGGATGCCGAACACCGGCGGCCGCAGCTTGCCGGTCCTGGTCCGGCCGCCCTCGATCGACCAGGTCAGGTTGGCGTGGTTTTGCACCAACTGCGCGGTGTAGGCGCGCAGCACGAACCGATAGACGGGAATGTCTTTGGTCTGGCGACGGATGAAGATGGTCCCGGTGTGCTTGGCCCACGCCCCCATCGGGAAGAAGTTCAGGTTCGCGCCGCCGAATGTGCGCCCGGGCGTGAGCCGATTGGCCGCAATCACCTCGGGCAGCAGCGTGCCGTCCAGGTAGGAACGATGGGAAAAGGCGAACGCCAACGTCGCCTTGCGATCCAGCTTGCGCAGTGCGGCGATCTGGTCCTCGTCGACGAGCACGTCGTAGGCCCGCATGAGCCAGCGGCTGAATCCGCGCCAGGCCTCCACCGCCCGATCGTCAAACGAGGCCGCCATCTCGCGCAGGTAACCCGCGGCTTCGGCGCGCACGCCTTCAGGGTCGCGCCCGAGTTCAGCCGCCAGCTTCTGCAATCGCTCCTCATACCACGACGCGTCCAGCAGCTGCACCACCTCGGACGGATCGGTCGACAACGGCGCCACCGATTCCGCGATAATTCCGGTGCGCTGCAACACTTTTCGCATCCCGGCGCGGCCCAACTCCCGCGCGACCGTTACCCGTCCCCCGTTCACGCCGTGCCGCCAGGCGTCCGGAGCGCGACCGCACCCGGATCGATTGCGGCGGTGCGCTGGAATGCCCCACACATGATGGCGGGACGTTCGGCTGCGGTCATGTCCGTTCTCCTCGACGCCGGAGCAGTGTTGCCCACATCACATCGCCGAGCGTACGTCCGCGGGGCCCGCGCTGGCGAGGTTTGCTGAGCTACAGGAGCTGGGCCAGCGCCAGGTGTCCTTCGAAGCCGTATGACGCGGCCGTCTCTCCATAACGCTGGGCGAAGTCGCGGTACGAGTCCTCGTCACCGCGAGCGCGCGCAAGCAAGGCGCGCAGACGCAACAGCGCAACGTCGAACAACACGAAGTCCGGCTCGGTGGACACCGCGCCCAGTTGCTCGATCGCAACGGCCGCTTCGCTGACGTCGGCCTCGCCACCGCGCTGCAGCAGTGCTTCCACGAAGGCGGTGACGCCGGCGCCGAGGAACATCACCGCATCGCTACGGAATTGTTCCTCGACGACCGCACGCAGCCGTGCCACCGCGGCGTCGAGGTCACCGGTGCGGGCCTCCTCTTTGGCGCGTTCGACCTTGAGCTGCTGCAACGCCGCCTGGTTAACCCGGTCGCGGAGGGCGGTTTCGCGTGACTGCCCAAGCAATTCGAAGCCCTCCGCGCGCTGCGGGCCGCCACACTGCGCCAGGATGAGGCCGCGCAGGAACCTGGCCGACGCCAGCGCGAACTCGTCCCCCCGCTCCTCGGCGACGCGAAGGGCCTCGGCCGACTCGCGCAGCATCGCCGCGTCGGGAACGAGCAGCCCGTTGGCGACGCCGATCGCGTAGACGTAGAGAAGCAGCCCCGCCCGCACGCCGGGCTCGAACTCGGCGCACATGGGGACCGCTCGGTCGACGTCGCCCTTCCACGCCGGAATGCCCATGCACATCCCGGCGGCGGCACGCATCATCAGCGCGACCGTCAGCGGTGAATCGATGAGGAAATTGCCCCGCCGCGGATCCGCGTCGGTGTCGTCAATGATCCGCTGCGACAACCGCATGACTTCGGTCAGCTCACCGGTTCCGAACCTCGCGGTGAGTGCCGCCATCAACAGCGCGTCCGTCAGCATCGAATTGCCGACGGAGTCGCCGAGGTTGAGCAGTTCCGGGACCAGCCGGCACGCCTCCTGGTAGCGCCCGTAGACGGCGAGCGCGAACACCTGTCCGGTTATGCCGATTGCCAGCGACGCCTTGTCGGCGGCGGCGGTCGCCAGTTCGTGCAGTTCTTCGAAGCCCGTGTCGTCGACGCTTCCGCCGACGCGCCAGGCGCTGACGCAGAGCAGGGACCGGGGCGAGATCCGCATCGCGTCCCGGCCGATCGCGTCGCCCGGCAGCTGGTCGGCGACGTGGCGGGCACGCTGCCAGGCCGTTCGCGCCGCGTGCACGTCGCGGCGGGTCAGCCAGGTTGCGGCGCGCATGTGCCACCCGAACGCCTCCTGCAGATCACCGGCCAGCTCCAGATGCTCGGCGATCAGCGCCGCGTTCTCCTCAGCCAACGCCGGGTCGCGCTCCGCGATCGCCGCGGCGACCCGCCTGTGCAGCGCGGCGCGGCCCGCCTTGAGCTGTGACCGATAGGCCACCGAACGGATCAGCGGCTGGTGAAACGCGTACTCCTCGACCGGCGTGAACATCACCTGCTCGACAAGCTCGGCCTGCACCAGCCCGGCCAGCGTCGTGCAATCGGCGAGGGTCGCCAGCAGGTCCGCGCGGAAGCGAAAACCGATCACCGCCGCGGCGTACAACGTCTGTTTCGCCGCGCTGTCGAGGCGGTCGATGCGCGCGGCGATCGCTGCCTGCAGGGTGGCCGGCACGGTCACGTCGGTCGATCCGCCGGCACTCACGTGCGCGCCCCGCTCGCCCGCCAGCACCCCTCGATCGCACAGGTCACGCACGATCTCCTCGACGAAGAACGGGTTACCGGCCGCGCGCTCGGCCACCTGCACGGTCAGCCCGGCAACCGAGGGATCGGTTCCCAACAACTGCGTGACCAGTGCCGTTGTGTCTGAAATATCAAGGGGTGCAAGCGAAATCGTTTGCGCCCCTGCCGTATGGCTCAACTCGCCACGGTACTCGGGGCGATAGGTGATCAGCACCAACGAATGAGTCTGATGAACGACTGTCAGGAAATCGGCCAGCATCGACTCACTGGTCGCATCGATCCAGTGGACGTCTTCGATCAAGTAGACACACGGGGCTTTCCTGGCCAGAGCGGCCGCGTTCACCAGCGCTGTCAACCGCCGTCGTCGCGCATCGGGCGCGATGTCGGGCAGCTCGTCGGCGGGGTCACGGATGCCCAGCGCGTCCTCGAGCAGCACCCGGTCGGGTTCGTCGGCGCCGGGAACCGTGTCCCGCAGCAGCGCCCGGGCCTGGTTGTCGCCGAGCCCGTCCACCCCGAACGCCGCCCGCAGCAGCCGCGCCAGCACCAGGAGGGGGACCTCGCTGGTGTGCGACTCACAGTAGGTAGACAACACCTGAATGCCACGGCTTGCCGCGATCACCGCGATCTGGCCGACGGTGCGGCTTTTGCCGATACCGGCGGGCCCGACCACCCGGACCACGCAACCCCGGCCCGCCGCCGACTGATCCAGCATCGCGGTCAGCGTGGCCAGCTCCCATGTCCGGTCGATAAGCGTCGACACCCACCGGCCGACGGGCTGGCGCCCAGTCCCCATGCAAAGCAACGGCCAGGCAACCACCGGCTCGTCGGAGCCCTTGATGTGCATCCTTTGCGGTTCGCCGAGCACCGTGGCGCGGGCGACTAGAGCCGCCGTGGACTCGCTGAGCATCACTCCACCGGGCGGCGCCACTGATTCCATTCGCTGGGCCATGCCGACCTGATGACCGACCGCGGTGTAACTCCATGCGCCGGAACCGATGTCGCCCGCAATCACCTCACCCGAGTTCAACCCGATCCGCAATTGGACGTCGATGGCGTCTCTGGCCTGCACCTCCGCGGTGAGGCCGCCCATCTCTTTCTGGATTTCCAAGGCCGTCAAACACGCGCGAACAGCGTGATCCTCCAGCGCGATCGGCGCCCCGAAAACCGCCATGATGCCGTCGCCGGTGAACTTGTCCACGGTGCCGCCGTAGCGGTGGACCGTCACCGCGCAGCGATCGAGCAGCTTCGTCATGATCTCGCGCAAGCGCTCCGGGCCGAGCGCCGCCGCGATGTTCATCGAGCGCACCACGTCGGCGAACAACACCGTCACCTGCTTGTACTCGGCCGACTTCCGCGGCGCCACCGGCGACCCACAACCGTCACAGAATCGCGCGCTCGCCCGCAGTTCAGTCCCACACGCTGAGCAGGTGGACTCCGCGGCTGTCATCCGGGCCCCTTGATCTCGAGTACACCGACCCGATGCGCCAAGAATAGGGTTTTACTGGTCGCCCAAGCACCCTGAACCTAGCAGCTTCCACAGATCTGTCATCAGCACGGGCGAGAGCGTCATCGGCAGCGACTGACCCTCCTCGGGCGCTGTGCTCCGCAGCGGCTGTGGTTGGGACGAACGGTGTGAGTGGTGGTATCGGCAGAATGTGATCGTCTTCGCCACCGGCGAGGTGGCCCACGACCAGGGATGGCCCGAAATGACCGGGCCCCTGGACATGGTCCATCCAGAGCGGTTCGCGCTGCGCTGCAGGTGACTAGACGCTAACCGCCCAGGCAACCCGGACCGAGCAGCGCCTTCAGATCGCCCATCAGCGCCGGCGAGAGTGTCACCCGCAGCGAGGCGTCCAGCTCCAGGGTGGTGATCCGGTCCCCGCTGATCAGCCGCAGATGCACCTGCGAGGTGCCGGGGTGGCGCGCCAGCACCTGCTTGAGCGCGCTCACCTTGTCGAGGGTGCACTGCCGGGTCGGCAGGCTCACCGCCAGCGGCCGGTCCACCCGTGCGCTGGAAAAGTCGGGCACCACAAGCTCGTTGGCGATCAGGGCGATCCGATCGTCCCGGACCGCGACCTTGGCGTTGACCAGCACCACCGCGTCGTCGACGATGTCGGCACCGTAGGCGGAGTAGGCGTGCGGGAAGAACATCACCTCGATGCCGCCGGTGAGGTCTTCCAATTGAGCCGACGCCCAAGGCATTCCGTTCTTGTTGACCCGCCGGTTCACCGAGGCCAGGATGCCGCCCACCCGCACCTGGGTGTCGTTGGGAACGTCACCGTCGAGGATCGCCGGAATGGCGGTGTCGACCTGGGCGCTCAGCAGGTGCGCGACGCCGTTGAGCGGATGCCCGGACACGTAGAGGCCCAGCATCTCGCGTTCGAGGGCCAGCTTGTGTTTGTCTTCCCACTCGTCGTCAGGCACCTTGATGGTGAACACCGCCTCGGTGCAGCCGTCGTCGCCGCCGAACAGGTCGAACTGCCCCATCGCCTCGGCCTTCTTGGTGCCCAGCACCGAGTCCACCGCGTCGGTGTGCACCAGGAAAAGACCCTTGCGCGAATGCCCCAGCGAATCGAACGCGCCGGCTTTGATCAGCGACTCGGTGACTTTCTTGTTGCACGCCGAGATATCGATCTTGTTCAGGTAGTCCGAGAAGTCGGTGAATTTCCCTTTGTCGCCGCGAGTATCGATCAACGAACCCACCACGTTGGCGCCGACGTTGCGCACCGCGCCCAGCCCGTAGCGGATGTCGGCGCCCACTGACGCGAAGTTCAGACCGGACTCGTTGACGTCCGGCGGCAACACCGTGATGCCGAGCTTGCGGCAGTCGGCGAGATAGACCGCGGCCTTGTCCTTGTCGTCACCCACCGACGTGAGCAGACCCGCCATGTACTCGCCGGGATAGTTGGCCTTCAGGTACGCGGTCCAGTAGGACACCAGGCCGTAGCCCGCGGCGTGAGACTTGTTGAACGCGTAGTCGGCGAACGGCAGGATGGTGTCCCACAGCGCCTTGATCGCACCCGTCGAGAAGCCGTTGGCCGTCATGCCGTCGGAGAAGCCCTCGAACTCCTTTTCCAGCACCTCGCGTTTCTTCTTGCCCATCGCCTTACGCAGAATGTCGGCTCGGGCCAGCGAGTAGCTGGCCACCTTCTGCGCGATGCGCATGATCTGCTCTTGATAGACGATCAGGCCGTAGGTCTCGGCGAGGACCTCACGCAGCGGCTCGGCCAGTTCGGGGTGAATGGGCTTGATGGCCTGCCGGTTGTTCTTGCGGTCGGCGTAGTCGTTGTGGGCGTTCATGCCCATCGGACCGGGCCGGTACAGCGCGAGCACCGCGACGATGTCCGCGAAGCCGGTGGGTTGCATGCGGCGCAGCAGGTCACGCATCGGCCCGCCGTCGAGCTGGAATACGCCCAGGGTCTCGCCGCGCCCCAGCAGCTCGTAGGTGGGCGCGTCGTCCAGCGGCACCGATTCCAGGTCGAGGTCGATTCCCCTGTTGGCCCTGATGTTCTCGATCGCGTCGCCGATGATCGTCAGGTTGCGCAGGCCCAGGAAGTCCATCTTCAGCAGGCCGATGGCCTCACACGACGGGTAATCCCAGCCGGTGATGATGGCCCCGTCCTGCGGTCGCTTCCACAGCGGGATGGCCTCGGTCAGCGGCTCGCTGCTCATGATCACCGCGCAGGCGTGCACGCCGGCGTTGCGGATCAGGCCCTCCAGGCCGCGCGCGGTCTGGTAGATGGTGCGAACATCGGGGTCGGTCTCGATCAGGCCGCGGACTTCGGCGGCTTCCTTGTACCGCTCGTGGTTCGGGTCGGTGATTCCCGACAGCGGAATGTCCTTGGCCATTACCGCCGGCGGCAGCGCCTTGGTGATGCGGTCGGCGATGGCGAACCCGGGCTGGCCGTAGTGGATCCGCGCCGAATCCTTCAGCGCTGCTTTGGTTTTGATGGTGCCGAAGGTGATGACCTGGGCGACCCGGTCCTGCCCCCATTTGTCGGCGGCGTAGCGCACCATCTCGCCGCGACGACGGTCGTCGAAGTCGATGTCGATGTCGGGCATCGACGTACGTTCGGGGTTGAGGAACCGCTCGAACAGCAGTCCGTGCGGGATCGGGTCGATGTCGGTGATGCCCAGGGCGTAGGCCACCAGCGAGCCCGCGGCCGAGCCCCGGCCCGGACCGACCCGGATGCCGACCGACCGCGCGTAGTTGATCAGGTCGGCGACGATCAGGAAGTAGGACGGGAAGCCCTTCGAACAGATGACGTCGATCTCGTAGGCCGCGCGCGCCCCGTAACCGTCCGGCGGGCCATCGGGAAACCGCCGGAGCAGCCCGGCATCCACCTCGTGGCGCAGCCAGGACGCCTGGTCGTGCCCTTCAGGCACCGGGAAGACCGGCATCCGGTCGCGCGGTGCCCACACCTCGTCGTAGGGCTGCACCCGCTCGGCGATCAACAGCGTGGAGTCGCAGGCGCCGGGAACCTCGTCGTCCCAGATCTGGCGCATCTCGGCGGCCGACTTGAGGTAATAGCCGTCGCCGTCGAACTTGAACCGGTTCGGATCCGATAGCGTCTTGCCGGTCTGCACGCACAGCAGCGCCTCGTGGTTGTGGGCGGCGTCGCGGGTGACGTAGTGGCAGTCGTTGGTGGCCAGCGGCGGAATGCCAAGCTTGCGGCCGATCTCCAGCAATCCCTCGCGGACCCGCTGTTCGATCGACAAACCGTGGTCCATCAACTCCAGGAAGTAGTTGTCGGCGCCGAAAATCTCCCGCCACTTGGCGGCCGACTCCAGGGCCTCGCGGTCGTGTCCCAGCCGAAGCCGTGTCTGCACCTCACCCGACGGGCACCCCGTCGTGGCGATGATGCCGGCGGCGTTTTCGGCGATCAGCTCGGCGTCCATCCGCGACCACTTGCCCAGCTGACCCTCGAATGACGCCAGCGAGGACAGCTTGAACAGGTTGCGCAGGCCGGTGGCATTCTCCGCCACCATCGTCAGGTGCGTGTAGGAGCCACTGCCCGAGACGTCGTCGGACTTCTGGCCGGGGTCACCCCACAGCATGCGCCGGGTATCAAAGCGGGAAGCGGGAGCGATATACGCCTCGACCCCAATGATCGGCTTGATACCGGCCTGAGTCGCGCCGTTGTAGAACTCGCTGGCGCCGAACATGTTTCCGTGGTCGGTCATCCCGACCGCGGGCATCTGCAGTCGGTCCACCTCGGACAGCATCGGCGTGATCTTCGCGGCACCATCCAGCATCGAGTACTCGGTGTGGTTATGCAGATGCACGAACGAGGACTCGCGACGAGCGCTTGTGCGAGGAGCAGACGGAACGGTCATAGGGACGCCAGTCTATGACCGAGGACCGACGGCTTTCGGGCGTGTCGCGGAGTGTGTCGTTCCCATGATTCTGGGCGACCCGCTGCACCCGGCTCCGCCGCGCTTGCGATCGCCCACGATTCGGGGCGACCCGCTGCGCCCGGCTCCGCCGCGCTTGCGATCGCCCATGATTCGCACTACCCGTAGAGCTCGACGAACTGCTTCAACGATTTCTCCACGTCTCCCCTGACGGCGCGGGCCGCGGCCGACCCAACCGGACCGAACAGTGCACGGCCGCCCAGCTCAAGGCGCAGGCCCAGGGTGGACCCGTCCTTGGTGGGCTGCACCGTGAGCCGGATGCCGTATTTCGTTCCGCCCTTGCCCGATCCCGACATCGCGACCTCGTGCGGCGGATCCCACCTCGTCACCGTCCAGGTCACCCGGTTGCGCAGGCCTTTGGAACGTGCCACGCCGACGATTTGGGTGCCCTCGGTGATCTCGTTGGGCAGCTCGCTCCGCCACCCCTCGTGCATCACCAACCACTCACCCAGATCCGACAGGTCCGCAACGTGGTCCCACACATCCTGCGGACTCATCGGCATGTCGGCCGTCATGTCGACCGCAGCCATCAGCGGCTAGGCCCGCCGCGGAGTCGGTTGCCGATCCGGATCGCGGGCAGCAGCAGGGTGCGCGGCACGTATCGGCCGCCGGTGCTGACGACCTTGGGCACGAGGCCGGGCACCACACTGCGTTTACCGGCAAGCATGCCGCCGATCGCGGCTTCGGCGACGTCTTGCGGCGACACCTGGGCAGCGGGAATGCTGAACCGCTCGGCGTTGGCGATCTCGGCCCACTCGGTGGGCACCGGGCCCGGACACAGCACTGTCACCGAGACTCCCGTCCCGTGCAGCTCCTCGTGAACGGCTTCGGAGAACGTCTGCACAAAGGCCTTGGTGGCCGAATACACCGCCATGTAGGGAATCGGCTGGAACCCGGCGATCGACGCGATGTTCATCACCGCGCCCGCGCCGCGCTCCACCATGCCCGGCAACGCCGCGTGCGTCAGTTCCATCAGCACGAGCGAGTTGAGCGTGACCTCTTCGCTCTCGCGTTCGACCGGCAGCTCGTGGAACACCCCGCTGGTGCCGAATCCGGCGCTGTTGCAGAGGCCGGCGATCGGTTCGTTGCGGAGCCGGTCCGCCAATTTTCGGCGGGACGCGGCGGCGCTGAGGTCCAGCGGCATGACTTCGACGCCGACGGAGTATTCCTTGCCTACCTCGTTGGCAAGCTCGTCGAGTCGCTCGCGGCGGCGCGCCACCAGCAGCAGCGGAAAACCGCGCCGGGCCAAGCCGTGGGCCAGTTCGGTACCGATGCCCGAGGAGGCGCCGGTGATGACGACGCTGGTCTGACTGTTCGGTTTCGGAAGGCTCATATCATCACCAGTGAATCCCTCGAGTCGCGCGGACGAATGTCTCGCTCCGTTTGTCGAATTGCGTTGCGTCGGTTTCGGATTCGGCACCCTTGGCGGCTCCCTTTGCCGCACTGGAGTCCTCGAACATCCCGAAGGCGCGGTTGCGCACTCGGTCCATCACCGACGGGTTGACGGCGTCGGCGACCGCGGCGAACTGACCGAACGGCGAGCTGACCCGCCGAGGCCGATGCACGATCGCGTCGGTGATCACGCCGGCGGCCTGATCCGGGGTGAGCGTCGGGAACTTGTCGTAGATCGTGGTCGGACCGATCATCGGCGTGCGCACCAGCGCCATGTGCACGGTGGTGAATTTGACGTCGTCCGTCACGACTTCGGCTTGCAGCGCGTCGCACAGGCTGTCCAGCGCGGCCTTGCTGGCGATGTAGGCGCCGAAACGCGGCGCCCGGGTCTGCACGCCGACCGAGGACACGTTGACGATGTGCCCGTAGCCGCGATCCCGCATCCCGGGGATGAACTTGAGGATGAGCTGGACGGCGCCGAGGTAGTTCAGCTGCATCGTGCGCTGATAGTCGTGGATCCGGTCGTAGGACAGGGCCAGTGACCGGCGAATCGACCGGCCCGCGTTGTTGACCAGGATGTCGACGCCGCCGAGATCGGCGAGCACCTTGTCGGCCATCGCGGCGATGGCGTCCATGTCGGACAGGTCGCACGGGTACACGTGGGCGGCGCCATCGCCCCGCACCGCTCGGATTTCAGAGGCGACCTCTTCGAGCTTCTCCTGGGTGCGCGCGACCAGCACCACCGCGCCGCCGGCCTCCGCGATTTTCTTGGCCGCCGCCGCGCCGATGCCCGACGACCCGCCGGTGATGAGGATCGTCCTGCCCTCGACCGCGTCCTTGAGCGTGCGGCCCTGCACCGCATCGAGCAGATTCCTCAGATAGAACGGTCGATATCGCCCCGCCGAGTTGGGGGTGTTGATGATGTTGGACACCGCCGCGAATGGCTTTTCGACGAGGTTCGTCAGGTCACCAAGATTCATCGGCTGTCGCTCCTCGCGAGGTTCGGCGGTGCGGGTGATGTGACGCGGGTCATACTCTCAACCTAGGACATCAACCGGCCGAGAGCGGCGGATTACCGTCATGTGACCACAGCCCGGCATCACACCAGACTCGCCACCGTGGACGGGTGCCGGCGATCATCTTGTTACGACGGGTAATCCGCGTGTGATCGCACAATAACTGGCAGGCAATGCCCGAATGTTCCCTTGATGCGATGCGATTTGTGGCACGTTTCCGCACGCCGATCAGCCTGTACGACAAAATCGGCGGCTACGAGGCGATCGAGGTCGTCGTCGAGGATTTCTACGCGCGGGTGCTCGCCGACGATCAGCTGGCCGGCTTCTTCGCCGGCACGGATATGAACCGCCTCAAAGGCAAACAGGCGGAATTCTTCGCGGCCACTCTCGGCGGGCCCGAGCCCTACAGCGGTGTGCCGATGAAACAAGTGCATCAGGGGCGCGGCATCGCCATGCACCACTTCAACCTGGTGGCCGGGCACCTGAGTGACGCGCTGGCCGCGGCCGGGGTCCCCGCCGCGACGGTGACGGAAATCCTGTGCGCGATCGCTCCCCTGGCGCCCGACGTGGTGTCGGGTGAAACCACCACGGCCACCGTCTAAGGGCGCCGACGTGTCGCCCACTGCGTCCCACCGCAGGCCCCGCGAGCAGACGCAGAATCGCACGAACCCGCGCGGGTAAATGCGATTCTGCGTCTGTTCGCGAGCACGAAGTGCCTACCATGCCCAACATGGGTCGCACATTCGAAGATCTGGTGGCAGAGGCTGATTCGGTATCGGTTGACGGTTGGGATTTCTCCTGGCTCGACGGCCGCGCCACGGAGGAAAGGCCGTCGTGGGGCTACCAGCGGCTGCTGAGCCAACGTTTGGCCACCGTGTCGGCCGCGCTGGACATTCACACCGGCGGCGGCGAGGTGCTGGGCGGCGCGGGGCCGTTCCCACCCACCATGGCCGCCATCGAAACGTGGCCTCCGAACGCGGCCCTGGCAACCAAGCGCTTGCATCCGCTGGGCGTGGTGGTCGTGGCGACTCGCGATGAGCCGCCGTTGCCGTTCGCCGACGAGGCGTTCGACCTGGTGACCACCCGCCATCCGATCTCGGTGTGGTGGACCGAAATCCTTCGGGTGCTCCGGCCCGGCGGCACCTACTTTGCGCAGCACATCGGGCCCGCCACGATGTCCGAGCTGGCCGAGTACTTCATCGGGCCGCAACAAGAGAAATCGGCCGAGTGTGACCCGGACACCATCAGCGCGCAGGGACAAGCCGCAGGCCTGCAGATGGTGGATATGCGACTGGAGCGGCTACGGGCCGAGTTCTTCGACATCGGCGCCGTTATCTACTTCCTGCGCAAGGTGATCTGGACGGTGCCCGACTTCACCGTGGAGCGCTATCGCGACCGGCTGCGCGAACTGCATGAGCGCATCGAAGCCGAGGGGCCGTTCGTCGCGCACCCGACACGGGTCCTGGTCGAGGCGCGTAAACCCGACTGATTCAGCCCTCGCCGCGCAGCACGTCCAGCGCGTGCTGCAGATCAGGCGGGTACGGACTGATGATCTCGATCCGCCGGCCGTCGGCGGGATGAGCGAATGCCAGCGACCGCGCGTGCAGCCATTGCCGTTCCAGCCCAAGCCTTTTCGCCAGCTTCGGGTCGGCTCCGTAGACCAGATCGCCGCAGCACGGATGATGCAGCGCGGCGAAATGCACCCGGATCTGGTGGGTGCGGCCGGTTTCCAGCTGCACATCGAGCAGGCTGGCGGCGACGAACGCTTCCACGGTGTCGTAGTGGGTGAGGCTGTGCCGGCCGTTTGTGGTGACCGCGAACTTCCACTCGCCGCCGGGGTGCCTGCCGATCGGCGCGTCGATCGTCCCGCTGGACGGGTCCGGATGCCCCTGTACCAGCGCGTGGTAGCGCTTGTCGACCGTGCGCTGCTTGAACGCCCGCTTGAGCACGGTGTACGCGCGTTCGGAGAGCGCAACGACCATGACACCGGAGGTGCCGACGTCGAGGCGATGCACGATGCCCTGGCGCTCGTGCACACCGGAGGTGGTGATCCGGTAACCGGCGGCGGCCAGGCCGCCGAGCACCGTGGGCCCCCTCCAGCCCACCGACGCGTGCGCGGCCACCGCGGCGGGTTTGTCGACCGCGACGATGTCGTCGTCGGAATACAGGATCGTCATGCCATCGATCTCGACTGGGGTGTTCTCCGGCGGCGGCGGCGGCTCGGGCAGACGCACCTGCAGCCAGGCGCCGGAGGTGAGACGGTCGGACTTGCCCGCCTGCACGCCGTCCAGTTCGACGCCGCCGTCTTCGGCGATGGCCGCCACTGCGCTGCGGGACAGTCCCAGCAGCCGCGCCAGCCCGGCGTCGACGCGCATGCCCGCCAACCCCTCGGGGACGGGCATCGAACGGTCAGTCAACACGCGCCGCTCCTCCTCATCGTTGCGCCCTGCATCGTCGCCGGCGGCAATCAGCTTCGGTCGGCCTCACGCCGGACACCGGTGTCCAGGTCGGCTTTACGCCGGCCCACGGTGTCGAAGTCGAAGCCCAAAATCGACAGCACAACCAGCAAGATGGCGCCGCCCACCACCGACGGATCAGCGACATTGAAGACGGGCCACCAGCCGACCGACAAAAAGTCAACGACATGTCCCCGAAGCGGCCCGGGCGCCCGGAAGAATCGATCGACCAGGTTGCCCGTGGCGCCACCGAGGATCATCCCCAGTCCCACCGCCCACCAAGGCGACACCAGCCGCCGACCCATCCAGAAAATTCCGACCACCACACCGCTCGCGATCAGGGTCAACACCCAGGTGTACCCGGTCGCCATCGAGAACGCCGCCCCCGAATTGCGCACCAGGGTCCAGGTCACCGTGTCGCCGATGATCGACACCGGCTGACCGGGCGGGAGCAGTTTGACGGCGAGCACCTTCGTCACAACGTCAAGCGCGAGCACCACGCCCGCCACCGACAGCAGCAGACGCAGCCGTCGAGGCTGCCCCGCAGGAACGTCGGATTCCCCGACCGTCCCGCCCGTCGCGGGCTCACCGGCTGTTGGTTCCTCGGGCACTTCCCCATCATCCCTTACTGCCGGTGCGGGATGATCGCGCCATGGGCCGACTTGTCGTCATCACCACCGGAGGAACCATCTCGACCAGCACCGGCGCCGACGGGGTCCGCCGACCCGCCCGCAGCGGCGCGGACCTGACCTCGGGCCTGGACGTCGATGTCGTGGACCTGATGGCGGTCGACAGCTCCGAGCTGACAACGGCCGATTGGGACCGGATCAGCGCGGCGGTGCGGGCCGCGACCGGTGACGGCGCACACGGGGTGGTCGTCCTGCACGGCACCGACACCATGGAAGAGACCGCGCTTTGGCTGGAGCTCACCTACGACGGCAGCGTTCCCGTCGTACTCACCGGCGCCATGCGCAGCGCCGATGCGCCCGACGCCGACGGTCCGGCCAATCTGCGCGACGCGCTGGCGGTGGCCTCCAGCCCGGCCGCCCACGACCTCGGGGTGCTGGTCTGTTTCGCGGGCCGGATATGGCAACCGTTGGGCTTCCGCAAGGTCGCCACCCAGGACTTGAGCGGCTTCACCGGCACGCAGCTGGGCACCACCTCCGGCGAGGTGACGCTGGCCCACCCAAAGACCCGGCCTTATCTGGGCGACCTCCGTGCCGCCGCGGCGCCCAGAGTCGACATCGTCGCGGCATACCTGGGCAGCGACGGGGTGGCGCTGGACGCCTGCGTGGCCGCCGGCGCCCAGGCCGTGGTGCTGCAGGCACTGGGTTCGGGCAACGCCGGGAGGGCGGTGGTCGACGCGGTGCGCCGGCATTGCCGCCACGGGATCGTCATCGCGGTGTGCACGCGAGTCCCCGGGGGCGGGGTCAGTGCCGGCTACGGTCCCGGCCACGCCATGGCGGAAGCCGGCGCGGTGATGGTGCCCCGGCTGGCGCCGCCGCAGACCCGGGTGCTGCTGATGGCCGCCCTGGCCGCGCGGCTACCCGTCGCCGACATCATCGGGCGCTGGGGCTGAGGCCCCGCCGGATTCCTGGGCGGATTCCTGGGCCCGCAGCACGCCGACGTAGTCCGGCCAGTCCAGGCTGTCGATCGGGTTGGCGCTGGTGAGGTCGCCACTGTCGGCGGCGAACGTCCGGGCCTGCCCCGCGCCCGACGCACGGGTCTCGAAGCGCACGGTGACCACCCCGTGGCCCGCGCCCTGCACCCAACCGTGCCCGAAATCGCGGTGGGAGACGTCGTCGCCGACCCGCCATGCCGGGCCGCCCTGCCCGGACGGCGCAAGCGGCGGCGCGTCTACCAGCTGGTGGGCCTCCGACGTCTCCGAGGACAGCTCCAGGTCCGGGAACAACGACTCCTGGCGCACGTCGCTCAATCCCGAAAAGCCCACGCCGAGAAGGCGAATGGGTCCGATCTGGCGTGGGTCCAGCAGCAGCCGCCGCGCCACCGCGACCAGGGCACCGGCCTCGGTCGTCGCGTAGGGCAGCGTCGCCGAGCGGGTCAACGTGCTCATGTCGGACTTCTTCAGCTTCACCGTGACGGTGCGCGCACCCCGGCCGTCGCGCAGCAGGCGCTGATGAGCGTGCTCGGCGATCGGGTCGATCGCCTCATGCAGCTGCTCGAGGTTGGTCAGATCGGCGGCGAAGGTGGATTCGGCGCTGATCTGCTTGGCTTCGGCACGCTCGGCGACCGGGCGGTCGTCGATGCCGCGGGCCAGCCGGTGCAGCGCCGGCCCGACCGTCGCGCCCAGGATGTTCGCCACCTCGGCGTCGGCCAGCGCGGCCAGTTGGCCGATCGTCTCGATGCCGAGTCGATTCAGCTTTTCCTCGGCGACCGGGCCGATGCCCCACAACCTGCGCACCGGCAACCCGCCCAGCAGCGACCGTTCCTCGGCGCGCGGGACCACCCGAATGCCGTCCGGTTTGGCCAGTCCGGACGCGATCTTGGCGATCTGCTTACCCGAGCCCGCGCCCACCGACGCGATCAAGCCGGTCTCCTCCCGCACCCGTTGCCGCAGGTCCTCGCAGAACACCTCGACGTCCTGCGCCGACGCCCCGGCGAGGTGGGGCGGCTCGCCGAAGCCCTCGTCGAAGGACAGCTGCTCCACCACGGGCACCACGCCGCGGATGGTGTCGAAGACCCGTCGGCTGGCCACCCCGTACACCACACCGCGCGGCGGCAACACCACCGCGGTCACGCCGATCAGCCGACGGGCCTGGTGCATCGGCATGGCCGACCGCGCGCCGAACACCCGCGCTTCGTAGCTCGCGCCGGCCACCACGCCACGGCCGCCCAAACCACCGACCAGCACCGGCCGGCCGCGCAGGGTGGGCCGGGTGAGTTGTTCGACCGAGGCGAAGAACGCGTCCATGTCCAGGTGCAGCACCCAACGGGACTCCACAGCCGCTAATGCTATTGGGCTAACGTCGAAGCCTATGGCCACGAACCTCTGCCACCGGCCGTGTTGCAGCTTGAGTCGTTGGCGCACGGTTAAGGGGGCGTAATGGACGCCGAGAATCCCAACGCGCCGGCACCGCACGAGGACGCCGACCACGCGGGACGATGGGCGAGGCTGCGCCACCAATGGAACAAGCGACTGCAACCCGGTCAGCAGGCGACCGTCTTGGCCTGGGTGTCCTTCACCGTCACCTTCGCCGGCCTGCGTGCACTCACCCACTGGATCCGCGCCGGACACGGCCCGTCAGGTGGCGGAATGAATCTGGGTGGCAAGCACTTTCACCACTACAACCTTGGTATCGCGCTGCTGGCGACGGTGGCGGCCGTGGGCCTGCGCGGAACCGAGAAGCAACGGCGCCACCCCGCTGCCGCGGTCGCGTTCGGTTCGGCGAACGCATTGATCGTCGACGAGCTGGCCCTGCTGCTGGACCTCAAGGACGTCTACTGGGCGGCCGAAGGCCGCGAGAGCGTCGACGTCGCGGTCGGCCTCATCGCCACCGGCGCCACGATTGTCGCCGGCATGCCTTTCTGGTCGCATGCCCACCGCGCGCTGCGTCGCGGCAGCTGAGCAGCTCACGCCTTGGCGATCGTCACCCGCACGCCATCGCCGATCTCCACCGGATCGGCCGGCTCGCCGAACTCGAAGCTGGTCGCCAAGATCTCTCTTGCGATGAGGTCGCGATGGGTATGGGCCCAGTCGGCCCGTTCGGCGGGCACCGACATCACCACGTGAATGCGGTCGGACACATCCAGTCCCATCGACTTGCGCAGCTCCTGCAGTTCACGGATCCGGTCCTTGGCCCAGCCCTCGGCCTCCAGCTCGGGGGTCACGGTGCCGTCCAACACGACAAGCCCCGCCCCATCGGGCAGCGCCGCGGTGTATTCCGGGTCCGCGGCCACTAGCCGGGAGCTGTACTCGTCGGGTTGCAGCACCGCGGGGCCGGCGGTCAGGGTGCCGTCGGCGTTGACGACGCTCTCGCCGGCCTTGACCGCCTTGATGGCCGCCTGCACGTCCTTGCCCAGCCGCGGCCCGGCTACCCGGGCGTTGACCGTGAGCTCGAACCGGCCGTAGGTGTCGATCGCGTCGGTCAGTTCGACCTGCTTGACGTTGAGCTCGTCGGCGATCAGATCGGTGAACGGCTTGAGACGCTGCGGATCATCCACCGCCACAGTCAGTTTCGGCAGTGGCAAGCGCACCCGCAGCTTCTTGGCCTTGCGCAGCGATGACGCGGCCGAACACACTTCGCGGACCTGATCCATGGCGGCAACCAGGTAGGGGTCCGCGGGCAACGCATCGGCTTGCGGCCAGTCCGTCAGGTGTACCGACCGCTCCCCGGTGAGGCCGCGCCAAATCACCTCGGTCGTCAGCGGGAGCAGGGGCGCGGCCAGCCGCGCGGTCACCTCCAGCACGGTGTGCAGCGTGTCGATGGCGTCCACATCTTCTTCCCAGAAGCGCGAACGCGACCGTCGCACATACCAATTGGTCAGCGCCTCGGTGAACTGGCGCAGCTGCTCGCAGGCCCCGGAGATGTCGCAGACGTCCAACGCGTGGGTGAGGTCGTCGCGCAGCACCGCCAGCTTGGCCAGGATGTAGCGATCCAGCACGTGGGCCGAATCGGTGTGCCAGGTACCGACTTTCGGTGCGTAGAGGGCCAAGAAGCTATAGGCATTCCACAACGGCAGCAGCACTTGGCGCACACCTTCGCGGATGCCTGCTTCGGTGACGATCAGGTTGCCGCCGCGCAAGATCGGCGAGGCCATCAAAAACCACCGCATCGCGTCGGAGCCGTCGCGGTCGAACACCTCGGTCACGTCTGGGTAGTTGCGCAGTGACTTGCTCATCTTCTGGCCATCGGAGCCCAGCACGATCCCGTGCGCCACACAGGTTTTGAACGCCGGCCGGTCGAACAGCGCGGTGGCCAGCACGTGCAGCGTGTAGAACCAGCCGCGGGTTTGGCCGATGTACTCCACGATGAAGTCGCCGGGGTAATGGCTGTCGAACCAGTCGTTGTTCTGGAACGGATAGTGCACCTGCGCATAGGGCATGGAACCCGAGTCGAACCACACGTCGAGCACGTCGCTGATGCGCCGCATCGTGCTGCGACCGGTGGGGTCGTCTGGGTTGGGCCGGGTCAGCTCGTCGATGTAGGGCCGGTGCAGGTTGGTGGGCCGCACCCCGAAGTCGCGCTCCAGCTCGTCGAGGCTGCCGTAGACGTCGATGCGTGGATAGGCCGGGTCATCCGATTTCCACACCGGAATCGGGCTGCCCCAGTAACGATTTCGCGAGATCGACCAATCGCGAGCGCCCTGCAGCCACTTACCGAACTGGCCGTCCTTGACGTGTTCGGGATACCAGGTGATCTGCTGGTTCAGTTCCACCATGCGGTCCCGGAATGCGGTGACGGCCACGAACCACGACGACACAGCCCGGTAGATCAGTGGGTTGCGGCAGCGCCAGCAGTGCGGGTACGGGTGCTCGTAGGTTTCGTGGCGCACCAACACCGCGCCGTTGGCCGCCGCCGGACCGCTTTGGTTCTTGAGGTCGCGGATGATCTGGGCGTTGGCGTCAAAGACGTGCTGCCCCTGGTAATCCGGGACGGTGGCGTCGAAACGGCCCTTGGAATCGACCGGGGTGACGGGCGCGATGCCGGCGGCGTCGGCGACGGCCATGTCGTCCTCGCCGTAGGCCGGCGCCATGTGCACGATGCCGGTGCCGTCCTCGGTGGTCACGAAGTCGCCCGGCAGCACCTGAAATGCCTTGGGCGAGTCCATGAAATACGGAAATGGCGGCAGGTACCGGGTACCCAGCAAGTCGGCGCCGCGATAGGTGCCCAGCACCTCGGGTGCATCTCCTGTTTCGGGGCCGAACTCACGGGCATAGGCAGCCAGGCGGGCCTCGCCCAACACGTAGCGCCGCTCCCCCACCCGCACCTGCACATACGTCACGTCCGGATTGACCGCCACCGCCAGGTTCGACGGCAGGGTCCACGGTGTCGTCGTCCACACCAGCAGGTAGGCCCCGTCCAGCTCCCCGCCCGTGACCTTGAAGCCCACCGTCAGCGCCGGGTCTTGGCGGCTTTGATAGACGTCGTCGTCCATCCGCAGTTCGAAATTGGACAGCGGCGTTTCGTCGCGCCAGCAGTAGGGCAACACCCGGTAGCCCTCGTAGGCCAGGCCCTTGTCCCAGAGCTGTTTGAACGCCCAGATCACCGACTCCATGTAGCCGGGGTCGAGCGTCTTGTAGTCGTGGTCGAAGTCGACCCAGCGGGCCTGGCGGGTGACATAGGCCTGCCATTCGTCGGTGTAGCGCAACACGGACGCCCGGCAGGCGTCGTTGAACGCGGCGATCCCCATGGCGTCGATCTGGGATTTGTCGGTGATGCCCAGCTGGCGCTCGACTTCGAGTTCGGCCGGTAGCCCGTGGGTGTCCCAGCCGAAGCGGCGCTCCACCTTGAAGCCGCGCATCGTGCGGTACCGCGGGACGATGTCCTTGACATAGCCGGTGAGCAGGTGCCCGTAGTGCGGCAGGCCGTTGGCGAACGGCGGCCCGTCGTAAAACACGTATTCCGGCGCCCCGTCACGGCGGGCGACGGTGGCGCGGAAGGTGTCGTCGTGGAACCAGTACTCGAGGACCTGGGCTTCTAAGGCGGGGAAATCCGGCGAGCCGCCGCGTGGGTCGGCGCCGAAGTCGGTGCGCGGGTAGGCGCTGTCGGTCATCGGTCTCCTGTGCCATATCCGCATCGGCACGGGGACGACGACGCGCACAGTGCGCGAGCGCCGCGGTACCACCCCGCTTGCCGCGCTCACGCGCGGCCGCTCATTGCAGGCTGTGACGGGCCTACCCGTTCGGTTCTACTGGGCCGGAGCGGCTGTTCTTCCGAAGGCTCCCCGGTGATAGCCGGATCGATGCCGTGGATTGATTCTACTGAGCACCGCAAATCCAGGTCGCTCCAAGCGGTCGCCTGGCCGCAGAACTACGTCTGCGGCCAGGCGACCGCTTGGAGCCGTGATTGGTCACTCCCCATGGGATCCATCAGACCCACCAGACCTAAGCCTGGACTTCGAGCACCCCGACACGCCACAGCGCCGCGTAGACGTGACGCACCGGAACGGCCAACAAGCGAGCGGCACCGTGCACCAGCGGGTCGCCGCCGACGCCGAAAATCGCGAGGTCACGCTGGCGGGTCGCCTTCTTGGGCGCTGGGGCCGGGGTCACATCGCGCACCACCGTCAGCTTGCGGGCGGGCGCTACGGTTACCACTTCGTCGTACAGAGCTACGGTCATGATCGCCTCCTAGACGGAATTCCAAAACGAGCACTACATGGACTGACGTGTCCCGTCCCGTACTGGTTCCGATTTGAGAAGGCTTGGCCGGTAAGCCAATTGACGTTTCAGCGACGCACGCGGAAAACACTGTGCCAGAGACCGGATCGGGACGAAACATGGCCCGGACTTCGACCGGGACTATCACTGGTACTCAAACGCCCCTCACCTCCTCACAGTCACGACGCGTGTGGGCTGGTACCCGCACGATCTACGCGTAGCAAAGGAGCACAGAAAGCCGGCGACCGCCGGAAATCCGCACCCCACTCGTCAGAGCTTTGGCACCACACGACGTGTCCGGTAAACCGGAAGCCACCTGGGCTCAACCCTTAAGCCGGGAGGAGCTGTCCTGACCCGGGGCGTCTTTCGACGTTCGGGGTCAGTGGCCTATATTCGCGTAGACGCCTCACCTAACGAGGTGCATACCCGACCGATAATCCACGACGAGCGTGCGCCGGTCAACTTGATTCGTGTGGTGTTTCCCAATCTTTATGCATCCATTACGAGTGCACACAGCTTGTAGCCAGCTTCACCGGCGTCAACTAGCTGGGAATATGCCGTGTTCTCCGTCGAACTACACCGGGGCGCAGCCCATCGAACACCAGCGAACAACGAAGTCGACCACCTGGGCCCCGGTCACTTCTGGTCACGCGGTGCTGGGCCTCCGGTGCGCCAACTGGCTGACCAGTGCGGGAGGCCGGCGTGCTTGGCGATATGGGCGATCGTCGTCGCGTGAAAACCCTTGCGGGCGAACACTTCTTTGGCAGCGCAGCCGGGCGCTGGCAGTCACGCGGATTACGTATCGGCCAGGGAATCGAGCCGCCCGATGGTGTCGATGAACTCCTCGACCATGTCGAGGACCACTGCGCGCGTCGGCCGCACCCGGTCGAGCGAACCGACGACTTGGCCGACGAAATACGTTGCCAGCTCGCGGGCTTTGGCGCCCGGCTGGCCGGCCGCCTGGTTGATGCGCACCTGCGAATCATTGATCAGAGCCGTCTGTAGCGGCATGCCCAAGGGGGCGGGACTGTCGGGCCGGTCCCACTCGTCGGTCCAGGCGGTGCGTAGCATCCGCGCTGGCTTACCGGTCATGGACCGCGACCGCACCGTGTCCGAGGAGCTCGCGGCCAAGAACTTGTCCTTGACCACCGGCAACGTCTCCGCCTCTTCGGTGGTCAGCCAGACCGACCCGCACCACACCCCCTCGGCGCCCAACGCCAGGGCCGCGGCGATCTGACGGCCCCGCGCGATGCCTCCTGCCGCCAAGACGGGCGTCGGCGCCACTGCATCAACTACCTCGGGGACCAGCACCATCGTCGCCACCTCGCCGGTGTGGCCGCCGGCCTCGGTGCCCTGCGCCACGATCAGGTCGACACCCGCGGCCGCGTGCCGGCGCGCATGCTCCGTCGTACCGGCCAGGGCGGCCACCAGCACGTCCTGGTCGTGGGCGCGGTCGACGAGATCAGAAGGCGGCGAACCGAGCGCGCTGGCGATCAGCCGGATGTCGTGACTGAACGCCACGTCGAGCAGCGGCTCGTAGCCCTTGGGCGAGATGTTGAGGCCGCCCCCTCGCGACTTGCGCGGCCGGTCGGCCGACTCGATCGATACGGGGATGCCGTAGCGGAGCAGCAGGTCGTCGAGGAACGCGCGGTGCTCCTCCGGAAACAGGTCACGGGCCTGCTTGGCGTCGACCCCACCCGTGTCGGAACCGACAAACTTGGCGGGCAGCAGCAAGTCGACTCCATACGGCTTGCCGCCGGTCTGTTCCTCGATCCAGGTCAGCTCGTTGTGCAGCCGCTCGGGACTGTGCGCGACGGCGCCGAGGACCCCGAACCCGCCCGCGTTGGACACCGCGGCAACCACATCGCGGCAGTGACTGAAAGCGCAGATCGGGAATTCAACGCCGAGCAGTTCGGCGGCTCTGGTTCGCATTGGCACGACGCTAAAAGTTATTGATTGACATGTCAATCGACCACGCTACGGCACCGACTTAACTTTCGAATGTGTTCGGAAGCAACACATTCCGCGGGCCGTCACTTGTCAAGCGGACGCCGCCTCAGTCTTTGACGAAGAGATGGACCCGGTAGGTGGTTGTCCCTGCTTTCAGGCCCTGGTAGTGCTTCCCGCCGGCCACCGGAGCGCCGTCGCGAAGAGTGTTCCGCAAGAAAGACGGCGCGTGCCGCTCGATAGTGTCCACCCAGTGCTGCGAGTGCTTTTCCATGCCGCGCATGGTCTCGGCATTGATATCGCGCTGCGAAAGCTTGCGCAGCGGCGCCTCGGCCAGCGTGGCCTCCCAGACTTCAACGCCGGCGGCGGGCTGGCAGTCGGTGTACAGGAAATGGCCTCCCGGGCGCAGCACGCGGGCCACTTCGCTGAAGAAGGCGGCCTGGTCAGGGTAGTAATTCGCGGATTCGACATTGACCACAGCGTCAAAGGACTGGTCGGGGAAGGGCAAGTCCTGGGCATCGCCCTGCACGAAATCCAGGCCCGGCAGAGTGTGCCGCTTTTTGCAGAACGCGATGCCCGACGGGTTCAAGTCCAGTCCGGTGTAGGAGGCCGGACCCAGATAGCGCTTGATGTAGGAGGCGCCGCCGCCGTGTCCGCACCCGACCTCCAGCACCTTCTTGCCGTTGAGGTCCACCTGGCTCGCCGTGGCGTGGTAGAGCTGGATGCAGCCCCTGTCGCGCTCGTCGGCCGGTTCCAGCTCCAGACCCATCGGCGGATCCTCTTCATAGGCGAAGTTGAGGAACAGCACGTCGTCGCGGCTTACCCAGCGCGTCAAGATCATGTAGGCATACTTCGCAAACCTCTGATTGAGCTTCCAGAAAAACGGGCGCTGCCAGATGCGGTCCAGGATTGACGTGGATTGGGCCATCTCAAAAGTATGACAGAGCTCACACTGGGATCCCCTCGAGGTGGTTTGGCGCCCGTCAGGGAGATCGGCCGTCGGGCGGCCAGCTGTCCACTCCGTCCTCCAGCGGGACGTTGAGGCTGCGCAGGATCGAGGCGACCATCCGCCACGCGCCGATCGCGGTGACGAGTTCGATGAGAACCGTTCTGTCGCCACCTAATTCGCGCTCGCAGGCCGCCCAGCTCTCGGCGCTCACCGCGCCATCGCGCACCACGTCGTCGGTGGCCGCCAGGACCGCCCGCTCGGTGGGCCCGAAGCCCTCGTACGCGCGCCAATCGCGCACGCCGAGCAGGTCGTTCGCCGGCACACCGAGACCCGACGCGACGCGCCAGTGCTGGGTCCATTCGTAATCGCACGCGGTCAGCCAGCCGATCCGCATGATCACCAGCTCACGCAGCCGCGAGTCGAGGGTGCCGTGCCACAGCATCGAGGCGAGCAGATCGTTGAGGGTCCGCGCCAGCACCGGATGGTGCAGCAACACCTGGAAGATGCTGAGCTCGGCCATGTAGTCGGGCACGCCCGCCTCATCGGCCGCGGCCTTGGCCTCGTCCAGCGGCAGTCGCGGTATTCCGGATGTTGTCATGGTGTGCGCACTCCGTCCGACATACCAGCACAGTAAGAGCTATCGACGCGCCGGCCAATCGGCAAGCCCTCCGATGCTCTCTGACAGCGCAAACCAGCAAATCCGTGGCGCCCTCGTTCGGCGCGCGGCGTGGCTGGCTCTCGAATGGCCATTGAGCCGATACCCTGCTGCTCAGCGTGGTCGGGTGTGGCGCCGCAGGGTTCGGCGGCAAAGCACTGGTTCGAAGACGTGGGGTGCAGCGTGGATAAGCCGCGGGTCACTCCGGTTGCCGTGATCGGCATGGCATGCCGGCTGCCCGGAGGCATCGACTCCCCCGACACGTTGTGGCAGGCATTGCTGCGCGGCGACGACATGATCACCGAGATACCCGCCGAGCGCTGGGACGCCGACGAGTTCTACGACCCCGAGCCGGGCGTGCCCGGTCGGTCCGTATCGCGCTGGGGTGGGTTCCTCGACGACGTCGCCGGCTTCGATCCGGAGTTCTTCGGCATCAGTGAGCGAGAAGCGACCGCGATGGATCCGCAGCACCGCTTGCTCCTGGAGACCTCCTGGGAGGCCGTGGAACACGCCGGCCTGGCGCCGACGTCGTTGGCCGGCTCGCTTACCGGTGTGTTCGTGGGTTTGGCCCATGGCGATTACTCGTTTGTCACCGGCCAGGCCGGTGCCCTGGAAGACCCGTACGGTTTCACCGGACTGCCCTTCAGCATGGGCTCCGGAAGGGTCTCGTACGCCATGGGGCTGCGCGGACCCGCGTTGACGGTGGACTCGGCGTGTTCGTCGAGTCTGCTTGCGGTACATATGGCTTGCCGCAGTCTCAACGACGGCGAGAGCGACCTCGCCCTGGCGGGCGGCTGCATGGTCATGATGGAACCGCAGCTGTATGCATCCGCTTCGGCGCTGGGCATGTTGTCCCCGACCGGGCGTTGCCGCGCGTTCGACGCGTCGGCGGACGGGTTCGTTCGTTCCGAGGGCTGCGCGGTGGTGCTGCTCAAGCGGCTGCCCGATGCGGCCCGCGACGGTGACCGGATCCTGGCCGTGCTGCGCGGCACCGCAACGAATCAGGACGGACGCACCGAGAACATTTCCACCCCGTCGCTGGATGCGCAGGTGGTGGCGTATCGCGCGGCGCTGGCCGCGGCCGGTTTCGACGCAGGCACTGTCGGCATGGTCGAGGCGCACGGCACCGGCACCCCCGTTGGTGATCCGATCGAATTCGAAAGCCTGGCAAGCGTTTACGGCATCGAGCGAGCCTGCGCCCTGGCGTCGGCCAAGAGCAATCTGGGTCATCCCGAGGCCGCAGCGGGTGTGGTGGGATTAGTCAAAGCGGTCCTGTCGCTGCAGCATGGCCTGGTGCCGCCGATGGCGCACTTCACCCGGCTCCCCGATCAGCTCGCCCGGATCGACACTAAACTGTTTGTGCCACAGCAGGTTACACCCTGGCCAGGCCAACGCGGCACAGCGCCGCGGCGCGCGGCCGTCTCGTCTTATGGCATGTCGGGCACCAACGTGCACGCCGTTCTCGAACAGGCTCCCCCGCCCGCACCACGGCACAACGGAGCAAACCATGACATGCCGGCGGGTGAGTTGTTGTTCGCGCTATCGGCCACCTCGGCCGAGTCCTTGCGCCAGACCGCCCGCCGGCTGGCCCACTGGATCGAGGAGCGTGCGGACGACACGTCAGTGGCACCGGCCGATCTGGCCTACACGCTGGCACGCCGGCGCGCCCACCGGCCGGTACGTACCTGCGTGGTCGCTGCCACCCACGTCGAGCTGGCCGAGGCGTTGCGGGAGGTCGCCGACGGCTCCTCCAGCCCCGCGCCCTACGCACCCGCCGTGGGCCAAGACGACCGCGGACCGGTGTGGGTGTTCTCCGGACAGGGTTCGCAGTGGGCTCAGATGGGCGCCGACCTGCTCGGCACCGAGCCGGTCTTTGCGGCGACGGTGGCAGCCGCCGAGCCGTTGATCGCCAAAGCAGCCGGGTTCTCGGTGACCGCGGCGATCACCGCGGCTCACACGGTGACAGGGATCGACCGCGTGCAGCCGACCCTGTTCGCCATGCAGGTCGCGCTGGCGGCCGCGATGAAGTCCTACGGGCTCCGCCCGGCCGCTGTCATCGGTCATTCCCTCGGTGAGGTGGCGGCAGCCGTTGTCGCGGGCGCACTTTCGCTGGAGGACGGCGTGCGGGTCATCTGCCGGCGGTCGCGCCTGTGCACCCGCATCGCCGGTATCGGCGCGATGGCGTCGGTGGAACTGCCGGCCGCGCGAGTTCGCGAGGAACTGGCGAGTCGCGGCGCCAAGGACGTCGTGGTCGCCGTGGTGGCGTCGCCCAACTCCACCGTGATCGGGGGCGCCACCCGGACGGTTCGCGAACTCGTCGCGGGATGGGAAGCTCGCGACGTGATGGCCCGCGAGGTGGCCGTCGACGTCGCATCACACACGCCGCAAGTCGATCCCATCCTCGCCGAGTTATCTGATGTGCTGACTGACATCACCGCGATGACGCCGACGGTGTCCTACTACTCGGCGACCCTGTTCGATCCTCGCGAGCGACCGGTATGCAACGCCCGCTACTGGTCGGACAACCTGCGCCACATGGTGCGGTTCGGCGCGGCGGTGCGAGCGGCCCTAGAGGACGGGCACCGGGTGTTCGCCGAACTGTCACCGCACCCGCTGCTGACGCGCGCCGTCGAGCAGACCGCCCAAGGGTTGGACGTCCCGGTCGCCGCCGTGGCGGCGATGCGGCGCGAGCAACCGCTGCCGCACGGGCTGCGCACATTGGTGGCCGATCTGCACAGCGCCGGTGCCGCGGTGGACTTCTCGGTGCTGTGTCCCGACGGGCAGTTGGTGGATGCGCCCCTGCCGGCATGGGCAAACCGCCCGCTGCTGCTGGCCGCTGAGCATCGGAATCGCCAGGTACCTATCGCCAGTTCGGTTGCGGCACACCCGCTGTTGGGCTCACACGTGGGGCTGATGGAGGAACCGGAGCGCCATGCCTGGCAGGGCGAGGTCGGCACCGCCGCGCTGCCCTGGTTGTGCGACCACCAAATCCATGATGTGGCAGCGCTTCCCGGGGCTGCCTACTGCGAGATGGCATTGGCCGCGGCGCACCGAGTCCTGGGCGAACAGTCCGAAGTTCGCGATCTCCGCTTCGAGGAGATGCTGCTGCTGGACGACCAGACCTCGGTCGGCACCGTCGCGTCGGTCGAAGCACCCGGTGTCGCCGACTTCGTCGTGCGCACCGACCAGCACGGCGAAAAGGTGCAGCGGGCCAGTGCGGTCCTGCGCGCGGCGGCCCCGGAAGAGCAGCCGCAGACCCTGGACGTGGCCGCGTTGCTGTCGGCGCATTCCCGCCGCGTGGACGGTGACGAACTACGGGCATGGTTCGGCGAACGCGGTGTGCGGTTCGGTCCCGCCTTCACCGGGCTGGCCGCCGCGCGTGTTCCGGAAGGCCCGGTGGGCACCGTGCTGGCCGAGGTCGGGCTGCCCGGCACGATCCGCACCCAACACGGCAGCTATGGCGTGCATCCGGCGCTGCTGGATGCCTGCTTTCAATCCGTCGCGGCCCACCCCGCGGTACAGGGTCTCGGGAACGGTGGTCTGCTGCTGCCGCTGGGCGTGCGGCGGTTTCGTTCCTACGCGTCGACCCGCACCGCGCGCTATTGCCTGACGAGGGTGACCGCGTGCGGCACCAACGTCGAGGCCGACATCGAGGTGATCGACGAGCGCGGGACCGTGCTCCTGGTCGTGCGTGGACTGCTGATGGGTACCGGGGTCTCCGAGACCGCCGACCGCGATCGCCTGCTGAACAACCGGTTGCTCACCATCGAGTGGCAACAGCGCGCGCTTCCCGAAGCCGCCTCCCCCGACGCCGGAAAGTGGCTGCTGGTAACGACTTCCGATACCGCCGAAGACGTATTGGCATCTCGCTTGATCGACGCGCTCAAGCGGCACGGCGCCGAATGCGTGACCAGGTGCTGGTCACAGCAAGCCGATGAGCCGAGCCCGGCTGGATTCACCGGCGTGGTCGTGCTGCCGCCCGCGTGCGTCGGTGCATCCGATGTACACGGCAGCGACCACGTCCAGCGGGTGGTGCGCGTCGCCCGCGAGCTGCCCGCTGTCTCCGGCCAGGCGCCGCGCTTGTACCTGGTGACCAGGAACGCGCAACCGGTGCTCGCAGACGACACCGTCAACCTCGAGCAGGCCGGGTCGCGTGGCCTGCTGCGGGTGATCGGCGCGGAGCACCCGTACCTGCGCCCCACCCAGATCGACTTCGACGAGCGCACCAATCCCGAGCAGCTGGCACGCCAACTGCTGACCGGATCCGACGAGGACGAGACCGCGTGGCGCAATGACGAGTGGTTCACCGCCCGGCTGTGTCCGGCTCCGTTGCGTCCCGACGAGCGGGAAACCACGGTCGTGGACCACCGACGCGATGGCATGCGTCTGCAGATCCGCACGCCCGGCGACTTGCAAACGATGGAACTCGCCGCGGTCGACCGGGTGCCCCCGGGTCCTGGCCAGATCGAGGTCGCCGTCAGCGCGTCCAGCGTGAACTTCGCCGACGTGCTGGTCGCATTCGGCCGATACCCCGATTACCCCGATTACCCCGATTACCCCGATTGCCCCGATGTCGCTGGGCCGTCCGATGAGCATTCGCCACAACTCGGCACCGATTTCGCCGGCGTCGTGACCGCGGTCGGGCCAGGCGTCACCGACCACCGCGTCGGGGACCGCGTAGGCGGCATCACAACCCACGGATCTTGGGGCTCGTTTGTCACCTGCGATGCCCGCCTCGCCACGACGGTGCCGCCGGGCCTGACCGACGCCCGGGCCGCCTCGGTCACCACCGCGCACGCCACCGCCTGGTACGGTCTGCACGAACTGGCCCGCATCAAGGCCGAGGACAAGGTGCTGATTCACTCGGCGACCGGCGGGGTGGGACAAGCGGCGATCGCCATCGCCAGGGCCGCAGGGGCCGAGATCTTCGCCACGGCCGGCAGTCCGAAGCGCCGAGAGTTGTTGCGCGATATGGGCATTGAGCACGTCTACGACTCACGCAGCATCGAGTTCGCCGAGCAGATCCGGCATGATACCCACGGCTATGGCGTCGATGTCGTGCTGAACTCCCTGACCGGAGCGGCCATGAGCGCCGGGATCAAGTTGTTGTCCTTCGGCGGTCGATTCGTCGAGATCGGCAAGCGCGATATCTACGGCGACACCCGGTTGGGGCTGTTCCCGTTCCGTCGCAACCTGACGTTCTACGCCGTCGACCTGGGGCTGATGTCGGTCACCCATCCCGACCAAATCCGCGAATTACTCGGCACCGTCTACCGGCTCACCGCCGACGGCACGCTGCCGATGCCCGAAAGCACTCGCTATCCGCTCACCGAGGCGGCGACCGCGATCCGGGCGATGAGCGCCGCCGAACACACCGGCAAGCTCATCCTGAACATCCCGCAGACCGGGCGCAGCACGGTCGTGCTAGCGCCCGAACACGTTCCAGTCGTCCGGCCCGGCGGCGCATACATCATCACCGGCGGCCTGGGTGGCCTCGGGCTGTTCCTGGCCGAGAAGATGGCGGCTGGCGGCGCCGGCCGGATCGTATTGGCCTCCCGGTCCGCGTCTGACCAAAAGGCGGCGGAGACAATCGAACTCGTCCGCGCCACTGGATCCGACGTCGTGGTGGTGCGCGGCGACATCACCCACGCCGACACGGCGCACCGGCTGGTGACCACCGCAACGGCAACCGGGCTGCCGTTGCGCGGCGTGCTGCATGCGGCCGCGGTGGTCGAGGACGCCACCCTCACCAACATCACCGACGCGCTGATCGACCGCAACTGGGCGCCCAAGGTGCATGGCGCATGGCACCTACACCGGGCCACCACCGATCAGCCGCTGGATTGGTTCTGCTCGTTCTCCTCGGCCGCCGCCTTGCTGGGATCGTCGGGTCAGGCCGCCTATGCGGCGGCCAACAGCTGGCTGGACGGCTTCACCCACTGGCGGCGCGCTCAGGGCCTTCCCGCCACCGCAATCGCCTGGGGGGCCTGGGCCGAAATCGGCCGCGGCGCAAGCCTTGCGGAAAACGGCGACACCGCGATGATCGCCCCCGACGACGGTGCATACGCATTCGAGGCACTGCTACGCCACAATCGCGCCTACTGCGGTTATGCCCCGATCACCGGGTCCCCGTGGCTGACCTCACTGGCCCAGCGCAGCCAGTTCGCCGCGACGTTCCGATCCACCGGCCCAGATCGATCCGACAGCCGCAAACTCCGCGCCGAGCTCACCAACCTTCCCCCGGAAGAGTGGCCGAGCCGGCTTCGTCGTCTGGTCTCCGAGCAGATCGGCCTGATCTTGCGCCGCACCGTCGACCCCGACCGGCCGCTCGCCGACTACGGACTCGATTCGCTGGGCAATCTCGAATTGCGCACCCGCATCGAAACTGAAACTGGTGTCCGCTCCGCCTCCACCGACATCACCACAGTCCGGGATTTGGCCGACCGCCTCTGCGAAAAACTCGCGGCCGCAAATCCCGCCGATGCGAAACCTGCTGCAGTGGCGCAACTTTAGGAGCTGAAGTGCTCGTCTTGGGCAATGTGGGTTTGGAGAGCGTCAGCAATTGGGTTCCCGCTCCCGGTTCGGTGTGGCGTTGGCACACCTCGCCGGCAACGCTCGAGAAGGTACGGCACGCGCCGATAAGTGCCGTGCCGCCCAGTTACATACAGGCCCGGCATCTGCGCGGCTTTCGCGAGCAGACCGCCCGCGGCCTGGACATGTCGCGGCTTCTGGTCGCCGCCTTGGACTTTCCCGGTCAGTGCGATATCCGCGCGATGACCTACGTCATCAACTCGCACCTTCGCCGGCACGACACCTACCGCAGCTGGTTTGAATTCGCCGAAACCCAGCACATCGTCCGGCACACCATCGACGATCCCGCCGACATCGAGTTGCTTCCGGTCGAGCATGGCGAAATGACGCCGCAACAGTGGCAAGACTACGTTTTGACCACGCCCGGTCCGGTGGAGTGGGATTGCTTCAGGTTCGCGATCGTTCAGCGCGATGACCACTTCACGCTGTGTATCAGCATCGACCACCTGCACTTCGACGCGACATTCATCGGCACCGTATTCGTAGAAATCCGGTCCATGTACGACGTCTTGATGGACGGTGGAGTCCCCATTCCACTGCACGAGGTCGGCAGCTACGCCGAGTACTGCCTGCGCGAACGCGCATACACCTCCGCGTTGACACTTCAATCCCCGGAGATACGCCAGTGGATCGAGTTCTTCGAGCACAACGGCGGGTCCCTGCCCCGTTTCCCCTTGCCGCTGGGTGACACGTCGCAGCTCGCTGCCGGTGCCGTGCTGTCGCTACGGCTATTGGACGAGCGCCAAACCGCCGATTTCGAAGCCGCCTGCACGAACGCCGGGGCCCGGTTCAGCGGCGGGGTGTTCGCGTGTGCTGCCCTCGCGGAATACGAACTCACCGGCGCGCAGACCTACTGCGCCGTCACGCCCGCCGGCACCCGCAGCACCCCGGCGGAATTCGTCACCAGCGGTTGGTTCATCGGCCACATTCCGCTGACCGTGCCGGTCACCTCGTCATTCGGTGAGACCGCCCGTGCCGCCCAGGCTGCATTCGATTCGAGCACCCACCTGGCCAACGTGCCGTTCGAACGCGTGCTGGAGCTGGCGCCGTGGCTCAAGGAACCGCCCTCCCGGGGAGGCTTCCCCATGCTGTCGTTCCTCGATGCCGGCGTCCCACCGCTTTCCGCCGTCATCGCGACGCAGCTCGGCCGCGCGAACACCAAGGTATTCACTGATGGCAAGATCGCCGCCCGAGTGTGCATGTGGGTCAACAAATTTCACGACGAGACCACGATGACGGCGTCGTTCCCGGACAATCTGATCGCCCATGACTCGGTGGGGCGCTACCTCGATGCGATGAGATCGATGTGTATCCGCGTTGCCGAGGGCAGGGACGAGATGGCACACGCGCGAAACGGCGCTCAGCTTCACCGACAACAGCAATTGTGATTAGCCGGACATAAACTCCGTGAGAGATTTTTAAGCTTTTTGGATTCCGGACAAAATTTCCCCGTGAAGCAAATCGTTGCGCGAAGTCACGACGGCACCGCGAGACCGCTCGTCCTCGGGCGCGGGTTCCCACCCCCGTCCCACGGCCGGGATTCCGGTCGCCGACATCGCCCGCCATCGCCCGTCAGCAAACTTCCGTAGCCGTCGCGCCGGCCGTGTCGGTCGCGATCCACGAGGCCTTGCATCGCGGCATCAAACGCTGCCCCTTCGGCGGTTTCTGGCTACCGAGCAAAGCCCGATCGGCCGGCCAGCGCGCCCGCCGACACGCCCCGTCAAGACCCTCAAAGCGACGTCCGTCGTCAGCACGCTGGCGTTATGTCAGCTACTTGCCCCAATGGGTGCCGGGCAGCCCGCGGGCCCCGGCCGACGCCTCGGGACAGCAAGCTTCTCCACGAAGGGACCCTTGCCGCCCTAAACCCCACGCCAAACCCTCCTGAACGGGCCGAAAGCGATGCTGATCAGTCATACGTGACGCAACCCGGCCTCCGCGTCCAGCAAAGACCCTGTTAATTTTTTGGTACGTTCGCCGGGTTTTGGCACATCCGTCCAAATAAACGGCTAGGCTGCCTAACGCGCTACGAATAGTTTGGGTTCGATGTGGGGGACGGTGGGTCGATGCAGGCCGCGGCAATGTTCCCGGCTGGTCACGAAATTGAGCGATGTCGCTAAAGCTCCTGAGATAAGCCCGCCCTGATATCAACTTGAAGATTGCTACGAAGAGGTAAAGGCCTTGGAACACGCACGTGTCACGCCGGTTGCCGTCGTCGGCATGGGTTGCCGGCTTCCGGGAGGCATCGAGTCCCCGGAACAGCTGTGGGAGGCGTTGCTGCGCGGCGACGACCTGGTCACCGAGGTACCGGCCGACCGCTGGGACGCCGACGAGTACTACGACCCCGAACCGGGCGTGACCGGGCGGTCGGTGTGCAAGTGGGGCAGCTTCCTGAGCGACGTCGCTGACTTTGATCCCGAATTCTTCGGGATCAACGAAAAAGAAGCGACCGCGATGGATCCGCAGCACCGCCTGCTCCTGCAAGCTTCGTGGGAGGCCATGGAGCACGGCGGCTTGACTCGCGAGGCCCTGACCGCCGTCCGGACCGGCGTGTTCGTGGGTTTAATGCACGACGACTACCAATTCGTGCACGCCGACGCCCAGGCCCTGGACGGGCCGTACGGGTACATGGGCAACAGTTTCGCCATGGGGTCTGGGCGCATCGCCTACGCCATGGGCCTGCGCGGTCCCGCGATGACGGTGGATACCGCGTGCTCGTCCGGCCTGACAGCGATCCACCTGGCCTGCCGCAGCCTGCACGACGGCGAAAGCGACATGGCGCTGGCCGGCGGAGCCTCGTTGATGTTCGAACCGCGCAAGGTCTCCTCGGGGTCCGCCATCGGCATGTTGTCTCCGACCGGACGCTGCCATGCCTTCGACGTCGCCGCGGACGGTTTCGTGACGGGTGAGGGTTGCGTGGTCGTGCTGCTCAAGCGGTTGCCGGACGCGGTGGCCGACGGCGACCGGATCCTGGCTGTGATCCGCGGCACAGCCGCCAACCAGGACGGCCACACGGTCAATATCGTCACGCCGTCCGGGCCCGCGCAGGTCGAGGCCTACCGCGCGGCATTGGCCGCGGCGGATGTGGACCCCCGCAGCGTCGGCATGGTGGAGGCGCATGGCCCCGGTACCCCCGTAGGGGATCCCATCGAATACGCCAGCCTCGCCGAGGTGTACGGCGTCGACGGTCCGTGCGCGCTCGCATCGGTGAAGACCAACTTCGGACACACCCAGTCGGCCTCCGGAGCGTTGGGGCTGATGAAGGCGGTCCTGGCCGTGCAGCATGGCGTGGTTCCGCGGAATCTGCACTTCACCCGACTGCCCGACGAGTTCGCGCAGATCGAAACCAAGCTTTTTGTGCCCGAGGTGACCACGGAGTGGCCCGCTAACGGCCACCAAGGGCCCAGGCGGGCGGCGGTGTCGTCCTACGGCTTCTCGGGAACCAACGTCCACGCGATCCTCGAGCAAGCACCGCAACCGGTGGCACCGGAGGACACCCAATCCACTTCCGGCTCAGACGCCTCAGACGGCTCGCTGCTTTTCCCGCTGTCAGCCAGTTCGGCCGACGCATTGCGGCAAACCGCCAGACGTGTCGCGGACTGGGTCGAAACCCGTGCGCCGCACCTGGCCGCATCGGATCTGGCCTACACGCTCACCCGCCGGCGTGGGCACCGGCCGGTGCGCACGGCAATCATCGCCGACAGTCTCGAGACGGCAGCCGAGCGTCTGCGCGAGGTCGCCGATGGCGACTTTCCGTATCAGACCGCGGTGGGTCAGGACGACCGCGGACCGGTCTGGCTCTTCTCCGGGCAAGGCTCGCAGTGGGCGGCGATGGGCGCCCAGCTGCTCGCGACCGAACCGGTGTTCGCCGCGACGGTCGCCGAAGTTGAGCCGCTGATCGCCCGGGAGTCCGGGTTCTCGGTGACCGAAGCAATCTCGGCGCCGGACACGGTGAGCGCCATCGATCGGATTCAACCGGCCCTGTTCACCATGCAGGTCGCGCTGGCCGCCACGATGCGGTCCTACGGGGTGCGGCCGGGCGCGGTGATCGGCCACTCGATGGGCGAGGCTGCGGCAGCCGTCGTGGCGGGAGCGCTATCGCTGGAAGACGGCGTGCGGGTGATCTGCCGCCGCTCCCGGTTGATGTGCACGATCGCCGGTTCGGGCGCGATGGCGTCGGTGGAATTGCCGGCGCAGCAAGTGCTTTCGGAACTGATGGCGCGTGGCGTCAACGACGACGTGGTGGTTGCCGTGGTGGCGTCACCGGAGTCCACGGTGATCGGTGGTGTCACCCAGACGGTGCGCGACCTGGTCGCGTCGTGGGAGGAGCGCGAGGTGATGGCCCGGGAGGTGGCTGTCGACGTCGCATCACACTCCCCGCAGGTCGACTCGATTCTCGACGAACTCACCGACGCGCTGGCCGAGCTCGACCCCATGACACCTGCGGTTCCCTTCTACTCCTCGACGATGTTCGACCCGCGCGAGGAGCCGGAATGCGACGCCTGGTACTGGGCGGACAACCTGCGGCACACCGTGCGGTTCGCCGCGGCCGTGCAGGCGGCGTTGGAGGACGGCTACCGGGTCTTCGCCGAGTTGGCCCCGCACCCGCTGCTGATCCATGCCGTCGAGCAAACAGCGCAAAGCCTCGGCATGCCGCTGGCCGCGCTGCCCGCCATGCGCCGCGAGCAGGAGCTGCCGCACGGTCTGCGCGGCTTCCTGGCGGATCTGTACAGCGCCGGCGCCGCGATCGACTTTTCGGCGCTCTACCCCGCTGGTCGGCTGGTGGACACACCGCTGCCGGCGTGGAGTAACCGTCCCCTGCTGTTGACCCGCGGCGGTCAGGATTCGCGGGCACGCGGCGGTTCTATGGTTGCGGTGCACCCGCTGATGGGCTCGCATGTGCGATTGCAGGAGGACCCGGAACGTCACGTTTGGCAGGGTGAGGTCGGCTGGGTGGCGCACCCCTGGCTGAACGACCACCAGTTGCACGAGGCGCCCGCTCTGCCAGGGGCCGCCTTCTGCGAGATGGCGTCGGCCGCGGCCGGCACCGTCCTTGGCGCGGCGTCCGAAATCTGTGACGTCCGTTTCGAGCAGATGCTGCTGCTTGACGATGAGACCGCGGTCGGCGGCGTCGCGACGGTGAAGTCCCCCGGCGTCGTCGCGTTCGAAGTAGAGACCTACGACGACGGGGAACGCGTGCGGCGCGCCAGCGCGGTCCTGCGCACCCTTGCCGAAGATGCCGAGGAGGACCGGCCGCTCACGCTGGACGTGGCCAACCTGCTGGCCGCGCACCCGTGCCAAGTGGAGGGCGCCGACATCCGGCAATGGATGCTCAAGCGGGGAATTCAGTACGGTCCCGCCTTCGCCGGTCTGGTGAAAGTGCACATTGCCGAAGGGACCGGTGACACGGTACTGGCCGAGGTCGGGCTGCCCGTCTCGATCCGTTCCCAGCATGCCGGCTATGGGGTGCATCCCGCGCTGCTGGATGCCTGCTTCCAGTCGGTGGCGGCTCATCCCAGCGTGGCCCAGATCGCCAACGGCAGTCTGCTGCTGCCCCTGGGCGTGCGTCGGCTGCGTACCTACGGACCTACGCGTGGTGCGCGCTACTGCTTCACGAAAGTGACCAAGGCCGACACCGCAGGAGTCGAGGCCGACCTCGACGTTCTGGACGAGTTCGGAACACTTTTGCTCTCGGTGCGCGGACTTGAGATGGGCACCGGATTCTCGGGAACGAGCGAACACGATCGCGTGCTCGACGGCCGGCTGCTGACCATCGACTGGCAGCAGCGGGACTTGCCCGAGGCGAGTCATGCCGACCCCGGGACGTGGCTGCTGATCAGCACGTCAACCACCGCGGATGTGGTAGCGAGCGAACTTACCGACGCCCTGAAACTCAGTGGCGCGCAATGCACGTCGATGTCGTGGCATCAGCGTGCAGAACACCTACTCAACGCCGCTCGGCTGCGGGATTATCTCGCTACCAACGTGTTGGACGGCTTGGTCATCCTGACCGGACCCAAAGGCGGCAGCCCGGGCGATTGCGCGATGCTCGCCGGGGAGTACGTGCGTCATCTGGTTCGGATCGTCCGTGAGTTGCCGGAGTGCCCGGTCGACCCGCCTCGCCTGCACGTCGTGACCCGGGGCGCCCAGACGGTGCTGACCGGCGACCCGGAAAACCTGGAACAGGCTGGGCTGCGTGGCCTGATGCGGGTGGTCGCCGTCGAACACCCGCAATTGCGCCCCACCCAAATCGATCTCGACGAGGACACCGACGTCGAACGGCTGGCACAGCAACTGCTCGAAAGGTCCGACGAAGACGAGACCGCCTGGCGGAACGGCCAGTGGTACACGGCGCGCCTGAGCCCCGCTCCGCTACGCGCCGAGGAGCGGCAGACCGCCGTGGTGGACCATGCGCAGGGCGGTATGCGTCTCGAAATCCGCACGCTCGGCGATCTGGAAACGATGGAATTCGTCGCGGTCGACCGGGTTCCGCCGGGTCCGGGACAGATCGAGGTCGCGGTCACCGCGTCCAGCATCAACTTCGCTGACGTCCTGGTTGCGTTCGGCCGATACTCCACCGTCGAGGGACAGCTGCCGCGGCTGGGCACCGATTTCGCCGGTGTGGTGGCCGCGGTCGGGCCCGACGTCACCACCCACCGAGTGGGTGACCATGTCGGCGGACTGTCTGAAAACGGTTGCTGGGCAACCTTCGTCACCTGCGATGCACGCGTCGCCGTCACGCTGCCGCCCGGGCTGACCGACCAGCAGGCGGCCGCGGTTAGCACCGCGCACGCCACCGCCTGGTATGCGCTGCACGACCAGGCCAGGATTGCCGCCGGCGACCGGGTGTTGATTCACTCCGGCACCGGCGGGGTGGGCCAAGCCGCGATCGCGATCGCCCGCGCGGCGGGAGCCGAGATTTTCGCGACCGCCGGCAGCCCGCAGCGTCGTCAACTCTTGCACGACATGGGAATCACGCACGTCTACGACTCCCGCAGCACCGAGTTCGCCGAGCTGATTCGCCGCGACACCGATGGATACGGCGTCGACATCGTGCTCAATTCGCTGATTGGCGCCGCACAAGAGGCAGGGCTGGAACTGCTTTCCGTCGGTGGGCGATTCGTGGAGATCGGCAAGCGTGACGTCTACGCCAACACCCGGATGGGGCTGTTCCCATTCCGCCGCAACCTCACGTTCCACTACGTCGACCTGGGGCTGATGGCGAAGAGCCAGCCACAGCGCTTCGGTGACCTGCTGGGCAAGGTGTACCAGCAGGTCGCGGCCGGTGGGTTGCCGGTACCGCACAGCACGCATTACCCCCTGTCCAATGCGGCCGAGGCCATCCGCGTCATGGGCGCGGCACAGCACACGGGCAAGCTCGTGCTCGAGGTGCCCCACACCGGCCAAAGTAACGTCGTCGTTCCGCCCGAGCAGGCCAACACTTTCCGGCACGACGGCTCCTACATCGTCACCGGCGGTTTGGGCGGCCTCGGCCTCTTCCTGGCCGAGAAGATGACCGCCGGCGGATGTGGTCGGATCGTGCTCTCCTCCCGATCTGAGCCCACGACAAAGGCGCTGGGCACCATCGGGCTCATCCGCGCAATGGGCGGCGACATCGTCGTGGAGTGCGGCGACATCGCCGCCCCCGGGACCGCCGACCGGTTGGTGGCGGCAGCGACCGCCACCGGACTCCCATTGCGCGGGGTGCTGCACGCGGCGGGGGTGGTCGAAGACGCAACGCTGGAAAACATCACCGACGAGTTGATCGACCGTGACTGGGCGCCAAAGGTTTACGGCGCGTGGAATCTGCACACGGCTACCTCAGGCCAGACACTCGACTGGTTCTGCTCGTTCTCCTCCGCCGCGGCGCTGGTGGGCTCACCCGGCCAAGGCGCGTACGCCGCGGCCAACAGCTGGCTCGACGCGTTCACCCATTGGCGGCGGGCTCAAGGCCTGCCGGCGACGTCGATCGCATGGGGAGTCTGGGGCGACATCGGGCGTGCGGCGAATGTGGCGGAAGCCGCCGACACCGCGATCACGCCGAACGAGGGCGCTTATGCGTTCGAGGCACTGCTGCGCCACGATCGCGCCTATACGGGGTATGCACCGGTCACCGGAACGCCCTGGTTCGATGCTCTCGCGCAACGCACCAAGTTCGCTGAGCTGTTCCAGCGCAAGGGCCAAAGTTCAACGGACACGAATAGACTGCTCGACGAGTTGCAGGATTTGCCGGCGGAGGAATGGCCCACCCGGCTCCGCCGTCTGGTCTCCGATCAGGTCACCAGGATCCTGCGGCGCACCATCGATCCGGACCGTCCGCTGTCGGAGTACGGCCTCGACTCGCTGGGCAACCTCGAGCTGCGTACCCACCTCAAGGCCGAAACGGGAGTGCGAATCACCTCCACAGACATCACCACCATTCAGGGTTTGGCGGGGTTGCTGTGCGAGAAGCTCACATGAAATTCGTTGTGGCGGTTCATGGGACCCGCGGCGATGTCGAGCCCTGCGCCGCGGTAGGTCTGGAGTTGTCGCGCCGAGGACACGAAGTGCGCATGGCCGCCCCACCGAACATGCTTGGCTTCCTCGACTCGGTGGGCCTGGAGGCGGTTGCCTACGGCCCGGACTCGGCCGCGCAGCTGGAAGAGGACGTCTTCCGCGACCTGGTGAGGATCCGCAATCCGGTCAGCATGCTGCACGAAGGCATGGAGTACATGACCCGAGGCTGGGCGGAGATGAGCGCGACGCTGACTTCGCTGGCCGACGGAGCCGATCTAATCCTGCACGACCAGACCTACCAGGGCGTCGCCGCCAACGTCGCGGAGTACTACAACATTCCGTTGGCCGCGATGCATCACTTCCCGCACCGGGTCAACGGCCAGCTGATCCCGTTTCTGCCATCACCGTTGGTCCGGTTCGGAATGACGGTGGGCGATTGGGGCTATTGGCGCATGACGAAGAGGGCCGAAGACGTGCAACGCCGCGAGTTAGGCCTGCCGCGGACACCAGTCTCCTCCGCGCGACGTATCGTGGAGCGCGACTCGCTGGAGATTCAAACTTACGAAGAATTCTTCTTTCCGGGACTGGCAGCCGAATGGAATGACCGACGCCCCTTTGTCGGCGTGCTGTCGCTGGAGTTGCCGACGGCCACCGACGACGAGGTGATGTCGTGGATCGCCGCGGGAACACCGCCGATCTACTTCGGCTTCGGCAGCATGCCGGTCGAATCCCCCACCGACACAATCAGAATGATCAGCGAGGCCTGCGCCCAACTGGGCGAGCGAGCCTTGATTTGCGCCGGCGCTAACGAATCCGACGACATTCCGCACTCTCAGCACGTAAAGGTTGTCCGCGCGGTCAATCACGCCGCGGCCTTCCCCGCCTGCCGCGCCGTGGTGCACCACGGGGGCGCGGGCACCACCGCCGCCGCCATGCGTGCTGGAATGCCCATGTTGGTGCTCCCGATCGGGGCTGAACAGCCGATCTGGGCGGCTCAGGTCAAACGGCTCAAAGTCGGCTTGGCCCGGCGCTTCTCGAACGTGACCATGGAATCGCTGGTCGCCGACCTCCGCACCCTACTCGCGCCGCGATACGTCGCTCGAGCCCGCGCAATCGCCACCCAAATGACCAAACCCGAGGCCAGCGTTACCCGCACCGCCGATCTGCTGGAACTGGAAGTCACTGCCCGCCAAGCCCTTTAAGATTGGCCTCTACTCGATGATGCCGGTCAGGTCAAACTCTGCCAGCGTCTGCGCCACCAGCTCGCGCAGAGCCGGCTTCGAGTTTTTTCTGCCGGGCTGGTAGGCAACAACGCTCATGGACATCTTGCCAACGAGGCGCGCCCCTACCACCACAAGTTGACCGCCGACGCTTTCGATGAAGGAACGCGTCACGTTCTGGTCCACCCCGCGTAGCATCACGTACTCTGCCTCTGTGCCATCAGCACGGGCTATCTCCGAAGGCAGGTCACCGAGATTGGAACAGACCACCGGGAGATCGGCGAAGCCGAACAGCGCATCGGCGACTCGTGTGAACGCCCGCTTCGGTACAAACGGGGTCAGTGCAAGGAACTGTGACGCCGGGTCAGGCTCGTCCCGCGCCGTCTTTAGCGCCTCCCTGAGCACCGCCCGGGCGTCGGACAGGTCTGTCGTCAACTGCGTCGGGTCAACATTGACGTTCACATGCGACATCGCGTTCGCACGCGTGTCATCGAGGGTGCGATCGGTGATCGGGATGAGCAGGGTGACGGCGCCGTCCTCGGCACGCCGGCGCCCCATACGCTCGCCGAGTTTGGCAGCGAACCCGGCGAGCAGCGAATAACCTGTTCCGCCAAGGGTCTTCGCTCGATCATCCCAATCTGCAAGGTCGATGTGGACAGTCACGGCCGGCATGACAACATTGCAATCGGTGCCGTTCGCAACGACCGGGACGGGCCGCGATGCGGCCGTTTGGGGCGCGTCATGCCGACGAAAGAACAACAGTTTTGCCAACGTGCCAAACGCCCTGGCAGCCTCTGGTGCGCCCTGCACGGTTTCACGGGCATCGGTAACCAGGGTGCGCAATCGAGTCCGTGAATGTGGCTGTGGGTACCCAAAATCGTTCAGGTTGCCGTTGACCGCATTGATGATGGTCAGCATGCCCCCGATGCCGTCGGCCAGACAGTGCGAAATCACCGCGCTGACCGCGGTCGAACCATCCGTAAGGGGAAGAACTGCCAAATGCCAACCGGGCCCCGATTCCGGGTCGATAGGCAATTGCACGCGTTCATCCGCCCAGTCGCTGAGCTCACCGCGGGGACGGGCGCACTCAGCGATATCGATGTCCGACGGCGGCCCCAGAGCCGAGACCCAACGATGCCGGCCGAACGGCAGCGGCGAACGCTCGATCCGGCGTCCCAGCAACCCGTATCCGCCGTTCATATGAAGACGCCTCAGCCCATCGAGGTCGGGGGGATGCTCATAAATCCAGACGATCTGCGCGAGTTGTGCCCGACCGGTGGCACGCACCGAGAGAAACGTTGCCTGGTCCAGGAACGCAAGGCGATTGTCCGGGCGGGCAACACGTTTGGACGCGGAGCCGCCAAAGGGTGCACGCCCACGACTACTCCGCAGCGGCATCGGTAAACCTCCAGCGATCCGAAATCAATTTCGCTGCTAGTCGATCACGCCGGTCAGATCGAACTCTGCCAACGCCTTCGCCGCCATCTCACGCAGGTGAGGCTTCGAGTTTTGTCCGCCGGGCTGATAGGCAACGACGCTGATGGACATCTTGCCGACGATGCGTGCGCCTACCAGGGTGAGTAGCCCGCGTCTTTGCTCCAGGGTCTGTTGCGTGACGTATCGGTCTACCCCTCGTAGCATGACGTAGTCGGCATCAGTGCCATCGGGACGGCCTATCGCCGGGTCGAGCTCGCCGAGATTTGAGCAGGACACTGGCAGGTCGGCGGCGAAGCCGAACAGCACATCGGCCACTGGTTTCACCACACGCTTCGGTATAAACGGGGTCAGCGGTAGGAGCTGCAACGCCTCATCGGGCACTTCCCGAGCCGTCTTCAGCGCCTGCCTGAGCAACCCCCGGGTGCCGGACAAATCCGTGGTTACCTGGGCGGGGTCGATGCTGACGTTCGTAAGAGCTACTGCATTCGCACGCGTATCGTCCAGCGTGCGGTCGCTGACAGGGACGTTCAGGGTGACGGTACCGTCGTCGGCACGGCGCCCCATGCGTTCACCGAGTTTCGCGGCGAGCCCGGCCATCAGCGAGTAAGCGTTTCCGTTAAGGGCTTTCGCGCGGGCATCCCAATCGTCAATATCGACGTAGATCGTGACGGTCGGCACAACAACATTGCAATCGGCGCCGTTGCCAAGGATCAGGGTGGGTCGCGATGCCCTCGATCGGGCAATATCATGCCGGCGACGAAACAACATTCTCGCCCCCGCGCCAAGCGCCCGGCCAACCTCAGGTGCGCCCCGCAGCGTTTCACGGGCATCGGATGCTATCGCGCGCCGACGGCTGCGCGAACGCGGTGGTGGGTAACCAAGATCGCGCAGGTTGCCGTTGACCGCATCGATGATCGCGACCATACCTCCGATGCCGTCGATCAGACAGTGCGAAATCACCGCGCTGACCGCCGTCGAACCGTCTTCAAGCGGAAGGACTCCCACATGCCAACCGGGCCCCCATTCCGGATCGATAGGCAGTTGCGCGCGTTCATCCGCCCAGTCGCCGAGCTCAGCGCGGGGACGGGCGCGCTCAACGATGTCTAGGTCCGACGTCGGCCCGTCGACTGAGACCCACCGATGCCGACCGAACGGCAGCGTCGACGGCTCGATCCGCCGTCCCGCCAGCCCGTAACGGACATTGCTGTGAAAACGCCTAAGTCCGTCCAAGTCGACAGGGCGCTCATAGACCCACATGATCTGCGTGACTGACTCTTGACCGGTGGCACGCAGCGCGAGAAACATGACTTGATCCATGAATGCCAGGCGGTTGTCCGGCCGTGCCACTGCACGTTTAATCAACGATTCGCCCCCTTACTCGAGCGTGGGCACGCCAGTCTCGGGTGATCACGCCAGTTTCAGGTCAAGCTGACCGACGTTGGCGAACGGCACCAGGGCCTCGCGGCCCTCAGCGACGCGGACATAGGCGGATTTCATCGCGTCCATATACCGGACAATTGATTCGCGGGCCACGGCGTTGTCCGGAAACATGACCGTTACCGCGGTCTCGTCCTCGCTCCGATTCACCCACATCCCGATTTGATTCGCAGCCCTGGCGTCCATGTGAAGTTTGCCGTTCAATGCGTCCCATTGAGCGATGATTTCGGGAGAAAGGGGTGGAACCCCGGTATCGATGTAGGAAATCATCGGAACGCCCACCTTGGGCCGCTTGAGCCCCAGACTGGCCGGCGCCATGTCCAACACGTGATCGAAAGGCACATTCGCCAGGTCAGCGCCTGAATCAAAAGATGCCTGGGCGGCGCGCGCAATATCACCGAAAGCTGCGTTAATTGGAACCGTAATTGGAACCAAACCGGTGAACCAACCCGTTGTGCCGAATTCGGCTGCGTTGCGACGCGTAGTAATGGGAGTAACCACGTAGTAGGTGTCAGCGCCGGTCAACTCATGCTCCGCGATGGCAGCGCAGGCAAATACGCCACCACTGAAACGCGCGCCAGCCTCTACGCATGCGGATTCGAACCGCTCTGTTTGCTCTCCATCCAGCAGGCGCACCGTGAGCAGGTCGCCGGTAGCGGGCACCGATGGCGCGCCCAGGGGCAGCGGGAAGTGTGGCAGGGTTCCGCCATTGTTCTGCGCGAAGTCGACCCAAGCGCGCACGCCCGGCGACTCCATGGTCAGCGCGGACAGATATTCGTGCTGCCAGACGCAGTAATCGTCATAGCTTCCGGTTTCGGGCAACTGGATCGGTGCCGCGCCTTTCGCCAGTGCGTCGTACATCATGTGGACCTCGACCAACACCTGACCCACGAGCACCGCATCGGTGTGGACGTGATCGACGCTCGCATAGAATGTGAAGTGGTCCTCGCGCTGAACAGCTCCAAAATGGAAGCAATCCCACCGGAACGGGTCAGGCGTAGCCAATACGTGTGTCCGCCAGTCTTCGGGGGTTATCTCGCCATGCTTGGTCGGAACTAACTTAATATTCTTCGGGTCGCTGATGGTCCGCCGGACGATGCGCCCCCTCTCGTTGAAATCGAACCAACTGTGGAAGGTATTGTGGCGACGAAGATACGTGTTGATGACGTGAGTCATGGCACGAATATCACAGCGGCCGGGTATGTCCCAGGACAAAATGAACAGCCGGGCCATTTCGCTGCCGCGGGCCGCATATTCGCTATAGCCACGAAGATGTTGGGCTTGCTGATAGCTGATGGGCACGGCGCTTTCCGGGGCTTCCCGTACCTTGGCGAGAGTCGCAGGCGATGGGTTCCACGTGACGAGTTCACCAGGGGGCGGACTCCCCCAGTCGTGGATTCCATTTATCGCGAACATCTACCCTCCCCCTGCTTCCCAGCAGCCAATTACGCGTGTGTGGATTAGAAGTTTACCTGGCTAGCTCGGCGATTTTTCCCAAAACGACTTTTTCGGGAGAAATCACGCCGCTCGACATCGAAGTTCCGGCCAGCAAACCCCCGTCGAACACCTTGCCACAGCTGGCCCCCGAATACTTGCCTTTCAGCAAACACCGAACGCCGACCGGCAGCCGCGAAAAGGCCACCGATCTCGGCTGTATAACGGCGGTCGACCGGGCCCCGCTATCCTCCGGGACGGCCATCGCGGACCCGCCGTGGCCAACTGCAGCCACGGAGTCATCCAGCACGAGCGGATTAACCATGGGCCGCCGCACGACCAGGGGACCGTCGATTTCGCTCCCCAGACGATCTGGCGCGATCCAGCGTCCCCAGAGACCCGTGGTGCCCCACATGGCGAGAACGCTACCCCGCCGCGGATGGCTTTTTTGGGCAACCGTCGAATTGCCGCGCGACGGCCCTGACCAGCCTCTACGGGTGTTCAGGTGGGGCCGAATGGGGCAAGCCGGCTTGTACACGCGCTCCGAATGAAGCTGAGTGGTCGTCGCACCCGATTCGGCATGCCGGCTCACACTGATCACCCCCGATGCTGCTAAACGGCCCACGAACTGGCACGTTTGTCCTGGAACTTGGCCCCCGCCGCGCCGGATCACCCGAACCCGACCGGTCCGTCCATTCAGCCGCTATCATGGCACGGTCGTCCCAGATCCGCATCTCGTCATCTTCGGACGGCGCAATATTAAGTAGTTCGTGAGGCCTGCGTGATTAGGCTACGCGAATCTTGGGTTAATTGTAGAGTCGACGGGTATCACGCCAGATGGACACAACTGACGTAGCCGCGGGGGGGATCTTCCAGCGGTTAGGCGATTTTGTCGCGCGCTGGCCAATTTTAGTCATTGCATTCTGGATAGCGCTCGCAGCGGTATTGATACTCACATTGCCCCCGTTGCCGGAGATCGCTGCAAAAAAACAGTTACCCCCGTTACCCGACAATGCGCCAACGATGGTCACCGCCAGGGCGATGAACAATGCGTTCCATGAAACGGGATCGGGCTCTCAATTAATGGTCATATTGACCGATGAGAACGGCCTGGGACCCGCCGACGAGGCGACCTATCGCACATTGCTTGACAACCTGCACCAGGATACGCAGGACAAAATGTCGGTACAGGATTTCATCAGCGCACCGCCCATGCGCGAAATTCTGGCCAGCAAGGACAACAAGGCCTGGAATCTGCCGATCAACATGCCCGGCGAGGTAGCCGCACCCGAGACCTTAGCGACATACCAGCACGTTTATCAGATCGTCAACAAGACGCTTGCGGGTACCACACTGACCGCCCACTTTGCCGGGGGCGTGGCCACAACCGCCGACATGACCATGCTCGGCGAGCACGACGCGCATCTGGTCGAGATCGGCACCGGGCTCCTGGTGCTGCTCATCTTGTTGGTGATCTACCGAAACCTCGTCACCATGTTGGTGCCGTTGGCCACGATCGGATTGTCCTTGGTGACCGCGCAGGGCGTTTTGTCCGGGCTCGCCGAGGTGGGCTTGCCCATCGGCATTCAGACCATCATATTGATGACCGCGGTATTGGTCGGGGCGGGAACCGATTATGCGGTGTTTCTGATCAGCCGCTATCACGATTACGTGCGGCTCGGCGTGGATTCGGATCAAGCGGTCAAGAATGCCTTGCTGTCCATCGGCAAGGTCATCGCCGCGTCCGCAGCCACCGTGGCGGTCACCTTCCTCGCGATGGTTTTCGCCAAGTTGGGTGTGTTTTCGACGGTCGGCCCCGCGATTTCAATCTCGATCATGGTGGCGTTCCTGGCTGCGGTGACGCTCCTTCCCGCGATCCTGGTGTTGGCCGGGCGACGTGGCTGGATCAAGCCGCGCCGCGACCTGACCACCCGTTTCTGGCGGCGTACGGGTACGCGCGTTGTGCGCCGGCCTCGGATCCATCTAGTCGCGAGTGCGATTGTGCTCATGATCCTGGCCAGCTGCGTGAGCCTGGTGCGGTTCAACTACGACGACCTCAAATCGATCCCCGATTCCGCAATTAGCGTCAAAGGATTTGCCGCGATGGATCGGCATTTCCCGCCGAACGCAATGACTCCCGAGGTGCTGTTAATCACGTCACCGCGCGACTTGCGGACACCCACCGCCCTTGCCGACCTCGAGCAGATGGTGCAGCGGGTAACCCAGGTGCCCGGCATCACCATGGTGCGGGGCTTGACCCGGCCGAACGGTGGACCACTGGAGCAGACCAAGGTGTCCTATCAGGCCGGCGAGGTCGGCGGCAAACTCGATGAGGCCTCCTCCCTGATCCACGACCACGGAGCCGACTTGGACAAGCTGGCCAACGGCGCTCACCAGTTGGCCGACGCGCTCGCCATGGTGCGGGGGCAGGTCAACGGGGCCGTCGGCAGCGTCAGCTCGTTGGTTACGGCCCTGTCGGCGATGGAGGCCGCGATGGGCGGGGACAAGACGCTCAACCAGATTGACCAGACCGCCAAACTCGTCGGGCGTATGCGCTCACTCGGCGATGCTCTCAGCGCGAATATGGCCGATGTCGCAAACACCGCCGCCTGGGCCAACCCGATGTTGAACGCGTTGAATACCAGTCCGGTCTGCTCCGCCGATCCGTCCTGCGCGAGCTCGCGGGCCGAGCTGCAAGCTCTGGTCAACGCGCAATCCAACGGGACCCTGAGCAGCCTTGCCGACCTTGCTCGTAACCTGCAGTCGACCCGAGATATGCAGACCATCGACTACACGTTGGGTCGGCTGCAGACATCGCTGAACCAAGCCGTAGCCGCCGTGCGGTCTACCAACGGACTACAGTCCCGGATAACCCAAATGCAACAAGGCGCCAACGCCCTCGCCGATGGCAGCCGGGCCATTTCCGATGGTGTGCAAGCGCTCGTCGATCAGACCAAGAAGTTGGGATCGGGCCTCAACGAGGCGTCGTCATTCCTGTTGGGGATGAAGCGCGACGCGGAGAAGCCGTCGATGGCGGGCTTCAATATTCCCCCACAGGTGCTGACCGCGGACGAGTTCAAGAAAGCCGCCCAGATTTTCATATCGCCCGACGGACATGCGGCGCGGTATTTTGTGCAAAGCGCGCTGCAGCCGTTCACTACCGCCGCCATGGATCAGGTAAATCAGATCGTCGCGGCCGCGCGCTCGGCCCAACCGAATACCGAGTTGTCGGACGCATCGATATCGCTGGCGGGAGTTCCGACGGGGCTGCGGGACAACCGCGACTATTACAACGGCGACATCCTGTTCATTGTTTTCACGACCATCATCATCGTGTTTCTGATTTTGGTCGCCCTGTTGCGAGCGATCGTTGCACCGCTATACCTGATCGGTTCGGTGCTGGTGTCGTTCTTGTCGGCGCTGGGGATCGGCGTCATTGTCTTCCAATTCATCCTCGGTAAGGAATTGCATTGGAGTCTTCCCGGATTGACCTTCATTCTGTTGGTCGCGATCGGTGCCGATTACAACATGCTGCTCATCTCCCGGATCCGTGACGAGTCACCGCACGGTGTGCGCGTGGGTGTCATCCGCACGGTGGGTTCGACCGGCGGTGTGATCACGTCGGCGGGGCTGATCTTCGCCGCCTCGATGTTCGGCCTGGTGCCCGCCAGCATGAGCATGATGTCCGAGGCCGGGTTCATCATCGGCATCGGAATCGTGCTCGACACGTTCCTGGTCCGCACCATCACGGTGCCGGCACTGGCCGCGCTGATCGGTCAGGCAAACTGGTGGCCCTCCCGCTTGGGAGCACGCGAACCGCAGCGCAGGGGCGGGCGGAGACGAACACCGAAAGCCGTTTTACCAGCACGGATACGCCGGCTGAAGGACGGCTTTGGCCGCAAGACTGGCATCGCCGTTGCCCCACCAGTTTCCCCAGCACCGACAGCCACGCCGACTTCCAATGGGCACGCAAGCGACGAGCTTCTCGGCGACCACGCGCTCCCGCTGTTCAGCCTCAGCGTCAGTGTTAATGGCCGGCCGCATCGCCTGACGGATGCGCAGCAAGACACGGCGCTGGCTACGGCGATCGGGGACCTGCCGACCCACGCGCTACCGCTGTTCGGCCCCAACGCGCAGCGAGAAGCGGCATCAGCTGCCCCGAAGGCCAAGGCCGTCAGCAAGGTTCAGGCCAAAGGTCACACCAATGGCCACACCAACGGCCGCAAGAAACGCCCAATTCTGCTTCCTCAGCTGACCAGCGCCGAGCAAGAAATCACGCTGGATTGCCCTGCGATCACCAACGACACCTCCGAGCACGCGCTGCCGCTGTTTGGTCTCAACGGCCTGCAGTAACACCGCATTACGCGTCTAAGCGGCTGAACTCCCCCTCGAGGTACAGCCGTACGCACTCCGCCCGTCTGACCTTGCCGCTCGTGGTGATGGGAAGCGAGCCCGGGGCGACCAGGAGAACATCCGATGCGCCCAAACCGTGCGCATTCGATATTGCCGACGTGATCTCACGCTTGACTTGGCCCAGTCTGTCCAGAGCGTCCTCGTCCGAGTCACCCTTCTTCCTGGCTTCGACGATGACAACCAGCTTCTCGATGCCCTCATCCGGAACCCCAATCGCCACGCAGCGGCCTCGGGTGATCTCCTGGATCGTCGCCTCGATGTCGTCGGGAGAATGGTTGCGCCCGTACACGATCAAGAGGTCCTTGATCCGGCCGATGATGAACAGCTCGCCCTCGGAGAAAAAGCCCAAATCTCCGGTTCTCAGCCAGGGCGCTTCGGGCGTGCCGGCCGACGCGCCGACAATCGTTGCGCCGAACGTACGCGCACTGTCTTCAGGTCTGCGCCAATAGCCCGTGCCGATGTTGTCGCCTTGTGCCCAAATCTCACCGACCGTTCCTGCGGGACATTCGGTCCTGGTCTCAGGGTCGACGATGCGAACCAGCGGTGAGCGGGGGACGCCGTAGCTCACCAGCGGTGTACCTGCTCCGCTGGCGCACCGCCTCGCGTGGCCGGCAGTCAGTTTCTCGGATTCAAAATTCACGATTTCCGGTGGATGGCCCGCTTCCCGGGTCGCGATGTACACCGATGCTTCTGCCATTCCATATGCCGGCCGGATCACCTTGTCTTGAAGGTTGAAACGGGCGAACCGCTCGGTGAAGCGCTGCAGGGTCGCGGGTTGCACCCGCTCGCTGCCGTTGAGGATGCTCAGCACGCCGCCGAGATCCACCCCGGCCATTTCCTCATCTGTTGTTTTGCGCGCCGCCACTTCGTAAGCAAAATTCGGCGCCGCTGAAAATGCTCGACCGTTGTTTGCCATCAACTGCATCCACCGGGCCGGCCGTTGCAGGAATGACGCGGGACTCGTGAGCACCGTGCGGAACCCGTTCACCACCGGGAGAATGATTCCCATGTACAGACCCATGTCGTGATACAGCGGTAGCCAAGAAACGATGCCGGTGTCCGGCGGCGCAACCCCGCCATGGTCCGAGAAGACGTCCGCATTGATTTGCTTGAAGTTGGTCAGGATGTTTTTGTCCGTGATCATCACCCCGGCCGGCGTGCGGGTCGATCCGGACGTGTATTGCAGGTATACGGTTTGTGCCGAACTATCGCCCTTTGCCGGGCGCGCTTTCCCGGAATCGAGATCGAGCAAATCAACCTCGATGACCGATGGAGCGCGCTTACCGGGCTCCGCCTTGACGTACTCGCCGAGATAGCCTGCGGCAGAAGATGTTGTGAGAACGACAGCGGGTGATGCGTCACGCATCACCGAACTCACGCGCTCATCGCTGGCGCCGCCCAACGGAACTGAAAGCGGAACGGCGGTAAGTCCGGCCTGTATCGCGCCGAGAAAAGAAACGACGTAGTCAAGCCCCTGCGGCGCCAAAATGACCGCGCAGTCACCAGTCGAGCCGCAAAGCCGGAGCTGCTGAGCAAGATTCAGGGTTCGCCGGTACAACTGCGACCACGTCAGGGTTTCCGTAACGCCGTCCCAATCGTGTTCGTAATCAACATAACTGAAGGCCGCATCGTTGGGCTGCAGACCAGCGCGCTCGCGCAGCACAGCGGGAAGCGAAAACGTCACCACGCACGTCACATTACCTTGGGTTGTCGGCATATCCGTTCAAAAGCCTGCAGACCCGGACCCGAAGCGGGCTGCGCGCCGCCAATACCAGCGCCCGCCCGGCGGCGTTGGCTAGCGCTCGGTCAGAAAACGAACCAGGCCGTGCTTGCGGATCAGGTAAACCACCGCTTTGTTCTCCCATTTACTGCGGTTCTTGCCCCTGACGTCGATGTGGTGATGAATGACGCCGATACTCGGGTCGAATTGCCGCTTGACGCCCATTTTCTCCAAACGTATTGCTAGATCCTGCGCTTCGTGTGACCGCAGTATGGGGTCATAGCCGCCGAGCGATCGGAACACAGAGGAGTAGACAAGCATATTCCCCTCGTGCACCCAATAGGCGGGTGCTGCGGTAGGGGTAGCAAGGATGTTGGGCCAATCCTTGGCGATTGGCGCTGCCATTCGTTGCATGGCGGCCGCGAGCCGTGGCCTTTCCCTGAAGCGATCGACGACGACGTGCGCACCCGACAATGTGCCCCACACGGAGAACACCGCGCCGTAATTAAACGGTTCTTGGCTGCCGTCCTTGCGGCTGACCAACCCGCCGATCAAGCCAACCCCCCGGTCGGCATAGCGTTCGAACAGTTCCCTGGCGACCGTGGGGATTTCGGCTGTTTTCAGGTCCATGTCGGCGTCGATGAAATGGATGATCGCGCCGTCCTCGACCTGGTCGATTATTTGGTTCCGATTGGCACCCGCGCCCCTATTTTCCGGGCTGCGGACCAACGTCACGTCATCGCCGAAATCGCTGACCACGTCGACGGTGTGATCGGTGGAGGCGTCGTCGAGTACGAAAACCCGATCGTAGCCCTGCGCCAATACCTGTGGGATGAGGTTTCGGAGGCTATCCCCCATATTGAAGTTCGGAATGGCCGCGACGACCGGTAGGGCTTTGGCCATGGTGCTCACTATCTATCGAAGCTCCGGCTCGAGGTGACAATGGCGGGACGCCGCCGAAATTCGCCGCTGCGGGGCTGCGTAGCCACCGGGTCAGCGCGACACCGTTCTTCGAGCAGGTAAGCGGCAGCCGCTGGCCCGCGCCGGCCGGCGTGACCAACTAACTCACAGGCCGCCCACGCCACCGGCAACCATCAACGCACCGAACGCGCTCAGGAAGACGAGGGAGATCGGGCGGCTGTGGGCGCGCAGCCAACCGTGCAGCCGCGTCACGATGGCTCCCGTCTTCGCCGGCGCCGCCAGGTAACAAATAAGGGGAATTTCGGCGATCGCGTATGCCACAAGCATGAACATGACCCACGCGCTCAATTGCATCCCGCCAGGAGCCCCGGAGGCCAGAATGGCCAGGACGGCTCCCCAGAATTCGACGGGCGGCGCCGATGTACAAAGGCCGGCGATAAAGGCCATCGCCACCGACCCGCTTTTAACCAAGCCGGGCAACACCCGCGGCAGAGACAGCAACCAGAACACGCTCGGTTTTTTCGACTGCAACTCCATGCCGGAAGGACCGCCGACCGGTATCGGCACGGGCGCTGCCCGACGCACCCTGGAGCGCACAACGAGCATCGCAACGATCGAGATCACCAGCGCACCTAAGGCGATCTTTATCGGCGGAAGAGCCGGGCTTGCGGTCGCGAATCTTACGGCTCGGACGATTCGAGGCAAGTAGTCGCGTAACAAGACCAGCCCGGCGAGGGCAAGGGCGGCACCCGACACCAACAGACCAATCCAGAACGCAAGCAGATTGAGGAACGGTCGCGGGAGCCCAACGAGCAGCGCAGCGAGCCCGATCCGCGTCGGCTCCACCGCGCAGACAAGCGCGAAGAACAACACCGTGCCCCACATGACCACCGACCATATCGCGTCGAAGTCAGCATCGTTGTGTTACTGGGAAATTGATGTGCAGAGTTCTGACCTGCGCAGTTAGCGTGAGCTGCTACATCTTGTCATGTGCGACGTGCTGTGAGTTAGGTCTCCCTGGGTCGAAGGAAGGTTGCAAGCGGTGGGGCTGGACGCATGATCGCCGCCCGGCGGGAAGAGCGCAATATCCCGTCGTGCGGTGTCGGGCGGCTTGTTGGGCAGCTGCGGCGACAGCTCACCTTGTCGGCGGCGCCTGGCATTGGACGCCATCAGGCCGCTGAACAAACACAACAAACATAAGGTCACGCGTGGCTCGCGCCGCGGCTTATCCGGCCGCACGTTTGGGCCGGCGGCTGTCGACCAACGGGTGCGTTGCGACGGCGATGTCGCGAAAAACAGAGGTTGGCGGACTGACGCGTACCCTGGCCCCTACAGCACTACTAAGTGGGATAAGCAGCGTTGCGCCGATTGATCGCCAGTCTGATCATGCAGGCCGGTCTAACAACTCCGTCCAACCAGCGGAAAGCTGGGACGTGGGCGCATTTTCCCGAACACGAACACGCTTGCCCGAGAAGCCGCTAGACTCTGCACCGATAAGGTGCCTTCCAGCGGGGGGAGTCCCGGATCTTCGATGGGCTTTATTTTTCTGGAGGACGGGCAGTTTCGTAAATTAAATCGCATTGTCAATCCAAACTGCACGTCGAGTCCGGATTCCGTACGGAGGGAAAGATACTGAGGTGGGAGCCAAACCGACCACACTTGCTGAAATCATCAATTCACAGGGAATATGATCCATGGCTAAAGAAAGCTACCTGCTGCACCCTCAGTTATTTGCGTCAATTCCATGCGGTCAGTCGTTAACGGCCAGGCTATTGCAACAGCGAGTTGGTGAGACTTTGGCCGATGCGCCAAGTGATGACCCGGGCGTCAGCGTGGTCGTGCGGGCCTTTAATGAAGCAGCTACTTTAGAGCAACTGTTTGAGGACATACACAACCAGGTTTATAGCAGTGGAGTGGAGGTTGTCGTTGTCGACAATGGGTCGACCGATAGGACTCCTCAAGTGGCAAAGTACTATGGTGCAGAAGTCGCAAATCTGCCGCAAAATGAATTCAGTTACCCTAAATCATTGAACTTGGGCCTGGAGACGGCCAGTAATGAATTAGTATTCCTGACCGTCGCGCATACAAGGTTATCGAACGTTCACACTTTGCACGCCGGTGCACGGCATTTTACTAAGAATGACGATACAGCGGGTGCATTCGGAATAGCTCTGCCTAATGAAGGCGCTTCTTACATCGAAAGATGGAGTGCAATGGGTAGCAGTAGCTTTCTTGCAAGGCCGGCGAAGCGGGTAAAGAAAGCCGGTCCGGGCGTTCTGGCTGCGAACGGTGCCATGATCGCCAAATCGGCATGGCATGAGCTGGGACGCTTCGATGAACGCTACCAGGCGGGCGGCGAAGATACTGCGTTCGCGAAAGCGATGCTAGCAAACGGCTTCGGAATCGTACAGGAACCCGCCTTGACGTTTCACCACTCTCATGGTTTAGGTTTGCGGGACACTATTAAGCAGCGGATACACTGGCGACAAGTAGTGGGCGGACCCAGACAATTTGATAGGCAAGAGGTGTTAAGTCGTAGGCCAGATTTGCGGGCCAACAGGTCTACGCAAGACCTTGCCTAGCGTGGTGTCGGGTATGCCGCAAGTCTTGAGGAGGACGCCTTAGTGCGGATATTAGTGGACCATAGCGGATATGCACTGCTAAACCTCGGCGACATTGCCATGCTTCAGGCATGCGTTCGTCGCCTCCAGGGTCTATGGCCGAATGCTGATATTCAAGTGTTTACGGATTCACCGGAACGGCTTGAGCAATACTGTGCGGGGGTTACCGCAGTTGCACCGACCATTGTCGGTCGGAGGGCTGCATCGGTTGTTCCGATGTCGTTTCAGCTGGCTCTTGAGCAGACGTGGAAGATCGCCATGCCACTTCTAGCTCGGAATAGGGGCCGCTCGGCCAGTGCTGCGTTGAGCTCGGAGCCGTGCCGAGTTTTAGACGCTGTTCGGCGAGCAGACCTTGTCGTATCGAGCGGCGGCGGCTTTGTAAATGACGTCTTCTGGGAGCACGCCGCCGGTGTCCTCAGCGTACTTGCCATGGCGCAGCGTCTTGGTAAGCCGACTGCGATGTTCGGCCAAGGCATTGGGCCGCTGACCCATCCGGTGCTGACCCACCTAGTCAGGCACACAATGCCACGGCTGCTAGTCATCGGCCTTCGCGAGGGATTAGGCTCCGTTCCCCTTCTGACAGCTCGTCGCGTGGAGCAAGAGCGCATTCACGTAACTGGTGACGACGCGCTCATGCTCGCTACGATGCCCCACAGGCCAGCGACGGGGTGTGCTATTGGCCTGAACATCCGCGTTGCTCACTACAGTGGAATCGATAGCACCGTCGCAAGCCAGGCCATCGCCGTTACCACGGAATCGGCCAGTCGTCGCGGCGTAAAAGCCCTAGGCCTACCGGTATCACGCTACAAAGACGAATCCGACCTGGAAGCTATACGAATGAGCGGCAACCATATAGCGGGGCATGAACTCGCCGACATCCAAACACCCGAGGAGGCCGCGGAACAGGCCGCACTTTGCCGAGTCGTCGTAACCGGAAGTTATCACGCCGCAGTGTTCGGTCTCGCTGCTGGAGTCCCCGCGGTTTGTCTAAGCAATTCTCCCTATTATGACCTCAAGTTCCAGGGCCTCGGCGACCTTTTCGGGCGTGGTAGCTGCTACGTTGTGCGTCCGGGCCCTCGGTTCGAGCGGGAATTGTCTGACGCAATTGATCATGCGTGGGATACTGGCGAAATCGACCGTGATTACATTCATTCGGCGGCTCAGAAGCAAGTTGTGAAGGCGGATGAAACATACACCCGGCTCAAATCGCTAGTAACGACGACCGTAACCCAGAACAACGGGCCGTAGACAGAAATGATCATCACGCACAGAAGTTTCACACAACAACGCAGTATTCCTGAGATAGGCCCTCCTCGATGCTAAGAGCGCTCGCCACCTTTCGCCAGAAGACCGATTACAAGCGCTGGTCGGATCGCCAGAATCTCGAGGCATCATGGGAGTCGAGAACTCGAAAAGCCGCGGCTCTAGTGCCGGCCAACAGTCGTGTCATTGAGTTCGGGGCAGGCAATCGCCGCCTTGAGCGGTATCTCGACCCCTCGTGTACCTACGTGGCATCCGACATCGTCGACCGTGGGCCAGGAACTATTCTTTATGACCTCAATCGGCGGCCTCTTCCGGACCTGGGAGAAAGTGGTTATGATGTGGCCGTAATCCTGGGGGTACTGGAATATCTGCGCGATGTGCCCGCGGTGATCGATTGGTTGGCCAAATATGTTGGGGTTTGTGTGCTGTCATATGTCTGCACAGAATCAAATCGTTATTCATTGCGTGCCAGGTGGGAGAGCTTCAAACGACTCAGGGCTGGCTGGATGAACAACTATCGCGAGGACGAGATTAGCTCGCTCTTTCGGGAACGAGGGTTTGCATTAGCGCACGTGGAGAGTTGGGACGGCAACCGCTTGTTCGTCTTTTCGCAGCGCGCTTCGCGGGGAGTGCCTGGTCTGCACGACCATGACCAGCGTGTCGAAAACGCAGCGAAGCGCGCAAACGACCAGCTTGATTAGGAACCAATCTCTGTGGTTCCCAAGTGAAGGGCAAAGCTCATGGTCGCCTCGACGAACGTACACGCACGATCGCCGAGCCGGGTCGCTATCGTCACAGGCGATCAGCGCAGGGCATTCGCTGGGCCGATCCGCGTTTTGGATCCACCGACATGCTTATTCGGCCCATCAGTACGATTCCGGGGCGCAAACAGCGGACCGCGAACTCAGATTTCATGTGATTGCCGGATTAATGTCAAATATCCCTCAGAGCTAAGGTGAACCAATGGTTTCCAGAGAGCCAGCCCACCGCACAACGTGGCCACTGGTAAAGAAGCGAATGACATCGTCGCTCCTGGCGCGGCACTTCCCTATCTTCCCGGTGCCATTCAACTCTTCACGTTGGTACCTCGACCGGTGGGTGGCCAAAGCTGGGCGTTTAGGCAGCGATAAATCCTTCCGTGTGCTGGATGCTGGCGCGGGGAATGCACCGTATCGCAAACACTTTAAGCATGTCACGTATGAGACCGCCGATTTCGGCGAGGTTGACAAGAAATACTCAGACCTTAATTACGTATGTCGGCTTGAGGAACTGCCCATGGCCGACAATACCTACGACCTAGTGCTCTGTAACCAGGTATTGGAGCATATTCCCGACCCAGTGGTTGTTCTCAAGGAAATCAGCCGTGTGATGAAATCCAGTGGGCAGGCATGGGTCAGTGCACCGCTCTTTTATGAAGAGCATGAGGTGCCCTATGACTTCTACCGCTATACGCAGTACGCCTGGCAGCGAATGGCTGCCGAAGCTGGCTTCACTGTGGAATCTCTCGAATGGCTGGAGGGATACTACGGTACGATCAGCTACCAACTGATGACAGCCAGTAACGAACTGCCGGTGGTGTGGCTCCCCGTTAAATTGGCATGTTTTGCGCTCGCCTTGATGTTTGGATTGTTGGACATCAAATTCAAGATCACCACGACGGGAATGCCGAAGAACTACTGCTGCGTTCTGCGGCCCGCTATCGGCGACAGCGGGGGTCCGTGAGGCCGGCTAAACCTCAACTAATCAATGCCGCGCCGCCGCGAGTGATCCGTTCTCACTGCACTCGCAAACATCGAGCCGGAGCCCAGATTTCATGCTGATTGCCCTGGTGAACGCCAAAGAGCCGGTATGCTCAGCCCCGGCGACTTGGAATTTCGACTTACTCGGACAGCACGAGCCGCCTGACGTTGTGTCCGCCAGACGGGGTCAAGCCCAGGGGTTGGAGCAAGCCACGCTCGAGCTTTATTTCTCGTCGTCGCCGTGCCGACCCGGAATTTCGTCGGTGAACACGCTCTGAAGACAGCCCGAGAAATAGACAGGGGAACATCGCGTGAGCTGGGGGGTGGCCGACGGCGTTAGCCCTCTCCATGGGGTGCAGGGTCAGCGCGGTCACCAGGCGGGGTTTCGCCCCGACATCGAGGGTCTGCGCTCCGTCGCGGTACTGGCAGTTGTCCTCTTCCATGCTGGTGTGCCCGGTGTGAGCGGTGGGTTCATCGGCGTGGACGTGTTCTTCGTCATTTCAGGCTTCCTCATCACCGGGCTGCTGTGGCGCGAGGTGAACACCGCCGGCACCGTCCATTTGCGCCGCTTCTACGGGGCGCGGGCGCGCCGACTGCTGCCGGCGTCGGCCATCGTTGGCGTCGCTACGGCGATCTGTTCGGCTACCTTGCTGCCCCCGCTGCAGGCCCGCAGCGTCATCGTCGACGGCATCGCCAGCGCGCTCTATGTCGGTAATTACCGGTTCGCTGCACAAGGCATCGACTACCTTGCGTCTGACGCGCCGCCGTCACCATTCCAGCATTACTGGTCTCTGGGCGTAGAAGAGCAGTTCTACTTGGTGTGGCCCGCCCTGATCATCGGTACGGCGTGGCTCGTCCGGCGCGCGACTCGCCGCACGGGGCCCCAGGTCACTTCGTCGCAGAGACCGTATTTTATCGTCCTTGCACTGGTCGCAGCGGTGTCGTTTCTGGCGTCGCTGGTGGCCACTGAAGCGGGGCCTTCGTTTGCATTCTTCTCGCTGCCAACCCGGGCTTGGGAGTTGGCGACGGGCGGCCTGGTCGCCCTTACGGCCAGCCAGTGGCGCCGACTACCGCCACTACCTGCCGCCGTAGTGGGATGGGCAGGTCTGGCCGTGATCCTGGTGACCTGCTCCCTGTTAGGCACATCCACCCCCTACCCGGGTACCGCAGCGCTGTTTCCCGTGCTCGGCACAGCGCTGGTGATTGGCGCAGGCTGTAGCACACCTTCTCAGGGCTGCGGCCGCGCGCTCTCCCTGCCGCCGATGCGAGCGATAGGCCAGGTGTCGTACTCGTGGTACCTCTGGCACTGGCCTGTGCTGCTGCTCGCCCCGCCCATGCTGGGCCACCCGTTAGGGCTGGCCGGCAGGTTGATAGCGGCGGTCGTCTCCGGTGGGTTGGCCGTGCTCACGCTGAAACTCATCGAGAACCCCATCCGATTCGCCGCTCCGGTGCGCCGGTCGGCCATGGGTAGTCTCGCGCTCGGCGGTGTCGCCACTGCGGTAGCAGTCTGTGTCGGGCTGGTGCTGCTGTTATTGGTACCCCTCCCGGTCGGGAGAGGTCCAGCGGCTCCGCCGCTGACCATCACGGTGGCGTCTTCCCCGGCCGGCGATAACGTTGGCCAGTTGGACGCGGCGGTGCAACAGGCGTTCGCGCAGGTGCAGACCGCGGTGGCGGCGTCTGCAGACCTCAAGGCCGTACCGTCGAACCTGGACCCGCCGCTTGCCGACGCATCAGCCGATAGATCAGCCATGTACGTCAACGGCTGCTTGCGCTCGTATCTAGACGTCCAACAACCCGAGTGCGCGATGGGCGATACCGCCGCCTCGACGACGGTCGCCCTGGTCGGCGACTCGCACGCCACGATGTGGAGCCCGGCCTTCCAGCAGGTCGCCACGCAACGGCACTGGCGGCTCGAAATCCTGGGCAAAGTCGCGTGCCCGCTGATGAACTTGTCCATCACCAGCGCTTACCTTCACCGGGCATACACCGAATGCGAGCAGTGGCGTGGTCAGATCATCGCCCGGTTGCAGGTCGAGCACCCCCGGCTGGTCGTTTTGGGCATGTCGCGGGGATACCGCACCGGATTCGGTTTCACCTCATACGACCCAGCGTGGATCGACACCCTCACGCGGTTGGTAGCGCAGTTGCGGGCCACCGGTGCGGAGGTGCTCGTGCTCGGGCCAATCCCGAATATGCCGCTACGGGTGCCGACATGCCTGTCGAGCCACCTCGACGACGCTACGGCGTGTTCGCAGCCTAGGTCGGCGGTAGTCAACGATTCCGGCATCGGGGCTGAGACCGCCGCCGTCAAAGCTGGCGGCGGACAATATATCGATATCACCCCGCTGTTCTGCACCGTTGACCGCTGCCCGGTCATCGTCGGCAACAGCCTTGTCTATCGGGACGAAAACCACGTGACGATCGAATACGCGCGGGTCCTGACACCGGTAATCAGCGTGTTGGCCGACCGCGCACTTGCCCATAGCTGAGTAGCTGCGGCGACGCGCCTACCCCAGCAGGTTGAGGATCCACGAGGGGTCGGCGATCAGAGCAGTGTCGACGGCCAGGTTCACACCGAGATCGGTGACCCCGTCAAGGAGGAAGCCCTGCAGTTGCGTCTGCAAGGTACTACCCGCCGACCCGAAGACCTCGGCACCGAGGCCCCCGGTCAGGTCGCTGAAATTCGGCAGCTCAGAAACGACAGGCGGTAGCTGCGACACCAGCTGTGACAGTTGTGCGTGAGCTATCTGCGGCAGTCCGAAGTCAGCCAGCGCGGCGTTGACTCCCGCCGCGGTGTTCTGGTTCAGATTCACCAAGATCGTGAGCGGGCCGACATTGGGGAACAGCGCGGTCGTGGTGGGAACATTCGCGTAGGTGGTGGAGGCAAAGGGGTCGTCATATCCCAGATCGACCAGGTACTTCAAGTCGGGTTGCACCAGATCGATAAACGGCTGGATGGCCGGCTTGAGTACCGGGATCGTTTGTTCGGCGTGGTACAGCGGTTCCAACAGCGGCAGCTGCTGGCTGGGAATCATGTAGTAGTTGGTGACACCGCCGTCGGCGTAGTAGCCAGGAGACGTCGACAGTTGTACAGCGGTCGCAAGTTGCGCGGGCGTGATCGTCGAATAGTCGAGATGCGCATAAACCATCCCCATCCCGGCGTTGACGTCCGCCAGCAGGTTGATCGGGTACCGGGGGAAGTCGGCGAAGCCGTCGTACTGGATGGTGTAAATGTCTGTGGCGTACGGGGTGTTCGACGGAGTCGGGGTGTAGTAGGACGGCGAGTTCGGAAGCGCGCTTTGCCGCACGAAGATCCCGCCGTTGGGGTTGTTGGGGTCACCAAGCAGCACGAAGTGCAGGGAAGCGGGATCAATGGTTCCGGCCGCTTGCAGTGCGTTCATTTCTAGGGTGGCGATGGTGGCGCTTTGGGAGTAGCCGAGAACGACGATGTTCTGTCCGGCGTAGGTCTGCGTGATGGCGGTATTCAGGTTGGCGAGGCCCTGGGCCATCGACTGTTCGAGGGTAAGGTCGTGCAGGCCGGTAAATGGCCGGTCCTGCTCAGGCGTTGCCAGCGGGATCTTGTCGTACCCCGGAAACACGTTCTGTCCAGTGAAAAGGGGCTGTGTGGGATCAATGTAGCGGCTGATAACACCGTTAAAGAACTGCTGGGTCGGCAGGCCCGAGCGTAAGGTCCCACCCTTTAGTCCGGTGCCGCTCATGATCAGCGCTACATCGCCTGTGACGCTGCTGGCGGCGGTGGAGATGGCGACCCCGTTCGTGCCGCCGGTCCCACGCTGGCCGGACAGCAATCCGCCGTCGCCGGTCAGCGGGTGTCCCAGAATTGCCTGCACCGGCGCGTTCACCGCTTGCAGCAGATCCTGCCGCGCGGTCTGCAGCAGGGCCGCAGCGTTGGCGCTCTCCGCAGCCGCATACGATCCGGCGCTGGTGCTCAGGGCCTGCACCAGCCGCTCGTGAAACTCGGCTGCCTGCGCGCTGAGCGAGTGATATTCCTTCGCGTACCCGCCGAACAGGGCCGCGATGCCCTCCGACACCTCGTCCTGGGCAGCGGGGACCAGCCCAGTGGTCACGGCCGCCGTTGCGGCGTTGGCGTCGCTGACCGTTGCACCGATATCCGCCAAATCCGCGGCCGCCGTGGCCAAGATCTGCGGGGTCGCGATCACCAACGACACCCCATACCTCCCCACCAAAACCGGGACGGCCCGCTATGCGGTCACCAGCCGAACCCCCACAGGGAACAGATCGTATCGCGATCCCGGCCACCACATCGCACACATAGCCAAATACGTTCGACTATGGGCCGCACGGGGCAGCGGGTCAGCCGACGGCCGCTCCCGGCTCGGAGAACGGCGCACCGAACTCGGTCACCGGCTGGAAGCCGCGCTCGCGGGCCCGCTGGGCCGCCTGCCGGATCAGATTGCCCAGCGTGGCCAGCCCGACGTGGTCCGCCACCACGAACGGCGTCAGCAGCCGGTTGTGCACGTATGCGAACGCCATTCCGGTCGCAGGGTCGGTCCAGCCGACCGAGCCGCCCAACCCCGCGTGGCCGAAGCCTGGCATCACCTTCGGGAAGGGCACGCTGTGGTAGCCGAGGTGGAATGACAATGGCACGAAGATGTTCCGGTCCCGTTGCCGGCTCGGCCGCCCGGTGAGCCCGGCGACGATCCCGCGTGACAAGAACCGAGTGCCGTCGATCTCACCGCCGTTGGCGATCGCGCCGTACATCCGCGCCAGGGCGCGGGCCGTCACCACCCCGTTGGCTGCAGGGATCTCGGCGTCCAGCAGTGGGATATCGCCTTTCACGGCAGCCACGACGCCCTTGAAGTACATGGAGCGGAATCCGCCGGACAGCTCTGCTGCGACCTTGCCCGCCGCATAGTTGAGGGCCGAATTGCCGGGCAGGTTCTGGGGCATGATGATCTCGGCGACGCGTGTCGGCGCTTCGGCGGGTGGCCGGCCCAGATGCATGCCGTCAGTGCCCAGTGGCTCGGCGAGCTCCTCGCGGATCAGCGCACGCATACCCTGTCCGGTCACGGCCCGGGCCAGCCCGGACATCAGCCAGCCGTAGGTCAGCGCGTGGTAGGCGGGTTTGCCCAGCAGCCGTCCCGGACGCGCCGCGGCGAGCCGTTCTTCCATCACGACGTGATCCAGCAAGTCTTCTTGTGTCGCACCTCGCAGACCCGACAAGCCGGCATGGTGTCTCATCACCTCACGGACGGTGAGATCCGACTTGCCGTTGGCCCCGAACTCCGGCCAATACTCGGCAACCGGAGCGTCGTAGTCGATCAGACCTCGGTCGGCGAGCCGGTGGATGACGGTGGAAGCCATGCCCTTGGTTGCTGAGAACACCATCGGCGCAGTATCAGCGGTCCATGGCAGTTTGCCATGCCGATCCGACCACCCGGTCCACACGTCGACGACGGGTTGGCCGTCGAGGTACACCGCCAGGGCTCCGCCGCCGAATCGGCGCCCGGGGAACATCTTGGAAAACCCACGAACGACGCAAGCAAAGTGTTTGTCCGCCGCGCCGGACACGTGATGACCTGCGTCAGGGGCATCGCGAGAAGGGACCGCGCGGAGATCGACCCGGGTTTGTGCCTTCACGCTTTTGAATTTACGTAAAACGAACGCATTCCACGAGCAAACAACGATTAAGTTACCTTTCCGTTAAACTGACGCTGCCTTCAAAATTTGCTGAGCCGCCAAGGCGGGCGTCAACTCCCCCGTCTTGACTTGCCGCTCCACGTCGGCGCGGATCTTGCGCACCTCGGGGTTGGACAGCACCCGGTCCAGCACCGTGTCGCGGACCATCTGCCAGGTCCAGTCCACCTGCTGGGCCCGTCGGCGCGTCTCGAACTCGCCGGCATCGGTGAGCACTTGGCGATGCTGCTCGACGGTGTCCCACATCTCAGTCAGGCCCGTCCCCTCCATCGCGCTCATGGTGAGAACCGGCGGCAGCCAAAGTGTTCCGCGCGGGTAGATCAGTCGCAGCGCCGACTTGAGTTCCCGTGCGGCTTTTCGCGCCTCGGGCAGGTGATCCCCGTCGGCCTTGTTCACCACCACGATGTCGGCCAACTCCAGCACACCCTTCTTGATGCCCTGCAGCTGATCGCCGGCCCGCGCCAAGGTCAACAAAAGGAAGGTGTCGACCATGTTGGCCACCGCCACCTCGGACTGGCCGACACCAACGGTTTCAATCAGGATCACGTCAAAACCGGCCGCCTCCAACAGAACAACTGTTTCCCGGGTAGCCTTTGCCACCCCACCCAACGTTCCCGATGTCGGGGAGGGCCGGATGTAGGCGTCCGGGTGCTGTGCCAGCCGCGCCATCCGCGTCTTGTCGCCAAGGATCGACCCGCCCGTGCGGGTCGAGGACGGGTCGACGGCCAGCACCGCCACCCGGTGGCCCTGTTCGATCAGGTACATGCCGAGCGATTCGATGGTGGTCGACTTGCCCACCCCAGGAACCCCGGTGATGCCCACGCGATGGGCGTTGCCCGAGTCCGGCAGCAACTCCAGCAGCAGCCGCTGAGCCTGCTCGCGATGGTCGGCACGGGTGGATTCCAGCAGCGTGATGGCCCGCGGGAGCCCTGCTCGATCACCACTTCGGATGGCATCAGCCAAGTCTTGGGACGTCATTCGCACCGCCGCGGGTTCTGGCGAATAGTCAATTTGCCCGCTTCTGAGCGACAAATTCGGAAGACGCCGAGCCGCAACCAAGGTTGTCGCTCAGAGGCGGGCAAAAAGGGTGTCTCCTGACGCAGGGACCCATGTGGCGAATGTGACAATTGTGACCGCTAGTCCAGCGCGTAACCCAGCCGCTCGGCGAGCTTGTTCAGCAAGCCGATGGCGGCGTCGGCGATCACCGTGCCGGGCGGGTAGATGGCGGCAGCCCCGGCAGCGTAGAGCTCGTCGAAGTCGCCGGGTGGGATGACGCCGCCGACCACGACCATGATGTCGGGGCGGCCCACCTCGGCCAGCGCGTCGCGCAGTGCCGGGACCAGCGTCAAGTGCCCAGCGGCCAGCGAGGACACCCCCACCACGTGCACGTCGTTGTCGGCTGCCTGGCGGGCCACCTCGTCGGGCGTGGAAAACAGCGAGCCGACGTCCACGTCGAACCCGATGTCGGCGAACGCCGTGGCGATCACCTTCTGACCACGGTCGTGTCCGTCCTGGCCCATCTTGGCCACCAGGATGCGGGGCCGGCGGCCGTCGGCATCGGCGAACTTCTCGACGAGTTCGGTTGCGGCTGCGATGTTGGGGGCCTTTCCCACCTCGTCACGGTAGACGCCGGCGATAGTACGGATCTCGGCCTGGTGGCGCCCATACACCTTCTCCAGCGCGTCGGAGATCTCGCCCACCGTGGCCTTGTGCCGCGCGGCATCGATGGCCAGCGCCATCAGGTTGTTGCCCAACCCGTCGTCGCCGGCACGTCCGTGAGCGGCAGCGGCACGGCTCAGCTCGGCCAGTGCGGCGTCCACGGCCGACTGGTCGCGGCTCGCCCGCAGCTCCTGCAGTTTGGCCAGCTGTTCGGCGCGCACCCGGGTGTTCTCGACCTTCAGGACTTCGACTTCCTGGTCCTCCTCGACCCGGTACTTGTTGATGCCCACCACCGGCTGCTGACCGGAGTCGATGCGGGCCTGCGTACGCGCGGCCGCCTCCTCGATGCGCAGCTTGGGAATGCCGTCGTCGATGGCCGCAGCCATGCCGCCGTGCTCGGCGACCTCCTGGATGTGCGCCCGCGCCCGCTGCGCCAGTTGATAGGTCAGCCACTCCACGTAGTACGAGCCGCCCCAGGGGTCGATCGGCCGCGTGGTGCCCGACTCCTGCTGCAATACCAGCTGAGTGTTACGCGCGATCCGCGCGGAAAAGTCGGTGGGCAGCGCCAACGCCTCGTCCAGCGCGTTGGTGTGCAGCGACTGGGTGTGGCCCTGGGTCGCGGCCATCGCCTCGATGCAGGTGCGGGCGACGTTGTTGAAGGCGTCCTGCGCGGTCAGCGACCACCCCGAGGTCTGCGAATGTGTGCGCAGGGATAGCGATTTGGCGCTCTTCGGATTGAACTGCGCGACCAACTCACTCCACAGCAGCCGACCGGCGCGCAGTTTCGCAACCTCCATGAAGAAGTTCATACCGATGCCCCAGAAGAACGACAGCCGGGGCGCGAACTTGTCGATGTCCAACTCGGCGTCCAGGCCCGCCTTGATGTAGTCGACGCCGTCGGCCAGTGTGTAGGCCAGCTCCAAATCCGCTGTGGCACCGGCTTCTTGGATGTGGTAGCCGGAGATCGAGATGGAGTTGAACTTCGGCATCTTGGTGCTGGTGTAGGCGAAGATGTCGGAGATGATGCGCATCGACGGCTTGGGCGGATAGATGTAGGTGTTGCGGACCATGAACTCTTTGAGGATGTCGTTCTGGATGGTGCCCGCCAGCTTCTCCGGCGGCACGCCCTGCTCCTCGGCGGCCACCACATACAGCGCCAGGATCGGCAGCACGGCACCGTTCATGGTCATCGATACCGATACCGCGGACAGGTCGATCCCGTCGAACAGCTGTCGCATGTCGAGGATGGAATCGATTGCCACACCAGCCATTCCGACGTCGCCCTGAACGCGGGGATGGTCGGAGTCGTAGCCGCGGTGGGTGGCCAGGTCGAAGGCCACCGACAGGCCCTTCTGGCCTGCGGCCAGGTTACGGCGGTAAAAAGCATTGGAATCCGCGGCGGTGGAGAACCCCGCGTACTGCCGGATGGTCCACGGCTGGTTGACATACATGGTCGGATACGGCCCGCGCACAAACGGCGGATCGCCCGGGAAGCTGTTCAGCGGATAGCCGTCGGCCTCCACAGCCGCGCGGTCGGCACCGATGTAGACGGGTTTGACGTCGATGTTTTCCGGTGTCTGCCACACCAGCTGATCGGGCGTGTACCAGTGCGCCGAGGCGGCCGCGGCGACATGCTTTTCCACCGCGGCTTCGGTGGGTGGCTGCACGGCACGCTCGCCGTTCAGCGGGACATCGGAGAAACTGCCGATCACCGGTGCGGTAGTCGTCATCGCTAGGCCCCCAACCGGGTAAGCAGGTCCGAAAGCGCTTCGACCGCATTGATTTTCGCGGTCAGGTACTCGTCGGGCCGCTGCGCTGTGTCTGTTATCTCTGCCACTGCTTTCTCCGGTCCGGCCAGATAAATCCGCGATATGCCGGCGTCTCGCGCCGCCGCGACGATGCCCGCCGCCTCGTCCTGGTAGCGCCTGTCGGTGCCGCAGATCAGCGCCACGCCCGGCGATTCCGCGGTAGGGATTTCAGCCACGGCCGCGGCCACCCCGCCGGCGTCGACTGTTCCCGGGTTGATCGCCTCGATGCCGCCCGAGGCCAGCAGGTTCGCGGCGAACGTCGTGCGGATGTTGTGCTCGGCCAGCGGACCCAACGGCAACAACAGCACCTGCGGACGTGAACCGGTGCGAGCCAGAAACGCATCCGAGCGATCGCGCAGCGCCTCGAACCCGGCGGCGTAGCGCGCCAGGTTTCCCGGGATCCCTTGCGAATCACCTTGCTGCAGTGCCGGTTCGGAGAGGTTGGGAAACTCGTTGACGCCGGTGATCGAGGTCCGGCGATGCGCGATGTCGTCGGTGCGGTGGGCCGCTATCTCGGCGACCTCGCCGGCAATGAAGTCATGGGCGTCGACGAAACCCCCGTGCGCCTCGATCGCCTGGAAATGCCGCCAGGCCTGCTCGGCCAGCTGGTCGGTGAGGTCCTCGACGAACCACGACCCGCCAGCGGGGTCCAGCACCCGTCCGACGTGTGACTCCTCCAAAAGCAGCAGCTGCGTGTTGCGGGCGATCCGGCGCGCGAAGCTTCTCGCCGTGCCGGGAAAGCCGCCGGGGATGGCCATGTCGAACGGGAAGACCAGCACCGCGTCGGCGCCCCCGACGCCGGCACCGAAGGCGGCCAGCGTGGTACGCAGCATGTTCACCCACGGGTCGCGCTGGGTCATCATCGGCAGCGACGTCTCCGCGTGCACCACGGCACCGCCGCTCTCCGGCTCGCCGACGACCTCGGCGACCCGCGCCCACAGCCGGCGCGCGGCCCGCATCTTGGCGATCGTCATGAACTGGTCGTCATCGGCGGCCAGCCGGAAACTGATCTGCCGCAGAGCCGGGCCCACCGGGATCCCCGTTTCGGTCAGCACCCGAAGGTAAGCCACCGCGGCCGCGACGCTGCCGGCAAGCTCCCACGTCGCGTTGGCACCCAGATTGTGGAAAGCGGGTCCGTCGACGGTGATCGCCCGCACGCCGTGGTCGGCGGCCACCCGGGACGCGACAGCGACGACATCGTCGATCGCGGGAGCGGGACGATCGCTCAGTGTGGCGGTCAGCGGGTCGGCGCCCAGGTCTATCGACAGCGTGGTGCGCTGGTCGGGTTCCACCTCGGCGACCAGCGCCAGCATGGCGTCGCACGCCGCCGAATAGTCGGTGCCCGCGTCGAGGATCACCGGCGCCATGCTCAGGTACACACCCTCGAGCAGCCGGTCGAGCTGGTCCGGTGCCACGCCGGACTCCCCTACCCGGAGCTGCAGCGCGCTGACGCCTTCGCCGAGTGCGGCCAGCACCGCCGCGTTCGTTTCAGCAACCGCGGCCCCGGCGGACGGAAACACCTCGACGACCTTCCAGCCCGATTTGACGTCGCGCAACGCAGAGATTCCTGGGCCGCCGCGCAGGTACGGCCACTCACCGGGCAACGGCGGCTCCGGCAGCTCGTCGAACGCGGTGTACAGCGGCCTGATGACGAACCCGTCATAGGTGGAGGCATCCAGCAGATGCTCGGGTTCGTCCCCTAATTCGGCGGGTTCCTTCCGAACGCTCTTGGCCAGCACACCGGCGACCGCGCTGCGCCAGCGCCCGCGAACCTGTTCCAGGTCGGCGCGCTCGGGTACGTCAATGGACACCGACTGCTCCTGTTTTCGCAGCAACGGGCACTGTTGCTTCGGGTTACTTCGAGAATGTCACTTACTAAGAAGGCTAATTGATTGCAACTCTAAATAGCCGTCGAGGTGCGGCGATTGGGATGATCTGCACGTGCGCCCCGTAACCTTGGGAGACGTTATGGCCGCCGCCCCCGCAAAAACCACCAGCACGCTGCGCAGTTTTGCCGGCGCGCTCGCTGCCCCCGCGCGTCAGGTGTCCCCTCCGAAGTTCGTCGCAATCGTGGCCGGAATCACAGTCCTGGCCGCGGTGGCGATCTTCGTTCCGGTGCCCAGCGCCGTGCAATTGCGGGACTGGGCGGAATCGGTGGGCCCGTGGTTCCCACTGGCGTTTTTGCTCGCCCACATCGTCGTCACGGTGGTGCCGGTCCCTCGCACCGCGTTCACCCTGGCCGCCGGCCTGCTGTTCGGCCCGGTGCTCGGTGTCGTGATCGCGGTGGCCGCAAGTGCCGCAAGCGCGGTGCTGGCGGTGCTGCTGGTGCGCGCGGCCGGGTGGCAGTTGAACCGCCTGGTCCAACACCGGGCGGTCGAGAAGGTGGACGAGCGGCTGCGCAATCGAGGCTGGCGGGCCGTCCTGTCGCTGCGCCTGATTCCCGTTGTGCCGTTTGCGGCGCTGAACTATGCCGCGGGTGCCTCCGCCGTGCGGTTGTTGCCCTACACGCTGGCCACGCTGGCCGGTCTACTTCCCGGCACCGCCGCCGTGGTGATCCTCGGCGACGCGCTCGCCGGCCATGTCAGCCCGATGCTGTACCTGCTCTCGGTGTGCACGGGGACGGTGGGGTTGATGGGGCTGTTCCTGGAGATCCGCCATCACCGGCAGCAGCACCACACGTCACCGCACGACGAAACCGCCACCGAGATGGCCGCGCGGGCGGCTTGAGCCGCCACCTTTCTCGGTACCGGCAACCGAGGAGGTAGAGAGCCACCTGACCCCAACGACACCGACGCGAGTGGCCGTTCTGCAGACCAGATCACCGCCTCGTGCGGGCGCCATTCCGCCGGCGTGGTGAACGGCGCCGCGCTGGCCGGTACGGCGGTGGGCGCGCTCGCCGTCTTGGCCCCGCTGAAGCGCGAGCGTGCGTAGGATGCCGCGCTCACCGGCGTGTCGCTGCGCAGACGCGCACGCTCGCGAGAGAAGGACTAGCTGCTGCGTGGGCCTTTTGCCGTCATCACAGCGAACGTCGCCAGGAATGACGCCGCCGGAATGGTGTTGACGACCTTGTCCCGCACCCGGATGTGCGCGCCGACCGCCAAGATGAAATACAGCGTCAGCATCGCCGTCGTCAGCCTCGCCAGGGCGGGGAACCGAGTGACCGAGGCCAGGCCGATGGCCGCCGCGCCCTTGACCACCGGAAACACGGGCCGAATATCCTCGGGAATACCAAGGTCATCCAGAACCTTCTTGATCGGCGCGAACTGCACAGCACACCCGACCGCGTCGACGGCGTGGAAAGCGGCAAGCGCCGCATAGGTTTTCGGTGAAGTCAATGTGCTCACGCAGCAATCCTACGGAGTCAACTCCGGTGGGTGCACCGTGCCGTCCATCGGCTGACGGGCTATCACCTCGGTCCTGCCGGCGGCCGGCTGCGCGATCGCCGGATTGGAGTCCGTGGCGAACCAGTCGGCGATGTCGGCGTCGTCGTCGCCGGAGGCATGCTTGGGCTGGTCATCGACCGGGGACGGCTGGAACCGGAACACCCCGTCCTCGCCCGGCGTACCCAGGAGCCTGGTGAAGCCCTGCAGCGCCGCGCTGAAGTCACTGGGCACCACCCACACCTTGTTGGCGTCGCCGCGCGCCATCTCCGGCAGCGTCTGCAGGTATTGGTAGGCGAGCATTTCCGGGGTGGGCCGACCGGCCTTGATCGCGGCAAATGTCTTCTCGATGGCCTTGGCCTGCCCCTGCGCCCGCAGGTAGGCCGCGGCTCGCTCACCCTGGGCGCGCAGCATTCGGGACTGCCGGTCGGCCTCGGCGGCCAGGATCACGGACTGCTTGGCGCCCTCGGCGGCCAGGATTTGTGCCTGCTTGGCACCCTCGGCCTGGGTGATCGCGGCCTGCCGGTTACCTTCGGCGGTCAGGATCACCGCCCGCTTCTCCCGGTCGGCCTTCATCTGCTTTTCCATCGAGGCCTGGATCGATGGCGGCGGGTCGATGCTGCGCAGCTCCACCCGGGCCACCCGCAGGCCCCAACGGCCGGTCGCCTCGTCGAGCACGCCGCGCAACTGGGCGTTGATCTTGTCGCGGGAGGTCAGGGTCTGTTCCAGCGTCATGCCGCCCACCACGTTGCGCAGCGTGGTGGTGGTGAGCTGCTCGACCCCGACGATGTAGTTGCTGATCTCGTAGACGGCCGCCTGTGGGACGGTGACCTGGAAGTACACCACGGTGTCGATGTTGAGGGTCAGGTTGTCCTCGGTGATCACCGGCTGCGGCGGGAATGACACCACCCGTTCGCGCAGGTCGACCCGCGCGCGGATGCGGTCGATGAACGGCACCAACAGCGTCAGCTGTCCGCTGACGGTGCGGCTGTACCGACCCAGTCGTTCGATCACCGCGGCCTCGGCCTGCGGTATCAACGCAATCGACTTGGCTACCACGATGATCGCGAAGATCACCAAGACGCCAAAAAGCAACAGACCAGCTACTGCGCCACCTTGCATGATCGCGATTCCTCCTAATGCTTGGAGAGCCTCAGATGTTCCGGAAAACCACCGCGGTCGCGCCGTCGATATGCATGACGGTGACCGATTCGCCGGGTTCGTAGACGTCGCCGTCGTTGAGCGGGCGGGCCGTCCACACCTGGCCGTCGAGCTTCACCTGGCCCTGGTCGCGGCCAACCCGATCCAGCACCATCGCCGTCTTGCCCTCCAGCGCCTTGATTCCCATCTGCCTTCCCGTGGCCGGCGTCAGCCGCCGGCTCAGGGCGGGCCGAACCAGGACCACCAGCAGCACCGAGACGATCAGGAACACCGCACCGTCGCCCAAGATCGGCCAATCGGTGACCCAAGCGGTGGCCGACGCGGCCAGCGCGCCGCCACCGAGCATCAGCAAGAACATATCGCCGGTGAGCGCCTCCGCAGCGGCTAAAGCCACTGCGAAGATCAGCCAGCTCAGCGCCACGAGCATGCGGTCAGAATACGCGTGATCAGCCTTCTGGGTGCCAAACAACTACACTGCGAGATCATGTGGTGTCCGAGTGTCTCGCTGTCTTTGTGGGCCAACGCCTGGCTTGCAGGCAAGGCCGCACCCGACGACGTCTTGGACGCGCTATCAGTCTGGGCGCCAACGCAATCGGTCACCGCATACGACGCGGTCGCTGCTGGCCACACCGGACTGCCATGGCCCGACGTCCATGACGCGGGCACGGTCTCTCTGCTCCAAACGCTGCGCGCCGCGGTTGGCCGGACCACGACGCCGCCCCCCGGCGGCCCGTATCGGCTGCGCGGCACGATCAACGTCGTGCTCCCGGTGCCGGGCGATGTGCGCGGGCTGGCCGTGGGCACGCAGTTCGAACGCGACGCCCTGGCTGCCGGCGAGGCGGTGATCATCACCAACCCCGACGACCCCGGCGCCGCGGTCGGGCTGGTCCCCGAGGTCTCCTACAGCGACCTCGAGGAGGAGGCCGACGCTGCTACCGATGGTGAACCGAATCCACCCGAATTGTGTGCGTTGTCTTGGATGGTGTACTCACTGCCGGGCGCGCCGGCGTTCGAACACCACGAGCTGGGTGACGCCGAATACACGCTGCGTTCGGCGGTGCGTTCGGCGGCCGACGCCCTCGGCACCATCGGTTTGGGATCCGCAACATCCGACATCGCCGATCCGCGGGGACTCGTCGAACAACTGCTGGAATCCTCACGGCAACACCGGATTCCCGACCACGCGCCGTCGCGCGCAGTGCGGGTGCTGGAGAACGCCGCGCACGTCGACGCGATCATCGCGGTCAGCGCGGGGCTGAGTCGATTGCCCGGACCCGCTGGCCCGCAATCATCGTCGGAAGCCCGGATTGCCAGCAATGCGCTGCGGCCGCTCAGCGCGGTGGTGCGCTCGGCGCGGATGGCCGCGGTCAGCGCGATCCTGAACTCGGCCTGGCCCGACTAATCGCTTTCCGGCGCAGCGCAATGCGGCGGGCGGCACGGCGCGCCGTTGCTGCTGGCGAGGCAGCCCGGCACCGGATCGGGGCCGCTGACTCGCGACGGCGGCCTGTCGTAGCGCAGCTCGTCGATGAGATCTATTGCCAGCCGAGCGAATCGCCGATCCGCGTTGGGCGTGGCGGCTCGCGCGAACGCCATGCCCGCGGCCTCGGCTTGCGTGCGTAACTCGTCGTCGAGATCCCACACCACTTCGATGTGGTCGGCCACAAACCCGATGGGACAGACGATGACGGCATCCACCTGTAGTGCCTTGATATGGTCGGCGACATCGGGCTCCAGCCACGGAACCTGCGGCGGACCCGAACGCGACTGCCACACTACGTCGTAGTCTCTGTAGCCCGCAGCTGCGGCGACCAGCCTTGCGGCGTAATGGACTTGGCGGCTGTAGAGGTTAGGGCCGCAGCGGCGGTCCGCGGCCACGGGGACCGAATGCGCGGTGAACACCAGCCGCGCGTCGGCAGGCACGGTGTCAGCCGCGGCCGTCACGGCATTCGCGAACATCTCGACGAAAAGCGGATGGTCGAAATAGGTTCGCAGCTTGACCAGTTCAGGGACATCCGGGCCGGCCGCTTGCCGCGCGCGGGCGATATCCTCGACATATTGCGTGCAACCAGAGTAGCCGCTCCACGCCGAGGTGGTGAAGACCGCCGCACGACGAATGCCATTGTCCCGCATCGTGGTAACGGTGTCTTCGATATACGGCTCCCAATTGCGGTTGCCGAAATACACCGGCAGGTCCTGCGCTGCTTGCAGTTCAGCGATCAGCGCACGGTTGATCCGATTGATCGGCGACACCCCACCGAAATGCAGGTAGTGCTCGGCGACTTCGTCCAGTCGCTCGGGCGGCACATTCCTGCCCCGAGTGACATTCTCCAGAAACGGCCGCACCTGCTCTGGGCCCTCCGGACCGCCGAAGGAGAGCAACAGGACGGCGTCAAAATCCATTGTGTGCTAAAGCAATTGGGTGCTGGCGCCGCCGTCGGCGTAGACAACGGTGCCCGTGGTCGCCGGCAGCCATTCGGACAGCAGCGCGCACACCGTCTTGGCAACCGGTGTGGCGTCCTTCATGTTCCATCCGATCGGCGCGCGCTGATCCCAGCCCTCCTCGAGCAGCTGGATCTGCGCACCAGCCTCGTCACCGAGCGCACCACCGACAATCGCGCTCATCGCCAGCGTCCGGATCGGGCCTGCGGCAACGAGATTCGAACGGACGCCGGATTTGCCGGCCTCGCGCGCCACGAACCGGTTGACCGACTCCAGCGCGCTCTTGGCGACCGTCATCCAGTTGTAGGCCGGCATCGCCCGGCTGGGGTCGAAATCCATGCCCACAATCGAGCCGCCGGAATTCATGATCGGCAGCACCGCCTTGGCCAGCGAGGCATACGAGTACGCCGAGATATGGATGCCCTTGGAGACGTCTTCGTAGGGCGCGTCGAAGAACGGGTTGATGCCCATGCCGGTCTGCGGCATGAATCCGATCGAATGCACCACGCCGTCGAGCTTGTTGCCCTCGCCGATCTCGTTGGTTACCCGCTCGGCGAGGGTGTCCAGGTGCTTCTCGTCTTGCACGTCGAGCTCGATCAGGGGCGCCTTTTCCGGTAGCCGGTCGGCGATGCGCTGAATCAGGCGCAGCCGGTCGAACCCGGTCAGCACCAGCGAAGCCCCCTGCTCTTGGGCCACCCGCGCGATGTGAAATGCGATCGACGCGTCGGTGATGATCCCGGTGACCAGAATCCGTTTACCTTCGAGCAGTCCTGCCATTTCCGTCCTAGTTTTGGTCCGTCTTACTGTTTGGTTTCGTCAGTGACCCATACCCATGCCGCCGTCGACCGGGATGACCGCACCGGAGATGTAACTCGCATCCTCGGAAGCCAGGAAGCTGACCACCCCGGCGACCTCGGCGGCGGTGCCAACCCGCTTCGCCGGAATGAATTCCAGTGCCCCCTGTTGAATCCGCTCATCCAGCGCGCGGGTCATATCGGTGTCGATGTAGCCCGGGGCCACCACGTTGGCGGTCACCCCGGCCTTTGACAACTCCCGGGCGATCGAGCGGGCCATGCCGATCACACCGGCCTTGGAAGCTGCGTAATTGGCCTGGTTGCCGATGCCCCAGGAGCCGGAGACCGAGCCTATGAAGATCATCCGGCCGAACCGCTTCTTGGTCATGCTGCGCGATGCCCGCTGAGCCACCCGGAATGCCCCGGTGAGATTGGCGTCAATGACCTTCACGAACTTCTCCTCGGTCATCCGCATGAGGAACGCGTCCGCGGCCAGGCCGGCGTTGGACACCAGCACCTCGACGGGACCCTGGTGTTCCTCGACCTCTTTGAAGGCGCGATCGACGGCGCCGTTGTCGGTGACGTCACACTCGACGCCAAACAGCCCCTCGGGCGCCCCGGATCCGCGGTGTGTGACGGCCACCTTGTGGCCGTCGGCGGCCAGCCGCTGTGCGATCGCCAGACCGATCCCCCGGTTTCCGCCCGTCACCAGGACTGAACGGGAGACGAATGCGGGTTTGACGCTGTCGGCGGCGAACTCGGTGGCTGTGTCAGTCACGTGGCCAACTTATCGCCTCGGTGCCGCCGCGCTGCAATCTGCCCCTCGCATGTCGGCCCGGGCCCGGGCCTAAACGTCAGGTCGGCAGGCGGCGGTTGATCAGCAGCGCGGCCAGCCCGGCCAGCGCCAGCACCAGCGCACCCAGCCGCAGCCAGCCCACGCTCGCGTCGCCCTTGATCGTCTCGTAGCCGATCTGCTGCTGCAGCGACGCGTAGACGTCTTTCAGCTCCTCCAGGTTGGAGGCGCTATACCAATTTCCGCCGGAGAGCTCGGCGACTTTCTTCATGGTGGAGTCGTCGACCGGAACGGGTTGTCGCTGGTCGTTGATCTCGACGAAGCCGTACGGAGTGCCGAAGGAGATCGTCGAAATCGGCACGCCCTGATCCTTGGCGGTGCGCGCGGCGGTGAAGGCGCCCTTGGGGTTGTCGGGGTTGGTCGGCATCGTCTCCTTGCCGTCGGAGAACAACACGATGCGCGCCGGTGGCGGCTTGTCGCCGCCGCCGATCACCGCCCCGACGGTGGCGATGGCCTGCAGCGCGGTGAAGATGCCCTCCCCGGTGGCGGTGCGGTCGGCGAACTGCAGCTTGTCCAGCGCGGCTTTGGTGGCGTCCCGGTTGGTCGTCGGTGACACCAACACGGTCGCGGTGCCCGCGTATTCGATCAGCCCGAGGTTGATCCCCGGCGTCAGCTCGGCGGCGAACTGCTTGGCGGCCTCCTGGGCCGCGGCCATCCGGTTGGGCTGGACATCGGTGGCGCGCATCGACTGCGACACGTCGACCACCAGCATCACCACCGCGCGGTTGCGGGGAATCCGCACGTCGTTGGTGGGCCCGGCCATCGCGATGGTGAACAGCAGCAACGCCAACACCAGCAGGATCGCCGGTACGTGCCGCCACCGAGACGGCCGCTTCGGGGCGACGCTTTCCAGCAACTCCATGTTGGCGAAGCGAAGCAACCGCCGGTGGCGCGCCAGCTGCATCACGACGTACAGCGCCGAAAGCCCTGCGACGGCAACAAGAAAGAGGAAAAACCACGCGTGCGCGAAGCCGGACAGCGACATCGGCCCCAGCAACGGCAGTGTCATGTCCAAGTCATCGCAGACCGGTCACTGCCGCCCCGCCATGGCCCCGCGCCGGCGGGATTCAACGAAACGGACGATGTCGGCGATCCAGTCCCGGTCGGTGCGCAGCGCCATCAGCGGCGCCCCGCAGCTGCGGATGGTGCGCGACACTTCGGCGCGGTGCGCCGCGGCCGCCTGGGCGAAGTCGTCACGCAGCTGCGCGTCGATGGTGAATTCGCGCGTGACCCCCGATTCGGCGTCCTGCAGGATGACCTCCCCGACGTCCGGCAGCTCGACGTCGCGCGGATCGAGCACCTCGATGCCGAGCACCTCGTGCCGGGCCGCGATCGCGCGCAGCGGACGCATCCAGTTGATCGGGCCGAGGAAGTCGCTGATGATCACCGCCATTCCCCGGCGTCGCTCCGGCCGGCGCAGCGCGTCGATGGCCGTCGCCAGATCGCCACGTACCCCGGTCGGCGCCTTGGGCATGGTGGCGATAGCGCGTAGCAGCGTCTGCTCGTGCTGGCGTCCGGAGCGTGCCGGCACCCGGGTCGTCGTGACGCCGTTGGCGATCAGCGCGCCGATCCGGTTTCCGCCGCCGCTGTTGAGGTAGGTGATCGCGGCCGCGGCCGCGACCGCCAGGTCGCGTTTCTCGCAGCCAACCGTGCCGAAGTCCAGGCTGGCCGACAGGTCGACCACCATCCAGGTCTCCAGTTCGCGGTCGGCGATCATCTGCCGCACATGCGGGTGGGTGGTGCGCGCGGTCACCGCCCAGTCCATCCGGCGGACGTCGTCGCCGGGCTGGTACTCGCGCGACTCCCCCGGCTCCGAACCAGGACCAGGGATCAGGCCCAGATGGTCGCCGTGCAGGACACCGTCGAGCTTGCGTTTGACCGTAAGCTCGAGTGACTTCAGCGCCGCCGACAGCTTCGGGTCGTCGATCTGCCCTCGCTGCATCGACGGCGGACGCAGCGCCCCGCGCTCCGCTGCGGGGTCAACGGGGTTTGTATCGGTCACCGACCGCTAGCCGCCCCCGCGGCCTGCATTACCGGGCCTACCGAATGGCCTTGCTGCGGCACGGCATTCACCTGCGGCATGGCCACCGTCTGCAACACCCGGTTGATGACGATCTCCGAGGAAATCTCGTCGGCCAGCGCGTCATAGGTGAGCACCAACCGGTGCCGCAACACGTCGGGGATGACGTCGATGACGTCCTGCGGGATCACGTAGTCGCGACCCCTTACCAACGCCAGCGACCGCGACGCCGCGATGATGCCCAGCGAAGCGCGCGGCGATGCGCCGAACGAGACCCAGGTCTTGACGTCGTTCATCCCGAGCTGCTCGGGGTAACGGGTGGCCATGACGACGCGCACCACATAGTCGACCAGCGCGTGGTGCACGAAGTTGTTGGCCGCGATGTCCTGCAGCCGCACCAGGTCGCCGGTGGCAAGGATCTGCTTGGGCTCCGGCGGCTTCACACCCATCCGATAGATGATCTCCCGCTCCTCTTCGGGCGACGGGTAACCCACATTGATCTTGAACAGGAACCGGTCCCGCTGGGCCTCGGGCAGCGGGTAGACACCCTCGTGCTCGATCGGGTTCTGCGTCGCCATCACCAGGAACGGGTTGGGCAGCGGGAACCTCTTGCCGCCGATCGACACCTGGCGCTCCTGCATGACCTCCAACAGCGCCGACTGCACCTTCGCCGGGGCCCGGTTGATCTCGTCGGCAAGCAGGAAGTTGACCACCACCGGGCCGAGCTCGGTGTCGAACTCCTCCTTGCCCTGCCGGTAGATGCGGGTACCGATGATGTCGGTGGGCACCAGGTCGGGAGTGAACTGGATGCGCGCGAACGTCCCGCCGACCACGCGCGCGAAGGTCTCCACCGCCAGCGTCTTCGCCACGCCCGGCACGCCCTCGAGCAGCACATGCCCCTTGGAGAGCAGACCGACCAGCATCCGCTCGACGAGTTGGTCCTGGCCGACGATGATCCGCTTGACCTCGAAGATTGCCCGCTCGAGGGTGTGTACCTCGGCGGCCAGCCCGTCTGAAGTATTAGGGCCGCCGGAAGGCGCCTCGTGGGCCCCCGGGCCTGACTGCCCGCCCGGACCCGAGTAACCACCGGCCCCCGGGGGGAACCCACCTGCTGATGTCATCGACTACTACCTTTCCCAGCTCAATCAGACACGACTGCTGGCACCCTAATGCCCCGGGCAGCGGCGTGCCCGCGTTCAACTATTCCAGGCCTGTCGGGTTCCGTCGACGTCGCGGTTCCCGTTCCGGCGGCGCGCGCTCCGGGTCAGTAGTCGATGATGCGCGTCAAGAACGGCGTCATCCCCGGCCTGCGCACCGGGCTGATGGTGACTTTGCCCGCGCTCCCGGATGCCTCTAGCATCTGGCCGTTGCCCAGGTACATGGTGACGTGCTGGCTGCCGTTCGGGCCGTAGAAGATTAGGTCACCGCGCCTGGCCTGGTCCGGAGGAATGTGCTTGCCGGCGTTGTATTGGTCGCCGGAGAACCGCGGGATCAACACGCCGACCCCCGCAAAGGCGTACCGCATCAGGCCGGAGCAGTCGAACCCGTTGATGTTGGCGCCGTCGCCGACGCCCTTGCTTGGCCCGTCGAGCGTGCCGCCACCCCACGAATACGGCACCCCCATCTGTGACCCGGCCCGTTTGATCACGTACTCGATCGCCTGCCGGCCGTTGGCCCGCGAAATGCGGCTCGGGCTGGTGTTGGCGCTGTCGCCAGGCGTACCGCCCAAGTTGATCCCCAGCCCGCTAAGGAATTGCTTGCCCAAATCTAACGTGGTCTGCGTGGCCTGGGCGGTGGCCTGCAGCGACGCACTCGCGACGGAGAGTGGGTCTCCCGGGGCGCCGGCGCTGATCGTTGCCGGCAGGGTGGGATCCCACTGGCCGGGGTCGGCCCCAGCCTGGGGAGCGGGGGCCGCGACGGAGAACATCAGCCCTGTCACCACTGTGGCGATCCAGGCCAGGTTGATCAGGCGAAAAGGTTTGTCGCGCATGGCTCCTCGTTCACCACTCGATGTACCGGATCACGAAGGGCGTCATGCCGCTGGTGCGCACCGGCGCGACGCGCACCTTCAAACCGATGTCGGGGGCCTCGAGCATCTGGCCGTCGCCGAGGTAAAGCGTCACGTGCTGGCTGCCGCCCGGGCCGTAGAAGATGACGTCGCCGCGGCGCATCTGCGAGGACGGGATCTTGCGGCCCAGGTTGTACTGCGAACCCGAGTAGTGCGGCAGCTTGATGCCCACGCCGGCGAACGAGTACAAGACCAGCCCGGAACAGTCGAAGCCGGTGATGCCGGCGCCGGAGTCGATTCCCTTGCTCGGGCCCGCGGCGTTGCCGCCGCCCCAGGAGTAGGGCACGCCGAGCTGCGACATCCCGCGGCGAATCACGTATTCGGTCGCCTGCCGCCCGTAGACCCGCGGGATCCGTCCCGAAGTCCCGCCGGCCTGGGCGTTGGTGATGCCGGTGTCGTCGGGCTTCAGGATGCCCAGCTGCTGCAGGAAGTTGCGCCCCATGCTGGCGGTGACCTGCGTTGAGGTGGCCGAGATTCCTAACACCTGGTTGAGCACCGCGATCGGGTCGCCGGGGACATTGGCGCTGGGTATCGCCGGCAGTGTGGGATCCCACCCGTCCCACTTGCGGCCGCCAATGGGTCCGGCGGGCCCCGGCACTCCCGGCGCTCCCGGGTCCCAGCGGTCGCCCGGCCCAGGTGCACCGGGACCACCCGGCCCCGTCGACCAGCGCGCATCCGCGAGCTGGGCCGTTTGGAGCGCGGCCTGTGCCTCGTCACGTTCGGCGGCCAGGCGGTTGACCTGTTCGCGCTGGTCGTCGAACTTGTGCTTGGACTCGGTGAGCGCGGCCACCGCGGCATCCTGGCTGGACTTTGCGTCTGTGGCGGCCTTGTCGGCCTTCTGCTTGGCCGCCCGCGCCGCCGACTCCTTGTTCACCTGTTCGGTCCGGGCCCGCTGCAGGTTGGCCATGACCGCCTGGGAACTGGCGGTCAGGGTCCTGGCAGCGGTCTCGGTGGCGATGATGTCTTCGGGGCTGCTGGCGGTCAGATAGCTGCCCGACGGGCCGTTCATGTAGGTGGCGGCCGCGAAGGTGTCGAACCGGTGTTGAGTCGAGGCGATCGCCGCGTTGGCGTCCTTGACCGCCTGTTGGCTGACATCGAGGTCGTGTTCCGCCGTGGCGGCGTTGTCCCGCGCGGTTTCCACGTCGACTATCGCCTTGTCGACGCTTTGCTGCTCGGTCTGGATGGCCCCGCTCAGGTCATCGAGTCGCTGGTTGGCCTTGGCGACGTTCGCGATCAGTGTCGCCATGGCGTCGGTGCCGGGGTCAGCGGCGGCGAGGCTGGGCAGCCACACCAGCGCGGCCACGGTCAAGACAGATGGAATGACCGGCCGCACAACCCTTGTGGCCGGTCGCGAAGCAGAGCCTTGGCGGATCCGTCTCATTCGATTCGGGTCTCCTATGGCTCAGCACGGACGGACGGCGCCAGCCACCGATCCCACGGAAAGCGCCAAAGACAACAGCAGCATCATTTGCACCGTACGTCACACGAGTCGCAATGGAAACGTAAGTCACAAACTGCACTCTGGAAGTGCGTTTAATGTGACCGAACGGTGATCTGCCGTGTTTGCCGCACGAAGACGCGAAGTCGGTACGCTACGGCCGCCCGAGGCGGACTCGCCTGGCTAGACGGCCTGGTTCGGTGCTGGGGCCGGGTCGTCGCCGGCTGCTGCCGACGTTGCTGTCCGCCTGCTGCGCCGCTGCAGGAACCGGGTGCCGACAGCTGCCGCGAGCACCCCGATCAACAAAACGATGGTCAACCCAGTCCAGGGAAACTCGGGGGTGTTGATCTCTTTCAAAAAATGCTGCGCCGAGACCACCGAATTGCCCGTCTTGGCTATGTCCTCGCCGGCTTCCAGCGTGACGCGCGGGAAATGTGTGCTGTAAGTGCCCACGTAGCTGGGGCTGAGCGTCAGAACGGTGGCGTCCGGGTAGTCGGCGCCGACGACGGTGGAGATGTCGCGCAGCGGTGTGTCGTTCGGGGGGTTGTGATCCAGCAACACGATCTTGAGGGTGATGCCGTCGGCGCGAGCCTGGTTGACCACGTCGAGCAACCCCGGCATGGCCGCCGGTGGTGCACTGACGCCGGTCGCGGCGACCTGGGCCTTGACGGTAGTCATGTCGACGTCTTGGGGGATGTAGAGCGGCAGCGGTTGCCCGGTCATACAGGCACCGTACGCGACGACGGCCGCGCTCCTTGCCACACGCCGCGGCGAGTGTGCGTGGTTTATATCTCGGCGACAGCGCGCTGAGGCCTTCCACCACACGCCCCTCCGGACAAGACTGGCAGATGCGGGTACCGCATAATAAAGGACAAGCGTACTGTTAAAGTGTTTCCAGCATTCGGAAGCATTTCGAAGCCCCGTCGACACGGCCCGTCGACGGCAGAACTTAATCCCGGGAGTTGATGTGACTAGCAAGGATTCCGTGAACTCGTTCGGAGCACGCGACACCCTCGAGGTCGGCGACAAGAGTTACCAGATCTACCGTCTCGACGCCGTCCCAAATACCGAGAAACTCCCCTACAGCCTCAAAGTCCTCGCCGAAAACCTGTTGCGCAACGAAGACGGCAGCAACATCACCAAGGACCACATCGAGGCCATCGCGAACTGGGATCCCAAGGCGGAACCCAGCATTGAGATCCAGTACACGCCCGCCCGCGTCGTGATGCAGGACTTCACCGGTGTGCCCTGCATCGTCGACTTGGCCACCATGCGGGAGGCCATCGGCGACCTCGGCGGCAACCCGGAGAAGGTCAACCCGCTCGCACCGGCCGACCTGGTGATCGACCACTCGGTGATCGCCGACCTGTTCGGCACCGCAGACGCTTTCGAGCGCAACGTCGAGATCGAGTACGAGCGCAACGGGGAGCGCTACCAGTTCCTGCGCTGGGGGCAGGGCGCGTTCGACGACTTCAAGGTGGTGCCACCGGGCACCGGCATCGTGCACCAGGTAAACATCGAGTACCTGGCAAGCGTGGTGATGACGCGCGACGGGTCCGGAACAATATCCGCCTACCCCGACACCTGCGTCGGCACCGACTCGCACACCACGATGGTCAACGGCCTGGGTGTACTCGGCTGGGGCGTGGGAGGCATCGAGGCCGAGGCCGCGATGCTCGGCCAACCCGTGTCGATGCTGATCCCGCGGGTCGTCGGCTTCAGGCTCACCGGCGAGATCCAGCCCGCCGTCACGGCCACCGACGTCGTGCTGACCGTCACCCAGATGCTGCGCAAGCACGGTGTGGTCGGCAAGTTCGTCGAGTTCTACGGCGAGGGTGTGGCCGAGGTGCCCCTGGCCAACCGCGCCACCCTGGGCAACATGAGCCCCGAATTCGGTTCCACCGCAGCCATTTTCCCGATCGACGAGGAAACCATCAAGTACCTCGAGTTCACCGGTCGCAGTGCCGAGCAGCTGGCGCTGGTCGAGGCCTACGCCAAGGAACAGGGACTGTGGCACGACCCCAAGCACGAGCCGGAGTTCTCGGAGTACCTCGAGCTCGACCTGTCGGACGTGGTGCCGTCGATCGCCGGGCCGAAGCGCCCGCAGGACCGAATCATCTTGTCGGAAGCAAGGGCAACGTTCCGCGAGCACATCCCGAGCTACGTCGACGGTAACGGCGACCAGGGCTACTCGAAGCTGGACGAGGTGGTCGAGGAGACGTTCCCGGCCAGCGACCCGGGAGCTCCATCGAACGGCCATGCCGACGACGTTCCCGCCGCGCAATCGGCCGCCGCACACGCGAACGGGCGCCCGAGCAATCCGGTCACGGTGAAGTCCGATGAACGGGGTGAGTTCGTGCTCGACCACGGCGCGGTGGTGATCGCCGCAATCACGTCCTGCACCAACACCTCCAACCCCGAGGTGATGCTGGGCGCGGCGCTGCTGGCCCGCAACGCCGTCGAAAAGGGGCTGGCCTCCAAGCCCTGGGTGAAGACCACGATGGCGCCGGGCTCGCAGGTGGTCAACGACTACTACGACAAGTCCGGCCTGTGGCCCTACCTGGAGAAGCTCGGCTTCTATCTGGTCGGCTACGGGTGCACCACCTGCATCGGCAACTCTGGCCCACTGCCCGAAGAGATTTCGAAGGCGATCAACGACAACGACCTTGCGGTGACCGCGGTGCTCTCGGGCAACCGGAACTTCGAGGGCCGCATCAATCCCGACGTGAAGATGAACTACTTGGCGTCGCCGCCGCTGGTGATCGCCTACGCGCTGGCCGGGACAATGGATTTCGACTTCGAGGAGCAGCCGCTGGGTACGGATAAAGAAGGCAACGACGTCTTCCTGAAGGACATCTGGCCGTCGCAGAAGGACGTCTCCGACACCATCGCGTCGTCGATCAACCAGGAGATGTTCACTAAGAACTACGCCGATGTGTTCAAGGGCGACGAACGGTGGCGAAACCTGCCCACGCCGAGCGGCAACACCTTTGAGTGGGACTCGGATTCGACGTATGTCCGCAAGCCCCCGTACTTCGAGGGCATGCCCGCCGAGCCCGAGCCGGTCGCCGACATCACCGGTGCCCGGGTGTTGGCGCTGCTGGGCGATTCGGTGACCACCGACCACATCTCCCCCGCCAGCAGCATCAAGCCGGGCACCCCGGCGGCGCAGTACCTCGAAGAGCACGGCGTGGAGCGCAAGGACTACAACTCCTTCGGTTCACGCCGCGGCAACCACGAGGTGATGATCCGCGGCACGTTCGCCAACATCCGGCTGCGTAACCTGCTGCTGGACGACGTGTCCGGCGGCTACACCCGCGACTTCACCCAGGATGACGCGCCGCAGGCCTTCATCTACGATGCGGCGCAAAACTATGCGGCACAAGACATTCCGTTGGTGGTGCTGGGCGGCAAGGAATATGGATCCGGCTCGTCTCGGGACTGGGCCGCCAAGGGAACGCGCCTGCTGGGCGTTCGTGCCGTGATCGCCGAGTCGTTCGAACGGATCCACCGCTCCAACCTGATCGGCATGGGTGTGATCCCGTTGCAGTTCCCGGAGGGCAAGTCGGCCAAGGAGTTGGGTCTGGACGGCACGGAGGTTTTCGACATCACCGGGATCGAGGCGCTCAACGACGGCAAGACGCCCAAGACGGTGCATGTGAAGGCCAGTCAGGCTGGCGGCGGCAAGAAAGAAGCGATCGAATTCGATGCGGTGGTGCGGATCGACACCCCCGGTGAAGCGGACTACTACCGCAACGGCGGCATCCTGCAGTACGTGCTGCGCAACATGCTCAAGTCGGGCTAAGCCCGAACCGTGCCCAAAGTCAGCGAGGACCATCTCGCGGCTCGCCGCCGTCAGATCCTCGACGGCGCTCGCCGTTGCTTCGCCGAATACGGCTACGACAGGGCGACGGTGCGACGGCTGGAGCAGGCAATCGGGATGTCGCGCGGCGCGATCTTTCACCACTTCCGGGACAAGGACGCACTGTTTTTCGCCCTGGCCCACGAGGATGCCGAACGGATGGCCGAGGTCGCATCCCGCGAAGGCCTCATTCAGGTGATGCGCGACATGCTCGCCGCGCCCGAGGAGTTCGACTGGCTGGCCACCCGGCTGGAGATCGCCCGCAAGCTGCGCAACGACCCCGTGTTCAACCGTGGCTGGTCGGAGCGCTCCGCGGAACTGGCCGCTGCGACGCAGGATCGGCTGCGCCGGCAGAAGGAGGCGCACCGGGTGCGCGAAGACGTGCCCGGTGACGTGTTGCAGTGCTACCTGGAACTCGTATTGGACGGATTGGTGGCCCGGCTGGCCTCCGGCGAGGACCCAACGCGGCTGGCCGCGGTCCTCGACCTGGTGGAAAACTCGGTGCGGCGCAGTTAAATTCGCCCCATTTTGAAGCAGAGCGTGAACCCGAGCTGGGGGCACCGCCCGCTTGCGGGGAAACGCCACTCCGAATGCAGGGACGAGGATTCGCAGTGACGTTACGCTCGCACCGGTTTGGGCCGGGCGCGGTGATTGGGACCACCGCGGCTGCGCATCGTCGTGCCCGACTCGCGCAGCAAGCTGTGAATGGATCCGTATGACTTACCAGTGGTGGCTGCCAGGTTGCGGATGCTGGCCCCGCCCTCATAGGCGTTGCGTAGCTCGTGCAACAACTGATCCCGCGTCTTCTTCGACTTCCTCGCCGGGCTTCTCACTGGGCGCCTCCCCGCTCAACACGATCGCAAGCACCTAGCGTAAGAATCCGTTGCCGGTGGCGGGCAGCTTTGGCCGAAAATGCGAACGGCCCGACATTCAGATCAGGCGAGCTCGATGAGATCCCGGTAATCGTCGGACCAATAGTCCTCGGTGCCGTCGGGTAACAGCACGACGCGTTGCGGATGCAGCGCCTCGGCCGCCCCGGGGTCGTGCGTCACCAGCACCACCGCACCCTGATAGCTGCGTAGCGCGTCGAGCACCTGCTCGCGCGAGGCGGGGTCGAGGTTGTTGGTCGGCTCGTCGAGCAGCAACACGTTGGCCGTGGACGCCACCAGGCCTGCCAGCGCGAGGCGGGTCTTCTCGCCACCGGACAGGGTGCCCGCCGATTGGTCGAGCTGTGGCCCACTGAACATGAACGCCCCCAGCAGGCCACGCAGCTCCTGTTCGCCGGACTCGGGCGCCGCGTGCCGGATGTTCTGCCAGACGGTCGCGTCGTTGTCCAGGGTGTCGTGCTCCTGCGCGAAATAGCCGATGCGCAAACCGTGTCCGGGCTCGAGCGCTCCGGTGTCGGGTTTCTCGACGCCGGCCAGCAACCGCAGCAACGTGGTCTTGCCGGCGCCGTTGAGCCCCAAGACGACCACGCGCGAGCCGCGGTCGATTGCCAGATCGACGCCGGTGAACACCTCGAGTGAGCCGTACGACTTGCTCAGCCCCTTGGCCACCAGCGGCGTGCGCCCGCATGCGGCCGGGGTAGGAAACTTGATGCGGGCGACCTTGTCGGCGACCCGCTGTTCGTCGAGCGCGGCCATCATCCGGTCGGCGCGCCGCAACATGTTTTGGGCCGCAACGGCTTTGGTGGCCTTTGCGCCCAGTTTGGCGGCCTGGGTGCGCAACGCGGCGGCCTTGCGTTCGGCGTTGGCGCGTTCGCGGCGGCGACGCTGCTCATCGGTCGCCCGGGCGTCGAGGTACTTCTGCCAGCTCATGTTGTACACGTCGACCTCGCCGCGCACGGCGTCCAGGAACCACACCCGATTGACGACGTCGGCGATCAAATCGACGTTGTGGCTGATGACGACGAGCCCGCCGGTGTGCGCCCGCAGGAAATCCCGCAGCCAGCCCAGCGAATCCGCGTCGAGGTGGTTGGTCGGCTCGTCGAGCAGCAGCGTGGTTCCCGACCCTGCGCCGGTATCCGAGGCCGCGAACAGGATGCGCGACAGCTCCACCCGGCGGCGCTGGCCCCCGGACAGCGTGCGCAGCTGCTGCGTCAGGACCCGTTCGGGCAGCCCGAGGCTCGCGCAGATCCGGCCGGCTTCACTCTCGGCGCCGTAGCCGCCCAGCGCGACGAATCGCTCCTCGAGCTGGCCATAGCGGCGAATCGCGCGGTCGCGCGCGTCGTCGTCGGCGACCTCGGCCATCAACGCCTGCTGCTTTTCCAGATCCGTGAGCAGCACGTCCAATCCGCGGGCCGACAGCACCCGGTCGCGGGCCAGCACCTCGAGATCGCCCTCTTTGGGATCTTGCGGCAGGTAACCGATTTCGCCGGTCCGGGTCACCGCTCCGGCATACGGTTCGGTTTCGCCGGCCAGAATGCGCAGGGTGGTGGTTTTGCCGGCACCGTTACGGCCGACCAGCCCGATGCGGTCGCCGGGCTGCACGCGCAGGTCCGGGCCATCGGGTGAGAGCAAGATGCGTGCACCAGCGCGGACCTCTAGGTCCGTGGCCGTAATCACGATCAGAGCTCCTTAGAGATAAGGCAGATCAGCGGCTTATTTATCGTCGGTGAACACCGCCGGCCGTCGTTCCGCACGCGCCACAACCGCTTCTTCGAAGTTGGCGGTGAGCAGACGGATGAAAAGCTGTCCCAAGCCTTCGGCTTGCATGTGCGCTTCTAGACTACCGGCGTCGAGTCCACTCCACAGTGTGCGCTTGGTCAACTCGGTTCCCGGCCGGGAGAACGCCGCGATCCGCGCGGCGATGGCGTAGCAGGTGTCCAGCAGCTGCTCCTCGGCCACCTGACAGGACACCAGGCCGATCCGTTCGGCTTCCTCGGCGCTGACGTCGCGGCCGGTCAGCATGATTTCGAACGCGCGCGAGGATCCGATGGCCCTGGGCAACAGATAACTGAGCCCCAGTTCGCTGGCCGTCAGACCGTTGTTGATGCCCGCGGCCCGGAAGTACGCACTGGTGGAGGCCACCCGGATGTCGGCGGCCAGCGCCAGGCACAGCCCTCCCCCGATGGCGGGACCGTTGACGGCGGCAATCACCGGTTGGTGCAGCTTGCGCAGCGCCAGGATGACGTCGTCGAGCAATTCCATGGAGCGCAGCGCGTAGGTCGGCCGGGTCAGCCCGTCGACGTGCGGCACGGTGCCGGCCGACTTGTGGTCGGCGCCGGACGAGAACCCTTTGCCCGCGCCGGTCAGCACCACCACCCGCACGGAATTGTCGTAGGTGACCTGCTCAAGGACCTCTTTCAGCGGCACCATGACGTCGAATGCCATCGAATTCATCCGCTCGGGCCGATTGAGGGTTATCAGCGCGACCCCGGGTCGCGGGTATTCAACGAGGACCAAACTCACCTTAGGAAGGTAGCGCGTCCCCTATCCTGCGCCGCGTCAGACTTCTTTGGGTTCGGCTTCTGCTCTAGTGGCTTCAGCTGCGTCGAGGTCGAACGCCTTGACCTGCTGCAACAGGTCGTCCAGGGCCGCGGGCGGCAGCGCTCCGGGCTGGTTGAACAGCAGCTTGCCCTTCTTGAAGGCCATCAGTGTGGGGATGGAGCGGATCTCGGCGGCCGCTGCCAGTTGTTGCTCGGCTTCGGTGTCGACCTTGGCGAACACCACGTCGGGGTGTTTCTCCGACGCCGCCTGGAATGTCGGCGCAAACGCCCGACATGGGCCGCACCAGGATGCCCAAAAATCGACAAGCACGATGTCGTTGTCGTTGATGGTCTTGTCGAATTGCTCAGCAGTGAGGTCTCGGGTAGTCACGTGGTAGCCAACGTCGCGCGCCGGTGCCTTGTTCCCGCCCCTACACCTGTGCCGCGGTCCGCCAGGACCGGTTGGTCAGCAGGCGCATGCCGTTGAGCGCCACGATCATGGTGGATCCCTCGTGACCGGCCACGCCCAGCGGCAGCGGCAGGTGTCCGAGCAGATCCCACAGCGCCAGAACGGTGATGAATGCGGTCGCGATGACGAGGTTGGTGATCACCACCCGCCGGGCTTGCCGGGCCAACCCGATGAGGGTCGGAATGGCGTGCAGTTCGTCGCGGACGGTGACGCCGTCGGCGGTCTGCAGGGTGAGGTCGGCGCCGGCGCCCATCGCGATCGACGTGCGGGCCGCGGCCATGGCGGGGGCGTCGTTGACGCCGTCGCCGACGACGAGCACCCGGTGACCCCGGGCCTGCAGACCGCGGACCACATGGACCTTCTGCTCGGGCAGCAGCGCCGCACGCACGTCGGTGATCCCGGCCTGCCAGGCCACCCGGGCGGCCGCACGCCCGTTGTCACCGGTCAACAGCACCGGTGGCGCGGAGGTCAACGCGGTCAGCGACGCCACCGAGCGCGCCGCGTCGGGGCGAATTTGATCGGTGAGTCCGAGCACGCCGACCGCGACGCCGTTCACCAGGACGATGGCGGCGGTGGCGCCGGCCGCAAGGATCGGCGCCAGTTGCGGCAGCGGCGCGCCCCGGTAGGCGTGCGGACTGCAGACCTCGACGAAATCCCTCCCTACGCTGGCCCGGACCCCGCGACCCGGCAGCGCGCGGAAGTCCTCCGCGTCGGGAATGACTGGAATGTCAATGCCACGCATCCGGGCTTCCTCGACAATGGCCCACCCCAGCGGATGCTCGCTGAATTGTTCTGCGGCAGCTGCTAATTGGAGCACTCGCAAGCCGTCAAGGTCGGTGCGCAGCGCCTCGATGGTGGTGAGTCGCGGCATGCCGCAGGTCAGGGTGCCGGTCTTGTCCAGCGCGACGATGCTGGTGTCGGCCAGCTGTTCGACGACGACCGCGGATTTGACCAGAACCCCGTGCCGGCCGGCGTTGGCGATCGCCGACAGCAGCGGCGGCATGGTGGCCAGCACGACGGCGCACGGCGAGGCCACGATCATGAACGTCATGGCGCGCAGCAATGCCGGTTGCAGCTGGGCACCCAGCGACAATGGAATGGCGATCAGCGCAACGGTGGCCACCACCACGCCGACCGAGTAGCGCTGCTCGATCTTCTCGATGAACAGCTGGGTTCTGGCCTTGGTGGCCGACGCCTCGGCCACCAGCTCGACGATGCGGGCGACGACGGTCTGCGACGGATCGCGGGTGACCACCAGGTGCAGCACCCCCGATCCGTTCACCGTGCCCGCGAACACCTCGTCACCGTGGCTCTTGGACACCGGCATCGACTCGCCGGTGATCGAGCATTGGTCGACCTCGGAGGCGCCGGCCAGCACGGCGCCATCGGCGGGAACCCGCTCGCCCGGCCGCACCACCACCCGGTCTCCCACGACCAGCTCGGCGGCCGGCACCAGCCGCTCACGGCCGTCACCATCGAGCACGACGGCCTGATCCGGCGCGAGGTCGAGTAGGCCCTTGACGGAATCGGCAGTGTGTTTGGTGGCGACCTCGTCCAGCGCGCCGGAGGTGGCGAAGATCACGATCAACAGGGCTCCGTCGAAGATCTGCCCGATCGCGACCGCCCCGACCGCCGCGACAACCATCAACAAATCGACGTCAAGGGCCTTGTTGCGCAACGCTTTTGCACCGGCCCATGCCGATCCCCAGCCGCCGGTGAGGTAACAGGCCAGATACAGCGTCGACCACGCCGTCTCGGCCGCACCGTTCAGCTGAGCCGTCAGCCCGGCCAAGAACAGTGCCAGCGCGACGGCCGCCCAGCGCACCGAAACCACCGACCACAGCGCCGCACGCCAGCTCAGCCGCCGAACCGCATCGCGGTCGACAGGAACCTCGTCGGCCGTCTCTTCGAGGGCAGTCAGCGTCATGACGGCGGCCTCACAAAGGGGGGTGGGGGTGCGACGTGCCCAAGTTTATCGACGTAGAGGCCGGAAAATGTCTCGGTTGTATTTCGGTATGCGATTGAATTGGCCTCTCGCACAAGGCAAGCCACAAGGCAAGCGGGCCCGGCCCGATCGCGGGGAACCCCGACGCGGCCGGTAGCCATAACGGCAGGTCAGCGGACCCGAACGTGCCGCACCGAAGGTTACGGTTGCGTACGCTTCCACGCTCGGAGACACTGCGTCTGAGCTCGCCGAAGCGAAGGGAACCGCCGTGGGCCACTACATCGCCAACGTCCGCGATCTCGAGTTCAACCTGTTCGAGGTCCTTGATATCGGGGCCGTCCTGGGCACCGGACGCTACAGCGATCTCGACGTCGATACCGCCAAAACGATTCTGGCCGAGGCCGCCCGCCTGGCCGAGGGCCCGATCGCCGAGACTTTCGCCTACGGGGACCGCAACCCACCGGTATTCGACCCCGCCACGCACAGCATCAGCGTGCCGCCGGAGTTGGTCAAAACGGTCGACACGATCAAAGAGGCCGGGTGGTGGCGACTGGGCCTGGCCGAAGAGATCGGGGGCATGCCCGCGCCGCCGCCGCTGGCATGGGGAGTCACCGAAATGATGTTCTGCGCCAACTCCTCCGCGAGCTTCTTTTGCCTGGGCACCTTCATGGCGCAGGCCCTGTACGTCGAGGGCACCGAAGAGCAGCGACGGTGGGCGGCCGAGGGCGTAGAGCGTGGCTGGGCGGCCACCATGGTGCTCACCGAACCCGATGCGGGCTCCGACGTGGGCGCGGCCCGCGCCAAAGCCATCGAACAACCCGACGGCACCTGGCACATCGAGGGCGTGAAGCGGTTCATCTCCGGTGGCGACGTGGGCGATACCGCCGAGAACATCTTCCATCTCGTGCTGGCCCGGCCCGAAGGAGCCGGTCCGGGCACCAAGGGGTTGAGCCTGTTCTACGTGCCTAACTATCTCTTCGACCCCGACACGTTCGAGCTCGGTTCCCGCAACGGGGTTTTCACCACCGGGGTCGAACACAAGATGGGGATCAAATCATCTCCGACGTGCGAGCTGACCTTCGGCGCCACCGATGTGCCCGCAGTCGGCTACCTGGTCGGCGACGTGCACAACGGAATCGCCCAGATGTTCAAGATCATCGAGCACGCCCGCATGACGATCGGCGTCAAGGCCGCCGGCACGCTGTCCACCGGCTATCTGAACGCTCTTGCCTTCGCAAAGGAACGCGTGCAGGGTGCGGATTTGACCCAGATGACCGACAAGACGGCCCCGCGGGTCACGATCATGCACCACCCCGATGTGCGCCGCAGCCTGATGACCCAGAAGGCCTACGCCGAGGGCCTGCGTGCGCTGTACATGTATGCCGCCGCGCATCAAGATGACGATGTCGCACAACGTGTTTCGGGTGCGGACCACAACATGGCACACCGCGTCGACGATCTGCTGCTGCCCATCGTCAAGGGTGTGAGCTCGGAACGGGCCTACGAGATCCTCACCGAATCACTGCAGACGCTTGGCGGTTCGGGCTTTCTGATGGACTATCCCCTCGAGCAGTACATCCGCGATGCCAAGATCGATTCGCTCTACGAGGGCACCACGGCTATCCAGGCGCTCGACTTCTTCTTCCGCAAGATCGTGCGCGACCATGGGCAGTCTCTGCAGCACGTGACGGCTCAGATCACCGAGACCATCGAGAACATCGATGAGTCGCTGAAACCGGAGGCCGAGCTGCTGCAGACCGCGCTCGAGGACGTCACGGCGATGACGACCGCATTGACCGGATACCTGATGTCCGCTGCGCAACAGCCCACGGAGATCTACAAGGTGGGGCTGGGGTCGGTGCGCTATCTGCTGGCCGTCGGCGACCTGTTGATCGGGTGGCGACTGCTGGTGCAGGCCAGCGTCGCCCGCGCCGCGCTTGCTGAATCGCCGTCCCAGAAGGACGAGTTATTTTATCGCGGCAAGATCGCGACCGCGGCATTCTTCACCAAGAACATGCTTCCGCGGCTGGCCGGAATATGCACCGTCATCGAGTCCATCGACGACGACATCATGCGGCTGTCCGAATCCGCGTTCTGAATACACATATTCCGCACAGCTTCATCGGGTACACCCGTTCGTTGGGACCACACCCACGATTGGAGAAACCTTGATGCCTGCCAGCCTGCCTACATCTCGGCTTGCCCGATTCGCGATCATCACGGCTACCGGAGTGACGGCGCTGTCTCTCGCGGCGTGCGGTTCGTCGAACACATCAAGCCCCACAACATCACCCACCTCACCCAGCACTGCCGTGGCCGCCCCGACGACCACTTCGTCGGCGCCGGCACCCAATGGCGAGACGCGCGTCAGTGGACTGATCGCATCGGTGGCCGGCAACGCGGCTCAGGTGACCCAGCACGAGTCCGACAGGGGCAACGCCACGGTCGATTTCGGCGGGTCGACCAAGGTCACCGAAACCAGCCCGGCCGCGCTGACCGACGTCACCGCGGGCAGTTGCGTCTCCGTGCGGCCCCAGGAAGCGGGCCAGGGCGGCCAGCCCATCACCGCGGCATCCGTGCGTGTCAGCCCCGCCGTGGACGGGAAATGCCCGCAGGCCAAGGAGTCTGGAAAGCGGTCAGGCGTCCAAGGCTCCGTCGCTTCTGTCGGGGGCGACACCATCAACGTCACGAGCACCGACGCCAGCGGCAACACCGCCCAGACGGCCGTGACGGTGAGCGATAAGACCAAATACCACAAGCAGGTCGCCGCCGACACCCGGGCGATCACCGCGGGTAAATGCTTGACGGCCAGAGGGACCCAGGACAGTAGTGGCGCGCTGCAAGCGACGACGATCGATCTGCGAGCCGCCCACGACGGCAAATGCGCAGGTGAAGCCGGGCACCACGGCCACGGAGGGTGACTTGGGCATTTGAGGACGCTCGAGTGGGTACTCGCTTAGGCAACACGCACGATCGGAGAAGCCTCGATGCCTGCCGCCTACGGGACCCCGGTGAAACCTCGGCTGATCCGATTCGCGGGCCTGGCGGCCGTCATCGTGTTCATCGCAGTATGTGTCGCGATGTGCGGCCCCTGGAAGAACTCCGGCAACTCGTCGAATAACACCGCGAAGCCAACCGTTTCGGCGATCCCGCCGCGGTCGGCGCCCAGCGCGGCGCCGCCACCGGCACCGCCACCGCCACCGCCCGCGGCAAAGGACTACGTCGAGGGCCTGGTTGAGTCGGTATCGGGCAACACGATCGCGCTCAGGACACGCAGCGGGTCGGCGACGGTGGGTTTCTGACCGTCGACCAGGGTCGTCGAGCAGTTACCCCCGCTCAGCTGAGCGACGTAACTCCCGGCAGTTGCGTCAACGTGCGCGCTACCCCGCAGAGCGCTCCCGCCGGTGGTGCGATCACCGCGCAAGCCGTGACGATTACCCCGGCGATCGACGGCAAATGCCCGCCGCCGACGGGTTTCTACGGGACGGTCACCTCGGTGTCAGGCAACACCATCGCGGTCAACAGCATCGGTGCCGGCGGTCAGACCACTCCCACTAATGTCACCGTCGCCAGCACGACCACATACCGCAAGCAGGCACCGTCCAGCACCCAGGCGATCGAGCACGGTAAGTGCATGGGGGCCCAGGGAACGGAAAACGCCGGCGTGCTGCAAGCGACGATGATCGCCTGCAAGCGTGCCCGGCGATGGGACGCCCGCACCACCATCACCTGCCACACTTTCACCTCTAGGGCGGCTTAGACGGTGAAGCCGAGCGCGCGCAGTTGTTCACGCCCGTCTTCGGTGATCTTGTCCGGGCCCCACGGCGGGTTCCAAACCCAGTTGATCCGCAAGTCGCTGACTAATCCAGTGCCGACCAGGGCGCTGCGGGACTGGTCCTCGATGACATCGGTCAGCGGGCAGGCCGCCGACGTCAACGTCATGTCGATCAGGGCGACGGTGCCTTCGTCACCCTTTTCGACGTTCAGGCCGTAGACCAGTCCCAGATCGACGACGTTGATCCCCAGTTCCGGGTCGACGACGTCGCGCATGGCCTCTTCGAGATCGAAGAGCAATTCGTCGTCGGGCGCGCTGGTTTCACTCATTCCTGACCTCCTCGAAGGCGTGGCTGGCCTGATGCGCGAGCGTCTTTTTCCGCGCTGGCCTGGGCCAGCGCATCCTTGAAAGCCATCCAACCCAGCAGCGCGCATTTCACCCGCGCCGGGTATTTGGCCACCCCCGCAAAAGCGACTCCATCGCCCAAGACGTCCTCGTCGCCTTCGACGTTTCCGCGTGAGGACACCATCTCGGTGAACGCGGTGATGGTCTTGAGCGCTTGGCCGACGCTCTGGCCGATCACCTGTTGAGTGAGCACCGACGTCGCCGCCTGGCTGATCGAACAGCCCTGCCCGTCATAGGAGATGTCGGTGACCGTCTCGCCGTCGTCGGACAACGCGACCCGCAGCGTGACCTCGTCGCCGCACACCGGGTTGACGTGAAATACCTGGGCGCCGAACGGCTCCCGCAGTCCACGGTGCTGCGGGTGTTTGTAGTGATCGAGGATCACGTCCTGATAGATCTGCTCCAGCCGCAACGTCATTCTCTCCCAAAGAAATCCAGTGCCCGTTTGACGCCGGCCACCAGGCGGTCGACCTCGTCGAGGGTGTTGTACACCGCGAACGACGCCCGCGCCGTGGCCGCCAGGCCGAACCTGCGGTGCAGCGGCAACGCGCAGTGGTGCCCGACGCGCACGGCGACACCGTCGTCGTCGAGAACCTGACCGACGTCGTGCGCGTGCACGCCGTCGACGACGAACGCCACCGGCGATCCGCGGTCCTGCATCGAGGTGGGACCGATGATGCGGACACCGTCGAGGCCGGACAGGCCGTCAATGGCCGCGGCGACCAGTTCGCGTTCGTGCGCTTCGACCGCGTCCATGCCGAGGGCCCCGAGATAGCGTGCGGCGGCGGCCAATCCGATGACCTGAGACGTCATCGGGGTGCCGGCCTCGAAGCGCTGCGGAGCCGGCGCGTAGGTGGTGGCCTCCATGGTGACCGTCTCGATCATCGACCCGCCGGTGAGAAACGGTGGCAGGGCGTTGAGCAGCTCGCGCCGGCCGTACAGCACGCCGACGCCATTGGGGCCCAGCATTTTATGTCCGGAGAAGGCGGCGAAGTCGACATTGAGGGCGTGCAGGTCGACCGGCTGGTGCGGCACCGATTGGCAAGCATCCAGCACGATCAGCGCGCCGACCGCTCGGGCCCGGGACACCAGTTCGGCCACCGGTGCCAGTGCACCCGTCACATTGGAATGATGGCTGAATGTAACAACTTTGACGCGTTCGTCGAGCTGCAACGAGTCCAGGTCGATGCGGCCAGCTTCATTTTCACCGTCGGTGATGCCGTACCATCTGAGCGTGGCGCCGGTGCGTCGAGCCAGCTCCTGCCAAGGGATCAGGTTGGCGTGGTGTTCGAGTTCGGTGGTGACGATGACGTCACCGGGGCCAACCGCCTGGTCGAACCGGTTGTCCCCCAGCACATATGAGAGCAGGTTGAGCGACTCGGTGGCGTTCTTGGTGAACACCAGCTCGTCGGGGTCGGCGCCGACGAACGCCGCGATGTCGGCGCGGCCCTGTTCGTAGGCGTCGGTGGCCTCTTCCATCAGCTGATGCGCACCGCGGTGCACCCCGCCATTGGAGGTGAGCAGAAATTCGCGCTCGGCGTCCAGCACCTGCAACGGCCGCTGCGACGTCGCACCGGAATCCAGGTACGCCAATTGATTTCCGCCCCGCATGATGCGCTTGAGGATCGGGAAGTCGGCACGGATCGCCGCGAAATCCAGCGGGCGTGACTGACCTAAAGAGATAGTCATGGTCAGGCCCCAGCGGCCGCCGCTTGGGAAAAGCGCTCGTAGCCGTTCTGCTCGAGTTCGTCGGCCAGCTCAGATCCCCCGGATTCGGCGATGCGGCCACCGACGAACACATGGACGTATTCGGGATGGATATAGCGCAGGATGCGGGTGTAGTGGGTGATCAACAGGATGCCGCCGTGCTCGGCTTCGGCATATCGGTTTACCCCGCCGCTGACCACGCGCAACGCGTCGACGTCCAGCCCGGAATCGGTCTCGTCCAGGATCGCGATCTTCGGCTTGAGCAGTTCCAGCTGCAGGATCTCGTGACGTTTCTTCTCGCCGCCGGAGAAGCCCTCGTTGACGTTGCGCTCGGCGAAGGCCGGGTCGACTTCCAGGCTGGCCATCGCGGCCTTGACCTCTTTCACCCACAGCCGCAGCTTGGGCGCCTCGCCGCGGATCGCCGTGGCCGCCGAGCGCAGGAAGTTCGATACCGAGACGCCGGGCACTTCAACGGGATACTGCATGGCCAGAAACAGCCCGGCCCGCGCGCGTTCGTCGATGCTCATCGCCAGCACGTCCGCACCGTCCAGCGTGATGGACCCCGAGGTGACCCGGTACTTCGGGTGGCCCGCGATGGCGTAGGACAGCGTCGACTTGCCGGAGCCGTTGGGGCCCATCAAGGCATGTATCTCACCGGATTTCACGGTCAGGTCGACGCCCTTGAGGATGGGGATCTCACGCTCGCCGTCGGCGGCGTTGGGGTTGTCCACGCTGACGTGCAGGTCTTTGATTTCCAAAGTCGTCATGGGGTTTGTATCTTCTCTGTCTTTTCCAGTTCGTGTTCGATGGCGTCAGTGAGGCGTTCGCGTAGCTCGGGCACCGCGATCTTGGAGATGATCTCGCCGAAGAAGCCACGGACCACCAGCCGGCGGGCCTGTTCCTCCGAGATGCCGCGCGAGCGCAGATAGAACAGCTGCTCGTCGTCGAAACGCCCGGTGGCGCTGGCGTGTCCGGCTCCGACGATCTCACCGGTCTCGATCTCCAGGTTGGGCACCGAGTCGGCGCGCGCGCCGTCGGTCAGCACCAGGTTGCGGTTCACCTCGAAGGTGTCGGTGCCGGTGGCTTCGGCACGGATCAGCACGTCGCCCACCCAAACGGTGTGCGCGTCCGGCAGCGCCGACTCCGGATCTCCTTGCAGCGCACCCTTATACAAGACGTTCGACCTGCAGTCGGGGTGAGCGTGGTCGATCAGCAACCGCGACTCGAGATGCTGGCCGTCATCGGCGAAGTAGAGGCCGACCAGCTCGGCATCGCCGCCGGGGCCGGAAAACCGCACGTTAGCCGACATCCGCACCACCTCGCCGCCCAGCGTGATGGTGACATGCCGCAGCACCGCGTCCTTGCCCAGCCGGGCATGGTGCGCGCTGAGATGAACCACGTCGTCGGCCCAGTCGGCGATCCACACGACGGTGAGCCGGGCGGCGTCGTCGACGACGAATTCGACGTTGTCGGCGTAGGTTCCGCTCCCCCGGTGGTCGATGACGACGACGGCCTCGCCGAGCTCGGAGACCCGGATCTGCAGATGCCCGTAGGCCACCGCGCCTTCGCCGGGGCCAGTGACGGTGATGTTGACCGGCTCGGCGACCTGCGCGTCACGCCCGACCGTAACCAGCGTCGCGGAGTTGAACGACGAAAACGCTTGGGCTGCCACCCGATCGGCCGGAACACCGCCCCGGCCGAGCCGCTCGTCACCACGGCGCACGGTTTCGGTCTGCACGCCGGCCTGCTCGCTGACGGCGATCGTCGCGCTGCCCGTGGCACGCGCCGAGCCGTCGTGCAGGCCGCGCAACCGCCTCAGCGGGGTGAATCGCCAGATCTCGTCGCGGCCATGCGGAACCTCGAACGCGTCAACGTCGAAGGAAGAAAACAGCTCTCCCTTATTGAGTGCGGCAGCGGTCATCCGACCGCGCCCTCCATCTGCAGCTCGATCAGCCGGTTGAGCTCCAGCGCGTACTCCATCGGCAGTTCCTTGGCGATCGGCTCGACGAAACCGCGAACCACCATCGCCATCGCCTCGTCCTCGGTCAGCCCGCGGCTCATCAGGTAGAACAACTGGTTTTCGCTGACCTTGGACACGGTGGCCTCGTGGCCCATCGTGACGTCGTCCTCGCGGATGTCGACGTACGGGTAGGTGTCGCTGCGGCTGATCGTATCGACCAGCAGCGCATCGCATTTCACGCTGGAGCGTGACCCGTGGGCGCCCTTGTTCACCTGCACCAGGCCGCGGTACGAGGTGCGGCCGCCGCCACGGGCCACCGATTTGGACACGATGTTGCTCGACGTGTTCGGCGCCAGGTGCAGCATCTTGGCGCCGGTGTCCTGGTGCTGGTCTACGCCGGCGAACGCCACCGACAGCACCTCACCCTTGGCGTGCTCGCCAGTCATCCAGACCGCCGGGTACTTCATGGTCACCTTCGACCCGATGTTGCCGTCGACCCACTCCATGGTGGCCCCGGCCTCGGCGCGGGCGCGCTTGGTGACCAGGTTGTAGACGTTGTTCGACCAGTTCTGGATCGTCGTATAGCGAACGCGCGCATGCGGTTTCACGATGATCTCGACCACCGCCGAGTGCAGCGAATCCGACTTGTAGATCGGCGCGGTACAGCCCTCGACATAGTGCACATAAGAACCCTCGTCGGCGATGATCAGCGTCCGCTCGAACTGGCCCATGTTCTCGGTGTTGATGCGGAAGTAGGCCTGCAGCGGGATGTCGACGTGCACGCCCTTCGGGACGTAGATGAAGCTGCCACCCGACCACACAGCGGTGTTCAGCGCCGAGAACTTGTTGTCCCCGGCCGGGATCACGGTGCCGAAGTACTGCTGGAAGATCTCGGGGTGCTCGCGCAGCGCCGTGTCGGTGTCCAGGAAGATGACGCCCTGCTTCTCCAGATCCTCACGGATGGAGTGGTAGACGACCTCCGACTCGTACTGCGCGGCGACACCGGAGACCAGCCGCTGCTTCTCGGCTTCCGGTATGCCCAGCCGGTCGTAGGTGCTCTTGATGTCCGCGGGCAGATCGTCCCAGGTCGCGGCCTGCTTCTCGCTGGAGCGCACGAAGTACTTAATGTTGTCGAAGTGGATGCCGTCGAGGCTGGCGCCCCAGTTCGGCATGGGCTTCTTGTCAAAGATGCGCAGCGCCTTCAGCCGGGTCGCCAGCATCCATTCGGGCTCGTTCTTCTTTCCGGAGATGTCGCGGACAACCGCCTCGGACAGCCCGCGCTGCGCGCTGGCGCCCGCCACATCGGAGTCCGCCCAGCCGTATCCGTACTTGCCCAAGGAGGCTATCGCCTGTTCCTGGGTCAACGCTTCGCTGGACTTCTCGGGCGTGAGTGTCATCGGGACGCTCCTTGGGTGCTGGTGGTGGCTGGGCGCGGGCTGGGCGCCGGGCTCAGTGGTACGTGGGTGGTGCAAGCGCAGTCGCCGTTGACGATGGTCGCCAACCGCTGCACGTGGGTTCCGAGCACCTCGGCCATGGCCTGCTGCTCGGCTTCGCATAACTCCGGGAATTCTTCGGCGACATGCGACACCGGGCAGTGGTGCTGGCAGATCTGCACGCCGTGGATCGCCCCGCCGACCCGGGTGGTGGTGGCGGCGTAACCGGCCTTGGTAAGCGCGCCGGCGACGCGCTCGGCGGCCGCCTCGACATCGGCGTCCTCGGCGCTGTCGGCCGCCTCGACGCCGCCCAGGATCGAGTCCACACGCCTGCGAGCGAACGCCTGAACCGCTTCCTCACCACCAATTTCCCGCAGTTGCCGCATGGCTGCGGCCGCCAGGTCGTCGTAGGCATGGTCGAGCTTGGCCCGCCCGGCCGCGGTCAACCGGAACCGCTTCGCGGGCCGCCCCCGCCCGGCCTGCTGCCATGACGCGGCGGCCAGCGCCTCGGCGTCGCCCGCCTCGATCAGCGCGTCGAGGTGACGCCGCACTCCGGCGGGCGCCAGGCTCAGCCGGTCGCCGATCTCACCGGCGGTGATCGATCCCGACTCCAGCAGCAGGCGCACGATGGCCTGACGGGTGTGACCGTCGGGAACACCGGCACCAAGAACAGCCGCAGGAGCCGCAGGGATTTTCACAACACCAGTGTGACGCAATTCCGGCGCTCGGTCCACCAAGGGTGCCCTGAGTGCGGGTTGCGCTGGTCACACCGACAGCGTCGGGACGGCGATTCCCGACATGCCGCTACGCTGCTCTGATGGCTGAGACGGCACGGCGCCACCACACGCTGAGCTCCTCGATCGCCAGCTTGCACGGCGATGAGCAGGCGGTGGGCTCGCCGCTGAACGCTGCCGAGCTCAGTGCACTTGCGCGCACCCGGCTGTTCGGCGCCACCGGCACCGTCCTGATGGGGATCGGCGCACTGGGGGCCGGGGCCAGGCCCGTCGTCCAGGACCCCACATTCGGGGTCCGGCTGCTCAATCTGCCGTCGCGGATCCAGACGGTGTCGTTGACGATGACGACGACCGGGGCGGTCATGATGGCGCTGGCGTGGTTGATGCTCGGCCGATTCGCGCTGGGCAAGCGTCGGATGTCGCGCGGCGACCTGGACCGCACCCTGCTGCTATGGGTCCTGCCGCTGCTGATCGCACCGCCGATGTATAGCAAGGACGTCTACTCCTACCTGGCCCAGAGCCAGATCTCGCTACAGGGGCTCGACCCCTACAAAGTGGGTCCGGCCTCCGGACTGGGACTGGGCCACGTGTTCACCCTTTCGGTTCCCAGTCTGTGGCGGGAGACCCCGGCGCCCTACGGCCCGCTGTTCTTGTGGATCGGGCGCGGGATCTCGGCGCTGACCGGGCAAAACATCGTCGCCGCCGTGCTCTGCCACCGGCTGGTGGTGCTGATCGGGGTCGGCTTGATCGTGTGGGCGACCCCGCGGCTGGCCCGACGCTGCGGTGTCGCCGAGGTGAGCGCGCTATGGCTGGGTGCGGCCAATCCGCTGCTGATCATGCATCTGGTCGCCGGCATTCACAATGAGGCGCTAATGCTCGGGCTGATGCTGGCCGGCGCCGAATTCGCGCTGCGCGGTATTGACTCAACACAGCTGTGGCCGACGTCGTGGCGCCGGATCGGCCCGGACTGGGAACCGTTGGGCATGTTGCTGGCCGGCTCGATCCTGATCATTCTGTCATCGCAGGTGAAACTGCCGTCATTGCTGGCGCTGGGTTTCGTCGGGATGGCGCTGGCCTACCGCTGCGGGGGCACCCTGCGAGCGTTGTTGCTGACCGGCACCGGCATGACGGCGTTGTCGCTGGCGGTGATCGCCGTCGTCGGCTGGGCCAGCGGGCTTGGGTTCGGCTGGATCAACACGCTGGGCACCGCGAATGTGGTGCGCAGCTGGATGTCGCCACCGACGCTGCTGGCCCTGGGCACCGGGCAGGTGGGGATCCTGCTCGGCCTGGGCGATCACACCACCGCCGTGTTGTCGCTGACCCGTGGCATCGGCGTGCTGATCATCATGGTGATGGTCGTCTGGCTGCTACTGGCCGTGTTCCGCGGCCGACTACACCCGATCGGCGGCCTCGGCGTCGCGCTGGGCGTTACGGTGCTGCTGTTTCCCGTCGTGCAGCCCTGGTATTTGTTGTGGGCAATCATTCCGCTGGCCGCGTGGGCGACCCGCCCCGGCTTCCGGATGGCGGCGATAGTCGTCACCCTCGTCGTCGGCATCTTCGGCCCGACAGCCAACGGCGACCGCTTCGCGCTGTTCCAGATCGTGGATGCCACCGTGGCCAGCACCATCATCGTGGTGCTGCTCATTGCGGTGACCTACAACCACCTGCCGTGGCGGCGGATGCCTGGCGAAACCCCCGCCACTGCCGCGCTGCCGGCCCCCGAGACGCCGGTCCCCGCGGTGCCCCAACCTGCCAACCCTCATGCCACCCCTGACTCCGAGGCGGCGTCCGACGCCTACGCTGATTCCACGTGAGCCGCGCCGACGACGATGCAGAGCGAAGCGATGAGGTGGGGGCACCTCCCGCTTGCGGGGGAGAGCGGCGCACGTGACCTCGGCCCCCAAAGTCCCCCCAGTACGGCTGCGCGGGGTTTGCAAGCAATACGGGTCCGTCACGGCCGTCTCGAATTTCGATCTCGAGGTGCATGCCGCCGAGGTGTTGGCCCTGCTGGGCCCCAACGGGGCCGGAAAGACCACGACGGTCGAGATGTGCGAGGGGTTCATACGCCCGGATGCCGGCACCATCGAGGTGCTGGGGCTGGACCCGATCACCGACAACGCACGACTGCGCCCACGCATCGGGGTGATGCTGCAAGGAGGGGGCGGCTACCCGGCCGCACGCGCCGGCGAAATGCTGAACCTGGTGGCCTCCTATGCCGCCGATCCGCTGGACCCGCAGTGGCTGCTGGACACCCTGGGCCTCACCGACGCCGCCCGCACTACCTATCGACGGCTCTCCGGCGGCCAGCAACAACGCCTCGCGCTGGCCTGCGCGCTGGTCGGACGTCCCGAATTGGTATTCCTCGATGAGCCCACCGCGGGCATGGATGCCCATGCCCGACTGCTGGTGTGGGAATTGATCGACGCGCTGCGCCGCGACGGCGTGACGGTGGTGCTGACCACCCACCAACTCAAGGAGGCCGAGGAACTCGCCGACCGACTGGTCATCATCGACCACGGCGTGACGGTGGCCGCGGGCACGCCCACGGAGCTGATGCGCACCGGTGCCAAGGACCAGTTGCGGTTCACCGCGCCGCCGCGGCTGGACCTGTCCCTGCTGGCCGCCGCGCTGCCGGAGGACTACAAGGTCACCGAGGTGACTCCGAGCGAGTACCTGGTGGAAGGATCGGTCGACCCGCAGGTGTTGGCGACCGTCACGGCATGGTGCGCGCAGATCGACGTGCTGGCCACCGATCTGCGGGTCGAGCAACGCAGCCTCGAGGATGTGTTCCTGGATCTGACCGGCAGGAAGTTGCGGCAATGACGCAAGAAAAGAGTGACATCTTTCCGGTGGGCACCTTCACCCCGGACCCGCGCGCCAGTGCCGTGCGCCGGATGCTGGCCGCGCAGTTCGGCCTGGAATTGAAGCTGCTGCTGCGTAACGGCGAGCAACTGCTGCTCACGATGTTCATCCCGATCACGCTGCTGGTCGGGCTCACGCTGTTGCCGTTCGGGTCGTTCGGCCAGAACCGCGCCGCCACGTTCGTTCCGGTCATCATGGCGCTGGGGGTGATCTCCACCGCGTTCACCGGGCAAGCCATCGCGGTCGCGTTCGACCGCCGCTACGGCGCGCTCAAGCGGCTCGGGGCGACCCCGTTGCCGGTCTGGGGCATCATCGCCGGCAAGTCACTGGCGGTGGTCGCCGTGGTGTTTTTGCAGGCAATCATCTTGGGCGCCATCGGGTTTGCGCTCGGCTGGCGACCAGCCGCCGCGGCCCTGGCGCTGGGCGCGGCGATCATCGCGTTGGGCACCGCGGGCTTCGCGGCCCTGGGCCTGCTGCTCGGCGGCACCCTGCGCGCCGAGATCGTCCTCGCGATCGCCAACCTGATGTGGTTCGTGTTCGCCGGGTTCGGTGCGCTGACCGTCGAGACGAACATGATCCCGAAGGCGGTGAAGTGGGCGGCCCGGGTCACCCCGTCCGGCGCCCTGACAGAGGCGCTGTCGCGGGCGATGAACCTTTCGGTGGACTGGTTCGGAGTGGCGGTGCTGGCGGCGTGGGGCGCCTTAGCGGCGCTGGCCGCGATGCGCTGGTTCCGCTTCACCTGACGGCCCCGCTCACGACACTGCAACCGGGCTCACGACACGCCGAGTCGGGTGTACGCCGTTGCAATCTCGGCGCCGCCAGCCGGGGTACTCGGGTTACTACGGGGTGTAGTTTCGTTGCCTTACGATCGGGCGGTGCCCGTCGGACGATTGCTGCTGCGGTTGGTGGACCTGCTCCCCCAGCCGGGCCTGCGTGTCCAGCGGGTCGTCGCCGCAACTGTCATCCTCACGCAGGGCGGGATCGCCGTCACCGGCGCGATCGTCCGGGTCACCGCGTCGGGGCTGGGTTGTCCGACCTGGCCGCAATGTTTTCCGGGCAGCTTCACCCCGGTAGCGGTTGCCGAGGTGCCGCGAGTCCATCAGGCCGTCGAGTTCGGCAACCGGATGATCAGCATCGCGGTGGTGATCGCCGCGGCGCTGGCCGTGCTAACCGTGACCCGGACGCGCCGGCGTAACGAGGTCCTGGTCTATGCCTGGCTGATGCCGCTGTCGACGGTCGTGCAGGCGGTGATCGGCGGCATTACGGTGCGCACCGGGCTGCTGTGGTGGACGGTGGCCATCCACCTGCTGGCATCGATGACGATGGTGTGGCTGTCGGTGCTGCTCTACGTCAAGGTCGGTGAGCCTGACGATGGCGTGGTGCGGCCGCTGGTGGCCAAGCCGCTGCGCGCGCTGACGGCGCTGAGCGCGGTGAACCTGGCAGCGGTGCTGGTGACGGGCACGCTGGTCACCGCGGCAGGTCCGCACGCGGGCGACCGCAGCCCCAGCCGGACGGTGCCGCGGCTGAAGGTGGAGATCACCACGCTCGTGCACGCGCATTCGTCGCTGCTGATCGCCTATGGGGCCCTGCTGGTCGGGCTGGGCTGCGGGCTGCTGGCGGTCGGTGCCGCCCGAGCGATCATGGTGCGCCTCGGTGTGCTGCTGGCCCTGGTGTGCGCGCAAGCCGCCGTCGGGACCACGCAGTACTTCGCCGGGGTGCCCGCCGCGCTGGTCGCCGTGCACGTGGCGGGCGCGGCGGCGTGCACGGCGGCCACTGCCGCTCTATGGGCCTCAATGCGAGAACGGACCGAGGCCGAGCCGCTCCAAAGCTGACTCGACGGCCAGCGCGAATTCACGCTGAGCGAGGCTGCGGGTGTCGGCGTCCAACCGTCGCCAGCCCAGCGACGGGTCCACCAGCTGCAGTTCCACCAAGCGGGCACCGCTCAGGTGCGCCCGCGCGTACAGCAACTCAGTCGGGTCGGGGGCCGCGGCGGCCAGCGCGGCGGCGCCAACATCCCAGAGCTCGAAATCGGGTTCGACCGGACGCAAGCCGGTGCCGCCGAACGCATGCGACGGCTTGCCGCCGAGGAAGACCAGCACCGTCTCTGCGGCCGAACCCGCCGGCTGCACGAACACGCTTTGCCTGGCCTCGGCGATGTAGGCCTCGATATAGGCCTGAGCCGCGGACCGGTCGCTGAACCGCCGGGTGCCGGTGCCGACGGTCGGGCCGACGAACACGTCACCGCGGCGCGGCAGCCGGACTCGCTCGCCCGGCGCGACGACCTCGCCGGGCACCGTCGGCACCCCCCGACCCGCCAGGTCGGCCAGGTAGCGCCGGTCGGCGTTCCAGGCAACGACGGCGGCCGGATTCAGCAGGCTGGCCACGCCGGTGGTCCAGGTCAGGAACTCGTCGAGGCGATCGGCGTAATCGTGGGTGGCCCGCAGTATCACCAGGTGGGCGCCGCCGACGTCGGGATCGTCCCACGACAACCACCGCGCGTGCAGACCGCGGTGTCGCAGGGCGGCGACCAGACCGGCATCATCGCCGTCACCACTGACGTGCCGCGGGCACCCCGCCAGCACGATGCGGGGATGGAAGACGTCCGGCCGGGCAAGCTTCATGCCCGGGCATGATAGCCACATGCACGCGATCGAAATCACCGAAACCGGCGGTCCCGAAGTCCTGCGCCAGGTCGAAACGGCGCAACCCACACCCGGCCAGGGCGAGCTGCTGATCAAGACCGAGGCCATCGGCGTCAACTTCATCGACACCTATTTCCGCGAGGGCAAATACCCGCGCCAGTTGCCGTTCGTCCTAGGCTCCGAAGCGTGCGGCACGGTCGCCGCTGTCGGTGCAGGAGTGGACGGCTTCAGCGTGGGCGAACGCGTAGTTAGCGCCGCGGCCAACGGCGGCTACGCCGAATTCGTAACTGCGCCAGCATTTTTGACCGCGGCGGTGCCAGACGGCGTCACTTCCGAGGTGGCGGCTTCGGTATTGCTCAAGGGCCTGACCGCGCACTACCTGGTGAAGTCGGTGTATCCCGTGCAAAGCGGCGACGCCGTACTGGTGCACGCCGGCGCCGGCGGCGTGGGGCTGATCTTGACGCAGTGGGCACACCTGCTCGGCGCGCGGGTGATCACCACTGTGTCGACGCCCGAAAAGGAGCGACTGTCCCGGCAGGCAGGTGCCGATGAGGTGTTCTCCTACCCCGACGACGCCGCGGAGTTCGGCCAGCGGATTCGTGCGCTGACCGGGGGCGCCGGAGTGGCGGCGGTGTACGACGGTGTGGGCGCAACCACCTTCGATGCCAGCCTGGCCAGCCTGGCCATCCGCGGGACTCTGGCGCTGTTTGGCGCGTCCAGCGGGCCAGTTCCGCCCGTTGACCCGCAGCGCCTCAACGCTGCCGGCTCGGTGTTCCTCACTCGACCCTCGCTGGCCCACTTCATGCGCACCGCGCAGGAGTTCAGCTGGCGTGCCGGCGAATTGTTCGAAGCGGTCGCCGGCGGAGCCATCAGCATCGAAGTCGGTGGACGTTATCCGCTGTCCGAAGCGGCCCGCGCCCATCAGGATCTGCAGGGCCGCAAAACCACTGGCTCGCTCGTGCTGCTCCCTTAGTCACATCCGCCACACCTGCCCCAGGAACTGGAGAATCGACTTTTTGTCCGCCTATGAGCGACAGACCGCACCCATCGGAAGTTGTCGCTCAGAGCCGGACAAAAAGCGTGCCGTTCTCCCGGTGGAGACGCGTGTGACGGATGTGACTCGGCCCACGATCAGAACAGCGTCGGCAGCCCGATCGCCGAGTCGACCGCCAACGCGCAGAACACCACCGCCAGGTAGTTATTCGACTGCAGGAACAGTCGCAGCGGCTTGACCGGCTCGCCGACGCGCACTCCGGCGTACAGCTGGTGGGCCATCGTCACGAACCACGCCCCGGCCAGCGCCGCGACCGCCGCGTAGAGCCAGCCCGTCGCCAGCGCCAGCACCAACGTCGCCACAACGGTCAGCCAGGTGTAGACCAGGATCTGCTTGGTGACCTGGCGCTCGGTCGCCACGGCCGGCAGCATCGGGACACCGGCCGCTTTGTAGTCCTCCTTGTACCGCATCGCCAAGGCCCAGGTGTGTGGCGGAGTCCAAAAGAAGATGATCGCGAACATCGCCAACGCCGGCCAGCCGATGGTGTTGGTGACCGCCGACCAGCCGATCATCACCGGCATACAGCCGGCCGCACCCCCCCACACCACGTTTTGGGAGGTCCGGCGCTTGAGCAACAGCGTGTAGATGAACACGTAGAACGCGACGGTGCCGATGGCCAGCAGTCCCGACAGCAGATTGGTCGTCCACCACAGCCAGAAGAACGAGCCCCCGGTCATCACCAGCCCGAGCACCAACGCGTTGCGGGTGGGCACCGCCTCCCGGGCCAGCGGGCGCCGCGCGGTTCGCTTCATCAGCTTGTCGATATCGGCGTCGGCCACACAGTTGAGGGTGTTGGCGCCCCCGGCGGCCAATATCCCGCCGATCAGCGTGTTGAGGATCAGCAGCGGGTTCACGTGGCCGCGGTCAGCGAGCAGCATCGCGGGGATTGCGGTGACCAACAGCAGTTCGATGACCCGCGGCTTGGTCAACGCCAGGTACGCCAGCATGGTGCCGCGTACTCGGCTGGGCGCGACGCGCCCGCGAACGCTCACGCAATGACTCCCTCGGGTTTTAGCAGCGCGCCAGCTTCTACTACGCACGATGGTAGACCGCCTGTCCTCGGTCGAGGGCCCCGAGGGTCCATTTTTCAACCGCCCGCGTGTGGGTAACCCAAATCAGGCCCTGCAGAAGCCCGCACTCCGGCACTAGGGTGAGATTGATCAGTTGGACGACCTGAGGATTGAGCCCGAAGGACTGATTTGTGACCACACTCGAAGAGATCTCTGCGCTTACTGCACCGCGCCATCCCGACGACTGGACCGAGATCGATTCGGCTGCGGTCGACACCGTCCGGGTGCTGGCCGCCGACGCGGTGCAGAAAGTCGGCAACGGGCACCCCGGCACGGCGATGAGTCTGGCCCCCTTGGCCTACACCCTGTTTCAACGCACGATGCGCCACGATCCCAGCGACACGCACTGGCTGGGCCGCGATCGGTTCGTGCTGTCGGCCGGGCACAGCAGCCTGACCCTGTACCTGCAGCTCTACCTCGGCGGGTTCGGCCTCGAGCTGTCCGACATCGAATCGTTGCGCACCTGGGGATCCAAAACTCCCGGACACCCGGAGTTCCGGCACACCACGGGCGTTGAGATGACCACCGGTCCGCTCGGCCAGGGTCTGGCGTCAGCGGTCGGGATGGCGATGGCGTCGCGCTACGAGCGCGGCCTGTTCGACCCGGACGCCGCTCCCGGAGAAAGCCCGTTCGACCACCACATCTACGTGATCGCCTCCGACGGGGACATGGAAGAAGGGGTGACCTCGGAGGCGTCATCGCTGGCAGGGGTCCAGCAGCTCGGCAACCTCATCGTGTTCTACGACCACAACCAGATCTCGATCGAGGACGACACCAACATCGCGCTGTGCGAAGACACCGCCGCGCGGTATCGCGCCTACGGCTGGCACGTGCAGGAGGTGGAGGGCGGTGAGGACGTCGTCGGGATCGAGGAGGCCATCGCCAACGCGAAGGCCGCCACCGACCGGCCGTCGTTCATCTCGTTGCGCACCATCATCGGTTATCCGGCGCCCAAGCTGATGAATACCGGCAAGGCGCACGGCGCTGCGCTCGGCGACGAAGAGGTCGCGGCCGTCAAGAGAATCCTCGGATTCGATCCCGACAAGACGTTCGAGGTCCGTGAGGACGTCATTACTCACACCCGCGGGCTGGTGGCGCGCGGCAAGGAGGCCCACGAACGCTGGCAACCGGAATTCGAGGCCTGGGCGCAGCGCGAACCCGAACGCAAGGCGCTGCTGGACCGGTTGACTGCGCAGCAGTTGCCCGACGGCTGGGACGCCGACATCCCGCACTGGGAGCCCGGGTCCAAGGCACTGGCCACCCGCGCCGCGTCCGGTGAGGTGCTGTCCGCGGTAGGACCGAAGCTGCCCGAGTTGTGGGGTGGTTCGGCCGACCTGGCGGGCAGCAACAACACCACCATGAAGGGCGTGGATTCCTTTGGTCCGCCGTCGATTTCGACCAAGGACTACACCGCGCACTGGTATGGCCGCACCCTGCATTTCGGCATTCGTGAGCACGCGATGGGCGCCATCCTGTCCGGGATCGTGCTGCACGGCCCCACCCGGGCCTACGGCGGCACTTTCCTGCAGTTCTCCGACTATATGCGCCCGTCGGTGCGCCTGGCCTCGCTGATGGACATCGACACCATCTACGTCTGGACGCACGACTCGATCGGGCTCGGCGAGGACGGCCCGACCCATCAGCCGATCGAGCACCTGTCTGCGTTGCGCGCCATCCCGAACCTGTCGGTGGTGCGCCCGGCCGACGCCAACGAGACCGCCTACGCCTGGCGCACCATCCTGGCCCGCGGCAACGGCAGTGGGCCGGTCGGGCTGATCCTGACCCGCCAGGGCCTGCCGGTGCTGGAGGGCACCAACGCCGACGGCGTCGCCCGCGGCGGCTACATCCTCGGTAACGACGACCCAGAAGAGGAACCCGACGTCATATTGATCGGCACCGGCTCCGAGGTCCAGCTCGCGGTCGAGGCGCAGAAGTTGTTGGCGGACAAGAACATTATCGCCCAGGTGGTGTCGATGCCGTGCGTGGAGTGGTTCGAGTCGCAACCGTACGAATACCGCGACAGCGTGCTGCCCCCGTCGGTGTCGGCCCGGGTGGCCGTTGAGGCCGGGGTCGCACAGTCATGGCACAAGCTGGTCGGCGACACCGGGAAGATCGTGTCGATCGAACATTACGGAGAGTCCGCCGACGCCAAGACATTGTTCCGCGAGTACGGCTTCACTGCCGAAGTCGTCGCTGCCGCCGCGGAACAGGTTATGGACAACTGAGAAAGGGTGAATCCGAATGACCACTCAGAACGCCAACCTCGCCGCGTTGAGCGCTGAGGGTGTCTCCGTTTGGCTGGATGACTTGTCGCGGGACCGGCTGAAGTCCGGCAACCTGCAGGAGCTGATCGACACCAAGAGCGTGGTCGGCGTGACCACCAACCCGTCCATCTTCCAGAAGGCGTTCGCCGACGGCAATGCCTACGATGCTCAGATCGCCGAGCTGGCCGCGCGCGGTGCCGACGTGGACGCCACCATCCGCACTGTCACTACCGACGACGTGCGGACCGCGTGCGACGTGCTGAAGCCGCAGTGGGAGGCCTCCGACGGAATCGACGGCCGGGTGTCCATCGAGGTCGACCCGCGGCTGGCCAACGAGACCGACAAGACGATCGCGCAGGCCGTCGAGCTGTGGAAAATCGTCGACCGGCCGAACCTGCTCATCAAGATCCCTGCCACCAAGGCCGGCGTGCCGGCCATCACCGCCGTTCTGGCGGAAGGGATTTCGGTCAACGTCACGCTGATCTTCTCGGTCGAGCGACACCGCGAGGTGATGGACGCTTACCTGGCCGGTCTGGAGAAGGCCCGCGAGGCGGGACACGACCTGTCCAAGATCCATTCGGTGGCATCATTTTTCGTGTCCCGGGTGGACACCGAAATCGACAAGCGGCTGGAGAAGATCGGAAATCCTGAGGCGCTCGAGTTGCGTGGCAAGGCCGGCGTTGCCAACGCGCGGCTGGCCTACGCCGCGTACGAGGACATCTTCGACGGTGAGCGCTACCAGGCGCTCAAGGCCAACGGTGCCCTCGTCCAGCGTCCGCTGTGGGCCTCGACCGGGGTGAAGAACAAGGCCTACTCCGACACCCTTTACGTCACCGAGCTGGTCGCTCCCCACACCGTGAACACCATGCCGGAGCCGACGATTGACGCTGTAGCCGATCACGGCGAGGTCACCGGCGACACCGTCAGCGGCACCGGCGGAGCCGCCCGAGAGGTGTTCGACGCGCTCGCTTCGGTTGGAATCGATCTGCCCGACGTGTTCGTGGTCCTGGAGAACGAAGGCGTGGAGAAGTTCGTGACGTCCTGGACCGAGCTGCTGGAAGAGACCCAGAAACAGCTGAGTTCCACTGACAAATGACCCGGGGCGCTGATGCCGCGCAGTGGCGAAACCCGTTGCGCGACAAAGAGGACAAACGACTACCCAGAATCGCCGGGCCGTGTGCCATGGTGCTCTTCGGTGTCACCGGCGACCTTGCCCACAAAAAAGTGGTGCCCGCCATCTACGACCTCGCTAACCGAGGCTTATTGCCACCCACCTTCTCCCTGGTGGGTTTCGCGCGCCGCGACTGGGATCACGACACTTTCGCCCAGGTGATACTCGATGACGTCAAGGAACACTCCCGTACCCCGTTTCGTCAGGCGATCTGGGAACGGCTGGCCGATGGACTGCGGTTCGTGCGGGGCGAGTTCGATGACGAAGCCGCGTTCGCGCGGCTCGCCGAGACCCTGGAGAAGCTCGACGCCGAGCGCGGCACCGGCAGCAACCACGCCTTCTACCTGGCGATCCCGCCCAAGTCGTTCCCCGTCGTCTGCGAACAACTGCACAAGTCCGGGCTGGCCCGCCCGCAAAAAGACACGTGGAGCCGGGTCGTCATCGAGAAACCCTTCGGCCACGACCTCAAGAGCGCGTGCGACCTCAACCACGTGGTCAACTCCGTTTTCCCGGAGGAGTCGGTCTTCCGGATCGACCATTATCTGGGCAAGGAGACGGTGCAGAACATCTTGGCGCTGCGGTTCGCCAATCAGTTGTGGGATCCGACTTGGAACGCGCACTATGTCGATCACGTGCAGATCACCATGGCCGAAGACATCGGACTCGGCGGGCGCGCCGGCTACTACGACGGCATCGGCGCCGCCCGCGACGTCATCCAGAACCATCTGATGCAACTGCTGGCGCTGACCGCGATGGAAGAACCGGTCAGCTTCAACCCGAAGGCGTTGCAGGCCGAAAAGATCAAGGTGCTCTCGGCCACCCAACTCGAGGAGCCGCTTGACGAGACCACCAGCCGCGGCCAGTACGCGGCGGGCTGGCAGGGCGGGGAGAAGGTGGTCGGCCTGCTCGACGAGGAGGGCTTCGCCAAGAACTCCACCACCGAGACATTCGCCGCCATCACGCTGGAAGTCGACACCCGCCGCTGGGCCGGAGTCCCGTTTTACCTGCGCACCGGAAAACGGTTGGGCCGCAGGGTGACCGAGATCGCTCTGGTCTTCAAACGCGCACCTCATCTACCCTTCGACGCCACCATGACCGACGAACTCGGCGCCAACGCACTGGTCATCCGGGTGCAGCCCGACGAAGGGATCACCTTGCGCTTCGGGTCCAAGGTCCCGGGCAGCACGATGGAGGTCCGCGACGTCAACATGGACTTCTCGTACGGCTCGGCGTTCGCCGAAGATTCGCCCGAGGCTTATGAGCGGCTGATCCTGGATGTGCTGCTGGGTGAACCGTCGCTGTTCCCGGTGAACGAGGAGGTCGAATTGGCCTGGGAGATACTCGATCCCGTCCTCGACTATTGGGCAGACCACGGAAAGCCCGACCCGTACGAATCGGGCACCTGGGGCCCCGATTCGGCCTTCGAAATGTTGCGCCGCACCGGCCGGGAATGGCGGCGGCCATGATCGTTGACCTGCTCGACACCACTACCACCGTGGTCAACAAGAAGCTTGACGAGCTGCGTGAAAAGGCGGGCGTCGTCACCATGGGCCGGGTGGGGACGCTGATCATCAAGTCCGACAACGACACTCTGCTCGAGGAATCGATCGAGGCCGCCAACGCCGCCAGCCACGAACATCCGAGCCGGGTCCTCGCGGTGACGGCCGGTGACGCGGACGCGGCCGAGCCGCGGCTGGACACCCAAGTCCGGGTCGGTGGTGACGCCGGTGCCGGGGAGGTCGTGGTGCTGCGGCTGTCCGGGCCGCTGGCCGGTCACGCCGAGAGCGTCGTCATACCATTCCTGCTTCCCGACATCCCGGTTCTGGTGTGGTGGCCCGATATCGCACCGGCGGTGCCCGCCCAAGACCCGTTGGGCAAGTTGGCGATTCGGCGCATCACCGACGCGACCAACGCCGAAGACCCGCTCTCGGCAATCAAGAGCCGACTGCCCGGGTACACCGCCGGCGACACGGACCTGGCCTGGGCCCGCATCACCTACTGGCGCGCGCTGCTGGCGTCGACGCTCGACCAGCGACCACACGAGCCGATCAACTCGGCGCTGGTATCCGGTTTAGAGAACGAGCCCGCGCTCGACGTCATGGCTGGCTGGCTGGCCAGCCGGATCGACGGGCCGGTGCGTCGGCTGGTCGGTGAGCTCAAGGTCGAGCTGGAGCGCGACAGCGAGACCATCAGCCTGAGCCGGCCGCAGGAGGGAACCACGGCCACGCTGAGTCGGACGGCCAAGCCAGACGCCCTGGTTCCGTTGGCGCGCAGGGAAACTCGTGAGTGTCTGGCCGAAGATATGCGGCGATTGGATGCGGATGAGATCTACCACGCCGCGCTGGGAGGCATAAGCAAGGTGCAGTACGCATGAGCGTCGACGTTGAAACATTCGGGAACAGTGAGCTGCTGGTCGAGTCCGCCGCCAAACGATTGATCGACACCATCCACACCGCCGTGGCGGCCAGGGGGCGAGCACTGATCGTGCTGACCGGCGGCGGCAACGGCAACGCACTGATGGAGTACCTCGGCACCCATGGACAGCAGATCGACTGGGCACGCGTGCATCTGTTCTGGGGTGACGACCGCTATGTTCCCGAAGACGACGACGAGCGCAACTACAAGCAGGCGCGGGCGGCGTTGCTCGATCACGTCGACATCCCGTCCAGCAACGTGCACGCGATGGCCGCCAGCGATGGTGAATTCGGCGGTGACCTCGCCGCCGCGGCACTAGCCTACGAGCAGGTCTTGGCCGCCAACGCCGAACCGGGCCAACCCACGCCGAATTTCGATGTCCACCTGCTGGGAATGGGGCCCGAGGGCCATATCAACTCGCTGTTCCCGGACACCCCAGCCGTGCGCGAGACCACCCGCATGGTGGTCGCCGTCGAAGACTCCCCGAAACCGCCACCGCTGCGAATCACGTTGACACTGCCAGCCGTCCGGCGTTCACGCGAGGTCTGGCTGATGGTGTCCGGGGCGGCGAAGGCCGAGGCAGCCACGGCGGCCATCGGCGGCGCCGACCCCGTTTCGATCCCCGCCGCCGGGGCTGTCGGGCTACAGACCACGCTCTGGCTACTCGACAAAGAAGCCGCGGGCCGGCTGCTCGAGCAATCCGACTAGCGGGGTTTGCCCGGGTTCCGTCGGGGTGATAATGACTGTCATGGCAGACAAAACCGTCCGCAGCGGGCCGGCGCGAAACCGGATGAAGACCCTCACGCAGGCCGCGCTGAACGCCGACAAGACGGTGGAGCAGCTCGAAGACGTCCTCGACGGCCTGGGCAACACCGTGAAGGAGCTGAGCAGTTCGCTAAAAGCGCTGAATGCGACGGTCGGACGCTTGGAGAGCGGACTGGATCACCTGGATGGCACCCTGTCCAGCCTGGACGACCTGGCGAAGCGGCTCATTGTGCTGGTCGAGCCGGTGGAGGCTATCGTCGAGCGCATTGACTACATCGTGGGCTTGGGCGAGACGGTGATGTCCCCGCTTTCGGTCACCGAGCACGCGGTGCGCGGGGTGTTCGACAGGCTGCGCCACCGAACCGCGCAGTAGATCGTGGCGGCCACCCACCCGGTTCCAAACCCGCCGTGCGCCGAAGGAATCGGGCTGCCGTGGGATGTCCCCGTCGGCGACGCCGTCGCCACGATCGCCGCGGCCCGCGCACGCCATGGCGACACGTTCGTCGTGCAGAGCGGCGCCGACCAGTATCTGTTCACGTTCTCGCGCGCCGGCGTCGAGTCGTTCTACGCGCTTACTGAGGAGACCGCCAGCAAGGGGGTCGCGGATTACCTCATGCTGCGTCGCAAGCTTCCCGACGAGATCTTCGCCGGGCGGCGCACCCTGCCGAACACGCTGTTCCGGCGCGACGACGTGGCGTCCTATCTGGCCAACCTGGACTGGGCGCTCGAGCAGACCAGCGCCGAGCTGGGGCCGGCCGGTTCGGCGGATGTCTTCGATCTCACCCGGCGGCTCGGCCACCGGATGGGCCTTGCCTCATGGGCCGGACCCGGATCGGCCGAGGGTGAGGCGTTCGAGCGTCTGGTGCGCGCCTTCGACATCCTGGATGGCTCCGATGCCTTCGTGCACCCCGACCGGATGGCGGAGGTGGCCGCGACCAACAAGCGCGCCGAGCGAGCCGCGCTGGACGAGGTTGCCGAGGTCGTCACGGCCGCGGTGCGCCGATACGACACCGAGCACCGGGACGGCGATGCCCTGTTCGGCAGGATCGTGGACGCCTGGACGTCCAAGACCTCCGAGTCATCGGAGGATCCGAGTTCTCGGCTACGCGGGATCGCGCTCGATGTCGCGTTGATCCATGTCGCATCCATGTCGAATTTGGCGGCCGCGCTGGGCTGGGCGCTGGTCGACCTACTCGAGCACCCAGCCGCGCTGGAACGAATCCGCTTGGGCGACACGAACTCCGCTGATTTTGCGCGGCGCTGTGCGCTGGAGTCGACGCGTCTGGCGCAACGCTCGATCATGACCCGCACCGTGCTGTCTTCAGTCTCCTTCGACACCGGCGAGGTCAGCTATCAGGTGCCGCCGGGCTGGAACATCGCCACCTTGCTGCCCCTGCTCAACACGTCGGCGGCCCCAGGCATGGAGCAGTGGGATCCCGATCGATGGACAGGCCACCGATTGAATGAACGGGACGCTCTCCCGTCGCCGATGCTGGTGACGGCGTTCGGGCACGGGCGGCATTCGTGTCCGGCCCAACCGTTTTCGCTGGCGGCCATGTCGGCGGCTACCACACAGCTGCTCCGCGAATACCGGATGACATCGCGCTGGTCGTCGCATCCGCTACCGGTCCCGGCCCAGATCGGTGGCGTGGCGCGGGCAGCCGGACCATGTCCCGTGGACTATGCCAGACGCTAGCGAGGACGCGACCGCTCTTTCGCTGCGCGCGCAGCCATCTGCTTGAGCATGTCGTCGTGGATGATGTCGAGCCTGGAGCGGGCCTCGGCACACACGTAAGGATCGCGGATCACCGTCATCTGGTTGTCCTGCCTGGTCTCGCCGCCGTCGGACCAATTGGTAGAGCCCGTGACGACGTCGACGCCGTCGACGATGACCATCTTCAGGTGCATGATGGCCGACTTCTCGCTATGGCCGATCGCAATACTGTTGCCCGTTTTGTCGTTCAGCCAAGCTGCCAGCAGTTCGTGCTCCGCCTTGCCGGCGGCCTGGGTGGAATCGAGACTCAGTTGCACGTAGATGTTTTCGTCGTGCAGCTTGGAGCTCAGCACCGAGTTCAGCTGCTCGTCGTCGTAGCCGTACATCGCGACAACGATGCTTTTGTTGGCTGAGCTCAACAAGGCCTGCAGCGCTTCGTGCACATGGTCAACCGGGCTATAGAAAGTCCGGGTGCCGTCGGGATAGCCGGGCGGGAAGGGCGCGGCTTTGTACTGGTCGAGCTCAGACAACGAGGTAAGGGCCATCGTTGCTCCTCAGTTGGTGTCGTAGGGCCATATTGAATTCCGTATTGAATTGAGGTCACGTCCGGGCTACCCGCTGTTCCTGAGCGCGCTGGACAATCCGTTCATCGTCAGCAGGATGCCGCGCTGCACCAATTCGTCATCATCGCCCGAGCGGTAGCGGCGAAGCAACTCCACCTGAAGGTGGTTCAGCGGCTCCAGATACGGGAAGCGGTTGAACACCGAGCGGGCCAACGCCGGGTTGTCGGCCAGTAGGTCGTCTTGACCCGTGATGAGCTTATGCATCGCGATGGTTCGCTGGTGCTCATCCACGATTTTGCCAAACACCCTGTCCCGCAAGGATTCGTCGGGCACCAGCTCGGCATAGCGGGCCGCCAGGCCTAAGTCACTCTTGGCCAGCACCTGCGCCATGTTCGACAGCACGCTGCGGAAGAACGGCCACCGCTCGTACAGGTCACGAAGTGCCTGCACCCGGTCATCTTCACCCTCGGGCCCGTCCGGACCGGCGGCGATCCACTGCTCGAACGCCGACCCGGTGCCATACCAGCCGGGCAGCATGACCCGCGACTGGCTCCACGCCAGCACCCACGGAATCGCGCGCAGATCCGCGATCGACTCGGTGGGCTTGCGCGATGTCGGCCTGCTGCCGATGTTCAGCGACCCGATCTCGCTGACCGGCGTGGACGCCTTGAAGTACTCGACGAAACCCGGTGTCTCGTGCACCAATTCGGCATACGCACGCCGGGCCAGGCCGGCGATCTCGTCGAGCACCGCGTAAGCCGGCTCGGCCGCGTCGCCGAGGCCCTCCACGTCCAGCAGCGTCGACTCCAAAGTGGCCGCCACCAAGCTCTCCAGATTTCGCCGCGCCAGTTGCGGCTCGGCGTATTTCGCGGCGATCACCTCGCCCTGCTCGGTGAGGCGCAGCGAGCCGTTCACCGCTCCGGGCGGCTGGGCCAGGATGGCCTGGTAGCTGGGGCCGCCGCCGCGACCGACGGTGCCGCCACGACCATGGAAGAGCCGCAACCGGATTCCGGTCTTGCGGGCGACCTCGACCAGGGCCAGCTCGGCCCGGTACACCGCCCAATTGGCGGTCAGGTACCCGCCGTCCTTGTTGGAATCGGAGTAGCCGAGCATCACTTCCTGCGATTCGCCGCGGGCGGCCACCATCGCCCGATAGAGCGGGAGTTCCAGCATCGCATGCAGAATCGATGCCCCGTTGTGCAGGTCGTCGATCGTCTCGAACAGCGGCGAGATACCAACCGGGCAATAGGGTTCCGGGCCCGACGCGTCCAGCAGGCCGGCCTCTTTCAGCAGGATCGCCGCCTCCAACACGTCCGACACCGACTGGCACATCGAGATGACGTAGTTGGGCACCGCGGCAGGACCGTAGATTTCGACCGCACGGGCGGCGGCCGCGACGACGCCCAGCTCGCTGCGGGCCAGGTCGGACAGTTGAGCGTGATCGCCGACCAGCGGGCGCCGGGTGCTGAGTTCACCCGTCAACAGCTCGACCCGCTCGTCTTCGGGCAACGTGCTGTAGTCGGGGTGCACCCCGGCCCAGGCCAACAGCTCGGAGACCACCTCTTCGTGCACGTCGGAGTTCTGCCGCATGTCCAGGCCCGCCAAGTGAAAGCCGAAGACTTGCACGGCTTCTCGCAAACCGGCCAACCGGTCGTCAGCCAGCAATCCGCTGCCGTGGGTACGCAGCGAGGCATCGATGGTGTCGAGATCGGCCCGCAGTTCGGCTGGCGTCGCATACGCCGGCACACCCAGGTCGAGCAAGTGCAGCGGTTGCTGGTCCAGGATCTCAGTGGCGGTCGCGCTGAGCCGGGACCGGATGACCCGCAGCGCCCGCCGGTACGGCTCGTCGGCGCGTGCCATGTCCTCGCAGCCGCCAGCCAGTGCGGCCAGCTCGGAAGTGACGGTGAGTAGCCGCGACGACATGGACAGCTCCTGCTCGAGATGGTCGAGTTCGGCCAGGTAGTGCGCCAGCGCGGTGAACGCGGCGCTGCCGGTGGCCAGCCGCACCACGTCGGCGGTCACGTTGGGGTTTCCGTCGCGGTCACCACCGATCCAGGAGCCGGGCTGCAGAATTGGCCCGGACAGCAGGTCGGCGTCGGGCCACCGGGCCCGCAACGCCTCTCTGACCTCGGCATTGACCTTCGGGATCACCTGGAAGAATGCCGACGCGTAATACCGCAGCCCGACCGCGATCTCGTCGGTGATCTGCAGCCGCGACAGCCGTATCAGCGCGGTCTGCCACAGTGTCAGGACCTGGCGGCGCAATTCCAATTCGATGTTGCGCCCGTCGTCGGTCTCGGAATGTCCCTCCGCGTGCAGCCGCATCAGCTCGGTGATCCGGTGCTGGGTGACGAAGACGGTGCGCCGCCGGGTCTCGGTGGGATGGGCGGTGATGACCGGAGAAACCAAAGCGCCCTTCAGGGCGTCGGCCACAGTAGCCGAATCCAGTTCCGCCAGATCGAGTTTGGCGTAGGTGGCGGCCAGGCTGCTGTCCTGCGGCGGCTCGCCGGCCTCGACGTGAATACCGCGGCGACGCTCCCGGTGGATATCTTCGGCGACGTTGGCCAGCAGCGCGAAATGGCTGAACGCCCGGATGATCGGGATCGCCAGGTGGATGTCGATCCCATCGAACATGGCCGACATCTCGGCCCGATCAATCTCGGAGTGTCGCACCCGGAAAGATTCCACCCGGGCGCGCTCGACGAGGTCGAACACCTCGTCACCGTTCTGCTCGCGGACGGTGTCGCCGAGGATGGTGCCCAGCAGCCGGATGTCCGCACGCATCGGCTCGGTCGCTTTGCGACCGACCTGGGTGCGCTGGACGGCGCCGATCGGTTCGAGCGCGGGGTCGGTTACCTCAACCATGCGTCCCAGTATCGGTGCGGATCGCGTGGCCCGCCCGTCGAGAGGTCAGGCCGTCATCGGTATTTGATCAGCAGGGCGACGCCGACGATGCTCACCAGCCAGATGCCGGTGATGAACAGCGTCAACCGGTCCAGGTTCTTTTCCACCACTGTCGACCCGGACAGGCTTGACTGCACACCGCCCCCGAACAGCGTCGACAGGCCGCCGCCCTTGGCGCGGTGCAACAGCACCAGCAGCACCACCAGGATGCTGGTGACGACCAGGGTGATCTGCAGGCCTAATTGCATGACGTGCAGTTTACCGGCAGCGGTGTGGCATCACGGCAGCGGCCCACCAGCGGCGATGGCTGCCAACGTGGCGAACTGCTCGCCGTCCAGCGACGCTCCCCCGACCAGGCCGCCATCGACGTCTTCCTGGGCGACGATGTCACCGACGTTTTTCGCGTTCACCGACCCGCCGTAGAGCACCCGGACGGTTTCGGCGATCTCTGGCGAGGCGAGGGACGCCAACTCTTTCCGGACCGCCGCGCACACCTCCTGAGCATCGGACGCACTGGCCACCCGTCCGGTTCCAATCGCCCAGACCGGCTCATAAGCGATGACGACCTTGGCGATCTGCTCGGCGGATAGCCCGGCCAGCGAGCCGCGCAGCTGTTTCTCGCAATGACTGATGTGCTCGCCCGCCTCCCGGACCTCCAGGTGCTCACCGATGCAGACGATCGGGGTCAGCTCGTTCTTGAGGGCAGCCGTGGCCTTGCTGGCAACCAGCGCGTCGTCCTCGTTGTGGTAGGTGCGCCGCTCGGAGTGCCCGACGACGACGAAGCTGCAGCCCAGCTTGGACAGGAAGGCACCGCTAATGTCACCCGTGTAGGCGCCCGACTCATGCTGCGAAAGGTCCTGGGCGCCATAGGTCAACCGCAGCTTGTCGCCGTCGACCAGGGTTTGCACGCTGCGCAAGTTGGTGAACGGCGGCAAGACCGTGACATCGACCTTGTCGTAGTACTTGTCGGGCAGCGCGAACGCGATCTTTTGCACCAGCGCGATCGCCTCGAAGTGATTGAGGTTCATCTTCCAGTTGCCGGCGATCAGCGGTTTGCGGCTCACGTGTCTCCTACCCCCTATTTCTGATCAGGCTGCGGCTCACCAAGCACCTCGATGCCCGGAAGCGTCTTGCCCTCAAGGTATTCCAGCGATGCCCCGCCGCCGGTGGAGATGTGGGAGAAGGCGTCCTCCGGGATTTTCAGCGCGCGGACCGCGGCGGCGGAGTCACCACCGCCGACCACGCTGAACGCGCCTTTGCCGGTCGCCGCGACAATCGCCTCGGCGACACCTCGGGTGCCGGTCGCGTACGCCGGGAACTCGAATACGCCCATCGGGCCGTTCCAGAAAACGGTCCTGGCGTTGGAGAGCAACGTGGCGAACCGCTTAATCGATCCCGGGCCGATATCCAGACCCATCAGCTCGTCCGGAATCGCGTTGGCGGCCACGAACTGTGGTGGCGAATCAGCGGCGAACTTCTCGGTCACCACGATGTCGCCGGGCAGTCGCAACACATCGGCGTAGGTGTCCAGCAGGTTGCGGCAGGTCTCGATCATGTCTTCTTCGAGCAGCGATTTTCCAACCGAATACCCTTGTGCAGCAAGGAATGTGAAGCACATGCCGCCGCCGACGACGATGCTGTCGGCCTTGGTTGCCAGCGACTCGATCACCCCGAGCTTGTCGGACACCTTCGATCCGCCGAGCACGACGGCGTAGGGCCGCGCGGTGGAACTGGTCAGCTTCTCCAGCACCTCTACCTCATCGCCGACCAACGTGCCGGCGTAGTGCGGCAGCAGGGTTGCGATGTCGTACACCGAGGCCTGCTTGCGGTGCACCACACCGAAACCGTCGGAGACGAAAGCGCCTCCCGGCGAGACCAATTCGGCCAGCTGCTTGGCCAGCGCGAGTCGCTCGCCGTCGTCCTTGCTCGTCTCGCGCCGATCGAAGCGGATGTTCTCCAGCAGCAGGATGTCGCCGTCGGTCAACCCCTCGGCGCGGGCCAGCGCGTCGGTCCCGACCACATCGCCGGCCAACTGAACGTGCTGGCCCAGCTCCTCGCCGAGTGCCGCAGCGACTGGTGCCAGCGACAGTTTCGGGTCGGGGCCGCCGCCCTTGGGCCGACCGAGATGTGCGGTGACCACCACCTTCGCTCCGGCCTCCAGTAGCGCCTTCAACGTGGGCACCGACGCGGTGATGCGGCCGGAGTCGGTGATTTTGCCCAAGTCGTCGAGCGGAACATTCAGGTCGGACCGCACCAGTACGCCACGGCCCGAAACACCCTGCGCCAGAAGCTCTTTAAGGGTATGGACGGCCACGACTAGAGCGACTTGCCGACCAGCGCGACCAGGTCAACGAGGCGGTTGGAGTAGCCCCATTCGTTGTCGTACCAGGACACGATTTTGGCCGACGTGTCGATCGCCTTGGTCAGGCCGGAGTCGAAGATCGAGCTGTGCGGGTCGGTGACGATGTCGCTGGAGACGATCGGCACGTCGTAGTACTTGAGGACGCCCTTCATCGGGCCTTCCGCGGCGGCCTTCATCGCGGCGTTGATCTGCTCGGCACTGGCCGACTTGGACAACTCGACGGTCAGGTCGGTGACCGAGCCGGTGGGAATCGGCACCCGCAGCGCATACCCGTCGAGCTTGCCCTTGAGGTGGGGCAGCACCAGCCCGATGGCCTTGGCCGCGCCGGTCGAGGTGGGCACGATGTTCAGCGCGGCGGCGCGGGCCCGGCGCAGGTCCTTGTGCGGGCCGTCCTGCAGGTTCTGGTCCTGGGTGTAGGCGTGGATGGTGGTCATCAGGCCTCGGACGATCCCGAACTCGTCGTCGAGCACCTTGGCCACCGGTGCCAGGCAGTTCGTGGTGCACGAGGCGTTGGAGATGATGTTCTGGCTGCCGTCGTACTTGTCGTCGTTGACGCCCAGCACGATGGTGATGTCCTCGTCGGTGGCGGGTGCGGAGATGATCACCTTCTTGGCGCCGGCGTCCAGGTGGCCTTTGGCCTTGGCCGCGTTGGTGAACAGGCCGGTGGATTCGACGACGACGTCGACCCCGAGGTCACCCCACGGCAATGCCGCCGGGCCCTCGCGGACCTCGAGCGCCTTGATTTTCGCGGGGCCGACGACAATGGTGTCTTCGCCTTCCAGGCTCACGTCGTACGGCAGCCGGCCCAGGATCGAGTCGAATTTGAGCAGGTGAGCCAGCGTGCTGTTGTCGGTGATGTCGTTGACGGCGACGACTTCGATGTCGGCGATACCCTGCTCCTGCTGAGCCAATAAAGCCCGGTAGAAGTTGCGTCCGATTCGACCGAAGCCGTTGATGCCTACCCGGACCGTCACTGGTCTCTCCCTCTTTCTTTCTGGGGACGTTTCTCGTGCTGATGAACTGCTCGTCGTCAGCCTAGATGAGTAACAACCAGCCGTCGCGCGGTCATCTCGTCAGTGAGGAATCGTCCGCGATTTTGCCCCGAAAAGGCCTGATTCGGCATGGAGGGGATGGGACTGAAGTGGTTGAAGGGCATCGATGGACGTCTGTGACGGCCCGGCGATGCCCTCCCAGTTGACAGAATGTTCGACTAGCCGCCACTCGCGTGGCCGAATCGCGGTACGGGTCTCAAGGCGATAACCGCGTCGGGTTGGCGCCGAACGGGAACTTTTTGCTTTCAAAGCCGCGGTTGGGCTGGCGGTTTTCCCATGCCGGGGCGCCCCTTACCCGCGCGGTAACCGGGGCATGTCTCCTTTGTATCGGTTCTATAAGCGCCGCGACTGTCGCGCGTGCAATAGCGATGACCGTCCCTACATTCGACACGACTGCGATACGGCCGTGCGGTTCTGCTGCCCATTTGATTGCTGAAGACGTGAGTGCTGAAGGAGTCGACGTGATGACGGCCTTTGATCGGTTCACCATCAAAGCAGTTGCCATCGCTGGGTTGTGCGGGGCCGCTACAGCGTTGAGCCCAGATGCGGTAGCCGCCCCTCCGATAAAAACCGGCGGCGTCTACGCGTGCGTGCAGGGGATGTCGGGCGAGGTTGGAGCGCCGGCAGCCGGTGGACCGGCAGCCGCAGGCGGAGCGGCGGCCGCCGGCGGACCGGCAGGCCCGGGCGGCCCGGCGGGCGGAGGCGGAGGCGGACCGACAGGCCCAGGCGGACCGGTAACCGCCAGCGAGGTATGCACCACTAGCGCTCCGCTGACTCCCATGGCCGGTGTTCCAGTGGTTGCGCCCGGACCGGTTCCGGTGGTTCCGGTTGGTGCTCCGGTGATTGCGCTTGGCCCACCGGTGCCGGCTGGTGTGCCAGTCCCGGTGGGAGCCCCAGTACCGGTGGGAGCGGCAGTCCCGGTCGGAGGCCCCGTCCCAGTCGGAACCCCACTCCCGGTCGGAGCCCCACTCCCGGTCGGAGCCCCACTCCCAGTCGGAGCCCCACTCCCAGTCGGAGCCCCAATCCCGGTCGGAGCCCCCGTGCCGGTGGTGCCGGTTGGTACTCCGCTGATCGCACTCGGGCCGGCGGGAGCGCCGGTGCTGGCTGGTGCTTCCGTGATTGCTGCGCCGGCCGGTGCGCCAATCATCGACATGTCCGGGACCGCTAAGGATGCGCCGACTGGTCCGGCGCCGGCTGGCGGGCTTGTTTCCGGACAGCCGGTTGCGCCTGGCCCCGCGGCTGGGCACTGAGGCTGATCCGCCGGTCAGCCCCTGTGTCGCCTCCCTAGCCACCGCAACGCCGATGCGGCGGCGTGGTAGCCGCACAACCCGTGGATGCCGGCGCCGGGCGGCGTGGACTGCGAACACAGATAGACGCCCGGCACCCCGGTCGTATAGGGATTGACGGCCACCCGGGGGCGGAAGGGGAACTGCAGCCCGTCGTTGGCTCCGCCGATGATGTCGCCACCGATGTAGTTGGGGTTGTAGGCCTCCAGCTCGGCGGTGCTCTTGCTTACGGCGGCGATGATGCGGTCGCCGAACCCCGGCGCGAACCGCGCTATCTGGTCGACGACGGCGGCGGTGGCGTCGCCGGTGTAGCCGAACGGCACGTGCGCATAGGCCCAGATCGGGTTGATCGTGCCCGCCGAGCGGGTGGGGTCGGCCAGGTACTGCTGTCCGACGAGCACGTATGGCCGTCGCACCATTTGGCCTTGTGCGCGTTGACGTTCGGTGTCGGCGGTTTCGGCGAACGTCCCGCCGAGATGGACCGTACCCGCTCGGGCACAGTCGGGGTTAAGCCACGGAATGTCGCCCTCGATGGCGAAGTCGACCTTGAAGGCAGACGACCCCTGGCGGTACCGCCGATAGGACCGCCTGATCCGCGCGGGCATGACATCGCCGTAGATCGACAATGCCGCCGCGGGGCTGAGGTCGAGCATGACGATGTCGGCATCCGGGATGTCGCGGCGGCTGGTGACGGTGATACCGGTGGTGATGGTGCCGCCGTGGGCGCTGAGCGCGGCGGCGAGGGCCTTGATGATCGATCCGGATCCGCCTTCGGCGACCGGCCAGCCATTGCGGTGGCCGCCGGCCAGGAACATCAGGCCAAGCGCTGCAGTGAGCGGCCGGTCCAGCCGGGTGAACATGTGCGCGGCCGCTCCGCCGAACACCGCGCGTGCCTGCTCGGTGCGAAACCACCGGGCCATCACGGTGGCCGGCAGCAGCGCGCGCGGCCCGAACGCCGCGAGGCGGATCGGGTGGCGCGGAACATTGATCACCGGGCCGAGCAAATCCTGAGCCAGCTGGTCGAATCCGGCCACCAGGTCACCGACGGCCAGCCGCCACCGGGTTTCGTCGGGTCCCATGTGGGCGGCGGTCTGGTCGATCGACCGATACAGCACGCCGGCGGTCCCGTCGTCGAGTGGATGAGCGCAGTCGATCTCCGGCCACTTCCACACCAGCCCGTAGCGCTGCAGGTCGATCTGTTTCCAGAACGGCGAACCGACGCCCAGCGGATGAGCCGCCGAGCAGTGGTCGTGGATCACTCCGGGCACCGTCAGCTCACCCGAGCGCGCTCCCCCGCCGATCGTGTCGCGCGCCTCCAGCACCTGCACGTCGACACCGTGCCGGGCGAGGTGGATCGCCGCGGCGAGGCCGTTGGGCCCGGCGCCGACGACGACCGCTTTGGTCATGGATTTCGGGGGGTGGCGCGTTGGCGTGGTGATCGCAAGCGCGGCGGAGCCGGGCGCAGCGGGTCGACACCATCGTCGGTCACGTGGACGGGGAACTCGTCGCCGGGCGCGGGCCACGGCTGGCGGCTCAGCATGTCCTCGACGTTGACGTAGCCCGCCTCGATCAGGCCGGTCTTGGCGTCGAGGATGCGATACCACTGCCGCTGAATGTGGATCGGTTGGCCCTCAAGGACGATGACGCGCAGGTCGCCGTCCTCGAAGTGGCAGCGCCGCTGGACCGCTTCCACCAGTTGCTCGTTGTGCAGGTGGCCTTCACCGAAGTTCCAGCCGACCAGCGGCCCCGCAACTACTTCGCCCTCACGCACGCTGTACTCAGCCTCATTCTCAACAGCGCGGGGCAACAACCCATTGAGCGCCCGGCCGTGCGTGTGCATCGCGCGGAACGCCGCCACCTTGTCGGACATCACCTCGGCGGTCGCCGCCCCGTACAGCTTGGCCAGCTGATTGACAACCAGCGCTGAGCTTTTGACGACATTAGCTTCTATGTTGTCTTCGGCACCCGCGCGGAAGCACCACAGGCTGGTGGCCCAGTTGCCGGCGTAGTAGCGCATGGCTGGCAAAAACGAAATCTTTTCGGGGAAAAGGTTTCCCGCGATCACGACGGCCACCGCGACGCTTACCAGCGCCAGCAGCAGCGGCGACCGAAGATCGGTGGCGCGGATCGCGCCGTAGTGCCCGAACAGATAGAACAGCGAGAAGATGAAGAAGACGTTCCATTCCAGCGGCACACCCATCGGGAGGTTGGAAAGGATGTTGAGGTGGAAGAGGACCATGAACCCGATGAGGAACCACCGCCAGGGTTGATCGCCAGCGACGAAAACCAGAACCGTGGGAACCAGGAATTCCGCCGTCGTCCCGCCGACATGGGCCATCAGCTTCGGCAGCCAGGACGGGCGCAGGTCGTTCACGTGGTCCCGATACAGCAGGTGCTTTACCGGGTTGAACAACCTGCTGCGCAGCAGCGCGTTGTTGCTCGTCATCACCGCCACGACGTAGGGGAAATGGTGGTTGAGCTTGGACGTCGCCGCCCCCCACCACAGGCACAGCATGATGATCTTGAAGGCCGCAATCTGGTCGATGAACGGGAAAAAGAACACGATCAGTTTCAGCCAGTAGTGTTCGCCGCGGGCGGCCAGGAAGATGGTCTTGTCGCGCAGCCCCAACAGCGCCAAGGCCACGATCGTCGGGATGACCAGGACGGGGTCGATCAGGCCAATGTCGCCAATGTCGCCGGCGGCGGTGACTGGCCCGCCGTGACCGGGAGACAACAGCGCCCACGCCCCACTGATCAAGACGACGGCGTACAGCGCGACATCGATGACGGTGCGGGAATCGCCGCCGGTGAGCGGAACCTTGTCCGGCCATGCTGGAAGCCGAATTGTGTTGGGCCGCAACCAGTAAAGTAACCCGCCGATCGGTGGCATGAATCGTCCCGTCAGCGGGCCCGATCCACACCCCAAGCCGGCGACCTCGAACAGCAGCGTGAAGACGATGAACTTCTGGTACACGATCGGTTGCGTCCACCAGTCGGCGATGCGGCTCAGCCCACCCAAGCCGGGCGTGAGCGCGATGATTGCGGCGGGCGCGGCGACGTAGAGGGCAATCTTGATCAGGTACAGCAGGTAGACCGCGTACGGTGTCCCGAAGCCGTGCTCCGCCCAGTGCCGGGTCACCACTTGCAGGCGCGCCGCCCGGGGCAAGGTGGACCAGGTGTCAGGGTCGACGTCCGGAAGCTCGGGTGACATGAATCCCATGGCGGCCTCATTCCAGGTGAGAAACCGGTTGGCCGATTCAATGTATCTCGCGCGCTCGGCGTATTGATCTCACGGACCAGGTCGCGGGAAGCGCGTCAGCGAGAAATGCTGCGGCAGGGCTGGTTCCCCGCTAAAGCAGGGGACGCACCCGCCCAGCGACCTGGGCAACCTCGCCCGGTGCCCGACCGCGGAATCGCTGCTGCAGGTTATCGATGAGGTCCGCGACGGTTCGGCGGTCGTGTTCTTCAATGAGTGTCATCTGCCGATAACGCCGCACGTCTTCGGCCTTGCCACGGGATTCGGCGACCGCGATTGCGCGCTGGTGGTCGTCGATCCGCTGCTCAATCCGCTGGCGGCTCTGGGTGAGCAAACGCACGAAGTACTCAGCCTGCTGATCGTCGGCCGTTGCCGGCGCGGTCGGCGAGGAGATCGACTTGCCTTGCGGGACATGAACCGACCGGGAGCGGGGCGTGCTCTGGTGGGATGTACGGACCTTCCGATCCAACGCACAGGTCGACCTGCGATCCGCGGCGGCTTGCATAACGTGCGGCCGTTGGGCGTCAGTCGGCGCGGAATTCATGTCGCCTCTTTCAGGGGGGTCTGTTGTTCGGCGCGAGAACGATAGCGCAGCCATCCGGCCCCCGATTAATGCGCCCACGCTGACGTTCAAAAAGGACGGGTCCATTCGCACAGCCAGCAAACACAAGCGTTCGCTCACGCCGGCCGCGTACCGCGCCAACACGAGGCGTAGCGTAGCCGCAGCAATGCTGAAACGCCCGCCTTACAGGGCAATTGCCGTCCATGCGTATTTGCTTGAAAACTGGCCGCCGATCGGCAGGCCCGGTTATCATCACCGACCATGAAACGCAGTGTGAACGTCGCCTTCGCAACGTTTACCGCAACGTTCACCGCAATCGCTCTGGTCGCGGCGGTCGCACACGCGGACCCAGTCGTCCCGGAACCCGGCGTCGCGTGCGGCGGCTCGGCCGGGGTGATGGACGGCGTGCAAACGTTTTCACCGCAACATGAAGTCCTGGAGTGCGTCAAAGGTGTCCCGGTGTTCGTGTGGCAGCACCTCGACGACATTCAACGGCCCGCGGTCGCCTGGTTCACCTACGGACCGGCTGCGACGTTGAACAGGACTGACGTCATCGAGGGCACCAGGTGGACCGGCTTCGAACGAGGCGCCAACTGCACCGAGGAACAAACACGTCTCGCCGGCGGGGCGCCGGCGACACAGGCGGTCACTGGCGACGACACATTGGACTTCACCGTTGTCCCCGACATGGCCACCATGACGCTGCACGGCGTGTGCATCTGGCGCCAGGACAACTCCTAACCGGCGATCCCGGGCCGATCGCTACCATCGAGACACGTCGACGCGGCAGCGCAGCCGCCGGGAAGCCGTTAGGGAGCCTCAGGTGAACGAAGTGACCGACAGCGACAGCCCGGACGGTGACGACACTGACGACATAGGCAGATTCGATCCCGGTCTGACCCAGCGCATGATCGGCGTAATGCGTCCGCTCTTGAAGACGTACTTCCGGTCCGAGGTGCGCGGCCTGGATTCCTTCCCGCCCGGCGGGGCGCTGGTGGTCGGCAACCACTCCGGCGGGATGTTCCCCATGGATGTCCCGATCTTCAGCGTCGACTTCTACGACACGTTCGGCTACGGCCGGCCGGTCTACACGCTCAGCCACGACATCCTCTTCACGGGCCCCACGGGGCCGTTCTTCAGGCGTACCGGCTACATCCGGGCCAATCGCGAGAACGCGGCCAAAGCCCTGCGCTCCGGCGGCGTGGTGGTCGTCTTTCCCGGCGGCGACTACGACGCGTACCGGCCCACGCTCTCGGAGAACGTCATCGACTTCAACGGCCGCAAGGGATACGTCCGCACCGCGATCGAAGCCGGTGTACCGATCGTCCCAGCGGTGTCCATCGGCGGGCAGGAAACTCAGCTCTACCTGTCCCGTGGCACTTGGCTGGCGCAGCGGCTGGGCCTAAAACGCTTGCTGCGCAGCGACATTCTGCCGCTGTCGTTTGGTTTTCCGTTCGGGTTCAGCGCCGCGGTTCCACCCAATTTACCGCTGCCCACCAAGATCGTGACGCAGGTGCTGGAACCGATCGACATCACCGCGCAATTCGGCGCGGAGCCTGACATCGACGAGGTCGACGAGCACATCCGGTCGGTGATGCAGCAGGGCCTCAAAGAGCTCGCCGGCAAGCGCCGATTCCCGATCCTGGGCTGAACCATGACATCTCAGACATCTCGTATCGAGCAGACACTCGGCATCATCACGACCCTGAGGCGCGCCGGAATGATCGCGCCGATGCGCCCCGACCGCTACCTGAAGATGGCGGCCGCGATGCGTCGTGAAGGCATGGGCATGACCGTGGGGTTCGCCAGCGCAGCGCAGCGCTGCCCGGACCGAGTGGGCCTGGTCGACGAACTGGGCACACTGACCTGGCGCCAGCTCGACGAACGGATCAACGCGCTGGCCGCGGCGTTACAGCAGTTGCCCACGGGTCAGCCGAAAGTCATCGGGGTGATGTGCCGCAATCACCGCGGTTTCGTCGAGGCGGTGGTGGCGTCCAGCCGAATCGGCTCCGACGTGGTGCTGCTCAACACGTCCTTCGCCGGCCCGGCGATGGCCGACGTGGTCAACCGTGAAGGCGTCGAGGCCGTCATCTACGACGAGGAGTTCACCGCGACGGTGGACCGCGCGCTGGCCGACAAGCCCGACGCCACCCGCATCCTGGCCTGGACCGACACAGACCACGAGCTGAACGCTAAAAAACTCGAGAAACTCATCGCCGAGCACACCGGCCAACAGCCCGAGCGCACCGGCGGCAAGGGCAGGATGATCCTGCTCACCTCCGGCACCACCGGATCGCCCAAGGGCGCCAAGCAATCTGGCGGCGGTGCCGGCATCGGCACGCTCAAGGCGATCCTGGACCGCACGCCGTGGCGCGCCGAGGAGACCATCGTGATCGTCGCGCCGATGTTCCACGCATGGGGCTTTTCACAGTTGATCTTCGCCGCGTCGATGGCCTGCACGGTGGTCACGCGACGCAAATTCGACCCGGAGGCCACCCTGGATCTCATCGACCGCCACCAGGCGACGGGTCTTGCCGTGGTCCCGGTGATGTTCGACCGCATCATGGATCTGCCCGCCGAGGTCCGACACCGCTACAGCGCACGCTCATTACGCTTCGCGGCCGCCTCCGGTTCGCGGATGCGCCCCGACGTCGTCACCGCGTTCATGGACCAGTTCGGCGACGTGGTCTACAACAACTACAACGCCACCGAGGCCGGCATGATCGCCACCGCCACACCGCAGGACCTGCGCGCGGCCCCCGACACCGCGGGCCGGCCCGCGGGCGGAACCGAAATCCGCATCCTGGACCCCGAATTCAACGAGATGCCCACCGGCGAGGTCGGAGGCATTTACGTGCGCAACGACACCCAGTTCGACGGATACACGGAGGGGTCCTCCGACAAGGGCAAAGCTTTCCACGCCGGCTTCATGTCCTCCGGCGATGTCGGCTACCTCGACGAGGCCGGGCGGCTGTTCGTGGTCGGCCGCGACGACGAGATGATCGTCTCGGGCGGTGAGAACGTCTACCCGATCGAGGTGGAGAAGACGCTGGCGTCGCATCCCGAGGTGGCCGAAGCCGCGGTCATCGGCGTGGATGACGAGCAGTACGGCCAACGGCTGGCGGCGTTCGTCGTGCTTGAGCCCGGCGGGTCGGCCACGCCCGATGTCCTCAAGCAGCACGTCCGGGACAGCCTGGCCAACTACAAGGTGCCCCGCGAGTTGTCCGTGCTCGACGAACTACCCCGCGGCAGCACCGGCAAGGTGCTGCGCAACGAACTCCAAGCCAAGGTCACCGACTGATGCGTCTGCAACGATTGCGGCGGCGTGTGTTTACTAAACGGCCGTTGATGCGCGCCGCCGTGGAATTCCTCAACGCCGCCAACGGCTTACACCCGCTCACCCGTAACCCGTACGCGTCGGTGCTGGCGTTCTGGTTCGGCTGGCCGACGTCCGAAGTGCCGGGCCTGTACGCCACCGCCTCCGCGCTGGACGCTGTGCGCCGCGGCCGCCGCGGCGATTTCGCCGGCACGAAAGGCAAAGCGGCGCTTGCCCTTACCGCGGCATCCTGGGCGATCCTGGGAGTGATCAGCTACCGCGGCTCCACCACTCCGGGTCCGGTACTGGAGGCCGGGTTGACCGAACAACTCGGCCCGGACTACGCCGCGGAACTCAAGGCGCTGCCGACGCAGCCCACCCGAAGCGGCAGACGCAACCTGCCGTTGCGCACAACAATGTCCCGTCGGCGCTTTGTCGACAAGCAGAACATCGTGTCCTACGGCCCGCACGGGCGCGCGAACCTGGCCGACATCTGGCGCCGCCGCGACCTGCCCCGTGACGGCAAGGCGCCGGTGCTGTTACAGGTACCCGGCGGCGCGTGGGTGATCGGGTGGCGCCGCCCCCAGGCGTATCCCTTGATGGGCCAACTGGTTTCGCGCGGCTGGGTGTGCGTGTCGATGAACTACCGCGTCTCCCCACTGCACACCTGGCCCGACCACATCGTCGACGTCAAACGCGCACTGGCCTGGGTCAAGGAGAACATCGCCGCCTACGGCGGGGACCCGAACTTCGTCGCGATCAGCGGTGGGTCCGCCGGCGGTCATCTGTCCGCGCTGGCCGCCCTCACTCCCAACGACCCCAAGTTCCAGCCCGGCTTCGAGGACGCCGACACGTCGGTGGTGGCGGCCGTCCCCTTTTACGGTCGCTACGACTGGTATTCCATCCAGGATCCGGGGCGCGCCCAGTTCGTCGAGGTGCTGGAAAGACTGGTGGTCAAGCAGAAACGCAGCACGCATCGGCAGATCTATCTGGACGCCTCGCCGCTGCGGCACGTACGGGCAGACGCACCACCATTTTTCGTTCTGCACGGAACCGACGACTCGCTCATCCCGGTCATCGAGGCGCGGGAATTCGTCGAAGAACTACGGTCGGTGTCAAAGTCTCCGGTCGCCTATGCCGAGCTGCCCCACGCCCAACACGGGTTCGATATCTTCGGTTCCCCGCGGGCGGATCAAGCCGCCGATGCGGTCGCCCGTTTTCTGTCGTGGGTATACGTCACGAATCCGCCGACTCGCTGAGTCCCGCGGCGATCTCGAGTTCGGTCAGCGCCGGTTCCACGGCCCGCGCCATCTCGTGGATGTCGTTGGCGATTTCGGGCGTGGTGACAAAGCCGAAGTCCAAGTACTTCTCGTAGGAGAAGCAGGTGATGTTCAGGGCGATGTCCATGACCGGCGGTCCGAGCGGCACCAGCGACTCCAGTTTGGCGCCGGCCATGTACAGCGGCTGGGACGGACCGGGAATATTGGACACGACCAGGTTGAGCGGGGCCAGGTTGCGAGACAGGCCCGAGGCCGTGTACGCGCGGGCGGCCAGCTGCAGCAGCCCGGGCGGCGTGGTCTCGGTGAGACCCATGATCTGATGCGCCGAGAGCGCCTTGGCCATTCCCTTGGCGCTCTGCGTGCTTTCGTGGATGGCCTTGAGCCGCTCGGCGGGGTCTTCGATGTCGGTGGCCAGCGACGCAGTCATGGAGCTGATCTTGTTGCCGACGTCGCGTTGGCTTTCGTCGGTGCGCGTCGACACCGGGATCTGCGCGATCAGCGGTTTGGCCGGTAGTTCGTCGCGCTTCTGCAGATAGTCACGGGCGGCGCTGGCCACCAGCGCCAGCACCACATCGTTCAGCTTGACTCCGAAGGCATCCTTAACGGCCTTGGCCCGCTCCAGTTCGACGCGGCAGCCCGTGATCCGGCGGTGCGGCGACACCGGCGCGTTGAACCTCGTCTTGGGCGCTTCGAAGTAGCCCGGCGGCTTGCTGCTGACGCCCAGTGCCGCGATTTTTTGACGCACCGTCTGTTCCAGCAACCGGGTGATCCGGAACGGGGTCTTGATGGCCACATTGAAGAGGGCACCAAGAGCGCGCCGTTCCAGACCCGGCAGTTGGAATCCCACCAGCGATCCCACCGTCTGCTCCTGCGGCGCGCGCGGTTCGGGCGTGACATCCAGCATGATCTCGGCCAGCCCGGCCCCGGAGACCCCGTCGACGATGGCGTGGTGCATCTTGGTCAGCGTCGCGATCCGGTTGCCCTTGACGCCCTCGATCACCCACAGCTCCCAGAGCGGTCGGGAGCGGTCCAGTTTGTAGGACATCAGCCGGCCCACCAGTTCGTCGACCTCGCGCCGCCCGCCCGGCGCGGGAACAGCGATGCGCCGGATGTGGAAGTCGATGTCGAGGTCCTCGTCCTCGACGAACCAGGGCCGATCCAGCCCGAGCGGGGCACCCGTGACGCGCCACCGCAGCTGCGGCAGCTCCGGTAACCGCTCGATCATGATTTCGCGAAGTCGCTGGAAGCTGTAGTCGGGGGCGTCGGTGAGATCGCAGATCGCCAGCGCCCCGACATGCATATGCCAGCCCACCGTTTCCGCAGACCAGAATGCCGCGTCGACACTGGAAAGCCGTTTCATGCCAGAACCGTAGCCCCTTCCCCCCCAATTGCACGCCATATTTCGGCGCGTAGAACGCGCTCCCCGCTATCCCCCGCTCAGGCGTCCTCCAGCAGGTCCGGCGTGACCGCCGACTCGGTGTCGGGGATGCCCTCGACCTTCGCCTTGCGGTCCGCCATGGACAGCAATCGCCGGATACGGCCTGCCACAGCATCTTTCGTCATCGGAGGGTCGGCCAGCCGGCCTAGCTCCTCGAGCGAGGCCTGCCGGTGCTCGACGCGTAATTTGCCGGCCGAGGCCAGATGGTCCGGCACGGTATCACCGAGGATTTCCAGCGCCCGCTCCACCCTGGCGGCCGCCGCGACCGCGGCCCGCGCCGAGCGGCGCAGATTGGCGTCATCGAAATTGGCGAGCCGGTTGGCCGTCGCCCGCACCTCGCGACGCAACCGGCGCTCCTCCCAGATGAGCCTGGTGTCCTGGGCGCCCATCCGGGTGAGCAGCGCGCCGATCGCCTCACCGTCGCGCACCACCACCCGATCGGCACCGCGCACTTCGCGAGCCTTCGCGCTGACCCCGAGCCGGCGCGCCGCACCCACCAGTGCCAGCGCGGCCTCCGGGCCGGGGCAGCTGACCTCCAACGCCGACGACCGTCCCGGCTCGGTCAGCGATCCGTGCGCCAAAAATGCTCCCCGCCACGCGGCTTCGGCATCGCCGATGCTGCCGCCGACGACCTGGGCCGGCAAACCCCGAACCGGGCGGCCGCGCATGTCCAACAGCCCGGTCTGGCGGGCCAGTGCCTCACCGTCGTTGGCGACCCGCAGAACGTACCGAGTGCTCTTGCGAATCCCGCTGGCCGACAACACATGCACAACCGCGTTGTAGCCGTACAGCTCGAAGATGTCTTTGCGCAGCCGCCGCGCGATGTTACCCAGATCCACCTCGGCTTCGACGACCACGCGTCCGCTCACGATATGTAATCCGCCGGCAAACCTGAGCAGGGAGGTGACTTCCGCACGACGAGCGCTGACCGACTTCACCACTAAGCGACTCAACTCGTCCTTGACTTCGGTCGTCATCGCCACGCGTCGTCACCCCTTGGTTCGTCTATCCGAATCTCTTCGGTGGCCGTCACGGTGGTTGCTGACGAGCCCTGATGGCCCACCCGCACCCCGTCCAGGGCGGCCGCCAGCTTGCCCGGGTCATGTAAAGGTGTACCAGGCCTGGCCACGTCGGCGAAGTGGACCTCAGCCTGTAGCAGCGCCGCGGTGCGTCGCAGTTGCTCACGTTCGCGGTCACTGGGGACTCGCTCGGCATCGATGATGATGTCGTGGACGGCGAACCCGGGCGCGTGTTGAGCCAGCACGTGCAGATGACGCTCCACCGAGAAGCCGGCCGTCTCCCCCGGCTCGGCGACCAGGTTAAGCACCAGCGCCCGGCGGGCCGTGGTGGCCCGCAGTGCTGCCGCAAGCCCGGGCACCAGCACGTGCGGGATCACGCTGGTGAACCACGAGCCCGGGCCCAGGACCACCAAGTCGGCGGCCATGATGGCGTCGACGGCCTGCCGGGTCGCCGGCGGGTCGGGAGGCAGCAGCCGCACCCTACGGACCTTGCCGGGCGTGGTCGCGATCGCCACCTGGCCGCGGATCGTCCGGAACATCCGCGGGTCGGTTTCCAGCCCGGCGACGTCGGCCTCGATCTGCAGCGCGATCGGGCACATGGGTAAGACCCTGCCCTTGACGCCCAGGATTCGTCCGAGTTCATCGAGGGCGGCGACCGGATCGGCCAGCACCTCGGACAGGCCGGCGAGCATCAGGTTGCCGATCGGGTGCCCGGCCAGGGCGCCACTGCCGCCGAACCGGTGCTGCAGGATGGTGGCCCAGAGCCGTCCATACGGGCTGTCGGATGCCAACGCCGCCAAGGCCATTCGCAAATCGCCCGGGGGCACCACGTCGAGTTCGCTGCGCAGCCGGCCCGAGGAGCCGCCGTCATCGGCCACGGTGACCACGGCGGTGACGTAGGGCGTGAGCCGGCGAGCCGCCGACAGCGTGGCGTAGAGGCCGTGGCCACCGCCCAGCGCGACGATGCTTTGCGTCATTGGCGGGCTCGTTGGCTCGCTCATTCGCGACCCAGATCCCGATGCAGCACCCGCACCAACAGTCGAGGGTCCGACCCCAGCAGCTGCATCAGTGCTTCGGCGATCGCGACACTGCGGTGCTTGCCGCCGGTGCAGCCGATGGCGACCGTCATGTATCGCTTCCCCTCCCGGCGATAGCCCCCGACAACCAGGGATAGCAATCGATGGTAAGTCTCGAGGAACTCCCCCGCGCCGTTCTGGCCCAGAACGTAGTCGCGCACCGCCGGATGCTGACCGGTCAGTTCGCGTAGCTCGTCCACCCAGTGCGGGTTGGGCAGGAACCGCACATCCATGACCATGTCCGCGTCCATCGGCAGGCCGTACTTGAAGCCGAAGGACTCGACGGTGACGCTGGTGGTCGCGCCGCCGTCACCGCCGAACGCTCGCTCGATGCTTTCCCTGAGGCCGCGCACCGACAGCGTCGACGTGTCGATGATGAGGTCCGCCGTGGCGCGAACCGGGGCCAGCATCCGGCGCTCGGCCGCGATGCCCTCGGCGAGGGTCTGCTCGCCCTGTAGCGGATGGCTGCGGCGATTCTGTTCGTAGCGGCGCACCAACATGTCGTCGGACGCCTCCATGAAGACCACGCGGGGAGTGATGTTGCGGGTGGCCAATTCGTTGCGCACCGAATCCAGGTCGCCGGTGAATCCGCGCGATCGCACATCCATCACCACCGCCAACTGGGTGATGCGAGAGCCGGCGGCCAGCCCGAAATCCACCATCCGGGTAATCAGCTGCGGCGGCAGGTTGTCGGCCACATACCAGCCGAGGTCCTCGAGCACTTTGGCCGCTGTGCCGCGCCCGGCCCCGGACAACCCGGTCACGAGGACGACGTCAATGTCGGCCGCAGCATCGTGCGTCACCCTTGAGCTCCATTGGCGTCCGTTCGCAGCGCGTCGAGAACGGCGTTGGCCGTGGCCACGCCGATACCCGGGACGGCGGTGATCTGGTCGACGGTGGCCTCCTTGAGGCGGGCTATCGATCCGAAATGGGTGACCAGCGCCTTGCGGCGATGCTCGCCCAGTCCCGGCACCGAGTCCAGCGCCGAGGCCGTCATTCGCTTGGATCGCTTGCTGCGATGGTAGGCGATGGCGAATCGGTGCGCCTCGTCACGCACCCGCTGCAGCAAATACAGCCCCTCGCTGTTGCGCGGCATGATGATCGGGTCCGGCTCGGAGGGCACCCACACCTCTTCCAGCCGCTTGGCCAGGCCAACCACCGCGACGTCGGTGATGCCGAGCTCCTCGAGCACGGCGCTGGCCGCATTGACTTGGGGCGCACCGCCGTCGACGACGTACAGATTGGGCGGGTAGGCGAACCGGCGGGATTTCCCCTCCGGGGAAAGCAGATTCGGATCGTTCTGGTCGCTAAGGTGCCGCAGGAATCGGCGGCGGGTCACCTCGGCGATGGAGGCGACGTCGTCGGATCGGCCCTGCCCGGCGGCTTCCTTGATCCCGAAGTGGCGGTAGTCGGATTTGCGCGGCAAGCCATCCTCGAACACCACCAGCGAGCCCACCACGTCGGTGCCCTGCACGTGGCTGACATCGACGCACTCGATCCGCAGTGGCGCGTTGGCAAGGCCTAGCGCGTCCTGAATGCTCTGCAGCGCGGCGGATCTGGCGTTAAAGTCACCGGCCCGCTTCAACTTATGTTGCTGCAGAGCCTCTTTCGCATTGCGGTGCACGGTTTCGGCCAACGCGCGCTTATCACCGCGGCGCGGCACCCGCAACGTGACGCGGGAGCCGCGCAGGCCGGACAACCAACTGGCCAGCTGTTCGGCGTTGGACGGCAGACACGGCACCAACACCTCGCGGGGAACCGGGTTGGTTGATTCGTCTGTGGTTTCTTGCAAGGCACCGTCTAGCTCCGCCTGGTCACCGTAGAACTGCGTCAGGAACTGCTCGACCAACCGCTCCTCACCGGAATCACCCGGGTCCCCGGTCTTTTCGACGATCCAACCGCGCTGACCGCGCACCCGGCCGCCGCGGACATGGAACACCTGCACCGCCGCCTCGAGTTCGTCGTCGGCGAACGCGACCACGTCGGCGTCGGTACCGTCGCCGAACACCACGGCCTGTTTCTCCATCGCCCGCTTCAGCGCGCCCAGGTCGTCACGAAGGCGCGCCGCCCGCTCGAAATCGAGCTCTTCGGCCGCGGCGTTCATCTGCTGTTCCAGTTCGCGCGCGAACCGGTCGGTTTTGCCAGACAGGAAGTCGCAGAAGTCCGTGACGATCTGGCGGTGCTGCTCGGCACTGACCCGACCGACACACGGCGCTGAGCATTTGTCGATATAGCCGAGCAGGCAGGGACGGTCGATCTGCTTGTGCCGCTTGAACACTCCGGCCGAACAGGTTCGAACCGGAAACACCCGGGTGAGCAGATCCAGCGTTTCCCGGATGGCCCACGCGTGCGAGTACGGCCCGAAATAGCGCACACCCTTGCGCCGTGGGCCGCGGTACACCATCAGCCGGGGAAAGTCCTCGTTGAGGGTTACCGCCAGCACCGGGTAGGACTTGTCGTCGCGGTAGCGGATGTTGAAGCGCGGATCGAACTCCTTGATCCAGTTGTATTCCAGCTGCAACGCCTCGACTTCGGTGTTGACCACCGTCCACTCGACCTGGGCCGCGGTGGTCACCATCTGCCGGGTTCGGGGTTGCAGGCTCGCGATATCGGCGAAGTATGACGTCAGCCGGCTGCGCAGGCTCTTGGCCTTGCCGACGTAGATGACGCGCCCGTACGAATCCCGGAATCGGTAGACGCCCGGCTCGACCGGGATGGACCCGGGCGCGGGGCGATAGGTGGCGGGATCTGGCACGTATCCAGGCTAGTAGCCGCTGAAACGGTTGGCGGTTCGCCCGGATCGGGTGGCGGGAATTGGGCGTCTTGCACGGCATCATCGCCTCGCGGTTGGCGCAGCCAATGTCGGGCGTGGGTGCACTGCCGGCAAGTGGCCGGCGAGTGCGCACACGCTCGGGAAAAGCAGCGCGCTGCCGGGGCCCGAGTGGTGGTGCGTACAAGTCGAGTAGTGGTCGAGTAGTGAACTACTCGTGTCCACACGCGGGATCGCTGAAACGATGACCTCACGGGGTCAAGAGTCGAGGTGGCATCATGAACAACCTCACCATTCTGCGTATTCGCCCAATACTGCGACTTCTGCCCAGCAGCACGCGACGCGGTCGTCACCGCGTACCGCCTTGCCATCTACCGGCTGGCCCAACAACGAGCACACCACTCGACCGCTGGTCCATCGTTCCTGTCTGCGCCATGTGCATTGAAGCCGGCCGCGTAACAGAAGCCACCTACCAAACGAGGGACGGGCTGTGCGGCTGCGACCAACACATCCAAGAACTTGAACAACACGGCCGCGCCGCGGTACGCCGACAACGAAGCGCAGAACCGCATGGATATATGGGTCGTGGAGCAGCGCCTGCGCGCGGAACGACTGGCGACCGACCGGCTGACTCGCGCGACCAAGGCGCTGGTTTGGGCGACGGGGGTGCTGGCCCTAGCGACGATCGCATTGGTGGCCGTAAACGCTTATTCGCAGCTAAGTGACGGGCATGGCGATATGAAAAGGTCGAGGCAGCCGACCAGCTGAGCTGGACAGCTGGACAAGCAAAACCAAGGCGACACGATCAGCGCTACGGGGAGTCCGCCGGGGCGCCCAGCGCCGGTAACCAGCAAAGTGCGGCGTATGTGGTGCCAGCAATTATTTGATGAGCTAGATAACACCTCTGAGCCGCAATAACGCTGGTGCGCGATACTGGGATTGCATCAGAAGGTTACGAGTCCCGCGGCACCTGAGTGGCACTAGTCTGATTTCCTCGACTGGCAAGACCTATGTCGATACGGCCAGCAGCGAGTTGTATCCACCCAAGTCGCTGCTGCTGGAGGTGCTCTTCGCCCAGTTCACGGGAGTCCCGCTAATGCCTGGCGGAACTCGTCATTGCGGGCGATTATCGGCCGCCCACGGTTTGCGCCAGATTTCGATTTTCGAGCACAATTTTGGTTGCCCGCGTTAATTTGACATAGGTTCAATTAAATCGCCCGTTGCAGGGTTTTCGGCGTGCGCCGGACTCTCGTAGACCACGGCTCTGGCGCAACTCATCCTGGCGTCAGATCCAGCCTGGTGTTCAGACGATGTACGAACCCGCACCGGAGGTCAGTGCGGATCTGCTGGCCGCGGCCGACGAGCTCGACGCGCTCGAAACCGGGTTGGTTGCCGACGTGGAGTTAGATCCCGAAGCGAGCGCCACTCACTAAGTGGATGAGCTGCTCGCGGTGCTCGATGCCGAGCTTGGCGAAGATGCGATAAACGTGTCCCTCCACCGTCCGCACCGAGACAGAAAGCCTTTGGGCGATCTGGCGGTTGGATAAACCAGCCGCCGCCAGCATCACGATCTCACGTTCACGGTCGGTAATCGGCAGCGGTCGGGCCACGGAATGGACCGCCGGCGTTCGTATTTCGTGCTGGCTGGCCAGCCAGTGCGCGCGGGTCGACGACTTCATTTCCTTGCCCCGCTGGCCGGTGCGCGCGTGTTCGCGCGCCGCCTGGGCTGCCGCGTCGGCGGCAAGCGCCACCGCGCCCATGTCAGCGAACCGGTCAGCCGCGGCGTCGAGCACATCGCCATCGTGGTCAGCCAGGCCGCGAGCGTGCTGCGCGATCGCCTCCGCCAACGCAGTGTTCAGAGTCGTGGCCAACTCCGCCAGCCTCCCGGTTTGCGAACGGTCATCGAACCGGACCGCGGTGTGCAGCGCGCGCATCTCGACGGCGTACATCCCGGATTGTCGCGCGATCTGTGCGGCACGCACCGCATGTGTCTGCGCGGCCATCGTATCGCCGACGGCGGCCCGCTCCCAGGCTCGCGCCAGCTCGAGTTCCGGCAAGAACACGGCCGTCTGCGGTCCGTAGGCCTCCTCCGACCTGCGCAGCGCGGCAGCGGCGGCCGCACTGTCTCCCCGCGCACCTTCAGCCTGCGCCGACAGGGCCGCCACCAGCATCAACCAGCTGAACGGAGAACCACGCGACATCGCCGATAATGAGTTTTGAAATGCAGCACACGCGGATTGCAGCGCACCATGGGCAAGGTCCACTAGTCCAAGCATGGCGTTCACGACGGCGTGTACTGCAAGCGCGCCCGCCGGCATCGCGGCATAACGTTTCCAAACCTGCTCGGCCGCCGAAAAGTCACCCGCAGCGGTCAAAGCCATGACCTCACCCCACCCGATAACCAGCCGCAGCGGTCCAGAGTGGCCGAGGTCAGCCGCCCGCAAACCCATATCGGCTATGCGGTGAACGTCGCCATATCGCCCAGTGAGTGCCAACGCCCAGCACGTCGCGGCAGCCGCCCACGCTGTCGCCACCGGGGGCACATCGCATGCACAGAGCGCTAGTCCTGTCTCGATTGCCGTCGAAACGTCACCGGAGAAGAACGTGAACACCACCTCCATCGCCGTGATGAGCCCTACACTCGCGTCGGATTCAAGGCGATCGCTCGCGTTGGCGAGTCCCAGCCGCGCCTGCTCAATTTGCCCGCTCCAGAAGAGGTTCGCGGCGCGCATACAGCCATGCGCGGTCATCAACTCATCGGCACCCTCAGGATCGAAGACACCAAGCACCGCCTCGACCTCTGCGCTCCGCCCCTGCCAACCCATCGCCTCAGCAAGCACGATCGCTGCCGGCAGGCCACCGCCTCGATCGAACGCGAATCTCGCCAACTCCTCACCGCAGGCGAAGTTCGACATGGTCATCGCGCTGGCCGCCGCACGGATGATCAGGTCGAGGTCCGGCGACAGATCGCTTCGCGTCAAGAACTGGGCCAGCTGTATCCGGGTGCGCACGTCAGGCAACCCCGACCGCTCCTCCTGTGTCTGCATTTGATTCTGAAGTTGTTGTGCCAGTAGGCTAGTGAGCTCCCGCGTGCGCACCATCCCGGCTCGTTGCATTGCCGCCTCACCCAAGACGGGGTGACCCAACCGCGCCACCGTGTTTGACCCGTCGGCAACCAACTGGATCACACCACGGCGCTCCAAGCGTCCCACCGCCTCAACATCGCAAAGCCCACGCAGGATCTCCCAGTCCAGCACCTCCGCAGCCGCCAAGACCTCGACCGCCTCCAGTTCCTCCGGCGCGAAGGATTGCAGGCGAAACTCCAGCATGTCGTAAAGTTGGCGGTCGGCACGCAGCGCACCTCGAAGTTGCCAGCCCGCATCCGTGCGCACCAACACACCACTTTCCCGACCCACGCCCAGCAAGCCGCGCAGCAGCAGCGGGCTGCCCGCGGTCCGGCCGTGTAACTCGTTGATCAGCCTGGTATCGACGACGCCGCCGAGCACGGCGCGGGCCAGCGCCTCGGTCTGCTCCCGGGTAAAAGCTTCAATGTGCAGACTCAGCAACAACCGCTCTTTCAAAAGCGCTGTTACCGCGTCGGGCACCGGGTCGCCGGACCGGATCGTCACGATCAATCGCGCACTGCCGCTGGCCGCAAGTTGGTGCACCAACGTCGACGACAACGGATCGAGCAACTGCGCGTCGTCGACGACGACGACCAGGTTCTCTTCCCGCTCCAGGGTCTTATGCGCGGCGGCCAGCATCGCCGCAGGTTCATGTGCCGCCTCAACCGTCACCGATCGAAAGAACGCGCCCAACGGGATGGCGCACCCGGTTTGGGTGCCCAGCACATGCCGCACCGTCGCCCCGCCCGACTCGAGTGTGTCGGCAAGTGCACGAGCCAGCGTCGATTTGCCAACCCCGCTATCACCGACCAACGCCACGCCATGGAACTCCGCGTCATCCTCGAGTGCTGCCAACGCTTGGCGCAACTCGTCATCGCGGGCCACTGTGGGCCAACCGCTCCCCGTTTGCACCAGCCGTCGAACCTCCACCCCCACGTTTTTTGCCGACGTTACCCTGAGTCGGCCCACGGTTCGCGCCAGATTTCGATTTTCCGAGCACAACTTTATTTACCCGCGTAATTTGACACAGGTTCAACTAAATTACGCCCGTTGCAGGGTTTTTCGGCGTGCGTCGGACTCGTAGACCACGGCTCTGGCGCAACTGATCCTGGCGTCAGATCCAGCCTGCTGTTCAGACGATGTATGAACCCGTACCGTGGAATTGCAGGCTCGTAGAACGCCGATGGCACGGTTGCTGCACAGAGGTCGGACCTCCCGGGTTATGTCTACTGGGCAGACGCTACCTGGACTCGGTTGGCTGATTGCCCGAGATATCGCATCTTCGGAACAAATACCGGTGCCCTGTTTAAGTCTCGTGCCAAGCGAGACGTACTAAGTGGATGAGCTGGTCGCGGCGCTCGATGCCGAGCTTGGCGAAGATGCGATAAACGTGTCCCTCCACCGTCCGCACTGAGACAGAAAGCCTTTCGGCGATCTGGCGGTTGGATAAACCAGCCGCAGCCAGCATCACGATCTCACGTTCACGGTCGGTAATCGGCAGCGGTTGGGCCACGGAATGGACTGCGGGTGTTCGTATTTCGTGCTGTCCGGCCAGCCAGTGCGCGCGGGTCGACGACTTCATTTCCTTGCCACGCTGGCCGGTGCGCGCGTGTTCACGCGCCGCCTGGGCTGCCGCGTCGGCGGCAAGCGCCACCGCGCCCATGTCAACGAACCGGTCGGCCGCGGCGTCGAGCTGATCGCCGTCGTGGTCGGCCAGGCCGCGAGCGTGCTGCGCGATCGCCTCCGCCATCGGAGTGTTCAGTGTCTTGGCGAGCTCCGCCAGCCTCTCGGTTTGCGAACGGTCATCGAACCGGACGGCGGTGTGCAGCGCGCGCATCTCGATGGCGTACATCCCGGATTGTCGCGCGATCTGGGCGGCACGGACCGCATGTGTCTGCGCCGCCGATGTCTGGCCGACGGAGGCCCGCTCCCAGGCCCGGGCCAGCTCGAGTTCCGGCAAGAACACGGCGACCTGCGGTCCGTAGGCCTCCTCCGACCTGCGCAGCGCGGCAGCGGTAGCCGCAGCATCTCCCCGCGCACCTTCGGCCTGCGCGGACCAGGCTGTTACCAGCATCAACCAGCCCGACGGAAAACCACGCGACATCGCCGCTATCGAGTCGCGAAAGGCAGAACACGCGGACGGCAGCGCACCCCGGCCAAGCTGGACGACCCCGAGCATCGCGTCCACCATGGCGTCTGCTTCCGGCACGCCCGCGGCCATTGCGACATAGCGTTCCCAAGCCCGCTCGGCCGCCGGGAAATTCCCGGCCCAAGTCAACGCCGTGGCCTCGGCTAACCCGATGTTGAACCGGTCCGATCCCGATTCGCTGAGCGCGGCCGCCCGCAGCCCCGCCTCCGCTATCCGGTGAACGTCGCCAAACCGGCCGGCGAGCGCCAGCGCAGACGACGTTGCCACCGCCGCCCACAACGCCGCCATCGGCAACACATCCGATCCACACAAGCTCGGCCCGGTCTCGATCGTTGTCGCAACATCCCCGGAGAAGAACCCAAACGACACCTCCAGGGCCGTGACGAGACCTACGACTGCCTCCGAAGCGACACGATTCTTCACGTCGGCGAGTACCTGCCGGGCCGGCTCAACCCGCCCGCAGTTAATGAACAGATTCAAGGCGCGCAGACCACCCCACTGCACGATCAGCCACTCATCGGCACCATCGGGGGGGTCGACGTCGGCAATCACCGCCTCGGTCTCGTCGCCCCGACCCTGCCAGCTCAGCGTCTTACCAAGCACGATCGCGGCCGGCAGGCCACCGCCGCGATCGAACGCGAATCTCGCCAACTCTTCACCGCAGGCGAAGTTCGACATGGTCATCGCGCTCGCCGCCGCATCGATGATCAGGTCGAGGTCCGGCGACAGATCGCTGCGCGTCATGAACTGCGCCAGCTGGATCTGGGCGCGCACATCGGGCAATCTGGACCGCTGTCCTTCGGCCTGCAGGTTCTTCCGAAGATGTTGTGCCAGCATGCCATTGAGCTGCCGCGTGCGCACCACTCCGGCGTGTCGGATTGCCACTTCAGCCATGAGGGGGTGATGAAGCCGCGCCACCGTGTTGAATCCGTCGGCCACCACCTGGATTACTCCACGGCGCTCCAAGCGCCCCACCGCGTCGGCATCGCAAAGCCCACGCAGAATCCCCCAGTCCAGCACCTCCGCAGCCGCCAAGACCTCTACCGCCTCCAATTCCTCCGGCGCGAAGGACTGCAGGCGAAACTCCAGCAGATCGTGAAGTTGGCGGTCGGCACGCAGCGCACCTCGAAGTTGCCAGCCCGCATCCGTGCGGACCAACACACCACTTTCCCGACCTCCGCTCAGCAAGCCGCGCAGCAGCACTGGGCTGCCCGCAGTTCGTTGGTGTAACTCGTTGATCAGCCTGGTATCGACGACACCGCCGAGCACGGCGCCGGCCAGCGCCTCGGTCTGCTCCCAGGTAAATGCTTCAATGCGCAGACTCAGCAACAACCGCTCTTTCAAAAGCACTGTTACCGCGTCGGGCACCGGTTCGCCGGACCGGATCGTCACTATCAATCGTGCACAGCCGCTGGCCGCAAGTTGGTGCACCAACGTCGACGACAACGGATCGAGCAACTGCGCGTCGTCGACGACGACGACCAGGTTCTCTTCCCGCTCCAGGGTTTTATGCGCGGCCGCCAGCATCACCGCAGGTTCATGTGCCGCCTCAACCGTCACCGACCGAAAGAACGCGCCCAACGGGATGGCGCACCCCGTTTGGGTGCCCAGCACATACCGCACCGTCGCCCCGCCCGACTCGAGTGTGTCGGCAAGTGCACGAGCCAGTGTCGATTTGCCAACCCCGCTATCACCGACCAACGCGACGCCATGGAATTCCGCGTCATCCTCGAGTGCTGCCAACGCTTGGCGCAACTCGTCATCGCGGGCCACTATCGGCCAACCGCTCCCCGTTTGCACCGCCGTCGAACCTCCACCGCCAGGTCTTTTTCGCAGACGCTACCCCGACTTCCCCCACCGTTCGGACCAGATGTTCAATCTTCGAAACAGGTTTTGGTAGCCGCTACCTGACATTGGAACCGCTAACCCTACCGCGCCATGGTGACCTTTCTTGGGTTCGACGGGCACAAAGCGAAGGCCGACACCCTTACGCCCTGGATCGGGCCCTAACTAAGACCTGCTCGCGGCGCCCGGATGCCGAGCTCGGCGAAAATGCGATAGAGGTGTCCGTCTACCGTCCACACCGAGACAGAGAGCCGATCGGCGATTTGGCGATTGGATAAGCCCCCCGCGACCAGCATCACGATCTCGCGTTTACGGTCGGTGATTGGCAGCGGCTGTGCGTGCCACCCGGCGATCGTACAGTGGGTCAGCCTGCGCGCAGGTCCGGCCGATAGACTTTCAGCAGCCTGCGCACGGTGTCCATGGCATCCACAGCGCGGTCCTTGTCGACGGCCTGGATCGCCATCACCGGAACGTACTCGTCATCGGGTAAGTCGATGCGCGCCCAGCGGCTACCGACCGGAAACGACACACCCACCGTGTCGGACCACGGGATAAGCCTGTCGCCCAGCATATTACGCACCGAAAGCCCGGCCGGGCCCACCCGCAGTCGCGGCCTCGCCAACAACAACACGGCAGCGGCGAGAACCAGACCGAGCAGGGCCAACGCGACCTGATCGGCGGTCTGGAAGATCACTCCGCTGGACTGCGTCTTGAGCAGCAGACCCGCGACGATGTGCACCGTCGCGATCAGAAATGCTGCGGCGTAGGCAAATAACGGCGTCAGATGAGGGCGTAGTTCAACGTCCCAGACCTCCCGTTGTGACACAGGAGTCATGACCGAGCGCGTAGGCCACGCAAGGTCAGCGCGGCGGTCAGGCCCGCCGCGGTCGCCTGGGCACCCTTGTCCTCGGCCGACGCCGGAAGCCCGGCGCGGGCCAGCGCCTGCTCCTCGGTCTTGCACGTCAGTACCCCGTTGGCGACCGGCGTGGAGGCGTCCAGGGCAACCCGGGTCAGGCCGTGCGTCACGGCATCGCAGACATACTCGAAATGTGGTGTCTCACCGCGGATTACCACCCCAAGGGCGACGACGACGTCGTGGTTGCGGGCGAGTTCCTGCGCCACCACCGGGATCTCGATCGCGCCCAGCACGCGGACTACCGTCGGGCTGTCGATACCCGAGTCGGCGGCGAATTTGCAGGCGCCGGCCAGCAAGGCCTCACAGATTTGTCTGTGCCAGGTGCTGGCAACGATAGCGAGCCGCAGACCGGAGGCGTCCAGCGCCGGAACGTCCGGCACACCGGCGCCACCGCTCACAGAGCACCGCCGAATTCTCCTGGCAGATAGACAGAGTCGTGGAAATCGTCCAGTCCGGCCAGATCGTGGCCCATCCTGTCGCGTTTGGTCATCAGGTAGCGGATGTTCTCCGCGTTGGCCCGCACCGGCAGCGGCACCCGCTCGATGATGTGCAATCCGTATCCGTCCAGCCCGACCCGCTTGGCCGGGTTGTTGGTCAGCAGCCGCATCGAGCGCACCCCGAGGTCGACCAGGATCTGCGCGCCGATTCCGTAATCCCGTGCGTCGGCCGGCAATCCGAGCTTGAGGTTGGCGTCCACGGTGTCGGCGCCGGCGTCCTGCAGCTGGTAGGCCTGCAGCTTGTGCAGCAGCCCGATGCCGCGGCCCTCATGGCCGCGCATGTACAGCACCACGCCGCGACCCTCCCGCGCGACCATCGCCATCGCGGCATCCAACTGGGGCCCGCAGTCGCAACGGCGTGAGCCGAACACGTCACCGGTCAGGCACTCGGAGTGCACCCGGACCAATACGTCGTCGCCGTCGGCGTTCGGTCCGGCGATGTCGCCGCGGACCAGGGCCACGTGTTCGACTTCGTCATAGATGCTGGTGTAGCCGATGGCGCGAAACTCGCCGTGACGGGTCGGGATCCGGGCCTCAGCGACCCGCTCGATGTGCTTCTCGTGCTTGCGCCGCCATTCGATGATGTCGGCGATGGTGATCAGCGCCAGACCGTGCTCGTCGGCGAAGACCCGCAGCTCGTCGGTCTGGGCCATCGAACCTTCGTCCTTCTGGCTGACGATCTCGCAGATCGCGCCCGCGGGTTGCAACCCGGCCAGCCGGGCCAGGTCGACGGCGGCCTCGGTGTGGCCGGGCCGGCGCAACACGCCACCATCCTTAGCGCGCAACGGAACCACGTGACCGGGACGGGTGAAATCGTCGGCGACACTGGTGGGATCAGCCAGTAGTCGCATCGTGGTGGCCCGGTCGGACGCGGAAATGCCGGTTCCCACACCATTTCTCGCGTCGACGGTCACGGTGTAGGCGGTGCCGTGCTTGTCCTGGTTGACCGCGTACATCGGCAATAGGCCCAGCCGGTCGCAGATCGCGCCGTCCAGCGGCACACACAAGTATCCCGAGGTGTAGCGAACCATGAAGGCCACCATCTCCGGCGTTGCCTTTTCGGCGGCGAAGATCAGATCGCCCTCGTTCTCGCGTTCCTCGTCGTCTATGACGACGACGGCCTTACCAGCCGCGATGTCGGCAACCGCCCGCTCGACGGAGTCCAACCTCGTCATCGTTGCTACCTTGCTGTCGTGAGGGCCCGCATCACGAGCCCGGGTGTTGCATTCAGTATGAACCACCGCGGCGCCGCAGTTATTGCGACGGCTTATTCAGCGGGACGGTTCAGCAGACGCGCCCACAGAAGGTGACAGTGGCTTGGGTCACGCCATGAACACGATCGGCAACCTAAGGAAGGGGCTCGGCGTCCCTCAGTGGGCAAAACGGAAAATGGCAGATGACCTCACGCCCACCGCGTAACCGCGAATACCGGTCGCCAATATCGACTTGGCGACATTCCGGTTACGGATTCCACGCTGGTGCGCTAACCTAACGGCACCGCAACCAGGAGTAAGCGCATGGGTGTAAATGACGATTTCTGGGACGACCTTCTCGCGCATATCCGCCAGCAGGTGCTGGTGCCGGTTGTGGGACCTGACTTGAATGTGGTCAAGGTCGGCGACGCCGAACAGACGTTCAATACGCTCATCGGCCAACGCCTCGTTGAAAAGTATGACCTGACCGTGTCGTCTGGGCTAACGACCATGGGCGAAGCGGTAGCCGAGTTCCTGCGCGAGCGCGGCCCGGATGACCGGTTGTATCGCGTGATTTACGACATCATCAAGGAATATCCGGAGCCTGGCGCCCCGCTCCGTAACCTGGCCGCGATCGATGACTTGCGCTTCTTCGTGAGTACGACGCCCGACCGGCTGCTCGCGCAGGCGGTCAACCAGGTTCGTTTTCAGGGTAGGCCGGTAACTCGTGAGCTCGCGTTTTCCACGAGTAAGTCCACGAGCGAACAAGTGGGCAATGCGCAGCCAGCTGCGCCAAGCGAAACCGTCGTTCTCAGTCTGTTTGGTAAAGCCGCCTCCACTCCCGAGTATGCGATCCACGAGGAGGATCGGCTGGAGTGGCTGCACGCGTTCAGAGATGCGTCGGGCATTCCCTACTGGCTTGATTATCCGCTGAGGCATAACCCGATGCTGTTCGTTGGCTGCGAGATTCCCGACTGGCTCGGGCGGTTTCTCCTGCGCTCGTCGAGCAGTATGCGTCTGTCGCTTGAGCGCAAACAGTTCTTCTTCGTCGGCTCCTCAACCGCGCAGGTACCGTCGCTGTCGAATTTCTTCAAAACGTATTGCCGTAAGTCGATGGTCCAGCAGCTGGAGATGGAACCAGCAGCGTTTGTTGCGGAGTTGCGTGCCCGCTGGGACGAACAAACCCCGAAGAGGCCCCCGGTCGCCACAGGTGTCCCCATTTCACCTCCTCCGGCCACGCCGACGATATTCATCAGCTATATGCGTGAGGATGTGGACGCTGCCCGGCGGCTGTGCGACGCGATCACCGAGCGTGGCGGGGACGTGTGGCTGGACGAGCGACGACTATGCGCGGGCGATGCATGGGAGGATGAGATTTTGACCGCGATCCGCCGAGATGTCCGCTTGTTCGTGCCGATCATCTCGGCGAACACGGAGCGGGAGCAGGAAGGCTACGTATTCCGGGAGTGGAGGGCAGCGGTAGATCGAGCGGACCGCATTATGGGCCACCGCTTCATTGTGCCGGTGATTGTCGACGCCGACTACGAGGGTGACCCGAGTCGCTACCGGCAGTTTCCACCTGAATTCGAGAGGCTCCACTTTGGTCGCGCGCCGGCCGGCGACCCGGACGCCGATCTGCTCGACACGCTGATCAAAGAAATCCGTGCTACGCGGCGCGCCCCCGCGGCGTGATCGCAACGGCCGCCGCGCAACTCGACGGCGAGAACCCGTGGCCGGGGCTTGAGGCGTTTGAGGAAAACGCGCGCGCGTTCTTCTGCGGGCGCGGCCGTGAGGCCGAATCGTTGCTGAGGCACGTGCTCGACGCTCCGGTCACGGTCTTGTACGGAAGTTCAGGCCTCGGCAAGACGTCGCTGCTGCGAGCGGGCCTGTTCCCCTTGCTGCGCGACCGTCAATTTCTGCCGGTCTACGCGCGCTTCGAGCTTACGCCAGATGCGGCGCCACCCACTCGCCAGCTACATCGATCCGTCCACGACTCGATCCGAGCCGACGTGCCCGATGGGATGCTGCCGTTGGATGAGGAATCTCTTTGGGAATACCTGCATCGCACCGGCTTTGAACTATGGAGTGCGCAGAACTATCCACTTACGCCGGTAATTGTCCTCGACCAGTTCGAAGAGCTCTTTACGCTCGGTGAGCGGGTTCCCGATCTCGTCCGGGGATTCAGGAATGACCTTGGTGACTTGGCCGAGAACCGCATTCCCGCCGATCTGGCCGCACGGATCGAAGACGACGCGGCTGTCGCTGAACAATTCCATTTGCGGTCGCGCAACTACAAGCTATTGATTAGCCTGCGGGAAGACTTTCTTCCCGAGCTCGAAGAATGGCGCCAGCTTATTCCCGCGCTGGGACACTCGCGGATGCGGCTGCTTCCACTGCGGCCAGGCGAAGCGTTTGATGCGGTGCACAAACCAGCTGCGCACCTGATGACGGATGCGCTGGCGCGCCGGGTTGTGGACATCATCGCCGGCGAGGACCTCCATCGCGGCCGCAATACCGCCGGGGCCGACATCGATCGTCCGAGTGATGACCTTGGGGCTTCAGACGTCGAACCCGCGCTGCTCAGCCTATTTTGCCGCGAGCTCAACGAGGAGCGGAAGCGGCGTGGGCAGCCGCAGTTCGACGAGCAGCTGGTCGAGGACGCCAAGGGCGACGTCCTGTCTAACTACTATGCGTCGTGCGTGGATGATCTGCCGCCGCGGGTCGCGGACTTCATCGAGTCCGAGCTGATCACCGAGAAGGGGTTTCGCAACAGCTACGCCCGCGAGGACGCGGTGCCGTTGCGTCTGACCCAGGACGAACTCGCCCGGCTGATTGGCTCGCGGCTGCTACGACTCGAGGAACGCTACGGCACGGAACGGATCGAACTGACGCACGATGTGCTCACGGGCGTGGTACGCGAACACCGCGACCGGCGGCGCGCAGAAGAGGACAGGGCGCAGGAACAGCAAGCCCGGCAAGCCGAACTCCTAGCCGCCCAGCGGCGCGCGGCCGCGCTGCGGAAACGCGCGCGGATCCTCGTCACCCTGTTGGCGGTCACCGCCGTCATCGCCGTCGTGGCCGTGATTATCTCCGTGCGGGCCAATGCGCCGAAGGCGACCGCACAGAAGCTGATCGCCCAGTCGCAACGCATGCTGGGCAGCACCCCACCCGGTGGGGACGCGCAGGCGTTCCAGCAGATCCTGGCCGCCCACGCACTGACCACGGACAACGCCACCAACGGCGCCCTCTACACCGCGGTGGCCCAACGGGCCAGCACCCTCAAAATCATCACCGGCCACACCGACGTGGTGAACAGTGTGGCGTTTAGTCCCGACGGGCACCGCCTCGCCACCGCCAGCAAGGACGCCACGGTGCGGCTGTGGAACCCCGACACCGGCCAACCCCTCGGGCCGCCGCTCACCGGCCACACGGTCGGGGTACGGAGTGTGGCGTTTAGCCCCGACGGGCACCGCCTCGCCTCCGCCGGCAGCGACACCACGGTGCGGCTGTGGGACGCCGACACCGGCCAACCCCTCGGCAAGCCCCTCACCGGCCACACCGGCCCGGTGTTCGGTGTGGCGTTTAGCCCCGACGGGCACCGCCTCGCCTCCGCCAGCAGCGACACCACGGTGCAGGTGTGGGACGCCGACACCGGCCAACCCCTCGGCAAGCCCCTCACCGGCCACACCGGCCCGGTGTTCGGTGTGGCGTTTAGCCCCGACGGGCATCGCCTCGCCTCCAGCGACACCACGGTGCGGCTGTGGAACGCCGACACCGGCCAACCCCTGGGCAAGCCCCTCACCGGCCGCACCGGCCCGGGCCCGGTGTTCGGTGTGGCGTTTAGCCCCGACGGGCACCGCCTCGCCTCCGCCAGCAGCGACACCACGGTGCAGGTGTGGGACGCCGACACCGGCCAACCGCTCGGCGACCCCCTCACCGGCCACACCGACATGGTGAACAGTGTGGCGTTTAGCCGCGACGGGCACCGCCTCGCCTCCGCCGGGAGCGACCTCACGGTGCGGGTATGGAACCCCGACACCGGCCAACCCCTCGGCGACCCCCTCACCGGCCACACCGGTCCGGTGTTCGGTGTGGCGTTCAGTCCCGACGGGCACCTCGCCTCCGCTGGCAAAGACACCGCGGTGCGGCTGTGGAATCCCGACACCGGCCAACCGCTGACCGGCCACGCCGGCCCGGTGTTCGGTGTGGCGTTCAGTCCCGACGGGCACCGCCTCGCCTCCGCCGGCAACGACGGCACGGTGCGGCGGTGGGACGCCGACACCGGCCAAGCCCTCGGCCCGCCGCTCACCAGCCACGCCGGCCCGGTGTTCGGTGTGGCGTTCAGTCCCGACGGGCACCGGCTAGCCACCGCCGGCAACGACGGCACGGTGCGGCGGTGGGACGCCGACACCGGCCAACCCGTCGACCCGCCGCTCACCGGCCACGACGGCCCGGTCAACCGTGTGGCGTTCAGTCCCGACGGGCACCGCCTCGCTTCCGCCGGCAACGACGGCACGGTGCGGCGGTGGGACGCTGACACCGGCCAACCCGTCGGCCCGCCGCTCACCGGCCACACCGGTCCGGTGAACGGTGTGGCGTTCAGTCCCGACGGGCACCGCCTCGCTTCCGCCGGCAACGACGGCACGGTGCGGCGGTGGGACGCCGACACCGGCCAACCCGTCGGCCCGCCGCTCACCGGCCACGCCGGCCCGGTGTTCGGTGTGGCGTTCAGTCCCGACGGGCACCGCCTCGCCTCCGCCGGCAACGACGGCACGGTGCGGCGGTGGAACGCCGACACCGGCCAACCCGTCGACCCGCCGCTCACCGGCCCCACCGGCCCGGTCAACCGTGTGGCATTCAGTCCCGACGGGCACCGCCTCGCCTCCGCCGGCAACGACGGCACGGTGCGGCGGTGGGACGCCGACACCGGCCAACCCGTCGGCCCGCCGCTCACCGGCCACGCCGGCCCGGTAGGCAGTGTGATGTTTAGCCCCGACGGGCACCGCCTCGCCTCCGCCGGCAACGACGCCACCGTGCGGCTCTGGCCGGCGGATGCGTCACCGGAGATGCTGTGCGCCAAACTGACGACCAACATGAGCCACAAGCAGTGGCGCGACTGGGTGTCACCCGACTACCAGGGGTGGCGCGACTGGGTATCACCCGACATCGGCTACATCACGCTCTGCCCGGGACTGCCAATCCCGGCCGATGCTTGAAACTGAACGATCCGGCTACGACGAGTGGCAGAGTGCCCCGCGACCGTCGGAGTCATCGGTGGCGACACTCTGCGAAGCTGAACTTCCGCAGATTTGTCTTGCCGCCGGCGTCGAATGCTTCTGCGCGACCATGAATGAGGAGGCATTCAGAGGCTGCAGGCGACCCCGCGTCAAGCGGCGACCGCCCCGGGTTAGATATGGCAATTTGTATTGCTTACCGGCACCGCCCGATGCTCACCTCCATGCTGCCGCCGCATCTAGCAGGGCCCGAGGCGGCGGGGGGATGCTATGGGGTTCGGGCTCCGGGGCGAGGTAAAAGGCGCCCGTGTTGTCGTCCACCAACCGCCGCCCGCCGATCCAGTAGCACACCTTGAAACGTGTAATAGCGCCATGCGGGAGGTCGATAGCAGCAGCCCAAAGGTTCCTTCGCTCTTCCGTGGCAACCTCGCCCACTCGCTGTAATCGTGCCTCGTGCTTGATGCAGGCAGCATCCCCGATCAGAGAGAACTGAACTGTTGCCTCTTCGACCGCGTCTGTCGTGCTGACGGTCAGATCGAAGCGATCTTCAGGCTCGTCCGGCTGCCGTGTTACCGTCGCCCGTACCACGGCAATCTCCCGGCAGGGGAAGCCAAACCCATAGTTGGCGCCGTAGTCGCTGTCGTAGCGGATCGTGCCCGATGCGGTCGTGTAAGAGAACCAGACCGCGAGGCGCTCGGCGTCCTCGGGCAACCTAACCTGCGCCGAGAGCATCGAACCTTGCCCGGTCGACTTTACGGCGGGACACGAAACGATTCCGCCTGGCGAGTGAAGCGGCACGTCGATCGGTGCCTTACCTTCGCGGAATCGGACGTGGGCCACCACCGGCCGCTCGGGATCGCCGAAGCGGTAAGGCTCTGCCGCCGGCACAATGCGGATCGGGTCATAGCGCAGCAGAAGCGGACCACCCGGGCGCAGGTCGCCGCCAACGAGCTCGTGGAAGTCGCAAGTAAAGGTGATTTCCGCCGGCTTGCCCGCATGCAGTCTCCGTCTCATGGCTCCCTCTGAAGGCGAGTTGTCATTGCGAACCCGCGAAGCGGCCGTCCAATCGAGAAAGGCCGCTTCGCTACGCTCGCCCTGACGGGTTTTCCGACGTTGTCCTCATGGCGACCGGACCCAAGATTACGCCGCGGACAACACAGTGACGGTCGCATCCGAGGTGCGGTCGAACACCTTCACCACGATCGATGCCAGCCTTTCATCCCACAGGTAGGCGTCTTCCGGTGCGTCGTCGAGCGCTTTAACGGACGTGACGGCGGTCAGCCCCGTGCCGCCGACGGTCACCGACTTCGGCGCCGCCGACCCGAGCAGTCGAAGGCAATAGAACGGTTCGGGTGGCGTGTAGCCATCGTGAAGGCGCTGCACGCGAATGCTCGTGCCGCCTGGCACGGCGCGTCTGCTGATCCGGGTCGTACGAAAGGCGTCCTCTGTCGCGGCACGAGTGCTGATTCCGTCGTCCTGATAGAGAAGATGATCGCCATCCGGGCCGGGGTAGAAGTGGATGTCGAGCGGGTTGTGCGGGAGCTCTCCCACGTACTGTTCGAGACGCGATCGCATGGGCACGATCGCGCCTTCGCGCACGTAAATGGGGACCTCGTCGAGGGCGGATTCGACGCCACGGAGGAGCTGCCCGCCCGCAATCGGCGGATCGAGCTTTGCTTGTCCATCCCGGAAGGCGAACCAGCCATTGCCGGCCGGGAGGTAAACATCTCGCACAGCGGGCGCGCCGTCCGGACCCGCCGGGAACAGGATCGGCGCCACCAGGACGTCCTTGCCGGCGAAGAACTGGTCGTCGAGGTGCTGGTAGATTTCCGGGTCTTCTGGATCATTGAGGAACAACGCGCGCGCGATCGGCAAGCCCGTCCTCACCCATTCGTACATTGCGTCGTAGTAAAGCTGGAGCATGCGGTAGCGCAGCTCGACGAACCTGCGGCAGATGTCTGCCACCGGTTCGCCGTAGGCGTACACCTCCTGGTATTCCTTGTCATAGCCGAGGTAGTGGTTGCGGAACCAAGGCAGGAACGAGCCGAGTTGCATCCAGCGGACGAACAGCTCTGGATCGGTGACGCCGCCGGTCATCCGGCCGTCGCGCACGACCGCAGGCGCCGTCGTACCGCTGGGTATCGGGCCTGTCGCGAACCCGCCGATGTCGGATCCGGAGATCGGCACGCCTGAGAGGCCGAGGTTGAGTACCTGCGGGAGGTTGATCCTGAGGAAGTCCCAGCTGGATGCGTTGTCTCCGGTCCATAGCGCGGCGTAGCGCTGCAGGCCGGCGTACCCGCCGCGGGCGAGGATGAATGGGCGCGTCTCCGGCCTGAGGGTGGTGATGCCCGCGTGGGTCGCCTTCAGCAGGAACATCGGGTAGGCGTTGTGGCAGACGGCGTGCGGCACGTAGTCGCGGCCGTCATGAATCATCAGGTTGAGCGGCAGAGTGCCCTCCGGGGTGTCCCCCGACACGGCCGCGGCGGGACACATCATGTCCTGCCAGATCATGTCGATGCCAAGGTCCTGGATCAGATGGGCGTATTGCCGGCCCCAGACTGCCTGCACCTCGGGGCGGCCGAGATCGGGGTAGTTGACCCCCGCGCCGAGCGGCGTCACACCGTCGCGGTTGGGCGCCAGCGGCGGGTAAAGGTAGGGATTGACGCCACGATTGGCGCCATAGGAAACGTTGGTTGCGAACAACCCCCCGCCCGGCTCCCGCCCCGCCCGGACGTCATAGAGCAGGCCCCCCAACTCCAGGAGCTCCCGGCGTTGCCGAAAAGGCGTCATCTCGCCCCGCTCGTCGAGCGGGTTGTGGGTCAGCAGCGGGGTGACGACGGTCGAGCACTTGAAGCCGTTGGCGTGCAGGTCCGCGATCATCTCCGCCGCGCGCGGGAACTTCATCTCGCTATGCGTGAAAACGCGATAGTTGTCCTGCAGGTCGATGTCGATGTGCAGGCCGTCGATCGGAATGCGCGCTTCACGATAGGCGCGGGCGACGCTCTCGACCCGGCCACGATCGTAGTAGCCGTAGCAGCCCTGATGAAAGCCGAAGGCGTACTTGGGCGGCATCGGGCTCCGCCCAGTCAAGCTCGTGAACTGGTACAGGATGTCGGGGACGCCGTCGCCCAGGAACAGGTAGTAGTCCAGCTCACCGAACAAGGCGCCAAAGGCGTACCTGCCGCTCATGTCGGTATAGCTGTCGTTGCCGATATTGAAGAACGATTGCGAAAGATTGTCGAAGAACAGCCCGTAACAGTACGGCTGGCCGGCGTAGTCGCCGACCGGCGAGCGATTGATCTCGATCAGCAGCGGGATCGACGCGTAGAGCGGCTCCGCCGGATTGAGCGCGCCGCCCTCGCTGCCGGACGGGATCGGCGCACGGGCGTAAACGAAATTGTCGAAATTGAAGTTGGTCATGCTGCTGCCGTTCTTCAGCAGCCGCGCCCCAGTCTTCTCGCCGAACCCGCAGTAGATCGCGTTCTCAGGAACGATCTTGATGTTGGCGACGCCGTGCTCGCCGGGACGGTACACGAGATTGCGGCCCGGCTGGTCGGCACAAACCAGCTGCGCGTCCCGGTAGACCCTCATCCCGAAGGGTTGCAGATCGACCTCGATCCGCATCGCGCCGGTATCGACGGCGAGCCGCTGCGATGTGCTTTCGGCGACACGTACATCGACCGGACCGAGTTCGCGGTTGATTACCGCTGACGATGTCTCGGTCGCGTAATCCGCGTTCCCTCGCGGGCTGAATCGCACGCGAAGGCAGGTTGCCGAGAGGACGGAGAGCCGGATGGCGAGGGCCTCGTCCCGCAGTCTCAGGAGGAAATCACCGCTCTCCTCGCTCACCGACGAAATCGGACCAACGGGAACCCACGGATCCGCATCGGGCGCGAACGCATCGACCGTCAAAAAGGATATATCCATCGCCGCTCCCCTTTTGCCCTCGCCAGATCGCGACTATTGCACCGGAGGTTCGACGAACGACATCTTTCCCATCGGTATTGTCAGCCCATTGCCAAGCGCCGCGCTGCTACATTGACTCCGCGCAGTCGGCGTCATCGGGTCGTGCCCAAACGCCTTACTGGCCGCTCCGCTCGGGGCAGTATCCACGCCGCCTCTCGTGAACCTGCATTCTCGGAGTGAGCAAGCTGTTTGATCATCTGACCGGCGGTTGGCCGAGCTTCCTTTTCTCCGATGCGTATCAGTCGGGGAACTGAGCATAACTGCCAGGTGTGGGTTTGCCCAGCGCCCGAAATGCGCGGCGATTTCGTAGACCGCGGTTGCCAACTCCTCATCCGGTCGGCGGCCCCGCGACCACTGAATGCGGCTGATTCACAAACGCCGGCACCACGTTGTCTTTCGGTCATGGCGGTCAAGACACCTGCCCGTTGTCCTGCGCCTGCGGTAGACCGGCACACAATTCGGTGTATCCGAGGTCGGCCGAAACCCAGGTGTGCCACTGTTCGGCGCTCATGTTGCTCGTGAGCTTTGCGCACAACGCTTCTGGTGATGGTCTCACGATAGGCCATACCCGCACGGTGCCATTGGTGCTAGCGGACAGGAGTCGAGTCACCGTTTTGTCGAAGGCGAGGCTCGTTACCGCCCCGTTTTGGCCCACCAGTGGGGGAAGGCGTTTAGCGTCGTGAATGTTCCACAGCTGGATTCCGCCATCTTGGCCGCCCGCAGCCACGATCTGACCGTCTAGGCTGATCGCCACCGCCGTGATGATCGCATCCGCTTTCATGTCCTTGCCAATGGGCGTTTGCTTTTCGACATTCCACAATTGCAGCGTGCGGCCCTCGCTCCACGCCAGGGTGTGCGCATCGGTGCTGAACGCCAGATTTGTCACACGGCCGTGGCCCGTCATTGGGGAGCCGACAGATGTGCCGGTGCCGGCATCCCAGAGCTGGACGGTGCCGTTGGCGTCGCCGGTAGCGACCTGGCTGCCATCAGGGGTGAAGGCGATCGCGGTGACGGGACCCCCCGGCCTGATCGGGCGACCGAGCGGCTGTGCCGTGTCGGCCTTGTAGAGCTGGACCGTGTCGGCGGTAACCGGAACGGCAGCCTTTCCCGCAGGGCTGTAGGCGACTAGTGCCAGGAGTTTGGGATCCGCGGGTCCCGGCAGCGGTTTGGAGATGGGTGTGGGGTAGAGGCTCGGCTGTGTTCCGTCGACCGGCGCGATATCCCAGAGTTGCACTGCGCCAGCGTGATCAACCTTCAACGCGCGGCCGGAATCGAGGGCGAGCGGTTGGTCGCCGTCGAGTGCCACCGGGTTGCCGATCGGCCGCCCGGTCACGGTGTCCCATGAACGGATGATGTTGTCATCGCCGGAGGCGACGATGCGCTGGCCGTCAGCGCGGAGCACGGCATGTTCCACGGTGTCCTCGTGGGCCAGGATGGGTTGCCAGCGGCTCGCGTCCCACAACCGGACGGTGTTGTCCTCACCCGCTGACACGAGCTGCAGGCCGTCCGGACTGAACGCGACGCTGTACACCGGGCCATAATGACCGCGCAGCGGTTCACCGATCCGGCGTCCCGCCGCGTCCCAGAGCCGTATGGTCTTGTCCTCTGAGCTCGAGGCGATGCGGGCGCCGTCGGGGCTGAACGCCACGCTGTACACGATGCCGTCGTGGCCGAGCAGCGGCTGCCCGATCGGCTGCGCCTTGATCGCATCCCACAACCGAATCGTCTTGTCCTTACTGCCCGAGGCGATGCGGGTGCCATCGGGGCTGAACGCCACACCGATGACTGCGTCCTTGTGGCCGACCAGTATGCCGATCTGCGTCTTCTTCACGGCGTCCCACAGCTGAATCGTGTTATCGGCTGAGCCGCAGGCGATCCGGGTGCCGTCGGGGCTGAACGCGACGCTGGTCACCGGCTTGTTATTACCACTCAACGGTTTACCGATCGGTTGCCCGGTCACCGCGTCCCACAGCTGGAGGTTGGAATCGATTGATCCAGAAACGATTTCGGTACCATCGGGACTGAACGCGACACTGGTCACCGCATTGACGTAGCGCAGGGGTGCGCCGATCGGATGCCCGGTGGCGGCGTCCCACTGCCGGATCGTGTTGTCGGCCGAGCCGGACGCGATCCGGGTGCCGTCGGGGCTGAACGCGACGCTGGTCACCAGCTTGTTGTGACCCCGCAACGGTTCGCCGATGGGCTTGCCGGATACGGCGTCCCACAATTTGATCGTGGTGTCCGCGCTGCCGGCCAGGATGCGCCGGCCGTTGGGGCTCAGACGGACGCTGTACACCCGCGCCGGGGTATCCCAGAGCTTCAACAGGTCACGTTCTTGATCCAGCACGGTCAGCAGCTGAAAGTCGGCCTCGGCATTCGGCCTAATATGGTGTGCCGCCAACAACAACTGCATGGCCAGCGCATCATCGTTGCCGTTGGGTGATTGACCGGCCAGCCGGGCTTGTGACTCTGCGCGCAGACGCTCTGCAGTGGCGTCAAGCAGACGCTCGTGGGCTTGATTCTTGGCGTTTATCGCCCACCCTGCGCAAACCGCAGCCAACAGGGCGATGACCACCGTCACGACCAGCACCGAGCGGAGTATCCGGGCTCGGCGTTGCGCATCCTGTTTGGCGCGTCCTTCCGCGGCGGCAAGCGCCATGGCGGCCTCCTGGCGTTCCCGCGCCGCTCGCAAAGCGCCTTCCGCACGCTGATCTTCGCGTTGCCGTGAGGCGAGCAGAAACTCGCGGGCATTGTTCAATCGGTCGCGGAAGCCGGGTTTCGCGGCCAAGGCCTCGGCATCCGTGATCCGTGCGCCCTCTAAAAGCCAGTCGTCCTTGAAGCCGTTCTGCGCCCAGGCTCGTGCCGCCTGGTCGAGGGCGTCGGCCGCTTTAAGGTCGGTTGCTTCCTCACGCAGCCATTGAGCCAGGGTATCCCATTGGCGCAGCAGGCTTTCCAGAGCTACCTCAACGACTATCACGCCGTCGCGTTCGTCTTTGACGAGGAGCCGGTTGGCCACCAACGCGTCCATGAGGCGGTGACTGTCGGGGGGCAGGTCAAACCATCGGGCGACGCGCCGTAGTGGCACATCTCCGATGGGCGTAATGGTGGCCAACCAGGGAATGAAAGCGCGGCGCAGCTGCTCCAGCTCGCGTTGACGGGAGTCGCGATCGTCCGAGAGTAGGCTACCGACAACGCTTTCCACCACACGGCTCATCCCGCCCATGGAGTCGTAGTCTTCCGAACTGATTTCGCCATCGCCGCTGTAGTCCTCGTAAAGCCTGGCCAGTGTCAGCGACAGCAGCGGCAGGGCGTCAGCACTCGAGTCGCAGGCCTGTATGAGGCGTTCGACGACCTCGGGCGCCCACTGCAGTTTGTGGCCGGCGGCCTGCGCGCGTGCGGCCGGCCCGCAGATCACCTCACGGAACCGGTCGGGTGGCATCGGCCTGAGGTCTTCGAAGGCGTAGGCGTCCAGGCCGACCCGCTGGGGGGCGGTTTGAAAGAGCTCATAGCGGTCCGAGCGGATGGTGCACACCGCCATGATCGGCGAGTCGGGTGTCGCGCCCTTGAGCAGTTCGCTGACGACCGTGAGGAACTGATCGGCCTCCGCCCCAACGTCGGCACCGAACAGCTCTTCGGCCTGATCCACGGGAAGGATCAACGTCGGCGCTGTTGGGCGGCAGCCGTTGACGAACCGCTCCAGCGCTGCGTTCTGCGCTTCGGCCAGCCAGTCTCGCACCAGTCGGGAGTCACCGACGCCGGCCTTGATCGCGCCCAGGCCCGGTTGGTTCAGACCCAATGATGTGCGCAGCGCGTAAACGGACTTCGCCAGACCGGAGTCGCCGGTCAGCGGGTTACGCTCCGGGCGCACGATCTGCATCGTGAGGAAGTGCCGATCGTCGCGTCGCAGCCGAGGCAGCAGGCCCGCGCGCAGGAACGAGGATTTCCCGACGCCGGACGGCCCAAGAATGGTGAAGGCCCTCTTTTCGCCCGAACTCCGCAGGGCTCGGATCGCGGTCAGCGCCTTGTTGATCTCGGCATCGCGTCCGAAGTAGACGGCAGCGTCCACGGCCTCTAGGGGTTGCCACCCGCGATACGGCGAACGATCGGGGTCGTCGGGCGGTGGCCACGCGAAGCTGTCCGGCGCAATTCCGATGGCGCGCAAACCCTTTTGCAGCCGCACCAATCCGTCCGAGAGGAATTCGACCGGCTCACCGTTGACCCGGACAACGGTTTTCGGCCCGTCACCGCAAACATCGCAGCGCTGCCATTCCCCAGTGATATCAGAGCCGGATGTCGGTTCTAGCCGAACGGGGAAGATCGGCTTACCACGGTCCTCGGCGTTACGGTATTCGGCCCGGCATTCATGAGAATCGTCCCAGTTCCTCGAAACCAGGCAGATCACTGCTTCACACCGGTCATTGGCCTTTTTGAGTGCTTCCTTCCACCGCACCCCCGCGGGGATACCGGTGTCCACATCAAGATCGAGGAAGATTTCATCGAGGAGGCCAGGCTCGGTTTTTTCCAGCCAAGTCTTGAGCGCCATTGCCGCGGTTGCGTCCCGGCTGGAATGGCTCAAGAACACCTTGGACATGCACGAAGCATGCGGACTTGCTGGTCAGCGCGCTAGAGTAGTGCAGTACTCCATAACGAATCGGCCACGAGTCGGCAGTCCACGTATGAACCGTGAGCCAGTTACCTGGTAATGGCGCTCAATTCCTGTGAAAAGTCGCGAACTGCACTACTCATTACTTTCTGTTCCTCGTGATGGAGCCTCGACCAGGTCAAACGCTTGCCGTCTCAGGAGGAATGGCCCGTCATGCACCAGCATTTCTTGATCCCCGCCGCCATCTCGTCGGGCTGTGTCACACGTAGACGGGGGATTCACCATCCATAACGCCGCAATCCCTTCTCCAGCACTTGAACGATCAGCTCCCCGACGAGTTGGGAGTCTTGGGTGGACCGGCCGGTGAGGAACGGGTAGTCGAGGATGGTCGAAAGGGTGTGCCCTACCCCGCCGTGGTATTGGCCGTCCGGGCCCACCGCGTCGCGCAGGATGTATTCCAGGGGGTAGAACGGTGGGCCGAAGTTGGCCGTGACCCCCGGGTATAGGAACCCGGTTCCGTCTTTGTAGTCGTATTCGCGGGCGTGGCCGGTCACGTGTTTTCCGGCGATGATGCTCCTGCGTTCGGTCCAGTCGCGGGCGAAGGCCAGGCAGGTCACGGAATAGCATTCGGCTGCAATAAGTTTGCCTTTGGCCAGAAAACCGAGGATGACGTCGTGGAGGCGCTCGTTGTTGACCATGTCGACCATCGGGCCGCTGCCGCCAACCAGCAGCAGTGCGTCGTATTTGTCGAGCTCCTCCCAGCAGGCGTCGCGCTTGGTGTAGTAGTCCTCCAAGGCGTGGCCGAACCCGGCGCTGTTGAAATACGGCTTCTGTGGGAACCAGGTCGACAGGTTCTTCGGCTTGTCGAGCAGGTTGGATTCCTGGATCTCGCGGGTGCGTTGCGCGAAGTGTTCGCTGGTGACCACCTTGTCCAGCGGCGGATCCAGGAAGCCGGCCTGCATGCTGGGCGGCAGCGCGATTGGTTTCTGGCCGGTCGGGGTCATGAAGTCAATCTGGTAGCCGTGGTCGGTGAGACGTCGTGGGGGCCGACGAGTTCCTCGCCCCAGTAGCCCCATTCGGATGCGCAGCACAGGATTGTCTTGGTCATTGTTGGTTCTCCTTATTCTCTTGTCTTTTACCTGTTGGACCGCGGTGCGTGGCGCTGCGGTGGATACCTGGCTTGTCAGAGGTGCCGGAACACGACGAATCCCGCGCGGGGCAGCACGGCGGTGAACCGTCCGGAGCTGGACGGCAGGTCGGCGCCGCCGTTGCCGTCGTTCCAGCCTCCGTAGGCTGTGGCGTCGCTGTTGAACATTTCACGCCACACGCCGTCGGCGACTCCATCGATGGCGTAGCCGGACAAAAACGGCTGGTCGTTCAGGCTGGCCATCACCAGCACGTGATCTGGGCCGTAGTTTCGGGTGAACGCCAGTACCCGGTTGCCGTCGTCGGTGTGCAGAATGTCGATGGTTCCTGAGCGCAGCGCGGGCACGGTGCGCCGCAGCGTGATGAGCCCCCGGAAGAAGGTGAACAGGTGGTGCCCGTCGCCGGCGGCCGCACCCTGGAAATCCATGCGGTGCCAAAGGAAGTCGTTGTAGCGGTAGAGCTCAGTGTCGCCGCACTCCTCCCCCATGAAGAACATCGGGGTGCCGGCCGACAGCAGCACCATTCCCGCCGAGAACCGAGTGCGGGCTTCGCCATAGCGGCGGGTATCACCCACCAGGGGTGCGTAGTTGACGGCGACCGAGAGGGTGCGCCCGGAGTGCTGGCCGTTCCCCCACGTGGAGTTGCCGGCCTCGTCATGGGACTCCGGGTACACCACGGTCGAGTAGTTTGTCTGTGCCAGCTTGCCCGCGAAAAGCCCCATCGCCAGCGCGCCGTCAGCGCCGCTCGCGGCGGTGGACAGCAGGTTGGCACAGTCGAGTCCGTGGCCGGTGTCGCCGGAAAGGTTGTGGTACAAGTCGGCGTACCAAATGGCGTCGAAACCCAGGCCACCCAGATCGGTGGGCGCCGTGACGCCCTCCCAGTTCGAGTAGTCCTCGGCGATGAAAAACACGTGCGGCTTGACCAGGCGAAGTGTGCGGGTCAGTTCACGAAGAAATTTCGCGCCGCACGCGTTGGCGGCGTCGACCGGGCGGCCGTCGGCATGCAGCGCGTTGTAGAAGTGGATCGAGGTGGTCTGGTCCACGCGGAAACCGTCCACGTGGAACTCCAGCGCCTGCGCCACCGCGGCGGAGATGAACATCTGCCGGACGCGTTGTTCGCTGAAACGGGGCGCCCAGCCGCTGGAATCGTTGTCGACGTACCCGCCGGTAGGTTCGGGGTGGTCCCCGGGCGAACCCTGATACCAGTAGTAGATGTTGCGCTCAGGATCGTCGGAGTCGTAGGCCCACTCGGCGCGCTCCCCGTCAGGGTTGTAGTGGTTGTAAACGACGTCGAGGATGACCGCGATGCCGCGTCGGTGGCATTCGCGCACGAAGTGTTTTAATTCGTCGCGGCCGCCGCCGCTGAATTCGATGGCGAAGTAGTGCGAGGTGCCGTACCCCCACGTCGCCCAGCCTTCGAACTGCGACATCGGCATCAGCTCCACGGCGTTGACACCCAGATCAACCAGATAGTCCAGCATCCCCATGGCGTCGTCGAGGTCGCCGGGCACGGGTGTGCCGTCGGGTTCGGTCTTGCCCGCGCCCAGGCCGCCGACGTGCATCTCGTAGATGACGAGGTCCTCGAGGCGGGTGGGAACAGGTCGCTGCGGGTCGAACTCGTGGTTCCAAAAGTCTTGCTCGGCAGCCCATTCGGTCTCGGGCCAGTCGGTGTTGCGGAAGTGAGCGGTCACCCATTGCGGGTCGACCACCACCGAGCAGCTGACACTGCCGTCGAGGTCCTCACGCCGTCCCGAGAAGGATTGACCTGGGGCCAGGTTGGCCGGATTAACGGTGCCTCGCCCGATTTGGCAGCGGGAGTACAGGTCCGTGCGGTAGGCGACGCGGCCGTTATCCTTGACGACGCGGAACATGTAAGGGCGGTGGTCGAAGCCGAGGAAGCTGTTCAGCTGCGGATCGGTCAGGTCGGTTTCCCACACCCCGTCGCCGGCGGGCCGCATAGCGATGGGCTGCCCGATCACCCCAGTGCCGTCGTCGGTGATGTAGCCGACCGCGGGGTCACCGAAGATGACCGAAACCTGTTGTGCGTTGGGCGCCCACACCGCGAATTGGATGCGTTGGGCGCCGTCGGGGGTCCAGCGCGGGTTGGCGCCTAGCTGTCGGCTGGTGGAAAGCCAATAGTGCTGTTCGATCGGGTCGGGGGCCAGTGCGAAGGTGCGCTGCCGGACGGCGGAGTCTGGGTCGGGGACCTCGGTGGGGATGGCCCACAGGTCGCGACCGAAGCCGCTGTCTGCGATGACGCCCCAGGAATACTCGGCGCCGACCTGGGTGTCGGGGAATTCGATGGTGGCGGTGTACGTGGGGCAGCCCTCGATGCTTGTATGTTGCTGCATCGGTTTGGTCGTCCACGCCATGCTGGGTAGTCCGCTGTCGTCCCAGCTGCCGCACAGCCGCACATTGCTGAACAGGTCTTGCGCGATGCCGGTGTGGTAAACGAACTGGACGGCAACGGTATTCGGCGACGCGGCGGGTTGCCTGGGTTGGAGCTCGATGTCCGGAAGGGTCGGGGCGGCGGAAAGCGTCATTGCGTCACTCCTGCTGGTGCGGGCGCGGCCTGCTGTTTTTTGACGATGATGTCCTTGATGGTGTCGACGAGGCGTTCGGTGGCATGCCAGCCGGTGTTGGTGACGAGATCGTCGTCCACGAAAACTTGCTCGGGTTGCGGGGTGCCGGGCTCGAACGGAACGTATTCGGCTCCGGCGTTGAGGACATCGGCCAGCACCACGGTGTTGCAGACCACTCGACGTCCGCGCAGCACTTCCGGTGTGGGGGTGAGCAGCCACAGTGCGTGGCACGGCGCCCCTTTGACGATGCGGCGGTCGAGCATCGCCTCGCAGAAGAAGCGTACCGCTGGGGCGTTGCGCGCCAGTTCGTGCGGATCGACCCCCGGCGCCGGGTCTGAGACCGACCGCAGCCGAACCGTAGCGTAGTTCGCTACGGCGATAATGGCCGCGTAGTCGCTGGGCTTGACGTCATCGACCTCGATGCCGACCTCCAGCCACTGGAGTTCATCAACCACACCGGGTTCCACGGTGGAGTAGAAGCGCAGTTTAGGGTTCCCCCACAAATGGGATACGAAATCCACCGTGGCGCCGTAACTTTGGAAGCGCTGCCGGTAGATTTCGAGCTCTTGGGGGATGAACTGGCTTTCCATGATGACGGCGACCCGTTTGCCGGCCAGTGGTTGCTGTGGGGCGGGCTGGTTCTGGTTCATCACGGCTACTCCTGGGATTAGTGGACGGCGAATTCGACGACCAGGTCCACGGATCCGTCGTCGGTGTTAGGTTCGAGGTCCTCGAGCCGGACCTGGAAATCGTCGACGCTGTTGGGTTTGAGCTGTTCGGTGCGGTCGATGCCGTTGACCCGCACCGCCTTGATTGCCAACCCGTCGAGTACGCCGATGCTCGTTCCCCGGCGCAGTCCCGCACCTTCGACGAATCGCGCACCCAGATCAAACGCGCCGGTCTTAACAGCCTGACTGGCCTTATGAGGCGGAAGACTGGTTTCCATGGGCGGCCTCTGCTGTGTTCGATCGCCAAGTGGTCGACGGCGTCAATGCTGCCAGTTAGCGCGGCACCAAGCACGAGTAATGCACTACCTGCCTTTAAATCAGCCTGGAGCCTGACCCGGTTCTGCGGACAGTTCTTGTGTGGCAGTGAGTATTGCGTAGTGGCTGGCAGTATGGCTAGTCGTGGCGCGGACGTGGTTGTCGATTCGAATGGATCTGGTCAGCGGTCATGGTGAGGACTACTGGCCTCGGCCGAGGATACCGAAACTCGGCCTTCGCGTCCCTTGGCGCGACCACTCTGGTAGCGACGGTGAAATTTGCCATCCGGAATCAACCATTGTTGCCCGCTCTCGCCCTGCACCACCCAGTCCCCCTCCTTGGCGGCGTACCCCCCTGCGTCAGGGGTTTCAATCACTTCGCCCGGACGCGCTTGCCTCGCCCACACGGTGGTCGTGCGTATCCAGTAGTTCCCGTCGACACGCGAATAGCACGATCGGAACAAGTCGTTGGCCAGCGGCCAGCTCTCATTGTCGGCGGTGCGCACTTCCCAACTGCCCTTACCGGCCCGGATGGTGCTGCCGCCGGGCGACGTCCACTTCCACGGCATCGGATGCCGTTTGGCCGTGACCTGTTCGATCCGGTGATACGGCTGCCACAACGGCATAGATCGGTAACCAAGCTCCCGCAGCTGGATCAAAGTGTCCGCAAGGCTTCTCAGCGCCGGTTGCCACAGAGTCTCATCGTCGATGGTTTGTTCCCAACTAACGAGTTTTTCGTGTTTCTTGTTCGCATAATCGCGCTTGGGCCCACGTGTCCATCCGTGCCGCTGGTGGAAATCGCTCCAATCTTCAAATTCGGCCCGGGCCATTTCCCAGACGGCCTCCTCGGTGAAGCCCAACGTGTCGAACAGCTCAAAGAGCTGCTCGAGGCTCGCGCTCTCTGGCACCGTCGGCAGCGGCACGGGATCCCGCGGGGCGCCCAAGGTGTTCCAGGTGTGCCCTGCATTCTGTTCGACGATCCGAAGAGCGTTTTGCACCTGACGAAGATTGGACTGCTTGTAAAAGTCTTCGAGCTCTGGCCACGGCTTCCGCGGCGGCTGCTCACGATCGGATCCGGCGCAGTATCGCTCGTGGATCCGCATCGCCGCACGTTCCCAGTTGGTGTGGCCCTGGCCGTCGGGTAGCTCCATTCCGACGCGGTAGCTATAGAGGTGACCGACGATCGGTACGATGCCTCCGCCGGCGCGGGCCTTCGGGTCCCAGCTATAGATCGGGATGGTGGGGAAGCGCGCGGCGACGCGCGTCGCGGTCATCGGATCGATGCGAGTGCCCGGTGCCGGATCAACGAGGATCACTGCAGTACTGCACGGATCAACACTGGGTTCGACCAAGCTACAAAGTGCCGGCTCCGAGACAACTTCTCCGACCACGTCGATCGGTACCGGGCTGATGCCGAATCGGCGCTCTTGGCGAAAGTCGTGATCTCGCTTGTATTGCTCAGCGTCCGGTCCGACTAGCGTCAGGGAAGGCAGTCGGGATTCGCCCTCCAGCGGTTGGAAGTCACGCTCGATCTGTCGCCGGGCGAGGTAATCGCACAGTGCCAGCGTCAGCGGAGAGCACCCGCCGACGATAAGTCTCCTAACCGTCTTTGTCTCGACGATCTGGTCGAGGAGCCGCCGGGCAGTCACTTCATACATTCCGACAGCGTCGGCTGCCCATCGCGTGCCAGTGCGACCGCCGAACTGCTCGGCCAGCCAGGCGTCAGCCAGCCACGGGTCGTCGATACGGACGATCAGCGGGATGCGTTGCTTCGCGTCTACCGTGGCTAGTCGCTCACTGATCATTTGTAGCCTCGATAGATTCGCCGACGGATCAGGAGATAACAAGTAGACGCGTTCAACATGCCGCCAGAGCCGGTGTGTCCCTACGTCTTCCGAGCGATCGAAATCGGCGCGAAGCACCCGCGATCCGTAATTGCGAGCCTCGTGAACGCACGGGCGGTCAACACTGTCGGTTATCAGCACCACAGTGCGATCCGGCACGTGTTCCCGCGCGAGAGCGCGAACCATCGACACAGCGTCGTCGTCGATGTCCACAACTACAGTCACTGATTTCGCAAGCCAGGCTCGTAGCCGGTCAGACTGTGCGCGGAATATCGCAGCCGCAACTCCGACCACGCTGACGAAGAACGCGGCCACGATCGTGAGGCGGGCGACCTCTAACGCGACCGGCAGTGGCATAGGACACACTCTTCCCTGCAGCGAACGGTCGTCCACGTTAACCTTGATCAGGTCGGCGGCGGCCCACAGAAGTGAGGTGAAGACGGTCGGATGGTGTTTGTCGTTGCAGCTCCAGTACGAGCTGAAGCCGAGAACAATGCTTGTGGCGGTAAGCCCCGCGACGATGACGACGGGAACGGTGGGTGATGTGCGGTCGCGTCGCGAGATATAACTAAGGACGCAAACAACTGCCAATATCGCGGTCACGATCGCGACGGATTGCCACGAGGCCTGCCGCCCGAATCCCGCCAATGCCGTACTCGGACGAAGCGCGACCAAGCCAAGATAGCCGACCAGCGCAACCGCCAGGGCCACCAGCGTGTGCAGGACGATACGCATTGGCGTGCCTCGCATAGAAGCCCTTTCGGCGCCGGAGGTGTGCAATGCAGATCCTTTCACCGACCCGCCGGTCCTGCAGGGCAAATAGGCGGGACGGCCCGCGAAGAGGCTTACGCTCGGGCGAACGGGTCTGCAGGCACGCGGCCGAAAACAGCACCCTGCAAGGGCGGTCGGGATCGTCGCTGCCGACACCTACCAGCTTCGAACCCCACTTTATTCGAAACCGGGTAGTGCGAGACGCTTGCACCATGTGAGACCTGTACATATACTCCCTTTCGACTACTCCCTCTCGACGGGAAGAGGTTTTCGCAGAATTCGGTCTCACCGCACGATTGCTAGATGTAAAACAACGCCGCACTGTTAAAGACGCATTGTCGAATGGGTAAAGGCGCTTGATTTATAGCTATTCGTCTGCACCCGATCCGTGACCAGGTTTTGTCATGAGGAGAGGGAATACTCGTGCCCCTGAATAGTTACAACCAGACGTTGACTGTCGCTGGTAACATCGTCTCCGTCGACCCCGGCGGGCCGTCGTTTTCGTTTGAGGCGCGAAGCGGGGACACCTTCGTGGCGATCGTCGGGCCCGAGACTAATTACCAGGTGCTGTCGAATCTCGACGGCGTGGACCGCGACAGGGTGCCCGACCAGGATCGCGTCCCCGGCGACGACGACATTGTTTACAAACTGCGCAAGTATGCCGTTCCTGGTCGGCCGGTGTTCGTGAGCGGCGTCTACCAGGAGAATGGCGGCGGCCAGCGCTACGAGGCCCGCGACGTGCACCTGCTTCATTCGGATTCAGAGCAGTACATGTTCGAGGAAACGCATTGGTGGCCTTCGCAGGTAACGCAGATGGCCGACCGTATCCTGGACCACCTATTCGACGCCAAGCGCAGCTACAGCATCGATGATTTCGCCAAATTCTATCGGACGACCCTTAACATTCTCGGTCAGGCGACGGACGACACGATTCAGGAATGCGCCGTCCTTTCGCGACTGCTCTACGACTTGTCGTCCGCGTATCTGCTGACCGGCGCCGACCGCTACCTGATGGCGGCCCGCGCCGCCGGGAATTACCTGCGTGAGGCGTTTCGCAGCCTCAGCCACGACGGCCACTACTGCTTCTGGTCTTACGGTCGCCGACGCAATGTGCAGGGCGAGCGGGGCGAGTTCCTGCTATTCGCCTCGCAGGGCCCGGACGATGTCGGAACCATTCCGCTTTACGAGCAAATCTACGCACTTGCCGGTCTTACCCAGTTATACCGCGTCACCCTGGACTGGGAGTTGCTGGAGGACATCCAGCGCACCATCAACACCTTCCAAAGTTTTTTCTGGGATTCGCCGTCGGCGACGGAAAAGGGTTTTGCTGGAAAAGGCGGTTATTACTCACACCTGGATCCGGCGACAATGCGGCCCGACAAGGTCTTGGCGGAGGAGAACCGCTCGAAAAAGAACTGGAATTCGGTGGGTGATCACATCCCGGCCTATCTGGTCAACCTCATTCTTACGCTCGACCCCCTGCCACAAGGGGAGGTCCGGCGGATCCTCGCGCCGCTGCTCGAGGTCTGCCATAGCATCCTCGAGGAGACCTCCTCGCTGATCTGCGAAAAGTTCCCCGACCCCGATTCGGATTTCGTGTTCGAGCGCTTTCACGCGGACTGGACACCCGACCTGACGTACCGCTGGCAGCAGAACCGGGCGGTAGTGGGTCACAATCTGAAAATCGCCTGGAACCTCACCCGTTGCTCCCATTACTTCCAGACTCGCGCCAAACGACTGCGAGACGAAGGCAAGACCCAGCAAGCGGAGGGGTACGTCAAGCGCTCCGACCGTTGCCTCGAGGTTGCGAAGCGACTCGCCGATCGCATGGGCGAGGTCGGCCTCGACAAGATCCGCGGCGGCATCTTCGACTGCGTCCAGCGGCATCCGAACGGCGGCATGCCGACGCAATTCGCCTGGGGCGCCACCAAGGATTTCTGGCAGCAGGAGCAGGGCATCCTCGCGTATCTGATCCTCTACGGGGTGACCGAGAATCCGGACTATCTGCGTCTGGCGCGGGAATCCTCGGCCTTCTGGAATCTGTTTTTCCTCGATCGGGAACGCCAGGGCTACTTTTTCCGGACGACTGAGAATGGCCTGCCGATCCTCGAAGGACAGTACGAGATGAAGAGCAGCCACTCGATCGGGTATCACGTCTTCGAACTGGCCTACCTCTCGCACATCTACACGCGCAGCTACGTCGCGGCAGGCGGTGGCTCCGACAACACCTTCAGCCTCTTTTTCAAGATCAACACCATCAAGCAGCAGAAGTCGATCAACGTGCTGCCCGATTTCATGCCACCGGGCCGCGTGAAGATTACGCGCGTCCGTGCAAATGGGGTGGACATGACCGAGGAGCTGGATCCGGCGAACCTGGCCGAGTACCAGATTCCGACGGACGGGATGCCACCCAACCCCGTGGACGCGACCATCGAACTTGTAGTCGAATTTCAAACAAATCCAGTGCAAGCGCAGGCATAGACGAAACCTATTCAAACGAAAGCCTGATATGGCCGACAGATCATTTGCTGGCAAGAAGACCCGCGCCGGAGCATCATCTTGGGCGACGCGACCGGGCCCCGACGACGGATATCACGGCAACTTCAGCCATCCCACAAGCGTCATCGTCGATTATCGAATCATCACCAGCAGGTCGACGCCGGACAGCGTCCTGACCGGCCAAAAGATGCGGGGGTGGTAGCCGGGCTTTCAGGCCTAACCCAGCTCTGGCTCAACGAGACACCCGATGAGGAGCAAACGCGATGGCGACGACGACGGGGCACCGTAAGCTGCTCGAACAGCTGCGGGCCGACGGCATGACCACCATGTTCGGCAACCCCGGCAGCAGCGAAGAGGGATTGCTCGACGAGGTCTCTCGCTTTCCCGCGATCCGATACATTGTGGGTCTGCAGGAAGCGGCGCTGGTATTGATGGCCAGCGGCTATGCCCAGGCGACCCAGAAACCGACCGCGGTGCAGCTGCATTGCAGCGTCGGCCTCGGCAATGCCATCGGCAGTCTCTATCAAGCCTTCCGTATGCAGCGCGCGCCGCTGGTGGTCATCGCCGGCGAGGCGGGCATAGCCGCCGACGCGCTCGATGCCCATATGGCGCTGGACCTGGTCGCCCTCGCGCGGCCGGTGACCAAGTACGCCGCACGGGTGACTCACCCCGGCAGCCTGCTGCGCCTGTTGCGCCGATGCGTCAAGATGGCGGCGACACCGCCCTTCGGCCCGGTTTTTCTCTCCGTCCCGCAGGACATTCTCGATCAGCCCAACGAGGAGCCGGTGCTGCCGACGGTCGTTCCGGAGACTCGTGTGACACCGGAGCCGGCGCTGATCGCGCGCGCTGCGGAATTGCTGGCGGATGCCCAGACTCCCGTGATCATCATGGGCGATGGCATAGCGCACTCGCAGGCGCAGGGCGAGCTCGCGCGATTGGCCGAGGTGCTCGGCGCCGATGTCTGGGGCGCGATGGCGTCGGAGCTCAATATCCCCTGGACGCATCCGCTCTACCGCGGCTCGACCGGGCATATGTTCGGGCAGGTGAGCCGCCAGAAAGTCGCAGACGCCGACGCGGTGGTGATCTGCGGCACGTATGTGTTTCCCGACGTTTTCCCGTTGCTTGAAAACCCGTTCCGTCCGGATGCCAAGGTTATTCACATCGATCTTGACGCCTACGAAATCGCCAAGAACCATCCGGTCACGCTCGGGCTCGTCAGCGACCCGAAGCTGACCCTGCGCCTTTTGGCCGACGCGCTCACAGACCGGCTGTCACCGGCGCAACAGCAAGCGGCCCGCGATCGCGCCGAGCGTTCGGCGCGGGAAACGCAACAGCAGCGTGCCGGCGATCTGGAACGAGACCGCGCCAACCGCATGGCGGTTCCGCTGCACATGTCGGCGTTCGCCGAAGAGCTGGCCAAGCAGCTGCCGCAGGGCGCCATCGTCTATGACGAATCCCTCACGTATACGACGGAATTGATGCGGTGGGTGCTCCCGACGACCCCGGGGGAGTTTTTCGAGACGCCGGGCGGAACGCTCGGAGTGGGCATTCCGGGAGCCGTGGGCGTCAAGTTGGCGCATCCCGATCGCACGGTTGTCGGCTTCACCGGCGACGGTGGAGCGATGTTCACCTATCAAGCGCTGTGGACGGCGGCGCACTTTCGGATCGGAGCCAAGTTCGTCGTGTGTCACAACGCGAGCTATCGGATCCTGAAGCAGAACATCGTCACCTATTGGAGTGATCGCGGACTGCAACCGGACGAAGCCAGTTTTCCGCCGTCGTTCGATGTTGGTGAACCTGATCTTGATTTCGTATCGTTGGCGCGGGGGCTGGGCGTGCCGGGTTGTCGGGTAAGCGAGCCGGCGCAGATTGCCGGGGCGATCACCACGATGCTCGAACACGAAGGGCCGTACCTGATCGAGCTCGTGCTGGAGAGAGATGTATCCCGGACGCCGGCATATCCGCGGGTCGTAACCGGCCATTCCACGAAAGATTGAGGGAATCGCTATGGCAGGAGAACGAGCCGGAGAGGGGCCGCTAACGCGCGACGAGATCAAGGCGTTTGCGGCGGATTGGTACCGCAAACTCGATGTACACGTTCCGGCTGGTGATATCGCGCCGTTGGTCCTCGATGAGGGACTGGAGTTCGTCGTCCCGGAGGCCACTTTGCGCAGCCGCCAGGAGTTCGGCGACTGGTACGCGGGCGGCGGCGATCATCCGGGCGTGATCAATTTGTTTTTCGACGAGGTGCACACGCTGAGCCAGGTGGAAGCGACGTCGGAGGGACCGGATGCGGAGGTCAAGGTGGTCGTCAACTGGCAGGGCCGGCGCTGGACACCGCCCGCCCCCCGCAGCGAGTGGTTCGGGTTCGACGCCTTCCAGACATGGCGAATGATTCGGTCGCCGGAAACCGGGAGGCCGGTGATCGCGCGATATGTGGTGGACGAGATGCGGCCGATGCCGGGCTCGCCGTCGCTTTGACTGCTAACGTAACGACGGCAAGGCAACCGCATTCGGGTCCACGTATACGTCGGGAGAATCGGCAATGTCGAACAGAAATGCTGGCCAAACGAATCTGGCTCTGGTGCAACGCATCTGCGACCGATGCGATCTGAAGGCGAGTAATCAACATCAACGATCGCGTGCCGCTCTTCGAGGATCCCGCCGGCGTGTTTCGGCCTGGGACACAATCCTGATCGCGAAGGAGAAAGACGCATGACCGTTCGGGACGTCATCGACCGCTATTACGACTGCGGCAACCGTGGCGATTGGGAGCAGTGGCTCACGCTGTTCAGCGACGATGTGGTGGGCGACGAGCAACTCGCCGGCCATTTCGAGGGCATTGACGTGCTACGCGGCGCGATCGACGGGATCCGTAACGGCTACCGCGTGTTTCAGATGCACCCGCAGCACATCGTCATCGACGGCGACGCCGCCGTCGTCGTCTGGCGTTTCGAGGGGCAGAACTCGCATGGCGTGCCAATCGCCTATCCGGGCGACGCGAACCGAGAGGTCATCGGCGCCAACTATTTTCAGATACAGAACGGTCGGATTGTCTACATGCGAACGATTCACGACAGCCTGCCGTTCCAGCCGTACCTCGATCAGAGGCAGCCATAATCGGCAACGAGGGGAAGATGGCCAATTACGATTACATCGTCGTCGGCGCCGGTTCGGCCGGCTCCGCCGTCGCCGCGCGGCTCAGCGAAGATGCCGGCATCCACGTGGCCGTGCTGGAAGCAGGCAGTCGCCAGGTGCCGCCGAGGGTCGCGGAAGACATCGCCATCCCGTCGCATTGGGGCCTCGTTCAGAACACGCCGGTCGATTGGGGCTACCGCAGTGTGCCCCAGCCTCATTGCTGCGGCCGGCGATTTCCCGAGCCGCGCGGCAGGATGCCCGGCGGCAGCAGTAACTTGTACATCCTTATGCACATCCGCGGGCACCGCAGCGACTACGACAACTGGGCCTACAACGGTTGCCCAGGTTGGTCTTTCGACGACGTGCTGCCCTATTTTCAGAAGCTCGAGGATCAGGAGGACGACACCAATCCGCTGGCGGGCAAGGGCGGTCCGCTGCGGGTCGCGAGCGTCGAACGACACGATCCGAGCCCGGTCTCGCAAGCCTTTATCGATGCCTGCGTGGAACTGGGGTTTCCGAGCACCGAGGACTTCAACGGTCCACGGATGGAGGGTGCTGGATGGCACCACGTCAACATCAAGGACGGCAAGCGGCACAGCGACGAGGTCGCCTACCTCTATCCGGCTCTGGACAGGGAGCAGCCCAAGCCGGAGCACGAACGGACCTTGGAGCTGATCGACGGCGCGCAGGCGACCCGACTGCTGTTCAACGGCCGCCGCTGCACCGGCGTCGAGTACGTCCGCAACGGCAGCACCGAGACCGCCACCGCCACCCGTGAGGTGATCGTCTGCGCCGGGGCGATCGACTCGCCGAAGTTGCTGCTGCTGTCTGGCATCGGAGCGAGCGACTCGCTGGCAGCGCTCGGCATTCCGGCGCTGGTGGACCTGCCGGGCGTGGGCGAGAACTTTCACAATCATGTGCTGGTCCCCGTGATATGTGTTGCTAAGCAGCCGATCCCGCGCCCGCACAACAATATGTCGGAAGCGGCGCTGTTCTACCGCTCGACACCCGGCTGGCCGGGGCCGGACATGCAGATGGCATTCGTGCACGGTGACCCGCTGCAGGTCAGAGCCGAACCGCCGCCGGACGTTATGGTGATGCTGCCGGGCGTGGTTCGGCCGCTCTCGCGCGGTCGGGTGCGGCTCGCCAGCGCCGACCCGCTGGCGAAACCGCTGATCGATCCCAACTATTTGGCGGTCGAAGCGGATCACCGCCGCCTGACCGAGGGCGTGCGGCTGGCACGGCGGATCTACGCCACCCGGGCCTTCGCGGACTGGGTGCAGGCGGAGGTGCTACCCGGGCCAAACGTATCCGATGCCCAGCTGGGCGACGACGTCCGCAACCGCGCCGAGTCGTACCATCACCAGGCGGGATCCTGCCGCATAGGTTTGGATGCGCTCGCCGTCGTCGATCCCGAGCTGCGGGTGCACGGCATCGAGGGACTACGTGTCGCTGATGCCAGCGTGATGCCGGCCGTGCCTTCGGGGAATTGTCACGCCGGCGTCATCATGATCGGCGAAAAGTGCGCCGATCTGGTCAAGGCCGCTCGCGCCCAGGCCTGACGTCGCAAGCCAAAGATGGCAGAGGAGAACACCACATGCCGGATCCTAGCCTCAACCACATCTCCCTAACCTGCGACGATCCGATAGCCGTAGAACGGTTCTACACCAAGCACTTCGGTTTCCGCCGTGCGCGCGTGGTGGACATGGGCCAAGGCGCGCAGATCGTCTTTTTGCGCGGCGCCGGAACAGTGCTCGAGCTGTTCCGCGCCGATGAGCCGAAACCGGTTGCGCAGGCCGCAGGAGACGGCTATCACTGGTCGGGCGTGCGCAATATCTCATTCGAGGTAGACGACGTGGACCGCAAGATCGCGGAGATGGGATCGGATGCGATCGTCACCTTCGGCCCGCTGGGCTTCGATCAGTTCATTCCCGGGTGGCGCTCGGTATGGCTGCGCGATCCGACCGGCAACATCATCCAGATCACCAAAGGCTATACCGACCAAGAGAACCCGCCGCCGCTGCCGCCGGCATGATCGACCGCCGGTTGGGATCTCGGTTGACGGAACGTACCGAGAGGGGTACGTCCGGTGCTCGGTAGCTGCGGTCTCGAGCCCGTAGCTTTCGCCCGGGGATTCGAGTAGAGGACTACGCTATCCGGCTCCCGACCGCGCCATCAGCATGGTGCTTGTCGATTCAGCTTCATTGTCGATTCAGCTTCAACAGAAGCGGATGTGGCGATGGCAGGTTTTTGTCACGGGAGGAGGGATATTCGTGCCCCTGAACAGCTTCGTTCAGACGTTGACCGTCGCTGGGAGCATCGTCTCCCTCGACCCTGGCGGGCCGTCGTTTTCGTTTAAGGCGCGAAGCGGGGACACCTTCGACGCGACTGTCGGGCCAGCGACTAATAACCGGGTGCTGTCGATCTGGATCGCCCTGGCGTACCGGCAGGGGCTCGGCCCGATTCGGTTTGGCCATGGTGGATTTCGCAACCGGCTGCAGAGTGGGCAAACCACTAATTCCCGGCCTCCATCGCGCGTAGCATTCCCGAGTATTGGTTGCCGAACGGCCCGGCCGTCTTTTGTGTGCGCTTCGCATAGCGGGAGGAAAACCACATGCAAATAACGCTTGCGGTAAACGGGCAGCAGCACGCCCTTGAGATAGAGCCTCAGGTGCTTTTGGTGGATTTGTTGCGGGAACGGCTCAAATTGACGGGCACCAAGGTGGGTTGCGACACCAGTCAGTGCGGATCCTGCGTCGTCACCCTCAATGGGATCTCTGTCAAGAGTTGCACCGTGCTGGCCGCCCAGGCCGACGGCGCCGAGGTCGGTACGGTCGAGGGGCTGGCCACCAACGGCCAACTCGACCCGCTCCAACAAGGATTCTGGGAGGAACACGGCCTGCAATGCGGCTTCTGCACCCCTGGGATGCTGATGTCGATGTCAGACCTGCTGAGCCATCACAACGCTGATCCGCCCTCGTCCCAGATCCGGGCCTGGCTCGACGGCAACCTCTGTCGCTGCACCGGCTACCAGCACTGCGTCCAGGCCGTCCAGCACGCAACCCGCATCATGAACAGCCCCGTCACATCATGAACAGCCCCGTCAAGATGGTCGTCGACACCCCGGGCAAGCTGTTCTACGAACAACAGGTGAAGTACCTGCTCGACAAGGATGTCGAGAGTCTGGTTGAAAAGCACTACCACGACAACGCCGTCATCGTGTCGTTCGATCACATTGTGCGCGGCAAGGAACAGATCACGGCGTATTTCAAACAATTTTTCAATTCGGTGACAATCGAGCGGGTCACGTCGACCGATAATTTCACCGAGACCGAAGACACTGTGATGTTCGAGGCCACGGTCGAGTCAAACCACGGAGTGATCAAGACGTTCGACGCTCTGGTGCTGGAGTCCGGCCGGATTCGGCTGCAGTTCACGGGTGTGCGATGAAAATCTTCGGCGAGAAGATCAAGCGTACGGAGGACCCGAGGTTCCTGCGTGGCGATGCCAAATTCATCGCCGACATCGACCTTCCCGACATGCTGCACATGGCCATCCTGCGCAGCCCGCACGGCCACGCCCTGATCAAGCGCATCGATCCGTCGGCCGCCCTGAAGCTCCCGGGCGTGGTGCGCGTCGTCACCGCCGGCGACCTCGGCGACATGATGCCGCTGCCGTGCATCTGGGTGCCCGGCGGGGTGGAGAGCCACTTCCCGCCCCACCCGACGGGACTGCCGGCGTCCAATCCGGTCCTGACCAAGGACAAGGTCCGCTACATCGGCGACGCCGTCGCGGCCGTGGTGGCCGAGACGCGGGTCCAGGCCCACGATGCCCTCGACGCCATCCACGTGGACTACGAGCTGCTACCCGTGGTCACCACGCCGAAGGAGGCCATCGAGAACGGGGCGCCGCAGCTGCACGAGGCGGTCCCGAACAACCTCAACGCGTATTGGACGTGCGGCGACAAGGACGCCACCGACCGGGCGATCTCGGAGGCCGACATCGTGGTCAGTCAGTCCATGCTCAACCAGCGCACCATCAACAGCCCGATCGAGCCCCGCGGCGCGGTCGGCACGTACGACCCCGACACCGAGGAGTACACGCTGTACGCCTCCACTCAGGCCACGCACAATCACCGGTTCCTGCTGGCCTACGCGGTGCTGGGGGTGCCCTACAACAAGGTGCGGGTCATCTCGCCGGACATCGGTGGCAGCTTCGGCACCAAGGGCTACCTGTACTCCGACATGGCGCTGGTGTTGTTCCTGTCCAAGGAGCTCGGACGCCCGGTCAAATGGGTCGACACCCGCGAAGGTCTCATGCGGTCCACGGTGCAGGGCCGTGACCACAACATCGAGGCCACGCTGGCCGGCAACAGCGACGGCACCATCACCGCGATGCGCGGCACCAGCTACGCCAACCTCGGTGCCTATCCGTCCACCATCGGTCCCGGCGTGGCCACGGCCATGATCGGCCGCAGCATGACCGGGTGCTACGCAATCCCCAACGCCTTCTGCGGGGTCTACGCGGCGTTCACCAACGTCGTGCCGCTCGGCGCCCAACGCGGATCGGGCCGAGCCGAGGCCACCTTCCTGGTCGAGCGCCTGGTCGACCGTTTTGCCGCCGAGATCGGCAAGGACCCGGCCGAGGTCCGCAGGAAGAACTTCGTGCAACCCGAGCAGTTCCCCTTCGACAACCACCTGGGCTGGATGTATGACTCCGGCAACTACCCGGCGGCGCTCGACAAGGCCATGGAGATGGCCGACTTCGTCAACGTGGCCGCGCTCAAGGCCGCCGCCCGCGGCCGCGGGAAGCGGCTCGGCATGGGAATCGGCTGCTTCGTCGCCGTCAGCGGGGTCGGCCCGTCACCCCGGATGTCCAAGGAGGGAATGCTGGGTGGCACCTGGGAGAGTGCCAACGTGCGGCTCCACCCCACCGGTGACGTCTCAGTCTCGATCGGCTCGACGCCCCATGGGCAGTCGCATGAAACCGTCTTCGCGCAAATCGTGGCCGAGGAGCTGCAGGTCGACATGTCCCGCATCGAGGTGCTGCACTCCGACACCAAATCGGCGCCTTATGGTCAGGGCACCTACGGCAGCCGCTCGTTCAGCGTGTGCGGCCCGGCGGTCCGCAATGCCGCCGCCCAGATCCGCGAGAAGCTCATCAAGCTGGCGGCGCACATGCTCGGGGCGGACGTGCAGGACATCGTCTATGAGGACGGCAAGGCCTGGGTCCGCGGCTCACCGGACAAAAGCAAGAGGCTCGACGAGATCGCGATCGCCGGGTGGTACGGATGGGACCTGCCTGCCGGCATGGAGCCCAACTGGGACGTCACCACGTTCTTCGACCCGCCCGAGTTCAACTTCCCCTATGGAGCCCATGTCGCCACGGTGGAGATCGACGAGAGGACCGGCGAGATCGACCTGGTCAATTTCGTTGCGGTCACCGATGTGGGCGAGGTCGCCAACCCCATGGTGATCAACGGCCAGGTTCACGGCGGCATCGCCCACGGCGCGGGCCAAGCCCTGTTCGAACGGGCCATCTACGACGACCAGGGTCACCTGTTGACGGCCAACCTGACCGAGTACGCCATCCCGAGGGCCTCCGACCTTCCGGAATTCAACATCGAACGGACGGTCACGCCGACGCAGCACAACCCCCTGGGCGCCAAGGGCGCGGGCGAGGTCGGCGCCATAGGTGCCGCGGCCGCCATCGCCAACGCGGTGGTGGATGCCCTTTCCGACCTGGGCGTCAAGCATGTCGACATGCCGTACACGCCGGAGAAGCTGTGGCGGATCCTGCAGGAGAACGGCCAGCACGCCCCGGCCGGGTCCAACGGAGACGGTGCCTGATGGGCGTCTACGTCCCCGCATTCACCTATACCGCGGCGGTCACCGTCGACGAGGCGCTAGCCTTGCTCGGCGAACGCCCCGGGGCCCGGCTGCTGGCGGGAGGCCACGACCTGGTGCCCGACATGAAGGCCGGTCGGACGGCCCCTCCGATGCTGGTCGACCTTCGAAAGGTCCCGGGCCTCCGCGAGGTCTCGGTCGACGACGCCACCGGCAAGGTACGCATCGGAGCCATGGTCACGCTCAACCAACTGGCCGGCGACACGAAGCTCGGCGGTCACCTGCGGGCACTCGATGAGGCGATCGGCAGCGTCGGCGACGCCCAGGTGCGCAACTGCACCACGGTCGGCGGCACTCTGGCGTCGCGCCACCCGGCGGCCGACCTGGCCGCCGTGGCCCTGGCTCTGGAAGCGAAGGTGCACACCACCCGACCGGCCGGCCCCCGGACGATCAGTGCCGAGGACCTGCTCAGTGGCCCGGAGACGGCCCTCGACCCGGTCGAGATCATCACGGGGGTCGAGATTGCCTTACCGCCGACGTCGGGTAGTGCCTACGAGAAGCAGCGCAACCACGCCACCCTCTACCCCATCGCCGCCGTGGCGGTCCGGGTGGTGCGGACCAGCGACAACCTCGTCGGCCAGTGCCGGGTGGCGGTCACTGGCGTGTTCGAACGACCGATCCGCCTGCGCGAGGTCGAGGCGGCGGTCGAGGGCACCATGCCCGCACGCGCCACACTGGCGACGGCCGCCCTCAAGACCAGCGACGCCGGAACGGGTGTGACCGACCTGTTCGCGTCGGGCGAGTACCGGATTCACCTCGCGTCGGTCCTGGCCGAACGGGCGCTTGTGCGGGCGGCCGAGGATGCCGGATTCCGCTGGGAGTAATCCGAGTTTCAAAGCGAAAGGACAAAGGGCATGGGCGTAGCGGAAAACAAGGCTGTCGCAGACCGCTTTCTCAATGAGGTCGTCGGCAAGGGCAACTGGGACGCCGCAGGCGAGGTGATGGCGGAGGACGTCACCGTTTACCACCCGAGCGCGCCGGGCGGATCGCTGCACGGACTGGAACCGGTGAAGCAGCTGTTCATGGGCTTCCGGGCCGGCTTCCCCGACCTCACGATCATCACCGAGGACGTGATCGCCGAGGATGACCGGGTCGCGGTCCGGTGGAGGGGCGTGGGCACCAACACCGGCGAGTTCTTCGGCGCCCCTCCGACCGGCAAGGCCGTCGACGTCGGCGCCGTGAGCATCTTCACCATCCACGATGGCAAGATCGTCGAGGACCACATCTCCGAGGACACGCTGGGCATGCTCAAGCAACTCGGCGTGATCCCCGAGTAGCGGCGTCGACCGCGACGCTGCGGCGGTGTACTCGCCGGCCGAACAGTTTGAGCTACCCGTGGTTTTTCAGGCTGCCCCGACCGTCTGATCGCACGGCCTATCAGCCGCAGCGGCCGAGAGGCCGGTGTTTCTTTGTCCCCTCCCCCAGCCGGATACCGGTGAATACTTCTGGGCGATTGGCGGCGGTCGATCTCGGTGTCGATTAGCTCGCCCTCAGCGGCGAGTATCTCGCTAGGTGACTTCGCGCCGACGCTGCCCATCGCGTTTGGCGCAGGCCCGGCTCACGCCCGCTCAGCCAACAACTCCTGAGCGCGCGCCAGTTCCGGAGCACCACCCTCGGCCGGCATCCGGCGGACGACATCAACGAGCGCATCGCGCGCGGATTGTCCACGCAGCTCGAAATCGTCTAGCGCTGCTCGCAATTCCAACAACGTGAAACCCTGGCGTCGGGCAAGGTCCCCCGCCGCAACGAGTTCCTCCTGGCGTTGATCCGCAGAGGTTGCCGTGTGGGCGCGGAGGCGCATAATTTCGGCATCGTAGGAGAGCTGACCAATTCTGGCGGTGACCTCGAGCGAGGTGTCCAGCCAGGCGCGCGCGCTGTCGGGGTCACCGGCAATCAGAAGCAGGCGTGCGACCACCCCGTCGAAGAGAGGTCGATACACCTCCAGCCCAATACGCCGCCACATGTCGAGCAGTTTGGTAAGCCGTGCGATCCGTCCCAGTAACTCATCGCGGTCACTGTTGGCACCGTGCGCGACCAACAACGCATCGGCCGCAGCGCGCGCGGTAGCGCCGTTCAGCCTGAGCGTGTCGATCCCGTGTGATGCGGCCAGATCGTGGACCTGTCGCGCTAGCGTCGCAGCATCCTGGATATCGCCCTGCTCGAGCAGGGCCCAGAACCTAAGCGAATCGACATGGCAGGTGTTCATCACTCGACGGTCCGGACTGATTCGCTGAACACGACGTTCCGCCCATGCCAGCACGGCTTCAGCGCCGACGAAGTCGCCGATGAGGACGCAGTCGAGCGTCCGCACGCCGGCTAGGTCGATGAACCCGTCGAGCCCGACAAATTCGATTGTGTGAGCGAATTGAGCGCCGTCGCCCGTCAGTATCTCTTCCCACGCTGCCAGGTGCTGGAAACCGGATTCACGATCGCCGCGAGAGAAGGCCACCCAGGCCGATGTCGACTCGACGATGTATCGCAGCCAGGGACGCGGCTGATCGGTGCTTCCGCGCAGCATCTCGACGACCTCAGCCATCGCGTTCATATCCGAACGCACACTGTGATAGCTGATGATCGCGGTAAGGGCCCCCAGCAGCTGGTTGTCTTTGGGGTGCGCTCCGAGTAGCTGTACGCACCGTTCGAAATCTCCTGCGGCAGATGGCCTTTGGTAGCCGTCGACCAAACCGGCGAGATGTCCGCGCTCCAGCCTCAGGCCGCATTCCAATCGGTCACGCTCGGAACCGGCAGGTATGCCGGGCAGCTGGTCGAGCGCCTTGGTGAGGTGTACCCGGGCTTCGGCGAGTGCGCCGCGCCGACGTGCTTGGGCGGCCGCGGTCCGGTAGGCCGACACAGCGTCGGCGAACCGCTCACCCTGCTCGTAGTGCGCGCCGACCAACGGCCAATCCGCCTCATCACCGCCCTGCTCGACCATCGCGTCGGCGACGCGAGCATGCAGGCCGCGGGCCACACTGGGCGGCGCGAACTCCGCGGCGACCTCCCGCAACAACTCGTGGCGGAAGCGCCAACCGTCGACGCCCCACGGCTCGAAGACTTGCGCGTCTTCCAGTTCGTCGATCGCGTCGTCGATGGCGGCCTCCGTGAGGTCCAGCACCGCTTGGAGCTCGCTGCGGTCTCCCTGCCTCCCGATGATCGCCGCCGCGCGAACCACAGGAACGGCGTGTGCGCTGGCCCGAAGCCTGGCAAACAACGGCTCGTACAAGGCCTCTGGGACACCGGCTTCGCCCTGTTCCCCGGCGGCTTGCAACTCAGCGGCGATCTGTTCGATGTAGAACGGGATCCCGTCGCAGCGCGCGCGCACTGTGGCCCGCTGCTCGGCCGTCAGCCCGGGCTCAAGTGCTTCGGTCAGCGCGTCGGTCTCCCTATCGGTCAACGGCACCAGATCGAATACCTTCACGGGCCAGTCGGTCGGCAACCATCCTCCGTCCCGGCCGGTCGCCACCACCATCAGGCGGCCGGTCCCGCCGCGGAGCACTGTGCCGAGTACCTCCAGGCTCGACGGGTCGAACCAATGGACATCCTCGGCCACCAGCAGTGCCGCCTCGTCGCCGGCACATGCCGCTAGGTAGTCGCCGACGGCCGAAACGATCATCTCCTGCAGGGCGCGGCCTTCGGCGATGACCGGCCGATAACCGCCGTCGGCCGGAACACCCACCACGCGCGCCAGGAACGGCACCATGTCCGCGGAATCGAGTCCCACTGAACGTATTTCGGCTGCGAGCATTCTGAGCCGGTCGTCGGCGTCGGTGGACCGCTCTATGCCGCAGCGACTTTCGATCAAGGCGCGAATCGGATGCAGGCCGACGTCGGTGTGAAACGGCGACCCGTTCAGCTCCAGCACCGCCCCGCTATTGCGTTCGGCCACCTCGGTCGCCGCGCCAACTAGTCTGCTCTTACCGATTCCGGCCTCGCCGTGAAAGACCACGCCTGGCGTGGTCAGGTTGCCGGACTGCGCTCGCGCCCAAGTCTTCTCGAGGCGCGCGAGTTCACGGTCGCGGCCGATCAGTGGGCCTCGCTTGATCCTTGACGCCTCTGTTCGTTCCCCGATCACCCGCCGGTGGGCGACCGGCTCCGCGATCCCCTTGACCGAAGCCGGTTCGCGGCGCTCCATGTCGAACGCGTCGCCGATGAGCGACGCCACGACATCCGACACCACCACCGACCCGGGCGGCGCCAGCGAGCAAACGCGAGCGGCGAGATTGGCGCCAAGCCCGTAAACGTCGTCCTGGGCGACGTCGAGATACACCAGCCCGCGGTGCACGCCCACCCTGACGTCGATACCCACACCGAACCGGCGCTGGGCCTGTTCGCTGAGCCGGCGCACTTCGCGCGTGATGTCCAGCCCGGCCCGCACCGCGCGGTGGACGTCGTTTTCGTGGGCAACGGGGTGACCGAACACCGCGAGGAGTCCATCACCCTTGCTCGACGCGATGTGGCCTTCGTAGCGCTGGATCGCGCGCGTCACCAACTCGCGATACTTTCCGACCAGCACACGGTAGGGCTCGGGTTCCAGGCGAGTGGACAGCTTCGTCGATTCGACGACATCGATGAAGATGATGGTGAGTCTTCGCATCTCACCGGTGTCGTCGGGAGCCGCGAGCAGATCCTCGGCGTCGGCGTTGGCGCCGTCGATGGCCAGCACTTCACCCGCGAACGCGGTAGCAGCTGCCCGATCACCACTGTTGATCGCGAACACGGCGCGATCGAGCAGATCGTCGATCGACGCGCGGCGATCACCGTCGGCGTCGCCGTGCTGCACAGGCCCGTCGTCGCGCACCTCAATATCGTGTCATCGCCGAGCGCTTTGGCGTACGGAATCACGATGGTCCTGTTGCCTCGCCACCGTGGGTGGGTCGATACGTTCGTGGGACCGGGATCTCCCGCTGAAGTGGGATCGCTCGGAGGTCCTCAGCCATAAAACTTTCGGATGAGCCCGATCGGGTGTTCGGATGGTCGATCATCAGCAGCAACCTTGGATGGTTGTGGTCTGACATGTCACCGATCCTTCATCGGTTGGCAGCTCACCCGGCCGTCGCCGCCATGAATTAAAGACATCGGGTTGATGGTCGGCACCGACAATGCCGGCGTCAACTAATGAACAGGTGCACCCGGACGGGGACTTCTGAAAAATGGTTTTCATTCTGCCGTGTGAAGTAGAGTAGCGCAGTACTCATGTTGTAGATGTGTCTAGCGAGCAGACTTGAAGGCGTGAAGCACGACCGAGAGGGGTTTGCGATGACAAAGGCCGGCTACGTCGAGCTGACAAAACGGAAGCTGGACACCATCGCATGGAAATTTCTCGTTTCTGAGTTCACCGGAAAGATCTACGCCGACTGGCCGATCGACCGACGCGTGGACGCCTACCTCCGGCACAATGGGCTCATCGACGTCGTCAACGACGCGGGCGCCTACAACGCGTTATTGGAATGCGTCATGGCCAACATCGGTCGTGCACGCCGCGAAGGCCTACTGCCGGCGGCGCACAGATAGGCACGACCAGCGCCGACGCTTGCAGAGAAGTGGCGGATTCGTGGCTCCGCCGTATCTTTGCGTCGGTACGCTTCTACCAATCCAGAGAACGGCGCGCCCCAGGAAGGAACCCAGCAGTGAATGCGACCCTAACCGTGAACGGCAGCGCTCAAGACATCCTCGCTCATGAATTTTCCGATATCGAATTGGAGATCGCCGCCGAAGAGGTCGCGTTGTCATACACCTACCAGACCTCCGCTTACAACAGGTGCTGTAACTAATCCTGTTCTTCGTTCAGGCGGCTGCGGCGTTCCTTACGAAAGAAATCGCGTGGATCCCTTTTACCGTCGCCTCGCCGTTCGCGCGGCCACCGTTGAGGAGCTATTGTCCGACGAATTTGAGACATTGCGCGGGCAGAAAGGCGATTCCGATCTCGCCGCGAAGCGCCTCGCCGCGTGGTGCCGCTCATGCGCCGACGGCGACTGGTCGTTGTTTGCCAGGCGGCTTCAACGCGACAACCTTTCCGTCGAGCGGGTTCTCGCGCGATTCGCCACGGCGCGCCGACATCACCTCGCCCCGCCTCCCGCCTGGATCTCCGATGCGATGTGGATCGACTCGGCGCTGCAACAGCGCACGACCCGAAGGAATCGCGCTTCGTCCATGACAGCAGGGGAACAGCCATTCGAGGACCTGTTCACGCCGCTGGCCGACGAAGCCGATGCGCGGCTTTGGACCTCCGTCGACGCGTCGGCATCCGATAACTTCGGCCCCGCGGCCCGCGCGTCCCTGCGCGAATTATTGGTCGACCGTCTGTGCCGCCTGTGCGCTCCGGTGCTGTACGACCTCTTCGCCCAAGCCAGGGAAGCCGCAGCCAAGCCGATCGACGCCGTGCCGAAGCAACGCGTCACCCGCGACCACTACGAACCGTTCGTCCTTGAGATGAAGATCGGCGGCTTGCGGCGCCTGTTTGACCAGAAACCCGTTCTGCTGCGGCTGATCGCCGCGGTGACGCGGCAGTGGCTCAACACTTCACGCGAACTCGTGAACCGGATGGCCGCCGACGTCGAAGCCGTCCGCGGTGATCTCCTTCGGTCGCCGGCTGCCAGCCCGGTCGCCGGAATCGGCGGTGCTCTGTCGGATCCGCATACCGGTGGCCACTGCGTGCATTTGGTGGAATTTGAGGACGGGTTGCGGGTGATGTACAAGCCCAAGGATTTACGGCTTGATGCCGCCTGGCATGCGCTGGTCGAGCGACTCAACCTGGCCGGCGCCCCCGTCGAGCTTAAGACGGTCCGCGTGCTCGCTAAAGACGGGTACGGCTGGGCCGAGTACGTCGAACACGCCGGCTGCGCCGACACGGGGGGGATCCGGCAGTTTTTCCGGCGCGCCGGCGCCTGGCTGGCTCTCTTACACTGCTTTGCCGCCGCAGACATGCACCACGAGAACATGATCGCGGCCGGCGACCATCCGGTGCCGGTAGATCTGGAGACGGTCCTGCAGGCCGCCGTCGAGGAGCACAACGCTGCGAACGCGCCGGCGCTCAACGCGGCCAAGGCGGTTATCGCCGACTCGGTCATGGCGGTCGGACTGCTTCCGTCCTACGCGCGTGCTGTCGGCAACCGGGCACGCGCGATCGGCGGCATGGCTTTCGACCCGACGCCGACGACCGCGCTCGCGTGGAGCGACATCAACTCCGATTCCATGAGACCGGTCACCGTGACGAAAGCCCGCGCCACGCCGAACTTGCCGCACATCGAGGGCCGCTACGCCCGACTTGGCGACCATATCGACGACGTGATCTCGGGTTTCGAGGACTACGCGCTGTTTCTTGGCTCACACACCGGCGAGGCCGGAGAGGTGGGGCTGTTTGATCGCTTCGGCGGACTGCCGGTTCGCAAGGTCATCCGGCCCACGGAGTTCTACCACATGCTGGTTCACCGCCTGCAGAATCACCGCACGATGGACGACGGCGTCGCGTGGTCGGTGCAGGCGGATTTCCTGGCCCGGCTTGCCGATTGGGACGTCGATGCCGACCCGTTCTGGCCCCTGCAGCGCACCGAGCGATCGGCAGCGCTCGAGCTCAACGTGCCGTATTTCGTCATGCCCAGCAACGGCATTCAGATATCCGCCGCGGACGGCACTTCGGTTGCCGTCCATGCGATGCCGGGGCTTGAACGGGCGCGTGCTCGTGTTGCAGCCTTGAGCGAGGCGGAGATCGCCCGGCAGATCGAGGTCATGCGCCTGAATCTGAGCGGCGTGGCGGGATCTGAGGATGTGACGTCGGCGGACGACGGGCCCAAACCACTGGCATGCCCGGAAGCCGCGGCGACACCGGCGCCCGCACGGTTCCTCCCCGAAGCCGACCGCATCGCTGACGAGCTGTCACGCCAGGCTATTCGCGGTGGCGGCGCGGCCGCATGGATCGGTCTCGGCCGGGTCCGCGATTCGGAGGTGTCCCAGCTCACCGTCCTGGGACCGGATCTCTATAACGGCGCTTGCGGGATCGCGATCTTTCTCGCCGCGCACGCGGGGGCGACCAAGCGCGGCTCCTCGGCCGAACTGGCGCTAGCCGCCGTTTCGCAACTCCGCCATGACCTGAGCAGCCGCAGCGCACCGCGCCTCGCCAGGTCACTGGGCATCGGCGGCGCCACCGGCCTGGGTTCGATCGTCTACGGTTTGGCGGCTACTTCGAAGCTTCTGGGCGATGCTGAGCTGTTGGCAGACGCGCATCGGGCGGTGGAGTTGTTCAGCGACGAGCTCATCAGTGCTGACAGCCGGCTGGATGTCGTCGGGGGCAGCGCCGGTGCGATCCTTGCCCTGCTGCGTCTGTATCGCGACACTGGGGCCGGCAACGTGCTGCAGCTCGCGGTCAAGTGTGGTGAACATCTGCTCGCCCAGCCCCGGTCGGGACCAGTTGGGCGTCGCAGCTGGCGGGGATTCGGCCCCGACTCCGTGGCCCTGACCGGCATGTCGCACGGCGCGGCGGGATTCGCGTACGCACTGGCTTCGCTGGGTGCGGCGACGGGGCGCGAGGATTTCGCGGCTGCGGCGGCCGAATGCGTCGCGTTTGAAAATTACAACTACGACACCGAACGCGGCAACTGGCCGGATCTGCGAACGGCGGAGCCGCATTGGCGATCGCAATGGTGCCACGGAGCCGTCGGCATCGGGCTTGCGCGGCTTGCGATCCTCAAATTGGGGCAGCCGGGCGCGGAGGCGCTGGCCGCCGATGTCCGCAACGCGCTCGACGGGGCGACACGGGCGTGGCCCGGACAAGTGGACACACTGTGCTGCGGCACCCTCGGTAGCGTCGAACTCTTCTCCGAAGCGGGCAATGCTTTTGAGCGCAGCGAACTTTGCGAGCTTGCTTGGAAGCGGTTGGCGGCCGTGGTGGCCAGCGCCGGCGCCGCCGGCGACTACCGCTGGAACGTCGGGACGAGCCGCTTCAACGTCGGACTCTTTCGCGGACTTGCCGGCGTCGGGTACACATGCTTGCGTGGGTCTGGCGGCCGGCTGCCCAACGTTTTGATATGGGAGTAGTAGCCGGACAGCTGCACACCGGACGGGCTGCATCCTCAGCCTCGGTCATCCTCCGCCCACCCGGCACGCAGGCGCGTCATCTCGTAGTAGGCGCCGCGACGGGCCACGAGCTCGGCGTGGCTACCCTGCTCGACGATCCGGCCGCCCTCCATTACCAGGATCAGGTCGGCGTCGCGGATCGTCGAAAGGCGATGCGCGATAATGAAACTCGTGTGAACCCGCCGCAGCTCGCCCATCGCGTGCTGAATCAGCGCCTCGGTGCGGGTGTCCACCGAACTCGTAGCCTCGTCCAAGATCAGCAGCTGCGGGCGGGACAGAAACGCTCGCGCGATCGTGATGAGCTGCTTCTCGCCGGCACTGATGTTGCCCCCATCGTCGCTGAGCCAGGTGTCATAGCCGTCGGGCAGGGTCTGCACGAATCGGTCGACGTAGACGGCCTTGGCCGCCTCGTCGATCTCTTCCCCGGTCGCGCCCGGCCGTCCGTAGCCGATGTTCTCCGCGATCGTCCCGCTGAACAGCCAGGTGTCCTGTAGCACCATGCCGATCCGCGACCGCAACGAGTGCCTGCTCACCGTGGAGATGTCGGCACCGTCGATCGAGATCTGCCCGGAATCCACCTCGTAGAACCGCATCAACAGATTCACCAGCGTCGTCTTGCCCGCCCCGGTCGGCCCGACAATCGCGACCGTGCTGCCCGGCTCGGCCAGCAGCGACAGGTTGTCGATCACCGGCGTACCGGGCTGGTAGCTGAAGTTCACGTGCCGGAACTCCACCCGGCCACCGCGTCCGTCGACGGGTGGCAGTCCCACGGCAGCGTCCGGTTCTTGTTCCGGCTCGTCCAGCAGGTCGAAGACCCGCTGTGCTCCGGCGATTCCGGTCTGCAGCGTGTCCGTCATCGCGGCGGCCTGGGCCAGCGGCTGGTTGAACTGGCGGACGTACTGAATGAACGCTTGGATGCCGCCCACTGTGATCTGCCCCGTGGCCACCTGCAGGCCGCCCACCACCGCGACACCCACGTAGCTCAGGTTGCCGATGAACGTCGTCGCCGGACCCAGGAGCCCAGCGATGAATTGGGCCCAGAAACTGGCGTGGTAGACGTCGGCGTTGAGGTCGCGGAACTGCTCCTGCGACCAGGTACGGAGGCCGAACGTCTTGACCAGCGTGTCGCCGCCGTAAGTCTCCTCGATGTGGGCATTGAGCCGCCCGGTGTTTGCCCACTGCGCGACGAACAGCGGCTGTGAGCGTCGCATGGCCTGCCGGGTAACCACCAGCGACAGCGGCACCGTCAGCAGCGTGATCACCGTTAACAGCGGTGACATGGTCAGCATCATCGTCAGTAGCGCGATCACCGTGAGCACCGCGGTCAACAGTTGGTTGATCGTGGTCGACAGGGCCGTTTGGATGTTGTCGATGTCGTTGGTGACCCGGCTGAGCAGCTCACCACGCTGGCGAGAGTCGAAGTACGACAGCGGCAGCCGGTGCACCTTGTCCTCGACATCCGATCGCAGCGTCACCGTAGCGCGCTGCACAATGACGTTGACCAGCCTGGCCTGCACCCACACCACCAGTGCCGCAAGCAGGTACAGCCCCACCGCCAAAAGCAACGTGCCGCCGACCGCGGCGAAGTCGACACCGACGCCCGGCTTGACGTTCATCCGCGACAGTAGGTCGGCGAAGGTACCGTCGCCACGAGAGCGAGCAGCCTGGATTGCCTGCTCTTTGGTGGTCCCGGCCGAGAGTCGCCCACCGAGCACACCGGCGACCACCTGATCGGTGGCCTTCCCGAGGATTCGCGGCCCGATCACCGCGATCGTGGTGCCGACGACTGCCAGCGCGACGACCGCAGCGGTCCGGCCGCGTTGCGGTGTGAGCCGTCCGACGAGCCGGAGCGCCAGGCTGCCGAAATCAGGAGAGCGCTCGCTTCGCTGCGGCGCCACGCTGGGGACCGGGCCGGTCACGGGTGCTGCCCTCGGGCACGGACTGCCAGCGCTTGGGAGTCGGCGAACTCAGCATAGGTGGGGCACTCGAGCAGCAGCGACTCATGGGTGCCTGCGCCGACCACTGAGCCGTTGTCAATGACGATGATCCGATCGGCATCCATGACCGTTGAAATGCGTTGCGAGACAATGATTACTGTCGAATCGGTGGAGACACCATATAGCGCCGAGCGGACCCGAGCGTCCGTGTGGACGTCGAGCGCCGAGAAGGCGTCGTCGAACAGATAGATCTTGGGTCGGCGGATCACTGCGCGGGCAATGGCCAACCGTTGCCGTTGGCCACCAGAAAAATTGATGCCGCCCTGGCCCACCCGCATCTCCAGGCCGTCGGCGTGCGCGTGCACGAAGCCGTCGGCCGCCGCGACGCGCAGCGCCTCCCACATCTCGGTGTCGGTGGCGTCGGCCTTGCCGTGGCGAAGGTTGTCGGCCACGGTCCCGGTGAACAGGTAGCCGCGCTGAGGTACCAGCCCGATCACAGACCGCAACTCCGCGATGTCGTAGTCACGCACGTCTACCCCGTCGACGATCACTGCTCCGTCAGTGACGTCGTAGAGGCGGCAGAGCAGCGCGATCAGCGTCGACTTGCCCGCACCGGTGCTGCCGACGACAGCGGTGGTCCTGCCTGGCGCAGCCGTAAGCGAAACATCTTGCAAGACTGGGCGGTCCGCGCCGGGGTAGCAGAACGTTGCCTTCTCCATCCGGATCATTCCCTGGACGGCGGCCGGCCGTACCGGGTGCGCGGGGCTCCCGATTGTCGGGATCGTGTCCAGCACCTCGGTGACCCGTTCGGCGCACACCGAGGCGCGCGGCACCATCGTCACCAGCACCGCGGCCAGCTGCACGGCCAGCAGGATCTGCATGAAGTAGGACAGGAACGCGATCAGTGAACCAACCTGCATCTGCCCGTCGTTGATGCGCAGCCCGCCGAACCAGATCACCGCGACGCTGGAGACGTTGATCACCAACGTGGTCACCGGAAGCATCAGGGCCTGCCACCGGCCAGCGGCGAGCGTGGTGTTCGCCAGCGCGCGATTTGCAACGGCGAACCGCGTGCGTTCGAACGACTCCCTGGCGAACGCCCGAATCACCCGAATACCCGACAACTGTTCGCGCATCACCCGGTTGATGTTGTCGATCAGGCCCTGCACGTCGCGGAAGATCGGCAGCAGCTGCGTCACGATCCAGTAGTTGGCGACCGCGAGCACCGGCACGCTGATCAGCAACAGCCACGACAGCGCCGCGTCCTGGTGCACCGCCATGAAGATCCCGCCGATGCACGTGATTGGCGCGGTGACCAGCACGGTGCAGGTCATTTCCGTCAGTAGCTGGATGTGCTGGACATCGTTGGTGGTGCGGGTCAGAAGTGACGGCGACCCGAACCGCGCGTTGTCGTTTACCGCCAAACCCGTGATGTGGTGGAAGATCGCCGAGCGCAGGTCGCGGCCGAAGCCCAGGCCGATGCGAGACCCGCAGTACACCGCCCCGACGGAACACAGGACCTGAAGACCGGTCACCGCGAGCATCAGGCCGCCGAGCTCGACGATCGTTCGGGCGTCACCCTTCGCGACGCCCTCGTCGATGATCGAGGCGTTGAGCGTCGGCAAATACAGCAACGCCAGGGTGCTGGTCGTTTGCAGCAGCGCCACTGCGGCGAGCAGCCCGCGGTAGGGCCGGAGATAGCGTCGCAGCAGTCTCACTAGCACTTCCGTAGCGTGGCATGAACGTGGGCCGCGTGTGGACTGTTGGACTACCCTTCGTTGACCGCGACGGCAAGTGGAGAGTCCGGTCCGGCAACTGGTCTACCGGCTCAAAACCGGCGGGTTCGACGCCGGCTACGAAGCCGAGTGGTGTCACCACGACGAGCCCGACGAGTGGATAAGCGCCGAGACGCCCGCGACGATTCCTGACCACTTGGCGCGTGGCTGCATTTGTCGGCCCGCCGCATGAGGTAGTGCACTACGCATGACGGGGCGCATTTGCTGGCGGATGCTTTCTGTGTGTCCCACCCCGGCGACGCATGCAGCAGAAGGGCACCACGCATGAGCAAGAAGTATCAAGTCGTCGAGGGTGACTCACGGTGGGGACTGGCCGAGCGCTTCTACGGCGATGGACGTCTGTATCCGGTGATCGGTGGCCCCATCCTGCTCGGCCAGATGCTCGCAATCCCCGACGTCACGTTTCGGCATCGGGTCGTCGCCGGCGACACGAAAAAGAAGCTGGCTGTGCACTATTACCACGACGAGACGATGAGCGAGGTTTTCGAGATTGCGAACGGCGTCGCTCAGCGCGACCTCATCGTGGGCGAGTGGCTAGTGATCCCCGACCTCGCGAATCCCGGCCAGCACACGGTGGCTCTCGGCGAAACGTGGGAGGAGCTGGCCGACCGCTGGTACGGCGAGGCACACCTGTGGCGGATCATTGCGATCGCCAACCACATGGTGAACCAAGACCTCCAACCTGGGCAGGTGTTGATCCAGCCGCGCCTGAATCGGCGGCACACCGTGGTTGCCGGGGACACGCTGTGGAATCTCGCGAAGCACAACTACGGCGACGATGGGGATGGCCGGACGCTGGACCTGATGATGCTAGTCGCGGCGGCCAACCACATCGCCGATTGGAACCGCATCAAGGTCGGGCAGACCGTTTACTTCCCGTCGCTGGATTAGCCGACGGGTCGAGGCCAACGCCCCCGTCGGCGGGCAGGAGCACACGAGGTTCACCGGGGCTGGCGTTATCCCGCGAACCCAGGTAAGCCCGTCGACCGCATCTCGGGCACGACCGGCCATGCGCAATTCCAACTGACCTGAAGGCGCCCGTGATTCGGCGGGATCCTAGGAGCTCGGCTGCTGACTGGGAATCTCGGCGGTACGGCGCTTTAGAGTAGTCCAATACTCATGCGCTCGGCCGCGTCAACGTGCACCATAGCTTTATGCCGAGGGTGTTTCTGGGCCATTCCAGCCGCGACAGCGTGCAAGAGGTGGCGTTACAGACATGGTTCAAGCGGCAACGCGAAGACCGCGCATCACCCGCAGGTCTCACCGATTGCGGGCATTCCGCATTGGCGCTCCGCTACCCTCGCGGCACTGGTGGTTACCTGGCGCAATCAGGAGCGGGCGCATGGGCGTGAACGACGATTTCTGGGAGGATCTTCTCTCGCATATCCGGGATCGGGTGCTGGTGCCGGTGGTGGGGCCTGACTTGACTGTGGTCAACGTCGGAAACGCCGAACAGACGCTTACTTCGCTCATCGGCCAGCGCCTCGCCGAACGCTATCAGCTGACCGTGTCGCCTGGGGTGACGACCATGGGGGAAGCGGTGGCGGCGTTTCTGCGAGAGCGGGGCCAGGATGAGGTCCAGCGGTTGTATCGCGTTATCAACGACATCATCGTGGAGCTCGATCCGGCGCCCGGCCAAGCGCTCCGTGACCTCGCCGCGATTACTGACTTGCGCCTCTTCATGAGTACGACGCCCGACCGGCTGCTCGCTCAGGCGGTGAACGAGGTCCGTTTTCAGGGTAGGCCGGTGACGCATGAGCTCTCGTTTTCCCCGAATCAGTCCACGAGCGAACAGTCGCGAAATGCGCAACCGGCTGCGAGAACCGAAACCGTCGTTCTCAATCTGTTTGGTCAAGCCGCCTCCACGCCCCAGTACGCGATCCACGAGGAGGACCGGCTGGAGTGGCTGCACGCTTTGCTCAGCGACACGGCGAGCCTCCCCGACTGGCTTGCCTATCCGCTGAAGCATCAGCCGATGCTGTTCATTGGCTGCGAGATTCCCGACTGGATCGGGCGGTTTCTCCTGCGAATGTCCAGCAACACTCGGCTGTCTCTTGAACGCAACCAATTCTTCTTCGCCGGGAGCTCAACCTCGCGCGAACCGTCGCTGTCGAACTTTTTTGCAACGTACTGTCGTAAGACGCTGGTCCAGCAGCTGGAGATGGAACCCGCAGCGTTTGCTGCGGAGTTGCGTGCACGCTGGGAGGAACAAAGCGCGGCGAGGCCGCGCGCCGCGGTTGACACCACCAGTCCTTCTGTTCCAGACGCGCCGACGATCTTCATCAGCTACATGCGTGAGGATGCGGACGCGGCCCGGCGGCTGTGCGACGCGATCACCGACCTCTGCGGGGACGTCGTGTGGCTGGACGAGCGGCGACTAAGTCCAGGCGATGCGTGGGAGCAGGAGATTTTGACCGGGATCCGCCGAACTGTCCGCTTGTTCGTCCCGATCATCTCCGCGAACACTGAGCGGGCGGAGGAAGGCTACGTTTTCAGAGAGTGGACGGAGGCGGTAGATCGATCGCGCTCTATTCCACGTCGGCGATTCATCGTGCCTGTGGTTATCGACGAGAATTACGAGGGCGACCCGAGTCGATACCGGCAGATTCCAGATGATTTCGGGCGCTTGCAGTTTGGTCGCGCGCCTGGAGGTGACCCGGACGCGGCGCTGCTCGCGATGCTGACCACCGAAATCCGTGCCATGCGGCTCGACGCAGCGTGATCCACGCAACGACGGCCATGCAACTCGACGACGAGAACCCGTGGCCGGGGCTCGAATCCTTTGAGGAAAATGCGCACGCTTTCTTCTTCGGGCGCGACCAGGAAGCAAGCTCGCTGCGGGACCACGTGCTCGACGCCCCGGTCACGGTCTTGTACGGACGGTCCGGCCTCGGCAAGACGTCGCTGCTGCGAGCGGGACTGTTTCCCTTGCTGCGCGACCACCACATTCTGCCGGTCTACGTGCGCTTCGAGCTCAAGCCGGGAGCGGCGCCACTGACTCGTCAGCTACATCAATCCGTCCGCGACTCAATCCGGGCGGACGTGGCCGATGCGATGCCGCCGTTGGATGACGAATCCCTTTGGGAATACCTGCATCGCGCCGACTTTGCGCTATGGAATACGCACAACTATCCGCTCACGCCGGTGATTGTCCTCGACCAGTTCGAAGAGCTCTTCACGCTCGGTGAGCGGGTTCCCGATCTCGTCCGGGAATTCATGCATGACCTTGGTGACTTGGCCGAGAACCGCATTCCCGCCGATCTGGCCGCGCGAATCGATAACGACGGGGCCGTGGCTGAACGATTCAACTTGCGGTCGCGCAACTACAAGTTGTTGATCAGCTTGCGGGAAGATTTTCTTCCCGAACTCGAAGGATGGTGCCGGCTTATTCCTGCGCTGGGACGCTCGCGGGTGCGGCTGCGTCGTTTGCGCGCAGACGACGCCCTTGATGCGGTGCAGAAACCGGCAGCGCACCTGATGACGGACGAGCTGGCGCGCCGGGTGGTGGGCATCATCGCAGGCGAGGACCTGCACCCTGGCCGCGATATCGCCTCGACAGATGGCGTCCATCCTGGTGATGAACTTGGCTCTGCAGAAGTCGAACCCGCGCTGCTTAGTTTGTTCTGCCGCGAGCTCAATGGGGAGCGGAAGCGGCGCGGGCAGCTGCAGTTCGACGAGCGCCTTGTCGAGGACGCCGAGCGCGACATCCTGTCGAACTACTATTCGTCGTGTGTGGATGATCTGCCGCCGCGCGTCGCGCGCTTCATCGAAACTGAGCTGATCAGCGAGAAGGGGTTCCGCGACAGCTTCATCCGCGAGGACGCGGTGCCGACGCATCTCACCGAGGAAGAACTCGCGCAACTGATTTCCTCGCGGCTGCTACGGCTCGAGGACCGCGATGGCGCGCAGTGGATTGAACTGACGCACGATGTGCTAACGCGCGTCGTACGCGAACACCGCGATCGCCGGCGCGCACAAGAGGAGAGGGCGGCGCTGGCGGCCCGCATAGAGGAGGAACGGCAAGCGGCCGCGCAGCGTCAGGCGGAGCTCGATCGCGAGCGGCGCGTCGGACGGCGACTCAGGTGGCTATCAGCCGTGCTGGCAATAGTGTGCGTCGCGGCGGGCGTCCTAGCGGTGTGGGGGTGGCAGAGCTCGCGTTCGGCCAAACTCGCGCGCGCGGCCGCCGAAGCCCGTAGCCGTGACGCCGCCGCAAACGAGTTGGTCGCGGACGCTCTGAACAAGCTGAGCAACCTCGGGCGTGATAGCGACGATCTTGCGATGCAGCTGATCCTCGCGGCCCGCACCTTCCCGTCCAACAATCCCGTCGAATACCCGATACTCAGTGCGCTGCAGACTGAGCGGGACCTGGTCAAGATCATCGACACGCGCGCGTGGGTGAACACCGTCGCCTACAGCCCGGACGGGCACCGCATCGCCTCCGCCAGCACCAGCGCCGACAACACCGTGCGGATCTGGGACGCTGACACCGGCCAGCCCGTCGGACAACCTCTGCGCGGCCACGACAAGCACGTCAACAAAGTCGCATACAGCCCGGACGGGCACCGCATCGCGACCGCCAGCGACGACAAGACCGTGCGGATCTGGGACGCCGACACCGGCCAGCCCATCGGGGCACCCCTGCGCGGCCACGACGACGCGGTGAACAGTGTCGCCTATAGCCCCGACGGGCACCACATCGCCACCGGCAGCGACGACAAGACCGTGCGGATCTGGGACGCCGGCACCGGCCAACCCGTCGGGGCACCCATGCGCCACGACGCTAAGGTCTTGACCGTCGCGTTCAGCCCCGACGGGCACCGCCTCGCCAGCGGCGGCATGGACAACCTACGACGGTGGGACCTCGACACCGCCCAACTCGTCGGAGAACCGCTATTGTCCGACCAACCGGGCTGGGTAATGACGGTGGCATTCAGCCCCGACGGGCACCGCATCGCCGCCGGTGGCCTATTCGATTTTGCCGTGCATTTGTTCGACGCGGATTCCGGCCGGCCGGCCGGCCAACTCAGCGGACACACCGGCGTTGTGAACAGTGTCGCGTTCAGCCCCGACGGGCACACCATCGCCACCGGCAGCGACGACCGGACCGTCCGGTTGTGGGACGCGCAGACCGGGCAGCCCCTGGGCTCCCCGTTGTCCGGCCATCAAAACGCGATTGTCCAGGTCGCATTCAGCCCCGACGGCAAGCGCCTGGTCTCCGGCGCCTACGACGACAACGTGCGGGTTTGGGACACGCTGGCCGGCCGCCCGATTACCGGGCACCAGGACTGGGTGACCCGGGTGGCGTTCAGCCCGGACGGGCACCGCATCGCCTCCGCCAGCACCGACAAGACCGTCAGGGTGTGGGACACGCAGACCCATCAACCCGTCGGCGCCCCGCTTACCGGGAACGAGGGTGGGGTTGATTGCGTCGTATACAGCCCCGACGGGCACCGCATCGCCTCCGCCGGTGCCGATAAGACCGTGCGGATCTGGGACGCCGACACCGGCCAGCCCATCGGGGCACCCCTGCGCGGCCACGAACAGGCGGTCGACAGTGTCGCCTACAGTCCCGACGGGCACCGCCTCGTCACCGCCAGCGACGACAAGACCGTGCGGATCTGGGACGCCGACACACTGGCCCCGATCGGCGACCCGCTCAAACACGACGCGGTGGTGATCGCCGCCATCTTCAGCCCGGACGGCCAGCACATCGCCACCAGCAGCATGGACGAGACGATGCGGATCTGGGACGCCCACACCGGCCGCCTCTCGACCGGGCCGGTGCACCACGACTACCAGGATCTGCAGCTGGCGTTCAGCCCCGACGGACGGCGCATCGTCGCCGGCAGCCTCCACAACACCGTGCCCGTCTGGGATGCGCACACCCTGCAGCCCAGCCGCGACCCCCTCGGCTTCGCCGGCGGCATGGCGCTCGCGGCGGCGTTCAGCCCCGACGGCAGCACCATCGCCGCCACCAGCAGCGACGGCACCGTCGAACTGTGGAACGCCCAAACCGGCGGCGTTTTTGGTCCGGCCCTCACCGGGCATGGCGCCGCCGTGAACAGCGTCGCGTTCAGCCCGGACAGTCGAACGATCGTGACCGGAAGCATCGACAAGACACTGCGGTTGTGGCCAGTGCCGACGATGTCCCCCGGCGCCTTGTGCGCGAAACTCACCCAGAACATGAGTCACAAGGCGTGGAAGTACTGGATACCGAACATCGAGTACCACACCCAATGCCCCGGCCTACCCACCGCCGACTCGTAAGCTGACCATCTTGGCCACATCGACCTCGATATCAATGTCCGCGCAACCACTTCGGCTCCCTCGACGTCCGCTCAGGCGTCGGGTCCCAACGAGACGTCGTCGACCACGACGATCACCCACGGCGAACAGCGGCAGTTGGATCATTCTCCTAGCTATCGCGCCGGTCGGCTGAAACACCGGCGCTGAATTCCTTGGATTTCGCCCGATATCTCAAACACCGAGTTGCGCCGGGGCAAACCACGCGCCTCTTGATTTCCAGAGCCGTACCATGCCCGCGCATCCGTCTCAGGCTTTATGTCAGAAACGAGGCAGATTCGCCAAATTCTTGGCCAATTGCGTGACCGAAAGCGAAACGATACTGCGGGCAATTTGACCAATGGGCAGGTTGTGCACCGGCGCGATGCACGCGATCCCAATGACTGTATCGCCCTCTGCGCTAACTGCTATTGGCTGAAGACCAAGCGCGAATCACGCCGCGCCACGGCTGGACTCGCCGACCTGGCGAAGTAGGCGACGATCGCCTCGCCGACGCCGTGCCCCGACGCCGGCTGCTGGCCAGTGATCAGGCGGCCGTCCACCACGACGTGCTCCGTGAACGGCGCGGCGGCGGTGTACGTGGCGCCGCGCAGCGGGAATTCGTTCTCGAGGAGGACCGGCGTCACCGCGCGCTGGCCGAGCATGTCCTCCTCAGCGTTCGAGAACCCGGTGACGGGCCGGCCTGCGACCAGGTAGCGCCCATTGGGAAGCCTCGCCTCGAGGAGCGCCGACGTGCCGTGGCACACCGCGCTGACCAGCTTGCCGGCGCTGTACGCGGCGCTCGCTGCGCCGTGGACGCGCTCGTCGTTGACGAACTGGAATATCGCGGCGTTCCCGCCGGCGAAGAACACCACGTCGTAGTCGGCCGGGTTCACGCTCGCTAGCGGCAGGGTGTCGCGGAACGAGTAGCGCTGCTGCACAGTGCCGTCGGCCTGCGGCGCGGCGTCGATCTGGACGAGGTCGCGCGTCTCGGGATCGGAGAGGAAGCGGTCGTTGCTCGGATTCCCGGAATCCGTAACGCCGTTGCGGCGCCAGTCGTCTATGTTCAGCTTCACGCTGAAACCGTCGATCGCCGACGGGCCGCCATTGGGGCTCGCCAGATCGATCGTGAACTGTTGCGCGCCAGCGTCATGCAGCACCCAGTACGGGTCCGTGACCTCGCTGAGCCAGACGCCCGAGGCGCGCTGGCCGCCCCCCGGCGCGGGGATGTCGCTGATGTTCGACACCACGAACAGCGCGCGCTTGGCAGATACGGCTCGCGCCGATGGCACGCTGGAACCGGTGGTGTACCCCCCGAGGGCGCCGGCGGACAACACGAGCAACATCGCGAGCGATAAGAGCAGCTTCGATATCTTCACGAGAACCTCCGTCGGTGGGTGAGGGAAGCCATCCTGGGCTCGTGCCAGCGTTTCGCCAAGCGCATTCCTCCCGCGTCGCAACCATGGATTCGTCGGCGGTGATCAGGATCACCGCGGTGCGCCGTCGCAGGGAGCCCCCGGCGCAGCGGCGGGCGCTGGCCTTTTCCAGACGGCGACTGCCGCCGCCGACGAGGTTTCCTGCTGACCGACGCGGACGCACCGGCGGGGCCAAGCCGCGCATAGACCGGGTCATGCTTCATGCACCACTGGTAGATGCGCCCAGACTGCCTGCCCCGCCGAATTGGGTCGGGGTCACACCGGCCCAATAGATCACGGGGCGCCGTCATGAATAGAGATTAGACTAATTAGCGCGGCCCATAGCGGCTTTTCCTCAGGACTCAATCGTTGCCGAAAGGCCCCCTAAAAGGGAACGGCGAATCTGACCTTGGTCTGACACACCGAGCATGAGCTTGGCGGGAAGGACTGACAATGTCAGAAATGCTCGACCTTCCTCTCGCGGGGGGCCGACGGCATCGTCAGAAAGTGATGGTGGTCTGCGGGTCGATGACCTTGGTGGCGTCCATAATCGTATTCAGTGCGCCGTCGAGCCCGTCGGCGGTCAGCTGGAGTACGTACAGGACGTCTTGACGGGGGATCACCACCGTCTTCTGCCCCCTGACGCGCCTCGTGTTGTCCTTCATGTAGTAGCCGGCCATTTGGAAGGCGTCGAAGCCACCCATGGTGCTTTTGGACCCGTTGTCCAACCCCTGGAAGCCGGGCAGATTCTTCAACTGGCCTGGCGCGTAGTTGAGGATCTGCGCCGGGTCGACGTTGCCAGTGAGCTTAGAGACGATCGCAGTGATGCGCGGGGGGTCGTCCGGCACCGGTGGCTGGTCGTAAACCAGCGCGGTGTAGGCCCGGGCCGGTGTGCTCGGGCCGGCGTCTGACCACCCCGGCAGGGTTGGCAAGTTGATGTTGGGAGAGCCCGGATCGCCGCGGTGGACCGGCGTCTCGACGATCTGATTCTCCTTGATGTAGTCCTGGATCGTCTTATTGGGGCCTGCGGCCTCGGTTGACGTGGTCGGTGCGGCCTGGGATGTGGTCGTGCTGATCGACGTCGACGTCGACGTCGAGGTCGACGTGGACGTCGTCGTCGCGGTCTTGGTGTTGGAGCCGCAGGCAACCAGCGCGACGCTCATCGCGACAGCGGTGATGCCCACAGTGGTGGCTGCCGTCAGTTTCTTCATCGGGGTCGGTGTCTCCTGTCGTTCGGGGTCTGTGGCGCAGCCTACGGTCGGCAAACGCGCGACGGAAGCCAAATCGCCGCGGAACTTAGCGGTGTCCGATCGGAAACTGATTGGAGATTTAACCCGGCTCAATGCGGCCGGAGGTAGGGAAGCTGCCTCCTCGACCGCGCAGGCGCTTCGACGATGCGCAAAATTGTGAAAGTCAAGGCTTGGACTGCAGTCGTCGTCGATAATCGCTAACGTACTCGTCATCGTTCGCTCTGTTATCAGGCCGACCGAATCCGGCCTGTCGTGGAAGTAGATCGATATGGGCCTGTTTGTCAGCTACTCGGGGCGCGAACGGGCGGCGGTTGACAAGCTCACTGCGGCTTTGCGTCGCGCCCACGAGGAGGTGTGGCTCGACGAGGAGCTCGGCGGCGGCGAGGACTGGTGGCGCAAGATCCTCGAGCAGATCCGCAGCTGTGAGGTGTTCATCTTTGCGCTTTCGAAAGCCTCGCTGAACTCCAAACCCTGCCAAGCCGAGTTGCGCTACGCCCAGGCTCTGCAGCGGCCGATCCTTCCGGTTCTGATCGGCCCCGTCGATAGCATGCGGGTCAACCCGCTTGCCGCGGTGCAGGCGATCGACTTCCAGAGCCCGACCCTGGACCAAGGTATTCAGCTGGTCACGGCCGTTCACGCGCAGCGGCAGTTGCTGCAGCCCCTGCCCGAGCCGCTGCCCGACGAGCCGCCGGTGCCGTTCGCCTATCTGATGCGGTTAGGCAGCACCATCACGGGTCCGGAACTGACCCCACACCAGCAGAGCCAGCTCGTGTCGGAGCTGAAATCCGGACTCGATGAGGACGGCGAGGACGAGTCCGCGCGCCGCGACATCACCCAGCTGCTGTGCGCGCTACGCGACCGCCCCGATGTGACATGGCGCACCCGGAACGAGGTCGACAATGTGCTGGCCTCGCTCGATTCGCAGTCCCTGCCGTCCACTTCAGACACGCCGCCCTCCGCTTCAGACACGCCGTCCTCCACGTCCTTGGCCGCCGGGCGGTCCCCGGGCACCAGCCAGCCCCCACCCGCCGCACCCCCACAATCATGGTTTCGAGGCGGGCGACTGTGGGCGCTGATCGCCGGCGCGGTGGCCGTGGTGGTGGCCGTGGTGTTGGTGGTGGTGCTGGTCGTCGATAAGACCAAGCCGACCGGTAGCTCGGAGGTCTTTCTAGAGTCGGCGGGAAGTATTGGTAACAACCCGTTTACCCCGTCGATGGCGACGCCGCAGCCGCCAAACACGGATCCCGGCCTGGCCGCAGCCGCGGCGCCGGCGGCGACACCGGCGGCCGTGCGCACGGTCAGCGGCGGCGCGCCCGGCCTGTACGGCGGCACCCGCAACCTCACCAGCTGCGACACCGGGCTGCTGATTAACTATCTCGCCCAGAACCCGGACAAGGGTGCGGCGTGGGCAGGCGTCCTGGGGATCACCCCGATGCAAATCCCCGAATATGTCGGGCAGCTCACGCCGGTTCTGCTGCGCGCCGATACCAGGGTCACCAACCATGGCTTCGCCAACGGGAAGGCGTACCCCCTGCAATCGGTGCTGCAAGCCGGAACCGCTGTGTTGGTGGACAAGGGCGGTGCTCCGCGGGTGCGCTGTGAATGCGGCAATCCTCTGCTGGAACCGATGGCATCATCCACATCCAACTACATCGGGCAACGATGGGCCTGGTTTAACAAGTTGACGGTCGTCGTCGTCCGGACCGTTCTGATCATCAACTACTTCATTCTCGTTGACTGGAAGTGCGGCTGCTATTTCGCCCGATTCCCAGGCAGTGGCGGCGCGAAAGATGGCCCGCCTTGCCCGCTGTCCCCGCCGCCACCGCCACCGGCCGGCGTACCCGAACCACCGCCACCACCCGGCATACCCGAACCACCACCACCCGGCGTACCCGAACCACCGCCACCCGGCGTACCCGAACCACCACCACCCGGCGTACCCGGACCGCCGCCGCCGGTGGTGCCGCAGGAGCCGCAGGTGCCGGTAGTGCCGGTAGTGCCGGTGGTGCCGGTGGTGCCGGTGGTGCCGGATCACACGCCGACGCCGCCGCATCACACGCCGGTGGTGCCGGATCGCACGCCGACGCCGCCGCCTCCGGATCACCGGCCGCCGCCGCCTCCGCCGCCGCCTCCGCCGCCGCCGCCGCCGAAGGGTCGCGGGACGCCGCCGCCGCCCTCCTGTAATCCCTGCATCCAATAGCCATGACCCCACTTCCTCCTCCGGGCCGCGAGCTCGACCTCGATACCCCCACCCGGGCCGGGCGCCACGTTTATCCAAATCGAGGGCCTATGCCCCGGCGCAGTCGATCGATGGGCAGGTGTCCAAATGCCAAATGAGCAGGTCCCCGACGACACCTCGACTAGGGCAGCCCCATCAGCTAGTGGCGCGCGGTCCCGCTGGCGAGGCGGGCGACTGTGGGCGCTGATCGCCGGCGCGGTGGCCGTGGTGGTTGCCGTGGTGTTGGTGGTGGTGCTGCTGGTCGTCGATAAGAACAAGCCGACCGGTAGCTCGGAGGTCTTTCTAGAGTCGGCGGGAAGTATTGGTAACAACCCGTTTACCCCGTCGGTGGCGACGCCGCAGCCGCCAAACCCCGATCCCGCCCCGCACCCAGCCGCGGCGCCGGCGGCGACACCGGCGGCTGTGCGCACGGTCAGCGGCGGCGAGCCCGGCCTGTACGGCGGTACCCGCAACCTCACCAGCTGCGACACCGGGCTGCTGATTAACTATCTCGCCCAGAACCCGGACAAGGGTGCGGCGTGGGCAGGCGTCCTGGGGATCACCCCGATGCAAATCCCCGAATATGTCGGGCAGCTCACGCCGGTTCTGCTGCGCGCCGATACCCGGGTCACCAACCATGGCTTCGCCAACGGGAAGGCGTACCCCCTGCAGTCGGTGCTGCAAGCCGGAACCGCTGTGTTGGTGGACAAGGGCGGTGCTCCGCGGGTGCGCTGTGAATGCGGCAATCCTCTGCTGGAACCGATGGCATCCACATCCAACTACATCGGGCAACGATGGGCCTGGTTTAACAAGTTGACGGTCGTCGTCGTCAAGAGTGTTGTAGACGTCAACATCTTCATTCTCTTTGACTGGGAGTGCGGCTGCTATTTCGGCCGACCCCCAGGCGGTGGCGGCGATTTCCCACCTTGCCCGCCGCCCCCGTGATACTGACGTCCGGACCGACCGCGTCGCGCAGGATGTATTCCCGCGACTAGACGGCGGACCGAAGTTGACCCCCGGGTCAGTCCAGTTGTTCGCCCCCAGCTGGTGGGGCTGTGTGCGCAAGGGTTTCACGCCGAAGGGAAGCCGAGAGGACTCGGCGAAAATGGTAAGGGTAGTTCTCGGCCGCGCCGCGTGACGAATTCCGATCTCGTACATCATATTTGGGTTGCTCGTCGTGATATCTGCAACGGCGAACTCACGCAGCAGCAGCCGCTCGAACATCGCCGTGTGCTCCGAGGCGCATAGGCGCGGGGGACGCTCGCCGCGGCAAGCCCATCGCGGGCCGCAATGTGGTGGCGGTCTTCCACCGTCTGCGGCGGCCGTGCGGGGCTTTGTCAAACGGCGACTTTTGCGGTGACCAGCGTAGAGCGCCGAGCGTGCCGTAGCGCCGACTCGTGGATGGGGTAGCCGGCTACTCGTGTGGTGGGTCTTCGACGATGCCACGGTGTAGTTGGGGCCGCATGCTCAGCCCCTGACAAAGCTCTCACCTGAGTGCCTCTAGTTAAAAAAGGAGCGAGAAATGAAGAAAGCGGTCATCGGAGCGGTGGCCGCCATCGCCGCCATCGCCCCAACCCCACTGCTCGCCGCGTCCTGGGAGGTGGCGCACGCCTCCCCGAGCACCGTGGTGACCACGCCGCCGATGCCCGCCGAGCCGCAGCGGACCCACGAGTCCCCGCCGGTGCGGCAGGCTCCCCCCGTTTATCAGGCCCCGCCCAGCTATAAGGCCGAGCCGCCGGTGACCCAGGCTCCGACCCACACCGTGCACACCCCGATCACCCAGGAACCGCACGTGCCCACCCAAGCCCCGATCACCACGCAGGTGCAGACCCCGAAGGTCATTCCGCCGTCCACCGCGAATCCGACCAAGGCGGGGATGGGCGGCACGCCGCCGGGCGCGGTGATTCCGTCCACCGCGGTGACGCCCGGGCACCCGCATGTCACCAGCCCGATGCCCACCGAGCGGCCCGGATCCGGCGCCTCGTTCGGTCCCACCGACGGGTTGCCACGGGTGAGCACTCGTCCTCCCACGATGACGCTGGCGCGGCCACCAAAGGGCGTGACCGCGTCGCAGGAAGCCATCGAGGCGGCCAAGAAGGCACCGCCGGTGGTGATCGAGCCCGCCACCCCGCCGCCGCCCCCGATTCAGGTGAACTTCAACCTGCAGGTGCAGAACGTCATTACGAGCAAGAACACCAACATCGACGTCGTGAACGTCGGCAACCAGGTGGTGGTCCACCCCCGCCACTGGGACTACATCGACTACGACGACTACCACCGCCCGATCCTGTACAACCCGATCAACGAGGCACTAACGTTTCGGTACTACTACGACGGCGACTCCCGGGAGGTCTACATCCCGGTGGGTGGCCGGATCGTGCTGAATATCAGCATCGTTGGCATCTTCCCGTTCACGGCGGTCGGTCCGGGCTACATCACGGTCGGTAAATTCAACGGTGGCGCGTGGATACCGCCCGTGGGCTGGGTCGGTCCGCCGCCCGATTCGTGGACGCCGCCGCCCCCGCCGCAGGTGTGGCAGGACGTGACCGTCTCTGCGGTCAATACCACCACGTCCGTGCAGGTGAACACGGTCACGGTCGTCGGCCATGACGACAGCAGGCCGGCGGGCCAGCAGGACACCCTTATGTTGAACGACTCCACCGTGGCGTGGGGGCAGGTGCGGGATGGGCGTGACGGCGGGGCGGTGCAGATTGCCAACGTCCAGACCATGCCCGGGGTGGGACCGATGTCCGACGCCGGGCAGTGGATGAACACCGCGCTGGAATCCTCACCGCAACAGGGCGGCGTCGCGCGGCTGAAGTGGGTTTTGAGCGCGGGGCTGGCGGTGACGGTCCTGGTTGGTGGTGGGGCCATCTGGATCATCAGGCACCGGAGAGGAGCACACGCCTGATGCGTGCAGTTCCTCCACCCCGCGGTTGTAGGAAACACAAGTAAGAGGTTGCGGGGTGGCCACCGTGCACGCGTCGTCGGGATCATCGTCGGCTCCGCGATGCTCGCCTCAATACACCACCCCTCACGCCGACGCGGCCGCCCGGAGCGTCGCTTTGGTGTCGGTGCGAATCACGCGCAAGCCGACGGAGGCGAGCAGGTCGGGGATCCCTCGGACGAAGATCCGGTCGTAATCCGCGATTTCGGGGTACCGGTGCACCAGGTCGTCCCATGACATCAGGTACGGGCTTTCCTTCCTCAGCTTTGCTTCCTCGACCAGGCGCTTTGTTTCGGCCTCGTCTTTCCCGACCGGCATGGGGGATCAGCTTCCAGGCGTCGGCGAGGCGCTCATCCCACCAGCGGTTGTGCTCCGCGATGGCAAGCTTCTCGACTTCCTCGGTACTGAATGTGAAATCCTTTGTCGTGCCCCAGTTCTGAAGCGGTGCCACGGCGCAGCCGACCATCCGCAGTTTCACCGCGATGTGGCGCGCCTGGGCGCGGTTGGATTCCTTGCGCGATTCGTCGAGGTCTTTCCACGACGGCGCCGGCTTGTGTTCTTTGCGTTGCTGTTGCCAGCGTTCGTGGATCTCTTCGGCCAACGGCTCGAACGATCCGCCCTGCACCAGTTCAACAGTGCACGCGCGTTCCATTGTCGGGAACACATCCACTTTGGCCAGCGCGCCGGCCCTCTTGACGTCGCCCAAAAGGCCGGCCACCCCACGCGGGCGGGACAGCGCGACGGTCACGGGCACGGGCGAATCCAGTCTGTGCAGTCCCTGGTGCAACGTCAGCGCCGTCTCGAACGCTTGCTAGGCACAGCTGTAGCGTTGAACCGATGAAGGATGGCTCGATCGAGCTCATTGCGCAAGCCATTCACGAGCGCTGGCGCAACGAGCAAATCGACGCCGGCAAGCCGGCGCCGTCGTGGGACGAACTGGACGAGCCCCGCAAAGAATCCAGCCGCGAACACGCTCGTGACATCCCGGTGAAACTGCGCATGGCCGGCTGTGCCATCGCGCCGTCGCAGGGCGGGGACGCGAAGGACTTCGCATTCACCGACGAGGAAATCGAGACGCTCGCGATCGCCGAGCATGACCGCTGGATACGCGAGCGCCTGGGGGCTGGCTGGACGCTGGGCGAAAAGGATGTCGTCCGGAATAAAACACCCTATCTGGTGCCGTTCGAGGACCTGCCCGCCGACATCGCCGAGTACGATCGGGTCTTCGTTCGCGCCATCGCTTCCATCCTGGCATCGGCGGGCCTGCAGGTCGTCCGCACAAACGAGCCAACGCCAGAAACCAACCAGCCAGCGCCGGCGACATAAGGCCTTTCGTCGGTGTGGCTTGCCGGTCGGCACCTGCTGCTTGCCCTCCCGGATCACCCCCTGTTCCGATGGAAGCGGCGGCGGAGAGGGCGTCTCGCTTTCGAACGAGGCCTGGATGGCCAGGAGGGTGCAGGCCGGGCAGAAAGCTGCGGTTGCCAATCCTCTGCCGCTAGGAAGTCCCGAACAGAGCGACGACACTGCCGGCCGTCATATGAACGTGCAAGGGGCGAGACAATAAGCACTCGAAAACCCAATTCATTCGCTGCAATTCCCGCAAAATCCCTTCGTCGGTTAGGTGGCGTTGCCCATACTGGGCACATCACGCCAGTGGGGTGTGGTTGACGGTTGCCGGAACCATCCGGGCCGGCGCTTTCTCACTCAGCCGATCGAATCCGCTGGGCTCACTGAGGAGTGGCACATGATCATCGTCTACGGCGGCTCAGAAGCGGACTATCCGGGGCAGGCGGCGCCCGACCTGTCTGCAGATGTCGCCGAGAGCCTGTTGGCCCGAATCCGCGGACTGCTCCAGTCCTTGAAACCAGCAAGCCTCATCGGTTCGCTGGCGCCGGGCGCCGACATAACCTTCGCCCGCGCGGCACTCGCGGAGCAGATTCCGCTGAAGGTCCTCCTGCCCTGCGACAGGGACACGTTCCGTACAAAGAAGGTGGAGAGCCGCGGAGAACCCTGGACCTTCCACTACGACCACATCATCACGACGTCTTTTGTCACCATCGACGACCGAGCGAATCTCGACCCGGATGATGACGGAGATCGCCGCCGCCACAACGTCGCGATGCTGGACGATGCCGCACAGAGCGCCGGCGCCGATGGGAAACGCGTCTGGGTCATCACTATTCGGCCACGGCCAACTCCATCGGCTCCGAGCGTGACAGACGATCTCGTACTGCGGTCCGAGGAGCGGGGGATTCTCAGCATCGACCTGGATCCGTCTCCGCAAGACCCACCGCGCGCCTTTGTGGTGATGCCGTACGGCAAGAAGAAGGACCCACGAGCCAACCGATACCTCCAGTGCGATCCCGCGTTTCACCGGGTCTACCGCCCACTATTGGAGGACCTCGACGTCACCTGGACGCGCGCGGATCTTCAGACCGATAGTGGGATCATCCACTCCGCGATGCTGCTCGACCTGGCCAACTCTGATCTCGTGCTGGCCGATCTTTCCGCGATCAATTTCAACGTCGCGTACGAAATTGGAATTCGTCACGTATTCGCTTCACGCTCCACCGTTCTCGTCGATCCGCACATCAGCTCCTTCAAACAAGCCGCGCCGCCGTTCGACATCAACATGATTCGCATGCACCATTTTGACCGGGGAGCCGATGACGTCACCGACGAACAAGCCGAGTCGGCGATCCGTGCGCTGCGGCCGGTAGTCGAAACGGCGTTGAGCACAACGGCTGCCGACAGTCCTGCGCACGAATGGTTCCAGTTGGCACATGTCGTGCGGCCGTTTCAGCCAAGGTCGACCATGCCGCAGAATCAGCAAGCCGAGGCCAGCATCAGGCAGAGCGTGGCCCAGGCGGTGCAGAGCGCCGACGTGGGGTCGATGCGGGCGGCAGCGGCCCAAGTAGCAGCGGTGCCCGACATTGCCGACTCCACCCGGCGAGCACTGCGGATAGAACTGGCCGCAGGACTGCTCCAGGAGACCGCCTACGCCGACGCGCGCGATCTGCTCGAGCTGGCCAGACCCGAACCGGGCGATCCCATGCACCGGACGTGGCTGCACAAGACGGTCATGGCATATCGCCGCCTTGGTGAGCAATCGGCCGATCCAGCCATGCAGAGAGAGTATTGGGGCATCGCGAGAATGAATCTCGCCCAAGCCGAAGAAGCCGGCTATCGCGACTCGGAGACCTATGGTATCTGGGGTGGGCTTCTTAAGCGGCAGCTCCAATTCCAACGGGGAGGCATGGACGAGGCCGTCGCGCAGACTCTGTTCGCCGAGATGGAACGGAACTACCGTTTGGGATTCCAACTCGATCCCGACTACTACACCGGCGTCAACCTCCTGATGGCGCTTCGGTGGAGTGGCCGCCCCAAAGACGACGTATTCCGCACAGAATTCGGCGAAACCCTCACCGTCACCCGCTTTCTTGCGCGGCGGGCCCTCAGTGAGGATCCAGCGGATTTCTGGGCGATGGTGACCCTGGCGGAGCTCACGTTGCATGAGGCCTTCGAAATCGGAGCGCCAATCGACCCGGCGGTACGGCAGTATGCCGAGGCTGCCCGTTTCGGCCGACCCGACGAGATCGCAAGCACAAGGTTCCAGCTCGAATTCCTGCGGACGTGCGGGGATCCGGCTGAAGACATCGCAAGAGTGCTTGCCGTGCTTGAGCAGGCCCGCTGACGGTAGTCGGCGCAGTGCCCGCGCCCGGAGCGTGAACGCGGCTGCACTGCAACAGAAGCCAAACGACCCTCAACGCGCACACACACGATCGAGCGGTCAATGCGCTGCCGCGGCGATTCAGCGGTAATAATGAACGCCGTGTGCACCACGTCAGCAACTGACAACCCGATGCGGGGGCGAGGGTGACATCGGAGCTGCGCTTTGACTTTCCCGGCGGCGCCCGCGCACAAGCAGTGGACGTCGGCGACGTTAATGAACTTCTGTCGGCGCTAACTCGTTTGGGGCTGACGCCGCCGCGACCGACCCTGGTGGTTGTCGGGGGAGCCGGCGGACTGGACGGCGTCGGCATCGAGCGCCTCCGCCCCCTCATAGAAACGGGCATTGTGCCGGTGCTGGAGCGATTCGGGGCCGCCGCCGTCGACGGCGGGACGCTGTCGGGTGTGATGCGGATGCTGGGTGAAGCCCGCTGGGCGCTGGGCGCTGCTTTCCCGCTCGTCGGCGTGGTGGCTGAGGGCACCGTGGAGGTGCCGGGCAGGCCTGCCCCGCCGGGTGCCCACGCGGTGCTGGAACCCCATCACAGCCACTTCGTGATCGTGCCGGGTGGCCAGTGGGGTGCAGAGGCCCCGTGGATCGCCCATACCGCAACCGTTCTGGCAGGTGCGGCCCCGTCGATCACGGTACTGATCAACGGCGGAGCGATCGCGTACTTGGATATCGAACGCAGTCTGCAAGCGGGACGCAGAGTCGTCGTCATCGCCGGGTCAGGCCGCACCGCCGACGTGATCGCTTCCGCACTCGCCGGCACCGGCTCCGACGAGCGCGCCCAGGCCCTGACCCAATCGGGTCTCGTGGGCTCGGTGCCCGTGGACGATCCTTCTGCGCTCGCCGAGCTGCTCGCGTCGGCCCTGGGTGAGGCTAGCGCCGACTGACGCCTACGAAGTTGACCAAGGAGAGACCAGATGAGCGCAACGCCGACTTCGCAGAATCAGCCTCTGTGCTGTGGCGACGACGGCGGCGACGTGTCCGCCTACAAGCGCCTCCGTCCATAGGCGCAGCGTGCTGGCAAATGCCGCGATTTCTGCTGTGGAGTGAGTGTTCGATCTCCGAGCTCCGCATGAGGACGGCGACCTTCTTCAAGACTCATTTCCGTTGCAGCGCCGGCAAAGCCAGCACCTCCACTAGCACTGTTCGGCCGATTCTGTCGAGCCAACGCCGGCTGGGTTGGGCTTGGCTGATGACGCACCATCGCTGTCGCGACGGCCGCGGAACTTGCCATCTGGAGGCAGCATTAAATGGGATCGAGGTAGAACTTGCCCAGGCGAGCGTCCACGACGTTGGTCATTACGGACCTGGGGCACACGCCCACCTAACCCCGCGGCGGGATAACGTTGCCCGCCTTAGCTGTTGGTGTCGAGCAGGAGCGAAGACATCACTCAGTACACCACGTCCTGACTGGTCGACAGGCCGTTGTCGCACGTCACGGTGATGTGGAAGCTCGAGCCTGTCGCGGGTCCGACGCTAGAGCCGGCGCGGACCCTCGTCTCCTGCGAGCCGGTCACGGTGAAATTTTCGTCCTGCACGTAGTTGACCATGGCGGCGGTACCCGCCACCGCAACGGACCTAAACTCACAATGCACCGCAGGCTTGTTTGCGTTATTGGTAATCGACACAAAGACCGCCGTTATCGGGTCGTCGTGCCGTAACACCAGCTCCGATGGCGGAGGAGGCGGAGGAGGCGGCGGTGCCGCCTCTTGGGGTGCCGCACGGCGGGGTGCCGGCGCTGGTGGTTCCTCCGGTGGGGGTGGGGGTGCCGCCGGTGGGGGTGCCGGTGGCGGTTCCCAAATGTCGGTCGCAATGAGCGACACGCTCGCCGACCACGGGGTCCCGGTTGTGCCGCCAGGCGCGGTGCCCGGCTCGCCCGGTCCCGCCACGACAATTCCGACACCAGCGATTAACGCAGCAAACGCAGCCGCAATGCGAATGCCGGAGCGCCGGTACCACGGCGGGGGCGGTAGTGCCTGACCCGGACAGCCCGCCCCAAAGGGCGGCGTTGGGTCGGCCAGTGGCCGGGTGGTGCCGGGGGTTCCTCCGGCGGCGAAGATCCGGTTGGCCTCATCCGGGGGAGCGCTCGCTACCAGGGGCGTGGAATCTTCCGGTGTGCTCCGGTGTGGGTCTCGGCCCGGCTTGCGGTGGTGTGGGCTGCTCATAATGTTTCCCTTTCTGTGTGGTCGCGCCCAGGGTGAGTCACGCTCAGAGGCAGGAGCAGCTTTATGGCGTGATCGTGGTCTTCTGGACGATCACGGGTGCCGCACCCCTCAACGCGTCGGCGTCGGCCTCCGGACCCTCGGCCTTGATCTGCAGTAGGTAGGTGCCATCCTTGCTTTGGACGACCACCGTGTTCTGGGCAACGATGTGCGGCACGCCGTTCTTGGTGTACGAGCCGCTGAGTCGGGATGCGGGAAAGCCACTCAGTGTGGCCTTTATACCGTCGCCGCCGTCATAGCCTGGCAAGTTCTTGACCTCACCGGGTGCGACGGCCAGCAGCTTGTCCGTATCGACATTGCCCGTCAACTTCTCGACGGTCGCGATGATCTTGGGCGGGTCGTTGGGATTGGTCGGCGTGTTGAAGACGATCCCGAAATACTGGGCGTCGGCGCCTTCGGGAATACGTGTCCAGCCCTCGGGAACTGGGAGGTCGATCTTCGGTGCGCCCGGTGTGCCCTGGGTGATCGTCGTTTCCTGGATGTTGTTTTTCTTGAGATAGTCGCCGATCGTCCAGTTGGGACCCGACGCCTGAGCGGACGTCGAGGCAGCCGAAGTGGTTGCCGTGGACGTTGCTGTCGAGGTCGATGTCGACGTGTTCGACGACTTCGAGCTTTGAACTACGGCCAAGATGGTCAGGGCCACGCCGATGACCACAATGGAGACGGCGGCGATTTGCCAGCGTCTTCGGACGGCCACCGGAACCGGCGGTGTAGTGGTTCTCGGGGGCGCTGGGGTCGTCGTCTGGGATAGTGGCCGTGGTGGTGGCGTAGCCCGTTGCGTAACTTTTGCTGTCTCGCGTAGTTTCTGTTGGGCTGTCTTGAGCAGCGCGTCGGCGTCGCGATGGCCGGGCTGCTCCTGCTCGATCGCAGCTAGCATGTCGGCGGCTTGCTGCCACTGTTCTTGGTCTAGGTGGTTGAGTGCCTGCGCATACCGGTCGGCGAGTGGGGCTTCGTGAATCTTGGCCTGCGCGTCGGTGACGATCCCACCCGGGTCGGAGTTGTCCGGGTCGATTCGAGCCAGCTCCCGCGCGGCGGCCAGGACGGCATTCCATCGCCCGGCCTGATGCAGGGCGGTCATCTCATCCACCAGTGCTTTCCGTCGCTGGGCGATGCGGCCCTGTTCGAGCCGGGCAGCGACATCGGGGAGATTCGGATCGAGGCGGGTGAGGTTCTCCAGCGCGGTCACCACAGTGTCCCAGTCCTCGGCGGCGGCAGCGAACTCGGCCTTGCTCGAACAGGCATCGATGTCGCGCTGTCGGCGCGCCTCTGTCAGCCGTGTCTCGACCCGGTGCTCACCCGGATAGCGGGCCTCTAGCGCCTCGAACCGTTGCACGGCCTCAGGCCAGCGCTTGGCGAAAAACGCGCTCAGCGCGTCAAGCCACTGCGGATCGGCCAGCAGGTTCCCGTGCCCCTCGGCGGGCAGCTCCGGTGTGGTCGGCGCATGTTCGTCGTGGCTGTCCTCGGGCGCCTCGGGGGCAACCGGGCGTTGCGCGTCGCGTTCGATGAGGCCCAACTGCGCCACGCTGCGGTCCACATCGGCATACAGGTCGTCGCGCCGGCTAAACATGTCGAGCACATATCGGCCACCCCGGCGCTCCTCCGCGTCAGCCGATCGCAACGCGGGCTGCAGTAGCATGAGGATCTGCCGTTGCAGCTCGTGCGTGAGCGGCTCGGACTGGCCAACGTGATCGACTAATTCCGAGAGATACGACAGGGGTGCGGGCGGAGGCTCGGGCAACTGCTCCGGCGGCGGTGGTGCCGCCGGGAGGGTCCCCAGTGCACCGGCGAGGGCGAACGCCGACTCTCTCCCTGACTGCGAATAATCGATGATCTGGCGCATCGAGAGGGTGCGGGGAAGAGCGTCAGGAAGCCGCTCCACCGCAAGCGGTAGCACCGGCTTGTTCAGCGCCAACGCCCATTCGAGTTCCCGCTTACACGCGACCGAACTCAATGTGTGGCCGGAGACGATCGCCACGAACACATCGCAGTCGGCGATGCGCCGCAGAATCTCTTCCCACCATGTTTGGCCGCCCCGAAGCGACGAATCCACCCAGGTCTGGTGGCCCAGCGCATCCAGGTCGCGGACCAGCGCCTCGACGTCAGGCTTGTTCTCGCGGGCATAGGAAATGAACAGTTGCCGCATGCCACCTCCCGAGAACTCTGGTGCCTACTGGGAATGACTCACAAAAACCCTAGACACAGATGAATCGTGCACGCTTAACTGGCCGCGCGCATGAGTAATCGACTACTTGCTTTGCCCGACGGATCTTTCGGCATTTAGAAGTGCCTACCTCTGTCACTGCGAGCGGGAGGTATGCAGGCTGTTAAGGGCGGCGCTGCCGATGGCATGCCGCGACACCACTCGGCGGACCAATGATCCGCCCACTCCGGACAACCGGCCCTAGACCGATGCCCAGGGCCAATTACCCGTCCTAGCTGATCACCTTTCCCTTCCGCGCCGGGAGCAATCCTGTTTGTGATCGATTCCAGTTGGAACAGGGCTCTTAATTTCGGGCTAAAGTAACCGGTTTTGGTCCGGTGGCCGCGCTGATTTACTCACTGCCGCAACTTCTTGAGGCAATCAGTCGTTCACAGACCTAATGCCTGTCCAGACGCCCGAGACTGAAAGTCCTTGTCAATAATTCGGTGAGAAGACCCTCTTTGGCGATGACGATCTCAAGACTTTGCTGATGGCGGTGCTCCGCAACGCCACGACTAACTCGCCGTGGCCGTTGAAAAACAATCCCTCCGGCACCTACAACGATCCGCAACGCCCATCCTCCTCGACCAGCCCGGCGCTGAACCGCTTCAGCGCCATCTGGCGGTCGCGGACGCTGCACCGGCGGCCAGCAGGTCACTCACCCAGCCGCGCAACCAGGTGGCGCTCGATGGTGGCGGCATGCCCCTGCTCGGCGCACCAGGCCAGGAACAGCCGCACGCCGGTGGTGTACGGGTCGATGGTCTGTGGTGACTTGCGGTCGGCCCGCAGGGCGAGTTTGCAGCTTGGCACCAGCGCAGCAAGGGCGGTCGGCACATGAATGTGTTAGACCGGTTCCCCTTGTACGGACTAAGAAGACCCAGAAATTGGAGGATACTCGCTGGAAGAGCAGTCTTTCTGTGCCATCAGCCGCTCAACATACTTGGCGATCACGTCGACCTCCAGGTTCACCTTCGTCCCCACCGGAGCGCTGCCCAGGGTGGTGAGTTCCCGGGTCGTCGGGATGAGAGAGACCTCGAACCAGTCCCCCGGTTCGTCGCCCAGGCCGGAGACCGTCAACGAAATCCCGTCGACGGTGATCGAGCCCTTCTCGACGACGTAGCGGGCCACCGCCGCGGGCACCTCGATCCGCACCACCTCCCAGTGCTCGGACGGCGTGCGGGCCACTACCTCGCCGGTGCCGTCCACATGCCCCTGCACGATGTGCCCGCCAAGCCGGCTGTTGAGGGCCGCGGCGCGCTCCAGGTTCACCGGGCTGCCGACCCGCAGTTCGCCCAGGTTGGACCGGTCCAGGGTCTCGGCCATCACGTCGGCACTGAATTGGCCGCCAGGCAGCACCTCCACGACGGTCAGGCACACGCCGTTGACGGAGATCGAATCGCCGTGGCCGGCGTCGGCGGTGACGACGGGCCCGCGAATGACCAAGCGCGCGGCGTCGGTGAGCGGTTCCCGACCGGTGACCTCTCCGAGTTCCTCGACAATTCCGGTGAACATTGCACCAGGTTAATTGGCCAGTGAAAACAGGGTCGGGGCGCGGCACCCGCACCCTGCGTTCAGCGGGTCGGTCCCCGAAACCCTCTACGATGCAGGTTATGCGAACCCGTCGCCGTCTCGTCGCCGTCCTGGCCGCCTTGAGCGCCGCCACCGTACTGTTCGCGGGCTGCTCGTTCAGCTCCAGCAAGAGCAGCGGGCCGTTACCCGACGCCGGGACGTTGGCGAAGCAGTCCGCCGACACCACCAAGAACCTCAAGAGCGCGCATCTGGTGCTGACCGTGACCGGCAAAATCCCCGGGCTGCCCGTCAAGAACCTGACCGGCGACCTCACCACCTCCCCGAACACTGCCGCCCGGGGAAACGCCCAGCTCACCTATCTCGGGCAAGACATCAGTGCCGACTTCGTGGTGGTGGACGGTGACCTCTGGACCAACGCCCTCAACCCGGGCGACAAGACGATGACCGATGTCGGTCCGGCCGCGCAGATTTACGACCCGTCGGCAATCCTGAATCCGGACACCGGCCTGGCAAACGTGCTGGCGAACTTCACCGACGCCAAGGCCGAGGGCCGCGACCAGATCAGCGGCCAAACCGCGGTCCGCATCAGCGGCAATGTCTCCGCAGACGCCGTGAACAAGATCGCGTCTCCCATCAAGGCGACCAAGCCGGTGCCGTCCACGGTCTGGATTGTGGAGAGCGGAGACCACCAGCTGGCCCAGGTCATCTTGCAACAAAGTCCTGGCAATACCGTTCAGATGACGTTGTCGAGCTGGGGCCAGCCGGTGCAGGTCGACAAGCCCGCGGCGAGCTGATGAAGAGGCTGGCAGGACGCCGGGTCGCGATCGGCGCGGGCAGTCTCGCGGTACTGCTGGGTGCCCTCGACGCCTATGTCGTGGTCACCCTCATGCGCGACATCATGCACGACGTCGGCATCCCGATTAACCAACTGCAGCGGATCACCCCGATCGTCACGATGTACCTGCTGGGCTACATCGCGGCCATGCCACTGTTGGGCAGGGCTTCCGACCGGTTCGGGCGCAAGCGACTGCTTCAAGTCAGCCTGGCCATGTTCATGATCGGCTCGGTGATCACCGCACTCTCGGTGGCCATCGGTCACTTCAATCTGGCCGACTTGAACGTTGAGATCTTCGGGCACCCGCTGCAGGATCTGCAGATCCTCGGGTACCCGATGGTGAATCTTCACGTGCAGAGCCTTCAGGTGCTGATTGTCGGCCGCACCATCCAGGGCATCGCCAGTGGCGCGCTGCTGCCAGTCACTCTGGCCTTGGGCGCCGATTTGTGGGCGCAACGCAACCGCGCAGCCGTGCTCGGCGGTATCGGCGCCGCACAGGAGCTGGGCAGCGTGCTGGGCCCGCTGTACGGGATCTTCATCGTCTGGTTGTTCCGCGACTGGCGAGATGTGTTCTGGATCAATGTCCCGCTGACCTTGGTCGCCATGGCGTTGATCCAGATCAGCCTGCCATCGCACGACCGCAGTGAAGCGCCGGAGAAGATCGACGTGATAGGTGGTGTGCTGCTGGCCATCACCCTCGGCCTCGCAGTCATCGGGTTGTACAACCCCAACCCGAACGGCAAAGAGGCGCTGCCAAGCTACGGGTTGCCCCTGGTGGTCGCAGCGGGCGTTGCCGGGGTGGCATTCCTGTTGTGGGAGCGCTTCGCGCGGACCCGGCTGATCGACCCAGCAGGAGTACAGTTCCGGCCTTTCCTTTCCGCGATGGGCGCTTCATTCGCCGCCGGCGCAGCGCTGATGGTGACGCTGGTCGATGTGGAGTTGTTCGGCCAGGGTGTGCTGCTGTTGGACCAGAACAAAGCCGCCGCGATGCTGACGTCGTTTCTGATCGCGCTGCCGGTAGGGGCCTTGCTTGGGGGGTTCATAGCCACCCAGGTCGGCGACCGCGCGGTCGCCTTCGTCGGACTGCTCATTGCCGCCGGCGGCTATCTGCTGATCTCGAACTGGCCGGTCGACCTGCCCCACTATCGGCACAGCTTCTTCGGCTTGTTCACCGTGCCCGCGATGAACAACGGCCTCCTGATCGGCGGTGTTGCAGTCAACAACGACCTGCTGATCGCGGGTTTGGGCCTTGGGCTGGTGATCGGGCCGCTGACCTCGGCAGCCCTGCGGGTCGTCCCCACGGCTGAGCATGGCATCGCCTCGGCGGCCGTGGTGGTGTCGAGGATGACCGGCATGCTGATCGGTGTGGCCACGCTGAGCGCTTGGGGGTTGTACCGCTTCTATCAGATCCTCGCCGATAAGACCGCGAAACTGTCGCCCGACCTGAAGGGGCCGGATCGAGCGATCGCCCAAGCGCAAGAGATCACCCCGTCGTTCGCGGCGATGTACGGCGAGATATTCACGGTCACCGCGGGCGTCTGTGTAGTCGGAGCGCTGCTGGGCCTGCTCATCGCCGGCCGCACGGAGCACGCCGAAGAGCCGGAACTCGCCGTGCAGGAGCCGGCCGTCGCGCCCGCACCATGACAGCTGGCCGCTAACGCGACACCAGGCTCAGCACCAGATCCGGACCGACCCGCTCGACGCCGTCGAATTGCCAGCGCAACGCGTGCGTGATGCTGGACACCCCGACATCGTGGACGGCAGCGACGGGGCCACCCAGCAGGATCGGCGCGACGTAGGCCAAGATGCGGTTGATCGCCCCGGCCCGCAGGAAGGCCCCGGCGAGGGTCGGGCCGCCCTCGATCAGCACATCGGTGCGATCCGACAGCGCCTTGATCACTTCGGCAGGATCGTGGGTGCGAATCACCATGGTGCGCGAATCGTCGTTGAGAACCTTTGCCTCGGAAGGCATTTCACGCATGCCCACCACCACGCGCAGCGGTTGCTTGCCGGCCAGCGAACCGTCGGGCAGCCGGGCGGTCAAGGCCGGGTCGTCGGCGAGGACGGTGCCGGTGCCGACCACGATCGCATCGGCGGCCGCACGGCGACGATGCACGTCCGCGCGCGCGGCCTCGCTGGAGATCCACTGGCTGGAGCCGTCGGCCGCGGCGCTGCGGCCATCGACGCTGCTGGCGTATTTCCATGTCACATGCGGCAGCCCGGTGCGCTGTTTGTGCAGCCACTCCCGCAGCGGCCCGGCGGCCACCTGATCGGCCAGCACGCCCGGCCGCACCTGCACGCCCGCCGCCTGCAACCGGCCCGCGCCGCCGCCGGCGATCCCGTTCGGATCGGTGACGGCGTAGATCACCGTGCCCACCCTGGCCTCGATCAGAGCGTTCGCGCAGGGCGGGGTCTTGCCGTAGTGGTTGCACGGCTCGAGGGTGACCACCGCGATGCCGCCGGCCGCCAGGCCACCGGCCCGCCGCAACGCCAACACCTCGGCATGGTCGCCGCCGGCGGGCTGGGTGGCACCGACGCCGACAACCCGGCCTTCGGGGTCCACAATGACGGCCCCGACCGGCGGGTTCGGGTAGGTGGTGCCCTTGACCTGGTAGGAGTGCTCGATGGCGAGGCGCATCGCCTCCTCGACGCTCTTGACCTGTTCGACGCTCATGCGCGTAGATGCGGTGAGGCGGCACCGGCCTGTCGCCGTAGTGCCGCTACCGCGGCCTCCGGGTCATCGGCGCCGTACACCGCCGACCCGGCGACGAAGCAGTCGACGCCGGCCTCGGCGGCCTGCTCGATCGTGTCCGCATTGATGCCGCCGTCGATCTCCACCAGGATGGTCAACTCGCCCGAATCGACCAACTTGCGGACCGCACGCACCTTGGCCAGCACGTCGGGGATGAAGCTCTGGCCGCCGAAGCCGGGCTCGACCGACATGACCAGGAAGGTATCGAAGTGCCGCAGGATCTCCAGGTAGGGATCCAACGGGGTCTTCGGTTTGACGCTGATCCCGGCTTTGGCGCCGGCGGCCCGGATGTCGCGGGCCACCCCGATCGGGTTGTCGGTGGCCTCGGCGTGGAAGGTGACGTTGTAGGCGCCCGCTTCGGCGTACGGAGGCGCCCACCGGTCCGGGTTGTCGATCATCAAATGGCAATCCATCGGGAGGCGGGTGGCGGCCAGCAGGCTTTCCACCACCGGCAGCCCGATCGTCAGATTCGGCACGAAGTGGCCGTCCATCACGTCGACGTGCAGCCAGTCGGCGCCTTCGACGGCGGCCGCTTCGTCGGCGAGCCGGGCGAAATCGGCGGCCAGGATCGACGGTGCTATCAGGGGCCCCATCGAAGTTCCTGTGCGGCGAGGCATGAGCGCCACACTACTGAGATCCGCGGCACGGCTCACGTCAGGCGCCGCAGCGCGGCGGCGAACATCGCGTCGGTACCGTGCCGGTGCGGCCAGAGCTGCACATAAGGACCTTCCCCCAGATCCTCGCCGACCGGTTCGAACAGCGGCCGGGTGTCCAGCGCGCTCACCGGATGACGTCGCAGCGCATCGGCGACCACACCCGAGGTTTCGGCCAGGTGCGGCGAGCAGGTCGCATAGAGCACCACGCCGCCGGGTCGGGTCAGCGCGATCGCGGCGCCCAGCAGCTCACGCTGCAGTTTGGCCAACTGCGGCACGTCGGCCGGCTGGCGCCGCCAGCGCGCCTCGGGCCGGCGGCGCAATGCGCCCAGCCCGGTGCAGGGCACATCGACGAGCACCCGGTCGAAGCCCGGCTCGAGACCGGAGTCGCGCCCGTCGGCCCGCAGCACCTCCACCGGCAGCCCGGAGGTGTTCTGCTCCACCAGGTCCGCGCGATGCGGCGCCGGGTCGACCGCCGTGATCCGGGCCCCGGTCTGCACGCCGAGCGCGGCCAGCAGCGCGGTCTTGCCGCCCGGCCCGGCGCACAGGTCCAGCCAGCGTCCGGTGTCGTCGTCGACCGGCGCCAGCGTCAGCGCCCGGGCCACCAACTGGCTGCCCTCGTCCTGAACCAGAGCCTGTCCGTCGCGCACCGGGGCCAGCTGTCCGGGGTCGCCACCCGGCAGGTACACCGCGTATGGCGAATAGCGGCCGACGATGCCGTGCACCGTATCGGCCAGTTCCGCGGCGCTGAGTTGGTCCGGGCGGGCCACCAAATGCACCTGCGGCCGTTCGTCGTCGCTTGCCAGTGCCGCGTCGAGTTCTCCTGCCCCCGCGCCCAGCGCGTCGGCGAAGGCCTGGGCGATCCAGCGTGGGTGAGCGTGCACGAACGCGGCATGCCCGATCGGGTCGGCCGACGCATCGGGAGCCAGCTCGGCGACCCAGGACTGCTCGTCTCGCCCGGCGATGGTGCGCAACACACCGTTAACGAAACCCGCTCGCGCCGAATCGAATTCGATGCCGGCCTGTTCGACGGTGGTAGACACCGCCGCGTGCGCGCCGACCCGGGTCCGCAACAGTTGGTAGGTGCCGAGCCGCAGCAGATCGAGCAGCACCGGATCGATCGCTTCCGGTGGACGTCCGGCGGCCGCGCCGATGACCGAGTCGAGCAGGCCCATTGTGCGGCAGGTGCCGTAGGTCAGCTCGGTGGCGAATGCGGCGTCGCGGCCGGTGATACCGCGTCGGCGCAGCACTGCCGGCAGCGCCAGGTTGGCGTATGCCTCGCGCTCGTGGACCGCCCGAAGCACTTCGAACGCGGCTCCGCGCGCCGGATCCAGTGGCTTGCGGCGCGGCCCTTTTCTTCGGTTCTGCGGCCGGGGTGCGGTCACGACGCGCGTACCGCGGGATCGAGGCGGGCGCCGCGAGCCCAGTCTGCGGCGTCCATGAATTTCTTGCCGGGCGGCTGAATCTGGCCCAGCCGCACCGGATCTGAGCCGGTGCCAACCCATACGCTTTTGCGGTCGACGTGAATACCGCGGGGCGGCAAGGGTTCTGGCGGCGTATCGAGATACACCGGCCCGAGCTTGATGCGCAGGTCGCCGATCACCGTCCAGGCACCCGGGTTGGGAGTGACGGCACGGATCCGGCGCTCGATGACCGGAGCCGGCAGGTCCCACCGCACCCGGGCCTGCTCGACGGTGATCTTCGGTGCCATGCTCACGCCCTCGGTCGGCTGCGGGCGCGGCACCAGCGTGCCATCGGCGACGCCATCCAGCGTCGTCGACAGCAGTGCCGCACCCGAAAGAGCCAGCCGCTCAAGCAGATCCGCGGCTGTGTCGGTCGGCCGGATCGTCTCCGTGACGACACCGTAGACCGGCCCGGAGTCCAGGCTCTTTTCGATCTCGAATGTGGTCGCCCCGGTTACGGTGTCCCCCGCGGCGATGGCTGCCTGCACCGGCGCCGCGCCGCGCCACGCGGGCAGCAACGAGAAGTGCAAGTTGATCCAACCGCGCGGCGGCACCGCGAGCAGGCCGTCGCCGAGCAGGGCCCCGTAGGCCACCACCGCGCAACACTCGGGCGCCAGCTCCGCGAGTTCGTCGACGAACTGCGGCGAGTTCGGTCGCGACGGCCGCAAGACCGGAATGCCGCGGTCGAGCGCCTCACGGGCCACCGGTGACGGCGCCGGCTTACCCCGTCGGCCGGAGGCCGCGTCGGGTCGGGTCAGCACCGCGACCATGTCGTGCCGGGGCGAGTCGATGAGGCTGCGCAACGCGGGCAGCGCGGGTTCGGGGGTGCCGGCGAAGACGAGGCGCACCGGCCCAGTCTAAGAAGCTTGGCGCAGGCCCACCGACAATGTAGTAAACATTTACTATTTCATATGAAGACTATTTCTATCAGCCATCACTCTGGTGCCCATCGTTCCCAGGAGTTCCGATGACCCTCGACATCACCCTCCCCGACGGCGAAACGCTCGCCGCAACGCATCCGCGCGATGTGGGCGCTGGGCGACTGCTACGCCCTGATGGCCGAGGAGGTGATGGCCCCGCTCGGCCCGATCCTGGTCACCGCCGTCGCGCAGGCGCTGCCGTTTGGCGATGACGAGTTCGACACCGTGATCTCGGCGATCGGGGTGATGTTTGCGCCGGACCACCGGTCCCGGCCAACGAGCTGGTCCGCGTGTGCCGGCCGGGCGGGACGATCGGCCAGGCCGCGGAACTCGACGCTCAACTCATCGAGCTGGCGCGCCAGTATCTGGCCGAAGGCGTCATGACTACATACCGGCGTCAAGGCTGACGTCTGCCTCACCACCGGCGGCGGTGAACGCCGTCAGCGCCCGCACCAGCCCGTGGCGATCGGCCGGCGGCATCTTCTCCACGATGCCGGCGATTTCGATTCGCCGTTGCTCGGTGACCAGCCGGACGACCTCTCGTCCACGCCTGGTCAACTCGGCGAGCAGTTCGCGGCGCGAAGTGGGGTGGGGCAACCGGTCGATCAGCCCGGCGGAGACGAGTCGGTCGACCATTCGGCCGGTGGCCGAGGGTTGCACGCCCAACAGGCTTGCCAGCGTGGCCAGATTGATCGAGCCTCGGCTGGACAGGATCACCAGGGTGCGGAATTGCGGAATGGTGATGGTTTCGTCCACCTGGGCGATTGAGCGAGCCGATATGCCCACCAGCAGTCGCGATGCCGTCATCAACGCGTCGGTGATCGCATCCAGCGATTCGCCTGCCGCCGTTGCGTTTTCGGTTGCCATCATCCCCCCCTTTTACCGGGGCGCTCCCCCGGGACCATCGCAGGCTGAAGTGGCAAAAGTGTAGCAGGCTCTAATTTCCTATGCATACTATCGCTTTAGGGCATTATCGATGCCTAGAGCCCGCGCTGAGCCCAAACTCGTCATCCGCCAGCGGTATTCGACGGTTGAGAAACGGCACGCCACGCGGGGAACAGGACGGCCGCCGTTTGGCAGCGGTTTGCCGCGATGACGCTTGTCGTTAACCAACGAGATCGTATGGTCCGCAGACATGCTCTCCGTGGGCGGCACCATATTTACCTGCCAGGAGATTTTAAGATCTCGTTGGTATTGCGTTTGGCCGACATGTTCCCTGGCGCAACGCATTTGACGCATCGTCGCCACGCCTGCACCGAGTTTTACCGAAATGTAGAGACCACCCCGCTAGTCGCGTTAGCATTCCCCCTGGCCTACGGTTTCGTAGGGACGTTCGCTGCATCGGGTGTGATGTGTCTTAGGAGGACAGGAGATGTCGTATCTGATCGCGGCGCCAGAGTTCGTGTCGGCGGCGGCAACGGATCTCGCGAACATCGGGGAGACGCTCAGCCAAGCCAACGCAACAGCGGCATCACCCACCTCGAGCGTGCTGGCCGCCGGCGCAGACGAGGTCTCGGCGGCAATCTCGTCACTGTTCGGCGCCCACGCACAGGCCTACCAGGCGTTGAGCACCCAAGCGGCGTCGTTCCATCAGCAATTCGTGCGGCTGCTCAACGGCGGCGCGGCACAGTACGCCCACACCGAAGCCGCCAACGCGCAACAAGCCGCGCTCAGCGCGATCAACTCCCCCGTCGAGGAACTAACAGGGCGTCCGCTGATCGGCAACGGGGCCAACGGGACGGCGACGAACCCCAACGGCGGTGCCGGAGGAATTCTGTTCGGCAACGGCGGCAACGGCTTCTCCGAACCCGCGGGCAGCACCCTCAACGGCGGAAACGGCGGGAATGGCGGCTTCATTGGCAGCGGGGGCGCCGGCGGAGCCGGCGCCCATGGCGGCGCCGGCGGTAATGCCGGGCTTATTGGCCACGGGGGCGCCGGCGGCCTCGCCGGAGCCAAGACCGGCGCTGTAGGCGGTGCCGGAGGCGCGGGCGGGGTGTGGATCGGTAACGGCGGCGTCGGCGGGTCCGTCACGAACAGCGGCACCGGCGGGGCCGGCGGCCAGGGCGGCTTGATCTTTGGCGATGGGGGCGCCGGCGGGTCCGTCGGGGGCAGCGGCACCGGCGGCGCCGGCGGCTTCGCCATATCTGGCAATGGAGGCAACGGTGGGTCCGTCCAGAGTGGCACTGGCGGCGCCGGCGGTGGCGCCGGTTTATGGGGCAATGGTGGCGCCGGTGGCAACCAAACTGGCGGCGGAAACACCGGCGCCGGCGGCGCTGGCGGCAACGGCGGGCTGTATATCGGCAACGGCGGTGCCGGCGGGTCAGCTAACGCAACGTACTCGGGAACGGGCACCAAACCTTCGGGCGGCAACGGCGGCAGCGCCACCCTGATCGGCAATGGCGGCGACGGTGGCAACGTTGGGACCGGTGGCACACCGGGTACCGGAGGCACCGGCGGCCTCGGCGGCCAAGTTGGTCTTGGCAAGAACGGGGCGAACGGCGAGGTCACCTAGCGCGCTACCGGGCGCTGAGCGCCCGCACGCCGCGGCGTAGCGCCGGGTGTACGCCCGGCGGCAGATCCACCGGGCCGAGCAAATCGGCTTGGACGCTTTCCCGGTCCCTTGAGCAAGCTTCGCCAAGCTTCGCCGACAAGCCCACCGGGGCGGCCGCACAATATTTACCCTGTAGGCAGATTTTAAGCTCTCGTTGGTATTGCGTTTGGCCGATATGTTCCCTGGCACAACGCATTTGACGCATTGTTGCCGGCCGCACACCGAGTTTTGCCGAAATGTAGAGACCATCCCGCTAGTCGCGTTAGCATCCCCCCTGGCCTACGGTTTCGTAGGGACGTTCGCTGCATCGGGTGTGATGTGTCTTAGGAGGACAGGAGATGTCTCATCTGATCGCGGCGCCAGAGTTCGTGTCGGCGGCGGCAACGGATCTCGCGAACATCGGGGAGACGCTCAGCCAAGCCAACGCGGCAGCGGCGTCACCCACCTCGAGCGTGCTGGCCGCCGGCGCAGATGAGGTCTCGGCGGCTATTTCGTCACTGTTCGGCGCCCACGCACAGGCCTACCAGGCGTTGAGCACCCAAGCGGCGTCGTTCCATCAGCAATTCGTGCGGCTGCTCAACGGCGGCGCGGCACAGTACACCCACACCGAAGCCGCCAACGCGCAACAAGCCGCGCTCAGCGCGATCAACTCCCCCGTCGAGGAACTAACAGGGCGTCCGCTGATCGGCAACGGGGCCAACGGGACGGCGACGAACCCCAACGGCGGTGCCGGAGGAATACTGTTCGGCAACGGCGGCAACGGCTACTCCCAAACCACGGCCAACAGCGCAGCCGGCGGCAACGGCGGGAATGCCGGGCTGATCGGCGAGGGCGGCACAGGCGGTAACGGCGGGGCCAGCTCGGGGGGGACGACCGCGGGCGGCAACGGTGGCGCCGGAGGCACCGGCGGGTGGCTGTTCGGCAGCGGTGGCGCCGGCGGGAACGGCGGGGCAGGCACGGCCACGGCTCACGCCGGCAACGGTGGAGCGGGCGGCAATTCCTCGTTCATCGGCAACGGCGGGGTCGGCGGCACCGGCTTCAATGGTGGCGCTGGCGGCAATGCCGGGGCTATCGGCAACGGCGGCGAAGGGGGCGTGGCTACGGGTGCCACCGGGGCCACGGGCGGTGCTGGCGGCAGTAGCGGCGTGCTGTTCGGTAACGGCGCCGACGGCGGGTCCGTCCAGAACAGCGGCACGGGCGGCATCGGCGGCGACTGCGGATTCATCGGGCGCGCAGGCAACGGCGGCTCCGTCACGGGCAGCGGCACCGGCGGCGCCGGGGGCACCGCCCTGTTCTTGGGCAACGGAGGCGACGGTGGCTCCGTCGGCGGCGGCACCGGCGGCGCCGGCGGCTCCGCCCTCGGGTTCGGCAATGGCGGCGCCGGTGGCGACCAAACCGGCGGCGGGCACACCGGCACCGGCGGCCTCGGCGGCAACGGCGGGGCGTTCTTCGGCAACGGCGGTGACGGCGGGACGGCCACCGCAACGTACTCGGGAACGGGCACCAAACCTGCGGGCGGCAACGGCGGCATGGGCCGAGGGATCGGCTTGGGCGGAAACGGCGGGGACGTCGGGACCGGCGGCACGCCGGGCACCGGCGGCATCGGCGGCTTCATTGGCCTGCCCGGGGCCAACGGCGAGGTCATCTAGCGCGCTATCCGACATGCAGCGGGTCGATCTGTACCCGCACCGGCTCGTGGGTCTGGGCGCTGAGCACCCCCACGCCGCGGCGTAACGCCGCCGTCAGGGCAAGGCCCTGCTCGCGCCGGACCCGCACCAGCATCCTGGTGACCGGCACGTCAACCGGAATGCCCGCCGGGCGGCGCACGCCCGGCGGTAGATCGACCGGGCCGAGCACGTCGGCCTGCTCGGGCAACCGAGCCACGTCGAGCAGCGCCGTCACCGCCTGGGCAGGGCCATCGATGGCCGCCATGTGCACACTGGGCGGCAGCCCGACCTCCGCGCGGGATGCCAAGTCAGCCTCCGCGTGGCCGACCGGATCCCACCGGATCAGCGATTGCACCGTCGGGATGGACGCATCGGCGACTATCGTCACCGTCCCGCCCTCGCCCCGGGCACGCACCAGTGCCGCCGCGGACATCCAGCGCCACAGGGCGTCCTCGGCAGCGCGCAGGTCCTGCCGGCCCAGCAGCGCCCAGGTGTCCAGCAGCAGCGCCGCGCCATAGCCGCCCGAGGCGTGCGGTTCGGCCCCCGGGGTCGCGACGACCAGCGCCGGCCGGGCGTCGACCGCCGTGACGATCGCATCACCCGCCGAGGTGACCACGGGCGTACCGGGGAAGGCCCGGCCCAGTTCCTCGGCGGTGCGCCTGGCCCCGACCACGACCGCACGCACCGCCTCCGAACCGCAGCGCGCGCACCGCAGGGTCGGTTCGGCGCGGCCGCACCAGCGGCACACGGCACCCGGTCCACGCTCCTGCAGCGACCCCGCTAGTGACAAGGGTCCCGTGCAGTGCCGGCAACGGGCGATGCTGCGGCAGCGCGCGCAGGCCAGCGAGGGCACGTATCCGCGCCGCGGCACCTGCACCAGCACCGGCGCTCCGGCCTCGAGCGCGGAGCGGGCGGCCCCCAGCGCGATGGACGGGAGGCGCGCGGTGCGGGCCGCCGGGTCGCGTTCCTCGGCGTATCCGCTGTCGTCCAGGGCCACCACCCGAGGGGTACGGGCGCGCACCACCGGCCGCGCCGCCACCACGTCGTGCGCCCACCCGCTACGCACCAACGCGTGGGCTTCGGCGGTTCGGGAGTAGCCGCCGATCAGCGCGGCACACCGAGCCTGATGCGCGCGCAGCATCGCCACCTCGCGGGCATGCGGATACGGCGCCCGCGGCTCGACCAGCGTGTCGTCGGAGTCGGCCCAGACCAGGACCAGCCCCAGGTCGCTCAGCGGAGCGAACACCGCGCTGCGGGTGCCGATCACCAGTCGCGCGCTGCCGCGCAGCGCCGCCAGCCACCGCCGGTAGCGGGCAGCCGGCCCGAGTCCGGCCGAGAGTGCCACCACGCTGTGTTCGTCGATCCGGGTCGTCGCGGCCCCCCACAGCGTGTCCAGATCGCGCTGGTCGGGCACGATCGCCAGCGCACTGCGCCCGGCACGTACGGTCTGGGCCGCGGCCTCGGCGAATCGGTCCGCCCATGGCTCGCCCGGCAGCACCTGCCAGACCGCGCGGGCGGCGCGCGACTCGGCTAGGGCGGCCAAGAACTGTTCCCCGCGGCGGCCGTAAACCTCCCAGCCCGACGGGTCGACCGGCGCGACAGTCAACGGGGCCGGCGCCGGCGTGGGTTCGCGCTCGACCCTGGCGTGACGGGCTGGCACCGCGAGCCGCAACACGTCCGGCCGAGTGCCGGCGTAGCGAGCCGCCACCGCGTCGACCAGGCGGCGGATTTCCGCGGTGAGCACCGGCTCGGCGGACACCACACGATCGAGCCAGCCCAGTTTGCCTGTGTGATCGGTGTCGTTACGGCGCTCCAGGATGAACCCATCGACGAGCCGGCCGTGAAACCGCACCCGCACCCGCACCCCCGGCTGGGCATCGTCGGACTGCTCGGCGGACACCAGGTAGTCGAACTCGCGATCCAGGTGCGGCACCGACAGCATCGGCAGCACGCGGGCGATCGGCTCCACCTCGACGGGCGTGCGCCCTTTCTGGGTCACGGCCCACGCCCGAATATGTTGTCAGAGAACGACAATTAGCCCTCGGCCAGCTCAGCCGGCTCGGTAGGCTCGGCGGGTTCGGAGTGCACGTCCCCTCGACCGAAGAAGAACCCGGCCGTGATGAGGATCTCGGCCGCGGCGTAAAACCACCAGATCGGCACCGCCAGTGCGTCGTTGCCCAGGATGAACCGGCCGATGGCGATCATCGAATCCGACGCCGCGAAACACACCGCGCCCAGCGCGGTCCAGATCGTCGGCAACCGCGCCAACAACGCCGTGCAGACCATAGCGGACAACACGACGATGTAGACCGTCACCGGAATCGTCAGCTTTTCGGCACCCAGGTGGGGCCAGAACCATACCAACAGCCCCGTGGCGGCAAGGCACATCGCGACAACGGCGGCGATCCGCACACGCGACGGCCGTGCACCCATCGCCAGGGGAAGCAGAGCACCCAGAAAACACAAGTGCGCCAACAGAAACGCCCCCAGCCCAGACACGAATGCCTGTGGCCACCACGGGATCGCCAACAGCCAGTCGCCGACGGCCGATAACAGCAGGGCCGGCATGAGCCACCGCCGCTCGCGGACGATGGGGTGCGCGACCGCGGCGATGGTCAACAGCACCGCCATCGAAGCCTTGAACGGCGGCTGCAGCATCCAGTGCCCGGTCAACTCCGTTCCCGGCGGGGAGCGCAACGCGATCACGGTCAGGTACACGCCGTAGGCGATCGCCGCCCAGCCGGCGACCACCCAAGCTCCGGCAACCAGGCGGGGTGCGTACGGTACCTCCATGCCCAGTTTGGACAACACAGCCGACGAAAACCCGACGATCGACCCCATCCTGCTGAAGGTACTGGATGCGGTTCCGTTCCGGCTATCCACCGACGACGGAATCGACGCGGCCAGGCAGCGATTGCGGGATTTGCCACGCCGGCCGCTGCACCCCGAACTGCGGGTGGAAGACCGCGACATCGACGGTCCGGCGGGCTCCATCGGGATCCGGATCTATTGGCCGCCAACCCATTCTGATGGCAGCGCGGAAAGCTCCCGACCGCCAGTCGTGGTGTTTTTCCACGGCGGCGGCTTCGTGATGGGCGACCTCGACACGCACGACGGCACCTGCCGCCAGCATGCCGTCGGCGCCGACGCGGTCGTGGTGTCCGTCGACTACCGGTTGGCACCCGAGCACCCTTACCCCGCCGCCGTCGAAGACGCTTGGGCCGCAACGCTATGGGTCGCTGAGCATGCGTCGGAGCTCGGCTCCGGGACAGGCACCGCCGCCACCCGGATGGCCGTCGCCGGGGATTCGGCGGGCGGAACGATCGCCGCGGTCATGGCACAGCGGACCCGCGACGATCCCGACTGGGCCGGTGCGCCTCTCGCCTTCCAGCTGTTGTGGTATCCCTCCACGCTGTGGGACCCGTCGCTGCCGTCGTTCACCGAAAACGCCAATGCGGCCATCCTCGGCGCCAAGGCCATCGCCGACTTCTCCCGTTGGTACGCAGGCGAAATCGACATGTCCAACCCGCCGCCGGGAATGGCGCCGGGGCGCGCTCAGAACCTGGCTGGCCTGGCGCCCGCCTACATCGGCGTCGCCGGCCACGACCCGCTGCGCGACGACGGCATCCGCTACGGCGAGCTGCTGGCCGCCGCCGGTGTCCCCGTCGAGGTGCACAACGCCGAGACATTGGTGCACGGCTACGTCGGCTACGCCGGTGTGGTGCCCGCCGCCACTGCCGCGCTGGACCGCGGGCTGGCGGCGTTGCGGGCGGCGCTGTACGGGTAGTTGCGGTGCTGCATACGGTGAGTACATGACACAGCCCACCGGCACCCGGCCAGGTATCGATCCGACGCTGAAATCGCTGCTCGACGCGTTTCCGCTAACTTTCAAGGCGGCCGACGGCGTCGACGTGGCACGCGAGAAGCTCCGGCTGCTGAAGCCGCCCCCGGAAATGCTGCCCGACCTGCGCATCGAGGAACGGACCGTCGGATATGGCGACCTCACCGACGTTCCGGTGCGGATCTACTGGCCACCTATCGCGGCCCACGACAACCTGCCGGTGGTGGTCTTCTATCACGGCGGCGGCTGGTGCCTCGGCGACCTGGAGACCCACGACCCGGTCGCGCGCGCCCACGCCGTCGAGGCGGAGGCCATTGTGGTGTCGGTCGACTACCGGCTCGCCCCGGAGCATCCGTTCCCGGCCGGGATCGACGACAGCTGGGCGGCATTGCGCTGGGTCGGCGAACACGCCGCCGAGCTGGGCGGTGACCCGAACCAGATCGCCGTCGCCGGTGACTCCGCGGGCGGTAACATCTCGGCGGTGATGACACAGCTGGCGCGCGATAACGGCGGGCCGCCGTTGGTGTTCCAGCTGCTGTGGTATCCGTCGCTCACGGCCGACCTGTCACTGCCGTCTTACACCGAGAATGCCAACGCACCCATGCTGGACCACGACGTCATCGAAGCGTTCGTGAGCTGGTATGTGCCGGACATGGACATCAGCGACCCCACGGCGCTGCCCAGCACCCTGGCCCCAGCGAACGCTACCGACCTGTCCGGCTTGCCGCCCGCCTTCATCGGCACCGCCGAACACGACCCGGTGCGCGACGACGGGGCCCGCTACGCCGAACTGCTGCGCGCCGCCGGCGTGCCCGTGGAGTTGAGCAACGAACCGACCATGGCGCACGGCTACGCCAGCTTCGCGTTGGTGGTGCCCGCCGCCGCCGAGGCCACCAACCGCGGATTGGCCGCCCTCAAAAAGGCGCTGCATTCCTAGGCATCCCAGCACCTGACCGTGAGGAGCCGCTCATGAGCACCCCGCCCGATTACCACGTGCTGATCGTGGGTGCCGGATTCTCCGGCATCGGCGCCGCCATCGAGCTCGACCGGGCCGGATTCACCGATTTCGTGTTGCTCGAAGCCGGCAACGGCGTGGGCGGCACCTGGCACTGGAACACGTATCCCGGTATCGCCGTGGATATTCCGTCGTTCTCGTATCAGTTCTCCTTCGAGCAGAGCCCGCACTGGACACGCACCTACGCACCCGGCCGTGAGCTCAAGGCCTACGCCGAACACTGCGTCGACAAGTACGACATCCGGTCGCGGATCCGGTTCCACACCAAGGTCCTTGCCTCCGAATTCGACGAAGAACGTGAGCTATGGCGGGTGCAGACCGACCCGGGCGGAGAAGTCACCGCCAGGTTTGTCATCAGCGCCAGCGGTGTGCTGACCGTGCCTAACCTGCCCGACATCGACGGGGTGGACTCCTTCGCCGGCATCACCATGCACACCGCGCGGTGGGATCACGGCCAGGATCTGACCGATAAGCGCGTCGCCATCATCGGCACCGGCGCCTCGGCCGTGCAAGTCATCCCCGAGATCGCGCCAATTGTGCAGCACCTGACGGTATTTCAGCGCACCGCGATCTGGTGCTTCCCCAAGTTCGACGTCCCGCTGCCCGCCGCGGCCCGCTGGGCAATGCGGATTCCCGGCGGCAAGGTGCTGCAGCGGCTGCTCAGCCAGGCGTTCGTCGAGGTGACATTCCCGATCTCGGCGCAGTACTTCACGGTGTTTCCCCTGGCCAAACGAATGGCGTCGGCCGGTCGCGGTTATCTGCGGCGACAGGTCAACGATCCCGCCGTGCGTGACAAACTCACCCCGCGCTACGCCGTGGGCTGTAAGCGGCCCGGCTTCCACAACGGCTACCTGGCCACGTTCAACCGCGACAACGTGCGACTGGTCACCGAGCCTATCGGCAAGATCACACCATCGGCGGTGGCCACCATGGACGGCGAGAACCACGAAGTTGACGTGCTGATACTGGCGACCGGCTTCAAGGTGATGGACACCGACAACGTCCCCACCTACGCCGTCACCGGAAGCGGCGGGCGGTCCTTGAGCCGCTTTTGGGACGAGCAGCGATTGCAGGCCTACGAGGGCGTCAGCGTTCCCGGTTTCCCGAACATGTTCACCGTGTTCGGTCCATACGGCTACGTCGGCTCATCGTATTTCGCGCTCATCGAGACGCAGACCCACCACATCGTGCGCTGCTTGAAGCGCGCGCGGCGCGACGGCGCCACCCGGGTGGAGGTGACCGAGGAGGCCAACGCCCGCTACTTCGCCGAGATGATGCGCAAGCGCCACCGGCAGATCTTCTGGCAGGACAGTTGCCGGCTGGCCAATAGCTACTATTTCGACAAGAACGGCGACGTGCCGCTGCGCCCAACCACCACGGTGGAGGCCTATTGGCGGAGTCGGCGTTTCGATCTGGACGACTATCGATTCACCGGCTAGAACGTCAGAACCGCATCCAAACCGCAGTTCACGCGGTGTTTGTTCAGACGCCCCGCGTTGGCCGTAAAGCTCCCTAGCGCCGGGCGTCCATCACGACCAGTCGGGCAAATGGCGCCAACTGGTGAAGAAACTTCGCGAATAACGGGTCGCACCACTGCAAATCGAGGTGCGACAACAAGCCTTGGACCATCAGCAAGTCCACCGGGCCGTCGCCGATCACCTGGTACGCGATGGACCACCACTATCCGCATACTGAGTCACCGGAGGCATGGCGACACCCCGGCCCTTCGGTCAGGCCCGCTGTTCGGGTATCACCGCGTGACCGGGGCGACGCGGGCAATCCCACGCAGGATCCACGGGGTCCGCCTGGCCATCACCGCCACGGCGCGATCCGAACGGCGCATCGCGGTTCGAGGACCGGGGGTGGGCGTTGAGGCCAGTTGCGCCTCGGGCGACCCGGGCCGGGGGCCGTCGCGCTCGACCGCCAGGAGTTGCCAGGAGCCGGGCACGCCACGCAACTCGACGCCGCCACGGTCCTCGAAGCCCGTGCCCGAGCCGACGACCAGGTCACGCACGGTGCGCGAGACGAGGATATCCCCGCCCCCGGCGTGGCGGAGGATGCGCGCCGCGATGTGGACGGCGATCCCTCCGATGTCGCCGTCGAGCAGTTCGCACTCGCCGGTGTGGATGCCGGCGCGGACCTCAATACCCAGCGCCCGGACCTCGGCGCGCAACGCCTCGGCGCAGCGGATGGCCTGCGTCGGGCCGTCAAACGTGGCGAGGTGCCCGTCGCCGGTGCTCTTGACCACCGTCCCGTCGAATCGATTCGTGAGTTCGGCGGTGATCTCATCAAAGCGCTGGAGTACCGCGCGCCACCGCTCGTCGCCCGCTGCCGCGGCGTGTGCTGTCGAGGCGACCATGTCGGTGAACAACACGGTGCGCAGCGCCCGATGCGACTGCGACCGTGCGGCGTGGCTGCCGGTGAGGAACTCCTCGATCCCGCTCAGGATCTTGTCGGGCTCGGTTAAGAAGGGTGCGTGGTCCACACCCTCGACCTCCAGGTACTGCGCCCTCGGGATGTGGTCGGCGAGATACCGGCCGCCCTGCACCGGAACCGCGGGGTCCTCGCGGGCATGGATAACCAGAGTGGGCGCGGTGAGCGTCGGCAGGATCGGCCGCACGTCGATCAGAAACGCCGCTTCGAATGACGCCCGCGCCATTCCCGGGCTCGCGCTCATGCGCTCACACATCGCGAGCTGGCGTACCGACCGGACCGACGGCGCGCTGACGCTGGCTGCCACACCGCTGCCCCACCCGGAGCGGACGGCGCGGCCGGCTTTCTGGAAGCGGGCGAGCTGCTCAATCGACGGCGTGTAGTCCTCACCCAGCTCGGCAAGGAAGCGCGCCCGCAACTCGGCCGGGTCGCGATCCATGTCGTCCCAACCCGCGAAGCCCCAGTACGGAACCGTGCCGGCAAGGATCAGTGCCCGCACTCGCTCCGGCCGTGCTGCCGCGAACATCATGGCGACCGGTCCACCGTCACTCAGGCCGGTGACGACGGCCTGTCCGAAGCCGACCGCATCCATCACAGCCTCGATCTCGGCCGCTCGATCCTCCAGCGTTTGAACTTTTGGCACCGGGTCGGACAGCCCGACCCCGGCCTTGTCGAACAGGGCAACGCGACAGAACGTGCCGAGCTGCTCAATGAACGCTTTGAATTGGGGGAGGGTCCAGGCCAGCTCAATGTGGCTGACGAACGGCCCGGCGACGACCAGGTCGACCGGCCCGTCGCCGAACACCTGATACGCCAGGCTGAGGTCGCCGCACGATGCGTACAACGTTTCTGTCAAGCGCTACAACTCCCTAGTTCTTGCGCGCCGCTGGATAGAGCCCCGCCTGGCACCTAATGTATGTGGGGGCGTCTTGTGACGCCAATCATCCATCGGTTATTACGCTTTGCCACGAGTAATCAACTACTCCATCAGTGGGTTTCTCCCGGCGCCGCCGAGGGTGGGCAGGCCCCGCCGCATCCTGCAGCGCTGGGGCGGGTTCCACGCAAGGTAAAGCACGCTTTTGGGGTTTCTGCGCGAATACTGATTTTGTAGCCGAGTTTGAGGAGCCGGCGCTCCCACGTTGGGATCTGGATGCGGCTACGGTTTGCATGTCAAATCGGCTGCCCGGTAATCGCCAGACTGATCATATTGAGAATTTCGAGGATTATGGCGAAAGGAATCGCAACGGCGAAAATGGAAAGAAAGGCGATGCCGTCGAGTAGTGAATTACCGTTCCCCAAGGCGATCTGGACCAACGCCTGGTAGCCCTGGGCATGCTGAGAGAACAGTTGCGCAATACCCGCCGATACCTCATCGGCGGCCGCGGGCATCACTTGGACCGTCGGGGCCGTCACCGCCATGTGCGCCGTATTGAGCGTCGAACCAATAGTCGCCAAATCCGTTGACGCTGCCTCAATCATCTCCGGGGCCGCGATCACATACGCCACGTCCGTCCTTCCACCCGGTCATCGCAGAAACGATCGGGCTAGGCAAAAGCATCGCGGAAACCGGCCAGGCTCCATCAGGGACCTTTCGCCGCTCATAGACGATTCATAGAAAGGCGGCCGCGCCGCGCACGAGGAGGGCAGGCGGCCGATCAACTTGTCAGACGCGAACGAGGGCGAGTTACCTTGGCCTTGATTCGGCAAACCTACGTTGTGCAGAGAACCGCCGCAGTGACCACGCGGAAAGGAAAGTGAAATGAAACCACCGCACAACGATTCCATCTGGCCCGACGACACCCGTCGGGCCGCCGTGACGCTTGCGCTTGCCGCGGCGACCAACAGCGACATGCAGTTCCACGACGTGATCGACTCGATCAATGACGCGCACAACAGCGGGCGGCCCCTGCAGTTCGTGATGGAGTTGATCCGGCTGCTAACCGCCGGTCTGGAGGAGCAGTTCAACACCCCCGATACCGCTGCGGCTTACCGACAGATGGCGGCAGAAGCCCAGGCGTATTAAGACGACATGCGCCTGCGCAGAGAATGGCGGAACGATGGACCACACCCACGAAGGTAGGTAACACTACGGCTGAATTGGTCCAGGTCCCAAGGTGTATATCCCGTTGCACCACATAGTGATTCGTGACGGGCGTCAAGATCTGGAATGTTCTGTTAGGCTACAGTTCCTAGTCACCGGCCAGGAGACCTCGGGTGGCGAAGGAGTTTTCGCGTATCGACGAGCTCTCCGCGACTTCATCGGCGAACAGGCCATGTTCTTCGTCGCCACCGCCCCTTCGGAGGGTGGGCGAATCAACCTCTCCCCCAAGGGATATAGCGATACGCTCGCGGTGATCGACGACCACACCGTCGCCTATCTCGATCTGTTCGGCAGCGGCGTCGAGACAATCGCACACCTGCGTGACAACGGCCGGATCACCATGATGCTCTGCTCGTTCACTCGCAACTCGCGGACCTTGCGACTGTTCGGCACCGGGCGGGTCGTCCGATGATGCCGAGTTCGACAGTCTCAGAATGCATTTCGCGGAGCTGCGGATACGCGGTGGCTTACTACGAACTCGTCAACGAACGACCCGTGCTAGACGCGTATCACAGCAAGCACCCCGACGAGAAATACGCTCAGCAGATCGCAACCCGCAACCGGCACAGCATCGACGGCCTGCCCGCAGTCGAACCCGACTCCCCGCCGCCGCCGCCCTGAGCTGGGGCACCTCCCGCTTGCGGGCAGATAGCTAAATCGCGCGCTTGAGGTCGTCGACCTTGTCGAGCCGCTCCCATGGCAGGTCGATGTCGGTGCGGCCGAAGTGCCCGTAGGCGGCTGTCTGCGCGTAGATCGGCCGCAGCAGGTCCAGGTCCCGGATGATCGCGCCGGGCCGCAGGTCGAACACCTCGGGCACGATCTTCTCGATCTTGACCGGGTCGACGATCGCGGTCCCGAAGGTCTCGACGAATAGGCCGACCGGCGCAGCCTTGCCGATCGCGTAGGCCACCTGCACCTCGACCCGCTCGGCCAGCCCGGCGGCGACGATGTTCTTGGCCACCCAGCGCATCGCGTACGCCGCGGACCGGTCGACCTTGGACGGATCCTTGCCGGAGAAGGCGCCACCGCCGTGGCGGGCCCACCCGCCGTAGGTGTCGACGATGATCTTGCGGCCGGTCAGCCCCGCGTCACCCATCGGGCCGCCGAGGACGAACTTGCCGGTCGGATTCACCAGCACCCGCGTCGACGACGAGTCCAGGGTGTCGTGGGCGAGGTCCGCCAGGACGGTCTTAAGCACCTGCTCCCGGATGTCGGGGTCCAGCGTCTTCTCGAGGTCGATACCGTCCGCGTGCTGGGTGGAGACCACCACGGTGTCCAACCGGACCGGGACGTCGTCCTCGTACTCGATGGTGACCTGCGTCTTGCCGTCCGGACGCAGGTAGGGCAGCGTCCCGTTCTTACGCACTTCGGTCAGCCGCCGCGACAGCCGGTGTGCCAGCGCGATCGGCAGCGGCATCAGTTCGGGGGTGTCGTTGATCGCGTAGCCGAACATCAGGCCCTGGTCGCCTGCGCCCTGGGAGTCCAGCGGGTCCGCCGCGCCCTCCACGCGAGCCTCGTGGGCGGTGTCCACACCTTGGGCGATGTCGGGCGACTGCGCGCCGATCCCGATGTTCACCCCGCACGACGCCCCGTCGAAGCCCTTGTCCGAAGAGTCGTAGCCGATGTCGAGGATGCGCGCGCGCACGGTGTTGGCGATGTCGGCGAACGCGTTCTTCGCTGTCGTCGTCACCTCACCCACCACGTGCACCTGCCCGGTGGTCACCAGCGTCTCGACCGCGACACGTGAGCGGGGGTCCTCCGCCAGCAGCGCGTCGAGGACCGAGTCGCTGATCGCGTCACAGATCTTGTCGGGATGTCCCTCGGTCACCGACTCACTGGTAAACAGCCGACCGTTCTCGCTCACCCTGTCATCCTTTCGTGTTCCGTAAACTTAGATAGTCGAATTATTTTAGACACCCCAACTGATCCGGCTCCGCCGGGGCGTGCGCAAGTCTTGCTCAAGTTCTTGCTCAAGTACTTTTGAAGGCCGTTATCCGCCGTCACCGTGCAGGAACGCGACGATCGCGTCCACAATACGACTGGCCATCGCCGTCTTGGAGCCGTGCTGCAGTGCTGACTCGGTGCCGTCGGACGCCAACAGCCAGCCGTCGTTGCTGTCCACCTCGAACGCCCGGCCGTCGCCCACCGCGTTGACGACCAACAGGTCACAGCCCTTACGGCGCAGCTTCGCCCGTGCGTGGAACAGCACGTCCCCGTTGGCGTCGCCGGTCTCGGCGGCGAACCCCACAATGGCGCGCAGGTTGGGCAGCTCCCCGTGCGTGCGCGCCCGCACCGCGCCGGCCAGTACGTCGTGGTTGCGCACCAACTCGATCGTCGGCGCATCGTCGCGACTATCCGGGCCTTTTTTGATCTTGGCGGCCGAAACCTGCGCGGGACGGAAGTCGGCCACGGCCGCGGCCATCACCAGCACGTCCGCGTCGGGGGCGTGCTTGGAGACCGCGTTCCCGAGCTGCTCGGCCGAGCTGACGTGCACCACGTCGACGCCGGCCGGGTCGATGAGCCCCGCGGTGTGCCCGGCGATCAGCGTGACCTGGGCGCCGCGTTGGGCCGCGACCCGGGCGACCGCATAGCCCTGTTTGCCCGAGCTGCGGTTGCCGATGAAGCGCACCGGATCGATGGCCTCGCGGGTGCCGCCGGCCGTCACCAGGACCTTGCGGCCGGCCAGGTCATAGGGCAGCGCGTCATGCCGCTCCAGCAGCAGGTGGGCCAGGGTGGTGATCTCCTCGGCCTCGGGTAGCCGGCCGGGCCCGCTGTCGGTGCCGGTGAGCCGCCCGAATGCGGGTTCCAGCACCACAGCACCCCGGCGGCGCAGCGTGGCCACGTTGTCGACGGTGGCCGGGTGCAACCACATCTCGGTGTGCATTGCCGGCGCGTACATCACCGGGCAACGCGCGGTGAGCAGGGTAGCGGTCAGCAGATCGTCAGCGCGACCGGCAACGGCCCGGGCCAACGTGTCGGCGGTGGCCGGAGCGACCACGACCAGGTCGGCCTGCTGGCCGAGACGGACGTGCGGTACCTCGGGAACGTCGGAGAAGACGCCCGTGTGCACGGGCTGACCGGAGAGCGCCTCGAAGGTGGCGGCCCCGACGAAGCGCAACGCGGATTCGGTTGGGATCACCCGGACCTCGTGACCGGCCTCGGCGAGCTGGCGGACGACGGTGCACGCCTTGTAGGCGGCGATGCCCCCTGAGACGCCGACAATGACCCGTTTGCGGTCCATCATCTCCGGGCCCCTGGCCTGTTACTCGCCCTCGGTGTGCTCGAGCAGATCGGAGTGGATCTCGCGCAACGCGATGGAAAGCGGCTTCTCCTGCAGTCCGGGCTCGACCAGCGGGCCGACGTACTCGAGGATGCCCTCGCCGAGCTGGTTGTAGTAATCGTTGATCTGCCGGGCCCGCTTCGCCGCGTAGATCACCAGGGCGTATTTGCTCGAGACCCGCGCCAGCAACTCGTCGATGGGCGGGTTGGTGATGCCCAGCGGGGTGTCGTAGGCGCCTTGCCCGCCCGCGGCCGGATCGAACTGATCGACGGCGGCGAGCGATGCGTCGGACTGCGGAATACTCACGTGCAAAATCTCCTGGCGACGTAGCGGGGCGCGATTAAGGGCTAGAAAACTGATGTCACTGCGTTGGCTTGGCTAACTTAGCGGAGTCCGGTGCAGTTTCCACCAGCAAGGATACCAATTCGGCGCACGAAGACTCTAATCGCGTGTTCACGACGACCTCGTCGAAGTCATCCTGGGCGGCCAATTCGGTGCGCGCGGTGTCCAGCCGGCGCTGCATCGCCTCGGGTGTCTCGGTGCCCCTCCCGATCAGCCGGGCTTCGAGGTCCTCCCAGCTCGGCGGCGCCAGAAAGACGGCAATGACCTCGGGCATCGCCCTCTTGACCGCCCTGGCACCGGCCAGGTCGACCTCGATGAGCACCGGAAGACCGGCGGCGATGGCGGCCCGCACGGGCTCGGCCAGGGTGCCCGACCGCTGCAGCCCGCCGTGGATCTCGGCCCACTCCAGCAGGGCGCCCTGGTCGATCAGTTGCTGGAAGCGGGCGGCGCTGACGAAGTGGTAGTCGACGCCGTCGACTTCACCCGGCCGCGGCGCGCGCGTGGTGACCGAAACGCTGAAGTGCAGGTTCGGAATGCGCTCGCGCAGACACCGGACCACGCTGGACTTACCGACCGCTGAGGGACCGGACAGCACGACGACACGTCCTCTGCCCGGTCCCCGGCCGGCGCTCACAGGCGCTGTTGGGTCGGCGGGGTTAGGAGCCGAACTTTTCCAGCAATGCCTTGCGCTGACGATCGCCGAGGCCGCGCAGACGGCGGGTCGGTGCGATCTCGAGCTCGGTCATGATTTCCTGCGCCTTAACCTTGCCCACCTTCGGCAGGGCCTCGAGCAGCGCAGATACCTTCATTTTGCCCAGGACTTCGTCTTTCTCGGCGTCCTTGAGCACCTGGGTGAGGTTGGTGCCGCCGCGCTTGAGCCGATCCTTGAGCTCAGCTCTTGCTCGACGTGCGGCAGCAGCCTTCTCCAACGCGGCAGCGCGCTGCTCGTCAGTCAACTGGGGAAGGGCCACGATTCCTCCGTCTCTCATCGATAGCAATCGATCTTTGGTTATCTCAGCCGGGGTACTCCAGCCAGCGGGAACGACCGTACTCACGCTTCCTGACGAAATCTAACCCGACCCCCCGATTTTGGGGACAAATGTCCAGCATGAGCCCGGCGCGGGCACGGCGCGGGCCATCGGCCAGCGGCCGTCAGGGCGCCGCTGACGGCGGTCTTACAACGCGAGGTGCCGACCGCCTCGGGTGCGGCTTTCGGGCCGAGAATGGGCTTTTACCTGCGGTTTCCCACAGTCGGGTGGGTAGTGCGTCCGCGCGCCGACGGACCGGTGTCGATGTCTCGGGATGCGGGAGGCGGGCGGCCGCGGGCCCCGATGTTCCCGCGTGCTGGGGATCACGGATTTTCGTCGCGTGTCGCGCGTGTCGCGCGCGCCGCCGGTCAAGCGAGATGGGCGACAGCCTCGCGCATCCGCTCGCCCGCCGCCCGCAGTTCCGCCACGCCCGGGCCCGCCCGCAGCACCTCGCGTGACACCGCGGGCAACAGCTGGCCCGGCGCAGCTCCACCCAGGCCGGCGAGCTGCTCGGGCCGCCCGCCCTGCGCCCCGATGCCCGGCACCAGCACCGGTCCGCCGAGAGCGGACAGATCGGGTGGCTTGAGGGTGGTCGCTCCCACGACCACGCCGACGGAGCCGGGCTCCCCCGGATTCGCGCTCTGGCTCGCGCTCTTGTTGATCACCGCCGCCTGGTCGACGATCAGCTGCGCGACCGTGCGCTCGTCGAACCGGGCCTGCTGTACGGTTGCGCCCTCCGGGTTGGAGGATGCGGCCACCACGAACACCCCCCGGTCATGCGCCGCGGCGGTCTCCAGCAGCGGCCGCAGCGAGCCGAACCCGAGATACGGCGACGCCGTCACCGCGTCGGCGGCCAGTGGCGAGTCGCCGGCCCAGGCGGCGGCGTAGGCCGCCATGGTCGTCCCGATGTCGCCCCGCTTGGCGTCGGCCAGCACCAGCACCCCGGCGTCGCGCAGCGCGCCGATGGTTCGTTCCAGCACCGCGTAGCCGAGGGCGCCGTAGGCCTCGAAGAACGCCACCTGTGGTTTGACGACCGCGAAACCGGCGAAGGCCTCGATGCAGCTGTCGCAGAACGCGGCCAGCCCGTCGGCGTTAGTGGGCAGGCCCCACGCCGTCAGCAGCTCGGGATGCGGGTCGATGCCCAGGCACAACGGCCCGCGGCGGAGCCTCGCCTCGGCCAGCCGGGCACCGAACCCGGTCACTGTGCGCCCTCGCCGAGCACGCTGTGCAGCTCCTGCAACGACCGCACCCCGATGTCGCCGCGGATCCCGGCTTCGATGCCCTGCACGGCGGCCGACGCGCCCTGCACTGTGGTGATGCAGGGGATGTTGGCGGCCACCGCGGCCGAGCGGATCTCGTAGCCGTCGATGCGCGGTCCGGAGTTCCCGAAGGGGGTGTTGATCACCATGTCGACCTCGCCGGCCCTGATCACGTCGACGGCCGACATCTCGGGGCGGCCCGGCTGCGGCTCCTCGAAATGCTTGCGCACTTCGTCGCAGGGAATTCCGTTGCGGCGCAGCATCTCTGCTGTTCCCTCGGTGGCCAGCACGCGGAAACCCAGGTCGGCCAGGCGCTTAACGGGAAACACCAGCGACCGCTTGTCCCGGTTGGCGACGGACACGAACACGGTGCCTTCGGCCGGCAACGACCCGTATGCGGCGGTCTGGCTCTTGGCGAAGGCGGTGCCGAAGTCGCGGTCGATGCCCATCACCTCGCCGGTCGATTTCATTTCCGGACCGAGCAGGGAATCGATGGCGGCTCCGTCGGCGCGGCGGAACCGGTTGAACGGCAACACGGCTTCCTTGACCGCGATCGGCGCGGATCGGGCCGCGTGGGCGCCGTCCCCGGAGGCTGCCAGCATCCCCTCCTCACGGAGCTGGGAGATGCTGGTGCCCAACATGATCCGGGCGCACGCCTTGGCGAGCGGGATCGCGGTGGCCTTGGAGACGAACGGCACGGTGCGGCTGGCGCGCGGGTTGGCCTCCAGCACATAGAGCACGTCGTCTTTGAGGGCGTACTGCACATTGAGCAGACCGATGACGCCGATGCCGTGTGCGATCGCCTCGGTCGCGCGGCGGACCTTCTCGATGTCGCTGCGGCCCAGCGTCACGGGCGGCAGCGCGCAGGCCGAGTCGCCGGAGTGGATGCCGGCCTCCTCGATGTGCTCCATGATCCCGCCGATGTAGACCTCGGCGCCGTCACACAGCGCGTCGACGTCGATCTCGACCGCATCCTCGAGGAAGCGGTCGACAAGCACCGGATGCTCGGGAGAGAGCTGGGTGGCCCGGGTGATGTAGTCCTTGAGGGTCTCCTCGTCGTAGACGATCTCCATGCCCCGACCGCCCAGCACGTACGACGGCCGCACCAGCACCGGATAGCCGACGTCCTCGGCGATCCGGCGGGCCTGCGCGAATGTCGTTGCGGTGCCGTACTTCGGCGCCGGAAGTCCGGCGGTGTTCAGCACGTCGCCGAAGGCGCCGCGGTCCTCGGCCAGGTCGATGGCCTCCGGCGGGGTGCCCACGATCGGGACTCCGGCGTCGGCCAGGCGCTGCGCCAGCCCGAGCGGCGTCTGGCCGCCGAGTTGCACGATCACCCCGATGACCCCCGGGCCGCCTTCGGCCGACTGGGCCTCGGCGTGGAAGACCTCTAGCACGTCCTCGAAAGTCAGGGGCTCGAAGTACAGCCGGTCGGCGGTGTCGTAGTCGGTGGACACCGTCTCCGGGTTGCAGTTGATCATGACGGTCTCAAAACCGACCTGGCTCAACGTGGTCGCGGCGTGCACGCAGCTGTAGTCGAACTCGATGCCCTGGCCGATCCGGTTCGGCCCCGACCCGAGGATCAGCACCTTGGGCTTCTCGATCTGCGGGGCCACCTCGCTCTCGGCGGCGGGGTCCAATTCATAGCTGCTGTAGTGGTAGGGCGTCTTGGCGTCGAACTCGGCGGCACAGGTGTCGACCGTCTTGTACACCGGGTGAATGCCGAGGCGCTCGCGCAGCGACCGAACTCCGTTCTCCCCGGCCAATTCCGGTCGCAGCGCCGCGATCTGGCGATCGGACAGGCCGCTGTGCTTGCCGCGCCGCAGCAGCTCGGCATCCAGCACCGGCGCGTCGACCAGCTCGCCGCGCAGCTTCACCAGCTCACCGATCTGCGCGACGAACCAGGGGTCCACAGCGCTGGCCGCTGCGACGCTTTCGATCGACGCACCCAGCCGCAGCGCCAACTCGAGGTCGTAGAGCCGGCCCTCGGTGGGGGTCTGCAGCCGGGTCAGCACCTCGTCGAGGTCGCCTTCTGGGCCTCCGAGATCCGGCTTGGTCCAGAAGCCGGCACGGTCCGTCTCCAGGGACCGCATCACCTTGCCCAGCGCCTCGATGAAGTTGCGGCCCAACGACATTGCCTCCCCGACGGATTTCATGGTGGTGGTCAGGGTGGGGTCGGCGCCGGGAAACTTCTCGAATGCGAACCGCGGCGCCTTGACCACGACGTAGTCCAGGGTGGGCTCGAAGCAGGCGGGAGTTTCCTTGGTGATGTCGTTGACGATCTCGTCGAGGGTGTAGCCGATGGCCAGCTTGGCCGCGATCTTGGCGATCGGGAAGCCGGTGGCCTTGGACGCCAGCGCGCTCGACCGGGATACCCGCGGGTTCATCTCGACCACTATCAGCCTGCCGTCGGCGGGGTTCACCGCGAACTGGATGTTGCAGCCGCCGGTGTCCACACCGACCTCGCGCAGGATCGCGATGCCCAGATCCCGCATCCGCTGGTATTCCCGGTCGGTCAGCGTCATGGCCGGCGCGACCGTTACCGAGTCGCCGGTGTGCACACCCATCGGGTCGACGTTCTCGATCGAGCACACCACCACCACGTTGTCGTGGCCGTCGCGCATCAGTTCGAGCTCGAATTCCTTCCAGCCGAAGATCGATTCCTCGATCAGCACGTTGGCGCTGGGCGAGGCCGCCAGCCCGGCGCCGGCCATTCGGTCGACCTCCTCGACGGATCGCGCCATGCCCGAGCCCAGCCCGCCCATGGTGAAGCTGGGCCGGACCACGACCGGCAGGCCCACTTCGTCGACCGTCTCGCGGACCTCATCCATGGTGAAACATACTCGGCTGCAAGCAGATTCGCCGCCCACCTTGGCGACGATGTCCTTGAACTGCTGCCGGTCCTCGCCGCGCTGGATGGCGTCGAAGTCGGCGCCGATGAGCTCGACGTTATACCGCTCCAGCGCTCCGTTCTCGTACAGCGCCACCGCCGTGTTGAGCGCTGTCTGCCCGCCGAGCGTGGCCAGCAGCGCGTCGATCTTGTTGCCGCGCTCGGCCTGCTGGGCGATCACCCGCTCGACGAACGCCGGGGTGATGGGCTCGACGTAGGTGTGGTCCGCGTACTCCGGGTCGGTCATGATGGTTGCCGGATTGGAGTTGACCAGGCTGACCTGCAGCCCCTCGGCGCGCAGCACCCGGCACGCCTGGGTGCCGGAGTAGTCGAACTCGCAGGCCTGCCCGATGACGATCGGACCCGAGCCGATCACCAAGACGTGGTTGAGATCCGTCCGCCGCGGCACTAGCGCCCTCCTTTCGTGGCGCGAGCGCGCCCAAATGTACAGCTACTACGGCGTGTCGCTGTGCAAATGGGGACGCTCGCGGGCATCGCGGTCATCGCGCACCCGCCATTAGCTCGACGAAGCTATCGAAGAGGTATTCGGCATCGTGTGGGCCGGCCGCGGCCTCCGGGTGGTACTGCACCGAGAACGCACGTCCGTCAACGAGTTTGACGCCCTCAACCACACCGTCGTTGGCGCAGGTATGGCTGACGACCGCGGGGCCGAATGGGGTGTCGAAGGACTGGCCCGCCTCGCCTTCCAGCGCAAAGCCGTGGTTCTGCGCGGTCACCGCGACCCGCCCGGTGGCGTGGTCGATGACCGGGATGTTGATGCCACGGTGGCCGAACACCATCTTGTACGTCGACAGCCCCAGCGCCCGGCCCAGGATCTGATTGCCGAAACAGATGCCGAACAACGGGATTCCGGCGCCCAGCACCCCCCGGGTGAGTGCGACGACGTGGTCGGCGGTGGCCGGGTCACCCGGGCCGTTGGACAAGAACACGCCGTGCGGTTTGATGTCGGCGATCTGCTCGAAGGTTGCCGCCGCCGGCAGCACGTGGCTGCGGATCCCACGCCGGGCGAAGTTGCGCGGCGTGTTGGTCTTGATGCCCAGGTCGAGGGCGGCCACGGTAAACCGGTGCGGCACCTCGGGTTCGACGACATAGACACCGTCGGTGCTGACCTCGCCGGCCAGATCGGCGCCCAGCATCGACTGCTGGCCCCGCACCCGCTCCACCAGCGCCTCCATGTTCACGGGGTCGGTCGCTGCGTCACCGGAAAACACCCCCGCCTTCATCGACCCGCGGCTGCGCAGATGGCGCACCACCGCCCGGGTGTCGATGCCGGCGATCCCGACGATGTTTTGGCGGACCAGCTCGTCGTCCAGCGTGCCGGTGGCGCGCCAGTTCGAGGCGCGCGGTGACGGATCGCGCACGGCGTAACCGGCCACCCAGATCTTGTCACCGCGGCTCTCGGCGTCCTCCCCGTTCCAGCCGGTGTTGCCGATCTGGGGCGCGGTGGCCACCACGATCTGGCGATGGTAGCTGGGATCCGTCAGCGTCTCCTGGTAGCCGGACATGCCGGTGCTGAACACGACCTCGCCGAGTGTCTGGCCGATCGCGCCGAACGGCGTGCCGGTGAAGACGCGTCCGTCCTCGAGTACCAGTAGCGCTTTAGTCACGAGCGCCGCTCCTCCTCGCCCTTTCCGATCGCACTGCCCTGTATATCGTCGTCGGCGCGAGTCACGCGACCTCTTCCTGCCGGCCGTCCGGCCGGTCCTCGATCCAGCCGGCGTACTCGCCGCGGTGCTCGGCCCGAAACCCGGTATCGATCTCGACTCCCGAGGGCAGCCGCCACCGGATCGCCAGGACCCCGACGCGGGCCACCACCTTGCCGGCGATGCCGCGTTCCATCCGGATAGCGGTGATCGACTCCCGCGGAATCCAGATCGGGGTGGCGCGGACGCGTTCCACCAGGATTCCCTCGGGATAGCGGGTCAGCACCGCCTTGCTGCGGTAACCGAGATCGCTGGACGTGATGCGCTCGTTCCACTCCGGCGCCATGGTGCAGCCGCAATACAGGCCGCGGGTGCTGGTGGTCGCCGTGCCCAGTTCGTCGGGCAGATCGGGCAGGTCGCCGATCAGATCCAGCTGCCGATCTGAGCGACGCCGCCAGCCGCGCATCATCAGCTGGATCACCACGGCGATCACCACCACCAGCACGGCGGCGAAGATCAACGACCCGACCAGCGTGGCGGAGCTCATGCCGGGCTCTTCCCGTCCCTGGCGGTGATTTTGCCGCGCAGCAGGGTGGCGGTCACGGTGGCGGGCAAGGTCATCGACTCGTACGGCGTGTTGGCCGACCGGCTGGCCAGGGCGGGCCCGGTGACCGTCCAGGTCGCGTCGGGATCGACCACGGTCAGGTTGGCCGGCTCCCCCACCTCCAGCGGCCGGCCCTGATCGGGCAGGCGTGCGATGCGCGCCGGATTCTCACTCATCACCCGCGCGACATCACGCCAGCTCAACAACCCGGGCTTCACCATGGTCTGTACCACCACCGAGAGCGCCGTCTGCAACCCCAGCATGCCGGGGCGCGCCGAGGCGAACTCGACGCACTTCTCGTGCTCGGCATGCGGGGCGTGGTCGGTGGCCACACAGTCGATGATCCCGTCGGCCAGCGCCTGACGCAGCGCGATGGCGTCGGCGGCTTCCCGCAGCGGCGGGTTGACCCGATTGATTCCGTCGTAGCTGGCCAGCCTGCTGTCGTCGAGCAGCAGGTGGTGCGGGGCGACCTCGGCGGTGATCGAGATGCCTTGCTCCTTAGCCCACTTCAGAATCTCGACGGTGCCCGCGGTGGAGGCGTGGCAGATGTGCACGCGGGCGCCGGCGTCGCGGGCCAGCAGCGCGTCGCGCGCGACGATCGATTCCTCGGCGGCCCGCGGCCATCCGGACAGCCCGAGCCGGGCGGCGGTGGGCCCCTCGTGCGCGACTGCGCCGACGGTCAGCCGAGGCTCCTCGGCGTGCTGGGCGATCAGCACCCCAAGGCCGGTGGCGTACTCCAGGGCGCGGCGCATGATCAGCGGGTCATGCACGCAGATGCCGTCGTCGGAGAACATCCGCACCTGCGCGGCGCCGGCCGCCATCATGCCCATCTCGGTGAGTTGTTCCCCTGCCAGCCCGACGGTGACCGCACCGACCGGGTGCACGTCAACCAGGCCGACCTGCTGGCCGCGGTGCCAGACATGGTCGGTGACCACCGAGCTGTCGGCCACCGGGTTGGTGTTGGCCATCGCGAACACCGCGGTATATCCGCCGAGAGCCGCTGCCGCCGAACCGGTTTCGATGTCCTCGGCGTATTCGCGGCCCGGCTCGCGCAGATGGGTGTGCAGATCGACGAATCCGGGGAGCAGCACCTGATCCGTGGCATCGATGACGTCCGCTGCATCAGGGATTTCCAATCCGGCGCCGACATCCGCAATCTGGCCGTCATCCACCAGAACGTCGACCCGCTCGCCCTCCCCGTACAGCCGGACACCACGCAGCAGCACACTCATGCCGCACCCTCTTTTCCGGCAAAGTCAGCACCGACCAGCACATGGAAGAGCACGGCCATCCGGACATGCACGCCGTTGGAAACCTGTTGCAGCACCGCCGATTGCGAGGAATCGGCCACCGACGACGCGATCTCCATGCCACGCACCATCGGTCCCGGGTGCAGCACCACGGCATGGCCGGGCAGCATCGCCTGGCGCCGGTCGGAAAGCCCGTAACGAACCGAATATTCGCGCACCGACGGGAAGAAGCCGCCGTTCATCCGCTCGGCCTGCACCCGCAACATCAGCACCGCGTCGGCGGCGGGCAGCTCGGCGTCGAAGTCGTGGGAGACGGTGACCGGCCAGCCGTCGACCCCGACCGGCAATAACGTCGGCGGTGCCACGAGCACCACCTCGGCGCCCAGAGTGTGCAGCAGCATGACGTTGGAGCGGGCGACGCGGCTGTGCAGGACGTCACCGACGATCACGACGCGCCGGCCGTCGATGCCGCCGAGCCGCTGACGGATGGTCAGCGCGTCCAGCAGCGCCTGCGTCGGGTGCTCGTGCGTGCCGTCGCCCGCATTGATCACCGACGGGCCCGAGTCCTGATCGCAAGTCCACTCGGCCAGCAGGTGCGCGGCACCGGACGCCGGATGCCGGATGATCAGCGCGTCGGCGCCGGCCGCCCGCAGCGTCAGCGCGGTGTCGCGCAGCGACTCGCCCTTGCCCACCGACGATCCGGTCGCGCTGACGTTGATCACATCGGCGCTCATCCACTTGCCGGCCACCTCGAACGACACCCGGGTGCGCGTCGAGTTCTCGTAGAACATGGTGATCACGGTGCGGCCGCGCAGCGTGGGCAGCTTCTTGATTTCGCGACCCACCAGCGCCTGCGCGAACCGGTCGGCGTCGTCGAGGATGGCGGTGGCGGCGTCGCGGCTCAGGTCGCCGGCGGCCAGCAGGTGTCTTGTGCTCATCGGGAAATCACCACCCCGTCGCGATCGTCGTGCTCACTGAGCTGAACCCGCACGTTCTCGCTGCGCGAGGTCGGCACGTTCTTGCCGACGTAGTCGGCACGCACGGGCAGTTCACGGTGGCCGCGGTCGACCAGCACCGCCAACTGCACCGCCCGCGGCCGGCCCACGTCCCGCAACGCGTCCAGCGCGGAGCGCACCGAGCGCCCGGAGTACAGCACGTCGTCGACCAGGATCACCAGCGCGTCGTCGATGCCGCCGGCCGGGATCGACGTCGCCTCCAGCGGTCGCGGCGGCTTGGTCATCAGGTCGTCGCGGTACAGGGTGATGTCCAGCCCGCCGTGGCCGACCTCGACACCGCTGTATTCGCCGATGTTGGCGGCCAGCCGCTGGGCCAGGATCACGCCGCGGGTCGGGATTCCCAGCAGCACCACCCGCGGCGCGTCGGGACCATCCAGCGCGGTCTTTTCGATGATCTGATGGGCGATGCGAGAAATGGTGCGACCGACGTCGGCCGCGGACATCAATTCTCGGGATTCCCCGCCCGGGACAGCAGCGCCCATACGAAAACCCTGACCTCCTTCTCCGCCTCTCCGGACGGATCGTTAAAGGATGTCGACTGCCGGGGCAGCGTAGCACTGCGGACTATCCTGGGGAAAATGACAGGCTCAAGTTCCTCCCAGCAATCCTCCGATTTTCCGGTTCTTGATTTCGACGCCCTCTACCGCGGCGAGAGCCCGGCCGAAGGGTTCCCAGCGGTGACCACACCACCATGGGACACCAAGGCGCCCAAGGAGAATGTGATCACCTGGCGGGAGGGTGGCTGGGTCCACGGTGATGTTCTCGACATCGGCTGCGGGCTCGGCGACAACGCCATCTACCTGGCCAAGAACGGATACCACGTGACCGGCTTGGACATCTCGCCCACCGCGCTGATCACCGCCGAGCGGCGGGCCCAGGACGCCGGGGTCGACGTAAAGTTCGCGGTGGCCGACTCCACCAAGCTGGAGGGATATACCGACGCCTTCGACACCGTGATCGACAGCGGCATGTTCCACTGCCTCGACGACGACGGCAAGCGTAACTACGCCGCCGCGCTACACCGGGCCACCCGCCCGGGCGCCACCCTGTTGCTCAGCTGTTTCTCGGATGCCGACCAGGCGGAGGACGACGACCTGCCACGCCCGGCGGTATCCGAGCAAACGCTGCGCGACGTCCTGGGCGGCGCGGGCTGGGATATCCAATCGCTGGAGCCCGCCCGGTGGCGCCGCGAGATAGACGGCACCGAAATCGAGATGGCGTTCTGGTACGTCCGGGCGCAGCGTCGCGATTGAGTCTCGCCACCGTTCGGGGGCCCTCCGCCGTCGCCGGGGCCGGGACCGTGGGGCCCTCCACCCCCATGACGTTGATGTCGCCAGTGAAGTAAGCCGAGCGAACAGTGGGCGCCCCAGTCGGCGATTGGGGCGCCCACTGCTATGCAGACACGTCCGTCTGCCTGGCGACGCAAGGCTGTCGGCCCTACGGCTAACGTGGACCGCGTGAACCGCCTGAACCTCGGGGGCAATCAGGCCTCCATCCGTGAGGTATGCGATGCCGGCCTACTCGCCGGCGCGGTGACGGTGGTCTGGCAGCACGGAGAGGTGTTGCAGGTCAACGAGATCGGTTACCGAGACGTCGATGCGGGCCAGCCGATGACCAAGGACACGCTGTTCCGCATCGCGTCGATGACCAAGCCCGTCACGGTGGCCACGGCAATGAGCCTGGTCGACGAAGGCAAGCTGGCGCTGCGCGACCCGATCGTGCGCTGGGTGCCGGAGCTGGCCGGCGTGCCGGTGTTGGACGACCCGCGCGGTCCGCTGGACCGCACGCATCCGGCCCGGCGAGCCATCCTGATCGAGGACCTGCTCACCCACACCAGCGGGCTGGCCTACTCATTCTCGGTATCCGGGCCGATCTCGCGGGCCTACATGCGGCTGCCGTTCAATCAGGGCCCCGACGCCTGGCTGACCGAGCTGGCGGCGCTGCCGCTGGTGCACCAACCCGGCGACAAAGTCACCTACAGCCACGCGATCGACCTGCTGGGCGTCATCCTTTCCCGCGTCGAGGACAAGCCCTTTCACGAAGTCCTCGGCGAACGGATCCTGGGTCCGGCGGGCATGCCCGACACCGGCTTCTTCGTCTCTCCTGAGGCACGAGGCCGCGCCGCCACCATGTACCAGGTTGACGATGAGGGCCGGTTGCGGCACGGCGTGATGGGACCGCCGCATATCAAGCCTCCGTCCTTCTGCAACGCCGGCGGCGGGTTGTGGTCGACCGCCGACGACTACCTGCGGTTCGTGCGAATGCTGCTCGGGGAGGGAACCATTGACGGCGTGCGGGTGCTGTCGCCGGAGTCGGCGCGCCTCATGCGCACCGACCGCCTCACCGCCGAACAGAAGCGGCATGACTTCCTGGGTGCGCCGTACTGGGTCGGCCGCGGATTCGGGCTGAATCTGTCGGTGGTAACCGACCCGGCGAAGTCCGCCCCGTTGTTCGGGCCGGGCGGCCCCGGAACGTTCACCTGGCCCGGCGCCTATGGGACATGGTGGCAGGCCGACCCGTCCGCCGACCTGATCCTGCTTTATCTCATCCAGAATTGTCCCGACCTGAGCGTGGATGCGGCCACGGCCGTCGCGGGTAACACGTCGTTGGCGAAACTGCGCACGGCGCAACCGAAATTCGTCCGCCGCACCTATAACGCGCTCGGCCTGTAGCCGTGGTCGATTACCCGCCCAGCCGCATCGCCGGGCCGCGGCTGACGCTCCGCCCGCCCGCACTCGAGGACGCCGGTGCGATCTTCCAGCGCGTGGCCCGCGATCCCCTAGTGACCAAATATCTGCTGTGGACCCCGCACCCCGACGTGGCCACCACGCGGCGAGTGATCGCCGAAAAACTCAATATCGCCAACGAGGAACGGACCTGGGCCATCGCGCTGCGGCACAGCGACGAGGTCATCGGACTGACCAGCTGCCGACGTCGGCTGCGGCACTCCGTCGAAATCGGTTACTGCATCGGACGCCGTTGGTGGGGCAAGGGTTTCATGTCCGAGGCGCTCGACATGCTGATGACCGCACTGGAAGCCGACCGCAACGTGTACCGCGTATGGGCCACCTGCAGTGTCGACAACGAGCGCTCGACGCGACTGCTCGAGCGGGCCGGGTTCGTGTTGGAGGGCCGGCTGGCGCGCCATGCCGTCTACCCGACCATCGGGCCCGAACCGCGCGACAGCCTGCTCTACGCCAAGAGTTTGCGGTAGCGCTCATCCCATACCGAGTCTCCAGTGAGGGCGCGATTCCGGCGCCGGATTTAGCACTGAGCGCAGGCTCGAGGCCATCACTGCAGACTCGACGAGCTTTCCAGCGCACGGCGGGCATAGGCCCGCACGTCGGCGTCGCTGTCCTTGAGCGCGGTGCTCAGCGCATCACGGGCGGCGGCTTCGTCGGCCCACCGGGTCAGACTCAGAACCGCCGCCTTGCGCACGTCGAGATGCGCGTCGGCGACCGCGTGCGCCAGCCCTGAAATTGCGGGTACAGAAAGTTCGCGTACCGCGCCCGACAGCGCACGGACCGCGCCCACCCGCACCTGCCAGGCCGGTGCCTGCAACGCTTTTTCGACGGCAGCGAACTCGTCTGCGCTGCATCCCAATTCACCCAACGCGGCCAGCGCGGCGGCGCGAACGAGCGGGTCCGGGTCGACGACCAGCGCGCTCACCGCGCGGCCACCTTCGGCGCCGCCGCCCAGGGTGGCCAGACCGGCGGCCGCCGCGATGCGGACCTCCCGGTTCTCGTCACCGGTGGCGGCGACAACCCCATCAACGTCGTCTACCGACACCAGCGCGCGCACGGCTTCGATGCGCACCCGGTGGTCGGGATCGCTGAGCGCGCTGCGGTATTGGCCGGCGTCGCCGGCCCGACGCGCGGCGAGCAGATAGACCGCGGCCGCACGAACCACGGTGTCGCGGGATTCCAGATATGCCCGGGCCGCCTCCACCTCCGGCAGCACTTCGACCAGCTCGCGGATCCCCTCGGCGCTGGTGCGGCGCACCGACGCGTCGGTGTCGTCCAGCGCGGCGAACAGCGCGGGCGCGTATCCGTCCGGGGTGTGCTCGGTGAGCGTGGCCACCGCGGTTCGGCGCACCCCGGGATCGGAGTCGGCCAGGTATGGCCGCAGATCGTCGATCGTCGGCTCTTCGAGAGCGAGGACCTCGGCGATGCGCGGGGATGGCGGATCGAATGCGGTTGCCGCCGCGGCGATTCGGGATTTCGTGGTGGCCGGGGCTTGGCCACCGACCAGGGGCGGCTGCTGCACCTGCTGCACGGACTGGTCCGTCGGCGGCAGGCCGTCCAACTCCGGGACCGAGATGAAATACGGCGCAACCGGACGCTTGAGAAACAGCATTTCTTCTTCGCCAAGCCCATTGGTCCCTTTGCGCAGGTTGAGATGATAGCCCCACTGGCTGTCGTCGCGGCCGGGCATGTCGGCGCGGTCGTGGTAGAGGCCCCAGCGCGATTCGGTGCGGGTGAGCGAAGACCGGGCGGCCATTTCGGCGCAGTCGCGGATGAATGACACCTCCACCGCGCGCATCAACTCGTGCGGGGTACGGGCCCCCATGTCGGCGATCTCGCCGCGCATCCGGTCGAAGGTGCGCACCGCGATGGACAGTTTGGCCGCCGTCTTCGGCGGCGCCACATAGTCGTTGACGAATCGCCGCAGTTTGAATTCGACCTGCGGCTGCGGCGGCCCCTCAGGGTGCCGCAGCGGCCGGTAGATCAGCTCATGTGCCGCTCGCAGCTGGTCCTCCGGGAGTTCTTGGGGCGCGGTGGCTTCCGTCAGAGTAGACGCGGCGTGCGCGCCGGCGAGATCGCCGAACACGAACGCCCCGATCATGTAGTTGTGCGGGACGCAGGCCAGGTCGCCGGCAGCGTAGAGTCCGGGCACCGTGGTGCGGGCATGCTCGTCGACCCAGACTCCTGAGGCGGAATGACCACTGCACAAGCCGATTTCGGAGATGTGCATCTCGACGTCATGGGTGCGGTAGTCATGGCCTCGGTTGGCGTGGAAGGTGCCGCGGGTGGGCCGTTCGGTGGTGTGCAGGATGTTCTCCAACGCGGTCAGCGTCTCGTCGGGCAGGTGTGACACCTTGAGATAGATGGGTCCACGGGCGGAATCGATCTCGCTTTTAACCTCGGCCATCATCTGCCCCGACCAGTAGTCGGAGTCGACGAACCGCTCGCCGTGCGAGTTGACCTGGTAGCCGCCAAACGGATTGGCCACATACGCACACGCCGGGCCGTTGTAGTCCTTGATCAGCGGATTAACCTGGAAGCACTCGATGCCGGACAACTCCGCGCCCGCGTGGTAGGCCATCGAATAGCCGTCACCGGCGTTGGTCGGGTTCTCGTAGGTGCCGTACAGGTAGCCCGACGCGGGCAGGCCGAGCCGCCCGCACGCCCCGGTCGCCAGGATCACCGCCTTGGCGCCGATGGCGACGAATTCGCCGGTGCGCGAGTTCAATGCCGCGGCCCCGACGGCTCGGCCCGGAGATCCGGCGTCCACCAAGACCCGCACCGGCATCAGCCGGTTTTCGATGCGGATCTTCTCCCGCATCGACTTCTGCCGCAGCACCCGGTACAGCGCCTTTTTGACGTCCTTGCCCTCCGGCATCGGCAGCACGTAGGAGCCCGAGCGATGCACCCGGCGCACCGCGTACTCGCCGTGCTCGTCCTTCTCGAATTTCACGCCGTAGCGCTCCAGTCGCTGCACCATGGCGAACCCCCGGGTGGCGGTCTGATACACGGTGCGCTGGTTGACGATTCCGTCGTTGGCGCGGGTGATCTCGGCGACGTAGTCCTCGGGCTCGGCCTTGCCCGGGATAACGGCGTTGTTCACGCCGTCCATGCCCATGGCCAGCGCGCCGGAGTGGCGCACATGGGCCTTCTCCAGCAACAGCACCTGGGCGCCGTGCTCGGCGGCCGACAGCGCCGCCATGGTGCCCGCGGTACCGCCACCGATGACCAGCACGTCGCAGTCCAGCCGGACCGGCGTTTGATCGGGAATCTGCATCAGCGAATGAGGTAGGGCATGTTGACGGTGACAGCGCCGGTCGGGCACCGCGCGGCGCACGGCCCGCAGTACCAGCATTCGTCGACATGCATGAACGCTTTGCCGGTGTCGGGGTTGATCGCCAGCGAGTCCAGCGGACAGATGTCGACGCACAGGGTGCAGCCGTCGATACACAGCGACTCGTCAATGCTGACCGGTACGTCGGCGCGGTTGTTGACCAGCGTCATGGGTTGCTCCTTACCAGGTTGCCGCGCATGGTGATTCGATCGCCTCGCATCCGGATGTATTCCAGGTCAACGGGTTTGCCGTCGTCGAGGCTGGTGAGCCGCTCCAGCATCAGCAGCGCCGCCCCGACGGGCACCTGCAGGGTGGCCGCCGAGTGCGCGTCGGCGGTAATGGCTTCCACTGCCAGCGACGCCGAGCCCAGCCGCTGCCCGCTCACCTGCTCGATAAGCGCGAACAGGTCGTTGGTTTCCAACGGATAGGACAGGATCTGGGATCCGATATCCGGGGTGAGATAGGTCAGGTCGAGGCTGAGCGGCAGGTCGCCGAGGTAACGCAGCCGCTCGACGAACACTGCGGGCTCACCGTGTTTCAGCCGCAGCCGGCTGGCCACCGACGGCGGGGCGGTCACGGGCATGGCGGCCCGCACCTCGTTGCGAACCTCGCCGAGGTTTTTGAAGGTTTCCTTCAGTCCCAGCAGCGCGTCGAGCCCGTGGTCGTATTTGCGCTGGGCGACGTGGGTACCGACTTTGGGACCGCGCTCGATCAGCCCCTCGTTTTTCAGAATGGTGAGCGCCTCGCGAATCGTGTTGCGGGACACGAAGAATTCGGTCGCCAACTCACTTTCCGGCGGCAGCCCGTCGGGGTAGGCGCCGGCATGGATCTGCTGACGTAGCACGTCGGCGGCCAGGCGAGCACGGTCGGCGCGGGGTCCCCGGATCGGTACGGCTTCAGTACTTGGAGCCACATCGTCACGCTAATGCGGCTTGCAGCTATCTTCACGGCGCCGGAAGCCGGGGCACCGGCAGCTCAGCGTATTGCGCCGGTTCGAATTCGCTTACGACCAGCTAAAACCCGGCCCGGACGGCTAATGCGCCACCCCGGACCCCCCGCCGCCTTTTGGATCGCGCTGAGTAGAAACCTCAGACGGGCAGCAGCCGGTTTCGGTAAGCCGCCAGCGCGGCTTGGTTCGTGGTGATGGCGCCGATGTAGCCGTCCGGGCGGACGAAAACAGCCGCGTCGGCCCCGACGTCATAGGCCTGATGGATATGCCGATCGGCGTCGAGAATGTCGGTGCCGATCTCCTGCGAGCGGATCCATTCGTGCTCTAGTCGCGGTGCGTCCGGCCCGAACCGCAGCAGGGTCCAGTGCGGGCCGGCGAAAAGCGCGAACAGCTGAGCCGGGTCGCCGTGTCCGTTTAGGCATGGCGCGTCGGGTGCGCGGTCGCCCGCGGCCAGCACGGCGCTGCAGCGGTCGTCGAGGGTGAGCGGCCCGCCCCGGTAGCTCAGGTCGAGCTGCCGGGTTTGTTCACCGCGCTCGAGCGCATCGTCACTGCCGCGCAGGGTTTTGTCCAGCAGCTCGGTGCTGACCCCGAGCATGCGCGAAGCGATGGGCAGTCGCTCTGCCTGGTAACTGTCGAGCAATGCCTCGGAATCCAGAAAAGTCCCGGCCAGCACGGCGGCGAGCTTCCAGCCGAGATTGTGGGCGTCCTGCACGCCGGTGTTGAGCCCCTGTCCCCCGGTGGGCGGGTGAACGTGGGCCGAGTCGCCGGCCAGGAATACCCGGCCCGCGCGAAAGCGCTGCGCCAGGCGCACATTCGATCGCCAGACGCTGGCCCAGCTCAAGTCAGACAACCGAATGTCGGTCCGCCCGGACGCTGCATCGACGACGGCCTGCAGAGCGGGCAGCGTCGGCTCGACAGCGGTTGCGGTGGTGTTGACGACAAAGGTGTCGGCGCCGCCGGCAAGCGGAGTGAAGCCGAAAAAGCTGCGGCCCTCCAGCATCCAGCCGTGCCCGCAGTCGTGGTCCAGGCCCTGGACGCGAACGTCGGCCTGTACCATCTGCACCCCGTCATCGGTCGACCCGAGGAAAGGGATCGCGAGCTGGTTGCGCACCGTGCTGTGGCCGCCGTCGGCGCCGACCAGGTAGGCGGTCCGCACGGTTTCGCCGGATTGCAGGCGAACCGTCACCGCGTCGTACTCCGGCTCGACGGCCACCACCTCGGTACCCGGCTGCACCTCGACGCCGTAACTCGACAGCCGCGCGCGCAGGATTTCCTCGGTCCGCCACTGCGGCACAAACCAAAGGTTCGGATAGGGCCTATCGGCGCGCGGCGGCTCCGGCTCGGCCATCCGGTCCTCCCACACCACCGACTTCCCGTCATAGATGCGCATCAACGGTGCGCCGATTCCGGCGGCGAACACGTCGTCGAGAACACCGAGATCCTCGAAGACCTCCAGCGTGCGTGGCTGCAGTCCGTCACCGCGGGAGCCCATCGCGAACCGCTCGGCTTTGTCGACGATCCGCACGTCAATTCCCCGGCGGGCCAGCTCAATTGCCAGGGTGAGCCCGGTCGGTCCGGCTCCGGCGATCGCAACCTGCGTGTCCATCAGCACTCCTCGAATGAATACAGTTTCAGTGAATCAGAATTCAGGATGCGCTGCTGCTAGCTTTCCTGTCAAGGAGGTGAGGCGTGAAACGCGTGGAACAGGCCGCCGGCACCGAGGCCGCGCTCAAGGACGCCGCCCGGCGCGTGTTCGCCCGGAAGGGCTATTTGAACACCAAGATCACCGACGTCACCACCGAGGCCGGCCGCGCTGCAGGGTCGTTCTACAACCACTTCACCAGCAAGGAGGACCTGCTCACGAGCCTGCTGGCAGACCTGCTCGCCGAAAGCGACCGCGATGCCGCTGCGGAGGACGCACAACACAGCGCCGACTTCACCGACCGCGCCGCCGTGCGCTGGCATGTCGCGGCCTACTGGCGCTTCTACGCCCGCCACACCGTGGAGCTGACCGCGCTCCGTCAGGCGGCATTGGTCAACGCCGAGTTCGGTGCCCAGATGCAGGCCATGATCGATCGCGATATCGGCCACCTTCGCGATCACCTGGATCCCATCACCGCCGCCGGTCGTACGCTGCCGGGCCGGCCTGATGTGGTTTTGGCGATGTTCGCCGGACTGCTGGACGGATTCGGGTCGCACTGGCAGATGTCCGGCGGCCGGCTCGGCGACCGCCACGTCGGCGAAGAGGAGGCGATCGACGCGTTGACCGACTTCATCTACCGCGCCCTCAACGGACCGGCAGCAAAGGCCCCCTGAGGTGCCGAGCAGACGCAAAGATCCCTAATTCGGGCCGGATTGGGGGCCTTTTGCGTCTGCTCGCGCTACTAAGGCGCGGTTGCCGTTTACGGCTCCCGCGGCCCCCAAATTAGAAGCATCCGATGAAATTTCCAAGACCGGGACCGCAGCACCCACGGCGGCCGTGGCCGCATTCCGTTGCGCCTCCATCCTGGCCAGCGCTTCCTGGGTGAACACCGACAACCCGAGGTCGTGGTTGTATCCGTGGATTTCCTTGACGTCCAGCGAGGCCAGGAAGTAGACGATCTCCTTGGAGACCACCTGACCCGGGACCAGCACCGGAAAACCCGGCGGGTAGGGCACCACGAACGTGGTGGACACCAGCCTCTTCCCCTCGGCGAGCCGCCGGCCGGCCGTGCCGATCAGCACGTATTCGCGGTCGGCCTCCTCGTAGCCGGCGTAAAAGGCCGCCCGCATATCGCCAAACGAGCAAGCGTCCACGGGGCGGAAGGCGATGTCGAACTCGCTGAAGTCGGGCAGGTGCGGCAGGTCCTCGGTGATTTCCTCGACGCGGCGCTCGTGCAGTGCCCAGTCGGCCGCGCTGGCCGCCTGCTTCTCCCGGTCGAAATCGGTGGCCACCCGGCGCAGCACGTCGAGCAGATGGTGCACGCTCGACCACGTGACGCCGATGGTGAAGATCAGCAACACGCTGTTGATCGAGGTCTTGTTGATCTGGATGCCGAATCGGTCCATCAGGATCTTCTCGCGGAAGTCGTAGCCGTTCATCCCGGTGTTGCCCAAAAACAGGGTGACCCGCGTCGGGTCCAGCACGAACTGGTCGGAACGCCACGCCTCGTTCCACTCATCCAGCGCGCCCTGCCTGACCTCGCGGTAGGAGCTGACCGCCGAGGCCCGGAACTCCTCGGGCACCAGGTCGGACTCGTCGAGGATGCGAAACCACTTGCTGATCAACCGGTCTTTGCGGACGCGGTGCCGGAACACCAGCGCCATGTCGTAGACCTGCCGGACCAGCTGGAAACCCTCCATGTCGACCTGGCGGCGCGCCAGGTCCAGCGAGGCGAGAAGTTGCTGGTTCGGCGATGTCGAGGTGTGCGTCAGGAACGCCTCGCCGAACGCGTCGCGGGCCCGCGAATTGAAGTCCTGGTCGCGGACGTGGATCATCGACGCCTGCCGAAACGCCGACAGCGACTTGTGGGTCGAGTGCGTCGCGTACACCCGGACCCGCGCCCGACTGGGGTCGGGCAGCAGCCGGCGATCAACCCATTCCGAGCGCGGGATCCCCTCCATCGACGCGGCCCAATCCCGGTATGCCTCAGCGTATTCCGGCGACGCCAACGTCTGCTCGAGACGCTCCGCCGATATCATGGCGGTCCGTTGCCGGGCCCACGGCACCGCGGTGGCAAACGCGTACCACGCCTCGTCCCACAGGAAGCAGATGTCCGGCTTGATCGCCAGCACCTCCTCCATGACGCGGCGGGGGTTGTAGACGACGCCGTCGAAGATGCAGTTGGTGAGCAGCAGCATGCGTACCCGGTGCAGCTGCCCGGCCTCCTCGAGGTCCAGCAGCGCCTTCTTGATGGTGCGTAGCGGTACCGCTCCGTAGATCGCGAACTGTGTCAACGGATACGCGTCCAGGTACAGCGGGTACGCGCCGGCCAGCACGAGCCCGTAGTGGTGCGATTTGTGGCAGTTGCGGTCGATCAGCACGATGTCGCCGGGCCGGGTCAGGGACTGCACCACGATTTTGTTGGCGGTCGACGTCCCGTTGGTGACGAAGTAGGTGTGGTCGGAGTTCCAGGTGCGCGCGGCCTTGTCCATCGCTTTCTTGATGTTGCCGTGCGGGTCCAGCAGCGAGTCCAGGCCACCCGAGGTGGTCGAGGTCTCGGCCATGAAGATGTTGCGGCCGTAGAACTCCCCCATGTCCTGCAGTGACTTGGAGTTGAAGATGCTGGCGCCGCGCGCGATGGGCAGCGCATGGAATTGGCCGACAGGCGCCCCCGCGTACGCGCGCAGCGCGTCGAAAAATGGTGTGGAGTACCGGTTGCGCAAGCCCGCGATCACCGTGCTGTGCAGATCGGTGACGTCGTTGAGCCGGTAGAACGTCCGGTCGTAGACCTCGGGCTCGTCGTCGGTGCCCGCCGCGATCGACTCGTCGGTGAGCAGATAGAGGTCGATGCTGGGCCGCAGCTCTTTGATCCACTCGCCGCATTCGACCCAGTCCTGGGCTCCGTCGGGGCCGACGGCCCCGACCGCCGTGTCGTTGGGCCCCAGCAACGTGTTCATCAGGGGCACCCGGTCGCGGGATCGCAGCGGCAGGTCGTGCCGGATGATCGCGGCCTGGATCTCGCCGTTGAGGGCAACGGCGGTGATGGCGTCCTCGACGCTGGGGGCCAACAGGATCTCGAACTGGATGTCGTCGGAAGGGTTTCGCAGCGCCCGCAAATTTTCGGCCAGGCAGTCGAGCGCGTTGGGCGGCGAATCGTCGGCGAGCAACACGGTGTAGAACTGCTGCTGTTTGGCCTGGGCTACCAGCTCCTGATCGGCCAACGGCGCGGAGGTATCGAAAAGCGCTGTGCGGTCGCCGTATTCGCTGAGCAGCCGCACGGCCAGCGACACCTCTTCGCTGAGCCGCACCGTGGAAAGGCCCTCCAGGTGCGCGCGGAAGCTCGCCAGATTCTCCGCACCGGGATACAGCCAGTACCGCTCGTAGGCGCCGATGCGGTCCATCAGTCGCTTGACCCGGGCCAGGTCGTGAGTCTTGTCCAGCCCGGCCAGGTCGACCTCGGCGAGGCGACGGCACGCGTCGTCGAGCAGGTTCCACGTGTCGATGCGCGTGTACGACGGGTTGGCCACGGCCGCCAGCGCGGAGACCCGAAGTCGCCGCGGGTGGGCACCGTTTCGGTTCATGTCGTCACCTGTCCTTGGTGCATTCGTAATTATCGCGCGCGGGAGGCAGATAATTACCAGACGCTGTGATCGGTACAGGGTGTCCGCGGGCGCGGGCTATCGCGGTCGCTGGGATGTGGTACCGGGTTTCCGTCATGGGACAGCAACCATTGTGTCCCGCCTGCGTGCGGAGCGGGGCCATTTCCCGCAGCCTGGATCAGACCCACAGGATCAGCGGGTCAGCCCTCCACCTCGTCGTCCGCAGCATCACTAGCCGGGACCCGGCCCCTACCGCGCGTGCTGTCCACCCAGCGCAAAACCGGAAGCTCCCAGCGGCGAGCGGGCAAATCGGTGACATCGCTGAGCGACCGCACCACGCCCTGCGTCAGGCCCATGAGCGCCGCCATCACCGGCAGCAGCGGCTGTAGCGGCTTGGCCGCCGTTCGAACCGTGCTGATCCGATTGGCCACGACCACGCGTTCGATGCAGTGATACAGCCACGCGCCGACGCCCAGCGCGAATATCGACATCGCCGAAGCGACGATGGTCAGCCCATAGGCAGCACACACGACAGCACCAAGCACCACCGCGCCCGCCAGCAAGGCGGCGATGGAGAGGCGCAGTTCCAGCCGGCTCATGAGGCACCTTCCCGGATCGCCCGAGCGGCGGCGCGGATCTGCGGCGTCACCAGCATGAGCTGGCCCAGGACTCCGTTGATGAAGCCCGGCGATTCGTCGGTGGACAGGTCCTTGGCCAGCTCCACGGCCTCGTCGACGGCGACCGGCTCGGGCACGTCGTCGGCGTACAGCAGTTCCCATACCGAAACCCGCAGGATGGCGCGGTCCACCGCGGGCAGCCGGTCCAGCGTCCAGCCCTGCAGATGCGAGGTGATCAGATCGTCGATGTGCGCGGTGTGCTCACTCACCCCGCGGGCGACCGCGACGGTATAGGAGTGCAGCGGCGCAACCTCGGGCTTGGCCTCCGCCAACGCGGTACGGAGGTCGACCACCTCGACCGGGGTCAGACCGCGGGCCTCGGCCTCGAACAAGAGGTCGACGGCGCGCTTGCGGGCCTGATGGCGTCCCTTTACAGGCCGGGCCTGCTTTTCGTCAGGCATAACGCCCGCTCACGCGTTGACGCGGCCCAGGTAGCTGCCGTCGCGCGAATCCACCTTCAGCTTGTCGCCGGCGTTGATGAACAGCGGCACCTGGATCTGCGCGCCGGTCTCCAGGGTGGCCGGCTTGGTGCCCGCGCTGGAGCGGTCGCCCTGCAGGCCCGGCTCGGTGTGGGTGACCTCGAGTTCGACGGTCACGGGCAGCTCGAGGTACAGCGGCGCCCCGTCGTGGAACGCCACCTGCACCGGCATGCTCTCCAGCAGGTACCGCGCGGCGTCGCCGACGAGGGACTCGGGCAGGTGGTGCTGCTCGTAGTCCTCGCTGTCCATGAACACGAAGTCCGAGCCGTCGCGGTACAGGTAGGTGGTGTCACGCCGGTCGACGGTGGCGGTGTCCACCTTCACGCCGGCGTTATAGGTCTTGTCGACGACCTTGCCCGAGAGCACGTTCTTGAGCTTGGTGCGCACGAAGGCCGGGCCCTTGCCGGGCTTGACGTGCTGGAATTCGGTGATCGTCCACAGCTGTCCGTCGATGACCAGAACAAGTCCATTTTTGAAGTCAGCAGTGCTTGCCACGGTCGGTAAATCTCCTACAGGACGGCCATTTGTCTAGTGAACGAGCTTCCACCCATTATCGGGTCTGCCTGACGAGTATGGCTGAACCCGTGCCGGCGCTCGACCTTACCGAGCCGCCAGGCCCAGTGGGAAATCCCCACCACCCTCTCGTCTTATCCGCGCCCCGAGCAAGCTTACCCGCCGCCGGAGTCAGCAAAGCGCGGCCGTATGCACGGCCCGGTGATTTGTAGGGAAATCCCTTATTGCACACCGCTGTTCGGCTCACTAACGTCACGCCCAGGGCACCGGAAACAACTAAGTCCCGGGCGACGCTAAATCAGGATGGCCAGCTCCTTGGGGAACCGGGTCAACAATTCCGGGGTCTGCCCGTCGGCCTCCGACGCCCCATCGGGCACGACCAGCGTGTCCTCGATGCGCACACCGCCGCGGCCGGGGAGATAGACGCCGGGCTCGACAGTCACCACGGAACCCGCGAGCAATGTGCCGGCGGAGGTGGCGCCGATGCCCGGCGCTTCGTGAATCTCCAGGCCCACGCCGTGTCCCAGACCGTGCCCGAACTGCTCCGCGTATCCCGCGTCGGCGATCAGCTGGCGCGCGGCGGCGTCTACATCGCGCAGGCCGACGCCCGGTGCCAGCGCCTCCCGGCCGGCCCGCTGCGCGTCGGCGACCAGCTGATAGATCTCCAGCTGCCATTCGGCGGCCTTCCCCAGCACGAAGGTGCGCGTCATGTCGGAGTGATATCCGGCGACCAGCGCGCCGAAGTCGATCTTGACGAAATCGCCGTTCGCCAGCACCGCTTCGGTCGGCCGGTGGTGCGGGATCGCCGAGTTGGGCCCAGCGGCCACGATCGTCTCAAAGGACACCGCGTCGGCACCGTGGTCGAGCATCAGCGCCTCCAGCTCGCGAGCGACCTCGCGCTCGGTTCGCCCGGGCCGCAGACCGCCACGATCCAGCAGGTCGCTCAGTGCGGCGTCGGCCGCCTCGCAGGCCAGCCGCAGCAACGCCAGCTCACCCGCGTCTTTGACCTCGCGCAGTGCCTCCACGGTTCCGGAGGCACGCACCAGTTCGGTGGGCGCGCTGGACTTCCGTTCGTCGAGCTCTTTCGTCAGCGCATCCAGGCCGTCCACCGTGATCACGTGGCTCTCGAAGCCCAGCCTGCGCACGCCGTCGTCGGCGGCCCGACCGGCCAGGTAGCGCCCACAGGCCCGTTCGATGACAACCTCGAGCCCGGGTGCCTGCTGCGCGGCCTGAGTGCGGTACCGGCCGTCGGTGGCCAGCACCGGCTCGCGATCGTCGGCAAACACCAGCAACGCGCCGTTGGAGCCGGTGAAGCCCGACAGATAGCGCACGTTGATCAGGTCCGTGACCAGCATCGCGTCCAGCTCGGTGGCCGCGATTGCCGATTTGAGATTGTGTCGACGCTGGAAATGTGTCACGGGTCTTGACGCTACTCGCTACGCTGAGACTCCATGAGAGACTGGATGCTGCGCGGATTGGTGTTCGCCGGTGCGATGGTTATCCTCCGACTGGTCCAGGGCGCGCTGATCAACGCATGGCAGACCCAGTCGGGGTTGATCAGCATAGTGCTGCTGCTGGTCTTCATCATCGGTGTAGTCGTGTGGGGTATCAGGGACGGCCGCGCCGACGCCATTGCGAGTCCGGATCCGGACCGCCGCCAAGATCTGGCGATGACCTGGTTGCTCGCCGGCCTGGTCGCGGGGATCCTCAGCGGCGCGGTGTCCTGGCTCATCGCCCAGTTTTACACCGCGATCTACACCGGCGGGCTGCTCAACGAGGTGACCACGTTCGCGGCGTTCACCGCGCTCATCGTGTTCGTGCCCGGGATCATCGGTGTCGCTGTCGGCCGGTGGCGGACGGATCGGCGGTACGCGAGAGAACCGGAGAAACACCACGGGCTTGCCGCTGCGTCTGAGCGCGGGGCCGACTCCGATGTGTTCTCCGCCGTTCGTGGCGATGACGCCCCAACCGGTGAGATCCCCGTCGAAAAGCGTCAAGCCGAGGGCCGGACTGGGCAACGGACGGCGGTGGCGACGGCCGAACGTGGGGCCGAAGGTGGGGCCGAACGTGGGGCCGAACGTGGGGCCGAACGTGAGGCACCCACCGAGACCATCGCCACCGGCGCGAGTGAGGAGCCCACCGAATCGTTCCAACTGCCCGCCGGCCCATGGGGCAGCTCATCCGGTAGCGAAGACAAGACCGAGGTGATCCGGACGCGCGACGCCGACCAAACCAAACCGGACACACCGAAGAAGGATTAGCCGCCAGCCAGATAGCGCAGGGCGAGCAGGTAGCCCTGCACTCCCAGCCCGACGATCACCCCGGTTGCGACCGGGCTGACGTAGGAATGGCGCCGAAACTCCTCACGCGCATGCACATTGGAGATGTGCACTTCGATCAGGGGCGCGCTCAGTTCGGCGCAGGCGTCGCGCAGCGCCACCGAGGTGTGCGTGAAGCCGCCGGCATTCAGGATCACCGGTTCGCCGGCATCGGCGGCCGAATGCATCCAGTCCAGCAGCTCGGCCTCGCTATCACTTTGCCGCACAACGACTTTGAGTCCAAGGCCGGCGGCTTCGCGTTCGATCAATGCCGCCAGCTGATCGTGGGTGGTGCTGCCGTAGACATCCGGCTCGCGCTTGCCCAGTCGGCCCAGGTTCGGGCCGTTGATGACGTTCACGGTGACCGGAGCAGTCATGACGCACCGACTTCGCTGTAGGCGGCGGCCAGCAGCGTCGGGTCCGGTCCCGCCAGCCGGCCCGGCTTGCCCAGCCCGTCGAGGACGACGAATCGAAGCACGCCGGCCCGAGTCTTCTTGTCGCCGGCCATGTATTCCAGCAGTTGAGGCAATGCGTCGGCGTCGTAGCTGACCGGCAGGCCGATTGACTCCAGGATGGTGCGGTGCCGCTCCGCGGTGGCGTCGTCGAGGCGCCCGGCGAGCCTGGCCAACTCGGCCGCGAACACCAGGCCCACCGAGACGGCGGCGCCGTGCCGCCACTGGTAGTGCTCCCGACGCTCGATCGCGTGCCCCAAAGTGTGGCCGTAGTTCAGGATTTCGCGCAGTTCCGACTCCTTCTCGTCGGCGGCGACGACTTCGGCCTTGACCCTGATCGCCCGCACGACCAGCTCCGGCAACACGTCGCCCTTCGGATCCAGGGCGGCCTGCGGGTCGGCTTCGATGAGGTCGAGAATCACCGGGTCGGCGATGAACCCGGCCTTGACCACTTCGGCCATCCCGGCCACGATCTCGTTGTGCGGCAACGTTTCCAGAGTCACCAGATCGGCCACCACGGCGAGCGGCTGATGAAATGCGCCGACCAGGTTCTTGCCGGCGTCGGTGTTGATCCCGGTCTTGCCGCCGACGGCCGCGTCGACCATGGCGAGCAACGTGGTGGGCACGTGCACGATCGAGACGCCGCGCAGCCAGGTGGCTGCGGCGAAGCCGGCGACGTCGGTGGCGGCCCCGCCGCCGAGGCTGACCAGGGCGTCTTTGCGGCCGATTCCGATGCGGCCCAACACTTCCCAGATGAATCCTACGACCGGCAGATCCTTGCCCGCCTCGGCGTCCGGGATCTCGATGCGATGCGCGTCAACCCCCTTGCCGGCCAGGTGGTTTCGGATCGCCTCCGCGGTTTCGGCCAGCACCGGTTGATGCAGGATCGCGACCCGGTGCCGGTCGGAAAGCAGTCGGTCCAATTCGTCGGACAGGTCGCGGCCGATCAGCACCGGATACGGCGGGTCGACGGCCACCTGCACGGTGACCGGTGCGGTGTCTCCGGTCATGTGCGCCGCTCCTCCTCATCGCTCCGCTCTGCATCGTCGCCGGCGCGGGTCATGTGGCGGCCTGCGCTGACGAGGGGGCGTCCGCCGGTGCCTGCAGCCGAGACACGATGTAGCGGACCACGGCCCCGGGATTGCGGCGGTTGGTGTCGACCCGCATGGTTGCGACGCCGCGGTACAGCGGAGCCCGGTCTGACATCAGGGCGCGGAATTTTGCGGCGCGGTCCGGCCCGGCCAGCAGCGGCCGCACGGTGTTGCCGCCGGTACGCCGCACGCCCTCGTTGGCGTTGATCTCCAGATAGATGACGGTGTGCCCGGCGAGCGCCTCGCGCACCCCCGGGCTGGTGACGGCGCCGCCGCCGAGCGACAACACGCCGTCGTGCTCAGCCAGTGCCGAGCGCACCACGTCCTCCTCGATGCGCCGGAATTCCTGCTCGCCGTCGGTGGCGAAAATATCGGCGACGGTCCGGCCGGTCTGCTGCTCGATGGCCGCGTCGGTGTCGAGCAGGCCGACCCCGAGCGCCTTGGCCAGCCGCCGCCCGATGGTGGACTTGCCCGAACCCGGCAATCCGACGAGTACCGCCTTGGGTGCCTTCGATGGCGTCAGCGTCATGCCTACCCGGACTTCCGCGCGGCGGGCGCTTCCCGGTCGGCGACGGCGCGCCGGTAGGCCTCGATGTTGCGGCGGGTTTCGGTCAGCGAGTCGCCACCGAACTTCTCCAGCGCTGCGCGGGCCAGCACCAGCGCCACCATGGTTTCGACCACGACGCCAGCGGCCGGCACGGCGCACACGTCGGAGCGCTGGTGGATCGCGACGGCCTCGTCGCCGGTCGCCATGTCGACGGTGGCCAGGGCCCGCGGCACGGTGGAGATCGGCTTCATCGCCGCGCGCACCCGCAGCGGCTGGCCGTTGGTCATGCCGCCTTCCAGCCCGCCGGCCCGGTTGGTCGAGCGGACCACCCCGTCGGGGCCGGGATACATCTCGTCGTGGGCCTGGCTGCCGCGGCGGCGCGCGGTCTCGAAGCCGTCGCCGATCTCCACACCCTTGATCGCCTGGATGCCCATCACGGCGGCGGCCAGTTGGCCGTCGAGCCGGTTGTCGCCGCTGGTGAACGATCCCAGCCCGACCGGCAGGCCCAGCGCCACCACCTCGACCACCCCGCCGAGGGTGTCGCCGTCCTTCTTGGCCGCTTCGATCTCGGCGATCATGGCCGCCTCCGCGGCCTTATCGAACGCGCGGACGGGGCTGTCGTCGATCGCGGGCAGGTCTTCGGCCCGCGGCGGCGGCCCGTCGTAGGGCGCCGACGGGCCGATCGCGATGACGTGGGAGAGCACCTCGACGCCGAGCGCCTGGCGCAGGAACGCCCGCGCTACGGTTCCCGCCGCGACGCGGGCGGCGGTCTCGCGGGCGCTGGCGCGCTCCAGCACCGGCCGGGCGTCGTCGAAGCCGTACTTGAGCATCCCCGCATAGTCGGCGTGGCCGGGCCGCGGCCGGGTCAGCGGTTCATTGCGGGCGCTGTTGTCCAGTTCTGCCGGGTCGACCGGGTCGGTGGCCATCACGGTTTCCCACTTCGGCCACTCGGTGTTGCCGATCTCGATGGCAATGGGACCGCCCAGCGTGACGCCGTAGCGCACCCCGGACAACACGGTGACCGCGTCGCGCTCGAACTTCATCCGCGCGCCGCGTCCGTAGCCCAGCCGGCGTCGGGCCAACTGGTCGGCGATCTCGGTGGACGTGACCCCCACGCCGGCGACCATGCCTTCGACGACGGCCACCAACGCTCGGCCGTGCGATTCCCCGGCGGTGATCCAGCGCAACACCCGACTATCTTCCCATGGGCTCAACCGACCACGGGATCAACCGACCACGTGCTCAACCCAGCAGGGCCAACCCCGCCGCCGCCCCGGTGGCGAGGCACATGGCGGGGCCATGCGGCACGGTGCGCGCTCCACGCAACATCCCCACTAAGCCGCACAGCGCGGTGAGCACCGGCGCGGCCAGGGCCGCCAGAAACCACACCTCGACACCGAAGCAGCCGGCCAGCCCACCCAGGCCGATGGCCAGCTTGACGTCACCACCGCCTAACGCCCCCGGCGCCATCAGGTGCACCAGCAGATACACCCCGGTCAGCGCGGCGGCCCCGGCCAGCACCGGCACACCGCGGCCGGCCACGGCACCGGCCAGCAGAATCACGCCCGCACCCGGCAGCGTCAGCGCGTTGGGCAGCCGTCGTTGCCTGATGTCGTAGCAGCTCAACACCGCCAGCCAGGCGAGCACCAGGGCCGCTATTACGCTGGGCAAGCCGATCCGCATTCGCGGGAGGCTAGTCCAACGACTCCAATGCGCAAGTCATCGCCTCGCGCGGGGCGGGCAGCCCGGTGAATTGCTCCACCTGCGCGAACGCCTGATGCAACAGCATCTGCAGGCCATTGATCACCCGGCCACCGACGGCGGCCACCGCGGCGGCCAGTGGCGTCGGCCACGGGTGGTAGACGGCGTCCAGCAGTACCGGAATGGCGGCAAACGTGCCGGCGTACCGCGCAGCCACGTCGGCCGGGATGGTGCTGACCAGCACCTGCGCGGCGGCCACCTCCTCAGCCAGTCCGTCGCTGTCCAGGCCGCAGAACCGGGTCGGCGCGCCGATGCGGGTCCCGAGGTCCACCAGCCGGGCGGCCTTGTCCGGATTGCGCGCCACAACGGTGATGCCGGAGACGCCGCGTTCGGCCAGCGCCACGACGGCCGCCGGCGCGGTGCCGCCCGACCCGCACACCAGCGCGCGCCCCGACACCGAACCCAGCGCGCCCGCCACGCCGTCGACGTCGGTGTTGTCGGCGCGCCAGCCGCGCCGGGTGCGCACTAGGGTGTTGGCCGATCCGACCTGTTCGGCGCGCGGCGTGTGCTCGTCGGCGAACCGCAGGGCAGCGAACTTGCCGGGCTTGGTCACCGACACGCCGACCCACTGCGGCCCCAACCCGCCGACCAAGGCCGGCAACTCCTCGGCGTCGCACTCGATGCGCTCGTAGGTCCAATCGGACAGGCCGAGCGCACGGTAGGCGGCCAGGTGCAATTGCGGGGACCGGGAATGCGCGACCGGCGAGCCCAGAACCCCGGCTTTCCTAGCGGGCGCTGTCGAGGACACCGTTGTGCTTGGCCAGCTCGATGTTCGCCAAATGCTGTTGATAGTCCTTGGTGAACAGCGTTGTGCCCTGTTTGTCGATGGTGACGAAGTACAGCCAGTCCCCCGGCTCTGGGTGCTCGGCGGCGCGCAGTGCATCGACGCCGGGAGAGCAGATCGCGGCGGCCGGCAGCCCCTGCGACACGTAGGTGTTCCACGGCGTTTTCTGGGCCCGGTCGGCGTCGGTGGTGGCCACCTCGCGGCGGTTCAGCGGATAGTTCACCGTCGAGTCGAACTCCAGCGTGTGGTGGATGTGCAGGCGGTTATAGATGACCTGCGCAACCTTCGGGAAATCCTGCGAATCGGCCTCCTGCTGCACCAGCGACGCCACCACCAGGATGTCGTAGGGCGACAGGTGCAGGGATTGGGCCGTGTCCAGCAGCCCGGATCTCGTGTACTCCTCGGCGCCGGCGCCGATCAGACCCGCCAGGATGTTCTCGGGCGAGGCCGTCGGATCGACGTTGAAAGTTCCCGGGGCGATCAGACCCTCGATCCGGCGATGGTCACTGCCCAGCTCGTTGGCCGGTTCGATCGCCCAGGGCGGCACCGCCAGCGCGATCAGACTGCTTTTGGCGGCGGCCGTGCGCAGGTCCTCCACTGCGACGCAGCGTTTGTTGCCGTCGAGGTCCACACAGGTCGCCCGGGAGATCAACGTGAGGATTCCGGGGTTGACCACGTTGGTCTTCATGTCGGTGGTGTCGTCGAGCTGTCGTCCCTCCGGGATGACCAGCTTGCCCAGCCTGTTGTTTGGGTCGACGAGCCGCGCCACCGCGGACGCGGCCGGGATTTCGGTTCGGGTCCGGTAGAAGCCCGGCTGGATCGACGTAACCCCCGTGACGCCGTGCGCCGCATTGACGAATGCGCGGACGGTGGCGACCACGCCGTGGTTGTGCAGCGTCTCCCCGATCGCGGTCGTGGAGTCACCGGCGTGTACCTGAATCATGATGTCTTGCTTGCCCGGTCCGCTGTAGTCGTCACCGGTCCCGAACACCGTGTGCCACAGTCGGAAGCCGACGACGACGGCCGCCAGCACGACCACTATGAGCATGCCGAGGGCCAATCTGCCGGCGAAGCGCCTCCGACGCTGGCCGCGCTCCGCCCGCTTCCGGGCCGAGCGGCTCATCTTGCGCCGGGGCGGCCCGACTTCCTCGGGCTCGGCGCGTTCCTGCCGCACGCTGTCAACCACCCGCGATATCCCCGGCCGCAGGCCCGGCAAGCGCGGCACGCCGCTGATCGAGCCAGCCCTGCAGGATCGCCACCGCCGCCGCCTGGTCGATCACTGCCCGTTGGTCCTTGGCGCGCACACCCGCCGAACGCAGGGATCGCTGCGCGCTGACGGTGGTCAGCCGCTCATCAGCGAGCCGTACCGGTGTCGGGGCGACCCGGGCTGCCAGCGCCTCGGCGAGTCCGGTCGCGTCCTGGGCCGACGGGCCGATGCGGTCGGCCAGCGTCCGCGGCAGGCCGACGACCACCTCGACCGCCTCGAACTCGGCGGCCAGTGCGGCCAGTCGGCGCAGGTGCTTACCTGTACGGTCGCGGCGGACCGTCTCCACCGGGGTCGCGAGGATGGCGTCCGGGTCGCTGACGGCCACACCGATGCGCACACTGCCCACATCGATGCCGAGCCGTCGTCCTCGTCCAGGATCCTGCTGTGCCGAAAACACTCAGCCGACCCGCGCTATCTGCGCGCGTACCGCCTCAAGCGCCGCGTCGATGCCGGCCGGGTTCTTTCCCGAGCCCTGCGCCAGGTCCGCCTTTCCGCCGCCGCGGCCGTCGACGGCCACGGCGAGCTGTTTGACCAGGTCGTTGGCGCTGATCCCGAGGTCCTGCGCGGCCGGATTGGCGGCGACCGCGTACGGCACGGTTTGGCTGTCACCCTCTGCTATGAGCGCAACCACGGCTGGGTCGCTGCCGAGCTTGCCCCGGATGTCGCCGACCAGGGACCGCAGGTCGGGCGCTGTCATCCCGGCCGACATCCGCTGCACCACCACACGGACGTTACCGATCCGCTCTGCACCCGCCGCGGCGTTGGTGGCGGCGGCCCGGGCGTTCGCCAGTCGGGCGCGTTCGAGTTCCTTCTCCGCGGCCTTGAGCCGCTCCACCAGGTTGGCCACTCGGGCAGGCACCTCTTCCGACGGCACCTTCAGCGACGAGGCCAGCCCGGCCATCAGCGCGCGCTCCTTGGCCAGGTGGCGGAACGAGTCCAGCCCGACGTAGGCCTCCACCCGGCGTACCCCCGAGCCGATCGAGGATTCGCCGAGGATCGTCACCGGCCCGATCTGCGCCGAGTTGTGCACGTGCGTGCCGCCACACAGCTCGAGCGAGAACGGTCCACCGATCTCCACCACCCGCACCTCGTCGGGATAGGCCTCGCCGAAAAGCGCCATCGCACCCATCGCCTTTGCCTTCTCGAGTTGCTCGGTGAAGGTGTGCACCTCGAAGTCGGCCTGCACGGCCTCGTTGGTGACCTCTTGGATTTGTGAGCTCTGGGTGTCCGACAAAGGCCCCTGCCAGTTGAAGTCGAAGCGCAAGTAGCCCGGCCGGTTCAGCGATCCAGCCTGAACTGCGTTGGGCCCCAGCACTTGTCGCAGCGCGGCGTGCACCATGTGGGTGCCCGAGTGGCCTTGCGTGGCGCCGCGGCGCCATTCCGGGTCTACCGCCGCGACGACCGTGTCGCCTTCGACGAATTCACCCGACTCGACGTTAACCCGATGCGCGTGAAGGGTTTTGGCGATCTTCTGCACGTCGGTCACCGCGCCCTTGGCGCTGCCGCCGGATCCGGTTCCGGTGATGGTTCCGGCGTCGGCAATCTGACCGCCCGACTCGGCGTAGAGCGGAGTGCGATCCAGAATCAGCTCCACTCGATCGGCGTCGACACCATCACCGTGCGCCACCACCGGGACCCGCTTGCCGTCGACGAAGATGCCGAGAATCCTTGCCTCGGAAGCCAATTCGTTAAACCCGGTGAACTCGGTGGGGCCGGCGTCGACCAGCTCGCGGTACGCGGTCAGGTCGGCGTGCGCATGTTTGCGCGCGGCGGCATCGGCCTTGGCCCGCTGGCGTTGCCCTGCCATCAGCTCGCGGAAGCCGCCCTCGTCGACGCTCAGGCCGGCTTCGGCGGCCATCTCGAGGGTGAGCTCGATCGGGAAACCATAGGTGTCGTGCAGGGTGAAGGCGTCCGAGCCGGACACCACCGTTGCGCCCGCCTTTTTGGTGGCGCCGGCGACGTCCTCGAACAGCTTCGAGCCCGATGTCAGGGTGCGATTGAACGCGGTCTCCTCGGCCACGGCGATGCGGCTGATCCGGGCGAAGTCGCTGACCAGTTCGGGATACGACGGGCCCATCGCGTCGCGCACGGTGGCCATCAGGTCGCCGACAATCGGGGTGTCCGAGACATCCAAGCCGAGCAGCTTGGCCGACCGAACGACCCGGCGCAGCAGCCGGCGCAGCACATAACCGCGGCCGTCGTTGCCGGGGCTGACCCCGTCGGCGATCAGGATCGCGGCGGTGCGGCTGTGGTCGGCGATGATGCGGTAGCGCACGTCGTCTGCGTGGTTTCCGACGTCGTATCCGCGGGGTGCCCGCGCCGCCACGAGGTCGATGACCGGCCGGAGCAGGTCTGTCTCGTAGACGTTGTGCACGCCCTGCAGCACCAGCGCGATCCGCTCCACACCCATGCCGGTGTCGATGTTCTTGCGGGGCAACGGCCCGAGGATTTCGTAGTCTTCCTTGCTCGTCCCCTCGCCGCGCTCGTTCTGCATGAACACCAGGTTCCAGACCTCGAGGTAGCGGTCCTCGTTGACGATGGGACCGCCCTCGGGCCCGAACTCGGGCCCGCGGTCGTAGTAGATCTCCGAGGACGGTCCGCATGGCCCGGGGATGCCCATCGACCAGTAGTTGTCGGCCATGCCGCGGCGCTGGATCCGCTCGGCCGGCAGACCGGCGATCTCCTGCCACAGCTGTGCGGCCTCGTCGTCGTCGAGATACACGGTGGCCCAGAGTTTTTCCGGGTTAAGTCCGTATCCCCCCTCGGAGACGCTGTTGGTCAACAAGTCCCACGCCAGTGCGATGGCCTCGCGCTTGAAGTAGTCGCCGAACGAGAAGTTGCCGGCCATCTGGAAGAAGGTGTTGTGCCGGGTGGTGATGCCCACCTCGTCGATATCCGGGGTGCGGATGCACTTCTGGATGCTGGTGGCCGTCGCGTATGGCGGCGTGCGCTGCCCGAGGAAGAACGGCACGAACTGGACCATGCCGGCGTTGACGAACAACAGGTTGGGGTCGTCGAGGATCACCGAGGCGCTGGGCACCTCGGTGTGGCCCGCCTTCACGAAGTGATCAAGGAACCGCTTCCTGATCTCGTGTGTCTGCACTTGAGTCCGCTTCTTCCTTTCGCTTTGGCTTGCGCTGACCTCGATCCCAAGCCTATTCGCCGGGTAATTGGACGGACCGGGGCACTAGCCATCCAGAAAGCTCAATCGCACCGACCGCCGAGGATTGTCCCGGTTGAGGTCGACCAGCACGATACTTTGCCAGGTGCCCAGCTGAGGCTCGCCACCCACGACCGGCACCGTCACCGACGGCGCGACGATCGCCGGCAACACATGATCGGCGCCGTGGCCTTCGGAGCCGTGCGCGTGCCGGTACCGGTCGTCACGCGGCAACAGCCGCTCCAGCGTGTCGACCAGGTCGTCGTCGGAACCCGCGCCGGTCTCGATGATCGCGACCCCGGCCGTCGCGTGCGGGACGAAAATATTGCACAGGCCGTCCCCGTAGCTGAAGCAGAACCGGCGCACCACATCGGTGAGGTCCACGATGCGGCGACGGGAGGTGTCCACATCCAAGACATCGGTCTGCATCTGGCCAAGCCTACGGCGGGGCCGCTGCGACCAGCCAATTGTTTGTGAGCGCGGCCACACCCCGGGAAAACCCCCAGAAGTCCCCAGAAGTCATTGCCAGCGGTAATTGGCAGGAGGAAGGTATCTGGTGGGACTGATGGCGCCACTGGGGCGCTGCCCCGACATAGGAGGGGCCGATCGTGTACGCACGCTCTACCACCATCCAGGCGCAACCCTTGTCGGTCGACATCGGAATTGCGCATGTTCGCGATGTCGTCATGCCCGCGCTGGCCGAGATTGACGGGTGTGTCGGGCTGTCGCTGCTGGTCGACCGGCAGTCCGGCACGTGCATCGCCACCAGCGCCTGGGAGAGCCTGGAGACGATGCGCGCCGGCGCCGAGCGGGTGGCTCCCGTTCGTGATCGGGCCGCGATGATGTTCGACGGCAGCGCGCGAATCGAAGAATGGGACATCGCTCTGTTGCACCGCGACCACCGGTCGCATGAGGGGGCATGCGTGCGGGCCACCTGGCTCAAGGTGGTGCCGGATCAGCTCAGCCGATCGCTGGACTTCTACCGGACGTCGGTGCTTCCGGAGATGGAAAATCTCGACGGGTTCTGCAGTGCCAGCATGATGGTCGACCATCCGGCGTGCCGGCGTGCGGTGTCGTGCTCGACGTTCGACAGCATGGAAGCGATGGCCCGAAACCGCGACCGGGCGACCGAGCTGCGCAGCCGGCGCGTCCGGGATTTGGGCGCCGAGGTAATCGACGTGGTCGAATTCGAGCTGGCGATCGCCCACCTGCGGGTGCCCGAGCTGGCCTGAGGGGCTGGCTCCTAGCCCGGCAGCGAATCCCCGGGGAATCCGCGGCAGGAGTGCGCCTCGTAGGTGAACACCCCGGCCGCCACCCCGGGGTCGTCGTTCATGATCGCGGTGGTGTCGTCGATGGTCGCGTCGAACACCCCGATGCCGCATACGTCGGACCCGTCGGTCACCGGCAGGACCACCGCCAGCACGCCGTCGTCGCGCAGCCCGAAGTTGCGGCGTCCGTGCTCCCAGATGATCGCCGCCGCGGCGTCATTCTCCATTAGGGGGCCGTAGTTGGGTCCCTGCTTGAGGATGACGACGCTATAGGCCTTGGCGGTGGGCAGCAATTGGCCCATCTCTTGGTCGGTGAATGTCTTCATGACTTGTTGCCCCAGGCGTAACCCCGCTGCGGAATCCAGCGTGCTCAATGTTCGCAGTGACGTTACGCTCGGCCGGCTCTTGGCGCGAAAGGACGATCCATGAAACCTGCAGCCCCCGCCGTCTATATGCCCGCCGCTCTGTTGGTATCCGGCGGATTGGGCCTGGCCGGTAACGCACCACAAGAGTGGTCGTGCCCCGGGCAACCCATCCCGAGGGGGCCATCTGGAACATGGCTACCTGCCACCAGTAACCACTACGAGACCGCGGTCGACGGCACCCAGGCCGCCGTCCAGGGGCCCTAGTCGTGGCGTTCCTCACCCACGCTTGCGGCGGATGATCGCCCGCAGCCGCTCCAGCCGGCCGCTGATCTCCCGTTCACCGCCGCGTCCCGTGGGTCGGTAGTAGTCGACGCCCACCAGCTCGTCCGGCGGATATTGTTGCGCGACAACGCCGTCCGGGTCGTCGTGGGAGTACTTGTAGCCCTGCGCGTTGCCCAGCGCCGCCGCACCCGAGTAATGCCCGTCGCGCAGATGCGCCGGCACCATACCTGCCTTGCCCGCCTTGATGTCGTTCATCGCCGCGCCCAGCGCGGAGGTGACCGCGTTCGACTTCGGCGCACTGGCCAAATGGACGGTGGCATGCGCCAGCGTCAGCTGGGCTTCGGGCATCCCGATCAGCTGCACGGTCTGCGCGGCGGCGACCGCGGTCTGCAGCGCGGTCGGATCGGCCATCCCGATATCCTCACTGGCCAGGATCATCAGCCGGCGGGCGATGAACCGTGGGTCCTCCCCCGCGACCAGCATGCGGGCCAGGTAGTGCAGCGCGGCGTCGACGTCGGAGCCGCGCACGGATTTGATGAAGGCGCTGACCACGTCGTAGTGCTGGTCGCCGTCGCGGTCGTAGCGCACCGCGGCCTTATCCAGGGACTGCTCGACGGTCTCGACGGTCACTTCCTCAGTGGCTTCCTGAGCTGTTTCCGAGGCGACCTCCAGCGCGGTCAGGGCGCGGCGGGCATCGCCGGCGGCAAGCTGGACCAGCAGGTCGACGGCCTCGGGCGCCACCGCGACCCGTCCGCCCAGGCCGCGGGGGTCGTCGATCGCGCGCTGCAGCACCGTCCGGACGTCAGCTGCGGTCAGCGGGCGCAGCTGCAGGATCAGCGACCGGGACAGCAGCGGCGCAACCACCGAAAACGACGGGTTCTCGGTGGTCGCCGCCACCAGCAACACCACCCGGTTCTCCACGGCGGACAGCAGGGCGTCCTGCTGGGTCTTGGAGAAGCGGTGCACTTCGTCGATGAACAGCACCGTCTGCTCACCGTTGAGGAGGGCCTTTCGCGCCGAATCTATGACAGCCCGAACGTCCTTGACGCCGGCCGACAACGCCGAGAGCGCTTCGAAGCGGCGGCCGGTCGCCTGCGAGATCAACGCCGCCAGCGTCGTCTTGCCGCTGCCCGGCGGGCCGTAGAGGATGACCGACGCCACCCCGGAGCCCTCGACCAGCCGGCGCAGCGGTGAGCCCGGCGCCAACAAGTGGTCCTGACCAACCACTTCGTCCAGCGCTGCGGGACGCATTCGCACCGGCAGCGGCGCTCCGGCCGACACGTCCAGGCCGACATCGGTCGGCCGCGCCGCGCCGGGCAGGTCGAACAGACCGTCGGACACGGCTTCAGGTTATCGGGCAGAGTCACCGGCCATGCATCCGCGCGCCTGCGCCCCATAACTGCTAAGTTCCGGTTGGCTAAGTTCTGCGTTCACCGATTCACAGCGAACTCGAAACCTTAGGACGGCAATGAGCCAGCCCCCAGACTATCCAGGTAACCCGGCCGACCCCGAGCGTGGCCAGACCCCTCCGGGCTACCCGCCACCGCCCGGTTACGGCGCACCGCCCCCTGGACCCGGCTATGGCGCACCGCCCTCGGGCCCCGGCTATGGCGCACCGCCCCCGGGCCCCGGTTACGGCCGGCATGCGAGCCCACCGCCCGGACCCGGCGGATACGGCCCGCCCCCGGGAGAAGGCCCGCCGCCGTCCTACGGCACGCCGCCACCACCGCCCGGGGGCCTACCGCCCTCCGGCTACGGCGCGCCCCCGCCTGGCTACCCGCCGCAGCCGGGCTACGGCGCCCCGCCCGGCGGTCCCGTCCCCTCGCAGTTCAACATCGGCGAGGCGGTCAGCTGGGCGTGGAACAAGTTCACCAAGAACGCTGTAGCACTCATCGTTCCGTTGCTGATCTACCTCGTGGTGATCGGTGTTGTCGCGGTTATTGCCAGCGTCCTGCCCGCGGTTCTGGGCCAGAGCACGAGCACGACCTACACCGACACGTACGGCAACACCACATCGGGCACGGCCATCACCTTGGGCCCCGCCTCGTACGCCGTCATGGCCATCGGCTACATCCTGCTGTTCATCGCGGCGATCTTCATGGCCGCCGCAATTCTCACCGGTTGCCTTGACATCGCCGATGGAAGGCCGGTGAGCATCGGATCGTTCTTCAAGCCCCGCAATCTGGGTCCGGTGTTCCTCACCGCCGTGCTGATCGGCCTCGGAACCGCGATCGGGTCGCTGTGCATCGTCGGTGGCATAATCTTCGGCTTCATCGCTCAGTTCGCCATCGCGTTTGTGATCGATCGATCCCTGTCACCGATCGATTCGATCAAGGCCAGCTATGCGACTGTCAAGTCCAACATCGGCGACGCTCTGGTGTCGTTCCTGGTGCAATACGCGATCATCATCGTCGGCGAATTGCTGTGCGGCGTAGGCCTACTCGTCGCGATGCCGGTGGCCCTGCTGATCCAGGTCTACACCTACCGCAAGCTTTCGGGCGGCCAGGTCGTGCCGGTGGAGCAGCCGGGATATCCGGCCGGCCCCCCACCGGGTCCCCAGTTCGCATAGCGAGCCGGCCCGGGCCTTATGCCGCCTCGGTCGTCTCGTCGATGACCGTGTGGATGAACTGCATCTTGTCCAAGACGGCGACCGGCAGCACGAAGGGGTAGAGGTCGTCGTGGCCCATCGATCGGTTCACCATGTTCAGCGACCACGACAACGGCAGCCACATCTCGATGATGTTGGGAAAGGCGCTGGGGCCCAAGGCCGGCCGGTCGAAGGTCGCCGACGCCGGCGCCAAGCCGCACCAGGCCGAGGTGTCCAGCGTGTCGCGGATGTGCAGGTAATGAGCGAACGTTTCGGCCCAGTCCTCGGCGGCGTGCATCGTCGCATAGGACGACACGAAGCTTTTCTTCCACCCCTTGGGCGCGCCGTCGCGGTAGTGCCGGTCCAGGGCCTCCTGGTAGTCGGCGTCGGGATCGCCGAACAGCTCTTTGAACCGTGCCAGATGGTCGCTTGACGGGCCGATCAGCCGGTAGAAGTAGTAGTGCCCGACCTCGTGCCGGAAATGCCCGAGCAACGTGCGGTAGGGCTCATCCATCTCCACCCGCAGCTGCTCGCGATGGACATCGTCGCCCTCGGCCAGATCCAATGTGATGACGCCGTCGTCGTGCCCGGTGATCACCTTCTCGAACGCGCTGGAGAGCAGACGAAAACCCAACCCCTGCTCGGGATCCCGGTCGCGTCCCACGATCGGCAACTTCAGCTCGTGCAGCTCGACAACCAGCCGCCGCTTGGCCGCCTCGGCCCGGGCGAACGCCGCCAGGCCCTCGCTGTCGGCATCGTTGGGCCGTTCCAGGGTCAGCGCACACGACGCGCAGAGCCCGCCGGGCTCATCCCTGGAGACCAGCCAATTGCATTCGGCGACATAAAGATTGGCACACAGTTGATAGTCATCGGCATCCACGGCGCCGGTGTGGTCCCCCTGGTCGCCCTTGGCGATCACCAGCAGCGCCATCTGGTCGAGGGAAAACCCCAGCGAGCTGCCGCAGTTCAGGCACGCCGAGTTCTCGAACGCCAGGCGCTGACCGCAGTTGGGACAGTGGAAGTCACGCATGCAACGAATCGCTTTCGCAGGGAGCGACGTCGACGGCGACGTCGATCACGCTGTTCTCGGAGTTGGTGTAGATGATGCCGCGCAGCGGCGGCACGTCCGCGTAGTCGCGGCCGCGGCCGACGATGATGTAGCGCTCGTCGACTATCTGGTCGTTGGTGGGATCCAGCCCCAGCCACTCGAACTGCCCCGGATTTTGCGGGGTCCACACCGCGGCCCAGGCATGGGTTGCGTCGATGCCGATCATCCGATCCTTTCCGGGCGGCGGGTCAGTGGCCAGATAACCGGACACATAGCTGGCCGCCAAGCCATTGGCGCGCAGGCACGCAATCGCCAGCCTGGCGAAGTCTTGGCATACCCCTTCTCGGGCCGCCAGAACCTCGTTGACCCCGGTGGAAACGGTGGTGGACCCCGACCGGTAGGTGAAGTCGGTGTAGATCCGCGATGCGAGGTCGCGCAGCACCTCGACCAACGGGCGCCCGGGCGCGAAGCTGGGCGCGGCGTACTGGCGGACCTCGTCGGTGATCTCGGGCGGATCTAAATCCAGAGTGAATTCGGTCGCGAGCGCTCCGGCGAGCCCGGCCGGCCGGGCCGCCTCCCAGGGTTCAACGGCCGGCCCGCTGGTGAACAGCCCGGGAGCCGGCGGGTGCACGTCGACGATGGATTCGCTGGTGATGAGCAGGGCGTGGTGCGGCTCGGTGACGTGGAAATAGGTGCTGATGTTGCCGTAGCTGTCGCGGCTGGTGGAGCTGTCGGTGGGGGCGGGTTGGATATCCAGCCGGTGATCGATGCACCGCTGCCGCAGCAAGTCCCGCGGCGTGAGAAACCCGCGGCCGTACGAGCTGGTCACGACGTCGGAATAGTGGTACTCGGTGCGGTGGTTGACGCGATACCGCCGGGTGCCCGGGACTTGGGCTGTCCAGCCCTCGGGAGCCTCGTCTGACGGCAACGCGCTGGCCTCCTGACGTCTCCGGCTCGGTCGGCGGTCACCGATCTGCGAACACAGTCTGGCACGGACAGCAGGGAACCGGCTCGTCAGCGGGCCGCCGAATTCGTCTGGCGCCCAATCCGCTCGGAATCGGGCCCTAGTAGGTCCGAAGTAACTCCCAAGTTGCTCCGAAGTTGCCGGGCGCGGCGCACAATCAATGAGTGGCCACGTGGGATGACGTCGCCCGCATCATTGGCGGGTTGCCACTCACCGCCGAGCCGTCACCGCACGACTGGCGGGTCGGCAAGAAACTGATCGCGTGGGAGCGGCCGCTGCGCAAATCCGATCGCGAGGCCTTGGCGGCCGAGGGGTCGCCGCCACCGGCGGGTGACATCCTCGGTGTCCGGGTCTCCGACGAGGGCGTCAAGTTCGCGTTGATCGCCGACGAGCCCCGGGTGTATTTCACTACCCAACATTTCGACGGGTATCCGGCGGTGCTGGTCAAACTGGCCGAAATCGAAGCCGCCGACCTTGAGGAGCTGATCATCGAGGCCTGGCTGACCCAGGCGCCCAGGAAGTTGGTGCAGGAGTTCTTGGCTGACTCGTCCTGACCCCGCCGTCATACCGGCCTAAGGTCGATCACCCGCTGTAGGTCGTCGATGCAGGACTGGACGACGTCGGCGAGCACCACCTCTTTCCTGTCGCGGGAAACCGAGTGCACCTCCGAGGCGAGGCGGCGCGCCGCGGCGGCGTGTTCGGTCGCCGCGACGGGATCCGTGTCGGCAAGGGCTACGGCCGCCACCAGCTCGGCGAGCACGGCGTGCACGGGCTGGGGAAGCCAGTTGCATCCATCAAGGGCGGGCGCGACGACACGAGCCAGCTGCAGCACGGAGACGGCGAGCAAGGCGACATGCACGGCCTGGTGATCGGCGCTCTGGACGGTGTCGCGCAGCCTCCATCGCCGCGGTGAAAGCCGCACCACCTGACGGGCGGTGACGCGGGCCTGAATCAGCCCGCCGACCTGTTCGTGCACGTGATCGACTGCTGACAGCGGCCAGTCGGGCGCAGGTCGCTTGCGCGCGGCGGCGAAATCCGCCGTGCGGGATAGGACACCGTGCAGCGTGTCCAGCACCCCGATCCGCGCCCTGCGCAGCACCTTGAGCGGGTCGGCCGGGAACAGCAGTACGGCGAACACGAGGGCCAGGCAGCCACCGATCAGGGCGTCGTAGACGCGCTCGTAACCGACGCCGCTGCGAGGCAACGCCAGCACCAGGATCGACGACACGACGGTCTGGTTGGCGAACATCATTCCCTGCCCGATGAAACCCCGCCCGATCAGCACCGCAAACGAGAGCGCGATCAGCACGACGACGGCGATCGGCACGGCCCCGGTCCCGATCAGCGCCAACACCACGCTGCCCGTCCCGATCCCCAAGGTCACGCCGATCATCATCTGGACGGCGCGTTGGGCGCGTAACACGTTGCTGATCGACAGGCACACCGCGGCGGCGATCGGCGCGAAGAACGGCTGGGGATGGGCGAGCACGTCGTGTGCGAGGTACCAGGCCAGACCCGAGGCGACCGACGTCTGCGCGAGCGCGAACGACACGCTCTTGAGCCGTTGGACGGCGGCCAGGCCGTTATCGGCCGCGCGGGTCAGCAGCGAAGTGCTCATGACGATTGCTTACCTCACGGCACGACGCCTCGCCGAGCGGCGTGTGCGTAATGGGGCGGGCGTCAGGTCGGGGCGCGCCTTACGCCCCGTGCTTACCGAACAACTGCCCGCCTTGGCCGCCGCCTCCGGTAAGACCGACATTGGGTCCGCCCCGCCCCGCCGTGGCCGCCGTTACCGCCGTTACCGCCGTTACCGCCGTTACCGATCAGCTTGGCGTTGCGGCCATGGCCGCCTGTCGACCCGGGGTTTCCGCCGTCGCCACCTTCGCCGCCGGGGCCGCCGTTAACGAACATGCCGGCGTTGCCGCCGCTGGCGCCGGAGACCGCTCCAGTGTCCTGTCGCCCGGCGCCGCCGGGATTTCTCTACTAATTGACCAGGCCATCGCCGGCTGAAGGCTAGACCCGCTGCAGCTCGAACAGCGGAATCACCCGGCTGGTCTTCGATTGATACTCGGCGAAACCCGGCGCCGCGGCGCTGACTTCGCCGAACAGCTCGTCGCGCTCCGCGGGCGGCAGTTCGCGAGCGTTGACATCGAACGCTTCGGTACCGACCTCGACGTGTGCCTGCGGGTTGGCCCGCAGGTTGTGCACCCAGGCCGGATTGACCGGTGCGCCCGCGAAGGATCCGATGATGATCAGCTTGCCGTCGATGCGGAAGTAGGCCAGCGGCGACACCCGCGGTTGGCCGGACTTGGCGCCCGTCGTGGTGAGCAGCAACAGATCGGCATTTTCGAATTGGCCGCCGACCTTGCCGCCGTTGGCCCGGAACTCGTCGACGATGCTCTTGTTGAATGCGTTGATCGTTGCCGTGTCAGGCATCTGTTCGCTCATGCCTGGTCAACCTGCTTGGGTTTGGCGTCTATTCCGGACTCCGTACTGCGGGTTTGTTTCGGGTTAGCTGCGTTGGTCGCGCCGGTGACGTGCTGGTCAGAGGCGTTGGTTCCGTTGGGTCCGGAAGCCGCCCAGTTCAGCTCCTGCGTACCCACTGCGTACCCGCTACCCGAACCCGGCTCGCGACTGACAGGGCACGACACCGCTGGGAACCAGATCGCCCTAGTCGGCGTCTAAACAGTTGGTCGGGCCGCCCCTGCTCTCCTCGGGGGCGCCCCGGTTCGCCCATAAGCCAATACGTGGTCGCTCCAGCGCATACCATCGGGGACATGCAGCTCAATCGGCGACAGGTGCCCACGGGCACGTACTGTGGCGGCAACCATCCCAAGCAAATCGAATACCGCTACACGCTGGCAAACGGCGAGGAAATTTCCGACGGCCAAAGCGATCCGCGCTGCTTCCGAGCCGGCTGCCCCGACAATATTGCGACTCTGGCCAGAGAGCAGCGCGGTGGGCGCCCCACGCCATAGTCGGGCCACCGGAACCAGATCGCCCTAGTCCGCGTCTTAACAGTTGATCGGGCCGCTCCTGCTCTCCTCGGGGGCGGCTCGGTTTGTGTCAAAGAATGTACGACTGATACACCCTTATCAGACTCTCACAACGCACAGGAGTGGGAAGAAAAATCGGCGCCGTCCGCGTCTGAATAGTTGATCGGGCCGGCGCCGATTCCTCCCCCCGGATCCCCAGTGCGATGATCGGGCCGGCGCCGATCCTCCCCCGGATCCCCCGTGCGACCGGCCCGATCCACTTTTAAATGTGAGGTTCGGTACCGCGGCAGGAGGAGCGGGGGAACCAGACCGCCCGGGCGGTTATCCGAATAGCGCCCCGCCCACTCATCAATGTCCACGTCGTCTGGGCATAGTGCGCGCAGAGCGTGGGAAAGATCCCGATAAAGGGGATCGAGCACCGCCAGCGCAAGGCGGCCCCGCGCGCTCGGTGCCGCTCAAGACAGAGGGCAGCAGTCAGCCAATACCGATTCCGCGCGACCTGGCGTTGCTGCTGTCGGCATCGGTGCAGAAGTACCCGTCCGAGATGATGGTTACCGCTGGACCGGGCACCCACCAATGCAGCGTTTGGGTGATCGAGCAGGCGATGCGTGAAGTCCGCGGCAAGATCGAGGGCCTGCCGGGCACCTTCAGCTTCCATGATTTGCGGCACTATCTGGCGTCGCTACTCATCGCGTCCGGTGCCGACATCAAGACGGTTCAGGCACGCATGCGCCACGCGAGCGCGACAACCACGCTCGACACCTACGGGCACCTGTGGCCGGACGCCGACGAGTTCACCCGTAAAGCCATCGGTGCGGTGATCGCGGAGCGGATGAAAACTCCTGCGTACCCACTGCGTACCGAGAGCACCTGACCGCAATGTCTTTGCAGGTCAGCGGTGTTAGCCAGGCCGTGGCTTGGCGTCTATTCCGGACTCCTTCCGCTGCTGGGCGGTGATCGGCGCGGGCGCATCGGTGAGCGGGTCGATGCCGCCGCCGGTCTTCGGGAACGCGATCACCTCGCGGATGGAGTCCACACCGGACAGCAGCGCGTTGATCCGGTCCCAGCCGAACGCGATCCCGCCGTGCGGGGGCGCGCCGAATGTGAACGCCTCCAACAGGAATCCGAACTTCTCTTCGGCCTCGGCCTTGTCCAGGCCCATCACCGCGAACACCCGTTCCTGAATGTCGCGGCGGTGGATACGAATCGAGCCGCCACCGATTTCGTTGCCGTTGCACACGATGTCGTAGGCTTCGGCCAGCACGTTGCCCGGATCGCTTTCGACCGCGTCCACATACTCGGGCTTGGGCGAAGTGAAGGCGTGATGCACCGCCGTCCACGCCCCGGAGCCCACCACCACGTCGCCGGCGGCGGTGGCATCGTCGGCGGCCTCGAACAGCGGCGGGTCGACTACCCAGACGAACGCCCATTCGTCCGGGTCGATCAGCCCGAGCCGGATGGCGATCTCGCCGCGGGCGGCGCCCAGCAGCGCCCGCGAGGGCTTCGCCGGGCCGGCGGAAAAGAAGATGCAATCCCCGGACTTGGCCCCGACGTGCGCGGCCAGACCGTCGCGTTCGGCATCGGTCAGGTTCTTGGCCACCGGACCACCCAGCGTGCCGTCATCGCCGACCAGCACGTACGCCAGCCCGCGGTGTCCGCGCTGTTTGGCCCATTCCTGCCAGCCGTCCAGGGTGCGTCGCGGCTGCGACGCGCCGCCGGGCATCACGACCGCGCCGACGTAGGGCGCCTGGAAGACGCGAAATGTGGTGTCTTTGAAGAACTCTGCGCACTCGACGAGTTCCAGCCCGAACCGCATATCGGGTTTGTCGGACCCGAACCGTCGCATGGCGTCCGTGTAAGTGATCCGCGGGATCGGCGTCGGGATCTGGTAGCCGATCAGCGCCCACAGCGCGGTCAGGATCTCTTCGGAGATCGCGATGATGTCCTCGGCGTCGATGAAGCTCATCTCCATGTCGAGCTGGGTGAACTCGGGTTGGCGGTCGGCGCGGAAATCCTCGTCGCGGTAGCAGCGCGCGATCTGGTAGTAACGCTCCATCCCGGCCACCATGAGCAACTGCTTGAACAGCTGCGGGCTTTGCGGCAGCGCGTAGAACGACCCGGGCTGCAGCCGCGCCGGCACCAGGAAGTCGCGCGCCCCCTCGGGCGTGGAGCGGGTCATCGTCGGCGTCTCGACCTCGACGAAGTCGTGGCCCGCCAGCACACCGCGCGCAGCGGCATTCACCTTGGAGCGCAACCGAATTGCTGCGGCCGGGCCGTCGCGACGCAGGTCGATGTAGCGGTACTTCAGCCGCGACTCCTCGCCGGCGGGCTCGTCGAGCTGGAACGGCAGCGGCGCGCACTCGCCGAGCACCGTCAACGACGTCGCGTTGACCTCGATGTCTCCGGTGGCGATCTCCGGGTTGGCGTTGCCCTCCGGACGGATCTCGACGACGCCCTCGACGGCGACGCAGAACTCGGCGCGCAGCCGGTGCGCCTGCGCCAGCACGCCGGCTTCGCGGAACACGACCTGCGCGATGCCCGACGCCTCGCGCAGATCGATGAAGATGACGCCGCCGTGGTCGCGGCGGCGGGCCACCCAGCCGGCCAACGTCACTCGCCGCCCTGCGTCACTACTCCTCAGCGAACCAGCGGCGTGGCTGCGCAGCACAAATACTCCCCTTTACCCGATCTGAACGACTGCCCAGTCTAAACACCCGGCGCGGGGGGTAACTTCGATCGCATAAATTCTGAAGCAACCACCATCGCGCTCGTGGGTCCCGGCGCCGTCGGCACGACGGTCGCCGCGCTGTTGTACAAGGCGGGCCACCAGGTGTTGGTGTGCGGCCACACCCCCCGCGACAGCATTGAACTGCGGCCCGACGGCGGCGATCCGATCGTCGTGCCCGGTCCGGTCCGCACCGATCCCGGCCAGGTGCCCGGGTCGGTCGACGTGGTGGTGCTGGCGGTCAAAGCCACCCAGAACGATGACGCGGCCGGCTGGCTGGCCCGCCTGTGCGATGAGCACACCATCGTCACGGTGCTGCAAAACGGTGTCGAGCAGGTCGAACAGGTCAAGCCGCACTGCCCGTCGTCGCCGGTGATACCCGGCATCGTCTGGTATGCGGCCGAGACCCGGCCGCAGGGCTGGGTACGGCTGCGCACCGAAGCCGCGCTGGTGCTGCCCAGCGGGCCTGCGGCGACGACGGTCGCCGAGCTGCTGCGCGGCGCCGGCTGCCGGGTGGACACCGACCCCGACTTCATCACCGCGGCCTGGCGCAAACTGCTCACCAACGCGCTGGCCGGGTTTCTGGCGCTGTCTCGGCGGCGATCCGGGATGTTCCGCCGCGACGACGTCGCCGAGTTGTCCCGCCGCTACGTCGCCGAATGCCTGGCCGTCGCGCGGGCCGAGGGCGCGCGGCTGCCCGACGACGTGGTCGACGAGTTGGTCGAGCTGTTCCGTCGGGCCCCCGAAGACATGGGCACCTCGATCCTGGCCGACGCAGAAAATCACCGGCGGATGGAATGGGACATCCGCAACGGCGTGATCATCCGCAAGGCCCGCGCGCACGGCCTCGCGACGCCGATCAGCGACGTGCTGGTGCCCCTGCTGGCCGCGGCCAGCGACGGCCCCGGGTAGTCGGCGTTAGGCTGATTCGACCACCAGATTTCGGGAGCGTGCGATGACCTTCAACGAGGGTATGCAGATCGACACCAGCACGGCCTCGTCGTCCGGCGGCGGCTTCGGCGGGCCGCTCGCCATCGGCGGCGGATTCGGCGGGCTGCTGATCGTGCTGGTCGCGCTGTTCCTGGGTGTCGATCCCGGTCCCGTGGTCAACCAGCAGCAGACGAACACCAAGGACTACTCGTCACCCGGGTTCGACCTGAGTCAGTGCAAGACCGGGGCCGATGCGAACAAGTACGTGCAGTGCCGCGTGGTCGCGACCGGAAACTCCGTGGACGCGGTATGGCATCAGCTGATGCCGCGCTACACCCGCCCGCACGTGGTGCTGTTCACCGGCCAGGTCAACACCGGCTGCGGAGCCGCCACCACCGCCGTGGGGCCGTTCTACTGCCCGGTGGACCAAACGGCGTACTTCGACACCGACTTCTTCCGCGAGCTGGTCGATAGGTTTGGCTCCAGCGGCGGACCGTTGGCGCAGGAGTACGTGGTGGCGCATGAATACGGCCATCACGTGCAACAACTCCAGGGACTCCTCGGCCGCTCCCAGCAGGGCGCCCAGGGCGCCGGGGGTAACGGCGTCCGCACCGAGCTGCAGGCGGACTGCTACGCCGGGATCTGGGCGCACTACGCGTCCACCGTCAAGCAGGACAGCACCGGGGTGCCGTACCTACAGCCGTTGAGCGACAAGGACATTCAGGACGCGCTGTCGGCCGCGGCCTCGGTCGGCGACGATCGCATCCAGCGCGAGACGACGGGACGCACCAACCCCGAGTCATGGACCCACGGTTCCTCCGAGCAACGGCAGCACTGGTTCACCGTCGGCTATCAGACCGGTGACCCGAAACAGTGCGACACCTTCTCGGCCCCGGACCTGGGTTAGCACCGCCGCGGCGAGTTCGCGCCAGTACCGCTGAGCGACAGGGCAACATCGGGTGACCGAGCTGTTGTTTTCCTACGGCACGCTGCAGCTGCCCGAGGTGCAGCACGCAACGTTCGGCCGCGAGGTACCCGGCCGCCGCGACGCGATCGTCGGATACGAACTGGACTGGATCACCATCACCGACCCCCACGTCATCGCGACCAGCGGCAGCGACCGTCATCCGGTGCTCCGGCCGACCGATCGGGCCGATGCGTGCGTCGACGGGATGGCGTTTGCCATCAGCAAAGCCGAATTGGCCGCCGCCGATCAGTACGAGGTCGACGATTATCGCCGCATCTCGGTGCCGCTCCGCTCGGGCGCGACCGCGTGGGTGTACGTCTTCGCCGGCTGAATTACCCGTTAGTTACCAGGGCCGCGTCGAGCACGTCACGCCGGTGGTGGCGTTTTGTGTCACCACGACCTGACCGTCGACCGCGATCTCGCAGTGCAGTTCGGGGGTGGCTCCCGAGCCGCAGTCGGGCCAGTGGCACCCGCCGCTGGCGTTGACGTACGCCCACTGGTTCGGGTTTGCCAGCGTGGCGGTGTACACCAGCGGCGCCCCGGCGCTGAATGCCGCCTGCACGGTGTTCATGTACTGCGACGAATTCGCGTCGAAGGCCCCCTGGCTGGGCGGATCGCTGTTCATGTATCGAACCTGGCCGGTCAGGTTGCCAGTGGCGGTGATTGTGTAGGTCACCTGGTGGCCATCCGCATGTGCGGGCGCGGGCAGTGCCCCGAGCACCAGGGCCGCCGCGAACGTTGCCGCGCACCCAGCTGTTGAGACCCCGCTGGCTACTTTTCGCACGTTCGTCATATCGAAAACGCTACCGGATTCGTTACCCAGTTCAGGTATGAAGCAGGAATGAGCGAAGAACCGCACCCGACGGGCGTCAGCCGGCGCGGGCTGCTGACGACCGGCGCGGTCTCGGCCGTTGTGGGCGCCAGCGTGGGGGCGGCTGGAGCCTCAATGCTGTGGTCTCACCCGCACGGGCCCACGATTTGGAACCAGCCGGACCGCAACGGCGGCCCTCCGGTTGGTGGTCTGCATCTGCAGTTCGGCAAGAACGCGGGCACCGAAGTCGTGGTGTCATGGCACACCACCGACGCGGTCCGCAATCCGCGGGTCATGCTGGGCACGCCCACATCCGGCTTCGGCAGCACCGTGGCCGCCGAAACCCGAACGTACCGGGACGCGAAGTCGGGCACCGAGGTTCGCGTCAACCACGCCCGCCTGACCAACCTCACCCCGGACACCGACTACGTGTACGCCGCGGCGCACGACGGCACGAGCCCGGAACTGGGGACGGTGCGGACCGCCCCGGCAGGGCGAAAACCACTGCGCTTCACCAGTTTCGGCGACCAGTCCACGCCGACGTTGGAGAAGTTGGCCGGTGGCGGCTACGGCACCGACAATATCGGCTCGCCCGCGGCCGCGGACACCACCGTTGCGATCGAGCGCCTAGCCCCGCTGTTCAATCTGGTCAACGGGGACCTGTGCTACGCCAACCTGGCTGTCGACCGGATCCGCACCTGGTCGAACTGGTTTGAGAACAACACCCGCTCGGCGCGCTACCGGCCATGGATGCCGGCGGCGGGCAATCACGAAAACGAATTGGGTAACGGGCCAATCGGTTACGGCGCCTATCAGGCGTACTTCGCGTTGCCCGATTCCGGGTCGCATCCGGAGACCCGCGGCCTGTGGTACTCGTTCACCGCCGGCTCGGTACGGGTGGTCAGCCTCAACAACGACGACGTCGCCTTCCAGGACGGCGGCAATTTCTACGTGCACGGCTACTCGTCCGGTGAGCAAAAACGTTGGCTTGCTACCGAACTCGCCGATGCACGCCGTGATCCGGACGTCGATTGGCTGGTGGTTTGCATGCATCAGACGGCGATCTCCACCGCCGAGAGAGCAAACGGTGCCGACCTGGGGATCCGTCAGGAATGGCTCCCGTTGTTCGACCAGTATCAGGTCGATCTGGTGGTGTGCGGCCACGAACACCACTACGAACGCTCGCATCCGGTGCGCGGGACACAGGGCAACGACACCCGAACGCCGATCCCCGTTGACACTCGCACCGACGTCATCGACACGACGCGCGGAACGGTGCACCTCGTCATCGGTGGGGGCGGCACGTCGGCGCCGACCAATGGCTTCTTGTTCCCGGAGCCTCGGTGCCGTGTGATCACGGGCGTTGGCGCTTTTGATCCCGCGATCGGACGCAAGGCGCCGATATACGTCGTGGAGGACGCGCCGTGGTCGGCGTCTCGCGACCGCGACAACCCTTACGGTTTCGTGGTTTTCGACGTCGATCCGGGCCAGCCGGGCGGCAATACGTCGATCAAGGCAACGCATTACGCGGTGACGGGTCCGTTCGGCGCGATGACCACGGTCGAGCAGTTCACCCTGACCAAGCCGCGCGGCGGGTCGCCACGCTAGCTGGCACGAAAGTGCGCAGAATGCCAACTTTTGCGGCGTGTCGGCGGACAAACAAGCACACTCGCCGAGCGCATCAAAACAGCGTCTGCTGGACGGGCCCCGGTGCTGCCGCCGCCGGCGCTTGCGGGGCCTGCGGGAATGGGCGGTGATCGCCGGCCAGCCGGTGCCGCGCGACCAACGGTGCGGCGCGCTCGGCCAGCATCGCCCGGTAATCCGGCGGCAGGTAGGCACCGCGCCGGTACAGCTCGCGGTAGGCGCCGACCAGTTCGGGATGCGCTCGGGCCAGCCAGGACATGAACCAGCCGCGGGTGGAGCCCCGCAAGTGCAGCCCGAAGACTGTCGCACCGGTGGCGCCGGCGGCCGAGATCTGGCCCAGCAGCCCATCGAGGTGCTCGACGGAGTCGGTGAGGTGCGGCAGCACCGGAGCGACCATCACATGACAATCCAGACCGGCGTCGCGGATCGCGGTGATCAGCCCCAGCCGGGCCTGCGGTGTCGGCGTGCCCGGCTCGACGTCGCGGTGCAGCTGCGGGTCGCCGACCGCCAGCGAGACCGCCACCGATGCCGGGACCTGTTGAGCCACTTCGGCGATCAGCGGCAGGTCCCGCCGCAGCAACGTGCCCTTGGTCAGAATCGACAGCGGCGTACCCGATCCGGCGAGCGCGGTAATGATGCCCGGCATCAGCGCGTAACGGCCCTCGGCGCGCTGGTAGGGATCGGTGTTGGTGCCCAGCGCGACGGTTTCGCGCCGCCACGACGGCCGGTGCAGTTCGCGACGCAGGACCTCGGCGACGTTGGTCTTGACCACCACCTGGGTATCGAAGTCGTTGCCGCAGTTGAAGTCCAGGTATTCATGGGTGGGCCGCGCGAAGCAATAGCGACAGCCGTGCGAGCAGCCGCGGTAGCCGTTGACCGTGTACCGAAACGGCAATGCGGCCGCGTTCGGCACCTTGTTCAGCGCGGACTTGCACAGCACCTCGTGAAACGTGATGCCCTCGAAGTGCGGCACGCGCACGCTGCGGACGAAACCTATCCGCTCCAGTCCCGGAAGCGCCCCGTCATCGACGGGCGTCCCGTTCACCGCAACAGCCTGCCCAGCCCATCGCACCACTCTATTCGAACACTCGTTCGATGGCTCGTCAAGTCTAGAAGCTGCCGAAGTTCGCTATGCCCGCACGCTGAGCGTGTTGAGTGCACCCGAGGTCGATGGACCGCCATTCGCCAGGCCTGAATCGCCGTTGCCGGCATTGGCGATGCCCGAGCTATTAGCGTCCCGACGCCGGCAGCCGAACATCAGCGGCGACCAGCACGCGGTTTCATGTCCGCGCCGCCCTGAATTGCCGGCCGACCGCTTTGCGCAACATCCGAGTACTCCGCGCAGCGGACGCGGGCGAGATGGGTGGCAGCTGAGCAGCTTTGACCCGGCCGGCCGCGCGTAACGGTGCGCGCTGCTCCGGTGTCATCACGCACCGCCGGACGCAGCACGCGGCGGGCGTCGGTTAGTTCGGGATCGCTGGGATCGCGGTGTCGGTATGGCGACGCGGGCGCGGAGATGGTCGACATGACCCGCGCCTCGGATCCTGTGCACGCCGAGTGATCGACAGCAACTCGGGCCAAGGGACAAGGGCGGACGCCTAGAATGAGGTGTTTTGCAGTGCCAGTCCAGTGAACGGTAGAAAGGCCACTCTGTGCGGCCTCCATCTGGCCGATTAAACGTCGGCGGCCAGCGGCTCGTGGCTCCGCCGATTCGGGGTCGGGCGGGCGAATTGAAGGTGATTGGCGGGGTGGTGGCGGCGCTGATGCGGGGGCATCGGGGCGTGCTGGTCATCGAGGGACCGCCGGGCATTGGGAAGAGTCGGTTGCTGACCGAGGTGATGGTGCTGGCCCACAAGTGCGGGGGGCGCATCCTGTTCGGTGAGGCTTTCGAGTATCAGCAGGCGGTGCCGTTTTTCTCGCTGTTCACGGCGACGCTGCGCGCCGATCCCCCGGTCGGAGACGCCGATGCGTTGCGCCGGCTGGGCAGCTCGGCGGACCTGGGCTACTGGGTGGTGCACGACCTGGCCGACGCGATTTTCGCGGCGGCGGCGCAAACCGCGCTGGCGATTGTGCTGGAGGACATCCACTGGGCCGATAACGGCACGTTGTTGGCGCTGCGGTCGCTGGCCACCGCGCGGCCCGATGTGGCGGTGCTGTGGGTTCTGAGCGCCCGCACTGGCGCTGGCGGTCCAGCGCTCCAGGAGACGTTGTCGGCGCTGCACCGTGCGGATGCCACCTTTATGCGAGTAGCCCCGATGTCGCCGGGCGCGGTCGCCCACATGGTCTCCGACGCTGTACACGCGAACGCCGATGCGTCGCTATTGAATCTGGCCGCCAAGGCGCACGGCAATCCCTTCCTGGTCAGCGAGCTGATCGGGGGTCTAGGCGAGGAGGGCCGGCTCAGCGTAAGCGGCGGGCGCGCAGCGGCCAGCGGAGACGCGCTGCCGCGACGTCTGGGCGAAAATATGAAACAGCGGCTAGACCACCTGTCCAGCGACGCTGGTGAGATGGTGCGGGTGGCCGCAGTATTGCCCGACCGATTCTCGGTTGGCGTGCTGGCCTCGATGCTGGAACGCCAGCCTGCGTCGTTGATGTCGGCTGTCGATGAGGCGGTGCGCGCGGATCTGCTGGTCGATGATGATGAGCAGTTGAGCTTCCGGCACGACTTGTTGCGCGAGGCCACTCGACAGTCCATGCCGCAGTCGCTGCGCCGGGCTATGGAGCGCCAGTCGGCGTCGATCATGCTCAGTATGGGCGCGGCGCCCGCCGAAGTGGCCACCCAACTAGCACGCAGCGCGGAACCAGGAGACACAGAAGCGATCAGCGCACTGCGTCAGGCCGCGCAATCGGTTGGCCACAGTGATGCCAGCGCGGCCGCCGACCTGAGCAAGCGCGCGCTGGATCTGATGCCCGCCGACGACGCGGAACACGGGCCACTGGTCGCCGAAACCGTTGGGCTGCTCAACCGGGCCAGCCGCTGCGAGGAGGCCGAAGAGTTGGCCGTTGCGGCGCTATTGGAGGCGGCGTCGCCCCAAGAGGAGGCCGAGATTCGTCTGCGTCTCGCGACGAAAACCAAGCACACTACACAGCGGCGCGTGGAGGAGAATCGTCGCGCGCTGCAGTTGGGCGACATCAGCGAGATCACCCGGGCACGGCATCTGGCGGAGCTGGCCTACAACCTGGTGTACGAGCAACGTGGGCAACAGCGCGCGGCGGCCACCGAGGCTGCCGCGGCCGCGGCCGCAACCGGTGATCTCGAGGCCAGGATCATGGCCAGCGTCACGCTTGCCTTGCTCGACGGTGGCGACGGGGGCGCGGGCCGTGCGGTGCGCCGCCTCGAAGAGCTTTGCGCGCTCGCCCGGACGAGTGATGCGACCGCAGCTCATGACTTGGCAGCAATCCACTACGCGACCCTGCTGACGGTGGTCGGCCGATTGGACGACGCTGCGGCCCAGGTCGCCGCCGGGAGACAGCAAGCCCGCCGGGCAGGCAACGCGATGGCCCTTGATCAGTGGGCCACGGTTGACGGGGTTGTTCACTCGACTGCGGGCCGGTTGAGTGCTGCGCGCGCCGCGGTCGAGTTCCTCTTGCCCCCACAGCGGACGGGCGCGACCGAGCCGGACATGATCAACATGGTGATTCTGGCCGAGGTGGCGGCACGTACGGATGACCGAAACTTGTTGCAGCAGATGGTTAATGACGCTCGCGACGCCTACTCCACTGGCTCATCAGTGGTACGTCAGGGAGCGGCGCACGTGCTGGCGCTGACGGCGTGGCAGCGCAACGACGTCCATGACGCGATGCGCTGGCTAGCCGGCGACATCACGCTTTTCGAATCACCACTGTGGCCCCAGGTCTTAGATATGGTGATGTTGGGTGCGCGGGTGGCGTCGGCCGCCGGCGACGCCGGCTTGCGCGCACGTGTTCTGCAGGCCACTGACCTGCTCGAGAGTGAGCAACCAGCGATCCCGTTGTTCATGGGGGTGGCGGGGTATGTCCGCGGGATCCTCGAACGTGATGCCCAAGCACTGGTGGCTGCCGCCGAATTGCTTCAGTCCTCGTCGCGGCCGCTTCTTTACGCCGCGGCTGCCGAAGACGCCGGCGGTGAACTCGCACGCACCGACCACCCTGACAAGGCGCTGGATCAGCTGAATGCAGCCTTCGACACCTACCTGCACCATGAAGCGCTTGCCGATGCGCGGCGGGTGGGCCGCGAGTTGCGCCGGTTAGGTGTGGAACGTCGCATCATCAGCCACCCGCGCGCAAAAACGGGCTGGGACAGCCTCACCGACTCCGAGCTCAAGGTGGTCAACCTGATTGCGCGGGGTGCCACCAACCGTTCTGCGGCGGTGCAGCTGCACGTCTCGCCTCACACCGTGAGAGCCCATCTGCGCAATGCGTTCGCCAAGCTCGGGGTCAGCTCCCGCGTCGAGCTGAGCCAATTCGCGCAGCGCGACCACCACGCTAATTAAATTCTGGGGACTTACCCCTAGGCGACTTTGGCCTTAAAGATAGGCCGCTGGCCAATGGTGTCATCCACGTCCGCGGGGCGACCGTAATAGTCGTGAAGTGATCACGTTCTCACTCGACTGGCGGCTGAGACAATGCGCCGCGCCAGTTAGCAGCCCGACAGAAAGGGCCAATGATGCTGAGTGCAACTCTTCTAATGGCGGCCATGCCGCCGGCGGGGCTCGCTGTCGCTAGGTGCGATGGTGTGCCGATGACCGCAAACTCGCCCAGCTCGGTCGCCGAAGCAACGAGTAAAACCATCCATCCCGACGCACAGGAAAGACGCGCGAGCGATGACGAGCTGAGTGCAGGATTTCAATCTGACCTGGTGGTTGATGAGGACGGGGTCGACGGACTATTAGCCGCCGACGAATTTGCTGCCGAATTCGATCAGAACCCCGGCGATGCAAAGTTGTACGCCGAGTATCGCCGGCTTGCCGCCGAACAGGCTGCGTTGCGCCGAGTTGCCGTGCTGGTGGCGCGCGGCGTTGGAACTTTGGAGGCGTTTGGCGCGGTGGCCGAGGAGATGCGCCGATGTGTGCCTGCGGTCACTGCGGGTTTGTGGCGCTTCGAGGCGGACGAACTGATCGCTGATGCTGTGGTGGCCGGCTATCCCGACGAGCAAAACGGGCAGCTGCTGGCTGAGGCGTCACGATGTTCGACTCTGATTGACCGTCTGCTTGAGGGACGAGCGTTCGACGAGTGGCGTCTGTGCGACGTCGCCGGCTATCTTGGGCTGCCGATCAATGGTCCTTTTGTGGTCGTAGCCGCCCGCGTTCCCAGCGGATGTCATGAGCCGCTCCCCGAGATTGAGTCCAAGCTGCATAGCCTCGACATCTCTTCGGTGTGGCGGCTGCTACCTGATTTGCAGGTCGGGATCGTGCATGTCACGTCCGACCAACAACTCGACATAGTCGTTGCCCTGATCACTCGGATGACCACGGCGCGGGTGGGTGTGAGTGCGGCCTTTGAGGATCTGCGTGATACACCGCGAGCTCTGCATGTGGCACGAGTGATGTTGCGGGGTCCGACCGATTCCACGTCGTCGGTCGCGGTGTTCGACGGCTCCATCCTGGCCACCGCCGCGGTGAGCGCCCCAGAGGCGATGATCAAAACGGTCGGTGCTGTGTTGCGCTGTTTCGGTGACCTTCCCGACTGGGACCGAGAGATGCTTCTCGACACGTTTCGGGCGTGGCAGAACAATGATGCGTCGGTGCGCGGTGCGGGTGAGGTGCTGATGTGCCACCCGAACACGGTCCGCTACCGGTTGCGTCGGATCGAGAAACGTACCGGCAGATCCCTCTCGCGGCCGAGGGATGTCGCCGAACTGTGTTTGGCTTTCGAGGTACATCGCCGTCTGATGTAGCCGAAACCCATTGACGCGGTGAGCTTGTCGCGGTGCTCTGTGTGGAAGTGGTGTTCTGTGTGGGAAGTAACGGCACGGGATGGTTCTCCAATATCCCGGGAAGTCAGTGCCCGCGGCCGAGCAGCGCCGCGATCAGATCCAGGGCGGCGTCAATCTCGGGTTCGCCACGGCCAAGGACGTGGGCGTAGAGGTGTGGATCGCACATCCGGACGATCGCGTCACCACACATGGCGGGCGGCAGCGGTAGCTCGAGCCTCTCGGCGGCCACTTCAGTGGCCAGCATGTCACCGATCAGTCGTCCCGCGGTCTGCTCGACTTGGCCCGGCAATAAGACGAGCCGCATGAACAGCAAGGGCTCGCGTTCAGACAGCATCCGCAGAGGCGGGGCGGCGATGACTGTGCGCATGAACCGGTCCAGCACCTCGACCACGTATTCGAAACCACCTTCTGCAGTGGTGCACGTGGTTGCCGTGCGGAATGTGCGCTCGGTCGCTTGGGCGAGCAGGGTGCCGAGTAGGTCTTCACGATTGCCCACGATCCGGTACAGCGTGGAGCGGCCGATGCCAAGCTCTGCGGCCAGGGCGGACATGTCCAGCGATTGGCCGGCCAGGTACTGCCGCGTTGCCGCGTCGATGACGGCCTGGCGGGTCAGAGTCGCGCCAAGCCGCGCGTTAGGGATTTGGGGCGACGAGGTAGCTATGCCCACATCCAAGCAGACTATGAGATTTCCGCGCTCAAGCGCGTGGGACATTACATCGATATGTGCCATAATGACACATATTTTCTCAGTGTCCCACCGTGAGGGGGTTGCAATCGACGTCCGCAAAAACCGCTTCGACCCTGAACAAGGCTCGAGGTCGACAACCTCTGCAAGGCGATAGTTAAATGCCAGAACACGTGCGCCCCGACGTCGACGCAATCTCGCAACAGGGCGCACCCGGCGGCTTCGAACTGGTGCTGGCCTCGGCAGCGTTCCGAACTGTCAGCGATCACATTCCCGGTCACGAACTGCGAACGATGGCCACAGCTTTGGTGCAGCACCCTGGCCCGACGCTCACGCCGGTCATCGATCTCGTGCGTCAGCTGGTCCCGATCGTGCTGGGCGGCGATGGCCAGCGCACGTCGCACGACCGGCGCTTCGCCGATCCAGCGTGGCGCACCAACCCGTTGCTCCGGCGGATCGCCCTCGGGTATCTCGCATCCTGTCAAGCGGTCGAGCGCGTCGTGGCCGATGCCGAGGTGGACTGGCGCACCAAGGAACGCGTCAGGCTATTGGCCGACAATCTGTTAGCTGCTGCGGCGCCGACCAACAACCCGGTTCTGCATCCGTTGTCGTGGCAGCGCGCGATCGACACCGGCGGCCGGAGCTGGCTGCGCGGTCTACAACAGTTTGTCAGCGACATGGGTTCGCCTCCGCGACTTCCGGCGACGGTCGACACCACGGCGTTCTCAATCGGTGAAGACATCGCCGCCACCCCGGGGAAGGTCGTCTTGCGCAGTGAGCTGTTCGAGCTGATCCAGTATGCGCCGACAGTCGAGACCGTCGACGAGACTCCGGTGCTGTTCGTGGCCTCGCCGGTCAACAAGTACTATCTGCTCGACCTCAGCCCGCACAGATCGGTCATCGCCGCCGAACTCGCCTGTGGACGTCAGGTTTTCGTCATCTCGTGGGTCAACCCGGACCAACGGCACCGCGATGCCGGTCTCGATGAGTACGTCTCGAGCATCCTCGACTCACTCGATGCGATCGACGTGATCACCGGCGGCGAGCGCGCCCACTTGCTCGGACTGTGCGGGGGTGGACAACTCGCTGTCGCCGCGGCCGGCTATCTGGCAGCCACCGGGCGGCAGGCGCGGTTAGCGACGCTGACGCTGGCGATCACCGTCGTCGACTTCGAGCGGGGCGGGCCGCAGGGCGCGCTGGTCGATCGAAAGGTGGCAAAACGTGCGATCGCGCGCGCCACCAAAGACGGGCTCTTCGACGGCAGGAACAGCGCTGTGGCTTTCGCCTGGCTTCGACCCAACGACGGGATCTGGGCCAATGTCGTGAACGACTATCTGCTCGGTCAGCAACCGCCGGCTGAGCCGCTGCTGTATTGGGCCGCAGACCAAACCAACCTGGCGTTGCAGTTGGGTGCGGATCTCCTCGAGATGGTGGTGGACAACGGCTTCGCCGCCGGGACGGTGCGGGTACTCGATCAGACGATCGACCTGCGCAACATCACGGTGGACAGCTACGTACTGGGCGCATCGACCGACCACATCTCGCCCTGGCCCGACTGCTACCGCACCGGCGCCCTGCTCGGTGGATCGACGACGTTCGTGCTGGCTCGCGGTGGGCACGCGGTCGCTATCGCGACCCCACCCGGCAATCGGAAGGCCAGCTACCGCACCGGCGCTTCGGCGACGCTGGATCGCGAGCTGGATCCCGAGCAGTGGCTGGCTGAGTCGACCGACAACCCAGGTAGCTGGTGGGAGCACTGGAATCAGTGGATCCAGGAACGCACCCCGACAACCCGTCCAGCACCCACGACCCTGGGTTCAGCGAGTACGCCGGTCCTTGCGGACGCCCCCGGTGCCTACGTCCTTGCGATGCTCGCATGAATCACCCCCTTTTCGACCCGACCGGCTCACAGCCGGAACCGCCGCCGGTAGTCGCGGCCGGGACGGCGGCCGAGTTCGGACATCCGCTGCTCGAATTACGTTGGTACGGCGAACTCGCCCGTCTGATAGCCGACCCGGTGATGCGGGGGCGTGGCGTGCCGCGCGGAGATGGCCGGAGCGTCCTTCTGCTGCCGGGTTTTCTGGCTGGCGACAGTTCGCTGTCGTTGCTCGCGCTGTTCCTGCGGCGTATCGGTTATCGCCCGACCCAGTGTGGGATCTGGTTCAACTCCGGGTGCTTCGCCACCTTCGACCGGCGGATGGTCGACCGGCTCGTGGGCGCGCACGAGCGCAGCGGTAGGCGGGTCGCGATCATCGGACACAGTCGCGGCGGGCACTACGCACGCTCACTAGCCGCACGGCATCCAAACCTGGTGTCGCATGCGGTCCTCATGGGCACCGGACTCGAAGATCCCCTGGATGTGTCGGCGCTATGCCACCGCGCGGCCGTCGCCGCGCAAACCATGCTGCACAATGGCGATCCGCGGCGAGCCGCCCTCGGTTGCCTCACGGCCGGTTGCACCTGCGCGCCGTCCCAGGCCTTCAACACGGCTGTTCCAAACCAGGTCAGGATGACCTCGATTTTCTCGCGCAGCGATGGAGTGGTGCGCTGGTCGTCGTGCGTCGCCGCCTACGCCACCTGTGTCGAGGTCCCCGGTAGTCATCTGGGGATGATGTGCAGCCGGCACGCCTACCGAGCGGTGGCACACGCTCTCGCCCAGCCGAGCAGGTAGCGATCCGTCCGATTCGGAAGGAAAAACGATGGCAGTAGTCGAAACCGTACGCGGCCCCATCGACACACCCGGGCACTTGCAGCGTGGAGAGTGGTCGACAACCCGCGCTGCCATTTCGAGGTGACGAAAATGAACGGAATGATCGTGGAGATTCCGCGCACTGACAACCCGTTTCCGCGTACCGGGATTTCGCGCGACGAGAACGGCATCCCACGCTTCGACGACCTGCCGCGCACGTTGCTGGATGTACTACGGTCACACGTGGAAAGCCGACCCGGCAGCGAGGCAGTGACCGAAGTCGGCGGCGATCGATTGTCCTACCGACAGTTGTGGGACGCTGCCGCGCGGGTCGCCGGGGGGCTTCGAGCCGCTGGACTGCGACGTGGTGATCGTGTCGCGGTGCGCTATCCGGCTGGAATGAACTGGGTGCTGGCGTTTTTGGGCACGGTGATGGCCGGCGGGATCGCGGTGGCGGTCAACACTCGGTCGGCGCCGCCGGAGGTCGACTTCGTCCTGAGCGACGCCGGGGTGCGGGTGGACCTCACGGCCGATGACGCGTTGCCCGACGGTGACTCGTACGTCGAGGAGGGCCTCGGCGCCGACGACGTGGCCGCCCTCTTCTACACGTCGGGCACAACCGGGCATCCGAAGGGTGTGCCGACCACGCATAAAGCATTTCTTACCAACGCGGAGAACATGATCCGCTGTCTCGGGGTGCCGCGCGATGTGGGCCAGGGGCTGCGCACCCTGATCTGCGTGCCGCTGTTTCACGTGACCGGCTGTAATTCGCAGCTGCTGACTGCCTTGTACGTCGGCGGTACCTCGGTGATAATGCCTGCGCTCGACCTCCCGACATTGGCCAGTCTGCTGTCCGTCGAGCGAATCACGTTCTTGGTTTCCGTACCGGCTGTGTACTCGTTGCTGTTGCGGAACAAGGCCTTTCCCAGCGCGGACGTCTCCAGCGTGCGGTGGTTAGCCTATGGCGGTGCACCGATTGCGCCCTCGTTGGTGCATGCGCTGAAGGAGGCTTTCCCCGCTGCGACGGTGATCAACGGCTACGGCATGACCGAGACGGCATCACTGATGACCGTGTTGCCCGACAGCGATGTGATCGAACACGCCGACTCGGTTGGCTACGCTGTCCCGGCCGTTGACTTAGGCATCGTTCCGATCGCCGATGACTCGCGCGTCGGCGAACTGGTGGCCCGCGGAGTCAATGTCACCGACGGGTACTGGGATCGCCCAGAGGCCACCGCCGAGACGATCGTCGACGGATGGATGCACACCGGGGACGTTGTGCGTGTCGACGATGCGGGCCGCATCCACATCATCGACCGGGTCAAAGACATCATCATCCGCGGAGGGGAGAACGTCTCGAGCGTGGAGGTCGAAGGTGTGCTGCTGGCAGCGCCGGGTGTCGCCGATGCCGCCGTCCTCGCCGTCCCAGACGACGTCATGGGTGAGAAGGTTGGCGCCGTCCTCTACACCGATGGGGCACAGGTGGATCTGGCGGCCGTCATCGGGCACTGCCGCGGGCACCTCGCCGAGTTCAAGGTGCCCCAGTACGCCGTGGTCGTCAACGAGGCACTGCCGCGCACCGCCACGGGCAAACTGCTCAAGACCCGTCTGCGCGAACAGGTCGAGTGGGGTCCCCCGCTGCGCTGATCCGAACGCCACTGCACTCCAGCTGCCACCAGAACCGCTCAGCCACAACAGTTTCCCTTCGATATCAGGAGTTTTGGAACATGCCGAAGCCTGAAATGACACCACAACATCAACTACCTACGAACCTCGGACTGGACCTGACCGGCCGGACCGCGATCGTCACCGGCGCCTCGCGCGGCATCGGGTTGGCCGCCGCACACGCTATCGCAGCAGCCGGCGGTAACGTCGTGCTGACGTCTCGTTCCCAGGAGTCCGCGGACGCCGCCGCCATGCAGGTGAACGGGTCGGCGTTGGGTGTCGCGGCGCACGCCGTCGACGAGGAGGCAGCGCGGCGCTGCATCGGCCTCACCCTCGAGCGGTTCGGCAGTGTCGACATCCTCATAAATAACGCCGGAACCAATCCGGCATACGGCCCCATCATCGACCAAGATCACGCCCGGTTTGCCAAGACATTCGACGTGAACCTCTGGGCGCCAATCCTGTGGACATCTGTGGCCGTGCGCGCCTGGATGGCCGAGCACGGAGGCGTCGTGGTCAACACCGCGTCCATCGGCGGCATGGGATGCGAACCGAACCTGGGGTTGTACAACACTTCCAAAGCGGCGCTGATCCACATCACCAAGCAGATGGCGCTCGAGCTGTCGCCCAAGATCAGGGTGAACGCGGTCGCGCCGGGCGTGGTGCGGACGAAACTGGCCGAGGCGTTGTGGAAGGAAAATGAACTGGAGGTCGCCGCAACCACACCGCTCAACCGGATCGGCTCACCCGAAGATATCGGCGCGGCAATCGCGTTCATCGTGTCAGATGCAGCCAGTTGGATGACGGGCGAGACCATAGCGATCGACGGTGGCCAGCGGCTCGGCGACGCCCGTCTATTCCGGGGCGGAGCCGCCGTGGGTGTGTGACCTCCAACAAACGGACGTACTGATCGGTGGTCCGCAGGTCGACCAAGTTCGCAGTGCCCTTCACGTATTCGGTTTTCATTGGCATGGCGGACCTTTCGCGAATTAAACCGTCGACGGTGTCGATGTAGTGGGTAACAAACCCGTGCGCTGAGTTTTGTGCCGCGGCAAATGATCTCCGAATGCTTGTGATCAGCACGGGATTTGGTGGCTTCGCCTGTCGACAGGGTTAACGTTCAGTTGATGGGGGACGCGGATTAGCCACTATCGAGTGGCGCATGGCTGCCAAAGTTGTTCTCGAGTACTAACTTCCAGTTTCGGCTTTGTTCCGGCGGATAAAGACAACTCGCGACGTTTGAACAAGGCTGAGGAGGTAACAGTGGATGAGCCTACGCCGCGACTTGTGCGTGATAGGCCCCGTCTGCCCATCTGGAAGCTCGACAAGAGGAGGGTTCAAATGGCTGACCCGCGAACGACTACCGAAGAAACCGGGCTGACAACGGCAGGAATTGAGGCATACCTGACATCCTTGTCCAACTGGGGCCGGTGGGGCGACGATGACCGGGTCGGGACCCTCAATCTCATCACCGACGAGGTCAGACTTGCAGCAGCCTCCACTGTCCGGACTGGCCGGGCAATTTCGTTATCCCGCCCGATCGACCCGCTCGACCCAGACCCGTTGTACTCGGGTTTCGCACTGGTGCAGCGCTTCATGACGCTCAACGAGGTGACGGACCACCTCGATCGCGAGATGCGGTACGAAGCTGTCACCGAGTACGTGGGGATCGCTGCACATGGTTCCAACACCCACATCGACGGTCTCGCCCATTATTCTTGGGACGATAAGAATTACAACGGCTTCGCGAAAAGCGATACCAATTCCCTGCATGGTGCGCGGTCGTTGTCGATGGATCAGGCCGAGCACGGCTTCATCACACGTGGGGTGCTATTGGACATCGCCGCGCTGCATGGCGTCGCCTGGCTCGAGCGCGGTCACGCTGTCACGCCGGACGAGCTGTTAGCCGCTGAGCAACGCCAGGGCGTCACCGTAAGCCCCGGTGATGCCCTAATGGTGCATACCGGGAATGCGGCGGCGATATTAACCGAAGGTCCCGACGGGGAAGGCATTTCGGCGCGCCAGGCAGGTCTACACGCCAGTTGCCTGCCGTTCCTGCGCGAGCGTGACGTGTCCATACTGGGCAACGATGGTGTTCAGGACGTCCAACCGTCGGGATTCGGTCTAGACTTCATTCGACCGATTCACACGGTGGCGCTCGTCGCCCTGGGCCTGTGGCTGATCGACAACGTGAACCTCACCGAACTTGCGCTGGCGTGCGTGGAGGAGAACCGTTGGGATTTCTTCTTCGCCGCTCTGCCATGGCGAATGAAGGGCGTTACATCGAGCGCTTCCAACCCCGTAGCCCTCTTCTAGTCGCGGATGTCCTACGGTGGGCTGGCAGCGGCGCCGAAGCCACCACAGCGGCTCCGGTCCTGGTTGCGCAGATAACTGTGAAACACCCCGGCAATCAAGGCTATTAGGGCTTCGGCCGCATATCTCTCACCGTCGACCACATCACGATTGAGCCGCCGTTCTCGGTGCGGTCGATGGTGAACATGGCCGACGCCGCCCGACGCATGTTCACCGCGACCGGAGGCACCGACGCCACTAACACCAGTACATCGAAACGAAAGCCACCTTCCTTGAAGCGTTTCCGAGCATGGTGCAGTCAGTCACCCATTCCTCGATGTATCCGTGGCGAGTCGTTTTGATGTCGCCCGAAACAACGTGCCGCGCCGCGCATCTGATCCAAGCGCCTTTTAACTTGGTCGACAGGCTAAGCACGAAATCCGTTTCTGGTCTTCAGTATTCCGAGATCGTGTGCTGCGGAACAAAATTCAGCGCGCGGGTTTGTTCTCCACTACATCGACACTCTACGACGGTGCGACGAAGATGAGCAGTGTCTGGTCATCGCGACCATCTAATCCTCGACACAAAGGAAGATGCCATGCCTGAGAATTTTGGGGACTTTCAGTGGACCGTCTATGGCGATGCGGTGCACGGCATAAGTTCGCGGTTCCCGTTCGACTTTGAATCGATTGAGCGGAAAGCCTTTGACGCGCTGCCCGACTGGGTGTATCGGTATGTCTCTGCCGCGGCCGGCGACGGTCGCACGCAGCGCGCCAATATTGACGCATACTCGCGTTATGGGATCATTCCCCGAATGATGGTCAGCCCGCCCGAGCGTGACCTGTCCATCGACTTGTTCGGCAACCATCTCCCCTCGCCGATGTTCATGGCCCCAATAGGCCTCATCGGCTTGTGCTCGCCGGACTTTCACGGAGACGTGGCTGCGGCCCAATCATCAGCGAATACCGGTGTGCCATTCACCTTGTCAACGTTCTCCCAAACTCCAATGGACGACGTCATCAAGCACGCTGGGTCCACGCCAAGCTATTTCCAACTGTATCTGCCGGGAGATCGGGAGCTAGCGTCCAGTTTCCTCGATCGTGCTGAGCGCAGCGGATATTCCAGCGTGGTGGTGACCGTTGATTCCTGGACGCTGGGCTACCGGCCTGCGGACCTCGCGATCGGAAATTATCCGCAAGCGCGCGGCTTCTGCATGGAGAACTATTACTCCGACGAAAACTTCACCAAACATCTCGCGAAGCCACCACACGAAGATCCGGCGGCGACCCTGCGCTACTACGCATCCATCTTCGCGGTCCCGCTGGCCTGGGAAGACCTTCGTTGGATCCGTTCCAACACCAAACTTCCCATCGCGGTTAAGGGGATTCAGCACCCCGATGATGCCCGGTTGGCGATCGACAACGGTGCCGACGTCCTGTATGTAACCAATCACGGAGGCCGCCAGGCGAATTCGGGAATCCCGACCCTTCAGCTACTCCCTGGGGTCGTCGAGGCAGCGGGCTCCACTCCGGTGATGTTTGACGGCGGCATCCGCAGCGCCACAGACGCTGTGATCGCGTTGGCATTGGGAGCAACGGCCGTCGGTATCGGCCGGTCCTACGCCTACGCCCTCTCCTACGGCGGCACCGAGAGCCTGACCCACTACCTGAAATCCTTCCTGGCCGAGCTGGACCTATGCTTGGCGATCTGCGGATTTAAAGACATCGCGAGTCTCAAAGAAGCAGGTTGCGAACAAGCACTGACCTTCCGATGATTTCAATACGACCAGCTGGCGGCCACATTCGGGCACCCAGCTGGTCGACTGCTGGCGTGACCCCAACGGGTTTCCTGGACGAGCACTTCGCTTGCGACATGTTTGATTCCACCCTGGAGCCGGCGTGGGCGTCGTTCACCGTTTCGGGGCTGGCCCAGAGGGGACCCCCGAGTTCGCCACGAGGCGATCCCAATGATCGGCGCACCTTGCGACGACAACGAACTCGATATCAACCGCCTCATCGCCCTTTCGAAAGAAGCTAACTCATTAGTGTCTCAATCCTTCGAACCGACAGCTCCTGGTGGGTCCGAACTGCCACCGGTGCAGCCGAGATCGCCACTCTCGCCGCCACAACAGGTGAGCTGCTGAACGACCGGACGGCCATCAACGCCGCTGCATACAGCGCCGGTACCGTGGCGGTCGACAGCCTCGACCTCATCTCTCCTGTCACCGCCCCGTGCCGCGTGGTGGCACAGATGACAAACTATGTTTCACACGTCAAGGGCGCCGGCATGGACCCAAAAACCGTCCCGCTCACATTCTTTCGGAAGACTTCGGGTTCGATCAGCGGGCCCTTCGACGAGATCATCAAACCCCAGCACGTCAAGCTCCTGGACTACGAGATCGAGATCGGTCTGGTGATTGGCCGGGATATCCCGCTCGGCACCGAGCTCACGGAGTCGAACCTGGCTGACTTCATCGCCGGCCTGGTTGTGACGAACGACGTCTCGGCCCGCGACGTCCAGCTGACGAAAACCCATTTCTATGAGGCCAAGTCGTATCCGACGTTCACCCCGGTCGGCCCGGCCCTAGTCCTGCTCGATGCCGACGAGCTCAAGCGTTTCGGCGATCTGCGACTGCGATTGCGGGTGAGCGGCGAAGTGCGGCAGAACATGCTTGTCGACGGCGACATGATCTACAAGCCGCTGCAGGCATTGCAGTCACTCGCGCGCTTCCAGCATTTGGGCGCTGGCGATCTCGTGATGACCGGCACGCCGGTCGGGACGGCTCTAGGCGCTCCACCAAAACGGATCGCCTCACTGCTGCCGCCGACGGTCAAGTGGAAGGCGTTCTTCAAGCGCCAGCCGAACAATCCGAAATACTTGCACAACGGCGACATCATGGAACTTTCGGTGGCGACCGATGACGGCGCAATCGATCTCGGCACCCAGCGCACAGCTGTGAGGTATGCGTGACAACCGATCTGCTGTGGCACACGCTTCAGCAACTGAGCGATCTGGAGTAAAAGCATTATGGTTAGTTCACGAATGCAGGAACCGCAACGAGCGTCCGGCGACCAAGCCACAGTGGGCCGTCTGTTCCTTCTCGTCCTCAGCGACGACTGCGTCGTTTCGCTGAATCCGGACGGCTCCGACCGCAAAGTCATCATCAGCGAGTGCAGATACCCCGATGGGCCGGCGGTCGATGTCGCGGCGGGACACATTTACTGGACCAACATGGGCAACCCGGCGGCAAACGACGGTTCCATTGAGCGAGCCGACTTCGACGGGCGGAATCGCCAGACGATCGTTCGCGCGGGCGACACATTCACTCCCAAGCAGCTCCAACTCGAGAAAAAGAGTGGAAAGCTGTACTGGTGTGACCGCGAGGGCATGCGCCTGATGCGCGCCAACCTCGACGGCTCGAACATCGAGACCCTCGTGGACGCCGGCCGGGGTGACCCACGACCGGGGCCGGATGCCACGAAGTGGTGCGTGGGTGTGGCCATCGACGTCGCTGGCGGCAAGGTCTACTGGACACAGAAAGGTCCCGACAACGCCGGCGAGGGCCGCATTTTCCGGGCCGGCATCGAAATACCGACGGGGCAAACGGCATCCGATCGGGCAGATATCGAAGTTCTTTACGACGGGCTTCCCGAGCCGATCGATCTGGAGCTCGATCTCAACAATCGCGTCATGTATTGGACCGATCGGGGCGATCCGCCGCGCGGCAACACGGTGAATCGTGCGCCAATGGATGCGGATGCGACGGGTCGCCCCGCTCCCGAGATCGTGTTCACGCACTTGATGGAGGGAATCGGCATCGCCCTGGATCTGAAGGGCGACCGAATGTTTATCACCGACTTCGGGGGCAACCTCTTTTCGGCCAAGCTCGATGGATCGGACAACAAGGTCCTGCTCGTCGCTCAAGGAAACCTGACCGGCATCGCATACGCCGAAATTCCTTGAAAGGGGCCTTGAAAGGGGCTTGGTAAGCTCGGCGCCGACGACGGCTTTCCAGGTCAAGCTGCTTGACTTACCGGCGCCGTCTCGCGCGTCACTTCTGCGTTTCGGACAGCCGGGCCGCCCTACGACGACTGCCCAGGGGCGGGGTATGCCAGCGCACCGAGGGCCCTAGCAGTTATCCGCAGGGCAAGGTGTAGGAAGTCAGGTGGTGCACGCGCCACACGAAGAGTTCGGTGGGAGGACGACCCGAATGCAACCCATCAGCAGTGAGCCCTACGGGCATCTGAAGTACCACGAGATCGCCGGCAGGCGGATGGCATATATCGACGAGGGTCAAGGTGATGCCATCGTTTTTCAGCACGGCAACCCCACGTCGTCATACCTGTGGCGCAACGTCATGCCGCATCTGGAAGGACTGGGTCGGCTGGTGGCCTGCGATCTGATCGGGATGGGCGGGTCGGACAAGCTCAGCCCATCGGGTCCGGACCGCTATCACTATGCCGAGCAAAAAGAGTTCTTGTTCGCGCTCTGGGATGCGCTCAACCTGGGCGACCGCGTGGTGCTGGTGCTGCACGACTGGGGCTCGGTGCTGGGTTTCGACTGGGCCAACCAGCATCGCGACCGGGTGCAGGGCATCGCCTACATGGAAGCGATCGTCACCCCGATGACGTGGACTGATTTTCATCCCAGCGTTCGGGGGGTGTTCCAGGGTTTCCGATCTCGCGAGGGCGAGCGGATGGTGTTGGAGCAGAACATCTTTGTCGAAGGGGTATTACCCGGCGCGATCCGGCGACGGTTGTCCGACGACGAGATGAATCACTACCGACGGCCGTTCGTCGATCCGGGTGAGGACCGGCGGCCCACATTGTCGTGGCCGCGCAATATCCCCATCGACGGCGAGCCCGCTGAGGTCACCGCGCTGGTGAACGAGTACCGCGGCTGGCTCGAAGAAAGCCACGTGCCGAAGTTGTTCGTGAATGCCGAGCCGGGAGCGATCCTCGCCGGCCGTATCCGCGACTACGCGCAGACCTGGCAAAACCAGACCGAGATCACGGTCCCCGGCGTGCATTTCATTCAAGAGGACAGCCCGCACGAGATCGGCTCGGCGGTGGCGCAGTTCGTCCGGCGGCTGCGCCAGAACACCGACTAACGGGCCAGTTTCGAAAGCACATCGGCAACAACCGAATCCGTCGGCACCGACACTTGGTCTCCACTGGCGAGGTCCTTCACCCCGATCGTGCCCGCCTCGATGTCGCGATCTCCGGCTACCAGCGCCAGGCGCGCGCCCGAGCGGTCGGCCGCGCGCATCGCGCCCTTGAGCCCGCGGTCACCGTAGGCCAGGTCGACGCGCACACCGGCCGCGCGTAGCTGCCCGGCCAGCACCGCCAGCTGCAGTTTGGCCGGCTCGCTGAGCGGCACGCCGAACACGTCGCAGCGCGTGGTCTCCCCCACGCTCTTGCCCTCGGCCCGCAGCGCCAGCAGGGTCCGGTCCACGCCGAGACCAAATCCGATGCCCGACAAGTCTTGTCCGCCGAGCCGACGCATCAGACCGTCGTAGCGGCCGCCGCCGCCGATGCCGGATTGCGCACCCAGGCCGTCGTGCACGAACTCGAAGGTGGTCTTGGTGTAGTAGTCCAGCCCGCGCACCATCCGCGGGTTGATGACGTAGGGCACCCCGAGCGCATCCAGGTGAGACAGCACGGTGTCGAAGTGCTGCTTGGCGCCGTCGGACAGGTGGTCGAGCAGGACCGGGGCGTCGGCCGTCAGCGCCCGCACCTCGGGTCGCTTGTCGTCGAGCACCCGCAACGGGTTAATTCGTGCGCGTCGCTGGGTTTCTTCGTCCAGGTCAAGCGTAAACAGGAACTCCTGCAATAACTCCCGGTATTGCGGACGGCAGCTGTCATCGCCCAGGGAGGTGATTTCCAGCCGGAAGCCGTCTAGGCCCAGCGAGCGGAACCCGGCGTCGGCGACGGCGATCACCTCGGCGTCCAGCGCCGGGTCGTCGACACCGATCGCTTCGACACCGACCTGCTGCAGCTGGCGGTAACGGCCCGCCTGCGGGCGCTCGTAGCGGAAGAACGGGCCCGCGTAACACAGCTTGACCGGCAGCGCGCCGCGGTCGAGGCCGTGCTCGATCACCGCGCGCACCACACCAGCCGTGCCCTCGGGCCGCAGCGTCACCGAGCGGTCGCCGCGGTCGGCGAAGGTGTACATCTCCTTGGATACCACGTCGGTGGACTCGCCGACGCCGCGGGCGAACAGCGCGGTGTCCTCGAAGATGGGTAGCTCGGCGTCGCTGTAGCCGGCGCGGCGGGCGGCGGCCAGCAACCCGTCGCGCACCGCGACGAACTGCGCCGAATCCGGCGGGAGGTAGTCCGGCACCCCCTTGGGCGCCGAGAGTGCAGTGAATTCGGTCACCCGCTACAGGCCTTCGAGAAACGGGTTGAGACGCCGCTCGGCGCCGACGGTGGTGGGGTTGCCATGTCCGGGTAGTACCACGGTGTCGTCGTCGAGCACCAACAGTTTTTCCACGATCGAGGTCAGCAGGTCACGTCCGCTGCCGCCGAACAGGTCGGTGCGGCCGATCGAGCCCTCGAACAGCGTGTCACCGGTGAAGATGACGTCCTGGTCGTCTTTGCTAGCCCGCAGAACGCGAAAACACACCGATCCGCGGGTGTGCCCCGGGGTGTGGTCGACGTTGACGGTCACGCTGCCCAGGTCGATTTTGTCGCCGTCCCGGTCCAGCTCGACGACCTGCTTGGGCTCGCGGAACAACGCGCCGGCCGCCAGCTGGGCCAACCGCGGGCCGAAGCCGTGGATCGGGTCTTTGAGCATGAACCGGTCCTCGGGATGGATGTAGGTGGGGCAGCCATAGGTGTCGGACACCTTCTGGGCGGACCACATGTGGTCGATGTGGCCGTGGGTGATCAGCACCGCGGCCGGGGTCAGCCGATTCTCGTCGAGGATGCGCCGCAACGGCCCCATCGCACGCTGCCCGGGGTCGACGATGACGGCATCCGCCCCCTGCCGCTCAGCCAGCACGTAACAGTTGCACTGCAGCAGACCGGCGGGAAATCCGGTGATCAACACGGTTCCCAGTCTCCCATCCCTACCTGGGGCGCTTGACACGCCTCGCGGCGCCCACATTAGCCTGAGCTGGCACCCCGGCCCGACTCACCGAACCCTGGAGGCATACCGGCCGTGCCGACCAACGAACAGCGACGCGCGACAGCCAAGCGCAAACTCGAACGGCAGCTCGAACGTCACGCCAAGCAAGCCCGAACACGCCGGATCCTGCTGATCGCCGGTGGCGTCATAGCGTCGCTCGCGGTGATCGCCGCGGTGGTGGCCTCCGTGGTCATCACCAAAAACGACCACAAGCGCAACACCGCGACGGCGACCAGCAGCACCGCCGCCAGCAGTTCCCCGGAGTCCAGCACGCCCGGGGCGCCGACCCCGCAGGCGGCGCCGATGCCGGCGTTCCAGCCGTCGGCCAATGTGGGCGCCAACTGCCAGTACCCCGCGTCGCAAGACAAGCCCACCAAGCCCGTAAAGCCGCCGCGGACCGGCAAAATCCCGACCGACCCGGCCCAGGTGAGCGTCAGCATGGCGACCAACCAGGGCAATATCGGTCTGATGCTGGCCAACAACGAATCACCTTGCACGGTAAACAGTTTCGCCAGCCTGGTCGGCCAGGGCTATTTCAACAACACCAAATGCCACCGGCTGACCACCTCCCCCGACCTAGCCGTGCTGCAATGCGGTGACCCCAAGGGCGACGGCACCGGCGGCCCGGGCTACCAGTTCGCCAACGAATACCCCACCGACCAATACCCGCCGAACGACCCCAAATTGAAGGAGCCCGTCGTTTACCCGCGCGGCACACTGGCCATGGCCAACGCCGGGCCTGACACCAACGGCAGCCAGTTCTTCCTGGTGTACAAGGACTCGCAGTTACCGCCCGGCTACACCGTTTTCGGCAAGATCCAGGACGACGGGCTAGCGACCTTGGACAAGATCGCGAAGACCGGGGTCTCCGGTGGCGGTGACGACGGCCCGCCGGCCACCGAGGTCACCATCAAGTCGATGCTGCTGGACTAACCTGACCCGAGCGGCGCAGACGGGGAGGACACTGGTGGCGACCTCGGAGTCATTCGGGCGATACCAACTTCTCGACTTGCTGGGCCGCGGCGGGGTGGGCGAAGTCTTCCGCGCCCAGGACAGCGCCACCGACAGGATCGTCGCCATCAAAGTGCTGCCGCCGCACCTCACCCAAGACCCCGACTATCTGCAGCGGTTCGGCCGTGAGATGCACGCGGCGGCGGGGCTCAACGACCCCCACATGGTGCCGATCCACAACTATGGCGAGATCGACGGCCGGCTCTATGTCGACATGCGCCTGATCGAGGGCCACGACCTCGGCGCCCTCATCGCCGCGGGCGGCCGACTACACCCCCTGCGTGCGGTCGCGATCATCGAACAAGTGGCCTCCGCACTGGATAGCGCCCACCGCGTCGGACTGGCACACCGCGACGTCAAACCGTCGAACATCTTGGTCACCGGGTTGGTTACCGGGGGCGATTTCGCCTACCTCACCGACTTCGGTATCGCACCGACCGTCACCGACCCCCGCGCCGACATCTATTCACTCACCTGCGTGTTATACGAGTCCCTGACCGGCCAGCGGCCCAACCCCGGAGACGCGCCCTCGACGATCTGCCCCGACCTCCCGCGAACCTTGGACGCGGTGATCGCCCGCGGCATGGCCGAAAACCCCGAGCAGCGCTACCAAACGGCAACGGAACTCGCCTCCGCCGCCCGTGCGGCCCTGACCGTCCCATGGCAAGCCGGCCCACCGGTCATGGTGGCCGCCGCACCCCCAAATCTGCCGCCGCCGTCGGTGGGCGTGCGCCTCACGCGCTACCTAGTGGCGCTGGCGGCCGTGCTGATCGGCGCCTACCTGGTGATCGTGTTTGTGGCCGGGCATAAGCCGCCCGCGCACAGCATCGCAAGGGACGGCGGCTCCCGAATCAGGTTGACCGCACTGACGCCCGACGGCTCGACCCCGAGCCACGACACGCTGTCTCAGGCACAACGGATCATCGCCGCACGAGTGAACGGGCTTGGTATCTCCGGCTCGCAGGTCGTCGTCGATGGCGACAGTGTGGTGGTCACCATCCCCGGCAACAACACAGACCAGATACGTAACATCGGTGCAACAGGCCGGCTGTACATCAGACCGGTGCTCAATGCGGTACCCGCTCAGCCATCATCCGGGCAACAGCCACCTGGGCAACAACCGGCTGATCCGGGCGAGGATCTTGCCGAACGCATCGCCGCAGAGAAGAAGTGGCGGCAGAGCACCCGTCAGGGCATTCAGTTTCTGGCATTGCAATACCAGGCCACCTTGTGCGGCAAAGACGACATCCTGGCCGGCAACGACGACCCGACTCTGCCCCTGGTGACCTGCTCCCAAGACCACAAGGCCGCCTATCTGCTGGGGCCGTCGATCATCAGCGGCGACCAGATCCAGAACGCGACGTCGGGCATCAACCAGCGCGGTGTCGGTTACGTCGTCGATGTGCAGTTCAAGCCAGCGGCGGCCAATGTCTGGGCCGACTACACCGCCGCCCATGTCGGTGAACAGACCGCCTTCACCCTGGACTCGCAGGTGGTCAGCGCTCCGCGCATCAACGAAGCGATTCCGGGTGGCCGGACCCAGATCAGTGGCGGGGATCCGCCGTTCACCGAGATGACCACCCGTCATTTGGCGAACGTGCTCAACTATCGGCCGCTGCCGCTGAAGTTCGTGGGGTCGCCGCCGGAAACCATTTCCCCGCAAGCCAATTCGGACCCAACGGACTTGCTGTCGAATTTGCTATCGCCGCCGGCCTGGGTGGTCGCGGCCGCTATCGGCGTGCTACTGATCCTGCTTTGCGTGCTGTTGTGCTTGAGTGTTCCACGCATTCGCAGCCGCCTAAGTTTTTAGCCGGCGGAGGTCACCCGGTAGACGTCGTAGACGCCTTCGACGTTGCGGACGGCGTTCAGCAGATGCCCGAGGTGCTTTGGGTCGCCCATCTCAAAGGTGAAGCGGCTGATCGCAACCCGGTCATTCGAGGTGGTGACCGACGCGGACAGGATGTTCACCTTCTCGTCGGCCAGCGCGCGAGTCACGTCGGACAACAGGCGGTGTCGGTCGAGGGCCTCGATCTGGATCGCCACCAGGAACACCGACGACGGTGACGGTGCCCAGAGCACCTCGATGATGCGTTCGGCCTGCTGTTGCAGCGATGCCGCGTTGGTGCAGTCGGTGCGGTGCACGCTGACCCCGCCGCCGCGGGTGACGAACCCCAGGATCTGGTCGCCGGGCACCGGCGTGCAGCATTTGGCCAGCTTGGTCAGTACGCCCGGGGCGCCGGGGACCGAGACCCCGACATCGTCGTTGCTGCGCGGGCGCCGCGGCATGGTCGCCGGAGTGGACCGCTCGGCGAGCTCCTCCTCGGCCTGGTCGATACCCCCGAGCTCGGCCAGCAACCGCTGCACCACGTGCCGGGCCGACACGTGCCCCTCACCGATCGCGGTGTAGAGCGCCGACACGTCGGTGTAGTGCAGTTCGCGGGCCACCGCTCCCATGGAGTCGCCATTGACCAAGCGCTGCAACGGAAGTCCGCCGCGGCGCACCTCGCGGGCCATGACCTCCTTGCCGGCCTCCAGCGCCTCCTCGCGACGCTCCTTGGCGAACCACTGTCGGATCTTGGCCTTGGCCCGCGGCGACACCACGAACTGCTGCCAGTCGCGCGACGGCCCGGCGTTGGGCGCCTTGGAGGTGAAAACCTCGACGACTTCCCCGTTTTCGAGTTTGCGTTCCAGCGCGACCAGCCGCCCGTTGACCCGCGCGCCGATGCAGCGGTGGCCGACCTCGGTGTGCACCGCGTAGGCGAAGTCCACCGGTGTCGACCCGGTGGGCAGGGTGATGACGTCCCCCTTGGGGGTGAACACGAAAAGCTCTTGCACCGCAAGGTCGTAACGCAACGACTCCAGGAACTCGCCCGGGTCAGCGGCCTCCCGTTGCCAGTCGAGTAGCTGACGCATCCAGGCCATGTCGTCGATCTCGGCGGCGGCGTGCGGATGCAGAACTCCGTTGCGGCCCTTGGCTTCCTTGTAGCGCCAGTGCGCGGCGATGCCGTATTCGGCGGTGCGGTGCATGTCGCGGCTGCGGATCTGCACTTCCAGCGGCTTGCCCTCCGGCCCGACCACCGTGGTGTGCAGCGACTGGTACACACCGTATCTGGGCTGGGCGATGTAGTCCTTGAACCGTCCCGCCATGGGCTGCCACAGCGAGTGCACCACGCCGACGGCGGCATAGCAGTCCCGGATCTCGTCGCAAAGGATGCGGATGCCGACCAGGTCGTGGATGTCGTCGAAGTCGCGGCCCTTGACAATCATCTTCTGATAGATCGACCAGTAGTGCTTGGGCCGGCCCTCCACGGTCGCCTTGATCTTCGACGCGCCCAGGGTGTTGACGATCTCGGTGCGGACCTTGGCCAGGTAGGTGTCTCGCGACGGTGCCCGCCCGGCGACCAGCCGCACGATCTCGTCGTACTTCTTGGGGTGCAGGATCGCGAACGACAGATCTTCCAGCTCCCACTTGACGCTGGCCATACCCAGCCGATGCGCCAGGGGCGCAATGACTTCCAGCGTCTCGCGGGCCTTGCGGGCCTGCTTTTCCGGCGGCAGGAAGCGCATCGTGCGCATGTTGTGCAGCCGGTCGGCGACCTTGATCACCAGGACCCGCGGGTCGCGGGCCATCGCGGTGATCATCTTGCGGATGGTCTCGCCTTCGGCGGCGTTGCCCAGCTCGACCCGGTCCAGCTTGGTCACCCCGTCGACGAGGTGGCCCACCTCGTCGCCGAATTCCTCGGACAGCGCCTCGAGCGTGTAGCCGGTGTCCTCGACGGTGTCGTGCAGCAGCGCGGCCACCAAAGTCGTGGTGTCCATGCCCAACTCGGCCAGGATGTTGGCGACGGCCAGCGGGTGGGTGATATAGGGATCACCCGAGTGCCGCAACTGGCTGGCATGCCTTTCGTCGGCGACCTCGAAGGCGCGCTGCAGCATCGTAAGGTTTGCCTTGGGGTAGATCTCCCGGTGCACCGCCACCAGCGGTTCGAGCACGGGGTTGAGCGCGCTGCGCTGTGCGGTCATCCGCCGGGCCAGGCGGGCCCGGACCCGGCGCGAGGCGCTACTGGAAGTCTTGAGGGTTTCGACCGGCGGCTCGGGCGTCTCGACAACCGGTGGCGGTGCCGGCGATTGCGGGGGCGGCGCGACAGCTTGCGCCGTGCTCTGCTCGTCCGCCACCTTACTCACCTCCAAGTCGCCTCCGATTTCGAGGATATCGCGTTAAACGCGACTCAAGCTGTATACCGGCAGCGGGGCCACCGCCTTGCGACCGCCCAGAGCCGTCAGTTCCAAGACCACCGCGGCCGCCGTCACGTTGGCCGCAACCTTGTCTAATAACCGTTTTGCCGCGGCCAGAGTTCCGCCGGTGGCCAGCACGTCGTCGACGATCACGACGCCGCGGCCGCGCAGCTCGATGCCGTCGGCGGGGATTTCCAGGGTGGCGCTGCCGTACTCCAGGTCGTAGTGCTCGGTGTGCACCGGCGGCGGCAGCTTGCCGCCCTTGCGAATGGCAAGCACGCCGGTGCCCAGCCGGGCGGCAACGGCCGCGGCGACGAGGAAGCCCCGGGAGTCGATGCCGGCCACCACGTCGGCGCCGGAGGCGACTTCAGCGAGCGCGTCGATCACCGCCGACATCGCCGCCGCGTCGGCGAAAACCGGCGTCAGGTCCATGAACTGCACCCCCGGCTTCGGAAAATCGGCGACTTCGCGGGTCAGCGACGCAATAATGTCAGCGACGTCCGCAACCGGACCGCGCGTCATTGCACGAGAGCCCAGCGGTCCATGTTCCAGCCCGCGCCCCAGCGGGTGGGATTCTTGCTTACCGCATACATTTTCTTCGACATCAGCAGCGTGCGCTGCTGCCGGTACAGGGGCAGCGTCGGCATGTCCGTCCAGAGCACCGGCGCGGCCTCGGTCAGCAGCCGAACGCGCTCGGCCGGGTCCGCGGACACCGCCAGCGCGCCGATGATGCCGTCGATCTGGGCGTTCGCGTAGCCGGATAGGTTGTTGCCGTTGCCGCTGTGCAGGTCATAGGCGTCCATCGCGGATGATCCGCTCGATCCGCTGCCGGTGGCCCCGCCTGTGCTGGCCAAGAGCACGTCAATTTTTTCGTCCCGCAGCGCCTGCGGACCCGGGGAATCCTTCGAATTGTCCAGGACGACGCCGGTCACGGTGATGCCGGCCGGAGCACAGGATTTGGCGATGGTCCCGACGGTGGCCGCGAGCCGCGCATTGGGTCCCTGGTAGCCGATCCGCACCGTCAACGGCGCACCCGCCAGCGCATCGCGGGCCGCGTTGGCGTCTGCCTTGGCGAATGGGCCGGCGTCGGCGGCACCGTCGGCTTGGGCGATGGCATCCTCGGTGGCCGGGTTGAGCCGCGAATTGGCGATCCCGACCCCGGCGTCCTTGGCGATCGCGTCACGCGGCGTGCACAGCGCGAGCGCGCGGCGTTCGCGGGCCAGCGCCAGCGGTCCCCGCAGCGAGAAGATCAGCTGCTCGATGCCGGCCGATGGCGAATCGCTGCGCTGGTAGTTGTCCGGGGTGGCCAGCGCTCCCGACGATCCAACCGCGACGTCGACCACGTCCACGCTGCGGTTGTTGACCCGGTCCTGGATGTCGGCCCCCTGGGGCCACACGGTGACCCGCTTGGTGATCGCTTTGGGGCCCCACCACCGGTCGTTGGCGACCAGCACCACTGCGCCGCCGTCCAGCACCGATTGGATCTTGTATGGCCCCGACGAGGGGAAGCGTTTCAGATCGATACCGGGCTTGAGGTCCCAGGTGGTGTTCCACAGCCGCGCGATCTGGTCCACCACCGACGCATTCTTGGCTAGCAACGCCGCCGTCACGTCGACGTTGAGTTGATCGGCGATGACGTGCGACGGCAGCAACGAGGTCGCGGTGAACAGCTGGGTGTAGTCGACGACGCTGCGGTCCGGGACGAACGAGACGCGGGCCTTCTTCTGCCCCGGCATGCACTCGATGTTGGCGATGTCGACGTACCCGGCCTGAGTGGCGGATTGGAAACCGGGGAACCGCCCGGACTGGGCCGCCCAGGTCAGCACCAGATCGTCGCAGGTCACCGGCTTGCCGTCGGAGTAGACGGCGTTGTCGGCAATCTGGTAGTCGAGCACCAACGGCGCACCGCCCACCATCGATACCGTGCCGAAGTCACGGTCGGCGACCACCTGCCCATCGGGGCCGTGATACCCGAAGCCGGTGAGCGTGCGGGCGAACGCCTGCGCGCCGGCCGACGCCGCACCGACGACGGTGTTGGTGTTGTAGCTGACCAGCGTGCCGTCGACCACGTAGTCGATCTGCGGGGCGGCGCTGCCGGAACACCCGATCAGCGCGAACGACAAGGTCAGCGTTCCAACCAAACCAGCGAGTGTCCAGCGCAAGAATCCTCGCCGACACCAGCTGGCCATCCCGACTACCGCCGGCCGGCGTTGCGTTTACCGGTCGGACGCCGGGTACCGGTGGGCCGCACCGGCCGCGCACCCGGCGCCGGCTTGTTCGGCGCCGGCTTGGCCGGCACCACGGATTCCGTGGCGGGCTCCTCGACAGTCTCCTTCGGCTTGTCATCACCGACTGATTCCGTCACTGCGTCGGCCGATTCTGTGCTGGCCTCGTCGGCGCTCGCGCGAGCGCCGGGACTGCGCCGCCTGACGACCCGGCGGGTGTGCGTCCGCACCAGTTCGGTGCGTTCCCGCAGCGTGACGAGCAGCGGCGTGGCGAAGAAGATCGACGAGTAGGTGCCGACGATGATGCCGACCAGCTGCACCAGCGCCAGGTCCTTCAGCGTGCCCACACCCAGCAGCCACACCGCCACCACCATCAGCGCCAGCACCGGCAGCACCGAGATCAGGCTGGTGTTGATGGAGCGCATAAACGTCTGGTTGATGGCCAGGTTGGCCTGTTCGGCGAAGGTGCGCCGGGTGGTGTGCTGGAAGCCGTGCGTGTTCTCCTCGACCTTGTCGAACACGATGACGGTGTCGTAGAGGGAGAAGCCAAGGATGGTCAGCAGGCCGATGACCGTGGCCGGGGTGACCTCGAACCCGACCAGTGAGTACACGCCGGCGGTGACGGTCAGGTCGAAACACATGGTGATCAGCGCCGAGATGGCCATGTAGCGCTCGTACCGGATCATGATGTAGAGGCCGACCAGCAGCAGGAAGACCGCCAGGGCGATCAGCGCCTTCTTGGTGATCTGATCGCCCCAGGTCTCCGACACCGCTGAGTCGCTGATGGCCTTCGCGCTGGGCTTACCGTCGGTGCCTTTGGGTCCGAACGCGTCGAACAGGGCGTTGCGCAGCTTGGCGGTCTGGTCGTTGGACAGATGCTCGGAACGGATCTGCACCGTCGCCGAGGAGCCGCTGCCCACGATCACCACCGATTCGGGGTCGGTGCCGATGGCCTTCTTGAAGACGTCGGACACCTGGGCGGCCTGGACCGTGCCCGTCGTGCCGGCGGCGGGCATCGACACCGTGGTGCCGCCGTTGAAGTCGATCCCGAAGGTGAACCCGCGAATCAGGATCGACAGGATCGCGACCGCGACGATCGTGCCGCTGATGCCGTACCACAGCTTGCGGCGCCCCACCACCTCGAACGCACCGGTGCCGGTGTAGAGCCGGGACAGAAAGCTGTGCCGCGGCAGCGCCGCGACCGTGGGCCCAGACTCCGCCGCCTCCACCGTCTCCGCGCTGGCTTCGGTGATCTCGACGGCGCCTTGGTCCTTGGTGTCCTTCTTGCCGGTCTTGGCGGTCTTGTCGGTGGCGGCCATCCGGTTACCCCCGTCCCCTCTGCGAATCGGCAGCGGCCCGGCGTTCGCGCGCGACCTGTTGAACGGCTCCCAGGCCGTTGAACGCCGGCTTTGCCAGCGTCGGGGACTTGGAGGCCAGGTACACCAACGGCCAGGTCACCAGGAACACCACCACCAGGTCGAGGACCGTGGTGAGGCCCAGGGTGAAGGCGAATCCCTTCACCTGACCGATCGCCAGGATATACAGCACGGCAGCGGCCAGGAAGGTGACGGCGTTGCCCGACACGATCGTCTTGCGGGCCCGCACCCAGCCCCGGGGCACCGCCGACCGGAACGAACGGCCTTCCCGGATCTCGTCTTTGATGCGTTCGAAGAACACCACGAACGAGTCGGCGGTGGTACCGATACCGATGATCAGACCCGCGATGCCCGCCAGGTCCAGGGTGTAGTTGATATATCGCCCCAAAAGCACCAGGATCGCGAAAACCATTGCACCCGAACAGGTCAGCGACAACGCCGTGAGCAATCCGAGCACCCGGTAGTAGAACAGCGAATACAGCAGCACCAGGATCAAACCGATCCCGCCCGCGATCAGGCCCGCGCGCAGCGATGTCAAACCCAATGTCGCCGAGACGGTTTGGGCCTCCGACGCTTCGAAGGACAGCGGCAACGAACCGTACTTCAGGACGTTGGCCAGCTGGCGCGCGGTCGTGGCACTGAATGCCGGATCCCCGCCACTGATCTGGGTCCGGCCACCCGGAATCGCTTCGTTGATGCGCGGAGCGCTGACCACCTGCGAGTCCAGGGTGAAGGCGGTCTGTTCACCGACATGGGCGGCGGTGTAGTCGGCCCAGACATTGGCCGCCGCTGGCTTGAACTGCACATCGACGACGTAACCGACACCGCGCTGGTTGATGCCCGACGTCGCGTTCTGGATCTGGTCGCCGCTGATGATCGACGGCGCCAGCAGATAGGCGGCCTTGTGGTCTTGGGAGCAGGTCACCAGGGGCAGGGTCGGGTCGTCGTTGCCGGCAAGAATGTCGTCTTTGCCGCACAAGGTGGCCTGGTATTGCAGGGCGAGGAATTGGATGCCCTGACGGGTGCTCTGCCGCCACTTCTTCTCTGCGGCAATGCGGTCGGCGAGATCCTTGCGCGGATCCGGGGGCGCGGGCACATCGGCCGGCGGCTCCCCCGGCGGCTGCTGCCCGGCCGGCGGCGGCGCTCCGGTCGCGGGCGGCGCGGGGCTCGGTGCGGGACTGGGCGCCGGGCTCGGTGCTGGGGTCGGGTCCTCCGGGTAGGGCCGTGGTTGCGCCGGCGGCTGGCCGGCCGGTGGGGTCGGCTGACCGGTGGGCGCCGGGGCCGGCGCGGGCTGACCCGCCGGCGCGGGTCCGGCGCCGGGTGCCGGGCCACCCGGGGCCGGGCCACCCGGGCCCGGCGGAGTTGCCTCGGGCTGCTGGGGCTCGGGCTTGGGTTCCTGCGGGTTTTGCGCCGGAACGGCCTGGGTCACCGGCCGGATGTACAGCCGTGCGGTCTGGCCGAGGTTGCGGGCTTCGTTGCCGTCGTTTCCCGGCACCGTGATGACCAGGTTGTCCCCGTCGACGACGACCTCCGAACCGGAGACGCCCAGCCCGTTGACGCGCGCGCTGATGATCTGCTGCGCCTGTGCCAACGAGTCGCGGCTGGGCTTGGAGCCGTCCGGCGTGCGGGCGGTCAGGGTGACGCGGGTGCCGCCCTGCAGGTCGATGCCGAGCTTGGGGTGGGCTTGCTTGTCCCCGGTGAGAAACACCAGCAGGTAGACGCCGATGAGCAGGACCAGGAACACCGACAGGTAGCGGGCAGGACGCACCGGCGCCGAAGACGATGCCACGTTCCTTTTATCTCCTTGAGAATCGGTTTTCCCCGACAGAGCCTACGTGTCGCGGTTGCGTGCGCCGCGCACGCGCGTCCCAGCGGGTTCCCGCTCAGAGTTCTTTGGTCGCGCGACTCTCGTGGTCGGCGTCATCCTGGTCGGCCTCGTCCAGCTCGTCATCCTCGTCGGCGGCCTCGTCTTCCAGGATGTCCTCGTCGGTGTCCGGCAATATCTTGTCGCGGATCGCCAGCTTCATCCACGTCGTCACCACGCCGGGCGCGATCTCCAGGTCGACGGTGTCGTCGCTGATCGCGGCAATGGTGGCCTCCAGCCCCGACGTGGTGTGCACGCGGTCGCCCGGCTGCAGCGAGTCGTGCAGGTCGATGGTGGCCCGCATCGCGCGCCGCTGGCGGCGCGACGCAAAATACATGAACCCGCCCATGATGAGCAGGAACGGCAGGAACAAGACCAAATTCTCCATCGACGTGCCCGTCTTTCCTATCGGTATGTGCACAGACCTCTAGCATCCAGTCTGGCAGGCCACCGGGTGCGACAGACCGGCACCGTGCGCATCACCCGCTCGGCCCGGCTCTGACGCGCCGCAGAAGGTGTCCAAGGTTAGGCTTTAACCGCGATGCGACCGGCGCGCCGCGGTGAGGAGGATGCAGTGGCCAGCCTCGAGCAGACTCGGCAGCTGGTCACCGAAATCCCCGGTCCCGCATCGCTGGAACTGAACAAGCGCCGGGTCGCGGCGGTGTCGCGGGGCGTGGGTGTGACCCTGCCCGTGTTCGTGGCTCGCGCCGGCGGCGGCATCATCGAGGACGTCGACGGGAACCGGCTCATCGACCTGGGTTCGGGCATCGCCGTCACCACGATCGGCAACTCGTCGCCCCGCGTGGTGGATGCGGTGCGCACCCAGGTGGCCGAGTTCACCCACACCTGTTTCATGGTGACGCCGTATGAGGAGTACGTCGCCGTCGCCGAGGAGCTCAATCGGATCACCCCGGGCGCCGGCGAGAAGCGCTCGGTGTTGTTCAACTCCGGCGCCGAGGCCGTCGAGAACGCCATCAAGGTCGCGCGCTCCTACACCCGCAAGACCGCCGTCGTGGCGTTCGACCACGCCTACCACGGCCGCACCAACCTGACGATGGCGCTCACCGCCAAATCCATGCCCTACAAGAGCGGCTTCGGCCCGTTCGCCCCGGAGATCTACCGGGCGCCGCTGTCCTACCCCTATCGGGACGGGCTGCTCGACAAGGAGCTGGGCACCGACGGCGAACTGGCCGCCGCACGGACCATCAGCTTCATCGACAAACAGGTCGGGGCCAACAATCTTGCCGCCGTTATCATCGAGCCGATCTCGGGCGAAGGCGGTTTCATCGTTCCGGCCGAGGGGTTCCTGCCCGCCCTGTTGGACTGGTGCCGCAAGAACGACGTGGTGTTCATCGCCGACGAGGTCCAATCCGGGTTCGCGCGCACGGGAGCGTGGTTCGCCTGCGAGCACGAGGGCGTCGAGCCCGACCTGATCTGCATCGCCAAGGGCGTCGCCGACGGGCTGCCGCTGTCCTCGGTGACCGGCCGGGCGGAGATCATGGACGCCCCGCACGTGAGCGGCCTGGGGGGCACCTTCGGCGGCAACCCGGTGGCCTGTGCGGCGGCGCTGGCCACGATCGAGACGGTCGAGCGCGACGGCCTCATCGAACGGGCGCAGCAGATCGAGCGGCTGATGATGGAGTTCCTGGTGCGCCTGCAGGCCGGCGACGATCGGATCGGCGACGTGCGTGGCCGCGGCGCCATGATCGCCATCGAGCTGGTGAAATCCGGAACCGCCGACCCCGACCCCGAGCTGACGCTGAAATTGGCCACGGCGGCACACGCGGCCGGCATCGTCATCCTGACGTGCGGCATGTTCGGCAACATCATCCGGCTGCTGCCGCCGCTGACCATCAGCGACGAGCTGCTGATCGAGGGCCTCGACGTCCTGGCCGGGCTCCTGGGCGAGCTTTAGGTCCCTGCGCCGCCGGCGGGTGGGCGATCTCACAAACCTCCCGACGGGAATTCGTTGAGGAATACCTTTAGCTTCGCTAACGTTTTAACTAGCAGCGCAACGTCGCGCAAGCAATCAGAACTTCTCAGTAATGCAAGGAACTGTTATGTCGACTATTACTCGTGAAGAGCAGCTCGAACGCCGCATCGAGGACCTGACCGCTAACGACCCACAGTTCGCCGCAGCCAAGGCCGACCCGGCGGTCGCCGCCGCCCTCGAGCAGCCTGGACTGCGACTGCCGCAGATCGTTCAGATCGTGCTGGAAGGCTACGCAGACCGTCCCGCCCTCGGGCAACGCGCCGTCGAGTGCTTCAAGAACCCCAAGACCGGCCGCACCGAGCTGGGCCTGCTCCCCCACTTCGACACCATCACCTACCGTGAACTGGGCGAACGCGTCGACGCCCTGGCGCGTGCCCTGACCCACGACGCCTTGCAGGCGGGCGACCGGGTCGCCGCGCTGGGCTTCAACAGCGTCGACTTCACCACCATCGACGTCGCACTCGGAGTCATCGGCGCCGTGGCGGTCCCGCTGCAAACCAGCGCAGCGGTCGCGCAGCTCCAGCCGATCGTGACCGAGACCGAGCCCACCGCGTTCGCCGCCAGCGTCAACCAGCTACCCGACGCCGTCGAGCTGATCCTGAATAGCGGGCATCAGCCCACCAAGCTCATAGTGTTCGACTACCACCCTGAGGTCGACGACGAGCGCGAGGCCTTCGAGAGCGCCCGCGCGCGGCTGGCCGACCGTGCGGTGACCGTCGAGCCCCTGGCCGACCTGCTGCAGCGGGGCAAGACGCTGCCCGCGACACCCGTCGCGGCGACCAGCGACGAGAACCCGCTGGCCCTATTGATCTACACCTCGGGCAGCACGGGCGCACCCAAGGGTGCGATGTACCCGCAGGCCAACGTCGGCAAGATGTGGCGCCGGTCGAGCCGTAACTGGTTCGGCGAAACCGCCGCGTCGATCACGCTCAACTTCATGCCAATGAGCCACGTGATGGGACGCGGCATCCTCTACGGCACGCTCGGCAACGGCGGCACGGCGTACTTTTCCGCCAAGAGCGACCTCTCGACTCTGTTGGAGGACCTCGAGCTGGTGCGGCCCACCGAGATGAACTTCGTGCCGCGCATCTGGGAGACCCTCCACGGCGAGTACCTGCGCCAGGTCGACCAGCGCGTGTCGGCGCTCGCTGACCCGACCGACCCGGCCGCCCGCGAGGCGGTCGAATCCGAGGTCATGAGTGAGCAGCGGCAGTACCAGCTCGGCGGACGGTTCATCTTCGCGATGACCGGCTCGGCGCCCACCTCTCCCGAGCTGAAGAACTGGGTCGAGGATCTGCTCGACATGCACCTGCTGGACGGCTACGGCTCCACCGAAGCCGGCATGGTGCTGTTCGACGGCGAGGTGCAACGCCCGCCGGTCCTCGACTACAAGCTGGCCGACGTTCCGGACCTGGGCTACTTCGCCACCGACCGTCCGTATCCGCGGGGCGAATTGCTGCTCAAGACCGAGAACATGTTCCCCGGCTACTACAAGCGCCCCGAGATCACCGCCAACGTGTTCGACGCCGACGGCTACTACCGCACCGGAGACGTCGTCGCCCAGATCGCTCCCAACAAGGTGGTGTACGTCGACCGCCGCAACAACGTGCTGAAGCTGGCGCAGGGCGAGTTCGTCACCGTCGCCAAGCTGGAGGCAGCGTTCGGCAACAGCCCACTGGTCCAACAGATCTACGTCTACGGCAACAGCGCACACCCCTACCTGCTGGCGGTCGTGGTGCCCACCGAAGAGGCGCTGGCGCGTTTCGACGCTGACGCGCTCAAGCCGGCGATCGCCGATTCGCTGCAAGCCGTCGCCAAAGAGGCCGGGCTGCAGTCCTACGAGGTGCCGCGCGACTTCATCGTCGAGACAACGCCTTTCACGCTGGAGAACGGTCTGCTCACCGGCATCCGCAAGCTGGCATGGCCGAAGCTCAAGCAGCACTACGGCGAGCGGCTGGAACAGCTCTACGACGGTCTGGCCCAAGGCCAGGCAAATGAACTGCACGCGCTTCGTCAAAGCGGAGGCGACGCTCCGGTGCTGCAGACGGTGAGCCGGGCCGCGGCCGCCCTGCTGGGCACGGGGGCCACCGACCTGTCACCCGACGCGCACTTCACCGACTTGGGCGGAGACTCGTTGTCCGCGTTGACATTCGGCAACCTGCTGCACGAGATCTTCGACATCGACGTGCCGGTGGGCGTCATCACCAGCCCGGCCAACGACCTGGCGGCCATCGCCGACTACATCGAGGGCGAGCGGCAGGGCAGCAAACGGCCTTCATTCGCCTCGGTGCACGGCCGTGACGCCGTGGAGGTGCACGCGAGTGACCTCACGTTGGACAAGTTCATCGATGCGGCGACGCTGGCCGCGGCCCCCGGCCTGCCCGGGCCGGCCCGCGAGGTGCGGACCGTCCTGCTCACCGGTGCGACGGGCTTCCTGGGCCGCTACCTGGCGCTGGATTGGCTGGAGCGGATGGACCTGGTCGACGGCAAGGTGATCGCCCTGGTGCGCGCCAAGTCCGACGAGGACGCTCGGGCCAGGCTGGACAAGACCTTCGATAGTGGTGACCCCAAGCTGCTGGCGCACTACCGGGAGCTGGCCGCCGACCACCTGGAGGTGTTGGCCGGCGACAAGGGCGAGGCGGACCTCGGCCTGGACGCGCAGACCTGGCAGCGGCTCGCCGACACGGTCGACCTGATCGTCGACCCGGCCGCTTTGGTGAACCACGTGCTGCCATACAGCGAGCTGTTCGGACCCAACGCGCTGGGCACCGCGGAGCTGATCCGAATCGCCCTGACCGGGAAGCAAAAGCCGTACACCTATGTGTCGACGATCGGGGTGGGCGACCAGATCAAGCCGGCAGAGTTCACCGAGGACGCCGACATCCGGCAGATCAGCGCAACCCGCAGCGTTAACGACAACTACGCCAACGGCTACGGCAACAGCAAGTGGGCCGGCGAGGTGCTACTGCGCGAGGCCCACGACCTCTGTGGCCTGCCGGTCGCGGTGTTCCGCTGCGACATGATCCTGGCCGACACCACGTATGCGGGTCAGCTCAACGTGCCGGACATGTTCACCCGGATGATGCTGAGCCTGGTGGCCTCCGGCATCGCGCCCGGTTCGTTCTACGAGCTGGACGTCGACGGCAACCGGCAGCGCGCTCACTACGACGGTCTGCCAGTGGAATTCATCGCCGAGGCCATCGCTACGTTGGGCGCTCAGAGCGCCGGCGGGTTCCACACCTACCACGTGATGAACCCGTACGACGACGGCATCGGAATGGACGAGTTCGTCGACTGGCTCGTCTCCCCAACTAACGGGGCCGGCTGCTCGATTCAGCGGATCGCCGACTACGGCGAGTGGCTGCAGCGGTTCGAGACTTCGCTGCGTGGCCTGCCCGAAAAGCAGCGCAACGCTTCACTGTTGCCGTTGTTGCACAACTACCAGAAGCCTTCAGTGCCGATCAACGGTTCGATGGCACCGACCGACCGGTTCCGTGCGGCGGTCCAGGACGCGAAAGTTGGCCCGGACAAAGACATTCCGCACATCACGCCGCAGATCATCGCCAAGTACGTCAGCGATCTGCGACTGCTCGGACTGCTCTGACACGTTACAAAGCCGATCGCCAGCCTGTTTCAGGCTGGCGATCGGCTTTTCGTGGACTAGTTACTGCTGCGGGTGTGGCTAGTGCAGATAGGCGTTGGATGGCCGGCCCGGCGCGTCCGGGCTTTGCCGTCGGACGGCCCTGCGCCACCGCGACTGCGCCGGCGTCGCCTCCTGCGATGGCGGGAAGTGCTCCACCTGCGGCCTGGTGGCAGCGGTCTCGGGCGACGACTCGTCCACCGCTGAAACGTAAGGCCGGTTGGCCGGCACCTGTCCCGCCGGCACGAGGGCGGGTTCGCGAGCATTGTCGGCCTCCACGCCGGCCTCCGGCGGCACGACGTCGCGGGCCAACCGGACCGCGAGCCGCGCCAGGGCGATCCCGCCCAGGAAGACGATCAGGGCGCCCAGGCCGGAGAAATACGTGACCTCGAGCAGGGCCCGCTTGCGTTCGGTGGTCGCGACCGGGTCGCCGACGGTCCCGATCCGCAGCATCGGGGCGAACTGCCCGCCTACGACGAACCATGCCCCGCCGAGAACGGCCAGCCAGCCGCCCAACATCGCAACGGCGCGATTGCTGGAGAAGATCAGCAGCAGGCCGCCCAGCACGGTGGCGACTCCCGGGAACACCTCGAGCCAGCCCCGGGCCGTGGTCCAAGCCCAATCGCGGTCGGGCGTATAGGCGAAATTGAAATGGGGACCGACGAAGGGGATCAATGCCCCCCAAGCACCCAGGATGACCAGGAGCAATCCGCTGACCGCGCCACGGGAACGTGGCATGCGCAGCCCGACTGCGCGGTCCGGTTGCGAGTGTTTCATGACATCTCCTTGGTAGATGCCGGCTCGCAGCATGGAGGCCGGCTACGAACGGGTACCCGGACGATCCGGCATGTAACCCGTTCGGCTGACCAGCGCCGGAAGTGTTACATCAGGCCGAAAACCAGCAGCACGACCGCTATCGCGGGAAAGGTGCCCTGGATCAACGCGGACCGTGCCTTGTCCGGTGCCGACAAAAGCAGCACGACCGCGGCCGCGGCCATGGACCCGACGCCGGTGAATACGAGCGTCGCTCCAACGGCTTTGTGTCCCATGGCAATCGCGGCGATACCGAGGCCCGCGACAATCGCCAGGAACAGGTTGTAGAAGCCCTGATTGAACGCGAGCAGCTTGGTGGTCTCGGCTTCCTCGGGAGTAGTACCGAACGTCTTGCGAGTGCGCGGGGACGTCCAGGTGAACGACTCCATCGTGAAGATGTAGACGTGCAGCAACGCAGCCAGCGCGGCGAATATCAGCGCAGCGGTGATCATCGCGTCCTCCTATTCGGACAGCCAGGCCGCCCCCGGGTACGGAGCGCAGAGCAGTGACAAGAACCTTACCGACCGCGGCCGCACGGACTGCTTTGACGCGCGAAAACACCGGCAGCCAACCCCTTAGTTGAGCTACCGGTGCCTTGTGCGGTGTCGGGTCCTAAACGCCGGCCCTAAACTCCGGCATGGTGGCGGCGGAACAAACCGGTGTGCCGTCGGAAAAAGCCGCCGGTGCGCTCGCGCGGCTCAGTCTCGGCCGCTGCGAGGCGGCCCGCCGGAGCGGCCGGCACTGTCTCGTCGTACGCGGCCGGTCCCCCAGCCATCGGCGCTGGTTCGGCCACAGCGACGTCGCGCGCATGCCGAACCGCTACCCGTGCCAGGGCGGCGCCGCCCAGGAACACAATCAGCGCACCCAGACCGGTGAAGTATGTGACTTCGAGCAGGGCCCGTTTCAGGTCCGTCGACGCCAGCGGTTGACCGACGTCCCCGATGTTCAGTGTCGCCGCGAATGTCCGGCCGACCACGAACCAGGCGCCGGCGAAGACGGCCAGCCAGCCGCCGAACATGGCGCTGGCGCGATTTCCGGCGGCGAGTAGCAGCAGGCCGCCCACCGCGGCAGCGACGCCGGGGAGCACCTCCAGCCACCCTTTGGCCGTCGTCCACGTCCATGCCGGGTCGACCGTGTAAGCCCAATTGAAGATGGGCCCGACGAACGGGATCAACGCGCCCCAAGCACCCAAGACGATCAGGATCAGCCCGGTCACCGCGCCGCGGGTGCGTGGCATGTACAGCGCGCCAGGGCGTTCATAGTCGGAATGAGTGCGCCTCATCAGAACCTCCTCGAACAGGTAATAACTGGTTGGGTACCCGCGTCGAGGCGACGTAACCGCACGATGCTCGGGCTTGCGGGTCTACTCGAACAGCCCCTGCTGCCCGTGGCCGGTGACCCCGGCCGGCGGCGTCATGCCCAGGTGGGTCCACGCCTGCGCGGTGGCCACCCGGCCTCGCGGAGTCCGCGCGACCATACCGGCGCGCACCAGGAACGGCTCGCACACCTCCTCGACGGTGGCGGCCTCCTCGCCGACCGCCACGGCCAGCGTCGAAACCCCGACCGGGCCGCCGCCGAAGCTGCGGGTCAGCGCCGACAGCACCGCCCGGTCCAGCCGGTCCAGGCCGAGTTCGTCGACGTCGTATACCGCCAGCGCGCTCTTGGCGATGTCGCGGGTAATGACGCCGTCGGCGCGCACCTCGGCAAAGTCACGCACCCGGCGCAGTAGCCGGTTGGCGATTCGCGGCGTCCCCCGCGAGCGGCGCGCGATCTCGGCGCCGGCCTCGCCGCCCAGTTCGATGCCCAGGATTCCGGCCGAGCGGGCCAGCACCAGCTCCAGTTCGTCGGGTTCGTAGAAATCCATGTGCGCGGTGAAGCCGAACCGGTCGCGCAGTGGGCCGGTCAGCGCACCGGACCGGGTGGTCGCGCCGACCAGGGTGAAGGGCGCGACCTCAAGCGGAATCGATGTCGCCCCAGGGCCTTTGCCGACGATCACGTCGACCCGGAAGTCCTCCATCGCCAGGTACAGCATCTCCTCGGCCGGCCGGGCGATGCGGTGGATCTCGTCGATGAACAGCACATCGTGCTCGACCAAGTTCGACAGCATCGCCGCCAGGTCACCCGCGCGTTCCAGCGCTGGCCCGGAGGTGACCCGCAGCGAGGACCCGAGCTCGGCGGCAATGATCATGGCCAGCGACGTTTTGCCCAGCCCCGGCGGCCCGGACAGCAGGATGTGATCCGGTGTGCTGCCGCGGTTCTTGGCACCCTCGATGACCAGCTGTAGCTGTTCGCGCACCCGCGGCTGGCCGATGAACTCCCCCAACGAGCGGGGCCGCAGGCTGACGTCGACGTCGCCCTCGCCGACGGTCAGCGCGCCAGAGACCTCGCGATCCGGATAGTCCTCTTCGATCATCGGGCCTTCCCCAGCAAGGACAGGGCGCCGCGCAGCACGTCGGACCTCGTCGCGTCGTGATCCGCAGCGAGGACCTTGTCGGTGGCCTCCTCGGCCTGCTTGGCCGCAAAGCCAAGGCCGACAAGGGCTTCCACGACGGGGCTGCGCACCGCGTTGCCGTTCACCGCCGGCGCATGGGAAGAGGACAACCCCGCCACTCCAATCCTGTCGCGCAATTCCACCACCATGCGCTCGGCGCCGCGTTTGCCGATGCCGGGCACCCGGGTCAGCGCGGCGACGTCGCTGTCGGCCAGCGCTTGGCGCAGCGCCGCGGAGTCGTGCACGGCCAGCGTCGCCATGGCCAGCCGAGGCCCGACGCCCGAGACCGACAGCAGCGTCAGGAACAGGTCGCGGGTGTCGGCGTCGGAGAACCCATACAGCGTCATCGAATCCTCACGCACGATCATCGCGGTGACCAGCCGGACCTCGCTGCCCTGGCGCAACGTCGCCAGCGTGGACGGCGTCGCGTTCACCCGGTAGCCGATGCCGGCGGCCTCGATCACCACATGGTCGAGCGCTACCTCGAGGACCTCGCCGCGGACCGAGGAGATCATCGGGCGGCCTTCACTTTGGCCAGATAGTCGCGACGGTGCTGCGCGGCCTGCGCTTCGGCCGCCGCCATCCTGGCGATCATCGGTGCTCTCCAGCAGTGGCAGATCGCCAGCGCCAGCGCGTCGGCGGCGTCGGCCGGCGTCGGTTTGGCTTGCAGCGCAAGGATTTTGGTGACCATCGCGGTGACCTGCGCCTTGTCGGCGGCACCGTTGCCGGTGACCGCGGCCTTGACCTCGGTGGGGGTGTGGAAGTGCACGTCGATCCCGCGTCTCGCCGCCGCCAGCGCGATCACACCGGCGGCTTGTGCGGTACCCATCACCGTCGTCACGTTCAGCCGAGAGAACACCCGCTCGATGGCCAGCACGTCGGGATGATGGGTGTCCAGCCAGTGCTCGACGGCATCGCTGAGGGCGAGCAGCCGCTTGGCAACAGGCGCATCCGGCGACGTGCGCACCACGTCGACATCCAGCGCGACGACCTGCCGCCCGCTCCCGCCTTCGACGACCGACAGCCCGCACCGGGTCAACCCGGGATCGACGCCCATCACGCGCACCGCACGCTCCCCACTAGTACCGAACAGCTGTTCGATAGCCTAGTCGGCGGGACCGACAGCGGCCGGTAGGACACGCGGAAGCCTACGAAGCCAACGACAAGCTGTTAACTTGAAGCGCGCGTTTGCTTCAGGCGCCGCGGCACGGAGGGGTTTGCGTGGGAACACTGCTGGTAGCGCTGGCCGCGGTGCTATTCATCGCCTCCTTCGTCGTCCTGGTGGTGGCGTTGCGGCGCCCCAAGGCCCGGCCGGGCGGGCGTCAGGATCCGCTGGCCTTTAGCGCCCCTGGCGTCCAGGCGCAATACGGGCCGCGCCAGCTCGGCCCCGGTGCCATCGTCAGCTACGGCGGGGTGGACTACGTGGTCCGCGGGTCGGTCACCTACCGCGAAGGCCCGTTCGTGTGGTGGGAGCATCTGCTGGAAGGCGGCGACCAGCCGCTCTGGTTCAGCGTCGAAGAGGACGACGGGCGGCTCAAGCTGGCCATGTGGGTCACCCGCAAGGATCTTGTTGCGTTGCAACCCGGCGGCGATCAGGTGGTCGACGGTGTGACGTTTCGGGAGTCCGAACACGGCCGCGCGGGTTACACCACCGAAGGCACGACCGGCCTGCCGCCCGGCGGTGACATGGACTTCGTCGACTACGCCGCTGCTGATCGGGGAGCTGACGAGGCGCTGATGCTCTCATTCGAGCGCTGGGGCCCGGGCATGCCGTGGGAGGTATCGACGGGCAAGTCCGTGCTGACCGGCGAACTCACCATCTATCCGGCGCCCCCGCCCGGCGCGCCGTAGGACGAATCGGTGCCGCTTCATCAGCTCGCCGTAGCTCCGGCCGACGTGGACGGGACAAGGCTCGGACTCGCACTCAACGCGCCACCGCCGCCGACGCTGGCGAGTTGTCGACTTGACCACCCCGACGGCGGCGTGCTCATGCTCGGGGTGCTGGGCGCCTCCCATGTCGTGGTCGTGGAAGGGCGGTTCTGCGAGCAGGTCTCCTGCACCGCCCGCGGAGATGGCGGCGATCTGCCCGAGCGCGCCGACGTGCCCGGCTACCACCTCGAATCCCGCACCGAGACGCACGACGAGACGACGTTCCGCCGGCTCGCGCGCCAACTGCGCGACGGCTGCGCGCAGAAAACCGGCTGGCTCGGCGGCGTGTTCCCCGGCGATGACGCCGCACTGACCGCGCTCGCCGCCGAACCCGCCGGCCCCGGATGGCGTTGGCAGACATGGCATCTGTATCCGGGGCACCCGGCCGGCTCGGGCGGGACCGTGGTCCACACGACCAGCCGGTGGCGGCCATGAGCCGCAACCGCCTGTTTCTGATCGCCGGCGGGTTGGCGCTGGCGGCCACGGCGTCGCTGATTCTCGGAATCATGTTGCTGAACAAGGACATAACGTCCTACATCGCGAGTCATTATCAGCAGTACGCCCGCGATGCGAACAGCACGCGCTACGCCTGCACCGGCTCACCCGACGAGGTCGCCGACGCGCTCGCCGACTATCAGGCCCCCGAGGCGCGCGCCGACAACGACAAAACTGAATACTTGCGCTACAGCAATAACATCGTGACCGTCGGCCCCGACGGCAGCCGTCCCTGCAGCATCCGCGTCGAGAGTCTGAGCGCGGGGTACAGCCACGGCGCGTTCATCTTCCTCGGCCCGGGGTTCACCCCCGGATCGCCGGCGGGCGGCGCCGGCGGTAGGCCGGGCGGCCCCGGCGGAGTCAAATGACGACCACACGCGAGGCGGCGCCGGCCGCCCAGTTTTCAGGGCGGTGGCGAGCGCTGCTGCTGGCCGCCGTCGCGGCGTGCGCGGCCTGCGGCATCATCTACGAACTGGCCCTGCTGACGCTGTCGGCGAGTCTGAACGGCGGCGGCATCGTCGCCACCTCGCTGATCGTCGCCGGCTACATCGCCGCGCTGGGCGCAGGCGCGCTGGCGGTCAAACCGCTGCTGGCCCGCGCGGCCATCGCGTTCATCGCCGTCGAGGCGCTGCTGGGCATCATCGGCGGCCTGTCCGCGGCGGCGCTGTACGCGGTGTTCGCGTTCCTGGACGGGGCGGACGGGTCGACGTGGGTGCTGGCGGTGAGCACGGCCCTGATCGGCGGCCTAGTCGGCGCCGAGGTGCCGCTGCTGATGACGCTGCTGCAGCGCGGGCACAACGCCGGTCCGGCCGACACCGGCCGCACGCTGGCCAACCTCAACGCGGCCGACTACCTGGGCGCGCTGATCGGCGGACTGGTCTGGCCGTTCGCGCTGCTGCCGCACCTGGGGATGATCCGCGGCGCGGCGGCCACCGGGATCGTCAACCTGGTCGCCGCGGCCGTCGTGTCGATCTTCCTGCTGCGCCGCGTCGTCTCGCTGCGGCAGCTGGTGACGGCCCTGTGCGCGCTCGCGGCCGCGCTGGCGCTGCTGGCCACACTGCTATTGAGTGCCCGCGACATCGAGACGACCAGCCGCCAACGCCTCTACAGCGACCCGATCATCGCCTACCGGCACACGGCCTACCAGGAAATCGTGGTGACCCGGCGCGGCAACGACACGCGCCTGTACCTCGACGGGGGCCTGCAGTTTTCCACCCGCGACGAGTACCGCTACACCGAAAGCCTGGTCTACCCCGCGCTCGGCGGCGGTGCGCATTCCGTGCTGGTACTCGGCGGCGGCGACGGCCTGGCCGCCCGCGAACTGCTGCGCCAGCCCGGCGTCGAGCGGATCGTGCAGGTCGAGTTGGACTCCGCGGTCATCGAGCTGGCCCGCACCACGCTGCGCGAGGCCAACGGAGGTTCACTGGACAACCCGCGGGTCAACCTCGTCATCGGCGACGCGATGACCTGGTTACGCGGCCCCTCGAACGTCCCCGTCGGGCGGTTCGATGCGGTCATCGTCGACCTTCCCGACCCAGACACTCCTGTGCTGGGCCGGCTGTATTCGGCCGAGTTCTACGCCCTGGCCGGCCACGCGCTGGCCCCCAACGGTCTGATGGTGGTGCAGGCCGGCAGCCCGTTTTCGACGGCGACGGCGTTCTGGCGCACCGTCTCGACCATCCAAGCCGCCGGGTATGCCGTCACGCCGTATCACGTGCACGTGCCCACGTTCGGCGACTGGGGATTCGCCCTGGCGCGGCGCGGGGACACCGGCCCCACACCGACCGTGCCGGCGGGTGCCCCGCCGCTGCGCTTCCTCAACCAGCGGGTACTCGACGCCGCCACCGTGTTTTCCGGCGACATCGGGCCCCGGCCGCTCCAACCCTCGACCCTGGACAACCCCCGCATCGTCGAGGACATGCGGCACGGGTACGACTAGCGGCCGGCTCAGTCACATTTGCCACTCTTGTACCTGCCCGGAGGCAACACATGTTTTGTCCACCTCGCAGCGACAATTCGATTGTCGCTGCGAGGTGGACAAAAGGTGGGTCGCCCGAGGCAGGGACGCCTGTGACAGATGTGACCAACAGCGACTGACGAAGCGGCTCCGCTGAGCGCTCCCGACCTAGTCCTCGTCGAGGGCGGCCAGCACCTCGTCAGACAGGTCGACGTTGGTGTAGACGTTCTGCACGTCGTCGCCGTCTTCCAGCGCGTCGACCAGCTTGAACACCTTGCGGGCTCCGTCGATGTCGACGGGCACGCTGACCGACGGCTGAAAGCTGGCCTCGGCCGAGTCGTAGTCGATGCCGGCGTCCTGCAGCGCGGTCCGCACTGCGACCAGGTCGGTCGGCTCGGAGATGACCTCGAAGCTCTCGCCCAGGTCGTTGACGTCCTCGGCTCCCGCGTCGAGCACCGCGGTCAGCACGTCGTCCTCGGACAGGCCGTTTTTCTCCAGCGTCACGACTCCCTTGCGGGAGAACAGGTAGGAGACCGAACCCGGGTCGGCCATGGTGCCGCCGTTGCGGGTCATCGCCACCCGGACCTCGCTGGCAGCGCGGTTGCGGTTGTCGGTCAGGCACTCGATCAGCACCGCCACGCCGTTGGGTGCGTAACCCTCGTACAAGATCGTCTGCCAGTCGGCGCCGCCGGCTTCCTCGCCGGCGCCCCGCTTTCGGGCGCGCTCGATGTTGTCGTTGGGCACCGAGGTCTTCTTCGCCTTCTGGATGGCGTCATAGAGCGTCGGATTGCCCCCCGGGTCACCACCGCCGGTACGGGCGGCGACCTCGATGTTTTTGATGAGCCGGGCGAACTCCTTGCCACGGCGCGCGTCTTTGACGGCCTTCTGGTGCTTGGTGGTGGCCCACTTGGAATGGCCGCTCATCGCCGTCTTACCTCAATTCCCTGATTCCCTCTTCTTCAAATGGCCAGACGATTCTACGTGGAAGACCAACGTCGACTGTGGGCCCTACGTACGTCACCGGCCGTTGACGATGTCGACGAACAACCGATGGATGCGCCGGTCGCCGGTCATCTCCGGGTGAAACGCCGTCGCCAGCACCGCACCCTGCCGCACCGCCACCACGTGGCCCGCGGCCCGGGCCAGCACCTGAACACCGGCACCGACGCGCTCCACCCACGGCGCGCGGATGAACACCGCACGCACCGGACCGTCAAGACCCTCGAACGCAATATCCCCTTCAAATGAGTCCACCTGGCGTCCAAAAGCATTACGCCGCACCGTCATATCGATTCCGCTCAGCGGCAGCGCCTTTCGGCCGCTAGCGCCGGCGTCGAAGATCTCGCTGGCCAGCAGGATCATGCCGGCACACGCGCCATAGGCCGGCAGGCCGTCGGCCAGCCGCCGCCGCAACGGCTCCAGCAGATCAAGGTCGAGCAGCAGGTGGCTCATGGTGGTCGACTCCCCGCCGGGAATGACCAGCCCGTCCACCGCGTCGAGCTCACTCTGTCGGCGCACCGTCAGCGAATCGGCGCCGGCCTCGCGCAGCGCCGCCAGGTGCTCGCGGGTGTCGCCCTGCAGCGCCAGAACCCCGATCGTCGGCGCGCTCACGGCTGGTATCCGCGCTTATAGCGGGTCAGCCCCTCCTGCATCACCGCGGCGACCATCTCGCCGGTCTGGGTGAAGATCTTGCCCTGGCACAGGGCGCGACCGCCGCTGGCCGACGGCGAGGACTGGTCGTAGAGCAACCACTCGTCGGCACGGAACGCGCGCATGAACCACATCGCGTGATCCAACGAGGCCACCTGCAGATGCTCACGCACGTCGAGGTGGGTTACCTGTGCGGACCCCAGCAAGGTGAGGTCGCTCATGTAGGCCAGCGCACAGATATGCAGCACCGGGTCATCCGGCAATGGGTCACGGTGGCGGAACCACACCTGCTGCTGTGCGGCCTTTCCGGGCAAGAGCTGCAGGCGCTCGCGCGGCACGATGCAGACGTCCCATTCCTCGAACTGCTTGAATCCGGCGTCGTTGAAGACCTTGATGGAGTCCAACCCGGGCAGGCCGTCGGGCGGTGGCGCGGCCGGCATGGAGTCTTGATGATGGATGCCTTCCTGATCGGTCTGGAAGGACGCCGACATGGAGAAGATGGTCTTGCCGTGCTGGATGGCATTGACCCGCCTGGTGGCAAACGAGCCGCCGTCGCGGGTGCGCTCAACGATGAAAACCGTGCGCTCCTTGGCATCCCCGGGGCGCAGGAAGTAACCGTGCAACGAATGCACCAGATAGCGGGGCTCGACGGTGCGCACCGCCGACACCAGCGACTGGCCGGCGACGTGGCCGCCGAAGGTGCGCTGCAGGAAACCCGATTCCGGGCTGAACACGCTGCCGCGGTAGATGTTGACCTCGAGTTGTTCGAGATCAAGGATCTCTTCGATCGCCACGAAATGTTTCTACCAGCCGCGCTCGGCCAGGCGATGCGGCTGCGCGATCTCGTCCACGTTGATGCCGACCATCGCCTCGCCCAGCCCGCGCGACACCTTGGCGAGCACATCAGGGTCGTCGTAGAACGTGGTGGCCTTGACGATCGCGGCGGCGCGGTGTGACGGGGCGCCAGACTTGAAGATGCCCGAACCCACGAACACGCCCTCGGCGCCGAGCTGCATCATCATCGCGGCGTCGGCGGGAGTGGCGATGCCGCCGGCGGTGAACAGCGTGACCGGCAGCTTGCCGGCGCGGGCCACCTCGGCGACGAGCTCGTATGGCGCTTGCAATTCCTTTGCCGCGACGAACAATTCGTCCTCGGACAACGACGACAGCCGGCGGATCTCGCCGCCGATGGCCCGCATGTGCGTGGTGGCGTTGGAAATGTCACCGGTACCGGCCTCGCCCTTGGAGCGGATCATCGCCGCCCCTTCGCTGATGCGCCGCAACGCCTCGCCAAGATTCGTCGCCCCGCACACGAACGGCACGGTGAATTTCCATTTGTCAATGTGGTGGGCGTAGTCGGCGGGGGTGAGTACCTCGGACTCGTCGATGTAGTCCACGCCGAGGCTCTGCAGGATCTGCGCCTCGACGAAATGCCCGATGCGCGCCTTGGCCATCACCGGGATGGTGACCGCGCCGATGATTGCCTCGATCGTGTCCGGGTCGCTCATCCGCGCAACCCCGCCGTGCGCGCGGATATCGGCGGGCACTCGTTCCAGCGCCATCACGGCGACGGCGCCGGCGCCCTCGGCGATTCGAGCCTGCTCCGGGGTGACGACGTCCATGATGACGCCGCCTTTGAGCATCTCGGCCATGCCACGCTTGACCCGTGCAGTGCCGGTCTGGCCGGACCCCTGGTTCGACTGTGCGGCGCTATCCACTAGCTGCTCTCCTTCAACCATTGCGATTCCACTCTAGTGGCCCGCGACAAGCGAGTTTTGCGGTCTGTACCCAGGGATCAACGGATCGACAGCGGCACGCCGGCTCGGGCGTCCGGGGAGGTCTCCGCGGAGGCATCGGCCACCCGGTTGGCCACCCGGTTGAGTGAGGGCAACAACTCGCCGAGTTGCAGCGGATACACCTGCTCACCGTCGGCAACCAGTTCGGCGATGTCATTCGCGTCACACCAGCGGGCCCCGTGGATGTAGCGGCGTTCCAGCTCCGTTCGCCCCGCGCCGGACGGCTCAAACCGCTGCGTCCGGTGCACCAGGTAGAACTCCTCGCTGTCGATGAGTGAGCCGTTGAACTCGAAGACCTCGTCGCGCCGCCAGATGGGTCCCACCATGTCGGCCGGGGTGACGTGCAGACCGGTTTCTTCGGCCAGCTCCCGCGCGGCGGCCTCGGCCAACCGCTCGCCGGGGCGCACTTCGCCGCCGACGGTGAACCACCAGCGAGGGGCGGCCCCGTCGGTGATCGCCGGATCCGAACCGCACAGCAACAGCACCGCGCCGGTGTCGTCGAGCAGGACCACCCGCGCCGACGTGCGGTGGTTGGGCACGCCGTGATCGGTGTGCGCCTGCGCGTGCGGTCGCTCGACGATCTCGAAATAGCTTGGCGGCGATGCGGTTCCGCCGAGCCGAAAGGCGCGCACCATGGTTCGCTCGGCCAGCGCAAGGGTATCCCGGACGGCGTCGTTGTGGAATCGGCGGGCCAGCAGCACGCGGGCTTCGGCGTCGGCCAGCTCGGCGATCAGACCCGCCGGCAGCGACGCCGAATCGACCACCGCCAGCGCGGCCGAGAGCTCGTTTTCCGCACGCTCGCGCGCATGCCGGGGCGCGTTCTCCGCGGCGTCAGCCAGCAACGCCAACGTCCTGCCCGCTGGGCTGTTAGTGGCGCCGCCGTAGGCGTCGATCGCGACCGCCCGCGCCACCACCGCGCGGCGCGCCAGCACACCGTCCAGCGCCTGCCAGGACAGGTCGTAGCGGACGTTCAACCGGTCCAGCCGGTGTGCGGTGCGGTAGGCCCAGGCGCCGACGACGGCAAGCAGCAGGACCAGCAGCGCCAGCACGATTGCGGCCGCAACAACGAGCCATGTCATCAGCTCGCCACCTGGACCTTGGCGCCCGACCCAGCGACCGTCTCGTAAACCCGCATGATCTGGTCGGCCACCGCCGACCAGTCATAGCGGCCGACGATTTCCGAAGCGGCGGCCACGTACCGTTCCCGCACGGCGTCGTCCTGCAGCACCGCGATCAGCGCATCGGCCAGCGCGTCGGCGTCCCCGACGGGCACCAGGCGGCCGGCCTCACCGTCGCGCAGCACGCGACGAAAGGCGTCCAGGTCGCTGGCCACCACCGGGGTGCCAGCCGCCATCGCCTCCACCAACACGATGCCGAAACTCTCGCCGCCGGTGTTGGGCGCGCAGTAGACGTCGGCGCTGCGCATCGCCGAGGCCTTGGCGGCATCGTCGACCAGGCCGAGAAAGCGGATGTTTTCCACCAATTCGCCTGCCTGGCTGCGCAATTCGTCCTCGTCGCCGCGGCCGACGACCAGCAGCTGCACATCGCCGAAGCGTTCCACCACTTTCGGCAGCGCATCGAGCAGCACCGTCATGCCCTTGCGCGGCTCGTTGTAGCGGCCCAGGAACAGCACCGTCTTGCCGGGCCGCGGATACCCGTCCAACGGCGGCGCCGACGCCGACGCATTCACGTCGACTCCGTTGGGGATCTCCACCGCGTCGGTCCCCAGCGCCTCCATCTGCCAGCGCCGGGCCACGTCGGACACCGCGATGCGGCCGACGATCTTTTCGTGCCAGGGCCGCAGCAGGCTCTGAAACACCGTCAGGGTCAGCGATTTGGTGGTGGAGGTGTGAAACGTCGCCACGATCGGGCCCTCGGCCACCCGCAGCGCCCACATCGACAGGCTGGGCGCATTCGGTTCGTGCAGGTGCAAAACGTCGAAGTCACCGTCCGCCAGCCAGCGCCTGACCCTGCCGTGCACCGCCGGACTGAATTGCAGCCGCGACACCGAACCGTTGTAGGGAATCGGGATGGCCTTGCCGGCCGAGACGACAAAGTCGGGCAGCGCGGTGTCCGGTGACGCCGGCGCCAGCACGCTGACCTCATGCCCGCGGGCCAGCATCACCTCCGCCAGCTGCAGCACATGGGACTGCACCCCGCCCGGCACGTCCAGCGAGTACGGACAGACCATCCCGATCCGCATCAGGATTCCCTCAGCTGCGCCTGTCGGGCATCGGACAGATCGGCCAGCCACTGCGGCTGCATCATGTGCCAGTCGGCGGGATAGGCGGCGATGTTCGTCGCGAACCGGTCGGCCAGCGCTTGGGTGATGACGCCGACGTCGCCGCTGGTGCAGTCCACCGGCGGCTGGATCCAGAATCCCCAGCCCCCGTTCTCCTCGAACCAGCAGTGCGTCGGAAGCAGGGCCGCCCCGGTCGCGATCGCGAGCTTCGCCGGCCCCGCCGGCATCCGGGTGGGTTCGCCGAAGAAGTCGACCTCGACTCCGGTGCGGCTGAGGTCGCGGTCGGCCATCAGGCACACCAGCCCGCCATCTCGCAGCCGCTCGCAGAGCACCTCGAAAACGGGTCGGTCGCCGCCGGACAGCGGCAACACCTCGAACCCAAGACCCTCGCGGTAGTCGATGAACCGCCGGTACAGCGACTCGGGCTGCAGACGCTCTGCGACGGTGGCGAAGGTGCCGTGTGTGTGCACGAGCCACACCCCGGCCATATCCCAGTTGCCGCTGTGCGGCAACGCGAACACGACGCCGCGGCCGGCGGCTGCCGCCTCTTCCAGATTGTCGACCCCGCGGAACGCCTTGTCGAGCTCAAGGGCCAGCGCGCGGTGGTCCATTGTCGGCAGGCGGAACGCCTCGCGCCAGTAGCGCCCATACGACTCCAGCGAGGCGCGCATCAGCGCGTCCGGAACCTCGGCGGGCGGCACACCAATGACGCGAGCCAGGTTCTTACGCAGCTGTTCTGGCCCGCTGTTGCGGGCCGCGTAGCGGGCTCCGGTGTCAAAAGCCCTGCGCGCGGCGAATTCCGGCATCGCCCGCACGGCCATCCACCCGGCCGCGTACGCCCAGTCGGTCGCCCTGCTACTCACACCGCGGCGGGAGGCGCCAACCGCGGGGATCACGGCGCGCCCATTCGATCCGAGGCGCCGGGCGAGGTCCGCACCGCGTGCAACCGCTGGCCGCAGGTGATCACGCTGGCCACCGCGAGCAGCCACATCGCCACGGGCAGCGCCGGCGGCCAGGCGACGAACGGGAAGTCCGACACACCAGCGCCGGTCAGCACGATGATCAGCCGTTCCGGCCGCTCGATGATGCCGCCGTCGCCGCGCAGGCCGCTGGCTTCGGCGCGGGCCTTGATGTAGGAGATCACCTGCGACGTGACCAGACAGATCAACGTCGCCACCACCAGCAGCCTGTCGTGCATGTGGAACGCAATCCACCACAGCAGCCCGCAAAACACCGCGCCGTCGCTGATGCGGTCACACGTCGCGTCCAGCACCGCGCCGAATCGGGTGCCGCCGCCGCGTTCCCGGGCCATGGCCCCGTCGAGCATGTCGAACACCACGAAGAACCAGACGACACAGGCGCCGGCGAACAGCTTGCCCATCGGGAACAGCGTCAGTGCACCCGCCACCGACGCGACGGTGCCCACGATGGTGACGCCATCGGGGGTGAGACCGATCCGCAGCGCCGCCCGGGCGGTCGGCTCGGTGAGCCGCGCGAACGCCGCCCGGGACAGGAACGGCACCTTGCTCACGATTTGCTCATGTCTGATTCGCCCACGCGGTCGCCAGCAGCTGGCGAGTGTCGCGCAGCAGCTGCGGAATCACCTTGGAGCCGCCGACGATGGTGATGAAGTTCGCGTCGCCGCCCCACCGCGGCACCACGTGCACGTGCAGGTGTTCGGCCAGTGACCCGCCCGCCGACGTCCCCAGGTTCAAGCCGACATTGAACCCGTGCGGGCGAGACACGCCTTTGATGACGCGGATCGCCTTCTGGATGAACGCCATCAACTCCGCACTTTCGGGATCGGTGAGGTCCTCGAGCTCGGAAATCCGCCGGTAGGGCACCACCATCAGATGTCCGGGGTTGTAGGGGTAGAGGTTGAGCACGGCGTAGACGAGTTCGCCGCGCGCAACCACCAAGCCTTCCTCGTCAGGGAGTTGCGGGATATCGGTGAACGGCTGGTCGGTTTTGTCGTTGTCGCGTTTCAGCGGAGCTTCAGCCAGATACGTCATCCGGTACGGGGTCCACAACCGCTGCAGGTGGTCGCGTTCACCTACACCCCTGTCGAGGATGGTCTCGTCGGTGCGTCCCTCGTCGCTCACTGCCCGGCTACTTTCACCAGTTCAGCTGTGGGAGAGGCGTTCTCGCGGTCCGCGATCCACTGCACGATGGCCTCCACCGCGCTGTCCCGCGGTACGCCGTTGAGCTGCGTGCGATCCCGGAAGCGGAAACTCACCGCCTCGGCCTGCACGTCGCGGTCCCCGGCCAGCAACATGAACGGCACCTTCTGGCCGGTGTGGTGGACGATCTTCTTGGCCATCCGATCGTCGCTGGCATCTACCTCGACCCGCACGCCGCGCGACTTCAGTTGCGCGGCAAGATCTTCCAGGTAGGTGACGTGCTCATCGGCGACCGGGATACCGACCACCTGAACGGGCGCCAGCCAGGCCGGGAATGCGCCCGCGTAGTGCTCGGTGAGGACGCCGAAGAACCGCTCGATCGATCCGAAGAGTGCGCGGTGGATCAGCACCGGGCGCTGCCGCGACCCGTCGCTGGCGGTGTATTCCAGGTTGAACTGGTCCGGCATGTTGAAGTCCAGCTGGATGGTCGACATCTGCCAGCTGCGGCCCAGCGCATCCTTGACCTGCACCGAGATCTTGGGGCCGTAGAACGCCGCGCCGCCCAGGTCCGGAAACAGTTGCAGGCCGGAGGCTTCGCCGACCTCGCGGAGAACTTGGGTGGCCTCCTCCCACACCTCCTCGGAGCCGACGTACTTGTCCGGGTCCTTGGTGGACAGCTCCAGGTGAAACTCGTTGAGGCCGTAGTCGGCGAGCAAGTCGAGCACGAAACGCAGCAGCGACGCCAGCTCGTCGCGCATCTGCTCGCGCGTGCAGTAGATGTGCGCGTCGTCCTGCGTCATGCCACGCACCCGGGTCAACCCGTGAATCACGCCGGACTTCTCGTAACGGTAGACGCTGCCGAACTCGAAGAGCCGCAACGGAAGTTCGCGATAGGAACGGCCGCGCGCCCGATAGATCAGATGGTGCATCGGGCAGTTCATCGGCTTGAGGTAATAGTCCTGCCCGGGCTTGCGCACCGTGCCGTCATCGTTGTACTCCGCGTCGATATGCATCGGCGGGAACATGCCCTCGGCGTACCACTCGAGGTGACCCGACGTGATATAGAGCTGCTCCTTGGTGATGTGCGGGGTGTTGACGAATTCGTAACCCGCCTCGATGTGCTTGCGGCGCGAATAGTCTTCGAGCTCGGCGCGCACGATGCCGCCCTTGGGGTGGAAAACTGCTAGGCCGGAGCCGATTTCGTCGGGGAAGCTGAACAGGTCGAGCTCCACGCCGAGCTTGCGGTGGTCACGGCGCTGCGCTTCTTCGATGAGCTCCAGATGCTTGTCGAGCGCCTCCTGAGACTCCCACGCGGTGCCGTAGATGCGTTGCAGGCTGGCGTTGTTCTGGTCGCCGCGCCAGTACGCGGCGGAGCTGCGGGTCAGCCTGAAGGCCGGGATGTGCTTGGTGGTCGGGATGTGCGGTCCGCGGCACAGGTCGCCCCAAACCCGTTCGCGGGTGCGGGGATTGAGGTTGTCGTAGGCGGTGAGCTCGTCGCCCCCGACCTCCATGACGTCGGGATCGCCCGATTTGTCGTCGACGAGTTCGAGCTTGTAGGGCTCGTTGGCCAGCTCCTCGCGGGCCTGCTCTTTGGACTCGTAGACGCGCCGGTCGAACAACTGTCCGTCCTTGACGATCTGGCGCATCTTCTTTTCCAGCGCCGCCAAATCCTCAGGCGTGAACGGCTCGGCCACCTCGAAGTCGTAGTAGAAACCGTCGACGATGGGCGGCCCGATCCCGAGTTTGGCGTGCGGGAAGAGGTCCTGGACGGCCTGGGCCAAGACGTGCGCGGCCGAATGCCGGATGACACTGCGACCGTCGTCGGTGTTGGCCGCCACCGGCGTGACCTCGGCGTCGGAGTCGGGCACCCAACTCAAGTCGCGCAGTTTCCCGTCGGCGTCGCGCACCACCACGATCGCGTCGGGCGCGCCCCGCCTCGGCAAACCCGCCTCCCCCACAGCCGACGCCGCGGTTGTCCCAGCAGCAACCCGGATCGGGGCTGCCGGGGCGGAGTGTGCGGGGGCGCTCATCGGGTTGGGTCTCCAGGGGTCTGTTGTGCGTGATTGACCGTTGCAATGCTATCGGGGAGCCTCCCTCAGGGCTGGCCAGGCTTGAGCCGTACAAACAAAGCATCGGCTTCGGCCAGCAGCGTGTCGCCGTCGCTCAACCGGCCCGACACGAATATCTTGCGACCGTCCACCCGGTCGATTCCCGCATCGATCTGCAGTTCCTTTTCGATCGGCACGATGTGGCGGTAATCGATCTTCAGGTACGCGGTGCGCTGGCGACGGCTGCCGGTGAGCAGCACGGTCGTCAAGCCGAGCACGGTGTCGAACAGCATCCCCAGGGACCCGCCGTGCACGGCGCCGTTGCGTCCCAGATGAAATCGGGCGAATCGCGCCCAGCCATGGACGCGGCCGTCCTCGGTCTTATGGGCGGACATCGGGATGGTCAGAATGTTGCCGCGCATCGGCAGGTCCATCCGGCGCCCAGACGGCGACTCCCACTCGTCGGCGTCGAACGGGCTCAGCAATTCCGACACCTTCGACAGCATGTCGGCGGCCTCGGTGATGACGTCATCGGGCGCGTCGACGGCGCGGGCGTGATCCTGCAGCTTGCGCACCGCCTCGACGAACCGGCCGTAGTCCGGCCCGCCCTTGGTCGTCGGTTCGGGCGGATTGAATCCGCCGCCAGGGTGTCTGTGATGGTCGCCGGCCACCAGAACACCGTATTAGGTGATCGAGCAATTAACCGTCCTGGCCGTCCGCGCACTGTCCGCCCGGGCTGCCGTCGCTGCCAGTGCCGCCCGCGCCGCCGGCCCCGAACCGATACCTGCCAGATCTGTCGCAGCCGCCGCCAGCGCGCCCGGCGTCACAAACGAAGTGTGGGTCCGCCGGTTGAAGCACGGCTATAGGGAAATTTCCCTAATTTTGCTGAAAGCACCGCGCTACTTCGCGCCCGCGGCCGCCAGCGTCTCGAATTCCTGGTCGCTGAGGGTGATCTCGGCCGCGGCGACGTTCTCCTCCAGGTGCGCCACCTTCGACGTGCCCGGGATCGGCAGTATCACCGGCGACCGTTTCAGCAACCACGCCAGCGCCAGTTGCCCCGCCGACGCCTGGTGGTCGGCGGCGATGCGTTGCAGCGGGCTGTCCGGCGCGCTGAGTGGCCCGCCGCCCAGCGGGAACCACGGGATGAAACCGACGCCCTGGCTGGTGGCGAAGTCGAGCAACGGTTCGGAGCCACGCGACGACAGGTTGTACATGTTCTGCACCGACACGATCTCGGTGATCTGTTGCGCGGCCTTGAGCTGATCGACGTCAATCTCGGACAGGCCGATGTGGCGGATCTTGCCTTCGTTTTTGAACGTCAGCAGTTCGCCCACCTGATCGGCCAGCGGAAAGTTCGGGTCGATGCGGTGCAGCTGGAACAGGTCGATGGTCTCGACGCCCAGGCGCCGCAGGCTCATCTCGAGTTCCTGGCGCAGGTAGCTCGGATTGCCCAGCGGGATCCAGATGTCGGGACCGGTCCGCAACAGACCCGCCTTGGTCGCGATCACCAGCCCGTCGTAAGGGTACAGCGCCTCACGGATGATGTCCTCGGAGATGTAGGGGCCGTAGGAGTCGGCGGTGTCGATGAAGTTCACGCCCAATTCTGCGGCACGCCGCAGAACCCGAACGCACTCGTCTCGGTCGACGGGCGGGCCCCACACCCCCTTGCCGGTCAGGCGCATCGCGCCGAAGCCGAGTCGGTTGACGGTCAGGTCGCCGCCGAGAGTGAACGTCCCGGATGCCGCTGCGAGGGTCTGTGTGGTCACTTCTAAAACCGTACGCCGCGAAAGCGTTCGCGCATCTTGGCGTGGCAAGCTGGCCAGGTGGACCTAGAAGCGCTCGAGGAACTGCCGCTGACCTACTCGGAGGTGGGCGCCACCGCGTCCGGCGAGCTGCCCCCCGGATATCAGCACCTCGCGACGTCGGCCCAGATCGGCGCAGGGCGAGAACGCTTCGAGCAAGCGGCCGACGCGGTCATGCACTGGGGCATGCAGCGCGGGTCCGGGCTGCGGGTGCAGGCCAGCTCCGAGATCGTCGAAGTCTCCACGGTGGTGCTGGTCAGGATGATGGGTTTGCTGCGGGCCCCGTGCCGCGTCGTGTACGTCATCGACGAACCCGACATCCGCGGGTTCGCCTATGGCACCTTGCCGGGCCATCCGGAGTCCGGTGAGGAACGGTTCGCGGTTCGGTACGACCCGAAGACCTCGGCGGTGTTCGCGGAAGTGATGGCCTTCTCCCGTCCGGGGGTCTGGTGGAGCAAGGCCGGCGGGCCATTTGTCGTGATGGCGCAACGCGCCATCGCCAAGCGCTATCTGCGCGCGGTGTGAGTTAGCGGGATCCGGTGCTCCCCCGGATACTGCCACTGTGCACGCCCTGCGCGAGCCGAGCGAGTGCGACGGCACCCACGAGTAGACCGAAGTCACGCAGCGCAACGTCGTAGAAGCCGGGCCCGGTAACCAAGTCGAGAATGATTCCGGTCAGCCAGGCCACGACCACCCAGGCGCCGATTCGCGGTGCGATCGCGACCAGCACGCCGGCCGCGATCTCGATCACCCCTACCAGGTACATGCACTGGTCGGCGGTACCCGGAAGCAGATTGTCGATCCAGCCGGCCAGATACATGCTCCAGTGATGGGGATGGGTCAGCAGATTGAAGAACTTGTCCAGCCCCATCACGATGGGCGCGATCGTAAAGACGGTACGAAGCACGAAATACGCCGAGTAGGCCGGATCCTTCAACTGGGCTATTAGGGCCGGGTCGGCAGTGGCTTGCTTTGTGCTCATGGGGTCCTCCAATTTCTAACGGATATTATTTTAAACGTTAGATTCTGTAAACTGTAGCGTCAAGCATTTTGTCTGTTAGAAATGAGCCGCTGACATGGATGGCATGGACCCGCTCGAGCGCGATGCTGCCGGCATCGGCGCACTCGCCGATCCCGCGCGCCACCGGCTTTATCAGTTCGTGTGCGCGCAGGCGGCGCCAGTGAGCCGTGATCAGGCGGCCGACGCCCTCGGGATCGCACACCACCAGGCCAAATTCCACCTAGACCGGCTGACGGCCGAGGGCCTGCTGGAAACCGACTATGCCCGCCTGACCGGCCGATCCGGCCCAGGCGCGGGACGGACCTCCAAGCTGTATCGCAGGGCCCGCCGCGACATCGCGGTCAGCCTCCCGCAGCGGGAGTACGAGCTGGCGGGGCGGCTGATGGCCACGGCCATCGCGGAGTCGGCAAGCACCGGGGAGCCCGTCGTCGAGATGCTCAACCGGGTCGCCCGCGACTACGGCCAGCGGATCGGCGCCGCCGAGCGCCCGCCCGCGGACGCCGGGGCGGCGCTGGCTCTGACGGTAAGGGTGTTGAGCAACTACGGCTATGAACCTCGCCGCACTCATGACGAAGTCCAGCTCGCGAACTGCCCGTTCCACGCGCTGGCCCAGGAGCAGACCCAATTGGCCTGCAACATGAACCATGCGCTCATCACCGGCGTGGCCGAGGCGCTGGCGCCGCACGGCCCGGACGCGCAGCTATGCCCCGGGCCGAATCGGTGTTGCGTTGTGCTGAAACGCGGCCGCGACTAGGCCCAGCGGGCGAGCAAACCTTCCGCGCCCGAGCACATCGTTTCGATGACCTCGCCCACCGACGCGTCGTCGCGGATCATCCCGACGCCCTGGCCGGCGTCGACGGGGGCGATTCGGCGGTCGTCGGCGGTGATCGAGGCGGCCAGCTCCTGGCGGGCCGGCTGATCGGCCGCGAGCGCGTCCTCCCTACCCGTCCAGCGCTCGACGAAGTCGTTGGCCAGCACCCGCGCCGGGAACCGCTCCGGCCAGGGACGGCCTTGGGCGACGTCGAAGACCCGGGTGATCGTGGTATCGGTTGCCCGCGCCGCGATCAGGGCCCGACGGCTGCCGTCGCCGGTCAGCGCCTCCGGGCACGCCGCCAGTCGGGTGCCGACCCATGCTCCGCTGGCGCCGGCGGCCAGCACCGCGGCCAGGCTGCGGGCCGAGGCAATTCCGCCGCCCGCGAGCACCGGCACCGACACGACGTCCAACACCGTGTCAAGCAACGGCAGCGTGCCGAGCCGAACATCGCCGTGACCGCCGCCCTCGGCCCCGCGCGCGACCAGGACGTCGATGCCGGCGTCCACCGCCCGGCAAGCTCCCACACTGTCGTAAACCTGTGTGGCGGTGGCGATTCCGGCGTCGTGAGCCTTAACGACCCAGGACCAGTCGGTGCCGAAGCTGACCGACAACAGGACCGGCCGGGCGGCCAGGACGTCTTCCAGCAGTCCGGCCTCGTTGCGCATCACCCAGTCCACCAGGCCGATGCCGAACGTTCCGCTGACGTACTGCAACTGGGTTTCCAACGCCGCCCTGCTCCCGGCGCTGCCCATGCCGACCATGCCCAGGCCGCCGGCCGCGGTGACCGCGGCGGCCAGCCGCCCGCCCGCCACCCCACCCATCGGCGCGTTGACGATCGGTACCCGCAGGCCCAAACTCCTTGACCACGACGTGGATAGCATGTCCGGCCCGACTATGAGGGGGCTGACCCGGGGATGCTCTTCAGCACGGTCAGCATGACCACCGAATCCTCGACGGCGTGCAGGGCGTGGCGATCGTGCGGAATGGCGACGTAATCGCCGGTCTTGCCGTCCCAAGCGTCGGCGCCCGCGGTCAGGCGCACGTGACCCTGTAGCACCTGCAGCGTCGCCTCGCCCGGACCGTCGTGTTCGGACAAGTCGTGTCCGGCCAGCAGGGCCAGCACCGTCTGGCGCAGTTCGTGGGTGTGACCACCGTGAATGGTGTGCGCGGCCCGTCCGCTGTGCGACTGCTGCGCCTCGGCCAACTTTGCCAACAGTTCAGCGGCAAGGCTGGTGAGCGAAATGGATTCCATCAACGATTCCTGTCCTACGAGCGGGTCATCCGACTAGTAGCAGTATCCCCGCCACGACCAACGCGATCGCCTTGACCGCCTCCAAACCGATGTAGGCGTAGTGACCGCGGGAGCGGGGCGCGTCGCGCCCGGCGAGCACCTGGTCGGACCGTTGGGTCAACCGGGGACGCACCGCGACCAGCTGGACGGCCAGTGCGGCGAACGCGACGGAATACGCCGCGGTGATCCGCACCGGCGTCGGTCCGGCCACCACGATCGCCAGGATGACGAGCGCGAAGCCGACCTCCACGGTGTTCAGCGCGCGGAAGACCAGGCGGCCGATGCCGAGCCCAATCTGCAGCGTCACGTCGGGCGCGCGGAATTTCAGCGGGGCTTCCAGGAAAGAAATGGCCAGCACCATGCCCAGCCAGACGAAGGTGAGGGCAACGGCGATTGCCGGCCCAGTATTCACCCAGCGAATCCTTTGGCCGCGCCCCCGGCCTGCGCGATATGGGCCAGGCACAGGTCCGGTTCGACGAATGCCTCGAGCCGCCCGACGGTGACGGGCGCAGCCCAGGTTTCCATTGCTCCTTGCATGAGCCCGAGGTGTATCGGGCACACGACGGCAGTCTGGAATTCGGCGAGTTCCAGGAACGGGCAGTGCCGCAGGCCGATCTGCTGCTTCCCGTTGGTGGCCCGGCGCTCGGGTGCGAAGCCGAGCTCGTCGAGCATCTCGACCAGGCGGTCGACCGCCTCCTCGACTCCGCTGTCACCGTCCGGTGCCGGTTCCATTCTGAGCCCCCACTCCCGCCCCGCGGCCCGCGCCTTGTCGCCCGAATTCCGTTCGGCGGCAAGGGCCGTGCTGAGGATCTCGGCGAGTAGCCGATATTGTCGCGTTCCGCCGCGATCCATCTGCCGGACCGCCTGGAACATCAGCGGCGGCCGCCCAGGTCCTTTGCGGCCGGCCGCTGCCTGCTCCACCTGGCCGTCGCCGACGAGCACGTCGAGGTGAAAACGGACGGTGTTGGGATGCACGTTCAGTGCGTCGGCGATCGCCAGGATGCTCATCGGTTCCGTCGATGCCCGCAGCAGCCGCAGCACCTCACGGCGGCGGCCGGCGGATTCTCCGATCTGGATGATCTCGCTCACGCTCCTAGCGCATTGTCGGCCCCGTGCTGGCCCAACGGCTCGTCCCGACCCGGCAGAGTTTGGATGAAGACCGTCTCATTATCGGCCACGTGGCGCGTGAGTGCGCTGTGAAGGTCGTCTAAACGGTCGTCGGGTTGATGTACAACGCACATCGATCCGTGGCTTCCCGATCGGGTAGGTCACGGGCTAGCGCCCGCTGACCGTTGCGGAATGGTCGCAACTACTGGCCGGCCACGGACTGGTCGTCGACCATGTCGCGACCGCACCGATGGCGCTCTTACAGCCGCGACGCGTGATCGCCGACGAAGGCGTTCTCGGTGCGCTGCGATTCGCCAAGAACCTGCTCGTTCAACGGGACGGTCGCAGCCGGGTACTGGCGATGCGCGCCACATTCCGCAAGCACCGCAAGCGGTTGACCGCGGTCGCGATCGTCGCGACGAAGCCGGGTTAGGTTGGGCCGGCTGACGGGCGCTGCTTGATTACCCGTTGCGCGCGATCGATGCTTTGGTCGATCAGGCGGTCGACGGCGCCGAAATAGGTTGTCGACGGCGCCTTTCCGACCAGGTCGGCGATGGCGCGTTGCTCGCCGAGAACATCCGTGCGACCGAGGTTTTCGGCCATCGTGTCGGAATGTACCTGCAACCCGGCCAGCAGTTCGCCGCACTGCGAACCAGCGACGACGGTCCGCCGCGCCAGTGTCCGCAGGGTGTCCCATTCGGCATGCCATGCACCGTCGGGACGTTCGTCGTTGGCCAGCGCGGCGGCCGTGTGCAGGGTGGCGGCCAGTTGCGGCGCCGACATAGCGGCGCGCCGAATCAGAATGGACAGCACCGGATTGCGCTTGTGCGGCATCGACGAGGATCCGCCCCGCTTTTCGGTGGCGGGCTCACTGAGTTCGGCGATCTCCGGTCGGGCCAGGGTGACGACATCCGAGGCGATCCGGCCCCAGCAGTCGGTACAAGTCACGAAGGCGTCCGCGGCCGCGGTGACCGGTGTCCGCGTCGTCTGCCATGGCGCCCTGGTGCTCAATCCCAACGCGGTTGCGGTGCTTTGGATTATGTCTTCGGAAAGCTGCGCCGGATCTCTCGCGCCGGTCAGTGTTGCCAACTCCGTGGTGGCGGACCGTATCCCGACGGCACCGCCGATCTGGGCCGGGGTTTCGAGCGCGCTGAGCCGCTCGCACGCGTCGACGACACCGTTCAACCAGCCGGCCGCCTTGGCGCCGAAGGTGGTCGGCGCCGCGTGCTGGGTGAGGGTGCGCGCCACCATGGGCGTGGCCCGGTGGGTGGCCGCGAGCTCCGACAGCGTTGAAACCTGTTCGCAGAGCTGATCTCTCAAGTGGTTTACGACGGCGCGCACGCCGAGCATCAAGCTCGTGTCGACAACGTCCTGGCTGGTGAGTCCCCGGTGGATCCACGCGGCGATGGCCGGGGCGCTCCGCTCACGCAGCTGCGCGACCAAACCGACGACCGGGTTGCCGCCGTCCTCGGCGGTCAGCGCGAGCAGCTCGCAATCGTGCTCACCCACCAAGTGCCCCAGGTCGGCATCGGCCGACTCGATGGGCGCCAGGCCGGCCGCGGACAGGGCGCGCAACCACGCCGACTCCACCGCAACCATCGACCGCAACAGCGCCCGATCCGTCATGTGCTCCCCGGCGCGGTGATCTCCGGGCCACAACAGGTTGGTCATCGCGGATCGTCCCGGTACGTCAGGAACACGGTCTCGTTCGGACCCTGCAGGTGAATGTCGAAGCGATAACTTGGTCGGCCCGAAGCACTTTCGGCGGCACACAGCAAAGTGGGCCGCCGCCCGGCGTCGACCTCGGTCAGCAGCGGATCGGAGTCCAGGTCGCCGTCGGGCAGGTACGCGCGGGTGAACAGCCGGTTCAACAGCCCCCGGGCGAACACGGCGATCGCGAAAAACGGCCGCCCGGAGCCCGCCGCACCGGGTGTCACCGTCGTAAACGCGTACCGCCCGTCCGCGTCGGTCGCAGCTCGGCCGAACCCGGTGAACCCGGCAGGACCGTCGCGCCGCAACGAGCCGGGCGCGCGCGGGATGCGACCGGCACCGTCGGGCTGCCACAGTTCGACCAGCGCGTCGGGGACACCGTTGCCGGCGCCGTCATACACCTTGCCGTGTAACCGCACGGCGTCCGCATCGGCGCCCCCCAGCAAATCGCTGTCGCCGGGGTACGGCAACCCGAGGCCGAAGAAGGGACCGACGGTTTGCCCTGGGGTGCAAGCCAATTTGGTCATGCTTCGGTCCAGGTTCGGCCCGGGCCGGACAGCACGATGTCCCACCGGTAGCCGGTCGCGTACTCCGGCTCGGTGAGGTCGTGGTCGTAGCTTGCGATCAGCCGTTGGCGCGCAGCGGGATCGAGGATCGATTGGAAGATGGGATCCAGATCGAACATCGGGTCACCCGGAAAGTACATCTGCGTGACCAGCCGTTGCGTGAAAGCGGTTCCGAAGACCGAGAAGTGGATGTGCGCCGGCCGCCAGGCGTTGCGGTGATTGCGCCACGGATAGGGGCCGGGTTTGACGGTCAGAAAGCGGTAGGTTCCGTCGGGTCCGGTCAGGCAGCGGCCGGCGCCGGTGAAGTTCGGGTCGAGCGGAGCCGGGTGCTGATCGAGCTGGTGGCGGTAACGGCCGCTGGCGTTGGCCTGCCAGATCTCGATCAGCTGGCCCGCCACCGTCCGGCCGGATTCATCGCAGACCCGCCCGGTGACGATGATGCGCTCCCCGATCGGCTCGCCCCGGTGGCCGGCCGTCAGATCGGCGTCGAGTGGGTCGACGTCCTGGTGGCCGAAGCACGGCGCCCAGCGTTCGACCTCCTCGGGGTCGACGCTCACCAGCGCGTTTTTCGGATGGCGCAGGGTGCTGCTTCGGTAGGGCGGGTAATCCAGCCGCGGCTGCATTTCTCGCCCGACTGTCCCATCCGTGCGCTGGTATTCGGCTGCCACGGCTGCAATCTCCGCCGTGATCTCACCTTGCGACGCGACGCGCCCCGGTGCGTCCCTCACGAACCGTGACGGTACCCCTCCCCGCTTGCGTCCTCGGGATAACGCGGTAGCTTCGGCGCTGTGATTACCGGGGCCTTCCTCGCCGAATCGGCGTCGGTGGTAGATAACAAACTCAGCGTATCGGGCGGCGTGCTGTCCGGATTCATGGTCGGGCCGGACCGGCAAGTCAAGTTCATGCTGGTGCTGCTCACCCAGAGCGAAACCGATAGTCCGGTCCGCGAGGTTGACGTCGAGATCCGGCCTCCCACCGATGCCGAGCCGCTGAACATCAAGTACGAGCTGCCCGAAGCAGCGGCCGGTGGCGAAGTCGGATTCGCTTTTTTCAACGTCGAGGTGCGGCTGCCCACCGATGGCCGGTGGGTGTTCGTGGTCACCTGCGGTGCCGGAGTGACGTCGCTCCCGCTACAGGTGACCAGCTGAGCTGACCTTGCTACAGAGCGCGCACCAGCGCCGCGCGGCCTTTGGTCCGCAGTTTGTGCAGGGCGGAGACGCGTAATTGCTCCATGCGGGAGGCCATCTTGTCGCCCAGCTCGTCGAGCTGCGCTTCGCTGATCTTCACCTCGGGAGGAGCCGGAATCAGGTCGCGTTCCTCTTCGTCCGCGTGCGCCTCCAGGACGGTCTTGAACGAGTTCCACTCCTGCTCATACCCGGGTGCGCTCTGCGGGGTTTTCAGCAGCACCGAAAGCTGGTCGACGACTTGGCGATGCTCGGCGTGGGCGATCGCGATCAGCTTGCTGGCCGCCCCCAGCGCCGGGTAATACAGGTCGTCTTCGATGCGAAAGTGAATGTCGAGTTCCATCAGCATCTCGTCGAAAAGGGCATGCCGCTCTTCGCTGTTCACCGGCGCCTCGCTGATCTTGCGGCCGAGCCCCTTGATCACGATGTGGTGTTCCTTGAGCACGTCGTAGGCGTTCATTTCGCTCCTCCCTGTCCGATCCCGACCGCGCGGCCGAGCGGCGCATGCTGCCCGCAGGGGGGTGCGCCACGCACCTCGACCAGTCCGTCGGCCAACCGGGCCTCGTAGCACGGCAGCGGAGCCGCCGCCGGCCCGCGCAGCACCTCCCCCGACTCGGCCTCGAACCACGAACCGTGCCACGGACACACGATCCGGCCGCGATCGACCCAGCCGTCGGCCATCGGGGCCGCCAGGTGCGGGCAGAACTCACCGAACGCCGACACCTCCCCGGGTTTGGTCTGGCATACCACCAGCCCTACGCCGTCGACCTCGACCCGCACCGGCTTTCCGTTCAGCGAGCTCGCGGGCAGCACCGGCGTCCAGTCCTTGGTGCGCAACCGCGCCCCCGACTGGTCGATTCCGACACCGGACTCGAAGACCAACGCCCCGCCCAGGTAGCTGCCGGCCAGGGTGATGCCGTAGCCGAGTGCGGTGAGCGCGATGCCGCGGCGGTGGCGGCCTTGCCGACGGTCCCACCAGGACGCCGCGTAGAGCGCGGTCGCCACCAGGTTGACGACGCCGTGCACCAGCCCCACCCGGCGATCCTCTTCGTGGGTGTGCTGCCAATCGGTGACGCCCGTGACGGCAGAGCCGACGCTCGCGAGGATCCCCAACCCGAGAGACCGAGACGCAAACCGCGACGCGTCGAGGACCTCTGCGGCGGGCCGGCCCGGCAGCACGCTCAGCGCGTCCAGGGCGACCGTCGTGCCGAGCGCTCCGCTGGTAAGCGACGCCAGCGGCGGATGCGCCGGATGCCCCAGCCACACGCCGTTCAGCACATTGGTGACGCTGTTGCGCGCACCGCCCAGCGCGTTGTAGGCGAAGCTGAGCACGTGCTCCAGCCGATAACTCGGCCGATCCAGCCATTCCTGACGCCCGATGGCGGACAACACTCGCGGTCCAAGCTTCCGCAATCGACCATCCCGTGACCGATCGGCCATTACACCAGTCCTTCCTCAGCCGCAGACTGAGACGAATGCGGCGAATTCTGCGATTACCCCTCGGCTGAATCGCGCTCCCCGACGTGACCACGGTAACCGCGGCGCAGGGGCCATCCTTGAAAGCAAGCTGGGAATTTGCACAAAGGCCACTGTGGAAACTATGCCCCGCGCGGTGGTTCCACTAGCCAGAAGAGAGTTCTGTATAGCAGAATATTCTCGTGGGTCCGGTAACAGATGATTTGCGGCGCGCTTTCCAGAACGTCCGGCGGGGAATGATCCCCGCCCACATCTACAACGACGACGAGTTTTTCGCGCACGAAAAGGAGCGGCTGTTCAGCCGGGCGTGGATGTTCGTGGGACACGAATCGGAGATCCCGCAGGACGGCGACTACGTCGTGCGCCGGGTGCTCGACGATTCGTTCATCATCACCCGCGATTCGGAGGGTGATGTGCGCGCCTTGTTTAATATGTGCCTGCACCGCGGCATGCAGGTGTGCCGGGCGGAGATGGGCAACGCGTCCAACTTCCGCTGCCCCTACCACGGCTGGTCTTATCGCAACGACGGCCGGCTCACCGGGCTTCCGTTCCACCGCGAAGCCTACGGAGGCGACGACGGATTCCCGAAGGACGGCCAAACCCTATTGCCCGCACCGAATTTCGCGAGCTACAACGGTCTGCTGTTCATCAACATGGACCCGAATGCCGAGCCGCTGGAGGACTTCCTCGGCGACTTCAAGTTCTATCTGGACTTCTACACCAAACAGAGCGCCGACGGCGTGGAGCTGCGGGGGCCGCAGCGCTGGCGCATCAAGGCGAACTGGAAGATCGGCGCCGAGAATTTCGCGGGCGACATGTACCACACGCCGCACACCCACGCGTCGATCGTCGACATCGGACTGTTCCGCGAACCGAAGGCCCAAAAGCGCAAGGACGGCGCCACCTACTGGGCGCACCGTGGGGGCGGCACGACGTACAAGCTTCCGCCGGGCAGCTTCGACGAGCGGATGCGCTACGTCGGCTACCCCGATGAAATGATCGCCAGGATCAAAGACGTCTGGACGCCGCGGCAACAGCGAATGGTCGGCGAGGACGGGTTCATGATCTCGGCCGCCACCTGCTTTCCGAACCTGAGCTTCGTGCACAACTGGCCCCGTGTAAGAGAACGAGTGCATGACCGCGACAACGAAGTTCTGCCGTTCATCTCGATTCGCCTGTGGCAGCCGATCAGTGCGAACGAAACCGAGGTGTGTTCCTGGTTCGCGGTTGACTCCGCCGCACCCGCGCAGTACAAGAAAGACTCGTACAAGGCCTATTTGATGTGTTTCGGGTCGACCGGCATGTTCGAACAAGACGATGTGGAGAACTGGGTGTCGTTGACCACCACCGCGGGCGGTTCGATGGCGCGACGGCTGCTGCTGAACAGCCGGATGGGCCTGCTCTCCGACGACCGCCCGGTCATCGAGGCGCTACCGCCCGACTCCTTCCACGGCCCGGGACGCGCGCAGGTCGGCTACAACGAGCACAACCAGCGCGAGTTGCTCAAGCTGTGGGCCGACCAGCTAGAGCTGCCGGCATGAGCGCCCCCTCCGTACGAAAATCGTTGCCGTCACTGCCGTTCAATGACACTCGTCACCTGCAGGCGCATCAGTTCCTGGTCGACGAGGCCTACCTGTTGGACGCCCAGCAGTACGAACTGTGGCTGGACACCTTGACCGACGACATCCGCTACGTCATGCCCGTGCGCGTCACCACCGCGCGCGGTGCTGGCTTCGACACCTCCCCGGGGATGGCCCACTTCGACGAGGACAAGTACTCGCTGAGCCAGCGGGTCGCGCGGTTCGCCACCGAGCACGCCTGGACCGAGGACCCACCGTCGCGGCTGCGCCATTTCATCACCAACGTGCGCACCTTCGCCACCGACCCCATTGAAGGGGTCGCGCATCTGAAAGTCGAATCGGCCGAGTTGCTGTTCCGCAGCCGCGGCGACGTCAACGAAAGCGCCTTGCTGTCCTGCGGCCGCGAGGACGTGCTGCGCAGATCTGACAACTCATGGAAGTTGGCCCACCGCAAGATCATTGCCGACGAGTCGGTATTGCGCATGCAGAACCTCGCGGTGTTCCTGTGAGCCCCGAGCTGGAGCAATTGCTACGGGGAGCGGTGGGCGAACCGCTCACCGTCGCAAATGAATTCGCCGAAGCACAGGTGCGCCGGGTCGATACCCGCAACGGATCGCGGCTGCTGATCACCGCGCCCCGAACAGGGCAGTGGATCAGCCTGGACGCGCTCGAGATCGAGGCGCTGACCCGCCAGAACACCCGTACGCTAACGGCCATGGTCGGCAATTCGTATGGTCCGCTGCTGCCCGACGAGACAGAGCCGGAACCATGACCGATTGGCTGCACGGCAAGCGCACCCTGGTCGTGGGTGGCGGATCCGGGATCGGGCGAGCCGTCGTCGCAGCCTTCCGCGCCGAGGGCGCGAGAATCACTGTGCTGGAACGTGACCGGGGCAAGTGCGACAAGCTGCGCGGGGAGTTGCCCGGTGTGCCGGTGGTCGAAGGCGATGCCGTCACCCGCGAGGCCAACGACCACGCGGTCAAGGTCGCGGTGGATTGCTACGGTGGCCTCGACACCCTGGTCAACTGCGTCGGGGTCTTCGACTTCTACCAGGGCGTCAACGACATCAAGGCCGACGACCTCTCCGCCGCGTTCGACGAGATGTTTCGCACCAACGTGCTGAGCCATCTGCAATCGGTTCAGGCCGCGGTGCCGTGGCTGCGGGCCGGCACCGGATCCTCGATAGTGCTCACCGAATCCGCCTCGTCGTACTACCCCGGACGGGGCGGCGTGCTCTACGTGTCGTCGAAGTTCGCCGTCCGCGGGCTGGTGGCCGCGCTGGCGCACGAGCTGGCTCCCCAGATTCGGGTCAACGGGGTGGCGCCGGGCGGCACGCTCAACACCGACCTGCGCGGCCTTGCCAGCCTGGGGCTCGACGAGGTCCGCCTCGACGACACGCCCAACAGGGCACGCGATGTGGCTGCGCGCACGCCGCTCAACGTCGCGCTCAGCGGCGAAGACCACGCGTGGGCGTTCGTGTTCCTGGCCTCCGACCGGTCCCGCGGGATCACCGGCGAGACCATCCACCCGGACGGCGGATTCGGTATCGGCACAACGAAAATCGAGCAGCAGTGACCGGCGAGTTGGACCAGCGGCGAGCCCTGGTCGCGCAAGCCTGCCGGGTGGCCGCCGCGCGCGGCCTGGTCGACGGCATCCTGGGTCACCTGAGTCTGCGTGTCGACGACGACCACCTGCTCGTCCGCTGCCGCAGCGACACCGACACCGGGGTGGCCTTCACCCGACCCAACGACATCCGGCTCATCGCGTTCGACGGCGGCGCGGGCTCCGACGGTGAACTCGACGGCTATCGCGTTCCCAACGAGCTGCCCATCCACGTCGAGACCATGCTGGCCTACCCGGATTACCGGGCCGTCGCGCACCTGCACCCGCCGGCCGTCGTCGCCGCGGACCTCGCCGGCATCGAGATCCGGCCGATCTACGGCGCCTACGACATTCCCGGCGCCTGGTTGGCGCGGCGCGGCGTGCCGGTCTACGAGCGCGCCGTGCTGATCCGAAACTCCGCGCTGGGCAAGGAAATGGTGGCGGCGATGCGCGGTGCGCCGGTGGTGATCTGCCGGGGCCACGGGATCACCAGCGCCGCATCCAGCGTTGAGCAGGCGGTGCTGCAGGCGATCAGCCTCGACGCGCTGGCGCGGATGTCGTTGCGGGTGCGCGCGGCCGGCGGCACCCTGCGCGACATCGGCGACGCCGACTGGGATGACCTACCGGATCTGGGGCCCGCCTTCACCGCCGACGCGGCCTGGCGCCACGAGCTGGCTCGGCTCGTCCGCATCGAGTGGGTCAGGGACTCCAACGGCCCCAGCGCACTTGACGCCGGCGCTTAACCCGGGCCCCGATTTCTTGGGGACTCCGGACGTGACGACACTCCGCGTGGTAGTCGAATTTTATTTTTCTAAGCGAGCGCGATTTTCGGCGCACCTTCACTGCGGCGGTCAGAGGCGGCTACACGTTCGAGGGGTCCGACTACGCGCCGATCTCGGGCATCAGCTCGCCCATCTCGATCGCGTTGCTGGCCGGCGTCTCCTCGATGGCTAGCAGCATTTGAGCATCTGCCGCACCGGTCGCGCGCTGAAGCATCGACTTGAGCCCAAACAGCAACTTCTTCCTATAGTCGGCCGGCCGGCCCGCCCGGACCTTGACCGTCAAGATCACTGCTGGCCCGCCCTCGCGACCGATAAAGCCGTCGCCGGGAAGAAAGCTGTTGAAGACGATCTTCGTGTAGGCCTCGTCCAGACCGGACATTCGGCTGTGGAACTCGGTGATCTCCGCGGCGAGCGCCGCCTTCGCTTCGGAGGAAAGCGATCCTTCTGGCGTGGTGATTTTATAGAGGGGCATCGTGATATCAGCCGTTCTTTCTAGAGGGCGGTGGAGCGTCCATGCATTCGACGCGAGCTGCAAGGCAATCGCGGACTGATTTTTCGTGGGCGCGGCGAGTTGACTTTGGACTCAGCCGGAATCGTCATCGGATCGCGTTGGCAGCACGGCGCTGGACGCCGCCATCGCGGTGATGGCTCCGCCAAGTGACCAGCCGCCGTCGGCGGCCAGGACGACGCCGGTGACGTAGTCCGCAAGAGGCGATGCGAGGAACAGGCAGACGTTGGCGACGTCCCGAGGTTGACCCCAACGGGCCGCGGGTACCGTCGATAGGACGACCTGACGAGCCTCGGGCATCGGGAACAGGCGATCCATGCCCTCGGTGCCCTCGATCGCACCAGGGACAACCGAATTGATCCGGATGCCATCGCCTCCCCATTCGATGGCGAGCACTCGGGTCATCATGTCGACACCGGCTTTGGCGGCACAGACGTGTGACTGCAGTGGCCATGGGTAGGAACGCCTGTGGTGCTGACACGTTGATGACGACCGCACCGGGCTTGCGCAGCAGCGGGTACGCGGCCCGCAGCACGTGGTAAGACCCGAGCAGGTCGATGTCGACGACGGAGCGGAAGGCATTGGGCGACATGTCGAGCGCCGCGGCTGGGAAGTTTCCGGCCGCACCAGAGACGAGCACGTCGATGTCGCCGAACGCCTTGTGCGCGAGCTCAAGTACCGCGCGAGTGGCCTCGGGATCGCGTACATCGGCCGCTCCCCCGATGGCCGGGGCGCCCAGTGCTTGCAGACGGGCCACCGCCGCGTCGACCTTCTCCTTGGAGCGGCTCATCACGGCCACGCGTGCCCCTGCGGTGGCAAACGCTTCCGCGATACCGAAGTTGATACCACTGGTGCCGCCGGCGACGAAAACCGTCGTCTCGCTGAAATCCACTGTTACTCGGGCCATCGTCGACCTCCTTTGTCGAGCACTTGCGAGGCACGTCACCGCGCCGGCGTGGATTCAGCTGCTCGGACCCGTTCACGAATCTCTGGCGGGTAAAGGGTGTCGAACGTCGCTGGGCGCGCTCGCCCCCCTCCTACCGGGGGAAGCAAACCGTCGTGCACGACAATCGAGCCTCGGCCGTTGTGGCGTTCATCCGCGGTGTAGCACTGGTACCACGGCAGGATCGGAACCGGCCAGTGCTCTTGGCGGAGGTTGGGATGGATGCGGGTGCCTAACGCCCACAGCACATCCGAGGTATTCGACGGGTCGATATCGTCATCGAGCAGATAGCTCACCGGGCACATGTGACCAACCCGGTTGGTACTCATCACTTCCCCAACCCGATGCGCGAACTCGTTCGTGCTGGTTCCTGGGAGCACTTCGCGCCAATGCCGTGGGACGGTGATGATCATCCAGTGGCAGGCTGTATCCACCAGCAGCCAGGCCGTGGTGATCGGCAGGCCCGCGTTGCGTAGCAGCGCGGCCACCTCGGCCGAAACCCCAAGAGCTGGGGCAATCTGCGAATCATCGGGCGGGCGGCCAGTGGAAGTCACCGGCCAGATCGGGTTGTCGCGGTAGGTGATTGCCTCGATCGTGTAGATCGGCTCCGGGGAGGTTTCGGGAAGCGCGTACCCGTGGAACTCGGCGTAGGGGCCTTCGGTGGCGTCGCGGGTGATCGAAACATGGCCTTCGATAACGACTTCCGCGGTCGCCGGCACCTCTAGATCGACGGTTTCGCACCTGACGACTTCGACTGGTTCGCCGTAGAGCGACCCTAGGAAAGTTCCCTCATCCATCTCTGCCGGAATGGGCATGCCGCCAATCATCGGCACCCCGGGATCACCACCCTGGACAACAGCGAACGGCATTGGCTCGCCGATCTTCTCCCACTCCGCCCAGATCATCCCGATATGTTGTTGCAGCAGGAACAAGCCGGTCATGTGCCCGCCATCGATCATCATGATCCGCGAGATGGACCAGTTGGTCCACCGCCCGTCGGGCGTCTTCGCAACAATAATCCCCCAGGTGTTCACGTAGCGGCCGCCATCGTCTTCGTGTACGAGCGGAACAGGGAACCGATCCAGTGTGGCGTCGGCGCCAAGCAGAATGTTCTGCTTGCACGGCGCCGAATCCGCCGGGACCAGCTTCGGCGGGATCGGCGTTTTTCCATGCGCTTCCACCAGGTGCTCTACCAATTCGCGGGCGCTCACGTCGTGCGGCAAACCCAGCGATATCGCGACGCGTGCCAGGGGGTGGTTAGCGTCGCTGGAAAGCGCACCGGCTGCACCTAGCATTCGGAAGCCTGGCGGAGCGCCCTCGATGTTGGTCGAACAATGGCGCGGGGCGGCGCTGCTCGGTCGACCAGCGGGTGACCGCCGCCGCCTCGAGAACCGCACTGACGGGACGATCGATGTGCTCGACATCGCCTAGCGATTCCAGTACCTGCAGATATTCTCGGAGGTCCTTGATCGGAGCCATCAGATATTCACCGCCTTCAGGTTTTTGGCTTTACGGTCTGACAAACCGCTCCACCGTTTGGCAGTGGGCGATTCGATATCGAACTGGTCGAGGATCCGGGTCACAATGTGATCGACGATGTCGCCGACCGACGCCGGATGGTTGTAGAACGCCGGCATCGGCGGAACGATGCTGGCGCCCATCCGAGCCAATGCCAGCATGTTGTCGAGATGAATTTCGACTGAGTGGAGTTTCGCGCGGCACCAGCACCAGTCGCCGGTGTTCCTTCAACGCCACATCGGCTGCGCGGCCGATCAATCCGTCGGCGTAGCCCGTCCGGATGCCGGCCAGCGTCTTCATGCTGCAGGGGGCGATCACCATTCCCTCGACGCGGAAGGAACCCGACGAAATTGCCGCCGCCTGGTCTTCCCACGAATAGACGACCTCGGCCAGGCCCTCGACGTCGCGTGCCGAGAACTTCGGTCTCCAGGTTGATGGTCGCCCTCGCCCACCGCGACAGCACCAAATGCGTCTCCACGTCGGGACACCCTTGTAGTCGACGCAGCAACTCGACGCCAAGCACCGCGCCCGTAGCGCCAGTCATGCCTACGATGATCCGTTTCATCCCAAAGTCACTCTCGCTAATCGATATACGGCTACCGTCCGCGACACGGAAATCTGAGGTCCGATCACCGCTTCGTCAACCGACGATCGTCGGAGCCAAGAATCCGTTGTGCAATACAGGGATCGGGCACATATCTCGTGGCAACCCATCGGGCCGTTGTGACGTCAACGTGCAGTGAGCAACCTTCACGCGCAATTACATGGCTAGTTGTGTGAGGCATGATCATGACGTTCTTCCTGACGTGTGATCGGTACGTTCAATGCAATCACTGCAGGTAAACGAGGGTTAGACCCAAAGGGGTCATTTTCGTCACCAGAAAGAGTGACTTGAGCCTGCGCTCAGCCGCGGAAGCGACGTGGCCGAGGAATATACGAAAGCGGACGTGGTTGGTTTCCTCACCCTATGGGGGCATTTCATCGCCGAACCGATTGACCCTTGCACCCCGGCGCCAGAGGCTGATCTCGCCAGGTACGTTACGGCAGAAGCACTTTGCGGCATCAGCCCCAATAGCGTGAGGTGAACCAATGCAGGCAACGGCGACACTGATCAAGGAATCGGCCATCGGCGTCGAGGATTTTCGGTTGGCGATGCGCCGGCTTGCCGGCGGGGTCAGCATGATCTCCGGTGCGGCAGATGCAGCAAGCCAATGCGCGCACCACCGCGCGGACCAAATAGCCAACGGCTAAAAGATGCCCAATCTTGGTTTCTACCTGACCGAGTCAGCGGAGATGTATCCGGGCGCCGCGGCTCTGCGCTGCGAAGACCGGACAACTACTTACTCACAACTGGCTGACCTCGTATACCGATTTGGGGAATACCTTGTCCACCAGGGTATAAGGCCTGGCGATCGAATCGGGGTAATGTTGCCCAACCGGCCTGAGTTTGTGGTGCTGTTCTACAGCGTGCTGCATGAGGGCGCAGTCGTAGTGCCGATGAATCCGCTTCAAAGCGCCCGCGAGGTCGAGTTCTTCCTGTCTAACACCGGCGCGAAGATGCTGTTCTTCGCGCCCGAGTGCGCCGTGGCGGCGACTGCCGGTGCGTTAGCCGCGGGTGTGCGCGCATTGGCCATCGACTCCGAGGCGCTCGCGCACCACACGGCCGGCGTCGCCGGATTCACAAGACCGCTGCCCCGCGCCGCCGACGATACTGCAGTCATTCTCCACACTTCCGGCACTACCGGCGTGCCCAAGGGGGCACAGCTCACCCACAGCAACCTCTCCCACAATCAGGCGGTCATCGCGCGCAGGCTGCTGAACCTTGAGCCCGATGACGTCGTCATGGGATGTCTGCCGCTGTTTCACGTCTTTGGCATGACCGGTGGTTTGCTCACCGCCGGGTCCGCGGGTGCGACATTGGCACTGTTGCCCCGGTTCGACCCCGCGGAAGCGCTGAGAATGATTGCAGCCGAACGGGTCACAATTTTCGAGGGCGTTCCTACGATGTACATCGCCATGCTAGCCGCAGCCGACCGCGACGACGTTGATGTCAGTTCGCTGCGGGTCTGTGTCTCCGGCGGCGCGGCGATGCCTGTGAAGGTGCTGCGCGCCTTCGAGGACCGCTTCGGCTGCACAGTGCTGGAAGGTTACGGCCTGTCGGAAACTTCGCCGGCGGTGTGCTTCAACCATCCCGACAGGATGCGCAAGGTGGGATCCATCGGCACGCCCATCGACGGTGTGGAGATGCGCATAGTCGATGCGGACGGCAACAACGTGCTGGTGGGCACCCCCGGCGAGATTCAGGTCCGCGGCCACAATGTCATGAAAGGTTACTGGAACCTGCCCGACGCGACTGAGGCGGCGATCAAAGACGGCTGGTTTTGCACCGGTGACATCGGTCGCGTTGACGAGGATGGTTATTACTACATCGTCGATCGCAAGAAGGATCTCATCATCCGCGGCGGATACAACGTATACCCGCGCGAGGTTGAGGAGGCGCTGCACGAGCATCCCGCCGTCGCCGAGGCGGTGGTGATCGGCATGCCGCACGACTCGCTGGGCGAGGAAGTCGGTGCCGCCGTAGTTTTGAAGCATGACGCAGCGGCCGACGCTGCGGAGTTGCGTAACTTCGTCAAGCACCGCGTAGCCGCCTACAAGTACCCGCGCCATATCTGGATAGTGGACAGCCTGCCCACTGGTCCAACAGGGAAGGTACTGCGCCGCGAAGTCCAACCACCCCCGGCTTGAGGAGTCTCCGGCATCGTGAAAGCAGTGAGGGCGGATGAGTTTGCGACGCTATGACAAGGCACCGTCCGCGACAATGAGCGGAGACCACGTAATACAGGTTCTCGGTCAACAGATCCGGGTCCGTGTCCGCGCAGGCACCGGGGTGCCGCTCGTGTTGTGCAACGGCATTGGGGCAAGCCTGGAAGTGCTCGATCCACTTGTCGAGCAACTTCATCCCGACACTACGGTAGTCCGATTCGACGTGCCTGGCACCGGCGGTTCGCCCGATTCGCCTCTTCCTTATGGCATTCCGTATCTTGCAGCGGTGCTTCGACGTCTTCTCGACAAGCTGGGCTTGCAACGGGCCTGTCGACGTGCTCGGGCTGTCGTGGGGCGGCTGCGCTGGCACAGCAGTTCGCGTTCCAGAACCCCGCCGCTGCCGGCGGCTGATCCTGGTGGCTACGGGGACAGGCATCGCAATGGTGCCGGGCAAGCCGACCGTGCTCGCGAAGATGATCACTCCAAGGCGTTTCCTGGATCATGACTACGCCGCATCAATCGCCGGTGACCTATATGGCGGGGCGGTGCGAACCGACCCGTCAGTGGTCAAGCGGCTTTTCGAGCGTCAGCTGATGGCGGGCTCGTGGATGGGCTATTTGCACCAGCTGCTCGCCGGATCGGTCTGGACGAGTCTGTTTGCGCTGCCACTGATCCGCCAGCACACGTTGATAATCGCCGGCACCCACGACCCGATCATCCCATTGTCCAATGCGCACATCCTGCACCGGCTGCTGCCGCACGCGAGGTTGCACCTACACTCTGGCGGCCATGTCGACCTGATCACCAACGCCGGCGAATTAGCGCCGGTAATCGAATCCTTCAGACGATCAGGACCGACGGCCTGATCGCCCTAAATTCCCCCGCCGCAGCCGCGATCACGCCCGCGGGCGGCCCGCCGAGAACTCCTTTACCGTTCAGCAGGGTGGCAAGTATGACCGCCGGGGCCCCGTCGCTGTCAACCCACCTCCGGTGGGCTCGCCCGTTCTCCGCTCGCCGACCTAACGGCCGGCTTCCGCTGCGCCCGTGCTGCACCGCGACATTTTGCGGCCCTACCGAAGGCTCGGCCCAAGCGCTGCCCATGACACCGCCACCCCACTGCTGCCCCCACACCCAGCGCTGAACCGGCGCAACCAAACACCTGGACCTTCATCGACAGTGCCAAAACGAGTTCGAGTTAATCGGCGTGTTCGCGCAGTTCGCGCGGACTTACTCCGAACCGTTGGTGGAACACCGAACCGAAGTTGCTGAGCGACGAAAAGCCCGACGCGAACGCAACCTCCGCGATGCTGAGATTGCACAAACTCGGATCTAACAGACGCCGCCGAGCCTGTCGGAGTCGTTCTTCGCGGATCAATTCGCGGGGGGTTGTGCCACCAGCCTGAAGTGCGAGCTGGACCTGACGCAACGACCAGCCCAGTTCACGTGCGATCGCCCCACCGTTGAGGCTGGGCACATCAGAATGCAGCCGAGCGTATCGACGTACCGAAGCCTCGACCGCGGCAAGTCCGGTCTCAGGTGTTGTCTGCTGAGCTCGGCCGGTGAGTGCGGACGTCAGCTCGACGACATGCTCGCATGCAGTCTCGAAGTCGTTGGCTGTGAAGTGGTCCCGCTCGCTGGCGAGGGTGCGGAGGATCGAGTCGAGCACAACTCCGAGCCCTTTGCCCAAATCGAACGCTTTGGCGCCGGGCGTGAATCCGTACACACGATCAGCGGTTGCGGCGGGAATGGTCAGGACGACGGCACGCACCGCGCCACCATGTATCAATTCGAACGGCGTCCGCGTCGAGATCAATCCAGCCGTTCCCCGCCCCAACGTGATCAATCCGCTGCCCTTGCGGATCGACAGGTCGCCGCGATACGGAACCAGCAGCCTGTAGTCGTCGTTGGGATCGCGACGAATCTGATCGACTGAACGGACATAGTCGATACCGTCGGACCAGAATTCCACAAGCTGAAACCCTCTGGCCCGCTGCACTTCCGTTGCTCCGTGAAAGTCCCGGCCACCGCCCGGGAAGCGGTAATCAAAGAGGCAGTGGTTCACGCGGACATGTTCACTCCAAAACTCCGCCCGCTCCCGTGGATCGAGGTCGAGCGTCGAAGTCCGGTGATGGATGTACGAGTCTGTGTTCATGCTGCCGCCTCACTCACGATTCACACTAGGCGAAACAGGCTTGCGCACGCGAGGGTGTTTTCTGCGCGCAGGAAGAAGCCCGCTACTCCAGCCATACCTAATGTGATAACCAACGACGACCGCGAAGGAGCCCACCATGGCGATGATCGATGTGAACGGAACGACGTTGGCATACGACGAGGCCGGCCCGAAGGACGCGACCGCCATCGTGTTCAGTCACTCGCTGTTCTTCGACCGGCACATGTTCGACTACTACCTCGCCAACTTCTCCTCGAACTATCACGTCGTCTCCTATGACCATCGAGGCCAAGGCGAGAGTGCGCAAGCTCCCTCGGATGAGCTTGATATGGATACCCTCACGGCTGATGCCGCGGCGCTGATCGAAGCGCTCGAACTCGGGCCCTGCCACTTCGTCGGTAATTCCATGGGAGGCTTCATCGCGCTGCGTCTCGCCGCACGTAGGCCCGATCTGCTGCGCTCTGCTGTTGCACTCAATTCGTCGGCCGAGGTGGAACACCAGGTGGCCGCGTTCGAGCCCCTCGTCGAAGCGATGAAGGAAAAAGGGGCGGCCGAGTCGATCGACATGCTGATGTACATCATGTTCGGCGACAGCTCCATTGCGCAGGAAACTCCAGCAGCGAAGCACTGGCGCGTCCACATGCTGTCACTACCGAACTCGATCGGCAATTCGGCGCACCAGGTCATCCATCGCTCTGCGATCGCCGACGAACTCGTGGCGGCCACGGTCCCCGTGCTCGCAATTGCCGGCGCCGAAGATCATGCTTACCCGCCGCCCATCTCGTCGGAGCACATCGCCGCCGCGACCGGCGGTAGACACCTGACGGTCGCGGCAGCCGGACACTCTGTGAGCGTGGAGCAACCAGAGATCGTCGCCGAACACCTAAGAGATCATTTCGCTCTCGTGGATTCGCAACAGTGACAGGATCATGACCAGTGTTGAACAGAACGTCTGGTTCACGGGAACAGTCCCTGGTTTGGAGGGATACGCGCCGGGAATCACGACGCAGGGCGTTCCGGATATGTCCCGCCCGGCCAGGGGCTGGTTGTGGTCGACGCCTCGTCAGGGACCGTGAAAGCGGTCTCGATTTAAAGGCGATGCGCACTACCAATTGAGCAGCTCTAGGGATGTGTTCCAGAGGCGGGTTGCGACCTGTGGGTCGAGAGCGTAGGCAGCTACCCGGGCGAAGCCGGCCCCACCCAAAGCTGCGCGCCGGCAGTGCCGGATCGACTGCCCGTGCACGTCTGGCTCGTCACCGACCGCGCAGCGCCTGTCGCTGGAGACCAACGGCCAGGTAGTGCATCAGCGTTGTGGTCTCACCCGAGGCGGTGCCAGGGGCAGTGGAGCCGTGCGTGCTCAGGGCTGCGCCGGGCAAACATGGTTGGTTTTCTCACCCTTTGGGGGCATTTCATCGCCGAACCGATTGACCCATGCACACAGCCGAGACAGGTTGATGTCACCAGATGCGTTACAGCCCAACGCCCTTTCGATATCAACCCCACTAGCACGAGGTGACCAAATGCACGCAGCAACACTACTTCGGGAATCGGCAATCAGCGGCGAGGATTTTCGGTTGGCGATGCGCCGGCTTGCCGGCGGGGTCAGCATCATCTCCGGTACAGGCCCGAATGGCCCGCTAGGGGTGACAGCGACCGCGGTGACGTCGTTGACCGCAGAGCCGCCCACCGTGCTGTGCTGCCTGAACCGCTCGCTGGACTTGGAGGCGGTCGTCAAAGAGACCGGCAGGTTCGCGGTGAACATGCTGCGCGCTGATCACCGTGATCTAGCGGAACGCTTCGCCGGCATGCACGGGGTGCGTGGTTCTGCCAAGTTCGAACAAGGGAACTGGAGCAACCTGCCCGGCGATGTACCTGCGCTCTATGACAGTCTCGTCAGCTTCGATTGCCGCGTCGACGACATCCTCGAAGTTGGGACACATTCAATCTTTATCGGCCTGATCACCCAAGCCCATTTCGGCGAGTCGGGTGACCCGTTGGTGTACTGCAACGGCGCCTTCGCCAGCCTGGCACCACTGTGAGCACCGATGCCGCAGACGCGACCGGTGTCGACGGGAACCGGCTGCTGAACCGGCTGCAGACATCGGTGACGCTCGTCGGCGGCTTCTTTTGGATGTGCGTGCTGGCCGGTAAAGCGATGTTTCGCAGGCCTTTTCAATGGCGTGAATGCGTCGTGCAGTCTTGGTTCATCATGCGGGTCGCGCTGCTGCCGATGATCATGGTCTCGATACCGTTGACGGTGCTACTGATCTTCACGCTCAACATCTTGCTGGCCCAGTTCGGCGCCGCCGACCTTTCCGGTGCGGGCGCAGCGCTTGGTGCCGTTACCCAGCTCGGCCCGCTGACCACCGTGCTCGTTATCGCCGGTGCCGGCTCCACAGCCATCTGCGCCGACCTGGGCGCGCGCACCATCCGTGAGGAGATCGATGCGGTGGAGGTGCTCGGCATCGACCCCATCCACCGGTTGGTGGTTCCCCGCGTGATCGCCGCGACTTTGGTGTCTACTTTGCTCAACAGCCTGGTGATCACGGTGGGCCTGGTCGGCGGCTACCTGTTCGGCGTGTACCTGCAGAATGTCTCGGGTGGCGCTTACCTAGCTACGCTGACCACCATTACCGGCCTGCCCGAGGTCGTGATCGCGACTGTCAAGGCAGCGGTTTTCGGACTGATCGCAGGTCTGGTCGGCTGCTACCGCGGGCTCACCGTTGGCGGCGGTTCCAAGGGTCTGGGCACTGCCGTCAACGAGACCGTGGTGTTATGCGTGGTAGCACTATTCGCAGTAAATCTGGTGCTGACTACCATTGGCGTGCGCTTCGGCACAGGGCACTGACCATGTCGACCGCTGTTGTATTACGCTCCCGCTTCCCTAGGGCGACAGCAAATTTCAATCGCTACGCCGGCGCTCTGGGAAGGGGACTCGACGAGACCGGGCGTATGGTGTGGTTCTCGCTATGTAACGTCGGGCAGGTCGTAAACGCGTTACGCCACTACCCAAAGGAGACGCTGCGGCAGATCGCTCAGACCGGCTTGGGCGTGGGTCCCATGGCGTTTCTCGGCGGCGCCGTCGGAATCGGCGGTTTCGTGACGCTGTCCGGCGCCTCCCTGGTAGCTGTCCAAGGCTTTGCGTCGCTGGGCAACATCGGGATCGAGACGTTCACTGGCTTCTTCGCCGCATTGATCAACGTACGCATCGCCGTTCCCGTTAGTCGGCGGTATCTTGCTGGCGTCCATAATCGGCGCCGGCCACACCGCCGAGCTGGGAGCCATGCGCATCAATGAGGAAATTGACGCCCTAGAGGCGATGGGCATTAACTCGATCGCCTACCTGACATCCACGCGGCTCATCGCCGGGCTGGCCGCACTCATCCCCCTGTTCGCCGGGTTGGTCAGCATCGCGTTCCTGTCCCCACAATTCACCACGACCTGGTTGTACGGACAGTCGCACGGCACCTACGAACATTATTTCCGGACATTCCTGCGCCCGGAGGACGTGTTCTGGTCGTTCTTGGAGACTTTCATCATCACCGTGGCAGTCATGCTGTCCCACTGCTACTACGGGTACAACGCCAGCGGCGGCCCGGTCGGTGTCGGCGAAGCCGTCGGCCGGTCGATGCGATTCTCGCTCGTCTCGATACAGGTGGTTGTCCTGTTGGGCACCTTGGCGATCTACGGCGTAGACCCGAATTTCGCCTTCTCGGTGTAGCGCGCCCTGATGACATCACCCTGTGCCCGCGGACTTGGTAGCCCCCAAAAACCGCGGATTTCACATCGCGGCTCCCTGGACTCGAACGTGTCGAATCTGGGCCGGCAGCGTCGCCGCACAGCATCGCCGGCACTGCCGGAGGATTCCGCATTGCAGTCCGTTGTCGATGTCGCCGCTGGCCGCGATGCCCGCGTGCTGCATCCCACGCCAGCAGCCCGACGCCAGTTTGGCCACCGAAAGGGGGCAGACATGGTGATTCTCACCCTTTGGGGGCATTTCATCGCCGAACCGATTGACCCATGCACACAGCCGAGACAGGTTGATGTCACCAGATGCGTTACAGCCCAACGCACTTTCGATATCAACCCCACTAGCACGAGGTGACCAAATGCACGCAGCGACACTACTTCGGGAATCGGCAATCAGCGGCGAGGATTTTCGGTTGGCGATGCGCCGGCTTGCCGGCGGGGTCAGCATCATCTCCGGTACAGGCCCGAATGGCCCGCTAGGGGTGACAGCGACCGCGGTGACGTCGTTGACCGCAGAGCCGCCCACCGTGCTGTGCTGCCTGAACCGCTCGCTGGACTTGGAGGCGGTCGTCAAAGAGACCGGCAGGTTCGCGGTGAACATGCTGCGCGCTGATCACCGTGATCTAGCGGAACGCTTCGCCGGCATGCACGGGGTGCGTGGTTCTGCCAAGTTCGAACAAGGGAACTGGAGCAACCTGCCCGGCGATGTACCTGCGCTCTATGACAGTCTCGTCAGCTTCGATTGCCGCGTCGACGACATCCTCGAAGTTGGGACACATTCAATCTTTATCGGCCTGATCACCCAAGCCCATTTCGGCGAGTCGGGTGACCCGTTGGTGTACTGCAACGGCGCCTTCGCCAGCCTGGCACCACTGTGAGCACCGACTCCCGTCGAAACAACTGATGCAGAAGTAAGTTTGGAAAGGAAATTACAATGACCTCTGTACTGATCGTGGTCTCCGCCGCTAACCGTTGGACTCTCAACGACGGCACCAGCCATCCAACCGGCTATTGGGCCGAAGAGCTGGCCGAGCCCCACCGGATTTTCGCGGCGGCTGGCTGGGACATCACCATCGCCACTCCCGGAGGGGTAGCGCCGACGGTGGACCGGGCCAGCCTCGGGCTGGCCGGTGGCCTCCCGGCAAAGACCCGTGCAGTGGCCGGCTATCTGCGCCAACATGATTCGGCGCTCGCCCATCCCAAGGTGCTAGCCGATATCGATCCGGACGACTATGACGTGGTGTTCTACCCGGGCGGCCACGGCCCGATGGAAGACCTCGCCGTCGACGCAGATTCCGGCCGGATCCTGACCGCTGTGCTGGAATCCGGTCGGCCGCTTGCCTTACTGTGTCACGCGCCCGCGGCCACCTTGGCGGCGCGCCGCCAGGACGGCACATGGCCGTTTGAGGGCTATCGAATGACGGCGCTGTCCAACACCGAAGAGCGACTCAACCGCCTTGCCCGTAAGGCCCCGTGGCTGTTGCAGGACCGCCTAATCGAGGCCGGGGCGATCTATTCCAAAGGCCGGCTTCCGCTGCGGCCTTACCTGGTAGTCGACCGCAACCTCTACACCGGACAAAACCCGGCGTCCTCGAAGCTGCTGGCCAACAAGCTAGTGAGCGACCAAAGTTCGCCCGCGCTGCACGTCGCGGTCAGCCGGCTGATCCCAGCCGATCCCATGACGACCTATGACGCACTCAGCGATATCACCACTATCGGGCAACGCAGCCCCGAAACCCATGCCGCCAAATGGATGAAGCACGGCAAGAAGTTCAAGGGCTACAACCACATTGGCCCGCTGTACCGGTGGAGCACCGTGTGCAAGGTCACCGACGACGCTCCGGGACGCACCTTCGGGTTCCATGTTGCGTGGCCATCGAACACGTCGTGGCGCTACGACCTGGCCCCCGCCGACGACGGAACTGAAGTCACGTTGACGATGACCAAAATGCAGCCCCAGGCCGCACCGGTGATCGCTATTCAACACATGGTCGGGGTCCACGACCGCGCCGACCACCTCCGCGCCGGCATGGAGCAAACGCTCAAACGCTTGGCAGAGCAGCTCCAACAAAACAGCCCGCGCCCTTCCACCCGCGCCAGGTAGCCCATATACTCAGCGCTCACCAACGAAGACGGGTGTGTGTGGAACCGACATGACCGGACCCAGTGAACTGGTCCACGGCGGACGAGAGTCGTTCATTGGTGGGTACAGGTGGCAGCGTGGCGGTCCGGCGGTTGATAGCCCAGGGCCGAATGTCGGCGGTGGCGGCGCGTGACACGACGCCGGCTGAAGCCGCAGCAGCGACGCGAACAGCTGCTCGACACCGGAGCCGCGATGTTCGCGGAAAAGCCATATGAAGATGTCTTGGTGGAGGACATCGCCGCGCGCGCGGGTGTGTCCAGAGCGACGCTGTATCACTATTTTCCGAGCAAGCGAGACTTGTACGTAGCGATCTTCAAGCGCGCTAGTAACCGGTTCTTGGCACGCGTCGGCCCTGATCCGCAGCTACCGCTCGCAGAACAGCTTGCCGCCGGACTCGAGGCCCACATCCAATCTTTCGTCGATCATCCCTTTGAAGCAGTCACGATCAACCGCGGCGCATTGTCGGATGACCCGGCAATCCAGGCGATCATCGCCGAAGAGCTAAACGTCGTGGGCCAACGCCTGGTCGATGAACTCGTCGCGGAGGGACGTCTGCGCGATGTCGCCGAGATCGCCGTAGAGGGCTGGTTGGCGTTCGTTCGCGCAGCCTGCGTGAAATGGGTTCAGTCACCGAATATCTCGCGGGCCGATCTCACCGAAATGTGTCTATGCGCATTCGACTGCGCTCTCGGTATCCCAACAAGCCGCGTGCGCGACGGGGCGGCGTTCTCACGCTCGAGATCCTTGAGCCGGTTGGCGTCCTGGGCCTTCAGCCCGCCGAACTCGTTACGCCAGATACACCACCGGGACCGGTAGGTGCTCGATCCCGCTCTGGCACACCTGAATCCAGACTCCATCGTCGCCGCGGCCAACGCGCGCACCATGGTCCGGCGGCTGCCTCACGATGTGTCGACTTTGATCACCAACCCGGCCGCCCGCCGCCCCCGGCCCAATGAGCGGCATGAGCCGGGTAGCCGTCGCTGTCAGCGGCAGTTCAGATCCCTGCGCCTGCGGCGATGTCGTGCGCCAGCGAGACGAGATCGTTCACAGTCTGATGAACGGGGGCACCGGAGGTTGCGCGGTTGCGCGGATCTTGTTGTGCCCGGCGCAGGATGCCCTCGGCGATGATGGCGATCTTCCACAACGCCAGCGCATGCCAGAAGCCCAGTTCAGCATCGCTCACATCACGTCCGGTGGTGCGACAGTACCGTTCGACAAGATCGGCGCGGCGCGGATAACCCGGCAACAGCAGGGAGCGAAAGTCTGGGAGGACCGCTTCGTCGTCCTCGGGCCAGTACGCCAGCGTGGTACCGAGATCGGCGACCGGGTCCCCCAACGTAGCCAGTTCCCAGTCCAGAACGGCCAGAATCTCGCCGTGACTAGCGGACACCACGATGTTGCGCAGATGCATGTCGCCGTGGACCAGCGTCAGCTCGCGCGATGGCGGAACCGCCGCCCGTAGCCGGTGAGTCAACAGATCAAGGTCAGCCAGTTCACGTGTCTTGGATTGTTCCCACTGGCCAGACCATCGCTTAAGCTGACGCTGCGAGTACGGCGAATGACTCGCGAGGTCTAGGAAATTGGTGGCGTTTAGGTCCACCGCGTGGATGAGGCCCAGCGTTTCGGGCAACGCGAGGCCCGCGCGATGGCGGGCACGTGGGGGCAGCGCGTGGGATGCCGCGACGTCATCGACCACCACGCCGTCCACAAACTCCATGAGCACCAGTGGTGCATCGGCGATCTGGCCCTTCTGGGCGATACCGAAGATTTGTGGCACCGGGACACCGGTCGGTGCGAGGGCATCGAGGATGCCCGCCTCACGAAGCACGTCGTGGGCCGAGGCCATGAGATGGCCCACTGGTGGGCGCCGCAGTACCCATCGGTGCCCGACAGTGTCGGACAGTATGTAGGTCAAATTCGACTGACCTACGCCGATGCGCTGCGCCGTCAACGGCGGTGTGGCGTTTGGCTCAAGACTGGTCAGCCAGGACGTCAGGCCAGCGTCGTCCATCCCGGGCACCGTGGCCGATGACCCTCGTCCCTGGATGTCAGAAGTCGAGACGGGACCGTCTTTCCTTGTGTTCATAAGATCGCTCCCCCGTCCACCACCACAGTTTGACCGGTAATCCAGGCAGCGGCATCGGATGCAAGAAAAACGATGGTCGAAGCGATATCTTCAGGTTCGCCGATGCGTCGAAGGGGCAGCGTGTGGGTTATGGCCAGCTCGTGCTCGCGCCAGAGGACCTCCGAGAGTTTGGTGCGGACCACGCCAGGCGCAACAGCATTCACCCGCACTTTGGGTGCGAGTTCCACGGCGCTTTGCCTGGTCAGGTGTATCAGCGCGGCTTTGCTGGCGTTGTAGATCCCCAGGTTGGGCTCGGTTATGAGTCCACCCAGCGACGCAGTGTTCACGATTGCCCCGCCATGCTCGCTCATCCATGAGCGCGCCGCCAGAGACGACCACATGATCGGCGCCCACACATTGAGATCAATCGTCTTGCGGAACGCTTCATGGTGCTGCTCGACAAGGGGACCGTACGCGGCATTCGTTGCGACATTGTTGACCAAGATGTCGAGGCGGCCGAAGCGTTCGAGGGTGAGGTCGACGCATCGTCGGGCGGCGTCGTCGTCGGCGGCGTGCGCCGCGAAACCGACTGCGCCCGCTGAACGTTCTCGGCAGCCGCATCTGCGGCGTCCTGCGTGCGGGCCGTGAGGACCACGTTGGCGCCCAGATCGGCCAGGTACCGTGCCGCGGTGTGGCCGATACCGCGGGACGCGCCAGTCACCACCGCCGTTCTGCCCGTCAGATCCATACCTTCCATATCAGGCCGCCCCTGTCCGGTCATCACGGCGCAGCCGTTGCTTACGCAGTTCTTGCCGGGCGATCGTTCGCTTGTGGAGCTCGTCGGGGCCGTCGGCGATGCGCATCGCGCGCAGGTGCGCCCAGAATCCGGCGAGCGGACTGTCTTCGGTCACCCCCAGACCGCCGTGGATTTGAATCGCGCGGTCGACCACGCCGAGCGCGACGCTGGGGGCGTCAACCTTGATGGCGGCGATCTCGGTCTTCGCTTCTTTGTTGCCGACCGTGTCCATCAGCCAGGCCGTCTTGAGGATCAGCAACCGCGATTTCTCGATCCCGATGCGCGCTTCGGCGATCCAGTCGCAAATATTCGCGCGGTCGCTAAGCGCCGAGCCAAAAGTAATCCTGGAATCAGCACGCTGACAGAGCAATTCGAGTGCCCGCTCGGCCATGCCGATCGCGCGCATGCAGTGGTGAATGCGGCCCGGCCCGAGTCGTGCCTGACCGATAGCGAATCCCTCACCCTCACCCTTGAGCAGATCGCTGGCCGGTACGTGCACATTGTCAAACTCAATCTCGGCGTGGCCCTCCCGGTCCTGATAGCCAAACACCGGCAGACTTCGGACGATCCGGACCCCGGAGGCATCGATGGGAACAACCACCATCGACTGTTGTCGATGCGGCGCAGCTGCAGGATCCGTCTTTCCCATCACAATCAGCACTTCGCAGTTCGCATGCATCGCATTGGAGGCAAACCACTTCGACCATTGAGCAGATAACCGTCGCCGGCGCGGTCCGTGCGCAGTTCGATATTGGTCGCATCCGAATTCGCCACCGCCGGTTCGGTCATCGCGAACGCCGAGCGGATCGTTCCCTCCAACAGCGGGCGCAACCATCGCTGCTTGTGTTCATCGGTACCGAAAAGTGTTAGCAACTCCATGTTTCCGGTATCGGGGGCATTGCAGTTGCACGCTTCAGGTGCCAGCAGCGGACTTCGCCCCATGATCTCAGCGAGCGGAGCGCACTCCAGATTGGTCAACCCGGGACCCCATTGCGAGGACGGATGAAATAATTCGACAAACCCCGGCGCCGCGCCTCTCGCCTTGAGATCCTCGACGATCTGCGGGTGATGATGAGGGTTCCCTGATTCGCGCATCTGAACGTGATACACCGGCTCGGCCGGATACACGTGCGCCTCCATGAAGTCCAACAGCTGCGCCTTATACCGCTCAGCCCGGTCCGAGGACTCCCACAGGGAAGCAAAGTGATGTGGAAATGATGACTCCTTCATATGTTTCGATGTGTGGAGCGAGATGGCGGCCGTCACCTCCGACGACTGGCTAGCTTCGCGCATGTCGATCCACTACCACCCGACAGCATCAGGATGCACGCCTGGCCCTGCCGCCGACACCGTCGAAAGCGGCGGAATCCCCCTTTCGGAGTAGGGAAACTCACTCGTCGCCCGGTCTGTTGCCGGTTCGGGCTGCCGGCCAGCAGTACACGAAGCCGGCCACACCCGAAGCGAGGGGGAGTTTCTCACCCGTTGTGGCTATTTCGTCGCCGACTCCATTGACCGGCGCACCCGCCCAGAGCAGGCTGATGCCCGCAGATACGTTTTGAATCAACGCGATCCGCGACGCCAAACCGCTGACCGAAAGGGGCAGAAGATGCAGGCACCAGAGGGCACCGTGCGTGGGGCTGATCAGGCTCGACGGATCGCGGTCCGCGATTTCCTGAACAAGACCATTACCGGCCGCGGCATGTGCGCCTACGATTCGGCAGTCATCGCCGGCAACGGGATCGGTGCCCTGGCGTTCGCCGGCTGGCTTGCCCAAAGCCCGTTATTCGAAGGCAAAGTCACTGTCGTTGCACCCCCGGTTGTCGAGACGCGGCGACTGATAAACGGCGTCAGCCTGCGCGGGCGCGGAGTCGACTTCATGAGCGCCGCGTTGAACACGACGCTGGATGACATCCTCGAGGTGGTGTCGGGATCCGCCGACGCACCGCCGGTGTCCTACCGCCAGGCCGCCGCCATGGCCGTAAAGCAAGGGCGGTCATGGCAATTCACCAAACGGGGACAATGGCAGAACGCATTGGCGGCCCAACGACCGATCGCCTACGGGGTGCGGAACAGCAGGGTGGTTGGCGGCATGCGTGAACTGGCGTCCAAGCTGCCGATCGAGTTCGTCGACGAAAAAGTCGAATCCGCTTCACACCTGCGCAGCTTCAGCGCGGGGCGGCATCCCCTGCTCGTCAACGCCACCACCGTGCCCACACTGATCGGCGGTGAGGCCAAGCCCCCGAAGCGGATGGTCTTGGGGGTGCAGGCCCCATTTATCGCCCCGGCAGGCGGCGTCAGCTATCCGCTGGAAGCCGAGACCGCGTTTGCGCCTGCGGTGCGGCGCGCAGGAGCCATCGACGTCGGGTACTTCACTCCCTTCCGCGACCCACTGTCACCACGGTCCACGTGGTACGGAATTTACGTCCGTGTCGTCGACCGCGACGCCCCGTACAACAAAGAAGCCGAGCATCGGATCATGACCGAGCAGCTATTTGGCGTCGCTGACGCTATGGGCCTGACGCCCGACGATCCCGAAGAGACCCTCGGCCGGGCGCTGGTACCGGCCTCACCATGGGGCGCCGTGGCGCCCTCGGCACCGGGCACGCTCGAACTCAAACGCCACTACTCCGGTGGTGCACCCGTTTTCTACGCCGACGGTATGGTGATGAGTCTCGTCGGCGGAGTTGTGGGGGCCGAGGCGGTGATCGCGCGGCGTGAACCCCGACGAGGCCATCCGCGCGGCTCTGCGGCCCTGGCGCCGGCACAACCTGCTGTGGTACCTGGAGACGCAACAAGATACCGCTGCGTGTCCGACATGTTGCTGCGCGCAAGCCCGGCAGCTGCGATGGCGTACCCGCACACCGCCGGACTGAACCTATGGGCCTCGGCCGTTTGACATTTGCTCTCCGCGGTGAGAGGTGCAGGCGCGCATATCAGCGTGCAGCTGAATTGACGAATTGTGCAGCAAAGTTCATCGGTAATGGGCCGAGGAGGTCCATAATGATAACCATAATGTGCGTGGAGATCGAAGCGTGGGTGGCAGATCGGCGCGGTAGCGAAGCGCCGTGCAGGCAAGCTTGCGCACCGACGCGTGATTGCACCGACGCGGCCCCTTGATCTTGCCAGGCAGGGCGCGCCCACCAGACCTATTCCGGATGGTCGCCCCGGTCCCGGGCTCGGTGGCAAGGCTGGCCGCGCACATACCCAGGAGTAGCGATGCCGGTTGATCTCTCGTCGGCATCCGGCCGAAAGCAGATGCGAGACACCTGGGAGTCCACGTCTGCAGGCATTAGTCCGTCGCTACCAACGCGCGTTCGCCAAGGCGGCCAACATGCTGCCGGTTCAGCCGACTCGACGGCGTCGACTCCCAGAAGGACCGATTCCTGACCGAGATGGGCACTCGCGCCGACGAACTCCACGACCAACTGCTTCGCGCGATGCGTGACCGCGCCGCCTCCGGGGACTCGCGCGAGCTGGCACGGCTGTGTGAAGTCGCCATCGAGCTTCAAGACATTCGGTCCAGCCATCGTCAGGCCGTCAACGACGAGCGGTTGCACATGCTCACCAGTGGGCAAGAGGTGAGCACGCGGCTGTCCCCCTCCGCGGGGGTCAGGGCCCTGCTCGAACACGCGGCCACGACGATGTGCGAACTCCCCGGACTCGAGCGCTTCATGGTGTTCCAGCGTGAGGGTGGCGTGCTGCGTGCCGCCGCCACCGTTTTCGCCGACCACGACGAGTGGGCCAAGGACTGCCAGGCTCTCTCGGCCAGCACGAGATACGATCTGGCACCAAAACGTCCCGAGGCGCTGATCATTCGCCGCCGCTCCCCGGCGATCATCACCGATGCGCTGAACGACCCCGACGCGTTTCAGCCGATCGTGCAAAAGATGCAAGCCGCAAACTATGTCGGTGCGCCGGTGATCGCTTATGGCGACGTCGTCGCGACGATACACGGTGATGCCTATTTCAGCGACCGGCCGGTCGACGAGGTCGACCGTGACGTCATCGCCGCCTTCGCCGCGTCGTTGGGGCCGATCGTGGAACGGGCGATGCTGATCGAACAGTTGCAATTGCAGCAAAGAGTCGCCGAACAGCTGGCCCGGTCGGCAAGCGGCCTGCTGGGTGGCCTGGGCGGTGACATTCCACTGCTTGAATCCGATCAGCCCACCACGACAGTCGCCCCGTGGCAGAGTCGCAGCGAAGTGGTCTCCGATCTGACCCGCCGCGAATACGAGGTCTTGCAGCTGATGACCAAAGGCGCAAGCAACCGGGAGATCGCTACGACGATCTTTCTATCGGAGGAAACCGTAAAGTCGCACGTGAAACGCATTCTGCACAAGTTCGGCGTGGCCAATCGTGGGCAAGCAGTGGCGACGTACCTGGAAAGTCTGGAGCGCCGCCCAGGCTTGGCTGGCGGGCAGCGCCGTGGAGGGTTCGCCGACTCGAGGTGAGATAGTGCACTCAGTGCTGCAGCAACGCACTGGCCGTTCCTATTGGGCACATATTCGGCACGCGATGGCGTAATGCGGACCTCGTCGTTAAGCTGCTCGAAACGCCGGCCTGGCTTTTGTTCCGGGCTCCGCGCTCGACTTTGGTTTCGATTGTTACGGATCGATGGACTGCGCTGTTGGAGTTGCGGTTTCGTGACCGCTATGTCCTGAATGGATTCAAGCTTGCGTGTGCGTGGATAGAACATCGGGGAACGGCGAACACCAGAATGACACTCGGGTTCATACGATCGCAGATGCAAATCCTGGTCTTCGGCGCAGATGGACGCAACAAACGCGTAGGAATGTTAGTTCAGCCGAGTTGATCGCCGATATCCTTGGCCGCCTTGACAAGTGCGGCGGCCACCGCGGGGTACTGGGAGCTGTTCAGCCGGTCGCGCGGAGCCGCCGCGTTGAGCGCAAGCCGCAGGCCGGGAGCCCCGGTCGGTATCGGAACCGCAACTGAGGCAACGCCTTCCTCGCTCTCTTCGCGATTGACCGCGTAGCCCCGTTCGCGGATGGCCGAAAGCTCGGCCTCCAATTCGGTGCGGCTGCCGATCGAGTGCGCGGTAATGCGCGCGAGCTCCTGGTCCGGCAGCAGTTGGTGTAACTCCGGTTGCGACAACTGCGCCAGCATGACCTTGCCCGTCGAGGTGCAGTGCGCCGGCATCGTGCGCCCCAGCCGGGAGGCAACCCGCACGGCGGCCGGGCCCTCCACCGCGGCCACAAACCGAACGTTGGCGCCGTCGAGCATCCCGACGTGAATCGATTCGCGCAGGCGTTCGCTGAGGCTGCGCATGATGGGCAGAGCGGTCGCCTGGACATCGATGCGGCCGAATATCGCGAACGCCACACTGGTTAGCGCCGGACCCGGCAGGTACGCCTTGGACACCGGGTCCTGCCGCACGAACCCGCGATAGGTCAGCATGGCCAGCAGGCGGTGCGCGGTGGACGATGCCACACCCAGATACCGGGTTGCCTCACTCAGCCGAATCTGCGGCTGCTCGCCCAGTAGCAACAGCAGCTTGAGCGCGTTGTCGACCGACTCGATCGGATACTGCGGCGCAAGCGAATCGGCAGCCGCCTGTGGTGCGGCCCGCTGCCTCTTTGTCGCCATGCCAGTGACGGTACCGCCGAAAAGGGTTGACTAGCCGGACAGGCCGCCGTTGCCGTTGCCAAACAGCGGATGCCCCGGCAGCTCCTGAGCAGGCGCACCCACGGCACCCAACGCCTCCTGGAGCAGCGACGCATTCTCAGACTCGGCAGCCGTATACGAACGCGCGCTCGACCGCAGCGCCTGCACGATTTGGTCGTGTAGCTCTGTCAGCTCGCCCAAAGACTGATACCCGAGCCCGTGGTAGCTGAACACCGCCACCAGAGCCGCCGACACGGCGTCCGCGGCAAGCGCCGCAATTCCCGCGGTCGGAGTCGCCGCCGCCGTCACCGCTTCGGGCACGGCATTCACAAATGACATCTGCAACCTCTCTGTAGGTCACCGTCATCCGTGACGACGGGGCACACGTCAATATCGAGTTTCGACCGGCGGCCGTTACACACTCAGGAGTCGTGTTCAGCGACCCTCAGCCACTTGCGCTTTCGCCCACCGATAGTCGGCCTTGCCGGACGGTGAACGCTGCACCCGGTCGCAGAAGACGACGTCTTTGGGCAGTTTGTAGCGCGCAATGCGACGGGCGGCCTCGGCGATGATGCTCTCGGCGTCAACACGCTGACCGTCGGTCAGCTGAACAATCGCGACGACCTCGTTTCCCCACCTAACGCTGGGCCGGCCCGTCACCACAACGTCGTAGACCGCGGGATGTTCGGCGATGGCGGCCTCGACCTCTTCGGCGAAGATCTTCTCGCCGCCGGAGTTGATGGTCACCGAATCGCGGCCCAGCAGCTCGATCTGGCCGTCGGCGTCCCAACGCGCCCGGTCCCCAGGGACCGAATGCCGGATCCCTTCGACGACCGGGAAGGTCCGCGCGGTCTTCTCCGCATCGCCGAGGTAGCCCAGCGGGATCAGGCCCTGCTGGGCCAGCCACCCGATCTGGTCGTCGCCGGGCGACAGGATCCGGGTCAGGTCCGCACTGACCACCACCGCCCCCGGGTTCGGGGCGAACCGGCCTGATGCCCGCTGCACGCGGGCGGAGATCTGACCCATCTGCGCTCCGGATTCCGACGACCCGCCGGTGTCCAGGATCGTAAGGTGCGGCAGCAGCTCGACGAATCGCTGCTTGACAGGCGCGGTGAGCGCCGCACCGCCGGTGACCAGCACCAGCAGCCCGGACAGGTCGTACTCGCCGGACTCGAGCGCGTCGAGCAGAGGCCGGCCGAAGGCATCGCCGACGATGGACAGCGAAGCGACACGTTCCCGGCTGGCCAGCGCCCACACTTCCGCCGGATCGAAGTGCGTCGTCGTCGGCGCCATCACGAACGGCCGCCCGGCGCACAGGTTGATGAACGCCGCCCACTGTGCCGCGCCGTGCATGAGCGGTGCCGCCGTCATCGAACCCGGCTCGTCGGGTCGCGACCGCTCGACGATCTCCTGCAGGCTGCTCACCCCCTCGCTGGTGCCGAAGGTCCGCCCGCCCATGGCGTTCATGTAGATGTCGTGCTGGCGCCACAGCACCGCCTTGGGCATCCCGGTGGTACCGCCGGTGTAAAGCACATAGAGATCGTCGGGCGACAGCGCCACGTCGAGCGGCGAGTCGGACGCCTTGGACACCTTGGACCCAGAAGCCAGCAGGTCCTCATAGCGCACCGCACCCGGCAGCGGGTCGTTTCCCGACTGATCGTCGACGTGGATCAGCCGCATCGGCGGCAGCTGCTGCAACGCCAGGGCCAGCGTCGGCGCGAACCGGGCGTGATACATGAGCGCGTCCGCACGGGCGTTGCCCAGCAGGTACACCAGTTCGTCGGCGACATAGCGATAGTTGACGTTGAACGGGGCGACCCTGGCTTGGTATGCGCCCAGCATGGCTTCCAGGAACTCGTTGCAGTTCGCCATGTACAACCCGAGATGGCTTTGACCCGATTCGTGGGGTGCCAGCTGCGAGCGTTCCCGATGCGCGCCAAGCCCCCAACCGTGCAGCGCCCGAGCGAAACGGCGCGCACGCTCGTCGGTCTGGGCGAAACTGAGTCGCCGATCTCCGAACACGATGCAGTCGCGGTCGGGGTTGGCCGCCGCCACCGCCGCGAAAATTTGCGCGAGGTTGAACTCCACCCGCCCCCCTCTAGTCGAGACCGACTCCCGGTCAAGCCAGGGCCACGCTACAACGCAAGGGGCCGGCCGGCGGTTAGTCTCAGGTTCGTGCGCGACGGATACCGCCGATACGGGAGGTATGTAGCCATCGGTGACAGTCAGACCGAGGGCCTATGGGACGGTGACGACGCTGTCGGACTCCTCGGATTTGCCGACCGCCTCGCCGCGCACATCGATTCGATCCATCCCGGTTTGGAGTACGCCAACCTCGCGATACGCGGCAAGTTGGTGGCTCACGTGCTCAGGGAGCAAGTGCCCCCGGCCCTGGCGATGCGCCCGGATCTGATCACGGTGTGCATCGGGATGAACGATGTGATCCAGCCGGGACGCTCGTTCGGCTCGGCGCTCGCCGACCTCGAAAGCATTTACGCGGCGCTCGCCGAATCGGGGGCGACGGTGGTGACGACAACCTTCCCGAACGTCGCGCAGTTCCTCCCGCTCGGCCGGCTGGTGTCCGGGCGGCTCGCCCGCATCAACGATGCGATCGCAGGGGTCGCCCAACGATACGACTTCAGGCTGGTGGACCTTTACAACGCGCCCTCGATGCGCAATTTGGATACGTGGGACATCGACCGCGTCCATGCCTCCACCAAGGGGCACACTCTGTTCGCTGCCGCAGTCGCCGAAGCTCTCAATTTACCTGGCAGCAATCATGATTGGGCCGTAGCGAGCGGCAGCGCGACGCGGCTGCCGTTCAGCGCCCGTACGTATGGGCAGCTGCGCTGGGCGCGGGAAAAGTTCACGCCATGGGTGTGGCGACGCTTGCGCGGTAAGTCTTCGGCCGACGGGCGAGTGCCCAAACGTCCGCGGTTGGAGCCCGTCGGCATGCCATCGGCACGGGTCGAATAGGGGTCAGGCATCCTTTACCCATGAATGTCGAGGCGCTGCTGCACTCAATCCCGCCACTCGCGGTCTACCTCGTGGTCGGCGGCGTGGTGGGGATCGAAAGCCTCGGCGTTCCCCTTCCCGGCGAGATCGTGCTGGTCAGCGCGGCGCTGATGGCGTCGCATCACGACCTGGCCGTCAACCCGGTCGGCGTCGGCGCGGCCGCCGTGATCGGCGCGGTGATGGGCGACTCGATCGGCTACGCGATCGGCCGCCGGTTCGGCATGCCGCTCTTCGACCGACTCGGCCGGCGGTTCCCGAAACACTTCGGGCCGGGACACGTCGCGCTGGCCGAGCGCTTGTTCAACCGGTGGGGCGTTGGCGCGGTGTTCTTCGGCCGCTTCATCGCGCTGCTGCGGATCTTTGCGGGCCCGCTGGCCGGCGCCTTGAAGATGCCCTACCCGCGCTTCCTGGCCGCCAACGTGTCCGGTGGAATCTGCTGGGCGGGCGGTACCACCGCGCTCGTTTACTTCGCCGGAATGGCCGCCGAACGCTGGATGGAGCGGTTCTCCTGGATAGCCCTCGTCATCGCCGTCGTGGTCGGTGCCGCCGCCGCAATCTTGTTGCGGGAACGCACATCCCGCGCAGTCGCCGAACTCGAGGCCGAGCACACCCGCAAGACCGATACCAGCGCGGCCGACGCGGCGTAACTACCGGGGTCGGTGCTGCTCGATGAGAGCACGGGCCATCTTCTGAGCGCGGTGGGCGGCGTCCAGATCGCCCACGGCCGCCAGGATGATGGCGCCCTTCATCAGAATGTGCCAGGACCAGGCGAAGTCCTCGACGTCGTCCAGCCCGGCCGCGACCGCGCGTTGGCGCACGATGTCGCGGACATTGTCGATGTGAACGATGCTGGCCTGCCCGGCGGGATGATCGGGCCCCAATTCGAGCAACACGTTGATAAACGAACAGCCTTCAAAACCGTCGCGGTTTTGAAACCACTCGTGCAGGACGTCGAAGATCGCCAGCAACCGTTCCTCGGGGGTGTTGCCGCGCAACTCCGACTGGGCTTCGATCAAACCGTGGGTCCAGAGCTGTTCACGACGCTCCAGCACGGCCAGCACGAGGTTGTTCTTCGTCGCGAAATGACGGTAGAGCGTCGCCTTGGCCACACCGGCCCGTTCGATCACCTCGTCGGTGCCTACCGCGCGGATCCCACGCCTGCTGAACAGCTCGTATGCCGCATTCAATATTCGTTCGCGAGGTGACACCGTGGGCGTCGTGACGTCGTCGACGCTAGTCATAGCGATCCTTAGGGTACTCATAGCTCGCGCCACGTAGACAGACCGCCCTGTCTTGTTATAGAAATGAGATTCACACATTGTTGTGAAACCCTGTCTTTAGACAACAGGACGGGCATCCATCCCGGCATCACGATTGCCGGTCGATTAGGGAGTCCACTATGCGCCTGGCCACAACGGAACCGCTATCCACGCACCTGATGCTCAGCACACGGCTCGTCTACGAGCTGGGCGATCCCCACAGCACGCTGAGGGCCACCACCGATCGCAGCGGCCCGGCGGTGGTCATTTACGCCGGCGGCGAGGTCGACGCCTGCAACGAGCGCACCTGGCGCCAGCTGCTCGACGAGGCGGCCGCCGTCGTCACAGCGCCTGGACCCTTCGTCGTCGACGTCTCCGGCCTCGACTTCATGGCCTGCTGCGCGTTCGCCGCGCTGGCCGAAGAGGCGGAGGGTTGCCGCGAGCGCGGCATCGAACTGCGGCTGGTGAGCCACCAGCCGATGGTGGCGCGCATCGTGAAATCGTGTGGGCTCACCCAGATGCTGCCCGTTTACCCGACCGTGGACGCCGCCCTCGGTTCCGTTCGCTGCTAACGCGCCGGCCGGGCTGACGCGGCCGGAGGTTGGGTGAGCGATCTTCCCTCTGTCGGTGTGGAGGAGGAATTCCTCCTGGTTGACCCGCGGACCGGCGAGCCAGCCCCGCGCAACGCCGAGGTGGCCGCGGAAGCCGAAACCCGCGGCGCCACACTGCAACTGGAACTGAGCAGTTGCCAGGTGGAAACCACCTCCAGCGTGGCAATGACGAGTGCCCAGCTCACCGATGACCTCGCCGGGCTCCGGCGCACCGCCGCGCAGGCCGCCGAGGCTGCGGGGGTTCGGCTGCTTGCCCTGGGGCTTCCGCCGGTGACGCCGCACGCGTTCCCGGTCACCGAGACCGACCGGTATCGGCGGATCGGCGCGCAATTCGGGATGGTTGCGCACGAGCAAGGCATCTGCGGATGCCACGTGCACGTGCAGGTGCCCGACCGTGCGGCCGCCATCCAGGTCAGCAACTGGTTGCGGCCATGGCTGCCGAGTTTTCTTGCGCTGTCGGCGAATTCGGCGATCTACCGCAACGCGGACAGCGGCTACGCGAGCTGGCGCAGCGTGCTGTGGCGACGTTGGCCGGCCGCCGGGGCGCCACCGTTTTTTACTTCAGCCGAAGAGTACGACCACACGGTGCGGATGCTGGTCGCTGCCGGGGTGATCCTGGATGCGGACATGATCTATTGGGACGTGCGTCCGTCGGCGAGCTTCCCGACCGTCGAGGTCCGGGTGGCCGACGTGCCGGCGACGGTCGCCGAAACAGTGTTGATCGCCACGCTGATCAGGGCCGCGGTGATGACAGCGCTCGACGAGCAGCGCGGTGGCGACATAGGCAATAGCGTCAAGCGCCTGCCGCCCGCTGCGCTGCGTGCGGCGTACTGGAAGGCCGCCCACGACGGATTATCCGGGCACACACTGGATTTGAACGACGGCCGCGGCGCGGTGCCGACACGTGAGCAGTTGGGCACACTGGTGCGGCGGGTACGGCCGGCGTTGGATGCGCTCGGTGAACACGACCGCGTCGTCGCCGAACTCGACCGCATCGCAGCACAGGGAAACGGGGCGATGCGGCAGCTGAAGGCATGGCGCAAGCGCGGCGAGGCGATGGACGTGATCGAGCAAGCCGCCACCGCCACGCTGAGCTGACTACCTGTGGCGAGGGTGCGCGGAATGCAACGCGTCGGAGCGTGTCGGCGTACAGACACGCATGCTCGCCGGGGGGGAACTATGGGACGGGAGGCGCTTCGCCGCCGCGATCCACGCCGGAGCGCAGCTTGACCGACGCCGAATACGCATAGGTGCGGAACCGAAGCACCGGGTCGTCGGACGGTTCGATGCCGTCGGTCACCCGCATGGGGTCGAAAACCACGATGTCGCTGCCCTGCTCGCGCTCGGTGTCGAGGCCGGTGATCTCGAAGTTGCCGACGGTGACCGTCTCGGTGCTGCGCCAGGGCGCCGACGGATCGACCGTCGAGTCGTTCGGCCCGGCGATCTGGACGAGGAAGTCAAACCGCACCGGCCCGCCGGCCAGGCGGGTGTTCAGCTCGTGGTGCAGAAAGTCGGAATCTTTGCCCTTGGCGGCCCCGCCCGACAGGAACTCCTCGCCCGCCACCGGGTGCAGGTGGTAGCGGACGAAGCGGGCGCTGCCATCGGCGGCGACCCAGCGGAACGCGTGCAGCCCGTGATACTCGACGGTGGCGTAGCTTGCCGGAACCCTGTTGGCGTCGCGCACGACCGGCAGCGCGCCAAGGAGCCGCGGATGGGTGGCCAGGTAGGTGGCCATGCGCAGCGGCATGGTCGGGCCGGGCCGCATCGCCTTGAGCAGGTCGACGAATCCGTCCGGCGTGCTGGAGACGAAGAGCCGGGCCGTCTGCGTCGACACGTCCGTCGTCGTCCCATCGGGCAGGGTCAACTTGACCGCCAGCCCCCGCACCCCGGACACATTGTCGGGCTGCTTGGGGTTACCCGCCCCGTTGGAGAAGCGGAACAGCGCCGGCACCGACGAGCCATCGAGGTGCGTTGCCCGCGAAAGCGTGGCCGCCTCGGGGCTCGCGGTGAACCTGCCGTGGTACAGGGTGCCCTTCGCGTGCAGCGCACGATAGCCCGGCTGTGCGCCGCCGCTGCCTCGGATTGCCTCGATCGCGTCGTCAGGAGTGACAGAACCAGCCATGCGCGAACCTTAAGCCATCATTCGGGAAATCCGAAGAGTTTAACGACGCCGTGATCGCGACCGGCGGTGTAGCCGCCGTCGACGGCGATGGCCTGACCGCTGACGAAGGACGCGTCGGTCGACAGCAGGAAGGCCGCCACCGCCGCCACCTCCTCCGGCCGGCCGAACCGTTGCAGCGCATGCTCTTTTGTGATGGAGGCCAGCGGACCCTCCATCCCGGGCAGCCCGAAAACACTTTGGGCCATTGGCGTTTCGATGAAGCCGGGGCAGATCGCGTTCGCGCGGATGCCGCTCGGCCCGTAGTCGAGCGCGATGTTCTTGGTCAGCAGCACGACGCCACCCTTGGCGGCGTTGTACGAGCTGCCGCCCGCCGTGCCTTCCAGGCCCTCGATGCTGGCGACGGTCACGATCGAGCCCCGCTCCCCGTCGACCCGGTCCTGCTCGATCATCTTGGCCAGGGCCGCCTTGGCCACCAGAAATGTGCCGGTGAGGTTGATCCCGATCACCCGGTCCCATTCGGCCCGGTCGAGCAGATGGACCGGCCCGCCCCCCGCGACGCCCGCGGCGTGGAAGACCCCGTCGAGGCGGTCGGGCACGGCGGCCAGCACGGCGGCGACCGCTGCTTCGTCGGTCACGTCGGCCGTCACGAACCTGAAATCGGGGCCCCTGAACTCTAGGTCGGGCGGGGCGGCAAGATCGGCGCCGACGACCGTGCCGCCTTCGGCCAGCAGGCGCCGCGCGGTGGCCAGGCCGATGCCGGATGCCGCTCCCGTCACGACGAAGGTGCGCGAACGGGCCCGATCAGCGTTCACCATGTCCGTCATGTTGGCATACGGTGACTCGTCTGATGCTGCTTGGCCGAATCGAGTGTGCGCCCACGGCTTCGAGAGTGCGCTCACGGCGAATAATTACCCGTACTTCCGCCCTCACCGCACACTAAGCCAGACGCCGACGCTGAAGGAGGCAATCGCATGCACAGTGCACTGACCGGACTCGGAGTGACGATTCCCGTGCTGGCCGCCCCCATGTCGGGCGGTCCCAGCACGCCCGAGCTGGTGGTGGCCGCCGCACGCGCCGGCAGCCTCGGCTTCCTCGGCGGCGGCTACAAGACGCCCGATGCCCTGGCCGACCAGATCGCCGAAGTACGTCTCGCGGGCGTGCCGTTCGGGGTCAACCTGTTCGCACCCAACCCGGTGCCGGTCGATCCGGATGCGTACAACAAATACCGCGAGCAGATACAGCAGGAGGCCGACCTCTACGAGATCGACCTGGGCCAGGTGCCGGTGACCGAGAACGACGACTACTGGCAGGAGAAGGTCGAGCTGCAACTGGCGGACCCGGTACCGGTTGTCACCTTCACCTTCGGGATCCCCGAGCCGACGGTGATCGCCGCGCTGAAGAACGCCGGCAGTCTGGTCGGTCAGACCGTCACGTCGGCCGCCGAGGCACTCCTGGCCGCAGAGCACGACGTGGACATACTGGTGGTGCAGGCTGCGGCCGCCGGCGGTCACTCCGGCACCCTGACCCCGGATCGGTTCCCTGCCGAGGTTCCCCTCCCCAAGCTGCTGCAGGAGATCGGTGCGGTCACCTCGCTGCCGTTGATCGGCGCCGGCGGGATCGGCACGCCCGACGACGTCGCCGCGGCTCTCGGGGCCGGTGCCATCGCGACCGCGGTCGGCACGATTCTGCTGCTCAGCAAGGAAAGCGGAACATCGGCCACTTACCGCGCCGCGCTCGCCGATCCCGGACGTCGGCCGACCCTGCTCACGCGTGCCTTTACCGGCCGCCCCGCGCGGGGGCTGGCCAACGTCTTCACCGACCGCTACACGGCGGTGGCGCCCGAAGGCTATCCGGCGATCCATCATCTGACGAGCCCGGTGCGCAAGGCGGCCGCCGCGGCCGGTGACCCCGAGCGGATCAACCTGTGGGCGGGTACCGGGTACCGGCATGCCACGGACGCGCCCGCGGGCGAAATCCTGGCGTCTTTAGCATCGAAGGCGTGACGCACCAGATCATGCAGGAAGCCGCACCCGGCACGACGCTCGTCGGATTCGTCGAGAAGCACGTCAAGCACAAGCCCGATGGGATCGCGATTCACTACGGTGACCAGCAGTGGACGTGGACGCAGTGGGCGGCGCGGATCCGCCAGGCCGCCGGTGCACTGCGAGCCGCCGGTGTGCAACGTGGCCAGTGTGTGGCGTTCTTGGACAAGAACCATCCGGGCTGCCTGGAAACCCTGATCGCCGCCGTATCGATCGGCGCGGCGGCCACCATCGCCAATTGGCGGATGATCGGGGAAGAACTCGTCCACGTACTCAACGACAGCGGCGCGCGGCTGCTGTTCGTGGGCGCCGAACTGGCGCCGACTGTCGAGGAGATAAGGGCGCGGGTCCCGGGTCTGGAGCGCATCGTCGTGGTGGGCGGCCCCGGCGACAGCGACGAGTACGAATCCTGGCTCGCCGCAGCCACACCCGTTGCGGCCGACCCCGACGTGGTTGACAACGACACCGCCCTGGTGATCTATAGCTCGGGCACCACCGGACGGCCAAAGGGCGTCTTGCTGAGCCAGCGCGCGTTGGTCAACCACATCGTGAACATGGCCCCGCCGTTTCCGTTCGAAGACGGGGACGCGAATCTCGTTGCCATGCCGCTGTTCCACGTGGGCGGGGTCTCATATGCGTTTTTCGGCATCATGGCCGGGGCACCGACGTTTTTGACCCGCGAGCCCGAGGCGGCAACGCTGATCGGCGCCGTCAAAGCCGGTGCTACGCACGCCTTCTTCGTGCCCCCGGTGATCGCCCGTTTTCTGGACGCCGGGGACGCGGCGATCAACGCGATCTCCGGGTTGCGTTACCTGGTGTACGGCGCGGCGCCGATGCCAATGCCGTTGCTGCAGCGGGCACTTGAGGCGTGGCCGGAGATGAACTTCGTCCAGGTGTACGGGCAGACGGAACTGTGCGGGGGGATCAGTGCGCTGGACCCCGACGAGCATCGCGATTCCGCTCGGCAACACTTGCTGCTGTCGGCCGGAAAAGCCCTGCCGGGCAACGAGATTCGGATCGTCGATCCCGAATCGGGTGAGCAGCTGCCCATCGGCGAGTCGGGCGAGATCTGGGTGCGCAGCAATCAGCGCATGAGCGGCTACCTGAATCGGGCGCAGGCGACCGCGGACACGATCACCGCCGACGATTGGCTGCGCACCGGCGACATCGGGCGCCTGGACGCCGACGGCTACCTCTACATCGAGGACCGGCTGAAGGACATGATCATCACCGGTGGTGAGAACGTGTACGGACCCGAGGTGGAAAGCGTGCTCATCGAGCATCCCGCCGTGGCCGACGCCGCGGTGATCGGTGTGCCCGACGACTTCTGGGGCGAATCCGTCAAGGCGATCGTCGTCACCACCGCCGAGATCGAACCCGACGAGATCATCGAATTCTGCCGCCGGCACCTGGCCGGCTACAAATGCCCGCGAACCGTGGACTTCGCGCCGTCACTGCCCCGCAACGCGAGCGGAAAGATCCTCAAAACCGAGCTGCGGCAACCGTATTGGCAGGACCGCGCGCGCAAAGTCTGAACGGGTTCCCCGTACGGCTCAGAATTCTCACCTGTCACTGGAAGTCGGCGGTGTGCCGTTTTGTCCACCTCGTAGCGACAACCCAACTTGTCGCCATGAGGTGGACAAAACCCACTCCCTTCCGCCGGTGACGTCAGTGACTCGTGAGGCGTCGGCGTTAGAGTCCGAACTGATCATCGATGATGCCCAGCCAGATCTGAGCGACGTCCATCGCCACCTTCTCGCTGATGAACGCGTGCTGGGTGCCGGTGTAGATGTCGCGGAATCCGCGCTCGAGCCGGCTGCCTTCGCGGATCGCGGTGGTACCGGCCGCCAGATGGGCCCATTCGGCGCACTCCCGTGCCGTATCGGTGGCATACACCGCCGCCACCCGCATGTCGGCCCGCAGCCCGGGCGTCAGGTCGTCGCCCGCGGCCACCGCGGCCTCGGCCGTGGTGAAGGCGTCGAGCACCAGAAGACGGGCGGCCCGCCACGCCGCGACGTGATGGGCCAGACCCTTTTGGAACGTCTGTCTGCTGGCCAGCGTCGCCATGTCGCTCATCCGCACCTTGGTGGCCGCGAGTTCCTCGACATCGTCGAGCATGCTCTTGGCGACCCCCAACGCAAACGCGGCGTGACCGGCCGCCGTGACCGGCATCAGACCCATGCGCCCGGCCGGCGAGGATCCCCGCAGCGGCTCGCGGGTGAACAACGGAATCGTCCGATACTCCGGGACGAACACGTCGGCGACGTTGTAGTCGTACGAGCCGGTGCCCTTGAGTCCCTGCACATGCCACCCGTCGGTGAAGACAACCTCCTCGCGCGGCAGAAACCCCACGCGCATGTCGGGAATGCCCTCGGCCACCCAGCGCATCTCGCCGTCGTCCATCGGCAGAAAACCCGCGGCGATATAGGCCGAGTGCCCGGTGCCGGAACCGAAACTCCACGCGCCGGTCAGCCGGTAGCCGCCGTCGACCGCCGCCCCCTGGCCGTTGGGAAAGTACTGGCCGCCGATGGTGATGTGGTTGGCATTCGCCGTGAACACCTCCGCGAAGCCTTGATCGGAAAGGTAGCTCGCGGCGGCGAACGTCGACGGCAGATTAGCGATTCCGATCCAACCGAAAGAGCCATCCTGCCACGCCATTTCGATCCAGGTCTCGATCATCTCGGCAAACGACGGTTCGACGCCGCCGGCCGCCGCCGGGTTGAAGCCGGACATCAGGCCACTGGCCCACATCTCGTCCACGATCGCCGGCGAGAGCGTGCGCAATCGCTCGGATTCCACCGCCTCGGCGCGCACTAGGTCGCGCATGGCGCGAGCTCGGTCTAGGACGCGGTCCTGTACTTCGGTCACGGCGACATCCTAGGTCCGACCACGCGGATAGCAGCCGCCAATGCGACTATTTGCCACATGAACGCGCAAGTGGATGCCCGGCGGCGCGACTGTGCGATCGCTGTGTTGGGCGGCCCGACGACGGTCGTCGACATCGCCGGGCGTCGGATCGTGATGGACCCGACCTTCGATCCGCCCGGCGTGCATGCCTACCTGACCAAAACCGAGGGCCCCGCGGTGAGCGCCGACGCGCTGGGACCGGTGGACGCGGTGCTGATCAGCCACGACCAACATCCCGACAACCTGGACGACGACGGCCGCCGGTTCGCCCTGGCCGCACCACTGGTGATCACCCATCCCGGTGCCGCCGGCCGGTTGGGGCCGCCCGCGGTGGGGTTGCAACCCTGGCAATCCCATCAGGTGCCCGGCCCCGGATCCCTTGTTGTGCAAGCTATTCCGGCGGTGCACGGCCCGGCCGACGGGCAACGGGACGCGAGCGGTCACGTGAACTGCGAGGTGACGGGCTTCGTGCTGTCCGGGCCCGGCCTGCCCACGGTGTATCTCAGCGGCGACAACGCCTCGATAAGTGTGGTCAAGGAGGTGGCCGATCGCGTGGGCCAGGTCGACATCGCGGTGCTCTTCGCGGGGGCGGCAAGTGTGCCGACCAAGGAACGCGGGCGGCCGCTGACGCTGACCTCGGCGCGCGCGGCCGCTGCCGCCGAACTGCTCGACGCCACGCTGGTGATACCGGCCCACGTCGACGGCTGGGCCCATTTCAGTGAAGGCCCCGACGAGTTCGTCAAGGCCTTCGACGAGGCCGGAGTCAGCAACCGGCTCGGGGTCGCCCGCCACGGCGAGTGGGTCGACTGGGCCGAATCAGCCGGCAACTAACGGTCGACACACGTCTGGACTACCGTCCAGTAGCATGTCCAGCATCACATGCTGTACCGTCTAGGCGCATGCGCGAAGATGTGGCCGTGGAGTCCACCCGCCGCCGGCTGAGCGGCAAGCGGGCGGACACGGTGCGGCGACTGAGCCGGGCCATGGTCGAGGCTTTGCGCGAGGTCGGCTATCACGAGTTGACGTTGCAGGCGGTCGCGGCGCAGGCCGGTGTCGCCCGCGCGACGGCGTACACCTACTTCTCGTCCAAGGATCACCTGATCGCCGAGGCGTATTGGCGACGGCTCGCCGCGGAGCAACCGTCGGAAAGCAGCTCAGCCGACGTCAAGACCCGGGTGGTTGCGACGTTGCGGCGCTTGGCTTTTCTCGTTGCCGATGAACCCGCCCTGGCCGATGCCCTGCGGGTAGTGACCCATAGTTCGGATCCAGACGTGGAGCTGATTCGGAAGCAGATCGTCAGGCACACCCACAAACTCATCTCGGCGGCGGTCGCCGACGATGCCGACGCAGAGACGGTGGCGCTGCTCGAGCTGATGTACACCGGCGCCATGATGAGCCTTGGCACCGGGCTTGCTTCCTACGCCGACGTCACCGATTGGCTCGAAGCGGCCGTGCACCGGATAGTGGTCTGACCCAGAGAACGCCGCCTTCGGCCAGCCGAGCCGTGTGACAGATCGCACACGCATGTCTGGCCGCACGTCTGGACACTCGTCTAGTTTTTCCGTAGCGTGGGCGTTGCTGATGTGCTGGGCAAAGCGGCCCCACACAGCTGGGGTAACAGCAAATTGGGGGGCTGGCGCCGGCGCGGGCTGAATGTTCATCCGCGATGGCTTGGGACTTCTTCTGCGAAGGGTCAGAGTGTGAAGCGACTTACCGGTTCGGATGCGATGATGCTGTTCAGCGAGGCCGCCAACGTGCCGATGCACACCGTGAAGGTGGCGATACTCGATGCACCGGGCGCCAGTGATTTCTCGGTGGAAACGGCCCGCAAGGTGGTGCAGCAGCGTCTGCACCGATTCGAACCGATGCGGCGCGTGCTCGTCGAGACGCCCTACGGCTTCCACCGCCCGATGTGGCGGGAGAACTGCCCGGTCGACCTGGCATACCACGTGCGACCGCTGCACCTACCGGCCCCGGGCGGGCGGCGCGAACTCGACGACGCCATCGCCGCGCTGATCGAGGAACCCCTGGACCGGACCCGGCCGTTGTGGGAGATCTATGTGGTTGACGGCTTGGCAGACGGGCGATTGGCCGTCGTCACCAAGATTCACCACGCCCTTGCCGATGGCGTCGCGTCGGCGAATCTGCTCGCCGGCGCCGTCGACAAACCGGAAGGCCTGCGCGTCGGTGCCGAGTGCGACCCGCATCCGAGCAGAGCTCAACTTCTCTGGACGGCCATGCGCGATCACCTCCGCCAAGTCGCCGAGTTGCCAAGTCTTTTGCGCTATACCGCGGCCAGCGTCCACCGTGTCGTCCGCAGCCGGCGAAACCGGACAGCCGTCAAAGTCCCACGATCCTTCCTGAATCATCGGCTCACCACCGAACGGCGGTTCGCAACGGCCAGCTTGCCGTTCGCCGATGCCAAGCAGATCACCCGTGAATTGGGTTGCACGATCAATGATTTGGTCCTGGCGATGGCGGCCGGGGCGTCCCGCGAACTGCGGCTGCGTTACGACGGCCAGTCGGACACGCCGCTGGTGGCGATGGTGCCGGTGTGCCTCGATGCGTCGCCGGGGAGATCGGCCGGGAACAATTTCACCCAGATCGCCGTCGCCGTGCCCGCCGATCTCGACGATCCGTTGCACCGGGTCGCACGCAGCCACGACGCCGCGATCAGCGCCAAGCAATTACACACCCTCAGGGGACCGGAGCTCTTGACACGGTGGTTCGCCTACCTGCCACCCCTGATGGTCCGGAAACTCAGCGGCTTGATGGCGCGCACGAACGCCCACCTCAAGATGCAGAATCTGGTCGTTTCCAGTGTGCGCGGCCCGCGCGAACATGTGCGCGTCGCCGGCGCGACGATCGCGGAGTTCTACTCGGTGGGCCCGCTCGTCGCGGGCTGCGGTTTGAACATCACCGTTTGGAGCTATGCGAATCAGTTGAACATCTCCGTTCTGGCCGACGCGGCGACGGTGTCGGACGCCCACGAGGTCACCGAGGAACTGATGCGCGGGTTCGCTGAGATCGCTTCTGCAGCAGGTATTTACGCAATAAATCCCGCGTACCAGGCCAACGTGGCCTAACTGACTGGAAGGACACCATGACCAGCACCGACATCGCGCCGGCGCCCGAGATCGAGAAATGGGACCCGATTCTCACCGAACGCGTAATGGGAACAATCCGGCCCCTGCTGAAGCGATACTTCCGCTCCGAGGTGCACGGACTCGACAAGGTGCCCGCGGGCGGAGCGCTGGTGGTCTCCAACCACTCCGGCGGTCAGATGGCGGTCGATGTGCCGGTCTTTGCCGTCGATTGGTACGCGGAGCACGGGTATGACCGGCCGATCTACACGCTCAGCCACGACATGATCATGGTTGGGCCGATCGGGAGCTTCTTGAGACGGATCGGCTTCATCCCGGCCAACCACGACAACGCAGCGAGGGCGCTGCGCAGCGACGGCATCGTGGTGGTGTTTCCGGGCGGCGACTACGACGCTTACCGGCCCACGTCCACGCAAAACGTCATCGACTTCGGCGGCCGCACGGGGTATGTCCGGGCGGCGATCGAGGCGGGGGTGCCCATCGTGCCGATGGTCTCCATCGGCGGACAAGAAACCCAGTTCTTCCTTACCCGCGGCACCTGGTTGGCGCGGAGCCTGGGCCCCATCGCTCGTTTGGCGCGTACCAAGATCGCGCCGGTCACGGTGGGCTTTCCCTTCGGCATAAGCCTTTTTGTGTTGCCGCCGAATCTCCCACTGCCGGCCAAAATCGTGACGCAGGTCCTCGAGCCGATCGACATTCGCAAGAAGTTCGGCAAGAACCCGGACATCGCCGAGGTCGACGCGTACGTGCGCGAGGTCATGCAGGCCGGGCTCAACGAGCTTGCCGCCGCGCGGCGATTCCCGGTGCTGGGCTAGCCGAACTTACAGCCGCCCCTCCACGCGCAGTTGCGGATGCACCCAGTCGGGCGAGCGCCGCTCCTTGAAAGCGCGGACGCCTTCTCGGGCCTCGGCATCGTTCAGACTGCTGGTCATGCCGATACGGTCGTACAAGCCGAGATAGTTGTCGATGCTGGACTTGATGACGGCACGGGCACGTGGTGCGGTTCGACAGGTTTGCGCGAGCAGATCCCGCGCTACCGCGAGCAGATCCTCGTGGGGCACAAGCCTGTTCACCAAACCCCAGTCGAGGGCTTCGGCGGCGCTGAGCACTCGACCGGTGTACATCAGGTCGCGGGTGCGTACGGGCCCGATGATACGGGCGAGCATCTGGCTGTAGTAGGTGTCGGCGTAGCCGCGGAACAACTCGGGCACACGGAAAGTCGCCCGTTCACTCACTACCGACAGATCGCTGCACAACGCGATCTGCAGGCCGCCGCCCTGACATAGGCCGTTGACCGCGGAGACGACGGGCTTGGCCGAGGTGCGCACCGTGTCGAACGGCGTGACGTCCATGCCCAGCGCGGCGCCGAAGGTGATCCAGTCGTCCGCGCCCCCTCCCCCGGTCATGTCGCCGCCGGGGGCGAAGACATCTCCGGTGCCGGTGATAAGCAGGCCGGCCAGATCGGGGTCCGAGTTGAGACGGCCTACGGCATAACGGATTCCGAAGTACATCGCGGGGGTCATGGCGTTACGCGCGTCCGGCCGGTCGATCGTGCAAACGGCGATCGGTCCCTCGCGGTCGAAGGACAAGTACGGAGTGCCCAGCCAATCACCCTCGGGCGGTCGAGGACTGTCTGGTGTCGGTGCATTCAGCGTCACGGGACTCCTCTCGCGTCGGCGCGCACGGCCGCACAGCATCACGTAGCAGGCTAGCCTGCCCGCCGTCTACACATACGGCAGCGTGGCAACCTCGGTGGTCTCGGACGCGCTATCGACCACGTGACGAAATTTGTCCTGAAGCGTGGTCGTGACTTCTCCCACCGGTTTGTCGCAATGCCTGCACTGCGCTTTGAACTGTGGCTGGTCCGCTTCATCCGGCCAGAACCGGCGTTCCCCGACTTGGGCTCCGGGGTCGTACACGATTGACTGGTGTGGAGCCTCCTTGAGGATCCTGCCAACGGAATGCATCTGCGGGCATTCAAGTTTCAGCGTGCCGATACCTTCTTGATTGCCTACCATCGTCCACCGTCCTTACCGAAGCATTGGCGCCCGGGGCAAACCCTACTCTGCCTCGCGCCTGAATCGCTCCGGTTCTGTGGAGGTGCGGCGAACGCCGGCCGTCGGCGCAGGAGGGCGTTCGAAGACCAGAGAGCGCGTGGCGTCCGGCTGGTCAGGTCCGTTATCTGTCGACGCCCTCCGCAGCAAAGGGGATCGCCCTGGGCGCCCACCCGACGACATGATGCGGGCCACCCGCCTGACAGCACCGAAATCACACCTACTCTTGAGATTTCGCAGGGCAGAACCATCATCTGCAGCGGTTTGCCGGGGTGGGAGTGTCCCACGATGAAAGGCACGCTCGCCATGCGTGGTCCCTCTTCGTCGTGCGTAGCTGCTCACCTCGCCGCACGACCGACGCAGTGCGGCGCTGATCGGGTCACCCGCCACGCCGCCGGCGTCGACTTGCGCCTTGCGGACCAATCCACCGGTTTCTGCGGCGTCCCGGCAGCAATCTCGGCGACCACAAATTTGTGAAAATAAGCATCACCCTGGCGTTGCAAAGGGATATCAAGTGTCCTGACACCCGGATATTCAGCAGTTCTGATGGTACGAATTGGGCGTGAAAAACATTGCTCGCGTTGCAGTATCGGCATTTATCATTTCTTCGGGCTTCGGGCTCGTCGGTTTGGAGGCGGCTAGCGTGGCCCAGGCCCAGCCCGGGCCGTTCCCGCAATGGTGCCCAGGCGAATTCTGGGACCCGGGGTGGGGTGGCAACCCGGACGGATTCCACTGTCATGACGGCGGCTTTCGCCACGACGATGGCCGTGGCGGCTGGGGTCACGACGACGGCCATGGTCACGACGATGGCCATGGTCACGACGACGGCCACGGCCGGCGTTAACCGGACACTACTGGCGATTCGGGGCCGCGCGCGGTTGCGCGCCGTCCCGTAATCGCGAGAGGGAAGCCGTTATTCGAAACGCGAAAGTCCCTGTCCCGCAAAACGAGTACAACTTCACTAGCGTCCGCGATGCTGGCCGGAACGCACCTCGCACGACATTCATTGTGCGAGTCAGTCATCGCAGCAAGGCGCGGCGACCTCGAGCCGGCAGGCGCAGGAGGCCAGGATCGGCAGGTCGGCGCGGGCCTTGGCCAACTCGAGTTGTTGGCCGATCAACGCGGCCTCGGCCATCCGGCCCAGGCGGTGCAGACATTCGTGGTAGCCGTGCAGGCTCCACACGTTGCCGGGGTGCTGGCAGGGCCGGCCCAGAGTGGCGTCGATGCCGAGGTCGGCGGCGTACACCTCGGCGGCCTGCTCAACGTGCCCCTGCTCGAGCAAGAGTGCCCCGTAGGCATGCCGGGGCGGCTGCATCCAGCCCCATGGCTCGTCGTACGGAAGGGAGTCGCTGAGTTGGATGGCACGTCGAAGGTGGGCGAATGCTTCGTCGAATATCCTTTCGCGGTAAGTTATTTCGCCATCGAGCAGGGCGCCTGCGACGGCCAGGATGTCGCGGCTGGTGTTGTTGAAGAGATAGCGGGAATCGGGGATCCGCGCGTAGGCGTGCATGAACGCTTCCCGCTCGGCACGCGCCTGCGCTAGCTGTCCCTTGGCGGCGTGCGCGACGCCGCGCCCGTAGTGGATGGTGGCCGTGGTGGTGCAGTACAGATCGACGTCGGCGGGCAGCGGCTCAGCGATCAGGTCGTCCCAGCGTCCGAACCGGATCAGAACGTGTACTCGCAACGGCACAAAGGCTTCCAGCCAGTCCGCCATCGGCGGGGACGCGATCGACAGCAGCTCAGGTGTGAGCTGCTGCGCCAATTCGTCGGCGGCCTGCAGTGCGACCTGCAACCGCCCCTGGAACATCGCCGAGTAGACGACAAAGTGCAGATTGTGCGCGCGGTACAGCGAGTAGAAGTTCAGCGGGCCCTCGCGTTCGACGAACCGCCGGTCAGCTTGCACCGCAGACAGATTCGACACCACCGAACTGTGATAGTCCCCGCAGAGCACGTCGATGTGGCTGGGCATGTGTTGCAAATGGCCCGCGTCTGGGACCAGGCCGCGCAGCAGGTCCGCGGCGGGCAGCGCATCCTGCGGCGTGGCCGACATCTCCATGGTGTGCAGATACAAATGCAAGACACCGGGGTGCGCGCGTCCGGCGGGCGTGGCGAGCGCGTCATCGAGAATCTGCTTCGCCTGCACCACCCGCGAGCCCGGGGCCGGCGCGCCGGTTTTGGTGTCCCAGAGCGCCCATGCGGTGACGTTGACCAGCGCGTCCGCCGCCAGGGCTGCCACGTCGATGTCGTCCGGGTAGGTCTGGGCCAGCGTGGCCATGGCGTCGGCATAGGCGGAATGCCCGGCCAGCAGCGCGCCGGTGTCCTCCGGGTCCGTCGGTTGGGTAGCGGGCTCGCAGTGCCTCGATCAGGCCGCGTTCCACCGCTGAGGCGCGGCCGTGCGCGGCCAGGCCGAGTTCGGCCCGGGCGCGGGCCAGTGACGTTGCCAGGTCGACTGGGTCGAAGGCCTCCCACGCCTTGTTGTAGTTGGGACCGATCGCGTACGCGATGCCCCATCGCGCGATCGCCAGCCCGGGGTCGAGATCGAGGGCTCGCTCGAAGCAGCGGATCGCCTCGTCGTGGTTGAACGCGTAGGCCCAGATCAGCCCGCGGTCGAACCACACCTGCGCCTGCGGCGATGGTGTGTCGATCGGCCGGTGGTAGGAGCCCAGCTCGTAGTACGGCTCGCTCATGCCCCGCACGATAATTCAGCGACGCAGTTTGCACGATGGGAACGACGGACGCTGTTGCGTGACGGAGAGCGGCGATGCGATCGAACTGGACTTCGCGCGGATCACAGGCCGACGTGGTCGATCTCCTCGATCGCCGCGGTGGGCTGATCGCCAGGATGGCGCTCATGGACACGCGCGTTCGGGTGCGGTCGATGAGCAGGCTGCGAGTTCGGGCCGATTTGTAGTGTCCGCTGGCGTCCATGGGTGCCGCGCGGAAGTCCGGCACCGCGGCCGGTGACCACGATCGTGGCCTGCCGGGGTCTGTTAGCGCGCCCGGCGCGCAAGGTTTTCGGCGTCGAGGATGAGCACCTCGTGGCTTTCCCACCGGATCCAGCCACGGTCGGCAAAAGTGCTGAGCGCATGGTTCGTCGCCTCCCGGGACGCGCCAACCAGCTGAGCGATCTCCTCCTGCGTCAGGTCGTGGGCCACTCGTAGCCCGTCGCCTTCACGGATACCGAACTGTTGCGCCAGCAGCAGCAGTTGCTTAGCGACCCGTCCGGGAACGTCGGTGAAGATCTGATCAGTCAGTTTGTTGTTGGTACGCCGCAGCCTACGGGCCAGCAGCCGTAGCAGCTGTTCAGCGACCTCGGGGCGATCGGCCATCCATCCCCGCAGCATGTCGCGGTCCAAAGACACCGCGCGCACCTCGGTGAGGGTGGTCGCGCTGGCAGTGCGCACGCCGGGGTCGAAGACCGAGAGCTCACCGAACATGTCCGGCGGGCCCATTATCGCCAGCAGATGGTCGCGGCCGTCGAGTGAACGGTGGCCGATCTTGACCTTCCCGGAAATGATGATGTACAGCCGGTCTGCGGGGTCTCCTTCAGAGAACACGGTCCACCGGCGCGCGTAGTCGACGGGCTGCAGTTGTTTGGTGACGGCAGCCACGGCGCTCTCGAATCCCTGAAACATTCCGGCCCTGGCGACGGTCTCGTCCACAGCACAGCCTCCCATCGGGGTGTTGGGCAGTGTCAGGACGACAATGCGGCTTGCGGTAGTGGGTCCTAATCGCCTGGTATGTGCCCGTGGGGCTGGCCGTTTGGCCCGTGCGACCGAGGGTATCGATCGAAAGTGCTTGTGCAGCAGGCGCTCTGGGTGTCCCAGGAATGGCGATCCCTGAACCACGCGGTTGTCACCAGCGTGTTCGGCACGAGCGACTGCTCAGCGAGGACACCAGCGGACGGCTGGCCTCATCCCGGACTGGTTGAGCTTCTCAACGTCGTCAACACTACACCCCGCGGGCGGCGCGGGCCTAACGTGGCTGGATTCTGATGTCCGGCGCTCATTGGATGTCGAAGTGCCGATCATGCTGTGGACGTCCTCGGTGACCTGCGTCGACTCTGTTACCTGCGCTCTCAATGGTCTAATCCGGAACACGTTGTCCCTCAACGGCACTCGGCGACATAGCCGCGGTGCACCCGCCACGAGATGATTTGTCACGCCAACGGTACCGCCGCTGGCAGTTCTGGACCGCGTGCAGCACCGCGGGCACGCCGCCCGCCGCGCTGGTAGCGTCGACCCGAGGAACGCGACGTGGCTCCTGAATCCGTCGACCACCGACAACGCTGGCAAGCCTTGCAAAGGGGGCCGCTCCAAATGGGATTCGGCGGGTTAGTCCCTATGGGTGTAGCGTCGGAGGTGCTGAGAATCTCAGCTGGTTCGGGATGAGTTCAGCTGTCCGCTGCAGAACTTGAGGAGTGTTGGCTCCGAGGCCCCTACATGCCGGTGATCGTCTGCACATCAAGATCACACATGACTGTTTCACCGAGTTTGTCCGGATCAACCCAGGGGTCAACCCCGGCCAGCCACGACCGCCCGGCGAAAGAAAAGATCAACATCGCGGCTTTACAAACAGGAGAGCATCCACCGGAAGTCAGTACACCGCAATATATTACGGAGAGGCTCTGATACCGGCCGGGCTAGGACCATCGGAGACCGTCGGATCGCTCACCGGCGCGTCTGCCACCAGCCAGAAGCACGTGCCACTATGAACAGAGGTCGATTACACAGAAGGCTCATCGCATGACTTACTGCATAGGCGTAATGCTCGACAAGGGCATGATTTTCGCTTCGGACTCTCGGACGAATGCCGGGGTGGACAACTTCGCCAAGTTCTGCAAGATGACCGTGTTCGAGCGTCGCGGCAACCGCGTTGTCGTTCTGCTGAGTTCGGGAAACCTGGCCGGAACTCAGGCCGTCATCAGCGTATTGACGCAGCGTTGTGCTGACGGCGACGCGGCCACCAATGTCTTGGGTGCCCGGACGATGTTCGACGTCGTGAGGCTGGTCTCCGACGCGACCCGCGATATCGAGAAACGCGACGCCGGGTACCTGGAAGAGAACAACGTCCGCTTCAATGCCTCGTTCATCGTCGGTGGGCAGATCGTCGGCGAGCCGCTACGGCTGTTCCGGACCTATGCCGAAGGCAATTTCATCGAAGCGGGGACCGACACGCCCTTCTTACAGACCGGTGAAACCAAGTACGGAAAGCCGATCCTCGACCGCGTACTTACGCAAGACACGCCCCTCGCAGACGCCACGAAGTGTGTCTTGGTGTCCTTCGATTCGACCATGCGCAGCAACTTGTCAGTGGGCATGCCGATCGACCTGATTTGTTACGAACGGGACAGCCTCGAAGTGCAGTGGCGCCGGCGATTCGCTGAGGGGGACCCCTACTTCACCGCCCTCAGCGACCAATGGGGCGAAGGTGTGCGGCAGGTGTTTCGCCATTTGCCCGAGTTGAGCTGGTGACGGGTTGTCACGGTGGATACCTTCATCATCACTTGTGAACACGGCGGTAACCGGGTACCCGCGCCCTATCGGCGTCTCTTTCGGGGGCAAAGGGCGCTGCTGGATTCCCACCGTGGCTACGATCCCGGGTCGCTGGTCATGGCGAAGGCACTCGCCAGTGCCTTCGCGGCGCCCCTTGCGGCTTCGACTGTCAGCCGTCTGCTTATCGATCTCAACCGCTCGATCGGCCACCCACAACTCTTTTCGGCGGTGACCCGCGCCGCGCCGGCCCAGACCCGAGCGCAGATCGTCGAAGAGCATTACCTGCCCTACCGCAGGCAGGTCGAGAGTCTCATCAGACAAGCGGTGGCGCACGGGCATCGCGTGATCCACATTTCGTCGCACAGCTTTACCGCGGAGCTGGATGGCAGGGTGCGCGGCGCCGACGTAGGTCTGCTCTACCACCCCAGTCGGCGCAGGGAGGCCGAGGTGTGCGCGCGCTGGAAGAAAACACTGGCGGCATTGGCTCCGGAACTTCGCGTACGCCGCAATTACCCTTATGCCGGCAAAGGAGACGGGTTGACCTCGCACTTGCGTGTGCGCTTCGCGCAGAGTGACTACGTCGGAATCGAACTGGAAGTCAACCAGGGCATCGTTTTCGCCGCGGGCCGACGCTGGACGGCGTTGCGGCGCATGCTGATCGATTCGTTACGCACGGCATGTGCGGCCTGAGGGCGCCATAATTCACGCCCCGCGCCAACGACCACACGGAGAGTAATAATGCAGATTCACGTCGGCTTCGAAATGATCTACGACTGCCCGCAGCCCACCCCAATCATATTCAACCTCAACGTCCACTTCACCCGCGTGTCCGATCTGGTCGGCCGTGACGACCTGGTGTTCGACCCGCCCGTCCCGATGACAGCCTATCGGGACGGCTTCGGCAACTGGTGCACCCGCATTGTCGCTCCTGCGGGCCGTACGCGCGTCTCGGCCGATGCGTTCGTCCATGATACCGGCCTTCCCGACCCCATTGTTCCTCAGGCACAACAGATTCCCGTGCCGGACCTGCCCGAGGACACCCTTGTTTTCCTGCTCGGGAGCCGGTATTGCGAAACCGATCGGCTATCGGAGATAGCGTGGGATCTCTTTGGGCAAACGCCACCGGGATGGGAACGCGTTCAGGCAATCTGCGACTACGTTCATCGACATCTCACGTTCGGCTACGAGCACGCGCGCATGACACGGACGGCGCTCGAAGCTTTTTACGACCGGACCGGCGTCTGCCGCGATTTCACGCATCTCGCCGTGGCCTTCTGTCGCTGCATGAACATCCCCACGCGCTACTGCACCGGGTACCTCGGCGACATCGGTGTGCCCGCAGAGGACGCTCCGATGGACTTCGCTGCCTGGTTCGAGGTGTTCCTCGACGGGCAGTGGCATACCTTCGACGCGCGCAACAACACGCCTCGCATCGGCAGGGTGTTGATCGCGCGTGGCCGCGACGCCGCCGACGTCGCGCTCAGCAACACATTCGGCCCCAACACATTAGCGAGTTTCAAGGTTTGGGCCGACGAGGTACCCGCCGGTTAAGTCAAGCAGCCAAGTCGAAGAACGCGTCCAGCGACGCGACGAATGTTCCGACCTGATCGCACAAACTCTTAACGCTTGATGCCGACGGTTAGCAGGTCGGACACGATCCGGGTCCACACCGGTCGCGGGATACGGTGCTGATCGCGGACGGTGAACCCGGCGCTTTCGAACAAAGTCCGCATCGCCGCCGGCGCCGGGTTGTGCTGAGGTTTCCACCTATTGTCCGAGAGCCCCTGCAGCAGGGAGTGCTGCGCGCTCAGCGTCGCAACGGCCACCAATCCGCCGGGCGCCAGCACGCGATGGAATTCCCGCAGTGCCGCCGGCTGGTCGAAGAAGTGAAACGCCGAGGTCGTCACGACGGCGTCGAGCGCCCCATCGTCAAAGGGCAGCTGCTCGGCCGGGGCGCGCAGCCACTGCACCCGGTTGGATCTGGCGCGCGCCTGGTTGAGCATGCCGTCGGACATGTCTACCCCGTAGATCTCGTCGGGGTGCAGCTCCCGCTCGATCCGATCGCTGAGAATGCCTGTGCCGCATGCGATGTCAGCGATCCTGCGCGAGTTGTCATCGCGCAGCTGCGAGATCACCTCGTTGTGCGGCGGGCGGTAAATCCACTGCTGCAGAACCGGCAGGTCGTAGGCGGGGGCCAGGACGCTCCACGTTCGCGTGATCGCGCCGCGAAGGGCGCGGCCTTGCGTTGTCGTCATTTGCTCAGCACCGACGTGTAGTAGATGGTGTCGGCCACCGAGACGGAGTCGGTGTTCTGCGGGATCGCCGTACGACCGTTGTCGGCCAACAGCTGACTCATCGCGATACCGACTGTGTGCCATCCCAGGCCCTGCAGATGGGCGGCGACGTCGTTGCGCTCACCCTCGAAGCCAAGGTCGGAGAAGTCCAGCTCGAGGCCGTGCTCACGCCATTTGGCGCTGGCCCTTTGCATCATCTCCCGTACTTGTTCTTTGTCGATGTCCGGCCGGTCCGGGACAGCTTCGCAGGCGAACCGGCTGCCCTCGGCGCTGAGCGCGGTGATGTTGTCCAGCAAGCGGTCCTGGGCTGCCGGCGGCAGGTAGCCGAAGAGTCCCTCGGCGATCCATGCGGTGGGCCGGCTGGTGTCCAGACCCGCCTCGAGCAGGGCCTTGGGCCAGTCCTGTCGCAGATCGATGGCGACCGTGCGCAGGTCGGCTTTCGGGGCGGCGCCCAACTCCGCCAGGGCGGTGGTCTTGAATTCGATCACCTCAGGCTGGTCAATCTCGAACACCGTCATGTCGGTGGGCCAGGCGAGCCGGTAGGTACGGGCGTCGAGGCCGGACGCCAGGATCACGGCCTGACGGATGCCGGCCTGGGTCGCATCGCGGAAAAATCCATCGAAGAAGCGGGTCCGGACGGCCATCGCGTCGGGCATGTGCTCGAGCTTCCAGCTGGAGCCGTCGTGGTCGACGTCAGCGGCGTCGAGCTCGCCGGCGGCCCAGCGCGTGAAGAAGTCCACGCCGACGGCATTGACCAACGGTTCGGCAAAGCGATCTTCTATCAAGGGGTTGTCTGCCTTGGTGGCGATCGCCCGGGCGGCTGCCACCATCGTGGCCGTCGCGCCCACGCTGGTCGCCAAATTCCAGGTGTCGTTGTCTGTGCGTGGCATGCGCCTGTTCTCCAATGTCAGCCGGGAAGCAATATTTAGATAGTATAACAAACTTAAGCGTGCGCGTTCGCCAAGTCGTTTGGCCCCGGGCGGCTGCCCCCCGCGGTGGCTTGCTGCTCTAGGGCTCCGAGAAACCCAGCGCAACGACGGAATCAATCGAAAATGCCACGCGGCGCCCGACACCACCGTCATCGCTTGCTACACCCGGGTGGATCCACTGCACCTGGGCGGACCCGGAAATATGCAGGGTGGCCCCGGTAAGGAAATCAATGAACAACAGGGCGGCCTCATCATCGACCGCTAGGTTGCCGAAGCTGTTGAACATGTTGTTGCCCGGGTAATCCGGCCACCACAGCCGTTGGGAAGAGTTCACCCGGACGAATCCGGCTGGGCCTCCCCGATGGGAGGCGTCGCTGCCCCGGATCGGGTGGCTCGTGCCGAGGAACAACGTGTCGGACGCGGCGATCAGTGCCTGATCGGTCGCCTCTAAACGCGTCGAGTGCCTCGCGTCTGCCGCGGGCGTGGCGGTAAGTAAAGAGACATTGGGTTCGCGGCGGTGAATGTACTGTGGGCAATTTCCATATGCCTGATCGATCTGCACCGTCAGACCCGCATTGTCTCCGTCGACCAAGGTGCCGTTGATCCGCATTCTGCGCCGTGCGGCGAAGTCGATGGCAACCAACCCGATCTGTTGGCCAGTCGGCATGCGATGAAGCGGATCACCCTCGCGGGGGACGGTCGAAACCCGCAGCAGGTTGTCTTCCCCTTGCAGGAACCCCGGCGGCGCCGCAAGTGGTGAGGTCCACAGGACGCCGTTGCGATCGCGTCCGGTCACCGCGGCGAACCTCTGTGACGCAAGAAATCCCGCGGCTCCCGCAGACAGGTGGGCCGAGTCGAGCATCTTCTCGAGCCGCTTGGCGTCGGCTTCGACGCCGGCTCGACGTTGCGTTGCGAGCTCTCCTTCGTGAAATCCTGTTGCGGTCATGGTGAGACGTCCTTTCCCGGCTGCCGGCCAGCACCTTGCAACCAGCCGCGCAGACCTGCCATCTCTCAACTGTCCTGGGGCACCTCAGCAAATCCCGGTTGTCCCCCGTCGGCGACGGAGTTGAATCGGATGCGGGTCTCCAGGCGCTCGTTGATTTCCTGGACCGCGCTCTCGGGAATAGCGGTGACATCGAAGTTCTCGCTGATGCGTGAGGGCGTGACGGATCCGGTGAGCACCGCGGTGCCGCGTTGGATACCCCAAGCCAAGAGCACTTGCGCGGGAGTCTTTCCGAGACGCTCGGCGATCGAGACGATCAGGGGGTCGTCCAGCAGTCGCGGTTCCAGCGAGTGTCCCAGCGAAGCGAATGCCAGCAGGATGATCCCATCGGTCTCGTGGAGCTGGTGAAGTTCCCATTGCGGGTGATACGGGTGCGACTCGACCTCCACGACCGACGGCTTGATCCGTGCGGTATCAATGATCTGCCGGGTGCGTTCGACGTCGATATCGGACAGGCCTATCGATCGAGTTAGCCCCGCATCGACGAGGTCCTCCATCGCGGCCCACGTCTCCCCCAGGGTGACTCCGTCGTCGTAGACGACAGCTCCGTGCGGGTCGCGGGGGTCTTGGTCGTCGCCGGGCTGGAACGCGAAGGGGGTGTGCACCAGATACAGGTCGACCGCGTCGAGCCCGAGCCTGCCCAGGCTGGCCTGCAGCGCGGGCTCGACCCGTTCGGGTCGATGGTTGTTGTTCCACAGCTTGGTGGTCACAAACAGGTCCTCACGGCGGACCGTTCCTTCAGTAAACAACTCCTTGAGCGCCACGCCGACCTCGGCTTCGTTGCGGTATCGCTCGGCGGCGTCGAGGTGGCGGAATCCCACCTGGACCGCAGTCTTGACGGTGTTTCGCGTTTTGCGGTTATCGGAGAGCGAAGTCCCGAACCCCAGCGCCGGAATCTCGCCGCTGCCGTCGTTCAAGGCAAATCTGTGCTGCCTGGGGTTCTCAATGGTTGTCATTTCTGTCTCCTCTACTTTCTAAACTTCATCCGAGAAATATTCGGGGACAACATGTTCCGTGACATCAGTGCGACTGGCGGGAACGGTCACCGCGCCGGTGCTCAGGTCTCTCATCGGGCCCGACCTCGCTCGCCTATAAATGACCAGTCGTCTATCTAACAAGCGGTGCCGGCGCGGCATTCCCAGTCAGAGAAATTCAGCGGAGAAGTGCGGGGACGGTGACCGCTTCGAACCGATCATAGGGAGTGCGGCTGCGGGTCACCTTTCCGCGCAGTGCGGCGCCCTCCCACGCCTCGATCAGCAGGGAGGCGAGTTGCGTCGCGTCGAGGTCCGCCCGGACGCCGCCGGAGCCGCCCTGGCCGGAACGCACACACGCCGTCAGGGCCTCGTCCCACCGGTCGAGAATCCGCAGGAGTTCGACGCGGACCCGTTCGCTCGAGCCACTGAGTTCGAGCGACATTTGCCCGATCAAGCAGCCGAGCAGGAAATCACCGGCCTCGTGGTCGTCCGCGAGCGCGTGGAAGAAGTGGGTGATTCGCTCCTGTGCCGAACCGTCCTCGTCGAGGATCGGCAGCAGCCGCGTCTGGACGTCGGACCAATAGTGTTCGAGGATCGCCTCGGCGAGGGCCTCCTTGCTGGGGAAATACGCGTAGAACGACCCTTTCGGCACGCCAGCCGCGTCCGTGATGTCTTTGACGCCGCTGGCGGCGAATCCGCGTGCGTGCACGAGGTCGAGGCCCGCTTCAAGAAGCCGGCGGCGGACCTCGGGATTCGACGGGCGCGGCATGCGCCCCACATTAGCCGACCGGTCACTTATCTCGGCTCGGCCGCCAGCGACCCCCCGCGTTCCACCGCGTTCGCAACCAACCTTCCGATTCAGGCTAGATTTGGGCTCGGCAATTAGGCTCCACCCAGCCGACCCAAACCCGCTGGCAGGAAGGATCGTGTGTCTATCGCGCCCAACGGCGCCACCGGTCGACCGGCGCCTGGCTTCGAGGCGCCGCCGGTCGTGGTGCTGGACGGCAAGGCCGCCCTGCCGAATGAGGTGCTGGGCAACAAGGGCTACGGGCTCGACATCATGCGCCGCAACGGCTTGCCCGTGCCGCCGGCGTTTTGTATCACCACTGAAGTCTGTCGGCGCCATTTGGCCGACCCGCGGCACACGCTCGACACAATCTGGGATGCCGTCCTGCATGCGATGAGCGGGCTGGAGGCCGAGTACGAACGCACCTTCGGGCGGGGACCTCGGCCGCTTCTGGTCAGCGTGCGCAGCGGGGCGGTCGAATCGATGCCGGGCATGCTCGACACGGTCCTGGACCTGGGCATCAACGACGAAGTGCGCGACGCCCTGGCGGCCTCATTCACACCGGCCTTCGCCGACGACACCCTTGGACGGTTCCGTCGCGTGTATCGCCGTGTAGTGCTCGGCGAAAAGGACGGGACCGTTCCCGACGACCCGCACGCGCAGCTGCGCGGCGCCGTTGAGGCCGTCTTCAATTCCTGGGACTCGCCGCGAGCGGTGGCCTACCGCCGCCACCACCGCCTCGACCCCGACCAGGGCACAGCGGTCGTGGTGCAAGCCATGGTCTTCGGCAACGTGGACGCCACCACATCGGGAACCGGAGTCTTGTTCTCCCGCAACCCGATGACCGGCGCCGGCGAACCGTTCGGTGAGTGGTTGCCCGGCGGCCAGGGCGAGGATGTCGTGTCAGGAACCACGCGCTGCGAACCCGTCAACGCCCTGCGCGACGAGCACCCCGCCGTCTACCAGCAACTCCTGCAAGCCGCGAGCATGCTCGAACGGCTGGACCTCGACGTGCAAGAGATCGAATACACCATCGAGAAAGGCAAACTGTGGCTGCTGCAGACGCGTAGGGCCAAGCGCTCGGCGCAGGCTGCGGTGCGCCTTGCCCTGCAACTGCGCGCGGAAGGCCTGATCGACGACGCCGAAGCCCTGCGGCGGGTCACCCCCACGCACGTCGAGACGCTGCTACAGCCGTCACTACAGCCCGAAACCCGGCTGGCCGCACGGCTACTTGCCCAGGGCCTGCCGGCCTGCCCAGGAGTCGTGTCCGGCCGCGCCTACACCGACGTCGACGCTGCCATCCACGCCGCCGGTGAAGGGGCCGACGTCATCCTGGTCCGCCCCTCCACCAGTCCCGACGACGTTCAAGGCATGCTTGCCGCCCGCGGCATCGTCACCGAGATCGGTGGAGCGACCTCACACGCCGCCGTCGTCAGCCGAGAGATAGGCCACCCCGCGATCGTCGGGTGCGGAGTAGGCGTCGCCGCCGCACTCGAAGGCAAGCTCGTCACCATCGACGGCAGCGAAGGCGAAGTGCGCGAAGGCAACCTGCAATTGCGCGCCTGGTCGGAGCAAGACTCGCCGGACCTGAAGGCGTTGGCGGAATTGGCTCGCCAGATCAGCCCGTTGCGCGCTCATGCCGACGGTCCGCACCCCAGGCTGGACGCCAGCTCCGACTCCGCGGTGCGCGAAGCCCTGCAGGCCGGGCACATTGACGTGGTGTCCGCCAACCCGCTGATCACCATGCTGACCGCGCTGCGCGTGGCCGGCTGACCGGCAAAGAGGAGCCGATCTGTGCTCGAACTCAAGGTGCTGCAGGCCGTCCGCCTCAAAGGCATGGTCAGCCGCGATGACCTCGCGGCGACAATCGATGACGCCGACGACGCAGTCGCTGAGACGCTGGCGGCGCTGACCCGATCGGGACTGCTAGCGGCCGGCACGACGGTGAAGCTGTCACCGGACGGCCGTGTGCGGCTCGCGGAGCTCCTGGCTGCCGAACGCTCCGGCATCGATGCCGACGCGGTCTTGGCTGATTACGACGCGTTCCGTGCTGTCAACGCCGATTTCAAGGCCTTGGTAACGGACTGGCAGCTCAAGGACGGCGAACCGAATACCCACGAGGACGAGGACTACGACGCCGCGGTGCTGGCCCGGCTTGACGCCATTCACGCCCGGGTCGTGCCGATCGTCCAAGGCGTCGCCGAGCACCTGCCGAGACTGGCATCCTACGCCGCAAAGCTCGACGCGGCCCACCGGAAAATCCTTCGCGGGCAACGCATCTGGCTTACCCGTCCGATCATCGACTCCTACCACACCGTTTGGTTCGAGCTGCACGAAGAGCTGATCGTTGCCTGCGGGTTGACCCGCCGAGGTGAGGCCGAGGCCGGGCACGCAGAGTAGCGCTTTACCGTCGCTATTACAGTAATGTCCACGACGCGACGAAGGAGTACCCCGATGAAAACCAAGGGCGCGCTGATCTGGGATTTCAATAAGCCGTGGTCGGTTGAAGAGATCGAAATCGGCGAGCCTCGGAAGGGTGAGGTCAAGGTACAGCTGGAAGCCGCGGGGCTCTGCCATTCTGAGCATCACGTAGTGACCGGGGACATCCCGATGGCGGCCTTTCCCATGCTGGGCGGTCACGAAGGCGCCGGCATCGTCGTCGAGGTCGGCGAAGGCGTCGAAGACTTCGAAGTGGGTGACCATGTCGCGGCGTCGTTCATCCCGTCGTGCGGCAAGTGTCCGTCGTGTCAGGCGGGCGAGCGGAATCTCTGCGACCTCGGCATGGGGCTGATGGCTGGAACAGCGGTCTCCGACGGCACATTTCGCATCCAGGCCAACGGCCAGAACGTCTACCCCTATGCGTTGCTGGGCACCTTTTCCCCCTACCTCGTGGTGCACCAGACCTCGCTGGTGAAGATCGACCGATCCGTCCCGTTCGAAGCCGCCGCGCTCGTCAGTTGCGGCGTGACAACCGGATTCGGCTCGGCGGCGCGGGCAGCTGAAGTTCAGCCGGGTGACGACGTGGTGATTGTTGGCCTCGGCGGTGTCGGTACCGCCGCGCTGCTCGGCGCGGTGACGTGCGGTGCACGCAACATCTTTGCCGTCGACCCCGTCGAGTGGAAGCGCGACCAGGCGCTCAAATTCGGCGCCACCCACGCCTATGCCGACATCGACACCGCAACGACGGCCATCGCAGAATTCACCGTCGGGCGGATGGCTCGCAAGGTGATCGTCACAGTCGGCCGGTCAGACGGCAAAGACCTGGAGAAGTACATGTCCGTCACATCCAAAGGCGGGATTTGCGTCATGACGGCCATGGGCAGCGTTCTTGCAACGGATGCGACGCTGAACCTCTCGCTTTTGGCCCTGTTGCAAAAGAGATTGCAGGGCACCATCTTCGGGGGTGGCAACCCCCAACGGGACATCCCTATGCTCTTGTCGATGTATCAGGCCGGCAAGCTGAACCTCGACGATATGGTCACCCGCCGTTACAGCCTCGAACAGATCAACGAGGGCTACCAGGACATGCTAGAAGGACGCAATATTCGCGGAGTCATTTGCTATACCGACGCCGACAGGTAGCCCAAGTGACACGGGTCACTTACTGTTGGAAATACAGTATGTGCTACTTTTTGGGCAGTCCGTAAACGCCAAAATTCGGGGTGCCAAAACATGCCAACGCCTGTAATTGTCGGTGCTGTCAGAACAGCCATCGGTCGGTCCTTCAAGGGCGCGCTGGTCAACACGCCGCCCGAGACCCTGATCACCACGGTGCTGCCGGAGGTGGTGCGTCGATCCGGAATTGATCCTGCGGCGATCGATGACATCATCGTCGCCGAATCCCACTATGGGGGCGGAGATCTGGCGCGCTACGCAGCCGATGCCACGGGCCTGCAGCATGTGCCCGGACAGGCCGTCAACCGCCATTGCGCCGGCAGTCTCACCGCGATCGGCAACGCGGCGGCCCAGATCGGCTCCGGGATGGAGCGCGTGCTCGTCGCCGGCGGGGTCCAGTCCTTATCGATGTCACCGCTGATGAACTGGCGGATCCCCGGGCCAGAGTTGAAGTTCGAGGAGCGCTGGCTGCCGCCGACCCACGTCGAGACACCCGACGCGCCGACCAAGGACATGTCGATCACCGTGGGCTGGAACACGGCGCAAGCAGTCGGAATCACTCGCGAGGAGATGGACGCCTGGGCCGCGCGCTCACATCAGCGCGCCGTCGCGGCAATCGATGAAGGAAAGTTCCTCGACGAGATCATCTCGCTCAAGATCGAGCAACCCGATGGCTCCGTCACCGACTTCAGCGTCGACGAGCATCCCCGCCGCGACACCACCGTCGAGAAGCTCGCCGGGCTTAAGGTCCTGCACCCCGAGATCGAAGGCTTCTCGATTACTGCGGGAAACAGCAGCGGCACCAACGACGCCGCCGCGGCGGTGGCACTGGTCGAGCGCGACTTCGCCGAAGCCGAAAAGTTGTCAGTGATGGCGACCGTCAAGGCATGGGGCGCGGCCGGTGTTGCCCCACGCGACACCGGTTTGGGCGCCGTGCAGGTCATTGGCAAAGTGCTGCAGCGCGCCGGCCTGAAGCCTTCCGACGTCGCGCTGTGGGAAATCAATGAGGCCTTTGCCTCGGTTCCGATCGCTGCCTGCCGCGAGTACGGACTCGACGAGGACTTGGTGAACTTTTCCGGCAGCGGTTGCAGTCTCGGCCACCCGATTGCGGCCTCCGGTGCCCGGATGATCACCACGCTGGTCTACGAACTACAGCGCCGCGGCGGCGGCATCGGCGTCGCCGCAATGTGCGCCGGCGGCGGACAAGGTGGCGCGGTAGTTATCGAGGTCTAAAGCGAGGGCCAACGCCGATCACGCGGCAGCGGTTTGCCGTCGCACACAACATCACGGCGACGGTGACACTTTCAACATCGACGGTGAGCCACCATTGTGGCCGTGAGCGAAATCGCCTTGCTGTAAACCGATTTCGGTTTGTGCACTCACACAGTGACGTGCCCTCGAGATCAGTGAGCGATGCTGTCGAGGTATTCCACGGCGAGATCTACATAGGTCTTCGGATTCCCCCGAAGCGGTTTGTAGGTGCCGTATTGGCCGTGTGGAGCGCCGTTGGTGCTGGCGGCGCCGGAGAAGTAGGGCACCAGGCTTGTCGCGAGCGGCAAAACTTTCGCCGGCGTTCCCCGAAGCGTGTCCTGAATGACGCGCACACCACCGGTGTATTGATTGCAGAATGCCATGAAGATGGTGGTGAGCCAGCGCCCCGCGAGGTCATCGCCGACCGCGGCGGCTAGATCATTGGGGATCGCGAAGTCCCACCACAGGTCTTCGGTGTCGGTCAATCTGTTGTGCGCGGACATGATTCCATGCCCACCGGGATCTGGGCAGCCGGGGAAGGTGTGACCGGCTTCCCGTGCGGGGTTGGCAAAGGCCACGACGGCCCGAAGGTCTGATTTGCGATGCTTGAGCGGCCCGTGACGAAGCGACCGATACACGGGCGCCGCGACCATCACGCCTTGGCTGTAGGCGGCGATCGCGAATTCGCCGTCGGTGCTGTTGATTGCATCGGTGAGTTTGGTGATCCCGCCGGCGACACTGCGGGTAAACGGCAGAGCGGCCGCGTAGGGAATCGGGCTCCATCTGTACTTGGTCGGGTCGACCCGCTGCGCCACCTGTTGCGGAAAGCAGCCCCTGCCAGTTGATCTGGCGCCCGCGACGCCGGGATGTCCGGTCCCCGCGAGGGTAAAGAGCGTGATCACGGTAGCTCCTGTGGGCTCGGGCGATGACATCGTATCGGCCTCGACGCGCTGGACGACCTTTCCGACCAGACCGGCCTGAGAGGTTTGTTCCTATTGTGGCCCGATAGAGCTCGACTTCGGCATCTGCGGGCGACTATGTTCCCCCGGGTTATGCCCTCTGACGTGGGAACGTTCTCTGTGGTCCCGGCTGGGATTGAACCAGTGGCAGACTGCTACTTGCGCACGCGCGGTGTATCCGTGGCGTGCGACCCGCAGCAGCCTTCTCCCTACGCATTGTGAGTCTCTGATAAGGGTGTATTAGTCGTACATTCTTCGACATGGAGTTGGCTGCCCCCTAAGACGACGAGAGGGCCTCGGGCGACAAGGTCGACCTATTCGGACGCGCACTGGGACGATCCGGTTCCTGTGGCCGCAGGTAAGGCGTCGAAACAAGACAGGTAGTGGACTACGCACTTCAGTTGTGGCGCTTGGCGAAATGATCGAACGGTAGCGAGTGGCCCCGACTTCCAAGGGGGGCAGCCGACAGCCTCGGGAAAACGCGCCACAGCGAGTTCTCTGGACCACCGACGTGACACGGTGTCACACTCAGGGTCGGACCGGGAGGTCACCATGACAACGATTGACTCGGGTATCACGCACCGCGAAAACGGCACACCGCCGCCGGAGGTGCCGTTGAGCGATATCGACCTGGGCTCACTCGAGTTCTGGAGTTGGGACGACGACCGCCGCGACGGGGCGTTCGTCACGCTGCGCCGCGAAGCGCCGATAACGTTCTTCGACGCTCCTTGCATACCCGGGTTCGAATCGGGCCCCGGGCATTGGGCACTGACGTCGTTCGACCATGTGCACCATGCGAGCCGGCACCCGGAAGTGTTCAGTTCGATCCCGACCAGCGTGACGTTGAGCGAGATCGACCCGGCGATCGCGGAGTTCAGCGGATCGATGATCAGCCTCGACGACCCGCGCCACCTGCGGCTGCGATCGATCGTCAACCGCGCGTTCACCCCCAAGATGGTGGCCCGCATCGAGGAAAGCGTACGTACCCGGGCGCAGCAACTGGTGAGCGACATGCTGGCCAACCACCCCGACGGGGAGGCGGACTTCGTCGAGTCCCTCTCGGGTCCGCTTCCGCTGCAGATCATCTGCGACATGATGGGCATCCCCGAAGCGGACGAGCACAAGGTCTTCCACTGGACGTCGGTCATCTTGGGAACCGGTGACGAGGAGGTGACCACCGGCCATGACGAGGCGATTCAGGCGGTACTCGACCTCGCCGCGTACGGCGCCCAGTTGGCTGAGTCCCGCCGGGCCGAACCCGCCGACGACCTGACGTCGAACCTGGTGCGTGCAGAGGTCGACGGTGAGCGGCTGTCGTCTGCGGAGATCGCCTCGTTCTTCATCCTGTTGTCCGGTGCGGGCAACGAGACCACCCGCAACGCCATCAGTCACGGCATGGTGGCGTTGAGCCGTTACCCCGATGCGCGGGACAAATGGTGGGCCGATTTCGACTGCGTCGCCTCTACCGCGGTCGAGGAGATCGTGCGCTGGGCCACTCCGGTGATCTTCATGCGACGCAATCTCAACGAGGACGTCGAACTCGGCGGTGTGACGATGAAGGCCGGCGACAAGGTTTCGATGTGGTACAACTCGGCCAACCGCGACGAAACCAAGTTCGACAACCCGTGGCTGTTCGACGTCACCCGAAATCCCAACCCACACTTTGGATACGGCGGAGGTGGAGCCCACTTCTGTCTGGGCGCCAACCTGGCCCGGCGGGAGATCCGGGTGCTGTTCGAGGAGTTGCACAACCGCATCCCCGATATCGTCGCCGTCGAGGAACCGGCCATCCTGCGCTCGGCGTTTATCCACGGCATCAAGCGACTGCCTGTCGGTTGGACGCCCCCGGGTCAATGAGTGGGGCGGGCGCTCGCACGTCTGGTTCTAGATTGAGCCGCGATGGCCGGTCGCCGGGGCCTTCTTTTGGTTTTCAGGGGGAAGGCTACGAATAGCCGGAGTGCGGACGGTCATCGATTCCCTGCGTGCCGCAGGTCCCGCCGGGCTGGAAGGGCTGGCCCAACTCGGCCGAACCCTGCAGCGCCGACACGCCGACGTGCTGCCCTACTTCGACCACCACACCTCCAATCGACCCACCGAAGCCATCAACGGACGCCCGGAAGCGCTACGCGGCAACGCCCTCGGCATCAGAAACCTCACTCACCGAACCCGATCCCTACTGCACTGCCAGCTAATCAATGCACCCCTAAAACCGGAAGAACCGGCAAATCACCAGAGATCCTGACAGCCCCGGGAATTTCTCGCCACAACGCACGCCTTAACCTCCCAATGAAAATTTGAGTTGCTCGCCATAAAGGCTGAGCGATTCGGCAGTCAACATTTCTTCATGTGTGCAGTCGATCGAGTACTCTGTAATGTCGCCAGCAACATAAGGCCGCCAGTCTTGCAGTGGAGACGGAGTGCGATCGCTTTCATCCCGCACAGCAGAAAATATAATTGTATTACCGTCCAAAACACCGGGTTCGTGAGCTAGCTGCAACGCCTGATTACTATCAAGGTTCTGAACAATCCAATCCAGAAGCTGCTTTTGTTGAGGAAATTCTAGAGCGGCCCGTTCGCGAATTAGTTCTGCCATCTGCTCGGAGGTAAGCGACCCATCCTGTTCTGGAATTTCTATGCGATAGAACCGCAAGACTTCTTCCAGTGTGTGCTGATCGACTAAAGCATGGTTTGGTGCGGTGACGCTGCTGTCGATCCTGGGTTGAGCGTCGAGAAGGATAAGGTGTGCAATTACGCATCCGCGTCGCTGGAGCTCGATGGCGAGTTCATGGGCGACGACGCCTCCGAAAGACCAGCCGAGAAGGTTGTAGGGCCCGGTGGGGTAGACCTCTTGGACCCTGTCGGCATAGTTTTTCGCCATATCGCGAATTGACTGAGGCTCAGCTTCTTCGCCCCGCAGGGTTTGTTGAATTCCGATGATCGGGCAGTCCAAGTAATTACCAAGACGCTGATATGCCCAACTCATTCCACCCCCGGGATGAATGCAGAATAGTGGAGCACCGGCACCCTCCTTGAGGACCTCAATAGGGACTATTTCCACCTCGCTGGCATGTCTGTCCAACTGCTGGCTCAAGCTTGCGACGGACGGCGCATGAAATAAGGTGCGCACCGCAAGGTGGGTACTCAGGCGGGTGTTGATCGCGGCGATCGCCCGCATGGCCGACAGCGAATCCCCGCCCAGGTCGAAAAACGAGTCGTCGACCCCGACGCGCTCGAGCCCGAGGATTTCCGCGTAGATGCCGGCCAGGATCTCCTCAACCGCATTGGCCGGGGCGCGGTAACTATCGCCATCCCGGTACTCCGGTGCCGGCAAGGCACGTTTGTCGAGTTTGCCGTTGGGTGTCAGCGGCAGCGACGGCAACAGCACCACCGCGGCCGGAATCATATATCCGGGCAGCCGGTCGGCCAGGATGGCGCGCATCGCGCGTGGGTCCGCAGTCCCGGTCACATAGCCGACGAGGCGCTTGTCGCCGGGGCGGTCCTCGCGGGCGATCACGACCGCCTGATCGACGCCGTCCAGCGCGGCCAGCGCGGCCTGGACTTCCCCGAGTTCGATGCGATAGCCGCGGATCTTGACCTGCTCGTCGGCGCGGCCCAGGTACTGCAGCTGCCCGTCGGCGCCCCACCGCACCAGGTCCCCGGTGCGATACATCCGTTGTCCTGGCGCTGCCGCGCCGGCGAACGGGCACGCCACAAACCGCGACCCGGTCAGACCGGCCCGACCCAGATACCCGACGCCCACGCCACCGCCGGCCACATACAACTCCCCGACCACCCCGGCCGGCACCGGACGCAACCACCCGTCCAGCACGAACAGCGCCCCGTTCGGCACCGGCGACCCGATCGGCACCACACCCGACCCAGGGATTAGCGGCGCACTGATCGACGCATACACCGTGGCCTCCGTCGGGCCGTAGGCGTTGATCATCACCCGACCCGGCGCCCACCGATCCACCACCTCGACCGGGCACGCCTCACCAGCCACCACCAACGCCGCCGACTCCAAACCCTGCGGCGAGAGCATCCCCACCGCCGACGGGGTCTGGCTCAACACGCTCACCTTCTCCGCGACCAGCAAGGCGCGGAAATCCTCCGGTGAGCCGGCCACCGCTTCAGGCACCACCACCAGCCGCCCCCCGTGCAGCAGCGCACCGAAAATCTCCGACACCGACACGTCGAAGCTGTACGAGTGCCACTGCGACCACACCTGCCCCGGCCCCGCCGGCAGGCCCGCATGCATCGACTCCAGCAGCCCGGCGACATTGCGGTGCAGGATCGCCACCGCCTTAGGCACGCCCGTGGTCCCCGACGTGTAGATCAGGTAGGCGATGTCATCCGGGCTCGGCGCCGGCAACGCGGCACCGGACTGGGCGGCAACGGCGGGATCGTCGACCTCGATGACCGGCACATCATGCCCATCCAGCCGCGACCGCAGCCCCGCAGTGGTGACCGCGGCGACCGGCGCGGCATCAGCGAGCATGAACCCGACCCGGGCCCCCGGCACCGCCGGGTCGATCGGCACATACGCCGCCCCCGTCTTGAGCACCGCCACGATCGCCACGATCGCCTCAGCCGACCGGGAAAACAGCAGCGCCACAGTCTGACCCGGGCCGGCTCCCTCGGCCGCCAGCAGGTGCGCCAACCGGTTGGCGGCCTCATCGAGCTCGTGGTAGGTCCACGAGTCCTCCCCGCAGCTCAGCGCCATCGCGTCCGGGGTGCGGGCCACCTGCCCCTCGAACAGCACCGGAACGGAGACCGCCGTTGTCGGCCGGGTCAGTACCGCCCGGTTGCCGACCTCAGCCAGGCGGGCGCGCTCGTCGGCACCGAGCAGATCCACCGACGAGAACCGCCGGGTGGGATCGGCGGTCATCGCCACCAACACCCGCCGCAACCACTCGATCAGCGTTTCGATGCTGTCCGCGTCGAACACGTCGGTGCGGAATTCCACCGTCCCGCCGATCCCGGCGGGCTCACCGGCCTCGCTCCAGCGCTCCCCAAGGGAAAACGTCAGGTCCATGCGGGCGGCGTGGGTGTCCACCGGTAGTGGGCTGGCCTGCAGATCCCCCAAAGCCGGCCCGGCGGCGGGGTCACTGTCCTGCCCGGCGAAGTTCTGCCAGGCCAACAACACCTGCACCAGCGGGTGATGGGTCAGGCTTCGGGTCGGGTTGAGCCGCTCTACCAGCAGCTCAAAGGGCACATCTTGGTGCTCGTAGGCGGCCAGGCTGCGCTGCTGCACCTGGGCCAGCAGCTCGGCGACACTGGGATCCCCGGCAAGGTCGACCCGCAATACCAAGGTGTTGACGAAACACCCCACCAGGTCATCGAGCGCGGGGTCGCGGCGCCCGGCGATCGGGAACCCCACCGCCACATCGCTGGTGGCGCTGACCTTGGCCAGCAGCACCGCCAAGGCGGCCTGAACCACCATGAAGCTGGTCGCGTTGTGCTCGCGGGCCACCCGAGCAATCCCCTGCTGCAGCTGCGCCGGCCACTCCACGGCCGCACTCGCGCCGCGGTAATCAGCAACTGGCGGATAGGGCCGATCGGTGGGCAACTGCAATCGCTCGGGCAGCCCGGCCAGCGCATCCTGCCAGTAGGTCAGCTGGGCGGCGATGCGGCTGTGAGGATCGGCTAGATCACCCAGGATTTCCCGCTGCCAGAGCGTGTAATCGACATACTGCACCGCCAAATCGGCCCAATCGGGGGCCCACCCCGCACACCGGCTGGCATAGGCCACCCCCAGATCACGCGTCAGCGGGGTGATCGACCGGCCGTCGGCGGCGATATGGTGCACCACGATCACCAGCACGTGTTCGTCGCCGCCGATGCAGAAAAGCCGTGCCCGGAACGGGATCTCGGTGCCCAGGTCAAACGTGTGGCGTGCTGCTGCGTTAACGGCCTCACCTAGCTGGCTTGCCGACCAGCCGGTGACATCAATGATCTTCCAGCCGAAGTCGGCCCGCTCGGCTGGCACCACCAGCTGCCGGGGTATCCCTTCGACCGCTGGGAATAGCGTGCGCAGGCTCTCATGGCGGCCCACCACGTCGGCCAGCGCCGCACCCAACGCCTCGGTATCAACGCGCCCGCCCAACCGCAACCCCGCCGCCATGTTGTACATCGGGGAGGGCCCCTGCAACTGGTCAAGGAACCACAACCGGCTCTGAGCAAACGACAACGGAACCATCGCGGGCCGTTGCGCAGCCACCAACGGCTCAAGCCGCACCGCATCCCCACCGATACGGGGCGCCAACTGGGCAACCGTGGGCGCCTCAAACAGGGCGCGCACCGCAAGGCCGGCATCGAGGCTCTTGTTGACCGCGGCGACCAGGCGCATCGCCAGCAGTGAATCCCCACCCAAATCGAAGAACGAGTCGTCGACCCCGACGCGCACGACACCGAGCACCCGGGCGTAGATGCCGGCCAGGATCTCTTCGGTGAGGGTGGCCGGGGCGCGGTAGCGATCGCCGTCCTGGTACTCCGGTGCCGGCAGGGCGCGCGTGTCGAGTTTGCCGTTGACCGTCAATGGCAGCGCCTCCAACGCCACCACCGCGGCCGGGATCGTGTAGGCCGGCAGCCGCTCGGCCAGCGCGCTACGCACCCCGGCCGGGTCCGCTGTCCCGGTGATGTAACCCACCAGCCGTTTATCGCCGGGACGGTCCTCGCGGGCGATCACCACCGCCTGCTCCACCCCGTCCAACCCAGCCAGGGCTGCGCGCAACTCACCCAGCTCGATGCGATACCCGCGGACCTTGACCTGCTCATCGGCGCGCCCCAGATACCGCAGCTGGCCATCGGCGCCCCAATACACCAGATCCCCGGTGCGATACATGCGTTGTCCTGGCGGCGCCGCGCCGGCGAACGGACAGGCCACAAACCGTGCCGCGGTCAACCCGGCCCGCCGCCAATACCCAACGCCCACACCGGCGCCGGCCACATACAACTCACCGACCACACCCGCGGGCACCGGACGCAACCACCCATCGAGTACAAACAACGCCGTCCCCGCCAGCGGCGAACCTATCGGGGGCGCCCCCGACCCCGCAGTTAAAGGCGCACTCAAGGCCACCCACATCGTCGTCTCGGTCGGGCCGTATTCATTGATCATCACCCGCCCGGGCGCCCACCGGTCCACCACATCGGCCGGGCAGGCCTCACCGCCCACCAGCAAGGTCACCGACTCCAAGCCATCGGGCGATAACATCCCCACCGCCGACGGGGTCTGGCTTAAGACACTGACCTTTTCAGAGATCAGTAAAGCGTGAAGGTCTTCCGGTGAGCCTGCCACCGACTCGGGCACCACCACCAGCCGCGCGCCGTGCAAAAGTGCACCGAAGATCTCCCAGCCCGAGATGTCGAAGCTATAGGAGTGCCACTGCGACCACACTTGCCCCGGCGCCGCCAAACCCGGATCCAGTGATTCCATCAGCTGGATGACATTGTGGTGGGTGATGGCCACCCCCTTGGGGACACCGGTGGTACCCGAGGTGTAGATGAGGTAGGCAATATCGTCGGGGGCCGGCGCCGGTAGTGCGGTGCTGGGTTGGCTGTCAACAGCGGGGGCCCCGATATCACTGACATCGATGACCAGCAGCTCGCACCCGTCCAGCCGGTCGGCCAGCCGGGTGGTGGTGATCGCGGCGATCGGCGCGGCGTCGGCAACCATGAACCCGATCCGCGTCGTCGGCAATGCCGGGTCGATCGGCAAGTAGGCCGCCCCGGTTTTGAGCACCGCCAACATCGCCACGATCGCCTCAGCCGAACGCGAAAGCAGCAGCGCCACACATTGTCCCGGGCTTACGCCGTGGCCGGCCAACAGGTGCGCCAACCGGTTCGCCGCCTCATCGAGTTCTCGGTAGGTCACCGAGCGGTCCTCGAAGGTCACCGCCACCGCCTCGGGGGTGCGGGCGACCTGCGCGGCGAACGCCGCCGGAACCGATACCGCGGCGGCCGCGGGCTGGGCCAACACCGCCCGGTTGCCGAACTCGTCGAGGCGGGTGTGCTCACCGGCATCGAGTAGATCCATCGACGACAGCCGCCGGGTGGGGTCGGCGGTGATCGCCACCAACACCCGCCCCAACCGCTCGATCAGCGCCTCGATGCTCTCCACGTTGAACACATCGGTGCGGAACTCCACCGCCCCGCCGATCCCGGCCGGCTCGCCCGCCTCGTTCCAGGCTTCGCCCAGGGTGAACATCAGATCCATCTGGGCGGTGTGGGTGTCCACCCCCAGCGGCGTGACCTGCAGATCCCCCAGGGCCGACCCTGCGGAGGGCACGGTGTCCTTCGGGGCGTCCTGCCCGGCGAAGTTCTGCCAGGCCAACATCACCTGGATCAGCGGGTGATGGGTGAGGCTGCGGGTCGGGTTGAGCCGGTCCACCAGCAGCTCGAAGGGCACGTCTTGGTGCTCGTAGGCGGCCAGGCTGCGCCCTCGCACCTCGGCCAGCAGCTCGGCGACAGTGGGATCTCCGGCCAGGTCGACCCGCAACACCAAGGTGTTGACGAAACACCCCACCAGCTCATCGAGCGCGGGGTCGCGCCGCCCCGCGATCGGAAACCCCACCGCCACATCAGGGTTGGCGGTGATTTTGGCCAGCAGCACCGCCAGGGCGGCCTGGATCACCATGAAGCTGGTCGCGTTGTGCTCGCGGGCCACCCGAGCAACCTGCTGCTGCAGCGGCGCCGGCCACTCCACGGACACCCTGGCGCCGTGGTAATCGGCGACGGGAGGGTATGGCCGATCAGTGGGAAGCTGCAATCGCTCGGGCAGCCCGGCCAGCGCCTGCTCCCAATAAGCCAGCTGCGCGGCGATGCGGCTTTCGCTGTCGTCGAGATCACCAAACTGGGCGCGCTGCCACAGCGTGTAATCGACGTACTGCACCGGCAACGGCGCCCAGTCGGGGGCCCGCCCCGCACACCGGCTGGCGTACGCCACGCCCAGATCACGCGTCAGCGGAGTGGTCGACCAGCCGTCGGCGGCGATATGGTGCGCCGCGGCCACCAGCATGTGTTCGTCGTCGGCCACGCGGAAAAGTGTTGCCCGCAAAGGAATCTCGGTGCTCAGGTCAAAGGTGTACCGCGCCGCCGTGCCGATCGCCTCAGCCAGCCGGCTTGCCGACCAGCCGGTGGCATCAACGACGGTCCAGCCCAAGTCGGCCCGCTCGGGCGGCGTTACCAACTGCTGAGGAATCCCCTCGACCGCCGCAAACAGCGTGCGCAGGCTTTCGTGACGGCCCACCACGTCGGCCAGCGCCGCACCCAACGCCTCGGCATCAAGGCGCCCGCCCAACCGCAACGCCACCGCCATGTTGTACATCGGGGAGGGCCCCTGCAACTGGTCGATGAACCACAACCGCTGCTGGGCATACGACAACGGGATCCGCTCCGGGCGCGCCATCACCCGCACCGGCGGGAGGGCAGGGCCGCCACGATGCCGGTGCAGATAGTCGGCCAGACCCTCGACGGCGGACGCGTCGAACAGATACCGCACCGGCACTTCCCTGCCCAACGCCACCTGCAGCCGCGCGCTCACCCGGGCGGCGATCAACGAATCCCCACCCAGGGCGAAGAAATCGTCGTCAAGCCCGACCCGATCCACGCCCAACACCTCGGCGAACACCTCGGCGACGATCTTTTCGGTCTCGGTTCGGGGCGCCCGGAAGGCGGTGGCGGCAAACACCGGCGCCGGCAACGCCTTACGGTCGATCTTGCCCGAGGAGGTCAACGGGAACTCGTCGAGCACCACAATCTGCGCCGGCACCATGTATTCGGGCAACCGCGCGCTCAACCGCTGACGCAGCGCGCTGATCTTGGTGTTGGTGTGGGGGTCGTTCGCATGGGTGCTGCGTTGGTGGTCCCCGGTCGGGGGTAGGTAGACGTCGGTCAGCACGAGGCCGGGGTCGCTGGGAATGATGAAGACGGCATCCAGAGTGCCCGGCCAGGCGCCCCACGTGACGGCGACGTCGTATCCGGCGGCTGCGCCGACGCGATGTAATTCTTCGGGTGTGGCGGGATCGGGGCTGCCGCCAGTATCGGCAACCACGTCGTCGGTGGCGAGGGCGTGTTCGACAAGCACGTCGGCGATCAGTCCGGCGCGGGGGATGTCGGTGACACGCACCACGGCGGGATGTTCGGCGGCCAACCGAGAATGCAGCCCGCTCAGGCCCGAACACTGGGTCCACGCCCAGCTGGGTGCGGCGGCCAGTGAGCGCACCGGTGTGGGGGTCTTGTGAATCGTCACGTCGTAGCGATAACGGGTCAGTTCGTTGTCGGCCGATCCGCGTTTGACCTCGATGTCGAGTGCGGCCACCGACGTATGCCCGGCGGCCCAGGTGGTGAAAAACTCTGGGGCAAGCAGTAATTCAGGTTCGCTGAGCAATGCGCGCTGGACTCGCTGGCGGATCTCGGCGGTGTCGGCGCTGAGGGTGCCGGTCAGCGCGACAGCGGTTTGGAACGCACCCTGCAGGCTGTGGTTGCGCACATCGCCGAGGAACAGTGCCCCGCCGGGGGCCAGCAGATCCATGGCATTGTCGATGACCTCGGCCAGATACCCCGCATGCGGGAAGTACTGGATGACCGAGTTGAGGATGACGGTGTCGAAGTGGCCCTGCGGCAGCGTGTCAGTGACGTGGGCGGGCTGGGTCAACAGCTGAACCCGCGCACGCCACGGGACCTGCAACTGCTCCAGCGAACCGGCCAGACTATCGACAACCACCGCGGACATATCGGTGGCGACATACTGTTCACACTGCGGTGCGATCTGTGACAACAGCAGCCCGGAGCCGACGCCGATCTCCAACACTCGCCGCGGCTGCAGGGCCATGATCCGATCCACCGTGGCCGAACGCCACTCCAACATCTCGTCGAGCGGAATCGGGTCACCGGTGTAGCTGCTGTTCCAGCCCCGGAAATCCATGCCGAACTCTGGTCGGCCGACCTCAGCGCCGTACAGCTCGTCGTAAACGTGCTGCCACTCTTCGACGATTTCGGCGTCGTGGTCGCCGCGGCCGGCGTGCTCCAAGACGACGTAGGCGACCAGATGAGAGCCGGTCTGGCTGTGGTGGACGGTGGCGACGGCCTGAGTGACCTCCGGGGAAGCCAGCAGGCTGTTCTCGATTTCACCGAGTTCGATGCGGTACCCGCGGATTTTGACCTGCTCGTCGGCGCGGCCCTGATACTGCAGCTGCCCGTCGGCACCCCAACGCACCAGGTCCCCGGTGCGATACATCCGTTGTCCCGGCGCCCCGAACGGACACGCCACAAACCGCGACGCGCTCAACCCCGCCCGGCCCACATACCCCACCGCCACACCGGCACCGGCCACATACAACTCCCCGACCACACCGGCCGGCACCGGACGTAACCACCCATCCAGCACAAAAAAGCCAAGATGCGCCAACGGCACCCCGATCGGGCTGCCATGACGGTCGACATCACCGGCGACGATCTCCCGCAACGACGCATGCACCGTCGTCTCGGTAATGCCATACATGTTGATCAGACGCGGCAATCCCGGATGGTTGTCCAGCCACACCCGAAGACGCTGCGGCTCAAGGGCTTCACCGCCGAACACCACCACCTCAAGGCTGAGCTGCCGGCCCCGCTCACCGCGCAGCGCATCCACGGCCCGCAGCGCATAAAACGCCGACGGCGTCCGGCTCAACACGCTGACCTGCTCAGCAACCAGCAACTCGTGGAAGTCCTCCGGCGAGCGCGCCACCGACTCCGACACCACCACCAGCCGCCCACCCCAAAGCAGCGCCCCAAAGATCTCCCACACCGAAAAGTCGAAAGCCAACGAATGACACTGCGACCACACCCCCGCGCGCGGCACATCAGCGTCCAGCGCCGCCAACAGCCCGGTGACATTGCGATGCGGGATCGCCACCCCCTTCGGCACACCGGTAGTACCCGAGGTGTAAATGATGTAGGCGATATCGTCGGGGCCCGGCACCGGCAGCACCGCGCCGGGCTGGCCGCCAACAACGGGGTCACCGACAGCACCGACATCGATGACCAGCACGCCATGCCCATCGAAGCGCCCGACCAGATCAGCGGTCGTGACCGCCGCGATCGGCGCAGCATCAGCAAGCATGAACCCGATCCGCTCCGCCGGCACCCCCGGATCCATCGGCAGATACGCCGCCCCAGTCTTGAGCACCCCCAGGATCGCCGCGATCGCCTCAACCGAACGCGAAAACAGCAGCGCCACACACTGTCCCGGCCCCGCCCCACGGGCAGCCAACAGATGCGCCAACCGGTCAGCCGCCTCATCAAGCTCCCGATAGGTCACCGAGCGGCCCGCAAAACTCACCGCCACCGCCTCCGGCGTGCGCGCCACCTGGGCGGCGAACAACACCGGAATCGACACCGGCGCGGGTCCCGGCCGGGTCAACACCGCCCGGTTACCGACCTCATCCAGCCGGGCATGCTCACCGACATCCAACAAATCCACCGACGACAACGCCCGCCCCGGGTCAGCGGTCATCACCACCAACACCCGCTCCAAGCGCTCAATCAGCGCCGCGATGCTGGCCCCGTCGAACACATCGGTGCGATATTCCACGCTCCCGCCAAGCCCGGCGGGCTCACCGGCCTCGGTCCAGTGTTGGCCCAGGTGGAACACGAGGTCCATGCGGGCGGTCCGGGTGTTCGCCGACAACGCGCTGACCTGCAGATCACCCAAGACCGACCCGGCGGTGGGGTCATCGCTGTGTCCGGGAAAGTTCTGCCAGGCCAACATCACCTGGATCAGCGGGTGATGGGTCAGGCTTCGGGTGGGGTTGAGCCGTTCCACCAGCACCTCGAAGGGCACGTCTTGGTGCTCGTAGGCGGCCAGGCTGCGCTGCTGCACCTGGGCCAGCAGCTCGGCGACGGTGGGATCACCGGCCAAATCGAACCGCAGCACCAAGGTGTTGACGAAGAACCCCACCAGCTCATCGAGCGCGGGGTCGCCGCGCCCGGCGATCGGGAACCCCACCGCCACATCGCTGGTGGCGCTGACCTTGGCCAGCAGCACGGCCAGGGCGGCTTGGATCACCATGAAAGCAGTCGCGTTGTGCGCACGGGCCAGCAAAAGCACCTGCTGCTGCAGCTCGGCCGGCCACTCGATCGGCACACTGGCGCCGCGGTAATCGGCAACCGGCGGATAGGGCCGATCGGTGGGAAGATCAAGGCGCTCAGGCAGCCCGGCCAGCGCCTGCTCCCAGAACGCCAGCTGGGCGGCGATGCGGCTGTGCGGATCCTGCAGTTCACCAAGCTCCGCGCGCTGCCACAGCGTGTAATCGACATACTGCACCGCCAACGGCGCCCACTGCGGGGCGCTGCCGTGGCGCCGCGCCCGATATGCCTCGCCCACATCGCGGACCATCGGAGCCCGCGACCACCCATCAAAAGCGATGTGGTGCACCACAATCCCCACCACGTGCTCTTCGGGGCCCACCGAATAGATCTGCGCACGAATCGGGATCTCCGCCGACAAATCAAATCGATGCCGCGCCAGCGCCAGCAACTCGCCGGCCACGTCCTCCTCCGGCAACGACACCACCGGCGCGCCCCCGCGCCGCCACATCCCCGCCCGGGCCGGCAACACTTTCTGGAACGGCACACCGTCGGCGTTGGGAAATATGGTGCGCAGCGATTCGTGGCGGCCGATGACATCATCGAGGGCCGCACCCAGCGCCTCGACATCCAGCTCCCTGCTGATCCGGAAAGCGGTCGGCATGTTGTAGGTCGCAGCCCCACCCTCGAACTGGTTGAGGAACCACAACCTGGATTGGGCAAACGACAGCGGAATCACCGCGGGCCGTTCGCCGGCCAGTAACGGCTTACGCCCACCCGCATCCCCGCCGATGCGGGGCGCCAACTGGGCGATCGTGGGCGCCTCGAACAAGGTGCGCACCGAAAGATCGGCATCCAGGCCGGCGTTGATCGCGGCGATCACGCGCATCGCGGACAGCGAGTCACCGCCGAGGTCGAAGAAGGAGTCGTCGACCCCGACCTGTTCGAGCTCGAGCACCTGGGCGTAGATGCCGGCCAGGATCTCCTCGACCGCGCTAGTCGGAGCGCGGTAATGATCGGCGTCCTGGAATTCGGGTGCCGGCAAGGCGCGGGTGTCGAGCTTGCCGTTAGGTGTCGTCGGTAACGCGTCGATCACCACCACCGCCGCCGGAACCATGTAGGTGGGCAGCCGCTGCGCCAGCTGGGCGCGGATCTCGGCCGGCTCCGCGGTGCCGGTGATGTAGCCGACCAAGCGCTTCTCGCCGGGGTGGTCCTCGCGGGCGATCACCACCGCCTGCGTGACCCCGTCCAGCCCGCTCAGCGCCGCCTGCACCTCGCCGAGTTCGATGCGGTAGCCGCGGATTTTGACCTGCTCGTCGGCGCGGCCCTGATACTGCAGCTGCCCGTCGGCACCCCAACGCACCAGGTCCCCGGTGCGATACATCCGTTGTCCCGGCGCCCCGAACGGACACGCCACAAACCGCGACGCGCTCAACCCCGCCCGGCCCACATACCCCACCGCCACACCGGCACCGGCCACATACAACTCCCCGACCACACCGGCCGGCACCGGACGTAACCACCCATCCAGCACAAAAAAGCCAAGATGCGCCAACGGCACCCCAATAGGACTGCCATCACGGTCGACATCACCGGCGACGATCTCCCGCAACGACGCATGCACCGTCGTCTCGGTAATGCCATACATGTTGATCAGACGCGGCAATCCCGGATGGTTGTCCAACCACACCCGAAGACGCTGCGGCTCAAGGGCTTCACCGCCGAACACCACCACCTTGAGCTTGAGCTGCCGACCCCGCTCACCGCGCAGCGCATCCACGGCCTGCAGCGCATAAAACGCCGACGGCGTCCGGCTCAACACACTGACCTGCTCGGCAACCAGCAACTCGTGGAAATCCTCCGGCGAGCGCGCCACCGACTCCGACACCACCACCAGCCGCCCACCCCGCAGCAGCGCACCCCAGATCTCCCACACCGAAAAATCGAACGCCAACGAATGACACTGCGACCACACCCCCGCGCGCGGCACCTGCGCGTCCAACGACTCCAACAGCCGGGTCACATTGCGGTGCGCAATCGCCACCCCCTTCGGCACACCCGTCGTCCCAGACGTGTAGATCAAATACGCGACCTCATCGGGCCCCGGCGCCGGCAGTGCCGTGCCGGGCTGCCCCTCAACAGCGGGGTCACCGACATCACCGACATCGATGACCAGCAGGCCATGCCCGTCGAACCGGTCGGCCAGATCAGCGGTCGTGACCGCCGCGATCGGCGCAGCATCAGCAAGCATGAACCCGATCCGCTCCGCCGGCACCCCCGGATCCATCGGCAGATACGCCGCCCCAGTCTTGAGCACCCCCAGGATCGCCGCGATCGCCTCAACCGAACGCGAAAACAGCAGCGCCACACACTGTCCCGGGCCCGCCCCACGGGCGGCCAACAAGTGCGCCAACCGGTCAGCCGCCTCATCGAGCTCCCGATAGGTCACCGAGCGGCCCGCAAAACTCACCGCCACCGCCTCCGGCGTGCGCGCCACCTGCGCGGCGAACAACGCCGGAATCGACTCCGGCGCGGGTCCCGGCCGGGTCAACACCGCCCGGTTACCGACCTCATCCAGCCGCGCGTGCTCACCGACATCCAACAAATCCACCGACGACAACGCCCGCCCCGGGTCAGTGGTCATCACCACCAACACCCGCTCCAACCGCCCAATCAACGCCGCGATGCTGGCCGCGTCGAACACATCGGCGTCGTATTCGACGCGAATTCCCAGTTCGTGGCCGGGCAGGGCCTGGAACGTCAGCGGGTAGTGGTTGGACTCGCGGCTCGAGACCTCGCTGATTGACAATTCGTGGTCGCCCGACACCGAGGCCGGATCGACCGGATAGTTCTGGTAGACGAACAGGGTGTCGAACAGCTGGTCGTGGCCGGCGGCGCGGTGAATCTCGTTGAGCGCCAGGTGCTGGTGCTCCAGGGTGTCGTTGTGGGCGCTCTGCAGCTGCTCGATCAGGTCCGCGGTGGTGGTTGCCGGCATGATGTTCGCCCGCACCGGCACCGTGTTAATGAACAGGCCCACCATCGATTCCATGCCGGCCAGCTCGACGGGTCGCCCCGAGACCGTGGTGCCGAAGGCGACGTCATGCTGGCCGGTCAGCCAGCACAGCAGCTGGGCGAAGGCGCCCTGCAGCACGGTGCTCACGGTGGTCTGATGCGAGCGCGCCAGCTCCCCCAGCGCGAGGGTGGTCGCGTCGGGCACCGCAAACGAGGCAACACCTCGCCGCCCCAGCCCCAACCGGTCCGGCGGGCTCACCAGGGTGGGGGTGTCAAAACCGGCCAGCACCTGCCGCCAGGCTGCCCGGGCGGCATCGAGGTCACGATCGGCCAGCCAGGTCACAAAGCTGCGGTACGGCGCGGGCGCGGGCAGCCGCTGCCCGTAATAGCCGGCGAAGATCTCGCGCAGCAGGACCGGCAGCGACCAGCCATCCACCACGATGTGGTGATTGGTCAGCACACACCGGTGCCGATCGGGTCCGATGCGGATCAGCGCCACCCGAAACGCCGGCTCGTCGGCCAGCTCGCATACCGCGGCGCGTTCGGCGGCACATACCCGCTGGATCTGCTCATCGACGTCGGCGTCGGCGGCCAGCTCGACGTAGCGCCACCCCGGCGCGGGATCGGCCGGGATGATCTGCACCGGCTCATCGAACTGTTGAGTGAATCGGGCCACCAGGTGCGGATGCCGGGTAGCCAGGGCGTGCACCGCGTCGCGCAGCCGGTGGGGATCGAGTGGGCCGGTCACGGTGATACCCAGTTGCACCACGTACATCTCGTCGTCGCTGCCGTGCGCGGTGCTGGCGTGAAAGAGCAGCCCCCGCTGCAGCGGGGTCAACGGCAACACATCGGCGATCTGATAGTGCTGGTGCAGCTCGTCGATCTGCTGCTGGCTCAGCCGGGCCGGCGCGATGTCCGACGGCGTCAACCCGCCTCCACCGCCTTGAACATGTGCGCAGATGCCGGCCAGGGCCTCAAACCACAGCCGGCTGAGCCGGCCGACCTGCGCGTGATCTAGTGCCGAGGTCGCCCACGTCCAGTTGGCATGCAGCTGCGGGCCGGTATCGGTGTCGATGGTGACGGCGTTGAGTTCCGCAGTGTGCGACAACGGCATCGGCACCGCGGTGCTGGCGCCGGTGAGCGGCGAGCCGTCGTGGCTCATCCGCCACAAATCAGCCGACGGGCCACCCGTCCCACCCAGCCGTCCCAGGTAGTTGAATCCGATGGCGGGGTCAGACCCGCCCAGCTCGAGATCGCTGTTCAAATAGCGCAGCACACCGTAGGTCAACGGATCCGGCAGAGCGCGCAGCTGCTCTTTGGCGTCCTTGACGAGCGCCCCCAACCCCGCCGCCCCGGTGGCCACCTGCGTCCAGGACAGTCCACCGACGTTCAGCGACACCGGGTATTTGGTGGTGAACCACCCCACGGTGCGTGTCAGGTCAACATCGGGGCCCAGCTCCTCGTGGCGGCCGTGGCCCTCGACCCCGATGCCGATCGGCGTGCCGTCGGTGCCGAGGAACTCAGCCCACGCCAGCCCGAACGCGACCAACAAGATCTCGTGAATCCCGGCGTGGAACGCCGCAGGCACCTCGCCGAGCAGCATCCGGGTGGTCTCGACATCGAGCGACGCCGACAGGCGCCCGGCGCTGGCATAGGTATCCACCGCCGGTTGCACCGCCGGCAGCGCGGCCGGGGCCGCCGCCACCTGCCGCCAGGCCTCGGCCTGCTCGACGACTTCCGCGCGGCGCGCATACTCGGCCAGCAGCGACGCCCACCGGGCAAACGATGTGCCCCCCGCCGGCAATGCCGCGGGTTGTCCATTGTGGTGCTGGGCCCAGGCGATGTTGAAGTCTTCCAACAGGATTCGCCACGACACCCCGTCGATGGCCAGATGGTGAATGATCAGCACCAGCTGGCCCGCCGAGGCGACCCACAGTGCGCTGAGCATGGCCCCGGCGGCCGGGTTCAACCGCGACCGCGCGTCCAACAGCGCTTCATGGGATAGCACGTCGACCGAGTGCAGGCATTCACCGGCACGCACCGCACCCGGTTCGGGTACCTGCAGCGACCATCCGCCGGCGCCGTCGTGGTCCACACGCAGCCGCAGCATCGCGTGCCGATCCAGCAAGGCCTGCAGCAGCATCAGCACGTCGGCCTCGGTTGCCCCCGCGGGAGCCTGCACCACCAGCGTCTGGTTGAACTGCTCAACCGGGCCCTCCACGCCCTGCAGCCAGCAGATGATCGGCGTGGCCAGAATCGGCCCGATACCCTCGTCGACCACGCCGTCCGCACCGTCGGCCACCCCGGCCACCCGGGCCAGCCGGGCCACGGTCTGCTCGACGAAAACATCGCGCGGCCGACATGTCAGGCCTGCTGCCCGGGCCCGTGCCACCACCTGCATCGACAGGATGCTGTCCCCACCCAGCTCGAAGAACGAGTCGTCCACCCCGACCCGGTCCAGCCCGAGGACTTGGGCGTAGATCCCGGCCAGGACCTCCTCGATAGCGCTGGCCGGGGCGCGGTAACGATCGGCATCGGCGTATTCGGGTGCCGGCAGGGCGCGGGTGTCGAGCTTGCCGTTGACCGTCATTGGCAACGCGTCGAGCACCACCACCGCAGCAGGCACCATGTAGGCCGGGAGCCGCTCGCCCAGCTGCGCGCGAACCTCGGCCGGGTCCGCCGTCCCGGTGACATAGCCGACCAGGCGCTTGTCACCCGGGCGGTCCTCGCGGGCGATCACCACCGCCTGCTTGACCCCGTCCAGCCCGGCCAGCGCCGATTGAACGTCACCGAGCTCGATGCGATACCCGCGGATCTTGACCTGCTCATCGGCGCGGCCCTGATACTGCAGCTGCCCATCGGCGCCCCAGCGCACCAGGTCTCCGGTGCGATACATGCGTGCCCCGGGCCCGCCGAACGGGCATGCCACAAACCGCGACCCGGTCAACCCGGCCCGGCCCGCATACCCATAGGCCACACCGGTGCCGGCCACATACAACTCACCGACCACACCGACCGGCACCGAGCGCAACCACTGGTCCAGCACAAACAGTGCCGCCCCCGGCACCGGCGAGCCGATCGGCGGCGCCCCCGACCCCGCTACCAAGGGCGCACTGATCGTCGCATACACCGTGGTTTCGGTCGGGCCGTAGGCGTTGACCATCACCCGCCCCGGCGCCCACCGATCCACAACTTCGGCCGGGCAGGCCTCAGCGGCGATCACCAACGCCGCCGATTCCAGACCCTGGGATGTCAATACCCCTACCGCCGAGGGGGTTTGGCTCAACACGCTGACCTTTTCGGCGATCAGCAAGGCGTGGAAGTCTTCCGGAGAGCGCGCCACCGACTCCGGCACCACCACCAGCCGCCCGCCATGCAGCAGCGCGCCCCAGATCTCCCACACCGAGTAGTCGAAGGCATACGAATGGAACTGCGTCCATACCTGTCCCGGCTCTAGCTGCAGGCCGACCTCGAGTGAGTCGAACAGCCGAGTCACGTTGTGGTGGGTGACGGCCACGCCTTTGGGCGTCCCGGTGGTGCCCGAGGTGTAGATGATGTGGGCGATGTCCTCGGGGCCCGGCGCCGGCAAGCCCGTGCACGGATAGGTCTGAATGCGAGCGTCTTGGATGTCGATGCGCAGCAGCTCACAGCCGTCCAGCCGGTCGGCCGTTCCGGTGCTGGTGATCGCGGCGATGGGCGCGGCGTCGGCAACCATGAACCCGATCCGGGCCACCGGCAGCGCCGGGTCGATCGGCAGGTAGGCCGCCCCGGTTTTGAGCACTCCCAGGATCGCCACGATCGCCTCGGCCGAACGCGAAAGCAGAAGCGCCACACATTGTCCCGGGCCCGCACCGTGGGCGGCCAACAGATGCGCCAACCGGTTGGCGGCCTCGTCGAGTTCTCGGTAAGTCACCGAGCGGCCTTCGAAGGTCACCGCGATCGCCTCGGGCGTGCGCGCGACTTGGGCGTCCCACAGCACCGGGATCGACGCCGGTGCGGGTGCGTGTCGGGTCAGCACCGCGCGGTTACCGAGCTCATCCAGCCGCGCCTGCTCACCGGCATCGAGCAGATCGATCGACGACAGTCGCTGTGACGGGTCGGCGGTCAGGGCCCCCACCACCCGCTGCAACCGCCCGATCAGCGCCTCGATGCTGTCCGCGTCGAACACATCGGTGCGAAACTCCACCGCCCCGCCGATCCCGGCGGGCTCACCAGTCTCGGTGAAGCGTTCTCCCAAAGAAAACGTCAAATCCATGCGGGCGGTGCGGGTATCCACCGGCAACGGGGTGACCTGCAGATCACCCAAAGCGGATCCAGCGGCGGGATTGTCGTCCGGCCCGGCGAAGTTCTGCCAGCCCAACATCACCTGCACCAGCGGGTGATGAGCCAGGCTTCGGGTCGGGTTGAGCCGCTCCACCAGCAACTCGAAGGGCACGTCTTGGTGCTCGAAGGCGGCCAGGCTGCGGCCTCGCACCTGGGCCAGCAGTTCGGCGACGGTGGGATCCCCCGCCACCTCGACACGGAGCACCAGGGTGTTGACGAAGAACCCCACCAGCTCATCGAGCGCGGGGTCGCCGCGCCCGGCAACCGCGAACCCGACCGCCACGTCGGCACTGGCGCTGAGCTTTGACAGCAGTAACGCCAGAGCGGCCTGGATCACCATGAAGCTGGTCGCGTTGTGCTCACGGGCCACCCGATGAACCTGCTGCTGCAGGTCGGCGGGCCAGTCGATGGCAACTTGGGCGCCGCGGTGATCGGCGACCGGTGGGTAGGGCCGATCGGTGGGAAGCGGCAGCTGCTCGGGCAACCCGGCCAGCGCCTGCTCCCAGTAGGCCAGCTGCGCGGCGATGCGGCTGTGCGGATCCTGCAGTTCACCAAGCTGGGCGCGCTGCCACAGCGTGTAATCGACATACTGCACCGCTAATGGCGCCCACTCGGGGGATTGCCCGGCACACCGGCTGGCGTAGGCCATCCCCAGATCACGCACCAGCGGGGTGATCGACCAGCCGTCGGCGGCGATATGGTGCACCACCGCCACCAGCACGTGCTCATCGCCGGTGATACGGAAAAGCCGTGCCCGCAAAGGGATCTCGGTCGCCAGGTCAAAGCTGTAGTGCGCCGCAGCGCCGATTTCCTCGTCCAACCGGCCAGCCGGCCACCCGCTGGCATCGACGACGTCCCAACCCAAGTCGGTCCGCTCGGGCGGCACCACGGACTGCTGGGGGATCCCGTCAGGCGCGACAAACAGCGTGCGCAGGCTCTCATGGCGGCCCACCACATCGGCCAGCGCCGCACCGAATGCGTCGGCATCCAGGCGGCCGCCCAACCGCACCGCCGCCGCCATGTTGTACACCGGGGAGGGCCCCTGCAACTGGTCCAGGAACCACAACCGGTTCTGCGCAAACGACAGCGGAACCACCGCGGGCCGCTCACCGGCCACCAACGGCGCGAGCCGACCCGTCTCCTCACCGATGCGGGGCGCCAACAGGGCGATCGTGGGCGCCTCGAAGACGGCGCGCACCGAAAGATCGGCATCCAGTCCGGAGTTGACGGCGGCTATCAGACGCATCGCCGACAGTGAGTCCCCGCCCAGTTCGAAGAATGAGTCATCGACCCCGACCCGCTCCACACCGAGCACCCGGGCGTAAATGCCGGCCAAGATCTCCTCAACGGCGCTGGTTGGAGCACGGTAATGACCGGCGTCGGTGTATTCGGGTGCCGGCAGGGCGCGCCGGTCGATTTTGCCGCTGGGTGTCAGCGGCAGCGCTTCGATCGCGACCACAGCCGTCGGCACCATGTAAGCCGGCAGCCGCTCGCTCAGCTGCGCGCGGACCTCGGCCGGGTCTGTTGTGCCGGTGACATAGCCGACCAGGCGCCTGTCACCGGGGCGGTCCTCGCGGGCGATCACCACCGCCTGCTTGACCCCGTCCAGCCCGGACAGCGCCGCCTGCACCTCACCGGGCTCGATGCGATACCCGCGGATCTTGACCTGCTCGTCAGCACGCCCCAGATACCGCAGCTGCCCATCATCGAGCCAAGACACCAGGTCCCCGGTCCGATACATGCGTTGTCCGGGCGCCCCGAACGGACACGCCACAAACCGCGACCCGGTCAATCCGGCCCGCCGCCAATACCCAACGGCCACACCGGCACCGGCCACGTACAACTCACCGACCACACCGACCGGCGCCGGGCGCAACCACCCATCCAGCACGAACAACGCCGCCCTCGACACCGGCGAGCCGATCGGCGGCGCCCCCGAACCCGCTGTTAAAGGCGCACTGATCGAGACGTCGATCGTGGTCTCGGTCGGACCATAGGCGTTGATCATCACCCGCCCCGGCGCCCACCGATTCACCAGCTCGACCGGGCAGCCCTCACCGCCCACCACCAACGCGACCGACTCGAAATCCTCAGGCGACAGCACGTCCAACGCGGACGGGGTCTGGGTGAGCACGCTGACCTGTTCAGCGACCAGCAAGGCGCGCATGTCTTCCGCCGAGCGGGTCACCGACTCCGGCAACACCACCAGCCGTCCACCGTGCAGCAGCGCACCCCAGATCTCACGGACCGAGGCGTCGAAGGCGTAGGAATGCCACTGCGTCGACACCTTTGCCGGTCCCGGCGCTGTCAGGCCGGCATCCAGTGATTCGAGCAACTGGGTGACGTTGTGGTGGGTGATGGCCACGCCCTTGGGGACACCGGTGGTGCCCGAGGTGTAGATGAAGTAAGCGATATCGTCGGGGGCCGGCGCAGGCAGTGCCGTGCTGGGTTGGCGCTCAACAGCTGGGTCGTTCACATCGATGACCCGTAGGCCGTGCCCGTCTAGCCGGGCGGCCAGATCAGCGGTGCTGATCGCGGCGATCGGCGCGGTGTCGTCGAGCATGAATCCGATTCGTTCCGCCGGCAGCGCCGGGTCGATCGGTACATAGGCCGCCGCGGTCTTGAGGACGCCCAGGATCGTCACGATCGCCTCGGCCGAGCGGTCGAACAGCAGCGCCACCCGCTGGCCCGGGCCCGCTCCGTGGGCGGCCAACAGGTGCGCCAACCGGTTGGCGGCCTCATCGAGTTCCCGGTACGTCATCGACCGGCGCTCGAAGCTCAAAGCCACCGCCTCAGGAGTGCGGGCCACCTGCCGGGCGAACAACTCCGGAATAGACGCTGGCGGGGTGGCGGGCCGAGTCAACACCGCCCGGTTGCCAAGCTCCTCGAGGCGGGCGTGCTCGTCGCCATCGAGGAGATCCAGCGACGACAACGGCCGCTCCGGCTCGGTGGTCATCACCACCAACACCCGTTGCAGCCGTTCGATCAGCACCTCGATGCCGGCCGCGTCGAACAGGTCGGTGTCGTATTCCACACGCAGGCCCAGCTCGGCCCCCGGCTGGGCGACCACCGTCAGCGGGTAGTGGGTGTATTCGCGGCTACTGAACCCGGTGATGGCGATCTCGTCGGCGCTGAACAACGCGGCGGTGTCGACCGGGTAGTTCTGGTACACGAACAGCGTGTCGAACAACTGGTCGTGGCCGGCGGCGCGGTGGATCTCGCTGAGCGCCAGGTGCTGGTGCTCGAGGGTGTCGGTGTAAGCGCCCTGCAGTTGGTCGATCAGGTGCGTGGTGGTGGTTGCCGGCGTGATGTTCGCCCGCACCGGCACCGTGTTGATCAACAGGCCCACCATCGATTCCATCCCGGCTTCCTCGGCCGGCCGCCCCGAGACGGTGGTCCCGAAGACGACGTCATGCCGGCCGGTCAGCGAGCACAGCAGCTGCGCGAAGGCTCCCTGCAGGACGGTGTTGACGGTGGCGCGATGCGAGCGGGCCAGCTCGCCGACGGCCTGGGTGATCGCATCGGGTATCTGGAACGAGGCAACGCCTGGGGTGCCCCGACCCAACCCGTGCGGCGAGCCGATCAGGGTGGGGGTGTCGAAACCGGTGAGCACCTCGCGCCACGCCGCCTCGGCGGCGGCACGGTCGCGATCGGCCAGCCAGCTGACAAACCTCCGATACGGCACCGCCGCGGGCAGGCGCAGCCCCTGATAACCGGCGAAGATCTCGCCGATCAGGATCGGCAGCGACCAGCCATCCATCACGATGTGGTGGTTGGTCAGCACCAACCGGTGCCTGTCTTCTGCGATGCGTATCAGCGCCACCCGAAACGCCGGCTCGTCGGCCAGCTCGCACACCGCGGCACGTTCCAGGGCGCACAGCTGCTGGATGTATTCGTCGACGTCGACGTCGACATCGTCGGCGCCCGTTTCGACATAGCGCCACACCGGCGCGGGATCGGTTGGGATGATCTGCACCGGCTCGTCGAACTGTCGGTGGAAACGGGCCGCGAGGTGCGGATGGCGGTTCACGACCGCGTGCACCGCGTCGCATAGCCGATGCCGATCGAGAGCACCGCTCAACGCGATATCCAGCTGCACCGCATACGCATCGTCGCTGGCCTGCGCGGTACTGGCATGGAAGAGCAGGCCCTGCTGCAGGGGGGTCAACGGCAGAATATCGGCAACCTCGTGATGCTGGCGCAGCTCGTCGATCTGCTGCTGGCTCAGCCGAGCCGGCGCGATGTCCGACGGCGTCAACCCGCCCCCGCCGCGGCGCACATGCGCGCAGATGCCGGCCAAGGCCCCAAACCACAACTCGCTTAAGCGGTTGACCTCCCCGCGTTCCAGGGCCGACGGCGCCCACATCCAGTCGGCGTGCAGCTGCGGGCCGGCATCAGTGTCGATGGTTCCGGCGTTGAGCGCCACGGTGTGCCCCAGCGGCATCGGGACCGCCGTGGCAGCGTCGACGGCTTCGTGACAGGCACGCCACAGATCATCGGGAAGCTCGGCACCTGCCGCGCCGCCCGTCCGCCCGAAATAGTTGAATCCGATCACGGGGTCAGACCCCTCGAGGTCGACCTCGGTGTTCAGATACCGCAGCAGACCGTAGGTCAGTGGATCGGGCAGGGCGCGCAGCTGCTCTTTGGCGGCCTTGATCACCGCCCCCAACGCGGCCTCACCGGCGATCACCTGCGCCCAGGACAGACCACCCACTTGCAACGCCACCGGGTACTTGGTGGTGAACCAGCCCACCGTGCGCGACAAGTCGGCATCGGGGGACAGCTCCTCCTGGCGGCCATGACCCTCCACATCGATACCGATCGGCGCGCCGCCAGCGCCCAAAAACTCCGCCCACGCCAGCCCGAACGCGATCAACAAAATGTCTTGCACCCCAGCATGAAACGCCGCCGGCACCTCACCAAGCAGCACCCGAGTGGTCTCGACATCCAGCGACACCGACAACTGCCCGGCACTGGCATAGGTATCCACCCCTGGTTGCACCGCCGGCAGCGCGGGCGGGGTTTCCGCCACCTGCCGCCAGGCCTCGGCCTGCTCCACCACTTCCGGGCGGCGCGCATACTCAGCTAACAGCGACGCCCACCGGGCAAACGACGTCCCGCCCGCCGGCAGAGCCACGGGTTGTCCGTTGCGGTGCTGAGCCCAGGCGATGTTGAGGTCTTCCAACAGAATTCGCCACGACACCGCATCAACAGCCAGATGATGAATGATCACCACCAACTGCCCCGCCGAGGCCACCCACAACGCGCTGAGCATCACCCCGCCGGCCGGGTCCAACCGCGACCGCGCGTCCACCAGCGCCTCGTCAGAGAGCGCCTCCACGGAGTGCACTTGCGCGACAACCGATCCCGGTTCAGGCACCTGTAACGACCAGCCCCCGGCGCCTTGAGCGCCCTGGCCGTCCACACGCAGCCGCAACACGCCATGCCGATCCAGCAGCGCCTGCAGCACGACCACCACGTCGGCCTCGGTCACCCCCGCCGGAGCCTGCACCACCACCGTCTGGTTGAACTGCCCAACCGGGCCCTGCACGCCCTGCAGCCAGCACATGATCGGGGTGGGCACCACACTGCCGATGCCCTCGTCGATCGGGCCGCCGTCGCCGTCCGCCAGCACGGCCACCCGGGCCAGCCGGGCCACGGTCTGCTCCACGAAAATGTCGCGCGGCCGACACGTCAAACCCGCCGCCCGGGCCCGAGCCACCACCTGCATCGACAAAATGCTGTCCCCACCCAGATCGAAGAACGAGTCATCCACCCCGACCCGCTCCACCCCCAGCACCTGGGCGTAAATACCGGCCAAGATCTCCTGGATCGCACTGGCCGGGGCGCGGTAACGATCAACATCCAGGTACTCGGGTGCCGGCAGCGCGCGGGCGTCGAGCTTGCCGTTGACCGTCATCGGCAACGCGTCCAGGACCACCACCGCGACCGGCACCATGTACGCCGGCACCCGCTCGGCCAGCGCGGTCCGCGCCCCGGCCGGGTCTGCTGTGCCGGTGACATAACCCACCAGGCGCTTATCGCCCGGACGGTCCTCGCGGGCGATCACCACCGCCTGCTTGACCCCGTCCAGCCCGGCCAGCGCCGCCCGCACCTCACCCAGCTCGATGCGATACCCACGGATCTTGACCTGCTCATCAGCACGCCCCACATACCGCAACTGCCCGTCCGTACCCCACGAGACCAGATCCCCGGTCCGATACATCCGCTGGCCCGGCCCGCCGAACGGACACGCCACAAACCGCGACGCGCTCAACGACGCGCGGCCCAGATAACCGACACCCACGCCGGCACCGGCCACATACAACTCACCGACCACACCCACCGGGACCGGACGCAACCACCCATCCAGCACAAACAGGCCCGCCCCGGCCACCGGCGACCCGATCGGCACCGTTCCGCTCGCCGCGGTCAGCGGCGCGCTGATCGCCACACACATCGTGGTCTCGGTCGGACCGTAGGCGTTGACCATCACCCGCCCCGGCGCCCACCGATCCACCACCTCGGCCGGGCACGCCTCACCGACCACCACCAACGCCGCCGACTCCAACCCCACCGGGTCCAGCGCCGCCACCGCCGACGGCGTCTGCGTCAACACAGTCACGTCCTGGCCGACCAGCAGGGCGTGGAACTCCTCAGGAGAAGCCACCACCGCCTCGGGCACCACCACCACCCGGCCCCCACGCAACAACGCACCGAAGATCTCCCACACCGACACGTCGAACGCCAACGAATGACACAACGGCCACACCCCACCATGAGGCAACCGCTCATCCAACGACCCGATCAACCGGGTCACATTGGCGTGCGTAACCCCAACCCCCTTCGGCACCCCTGTCGTCCCCGACGTGTAAATCACATACGCCACATCGGCAGGCACTACAGGCGTCGGCGCCGTGCTGGGCTGGGCAGCCACCGCAGGATCCTCGAGATCGACGACCGCGACGTTATGGCCAGTCAGCCGCCCGGCCAGCTCCGCAGTCGTGAGCACTGCAACCGGTGCGGCATCACTGAGCACGAACCCGATCCGCGCATCAGGATGCGCGGCGTCCATCGGCAGATACGCCGCCCCCGTCTTGAGCACCGCCAAGATTCCGACCACAGCCTGCGCTGAGCGGTTCACCAGCACACCCACCACAGCGCCCGGCCCAGCGCGGTGGGCAATGAGCTTGTGCGCCAACCGGTTCGACGCCTCATCAAGCTCCCGGTAGGACATCGAACGGGAACCGTCGGTGATCGCCACCGCTCGCGGCGCCGCACCCACCTGCCCGGCGAACACCTGCGGGATCGACAAGGGTGTCGGCGCCGGAGCGGTCAATACGGCCCGCTGACCCAACCGCGCTAGCCGGGCCTGCTCACCGGCATCGAGCACATCGATCGACGACAGCCGCCGGGTGGGGTCAGCAGTCAGCGCCACTACCACCCGCTGCCACCGCCCGATCAGCGCCTCGATGCTGTCCGCGTCGAACACATCGGTGCGAAATTCCACCGCCCCACCAACCCCGGCGGGCTCACCGGCCTCGGTGAAGCGTTCGGCCAACGTAAACGTCAAATCCATGCGGGCGGTTCGGGTATCCACCGGCAACGGGGTGATCTGCACATCACCCAAAGCCAGCTTCGCGGGCTGGTTGTTCTGCCAGGCCAACGCCACCTGAAACAGGGGGTGATGGGTCAGGCTTCGGGTGGGGTTGAGCCGCTCTACCAGCAGCTCAAAGGGCACATCTTGGTGCTCAAAGGCGGCCAGGCCGCGCTGGCGCACCTGGGCCAGCAGCTCGGCGACGGTGGGATCACCGGCCAGGTCAACCCGCAACACCAAGGTGTTGACGAAAAACCCCACCAGCCCATCCAGCACCGGATCGCCGCGCCCGGCGATCGCGAACCCCACCGCCACATCGGTACTGGCGCCGATCTTTGATAGCAGCATCGCCAGGGCGGCCTGCACCACCATGAAACTGGTCGCGTTGTGCTCGCGGGCCACCCGACGAACCTGTTGCTGCAGGTCGGCGGGCCAGTCGATCGCCACCTGGGCGCCACGGTGGTCGGCCACCGGCGGGTAGGGCCGATCGGTGGGCAACTGCAGTCGCTCGGGCAGCCCGGCCAGCGCCTGCTCCCAGTAGGCCAGCTGCGCGGCGATCGGGCTGTCGCTGTCGGCCAGATCGCCCAGCAGTGTGCGCTGCCACAGCGTGTAATCCACATACTGCACCGGCAACGGCGCCCAGCCGGGGGCCCGCCCCACACACCGGCTGGCATAGGCCACCCCCAGATCCGCCACCAGCGGGGTGATCGACCAGCCATCGGCGGCGATGTGATGCACCACGGCAACCAGCACGTGCTCGTCCTCGGCGAGGCGGAAAAGTGTTGCGCGCAACGGGATCTCGGTGGCCAAGTCGAACGTGTAGCGCACAGCGTCGCCCGCAGCCTCATCCAGCTGGGCGGCCGACCAGCCGGTCGCGTCAACAACGTCCCACCCGATGTCGGCCTGCTCGACGGGGATGACAATCTGCTGCGGTGTCCCGTCGGACCCGACGAACAGTGTCCGCAGGCTCTCCTGGCGACCCACCACATCGGCCAGCGCCGCACTCAACGCCTCGACATCCAGGCGGCCGCCCAACCGCAATGCCGCCGCCATGTTGTACACCGGTGAGGGCCCTTGCAACTGGTCGATAAACCACAACCGGTTCTGGGCGAACGACAACGGCACCACCGCAGGCCGCTCCACCCGCACCAGTCGCGAGACCCGACTCGGACCCCCATCTCCGATACGAGACGCCAACTCGGCAACCGTGGGGGCCTCGAACACCGCGTGTACCGCAAGATCGGCATCCAGGCCGGTGTTGACCGCGGCGATCAGCCGCATCGCCGACAGTGAATCCCCACCCAGATCGAAAAAGGAGTCGTCGACCCCGACGCGGTCGACCCCCAGCACTTGGGCGTAGATGCCGGCCAGGATCTCCTCGACGGCACTGGCCGGGGCGCGGTAACGATCGGCATCCTGGTATTCGGGTGCCGGCAGGGCGCGGATGTCGAGCTTGCCGTTGACCGTCATCGGCAACGCGTCGATCACCAAAACCGCGGCCGGGATCATGTAGGCCGGGAGCCGCTCCGCCAACTGGGTGCGTATCTCGGCCGGGTCTGCTGTGCCGGTGATATAGCCGACCAGCCGCTTGTCGCCGGGGCGGTCCTCGCGGGCGATCACGACCGCCTGCTTGACCCCGTCCAGCTCGGTCAACGCCGATTGGACCTCACCGAGCTCGATGCGATAGCCGCGGATCTTGACCTGCTCATCGGCGCGGCCCTGATACTGCAGTTGCCCATCGGCACCCCACCGGACCAGGTCTCCGGTGCGATACATCCGTTGTCCTGGCGCCCCGAACGGACAGGCCACAAACCGCGACCCGGTCAACCCGGCCCGGCCCACATACCCACATCCCACGCCGGCGCCGGCCACATACAACTCACCGACCACACCGGTTGGCACCGCCCGCAACCACCCATCAAGGACAAAAAAGGCCGCCCCCGACACCGGCGAACCGATCGGCGGCGCCCCCGACCCCGCCCTCAGCGGCGCACTCTTGGACGCCCACATCGTCGTCTCGGTCGGGCCGTAGACGTTGACCATCACCCGCCCGGGCGCCCACCGATCCACCAGCTCGGGCGGGCAGGGCTCAGCGCCGATCACCAACGCCGCCGAATCCAAACCCTCCGGAGAAAGCACCCCCACCGCAGCCGGGGTCTGGGTCAGCACGGTGACGTGTTCGCTGACCAGTAACGCGTGGAAGTCCTCCGGTGAGCGCGCCACCTCCTCGGGCACCACCACCAGCCGCCCCCCGTGCAAAAGCGCACCCCAGATCTCCCACACCGAGAAGTCGAAGGCATAGGAATGAAACTGCGTCCACACCTGTCCCGGCCCCAGCTCCAAGCCGGTGTCGAGTGAGTCGAACAGCTGAACCACGTTGTACTGGGTGACCGCCACCCCCTTGGGCACACCGGTGGTACCCGAGGTGTAGATGAGGTAGGCGATATCGTCGGGGGCCGGCGCCGGTAATGCTGTGCTGGGTTGGGTGTCAAGAGCGGGGGCCCCGATATCACTGACATCGATGACCGCCACGTCACACCCGTCCAGCCGCAGGCGCAGCCCCGCGGTGGTGACCGCGGCGATCGGCGCGGCATCAGCAATCATGAACCCGATCCGCGCGTCGGGATGCATCGGATCGATCGGCAGATAGGCCGCCCCGGTTTTGAGCACCCCCAGCATCGCCACGATCGCCTCGGCCGAGCGGCTAAACAGCAGCGCCACACACTGCCCCGGGCCCGCCCCATGGGCGGTCAAAGGGTGCGCCAACCGGTTAGCGGCCTCATCGAGTTCCCGGTACGTCATTGACCGGCCCTCGAAGCTCACCGCCACCGCCGCCGGGGTGCGGGCCACCTGCGCGGCGAACAACACCGGAACCGACACCGGCCGCGGTGCGGGTTGGGTCAACACCGCCCGATTGCCGAGCTCATCCAGGCGGGCACGCTCACCCTCATCGAGCAAATCCACCGACGACAACGACCGCCCGGGATCGGTGGTCATCGCCACCACCACCCGCTGTAACCGCTCGATCAGCGCCTCGATGCTGGACGCGTCGAACACGTCGGCGTCGTATTCGACGCGCAGGCCCAGTTCGGGGCCCGGTTGGGCTTGCACCGTCAGCGGGTAGTGGTTGTATTCGCGGCCGGTGACCTCGCTAATGGACAATTCGTGGTCGCCCGACACCATGGCGGAGTCGATCGGATAGCTTTGGTACACAAACAAGGTGTCGAACAGTTTGTCCTGACCGCTGATGCGGTGGATCTCGCTGAGCGCCAGGTGCTGGTGCTCAAGGGTGTCGTTGTGGGCGCTTTGCAGCTGCTCGATCAGGTCCGCGGTGGTGGTTGCCGGCGTGATCTTCGCCCGCACCGGCACCGTGTTGATCAACAGCCCCACCATCGAGTCCGCGCCGGCCAGTTCGGCCGGTCGCCCCGAAACGACGGCGCCGAAGACGACATCATGCTGGCCGGTCAGCCACATCAGCAGCTGCGCGAAGGCGGCCTGCAGCACCGTGCTAACCGTGGTGTGATGTGCGCGCGCCAGCTCGCTGAGCGCCCGCGTGGCTTCCTCGGGCACCCGAAACGATTCCACGGCTCGGCGCCCCAGCCCCAACCGATCCGGCGGGCCGACCAATGTGGGGGTGTCAAAGCCGGCGAGCACCTCACGCCACGCCGCCTGCGCCGCCACGCGATCCCGACCGGTCAGCCAGGTCACAAAGCTGCGATACGAGACGGGCGCGGGCAGGCGCTGCCCGTAATAGCTGGCGAATATCTCGCTGAGCAGGATCGGCAACGACCAGCCATCCATAACGATGTGGTGATTGGTCAGCACCAACCGGTGCCGATCTGGTGCGGTGCGGATTAGGGCCGCCCGAAAAGCCGGCTGGTCAGCCAGATCGCACACCTTGGCACGTTCCTGGGCGCACAGCTGCTGGATCTGCTCATCGATATCGACATCGACGGCGCCCAGCTCGACATACCGCCACCCCGGCGCGGGATCGGCCGGGATGATCTGCACGGGCTGGTCGAAGTGTTGGTCGAAATGGGCCGCCAGATGCGGATGGCGCTTGATGACCGTGTGCACAGCATCGCGCAGCCGATGGGGGTCGAGCGGGCCGGTCACGGTGATTCCCAGCTGTACCGCATACACATCGTCGCTAGCCTGCGTGGTGCTGGCGTGGAAGAGCAGCCCCTGCTGCAGCGGGGTCAACGGCAGTACGTCAGCGATCCGCATATTTCCGCTGAAGCTCGTCGATCTGCTGCTGGCTAAGAGAAACGGCGATATCGGAGGGCGTTAAACCCCCTCCGCCGCAGCGCACGTGCGCGCAGATGCCGGCCAGGGCCTCAAACCACAGCCGGCTAAGCCGGCTGACCTGCGCGTGATCTAGTGCCGAGGGCGCCCACGTCCAGGCGGCGTGCAGCTGCGGGCCGGTGTCGGTGTCGATGGTGCCGGCGTTGAGCTCCACGGTGTGCGCCAATGGCGTGGGCACCGCAACGGCGGCGCCGGTAACCGACATGCTGTCCTGGCTGATCAGCCACAACTCGCCGGACACGGCGGCCGCCGCAGCACCCAGCCGTCCCAGATAGTTGAACCCAATTGGTGGATCCGACCCGGCCAGGTCGACATCGGGGTTCAGATACCGCAGCAGACCGTAGGTCAGCGGATCGGGCAGGGTGAGAAGCTGCTCCTTGGCGTTCTTGATCACCGCCCCCACCGCCGTCTCACCGGCGATCATCCGCGCCCAGGACAGTCCACCAACTTCCAGGGACACCGGGTATTTAGTGGTGAACCACCCGACCGTACGGGTCAGATCCACGTTGGGGGCCAGCTCCTCGTGGCGGCCGTGGCCCTCGACGTCGATGCCGATCGGGGCGGCGCCCGCACCCAAAAATTCCGCCACCGCCAAGGCGAACGCGATCAACAAGATGTCCTGTATCCCGGCATGAAACGCCGCGGGCACCTCACCGAGCAGCATGCGGGTGATCTCGGTGTCCAGCGACACCGACAACTGCCCGGCGCTGGCATAGGTATCCACCGCCGGTTGCACGGCCGGCAGCGCCGCCGGGGCCGCCGCCACCTGCCGCCAGGCCTCGGCCTGCTCCACAACTTCCGGGCGGCGCGCATACTCGGCCAGCAGCGACGCCCACCGGGCAAACGACGTGCCCCCCGCCGGTAATGCCGCGGGTTGTCCGTTGTGGTGTTGGGTCCAGGCGATGTTGAGGTCTTCCAACAGAATTCGCCACGACACCCCATCGACAGCCAGATGGTGAATGATCACCACCAACTGGCCCGGCGAGGCCACCCACAGTGCGCTGAGCATGACCCCGGCGGCCGGGTCCAACCGCGACCGCGCGCCCTCCAGTGCTTCATCGGATAACACATCGACGGTGTGCAGGCATTTACGCGCATCCACCGCACCGACCTCGGGCACCGTCAACGACCACCCCGCGGCGCCGTCATCCTCCACACGCAGCCGCAGCATGGCGTGCCGATCCAGCAGCGCCTGCAACACGACCACCACATCGGCCTCGGTCACCCCGGCCGGTGCCTGCACCACCACGGTCTGGTTGAACTGCTCGACCGGGCCGTCCACGTCGTGCAGCCAGCACATGATCGGTGTCGCGGGCATCGGCCCGATGCCCTCATCGACCACGCCGGCCGCACCATCGGCCACCCCGGCAACCCGGGCCAGCCGGGCCACGGTCTGCTCGACGAAAATGTCGCGCGGCCTACAGATAACGCCGGTGGCCCGCGCCCGGGCCACCACCTGCATCGACAAAATGCTGTCCCCACCCAAATCGAAGAACGAGTCGTCCACCCCGACCCGGTCCAGCCCCAGAACCTCGGCGTAGATACCGGCCAAGATCTCCTCGACCGCGCCGCCCGGGGCGCGATGCTCGCCAGCAGTGTATTCCGGTGCCGGCAGGGCCCGGGTGTCGAGCTTGCCGTTGACCGTCGACGGCAACGCATCAATCACCACCACCGCCGTCGGCACCATGTAGGCCGGCAGCCGCTCGGCCAACACCGCGCGCGCGGTGGCCGGGTCCGCTGTTCCGGTGACATAACCGACCAGGCGCTTGTCGCCGGGGCGGTCCTCGCGGGCGATCACCGCCGCCTGCTCGACACCGTCCAGCCCGGCCAGGGCGGCCTGGACGTCACCGAGCTCGATGCGGTAGCCGCGGATCTTGACCTGCTCGTCGGCGCGGCCCAGGTATTGCAGCTGCCCGTCCGGCCGCCAGCACACCAGGTCCCCGGTGCGATACATGCGCGCCCCGTGCCCGCCGAACGGGCACGCCACAAATCGCGACGCAGTCAAGTCGGCCCGGCCGACATATCCCACGCCCACGCCCTGGCCGGCCACGTACAACTCGCCGACCACCCCGGCGGGCACCGGACGCAACGACTCGTCGAGCACGAACAGCGCCGCCCCACTGACCGGCGAGCCGATCGGCACTCCCCACCCCGGCGACCCCGCTCTTAAAGGCGCACTGATCGCCACACACATCGTCGTCTCGGTCGGGCCATAGGCGTTGATCATCACCCGGCCAGGTGCCCACTGCTCCACCACCTCAGGCGGGCAAGCTTCCCCGACCACCACCAACGCCGCCGAATCCAACCCCTCAGGCGCCAAAACCCGTACCGCGGAAGGCGTCTGGGTGAGCACGTTGACCTGTTCGCGCACCAGCAAGGCGTGGAAGTCTTCCGGTGAGCCCGCCACCTCCTCGGGTACCACCACCACCCGGCCACCACGCAACAGCGGACCGAAGATCTCCCACACCGAGACGTCGAAGGCCAACGAATGACACTGCGGCCACACCCCCGCGCGCGGCAGCCCGGCATCGAGCGACCCCAACAATTGGGTCACGTTGTGGTGAGTGATCGCCACCCCCTTCGGCACGCCGGTAGTGCCCGACGTGTAGATGAGGTACGCAACGTCATCCGGGGCGGGCGCCGGTAGTACAGGTTGGACGTCCGCAGCGGGGGTCTCGATATCACTGACGTCGATGACGGCCAGATCGCACCCGTCCAGCCGCGCCCGCAAATCGGCGGTGGTGACCGCAGCGACCGGCGCCGCATCCTCGATCACGAACTCCATCCGCGCCGCCGGCACCGCCGCGTCGATCGGCAGATAAGCCGCGCCGGTCTTGAGCACCGCCAGGATCGCCACGATCGCCTCGGCGGACCGGGAAAACAGCAGCGCCACGCATCGCCCCGGGCCGGCACCCCGGCCGGCGAGCAAGTGCGCCAACCGAGTTGCGGCCGCGTCGAGTTCGCGGTAGGTCCACGAATGCTGCCCGGAGCTGATCGCGACCGCCTCGGGGCAGCGCAGCACGTGTTCGGCGAACAACGCCGGCACCGACACCGCCGCGGCCACCGGCTGGGTCAACACCGCCCGGTTACCGACCTCATCTAGGCGGGCGTACTCGGCGGCGTCGAGCACATCGACGGACGAAACCCGCTGTGTGGGGTCGGTGGTCACCGCCACCACCACCCGCTCCAGCCGCTCGATCAGTGTGGCGATGCTGTCGGCATCGAACACGTCGGTGCGAAACTCCACCGCCCCTTCAATCCCGGTGGGCGCGCCAGCCTCGGTGAAGCGTTCGGCGAAGGCAAATGTTAAATCCATACGGGCGGTGCGGGTATCCACCGGCATCGGGGTGGCCTGCAGATCACCCAAAGCCAGCGTCGCGGGCGGGTTGTTCTGCCACGCCAACGCCACCTGCACCAGCGGGTGATGAGCCAGGCTTCGGGTCGGGTTGAGCCGCTCCACCAAGACCTCGAACGGCACGTCTTGGTGCTCGTAGGCGTCCAGGCTGCGCCCCCGCACCTGGGCCAGCAGTTCAGCGACAGTGGGATCCCCCGCCACCTCAACCCGCAGCACCAGGGTGTTGACGAAGAACCCGACCAGCTCATCGAGCGTGGGATTGCCGCGCCCGGCGATCGGAAATCCCACCGCCACATCGGAACTGGCGCTGAGCTTCGATAGCAGCACCGCCAGGGCGGCCTGAACCACCATGAAACTGGTCGCGTTGTGCTCGCGGGCCACCCGCGCAATCTGGTGCTGCAGCTGCGCGGGCCAGTACACCGTCGCAGTAGCGCCGCGCCGATCAGCCACCGGCGGATAGGGCCGATCGGTGGGCAACTGCAGTCGCTCGGGCAGCCCGGCCAGTGCCTGCTCCCAGTAGGCCAGCTGCGCGGCGATCGGGCTGTCGCTGTCGTCGAGATCGCCGAATTGCCGGCGCTGCCACAGCGTGTAATCGACATACTGCACCGCTAATGGCGCCCAGTCGGGGGGTTGCCCGGCACACCGGCTGGCATAGGCCACGCCCAGATCCCCCACCAGCGGGGTAATCGACCAGCCGTCGGCGGCGATATGGTGCAGCACCGCCACCAGCACGTGCTCGTCCTCGGCGAGGCGGAAAAGTGTTGCCCGCAACGGGATCTCGGTGGCCAGATCGAACGTGTAGCGGACCGCATCGCCCGCAGCCTCATTCAGCTGGGCTGCCGACCAGCCGGTCGCGTCAACAACGTCCCACCCGAAGTCGGCCCGCTCGGGCGGCACCACCAGCTGCTGGGGAATCCCCTCGGGTGCCACGAACAGCGTGCGCAGGCTCTCCTGGCGGCCCACCACATCGGCCAGCGCCGCACCCAATGCCTCGACATCCAGGCGCCCGTCCAACCGCAACGCCGCCACCATGTTGTACACAGGTGAGGGCCCCTGCAACTGGTCGATAAACCACAACCGGTTCTGGGCAAACGACAACGGCACCACCGTGGGCCGCTCACCGGCCACCAACGGCTCCAGCCGACCCCCATCCTCACGGATATGGGGCGCCAACTGGGCAACCGTGGGCGCCTCAAAGACGGCGCGCACCGCAAGGCCGGCATGCAGTGAGGTGTTGATCGCCGCGATCAGACGCATCGCCGACACTGAATCGCCACCCAGGTCGAAGAATGAGTCATCGACCCCGACCCGCTCCACACCCAGCACCTGGGCGTAGATGCCGGCCAGGATCTCCTCGATAGCGCTGGCCGGGGCCCGGTACCGATCGGCATCGGCGTATTCGGGTGCCGGCAGGGCGCGGGTGTCGAGTTTGCCGTTGACCGTCATCGGCAACGCGTCGATCACCACCACCGCCGCCGGCACCATGTAGGTGGGCAGCCGCTCGGCGAGCTGGGCGCGTATTCCGGTCGGGTCCGCGGTGCCGGTGACGTAGGCGACCAGGCGCAAGGTGCCGGGACGGTCCTCGCGGGCGATCACCACCGCCTGCTTGACCCCGTCCAGCCCGCTCAGGGCCGCCTGCACCTCGCCGAGCTCGATGCGATACCCGCGGATCTTGACCTGCTCATCGGCGCGCCCCAAATGCTGCAGCTGCCCATCAGCACCCCAACACACCAAATCCCCGGTGCGATACATGCGTGTTCCTGGCGCTCCCGCGCCGGCGAACGGGCACGCCACAAACCGCGACCCGGTCAACCCGGCCCGCCGCCAATACCCCACGCCCACACCGGCACCGACCACATACAACTCACCGACCACACCCACCGGCACCGGACGCAACCACCCATCCAGCACGAACAGGCCCGCCCCGGCCACCGGCGACCCGATCGGCACGGTTCCGCTCGCCGCTGTTAAAGGCGCACTGATCGCCACACACATCGTGGTCTCGGTCGGGCCGTAGGCGTTGACCATCACCCGCCCCGGCGCCCACCGATCCACCACCTCGGCCGGGCAGGCCTCACCGACCACCACCAACGCCGCCGACCCCAACCCCTCAGGCGGCAAAACCCTTACCGCAGAAGGCGTCTGAGTGAGCACGTCGACCCGCTCAGCAACCAGCAAAGCGCGGAAATCTTCCGGTGAACCCGCCACCTCCTCGGGCACCACCACCAGCCGGCCCCCACGCAGCAGCGCACCGAAGATCTCCCACACCGAGACGTCGAACGCCAACGAATGACACAGCGGCCACACCCCCGCCGCCGGCAGCCCAGCATCCAACGACCCCAACAGTTGGGTCACGTTGTGGTGGGTGATCGCCACACCCTTGGGGACACCGGTGGTGCCCGAGGTGTAAATCAGGTAAGCGATATCGCCCGGGTCCGGCGCCGGTAGGGCCGTACTGGGCTGGGCGTCCACAACGGGATCGCCGATATCACTGACATCGATGACCAGCAGATCGCACCCGTCGAACCGCCCGGTCAGATCGGAAGTGGTAATCGCGGCGATCGGCGCGGCATCCTCGAGCATGAATTCCATCCGCGCCGCCGGCAGTGCCGGATCCATCGGCAGATACGCCGCCCCGGTCTTGAGCACCGCCAACATCGCCACGACCGCCTCGGCCGAACGCGACAACAGCAGCGCCACACACCCACCCGGGCCCACACCCCGGCCGGCCAACAGGTGCGCCAACCGGTTAGACGCCTCATCGACTTCCCGGTAAGTCCACGAACGTTGCCCGCAAATCACCGCCACCGCCTGCGGGGCGCGCGCCACCTGCGCGGCGAACAACACCGGAACCGACAGCGCCGCGGCCACCGGCCGGCTCAACACCGCGCGGTTACCGAGCTCATCCAAACGGGCACGCTCACGCTCGTCGAGCAGATCGACCGACGAAACCCGCCGCGTCGCGTCGGCAGTCATCGCCACCAACACCCGCTCGAATCGCTCAATCAGCGCCTCGATGCTGTCCACGTCGAACAGGTCGGTGTCGTATTCAACGCGCAGGCCCAGTTCGGGGCCCGGCTGAGCTTGCACCGTCAGGGGGTAGTGGGTGGATTCGCGGCCGGTGAACTCGCTGATGGACAATTCGTGGTTGCCCGACACCATGGCGGAGTCGATCGGATAGTTCTCGTACACGAACAATGTGTCGAACAGTTTGTCCTGACCGGTGATGCGGTGGATCTCGCTGAGCGCCAGGTGCTGGTGCTCCAGGGTGTCGTTGTAGGCGCGTTGCAGCTGCTCGATCAGGTCTGCCGTGGTGGTCGCCGGTGTGATATTCGCCCGCACCGGCACCGTGTTGATGAACAGCCCCACCATCGAGTCCACGCCGGCCAGCTCGGCCGGTCGCCCCGAGACCGCGGTGCCGAAGACGACGTCATGCCGGCCGGTCAGCGAGCACAGCAGCTGTGCGAAGGCTCCCTGCAGCACGGTGTTGACGGTGGTGCGCTGCGAGCGGGCCAGCTCGCTAACGGCCCGCGTCGTCTGCTCAGGCACCCGAAACGAGGCAAAACCGCGGGCGCCCATCCCCAACCCTTGCGGCGGGCCGACCAGGGTGGGGGTGTCGAAACCGGCGAGCACCTCGCGCCACGCCGCGTGGGCGGCATCAAGGTCTCGATCGGCCAGCCAGCTGACAAACCTGCGATACGAGACCGCCGCGGGCAGGCGCTGCCGGTGATAGCCGGCGAAGATCTCGCTGAGCAGGATCGGCAGCGACCAGCCATCCATCACGATGTGGTGGTTGGTCAGCACCAACCGGTGCCGATCTTCTGCGGTGCGGATCAGCGCCACCCGAAACGCCGGCTCGTCGGCCAGTTCGCACACCTCGGCGCGTTCGCCGGCGCACAGCTGCTGGATCTGCTCATCGACATCAAGGTCGTCGGCGCCTAGCTCGACATACCGCCACCCCGGCGAGGCATCTGCCGGGACGATCTGCACCGGCTCATCGAACTGTGGGCAGAATCGTGCCGCCAGATGCGGATGCCGGTGGATCACCGTGTAGACCGCATCACGCAGCCGATGCTGATCAAGGGGACCGCTCAACGCGATATCCAGCTGTACCGCATACACATCGTCGCTAGCCTGCGTGGAGTTGGCGTGAAAGAGTAGCCCCTGCTGCAGCGGCGTCAACGGCAAGATATCGGCGATCTCGTAGTGCTGGTGCAGCTCGTCGATCTGCTGCTGGCTCAGCCGGGCCGGCGCGATATCCGACGGGGTCAACCCGCCCCCGCCGCGGCGCACGTGCGCGCAGATGCCGGCCAAGGCCTCGAACCACAGCCGGCTCAGCCGGCTGACCTGCTCGCCATCAGCTGCCGAGGGCGCCCACGTCCAGGTGGCATGCAGCTTCGCGCCGACTTCGCTGTCCACCGTGCCCGCATTAACCTCGACGGTGTGCGCCAGCGGCATCGGCACCGCCGCCGCGGCGCCGGTCAGCGACAGGCCGTCCGGGCCGACCCGCCACACATCATCAGCAGCCGCAGCCTGCGCTGGGGCGCCTAGCCGTCCCAGGTAGTTGAATCCGATCACCGGGTCGGACTCGTGCAGGTCGACCTCGGTGTTCAGATAGCGCAGCAGACCGTAGGTCAGTGGATCGGGCAGGGCGCGCAGCTGCTCTTTGGCGGCCTTGATCACCGCCCCCAACGCGGCCTCACCGGCGATCACCTGCGCCCAGGACAGACCACCCACTTGCAACGCCACCGGGTACTTGGCGGTGAACCAGCCCACCGTGCGCGACAAGTCGGCATCGGGGGACAGCTCCTCCTGGCGGCCATGACCCTCCACATCGATACCGATCGGCGCGCCGCCAGCGCCCAAAAACTCCGCCCACGCCAGCCCGAACGCGATCAACAGAATGTCTTGCACCCCAGCATGAAACGCCGCCGGCACCTCACCGAGCAGCACCCGGGTGGTCTCGACATCCAGCGACACCGACAACTGCCCGGCACTGGCATAGGTATCCACCCCTGGTTGCACCGCCGGCAGCGCGGGCGGGGTTTCCGCCACCTGCCGCCAGGCCTCGGCCTGCTCCACCACTTCCGGGCGGCGCGCATACTCAGCTAACAGCGACGCCCACCGGGCAAACGACGTCCCGCCCGCCGGCAGGGCCACGGGTTGTCCGTTGTGGTGCTGAGCCCAGGCGATGTTGAGGTCTTCCAACAGAATTCGCCACGACACCGCATCAACAGCCAGATGATGAATGATCACCACCAACTGCCCCGCCGAGGCCACCCACAACGCGCTGAGCATCACCCCGCCGGCCGGGTCCAACCGCGACCGCGCGTCCACCAGCGCCTCGTCAGAGAGCGCCTCCACGGAGTGCACTTGCGCGACAACCGATCCCGGTTCAGGCACCTGTAACGACCAGCCCCCGGTCCAGTCGTCGTCCACACGGAGCCGCAACACGCCATGCCGATCCAGCAGCGCCTGCAGCACGACCACCACGTCGGCCTCGGTCACCCCCGCCGGAGCCTGCACCACCAGCGTCTGGTTGAACTGCTCGACCGGGCCCTGCACGCCCTGCAGCCAGCGCATGATCGGGGTGGGCACCACGCTGCCGATGCCCTCGTCGATCGGGCCGCCGTCGCCGTCCGCCAGCACGGCCACCCGGGCCAGCCGGGCCACGGTCTGCTCCACGAAAATGTCGCGCGGCCGACACGTCAAACCCGCCGCCCGGGCCCGAGCCACCACCTGCATCGACAAAATGCTGTCGCCACCCAGATCGAAGAACGAGTCATCCACCCCGACCCGCTCCACCCCCAGCACCTGGGCGTAAATACCGGCCAAGATCTCCTCGATCGCACTGGCCGGGGCGCGGTAACGATCAACATCCAGGTACTCGGGTGCCGGCAGCGCGCGGGCGTCGAGCTTGCCGTTGACCGTCATCGGCAACGCGTCGAGCACCACCACCGCGACCGGCACCATGTAGGCCGGGACCCGCTCGGCCAGCACGGCGCGTATCTCGGCCGGCTCCGCTGTGCCGGTGATGTAACCCACCAGGCGCTTATCGCCCGGACGGTCCTCGCGGGCGATCACCACCGCCTGCTTGACCCCGTCCAGCCCGGCCAGCGCCGCCCGCACCTCACCGAGCTCGATGCGATACCCACGGATCTTGACCTGCTCATCAGCACGCCCCAAATGCTGCAGCTGCCCATCAGCACCCCAACACACCAAGTCCCCGGTGCGATACATGCGCGTCCCGTGCCCCCCGAACGTGCACGCCACAAACCGCGACCCCGTCAACCCGGCCCGGCCCACATACCCCAAGCCGACGCCGGCACCGGCGACATACAACTCACCGACCACTCCCGCGGGCACCGGACGCAGCCACTGATCCAGCACAAACAGCGCCGCGGTCGGCACCGGGGCACCGATGGGCACCACCCCCGATCCCGGGGTCAGCGGCGCGCTGATCGCCACACACATCGTGGTCTCCGTCGGACCATAGGCGTTGACCATCACCCGCCCCGGCGCCCACCGATCCACCACCTCGGCCGGGCAGGCCTCACCGACCACCACCAACGCCGCCGACTCCAACCCCTCAGGCGGCAAAACCCTTACCGCAGAAGGCGTCTGAGTGAGCACGTCGACCCGCTCAGCAACCAGCAAAGCGCGGAAATCTTCCGGCGAGCCCGCCACCTCCTCGGGCACCACCACCACCCGGCCCCCACGCAACAACGCACCGAAGATCTCCCACACCGACACGTCAAACGCCAACGAATGACACAACGGCCACACCCCCGCCGCCGGCAACCCAGCATCCAACGACCCCAACAGTTGGGTCACGTTGTGGTGGGTGATCGCCACACCTTTGGGGACACCGGTGGTGCCCGAGGTGTAGATGAGGTAGGCGATCTCATCAGGGCCCGGCGCCGGCAACGCGGTGCCGCAGTGGGCGCCAATAGCGGCATCGTTGACATCGATCACCAGCAGATCGCACCCGTCGAACCGCCCGGCCAGATCGGCGGTGGTGAGCGCCGCGACCGGCGCGGCGTCGGCAACCATGAATCCGATCCGGTCCGCCGGCACCGCCGGATCCATCGGCAGATACGCCGCCCCGGTTTTCAGCACCGCCAGCATCGCCACGACCGCCTCGGCCGAACGCGAAAGCAGCAGCGCCACACACTGTCCCGGGCCTACGCCGTGGCCGGCCAACAGATGCGCCAACCGGTTAGACGCCTCATCGAGTTCCCGGTAAGTCCACGAACGTTGCCCGCAAATCACCGCCACCGCCTCCGGGGCGCGCGCCACCTGCGCCGCGAACAACACCGGAACCGACACCGCCGCGGCCACCGGCCGGCTCAACACCGCGCGGTTACCGAGCTCATCCAGACGGGCACGCTCACCCTCATCGAGCACATCGATCGACGAAACCCGCCGCGTCGCGTCGGCAGTCATCGCCACCAACACCCGCTCGAATCGCTCAATCAGCACCTCGATGCTGTCCGCGTCGAAAACATCGGTGCGAAATTCCACCGTTCCGCCGATCCCGGCGGGCTCACCAGCCTTGGTGAAGCGTTCGGCCAAGGAAAACGTCAAATCCATGCGGGCGGCGCGGGTATCCACCGGCAGCGACGTGACCTGCAGGCCCTCCAGCAGCAGCTCCGCCGCAGGATCGCTGTTCCCGGCGAACTGCCAGCCCACCACCACCTGAATCAGGGGATGATGAGCCAACGACCTAGACGGGTTGAGCCGCTCCACCAGCACTTCGAAGGGCACGTCTTGGTGCTCGTAGGCGGCCACGCTGCGTTGGCGCACCTGGCCCAACAGTTCGGCGACGGTGGGATCCCCCGCCACCTCGACGCGCAGCACCAGGGTGTTGATGAAAAAGCCCACCAAATCATCCAATGCGGGGTCGCGTCGCCCGGCGATCGGGAACCCGACGGCCACCTCGGGGCTGGCGCTGAGCTTCGATAACAGCACCGCAAAGGCGGCCTGCACCACCATGAAACTGGTCGCGTTGTGCTGACGAGCCACCCGCACAACCTGCTGCTGCAACTCCGCCGGCCAGTCCACGACGACGCTGGCGCCGCGCTGATCGGCCACCGGCGGATAGGGCCGATCGGTGGGCAACTGCAGCCGCTCGGGCAGCCCGGCCAGCGCCTGCTCCCAGTAGGCCAGCTGCGCGGCGATCGGGCTGTCGCTGTCGGCCAGATCACCCAGCAGTGTGCGCTGCCATAGCGTGTAATCGACATACTGCACCGGCAACGGCGCCCAGTCGCGGGGGTGCCCGGCACACCGGCTGGCGAAGGCCACCCCCAGATCCGCCATCAGCGGGGCGATCGACAAGCCGTCAGCGGCGATATGGTGCACCACGGCCACCAGCACATGCTCGCCCTCGGCGAGACGGAAAAGTGTTGCCCGCAATGGGATCTCGGTGCCCAGGTCAAACGGGTGACGCGCAGCCGCGCCGATGGCCTCGTCCAGCCGACCCGCCGACCAGCCGGTGGTATCGACAACATCCCAACCGAAGTCGGCCCGCTCGGGCGGCACCACCAGCTGCTGGGGGATCCCCTCGGGCGCCACAAGCATCGTGCGCAGGCTCTCATGGCGGCCTACCACATCGGCCAGCGCCGCACCCAACGTCTCGGCGTCAAGCTGTCCCCGCAGCCGCAACGCCGCCGCCATGTTGTACACCGGGGAGGGCCCCTGCAACTGGTCGACAAACCACAGCCGCTGCTGGGCAAACGACAACGGCACCACCGCGGGCCGCTCCACCGCCACCAACGGCTCAAGCCGACGCGAACCCACACCGGTGCGCAACGCCAACTGGGCAACCGTGGGCGCGTCGAACACGGTGGGTACCGAAACATCCGCGGCCAATGAGGCGTTGATCGAAGCGGACAGGCGCATCGCCAACAGCGAATCCCCACCCAGATCGAAGAACGAGTCATCGACGCCGACCCGGTCGAGCCCCAGCACCTCGGCGTAGATACCGACCAGGATCTCCTCGACCACGCTGCTCGGGGCGCGGTAACGATCAACATCCTGGGACTCCGGTGCCGGCAGGGCGCGCCTGTCGAGTTTGCCGTTAGAGGTCAGCGGCAACGTATCGAGGACCACCACCGCCGCCGGCACCATGTAGGCAGGGAGCCGCTCCGCCAACTGAGTGCGTATCTCGGCCGGGTCCGCGGTCCCGGTGACATAGCCCACCAGGCGCTTATCACCGGGACAGTCCTCGCGGGCGATCACCACCGCCTGCTCCACCCCAGGGATCCCGGCCAGCGCCGCCTGAATCTCGCCGAGCTCGATGCGATACCCGCGGATCTTGACCTGCTCATCGGCGCGCCCCAGATGCTGCAGCTGCCCATCAGCACCCCAACACACCAGGTCGCCGGTGCGATACATGCGTTGTCCCGACCGCCCGAACGGGCACGCCACAAACCGCGACGCCGTTAACGGACTCCGCCGCACATACCCCAACCCCACGCCGCCACCGGCGACGTACAACTCACCGACCACTCCCGCGGGCACCGGACGCAGCCACTGGTCCAGCACAAACAGCGCCGCGGTCGGCACCGGCGCACCGATCGGCACCAACCCCGACCCCGGGGTTAGCGGCGCACTGATCGCCACGCACATCGTGGTCTCGGTCGGGCCGTAGGCGTTGATCATCACCCGCCCCGGCGCCCATCGACCCGCCACCTCGACCGGGCAGGCCTCACCGACCACCACCAACGCCGCCGACTCCAACCCCTCATCCGAGAGCATCGCCACCGCCGACGGCGTCTGGGTCAACACGCTGACCTGTTCAGCGACCAGCACCTCGTGCAAGTCTTCCGCTGAGGCCGCCACCTCCTCGGGCACCACCACCAGCCGCCCACCACGCAGCAGCGCACCGAAGATCTCCCACACCGAGACGTCGAAAGCCAACGAATGACACAGCGGCCACACCCCCGCCGCCGGCAGCCCAGCATCCAACGAGCCCAACAGTTGGGTCACGTTGTGATGGGTGATCGCCACACCTTTGGGGACACCGGTCGTGCCCGAGGTGTAAATCAGGTAAGCGATTTCATCAGGGTCCGGCGCCGGCAACGCGGTGCCGGGTTGGCTGTCAACAGCAGCATCGTTGACATCGATCACCACCACGTCACAGCCGTCGAACCGCCCGGCCAGATCGGCGGTGGTGAGCGCCGCGACCGGTACCGCGTCGGCGAGCATGAACTCCATCCGCGCCGCCGGCACCCCCGCGTCGATCGGCAGATAGGCTGCGCCCGTCTTGAGTACCGCCAACATCGCCACGATCGCCTCAGCCGAACGCGAAAGCACAAGCGCCACACACTGTCCCGGGCCCACCCCGTGGCCGGTCAACAGATGCGCTAGCCGGTTAGACGCCTCATCGAGTTCCCGGTAGGTCCACGAACGTTGCCCGCAGATCACCGCCACCGCCTCCGGGGCGCGCGCCACCTGCGCGGCAAACAACACCGGAACCGACACCGGCGCGGCCATTGGTTGGGTCAACACCGCGCGGTTACCGAGCTCGTCGAGCCGGGCACGCTCACCCTCATCGAGCAAATCCACCGACGCCAACGACCGCCCGGGATCGGCGGTCATCGCCACCAACACCCGCTCTAACCGCTCTGTTAATTCGCCGAGATCACAATTCGGAAAGAATTGTCCATCGCCCGCGGTGCTGAGAAAAAGCAGATCATCGTCCCTAAAAAAGACCAGCCCAAACTCGACGGGGCCGGCATGGGTCAGGGTTCCCGTTGTCGGAGCATCACCAAAATACCCCGTGTGTGTAGCCGGAATGAAATTGATAACTACCCGATTAGACGCCTGTCCGGAGCCGCGGAGAGTCGTTTTGTAATCAATAGCGTGCACCGGGAATCGCTGATGCTGCAGCGCTTCTCGCATTCGCGTGTCGACAAGTTGACAAAAACCAGCGACCGCCGACCCCGGCGATGCCTTAAACACCAGTGGGACAAACCCGGAGATCATTCCGGGCACCGTCTGTGCCTCCGGACGCACACGCCTGCTTACCGGAAAATCCAGCACCACCTCCGGACTCTCAGTGTCGAACGCGCGCACCAGGAGGGCGCACGCTGCAGTAATCACCGACGATCGACGCACCCCCAAGGCCTGTGACAACACTTGGATCCCGGCGACGACGGAAGGGTCCAATTGAACCGGTGGGGGTGACTCCTCATCACGGCCGCCCACGGCCGCGTGTGCCAACCGATAACGCGGTTCGCTTTCCGGCGGAAGGTTCTTCGTCCAGTAGGCCTGATCATCGAGATAATCGGTGGACGCTTCGTATTCTAATTCCGATTCAATCAGATCATTCAGCGACCCGAAAAAAGAAGGCGGAATCGACACGCCCGAGGCCATCGCAGAATAGACATCCGCGATCCGATGACAAACAAGAGTAAGGCCGATTCCGTCTACCACTATATGATGGCAGCATGCGAATAAATAAAATTCATCCACCCGTGTCTGCAACAACGCAAATTTGAACAGCGGACCACCAAGCGACATCAGCGTGCTTTGGATCGATGATGCCAGCCGATAGGCGTCCTGTGCAGGGTCCTGCGAGCCGATGAGATCATAGCGAGCAAGCTCAACATCCAGGTAATCAACCGGCGTTTGGAGAACCTGGCCATCCACCTCGAAGAAGGCGGCTCTGAGTGGCTCGGCCTCGCGCATCGCGTGAACGATCGCCCGCTCAAGCAAACCAGGGTCTACCGTGCCCTCGATTCGCAAAAGCTCGCCCAGCTGCCACTTCGCACCGAAGCTACCCGTTTCCTGCGCAAGCCAGATGTCTAGCTGTCCCCGCGTCAGCGGAAAGATGCGATCAGCCAAGTTGCCCCCCCCGGAACCATATTTATCTTTATCCCCAGTTCTGTACGATAACGTCCAGACACGCAGCGCGTTCGGCTTCCCCACAGACATTCGCCAGGCGGCTTGAACACCAGCAAAGGTCGGCCACAGGCTGCTTTGCCTTCTTGACCGAAACGAAACTGCTGTTGTCGGGTTGATGCTCAGCGGTTCTCCCCTCACGTGTTCCCAGTGTCAATACGCTCAAAACGTCAAGTGACGTTGTCGGCGCAAAGGTCCTCAGCTGCGCGAGGGGTCAGCTTGAGGAAGCGGTCCCTGCCTCGGATCCGAGAGATCTTTACGGCGGGTGACTTACCCTTCAGGGCGTGGAACCCCCGGCGCGCACCGCTTTCAGCCCTGCCATCCATGTCGACGGTCTGACCAAACGGTTCGGCCGTGTTGTGGCCGTCGAGGATCTGAGTATGACCGTCGCACCCGGCGAGGTGTTCGGGTTCCTGGGCCCCAACGGTGCCGGCAAGTCGACGACGATCCGCCTGCTGCTCGGATTGATTCGCCCGACCGCAGGCAGCGCGAAGATATTCGGTTGCGCTGCGGGTGACGTCCGTCGGTCCCATCGTCACATCGCATACGTACCCGCGGATGTTGCGCTGTGGCCGGGACTGACGGGCGCGGAAATCCTTGAGCTGCTTGGCTGTGTGGGCTCCGGTGTCGACGCGGCCTACCGCGACGAGTTGGTCGACCGTTTCGATCTCGATCTCGACAAGCCGGCCAGGACCTATTCGACCGGCAACCGGCAGAAGGTGGCCCTTGTCGCTGCATTCGCGACACGGGCTCCGCTTCTAGTGCTCGACGAGCCGACAAGCGGCATGGATCCGTTGATGGAAAGAGAATTTCGCGGCTGTGTCGCAGAAGCACGCGAGCGGGGCCAGACGGTGTTCCTCAGCTCGCATCAGCTGGCCGAGGTAGAAGCCGTATGCGACCGGGTGGCGATTCTGCGCGCCGGGCGACTTGTCGAAATTGACGGCATCGCTGATTTGCGCCGGCTGCGCCGGACCATAGTCGAGGTGTCCTGTCGCGGCGGTCAACCTTCCCTGCAAGATATTGCGGGTGTGTCTGGCATCGAGCAGCTGCACGGTGAACGGTTGCGGTTCAACCTGACTGGATCGCCGGTGGCCGCGCTTCGAGCGCTCGCCACAGCCGACGTCACCGCGCTCGCGATGCACGAACCGACGCTCGAGGAGATCTTTCTCGACTACTACGGAGATGCTGCACGATGACAGCCGCGACGCTGCCCCGTTCGTCGGTACCCGCCGAGCCGCAACTCCCGCCGGGCCGGGCTGTGAGCCGGCTGGCCGCGCGCCAGCTTCGCCTTGGTGCCGTGGTGGTCGCCGTGATCTGCGGGGGTATGTCGGCGTTGGCGGCCAGTCAATACAGGCCGATCAGCGACATACTGGATCAATCAGGTTTGCGCGCACTTTCTGAGAATCCCGCCATACGGATCTTGTCGGGCCCGCCGGTCGCTCTCGACGATCCCGGCGGTTTCACTGTGTGGCGCACGGGCCCACCCCTTTCGGTGCTCGCGAGCGTCTGGATCGTGCTTGCCGCCACACGTATTACCCGCGGTGAGGAGGATGGCCGGCGGTGGGATCTGCTCCTCGGGGGACGCCTGCGGATGGCCGATGTGGTTGTCCGCTGCCTGGCCGCCCTCGTTGGATCCGCGACGCTGATCGGTGTGGCCGTCGCGGCGGGGCTTTTGGCGGCCCGTACCGAACCGACCGGGGCGCTGATCCATGCAGCCGGCATTACCTGTGTTGCTTTGACTTTCGCGACGACAGCGCTGCTCGCCGCCCAGGTCATGCCGACGCGATTCGGCGCCACGGCACTTACGGTCGCAGCTTTGGGCGTCAGCCTGCTGCTGCGCATGGTCGCCGATGCCTCGCATCAACTGGCATGGTTGGCTTGGGCGACGCCGTTCGGGCTGACCGCCCGCGCGGCGCCCTACGCCGACAACCGCGTCCTTCCGCTGGTCGTGTCGGGCACGTTTCCGATCTTCCTCGCCGGTGCGGCCCTGTTGGCGGCACGCCACCGCGATTTGGGCGATGGGATCGTGGCGCTGGCAGATAGCCGTTCTCCACGAACTCGATTGTTGCGGTCGATCGGCGGGTTCGCCGTTCGCCGGACCGGGCGGACCACGCTCTGGTGGGCGACGGGCATCGCCGCATACTTCCTTCTGGTCGGCGCAACGCTCGCATGGCTTCTCGAGTTGTTCCACACGAACCCGCGGTTCGCTGAACTCGCCGCGGCCGCCGGGCTGGGCGGCCATAAATTGGTGAATGTCTTCGCTGCGGCCCTATTCAGCATGCTCGCAGTTGCCACCGGGCTGTACTCCGCAATGCGTCTCGCCGCGATGGTCGCCGACGAGAAGGCCGGTCGATCGACCTTGCTGTTCGCCCAACCCATTTCGCGCGTGCGTCTGATGTCCACTGAGATCATGGTCACGGTTGGGGGGGTCGTTGCCCTGCATTGCTCGGCCGCAGTCGCCGTTTGGGGCGGCACCCAAATCACCGGCGCCCCATTGCAGTTGAGCGATTCACTTGCAGGTGCGCTGAATTCCGTTCCGGTGGCATTGCTCGCGGCCGGGGCGGCCGCGGTGGGCGTCGGGTGGCTGCCATCCGCTGCCGGCGCGATCGGTGCGCTGCCGGTTATGGGCGGTTTTCTGGTGAACGTGGTCATACAGGCCACGAAGCCCCCTGGCTGGGTTGTCAACCTGTCGCCCTGGGCGCACCTTGCCGCCGTACCCGACACACCGCCCAATTGGGCGGCCACCACGATTTTCCTGCTCATCGGCGTGATCCTGGCCGGGCTCGGAGTGTATGGGTACGTTCAGCGCGATCTGGCAACCTGAGTAGGGCGCCGATCGTCGCAAGCCGCGGACCGAGCCACGGGCCGGTCGGCCTACGATGATCCAGAGGAGCGAACGCTATTCACAAGATGGCTTGAAGTTCCGGTTCACAGGGGAGGGAAAATCGAGATGGGATTGATTCCGGGTTTCGCTGAGGTGAAAGAGACCGCCGAGGAAGCTTTCGGTCTGCTCAGTCGTGCAGTCGCGGCACTGGAAAAGCTTGCGGCAGAACAGGAGCGCGCCAATGACCTGTACGCTGAGGTAAATCAGGTCTCGCTGGCGCCAGCTCTCGAAACATGACCGAGCTGTAGCGCCGATCACAAATCGGCTGTTGTGCTCGCCCTCTTCGCTCATGCGGGCTGAGCGGAAGACCTCCACGGACCGGCCGTCTGAGCACATCTCCCGAACGCTTAACATTTGTATTGCAACGCAATGGAGGCGGAGTGAGCGGACCCGAGAACCTCGACTTCTTCACCGACAAGTCGCTCGTCGACGACCCCTACGATTATTACGAGGCGATCCGTCGTTGCCCGGTATGGCGTGAGCCGGCACACGGCGTGGTGATGGTGTCGGGGTACGACGAGGCCGTCGCCGCGCAACGCGACACCGACCAGAACTTGTCGGTATGCAACATAGTCAGCGGACCATGGTCAGGGATTCCGAGCGGAACCGACAGCGACGATATCTCGGAGCTGATCGAGCAACACCGCCACAGGCTGACGTTCGGCGACTACTTCATTTCGTTTGACCCTCCGAAGCACACCGCGCACCGCTCGCTGTTGAGCCGGTTGTTTACGCCGAAGCAGCTCAAGAAGAACGAGGACTTCTTGTGGCGTCTTGCCGACGAGCAACTCAACCACTTCATCGCGGACGGCAAGTGCGAGATCGTCATTGACTACAACTTTCCGTTCACGCTCGACGCGATTGCCGACCTGCTGAGCGTGCCCGAGGCCGACCGTCAGCGATTCCGCCGCGCTGCGACAGCCAGCAGGCTCAAAGGCGAACGCAGCGGCTTTGTCGGCGTGAAAGAGGAGTGGTTCGTCGAGTACATCGAGGATCGACGGCGCGAGCCGCGCGACGACGTTCTCACCGAGCTCGCGCTGGCAAAGTTTCCCGACGGCACGACACCGGACGCGATGGATGTTGCCCGCGTTGCCACGTTCATGTTCGCCGCCGGCCACGGCACGACGATCGACCTGCTGAGTCTCGCGATGCTGATGCTGGCGGAGCGACCGGACTTGCAAGAGCAGCTGCGCGAGGACAACTCAAAGATCCCCGCCTTCATCGAGGAGATGCTGCGCCTCGAAAGCCCGATCAAATCGAACTTCCGCATGGCCCGGCGCCCCACCAGGATCGGCGACATCGATGTGAAAGCGGGCACCAGCGTACTGGTGATGAACGGTGCCGCAAACCGCGATCCACGACGGTTCGACGAGCCCAACGAATTCCGCCTCGACCGCCCAAACATATTGCAACACATCGCATTCGGCCGCGGTATTCACACTTGTCCGGGCGCCCCGATTGCACGCGCCGAAGTACGGGTGAGCTTGGAACGAATCCTTGAGCGGATGGTCGACATTCGGCTTTCAGAGGCCCAGCACGGTCCGGCAAACGATCGTCAGCTCAAATGGGACCAGACCTTTCTGTTCAGGCGCCTCAAGGAATTGCACCTCGAGTTCACTCCGGTTCAGTGAGCCGTTCCATTGCAAAAACGCGGTTCATCGCATCGGCATCGGACGACTTCTTCAGCGTGCGCACCGTCACGCCGTGGGGCGACGGTGTCAGGTCGTCTGCCTGGGACGCGTTGAAGCGCAGTCGATCGGTATGGCTGGGATCGATGAAGTACTCATTGCGCGATGCGGCGACCACCGCGTGGGGCTCGCGCGCGATGCAGATGTCGCGCCAGCCGGAGCGATGCACCCCAACACCTGCGACAACTCATGGATCCCGGCAACGCACCGATGGGTCCAATTGAACTGGTGCGGAAGACTCATCCGGATCACGCCCGCCCGTGGCGGTGTGCGCCAACTGTTAACGCGGTTCGCTTTCCGGCGGAAGGTTCTTAGTCCAATAGGCCGGCGGCGGGTGTGCTCATGATGTGTTCTCCGTTCTCCGAGGGTGATTGTGTGCACCGGTTGGGGTGGGTGTTGGGCAGGACTGGCGCGGGGCGGCCCTGTCGACGCGGAGCCGGCGGAAAAGCTGGTGGCGGATTTTCGCCCGCGAGCCGGCGCGTGATTGCCCTGGGCGAGCTCGCAGAGCACGGTCTGCTCAGCCGCCACCAACGGCGCCAGCAGCAACGCGGCCTCTGCGCAGGTCAGGTCCACTGCCCACGGGCTCGAACGGGTTGACTGCGAATGCCCAATAGGGCGTTCAAACCGGGCTTAACCGGTGACCGAGAATGTTTATCTGGCCGGTATTGCGGCTAAGGATTCTTAAGGTTGCCGTAGGGTAGCCCGCTACGCCGACTCTCAACGATGCAGAGCTGGCAATACATCACTAGACGACACAACGCGCGAAACGAGCCCGATGCCCGTCAAACCGACCACGCCAGGCCGTACAAGCAGATACTTCCCGAGCCGGCTGCCGTCACGCCGGTTTATCGCCGCGGTTATCGCGATCGGCGGCATGCAGCTGATGGCCACGATGGACGGCATGATCGCGGTCGTCGCGCTTCCTAAGATCCAGAACGAGCTGGGCCTGTCGGATGCCGGGCGGAGCTGGGTGATCACCGCCTACGTGCTGACCTTTGGCGGGCTGATACTGCTGGGCGGCCGCCTCGGTGACGCCATCGGGCTCAAGCGCACCTTCATCGTCGGGGTAACGCTGTTCACTATCGTCTCGGCGATATGCGGCATCGCCTGGAACGGGGGCGTCCTCGTTTTGGCGCGGCTACTGCAGGGCGTGGCCGCCGCGATCATCGCACCGACCGCTATGGCGCTGGTGGCGACGACGTTCGCGAAAGGCCCTTCGCGCAACGCCGCGATGGCCGTGTTGGGCGCGATCGCCGGTCTTAGCTCGGTGCTGGGTCTGGTGGTGGGCGGGGCGCTAACCGACGTGTCGTGGCGGCTGGTGTTTTTGGTGAACGTGCCGATCGGGCTGCTGGTGCTCTATCTCGCCCACAACGCGCTCCGGGAGACCCAGAAGGAGCGGATGAAGCTCGACGCCACCGGGGCCGGATTGGCCACATTGGGCTGTACCGCGGTGGTTTTCGGCTTCTCGATGGGGCCGGAGAAGGGCTGGCTGTCGCCCACCACGATTGGTTCGGGTGTGGTGGCTCTGGGCGCTGTCGTGGCGTTCGTCATGGTGGAGCGCACGGCGGAGAACCCCGTCGTACCGTTCAACTTGTTCTTCGATCGCAACCGGCTGGCCACGTTCACGGTCATCTTTCTGGCCGGCGGGGTGCTGTTCACCCTCACCCTGCTGATCACCCTGTATGTGCAGGACATCATGGGCTACAGCCCGCTCCGCGCGGGCGTCGGCTTCATCCCATTCGCCCTCGCCGTGGGTGTCGGGGCGGGCGTGTCGTCGCGGCTGGTGACGTGGTTCCCGCCGCGGGTGGTGGTGATCGTCGGCGGCATCCTGATGCTGGGCGGGGTGCTGGGGGCCTCGACGTTCACCCGCGGCATCCCGTACTTCCCGAATCTGGTGTTGCCGCTCGTCGTCGCCGGCATCGGTGTCGGCGTGATCAACGTCCCGCTCGCGCTATCGCTGATCGCCAGCGTCGGTTTCGACCGGATCGGGCCCACCTCGGCGATCGCAGTGATGCTGCGGAGCCTCGGCGGGCCGGTGGTGCTGGCCGTCATCCAGACCGTCATCACGTCGCGCACGCTAAATCTGGGTGGCACTAACGGACCGGTGAAGTTCATGAACGCCGCCCAATTGCATGCGCTGGACCACGGCTACACCTACGGCCTGCGGTGGCTGGCCGGGGTGGTCATCCTGGTCGGTGGGGTGGCGCTGCTCATCGGCTACAGCGCGCAGCAGGTGGCGCACGCGCAGGAAGTCAAGAAAGCCATCGACGCGGGGGAACTGTAGCCTAATGCCAACCCGCACAACACCACCCGGCTCCGCCGGGTGCCCAGGCCTGCCCACTCACCATCCGATTTTCGGGGCCGCCCGCCAGAGGGTGGCGCTGGACTACGCCAGAGCAGTCGTCGCCTGACAAGCGCTCGTTTGAAAAACGGCCTGAGGAAGTCCTGCGGCGCGACGTGGCGTGCGATCTTCCGCCGTGCGGCCAGTCCGCGACTTGGCCGCATATTGGCCGCGTCGCGGCCGACGAAGCTGGTGAGCTGCACCGGAAGGTTGTGGGAGACAACGGTGCTGGGTGTCCGCAGCGGCGGGAACTCGACGCCCGGGTCGGGGTGGCACAGCTGCACCACCCGTTCCGGGCGGAGCAGGTCACGCAGCCGGTGAGTTCCCAGATCGGTCAACCACGCATCAACCGGAAGCTAGTCGATGACCAGCGGCTCGGTCGCGCCCGACAATTTGCCACGGTCAGTATCCGGTCACCGATTCGAATCACGAAGTTCGAGTAGTCGACTACCCTAGCTGCCCATGGCGGCAGGGGCGACAGTTCAGCGGAAGCGTCCCTCAGTCGGCGTGATAACGGAAGGATCGTGATTCCAATGACCGTAACTATTTTGACGTGGCAGGGGACGGGCGTCGATATGTGGACGGGTTTCCCCGCTCAGGTCGCGCAGGCGGCACAGAACGCCTATCCCGACGTGTTCTACTGGCAGCCCGTTGGAAATTGGCCCGCCGCGACCTTTCCCATGGGGCCCAGCGTCGCCGCGGGCGTGGCCGAGGGTGAGCGGTTGCTGACCCAAGTGCACACGAGCGGGCCGATCATCCTGATTGGCTACAGCCAGGGCGCGATCTGCGCAAGCCACTTCTGGCGTGATGTGATCCTGAATCCTGGTGGCACGTGCCACAACCGAGTCAGCGATGTCATCGCCGCGGTCACATGGGGAAACCCATGCCGCGCGCCGGATGTCGCCAATGGTAACGCCTTCGCCGGGTGGCCTATGCCCGTCGACGTGGACGGTGTTGCGACCGGCGGCATCGCTGGACCCGACGACCTGACACCAGCGCAAACCCCGGCATTCTGGTACGACTTCGTGAACACGCTCGCCGGTCCCAATAACAACGACCTGTACACCGATTGCCCTGTCGGGCCGACCCCGGCCACGAATGAAGCCGGGCCGGGGACCATCGAGACGCAGATCTACAACATCGTCCAGCAAGCCACAACACCCGACATCTTCGCCATCGTCTCCGATGTGCTGCAGTTGGTTGGCCCGTCGAGATTTCAGGAGGTGCTGTCGATCACAAAGGCTATCGTCAACGGCGGTCTGTTCCTGGCGGCCGGCCCCAACGCCGCGCACTACACCTACAACATCGCGCCCGCCATCGCGTATCTTCAGAAGCTCGGCGCGAACCTGTCAGGCGTATAACCGCCCAACACCAGCTCCGCAGCGGGCCGTCCCGTACTTGCCATGCCCTTTAGGCGCGACACACTAGATCAAGAACAGGGCGCAAGGGCGAGCTGACCCGTGGCGTGATTCGAGTTCGGTGGCATTGAGCGGCCTACGCCGGGGCGAGGTCGGCGGGCTGCGGTGGTCGGATGTCGACCAGCGGGAGAAGACGCTCCCTGTAAGGGTGTCCCGGGTCGCCGCCGCGGGCAGAGCGGTGGAGAACGGCCCAAAGTTAGGGATCTGAGTGGCAGACTTAGCTGTCGCCGAACTGCGTGGAGCGGCTTAACTACGAACCGGATTGTCTGGGGGAAGAGTGTGGCCGAGGTAGCGCAGGCAGGGCAGTCTCCGGCTCCTGGGCCGAACAAGCCGATCGAATACGACGCCTTCCTGTCGTATGCCCATCTTGATCAGCAAGTCACCACCGCGATCCAGAAAGGCCTGCACCAGATCGGGCCGCGAGTCGGGCAGTTACGGGCGCTGAGGGTGTTTCGTGATGACACCAACCTGACGGCCAACCCGGATCTGTGGGGCAAGATCACCTACGCGCTGGACAGCTCCCGGTTCATGATCGTGGTGCTCTCCCCGCAGTCCGCGAAATCGCATTGGGTCAATGAGGAGCTCAATTACTGGCGGTCGAGGCGTCATCCGCTGATCGCGGTGCTGGTGGTAGTGCTCATCGCGGCCGTAGGTGCCAGTACGTCGTGTCATCCAAAAGCGACCGGCGGGGAGTAGTGCTTACCGGGGCCACCGCCCCTGGGGCGAACGCGTTCATGCCCCCCGCAGCCTCATCACCGCCAATCAACACCCACCCCCGCCCACCAACGGGTCCAATTTGGGAGGAGAATCATTGTGAGGAAGTCAATCGCGGCGGCTGCACCGGCTTCGGTGATTGCGGCAACTCGCTCAGCCCCCGTCGTCTCAGCCGTGGTGCCCCCGGCCATACGCACCATGGCAGGCCTGGCCGTGGCGGTTGTCCTGCTGGCTGGCTGCGGTGGGGCTCCAACGCGCGACGCCAGCGGGGCGGCCCCTGCCACCTCGCACGCACCGGCAGGCCAGACGGAGGTCCAGTTCACGGGCCTGCACGCGCCCAATGGCGTGGCCGTGGACGTTCTGGGCAACGTCTACGTGTCCGACGCGCAGAACCACCGTGTGGTGAAGCTGGATAAGGCCGGGACTCAGACCGTTCTCCCGTTCACGGGTCTTAGGGGGCCGGGACCGCTGGCCGTCGATAAGGATAGGAACGTCTACGTGGCCGACCACTACTGGCCGTCACAGATTTGGAAGCTGCCCGCAGGATCGAGCACCCCGGTGATGCTGGCAAACACCGCGCAGGAGTGCCGCCCCGAGGGCGGGGGTTGCGCTGTCGAGGGGCTCTCGACAGACGATGCGGGCAATCTGTACGTGTCCGAGCAGGAGGGCTGCTGGTACGACCAGGCCAGGGTGTTCAAGATGGACGCGCCGGTATCGACTGCCTCGCACCGGACCACTCTCCCGTTCAACGGCCTGCACCTTCCGATGTCGCCGGTTGAGGACAAGGATGGCAACGTCTACGTTATCGACCACGCGTGGAAGGCGGACCCCGCCTATGTGGCGCAGTGCCCGCCGCATCCACCGAGGGTGCTCAAGCTCACGCCGTCCGGCGTCCAGACCGAGCTGCCATTCACCGGCCTTCAATGGCCGCAGTTCGGCCTCGCGGTCGACGGACAGGGCAACGTCTACGTCAGCAACTTGGGCCTCTATCCCACCTTCAACACCGTTGGCGATCGCCCGATGCCCGTGCAGGTGCTCAAGCTGACGCCCAGTGGTACACAGACGGTGCTGCCCTTCGAGGGGTTGAACTGGGCCACCTACATGGCGGTCGCACCGGATGGCACCCTCTACCTGTCCGACACGGACAACAACCGTGTGTTGAAGCTGGGGATCTCATGAAGCGGGGGTCTAGGGCGACAGTCGAGAAGCTAACAGAACCGTCGCTTCCGACTGTCCGGGCTGGCCGGCCGCCAAGGGCGGGCAGCAGTGATGGTGACCAGCGGCGTACAGCGTGCCGCTGCTGACCAATTTCTCTGGGGCACGAGCGAATCCGTCGAAATCAAAGCCGTCGCGCAGGCGAACTGGCGATCACCTCGCCACAGGGCGCACGGCTGGGCCTTGAGAACTGGAAGCGATCCGTGCACCGGCGCGACACAATCGCCGAGATCGGTCGCCCCAGTCTCCGTGTGCACGACCTGCGCCACACCTACGCGTCGCTCGCGCGCCGGGCGGGCGCAGACCTACGCCTCCTGCAGAAGACGATGGGCCACGCCTCGATCACAGTCACAGCCCACATCTATGCCGACCTGTACGACGACGAACTCGACGACATCGCGTCGGCGCTAGACGCGTTGGATGACAGCCGCGCAGGTCACGCTTGACGGTTTGGCCCTATTTTGGCCCTATGGAACCCGGAGAAACGGGCCATTTGGCGGTTGCCAGGAGGAGCGAGAGTTCCCTGAACTGGAGATTCTGCGAGTGGTCCCGGCTGGGATCGAACCAGCGACCTTCCGCGTGTGAAGCGGACGCTCTTCCACTGAGCCACGGGACCGGCGCCGAGGGGCGAACGACGTCGAAGACTAGCACGAGCCGGGGTCCGCAGAACTCGCCACGTGCGTATGGCCTGGACGCGCGCTAGCCTCAACACGCACGGTACCAAGGGATTTGTGTGCGTCCGGTCACGTGCACTATCGTCGTGCTTCGCACCGGGCGACGATCTCGTCCGTGGCGCGCGGACGTAGCGCAGTTGGTAGCGCATCACCTTGCCAAGGTGAGGGTCGCGGGTTCGAATCCCGTCGTCCGCTCGAAGGTGCAAGTGGCATCAATCCCCTGCGGTGGAGTGGCCGAGTGGTGAGGCAACGGCCTGCAAAGCCGTGCACACGGGTTCGATTCCCGTCTCCACCTCCAAATTCGACTCACCGCGCGATTAGCTCAGCGGGAGAGCGCTTCCCTGACACGGAAGAGGTCACTGGTTCAATCCCAGTATCGCGCACCAGAGTTATTGCAGGTCAGAGTTAGTTTTTGAGAATCTGACCGGGCCTCGTGCCCAATACATGCCCAATGCGGCAGGTGCTCGGATCGCGATTCGCGACAACCGAGGAGTTAGCCATGACCACCCACGATGACACCGCGACCACCTTGGCGAGACCTGCCACCAGCTGACACCGGAGCAGATCGCTGTGCTCGAGTACTGCGAATGCGGGCAGGTTAGCTCCGCAAGCGGTCACGCCACTACAAGGGCAACAATTTGGCTGATTATTGGCCCTGCAGCGTCAGCAGACTATCGGCTTAGCCTTGTTGTCATGTCGTGGCGCAAGACTTATACGGGTTACAGCATCGGTTGCGCAGTCGTGTGGGCTGTGATTCTGAGTGTCGTGTCAGTTGCATACCCCAACCGCCTGCACACCTTCCTCTTGATCGGCGCCGGGTGGTGGATCGGATGGACTTCAGCGACGATTGCACGGTCGGTTTATCCGCCGCCCAAACTGAAGCTCCCCGCGACGTAGGCCCCGTGGGCGACACTTCATCCTCGCCCGCGGCCAACAGCCCCGTAGTCGGGGCCACCGCGACCGCTTTCGCGCCGTCCAGCTTCGAACCGATATTCCGCAAATCCGTTGCCGCCGCGGTAATCAGCTCCGGGGCTGCGATCAAAATGGACACTTCTGTCCTCCTACCTACCGCGTCATCGGCCCGGGCTGGTAGACAGTATCGCGCGACGACGTCTTCTAACACGAGTAACGCGCTATTAGACACGGCAGCGTATCGGTTAGCTGGTGTCCATCGTCGCCATGGTCGCTGGTGGAGTGTTTGGCTGGGTTCTCCCTAGCCGGGAGAGCGGGCGGGGCGGACCTTCAACTGTGGGTCAGAAAGACTGCGGTTGCCAATTCATTTTCTTGCGTTCATCGCGGAATGGGCACGGCTTTTATGATGACCCTGGGGCGACAGTCTGTAAGCGGTCGTTTGCTTTTGTTGCGACGTCCCGCGGCGGAATGATTGCTGCGGGGCGGCAGTAGAAGCAGAGATCGGGGCCGACCGTGGGATAGCCGCACGCGGGGCAGATAGCTACGGTCACCATGCCGCACCTCCTAGTCGATGTGTGTTGATACTTTCCCGATTCCCTCATCGCTAAACATGGCATCGATTCGGCGCTGGGCGTGTGTCCTCCCGGAAGCTCTACCGCGCGGTGGGAAGAAGTTACTAGACGTTAGCGTTCCCTACTTTGGATGTATTTGGCCAGCGACAAACGGGAGGTCCCGAGATGCGCACAACCACAGTGATCCCGGCCGTCGTCACCACCACCATCGACGACGACGCCGGGCAGTGGACCAGCAAGATCGCGCCCCGCCGGTATCAGACGAACGCAAACCTGAGCCGGCGTCCGTCAACGGGTGCTGACCGGCCGGTGCGCGAGTACGTCACCAACATCCGCGGCTAGTACACACGGACAGTGGTCGGCGCGTCTGGCGCTGGCCGCAGGCCCTACCACCGTCGTGGCTGCGTCATGGCGGCCAGGTTCCCGCGCCGAACAGAACCGGCGCCGATCACCCGCCCCGCAGCGCAAAGAGTCCGGAATAGACGCCGAGCCCAAACAGGTTGACCAGGCATGACCGAAACCCGTGACGCCATCGACGACATGATCAAAAAGGGACCGAAAACGCTGAATGCGTTCAACAAAAACATCGTTGACGAGTTCCGGGCCAATGACGGCAAGGTCGGTGGCCAATTCGCCAATGCGAACTTGCTGCTGCTCACGACGACGGGCGCCAAGTCCGGCGAACGCCGGGTGTCGCCGCTGGCCTATTTCCGCATCGACGGCAAGCTGATCATCATCGGGTCCTTCCATGGCGCGCCGGTGAGTCCGGCCTGGGTGCACAATCTGCGGGCCAACGCGCAGGCGCACGTCGAGGTCGGTACCGACGCGTTCGACGTGACGGCTCGCGAACTGCCGTCCGACGAGCGCGACGAGCTGTACCCGAAGGTCACCGCCGTGGCGCCGGGTTTCGCCGAGTCTCAGGCCAAGACCAGCCGGGTGATTCCGGTGTTCGAGTTGCACCGCGGCTAGTCCCTGCTGCTTGGCGAGCCAGCATGCGCGCTGCATGGTGGTGGGCGCGTCTGGCGCTGGTGCAGCTGGGGTTGCACGTTCGCGTTCCCGCTCCTGCCGGCACCGCGCATTTTTTGTCCTGCGCGACGCTGCTCGCGGGCCTTGCAGCGGTGCTTTGGCCAGCTTGTGCCGTTTCCTGGGCTTCAACGCGCTCACGGGCGAGGCGATCGCGGCGGCCGTGCTCGAACGGCTCGACGACCGAGGCTGAGCGGACCCGCTGCGTCGCCGGCGTGGCGCACAGCCCTCCCCGCATGTGATGCGGACCTTCCCGCGTTCCCGCGGCCGCGGAGCTTATGGGCCCGCAGCGGGTTCTCGACAGTTGCCCTCGAACATTCGAGGGCAACTGCGATCTCGGTATGTTTCATGCCGCCGGTGCGCAGCTCGACGATCCGGGCGTTACGGGCCTCGACGACGTCGCGGGTCTGCCTACCCGGATACCTGACACCCCGGGGCCGAGCTCGAGGGGACTGGCCTAGCTCGTCGAGCTGGCGCGCGGTATTGGCTACTACCTCACCGGCTCGAGGTGGATCTGCAGCGGCGCTGCTGATCACATAACGCGGTGGATCGCCGGCAGGATTGCCGGCAGCTGGCCGGCACTTGCATCGATCCCAAGCTGTCGCCGTCCCCCAACCGGGGGACGCGCGATTTCATCCCGCGAACCGGCTTATCGGCGGACAGACACCGCTGAACCGCGCTGGAACAGTCATTGCCAGGCTGGCGAACACCGGTAGAAGGATCGAAGGCCCGATGACGAGACGACTCCATGGCAGGACTGCAGCCGAAACGCTTCACGCCTGTTGCAACCAGCTGCGGACCGCTGCCGTCGACGCTGCGCTCACCGCTGAGCTGATGGGCAACGCAGGCCGAGCAGTCCAGCTTGTGGCACTCGTCGAAGCCGCCGAGCAGCACGCCCGCCGACTGCTTCTCTTCGCGCAGGCCGATGAGCAGTCCCGCCGAAGCACGAGCGCAATTTGTAAGGAGTGACACCATGATCGCAGCACTGGCAGTCACCATAGGTGGCCTGTCGCTGGCCGTCGGCGCAATCGCCTACTGCGTTCACCGACCGATCCACTAACCGACAACCGAACAGGAACCGCCGCCGGAAAGGTTTCCGGCGGCGGTTCTTTGTGCCCTACGCCAAAGTCTCTCGCCCGTGGCCGCCGCACTCCGCCGCGGGTCTGCGCGCGTAGCAGACTGCAGCGGTACCACTGGCGCCAGTGTCGGTGTAGCTCAATCCAATTGATCGCGGGATGCTCGGCGAGCTCGTCGAGCGGTTGCGGATCCGGTCGGGGATGATCGCCAGGTCGAATGGGCACTCTACGTTGTGGCCGGCGGCGTAGTGACCCTCCATGCTCGCCTTCCACCGCGAACAGGGTTCACAGGAGGCCTGCGCGTTCCACGGCTCGTCGAGCTCGTCGCGTGTGTGGGGCGGATCGCGTACGGGATGATGTCGAGCATCTTCACCGCAATGCGATGATCGTAGACGGTTGCCCTTCCGGTGCAACGATCTTCGCGGGCGATCTGGCAGCGCCAGTTAGCATCCTGCAGCACTTTGAGCCGGCGGCGTTTGTGGCCGGCTGTCGATGTCCGGTTACGAGAGGCGTTGGTGTTACTGAATTTTCGCGGACTGGCGCCGCGATGCTGAGGGCAGCGCGGGCCGCCGCCGGCTGGCACAAGATAGTTGCAGCCGGCGGCGGCACACTGATGCGGGGCGCGTGGCATTACTTGGCGTCCCCCTGTCTTTCGTTGTTGTGCGGCATTGCCGGCTCGAGCTGCCAGGGCGCAGCTAAGCCGGAGGATCATTCGGCGATCCTTTGGCTTGCCCACAGCTTTTCGCCGTTAGCGGGACTGGCAGTCGAGCCGGCAATGCCTGTTCTGGGGGGTGTGGCGATCCGGTGAGGTTGTCCCGTCTCACCGGGTCGCCACGATCAGCGCGCGGCGCAGCGACCTAACCCCTTAGATCGCGCAGCCGGGGTGCTGACCATGACACCGGCTAAGCAACGTCACCGATGTCAATTCTGGATTGTCAATGCCGAAGGCTGTTCGGATCCACTAGTGGTACCTGCAAGCGGCGTCCTTCGCGAACATGCTCGCGAAGCCGGGATGTATTGTGCCGTAACACCGTTTCCTGCTTGCGTGCCTCGGCGACCTGCTTGGCGTGGGCCACCACCTCGGGAAGCTGTTGCGCGACCAGCGTTTCAACGACGCCGGGGTGGACACCAACAGTCGTGATCGCCTCGGCGGCGGCGCCGAGCTGTTCACGGTTCGTCGCCTCAAGGATCGCCTTCGCAGCCTGGGTGCGCTCCCCTGCTGGTAGGCGCTCGAGCTGGCGAACAGCGCCATCGGCAGCACGGGTGTTGCGGAGCTCCGCGGCCGTATCCCCCGGCGCGCTAACGGCGTTCACCGCTGCGTTGCAGGCCGATTCGGCTTCACGGTGCTCGGTGGCGAGCTTCTCGGTGCGGTCGATGGCTGCCGCGCCAGCTTCACTGGAAGCGAAGTTTGCGAGCTGCTGCTTCAGGCCCCCGGGTGAGAGCTGGTCTTTTACGCGTTCGACGTTGTCGAGGAACTGGCCGTGCTGGCGCTGTATCGCCCGCTGCGTAGCGTAAGCCAGCTCAAGCGGGGTTTCCCTATAGCCGGAGCTAACCATATGACTGGTTGCGGCGCCTGCGTTTCGGGACGCCATGTCTTCACTTCGCGATCAGATGTGCGCAGGCACGAGGACGGGTCGCTACCCGGCGTGGTAGGCCGCCGAGGCCGCCGTGTGGGCGATGGTAGTTGTAGTAGTCCTCCCATTCTCGGAGTTTGTTGTTGAAGATCTTGGGGTTTACGATTCGATCTACCGTGTACACATTCGAGTTAGCCATCAATCGGGTCCGACGCCTTTTCGCAGCATTCGCTACGGCAGCCGCCATCGGCGGCGTGATCGGCTCCCCGGGCGCACTCGCCGACCCCGAACCACTGCCTCCGCCGGAGCCGGTACCCGCACCGGCCCCGGCGAATATTCCTGAGTTTCCGGGGCTGATAGCACCCGGACCGGCTCCGACGCATGTTTCTGAGATACCGCGGGCTGACGGCTGACGGCTGACCACGGCCCGGCGGACGTGACACGCCATCGTCCAGGTCAACATCTTTGCGGCGCAACTCGACTGCGTACCCCGTCGTCCAGCGGCAGGGGGACATTTAATTGCAATTAGAAGCCGGGGAAGAACACGTGGCCAAACAATTCGAACGGAACCCCCGATTTTATTAAGAAGGCGAAAAACCTCCATAGTGCAAGTAGTGAATCCAGTAACAAAACACCTACACCATGTGCAAAAACCGCTAACTGGCCTAAGGTGTTATTAATGCTATTGAGCGACAGGCCCGGCAAGGCGGCGATAGCGTTAGCGGATGCGCGCGAACTCGCATTCAAAGGCTGCAACGACGCGGCGCTGGCGGCCTCAATGCCCGCATACGAGCCCGCACTCGCATTCAAGTGCTGCACAAACCGGTCATGAAACGCCGCCGCTTGCCCGGCCAGCGAGTGATAGTCCTGGGCATGCCGGGAGAACAGGTGCGCGATGCTCACCGAAACCTCATCGGCGGCAGCAGGTATCAGCGCGACGGTTGAACCCGCCGCCGCCATGTGCTCCGCGCTGAGCGTCGAACCAACAGCCGCCACATCCGTTGCCGCCGTCGCTATCATCTCCGGTGTCGCGAGCACATACGACATAGCTACCCTCCCACTCGGTAATCATCGCCCAGCGGCAAGCGTGAGGATATACCAATCCGTCAAGCGCGGTAAGGCGCACGCCGCCGCCGGCACCTGAGCGGCCGGGCTTTTGCGATCTTGCCCGTGCGGTGAGGGATGAGTGGTGTAGCACGCGGGCGGGCGGCAGCGGTTTGCTGCGTGAATTTCGGCGCTGCGTCGTCAAGCCGTGTTGGCATCAGACTTGTGCAGCGGGCGGCGGAACCTAGCGAAAACTCAATAATTGCAAGTCGGGTCGGTCATACTTGAGGCCGTTTTCATATCTCTTTCGTATCTCCCATGTTCGACGACAAGAGAAGGGTGAGCCGAGGTTCACACAAGCCAATCCACAGCTTAAAGGGGACAACACCCAGGGCGACGGAGTTAGCATCCGCGCATGGCAACACTCGCACGTCAACGCGTGATGCCGCATATCGCCTGAGAACGCCAAAAAAACACAGGTAGCCAAATACGCGTGTCAGGTACCCATGCGCCGCCGCACCATCGAACGGTGACCAGCGGCCCCGAATTCGACGGACCTTCAAATCCAAGACCGAGTTATCGAAGGAGTAGCGACATGTCCACCCCTCCTGGGATGGTTGTGAATGCACAGGGAATAACCGGCGAAGGGGTCGAGTTCAGCCTGATCAACGAGACCGACCAAGGGATCGTTGTGACCCTGTTCTTAGTGCCTGTACCGCCCACACCGCAACTGGTCCGCGAGACTTGGCCCTCATTCACTGTGCTGCCAACTTCGTTGCCGTGCAACACCAACGACGTCGACTCCAATCTCGTGCAGTTCTTGTATCCCGCGCCCCCAGGCGTGTACAACGCGTTCGTCCAGGTGGACAGCGGGCTATACGAGGTGGGAGCCGATGTTGTCGTTAACGCCACCGGCCGCGTAGTCGGAAATCCGCTCTATGCCTCACCCTCGGGCCATCACATACTTCCGGACCGTCCCGATGTCGACGCCGACGTGAGGCGCTGAACCTCATGGTCGTGTCGAAGCTTCCGCCCGCCACAGTCGTGCGGGCCATCGAAACTGCCCGGTATCGCATCGGTCAGCTGCATCGACGGATGCTTCCGGGTCCTGCCGTGATGATGGAAATGATCATGAACGCTTGGTGCGCCCAGGCGATCACCGCAGCAGCCGATCTCGGCATTGCGGATGCGCTGGCCAAAGGGCCGCTCACGGCGCAAGAGCTGGCGGCCGCGATCGATGCGGAGGTCGATACCGTCAGTCGACTGCTGCGGGCCTTGATGTCGCGAGGCATCTTCCGTCAGCGCCGCGATGGCCGCTATGACCTCACCCCACTGGCGGACACGCTGCGCAGCGACGCTGAGGTGTCGTTGGCCGCAATGGCCCAGTTTATGGGTTTGCCCGAGCACCGCGAGTGTTGGAGCCACCTCACGGATGCCATCCGGACCGGCGAGGCGGTTATCCCGAAGTTACACGGCAAATCGGGCTTCGAGGTGCTGGTCGATGAACCAGTAGTCGCCGAAATCTTCAATCGCGCCATGACGAGCATGTCCGAGCTCGCGGTCGCATCGGTGACCGCCGCGTACGACTTCAGCCGCTACGCCACCATCGTCGACGTGGGCGGCGGGCATGGTCGGCTGCTGGCCTCAATCCTGGTTGCGACGCCACAGGCGCGTGGCATCCTGTTCGACCTGCCCGAAGTGGTTCCAGGAGCCCCGGCCGTGCTCGCCGAACACCATGTCGCCGACCGAGTCCGCGTTCTCGGGGGATCGTTCTTTGACGCCGTGCCCGACGGCGGCGATGTCTACGTTCTCAAGAACGTGATTCATGATTGGCCTGACGACGACCCGGTGAAAATACTTGGCAACGTGCGTACAGCGGCCGGGGCCGGGAAGCACGTGTTGCTCGTCGAGTTCGTGATCCCACGCCACGGTCGCGAGTTCCTAGGCAAGTGGATAGACCTGGGAATGTTGGTCCTTGCCGCCGGGCGTGAGCGCACTGCCGACGAATACGGCCGGCTGCTGGACCGCGCCGGCTTTCGCATGACGCGGGTGGTCGAAACCGCGTCACCGTTCAGCATCGTGGAAGCGATCGCTATTTAATGCTTCGGGAGCAGGGCGCGCGAATAGACCCCCCCCCAAAAAAAAGTCTCTGGTCTTTGCAACAGTGCCAGCGCGGTCGGTGGGCGTCGACATCTTCTGGCAATTGAGGGTGTCGGGGTATGACGACGAAATCGACGGCGGGTTCCTCGACGGTCGCAGCGGGCGGCGTTGGTGATGAAAACCTCGCGGTAGGCCGCCCTCGATATCGGTCCCGAAGTCGGGAACCTCGACCAGAAGCGGCTACACCGGCTCCGGCCTGACCCACGGTGCCCCGGGTCTGTCGTCGGGTTGAGCCAAATCCGTTGCGGGAAGCCGTCCTTCGCCTGGTCGGTCAACCATGCTCCGTTATCGAGCTGGATACCGACCTTGATTACCAGGCGATACGAGTGGGCCAGGATGCTCGTGGAGTTGTCCTTCGAGTTATTCGAGAAGCTGAGCGGCTGACCTATCCAGGCGGCGAGAAGCAGCGGAGCGCTGCATCAGCCTGGACGACATGGAGGTCTGCCTTTACGCCGGCGAGGCCCGCCAAATGGGGCGCGCCTTGATCGCGGCAGCCGATGAGCTGACCTGATGTCACCTGACTCAACACAAAGACACCCGGCTCAAGTTGGGCCGAGTGTTTTTGCGCGGGGTTCCTCCGTTGCCTGGTCGCGATGGTCCGGTGCACAATTGCGCTAAGGCCGCTGACTCCGACCAAGACTCCGATTCGGTAGCTGCATCATTTGGGTTGGACTGATTGGCCGAGACGTCGACTTGTGACAGCTCGCGTAAGTAACCGTGGACCGGATTGAAAGATGGACGCCGCAACGCGAGATTTCAGCGACGGCTTTAATGATCGTGTCGGCCGTCGAGGACCGCGCCTTCATCGAACAGGCGAAGGGCGTCTTGATGGCGGTCTACTGCATCGATGCACAAGCCGCGTTTGATCTGCTCAGGTGGGGCTCCCAGTACACCAACACCGAGCTGCGAGTCATGGCAGAACAACTCATGACAGGCTTCCGGTCACTGCAGTGAGGTCAAACCCAACGGGGCTACGCCTAAAGGAGGCGGGCTGAGTCGCCCGGCTCACCTGACACAAAGACTTCGAAGGGCCGATAGACATCGAAATTTCTGGCGACCAGCGCTCCGATGGCCGCGCCGAATACCTGATCAACTCAGGCTCACCTGCGACCGGCGTGGTCACTACCTCGGAACACTGTTCGACCAGGCCAGCGGCTCACCAACCTTCATCGACCTTGACGGCCAGCTTCAGACGTGGCAACACGACGGCGCGATCTTTGACAGGCCATCTCCCGGGTGGTCGCTCGTGCAGAAGCGTTCGAAGGTTCCGAAGGGATCAATCGATTGGCTGACGCCGGGAAGACTAAACGAGCTGGCCAAGAAGAGCCCCAAGCCCAAGTTCGAGCGGGACGATTCGCCGTAGGTGGTCGTTAATCCGCCGCGACCACCTAGCCCGAAACTTTTCAACCGCAGTTTAAAAGTTTCAGATCGAACTAACTCGGTGATACAAGGTGGGTGTACGTTGCGAATTCGCGAGCGGCTGCTTGCGAGCCCGACTGGAAAATTGACGGCGTCGAAAAATACAGAAAGCCGGTCGAGCCAGCCGAATCGGGCCCGATCCACGCGTGGCTTTACTCCGCCGACAATGGTCCCCCAATCCACGCATGGCTCGACGCGCCGGGAAATCAAGCCCGCTTGAGGGGCTGGATTCTGACGCAGCGTGACACGGCACTTGTTGAGGACGGCGAGTTTGTTAGGGCCGCGTGCGGCACGCGCCTACGGGTGATTTATCGGAGATCGTTCCATGCGACCACCGAAGTCAACGTGTGTCCGGAGTGTGTGTCGATGGCCGGTTTGTGGCAAACGGATCGCGCCGAGTATGGCCGACAGGTCAAGGAACGCCATGAGCAATGGGCTGAACGCGACAGGCGTCGATACGAGTGACGTAGTGGCACGGGATCCGTCGTCACCGGGTACCTCGTCAGGCGTGGCTTGTCCCGTAGGAAGGCGACAACTCGGTCTAGCTCTGCTTCGCTCAGAAATCAGGACGTCGCGGGCACCGCGAAGGACGACGCCGCCATCAGTGCGCTCGGCGACGATGGGGGTTCGGTAGGCAAGTCGCCGAAATCACGGCGGTGGGGTACAACCTCACCAAGGACCATGCGGCGCGGCTTGTCTCCGGCGCCATCGCCGCTTACTGCCCGTGGGATAAGGATCGGTAACTGCGGCGACGGTGTTCGCGTGCGGTCGCGCCATGACCTGCGGCCGGCGATTGGCGTTCGACGGTTTGGCGCACTAATTTTCCTGGGGTGATGTTCTCAGCTTCTGGTGCCGTCGCGCGGTGGATCGCCCCCTTCCTAACGGCTGCGGCCTTGGCCAGCACTGTCGGCATGGGTTTTCTTGCGGATCCGGTGCAGGTCGGTCACGCCCCGGCGGTGCGCTTGGCCGATGAGGCCAACCCGTTGGCCGGCGCGCCCTTTTATGTCAATCCCACCTCGGCGGCGATGCGTGCCGCGCAGCATGCCGACCCGCCGAGTCCCGAGTTGACCGTCATCGCCAACACCCCACAGGCGTACTGGATCGTCCCGGGCTCTTCCGCAGCGACGGTCGCGAAGTACACCGGCGACGCGCAGGCTGCTGGCGCCATCCCGGTTCTGACGCTTTATGGCATCCCCCACCGCGACTGTGGCAGCTTCGCTGCGGGTGGCTTGGCGACGGCCGACGACTACCGCGCGTGGATCGACGGCATCGCATCCGACGTGGGCGCTTCGCGGACGGCGGTCATTGTCGAACCCGATGCACTCGCCATGGCCGACTGCCTGTCGGCTGACCAGCGCCAAGAACGCTACGACTTGATTCGCTACGTCGTGGACACGCTGACGCGCAATCCGGCCACGGCCGTGTACGTCGACGCCGGTCACTTGCGCTGGCATAGCGCCGAGGACATGGCCGCCAGGCTCAACAAGGTCGATGTCGCCCGCGCGCGGGGTTTTAGCCTCAACACTGCGAACTTCTTCACCACCGGGGACGAAAACGGTTACGGCGAAGCGATCTCGGGTCTCACCAACGGTTCGCACTACGTGATCGACACGTCGCGCAACGGCGCCGGACCAGCGCCCGACTCCGAGCTCAACTGGTGCAACCCCAGCGGCCGAACACTGGGTACTCCGCCTACCGCGGCTACCGGGGGCGCGCACGCGGACGCCTACTTGTGGATCAAACGTCCCGGTGAATCCGACGGAACATGCGGCAAAGGTGATCCGCCGGCGGGCACCTTCGTGAATCAGTACGCCATCGATCTGGCCCGCAACGCGGGCCATTAGGAGGGCCTCGCACCTAACCCCTGCGCCGGGCGGCGTCAGCGTCTGTGCGGCAGCGGCTTTCATTAAATAAACAGAACGATCTGTTCCATCAATTCAACGGGAGACGAAAGTGGCGCAAAGGAGGAAGGCATTCGTCACGGGGGCCAGCCGAGGGATTGGCAAGGCGATCGCGATCCGGCTGGCGCAGGGCGGCTTTGATGTCGCTATTACGGCGCGCACGATCGAGGAAGGCGAGCAGCGCGAACATTCAAGCACGGTCAAAAAATCCGACACCACGCCCTTGCCCGGCAGCCTGACCAGCACGGCCGACGCGATGCGCGCGGCCGGCGCGGAGGTGCTGGTGCTGCCGGCCGACCTGCTTGATCGGGGATCGTTGGGCGCCGCCGCGACAACGGTGCTCGAACGTTGGGGCACTGTCGATCTGGTAGTGCACAACGCCCGCTTCATCGGGCCGGGGCATATGGATCTCATCACCGACACACCGGTCGAAGTGCTGGAAAAACATGTGCAGGGCAACGCTTTTGCGCCGCTGGTGCTCAACCGCATCCTCCTACCGGCCATGCTGAAGCACGGCGGCGGGACGATCATCTACATCACATCCGGCGCGGCCTATGACGCGCCGCCGGCAAAGGCCGGAAAAGGCGGGTGGGGACTGAGCTACGCCATGTCAAAGGCGGCGGGACACAGCATTGCCGGCCTACTCGCGGTCGAATACGCCGACCAGGGCATCCGCGCGTTCAACGTCCAGCCGGGCGCGATCAAAACAGAACGCATCGCCCAGGACATGGCCGGCTTCGGATTTTCGGCCGATGACGGCACCTGGCAGCCGCCGGAGGTGATCGGCGAGGTGGTGTATTGGCTGGCGACCTCACCCGAGGCGGACGCCTACAACGGCGAGTGCATCCAAGGCCAGGAACTCTGCCATCAGCGCAAGCTGCTGGCGGGATGGAATCCGAAGGCGGCGCTCGACGGCCCGATCATCCACCCGTCCAAGGTCCGCTAGGCGAGAAGGCCAAGCGCGGCGGTTCCGCGACCGTAGCGTGCTTGGCTGCTCGCGCCTGTTGAGGGGATTGTCACGGCCTGAGCCGTTTCCCGGCGGGAAGGGGCGAGCGGTGCAACCATTCCTGCATGGATGAAGTCGATGCCGCCCAGGCCGTGGAGCTGGTCCGCGCATTGCGCGATCAACTGCACCAAATGACCCACCAGCTGGCGTGGCTCGACCGTCAAGATGTCACCGGCACCAACAGCCGGGCATCGGCCATCCGGTCTGAAGCGGCCGCCCTGCGGCGAGACATCAACGAGGCGAAGGTTTTCATTGACCGACTACAGCGCCGCTACCTGAACAGCGACGCACACGCGCCGCGCCGCGTGTCCGGCACCGGGCGCGCGGTGAAAGGTCGTGCCCACAGTGAAGTGACGGGCAAGGCCCGGATCAGGCCGACCTTGTAGCGACATCAGTCTGAGGCCGGTGAGAGCTCGCGGCCGGCGGTGTCGTACCCGGGAATACGGTGACGTCCATGACCGAGACCTCGGACTCCGGCGACGACGACGGCCGTCCCGATTTCGCGCCGACGATGGCCGCGTCCGAATTGGCGCGGCCGCAAAACGATGAGACCGAGGCAGTCCGACGTCCGCCTTGGAGGCTCGCCTGGGCGCCACCTTTCTGGCGCAGCTAAACAGGTGGATCAACGGCGTTGGCCCGACGCCTCGGCCCAGCCGGGTCCGCCTCGCCGCGTGTGGCGTCATGAGATGCGTTGGGTAATGGGCGAAAGCTACCCCGAATCACGTTGTGCTGGAAAGGATTCAATGACCTCAAGCAGTTCATCGGTCCCCTCCCAGTTCAGCAGGTGTCCCGCGTCGGGCACCGTGACCAGCCGCGCGCCGGGTATCCCCGACGCCAGCCGGCGCGAGTGGCTGGGCGGCGTCGTGCGATCGGCGGAGCCGACCATCACCACCGTCGGCACCGCGATCTCACCCAGCCGCGGGTAGCGGTCTTCGCGCGAGAAGGCCCGCACGATCGGTATCAGCGGTCCGTGGTCATCCAGGTGCTGTTTGAACCCCTCAATGAAGACCGAGATCATGGCCGGTGAGGGGCGCACCCCGCACTGCGCGGCGCCGAGCAGCACCGCGACGGTCCTGCTGCGCAGCAGCACATTCATGAGGCCGGTCTGCATCAATGGGATTTGCACTCGGTTCTGCGGCGCCCCATCCAGCACGCGACCCGCCCAGGTGGCGAACAGCACCAGCCCGCGCAACCGCTGGGCAACGTCGGGATGGTCGATCATCGCGCGGATCGTGACGAATCCGCCCATCGAGTGCCCGACGAGCACACCGTCGCGAATGCCGAAGTGCCGCAAAACCGCAGCGACGTCTGCGGCCATGGGCTCAGACCCGATGCCCTCGGATCCTAGCGTGGAACCTCCGTGGCCACGTTGGTCGAAAGCGATCACACGAAAGCCTTTAGCCACCAGCTCATCCCACACAAAGTTCCACTCGTCGATGGTGGCGGTGTAGCCGTGCACGAACACAACTGGCGGCCCGTCGCCCGCGACCAGCGCGCGCAACACCGTCCCGTCCGGCCGAGGGATCAGGATCTCCTCACCCTGCGGTTCGGCCATCAGCTGTTCGCGGGTAAAGGGATCCGGGTTCCGCTCGATCCGCGCGGCGGAGGCTTTTAGGGCCCGCGCGCCGCCCCAACCCACCAAACCGAACAACGCCGCGCCCGCGGCGGTTCTTCGAATCACGAAGGCGTACCGGCCTTGATCCCGGCATCCTGCTTACGCGCGAGGTCGAGAACGACGTCGGCTGGCACCGGATCGTTGGGCGGGCCGTTGAACTCGAGGACGACGAAAGCCTTGCCCTCGGTGAACATCATCAACCCCACCGACTTGGACCCGTCCGCCGCCGGGCCCACGGCCATATTGCCGCGGCTGCCCACGTTGACCGGCGTCAGCGGTGCTTTCACACCTGTTGACGACGGGCTTGACGACTTGTTGCTTCCGCACCCTGCCACCCCGATCACCAGAGCGCTCGCAGCCAAGGCGGCCGCTACCGCCGATACGTTCATCACCATTTGGCTCCTTCGCGTTTGCTGACGTTTCGCGCAACATAGCCGACCGCATGCCCCAGCGAGGCGGAATTTACGTCGACATCAAAGGGAGTAGCGTCACCGCCGACGGAATCGCTCACGCAGTTGCGGGTCGTTCTCCCACCACAATCCCGATGACTCTGCCGTTCCACTGTCGGCCGCTTCCGCCGTGTCCAGGTCGGCGTCCACTTCGATCGCGTGCGCCTTCTCGTCACGGGATAGCGCACGCATCAACACAAGCACGAACGGCAACCCCACCACGTCCCCGAGGATCCACAGAACGCCGGCCCCGATCGTCTGATCCAGCCGTTGATCCGGTCCCCAATCCCGGTGCAGCGCGGCGTAATACGCCGGGGCAATCAACGAGCCCTGCCAGATGACCAACCCCAGGATTCCATCGCCGAGGGCCTCGGCCACCGAGATCAGCAACGAGATCAGCTGAGAGTATCTGCGGGGCACGGGATCTGCTTGCAACCGGGCATAGAAGTAGCCAAACCCTATCGCCACCAGTAGAATTCGGGTAGGGGCGCCGACCCACTCGCTCTGCAGGGCCGCGGTGTACCAGGGCGTGAGGTAGAGCAGCCAGGGCGTGACCAGCATCGCCAGCGACGTGGTGAGCGGGTGAAAGAGCACCCGGGCAAGTCGGGTCGTCAGCATCCGGTCAATGCGCGCACGGCCGGCCGGGCCCAGCGCATGGCGCACCACAGTGACCGGCTTGCCCAGCGCCAGGAAGAACGGCGCGACGTAAACCAGCAACAGCACCTGCAGCGCGCGCATCCAGAACAAGTCGTAGGCATAGGCGCCGACTGCGCTTACCGTGGCCAGCGCCCAGAGCCCGATGCCGACACCAAAACACCCCGCCTGCACCGGTCGGACCGGTTGCTTGTCATGTCGGGCGCGTCGGTAGCACCACGCGTATGCGCCGGCCAGCACCACGATGACCGTCGCGGAGGCCAGGTCCAGATGCCAGGTCGCGACCACGGCAGCCCATGTCAGCGGCCCCAGATCGATACGCATACGCCCTAGCGTATTGGCGACTACGCTGCCGCCAACCGACCCCGCTACGCCGCCGGCGCCCGGGATACCTTCGACGACGCCACTGGCGCCCGATCGATCAGCAGCGACCCGGGCAACGCGCCGACCTGGCGGCGTTCCGGGATCTCCCAGATGTCGCCGTCGAGAACACCGGGCAGGCCGGCCTCGCTGGCGATGAACACTGGCGTCCCGCCCTGGGCGGCCTGACGGTGGTAGTCCCTTAACGCGGCGAAGGCCCACTTGCCCAGCAGACAGATCGCGACCAGGTTGCCGATGGCCATCAGCGCCATCGCCAGATCCGCGAGCGACCACACCAGCGTGAGCTTGGACATGGCCCCGAACGCGATCGACCCCAGCGTCACCAGCTTGAGCATGTTGATCGCCCACCGGCGCCCGCCCAGGAAGAACAGGTTGGCCTCGGCGATCACGTAGTTACTGAGCACCGAGGAGAATGCGAAGAAGAACACCACCGAGGTCATCAGCACTGTGGACCACGAACCGAGGTCTGCGGAGATCGCCTGCTCCGTCAGACTCGCACCGGCAATATCCGTGTGCGCCGGGTTGTAGAGCTCCGGTGCCGACGCCAGCACGATGAACGCCGTCGCGGTGCAGATCACCATCGTGTCGATGAAAACGGCCAGGGACTGAATCAGGCCCTGCTCCACCGGATGTGCCACCGTCGCGGCGCCGGCGATGTTGGGCGAACTACCCAGCCCCGCCTCGCACGCGAAGAGGCCCCGCTTCACCCCGGTGAGCATCGCCGCAGCGATACCGCCGGCGAAACCGCCTGCCAGCTGCTTGATTCCGAATGCGCCGCCGATGATCTCCTCGATCATGCCGGGCAGCTCGGTGATGTTCACCGCCACGATCGCGAGCGCCAACAGCGTATAGACCACTGCAACGGTGGGAAGCACCCTTCCCGCGAACGCGGCGACCCTGCGCACCCCGCCGAACAGTACCGGAGCTGCCAGCACCGCCAGACCCACTGTTGTCCAACGGATGTCGATGCCATGCGATGACTTCAAGACGCCGCTGACCGCGTTGGTCTCCACCATGTTGAAAGCGGTTGAGAACGCGACCATCAGCAGCACGGCGTAGGCGACACCACCCGTCCGCCAGCGCAGCCCACGCTCGATATAGAAGGCGGGGCCGCCCCGGAACGCCCCGTCATTCGAGCGGACCTTGAATATCTGACCGAGCGTGGCCTCGATGATCGCGGTCGCCATGCCGACCGCGGCCACCACCCACATCCAGAAGATCGCACCGGGACCACCGACGGTGAGCGCGATAGCGACGCCGGCGATGTTGCCGGTGCCCACCCGCGACGCAAGGCCGACGCAGAATGCCTGGAAGGAGGAGATCCCACCGTCTTGGCGATGGGATCTGCGGAGCTGACGGAACATGCGCCTGAAGTACCGGATCTGGATGAATCGGGTGCGCACGGTGAAATAAATGCCAACCGCGATGAGCAAAAAAACGAGGACGTAGGAATTCAGGAAATTGCTGGGCGGGTCGATCAACTGCTCCTGAAGGAAGTCCAAATTTGCTTCCTCCCGCACGCTGGGCTGCTGTTCGTCGGTGAAGCATAAAGGCGAAATGTTGACGACAGGTTTCGTTAACCAGGCCCAGATGGCGGGGTTGTAACAAACCCCTCACAACCGCAGGTCCGGGGGCTAGCTACCGGGTGCTGCCCGCCAGCGATGTCGGGCAGTACACGTTCGCCGAAATCGCGGTGAACTTCGCGGCATTGTCGCCGTGCAGATCGGGGTTCTCGGATTGGACCGTCTTCACGACGTCGGCCATCTGGGTGCCGCCGTGGACCGCGGTGCACACCCACCTGCCGGCGCCTATCGCCCGAGCCGGGTCCGGAAAGCTGATCCCGGCCGCGCGAAGCGTCGCAAGAAACGTGTCATCGACACCATCGGCATATGCCGGTGCCGCCGTGCCGACGACGGCGGCAAGACTTGCCAGCGTGAGGAGGAGTTTCATGGCTCCCCGATCGTCCCAGAGTCGCGACCGGCGCGCATCTCGATCGGTGAACCAATCATGAACATCGGCGTCGTCAACCTCAGGTTGACAGTCTTGCATCGGTGCGGTGTGGGTAAGGCGCGCGTCGAGGCCGACCTGATCGCCGCGGTCGAATCACTGAGCGGCGGCAAGAACGGCTGATCAAGGTGCATGGAACCCCTCCCCTTCACGGTCGCGCGTGTGCGATTATGCGAAGATGCGCCGCTGGCTGATCGTCCTGTCCACCTTGCTCGTCGCCGCTGCGAGCGTCACGGCGCCCCGCGCTTGGGCGGGCGACGCGCCGGTCGGCCACATTGGTGACACGCTGCGCGTGGATACCGGCACCTACGTCGCGGACGTCACCGTCAGCAGCGTCCAACCGTGCGACCCGCCACCGGGATTCGGCTACACGCGCAGCGGCGTCCCGGTCAAAAGCTTTCCCGGCAGCACGGCCGAGCGCGCCGACGTGACGATTCGTGCGGTGCGAGTGCCGAATTCGTTCATCATGGCGACCGACTTCAGCTTCGACGGCGTGACGCCGTTCGCCGATGCTTACAAGCCCCGGACATCCGATGCGCCCGACGCGCTGGACAACGTGATCGGCAACGCGGGGCAAGGATCGATCGTGCGCGGTGAAGTGTATTGGGACGCCTACCGCGATCCGGTCTCCAACGTCGTTCTATTGGACAAGAAGACGGGCCAGCACCTCGCGCAATGGAACCTCTGACGCTCGCCGTCGGTATCGCTCCCCGGGACTCCGTCGATACCGACGAACTGGCCGCTGTTGCCGCGCGCACGTTCCCGCTGGCATGTCCACCGTGGACGCCCGCCCACAACATCGCGTCCTTCATCGACACCAATTTGTCCGCGACGCGCTTCGCCGAGTATCTGGCCGATCCGCGACGTGCAGTTCTCACCGCCCGCAACGACGACCGGATTGTGGGTTACGCCATGCTGATTCGCGGCGACCCCGACGACCCCGACGACACCGACACCGCCGAGCTGTCCAAGCTGTACGTGCTGCCCGACTATCACGGTGCCGGCGTGGCGACGGCGTTGATGGAAACGACGCTGGCCACCGCCGCCGAATGGGGCGTCCGCGGTGTGTGGCTCGGCGTCAATCAGGAAAACCAACGCGCACAACGCTTTTACCTCAAGAACGGCTTTAAGGTCAGCGGCACCAGAACGTTTCGAGTGGGCGCCCGTCGCGAGAACGACTACGTCATGGTTCGCGAGCTTGGTTGACCCCGGCGGCCGTCCCTGAAGTTAAGGCCAACAGCCGTGAAGTGGCGCGCAGGTACTTCTTTCGATAACCACCGGCCAGCATTTCCTCGCTGAAGACGGTGTCCAGCTTCGCCCCGGAAGCCACCACCGGGATGCCGGCGTCGTACAGCCGGTCGGTCAGCGCCACCAAACGCAGCGCCACATTCTGGTCGTCGATTTTGTGCACACCCGTCAGGAACACCGCGGTCACCCCCTCGATCAGCGTCAGATACCGCGACGGATGCATGGTGGCCAGATGCGCGCACAGTGCGTCAAAATCGTCGAGCGTCGCCCCCCGCACGCCCGCCGCCCACGCGGTCACTTCCTCGTCCGACAGCGGCTGGGGCGCCGGCGGCAGGTCGCGGTGCCGGTAGTCCGGCCCCTCGATCCGCACAGTGGTGAAAATGCCTGCCAACGTGTTGATTTCGCGAAGGAAATCCTGCGCGGCGAAGCGGCCCTCGCCCAGCTGTTCGGGCAGCGTGTTGGAGGTGGCGGCCACCGACACACCGCGCTCGACCAGTGACGAGAGCATCCGCGAGACCAGCGTGGTGTTGCCCGGATCATCCAGTTCGAACTCGTCGATGCACACGGCCGTGTAGCCGGCCAGCAGATCGATGCATTCGACAAAGCCGAACACCCCGGCCAGCTGGGTCAGCTCCCCAAATGTGGCGAACGCCTTGGGATGAGCTCCGTCATCGGGCATCTGATAGTAGGCCGAAGCCAGCAGGTGGGTCTTGCCCACACCGAACCCGCCGTCCAGGTACAGCCCCACACCGGGCAGCACGGCCCGCTTGCCGAACAACTTTCTGCGGCCCGCCCGGCGCTCGACAGCCTGCCGGCAGAACTCCTGACAGGCCGTCACGGCCGCGGCCTGCGTCGGTTCTGCCGGATCGGGGCGATAGGTCGCGAAGCTCACCTCGGCGAAGGTCGGCGGCGGAATCAGCTGGGCGATCAGCCGCTCCGGCGACACGGTCGGATGCCGATCCACCAGCCCGTGCATGCACGAACTGTAGCGGCGTGCTGCAATCAAACGCATGGCCGACTCTGAAGCCGCCGGAGCTGCCGACGCACCGTTTACAGTGCTCGCCTCGGGGCGCGCCGTCGACGAGGGCGAACTTCCCCATTTCTACGGCTATCCGGAGCAACTGGACGGCAGTTGGGTGCGGGCGAATTTCATCACCAGCGTGGACGGCGGTGCCACCGCGGACGGCACCAGCAGCGGACTCGGGGGGCCCGGTGACAAATTGATCTTCAACGTGCTGCGCGAACTCGCGGATGTGATCGTGGTCGGCGCGGGCACCGTGCGGATGGAGGGGTACTCCGGCGCGCGCCCACCGGTCGCACAGCGCATGCACCGTCAGGCCCGCGGGCAAAGCGAAGTCCCGCAGCTGGCAATCGTCACCAAGTCGGGTCGCCTGGACCGGGATATGCCCGTATTCACCCGCACCGAGGTGCCGCCCTTGATCTGCACCTGCGCGGCGGCCTGCGATGAGACCCGCCGCCTGCTTTCCGGTGTCGCTGAGGTGGTCGACTGCTCTGGCGGCGATCCGGCCGAAGTCGACGAGGCCGCCCTGCTGGCGACGCTGCGGGCTCGCGGAATGCGCCGCATCCTGACCGAGGGCGGGCCGATGCTGCTCGGCTCGTTCATCCAGCGCGACCTGCTCGACGACCTGTGCCTGACGATCGCGCCTTTTGTGGTCGGCGGACTGGCCCGACGCATCGCCACGGGCCCCGGCCAGCGGCAGACCCCGATGCGTTGTACACACGTCCTCACCGACGACGCCGGCTATCTCTACACGCGCTACGTCAAAGCTTGAGCGGCCGGTCGCTACTGTGGTCGGCATGCGTCGGCACATCACCTACCCCGCGATCCTGATCGCGGTCACCACGGTGCTGGCCGGCTGCGTCCCGGGCCTGGCCGCAGACCCGCGCTTCGCCACCAACCGCGGCGCCCGACCGCAAGGCGCGGTCATCAACAAGCCACCACCGGCCGGTCCGCCCCCGATCGCGGCACCCAAGAACGACTTAGCGTGGCACGACTGCACGCCGCGCCTTTTCGCGGAGTCCGGCGTGCCCGCCGCGCCCGGCGTCAAGCTGGACTGCGCGAACTACGACGCCGACCTCGACCCGAACGGTGGATCCGGGACCCTGACCATCGGCGCGGTCCGGGCCCGCTCCGACCAGACCCCGCACGACGCCGGGCCCCTGGTCTTCACCACCGGCTCCGACCTGCCGTCGTCGACCCAGTTGCCGGTCTGGCTGTCGCGGGCGGGCGCCGACGTGCTGCGCGCTCACCCCATCGTCGCCGTCGACCGCCGCGGCATGGGCATGTCCAGCCCGATCGACTGCCGCGACCCGTCCGACCGCCAAACGATGCGCGATCAGGCGCAATTCCAGTCCGGCGACGATCCAGTGGCCAACCTGTCCGACGCGTCGAATACCGCCACCACGAACTGCACCGACGCGATCGCGCCCGGCGCGTCGGCCTACGACGACTCGCACGCCGCCTCCGACATCGAGCGGCTGCGCAACCTGTGGGACGTCCCCGCGGTCGCGCTCGTCGGGATCGGCAACGGCGCGCAGGTGGCGCTGGCCTACGCCGGATCCCGCCCCGACAAGGTCGCCAGACTGATCCTCGACTCTCCGATTGCGTTGGGAATCAACGCCGAAGCCGCAGCCGACCAGAAGGCCAAGGGCCAGCAGGCCGCCCTCGACGCGTTCGCCGCGCAGTGCGTGGCCGTGAGCTGCGCGCTGGGTCCCGATCCCAAGGGCGCCGTCGACGCGCTGCTGGGCGCGGCGCGTGCCGGCAAGGCGCCGGGCGGCGCGTCGGTGGCCCAAGTGGCCGACGCCATCACCACCGCTTTGGGCTTCCCCAACGCCGGGCGCATCAACGCCACGACCGACCTGGCTGACGCGCTGGCGGCCGCCCGCTCCGGCGACGCCGGCCAGCTGTCCAACCTGATCAACCGCGCCGACGCCACGACAGACTCGGACGGTCAGTTCGTCAACTCATGCAGCGACGCGCTCAACCGCCCGACCCCCGACCGGGTTCGCGAATTGGTGGTCGCCTGGGGCAAGCTCTATCCGCAATTCGGCACGGTTGCCGCGCTCGATCTCGTCAAATGCGTGCACTGGCCGACGGGTTCGCCGTCGCAACCGCCGAAAGACCTCAAGATCGACGCCTTGTTGCTGGGTGTGCAGAACGACCCCATCGTGGGCTCGGAAGCGGTCGCCGCGACGGCGGCCACGGTCATCAACGCCGGCGCGGCCAGCAAGCGGGTGATGTGGCAGGGCATCGGCCACGGCGCCAGCATTTATTCGCCGTGCGCGGTCCCGCCGCTGGTCGGCTATCTCGACACCGGCAAGCTTCCGGGAACCGACACCTACTGCCCCGCCTGATCCTTCGTGCTGGCGCGCCGGTGTACGGTGCGCTGGTGACGGCAGCTGACTCGGCCCGGACCGGCCCACCGAGCACCTCGGCGATACTGCGGTCGGCGTTGTGGCCGGCGGCCATCCTGTCGGTGCTGCACCGCAGCATCATCCTCACCCTCAACGGCAACATCACCGACGACTTCAAACCGGTCTACCGTGCGGTGCTCAACTTCCGGCACGGGTGGGACATCTACAACGAACACTTCGACTACGTCGACCCGCACTACCTGTACCCGCCCGGCGGCACGCTGTTGATGGCGCCGTTCGGATACCTGTCCTTTTCGGCTTCGCGCTACCTATTCGTCCTGATCAACACCGTGGCCATCCTGATCGCCTGGTACCTGCTGCTGCGGTTGTTCAAATTCACGCTGTCCTCGGTGGCCGCGCCGGCCCTACTGCTCGCCATGTTCTGCACGGAAAGCGTGACCAGTACGCTGGTTTTCACCAACATCAACGGCTGCGTCCTGCTTGCCGAGGTGTTGTTCTTGCGCTGGCTGTTAGATGGGAAGGTCGGGCACCAGTGGTGGGCCGGGTTCGTGATCGGCCTGACGCTCACGCTCAAACCCGTGCTGGGCCCGCTGCTATTGCTGCCACTGCTGAATCGCCAGTGGCGGGCGCTGGTGCCCGCGTTCGTCGTGCCCGCGGTCATTAACGTCGCCGCCTGGCCGTTGGTCAGCGACCCGATGGACTTCGTCACCAAAACGCTGCCGTACATCGGGGGCGTCCGGGACTACTTCAACAGCTCGATCGAGGGCAACGGCGTGTACTTCGGTCTGCCGACCTGGCTGATCGTGTTCCTGCGGCTGCTGTTCACGGCGTTGGCCATCGGCGCGATGTGGCTGCTGTACCGCTACTACCGCACCCGCGACCCGCTGTTCTGGTTCACCAGCTCGTCGGGCGTGCTGCTGCTGTGGTCGTGGCTAGCGCTGCCGCTGGCCCAGGGCTACTACTCGATGATGCTGTTCCCGTTCCTCATGACGGTGGTGCTGCAAAACTCGCTGATCCGCAACTGGCCGGCCTGGCTTGGGATCTACGGCTTCCTGACGCTGGACGACTGGCTAATTTACAAGTACATGAGGTATGGCCGCGCGCTGCACTACCTGAAGATCACGTACGGCTGGTCGCTGCTGCTGATCGTGGTGTTCACGGTGCTCTACTTCCGCTATCTGGACGCCAAGGCCGATAACCGGCTGGACAGGGGCATCGATCCGGCCTGGCTGCCGTCCAAACGAGAGCACGCTACCGTGGAAGCATGACTTCCCCCGACTTGTCGAGCCCGAAGGTGCAGCTGTCTGACGACGAGTGGCGCAAGAAACTCAACCCGCAGGAGTTTCAGGTGCTGCGTCGCGCCGGCACCGAGCGGCCCTTCACCGGTGAATACACCGACACCAAAACCCAGGGTGTCTACGAATGCCGGGCCTGCGGAGCCGAATTGTTCCGCAGCACAGAGAAATTCGAGTCACACTGCGGCTGGCCGTCGTTCTTCGACCCATCGAGCTCCGACGCGGTGATTCTGCGTCCGGACCATTCGATGGGGACGACGCGTACCGAGGTGCTGTGCGCGAACTGCCACAGCCATCTCGGTCACGTGTTCGCCGGCGAGGGCTATCCGACGCCCACTGATCAGCGTTACTGCATCAACTCGATCTCGCTGCGCCTAGTCCCGACGGACTAGCCGGTAAGCCTCAGAATTCGCAGCCGTCGCACGCTTTCGCCGTTGCGCCAACGGTAAGGGTGTACAGCTATCGGGAAGTAGACGAATATGACCAAAGACGACATGATCCTGATCAGCGTCGATGACCATATCGTCGAACCGCCGGACATGTTCAAGAATCACTTGCCCAAGAAGTACGCCGACGAGGCGCCACGGCTGGTGCACAACCCAGATGGCAGCGATAGCTGGCAATTTCGCGATGTGGTGATCCCGAATGTGGCGCTCAATGCGGTGGCGGGTCGGCCGAAGGAGGAGTACGGGCTCGAACCGCAGGGTCTTGACGAGATCCGGCCGGGGTGTTGGCAGGTCGATGAGCGGATCAAGGACATGAACGCAGGCGGGATTTTCGCCTCGATCTGTTTCCCGACTTTTCCCGGGTTCGCCGGCCGGCTGTTCGCCACCGAGGACCACGAGTTCGGCCTGGCCTTGCTGCGGGCCTACAACGACTGGCATGTGGAGGAGTGGTGCGGGGCGTATCCGGCACGGTTCATCCCGATGTGTTTGCCGGCGATCTGGGACCCCGAAGCATCCGCGGCCGAGGTGCGGCGCAACGCCAATCGTGGCGTGCACGCGCTGACGTTCACCGAGAACCCGGCGGCGATGGGGCATCCCAGCTTTCACGATGAGTACTGGACGCCGCTCTGGGAAGCCTTAGTAGAAACCGACACAGTCATGAACATCCACATCGGTTCCTCGGGAAAGCTGGCCATCACCGCGCCAGACGCGCCGATGGATGTGATGATCACGCTGCAGCCGATGAACATCGTCCAGGCCGCCGCGGATCTGCTGTGGTCGGCGCCGATCAAGAAATATCCCGATCTCAAGATCGCCTTGAGCGAGGGCGGCACCGGGTGGATCCCGTATTTCCTGGAACGGGCCGACCGCACGTACGAGATGCACTCGGTGTGGACGAACCAGGACTTCGGCGGCAAGTTGCCCAGCGAGGTGTTTCGTGAGCATTTCTTGACGTGCTTCATCAGCGATCAGGTCGGAGTTCAGCTGCGACACCAAATCGGCATCGACAACATCGCGTGGGAGGCCGACTACCCGCACAGCGACTCGATGTGGCCCGGAGCGCCCGAACAAATGTGGGATGTTCTCAGCGACCACGGCGTCCCGGAAACTGATATCAACAAAATGACCCACGAAAACGCCATGCGCTGGTACTCGTTCGACCCGTTCGCCCACCATCCGAGCGAGCAGGCCACGGTGGGCGCGCTACGCCGGGCAGCGGAAGGCCATGACGTGTCCGTCCGCGCCCTCAGCCATCACAAGCAGGGCGACCGGGTGACCAACGCCCTGTCCGAAGCAATCCGCGGCAACGCCTAGAAGCGCGACGCGCGCTCAGTCCACCCGGGTGGCGTGGACCTCCCAGAACGGCGCGTGCACCCTGCCGTTGACCAGCCACGGCTCCATCGCGCGAAAGCGCTCGAGAAGCTTCTGCGCCTCGGCGGCCATGTCGGGGTTGCGCGCGGCCATCATCTCGATCGTCTCGACGCTCATGTTGACCTGGTAGGTGGTCCTGCCCAGGTAGGTGATCTCCCAGCCGCCGACGGGCAGCACGTCACGAAAGTCGCTCTCGGACAACGACCGCAGCATCTTGAAGCCGTTCACGTCGTGCTCGCCGAACTCGAACATGTAGAGCCGCGCGCCCGGCTTGGTGGCCCGCCGCAGCGCCTGCGCGTAGGACCTCTGCAGTTCGGGCTCGGTGCTGAAGGTGTGATAGAAGGCGCAGTCGACGACGGTGTCGAACCGGTTGTCCAGCCCCTCCAGCTTGGTGGCGTCGGCCAGCTCGAAGTTGACCGACACCCCGGCCTTGCGCGCGTTGTCGCGGGCACGCTCGAGAGCCCCCTCCGAGCCGTCGATGCCGGTGGCGGAGTAGCCCTTTGACGCGTAATAGATGGCGTGGTGGCCCGGGCCGGTGCCCGGGTCGAGCACCTCACCTTTGATCGCGCCCAACGCGACGAGCTGCTGGACCACCGGCTGCGGGCCGCCGATATCCCACGGCGTGGCGGCGGGCAGGCCGTGCGACGTCCGCTCGTCGCGGTACATCTCCTCGAAGCGGGTGGGATCGGTCGGGTCGAATGGGGTTGTCATGGCAGGGCGTTCACCAGCTGCTCGACCGGCACCCGCGGCCCGGTGAAAAACGGCGTTTCCTCGCGGGTATGTCGCCGGGCGTCGGTGGCTCGCAATTCCCGCATCAGATCGACGATGCGGTCGAGTTCGGGAGCCTCGAAGGCCAGGATCCATTCGTAGTCGCCGAGCGCGAACGCCGGCACCGTGTTCGCCCGGACGTCCTTGTACTCGCGGGCGGCCATGCCGTGCTCGGCGAGCATGCGGCGACGCTCCTCGTCGGGTAGCAGGTACCACTCGTAGGACCGCACGAACGGATACACGCAGATGTAGTTGCCGGGCTCCTCGCCGGCCAGGAACGCCGGGATATGGCTCTTGTTGAACTCGGCCGGCCGGTGCAGCGCCACGCTGCTCCACACCGGCGAGCAGGCCCGTCCCAGCGTGGTGGTGCGCCGGAAATCGGAGTAGGTCGCCTGCAGCGCCTCGACGCGTTCGGCGTGGGTCCAGATCATGAAGTCGGCGTCGGCGCGCAGGCCCGCCACGTCGTAGAGCCCACGCACCACGACGCCGCGCTCCTCCTGCTGCTTGAAAAACCGCGACGCGTCGTCGATTACCTCTATCCTCGAGTCCCTCGAGTCCCCGCCGAGCTCGCCCGGCCGCACGGAAAACACCGAGAACATCAGGTAGCGGATCGCCGAGTTGAGGGCGGCATAGTCCAGTTTCGCGTCAAGCTTGGCCATGAGACCTATCGTGCCACTTCTGCTTGCAGGGTCTCGACCGCGCGCCCGGCCGCCGCGATGCACGCCGGTACGCCGATCCCGTCCAGGTAACTGCCGGCCACGGCCAGCCCCGGGGGCAAACCGGCCCGCACCTGCGCGACCAGCTCGGCGTGGCCGGGCCCGTACTGCGGCATCGCGTCGATCCAGCGCTGCACCCGGACCTCGACCGGGTTAACGGTCAGGCCGAACACCGCGGCCAGGTCGTCCAGCGCCCAGGCCAGCAGCTCGTCGTCGGACGCGGTGGTTGCCAGGTCTTCACCGAACCGACCGAACGACAGCCGCAGCAGCTGCGCCTCTCCCCTGGCCCCCCACTTGCGAGACGACAACGTGATCGCCTTGGCGTGCAACGGTTCCCCGCTGGCCACCAACACGCCCGAGTTCTCCGGAAACGGGGTTTCGGCCGGCACCGCGAGTGCCACCACCACCGACGAGGCGCTCCCGATCCTGCTCGCGGCGGCGACGCTGCGCGGGGCCAGGGCCGCCACGAGGCGCACCAGTCGCGGGGCCGGAACGGCCAGGATCACCGCGTCGGCGTGCCAGTGGCCGCCGGTGTCGTCGTGCAGTTCCCAGCCCGGTTCCAGCCCGGTGACCGCGGCTTGCACCCACTGCGGGCGGCCGCGCCGCACCAACTCCTCGATCAGCACCTGGTAGCCGCCGTCCAGTGCGCCGAACACCGGGCCGCCGCCGGCCGGTGGCAATCCCTGCCGGACCGCGTCGGTCAGGCTGGCCGCGCCGCGGTCGAGGGCGGCCGCCACGCTGGGGGCGCCCGCACGCAGCCCGATCGTCGCCGCCGACCCGGCGTACACCCCACCTAGCAGCGGGTCCACCGACCGGGCCACGGCCTGCTCGCCGAACCGGTCGGCGACCAATTCGGCCACCGCGGGATCGCTGCCCGGTTGCCAGCTCAGCGGGCGGGTGGGTTCGGCGTCGATGCGCGCGACGGAGGCGTCATCGACGAGCCCGGCGACCGACGCCGCCGACGACGGAATCCCGGCGACCGTGTCCGCGGGCAGCGGATGCAGCGTTTGCCGGCTGTAGATCAACGGCCGGGCTCCGGTGGTGACCAGTTGACGCGCCGACAGGTCCAGCTCGGCCAGCAGCGCCGGCATCTCGGGCCGGCGCAGCACGAACGCCTCGGCACCCAGGTCCATCGGCTGCCCGCCGACGCGCTCGGTGCGCAACACCCCGCCCAGCTTCTCGCCCGGGTCGAACAGCGTGATGGTCGCGTCATGACCGGCACGGTCGACGGCCACACGCAGCCGGTAGGCCGCGGTTAATCCCGAAATACCGCCGCCCACAATGCAATACGAACCAGCAATCATAGGTTTTGCGGCGTAGAAACCCCTGGGCTTAGCCAAGGGGGGAAACGCCGCCTCCTTTTCGACGGGTTGTCGGTGGTGCTGCCTAGGTTGTTGATGTGGGCAGGTTTCGGTTGCTTCCCAGTGCTGAGCAGGCGGCAGGGTTGGCCGAGCACTGTCGCCATGCCCGGTTTGTGTGGAATCTTGCTGTCGAGCAACAGCAGCATTGGCAGCCGGGTCGCCGGGCGCCCGGCTACAACGAGCAATGTGCCCAGTTGACCGCGGCCCGCGCTGAATACGGCTGGCTGGCGGCAGGCTCGCAGACTGTGCAGCAGCAGGCGTTGCGGGACTTCGCCCAAGCGATGCGCAACTTTTTCGGCGGCACCCACCGTCGCCCGACCTGGCGCAAAGCCGACAAGCACGACGGCTTCCGACAAGTCGGCCTCAAACCGCGCCACATCAAACGGCTCAACCGCCGCTACGGGCAAGTCTGGATACCCAAGGTCGGCTGGGTGCGCTTCCGCTGGACCCGCGCCATCGCCCACACCGTGAAGTCCTACCGAGTCACCTTGGATCGCTCTGGGCGCTGGCACATCGCCTTCGCCACGATCCCCGACCCAATCGCGGGACCGGGTGACGGCAGCGTGGTGGGTGTCGATCGCGGAGTCGCGGTCTCGGCTGCCCTGTCCAGCGGCGAGCTGCTGCGTGCTCCTGGCCTTCGTTCCGGCGAAACCAAACGACTCCACAAATTGCAGCAGCGTTTGGCCCGGGCGCAGCACGGATCTCACCGGCGCGCACGAACCAAGCTGGCCATCGCGAAATTGCGCGCCCGCGACACAGATCGCCGCCGCGACTGGGTGGAAAAAACCACCACCGATCTGGCCCGCCGCTTCGACACCATCTGCGTCGAGGACTTGAACTTGCGCGCCATGACCCGCTCGGCGCGCGGCACTCCTGAACGCCCGGGCACCCGCGTCGCGCAGAAACGGGGCCTCAACCGCGAGATCAGCCGCCAAGGGTGGGGACTGCTCGTGGTCCGGCTGAAGCACAAGGCCCGGGGGCGGCTTGAACTCGTCCCGGCAGCGTATACGTCGCAACGATGCTCCCACTGCGGGCACATCGCACCCGAAAATCGCAAGAGCCAAGCGGTTTTCCAGTGCGTCGCCTGTGATGCGGGGCCGTGCAACGCCGACGTCAACGCCGCACGCAACATCGCCGCCGGACGGGCGGTGACAGCACGGGAAGACCTCGGCACTAGCCGGTCTGCGAACCGTGAACCTCAACTCAGTTCTCCTGCTGCCTAGGCAAGACGGGGTTGGAATCCACCGGCAAACGCCGCCGGAGGACGTCAAAGCGAATGGACGAGCGACACCAGCTCGGTCAGCACGCCGGGATCGGTCTGCGGCGGCACGCCGTGGCCCAGGTTGAAGACGTGGCCGGCCGCGCCGGCGTCGACCGCGCGACGCCCGTCGTCGACGACGGCGCGTGCGGCGCGCTCGACCACCCGCCACCCGGCCTGCAGCACCACCGGGTCGAGGTTGCCCTGCAGCGCGGTGCCGGGCCGTACCCGGCCGGCCGCGTCGGTCAGCGATGTGCGCCAGTCCACGCCGACGACCGTCGGGCCCGCATCCGACATCGCGCCCAGCAGTTCGGCGGTCCCGACCCCGAAATGCGTCATCGGCACGCCGTATTCGGCCAGCGTGGCGAACACCCGGGAGCTGTGCGGCAGCACGTACTGGCGGTAGTCGGCCAGCGACAGCGTGCCCGCCCACGAGTCGAACATCTGAATGGCGTCCACCCCGGCGTCGATCTGCCCGCGCAGAAACACCACGGTGAGGTCGGTCAGCTTGGACATCAACGCATGCCAGTTCGCCGGTTCGGCCAGCATCATCGCCTTGGTGCGGGCGTGGTCGCGGCTGGGACCGCCTTCCACCAGATAGGACGCCAGCGTGAAGGGCGCGCCGGCGAAACCGATCAGCGGCACCTGGTCCAGCGCGTCAACCAGCAGCGAGACCGCCCGGCAAATCGGCTGAATCGCTTGTGGGTCAAGTGGTTTCATGGCATCGATATCGGCGGTGGTGCGTACCGGGTCCGCGATCACCGGTCCGACGTCGGCCACGATGTCCAAGTCGACGCCGGCCGCGCGCAGCGGCACGACGATGTCCGAGAAGAGGATCGCCGCGTCGACGCCGTGGCGGCGGATGGGCTGCAGGGTGATCTCGCAGGCCACTTCGGGCTCGAAACAGGCCGCCAGCATGCTGTGCCGTTCGCGCAGCGCCCGGTATTCGGGCAGCGAACGGCCGGCCTGGCGCATGAACCACACCGGTATGCGGCGCGGTTTGCGGCCGGCGACCGCGGCCAAATAGGGCGACTCGGTAAGGTCGCGACGAGTAGTCATCGAACTCAATGCTGCCACGACCACCAGGAGCGCTCAGAAAATGCCGAACCGGGTCTATGACGACTTCCCCAGCCTGCGCTGCGAACCCAGCGATAACGGCGTGCTCAATCTGGTTCTGGACGCCCCGGGGCTGAACTCCGTCGGGCCGCAAATGCACCGCGACCTCGCCGACATCTGGCCGGTGATCGATCGCGACCCTGCCGTGCGTGTCGTGCTGGTCCGCGGTGAAGGCAAGGCGTTTTCCTCCGGCGGCAGCTTCGACCTGATCGACGAGACCATCAACGACTACCAAGGCCGGATCCGCATCATGCGTGAGGCCCGCGATCTGGTGCTCAACCTGGTCAACTTCGACAAGCCGGTGGTCTCGGCGATCCGGGGCCCGGCCGTCGGCGCGGGCCTGGTGGTGGCGCTGCTCGCCGACATCTCGGTGGCCGGCCGGACCGCGAAGATCATCGACGGGCACACCAAACTCGGGGTGGCCGCGGGTGACCACGCCGCGATTTGCTGGCCGTTGCTGGTCGGCATGGCCAAGGCCAAGTACTACCTGCTCACCTGCGAGACCCTGTCCGGCGAGGAAGCCGAGCGCATCGGCCTGGTGTCCACCTGCGTCGACGACGACGACGTACACCCGACCGCGGTCCGTCTCGCCGAGAACCTGGCGCTCGGCGCCCAAAACGCGATCCGCTGGACCAAACACAGCCTCAACTACTGGTACCGCATGTTCGGGCCCGCCTTCGAAACATCGCTGGGCCTGGAGTTCCTCGGATTCGGCGGCCCCGACGTGGCCGAAGGGCTCGCTGCGCATCGCGAGAAGCGCCCTGCGCGGTTTGCTGCGGGGCCGCAGGCCAGCGAGGAAGCCTGAGCGGCCTACCACAGCACGGCGCGCCTGTCGACGCCTGTCGGTCGATAGGTCTACGGTCGAAAGCTGTGACGTCTGCTGAACCGGCCCCCTTCCGTGAGGCCGTCGCGGCGATGAATGCCGTGACGGTGCGGCCGGAAATCGAACTCGGCCCCATCCGGCCGCCGCAGCGACTGGCGCCGTTCAGCTACGCGCTGGGCGCCGAGGTCAAACACCCCGACCTGGACATCGTCCCCGAGCGCTCCGAGGGTGACGCGTTCGGTCGGCTGATCCTGTTGTACGACCCGGACGGGTCCGACGCCTGGGACGGCACCATGCGCCTGGTCGCCTACATCCAGGCCGACCTGGACTCCAGCGAGGCCGTGGACCCGCTGCTGCCGGAGGTGGCGTGGAGTTGGCTGGCCGACGCGCTGGGGTCTCGCCTCGAGGAACAGGTCACCGCCTTGGGCGGGACCGTCACCGCCACCACATCGGTACGGTACGGCGACATCTCCGGACCGCCGCGCGCCCACCAGCTGGAGCTGCGGGCGTCGTGGACGGCGACCACCCCTGAGGTCGGCGTCCATGTCGAGGCGTTCTGCGAGGTGCTGGAGCACGCGTCGGGTCTGCCCCCGGCCGGGGTCGTCGACCTGGGCTCACGGTCACGCGCCTGACATGTCCGAAGCGGCGGCCGACGGGTCCGGCGGCACCGGGCCCGACCACACCCCGCTCCTGCACCCCGCCGAGGGGATGCCGGATCTGTCGGTGACATCCGGCCAGATCGCGGCGGCCGCGGCGCTGCTGGATCGCGGGCACGGACCGTTTGCGGTGGACGCCGAGCGGGCGTCGGGTTTCCGCTACTCCAACCGGGCCTACCTGATCCAGATCCGGCGGACCGGCGCCGGCACCGTGCTCATCGATCCGGTCAGCCACGGCGTTGACCCGCTGACCGCGCTGCGACCCGTGGCCGAGGTGCTTAGCACGGACGAGTGGATCCTGCACTCCGCCGACCAGGATCTGCCCTGCCTGGCCGAGGTCGGCCTGCGTCCGCCAGCGCTGTACGACACTGAGCTTGCCGGGCGCCTGGCCGGGTTCGAGCGGGTGAACCTGGCGACGATGGTGCAGCTGCTGCTGGGGTTCGGGTTGGCCAAGGGGCACGGCGCGGCCGACTGGTCCAAGCGCCCGCTGCCCGCGGAGTGGCTCAACTACGCGGCACTCGACGTGGAGCTGCTCATCGAACTGCGCGCGGCGATCTCGGGGATCCTGGCCGAGCAAGGCAAAACCGATTGGGCGGCACAGGAATTCGAACATCTACGGATCGTGGGCCCCAGGGAGGCTATGTCATCTGTGCCGGCCGCGCGGCGGGAACGGTGGCGCCGAACGTCGGGGATCCATCGGGTGCATGACCGGCGGGCCCTGGCCGCAGTCCGCGAATTGTGGACGGCGCGCGACCAAGTCGCCCAGCGCCGCGACATCGCGCCGCGGCGGGTGCTGCCGGATACCGCGATCGTCGACGCCGCCTTAGCCGACCCCAAGACGATCGACGACCTCGTCGCGTTGCCCGTGTTTGGTGGGCGCAACCAGCGGCGCAGCGCCGCAATGTGGTTGGCGGCGCTGGAAGCGGCCCGGGAAAGCCGAGACCTGCCGGAAGTGGCCGAGCCGTCCAACGGTCCACCAGCGCCGGCGCGGTGGAGCAGGCGCAAGCCGGAGGCCGCCGCGCGGCTGGAGGCGGCCCGGGCGGGACTCTCGGAGGTGTCGCAGCGGGTGGGAATACCAATGGAGAACCTGATCTCGCCCGATTTGGTGCGGCGGCTCTGCTGGGACTGGGCGGGCGGCTCCCAAGCGGATCAAGCGGACCAAATCCTGGAAGCCGTCGACGAGTTTCTGCGCGCCGGCCAGGCGCGGCCGTGGCAACGCGAACTCGTGGAACCCGTACTGGCCGAGGCGGTCACCCGGGGGCCAGATACCGGAGCTGCCGAAAGCGGCTAATCCAGGTGCTCCCTGATCTCGGTTTCTGATACGGACGTACCCAGTGCGGCCACCCAGCCGGTGATCCGGCGGGCCACGTGCTGGTCGGTCAGCCCGAGGTCGGCCAGCACCTCAGCGCGCGAGGCGTGGTCGTAGAACTCCTGCGGCAGCCCGACGTCGCGGCAGGGCACGTCGATCTCCGCTGCGCGCAGCGCGGCCGACACGGCCGAGCCCACCCCGCCGTTGACCCCGTTGTCCTCCAGCGTGACGAGCAGTTTGTGCTGCACCGCCATATCGCGCACGGTGTCGGAGACCGGCAACACCCAACGTGGGTCGATCACCGTCACGCCGATCCCCTGGTTGTGCAGCCGCTTGGCCACCTCCCGCGCCATCGACGCGAACGCGCCGACCGCCACCAGCAGCACATCGTGGTTCAACCCGCCGCCCGGCACCGCGAGCACATCCACTCCATCCCGGCGCTCCACCGCCGGAATGTCCTCGCCCACATCGCCTTTGGGGAACCGAATTGCCGTCGGGCCGTCGTTGACGTCGAGCGCCTCACCAAGCTCCTCGCGCAACCGGACCGCATCGCGGGGCGCGGCCACCCGCATGCCGGGCACGATCCCCAGGATCGACAGGTCCCACATGCCGTTGTGGCTGGGACCGTCGTTGCCGGTGATCCCGGCCCGGTCCAGCACGAGGGTGACGGGCAGCTTGTGCAGCGCCACGTCCATCATGATCTGGTCGAACGCCCGGTTGAGGAACGTCGAGTAGACGGCCACCACCGGGTGCATCCCGCCCATGGCCAGCCCGGCCGCCGACGTGAGCGCGTGCTGTTCGGCGATGCCGACGTCGAACAACCGGTCCGGGAACCGCATCCCGAATGCCGTCAGGCCGGTGGGCCCCGGCATCGCGGCGGTGATGGCCACGATGTCGCGGCGCTTCTTGGCGTAGCCGATCAGCGCGTCGGCGAAGGTCGCCGTCCAGCCCGGGCCCGCCACCTTGGTCGCCTGCCCGGTGGCCGGGTCGAGCGGCCCCGTGGAGTGCATCTGCTCGGCCTCGTCGGCTTCGGCCGGCGGGTAGCCCATGCCCTTGCGGGTGACGACGTGCACGATCACCGGGCGCCCGTAGCCACGCGCCCTACGCAGCGCGACCTCCACCGCGCGTTCGTCGTGGCCGTCGACCGGCCCGACGTACTTCAGGCCGAGATCGGTGAACAGCAGCTGCGGCGACACGGAGTCCTTGATGCCCGCCTTGACGCTGTGCAGGAAGTGGTAGAAGGCCTCTCCGAACAGCGGCATGGAACGCACCGCGACGCGGCCCCGCTCCAGCGCCTGCTCGTAGGCCGGCTGCAGTCGCAGCGTGGCCAGGTGGTCGGCGACACCGCCGATCGTGGGTGCGTAGCTGCGGCCGTTGTCGTTGACCACGATGATCACCGGACGCCGGGACGCGGCGATGTTGTTCAGCGCCTCCCAGCACATGCCGCCGGTGAGCGCGCCGTCGCCGACCACCGCGACCACGTGTCGGTTGCGGTGCCCAGTCAGTTCGAACGCCTTGGCCAGCCCGTCGGCGTAGGACAACGCCGCGCTGGCGTGGCTGGACTCCACCCAGTCGTGTTCGCTTTCGGCGCGCGACGGATACCCCGACAGCCCGCCCTTCTTGCGCAGGCTTTCGAAGTCCTGGCATCGCCCGGTCAGCATCTTGTGCACATAGGCCTGGTGACCGGTGTCGAAGATGATCGGGTCGTGTGGTGAATCGAACACCCGGTGCAGCGCCAGCGTCAGCTCGACGACGCCGAGGTTGGGTCCCAGGTGCCCGCCGGTGGCGGCGACCTTGTGGATCAGGAACTGGCGAATCTCGTGAGCCAGGTCGCGTAGCTGCTGCTGGGAAAGGTGCTGCAGATCTGCGGGCCCGCGGATCTGTTGGAGCATCCGGCCATTCTACGCAGCCACCGAGGATCACTACCGGCAAAACTCCCCGGCACCCCCGGCCTTCCGCCGACGTATTCTCTGAAACATGCGTGCCGCGGAACTCGCCGAAGACTTCCCAGTTGTCACCGTGGACTCCGACGCCCTCGATGCCGCCCGCCTGCTCGCCGAGCACCGCCTGCCCGGGATCGTCGTGACCGACAACTCCGGAAAGCCGTTCGCAGTGCTGCCGGCCTCGCAGGTGGTCCGATTCATCGTCCCCCGGTATGTGCAGGACGATCCCTCGCTGGCCGGTGTGCTCAACGAGTCGATGGCCGACCGCGCCGCGGACAAGTTGGGCGGCAAGACCGTCCGCAGCGTGCTGCCCGACCACCTGACCAACGTGCCTTCTGCGGACGTCGATGACACCATCATCGAGGTGGCCGCGGTCATGGCCCGGCTGCGCAGCCCACTGATGGCGGTAGTCAAGGACGGCAGGTTGTTCGGTGTGATTACCGCCTCGCGCCTGCTGGCCGCGGCACTCAGGCCCTGACGCGTAGAGCCTTGAGCGCACAGGAAGACCGATGAGCGTCGTCGCGGTCGTCGTCTTCATCGTCGCCTATGTACTGATCGCGACCGAACGCATCCACAAAACGATGGTGGCGTTGGCCGGTGCCGCACTTGTGATCACCTTCCCGGTGATCGATTCCGACGACGTGTTCTACTCCCGCGAGACCGGAATCTCTTGGGATGTCATCTTTTTGCTGTTCGGGATGATGGTCATCGTCAGCGTGCTGCGGCAGACCGGCGTCTTCGAATACATCGCGATCTGGGCCGCCAAGCGTGCCCGCGGCTCGCCGCTGCGCATCATGATCCTGCTGGTGCTGGTCACCGCGCTCGCGTCGGCGTTGCTGGACAACGTGACCACGGTGTTGCTGGTCGCCCCGGTCACGCTGCTGGTGTGCGACCGGCTGGAAATCGGTGCTGCGCCGTTTTTGATGGCCGAGGCGTTCGCGTCGAACATCGGCGGCACGGCGACCTTGATCGGCGACCCGCCCAGCATCCTCATCGGCAGTCGCGCGGGCTTGAGCTTCAACGACTTTCTGATCCATGTGGCGCCGGTCGTCGTCCTCATCATCGCCGTCTTCATCGCGTTGTTGCCGCGGCTGTTCCCCGGCGCATTCGACGTCGATCCCGAGCGGGTCGCCGACGTCATGTCGCTGGAAGAGCGCGAGGCCATCCGAAACCCCCGGCTGCTCATCAAATGCGGCGTAGTTCTGGTCGCAGTGCTCGCCGGGTTCGTTGCCCACTCCGCGATACACACGGCACCGTCCCTGGTGGCCCTGGTCGGCGCCGGCATTCTCATCGTGCTTTCCGGGCTGGAGCATTCCGATTACCTGGCCGGGGTCGAATGGGAAACCCTGTTGTTCTTCGCTGGTTTGTTTGTCATGGTCGGGGCCCTGGTCAAGACCGGCGTCGTCAAACAACTGGCGCATGTCGCCACCGAAGCGACCGGGGGCAACGCCCTGGTGACGACGATGCTGATACTCGTGGTGTCGTTCCTGCTCAGCGGCCTCATCAACAACGTCCCCTACGCCGCGACGATGGCACCGATCGTCGCGCAACTGGTCCCCACCATCGGCGGCCATGTCCACCCGCAGGTGCTGTGGTGGGCCCTGGTCCTCGGCACCGACCTCGGCGGCAACCTGACCGCCGTCGGGGCCAGCGCCAACGTCGTCATCCTCGGAATCGCCCGGCGCGCCGACAGTCCCATCTCCTTTTGGGAATTCACCCGCAAAGGCGCCGTCGTCACTGTGATGTCGATTGGACTATCCGCGCTCTACTTGTGGCTGCGCTACTTTGTCCTCGCTTAGCCGCGTCGGAGGTCTCGAAGAAGCCCGACCGGCGACTACCCAAGTTGAAGCACCGAGTTCCCACCGCCGAGATTACCCAGGCCCGAGTTGCCGGCGCGGACGTTGAACCCCCAGTTGTGGCCGCCTGGGCGAAAGTCGAAGAGTCCCGCGTTGAAGCCGCCGCTGCGGTACGGCACACCAAGTCCTGCAGGTCGGCCGGCGGTGGTGTCACCACTGCACCCGTGTGAGAGTCTCTGGACGCGCGATCAAAGCCGGGAAGTGCTTGGGCACCGGCAGCAGCCCGGCGTCGCGCAACCCGCGAGCGTAGCGCCGGCGTTATCCAGTGACGACGGCCGGGTCGGCGGACAACGACAGGTCGCCGCTCACGGTGGCAGCGGTGACAAGCACGGGTGCGGTGTCTTCGGATTTCTTCATTGCGGCCTCGGTGGGCTCCGGTGTGCTTGCCTCGCCGATGCCGAACCACGCATGAAGCCGGGCCAAAGGCTTCGGCGCCCACCAATTGGCGCGGCCCAGCACGCGCATGAACGCCGGAACGAGCAGTATCCGCACCAGCGTCGCGTCCACCAGCACCGCCAGCGTCAGGCCGACGCCGAACATCCGCATCAACGACACCTGCGCGGCGATCAACGCGGCGAACGAAATGGACATCACCAGCGCGGCGGCTGTCACCACCCGCCCGGTGCGGGCCAGGCCCAGCGCGACGCTTTCATCGTTGTCGGCACTAGGGCGTCCGGACGTCAACCAGTACTCGCGGATGCGCGAAACCAGAAACACCTCGTAGTCCATCGACAGTCCAAATGCAATGCAGAACAACAGCACCGGGATGGTGGCGACCAGCGTCCCGGTAGCCGTGGTGCCGAACGCGCCCAGATGACCGTCCTGGAAGATCCACACCAGAGCACCGAAGGTTGCCGAAAGTGATAAGACGTTGAGCAGCAACGCCTTCAACGGCAACACCACACTGCCGGTCAGCAAGAACAGCAGCACGAACGTGATCGCGGCGATCACCGCCAGCACGGCGGGCAGCCGTGAGGTGATCGCGTCGCAACTGTCGCGGCTGATCTGCGCTATTCCGGTCATCTGTACGTGTTGGCCGCCGGGACCGGTGACGGCGTGCAACCGGTCCAACTGGATCTCCGAAGCCTCTGAGAACAGTGGCGCGGTGCTGCCAACCGTGAAAAACGCGCTGCCGTCCTTGATCGCCGCCGCCGACGGCGGCCCGACCAGCGAGCCGGCTACGAACGTGCCGCCCGACGCAGACACCGACGACACGTCCCGAACCTGGGACAGCTGCGCGGCATAGCGGCCGAGTTCGTCGGGTGTGACCGTAGTCAAGTCCGGAATCACGACGGTCACGTTGGAAGCCGAGTCGACGGCAAAAGTGCTGCGCACCTGGTCACCGACCTGGCGCGCCGACGCGGAGTCGGGCAGTACGCGGTCGTCCGGAAAGCCCCATTTGATACCGAGGAACGGTGCGCCAAGTATCAACAGCAGCGCGATGATCGCAAGGCCGATCGCAATGGCGTGGCGCATCACGAACTTGGTCGAGCGGTAAAAGAACATCTGCTCGACCGGGCGTCGTGCCGGCTCCGGCCTTCTGAGCAGCCAGCGGCCCAGCCGGCGCACGTCCAATGAGTCCAGCCGGCCCCCGAGCAGCACGATGGCCGCCGGCGTCACCATGACCGCGGCAACGGCCGCGAACGCCACCACGGCGATGCCGGCGTAGGCGAAAGACTTCAGGAAGTACATCGGGAACAGCATGAGAGCCATCATCGACAGCGCGACCGTCATCGCCGAGAACAGCACCGTCCGCCCGGCCGTGGCCATCGTGCGAATCAGCGCCTGGTTCCGATCCGCGCCGTCGGCGAGTTCGTCACGGAACCGGCTGACGATCAGCAGCGTGTAGTCGATGGCCAACGCCAAACTCATTGCGACAGTGAGGTTCAGCGCGTAGATCGACACGTCGGTTGCGTATGTGATCGCGCGCAGCACCGCCAACGAGCCCAGGATCGCGAACCCGCCCACCGCCAGTGGCAGCACCGCCGCCATGACGCCGCCGAACACCCAGACCAGCACCACGAAGCTCAACGGCATGGCGATGGATTCCATTAGCAGCAGGTCTTTTTCGCTTTGGCTGTTGACCTGCACGCGCGTCATCGCGTCGCCACTAGCCCTGACGGTGACCCCATTGCGGTCGTACACCAGCTGATCGGCCAGCTGCTTGGCATGCGTCTGCGCGCCGTTCTCGCCGCCGGTGATGCCGGCGATGATCAGCCCGGTCTTGCCGTCCTTGCTGATCATTGTCGCCGCGTCCGGCTGCGACGCGGTCCACGCCGAGTTGACATCGGCGACATGGGGCGACGCCTGGAGCCCGCGGACGAGGTCGGCGCCGACGGCGCGCGCGGCTAGACTTTCGGCGCCGGCCTCGGAGGTCACAGCGATGACCATATGCATGTCGCCCTGGCCGAACTTCTCGGACAGCAGCCGAGCCGCCTGCCACGACTCGCTGGCCGGATCCTGTAAGCCGCCGGCGGACAGGCTCTTGGATACCGGGATGCCAAAGATGCCGGCACCGACCATGACCAGCAGTGCGACCGCGATGATCCGCCGTGGCGCCGCGATGGCAAGTCGAGCGATTCCTTGTAACACGTTCATCGTTGCGTGCCAACCCTTCTCAAGCCGTCTCGACTAAGTTCGACCCCGCTAGGATGCCGCGAGCGCCCTGCGGGGCTATTGAGCCACAACCCGGTTCATGAGGCTGGGTCGCGCTCAGCGTGATCACCTGGTGCCGGTGCGGGTCCGCTGTCTCGGCATCACTCGAGATGTCGATCAACTCGTCGTCCATCCGGTCGGCGTATTCCGCCATCTGGTTGGACACCATGGAAATCATCGACATCAGCTTGAACGTGTTGCCCGCCGCCAGCGCGCGCTGTCCCTCCGGCGACGAATAGAGCGCGTGCACGTCGGGACCGAACTGGCGGGCCTTCAGGCCGGCGCTGCCCACGAAATCGACGAAGTTGGGCGGTGCGCCGACCACGACCGTGTGGCCGCGCCGCTCGAGCTCGAGGCCCAGCACCACCCCGGGCTGCACGCCGCCGCGGCTTCCGACGAGAGGAATGAGAATACGCACGATGCACCTTTCTAGCGGTATACGAGACCCTGGCCGACGATGGCGAGATAGAAAACGACGACGAAAACCGTTGGCCAACTTCGGGGATGTCTGTCCGCCCCGCCCCCGAGGAAGATCCATGCGGAGACGCAGGGCAGGATGCCGGCGGCCAGCGGCACCCAGGCCACCGGCCACCAGTGCTCCGCCCACCGCCACGGCGCGGTGACCGACAACTCGAGCAGCACCGCGAGCATGCCGAATGCCCAGGCGGTCTTCGCACTGGCCGATGCACCGATCAGCTGCGAGTAGGAGTGCGGGTCCCCCGCGCCCGTCCGGCACGTCTTCCTGGCGAATTCCAGATGCAGGAATGCGCTGGTGAACACCACAGGCACGGCGAGGAGGCGTCCCCACGAGGCATCGCCGACACCCGGCTGGCCCACCATCACGAACCCGGTGACCAGGAACTGTGCCGGGCAGACCACCGCGAGGTTGACGATGGGGTTGTCCCGCACCCATGACACGTGCAATTCCATCCACCACAGCGCGAGGCCGTAGCCGAGTGCGGCCGCCAGCACCGCCGCCGCCGGAAGCGAAACCGCCGCGGCGAGAACCAAAGCCACTGCGGCTGTCAGGGCCATCGCCATCCGCAGCTCTGCGTGGGTTATCCGGCCCTGCACGAGCGGACGGGTGGGATTGTGCAGGCGGTCGTAGTCGAGATCCTTCTGGTCGTCGACCATCCGCAGGAATGCGCCTGCCGCGACCAGGGCCAGCGCCTTCAACGCGGTGTCCCAGGTCGGGCGCCACGGGCCGGCGGAGTCGGTCACCACCGCCGTCATGCTCTCGACGGCGACGACCCACAACGTCAGATAGATCGGGTAGACCGGGAGGTACCGCTCGACCAGAAACGCCCGCATTCCACCGGTCCGTTCGGAGACCGTCATGTCGAAGGCGACATTCCGCGACCGCCGTCACCGGTGGTGAATGTCAGCTCGACCGAAGCCCTCGTCTGGCCGGACTGTGTCACCTCACCCCGGAACGACAAAGCCTCCTCAGCGGCCGGTGCCACGGTGACCGTGTTGGTGGTGTCCAATTCGGCGAACGAATGAAAGTCACACCGCAGCCAGGCCGGGCCCGTGATCGTTGCGCTGCACGATCCCATGACCGCCAGCGAGAGTTGACGACACGCCTCGATGATTAAACCCCCGGGCAGATGGTCGAGAGGGTGGTCGAAGATCGTGGGATGGCTGACGTCCACCACGATGGACGCGCTCGCCGCACCGCCGTCAAGCGGGACCGGTTCGCCGATCACCACGTTCTCCGGACGTGTCCGCCCGACGATCTGCGGATCGGCCGGGGACGCCTGTGGCCCCGCTTCCCAACTCGCGCCGCCACGAAAGGCCTCCCACTTGGCGCGGGACATCCAGCCGAATGCCCCCGACAGCTCCATGACCTTCGTCCCCTCGTGAGTCACGACCGCGGCGACGTCGAGCCCGTGCACCGGGCCGTCGCCGCCCCGCCGGAACTCGTTGCGCACGGCGATGTTGAGCTCGAGATCCAGCACTTGCGGACCACACTTCAGCGTGGCCAGATCGAGGATGGACAGTTCGTAGTAGCGCACGGTGTAGCGCGCGTCGAGAGGCACGTCGTAGGAGGCGTGACTCGCGGCGACGCACGCCTGCCGGAACGCCTCCAGGATCAGTAACGGGTCGTGATAGGCGCTCTGCTCGCCCGCCGTGTCGGTGTGAAAGCTGTGTCGGCGCGGCAGCTGCGCATGGCAGATCCAGTTCGCCGGAGTCGTGGTGACCGACGTGATGAGCACTTCCGCGATGGAGCGCTTGTGCACCAGCTCTCGCGCGATGGTCTGGGAATAATTGCCAGCGTTCACAATTCACCTCGTTCTGTTTGTCGGTGCATGGGGAGATAGGCCGATTCGAGCACGATGCGGAACCACGGGTCGACGGGGACGTGGTGTCTGTCGGCCAGGTCGATGGCCGCCACCCACTCCTGTCCCGTCCGGGGCCTCGCCGTCGCGCCGAACGCCCGGAGGTGCTGCCAGACCATGTCGTGCGTGACCGCCAGGTCACCGCTCCGGCGCTCGACGCCGGACTCGATGAGGTCGGCCAGTCGGACGGCATCGGCAGAGGCGTCGGCGCCGGCGGCGCACGCGGCGATGACCTCGCTGAGTTCGGGGTCGGCGAAGTAGATGCTCAGCTCGCGCAAAACGTCGTCGGGATCGTCGGGCGAATGAACCTGGTTGAGCAGGTACGTTCCGGCGGCCAACGCGTACCTCAGCTGGCCGGGAGCCCGCTGCGCCGGGTCGGCGGGGCCCTTGTCCGCCGTCAGGCGAACGGACGCCGGCACGCTGTCGTCGGGATGGGTGACCACCAGCACGATCGATGCGGACAATCCAGCGAGCTGGTCGGCCAGCCGCCGCCGCTCGGGAGTGGCGCGGTGCCAGTTGAAGTACCAGAGGGCGCGCAGATGCAGGTGGGTGAGCGCCACTGCGTGCGCTCCCACGATGCGATAACCGTGCTCTGTCAGCCAGGCGACGGCCCGCCGCATTCCCCCCGTGACAGCCGCGTCGGGTTTGAGCAGCAGCAGTGCTGTGCGGCAACCGAATTCATCGGGATCGATGGACAGCCGCTCCAGCGCGTCGCGCGTTTCCAGGAAGTAGGTATCGGACCCGTACCTACTCGGACTCCGTCGGTGCGTCCCGGGTGGCGCCAGCGTGGCGACTTCGGTGTGGATCATGTGTGACTCCCCTCTCGTTGTAACGCGGCCAGCACTTCGGCAATGGATGGCCCCGATCTGCCCAGATAACCTGTGCGCAGGCATGAGTCGAGAATTCGGCGGACGTAACCCGCGCCGGTGGTGGGCGGAACGATGCCGAGCCGGTCGCGGGTGTTCGAGCTGTCGAACTCCAGCCGGCGCATGAGGTAGCTCGCGTACAACGTCCCGACCTTCTGGAAATACCCCCGCTCGATCTCGTCGAGTTGGTCCACGCTGAACGTGCTCGGCGGCACGAAGTCGGCCACCCGAAACGATGGGTACTCGGCCAGGACGTCGGAAATCGTTTGGAGTGAGACGCATTTCGCGCCGACTGCGTGGAAGGTGTATCCGACGTTGTCGGAGAACCTCTCGGTCGCGGTCGCGATGGTGTCGGCGACGTGTCCGACGGGCGACAGCGCCAACGCGGCCGCGTAGTTTCCCGGCAGCGTTCGCAGCTTGCCCTCGACGATCAGTTTGAGCACCTGATAGATGTGCTTGTGTTCACGACTGTGACCGGTGCGGTGTTCGCCGGAGACGATGCCGGGACGCACCACGGCCCATCGCTGCCCCGAGGCACGCACCAGATGTTCGGCCTGGTGCTTGCTGCGCTCGTAGCCGTTCCCGAACCGTTGCCCGACGTCGAGCTGATGTTCGCCGAAAGTCCCGTTGAACTCACCACACACGTAGGCGGTGCCGACGTACACGAATCCGCTGTCCCAGCGCCGTGCCAGCGCGAGCGCGTTGGCGGTACCCGCCACGTTCAGCTCGGCGTACCGCTGTTCGGGCAGGCCGAAGTCCGTCACCGCGGCACAATGGACGATCACCGCAACCTGCGCCGCAAGCTCCCGTACGACATCCGCGGCGAGCCCGAAATCCGGGCGCCGGACGTCACCGCGGAGCACGCGCGCCGGCCGGACCGGACGGCCGTTGTTGCTGACGATGTCGAATCGATTGTGCACCAGGGCGACAACGGGGTGGCCCCGCCCGACCAGCCGGGCCACGACTTCCGCGCCGACGTGCCCGGCGGCCCCGGTGACGAGAACCACTCGGCGCGCGTTCATCGCCGGTCCTTCTGCGTCCGAACGAGATCGACCAGATCGCCCACTGTGCTCACGCCGGCCAGCGCGTCCTGACCCAGCGGTGGCAGTGCGAAGGCACGCTCGACGGCGATGCACAGCTCGAGGAGCCGCAACGACGTATAGCCGAGGTCATCGACCAACGCGCCGTGCAGGTCCGGCTCGGCCACCGGAGCAGGAGCCAGCGCGGTCACCAGCGCCAGCACGTCGTCCTGGATTGCAGTCATGCCGTCCCTCCCGATTCCGAGTCCGACCGCACGGCCCTGGCCGACGGTTGAGATCCGCCACTGGACAACAGGTCCCTCGCTTCGTCCAGTTCCAGATAGGCTTCGAGGTATCCGGCCATCCGCAGCCACTGGTAGCCGTACCTGAGGGTCTCCTGCCACTGTTCCCGCGAGGCGAACGACGAGGGGAACATCTCGCCACCGCTCGCGGCTTGGACGTCCGACACGAACTGGTCGATCTCGCCCCGGGCGTCGAGTGCTTCGTCGTGATCGTGGACGGACAGGCGCGCGAGCCGGCGAGCGGTCGCCGCCAGATGGGGGTGCTCTGGTACGAGCGTGCCGAGGCCTTCGACGAGCACCGGATCACCCGGCAACGGTGTGACGCCCCACGCGCTTGCCAGGATCCGGACGGCCATGGTGACGATCCGGTGCCCGCACAGCGATGTCACCTGCCACTGTGCGTCCTTGACCGCCCCGTCGAAGTCTTCTCGGGCGTTCTCGAGCACCATGTTGGCCAGGAGCAACGCACTAGCACACTCGGCGAATGCCTTTGCCCCCAGCGGGGATCGAGCGATGTGCCCATCGGCGGTGGCGCCGTTGATCGTGATCACCGGACGACGGGTGGAGGGCGCCGGGGTCAGCGGCCGACTCGGGTCGCACATCGCGGCCACCGGCCTGATGGTTCCCGCGCCACGCCAGCCCAGCGCGGTCAGACCATATCGGACGAACAGAGCGATGTGTGTTCTCGCGGCCCGGGTATCGGCGAGCGTCTCGCCGAACACCACGTGCCGCCAGGATTCGGCACACTCCGGCGAGAGCACGAACACGTCCGCCTTGCCGCGGACGACATGTGTGGTGGACCTGATCGGCCAGGTGGTCACCCCAGGGACGCGTCGCAAGATCACCTTGGCGGGGTCGAGCGTGGCCGTGGGCGCACCCAGTCTGGCCGAAAGCGCCAGTGCGCGAACGACGTAATCCCGGGCCCCGATCTCGGCGGTCTGCGCGTACTCGAGGCCTAGATACTCGCCGAGCAGGGCCACCACGTTCCGGTCACCGCGGGTGTTCAGCCGAGCCACCTGGAGAGGAAGCCATTTGACTTCCACATAGCCTTCCCCGCGCTCGGCGAGAAACGCCTTCATGGCCTGCGTCACGCCTTCCCGAGCCCAGTGCGCTGCCTCGCCGTCGTGATCGAGAAGGGCAAGGGCGGCGGCCTGGCGCAGACACTGCCCGGCCCGCCGATGCCACCACGCCGCCAGCAGGTTCGTCAGTTCCGGGTAGGACACGACATCTCGGAGCTCTGCGTACCGCGGGCCGATGTGCAGCACGGTGCCCCGGAGGAATCGCTGGACTCGGTTGAGCAGGTCCTCGGTGATTCCGCTCACGGAACCCGTGTCGGCGGCACGGCGAATCCGTTGCAGCCGTTCACGTATTTGGTCGTGCGACTGGACACGGATCTCGACCCGGTGGCCGTCCACGAAGAGAACCGTGGGCATGACGGCTTCGGCGCCGGCGCCGGGCACCAACCCGAGCAGGTCGATGTCGGAGCCTTCGTTGCCGAAACCCTCGGCCAGCGAACCCTCGAAATGCACTGTCGCGTCGTCGGGGATCACCGCCAGTTCGCGGGCCCGCTCGAACAGCGAACGCACCTTTTCGAGCAGGGCCGGAGCACGGTCCGGACCGGACATCGACAGAAGTTCGGCACCGACGAGATACCCCGCTCGCCACTGCTGCCACATGTGGGCCCGGCGGGGCTTTCCGCTCGAGGTGCGTGACAGGCTCCCGCGCGGAACACCGATGAACCACACCAGTGCGTCCTCCCCGACCTGAGCCTGCACGGCGGTACGGGCGGCGGCGATCTCCCCGGACAGAGGTCGACGTGCCTGCTGCTCGACGAACAGCGCAACCCCTGGCCGGCCGCTCTCGTTGACCGCGGCGGCGATGAGCCGGCTCGGTGCCACGCCCAACGCGGCGGCTGCCGTCACGTCGAGATCTTCGGCGAAGACTGTGCGGCCGTTCACTTTCAGGCTCGTCCCCATCCGGCCGAGCACGAACAACTGCCCGTCCAGGATGAACCCGGCGTCACCGGTGTGCAGTTCGCCGTCGATGCGTTGCGTTGGGCTGTCCGGGTTTCCGCGATATCCGCCGAACACCGATGGTCCGGACAGGACGATCTCGCCCAGCACCCCCTCCGCAGCGCCCACACCGGATTCGTGGGCGATCCGGACATAGTGGCCCGGGATCGGGACGCCGACCGACACCACCCAATCGGCTCCGGATTCGGCTGTCGTGCAGTCGGTGGCGCCGGCCAGGACACGCACCGGTTGCCCATGACGCAGGGCGGACTTGTCGATCCGGATCATCGGGTGTGGCTCGCCCCGGCGGTGCGCGGTGGCCAGCAATGTGTGTTCCGCGAGACCGTATGACGGCAGGAACGCGGTGGGTGAGAATCCTTGAGCGGCAGTCAGTTCGGTGAAGGCCCTGAGGTGGTCCGGATTGATCGGCTCGGCGCCTAGCACCACCGTGCGCAGCCGCGAAAGGTCGATATCCTCGATGTCCTTCTGCGTGAGTCGACGGCTGGCGTACGCGAGCCCGAATGACGGCGAGACCGTGTGTCGTGCGCCGGCCGCCGCCCGCAGCCAGCGAGCCGGGTCGCGGACGAACTGATCGGGACGCATCAGGTACAGACCCCGCTGCCGGGTGATGGCCTGAAAGACTGCTCCGATCAATCCCATGTCGTGATACAGCGGCAGCCACGAGGCGGTGGCGTCACCCGGCGTCGCTCCGAATGCCGCGTCGATGGCGGCGAGGTTGGTCGCCAGGTTGCGCCAGCTGATGCTCGCTCCGCGCGGCAGGTGCGTGGATCCCGAGGTCATCTGCAGCAGAACAGCGGTTGCGGGAGAGGCTAATTCGATCAGAGGCGGGTCTGCGGGCACCCGGTCGAGGACGACCATGGCAGGCGCCTGCGGCATGTCGGCGGATGCCCGCGCCACCGCGTCGACGAGCCCCGACGAGGTGACCACCGCACGGGCCTGCGAGCTTTCGAGGACCCCGCGAAGGTGCCGTCGGTACTGTTCGTGACTGCCGAACAGCGGGGGCGCGATGGGCGTCAACGTTGCCCCCACTGCCAGCACCGCGAACATCGTCGCCAGGCACAGGTGCGACGTCGGCATCAGGACGCACACGGTGTGCCCAGAACCGACTCCTTGCTCGACGAGCAGACGTGCCACTCGTCGAACCTGTTCGGCCAGCGTCGCATACGGAAGGAATTCCCAGCTGCCGTCGTCGGCCGCCAGATGCACACCGGTGTCGTCGCTGGGTGAGGTCAGCCAGCCACGGATGCACTCGACATCGGCCTCGGCAGGTTCACGCATGGGATCTCGCTTGGTCGGGCTGGTCTTCCAGCAGGGTGATGCGGCCGCTGGCACCATCCACGCTGACGGTCATGCCGGTCCGGATCGCGCTGGTCAAACCGTCGATCTGCACGACGGTCGGCACTCCCAGTTCGCGGGCGATGATCGCGACATGGGTGAGCGGCGATGCGCGTTCGATGAGTAGCGCGGACGCGAAGGGAAGTGCCGCCACCCAACCGGGATCGGTGCGATAGGCCACCAGGATGCCGCTGGAGAAATCCTCCGGCTTCTCCACCACCACCGCGCGTCCGGTCACCACCCCGGGGCTGGACGGCGTGCCGTTGAGCACCGTCCCGGCCGGCGCCTGTGCCGCATCGTCGGACAACCGCCATCCGGCCCTCGTCAGTTCCTGCGGGGAGTAGTCCACTCCCGTCGTGGCGAACCGGGCGGGCGCCTTGAGGTTGCGGTAGCCCTCGTGCAGCACTCCGCGACGGGCGATCACCTCCCGCGCCGACCCGCGGGACATCGAGCCCTCGTACACCGCGAACAACTCGTCGAGACGCAACAGGAAGACATCGGCGGACTCGTCGACGATGCCGCGTTGCTCGAGGTCGCGACCCATCACCGCGACAAGGGATTTCAGGATGCCGAAACCCTGGGTCCGGCAGAACCGCAGATGCTCGCGATGTGTGGCCGCTCGCTGGATTTTCCTGCGCAGCGCATCGAAGACCTTCCGGCGTGGCCCGTGGAGGTGCGCATCGAGGTATGCCTGCGCGGAATCACCCGCACGCTGTATCTCTTCGGCGGAGGCCATCCGCAGCATGTGGAAGATCCCGGACGGGTCCTGCCGCAGATCGGGCGCCTCAAGTTTGAGTTCGTCGAGGCAACGGTAACCAAATCTGTCGATGTACTCATCGATCTTGCCCAGCAGTTCCCGCCAGTGCGGGGCGTCGGTATCACCGGCGTGGTCGACGAGTAGGGGGTAGGCGACGTCCGGCTCGCCCGCGTCGATGAACGCCCACAGGTCCGCGTGGTCGCGCGCGAACGCGGCGATGTCGGCGAGTGCTCGCGCCGGCTCGATGGACACCACGTCGGCCCCGGGATTGACGACGGCGAAGCCGAACCACTCGGGTGCGCGGGGCAGGAACATCTTGGTGAGGGCGGCGAGGACACCCACCGAAGTCACGAGGATGGCGTCGAGAACCATCATCGGTCCCCAGATATCGGCCACCTCGTCGTGGATCCGGCGAAACAGCCGGTACGCCCGTGGACCATCGAGCTCGGAGACATCCATCAGGCCGTGACGGTCGACGAACTCCTCGAATGAACTGTCGAAGCGTGCGACCAACGCATCGAGGGACCAGAACCGGCGGGCATAGGTGACGGTGGTGCGCACCCGAGAGAACCCCTTGACGAGCGCGTTGGAGAATCCGAACGGCCGCAGGGCTCCCGCTGTCCTGCGATCGAGGGGCTCGCTGACGCCGAGGGCAACTTCCAGCACACGCCGGTTCAGCGGATACCCGGGAGCGATGCCCACCATGCGGTACCAGTGCAACAGGTTGTAGTAGACGTGACCGTTGAACTGGCCCAGCATGACCGGCAGCCAGGACTCCATCTGATCGAGCTGCGCCGACGGCACTTTCAGGCTGCGGGCATAGGCCCGATAAACGTCGGTGTACAGCTTGCGGGCGGTGGTGAACGTCAGGGGCGAGGTGACACCCGCGAAGCTCTCGATGATGTTCGAGTTGTCCCAGATGCGAAGATCGCCGGGCGGCACGTCTTCGCCGAGATGTTCTGCCGAGGAAGTGTTTTCGTTGATCAGCGTGGTGATAGGCCGGGACTGCAGAATCCACGTGTTCGACTCGTCGGCAGCCCATTCGATGTCCTGAGGAGCACCGAAATGGTGTTCCAAGCGTGATCCCAGGTCGACGAGCGAGGCCCGCAGATCGGGGCCGATGCTGCAATGTCGTTGTCGTTCGGCAGGAACGGCCACCGTGCGGACGCCTCCACCGAGGCCGGTGACGATCATCTCCTCCTTGGCGCCGACCTTTTCGTCGACCGTCTCGCCGGTGCGCTTGTCGACCACGACGGAGTCCGAGTCGACGGCCCCCGAGACCAGACCCTCGCCCAGACCCAGGACGCCGTTGATGACGATGCGGTCCGGTGAACCCGTGACCGGGTCCGCGGTGAACATGACACCGCTGCTGCGGGGCTGCACAAGCCGCTGCACGATGACCGCGAGTGCGACGTCGTGGAAGTCCAGCGCTCGCATGTGCCGGTACCGCACAGCCCGTTCTGAGAAGGCCGATGCCCAGCATCGACGGACCGCGTGCTCGACCGCGGCGGGTCCGGTCACATTGAGGATGGTGTCGAACAGTCCCGCGAACGAATGTGAAGCGCCGTCCTCCTGCCGGCCCGAGGAGCGTACGGCGACGCTTGTGTTGCCCACGTAGTCCAGCGCAGCGTCGATCGCGTCCAGGATCGCTGCGGGAATGGCCAAGTCGCGCACGACCGACTCCGCGTACGCTGCCTCCCGCAGCCGTTCCGACAGCGACAACGGTGCGTCACTCAGCTGCAGACCGGCCGCCTCGACGGCGGCGTGAAAGGCGTCAGTGCCCAGAACCGCCCAGCGCGGTACCGAGAAGCCGGCGGCGGTGAGGGTGTGGAGATTGTGGGCCTTGCCGCCCGCGAGGGTGCGCAGCTGATCGCCGGGGGCTTGATCGGTGATTAGAAATGGCATTCTGAACCTCGTAACGAATCCGGTGTTATCTGGAATGGCGAACGTCCGGCCGGCGGTGTGAAACCGCAGCGGCACAACGAATCAATGGCGAACAGTTCGAACCCCTTCGTCGCCTCGAGTGTGGTGTGCATCGCTTCTCCCGTGGTTGGTCGCGGCGCGAAGGTCGCTGGAACACTTTCTGATACGCATCGAGTGTCATCGGACGGCAGGCGGTGGGCCAGAGAGCACACACCACACCTGGCGGTGATGTGTACCCCCGGGTGTGCGCATCAGTGTCGAACGTGGTGCGTACCTGCGAGCCTGCCCGAGCGTCGCGCGAGCATACGCATCCCGTTTACGCGGAGCGCGAGCAATCCGCAGCCCGGGCCAAGGTTTCCGCTCCCCGCCGGGTACCCAACCGAGTCGGCTGTGGTGACGGAAGCCCGTTGTGCTGCAATTGGGTTCATCGGGGCTATCCTTCCCAAATGAACGGATGGTTCGCTACGGCCGTGTAATGCTCAGCCGTCCATGGTCGCGCTTGTCAGACGGCGCTTTCGCACACGGGATGAGGTGCGTCGTCGCGCCGGGATCGCCGGTATTCTTGCGAATCTGATTGGTATAACATGGTTTACGCTTCCGCGATAGATGCTAATTTGTCTCTACCGAGCGTTAGTTCAACGGACACGGCCTAGCACGAGTAGACGCCGACTCGATCCGGCTGCATCTCGGCGCCGACACGCTAAGAATCACAACCACGGCGGACCGGACGTGCCACCGCGGTCGGCGGAATAAGCGCGCTGTCGTCCACATCGACCTGTGGACGAAAGGTCAAGCGGGACAACAACCAAAGTGCACAACGGCAACCGTCGCTCTCGCTAAGCAGGTTCGCACACGAGTCGGGCAGGGCCGCCCCGCAGTACCGAGACGAGCTCCTCGCGCGATCTCGCGCCGACGCGCTGGTAGGCGCGATACACATGCCCCTCGACGGTGCGAACCGACGTCACAAGGCGCCCCGCGATCTCCTTGTTGGATAAGCCGGCGGCGGCCAGCTCGATGATCTCGCGTTGGCGGTCCGTCAATGGTTGGTCCACCGGGTTTCTCAGCGCGGGCGTGCACAGCCCGCCACACTCGTTGGCCAACTGTGCGGCCAACGCTGCGGCGTAGAGACTGCGCTTACGCTGCTGGTTCCGGCTGAACGCGACGCTCGCCTGAGCCGCGACGTCGGCGGCCGTGGCGACATCTCCGACCGCCCGGTAGTCGGCCGACGCCGCGAGCAGGCCCTCCCCATTGCCATCCCGCAGCGATTCGGTGTGGCGGGCAACGGCATTCGCAAGAGGAAGGTTCAACAAGTCGGCCAGTTCGCGCGCGCGCTTGGCACCTGAGGTGTCGCCCCATTGAGCCGCTACCTGGAGGCAGGCCAATTCGTGCGTCGGCTGATTAGGCTCGCGCGCATCCTTGCCGGCCGCCTGAACCACCGCGATCGCCTCAGTCAGGCGGCCGCCAGCGGCGAGCGCCCAGCCTCTCGCCATCGCCAGAGGGATCTGCATGAAGAGGTATTCGGCGGGCACAAACCGCCGAACCTCGGTGATCGCGTCGTTGGCGGCCTCGGCATCCCCCAATTTGGCGTGCGCCTCGGCCAACGCGAAACAGATGGCCGCCCGTAGACCTGTTGTGACGCTGTGCTTTTCCATCCCGGCAAGGGCCTCGTGCAAAAGTTTGACCGCCGTCGGCACTTCTCCGCGCGCGAGCTCGGCATGGCCAAGCAAGAAGGCCAGGTTCGCAGCGGCAGCACCGGACACGTCAGGGGCCGAGTCGGCCAGCTGCTTGGCCGAGCGCACACATTCGTCGGTACGGCCGGTCAAGCGGCACGCCCGCGCATAGACGACCCCGTACCAGAACCTCATGGGCGACGTTTGAAACGAGGTGATCGCGCGGTCAATGGGCTCCGCAGCAAGGTGGGTGAGGTCGTCAATTTTGCCCAGCGCGCCCAGCGCCATGGCCAGCGCGCTGGACGCCAGCATCGCGTGAAAATCCGGCACTGTCGACGAACTCAACGCCGCCCGGGCCTTTTCCACGGCGGTCTCCCAGCGGGTCGCCACGGCTTCCGCGCAGGCTTCGACCGCGACGCGCTCGGCTCGCTCCGCCGCGGATTCCGGCGCTGAGGCCAAGCCGTCGAGAATGGCCGACGCCTCCGCGGGTCGGCCGAGATTCCAGATAAGGTTCGCGGCTCGCACGGTCGCCCAGTGATGCCCGTCGGGCCCATCCATCCCGATCCGACGCAGGATCGCATCGGCCCGGTCGCCGTCGCCTCGGCCCGCCAGGCTTATTGCCCGCAGGCCTGCGGCCTCGCCCGCGCCCGCGTCGGCAGCGGCGCCGGCGAACCGGTCAAACAGGTCCAGATCGAGCAGTGTCATGGCGCACCGAGCCGCGTCGAGGAATAGCTCACGGTCGGGCGCCAAGTCTGATTCGAGGGTGAGCAATGCCCGCCGCACCGTTGCCTGCATGTCGTCGTCGTCTTCTTTGGCCAGCCGTTGGGCCAGCTTGCCGCGGATCCGCGACAGATACAGCTCACCGGCCGTCGCGCGCCGAAGTTCACCAAAGAGCGGGTGCGCCAGGCGCGCCATGAGCCTAGAGCCGCTGCGCTCCACGGTAACTAGGTTCATCCGTTCGGCCACCTCGAGGTCGTGGCGGTGTACCAGCTCGCACAGCATGTCCACCCCAAGCGGCTCGTACTGCGACAATGTGTCGACGACCACTGCAACATCCGCGGCGAGCCGGCTCAGTTGCCGTCCAACCATGCCGCTGATGCTGTCCGACGCCGCGACGCGCTCGTCCCACATCCACACCCCGGCCACCTGCCGCATCCGGCCGGCCGCGATCTGATCCTTGAGCAGCTCGCGCATGAACAACGCGTTCCCGCCGGTCAGCTTCCAAAAGCGCTTGGCGCTACGGCTATCCACCGCACCCCCAAGCGTGGTCTCAATAATGAGACGAGTATCTGCCGCCGACAGTGGTTGCAGATCAACGCGGGTCAGCAGATGGTCTTTCCACAGCGCGGTTATCGCATCGGGCTCATCGCCGCCGGTGCGTACGGTGACCAGCAGTCGAGTCCCGGGCATCTGAGCCAGTTGGTGCACCACGTGAGCCGATAATCCATCGAGCAGGTGCGCGTCGTCGACGCCGATCAGCACCCGGCCCTGACGCTGTTGCGCGACACAGGAACTGATAACGCGTCGAACGTCGGATAGCGAATCGATCATCGGTTGGCCAAGCGATGCGGCGAAAGCGCCCAAGGGAAGTTGGCGCGCCGACTCGGTGCCGACAATCCAGCTCGTGCGCTCCCCGGAGGCTTCGGCGCGGGCGAGGACCTCACGCGCGAGCCGGGTCTTGCCGAGCCCCGCTGCACCAACGATCACCGCGCCGCGGTGATTACCGACTCCGCTGAGCGCGCGCCGGATAGCACTCAGTTCGCCATCCCGTCCGGTCAGCGGGTCGCCGGTGGTCACGGCCCTGTTCCTGCAACTAAGGCGAGTTCTATCTGCCTGGCGGGGTCGTCCAGACCTGGGCGTGTGAGGCGCAAACAGTCGCGGTAAGCACCGCCCGATGCCGAGACTTCCGCCATCGTCTGGTCACCAAGCATCGAATCAGCCCTTCGTCCCTTCGAGTGTGGTGTGCATCGCTTCTCCCGTGCTTAGTCGCGACGCGGGTGAGTGTTTCTCGCCGATAAGACTGGCCACCCTCGGTGGACACTCTCTGATAGGCATCGAGTGTCGTCGGACGGCGAGGTCGTGGGCCAGAGAGCGCACACCACACTTGGTGGTGGTGTGCACCCCCGGGTGTGCGCATCAGCGTCGAACGTGGTGCGTACCTGCCGGCCTGCCCGAGCGTCGCGCGAGGATAGTCATCCCCGGTGCGCGGCACTCGACACGGCCGGGGCCAAACGTTGGTCACGAACGAGGACGTGAACGCCGGGGCGGGCGCCCGAGCCGGCTACCTGTATCGATCACCCACCACAGTCGTGGTTACGGCATGGGGAAACACCGAATTAGGTAGCTCACTACTCAGGCGGACCGGCGCCGATGCGCGGATAGTTTCAATGGTCAACTCTGACGGCTTCGAGTAGTGATCGTGATTGCGTGATCGTGAATGACCACGGAAGGACGGCTTCAAGGTGAGTGGTCGCGTTTCGGTCCTCATCGCCGAGGACTGCCTGCTGGTGCGAGATAGCGTTTGCCGGGCGTTGTCGACCGACGCCGATGTGACTGTCGTTGGTGTCGCCGAGGATTATGACTCCACGGTCGAACTCGTCGAAAAGCATCGGCCGACGATGCTGGTCACCGACGTACGGATGCCACCGACGTCGACCGATGAGGGCATTCGGTTGGCCCGGTGGATGCGCACCGCGCATCCGGACACCGGGGTGATCGTGTTGTCGCAATACGCCGATCCGCATTACGCGGCGGGGTTGCTGGACGGCGGTACGGCGGCTCGCGGGTATCTGTTGAAGGAACGTGTTTCACATTTCGACCAGCTCAGCGAGGCGGTGCACCAAGTCGCGGCCGGTGGGACGGTGCTCGATCCGCTGGTGGTGGAGGCGCTGCTGGCCCAGCCGCGCTCCGCCGCAATCCCCAGCCGATTGACCCCCAGAGAACGCGAGGTGCTCGCCGAATTGGCAACCGGCTTCAGCAATCGCACCGTGGCGCAGCGGCTTGTGCTGTCTCAGCGGGCGGTGGAAAAGCATATTAATTCAATTTTCGCCAAGCTCGGCTTGACCATCGACGACGCGGTTGATCGGCGGGTCAAGGCTGTGCTGATGTTCCTCGACGACGTCTCGGCCTAGAAGTGTGGTGCCTACACCATGGTGTGGACCAAATCGGCCCCGGATCATGCCAAGAATGGCGGACGAGCGGGTGCGGGTCTGGGTGGTCGACGATCAGGCCAGTTTCCGGCTGGCTACCGCCGCCACCGTGGCTGCCACGCAGGATTTCGTCATGGCCGGTCAATGCGAGACTGGTGAATCCGCGATCGAACTCATTCGGGACGGCAGTGCCGGGATCGTGTTGATGGATATTCACATGCCAGGAATGGGTGGCATCGAAGCCACGCGGCGAATCCGCACCGCACATCCAGATTTGATGGTCCTGCTGATGTCAACCTACGACGTCGAGGACCTTCCCGCGGGGGCCGCCGATTGCGGCGCCGCGGCCTACCTGCACAAAGAACACCTGAGTCCAGATCTGCTGACCCGGTTATGGCGACCAGCCCGCTGAGGCCCACGACGGCGGCCGGATCGGTACCCTACTGGCGGGTGCCGCAGGTCCTGTTACTCGCGGCCGTCCGGTCTTCGTCTTCGTTAGGTCACGACCTCATTCACCGCTTTACGGCGGAACGCTTTCAGCTGTTCCTTACTGGTTACCTGGCCATGTACTTCGGTGCTGGCGTGTTGCTGCCGCTATGGGAGCACCAGTATGTCCTGCGATCCCCCTGGTTGCTGGCCCTCGTCGCGATCTGCATCGCGCAGTGTGTCGTGCTGGGGGCCGCGCTGCGCCTGGCGCGACGCACCAGATATCAGCAATCGATCACGCTGGTTTGTATCGGTAACTGGGCCAGTGCTTTGCTCATTACGTTCGTCGTGCCGGCCCTGTTGCCGGCGATGGTGCTCGCGGCCCTGGTGCCTGTCGTTTTCGCCCAAGCCTACGTCCGCTGGCAGCGAGGGCTGGTTTTCGCCGTGATTACCGCCGGCTGCGCACTGGCGCTGGCTGCACTAGCACGCTTTCAGAATGTTTCACACCTGGCCGGGCACGCGCCTCGCTGGATCGAGACTGCGTTCATCGTCGCAGCACTGCCGATCAACGCCTTTCACATCCTGGTGATTGCGTGGAACAACGCTGCGGCGCTGCGAGTGTCGGAGAACATGCTCGCCGAGCGCGCCGCCCAACTCGAGGCGTCACGTAACCGGCTGATCACCGCCGCTGACGAGGAACGGCGCCGCCTCGAACGCGACCTGCATGACGGCGCCCAACAACACCTCGTCGCCCTAGCGGTGCTCATCCAACTCGCCCGCACCGCCGAACACGACCGATATCAGCCGCTGCTCATCGAGGCGTCCGGGCTGGTGGAGACCGCGATCGCCGAGATCCGCAGACTCGCCCACGGTATTTACCCCCCGCTGCTCGTCAGCGGCGGTCTGGCCCAAGCCTTGCCGGCAGTCGCCGTGCGCGCCTCAGTCCCCGTGCGACTGAACCTGGCCGGCCTCGGCCGCTACCCCGCTTCGATCGAGACCGCCCTCTATTTCTGCTGCAGCGAAGCGCTGCAGAACGCCGCCAAACATGGCGGCCCCGACACCGCCGTCACGATCACGGCTCACGCCGACGACCGGATGCTTACCCTCACGATCAGCGACACCGGCCGCGGATTCGACCCCGCGACCATCGGCACCGGGCTGACCAATATGACCGACCGTCTGTCAGCCATCGGCGGAAACCTCGTCTTCGACACCGCGCCCGGACGTGGCACTCGCGTCACCGCCGCCATCGCGTGGACCACGCCTTGGACTGACACGCCCTCGGCGTTGAGCTCCTTGTAAACGTTTCGTTGGACGCGGTACCGGCGCGAATATCTGACCGCTTCGTTGGACACTACGAAGACACAGCAACGTCGCGTTCCCGGTATGGCTCGGCCTTACCGACGCTGGCGCGTGTGCCGCTAGGAAGCTCGCAGGCAACACCGCTACAGCAGAATGAACCTGCTGCCGGTTCGTTTTCCAGATCCTCGGCTGATTTAACGAGCGTAAGAACCGGTGAAAGTCGCGCAGGGAGAGAATCCACACGATAGTGCAACCTCGTCTAGACGCGGGTTACCGCTGTTGTGCGATGGCCGTCTGCACGCAGCCCTAAGCCGTCAGGCTGCTAGTGGCCGTGGGGCGGCTGCAGGGACGGCTCGTGCTGCCGGGGTGGGTGGTCGCGGTGCCAATTCCCTCCGGGCTCGTTCCAGCAGAGCGTCGAGTCTGTCGTTGACGACGTCGGGGCGATCGAGCATCAACATGTGTCCCGCACCGGGGACATCGACGAACTCCGCTGCGGAGACCGCGGCGGCAATGGCCGCCGAATGGTGAGGCGGCGTGACCCAATCCACGGTTCCACACATCACGAGTGTCGGTGTGCGGCTGAGGGTTCGGAAGGCTGCTGTGCCGTCGAAGTGAGAGATCGAGGCGAGGAAACCCGCCAGGATTGGCAGCTGCGGCGCGTTGATGAGGGCAGCCAGGGTGGGCGCCTTCTTTGTGCCGAGTCGCCATATTGGTTCCGTGGCGCGGACTGCGGTGGTGCGGATCGCTTCGGCGGAGGCGGGGATGTGGGCGGCCAGAGCACACGCACCGCCGGCGAAGGAAGTAGCCAGCAGTCTGCCGAGCCCGTGCCTGGTGATGTCGGCAGCCGCAGTGGCGATGAGCCCGACTCCGGTGATTCGGTTCGTATTACGGGATTGGTGATGCTGCAGGTACTGCAGGATGGTCATGGCCCCCATGGAATGGCCGACGAGCACGATGTGGCCGGTGGGTGTCGTCATGTCGATGACGGCGTCGAGGTCACGGGCGAGTTGCCCGAGGGTGTTGCCGAGGGCGCAGCCGCGACCGGAGCGGCCGTGTCCGCGTTGGTCGTAGGCGATTACACGGATGTCAGGGTGACGCGATGTCAGATGACTTGTCTGGCAACGCCAACTGTCCCTGTCGCCCAGGAGTCCGTGCAGGAGAATCACTGTCAGATCCGCGGCTTCGGGACCAATTTGTCTCGTCGCCAGGGCAAGCCCGTCGGCTGTGGTGACGGAAACCCGTTGTGCTGCTAATGGGTTCATCGGCGTGGCCAGCAACTAATCGTTGAAATGCCGCCGGTGGTCCCAGCGCTCAAGCCACCACTGCAGGTCGTGCACGCCGACCGCAAACAACGCCACTGACATCACTACAACGACGTTCTGGAGGGTACTCATAGTCGGTCCATTTCGCGGGCCATGCGGGAATGCTCGAGGTAACTGCTGCGCGGCAGGTAGTGTCGTTGCGCCGGGGGCCGATACAGTGCGGCGCTGACACCTCGGATCGCGTCGATCAACCGACGCGAGATCGTCGTGGGCCGCGACGATCTGGCCGCCGCGGTGCTGAACATGACCTCCTGCTGGCTGATGAAAGCGGGCGCATGAGACATCCCGTCTTCAACCAAGGTTGGCTCAACATCTTGGATGACATCCGGTGTCGCGGCGGATATCGTTGGTGATTGCGACATTTCGTCTCCTCGCCGTGCGTGTTGGACACTCTCTGATAGGCATCGAGTGTCGTCGGACGGCGAGGTCGTGGGCCAGAGAGCGCACACCACACTTGGCGGTGGTGTGCACCCCCGGGTGTGCGCATCAGCGTCGAACGTGGTGCGTACCTGCCGGCCTGCCCGAGCGTCGCGCGAGGATAGTCATCCCCGGTGCGCGGCACTCGACACGGCCGGGGCCAAACGTTGGTCACGAACGAGGACGTGAACGCCGGGGCGGGCGCCCGAGCCGGCTACCTGTATCGATCACCCACCACAGTCGTGGTTACGGCATGGGGAAACACCGAATTAGGTAGCTCACTACTCAGGCGGACCGGCGCCGATGCGCGGATAGTTTCAATGGTCAACTCTGACGGCTTCGAGTAGTGATCGTGATTGCGTGATCGTGAATGACCACGGAAGGACGGCTTCAAGGTGAGTGGTCGCGTTTCGGTCCTCATCGCCGAGGACTGCCTGCTGGTGCGAGATAGCGTTTGCCGGGCGTTGTCGACCGACGCCGATGTGACTGTCGTTGGTGTCGCCGAGGATTATGACTCCACGGTCGAACTCGTCGAAAAGCATCGGCCGACGATGCTGGTCACCGACGTACGGATGCCACCGACGTCGACCGATGAGGGCATTCGGTTGGCCCGGTGGATGCGCACCGCGCATCCGGACACCGGGGTGATCGTGTTGTCGCAATACGCCGATCCGCATTACGCGGCGGGGTTGCTGGACGGCGGTACGGCGGCTCGCGGGTATCTGTTGAAGGAACGTGTTTCACATTTCGACCAGCTCAGCGAGGCGGTGCACCAAGTCGCGGCCGGTGGGACGGTGCTCGATCCGCTGGTGGTGGAGGCGCTGCTGGCCCAGCCGCGCTCCGCCGCAATCCCCAGCCGATTGACCCCCAGAGAACGCGAGGTGCTCGCCGAATTGGCAACCGGCTTCAGCAATCGCACCGTGGCGCAGCGGCTTGTGCTGTCTCAGCGGGCGGTGGAAAAGCATATTAATTCAATTTTCGCCAAGCTCGGCTTGACCATCGACGACGCGGTTGATCGGCGGGTCAAGGCTGTGCTGATGTTCCTCGACGACGTCTCGGCCTAGAAGTGTGGTGCCTACACCATGGTGTGGACCAAATCGGCCCCGGATCATGCCAAGAATGGCGGACGAGCGGGTGCGGGTCTGGGTGGTCGACGATCAGGCCAGTTTCCGGCTGGCTACCGCCGCCACCGTGGCTGCCACGCAGGATTTCGTCATGGCCGGTCAATGCGAGACTGGTGAATCCGCGATCGAACTCATTCGGGACGGCAGTGCCGGGATCGTGTTGATGGATATTCACATGCCAGGAATGGGTGGCATCGAAGCCACGCGGCGAATCCGCACCGCACATCCAGATTTGATGGTCCTGCTGATGTCAACCTACGACGTCGAGGACCTTCCCGCGGGGGCCGCCGATTGCGGCGCCGCGGCCTACCTGCACAAAGAACACCTGAGTCCAGATCTGCTGACCCGGTTATGGCGGGCAGCCGACTGAGGCCGGTCCGGTGCGGTTAGGTTACGAACTCATTCACCGCTTGGCGGAGGACCGCTTTCGGCCGTTCCTTACTGGTCTGATTGCCATCTATTCCCGTCCTGACGCAGTGGTAGCGCCGGCAGCTCGATGCGGCCGGGCGGCCGGCGCACCGGGGGCGCCAGCCGGTAGGGGCCGGCCAGCCGCTTGACCGCGGTCACGACGGTGTCCGAGTCGAACACCGTCTCCGGTGTACCACGCGGCGCCGGGCGGGCGATCATGGTGTGCAGCCCGACCGGGTCGGGCGGCCGGACAGAGTTCTGCGCGACCAGCCGTGGCCCGGCCGCCCGCCGGCACGTAAGTAGCCCGCGCGATATCGTCATCGCCGCCATTGGCGTGAAAATTGCCTTGGGCCTAACGGGTCAGTAGCGCGACACATTCGGTGTGATGGGTCAATGGGAAGGCGTCGAAGACCTTGATCTTCTCGACGACGTAACCGTGACCGAGGTAGAGCCCGATATCGCGGGCGAAAGATGCGGCCTCGCAACCGATGTGCACCACACGCGGAACCGCGGCCGCGGCCAGTAGGTCGACAACCTCGCGCCCGGCGCCCGACCGCGGCGGATCCAGCACCGCCACGTCTGCTCTTGAAGCGCTCGCGCGCTGCCCGGTCAGCGCCCGGCGCACGGAATCGGTGACCACGTCCACCTGCGGAAGATCGACCAGCGCGTCGCGCGCCGCACGCGTCGCCGAGCGTGACGTGTCGACGGTCAGGACGCGTCCGGACTCCCCCACCGCCTCACCGAGCACCGCGGCGAAAACGCCCACACCGCCGTAAAGATCCCAGGCGGTCATCCCCGCGGCGGGCTGTGCCCAGTCGACGACCAGACCGCTGTAGACCCCCGCCGCGTCGCGGTGCGCCTGCCAGAAGGCCGTCACCGGCACCCGCCAGCTGCGCCGGCCCACCCGCTGCACCGAGTGGTATTCACCCTCGGCCACGGTGGTCGCGCTCCGCCTGCCCGCTCGCACGCTGCAGAGCACGTGGCGGCGGCCGTCGTCGTCGAACGCGACGTGGAGGTGGGCGTGCGGCGGCCACTCGGTTTCAGCGAGGCCCTCCAGCATTCCGGCTGGCAGTTGCCCGCAGCGCAGGTCGGTCACCAACTCGTCGCTGTGGTAGCGGTGAAAGCCGGGACGACGGTCCGGCCCGACGTCCAGCCGAACCCGGGTCCGCCAACCGGTCGGGCCGGCGGCCGAAAGGGGTTCGGCTCCGGCGTCCGGGCCATCCCAGCGATATCCGCCGAGCCGCTCCAGCTGGTTGGCCACGACCTGCGCCTTGAGCGCCCGGGCGGCCTCCGGGACGGCGAACGCCAGGTCGCAGCACCCGGCACCGTCCACGCCGGCGATCGGGCATAGGGACGCAGTCCGATCGGCTGACGGCTCGATCACCTCGATGACCTCTGCGTGCCAGTAGGATCCGCGGTCCGCGGTCACCCGCACCCGTACCCGTTCGCCGGGCAACGCATAGCGGACGAACACCACCCGGCCGTCGTGGTGCGCCACGCAGCTGCCGCCGTTCGCCGGCGCACCGGTGTCCAGCGTCAATTCCGCGCCAGCGGATGCGGGCTGCTGGTCCAAGGTCAAAGGCGCCGCTCCTCCTCGCCGATTCTGTCGCTGCGCGCCATATCGTCGCCGGCGCGGGTCAATCGAATATCCCCCGCCGGGCGTCGCCCGGAGCGGCGTGCGGCTGAAACGTGTTGACCCGCTCCGACGAATTCAATTGCCAGGGAACCGAAGTCACCATCACGTTGGGCATGAACAGCAACCGGCTCTTGAGCCGCAGTGCGCTCTGGTTGTGCAGCACCTGCTCCCACCAATGGCCGACTACGTACTCCGGTAGAAACACCGTCACCACAGTGCGCGGAGACTCCTTGCTGACCCGCTTGACGTAATCCAGTACCGGGCGGGTGATCTCACGGTATGGCGAGGCAATGACCTTGAGCGGCACGCTGATATCGCTTACCTCCCACTTGTGCACCAGCGTACGGGTTTCCGCGTCGTCGACGCTGACCGTGACGGCCTCGAGCGCATCGGGGCGGGTCGCTCGGGCGTAGGCCAGCGCGCGCAATGTGGGTAGGTGCAACTTCGATACCAGCACCAACGCGTGGTTACGGCTGGGCAGCACCACGTCGTGCTGGGCGGCCTCCTGTTGCGCCAATTCCCGGTTGACGGTGTCGTAGTGCTTGCGGATCAGCTTCATGATGCCGAACAGCGAACCCATCGCGACGATGGCGATCCACGCCCCGGCAAGGAATTTGGTGACCAGCACCACCAGCAGAACCGCGCCGGTAGCAAAGAAGCCGACTGTATTGACCACCCGTGAGCGCATCATCTTGCCGCGCACCTTGGGATCCGTCTCGGTGCGCAGCAACCGGGTCCAGTGCCGGACCATGCCGATCTGGCTGAAGGTGAACGATATGAAGACGCCGACGATGTAGAGCTGGATCAGCGCGGTCACCTCCGCGCGGAACGCGATGATAAATGCCAGGGCCGCCGCCGACAGGAACAGGATTCCATTGGAAAACGCCAGACGGTCCCCGCGGGTATGGAGTTGGCGGGGCAGGTAACTGTGCTGCGCCAGCACCGAACCCAGTACCGGGAACCCGTTGAACGCGGTGTTGGCCGCCAGCACCAAGATGAGGGCGGTCACCGTCGCGATCAACAGGAACCCGATGTGGAAGCTGCCGAACACCGTCTCGGCCAGCTGAGTGACCAAGGTCTTTTGCATGTAGCCTGCCGGGACGCCGCTTAGTTGGGCCTGGGGATCCTCAACGAGCTTCACCCCGATCTGCTCGGCGAGCACGATGATGCCCATCAGCAGAGTCACCGCGATCGCACCTAGCATCAACAGGGTCGTTGCGGCGTTGCGCGACTTGGGTTTCTGAAACGCCGGCACCCCGTTGCTGATCGCCTCGACACCGGTCAGCGCGGCGCAGCCCGAGGAGAACGAGCGGGCCACCAGGAACACCAAGGCGAACCCGACGATGTCGCCGTGCTCGGCGTGCATCTGGAAACCGGCCGATTCGGCCCGCAGCGGATTGCCCAACACAAAGATCCGGAACAATCCCCAGCCGATCATGATGACGATCCCGACGATGAACGCGTAGGTCGGGATCGCGAACGCCGCCCCCGACTCGCGGATCCCGCGCAGGTTCAGCGCCATCACCAGCAAGATCGCGGCCACGCAGAACCACACCTTGTTTTGGGCAACAACAGGAAGCGCGGAGCCGATATTCGACATCGCCGACGCCGTCGAAACGGCAACGGTGAGAACGTAATCCACCATCAGAGCGCTGGCCACCGTAAGGCCCGCGGTTTCGCCCAGATTGGTGGTGACCACCTCGAAGTCGCCGCCGCCGGACGGGTAGGCATGGACGTTCTGCCGATAGCTGGCGACCACGACGAGCATCACCGCGGCCACCGCCAGGCCGATCCACGGTGTCAACGAATACGCCGCCACTCCCGCGACCGAGAGCATCAGGAAGACCTCTTCGGGGGCATAGGCCACCGAGGACAACGCATCGGAGGCAAACACCGGCAACGCGATCCGCTTGGGCAGTAGCGTGTGGCTCAGCCGGTCGCTGCGAAAGGGCCGGCCGATAACCAACCGGCGCGCAGCGGTCGAAAGTTTGGACACGAGAGCCAAGGGTAAGCCCGGCATGCCGGTAGCGTCGCCGTAGGCGACAATGTTGCGGATGAATCGACTGGCAAAGCACCGAGAGGACCTCAAGTGCGAGTAATTGTCATGGGGTGCGGCCGGGTGGGTTCGTCGCTTGCCGACGGGCTGTCCCGGATCGGGCACGACATCGCGGTCATCGACCGCGAGAGCGCCGCCTTCAACCGGCTCAGCACCGAGTTCGCCGGCGAAAGGGTGCTGGGCCAGGGGTTCGACCGAGATGTCCTGCTGCGGGCTGGCATCGAAGAGGCCGACGCGTTCGCCGCGGTGTCCTCCGGAGACAACTCCAACATCATCTCGGCGCGCCTGGCCCGGGAGACCTTCCGCGTGCAGCGCGTGGTCGCCCGGATCTACGACGCGAAGCGCGCCGAGGTCTACGAACGCCTCGGAATCCCCACGATCGCCACGGTGCCCTGGACCACAGATCGGTTGTTCAACGTGCTGACCCGGGAGAGCGAGACGGCGAAGTGGCGCGATCCGACCGGCACCGTCGCCGTGTCGGAGGTCGTCTTGCACGACGAGTGGGTGGGCCGCCGGGCCACCGATCTGGAGCAGGCGACCGGCGCGCGGGTGGCGTTCATGATCAGGTTCGGCACCGGTATCTTGCCCGACCCGAAGACGGTCATCCAGGCGGGAGATCAGGTCTATGTCGCCGCGATATCGGGCCGCGCCGCCGAGGCGGTGGCCATCGCCGCGCTGCCACCCAGTGAAGACCTAGATTCGGGAGCCCACAAATGAAGGTAGCTGTCGCCGGGGCCGGTGCCGTCGGCCGCTCGGTCACCCGCGAACTGTTGGAAAACGGCCACGACGTGACCCTGATCGAACGCAATCCCGACCACGTCGACGTCGACGCGATCCCCGCCGCGCACTGGCGGCTCGGCGATGCCTGCGAAGTGAGCCTGCTGGAGTCGGTCCACCTCGAGGATTTCGATGTGGCGGTCGCCGCTACCGGTGACGACAAGGTCAACGTGGTGCTCAGCCTGCTGGCCAAAACCGAGTTCGCGGTGCCGCGGGTAGTGGCGCGGGTCAACGATCCCCGCAACGAATGGCTGTTCACCGATGCCTGGGGCGTGGACGTGGCGGTGTCCACCCCGCGCATGCTGTGTTCGCTGATCGAGGAGGCCGTCGCGGTCGGCGACCTGGTGCGCCTAATGGAGTTCCGCAAGGGTCAGGCCAACCTGGTGGAGATCACCCTGCCCGACGACACGCCGTGGGGGGGCAAGCCGGTGCGCAGGCTGCAACTGCCGCGCGATGCCGCGCTGGTGACGATCCTGCGCGGGCCGCGAGTCATCGTGCCGGAGTCCGACGAACCCCTGGAAGGCGGCGACGAGTTGCTCTTCGTGGCGGTCACGGAGGTCGAGGAGGATCTGCGCAAGCTGTTGCTGCCCGAAGGCCCCTCGCCTGACGATTAGTCGCGGCTGGTGTCGACCTCGAGCTCCGTGCTGCCGGCCAGGACTTCGGCGCTGCCGGCTTCGGCCAGGGCGCGCTGCGCGGCCTTGATCGCCACGTACGTCAGCAGCGCGGCCAGCGCGGTCAGCGGCCACCCCATCCCGATCCGCGCCACGCCCAGCCAGCCGGTCTGATTGGCGTCGTAGAGCAGGTGCTGGACCACGAAGCGGGCACCGAAGACCAGCACCCAGCCCAGCGAGGCGATGTCGAACGCGAACACCGCGCGCGGGACGTCGCGCCAGCCGCGATCACGGCCGGTGGACCAGCTCCACAGGTAGCCGACAATGGGCCGGCGGATCACCACCGACGCAGTGAAGACCACCGCCCACAGCAAAGACATCCAGATGCCCAGCAGGAAGTAGCCCTTGGACTGCCCGACGAGATGGGCGATCAGCGCGCAGACGCCGACGCCCATGAACCCGGCGAGCGCCGGCTGCGCGGATTCGCGTCGAACCAGCCGCCACAGCAGCACCAGCGCGGCCACGCCCAGCGCGCTTGCGATGGCGGCCGGCAGGCCGGAGACGCTGGAAACCGCCACGACGGTCACCACCGGCAGCGACGAGTAGATGAGACCACTCACGCCACCCATTTGCGCCAGCAGGCGCTCGGGGCTGACGCGGTTAGCAGTCACCGGCCCGCCATCGCTGTCGACGGTCACCGCTGAATTTCGTAGTGCGGGTTGTAGATGGCCTTGGCCCCGTTCTCCAGCTTGCCCAGCCGGCCCCGCACCCGCAGCGTGCGGCCCGAGTCGATGCCAGGGATCCGGCGTTGACCCAACCAGACCAGCGTGACGATGTCGCTGCCGTCAAAGAATTCGGCGCGCACCCCGCCGGCGCAGCCCTTGCCGTTCGTCTCGACGCTGCGCAGCGTGCCCACCATCGTGACCTCTTGGCCGCGCTCGCAGTCGATCGCGCGCTGCGCACCGGTATTCAAGACCTCGTCGGACAAGTCCTTCGAGTCGAGTTTCTCCGGGTCCTCCGTCAACCGCCGCGTCAGCCGGCGCAGATAACCCTGGGCCCCCATTGGCCCCTCCTGACACTGCTCATGCAGCTATCCGTTTGTTCCGCCCTATTGTCTGCCAACGGACACCGTAGACCTGTTGGTTCCCCGGCGCCACACAGATCAAACCGACGTTGTTGGACTGCTTGCCGGCGCACGGCAGTATCGAGGAGTGACTCTCGATTTGCGCGGTGTCACCACCGTGTTGCTGCCCGGAACCGGGTCCGACGACGACTACGTCTACCGGGCATTTTCCGGCCCCCTACAAGGCGTCGGAGCGGTTCTGCTGACGCCGGCGCCGCAGCCGCAGCAGTTGATCGAGGGCTACCTTTCCGCGTTGGACGAGGCCGCGAGCGCAGGTCCGATCTGTGTGGGCGGCGTCTCAATCGGCGCCGCGGTGGCGACCGCGTGGGCGTTGGCCCACCCCGAGCGCGCCGTCGCGGTCCTGGCCGCACTGCCGGCCTGGACCGGGGCGCCCGGGTCGGCGCCCGCAGCTCTCGCGGCCCGGCATTCGGCGTCCCAACTGCGTCGCGACGGCCTGGCGGCGACGACCACTCAGATGCGGGCATCCAGCCCGCCGTGGCTGGCCGAGGAGCTGACCCGCTCGTGGCGGGCGCAGTGGCCACACCTGCCCGGCGCGATGGACGAAGCGGCGGCCTACGTGGCACCGAGCCACGCCGAGCTGGCCCGGCTGGCCCCGCCACTGGGCGTGGTCGCCGTGGTCGACGATCCGATTCACCCGGTGCAGGTGGGCGTCGACTGGGCGGCCGCGGCGCCGCACGCCGCGCTGCGCACGGTGACGCTGGATCAGTTCGGCGCGGACGCCTCCGCGCTGGGCACCGCTTGCCTTGCCGCGCTCGCCGACGCTTCCCGTTAGCCGCCGGTGCTCGTGCTGCGCAGTTGCTGCATCGCGGACCCCTCGGCGCTACGGCGCGCGGTCGGCTCGTTGGGCTGCTCCTGCGAGTCGGCTTGTTGTGCGGCCTGTTGGGCCTGTTGAGCCGCCGCCTCCTGCAGTTGCGCGGCCATCGGCTCGGGCAGCTGCACCGGCAACGGCGTCCGGACCGGCAGCGGCGTGTCACCGCGGCGAACGACGGTGTCCGCCAACGCCTCCCGGGCCTCCTCGACCAGCGCGTCGATCGTCTCGTGCGGGCCGTTGACGACGCAGCGAATCATCCAGCGGTAGCCGTCGACGCCGATGAAATGCACGGCGCCAGTGGCGGTGCCGATCACTTCCCGGCCCCACGGGCCGTCCCTGATGACGACTTTGGCCGAGTCCTTGCGCAGCGAGTCGGCGAGCTCGCCGGCCACCTCGCGCCACAGACCGGTGGTCTTCGGTGCCGCGTACGCGGCGATGGTGAAACGACCGTTGGGCGTGATAACCCACACCGCGCTCGGTATCCCGCCCTCGGTCAGCTCGACCTGCAGCTGGCTGCCCTCCGGCATGGGAATCAGCACGGAGCCGAGGTCGAGCCGCGCCAGCTCCGCGACCGCGGGATCGTCGAAGTCCTCGATGTCGAACGGGCCGTCCAACTCCCCGGATTCGTCAGAAGCTGCCCGCTCGACTGAAATCTCTTCAGGAATTTCCGGCTCCACTCGCCCGTCGGAGGTGTTGTCGTCTTTGTCTGAGCGTCTACCGAATGCCACCATGAGCGCCGCTCCTCCTCATCGCTTCGCTCTGTATCGTCACCGGCGTCACCATCTGGCGCCGCTCCTCTTCATCGCTTCGCTCTGCATCGTCGCCGGCGCTCACAAACTCGCATGTCCGCCGGAGGAACCGTGGCCGCCGTCGCCGCGGGATGTCTCGGCCAGGCCGGCTTCGTCGAATGACGAGACCTCGACCAGCTCGACCAACTCGACCCGCTGCACCAGCAATTGGGCGATCCGGTCACCGCGATGCACGTCTATCGGCGCGACCGGGTCGAGGTTGATCAGCGAAAGCTTGATCTCTCCACGGTAGCCCGCGTCGATGGTGCCCGGGCTGTTGACGATCGAAAGTCCCACCCGCGCGGCCAATCCCGAGCGCGGATGCACCAACCCGACCATGCCGAAGGGGATGGCCACCGCGACGCCCGTGCGCACCAGGGCACGTTGCCCGGGCGCCAGCTGGACGTCTTCTGCGCTAAAGAGATCGACACCGGCATCCCCATCATGAGCGCGGCTGGGCAGCGGGAGCCCGGGATCGAGGCGGACAACAGCGAGACTGGTCGACACGGGGCCACAGATTACCCTTGACCGCGTGTCCGATACGCGCATCGCGCCGCACAGTGTGCGATATCGCGAGCGATTGTGGGTGCCGTGGTGGTGGTGGCCGCTGGGTTTCGCGCTGGCGGCGCTGATCGCCTTCGAAGTCAACCTGGGTGTCGCCGCCCTACCCGACTGGCTGCCGTACGCGACGCTGTTCACCGTGGCGGCCGCAACGCTGTTGTGGCTGGGCCGCGTCGAGATCCGAGTGACCCAGGACTCCGGCGGCGCTGGCAACGGGGTCGAACTGTGGGCTGGGCCGGCGCATCTGCCTGTCACCGTGATCGCCCGCTTTGCCGAAATCCCGCGCTCGGCCAAGTCAGCGGCGCTGGGCCGCCAGCTCGACCCGGCGGCCTACGTGCTGCATCGGGCATGGGTCGGCGCGATGGTTCTGCTGGTCCTCGATGACCCAGACGACCCGACGCCGTACTGGCTGGTGAGCTGCCGTCACCCGGAGCGGGTGCTGTCGGCCCTGACAAGCTGAGTGCAGCTATCAGGCTGCGCAGTCGGTACAGATCATCAGGCCGTTCTTCTCGCTGGCCAGCCTGCTGCGGTGTTGCACCAAAAAGCAGCTCGAGCAGGTGAACTCGTCGGCCTGCTTCGGAATTACGCGGACCGACAACTCTTCGCCAGACAGGTCGGCACCAGGCAGCTCGAAAGACTCAGCGGATTCGGATTCGTCGACGTCGACCACGGCCGAGGCCGCCTCGTTCCGTCGTGCTTTCAGCTCCTCCAGCGAGTCCTCCGAGACGTCATCTGTCTCGGTACGCCGCGGAGCGTCATAGTCGGTAGGCATCTTCCTGTCCCCGTCCTATCCCCTCTAAGCCCTCATTACCTCAAGCAACGCTTTGTACCAGCGTCGAACGCATCCACCAAATGATTCGTGCCCGTATAGCGTTCCATATCAGTGTGATTTACGTCACACTTTGTACTTGACCTTAATAACTGCGCTTAAACAGGGCGTTTTAGAGTGCACCTGTGGTCGCACAAATCACCGAGGGAACCGCTTTCGACAAGCACGGTCGACCGTTTCGGCGACGGAATCCCCGGCCCGCAATTGTCGTATTGGTCCTCGTGGTGGTGGCGACGGGCGTGGCCTGGACCGTCGCGCTCACCCGGCCGGCCAAGGTTCACCAGGCCGAAGCCTGCAATCCACCCCCGCAAACGGCGCAAACGACCGGATCGGCACCGGCACAGCTCGGCGAGCCGGCGTCGCGCAGCGAAATGATGGACGTCACGCCCGCCCGGCTCAGCGACACCAAGATCCACGTCCTCAACGCCAGCGGACGGGGCGGACAAGCCGCCGACGTCGCCGGCGTGCTCAAGGATCTGGGGTTCGCCCAGCCGACCGCAGCCAACGATCCGATCTACGCCACCGCCCGCCTGACCTGCCAAGGTCAGATTCGCTTCGGCACGGCCGGACAAGCCACCGCGGCGGCTGTGTGGCTGGTCACGCCCTGCGCCGAGCTGTTCCACGACAACCGCGCCGACGACTCCGTCGACCTCGCTATCGGCACCGATTTCAGCGCGCTGTCACACAGCGACGACATCGACGCCGTGCTCGCCACCCTGCGCCCCGGCGCCAACGAGCCGTCCGACCCCACGCTGCTATCAAAGATCCACGCCGGCAGCTGCTGACGTCAGTGCGGGATCGGCGCCAGGCCGTCGAATCGCTGCAGGGCCGCCAACAGCTCGTCGGCGATGCCCGGGGCCGCGGCCATCACCAACTCCGCGACATCTGCGCCGTAAGCCGGCCCGTGCTGCGCGGGCTGCACCACCCGCGCGCCCGCCTCGGCCGCGATCAACGCACCCGCCGCCCGGTCCCACAACTGCAGTCCGTGTTCGTAGTACGCATCCAGCCGCCCCGCCGCGACCATGCACAAGTCCAGCGCCGCCGAACCGATGCGCCGCACATCGCGGACCACCGGCACCATCTGGGCCAACAGGGCCGCCTGGGTTGCGCGGCGCCGCTGTGAATACCCGAAGCCGGTGCCTAGCAACGCCATTGACAACTCATCGACGTCGGTGCACCGGAGCGCGTGGGGGCCGTGTTCGTCGGTGACGTGCGCACCGAGGCCGCTGGCGGCCGAATACACGCGGCCCGCAACGACGTCGGCGACCGCGCCGGCCACCGACACGCCGCCGACCTGTGCTGCGACCGACACCGAGTACGCGGGGATGCCGTAGACGAAATTGACCGTGCCGTCGATGGGGTCAAGCACCCAGGTGACCGCGCCGGCCGCAGTGGCCGCCGGGTCGGCGGGCCCGCCGCCCTCCTCCCCCAGGATCGGATCACCGGGGCGCAGCTGAGCCAACCGATCGCGCAACAGCCGTTCCGTCTCGGTGTCGACCACCGTCACCGGGTCGGTCGGGGTGCTCTTTGCCCGCACCGCGCCCCCGGCGGGGCCCGCGTGGGCGCCGAACACCTCGGCGCGACGACACCGCACGAACTCGGCGGCCTCGGCGGCCAGCGTCTCGGCCACCGAGCGCAGCCGCGCGGGCTGGTTCTCAGGTCGTGTCACCGCTCTATCGCATCACAGTCGCATCAGAGTCACGGGGCCATCTCAGACCGCCCAAGGGGCGACCTCATCCGGTTAAGGTGAGCGGATAGCCCAAATCTCGCCTTGGAGATGGTGGAGGGATTCATGACCAGCACCGACTCGACCGCGGATTCACCCCAGCGCCGTGGATTCGGCATCGACGTCGGCGGCAGCGGCATCAAGGGCGGAATCGTCGACCTGGACACCGGACAGCTGATCGGTGACCGGATCAAACTGCTGACCCCGCAGCCGGCCACCCCGTCGGCGGTCGCCAAGACCATCGCCGAGGTGGTCCACGGATTCGGCTGGACCGGACCGCTCGGGGTGACCTATCCCGGTGTCGTCACCGACGGCGTGGTGCAGACAGCGGCCAACGTGGACAAGGCCTGGATCGGCACCAGTGCGCGCGACGTCATCAGCTCCGAGTTGAACGGCCAGGACGTCACGGTCCTCAATGACGCCGACGCCGCCGGGCTCGCCGAGGAGCGCTACGGGGCCGGCAAAGACAACTCTGGATTGGTCATTTTGCTGACCTTCGGCACCGGAATCGGGTCCGCGGTCATCCACAACGGGACGTTGATACCCAATACCGAATTCGGGCACGTCGACGTCGGCGGCAAAGAGGCCGAGCACCGGGCGGCGTCGTCGGTCAGAGAGCGCAACGACTGGAGCTTTAAAAAGTGGACCAAGCAGGTCACCAGGGTGCTGGTCGCCATCGAGAACGTGATGTGGCCCGACCTGTTCATCGCCGGCGGCGGCATCAGCCGCAAGGCCGACAAATGGGTTCCGCTGCTGGAAAACCGCACCCCGGTGGTGCCCGCGACCCTGCTGAACACCGCCGGAATAGTCGGCGCAGCCATGGCTTCCACCACCGACGTCACCCACTGAATTTTGCCCGGTGGCGCGGTATGGGCGCGCACTGTCGTTACAATGGTCACCGCGGCCGCCCGACCGATAGCGCGCGAGTACTCACGCTGATATCAAAGCCGACATTCGACATAGCAGATACTTTCGGTTAAGCATGCCCAGACCCGCCGGAAGTGAGTCCGACCAAAGGGGTGTATGTGGCAGCGACCAAAGCAAGTCCGGCAACCGATGAGCCGGTGAAGCGCACCGCCACGAAATCTCACGGTTCTCCCGCCAAGACCGTCACCAAGCGACCGGCGGCGAAGGCCGCCAACGGTTCCGCCCCCGCGAAGCATGCCACCAAAACGGCACCCCGGGCCACCACGAAGGCCGCCGAGGCCGCCGCCGATGAGGCCCCCAAGAAAACCCGCGCCGCGGCCAAGAGCGCCCCGGCCAAGGCACCCTCCAAGCGGGGCCGCGGAACAAAAGGCTCAGCGCCCAAAGACGCTCCGGAAAACCCGGAGGCAACCGTGCAGGTGGTGGACACTGAGGTCGAAGAGGACCTTGACGTCGAACCGGACCTCGACGGCGAGCCGGGCGAGGACATAGACATCGATGCCGCCGACCTCAACCTCGACGATCTGGAGGTCGACGACGTAGCGGCCGATGCCGAGGACACCGACATCGAGCCAGTCGAGGCCGAGGACGGCCAAGCCGCCTCGCCCGCAGCGGCCAGCGAAGCCCCCGCCGAGGAGGACGAGGAGATCGCCGAGCCGTCCGAAAAGGACAAGGCCTCCGGTGATTTCGTGTGGGACGAAGACGAATCCGAGGCGCTGCGTCAGGCCCGCAAGGACGCCGAGCTCACCGCGTCGGCCGACTCGGTTCGCGCCTACCTCAAGCAGATCGGCAAGGTGGCGCTGCTCAACGCGGAGGAAGAGGTTGAGCTGGCCAAGCGTATCGAGGCCGGTCTGTATGCCACGCAACTGATGACCGAGCTGACCGAGCGGGGCGACAAACTGCCCGCCGCTCAGCGTCGCGACATGGTGTGGATCTGCCGTGACGGCGATCGCGCGAAAAACCATCTGCTGGAAGCCAATCTGCGGCTGGTGGTTTCGCTGGCCAAGCGCTACACCGGCCGCGGCATGGCATTCCTGGATCTGATCCAGGAAGGAAACCTGGGCTTGATCCGCGCGGTGGAGAAGTTCGACTACACCAAGGGGTACAAGTTCTCCACGTACGCGACGTGGTGGATCCGTCAGGCCATCACCCGCGCCATGGCCGACCAGGCACGCACCATTCGCATCCCGGTGCACATGGTCGAGGTGATCAACAAACTCGGCCGCATTCAGCGCGAGCTACTCCAGGATCTGGGCCGCGAGCCCACGCCTGAAGAGCTGGCCAAGGAAATGGACATCACCCCCGAGAAGGTGCTGGAGATCCAGCAGTACGCCCGCGAGCCGATCTCGCTGGACCAGACCATCGGCGACGAGGGCGACAGCCAGCTGGGCGACTTCATCGAAGACAGCGAAGCGGTGGTGGCCGTCGACGCGGTCTCGTTCACGTTGCTGCAGGACCAGCTGCAGTCGGTGCTGGAGACGCTCTCGGAACGCGAGGCCGGCGTGGTACGGCTGCGCTTCGGCCTCACCGACGGGCAGCCCCGCACCCTCGACGAGATCGGCCAGGTCTACGGCGTGACCCGCGAGCGCATCCGCCAGATCGAGTCCAAGACGATGTCAAAGCTGCGCCACCCCAGCCGTTCTCAGGTCCTGCGCGACTACCTGGACTAGAGCGACAAGTGATAAGAGCCGTAAGAGCCCTAGCGCTGGTGGCGCTCGCCATCGGGTTGGCCGCCCCGGCCTACGCGGACGGCACCGACGACGCGTTCATCGCCAACCTCAACAGCTCCGGCATCAATTACGGGCCACCCGACAGGGCGATCCAGGTCGCGAAAACCGTCGTCTGCGCCACCCTCAACGACAACCCCAACACCAGCAATGCCGACCTGATCGCCAAGGTCACCGGCGCCACCAGTTGGGCGGCCAACGATGCCGCCTACTTCACCGGAGCCGCCATCCAGGCCTACTGCCCCCAGTACGGCCAGCCCGCTCCCAAAAAACCGGGGTTTCATCAAGCGGGAACGCGGTAATCTTCACCATCAGCCGGAAATCCCGCATCACCCAGGCGTGCGGCTAGTCGGCAAGCTGTAGCCGAAGTTCGGAGTCCACAACGTCAAGATCGCGCACGTTGCGAAAGGATTAGGCCGCGATGCCGCCGGCACAGCCCGCCGACCGCCCGACACCCGACACCGACACCCCGCCATGGCAGCCGTGGCGGGGCCGCCGGCTCGCCAGCGTGATCCTGGCCCTCCTGGTGGCGGTGGGTGTCATCGCCGCCGTCGTTCTTGTCACCATCATCACCGACCGACGGCAACACAACGCGATCCGCCCTGTGGTCGCGCCGCCCGCCAGCACCGCGCAGCCCACAGGCGTCCAGCCCCTTCAACTCACATACGGTCCTCAAGTCACGCTGCCCTTTACCGGCCTCAGCCGACCCGGCGACGTGGCCGTGGACGCCGCCGGTGACGTCTACGTCGCCGATTTCGGCACCAGCCGGGTGCTGAAACTGGCGCCCGGGTCGAGCTTCCCGATCGGGCTGCCGTTCACCGGCCTCAACAAGCCGCAGGGTCTGGCGGTGGATGCCGTCGGCGCCCTCTATGTCACCGACCCGGCCAACAAACGGGTGCTGGCGCTGGCGGCGGGCTCTGGTACTCAGGCCGTGCTGCCGTTCACCGACCTCAACCAGCCCTGGGGTGTGGCGGTCGATGCCGGCGGCAACCTCTATGTCACCGACGTGACGAAGGATCGGGTGGTCAAGCTGGCCGCGCGCTCCGCAATTCTGGCCGTGCTGCCGTTCATTGGCCTTCGGGCACCCCAGAGCGTAGCGGTGGACACCGCCGGCGACCTCTACGTGAGCGACTTCAGCAACAACCGCGTGCTGAAGCTCCCGGCAGATTCGGACGCGCCGGCGGAGCTGCCGTTCACCGGCCTCAACGGACCCTACGGGGTGGCGGTGGACGCCGCCGGCAACCTCTACGTCGCGGACGATCTCAACAATCGGGTACTCAAGCTGCCGCCGGGCGCGGCCACCCCGACGACGCTGCCGATCACCGGCCTGAACAATCCGACCGCGGTAGCCGTGGACACCACCGGCAACCTCTACGTCACCGACTACGGCAACGACCGGGTGGTGGAGCTGCCGGCGGGGTGATGCATCGGGCCGCTACTCATCCCGCCGATGGCGGCTTTTTCATAACCGTCCCCCGAAGCTCCGCCCCCAGCTCGATGTCGTCGTAGCTTGCCCGCTTGCGCCAACCGCTGCCTGGCGACTCCGGTGGCTCCTCCGACTCGTCTGGCGAGTCCTCGTACTCGTCTTCCTCGGGCTCCTGGTAAGCCCCGTACTTTTGCTGCTTCCTCTTGCGCCAACCGCTGCCTGCCGACGAGACCGGCGGCGGCATCAACGGAGGCAGGGGGAAGTCGGAGTCTAAAGCGTCCTGGGAGTCCAGGTCGGTGAGCGGCGTTGCCACCGACGCGAGTTGGACCGGCGCCTGCTACCCGGGCAACAGGCCCACCACCGCCGGCGGCAGGGTCAGCTTGCCCACCGACACACCCACACCGATCGCCGCGGTGAGTTCTGCCGACATTCCGGCGGCGCCGAACGCGCCCGCTCCCCCCCGCTACCCCTCCCAGGGCGCCCTGGCCCTCGGCCAGCCCCTGGCCAATGTCGCCGCTCACCGTCTGCAGCGACTGGGCCGCGCTCAACTGCGCCAGGTAGCTGAGCAGGTTGATCGGAAAACCGGACGCTACGAACTGGTAGGCATAGACGTTGGCCAATCCGACCCAGCCTTTGGTCGGGTCGAAGCCCTGGATCGCCGAGATGATCGACGAGATCGGGGAGCTGGCAGCGGCCGTCGCCGAAGTAGTCGCCAGGGTCGCCAATGACACCGACGACACCGCACTGGCTTGGGCGGCCAAACCCGCCGGATTGGCAATCGCGGCCGGGCGACGAGAACAGCGGCAGCGTGGTGGCTTGCGCCGAGGCCGCCAGATAACGACTCATCGCCGCCGAGTTGTTGGCCCACATGCCCAGGTATTCGTCCTCGGTTTCGGCGATGGCCGGCAGGTTGATCCCGAACTGATTGGTGGCCCACAGCTGTGCCAGCCGAATCCTGTTGGCTCTGACCAGCGCGAGCGGAACCACCGCCGCGCGAACGGAGATGAAGGCCGCGACGGCGTCCTGCGCCCCGGCGGCTATCTGCTGACACTGCTGCGCGGTGCTGCGCAACCAGGACAGGTACGGCTCGACGGACTCGGCCATGGCCGCCGCAGACGGACCCTGCCAGGTCTCATTCAGTGACGACAGCGCGGCGGCATTGGTCGCGGCCGATTCCTCCAAACTCGTGCCGAGCCGCTGCCACGCGCCAGACGCCTCGATGAGTGATTCCGCACCCGGTCCAGCATGAATCCGCGCAGAGACGACCTCGGGGGGCAACGCTGAAAAGTCCACGACATCTCACCTCGCATACACCGCGAACGAGCCAGCGAAATCGCGCTGTATCTGCGGCGACAAACCTTCAAACATTGCGCATCCACGCCTCACCTGCGGGGTCACGATCACCAGTGTGCACGTTGTGGGGGCCCTCAAGGTAGTGGGCGGTACCAGACCGCTCGATTCCGCTGCGGCACACCAAATTCGACTGCGCCCGCGACACCCCTGATATCAGGGGCCGTACTGTGACCGCATGTCAGCCAGCCGCACCGTCGTCTCATCCGGATCCAATTTCGAATCGGTGGTCGGGTACTCCCGTGCGGTGCGGGTCGGCCCGCACGTGGCGGTGGCCGGAACAACCGGCGCGGGACCGGCCGGCGACATCGCCGCCCAGACCAGAGATGCCTTGCGCCGCATCGAAGTTGCTCTCGGACAGTCGGGCGCGGCACTAGCCGACGTGGTCCGTACCCGCATCTACGTGACGGACATTTCGCGGTGGCGCGAGGTCGGAGAAGTGCACGCTGAAGTTTTCGGTGAAACACGCCCCGCAGCCACCATGGTCGAAGTTTCGGCGCTGATCGCACCTGAACTGCTGGTGGAGATCGAGGCCGACGCCTACGTGGAATCCTGAGGTTCGGCGACCGGCGCGAAGGCGCCATCGGGCCCCGGCCGGTAGGGTGTGACCTTGATCACGGCGGTGGCCGGCAGCGGACCGTACAGGTGCGGGAACAGCATCGACTCCGGATCGGTGGGTACCCCCGGTTCCCATCGCACGGGTGAGTCGAGTGCCGCCGCGTCGATGTGCAGCAGCACGAGGTCCGTGCGACCGCTGAAGAGCCTGTTTGCCGGCAGGTGCACCTGCTCGAGCGTCGAGAGGTGGATGAACGGGGCCTCATCCGACCAACCGCTCGGCTCGACACGGATTCCGCCCCGGATACGGGCGTGCGCCCACTCCTGTTCTCCACACAGGTGCGCGAGTACGGCGGGAGTGATCGGCATCATAAACAGTTTGCCCGATGCGTGGGCGGGAATTCGTGAGAAACGACACACCTGATAACGGCCCGGGAACAACGCGAAAAGCCAGAACGTCTGACAAAGTTGAAGACACGCCAGAACGGAGAAGCCATGAATGCAACTCTGACCAGTCCCGAGCTGACTAGGGCCGACCGGTGCGACCGCTGCGGCGCAGCAGCCCGAGTCCGTGCCAAGCTGCCTTCCGGTGCCGAGCTTCTCTTCTGCCAGCATCACGCCAACGAGCATGAGGCGAAACTGACCGAGTTAGCCGCAGTGCTGGAGGCAAGCGCAAGCTAGTACGGCGAATCGCCCGTCGGCAATGAGGGCAGTGCTTGCCATCGTCGGCAATGCTGGGAGGGTATGAACACCCAACCCGCTAGGCCGACTCGCCACCACATCTGGCGAATCAGCTTGAGGACCCTGTCCAAAAGTTGGGACGACTCGATCTTCTCGGAGTCGGCGCAGGCCGGCTTTTGGTCCTGTTTGTCATTGCCGCCGCTGTTGTTGGGAATGCTGGGCAGCCTGGCCTACGTGGCGCCGCTGTTCGGCGCGGACACGCTGACGATCATCGAGCAACGCGTAATCTCCGCGGCCCACAGCTTTTTCTCCCCCAGCGTGGTCAACGAGATCATCGAACCCACCATCCGCGATATCGCCGGCGAGGCGCGCGGCGAGGTGGTTTCGCTCGGTTTTGTGATCTCGCTGTGGGCGGGATCGTCGGCGATGTCGGCCTTCGTCGATTCCGTGGTCGAGGCGCATGACCAAACTCCGCTGCGCCACCCGGTGCGGCAGCGATTCTTCGCGCTGTTTCTGTACCTCGTGCTGCTGGTGTCCGTAGTGGTAACCGCGCCGTTGGCGGTGGTGGGCCCGCGCAAGGTGGCTGAACACATCCCGGACAGCTGGGCCAACGTGCTGCACTCTGGCTACCTCCCGGCGCTGGTTTTCGCCCTGATGATCGGGATCATGCTGCTCTACCGGGTGGCGCTGCCGGTACCACTGCCGTCGCATCGACTGATATACGGGGCGATCCTGGCGACCACCGTGTTCGTGGTGGCCACGCTGGGCCTCCGCTTCTACCTCAGGTGGATCACCAGCACCGGCTACACCTACGGCGCGCTGTCCACGCCAATCGCGTTTTTGCTGTACGCATTCTTCGCCGGCTTCGCGATCATGCTGGGCGCCGAACTCAACGCCGCCGTCCAGGAGGAATTCCCGGCGCCGAAGACGCATGCCCACCGGCTGCGCAAATGGCTGGTGTCGCGCGTGCGTGGTGCCCGGACTTCTGGGACACCAGTGGATTCGCCGCCGGCGCAGCAGAATACGGTGACAGCAGAGCCCCCAAACTGATCGGGCGTTGATCGGCCCTGATCAGCCCTTCTTCATCGTCTCGTAGATCCGCTTGCAATCCGGACAAACCGGCGAGCCCGGCTTGGCAGACTTCGTGACGGGGAACACCTCACCGCACAAGGCGACCACGTGATTGCCCATCACGGCGCTCTCGACGATCTTGTCCTTCTTGACATAGTGGAAGTATTTGGGCGTGTCACTGCCGGTCCCGTCATCGACGCGTTCGTCGGCGTCGGTGCGTTCGATCGTCTGGGTGTCCATACCTGACATTGTGCCTCCTAACTCGCCCGAGCCGGAACCGATCCGATGTGGAACAGTGGAGGTATGAAGCGCGGCTCCAAGCTGGGTTTCGACGATGATGGTCACCCGGTACTGATCACCGCCGCGGCTCCGTCGTATGAGGAGGAGCATCGCGCGCGGGTACGTAAGTACCTGACCTTGATGGCGTTTCGCATTCCGGCGCTGATCCTGGCCGCGGTCGCCTACGGCGCCTGGCACAACGGTCTGATCTCACTGCTCATCGTGGCGGCGTCGGTGCCATTGCCGTGGATGGCCGTGCTGATCGCCAACGACCGACCGCCTCGCAGCTCCACCGAGCCCCGACGGTTCGACGCCGTCCAGCGACGCACCCCGTTGTTCCCGACGGCCGAGCGTCCGGCGATCGAGGCCCCGCGGTCTGCTGACCCCGAGGAGCGGGGTTAGCCGGGCCGTCTGGCGGCCACGCGCCGCATTCTCAGCACATTCTCAGGTCGTCGGCACATTTCTGCACGTCAAAGCGTGTGAGATGACGTCCGGGCGGGAACTCAAAGAGCTGATCTGTCGTTAAACCACATGACAGTACAAAGCCAATCGGGGAGGGCGTAATGGCCGAAGCCACCAGAAGGGCCAACACGAGCCGGGTTGAGGGCGATCTGGATGCCCAAAGCCCCGCAGCGGACCTGGTGCGCGTATATCTGAACGGCATCGGAAAGACGGCGTTGCTGAACGCCGCCGGCGAAGTCGAATTGGCAAAGCGCATCGAGGCCGGGCTCTACGCCGACCATCTATTGGAGACCCGTAAGCGCCTCGGCGAGAACCGCAAGCGCGAATTGGCTGCCGTGGCGCGCGATGGCGAAGAGGCCCGCCGCCACCTGCTGGAAGCGAACCTGCGCCTGGTGGTTTCGCTGGCCAAGCGTTACACCGGTCGGGGCATGCCGTTGCTAGACCTCATCCAGGAGGGCAACCTCGGACTGATCCGCGCGATGGAGAAGTTCGACTACACAAAGGGATTCAAGTTCTCGACGTATGCCACCTGGTGGATCCGTCAGGCCATCACCCGCGGCATGGCCGACCAGAGCCGCACCATCCGGCTGCCGGTTCACCTGGTGGAGCAGGTCAACAAGCTCGCCCGAATCAAGCGCGAGATGCACCAGAACTTGGGACGTGAAGCCACCGACGAGGAACTGGCCGCCGAATCCGGCATTCCGGTCGACAAGATCAACGACCTGCTCGAGCACAGCCGCGACCCGGTAAGCCTGGACATGCCCGTCGGCTCCGAAGAAGAGGCCCCGCTGGGTGACTTCATCGAGGACGCCGAAGCGATGTCCGCCGAGAACGCGGTGATCGCCGAGCTGTTGCACACCGACATCCGTAGTGTGCTGGCAACTCTCGACGAGCGTGAGCACCAGGTGATCCGGTTGCGGTTCGGCCTGGACGATGGCCAGCCCCGCACCCTGGACCAGATCGGCAAACTGTTCGGTCTGTCCCGCGAGCGGGTGCGTCAGATCGAGCGCGACGTGATGTGCAAACTGCGCAACGGCGAACGAGCCGATCGGTTACGCTCCTACGCCAGTTGATTGCCGACAACTCGAGCCAGTTAGCAGACGGTATGCCCGCCGCACCTTAGCGGCGGGCATACTGCTTGCCTGGGAAGCGTTAGACCCATTCACGCAGCTGGCCAAGTAGACTCAGCGGCAATGGAGGGTGCTGAATGAACGAGCTGGTCGATACCACCGAGATGTACCTGCGGACGATCTACGACCTCGAGGAAGAGGGCGTGACGCCGCTGCGTGCCCGGATCGCCGAGCGGCTCGAGCAGAGCGGGCCGACCGTCAGCCAGACTGTCTCCCGGATGGAGCGCGACGGGCTCCTCCGCGTCGCCGGCGACCGCCATCTGGAGCTCACCGACAAGGGCCGGGCGCTGGCGATCGCGGTGATGCGCAAGCACCGCCTCGCCGAACGACTGCTCGTCGACGTCATCGGGTTGCCGTGGGAGGAAGTGCACGCCGAGGCATGCCGGTGGGAGCACGTGATGAGCGAGGATGTAGAGCGCCGGCTGGTTCAGGTGCTCAACAATCCGACGACGTCCCCGTTCGGCAACCCGATCCCTGGCCTGTTGGACCTCGGAGTCGGTCCGGACTTCGGCAGCGGCGACGCCAACCTGGTCCGCTTGACCGAGTTACCGGCCGGATCGCCGGTCGCCGTGGTGGTCCGGCAGCTCACCGAGCATGTCCAGGGCGACACCGACCTGATCACGCGGCTCAAGGACGCCGGCGTGGTACCCAACGCCCGGGTTACCGTCGAAACCACGCCGAGCGGCGGAGTCACCATCGTGATCCCGGGCCACGAGAACGTCACCCTGCCCCACGAGATGGCGCACGCGGTCAAGGTCGAAAAGGTCTGACTTACCCAGCACCTACCCCGCTCTCTGGTCGAACGTGCGCCGCGGCGGCAACCGCACCCCGAGACGATCCGCAAGCCGGTAACCGGTGTCTGCGAGTTTCCGAATGTCTTGCGGCCGTAAGCCGGATTGCAGCGCGGTGTCCAGCATGCCCGCCATCCGATGGCCCGGCGCGCAGCGCAGCGCGGCCTCCAGTGACACCCCGGCCAGTGGCCCGTCGCCACGGGCGTAGGCGCTGAACGCGAGCAACACCAGCGCCTCGACCCGCCAAGGCGGCGGCAGCGTACGCGCCAGAACCGCCCACAATGACTCGACGGCACCGGCGTTTTCGCCGACGGCAAGGGCATAGAGCAGGTCGCGCACCTGCGCGTCGGTCAGCGCGCAACCCAGCCGCGCCAACTCGACGTCGGACAGCGGTTGCCCGCCGGCGACCCGCGCGGCCGCGGCCACCGCGTTCTCGACGTCGCGGCGGCAAAACCGGCCCTCGTCCGCGGCATCGACACGATGCGCCGCCTTGCGTTTTGCCGCCTGTCGCTCGACGACGGCGGCCAGTTCGGCGCTGCGCGCAGGGTCGTCGACCGCGATGACAGCCTGCAGGTCCGTGCGCCGCGGATATAGCCGTCGGCCGTCCAGTACTGCGGCAACGGCCAGCGGCGACGCCGATGGGTCGTCGACCACGCCGCTCGAACCGCAGCCGTCGACGCAGTGCCAGCGCCCGCCGGCGGCTACCCGGTCCACCACATGCGCCGTCCACAGCTCAATGTCGCGCTGCGCCAACGCTTCTACGAGTACCGTGCACAGCTGCCGGTATTCCTCGTTGCACCGCGGACAGTGCGCGCCGTCCGCATCGACGATCACTGCGATCGCGGCCTCGGGTGCAGCGGCGGCAGCGACCTCGGCAAGGTGCTCAACCCGGTCGAGAAGTTCCTCGGACAAATCCACCCGCATCACCGACCCCAGTTCGCCGCCATCCAGCGACACCAGGACCAGTGATTTTTCCGGGACGAAACCGAGAACGGCCGGTAGCGCAGCGATTAACGCTCCGGGGCGGTTCAGCTCAAAGTCAGCTCGATGCTTGGTCATGAGCCTCAACGCTGGCAACCGTGTCCGTCGACGGGTGTTCGCGCAATGGGGCTGAGCGAGTCACTTGTGGAGAAAGTCTGGACTGTGAGCCTTATCGTCTATCCCATGGGTTCGATGCAGGAGTACGACATCGTCGTGATCGGTTCGGGGCCGGGCGGGCAGAAGGCCGCGATCGCGTCGGCCAAGCTAGGCAAATCCGTCGCGATCGTCGAACGCGGCCGCATGCTCGGCGGTGTGTGCGTCAACACGGGCACAATCCCGTCAAAAACGTTGCGCGAGGCCGTTCTCTACCTCACCGGGATGAGTCAGCGCGAGCTGTACGGGGCGAGTTACCGCGTCAAAGACCGCATCACCCCGGCCGACCTGCTGGCCCGGACCCAACACGTGATCGGCAAGGAAATCGACGTGGTGCGCGACCAATTGATGCGCAACCGGGTCGACCTGCTGATCGGGCACGCCCGCTTCGTCGACCCGCACACCATTGCCGTCGAAGACCCCTCCCAGCGGGACACGACCACCATCACAGGCGAATACGTCGTCATCGCGACCGGCACCACGCCGGCCCGGCCGTCCGGGGTCGAGTTCGACGAAGATCGGGTGCTCGATTCCGACGGGATCCTCGACCTCAAGACGCTGCCGGCCTCGATGGTCGTCGTCGGTGCCGGTGTGATCGGCATCGAGTACGCCTCCATGTTCGCCGCGCTGGGCACCAAGGTGACCGTCGTGGAGAAGCGGCAGGACATGCTGGACTTCTGCGACCCCGAGGTGGTCGAGGCACTGAAGTTCCACCTGCGCGACTTGGCGGTGACCTTCCGATGCGGGGAGGAAGTGACCGGGGTCGACGTTGGCGCCTCCGGCACCGTGACCACCCTGGCCAGCGGCAAGCAGATTCCGGCCGAGACGGTCATGTACTCCGCGGGACGCCAGGGCCAGACCGACCACCTCGACCTGCCCAACGCCGGCCTGGAGGCCCAGGGCCGCGGGCGGATCTGGGTCGACGACAAGTTCCGGACCAAGGTGGAGCACATCTACGCCGTCGGTGACGTCATCGGGTTCCCCGCCCTGGCCGCGACATCGATGGAACAGGGCCGACTCGCCGCCTACCACGCGTTCGGGGAAAGCTGTGACGGCATCACCGACCTGCAGCCGATCGGCATCTATTCGATCCCCGAGATCTCCTACGTCGGAGCCACCGAGGTGGAGCTGACCAAGGAATCGGTTCCCTACGAAGTGGGTGTGGCGCGATACCGGGAGCTGGCCCGCGGCCAGATTGCGGGCGACTCCTACGGGATGCTCAAGCTGCTGGTGTCCACCGAGGACCGCAAGCTGCTCGGGGTGCACATCTTCGGCACCAGCGCCACCGAGATGGTGCACATCGGGCAGGCCGTGATGGGCTGCGGCGGCACCGTCGACTACCTGGTCGACGCGGTGTTCAACTACCCGACGTTCTCCGAGGCCTACAAGGTCGCCGCGCTGGACGTGACCAACAAGATGCGCGCGCTCAGCCAGTTCCGCCGCTAACAGGGATCGCGGTAATCGGTCGGCGCGCTGTCGCCGGGACCGCCGTCCTCGGCGCGCGCCAGCAGCGCCGCGGTGTGTTCGTCGAACGGCGCCGAGTACGACACGTTTTCTGCGCACCCACCGCCCTCGAAGCCACCGATCAGCCCGGTGACCGCCGAACCGCTGATCCATGGCGCGCCGCTGGTGCCGTCGACCAATCCTTCGCACGGCAAGGCGGGAAACCCGCTCTCGGTGACCGCGGTGCTGGCCTGACAGCCGATGGGGAGGCCACCCACGCCACCCGGATAGCCGATCACGCTGATCCGGCTGCCCGCGGCAGGTGCCGTGGCCAGGGACAGGGCGGAGCCGACGTGGGCTTCCAGCGGTCCCGCGCCGGCGCCGCTCACCCGCGCGAGCGCGTAATCGGCGTGCGGATCCTTGCCGGCCAGCCATCGGGGGTCGAAATACAGCTCGACGAGCGTCCACATGTCGGCGGCATTGCCGGCGAAACCAGGGACAAACTCCGCCTGCAAGCCCCCGGACAGGCAGTGCGCGGCGGTCAGGACGAGGTCTCCGCCCTTCGAATGCACCACCGAGGCCGTGCACGAGTGCCGAGTGCCGCCGTCGAAGAAGACGGCGCCCACCCGCGGGTCGGGGTCCACCGGACCGGCCACGCCCTCGCGCCCGGAGTCGCCGAGCTGCTGCACAGGTACGCTGGGCCGTGGCTTGGGCACTGGTAATGCCAATCCGTGACTAGCCGACCGGCTGCACGACACCAGTAGCAGCGTCAAGCCGGCCAGCAGGCAGAGCAATACCCTCATTGTGCGCATTGAATCCCATCATGCCCGACCACCGGCCGCCGACCTGTGGTCAGCCTGTAACAATCGCACTAATCGTCTTGCCGGCAAATTCACCAACGCCCAAGCCGCGCGCGTTTTCCGAAGTTAGAGGGACACTGGTTAGAAGCCCCCAGAGAGGAGGCAACACCATGCCCGACGATCAAGACCGAGTTGACGAGCAGCAGCACCAGCCCGGGCAGGCCGGCATCTACGAGCTTGAGTTGCCCGCGCCCCAACTGGCGACGTCCGATGGCCGCGGTCCGGTGCTGGTACACGCCCTGCAGGGGTTTTCCGACGCCGGTCACGCGATTCGCCTGGCCGCGACCCACCTGAAGGCGGCCCTGGACACCGAGTTGGTGGCGTCGTTCGCGATCGACGAATTGCTGGACTACCGCTCGCGGCGCCCGCTGATGACTTTCAAGACCGATCACTTCACCAATTACGACGACCCGGAGCTGAGCCTGTACGCGCTACGCGACAGCGTCGGCACGCCGTTTTTGCTGCTGTCCGGCATGGAACCGGATCTGAAGTGGGAGCGCTTCATCGGTGCGGTGCGACTGCTGGCCGAGCGCCTGGGGGTCCGACGGACGATCGGCCTGGGCACCGTGCCGATGGCGGTTCCGCACACCCGGCCGATCACGCTGACGGCGCACTCCAACAACGGTGAGCTGATCGTCGATTTCCAACCGTGGATCTCGGAGATCCAGGTCCCCGGCAGCGCCTCCAACCTGCTGGAGTACCGGATGGCCCAGCACGGTCATGAGGTGGTCGGATTCACCGTGCACGTCCCGCACTACCTGACCCAGACCGACTACCCCGCCGCCGCCCAGGCACTGCTCGAGCAGGTGGCCAAGACCGGGTCGCTGGAGCTGCCGTTGTCCGCGCTGACCGAAGCGGCGGCCGAGATCCGGGCCAAGATCGACGAGCAGGTCGAGGCAAGCGCGGAGGTCGCTCAAGTGGTGGCGGCACTCGAGCGCCAGTACGATGCGTTCATCGACGCTCAGGAGAACAGATCGTTACTGAGGCGCGACGAAGATCTGCCTAGCGGCGACGAGCTTGGCGCGGAGTTCGAGCGATTCCTCGCCCAGCAGGGCGAGAAGAAGTTTGACGACGACGACCCATCCTGACACCCTCCTGACCCCTCACAAGACGACGAGGTTGCGACATGCCTGAGCGAAAGCGCAATCTTCGTCCGGTGCGGGAAGTGACCACACCGACGCTGCAGTTCCGCACCATCCACGGCTACAAGCGGGCGTACCGGATCGCCGGTTCCGGGCCGGCGATTCTGCTGATTCACGGGATCGGCGACAACTCCACCACCTGGAACGCCATCCAGGCCAAGCTCGCCCAGCGGTTCACGGTCATCGCGCCGGATCTGCTGGGCCACGGGCGGTCCGACAAGCCGCGCGCCGACTACTCGGTCGCGGCGTACGCCAACGGGATGCGCGACCTGCTCAGCGTGCTCGAAATCGAGCGGGTCACCGTCGTGGGTCATTCGCTGGGCGGCGGGGTGGGAATGCAGTTCGCCTACCAGTTCCCACATTTGGTGGAACGGCTGATCCTGATCGGCGCCGGCGGCGTCACCAAGGACGTCAACGTGGCCCTGCGACTGGCGTCGCTGCCGATGGGCAGCGAGGCGCTGGCCTTGCTGCGGTTGCCCCTGGTGCTGCCGGCGCTGCAGACGGTCGGGCGGATCCTCGGCAAGGTAGTGGGCACGACCGGCCTGGGCAATGACCTGGCGAACGTGCTGCGGATCCTCGACGACCTGCCGGAGCCGACGGCCTCGTCGGCGTTCACGCGCACCTTGCGCGCGGTGGTGGACTGGCGCGGGCAGATCGTCACCATGCTGGATCGATGTTATTTGACCCAGGCTATCCCGGTGCTGATTGTCTGGGGCACGCGTGACGTGGTGGTGCCCGTCCGGCACGCATGGATGGCGCACTCGGCGATGCCCGGCTCGCGGCTCGAAATCTTCGAGGGCTCAGGCCATTTCCCGTTCCACGACGATCCCGCCCGCTTCATCGACGTCGTCCAGCGCTTCATCGACACCACCGAGCCCGCCGAATACGACCAGGCCGCGCTGCGCGAGTTGCTGCGCAGCGGCAGCGGCGAACAAACGGTCACGGGGCCGGCCGACACCCGCGTCGCGGTGCTCAGCGCGATGGGTTCCGACGAACGTAGCGCTACCTGAGACACCGTTCCCGGTCCGTAGAGTCGGGTCATGGGTATCGACGTGACGGTGTTGCGCGTGTTCACCGATCCGGACGGGAATTTCGGGAATCCACTCGGCGTCGTTGACGCCGCCCAGGTCGAACCGTCCGACCGGCAAGACCTGGCAGCCCAATTGGGCTACAGCGAAACGATATTCGTGGATCTTCCGGTCATGGGGGCGACCAGCGCAGTCGCCACCATCTACACCCCCAGAACCGAGATCCCGTTCGCCGGCCACCCGACCGTCGGAGCGTCGTGGTGGCTCCGTGCGCAGGATATGCCGATCAACACGCTGCAGGTGCCGGCCGGCATCGTCCAGGTGAGCCATGACAAAGACCTCACCACTATCAGCGCGCGCGCGGAATGGGCTCCCGTATTCGCCATCCACGACATCGATTCGGTCGACGCCCTGTTGTCGGCCGACCCCGCCGATTTTCCCGACGACGTCGCGCACTACCTGTGGACATGGACCGATCGGTCCGCCGGATCGTTGCGGGCGCGCATGTTCGCCTCCAATCTCGGTGTGCGCGAAGACGAAGCGACCGGGTCGGCGGCGATGCGGATCACCGACTACCTCAGCCGCGACCTCACCATCACCCAGGGCAAGGGATCGGTGATCGAAACCACCTGGAACCCGGAGGGCTGGGTCGGCGTGGCCGGGCGTGTCGTCAACGACGGTGTGCGACAACTGGACTGAGAGACGCTAGCGCGGTTCAGCGCTTCCGGTGCAACGCGGCGGCGAGGTGGTCCTGCAGGGGCAGGCCTACGGCGCCCATCCGCACCGTGTACGACAGATCGTCACCCTCGACGCGCAGGGAACGGCCGAGCTCATTCACTTCTTTGGCGGTCGGAGCCAATCCGATTGCGGTCGAGGACAACTCGACCTCGATAACATCGCCGGTCACCGAATACGTGCCCGCGTCGATTTCGGTGATGCCGTTCGGATGGGCCAGGACCAGCTCGACGCGGCCCGGTTGGGGCACACGGAGATATCCCGTCTCGGCGTGCAACGGCCTCCCGTCGGCGACCGCCTTCGTCTTTTGCGTGTAAACCAGAAACGGCTTGCCCACATGGGAGAACACCACCTCTTCGAGGTACTCGAAGGTCTGGATCGTGGGGTACTTGCCCTTTCCCCTGCCGGCCCAGGTACCAAGCAGCGGCGCCAGCGCCTCGAGATCGGGGTGCAGATCGGGCATGGGGTCAGGTTGGGTCAGGATGGGCTAGCTACTTTGCGGTGGGCGCGCAGCGCTTCGATCTCGCGCTCGAAATCGTCCGCCGACGAAAACGACCGGTACACCGACGCGAAACGCAGGTAAGCGACCTCGTCGAGGTCGCGCAACGGGCCGAGGATCGCCAGGCCGACCTCGTGACTTGGCACCTCCGGCGACCCCGCCGCACGCACGGTGTCTTCCACCTGCTGGGCCAGCAGATTCAGCGCATCCTCGTCCACCTGTCGGCCCTGGCAGGCGCGGCGGACCCCCTTGATGACCTTCTCGCGGCTGAAGGGCTCCGTGACGCCGCTGCGCTTCACTACGGCCAGGACCGCGGTTTCGACGGTGGTGAACCGACGCCCGCATTCGGGGCATGACCGGCGGCGCCGAATGGCCTGGCCTTCATCTGTTTCGCGAGAGTCGATGACCCGAGAGTCGGGATGCCGGCAGAACGGACAATGCATGACCGCTCCTTCGCCGTACCGACATCCTGGTCTCAGGGACCACCCGAGACCACCCCGAGCGTACCTGTGCGCTCCCCGTGGGGCTAACGCCGCTGGGGTAGATGCGAGCCTTGGCGTAGAGCGGTTTTCGCAGTACAACCGCCCTGCCGTCATCCCACCGGCGCGATCAGCGTCTGCCCGGCGGTCACCGTCGGCGAGTTCAGGCCGTTGAGTTGGCGGATCCGGTCGGCGACCTGACTAACCGGCGCTTCGGGCGCCACCCGGGCCGCCACATCCTGAAGGGATTCACCGGTTTCCACCCGCACCACCCCGAGTCGGTCGGGCACGTGGGCGGCGGCGCCGGAGACGCCGTTGGCCAGCTGCCCGAAATGAGCGACCATGCCGAGCCACAAAGTGATGATGCCGGCCAGTAGCGCCAGGCCCACCGTCGTCGCGAGCGGCACGGGGCGCCTGCGGTGCGGGGCGGTGGACATCGCGACACCGCCGCCGCGGTAGAGCACGGGTGCGCCGGTCGGCCGCAACGGCGCGGGCCTTCGCGACCCCGCCACCCGATCCCGGTCCCACTGGGGACCCGGGCTGGGCCTGTTGATCGGGCGCCGCACAGTCCCTGTACGCGCCGGGATTGCGTGGATAAGTGTCATCTGCCTACCTCCGGACCGTATTTCTCGCTCGTGTGTTCGACTGTAGTCGCTCGCGTGTTCGACTACCGAACATTTGAGCGAAGCGTGTCGCACGAGCAAAACGCTAGACCAGACCACCGACAAGGTTTGTCAGTCGCTACCCCGGACATGGAGCAGAAATACCCCATCCGCAAGTGAGTTACACATTTGTTATTCGCTGATTTTCAGGCCTGGTCCGAGGGGGCTCCCAGGGGGTGGGCGGCCCCGCGACACACCGTGTCGAACACATGTTTGATTCTTGGGCGCGGGGCGGCTACATTCGGTGCCATGGGCGACAGCAACGACACCTCAGCCACCGGCACGCTCACCGAACGGCAGCGCACCATCCTGAACGTCATCCGCGCTTCGGTGACCAACCGCGGCTACCCGCCGAGCATCCGCGAAATCGGCGACGCCGTAGGCCTGACCTCGACATCCTCGGTGGCGCACCAGTTGCGCACCCTGGAGCGCAAGGGCTACCTGCGTCGTGACCCGAACCGCCCGCGGGCTGTCGACGTGCGCGGTGCCGATGGGAACGTCGGCGCGGTGGCCCCTGGCACGGACGTCGCGGGCTCAGACGCCTTGCCGGAACCCACGTACGTCCCCGTCCTCGGGCGCATCGCGGCCGGCGGTCCGATCCTGGCCGAGGAAGCCGTTGAAGACGTCTTCCCGTTGCCGCGTGAGCTGGTCGGCGAGGGCACGCTGTTCCTGCTGAAGGTGGTCGGCGACTCGATGGTCGAGGCCGCGATCTGCGACGGTGACTGGGTAGTCGTGCGGCAGCAGAACGTCGCCGACAACGGCGACATCGTCGCGGCCATGATCGACGGCGAGGCCACCGTCAAGACGTTCAAGCGCGCGGGCGGTCAGGTATGGCTCATGCCGCACAACCCGGCGTTCGATCCGATCCCCGGCAACGACGCGACCGTGCTCGGCAAAGTCGTCACGGTAATCCGCAAGGTATAAACGTCAGTCGGCCTTGACGAAGCCGCTGGCTAACGCGGCATCCTCACTGGCAAACCAGATTTCGGCGAGAGTGTCGTGGTAGAGCGCGCTGTCGGGCAAGTAATACAGGCCGGAGTGAGCACTCGCCTTGACGGGGTATCCGTCCGGCATCTGGTACGGGTCGGCCAGCGGCAGGTGGATCGTCGGGCGCCCCGCGGGGCCCGGCCCCGGCGGCGGGGCAGCTTCGGCGGACTCATCCGCATCGGTCCCGGCGGCGTGGTGCCGTCCGGTTCGCTCCGAATAGTCGGGTTCTGAAAACACATCGTCGAGGTAAACGTCGTCGGCGGCCAGGGTTTCCGGCGGACCCTCCGAGAAGACGTCGTCGGGGCGGACGATATCCGGAGGAGGCCCTTCCGAAAAGACATCGTCCGGATACGCGACCTCCGGAGGAGGCCCCTCGGAAAAGACATCCTCCTCGGCGCCGGCTTCCGGCGGGCCTTCCGAAAAGAGATCGTCCGGGTAGGCATCGTCCGGATGCTCGGCATCGGCAGCGGCGGGTCCGGAGAACATGGCGCGTGATAGGGCCGGATCGGACACCACGGGCGTGGGAGTCGTGTCCACCGCGTCGGGATCGTCACCGTCGGGCGCGACATCCTCGGCCGAGCCGGCATCCGCTCCGCCGCCATGTGCCCAGCCGGCCTCCGCTTCATCGAGGGGCCAATGCCCCTCGGCGTCGTCGCCGACGTCGTGGTCATCCTGAAAGTCGCGATTCTGCTGGTCGGCTCCGGCCGCTTCGGCCTCAAGGGCCGCACGGCGGGCGTGACGCCGGCGCCACCAGCCGAGGACCGACAAGCCCACCAGCACGGCCAGCAGCAGCGCCGCGATGGGGGCCGCCAGCCACCACCACTGCCAGGTGAACTTCTTGGCGTGGGGTGCCGTCGCCGAGCCACTCGGCTGGTTCTGCCCCGCCACCTGCAGACCGGACAACAACGGCGCCAGATTCGCCGGGTCGGTGCTGAATGTGTTGCTGGCGCGGTTCCATGCGATCTTGCCGCCGGTGAACTTCTGCGAGACCGCGTCACCGTCCGTCGCTTGATCGCCCACCGGGGCGCCGAGTTTGCCGGTGGGACCGCGAAGCTTGTCCCACGCGGCCTTCATGGCCCCGCGCACGACGAACGCACCGTGGTCAGGTGTCCAGAAGATCACCGGCTTGTCGGCCGTGGAGAACGTGGCGATCCGGCTGGAGGGCCCGATACCGCCGTCCGATTCGTTGGCGATCGGAAAACCCAGGTCGCTACCGACCGGCCCGCCCAGCGACTCATACTTCGCCAGAACGTCGCTCTCGAGCGCGCTCGCTCCGGTTGCCGGGCTGAAAAACACCTTGCCGCCGACGAAGGCCTGCACGATCCCGTCGCCGCCGATGGGTTGCTCGCCGCCCTGCTTGGCACCCAGCGGCCCGTTGACGCCGCCGGCCGCGCGCCAGGCCATGTTGATGGCCGCGCCGGGATCGACGGCGACCAGCAGGCCTTTCAGCTGATCAGCCAGGACTGCCGGCTCGGTGGCGAACTCCTTGGTCTTTCTGTTCCAGGAGACCGCACCGCCGGTGAACTTCTGGGAGGTGACTTCGCCGTCGTAGCTTTCGTCCCCGACCGGGGCGCCCAGCACGCCGCCCGAGCTTCCGAGTCTGTCCCACGCCGCGTTCAGAGCGCCGCGCACGACGAACGCACCGTGGTCGGGAGTCCAGAAGATCACCGGCTTATCGCTGGCGGAGAAGGTCGCGGCGCGGCTGTCGGGTCCGGCCAGGCCGGGAACTTCGTCGATGGTCGGGAATCCCAGATCGCTGGTGGCCGGACCACCTAGCGACTCGTACTTGTCCAGGATCGGCCCATATATATATTTGGCGCCGGTGTCCGTGGTGTAGTACATCTTGCCGCCGTCGAAGTCCAGCGCGAATCCGTCGCCGACGGGGTAAACGTCACCCTTCCTGGCGCCCAGCGGTGAGGTGGCGCCGCCGGCCTTATCCCACGCGGCCATCATGGCAGCCTCGGCGTCTCCTATCGGAGATGCCGCCACAGTAGGCGCCAGCAATGCGGCGGCCACCACTATGGCCGCCAAGCTGACCAGCGCCCGTCCGACCAGCTCGCGCAATTGACCTCTCTGCCCGTTCACCAAGCCTCCCAGCCGACGGATACGACCTTAAACGGTGGCCATTCCCGTATCCCGCTCGCCCGGCGACGGGATGGTACGCCCACAATAGGTGTTCCCCCGGTTAGTCCGTGTTATTGCCGGGCTCGGATAACTTTGCTCTAGCGAACGATAATTGCCCAATCAAATCGAAAATAGTGCGAAAACGGATACCTAGCCGATGCCGAAATGATGCCGTGTCACGTCAGAGTCGCGACAACCGATGCCGGCGTTGCACTACAACGGGGATTCCGGCACGCAACGGCGCCGGCCGGGCTAGACGCCCTTAAACACCCAAGCTGCGACCGATAATCTCCTTCATGATTTCGGTCGTCCCGCCGTAGATCGTCTGCACCCGAGCGTCGAGATAGGCGCGGGCAACGGGGTATTCGCGCATGTAGCCGTATCCGCCGTGCAGTTGCAGACAGCGGTCGATCAAATGCACCTGCTTTTCGGTGGAATACCACTTGGCCATCGCGGCCTGTTCGGCCGTCAGCTTGCCCTCCAGATGCAGCGCGAGGAACTCGTCGACCATGATGCGCACCACGGTGGCCTCGGTGGCCAGCTCCGCCAGCACGAACCGGCTGTTTTGGAAGCTGCCGATCGGCTTGCCAAAAGCCTTGCGCTCCTTGGTGTATTGCAGCGTCTCCGCCAGCACGGATTCCATGGCGGCGGCGGCCATCACGGCGATGTTGATCCGTTCCTGCGGAAGGTTCTGCATCAGGTAGATGAACCCCCCGCCTTCCTCCCCGAGGAGGTTCTCGACCGGAACATGCACATCGGTGAACGACAACTCGGCGGTGTCCTGCGCGTCCAGCCCGATCTTGTCCAGGTGCCGGCCGCGCTCGAAGCCCTCCATGCCGCGCTCCACGACCAGCAGCGAAAAGCCCTGCGCGCCTTTGTCTGGGTCGGTCTGGGCGACCACGATCACCAGGTCCGAATTGATCCCGTTGGTGATGAATGTCTTTGAGCCGTTGAGCACATAATGATCACCCTGCTTAACGGCGCGGGTCTTGATGCCCTGCAGGTCGCTCCCGGTGCCCGGCTCGGTCATCGCGATCGCCGTGATCAATTCCCCGGTGCAGAACTTGGGCAGCCAGCGTTGCTTCTGCTCTTCGTTGCACAGCGCCAGTAGGTACGGCGCCACGACGTCGTTGTGCAAGCCGAAGCCGATCCCGGTGTAGCGCCCACTCGTGATTTCCTCGGTGACGATTGTGTTGTACCGGAAATCGGGGTTGCCCCCGCCGCCGTACTCCTCGGGCACGGCTGTGCCGAGAAAGCCCTGTTTGCCGGCCTCCAGCCACACACCGCGGTCGACGATCTTCGCCTTTTCCCATTCCTGGTGATACGGCTCGACGTGACGATCGAGGAAGGCCCGAAACGACTCCCGAAACAATTCATGCTCAGGTTCGAAAAGGGTGCGCTGGTACTTGACGGCACTGCTCATGGGTGACCTCCGGCGAACGGCGACTCTGCCGCCCAACATATACCAACCGGGTGGTTGGTCGGTGGACCGGTCGCTCCGGGTGGTCAGTGCGCGGCGAACTCCCGCAGGCTGGCGGCCAGCGCAACCGGGACGCGGGCCTTGATCCGCGTGCCGTCGGGGTTATGCTCCGCCTGCTGCACCCGCCCATCGGCGTGCACCCGGGCCACCAGGTCGCCCCGGTCGTAGGGGATCACCACGTCCACGGCGGTGTCGTTGGGAGCGGCGAGCTCGGAGATCCGCCGGCGCAGCGCGTCGATGCCGTCGCCGGTGCGCGCGGAGATGAACACCGCGCCGGGCAGTGCGTGACGGAGCTTGGCCAGCGTCAGATCGCTTGCGGCGTCGACCTTGTTCACCACCAGCAGTTCATGGGGCGCATCCCCGTTATGGTCGGCCCCGTGGTCCGCGATGTCCGCAAAGATCTCCGTGATCACCTGCCGGACGGCGTTGATCTGTGCCAGCGGATTGACGTCGGAGCCGTCGACTACGTGCACCAACAGGTCGGCATCGACCACCTCCTCCAGCGTCGAGCGGAACGCCTCGACCAACTGAGTGGGCAGGTGCCGCACGAACCCGACGGTGTCGGTGAGCACGAACGCCCTGGCCTCCGTCGAACCGGGAAAGAACTCAGCGCGACGGGTGGTGGGTTCCAGGGTGGCGAACAACGCGTCCATTACCAGCACCCCCGCGCCGGTCAGCGCGTTGAGCAGGCTGGATTTGCCCGCATTGGTGTAGCCGACGATGGCGATCGACGGGGTCTCGCTGCGCAGCCGGCGGCTGCGCTGGGTGTCGCGGGCCTGCTTCATCGCGTTGATCTCGCGGCGCAGCTTGGCCATCCGCTCGCGAATGCGGCGCCGGTCGGTCTCGATCTTGGTCTCACCCGGACCGCGCAGGCCCACCCCGCCGCCGCTGCCGCCGGCGCGGCCACCGGCCTGCCGCGACATCGACTCACCCCAGCCACGCAGCCGCGGCAGCATGTACTGCATCTGTGCCAGCGAGACCTGTGCCTTGCCCTCCCGGCTGGTGGCATGCTGGGCGAAGATGTCCAGGATCAGCGCGGTGCGGTCGATGACCTTGACCTTCACCGCCTTCTCCAGCGCGGTCAGCTGCGCCGGAGACAGTTCACCGTCGCAGATGACGGTGTCGGCGCCGGTCGCCACGACCACCTCGCGGAGTTCGGCCGCCTTGCCCGAACCGATGTAGGTCGACGGGTCGGGCCGGTCGCGGCGCTGGATGAGTCCTTCGAGCACCTGCGAGCCGGCGGTCTCGGCCAGGGCGGCCAGTTCGGCCATGCTGGCCTGGTTGTCGGCGGCACTGCCCTCGGTCCACACCCCCACCAGCACCACGCGCTCCAGACGCAGCTGGCGGTATTCGACCTCGGAGACGTCGGCGAGTTCGGTGGACAGCCCGGCGACCCGGCGCAGCGCCGATCGGTCTTCGAGGGCAAGCTCGCCGATGCTGGGTACTTCGCCTGGGGAGTCTGGGAAGCCCGTGTCGGGCGAATCTGGATATGTCATAGGCAATTTCCGATGGTGGCACGTCACGGGTGCGGGCGCACCCGAAATAAATCGGGTTTAATCACGCCGGCGCGTTCCACGCGTCCCATAAGGCCTCGTGGATCTCGCCGCGGGCCACCAGTACCGACGGTCCGCGCAAGTAGCTGGTGGAGTCGGTGACGGTGACGGTGACGTCACCGCCCGGGACGCGGACGGTGAGGGTGCCGGTGTCGGCGCCGTCGGAGGCCAGCGCGGCGACGGCGGCGGCGACCGTCCCGGTACCGCAGGACCGGGTTTCACCGACCCCGCGCTCGTGCACCCGCATCCGGATGACGCCGCCGGCCGGGGCGGTGAGCACCTCGATGTTGACCCCGTCCGGGAACTGCGCGCGATCGAAGTCGACGGGCGCCGCGACGTCCAACGCCGCCAGTTCTTCGCCGGTCAGTTCGGGGTCCAGACAAGCCAGGTGCGGGTTGCCCACGTCTACCGCCAGGCCGGCGAACCGCCGCCCGGCAACTGTTGCCGCGAAGGCCTCCCCCCCGCTACCCAGCCGGTTGGCCTTGCCCATGTCGACGGTGACGTCGGCGTTGGTGGCATCGACGTGGTGCAGGGTGACCAGTCGCGGGCCCGCCAGCGACCCGACGACGAACTCGTTGCGCGCCTCCAGGCCACTGGCACGCAAGTAATGCGCGAACACCCGCACCCCGTTGCCGCACATCTGCGCCATCGACCCGTCGGCGTTGCGGTAATCCATGTACCAGTCGTCGGCGCCGACCCCGTCGGGCAGGCGGTCGAGCACACCGGCCGCCGCGGCGGCGCCCGCCGTGGTCACCCGCAGCACGCCGTCGGCGCCCAAGCCGCGGTGCCGGTCGCACAACGCGGCGACCCGGGAAGCGGACACGGCCACCCGAGCCTCTATGTCGGGCAGCAGCACGAAGTCGTTCTGGGTGCCGTGGCCCTTAGCGAAGATCATGTGAAGATCACCTGATCAGGATACGTGCCGCCACGCCTGCACGGCGCCTTCGACGACGCTGCCGAGGCTAGCGCCGTCCGCCACGTCGAGCCAGTGCACCCGGTGGTCGCGGCGAAACCACGAGCGCTGCCGCCGCACGTAGCGGCGGGTGCCCACGAACGTCTGCTCACGCGCGTCGCGCAGCAGCTCGGTGGTGCCGCCGGCGTCGAGAGCCGCCAGCACTTGGGCGTAACCCAGCGCGCGTAACGCGGTAACCCCGCCGCGCAGGCCGTCGCCCAGCAGAGCGTGCACCTCCTCGACCAGTCCGCCCTCGAACATCGCGTCGGTGCGCCGGGCCAGCCTTCCGTCGAGAATTGTTGTGTCGCAGTCTAATCCGACGATGGCGGTGTTCCACCGCGGGGCGCCGATGCTCGGCGCCGACGCGGCGAACGGCTGCCCGGTCAGCTCGACCACCTCGAGGGCGCGCACCGTGCGCCGGCCATCGGTGGGCAGGATGGCCGCCGCGGCGGCCGGGTCGCGGCGGGCCAGCTCGGCGTGCAGGTCAGCCACTCCGACCTCGGCCAGCCGCTGCTCCCATCGCGCGCGCACGGCCGCGTCGGTGGCGGGAAAAGACCAGTCGTCGAGCAGCGACTGGATGTAGAGCATCGAACCGCCGACCACCACCGGCACCGCGCCCCGGGCCGCGATCGCCTCGATATCCGCGGCGGCCGCGTGCTGATAGCGCGCCACGGTCGCGGTTTCGGTGACGTGCAAAACGTCGAGTTGATGGTGTGGGATGCCGCGCCGCGCCGCGACGGGCAGCTTCGCCGTCCCGATGTCCATGCCGCGATAGAGCTGCATCGCATCGGCATTGACGATTTCGGCAGGGGCGCCGACACGTTCGGCAAAGTCGAGCGCCAGCTGCGATTTCCCGGTTCCCGTCGGGCCGATGATCGCGAGCGGTCTCACGGCTGCCAGACGCCGGCGAAGTACCCCACGCCGTAAGGCGCGCCCCGGTAGAGCTCCTTGGCCGTTCGCGGGCCTGGCTCCGTCAGGCCGGCCAGCACCTGAAAGGCGACCCGCCCCAGGATCTGGCCGGGCAGCCGGGTCAGGGCGGCCACGTCGCCGTCGGCCAGCGCGTCGTCGAGGGCCAGTTGCACGTCGGCGGCGCCGGGGTCGTAGCCGCCGGGTGCTCTTTCGGTCAGCGTGTTCGCGCCGTCGGCGACGACCAGCACACCGATCGGATCGGGCGCCTCGTCGATCTCGGCGCGCAGTTGCCGGCCCCCGGCCAGCGCGGTGTCGGCATCGTGGTCGCTGCGGTAGAGGCGGACCCGCGCAACGGCCTCGGGCCGGGCCTGGCCGCGCACCCAGCCGGCAATCAGCGCGCACAGCGGCAAGGCGACCGGCGACTGGGCTGCCCCTGGTGAGAGTCCGACCCGCACGTCGGCTCCGAAGCCCGCGAAGCTCCCCACGGAGTCAGGGTCCATGACGTCATCGGCACCGCCGGTTCCGATGCCGATCCAGCGCGGCGGCAACAAGGCGGCCGCGGCCAGCACGGCCGCCCGCAAACCGGCCAGCTCGACGCTCGCCACTCCGCCCAATTCAGGGACGAGCACCGGCGCCGACGGCACGATCGCGATGGCGCTCAACACGCCACCAAACTAACGTGTCTGGACCTAGGCCGGTCCGACCGATCCCGGTGTGATGGCACGGCTTTCCGCGGCGGCGTCTGAAGTCCCGGCGATTTTCTGGTCCGCCCCGGCCCCGGCCGCCATCGAGGCGGCCTCGCCGCGCGCCAGCGCAACGGTCGCGACGATGACCATTGCCACCGCCGCGATCAGCGCAAACACCTCTGCCCCACGAACGTCGAAGGTCTCGCCCAGCAGGATGACCCCGAGCGCGCCGGCGACCACGGGCTTGGCCACGGTCATCGTCGGCAATGAGGCGGTCAGCGCACCGGCGCGGAAGGCCGCCTGCTGGAATATCATCCCGACGAGGGCAACCAGGAGCCAGGGGTAGAACTCCCACGACCGCAGGACGGCCCCCAGACCGCCTTCGGCCACCTCGACGACGCCCTTTGTCAGCACTGCGAATAGCGCCAACGACGAACCCGCCACCATGGCCAGCAGTACCGCGGCCACCGGACGGCCGGCCCAGATCCGCGCCGCCAGCACACACAACACCAAAAGAGGGCCCATTACAGCGGCCACGATGGCCCAGCTGCCCAGCGACGCCCGCTCCTGGCCGACCGTCGGGTGCCCGACGATGATGACCACCGCCAGCGAACCGGCCAAGACCACGGCCCACAGCCACTCCCAGCGGGATACCGGGTGGTTGGTCAGCCGCGCGTAAATCGGCAGGGCGAACAGCAGGGCCGTCACCTGCAACGCCGTCACCATCACCACCGAACCCCATACCAGGGCCGCGGCCTGCAGGCTGTAGTTGGCGATCGCCGCCGCGCCGCCCAACCACCACCGGGTGTCGCGCAACGACATGAAAAACAGCTCGAGGTGGCCCACTTCTTTGTCGGTGATCTCCTGCGCGGAGCGTTGCCGGATCACGTCGCCGATCGCAGAGAACAGCGCCGCGCACAGGGCGATCAGCGCCGCGATGTCCACCTTCGACATCGGGACCCCCCTCATCAGCACTCCGGCCAGAAGCCTTGAGTACACGCGCGGTTCGACAGCAGTTAACAAGCACTCTAGTGCTAGCGGGCCACCGTCTCGACCCCATCGACCTATGTAAAACCTATGCTCAAACTGGGTGACCAGCGGAAGGCCAGCTAGGCCGGTGCCGGCACCGGTATGCGGCCGGTGATGACGCGCCACTCCTCGTCGGCCGCCTTGCCGGCCGTCACCGTGGCGGCTTCACCGCGGGCCAGGGCCGTGGTCGCGACAATCACCACCACCACCGCGGCCGCCAACGCGATCAGCTGCGCGCCGTCGGCGCCCAACGTCTCGCCCAGCACGGTGACTCCCAGCAGCGACGCCACCACCGGCTCGGTCACCGTCATCGTCGGCAACGACGCGGTCAGCGAGCTGGCGCGGAACGACGACTGCTGAAACACCGTCCCGAGCACCGCGACCAGCAACCAGCCATACAGCTCGGGCGTGCGCAGCAGCGCCCCGGGGCCCTGGGAGTTACTGCCCACCACGTCGACGATGGCCTTGGTGAACACCGCGAACAACGCCCACGACGTCGCCGACACCACCGCCAGCAGCACCGCCGCCACCGGGCCCGACCAGATCCGGGCGCCCCACACACAGAACACCATCGCCGGGCCGATCACCAGGACCACCACCGCCCAGGTCTGAATCGAGGCCCGCTGGTAGCCCGCGGCCGGGTCACCGACCGTGACGAATACCGCCACCGCGCCGGCCAGCAGCACCGCCCACACCCACTGCCGGCGGGTCAATCCCTGTTTGGTCAGCCAGGCGTAAACCGGAAGCGCAAACAGTAACGCCGTCACCTGCAGGGCCTGCACCAACACCACCGACCCCAGGCCCAGCGCCACGGCCTGCAGCGCGGCGCTGACCACGGCCGCCCCTCCGCCCAGCCACCACTTCATGTCACGCAACGACATTCGCAACAGCTCGACGTGGCCGACCTGCGCGTCGGTGATCTCCTGCGCGGAGCGCTGGCGAACCACGTCACCGATGCCCGATATCAACGCGGCGACCAGCGCGAGCAACGCCGCCATATCCACTTTCGCGATGATGAACCCTTCCCCACCGAAGGCCCCGAATGAGGTTCTCCGTCACGCTACCGGCGAATGCTCGCCGGTTCTGCTGCCCGAAGCCGAGTTGTGACCCGCCCGTACACGCCGCGATATCAGCGGCCGGAACCAAGGTGCCGCACGGCGCCCGCGAAGCTGCTTCAATACTGTTGGAACCGATGCGGGGACCGCATCGAAGCTTCCGACGACCGTACAAGGTGCCGCTTCGCGCGGCAGGTGCGCGGGATGGCGACCGCGCGGAAGACAAAGGGCAGGTGACAACCGCATGACCCCCGACCCCACCGATAGCACCACCACCACTAATGTTCCCCCCAAGCCGGCGCCTCGGCCTGGACCGCGTCCCGGCGCCCGGCCGGGGCCGCGACCTCCCGCCTACCTGGTAGCCGCACACGCACCCAGCGATCCGCACCAGTTCGGGCGCGTCGACGACGACGGCACGGTATGGCTGATCGGCTCGGCCGGCGAGCGCACCATCGGGTCCTGGCAGGCGGGCGACCCCGAAGCCGCCTTCGCCTACTTCGGCCGTCGCTTCGAGGACCTGAGCACCGAGGTCACGCTGATGGAGGAGCGGCTGACGTCGGGGACCGGGGATGCCCGCAAGATCAAGGCCAATGCGATCGCGCTGGCAGAGACGTTGCCGACGGCCTGCGTGCTGGGCGACGTCGATGGCCTCGTGGAACGGTTGACGAACCTGGTCGCGCGGATCGAGGTCATCGTCACCGCGGTTCGCTCCCGACGCGACGAGCATCGGGCCGCTCAGACCACCCGCAAGGAGGCGCTGGCGGCCGAGGCCGAGGATCTGGCCGCCAACTCGACGCAATGGAAGGCCACCGGCGACCGGCTGCGCGCCATCCTCGACGAATGGAAGACGATCACCGGCCTGGACCGCAAGGTCGACGATGCGCTGTGGAAGCGCTATTCGGCGGCCAGGGAGTCGTTCAACCGGCGGCGCGGGTCCCACTTCGCCGAGCTGGACCGGGAGCGCTCGGGGGTTCGGCAGTCCAAGGAACGCCTCTGTGAGCAGGCCGAAGAGCTGTCCGAGTCGACGGACTGGGCCGCTACCAGCGCCGAGTTCCGCAAGCTGCTGACCGAATGGAAGGCGGCGGGACGGACGAGCAGGGAGGTCGACGACGCGCTGTGGCGGCGCTTCAAGGCCGCCCAGGACTCGTTCTTCACGGCGCGTAACGCCGTGACCGCGGAAAAGGACGCGGCGGAGCAGGCCAACGCCACCGCCAAAGAGGCCCTGTTGGCTGAAGCGGAAAAGCTCGACACGACCAACCACGACGCCGCGCGGGCAGCGCTGCGGTCGATCGCCGACAAATGGGACGCGATCGGACGGGTGCCCCGGGAACGGTCCGCCGACCTGGAGCGGCGGTTGCGCGCAGTCGAGAAGAAGGTGCGCGACGCCGGCGAATCGGGCTGGTCAGACCCGCAGGCTCAGGCCCGCGCCGAGCAGTTCCGGACCCGGGCCGAGCAGTTCGAACGACAGGCCGAAAAGGCAGCCGCGGCCGGCCGGAACAAAGAAGCCGACGAGGCGCGGGCCAATGCCGAGCAGTGGCGGCAGTGGGCCGACGCAGCAGCGGAAGCGCTGGCGCGCAGGTCCTAGCGGCCGGGCTCCTGCTCTTCCGGAGGTTCCTCGGCGTGCTCGTCGGTTTGCAGACTGTCCAGCAGCGTCCGGGACTGCTGCTGCGCCACGACCCGCCGCCGTTGCTCCTCGGCCGCCAGTTGCACGATGGTTCGCGACCACACCACGCGGGCCCAGTGAAATGTCAACAGGATCACGGTGATCCACGCGACGATCAGCCCTATACCGGGGCCGGGATGCCCGGCGGGCGCGGTCTGGCGTGACCAGACAGCCAACAGTCCGGCCGCGCAGGCTATCGCCGAACCCGCCAACGCAACCCAGGCCAGCGCCCAGCGCCGCGTCATCAGCGCCAGCATGGAGAAACCGACGCCGAACACCAACGCAAACCAGGCGAACACCCGCGAGGGCAGGGCCACCCCGGCCGCGCCGGCGCCGTGACTGCCGAACAGCACGTCCCATCCGCGCACATGGCCAGTGTGCGGCAGGATGAACGATCCCAGCAGGACGAACACCAAGACGGCGACCACGACGGCCCGTGCACCGGGATCGATCTCCCGCGCGACCCGGCGTTCGGCCGCCTCGATGTCGGTCCGGAAGGCGTCGAAATCCCCGCCACTCATCGAGCACACGCGAGGGGTTCGACCGGCCTGGTGGACTGCCCGACGCCGGGCATGCCCAGACCGACACCGCGTGGACGCTGCCCGGCGGCGTGCGCGTCACCGGCGCGCGTGCGGCGGTGCGTCAGAATGCCCGCGTCGGCAATGAGGTGGTGCGGCGCCGCATCGGTGATGACCGCGGTGACGATGTCGCCGGGCCGGACCAAATCGGGCCCGATTTGGTCCGCTGTGAAGTGCACCAGGCGGCCGTCGCGCGCCCGTCCGGTCATGCGCGCCGTTCGGGCGTCTTTGCGTCCTTCGCCGCTGGCGGCCAGCAGTTCGACGGTCTGGCCGATCAACTCGCGATTGCCGTCCACGCAGATCTGCTCCTGCAGCGCGACCAGCCGTTCATAGCGTTCCTGCACAACGGCTTTCGGGAGCTGCCCGGGTAGTTCAGCGGCGGCGGTGCCCGGCCGCTTGGAGTACTGGAAGGTGAAAGCGGCGGCGAATCGGGCCCGCCGCACCACGTCCAGGGTGGCCGCGAAGTCGTCCTCGGTCTCGCCCGGGAAACCCACGATCAGATCGGTCGTGATGGTGGCGTGCGGCATCGCCGCCCGAACCCGCTCGATGATGCCGAGATAACGCTCGGCGCGGTAGGACCGCCGCATCGCGCGCAGGACCCGGTCGGATCCCGACTGCAGCGGCATGTGCAGGGCGGGGCAGACATTCGGCGTCTCGGCCATAGCGTCGATGACGTCGTCGGTGAACTCGGCCGGATGCGGGGAGGTAAACCGCACGCGTTCCAGACCGTCGATGCGTCCGCAGTCCCGCAGCAACTTGGCGAAGCCGCCGCGATTGCGGGGCAGCGCCGGGTCGGCGAAGGAGACGCCGTAGGCGTTGACGTTCTGCCCCAACAGGGTGACTTCGAGCACGCCGTCGTCGACCAGTGAGCGCACCTCGGCCAGGATGTCGGCGGGACTGCGGTCGACCTCCTTGCCCCGCAACGACGGCACGATGCAGAAGGTGCAGCTGTTGTTGCACCCGACGGAGATGGAAACCCAAGCGGCATAGGCGGATTCGCGGGCACTCGGCAGCGCTGACGGGAACTCCTGCAGCGCCTCGGCGATCTCCACCTGGGCGACCTTGTTGTGCCGGGCCCGCTCGAGCAGCGTTGGCAGCGATCCGATGTTGTGCGTGCCGAAAACGACGTCGACCCACGGCGCCTTGCGCAGCACCGTGTCCCGGTCCTTTTGGGCCAGGCAACCGCCGACCGCGATCTGCATGTCGGGATTGCCGCGCTTGCGCGGAGCCAGGTGGCTGAGGTTGCCGTAGAGCTTGTTGTCGGCGTTCTCCCGGACGGCGCAGGTATTGAAGACCACCACGTCCGCGTCGGCGTCGTCGGCCGCCCGTTGGTAGCCGGCCGCCTCGAGCATGCCGGCCAGCCGCTCGGAATCGTGAACGTTCATCTGGCAGCCGTAGGTGCGCACCTGGTAGGTGCGCGCCGGAGCCGCCGTCGAAGTCACGGGGGAAGTCACGGGGCCATGGTACGGCGACCTGGGGCCACCGGATTAACCCGCAGGTAGTGGCGATCGCCAGCGCGGCGGAGCCGGGCGCAGCGGGTCGCCACCATCTGAACTAGACGCGCCGGCGTTCCCGTTCGGCGGCCAGCTCAGCGACGACGACTTCACCCGCCAGTGTCTGGCTGTACCCGCGACGCGCCAGCATCCCCGCCAGCCTGCGACTCAGCCGCGTGTCGTCCTCGCCCAGCGCTTCCCGCCGCAGCCTGGCCCGGACGAGCTGCTCGGCCCGCTCCCGCTCGGCAGCGGCATCCAGGCCGCCCAGCGCCGTGGTGATGATGTCGTTGTCGACGCCCTTGGTGTGCAGCTCGGCGGCCAACGCGCGCCTGCTTTTTCCCGAGTTCACCCGCCGCGACCGCACCCACTGCTCGGCGAAGTCGGCATCGTCCACCAGGCCGGCGGCCGCCAGCCGATCCAATACCCGGTCACGGATGTCGTCGGGATAGCCGCGTTTTGTCAGCTGACCCGACAACTCGGCCCGTGTTCGCGCCCTCGCGGTGAGCAGGCGCAGGCACAGTGCCCGCGCCAGCTCCTCGCGAGACGGCTCAGAAATCGACGGGGGCGGGCAGGACGTCTTCATCGGTCACGACCGCGCCTATGCCGAGCTTTTCCTTGATCTTCTTCTCGATCTCGTTGGCAGTGTCGGCGTTCTCCAGCAAGAAGTTGCGGGCATTCTCCTTGCCCTGACCGAGCTGCTCACCTTCGTAGGTGAACCAGGCACCGGACTTGCGGATGAAGCCCTGATCCACACCCATGTCGATCAGCGAGCCTTCCTTGCTGATGCCTTTGCCGTAGAGGATGTCGAACTCGGCCTGCTTGAACGGCGGCGCCACCTTGTTTTTGACGACCTTGACCCGGGTGCGGTTGCCGACCGCATCGGTGCCGTCCTTGAGCGTCTCGATCCGCCGCACATCCAGGCGCACCGATGCGTAGAACTTCAACGCCTTTCCACCCGTTGTCGTTTCGGGCGAGCCGAACATGACTCCGATCTTCTCGCGGAGCTGGTTGATGAAGATCGCCGTGGTTCCCGAATTGTTCAGCGCACCGGTCATTTTCCGCAGTGCCTGGCTCATCAGCCGGGCCTGCAGTCCGACATGGCTGTCACCCATCTCGCCTTCGAGTTCCGCGCGCGGCACCAGCGCTGCCACCGAGTCGATGACCACAATGTCGAGCGCGCCGGAGCGGATCAGCATGTCGGCGATCTCGAGGGCCTGTTCACCGGTGTCGGGTTGACTGACCAGCAGGGAATCGGTATCGACGCCGAGGTTCTTGGCGTACTCCGGGTCCAGAGCATGCTCGGCGTCGATGAACGCCGCGACGCCGCCAGCCGCCTGGGCATTGGCCACCGCGTGCAGCGCGACGGTGGTCTTACCCGAGGACTCCGGGCCGTAGATCTCCACGACCCGGCCGCGTGGCAGGCCGCCGATGCCCAGGGCCACGTCCAGGGCGATGGATCCAGTCGGAATGGTCGAGATTGGTTGCCGTATCTCGTCGCCGAGACGCATCACCGAGCCTTTGCCGTAGCTCTTTTCGATCTGGGCCATCGCCAGTTCGAGCGCCTTCTCGCGGTCGGGGACTTGCGCCATGTTGCTTCTCCTGTAGTCGGTGTTCGATGACCGTTGTCGGTCGGTTGGCCGTGACACTAGAGAAGGCCACCGACAAGTCCGCATCTCCGAATGATCACCACAGTAGACGAACACCTGTTCGATTCAAGTTCGACACGCCGCGTGTGGCAATATCACTCGATATCACTCGATATCACTCTCGATATTCGATCGACAGACACGCACATGAACATCTCCCGGGAGCTGTCCGACGTCTCCTCCTACGGCGGTTTTTTCGCGTTGACCGCGGGCCCTGATGATTCAGCCGCGGCGGGATGGCACCCGGTCGGACAGTCCTACGCCGACGGCTTCGCGGCTTTGATCGACGTCACCATCAGGCGCTACCACACGACCGAGTCGCGGATCGGCGCCTCTTTGGTTCACCTGGGCCATGCCGCGCGGCTGTGGTCGCCCGTCCTCGCGTGCTCCCTGGGCCACGGCGTCATCCCGGACCTGAGCGGGCTGCAGCGCGCCGACGACGGGGCCCAGCTGAGACTGCCCGAACCCGTCGGTGAGCGCCTGGCTCCTTCCCCGGAGTTGCTGTACCGCACCGTCGTGCAACACCACATGGAACCGCTCGAGGCCGGCCTGCGGGTCAAGCTGGCGCCCGGACTGCTGTCCGGCAACATCGCGTCCGCGCTCGTCGGAGCGTCCCGGGCGTTGCTGTCGGTGCGGCCCGACCTGCGCCAATCGATCGTCGGGATCACCAATTCGCTGCTGGGCACCGGCAGACTGGCCGGGTCCGGGGCGATCACCAGCGGCGATCTGGGCTTCCGGCGTCGCAGCTGTTGCCTGTACTACCGCATCCCAGACGGGGGTAAATGCGGCGACTGCCCGCTTTAGCGGAGTCGAGCCTGCGCCCGTGGCGCCGAGCCTGCGGTGAATTTTGCGGTGACGACGACCTGAACGCAGGCTCGATCCGAATCCAATCACCATTGCTCGCGGGGCACGTCGAAGTCGACGCACAACGCCCGCCAGACGTCACGGGGCTCGACGCCGTCCTCGATCGCCTGCGCGGCGCTGCGGCCGCCGAAGCCGGTGAGCACGTGATCGACCAGCACCGATGCGCCGTAGGCGGCGCCGAACCGTAAAACCACCCGGTCGTTGAACTCCGTCAGCCGCACGCCAGAAAACATACCCAGATAGTTAGCCGGCCAATGCCAGCGCCTCGTGGCACACTCGGACCGGATCGGCGACCTCGGCGATGCCGGTGGCCGCGGCTTCAGCGGCCTCCCGGTACCGCGGGGATGACAGCACGTCGTCAACCGCGTCCACCAGCGCATCCGCGGTCAGCGGCCGAATGAGCCGCGCACTGCCCTGCCGTACCACCCGATTGGCCATCTCCCATTGATCCCCGCCGCCGGGCACCACCACCAGCGGCACCCCGGCCAGCAGCGTCTTGGCCACCATCCCGTGACCGCCGCCGCAGATCACCACGTCGGCGTGCGTCAACAGCTCGGCCTGGCGTCCCAGCCCGACGGTCGCCCAGCGCGGCACCGTCAGGTCCGCCCCGTCCAGGCGCGACACCACCAGGCGCGATCCCGCCGGCAGCGTGTCCCCCGGCGTCAGGCAACCCAGCGCCAGCTCCACCAAGCCGGTAGCCCCGGTCAGCGCGGTCGACGGTGCGACCACCACCACCGGTCCCGAGCCGGACGGGATCGCAAGCACCCGATCGGTCGGCTCGAAGTGCAACGGGCCCACCACGACGGCCTCGGCCGGCCAATCCGGACGAGGAACTTCCAGAGCGGGCAGCGTGGCGATCAACCGCCGCAGCGGCCCAGGGTCGTGGGACGGCAGCCCGATCTCGGCCCGGACGGTCGCACGCTCCCGCAGGCCAGCACGCCACGACCGCGCGGTGAGCGCCCGCATCACGGCGTCCCGCAATCGGCCCCGCACGCCGGTGCCTGGCGCCAGGCCACTGCCGATCGGCGGCAGCCCCTTCGACGGCAGGTACAGCGGATGCGGGTTGAGCTCGACCCACGGGATCCCCAGCAGCTCAGCGGCCATGCCGCCGCCGGCCGTGATGACGTCGGAGACCACCAGATCGGGCGCCAGGTCGCGCAGCACCGGCACGTTGAGCACGGCCATCCTCGCCGCGCGACGGTGGATCCTGGCGCCGGCGTCGAGATCGTCGTCCAGCGCCGCGAGGCCGTCCAATTCGACGGTGTCGACCCCGGCGTCGCGGGCGGCTTGGATCCACTCCGCCCCAGTGAACAGGGTGGGCTCGTCGCCCGCTTCGGCGAAGCGTTGGCACAGCGCGATCGCGGGAAAAGAGTGCCCCGGGTCCGGCCCGGCGACGACGGCGACGCGCACCGCCCTACCCTGCCACAGCTGCCGAGTACGCTGGCGAGCATGACCGACCTGACGCCGACATCCCCGGAAACCGTTGACAGCGTTCGCACGGTCGAAGGTTTCCTGAACGCGCTGCAGGACGAGGACTTCGAAGCAGCCGACGCGGCGCTGGACGACAACCTGGTGTACGAGAACGTCGGCCTGCCGGCGATCCATGGCCGCCACCGGGCGATGCAGCTGTTCCGTCGGATGGAAGGCCGCATGCGTTTCGAGGTGAAGATCCACCGAATCGCCGCCGACGGCGCCGCGGTGCTCACCGAACGCAGCGACGCCATCATCTTCGGACGGCTGCGCCTGCAGTTCTGGGTGTGCGGCGTGTTCGAGGTGCACGACGGTCGAATCACGTTGTGGCGCGACTACTTTGATTTTTTCGACATGCTCAAAGCGACCGCGCGTGGCATTGCGGCGCTCGCGCTGCCGTCACTCAAAGCAACCTTCTAACTCACCTGTCGGCGCGGGAGTCCACCCAGTTCGTCGAACGCCTGCGCCCAGCCGACCAGCCGATCGGTAGCCTCGGACAGCTCGGCACGATAGCGCTGCTGCGAAGTCGCCAACCCAGCGTCCCCGCTGACTGAGCCGTTCGCCGACGACACCAATTGCGCTGCGGCGGTGACCATTTCGTTGTACTGCCGCACACCGGCGCTCAACTGCGCGGTGAACGCATTGATCGTGGGCACCAGATACGACCGCGACGATTCCGAGTGGTGCGCCGCCCGCTCCATCGACACCACCTCGGCGGCGGTGGACGACATCGCGGCCGACGTCCGGTTGGCCGCCGCAGTCAAATCCCGGATCTCGGCCGCCGGCAACATGGCTCCCCGCTCGATCACGCCCACCAACGAGAAGAACCCGCGCTCGGAGGCGCCCAGCGCGGACATCGCGGGTCGCGCGGCCGAACCGGGCGGGGGCAGGCGGCGGGCCCTGGCCAGTCGCGGGCCCGGCAGCGGCTCCGAGCGCAACCAGCGGTAGCGCAGCAGCAACAACGTCGCCGGAATCGCCTGTACGGCCGCGATGAAACCGGTGACCTCCAGCAGCAGCGCGAACCAGCCCCACGCCGCCAGCACCGCCGTCACCACCGCCCACAACGCACACCCGGCGGTGAATATCAGGCCCCACCGCAGCGCGCGGCGGCGGCGGCGCAACAGCCGTGCGCGCGGATCCGCCGCGGCGCTGATCTTCCGGGCGACCACGTCGGAAAGGTCGGCGGCGGTGTCTAATCCCCGCTGCAGCAACGCGTGCCAAGACTCGCGCTGGGTAGCCCTCACCGCCATGTCAGATCGTCCGCCGCGCTACTGACCGAAAGGCTTCTCGGGAACTGGCCCGCTGGTGGCCCCGGTCGCGGGCGTGGCCGGGGCGGCTCCGGGAGAGGCCGGCGTTCCGCCCGTGGGCAGCGCATCGCCGCGCATCGAGGCGCGGATCTGTTCCAGCCTGGAATGCCCGGCCATCTCGACACCGGCCTGCTCCACCTCGAGCATGCGGCCCTGCACCGAACTCTCTGCGAGCTCAGCCGAACCGAGCGCGTTGGCGTAGCGGCGTTCGATCTTCTCGCGCACCTCGTCCAGGCTCGGGGTATTGCCCGGTGCGGCGAGCTCACTCATCGACCGCAGCGACGCGCTGACCTGCTCCTGCATCTTCGCCTGCTCGAGCTGGCTGAGCAGCTTGGTGCGCTCCGCGATCTTCTGCTGCAGCACCATGGCGTTGCGTTCGACGGCCTTCTTGGCCTGGGCCGCCGCCGACAGCGCCTGGTCGTGCAGCGTCTTGAGGTCTTCGACGCCCTGCTCGGCGGTCACCAGCTGGGCCGCGAACGCTTCGGCGGCGTTGTTGTACTCGGTGGCTTTGGCGGCGTCTCCGGTCACGCTGGCCTGGTCGGCCAGCGTGACCGCCTGACGCACGTTGACCTGCAGCTTCTCGATGTCGGCCAGCTGGCGGTTGAGCCGCATCTCGAGCTGCCGCTGGTTGCCGATCACCTGCGCCGCCTGCTGGGTCAGCGCCTGATGGGTGCGCTGTGCTTCCTCGATGGCCTGCTGGATCTGCACTTTGGGGTCGGCGTGCTCGTCGATCTTGGTATTGAACAGCGCCATGAGGTACTTCCACGCCTTGACGAACGGATTGGCCATGAATTCGCTCCGCCTTCGTTTCTCGTGTGGGTTGGATGGACCCGGGTTAGGCCCGAGCGCTTACCCTGCCGCTCAATTTATCGGTTCGGCGCGACTTCAGGCCACAGCCAGCGAAGCCACCGGCGGAATGACGACCTTGGTGCTGGCATCGATGCTGGTACCGCTTGCGCCGGGCACGGCAGGAGCGCTAGGAGCACAGCTTTCCTCGCGGGCCATCCGCTCGCCGGCGCCGAGCAGCACCTCCGACAGCGGAACCTCCAACGCGTCGCAGATCGCGTTGAGCAGCTCACTCGACGGCTCCTTACGGCCGCGCTCGACCTCCGACAGATACCCGAGGCTCACCCGCGCCGAATCGGACACCTCGCGCAGCGTCCGGCCCTGCGAAGTCCGGACCCGCCGCAGCACGTCACCAATGACCTCGCGCACCAAAGACGCCATCGCGCTCTCCTTCGTTCGGCGACCGTTACTAGCTGAACGCGAGCAGCGCCCGCGTTGGTTCCCGTGATCAGTCGGTCTTTTCAGCCGGCTTTTCAGCCGGCACCGCGCGAACTTCCCGGACGGTCCCGACCACGTAGTCGACACCGGTGACCACGGTGAGCACGATCGCGATGCCCATCAGCACCGATGCCGCCACCCGAAACAGCCCCGGCTCACTCGCCCAGGGCAGCACGAACAGCCCGATCGCCACCGCCTGGACCAGCGTCTTCAGTTTGCCGCCCCAACTGGCCGGGATGACGCCGCGGCGAATCACCATCAACCGCAACAGGGTGACCCCGACCTCGCGGGTCAGGATCACCGCCGTGACCCACCACGGCAAGTCGCCCAGCATCGACAGGCCGATCAGCGCCGACCCGATCAGAGCCTTGTCGGCGATCGGATCGACGAATGCCCCGAATTCGGTTGCCATGCCGTAGTTGCGGGCCAGCAGGCCGTCGAACCGGTCGGTGATGCAGGCAACCGCGAAAATCACGAAAGCGACGATGCGGGCGACCGTCTCGTGGCCATTCCCAACGAACAAGGCGCACAGGAAAATCGGGACCAACACCAGCCGCACGCCGGTCAGGACGTTGGCAAGGTTGGCGATCCGGGCGCGGCCTGCCACCGAACCCGTTTGCGGCTGCCCCGACACGGCAACAGAATAGCGGGTGACCAGCTCACCCGTGCCTGATGTCGATACTGTTACCCGTGACCCAAAGTCCACGAGACAACCGGCCGGTGGTCCGCCGCGCGCGAACATCCGACGTCTCCGCGATCAAACACCTCGTCGACACGTACGCCGGAAAGATCCTGCTGGAAAAGAATCTGGTGACGCTGTACGAGGCTGTCCAGGAATTCTGGGTGGCCGAACACCCCGAACACGAAGGTGAAGTGGTCGGTTGCGGCGCATTACACGTGTTCTGGTCCGACCTCGGCGAGATCCGTACCGTCGCCGTCGACCCCGCGGTGACCGGCCACGGCATCGGGTATGCGATCGTCAAACGGCTGCTCGACGTCGCTCGCGAGCTGCAACTCGCGCGGATATTCGTGTTGACGTTCGAGACGGAGTTCTTCGGCAGGCACGGCTTCACCGAGATCGAAGGGACGCCGGTCACCGCCGAGGTGTTCGAGGAGATGTGCCGGTCCTACGACATCGGCGTCGCCGAATTCCTGGACCTGAGCTACGTCAAGCCGAACATCCTGGGCAACACCCGGATGCTGCTGGTCCTGTAATCCCGCGAGCAGTCCCCCGCAAGCGGGAGGTACCCCCAGCAGAATCGCACTCAGAAGGTCCGCGCAGTGCGATTCTGCGTCTGCTCGCGAGAGCTACTCTGCTTCGTCGTCCGAGCTCTCTGAGCCGCCCAGGCCCCGGATCATCGCCAGCGTCGCCGCCAGCTCGTCGGGCTTGACCAGCACCTCGCGCGCCTTGGACCCTTCGCTGGGTCCTACGATGCCGCGGGTTTCCATCAGGTCCATCAACCGGCCGGCCTTGGCGAAGCCGACCCGCAGCTTGCGCTGCAGCATCGAGGTGGAGCCGAACTGGCTGGACACCACCAGCTCCACGGCCTGCAGGAACACGTCCATGTCGTCGCCGATGTCCGGGTCGACGTCGGTGCGCTCGGCGGTGGGCTTGGCGGTGGTGACACCGTCGGTGTATTCGGGTTCGGCCTGGTCCTTGCAGGCGTTGACGACGGCGTGGATCTCCTCGTCGGTGATGAAGGCGCCCTGCAGCCGGACGGTCTTGTTCGCGCCCATCGGCAGGAACAGGGCGTCGCCCATGCCGATCAGCTTCTCGGCACCGGCCTGGTCCAGGATCACCCGGCTGTCGGTCAGCGACGACGTCGCAAACGCCAGCCGCGACGGCACATTCGTCTTGATCAGACCGGTGACCACGTCGACCGACGGGCGCTGGGTGGCCAGCACCAGGTGGATGCCGGCGGCGCGGGCCTTCTGGGTGATCCGCACGACGGCGTCCTCGACGTCCCGCGGCGCGGTCATCATCAGGTCGGCCAGCTCGTCGACGATCGCGACGACGTAGGGGTAGGGCCGGTACTCGCGCTGGCTGCCCAGCGGCGCCGTGATGGCTCCGGAGCGCACCTTGGCGTTGAAGTCGTCGATGTGGCGCACCCGCGACGCCTGCATGTCCTGATAGCGCTGCTCCATCTCGTCGACCAGCCACGCCAGCGCGGCCGCCGCTTTCTTCGGCTGGGTGATGATCGGCGTGATCAGATGCGGAATGCCTTCATACGGCGTCAGTTCCACCATCTTCGGGTCGACCAGGATCATCCTGACCTCTTCGGGGGTGGCCCGGGTCAGCAGCGACACCAGCATCGAGTTGATGAAGCTGGACTTCCCGGATCCGGTGGAGCCGGCGACCAACAGGTGCGGCATCTTGGCCAGGTTGGCCGAGATGAAATCCCCTTCGATGTCCTTGCCGAGCGCGATCATCAGCGGATGGTGGTCGCGACGGGTGGACGGCGCGGTGAGCACGTCGGCCAGTCGCACCATTTCCCGATCGGTGTTGGGTACCTCGATGCCGACGGCGGACTTGCCGGGGATCGGGGCCAGCATGCGGACACTCTCGGTGGCCACCGCGTACGCGATGTTGCGCTGCAGCGCGGTGATCTTCTCCACCTTGACGCCCGGGCCCAGCTCCACCTCGTAGCGGGTGACGGTGGGCCCACGGGTGCAGCCGGTGACGGCCGCGTCGACCTTGAATTGGGTGAGCACCTCGCTGATGGCGTCGGCCATCTGGGTGTTGGCGGCGCTGCGCCTCTTGGGTGGGTCGCCCGCGACCAGCAGGTCCAGCGACGGCAGCGTGTAGAGCCCCTCGACGGGCCGGTCCGGTTTACGCGGGGAACGACGGCGGCTCTTGGCGACAGTGGGTTCCGGGATCGTGGGCGTGTCGTCGGCTACGTCCGAAAGGTCAGCAACGTCAGAAATGTCGAGCATGTTCGCCGATGGCCAGGCCGGCGGCTCCTCGTCGCGAGACTGGTGGTAATTCTCCGGGTCATCTAGCTCTTGATAAGGCTCGTAGGGCCCATAGTCGTCCTCATCGGCATACTCATGCTGGAACAGCGGGGTGCCGAACATAGCCCGCAAAGCGTCGGGCACCTCGCGGATCGTGGTACCGGTCAGCAGCAGCAGCCCGAACAACGCGCCGATGAACAGCAACGGCGCCGCGATCCAGGGCGTCAACCCGTCCGAAAGTGGCCCGCCGATGGCAAAGCCGAGGAATCCCGCCGCCCGGCGCCGCAGTTCAGGGTCCTCCGGCGAGCCCGCCCACAGGTGGCGCAGGCCGAGAAACGACAGGGCAATCAAGCTTCCGCCGAGGATCAGCCTGGGCCGCGCGTCGGGATTGGGCTGGGTCCGCATCAGCACCACTGCCACCGCGGCGGTGACCACCGGCAGCACCAGGACGGCCGAACCGATGAACGTGCGCAACACGGCATCCACCCAGGCGCCGATCGGCCGGGCGGCGTCGAACCACGAGCTCGCGGCGACCACGACGGCCAGGCCCAGCAGCACCAGCGCGATCCCGTCGCGGCGATGGCCGGGCTCGATGTCACGTGCCCGCCCGATCGACCGCGCCGCGCCGCCCGTGCCCCTGGCCGCCATCAGCCAGGTCGCCCGCGCCGCCCGGCCACACGTCAGCCCCGCGGCGACCAGCAGCGACCGATGATGCCGCCGGACGGGCCTGCGCGCCGGTTTGCGGGGCTTTGCTGGTCGCGCATTCCCGGCTCGCGCGCGGCCACGCCGCGAGGGTGAAGTGGCCTTTGACCTGCTCGTTCGGGTGCCGGAGCCGGTCGCGGTCTTACTAGCCATACCCGCAAGCCTAGTCGCAAATACATCATCTGCACCACCCGCCACACTGGCAACTGACGTTCATTGACCGGGCCCCTCCGCGGTCGACACAATGACTCGCCGTGCACCTCTTCCGTACCGTCTGTGTCGCCGCCCTTGGCGTTGTCGTGCTCGCCGCCTGCGCCGACCGTGGATCCCCGCCCGCGTCGAAGGCTGCGAAGCCGTCCGCGCCGAGCTTCGACGGCACCTATCGGTTCGATTTCGACGGAAGCCAGCAGCTGGCGGGCGGTGCGCCCAAGCCCACCAAATCACGAACCCGGACCTATGCCCTGCGTTCGGCATGCATCGATGCGGGGTGCTTCGCGACGGCGACGAAACTGGCGGACGACGACCCGAAGCGCAAGTCGGATCCCCCGCTCGATCTGGTGCTCGACTACGTCGATGGTCATTGGCAAACGGCGCTCCGCGACGACGGCGCGTGCAGCGGCAGTGACGTCAAGGGCCCGTCAATCACCGCCTGGATCCTGCAACCTCAGCCCGACGGCACCCTGACCGGAACGTCCTACGTGGCGATGAACCCGAGTCCGGATTGCGCCGTGGCGACGTCGACGCCGGTAATCGTCACCCGCCAGGGCGACGTCGATGCGGCCGTTTCCGTTGCGGATCCAAGCAAACAGGCCGCCCGCTCACCGTCCGGGCCGGAAGGCTTCACCGGGCATTACAACGAGACGAGCGTTCTGCACGACTCCTCATCGAAATCCGGGTCGCGACGCGTTGCCGTGCAGACCATGTGCGTACGCAACACCGACCAGTGCGCGACGTTCAAGTCCTATCTGGCCGAGGGGGCCACGGTGGTCAATTCGCTGCTGTTCGGCAACGGCAAATGGCTGCTCGACCAGCGCACCGAGGTCAAATGCCCGGACGGGGGCACGGCCAAGACGTTAAAGCACGAGGAATACGTTCTCCCGCAGCCTGTTTCGCGTCCGCTGCCAAAGGTCACCGGATCCGTCCGCTTCGATGCCGAGGCTTCGTGCCCCGCACAACAGCTCGACATCTCCCTGGAACGATCGGGAGACTGACCGACCGGGCATCCGGGCGCGTGAGTAGGGTGACGAACGGTGAGGCGAACCCCTGCCCCCACCCCCTCGCGGAACCCTCAGGAGGCCCCAGCATGCCCGTCGTCGGCCCAGTAGTCGTTGTAGCCACCTTGACCGTCAAACCCGAATCGGTGGACACCGTCCGCGACATCCTCACCACCGCGGTCGAAGAGGTGCACAGTGAGCCCGGCTGCCAGCTGTACTCGCTGCAGCAGAGCGGCGAGACGTTTGTCTTCGTCGAGCAATGGGCCGATGAAGAGGCGCTCAAGACGCACAGCGGCGCGCCCGCGGTCGCCAAGATGTTCACCGCGGCCGGCGAGCACCTGGCCGGGGCGCCGGATATCAAGATGCTGCAGCCGGTTCCCGCGGGCGACCCGGACAAGGGGCAAATACGCAAGTGAGCGACCGCCCGCTGGAAGGGAAAGTCGCCTTCATCACGGGCGCGGCGCGCGGCCAGGGCCGTGCGCATGCCGTCCGGCTGGCGGCCGACGGCGCGAACGTGATCGCGGTCGACCTGTGCGAGCAGATCGCCAGCGTGCCCTATCCGCTGGCCACCGCCGACGACCTGGCGGCCACCGTCAAGCTCGTCGAGGACACCGGCGCCCGCATCGTGGCCAAGCAGGGTGACGTCCGCGAGCGCGAATCGCTGTCCGCGGCACTGCAGGCCGGCCTCGACGAATTCGGCCGCCTGGACATCGTGGTGGCCAACGCCGGCATCGCCCCGATGCAGTCCGGCGACGACGGCTGGCGCGACGTGATCGACGTCAACCTCACCGGCGTCTACCACACCATCAAGGCCGCGATACCGACGATGGTCAAGCAAGGCACCGGCGGATCGATTGTCCTGATCAGTTCGGCCGCGGGGTTGGCCGGCGTCGGCAGCCCCGATGCGGGCTCGGTCGGCTATGCCGCCGCCAAACACGGCGTGGTGGGGTTGATGCGCGTCTACGCGAATCTGCTTGCAGCTCAGAATATCCGGGTCAACTCGATTCATCCAACTGGCGTCGAAACCCCGATGATCAACAACGAGTTCACTCGAGAGTGGCTCGCCAAGATGGCTGCCCAGACCGACCAGCCGCGCAGCCTGGGCAATGCTCTGCCGGTGGAGGTTTTGCAGGCCGAGGACATCGCTAATGCGGTGGCGTGGCTGGTGTCCGACCAGGCTCGCTACATCACCGGAGTGACATTGCCGGTGGACGCCGGCTTCCTGAATAAGTAGCAACCGATGCCGCGAAATCCTGTGGCGCAGACCGCCTTCGGCCCGATAGTGCTGGCGGCCGTGGAACAAAACGAGCCGCCCGGCCACCGCCTTGTGGACGACGACCTCGCGGACCTGTTCTTGCCGGCCGCATTGCGACTGCTGGTCCGCGCGACCCGGTGGGGACCGGCCCGTCGCCTGATGATCCGCGGATCCGAGTTCACCGGCCCCGGGCTGTGGGCCAACCTGGCCTGCCGCAAGCATTTCATCGACGACAAACTCAACGAGGCGCTCAGCGACATCAAGGACATCGACGCGGTTGTCATCCTCGGCGCCGGGTTGGACACCCGCGCCTACCGGTTGACCCGCCAGGTGCGCATCCCGGTCTTCGAGGTGGACCTGCCGGTCAACATCGCCATGAAGGCCAAGACCGTCCGACGGGTGCTGGGCGAGCTACCCCTGTCAGTTCGGTTGGCGCCGCTGGACTTCGAGCACGACGACCTGCTCACGTCGTTGGCCGAACACGGCTATCACACCGATTACCGGGCGTTCTTCGTCTGCGAGGGCGTGACCCAATACCTCACCGAAGACGGTGTCCGGCGGACCCTGGAGGGATTGCGCGCCGCCGCACCGGGCAGCCGCCTGGTGTTCACCTACGTCCGGCGTCACTTCATCGACGGCACCGACCTCTACGGCACCCGGACGTTGTATCGCAACACCCGCCAGCGCCACCAGCTATGGCACTTCGGCCTGGAGCCCGACGAGGTCGCCGGGTTCATCGGCGATTACGGCTGGCGGCTGGTGGAGCAGGCCGGACCCGACGAGTTTTTGCGGCGCTACGTCGAGCCCACGGGCCGCAAACTTCCGGCGTCGCAGCTGGAATGGTCGGTCTATGCGGAGAAAACCTAGACTGCCCTAGACTTCGATGACCGTCGGCACGATCATCGGCTGCCGGCGATACGTTTCACCCACCCACTTGCCGACGGTGCGGCGCACCCCCTGAGCGATGCGCACCGGATCGGTCACGTTGGCCGCCGCCAGCTGCTCCAGCTCCTCCTCGACCTTGCGCACGGCGGCCTCGAGCGCCTTGGGATCCTCGGAGAATCCCCGCGAATGCAGGTGCGGCGCGGCTGCCGGACGCCCGGTGCCACGTTCGACCACGACGGTCACCGCGATGAAACCCGACGACAGGATGAGGCGTTCGCCCAGGGTGATATCGCCGACGTCGCCGGTGATCAGCCCGTCGACGAACATCTTGCCGACCGGCACCGCGCCAGCGACCTTGGCCTTGCCGGCCACCAAATCGACGCTGACGCCGCTCTCGGCCAGCACAATTGACTCCGGCGGTACACCGGTGCTGATGGCCAGCTTGGCGTTGGCGCGCAGCATCCGCCAGGTGCCGTGCACCGGCATCACGTTGCGTGGCCGCACCCCGTTATACAGAAACAGCAACTCGCCCGAGTATGCGTGACCGGAAACATGAACGCGCACTTGTTGATTCGTGACGACGCGGGCTCCGATCTTGGCCAGCGAGTCGATGACGCCGTAGACCGCTTCCTCGTTGCCGGGGATCAGCGACGACGACAGGATCACCAGATCATGCGATGTCAGGGTGATGCTGCGATGCTCGCCGCGCGACATCCGCGACAGCGCCGACATCGGCTCGCCCTGGGTGCCGGTGGTGATCAGCACGATCCGTTCGGGCGGCATCATCTCGGCGGCGGCGATCTCGATCAGGTCGGAATCGTCGACCCGCAGGAAGCCCAGGTCCCGCGCGATGCCCATGTTGCGCACCATCGATCGCCCGACGAACGACACCCGCCGGCCCAATGCCACCGCGGCATCGATGATCTGTTGCACCCGGTCGACATTGGAGGCGAAGCACGCCACGAGGACGCGGCCGTCGGCGCCACGGATCAGCCGATGCAGCGTCGGGCCGACCTCGCTTTCGGATGGTCCGACGCCGGGGATCTCGGCGTTGGTCGAGTCGCACAGGAACAGGTCCACGCCGGCGTCGCCGAGCCGGGACATGCCGGGCAGGTCGGTGGGCCGGCCGTCGAGGGGTTGTTGGTCGAGCTTGATGTCGCCGGTGTGCAGAACCGTCCCCGCGCTCGTGTAGACCGCGATGGCCAGCGCGTCCGGGATGGAGTGGTTGACGGCGAAGTACTCGCACTCGAACACGCCGTGGCGGCTGCTCTGGCCCTCTTTGACCTCGACGAACACCGGTTTGATGCGGTACTCGCGGCATTTGGCGGCGACCAGCGCCAGGGTGAACCTCGACCCGACCACCGGGATGTCGGGCCGCAGCCGCAGCAGGAACGGGATTGCCCCGATGTGGTCCTCGTGGGCGTGGGTCAGCACCAGCGCCTCGATGTCGTCGAGCCGGTCTTCGATGTGACGCAGGTCCGGCAGGATCAGGTCGACGCCGGGCTCGTCGTGGGTGGGGAACATCACTCCGCAGTCGATGATGAGCAGCCGGCCCAGGTGTTCGAAAACCGTCATGTTGCGGCCGATTTCGTTGATGCCGCCCAGCGCGGTGACCCGCAATCCACCCGGGGCCAGCGGGCCGGGCGGGGCGAGGTCTACGTTCACGGCTAACTCACCTGAGCACCGACGCCGCACGCATGTCGGCGACCAGCGCGTCGAGTTCGTCCGGCGTTGCCGGCACTTGCGGCAGCCGGGGGTCACCGACCTCGATACCCTGCAGCCGCAGGCCTGCCTTGGACATCGTCACCCCGCCCAGGCGGCCCATCGCGTTGCACAGCGGGGCGAGCGCGACGGTGATCTTGCGGGCCGTGGCGATGTCCCCGGAACCGAAGGCGGACAACAATTCTCGCAGCTGGCCGGCGGCCACATGAGCGATCACGCTGATGAAGCCGGTGGCGCCCATGGCCAGCCAGGGCAGATTCAGCGTGTCGTCGCCCGAGTAGTAGACCAGTCCCGTCTCGGCAATGATCTGGGTACCGCTGTGCAGGTCAGCCTTGGCGTCCTTGATCCCGACGATGTTCGGGTGCGACGCCAGCGCCCGGATCGTGTCGGACTCGATCGGCACCACCGACCGCGGCGGAATGTCGTAGAGCAGCACCGGCAAGTCGGTGGCGTCGGCGACGGCGGTGAAATGGGCGAACAGCCCCCGCTGGGGTGGCTTCGAGTAGTAGGGCGTGACCACCAGCAATCCATGTGCGCCTTCGGCCGCGCAGGCCTTGGCCAGGCGGATGCTGTGAGCGGTGTCATAGCTGCCCGCGCCGGCGATGACACGCGCCCGGTCGCCCACCGCCTCCAGCACCACCCGCAACAGCTCGAGTTTCTCGTCGTCGGTGGTGGTCGGCGACTCGCCGGTGGTTCCCGAGACGACCAGACCGTCGCACCCCGCGTCAACGAGGTGGTTGGCCAGCTGCGCCGCGGCGGCATTGTCCAGTGAGCCATCGGGGGCAAACGGCGTCACCATCGCGGTCAGCAGGGTTCCCAGGCGCGCGGGGGCGTCGAATCCGACGGTGGTCACGGTTCTCCAGGTTACCCGGCCCTGCCAACCCCTTTTGCCACCGCCGCGGCCGTGCGTGTCTGTCCGGCGACACGCCGGGCAGACCGTGCATCTGCGCACCCTCGCGAGCGGCGGGGCTTTAAGCTTCGGTGGCTAACGGGCTGGTCGCGACCTGGGTGCCGTCGGCCAGGGTGGACACCTCGAAGTCGGCGAACACCGCCGGTGCGACGTCGGCGAGCTGTCGCAGGCACTCGATGGCCAGGCGGCGGATTTCCACATCGGCGTGCTCGCTGGCCCGCATCGCGATGAAGTGCCGCCATGCCCGGTAGTTCCCGGTCACGACGATGCGAGTCTCGGTGGCGTTCGGCAGCACCGCTCGAGCGGCCTGGCGGGCCTGCTTGCGGCGCAGCACTCCCATCTTTTCGTTGGGTTGACTCGTCGCGAACTTGGCCTCCAGCTTGGCCAGCAGCTCGGTGTAGGTGGCGCGGCTGGCATCGGCGGCGGCGGTCAGGATCTGCTGCAGCTCGGGATCGTCCTGGACGCCCGGCGGCACGACGATCTGGGAATCGCCTTCCGGCACGTAGCGCTGCGACAGCTGCGAGTAGGAGAAATGCCGGTGCCGGATGAGCTCATGAGTGCAGGATCGCGAGATGCCCGTGATGTAGAACGACACACTGGCGTGCTCGAGCACCGAAAAGTGCCCGACGTCGATGATGTGCTTGATGTAGCCGGCGTTGGTCGCGGTCCGGGGATTGGGCTTGGACCAGCTCTGATAGCAGGCCCGGCCAGCGAACTCGACGAGCGCGGAGCCGCCGTCGGCGTCGGTGCTCCACGGCACGTCCGGCGGTGCCAAAAACTCGGTCTTGGCGATCAGTTGCACGCGCAGCGGCGCGGTTTCGGCCACGGCGCTCACCTTAGCCCGGCACGGTCAACGGCATGCAAGCCCGAGCCGACCCGCACCTTGCCCGATATCAACAACGGCAGCAGTGCGTCGCGTAGGGCCGCCAGCCGCGCGGATTCGGCCCGCCGCGCGTGGCACAGCCCACCCAGGGTCGTGATCGTCCGCGTCGCATCCGCGGACAGACGGCGCACATCCCGCACCCGCACCGCGAGCAGGTCATGCGGCCGGATCCGCTGGCGGCTACCCGAGGTCCCGGCGACCATCTGCTGCAGCGTTTCCGAGACCTCACGGACACGTAGCGCCGACCACAGGGCCGACGTGTCGACGCAGATCGGCATCATAACCACGAATTCCGTACTCGCCAAAGCCATTTCGGCGGGCAGAGCAACGACGTTCCAAACCCGCGGAATTCGCGGGTTGAGCTTGGAAAACAACACGCACGGCGCCGGCAGCAGAAACTTGCCACTCCGCACGGATCGGGCATTGGCTGATTCGGGCCATGCGCCGTCGTCGAACGCCGGAAAGCTGAAATGAGCAATCGTATCGTCAAATTCCGAGGGGTCGAGGAACGTCGTCGATCGACTCACCAGGCTGGACAACGGCACGTACTCCGGCACGGACTCGACAGTGGCCAGCATCACGCCCTCAGCGGCCACGATCACGCGGTTGTTGGCGGCGAGCTTGTCGTCGAGCGCGCCGAGGAACGACGCGACCCGGCGGCGCTCACGTGTCGCCACGGCCGGGACCGAAATGTCGCGCAGGATTCGCTGGTTGAGCAGGGGCTGGCCGGACCCGGCCCGATGCTCGTTGAGCCGGCAGGTCTGCAGGGCGTAGTACCAATACCGCGTCTCTGCAGGGTCTTTCGCGCGGCATAGAACTGCGTTGTCGGTGACCCAAGCGTCGGAATCGCAATAGCGCAGGCTGCCGCAATACGATCCCACCCGACCGAGCACGATCAGCGGCCCGCTGGCGTTGTGTCGATCCGCGAAACCGATTGCCCCATTGGAACCGTAAACGGGAAAACGCCCGCCCGGCGCTCGGGGCGGCGGCGTGGTTCCGTTGCTGAAGTCGAGATGATCTCCCAGCCGCACGTTCACCGCAGCCGCTCCAGTTGTTCGCGCACCGTCTGCTCCAACCGCGCGGATTCGTCCAGCGCCGCACGCAAATCCTTGGTCAACCGCGCGACCTTGTCGCCGACGGCCTCCCCGTCGTCCTCGCCCGCCGGAGCACCCACATACCGACCGGGGGTGAGCACATACTCGGCGGTCCGGATCTCGTCTATCGGCACCGATCGGCAAAACCCCGGAACATCCTCGTAGGAAACATCTTTCGACCCGCACCACGTGTTGTAGGCATGCCCAATGTTGCTGATTTCGTCGTCCGTCAGCACCCGCTCGGCGCGGTTCACCAGGTACCCAAGTCCGCGCGCATCGATGAACAGCACCTGCCCGGATCGCTCACCCTTGTCCATCGCGAAGAACCACACGCACACCGGAATCCCGGTGCTGCGGAACAGGTTTGCGGGCAGCGCGACCAGGCATGACACCAGATCCGCCTCGGCGATCCGCGCCCGAATCTCCTTCTCCCCGCCGCTGTTCGAGGACATCGAGCCGTTCGCCATCACCACGCCCGCCTTGCCGCCGGGCGCCAGCTTGGACAGGATGTGCTGGATCCAGGCGAAGTTGGCGTTGCCGGCGGGCGGTGCGCCGAAGCGCCACCGCGGATCGTGCTCGTCGCGCGCCCATTCCTTGATGTTGAACGGCGGATTGGCCAGCACGTAATCCATCTGCATGCCGGCGTGATGGTCACGGACGAAGGTGTCTCCCCGGGCCAGTTGCGTGTTGTCGATGCCGTGGACGGCCAAGTTCATCTTCGCCATCCGCCAGGTCTGTTCGACGCTCTCCTGGCCGTAGATCGAGATCTCGGTCCGGTCGCCGTCGCGCGCCGCGATGAACTTCTCGGTCTGGACGAACATCCCGCCCGACCCGCAGCACGGGTCGTACACTCGCCCGCTCGACGGTTGGAGGACCTCGACGATCAATCGCACGACGCTTGGCGGAGTGAAGAATTCGCCACCGCGCTGCCCTTCCGTGCGAGCGAAATTGCCGAGGAAGTACTCGTACACCTCCCCCATCAGGTCCCGGGCGCCCATACCCGGGCCGCCGAATCGTGCACTCTCCAGCAGCTCGACCAGCTCGCCGAGCCGGCGTTGGTCCACGGTGTGATACAGCCGCGGCAGCAGATCGGCCAAAGCGGGGTTGGCCGACATCACAGCCTGCATCGCCTCGTCGACCAGACGATTGATGTCCGGCGATTTGGCGTTGTCCGCCAAGGATTTCCACTGCGTGTCGGAGATGTGCTTCAGGAACACCAGTCCGAGGATGACGTCTTTGTACTGGCTGGACGACAGGGATCCGCGCAGTTTGTTGGCGGCTTTCCAAAGCGTGTCTTTGAGTTCTTTGCTGCCGCCCCTGCTCGATGGCGCCATCAGCTGGCCTGCTTGGCGGCCGCGCGCAACTCGCCGGCCAGATCGCCGCGGCCGGACACCGTAACCGCGCCCAAGCCCAGCCACGACGCCATCGACTCCAGTTCGCCGTTCAGCGCCGCCGCTACCGCCGGCCGTGGCGGATAAGTGTCGGGCTCACCAAAGGCGCCCACCACACGCAGCGCGTCGGCGGCCCGGTCGGCCTTGAGGTCCACCCGCGCGACCAGCCGGCCATCCAGCAGCAGCGGCCACACGTAGTACCCGTACTGACGCTTGGGCGCCGGGGTGTAGATCTCGATGCGGTAATGAAAGCCGAACAGCCGCTCCACCCTAGGCCGGAAGAAGATCAACGGATCGAACGGACACAGCAGCGCGGTGCCGCGGTCCCGTCGTGGCACGATCTGGCCGGCCCGCAGATAGGCCGGCGCGGACCAGCCGTCGACGTCGACCCGCTCGATCTCGCCGGCGGCCGCCAGGTCGGCAATGGCCGGCTTCACCTGCTGCGCGGACAGCCGGAAGTAGTCGCGGATGTCGGCCTCGGTGCCCACCCCCAGCGCGGTGGCCGCGCGCAGCGTCAGCTCCCGGACGGCCTCGTCGTCGTCGACCTCGCGGGCCAGCACGCCGGCCGGCAGCACCCGCTCCACCAGGTCGTAGTGTCGGGCGAAGCCCACCCGGGTGGCGGTGGTGAGCACCCCCGAGGCGAACAGCGCCTCGGCCACCCATTTGGTGTCGCTGCGGCTGCCCCACCAGCTGCCTCTCGGCCCGCGCGGCTCGGCGGCCAGATGCGCCTCGATCTGGCCCGCTGTGCTGGGCCCGAGTTCGGCGACGGCGGCCACGACGTGCTCGACCAGCTGCGCATTGGCCTTGACAATATGGGTGCCCCAACGGCCGTGCCGGTACTGCCGCATCCGCCAGCGCATCAGCGGCCAGTCGTCCACGGCCATCAGCGCGGCCTCGTGCGCCCAGTATTCGGCCAGCAGCCGCGCCGAGCGCGGGCCCCAGGCGGCGCGGTCCAGCACGTCACGGTCGTAGGGGCCGAGGCGGCTGAACACCGGCGCGTAGTGCGCGCGCACCGCCACCGATACCGAATCCAGCTGCAGCACTTGAATTCTCGAGATCAGCCGCTTCAAATGCGCGCGAGTGATCTTGCCCGCGGGCCGCGGCTCGCTAAATCCTTGGGCCGCAACGGCTATCCGCCGGGCTTGCGCGGCGGTCAGCCTATGGGTCCGCAGGGACACGGCGCCGAGAATACCGGTCCTGCGGCCGCCTCGCGCTTACCCCGCGCTGACTTTTTCGTCCTGCGGATTCTTCAGTTCGTGGTACGCCGACTCCAGAGCGGCCGGAACCCCGTCCAGGTCGCGGTATACCCCCATCAGTTGCTCGAGGACCTGGATGCGTCGCTGGGTAGCCTCGTCCACCGCGCGCTGGGCCTGCTCTCGATAATGATCGGCCTGTTGCTTCACGTCGGCCAGGAGCTGCTCACGCTCCTGTTGGGCGTCGGCGCGCAGCCCGCTCAGTTCGTCCTCGAGCTTTTCCTTGGTTTCCGCATAGTCGGTTTCCAGGGCTTCGCGCTGCGCGACCAGGTCCGCCAGCAGTTCTTCGTGCTTTCGCTGCTCGGCCCGCACCTCGGCCTCGGCCGTCGCGATCAGCACATCCGCCTCGGCCCGTGCCTCGGCCTGCATCTCGGAAACCTCGTCGACCGCGCGCCGCAGCATCTTCGCCATCCGCTGTTGCACCGCGTGCGGCGCGGGCGAAGTGTCGGTGAGTACGCCGATCTCCTTGCGCAGCGCGGCGGTTTCCTCGCCGGATTCCCGCAGCCGGGCCCTCAGGCTCTCGACGTCGTCGAGCAACAACTGCTGTTTGGTGGTCAAGTTCTCGATGTGGCCATCAACCGCGGCTGCGTCGTAGCCCATGAACCTGCGAGAGAACGTCTTTGCGGGTTCGCTTACCACTGCCAAATCTTCCCCTCCCCTGGGAACGCTTGGTAGAGCTTGGTAGATATTGGGACCCCAACCCCCGCGTTCGAGTATGTCAGGTCACGCCTTCAACAAAGCGAGCCGCGGCCACGAGCGCACGCGCGGTCACGGCCGAGAGTAGCTGTGGAACCGGTACCGCAGCCCGCATCGGCTGGTCAGCCACTCGCCCGTCTCCCCCAGCCACGCCTCGTCGAGCACCGGGGCGAGCGCGTCGTCGTCGTCGCGGGACAACTCGATGTCCACCTCGGTGACCTCACACCGGGTGGCGTACGGCAGCGCCAGCGTGTAGATCTGCGCGCCGCCGATCACCCACGCCCCGGGTTCGCTCAGGGCTTCATCGAGTGACCCCACCACCTCGGCTCCAGCGGCCGCGAAGTCCGGCCCGCGAGACAGCACGATGTTTCTGCGACCCGGCAGCGGCCGCACCGACGCCGGCAACGAATCCCAGGTGCGCCGGCCCATCACGACGGTGCGGCCCATGGTCACCTGCTTGAAGCGGGCCAGGTCCTCCGGCACCCGCCAGGGAACGTCGCCGCCGCGGCCGATCACGCCGGACGTCGACTGAGCCCACACCAGGCCCACCGTCATACAGCGACGGGCGCTTTGATCGCAGGGTGAGGGTCGTAGTTTTCGACGACGATGTCGTCGTAGGTGTAGTCGAAGATCGAATCCTTATGGGCCAGAACCAGTTTCGGATACCGCCGCGGCTCGCGGCGCAACTGCTCACGGACCTGCTCGACGTGGTTGTCGTAGATGTGGCAGTCGCCGCCGGTCCAGACGAACTCACCGACGTCCAAGCCCGCCTGGGCGGCCATCATGTGCGTGAGCAGCGCGTAGCTGGCGATGTTGAACGGCACACCCAAAAACAGGTCGGCGCTGCGCTGGTAGAGCTGACAGCTCAGCCGCCCGTCGGCGACGTAGAACTGGAACATCGCGTGACACGGCGCCAAGGCCATCTGCGGGATTTCGCCGACGTTCCAGGCCGACACGATGATGCGCCGCGAATTCGGGTCGGTGCGCAGCAAATCCAGCGCGGCACTGATCTGGTCGATGTGCTCCCCCGAGGGTGTTGGCCAGGATCGCCACTGCACCCCATAAATCGGCCCGAGATCGCCTGTGCTGCCAGCCCATTCATCCCAGATGGTTACCCCGTGCTCGCGCAGCCACGCGACGTTGGAGTCGCCGCGCAAGAACCACAGCAACTCGTAGGCCACGGATTTGAAATGCACCTTTTTGGTGGTCAGCAGCGGGAAGCCGGCCGAGAGGTCGTATCGCAACTGCCGACCGAACAGGCTGCGGGTACCCGTGCCGGTGCGGTCGGATTTGGCGCTGCCCGTCGCGAGCACCACGCGCAGCAAGTCCTCGTAGGGCGTGGGAATCGGCACGCGGTCAGCTTACGTCCAGAGCCCAGGAGTAAAACGGAGGCCATGCCCAACATCACCGACGCCGTCACCACCGCTGACGGCACCTGCCCCGTGCGCCTGTTCACCCCGGAAGGGTCCGAGGGCCCGTGGCCAGGCATCGTCATGTTCCCCGACGCCGGCGGCGTGCGCGAAACCTTCTACCAGATGGCGGCCAAGCTGGCCGGGTATGGCTATGCGGTACTGCTGCCGGACGTGTACTACCGCAAAGGCGACTGGGCCCCCTTCGACATGGCCAGTGTGTTCAACGACGAAAAAGAGCGCTACCGGCTGATGTCCATGATGGGCAGACTGACGCCGGACAAGATCGCCGGCGACGCGGCCGCGTTCTTCGACTACCTGGCCGGTCGCCCCGAGGTAACCGGGGAGCGCTTCGGCGTGTGCGGCTACTGCATGGGTGGGCGAATCTCGGTGCTGGTGGCCGGCCGTCTTCCGGACCGCGTCGCCGCCGTCGCGTCCTTCCACGGCGGCGGCCTGGTGACCGACACTCCGGACAGCCCGCACCTGCTGGCCGACCGGATGACCGCCACGGTGTACGTGGGCGGCGCCGAGAACGACGCGTCGTTCACAACCGACCAAGCCGAGCAGCTCGACAAAGCGCTCACGGCGGCCGGCGTGCAGCACACCATCGAGTGGTACCAGGCGGCCCACGGCTTCGCGGTCCCGGACAACCCGCCCTACGACGCCGCCGCCGACGAGCGGCATTGGACGGCGATGACGGAGACCTTCGGCGCGGCGCTGGGTTAATCCCGCGAGATCGCGTCCATCAGGAGCGTGGCGGCCACCGCCGCCCCGTCGGTGCGGATCTTGCCCGCCATTGCGTTCGCGCGTGTGCCAGTTTCGGGGGCCAGCGTCGCCTCGATCGCGGCTGACAACGCCTCGAAATTCGCGGACCGGCCGTCGTATGCGGTGCCGACGCCCATCCCGACAACCCGGCCCGCCCAGTACACCTGGTCCGCCCCCTGGGGTACCACCACCTGAGGTGCGCCGGCCCCCGCGGCCGTCGTCGTCGTGCCCGCGCCGCCGTGGTGCACGACGGCGGCAACCCGGCCGAACAACGCCTGATGGTTGATCTCACCGACGGCAAAGCAGTCGTCCCGGTCGTCGATCGGGGCCAGGTCGGCCCAGCCCTGCGCGAGCAGCACGCGGCGGCCCTGCGCGCGGATCGCCTCGATGGCCATCCCGACGATGTCCTTCCCGGCGCGCAGCGACATGCTGCCGAACCCGACATAGACCGGCGGTGTGCCCGCGTCCAGGAACTCCAGCAACTCGGCCGGGAGCGGGCGATCGTCGGGCAGCAGCCACGCCCCGGTCTGGACCACGTCGAGGTCCGCCGGCTGCTGCCACGGGGCCAGGGTGGGGTCGGCCGCCAGCCACGGGTGCTCGGTGAAGGCGTGGGTACGGACGTCGTCCACCGGCGGCAGGCCGATCGACGCACGGTGGGCGTTGAGCGTCTCGCCGAAATGCATGTTCGCGTTCTGGGCGTCCTGGTCCCACAGTTCCCGGTTGTCGATCAGGCCCATCAGAAACGGCCAGCCCGAATACGACGGTGGCGGGTGGTGGGGCGAAGGCAGGTGGGAGGGTTGGTAGCTCGCGTAGACGTAGTGGATGCCCAGTTTCTCGGCCACCGACCGCGCGCCGGCCGCGGTCGGCAGCAGGTTGGTCGCCACCAGCGCATCGCATCCCTCGGCCGCGGCGGCGACCGTGTGAAACTGGGCGGCGATCAGGTCGTCCAGGTGCCGGCGCAGGTCCTCCTCCGATGGCGGCGTCTCCCGGGTCACCATCGCGCGCACCGATTCGCCGAACGGCACCAGCGGCACGCCCAAACCGGCCAGCCGGTCGGCGAACTCCTCATCCGGCGGCGCGCACACCCGCACCTGTGCGCCCTGGGCCTGCAACTGCACCGCGAGTCCCGCCAGCGGTTCTACGCCCCCGCGCGAATCGTAGGTCGACAGCACCACGCGCATGTCACAGCTCCCGGATCACGCGACCGGCAGGCCCACCAGCTCGGCCAGTCGGGCCCGGTGACGGTAGGCGGTGCCGAACACCAACTGGTCGCTCTTGGCCCGCTTGAGGTACAGGTGCGCCGGATACTCCCACGTCATCCCGATGCCGCCGTGCAGCTGTATGCACTCCTCGGCGGCGCGCACGGCGATGCCGCTGCAGTATGCCTGCCCGATGGCCGCCGCAGTGGCCGCGTCGTCGTCGCCACGTGCGCACGTGTCCGCGGCGTAACGGGCCGCCGCGGTCGCGGCGCCGACGTCGAACCACAGGTCGGCCAGCCGGTGTTTGATCGCCTGGTAGGAGCCGATCGTGCGGCCAAACTGCTTGCGCTCCTTGGCGTAGGCGAGCGTGGTGTCGAAGCACCACTGCGCCAACCCGAGTTGCTCGGACGCGAGCAGCGCCGCGCCGGTCTGCAGCGCCGCCGACAGTGCGGCCTGTCCGGGCCCGACGCGTGAGGACGTGGCACCCGAAAACCGAACATCCGCAAGGGGTCTCGTCATGTCCAGCGCCAGCACCGGCGAGATCTCGACACCGGACGCGGTCGCCGAAACGGTGTGCAGCTCGAGTCCGTCCGCGCCCGCGACCGGAACCACCAGCACGTCGGCTTCGGCCGCACCCGCGACGGTGCCGACCACTCCGCTCAGGCCGTCGGCCCCGATGCTCACGCCCGACACCGGATCACCCGGCGCGGCGGACAGCGGCGTCACCAGCGCCGCCGTCACCGCACCCGTCGCCAGCGCCGACAGTGTGTCGGTCTCACCGGCGCGTAACAGCGCCACCGTGGCGAGCACCGCGCTGGACAGAAACGGCACCGGCGCGACGGCCCGGCCGATCTCCTCCATGACGACGGCGGCCTCGCGGGCGCTGGCGCCGGCGCCGCCGAGCGACTCGGGCACCAGCAGTCCGGCCACCCCGAGCTCGGCGGCCAGCGTCCGCCAGATATCCGAAAAGTCCTGTGGCACTGGCGATTCCGTATCATAGGCCCGAGCCACCAACTCGGGCGGGCAGCGGTCGGCGAACAGGCGGCGGACGCTGTCCCGCAGGGCGTTCTCGGTGTCCGAATACAGCAGGTTCCCAGAGCTTGAAACGCTCATCGGTTCAAGTCCTTCCAGGCGACGTCTTTGTCGACGCGGTGTTCGCCCGGTAGGCCGAGGACGCGCTCGGCGATGGTGTTGCGCAAGATCTCCGAGGTGCCGCCCTCGATCGAGTTGCCACGCGCCCGTAGGTAGCGATATCCGGGCCCGCGACCGACCAGGTCGACCACCTCGGGTCTGCGCATGGTCCAGTCGTCGTAGCGCAGCCCCGCTTCGCCGTGCAGCTCGATCTCGAATCCCGAGATCGCCTGCGCCACGCGGGCGAACGCCACCTTCATGCCGGCGCCCTCGGGTCCGGGCTGGCCGGTGGCGGCCTGCTGCCGCAGCCGCTCCCCGGCCAGCCGAAGCACCTCCGCCTCGACCCACAGCCGCATCAGCTCGTCGTGCATGGCGGGGTTACGCAATGCTGGCTCGTTTCGCCACGCCGCGGTGACCTTGCCGATGTGGCCGCCTTCGCGCGGAGCGCGCGAGCCCGCCCCGATCGCGACGCGCTCGTTGTTCAGCGTGGTGGTCGCCACCCGCCAGCCGCCCCCCTCGGGGCCGAGCCGATTAGCATCCGGCACTCGCACATCGGTGAGAAAAACTTCGTTGAACTCCGCCTCGCCGGTGATCTGGCGCAGCGGCCGGACCTCGACGCCGGGTTGGGTCATGTCGCACAGGAAGTAGGTCAATCCGGAGTGTTTGGGCACCGTCGGGTCGGTACGTGCGACGAGGATGGCCATCTGCGCGTGCTGCGCCTGCGACGTCCACACCTTCTGCCCGTTGACGATCCAGTCATCGCCGTCGCGGACCGCGCGCGTGGCCGCCGCGGCCAGATCCGAACCGGCACCGGGCTCGCTGAATAACTGGCAGTAGATCTGCTCGCCAGTGAACAACGGGCGCAGGAATTTTCGCTTCTGTTCATCGGTCCCGAACGCCGCGATCGTCGGCGCCGCCATGCCCATGCCGATGTAGTTCTTGGGGGTGCCGCCCACCGGGGCGCCCGCGGCGGCCAGCTTGGCGTGCACCCGATCCTGAGCGGTGCGCGGCAAGTCCAGCCCACCGAACCCGAGCGGCAGATGCACCCAGGCCAGGCCGGCGTCGTACTGCGCGCCCAGGAAGTCCCGCGGTTCGGTGGTCGCCGGATCGTGCTCGTCTAACAGCGCCTGCAGCCGTGCGTCTAAGTCGTCTAGGCCGCTGCTCATTGACCGCCTCCCGGTCGCATCTGATAGCCCTGCGCCGGCCCGAGCAGCAGACCGCCGTCGATGACCATCGTCTCGCCGGTGATCCAGCTCGCCGCATCCGACACCAGGAACGCGACCGCGCCCGCCACATCGACTGGCTCACCGATGCGCCCGAGCGCGATGGTCGACGCCAGCGGGTCCTCATGGTCCTTCCACAGCGCCTCGGCCAGCCTGGTGCGAACCACGCCCGGGCAGATCGCGTTGACCCGGATACCCGGCGAGAGTTCCAGCGCCAGTTGCTTGGTGACATGGATCAGGGCTGCCTTGGTGGCGTTGTAGAGGCCCATCGCCGGCGACTGGTGCATGCCGCCGATGGAGGCGGTGTTGACCACGGCCCCACCGTGCTCACCCATCCACGCCTTGACGGCGAGTGAGGTCCACAGCAACGGGGCCCACAGATTGACTTCGAAGATCTTGGTGAAGCGGGCGTGATCCTGTTCGATCAGCGGACCATACGCCGGGTTGGTTCCCGCGTTGTTGATCAGGATGTCCACGCTGCCGAAGCGTTCGAGGGTGAGGTCCACGCACGCCCGCGCGGCGTCCTCGTCGACGGCATGCGCGCCGACGCCCAGCGCCCGGTCGCCGACCTGTGCCGCGGCCGCGTCGGCGGCCTCTTGTTTGCGGGCGGTGAGCACCACATTGGCGCCGTTGCCAGCCAATTCTTGGGCGATCGCCAGGCCGATTCCCCGCGAGGCGCCGGTGATGATTGCGGTGCGCCCGGTCAGGTCTTGTGAGGTCATGTCATACGCCTTTGCTCAGCCGGTTTCGCCCTATCTGATTTGAAATGTTTTACGTGCGCGTAAGTGTGGTATGCGACTGGCATGTTAGCGAAATTGAACCCCATGAAACCATTGTTTGTCGCCGGGGCGATCGCCGCAGCGATTACTGCTGCGCCTGCGGCTGCCGCTGGCACTTTTGCTGCTGGACCTGCGACGACGGGCCCAGTTTCGACGCACGTGATCATCAAGGATGACCCGGGCGGCGGCGGCTGTGACGCCAACGGCAACTGTGGATCCGGTGGCCAGAACCAGGGTCCGGGCGGCGGTCCGGGCGGCACAGGCTGTCTCCCGGGCGTCGGTTGCGGCTCTGGTGGCCAGAACGCTGGTCCGGGTGGCGTTCCCGGTGGCACCGGGTGCCTGCCGGGCGTTGGCTGCGGTTCCGGTCACGGATAAAACAGTTCATTGACCCTCAGCGTCCCGGCAGCCTGGTGATCCAGGCCCGGGACGCTGCGGGGTCGATCACGTCGTCGAGTTCGAACGTGGTGGCCGCCCGCAGCGCCTTGCCGTGCTGGTAGGCCGCCTCCACCAGACGGTCGAACAGATTTTCGCGTTCGAGCGGATTGGCCGCTGCGGCCAGTTCTTTGCTGAACCCGAGGCGGACAGCGCCTTCCAGGCCCATACCGCCGATCTCGCCGGTGGGCCACGCGACGGTGAACCGTGGCGCGTGGAAAGAGCCGCCGGCCATCGCCATCGCGCCCAGCCCATAAGCCTTGCGCAGGATGATCATTCCCAGCGGCACCGTCAGCCGCGCCCCGAGCACGAACATCCGGCCGAATCGGCGGACGGCGGCATCTTTTTCCGCGTCCGGCCCCACCATAAATCCCGGCGTATCGCAGAGCGAGATCACCGGCAACCGAAACGACTCGCACAGGCCGAGGAAGTCGCCGGCCTTGTCGGCCGCCTCGGCGTCGATCGCGCCGCCGAGATGGTGACTGCTGTTGGCAATCAACCCATATGCGACCCCCTCGACACGAACCAGCGCGGTGACGATCCCGACCCCGTAGTCGGGGCGCAGTTCCAGCACGGAGCCGACGTCGACGATCGATTCGATGGCCCGGTGGACGTCGTAGGCGCGCAACCGGTTCTGCGGCACGACGTGCCGGGCCAATCGCGGATCCGGGGCTGCCCAATCGACTCTCTTGTTATGCAAGCTGCCCTGAAAGTACGACAAATACTGCTTGGCCAGTGCGACCGCGTGCGCCTCGTCTCGCGCGACCAGGTGCACCACGCCGTTGCGCCGCTGCACGTCGATGGGCCCGATCGCCTCCGGTGGGTACAGCCCGAGGCCGCCGCCCTCGATCATCGCCGGCCCGCCCATCCCGATGTTGGCGTCCGGGGTTGCGATGATCACGTCGCACACCCCGGCCAGCGCGGCGTTGCCGGCGAAGCAACGGCCCGAGACGATCGATACCAACGGCACCTGGCCGCTCAGACCGGCCAGCACCCGGAAAGTCGGCACATCCAGCCCAGCGTGCCCACCGACGTCGGTGTCGCCCGGCCGGCCACCGCCGCCCTCGGCGAACAGCACCACCGGCAGGCGTTTTCGGGCGGCCAGGTCGAACACGCGGTCGGTTTTGGCGTGGTTGCGCATGCCCTGCGTCCCGGCCAGCACGGTGTAGTCGTAGGAGACCACGACAGCCTCGGCCGCCGCCGGACCGAAGCGGTCGGCGCCGATGGTCGCCAGGCCGGCGACCAGGCCGTCGGCCGGGGTGTTGGCGATCAAGTCCTCTTCGGAGCGCCGGCTGCGCTGCGCGGCGATGGCCAGCGCGCCGTATTCGACGAAGCTGCCGTCGTCAACCAGATCGGCGATGTTCTCCCGGGCCGTGCGGCGACCCTGGTTGTGCCGCTTGGTGACTGCGTTCGGGCGGCCCTCGTCGAGGGTGAGCAGGTGGCGCTGGGCGACCTCGTCGAGGTCGGCGCGTGGCCGGTCGAGGTCTATCGCGGCGGCTCCAGTCCCCAAGGATTCGCCATCGGCGCCCGCGCCGGTGCGGGTGAAAACCAACAGCGGGTCCCCGGTTCCGACGACCTGCCCGACGACCACCAGGCTCCGCACCGTCCGCAGCGCGTCGGGCGCGACGAGCACGTGCTGCATCTTCATCGCCTCGACCACCAACAGCTGCTCGCCGGCCGCGAATTCGGCGCCCTCGGGCGCCAACTCGACCACGGTGCCGGCCAGCTGCGCACGCAGTGCTTCCTCACCCGGATACAGCTCGACCGCCGCGACCCGGGTGTCGTGCTGGTGGGACAGTGCCGCGACCGCCAGCTCGGGAAGCTTCTCGTCCAGGAAACTCGTCGTCACCCAGCCCGACTGAAGCTGGCTGTCGGACAGCAGTTCTCGCAGGAACCCGACGTTGGTGCGAATGCCCTCGATGCCGAAATCGGCCAGCGCGGTCCTGGCCTTGCGCAGCGCCGCGGGGAATTGCGAGCCGCGCACATGCGTGGTGACCTTCGCCAGCAGTGAGTCGTACCGCGGGCTGGGGGTCAGCCCTGGACGTCCATGGGTGTCGACGCGCACTCCCGGCCCGGTGGGCGGCGAGAACATCGCCAGCGTGCCAGCCGACGGTAGGACGGACCCGTCGGCGGCGAAAGTCTCCATATTGACCCGGGTTTGAATCGCGATACCCCGTCGCGCGGCCGGCTCGCCGATGACTTCGCTGCCGTCCGAGGCGATTCCGGCCGGCAGGCCCAGCTGGTAGTAGGAATCGCCGCCGGCGATGGCCAGCTGCGCGGCGACCAAGTCCACCCCGGTGGTCTGCTCGGTGACCGTGTGCTCCACCTGGATGCGCGGGTTCACCTCGAGGAAAACGAACTTCGCACCCTCCTTTTCACTGGCGACCAGGAACTCGACCGTGGCCAGCCCGCGCAGGCCGACTCTGGCGCACAGCCGGGCCGCGGCCTGATGCAGGCCGCGGCGCATCGTATCCGAAAGGTCTTGGGCGGGAGCGATTTCCACGAGCTTCTGATAGCGGCGCTGGATGCTGCAGTCACGGTCGCCGAGGGCCAGCGCATGCGTTTGATGCCCGGCCGGCGCCGCGACGATCTGGACCTCGATGTGGCGCGCGCCCTCGAGCAGTGCCTCGGCGAACAACGCCGGATTGCCGAAGCCGAGTTGCGCCTCCGCGGCGCACTGGCGGTAGGCATCGTCAATCTGATCGGCGCGCTTTACCTTCCGCATGCCGCGGCCGCCGCCGCCGGCCAGCGCCTTGATCATGACGGCGCCGTCTTGCGCGGCGAAAAACGCGCGGACGTCTTCGACGCTGCTCGGCCCCTCGGTCGCCGGCAGCACCGGCACACCGGCAGCGATGGCGGCGGCGCGCGCCGAGGACTTGTTGCCGACCCGCTCGAGCACGTCGGGGTCCGGGCCCACGAATGTGTACCCGGCGGCCGCGCAGGAGCGGGCGAATTCGGCGTTCTCGCTGAGGAACCCGTAGCCGGGATGAATCATTTCGGCGCCGGCCTTTTTGGCTGCCGCCAGAATCGCCGCCTGGTCGAGGTAGGCCTCGGGGCCGGTGCCTGGCAATCCGATCGCTTCATCGGCGGCGTGCACGTGTGGGCTGTCGGCGTCGTCTTCGGCGTAGACCGCGACCGTTTGCATGCCCAATTCGGTTGCGGTGCGGATGATTCGGAGCGCGATCTCGCCGCGGTTCGCGATCAACAGGGTTGCACTCATCGGAGCGGGTCGCCCCACTGCACCTGTTCGCGGAGCTTGCCCTTGAGCAGCTTGCCGCCGGCGTTGCGCGGCAACGCGCCGGTGGCGATGGTGACGTATTGCGGAACTTTGAAGTCAGCGAGCTGTCCGCGGCAGTGGTCGAGCACCGCAGTCACGTCGATCTGCTCTTGGCCGCCGAATAACACCGCTCCGACCTTCTCCCCCATGACCTCGTCGGGCACAGCCAGCACGCAGGCGTCCGCGACGTTGGGAGCAGCCAACAGCACCGCTTCGACCTCGACGCTGGAGACGTTCTCACCGCCCCGGTTGATGATGTCCTTCAGTCGATCGATGATGTGCACCCGACCCGCGCCGTCGACGCGAACCACGTCTCCGGTGTGCAGCCAACCGTCCACGAAGGTGGCCGAGGTGGCCTCTGACCGATTCCAATAGCCCGCACTCACATTGGCGCCGCGCGCGACCAACTCCCCCACACCCGGCTCGTCGTCATCGAACGGGATCACCGCGAGATCCACTGAGGGGACGGCATATCCGACCGAGTCGGCATGCGCGACGGCATCATGGTCGGGCAGCACGGTCATCAGCGAGGCGCTCTCGGTCATGCCGTACCCGTTGAACACCGTGGCGTGCGGAAAAGCGTCCTTCACCGAGCGCACCAACGACGGGGCAATCGGTGCGCCGCCGTATCCCACCCAGCGCACACGGGAAACATCGGCTCCCGGAAATGCCTTGTGCCGCAACAACAGCGCGTACAACGCCGGAACGGTCACCATGAGCGAGATTCGCTCCTCCGGCACCGCGGCGATCAGCTCGTCAAGGTTGACCGCGGGCATGATCACCGATGCACCCCCGAGCCGAGTGGCGGCCAAAAGCTGTGAGTTGCAACCCGTCACATGGAACAGCGGCACCGAGATGAGGGTGCGCAGGTCCTCACCGACATCCCGGGAAAGCCCGAGACAACGCAGTGAGTTCTCTGTGTTGGTCAGGAATGCCTCGTGGGTGGTCGGCACACCCTTGGGGTGACCGGTGGTGCCCGACGTGTAGAACAGCGCGGCAATGTCGGCGCGGCCGAGTTGCTCGGTCACATGCGGTTGGCCGTCGGGCAGCGGCGTATCCGCGGCCAGATCCACCTGCGCACCGGAGTCGGACAACACGAATTCGATCTCCGGTTGCGCCGAGCGCGTATTGACGGCCACCACAACGCCACCGGCCATCACCGTGCCCCAGAACGCGAGCACCCAGTTGATACCCGCCGGGTACCGCACGGCGACACGGTCGCCCGGTTTCAGGCCGTCCGCACGCAACCCACCGGCGACCCGCGACGCACGGTCCCACAGCTGCCGGTATGTCAGCCGGCCCGCGCCGAGTTCGACCACCGCCTCGCTGTTGGGACGATGGTCAACGTGCTCGGCGAGCATGTCGAGCAGCGTGGCCGGAAGTTCGTCGTAGCGCGGGACGCCCTTGGCGTCGCGTGACACACCCGTCGTCGGGAACGGGTTGTGGCCGTGGGGAATTTCGGTCACTACGGGCATGTCCGGTCCTTACTATCCGGTGTCCTATCGTGGTAGCGGTGATGATCAAGGATTCCGCCATCATGCCCGAGGCATTTTTCACTGTCGACGGCGACTCCTATCTACCGGGCGTGATGACGCGCGGACCGTGGGGAGTGGCCCTGGGTGGCCAGGTCGTCGGGGGTCTGTTGGGTTGGGGCATAGAACGATCCGGAATCGACGCTGAGTTCCAGCCCGCCCGTCTCACGGTCGACCTATTGCGTCCGGTGCTGCCCGAGCCGGTACAGATTCAGACCTCGGTGCAGCGCGAAGGCCGGCGCATCAAGCTCGTCGACGGCACGCTGGTGCAGAACGGGAGGACCGTCGCGCGGGCCAGCGCGCTGTTCCTGCGACGAGGCGAGCATCCCGACGGGGAAGTGTGGTCCGCTCCCATGGAGATGCCGCCGCCGCCTATGAGCTCCGACGGCATGCCGGCGGACATGCCGTTTTTCATCTGGGGGTATGGGACCACCCTTCGCGGCAGCCCGGGTATCGCCGCGGGCGAGTGGGAGCAATCGCACTCCCAGAAGTTCGCGTGGACGCGGCTGTTCCGCCCGATGGTGCACGGCCACCCCCTCACGCCGTTCACGCGCCTGGCATTCGTCGGCGATGTCACCAGTTCCCTAACCCATTGGGGCACCGGTGGATTGCGCTACATCAACGCCGACTACACCGTCACCGCGAGCCGCCTGCCCGACGGCGAATACATCGGGCTCGCAGCCCAGAGCCACTACGGTACGGCCGGCGTGGCCACCGGCAGCGCGACCCTGTTCGACCGGCACGGACCGATCGGCACCAGCTCAGCGTTGGCTTTAGCCCAACCCGCCGACGCCTTCATGCCGGACTTTCAGTAGGTCAGTCCATCAACTGAGCAGCTACCGTCGCGCCGAGCTCCCAGCACGATTGCAGGTCGTCCTTGCTGCTGGTTGATGAACTCCTCCGCGGCAGGACCACGACCCGCTGCGGATTGACTAGCTGCTGATTGCGTTCAGGATGTCGGCGTGCGCGCGAGCGAACTCGCCGACGGTCATGGGCCGTCGTCCGGTGAGTTGTTCGATGTTGTTGTCGGCGCCCGACATGTGGCCGTTCTGGTAGTCGACCATCGCGCCACTCAAATGTTGGATGATGTAGGCACGGTCCAGGCGGCGCTGCGTTCGCAGGACGTGGCCAGGCTCGCCGAGGCGGTCTGACGCAACCCCCCGGGGCCGTTCAGCTTGACCTTCGAGCCGGGTTGAAGGTCTACCGTCACACTTGTGACCGCGCTGCGCATCTCCGAGCTGTCCCGCCAAACCGGGGTACCGCCCTCGACACTGCGGTACTACGAGCACGTCGGCCTGCTTCCCGCCACTGAACGGACCCCGTCGGGCTACCGGCTCTACGACGAACACGCCCGCCAACGGCTGGTGTTCATCGAAGCAGCCAAGCGACTCAAGCTGTCGCTGGCCTCGATCGGTGATCTGCTGACCGTCTGGGAGACCGATCCGTGCCGCTCCGTCAAAGGCCGGTTGCGCCCGGCGCTCGATCAACGCATCTCCGAGGCCGACGCCGCGCTTGCCGACCTCCAGGTGCTGCGCGGCCAACTCTCATCGGCACGGTCGCGCCTCGACAATCTGCCAGACCGCGACGACCGTTGCGATCCCGACTGCGCCTTCCTGCTCGACGGCGAGAGTCCCTCGTCTCTGGTGGATGTCACCGAGAAGCGAGTGGCTTGCTCGCTCGACGGCGACCAATACCGTGACCGTGCCGAGCAGTGGCGAGAGGTAGTCGCTGGCGGCTCACGTTCGCGCGTGCCGGGCGGCGTTGCCTTCACCCTGCCAGCCGAGCGGGCACCGGAGTTGACCGCCCTCATCCTGGCCGAGCGGAACTGTTGCGCATTCCTCGACTTCGCCTTGCGGTTCAACGGCGCGACCGTCGTGATGACCTTGACCACGCCCGACCACGCTGACCACATCGTCGCCGACCTTGTCGGGAGCGGCGATGATTCTCGCTAAGTCGATTCTGCTGTTCGTTGTGGCGGCGGTGTTCGAGATCGGCGGCGCATGGCTGGTCTGGCAGACGATGCGCGAGCATCGCGGATGGCTGTGGGCCGGTCTCGGCGTGATCGCCTTGGGCGCATACGGATTTGTCGCGACCTTGCAACCCGACGCGCACTTCGGCCGGATTCTGGCCGCCTACGGCGGTGTGTTCGTGGCCGGGTCGCTCGCGTGGGGAATGGCGCTCGACGGTTTCCGCCCCGACCGCTGGGATGTCACCGGGGTGGTCATCTGCATCCTCGGGGTCACCGTAATCATGTACGCGCCGCGCATCCACTGACCCGACCGGCACCCCCAACACCCCGGCCCGTCGCGGGCCGGGCTGGCGTCGTCTGTATGGCCCCGAGCGCCACCTCAGGCGACATGACTAACCCACCCAGTTCGGGAACTGCCCTGCACTGCAAGATATTTCGCGAAGTAGCTCGCACCAGGACGTTCTGGAGACTGCCGACGGGGGCTGTGCCCTCGGCGACGATCTGGTTGACCTCGGTCTCGGTTAGGGTGTTGCCCTCGATGGCGGTCGTGGCCTGAACTCCGCGCGCCAACCAGGTCACTCCCCCATCAACTGAGCCGCGACCGTCGCGCCGAGGTTCCAACACGCCTCAAGATCGGCCTTGGCGGGCTTGCCCGACACCACCACGTACTCCGCCGCCTTCACCCAACCCAGCCCGGCGGTGATCCCATCCACGGCGCGCTCGGCTCCCTCGGTGCCTTCGTTGCCATGCAGCCACAGTCCGAACGGTCGGCCGCGGGTGGAGTCAAGGATCTGGTAATAGGACTGGTCGAACGCCAGCTTGAGGGCACCGCTGACATAACCCAGATTGGCCGGGCTGCCCAACAGGTAGCCGTCCGCCTCAAGCATCTCGACCGGCGACACGGTGAGCGCCGGCCGCCGCACCACCTCCACACCCTCGATCTCGGGGTCGGTGGCTCCGGCCAGCACCGCCTCGAACATCTCTTGGCAGTGCGGCGACGGCGTGTGGTGGACGATCAGCAGTGTCTTGCTCATTGACGGCCCTGCAGCGCTCGGTGTATTTCCAAAGCGGTCTTCATGGCTTCCCGCGCGCGGCGCCGATCCCCCGCATAGTCGTAGGCGCGGGCCAGCCGGTACCAGCGCCGCCAGTCGTCGGGATCGCCCTCCACCTCGGTGCGCACGGTGGCGAACAGCGCGTCGGCCGCGTCTCGCTCGAAGCGCCCCGACGGCCGTCGCGGCAGCGCGCTGGTGTCGAGTTCCATTCCGTCTGCGGCGATCAGGCGGGCCAGCTTCTGGTGGGCGAATCCTGCTCGGAGAGTGGCGATCATCGCCCACAGCCCGATGACCGGCATGATCAGCAGCGCCAGCCCCAGGCCGACGGCGGCCGGGCGTCCGGAGCCGATCATCGCGACCGCCATCCGTCCGAGCAGGCCGATGTACACCAACATTGCCACGCACAGGAAGGCGATGAGCAACTGGGTGCGCAGGGTACGCACGGTCTCGCTCATTGCAGGTTGAGCAGGGCCTCGATGCCCACCGTGAGGCCCGGCCGTTCCTTGATGCGACGCACCGCCAACAGCACGCCGGGCACAAACGACGTGCGGTCCAGGCTGTCGTGGCGGATGGTCAGCGTCTCCCCCTCGGTGCCGAACAAGATCTCCTGGTGGGCAACCAGTCCGGCCAGCCGCACCGAGTGCACCGGGATGCCGTCGACGTCGGCGCCGCGGGCACCGGGCAGGCTGGTGCTGGTGGCATCGGGGTTGGGCGGCAAGTCTTTTCGGGCTTCCGCGATCAGTTTCGCGGTGCGCGCGGCGGTGCCCGACGGGGCGTCGGCCTTGTGCGGATGATGCAGCTCGATGACCTCCGCCGAGTCGAAAAAGGGCGCCGCCTGCTTGGCGAAGTGCATGGACAGCACCGCCCCGATCGCGAAGTTCGGTGCGATCAGCACTGATGTGTTTGTGCCGGCCAGCCATGACTCGACCTGTTCGAGGCGTTCAGCGGTGAATCCGGTGGTGCCGACCACGGAGTGAATTCCGTTGCTTATCAAGAACTCCAGATTGCCCATCACGACGTCGGGGTGGGTGAAGTCGATGACGGCCTCGGTGTTGGTGTCGGTAAGCAGGCTCAACGGGTCGCCGAGGTCGACCTCCGCGGACAGGGTCAGGTCCTCGGCCGTCTGCACCGCGCCCACCATCGTCGATCCGACTTTTCCTTTGGCTCCCAACACGCCCACTCGCATGATCTTCACCCTAGACCGAGCGGCTTTATCCACAGTCCGGCATCCATCCACAGGCGTCGGGTTTCGCGGTGATCCACGTCGTGGACCCGGCATACAATTCGAACATATTTTCGAACGAGGTTCCGGCGGAGGTGACCGCGGCGCTGGACGTGATACACCTACTTCGTGAACCGCCCGGCGAACCCGCGCAGCGGCAAGTCTGCGCTGGTGATCAGGCCGGGGCGCGCCGCGATGACGGACTCGATCGCGGCCAGGGCGGGCATGCCGGTGACCGTCATGCCGATGGACGCGAAGTTGTCCGGGTTGGACAGGTCCACACCGGGCTTCGGGAAGATCATATGTTTGTTGTAGACACACGGGTCGCCCTTGATCTGAGTGATGTAGCAGCCCTTGATATTCCAGCTGGGATCGGTGTGCGGCGTCATCTGCCACTCCAGGTGCGTCTCGACCCGCGGAACCCCGTCCACCATGCCCTGGTATTTGATGTAGTTGCCGCCCAACGAACCCTTGGGCAGCGTGTACCAGCCCAGGTCGACATCCTTGGTGCAGGCGCCCAATTCGTAACTGAACTTGACTTCGTCGAGTGTCAGATCGAAACAGTCGGCCATCAGCAGCACACTGTCGGCGAACACGCGGGTGTACTTCTCCAGCTTCGACGGGATCGAAGGGTCGTCGACCGGCAGGCCGTAGCCGACCTCGATCCAAGTGTCCTTGGAGTGGTGGCACGACACGTCGACGGACTCGATGGTGGTGATGTTCTCGATCTCGGCGACGTCGGCCGAACACACCACGCCGAGGATCTGGTTCAGCCCCGGGTTCATCCCGGTGCCGTAGAAGGTTGCGCCGCCCTTCTCACAGGCCTCGGCCAGGAGCTGGGTCACTGGCTTGCCCGACGGGTGCGGGTGGTTCTTGTCGCGGTGCCACCCGGTGATCCAGTCGGCAGTGGTGACGATATTGATCCCCGCCTCAAGCACTTTGACGTAGAGATCCTCGTCGGGGAACACGCCGTGAAAGGTCAGCACGTCCGGCTTGGCCGCGATGATCTCCTCGAGGGTGCCGGTGGCCATCACGCCGTTGGGCTCGATGCCCGCGAGCTCACCAGCGTCGCGCCCGACCTTTTCCGGGGAATAGCAGTGCACGCCAATGAGTTCGAGATCGGGCCGAGTGGCGATCCGCTTGATCATCTCCGAACCGACGTTCCCGGTGGCTACCTGGAAAATGCGAATCATTCGGCTTCAGCCTTTCTGGGATGCTGCGTACACTTCGGCGGCGCTGCCACCGATGCCGTCGGGATAGAACTGCTTGGCCCACTTGCGAATTGCGGTGAAGCCCTCGTACTCGTCGGGGGACAACGCGGGTGGGTCCGAGTAGCGCTGGTGGGACCAGATGTGGATGTCCTGTTCGAACTGCCGAATGACTTCCTGTCCGAACTGCCGCGCCCTCGACTCGGCCCGTTCCGGGTCCTTGCCCGGCTTGCGGCCGATGTAGACCATGAACCGGACGTCGGAGGTGGACTCGTCGACCGGGGTGATCGCGGAGATGGTGCGGTTGTCGATCATGCCCCAGCTCTTGGTCACCGCGATTCCCAGCCCGCCGTTGATCGCCTCCACGCCGCTGTTGACGTCCTCGATCTTTTGGCCGTCGTCGCCCTTGAAGGTGATGGTGAAATCGACGTAGGACACCGGGTCGTCGAAGTCGTGGCGGGTGAAGACCGGCACGATCGGGGTGTTGTGCACGTACTTGAAGTGCGCGAAGTCCACCCCGTTTTCGAGCACGTACTGCGGGTGCAGTTCCAGGCTCTCGCGGTACAACCTCTGTTGCGGGTAGTAGTCCGCGGCACTGCTGCCGTCGCCGAAGCCGGCGAACACGTCCGGCGCATCGAAGAACGGCGAGCGTCCCTCGACGTCATGCCAGAGGTAGACCGACTCGTTGCGCTCCACCACGGGGTGAGTGCGGATGCGCCGACCGCGGTTGGGGCGGTCCTGGTACGGGATGCACACGTTGCGGCCCTGCTGGCTCCACTGCCACCCGTGGAACGGGCACTGCAGCACCTCGCCGACGACCTTGCCGCCGTATCCCAGGTGGGCGCCCAGGTGTTCGCAGTAGGCGTTCATCACGGTGAGCTGGCCGGACTCGGCCCGCCAGGCGACCATCTCCTGGTCGAAGTACTTCATCGTGTGGACGTCGCCGACTCCGATCTCGTCGGACCAGGCGACCTGGAACCATCCGGTCGGCTTCATCGACAGCGTGGGCTTGGCCATCCGGGTATCCTCCTCGACGTCAGAATCAGAGTACCCTCTATGAAAATGTTAGTCGAGACCATAGGATCGACGAGATGACGGGGCAGGGCGCCGGGACCGGAGTCGCCGGCCGGCGCACCAATCGGCGTGGCCACGCGACCCGCGAGAGCATGCTGGAGGCCGCGCTGAAGTCGCTCGCTTCGGGCGAAGCGGGCTCGGTGTCGGCCAACCGCATCGCCAAGGAGATCGGCGCCACCTGGGGCGCGGTGCAGTATCAGTTCGGCGACACCGACGGCTTCTGGGCCGCGGTGCTGCACCGCACGGCCGAGCGCCGCGCCGCGACGCTATCGACGACCGCCCGCCCGGATGCACCGCTGCGCGAACGCGTCGGCTCCATCGTCGACACCCTCTACCACGGCCTGGCGACGTCCAGAGATGCCCGCGCGATCGAACACCTGCGGGCGGCGCTGCCGCGGGACCCGCGCGAACTCGAACGCCTCTACCCGCGCACGGCCGCGGAGCTGTTCTCGTGGGGCAAGAGCTGGCTGCAGACCTGCCAGAACGCCTTCGCCGATCTCGACGTCGACCCGAATCGGGTGCGCGAGGTGGCCGCGCTCATTCCCGGCGCGTTGCGCGGCCTGGTGTCGGAGCGCCAACTGGGCTCGTACGCCGACCTGGACGTGGCACGACGAGGTCTGACCAACGCGCTGGTCGCCTATCTGGAACATTCTGAGGTGCGATAAAAGTGGAGCCGTACATTCTCAATGTCGACGAGGCCCAACTCGGCGACCTTCGCCATCGTCTCGGCAATGCCCGGTGGCCAGCCGAAATCGCTGGAGCGGCTTGGGATTACGGCACCGACCAGGCGTTCCTCAAGACCGTGGTCGACCATTGGCTGCACCACTACGACTGGCGTTCCACCGAGGCCGAGGTGAACGCCATAGGTTCGTTCGTCACCGAGGCGGCCGGACAGCGGGTGCACTTCCTGCACGCACGGTCAGGCAGCGACCGCGCCCTCCCCCTTGTCATCACGCACGGGTGGCCGGGCTCGATCGTGGAGTTCCTGGACGCACTACCGCTGCTGCGCCAACGATTCCACGTCGTCCTGGTGTCGATGCCCGGCTATGGGTTCTCAGGCCCCACTCGAGAGCCAGGCGTTGACGTCGCCCGCATTGCCGCCGCGGTGGCCGAGGTAATGGCCCAACTTGGGTATCAACGCTACATCGCGCAGGGCGGCGATTGGGGCGCCCTTGTCACGCGCCACCTCGGTAAGCACTATACGCAGCAGGTGGCCGCCATCCACACCAACATGTTGTTCGCCTCACCCGATCAGAGCGACCCTGAACTGCTGGCGCGTGTCTCCGAGGCAGAACTTGCGGCCATCGTGGCCAGCGTCGAACGGACCACGGACGGCACCGCCTACATGGAACAGCAAGCGACACGGCCACATTCACTGGGCTTCGGCCTGGACGACTCGCCGCTCGGCCTGGCCGGATGGATACTCGAGAAGTTTCACGCCTGGTGCGACATCAGGGACGGCATGCCCATCACTATCGATCGACTCATCGACAACCTGATGTTCTATTGGCTAACCGGCACCGCGACGTCCGCGGCTCGCCTGTACTGCGAATCCAAGCGATCAGGCACCGGTGCGCTGAATGAGTGGACCGGTCGAGTCGATGTCCCCACCGGATATGCGGTCTACCCGTATGAGCTGCTGCAAACACCGCGTGCCTGGGCGGCAGCACGATACAACCTGGTCCATTACGCGGTTGCCGACCGCGGTGGCCACTTCGCCGCCTTCGAGCAACCCACCATCTTCGCCACCGATCTGGCGGCCTACGCCGACGTCCTCATCGAGCAGAACGTCTTCTAGTCAAGCGTCGATAACTAGCCGGTCGCCTTTGGCCCGCGACATGCACACCAGCATCTCGTCGTCGCCCACGACGGTGCGGCCTCGGTGATCAACCTGTCCGGCAAGCACTTTGACCTTGCACGTCCCGCAGTAACCCTGCTGACACGAATACGGGGTCGTCGGGTCGTGGTCGAGCATGACGTCCAGGGCCGACCGGTTCGCCGGGACGTTGAGCAGCCGCTTCGACCGCGCGAGTTCCAGCTCGAAGGGAGCTCCGTCGACCACGGGCGCCGGGCTGAACCGCTCGTAATGCACTGGCGCGTTGGCATGTTCGTTACGGGCCACGCGTACCGCGTCCAGCATGCCGGTCGGCCCGCACACATACACGGCCGTCGTGGGCCGGGCGCCGGCCAGCAGGTCATCGACGGTGGCGACGCCGCCGTGTTCGTCGTCGGCCCAGACGGTCACCCGATCGGGCGCCACGGACACCACCTCGTCCAGGAACGGCATGTATTCGCGGCTACGACCGACATAGATTGCGCGCCAATTGATTCTGCGCCGCTGCGCCACCTCGATCATCGGCAGCATGGGTGTCACACCGATGCCGCCGATCACGAACAGCGCGTCGTGCTCGGCCGTGCCGAGATAGAACGCATTGCGGGGACCCTCGAACGCCAGCGTGTCACCCGCGTCGAAAGCCTCGTGCATCTCGATCGAACCGCCACCGCCGTCGGCGATCCGGCGCACGGCGATGCGGTAATCCGTGCGGCGCCCGGGCGGACCACACAGGGAGTACTGGCGCCGTCGGCCCGAGGGCAGCGCGACGTCGATGTGCGCGCCGGGCGTCCAGGATGGGAGCAGTCCGCCGTCGGGATCGGCCAGCGTCAAGGCGACCACGTCGGGGGCGACGAGCTCTCGTTTGGTGACCACCGCCGATTGTGTCCGCGGCACCGGCCGCACCCGCGACGGCGTCCACCGCGACGCCGAGGCCAATCCCCCGAACAGCACGCGCATACCCCACAACGCGGTGGCGAAGCGATCGTGGTCGCGCCGGCCGTACAGGTCGGGTGGCCTACTGGTCCAGATGCTCTCCGGCACAGGGCAATCCTTATTTCTGCCGAATGTCGAAGCGCGCCAACAGCCGGATCATCGACGGACTGATGCGGCGCATCACATAGCCGATTCTGGCCTCGGCGGCGACCGGCAACACCGGTGGGCCGGTCCTGACGGCCTTGACGATCGCCTTGGCCGTCGCTTCCGGGGTGTAGTTGCGGCGCCGGTAGGCCGCATCTGCCTTTTCGCGGGCGCGGTCCTGCTGTTCGGTTGTCATCCCCGCGTAGACAGTGCTTTTGGCGAGATTTGTATTTACGAAACCGGGACAGACCGCCGTGACGGTGATGCCCTCGTCGGCGAGGTCGGCACGCAACGATTCGCTGAACCCCAGCACCGCCGCCTTGGTGGTGCTGTAGGCGACCATGGATTTCGACGGCAGGAACGCGGCGGCCGACGCGATGTTGATGATCGTTCCGCCTTCACCGCGCTCAACCATCTGGGCGCCGAACGCCCTGGTGCCCGAGATGACGCCGCGGACATTGACCCCGACGATGGCGTCCCAGTGCGCCGAGGTCGTCTCCAGGAACCGGCCCGCCATCGCGATGCCGGCGTTGTTCACCAGGATATCGACCACGCCGTGGTCGTTACGGACCTGTGCGGCAAGGTCATTCATCGCCGCCTCGTCGCTGACATCGGCCTGGTACACCGCGACGTCGGCGCAGGCGGCGCGAACGGCGTCCGCGGCCTCGTTGGCCGCGGCGAGATCGCGATCGACGATCACCACCTTGCGCGCACCCTGACGGGCCAGCTCCACCGCGGTGGCCCGGCCGATGCCGGCGCCCGCACCGGTGACCAGGGCAAGCTTGCCGCGCACCTCGCGCTGACCGCCGCGCTCGACCGACTCGTCCGCCGGCGCGGCGCCGCCACTGTTTCGATCGACCCACTCGCCGGTGAGCCGGGCCACGACGTCGGGCCGCGACGTCACCACCCAGTGCCCACCTTCGATTCCGATGACCCTGCCGCCGTAGGTAATTGCTCCGGTAAACCGTTGCAGGGCGGGCGTCACGAAGATGTCCTTGCGCGGCACCAGAACCTGCACCGGGACGCCTGCCTGCGGCAGCTGCGACGGCCGCGATAACACCGACGCAAGCATGTTCTGCCGGTACAGGTTGAGCCCGTTGACGTAGTCCCCGGTCGAGCGCTGCGTCGCGGGAAGTTGGCTGCGGGCACTCGACCGACCGATGCGTTCAGACGCTTCAACGATTTTCGCCAATAGCCCGGAACGCGCTGCCGCTTCCGGCACCACCGGGCACAGAAAGAAGCCGATATACCCCGAAGACGCCAGCTGCCGGGCGACTTGGCCCGCCGCCCGGGGTGTTCGCGCCGATCGCAGGAACTTGCCCGCATACTGCAGGTGCGGGCCCGAGATCGACGTGAAAGACCCGATTTTGCCCATCACCGCATCGTCGGTGACCGCCGCCCAAGCCTGAATCGAGCCCCAGTCGTGAGCCAGCAGATGAACCCGGCCGACCCCCAGGTTGTCGATCACCGCACCGATATCGGAAACCAACTGCGGAAACCGATACCCGGATCGGCTTGCCGGACAGGAGGATTCACCGGCTCCGCGCACATCGTACGCCACGACGTTAAATCGGGCGGGGTACCGCTGGCCGAGTTCTTCGGCCACGCCGTCCCAGACATGGTGATTGTCCGGGTAGCCGTGAATGGCCAGGATGGTCGGACGCCGCGGGTCGATCTCGGTGTATCGGTGTACGGCCAGGGCGACGCCGTCGGAGGCGGTGATGACCGTCATCAGTGCGACGCACGCGCGGCCGGCGATACGGCCAGGTAGTCGACCGCCCGCTCCAACCCGCCCAGCTGGGACGGGTGAAAACCCGGCTTGTAATAGTCAGCGACGACCCGCACCAATCGCAGCGGCCCGGGTACCAAGCCGCGGCGCGCCGCCCTCAAGTAGTCCCGCCAGCGCGGTTTGGTCCCCGGCGGCAGGTGCGGATCCACCGAGTACATGAACCGCACCCCGCGAATCCACATCAGCAACATCACCGGGCCAACGGCCAGTTGGGTGCGCGCCTGCCGCCAGTACCCACCCCGCAGATGCTTCATGGTGTCGAAGGCGACCGCCTTGTGCTCGACTTCCTCGGCCCCGTGCCAGCGCAGCATGTCCAGCATCACCGGATCGGCGCCGACGACATCGAGCTGCGGCGAGTTCAGGATCCACTCGCCCAGAACGGCGGTGTAGTGCTCGATTGCCGCGATGAAGGCGACCTGCTCCAGCAGCCAGCTGTGTTGTCGCCGGGCACCACGCCGAGGCTTATCTTTTCTTGGATCCCCCAGCAGCCTGTCGAACAACCACCTGGTCTGGTCGGTGAACGGTGTGACCTCGACACCGCGCGCGGCGAAGTGGTCGAGCACTCCGGAGTGCGCCTGGGAATGCATCGCCTCCTGGCCGATGAACCCCTGCACGTCCAGCCGCAGCTGATCGTCCTTGATCAGCGGCAACGTCTTCTTGAAGACCTCGACGAAGAATTCCTCGCCCGCGGGCAGCAGCAGGTGCAGGACGTTGAGGACGTGGGTGGCCAACGGCTCGTCGGGCACGTAGTGAAACGGCAACGTGGCCCAGTCGAAGCCGACATCGCGCGCCTCGAGGACAAGGCGTTCGTGGTCGGTAGAAGTGTCGTGCGGACCCGCTGCCTGGTCTTCGACGGTGAACATCATTTGGCCCCCTGCCTCGGCGTTTAACCGACATCGCCGTCGCAATTATAGTGACTCCGAGCAGGTATGCGAAACCGCTGGTACCGGGTTTTCTCCGAAGTTGCCCTCAGGGGGCAATCATGCGTCGGCGCAGGTCGTACTGGTCCCGGTCGGGGTTTGCCAGCATCCCGCGGTGTTCGGCGGGCGTGAGAGGCCACACCTCGGGTACACCGTCTTTGTTCAGGTACCAGCTGTTGCAGCCGGTGGTCCACACGGTGTCCGGCATCGCGGCACGCAGCTTCGCATTGAAACGCTCGGTTGCCGACGCCGTCGGCTCCACGGTGTCGAATTCGTGGCGGCGCCAGCCTTCGATCCAGCCCACGATGTGGTCGGCCTGTGATTCGGCGACGGCCGTGAGCGTGAGGTTGCCCACCGGACTGTGCGGCCCGAGCATCATGAAGAAGTTGGGGAAGCCCGACAGCGCGACCGTTTGGTAGGCCCGGGGACCGTCGCGCCAGACCTCATTGGCGCAGATCCCGTCCCGGCCGACCAGCTCCATCGGCCGGAAGAACGCATGGGTGTCGAATCCGGTGGCCAGCACAATGATGTCCGTCTCGTGCAGCACACCGTCGTCGGTGACGATGCCCCGCCGTTCCACGTGATCGATACCGGCGGTGACCAGCTCGACATCGTCGCGCTGCATCGCCTGGTAGAAGCCATTCGACATGACCAGTCGTTTGCACGCCGGCGTGTAGTCCGGAGTCAGCGCCCGACGCAACTCGGGATCACGCACCTCCCAAAGGCTGGCGCGGCACAGCCCTGCCATGATCTTGCGACGGATGCCCGGCTTGGTCAGACCGACCGAGAAGAAGTCATAAGCGAGGGTGTATCCCCGGTAGGCCAGCCAATCCAGCCACGGAATCCTCCGGCGGGTAGCGCTGGTGAACCTGCTGTAGCGGGGATTCGCCAGCCGGAGCACCCATTGCGCGGTGCGCTGGAACAGCATTAGCTTGCTCGCCACCCCGGCAAGGCCGCAGATGAGTTGGACACCGGTCGAGCCGTTACCGATCACCGTGATTCGGCGCCCCTGCAAGGCAACGTCGTGATCCCAGCGGGCCGAATGGAACACATCACCCCCGAAGTCGTCCAAACCGGAGATCGACGGCATCCGGGGATGATGCAACACACCGGTGGCAGAGATCAGGAAATCCACCGTGGACTCGGATCCGGCGTCCGTGCGCAGCACCCAGCGGCCGTCGTCGAAATGGGCATGGACGATTTCGGTGCCAAATCGAATTCGGTCCCGAAGCGCGAATCGGTCCGCGACGCCGGAGAAATATGCCTGGATTTCGCCACCGGGCGAGAACAGGTGCGACCAGTTGGGATTGCGCGCGAAGGTGTACTGGTAGATCCGCGATGGTATGTCGCAGACTAGGCCGGGGTAGGTGTTGTCTCGCCACGTACCACCCACCTCGTCGGCCTTCTCGTAGATGGTGACGTCCGTAATGCCACTGCGCAGCAACGCAATTGCGAGGCACAGCCCCGACATGCCCGCTCCGACGACGGCGACGGCCGGATCGCGTCTCGTCATCGCCAGCCCCGGCGTTCTACCCGGCCTCAGCGCGCTGCTTGAGGCGCTGCAGGGTGAGACGGATGTGCTCGGTGTTGGCGGCCACCCGATCGGTGACACCGGTGGCCAGGCCGGCAAGCTTGGCAAACCAGCCCGGGCGCCGGTCCCAGGTGCTCTCGGTGACGCGGCAGCCGCCGTCGGCCGCGACGATGTCGTATTGCCAGCGCGCCACCGGAAACACGGTGTGCCGCACGTCGAATGCGAAGACCCGACCCGGTTCGGCGTCGGTCACGGTGCACTTCGTGTTCCAGCGCCGGCCACTGTTTTGATTGCGACCCACGAAGACCGCCCCCGGGGCGACCGCACTACCCTTGCGCCACTGCATCGCCACGGTTTCCTCGGCGAGTGACGCCAGCGTCGGCAGGTCGGTGATGAGCCGGTACACCACCTCGGGGCGGGCATCGATCTGCAGGGTCGCGGTCACTGAAGGGCCAGTAGGGTCAGCAGGATCTGTCGGGTCAGTCATGGGCTGAGCATAGATCTCAAATGGGGCAAGCCCCACGGAGATGCTCGAAGATCAGTGACGTCTGGGTGCCCGCGACATCGGCGTCGGCATTGAGGTTCTCCACCACGAAGGAACGCAGGTCCTCGGTGTCGCGGGCCGCGACGTGCAGAATGAAATCGTCGGCGCCGGCCAAGAAATAGACGTCCATCACCTGGCGCCGTTGGCGGATCTGCTGGATGAAGCTGCGGATCTTGCCGCGCGCGTTGGACTGCAGGCTGACCGAGATCATCGCCCGCAGTGGCAATCCCACGGCGACCGGGTCGATGTCGGTGTAGAAGCCCCGAATGACGCCAAGGTCGACGAGCCGCCGGACGCGGCCATGACACGTTGACGGCGCGATCCCGACGCTCTCCGCGAGCGCATTGTTGGTCACCCGGGCATCATCGTGCAGCAGGCTCAGGATCCGCCGGTCCACCTCATCGAGGGCGGCGGGGTCAGCGGGCCGAACATCCTTCGGCATATCACCCTGCTCACCTGGCGGCTTCGTCAATTTATCGGGCATATACGTAGTCTATAGAATTATCATCAGCATATTTGAAGTCAGCTCGTACTTTCTTCAGACTTGAAGCATGCGCATCGGCATTCCGACCGAGATCAAGAACAACGAGTTCAGGGTGGCCATCACCCCGGCCGGCGTCGCCGCACTGGCGCGTCGTGGCCACGGGGTGCTGGTGCAGGCCGGCGCCGGTGAAGGCTCGGCGATCACCGACACGGATTTCAAGGCGGCCGGCGCCGAATTGATCAGCACCGCCGAGCAGGTGTGGGCCGACGCCGATCTGCTGCTCAAGGTCAAGGAGCCGATGCCGGCCGAGTACAGCCTGCTGCGACACGGCCAGACACTGTTCACCTATCTGCATTTGGCCGCCTCGCGTCCGTGCACCGACGCGTTGTTGGCTTCCGGCGCAACGTCAATCGCCTACGAGACCGTTCAGACGCCCGACGGCGCGCTGGCGCTGCTGGCCCCGATGAGCGAGGTCGCGGGGCGGCTCTCCGCGCAGGTGGGGGCCTACCACCTGATGCGCACCAACGGCGGCTGCGGAGTGCTGATGGGCGGGGTACCCGGTGTCGAGCCCGCCGAGGTGGTGGTGATCGGCGGCGGCACCGCGGGCTACAACGCAACCCGGGTCGCCAGCGGCATGGGCGCGGCCGTCACGGTTTTCGACGTCAACATCACCAGGCTGCGCGAGCTCGACGCGGAGTTCGGGATCCGGGTCCGCACCCGGTACTCATCGGCCTACGACCTCGAAGATGCCGTCAAACGTGCCGACCTGGTCATCGGGGCCGTCCTGGTGCCCGGCGCCAAGGCACCGCGATTGGTCTCGAATTCTGTGGTGGCACAAATGAAACCGGGTGCGGTGCTGGTCGACATTGCCATCGACCAGGGCGGCTGCTTCGAAGACTCGCAGCCAACCACCCATGACCGTCCGACGTTCGCCGTGCACGACACGCTGTTCTACTGCGTGGCCAACATGCCCAGCGCGGTGCCGAGGACGTCGACGCACGCGCTGACCAACGCGACGATGCCCTACGTGCTCAAGCTCGCCGACCACGGCTGGCGGGCGGCATGCCAATCGGATCCCGCTCTGGCCAAAGGTCTTTCGACCCATGATCACGCGTTGTTGAGCGAACAGGTCGCCACAGATCTGGCTCTGCCGTTCACCCCGCCGGCGAGCGTGCTGGCCTGACCCTAGAGTTGGCGCATATTCGGATTGAGGTTTGCCACGATGTCCGCCACTGGACTCGCGCAGGCCTCCCGGTAGCCCGTTCCCGCCCACAGGGTGGTTCCGTCCGGATCGTCCACTTCGACCGCCGCATCCCGTATCGGCTGGGTCAGCTGGTTGACCTCCGGGTACCCCAGGGGCGCAACACGGTCGAAGAGGCGGGTGAAGCGGTTCGCCAGGCCGCGCGCGTAACGCCCCGAAAACGCCCGGGTGACAAGGCAATCGCGGAACTCTGGGTGCTTCAGGGCGGCGCGGTGCGTGGAGTTGGTGCCGGCTTCGTCGGCCAGCAGCAGGGCGGTACCCACCTGCGCGGCCACCGCTCCCCTGCGCAGCACGGCGGCGACATCCTCGGCGGTGCCCAGGCCGCCCGCCGCGATCAGCGGGATACCGCGATGGGCCTTGCCGATCCGGTCGAGAAGTTCACGTAGCGACTCGGTGCCCGGCTCCATGTCCGGAGCGAAGGTGCCGCGGTGACCGCCGGCATTCGGCCCCTGGACCACCAGGTTGTCCGCGCCGGCGGCGATGGCCACGCCGGCCTCGTAGGCCGATGTCACGGTGACCGACACCAACATGCCCAGCGCGCTCAGCCGACGAACGATGTCCGGTGAAGGCGCACCAAAGGTGAACGACACCATCTCGGGTCGGACGTCGGCCACCACCTCGAGCTTGCGCTGCCACTCGTCGTCGTAATCCCAATCCGGGTAACCGACCTCGACGTGGTAGTGATCGGCGACGTCTTCGAGTTCATCTGCATAGAAGTCCAGTTGCGCAAAGTCGACGACGCTGGGCTGGGGCACAAGCAGATTGACGCCGATCGGGCCGGTGGTGGCGGCGCGCGCCGCCATGATATCGGCGGCGAACTGCTCGGCGCTGAGGTAGCCGCCGGCGACGAAACCCAGGCCTCCCGCGTTCGACACCGCCGCCGCCAGCGCAGGGGTACTGGGGCCACCGGCCATCGGCGCGCCCACGATCGGCACCATGAGGTCCCAGAAGCCCAGTACCATCGGGCTAATTTACCATCGCCCGAAGTTGTTGTGGCAGCGATCGTTTCGAGCGATACGGGCCGAGGACCGCGGCGCCGTAGGACTTGCTCAGCAGGCGTCGGGCCACGGCGTTGACCTCGTCGACGGTGACCGCGTCGATTTGCTGCAAGGTGTGCTCGATGCTGCGGTGCGTGCCGTAGTTCAGCTCGCTGCGACCGATGCGGCTCATCCGCGAGCTGGAATCCTCCAGGCCCAGAACGAGCCCGCCGCGCAATGAGCCCTTGGCGATGCGGCATTCGGCCTCGGTTATGCCGCCGCGTGCCACCGACGCGAGCACGTCGCTGGTCACTTTCATGACGTCGGCGAAACGCTCGGGCAGGCACGCCGCATACACCGACAGCGCGCCGCTGTCGGCGAAGATGTCCAGCGCGGAGTAAATCGAGTAGGCCAGCCCGCGAGATTCGCGAACCTCTTGGAAAAGCCGAGAGCTCAGCCCGCCGCCCAGCGCCGTGTTCAGCACCGACAGCGCCCAGCGATGCTCCCAGCCGCGCCCGGGTGTGCGCACACCCAGCGACAGGTGGGTCTGTTCGGCGTCCCGGTTGACCAGCGCCAACGCGGGATTGCCGGTGACCCGACCGGACCCCTTGCGGGGCGCGACGGGGTGTCGCCCGCGGACCAAGTGCGGCCCGAAGTGTTCGCGGACCAGCGCGACCACCTGCTCGTGCTCGATGTTGCCGGCCACCGCGACGACCATCCGCTCCGGCGTGTAGCGCCGCACGTGAAACGAGTGCAGTTGGGCCCGGGTCATCGCCGACACCGATTCGGCGGAGCCGATCACCGGACGGCCCACCGGGTGATCGCCGAACAACGCCGTCAGGAAGATGTCCCCCAGCGCGTCCTCGGGGTCGTCGTCGCGCAATGCGATCTCCTCGAGGACGACGTCGCGTTCCAGTTCGACGTCGTCGGCGGCGCATTGACCGTTGAGCACAACATCGGCGACCAAGTCGACCGCCAGCTCCAGATCGCTGTCGAGCACATGCGCGTAGTAGCAGGTGTGCTCCTTGGCGGTGAACGCGTTCAGCTCCCCACCGACGGCGTCCATTGCCTGCGCGATATCCACCGCCGTGCGGGTCGGTGTCGACTTGAAGAGCAGATGCTCCAAAAAGTGCGCGGCCCCGGCCACGGTGGCACCCTCGTCCCGCGAACCGACACCGACCCAGACCCCGACCGACGCCGAGCGCACCGCGGGCAGGTGTTCGGTGACCACGCGCAGACCACCCGGCAATGTGGTGCACCGCAACGCGGCATGGTGTTCGGGTTTCGCTGCGGCGGTGTGCTTGCCCTGCCGCAGCGCGGGATCAGCTGCTGGCCTCCTAAACTGAGCTGGCGGCATCGGCTGGCGCGGTCTCCGTGGAGTCGACGGGGGCGGCGGGGGCGGCTCCATTGTCGGCCCCGTCTTCTTCGGACACCACGACCAACGAGATCTTGCCGCGCTTGTCAATGTCGGCGATCTCCACCCGCAGCTTGTCGCCGACGTTCACCACGTCCTCGACCTTCGCGATGCGCTTGCCCTTGCCGAGTTTGGAGATGTGCACCAAACCGTCGCGCCCGGGCAGCAGCGATACGAATGCGCCGAAATCCGTTGTCTTGACCACGGTTCCGAGGAACCGCTCGCCCACCGTCGGCAGCTGCGGGTTCGCGATGGCGTTGATCCGGTCGATCGCGGCCTGCGCCGAGGGCCCGTCGGTGGCGCCGACGAACACGGTGCCGTCGTCCTCGATGGAGATCTGCGCGCCGGTCTCCTCGGTGATCGAGTTGATCATCTTGCCCTTGGGGCCGATCACCTCACCGATCTTGTCGACCGGCACCTTGATGGTGGTCACCCGCGGCGCGTACGGGCTCATCTCGTCGGGTGCGTCGATGGCCTCGGCCATGACCTCGAGGATGGCCAGCCGTGCGTCCTTGGCCTGCGCGAGCGCGCCCGCGAGCACCTGCGACGGAATTCCGTCGAGCTTGGTGTCGAGCTGCAGCGCGGTGACGAAGTCCTTGGTGCCGGCACACTTGAAGTCCATGTCGCCGAACGCGTCCTCGGCACCGAGGATGTCGGTCAGGGTGACGAAGCGACGTTCGGTACCACCGTCGGTTTCGACATCGTCGGACACCAGGCCCATCGCGATGCCGGCGACCGGCGCCTTGAGCGGCACACCGGCGTTGAGCAGCGCCAGCGTGGACGCACACACCGACCCCATCGACGTCGAGCCGTTGGAGCTCAGGGCCTCGGACACCTGACGGATCGCGTAGGGGAACTCCGCGACGCTCGGCAGCACCGGCATCAGGGCGCGCTCAGCCAGCGCGCCGTGCCCGATCTCACGCCGCTTGGGCGAACCGACCCGGCCGGTCTCGCCGGTGGAGAACGGCGGGAAGTTGTAGTGGTGCATGTAGCGCTTGGAGGTTTCCGGCCCCAGCGAGTCGATCTGCTGGGCCATCTTGACCATGTCCAGCGTGGTCACACCCAGGATCTGGGTCTCGCCGCGCTCGAACAGCGCGCTGCCGTGCGCCCGCGGAACCACCGCGACCTCGGCCGACAACGCGCGGATGTCGGTGATGCCCCGGCCGTCGATGCGGAAGTGGTCGGTCAGGATGCGCTGGCGCACCAGCTTTTTGGTCAGCGAGCGGAACGCGGCGCTGACCTCCTTCTCGCGGCCCTCGTAGGTCTCGGCGAGCCTCGCCAGCACCTCGGCCTTGAGCTCGTCGGTGCGCTGGTCGCGCTCAGCCTTGCCGGCGATGGTCAACGCGGCGGACAACTCGTCGGTGGCCACCGAGGCCACCGCGTAGTAGACGTCGTCACCGTAATCGGGGAAGGTCGGGAAGTCAGCCGCCGGCTTGCCTGATTTTCCAGTCGCGTCGGCCAGCTCCTGCTGCGCGGTGCACAGCGCGGCGATGAACGGCTTGGCGGCTTCCAGTCCCTCGGCCACCACGCTCTCCGTCGGCGCTCCGGCGCCGCCCTCGACGAGTTCGATGACGTTGTCGGTGGCCTCGGCCTCGACCATCATGATGGCCACGTCTTTTTGGTCACCATCGCCGACGATGCGGCCGGCCACTACCATGTCGAACACGGCGCGCTCAAGCTGCTCGACGGTGGGGAACGCGACCCAGGTGCCGTCGATGAGGGCCACCCGTACACCCCCGATGGGGCCCGAGAACGGCAGCCCGCTCAGTTGGGTGGACGCCGACGCGGCGTTGATCGCCAGCACGTCGTACAGGTCGTTGGGATCCAGGCTCAGGATCGTCACCACGACCTGGATCTCGTTGCGCAGACCGTCGACGAACGACGGACGCAGCGGGCGGTCGATGAGCCGGCAGGTCAGGATCGCGTCGGTGGACGGCCGGCCCTCGCGGCGGAAGAACGAACCCGGGATGCGGCCGGCGGCATACATCCGCTCCTCGACGTCGACCGTCAGCGGGAAGAAGTCGAAGTGCTCCTTGGGGCTCTTGCTGGCGGTGGTCGCCGACAGCAGCATGTTCTCGTCGTCCAGGTAAGCGACCACAGCGCCGGCGGCCTGCTGGGCCAACCGGCCGGTCTCGAAACGGATGGTGCGGGTGCCGAAGCTCCCGTTGTCGATGGTGGCGGTCGCCTCGAACACGCCCTCGTCAATTTCAGCTACAGACATAACGGTGTCCGTACAGCCTCTCTCCAGTAATTCAGCTTTTTCGCGTGGTCTCACGCGCTCGCTGAGAGGCGGCCTCAGAGGAGAGTCTGAATACGGCTACGGCCATTCGATCGAAGCGGCCGGCCTCCCAGAACCTTCAGAGCCCGGCAGCCACTACCGAAGACCGCCCGAATGCAGACCCGGCCGCTCTCTATTTACGCGTAGTGACACGCTGGAACGGCACGCGCGGATCTGCGCGAACCGCACCGTTTGCTCGGGCCGAAACCGGCCCAGAACGCTCCTACTCTACACGGACGACCTGGTGGTTTTACCAGGACTCAGTTCGTCGGCGGTGCGCTCGGGTCAGCGACGCAGACCCAGCCGCTCGATCAGCGAGCGGTAGCGCGCCACATCGATCGAGGACAAATACTTGATCAGCCGCCGCCGGCGACCCACCAGCAGGAGCAGCCCGCGCCGCGAGTGGTGGTCGTGCTTGTGCAACTTCAGGTGCTCGGTGAGGTCGGCGATCCGCTTGGTCAGCAGCGCGATCTGCGCCTCCGGGGAGCCCGTATCGGTGTCGTGCAGGCCGTACGTGCTCAGAATCGTCTTTTTCTGCTCGGCAGTAAGCGCCACGAAAATATCTCCATCAATTGGTCCGCGATCAGGGATTTCTTCCAGCGCGGCCACCGCGAACCGCAGCACGCGCCGATGTCGTCGGGCAGTTTAGCAGCTTTCCCGGTTAGCCTACTTATCCTGGGCCCAGCGAGTTGCGCGCACGCTCGGTGTCCTTGCCCATCGCGGCGATGAGCTCTTTCACCGAGTCGAATTTGCGCTGCCCGCGGATGCGCGCAACGAAGTCCAGGGCGACATGTTGGCCGTACAAGTCGGCGGCGGTGTCCAGGACGAACGCCTCCACGGTGCGGGTGCGCCCGGAAAAGGTCGGGTTCGTGCCGACGGACACCGCGGCCTGATAGCGCTCACCCGGGACGACGGTGCCGGTCACCGGCCCGTGTCCGAGCACGGTGAACCACGCGGCATACACGCCGTCGGCGGGGATGGCCGAATACATCGGCGGCGCCACGTTGGCGGTGGGAAAGCCCAACTCGACGCCCCGGCCATGACCCCGGACGACGACGCCCTCGACGCGGTGCGGACGGCCCAACGCCTCGGTGGCCGCCACCACGTCACCGGCGTCCACGCAGGACCGGATGTAGGTGGAGGAGAACGTCACGGTCTCGTTGCTGTGGTGCTCTGACAGCAGCGACATCGACTCCACCGCGAAGCCGAACCGCTCACCGGCCTTGCGCAGGGTGGCGACGTTGCCGCCCGCCTTCTTGCCGAACGTGAAGTTGTCACCCACCACCACCTCCACCACATGCAGGTTCTCGACCAGCAGCTCGTGGACATAGCGTTCCGGCGTGAGCTTCATGAAATCGGTGGTGAACGGCATCACCAGAAACACGTCGATGCCCAGCTCTTCGACGAGCTCGGCACGTCGGGTCAGCGTCGTCAGCTGCGCCGGGTGACTGCCGGGATAGACCACTTCCATCGGGTGCGGGTCGAACGTCATCAGCACGGTCGGCACGTTGCGTGCGCGGGCGGATTTCACCGCGTGCCCGATCAGTTCGGTGTGCCCGCGATGCACGCCGTCGAACACCCCGATGGTGAGCACACATCTGCCCCAGTCCGTGGGGATCTCGTCTTGTCCCCGCCAGCGCTGCACGACCGCTAGCCTACGGCGTCCAGTTGCCTGCCGGGGGGTGAGCTTTCGAATGCCAGATGAACGAGCATCAGGGCGAGACGCCCAGATCAAGCGCGAGTTGCCTAAACTTTCTGTTGTGCGGGCTGACGGAGAGCGTGGCGGTCTCACCCCGGTTGCCCAGGACTATCTGAAGGTCATCTGGACCGCCCAAGAGTGGTCGCGCGAGAAGGTCAGCACCAAGATGCTGGCCGAGAAAATCGGCGTGTCCGCCAGCACGGCCTCCGAGTCGATCCGCAAGCTCGCCGAGCAGGGTTTAGTCGACCACGCGAAGTACGGCGCAGTCACCCTGACCGAAGCCGGCCGGCAGGCGGCGCTGGCGATGGTGCGCCGGCATCGGCTGCTGGAGACCTTTCTGGTCAATGAACTCGGCTACGGCTGGGACGAGGTGCACGACGAGGCCGAGGTGCTCGAGCACGCGGTGTCGGACCGGCTGGTGGCCCGCATCGACGCCAAGCTGGGGTTCCCGCGCCGCGACCCGCACGGTGACCCGATCCCGGCCTCGGACGGGCAGGTGCCGACGCCGCCGGCGCGTCAGCTCTGGGCCTGCGACGACGGAGACACGGGGACGGTCGCCCGGATCTCTGACGCCGACCCGGAGATGCTGCGCTACTTCGCCAGCGTCGGCATCCAGCTGGACGCGCGGCTGCGCGTGCTCACCCGCCGCGAATTCGCCGGCATGATCTCGGTGGCACTGGAATCCGGCGGCGCGCAGAGCACCGTCGAACTGGGCAGTCCGGCCGCTCGGGCGATCTGGGTGGTGGCTTAACTCAGAAGGCCCTTGGCGATGTGGGTGACCTGAACCTCGTTGCTGCCCGCGTAGATCATCAGCGACTTCGCATCCCGGGCCAGCTGCTCCACCCGGTACTCGGCCATGTAGCCGTTGCCGCCGAACAGCTGCACGGCTTCCATCGCGACGTCGGTGGCGGCCTCCGACGTGTACAGCTTGATCGCCGATGCCTCGGCCAGCGTCAGCGGGTTCCCGGACTTCTGCCGCTCGATGATCTGAAAGACCATGTTCTGCACGTTCATCCGGGCGATTTCCATCTTGGCAAGCTTGAGCTGGATCAGCTGGAATTGCCCGATGTTCTTGCCCCACAGCGTGCGCGTCTTGGCGTAATCCACGCACAGACTGTGGCATTCGTTGATGATGCCCAGGGCCATCATCGCGATCCCGACCCGTTCGGCGGAGAAATTGGCGCGGGCACTTTCGCGGCCGTCCCCGCCGTCGTGCTGCTCACTCTCACCCAGTAGTCGGTCGGGGGTGAGCCGCACGTTGTCGAAGAACAGTTCGCCGGTCGGCGACGACATCATGCCCATCTTCTTGAACGGCTTGCCCTGCGTCAGGCCTGGCATTCCCGCGTCGAGCACGAACACCAGCACGGGCCGGTTCCGCTTGTCCACCTTATTGTCCGGGGAGGCTCCCCCTCGTCCAGCTTCGCGTAGACAATCAGCACATCGGCGAACGGTCCGTTGGTGATGAACGTCTTCTGCCCGTTGAGAATGTAGTCGGCACCGTCGCGCTTGACGTGAGTCTTCATGCCGCCGAACGCATCCGAGCCGGAGTCCGGCTCGGTGATGGCCCAGGCCGCGATCTTCTCCAGCGTCATCAGCTCGGGCAGCCAGCGCTCTTTCTGGGCCAGCGTGCCGCGGCCCATGATGGTCGTCGCGCCCAGGCCGAGGCTGACGCCGACCGTGCTCAGCAGCCCGATGCTGACCCTGGCAACCTCGGAGACCAACACCGCGACCATCGAACCCTGAGCGCCCATCCCGCCTGAATCGTCTGAGCTGTCTTGCTCTTCCTGGCTCTCGGCGGCCCGCGCACCGCTCTGCTTGGCGCGCTCCCGGTCGAGCATCTTTTTCACCGATTCGGCGGCCATGACGTCGAGGCCGAACTGGCTGAACAGCTTGCGGGCTATCGGATACGGCGACAGCTGGCCACTTTCCAGTTCGTCCACATGCGGCCGGATCTCTTTATCGACGAACTGGCGAACCGCGTCCCGGACCATCAGGTCGGTGTCGGACCACTCGAACATGGGCTCAGCGCTCGGCCCGCTGGTAGGCGGTGACCACGGCTGCCCCGCCCAGCCCAATGTTGTGCTGCAGCGCGGCGGACACGTTGTCGACCTGACGCTTGTCGGCGGTGCCGCGCAACTGCCAGGTCAGCTCGGAGCACTGCGCCAGCCCGGTCGCGCCCAGTGGGTGGCCCTTCGAGATCAGCCCGCCCGAGGGGTTGACCACCCAGCGGCCGCCGTAGGTCGTCTGGTTGTCGTCGAGCAGCTTTGGTGCTTCGCCCTCGCCGCACAGGCCCAGCGCCTCGTACAGCAGCAGCTCATTAGCGGAGAAGCAGTCGTGCAGCTCGATCACCTGGAAGTCGTCCGGACCGAGCCCGGACTGGTGGTAAACCCGTTGAGCGGCTTGGACATTCATGTCGTAGCCGATGATGTTGCGGGCGCTGCCGTCGAAGGTGGACGCGAAGTCGGTGGTCATCGCCTGCCCGACGATCTCCACGGCCTGCCCGGCGAGGTCGTGTTTGGCCACGTAATCCTCGCTGGCCAGCACCACCGCGGCCGAGCCGTCAGAAGTGGGCGAGCACTGCAGTTTGGTGAGCGGGTCGGAGATCATCTTGGCGGCCAGGATGTCGTCGAGCGTGTACTCCTCCTGGAACTGCGCGTAGGGGTTGTTGACCGAGTGCTTGTGGTTCTTCAGACCGATCTTCGCGAAATGCTCGGCGGTGGTGCCGTATTTCTTCATGTGCTCGCGGCCCGCCGCCCCGAACATCCACGGCGCGACCGGAAAAGTGAACTCGTCGATCTCGTTCAACGCCTTGACATGCTTGCCCATCGGCGATTCGCGGTCCTCGAAACCGCCCTGCAGCGGTCCGGGCTGCATCTTCTCGAAGCCCAGCGACAGCACGCAGTCCGCCAGGCCGCCGCGGATGGCCTGCGCGCCCAGGTACAGCGCCGTGGACCCGGTCGAACAGTTGTTGTTGACGTTGACGATCGGGATGCCCGTCATGCCGAGTTCGTAGAGGGCGCGCTGCCCGCTCGTCGAGTCACCCGTGACGTAGCCGACATAGCCCTGCTCGATCTCGCTGTAGTCCACCCCGGCGTCCTGCAGCGCTTTGGTGCCCGACTCCTTGGCCATCTGCGGGTAGTCCCAGCCCTCGCGGCGGCCCGGCTTCTCGAACTTGGTCATGCCCACGCCGACCACGTAAACCTTGTTAGACATAACGCCCCTTCTTCGACTCTGGGCTTTCTTGACACCCGTCTAGTCGGCAGCTTAGCGGTGCGGAGCTTTGGGCCGGAACCCCCACGTCTTCCGATGCGCATCGCCGCGTGACTTGCGTAGGCTCGAAACCATGAAGGCGACGGTTACACCCGAAGCCGCCAACGCCATCGCCGACATCGCTCAGCGCCATGGGCTGTCCCGCGAGGCGGTGCTGGCGATGCTGTTCGCCCTGCACACCGGCGGCGGCACCATGGCCCAGTTCGACATCCCCGAACTCGGCGGCTCTGGGCAATGGATGCGGGGCGGAATGACGATGGTCGGCAACATGTTCGACAACGCGCTCAAGGCACGCGTCGACGCGCTGTGCAACGACTTGGCGCAATTGCTCGCCACCATCACGGTGTTTCCCGCCTCGACGTACGCCGGGGCCGGGTTCACCTCGGGCAACTGGTGGCCGGCCGACCTCGGCGTGCCGAGTGCGGCGGGCGGACAGAACGAGGCGCGCTACGCGATCTTTCCGGGCGCTCGGCGGCTGGCCATCCAGATCCACGGCGCCACAAGGGTTTTTGACACCGGCGAGCACCAGATTGGCGGGGTCCAGCAGCAGCAGGGCGGCGGATATGGCACGGTGAGCTTCACTAGCCAGCTCGGTACCTTCGACGTGTCGAGCCTGCGCGAGCTGGGCGCGCGACAGGTGGCCGAAACTCCTGCGTCGGCGCCGGTGGCACCACCCGCATCGCAGTACCAGTCGCAGCATCAGTCCCCTCCGGTCCAGGCCGCCCCGCATGCGGCGCCGCAGACGCAGGCGCCGCCACCTGCCCCCGGCGGATCATCCGGGGACCCGGGCGCCATCGTCGCGGCCATCGAGTCGCTGGCCGGACTGCACGAGCGCGGCATCCTGTCCGACGAGGAGTTCGCCGCGAAGAAGACCGAACTGCTCGGCCGGCTCTAGAGCGTGGCCGGGCGGATAACCACCACCGGCTTGGTCCGCGAACCCTCGTCCCGCAGCAACGCGATCACCCGGCCGTCCCCGTCGGCAGCGGCGTAGACCCCGACGATACCGGCCGGCGACAGCGCCCGACCGTGACTGGTGGCCTCGGCCTCCTGCGCGCTGAGGTCGCGGCGCGCGAACATCAGCAGGCAGGCTTCGTCGAGGGTCTGCGTCAGCCGCGGCCGTTCGGCCAGCTCGTCGAGTGCACACGCCTGGTCCAGCTCGAAGCGGCCGACCCGGGTGCGTCGCAGCGAGGTCAGATGCCCGCCGACGCCGAGCGCAGCGCCGAGATCGCGGGCCAGGGCGCGAATGTAGGTTCCCGATGAGCAGTCGACCTCGACATCGAGGTCGACGAGCTGCTCGTGGGATCGGAGGGCCAGCACCTCGAACCGGTCGATGCGCACCGGCCGCGCTGGCAGCTCGACGACGTGACCCTCGCGGGCCAGCCGGTAGGCGCGGCGGCCGTCTACCTTGATCGCACTGACCGCCGACGGCACCTGCATGATGTCACCGCGCAGCCCGGCCACCGCCTCGGCGATGCCCCCGGCGGTCACCTGCTCGGCCGAAACCGATTGCAGCAGTTCGCCTTCGGCGTCATCGGTGGACGTGGCCTGGCCCAGGCGAATGGTCGCGGCATACGACTTCGAAGCCCCGGTCAGCAGGCCGAGGATCTTGGTGGCGCGCTCCACCCCGATCACCAGCACACCGGTGGCCATCGGGTCCAGCGTCCCCGCGTGCCCCACCTTTCTGGTGGAAAAGATTCGCCGACAGCGCCCCACCACGTCGTGACTGGTCATCCCGGCCGACTTGTCGACGACGACTATGCCTGCGCTCATAGGAGGATCGCGGTGAGCACCAGCCCGCGCTCGACCGACCAACGGCCGCGCAGCGCGGTCAGCGGCGGACCCGACAGCGCCTCCGGGTCGATCAGGATTTTGGAGACGAACGCTCCGCCATTGGCCATTGCGGGGTCGACGTCGAACACGATGTGGGCGTCCTCGAAACCCAGCCAGCGCTTAGTCAGCGGAAACCAGGCCTTATATGTCGCTTCCTTGGCGCAGAACAGAATTCGGTCCCAGTGCAGGCTCTTGGGCAGAGCGGTTATTTCGTGGCGTTCCTCTTCGAGCGCGATCGCGTCCAGCACACCCTGCGGCAACACGTCGTGCGGTTCGGCGTCGATGCCCACCGAGCGCACCGCGGCGGTGCGCCCCACCACCGCGCCGCGGTAGCCGGTGCAGTGGGTGAGGCTGCCCACCACGCCGTCGGGCCAGCATGGTTCTCCCTTCTCGCCCTTGAGGATTGGCACCGGCGGCACGCCCAGCTCCGCCAGCGCGAGGCGGGCGCAGTGCCGGACGGTAATGAACTCGTTGCGCCGCTTGGCAACCGACTTGGCGATCAGCGGCTCCTCTTCGGGCAGCGGGGTCAGGCCCGGCGGGTCGGAATACACCTCCGCATACGCCAGGTCCTCCGATGCAGTGTCGGGCAGCACGGACGACACCAGCATGCTGGCCGTCATCGAGATTGCCGCTGCCGGATTCGTTCCCGGAACTGCGCAGTCTGCGCCTTCATCTCGGGGGTGATCTCGAAGTGACCGCCGATGGCGTTGAGGTCGCCGGGCGCGTATTGCGGATCCGGCAGCACCTGACGCAGCCAGCTGGGGGGCTTGCGGCGCCGCCACTCGCGCGGATAACCCACCGACACCTCTTCGAACCGCACGTGGTCATACCAGGTGGTCCGCGGAATGTGCAGATGCCCGTAGACCGAACAGACGGCGTTGTAGCGGGTGTGCCAGTCGGCGGTCTTGGTGGTTCCGCACCACAGCGAGAATTCCGGGTAGAACAACGCGTCGCAGGGCTCCCGCACCATCGGAAAGTGGTTCACCAGGACGGTCGGTGTCATCCAGTCGAGCTGTTCGAGGCGGGCGCGGGTGCTGGCCAGCCGCTCGCGGCACCAGGCCTCCCGGGTCGGATAGGGCTCCGGTGAGAGCAGGAACTCGTCGGTGGCCACCACGTTGCGCTGCCGCGCGATGGCCATGCCCTCGGCTTTGCTGGTCGCCCCCTGCGGCAAGAAGCTGTAGTCGTAGAGCAAGAACATCGGCACGATCGTGGCCGGGCCGCCCCGCTCGGTCCACACCGGGAACGGGTGCTCGGGCGTGACCACGCCCATCTCGTCGCACAGGTTGACCAGGTAGTCGTAGCGCGCGCGGCCGAAGATCTGCACCGGATCCCGGGTGGTGGTCCACAGCTCGTGGTTGCCGGGCACCCAGATGACCTTGGCGAACCGCCGTCGCAGCAGATCCAGCGTCCAGCGGATCTCGTCGGTGCGTTCGGCGACGTCACCGGCGACGATCAGCCAATCCCCCGGCGACGACGGATGCAACGACTCGGCCACCGGTTTGTTGCCGACGTGACCGGTGTGCAGATCGGAGACCGCCCAAAGGGTCGGCTGTCCGCCGTTGTGAGACTCCACGAGTAACCAGACTAATGAATTCGCCGATCAGGCCCCGCCGACCGGCTAGAACAGGTTCCTGTATTGGCTGTGACGCCGGCCACCCGACTTGTATAGTCCGGGCAGGGAATTGCCTAGGCAGGGGGCGTCATGTTCACCAGGTTGCGCCTGATCGGAGTGTTCAGCGCGCTGCTCGTGGCGGTCATCGGGGGCACCGTGGGTTGGCGGAACGCACCGCCCGCGCCGACGGGGGGCGGGGACGTCCAGTTGCGATCGACCTTCCTGCCGATGGAAACCCCGGAAACCACGATGAAGAGCCCGATAGTGGCGACCACCGACCCGCGGCCGTTCGACGCGTGCGAGGACATCCCCTTCGACGTCATCCAGCGCCTCGGGCTGGGGTTCACCCCGCCCGAGCACGAGGACGGCCTGCGCTGCCACTTCGACGCGGGCAACTACCAGGTGGCCATCGAGCCGATCATCTGGCGCACCTACGCGGCGAGCCTGCCGCCCGACGCGCTGGAGACCGAGATCCAGGGCCACCGAGCCGCGCAGTATTGGGTGGAGAAGCCGACCTATCACAACAGCTTCTGGTTCTTCTCCTGCATGGTGGCGTTCAAGACCAGCTACGGCCTCATCCAGCAGGCCCTGTACTACTCGACGGTCTACTCCAATCCCGAGGTCGACTGCATGGCCACCAACCTGCAGCGGGCCAACGATCTCGCGCCTTACTACAGGTTCTAGCCATGTCCCAGACGTCCTCCGTCACATCCATCCATCCGGCGGGACCCACGCTGCGCACCCTGACGAGGGTCGGCGCCCAGGCCGCCGGAACGGCTCTCGGCAGAATGCTGGGTCTGCCGCGGCCGACCACCCGCTACACCGTGAGCAGCGTCCCCGTCCCGATGCGCGACGGCATCGTGCTGGTGGCCGACCACTACGCACCCGCTACGGCTCGCCCCGCCGGCACCTTGCTGGTCCGTGGACCGTATGGCCGTGGGTTTCCGTTCGGGCTGATGTTCGCCAGGCTATATGCCGCCCGCGGCTACCACGTCGTGCTGCAGAGCGTGCGCGGGACGTTCGGGTCCGCCGGCGAGTTCGAGCCGATGGCCAACGAGGCCGACGACGGCGCCGACACCGCGGTGTGGCTGCGTCAGCAACCCTGGTTCACCGGCCGGTTCGCCACCATCGGAGTGTCGTACCTGGGATACACCCAGTGGGCGCTGCTGTCCGATCCACCGCCGGAACTGGCCGCGGCCGTGATCACCGCGGGTCCGCACGACTTGCCGGCGTCGGTGTGGGGCACCGGTTCGTTCGCCATCAACGACTCCCTGGGCTGGAGCGATCTGGTCGCCCACCAGGAGGACCCAGCGCGCATTCGGACCTCGATCCGTCAGACGCGGGCCCCACGCCTGGTGGTGCGCGCGGCCGCCGAGTTGCCGATGGGTGCCGCGGCCCGGGCGCTGCTCGGCGCGGGCGCGCCGTGGTTCGAATCGTGGGCAGAACACTGCGACCCCGACGACCCGTTCTGGGACCGGATGCGCTACCCCGCCGTGCTGGACCGCGTAGAGGTGCCGGTGCTGCTGGTGGGAGGCTGGCAAGACATCTTCCTGCGCCAGACGCTGCAGCAGTACCGGCATCTGCGTGACCGAGGCGTCGACGTCGCGCTGACGATGGGCCCGTGGTCACACACCGACCTGCTCACCAAGGGGCTGGCCATCAGCGTGCGGGAAACCCTGGACTGGCTGGGCACCCACCTGGGCGGCGCGCCGGCACGGCAGCGTCCCAGCGCGGTCAATGTTTTCGTCAGTGGCGTCAGTGGCCAGGGCTGGCGAAATCTGCCGGACTGGCCGCCCGCCACCACCGAACGCGCGCTGTACCTGCACCCCGGCGGCCGCCTGGGTGAGATCGCACCGGAGGCGGGGGCCGCACCGGCGACATTCCGCTATGACCCCGCCGACCCGACGCCCACCACCGGCGGTCCGCTGATGTCTCCCAACGGCGGTTACACCGACGACAGCCGGCTCGCGCTGCGGGCCGACGTGCTCGACTTCACCGGCGCCACCCTCACCCAGGATCTGTACGTGTACGGGGACCCGGTCATCGAGCTGGCGCACACCTCGGACAATCCCCACGCCGACCTGTTCGTCCGGGTCAGCGAGGTCGACACCAACGGCCGATCATGCAATGTCAGCGACGCCTACCGCCGCCTGAGCGCCGCAGAGGACCCCTTGGAGGAGATAGTCAGCATCGAGCTCGACGGCATCGCCCACCGCTTCAGGGCGGGCTCACGCATCCGCGTGTTGATCGCCGGTGGTTGTTTCCCCCGCTACGCGCGCAACCTCGGCACCGAAGAAGCGGTGCTGACGGCCCGGCAGCTGAAGCCGGCCACGCATTCCGTGCAGTTCGGACGTTCCCGGCTGCTGCTTCCCGTCGGTTCGGCCGACCCCTCAGCCGACCCCTCAACCGACTAAGTCGCGGACCCGGGCCGCGACGTCGGTTAGCGCCGCGTCGTCGTGCACTGGCGCCGCTAGCGCGGGCCGCACGGGCAAGTTCTTCAGTTGCACCCAGCTGGTGCAGCCCGCGTACTCGGGGGTGCGCGTCAGGCGCACCGGCTCGATCAGCGGAATCGCGGAAACCACCAACACCGTCAGTTTGTGTTTGGGCCGGAAGTCGAGCCGGTCGGCGCGCACCGACTCGGCGGTCCAGATATGCAGGTCCTCGATTGCACCCAGCTTGTCCGGGCGGTTAACCGGCAGTGCGGCAACGACTTTCGCCGCGGCCCGCAGCAGCAGGTGCTCGTCGTCGCTGTCGGCGGCGGCCGCGTCAAGCAAATCGCGGTGCTCGGGCCGGACCCGCTCTTCATGGCTGTGCGCGACCGTCGGGAACAGCAGGAATTCCCGGGCCGCCACCTCGAACCGCTTTTCCCCGATCCCGCCCTTGCGCAGCAGCACACGCTGGCGACCATCGAGCAGCGCGTGCACCACCGCGCTCCACTCCTTGAGCGCGGTGGCCGTCATGTGGGCCCGGCCAGCCGAGCGACCACCTCGGGGCGGCGCAGCGGCGGGACGGTCTTGGGCGGCTGGCGCCGCGGCTGCAAGGTGCCCAGCAATCGTGTGGTAGTCGCGGTGACCTCGGCGACGGCGGTCTCGAACGCATCGGCATTGGCGGCCGACGGGTGGGTGATGCCGCTGACCTTGCGGACATACTGGCGCGCTGCGGCCGCGATCTCGTCGGCCGTCGCGGCGGGCTGCAACCCGCGAAGTTCGGTGATGTTGCGGCACATGCCTACCACGATAGGGCCGCCACTACGGTGATGTAATGACCGACGACATCCTGCTGATCGACACCAGCGAGCGGGTGCGCACCCTGACGCTCAACAGGCCGCAGTCGCGCAATGCACTGTCCGCGGCACTGCGGGACCGGTTTTTCGGCGCCTTGACCGACGCCGAGACCGACGACGACGTGGACGTCGTCATCGTCAGCGGCACGGATCCAGTGTTCTGCGCGGGCCTGGACCTCAAGGAGCTGGGCGGGCAGTCGGCGCTGCCGGACATCTCGCCCCGCTGGCCGTCGATGACCAAGCCGGTGATCGGCGCCATCAACGGCGCCGCGGTTACCGGCGGGCTGGAGCTGGTGTTGTACTGCGACCTCGTCATCGCCTCGGAGCAGGCCCGCTTCGCCGACACCCATGCGCGAGTCGGGCTGCTGCCCACCTGGGGGCTCAGCGTGCGGCTGCCGCAGAAGGTGGGGGTGGGCCTGGCCCGACGGATGAGCCTCACCGGGGACTACCTGTCGGCCGCCGACGCGCTGCGGGCCGGCCTGGTCACCGAGGTGGTGCCGCACGACCAGCTGCTGAGCACCGCCCGCCAGGTGGCGACCACGATCGCCGGCAACAACCAGGACGCGGTGCGGGCGCTGCTGGCGTCCTACCACCGGATCGACGAGTCGCAGACCAGCGAGGGCCTGTGGCTGGAAGCCATGGCGGCCAGGCAATTCCGGACCAGCGGCGACGACATCGCCGCCAACCGCGAGGCCGTGCTGCAGCGCGGACGTTCGCAGGTGCGTTAGGCCGGCTCAGCGAATCCGGGTCTCGGTCGCGCTGTCGAAGAAGCACACTTCCTGTCGGTGCGGCACGATCGACAGCGAATCCCCCACCGCCACCGCGGTCCGCCGGTCGGTGCGGAACACGATGCGGTGCGCGCTGGACGACCACCCCTGCTGCCTGACAGGCCTTGCGTAGACGAAAGATTCGAAGCCGAGCTCCTCCACCAACTCGACCTGGACGGACACAGATCCCGGAGCGTCGGCGGCCGCCACATCCCAGGACTCCGGCCGAACGCCGAGGAGCACCCGGTTCTTGCCGGCCGCGGACCGCGGAACCGCGATCGCCAGATCCGGTGATGTCACTATGCCGTCGGTCACGGTAGCGTCGATGAGGTTCATCGCCGGCGCTCCGATGAACGTGGCGACGAACGTGTTGACGGGATCGTCATACAGCACCCGCGGGGTATTGACCTGTTGCAGCACACCATCTTTGAGCACGGCGACCCGGTCACCCATGGTCATCGCCTCGACTTGGTCATGGGTGACGTACACGGTGGTGGTGCCCAGCCGCCGCTGCAATCCCGAGATCTGCGACCGCGTGCTCACCCGCAGTTTGGCATCCAGGTTCGACAATGGCTCGTCCATGCAGAACACCTGGGGCCGCCGCACGATCGCGCGTCCCATCGCCACCCGTTGCCGCTGCCCACCGGAGAGCTTGGACGGCTTGCGGTCCAGCAGTCCGGTCAGTTCCAGCATGTCGGCGACTTCCAGCACGCGGCGGTGGGTATCGGCGCGCGACGTGCCGTGGTTCCGCAACGCGAACCCCATGTTCTGCGCCACCGTCATATTCGGGTACAGCGCATAGTTCTGGAAGACCATCGCGACGTCGCGCGCCCGCGGCGGCAGGTCCGTCACATCCACGTCGCCGATGGTGATGCGGCCGCTTTCAATATTTTTGGCGGGTTCCAGCCCGGCGAGCATGCGCAGGGTGGTGGACTTGCCACATCCGGAGGGGCCGACGAGCACCAGGAATTCGCCGTCGGCGATCTCGAGGTCCAAGTTGTCGACGGCGGGCACGTCGGCACCCGGATAGCGATGGGTGACTGCGGTATAACGGACTTCAGCCATGGTGGAGACCCGGCAGCTTTCGCTTGATCTGGCGGTCGAGGACGACCTGCAGCTGTTGGTTGATGTCGGTGAAGGTGGTTCTCACGTCGGATCCCTTCAGCCCGATGGATTCCAAGCCGGCGGCGATGATGCGGTCAGCACCGGGCAGAAAAACGCGCGCATAGTCCTGCGGGCGGGTGTGCGGGAGCTGGTCGACGGCCACGCGGGCGCGCGGGTTGTCGGCGAGATATTGCTGTTGGCTAGGGTCACCCGCGACGGACTTTCGCACCGCAAGGTAGCCGGTGCGCTGGCTGAAATCAGCGGTGCTGGCCGGGCTGGTGACGAATGCGATGAACTTGAGTGCGTTGAGTTTTCGCTCGTCGGAGAGCTTGGCGGGGATCGCCAGTCCCGCCCCGCCCGTCGGGCAGCCGGGCGTTCCGCCCGGCCCGGTGGGCAGCGGCGCGACACCGAAATCGAACCTGGCGGCGGTGGTGATGCCGACCAAAGCTCCGGTCGATGCCACCGTCGAGGCCAGGATGCCGGTCGCGAACTCGTTGGCGGTGTCGTTGGAGATCGCGGCGTAACCCTTGGTGTGGACGGAATCCCGCAGAAAGTTGCCCGCCGCGATGGTGGCCGGGTCGGTGAACGTCAAGGTCCACTGGTCGGAGTAGGCGCCGCCGAATGCCCAGTTCGGTCCCTCGAACGTCCAGGAAATCGATTGGGCATTGGCCCAGCCGTGCGCCGATCTTCGATCGCCGACGACGCGCTGCAGCTGCGGGCCCCATTCGCCGAACTCGTGCCAGGAGGTGGGTCCGCGGTCCGGCAGGCCGGCCGCTTCCCATGCCGGCTTGTTGTAGTAGAACAGCGGTGTCGAGCGCGAGTAGGGCAGCGCGTAGTGCCGGCCGTCGAATTGGTAGTCGGCCAGCAGCGAGTCGACGTAATCCATGGCGTCCACCCCGGCCTGGCCGAATAGGTCGTCCAGTGGGGTGATGACGCCGGACAGCGCGAAATGGAACCACCAAATATCATCCAGCACAACGACATCGGGCACGTCGGTGCCGATCAGCGCGGCGTTGAACTTCTGCGCCACTTCGTCGTAGTCCTTGCCCGCGTCGATCAGCTTGACCGACAAGCCGGGGAACTGGTTCTGAAACCGGCCGATCAGCTCCTTTTCGACGGCGGTGGACTGGCCAGGGTGGTTGGACCAGAACGCGATTGGCCCCGATCCGGACTTCACCGAGACGCCGCCGCCCATCCCCGCGCAGGCGGCCGACACGGCCGCACCCGTCAGGGACAAAAACGAGCGGCGGCTCAACGCGTCGATGCCTTTCATGTCAGCCCTTGACCGCGCCCGACGTCAGGCCCTTGATCATCTGTCGTTGCAAGGCGATGAAGATGAGCAGGATGGGCAACATCGCCAGCAACGTCACGGCCATCACCGGGCCCCAGTTCGTCACGCCCTCGGCTTGCTGCAGGAAGGTCAGGCCCACCGGCAGCGGCGCCACCGATTCGTCGTCGGACATCAGGAAGGGCCAAAGGTATTCATTCCATTCGTTGACCATGGTGATCATGCCGAATGCCACCATGGTCGGCCCGGACACCGGCAACACCACCCGCAGCAACAGCTGCCACCACCGCGCGCCGTCCATCCGGGCGGCTTCGATGATCTCGGCGGGCAGCGCCAGAAAGTGGTTGCGCATCAGGAAGGTTCCGAACGCGACACCGGCAAGGGGCAGGATGATGCCCGGAAATGTGTTGCGCAAACCGACTTGGGAGATCAACGCGTAGTTGGAGATCACGGTGATCTGGTTGGGCACCATCAACGCGGCGATGATCAACAGGAACACCGCGGTCTTGCCCGGGAACTCCACGAACACCAAGCCGAATGCGCTGAGCACACCGAGAATGAACTTGACCACGGCCAGCGACACCGTGATGATCACCGAGTTGCGCAGAAACCTCCAGAACGGGATCTGGCCGGTGGCGGCGCGGTAATTCTGCGGCTGCCAGTGCGGCGGCCACCAGGTCGTCGGCTGCGAATAGATGTCGGGCTGGTCCTTGAACGACGTGAAGAACACAAAGATCAGCGGCCCGGCGATCAGCATGACGACCAGCAACATCGCCGCATAGCCGAGCAAGCGTGCGACCCTGCGGGGGCGGTCGGGATTCGCGGTCACTCGCGCAGCCCTCGATCCATGACCCGCACCTGGTAGTACGTGATGGCCAGCAGGACCAGGAACATGATGGTCGCGACGGTGGCGCCGTAACCCGCGCGGAAGTTACGGAAGGTCTCCAGATACACCTGGTACACCATGGTCGTTGTCCCGGTGCCCATCGGCCCGCCCCGGGTCATGACGTTGATGACGTCGAACACCTGCAATGAGTTGATCAGCACGGTGATCGACAGGAAGAACGTGGTCGGGCGCAGCTGGGGCAAGAGCACCCGGCGGCAGGTGGCCCACCGGCTGGCGCCGTCGATTTCGGCCGCCTCCAACAGGTCTCGGCGCACTCCCTGCAGCGCGGCCAGGTAAATGACGAAGGTGTAGCCGAGATTCTTCCAGATGTAGGTCACCGTGACCATGAACATCGCCCAGTGCGGGTCTTGGTAGAAGTCGGGCACGCCGACACCGACGCGGTGCAATAGGTCTTGCACCAGACCGAAATGCGGATCGAAGACGAACTGGGCCGCCAGGCCGACGGCGGCGCCAGAGATCACGAACGGCGCGAACACGGTCGAGCGCACCAAGTTTCGCCCGCGCAACGGTTGATCGAGCAGCATGGCCAGCACCAACCCCAGCACCATCGAACCGACCACCGCCGCCACCGTGAACACTGCCGTGTTGAGCACGATCTGGCGGGTATCCGAACGGGTGAACCACTCGACGTAATTCGACAACCCGATGAACTGCGCCGTCGGGTCGGAGATATTCCAGTCGAAGAACGACAGCCGGATGTTGTCGGCCAACGGGCGGTAGATGAACAGCAGCAACAACGCCAGATTCGGGCCCACCAGGACAATGAACAGGGCGTAATCGCGCCACGAACGCTGCCGGGTCCGCCGCGTCGTCGTCACCGGCGGAAGTCAGCCAAGCGCCGCGCGCAGGGAAGCGACGGCGTCTTCGATCGACCCCGAAGTGGAATAGCCGGCGGCCAGCCGATGGCCGCCACCGCCGAACGTGGACGCGACGGCAGCGAGATCCACGTCGCTCTTGGCGCGCATCGACACCGACCACTGTTGCGGCTCAACCTCTTTGAACACCGCCGCCACCTCAGCCTGCTGAGTGGTGCGCACGATGTCGACGATGCTTTCGACTTCCTCGGGGCGCGAGCGGACCCACTGCTGATGGTCGACGACCGCATAGACCAACCCGCGACCATCGGCCGCGTCGGGCAGCAATTGGGCGGAGCCCAGCACCCGGGACAGCAGCGGCAGCCACACGAACGGATGGCTGTCGATCAGCGTCCGGCTGATCGCGGCGTTGTCCACGCCGATGTCGACCAGCCGGGCCGCCAGCCGAAGGGCGCGGGCGCTGGCCCAGCGGAACGATCCGGTGTCGGTCGTCAGCCCGGCGTAGATGCAGTGCGCAACATCGGAATCGATGGATTTCCCCCACGCGTCGAGAAGGTCGGCAACCATCATCGTGGTGGAATCGGCCGACTGGTCGACGAAGTTCGCGGTGCCGAACAGGTCGTTGGAGGCGTGATGGTCGATGACCAGCAGCTGCTGGCCCGGACCGGCCAAGTCGCCCAGCGCGCCGAGCCGCTTGCGGCTCGGAACATCAACGGTGACAACCAAATTGACGTCGCGGCGCATTTCGTCGGGACCGACCAGCAGGTAACAGCCCGGCAGCGATCGCAACGACTCCGGCAGCGTGGCGGGCGCGGCAAAGCTAACCTCGACCTGTTTGCCGCTGCGGTCGAGCACGAGGCCAAGCGCCAGCCCGGCGCCGACGGTGTCGGCATCGGGGTGGACGTGGCAGATCACCGCGATCTTCGTTGCGGCCGAGATTAATTCGGCGGCGCCGACGGCGTCCACAGACAATCCCGGTGCCACCGCAAGGCGGGCGCCGGGGGCCTCAGTTTTCGGGTCGATAGTCGTCACCCGCGCCCTCGAGTCCGTCCAGCCCCCCGAAAGGTGATGCTGCTTCGGCCCCCCGGTCGCGGTATGGATCGGCCTCCCCCGCCGGCTTGGCACCCGCGCGGACCCGCGCCACATCGGCATCCGCGGCGCGGGCGCGGGCCAGCAGCTCCTCCATCCGCGCCACGCTGTCGAACGTCGTGTCCCGGCTGAACGCCAGCGTCGGAGTGAAGCGCACTCCGGTGCCCGCGCCGACCTTGGTGCGCAACGTACCTTTGGCCCGGTCCAGCGCGGCGGCGGCGCCGTCGAAATCCGGCTCGTCGTCCAGCGTGGGTCCCATCACGGTGTAGTACACCGTTGCGTCGTGCAGGTCGGCGGTCACTTTGGCGTCGACGATCGTCACCCCGACCAAACCCGGGTCCTTGATCTCACGCTCGATCGCCCAGGCGACGATCGCGGCGATCCGCTTTTCCAGCCGGCGCGCCCGGGCCTGGTCGACCATCAGGTGCGCTCCTTTTGGACCAGCTCGAAGGACTCGATGACGTCGCCTTCCTTGATGTCGGAGTAGCCCAGCGTCATACCGCACTCGAAGCCCTCACGGACCTCGGTGACGTCGTCCTTCTCGCGCCGCAGCGAGGTGATCGTGAGGTTGTCGGAGACCACGATGTTGTCCCGCAGCAGGCGGGCTTTCGCGTTGCGGCGCACCACACCCGAGGTGATCATGCAGCCGGCGATGACACCGACCTTCGAGGACCGGAACAGCGCCCGGATCTCGGCAGTGCCGAGCTGGTTCTCCTCGTAGATCGGCTTGAGCATGCCGCGCAGGGCCTTCTCGATCTCGTCGATCGCCTGGTAGATCACCGAGTAGTAGCGGATCTCCACGCCCTCGCGGTTGGCCAGCTCGGTCGCCTTGCCTTCGGCACGGACGTTGAACCCGATGATCACCGCGTCCGAAGCCGACGCCAGGTTGACGTTGGTCTCGGTGATGCCACCGACACCACGGTCGATGACGCGCAGCGCCACCTCGTCGTCGACCTGGATGCCCATCAGGGCCTCCTCCAGTGCCTCGACGGTACCGGCGTTGTCGCCCTTGAGGATCAGGTTCAGCTGGCTGGTTTCCTTCAGCGCCGAGTCCAGGTCCTCCAGGCTGATCCGCTTACGCGAACGCGCAGCCATGGCGTTGCGTTTGCGGGCGCTGCGCCGGTCCGCGATTTGCCGCGCGATCCGGTCTTCGTCGACGACCAGGAAGTTGTCACCGGCGCCGGGCACCGACGTGAAGCCAATGACCTGCACCGGCCGCGACGGCAGCGCCGCCTCGATGTCCTCGCCGTGCTCGTCGACCATGCGGCGCACCCGGCCGTAGGCGTCGCCGGCGACCACCGAGTCGCCGACGTGCAGCGTGCCGCGCTGAATCAGCACGGTCGCCACCGGGCCGCGGCCGCGGTCCAGGTGCGCCTCGATGGCCACACCCTGGGCCTCCATGTCGGGGTTAGCCCGCAGGTCCAGGGCCGCATCGGCGGTCAGCACGACCGCTTCCAGCAGCGCCTCGATGTTGGTGCCCTGCTTGGCGGAGATGTCGACGAACATGGTGTCGCCACCGAAATCCTCTGCCACCAAACCGTATTCGGTGAGCTGGCCGCGGATCTTGGCCGGGTCGGCCCCTTCCTTGTCGATCTTGTTGACCGCCACCACGATCGGCACATCAGCGGCCTGGGCGTGATTGATGGCCTCCACCGTCTGGGGCATCACGCCGTCGTCGGCCGCGACCACCAGGACGGCGATGTCGGTGGCCTTGGCGCCGCGGGCACGCATGGCGGTGAACGCCTCGTGACCCGGGGTGTCGATGAAGGTGATCAGCCGCTCGTCGCCGTCGAGGTCGACGCCGACCTGGTAGGCGCCGATGTGCTGGGTGATACCGCCGGCCTCTTCCTCGCGGACGTTGGCCTTGCGGATGGTGTCCAGCAGGCGAGTCTTGCCGTGGTCGACATGGCCCATGACCGTCACCACCGGCGGACGCTGTTCGAGGTCGTCCTCGCCGCCCTCGTCCTCGCCGTAGGTCAGGTCGAAGGATTCCAGCAGCTCGCGGTCTTCGTCCTCGGGGCTGACGACCTGGACGACGTAGTTCATCTCGCTGCCCAGCAGCTCGAGCGTCTCGTCACCGACGGACTGGGTGGCCGTCACCATCTCGCCGAGGTTGAACAGCGCCTGCACCAGCGCCGCCGGGTTGGCGTCGATCTTCTCGGCGAAATCGCTCAGCGACGCACCGCGCGCCAACCGGATCGTCTCGCCGTTGCCGTGCGGCAGCCGCACGCCGCCGACGACCGGGGCCTGCATGTTCTCGTACTCGGCGCGTTTCGCTCGCTTGGACTTGCGGCCGCGCCGTGGGGCTCCGCCGGGACGACCGAACGCGCCGGCCGCACCGCCGCGCTGGCCGGGACGACCGCCACCACCGCCCGGGCCGCCACCACCGCCGGGACGCCCGCGGAACCCTCCGGCACTGGTTCCAGGCGCCGCGCCGACGCCACCACCGCCGCGGTAGTTACCGCCGCCGCCGTCGGAGCGGCCGCCACCGGGCCCGCCGGGCCGGCCACCGCCGGGTCGCGGCGCGCCGGTGCGGGCTGGGCGGGCGGGCCCGCCGGCACCACCGGGACGGGGCGGCATGCTGCCGGGCGAAGCGCCCGGACGGGGCGCCCCCGGCCTGGCCTGCGCGGGGCGCGGAGCCTGCGGGTGTGGGCGCGGAATGGGCCGGTCGACCGATGGCGTCGACGAGAACGGGTTGTTGCCGACGCGCGGGGGACGCATCCCCGGCTTGGGCATCGGCCCGGGACGCGGGCCGGGAGCCGTACCGGGAGGGCCCGACGGGGGAGCCGATTGGGCGGGCGGCTGTCCCGGCGTGGGCCCGGGGGTGGGCGGCGACGGCTGTCCTGCCGACGGCACCGACGTGGGCGCCTGCGGGGAGGCGGGCGCGGTCGCCACCGCGCCGTTGCCTGGGGTCTGTGCCTGCGCGCCGGTCGCCTCGCCGTTGCCGGAGGCCTTGGGGATCGCGTTGTCGAGCGCCTTGTCGAGCGACTTCTCCAGGCCCTGGTTGGCGGATTTGTCGGCGACCTTGGCCGGGCCCTGACCGGGCTTGTCGGGCGCCGGTTTGCTGCCGCCGAACGATTCGCGCAACCGGCGGGCAACGGGTGCCTCTACCGTCGACGATGCGGACTTGACGAATTCGCCCTGTTCATTCAGCCGGGCGAGAACTTCCTTACTGGTGACACCGAGTTCCTTGGCCAACTCGTGTACGCGGGCCTTACCTGCCACTACATCTCCTGTCTAAGAGGCGACAGTCGTGGGCCGCGCCTCGGGTTTAGCTATGACGCATTGTCATCGGGACTTCACGGTGTGCTCATGTTCTTTGCTACCTGTTCTGTTGCCGGGGAGATCGGGCGCACCGAGAAGCTCGATGTGCTCGACCACCGCGGATGTTTCCGGTGAACCGGCGATCCGCAGCGCTTTGGTGAAAGCTCGCCGCCGAATCGCCTGCTGTGCGCACTGCGGTACGGGGTGCAGCCACGCACCCCGCCCCGGAAGGCTACGCGCTGTATCAACGATCGCGGCGAAATCGCCGTTCCCGTTCGACACAGCCACCACTCGAAGCAGTTCGACGGCCAGCTCTCGCTTTCGGCACCCGACACACGTCCGCACCGGTCCATCGGTGTGTCGATGCGCCCATGCGGCTCGGGGGGCCGAAGGCTCGCGCTGGATCACGGCTCAGTCTAGCGTCACTTGACCGATGGTCAGAACCAGCCCGGAAGCGGCCGTCACCGGGCAATCCGCGACTGCTCTAGTCGCCTAGCGGTCGTGTGCCATCCCGTGGCTGGCACCGTGGTCGGGCTGGTTCTCCGATTGCGCCTCGGAACTAGTCGCCGCATCACCGCGAATGTCGATACGCCACCCGGTGAGCCGGGCGGCCAGCCGCGCGTTCTGACCCTCCTTACCGATCGCCAGCGACAACTGGAAATCGGGCACCACCACGCGGGCGGTCCGGCCGGTCTCGTCGATCACCGACACCGAGACCACCTTCGCCGGCGACAAGGCGTTGGCGACGAAGCGAGCCGGGTCCTCGTCGTAGTCGATGATGTCGATCTTCTCCCCCGACAGCTCGCTCATCACGTTGCGCACTCGCTGCCCCATCGGGCCGATGCAGGCGCCCTTGGCGTTCAACCCGGGCACGTTCGACCGCACCGCGATCTTGGAACGATGGCCGGCCTCCCGGGCCACCGCGACGATTTCCACCGACCCGCCGGCGATCTCCGGCACCTCCAGCGAGAACAGCTTGCGCACCAGGTTGGGGTGGGTGCGCGACAACGTGATCAGCGGCTCACGGGATCCGCGCGTCACACCGACCACGTAGCACCGCACCCGGTTGCCGTGTTCGTAGCCCTCACCGGGCACCTGTTCGGCGGCCGGGATGACCCCTTCGGAGGCCTTGGTCTCACTGCCGATCCGGACGACGACCAGCCCGCGGGCGTTGGCCCGGCTGTCGCGCTGGATGACACCCGCGACGATCTCGCCCTCGCGGGTGGAGAACTCGCCGTAGGTGCGCTCGTTCTCGGCGTCGCGGAAACGTTGCAGCATCACCTGACGTGCGGTGGTAGCGGCGATCCGCCCGAAACCCTCGGGAGTGTCATCCCATTCGCTGATGACATTGTCGTCCTCGTCTACCTCGCGGGCGATCACCTTGACGACACCGGTCTTGCGGTCGATCTCGATACGCGCGTCGATCTGGTGACCTTGGGTGTGCCGGTAGGCGGTCAGCAGCGCGGACTTGATCGTCTCGAGCAACTCGTTGACCGAGATTCCCCGATCGACCTCGATCGCATGCAGCGCGGCCATGTCGATGTTCATGTTCCGGCCTCCGTCCCGCCGACCTGCCCCGCCAGTTCCAACTCCGCTTGCGCTGGCGGCGAAAACTCAACCTGGACAACAGCTTTCATGACTTCGGCGAGAGGGATCTCGCGCACCGCCCAGTCCCGGCCGTCGCGGACCACCAGCGCGACGACGTCGCCGCGCGCCTCTCCGACTCGGCCGGTCAGCTGCGATCCGTCCGCCAGCGACAGTTCGACCTTGCGGCCACGGGCGCGGCGGAAGTGCTTCTCGCTGGTGAGTGGGCGCTCCACGCCGGGCGAACTCACCTCGAGGACATAGTTGTCGAACATCTCGTCCGAGCCGTCATCCGAGCTGGAGAAGCCGTCCAGCAACGTCGACGCAGAGCGCGAGAGCGTGGCGATTGTGTCCAAGTCCAGCGCGGTGTCACCGTCGGCGATCACGGTAATGCGCGGCGGGCGGGCCCGGGGGTCGATGAGGACGTCTTCGATCTCGTAACCGGCGCGCGCGAACTCTTCACCGAGTAGCTCGATTACCTGCGTCTGCGTAGGTAGCCCGGTGGTCAAGGCGAGCTCCTCATCTTGAGTTGTCCGGTCAGCAGGGCGGCTGTCGGCGCCCGTCGGTACGCACCCCCTCGCGTTCCGCGAGAACCAGCTATCAACGATACGCCTCAGAAGCGCGATTAACGCCGTGATCGGCGTTGACGTCACCTGTCAAGGTCGCGGCATCGTTCCGACTCGTGCCTACCGGCGTCGGCGCGGCTGCTGATGGCAGGATATTGCTGTGCCCAGCGCAGTACCTGTCATCAGCAGGCGGGGTGTGCTCGCTGGTGGTGCCGCTCTCGCTGTGCTCGGGGTGGGCGTGTCCGCCTGCAGCCAGTCACCGCCCAAGCCCCCGCCGGTCGAAGAGCTGCTCGGGCCCCTGGACCAGGCCCGGCGCGACAGTGCGGTCGCCTCCGCCGCCGCCACGGTCATCGGCCTCGCGCCGCAGGTCGCGGCCGCGCTGACCGTGGTCGCCACGCAGCGCGGCGCGCATGCGCGCGCCCTGTCCACGGAGATCTCCCGGGTCGCCAACAAGGCGACCTCCTCGACGAGCGAAACGGCCGGCTCCAGTCGCAGCCCAACCGGCGCGGCGGCGCCACCGCCGCCACCACCACCACCACCACCGGTCTCCGACGTCATCGATGCGTTGCGCGCCTCGGCCGAAAGCGCCAGTCGCCTGGTGGCCACGTCGTCGGGCTACCGGGCGGGGTTGCTCGCCTCCATCGCCGCCTCCTGCACCGCGTCGTACACCGTCGCGCTGGTGCCCGGGGGGCCGTCGATATGACCACCGGCAAGGACGCCGACACCGCGGCCCTGAGCGACGCACTGACGATCGAATACTCGACCATCTACGGCTACGGCATCGTGTCCGCGCTATCGCCGCCCAGCGTCAACGACCTGGTGGTGGAGGCGCTGCTGCAACATCGTCAACGCCGCGACGACGTCATCGCGATGCTGGCCGCCCGCAAGGTCAATCCCCCGGTCGCCGCCGCGGGCTACCAGCTGCCGATGCTGGTGGGCAGCGCGGCCGACGCGGCGCGCCTCGCGGTGCGCATGGAGAACGACGGTGCGACGGCCTGGCGGGCGGTCATCGAGCACGCCGAGACGGCGGACGACCGCGCGTTCGGCGCGACGGCCCTGACCCAGAGCGCTGTCATGGCCGCTCGATGGAACCGGACGCTGGGCGCGTGGCCCATCACCACGACGTTCCCGGGCGGCTCAGAATAACGGGGAATAGCGGGGCATAGCGGTTAGATACCGAGTTCCTGCTCGATCTGCGGGAGATAGCCGAAACCGTCTGGGCTGAGCAGAATCCAGTCGTGAATTTCGCCGGTGCGAAGCACAAAGCTGAACGGGGCTCCTTGGGTTGCGGCGTTTTCATCGAGGACAACCACGTCGGGTCCGAGTGAATCCAGGGAGCCCGAGTAGACGGTCGTCGGCGGGAGTCCCTTGAGCGACCCGAACAGCGGGCTCACCTCGTAGTTGTTCTCCGGAAGACCGCCTGCCCACTCCTTGCCGATTTGTTGCCCAGGCCCAACCGGGAGCAGGGGATCGTGAACGAATCCAATGTTGGGGTTGTTCAGCGCCACATTCAGCCAGGGAGACAGCAAAACCATTGACCCCGGTACGGCCTCGTTGTTGGCCACCAGGTATTCGGCGGCCGATAGCGCGAGGTTGCCGCCCGCGGAGTCGCCGTACACGCTGACGTTGGTGGCGCCGTGGGCAGTGATTTCCGAGGAGATGAGGCCCGCCATTTCGGGGACCACCACGCCGGCGGTACCTCCTTGCTGCAGCAGCGGGTAGATCGGCACTTCGAAGGTCGCACCGGTCTGGCTGGCCATGTGTGCGTAGTCGAACCAGTGGAAAATCGAGGGCGGGAAGATGAAGGCGCCACCGTGGATGGCGACCACGTACTTGCCGTCGGGGTGAGCGGGGGTGATCTGCACGACGCTCATCCCGTCATACGTTGTCTGCTGGACCGTTTCGCCGAACAGCAACGGCAGGAACTTCGGCGGGGTGTTGCTGATGAACAGCTTCACCGGCGGGATGGGGTTGGCGAACAGCGCGAGAAGTGGGGAACTGGTGTTTGCGAGTTGATTGTCGATAAAGGGCTCGACAAACTCCTTGACCACCCACAGCCCGCTGACTTCGAATCTGTTCAGCAGGGACGGCGCCCCGACAAAGGCCGGATTCAGTGTGGCCGGCACCGGCAGGGAGGGTCCGGTGCCGAAAATGTCGACGAGGATGTTGTTGACGAATCCCTTGGCCGCGGTATTGGCGCTCTGGCCTGACAGCCCAGTGATCTGTTCCAGGGATCGCTCCCAGTGCCCCAACTGCGCCACCGTTGCCGATGCGCCGGCGTGATACCCGCTCATCACGGCGACATCGTGCGCCCACATCTGCTCATACGCAGCCTCGGCGGCCGCGATCGAAGGGGCGTTCTGGCCGAACAGGTTCGAGCGCACCAGCGACAGCAGCCGGCCGCGGTTGGTGGCTATCGTGGCGGGGTCGACGACCGTTGCCAGCGCCGCCTCATAGGCGGAGGCAGCCGCCCGGGCCTGGGCTGCTGACTGTTCGGCTTGCGCGGCCGCCTTTCCCAGCCAGCCCACATACGGGGTGATGGCGTTCGTCATCGACCCCGACGACGGGCCTTGCCAAGCCTCGGCCGTCAGATCGGAGATCACGGAGTTGAATGCGCTTGCCGCTGAGCTCAACTCGGTGCCGATGCCATCCCACGCCGCCGCGGCCTCTAGCATGGGCGCTGACCCCGGGCCGTTGACCAGCAGTCCCGAATTGACCTCGGGAGGCCACACTGAAAAGTTCATCGGTGCACCCTTCTCAACCAGCACGTCGACTTTGACACCAATTGGTGAAACCCGGATTGCCCACGCCAGCCCGTTCTGAAACCCCCGGGCGGTATCACGGCAGAAATGGTTCGCCCCCGTGCGCCACGGATCAGACGATAACTCTGGACATGGGCCGATCGCCAGGACGCTTCTTAGCCCGTGACCGCCGCCGTGATATCGGTTGCCAGGGAGGTGCCGACAGCCAGCTCGCGAGTCTGCGAGCCGAACCGGTCGCGCAGCTCGACCACGCCGTCGGCCCAGCCCCGGCCCACCACGACGATCCACGGCACGCCCAGCAGCTCGGCGTCCTTGAACTTGACGCCCGGCGATGCCTGGCGGTCGTCGAGCAGCACCTCGACACCCAACCGATCCAGGTCGGCGGCCAGTGCGGTGGCCCCGGCCCGGGCCTCGGGGTCTTTGTTTGCGATGACCAGGTGAACGTGGAACGGCGCGATCGCCGACGGCCAGCGCAGACCCAGTTCGTCATGGTGCTGCTCAGCGATGACGGCGACCAGCCGCGACACCCCGAGGCCGTAGGAGCCCATGGTCAGCCGCACCGGCTTGCCGTCCTCGCCGAGCACGTCGGCGGAGAATGCATCGGTGTATTTGCGACCGAGCTGGAAGATGTGCCCGACCTCGATACCCCGGGCCGACACCAGCGGACCGGCACCGTCCGGAGAGGGATCACCGTCGCGCACCTCGGCGGCCTCGATGGTGCCGTCGGCGCTGAAATCCCGCCCCGCCACCAAGCCGACGACGTGCCTGCCGAGCTCGTCGGCCCCGGTGATCCAGCTGGTGCCGTCCACCACCCGCGGGTCGACAAGATAGCGAACATCGTTGTCGTGCAACGCCTTCGGCCCGATGTACCCCTTGACCAGAAACGGGTACTTGGCGAAGTCGTCGTCGCCGAGCAACACGTATTCGGCGGGTTCCAGCGCCGCTCCCAGCCGCTTTTCGTCGACCTCCCGGTCTCCGGGCAGCCCGATGGCCAGCAGCTCCCAGTCCCCGCCGGGCTGGCGAATTTTGAGCAGGACGTTTTTCAGCGTGTCGGCGGCCGTGACCGTGCGGCCCAGGTCCGCCGTGTTGGCCCAGTCCACCAGGGTGGCGATCGTCGGGGTGTTACCGGTGTCGTGGACTACCGCCTCGGGCAGCCCGGCCACGATTTCCGCGGGCCGCGGCTCCGGGGGGGCGGTGACGACGGCCTCGACGTTGGCCGCGTAGCCGGACTCCAGGCAGCGCACGAAAGTGTCCTCACCGACCGGACTTTCGGCCAAAAACTCCTCGGAGGCGCTGCCGCCCATCGCCCCCGACACCGCCGAGACGATGACGTAGCGGACCTTGAGCTTCTCGAAGATGCGCTGATACGCCTCACGATGCGCGTGGTAAGCGGCTTTGAGCCCGGCATCGTCGACGTCGAAGGAGTAGGAATCCTTCATCACGAACTCACGGACGCGCAGGATGCCCGCGCGCGGCCGAGCCTCGTCCCGATACTTGTTCTGGATCTGGAAGAGCAGCAGCGGGAAATCCTTATAGGAGCTGTATTCGCCCTTGACGGTCAGGGTGAACAGTTCTTCGTGGGTGGGCCCCAGCAAATAGTCGTTACCGCGGCGGTCCTGAAGCCGAAAGACGCTGTCGCCGTACTCGGTCCAGCGATTCGTCGTCTCATACGGCGCGCGCGGCAGTAGGGCCGGGAACAGGATCTCCTGGCCGCCGATCGCGTTCATCTCCTCGCGCACGACGCGTTCGATGTTGCGCAACACCCGCAGGCCCAGCGGCAGCCAGCTGTATAGCCCGGGTGCGACGGGCCGGATGTATCCGGCCCGGATCAGAAGTTTGTGGCTGGGCACCTCGGCATCGGCCGGGTCATCACGCAGGGTGCGCAGGAACAGCTGGGACATCCGGGTGATCACAGCGCGCAAGCCTAGATGGCGATCGCAAGCGCGGCGAAGCGGGGCGCAGCCGGTGGGAGCTAGAGCTCGCCGGCGTCGATCGCTTCCTTGACTTCTTGCGCGTGGGCAACCTGCCCCGGGGTGTAGCCGATGAACAGCGCCGCACAGCCGACGAGGACGGCCGCCCCGGCCACCCACAGCAGGCCGTAGGTGTAGCCGTGGTCGAGCGCATGCAACTGCGCGTCGTTCATGAACTTCACCGGGCCGGTGGTGCCGCCCAGGTACAGCGTGCGCGAGGTGATGACGGCCTGGATCACGGCCAACACCAGCGGCCCGCCCAGGCTTTGCAGCATCAGCGCGATCGCCGACACCGGGCCGATCCGGTCGAAGCCGACGCCGGCGATCGCCGACAGTGTAAGCGGGACACCGACAATGCCGATGCCGATGCCGCCGACTACGACCGGCAAAACCAGATTGGGGAAGTAGGGCACGCCGCGGTGCATAAACGCCCAGCCGTACAGCATCGCGCCCAGCAGCAACCAGCCGCCACCGATCGTCAACACGCGTGGCGAAAACCGCGACACCAGCTGCGAGGACGCACCCAGGCCGATGCCCACCCCGATGACGAACGGGATGAAGCTGACTCCCGCACGCAGCGCGCTGTAACCCAGGATGTCCTGCACGTACAGACCGATGCTTACGGTCAGGCTGAACATGACACCACCGGCCAGCAAGATCGCGACGAATGTGACCAGGCGGTTGCGGTCACGGAACAAATCGAACGGCACGACGGGGTTTTCGGCGGTGCGCTCCACGATGATGAAGGCAATCGCGGCGGCCAGGGCCACCAAACCCGAACCGATGGTGGTGACGGAGATCCAGCCCTTTTCCGGGCCCATCGAGAAGGCGAACACGGCGGCGGTGCAGGCCAGGGTTGCCAGCATGGCCCCGGCGGCGTCGAGCTTCATGCGCTCTCGGTTGGTCTCCCGCAGCGCCGTGCGGGCCAGGTAGATCATCACCAGCCCGATCGGCACGTTCACCAGGAACGCCAGCCGCCAGGAGAACTCGGTCAGCGCCCCGCCGACGACCAGGCCCATCACCGAGCCGATCGCGGTCATCGCGGCGAACACCGCCGTCGCGGCGTTGCGCGCCGGACCCTTGGAGAAGGTGGTCGCCACCAGCGCCAGGCCGGTCGGCGACGCGATGGCCGACCCCACGCCCTGTGATAACCGGGCGATGACCAGCGTCACCTCGTCCCAGGCCACCGCGCACAGCACCGAGGAGATGGTGAACAGCGCGACGCCGACGATGAAGGTGCGCTTGCGTCCGATGGTGTCCCCGAGACGCCCGCCCAGCAGCATCAGCCCGCCGAACGTCAGCACATATGCGGTGATCACCCAGCTGCGGCCGGCGTCGGACAGGCTGAGCTCGTTCTGAATCTTAGGAAGCGCCACGATGGCGACGGTGCTGTCCATCGTCGCCAGCAGCTGCATGCCGCCGATCGCGATGACGGCGGCGATGAAGCGGCGCGACGGCAGCCACGCGGGGTAATACCTGCTGGTGCGTTCTGAGGCGGTCTCCGCCGGGCGCGACGTGCGCTCCGTGGCCGGACGATCGGGGCGCGCAGAGGTCCAGTTCTGGGCCGCGCGCTCTGTGTCGTTGAGAGCCGTCATAGCGGGTTACCTTACAGTAATCTTAAGGATTCTTTAAACGCCGAGCGTCGCCGAGGCCCACTACGGGCCCGATCACGATGATCGCGGGGGGTCGGATTCCTTCCTCGCGGATCTTCTCCGGGACGTCGGCGAGGGTGGCCCGCAAACTGTGTTGAGCGGCCGTCGTCCCATGTTGAACCACCAGCACCGGTGTATCCGCAGGTCGGCCTCCTTTAATCAGCACATCTGCGAAAAGTTCGATGCGCTCGACCGCCATCAGCAAAACAATGGTGCCCGCCATTGCTGCTAAAGCATTCCAATTCACTAACGATTCTGGATGGTCGGGCGCGATATGGCCGCTGACCACCACAAACTCGTGATTTACGGCCCGATGGGTGACCGGAACGCCCGCCGCAGCGGGCACAGCTATGGCACTTGTCACACCTGGCACCACGGTCACCGGGATTCCGGCGTCGGCGCACGCCAGCACTTCCTCGTAGCCACGGGCAAAGACGAACGGGTCCCCGCCCTTGAGGCGGACCACGAAGCTGCCGGATCGGGCCCGCTCGATCATCACCTCGTTGATCGCGTCCTGCGCCATCGCCCGGCCGTACGGGATCTTGGCGGCGTCGATGACCTCCACGTGCGGCGCCAACTCGGCGAGCAGTTCGGGCGGCGCCAGCCGGTCGGCCACCACGACGTCGGCCTGGGCCAGCAGCCGGCGGCCGCGGACGGTGATGAGCTCGGGGTCGCCGGGGCCCCCGCCGATCAGGGCGACCCCGCCGCGCACGACGTCGGCACTCACTGCGCTTTCCGGGCTGATCAGCCCGCGCTGCAGCGCCTCGCGGATAGCCGACCGGATCGCCGCCGAGCGGCGGTGCTCCCCGCCGGCCAGCACGCCCACCGACAACCCCGCGTAGCTGAACGACGCGGGCGTCACCGCCGTCCCCTCGACGGCGATGTCGGCGCGGACGCAGAAGATCCGGCGGCGGTCGGCCTCGGTGACGACGGCCGCGTTGACGTGTGCGTCGTCGGTGGCCGCGATCGCGTACCACGCCCCGTCGAGGTCACCGTCGCGGTATTCCCGCACCGTGAGGGTGATTCCGTCCATCGCCTCGACGGCGGGGGTGGCGGTGCGGGAGATGACGTGCACATCTGCGCCGCTGGCGATCAGTAGGGGTAACCGACGCTGCGCGACCGTGCCGCCGCCGACCACGACGACCTTCTTGCCGGCCAGCCGCAACCCAACCAGATAGGGGTTCTCGGTCACCGGGCAAGTTTAGTGTTCGGGTTTGGTGGCCCGGTGGGCCGCGGCGTGTGCGACAAAGCGCACCACCGCTTCCGGCGCCGCGGCCGGATGGGTGTGCAGATACGACGCGTGCACGCCGCCGTGCACGACACCGTCTCGCACCGCGTCTATCTGGTCGCCGCGATACACCCACGCCGGTTGGTGGCTATCGGCGAATGTGACTGTGGTCCGGTGGAATTCGTGTCCCACCACTCGCTGACCGACGGAATACAACACCGATTCGGCGACCGCGACGGCGTCGCGATACGCCAACGTGAGCTGCGGGGTGAACCGCGCGGCACCGGCCAGCACCCCACACATGGGATGTCCGTCGAGCTCGGAGACCAGATAGATCAGCCCGGCGCATTCAGCATGTATCGGCGCCCCAGTCGTGGCGAGCTCGTTGATCTGCCGGCGGACGACATCGTTGCCGGACAGCTCGGCGGCGAACTGCTCGGGGAAACCGCCCGGTAGCAACACCGCGTCCGTGCCGTCGGGCAGAGGGTCGACGACCGGGTCGAACTCGGCCACGTCAGCCCCTGCGGCGCGCAGCAGCTCGGCGTGTTCGGCATAGCCGAAGCTGAACGCCTTGCCGGTGGCCATGGCAACGGTGGCACGCGCGCCCTCCCCTGTCGCCACCGCCGGATCCCACGGCGGATCGCCGTACCCGCCCCTGGCGGCCGCGACCACCGCAGCCAGGTCGACGTGTCGAGCCATCAGGGCCGTCATCGCCTCCACCGCGGACGTGGCCCGGCGACCGTACTCGACCGCGGTGATAAGACCCAGATACCTTGTCGGCAGCTCTAATTCAGCCGTCCGCGGAATGGCGCCCAGCACCGGGACGCCGACCTGATCGCACGCCTGTCGCAGCACTTGCTCGTGTCTGGCCGACCCGACGCGGTTGAGGATCACACCGGTGACCCTGGTCGCGGTGTCGAACGTGGAAAAGCCGTGCAGCAGTGCGGCGATGCTGTGACTCTGGCCGCGTGCATCGACCACCAACAGCACCGGAGCTCCGAGCAGACCGGCCACCTGCGCGGTGGACCCCACGGGCGGGGACGCCACGGCCGGCCCGATGCGCCCGTCGAAAAGGCCCATCACACCTTCCACCACCGCGATGTCCGCGCCGCGCGCGCCGTGGGCGTACAACGGGCCAATGAGGTTCTCCCCCACCAATACCGGATCGAGGTTGCGGCCGGGCCGGCCCGCGGCCAGCGAGTGATAACCGGGGTCGATGAAGTCCGGCCCCACCTTGAACGGCGCGACCGTGTGGCCCGCCCGTCGCAGCGCCCCGACCAAACCCGTTGCAACCGTGGTCTTTCCGCTGCCCGACGCGGGCGCGCTGATCACGATCGCGGGGACGCGGGTCACTTCGTGATCCGATGCCGCGAGCGTGCACGGAATGACGCGGAACACGGCGTGTCGGCGTGCAAACACGCACACTCGCGAGCTGACGGGGGCGCACTCACCACTCGATGCCCTTCTGGCCCTTGCGTCCTTCGTCCATCGGGTGTTTGACCTTGGTCATCTCGGTCACCAGATCGGCGGCCTCGACAAGCCGCGGCGGGGCTTCGCGTCCGGTGATCACCACGTGTTGGCGACCCGGTCGGGCCACCAACACGTCGACCACGTCGTCGACGTCGAGCCAGCCCCACTTCAGCGGGTAGGTGAATTCGTCGAGCACATAGAAGTCGTGTCGCTGTGCGGCCAGCCGGCGCGAAATCTCCGCCCAGCCCTCTGCCGCCGCCGCCGCGTGATCGGACTCGCCGGCGGCCTTACGTGCCCAGGACCAGCCCGCACCCATTTTGTGCCATTCGACGGCCCCACCGACGCCGTGCTGGTCGTGCAACTGGCCGAGTTGGCGGAAGGCAGCCTCCTCGCCCACTTTCCATTTGGCGCTCTTGACGAATTGGAAGACGCCAATGTCCAGCCCTGTATTCCAGGCCCGCAACGCCATTCCGAATGCCGCCGTCGATTTGCCCTTGCCGTCGCCGGTGTGCACCGCCAGTACCGGCGTGTCACGCCGGGCCCGGGTGGTCAGGCCGTCATCGGGGACGTGCAGCGGACGACCCTGTGGCATAAGCGCTTACCCTTCCGGCTCAGGCCGCGCTGCGCACGGCCCGCATCAGGTGATCGGCGTGCAACTGCTCCAGTCGCACGGTCGGGGCGCCGAGCTGGCGAGCCAACTGCCCGGCCAGCCCCAGGCGCACATACGAGGTCTCGCAGTCCACCACCACCGCGGCCGCACCCTCGGTGACCAGCCGGGCCGCCGCGATTCGGCTGCGGCCCAACGGGTCCGGCCCGGCGGTCGCCCGACCGTCGGTGAGCACAACGACCAAGGGTCGTCGGGCCCGGTCGCGCACCCTTTCCCGGACGATCAGCTCACGCGCCGCCAGCAGGCCCTCGGCGAGCGGCGTCTTACCGCCCGTGTCGAACCGGGACAGCCGACGCCCCGCGATGTGCGCCGACGACGTCGGCGGAAGCAACAGCCGAGCCTCGTGCTGGCGGAACGTGATGACGGCGACCTTGTCGCGCCGTTGGTAGGCGTCGCGCAGCAGCGACAGGGCGGCGCCGCTGACGGCGGCCATGCGGTCGCGCGCGGCCATCGAGCCGGAAGCGTCGACCACGAAAATCACCAAGTTGCCCTCGCGTCCCTCGCGAACCGCGCGGCGCAGGTCGTCGGGCTGCAGCCGCAGCGGCCCGGCGCCGGCGCGCTCGGCCGCCGACAGCAGGGTGGCAAACAGGTGCAGTCCGTGCGCGCCCGGGTCGTTGCCGTCGGTGGCGGTCACCACCCGGCCGGAGACGTTGCGGGCCCGCGACCGTCGCCCCGGCGCGCCCTCGCCGACCCCCGGGACGGTCAGCGCCCTGGTGCGAAAGGTCTTGGACGGCGGTGCGCTGGGTGTGGGCGGCTGCGGCTTGTCGGTTGAATGCGAGTTCGGTTGCGAGGCAAGGTCATTAGCGGACTGACCGCCTCCCGGCGGGTCGGGCTCGGGCTCCGGATCGGCACCGGCTTGGACCAGCGCGTCGTCCAGCTGATCGCGGTCGAGGCCGGGATCGTCGAAGGGGTCCCGGCGCCGCCGATGCGGCAGCGCCAACTCGGCCGCTACCCGGATGTCCTGCTCCTCGACGGACAGCGCGCCGCGCCAGGCCGCGTGGGCGGCGGCGGTGCGGGCCACCACCAGGTCGGCCCGCATCCCGTCGACGTCAAACGCCGCGCACAGTGCGGCGATGCGGCGTAACTCGTTGTCCGGCAACACCACATCGTCGACCAGTGCCCGCGCGGCGGCGATCCGCCGGGCCAGCTCGGCGTCGGCTTCGGCATGGCGCTCGGCGAACCCGTCCGGGTCGGCCTCATAGGCCATCCGCTGCCGGATCACCTGCACCCGCACGTCGATATCGCGCGACGCGCGCACCTCGACGGTGAGACCGAACCTGTCCAGCAGCTGCGGACGCAGTTCGCCCTCCTCGGGATTCATCGTGCCGATCAGCACGAACCGGGCCTCGTGCGAATGGGAAATGCCGTCGCGCTCGATATGCACCCGTCCCATCGCGGCCGCGTCGAGCAGCACATCGACCAGGTGATCGTGCAGCAGGTTGACCTCGTCGACGTAGAGCACGCCGCCGTGGGCCCGGGCCAGCAGTCCGGGGGAAAAAGCGTGCTCACCGTCGCGCAGCACCCGCTGCAGATCCAACGATCCGATCACTCGGTCCTCGGTGGCGCCCAGCGGCATTTCGACCAGGCCGGTGCCCTCGTCGGCCGCGTCGCGTCCCGACGCGGCTGCCAGCAGCGCGGCCAGCCCGCGCACGGCCGTCGACTTGGCGGTGCCCTTCTCGCCGCGGATGAGCGCACCGCCGATTTCCGGGCGCACCGCACACAGCAGCAGGGCGAGCCGCAGTTGGTCGTGTCCGACGATCGCGCTGAACGGATAGGGCCTCACGGTTTCTCCGCCAGACCGGAACCGGGCCGCAGCATCGGCACATGCGGAACACCGTCGTCGACGAAATCGTCGCCGTCACGGACGAATCCGAATTGGGAGTACATGTCGGCCAGATAGGTCTGCGCGTTGATCCGGCATGGGTAGTCGCCCACCTCGGCCAGGGCGGCGCGCAGCAACCGGGTGGTGTGACCCTGGCCGCGTGCGCTGCGCTTGGTGCACAGCCGCCCGATCCGGAACGCCTTTTCGCCCCCGGCGTGCTCCTCCATCAGCCGCAGCGTGCAGATCACCTCGCCGTCGGGCCTTTCCAGCCAGAAGTGCCGGGTTTCGGCGAGCAGGTCGCGTCCGTCCAGTTCGGGGTATGGGATGGCCTGTTCGACGACGAAGACCTCCACTCTCAGCTTGAGCAGCTCGTAAAGGACTCGGGCGTCAAGGTCTTTCGCCCAGATCCGACGCAAAGCTTCTGTCATTGGCGCCGCTCCTCCTCATCGCTTCGCTCTGCATCGTCGCCGGCGCGCGTCATTGGCGCTGCTCCTCCAGCTGCAATACCTTGCTACCCCAGGACCGCACCTCGTCGTACAGCGCGGGTTCGCGAGACAGCTCGGCTCCCAACGACGGCACCATCTCTTTGAGGGTGGGCAGCCAGGATTGATATCGGTAAGTGAAGCACCGCTGTAGTACGTCGAGCATGATCGGCACGGCGGTCGATGCCCCCGGAGACCCGCCCAGCAGTCCGGCGATGCTGCCGTCGGCCGAATTGACCACGGTGGTGCTGAATTCGAGCACGCCGCCTTTGCGCCTGTCTCGCCGGATCACCTGCACTCGCTGACCGGCCACCGTCGGCTCCCAGTCCGAATCGACTGCGCTCGGGGCGAATTCGCGCAACTTGCGAACGCGGTCGGGTTCGGAGAGCCGCAGCTGACCGATCAGATAGTTCAGCAGCGTCAGCTGGGTGACGCCTACGCCCAGCATCGACAGCAGGTTGTCCGGTTTGACCGACCGGGGCAGATCGGTGACGTGGCCGTGCTTCAAAAACTTGGGCGACCAACCGGCGTACGGCCCGAACACCAACCATGCCTTGCCGTTGACGAACCGCAGGTCCAGGTGCAGCGCCCCGAGCGGCGGAGCACCCGGCGCGGGGACGCCGTACACCTTGGCCCGGTGGGCGGCGGTCAGCGCCGGGTTGTCGGTGCGCAAGAACCGGCCGCCGATCGGGAACCCGGCGAACCCCTTGACCTCTGCGATGCCGGACTTCTGCAACAGCGGCAGGGCGTCGCCGCCGGCCCCGACAAAGACGAATTTGGCGTTCAGCTTGCGCTTTTCGCCGGTGCGGCGATTGCGCACCGTCAGCGTCCAGCTGCCGTCGGGCTGACGAGACAGCTTGCGGACCTCGTGACCGAACAGCGCGGTGGTGCCGTTGCGCACGCAAAAGCCGATGAATTGCCTGGACAGCGCACCGAAATCGACGTCCGTCCCGTCGGCGGCCCAGTTGAGCGCAACCGGCTCGGCGTAGTCGCGTTTGGCGGCCATGAACGGAAGGCGGCGGGCGAACTCGTCCCGGTCGTCGATCAATTCGGTGCGAGCAAACAATGGGTTTTGGGCGAGCGCCCGCTGCCGCCGTCGCAGGTAATCGACGCGCGCGGCTCCTTGCACGAAACTCACGTGCGGGACCGCGTTGAGGAAATTGCGTACGTCGGTCAGGATGCCGCTCTCCGCGGCGTACGCCCAGAATTGGCGGGTCACCTGGAATTGCTCGTTGATGAGCACCGCTTTCGTGATGTCGATCGATCCGTCCGGCAGTTGCGGGGTGTAATTCATTTCGCACAACGCGGAGTGCCCGGTGCCGGCGTTGTTCCAGGGACTGCTGCTTTCGGCGGCAACCGCGTCGAGCCGCTCGATCACGGTGATGGACCAGTCGGGCTCCAGCCGCCGCAGCAACGCGCCGAGCGTGGCGCTCATGATGCCCGCGCCCACTAGCACGACGTCGGCCCTGGCTAACCCTGACACCCTCGTGGTCCTTTCCCGCAGCTATGTGCCGGTCCCCAGGTTATCGCGACGGGTATACCGGGGCAGCGCCGTGACCACGCTCTAAGCTGACCTCGTGACTGGCTGGGTGCCCGACGTCCTGCCCGGCTACTGGCAGTGCACGATCCCGCTCGGGCCCGATCCCGACGGCGAGGGCGACATCGTCGCGACCCTGGTGCGCCATGGGCCCGCTGAAAACACCGCGAGGCGGGCGCATGCGGTCTTGGCGGTGCACGGCTACACCGACTACTTCTTCCACACCGAACTTGCCGATCACTTCGCCGAGCGCGGCTTCACCTTTTACGCGCTGGACCTCCGCAAGTGCGGCCGGTCGCGCCAGGCCGGCCAAACGCCGCACTTCACCACCGACCTCGCCCGCTACGACGCCGAACTCGAACGCGCCCTGGCAGTCATCGGCGAGCAGGCTCCCTCCCCGCGGATCCTGGTGTATGGCCACTCCGCCGGCGGGCTCATCGTGTCGCTGTGGCTGGACCGGCTACGCCGACGCGGTGGCACGGCCGGCGCGGGTGTGTCGGGCCTGGTGCGCGGCTTGGTTCTCAATAGCCCTTTCCTCGACCTGCACGGCCCCGCGATCCTGCGGGCGGGGGTGACCGGGGCGACCATCGCCGCGCTGTCGCGACTACGCACCAAAGGGGTGGCCCGGGGCACCAGTAAGGGCGGCTACGGCTCCAGCCTGCACCGGGACTACCACGGGGAATTCGACTACAACCTGCAATGGAAGCCGCTGGGCGGCTTTCCGATCACCTTCGGCTGGCTGCACGCGGTGCGGCGCGGCCAGACCCGGCTGCATCGCGGACTCGACGTCGGAGTGCCCAACCTGATCCTGCGGTCGGATCACAGCGTGCGCGAAAACGCCGACCCTGCCTCTTTGCAATGCGGCGACGCGGTGCTTGACGTCGCCCAGATCGCACGGTGGGCCGGCTGTATCGGCAACCGCAGCACCATCATTCCGGTGCCAGACGCCAAACACGATGTCTTTTTGTCGATGCCGCGGCCGCGCCAGATCGCCTATCGCCGACTGGACCACTGGCTGGACGACTACCTGAAGACTCGCGACAACACCGACGCCTCGGCATCGTCGGGCAAAGGGTGAGGAGACCGCCACGATGGAAACCTACGACATCGCGATTATCGGAACCGGTTCGGGCAACTGCATACTCGATGAGCGTTACGCCGGCAAGCGGGCCGCGATCTGCGAGCAGGGCACCTTCGGCGGTACCTGCCTCAACGTCGGATGCATCCCGACGAAGATGTTCGTCTACGCCGCCGACGTCGCCGAGACGATTCGCACCGCCGCGCAGTACGGCGTCGACGCGCACATCGACGGTGTGCGCTGGGACGACATCGTCTCGCGGGTCTTCGGGCGCATCGACCCGATCGGCCTGTCCGGCGAGGACTACCGCCGCTCGGCTCCCAATATCGACGTGTACGGCCAACACACCCGTTTCGGACCGGTTCAGGCCGACGGGCGTTATCTGCTGCGCACCGACGCCGGTGAAGAATTCACCGCCGACCAGGTGGTGATCGCGGCAGGCTCGCGGCCGATGATCCCGCCGGCCATCCTCGCGTGCGGCGTCGACCATCACACCAGCGACACCGTCATGCGTATCGCCGAGCTGCCGGAGCATCTGGTGATCATCGGAAGTGGCTTCGTCGCAGCGGAATTCGCGCACATCTTCTCCGCGCTCGGCGTGCGGGTCACGCTGGTGATCCGGGGTGGCAGAATGTTGCGGCATTACGACGACACCATATGCGAACGGTTCACCCGCATCGCGGCCAGAAAATGGGAACTGCGCACCCACCGCAACGTCGTCGGCGGCGCGAGCCGCGGCTCCGGCGTCACGCTGGAGCTCGACGATGGTTCCACCCTGGATGCCGACCTGCTGCTGGTGGCCACCGGCCGGGTATCCAACGCCGATCTGCTGGATGCCGAGCAGGCCGGCGTCGATGTCGAGGACGGTCGAGTCGCGGTCGACGAATACCAACGCACCTCGGCGCGCGGGGTTTTCGCGCTCGGCGATGTCTCGTCGCCGTATCAGCTCAAGCACGTCGCCAACCACGAGGCCCGCGTCGTGCAACACAATCTGCGCTGCGACTGGGACGACACCGCGTCGATGGCCGTCACCGACCACCGGTACGTGCCGTCTGCGGTGTTCACCGACCCCCAGCTGGCCACCGTCGGGTTGACGGAAAACCAGGCCATCGCACAGGGTTTCGATATCTCGGTCAAGATCCAGGACTACGGCGAAGTCGCGTACGGCTGGGCGATGGAGGACACCACTGGGATCGTCAAACTCGTCGCCGAGCGCGGCACCGGGCGCCTGCTGGGCGCGCACATCATGGGCTACCAGGCGTCGTCGATCATCCAGCCCTTGATCCAGGCGATGAGCTTCGGGCTGACCGCCCCGCAGATGGCCCGCGGCCAGTACTGGATCCACCCGGCGCTGGCCGAGGTGGTGGAAAACGCGCTACTGGGCCTGCAGTGACGTCAGCGCTCCTGACACTGCGGGCATAAACCGTGCAGCGTCAAGCCGGCGCGCTCCGACAGCGCGAAGGCGCTGCCCGCCATCGCGTGTTCGAGCGCCGAGCTCAGCTGCCGCGCGGGCACCTCGATGATCGAGCCGCATTGGGTACAGACCGCGTGGTGATGAGGGGCGGTAGCCAGCCCGTACGTAGTGACACCGTCGTCGAGGGTCAACGCATGCAGCACATCCTGGTCCACCAGGGTGGTCACCGTGCGGTAGATGGTCGCCAGGTCGGGCGCCTGGGCGCCGGCGGGCACGGACGCGCGCAGCCGCTGGTGGATCTCGGCGACCGGCAAGTGCCCGTCGACCAGCTCGAGCACCGCCAGCACCTGGATCCGCGACGCCATCCGTCGCAGCCCGCGGACGCGCAGAAAGTCGCCGATCCGTTCGGTGACGGCGGGATCCAGGGCCGACAGCTTTGACGTCACACGTTCAGTCTCCCGCCAGCCACTCGGGATTGCCAGTGCCGGACAGTACGCCCGGCCTGAACGGTTCCTGCAAGTCAGTTGCATCAAATGCATGCGCGAACCTACAGTCGGGACTGTGTGGTCCCGCCTTCGCAGCGCCCTGTCGCCCGCGGAGTGGTCGCGCCTGGCAGTGATGCTGGCGGTGATCGTCGCGCTGCACCTTCTCGGCTGGGTCACGCTGGTCTACATCGTAGAGCCGGCACGGCTTAGCTTGGGCGGCAAGGCATTCGGCATTGGTGTCGGGCTGACGGCCTACACCCTGGGCCTGCGACACGCCTTCGACGCCGACCACATCGCCGCCATCGACAACACCACCCGCAAGTTGATGAGCGACGGGCAGCGCCCCCTTGCCACCGGATTCTTCTTCGCACTGGGCCACTCGACGGTGGTGTTCGCGCTGGCGCTGCTGCTGGCGACCGGGGTCAAGGCCATCATCGGGCCGGTCGAGGACGATTCCTCGCAACTGCACAACTACACCGGCCTGATCGGCACCAGCGTCTCGGGCGTGTTCCTGTATCTGATCGGCATCCTCAACCTCATCGTCCTGGTCGGCATCCTGCGGGTGTTCCTGCGATTGCGCCGCGGGGAGTTCGACGAGACCGAGCTCGAGCAGCAGCTGGATAACCGCGGACTGCTCAACCGCTTCCTCGGCCGCTTCACCAAATCGATCACCAAGTCCTGGCACATGTACCCGGTCGGTTTGTTGTTCGGACTGGGTTTCGACACCGCGACCGAGATCGCGCTGCTGGTCCTGGCCGGCACCAGCGCGGCGGTCGGGCTGCCCTGGTATGCCATCCTCTGTCTGCCCGTGCTGTTCACCGCGGGCATGTGCCTGCTGGACACCGTCGACGGCTCATTTATGAACTTCGCCTACGGCTGGGCCTTTTCCAACCCGGTGCGCAAGATCTACTACAACATCACCATCACCGGGCTGTCGGTCGCCGTCGCGCTGCTGATCGGCACCATCGAACTGCTCGGCCTGTTCGCCGGCCAAGTGGGGTGGCGAGGTCCGTTCTGGGACTGGCTCGGCGGCCTCGACCTCAACACGGTCGGCTTCGTCGTCGTCGGGATGTTCGTCGTCACCTGGGCCGTCGCCCTGCTGGTGTGGCGCTACGGTCGCATCGAAGAGAGATGGACCCCAGCCGAAGACTAACGCCGCTTACCACCGCGGCGGCGCGGCCCCCCGGCCGAAGCCCCAGGTCGACTGGCCGAGTCGCGGCTTGGCCTGATCCTCACCCGGCCGGCGGCGATAGCCGGCCGCCAGCATCGGTTCCGGGTTCCTCCCCTCGACGAGGGCCAGGCACGGCGCGCTGAATTCGCACATCTGACAATGAGCGGCGAAGGTTGGCGTGATGGCCGGCTCGCTGTTCATCTGGATTGCCTCGGCACCGATGCGCATGCCGACCGCGCCGATCTCCGCGCGGCTTCGCCGGATCCGGGTTCGCCGCAGCAGCCCGGCGGCGAACTGCTCGACGTGGCGCGTCTCGTCACTGCGTGAGGTTCGCGCCGACAGCCGCCGGTGCTGCGGGATTGCGCGTCCGCCGCCGCTGGGTTCGGTTTGCCGAACCCGCGCAATTTTCGCGGCGCCCGCCGCGGCATGCGGGTCGAGCGGGCCGGTGAGGCGCACCTGGTTGTGGATCGTGCCCGAGATCTCCATGCCCAGATATTCCTGCTCCCAGGCCCAGCAGCCCGCGACCGCCGCCTCGTCGCCGATCAGCGCATCCAACTCTGCGAATTCGTCTGCGACCTGATGCCGGACCACCCAATACTCGTCAGCGGCGTCGACCGCCAGCAGGTCAATCCGGCACGTGTAGATCACCGCGGATCCGTCCGGGGTCGTCAACCCGCGTTCGGGGTCGCGCGGATCAGGCACCAATCCCCTGACGTCGTGGCCGATCTTCACGGGGGCGAAGTCGTCGACCGTGCTCGCCCAAGCGTCGTAGGCGTCGATCACCGCCATAGCGGTGGGCAGCGAATCGGTCGCGCCGGCGACATCGGCCTCATCAAGCGCGCGGGCGACCGCCTTGTGCACCAGCGACCGCCTCACCTCGGGTTGCCAGTCCCACGTGCCCGGGTAGTAGTAGACGGCGAGCGCGTCGGTGACCACGGCCGGCAAGACGGGATCCACGTTCGCGATCGGCTCGAGCCCGCGGCGGTGTGGCGACGCGAAATCCCATTGCCGCCGGCACCGCTTGAACCGGGCGCGGTCATCCTCGGTCAGTGTGAATGCGGCCACGGTTCGTCAACCGGCCAACGACATCGATCAGGACCGGCGGCCATCGACTCTAATTCGGCGAGCAGGTCCTCGAAGAACAGGCGCAACCGCTCCGGTTCGGCCGGCCAGGCCGCCGAGAATGACATCCACGCGTCGGGATCGGGCCGGTGCATGCGGACGGGCCGGGTCGTGCCGTCCGGCGGCACGATCCACCAGTCATACTCATCGCCGTGCCGCTGCAGGTACACGACGTCATCGCGACCGGGGCGGTTCGCCTCGATCGAGGCGAACAACTCGTCAACGTTCACAATGCGCCCCGTGAGGTTCAGGATAACCCTGACTCGGGTGTAGAAACGTTGTCATGGGCCGCCTCAACCGTCCGCCCTCACGCCGGTGACCAGCGATGCATGAACTGTCGCTGTGCGAAGCGATCGCCGGTGTGGTCAAAACGCACGCCGACGGCCGCCACGTCGATGTCGTCCGGGTCCGGATCGGCGCTCTTCGTCAGGTGGTACCGGAATCGCTGTCGTTCTGCTGGACACTCGTCCGGGATTTCGAGGACATGCCCGACGCGGAGCTGGAACTCGAGTGCGTCAGCGCCGAGGTGAAGTGCCGGTCGTGCGGTGAGCAGTCGGAGATCACGTCGGCCTGGTCGATCTGGTGTCCGCGGTGCGACAGCTGCGATGTCGAGGTGCTGCGCGGCGACGAATTCCTGGTGACGTCATTGGATATCTCGTGAAGGTGTTCGCTATGAATCGATTTCATGATGGGTAGGTTTCATCGGCACGACGACGGAACCGTGCACACCCACGAGCACGATCACCACCCGCATGACCATGACCATGACCATGGGGACCACAGCGGCTATGAGACCGCGACGCAGCGTATCGACGTGCTGGAGGAGATCTTCGCCGAAAACGATGTCCGTGCCAATTTCAACCGGGCGGCGTTCGAGAGCAACGGGATCCGGGCGCTCAACCTGATGAGCTCCCCGGGGTCGGGGAAGACGACGGTGCTGCAGGCAACTCTCGACGAGCTCGCCGGCGAGTTCGCGATCGGGGTGATCGAAGGCGACATCGCCACCGACCTGGATGCGGCCAAGCTCAGCGGCCGCGGCGCCCAGGTGTCACTGCTCAACACCAGCAACGGGTTTGGCGGCGAATGCCATCTGGACGCACCGATGGTCAACCGCGCACTACCGGGCCTCAACCTTCCCGCACTGGACCTGGTCATCATCGAAAACGTCGGCAACCTCGTCTGCCCGGCGGAGTTCGACGTCGGCGAGCACGCCAAGGCCATGGTCTACTCCGTCACCGAAGGCGAGGACAAGCCGCTGAAGTACCCGGTGATGTTCCGATCGGTGGATGTGGTGCTACTCAACAAGATTGACCTGGTGCCCCACCTGGACGTCGACGTCGACTCGTACATCGCACATGTTCGCGAAGTCAATGCGACCGCGGCAATCCTGCCGGTCAGTGCGCGCACCGGAGCCGGCATGGGCGCCTGGTTCGGCTGGCTACGACGGTTCGCCGGAGATCTCGACGCCTGAATCGGGTGAGTCTTTTTGCAACTGATTTGCAAAAAGAGCCGACGGTAATTAGCCGGCCTTAGCGGTTTATCACGTCGCGGCTGCATACTCGAAATCCGTTGTAGTGCAAACGACCTAGTGCAGTACGAAGACCTATGTAACACGTGTTTAGTTGCGTACGAACCGAGTACCGTTGACAACCGTTAAGGGCGGGAGTAGACCGAAAAAGAGCGCTGCGCAAGTGGGCCGATGGTCGACTCCGGCAGCGTAGGGGCTTCAGCCCGCCCCGGAAAGCTGCGTCATGCCCACAGAAGCAGCAGTCAAGGCAGAAGAAACATTGATCCATGTTCTCTGGATTAATGCGGGTCTTAGTTGTGACGGTGATTCAGTGGCGTTGACTGCCGCCACCCAGCCCAGCGTCGAGGAGATCGCATTAGGCGCGCTTCCCGGCCTTCCCAAGGTCGCCGTCCACTGGCCTCTGATCGACTTCGAATGCGGACCCACCGGAGGGGCGGACGATTTCCTCGAGTGGTTCTTCAAAGCCGATCGCGGCGAGCTAGAACCTTTCGTGCTCGTCGTCGAAGGATCCATCCCCAACGAAAAGATCAAGGACGAGGGGTACTGGTGCGGGTTCGGCAACAACCCCGCCACCGGCCAGCCGATGACCACCAGCGAGTGGCTCGACCGGCTGACGCCCAAGGCCACCGCGGTCGTCGCAGTCGGGACCTGCGCCACCTACGGCGGCATCCACGCAATGGCGGGCAACCCCACCGGCGCCATGGGTGTGCCCGACTACCTCGGATGGGAGTGGAAGAGCAAGGCCGGCATCCCGATCGTCTGCGTTCCCGGCTGCCCGATCCAACCGGACAACCTGTCCGAGACGCTGACCTACCTGCTCTACATGGCGACCGGCCAGGCGCCGATGATCCCGCTTGACGACGCGCTGCGCCCCACGTGGTTGTTCGGCGCCACCGTGCACGAAGGCTGTGACCGGGCCGGCTACTACGAGCAAGGCGATTTCGCCACCGAGTACGGGTCGCCGAAATGCATTGTCAAACTGGGCTGTTGGGGCCCGGTCGTGAAGTGCAACGTGCCCAAGCGCGGGTGGATCAACGGCATCGGCGGTTGCCCGAATGTCGGTGGCATCTGCATCGGGTGCACGATGCCGGGTTTCCCGGACAAGTTCATGCCGTTCATGGACGAGCCGCCGGGTGGCAAGCTCTCCAGCACCGCATCGGGCTTGTACGGGACCGTGATCCGCAGCCTGCGGGGAATCACGGGGCGCACCCTCGACAAGGAGCCGCGCTGGCGGCATACGGGCAGTGAACTCACCACTGGAGCCCGCCGCACCTGGTAGGCGGCGGCGCGCTGCATTCTCACTTCAGACAGAGAGCCCTAGGGCGGAGAGCAGTATTGCGATGACAACCATCATTCCCGAGCCGTCAACATCCAAGCGGGAACCCGGCCAGCTCGTTGAAATGGCCTGGGACCCGATCACCAGGATCGTGGGGAGCCTCGGCATCTACACCAAGATCGATTTCGAGAACCGCGAAGTTGTCGAGTGCCACAGCACATCGTCGATCTTCCGCGGTTACTCGATCTTCATGAAGGGCAAGGATCCGCGCGACGCCCACTTCATCACCAGCCGCATCTGCGGTATCTGCGGTGACAACCACTGCACCTGCTCGTGTTACGCGCAGAACATGGCCTACGGGGTCAAACCCCCGCATCTCGGCGAGTGGATCGTCAACCTGGGCGAGGCCGCGGAATACATGTTCGACCACAACATCTTCCAGGAAAACCTGGTCGGGGTCGACTTCTGCGAGAAGATGGTCGCCGAGACCAACCCGAGCGTGCTGGCCCAGGCGGAGAAAACCGCTGCGCCGCACGCCGATGCGCACGGGTACAAGACCATCGCCGACATCATGCGGTCGCTCAACCCGTTCAGCGGCGAGTTCTACCGGGAAGCGCTGCAGGTCAGTCGCTGGACGCGAGAGATGTTCTGCCTCATGGAGGGGCGTCACGTACACCCGTCCACGCTGTACCCCGGCGGGGTCGGCACCGTCGCGACCATTCAGCTGATGACCGACTACATGACGCGGCTGATGCGCTACGTCGAGTTCATGAAGAAGGTCGTGCCCATGCACGACGACCTGTTCGACTTCTTCTACGAAGCGCTGCCCGGTTACGAGAAGGTCGGCCTGCGTCGCACCCTGCTCGGCTGCTGGGGCTCGTTCCAGGACCCCGAGGTGTGCAATTTCGAGTACAAGGACATGGAACGCTGGGGCAACGCGATGTTCGTCACCCCCGGCGTGGTGGTGGACGGCAAGCTGGTCACCCACTCGCTGGTGGACATCAACCTGGGCATCCGGATCCTGTTGGGCAGTTCGTATTACGACGACTGGACCGAACAGGAGATGTTCGTCAAGACCGATCCGCTGGGCAACCAGGTGGACCGGCGACACCCGTGGAACCAGCACACCAACCCGCACCCGCAGAAGCGGGACATGGACGGCGGCAAGTACACCTGGGTGATGTCCCCGCGCTGGTTCGACGGCACGGACCACTTGGCGCTGGACACCGGCGGCGGCCCGCTGGCCCGGTTGTGGGCGACCGCGCTGGCCGGCCTGGTCGACATCGGCTACGTCAAGGCGACCGGTAACAGTGTGAAGATCAATCTGCCCAAGACCGTCCTGAAGGGCCCGGTGGAGCTGGAGTGGAAGATCCCCAGGCACGGCAGCAACACCATCGAACGCGACCGGGCGCGGACCTACTTCCAGGCCTACGCGGCGGCGTGCGCGCTGCACTTCGCCGAGCAGGCGTTGGCGGAAATCCGCGCTGGGCGTACGAAGACATGGGAGAAGTTCGAGGTGCCCGACGAGGGCATCGGCTGCGGTTTCACCGAAGCGGTCCGCGGTGTGCTCAGTCACCACATGGTGATCCGCGACGGCAAGATCGCCAACTACCACCCGTACCCGCCCACCCCGTGGAACGCCAGCCCGCGCGACAGCTACGGCACGCCAGGCCCGTATGAGGATGCGGTGCAGGGTCAACCGATCTTCGAGGAGAACTCACGGGAGAACTTCAAGGGCATCGACGTGATGCGCACGGTGCGCAGCTTCGATCCGTGTCTGCCCTGCGGTGTGCACATGTACCTGGGTAAGGGCAAGACCCTGGAGAGACTGCACACTCCGACACAGTCACCCGTCGGGGAGTGACACATGGCGGATCGCCCGGAGGCCCCCGAGAACGACACGCAATGGCGTACAGCGGGCGATCGGATCCAGACACTTCTGGATTCCTGCGCGGCGGGCGGGACGGCCGCGCAGGAACGCGCCCAGCAGTTGGTCCGCGAGGTAGTCGGACTGTACGGGGCCGGGCTAGAGCGGATCATCCAACTCGGCGAATCAGGCTTAGCCGAGCGGCTGGCCACCGACGACCTGGTGGCCAGCCTGCTGCTGGTGCACGGCCTGCATCCGCACGACGTGCACAGGCGGGTGTCGGACGCGCTGGACCGGGTGCGGCCGTACCTGGGCTCGCACGGCGGCGACGTGGATCTGCTCGAGGTCACCGACGGACCCGAAGGCGCCACCGTGGTCCTGGCGTTTACCGGCAGCTGCAAGAGCTGCCCGTCGTCGGCGGTGACCCTGGAGCTGGCGGTCGAAGACGCGGTCCGCGCGGCGGCGCCTGAGATCACCTCGATCGAGGTGGTCACCGCCCAACCCTCCGGGGTGATCCCGACCGAATCGCTGATGGCGCATGTGAAGTCGAATGGGCATGCCGCCAGCTGGCATCCCGTGCCGGAGGTGTCCGGTCTGGCGCCCGGCGAGGTCGCGGGGTTCCTGGTGGGCGGCAGGACGATGCTGGCGTGCCGGGTCGACGGCCAAACGTTCGCTTATCGCGACCACTGTCCGGTTTGTGACGATTCGCTCGCCGGCGCGGCCCTGAGCGAAGCGCTGCTGGAATGTCCACGCTGTCGAACGCATTTCGACGTCGTGCGTGCGGGGGCCGCAGCGAACGGGACTCACCTCGAGCCACTGCCGCTGCTGCCTCGCGACGGCGTGCTGTCGGTGGCGATACCAGAAACCCTGGGAGCTCCGGCATGACAACTCCGTATGACGTCCTGACGCGTATCACTAGCAACCGAAGCGCCCCCGAACCGGTGGGTGAGCGATGCGAGATGTGCTCGGAGCCGATCGCCGACGAGCATCAGCACGTTGTGAACGTCGCCGCCCGGCAACTGATGTGCGCCTGCCGCGCCTGCTATCTGCTGTTCACCGACACCCAGGCCGAGCTGCGCTACCGCGCGGTGCCGGATCGCTATCTGGCGTTTCCTGATTTCGCGCTGGATCGCCGCGCCTGGGAGGCGCTGCAGATCCCGGTCGGCGTGGCGTTCTTCTTCACCAACTCCGCGCTGGGGCGCACGGTCGCCTTCTATCCAGGCCCGGCAGGGGCGACCGAATCCGAGCTGGACCTGGACACCTGGAACACACTGCATGGCAAGGACTCTCGGATCGACCTGCTCGCCGACGACGTCGAGGCTCTGCTGGTTCGGATTCCCGAAGATGGCGACGCCGGCGAAACGGCCCAGCCGCAAACCTATCTGGTGCCGATCGACGCGTGCTACGAGTTCGTCGGACGCTTACGCATGCTGTGGCGCGGGTTCGACGGCGGCCAGGAGGCGCGGGCGTTCATCGACGGCTTCTTCGCGCAGATCCAAGCTCACTCCCGGGAAACCCCCGTGGAGACGCGGCGATGAGTGAGGAGCCATTGAACATAGCGTTCGGCGTTCTCGACGTGGCGCCCGAACCGTACACCGTCAGCCCGGTGCTGACCGCCCGCGTCAGTGTCGCCGTCGGTACCGACGACCCCGTGCACGCCATCGCGTTGCGCTGCCAGGTTCGCATCGAGCCGCTGCGACGCGCCTACAGCGACGACGAAGCAGCCGGGCTGATCGATTTGTTCGGGTCACGCGAACGCTGGGCCAGCACCCAACGCACCTTCCTTTGGCAGCACTGCACCGCAATGGTGCCCGGCTTCGCCGGGAACACCACGGTGGCGCTTCCGCTGGACTGCACCTACGACTTCGAGGTCGTCGCCGCCAAGTACCTGCACGCGCTCCGCGACGGCGCGCTGCCGCTCCAGTTCCTGTTCAGTGGAACCATTTTCGTCAAGTCCGAGCGCGGCTTCTCGGTTCAGCAGGTTCCGTGGGACTGCGAGTATCGCTACGACATGCCGGTCGCGGTGTGGCGGGACCTGATCGCGCAGCATTATCCGAACACCGGCTGGGTCCGGCTGAGCCACGACACCATAGCGGCGCTGGCCACCTATAAGTCGGCACAAGGACTGCTCGACCTCGACCATGCGGTCACCTCGCTGCTGGACGCCGACCGGGAGACGGCGAAGTGACCTCGAGCTGGGACCGGGCCCGCGCCGTCGCCGACGCGGTGCTCTACGAGGGCTACCTGCTGTACCCGTATCGCGGAACGTCAAGCAAGAACCAATCCCGTTGGCAGTTCGGCGTTTTGGGACCGCCCGGCGCGAGCCACGCCGGCCTCGGCGAGGACGACACCCTCGCCGCGCAGTTTCTGGTCGACGGGGCCCAGGCGATCACCATGGTGGTTCGGTTCCTGCAGTTGCAGCACCGCCGGGCCGAACGCGAACGTGCCGACCGCGGATTCGACCCCGTCGACGAACTGACCACCCCGTCGGGGTCCTGGTTGACCTGGGACGAAGCGGTCGAATGTGAAATGTCGTTCGGCCCTCTCGCGTTTGACGATCAGCCCTGGACGCTACCGCTGGTCTACCCGGCGGCGATCGAGATCGAACCGGTCGAGGGCGGCCGACTGGTCCGCGAACGGCAGGAGGTGCGCGCCGTACTGACCGTCGCACACGAACCGGACGGCGCCCTGGCCCGGGTCTCGGTGCGGGTCAGCAACGTCGGCGCCACCGTCGACCGAAAGATCGACGGGAAAGATTCAGTGATCGCGCGGTCGATGATCGGTACCCATCTCATCGCCGAAGTTGTTGGCGGCCGCTTCGTCTCGCTGCTCGAGCCACCGCCGGCCGCGGCCGACGCGGTGTCCCGGTGTCACCAGCACCGCTGCTTCCCCGTGCTCGCCGGGCCTCCCGGCACGCACGACGTGCTGCTGGTCTCGCCGATCATTCTCTACGACCACCCCGAGGTCGCCGAACAGAGCAACACGGCACTCTTTGACTGCACGGAGATCGACGAGATCCTGACCCTGCGCGTGATGACGATGACCGACGAGGAGAAGGCTCAGGCCCGGGCCACCGATCCGCGGGCCGCGCAGATCATCGACCAGTGCGACGCGATGTCAGCCGACGACATGGCGCGCCTGCACGGCGTACTTCGTAACCCGCACACTCTCGCGGGCCTGGTCCCCGAGATACCGGAAGGAATCGACTGGTGGGATCCGCTGGCCGACAACGCGGTTCGCCCCGAGATCGACGCGGTACTGGTGAACGGCGCCCGGGTAGCGCGGGGCAGCCAAGTCCGGTTGCGTCCCAGGCGCAACGCCGACGCCCAAGACATCTTCGTCGCCGGCAAGACCGCCCGCGTCACGTCGGTACACGAGGACGTCGAGGGCAACAAGCACGTCGGGGTCGTCGTCGACGACGACCCGGCCGCCGACCTGCACGACTGGTATGGCCGCTATCTGTACTTCTCCCCCGACGAAATCGAGCCACTGGAAACTCAACAAACCCCGGAAAGGAATTCAACATGGAAGTTCTAGGTTGGATATTCATCGGCATCATCGCTTTGGTGGTCGCGGTCGCAGTGGGGATGGGACTGGTATCCCTACCGGATGCCCGGCGCTACCTCAAGCTCCGCCGCATGTAGCCGGCTCGGGCAGCAGATGGCAGCGCGCATCCTGGTGGCCGGAATCGGCAACATCTTCCTTGGAGACGACGGATTCGGATCCGAAGTGGTCCGAAATGCCGAGCTCCCACAAGGCGATCCGAGCGTGCACGTCATCGACTACGGCATCAGCGGCATGCACCTTGCCTACGACCTGCTCGAGGAGTGGGACACGCTGGTCCTCATCGACGCGATACCCAGCCGCGGCAAGCCGGGCACACTGCACGTCTTCCAAGCCGAGCATGAATCGGGTGCTGACACACCGGGACTGGACGCTCACGGCATGGATCCGGCCGCGGTGTTCGCCAGCCTGCGGGCACTGGGAGGCAATCCGCCCTACACGGTCGTCGTCGGCTGCGAGGCGGGAAGCGTCGAGGAAGGCATGGGGCTGACCGAACCCGTCGCCAACGCCGTCCCCCGGGCCGCGCGAGCGGTCGAGGAGATCGTGGCGGCGTTGCAGAGTCCGGCCCCTTCCGCAGCGTCACGACAGGAGTGCTAAATCATGTGCCTGGGAATACCCGGTCAAGTGATCAGGATGCTGGAGGGTTACGAAGGCCAGCTGGCACTGGTCGACGTCACCGGCGAGGCGCGCAAGGTCAATGTCGGCATGTTGCCCGAGGAGACCTTTGAGGCCGGCGACTGGGTGATCATCCACATGGGCTTCGTCGTCGAGAAGACCGACCGGGCCGGGGCCGAGCAGGCGATGGCCGGTCTGGAGCTGATGGGGCGCGGCCGCAGCGACCCGTCGATCAGCACCGGGGGCGGTTGAGATGACCGATACCCCCGTGCTGTTGCGATCCGAGGAAGTTCGGCAGCGCTTCACCGTGACCGGTGTCGTCCAGGGGGTCGGCTTCCGTCCGTTCGTCCACCGAATCGCCAGCGAGGCGGGTCTCGCCGGATTTGTCGGCAACGATTCGGGCGCCGTATTCCTCGAGGTGCAGGGTGAAGAAGCGCGGGTTTCCGAATTCCGGCGCCGGCTGCGTACCGAAGCCCCGCCGCTGGCGCGGATCAGCAGCGTCTCCGTTACCGACCTAGCCACCGATGCCGCATGCGGCCGCGACTTCCGGATCGTGCCCAGCCAGACGGTCGGCGGTGTCACCACCCCGATCCCGCCTGACATCGCAGTATGCGACCAGTGTGTGGCAGAGCTGTTCAACCCGCGCGACCGCCGTTACCGCCACCCATTCGTGACCTGTACCAATTGCGGGCCGCGGTTCACCATCATCCGCGGACTGCCGTACGACCGTCCGGGCACCACCATGTCCGGGTTCGCCATGTGTGAGCGGTGCGCCGCGGAATACCACGACCCGGCGGATCGCCGATTTCATGCGCAACCGATCGCCTGCCCGCACTGCGGGCCGTCGCTGTGGTTCTCCGCGCAGGCCGGACGGGTGACCGGATCGGATGCGGCACTGGCGGCCACCCAGCGGGCGTTGGCCGCCGGCGCGGTGGTCGCCATCAAGGGAATCGGCGGCTACCACTTGGCCTGCGTCGCCGGCGACGAAGCGGTGGTGCGGGCGCTGCGGTCACGAAAGGCCCGGGGCGCCAAGCCGTTCGCCATGCTGGTCCGCGACCTCGACGTCGCGCGCCGGTATGCCTGCATCGACGACGACGAGGCGGCGGTGCTGTCGAGCCCCGCCCGGCCGATCGTGTTGCTGCGGCGGCTCCCCCGTAACAACATCGCGCCGGTCGCCGACGCCGTCGCACCCGGCAGCCCGCTGCTGGGGCTGATGCTGCCCTACTCCCCCCTCCATCACCTGCTGCTGGCGCCCGTGCCCGATGTCGGCGGGCCGGTCCCCGACGCGCTGGTGCTGACCAGCGCCAACCGCTCAGACGAGCCCATTTGCTTTACCGAAGAGGATGCCGCGCAGCGACTTTCGGTGCTCTGTGATGCCGTCCTGGACCATGACCGTCCGATCCATGTGCCGTGCGACGACTCGGTGGTGCGTGTCATCGACCGCGAGGAACTGCCGATCCGACGCTCCCGCGGCTTTGCGCCGCTGCCCATTGATATCGGGGCCGTTGGATGCCCGGCCGTGCTGGCGGTCGGCGGAGAACTGAAGAACACGTTCTGTCTCACCGACGGCTCGCGCGCTTACCTGTCCGGCCACATCGGCGACATGGCCACCTGGGAGACACTGCGCGCGTTCGAGCGGGCGGTGGGTCAGCTCAGCGAAATACGTGGCGCTGCGCTGCGATTGGCCGCCGATCTGCATCCCGAGTATCACACTCGCGCTTGGGCTGAGCGCCACGCGGGCGATCGACCACTGGATCTGGTTCAGCACCACCACGCGCACGTGGTGTCGCTGCTGGCCGAGCACGGGCGCGTCGGCGAACCCATTGTCGGGGTGTCGTTCGATGGCACCGGCTACGGCTGCGATCAAACGATCTGGGGCGGCGAGATTCTCAAGCTCGGGCGCGACAGCCACCGCTTCGTCCGGGTCGGCCATCTGTTGCCGGTACCGCTGCCCGGCGGCGATGCGGCCGTGCGCAATCCGTGGCGAATGGCGCTGTCTCAGCTATGGATGGCCGACATCGACTGGACGCCGGATCTGGCCCCGGTCGCTGCTAGGTCGCCGGACGAATTGCGGCTGATTCGTTCCCAATTGGAGAGCGGCACCGGCTGTGTGCCGTGTTCGAGCATGGGCCGACTGTTCGATGCGGTCGCTTCGCTGCTGGGCGTGCGACACCGGATCGACTATGAGGGGCAGGCCGCCATCGAACTCGAGGCCCTGGCCGAGTCGATGGGCGACACCGCCGGCCCGTCGCTGCCACTCACGGTGCGACCCGACGGGGTGATCGATCCGCGCACCATGGTGCAGACGATGGTGTCGGCCCTGTACGCGGGCTCGCCACCGGCGCTGCTGGCGGCGAGCTTCCACCGGGCGGTCGCGCAGGCCGTTGCCGAGGTGGTCGGTCAGGTGGCCGGCGGTGTTCGGCTGGTGGGGCTGACCGGCGGGGTGTTCCAGAACGTGCTGTTGCTGCGGATGTGTCGTGAACTGTTGCAGCGGGCGGGCTTTGAAGTGCTGACCCACCACACGGTCCCGCCCAACGACGGTGGGCTGGCGCTGGGCCAGGCCGCGATCTCCGTGCTGACCGCCCTGGAGGAGGCGCACTCGTGAACACCACGACCGCGATCGATCGCGGGCTTGGCGCCGAGCTGGCCGCTGACCTTGCGCAGACCGCCTTCACACTGGCCAAGCGGTTCGCGGCGGGCGCCACCATGTGGTCCATCGCACCGTCGTGGGAGCCGCATGCCCTGCACATCGCGGTCGAGTTCGTGCATCCGGTGATCGTGGGGAAGCGGGCGTTGCCGGCGGTGGCGCTGACCGGGCCCAATCTGGTCGATCTGGTGCGGGTGTCGGTACGGCCCGGCGACATCGTCGTCGCGGTCGCCGGCGCCGATGACCCGCAAGTGCGTTCGGTGATGCGCCGCAGCCCGGCGTGGGGCGCCACCACGATTTGGATCGGAAGCGGCGAACGACCCAAAGCCGGTATGGCGGACCATGTTCTGTGGCTCGACGACCCCGATCCAAGGATCCCCGCGACGGGTGGCTTCGTGCTGTTCTACCACGTGTTGTGGGAGCTGACCCACGTGTGTTTCGAGCATTCGGGGTTGCTCAAAGTCGACGACCCCGAGTGCTCCGAAGACATCTGCATTACGTGCAGCGACGAAGGCCGCCTGGGCGAAGTTGTGGCGGCCTCGGTCGACGGGCTCGCCAGCCTACGCACCGCGCGAGGCATCGAGAACGTGGTGACGACGCTGATCGACCCGGTCGCCGCGGGCGAGCTGGTTCTGGTGCACGCGGGAACGGCCATCAGCCGAGTGGACGAGGAGGACGCGTGACACAGGACGAGCCCACCAACTTCCTGTATCCGTTTATCGACGCTCAGGAAGACGACCCCGAGTCGCTGCTTGCCGACCTGGCCGCGTCGGCGCAGGCCAAGGCCGCCGAAAGCCTGGCGCTTCGGCGCACCACGCTGGAGGCCAACGCCGACCTACTGAACCAAGCCGCTACCGAGTTGGCACGCCGCTTCGCGGCGGGAGGACGGATGTTCACGTTCGGAAACGGTGGCAGCTGCACCGATTCCACCACGCTGGCAAGGCTGTTCGCCCGGCCGCCGATCGGTGGACCCGGGCCCCAAAAACCTTTGCCGGCTTGGTCGTTGACCGCCGATCAGGCGATTGTGACCGCGCTCGGCAACGACGTCGGCTTCGAGCTGGTCTTCGCCCGCCAGCTGATCGCGCGCGCGAAGGCCGGTGACATCGCGATCGCGATGTCGACCAGTGGCAACTCACCCAACCTGCTCACCGCGCTGGCGGAAGCGCGGCGGCGCGGTCTGTACACCATCGGTTTCTCCGGGTACGACGGCGGCGCGTTCGCCGACAACCCGAATGTGGACGCCTGCTTCATCGTTCGGTCGCAAAGCGTGCACCGCATTCAGGAATCACAGGCGCTGCTGGGCTATCAGCTGTGGTTGGCAACCCACGAACGTCGCAGCGACCAGGCTTTGGGGGCCGCATGAGCAAGCCAACGGGTGAATACCTGTCGTCGGGCCCGCGGTTCGCCGAGGGTGACGTGATCGAGCGGATCGAATCGTTCCGCAGGCGCCGCCCCCGGTTGCTCGACGAGCACGTGACCCTGGCGCACGGGGCAGGCGGAAAGGCTTCGGCCGCACTCCTCGACGCGGTGTTCATGGAGGCGTTTCGCAACCCGCTGCTGGAGTCACTCGGCGACGGCGCGGTCATCACCTTGCCCGGCGGTGAGCGGCTGGCGATGTCCACCGATTCATTTGTAGTGCAGCCCAGGCGGTTTCCCGGTGGCTCCGTCGGCGAGCTCGCCGTGCACGGCACCTGCAACGACCTCGCGATGACCGGCGCCGTGCCGTCTTGGATCGCAGCGGCATTCGTTCTGGAGGAGGGCTTTCCAATCGCGGAACTGAAGGAGATCGTCGCCGACATGGCCGCCGCCGCCGCCAAGGCCGGTGTCCAGATCGTCACCGGCGACACCAAGGTGGTGCCCAAGGGCGCCGCAGACGGCCTATTCGTCACCACGACGGGCACCGGAATCATTCCCACAGGCCGCAGACTTTCGCCCGCGTCGGTGCGCACCGGTGACAAGGTGCTCTTGTCGGGTTCGATGGGCGATCACGGCATGGCGGTCATGCTGGCGCGGGGCGACCTGGCCATCGAGGCGGACATCGAATCCGACACCGCCTGCCTGTCCCCGCTGGTGGAACTGCTGATGGCGGCCGCGCCGTCCACCCGCTGGCTGCGGGACGCGACCCGGGGCGGGGTCGGGACCGTATGCAACGAACTGGCCCAGGCCTGCGGCCTCGGAGTGCTGCTCGAGGAGGATCGACTTCCGGTGCGGTCCATGGTGAATGGCGCGTGCGAGCTGCTGGGCATCGATCCCCTCTACGTCGCCAACGAGGGCAAGTTCGTCGCCGTCGTCGCGCCCGAGGAGGCCGAGGCCGGGCTGGCCGCGTTGCGGACGCATCCGCTGGGCGCCGATGCGGCCGAGGTCGGGGAAATCGTCGCCCAACCGGCCGAAAGCGTAGTACTGCGTACCGGGTTCGGCGGCACCCGGATCGTCGACATGCTCGTCGGCGACCCGCTGCCGCGAATCTGCTGACCCAGAAAGGAACGTGAAGACATGTGCTTGGGCATTCCGGGCCGGATCGTTGAGATCACCGACCCGGCCAACTATTTGGCGAAGGTAGACGTCAGTGGTGTACAGCGCACGATCAGCGTGCGACTGCTGGAAAACGACATGCCCGAGCCCGACGACTGGGTACTGGTTCACGTCGGCTTCGCGATGGCCAAGATCGACGAGACCGAGGCGCTGCTCACCCTGGCCGCAGTCCAGAAGCTGGGTGAGGCCTACACCACGGAAATGGAAGCCTTCGACACGTCGGCCATTGGCTGAGGGGACAGAAATGAAATTCGTTGACGAATTCCGCGACCCGGCGGCGGCCCGCAAGCTGCTGGCTGCGATAGAGCACTTGGCGGGTAGCGGCCCCGAGCACTTCAAGTTCATGGAGGTGTGCGGCGGACACACGCACACCATTTACCGGCACGGCATCGAGCATCTGCTGCCTGACAATGTCGAACTGGTACACGGCCCCGGCTGTCCGGTCTGCGTGATCCCGATGGGCCGCATCGACGACGCGATGTGGCTGGCCGGACAACCCGATGTGATCTTCACCTGTTTCGGCGACATGATGCGGGTACCCGGGTCGGCCGGCAGCTTGCTGGACGCCAAGGCGCACGGCGCCGACGTGCGGTTCGTCTACTCGCCGCTGGACGCGCTGAAGGTCGCGATCGACAACCCTGACAAACACGTGGTGTTCTTCGCCATCGGTTTCGAGACCACCGCGCCGTCGACCGCTGTGACGCTGGTGCGGGCGCGCGACCTGGGCCTGCCCAATTTCAGCGTGTTCTGCAACCACGTCACGATCGTCCCGCCGATCAAGGCCATCCTGGAATCACCGGACCTGCGGCTGTCCGGATTCATCGGTCCTGGGCACGTGTCGACCGTAGTGGGCAACCGGCCGTACCGGTTCGTGCCCGAGGTATATCGAAAGCCGTTGGTGGTGGCCGGGTTCGAGCCGCTGGACATTCTGGCGGCGGTCGCGATGCTGCTGCGGCAGATCCGCGAGGGCCGGTGTGAGGTGGAGAACCAATACACGCGGGTGGTGCCCGAGCACGGCAACCCGGCGGCGCTGGCGTTGATGAACAAGGTGTTCGCGCTGCGTCCGCACTTCGAATGGCGTGGGCTGGGGTTCATCTCGCAGAGCGCGCTGCGGCTGCATGATGACTTCGCCGAGTTCGACGCCGAGCTGCGGTTCTCGATGCCCGGCGTGCGGGTCGCCGACCCGAAGGCATGCCAATGCGGCGAGGTGCTCAAGGGTGTGCTCAAGCCCTGGGAATGCAAGGTTTTCGGCACCGCATGCACCCCGGAGACCCCGATCGGGACCTGCATGGTGTCCCCCGAGGGGGCGTGCGCGGCCTACTACAACTTCGGCCGCATGCACCGCGACGCCGCCAAGCTGGTGGGGCAGTCCGGGCGGGTGTGACAGTTGGACCCGGACAGCCGCGGGGCCGAGATGTTCGCCAGGTATGCCTATGCGCCCAACGCGCTGGGCTTTTGCGGTCCGCCACTGGGAGCCACCTTGCGTGACGGCTCGGTCGACGAGGTACGCAGGGCGGCGACCAAGTTCTCCGGTGCCTGGCCTTACCTGCGGGTGCTATCCAAGCTGACCGGTATCGCCGACCCGCTGGATCATCGACTGGTCGAGTCGTATTGGCTCGGCGGAGGCGTCGGGGCCGACGTCGGTGCGGGCGAATTTTTCGACGCATTGCTAGCCATCATCGGCCCTCAGGCGGGCCGATATTGGTCGCATCTCACGCCGGAGCTGGCGTGTGAGGCGGCCGGCAACCACTGTTTCCACGTACTCGGCGTGTATCCCTGGACGCGGTTTCTGGGCCGGGGCATGGACGAGCAGCCGCTGAGCGTGCTGGATAACTGCCGGATCACTTGGGGGACGGTGGTTTCTCGCGCTGGCGATGACGTCGAAGTGATGTGTCAGGGGCTGGCCTGGGACGGTCAATCGCTGTCGCTCGCGTCTGCCCGTGCGCGCCGCCTCGACGTCTGGGCCGACGGGTACAGCGCGGTGCCCGACGTCGCCGTCAGCGACGAGGTCGCGGTGCACTGGGGCCGGCTGTGCGGTCGGCTTCAGCCGCATCAGGTACGCGCGCTCGCCGACAGCACAGATCGACAACTGCGGGTCACCAGCAATCGGCTGGCGCGGAGTGCCACACCGACCCCAAACTGATCAAGTGACCGGTTCGATCTGCGACGTGCTGCCCGCAACCGCCGCGCTGTTGGGTGTGCCGGACGCGGTCGACCGACTAGGACTGGCGGAGGGGGCCGGCCAAGTCGATCGGGTCTTGGTCGTGCTGGTCGACGGTCTGGGCTGGCACCTGTTGCCCGAGTTGGCCGATGATGCGCCGCTGCTGGCCGCCGCTCTGGCCGGTAGCGTCGGGCGGCTCAGCCAGCTCGTGTGCACCTTCCCCTCCACCACGCCGACCAGCCTGGTGTCCCTGGGCACCGGTGCACAGCCCGGTGAACATGGCATTCTGGGCTTCACGGTCAACATCCCCGGCACCGACCGGGTGCTCACCCACATTCAGTGGCGCGACGACCCGCCACACACCCAATGGCAGCCGATGCCAACCTGGTTCGAGCGGCTGCAGCGAGTCGGCGTCAGCGCGCGCGCCGTGCTGCCGGAGTCGTTCATCGGCAGCGGGCTCAGCGATGCCGCGTATCGGGGCGCGCAGTTCCTGCCCATGCACCCCGGCGGGGACTATTCCCAACAGCTGACCGACGAGCTGCATGCGGCGCCCGGATTGGTCTACGGCTACACCGCCGACCTGGACAACGCGGCCCATGTGTTCGGTGTCGGGTCGCCGCAGTGGCACGAAGCGGCGGCAGGTATCGATGGGCTGCTGACCCGGCTCGTCGAGGCACTGCCCGCCAACGCGGCGCTGCTGGTGACCGCGGACCACGGCGGCCTCAACGTTGCGGCCGACGCTCGTGTCGACCTCGGCCTCGACCCCCGGCTGGGCGACGGAGTGCGGGTGGTCGCCGGCGAGCCGCGGGTGCGCTACCTGCACACGGAGCCCGGCGCCGCGGCAGACGTACAGGCAGCGTGGACGGAGGTGACAGCTGGCTGGGCCCAGGTGTACAGCCGCGAGCAGGCCGTCGCCACCGGAATGTTCGGGCCGGTCAGCCAGGCTCACCTGGCGCGGATCGGCGACGTTGTCGTCGTCTGCACCGGCGATGCGGCGGTGCTGGCAACCGGATACGAGCCCGCCGAGATGGCTCGCCTCATCGGCTTTCACGGCGCGGCTAGCGAAGTCGAAATGGCTATCCCGCTAATCGTGTTCACAACGTGTCGCGGCGGGTGACAAAGCTCACAAGCATTTAACCCGCCGCAACGCACACCCGACTCGGATCATTCTCACAGCTTGCTTCAATTGCCGGCTAGTACGGTCGGGCCCACTGTGACGTTTGGTGGCATCGGTAAGACTCGGCGCTGGCAGGTAGCCATCGCGCTGGTCGCGGCGCTGAGCTTGTTCACCGCCGTCACCACGGGCTGGGCGTTGCGGGGGTCCACGCTCGCCCAAGTTGCGGGACCGCTGCCGGCGGCTTGGCAGCTGACCCATGCCGGGGCGAACGCTGTACATGCCCAACCCGGTGCTCAAGGCTCGTCACCCACGCATCAGCTGCCGACCAAACACGCGTGGATGGCACGCGAACGGCCGCAGTCGTGGACCCGCTTGTCGCCACCGTCAGCCTGGTCGGCGTTGCCGGCTTCGTTCGCCCCGAGGGCGCCCGCCTTCGGCGTTCCGCCGGGCGGCGCCGGCCGCGGTGCACCCGCGGCTGCCCCAACCGATCGAGATATCTTGACCCAGCTCTGCGTCGACCGTCGCTGATAGCCCCCTGATAGCCCCTGATAAACCGAAGTCACGCCTTCTGATCAGCGTGCACACGGCCGCCATTGCGCGGTCTGTAACCCCTGGGTCTATGTCTTGCAGGAAGGGTTTCAATGAATTTCGCGACGCTACCGCCGGAGATCAACTCCGGGCGAATGTGTGCAGGCCCCGGTTCGGGATCGATGACCGAGGCGGCTGTCGCCTGGGACAAGCTGGCCGCACGGCTGTACGCGCGGCTGGCGGACTACCGGTCGGTCACCTCGAAGCTGGCGGCGACGGAAATAACGGAAATGACCCAAGCCGCGGCACCCTATATCGCTTGGCTCGACGCCACCGCGGCGCGAGCTGCGCACGCGGCCACCCAGGCCAAGACGGCCGCGAGCGCCTTTGAGTCAGCGTTAGCGGCGGTGGTGCCGCTGCCGGTGGTTGAAGCCAACCGCGCAGAGTGGATTTGGCTGGCCTCCACGAACAGCCTGGGCCAACTCAGCCCGGCGATCGCGGACATCGAAGCCGAATACGACCGGATGTGGGCGCGGGACGCCGCGGCCATGAACGCCTATGCCGGTGCCTCGGCGGATGCCGCGCTGGTGACCCCATTCAGCTCGCCCGCGATCACCGTGACGTCGGCGTCCCAGGTGATATCGGCCGGCCATCAGGTGATGTCCGCGATCCCCGAAGCGCTGCAGGCGTTTTCCTCTTCCCCGCTGACGACGGTCGATGCGTCCCTTTCGGCGGTGACATCGCCGCTGTCGAAACTGAGTTCACTGACCGCACCTGTGGACTTCGCGCTGATGCACCTGAGCTCCCTCAACAAGGCGGCGGCATTGCAGACGGCGGCAACTTTGCGCGCGCTGCTAACGAAGCCGAGCGTTACCGCGCGCTTCGGTCGCGGGGCGTCGATCGGGACTTTGAGTGAGAATTTGTCGGTACCGCAGGCCTGGACTAAAGCCGCGCCAGCCCTCACCGCCGACCTGCAGCCCAGCTGGGTCTGCGAGCCGATCCACCTGGTCCATGCCAGTGAGCCGCCGAGTTAGAGCGGTGTTACGTAAGCCGAGCTGATCCCGCCGTCCACTAAGAACGTCGACCCGGTGATGAACGACGCGTCGTCGCTGGCCAAAAACGCTACCGCAGAGGCGATTTCGTCGGGCTCGGCGAACCGTCCGATCGGCACGTGCACCAGCCGGCGTGCGGCCCGTTCGGGGTCCTTGGAGAAAAGCTCCTGCAGCAGCGGAGTGTTGACCGGCCCGGGGCACAGCGCGTTGACCCGGATGCCCTGCCGGGCGAATTGCACGCCCAGCTCGCGTGACATGGCCAGCACCCCGCCCTTGGATGCGGTGTAGGAGATCTGCGAGGTCGCCGATCCCAGTACCGCGACGAACGAGGCCGTGTTGATGATGGAACCCTTCTGCGCGGGCACCATGTGCCGCAACGCCGCCCGGCAGCACAGGTACACCGATTTCAGGTTGACGTCTTGGACGCGTTGCCAGGCCGGCAGGTCGGTGTTTTCGATCAGGTCGTCCTCCGGCGGCGAGATGCCGGCGTTGTTGAACGCGATGTCGACCGAGCCGTAGCTCTGTGCCGCTGCGTCGAAGAGCGCATTGACCGCGCCTTCGTTGGAAACATCAACGGGCATAAACAAACCGGAGAGTTCCTCGGCCGCCGCGGCGCCGGCCTCGCCGTCGATGTCGCCGACGACGATGGTCGCGCCTTCGGCGCGCATCCGCCGCGCAGCGGCCAGGCCGATGCCGCTGCCGGCGCCGGTGATGACCGCGACCCTGCCCGCCAGTCTTCGAGTCAGGTCCATCAGTTGGCCTCCTCGCTGATCGCGATGAACACGTTTTTGGTCTCGGTGAAATGCAGCGGCGCGTCCGGGCCGAGCTCACGACCCAGCCCCGACTGTTTGAACCCGCCGAAGGGCGTGTGGTAGCGCACCGAGGAGTGCGAGTTCACCGACAGGTTGCCGGCCTGGACCGCCCGCGACACCCGCAGCGCGCGGGACAGGTCGTCGGTCCAGATCGATCCCGACAGCCCGTAGGCGGTGTCGTTGGCCAGCGCGATGGCGTCCGCCTCGTCGTCGAACGCCAGCACGGTGACGACCGGGCCGAAGATCTCGTCTGTGACCGCTCGGTCGGTACGTTCCGGCGTGAGAACCGTTGGCGGAAACCAGAATCCGGGACCCGCGGGTGCCGTGCCGCGAAACGCGACGGGGGCGTCGCCGGGCACGTAGGAGGCCACCTTGTCGCGGTGCGCGCCGGACACCAGCGGCCCCATTTCGGTATCGCGCGACCCCGGGTCCCCGACGACGAGGCGTTTCACCGCGGGCTCGAGCAGCTCCATGAACCGGTCGTAAACGCTGCGCTGCACCAGGATTCGGCTGCGGGCACAGCAATCCTGACCGGCGTTGTCGAACACCCCGGCCGGTGCGGTCGCCGCCGCGCGTTCCAGGTCGCAGTCGGCGAAGACGATGTTGGCGCTTTTGCCGCCGAGCTCCAGCGTGACCCGCTTGACCTGAGTGGCCGCACCGGCCATCACCCTTTTGCCGACTTCGGTGGACCCGGTGAAGACGATCTTGCGGACTCCGGGGTGGGTGACGAACCGCTGCCCCACCACCGCGCCCTCCCCGGGCAGCATCTGCAGCAGGTCTTCGTCCAGCCCGGCTTCCACCGCCAGTTCACCGAGCCGGATGGTGGTCAGCGGGGTCCACTCGGCGGGTTTGACCAGCACGGCGTTGCCGGCGGCCAGGGCCGGCGCGATGCCCCAGGACGCGATCATCATCGGGAAGTTCCACGGCGTGATCACCCCAACCACACCCAGTGGTTCGTGGAACGTGACGTCCAGGCCGCCGGCGACGGGAATCTGCTTGCCGGACAAGCGTTCCGGGCTGGCGGCATAGAACGTCAGCACGTCGCGAACGTGGCCGGCCTCCCACTCGGCCGACCCGATGGGGTGCCCGGAATTGGCGACCTCGAGGGCGGCCAGCTCGTCGACGTGGGCGTCGACCGCGGCCGCGAATGCGTGCAGCCCGGCCGCGCGTTCGGCCGGCGCCAGCCGCGCCCACCGCCGCTGAGCCACCTCAGCCCGCCGCACTGCGTCGTCGACGGCGGCGACGTCGGCGTGCTCGACCGACCCCAGCACCTCCTCGGTGGCGGGGTTGATCAGTTGAACTGTTCTCATCAGGCTCATCAGGCTCTTTGGCTATCCGCGTACGACCGCGCGGCGTCCACCACCGCGGCGAACAGCCGCAGGTCGTCCAGGGACTTCTCCGGATGCCACTGCACGGCAAGCACGAAACCATCGCCGGGCAGCTCCAGCGCCTCGACCACACCGTCGGCGTCCCACGCGCTGACCACCAGGGATTCACCGACCTTGTCGATGGCTTGATGGTGGTAGCACGACGCGTTGGCGGTCTCCCCGAGCAATCCGGCCAGCCGGGTGCCCGGCACGGTGCGAACCGGCAACATGGCGAACACCCCGTTGCCGGCCCGGTGTCCGCCGTGGCCGAGCACGTCGGGCAGGTGCTGGTGCAGCGTGCCGCCGAACGCGACGTTGAGCACCTGCGCGCCGCGACAGATGCCCAGCACCGGCAGCCCCCGCCGCAGCGCGCCCTCCAACAGTGCGAACTCCCAGGCGTCGCGGGCGGTGCGTGGCTGGTCGGTGGTCGGATGCGGTTGCTGGCCGTAGGCGGCGGGGTCGAGGTCAAAGCCCCCGGTGATCACCAGCGCGTGCAGGCTGTCGAGGACACGGGCGGTGACGTCGGGGTCCACCGGCTGCGGCGGCAACAGCACCGCGCTGCCGCCGGCCATGATGACGCCCTCGAAGTAATCGGACGGCAAATAAGCCGCGGGGACGTCCCAGATCCCGGTCCGCACCTGCTCCAGATAAGTCGTCAGGCCCACTATCGGTTTCGAAGGCCGACTCGCCCTAGAGCCGCTCAAATCCCCGTATCCTCTCCCAGTCCGTGACCGCCGCGTTGAACGCCGCCAACTCCACCCGCGCGTTGTTCAGGTAATGCGCGACGACGTCGTCGCCGAACGCCTCCCGCGCGACGCTTGACGTGGCGAACAGTTCGGCGGCCGCGGCCAGCGTGGCGGGCAGCCGCTGCACCCCGGCCGCTTGGTAGGCGTTGCCCTGACACGGTTCGGGTGGCTGCAGTGTGCGCTCCATCCCGTACAGTCCCCCCGCGACCAGGGCCGCCACCGCGAGGTATGGGTTGACGTCGCCGCCGGGGACGCGGCATTCCATCCGGATGTTGTCGTGGTGGCCGACGACCCGCACCGCGCAAGTGCGGTTGTCCAGTCCCCAGGCCAGCGCCGTCGGTGCGAAGCTGCCGTCAGCAAATCGCTTGTAGGAGTTGATATTCGGCGCATAGAACAACGTGAGTTCGGCCATGGTGGTTAATGCGCCGGCGAGGAAGCTCTCGAAGGTCGATGACATGCCGTGCGGTCTGCTGCTGTCGGCGAACGCCGCGGACCCGTCCTGCCCGCGCAACGACAGGTGGATGTGACAGCTATTGCCCTCGCGCTCATCGTATTTCGCCATGAACGTCAGGCTCTTGCCGTGCTGGTCGGCGATTTCCTTGGCGCCATTCTTGTAGATGGTGTGGTTGTCGCAGGTGACCAGCGCGTCGTCGTAACGGAACCCGAGCTCCTGCTGGCCCCTGTTGCATTCGCCTTTGATGGCCTCACAGTGCAATCCCGCGCCCTGCATGCCGAGCCGGATGTCACGCAGCAGCGGCTCCATCCGCGAGGACGCGAATATGGCGTAGTCGACGTTGTAATCGCTGCCCGGAGTCAACCCGCGGTAGCCGCTGGCCCATGCCTGCCGATAGGTGTCGTCGAACACCATGAACTCGAGTTCGGTGGCGACGTTGGCCGCCAGCCCCTGCCGGCTCAGCCGATCGAGCTGGCGGCGCAGGATGCTGCGCGGCGCGGCGGCGATCGCGCTGCCGTCGCGCCAGCCCAAATCGGTGATCACCAGCGCCGTGCCGGGCAGCCAAGGTAGGAGCCGAAGGGTGTCGAGGTCCGGCGTCATCACCATGTCGCCGTACCCGGTGCCCCAACTCGACATCGCATAGCCTGCCACGGTGTTCATGTCTACGTCGACGGCGAGCAGGTAGTTGCAACATTCGGCACCATGGACGGCGAACTCGTCGACGAAATCCCGGCCCGACACCCGCTTGCCGACCAGCCGGCCCTGCATGTCGGCGAACGCCAGGACGACCGTATGGACCTCGCCGGCCGCGACCATTCGTTCCAGGTCGGCTAACGACAACATCGGGCCAGCCTAAACCGCTGCGCTGCGGAGCACTGGGCGGCAGTGTTACCAGCTACTGGTGCGCAACACGATCTCGGCGGCCAACTGCGCCGTGGACTCCTGCGCGTTGCGCCGCCCGAGCATGTCCACCATCCGGTAGTCGGCGTAGACGAAGCGCTGGCTGTCGCGGGCGATTGACCGGGCGGCCGGGGAGCTGACCAAAACGGTGGTGGCGACCTCCACCGGCGGGCACTCTTCGTCGCGCACGACGCCGTCGAGGTCGGCCACCCGCGGATGGCCACGGTCGATGGCCACCAGACCGACGAACCGGCCCAACCTGGTTGCCGCGAGCTTCCACGCCAGTTCGGCGCCGGCACGATCGCCGACGACTACTGCCCACCCGATGCCCAGGGAGTCGAGGATGCCGATCACCGACTTGCCGGTCAGCCGCGGGTCAGGGCCGATGACGACGGTCCGCAGCGACGCGGTATGCAGGCGCTCACACACCGCGTCGTAGGCGGCGGGCGCGCGCTGCTCGGCGGCGAGAATGACGACCACGACGCCCTTGTCCGGACCAGTAACGGCCACGGGAATTGGAATACCGTCGAGCGTGGTCATCATCGAGGGCACTGTCGCACGTTAACAGCTAATCGGCATGCATAAGGGTCGTTTTCGCCGGTACCCACAACCTACTGTCAACCTCGGCGGCGCCCGCGCACAACCGACTTACCAGCTCGCAACCCAGATTTATTGCGGCAGCAACGTTTTGGCGGTGCTTGCGTTGAGCTCACTATGATCGAAAACCGCTGACAATGCACGGGCGCGGTGGCGGTCCCCCCTCGATCAGCCCGACCACCGCCGCCACGTCAAGATGCGACGCCAACAGATCGGCCATCAACACCAATTGCGCTTCGCGGCGCTGCACGACATTGACGTCATCGGCCACGACGAACCCGCTGCGCCCGGCCGCCTTGGCCACCTCAACGAGCCACTGGCGGCGAAACTCGTCGTTGTCGAGCAGGCCATGCCAGTGGGTGCCGAAGACCGCGCCGCGTACCAAGCCCTGCGGCTCATCTGTCGCAGAGCTGACATCGAACCAGCTGGCCTCGTCCCACCGGGTGAGCCGCCCATGGTGGATTTCGTATCCGCTCAACGGGGGCGCCCAGCGGCGCAGGACCTTGTTTGCGGCGAAGACGATGTCGGCATCCAACAGCCCCAGCCCCGCGGCTTCTCCGGTACCGGATTCGATCCCGTCCACAATGCGCCGACACAACATCTGAAAGCCCCCGCAGATGCCCAGGACCGGCTTGCCCGCGCTGCAGTGGGTTGCGATCGGGCCGGTCAGACCGCGCTCGTGCAGCCAGGACAGGTCGGCAACGGTGGCCTTGGTACCGGGCAGAACTATCAGATCGACCTCGGCCAATTCGCCGGGGTCGGTCACCCACCGCACCAGCACGCCCGGCTCGCACGCCAGCGCCTCGATGTCGGTGGAGTTGGAGATCCGGGGCAGCCGCACCGCGGCCACCCGCAGCCACTCGTCGCCCCGCGGGGGCCCCGGCACACCGACGACGCCATGCGCCCGTACCGACAGCGAATCCTCGGCGTCGATCCACAGGTCGTGGGCGTACGGCAGCACCCCGTAGGTGGGGCGCCCGGTCAAGTCGAACAACTGGTGCAGCCCCGGCTCCAGCAGCGCCGGATCGCCGCGGAACTTGTTGATGATGAACCCCGCGATCAGCGCCTGGTCCTCGGGCTCGAGCACCGCCACCGTCCCGAACAGATGCGCCAGCACACCGCCGCGGTCGATGTCGCCGACCACGACCACCGGCAGGTTCGCGGCCCTGGCCAGTCCCATGTTGACCAAATCGTTCGCACGCAGATTTATTTCGGCCGGGGAGCCGGCGCCCTCACAGACCACCGCATCGAATTCGTCACGCAGGGAAGAGAATTCGTCCATGACGATGCCGGCCAGCCGGTCGCGGTGCTGCAGGTAGCCCGCGGCGGTCACCGAGTCGGCGACCTGCCCCCGGATCACCAGCTGCGACGTCCGGTCGCTGCCCGGTTTGAGCAGGATCGGGTTGAACCGCACGCTGGGTTCCAGTCCCGCCGCCCGCGCCTGCATCGCCTGGGCCCGGCCGATTTCACCGCCCTCGACGGTGACGACGGAATTGTTGGACATGTTCTGCGCCTTGAACGGCGCGACCCGAACCCCGTTGCGGGCGAGCAACCGGCACAGACCCGCCACCACAACGGATTTCCCGGTGTCGGAGCTGGTGCCCGCGACCAGCAGAGCCCCGCTCACCTTGCTGTGGCGAGCGCTGGGAAAGTCATGGCAACGTGAGGATCTCGACGCCGGTGTCGGTGACCAGCAGGGTGTGCTCGAACTGCGCGGTCCACTTGCGGTCCCTGGTTACCACGGTCCAGCCGTCGTCCCAGATTTCGTAATCCAGCGCGCCGAGGTTGATCATCGGCTCGATGGTGAACGTCATTCCCGGCTGCATGATTGTCGTGACAGTGGGCTGGTCGTAATGCAAGACAACCAGCCCATTGTGAAACGTGGTGCCGATACCGTGACCGGTGAAGTCGCGAACCACGTTGTACCCGAACCGATTTGCATACGACTCGATGACCCGGCCGATGACCGACAACGCCCGCCCGGGCTTGACGGCGTTGATCGCGCGCATCGTCGCCTCGCGGGTCCGCTCAACGAGCAGCCGGTGCTCTTCTGAGACGTCGCCGGCCAGAAAGGTGGCATTGGTGTCGCCGTGCACCCCGTCGATGTAGGCGGTGACGTCGATGTTGACGATGTCGCCGTCGGCGATCACCGTCGAGTCGGGGATTCCATGGCAGATAACCTCGTTGAGCGACGTGCAGCACGACTTCGGAAATCCCTTGTAGCCCAGCGTCGACGGATAGGCTCCGTGGTCGACCATGTAGTCGTGCGCGATCCGGTCCAGTTCGTCGGTCGTCACGCCCGGCGCGACCGCCTTGCCCGCCTCGGCCAGCGCGCCGCCCGCGATCCGTCCGGCGACGCGCATCTTGTCGATCACCTCGGGTGTCTGCGCCCACGGCTCGGTGCCCTCCCGCGCGGTGGCCTTGCCGACGTATTCCGGGCGCGGGATGCGGTTGGGCACCGGCAGTGTCGGGGACAACACTCCGGGAGAAAGCGCGGTGCGAGCGGGCATGTCGCCAGCTTACGGTCTGATGGCGCGCTGGATCGGGTTGACTCTGGACGCGCTCGGGCAATCAGAGCCGGCCGGGCCGGCGCAGAAACGAGTGCCGGGACCCCCGGATGACCACCGAGCCGCACACCACCCGGCCGGTCAACACGACGTGCGGCGTCCCCTCGGCCGGGGCGTCCTTGCGGCGGTCGCTCGCGCTGCCGACATAAACCTCCACGTCGTCGATGGAGGCACTGGCCTTGTCGGGCAGGCGGATCTCCACCGAGCCGAATCGCATGTCGAGTTCGATGACCACCACCGGCCCAGCGAAACGGGCCTTGGTGAGGTCGAGCTCGATCGACCCGAGCCGACGCACCAGCGCCAACCGGGTGGGGACCATCCATTCGCCGTGGCGCTTCAGTGAGCCCGCCCAGCCGCGCAGTTCCACGCGGTCGGCCGCGGACGTGACGATCGCGCCCGGCCCGGGCAGGTCGCTGACCAGCCCGTCCAACTCGTCCCGGGTCCGCGCGTAGGACACTCGCGACGAGCGCTGCTCGAACTCGTCGATATCGATCAGCCCGAGCGCAACGGCGTTGTGCAGTCGCCGCATCGTGCCGTTGCGGTCGGCGTCCGAGACCCGCAGTGATATCGGGGCCAGCATGTCCCCACCGGAATCCGTCATGATGTTTCGCCCACCTTCGCAACTTACGCTGCCCGCGGGTGGCCCGATCAATCCGAGCGCCCCTAAGTCAGGTAGCCCGGTGGCAGCGACTCGAACATCACCTTGGTCATCCGGACCGCGTACTCCGAGCTGCCGCCCCCGACGATCAGCGACGCGAACGCCAGGTCGCCGCGGTACCCGGCGAACCACGAGTGCGATCCACCCGGGAATTCGGCTTCACCCGTCTTGCCGAACACCTCACCGCAGCCGGCGATCTCCTTGGCCGTCCCGTTGGTCACCACCAGGCGCATCATCGGTCGCAGCGCGTCGACCATCTTCGGGGTGATCGGCGTGCTGTCGCCCTCGACCGTCGTCGCCCGGCCGGCGATCAGCTGCGGCACCGGGGTCTTGCCGGCGTCGACCGTGGCCGCCACCAGCGCCATGCCGAACGGGGTGACCAGCACTCTGCCCTGGCCGAAGCCGTCTTCGGTGCGCTCGGCCAGGTCCACCGTCGGCGGCACCGACCCGGTCACGGTGGTGATGCCGTCCACTTGATAGTCCAGCCCGAGCCCGTACCGGGTGGCCGCCTGCGTCAGACCACGCGGCGGCATCTTGCTGCCCAGCTCGGCGAACGTGGTGTTGCACGAACTGGCGAACGCGCGTGACATCGGCACCACGCCGAGATCGAAGCCGCCGTAGTTGGGGATGGTGCGGTGCCCGATGTCGATGCGGCCGGGGCAGCCCAGCATTGTGTTGGGCGTGGCCATGTCTCGGTCGACGGCGGCGCCGGCCGTGACCATCTTGAACGTCGACCCGGGCGGGAACAGGCCGGTAGTGGCGACCAGACCCTGACTGTCCGCCCCCGCGTTCTGCGCGATCGCCAGGATCTCCCCGGTCGACGGCTTGATGACGACCATCATCGCTTTGCCGCCGCGGGTGTCCACCGCGTGTTGGGCGGCGTCCTGCACCACCCGGTCCAAGGTGATCGAGACCGACGGCGCCGGAGACCCCTCGACCTCGTGCAGCACCGCGACGTCGACATTGTTTTGGTTGACGCTGACGATCCGCCAGCCCGCCTGACCGTCGAGCTGGTTGATCACCGCCTTTTTCACCTCGGCGACGACCGCCGGCGCGAAACGCGGATCGGTCGGCAGGATGTCGGCCTGCGGTGTGATCACGACGCCGGGCAGCCTGCCGATCGCCGGGGCGACCTTGTCGTTGTCGTCGGGGTGCAAGGTGACGCCCAGGTCCAGCGGATCGGTCGACGAGCTGGCCTTTTCGGCCAGCAGTTGCGGGTCGTTGAGCGTGTCGTTAAAGGGGTGCAGGGTGTCGACCACCGCGTGCGCCGTCTCGATCAGGGCGGGCCCGGCCTGCGTCGCGTCCAGCGTGTAGTGGTACAGGTAGCCCGGCGCCAGGACGTCGCTGCCGCCCAATTCGTTCACCGAGGCGCGCCGCGGCGGATCGGCCCGCAGCGCGAACGTCTGATGCTCACCCAGCCGGGGATGCAGCCCGCTGGCGGCCCAGCGGACCTGCCAGTGCCCTTCGTCGCGCGCCATCTTCAGCTGGCCGTCATAGCTCCAGGTCCGGTTCTTGGGCAGGTGCCAGGTGAAGCGGTAGTTGACGGTGCCGGTGTCCTCGGCGTATTTCGAGCTGAGCACCTGCGTGTCCAGGTGGGTGGCCTGCAGCCCGGCCCAGGCCGCATTGAGCGCTTCGCGGGCTTCGTTGGGGTTGTCGCTGAGCTGGGCGGCCGTCGCGGTGTCGCCGACGGCCAGCGCGCCAAAGTACTTCTCCGCCGCCGGGTCGGGACCCTCGGGCCGCGGGGTGCATCCCGACAGCGCGGCCACCGCGACGAGCAGTCCTGCGACCACTGGGGCCAGAGATGTCCTTGTTGTCAAAGTTGTTTTTGTTGCCATCGGTACTGATGTTAGGAACGAGGGCGTGGCTACCGGTGTAGACACACCGAGACCTGACTGTGATCCGGCGCCTCGAGCATGCCGGTTTCGCGAAAACCCGGTCGAACTCGCGCTCATGGTGTTAGCTGCCCAGTTGTCAGCAACCGACGCTACTTCGCCAGTAAGGGGTTTGCACGATGTTCCGTGGGGTTTTGATCGCGGGAGCAATCGCCGTAGGGATTGCCGGGTCGCCGGTGGCCCAAGGCGCCCCGTCGACAACGACAACCACCTCACCATCCCCGGCGCCGACGACCGGCTCCAGCGTTTACTACCCGAACTGTCGGGCGGCCTGTCAGGCGGGTGCGGCGCCTATTTACCGGGGACAGCCCGGCTACCGGGACGGTCTTGACCGCGACGGCGACGGCATCGCCTGCGAAGTGTGTCACTGACCCGGTCCAGATAGGTGGCCAACGAGGTCACCTGAACTGTAGTCCGCGCTTGCGCTCCCACCAGCAGGCCACCAGAGTGCCGGCCGCCCAGACCATCACGGCGATGCCGAGATGCACGAAACTTTTGGTGTCGCGCCCGAACACTGGTCCGATCGCTGCGGGAACGGTCGTCCACAACGCTTTGTGCTCCACACCGCCCATCGGGTCGGCGACGTAGTACACGGCGTAAGGGAGCGTCAGGGCAACAATCCAGATACCTGTGCGGCGCCAGTTGCGCCGATCATGCCAGCGTTGCATCAACGGTTCAGAGCCGACAGGCAACAGCACCGAGATGACGTTGCCTACCCCCAACCAGGACAGGATGGGCACCGCGACGTTGGGGATCGTGTTTCCCAACTGCGCTGGTGTTTGCTTCCACAGCGTCAATGCCATCGCCACCGACAAGGTGGGCAGTCCGACGATCACGAGCAGGGTCAGGTTTTTCAGCAACAACACCCGCCAAAACGGCGTGCCCTCAGACAACCCCTTGGCGACACGGTGGTGATCGGCGCCCAGCACGTTGGTGGTGGTGACATCGGCGAGAACGAACGAGGCGAAGTAGGTGCTGATCAGGATCACCCAGTCGATCTGGTGGTGGTGGTAAAAGCCGGCGTGGCGATAGTGGGACGGGGCCCCGTGGACGTGTGTCGTGGTCAGGCCTTGGACCACTAACCACGCCACCGCGAGAACCAGATTGGCCACGACACCGGTGAGCCAGACGCGCGGCGGCGTGAACGCCCAGCGGATCTCGGCGCGCAATGCGGACCACAGGCCTTGGTGGAAGTCCGTGGCGGCCGCCTCGGCTGCGGCGCGCTGAGCAGGCGCCGCGCTCATCGCCGCGTGCAGCGCCTTGCGCACTGGTCGGCGCTTGGGCGTATTGAACTCGGACATGCGCTCCCCACCACAGTGAACGTCCGTGTGCACGATACCCGGAGCGAACGACATCGTCGGACGGGCAGCCAAACGTTCTACACAGATCCGTCAAAGCTTAATCATAGATAGGTTATCTATATTTCTACTTGTTAGGGCAGACCCTACGAACTGACGAGTAGACGGGGAAGCGCAATGAAACTGAGGCAAGTGGTTGCGGGAGCGGCCATCGCCGGCGCTCTGAGTGCAGCGGCATTGGGCGCGGGAGCCGGCACAGCGTTTGCCGCCCCCGGGCCGGGCGGTCCTGGTCCGGGCGGCGGCACCCACAGCGCCCCCGGTGGCGGACCCGGAGGGGCCCCCGCCGGCCACCCGGGTGGAGGGCCTAGCGAAGGCCATGACGGAGTGCAGGGTCCCGGTAGCGGTCACGGCCGCCAGTCTGGCGGCGGTCCGGGCGGCGGCACCTTCGGACATCCCGTCGGCGCGCCCGGCGGACACGGCGGGCCTCTGCCTGGGCACCCTGGCGGAGGACCCGGTGGCCCCGGCGGGCCCCCGCGTGATGGCGGATGGCACGGAGACCCGCACCGGGGCTACTTCAGCGGGGCGCCCTGGGGCAACGGACCCGCGCCGTGGGGATGGGGTGCGCCGCCGGCTCCGGCCTGGGGTCGACCGCTCCCCCCACCCGGTGGCCAGTGGCGGGGTGGCCCCATCAACTACTGGGGCTACAACGAAACACCCGTCTGGGATCCTGGCTTCAACCAATGGGGCTTCCGGCTCTTCGGAGTCTGGATTCCGCTGTAAAAACTCGACCCACACGACGGCCGCTTCGCCCAGACGCGAAGCGGCCGTTGTCGTTTCATCAGTCCAGCAGCACGGTGGCGAAGGTGCCGACCTCGGTGAAGCCGATGCGGTCGTATGCCGCGCGGGCGACGGTGTTGAAGTTGTTCACGTACAGGCTCGCGATGCGCCCCATGCCGACGATCACGGCCGCCAACGTCGCGGTGCCGCGAGTGCCCAGCCCGAGGCCGCGCCGCTCGGGATGAACCCACACCCCCTGGATCTGTCCGACCGTCGGAGACTGCGATCCCACCTCGGCCTTGAAGATGACCTCACCCTTCTCAAAGCGGGCCCACGCCCGTCCGGCGGAGATGAGGCTCGCCACCCGTCGGCGGTAGCCGCGACCGCCGTCGCCAAGCCGCGGGTCGACGCCCACTTCGCCGATGAACATGTCGACGGCGGCGACCAAGTACGCGTCCAGCTCGTCCGGCTGGACCTGGCGCACGCCGGTGTCGATCTCGCATTTGGGGTACGTCGTCAGCCCCATCAGGGGCTGGTTGTCGCGCACGTCCCGCGCCGGACCCCAGGCCGGCTCGAGCCGCTGCCACATGGGCAACACCAAGTTGGCCCTACCGACCAGCGACGAACAGCGCCGCGAACCGCTCATCGCCTCGTCGGCGAATGCGTTCAAATCGGCCGGTCCGCCGCGCAGCGGGATGAGGTTGGCACCCGCGAAGCACAGCGACTCTTCCACGCCGCGCCGCGTCCACAGTTCTCCACCAATCGAATTGGGGTCGACGCCGTGGTCGGTGACTCGGGCCGCGACCATGCACGACCCAACCGGGTCCTCGTCGAACACCCGCCAGGCGGCGGCGGCGTCGCGCACAACGGACACCCGCCGGTCGCCGATCAGGCGAAGGATGGGCGGAGCCGACATCTCAGAACTCTCCGTGGTGCGAACTGACGGCCGATACACCGACCCCATCAGCTTACGGTCACAGTTGGCGAACCGCTCGCTGTTCCCATCTCCGATGCAAGCCGCATCGCTTCCTCGATCAGCGTCTCGACGATCTGCGCCTCGGGAACGGTCTTGATCACTTCGCCCTTGACGAAAATCTGGCCCTTGCCGTTTCCCGACGCGACGCCCAGGTCGGCCTCGCGGGCCTCCCCCGGACCGTTGACGACACACCCCATCACGGCCACCCGCAACGGCACCTCCAGGCCGTCCAGGCCGGCGCTGACCTCGTTGGCCAGCGTGTAGACGTCTACCTGGGCCCGGCCGCACGACGGGCAGGACACGATCTCCAGCGTGCGCGGCCGCAGGTTCAGCGACTCCAGAATCTGGTTGCCGACCTTGACTTCCTCGACCGGCGGCGCCGACAGCGACACCCGAATGGTGTCGCCGATGCCCCGGGACAGCAGCGCGCCGAAGGCGACCGCGGACTTGATGGTGCCCTGGAAGGCGGGACCGGCCTCGGTGACGCCGAGGTGCAGCGGATAGTCGCACTGGGCGGCCAGCTGCTCGTAGGCGGCGACCATCACCACCGGGTCGTTGTGCTTGACGCTGATCTTGATGTCGCCGAAGCCGTGCTCCTCGAACAGCGAGGCCTCCCACAGCGCGGATTCGACCAGCGCCTCGGGCGTGGCTTTGCCGTACTTCTCCATGAACCGCTTGTCCAGCGAGCCGGCGTTGACGCCGATGCGGATCGGGATGCCCGCCGCGCCCGCGGCCTTGGCGACCTCGCCGACCCGGCCGTCGAATTCCTTGATGTTGCCGGGGTTGACCCGCACCGCGGCGCAGCCGGCGTCGATGGCGGCGAAGATGTACTTCGGCTGGAAGTGGATGTCGGCGATCACCGGAATGCCGCTGTGCCGGGCGATCTCGGCCAGCGCGTCGGCGTCCTCTTGACGCGGGCAGGCCACCCGGACGATGTCGCAGCCCGCGGCGGTCAGCTCGGCGATCTGCTGCAAGGTCGAGTCGATGTCATGAGTCTTGGTGGTGCACATCGACTGCACCGAGATCGGATAGTCGCTGCCGACCCCGACGTCGCGGACCATGAGTTGGCGGGTGGTGCGCCGCGGGGCGAGCGTGGGTGCCGGCGGCTGCGGAGTTTGGGGCATGCCCAGGCCGATACTCATTGGAGTGCTCACTGGAACAGCCTGATCGGGTTGACCAGATCGGCGGTCACCGTCAGCAGCATGTAGCCGACGACGAGCACCAGCACCACATAGGTTGCGGGCATGAGTTTGAGGTAGTTCACCGGCGCGGCCGCGACCTTGCCGCGGGCCGACCGGATCATGTTGCGGATCTTCTCGAACACCGCGACGGCGATGTGGCCGCCGTCGAACGGCAGCAGCGGCAGCAGGTTGATGGCCCCCAGGACCAGGTTCAGCTGGGCCAGGAAGAACCAGAACGCCACCCACAGCCCATGGTCAACGGTGTCGCCGCCGATGATGCTGGCACCGACGACGCTCATCGGCGTCCCCGGGTCGCGCTGGCCGCCACCGATAGCGTGCACCAGCGCACCGACCTTGGACGGGATGGTGACCAGCGACTTGCCCACCTGGACGGTCAGATCGCCGGCGAAGGCGAACGTGGCGGGCACGGCCGAGAAGACGCTGTAACGCGTGGGCACCGGACGCGGCGCACCGACTCCGATGGCGCCGACGGTGGCCGCCGCGGGTTGACCGCCCTGTCCGTTAGCCCCATCAGTCAGGAAGCGTTGGGTGGGCTGGACCGCGACATAGGTGGTGATCGTTTTGCCGTCGCGCTGCACGACGACCGGCACGGTGCCCTGCATTTTGCGAACCGCGGCCGCCATCTCCTCGAAGCTGGACACCGGGGTGTCACCGACCTTGACGACGACGTCGCCCGGGCGGATCCCGGCCTGCGCCGCCGGGCCGGGACCCTCACACTTGTCGAGCTTGCCTGCGGCCACTTCCTTTGCTACACAGCCGGTTTCGCCGATCACCGCGTTTGTGGGCGGGTGCAGATTGGGCAGTCCCCAGACCAGTGCGATGCCGTAGATCAGCACCAGGCAGATGACGAAGTTCATGCCCGGACCGGCGAACAGCGTCGCCACCCGCTTCCAGGTCGCCTGCTTGTACATGGCGCGCTCACGCTCGTCGGGTGCGAGCTCCTCGACCGGGGTCATGCCGGCGATGTCGCAGAATCCACCGAGCGGAACGCCCTTGACGCCGTATTCGATTTCACCGCGCCGGGTGGACCACAGCGTGGGCCCGAAGCCGACGAAGTAGCGGCGCACCTTCATGCCGGTGGCGCGCGCCACCCACATGTGGCCACACTCGTGCAAGGCCACCGAGATCAGGATGGCCAGTGCGAACAGCACAATGCCGAGAACGAACATCATCTCCGCTGTCAGGACCTTTCTAAGACCATTCCAGAAACCTCGCGTTGCGCTCGCGCGCGGGCCCAGCGCTGCGCTTCGAGTACGTCATCCACGGTAGCTGGTTCCACGGCCCAGTGGTCGGCAGCGCGCAGTACCTCGGCGATGGTGCCGACGATCGCGGGGAAGCCGATCCGCCCCTCGAGGAACGCTGCCGCCGCTTCTTCGTTGGCGGCGTTGTAGACGGCGGTCATGCAGCCACCGGCCTGACCGGCGTGCCGGGCCAGCTCAACCGCCGGGAAGACGGCGGTGTCCAGCGGCTCGAACTCCCAGGTCGACGCGGTGCTGAAGTCGCAGGACACTGCCGCGCCGGGCACCCGCCGGGGCCAGCCCAGCGCCAGGGAAATGGGCAGCTTCATGTCCGGGGGGCTGGCCTGGGCGATCGTCGAGCCGTCGACGAAGGTGACCATCGAATGAACAATCGACTGGGGGTGCACGACCACCTCGATGCGGTCGTAGTCGATGCCGAACAGCAGATGCGTTTCGATGACCTCGAGCCCCTTGTTGACCAGCGACGCCGAGTTCAGCGTGTTCATCGGGCCCATCGACCAGGTCGGGTGGGCGCCGGCCTGCTCGGGGGTGACGGCCTCGAGGTCGGCGGCGGCCCAACCGCGAAACGGACCGCCGGAGGCGGTCAACACCAGCTTGGCGACCTCGTCGGGGCTACCGCCACGCAGGCACTGCGCCAGCGCGGAATGCTCCGAGTCGACGGGCACGATCTGACCCGGCCGCGCGGCCCGCAACACCAGCGGTCCGCCCGCGATCAGCGATTCCTTGTTGGCCAGCGCAAGCCGGGCACCCGACTGAAGCGCGGCCAGCGTCGGTCGCAGGCCCAGCGCCCCGACCAGCGCGTTGAGGACGACGTCGGCGTCGGTCTCCTCGACCAGCCGGGTGACCGCGTCGGGACCACGGTAGGCGACGTTGCCGACCTGATCGGCAGCCCGTTCGTCGGCGACAGCGATATTCGTCACCCCGGTCTCGGCGCGCTGCCGCCGCAGCGTGTCCACGTTCGCGCCCCCGGCGGCCAGCCCGACCACCTCGAAACGGTCTGGATTGGCGGCGATGACCTCCAGCGCCTGGGTGCCGATCGAGCCGGTACTGCCCAGCACCAGCACTCGCAGACGGCCCTCGGCGGGCGCCGGGGCCGTGGGGTTGGTCACCTACTCATTGTGCCCTCCGCGCGACGATTCGGGCTGTGCCAGAATCTGACACCAGAAGCCGATCCGATCCGGAGGAAAACTGTGGCTAGTACCGCCAGCACTGAGGTGGAGCACTACAGGGGCGTCGACGTCGCCGAGGTGCCGTCGGCAGCGTGGGGCTGGAGCCGAATCAATCACCGCACCTGGCACGTCGTCGGGTTCATCAGCTTCGGATTCCTGCTGGCCATGTTGCGCGGCAACCACGTCGGTCACGTCGAGGACTGGTTCCTCATCGCGTTTGCCGCGCTCGCGCTCACCGTTCTGGTGCGCGACCTGTGGGGCCGCCGGCGCGGCTGGATCAGGTAGCAGCAGTTCTGTAGGGCCTCAGCGACGCGCCCGCCGGTACCAAGCGCCGGCGAATGCGCCGATCGCCACCACGACCGACGCCACGGCCCAGGGCCATGCGCCGTGCTGGTGCACCCAAGCGGCCAGGGCACCCTGCAGGCGGCCGGCCGCGCTGATCACGGCGTCCGGCGGGATAGCCACAGTCGCGTTGAACAGCCGCAGCTCGTAGACGCCGTAGTAGGCGACGTACAGCCCGACCAGCACCAGCAGCGCGCCACTGATCCGGTTCACGAACGGCACGATGCGGCGCAACCGTTCGGCCACCGCCGAGCTCGCGGTCGCGGTCGCCAGGGCAAGGGCGCCGACGACCAGGGTCAGGCCGCCGACGTAGGCGAGATAGATCGACAGGCCCGTGAGGACCGAACCACTGCGCAGGCCGGCGGCAGTAACCGCCAGAAACGGCCCGATGGTGCACGACAGCGAGGCGATCGCATAGGTCACGCCGTAGCCGAACATGGACCATAGCCGAGCCGTCGGGGCCCATCGCGGGCCCAGCGGTCGTGGCGTGAGCGCCGTGAGCTCTCGACCGGTTAACAGCCAAACCCCGAGCGCGACCAGCACCACGCCGATCACCACAGTGCCGTACGGCAGGTAACGCTGCACCGTCGAGGCCGCCGAGATGGTCAGCGCCCCAAACGATCCGAACACCGCCATAAAGCCGAGCGCCATCCCGACGGTGGCCGCCAGCGCGCGGCCGATGGCCGTCCATTCGCCGGCTTTCGGCTCATGGGCCTCATGAGGCTGCCCGCGCACCACCAGAAGCAGGTACGCGGGCAGCATGGCGAACCCGCAGGGGTTGAGGGCCGCCACTAGTCCGGCGGCGAAGGCCAGACCGACAAGACCCTGGTTCACGGGTCAGTGCAGCTTAGTGCAGCCCAGCCACCCGGCCGCCGAGCTCGGCCTGGGGCATCGCAGCGGTGGGGTTGTTGACGAAGGTCGAGCTGCCGTCGGCGCGGTAGAACACCCACGCCGGCTGCCAGGGCACGTTGTAGCGGGCCCAGATCGAGCCGTCGGTGTCATTGAGGTTGGTGAAGTTCAGGTTGTACTTCGAAACGAAGTTCTCCATCGCCCCGACATCGGAGTGCGCCGCGATACCGACGAAGGTGACGCCCGGATTGGCCGCCGCCACCTGACTCAAGCCGGGAGCTTCGGCGTTGCAAAACGGGCACCACGGCGTCCAGAACCACAACACCGCCGGCTTGCCCTGCAGGCTGGCGCCATTGAAGGGAGCACCGCTGAGGGTGGTTCCGGTGAACTGCAGACGCTGGTCCGCCGCCGCCGAACGCGGCGCATCGGCGAGCCCAAAGATCAAGACGGCCGCGAAAACGGCCGCCACAAACAGCCTGAGTGGCGAAAACAGGCGAATCATTATGCCCCCTAATTTGCTGGTCTTACAGGTATAGAGACGTGCCAGCCGCCGCTGCGGTTCATTCGGGCCGGCCCGTCACCCGCCTTGGGAAGCCAGCTGTCCGCAGGCGGCGCTGATCTCGCGGCCGCGAGTGTCTCGTACCGTGCAGGACACGCCTTTCGACCGAACCCGTCGGACGAACTCCCGCTCGACCGCCTTGGGGCTGGCATCCCAATCACTGCCCGGCGTCGGGTTGAGCGGGATCAGGTTCACATGCACCAGCGGCCCGAGAGCACCATGCAGCCGCTTACCCAGTAGGTCGGCCCGCCACGGCTGGTCGTTGACGTCGCGGATCATTGCGTACTCGACCGAGACCCGCCGGCCGGTCACCTCGGCGTAGTACTGGGCGGCGTCCAGAGCTTCGCTGATCTTCCACCGGTTGTTGACCGGAACCAGCGTGTCACGCAGTTCGTCGTCGGGCGCATGCAGCGACAAAGCCAACGTCACCCCCAGCCGTTCGTCGGCGAGCTTGCGGATCGCCGGAGCCAGACCGACCGTCGACACCGTCACCGAGCGGGCCGAAATAGCGAAACCGGACGGCTCGGTGATGCGCTGTACGGCGGCCAGGACCCGGGCATAGTTGGCCAGCGGCTCCCCCATGCCCATGAAGACCACGTTCGAGAGCCGGTCACCGAAGTCGTCGCGCAGCGCCGCGGCGCCGGCCCGCACCTGCTCGAGGATCTCCGCGGTCGACAGGTTGCGGCGCAATCCGCCCTGGCCGGTGGCGCAGAACGGACAGGCCATGCCGCAGCCGGCCTGCGACGAGATACAGATCGTGTTGCGTTGCGGGTAGCGCATCAGCACCGACTCGAAGGTGGTTCCAGCAGGGTCGTTGACGGCGCGCCACAACGTCTTTCGGGTCTGCCCGGCATCGCAGGTGATTTCGGTGGCGGCGGTGAGCAGCGTCGGGAACATCGTCTCGGCGATCAACTCGCGCGCGGCGGCCGGAAGGTCGGTCATCTGCCGGGGGTCGGCGATCAGCCTGCCGTAGTACTGGTGGGCGAGCTGCTTGGCCCGAAATGCCGGCAGGCCCAGCTCCACGACGGCCGCGGCGCGGCCCTCCGCGTCGAGGTCGGCCAGGTGCCGCGGCGGGCGGGCGGCGCGCGGTGCGTCGAAAATCAACTCTTGGGCCATGACGTGTCCAGTATCGGCCTTCTCAGGCCGGCAGCAATGTGAACACCGTCCACGCCGCCACCGCCGACGGGAGCACGCCGTCGAGCCGGTCCATCAGGCCACCATGGCCGGGAAGCAGCCGGCCCATGTCCTTGATGCCGAGGTCGCGCTTGACCTGCGATTCCACCAGATCGCCCAGCGTGCAGGTCAGCACCAGCACCACACCCAGCAGAGCGCCCTCCCACGGCGGTCTGTGGGCCACGAAGGTCGCGGTCACAAATGCCGCGGTGATCCCGCAGAGCAACGAGCCGCCCAATCCCTCCCATGACTTCTTCGGGCTGATCGTCGGAACCAGCGGATGCTTGCCGAACAACACCCCGAACGCGTAGCCGCCCGAGTCGGAGGCGACGACGGTGAACATCAGGCAGAACACCCGAGCCGCGCCTTCGTGCGGGTGGTAGACCAGCAACGCGGCGAAGGAGGCGAACAGCGGGACCCACGCGGTCAGGAAGACGGTCGCCGACGCGTCGCGCAGGTAATTCGACGGGGGTGGCGGACCGGCGTCCGGATCGTGGTGCCTGCTTTCGTCATGCATGAACAGCCGCCAGAACATGCAGACCACCACTGTGGCGCCGAAACCGGCCAACGCGCCGCGGGCACCAAATGGCCAGGTCAGCCAGACGGTGACCTGCCCGCCGATCAGCAGCGGGATGACCGGAATGACGTATCCGGCCTCACGCAGCCGCCGCACCACCTCGTGGCTGGCGATGAAAATGGCCCCCGAACACAGGATCACCCATCCGTGCGGAGCAAACACCAGTGTCGCGATGAGAACGGCCCCGATCGAGGCGCCCACCGCGATCGCCGCGGGCAGATCCCGTCCGGCCCGGGATGTCTTCTTGGCAGCCGGCTTGTCGGGCGGGGTGCCTGCGTCAGCATCGGTCGTTGCCACGGAATCGGTTGCTGAGCGGCCGCTAGACCTCCAGCAGCTCGCCTTCTTTGTGTTTGACGAGGTCATCGATCTGGGTGACGTACTGATGGGTGGTCTTGTCCAGGTCTTTTTCGGCGCGGCCGACCTCGTCCTCGCCGGCTTCGCCGTCCTTGCGGATGCGATGCAGTTCCTCCATCGCTTTGCGACGGATGTTGCGCACCGAGACCCGGGCTTCCTCCCCCTTGTGCTTGGCCTGCTTGACCAGCTCGCGCCGGCGTTCCTCGGTCAGCTGCGGCACGGCGACGCGGATCAGGGTGCCGTCGTTGGTGGGGTTCAGCCCGAGGTCGGAGTTACGGATGGCGGTCTCGATGGCGTGCAGCTGATTGGCTTCGTACGGCTTGATCACGACAAGCCGCGCCTCGGGAACATTGATGCTGGCCAGCTGGGTGATCGGGGTGTTCGTGCCGTAGTAGTCGATGACGATCCGAGAGAACATGCCCGGGTTGGCGCGCCCGGTCCGGATCGTGGACAAATCGTCACGAGCCACCGAGACGGCCTTTTCCATTTTCTCTTCCGCATCGAAGAGCGCCTCGTCGATCATCTGCGCTGCACCATCCCCTCAGGTCGTTACCAGCGTTCCGATCTTCTCACCGGCGACCGCCCGGGCGATATTGCCACTGGTCAGCAGATTAAACACCAGGATCGGCATGCCATTGTCCATGCACAGGCTGAACGCGGTGGCATCGGCCACCCGCAACCCGCGGTCGATCACTTCGCGATGACTGATCACGGTGAGCAACTCGGCCTGTGGGTTCTCCCGCGGATCCGCGGTGAACACGCCGTCGACCGCCTTGGCCATCAGCACCACGTCCGCGCCGATCTCCAATGCCCGCTGGGCCGCCGTGGTGTCGGTGGAGAAGTACGGCAACCCCATGCCGGCGCCGAAGATCACCACCCGGCCCTTCTCCAGGTGGCGGACCGCGCGCAGCGGGATGTAGGGCTCGGCGACCTGTCCCATAGTGATCGCGGTTTGCACCCTGGTGGCGATGCCTTCCTTCTCGAGGAAGTCCTGCAGCGCAAGGCTGTTCATGACGGTGCCGAGCATGCCCATGTAGTCCGAACGCGTGCGCTCCATGCCGCGCTGCTGCAGCTGGGCGCCGCGGAAGAAGTTGCCGCCACCGATTACGACGGCGACCTGCACGCCGCTGCGGACCACCTCGGCGATCTGGCGGGCTACCTGCGCCACCACGTCGGGATCCAGCCCAACCTGGCCGCCGCCGAACATTTCGCCACCGAGCTTGAGCAACACTCTCGAATACTTGGTTCCCGGTGCGCCGTTGGCGCTCGTCGGCTCAGGCTCCGCCATCAGACTCCTCGCATGACAGGGCCATCCCGGCGACCACTCGGGACGGCCTCTCCATCCTGCCTCATCGCTGCTGGGTGACGTGGGCGGGGGCACACATGGCGAGCCGGGTCGTGTTTTGAAGATGTTTGAGCGGCGAGCGGCGTGGGAATCCGCACCAACGCGGCGGGCCACAACGCGGTCTTAAGAATCAGGATCCGGACCTCGCCGCATCGAGCTGAATGGCTCAAACCACGTACGCCACTGGGGAGGAACTGATTCATGGCGGACAACAAGAGCGGACCTGCTGAAGCAGTGAAGGGCGCCGTCGAGGGCGTCAAGGGCGCGGTCAAGGAGGCCGTCGGTGCGGTGACTGGTCGCGATGACCTCACTCGCGAGGGCCAGGCCCAGCAGGACAAGGGCGAAGCACAGCGCAACGCGGGCAAGAAGGAAGCCGAAGCCGATGCGGCCCGCGGGGCTGCCAAGGCCGCCGAGGAGCGCCAGAAGTCCAACCAATAAGCCTGATGGAAGGATGGGTCCGGCCCGGACACGGGCCGGACCCATCGAACTTTTCTGGCACCGATATGCCCGGGCCAGTCTTCGATTGAAGAACGCGTTAGACAAAATTGGAATAGTTCGGCGCCGAGCCGGGTAACCAGCGATGCACAAGCGGCATCTCCTCGGATGTCCCCTCAAATGGTTTGGGAGCTGCTCTGTTGGATGTTCTACTACTCACCAATGGGGACGACTTCGAATCGGCGCTGCCAACCCTGAATTCATTCGCGGAGTCGATCCGCACCGCCCCTCTCACCGATCTCACCGACGGCCACTACGTCGGCTCCGACGTCGCGATCATCGACGCACGCACCGACCTCGCGGCGGCTCGCCGGGCGTGCCGGCGACTGACGGCCAGCGCGCCCGGGGTCGCGGTGGTGGCCGTCGTCGCGCCGGCCGATTTCGTGGCGGTGGACGTCGACTGGCACTTCGACGACGTGATGCTGCCCGCCGCCGGGGCGGCCGAGTTGCAGGCGCGGTTGCGGCTGGCAATCACGCGTCGGCGCAGCACGCTGGAGGGCACCCTGAAATTCGGTGACCTCCTGCTGCACCCGGCCAGTTACACCGGATCGCTGGCGGGCAAGGATCTGAACCTGACACTTACCGAGTTCAAGTTGTTGACTTTCCTTGTGCAGCATGCCGGTCGGGCGTTCAGCCGAACCCGGCTGATGCACGAGGTGTGGGGTTATGACACCAACGGTCGTGTTCGCACCGTCGACGTTCACGTGCGGCGGCTTCGGGCCAAGCTCGGAGCCGAGTACGAATCGATGGTGGACACCGTGCGCGGCGTGGGCTATATGGCGGTGACGCCGCCGCAACCGCAATGGATCATCAGCGAGTCGGCGCCGAGTCCCGTCTGGACGCCACCGGACTCGATCGCTCAATAACGGTTCGTTCGAAACACATTCTTCCGCAAGGTTTTTCGCGGCCGGATCACCCGAAGATCGGAAGTGCGCGTTTGCGCGCCAGCGCATCCATCCCCTGTTGAATGCTGTCTTGGACCTCGCGGTACTTGCGGTCGACGTAGTCGTCGTCTTCCGCGCAGGCCGGATCGTGGTCCAGCTCGATGGCGGGCATGAACCTGGTCCTGATCTTGGCCGGCAACGGCAGCTGCGGGAGAGCCGCCGGTCCAATCCCCCACGGCAGCGAGATCGCCAACGGGAAAACCTTGAGCCGCAGCATTCGGTCGAGCCGCAAGAACCGCGATAGCCGATCGCCGCGAATCAGCACCGGCATGGCATCGGCGCCGCCGACGGTCGCAATCGGCACGATCGGCACCCCTGCTTGAATCGCCATCTTGACGAAGCCTTTTCGACCGGCAAGGTTGGCGCGGTCACGCTCGGTCCACGGTCGCAGTGAATCCACCTCGCCGCCGGGCCACAGCGCCACGTCGCGGCCTTCGGCCAGTGCGGTGGCGATGGCATCCGGGGCCGCCGGAAGCACCCCCATCGACCGGAAGTACCGTCCGATGCCCGGAATGGCCATCAGCGCGTCGTGCGCCGTGCCGTGCAGCACGCGGTCCGGGCCGAAGCGGCGCCACCATTGCAGGCCCACGGTCCACGCGTCCCACACGAAGGGAGCGCCCGAGTGAATGCCGATCAAGAGCGCCGGGGGCTCGGGAATGTTCTCCCAGCCGTCAATCTCCATCCGGAACCAATAGTCGACCAGCACGTTCCAGAAGAACTTCTGACGCTGCAGTGTGGTCTCGTTCTGGCCCTCTAGGTCCCATTCCCCGGCTCGCCTTGCCACCCAGCCGCCCAGCCCGCCGTCCTGCTTGTCTCGCTTGTCTTGCATGGACGCCCGCGCCTCATCGGCGTGTTGCCGCGCTTGTTCACGTACGTCCGCTGGCCTGTGATCGGTATCGGTCATATCCAGCTGTGTACCCATTCAGCCGCGCAAAACTCCCGGATACGCAAACCTCCCCGCGCCAATGGGCGTGGCGCGGGGAGGTATGTGCAACCGGATTAGGCGTGTGTCGCCGGGGCAGGCGGCGCGCCCGGTGCCGGGCCTGAGTTCGGTGCCACACCGGGCGCCGGGGCCCCCGGCACGTTCGACGTCCACATCAAAATGTCTTGCAGTCCGTCGTTATAGACGACGCCATTCGGCGGCGCGCCGGTCACGTCGAAGTACAGCGTGCCCCTGGATTCGCTGCCTTGAGCGATGGGCGCGGGGTTAAGGCCGTTCGGGACCTCAACCTTGTCGATCAGCTTGTAGTTCTGACCGTTGGGCCCGCGGGCGCTGAAGTCTCTCACCTGCGGGGTAACAAGTCCCCCGTCCGACCTGGCGACGATGTCTGCCTGGTAGAGCGTTCCCTTAGGGGTGTAGCCGGGAATCGCCATGGTGCTGGGCTGCAGGTTGCTCACCGTGTAGGAGGTAACCATTGGCCCGTCGATCAGCGATTCGCTGGCACCGAATCCCTGGATGTTTGGCGCGGCCGAAGCAGTTGCCGCGGCGAAAACGCTTACCGCGGCTATTCCCGCGGCACCGATGGCCGTTTTGACAGTGGTCGTTGTGAAGTTCACGATGGGCTCCTTCTTCTTTTCCATGTCGTTCGAGCGATTACCCAATATGGGCCGAGAACGCACCCAGTCCGCATAACCAAACGGTGACAACCTCAAACGTGACTGCATTGTTAAATGCCGTCTCCGGGCTGCCTACCTGCGCAAACCCGCCGATATCATTTTGCGCCACAACATGCTTCAAACAACTTCTTTAACATTGGCATCATTTGGCGGCATTTCGACACTGGCATCTCAGTAATTACCGGCAAAGCATCTGCCGGACTTAGCAATTGGATCCATTTGCAGTAGCAGCCGCGTTTCGGCGCACCGAGACGCCCGATATATGTCAATATGATTGACATGGGTGACAGGGCAGACATTGACGACGCTCCGCTGGGCTACCTGCTCTACCGGGTGGCAGCCGTGCTGCGACCAGAGGCTTCCGCCGCGTTGCGTCCGCTCGGCCTGACGCTGCCCGAATTCGTTTGCCTGCGCATCATTTCGCTGTCCCCTGGCCTGTCCAGTGCCGAATTGTCCAGGCACACCAACGTCACACCGCAGGCGATGAACACGGTCCTGCGCAGGCTGGAAGACACCGGCGCGGTGGAACGGCCCGAGTCGGTGTCGTCGGGGCGGGCGTTACCGGCCACGCTGACCGGCCACGGCCGCGCACTGCTGAAGCGCGCGGAGGGCGCGGTCCGCGTCGCCGACGACCGCATCCTGGCCAAACTGAGCGGGGGGCAGCAGCGCGAGTTCAAACGAATGCTGGAAAAGCTCGGCTCCGACTGACGTAGCTAGTTGGGGACCGGCTACAAGGGGGCCTGGATTCGGGGCCAGGGCCTGGCCTCCTCGAGTTCGTAGGCCAGCTCGAGCAGTAGGGCTTCCTGGCCAATGTCGGCCGAGAGCATCATGCCCACGGGCATGCCATCCGCGGATTGGGCCAACGGCAGCGAAATCGCTGGCTCTCCCGTGACATTCTGCAGCGGGGTGAACGCGACCCAATCGATCAGCCGGTCAATGACCTGCTGATAGTCGGTGGGCGCGAGGTAGCCGACCCGCGGCGTCGCGTCGGCCAGGGTAGGCGTGAGCACCGCGTCATAGGTGGCGAAAAACCGCGCGGTGCGCCGCCGCAGCCTGCGCAGGCGCACGATCGCCAGCGGCAGCCGGTGCAGGTTTCGGCCGGTGTGCCGGTCCAGGCCCAGCGTTAAATTGTCCAGCCGGGTGCGATCGAAGGTGTTGCCGAAGGCGCGCCGCCCGCCGCGCACCATCGCCATCGCCAACAATCCCCAATACAGCACGAAATCGTCCGGGAAACTGGCCGGCACCGGGGGTTCGTCGAGGTGTTCGACGCGGTGACCCAGTTCCTCGAGCACACTGGCCGACTTCAACGTCAGCTCCCGCAGCTGGGGGCTGCACTCACGCAGGACGGAATGGGTCAGCACCGCGACTTTCAACCGCCGCCGGCCCGGCCCCGTGATATCGCCGATCGGCGCCAGCTTGGGGTTACCCCAGACGCGCTCGGCCTCCCGATAGAAGGCCGCCGTGTCACGCACGGAGCGGGTCAGCACACCGTTGGCGACGATCCCCACCGGCATCCGGCGCACCTCCGGGTCCAGCGGCAGCCGGCCGCGCGACGGCTTGAGCCCGACCAGCCCGTTGCAGGCGGCCGGAATCCGGATCGAGCCGCCGCCGTCGTTGGCGTGCGCGATCGGCACCACACCGGCGGCGACAAACGCACCCGATCCCGACGAGGACGCGCCGGCGGTGTAATCGGTGTCCCACGGGTTGCGTACCGGCCCCAGCCGGGGATGTTCGGCGGCCGCGCTGAACCCGAATTCCGACAGTTGCGTCTTGCCCAGCGATATCGGGCCGGTGGCCAGATACAACCGGGTGAATTCGCCGTCGGCGACGGCGTCGAAAGGAGCCCACGCGTCGGTGCCCTGCATGGTCGGCTGCCCGGCGACGTCGACGTTGTCCTTGATGAACGTTGGGACGCCGGCAAAGGCGCCGTTGGCTGGCCCAAGTGACCCAGTTTGGCGGGCCCGCTCAAAAGCGTTGTACGCCAAGCCATTCAGGGCCGGGTTGACCGCCTCGGTGCGCGCGATGGCCGCCTCGACCACCTCGGCCGCGCCCACGCGGCCGGTTCGGACGGCCTCGGCGAGACCAACCGCGTCGTGGTCCCCGAGGGCGTCGTCACCGAAGGCGTGCACGCGTGGCATGCGCGCGCCTAGGCCTGACCCACCTCGAAGCGGACGAACCGCGTCACCGTCACGCCGGCCTCGTCGAGGAGGGCCTTGACGGTCTTCTTGTTGTCGGACACCGACGGCTGCTCGAGCAGCGCAGCGTCCTTGAAGAAGCCGTTCAGCCGGCCCTCGACGATCTTGGGCAGCGCCTGTTCCGGCTTGCCCTCGGCCTTCGCGGTCTCCTCGGCGATGCGGCGTTCGCTGGCCACGACGTCCTCGGGGACATCGTCGCGCGACAGGTAGCGGGCCTTGAGCGCGGCGATCTGCAGCGCGACAGCATGAGCCGCCTCTTTTTCTGCGGCGGTTCCGCCGCCTGAGTACTCGACCAGCACACCAACGGCCGGCGGCAGGTCGGCCGACCGCCTGTGCAGGTAGGTCTCGACGGTGCCGTCGAAGTTGGCGACCCGGCGCAGTTCCAGTTTCTCGCCGATTTTGGCCGACAGCGCGGCGATCGCCTCCTCGACGGTTTGGTCACCAGCCTTGGCGGCCTTGAGCGCGTCGACGTCGCCGGCCTTGTGTTCGGCGGCCGCGGCCACCACCTCATCGGCCAGCTTCTGGAACTCGGCGTTCTTGGCGACGAAGTCGGTCTCGCAGTTCAGCTCGATCAGCGCGCCGCCGTTGGCCGCGACCAGGCCCTCGGCCGTGGCCCGCTCGGCGCGCTTGCCGACGTCCTTGGCGCCCTTGATCCGCAGTGCCTCGACCGCCTTGTCGAAGTCGCCGTCGCTTTCGGCCAGCGCGTTCTTGCAGTCGAGCATGCCGGCACCGGTCAGCTCCCGAAGTCGCTTGACGTCGGCAGCGGTGAAATTCGCCAATGCTCAGCCTTTCCTAGGATGCATCTGTGGTTGATTCTGCTGCGACTGCGGCCGCTTGTTCTGCCGGGACCGCTGACGGTGTCGCAGAAGCCAGCAGCTCTTGCTCCCATTCGGCGAGCGGCTCGGCGGCCAGCGAATCCCCAGCCTCCGGCTTGCCATCGCCACGGCCCACGCCGGCGCGGGCCTGCAGACCCTCGGCGACCGCGGAGGCGATCACCTTGGTCAGCAGCGCCGCCGAGCGGATCGCGTCGTCGTTGCCGGGGATCGGATAGTCGACCTCGTCGGGGTCGCAGTTGGTGTCCAGGATCGCGATGACCGGGATGCCCAGCTTGCGGGCCTCGCCGACGGCGATGTGCTCCTTGTTGGTGTCGACGACCCAGATCGCCGAGGGCACCTTGGCCATGTCGCGGATCCCGCCGAGACTGCGATCCAGCTTGTTCTTCTCCCGGGTCAGCATCAGGATTTCCTTCTTCGTGCGACCCTCGAAGCCACCGGTCTGCTCCATCGCCTCGAGCTCCTTGAGCCGCTGCAGCCGCTTGTGCACGGTGGAGAAGTTGGTGAGCATGCCGCCCAGCCAGCGCTGGTTCACGTAGGGCATGCCGACGCGGGTGGCTTCGGCCGCGACCGACTCCTGCGCCTGCTTCTTGGTGCCGACGAACAGCACGCTGCCACCGTGGGCGACGGTCTCCTTGACGAACTCGTACGCCTTATCGATGAAGGTCAGCGTCTGCTGCAGGTCGATGATGTAGATGCCGTTGCGGTCGGTGAAGATGAACCGCTTCATCTTGGGATTCCAGCGACGGGTCTGATGCCCGAAGTGGGTGCCGCTGTCGAGCAGCTGCTTCATGGTTACTACGGCCATGCTTGTGCCTTAACTTGTGTCGGTTGTCGCCCGGCGTCGGGTGAAGCCGGGCCCTGGCGCCAGCTGCGATGCCGGACCCTGTTAGGGGACCGCCCGGCATGCTGTTGCGGCCCTAGTCGAACGGGACCGCGGTGCAGACGCGCGAAGTCAGCCCACTTAAGCGAGCTGCGCCGAGAAGTCTACACGCCACGCTCCACAGATCTGGCAGCGGTGACTGGCCCGGCCAGCGCCGCGACGCTGAACTGATCCGATGCGGTGGGCGGCGGTTGTTCTGTGCTGGGTGCTGCTCAGCGCGGCACCGGCGGTCGCCGACTCTGGAAACCACAATGCGCGGCTGGAGTGGCCGCTGCGCCCGCCACCGGCGGTCGTGCGGGGGTTCGACGGCCCCGGACCAGAGAAGCCGAATTGGAACCCCGGGCACCGCGGGGTGGATCTGGCCGGGGCGCCTGGTCAGTCGGTGTACGCCGCCGGCAGCGCGACCGTCGTGTTTGCCGGGTTGCTGGCGGGACGCCCGGTGGTTTCGCTGGCCCACCCCGGTGGGCTGCGCACCAGCTACGAGCCGGTCCGGGCGGCCGTGCGGGTCGGTGAGTCGGTGACCGCGGCAACTGTGATCGGTGAGCTGGTGGCAGGGCACGCGGGCTGCCGCGCCGCGGCGTGCCTGCACTGGGGCGCGATGTGGGGTCCGGCTTCGGGTGCCGACTATGTCGATCCGCTGGGCTTATTGAAGTCCACCGCCATTCGGCTCAAACCGCTGAACGGCTGATTTCACCTTTCGCGGAAGTTACGCAACACCGGTCGCGGCAGCCACAGGTCTGACGGGGCCCGTCCCCGCGCTTCAGAAGTCAGTCTGCCAAGCCCTCTGAGCGTCGATGAGCGAGTTCCGTTGGCTGGTGGGTAGCCCTCGCCTTCGGTCGCGCAGCTGCTCGGTGAAGTAGTGGCTTTTGCCCCGGCCTGTGGTTTTGGCCTCGTACATAGCGGTGTCGGCGTCGCGCAGGATCTGCGCGGCGCCACGCGGGTCGTTGCTTTCGATCACAACGATTCCGATGCTGCCCCCGATGCGGAGAGTCACGTCGTCGATGACGATCGTTTCCGACAGGGTCGTGTGGAGTCTGTCGGCGAGTGCGTCGAGGTCGGGGCGGGCGATCTGGCCGATGAGCAGGGCGACGAATTCGTCGCCGCCAAACCGGGCGACCACGTCGTCGGATCGGACGGCGCGGCGGAGACGTTGCGCCGCGCTCCGTAGCACGTCGTCGCCGGCGTCGTGGCCGAACATATCGTTGATGGTCTTGAGATTGTCCAGATCGATGAACAGGACCGCCGCCAACACGTGGTGGCCGCCGGATTCGAGCGCTTCGGTAACGCGGGTGACAGCGTAGGCGCGGTTGGGCAGCCCGGTCAGCGAGTCGTGTGTGGCCTCGTAGGCGAGCCGTTCGCTGGCGGTGCGGTGTGCGGTGATGTCGGTGAGTGAGATGAGCACCGCTGAATGCTCGACATCGTCGGGGTCGAGCAGGCGATAGCCTGCGCACAGCCATACCCGTTGTCCGTCGAAGCGATCGACCCCAAAGACGTAATCACTGATTGGGGTTCCGGTCTGCCGGATCTGGGTGAGCGGATGCCGGTCTGCACCGATGAGGTGGCCGGCGGTGTCGTAGATGGAAAAGTCGAGGGCTTGGCTGCCCGGCCGGCTTTCGACAATCTCGGGCGCCGTGCCGAATATTCGGTCGGCCGCCGGATTCGAGGATTCGACACGGCCGTCGCTGCCGACGACCGCGACCCCGTAGTCGAGTGTGTTCACCACGGTTTGGAGGTGTTGTTCGGCGTGGCGCAGGGCGGTCTGGTCGGTGCAGATCAGGAGATAGCCGGTGTTTATTGCGACGGCGGAGACCCGCACGGTCAGTGCCGTTCCATCCGCGGCGTGGTGGGTGCTGTGAACGATTCCGCCGTGGGCGATGATCGCGGCGGGGTCCAACGGGGCGCCGATCGCCTCGCTGACCGGGAGTGCCAGTGCTCGTGCGGCGGGTCGGCGGTAGATGACTTCAGCGGCCGGGTTCCAATTGGCGACGATGCCGGTGAACGTGGTGGCGATGATCGCGTCACTGACGTGCGTGGCCAGCGCCGCCTGGCAGCGCAGCGCCGCCTCGGCGGCCTTCCGGGCAGACAGATCGCGGAACATCACCTGATAGGCGGGTCTGCCCTCCCAGACCGTCAGCATCGACACTGCCTCGACGTCGAGGGTGGTGCCATCAAAACGCAGCATCACCGCCTCCGAGGGTGGAGATGTGTCCCCCTCGCGCCGTAGGGAAGCGATTCGCACCAGCATCGCGGGAACCGAGTCCGGATGGACGAATTCGGTGATCGCGTGTCCCACCAGCTCAGCGCTGGACTGTGCGCCGATCCAGCGGATCCCGGCAGGGTTGACGTAGACGACGCGGCCGCCCTCATGCACGGCGATGGCGTCGGGGCTGTGGTGCACCAGCCGCCGGTACCGCTGCTCGGCGAGATCTGCCTGCATCTGCCGACCATCGGAGGCTGGATCCAGCAGCCCGCCTTCGGTCTCGCCGTCGCAGGAGTGATCGTTCCCCGCGTCCAACAGATCCTCCCGTCGCTAGATCCTCCCCTTGCTGTCGAGCCCAATTACAGCAAGAGATTGGACCACCCCGGGCAGAAATAACGGACGTAAATAATTCGGCCTACCGTGGCGTGACCAGCGGTGCGCGTGTGACGCCCATTCGGGGCCGATCGGCGACACCGGAACAACGACATCTCGCCTGGGCTGGAGCGGCGGTCACTGTCGCCGTAACGGCCGCTGCCGCCCCGGCGAACGCGCTCACAACGGCAACAGCATCGTGATGAACCATGACAGCCCTTGTGCGAGGCATGGCATCGGCCGTTGGCATCCGGTTTGCGGTGTTGTCGCTCGGAGGCGGGCACACCGGGTGTTCCCTCGGCTTGGAGACAGCCGTGACAGATGTGACAGGCGCCATCAAGCCCGCGGATGGGCCTGATCGTGCACCGCCCGCAGCCGGGATACCGCGACATGGGTGTAGAGCTGGGTGGTCGCCAGGCTGGAATGGCCGAGCAACTCCTGGACGACCCGCAGGTCGGCTCCGCCTTCGAGCAGATGAGTGGCCGCGCTGTGCCGCAGTCCGTGCGGCCCCATATCGGGTGCGCCGTTGACCGCGGCGACGGTCTGGTGCACGACGGTGCGGACCTGCCGCACGTCGAGCCGCCGGCCCCGCGCGCCCAGCAGCAGCGCCGGGCCGGATTCGGCGGTGACCAGCTCCGGACGGCCCTCGGCCAGCCAGGCGCGCAACGCGTCGGCGGCCGGCACCCCGTACGGCACGGTGCGTGGCTTATCGCCCTTGCCCAGGACGCGCACCAGCCGATGCCCGGTGTCCACGCTGTCGATGTCCAGGCCGCACAGCTCGCTCACCCGGATACCGGTGGCGTACAGCATCTCGACGATCAGCCGGTCCCGCAGAGCCAACGGATCACCTTGCTCCGCACCCGATTTCGCGGCCGCCATGGCCGCGAGCGCCTGATCCTGGCGCAGCACCGCCGGCAAGGTGCGGTGCGCCTTGGGCACTTGCAGGCGGGCGGCGGGGTCTGCGGCGAGCAGACCGCGCCGCGCGGCCCACCCGGTGAACGCCTTGACCGCCGAGGTGCGACGGGCCAGCGTCGTGCGCGCGGCGCCGGCCCCGGCCGCGGTGGCCAGCCATGCTCGCAGTAGGGGCAGACTCAGTCCGTCCAGCCCGATGCCCTCACCGTTTCGCTGTCCATTGAGGAAACCGAACAGCGAGCGCAGGTCGCCCAGGTAGGCGCGACGGGTATGCGCCGAGCGGCCACATTGCAGCTCAAGGTATTCGTCGAACTCCTCGAGGATCGCCTGCACTCCCCCACGCTCGCAGACACACTGCGGCGTTTGTCAGTCGACGCGCCGAAGTGTGTCCGGGGTGAGATCTTTGCGGTCGGGATAGCCGTCGACGGCCATGATCAGGTCCGCTTCGGCGAGCAGCGTGCGCAGCACGTGCACAACGCCGTCGACTCCGCCGAGCGCCAGACCATAGGCGTACGGGCGGCCGACACCCACCGCGGTTGCACCCAGCGCGAGTGCCTTGATGACATCCGCGCCGCTGCGGATGCCGGAGTCGAACAACACCGGCAGCCCGTCGGCCGCCTCGACCACCCCCGGCAGGCAATCGATGGCGGGCAGGCCCCCGTTGGCCTGGCGTCCGCCGTGATTGGAGCAGTAGATGCCGTCGACGCCGCCGTCTTTGGCGCGCCGGGCGTCATCGGGGTGGCAGATGCCCTTCACCAGCAGCGGCAGATCGGTCAGTGAGCGCAACCAGGGCAGGTCGTCCCAGGTCAAGGGGTTTCCGAAGACCTGGATCCAGCGCAGCGTGGCCGTTTGGCGATCCTCCTCCGGGGGGCGTTGCAGGCTGGCGCGGAAGACCGGGTCGCTGAAGTAGTTGCTCAGGCAGTGCCCGCGGAGCTGGGGGAAGTTCGACGTGCGCAGATCACGCGGTCGCCAGCCCGTCACCCAGGTGTCGAGCGTGACGACGATGCCCTTGAAGCCGGCCGCCTCGGCGCGGTGCACCAGGCTGGCGGCCAGCTCCCGGTCGGTCGGTGTGTACAGCTGGAAAAAACCCGGCGTATCGCCCAAGGCGGCGGCGACGTCTTCCAGCGGGTCGACGGTCAGCGTCGAGGCGACCATCGGAACGCCGGTGGCCGCGGCCGCGCGCGCGGTGGCCAGGTCGCCGTGGCCGTCCTGGGCACACAGCCCGATGACGCCGATGGGTGCCATGAACAGCGGCGCCGGCAAGGTCAGCCCGAACAATTCGACGGACAGATCGCGTTGCGCGGCGCCGACGAACATGCGCGGCATCAGGCCCCACCGCTCGAAGGCTTCGCAGTTGGCCCGCTGCGTGCGCTCGTCGCCAGCCCCGCCCGCGACGTATGACCACACCGACGGCGGCAGGGTCTGCGCGGCCCTCGCCTCCAGTTCGGCGTAGACCATCGGCAGCGCCGGCACCACCCCGCCCAATCCCTGCAGGTAGATCTCGTTCTGATAGTCCCCGAATGCCATGTCAGCCCTGAACCCCAGCCTCTGCCTCGGCCAGTTCCTTCTTCCACTGCCGGAACGTCTCTTCGGTGCGTCCGCGCCGCCAGTAACCGGAGATCGACGACGCCCATTTTCGGTCCACGCCGCGTTCGGTGCGGATGTACGGCCGCAAGTTGTGCATGACGGCTTGCGCCTCGCCGTGGATGAAGACGTGCACCTGCCCCGGCAACCACTCGGCGGTGCTGACCGCCTCGATCAACGGCGCGAAATCACCGGCACGGTCCTCGGGAACCAGATCGGCGCGGCCGCCGCGGTAGACCCAGTTCACCTGAACGGCCTCGGGTGCGGTCAATCCGATCTCATCTTCGGGGCCGGCAACCTCGATGAATGCCTTGCCGACCGCGGTGGGCGGCAGCGCTTCCAGCGCTGCCGCGATGGCCGGCAGCGCGGATTCGTCACCGGCCAGCAAATGCCAATCGGCTGCCGGATCGGGGGTGTAGGCGCCACCGGGCCCCATCAGGTAGATCGGCTGGCCGGGCTGGGCCGCGGCCGCCCACGGCCCTGCCACCCCGTGCTCGCCGTGCACGACGATGTCCACCGCGATCTCGCGGGCCGCTGCGTCGACCCGGCGCACCGTGATCGTCCGAACGGACGGCTTCTTCTCAGGCGGCAGCTCGGCGAAGCTGTCCAAGGTCAACGGGTGCGGCAACCCGGCCACGTCCTTATCGCTTATGTCGTCGTCGACGAAGACGAGCTTGACGTAGGAGTCAGTGAATTTGCTGGGCACGAAGGTGTCGAAGCTGTTGCTCCCCAGCACAACCCGAACCATGTGCGGTGTGAGCTGTTCGGTACCGACGACGTGAAAACTTTGCAGAGGTCGACCTGCCAACTTCTCCTCCTGTCCAGACCCGATCCCAGTCGACTATACGAGTCGCGCGTCTGACGGCCGGGCCGCGGCGCGGCCACGACGGACGCGGACGATCCGCCACCGGCCGTCGTGGCGCTCGGCCAAGCCGGTGATCTCGAGCATCGCCAGCGGGCCCAGCACCTGTTCGGGTACCAGCCCGGAGGCGACCGCGATCTCGTCGACCGAGGCCGCGCCGCGGCCCGGTAATGCCTCGTAGACCTGGCGTTCGGCCTCGGTGAGCCCGTCCAGCGCGGTGGTCGGGTGCGGTTCTTCGGGCGCCAACTCGCCGATGCGGCCGACGAGCTCGACAACGTCATCGGCTCGGGTGACCAGCTCCGCGCCGTTACGCAGCAGCGCATGGCAACCCGCCGACGCCGAGGAGGTCACGGGTCCGGGCACCGCGGCCACCACACGACCCAATGCCCGCGCCCAGGCGGCGGTATTCGCCGCGCCGCTGCGCAGGCCCGCTTCCACCACTACCGCCGCCCCCGCTACGGCGGCGACCAAACGATTACGGGTCAAAAACCGGTGCCGGGCCGGGCGGATACCAGGTGGGTATTCCGTGAGCAGCAGTCCGTGCTGGCCGATGCGATGCAGCAGCGCCGAATGCCCGGCCGGGTAAGGGACGTCGAGCCCGCCGGCCAGGACGGCCACGGTAATTCCGTCGGCGGCCAGCGCCGCGCGGTGAGCGGCGCCGTCGATGCCGTAGGCGCCGCCGGAGACGACCGCGACGTCGCGTTCCGCCAGTCCGGCAGCCAGGTCGGCGGCCATATGTTCGCCGTAGGCTGTGGCGGCCCGGGTTCCGACGACAGCGGCCGCGCGCTGCGCCGTCTCGTCGAGGCGCGCGGGACCCAGGGCCCACAACACCAGCGGCGGCCGGCCCTTCTCCCGGACCCCCAAACCGCTGGGACCGTCGAACGCGGCCAGCGCGAGCACTGGCCATTCGTCGTCGTCGGGCGTGATCAATCGCCCGCCGCGGTGGGCGAGCAGCTCGAGATCGTCGGCGGCGCAGTCTATTACGCGTCTGGACTCGGTGTGCCGCGCCAGTGCATCGTCGACCAACCCGCGCCGGACCCGGTCGGCAGCCTCCACGGGCCCGACGGCATGCACCAGGGCGGCGAGTTCCGCGCACGGCGGCTCGGCCACCCGGGACAGGTATGCCCAGGCTCGCGCGCTCATCGCCGCGCTCCCGGCTGCCGGAAGCTCAGCGCGGCGGCTACCTCGTCCAGCCCGGGCGAGACCCGGCCGGCCAGATCGGCAAGGCTCCATGCGACCCGCAGTGAACGATCCACGCCACGGATGCTGAGCAGCCCACGGTCCAGCGCCGTGCGCAACGGATTCATCGCGGCGTTACTGGGGCGGAACTTCCGCCGCAAGAGCGCCCCGCTGACTTCGGCATTGGTGCGGAATCCGTGTGGCCGCCAGCGCTCGGCGGCCGCGTCGCGCGCCGTCGCAACGCGGTGGCGCACCTGCGCCGTCGACTCGCCGTCGGCGGCCGAAAACGCGCCCGCGCGAACCGGATTCATCTCTACCCGCAGATCTACCCGATCCATCAGCGGCCCGGACAGCTTGCCCAGGTAGCGCCGTTTGACCGCCGCGGCGCAGATGCAATCCCGCGGATCGGCCGGCGCGCAGGGGCACGGGTTGGCGGCCAGCACTAGCTGGAACCGAGCGGGATAGCACGCGACCCCGTCACGGCGGGCAAGGCGAATCTCGCCGTCTTCCAACGGCGTTCGCAACGCTTCCAGCGCGCTGACGCTGATCTCGGCGCACTCGTCCAAGAACAACACCCCGCGATGCGCCCGGCTGACCGCCCCCGGACGGGCCATCCCCGAGCCCCCGCCGACAAGCGCCGCGACGCTGGAACTGTGGTGCGGCGCCACGAACGGCGGGCGGGTGATCAGCGGGGTTTCCCCCGACAGCAGGCCGGCCACCGAGTGTATCGCGGTGACCTCCAGCGACTCGCCGTGCGACAGCGCCGGCAGTATTCCCGGAAGGCGTTGCGCCAACATCGTTTTGCCCACGCCCGGCGGTCCGGTCAACATGAGGTGGTGGGCCCCGGCGGCCGCAACCTCGACCGCGAACCGCGCCTGCGCCTGCCCCACCACATCGGCCAGATCGGCCGCCACCTCAGCCGTCGTGGCCGCAGCGGTGACCCTGTCGTCCAGGCCGGCCGACCCGCACAGCCAACCCTGCAGCTGCTTCAGCGTGCGAACGCCCCAGACGTCGATGCCGTCAACCAGGCTGGCCTCGGCCAGGTTGTCGACCGGGACGACGACGGTCGGCCAGCCGTCACGTTTGGCGGCCAGCACGGCGGGCAGCACTCCGCGCACCGGCCGGACCCGACCGTCCAGCGACAGCTCGCCCAGCAGCACCGTCTTGTCCAGACGTTCCCACGGTTGCTTTCGCTGCGCCGACAGCACGGCCGCGGCCAGGGCGATGTCGTAGACGGAACCCATTTTCGGCAACGTCGCCGGTGACAGCGCGAGCGTGAGCCGGGCCATCGGCCAGGTGTTGCCGCAGTTGGTGACCGCGGCGCGGACCCGGTCGCGGGATTCCTGCACTGCGGCGTCGGGCAGACCCACCAGGTGCACACCGGGCAAGCCCGAGGTGATGTCGGCCTCGATTTCTACGATCTGTCCGTCCAATCCGCGCACCGCGACCGAGAATGCGCGCCCCAGCGCCATCAGCCGATTCCCTGCAGGTGCGTGATCTCGGGGGTGCGGCGGCGCCCGATGCGCACGCCGATCACGTCGATGCGAATCGCCGCCCAGCCCGCGTCCTGGCCGCCCAGCCACAAGCCGGCCAGCCGGCGCAGCCGACGGACCTTGCGCGGGGTGACGGCGTGCGCCAGCCCGCCGTAACCGTCGCCGGTGCGGGTCTTGACCTCGACGAACACCACCGTGCGGCTGGCCTCGTCGGAGGCGATCACATCCAATTCGCCGTAGCGGCAGCGCCAGTTGCGGTGCAAGATCCGCAACCCCATCCGCGTCAGGTGATCCACGGCGAGCGCCTCGCCCATAGTTCCCAGTTGAGCCCGGGTCAAAGTTGTGGGGGTCGTCATGCGGCCAATCTGCGCGGTGGCTCCGACATGACATGCCGGACGAAAGCCTCTGCGCCAGCCGAACGACCGGTTATCCCCAGTCCCGCGCTTATGCACAGCCGCATCGGAACGCGTTGGGCGACGCCCGGGCAGTGCCCAAGGAAGACAGCGATTAAGTGATTACGAGCGGCGCCGTCGCCGCAGCTTGGCCGGCAGTGGCGCGGACGATTCGCCATCGCCCGCCGTGGCGATCGGCCACCCGATCACCTCAAGGATCGCCAGCGGTCCCAGTACCCGCTCGCGTACCAGCCCGATGCGACCGCGGTCGATGGTAGCGGCGCCGCGGACCGGGCAATTCCACATCTGGGACGACATCGCCTACGGCTCATGCGCGGACCCCTAGCCCGCCGCACAGCGATCAAACCCCCGGCCTCGCGGGGACGGATGCCGGGGCGTGGTGGGGTCAGGGGTGGGGGTACTTGCGGGCAGCCGGCTCGGCGAACTTGTCCAGCTCGGGGAGGTTGACCACGATCGGATCGGGATCCGAACGGGTGACAACCCATACGGTCGGGTGCTCGGTGGACGCGTTGATCTCCTGGTGCACCGTGTGCGCGGGAATGAAAACGAAGTCTCCCGGACCCGCTTCGGCTACGTTCTCCAGACGGTCGCCCCACCGGTACCTGGCGGTGCCTTCAACTACGTACAGGATGGTCTCCTGATCGCCGTGGTGGTGCGCACCCGTCGCCGCCCCGGGTAGCACCGTGCTGAGGAAGGCGCTCAGTACCTTTACGTCAGGGTTGCGGCTGTCGAACGCGACCTCCCGGAGCAGTCCCGGGGTTTGCGGGGTGTCATCGGAGAGCTGGTCACGCCCAACGACGCGGACCGAAGGCTTGTGCATTGGTGTTTCCCTTCTATTCCCGGTCTGTCCCTGCCCCGACCGGCAGAGCGCTGTCACCAGCCACGCCCAGCCCAAACGGTAGCCGGTCGCTGACCGCCGGGCCCCGGGCGGTGGTGGAGTCAGATGTGGCGCTGCGCGCCGCCGTCGACACTCCATTCGGCGGCGGTGACCTGGCTCGACAGGGGTGAGACGAGATAGGCGACGACCTGTGCGATGTCGTCGGGCCGGCCCATCCGGCGAGTGAGCAGGGGTCGGACTTCGGTCACCATGCGGGTGATCGCGGTTTCCTTGTCTGTGCCCCACAGCTCGGCGGCCTGGTCGCCGAAACCCCCCGGCCGGTCGTAGAGCGGGGTGCGGGTGGGTCCGGGGACCACGACGTTCGACCGGATGCCTTGGGGGCTGAACTCGGTGGCCAGTGAGGTGGACAGTGCCAGCAGCGGAAGTTTGGCCGCCGCGTAGTCGAGGTTGCCGACTTCCGGCATCCGCGCGGAGTCGCTGCCGAGGTGGACGAGGCTGCCGCCGCCGCCGGCGAGCATGGCGGGCACGGCGGCGCGGCTCATGCGGCGGGCGGCGTGGAAATTGAGGTTGAAGGTGGCCAGCCACTGCTCGTCGGTGATGTCCAGGAAGCCGGTGCGGGCTTGTAGTCCGCCCGCGTTGTTGACGAGGGCGTCGATCCGGCCGTGCTGTTCGAGCACGGTGGCGATCACGCGGTCGGGTGTGGCGGGGTCGGTGAGGTCGGCTTGGACGGCGGTGCCGCGAGCGTCGAGACCAGTGTCGATCGGATCGCGGTCGACAACGACGACGACGGCTCCTTCTTCGGCGAGCAGCCGCGCGGTCGCCTGCCCGATGCCTGAGGCGGCACCGGTGACGACGACGACCTTGTCGGTGAGTTGTAGGTCCATGGTGTTGTCTCCTTTGGGGCTGGGTCGGGGGAAATCTGAGTCAGCTCGGCGCCAGCCACGGAACTAGGAGGTCCCGGCCGGTGGTGAGCAGAGCGATCACCAGCGCGATCGCGGGGCTTCTCCCGGGACGCACGGGCCTGCCACGGCCCATCCGGGCGATCTGCTGCTGGTGCCAGGCGCTGTTGAGGAGGTCGTCGACGGCCTTGTGGCCGAGGGTCTTCGGCGTCACCAGGCTCTGCTCGGCGGTTCCGTCCAGCAAGCGTCGCGGCAGGTCCGGCTCGTAGGTGATGGGGCGTGCCAGTCCGACGATGTCGACCGCACCGCTGTCAAGTGCGTCGTTCATGCCCTGCCGGGTGCGGAATCCGCCAGTCAGCATGACGGGCACCGACAATTCTTGGGAGAAGCGTTCCGCGAATTCGAGGAAGTACGCCTCGCGTGCGCGGGTCGATTCTCGCTGTGGTGTGCCGGTGACCATGGCGGTGCTCTCATAGGTGCCGCCGGAGATCTCCAGGAGGTCGATGCCTTCCTTCTCCAAGGCGTGGGCGACGGTCAGGGAGTCGTCGGCGTCGAAGCCGCCGCGCTGGAAATCGGCGGAATTCAGCTTGACGGCGATCAGGAACTGAGAGGGGGTCGTTGCCCGGATCTCTCGCACCGTCTCGATAAGCAGTCGCATCCGGTTCTCCAGCGAGCCGCCCCAGCGGTCGGTGCGCTGATTGACCAGCGGCGACAGGAACTGGTTGAACAGGTAGCCGTGCGCGGCGTGGATCTGCACGCCGTCGAAGCCGGTGTTGGCGGCGATCCGGGCGGCGCGGGCGAACCGGCCGATGATCTCGGTGATCTCCGTGTCGGAGAGGGCGCGGGGCGCTCTGAAGAGCCGGTTGCCCCCCATGGCGAGCGGCACCTCGGATGGGCCGACTACGTCCTGTCGACGCCCAGGCAGCACGTTGCCGCGCATCGTCTGCCGCCCAGGGTGAGACAGCTGCAGGATGAATTTGGCGTCGGTGCCCTCGGTTACCGTGGCCCAACGGCGCAGTTGGGCGAGGTGTCGGCCGTCCTCGATGACCACGTTGCGCGGTGCTTCCAGCGCCGCACCGTCGACCATGACGTTGCCGCTGATGAGCAACCCGGCGCCGGAGTGCGCCAACGCCCGGTAGGCGGTGATGAGCTGGTTGGTCGGTGCCCCGCGACGGTCCGCGAGATGCTCGCTGGTCGCAGCCTTCGCGAGCCGGTTCGCCAGAGTGATGCCGCTGTGCAGGGTAAGAGGCTTGGACAGCGCATCGCGCCGGACTGCCGTTAGGTTCTCATTCATCTGACTTCCACCGTTCGCGTTGATTGTATGCCGTACCTGTACATCGTATAGTAAAACCTATACATCGTATAGTGTCAACACGGGGCTCGGAATCGTTTGCCCTACCAGGTCAGGCCGGGTTCGCCGGCGGAGAACCTTGTTCTGCGGTGGCGGTGACGCCGGCGATCAGCATGTCGAGCCCGAGGCTGAAGTAGGCGTCCGGACTGGGGCACGCGGCCAGCACGCTGGCGGAGGACACGACGCTGGGATAACGCCGTATAGGCAGTCCGCTCAACGACGCGGTCTTACGGCGGATTGCGTCGTCACGGGCCTCGGAGTCAGGACCGTACTCCCGCCCCGGCTCGGTGGTCACGAGCATGGCGACGGCGTTGAGCAGGTAGCCGCCCACCTGGGCAGCCTGCTCGGCGGAAAGCCCCGCATGCCGCAGCAGCGCCAGCGTGCGTTCGGCCACCGTCAGCCCGGCCTCAGAGGACAACACGCGGTCGGAGACCAGGCCGGCCACCTCGGGATGCGGGCGCAGCGCGGCCGATAGCGCTTCGAGGATGGAGCGCAATTGTTCGGGCCAGGGCTTACGGGACGGCGCCGGAAGCCGGACGTCGGCAAAGAGGCGTTCGGCGATGCCGTCCAGCAGTTCGCCCTTGTCCTTGAAGTGCCAATACAACGCCATCGGGGTGACCTTGTGATCCTGGGCGAGCCGCCGGATGGTCACCGCGTCGAGGCCCTCCGCGTCCGCCAGCGCGATGGCCCCGTCCACGATGGTGTCGCGGCTGAGCCGTTCGCGGGCCACGGATCCGCTTCTCCTGTTCGCCATGTCGCCAAATATACCCCGTACAGTGCTGCATATACGTCGTACATGCTTCGAGGCACCTAGCCGTGGCGCACAGGAACGCATCGCGACGGACGATTACGTGATGCGGTCCGCCCTGGTGTAGACGTTCATCGAGTCCTTCCGCAGGAACGCCACCAGCGTGATCCCAGACTCCTCGGCCAGCGACACCGCCAGCGATGACGGCGCCGAGACGGCGGCCAGCACCGGAATCCCGGCGAGCAGCGCCTTCTGGGTCAACTCGAACGACGCCCGCCCGCTGACCAGCAACACCGAGGCGCTCAGCGGTATCCGCTCGTGCTCCACCGCCCAGCCGATGACCTTGTCGACCGCATTGTGCCGGCCGATGTCCTCACGCACGACGTGCATGGTGCCGTCCACTGCAAACAACGCCGCGGCATGCAGCCCGCCGGTGCTGGCGAAGACCTTTTGCGCGCTGCGAAGTTGGCCGGGCATCGCCTTGAGCGTGGTCGCGGCGATGGTGGCGGGGTCGTCGCCGGGTGAGAACCGGCTGATCAGCCGCACCGCATCCAGGGAGGCCTTGCCGCAGACCCCGCACGACGAGGTGGTGTAGAAGTTGCGGGTGATATCCAGACTGGGCGGTTGGACGCCCAGGGCCAGCGTCACGTCCAGCACGTTGTACAAATTGACCCCGTCCTCACCGCGCCCGCCGCAGTAGCGGATCGTCAGCATGTCCTCGCGGCCGCCAACTACCCCTTCAGTGAGCAAAAAGCCTTGCGCGAGTTCGATGTCCGAGCCGGGCGTGCGCATCGTGACCGTGACCGGCGCCCCATTGACGCGGATCTCCAGCGGCTCCTCGACGGCCAGGGTTTCCGACCGGGTGATCGCTTGATCGGCGCTGAGATGCCTTGCCCGCCGGCGCGCGGTTACGTGTCCCACGGGATCATTGTCCGGTTTGGCGCGCGCTCGGGCCAACCTCACACCGCTTTAGCCAGCGACGCCAGCGTCTCCGCCGATGAGTGCGTCGGGCGCCAGCCGAGGTGCCGCTGCGCTTTTCTGGTATCCATCACCACCGATGCTCGCGCGACGTGCAGCCATTCGACCCAACCCCGGGTCGGCGGCGTGAACGGCCGGCGCGCCATCGCGACGATCTTGTCCACCGCGGGTTCGCGCTCCAAGGCCGTCACCGCCGAGACACCGATCTCTCCGGTCGGCCCGGTGACGGCGACAGTGATTCCCATCTGGATTTACTTTCCCACCTGCGCCGCCGGCCAAACACCGACGGGATCCGGGACCGAAGTGCGTGAAGCCGCCGCGCATGATTACCCAAATACGTGGAGCTCTGTCGCTGGAACAAGGAGGATGGAATCGTACGGAATAAGCTGTGGCCAGCAGTGAAAGCTGAAGCGAGGGAAGACTTGGCGGGCGAACCGAACGCCGACTTAGCGGCGACACCACCTGGCGGGGTGACAGCGGACCCCGGGACAGTGTTCTCTGCCCTGGCCGAGATCATTTACCAGGGCTCCGACGCCGGCGAGATATACGCCGCCATCTGCGTGGCGGCGACCCTGATCGTTCCGGGTTGCGACCACGCCAGTCTGCTGATCCGCAAAAACGACGGCTACGTCACCGCGGGCGCGAGCGACCGGCTCGCGCACCGGGTCGACGACCTCGAACGGCGCGCCGGCGACGGACCCTGCATCGATGCCATCGAGGAGGAAGCTCCTCAGATCGAGCCGGACCTGACCACGCCGTCCCAGTGGCCCCAACTGGCGGCCGCGCTGCTCGCCGAGACGCCGGTGCGTGGCGCCATGGGCTTTCGGATCCTGGTCGACAAACGCAAAGGCGCTGCGCTCAACCTCTTCAGCGACACCCCTAACGTCTTCGACACCGAAGCCGCCGGACGGGCGGCGGTGCTCGCAGCGTTTGCGAGCGTGGCCATCAATGCCGTCTCTAAGGGCGAAGACGCCGCTAGCCTACGACGAGGACTGATCAGCAACCGCGAGATCGGCAAGGCGGTCGGCATGTTGATGACGCTGAACGATTTCACCGAGCAGGAGGCCTTTGACCTGCTGCGGCGCCACTCCCAAAGTTTCAACATCAAGCTCGCCGACGTGGCGCGGCTTGTCATCGAACACCGCGGCCAACTACCGTTCGAGCCCACCGCATAGCTGCGGCGGCCCGGGGTTTATTCGGGCAGTCGCAGCTCGGGCTTCTCGACTTCTTCGATGTTGACGTCCTTGAAGGTGACCACCCGCACCTGCTTGACGAAGCGGGCCGGACGGTACATGTCCCACACCCAGGCGTCGGACAACCGCAGCTCGAAGTACACCTCGCCGTCGGCGTTGTGGGGCACCATCTCCACGCTGTTGGCCAGGTAGAAGCGCCGCTCAGTTTCCACGACGTAGCTGAACTGGCCGACGATGTCCTTGTATTCGCGGTACAGCGAGAGCTCCATCTCGGTTTCGTACTTTTCGAGATCCTCTGCACTCATCTGCCACTCATCTGCTCAGACGTCCTTCTCCCTGCCTTCTTCCCTGGCCCCATCTTTCCTCACCGGTATCCGGCATGCTCGCCCGGAGGGTCCGGTTTGCATTCGGCCACCAGCCGCGTGTTCGACCCGCCCGCCACGCGCCGGACGTTGATGAACGAATACCGGTGCTCGGGGCACGGACCCAGCCGGGTCAGCGCCATGCTGTGCGCGGGCGTGCAGTATCCCTTGTGGTCGGCGAAGCCGTAGCCGGGGTGGTCGGCGTCCATCGCGACCATCAACCGGTCCCGGCTCACCTTGGCCAGCACACTGGCCGCGGCGATACAGGCGGCCGCCGCGTCGCCGCCGACCACCGGTAGCGACGGCACCGTCAGCCCGGGCACCCGAAACCCGTCGCTCAACACATAGCCGGGCCGCACCGACAGGCCGGCCACGGCGCGACGCATCCCTTCGATGTTGGCCACGTGCACGCCGCGCCGGTCCACCTCGACCGACGGGATGAACACCACGTGGTAGGCCAGCGCGTAACGGCGGATCAGCGGGAACAGCTTCTCCCGCACCTTTTCCGTAAGCTTTTTTGAATCATCAAGGGCGGCAAGGCTTTCCAGCCGCCCGGGACCGAGCACGCACGCCGCCACCACCAACGGTCCCGCGCAGGCACCGCGGCCCACCTCGTCCACCCCGGCCACCGGTCCCAAACCGCCGCGGTACAGCGCGCACTCCAGGGTGCGCAAGCCTGAGGCTTTACGGATCACGGTCCGCGGCGGCCACGTCGTGGCCATGGCTACTGACCCTGCTGGGGGTTCACCGAACCCACTCCACCCCATCGCGACGGCGGCCAGACGATGAACCTCGCCTTGCCGATGACATTGGACACCGGCACGGTCCCCGAGGCCGGGTCGCCGGTGCACAGAATCCCCTTGACCGCTTCGGCCGGAGTGCTGGTGCAGTGCGCGCGCGAGTCCGCCGAGTGCGTCCGGTTGTCGCCCATCACCCACACACGTCCCTGCGGGACGGTGACCGGCCCGAACTCGCTGCCCAGGCACGGATACACCGCCGGGTCGGCCATCATGGTGGCGGAGTTGAGGTATGGCTCCTTCACCGGCTTGCCGTTGACAGTCAATCCGGTGTCCGCCCGGCACTGCACCGTCTGCCCGCCCACCGCGATGACCCGCTTGACCAGGTCGTTCTCGTCGGGAGGCACGAAACCGATGAACGACAGCGTGTTCTGCACCCAGCGCAGCGCGGTGTTTTTGGACCGGATCGACTTGTACCCGTAGTTCCAGTTCGGCGGTCCCTTGAAGACGATGACGTCACCCGGGTGCGGTGAGCCGAAGTGGTAGGTGAGCTTGTCCACCATGATGCGGTCGCCGACGCAGCCCGTGCATCCGTGCAGCGTGGGCTCCATGGATTCCGACGGGATCAGGTAGGGACGCGCCACGAACGTCAACATGACGTAGTAGAGCACCACGGCGATGACCGCCAGAATCGCGAGTTCGCGCAGCGTTGACCGCTTCTTGGGGTCCTCCTCGCCCCGCCCGGGAGGCAGCGGCGGCGGCGGGCCGTCGGGGACCGCGTCGGTTTCAGCGGTTCCGGCTGTGGAGATTTTCGGCTCCGACTGGCCACCGTCGGGCTGGGGCTCAGGTGACGAGTCCGTGGTTTCGGTCACCACATCACACTAGCCAGCACCGGGCAACCACTGAGGCGCGCAGGTCAGCGCTTCTCCTTGATCTTGGCCTTCTTGCCACGAAGTTCACGCAGGTAGTAGAGCTTGGCGCGGCGAACATCGCCACGCGTCACCACCTCGACGTGGTCGATGTTGGGCGAATGCACCGGAAAAGTCCGCTCGACGCCGACGCCGTAGCTCTCCTTGCGCACCGTGAAGGTCTCGCGGATTCCGCCGCCCTGGCGGCGGATCACCACGCCCTTGAACACCTGGATACGCTCCTTGGCGCCCTCGATCACCTTGACGTGCACGTTGATGGTGTCGCCCGGGCCAAAGGCCGGGATATCGTCGCGCAGCGACGTCTGATCGACGAAGTCCAGCCTGTTCATGAGCTAAGACACTTCCTTGGGGTGTTCGGGCTTGGTGGGCGTATCTCTGGGCGGGCAGGCGTACCGGCCCGCCGACAACCGCTCGAGACAACTGGTCAATTGTGCCAGACGCCCCACGTGCTTTGAAAATCACACGTAAAGGAAGCGGTTCATGACGCGCCGAAGGTGCTGGTGAATGGTACACATTACTGGGGCCAAACGCGCTAGTCGGACACCGGAGGATGCCACAGGAGCCGCTGAGCCGGAGGAGCCAGAGGAGAAAGATGCACGCACGCCCGCTCGCACTGCTCACTGCCATGGCAGCGGTGACACTTGTGTTGGCCGGGTGCGACGAGGCGATCCTCGAAGCGACATCGCTCAATAAGGGAGCCGGCAAGCCGGCGTACAGCGCCCCCGGCTCGTTGCAGTCCCAACCGAAGCTGGCCAACATCCTGTTGCAGATCGGTACGCCGCCCGCGGTGGCCGAACGGCCGCCGGATGCCGATTTCGTCGGCGTGCAGGCACGCATCCAGCAGGCCACCGCGCAAGCGGCCGCCGCTCGCGCCACCCTCTCGGTGGCCATCCTCGATCGATTTACCCACCAGCTGCTCTCCAATGGCAACGCCCAGATTCCCGGCATCGCGTCGGTGGCCAAACTATTCATCGCCGATGATCTGCTGCTACAGGAATCCGCCGGCAAGACCATGCTGTCGCCGCAGGACCGTCAGGCGATGGACGTCATGTTGCAGTCGTCCGACGACGGCGCCGCGGAGAAATTCTGGGGCCAAGACGGCGGAGACGTCATCGTCAGCCAAGTCGCGAGCCGGTATGGCCTGGCGTCGACCACGCCGCCCGGCGACGGGCGTTGGTGGAACACGATCAGTACGGCGAGCGACTTGGTTCGCTACTACGAGATGCTGCTCAACGGGTCCGGTGGGCTACCGCCGGAGCGGGCCAGGATGATCATCAACGATCTGGCTCAGTCGACCCCTAACGGAATCGACGGCTACCCGCAGCGGTTCGGCATTCCGGACGGCCTGTACGCCGAGCCGGTCGCGGTCAAGCAGGGCTGGATGTGCTGCATCGGCCCCGACTGGATGCACCTGTCGACAGGCGTGATCGGCGCGGACCGGCGCTACATCATGGTGATCGAGTCGCTGCAGCCCTCCGATGACGCGACCGCGCGAGACACGATCACCCAGGCCGTCAAGACGATATTCCCCAACGGCCGGATCTGAACCGCTAGTCCGGGCCCGCCTGGCCCCCGGATAGGTCGGGGCGCCGTTCCCGGGTGCGCTGCAATGAGACCTCCCGGCGCCAGGCCGCAATGCGGGCATGGTCACCGGACAGCAGGACTTCCGGGACGTCGAGGCCACGCCAGCTCGGCGGCCGGGTATAGCTGGGCCCCTCCAAGAGCCCGTCCAGGCCCGGCGAGTGTGAATCATCGTGCAGCGAGGCGGGATTGCCGAGGACTCCGGCCACCAGGCGCAGGACCGCCTCGATGATCACCACGGCCGCCGCCTCGCCACCGGGCAACACGTAGTCACCGATCGAGACTTCTTCGACCCGCACCCGCCGGGCGGCGTCGTCAATCACCCGCTGGTCGACGCCCTCGTAACGTCCGCAGGCGAACACCAGGTGTGACTCGGTGCTCCAGCGCTGGGCGGTGGCCTGGGTGAACAGCGCACCGGCGGGGGTGGGAACGATCAACAGTGTTTCGCCCGAACAGGTTTCATCCAGCGCGTCGCCCCACACCGGCGCGCGCATCACCATCCCCGGCCCACCGCCGTACGGAGCGTCGTCCACCGAGCGGTGCACGTCATGGGTCCACCGCCGCAGGTCGTGCACCCGCAGCTCGACCAGACCCGACTCAATCGCCTTGCCCGGCAGGGATTGTCGCAGCGGGTCCAGATAGGACGGAAAGATGGTGATGACGTCGATTTTCATGCGCCCGCGCTATGCCAAATCCAGCAGTCCGTCGGGCGGGTCGATGTCGACGGTGCCGTCGTCCAGCGAGACCGACGTGACGATCGCGCTGACGAACGGCACCAAGACTTCTCGGGAACCACCTTTGACCGCCAACAGTTCGCCGGCCGCGGTGTGCAGCACCTCGGTGACGACGCCGACATCCGTTCCGGTGACGGTTCGGACCCGAAGGCCTTCCAGCTGGTGGTCGTAGTAGGTGTCCGGCTCGTCGATGGGCGGCAGGTCATCGGAGTCGACGACGAACAGACTGCCGCGCAACGCGTCGGCGGCGTCGCGGTCGGCCACTCCGGCCAATCGCACCAGTAGCCGCCCGCTATGCTCACGCACGCTGTCGACGACATAGCTGCGCTCTTGAGCGCCCCTGTCACGGGATCGCTTGGCGCGCAAACTAGTACCGGGCGCGAACCGTTCAGCGGGATCGTCGGTGCGGATCTCGACGACAACCTCGCCGCTGATGCCGTGCGCTTTGACGGCGCGCCCGACTACCAGCTCCATGAGCTACTGGTCGGTGTCCACCACGTCGACGCGGATACCGCGGCCGCCGATGCCGGCGACCAGCGTGCGCAACGCGGTCGCGGTGCGTCCCCCGCGACCGATCACCTTGCCCAGGTCGTCGGGATGAACATGTACTTCGACAGTCCGCCCACGCCGATTGGTGACCAGGTCCACCCGGACATCGTCGGGGTTGTCGACGATTCCCCGAACCAGATGCTCAACAGCGTCTACGACAACCGTGCTCATCGCGCCTGTCAGCTTTCCGAAGACTCGGACTGCTCGGCCGGGGTCTCGGCGGCGGCCTCAGCTGCAGGCTCGGTTGCCTCGGCAGCGGGCTCCGCCTCAGCTGCCGGCTCCTCAGCCTTGGCGGCCTTCTTCGCCGGCGCCTTCTTCTTCGGCCGCGCGGCCTCGGTGGTGGGACCGCCCTCGGCGGCCGCCAATGCGGCGTTGAACAACTCCAGCTTGCTGGGCTTGGCGGGCTTGACTTTCAGCCGGCCCTCGGCGCCCGGAATGCCTTTGAACTTCTGCCAGTCACCGGTGATCTTCAGCAGCTTGAGAACGGGTTCGGTGGGCTGAGCACCCACGGAGAGCCAATACTGGGCGCGCTCCGAGTTGATCTCGATCAGGCTCGGCTCTTCCTTCGGGTGATACCGGCCGATGACCTCGATGGAGCGGCCGTCGCGGCGGGTGCGCGCGTCGGCAACGGCGATGCGGTACTGGGGATTGCGGATCTTGCCAAGCCGAGTGAGCTTGATCTTCACAGCCATGGTTACGCGATTTCTCCTATGTGTGTCACGCTGCAATTCAGCGAAACGGGCGGGATGCCCGGATCCGGTTTTGCCTCGCGTGTGTGACCACCGCGCGGCCGTAATCGCGGGGCGGACAGCCGCCCATTGTGCCAGAGCGGAGTGGTCCGGCGGAAATTCGCCATCGGGTTCGCCTACATGACCTTCTGGAAGGTCTTGGTCTCGACCCGCCGCGTCATCCGCCAGCCCTCGGGGGTGCGCACGAACTCGTCGTCGTACCAGAGTCCGCAGAACAGGATCTGGTCCTTTTCGCCGCCCAGCACCATCGGGTTGAAGCAGATCACCCGCGACGATGCGGTGTCCCCGTCGACGCGCACCGAGAAGTTGCCGAGCATGTGCGCGTACACCGGGAAGTTGGGCAGCACCTCCGACAGCCATTTCTTCACTTCGGGATACTGGCCGTCGATGCCCCCCAGGGCGCGGTAGTCGATGTACGCGTCGGGGGTGAACACGTTGTCGAGATCGTCGAATCGGCGCTGGTCAATGGCGGTGGAGTAGTCGACCAGCAGCTGTTGGATCTCCAACCGGTCGGAAATTTCGGCGAGGCTCAACATGGCTTGATTCAACACCGCGCTCCCGGGACTCAGAACACAGGGACACGCGGCAGAAATCGTCGTGGGAACAGCCCGGAAGTTAAACTGACCGCCCATGGGCAAGCTCATCGCCGCCATCGCGGCCCTGCTCACGGTCATCGCCACCTTCGGCACGGCCACTGCCCGAGCCGACCTGGACGTGCAACCGGCCGGATCGCTGCCGATCCCCGACGGCCCGGCGCAAACCTGGATCGTGGCCGACATGGACAGCGGTCAGGTGTTGGCCGCTCGCGACCCAGATGTAATCCATCCGCCCGCAAGCACCATCAAGGTGCTGTTGGCGCTGGTGGCCCTCGACGAGCTGAACCTGAACTCCACCGTCGTCGCCGATGTCGCCGACACCGAGGTGGAGTGCAACTGCGTCGGCATCAAGCCTTTCCGCACCTACACCGCGCGCCAACTGCTCGACGGCCTACTGCTGGTTTCGGGTAACGACGCCGCCAACACCTTGGCGCAGATGCTGGGCGGGCCCGACGCCGCCGTGGCCAAGATGAACGCCAAGGCCGCATCCCTGGGGGCGACGAACACCCACGCCGCCACTCCGTCGGGGCTCGACGGACCCGGCGGCTCCGGCGCGACTACGGCGCACGACCTGGCCGTCATCTTCCGGGCCGCAATGGGCAACCCCATGTTCGCGCAGATCACCGCGGAGCCGTCGGCGATGTTCCCCAGCGATCACGGCGACGAACCGATCCTCAACCAGGACGAGCTGCTGCGGCGCTACCCCGGCGCGCTCGGCGGCAAGACGGGCTTCACCGATGCCGCGCGCAAGACGTTCGTGGGGGCCTCGGCACGCGGCGGCCGCCGACTGGTGATCGCCATGATGTACGGGCTGGTGAAACAGGGCGGCCCGACGTACTGGGATCAGGCGGCCAGCCTGTTCGACTGGGGCTTCGCGCTCAATCCGCAGTCCAGCGTCGGTTCGCTGTAACTAATCGCTACAAGCCCGCGTTCGGCAGCGCCGCGGTCAGCAGCGCCGTCAGCACCGGAATCCGTTGCTCCGCGATTTCCGGCTGCGGCAGTACGCCCTCGACGACGGCGGCCCCGTCGAAGACGTTCGTCAGCAGTGCCACCAGGACCGGAAATGTTCCCTCCGGAAAGCCCTCGGCGCCGGGCAGTGCCCGGGCGGCTTCGTGAATCTTCGCGGAGTACTGCCCCAGCTCGTGTTGCAAAGTTTCCCTGAGCTTCTCGTCGGTGCGCGCGGCGATCAGCAGTTCGTACAGCACCGCGTTCGTCGGTCCGCTGGTGATGTCCTGGAGGACTGACAGCGCCGCGTCCAGCGCCGGCCGGTCGGCTGGTATTTCGGCGACTCGCTTGGTGAATGACTCCAGCTGGCGCCGCAACACCTCGGATGCCGTGGCCGCCATGAAATCACCCATCGTTTCGAAATGACGGAACAGGGCGCCGACCGACACCCCCGCCCGCTTGGTGATCACCGCGGCCGACGCCCGCGCGTATCCCACCTCGACGATGGTGTCGATGCAGGCCTCAAGCAGCCGCCCGACGGTTTCCTCGCGGCGCTGCTGCTGGGTCCTGGCCATGTCAGGCGCCTTCCACTCCCAAGCCCACGGCGGCGGGCCGCCGCGCGGCCGCCGTCCGCGCACCCGCGCGCAGGTACCGGCCCGACTGCACGGTCTCCCCGTAGCCGTCGCGGAACTGCCCGCCGCGGAACACGACCGCGCCGCCCACACCCGTCGCGACCACGGCCGCATCGTTGCGGTTGACCATGCGCCGCAAGCCGCCGTAGAACGGGACCTCGTCCTCGTAATAGCCGTCCACCGATTGGTCGAGGCCGGCCGGGTCGATCACCACGAAGTCCGCCCGGTCGCCTTCGCGCAGCGTGCCGGCGTCGATACCGAACCATTCCGCCAGTTCGCCGGTCAGTCGATGCACGGCGCTTTCCATGGAAAGGAACGGCGAACCGGCCCGGTGTGCGTCCCGCGCGCGCTTGAGCAACCGCAGGCCGAAGTTGTAGAAGGCCATGTTGCGCAGGTGCGCACCGGCGTCGGAGAAGCCCATGTGGATGCTCGACTCAGCGGCGAGTGCGTTGAGCAACTTGGGCCGGTGGTTGGCAACGGTGGTGGTCCACCGGACGTTGCGCTCACCGTTCTCGACGAGCACATCGAGGAACGCGTCGAGCGGGTGCAATCCGCGCTCGTCGGCGATCGCGCCAAAGCTCTTGCCGATCAACGACTTATCGGGGCACTCGACGATGACGGCGTCGTGGAAGTCGCGGTGCCACAACGAGGGTCCGAGCTTGAGGCGGTCGAACTCCCGCCGGAACCGGCGGCGATATTCCTCGTCGGCCAGCAGCTCGTTGCGCTCCAGTTGGTCGCGCAGATGCAGGGCCGCGGTTCCGGCCCCGAACTCCTCGAAAACCGGCAGGTCTATTCCGTCGGAGTACAACTCGAACGGGACCGGCAGGTGCTGGAAGCGCACGCTGGAGCCCAGGAACTTGTTCGCCAGGCGGGTGACCGGTCCGAAGACGTAGACCGCAAGCGGCATCGACTTGGCGTCGGCCGAGACCAGCAGGCTCATCCGAACGCCCTTGCGGCGCCCAAACATCCGGCTGCTGGACAAGAAGAACAGCAGAGCCGACACCGCGTTCTCGACGTCGGGCGCGCTCTGCAGAATCCGGCCGCGCTTGCGCAGCACCTTGATCAGCTTGCGCCGTTCGCGCCACGTGGCGAACGTGGACGGCAGCGCACGCGACCGGAAGCGTTCTCCGTCGAGCTTGTCGATCGCCGCGTCCATCCCGGACATGCCCAGCATCCCGGCCTCGAGCGCGTCGTCAAGCAACGCCGCCATTTTCCGCAACTCGGCATCGGTCGGCCTGACGGAGTCGTCGGTCGCGCGTTCGAGTCCGAGCACGGCGGTCCGCAGGTCCGAATGACCAAGCAGCGAGCTCACATTCGGCCCGAGCGGCAGCGCGTCGATCGCCTCGATGTATTCCGCGGCCGTCGACCATGTCTTGTTGGCCTCGAGCGCACCGAAGACGTACTTGCGCGGCACCGCCTCGACCCGGCTGAACAGGTCGGCGGCATCCTCGGAGTCGGCGTACACCGTCGACAGCGAGCAGTTGCCCAGCAGCACCGTGGTGACGCCGTGTCGCACCGATTCCCGCAAGCCCGGGTCCAGCAGCACCTCAGCGTCGTAGTGGGTGTGCACGTCGAGGAAGCCGGGCACGATCCACTTGCCCGCGGCGTCGATCACCTCGGGGCAGCCTGTCTCGTCCAGCGGATCCCGGGCTGACCCAGTCACCTTTGCCACTACGCCGTCGCGGATGCCCAGCGTGCGGGTGTGCGGCGCGTTGCCCGTGCCGTCGAACCACAACCCGTCGCGAATTATCACGTCGTAGGCCACTGTTTCCTCCAAGGTTGGATGCCGCGATACAGCGAAGTTAACATAGATAGCGATCGCTCGCAATCTTTTGGTGGAATCGATCAGCGTCCCGGACCCGACGACGTGCTGGTCGGTGGTGTGGGGTTTCCTGCAGAGTTCTCGTTGATCGTGGCCGGCTCGGGCACGTTGACCTCCGGCGGCACGTCGCCACTGCGCGTGGCCAGCGCGGGGATCCGGATCACCGCCGCTCGCTGACCGCACTCATTGGTTTGCACCCTGACTTCCTCTTCGCCAACGAAGTCGCCTTGCGGTCGTGGTCGCAGCGACAGCACCTGCGACGTGGTCTCAGTCTGTGCGATCCCGTTGCCGGCGATGCAAGGGAACTGGTTCGTTGCTGGCCGGGACTGCCACTGCCCGTCCCCGAACTCCATGACGAGCGTGGTGCTACCGGGCGACATCGCCTGTGTGTGGTCGTCGTCATCGAGTTGCGTGGCGGCGGCCGTGCACGCTGTCGGGGTGCACGACGAGCGGAAGGCCCACCAGGTTTGCACGTTCGGCGGTTGCGGGTCGGGGACGTAATTGAACGTCTGCTTTTCGCGCTGCACCTCGACGCGATAGGTGCCGTCGAGTGGCACGGGCGCCGACGGCGTGGTGCTGGTCGGCAGCGCACCTGATGGGCCCACCGGCGCCGTTGTCTTCGCCGGGCCGGCCTGAGCGGCGGTCGGTTCGGTCTTGCGCCCGATCACGGTACCGACGGCGACCAGCCCGACGACTAGAACCACCGTCGCGGCCGACAGCCAGAGCCACGTCGTTCGCCGCTTTTTCGGTGCGGCCGCCGGGAGCTCTCCGGAGTAGAGCATCGGGGGCTGGCTCGGTACGGAATGGTCTGCCACGCGGTAGTGGTCCGGCTTGGCGTGACGGGGCCCGGCATCCCCGGCTCGTGCGGTGATGCGTTCCTCGGGCCAGGTGTAGGCCGGGTACTCGGCGGTAAGGACGGCCTCGGGACTGCGATCACCGGTTGACACGCCCGCCTGTTCGATGGCCGCATCCGCGAATTCGCCGCAGCTGTCGAACCGGTCAGCGGGTCTTTTGGCAAGCGCCCGGGAGAACACACCGTCGAGGCGCGCCAGCTCCGGACGCTGGTCGCTGAGTCGGGGTGGCGGCTCGTCGAGGATCTGGCGCAGCGCGGCGCCGCGTTCGGCAGCCTCGACCGGCGGCGCGCCGGTCAGCAGGTGAAAGGCGGTAGCGGCCAAGGCGTACTGGTCGGCGTGCCCGTCAATTTCGGCGCCGGTCAACTGTTCGGGCGCGGCGTAGCTGACGGTGCCGCCCCGAGGTGCTATCCCGAAGTCGGCCAACAGGATTCGTTGCTCGCCCGCAGCGGGACTGGTCAGCAAGATGTTGGCGGGTTTGACATCGCGATGCAGCAGCCCGCGTTCGTGGGCGTGGTCGAGAGCCGACGCCACAGCGGTGATGATCGCGAGCACCTCGCCGGCCGGTGACACCACCGGGAAGCGCTCGGCCATGAGTTGCGCGGCGCTGCTGCCCTCGACGTAGTCCATCGCGGTCCACAGCCGTCCCTCGAACTCGCCGCGCGCATGCACCTCCACGATGTGCGGGTGATGGAGGTTGGTGGCAGAGGCTGTCTCCGAGACGAATCGCTGCCGGATTTCGCCGGCGGAGGACACCTGCGGCGAAAGGACTTTCAACGCCACCCAGCGCGCCGATCGAGGATCCTGGGCGAGGTAAACCTCACCCGTCACTCCGGAACCCAGCCTTCGCGCCACCGTGTAACCGGCGAAGTTCGCGCCGCTGGCTAACGCCATCGTCAGAGCCTAACCGTCATCCGGACAACCCGCGCGTCCGGCGCACGCCCCGTTCAGGAGGGGAGTCTGGACCGAAAGGTCTTGCCGCGCAGGATCACGAGATCGGGGTGGTTGAGCACTCCCGGCCCCCGCCGCGGGTCACGCGAGTAGCACAACAGGTCAGCCGATCCGCCGTGATCCAGGCCGGGCCGGCCCAGCCAGCGCCGGGCATCCCAGCACGCTGCGCCCAACGCCTCGGTCGGGCTCATGCCGATCCCCTTGAGCGCCTCAACCTCGTCGGCGATCCGTCCGTGGGCAACCATCGTGCCGGCGTCGCTGCCGGCGTAGATGGGCACGCCCGCCTCCCGCGCCGCGGCGATGCGCCCCGCGGCGCGGGCATGCAGGTCGCGCATGTGGGCGGCGTAGGCCGGATAACGCGTGGCGGCCTCGGCGATGCCGACGAAGTTCTCTGCGACGTTGACCAGCGTCGGCACCAAGACGGTGCGGTGCGTCACCATCAGGGCAATCGTGTCGTCGGTGAGCCCGGTGCCGTGCTCGATGCAGTCGATGCCGGCGTTGATCAGGCCGGGCAGCGCGTCCTCGCTGAAGACGTGTGCGGTGACGCGGGCCCCGTGCGCGTGCGCGGCATCGATCGCGGCCTCGAGCACGTCGTCGGACCACAGTGGGGCGAGGTCGCCGACCGAGCGGTCGATCCAGTCGCCCACCAGCTTGATCCAGCCGTCACCGCGGCGTGCCTCCTCGGCGAGGGCCGCCGGCAGCTGGGATTCGTCTTCGAGCTCGACGGCGAAGTTCGGCGAGTAGCGTTTCGGTCTGGCCAAATGTTTTCCCGCGCGGATGATGCGGGGCAGATCCTCATGATCGTCGAGGCTGCGGGTGTCGGTCGGTGAGCCGCAGTCACGCAGCAGCAGCGCGCCCACGTCGCGCTCGGCCTCGGCCTGTGCGATCGCCTCGTCGATGGGGATCTCGCCATGTTCGCCCAGCCCCACGTGGCAGTGCGCGTCCACCAGCCCGGGCAGGATCCAGCCGCCGTCAAAGACGGTATCGGCCCCCGCCACCGGCTCGGTGCTGATGCGGCCGTCGATGATCCAGAGTTCGATCGCGGCCTCGTCGGGCAGCCCCGAACCCCGCACGTGCATGCGCACGGCGCGGCTACTTCTTGCCTGGGAACTTCAGCTTGGACAGATCGAAGTCGGCCAGCCCGGGCGGCAGCTCGTTGAGGCCCTCCGGCATCTGCGACAGATCGGGGAACCCTTCGGGCATTCCTGCCATGCCCGGCATGCCCGGCGCGCCGGGTCCGAATGGGCTCTTGACCCTCGGCGGCGTCGGACCGCGTGCCCCCTTCTTGCCTTTCTTGCCTTTCCCGCCCTTGCTCTTTCGCGTCGCGGACTTGCGGCCGATGCCGGGTATGCCCATGCCCCCGAGCATCGACGACATCATCTTGCGGGCTTCGAAGAAACGGTCGACGAGCTGGTTCACCTCGGACACCGTCACGCCCGAGCCGTGGGCGATACGCAGCCGGCGCGAGGCGTTGATGATCTTGGGATCGGCCCGCTCTTGCGGCGTCATCCCCCGGATGATGGCCTGCAGCCGGTCGAGTTGCTTGTCGTCGACGGCGGCCAGTGCGTCCTTCATCTGCCCGGCGCCGGGCAGCATGCCCAACAGGTTGCCGATCGGGCCCATCTTGCGCACGGCGAGCATCTGCTCGAGGAAATCTTCCAGGGTCAGCTCGCCGGTGCCGATCTTGACGGCGGCTTCCTCGGCCTGCTGCGCGTCGAATACCTGCTCGGCCTGTTCGATCAGGCTCAGCACATCGCCCATGCCCAGGATGCGGCTGGCCATCCGATCCGGGTGGAAGACGTCGAAATCTTCGAGCTTCTCTCCGGTGGAGGCGAACAGGATCGGCACGCCCGTCACCTCGCGGACCGACAAGGCGGCCCCACCGCGGGCGTCACCGTCGAGTTTGGTGAGGACCACGCCGGTGAAACCGACTCCCTCGCCGAATGCCTGCGCGGTGGCGACGGCGTCCTGGCCGATCATCGCGTCCAGAACGAAGATCACCTCGTCGGGGGTGACGGCGTCCCGGATGGCCGCGGCCTGGGCCATCAGCTCGTCGTCGAGACCCAGCCGCCCGGCGGTGTCGACGATGACGACGTCGAAGTGCTTGGCCCGGGCCTCGGCAAGCCCCGCCGCCGCCACGGCGACCGGGTCGCCGGGACCGGATTCGGGCGAGGCTCCGGGATGCGGCGCGAACACCGCAACCCCGGCGCGCTCACCCACGACTTGCAGCTGCTTCACCGCGGCCGGGCGCTGTAGGTCGCAGGCCACCAGAAGGGGCGTGTGCCCCTTGCCGCGAAGCCACGCGGCCAGCTTGCCGGCCAGCGTCGTCTTACCGGAGCCCTGCAGGCCGGCGAGCATCACCACGGTCGGCGGTGCCTTCGCGAACGCCAGCTGACGGGTCTCGCCGCCGAGGATGGCGACGAGTTCCTCGTTGACGATCTTGACGACCTGTTGTGCCGGGTTGAGCGCACCGGACACCTCAGCGCCCCGGGCGCGTTCCTTGATCCGGTGCACGAACGCTCGCACCACCGGCAGTGAGACATCGGCTTCCAGCAGCGCCAGCCGGATCTCGCGGGTGGTGGCCTCGATATCGGCGTCGGTCAGTCGGCCCTTACCGCGCAGCCCCGCCAGGGCACCGGTCAGCCGATCGGACAGCGATTCAAACACGCCCGCCAGCCTAGTGGTGATCGCGAGGCCCTTGCTTCCGGGCGCCAGCGTGAAGCTGGTTTCACACCCGTTGACCACGGTGAAGCCGGCTTCACGCTCGTCGGAGCTCAGCGGCGGCTTGGCGCCGCTGTAGCTGGCTGGGTATAACTTTGGCGGGTATCTATTAGTTCGGAGGTTATGCAATCGCATGAGTGCGAAAGTCGAGCAGTTGGAGTTTCAGGCAGAGGCACGCCAACTCCTGGACTTGATGGTCCATTCGGTCTACTCCAATAAGGATTCGTTCCTGCGGGAGATGATCTCGAACGCCTCCGACGCGCTGGACAAGCTGCGGCTCGAAGCCCTACGAAACAGCGAGCTCGATGTCGACACCTCCGATCTGCACATCGAGATCGACGCAGACAAAAGCGCAAGGACGCTCACCGTTCGCGACAACGGCATCGGCATGACGCGCGACGAGGTCGTCGATCTGATCGGCACGCTCGCCAAGTCGGGCACCGCCGAGCTGCGGCAGAAGTTGCGTGAGGCCAAGAACGAGGGCGCCTCCGAAGAACTGATCGGTCAGTTCGGCATCGGTTTCTACTCGAGTTTCATGGTGGCTGACAAGGTCACGCTGCTCACCCGCAAGGCCGGCGAGGCCACGGCCACCCGCTGGGAGTCCAGCGGCGAGGGCACCTACACCATTGAATCCGTCGATGACGCCCCGGTGGGCACGTCGGTCACGTTGCACCTCAAGCCCGAAGACACCGAGGACGAGCTGCACGACTACACCGCGGAGTACAAGATCAAGGAGCTGGTCAAGAAGTACTCCGACTTCATCGCCTGGCCCATCCGGATGGAGGTCGAGCGGCGCACCCCCGCCTCCCAAGAGGAAGGGGCGGAGGGCGCCGAAGAGCAAATCACCATCGAGACCCAGACCATCAACTCGATGAAGGCGCTGTGGGCCAAGTCGAAAGATGAGGTCTCCGACGACGAGTACAAGGAGTTCTACAAGCACATCGCCCATGCCTGGGACGACCCGCTCGAGATCATCCCGATGAAGGCCGAGGGCACCTTCGAGTACCGCGCCCTGCTGTTCATCCCGTCGCGCGCCCCGTTCGACCTGTTCAACCAGGACGCCAAGATCGGGGTGCACCTGTATGTCAAGCGCGTCTTCATCATGGACGACTGCGACCAGCTGATGCCGATGTACCTGCGCTTCGTCAAGGGCGTCGTCGACGCGGAGGACATGTCGCTCAACGTGTCCCGCGAAATCCTGCAGCAGGATCGGCAGATCACCGCGATCCGTCGCCGGCTGACCAAGAAGGTGCTCTCGGCGATCAAGGACATCCAGGCCGAGCGGCCTGACGATTACCGCACGTTCTGGACGCAGTTCGGCCGGGTCCTCAAGGAGGGCCTGATGTCGGACGTCGACAACCGGGACACGCTGCTGGAAATCTCTTCGTTCGTCTCGACGCACAGCGACGAGGAACCCACCACCCTCGCCGAGTATGTCGGGCGCATGAAGGAAGGCCAGGAGCAAATCTTCTACGCCACCGGCGATTCGCGTCAGCAGGTGGAGAATTCGCCGCACCTGGAGGCCTTCAAGGCCAAGGGCTACGAGGTGCTGCTGCTCACCGACCCGGTCGACGAGGTCTGGGTGGGGCTGGTGCCCGAGTTCGACGGCAAACCTTTGCAGTCGGTCGCCAAGGGCGAGGTGGACCTCGATTCCGACGGGGACACCAGCGACGCCGAGCGCGAGGAGCAGCAGAAAGAGTTTGCCGACCTGCTGAACTGGTTGCAGGAGACGCTGGATGATCAGGTCAAGGAAGTGCGGTTGTCCACGCGCCTGACCGAGTCGCCGGCCTGCCTGATCACCGACGCCTTCGCCATGACACCGGCGCTCGCGCGCATGTACAAGGCAGCCGGGCAGGAGGTTCCGGTCGGCAAGCGGATCCTGGAGCTCAACCCGGCTCATCCGCTCGTCACCGGCTTGCGCCAGGCACACAAAGAACGCCCCGAAGCGCAGGAACTCGCCGAAACCGCCGAATTGTTGTACGGCACCGCCCTTCTCGCCGAAGGCGGCGCACTCGACGATCCGGCCAGGTTCGCCGGACTGCTCGCCGACCGTCTAACCCGCACCGTCTAGGACACGCCGCTAGCTGGCAACGCGCCGAAAAAGCGCCGAAAAACCTTGCCGTGCTACATTTCACACCCGCGCACCAACGCGGCCGAGTCACCGCCGCAGAGCATCTACAGGGGAGCTTTGTCGACAGAGCAGGTCCAGCCGCTGCGGGCCTGGCAGCGGCGCGCGATGGTCAAGTACCTAGCCGGCTCGCCGCGCGATTTTTTGGCCGTCGCCACCCCCGGTTCGGGGAAGACGACGTTCGCCCTGCGGGTGGTCGCTGAACTGCTCGGTCAGCGCGCCGTCGAGCAGATCACCGTCGTCGTGCCCACCGAGCACCTCAAAGTGCAATGGGCACGGGCCGCGGCGGCCTACGGGTTGGCCCTGGACCCGAAGTTCTCCAACACCAAACCCCAGACCTCGCCGGAATATCACGGCGTGATGGTCACCTACGCCCAAGTCGCAGCGCATCCGACGCTGCACCGGGTGCGCACCGAGCAGCGCAAGACCCTGGTCGTCTTCGACGAGATCCACCACGGCGGCGACGCCAAGACCTGGGGTGACGCGATCCGGGAAGCGTTCGGCGACGCCACCCGCCGACTTGCGTTGACGGGCACACCGTTTCGCAGCGACGACAGCCCGATCCCGTTCGTCACCTACACGTCCGGCCCCGACGGGGTGGCGCGTTCGGAGTCCGACCACAGCTACGGGTACGCCGAAGCGCTTGCCGACGGCGTGGTCCGGCCGGTGGTGTTCCTCGCCTACTCCGGGGAGGCGCGCTGGCGGGACAGCGCAGGCGAAGAGCACGCGGCGCGACTGGGCGAGCCGCTGTCCGCCGAACAGACCGCACGGGCATGGCGGACAGCGCTGGACCCGGCCGGTCAATGGATGCCCGCGGTGATCGCGGCCGCCGACCAACGGCTGCGCCAGCTGCGCACGCATGTGCCCGACGCCGGCGGCATGATCATCGCTTCCGATCAGACCGCTGCCCGCGCCTACGCAAGGCTGCTGACCACGATCACCTCCGAAGCGCCCACGCTGGTGCTGTCCGACGACCCCGGATCGTCAACGCGCATCACCCAATTCGCCGAGAGCACCCGCCGCTGGCTGGTCGCGGTGCGCATGGTGTCCGAGGGTGTCGACGTGCCCCGGCTGTCGGTCGGGATCTACGCCACCAGCGCCTCGACGCCGCTGTTCTTCGCACAGGCCGTCGGGCGGTTCGTGCGGTCCCGCCGGGCGGGCGAAACGGCAAGCATCTTCTTGCCGTCGGTGCCTAACCTGCTGCAGCTGGCCAGCGAACTGGAGGCCCAGCGCAATCACGTGCTCGGTCAACCGCACCGCGAAACCGACGATGCCCTCCTCGACGATCCCGCCGTCACAACGCAATCCGAGAAAACCGAGGAGAACGGCTTCACCTCGTTGGGGGCCGAAGCGGAATTGGATCAGGTCATCTTTGATGGATCCTCGTTCGGCACCGCCACCCCCGCCGGCAGCGACGAGGAGGCCGACTACCTCGGCATCCCCGGGTTGCTCGATGCCGAGCAGATGCGCGCACTGCTGCACCGCCGCCAAGACGAGCAGCTGCAAAAGCGGGCCATGCGTGGCAAACTTGACCAAGAGGCCGGGCAGCCCGTTGCCCCGATCACCACGCATGGCCAACTGCGCGAGTTGCGCCGCGAACTCAACGCCCTGGTGTCGGTGGCCCACCACCGCACCGGCAAGCCGCACGGATGGATCCACAACGAACTGCGGCGCCGCTGCGGAGGCCCTCCGATCGCCGCCGCAACCCGCGACCAGCTCAAGGCCCGCATCGACGCCGCGCGGCAGCTCAACACAGAGCAGTCGTGAGACCTAATCGCCGACAGGCTCCCTGAGAATGATCTCCGCGGGCGTACCCAGCACGGCCAAAAGCTGTTGCTCGACTGCGACCCGCACCTCGGCCGTGTCTGACTCGGCGGGCACCGTCACACCGAACACGTCGGCCGCCGTCGATCCGAAGGTGTTGACCTTCGCCCAGGCGATGTCTGCTCCCGCACGCTCCAGCGCCCTGGCAAAAAGTGCCAGCAGACCCAGTCGGTCCATGGCACGGACCTCGACGATGAGCTGGGCCGGCGCGTCCGCATCGAGCCACAGGATTCGGGGCGGGGCGGTCGAACGGGTCAGCGGCGCGCCGAACTGCACCTCTCCGGCCCGGGATTGCGCCGAGCTGGCCGCGTCGCTATCCCGCTTCTCCAGCGTGTCGAGGACGTCGACGCCATTGATAGCGCCGACGAAATTCTGACGTAGCAGACCGGCTTCGGGCGGGGTACCGAACGTCGGCGACACCACGAATTCGGTGATCGCGACGTCCTCGTGAATGTTGACCGTCGCCGAATGAATACGCAGGGATTTCAACGCCAGCACGGCGGCGGCTTTCGACGTCAGCCCCGGCGCGTCCGGGGCGAGCATCACCACGTGGAAGCGCTCGCCCTCGGCCGGACTGATCTCCACGTGCACCCCGTGGTCGGCCGCCAACGAAAGATAGTGGGGCGTAGTCGGTTCGGCCTTCGGCAGTGGCTCACCCGCCATCAGCAGCCGGCAGCGGCGCACCAGGTCGGCCACCAGGGAGGCTTTCCAATCGCTCCACACCCCCGGGCCCGTGGCTTTGGAGTCCGCCTCGGCCAGCGCGTGCAGTAGTTCGAGCAATTGGGCATCCCCGCCTAGAGCTTCGGTCACGGATTCGATGACTTGGGGGTCGTTCAGGTCGCTTCGGGTGGCCGTGACGGGCAGCAGGAGGTGGTGGCGGACCATGTTGGAGATCGTGTCGACGTCCGGCGCCGACAACCCCAGCCGCTCGGCGATCGGGATCACCAGGTCGGCCCCGAACACGCAGTGATCTATCCCCCGCCCCTTCCCGATGTCGTGCAGCAGCGCGCCGATCGCCAGCAGGTCCGATCGCGCCACGCGGGTGGTCAGCGGCGCGGCATTAACGGCCGTCTCGACGGTGTGGCGGTCCACCGTCCACTTGTGCGACACGTCGCGCGGCGGAAGGTCGCGGACCGCGTCCCATTCCGGCAGCAGCCGGCCCCACAGCCCGGTGCGATCGAGCGTTTCGATCACGTTCACTGTGGCGGGACCGGCCAACAGGACGACCAGCAGGTCGTCCAACGACTCCTTCGGCCAGGGGGTCGGCAGGTCCGGCACGGTGGCGGCCAGCCGACTCAGCGTGGCTGAGCCGATGGGCAAGCCGGCCTTGGCCGACGCGGCGGCCAGTCGCAGCACCAGGCCAGGATCGTGTTCGGGCTTGGCGTCGAGGGCGAGCACAATCTCTCCGGCATATTCGACGACACCCTCGTCGAGCGGTCGGCGCTTCGGCCGCCGCACCATGGCCGTCAGCCCGCGCCGCGGCAAGGCGTTGACGGCGGTCCGAAGCCCGGCTTCCGAGTGGTAACTGATCGTGCGCCCGGCGTTGGACAGCATGCGCGCCAGGCCGAATCGGTCACCGACCCCCAAGGCGGCGCTGATCTCATCGCCGAACTGGGCCAGCAGTTGATCGCGCCCGCGGCCCGAAACCCGGTGCAATTCGGTGCGCACGTCAAGCAACGTGAGGTGCGCGCTGTCCAGCGAACCCGCCGGCATGTCCGGGTTGCCGATGCCGTGGCGGTCAATGAGCTGGGCAATCGCCAGCGCATCGAGCAGTTGAACGTCACGCAGGCCGCCGCGGCCCGACTTGAGATCGGGCTCGGCGCGGTTGAAGATTCGGCCGTTGCGCCGCCAACGGGCCTGTGTCATCTCGACGAGTTCGTCTATCCGGGAACGAATTCCGGTGCGCCACTGCCGCCACACCCCATCGATCAGCTGGCTGGACAACGCCTCCTCGCCGGCGATGTGGCGCGCTTCCAGCAGGCCCAGAGCGGCCGTCATATCGGAGCCGGCGATGCCCACCGCCTCGCTTACCGTTCGGACGCTGTGGTCGAGCCGAATGTTGGCGTCCCACAACGGATACCACAGCCGATCCGCGACATCGGCCAGCACCTCGGGGGCCTTGCCGTCGTGCAATAGCAGCAGATCCAGATCGGAGTACGGCAGCATCTCGCGGCGGCCCAGCCCGCCGTTGCCGACGATCGCGAAGCCGCTGCTGTCGGTGATCCCGATCTCGACCGCCTTGGCCTTCAGCCAGGACTCGTGCAGGTTCAGCAATGCTGCACGCAGCGCGGCGGCGTCTAGTTCACGATTCGCGTCTGACAACAGCGCTTTGCGGCTGGCAGCCAAATCGCTTGTTGGGCAAGCACTTACCGCCGCTCCCGATGGGTCGGGCCGGTCGGGTGTCATACCCTCCCGGCCCGTCCACGTCGGATCAGCAATCTGCGGCTACCGTCATAGCGCATCGGTTCCACGTTCGCCGGTGCGTACCCGGACGATGGTCTCTACCGGGGTGACCCAGACTTTGCCGTCGCCGATCTTGCCGGTGCGCGCCGACTGAACAATGCTATCCACGACTTTGTCGACGATGGCATCGTCGACGACGACCTCGATGCGGACCTTGGGCACGAAGTCGACCGAGTACTCAGCACCCCGGTACACCTCGGTGTGGCCCTTCTGCCGCCCGTACCCCTGGATTTCGCTGACGGTCATCCCGAGGACGCCGGCCTCTTCGAGGCTCGTCTTGACGTCGTCGAGCGTGAACGGCTTGACGATCGCGGTGACCAACTTCATGACTACTCTGCCTCTACTTTCTCGCCAACTCGCTCATCGAGTCCATTCGGGCTTTCCTCCGAGCTGATGCGGTGAGGAATAGCTGAGGCCCCAACGACCGCGAATTCGTACGCAGTTTCTGCGTGCTGCGACTCGTCGATGCCGCCGGCCTCGTCCTCTTCACTCAGCCTCAGCCCGATGGTGTACTTCAGGATGAAAGCCAGGATAAGCGTAACGAAGAAGGAGTAGAAGAGGACGCTGAACGCGCCGACCGCCTGGCGCTCCAGCTGCGACCATCCCCCGCCGTAGAACAGGCCCTTAGAGACACCAGCCACCCCATTAATTGCCGTTGATTCGGGAGCCGCGACCAGACCAACCAGCAGCGTGCCGGTCAAACCACCGACCATGTGCACACCGACCACGTCGAGCGAGTCGTCGAAGCCGAACTTGAACTTCAGCCCCACCGCCAGCGCGCACACCACACCGCCCACAAAGCCGATGACCAGAGCGCCGAGCACGTTGACCGACGAGCACGACGGCGTGATGGCCACCAGTCCGGCGACAATGCCCGAGGCCGCGCCGAGCGTGGTGGCGCGCCCGTCCCGGATGCGTTCGGTGAGCAGCCAGGCCAGCATGGCCGTGGCGGTGGCGATCGTCGTGGTCATGAACGTCGAACCAGCGGAACCGTTGGAGCTGGTCGCCGATCCGGCGTTGAACCCGAACCAGCCGAACCACAGCAACCCGGCGCCGAGCATAACGAACGGCAGGTTGTGCGGCCGGAACAGCGTCGTGGGCCAGCCTTTACGCTTGCCCAGCACGAGCGCCAGCGCCAGACCCGCCACACCGGAGTTGATATGGACCGCGGTTCCGCCGGCGAAGTCGATCGCGTGCAGCTTGTTGTTGATCCAGCCGCCGTGCTCGGAGGCGAAGCCGTCGGCCGCGAACACCCAGTGCGCGACCGGGAAGTAGACGAAAGTCGCCCACAGCCCGGCGAACACCAGCCAGGCGCTGAACTTCAGGCGGTCGGACACCGCCCCCGAGATCAGGGCGACGGTGATGATCGCGAACATCAGCTGGAAGGCGACGAAGACGGTGGCGGGCATGGTGCCGGCCAGCGGGATATCGACGGCAGCCTGCGCCTTGCTGGGATCGGCTTTGACGGCGTTGCCTCCGATGAGACCCTTCAGGCCCCAGTAATCACCTGGGTTGCCGACGATGCCGCCTTTGCTGTTGCCGAACGCCATGGAATAGCCGTAGAGCACCCACAGCACGGTCACCACGCCCATCGCGCTGATGCTCATCATGAGCATGTTGAGCACGCTTCTGGTGCGCACCATGCCGCCGTAGAAGAACGCCAGACCCGGCGTCATCAGCAACACCAGCGCGGAACTCGCCAACATCCAGGCGGTGTCGCCGGTATCGGGCTGGCCCAAATTCGGGAAACTCACTCGCTATCACCTCCGGTCGGCCCCACACGGCCATCAGGCGATTGCCTGTGACCTGATCCAGAACCTTGCGCAATCGATGTTTCGCCAATGGAGCCAGCGCGTTTCGTCAGCATTAACGTCGCACGCGCCGTGTAAGGACTGTTAGCCAAGCAAGGCGTCGACAAAAGCGGCGGGTTCGAACGGCGCCAGATCGTCGGGACCTTCGCCCAGCCCGACCAGCTTCACCGGCACCCCGAGTTCTTGTTGGACGCGGAAAACGATGCCGCCCTTGGCCGTTCCGTCCAGCTTGGTGAGCACCGCGCCCGTGATGTCGACGACGTCGGCGAACACCCGGGCCTGCGCCAGCCCGTTTTGCCCGATCGTGGCGTCGAGCACCAGCAACACTTCGTCGACGGCCGCGCGCCGGGTCACCACGCGCTTGACTTTGTCGAGTTCGTCCATCAGCCCGACCTTGGTGTGCAGCCGCCCGGCGGTGTCGATGACCACGACGTCCGCGCCACTCTCGATGCCCTTGTCGACGGCGTCGAACGCCACCGATGCCGGGTCGGCGCCCTCGGCCCCGCGCACCACCTCGGCGCCCACCCGGGACGCCCAGGTCTGTAGCTGGTCGGCAGCCGCGGCCCGGAAGGTGTCAGCCGCGCCGAGCACGACGCGCCGGCCGTCGGCCACCAGCACCCGCGCCAGCTTGCCGACGGTGGTGGTTTTGCCCGTGCCGTTGACTCCGACAACCAGCAACACCGAGGGATGGTCGGCGTGCGGCAGCGCGCGGATCGAGCGGTCCATGTCGGGGCGGAGCTCTTTGATCAGCACGTCGCGAAACACCGCGCGGGCGTCGGCCTCGTTGCGCACATTGTCGCTGGCCAGCCGGCCGCGCAACTGCGACACCACCGACTCGGTGGCCACCGGGCCCAGGTCCCCCATCAGCAGGGTGTCCTCGACGTCTTGCCAGGAGTCCTCGTCCAGGTCGCCGCCGCCGAGCAGCCCCAGCACGCTGCGCCCCAGCGCATTCTGCGACCGGGCGAGTCGCCCGCGCAGCCGCTCCAATCGGCCTTCCGGGGGCTCGATGGCCTCGATTTCCGGAACCTCGGGCGCCGGGGGTTCGGCGACCGGCGGGATGACGATCTCGGGCTCGGGTTCGGCTAGAGATTCGGGAGGTTCGGGAAGCAGTACATCCGAGATCGTGCGTTTCGGCGCGTCGCGCGGGATGGTCGCGTCGTCGCCCACGGCCGGCAATCCACTGGTGTCGATGCGGTCGGCCGACTCTAAGGCCGTTGAGCCCTGGCTGAAGGTGATGCCGGACGACGCGGTGTAGCCGCCGGAGCGGTCGAGCGCCGACGGCTGGGAAGTCTGGGGCCGGGCCAGGCTGATCCGGCGACGACGCCTGCGCACTAGGCCAAAGACGAGCGCGGCGATGATGACGAGGGCGGCTATGACGCCTAGGACGGCGATAGCGATCCAAAGACCTTGGGACACGTCAACATTCTTTCAGGGACACGTCATCGGTCCGTGCCGCGGGGCGCAAGCTCAGACGGCTGAGACGGTTAGGAGGGGTTCCCGACTAGTTGTTCCACCTGCTGGCCGCGCATCCGCTGCGAGATCACCGCGGTGATGCCGTCACCCTGCATGGTCATGCCGTAGAGCGCGTCGGCGACCTCCATCGTCGGCTTTTGGTGGGTGATGATGAGGAGCTGCGACCGTGCCCGCAGCAGCTCGAATAGGCCGAGCAGCCGACGCAGGTTGGTGTCGTCGAGCGCTGCCTCCACCTCGTCCATGATGTAGAACGGCGACGGGCGGGCGCGGAAGATCGCCACCAGCATCGCCACCGCGGTGAGCGCCTTCTCGCCGCCGGATAGCAACGACAGCCGGGTGATCTTCTTGCCGGGCGGACGGGCCTCCACCTCAATGCCGGTGGTGAGCATGTCATCCGGATCGGTCAGCCGGAGCCGGCCCTCGCCGCCGGGGAACAGCACCGTGAAGACTTCCCGGAATTCGCGTTCCACGTCGACAAAGGCTTCGCTGAACACCTGCAGGATGCGGGCATCGACGTCGGCGACGACGTCGAGCAAATCCTTGCGGGCAGCCTTGACGTCCTCGAGCTGAGTGGACAGGAAGTTGTAGCGTTCCTCGAGCGCAGCAAACTCCTCCAGCGCCAGCGGATTGACCCTGCCCAGCTCGGCCAGCTCGCGTTCGGCCCGTTTCGCCCGGCGCTCCTGAGTGGGCCGGTCGTAGGGAATCGGCGCGGGCGCGAAAACCTGCTCGCCGCGCTCCTTGGCCTGCTCGTATTCGGCCACCTCCAGTTCGCTGGGCGGCAGCTGATTCTCGGGACCGTACTCGGCGATCAAGTCGTCCGGCGACATTCCGAACTGTTCCAGCACCATCTGCTCGAGCTGCTCGATACGCATCGCCGCCTGGGCGTTGGCCACCTCGTCGCGGTGCAGTGAATCGGTGAGCGTGGCCACCCGCGTGCTCAGCGCGTGCGTCTCGTTGCGGACGGCCGCCATGGCCGCCGACCGCTCCTCGCGCTCGGCGGTCGTCGCATCGCGGTGTCGCGCCACGGCCTCGACCACCCCGTTCAACCGCGACGCCAGCAGCCGCCCGGACTCGGCGACGGCCGCGGCCACCGCGGCCGCCCGCAGTCGCGCGGCGTGGGCTTGGGCGGCCCGCACCCGCGCCTCGCGTTCGGCGGCGGCCGCTCGGCGCAGCGAGTCCGCCCGCCCGCGCACCGCGTTGGCGCGTTCCTCGGCGGTCCGCACCGCCAGCAGGGCTTCTACCTCGACCGCGCGGGCGTTTTCGGCGGCGGCGGCGAGCTGGTGGCGCGCCGCCGCGGAACTCGGGGCGTCGGCGTGTACCTGCTGGATCTCTTGCGCGTTGCGCAGCCGGGTTTCGAGCTCGGTGACCTCGTCGACGGTCGCGGCGCGCCCGGCTTCCAGCTCCTCGCGCTGCTGCAGCAGCCTGCTCCAGTCGTCTTCGGCTGCGCGCGCGTCCTGCCCGAGGCGACCGAGCTGCTCGTACATGGTCGAGATTGCGGCGTCGGATTCGTTGAGCGCGGCCAATGCCTGCTCGGCTGCGTCCTGACGGGCGGCCTGTTCGGTCAGTGCCCCGGCCAGCGCCGCGCTCAGTTCAGCCACCTGCGTCTCGGCCGCGGCCAGTGCGCCACCGGCCTTGTCGATCTCCGAGGTGACTTCCAGCGTGGACAGCTTGCGGTCGGAACCGCCGCTCACCCATCCGCCGCCAACCAGATCGCCGTCCATCGTGACGGCGCGCAAGTGCGGGCGTGCCGCGACCAGGTCCAGCGCTTCGGCCAGGCCGTCGACCACCGCGACGTTCGAAAGCAGGGCGTTCATCGCGCCGCGCAGCCGGAGCGGTGCCTCGACCAAGTCGAGGGCCCAGAGTGCCTCGCCGGGCAACGCGGGTTCATCAGGGGCTGGGGCGCGCTCCTCAGGGGCCGGCCAGTCGCTCAACAGCAGCGCCGCGCGACCTCCGTCGGCTTCCTTCAGCGCGGCGATCGCGCTGCGGGCCGCGCCCAAGCTCTCGGCGGCCAGTGCGTCGGCCGCCGACCCGAGCACCGCGGCCAGCGCCGCCTCATAACCCGACCGAACTCTGACCAACTTCGCGATCGGCCCCAAAAGCCCAGTGCCACTGCGGTTTTGGGTCAGCCACGCCGCGCCGTCCTTACGCTCGAGCCCCACCGCCAGCGCATCGATGCGGGCTCGCAGCGAAGCCACCTGACGTTCGGCGCCACGCTCGCCGGACTGCAGTTCCGCGACGCGTTCGTCGGCCAACCGCAGCGCGGCCACCGTCCGCTCGTGGTGTTCATCGAGGCCGACCTCACCCTGATCCAAGGCGCCGACGCGACCCTGCACGGTTTCGAACTCGGCCCGGGTCTGCTGCGCCCGCGTGGCCGCGTCTTCGATGCGCTCCGACAGCCGCGCAACGGTGTCGTCGATCGATTCGACGCGGGCCCGCATGGTCTCCACCTGACCGGCCAGCCGAGCCAGACCCTCGCGTCGGTCGGCTTCGGCTCGGACCGCGGCCAGGTGGGCCCGGTCCGCCTCGGCGGCCGCGCGCTCCCGGTCGGCCAGTTCCGCCCGGGCGGTTTCCAGCCGGCCACGCGTAGCGGCCAGCTCCGCCAGCAGCTGCCGCTCGGCGGCGGCGACCTGCTCGGCCTCGGCATCGAGCTCCTCAGGGTTTCTGGGGTCAGTGTCGCTGAGTGCCGCCGGCTCGACATCGAGATGCTGCGCGCGCTCGCTGGCGATGCGCACGGTGGCGCCGACGCGTTCGGCCAGGGCGGAGAGCCCGAACCAGGTCTGCTGCACCGACTCGGCTCGTTGCGACAGCGCTAACAGCGCTTCCTCGTGGGCCGCCAGCTCTTCGGAGGCCACCGCCAGTCGGGCGGCGGCGTCGTCGTGCTCGCGGCGCATCGTCGTCTCGGCCTCGAGGATCGCGTCGCGCTCGGTTTGCCGGTTGACCAGGTCATCGGCGGCGAGCCGCAGCTTGGCGTCACGCAGATCGGCCTGGATGGTCTGGGCGCGACGGGCCACCTCAGCCTGGCGGCCCAGGGGCTTGAGCTGGCGTCGCAGTTCGGTCGTCAGATCGGTGAGCCGGGCCAGGTTGGCCGACATCGCGTCGAGCTTGCGCAGCGCTTTCTCTTTGCGCTTGCGGTGCTTGAGCACGCCGGCGGCTTCTTCGATGAACGCGCGGCGGTCTTCGGGCCGCGACTGCAGGATCTCGTCCAGCTTGCCCTGCCCCACGATGACGTGCATCTCGCGGCCGATGCCGGAGTCGCTCAGCAGCTCCTGGACGTCCATCAACCGGCAACTGCTGCCGTTGATTTCGTACTCGCTGGCGCCGTCGCGGAACATCCGGCGGGTGATGGACACCTCGGAGTACTCGATCGGCAGCGCGTTGTCGGAATTGTCGATCGTGACGGTGACCTCGGCGCGGCCCAGTGGGGCGCGTGACGAGGTGCCGGCGAAGATGACGTCTTCCATCTTCCCGCCGCGCAGCGTCTTGGCGCCCTGCTCCCCCATCACCCACGCCAAGGCATCGACCACGTTGGATTTGCCGGAGCCGTTCGGCCCGACGACGGCGGTGATGCCGGGCTCGAAACGCAGAGTCGTCGGGGATGCGAAGGACTTGAAGCCCTTCAGCGTCAGACTCTTGAGGTACACGGCCTGCCAGACTACCGCTCAAATCGAGCGCGCCGGCTTCCCTGCGGGGGTGTCGTCCCGCCCGAAATGCGGTTGCCGCCGATGGCCAGACACACTGGTCACAGGGGCCACACAAGTCACTAACTTGGCTTCACCGCTCGACGAAACCGCTGAACCGCTCGGTCGGCTGCGACCATTCGTGCACGACCTTGTCGACCCGGCCCGGCGTGGCGCCGCCTTCCAGCAGCTGCAGCAGTTTCTCGCCGGCCTCACGCGTCCCCTGGGCCACCACCAGCACACGGCCGTCGGCCTGGTTGGCGGCGTATCCCGTCAGGCCCCGCTCCAGCGCCCGGCACCGGGTCCACCAGCGGAAACCAACACCCTGGACGTTCCCGTGCACCCAGGCGGTGAGCCGGACGTCAGGATCCGACATTGTTGGTTCTGGAAGCGACCTCGAGGGTGACCTTGGTGCCCGACTTCAAGGTGCGTCCCACGGTGCAGACCAGGTCGATGGCCCGGTTCACGACGATCACCAGCCGCTCCTTGTCCTCCACCGACAGCCCCGACAGGTCGAGTTCCAGCGTCTCGGCCAACAGCGGATAGATCTCCTGGTCGCGGTCGGCAGCGCCGGATACCCGGACAACGGCCTGGTAATCGTCGCCGAGCCGGCGGGCCAGCGGCTGGTCGCTGGACATTCCGCTGCACGCCGCCAACGCGATCTTGAGCAGCTCGCCGGGGGTGAACACGCCGTCGACGTCTTCGGACCCGACGAGTACCTGCGCACCGCGCGAGCTATGCCCCGTGTAGCGGCGCGTTCCGGTGCGTTCGACCCACAGTTGTGTCATGAGTCCTTTTCTACCGGGCGGTTTTTGGCGCCGCAGACCCCGGACCGCTTCTTCGGTGTTAAGGGCTGGACAACATCGGGAAAAATCCGGTTGTTTGCTCGGGATCACGATAGTGTTTGCTCGCTAATGACGTTGGGGGAGGGTCCCACGCTGTCGCGGGGTGGTGCGTGTGACCAATCGGAGGGAGTCAGATGTCGTTTCTCAGCGCCGCGCCGGAGATGCTGGCGGCAGCGGCCACGGACGTAGCGAGCATCGGTTCGGCAATTAGCGAGGCCAACGCCTCGGCAGCAGCCTCGACGACGGGAGTGCTTGGCGCCGGCGCTGACGAGGTGTCGGTGGCCATCGCGTCGCTGTTCAACGGGCACGCCCAGGCGTATCAAACATTGAGCGCCAAGGCGGCGGCGTTTCACGACCAATTCGTGCAGTTCCTGAACGGGGGTGCGAGCTCTTATGCGAGCGCGGAGGCGGCCAACGCCGAGCAGGCCCTGCTGAACGCGCTGAATGCGCCCACCATGGCGCTGTTGGACCGTCCGCTGATCGGCAACGGCGCCAACGGAACACCAGGCACCGGCGAGAACGGCGGCGACGGCGGGATCCTGTTCGGCAACGGCGGGGCCGGCGGCTCCGGCGCGTCCAGTGCGACCGGCGCGGGGCAACCCGGCGGCAACGGCGGGGACGGCGGCCTGTTCGGCAGCGGCGGGGCCGGCGGGGCCGGCGGGTCCGGCGCCACCAGCGGTGGGGCCGGCGGCAACGGCGGCAACGGCGGGCTGTTCGGAGCCGGTGGCGCCGGCGCCGCCGGCGGCATCGGCAACACCACCACAGGCGGTAACGGCGGCAACGGCGGGGCGGCGGGGTTGATTGCCCCGGGCGGCCCCGTCGGGGGCTCCACGGGCGGCGCGGGCGGTGGCGGCGGCTGGGGTGGCACAACCGGCGGAGACGGCGGCACCGGCGGTGACGGCGGGCGATTCGGCTCCGGCAACGGCGCCGCCGGCGGCGCCGGCGGGTTTGGCGGCACCACCGGGGGTAACGGCGGCGCCGGCGGAACGGCGTCGACCGGAATCGCCAGCCTGTTCGCCAACGGTGGCATCGGCGGTGCCGGCGGCGTCGGCGGCGTCGGCGGAACCACCGGCGGTGAGGGCGGCGCCGGCGGAGACGGCGGCTTGTTCGGCTTCGGCGGCTCCGGCGGAGCCGGCGGCGTTGGCGATACTGGCGGGGCCGCCGGTACCGGCGGCGCCGGCGGGACGTTCGGCGGCTCGGGCGGCACCGGCGGCACCGGCGGCACCGGCCTGGAATCCGACGGGGGCCACGGCGGGGACGGCGGCAGCCCTGGCCTCGTCACAGGCAACGGCGGAGCGGGCGGCGCCGGCGGTGCTGCCGCGCAAAGCGGCGGAGCGGGCGGCGACGGCGGGAACGGCGGCAACGCCAGAACCGGCATCCTGGGCTCCGGCGGGGCCGGTGGCGCCGGTGGCGCCGCCGTCTCTGGCTCCGGCGGGGCTGGAGGAGCCGGAGGGGCCGGCGGCAGCCTGGGAGGTACGGGCGGAAGCGGTGGGGCCGGCGGCATCAGCTCTCAGGGGCCCGGCGGCAACGGGGGCCACGGCGGCGGCGGCGGTGACTTCTCCGGCTCCGCCGGCGCCGGGGGCCACGGCGGCGGCGGCGGGCAGAGCGTCCAAGACACCGGCGGTGACGGCGGTGACGGCGGTGACGGCGGTGACGCCGGCTTGTTCGGCAATGGCGGCGACGGCGGTAATGCCGGGCTCGGCACACCGGAGGGCAATGCGGGCACCGGCGGCTCCGCCGGAAAGCTGGCCGGCAAGGACGGTGCAAACGGGAGGATCTAACCGCGTGGCCGCGGTTGGCACCGCGGGCAGTAGAACGACGAACGGTTCATGAACTTCTCCCGGCGGATGATCGCGCCGCAGCGGCGGCAGGGTTCGCCCTCACGGCCGTAGGCATCCAGCGACCGGTCGAAGTAGCCCGATTCGCCGTTGACGTTCACGTACAGGGAATCGAACGAGGTTCCACCCTTGGCCAGCGCCTCGCGCATTACGTCGGCGGCGGCCTCCAGCACGGCGGACAACTGCCGGCGCGTCAGCGTCGCCGCGATCCGCGCGCCATGCACCTTGGCCCGCCACAGCGCCTCGTCGGCGTAGATATTGCCGATCCCCGACACCACCGTCTGATCCAGCAACTGACGCTTGAGCTCAGAGTGCTTGCGCCGCAACACCTTTACCACCGCATCGGCATCGAACCGCGGGTCGAGCGGGTCGCGCGCCAGGTGGGCGACGGGCACCGGCACCAGGCTGCCGTCCACCGTCACCAGGTCGGCAAGCAGCCACCCGCCGAAGGTCCGCTGATCGGCGAAGCTCAGCACCGTCCCGTCGTCCAGCAGTGCGGAGATCCGCACGTGATCGGCGCGCGGGACGGTTCCCAGCAGCATCTGGCCGCTCATGCCCAGATGCACCACCAGCGCGGTGTCCGGGTCGGCCGGCATGTCCAGCAACAGCCACAGGTATTTGCCGCGGCGATCGGTTCCAGTGATCCGCGCACCCAGCAACCGGGCCGTCAGGTCGGCGGGGCCGGCCTCATGACGGCGCACCGCACGGGGATGGTGCACCCGCACCGCCGTCATCGTCTTGCCCACCACATGGGCCTGCAAGCCGCGGCGCACCACCTCGACTTCGGGCAGTTCGGGCATCTAAACGGAAGTTTTTCCCGCGCTGTCGAGCACATTCCAGGCCGTTGAGGCGGCTTTCTGCTCGGCCTCTTTCTTGGTGCGGCCCACGCCCGACCCGTATTCGGTGTCCATCACGACCACCACCGCGGTGAATTCCTTGTCGTGGTCCGGACCCGTGGAGGTGACCACGTAGGACGGCGGGCCCAGGCCGCGCGCCGCGGTCAACTCTTGCAAGCTGGTCTTCCAGTCCAGCCCGGCGCCCAGCGTCGCCGCTTCGTCCAGCAGCGGGCCGAACAATCGCAGGATCACCTCGCGGGCCACCTCCATGCCGTGGTGCAGGTAAATCGCGCCCAGCAGCGATTCCATCCCGTCGGCCAGGATGCTGGATTTGTCGGCTCCCCCGCTGGTCACCTCGCCGCGCCCCAACAAAATGTGCACACCGAGGCCCTCAGGCGACAGATGCCGCGCGACGTCGGCCAGCGCCAGCGTGTTGACCACGCTGGCGCGCAACTTGGCCAGCTCCCCTTCCGAACGGTCGGTATGACGGCGAAAGATCTCGTCGGTGATGGTCAGGCCGAGGACGGCGTCGCCGAGGAACTCGAGCCGCTCGTTGGTCGGCAGCCCGCCGTGCTCGTAGGCATAGCTGCGGTGGGTCAACGCCAGCTCGAGCAGCTCATCGGGCAGGTCAACGCCGAGCGCGTCGAGCAGCTCTTGTCGTGGTTGGGTCACTGTTCACCCCGCGAGGTGTCATCGAGCTTCTCGGCTAATTTCGCCCATCGCGGGTCGATGCGGTCATGGTGATGGCCTGGCTCGGCGGCCAGCTGAACACCGCATTCCGGGCACAGCCCCGGGCAATCCGGCTGGCACACCGGCGAAAAGGGGAGGTCGAGCCCGACGGCGTCGACGATGGGCTGTTCGAGGTCGATGGTGTTATCGACTACGTGTCCGACCTCGCCTTCCTCGGTGGTCGCCTCCGTCGTGCTCTGCGGATAGGCGAACAGCTCGGTCAAGACGACTTCGACGCGCCCCTGCATCGCGTTCAGGCACCGGGCGCACTCCCCGGCGGTGGGCGCAGCCACCGTTCCCGTCACCAGGACGCCTTCCGACACCGACTCCACCCGCAGATCCAGCTCCAACGGGGCTCCGGGCTCGATCGCGATCAGCTCGGCTCCGATGCGCGACGGGCTGGGCACGGTGTCCCGCAGGGTCACCATCGCGCCCGGGCGTCGCCCGAGCCGTGTGATATCGACCACCATCGGCGACGTTGGACCTGGACGTCGCTGCTGCGCCGTATCGCTGTGCCGCGCCATAGGAGAAATCCTACGGCGCGAAGGCCAGCTGGTTAACGCACCGCGTAGTCGTGGGTGCCGGCCGCCGTGCGGAGCTGGTGGCGGCCGCGGCCGACGGAACGAAGCGTGCCGTTGAGAAACTCCTCGAACTCGGCGAGCTTGTTGTCGACGTAGATGTCGCACTCGCCGCGCAGCCGGTCGGACTCGGCGTGCGCCGTGTCGATGAGCCGCGTGGCTTCCGCCGCGGCCGCCTGCACCACCTCGTTGTCCGACACCAGGCGCTGCTGTTCCTTGATGCCCTCTTGCACAGCCTTCTCGTAGGAGATGTTCCCGTTTTCGATCAGCCGGTCCGCCTCGGACTTGGCGCGGCCAACGCTGGCCTCGTACTCGCGCTTCGCGGCGGTGGCGATACGAATCGACTCCTCACGAGCCTCCCCGACCATCCGCTCGCTGTGCTGGCGCGCCTCGCCCACCATCCGATCAGCCTGCGATTTCGCGTCAGACAGGATCCGGTCGGCCTCCGCGCGCGCATGGTTGAGCATCGACTCCGACTCGGTGGTCGCCGAGGACACCATGGATTCGGCGTGCGTCTTGGCGTCGTGGAGCATCGAATCACGCGCATCGAGCACATCCTGGGCATCGTCGAGCTCACCGGGGATCGCGTCTTTGATGTCGTCGACCAGCTCCAGCACATCACCGCGGGGCACCACACAGCCGGCCGTCATCGGCACGCCACGGGCTTCTTCGACAATCGCGCTCAATTCGTCCAGCGCTTCAAAGACTCGGTACACGGCCATGCCCTCCTGGAATCCTGCAAAATCCCTGTTGTTACCAGTGTGCCTGCTGTTGCGGTTGTGACTAGGGTGGCGGGGCCGGTGTGTCGGACCTATTTTTTGCCTATATTCCCTAGTCCCGCAGGTCACTGCAGGGACCTGGAACCAACGCGACGCGTCCCAGCGTATCGCCGCAGCCGCTCCAGGGCCGCTGATGAGCCACTTTGCCCGCTTGACGAATACCCCCATAGGGTATAGTTTGGCGAATCCAACCGAAGCGGAGGGCCTAGTGATCAACAAAGCGCTAGCAGCCGTCGGCCACGCGTTGGCGCTGGCCGGATCGATGACCTGGGAAATCCTGTGGGCACTGATCCTGGGTTTCGGGCTGTCGGCGGTGGTGCAGGCCGTGGTGCGGCGCTCGACGATCGTGTCCCTGCTGGGCGACGACCGGCCACGCACCCTGGCGGTCGCGGCCGGACTGGGAGCGGCGTCGTCGTCGTGCTCGTACGCCGCGGTGGCATTGGCCCGATCCCTGTTCCGCAAGGGCGCCAACTTCACCGCTGCCATGGCATTCGAGATCGGTTCCACCAACCTGGTGGTGGAGTTGGGCATCATCCTTGCTCTGCTGATGGGCTGGCAGTTCACGGCCGCGGAATTCCTTGGCGGCCCACTGATGATCGTGGTTCTGGCCGTTTTGTTCCGCCTGTTCGTGCGTTCGCGGCTCATCGACGCCGCCCGTGAGCAGGCCGAGCGAGGAATCGCCGGATCGATGGAAGGCCATGCCGCGATGGACATGTCCATCCAAGGCGAAGGCCGATTCTGGAGGCGGCTGTTTTCCCCGCAGGGCTTTACTTCGGTCTCGCATGTGTTCGTCATGGAGTGGTCGGCGATCCTGCGCGACCTCGTTATTGGCCTGTTGATCGCGGGCTCCATCGCGGCGTGGGTGCCCCAAACATTTTGGCAGGGCTTCTTTTTGGCCGACCATCCGGGCTGGGCGGTGGTGTGGGGGCCAATCGTGGGACCCATCGTGGCCATCGTGTCCTTCGTCTGCTCGATCGGCAATGTGCCACTGGCCGCGGTGCTGTGGAACGGAGGCATCAGCTTCGGCGGCGTCGTCGCGTTCATCTTCGCCGACCTGCTGATCATTCCGATCTTGAACATCTACCGGAAGTATTACGGCACCAAGATGATGCTGACGCTGCTGGGCACCTTCTACGTCGCCATGGTGGTCGCCGGGTACCTCGTCGAATTGATCTTCGGCACAGCCAATCTCATCCCGACCCAGCGCGCTGCCACGGTCATGGAGGCTGCGATCTCGTGGAACTACACCACCTGGCTCAACATCGTCTTCCTCGTCGTCGCGGCATTGCTGGTCATCCGGTTCATCACCTCGGGGGGCCTGCCCATGCTGCGCATGATGGGAGGTTCCCCCGACGCGCCGCATGACCACCACGATCACAGCGGGCACTGCCACTAAGGGCGAACGTGACAGACGGTATCGTGGCCCGGAAATTCGAGACCTTACGAACCGGGGGGCCATGATCCGCGGTGCCAACACCGACAGAGCCTGACAAATACCCGCAGCCGACCGCCGGCCCGCCGCTGCCCGCCGATATCGGCCGGCTGCTGCTTCGCTGCCACGACCGCCCGGGGTTGATCGCCGCGGTGAGCGCTTTTTTGACGCAGGCCGGCGCCAACATCATTTCCCTGGACCAGCACTCGACCGCGCCGGAGGACGGAACATTCCTGCAGCGCGCGGTCTTTCACCTGCCCGGGCTGACCGCCGCGATCGACGGGCTGGAGCGCGAGTTCGCCAGCACCCTGGCCGGTAAGTTCGCGATCGACTACCGCTTCACCGAGGCCGCCAAACCCAAACGGGTCGCCATCATGGCGTCCAAGGAAGACCACTGTTTACTAGATCTGTTGTGGCGCAACCGTCGTGGCGAACTGCAGATGTCGGTTGCGATGGTGATCGCCAACCACGCCGATCTGGCCGAGCGGGTTCGGCCCTTCGGTGTGCCGTTCATCCATATCCCCGCCACCCGCGACACCCGCGCCGAGGCCGAGCAACGTCAGCTTGAATTACTCAGGGGCAACGTCGATTTGGTGGTGCTAGCGCGCTACATGCAGATCCTCACTCCGACATTTCTCGACGGAATCGGCTGCCCGGTGATCAATATCCATCATTCGTTCCTACCGGCATTCGTCGGCGCATCCCCCTACAAGCGCGCACGCGAACGCGGCGTCAAGCTGGTCGGTGCGACCGCCCACTACGCAACCGAAGTGCTCGACGAGGGGCCGATCATCGAACAGGACGTCGTACGCGTCGATCACACGCACACCGTCGACGACTTGATTCGCGTCGGCGCGGACGTCGAACGGGCGGTGCTCTCCCGCGCGGTGCTCTGGCACTGCCAGGACCGGGTGATCGTGCACGACAACCAGACCATCGTGTTCTGACGCGGCTAGCCCGCCAGTAGCGCCGCGACCGCCGACGGATCCTTGTAGTAGACGTCGAGCTCGACGATCAATCCGTCGCGGACGGTATAGATCTCGACCAGACCCATCTCGACGCTCTGCCCGGAAGCTCGCGAGGTGAATTTCAGGCGGCCCCGTATCGCAACGGTGTCGTCCGCCAGGAGATACTGGAATGTCTCGCCAGGCGTCAGCTCCATCGCCTGGTTCATCTTTCCAAGCAGCTCGAAAAAGCCGTCCGGGCCGTGGTATTCGCCGCTGTACGGTAGGCCGCCCGCTTCGTAGACGACGAATTCGCGATGCAGCAGAGCGCGGGCGTCGTCGAACTGTTCCCCGGCAATCGCTTTCACGAACCCGCCCACCTTGGCTTGGGCGTCCGCAGCGGTCATCGATTGCCCGCCAGCTTCTCGCGCAATCGGCGATTCACCGGCTCGGGCAGCAGCTCCGTCACGTCACCGCCCAGCATCGCGACCTCTTTGGCCAGCGACGACGACACGAACGAATACTTCGGCGTCGTCGCGACGAAAAAGGTATCGACACCCGCGACGTGCTTGTTCATCTGCGCCATCTGCAGTTCGTATTCGAAGTCGGTGCCGGTGCGCAGGCCCTTCACGATGGCGGTCATGCCGCGGGCTCTGACGAAGTCGACCACCAAACCCTGTCCGGCCTCGACCCGCAGGTTAGGCAGGTGTGTCGTTGACTCCTCGATCATCGCGATCCGCTCGTCGAGCTCGAACATGCCCTTCTTGGCGGGGTTGAACAGGATCGCGACCACCACCTCGTCGAACTGCGCGGCGGCGCGTTCGAAGACGTCGACGTGGCCCAACGTCACCGGATCAAATGATCCCGGGCATACCGCGCCGCTCATGAACGACGAGGCTACACCGGGGGTTCAGGCCCGTTCGGCAAGCTCCAGACGGGTGTCGCCGTACACGCGCAGCTGCCACGGCTCCCAGCCAACCGGCCAGGTCAGTGCCGCTCCGGCTGCCGCACGCTCTATCACCGCGACGGTTCCCTCGTGCGTCCACCCGCAACCGGTCAAAGCGGCCAGCACGGACTCGATCTCACCGTTCTCGATGTCGTATGGCGGGTCCGCCAACACCAGATCCACCGCAGCCGCCGACCCGGCGGCCAGGACGGCTGCCACCGCGCCCCGCCGCAGCGTCGCTCCGGTCAAAGCCAGCGAGTCGATGTTGCGGGCGATGACGGCCGCGCTGCGCTGGTCGGACTCAACGAACAGCGCGGATGCGGCTCCGCGGGACAACGCCTCCAGCCCTAGAGCACCCGAACCCGCATAGAGGTCCAGCACCGCCAGGCCGGTAAGGTCACGTCGCGCGGCCACGATGTTGAAGAGCGACTCGCGCACCCGATCGGTGGTCGGCCTAGTCCCCCGCGCCGGCACCGCGATGCGCCGGCCTCCGGCGACGCCCCCAATGATGCGGGTCAGCTGAGCACCACCAGCAGGTCTCCGCCTTCGACCTGTGCGGTGCTGGACACCGCGACCCGCTCCACAGCACCGTCTTTGGTGGCGGTGATCGGGGCTTCCATCTTCATTGCCTCGATGGTGGCGATGGTCTCGCCGGTGCTCACCTGCTCGCCGACCGAAACTCCCACCGTGACGACTCCGGCGAACGGCGCGGCGACGTGTCCGGGGTTGCCGCGGTCGGCCTTCTCCGCCGCCGGGACCGCGCTGGCGATGCTGAGATCCCGCACCAGCACCGGCCGCAGCTGGCCGTTCATGATGCACATCACCGTTCGCATGCCGCGTTCGTCGGGTTCGGAGATGGCCTCCAGCCCGATCAGTAGCTGGACCCCGCGCTCGAGTTGGACCCGGTGTTCTTCGCCCTGCCGCAGTCCGTAGAAGAACTGATTGGCCGACAGTTGCGAGGTGTCGCCGTAGATTTCCCGGTGCTCTTCGAATTCCTTTGTCGGAGCTGGGAATAGCAGCCGATTCAGGGTGGCCTGACGCTTGGGTCCGGCCAGCGACAGCAGGGCCTCGTCGTCGGGCGTCAGTTGCTCGGTGGGCCTGGCCGGGGCGCGACCGGCCAGCGCCGCGGTGCGCAGGGGTTCGGGCCATCCGCCGGCCGGGTCCCCCAGCTCACCCCGCAGGAACCCCAACACCGATTCCGGGATGTCGAATCGCGCTGGATCGGAAGCGAATTCGTCTGCGCTCACCCCCGCGCCGACCAGCGCCAGCGCGAGATCACCGACCACCTTCGACGACGGGGTGACTTTGATCAGCCTGCCCAGCACCCGGTCGGCGCCGGCGTAGGCCTCTTCGACCTCCTCGAATCTGTCCCCCAGCCCCAGCGCGATCGCCTGCTGGCGCAGATTGGACAGTTGCCCGCCCGGAATCTCGTGGTGATAGACCCGACCCGTCGGCCCAGGAAGCCCAGATTCGAAGGGCGCGTATACCTTTCGCATCGCCTCCCAATAGGGTTCGAGGTCGCACACCGCCGACAGCGAAAGCCCGGTGTCGTACTCGGTGTGGGCGGCGGCGGCGACGATCGAGCTCAGCGCGGGCTGGCTGGTGGTACCCGCCATCGGCGCGGCGGCGCCGTCGACGGCGTCGGCCCCGGCCTGCCAGGCGGCCACGTAGCTGGCCAACTGGCCGCCGGGCGTGTCGTGGGTGTGCACGTGCACCGGCAAATCGAAGCGGCCGCGCAGCGCGCCGACCAGGCGCGTCGCGGCCTGGGGCCGCAGCAGACCGGCCATATCCTTGATGGCCAGCACGTGTGCACCGGCATCCACGATCTGCTCGGCCAGCTTCAGGTAGTAGTCCAGGGTGTACAGATGCTCGCCCGGGTCCGACAGGTCGCCGGTGTAGCACATTGCGACTTCGGCTATCGCAGTACCTGTTTCGCGTACGGCGTCGATCGCTGGGCGCATCGACTCCAGGTTGTTGAGCGCGTCGAAGATTCGGAAGATGTCGATGCCGGTGGCGGTGGCCTCGTCGATGAAGGCGGACGTGACCAGCTCCGGATACGGCGTGTAGCCGACGGTGTTGCGGCCCCGCAACAGCATCTGCAGGCAGATGTTGGGCATCGCCTCACGCAGTGTGGCCAGCCGCTCCCAGGGATCCTCCTTGAGGAAACGCAGCGCCACGTCGTACGTTGCGCCGCCCCAGCACTCGACCGACAGCAGCTGCGGCACCGTGCGCGCGAGATATGGTGCCACGCGGGCTAATCCGCTGGTGCGCACCCGGGTGGCCAACAGCGACTGATGGGCGTCGCGGAATGTGGTATCGGTGACGCCAACCGCCGGCGACTCCCGAAGCCAGCGCGCGAAACCCTCCGGCCCCAACTCGACCAGCCGTTGCTTGGACCCGGCCGGCGGCGCAACGTCCAGATCGACCTCGGGCAGCTTGTCGTGCGGGTACACCGTTGACGGCCGGCTGCCGTGCGGCTTGTTGACCGTGACATCCGCCAGGTAGTTGAGGATCTTGGTGCCGCGGTCGGCCGAGGCGCGCGCGGTCAGCAGCTGCGGGCGCTCGTCGATGAAGGACGTGGTGACGCGGCCGGCCTGAAAGTCAGGATCATCCAGAACCGCCTGCAGGAAGGGGATATTCGTTGACACCCCGCGGATTCGAAACTCCGCGATCCCGCGGCGCGCCCGGGCCACCGCGGTCGGGAAGTCACGGCCCCGGCAGGTCAGCTTGACCAGCATCGAGTCGAAGTGCGCGCCAATCTCCGCGCCCAGGTTGGTGCTGCCGTCCAGCCGGATGCCCGCACCACCGGGGGTGCGGTAGGCGCTGATCCGTCCGGTGTCGGGCCGAAAACCGTTCGCCGGATCCTCGGTGGTGATCCGGCATTGCAGGGCAGCGCCGTGCGGCCGGATGGCGTCTTGCTGCAGACCCAGCTCGTCCAGCGTCTCCCCCGAGGCGATACGCAGCTGGCTGGAGACCAGATCGACGTCGGTGATCTCCTCGGTTACGGTGTGCTCCACCTGAATCCGCGGGTTCATCTCGATGAAGACGTACTGGCCGTTCTCGTCGAGCAGGAATTCGACGGTGCCCGCGCAGCTGTATCCGATGTGCCGGGCGAAAGCCACGGCGTCGGCGCAGATCTGGTCGCGCAGCTCGGGAGCCAGCGCGGGCGCGGGCGCCAGCTCGATCACCTTCTGGTGGCGGCGCTGCACGCTGCAGTCGCGCTCGTAGAGGTGGACCACGTTGCCTTTCGCGTCGGCCAGGATCTGCACCTCGATGTGGCGTGGCCGCAGCACCGCCTGTTCGAGGTAGACCGTGGGGTCGCCGAACGCCGACTCGGCTTCGCGGCTGGCCGCTTCGATCGCTTCGGGCAGCGCGGCGGCATCGTTGACGCGACGCATGCCACGGCCCCCGCCACCGGCAACGGCCTTGACGAATAACGGAAACCGCATACTCTTGGCCGATTCAAGGTTGGCCACCAGCTCGTCGACCGAGGCTGAGGGCGCCGACGACGTCAACACCGGCAACCCGGCCTCGCGGGCGGCGGCGATCGCGCGGGCCTTATTTCCGGTTAGCTCAAGCACTTCGGCGCCGGGACCGACGAACGTGATGCCCGCGGCCGCGCAGGCGGCGGCCAGGTCCGGGTTCTCCGACAAGAACCCGTAGCCGGGGTAGACGGCGTCGGCGCCCGCCCGGATGGCGGTCTCGACGATGTCGTCCACCGACAGATAGGCCCGCACCGGGTGACCGACCTCGCCGATCTGATAGGACTCGTCGGCCTTGAGCCGATGCTGCGAATTGCGGTCCTCGTAGGCGTAGATGGCGACGGTTCCGATGCCAAGTTCATAGGCAGCACGGAAGGCGCGGATCGCGATCTCACCGCGATTGGCAACCAGCACTTTGGAAATCACGGGCAGCCTCCTAACGCCGCTGGCTCACCAGAGCGTCGACCAATAATCCCAGAACCTCACCATGATCATCAGAAACACCGCGGTGAACCACAGTGTGACGATCGACCACCGCCATTGGTAGAGCACCCCCGCCGGCGCGCTGTCGCCACGGTCCAACACCGGGCGAAACACGATGGACACCAGCACCACGAGCAGCGGGATGGTGACCGCCCAGACCACCATGCAGTAGGGGCACAGCGCCCCGATGCGGTACAGACTCTGGAAGATCAGCCAGTGCACCAGCACCGCACCGACCAGGGTCCCGACCGACAGTCCGATCCAATACCATTGCGGCAGAGTCACTTTCGTCACCGCCAACACGCCGGTGACCACCACCACGGTGAAGCCGATGATGCCGAGCAGCGGGTTGGGAAAGCCCAGCACCGACGCCTGCTGCGTCGTCATCACCGAGCCGCATGACACGATCGGGTTGATGTTGCAGGACGGCACATAGCTCGGATTGAGCAGGAGCTTGAACTTTTCGATGGTCAGCGCCATCGAGGCGACCAAGCCGACCACGCCCGCGATCAGCACCCACCATGCGCTGAGCACCGGTACCCGCACCTCGGACGCCGGGGCCGGTGTCACGGTCATGGGGCCGCGGGAGTGACAGGGTTATCAATGCCCGGAACATCGCCCACGATCTGTTTGACGGCAGCGACCAGGGCGTCCGGTGTCGTCGGCTCGTAGTCGTTGCCGTTGATCTTGATCGTCGGGGTCGCGTTGATTTTGTCGGCCGCGGCCGCCCCTTTGACCTTGTCGAGGTACTTCCCGCTGTTGATGCAGTCCGGGACCTTGCCCACGACGCCGGCTTCACGGGCGACTTCGATCAGCCTCGCGTTGTCGGGGAAGCTGGAACCGCGCTCGTCGGGCTGAATGCCCTTGCTGTACAACGCCGTACGGAAGCGGCGGTACGCCTCGATGGATTCGTCGGCGACGCACAACGACGCCGCCCCCGCCCGCGAGGAATAGTTCTGGTTCTGCTTGCTGTCGAGAATGGACACCATGGAGTAATCGGCCGCGATCGCACCGGTGTCGATGAGCTTGGACACCGTCGGCCCGTACGTGCGCTCGAAGTTGCCGCACGCCGGACACAAGAAGTCCTCGTAGAAGGACACCACAACCTTGGGGTCGGTGCTGCCGGGCTGGGTGATCAGCTTGCCCGACGTCACCCGCACCGCGTCACCCGTGCCCGTACTGATGGGAGCCGGTTTCTTGTGATTCGAGGTCACGATGTAGAAGACCAAGGCGACCGCGAAGATCACGACCACCGCGGTGGCGGCGATCGGGACGAGTCGGCTGGAACTGCGGCCGGCGGACTTCAGGTCGATTCGCGGGGGGCGTTTGGGTTTGTCGGCCACAGGTTCGCTGATCCTCACATGTCTCGGCTAAGGCGCCTCTAGAGTACCGGCGCCCTACTCAGGCCCGGCTGAGGTGAGCCCGCAAAGCCGAAATCAGCTCGGTGGTCGCGGTGGCACTGCCGCCCCCGAGCGGAAACAGATTGGCGAAGCCGTGTGTCAGCGAACCCATGGCACGCAGGTCTACCGCGGTCCCGGCGGCCCGCAGTGCCGCGGCGTAGCTCTCGCCTTCGTCGCGCAACGGGTCGAAGCCCGCGACCGCGATGAGCGCCGGCGCCAGCCCGGCCAGCGACTCCGCCAGCGCCGGCGACACCCGAGGATCCGTCTTGTCGAGACCGGACGCCCGCAGGTATTGCGACTCGAAGAAGTCCATGTCCCGTTTGGTCAGCAAAAAGCCGCGGGCGAACAGACCCAGGGACCGTGTTTGTGCACTGAAATCGGTCCGCGGGTAGAGCAGCCACTGCAGGATCGGGGCCGGGCCACCCGCGTCGCGCGCCAACTGGCACACCACCGCCGCCAGGTTGCCGCCCGCGCTGTCCCCGCCGACCGCGACCCGCTCAGGGGTCGCGCCGAGCTCGGCGCCGTGTTCGTACGCCCACGCGAACGCCGTATAGGCATCCTCGATGGCGGCGGGGGCCGGATGCTCGGGAGCCAGCCGGTAGTCGATCGACAACACGTGGATGCCGGCGTCGCGGCACGTCAACCGGCATAGCGCGTCATAGGTGTCCAGGTCGCCGAGCGCCCAGGCGCCGCCGTGGTAAAAGACCAGCAGGTCCGCCGCCTCGCCGCTGACCGGACGGTAGTGGCGCGCCGGGATTTCACCGGCCGGTCCGGGCAGCGAGATGTCGTTGACGGTGACGTGAACCTGCGGCCCCGGCATGCCCACGACCATCTCGCGCATCTGAGCACGGGACAGGGCCACGTCGTCGTCGATGAGCAGGCCGTCGATGCCGACGGCATGCAGGCCCGACAGCATCAGCTGCAGCGTGGGATCGAGCGTATTGCCGTCGATGATCACCGAACGACCGCCCGACAGCACCCGCGCGGCGACGGGCGGTACCCACGGAATGACCTTGACGCCGACGGTGGTGACGAAGCCCTGTAAGCCCTGTAAGCGACTCGTCAACCGGGTGGGCGCACCCTTCGCGCCAAGAGCGAGAACCGGCGCGCCTGGCGGACTCTTGGTCATGCGCTGCTCCCTACAAAGCTCCCCCGCGCACCGATTCCAGCGCGCCCGCGACCAACTGTACGTGGTGACCAGGTTGCGAAAAATGCAGCCAACACCCGCCCAGGGGTCATCACCTGGCATGTTCGGCTCGGTACTATCGTGATTCCCAAGTCCCCACGAACCTTCCCAGGCAGGTGAACCAAAGTGACCGGCGAGTCGGGCGCCAACATTCCATCAATAGCTCTCAATGACGAGAACACCATGCCGGTCCTTGGTGTCGGTGTCGGGGAATTGTCGGACGACGAGGCCGAACGCGCAGTGTCGGCCGCGCTGGAAATCGGCTGCCGGCTGATCGACACCGCCGCGGCCTACGGCAACGAAGCCGGCGTCGGGCGGGCGATAGCGGCCTCGGGCATTCCCCGCGCGGAGCTGTTCGTCACCACCAAGCTGGCCACCGCAGACCAGGGTTTCGCCACTGCCCCGCCGGCCTGCACGGCCAGCCTGGAACGACTCGGCCTCGACTACGTCGACCTGTACCTGGTGCACTGGCCGGCTCCGTCGATCGGCAAATACGTCGACTCCTGGGGCGGCCTGATCCAATCGCGCGGCGATGGGGACGCCCGTTCGATCGGCGTGGCCAACTTCACCGACGAGCAGCTCGAGACGACTTTCGACCTCAGTTTCGTCACACCGGCGGTCAACCAGATCGAGCTGCACCCGCTGCTCAACCAGGACGCGATGCGCAAAGCGAACGCCCAGCACAATGTCGTCACCCAGTCCTACACCCCGCTGGCACTCGGCAAACTGATGGACAACCCGACGGTGACCTCCGTCGGCGGCGAATACGGCAAGACGCCCGCGCAGGTACTGCTGCGGTGGAACCTGCAATTGGGTAATGCGGTCGTCTTCCGTTCGGCCAAAGCCGAGCACATCGCCAGCAACTTGGACGTCTTCGATTTCGAACTGGCCGCCGAGCACGTGGATGCGATCAACGCGCTCAACGACGGCACCCGGCTGCGGCCGGACCCGCTGAGCTACGAAGGCTCATAGCCGGCTGATCACCCCGCCGGGCAGGTGGCGGCGGCCTGACGCAACACGTCCGTCGATGCCTGATCCACCGGCAACGCGTACCCGCGCAACACCGTGATGAACTGCATGGCGTACTGACACGCGAACGCCTTGTTCGGCGGCATCCACTGTCCGGGCGGCAGGTCGCCCTTGTCCTGATTGGCCTGGCCTTCGACGGCCAGCAGGTTGGCCGGATCGTTGGCGAAGCGCACCCGCTCGGGGTCGGGCCAGCCCGACGCCCCCATGTCCCAGGCGTAGGCAAGCGGGACGATGTGGTCGATCTGTACCGCCTCGCCGACCTTGGCGCCGCGCTGGAAAGCGATGGTGGCGTTGGTGTACGGGTCGTGCAGGGTGCCGGTGGCCACGGCGTCCGGGCACCGCTTGATCGACACGTACGTCTTGTCGACGAGATCGCGGTTGAGGATGTCGTCGCGGGTGTCACACCCGTTGTGCCCGAGCGGGGCGTCGTTGTCGTCGGTCCAGGCGTCGCCGAACGCGGACCTGTGGTAGTCGTAGCGGTGGGCCCGCATCGGCAGCACGGCGATTCCGGCGAGCACATCGGTGCCGGGTTGCACCGTCGGGACGTCGGCGCGCGCGGCGACCTCGCCGGCGTGCCTGGCCGCCGACGATCCCAACGTCTGATAGGCGACCAGCAGCGCGAGCACCGCGACCGCCGACAACCACAGCAGCACTTTCCTATTCATGATTTGTCCAAGTATTCGATACGATCGGAGTTGGTGAATCGTCCTGCGAGCGCGGCTAATCCGGGGTGCAGGCTAGCATCCTGGTAGGCACGGGTGCAGAAGTCCCGGGCGGCCTCAATGTACATCAGATGGTCGGCAAGTGACAGCAGTCGCAGCGTAATCGCCTTGCCGGACTGGTTGCGGCCCAACACATCTCCTTCGCGACGCTCCTTGAGGTCCAGGTCGGCTAGCGCGAAGCCGTCCATCGTCTCGGCGACCGCGGATAGTCTCCGGCCGCCGGCTGAGTTAGGCCCGACCCAGCTGGCCAGCAGGCACAGGCTCGGATGCTCGCCGCGACCGATGCGGCCGCGCAGCTGATGCAACTGGCTGATACCGAACCGTTCGGCGTCCATCACCAGCATGACCGTGGCGTTGGGGACGTCGACGCCGACCTCAATGACGGTGGTGCACACCAGCACATCGACCTCGCCCGCGCGAAAACCCGCCATGACGGCGTCCTTCTCATCGGCAGACAACCGCCCGTGCATGAGCCCCAGCCGGAGGTTGGCCAGCTCACCGGAACGCAGTCGGGCGTAAAGCCCTTCGGCGGTTTGTGACGGCCTCGCGCCGTCTTTCTCGGGTTCGTCGCTCTCGTCGATCCGGGGTGCCACCACATAGGCCTGGCGTCCGGCGCCGACCTCCTCGATGATGCGCTGCCAGGCCCGGTCGAGCCATGCGGGCTTGTCCTGGATGAAAATCGTCTTGCTGGTGATCGGCTGACGCCCACGCGGAAGTTCGCGCAGCGTCAAGGTTTCCAGGTCGCCGTAGACCGTGAGCGCCACCGTGCGCGGTATCGGTGTGGCCGTCATCACCAGCAGGTGCGGGGTGATGCCCGCAGGGGCCTTGGCGCGCAATCGATCTCGCTGCTCCACACCGAACCGGTGTTGCTCGTCGACCACCACCATGCCCAGCTTGTGGAATTCCACGGCGTCCTGCAACAGCGCGTGGGTGCCGATGACGATGTCGACCTGGCCGGCGGCGATCTCGGCCCGCAGATATTTCTTCTGTCCCGTCGTCATCGAGCCGCTGAGCAGCGCCACTCGTGCGGCGTTGTCGGTCCCGCCCAGTTGGCCTCCCAGGGCCAACGGGCCCAGGACATCGGAGATCGACCGCACATGTTGTGCGGCAAGCACTTCCGTGGGAGCCAGCAGCGCGCATTGGTAGCCCACATCGACCATCTGCAGCATCGCCAGCACCGCGACGATCGTCTTGCCCGAGCCGACCTCGCCCTGCAACAGCCGGTTCAGCGGGCGGGTCGCCGCCAGTCCGTCGCTCAGCACGTCGAGCACCTCGCGCTGGCCCGCGGTCAGCTCGAACGGCAAGCGCCGCAACAGTTCTGCCGCCAGGCCGTCTGGCCGCGGCGGTGCGGGGGGTCCCGACTCGGACAGCTCGCCGTGCCGGCGTGCCAACAGCGCCCACTGCAGTCCGACGGCTTCGTCGAACGTCAACCGCTCGCGGGCGCGCCGGCGTAGCTGCTCGTCCTCGGCGAGATGGATGGCGCGCAGCGCTTCGTCTTCGGGGATCAGGTCATGCGCGGCGCGCAGTTCCGCGGGCAACGGATCGTCCACCGGATCGAGGACATCGAGCACCTGACGCACGCAGGCGAAGATATCCCAGCTCTGCACCTTGGTGCTGGCCGGATAGATCGGAAAGAAGGTGCGCTCGAAGTCCTCTATCGCAAGCTCGCCCCCCCTGGTGGCCTGCGAGGCCTTGGCGATGTTTGCCAGGCTGTTGGAGCCGCGGGCTCTTCCGTCGAGGATGAGAAACGCCGGGTGCGTCAGCTGCATGGCGTTCTTGTAGAACCCGACCTCACCGGACAGCATCACCCGCGTGCCCTTGGTGAGGTCCTTGCTTATGAAGCGCGCGTTGAAGAACGTGGCGGTCACTGCGCTGCGCCCGGAGCCGACGGTGATGCGGAAGATCTTCTTATTCGGGTCCCTCCTCGTCGGGATCGTCGCCGCAGAAGTAATGGTGTCGACGATGGTGACGTGCTGACCGGTTTCAGGCTTCTCGTCTTCGGCACCGCGCACCGCGGCACCCACGGCGTAGCTACGGGGATAGTGGCGCAGCAGGTCGTCGACCGTCCGTATGCCGAACGCCTCGTCGAGCTGATCGGCGGAGTTGGCGCCCAGGACGTAGTCCAGCCGATCGGTGAGTGTGGCCATGGCTACTCGACCCCGATCAGCAGTGCGTCACCGCGATGGCCGGTGCGGTAGATCATCAACTCCGTTCCCGGATGGTTGTCGTGCACGTGGTCTTCCAGGATGTCGCCGACCGCGGTGGCATCAGCGTCCTGTTCATCTCCTTCCAGCCCGGCGCCCATCAGCACCGTGACCAGGTCGCCGCCCGAGGCCAGCAGCAAATCGAGCAGGCCGATCGCCGCCGCGGCCGCATCGGCGGCCACGATCAGGACCTCGTCCCCCGCGATGCCCAGACCGTCACCGGGCTGACAGCGGCCGGCCCAGGTCAGCGCGCTCTCGGTGGCAATGCGCACCGATCCATGCCGGGCAGCGCCGGCGGCGCGGGCCATGATGTAGCCGTCGTCGACGGCCTGCCGGCCCGGCTCGTGCACGGCCAGCGCGGCCAGGCCTTGGACCATCGATCCGGTCGGTATCGGCACCACGTCGATACCCCAGCCATTGGCCGCGGTGCAGCCGGCCACCAGCTCCTCGGCGGGCACATAACCGTTGGGCAGCACCATGACCTGCGCGGCGCCGGTGTCCACCACGGCCCGCACCAGTTGGTGGGCGCTGATGCCGTTGGCCGCATCGCCGGCGTCCGCGTCGGGTCGCAGCACGCAAGCGCCCTCGCCGGCGAACAGCTCGGCGGCACCGGCGCCGTCGACAACGGCCAGCACCGCCCGTTCCCGCGTCCAGCCGCCCGCCGGCAGCCCGCTGGCGCCCGAGGTCAGGGCGGAGATCACGATCCGGCTGAGCCGCCCGGCCGCCAGTCCCGCTTCGACAGCGGCGCCCGCGTCGTCGGTGTGTACGTGCACCGAGTAGCCCCGGGTCGCCTGCGGCGCCGCTGCGATGGCCACCGATTCGCCCAGCTCGCCGAGCCGCTCGCGCAGGGTGTCCGCCCCTTGGGCATCGCACCCGTCCAGCAGGTACATCACCTCGAACTGCGGTGCCCGCCGTTCGGCGGCTCTGTCTTTCTGGTCGGCTGTCTCCGCGCGCGGTGACAGCTCGTACACGGTGCGGGCGGGCGCCTGCCCGGTGACCGTCGAGCGCAGCGCGTCCAGCAGGACCAGCAGGCCGCGTCCGCCGGCGTCCACCGCGCCGGCGTCGGCCAGGACGTCCAGCTGCTCGGGGGTCTTTTCCAGCGCGACGACGGCGGCGTCGCCCGCAGCGATGGTGGCCCGGACCAGCCCCTCCCCGGCACCGGCGCACTCCTGCGCGGCATCGGTGGCGGCTCGCAACACCGAAACGATGGTTCCCGGCACCTCGTCGCCCATGGAGGTGATGACCAGCTCGACGCCGCGCTGCAATGCGGCCCCGAGCAAGGCCGCGTCGATGTCGGGCAGTTCCCCACCGGCGGACTCGGCGGCCGCGGTCGCGGTGACGTCAGCGATACCGCGCAGGATCTGGGACAGGATCACGCCCGAGTTGCCGCGGGCCCCGTTCAGCGCACCGGCCGAAAGGGCGGCCGCGACCCGGGCGGCGCAGTCGGCGCCGGGGCCGCCCTCCGCGCCGGCATTCGCCTCGGCCAGCGCCGAACGCATGGTGAACAGCATGTTGGCGCCCGTGTCGGAGTCGGCGACCGGAAAGACGTTGAGGCGGTTGATCTCGTCGATGTGCGTGATCAGGTCGCTGACGGAGGTGTGCGCCCAGTCGCGCAGGGCCGAGGCGTCCAGCAGACGATCCTTTCCCAGATTCTGCGTGCCCACCGTGACCCACCTCCTCCGCGCCGGACCCCCCGGTGGGCGCCAGCGTAACTCGGCGGCGCAACCGGCCGGCGGGGTTGGATCAGCTCATTGAGCCTAGCCAGCCAAGGCGACACTGCTCTTCGTCAGCGGGGCGCGGCTGTCAGGATTTCATGTCGGAGGGTCGTGGCATACTCGAACACATGTTCGATCGACGGTATGCCTCGCGGCCCGCGCCGGAGTCTGCGGCGTGGGTGGAGCGCCTGCGTGCGGCCGCGCGCGCGGAGAACCGGGCCGCTGCTGAGCAGCTGGTGGTGATCGGGCAGTTGTTCGCCGATCGGTACTCGTCGCGTTCGGAGACCGATGAGTGGGCGATCGACACCGAGGCCGCGGTGGCCGCCGAGGTGGGTGCGGCGTTGCGGATCAGCCAGGGCCGCGCGGCGTCCCGGTTGCGCTATGCCCGGGCGATGCGCGAGCGGCTCCCGCAGGTCGGTGAGGTGTTTCAGGCCGGGGATATCGACTATCGGGCATTTACCACGATCGTGTACCGCAGTGATCTGATCACCGACCCCGACGTCATGGCCACCGTGGATCATCAGCTGGCGGCCAATGTGGCGCGGTGGCCCTCGATGAGCCAGGGCCGACTGGGCGCCCAGGTCGACAAGATCGTGGCCCGCGCTGACGCGGATGCGGTGCGCCGACGCACCGAGGCCCAGGCTGACCGCGAGATCTGGATCGGCGCCGAGCAAGAGGGCCTGTCCCAGATCATCGGCAGCCTGTTCACCGTCGACGCCCACGCCCTAGATCAACGCTTGAATGCCTTGGCGGCCACGGTGTGTGCCCACGACCCCCGCACCAAAGACGAGTGCCGCGCCGATGCCCTGGGCGCGTTGGCCGCCGGGGCGGAGCGGCTGGGCTGTCGCTGCGGGCGCGCTGACTGCGCCGCCGGCCAACGCCGCGCGCCCTCGCCGGTGACCATCCACGTCATCGCCGAACACGCCACCCTCAACGGGACCGGAACAGCGCCGGGCTCCCAGCTCAGTGCCGACGGGCTGATCACCCCCGAACTCGTCACCGAACTCGCCAAGTCCGCCACACTGATCCCGCTGATCCACCCGGGCGACGCCGCACCCGAGCCCGGCTACACCCCGTCCAAAGCGCTGGCTGATTTCGTGCGCGCCCGCGACCTGACCTGCCGATGGCCCGGCTGCGACGTCCCCGCGGTCAACTGCCAGCTCGACCACACGATTCCGCACGCCCAAGGCGGGCCCACCCACGCCGGCAACCTGAAATGTTATTGCCCGACTCATCACCTTCTAAAGACATTTTGGGGCTGGCGGGAAAAGCAACTATCCGACGGCACCCTGATCCTGACCTCCCCAGCCGGGCACACCTACGTCACCACCCCAGGCAGCGCCCTGCTATTCCCCAGCCTGTGCCACGCCGTCGGCGGCATGCCCGCCCCCGAAGCCGACCCACCCCCCGAGAACTACTGCGCCCAACGCAGCACCATGATGCCCAAACGCCGCCGCACCCGCACCCAAGACCGCGCCAACCGCGTAGCCACCGAACGCCGGCAGAATCGCGACGCGCGCATGGCCCGGACCGGACCCGCCCCACCCGACGACGACCCACCACCCTTCTGACACGGAACCACACCCGCCGTTTTGGTGGTTGCGCAGGACAGTCGGTATTCTGGGCTAGCCCGGCTACCGATCTGCGAGTCGCCGGAACCCCGAACCTTTGAGGAGCTTGAACAATGGCCGCTGTGTGCGATATCTGCGGGAAAGGTCCCGGCTTCGGCAAGTCGGTGTCGCACTCCCACCGCCGCACCAGCCGCCGGTGGAACCCGAACGTCCAGACCGTGCACGTCGTGACCCGTCCCGGCGGCAACAAGAAGCGGCTCAACGTCTGCGCGTCCTGCATCAAGGCCGGCAAGGTCACCCGCGGCTAGCCGCACCGGCCATTCCGCGCGGCCAGCCAAAACCACCGGCCGAGTAACGCCACGACGGACGGTGTGATGAGCACCCGCACGACGAGGGTGTTCAGCAAGAGACCGACCGCGATAGTGGTGCCGATCTGCGCGATGCTGAGCACGCTGCTCCCCAGCAGGGCCAGCATGGTGATCCCGAAGAGATGCCGGGGGTGGTGACCACGCCGCCGGTGCCGCCGAAGGCCCGGATGATGCCCGTCCCGATGCCCGCGTCAGGGGCCTGAGCCTCCTGCTTGATCCGCGGCGCCAGCAGCAGGTTGTAGTCGGCGCCGACGGCGATCAGCGCGATGAACGCGATGGGCGCCACCGCCCAGTGCAGGTCATGGTGCAGCAGCTGTTGCCACACCAGCACACTCATGCCGAGGGCCGACGCGTACGAGGCGGCGACAGTCCCCACGACGACCAGCCCGGCGACCGGGCTCCGCAGCATCCCGGTGACGATCACGAAGATCAGGACCAGCGCCGCGCCCACCAGCAAGGCGGTATCGCGGGCAACGAATCGCTGCAGGTCGGCGGTCGCGGGCCCGGCACCGGCCAGGCCGATGCCAGTCGGACGCAGCGTGCCTTCCTTCGTGGCTTCCTTGATCGCGGTGCGCACCTGATCTGCACGCCGGGCGCCGTCGCCGCCCCACGTTAGATCACATGACCAGGTGGCCGGCATCGACGGCTATCGTCACGCCGGTCACATAGCGGGACCGTGGGCTGACCAGCCACAGCACCGCTTCGGTGACGTCTTGCGCCTCGACCAGCGGCACGTCGGGCAACAGGGTTTGCGAAACGGCCGGGTTCGGGTTCTCGATCATGCGGTTGACCACGAAGTCGTTGAGGATCATCGGCGTTGCGACACCGCTCGGATTCACCGAGTTGACCCGAATGTTATGCGGCGCATACGCATTCGCCGCCGAGCGCATGAGACCCATCACGCCGTGCTTGGACGCGGCATAGGCGAACATGGCGGCGCTGCCGTCACCGCCCCGGCCGGTCAGGCCCTGGGCCGAACTGACCAGAACGACGGAGCCCCCCTGGCCCTTGCGGACGATCGATCCAACCGTCGCCAGCATCGTGTGCCACACCCCCTTGAGGTTGGTGTCCACGATGGTGTTGAACACCGGCTCGGAGCGGGTCTCGGTGTCGCCGATTGCCACCACCCCGGCGTTGGCGATGACAATGTCGATCTCGCCGAGCTCGTCGATCCCGGACTGCACTCCGGCTTCCAACTGCGCCAGGTCACGGACGTCGGCGACGACGGGCACCACCTTGCGGCCCGCGGCTTCGACCAGCCGCACCGTCTTGTCGAGGTCGGATTTAGTGCCCAGCGCGTAGGGAATCGAATCGATGTCGGCGCAGATGTCCACGGCGATGATGTCGGCGCCTTGTTCGGCGAGCGCGACGGCATGGCTGCGTCCCTGGCCGCGCGCCGCACCGGTGATGACGGCGACCGAGTTGTCGAGTTCACCCATGACCGGGAACGTTCAGCGTCGTGCCGGTCTCTTCTTCGGCGAAGGCCACCAGGCGGGCAGCCGCGTCGTAGTCGCAGGCGACCTGCGTGCGACCGATCAGCACCGGGCCGCCGCGCAGGCCGAGCCTGCCGCTCACACCGACGTAGCTGCCCGGCGGTACCGGTTCGCTGATGCAGTACAGCGTGGGCGCCGCGCCTTCGTCGATGTCGTTGGCCAACCGGTCGGCCACGACCTTGACGGCCTTGTGCGCCAACGACATCAGCGGCGAGTCGGACAGGTGTGACAGGTTCGAGGCCACCCACCCCGGATGGGTGAGTTGGGTGACGACTGGCGATCCGGCGGCGCGCAACCTGCGGTCCAGCTCGAGGCCCCACAACATCACCGCGAGCTTCGACTGCGCGTACGAGCCCAACCTCGTCCACTTGTGGGTGCGCAGGTGCGGGTCATCGAGTCGCAGCGTCGCCCACTGCTCCGCGTCGGAGCCGACGTTGATGATCTGCGACCGCACCCGGGGCAGCAGCAGGTTGGTCAGCGCGAACGGTCCCAGCAGGTTGGTGCCCAGCGTCATCTCGAAGCCGTCGACCGTGTCGGCGCGGCTCGCGGTGAGAGTGCCGGCATTGTTGATCAGGATGTCGACCTGCCCGTCGATCAGATCGGGAAAGGCGCGCACCGAAGACAGGTCGGCGAGATCGAGCTTGAGCACCGACGTCGAGCCACCCATTTCGGCTGCCCGTTGCTCACCCAGGTCGGTATTGCGCACGGCCAGGATCACGTGGGCGCCGGCCTTGGCGAGCGCGCGCGACGTGCCGAGCCCGACACCGTTCGTCGCTCCCGTCACGATGACTGTTGTGCCGGTGAGGTTGCCGAGCCGGCTCGGCGTCCAAGGTAACGTCACGGCCACCAAGATTAGTGGTATGGCCACCGGGCAGGCCGCCGGGCAGGAGTGAATCGGACGTGAATGACAGCGCGACAGCGATCACCAACCTGATCTACCACTACGCCGAACTGATCGACGGCGGCGATCTGGACGGAGTGGCCCGGCTCTTTGAGCACGGCCGCATATGCGGCGTCGAGAACGGTCCGCCCGAGACCGTGTTTGCCGGAACCGCCAGGGTGCGCGAAATGTACGAGATGGCCACCCGCATCTACGAGGACGGCACCCCCAAGACCAAACACAACACGACCAACGTGCAGCTGGACATCGACGAGGCCGCGGGGACCGCCCGCAGCACGTCCTACTACTGCGTCACGCAGGCCACGCCCGATCTGCCGCTCCAGGTGATCATCACCGGGCACTATAAGGACACCTTCCAGTGCCTCGACGGCGCCTGGTGGTTCGACAGCCGCACCATGTTCGTCGACCAGGTCGGCGACGTCAGCCACCACCTGAAGTTCTGACCACGTGGCCAGTCCAACCCCGTTCGGCGTGGCGGCCGTCATGGCCGACGCGCAACGCAAGGAATCGCTGACCGATTGGGGTCCCGGCGACTTCGAACGCCCGCTGGGCGTACTGCTGGCCGACTATCCGCGCGCTGATCTCAACGCCATCGGCACGCACATCCTGCGGTCGGGCATCGTGCACAGCCTGCGCATGCGGCTGCGCGCCCAAGAGTGGATCCGCCGCCACCCGGAGATCCTCGAAGAGAAGGTCGCCGCGCCGATCGTCGTCGTCGGGATGATGCGCAGCGGAACCACGCTGCTGCAGCGCCTGCTGGCCGCCGATCCCCGGTTCGTCTGCGCGTACGGCTGGGAGGTGGTCGAGGTTGCGCCCCGACTCGATCACCAATTCGCCGGGGTCGATCCGCGCATCGCCATCAGCGAAGCGCGCGAAGCCAAATCCCGCGAACTGGCCCCGGAGCTCTTCGCCATCCACCCGATGTACGCGCGGGAACCCGAGGAAGAGATCGTCTTTCTGGCCGACGCGTTCCTGTCGCATGTCCCCGAGTCGGGCGCTCACCTTCCCCACTACCGATCCTGGCTCGATGAGCAGGACTTCACTCCCGCCTACGACCACCTGCACCGCATGCTGCAGTTCCTGCAATGGCAGAAGCGGCAGCGGGGGTTGATGGACGCCTGCGAACCGCTGCGCTGGGTGCTCAAGTCGCCGGCGCACCTGGGCTACCTGGACCTGCTGCGGGCACGGTTCCCCGATGTGCACATCGTCCACATGCATCGCGACCCCCGCACCACGATCGCTTCGGGCGCCAGCCTCAACGCGACCCTGCACGCGATGCACGCCGACGCCGTCGACCCGCACCGAGTGGGCGCGCAATGGCTGCAGCGGATGGGCTGGACCAACGACCGGGCAATGGCGATCCGGGACGGGTGGTCTGACGACGTCGACCGCGTCACCGATATCGAATTCGACGACGCGGTGGCCGACCCGATCGGGCAGGTGACCCGGGTCTACGACGCCGTCGGCCTGCCGCTGGCCGTCGAGGCCGAGGCGGCGATGCGGCGCTGGCTGGACGAACGTCCCGGCGAGGCGGCGCGCCCACCCTACGGGCTCGAGGACTACGGCCTGCTTCCCGAGCAGGTCGACGAGCGATTCACGTTGTACAACAAACGTTTTCGGCATGGACAGTGAGGAGCCTTCAAAATATGGACGATGCAGTTTCGACGGCATCCCAGCGTGAACAGGAACTGGCGGCCCTCGATTTGGTCGAGCACCCCACCGTTAAGGCCGCCTATCAGAGCGTCGCCGAGACCTGGCTGGGCCGTGCCAAGGCGTCCGACGCGATGCGTGAGCGGTTCGACGACGCGTTCGCCGAGGTGATGTTCTCGGCGGCGGTGTGGTCGTCCAACCAGGACAAACTGCGGCCCAAGGTCAGCTGCATCACCCGGCTGGCGCACCCCGTAGACGGCCGCCGCATTCCCGGATCGCGTTGGGGCATCGACAATCCCGACAGCGTCTACCGCGTCATCCCGATCTCCGGTGACGAATGCTATGAGATCCGCGGCAGGGTCGGCGAGCACCGCATGACCGAGAATTACTTCACGCTGTGGGACGCAAACATGGGCACCATCGATGTGCTCAACGGCCGCACCATGCAGGTCGACTCCGACGGCAGTTTCACCATCACCGTCGACGTCGACCCCGCCAACGGCCGCCCCAACCATGTGCAGACCTCCCCCGCGGCACACGAGTTCTACATCCGCGACGTGCTGCTGGACTGGGGTCGCGATGACCCCAATTACTTTGAGGTGCAACGGCTTGGCGGCCCACCGGTCGCGCCGGCGCGCACACTCGGCGAGCAGGCCGAGGCGACGGCGGCGATGATGGCCTATTTCGCGAACTTCACCGGCAAGCTCAGCCACGGCGTGTACAAGATGCCGGCCAACAATTTCAACCTGGCGTGGTCGGCCGACAAGGTCGGCGCGATGCGCAACCAGGTCTACGTCATGGGCCGTTTCGACCTCGCCCCCGACGAGGCGTTCGTCGTCGATCTCAGCGACGGTGGCGCCGAATACTTCACCGTGCCGCTGAGCAACATCTGGGGCACCACACTCGACATCCTCGATCGCACCGGCAGCCTGAACAAGGCGCAGTCGGTTGCCAACGAGGACGGCACGTACACCTACGTCATTTCTCCCGTCGACCCTGGCGTGGCAAATTGGATCGACTCCGACGGGCTGCGCGAGGGCATCCTGACGCTGCGGATGGCCGAATTCGGTGAGATGGGTCCGCGTTCGGACCTGGGCGCTCGCGGGCGGGTGGTCAAGCTGGACCAACTCGACACCGAAGTGCCCCACCTGCGGCGCGTAAGCCCGCAGGAGCGGGCAGCCGACCTCGCCGATCGGCGAAAGGCGTATCTGCGCCGCCTGCCGGAAGGGACCGCCTGAGATGGCGCGCTGGCTGATCACCGGTTGTTCCACCGGATTTGGTCGCGAAATCGCCCGCGCCGCCCTGGAAGCCGGCCACAGTGTGGTGGTGACCGCGCGGCGGGCCGACGCGGTGCAGGATTTCGTCGACGAGTTCGGGGATCGGGCCGTGGCCGTGGCACTGGACGTGACGGCCGCCGGCCAGGTAGCGGCCGCGGTGGCGGCGGCCGAAGACGCGTTCGGCGGGATCGACGTGCTGGTCAATAACGCCGGTCACGGCTACCTGGCGGCGGTCGAAGAGGGTGAGGACGCCGAAGTCCGAAAGCTGTTCGACGTCAACTACTTCGGTGCCGTCGATATGATCAAGGCGGTGCTCCCGGCGATGCGTGCCCGCGGCTCGGGCCATATCGTCAACATGTCGTCGATGACGGGTCTGGTGGCCAACCCGCCGAACGCCTACTATTCGTCGACCAAGTTCGCGCTGGAGGCGTTGACCGAGGCGCTCGCCACCGAGGTACGGCCGCTCGGGATCAAGGTGACCGCCATCGAACCCGGCGCCTTCCGCACCGACTGGGCGACCAGATCGATGAAGGAATCGGCCACCCCGATAACCGATTACGCCGCTGTGGCGGCGCGCAAGGACCTGATCAAGCAGTTCGCCGATCATCTGCCCGGCGATCCGCGCAAGGTAGCCGAGGCGGTGCTGATGGTGACCGAACTCGACGATCCCCCGCTGCGCTTGTTGCTGGGTCGCGACGTGCTCAAGGCCATGCGCGACAAGATCGCCGCGACGTCGGCGTCGATCGAGGAATGGAAGTCCGTCACCAAAGACGTGAACTTCCCCGAGTCCTAGCCGCCCGTTATCTGCCGGCGAGCCAGTCGCGGAAACGGATCACCGCCCGGGCCGCGTCGTCATCGGCGATCAAAGTGCGGGATTGCAACACGGCGCCGAAATAGCGGGCGCTGGGATCGGTGACCACCGCGCGGCTGTCCCGGTAATGCGTCAGGGCGGTGCCGATGAATTCGGCGAACGGAAGGTGTTGCGGTCCACCGAATTCGACGACCCCGTCGGCCGGAGCCGCGACGGCGATCGCCGTCAGTTTCGCGGCGACTTCGGTGGCGGCGACCGGCTGGATCAGCGCGTCGGGCACCCGCACGGTGTTGCCGTCGCCGCAGGCATCGGCGATGCCACGCGCGAATTCGAAGAATTGCGTGGCCCGCAGGATGGTGTGCCGAACGCCGGAGCCGGCGATCCGGCTTTCCTGGGCGACCTTGGCCCGCATGTATCCACTGTCGGGCATGCGGTCGGCGCCCACCACCGACAGCGCGACGTGATGGGCCACCCCGGTGGCCCGCTCGGCTGCGACGAGGTTGTCGGCGGCCGTGGTGAAGAAGTCCATCAGTGCGCTGTCTTCGTAGGACGGCGAATCGGTGACATCCACCACCACCTGCGCGTCATGCAGCGCGTCGGCTAGGCCGTCGCCGGTCAGCACATCGATGCCCGTGCGCCGCGACGCCGGCAGCACCTCCAACCCGTTGGCCCGCAGGATGTCGACCACCTTGGCGCCGACCAATCCGGAGGCACCGACGACGACGATCTTTCCGACGGCTGTCATGAGACGACCAGCACGGTCTTGCCGGGCCGCCGCTTCGGGCGTCGGCCGCTTTCGAATGCCTGCCGGCCCTCGGCCAGGGGGAACGTCTCGGCGATGTGCACCCGCAGCCGCCCGCTGTCGACGAGCGCGGCAAGCTCGGCGAGCTGGGCTGGATTGGGCGTGACGATGAAGAACGTTGCCGTCACACCGTATTGGTCAGCCGTGTTCGCCGGCGGGGGCGCCGAAAGGGTGACCAGCCGTCCGCCGCGGCGCAGCACCGCGAACGACCGGTCCAAGGTGTCACCGCCGACGGTGTCGATCACTACGTCATAAGGCCCACTTTCGTCGACCGCCTCGGTGCGCACGTCGATCACCCGCTGGGCGCCGAGACCGCGGACCAGTTCGGCGGCGTCGCTGCGGATGGTGGCGGTGACGTGCGCGCCGCGGCCGGCGGCCAATTGGACCGCCAACGCTCCGACTCCGCCCGCCCCGCCGTGCACCAACACCGACTCCCCCGGTTGCATCGCGGCGTGGTCGACCAGCGCCTGCAGCGCGGTCAGCCCGGCCAACGGCAACGCGGCCGCTGCGGCGTGCGAGACCGTTGACGGCTTGGTGGCCAGGCCGGCCTCGGGCACCGTGACGAAATCGGCCGCCGCGCCATCGCGGTCGAATTCGATCAGACCATAGACCTCGTCGCCGGGCGCGAAATTCTGTACACCGGGGGCTATTTCGGCCACCACACCGGACACTTCATGCGACGGGATCACCGGCGTGCGGCTGACGCCGTCGCGCGTCCACGTTTCCTCCCACGTCAACTCGTCGAAGGTGATGGCTGCGGCGTGTACCGCCACCAAGACCTCACCGGCCGCGGGGACCGGCACCGGCGCCCGCTCGACGACCAGCACCTCCGGGCCGCCCCGGCGGTGTGCGCGCAGGGCCGTCATCTCGGTCAGGGCAAGCGCCAATCGATCGGGTCGGCGCCCATCTTGGCCAACAGTTCGTTGGCGCGGCTGAACGGTCGCGAGCCGAAAAACCCACGCGACGCCGACAGTGGCGAGGGATGCGGCGCCTCGATCGCGACACAGTCACCCTCGGCCAGCATCGGCTTGAGCGTCGACGCGTCGCGGCCCCACAAGATCGCCACCATCGGCTGCGACCGCGCGACCAGCGCGCGAATTGCGCACTCCGTGACCGCTTCCCAACCCTTGCCGCGGTGCGACGCCGGGTTGCTCGGCCGAACCGTGAGAACCCTGTTCAACAGCAGCACCCCGCGCTCCGCCCAAGGCGTCAAATCCCCGCACGAGGGTGGCGGATAGCCCAGATCGGCGGAGTACTCGTTGAAGATGTTCTCCAGGCTGCGGGGCAGCGGACGCACGTCCGGACGCCACCGAGAAACTCAGGCCCACAGCATGTCCGGGTGTCGGGTAGGGATCTTGCCCGACGATCAGGATCCGCACCTTGTCGAAGGGAAAGGTGAAGGCGCGCAACACGTTCGGACCCGCCGGCAGGTACCGGCGCCCGGCCTCTATCTCGGCCCGCAGGAACTGTCCCATCTGGGCGACGTGGTCTGCGACCGGCTCCAGCGCCGCCGCCCAGCCCGGCTCGACGAGTTCACTCAACGGGCGCGCGGTCATCCCAAACCCTTCACCAGCAGCACCACCGTGTCGGCGCCCGCGCGTCGGTCCTCCGAGATCTGCTGATATTCGGGCGATTCCGCCCAGCCCCGAAAAGACGGCTCGTCGGGAAAAGACATCAGCACCACCTTCTCACGGTCCCACTGCCCCTCCACTACCTTTGGCGACTCGTCGGCGGCCAGCAGTGTGCCCGGGTGACGAGCGAAGACCTCCATGAACCTCGCCTGGTAGCGGTCGTAGGCCGCCCGGTCGGTGAATCTCAACTGGGCGATCGCATACACGGTCACTCGGCAAACCCTAAGCCACCCTAACCCGCGAACGACTGCCAGCCCGCATACCCACGCCACGGTTCACCGTCGACAAGCACGCGGGCCGGTCCGTCGAGCACCCGCCCGATGACGCGCCACCCGTCGGGCACGGCACCGGCGAAACACGCCACCAGGGCGTGGTCTTCGCCACCACCCAACACCCACGACCACGGGTCGGCGCCCACGGCGGCCCCGGCGGCCGCCAGCTCGTCGTGGTCCGCGGCCAACCCGGCGCGGGACAGGTCGACACCCACCCCGGACGCGTCGGCGACGTGCCCCAGGTCGGCGACCAGACCGTCGGAGACGTCGATCATCGCCTGGGCTCCGGCGGCCGCCGCCACCACGCCCTGCCCATAGGGCGGCCGCGGCACCAGATGACGCTGACGTAAGTCGTCGAATCCCTCGATCTCGTTGTGCCACAAGGCATATCCGGCGGCAGAACGACCCAGGTCGCCGGCAACCGCGACCGTCGAGCCGGCCGTGGCCCCCGACCTCAGCACCGGTGCGCGGCCGTCAAGGTCGCCGAGCACCGTCACCGACAAGACCCACTGCGGGCAGCTGACCAGGTCGCCGCCGACGATGCCGGCGCCGATCCGCTCCGCCTCGTCCCACATGCCGTCGACCAGCGCATCCACCTGCGCCGTCGGCGTATCACCGGGCGCCCCGAAACCCGCCACGAACGCCGTGGGCCGCCCGCCCATCGCCTCGATGTCCGCGGCGTTCTGGGCGATCGCCTTGCGGCCGACGTCATGGGGTGTCGACCAGTCCAGCCGGAAGTGGCGATCCTGTACCAGCACGTCGGTGGACACTAGGGTGCGGCCGTCGCCGGCCGCGACCACCGCCGCGTCATCGCCCGGCCCCACCGTGACAACGCTCGGCTGGCGACGGCCACGCACCAGCCGGTCGATGACGGCGAATTCACCGAGCTGCTGCAGCGTAGGGGACGGACCCGCTGCCCCCTGAGCCCCCAATGCCCCCACTCCCTGGTCGCGCACGGTCACCTCCTCGACCGCGCCAGTGTATGAGAATCAAGAGGTGGCTCGGCAGGTGACAGGCGACTCCGATGGTCCGCCGCGGGTGGTGATCATCGCCGCGATCGCGCTTGCCGTGGCGGCGATCGCCGTGATCCTGGTCATCGCGGCGACCCGGAAGGCGCCCTCGCAACCGGTTGCCCTGCCCGCCGTCCCCGCGCCGCAGGCCGCGAACGGCGCGTGCCGGGCCCTGGAGCAGGCGTTACCGCAACGGCTCGGCGATTATCAGCGCGCGCCGCTGGCGCAACCGGCGCCCGAGGGCGCGACCGCCTGGCGGGCAAGTCCCGACAGCGAGCCGGTGGTGTTGCGCTGCGGGCTCGACCGCCCGGCCGATTTCGTGGTGGGCTCTCCCATCCAGGTGGTCGACCGGGTGCAGTGGTTCGAGGTGGACCGATCGTGGTACACCGTGGATCGGCCGGTGTACATCGCGTTGACGCTGCCGACGGGATCAGGGCCGACGCCCATCCAAGAGCTCTCCGAGGTGATCGACCGCACCATCACGGCGGTGCCGATCGATCCGAGGCCGGTCGGCTAGCGCAGGCCCACGCCGCGGGCCAACGCGGTCTCCACCATGGTTGCCAGCAGGGCGGGATAGTCGACGCCGCTCGCCGCCCACATCCGCGGGTACATCGAGATCGTGGTGAAACCCGGCATGGTGTTGATCTCGTTGATCACCGGCCCCTCGTCGGTGAGGAAGAAATCAACCCGGGCCAGGCCCTGGCAGTCGATGGCCCGAAACGCCCGGATGGCCAGCTGACGCACCGCGTCGGCGACGTCGTCGTCGACCTTGGCGGGCACGTCCAATTCGGCTGCGTCGTCGAGGTATTTGGTCGCGAAGTCGTAGAAGGAGTCCTCCCGTCCCCTGACCCCGGCCACCCGAATCTCACCCACCGTGCTGGCTTCGACTGTGCCGTCCGGCATTTCGAGGACGCCGCACTCCAGTTCGCGACCGGTGATGGCCGCCTCGACGATCACTTTCGGATCGTGCCGGCGAGCGTCGGCGATCGCGGCGGGCAGCTGGTCCCAACCGGTCACCCGGTTGACACCGATCGACGAACCGCCCCGCGCCGGCTTGACGAACACCGGCAGACCCAGGCGTTCACACTCCTGCCGGTCCAGCTCAAGATTCCTCCCTGACTGCAACGGGCGCAGCACCGCGTACGCGCCGACCGGAAGTCCCTCGGCGACGAGCAGCTTCTTGGTGAATTCCTTATCCATGCCGGTGGCACTGGCCAGCACCCCGGCGCCGACGTAGGGCACACCGGCGAGTTCGAGCAATCCCTGAATCGTGCCGTCCTCGCCGTACGGGCCGTGCAGCACCGGGAACACCACGTCGACGGACGCCAGCACCTCACTGGCTCCGGGTTGTAGCGACACCAACTGGCCGCTGCGCCGCGGATCGGCTAGCAGGGCCAGCTCGGTGCCCGATTGCGAGCTCACCGCGGGAAGCTGGCGGTTGGTGATCGCCAACGCAGCCGGGTCGCCGTCGGTGAGCACCCACGAACCTTCCGGCGTGATTCCGATCGCGACCACCTCGAACCGCTGTGGGTCGAGGTTGCGCAGGACGCTGCCCGCCGACACGCAGGAGATGGCGTGCTCGTTGCTGCGGCCGCCGAACACGACGGCGACGCGCACGCGTCCGGAGGCAGTCACAACCTGGAGAGGCTACCGGGTGGGGCGCTCCGAGGTCGGGTTGGCGGCGCCGACCTGGCGTTTTGGGCGCTTCCGTGGCCGCTCCCGTGGGCGCTCGCAAGGGGCACGGTTCATTCGGGCTTGGTGCTGCGGCCCAACAGCAGGGCCATCGCTTCGTCGACGGAAAGCCCCTTGTGACAGACCCGGTGCACGGCGTCGGTCAGCGGCATTTCGACGTCGTAGCTGGCCGCGAGCGCCAGCACCGATTTGCATGACGTCACTCCCTCGACCACATGGCCGTCTCCGTCGTTCGAGCCGCCCCCCAGCGCCGACTCCATGGTCGCGCCGCGCCCCAGGCGTTCGCCGAACGAGCGGTTGCGCGAACGTGGCGAGGTGCAGGTGGCCACCAGGTCACCCACCCCGGCCAGGCCGGCCAGCGTCGCCCCCTTGGCGCCGAGCGCGATCCCCAGCCGCATGATCTCCGCCAGTCCCCGGGTGATGATCGCCGCCGCGGTGTTTTCGCCGAGGCCGACACCGGCCGCCATGCCGCAAGCCAGCGCGATGACGTTTTTGCACGCCCCACCGATCTCGGTGCCAACCACGTCGCTATTGGTGTACGGGCGGAAGTACCCGCTGTTCAGCATCCGCTGCACGGCGACCGCGCGGCCGGAGTCACTGCACGCCACGACGGTGGCGGAAGGCTGGCATTCGGCGATCTCGCTGGCCAGGTTCGGCCCCGAAATCACCGCGACGCGCGACGCGTCGGCGCCGGTCACCGAGACGATGACCTGACTCATCCGCATCAGGGTGCCCAGCTCGATGCCCTTGGCCAGACTGATCAGCGTCGCGTCCTGGGAGAACAAACCTTTCCAGTTCTCCAGATTGGCCCGCATCATTTGCGCCGGTACGCCCAACAACACGGTCGTCGCGGCGCGCAGCGCATCTTCGGCATCGGCGGTGGCGCGAACGCTCGGCGGCAGCAACGTGCCGGGCAGATAGCTCGGGTTGTATCGGGTGGTGTTGATCTCCTCCGCAATAGTTGCCCGCCGCGCCCACAACGTAACTTCTCCGCCGGCGTCGGCGAGCACCTTGGCCAGCACCGTGCCCCAGGCACCGGCGCCCATCACCGCCACGGCGGCCTCCGTGCTGGCCATCCACCCCTCCTGGGTCTCCTCGGCTGCCGTCACGCTAGCGTGTCGCTCGGCTATCAGGATCACGCTAGCGTGACGCTCGCGGGTGGTACATCCAGCCGCGCTGGCAGGATGGCGTCATGAGCGGCACACGGGCCGACGAGCCGGACGTCGGCTTGATCATCGCCGTCAAGCGGTTGACGGCCGCCAAGACCAGGCTGGCGCCGGTCTTTTCGGCGCGGACCCGGGAGAACGTGGTGCTGGCCATGTTGGTGGACACCTTGACCGCGGCGATCCGCGCCGGATCGCTGCGCTCCATCACGGTCATCACCCCCGACGAAGCCGCGGCGGCCGCGGCGAGCGAGCTCGGCGCCGGAGTGCTGGCCGACCCGACGCCCGAAGGCCACAGTGACCCGCTGAACAACGCGATCGCCGCCGCCGAACGTGCGATAGCCGGTCCGGGCCCCAATGTCTCCAATGTTGTTGTGCTGCAAGGTGATTTACCGGCGCTGCAGGCACAAGAGCTGTCTGAGGCCATCGCCGCCGCACGACATTATCGGCGCAGCTTCGTCGCCGACCGATTGGGGACCGGAACCTCCGCACTGTTCGCGTTCGGAACTACACTCGACCCGCAATTCGGGCCGGATTCGTCCGCGCGGCACCGCCGTTCGGGCGCCATCGAGCTGACGGGAGCCTGGCCCGGCCTGCGCTGCGACGTCGACACCCCCGCCGACTTGGCGGTCGCCCGCCGGCTGGGGGTCGGGGCCGCGACCGCGCGGGCCATCGCACAGCATTAGGAGCGATCGCAAGCGCGGCGAAGCCGGGCGCAGCGGGTCGCGACCGTCGGCCCAGGTCCAGCAAAGCATCTAGGCGGTGAACGGCGCACCAACTGGGCATGGATGTCGGCCGGGATCTGGCCGCACATGCGGGTGATGAGCAATGATCGCATGGTGACCGACATCGAAGCTCAGGCGCGCGCCGAAGAAACCGAGTGGCACTCCGAGGACTCGCCGCTTACGGCACCGCCCGCCGCCACCCCCGCCGCGATCCACGACCCGCTGCCGGAGGACCGTTACCTCAATCGGGAATTGAGCTGGCTGGACTTCAACGCGCGCGTGTTGGCACTGGCCGCCGACAACTCGCTGCCGCTCTTGGAGCGCGCCAAGTTCCTGGCGATCTTCGCATCCAACCTCGACGAGTTCTACATGGTCCGGGTGGCCGGCCTCAAGCGCCGCGACGAGATGGGGCTGTCGGTCCGCTCGGCCGACGGTCTGACACCGCGCGAGCAACTGGCCCGCATCGGCGAACAGACTCAACAGATCGCGACGCGGCATGCTCGGGTGTTTCTGGATTCGGTGCGACCTGCGCTGGCCGAGGAAGGCATCTATATAGTCACGTGGGCCGATTTGGATCAGGCTGAGCGCGAGCAGCTGTCGACCTATTTCACCGAGCAGGTCTTCCCCGTGCTGACCCCGCTGGCCGTCGACCCCGCCCACCCGTTCCCGTTCGTGAGCGGGCTGAGTCTGAACCTGGCGGTCACGGTGAAGCAGCCGGACGACCCCGGTCAACACTTCGCCCGAGTCAAGGTGCCCAACAACGTCGATCGCTTCGTCGAACTCGAAAGCCTTGGCGCCACAGGGGGCGCCGAGGGCGTGGTCCGGTACCTGCCGATGGAAGAACTGATCGCGGCCTTCCTCCCGGTGCTGTTCCCGGGTATGGACATCGTCGAGCATCACGCTTTCCGCATCACCCGCAACGCCGACTACGAGGTTGAAGAGGACCGCGACGAGGACCTGCTGCAAGCGCTGGAACGGGAACTGGCGCGCAGGCGGTTCGGTTCGCCGGTGCGACTCGAGATCGCCGACGACATGACCGAGAGCATGTTGGAACTGCTGCTGCGCGAACTCGACGTGCATCCCGGCGACGTCGTCGAAGTCCCCGGGCTTCTCGACCTGTCGTCGCTGTGGCAGATCTACGGCATCGACCGGCCGGCGCTCAAAGACCGCACGTTCGTTCCCGCCACCAGTCCCGCGTTCGTCGACCGGGAAACGCCCAGGAGCATTTTCGCGACGCTGCGCGAAGGCGATGTGCTGCTTCATCATCCGTATGAGTCGTTCTCCACCAGCGTGCAGCGCTTCATCGAGCAGTCCGCCGCCGATCCCAACGTGCTGGCGATCAAACAGACGCTGTACCGCACATCCGGTGATTCGCCGATCGTTCGGGCACTCATCGCCGCCGCCGAGGCCGGAAAGCAAGTCGTGGCAATGGTGGAGATCAAGGCCCGCTTCGACGAGCAGGCCAACATCCGCTGGGCGCGCACACTAGAGCAGGCGGGCGTGCATGTGGTGTACGGGTACGTCGGACTCAAGACACACTGCAAGACCTGCCTGGTGGTGCGACGCGAGGGCTCAACCATCCGGCGGTACTGTCACGTCGGGACCGGCAACTACAACGGCAAGACCGCGCGGCTATACGAGGACCTCGGTCTACTCACGGCCTCCCCCGAGATCGGGGCCGATCTGACCGACTTGTTCAACTCGCTCACCGGCTACTCGCGCAAGGTGTCCTACCGAAATCTATTGGTGGCTCCGCACAGCATTCGCACGGGCATCATCGAACGCGTCGAGCGCGAGATCGCCGCGCACCGTGAGGGCGGCGGGGGCCGGATCCGGCTCAAGATGAACTCGCTCGTCGACGAACAGGTCATCGACGCGCTGTATCGCGCGTCGCAGGCCGGTGTGCAAGTCGACGTGGTGGTGCGCGGCATCTGCGCCCTGCGCCCGGGCGCGGAAGGCTTCTCGGAAAACATTTCGGTCCGCTCGATCCTCGGGCGATTCCTGGAGCACTCGCGGATCATCCATTTCAATCGCATCAGCGAGTTCTGGATCGGCAGCGCCGACATGATGCACCGCAACCTCGACCGGCGGGTCGAGGTACTGGTTCAGGTCAAGGACCCGAGGCTCACCGCGTACCTGGACGACCTGTTCGAGTCCGCACTGGACCCGTCCACCCGGTGCTGGGAACTCGGACCCGACGGGCAGTGGACCGCGTCGCCCCAAGCCGGCCACAGCGCGCGCGACCACCAAGTATCTTTGATGGAGCAGCACACCAGCCCCTGACGCCGTGCGCAGCGCCCCCGCCGAATTGACCTGCAGGAGTTACTCTGTCGCCCCAGAACTCGTCGGCCCGTCGGCGCTCAGGAAGTCGGATCGTCTATGCCGCCGGTGCGGTGCTGTGGCGGCCCGGTGATGCGGACTCGGCCGAGGGCGCCATCGAGGTAGCCGTGATCCACCGCCCCCGTTACGACGACTGGTCGTTGCCCAAGGGCAAAGTCGACCCCGGGGAGACCGCACCGGTGGCTGCCGTGCGGGAAGTACTCGAGGAGACGGGTCAGCACTGTGTCCTCGGCCGGCGGCTCGACACGGTGAGTTACCCGATCGACTCACCCTCTCGAGGCATCAAGAAGGTGCACTACTGGGCGGCGCGCAGCACCGGCGGCGAATTCACCCCCGGCAAAGAGGTCGACGAACTGGTCTGGCTGCCGGTTGTCGACGCGATGAAAAAGCTCGACTACGCGCAGGATCGAAAGGTCTTGCGCAGGTTCGCCAAACAACCGCCGGACACCCAGACCGTGCTGGTGGTCCGGCACGGCACCGCCGGCAGCAAGTCACGCTATTCCGGCGACGACACCAAGCGACCGTTGGACAAACGCGGACGCGCGCAAGCCGAAGCGCTGGTTCCCCAACTGCTGGCCTTCGGCGCCACGGCAGTGTATGCGGCCGACCGGGTGCGCTGCCACCAGACGCTGGAGCCGCTCGCGGCCGAGCTGGGTGTACGAATCCACACCGAGCGCGCGCTGACCGAGGAGGCCTACGCCAAGAGCCCCAAACGCGGCCGCCACCAGATGCTGTGGATCGCCGCGCAGGCGGGCACACCGGCGATCTGCTCGCAGGGCAAGGTGATTCCCGACCTGATCGCATGGTGGTGCGAACGCGATGGGGTACGCCCCGACAAAGCCCGCAACCACAAGGGCAGTACGTGGGTGTTGTCGCTGGCGGCCGGCAAGCTGATCGCGGCCGACCACATCGGCGGCGCGCTGGCCGCCAACGTGCGGGCCTGACACACAAATACCCTCCGGCGGCATCGCTGCCACCCGAAGGGTATCTGCGTGTGAGACTTGGCTATCGCGTTACCTGCGACCGCGCCTGCTCGTAGCTTTCTTGGCAGGAGCCTTGGCGGCCGGCCTCTTTGCCGCTGCCTTCTTAGCCGGAGCCTTGGTCGCCGCCTTCTTGACGACAGCCTTCTTGACGGCAGCCTTCTTGACGGCCTTCTTGGCCACAGCCTTCTTGGCAGCCGTCTTCACCGCAGCCCGCGCCACGACCTTCTTGGCCACAGCCTTTTTGACCGCCTTCTTCGCTGCGGCCCGCGTCACGGCCTTCTTGACCACAGCCTTCTTGACAGCCTTCTTCGCTGCGGCCCGCGCCACAACCTTCTTGGCCACTGCCTTCCTCGCCACCGCCTTCTTGGCCGCCGCGCCCGCTACTACACCACGTTTCACTGCAGGTCCTTCCGCCGGGAGTCGCTGTGCGCCAGCTACAACCGCTTTGAATTGAGCACCCGGACGAAATGCCGGGACGGACGTCGGCTTTACCTTCACGGTCTCGCCGGTACGCGGATTGCGGGCCACGCGTGCCGCGCGGCGGCGCTGCTCGAACACACCGAAGCCGGTAATGGTTACGCTGTCACCCTTGTGCACCGCGCGCACAATGGTGTCAACGACATTCTCGACGGCCTCAGTCGCTTGCCGACGATCCGTCTTCAATTTCCGTGTGAGCTCATCTATGAGCTCTGCCTTGTTCATCCATACCCTCCGAAGCTAGTGGTTCTCGTTTTTTCGAACCGACTAGCGAACACGGTAAACCCTTACCCAGCTGATTTCCAAGAGCCACGCGCAATTTCAGGACGCAACAAACGAAATTTTCGCAATCTGGTTGCCGCCCTTGACCGGTGGCGCGGCCCCAAAATGGGCTCAGATTAGTTGGCGACCGAACCGATATTCCGTCCCGCTACGCCCCTTAGGGGGCGGGTAAAGTACGCGGTTTCCAGTCCGGGCGATCCGCCTCAAACAACTCGATCTCGTCGAGTTTCCGCAGCGTAAGGCCTATATCGTCAAGTCCTTCGAGCAGTCGCCATGCGGTGTAGTCGTCAATCTTGAACGGCAGCAGCGTCGTTCCCGCGGTGATATTTCGATCTTGAAGATTGGCAGTGATTTCCAGACCCGGACTCTGCTCGATGAGCTTCCAAAGAATTTCCACACCGGCTTGATCGACTTCGGCCGCCAACAGCCCCGCCTTGCCGGCGTTGCCCCGGAAAATGTCACCGAATCGAGATGAGATAACCACCCGGAACCCATAGTCCATGAGCGCCCAGACCGCATGCTCGCGCGACGAGCCGGTCCCGAAATCGGGTCCGGCGACCAAGACTGAGCCCCGATCAAAGGGGCTGAGATTCAGCACGAATGACGGATCCGTGCGCCAGCTCGCAAACAAGCCGTCCTCGAAACCGGTTCGGGTGACCCGCTTCAAAAACACCGCCGGAATGATCTGGTCGGTATCGACATTGGACCGCCGCAGCGGCACACCAATACCGGTGTGGGTGTGAAATGCTTCCACGCTCGTCCCCAATTCCTCTAGTCAGTCAAATCAATTCAGGTCCGCGGGAGTGGACAAGGTGCCGCGAATAGCCGTGGCGGCGGCGACGGCCGGAGATACCAAATGTGTGCGGCCGCCCTTGCCCTGTCGCCCTTCGAAGTTGCGGTTGGACGTCGCGGCGCAGCGCTCCCCGGGGGCGAGCTGATCGGGGTTCATGCCCAGACACATCGAGCAACCCGCCTGCCGCCATTCGGCGCCCGCCGTGGTGAAAATCTCACCGAGGCCTTCCTCTTCGGCCTGCGCGCGCACCCGCATCGAGCCCGGGACGACCAGCATGCGTACCCCCTGGGCCACCTTGCGGCCGCGCAATATATCGGCCACCACGCGCAGATCTTCGATGCGACCGTTGGTGCACGATCCGACAAATACCACGTCGACCGCGATATCGCGCATCGGCATCCCGGGACGAAGGTCCATATACGCCAACGCTTTCTCGACGGCCTGCCGCTCGCCGTCGTCGGCCATCAGTTCGGGATGCGGCACGTTCGCGGCCAACGGCACCCCTTGGCCGGGGTTCGTCCCCCACGTGACGAACGGGCTCAACGAGGCCGCGTCGAGATAGACCTCGGTGTCGAAGACGGCGCCGTCGTCGGTGCGCAGCTGCTGCCAGTAGGCGACCGCGGCATCCCACTGCGCGCCGGTCGGCGCGTGCGGGCGGCCACGGATGAACTCGAAGGTGGTCTCGTCGGGAGCCACCATTCCGGCCCGGGCGCCGGCTTCGATGCTCATGTTGCAGACCGTCATCCGGCCTTCCATGGATAGCGATTCGATGGCACTGCCCCGGTATTCGATGACATGGCCCTGTCCGCCGCCGGTGCCGATCTTGGCGATCAACGCCAGGATGATGTCCTTGGCCGTCACGCCGGCGGGCACCTGCCCATCGACATTGACCGCCATTGTCTTGAACGGCCGCAACGGCAATGTCTGGGTTGCGAACACATGCTCGACCTCCGAGGTGCCAATGCCCATCGCCAGCGCGCCGAATGCGCCATGGGTGGAGGTGTGGCTGTCGCCACAGACGACCGTCATTCCCGGTTGGGTAAGACCCAACTGCGGCCCGACGACATGCACGATGCCCTGTTCGATATCGCCCATCGGATAGAGCCGGATGCCGAATTCGGCGCAGTTTCGCCGCAATGTCTCGACCTGCGTGCGCGACACCGGATCCGCGATGGGCTTGTCGATATCGATGGTGGGCACGTTGTGGTCCTCGGTGGCCAGCGTCAGGTCGGGGCGGCGTACCGGGCGGCCGGCAAGGCGCAGGCCGTCGAAAGCCTGGGGGCTGGTGACCTCGTGCACCAAATGCAGGTCGATGTAGATCAAGTCGGGACCGGACCCCGCACCGGAGACCACAACGTGGTCGGCCCAAACTTTCTCGGCCAGCGTGGCTGACATCTTCGCCTCGATTCGCTCGATCGCGGCCCGCTTCACTTGATCTCAGCATGCGAGACGCTAGTATCTCCTTGTGAGACAGCATAGCGGCATCGGCGTCCTCGACAAAGCCGTCGGCATCCTGCACACCACGGCGGAATCCCCCTGCGGGCTAGCCGAACTGTGCGAACGAACCGGCTTGCCCAGGGCCACCACCTATCGCCTGGCGGCAGCGCTGGAGGTTCATCGCCTGCTGGCACGCGACGATGAAGGCCGTTGGCGGCTTGGTCCCGCGGTCACCGAACTGGCGGCCCAGGTCAACGATCCGCTGCTGGCCGCCGGCGCGGCGGTGCTGCCCGGGCTGCGCGAAACCACCGGCGAGAGCGTGCAGTTGTACCGCCGCGAGGGCACTTCACGGGTGTGCGTCGCCGCACTTGAACCGGCTGCAGGCCTTCGCGATACGGTGCCGGTCGGAGCGCGGTTGCCGATGACGGCGGGTTCGGGGGCCAAAGTGCTGTTGGCCTACGGCGACGGCGCGACCCGGGATGCTGTGCTACCGAACGCGAAATTCACCGACCGCGTGCTGGCCGAAGTGCGCCGGCGCGGTTGGGCGCAAAGCGTGGCCGAGCGCGAGCCGGGGGTCGCGAGCGTGTCGGCGCCGGTGCGGGACGGCCGCGGTGTCGTCGTCGCGGCCATCTCGGTGTCCGGGCCCATCGACCGGATGGGACGGCGTCCGGGTCCGCGCTGGGCCACTGACCTGCTTTCCGCCGCCGAAGAGCTCACTCGGCGCCTGTAGGCCGAACTCGAGTGTGCGTCCTTGGCGTTGAGTGTGCGTTCAGGGCGACAAAATCGCGAATTTCTCCCCCTCTGCGCACACTCAAAACCGGGCGCTGACAGACTGACGCGATGGGAACCAATCAGCGCGCGAGCATCGTCATGTCCGAGGACGAGATCGCGGATTTCGTCGTCAAGAGCCGCACCGGGACACTCGCCACCGTTGGTCCCGACGGTCAGCCGCACTTGACCGCCATGTGGTACGGCGTAGTTGACGGCGAAATCTGGCTGGAGACCAAGGCCAAGTCACAGAAGGCGGTCAACCTCACACGCGATCCGCGGGTGAGCTTCTTGATCGAGGACGGCGACACCTATGACACCTTGCGCGGGGTGTCCTTCGAAGGTGTCGCGGAGATCATCGATGATCCCGACGTTTCGCATCGGGTAGGGGTCAGTGTCTGGGAGCGCTACACCGGCCCCTACAGCGACGACATGAAGCCGTTCGTCGAGCAGATGATGAACAAGCGGGTCTGCGTGCGCATCGTGGCGCGGCGTACGCGGTCGTGGGATCACCGCAGGCTCGGGATGCCAGCCATGCCGGTGGGTGGATCGACCGCACCGGCGGTCCTGGGGACCGGGAAATAAATCTGTTGTAGCCCCGATGGGATTCGAACCCACGCTACCGCCGTGAGAGGGCGGCGTCCTAGGCCGCTAGACGACGGGGCCAGAACCGATCCGGGCTGCCAGCATATCTCACGCCGGGATGCCCACCTAATCGCTTGCAGGGGGCGAACTTTGCTGGGGTACCAGGACTCGAACCTAGAATGGCTGAACCAGAATCAGCTGTGTTGCCAATTACACCATACCCCATTGGCTGCCTAAAACCGCTGTTCAGAGCGCATTCCGCGGGCTGTTACCAGCACCTAGCGCCACTCTGCCAGCCGTTGTCGGCCGACGTGCAGACTACCAAAGATTCAGCCGGCTGATTTAGTCGGCGTCGCGCGCGGCCTGCAACCGCCGTAGGCTGCGCTCTCGGCCGAGCAGCTCCAGCGATTCGAACAACGGCGGGCTGACCGTCGTCCCGGTGGCGGCCACCCGGATCGGACCGAAGGCCTTGCGGGGTTTGAGCTCCAGGTTGTCGATTAGCGCGGACTTGAGGGCCGCTTCGATGTTGGCTGTGGTCCAGTCCGCCACACCGTCCAGCGTCGCTAGCGCGTCTAAGGCCGCCGTGAGAACGCTGATCCCGTCCGCACCCAGCTCCTTGGCTGCGGCCTTCGGGTCGATGGCGTACTCGTCGTCGTTGAGGAACTTCAGCAGGTCCCATGCGTCGCCGAGCACGACGATGCGGGTCTGCACCAAATCGGCGGCCGTGGCGAAGTCCGTCGCGTCAAGCTCGATGTGGTGGCCGTGTGTCGCGAAGTAGTCGCGCAGCCGACCCGCGAAGTCGTCCGCGTCGAGCATCCGGATGTGTTCGGCGTTGAGTGCGTCGGCTTTCTTCTGGTCGAATCGCGCCGGGTTGGAGTTGACGTCGACGACATCGAACGCGGCCACCATCTCGTCGAGGCTAAACAGGTCGCGGTCATCGGCGATCGCCCAGCCGAGCAGCGCAAGATAATTCAGCAGTCCTTCGGGGATGAAGCCGCGGTCGCGGTGAGCGAACAGATTCGACTGCGGGTCGCGTTTGGAGAGCTTCTTGGTTCCTTCCCCCAATACCGTTGGGAGATGCGCGAATTCGGGAGTAAGTTCGGCCACCCCGATGCGGATCAGCGCCTGATACAGCGCCAACTGGCGTGGGGTCGACGGCAGCAGATCCTCACCACGCAGCACGTGCGTGATCTTCATCAGCGCGTCGTCGCACGGGTTGACCAAGGTGTACAACGGATCTCCGCTCGCGCGGGTCAACGCGTAGTCGGGCACGCTGCCCGCCGCGAAGGTGGTCGCCCCGCGCACCAGGTCATTCCAGCTGAGGTCCTCGTCGGGCATCCGCAACCGCACCACCGGTTTGCGCCCCTCGGCCAGGTACGCCGCGCGCTGCGCCTCGGTCAGGTCGCGGTCGAAATTGTCGTAACCCAATTTCGGATTGCGGCCCGCGGCGACGTGGCGGGCCTCGACCTCTTCCGGCGTCGAAAAGGCGTGGTAGGCCTCACCCGCCGCGAGCAGCCGGTCCACCACGTCGCGGTAGATGTCGGTGCGCAACGACTGACGGTAAGGGCCGTAGGGTCCGCCGACTTCCGGTCCCTCGTCCCAGTCGAGGCCGAGCCAGCGCAGCGCGTCGAGCAGGGCCAGATAGCTCTCCTCGCTGTCGCGCTGGGCGTCGGTGTCCTCGATGCGGAAGACGAATGTGCCCCCGGTGTGGCGAGCGTAGGCCCAGTTGAACAGCGCGGTGCGGACCATTCCCACATGCGGAGTGCCGGTGGGCGACGGGCAGAACCGGACCCGCACGCTCGATGCGGTCACGACTTTCCTTTGCGGACTACGGGATTGGTGAGGGTGCCGATTCCCTCGACGGTGACCGAGACGGTGTCGCCGTCCTCGATGGGACCGACGCCAGCCGGTGTGCCCGTCAGGATGAGATCACCGGGCAGCAATGTCATGACCGCCGAGATCCATTCCACGATGGCACCGACGTCGTGAATCATCAGCGAGGTGCGGCTGTGTTGTTTGACGTCGCCGTTGACTTCGGTGCGCAGTTCCAGGTCGGCCGGGTCGACATCGGTGACGATCCACGGCCCGACCGGACAGAAGCTGTCGTGACCCTTCGCGCGCGTCCATTGGCCGTCGGCCTTCTGTTGATCGCGCGCCGACACGTCGTTGCCGACGGTGTAACCAAGGATGCTGTCCGCGGCTTCGGCGGCCGAGACGTCCTTGCACGGCCTGCCCACCACTATCGCCAACTCACCCTCGAAGTGCACGGGCGATGCATTGGCGGGCAAGCGAATCGGGACGTTCGGTCCGACGATCGCGGTATTGGGTTTGAGGAAGATCACCGGATCGGCCGGCGCCGGGCCCGTTTGGCCGCCCATCTCGGCGATGTGGTCGGCGTAGTTCTTGCCGACACAGACCACCTTGCTGGCCAGTATCGGAGCCAGCAGCCGGACATCGGCCAGCGGCCACGACCGTCCAGTGAAGGTAGGCGTGCCGAACGGGTGCTCGGCGATTTCACGGACAGTCATCCCGCTGGGATCGTCCAGCTCGCCCTCGATGCTGACGAAGGCGACGCCGTCCGGGCTGGCGATTCGACCAAGGCGCATTTGCTTGAGCCTACTGAGGGTCGCGAGCGCGGCGCCTTCCAGGCCCGATCAGCGCGTGCAAGCATGAGTTGATGGCGAAGGACGCGACCGCCAAGGCGCCACCGAGCGCGATTACCCGCTGGTCGGTTGTCGTCGTGTCGCTGATCGTGACGGCAACGTCCTTCCTCTTCATCAACGGCGTCGCCTTTCTGATCCCCGCGCTGGAAACGTCGCGCGACACCCCGCTCACCGAGGCCAGTCTGCTGTCGTCGATGCCGAGCTGGGGCATGGTGGTCACGCTGGTCGGCTGGGGCTATGTGCTGGACCGGGTCGGCGAGCGGATCGTGATGACCGTGGGCTCGGCGCTCACCGCGGCGGCGGCCTACGCCGCGGCCTCGGTGCACTCGATGGTGTGGATCGGCGTCTATTTGTTTCTGGGCGGCATGGCCGCGGCCAGTTGCAACGGCGCCGGCGGCCGGCTGGTGTCCGGCTGGTTCCCACCGGACCAGCGCGGCCTGGCGATGGGAGTCCGCCAGACCGCGCAACCGCTGGGAATCGCCTTGGGCGCCTTGGTGATGCCCGAGCTGGCCGAGCGCGGTCCGCACGCGGGGCTGATGTTTCCCGCGGTGGCGTGCGCGGCGGCGGCCGTGTTGAGCATCGTCGGTGTTGTCGACCCACCCGGCAAATCCCGCGAAACGGCCACCCCCGAGGAACTGGCCAGCCCCTATCGCGGGTCTTCGGTGCTCTGGCGAATCCACGCGGTGTCGTCGCTGCTGATGATGCCGCAGACGGTGACCGTGACGTTCATGCTGGTCTGGCTGATCAGAAACGACGGCTGGTCGATCGCGGCCGCTGGCGGTGTGATGACGTTGTCGCAGTTGCTCGGCGCACTCGGCCGCATCCTGGTCGGCCGCTGGTCCGATCGGATCGGGTCACGGATGCGACCCGTCGCGCTCATCGCCGCAGTCGCCGCTTTGACCCTGTTCCTGCTGGCCTACGCCGATCATCGGGGCTGGCGGATCGAGGTCGCGCTGATGATCGTCGTCTCGGTGGTCGCGGTGCTCGACAACGGGTTGGAGGCGACCGCGATCACCGAATTCGCCGGCCCGTTCTGGAGCGGTCGCGCGCTGGGCATCCAGAACACCACCCAGCGCCTGATGGCGGCCGCCGGTCCCCCGCTCTTCGGCGCGCTGATCAGCGCCGCCAAGTACCCGTCCGCATGGGCGCTGTGCGGGTTGTTCCCACTGGCGGCGGTGCCGCTGGTGCCCGTGCGCCTATTACCGCCGGGATTGGAGACTAGAGCGCGGCGGCAATCCGTTCGCCGACTGCGCTGGTGGCAAGCCGTTCGTTCGGCCGTGTCGCCAAATAGGTCTCGACCGCACGATCCACCCGGGCAGCGGCGTCATCCTCGCCGAGGTGGGCAAGCAGCAGCGCCACCGACATGATCGCCGCGGTCGGGTCGGCGATGCCCTGACCGGCAATGTCTGGCGCACTGCCATGCACCGGCTCGAACATCGACGGATTGGTGCGGGTGGCATCGATATTTCCGCTTGCGGCCAACCCGATACCGCCGCATACCGCCGCTGCCAAGTCGGTGATGATGTCGCCGAACAGGTTGTCGGTGACGATCACGTCGAAGCGGCCGGGGTCGGTGACCAGGTAGATGGTGGCGGCGTCGACGTGTGAATAGGCCACCTGGACGTCGGGGTACTTTTCGCCGACCTCGGCCACGATTCGCGACCACAGCGACCCAGCAAAGGTCAGCACGTTGTTCTTGTGCACCAGCGTCAGGTGTTTGCGGCGCCGCTGGGCGCGCTCGAATGCGTCGGTGACCACTCGGCGCACCCCGAACGCGGTGTTCAGGCTGACCTCGGTGGCGACCTCGTGCGGGGTTCCGACGCGAATCGCCCCGCCGTTTCCGGTGTACGGGCCTTCGGTTCCCTCGCGCACCACCACGAAATCGATCGCGGGGTTACCCGGCCCCTGCAGTTTCAAGGGGCTTTCCACGCCCGGGTACAGGCGTGACGGCCGCAGGTTGATGTGGTGATCGAGCTCGAAGCGCAGGCGCAGCAACAGACCTCGCTCCAGCACGCCGCTGGGGACTGACGGATCACCGATCGCGCCCAGCAGGATCGCGTCGTGCTGGCGGAGTTCGGGCACCACCGAGTCCGGCAGTACCTCGCCGGTGGCGTGGAAACGCCGGGCCCCCAGGTCGTAGCTGGACTTCTCGACGCCCGGCAGGACGATGTCGAGGATTTTGACGGCCTCGCCGACCACCTCGGGCCCGATGCCGTCGCCCGCGATAACCGCCAGTTTCATTGGCGCCGCTCCTCCTCGCGTTTCGTCACGACAGATCAACCACTTCCAGCTTGTTGGCGCCCACCGCATCGCCGATCGCCGACCGCACATCGCCGGGTACATCCTGGTCCAGCCGCAACAGGATCGTCGCGCTGTCGCCCTCGGCATCCTCGGACAGCTGGGCGGCCTGGATGTTCACCCCGGCCGCGCCCAGCAGGGTGCCGATCTTGCCCAGCGCCCCCGGCTGGTCGACGTAGTTGATCATCAGGTTGGTGCCCTGGGCGCGCAGATCGAAGTTGCGGCCGTTGATCTGCACGATCTTCTCCACCAACTGCGGCCCGGACAGTGTGCCCGCGACATTGACCACCGAGCCATCGGCGGCGACCGCGCGCACATCGACGACGCTGCGGTGGTTCGGGCTTTCCGACGCGGTGCTGATCTCGGCGGTAACACCTCGTTCGGCGGCCAGCGCCGGCGCGTTGACGAATGTCACCTGGTCCTCGATGACTGCCGAGAACAGTCCGCGCAGCGCCGAAAGCTTCAGCACCGCAACATCTTCGGCGGCCAGCTCGCCGCGCACCTGCACGGCCAACGACGCGGGCAGGCCGTCGGACAGCGCGGCGGCCAGCACACCGAGCTTGCGGGCCAGGTCCAGCCAGGGCGCCACCTCCTCGTTGACCACTCCGCCGCCGACGTTGACCGCGTCGGGAACGAACTCGCCCGCCAGCGCCAGCCGTACGCTCTCGGCCACGTCGGTGCCGGCCCGGTCTTGAGCCTCCTCGGTGGACGCGCCCAGGTGCGGTGTCACCACCACCTGCGGCAGCTCGAAAAGCGGGCTGTCGGTGCACGGTTCGGCGGAGAACACGTCGAGACCGGCCGCGCGCACATGGCCGCTGCTCACCGCTTCGGCCAGCGCCGCCTCGTCCACCAAGCCGCCGCGGGCGGCGTTGACGATGATGACGCCCGGCTTGGTCTTGGCCAGCGCCTCTTTGTCAATCAGGCCCGCCGTTTCGGACGTCTTGGGCAGGTGCACCGAGATGAAGTCGGCGCGGGCCAGCAGGTCGTCGAGGGACAGCAGTTCGATGCCCAGCTGCGCGGCGCGCGCCGCCGCCACGTACGGGTCGTAGGCGACGATGTGGGTGCCGAAGGCGGCCAGCCGCTGCGCGACCAGCTGGCCGATCCGCCCCAGCCCCACCACGCCGACGGTCTTGCCGAAAATCTCGGTGCCCGAGAACGACGACCGTTTCCAGGTGTGCTCGCGCAGCGTGGCATCGGCCGCCGCCACCTGGCGGGACGCCGCCAACAGCAGCGCGATCGCGTGCTCGGCGGCGCTGTGGATGTTCGACGTCGGGGCGTTGACCACCAGCACACCGCGTTCGGTGGCGGCGTCGACGTCGACGTTGTCCAGGCCGACGCCGGCGCGGGCGACGATTTTGAGCTTGGGGGCCACGGCCAGCACCTCGGCGTCGACGGTAGTGGCCGAGCGCACCAGCAGCGCGTCGGCCTCGGGCACCGCAGCCAGCAGCTTCTCCCGGTCGGGACCGTCGACCCAGCGCACCTCGACCTGGTCTCCCAGGGCGGCGACGGTTGATTGGGCAAGTTTGTCGGCAATTAACACAACAGGCAAGTTCACGCGGCCAGCCTATCGGCCAGCGTCTGGGCTGTAATAAAGCCATGGACGTCACCGTCGTCGGCAGCGGACCCAACGGGTTGACCGCGGCCGTCATTTGCGCCCGCGCCGGTCTGAATGTGCAGGTCGTCGAGGCCCAGCCGACATTCGGCGGCGGCGCCCGCACCGCGGCCGACCCAGAATTTCCCCGAGTCGAACACGACATCTGCTCGGCGGTGCACCCGCTGGCGCTGGCGTCACCGTTTTTCGCCGAGTTCGACCTGCCCGCGCGCGGCGTGCAGTTGGCGGTGCCCAAGATTGCCTACGCCAACCCGCTGCTCGGCCGGCCCGCGGCCATCGCCTATCAGGATCTGGCGCGCACGTGCGACGAGTTGTCCGACGGCGCGTCCTGGCGACGGCTGCTGGGCCCGCTGGTCGAGGACTGGGGTGCGGTGGTGGGATTGCTGCTCGGCGACAAGCGTTCGGCGCCACGTTCATTGCCGGCGGCACTGCGATTGGGCCTGCGGATGCTGGCCCAGGGCACGCCGGCGTGGGGGTCGCTGGCCGGCTTCCTAAACGGCGAAGACGCCCGCGCCTTGTTCACCGGCGTTGCCGCCCATGTGCTTTCGCGGATGCCGTCATTGACGGCGGCCGGAGCCGGGTTGATGTTGGCCACACTGGCCCACTCGGTCGGCTGGCCGATTCCGGTGGGTGGCAGCCGGACGATCACCGATGCGCTGATCGCCGACCTGCGCGCGCACGGTGGCGAGCTGACGGCCGGCTGTGAAATCAGCCGGCCGCCAAGCGGTGTCGTCGCATTCGACACCGCCCCGACCGCGCTGCTGCGAATATACGGCGACACGCTGCCGTCCCGGTACGCTAAAGCGTTGCGCCGCTATCGATTTGGTCCGGGCGTCGCCAAGGTGGACTTCGTGCTCAGCGACGACATTCCGTGGTCCGACCCGCGGCTGCAGCTGGCGCCGACACTTCATCTGGGCGGCACCCGCGAGCAGATGGCGCGCGCCGAGGCCGACATTGCGGCCGGGCGTCACGCCGAGTGGCCGATGGTGCTGGCCGCCTCGCCGCACGTCGCCGATCCCGGCCGCATAGACGGCCAGGGACGCCGGCCATACTGGACCTACGCCCACGTGCCGTCGGGTTCCACGCTGGATGCGACCGAGGCCGTGACCGGCATTGTGGAGCGGTTCGCACCCGGCTTCCGCGACATCGTGGTGGCGGCGCGCGCCGTGCCCGCCGCCCACATGGCCGACCACAACGCCAACTACGTCGGCGGCGACATCGGGGTGGGCGGCAATTCCGCCTGGCGCGCGATCGCCGGCCCCACGCCTCGGCTGGACCCTTGGCGCACACCGATTCCCAAGGTGTATCTGTGTTCGGCGGCCACCCCGCCCGGCGGCGGCGTGCACGGCATGGCGGGTTACTACGCGGCCCGTACGCTGCTGCGCCGCGAATTCGGGATCACCGACATGCCTACGATGACGCCATGACGAAACTCGCGATCATCTATTACTCGGCTACCGGCCACAACACCACGATGGCAAAGCGCGTCGCAGCGGCCGCCGAGGCCGCGGGCGCCGAGGTCAGGGTGCGACCCGTCGGCGAAACCAACGACCCGGAGTCGTTCGCGCACAACCCGGCGTGGACGGCGAACTACGAAGCGACCAAAAACCTTCCCACGGCCACCAGTGACGACATCGTCTGGGCGGACGCGGTCATCTTCGGATCGCCTACTCGGTTCGGCTCGCCCGCGGCTCAATTGCGCACCTTCCTCGACTCGCTGGGCGGGCTGTGGGCCGAAGGCAAGCTGGCCGACAAGGTGTATGCGGGCTTCACGTCGTCCAACACCCTCCACGGCGGCCAGGAGACCACCCTGCTTGCGCTCTACATCACGCTGATGCATTTCGGCGGCATCATCGTGCCGCCGGGATACACCGATCCGTGCAAGTTCGTCGACGGCAATCCGTACGGGGTCAGCCTGGTCTCCACCCACGACAACATTGCCGAGTTCGACGAAGCGACTGGGAACGCCCTTGACCACCTGGCCCGCCGGGTGGTGTTGTTCGCGGACCGCCTCACGTCGTAGAGCCGCCAGCTTCCGCGACACTTAATCTACGCACACGACACGCCGGGCGATTGTCAATCGGTTAGTGCAACATCGTGGTCAGGCGGCTTGATGTCGATGGAGTATCGGCGAGTTCGTTGGGCGGTGCGGTGTCGAGGTTGAGGGTTGGTCGGGGCCGGCGGCTTGAGGGTGATCTTGGATGCGTTTGAGGTCGGCTTTGGTGTGGCCGGATCAGGTCGCTGGCCTGATTTTCGAACCAGAAGCGTAAGAGCACGGTTGGTGTTTTCGTTGCTGCCGCGTTGCCAGGGCGAGTGCGGCGTTGCAGAAGTAGACCGGGGCTCCTAGCTGCAGCTGGATGTCGCGCCAGTGGGCCATTATCGCTGCCGCGGTCCCAGGTGATGGAACGCCGTAGGTGTTCGGGCAGCTCGCTCATCGGCCTCGAGTCATCGCGGTGGCTACGGCTTGGGCGAACTGTGGTTTGTGGGCAGGTGACAGCAGGATCGTGAAACGGGTGCTGCGTTCTAGCCAGAGGTGCCGATCGCGCTAGGCGCCGCCGGGGCCCAGGATCAGATCACCTGTGCCCAGTGACCGGGAACGGCACGGTCGGCAGCTTCGGCGGGTACGATCGCTGATCGCTGAATTCGTCGCCGTTATAGACACCGCGGCTGACATAGCGGCCCCGGGGTTTACGTGCCGCCCGCTTCGTGGACAGGCATTTGTGCAGGTCAGCGCGTAGACTGCCGCGGGTCTGGACATACAAGCTTTGATAGATGGTTTCGTGGCTCACCCGGACCTGCCTGTCATCGGGGTAATCGCGGGCCAACATATCGGCGATCAGCTTGGGACTCCACCCATCATCCATCCATCCTTCGATGAGCGCGCACAGCGGGTTGTCGTTGAGCTTGAAGTCCTTAGGCCGACAAGCCTTCTGGGCTGCACGGGCATGGGCCATCCGGGCGTGATAGTCCCCGTCGGAATTGCGGTTGCGCTGATGCTCGCGCCAAATCACTGACCGGTCACGCCCGATGAGCCGGCCGATCTCGGCATAACTGAGCTCGGCGTCCAAGCCGCGCATGATCGAGATGCGCTCATCCAGGCTCAGTCGACGCCCCTTTGCCGCCCGGCGTCGACACATTTCCCGGGTTTGCTAAACCCCCACACCCCCAAGCGTTGACTCTTAGCTTCATTGCCCCAGATTCACGCCACCAGCGTGACCCGGTGTTCAGCGACACGCCTACCACGCGCTCAGCCTGGATCACCGGGATGCCCTGACACACCAAGTCCAAAAACTCCCGCCGTACTGCCCTCGAAAACGGATATCCACTCGGCATGGCAACCTCCAAAATCACGATGTTGCACTGACCGATATGACAATCGCCCCGAAAACGGCAGCCATAGCTGCAGTTTCGCGCGACAGGCACGGGAGAACCGGTTAGGCCGTTTCGGTGATGGGGCGGTCGACCCAGCTCATCAGGTCGCGCAGCTTCTTGCCCACGACCTCGATGGGGTGCTCGGCGTTTTCCTTGCGCAATCCCTCGAGTTGCTTGTTGCCGCCGTCGACGTTGGCGACCAGCTTCTTGACGAAAGTGCCGTCCTGGATCTCGCGCAGGATGACGCGCATCCGATCCTTGGTGTCGGCGTCGATGACGCGCGGACCCGACAGATACCCGCCGAATTCCGCGGTGTCAGACACCGAGTAGTTCATCCGGGCGATGCCGCCCTCGTACATCAGGTCGACGATCAGCTTGAGCTCGTGCAGCACCTCGAAGTAGGCCATCTCCGGCGGGTAACCCGCCTCGACCATCACGTCGAAACCGGCCTTCACCAATTCCTCTGTGCCGCCGCACAACACGGCCTGCTCACCGAACAGGTCGGTTTCGGTCTCGTCCTTGAAGGTGGTCTTGATGACGCCGGCCCGGGTGCCGCCGATGCCCTTGGCGTAGGACAACGCCAGCGCTTCGCCCTTCCCGGTCGGGTCTTGGTCGACCGCGATCAGACACGGCACGCCCTTGCCGTCGACGAACTGGCGGCGCACCAGGTGGCCGGGTCCCTTGGGGGCCACCATCGCGACGGTGACGTCGGCAGGCGGCTTGATCAGGTCGAAATGGATGTTGAGCCCGTGACCGAAAAACAAAGCGTCGCCGGCCTTCAGGTTGGGCTCGATCTCGTTCTTGAAGATGTCGGCCTGCGCGGTATCGGGCGCCAGCAGCATGATCACATCGGCCCACTTGGCGACCTCGGCGGGGGTGTCGACGTCCAGGCCCTGCTCCTCGACCTTGGCCCGGGACTTCGACCCCTCCTTGAGCCCGACGCGCACCGGCACGCCGGAGTCGCGCAGGCTCAGCGAGTGCGCGTGGCCCTGGCTGCCGTATCCGATCACGCCGACCTTGCGGCCCTGGATGATCGACAGGTCTGCATCGTCGTCGTAGAACATCTCTAATGCCTCTGGCACCTGAATATCTCCTTCTTGACTATTTGGCCGTGCCGATACCGCGCGGGCCGCGGGACAACGACACCATTCCGGATTGAGCGATTTCGCGGATGCCGAACGGCTCCAACACGCGCAGGAACGCCTCGATCTTGCCGCGGTCTCCAGTCGCCTCGATGGTCAGCGATTCCGGTGAGACGTCAATAACCTTGGCGCGGAACAGATTCACTGCTTCGATCACCTGACTGCGGCTACCCGCGTCGGCGCGCACCTTGATCAGCGCCAGTTCGCGGGCCACCGAGTTGTCATCGTCCTGCTCGATGATCTTGATGACGTTGATCAGCTTGTTGAGCTGCTTGGTGATCTGCTCGAGCGGGGTCTCCTCCGCGGAGACCACGATGGTCATCCGCGACATGTCCTTCTGCTCGGTGGCACCGACGGCCAGCGACTCGATGTTGAAACCGCGCCGCGAGAACAGCGCCGCCACCCGCGCGAGCACGCCGGGTTTGTCCTCGACCAGCACCGACAACGTATGCGTCCTAGGCGATCCGGTCATCAGGCGTGCCCTTCGGTTTCGTCGTCGAACAGCGGGCGGATGCCGCGGGCGGCCTGGATCTCGTCGTTGCTGGTTCCGGCGGCCACCATCGGCCACACCTGCGCGTCGGCGCCGACGATGAAGTCGATCACCACCGGACGGTCGTTGATCTCCCGCGCCTGGTTGATGACGTCGACGACGTCCTCTTCACGCTCGCAACGCAATCCGACGCAACCGAGCGCCTCGGCCAGCTTCACGAAGTCCGGGATGCGGTGCGAGTGCGTGGCCAGGTCGGTCTGCGAGTAACGCTCGCCGTAGAACAGGGTCTGCCACTGCCGCACCATGCCCAGGTTGCCGTTGTTGATCAGCGCCACCTTGATCGGTATGCCCTCGACCGCGCAGGTGGCCAGCTCCTGGTTGGTCATCTGGAAGCAGCCGTCGCCGTCGATCGCCCAGACCTCCGCCTCCGGGCGCGCCATCTTGGCGCCCATGGCAGCCGGAATGGCGAAACCCATGGTGCCCAGCCCGCCGGAGTTGAGCCAGGTGCGCGGCTTTTCGTAGGAGATGAACTGCGCCGCCCACATCTGATGCTGACCCACGCCGGCGACGTATAAGGCGTCCGGGCCGGCGATCTGGCCCAGCTTCTCGATCACGTATTCCGGGCCCAGGCTGCCGTCGCTCTGCGGATCGTAGCTCAGCGGGTAGGTGGACTGGACGTCGTCCAGATACGCCCACCAGTCGGTCATCTCTGGGATTCTGGCGGTGCCAGCGGCACCGCTGTCGTGGCGCAGCATCGCGAGCAGGTCGGTGATGACGGCCTTGACGTCGCCGACGATCGGCACGTCGGCATGGCGGTTTTTGCCGATCTCGGCCGGGTCGATGTCAGCGTGAATGACCTTGGCCTCCGGCGCGAAGGTGTCGAGCTTCCCGGTCACCCGGTCATCGAAGCGGGTGCCCAGCGCGATCAGTAAGTCGCTGCGCTGCAGCGCCGCCACCGCGGCGACCGTGCCGTGCATGCCGGGCATGCCCAGGTGCTGGCGGTGGCTGTCCGGGAATGCACCGCGCGCCATCAGCGTGGTGACCACCGGGATACCGGTCAGTTCCGCCAACTCGGCCAGCTGCTCGGTTGCCTCGCCGCGGATGACGCCGCCGCCCACGTACAGCACCGGTTTGCGCGCAGCCGCGATCAACTTGGCCGCCTCACGAATCTGCTTGCTGTGCGGTTTGGTGTTCGGTTTGTAGCCGGGCAGCTCCATCCGCGGCGGCCAGCTGAACGTGCACTGACCCTGCAACACATCCTTGGGGATGTCGACGAGCACCGCGCCCGGACGTCCCGAGGCCGCGATGTGGAAGGCCTCGGCCATCACCCGCGGAATGTCGTCGCCGGAGCGAACCAGGAAGTTGTGCTTGGTGATCGGCATCGTGATGCCGGAGATGTCGGCCTCCTGGAAGGCGTCGGTCCCAATCAGCCCGCGCCCCACCTGCCCGGTAACGGCAACCACCGGGATCGAGTCCATCTGCGCATCGGCCAGCGGCGTAACGAGATTGGTGGCACCGGGACCCGAAGTCGCCATGCACACCCCGACCTTGCCCGTCGCGTGCGCATAGCCACTGGCGGCGTGGCCGGCGCCCTGCTCGTGGCGGACCAGCACGTGGCGCAGCTTTTTCGAGTCGAACAGCGGGTCATACACCGGCAGCACGGCGCCGCCGGGAATCCCGAAGATGACCTCGACGTCGAGTTCCTCCAGCGACCGGATTACCGACTGTGCGCCGGTGAGTTGCATCGGTGCAACTCGCTTCGGTTGGGCCGCAGCAGGTTTTGCGGCGGGTTGCACGGTGTCCGGCGCGCCGTTGGCCGCGTGGTGCGGCTGTGGCTTGGCAGGTGCGCTCACTGTGTCCTCAAGTCCTCTTAGTTATTTGTTCGCGGTGGGAATCTGATGGGGGCGCATGAAAAAACCCCCGTCAGCTCCTGCTGTACGAGGGTTGCGCGTTGGTGCTGGTTCGCTTCAAATGCTGAAGAACTAGTCAGACACCAACGCGCCGACTAATTACTACGAGCATTCCGGGCTTACCCATAGCGTCCGACGGTAGCCTTCGCACAGCTCAGCAGTCAAATCCGGTGGCTTGGACAGATGGGGCGGCCCCGCCCCATCTGACGGGTGAAATGATGCTGAGGTGGCTGATGGCTCGCCCGTGGTGATCAAGGTTTCGCCGATGGCGCACTTCGCCGTCGGATTCTTGACCCTCGGCTTGCTGATACCGGTGCTGGCGTGGCCGCCGTGTGCCCCACTGCTTGTCATCCCAGTGCTGTTGTCGGCGTTGATCGTCAGGCTGCGCACCGTCGCCGACGGCGAGGGCGTGACGGCGCGGACCCTGTTGGGCAGCCGGTCGGCGCGCTGGGAGGACATCGACGGGCTGCGTTTCAACCGAGGGTCGTGGGCCCGCGCGCGGCTCAAGAGCGGCTCAAAGATACGGGAAATGCGACTACCCGCGGTCACTTTCGCGACGCTGCCACAGTTGACCGAAGCCAGCTCGGGACGGGTGCCCAACCCTTACCAGTGAGCCCCTAACCGAGCGGGTCAGGCGATCGGGTTCACACCGTTGAGCAGCACCCAAACGCCTACACCGGCGGCGATGCCGCAGACCAGCGCGACGAACGACCCGATGAACGGTCGATAGGCCCAGCCCCGGCCACCGTCCAGGCCGTACCGCCCGGGACCGGCCAGGATGACGGCGACGGCTATGACGATCAGGGTGATCTGGTATTCGTGTCCGTCCGGCAGGAAGTACGTCAAGTTGTGCGAGTGCGGCTTGGCCGAGATGGTGACGAGCAGGCCGTTGATCAGAAACGCCAGCGCACCCGCGGCTGCCACCGGAGTGAACAATCCCAGCACCAGCAGCGCGCCCGAGACGATCTCCCCGCCGGCGCTCACATAGGCGAGGATGTCGGCGTGCTGGTAGCCGACGTCGGACAGTGAATTCTTGAAGCCGGTCAGCCCCTGGCCGCCCCACCAGCCGAACAGCTTCTGCAGGCCATGAGCGGCGAGCACCACGCCGAGCCCGACGCGCAGAATCAACAACCCGAGATGCTGGGTGCCGCGACGACCGACCGCGGGCGCATCCTCGTCGCGCTTGTCGACCTCGGCGGGCTCGGTCGCCGAAATCGGTGCCGCACGGGCCGGCGATTGCGGCTGGACGTACGGCAACGGCTCCTGTTGGTCGAGCAGGCTGTATCCCGGACTGCCGGGGACGCCCGACTGGCTCGGGTCCTGGTACGGGATCACGCCGGTGGTTCCGAATTCGCCTGGATACCCGACCGGAGTCAGGTCATCTTCGGGGTCGACCAGGCGGGCCGCGGCGGGGCGTCCCGGGGCTGGCTCCGGGGCATGCTCAGCGGTTAGGCCCGGCCGCTGCCAAGGTGCGTCATGCGATTGACTGGTCACGGGTGCCAGGGTAAGGGGCAAATGGCCCTGAATCGGGGATTTGAAGGGCGCTTTCGCCAGGAAATCGGCGCTTAACCCGCCGAAAGGGCCCAGATCGGCCTCAGATGGCCCGAATGCGGCTTCCGCCGACACCCCGTCGGGCAACCATGTGGCGGCTAGTGGCATTCAAGCCCGCGATGTCCGTAGCCTGTCGGTCATGCAGCTGGGGCGATCAGGGCGGTCGGTTCGGTGCGGGCTCGCCGCGCTGTCCGTGGTGGTGCTGGCAGCGAGCGGCTGCGCACGGTTCAATGACGCACAGTCGCAGCCCTTCACCACCAACCCGGAACTTCGGCCCCAACCCAGCTCGCCGCCGCCCCCGCCGCCGCCGCTGCCCCCCACGCCGTTCCCCAAGGCGTGCCCCGCACCCGGGGTGATGCAGGGCTGCCTGGAGAGCACCAGCGGCCTGATCATGGGGCCCGACAGCAAAACCGCGCTGGTTGCCGAACGCACCACCGGTGCCGTCAAGGAGATCTCGGTCAGTGCCGAGCCGAAGGTGAAGATGGTCATCCCCGTCGACCCGTCGGGGGATGGCGGCTTGATGGACATCGTGCTGTCGCCCACCTACAACCAGGACCGGCTGATGTACGCCTACATCAGCACGCCCGCTGACAACCGGGTCATCCGGGTGGCCGACGGCGATGTCCCGAAGGACATCCTGACGGGAATTCCCAAGGGCGCCACCGGGAACGCCGGCGCGCTGATTTTCACCAGCCCCACCACGCTGGTGGTGCTGACCGGCGACGCGGGCAACCCGGCGATGGCCGCCGATCCGAAATCGTTGGCCGGCAAGGTACTGCGCATCGAGCAGCCGACCACCGTCGGCCAGGCGCCGCCGACGACGGCGCTGTCCGGGGTCGGCTCCGGCGGCGGGCTGTGTATCGACCCCGTCGACGGCTCGCTCTACATCGCCGACCGCACGCCCACCGCGGACCGGTTACAGCGCATCACCAAGAAGTCGGAGGTCTCCACCGTGTGGTCCTGGCCGGACAAGCCGGGCGTGGCCGGGTGCGCGGCCATGGATTCGACGGTGCTGATCAACCTGATCAACCCCAAGCAGACGGTGGCGGTCCGGCTCGCGGCGTCGGGCGCAGTCACCGGCGAACCCGACGTGGTGCGCAAGGACACGCACGCGCACGCGTGGGCGCTGCGGATGTCGCCGGACGGCAACGTCTGGGGCGCGACCGTCAACAAGACCGCCGGTGATGCGGAGAAGCTCGACGACGTGGTGTTCCCGCTGTTCCCGCAGGGTGGCGGCTTCCCGCGGAACAACGACGATAAGACCTAGGTCCCGTCGATGGTGAACCGCAGGCCGTAACGGCGCGCCACGTCGAGGCGGGGTTGACCGCGGAAGAACGTCGGGTCGGGCTCGCCGCCGGAATCGTCGTCATCGTCGATGTCGTCGATGTCGGAGAGGTAAAGCGGATCGTCGTCGGAGGACTCCGGCGCCCACGTGGCGACGGGTTCCAGTAGGTAGGCCACATGATCCCCGACGTCAAACCGGTTCACGATCCGGCCGACGAACCACGCGATCGCGTCATCGAGCATCGGCATCCCCTGCGGGCCGGCGCGCCACAAGCAGCGATCGAATTTGTTGATCTGATGGCCGGTTTGGCTGCCGAACAGTTCGGCCAGGGCGCGGTGGCGCCGCGAGAGTACGTGCACCGCCAGGTGCTGGGACAGGCTGGCCACCCCGAAGGTATGGCTGCCCTTAGCCAAACCGACCAGGAATCTCGGCGGCGCAACGCCGGTTTGGGTCGCGAAACCGACCAGACAACCCGCGGGTTGCCCAGCGGCCTGGGTTGTCACCACGAACGCCGGAAGGTCCAGCATCGTCATGAATTCCTCGAAGGTTTCGTCCAGCACCTCAACATCATGGATCCGGACCGGCCTTCCGGCACGGGTTTCCCGACGATCAGTCGGCCAGTTCGCGAGGAATCACGAACACGTCGACGAGCGCACCGTTGCGCCACACCGTCATCTCGATGCGGCGCGCGATGGCGTCCTCGACCATCAGCCGCTGAATCGCGGTTGCGGTGACGACGTGCTGGCCGTCGACGCTGACCACGATGTCGCCGCGGCGCAGGCCCGCTTCGGCGGCCGGGCTGCCCGCGACCACGCTGGCGACCTGCAAGCCGTTCGCGGTGCCCAGCTTGTCGGCGACCGCGCGGGGTACGGGAACGTGTGCACCGGCGATACCCAGCCAGGCGCGGCGCACCCGGCCGGTGTGCATCAACGCGGCGATGATCTTGTGCGTCGAGGAGTTGATGGGCACGGCCAGCCCGAGACCGACGCCGGCCACCGCCGTGCTCACTCCGACCATCCGCCCCTGACCGTCGGCCAACACGCCGCCGCTGTTGCCCGGATTCAGCGCCGCATCGGTCTGGATCACCTCGTCGACGACCCGGCCGTTACGCGTGGGCAGCGACCGCCCCAGGCCCGACACGATGCCGGCGGTGACACTGCCGGCCAGCCCCAACGGATTTCCGACCGCCACCACCAGTTGCCCGACCCGCAGGTCTTGTGCGCGTCCCATGGTCACGGGTGGGGGAACGCTGCCGCGGGCCTTCAGCACGGCCAGGTCGGACAGCTCGTCGCGGCCGGCGACGTCGGCCGCCACGGTGGTGCCGTCGGTGAACGTCGCCTGCGCGGAACTCGCCCCGACCACCACGTGTGCGCTGGTCAGCAAGTAGCCGTCGGGCGTGATGACGCTGGCACTGCCGGCGCCCTCAGCGCGGCGGGTGCGCACCGCGAGGCTGGCCACGCTGGGCAGCACCGCGTCGGCCACCGCGATGATCACAGCCGAGTACGCGTCCAGGGCGTCACGCTCTTCAGGCATAACCGCCTCAGCGTCAGCACCGCGTCCGGTATGCCGGCGTTCGCCAGCAGCAGAACGGTCAGCCCTGCCCGCAGGCCTTCAGCACCAGTTCGCGTACCCGGGCCGCGTCGGCCTGGCCGCGGGTGGCCTTCATCACCGCGCCGACGATCGCGCCCGCTGCGGCGAGCTTGCCGCCGCGAATCTTTTCTGCCACATCGGGATTTGCGGCCAGGGCCTCGTCGACGGCGGCCTGCGTCACCGAGTCGTCACGCACCAGCGCCAGGCCGCGGGCGGTCATCACCTGTTCGGGCTCGCCTTCGCCGGCGAGCACACCCTCGACGACTTGGCGGGCCAGCTTGGTGGACAGCTTGCCCTCGTCGACCAACACCACCACCGCGGCGACCTGGGCGGGGGTGATGGACAGCTCGTCCAGGGTGACACCTGCCTCGTTGGCCTTCTGCATCAAGAAGTTTCCCCACCAGGCGCGGGCCTGTTCGGCCGACGCGCCGTGTTCGATTGTCGCGGTGACCAATTCGATCGCCCCCGCGTTGACGAGGTCGCGCATCACCTCGTCGGAGATGCCCCACTCCTGCTGAATCTTCTTGCGACTCAACCACGGCAGCTCGGGGATGGTCTGGCGCAACTGCTCCACCAGCTCGCGACTTGGCGCGACGGGCTCCAGGTCGGGCTCGGGGAAATAGCGGTAATCCTGCGCGGTCTCCTTGGCGCGGCCCGGGCTGGTGTATCCGGCCTCGTGAAAGTGCCTGGTTTCCTGGGTGATTTGGCCGCCAGATACCAGCACCGCGGCCTGGCGCTGCATTTCGTAGCGCACCGCGACCTCAACACTTTTCAGCGAGTTGACGTTTTTGGTTTCGGTCCGGGTGCCGAATTCGGCCCTCCCGATCGGCTTCAGTGACACGTTGGCGTCACAGCGCATCGAGCCCTGGTCCATCCGGACATCGGATACACCCAACGCACGCAACAGGTCTCGCAAGGCAGTCACGTAGGCCCGGGCAATCTGCGGTGCCTGGTCTCCGGCCCCCTCGATGGGCTTGGTGACGATTTCGATCAGCGGCACGCCGGCTCGGTTGTAGTCGATCAGCGACGTGGTGGCGCCGTGGATGCGGCCCGTCTCGCTGCCGATGTGGGTCAGCTTGCCGGTGTCCTCCTCCATGTGTGCGCGTTCGATCTCCACCCGCCAGGTGCGGCCGTCCTCCAGCGGGGCCTCGAGGTAGCCGTTGATCGCGATCGGCTCGTCGTACTGCGAGATCTGGTAGTTCTTGGGCATGTCCGGGTAGAAGTAGTTCTTCCGGGCAAAGCGGCACCAGGGCACGATCTCGCAGTTCAGCGCCAGCCCGATCCGGATCGCCGACTCCACCGCCACCCGGTTGAGCACCGGCAACGAACCGGGCAGCCCCAGGCACACCGGGCACACCTGCGTGTTGGGTTCGGCGCCGAACGTGGTCGAACAACCGCAGAACATCTTGGTCGCGGTGGACAGCTCAACGTGCACCTCGAGTCCGAGCACCGGATCAAAGCGCGCGATGACGTCGTCGTAGTCCAGCAGATCAGCCACTGAAGTCATGTGCTCGATCCTAAGGGTGACCGTGGCTCAAGGGCCCGGCGGTCAGCGGCTCGCCACCCGTCACACCGGCTTTAGCCGAAGAAAGCGGCGGCGTCGTCGTAGCGGCTTTCGGGCACCAGCTTGAGTTGGCGCACGGCATCCGCCAGCGGCACCCGGCCGATGTCCTGCCCGCGCAGGGACACCATCTGGCCGTATTCGCCCGCGTGCGCAGCGTCGGCCGCGTTGACCCCGAACCGGGTGGCCAGCACCCGGTCGTGGGCGGTCGGAGTACCGCCCCGCTGGACGTGGCCCAGCACGGTCACCCGGACCTCCTTGTTGATCCGCTTCTCCACCTCAACGCCCAGCTGCGCCGCCACCCCGGTGAAGCGCTCATGGCCGAACTCGTCAATCCCGCCCTCGCGCAACGCGATCGAGCCTGCGATCGGCTTGGCGCCCTCGGCAATCACGCAGATGAAGTGCGAATCCCCGCGCTGGAAGCGCCGTTTGACGAGCCGGCACACCTCCTCGACATCGAATGGCTGTTCGGGGATCAGCGTCATGTGCGCGCCGGAAGCCAGCCCGGAGTTCAACGCGATCCAGCCCGCATGCCGGCCCATCACCTCCACCAGCATCACCCGCTGGTGGGATTCGGCGGTGCTGTGCAACCGGTCGATGGCGTCGGTGGCTACGGTCAACGCGGTGTCGTGGCCGAAAGTCACGTCGGTGCAATCGATGTCGTTGTCGATGGTCTTCGGCACACCGACCACGGGAACGTTCTCCTCCGACAGCCAGTGTGCGGCCGTCAGGGTGCCTTCACCGCCGATGGGGATGAGCACGTCGATGCCGTTGTCGTCCAGGGTCTGTTTGATCTGGTTGAGACCGGCCCGCAGTTTGTCGGGGTGCACGCGGGCGGTGCCCAGCATCGTTCCGCCCTTGGCCAGCAGCCGGTCATTGCGGTCGTCGTTTGCGAGCTGCATGCGCCGGTTCTCCAGCAACCCGCGCCAGCCGTCCTGGAATCCGACCACCGACGAGCCGTACCTGCTGTCGCAAGTGCGCACCACCGCCCTGATGACGGCGTTGAGCCCGGGGCAGTCGCCGCCTCCGGTGAGAATTCCGATCCGCATGCCTTCATCTTGCCTGCGCCGCCGTTAGATGGCGCGAGCAGACGCAAAATCGCCCAAAATCCCCCGTTTTGGTGCGATTTTGCTGGGGGCACCTCCCGCTTGCGGGGGACTGCTCGCGAGCCTTAAAGAGCCTTCAAATAGCCGACGGCAATGGGCCGCGCGCGGCTTCGTACGCGGCGCCCACGCGGTACAGCCGGTCGTCGGCCAGCGCCGGCGCCATGATCTGCAGCCCCACCGGCAGCTGGTCGTCCGGGGACAACCCGGAGGGCACCGACATGCCGCAATGGCCGGCCAGGTTCAGCGGCAGGGTGCACAGGTCGAACAGGTACATCGCCAGCGGATCGTCGACCTTCTCGCCCAGGCCGAACGCGGTGGTCGGCGTCGTCGGCGTCACCAGCACGTCGACGGAGCGGTAGGCCTCCTCGAGATCCCGGGCGATCAGCGTCCGCACCTTCTGCGCCTGGTTGTAGTAAGCGTCGTAGTAGCCGGCCGACAAGGCGTACGCGCCGATTATGATGCGCCGCTTGACTTCCGGCCCGAAGCCGGCGGCCCGGGTCAGTGCCATCACTTCCTCGGCGCTGTGGCTGCCGTCGTCGCCGACCCGCAGCCCGTAGCGCATCGCGTCGAAGCGCGCCAGGTTGCTCGACACCTCCGACGGCAGGATCAGGTAGTAGGCGGCCAGCGCGTGATCGAAGTGCGGGCAGTCGACTTCGCTGACCTCGGCGCCCAGTTCCGTCAGCTGCTTGACCGCGGCCTCGAACGACGCCAGCACGCCGGGCTGGTAGCCCTCGCCGCGCAGTTGCTTGACCACCCCGACGCGCACCCCGCGCAGGTCACCTGCCGCACCGGCGTTGGCGGCGCCGACGACGTCGGGCACCGCGGCGTCGATGGAGGTGGAGTCGCGCGCGTCGTGTCCGGCGATCACCTGATGCAATAGCGCGGTGTCCAGCACGGTGCGGGCACACGGCCCACCCTGGTCCAGCGACGACGCGCAGGCCACCAGCCCGTAGCGCGACACCGTGCCGTAGGTGGGTTTGACGCCGACGGTCGCGGTCAGCGCGGCGGGCTGGCGGATGGAGCCGCCGGTGTCGGATCCGATGGCCAGCGGCGCCTGGAACGCGGCCAGCGCCGCCGCGCTGCCGCCGCCGGAGCCGCCGGGCACCCGGTCCAGATTCCACGGGTTGCGAGTCGGGCCGTAGGCGGAGTTCTCCGTCGACGACCCCATCGCGAACTCGTCCATGTTGGTCTTGCCCAGGATCGGGATGCCGGCCCCCCGCAGCCGCGCGGTCAGCGTGGCGTCGTAGGGCGAACGCCAGCCCTCGAGGATCTTGGACCCGCAGGTGGTGGGCATGTCGGTGGTGGTGAACACGTCCTTGAGCGCCAGCGGCACCCCGGCCAGCGCCGATGCCGGCTGCTCGCCGGCGGCCAGCGCCTTGTCGACGGCGGCCGCGGCGCTCAACGCCGCGTCGGCCGCCACGTGCAGGAAGGCGTGGTAGCGCTCATCGGTGGCCTCGATCTGGTCCAGGCAGGCCCGGGTCAGCTCGACCGACGACAGCTCCTTGGCGGCGATCTTGGCGGCCAGGGTCGACGCGCCCAACCGGATGACGTCGGTCACTGGCTCTCCCCCAGGATCTGCGGGACGGCGAAGCGGCCGTCGACGGCTTCGGGCGCCTCGGCCAGGGCCTCCTGCTGCGTCAGGCAGGGGGCCGTCTCGTCGGGTCGCGTCACGTTGACGTCCTTGAGCGGGTTGTCGGTCGGTTCGACGCCGGTGACGTCGACCGCCTGAATCTGGCTGACGTGGGTCAGGATGGCGTCGAGTTGGCCGGCGAAACTGTCCAGCTCGGCATCGGTCAGCGCCAACCTGGCCAGCCGGGCCAGGTGGGCCACCTCGTCGCGGGAGATCTGGGACACGAGGGAAAAGCCTAACCGGGCGGTCAGGGTGACCGGGAACTCAGGCCTCTTGATTTTCAGGGCGAAATGCCACGGATACATGGTTGTGCGACAGTGGGCGCGTGCCGTCGTATCTGCTGCGCATCGAGCTCCTCGACCGCCCGGGGAGCCTGGGCTCGTTGGCGGTCGCGCTCGGTTCGGCCGGCGGCGACATCTTGTCGCTCGACGTGGTGGAGCGCGGCACGGGTTACGCGATCGACGACCTGGTCATCGAACTGCCCCTGGGTGCGATGCCGGACATTCTGATCACCGCGGCCGAGGCGCTGCCCGGCGTCCGGGTGGACAGCGTCCGTCCGCATACCGGCCTGCTGGAGGCGCACCGCGAGCTGGAGCTTCTCGACCATGTCGCCGCGGCCGCCGACAGGGAGTCCAAGTTGCAGGTGGTGGCCGACGAGGCGCCCCGGGTGCTGCGCGTGGGCTGGTGCACGGTGTTGCACAGTTGCGACGGGCAGCTGCTCCGCCTCGCCGCAAGTCCCGGTGCGCCGGAGACTCGAGCGGGTTCGGCGCCTTGGCTGCCGATCGAGCAGGCCACGACGCTGGACGGCACCGCCGACTGGGTGCCCCAGGCGTGGCGCGATATGGACACCACGATGGTCGCCGCACCCTTGGGCGACCCGTACACGGCGATCGTGCTGGGCCGTCCGGGCCCGCAATTCCGGCCTTCGGAGGTGGCCCGACTGGGGTACCTGGCCGGAATCGTGGCCACCATGCTGCGCTGAGGACGCCAGGCCAAAAAATAGATTTGGCTTCGGTTTCAGCGCGTCCGGGCCGCTGCCCTGTCGGGAGCCACCACCGGGGCCACCGGGTCACCGTCTTCCCACAGCAGCAGCTGGCGAACCGCCGAACGGGGCCCGTACGGCCGCAACATGCTGCTGGCCGGGCGCGGACGTACCCTTTGCGGCCACCAGAACCAGCGCCCCAGAAGCGTTGCGACCGAGGGTGTCATGAACGAGCGCACGATCAGCGTGTCGAACAACAACCCAAGGCCGATGGTGGTCCCGATCTGACCGAGCACCTGAAAACCACTGAACACGAACGCGCACATGGTCATTGCGAAGACGATGCCGGCGGAGGTGACCACCGAACCGGAGCCGGCCATCGCCCGGATGATGCCGGTCTTCAGGCCGGCATGGATTTCTTCCTTGAACCGGGAGATCAACAGCAGGTTGTAGTCGGACCCGACCGCCAGCAACAGGATCACGGCCAGCGCAAGCACTACCCAGTACAGCTGAATGCCGAAGAGGTACTGCCACACCAGCACGGACAGCCCGAACGAGGCGCCCAGCGACAGGGCCACAGTGCCCACGATGACCAGCGCGGCGACCAGGCTTCGCGTGATGATCATCATGATCAGCAGGATCAGGCTGAGCGCGGCGAATGCCACAATCATCAGGTCGTACTTGGCTCCGTCCTGGATGTCCTTGTACGTCGCCGCGGTGCCGCCGACATAGATATTGGCGTCGGCCAAGGGCGTGCCCTTCAAAGCCTCGTGCGCGGCCTTGGTCATCGGGTCGATGTGTGAAATGCCTTCCGGCGTCGCGGGATCGCCCTCATGGGTGACGATCATGCGAGCGGCCTTGCCGTCCGGCGAGAGGAACAGTTTCAGCCCGCGATTGAAATCCGGGTTGGTGAAAACCTCGGGCGGCAGGTAGAAGGTGTCGTCGTTCTTGGCGGCGTCAAAGGCTCGCCCCAGCGCCGTCGCGTTGTCGATCGCGGCCGCGGTCTGGGCGTAAATGCCGGACTGGGTGGCGTAGCTCGCCAGTGTGAGTTCGTGATTGATCTCCTGGCTGTCGATCTGGGGTGGTATCAACGCCACCAGTTTCGGCTGCAGCGCGTCGAGTTTGTCCAGGGTGGCCGTGAGGTCGTCAAATTTTTCAGTGAGCCGGTCGATGCTGTCGAGTGCGTCGAAGACGGACCTGAGCGCAAAGCAGGCCGGGATGTCGTAGCAATGCCTGTCCCAATAGAAATAGCTGCGAACCGGCCTGAAGAAGTCATCGAAATTGGCGATCTTGTCCCGCAGGTCTTTGAGCATGGCGACCGTGTCGTGAAAGTTTTCGGCCTCGCTGTGAGTTGAGGCAGCGAGCTGCTGCTGCAGCACGTACTGCTGCTTCAAGATGTTGATCGTCTTCGCCAGTTCACCTGCCTGCCTTTGCAAGTCGTTCGCGCGATCCCGTTGATACGTCAGGTTTTCCTGCTGGGCGGCGCTGGAATTGCTGACCGCGAACGCGAGCGAGCTGTGGACGAGCGGCGTTCCCAAGGGCCTGGTGATGGTCTGCACCTGGGCGACGCCGGGAACATGAAATACCGCCTTGGCCACCCGGTCCAGGACGAGCATGTCGGCCGGGTCACGCAGGTCGTGATCCGCCTCGACCATGAGCAATTCGGGCTCCAGCCGGGCGCGCGAAAAATGCCGTTCGGCGGCCGTGTACCCGACATTGGCCGGCGCGCTGGCGGGCATGTAGGGGCGACTGTCATAACTCGTCTTGTATCCCGGCAGAGCGAGCAGGCCCACGAGGGCCAACGCGCACGCGGCCACGAGAACCGGGCCGGGCCAGCGGACGATGGCCGTGCCGATCCGCCGCCAGCCGCGCGTTCGCATCGCGCGGTTGGGTTCGAAGATGCCCACCAAAGCGCCCAGGGTGAGGATGGCCGGCCCCAGGGTCAGCGCGCCGGTAAGCGCGACGAGGATACCCAGGGCGGCAGGAATGCCTAGGCTCTGAAAGTAGGGCAGCCGGGTAAAGCTCAGACAGGCCACCGCGCCGGCAACGGTCAGACCCGAACCCAAAACGATGTGGGCGGTTCCGTGGAACATGGTGTAGAAGGCCTTTTCGCGATCCTCGCCGGCTCCGCGCGCTTCCTGGTAGCGGCCGACGAAAAATATCGCGTAGTCCGTTCCGGCGGCGATCACCAGCAGCGTGAGCAGATTCGTCGAGTACGTCGATAGCCCAATGATCCCGGCGTTGCCCAGAAAGGCGACGATTCCCCGGGCGGCGGACATTTCGACGAGGACCGTCACGAGCACGAGCAACGTCGTGAGAATGGAGCGGTACACGAAAAACAACATCACCGCGATCGCGACGATGGTGATCGTGGTGACCTTCGCGGTCCCCTTGCTACCGACGTCGAACTGATCCGAGATGAGCGGCGCCGCACCGGTCACATAGGCCTTGACACCCGGCGGCGGTGGAGTGTGGGCGACGATGTCGCGGATCGCGCCGACACCCTCATTGGCTGTCGCGGAGCCCTGATTGCCCGCGAGAAACACCTGAACGTAGGCGGCCTTGCCGTCGGAGCTCTGCGACCCCGCCGCGGTCAGGGTGTCCCCCCAGAAGTCCTGGACGTGCTCGACGTGCTTGCGGTCCTGCTCGAGCTTGCGGATCATCTCGTCGTAGAACTTGTGCGCGTCCGCGCCGAGCGGCTTGTCGCCCTCCAGCACCACCATGGCCGAGCTGTCGGTGTCGAACTCATGGAAGTCCTGACCGATCCGCTTGATCGCCTTGAGCGACGGCGCATCCGGCGAATTCAGCGCCACGTTGTGGGTTTTTCCGACCTGTTCCAGCTGCGGCACCGCGATGTTCGTGATGGCGGCCAGCGCCAGCCAGAACAGCAGGATCGGCACCGAGAGCCGGCGGATGGTGTGCGGTATGCGGGGCGGCCGCGAGGGCTCTTGATCGGTCATCCTGACTTGTCCAGACAGAAGGTGTACGCATCGACTTTGTTGACGGTGCGTTCGTCTTTGACGTCGCCGTTGACGATGATGCGGCAGCCAAGTGTGTCTCCGTTGCCCTGCGCCACGACGTTGCCGACGACCGCGGGCTCTGTCGTGGTGATCGTGAACGACCAGGGCAGGGGGGCGTCTTTGACTTGCTGCGGCTGGGCGTTGACGTCCAGGTAGTTGATGGTGGCCGTCGCGCCCGGTGCCCCGAAGACCTCGAGGACCACCTGCTTGGGGTTGAACGGGACGATCTCGTTGGACAGGCCGGCATTGGCCGAAGTGTTGTTGTGCGAGCCGAAGATTCCGTGCAGGCGATAGATGCCAAATCCCGCGACCGCGACGACGATGATCGCGACAAGCACCATCCAGCCCTGTTTGGCCAGGGCCGTAATTGAAAACCGTTTCACCCGTTAGCCTTTCGATCAGCGGGCGACACGATCACCCTCGATGCTCGGCCGGATCGATGGGTATGACAGTACGGTACTGGACCGTACTACACAAGAGACGTGAGCGTACACTTTTTATCGGCGGGGTCGGGTGAGGCCGGGGATGATGAAGTCGTCGACGAGCGCCTGCACCGTGCGATGCGTGGGCGGCTGGCCGGGGATGATGGACCGGAAGATCAGATAGCCGGGCAGCAGGTCCCAGAGCTCGTCGGTGATGGCGGCATCCGAGATCTCCCCCCGCTCGACGGCCTGGCGCAAGATGTGTTGAATCAGGGCCTTGCGCTGCTCGATGAATTGGTGCTGCAGGGCGTCGTTGAGTTCGGGGTGGCGCGAGGCTTCGACGAGCACCGCGCGGATGGTGCTGGCGTGCTGGTGGACCTGCTGGCCGCAGATCTCGCCAAGCTGCAGCAGATCGTCCCGCAAGGTGCCGGTGTTCGGTGGGACCGCTACCTGACGGACGCCCTCGGTGAACGCGGCCAACACCAATTCGGCTTTCGAAGGCCAGCGGCGATACACGGTGGCCTTGCTGGCGCGGGCGGCGCTGGCCACGGCGTCCACCGTCAAGCCGTCATAGCCGTGCTCCTGCAGGAGTTGCAACGTCACCGCGAGCAACTCGGCCTCCCGCGGCGACCACGGCGACAAATCCGCGAACCGATCGGCAGTCTGGGTCATAGCGCTCACGATAAGCCCCGACGCTGTGTGGGGCGTCAATTCGCCGCAGCGTCCGGCGGCCCGTCCTCGAGGAGCCGCCGGAATCCGTCCTCGTCGAGAATGGGAACGCCGAGTTCGACGGCCTTGTCGTACTTCGATCCCGGCGAGTCGCCGGCGACGACGTAGGCGGTCTTCTTCGACACCGAGGCCGCCGCCTTGCCCCCGCGCGTCACGATCGCCTCCTTGGCCTCGTCGCGGGAAAAGCCGGTCAGCGAGCCGGTGACCACGATGGTCAGCCCGGCCAGGATGCGCGGCACGCTCTCGTCGCGCTCGTCGGCCATCCGCACCCCGGCGTCGCGCCACTTCTTGACGATCTCGCGGTGCCAGTCGACGGTGAACCATTCGGTGACGGCGTCGGCGATGGTCACTCCCACGCCCTCGACGGCGGCCAGCTGCTCGGTGGACGCGGCCTTGATGTCCTCGATGTCGCCGAACTCGGTGGCCAGCGCGCGAGCAGCCGTCGGCCCGACATGGCGGATCGACAATGCCACCAGCACCCGCCACAGCGGTGCGGCCTTGGCCTTATCGAGGTTGACCAGCAACCGTTTGCCGTTGGCCGACAGCTCCCCGGCCTTATTCCGGAAAAGCTCGGTGCGCAACAAGTCGTCCTCGGTGAGGCCGAACAGGTCGCCCTCGCTGCTGATGACTTGCGCTTGCAGCAGCGCCACGGCGGCCTCGTAGCCCAGCCCCTCGATGTCCAGTCCGCCGCGGCTGGCGACGTGGAACACTCGCTCCCGCAGTTGCGCCGGGCAGCCCTGCGCGTTGGGGCAGCGGATGTCGGCGTCGCCTTCCTTCTCAAACGCCAACGTGGTCCCGCATTCGGGACATGTTGTGGGCATGGCGAATTCGCGTTCGGAGCCGTCGCGCAGGTCGACTACCGGTCCCAGCACCTCGGGAATCACGTCGCCGGCCTTCCGAATTACGACGGTGTCGCCGATCAGCACGCCCTTGCGCTTGACTTCCGAGCCGTTGTGCAGCGTGGCCTGCCCCACCGTCGACCCGGCGACCTTGACCGGCGTCATGAACGCGAACGGCGTGACCCGCCCGGTGCGGCCGACGTTCACCTTGATGTCGAGCAGCTTGGTCTGCGCCTCTTCGGGCGGGTACTTGTAGGCGATCGCCCAGCGCGGGGCCCGCGAGGTGGAACCCAACCTGCGTTGCAGCGCCACCTCGTCGATTTTGATGACGACGCCGTCGATTTCGTGGTCCACCTCATGCCGGTGCTCGCCCCAGTAGTCCACGCGTTCCTGGACGCCGGCCAGGTCGTTCACCAGGGTGGTGTGCTGCGAAACCGGCAGGCCCCACGCCCTGAGCGCCAGGTATGCGTCGTGCTGGGTGGGCGGGCGAAAACCTTCGGCGTGCCCGAGGCCGTGGCAGATCATCCGCAGCTTGCGGCGGGCCGTGACCGCGGGATCCTTCTGGCGCAGCGATCCCGCCGCGCTGTTGCGCGGGTTAGCGAACGGGTTCTTGCCCTCCTCCACCAGGCTCGCGTTGAGCGCCTGGAAGTCGGCCACCCGGAAGAACACCTCGCCGCGGACCTCGAGGACCTTGGGCAGCGGGTAATCGTCGCTGGCGGTGAGTCGTTCGGGGACGTCGTCGATGGTGCGGGCGTTGAGCGTGACGTCTTCTCCGGTGCGGCCGTCCCCGCGGGTCGCCGCGCGGGTCAGGCGTCCGTCTCGATAGACCAGCGACAGTGCGACGCCGTCGATCTTGAGCTCACACAGGTAGTGAGCATCATCTCCGGCCTCGGCGTGGACGCGGGTTGCCCAGGCGCCGAGTTCCTCTGGCGTGAAAGCATTGTCGAGGCTGAGCATCCGTTCGAGATGCTCGCTCGGCTCGAAATCGGTCGCGAAGCCGGCACCGCCGACCAGCTGGGTGGGTGAGTCGGGCGTGCGCAACTCGGGGTGGGCTTCCTCGAGCGCTGCGAGCTTGCGCAGCAGTTTGTCGAACTCGGCGTCGGTGATGACCGGCGCGTCGCGCACGTAGTAGCGGAACTGGTGCTCGCGCACCTCCTCGGCCAGGTCGCGCCATTGCCGCAACACCTCGGGAGCGGTCTGATCGGCGTCTGCTGGGCTCACCTTGGCAGGCTATCGAAGGCGGCTGACACCGGCGTGAGCGCGCTCAGTCCTGCAGATAAGCCCGCAATCGGTCCACCGCCGCGTCCCACCGGCGCGACAGCTGGGTGAGGTAGTCGCTGGCCTGGGCCAGCGGTTCGGTCTGCACGGTCCAGACCCGTTCGCGCCCGCGCCGGGCGCTGGTGACCAATCCCACCGATTCCAGCAGCTCCAAATGCTTGCTGGCCGCCTGTCTGGTCACCGGGATCACCTCGGTCACTTGCGACGTCGAACTCGGGCCGAAGTCGCAGAGCCGCACGATGATGCGCAGCCGATTCGGATCCCCGAGCGCGTCGAAAAGCGGTGCGCCGACGGCGGTGTGTGCACTCACGCTGTCGAAGCGCCGCCGCGGCTCCGCCGCAACGATCTGCCAGGTGCTCTTCACACCGGTGTGCGGCTCCTGCGCTCGGCCACGGCGTCGTCGACGGTGGTCGGCTCAATGGCCGCGGTGACGGAGCTGCCCGCGATGAAGGGCCCGTCGAAGCGGACGCCGAACCAGCGCCCGAACTCCTCGGCGTCACTGATGGCCCGCCAGACCCGGTCCAGCGGTGGGCGCAACACGACGCGCTTCTCGATTCGATCAGTACTGATATGCAACCTCCCGGTTGCCTATCAGTTCATCATGCTCGCTCTCGAAAAGCAACCTTTTGGTTGCGTGTCAGATGGCGTCCGGGTCCTCGGCGAACGCCTCTGCGGCCTTGCGGGCAAGCCCGATCGCGGTGCGCGCCCACTGCGCGGTCGCCCCCGCCAGACCGCATGCCGGGGTGACGCCGATGCGGTCGCGCAACGCCGAGCGGCCGAATCCGAGCCGATCTGTCACCGCGACCACTGCCTTGGCCACCTCTTCGGCCGACGGCCACCGCTCCGGTGCGGTGCCGGGGACCACGCCCAGCATCACGGTGCGGCCCGACTCGACGAATGCCGCGACGCCGTCCAGATCCGTTGCGCTTAGGGTGGCCGCGTCTATGGAAACAGCTCCAATAGCGCTGCGCTGCAAGAGGTTCCACGGCAACCCCGCGGCGCAGCTGTGCACCACGACATCGGGGCCCACGACGGCGACGCACGTGTCGAGCAGTGCGCCGGCCACCGCCTCGTCGAGCGCGGCGACCGGGCTCAGCGCGGTCACCCCGGCCAGCTGTCCGCCCAGCGCCGCGGGCAGCGACGGCTCGTCGAACTGGACGACCACCGGGGTGTCCAGTCGATGGGCCAGCGCGGCGCGGTGCGTGGCCACACCCTCGGCCAGTGACGCCGCCAGGTCGCGCAGGGCGCCCGGATCGGTGATGGCCCGGTGGCCGTTGGCCAGCTCCAGCCCGGCGGCCAGTGTGATCGGCCCTGGAGCCTGCACCTTGACCACGCGCTGGCCGCCGCGCAGCCCCGCGACCTCCCACGCCTCTTCGAGCGCGTCCATATCCTCGTCGAGCAGGCTGATGGCCCGGCGGGTGACCGCACCGGGCCGCGCGGCGATGCGATAGCCCCGCGGCACCGTGTCGATGGCCACATCGATCAGTAGTGCACCGGCCCGCCCGAGCATGTCGGCGCCGACTCCCCTGGCAGGCAGCTCGACGATGTGGGCCAGTGCATCCGCCAACTCGCCGACAATCACCTCAGCGGCCTGGCGCGCGGCGGCACCAGGCCACGACCCGACGCCGCTGGCCTTAGCGAAAACACTCACCCGGCAACCGTATTCGACGTGGCTCCTCCAGCCAGCGCCGGCCGGGCACTTGGGGTGTTTAACGGTTACTCTCAGAACGCAGAAGGGTGGCAGATGGGGAGATTGACGCGCTCGCTGCTGTGGGTTAGCGCGGCGTTACTGGTGACGGCCTGCACCAGGGTCGTGGGTGGAACGGCCGTGCCCGGATTCGCCATGGGCGCCCGGGGTGTGCAGGGCGTCAACGTCGACCAGATCCTCCTGAACCAGTCACGAATGCGCGCGATCACCGGCGGTGGCGACGGCCTGACCATCATCCCCTCGATGGACGGCAACCGGCCGGTGGACATCGACGTCCTCGCCGATAACACGCCCCGGCCGTGCCGGTTCATCTTTGCCGAGACCGCGACCTTCGGACCCGATATCGAAGAGTTCCACAAGACCACCTATCAGGATCCGCCCAAAGGGGGCCTGATCTCCGAGGGTGCCGCGGCCTACCGAGATGTGGCCACCGCCCGGCGAGCCTTCGGCGCCCTGGTGGCCACTGTCGGAGACTGCGCGGCCAGTGATGCCGGCCAGCTGTATGTCGGCGACTGGCAGGCCGGGGCCGACTCGCTGCACATGCTGCCGGGTGGCTGCGGCCGCGACTACCGGGTGCTGGCGGTGGCGCTGCTCGAGGTCACCTTCTGCGGCTTCCCGCAGTCGGTGTCCGACATCGTGATGACGAATATCGCCGCGAACATACCCCACTAGCCTGTACTAAGCGGTCCGTGCGATGGTCGCGCTGCCTAGCACCTCGTCGCCGTCGGGGTCTCGGCGGTACAACACCAACGTCTGGCCGCGCGCCACTCCGCGCAGCGGCGCGCGCAACCGCACGAAGAGCTCGTCCCCGACCAATTCGGCTACCGCATCGGCGATTTCACCGTGCGCCCGCACCTGAACCGCGCACTCGATGGCGCCCGACGGTGCGACTCCCCCGGTGAAGACCGGCGCGCTGCCAGTCAGCTCATGCACGTCGAGGTCGGCCAGTTGACCGACGTGAACGGTCGCGGTGTCGGCGTCGATCGCCGTCACGTACCGCGGCCGACCGTCCGGCCCCGGTCCCGCGATGCCCAGACCTTTGCGCTGGCCGATGGTGAAACCGTGCACCCCGTCGTGGGTGGCCAGCACCGCTCCGTCCGCGCCGACGACGTTGCCGGTCCGAACACCGATGCGCTCGCCGAGGAAAGCCTGGGTATTCCCGGACGGGATGAAGCAGATGTCATGGCTGTCCGGCTTTTCGGCGACCGCCAGGCCGAGGCGGGCGGCCTCCGCGCGAATCTGCGGCTTGGGAGTGTCCCCGATCGGAAAGGCGGCGTGGCGCAGCTGGTCTGCGGTCAGCACGGCCAGCACGTAGGACTGATCCTTGTCCCGGTCGACGGCGCGGCGCAGCCGCCCACCCGATAACCGGGCATAGTGGCCGGTGGCCACCGTGTCGAAGCCCAACGCGAGGGCCCTCACCGACAGCGCCGAGAACTTGATCCGCTGATTGCAGCGTACGCACGGATTGGGCGTCTCGCCGCGGGCATACGACGAGACGAAATCGTCGATCACAGCTTCTTGGAACTTCTCCGCGAAATCCCAAACATAAAACGGAATTCCGAGCATGTCGGCAACGCGGCGCGCGTCTGCGGCGTCCTCCTTCGAACAGCAGCCGCGCGAGCCGGTGCGCAGCGTGCCCGGCGCCGACGACAGCGCCAGGTGCACACCGACCACGTCGTGCCCGGCACCAACCATGCGGGCGGCGGCGACCGACGAATCGACCCCGCCGCTCATCGCGGCCAGAACCTTCACCCCAGACCCCCCTAAGCCCCCGCGGCGGCCAGGGCGGCCCGGCGGGCCCGATCCACCGCACCGGGCAGCACCCGCAGCGCCTCATCGACATCGGCATCAACACTGCTGTGCCCCAACGAAAGACGCAGCGACCCGCGCGCACTGGCCGGGTCGGCACCCATCGCGATCAACACATGCGAGGCCTGCGGGACACCGGCGGTGCAGGCCGATCCGGCGGAGCATTCGATTCCGTTGGCGTCCAACAGCATCAACAGCGCATCGCCTTCGCAGCCGCGGAAGGTGAAGTGCGCGTTCCCCGGAAGCCGCGACAGGCCCCCGGCACCGTTGAGCGCAACGTCATCGATCTCGGCCAGCACACCGTCGATCAGCCGGTCGCGCAATACCCGCAGCCGCGCACTGTTGGCCGCAAGCCCGTCAACCGCGATCTGCGCCGCCGTCGCCATTCCGGCGGCGCCGGCGACATAGGGTGTGCCGGAACGAATGTCGCGCTCCTGGCCGCCGCCGTGCAGCAGTGGCACGCCGGCGACGTCCCGGCGCAACAGCAGGGCGCCCACACCCGGCGGGCCGCCGAACTTGTGCGCGGCCACGCTCATCGCCGACAGCCCACTGGCGCCGAATTCGACCGGCAGCTGGCCCACCGCCTGTACGGCGTCGCTGTGCATCGGGACACCGAATTCGGCTGCCACGGCGGCCAATTCGACGACCGGCATGATGGTGCCGACCTCGTTGTTGGCCCACATGGCCGAGACCAGCGCGACGTCGTCGTGGCTCTGCAGCACCCCCCGCAGCGCCGCCGCCGACACCGAGCCGTCGGCGGCCGTGGGCAGCCAGGTCACCTGGGCGCCTTCGTGTTCGACGAGCCAGTTCACCGAGTCCAGTACGGCGTGGTGTTCCACCTCGGTGGTGACGATGCGCCGGCGGCTGGGCTCACCGTCGCGGCGGGCCCAGTAGATGCCCTTGACGGCCAGGTTGTCGCTCTCGGTGCCACCCGCGGTGAAGATCACCTCCGACGGGCGCGCGCCCAGTTTGTCCGCGATCAGCTCGCGGGATTCCTCGATCCGGCGCCGCGCCGCCCGGCCGCTGGTATGCAGCGACGACGCGTTGCCGACGGTGCCGAACACCGCCGTCATCGCCTCGACGGCGGCGGGGTGCATCGGGGTGGTGGCGGCGTGATCGAGGTAGACCATGACGCGCCCCAGGATACCGGCCCTGCCGAACGCCCTCGAACGCTTATGCCACCAGGGCGTGCCCGTCACCTGGGTGCGCGGGCGCCGCGGCCCGTACCGCCGTCTGGCAGCGGCTGGCCAGGTCGCGCCGGTTGGTGCCCGGCAGCTGCAGGGATTCGACGTGCACCCGCGCCACCGTGCGTCGCACGGTGAGCAGCCGGCAGACCGACCGGAGCAACGGATCGTCGCCGACGAACGCCGGAGCGGTGGACACGCTCCCGTCGACGTGGTGATAGCTCAGCCGGAGCGGTTGCACCGGCCGGGCGGCGTCGATCGCGGCCTGGAACATCGCCGGGTAGAAGGATCCCGACCCCTTGTGCGTGTGCCCGGGTTCGCCGTGCCAGCCGCACCAGGTGGTGCCCTCCGGAAACGCCACCACCGTCTGACCGGAGCGCAGCCGGCGGGCCACGACGTCGACCACCGCGGGCAACCGGCGCAGACTGGCCCGCTCGATCGGGATGACCTTCATGATGCGGGCCACGACCCCGATCGGGCCCCCGGTGAACATGTCGGCCCGGGCGACGAACGAGCCGGGCAGCACCGCACCGATGCAGAAGGCGTCCAGCCAGGAGATATGCCCGCTGACCACCAGGACACCGCTCAGGTTTCGAATCGGGCTACCCGACACCGTGATCCGCACACCGAAGCAACGCAGCACCAACCGGCAGTAGACGCGTTGCACCTTCGTCCGGCCCGGCAGCGGCACCACCATCAGCGGCATCCCCGGCGACAACAGCAGCGCCAACATGACGCGAAGTGCTACCCGCAGCACCACCGGCGACCGGCGCGACTGCGCAACCTCGCCGGTACCCACGCAGCTGGAATCGCACGAGGCGCGCGGCAGCCAGGCGTGGGCGGTGACTGCGGGAGCGCTCATCGTGAGGCCGCCATCGCACCGGTCATTGCACCGGCCATCTCGCTAGCCGCCGATACCGACCGCAATCGCTTGAGATATCGGGTATCGGCGCGCCGTTTGTCCAGCAGCACGCAGAAGTCGCCGACCCCGAACTCCGGGTCGTGCGCCGGCTCACCGCAAACCTGAGCACCCAGCCGCAGGTAGCCGCGCATCAGCGCCGGAACCGCCGGCCGCGGCGGCGGGGCGATGTCGTCGATGGCTTTCCCGTCGATGACCACGTGCCGGTAGGGACGCACCCGGTACTGGGGCGGCGCGGCATGGCGGCTCAGGATGAAGTCGCGCACGCCACGCAGCTGGCTGCCCGGGACGTCACCGTCGGCTTCTGAGCCGATCGGGACCGATACGCAGCCGGTCACGTAGTCGTAGCCGTATTTGTCCAGGTAGGCCAGGATGCCGGCCCACATCAGCAGCACCACGCCGCCGTTACGATGGCCGTCGCGCACCACGGCGCGTCCCATTTCCACCAGCGACGACCGCAACGGGTCGAACGCGTCCACGTCGAATTCGGTCGCGGTGTACAGGCCCCCGGCGGCGATGGCGCCCGCAGGCGCCAGCATCCGGTAGCAACCCACCAGTTCGCCGGTGTCGTCGTCGCGGACCAGCAGGTGGTCGCAGTATTCGTCGAAGCGGTCGACATCCTGTGGCCCGTAGGGGCCGGTCGGCCCAACTGGCACAGTGAAGCCGGGTGTGCTGGTGAAGACGTCGTAGCGCAGCCGCTGGGCGGCCTCGATCAGGGAGGGGTCGGTGGACAGCAGCAGGGAGTAGCGCGGCCCCGACGTTGGGGCCTGCGCCGGTCCGCTGTCCGGCTTGTCGCTTGGTATCAGGACAGAAGCGATGCTCATGTCCACCAACGTCGCTTAATCGTTGTGCTAATCGGCATCGACGCTGTGACGTGTCGGTGCACGCCAGATGACGAAATGTCGCGAAAAGATAACAGCCCCGCAGGTAGCCTGCGGGGCCGTTAACTGCTGGTGAACGGGGGTGCTACCCCTTGCGCGCCTTGACCGCGTCGGTCAGCTGCGGGGCGACCTTGAACAGGTCACCCACCACGCCGTAGTCGGCGATCTCGAAGATGGGCGCCTCTTCGTCCTTGTTGACCGCGACGATGGTCTTGGAGGTCTGCATGCCGGCGCGGTGCTGGATGGCCCCGGAGATGCCCAGGGCGATGTAGAGCTGCGGGGACACCGTCTTGCCGGTCTGGCCCACCTGGAACTGGCCCGGGTAGTAGCCGGAGTCGACCGCGGCGCGCGACGCGCCGACGGCGGCGCCCAGCGAGTCGGCCAGCGCCTCGACCACGTTGAAGTTCTCCGCGCTGCCGACGCCGCGGCCACCGGACACCACGATGGTGGCCTCGGTCAGTTCCGGCCGGTCACCGGCGACGGCGGGCTCGCGGGCGGTGATCTTGGTGGCGTTCTCGGCGGGAGCCGGCACGTCCACGCTGACCTGCTCACCGGCCCCGTCGGCCGGCTCGGCGTCGACGGCTCCGGCGCGCACCGTGATCACCGGGGTGTCGCCGTTGGCCTTGGCCTCCACGGTGAACGCGCCGCCGAAGATGCTGTGGACGCCCACCGCACCCCCTTTGACCTCGACCACGTCGACCAGCAGGCCCGACCCGATCCGGGCCGCGAGCCGGCCCGCGATTTCCTTGCCGTCGGCGGTGGCGGCCAGCAACACGGCGGCCGGGGTGTTCGATTCGACCAGCGCTGCCAGCACGTCGACCACCGGGGTGATCAGGTACTTGTCGACGTCGTCGGACTCGGCGACGTAGATCTTGGCGGCCCCGGCCGCCTTGAGCCCGTCGACCAGCGGCGCGGCCGTCCCCGGCGCCCCCACCACGACGGCAGCCGGCTCGCCCAGCGCACGTGCGGCGGTGATCAGTTCCGCGCTGACCTTTTTCAGCGCACCTTCGGCGTGCTCGGCGAGCACCAGTACTTCAGCCATGGGTTATATCGCTCTTCTCGTCACTTGGAAATTTGTGAAATGGAGTGCTCGTTAGATGATCTTCTGCGCGACCAGGTACTTAGCGATCTCGTTGCCGCCCTCGCCCTCGTCGGCGACCTTCTCACCCGCCGTCTTCGGCGGCTTCGGCGTCGACGCCTGCACGGTCGACCCGGCATTGGCCAGCCCGACCTCGTCGCCCTCGACGCCGATTTCGGCCAGGGTCAGCACCGTGACCTCTTTCTTCTTGGCGGCCATGATGCCCTTGAAGGAGGGGAAACGCGGCTCGTTGATCTTCTCGGTCACGCTCACCACCGCGGGCAGTGTGGCCTCCAGCGTGAACAGGCCGTCGTCGGTCTCCCGCTCGCCGGTGACCTTGCCGTCCTCGACCGACAGCTTGCGCAGGTGGGTGAGCTGCGGCAGGCCCAGGTACTCGGCGATGATGGCCGGCACCGCGCCGCCGGTGCCGTCGGTGGCCTCGTTGCCGGCGATGACCAGCTCGGTGCCCTCGATGGTGCCCAGCGCGCGCGCCAGCGCCCACCCGGTCTGGATGACATCGGAGCCGTGCAGGCCGTCGTCTTTGAGGTGGACGGCCTTGTCGGCGCCCATCGACAGGGCCTTGCGGATCGCCTCGGAGGCGCGCTCGGGGCCCGCGGTCAGCACCGTGACGGAACCCTCATTACCGCTCGCTGCCTCTCTCTCCCGAATCTGCAGCGCCTCTTCCACCGCGCGCTCGTTGATCTCGTCCAGCACCGCGTCGGCGGCCTCGCGGTCCAGCGTGTAATCGCCGTCGGTCAGCTTGCGCTCCGACCAGGTGTCTGGGACCTGCTTGATCAGGACCACGATGTTCGTCATGAGTGTGGTTCGTCCTCCTTGAAGGCGTCCGGCAGCGTTCGGCTGCAGGACCTTGGTCAGGCATTTCGCACCCGCACACGCATGTTACTAACCGGTAACTTTGTGCGGTCTGCTCTCACACCATAGCGGGTCGTCCTGCGCATTCTTTCGCCCGCATCCGCTGCACGGTTCGCGAATCCGACACTTCGCGTTAGCCTCCCTATGCAATGAGCGCATTCGTCCCCGACGTTCCTCACCACACCGCCGACCCCCGGCCGGCGGCCGACCCCGTGTTGACGCTGACGGGTGAGCGCACCATTCCCGACCTGGACATCGAGAATTACTGGTTTCGCCGTCACGAGGTGGTTTACCAGCGGCTGGCGCCACGCTGCGCGGGCCGCGAGGTGCTCGAGGCCGGATGCGGCGAAGGTTACGGCGCCGATCTGATCGCCGGCGTCGCCCGCCGGGTCGTCGCGGTGGACTACGACGAGTACGCCGTGGCCCATGTCCGCAGCCGTTACCCGCGGGTGGAGGTCGTGCAGGCGAACCTGACCGACCTGCCGCTACCCGACGCCTCGATGGACGTCGTGGTCAACTTCCAGGTCATCGAGCACCTGTGGGACCAGGCCCAGTTCGTGGCCGAGTGTGCCCGGGTGCTGCGCCCTTCCGGCTTGTTGCTGGTGTCCACCCCCAACCGCGTCACCTTCTCCCCGGGCCGCGACACCCCGATCAACCCGTTTCACACCCGGGAACTCAACGCCGTGGAGCTGACCCAGTTGCTGCTCGACGCGGGTTTTGCCCCGGTATCGGTCAGCGGCCTGTTCCATGGTCCGCGGCTGCGGGAGATGGACGCTCGTCACGGCGGCTCCATCATCGACGCGCAGATCGCACGGGCGGTGGCCGACGCACCGTGGACGCCCGAGCTGCGGGCCGATGTCGCCGCGGTCGCGACCGTCGACTTCGACCTGGTCGATTCGGGCGACCGTGAGATTGACGACAGTCTGGATCTGATCGCGATCGCGGTCCGCCCGTGAGCGTGTCCGGCGACCGGGTGCCCGGCCTGTTCACCCTGGTGCTGCACACCCACCTGCCCTGGCTGGCCCACCACGGCCGCTGGCCGGTCGGCGAGGAATGGCTCTACCAGTCGTGGGCGGCGGCCTACCTGCCGCTGATGCGGGTGCTGCACACCCTGGCCGACGAGGATCGGCACCGGCTGATCACGCTGGGGATCACTCCGGTGGTGAACGCCCAGCTCGACGACCCGTACTGCCTCGACGGGATGCATCATTGGCTGGCGAACTGGCGGTTGCGCGCGCTGGAGGCCACCAGCGTCCGGGCGGCGCTCAGATCGAAGTCGGCCAGCTACCAGTCCTGCACACCAGAAGCGTTGCGGGCCTTCGGGATTCGCGAATGCGCGGAGGCCGACCAGGCATTGGACGACTTCGCCACCCTATGGCGGCACGGCGGCAGCCCGCTGCTGCGCAGGCTGATCGACGCCGGCACGGTCGAGCTGCTGGGCGGCCCGCTGGCCCACCCGTTCCAGCCGCTGCTGGCGCCGCGGCTGCGCGAGTTCGCGCTGCGCGAAGGCCTGGCCGACCCCGCGCTGCGCCTGGCGCACCGCCCGACGGGGATCTGGGCGCCGGAATGCGCCTATGCCCCGGGCCTGGAACACGACTATGCCGCCGCCGGAATCACCCATTTCATGGTCGACGGTCCGTCACTGCACGGCGACACCGCGCTGGGCCGGCCAGTCGGCGACACCGACGTGATCGCGTTCGGCCGCGACCTGCAGGTCAGCTACCGGGTGTGGTCGCCGAAATCGGGCTACCCCGGGCACGCGGCCTACCGCGATTTCCACACCTATGACCACCTCACCGGCCTCAAGGCGGCGCGAGTCACCGGCCGCAACGTGGCGTCGGACGCCAAGGCGCCCTACGATCCCGAGCGCGCGGACCACGCGATCGACATCCACGTCGACGACTTCGTCGACGTGGTACGCAACCGGCTGCTGGCCGAGTCGGAGCGCATCGGGCGGCCCGCGCACGTCATTGCCGCCTTCGACACCGAGCTGTTCGGCCATTGGTGGTACGAGGGGCCGACGTGGTTGGCGCACATGCTGCGCGCCCTGCCCGCCGCCGGCGTGCGAGTGGGCACGCTGAGCGACGCCATCGCCGACGGATTCGTCGGCGATCCGGTCGCCCTGCCACCCAGCTCCTGGGGCTCGGGCAAGGACTGGCAGGTGTGGGCCGGCGAGCAGGTGGCCGACCTAGTCCAGCTCAACACCGAAGTGGTCGACACCGCCCTGACCACCATAGACAAGGCGCTGAACCAGACGGCGTCCCTGGACGGGCCCATCCCCCGCGATCGCGTTGCCGATCAGATCCTGCGCGAGACCCTGCTGACCGTGTCCAGCGACTGGCCGTTCATGGTGAGCAAGGACTCGGCCGCCGACTACGCCCGCTACCGAGCCCACCTGCACGCCCACGCCACCCGCGAGATCGCCGGGGCGCTAGCGTCGGGCCGTCGCGACGTCGCACAGCGGCTGGTCGACGGGTGGAACCGCGCCGACGGCCTGTTCGGCGCCCTGGACGCCCGAAGGCTCCCGAGATGAGCCCCCGTCGTCGCGAGCGCGCGTGTTTGTACGGTGACACGCCGGTATCCGCGGCATTTTGGGGCCGCTCGCGGCGGAGTAGGGCCTGCCGATGAAGGTCCTGATGGTGTCGTGGGAGTACCCGCCGGTCGTGATCGGCGGGCTGGGTCGCCACGTGCACCACCTGGCGACCGCGCTGGCCGAGGCAGGCCACGACGTCGTCGTGCTGTCCCGCCGGCCCACGGGCACCGATCCCAGCACCCACCCGTCGTCCGACGAAATCAGCGAGGGCGTCCGGGTGATCGCGGCCGCACAGGATCCGCACGAGTTCACCTTCGGAAAAGACATGATGGCCTGGACGCTGGCGATGGGCCACGCGATGATCCGCGCCGCGCTGCCCCTGCATAAATTCGGCACCGAACGCTCCTGGCTTCCCGACGTCGTCCACGCGCACGACTGGCTAGTCGCCCATGCCGCCGTCGCGCTCGCCCAATTCTATGATGTGCCACTGGTTTCCACGATCCATGCGACCGAAGCCGGGCGGCATTCCGGCTGGGTATCCGGAGCGATCAGCCGTCAGGTGCACGCCGCCGAGTCGTGGCTGGTGCGCGAATCCGATTCGCTGATCACGTGTTCGGCGTCGATGAGCGACGAGATCACCGAACTGTTCGGTCCCGGCCTGACCGAGATCACGGTGATCCGCAACGGTATTGACGCGGCGCGCTGGCAGTACGCAGCCCGCCGCCCGCGCAGCGGGCCCGCCGAACTGCTGTTCGTGGGGCGGCTGGAATACGAGAAGGGTGTGCACGACGTCATCGCCGCGCTGTCGCGGATCAGGCGCACCCACCCGGGCACCACGCTGACCATCGCCGGGGAGGGAACCCAGCAGGATTGGCTCGTCGACCAGGCGCGTAAACACAAGGTACTCAAGGCAACCCGGTTCGTCGGCCATCTCAACCACGCCGAATTACTGGCGGCACTGCACAGGGCCGACGCCGCGGTGCTGCCCAGCCACTACGAGCCGTTCGGGCTGGCCGCACTGGAGGCCGCCGCGGCCGGCACGCCGCTGGTGACGTCGAACATCGGCGGCCTGGGCGAGGCGGTGATCAACGGGCAGACCGGGGTGTCGCGGCCGCCCCGCGACGTCGCGGGGCTGGCCGCGGCGGTGCGCACGGTGCTCGACGACCCAGAAGCCGCGCAGCGGCGCGCCCTGGCCGCCCGGGAACGGCTCACCTCCGACTTCGACTGGCAGACGGTGGCCAAGGAGACCGCACAGGTGTACCAGGCGGCCAAGCGCCGCGAACGCCAACCGCAGCCGCGGCTGCCTATTGCCGAGCACGCGCTGCCTGATCGTTAGTCCACACCCCCTGCGAGCTTTCGCGCGTACGGTCGTGGCATGGGGGTGATGTATTCGAGCGTGGTCGACGCGCCGCGCGACGACGTGTTCGCCTGGCACAGGCGGCCAGGTGCGTTCAACCGGCTTTCGCCGCCGTGGTCGCCGATGCGGTTGGTCAGCGAGGCCACTTCGCTCAAGGACGGCCGCGCGACGCTCGCGCTGCCCGGCGGGCTGCGCTGGGTAGCCCAACACCAACCGGACTTCTACGACCCCCCACGGCGTTTCGTCGACACCATCAGCAGCGACGGCCTGGCGTCGCTACCGGCACGAATCGCGGTGCGCTGGCGGCACACCCACGACTTCGAAGACGCCGGCGACAACCGGACCCGGGTGATCGACCGGGTCGAAACGCCGGTGCCGGGTGCCGCGCTGCGCCCGATGTTCGTCTACCGGCACCGCCAGTTGGCCGACGACCTGGCCTCGCACCGGGAGGCCGCTCAGCACGGCCTGGCCCCCGCGACCGTCGCCATAACCGGGTCGTCGGGCCTGGTCGGTTCGGCGTTAGCCGCCTTTCTGAGCACCGGCGGCCATCGCGTCATTCGATTGGTCCGCGGCGCCGCGAAGGACGGCGAGCGGCAGTGGAACCCCGACGACCCCGACCCCGAACTACTGGCCGGCGTCGATGCGGTCATCCATTTGGCCGGCGCCTCGATCGCCGGCCGGTTCACCGATAGCCACCGAAAAGCCATTCTCGACAGCCGAATTGGCCCCACTCGCAAGCTGGCCGAAGCCGCGGCGCGCGGCCGTACCGTGCTGATCTCCGCCTCGGCGATCGGGTACTACGGATACGACCGCGGCGACGACACCCTCACCGAGGACAGCGAGCGCGGCGACGGGTTTCTCGCCGACGTGGTCGCCGACTGGGAGGACGCGACCGCGCCGGCGCGGGAGGCCGGGGTGCGGGTGGTCAATGTGCGCACCGGCATCGTGCAGTCCCCCCGCGGCGGAACCTTGAAGCTGATGCGTCCGCTGTTCAGCGCCGGTTTAGGCGGCCGGCTCGGCGATGGTCGGCAGTGGCTGTCCTGGATCGGGATCGACGACCTGATCGACGTCTATCACCGCGCGCTCTGGGATACCGCGCTGTCGGGGCCGGTGAATGCGGTTGCCCCACAACCGGTCCGCAACACCGAGTACACCCGCACGCTGGCCCACGTCTTACACCGGCCGGCCGTATTGCCGGTGCCCCCGCTGGGCCCGCGAGTATTGCTCGGCGAGCAAGGCGCCCGCGAACTCGCCCTCGCCAGTCAACGCGTGACGCCCGACAAGCTCAGCCGATCCGGGCACCAGTTCCGTCAGCCCGACCTCGACCAGGCCCTGCGCCACCTACTCGGTCGCTAAGCGGCCCTGCGGATACCTCCGTCGTTGACTTACCGCTGGCGCATCCAGCGATCATTCAGTAAATTAATGTTTCAATAACTTAAATGATGGCTATTTGCCTAAGCGACCCGCGCAAGCACGTCCGTGTTCGTCTCGTCGTCAAAGGGGTACCAACGCGTGAATCCGAGCCGTTCCAGCCAGCGGCTGACCGACCTTGCGAGGGAGGCGCCAGTGGCAGCTGTGCATGCGTTCCCGGCCCTGCGCCTCGCCGAAACCCCGGGCAGCCCGGCCTTATCCGATGCCGCCCAGTTCGGCAGCTGGCATATGAGTTTGCGGCGGGCGGTGCTGGACCGTGTCGCCGACTTCGTGGCCACGCGGTGCGCCGACGAGTTGGGCGCGTGCGGCCACGAAATCGGGGACGCGGCCGCCGACATCTTGGTGAAGTTCGTCGACGGCGGCAAATGTCTACGCTCGACGTTCATGTACCTGGGCTGGCTGTGTGGCGCGCCGGCCAGTGACGCCGCCTTGTCGGCAACCGCCAGCCTGGAGCTTCTGCACGCGTTCGCACTACTGCAAGACGACGTCATGGACGATTCGGCATCGCGACGGGGCCGCCCCGCTGCGCACCTCCAATTCGCCGACTGGCATTCGGAGCGTGGGCTGTCCGGGTCCTCGCGCAGATTCGGTGAATCGGCCGCCATCCTGCTCGGCGATCTGTGTCTGATCTGGGCTGAGCAGATGCTGCGCGACAGCGGACTGCAGCGCCGCCACCTGGCCGCGGTGTGGCCACGCTACGACGCCATGCGTACCGAGCTCGCCGTGGGCCAATTCGCCGAGCTGGCAATCGATGTGCGTGAGCTGCCCACGCTGGAGGCCGTGCTGGAGGTGGCCCGGCGCAAGTCCGGAAACTACACGGTGCGTCGGCCCCTGGAGATCGGCGCGGCAATGGCCGGCTGCGACGACCGGGTGCTGGCCGCACTCGGTGACTACGGGTCCGCCATCGGTGAAGCGTTCCAGATGCGCGACGATATTCTCGGCATCTTCGGATCGCCCGCGGCGACCGGTAAGCCCAACAAAGATCTGCTCGAGCGGAAGGCCACCAGCGTCGTGGTGGCCGCGCATCAATTGGCCGACGGGTCGGCCCGCCGGCAATTGCGCGAACTTATGGCCAGCGACCGGCTCGACGAGGCTGCCCTGGACGGCTGGCGGACCTTGATCGTCGCCACCGGGGCGGTGCAGTGCATCGAAGAACTGATCACCAGCCGTGTGCAGGAGGCACGAAACGCATTGGATCGCAGCATGATCGGTCATCCGGTTATGGCCGCGCTGCTGGATATGGCCGGCCTGTGCACCGAGCGTGCGGCATGAATATACGTAGCGTGCCGGGGCGCACCGATCACGTCGTCGTGGTCGGTGCCGGATTCGCCGGGCTTTCGGCCGCCCTGCACTTGAGCGGCCGGGGCCGCCAAGTCACGGTGGTCGAGCGGAATCCATGGCCGGGCGGACGGGCGGGGCGGCTAGACATCAACGGCTACCGGATCGACACCGGACCGACCGTGCTGACCATGCCGGACCTCATCGACGAGGCGTTCGCCGCCGTCGGTGAAAACCTCTCCCAGCGGCTGGAATTGCTGCCGGTGGACCCCGCGTACCGGGCGACGTTCGCCGACGGCGACCGCATCGACGTCCACAGCGACGCGGATCGGATGGCCGCCGCGGTACGCGAGTTCGCCGGGCCACGTGAGGAAGCCGGCTACCGGAGCTTGCGCGACTGGCTCGAGCGGCTGTACCGCACCGAATTCGACGGCTTCATCGCCGCCAATTTCGACTCTCCGCTCAGCCTGCTCAACGGCCAGCTGGCGAAACTGCTCGCGCTCGGCGGATTCCGCCGATGGGACACGATGGTCAAGCGCCACATCAGCGACCCACGGTTACAGCGGGTGTTCACCTTCCAGTCGCTTTATGCCGGTGTCGCGCCGCAACACGCCTTGGCGGTCTACGCGGTGATCGCCTACATGGACACCGTCTCGGGCGTGTTCTTCCCCCGCGGCGGCGTGCGCGCGCTGCCCGACGCGCTGGCGGCGGCCGCTGCCGACGCCGGAGTGCGGTTCTGCTACGGATCGACGGTCACCGATCTGGAACGCAGCGGTGAGCGGATCACCGCCGTCCGCACCGACCGGGACGGACGGATCGCCTGCGACGCAGTGGTTTTGACCACCGAACTGCCGCAGACCTACCGGTTGCTGGGCCAGCGGCCCCGGCGAATGCTTCCGCTGCGCGCGGCGCCCTCGGCGGTGGTCCTGCACGTGGGTTGCCGCGCGGTGCCGTCGGCCAGCGCACACCACACGATCCTGTTCGGCGAGCATTGGGATCGGACATTCACCGACATCATCCGCGACGGCCGGCTGATGACGGACCCCTCGCTGTTGGTCACCCGGCCGACGGCGACCGACCCGCGACTGGCCCCCGACGGACGAGACCTGCTCTATGTGCTGGCCCCGGCCCCGAACCTGACCCGCGGTGACATCGACTGGTCACGCACCGGCGATGAGTATGCACAATCCCTCCTCGATGTCGTGGCGGAACGGTTGTTTCACGGTGTGCGTGATAACGCGCAGCTGCTGCACGTGGACACTCCCGCCGACTGGGCTCGCCAGGGCATGACGGCCGGCACCCCGTTCGCTCTCGCCCACACCTTCGCTCAGACCGGGCCGTTCCGGCCAGCCAACACCGTGCGCGGCATCGACAACGCCGTGCTGGCCGGCTCGTCGACCCTGCCCGGCGTCGGCGTGCCCACCACGTTGATCTCCGGGCGGTTGGCCGCCGACCGCATCACCGGCAGCGTGGCCCCGAGCACCACCACCCTCGACCTGAAAGCCCGATCGCGATGATCCGCACCGAGTTGGACGCCGCCGGCATCGAGGATGTGCGCCTGCGCGCGGCCTATCGGCGCTGCCGACAGATCGCCGCCGAACACGGCCGCACCTACTTCCTTGCCACCCGGTTGCTCGCCCCGGACCAACGCCCGGCAGTGCACGCGTTGTACGGCTTCGCGCGCCACGCCGACGACATCCTCGACGAGCTGAACCCGGCGCTGGACGTCGGCGCGCGAGCCGAACGGCTACAGGCGTTGTCGGACCGTTTCTTCGAAGGCGGCGACCAGCACGACGAGTCCGTCCTGACTGCCGTCGGCGACACCGTGCGCCGCTACGGGATCGCCGCGGACTTGTTCGAGGACTTTCTCGCCTCGATGCGCATGGACCTCACCGTCACCGATTATCCCGACCGGCCCGCGCTCGACCGCTACATGCGCGGATCGGCGGAAGTCATTGGGCTACAGATGCTTCCGATACTGGGAACCGTGAGCGCCGCCGACGAGGCCGCCCCGTATGCGGCGGCATTGGGCCGCGCGTTTCAGCTGACCAACTTCCTGCGCGACGTCGACGAGGATCTGGCGCGCAACAGGATCTACCTCCCGGCCGACGAACTCGCCGCCTTCGGCGTGGACCGAGAACTGATGACGTGGTGTCACCTGCACCGGCGCACCGACGCGCGGGTGCGGGACGCCCTGGCCGCACAGCACCACATCACCCGGGAAATCTACCGTTTCGCCGCCGACGGGATCGCCTTGCTGGCGCCGCGTTCCCGGCCCTGCGTGACCACCGCGTTGACGCTGTACTCCGAGATTCTGGATCGCATTGAGGACAGCGGCTTTTCGGTCTTCAGCCAGCGCGCCACCGTCGGCATGACGCGACGTCTTCAGGTCGCCGGAGGCGGGCTGCTGCGGGCCTGGTGGGTGCGCGCGGGCCGGCCCGAGCGGCGAAAGGTCAGCGCGGCATGACCGACCGATGGCAGTACCTGATCGTGCTTGGCCTGTGCCTGGCCATCACTGCGCCGCTGGAATTGCTCGGCGCCGGTGTCTACCGCCAGCCGTGGCGGCTCATGCGCGCGGTGGTTCCGGTCGCGCTGGTGTTTCTGGCCTGGGACGCGGTGGCCATCGCGGCCGGCGTGTGGACGTACAACGGCGACTACATCACCGGCATCCGTCTCCCCTTCCGGCTGCCCCTCGAAGAGGCGTTGTTCTTCGTGGTGATTCCGGGGTGCGCCCTGCTGACCTACAACGCTGTGACCGCCATCCTGGATCGGCGGAAACGCCGATGAGCGGCGTGGGCTACACCGTGCCGGCGATCGTGGCCGTGCTGGCGGTGTGTGCGCTGGAGTTTGCGCTGCTGCGTACCGGGCTTTTCCGGCGGCCCGCCTACTGGCTGTCGATGGTGATCGTCCTGGGTTTCCAGGTGCCGGTCGACGGGTGGCTGACCAAACGCAGCGCGCCGATCGTGACCTACAACGAATGGCAAACCAGCGGTGTGCGGTTTCCGTTCGACATCCCCGTCGAGGACTTCCTGTTCGGCTTCGCTCTGGTCACCGGCGTGCTGCTGCTGTGGGAGCATCAACGTGGATAAAACGGGCTTGCCTCGCGCCGACGTGCCGGACGCGTTCGACGTCGGCGCCGCGGCATACGACCGGCTGGTCGGTGCCAACCCGTCCTACCACGCAAACCTCGGGTTGTCGGCACGCCGACTGCGACTGCCCGAGCGCGGCCGGGGTTTGCGACTGCTCGACGCGGGCTGTGGCACCGGCGCGTCGACGGCCGCGCTGTTGGCCGCGGCTCCCGACGCCGAGATCATCGCCGTCGATGCCGCGAGCGGAATGCTCGATGCGGCACAGGCGAAGTCATGGCCGTCGTCGGTTCGATTCGTGCACGCCCGCATCGAGGATCTGGCCGAGCACGGCGTCGCCGGGCCGTTCGATGCCATCCTGTCCGCCTATCTGCTGCGAAACCTCGGCGACCCGGGCGGTCAACTGCGCGCCTTTCGCGACCTGTTGCGGCCCGGCGGCACCCTGGCGGTGCACGAGTATTCGGTACGCGATTCGTGCGTGGCGACTTTGGTCTGGCATGCGGTGTGCTGGGGCATCATCATCCCCGCCGGCTGGTGGCGTACCCGTGACGCCACGCTGTACCGGCATCTGTGGCGCAGCGTCCTGACCTTTGACGGGGCGGCGAGGTTCCGGCGCCGCATGCGCGACGCCGGATTCGCCGCGGTGCGCAGCGAAACGGTGCCCGGCTGGGAACGCAACGTCGTGCATTTGTTCCTGGGGGAAGCGCCGCGATGAATGACCGCCACCGTCACGTTCACCGGGCACCACTGGGATTGCCCGACTGCAGCTGGCTGTCGTCGCGGCCGCGCGTCGTCGTCGTCGGCGGCGGGATCGCCGGCCTGACCGCGGCAACCGGGCTCGCCGAACGCGGCGTCGCCGTGGACCTCGTGGAAGCCCAGGACTACCTCGGCGGCCGGGTGGGCGGCTGGACCGAACGTCTGGACGGCGCCGAGCTGGCGATGAACCGCGGGTTTCACGCCTTCTTTCGCCAGTACTACAACTTGCGGACCTTGCTCCGCCGGGTCGATCCGCAGCTGCGGATGCTGGTGCCCGTCGACGACTATCCGCTGATCGACGGCGCGGGCAGCCGCGACAGTTTCCGCGGGCTACCCCGCACTCCGCCGTGGAATGCGTTGGCGTTCGCGCTGCGCAGCCCCACTTTTAGGCTTCGCGATCTGGCGCGCATCGATGCCCGGGCCGCCGCACCGCTGGCGGCGGTGTCGGTGCCGGACATCTACCAACAGCTCGACCACATCGATGCCGAAACCTTCTTGAAGAGCCTCAATTTCCCGGCGTCGGCGCGCCACCTCGCGTTCGAGGTGTTCTCGCGCAGCTTCTTCGCCGAACCGGCACAACTGTCCGCCGCTGAGCTGGCGACAATGTTCCACATCTACTTCCTGGGCTCCAGCGAGGGCCTGATTTTCGACGTGGCGAACGCGAATTTCGATGTTGCCCTGTGGGATCCGCTGCGGCAGTACTTGGGCGACCGGGGTGTTCGGGTGCACCTCGGCGCCCAAGTGCGGCGGGTCACCCCAGGTGCCGCGAAGGCGTTTCGCGTCCTTACCGAGTCGCGCGAACGGTTCGAGGCGGACGCCGTGGTGTTAGCGCTCGATGTGGACGGCCTGCGGCGGGTGGTGGCCGCATCGCCAGGGCTGGGAGATGACCAGTGGCGCACGCAAATAGGAGAATTGCGCACCGCACCGCCATTCGTGGTCGATCGGCTGTGGCTGGACCGGCCGGTGCACCGCAACCGGCCGGCCTTTCTCGGCACGTCGGGTCATCAGCCGCTCGACAACATCAGCGTGCCCGAGCGCTACGAACGAGAGACCGCCGCGTGGGCGCGCCGCCACGGCGGATCAGTGGTCGAATTGCACTCGTATGCAACCAGTCCCGAATGGTCCGGCAGGCAAGCGATCGCACAGCTGCACAAGCTCTACCCCGAAACCGCCGCGGCGGGAGTGGTGTACGAGCGGGTGCTGCTGCGCAGCGATTGCCCGCTATTCGCCCCCGGAACGTACACGCGGCGACCGACCGTGGCCACGCCGCATCCTGGGCTGGTGCTGGCCGGCGACGGGGTCCGCATCGACCTGCCGGTGGCGCTGATGGAACGCGCGGCCACCACCGGCTTCTCGGCCGCCAACCACTTGCTGAAGTCATGGCGGCTGGCCGGCCACGAGTTGTGCACCGTTCCCACCCGCGGCCGCTCGGCGCTGTTGCGGTCACTGGCCGACCGCCAAGGGCGGCGCCGGCAATGAGCATGGGCGACCGATTGAGCCGACGGTGGCCGAAAGACTGGCCCGTCGGTGTGATCCCGCGTGTCTCCTGGACGCAGCAGCGCCCGACCTACCGCGACGCGCAACCGGGGATCATCAACGCCGCGCTGGATCGGTCCCAACGCCGACCGACCGGGAACTGGTACGTGTTCGGCGCAAGCAGCGACGTGCGTGTGGGTCGCGCGTTCGGCGCACGCATCTCTGGCGTCGAGCTGGTCGCGTGGCGCGACAAGCACCACCGCGTGCGGATCGGTCCCCGCAGCTGCCCACACCTGGGCGCCGACCTTGCCACCGGGGTCGTGCGCGGTGGCGTCCTGTTCTGCCGATGGCACGGGCTGGCTTTCGACGGTGACACCTGCGCCCTGCGCTGGCGGCCGTTTCCCAGCCACGACGATGGCGTCCTGGTCTGGGTGCGCCTGGACTCGGTCGGCGGCGACGCACCGCTGGACGAGCCGGTGGTCGCGCCCCGGCCCACCGGCGCCACCCTGACGGCGGTCACCCGCGTGGTCGGCAACTGCGAGCCGTGCGACATCATCGCCAACCGGCTCGACCCCTGGCACGGCGCCTGGTTTCACCCCTACTCGTTCACCCGGCTGGAGGTGCTGACCACGCCGACCGAGGACGACGACCGCTTCCTCGTCTCGGTGACCTTTCGGATGGGTCGCTTCGGTGTGCCGGTGATCGCGGAATTCACCGCCCCCGAGGGGCGCACCGTCGTGATGCGCATCGTCGAGGGCGAAGGGACCGGCAGCGTCGTCGAGTCCCACGCCACGCCAACGACTTCCGGGACGGACGGCCAGCAGCGCGTCACCGTGACCGAAGCGGTCATCGCGTCGTCAGCCCGCCCGGGATTCGCGTCCGCGCGCCGCGCGGCCTTCCTGATCACCCCGCTGATGCGCCATGCCGCCACCCGGCTGTGGCGTGACGACCTCGCCTACGCCGAACGTCGTTATCGACTCCGTGCGGGCGGCTAGCATGACCAGCAATGAGGAAAGCGTATTTCGTCGTCGTGGTCGTGAGCGTGTGCGCGCACTTCGCCTACCTCGTTTACCTACCCAGCGGCGGCTTCGCGGCGTTGCGATGGCCGCGCACGATCTGGCTGCATGTGGCGAGCGTGTGCTGGGGCGTGCTGGTCGTGATCCTGCCCCTTCCGTGTCCCCTCACCGCGCTGGAAGATTGGGCACGCAGGCGGGCCGGCATGGCGCCGCTGCCCACCACCGGGTTCATCGACCGCTACGTCGCGGGAGTGCTGTATCCGCCGGGCTGGACCGGAATCGCGCAGGCCTTCGCGGTCGGTGCGGCCGCCACGTCGTGGGTCGCCCTGGCGAGGAAACATCGCAATACTCGGCGTGTTTAGCGCGTGACCCGCGGATACCCGAAGCAGAAGCCCGGCATCCGGGCCGAGCCCATTATCCGCCAGCGTCGGGCCCGTCTCCGGTAAGTTCGCTGTGACGCGCGGCAGGGTTGCTAGGCCTTTGAAAGAAACGTGCGGATACGCTGGTGCTTTTAATGAAGGATGCGGGTAGGTGACCAAACGCCGCGCGAATGAACCGGCGCCCAGCCGGGCCGAGCTGGAAAGGCAGCTGTCGGCCGACATACGGGCGATTACGGCGCGCTCCGATCGCGTAGGTCGGCATTTCGCGCGGGTAAACGAGGTGAGCAGCAACGACTTTCACGCCCTGCTGCACATCATGGTCAGCGAGACCGCGGAGGCGCCGTTGACACTGGCCCAGCTGGGGCAGCGCATGGACGTGTCGCCGGCAGCGATCACCTATCTCGTCGACCGGATGATCGAAGCGGGCCACATCCGCCGCGAACCCGATCCCGACGACAGGCGCAAGTGGCTGCTGCGCTATCAGGAGAGTGGTATGTCCTTGGCGCACGCCTTCTTCAGGCCCCTCGGCGCTCATCTCAGCGCGGCGATGGCCGATCTCAGCGATAAGGACCTCGATGCCGCTCATCGGGTGTTCACGGCGATGATCGACGCGATGACCACGTTCGAGGGCGAGCTCGCCAGGCCGCCCACTCCATCGTCACCCAGCCTCGGGCGCAGCGGCGCTGCTCCCCGGCGGCAGAAAGCCCCGCGGTAGCACCCGGTGCAGTAACCGCTGCTCGATCAGATCGGCCCCGCGGGCCACGCCGCCGGTCGCGGCGAATCCGGCCGCAACTCGGCGCGCGCCTGGACCCATCGTGATCGCCGCACGCACGGCGGCACGTAGCCTGCCCGGTGTCAGCTTTCCTGCTGGCAGACGGGTACCGCAGCGGGCCATCTGGACGCGGCGCGCGACTTCGGCTTGATCGCGGGCGAAAGGCACGGCGCAGACCGGGACACCGCGGTTGAGCGCCTTCACGGTGGTCCCCATCCCCCCATGGGTGATCGCGCAGATCGCGCGGTCGAGAACCACACGATGATGTACGAATCGGCGCACCGTCGCGTTGGGCAGACGCGGCAGGCCGTCGGGCACGCCCGCCGCGAACGTCGCGACGACATGGACCGGCTCATCGGCCAACGCTTGCAGCCCGATACGGCCCAGCCGGGCGTCCGCCTGCGCAATCGAGGACGTGTTAATCAACACGATGGGCCGATCAATGGCGGCCAGCCAACCCGGTGCGGTCGCGGATGTCGGCTCGAATTCGCACGCGCCGATGAAGTGCACCGAGTCGTCCCAATCCGGGTGTGGATATTCGAACGGTTCACCGCCGACCGCCAACAGCAGCGGCGCCCGGCGCATGAGCCCATCGACCGACGTGACCGCCGGCACATCCAGGCCGGCACGAAGAGCGTTGAGCCGCGGCACTATCCGGCGGTCGAACAGAAGGCTCACGATCGGGCGCATCGACGCGTCGCGGACCGTTCCTGCGACGCCGGGCAGTGGGCGCAGACCGGGACCGAACGGCGGCGCCGCACGAGACCTCAGGTAGGGCGTGAACGGCGAAAACACCAGCCACCGAGCATCACTGGCCTCGGCCATCGACATGGCCCCCCAGCAGTTGGCATCCACGATGATCACGTCGGGCCGCACGTGTGCGATCGCACGACGCAGATCGTCGACTTCGATGACCGCGCGCCGGCACAGCACGTCCAGTGTCGTCTTGAGAACCCCGAATGCGTTATGCGCCAGCCAGTCCCGGCCGGCGATGGCCTCGATCCGCGGGGCGACGGCCTCGGCGTGAAAGCCGGCGGCGCGCATGGCCGCGACTTCGCTGGCCAAGGTGCGCAGGTGGATCTGGTGCCCGCGCCCGCCCAGTTCGGCCAGCAGTGCGCCCAGCGGAAACAGATGACCCAGCGCGGGCGATCCGTAGGCCAGGATCACTGCCATGCGCTGCACGCCGTCACGAAATCGGTGCCGCGCCAACGTCGCGCAGGCCACGCAGATCGGGGGTGCCGCAGCCGTGCAGGCAGATGCGAAGCTCGTCGATAAACGCTTGCAGCCAGACCGTTGCCGCGTCCGCGGACTCGATCGCAGCCGCCAGCAGCGGCCGGGCGACGGCCACCACGTCGGCGCCCAAGGCCAGCGCTTTGGCCGCGTCCATGCCCGTTCGAATTCCGCCGGAGGCAACCAACGGGATGTCCGGCAGCGCCGCCCGCACCTCCACTATCGCTTGCGCGGTCGGTATTCCCCAGTCGGCCAGGTCTGGGTAGCGCACTTCGCCGTAGCGGACCAGTTGCTCCACCCGCGACCACGACGTGCCCCCGGCGCCCGCCACATCGATGGCGGCCACCGGCGGCTCACCGGTCAACCGCAGCAGTTCGGCGACTGCCGTGGCGCCGATCCCATGTCCGACTTCCTTCAGCAGCACCGGGTAGCCCAGCATGCCGGTCAGGTCATGCAGTCGATCCACTGATCCGGCGAAGTCCGTATCGCCGTTGTGCTGTACCGCCTCTTGCAACGGATTGGTGTGTACGGCAAGCGCATTGGCCCCCACCCGGTCGAGGGCTTCCACGATGTCGGGCACCGTGTCCTTGGTCAACTGGGCCAGGCCGATGTTGCCTAACAGCAGCACGTCGGGCGCGACGTCGCGCACGGCGAAGCTGGCAGCGGCCCGCTTCCCGAACACGCTGTTGAGCATGACTCGCTGTGACCCCAGCATCATTCCGATGCCGAGTCGTTGGGCGGCGGCGGCCAGGTTTCGGTTGATGGTGCCCGACAGCTGCGCGCCGCCGGTCATGGCGCCCACCAGAATCGGCGCCCGCAGCCGAGCGCCGAGAAACTCGGCGGACAGGTCGATGTCGTCCAGGTTGGTCTGGGTCAGGGCGTTGTAGGGCAGGCGGTAGCGTTCCAGGCCCGTCGTCAGGTGCCGATAGCCGACATCACCGTCGAGGCACACGTCGATGTGGCGACGTTTGCGGACGGTCAGCTCGTGGCGGTCAGCCGTCATGGCGAGTACCAAACCGATCTTATGGCCGGCGGGATCGCCAGACCCTGCACCGTCGAAGTTGCCAACACCACGACGGCGCTTGCGATCAACGTCGATGCGCGCATGGTTATTGAGTCGCCTCGACCGGCACGGCAATTTCGTTGCGGCGCAGCGCCGGGACCGTCCACGGCGGATCGTAGAACCAGGCTGCCGGTGTGTCGACAGCCTCGAATCCGATGTCGCGCAATGTATTCATCAATTCCGCGGTCTGCGAGGCAACGGCGCGGCGAGTGGGACTACCGGTGAAGCGGCGCACCGCAATCGTCTGGGGCGGCACGTTAACAAGCCTGACTTCGGCATCGTCTGGCTTGGGCAAAGACTCCAAGGACTCGTCGGCGGGCATGAAGAATCGGATCACCCACTCGCCGTCGCCTCCGGACTCTTGCGACTCCGGGACCGTCATGGCGATCTTCTCGCCCCTCTTGGCGCTGGACTGCTGGGCCACCGGTGCCGTCATAACGATCTTCTCCTGGGCGTGGTTGGCCCCGAATATGTAGCGGGCCAGACGGCGGAAGCCGGTATTGCGAGCAGCCGCTTCGTCGGCGGCGACGGTCGTCTCCGCGGCTATCCGAGCACCGTAGCGGCGGATCTCGACGGTCCGGGTCAGTCTCTCGGCACTGTGGTCAGGCTCTCGGACACCGTTACGGTAACCGACCACCGAACCCGCTCCATCGATGATTTGCCCAACCATGGCTTGAATCGATCCGAGCAAAGCTACCTCGTTCCTTAACGATCGTTCGTGAGGTGGTACCCGAATCGGCACCGAGCAACCCAGTCTTGGCGAGTTCCCCCAAGAGCGAGCCTACCGGAAAAGGCTAATTTAGTTAAGTACTTGAATGTTTCAGATACTTAACGTAATCTCAGAGCTCGGACGTCGGCCGACATCGCGAACCAGCCAGTTGAGGCCAGGGCTGCCATGAGCCCTTCGATGCGGGCTACCGATTCAGATTGCTGGGCAAGATGATTCGCACTCCGGTGCGCAGCGGGCGACGACCAACCGCGATTACCCCAGGGGCGGGCACATGTTAGAGCGAACGGCCCGACTTTGCGTCGCAGTACCGAGAAGAATTATCGGCATAGCGATTCTTCTCATGATCGCCGCCGGCGTTTTCGGCATACCTGCTGCGATGAGCTTGTCGGCCGGCGGATTTGTCGACCCGACATCCGAATCGGCTCGCGCCGCTGCGACGCTCGCCGAGAAGTTCAATCAGGGTGACATGGATTTAGTGCTGCTGGTGAGTTCGGCGAGCGGCGCCATGGACGGGGCCGCACGCGCCTCCGGCATAGACATTGCCCAACAGCTTTCCCAATCGCCGTTCGTGTCGCAGGTGACTTCACCCTGGGACGCGCAACCGGCCCCGGGCTTGCTTAGTTCCGACGGCAAGACCGCGATGATTTTGGTCGCACTCAAAGGCGACGTAAACAGCGCGCCCAAGCAGGCGCAGACACTGGCGGAGCGGTTTGCGCGTGACCGGCAAGGGATAACCGTGCGCGCGGGCGGGTCGGCGCTGGTCTACGAACAAGTCAACCAGCAGACCGAACGAGACCTGCTGCGAATGGAAATCATCGCGATGCCAGTGAGTTTCGTTGCGCTGGTGTGGGTTTTCGGTGGGTTACTGGCGGCGGCGCTGCCCGTGGCGGTAGGCGGATTGGCGATCCTGGGTTCACTCGCGGTGTTGCGTGCGATCGCGTTGGTCACCGACGTGTCGATCTTTGCTCTCAACGTGACGGTGGCGTTGGGGTTCGCCCTGGCCGTCGACTACACCTTGCTGATCATCAGTCGATACCGCGACGAATTGGCGGATGATGGCACCAGCCGCGAGGAGGCTCTGGTGAAAACCGTGACCACCGCGGGCCGCACGGTGCTGTTTTCGTCGATTACGGTGGCCCTGGCGCTGGCCGCGACGGCGCTATTCCCGATGTATTTCCTCAGGTCCTTCGCCTACGCCGGGACAGCGGTGGTGGCGTTCGCCGCCTTAGCGGCGGTGGTGGTAGCCCCAGCCGCGATTGCGTTGATCGGGGATCGGATCGACGCACTCGACGTTTTGCAACTGTGTCGCCGAGTCTTCCGCCGCCCCGCACCACCACGTCCGACCATCGAACGGAGCTTGTGGTACCTGACGGCGAAACTGGTGATGCGTCGGGCAATCCCAGTTGGATTGGCGGTCACGGCATTCCTGCTTGCGCTGGGCGCACCGTTCCTCGGTGTCAGGTGGGGTTACCCCGACGACCGGGTACTGCCGACGTCATCGTCGGCGCGGGCGGTCAGCGACCGCATCCGCAGCGGATTCCACACGAATTCCGAGACCCGGGTGAAAATCGTCCTGCCCGATACCAGCGGGCTGTCAACCACCGACCTGGACAACTACGCCAAACAACTGTCCCGTGTTGGCGATGTCGCGGCAGTGTCCTCGCCGACCGGGACATTCGCCGCCGGTGAGTTCAGGGGGCCGCCATCGGCTCCAGCCGAAATGGCATCCGGCAGCGCCTTTCTGACCCTCGACAGCACCGCGCCTCTCTACACACAAGCTTCCGAGGTCCAGTTGGCCCGCTTGCACGCGATCGCATCGCCGCGACACCAACCGGTCCAGATCACCGGCATGGCGCAAACGAATCGTGACTGCGTGAACGGCATTACATCGCGGTTGCCAGTCGTGTTCGGTTTCATCGCGGTCGTCACGCTGGTCCTGCTCTTCCTCCTTACCGGAAGCGTCTTACTTCCACTCAAGGCAGTGGCGCTCAATGTCTTGTCGCTCACGGCCGCGTTCGGCGCCCTGGTATGGATCTTTCAGGACGGGCACCTGGGCGCGGCGGGAACCACACCAACCGGCACGCTGGCAGCGAACGTCCCGGTGCTGATGTTTTGCATCGCATTCGGATTATCGATGGACTATGAAGTTTTTCTGCTCTCCCGAATCCGTGAATACTGGCTAGCGTCGCCTAGAACACGCGCGGATAACGACGAGAGCATCGCGCTGGGTCTGGCCCGCACGGGCAGGGTGATCACAGCCGCAGCGCTGCTGATGTCGATCTCGTTTGCCGCTCTGATCGCCGCCGGGGTGTCCTTCATGCGCATGTTCGGATTGGGGTTGAGCCTTGCCGTCTTGGTGGACGCGACGCTGGTGCGAATCCTGCTGGTGCCGGCCTTCATGCACGTACTGGGCGGTCTGAACTGGTGGGCACCTGAGCCGCTGGCAAGGTGGCACCGTCGAATTTTCGGTCGCGAATCGGACCGTTCGCCAAGGCCTGCGGTGACGCCGTAACGCATGCGCGTTAAGCCTGGGGTGAGCCCAATTCGCTCTGAAAGTGCCGCATTGCCGCAATGAGTGCGTTAAAGACGCGATGCCGCCGCGGCCAAGTCCGCGTCGGGTAGCACGTTAAGCGCCGCCCGGGTGTGTATCCCCAGTGGGTTGAAGAACGAACGGGCCGCGGCCAGACCGGGATCCGAGTAGCGAAGGATGACCTTACTCCGGTCCTCGGCGTGCGAATCACGCCTGATGTGGCCGGAGTTGATCAGGCGCTCGACGAGATAGGTGATCGCCGCCCCGGAAAGGCCCATCTTCTGGCGCAACTCCCCCGACGTCAGGGGCGTACCAGCGTTTTCGGCCACCAGAATGTGCAGCAATGCGCGAAAGTCGCTGGGGCGCACGCGATGTACCGCGGCGAAGACCCGACCCATCTGTCCGGATTCGGCGGTCACGGCGCGCGCGTCGGCCACGATCATGACTTCCAGCTCCACCCGCTCGGTGGCTCCCCGATCCGGATTCATCAGAATCGCAGCTTATCGCGCTGACTCAGGATTGTTAACTTGATTAATGGTTAAGTGACTGAAATGCTTATGACCGCGGTGGCGGGCGGCTCTGACCGTGGCCCCGCATGAATGGAGCACACTGTGAAGAAATCAATACTGGTCGCGACAACGGTCGCCGTCGCCACGGCGGCGGGTATCGGAAGCGTCGCCAGCCCGGGGCGGACCGCCGCCTGGTACTCGCGGGTTCGCAAGCCGGCCTACCAGCCGCCCGGCGCCGTCTTCCCCGTGGTCTGGACCACGCTCTACGGCGACATCGCAGCCACGTCCGCGGTCGCCATCGACAGGCTTCGCGCGGCGGGGCGGCAGGACGAGGCGCGCCGTTATGCCGCGGCGCTAGGCGTCAACCTGGCGCTCAACGCCGGATGGAGCTGGCTGTTCTTCCGGTATCACAAGCTGGGCGCATCCGTGCTGGGCGCGGCGGCCTTGACAGCCAGCAGCGCCGACCTGGCCCGGCGCACCGCGCAGGCCGACCCAAGGGCCGGTGTGGCGCAGTCGCTGTACCCGTTGTGGGGTGCGTTCGCCACCGTTTTGTCGGCTCATATCTGGCGGCTCAACCGCGGTTTGCGGTGATGCCTGCGCTGCTGTGGTTTCGGCGCGACCTGCGCCTGGGTGACCATCCCGCGCTGGCGGCGGCTGCCGATGGCCAGGACGGCGAGGACGTTCTGGCCTGCTTCGTGCTCGATCCGCGCCTGGAGAATTCGTCGGGCCGGCGGCGGCTGCAGTTTTTGGGCGACGCGCTGCGGCAACTACACCGGGACCTGGGCGGGCGGCTCTTGGTGATCCGCGGTCGACCCGAACAGCGGATTCCGTTGATTGCCACGAAGATCGACGCGTCGGCGGTGCACATCTCGGAAGATTTCGCGCCCTTCGGGCGGCGGCGTGACGAGCGGGTGCGAGCGGCGTTGGGTTCGGTGCCGCTGGTGGCGACGGGATCGCCGTATCTGGTGTCACCCGGTCGCGTCACCAAACCGAACGGCGAACCCTATCGGGTCTTCACCCCATTTCTTCGCGCCTGGCGCGAAGCGGGCTGGCGAAAGCCGGCCCGATCGGGCCCCGATTCCGCTCGTTGGATCGATCCGGCGCAGCTGAGCGTGAGAACGTGCCAGATCCCCGACCCGGGTATCACGCTTGGCCTTGATGTCGGCGAGAAGGCGGCGCTCCAGCAGTGGAAAGCGTTCGTCGACAACCGACTTGACCGCTACGGTACGGACCGCAACCGTCCGGACCTCGAGGGCACCAGCAGGATGTCGGCGCACCTGAAGTTCGGCGCCATCCATCCCCGGACGATGGTCGCCGCACTGGATCTGCGCACCGACGGAGCCCAAAAGTACTTGCGGGAGTTGGCATTCCGTGACTTCTACGCCGACGTGCTGCACCACCGGCCGGCCAGTGCGTGGCGCAACTGGAACAGCGACTTCGACGCCATCAAGACCGACACCGGAGCGGCCGCGAAACGCCGCTTCGAATCCTGGAAAGCCGGCGAAACCGGGTTCCCGATCGTCGATGCCGGAATGCGTCAGCTCCGCGAGACGGGCTTCATGCATAACCGGGTGCGGATGGTTGTCGCGTCGTTTTTGGTCAAGGACCTGCACCTGCCGTGGCAGTGGGGCGCCGAATGGTTCCTGGATCAGCTCACCGACGGGGACATGGCCAACAACCAGCACGGCTGGCAGTGGTGCGCGGGATGCGGCACCGACGCGGCGCCGTACTTCCGGGTGTTCAACCCCGGCACGCAAGGCGAGAAGTTCGATCCCTCAGGCGATTACATCCGGCGCTGGGTCCCCGAGCTGCGCGCGGCCGACGACGCTCATCTGTGTAAAGGCGGGCGGCCGCCCGGATACCCGGAACCGATCGTCGACCACGGCGCCGAGCGCACTGAGGCGTTGCGCCGCTACCACAGCCTCTGAACACGATTTGCGGAAATCGCAAACCTGAAGCGGTTTGGCAGGTAAATATCAGCGTCCAGGGCGCGACGCTGTGGTGCCAGCTCAGCGACCAGGGTCAGAAGTACGGCATCTCGGTGACCGTCACCGATATCGACGCCGGCGACGTCAACTTCGACTTCAAGGTCGACGACCAGCCTTCGTAACTAGCGGGGTAATTAGTGGGCGGCCTTCTTGCGTTCGATGTCGGCCAGGGCGGCGGCGAGCTCGGCTCGCTGCGCCGCCGACGTCTCCCAGGACAACTTGCGGTTCTTGACCACCTTGGCCGGCGCCCCGACCGCGATCGAATAGTCCGGGATGTCGCCGCGGACCACGGCGTGCGAGCCCAGCACGCAGCCCCGCCCGATCGTCGTGCCGCGCAGCACCGTCACCTTCACCCCGACCCAGGTGTCGGGTCCGATCCGCACCGGGGACTTGACGATGCCCTGATCCTTGATCGGCAGGTTGATGTCGTCGATGCGGTGGTCGAAATCGCAGATGTAGCACCAGTCGGCCATCAGCGCCGAATCCCCGAGCTCGATGTCGAGGTAGCAGTTGATGACGTTGTCGCGGCCCAGCACCACCTTGTCGCCGAACCGCAGCGAGCCCTCATGCGCGCGGATCGTGTTCTTGTCGCCGATGTGCACCCAGCGGCCGATCTCCAGCTGCGACAGTTCGGGTGTCGCGTGGATTTCGACGCCCTTGCCGAGAAACACCATGCCGCGGGTGATGATGTGCGGGTTCTGCAGCTTGAACTTCAGCAGCCGCCAATAGCGCACCAGATACCAAGGGGTATACGCGCGGTTGGCCAGCACCCACTTCAGCGAGGCCAGCGTCAGGAACTTGGCCTGGCGTGGATCGCGCATCATGGAACCACGCCAGCGGCGATGGAGCGGCGCCCCCCACATGCTCGTCATGGCCGCAAAGCCTAACGCGGCCGCGAGCCGCGCAGGCAATCAGGTTCACGCGTGCCGCCACGGGTTACCCTCACCTGGACTCGTTCGCTGCCTTGCCTAACCGAAGCCCAACCGAAGGATCGAAGAACCCTGCACAAGCATCACGTGCTTGCCCGACGTCTGCTGGCGGTGGCTTTCGCAGTTGTGCTGACGGTCGGCCTGGGCGGTTGCGGCAACACCGACACGTGGGTTGACGCGTCGGCCGCGCAGGGCTGGCCCGCGCAATACGGTGACGCGTCCAACAGCAGCTACACCGCCACGAGCGGCGCCACCAAGCTGACGCTGCAGTGGACGCGTTCGGCCAAAGGAAGCCTGGCGGTCGGGCCCGCGCTGGGTTCACGCGGCTGGCTCGCACTCAACGCGCAGACCCCTGCCGGATGCTCGTTGATGGAGTGGGAAAACAACGACAACGGGCGGCAACGCTGGTGTGTGCGGCTGGTCCAGGGCGGCGGCTTCGGCGGTCCGCTGTTCGACGGCTTCGACAATCTCTACGTCGGCCAGCCGGGGGCACTGCTGTCGTTTCCCACGACCCAGTGGACACGCTGGCGCAAGCCGGTGATCGGGATGCCCTCCACGCCGCGGTTTCTGGGAGGCGGCCACCTTCTGGTCGCCACCCACCTGGGACAGGTACTGGTTTTCGATGCCCATCGCGGCGAGGTGGTCGGCACCGCGGTCGATCTGGTGGACGGCGTCGACCCGGCCGATGCGACGCGCGGGCTGGCCGATTGCGAGCCGGCCCGGCAGGGCTGCCCGGTGCCGGCGGCACCCGCCTACTCGCCGGTCACCGGCACGGTGGTGCTCGGCGTCTGGCAGCCGGGCGCCCCGGCCGCGGGGCTGGTCGGGCTGAAGTACCGCTCGGGGCAGGTGGAGCTGGTCCGCGAGTGGACCAGCGACGCCGTCGGCGACGGAGTGCTGGCCAGTCCGGTGTTGTCCGCCGACGGGTCGACCGTCTACGTCAACGGTCGTGACCAACGGCTGTGGGCGCTGCACGCCGCCGACGGCAAACCGAAATGGTCGGTGCCGCTGGCATTTCTGGCGCAAACGCCGCCCGCGGTCACCCCGCAGGGCCTGATCGTGGCGGGCGGCGGCCCCGACACCCGGCTGGCGGCGTTCCGCGACGCCGGTGACCATGCCGAGCAAGTCTGGCGGCGCGACGACGTCACGCCCCTGTCGACGTCGAGCCTGGCCGGCGCCGGCGTCGGCTACACCGTGGCCAGTGGTCCGCCCAACGACGGTGCGCCCGGGATGTCGTTGCTGGTCTTCGATCCGGCCAACGGGCACACGATCAACAGCTATCCGCTGCCTGCGGCCACCGGCTATCCCGTCGGGGTGTCGGTGGCCAACGACCGCCGGGTGGTGACCGTAACCAGCGACGGCCAGGTCTACGGCTTCGCCCCGGCCTGATTCTCGGCCCCCCATATTGTCGGGCGTCCATAATCGTTTGATGCCGATCGATGACCCGGCGATGCAGGACGCGCTCGCCCAGTACAACTGCCACGGCCCGAAAAACGGCGGCAGCCGTACGGCGGACATCGTCAGCACGATTGTGCTGCTGATGGTGCACGCATTCCTGTGGGCGGCGACGGGGGCGTTGCTGGGCCTGCTCGTCATGGGCACCGATCCGTGCGGCTACCAGCGGTGCGGCGATCCGGCCTGGATCGATCGGGCCATGTGGTTGGGGCTCGGGGCCGGCGGCATCATCTTCGTTGCCGACCTCGCCGTCGCCGTCTCGCGGCTCGCACGCCGCCGGCTCGCCTTCTTCGTCCCGCTGATCGGTTGTGCGGCGCAGCTGGCGCTGGGCCTCGGCGCTGCGGCCATGGAGATGTTGGCCGGCCCGGTTTCGTGACGGTCTAAACGGCCAGCGGCGGGATGGCGTTGCGCGGGACGGCGGCTTGGGCGGCACCGGCGAACGCCGGCAGCATTTCACCCGGGGCGAAGTAGAAGATCAGCTGATCGTCGGTGATGGCGAAGTTCTGGTAGTGCGATGGGTCGAGGCCGGTCGAGGGCAATATCGCTGCGCCCAAGGCGTTTTGATGTTCCAGCTCGCGTTGCACCAACGGGAAGATGCTGTCCAGCGGCGTGGTTCCGGGCGCGAACAACGTGTCGAAGGTGATGGGTTGCTTGGCCCCGAGGTTGTAGTTGAACGCCTTGTACCAGGTGGAGGGATGCGATCCGCCGAGGTCCTGGAAGAACTTGAGCACAACGCTGCGGGTGTTGTGTGGCGGCTGGCCGGCGGTGTGCTGCTCGGTGGTGGCCTCCATCTGGTAGGGCTGATCCCGACCCCCTGAGCTCCCGGAACTCTGGGCGACGCTGACGAACCCGTCGCGGTTTTGCGTGATGTAGTCAGCCAGCGCCTGTTCGTCGGGGTAGTCGGCTGGAAACGTCATGGTGAGCGTGTAAGCGGGGGTCGACGTGTGCAGACGGCAGGTCTGGGCGTCCGGCATGGTGCCGCCCAGGCTGGCGCACGTCGGCGGAGCGGCGGCCGCCGGACCGCCGAACAGGACCGCCGTGACCAGCACCGCGGCCGCTATCAGAAAGCGCATCGTCGAATTGTCCCCGTAGTCGCTAAGAGGTACCCCGTAAGAATGACCGCCGCCAGCGTACCGGGGCCCTACCGCGAGGCCCGGCACACGTAAGCCGCCGCGTGACTGGCGGCGCCAGAGCCGATGCGGGTGATAACCACCGACAGGGGTTGGCCGCCCCGCGGCCGCAGCCGTCGCCGCAGCGCATCGGGATCGATCCCCACACCGCGGACCAGGATCTCCAGCGCGCCGCAGTCCCGCGCCGCCAGTGCCTGCCGTAGCCGCCGCTCGTCGAACGCCAGCTGCTCGAGTACCTCGAAGCCGCGGATCGCCGGCGGCAGCCGGTCTCCGGACAGGTAGGCGATGGCGGGGTCGAGTTGCCACAGTCCGTGCCGCGCCGCGTAGTGGCGCACCAGCCCGGCCCGCACGACGGCGCCGTCGGGGTCGATGATCCATCGCCCCGCGGGCCGCACCGGGCAGTCGTCGGGCTCGGCATCGGTGATCTGTTCGCCTTCAGCGGCCCCGGCGAGGATGCTGGCCCGGCGCCGCACACCCGACCCCGCCAGCCCGGCCGACCACAGGCACGCTTCCCGCACCGAGCCGCGATATGACGTCAGCTCGATTTCGCCGTCGAAACCGAGGCGGCCGATACCGTCGAAATCTATTCCGGGAGCACACTTTACGACGAGGTCGCGGCCACTAGAGCCACCGTAGCAGTCCAGCACCTGACGCAGGCCGGGCTGATAGTCGTCCGGTTTGAAGCGCCGCTGCCCGCCGCCGCGACGAGCCGGGTCGACGAGGACTACCGCGTCGCGGGTCACCGGGTGCAGCGCGTCGGCCCGGCACAGGTGAGCGGTCGCCCCGAGGTTGTGGCGGGCCATCGCCAGCCGCACCGGGTCGATATCGCTGCCCACCGCCGGGACGGCGCGGTCTCGGAGCGCGGCCATCTCGGTGCCGATGGAACAGGTCGCGTCATGCACGACGTGGCCGGCAAGCCGGCGGGCCCGGTGCAGGGCCACGGCCGCCGCGGTGGCCTGCTGCAGCGCCTCGTCGGTGAATAGCCAGCCGGAGACCCCCAGCTCGCCGAGCTTTTCGGCGGCGCGGCGGCGCAACAGCGTCGTCTCCACCAGCACCGGCGCCCGGTCGCCGTATCGGACCCGCACCCCGGCGATATCGGCGATCCGGGTGGTGTCGGTCAGCTCGAATCCGGCGACCGCCGCCAGCGCGGCGGCACCCGATTCCGACCGCAGGTAAGCGACGTCGTCCGGACTGAAGTGCAGGCCAGCCGAGCCAGAGAAATCGCCGCTCAGGACGGCTTGGTCCCGGTGATCATCACGTTGTAGAACCAGCCCTTCGGCAGCACGCGCCGCCAGAGGTTGGCGTCCACCCAGCTCAGCGTCTTCCAGCTGGTGAAGGCGAACTTCGCCCAGCCCCAGCCCAGGCGCCCGGGCGGCACCGCGCATTCAAGCGTGCGCAGCGGCCAGCCCAGCATCGCGGCGCTGAACTCGACGGTGGCGGTCTCGACCCGCGTGGCGCCGGCGTTGGTGGCCATCCGCTCCAGCTCACCCGGGGTGAAGGTGTGCAGGTCGACGAGGGCCTCCAGCGCCGCGGCGCGCGAGGACTCGTCGAGTTCGCCCTGCGGGCGCCGCCAGCCGGTCAGACCGGGCAGCTTCGTGGCGTTGGTGACGACTCGCCAGGTCAGGGTGGACAGCGTGCGTGCGTAGCCGTCGCCCACGGTGGTGGGCTCGCCGGCGAACACGAATCGGCCGCCCGGGCGCAGCACCCGGAGCACCTCGCGCAGCGACAGCTCGACGTCGGGGATGTGGTGCAGCACGGCGTGCCCGACGACCAGATCGAAGGTGTTGTCGTCGTACGGGATGCCTTCGGCGTCGGCGACCCGGCCGTCGACGTCGAGCCCAAGCGATTGCCCGTTGCGGGTGGCGACCTTCACCATGCCGGGTGACAGGTCGGTGACCGACCCGCGCCGCGCGACGCCGGACTGGATCAGGTTCAGCAGGAAAAAGCCTGTGCCACAGCCCAATTCGAGGGCGCGGTCGTAGGGCAGCTCGCGAAGCACGTCGTCGGGCACGACGCCGTCGAAGCAGTCCCGGGCGTAGTCGACGCAGCGCTGGTCGTAGGAGATCGACCATTTTTCGTCGTACGTCTCGGCTTCCCAGTCGTGGTAGAGCACCTGGGCGAGCTTGCTGTCGTGCCGCGCGGCTTCCACCTGTTCGGCGGTGGCATGCGGGTTGGGCGCGGCGTCAGCGGGGATCTTGGAACTCCTCGTCATGCAGGGCAGCCTAACGGCCGCAGGGATCGACGTCGTCAGCACCGTCCTGACCAGCGGCGAAGACGGCTTCAAAAACGGAATTGATGCCGGCTTTGGCGGCGGCCAGCGCATCTCGCGGGCCGTCGAGAAACCGGCGCGCCCACCCCGCGGCGGCGTCGTAGACGTCGTCGGGGGCCACCATCTCGTCGATCAGGCCCAGCGCCAAGGCCTCCTCGGCGTCGATGAAGCGCCCACTGAACACCAGCTCCTTGGCCCGGCTCGCGCCGGCCACCCGGGCCAGCCGGGCCATTCCGTCACTTCCCGGGACCAGGCCGGCCAGGATCTCGGTCGCGCCGAACTTCACGTTGTCGCCGCTGACCCGCCAGTCGGCGGCCAGGGCCAGCGTGAGGCCGGCACCCAGTGCGTAGCCGGTGATCGCGGCCACCGTCGGCTTGGGGATCGCCGCGACGGCATCGACGGCCTCGCGGCGGACCCGGGCCGCGGTGTCGGCCTCCGACGGGCTCAGTGTCTGCAGCTCAGGCAGGTCGTCGCCGGCCGAGAAGATCTCGTGGCCGCCGAACAGGATCACCACGGCGACGTCGTCGCGCTGCCCCAGCTCGGCTGCGGCGGCCGCGATCTCGCGGTACATCTGGCGGGTCATCGCGTTGGTGGGCGGCCGCGACAGCAGCAACATGGCCAGGCCGGCATCCTGCGAGCCGTCGCTGACCACGGTACTGACGAATTCGCTCATAGCGGCCATTCCATCGAGCCGCCCGCCTTGCGTGCCTCGTGGTAGCGGTCGGAGTCGAAGAACTCGAACACCCAGTTGTCGCCCCGCTTCTCCAACAGGGGCTGCACCGGCGAGATCTGGCGCTCGACGGCCAGCACATCGGCCACCGTGCGACCGGCCAGCGCGCCCAGCTGCGTCCAGGTCGGCGGCAGCAAGACGTTACGCCCGGCCGCGAAGTCAGCGACGGCGTCCTGCGGCAGCACCCACTCGGCGCGGTCGGATTCGGTGTTCTCCCCGTCGGCGCGCTGACCCTGTGGCAGCGCTGCCACAAAGAAATAGGTGTCGTAGCGGCGGGTGCGCTCGGCTTCCGGGGTAACCCAGTTCGCCCACGGCCGCAGCAGGTCGGAACGCAGCACCAAGTTCTCCCGGCGCAGGAAGTCCGCGAACGACAGCGTCCGGTCGGCCAGCGCACGGCGCGAGTCTCCGTAGACCGAGGCGTCACCAACGATGCCGTCCGGGTCGTCGTCCGGCCCGGCGAACAGCACCCCCGATTCCTCGAAGGTCTCCCTTGCCGCGGCGCACACCAGCGCCTCGGCCAGGCTGGATTCGATGCCGAACCGCTCGGCCCACCACGACGGCGGCGGCCCGGCCCAGGCCCGCAACCCCTCCAAGTTGGCGTTGCGGTCGCGGTCGTCGACGCCGCCACCGGGAAAGACCATGACGCCGGCGGCGAACTCCATCGCGGAGTGCCGGCGCATCAAGAACACGGACAAACCCGTTGGTGTGTCGCGGATCAGCATCACGGTCGCGGCCGGGCGCGGTATTAGCGGCTCACGGGTTTTCGGTCATCACTGCCTCCGATGGGCTGCGCGGCCGCGAACGCGCCGGGCGAAGTAGCGGCCGTCGACGACATCCAGCGCGATCTCCTGCCCGAAAGCGGCGGACAGATTCTGCGCGGTCAGCACGTCGGGCAGCAAACCCGAGGCGATCACCTCGCCCTCCGACAGCATCAGGCAGTGGCTGAAGCCGGGCGGAACCTCCTCGACGTGGTGGGTGACCAGCACCAGCGCGGGCGCGTCCGGGTCGGCGGCCAGATCGGCCAGCCTGGCCACCAATTCCTCGCGACCACCCAGGTCCAGCCCGGCGGCGGGTTCGTCGAGCAACAGCAGCTCCGGGTCGGTCATCAGGGCGCGCGCGATCAGCACGCGCTTGCGCTCGCCTTCGGACAGCGTCCCGTACGTGCGGTCGGCCAGGTGCTCGGCCCCCAGGCTCTCTAGCATGTCGATCGCCCGTCGGTAGTCGACATCGTCGTATTGCTCCCGCCACCGGCCCAGCACCGAATAACCGGCCGAGACCACCAGGTCGCGCACTACTTCATCGGTGGGCACCCGCTGCGCCAGCACCGACGAACTCAGCCCGATCCGGGCCCGCAGCTCACTGACATCAACCCGACCCAGCCGCTCGCCGAGCACATAGGCGGCGCCCGACGACGGGTGTTCGGTGGCCGCGGCGATGCGCAGCAGCGACGTCTTGCCGGCCCCGTTGGGGCCGATGACCACCCATCGTTCGTCGAGTTCGACCGCCCAATCCAGCGGGCCCACCAGCGTCTGATCGCCGCGTCGCAGCGATACCTTCCTGAGGTCGATCAGCAGGTCGGGGTTGGCTGCGTCTTCACCAGGGTCGGGGCCGGTTTCGAGCACTCGATCATCGTGCCGTACCGCGGCGCCGCAACGGCTGCCGGGTCGCCCCTACTCAGGTGGGATGTCGACGCGGCGCACCACCCCGTCGACCGCGTCGGCCGCCTCGATCTCGCCGCGTGTCACCCCGAGCAGAAACAGCACGGTGTCCAGGTAGGGGTGGCTCAGCGACGCGTCGGCGACTGCACGTAACGCTGGCTTGGCGTTGAACGCGATGCCCAGGCCGGCGGCGGCCAGCATGTCGATGTCGTTGGCGCCGTCGCCGACGGCGACGGTCTGCTCCATCGGCACGCCCGCCTGCTCCGCGAAGTCGCGCAGCGCCTTGGCCTTGCCGGCCCGGTCGACGATCGGACCGACGGTGCGGCCCGTGAGCACGCCGTCGACGATCTCGAGCTCGTTGGCGGCGACGAAGTCCAGCATCAGCTCGTGGGCGAGCGGGTCGATGATCCGCCGGAAGCCGCCGGAGACCACACCGCAGCGATAACCCAGCCGGCGCAGCGTGCGCAGCGTGGTCCGCGCGCCGGGCATCAGTTCCAGCTGGTCGGCGACCTCGTCGATGACGGTGGCGGGCAGACCCGCCAGGGTGGCCACCCGCTGCTCGAGCGACTCCGCGAAATCCAGTTCCCCGCGCATCGCGGCCTCGGTGATCGCCGCGACCTTTCCCTGCGCGCCCGCGCGCGCGGCCAGCATCTCGATGACCTCGCCCTGGACCAGCGTCGAATCGACGTCGAAGACGATCAGCCGCTTGGCGCGGCGGCCCAGACCGTAGTCCTCCAGTGCCACGTCGACGCCCTCGTCGCCGGCGACGCGGGTCAGGGTGGTTTGCAGCCCGCCACCGGCTCCCGGCGGCACCGAGACCCGCAGCTCCAGGCCGGTGACCGGATAGTCGGAGACGCCGCGGATCAGGTCGATGTTGACGCCCAGAGCGGCCACCTCGCGGGCCACCGCGCCAAACGCCCGGGCGGTGATGGGCCGGCCCAGCACCATGATGGTGTGGGTCGACGGTTCCCGGATGATCGGCACGTCGTCGCTGCGCTCGATCGTGACGTCCAGGCCCACCCGGTGAATCGCGGCTTCGACGTCGTCGCGCAACGCGGTACCATCGGCGATTTCCGGCGGGCAGGACACCAGCACCCCCAGGGTGAGCCGGCCCCGGATCACCACCTGTTCGACGTTGAGCAGCTCGACTCCGTGCCGCGACAGCACCTCGAACAGCGCCGACGTCACACCTGGCTGATCCACGCCCGTAACGGTGATCAGCACCGACACCTTAGGTGGTGTGCTCACCCCAAACCGTCAGCTGCGGACGTTGACGTCGTCGATTCTCGTGACGTCTTCGCCCTCGTGGCCGTGGGTGCGCCCGACGTGGGATTCAGCGCGCATTCGTTCCACCATGTGCGGGTAGTGCAACTCGAAAGCCGGGCGCTCCGAACGGATTCGGGGCAGCTCGGTGAAGTTGTGCCGCGGCGGCGGGCAACTGGTCGCCCACTCCAGCGAGTTGCCGTATCCCCACGGGTCGTCGACGGTGACGACCTCGCCGTAGCGCCAGCTCTTGAAGACGTTCCACACGAACGGGAACATCGACGCACCGAGGATGAAGGCGCCGACTGTCGAGACGACGTTGAGCGTTGTGAAGCCGTCGGTGGGCAGGTAGTCCGCATAACGGCGCGGCATGCCCTTGTCGCCCAACCAGTGCTGCACCAGGAATGTGGTGTGAAAGCCGATGAACGTCAACCAAAAGTGCAGCTTGCCGAGCCGCTCGTCGAGCAGCCGGCCGGTCATCTTCGGGAACCAGAAGTAGATGCCGGCGAAGGTGGAGAACACGATGGTGCCGAACAGCACGTAGTGGAAGTGCGCCACGACGAAATAGCTGTCCGCCACATGGAAGTCCAGCGCCGGGCTGGCCAGCAGCACACCGGTCAGACCACCCAGCAGGAACGTGACAATGAACCCGACCGAGAACAGCATCGGCGTCTCAAAGGTCAACTGCCCCTTCCACATTGTGCCGATCCAGTTGAAGAACTTGATCCCGGTCGGGACGGCGATCAGATATGTCATGAACGAAAAGAACGGCAGCAGAACGGCTCCGGTGGTGAACATATGGTGCGCCCACACCGCGACCGACAACGCGGCGATCGACAGCGTCGCGTAAACCAGCGTGGTGTAGCCGAAGATCGGCTTGCGGGAAAACACCGGGAAGATTTCGGACACGATCCCGAAGAACGGCAGCGCGATGATGTAGACCTCGGGGTGGCCGAAGAACCAGAACAGGTGCTGCCACAACAGGACTCCGCCATTGGCCGGGTCGTAGACATGGGCCCCCAGGTGCCGGTCGGCGGCCAGCCCGAACAGTGCGGCGGTCAGCAGCGGAAACGCGATCAACACCAGGATGGATGTCACCAAGATGTTCCAGGTGAAGATCGGCATCCGGAACATCGTCATGCCGGGTGCGCGCATGCACACCACCGTGGTGATCATGTTGACCCCGCCCAGGATGGTGCCCAGGCCGGCCACCGCCAGGCCCATGATCCACAGGTCACCACCGGGACCGGGTGAGTGGATGGCATCGGTCAACGGCGTGTAGGCGGTCCAGCCGAAGTCGGCGGCACCGCCGGGCGTGATGAAGCCGGCGGTCGAGATCAGGGCGCCGAACAAGAACAGCCAGAACGAGAAGGCGTTCAGCCGGGGGAAGGCCACATCGGGCGCGCCGATCTGCAGCGGCAGCACCAGATTCGCGAAGCCGAACACGATGGGGGTGGCGTAGAACAGCAGCATGATCGTGCCGTGCATGGTGAACAGCTGGTTGAACTGCTCATTCGACAAGAACTGCAAGCCAGGCTGCGCCAACTCGGTGCGCATCAGCAGCGCCAGCAGGCCGCCGATGAAGAAGAAGATGAAGCAGGCGACGCAGTACATGATGCCGATCATCTTGTGATCGGTCGTGGTGATCAGTTTGTAGACGAGGTTCCCTTTGGGACCGGTCCGGGCCGGGAACGGACGGACGGCTTCGAGTTCTCCCAGCGGGGGCGCTTCGGCTGTCAACAGCTCCTCCAGACATCCATCACGGACAGGGCCCGGAAAGGGCCGGGTACCCATAACTGACACGAATCTTAGCCCCCGCTCGGGGCGGCGGCAGGCCTGGTCCTACAAACTGTCGTAAATGCCATGACCCCGGCTGGAGCGTTACCCAAGGCTGGTTTCGGCGGACGGGTCCGAGCTGGCCGGATGTTAACGTCGAATGCGTGCTATTCGGCGGGAGGCGACGCAGGTTTGCCGCCACCGCACTCGCCTCCACACTGGCAGTTGCGGCGCTCGTGACCTGCAGCGCTTGCGGTTCCGATCAACCCACCGCAGCGTCGCGGTCGCTGGTCACCCCCACCACCCAAATCGCCGGTGCCGGGGTGCTGGGAAACGACCGCAAGCCCGACGACGCCTGCGCGCACGACGCCGCTGCCGCCGACCCGGGGCCGCCGACCCGGCCGGCCCATAACACCGCCGGCGTCACCCCCGACGTGGCTCAGGTGCCGGCCGACCCGCAACGCATCGTGGTGCTCTCCGGTGACCAGCTCGACGCCCTGTGCGCGCTGGGCCTGCAATCCCGGGTCGTCGCCGCCGCCCTGCCAGACGGGCCGGACGGCTCCGCCGATCAGCCCTCGTATCTGGGGAGCGCGCTACACGGACTGCCCGCCGTCGGCCCCCGCAGCTCCCCCGACCTCAATGCCGTCACGGCGACGCACCCGGATCTGATTCTCGGCTCGGTCGCGCTGACGCCGAAGATGTATGCCCAGCTGGCGGCGATCGCCCCGACGGTGTTCACGGCGGCTCCGGGGGCGGCCTGGGAAGACAATCTTCGGGGGGTCGGCGCCGCCACCGCGCGCGGCGCCGCCGCAGACGCCCTGATCAACGGCTTCTCTACGCGGGCCGACCAGATCGGGGCCAGCCATGACGCCGCCCACTTCCAGGCGTCGGTCGTCCAGCTCACCGACAAGACCATGCGCGTGTACGGCGCCAACAACTTCCCGGCCAGCGTGCTGACCGCGGTCGGAGTGGATCGGCCCGCCGCGCAGCGGTTCACCGACAAGCCCTACATCGAAATCGGCACCACCGACGCCGAGCTGGCCAAGTCACCGGATTTTGCTGCGGCGGACGCCGATGTCATCTACGTGTCGTGTGCCTCACCGGCCGCCGCGCAGCGCGCCGCCGCCGTGCTGGACAGCAACCCGTGGCGCAAGCTGGCCGCCAACCGCGACAACCGCGTCTTCGTCGTCAACGACGAGATATGGCAGGGCGGCGAGGGCTTGATCGCGGCCCGGGGCATCGTCGACGACCTGCGCTGGGTCAACGCCCCGATCAACTAGGCCGCGCGAGCGCCGGCTCGAGTGCGCGACATGGCAATGCCCAGTATCACCAGCGGGACCAGCCAGATCAGACTCACATACGGATGCGCCCGGTATAAGCCCAAAGCACTGGCCCGGGCGTCGAGGAATCCCGCAATAAATGCGGGCGCCGACCACCACCATCGGAATGGCCGGTGCGATGCTATTCCGAAGGCAATGAGCGCCATCCCGGTCACGAGGGGCAAATAGTGGCTGTACGCGTAGTGGGTACCATTCCGGCCGTCATCCACGAGCAGAAAGCCCCAGTACAGCCCCCGCAAAGCCGAGGCCGCACAGGTGATCCAGGCAAAGACGGACGCGACACGCTGAGTCTTCCCACAGCGAATCGCAACCACGCCGAACGCCCAAGCAAGAGTCAGCCATAGCACCAGATAGACGGCGTTTATCCACGTCCAATCGAAATGTAGACCATGCAGCCGGACAATCCGGAACGCTGAATATGTTGCTGCGAACGCGACAATGATTGCGCCCGGCAGAATGAAATTCCACGCTGCAGACGTAGCAGATAACGGCTGATCGTTTCGCGTATTCACCACCAGCGCAAGATATTCCCGGCACGGGCCCCGGTCGGCTGTGCCTCGCCCACTGAGAGGCTGTTCGTTACTGAATCGTCCTAGGCCGGTGACCAAGCCGATTGGCCCGAGAACGTTACCTTGGCTAAGCTTTTCTCGGGACCAACGATACGAAGAGGATTTCTCGATGAGCACTGTTACCGCGTATGCCGCCACCTCGGCGACCGAACCGCTGACCAAGACCACCATCACTCGCCGCGAGCCCGGCCCGCACGACGTGGCGATCGACATCAAGTTCGCCGGTATCTGCCACTCCGACATCCACACCGCCAGAGGCGAGTGGGGTAAACCGACCTATCCCCTGGTGGTCGGCCACGAGATCGCCGGCGTGGTGGCCGCCGTCGGCCCCGAGGTCACCAAGCACAAGGTGGGCGACCACGTCGGTGTGGGCTGCATGGTGAATTCCTGCGGCCAGTGCAGCAGCTGCAAGGCCGGTTTCGAGCAGTACTGCAAGAAGGGCACGACCTTCACCTACAACTCCATTGACAAAGACGGAACACGCACGCAGGGCGGCTACAGCCAGGCGGTGGTCGTCAACGAGAACTTCGTGCTGCGCATCCCCGACTCACTGCCACTGGACAAAGCGGCACCGCTACTGTGCGCGGGCATCACGCTCTTCTCGCCCCTTCGGCACTGGAAGGCTGGGCCGGGCACCCGGCTGGCAATCGTCGGCCTGGGTGGCCTCGGGCACATCGGCGTCAAGCTAGGCGCCGCGATGGGCGCCGAGGTGAGCGTGCTATCGCAGTCGCTGAAGAAGATGGAAGACGGGCTGCGCCTGGGCGCCAGCAACTACTACGCCACCGCCGACTCCGCCACCTTCAAAAAGTTGCGCAGCAGCTTCGACCTGATCCTGAACACCGTCTCGGTGAACCTGAACCTCGGCGACTACCTGAGCCTGCTCGACCTCGACGGCACGCTCGTCGAGCTCGGCATCCCGGAGCACCCCATGGAGGTGCCAGCCTTCGCCCTGGTGGGGGCACGGCGCAGCCTGTCCGGGTCCAACATCGGCGGCATCGCCGAAACCCAGGAGATGCTCGACTTCTGCGCCGAGCACGGTGTGACCCCCGAAATCGAGGTCATCGACCCGGATTACGTCAACGAAGCCTATGAGCGCGTGCTGGCCAGCGACGTGCGCTACCGCTTCGTCATCGACATCTCGAAGCTATGACGAAGCGCGCAGCCGCGCCGCGACCTCTTCGGCCGCCTCGCCGTCCTCATCACCGGGAACAAGCTCGCTGACGTCGATGCCGGCCAACGGCCAACCCGCGGCGGCCAACGTGGCGGCCACCCGCCGCACGTTCTCGGGCCCGGGGTCGTGGTGGGTCAACTCGGAGATCTTCTCGGCGATCTCGTTGCCATCGATCTTGCCGTCGGCAGCCGCGTCTGATCCGTCCGCGGTGAGGTTACGTACCACCTCTTTGAGTTGGTCCGGCGTAAGCGGGGTGCTGCGCAGCAGCGCCAACAGCGGGACCTGGTCGGGTCCGGGCACACCCTGGGGGTAGCCGACCTGGAGCCAACGGATAACCGACCGTAGGAAACCGGGCTGACTGTGAGAAGCATCGGATGTCGTCACCCCATCAGTCTCACGGCAGGGGCATCACGGCGCTAGCGTGGCGTCCCAGCATCCCCACAATTCATATTCCGTTCACGGCCTGGTTTATGGGGCTTTAGAAATGCCAGTCTTCGCCCGCAAGAGATAACCTTCCGGCATGTTGCGCGTCGCGATCGTGGGTGGTGGCGCTGCGGGCGTGCTGACCGCGATACATCTCCGTCGCAGCAAACCAGAAGCGCAGATCACGCTGATCGACGCGTCTGGTCGCCCCGGCACCGGCGCGGCGTATGGCACCAAAGACCCGACCCACTTGTTGAACGTTCCTGCGCAGCGCATGTCTGCCTGGCCCGACGATCCCGATCATTTCTGCCGCTGGCTCGATGAACGAGCCGTCACTGCGCTCGAGAACTTCGCACCGCGTCTCGCGTACGGCCGCTACCTGCAAGAACAACTCGCCGTTGCCGACGTGCGGATCGAGACCGCCGAGGTGGTCGGGTTGACGCCGGGCGCGCCCGTGCGCATGGCGCTCGACGATGGACGTTCCTTGTCGGCCGACGCCGTTGTGCTCGCGACCGGGCGCCCCAAAGGGGGCATGCCCGAGTCCTTGGAGCGCGCCTTCGCTCCGGTGTTGGCCTTGGGCGCCGATTCAGCCGCCGACCGCAAGGTCGTGGTCGATCCATGGGCGCCCGGGGCGCTTGCGGCTCTAGGTGCGCGCCGGCCCGCGAGCGTCCTGGTGATCGGTTCGGGACTCACCGGCGTTGATGTCGCGCTGCCTCTCATTGCGCGCGGCGCCACGGTCACCCTGCTGTCCCGTCACGGCGCGCTCCCGCACCGATTCCGCATCACCGGCGTGCCGACACAGCTGCCCCACCTCGATGCGCTTGCTGCCGAGGTCTCGCTCGAGCTGTTGCGCGCCGCGCTCGCCGCGGATCTCGCGCACGCGCGCGAAGCTGGTTCGGACTGGCGACAAGTGATCGACGCACTGCGGCCACGTACGACCCGGCTGTGGCGGTCGTTGGGGTGGGAGGACCAGCGCCGGTTTTTGCGCGAGGACCTGCGGGAGTGGGACATCCTTCGCCACCGCATGCCGCCCACGATCGCCGATGCGATTTATGCCGCGATCGACGGTGGCCAGCTGACCATCGAAGCTGGCGAGGTCGCCGATGTCTCGCTCCACGCCAGTGGCGTCGAACTCGTGGTGACAACGAGCGATCGATCAGTGCGTCGACGTGGTGACGCCGTTGTAGTCGCCACTGGTACCTCGTGGGATCGGCGGTCCCTGCAACGCTCCCCGCTCTGGTCAAACCTGTTGTCCAACAACGTCGCATCGCTGCACCCGAGCGGCGTAGGCGTGCGACTCGATACGGACGGCTATCTCATCGACGCGGCCGGGGGCACGGTCCCGGACATCATCTGTCTCGGCTTGATCCGCCAGGGTGAGGAGTGGGAGACCACCGCGATTCCCGAAATCCGTGCCCAGGCAGCCGCTATCGCGCAGCTGCTCGTCGACGACACGCGCGAACGGCCGCTGCGGGCGCCCAGTCTAGTCAGGACCGCACCGGAATTGACAGGCGCGCCAGCGTCTTACACCGAGGGTGTGCGTCGCCTGCTCTCCGTCCAAGACGGCGCCTCGGTCGCCTTCGCCGCCGCGGTCGCGGAAGATCCACACCACGCGCGGGCGCACGTCGCACTCGCGATGATCGCCACCGAACGGCCGGACCGCGCGGGTGGCCCTGACGCAGTCAGCGGCCATCTCGCTCGAGCGCGTGCGGCGCTTGCGCATGGCAGCGACGAAGACCGCAGCCACGTCGAGGCCATCGCGACCTGGTGCGAGAAGGGAAATAGGGCGGGCACCGACGCACTCATCGACCATCTCGACCGCGTACCGAACGACGCAGTCGCATTGCTCGTGCTCGCGCCGTCGATTGCGTTCGCCGGGGCCGGCGACGCGTTGCCGGACGCGTGGCAGTACGTCGAGCGGTTCACTGGCGTGCACGGCGAGGCGCCATGGTATCTCGGCTTGCGCGCCTACGGCCGAACGGAACAGGGCCTCTGGTACGACGCAGCCGACCTGGCCGACGCCGCACTCGAACTCGATCCGGGCAACGGCAACGCCGCGCATGCGCTGACGCACGTGCACTACGAGACCGACGCGCATGGAGCCGGGCTGAAATGGCTGACGGACTGGATCCCGGGCGACGGCAGCACGCAGCGTTACCGGCCGCACTTTCACTGGCACGCCGCGCTGCACGAGCTCGCGATGGGCGACGCGGCCGCCGCGGCGCGCCGGTACGCCGCGTTTCTCGCGCCGCCCCAGTCGAAAGACGTGCGCTGTCTTGTTGATGCCGGTTCGCTCGCGTGGCGGGCGCGCCTGCATCCGGACTGGGTTACTCCCCCCGATCCGATGCCGCTGCTCGCCGAGGTCGGCTCGCTTGCCTATGCGCCGCAAACGCCGTTCATCGCGTTCCACGCGCTGCTGGTGCTGGCCGCCGCGAATGATCCGGCCGCGATCCGCGCGATCAACGTTCCGGGCGCGACCGACGCGCAGGCAACGACGCTGCGTCTCATCGGCGAAGGCCTGATCGCGTTGACGGAGGGCGAGCCGCGCGCCGCGCTCGACTATCTCCTCGAATCGCTGGCCGGGCTGCCGTCGATTGGCGGTAGTCGTGTGCAACAAGAAGTGGTCCTCGAAACAGCTTTGGCCGCAATGCTCCAACTCGGCGCCCCGGGTCAAGCGGCGCGCCTGCTGTCGCGACACCGCGCCGCGCCCGGACCGCAAGTGACTCGCGGCGCCGTGAACTGACTACTTCAGAAGTCCCAGTCCTCGTCCTCGGTGTTGACGGCCTTACCGATCACGTACGAGGAACCGGAGCCGGAGAAGAAGTCGTGGTTCTCGTCAGCGTTGGGCGAGAGCGCGGAGAGGATCGCCGGGTTCACGTCGGTCTCGTCGCGCGGGAACAGCGCCTCGTAGCCGAGGTTCATCAACGCCTTATTTGCGTTGTAGCGCAAGAACTTCTTGACGTCTTCGGTCAGCCCGACCGCGTCGTAGAGGTCCTGGGTGTACTCCACCTCGTTGTCGTAGAGCTCGAAGAGCAGTTCGTAGGTGTAGTCCTTCAGTTCGGCGCGCTTGGCCTCATCCACCAGCGCCAGACCCCGCTGGAACTTGTAGCCGATGTAGTAGCCGTGGACGGCCTCGTCGCGGATGATCAGCCGGATCATGTCGGCGGTGTTGGTCAACTTGGCCCGGCTCGACCAGTACATCGGCAGGTAGAACCCGGAATAGAAAAGGAAGCTTTCCAGCAGCGTGGAGGCCACCTTGCGCTTGAGCGGCTCGTCCCCGCGGTAGTACTGCATCACGATCTCGGCCTTGCGCTGCAGGTTGGGGTTCTCCTCCGACCAGCGGAACGCGTCGTCGATCTCAGCGGTCGAGCACAGCGTGGAGAAGATCGAGCTGTAGCTCTTGGCGTGCACCGACTCCATGAACGCGATGTTGGTGTAGACGGCCTGTTCGTGCGGGGTCAGCGCGTCGGGAATCAGGCTGACCGCCCCGACCGTGCCCTGAATGGTGTCCAGCAGCGTCAGCCCGGTGAACACCCGCATCGTCAGCTGCTTCTCGCCGGCGGTCAGCGTCCCCCACGACGGGAGGTCGTTGGATACCGGCACCTTCTCGGGCAGCCAGAAGTTGCCCGTCAGCCGATCCCAGACCTCAGCGTCCTTGTCGTCGAGCAGACGGTTCCAGTTGATCGCCGAGGTCCGGTCGATCAGTTTCATGTTTTCGGACACCAGAACCCCACTTCACCTGCCGGTTTTGGATGTAGTTACCTAGGCCACAGACACTACCCCTGGTGTCCGACAAGCCGGTGCAATACAAGACCTGGTGTTTGCGTGTCGCCCGGATCAGTCCAGCCCGGCGTCCCGCAGGGTATGCGTGAGGCCATCCTCCAGGGCGCTCAGCGCGATGTCGGTGAGGCGGCTCAGTTCGTCGATATCGTGCCCGCCACCCTGTTCGACCGAGCCCATCCACTCTTCCAGCGCGACGAACACCGCGATCGCCAGGCTGTGCGCCGCGATGTCAGCGATCATGGCCCCGTCGGCGGTGGGTGCCGATCGTTGGTGGATGAAGCGCCCGATCTCGCCGGCGACCTGATCGCGCATCCGTCGAATGTGCGTGGTGATGATGTCCTGGTCGAGGTCGCGCGATCGAATGGTGGCCGCCTCGCGGACCATCGCGAAGTCGAAAGGGAAGGCGTCCACGGCTTTTCGCACCGACACCGTGATCGGTTCCCCGTGCGGACGCAGCGCCAGCGCGCGAGCGAACCATTCGAAGCCGATGTCGTAGTCGGCGAAGATCACCGCATGCTTGGACGGGAAGTGCCGATAGAAGGTTCGCTCGGTGACCCCGACGTCGGCGGCGATGTCGGCGACGCTGGTTTGCTGCACGCCGTCGGCGACGAAGCGCTTCATCGCCGCCTGTAGTAGTGCCTGGCGCGTGCGCTCACGCCGGGATCCCCGTGATTCCACCGTGTCAGCACACACCAAATGTCACCATTGACGCAAATATGTCAGATATGACATTGTGCGTTCAGTCCAGGGATCACCAGCGAAGGAGTCAGCATGGCCGACTATGACGCGATCGTCGTCGGGGCGGGTCACAACGGTCTGGTTGCCGCCAACGTGCTGGCCAAGAATGGCGCGAAAGTCCTTGTGCTGGAACGGGCTCACTTCCTCGGGGGCATGGCCGCCACCCGGGAGCTGTTCGACGGATACAAGCACAGCGTCGGCGCCTGGGCGGTGCTGATCTGGCGTCAGGAGATGACGGAGCGCCTGGAGCTGACCAAGTGGGGCTTCGAGCTGATGGACCAGTGGACGTCCACCTGCACGTTCGGAGCGCCGGAAGACACCCCGTTCGTGATGTACAACGACCTGGAGCGCATGGGCCGGCACCTCATCGAAGACCACGGACCCGACGTCGCCGCCGGCCTGGGTGGACTGTTCGCGCACATCGGCCGCTTCGCGCCCTATTTCGTCGACTCCGCGTTCGGCCCCCCGCTGGACATCATCGACGTGATCGCCGAGCAGCCCACGCCCGAGGCCCGTCACGACTTCGCGCAGATGTGGTACGGCAGCACGATGGACACGGTCCGCCGCTTCCTGGAGCCCGACCAGGGCCGCTGCATCCAGGGCTCGCTGGCCGCGATGTCGATCGACGCCTTCGACGGCGGCCCGTGGACACCGGGCTCGAATGCCTCGACGCTGTATCACTACCTGATCGGCGGCGGCAACGTCGAATACATCATGCCGCGCGGTGGCATCGGCTCGCTGAGCACGGCGCTGTGCCGTCGCGCCGAATCGCTGGGCGCCGAGGTGCAGATGAAGCAGCACGTCAAGCAGATCCTGGTCACCGACGGACGCGCCACCGGCGTCGAACTACGCGACGGCACAACGATTTCCGCCGACGCGGTGCTGTCCTCGCTCGACCCGTACACGACATTTGTGAATCTGGCCGGCGTGCAGCACTTTCCGCCCGACTACATCCGCAAGATCAAGGAAATCAACTTCAACCTGGGATACATCCAGGCGCATCTGACCATCGACCAAGCCCCGCAGTGGATCGAACGGCTGCAGCCCTTCATGCAGGACAACGGGCAATGGTGTCCCACCGTCGCCTACGCGCCGTCGCCGGAATACATCAGCGACGCCTGGGAGCAATACCGTAAGGGCCAGCTTCCCGACGCCCCTCCCACGTACCTGTACATACCCAGCATGGTCGACTCGTCGTTGGCGCCCGAAGGTAAGCACAGCGCAACGATTTTCACGCCCTACTTCCCCACCGGACTGGACGCCGACGAAAACCGAAGCTGGAAAGAGCAATACGCCGACACGTGCGTGAACATCTTCGACACGTTCGCGCCCGGGTTCGCCGACTCCGTCACCAACCGCGTGGTGTTCTCCAACCGGTACTTCGGCAGCACCTTCAGCGCGCACGCCGGTGACTACTCACATGGCCTGCTGCAGCCCAACCAGCTGTGGACCGGCCGCGTCGTCGAAGGAGCCGACAAATTCGCCACGCCGGTCCACGGGCTTTATCTCTGCGGCCAGTGCACCCACCCCGGCCCCGGCGTGACCGGCATTCCCGGGTGGAACGGCGCCGAAGCGGCTCTCAAGCACCTCAACGCGCGCGTCTCCTAGCCGCGCGCCTGGGCCCACCCCCAAGAACTGGTACTGCGCGATACTCCGTACATAACGGTTACGCGAACGGGAGTTCGCTCCCAGCAGCCCAGCTCCGCTGGCCGCCTTCGGGCAGTTGTAGGGGCCAGGGTCTCCAATGTCCAAGGCGATGAGAAGACATCGCACATCACCCAGCGAGGTAAGGGTGGGGCTTACGCCGAATCCCAAGCCTGTACTGTGGTCGGTGTTTTCGAGGATCTGGACGTATCCGCGATCACGGCTCGGATCGCTTCACGTTCGTTGTCGTCCATGCCCCGTCAGACGCCGTTGGGGCTTGTTGGTTCCATGATCTTGAGATGCACCCAGGGAGTGGGCCGGTGTCGGCCCCATCCGGTACTGGGGTACCTAAGAGAGAGACATGAAAGGCCCTTGAGACGTGAAGCTATTGTCCACGCAATTGGTGGCCGACTCGGTGGCCCGTCTATTCGCCGCAGTCGTCAACCCTGCACCTAAACCCGCTGTACGATTCCCGGAGATCACTGGTCGCTCCACTGTCGTGTCGATCCCGACACGCCACGGCGACACCCCAGCGACCGTCTATTACCCCAACCCCCAGACTGGCAAAAGGCCAGCGGTCTACGTGAATATCCACGGAGGAGGCTTCGTCGTCGGCCACCGCGAGCAGGACGACCCATGGTGTCGCTATCTGGCCGCGCACGCCAATGTCATTGTCGTCAACACCGATTACGTACTGGCCCCGCACCGGCGCTTCCCGGCACCGGTCGAGCAGGTCTACGAAGTGCTGCGGTGGGCTGCATCCGATGAGCGTGACTGGGACGGCAGCAGGCTGTGCGTCGGCGGTCAGAGCGCGGGCGGCAACCTGTCCGCAGCTGCAGCGCGGCTCGCACTCGAAAACGGCGGACCACAGATCAAACTTCAAGTGCTGCATTATGCGCCGTTGGACCTCGCCACGAGAACGAAGGACAAATGCTCTCCCGCTGGACGGGCGGCTGTGATGCGGCCCTGGATGGGAGAGGTCTTCGACACTGCCTACATACCCGATCCAACGCAGCGGCGCGACCGCCTTGCCTCACCGGCATGGGGAACCAACGGCGACCACATCAAAGGCATCGCCCCCACAGTCGTTGTTACGGCGGAATTTGACCGGCTGCGCGACGAAGCCGCAGCCTATGCCGACAAGCTCGATGTCGCCGGTTCACTCGTGGAGTACCACGAAGTGCAAGGGGTCGACCACGGCTACAACATCATGAGCGACGCCGCCGACATCACCCGGCAGATGTATGCCCTCCTGGCCGACCATGTCGCCCGCGCCGTCGCGTGACGCCGGCACCCATCCCGCACACTGAGCGGTTCCCCCTTAGCGGCCTGGCACTTGGTTATGCGTTTCCAGCGGGGCTCAGGTCCTTCTGACCGCGTGTACGGAGTACTCCGAAGAACTGGTATTCCGCGGGTTTCAGCGACCGCGTCGCCATCCAGTACTGCCAGGTGTAGCCACCCCACAGCACGGTGTTCTTGCCATGCTCGTCGAGATACCAACTGGCACAGCCGCCGGTGTTCCACACCGAGTCGGCCAGCTTGGCTTGCAGTTCATCGTTGAAGCGGTCCTGCGCGGCGCGCGTCGGCGCCAGCGCCTGCGCGCCCAACTTGTCGCATTTGGCGATCGCGTCGGCGACGTAGCGGATCTGCGATTCGATCATGAACACCACGGAGTTGTGCCCCAGCCCGGTGTTGGGTCCCAGCAGGAAGAACAGGTTGGGCACATCGGCGACGGTGATCCCACGGTGGGCGCCGATGCCCTCGCGATTCCACCGATCGACCAGATCCTCGCCGTGCTGCCCCTTGATCTGGACGTAGGTGTAGGAGTCGGTGACGTGGAAGCCGGTGGCGTACACGATCACGTCCGCCTGGTGTTCGGTGCCGTCGGCGGTGACGATGCCGTCGCGCGTGATCCGGGTGATGCCGTCGGTGATCAGTCGGGTCTTGGGGTCCGCGACTGCGCCGTAATAGGTTGAGGAGTTCAGGATTCGCTTGCACCCGATGCGATAGTGCGGGGTCAGCCTGCGGCGCAGCTCGCGGTCCTTCACCGACCGGCGGATGTTGTATTTGCAGTAGGCCTCGATGAACTTCAGCGCGTTCGGCCGCTTGGTCATGCCGAAGGCCAGCGCCTCCTGGGCCCAGTAGATGCCCAAACGCGTCAGCGCGCGCAGCCCGGGGACGTTCCCCATGGCCCGACGCAGCACCAACGGGAGGTCCGGGTTGGACCGTGGCACCACCCACGGCGGGGTGCGCTGGTAGAGCTGCAGTTCGGCGACCTGCCCGACGATCTCGGGCACGATCTGGATCGCGCTCGCACCGGTTCCGATGATCGCGACCCGCTTGCCGGTCAGGTCGACGGTGTGGTCCCATTCCGCGGAATGGAAAGCGGGACCGGCGAATTCGTTGCGGCCGTCAATCTCGGGGAAAGACGGGACGTGCAACGCTCCGGCGCCGGAGACCAGGAACTGGGCGACGTATTCACGCCCGTCGGTGGTGAACACGTGCCAGCGATACTCGTCGTCGTCCCAATAACCGCGATCGACCAGGGAATTGAACTCGATGTAGCGGCGCAGCCCGTACTTCTCGGTGACTGCCTTGAGGTAGTCCCAGATCTCGGCCTGGTAGGAGAACGGGTTCTTCCAGTCCGGCTTGGGCTCGAAGGAGTACGAGTACAGGTGCGACGGGATATCGCATGCGCAGCCCGGGTAGCTGTTGTCGCGCCAGGTGCCCCCGACGTCGTCGGCCTTCTCCAGGATGACGAAGTCCACACCCTGCTTCTGCAACGCGATGGCCATACCCAGACCAGAGAATCCGGTCCCGATGATGACGGCGCGGGTGTGCACCGGTGGCTTGTCGGCTTGCGGCCGAGTATCGGCTTCTGTCACGACGTCGGTCATGGTGAATTGGTCTTCCTATTGAGGCCTGCGCCGGCGGCGTTACGGCTATCGGCAGTTAACCGCGGTATACCCGCTAAATACCCAGTACCCGGGGTATCGGCTACAACGAGTGTCATCGATCGCTGCGGCTGTGTCAACGCCGTCAACACGCCTAGGCTCCACTCACGCAGAGTTGCGCGGCACGACGTGGTGAATCGGCTGGTCAGGATCCATTGTGATGCCCAGCACCTCGGCGGTGCCGACGATAACGCCGATCATGATGGTCGTTAGATGGGCTTCGAACTGCTCACGCGGCATGCGTCGGGGACTGTCCGAATCGGGACCCAGCCACCACTCGGTGGCTGAGGCGGCCGACCCGAAGGCCGCGTGAGCGGCCAGTTCAACCGCCGCGCCGTCCAGCTCCATCTCCCGTAGCTCGTTGTCGAACATGTCGGCCATCGCCAACGTGATCTCGCGGCCTTCGTTGAGAATCTGCACCGTCGATTGCGGGGTGGCCGCGGACCGGCCTTGAATAAAGACCCTTAGCACGTTGGGATGCATGTCGACGAGGGTGACGTACTCCTCGACGCTGCGCCGGATAACCTCGCGGGCCGAGTTGGTGGCGAAGTTGATCGACGGGAAGATCGCCGCCCACAACATGTCGCGCAGACGCTCCCCGATCGCCTGGAACAGATCGGACTTGTCATGAAAATGCCGGTAGATCTTCGGTTTGGCGGTGCCGGCCTCTTCGGCGATCTCCCGCACGCTGAGCTCTGGCCCCAGGCGGTCGATCGCGCGGAACGCCGCATCGACGATTTCGCTGCGCACCTTCTTGCGGTGTTCACGCCAGCGTTCGCTGCGCGCGTCGACCTTCTTACCCGGCTTCACGCTGGGGTGCGGTCGCGGAATTCTCACCACGTCAAGTCACCTTACGCCGTTGGCACTGCTGACCTGGTCAGACGGCGCATTTACAGCATGCAGGAAACGCAGCCCTCGACCTCGGTGCCTTCGAGCGCCATCTGCCGCAGCCGGATGTAGTACAGCGTCTTGATTCCCTTGCGCCAGGCGTAGATCTGCGCTTTGTTCACGTCACGCGTGGTAGCGGTGTCCTTGAAGAACAGCGTCAGCGAAAGCCCTTGATCCACATGCTGAGTGGCCGCCGCGTAGGTGTCGATGATCTTCTCGTAGCCGATCTCGTAGGCATCCTGGTAGTACTCCAGGTTGTCGTTGGTCATGTAGGGCGCCGGGTAGTAGACCCGGCCGATCTTGCCTTCCTTGCGGATCTCGACCTTCGACACGATCGGGTGGATGGACGACGTCGAATGGTTGATGTAGGAGATCGACCCGGTCGGCGGCACCGCCTGCAGGTTCTGGTTGTAGATGCCGTGCGCCTGCACGGATTCCTTCAGCCGCCGCCAATCGTCCTGGTTCGGGATGCGGATGTCCGCATCGGCGAACAACTGACGCACCTTGTCGGTCTGCGGCTCCCAGGCCTGCTCGGTGTACTTGTCGAAGAACTCCCCCGACGCGTACTTGGAGCGCTCGAAACCCTTGAAGTGCGCGCCGCGCTCGATCGCGATGCGGTTCGACGCGCGCAGCGCGTGGTAGAGCACCGCATAGAAATAGATGTTGGTGAAGTCGATGCCCTCTTCGGAACCGTAGAAAACGCCCTCGCGGGCCAGGTAGCCGTGCAGGTTCATCTGCCCGAGCCCGATCGCGTGGGAGTCGTTGTTGCCCTGCTCGATTGAGGGCACCGACCAGATGTGGGTCTGGTCGCTGACGGCGGTCAGCGCGCGGATCGCCACCTCGATCGTCTGGGCGAAGTCCGGCGAATCCATCGTCCTGGCGATGTTCAGCGACCCCAGGTTGCACGAAATGTCTTTGCCCACTTTGGCATACGTCAGATCCTCGTTGAACAACGACGGCGTCGACACCTGCAGGATCTCCGAGCACAGGTTGGAATGCGTGATCTTGCCTTCGATGGGGTTGGCTCGGTTGACGGTGTCCTCGTACATGATGTACGGGTAGCCCGACTCGAACTGCAGCTCGGCCAGCGTCTGGAAGAACTCCCGCGCCTTGATCTTGGTCTTGCGGATGCGCGCGTCGTCGACCATCTCGTAGTACTTCTCGGTCACCGAGATGTCGGCGAACGGCACGCCGTAAACCCGCTCGACGTCATACGGCGAGAACAGGTACATGTCGTCGTTTTTCTTGGCCAGCTCGAAGGTGATGTCGGGGATCACCACGCCCAGGCTCAGCGTCTTGATCCGGATCTTCTCGTCGGCGTTCTCCCGCTTGGTGTCCAGGAAGCGGTAGATGTCCGGGTGATGGGCGTTGAGGTACACCGCTCCGGCGCCCTGGCGCGCCCCCAGCTGATTGGCGTAGGAGAAGGAATCCTCGAGCAGCTTCATGATCGGAATGACGCCCGACGACTGGTTCTCGATGTTCTTGATCGGTGCACCGTGCTCACGAATATTGCTCAGCAGCAACGCAACTCCCCCGCCGCGCTTGGACAGCTGCAGTGCGGAGTTGATCGATCGACCGATCGACTCCATGTTGTCCTCAATGCGCAGCAGAAAGCAAGAAACTGGCTCACCGCGCTGCTTTTTGCCCGAGTTCAAAAACGTCGGGGTGGCCGGCTGGAACCGGCCGTCGATGATCTCGTCGACCAACTTCTCCGCCAGTCCGGTGTCGCCGGCGGCCAGCGTGAGGGAAACCATCACAACGCGGTCCTCGAAGCGCTCCAGGTAGCGCTTGCCGTCGAACGTCTTCAGCGTGTAGGAGGTGTAGTACTTGAATGCCCCAAGAAACGTTGGGAATCGGAACTTCTTGGCGTAGGCGCGGTCCAGCAGCGTCTTGACGAAGTTGCGCGAGTACTGGTCGAGAACCTCGCGCTCGTAATAGTTCTCCTTGATCAGGTAGTCGAGCTTTTCATCCTGATTGTGGAAGAACACGGTGTTCTGGTTGACGTGCTGCAGGAAATACTGGTGGGCGGCGAGTACGTCCTTGTCGAACTGAATGTTGCCGTCCTTGTCGTACAAGTTCAGCATCGCGTTCAACGCGTGGTAGTCCGTCTCGTCGGCCCCCGCGTGCGTGCCGGCGGCTACAGGCTCTGCAGTGACGGTTGGTGACACGTCTGTTCCTTCCAGAATTCAGCGAGACCTGCGCGGACGGCTTCCACGTCGTCCGGGGTTCCCATCAGTTCGAAACGGTAAAGGTAGGGCACGCCGCACTTGCGGGAGATCACGTTGCCCGCATAGGCGAATTCGGTGCCGAAGTTGTTATTGCCGGCGGCGATGACGCCGCGGATCAGCGAGCGGTTGTACTCGTTGTTCAAAAAGGCGATGACCTGCTTGGGGACATAGCCGCCGGCATCAATACTTGAGCTGTCCGGAGTGGCCCGCCCGCCGCCGTAGGTTGGCAACACGAGCACGTACGGCTCATCGACCTCAATGTGGCCATGCAGCGGTATCCGCGTGGCGGGAACACCCAGCTTCTGCACGAAGCGGTGGGTGTTCTCCGACACGCTGGAGAAATAGACCAGGTTGCGTCCCGTGACGTCCGTGATCTCCATGGCACCGCAACCTCCTTAACTAACCTCGCCCATCTTCGGCAGCGCTACGCGGTCAGCACGGCCTCGGAGATCGCCTTGATGCGGTCGGGGCGGAAACCCGACCAGTGGTCGTTCCCCGCCACCACGACGGGAGCCTGCAGGTAGCCCAGCGCCATCACGTAATCCCGCGCTTCGGAATCCAGGGTGATGTCGACCTTCTGGTACGCGATGCCCTGCTTGTCTAGCGCCTTGTAGGTGGCGGTGCACTGCACGCATGCGGGCTTGGTGTACACGGTGATGCTCATCTGAGATACCGCTCCTTTGCGGAAGGGGAAACTTGATCACGGACTGGCAACTACTTTGGTACAACGTCTGCGCTGAGTTCAGCAGTCCGTCAGGTCCCAAGATTCCCGTCCTGCGGCTGTCTATGGCGAAGGCTGGCTTCGACATATTCAGGCCGATTCCGGGAGGTCCACCAGGGCCGAGTGGCTTGGTGATCCTGGGATCTGCCGACCTGCGAAACACTACACCTAGTGGGTGACAAGTGGCCCAGATACAAGATGTTCTGAATAACATTTCTGAAATTCCCTGGTCGATACGCTTTGTCCGGCGCGCCGCTCGGCGTGTCGCACGTCACAAATGCCGCCGGCGGTGTCCACACGGCTAGGTTTACCATCGGCCACCGACAATCCCCGGCGTGCGCACACCGTCGGCCCGAAGCCAGCAAAGCCGCCAGTCGTGACTGGCGGCTTCTACTGCACTTTTGTCAGCTCAGATGTCAGCTGACCTCGGCGGTGAGCTTGCCCACGACGTCGCGCACGTTCGCCGACAGTTCGGCGTGCTCCGCGGGAGCCTTGCCTTCCAGGGTCTTGAACGGCACCGACAGCTTGACCGCGTCGACTACACGCGCACCGGCGATTCCGAACGACTTGCGGGTCTCGTCGTGCGCCCACACCCCGCCGTATTGGCCAAAGGACCCGCCGATCACTGCCAACGGCTTGTCCTTCACCGCGCTGTTGCCGAAGGGGCGAGACAGCCAGTCGATCGCGTTCTTGATCACCGCGGGAATGCTGCCGTTGTACTCGGGGGTCACCACCAGGACGGCATCCGCATCGGCCGCCGCGGCCCGCAGCGCCTCCACCGGGGCAGGCGCATGCTCGACGGCCTCGTTGGTCGCATTGTCGATTTCCTCGTTGTAGAACGGCAGGTCCCCCAGCCCGTCGAACAGGGTGACAGTGACGCCCTCCGGAGCCACCTCGGCCGCCAGCTGTGCGATCTGGCGATTGATCGACGCCGCACGCAAGCTGCCCACCAACGCCAATACTTTGATGGCGGAGTTTTCTAGATTCTGTGCCACTGTCCGGCTCCCTTCAACCGTTGGTCTACATCTTTCCACGGTTGAAACGGACTTTAGTCCGTTTTATTCCAACCGAGCTACAGTGCAGGAGTGAGCAGTGTCGAGCGGGTGGGCGAATTGCCGGTGTCCGCAGCACTAGAGAGAAGTGACGCGGCGCGCAATCGAGCGCTGTTGATCGACGCCGCCCGCAGCCTGGTCGCCAAGCGCGGCGCCGACGCCGTCACCATGGACGACGTCGCCGCGGCCGCCGGCGTCGGCAAGGGCACGCTGTTCCGCCGGTTCGGCAGCCGTGCGGGCCTGATGATGGTGCTGCTCGACGAGGATGAGCGGGCCAGTCAGCAGGCATTTCTGTTCGGCCCGCCGCCGCTGGGCCCCGATGCGCCGCCGATGGATCGACTGGTCGCGTTCGGCCGGGAACGGATCTGCTTCGTCCACACCCACCACGCCCTGCTCTCGGCGGCCAACCGCGATCCGCAGATGCGCCACGTTGGTGCGCACGCGGTGCAGCGCACGCATGTGCGGGTGCTGCTGGCCTCGGCGCACACCACCGGCGACCTTGATGTCCAGACCGACGCACTGCTGGCCCTGCTCGATGCGGACTACATCGAGCATCAACTCCACGGCGGCGGTCACACCCTGCAAACTTTGGGCGACGCGTGGGAGAGCCTGGCGCGCAAGCTGTGCGGGCGGTGATCAACCCGGATGTCGCCCTGGGTCCTGCACGTCGACCTCGACCAGTTTCTGGCGTCGGTCGAACTGCGCCGGCGCCCCGAACTGGTCGGGCTGCCGGTCATCGTGGGCGGCAGCGGCGATCCGACCGAACCGCGCAAGGTCGTCACCTGCGCTTCGTATGAGGCCCGCGAGTTCGGCGTGCACGCGGGCATGCCGCTGCGCAGCGCCGCCCGCCGCTGTCCCCCAAACTCGGGGGCCACCTTTCTGCCGTCGGATCCCGCCGCCTACGACGCGGCGTCCGACGAGGTGATGGGGCTGCTGCGCGACCTGGGGCATCCCGTCGAGGTGTGGGGCTGGGACGAGGCGTACCTCGGGCTGCCGGCCGGCGCGGCCGACCCCACCGAAGTCGCCGAGCAGATCCGCACCATCGTCCTGGCGGAAACGGGACTGTCCTGCTCGGTCGGCATCAGCGACAACAAACAGCGCGCCAAGGTCGCCACCGGCTTCGCGAAACCAGCAGGGGTCTTTGCGCTCACCGACGCGAACTGGATGTCCGTGATGGCCGACCGCCCGGTCGACGCGCTCTGGGGCGTGGGCCCCAAGACCGCGAAAAAGCTTGCTGCCCTTGATATCACAACGGTCGGGCAGCTTGCGCGCGCCGACGCAGAACTGCTGACGTCGACGTTCGGCCCGCGCACGGGCCTGTGGCTGTTGCTGCTCGCCAAGGGCGGTGGCGACACCGAAGTCAGCGCGGCGCCCTGGGTGCCGCGCTCGCGCAGCCACGTCGTCACCTTTGCGCGCGACCTCACCGATCGAGCCGAAATGAACCAGGCGGTCACGGAGCTGGCCCGGCGCACGCTGGACGACGTCGTGGTGTCGGCGCGGATCGTCGCGCGGGTCGCGGTGACGGTGCGCACCGCCACGTTCTACACCCGGACCAAGATCCGCAAGCTGGCCGAGCCCAGCACCGATCCGGACGTCATAGTCGCGGCGGCCCTGCAGATCCTGGACCTGTTCGAGTTGGACCGGCCGGTCCGGCTACTCGGGGTGCGACTGGAACTGGTGTAGCTCGTGTAGCGCCGGGCCGGGCCGAAGCGCTCGCGTGAAGAACACGTTGACCTGGCGCATCGCCACGCTGTAGGGCCACCACGCCAGCCGCTTGAACGCGTACAGGGCCCGGATGTCGGGCGACGTGTAGATCAGGTACCTGTTCTTGGCGGCCCCGGCCAAGATCTTCTCGGCCGCCCGCTCCGGTGACACGGCATGCCCGCTGAAGCGGTCGACCCAGCGGCTGACCTTAGCGTCCTCGCGGTCGACGCCGGCGATCTCGACCGTGTGGACCAGCGGGGTCTTCACCGCGCCCGGCACCACGACCGACACCCCGATGCGGTGCCGGGCCAGGTCGAAGCGCAACACCTCCGAAAGACCGCGCAATCCGAACTTGCTGGCGCTGTAGGCCGCGTGCCACGGCAGCGCGACCAGGCCGGCCGCCGACGACACGTTGACCAACTGCCCGCCCCGGCCGGCGGCGACCATCGGTGGCAGGAATGTCTCGATGACGTGGATCGGGCCCATCAGGTTGATCGAGATCATCCGGCTCCACTGATCGTGCGTGAGCCGGTCGACGGTCCCCCACGCCGACACGCCCGCGATGTTCATCACGACGTCCATGCTGGGATGGTTGGCGTGGATGTCGGCCGCGAACGCGGCCACCTCGTCATAGTCGGACACGTCCAGGACCCGATGCTCGGGCACCTGCGCACCGAGCGCGCGGGCGTCGGCGACGGTGAGGGCCAAGCCAGCGGAATCGCGGTCGGTCAGATAGAGCTCGGCGCCCTGGGCGGCCAACCGCAACGCGGTGGCGCGGCCGATGCCGCTGGCCGCACCGGTGACAAAACACCGCTTTCCCTCGAAAAACCGCCCCGTCTGCGCCATGGTCGTGACGATACGCGGGGTACCCCGATGCCTAGGGGTGCCTAGGGCTGCCCCCCCAAAGCGCGTGCAGCCACAACTGCTCGAGTACCCGCACGCGGCGCTCCAGGCCGTGATCGCGGCCGGCGAGAATTGGGTCGCCGGTCAGCACCAAAGCGGTTGCGCCCGCCAGGGTGCGGACCAGCGTCGGGATGTCGTCGCTGATCGGATGCGCGGTCCCGGCCTTCATCTCGGCCTCGACGATGCCCACGACCTGGTCCAGCACCACCTCGAATTGTCGATCGAGAATTTCCCGGATCTCAATATCGGTGTGGCGCGCGACGTTACAGGCCGCCATCACCGGGTCGTTGTCTGCATAGACCGCAGCCGCACTGCCCACCATCCGTTTGGCGAACTGCTCCGGCGACTCGCCCGGCTGACGGGGCGCGAAATATTGCGTGAGTTCTTCGAGTTCCTCGGCGGCCTCGGCCATGATCTGGGCGAGCACCGAGTACTTGGAATCGAAATAGAAGTAGAAACCGGACCGGGCCACTCCGGCTCGCAGACTGATGGTGCTCACCGAGAGCTCGGCGAACGGTTTCTCCTGCAATAGTTCGCGCACCGCGCCCATGATCGCTTGCCGGTGCTTGTCACCTCGGCGCCGCACGGCCGGCTCGCCCTGCTCCGGATTCACCGCGGTGTTATCCACCCCCTGACCTTGCACTACGGCGCACGAAAAGCAAACTTGACAGCCGTCAACTGTGTACCGAAGGATAGTTGACGAGTGACAGGCGTCACGTAGCCCGGGCCCGCAAAGGAGCGTTTATGGCCGCCACCATCAGCACCCCGCATTACCTGCTCGACCAGGCGCGGCGCCGCCTCACCCCGTCGGTCAATAATTTCCCCGGCCTGGGCCTGGTGGAGCGCAGGCTGCTGAACACCCAGTTCCCGGAGCGCAAGCTGGCCGACCCGCCACCGGGCAGCGGCCTCAAGGCGGCCGTCGGTGACGCGGGCCTGCCTGTCATCGGGCATCTCATCGAGATGTTGCGCGGCGGACCGGACTATCTGATGTTTCTGTACAAGAACAAGGGCCCGGTGGTCTACGGAGACTCTCCGGTGATGCCGACCGTCGCGGCACTGGGGCCCGACGCCGCGCAGGTCATCTACTCCAACCGCAACAAGGACTACTCCCAGCAGGGCTGGGTCCCGGTGATCGGGCCGTTCTTCCACCGCGGGCTGATGCTGCTCGACTTCGAAGAGCACATGTTCCACCGCCGGATCATGCAGGAGGCATTCGTCCGCTCCCGCCTCGTGGGCTACGTCGAGCAGATGGACAAGGTCGTGTCGCAGGTCATCGCCAACGACTGGGTGGCCAACGACGCCCGCTTCCTGCTCTATCCGGCGATGAAGGAGCTCACCCTCGACATCGCCTCGATGGTGTTCATGGGGCATGAGCCCGGCACCGACCGCGAGCTGGTCACCAAGGTGAACAACGCGTTCACGACCACGACCCGGGCCGGCAACGCGGTCATCCGCACCAGCGTGCCGCCGTTCACCTGGTGGCGGGGACTGAAGGCACGGGAACTGCTGGAAAGCTACTTCACCGCCCGCGTCATCGAGCGCCGCGGCAAGGACGGCAACGACCTGCTCACGGTGTTGTGCCAGACCGAGGACGAGGACGGCAACCGGTTCTCCGACGAGGACATCGTCAACCACATGATCTTCCTGATGATGGCCGCCCACGACACATCGACGTCCACGGCCACCACGATGGCCTACAACCTGGCCGCCCATCCGGAGTGGCAGGAGCGCTGCCGTGACGAATCCGAACGGCTCGGCGACGGGCCGCTGGACATCGAATCACTGGAGAAGCTGGAATCGCTCGACCTGGTGATCAACGAGGCGATTCGGCTGGTGACACCGGTTCAATGGGCGATGCGGCGGGCGGTGCGCGACACCGAACTGCTGGGCTATTACCTTCCGGAGGGCACCAACGTCATCGCGTATCCGGGGTTGAACCACCGGCTGCCGGAGCTGTGGACCGACCCGCTGAAGTTCGACCCTGATCGCTTCACCGAGCCGCGCAACGAGCACAAGCGGCACCGCTACGCGTTCTCGCCATTCGGCGGCGGCGCACACAAGTGCATCGGAATGGTGTTCGGACAGTTGGAGATCAAGACGATCCTGCACCGGCTGCTGCGTCGCTACCAGCTGAAGCTTCCCCGACCCGGCTACAAGCCGAGCTGGGACTACGGCGGCATGCCCATACCGAAGGACGGCATGCCAATCGTGCTGCGCCCGCTTTAACGCTCGCGAACTCTCGCGAGCAGACCTCTCAGGCGACCAGCCGGTTGGCGCACGCGATGACCGCGCGCAGCGCGGACTGCGTCGGGTCTTCGGCCCAGCCCATCGCCCACTCGGCCCGGATCCCGTCGCTGCCGCAGACGAAGGTGGCGGTGTATTCGCCGGATCGCATCTGGTGGAACTTCAACGTCTCCACGGTGATCCCGCGCTCGTGCAACATCGCGGTGAGAGCGGCGACAGGGCCGCTGGCGGCGGCCATGGAGGTGCCGATGCTGTCGCCGACGACGATGACGGCCTGGAAGTTGCGGGCCTGCGGGCCCAGCCGCCCGGCGGGCCGCTCGGTGTCTGTGCAGGCCCAGTGCCCCAGTCGCAGCGGGCCGGCGGTGTGACCGTAGGCCGCGACGAAGCTCTCCCAGGACATGTCCTCGGCCTGTTCCCGCAGCCCACGGGGCAACGCGGCGCCGAAGTGCTCGCCGAACCAGGAATTGGCCTCGCATCGGCGCTCGTCGCCGCCAGAAAGACGGGAAAGACTAGAAAGAGTTGTCATGTGCCGGTCTTCTCTGGTCAGAAGGAGTGACCGACGGTAGTAGCTTCCGACCCACAGCGGGGGGTCGGTCTGGATCAGACCCCGCTGCGGGTGCTGGCTACTACGGATGAAAACGGCAAGAAAACGCACGAGCGCGACACTAGACGCCGAGGGCCGGCGGTGCAAGTTCATTAACGGGCAATCGATCTACCGGCGGTTTCGGCCCAAAACCACGAAACGACCCCCGCGCGATGCCGGCGATAGCGTCTGCCAGACTGGCCGTCGCAGAACCACGCTTGCGCACGAGCCCATGAAAGGCGCCACCGATGAGCACGAAGAGCAGTACGAGGACGCTGGCAGTTCGAACCGTGGCCGCAGCGCTGATCGCGGCGTTCGCGATGACGGCCATGGGCTGCACATCAGAACTCCCCCCACCGAATCAGCCGGCGCCGGGAACGCCGCAACAGCGCTAGATCGGAGTCAGCCAGTCGGTCCCGGCAATGGATCCACCCGTAGGTATGCCTGGATCGTGGTGCCGTTCGCCGTGGTGTGGGTGCGGACCAAGTCGGCCATGGCATTGACCAGGAACAGTCCGCGGCTGGCAGTGCCGCTGTCGCCCGGGAGCCGGCGGCCGGCCAGCGGGTCGTCGAACCGTCCGGTGTCGCGCGCCTCACAGACCAGATGCTGCTTGTCCCGCCAAAAGGCCAGCTGGCACGCGCCGTCCGTATACATCAAGCTGTTGGTGGCCAGCTCGGTGGCGATCAGTTGCAGATCGTCGGTGCCGTTCTCCGATAGTCCGACCCAGCTGGCGTAGTTGACGGCGAACGATCGCGCCGGACGCAGATCCGCGGTCTTCCGGACCGTGTATGTGACCGCCCCCGGATTTACGGGTAGCGGTCTGTTGCAGCGTGCCAGCGCATCATCCGGCGCGTATTCCGCACTGCGATGCAGCGATCCGCATCTCCACACCAGGGGATGAGTCGCACGGGCATCCGCCAGCACGTCCTCAGCCAGGCGATTGGCGTCGTAGAGACACAATGCCAGCACCTGGTGGTTTTCCAGCGCCTCGTTGACCAGCGCTTCATCCTCTACGCAGGCGAGGAGCTCGTCATCGGTGCGGCCCGGCCATACGAGTTGGCTGACGATGCGCACCCGTCGGTCGCGGTATTGCTCGGCGAAGCGGCTCTTTATCGCCAGAAACCGGCTTGGGTTCCGGGCGATCTCAGTGATGTCGGCCGTATGCAACCCGGCCGGTATTCCGTCGCATTCGCGAAGTAGCGCGTCACGCAACAGCGCGAGGTTCTCGCCGGGCACCGCGATCAGCACGGGCTCGCCGGCCGCCAAACCGTCGACCACAAAGCGCAGCACGAAATCCAGATACTCCCCCTGCGACTGGTAAAGCAGCGCGGAGTGTACGAAGCCCTGTTGCTCGGCGTCCGTGCGCGTCATCATGTATGCGCTCCCGCGTTGTGTCACTATTGCCAACCCCCTGCTGGCCCTTCCGTCGGTCTCTATTCCCCATACCCCAGAAGGCCCTTCGCTATGCGTACGTGGCTAACGACACGCCGACTCAGATCTATCGAGTTCTCCTACAGCCACCAGGAGGCGGCGGCGTCCAGATGCCGACGGATGCGGTAGCGGGCCAAGCTGTCATCACCGTCCCTGATCGCGTCGAGAATCCGCAGGTGAGCGCGCTCAACGGCGACGGCGTCGCTCCAGGTCGGCAAGCCCTGCCCGGTGCTGGACCAGTGCCGGCGGAACAGCTCGACGATGATCCGCAGGAACAAATCCAGGAGCGAATTGCCGGCAAGTTGGCCAAGTCGGATATGAAATCGTGACTCTTCGACAGCAGCATTGCGCACATCGTCGGCCGTTTCACAACGAGCCGCCCCCTGGGGGTTGAGGAACGCCGCCACCTCAGGTTCGCTCCGCCGCTCGATGACCTTCGTCACGCTGTCGATCTCGATGACATCCCGGACGCAGCCAAAGTCTTCGCGACTTGGCTGGCGGTACTGCAGGTAGAGCGCGATGGTGTCGATGCTGGCCTGCGCCTCCGGTTTGGTGACGATCAGCCCGCCGCCGGGTCCGCGGCGCATGTGTGCGACCGCGTGATGTTCCAGCAGCCGCACGGCTTCGCGCAGCACCGAGCGGCTCACCCGGTAGCGTTCGAGCAGCTCGGTCTCGGTGCCGAAGACCGAACCGACCCTCCAGCCGCTGGCGGCGATGTCGTCGCCGATGGTTGCCGCCAGCACCTCGGCCAGCTTGCCGCGGGGTGCCTCCAGGTTGAGCCGCGGTTGTCGGATGCCGGTCGGGGGCGCTTCCGGCGTATATTGGCCGCGCTGATGTTCCTGCAACCACGCGGTGACGGCTTCCACATGCCGCTCACTGAGCGTCTTGGCCCGCGCCGCATCGCCGGCCGTCACCGCGGCAACGATGTCGGAGTGGTCGGTGTGCATCTGGTCGACCAGCTCAATGGCTTCGCCGGCGGAGCCCGTCTGCGACTTGCGGGCGTAGCGCCCGGTCAGGCGCATCAACACATCGATGAACAGCTGCAGGACAGGGTTTTTCGCCTGCTGCGCCAGCGCGATGTGGAACTCGTCACGTGGCTCATCCAGACCGGGTTTCCACTGTTGTTCGGCGCGCAAAACGGCTCGCAGCCTGTCGATTCCGGCTTCGTCGATCCGTTCGGCGGCCAGTGAGGCCGCCAGCGGCTCGAGCACCAGGCGGGCGTTGAGCAGGTCGCCGAGCGTGGTGCCCAGGTACTCCAGATAGATGACGACGGCGCGGGTGGCCGGGCCGGCATCGGGCTCGCAAATGAGCAGCCCGCCGTTGGGTCCGCGGCGCATCCGGGCAACCTGGTGGTGCTCGACAAGGCGAACGGCCTCTCGCAGTACCGACCGGCTCACCTCATAGCGTTGCTGTAGGGCGTGCTCGGAACCCAGCGACTCTCCGATGGTCCAGCCGCGGCGCACGATGTCCGCTTCGATCTGGCGGGCGATCTTCGATGCTCGTTTGTCCGCCGGGCCGGTCTCGCGGGTCATGTGCCGCTCAATCGAGTTGTCCCACAGAGTGTCTCAACAGGTGAGCAGCATGCATCCCGCGACGGGACCACCGCCCACGGAGACGACACCGACCTCGGGGCGTTGCGACACCTGCCGCTCCCCCGCCTCGCCGCGCAACTGCAAACACCCCTCGTGCAGCGCCCAGTAGCCGTGCATGCGCCCAGCGGAGAGCTGGCCGCCGTAGGTGTTCAGCGGCAACTGGCCGTCGCGGGCGATCCGCGCACCGCCCTCGACGAATGGGCCGGCCTCGCCCTCGCCGCATACTCCGAGGGCTTCCAGCCACGCGAGGGTGAGAAACGTGAAACCGTCGTACAACTCGGCGACCCCGAGGTCGGCGGGCGTCAGCTCGGTGCGCGACCACATCTGCGCCGTCGCATCGGACATGGCCATCTTGGGGTAGTCGTCGCGGTGGAACCAGCCGCCGGCACCGTCGGATCCGCCGATCGCCTCCACCGCAACCGCGCGGTGCGGGCAGTCGCGCGCGTACTCCGCGTTCGATACCACCACCGCGATCGAGCCATCGATGGGCACGTCGCAGTCCAGCAGCCCGAATGGCGTCGACACCGGCCGCGCACCCAGGTAGTCGGCCATCGTCATCGGTTCGCGATAGACCGCAAGGGGATTCAGCGCCGCGTTGCGCCTGCCGTTCAGCGCAATCCAGCCCAGCTGCTCTTTGGTGGTTCCGTACAGCTCCATGTGACGACGGCAGTTCAGCGCCAGCCAGTTTGCCGCCGAATACGCCTGCGCCGCAACAAGATCGTTGACGTCGTCCATGGCGCCGACCGCCGGACGCGAGGCGCCCTCGGGCGTCTCGAACATGCGCGCCAGCGCCGGCGCGGGGGCGTTTTCGTCCTGCTTCACCGGGACCGTCCCGCCGAGCATCTGGATGGTCCGGTAGATCACCACGTGGCGGGCGCGTCGCTCGGCGACCGCGCGGCACGCCGACATCACCGGGCTCAGCAGGCCGCCGGTGCCGAAGCCGCTTCCGCAATCCGCGGCTTCGATGCGCAGTGCGGCGTTGACCTCGCCGGGCGGCGTGTCACCGAGGGTCGCGATGCCGTCGATGTCGGCGGCGGCCAGGCCCGCGTCGTCGATGGCGGACCGCACCGCCTCCATAGTCAGATCGAAGCCCGGAATGCCGGTGCGACGGCCGATTCGTGAGATCCCGATGCCGGAGATGATCGCGTCTTTTTCGAAGTAGCTCATCTACACCTAACCCGTGAGGACTCAAACCCGCCGCATGCGCCAAAACAAATAGAGTGTACTGTATTGGTCGTGTCAGCCGAGCCGGTGTCCCAGCTACTGATCGAACACTGCGACGCGTGCGCACGCTGGGTGCATCCGCCCGCGGGCGAGTGCCGCGACTGCGGCGGCCCGTTGGTCGCACGGGCGGTGTCCGGGCACGGCACGGTGTTCACCTATACCGTCAACCACCACCCCTACAACCCGGAGATCCCGACTCCGTATGTGATCGCCATCGTCGAGCTCGCCGAACAGAGCGGGCTTCGACTCGCCGCCAATATCGTTGGCTGCGAACCGGATTCGGTGATTGTCGGGATGCCGGTCGACGCGCAGGCCGAACGGGGCGCCAGCGGCGCGCCGTTGTTCGCGCCGGCTTAGGGACAGCGAGCCCTACCGCTTGCGCGCGGTGACCAAGAGGAATTCCCACTCCATCGTCGGCTTCCCCGCCAGGTAGCGGTCGCCGAGTTCAGCCAGCCGTGCGTCCAGCGCGTCAGCTCGTTCGGGCTCCCCCGCGAGCCCGCGGTACGCGGCGATCGTCGGGCCGTAATTCGCCTTGAAGAAGTCGCGGAACGCCACCCCGCTGGCGAACCGATCCACCCGCAGCGCGCGGCGTTGCGCGGTGAAGTCGCGCACCCGATCGCGCAGCAGGCCGCGCACGTGATTTTCGCTGCCCCACAGCGGCGCCGGTTGCGCGCCGGGCGGCGGCGCGGCCATGAACGGCTTCATCGTCGCGAACATCTGGCCGACGAAGCCTTCGGGCGTCCAACTGGTCAGCCCGATTGCCCCGCCGGGCCGGCAGACTCGCACCAATTCGTCCGCGGCGTCCTGATGGTGTGGGGCGAACATCACGCCGACGCAGGAGACAACCGCGTCGAACTCGTCGTTGCCGAACGGCAGCGCTTCGGCATTGGCCACCCGCCAGGTCAGACTGACGCCGCGGGCTTCGGCGATCGCCCGGCCCCGCTCCAGCAGGTCCGGGCACAGGTCGCTGGCGATCACGTCGGCGCCGGCCATCGCCGCGGGTATCGCCACATTGCCGGAGCCGGCGGCAACGTCGAGCACACGATCGCCCGCGCCAATTCCACTGGCCTGCACCAGCATCGGGCCCAGCGGTGCCACCACGTCGGTCGCCACGCTGGTGTAGTCGCCCAGCGCCCACAGCGCCCGGTGCGTACTTTCGTATCCGCGCTCGGCGCTTCCCGTTACTGCGGTCATGTGAACTTCCCTTCAAAGTTGGTGGCCACAATCGTCGGGCTCGCCACCCAACCGCTTCCAGTGCCGGATCTGAACCACCCGAAGTTCACAATCTGTACTAGCCACCGGCGCTGCCACAGCGTCTACTTGACACAGCCGAAGTAAGGGATGTCGAAATGTCGACGTACAGCCAGTTCTGCCCGGTGGCCAAGGCCATGGAGTTGCTCGATGAACGCTGGACGCTGCTCGTCGTGCGCGAACTACTCAAAGGCAGCACACATTTCAATGATCTGCGGCGTGGCGTGCCCAAGATGTCGCCGGCGTTGCTGTCCAAACGACTGAAGTCGCTGAGCCGGGCCGGTGTGGTCGAACGCACCGAGGTCGACGGCCGCACGTCGTATGCGCTGACAGCCTGCGGTCAGGAGCTCGCCGGTGTGGTCAACGAACTCGCCGCCTGGGGCGCCCGCTGGATCCCCGAGATCGGCGACGACGACCTGGACCCGCACCTGCTGATGTGGGATATCCGCCGCACCGTGCCGGTCGATGCCTGGCCGAGAGCGCGCACGGTGGTGGCGTTTCGGCTTACCGGGGTCGCTCCTAAGGCTTCCGGCTGGTGGTTGATGGTGTCCGAAGGAGCGGCCGAGGTCTGCGATTTTGACCCGGGCTACGAGGTGGCCGCGACCGTCGAGACCAGCCTGCGCACGCTGACCGAACTGTGGCGCGGCGACGTGTCGTGGTCGCGGGCGATGCTCAACGGCGGCGTGACAGTCCACGGAGCCACCGATGCCCGCCGGGCAGTGTCGCGCTGGCTGGGTCAGTCGACCATGGCGGCGATCCCCCGCCCGGCGTAGCGGCGCTGGGAGGCGCGAGCTATTACGGCTTAGTTGATCAGTGGGTCGCGCGGCATGCCGAGGATTCGCTCGGCGATCTGGTTGCGGGTCACCTCCGAGGTGCCGCCCGCGATCGCCATGCCACGCGCGCCCATGATCAGTCGGCCGGCCAGCGCCCCGGGCCCGTCAACTAGCGCGACCTCGGGCCCCTGCAGCGCCGCCATGATCGCGGCCCCCTCCACCATGTGGTCGGCCAGCTTCAGTTTGGTGACGTTGCCCTCCGGGCCCGGGCCCGCCCCTTCGACGCTGCGCGCGACACGGCGCAGGTTGAGCAGCCGCAGCGCGGTTTCCTCGGCCAGATAGTAGCCCAGTCGAATTGCCGCGCCCGCCAAGCGATCTGCGTGCTGTTGGGCCAATTTCACCAGTTCTGGCGCCAGGCCCTCGTAGAACGATCCGCTGCCGCCGATGCTGACCCGCTCGTTGCCCAGCGTCGCCCGTGCGACCGTCCACCCGGAGTTGGGCGCCCCAACGACGTCTTCGTCGGGAACGAACAGGTCGTTGAAGAACACTTCGTTGAATTCGGCGCCGCCGGTCATCTGCCGCAGCGGGCGCACCTCGACCTCGGGCGCCTTCATGTCGACGATCACCGTGGTGATGCCGGCATGCTTCGGGGCCTCCGGGTCGGTGCGCACGGTGGCAAGGCCGCGAGCGCAGTAGTGGGCCCCGCTGGTCCATACCTTCTGCCCGTTGATTTTCCAGCCGCCGTCCACCCTGGTGGCCCGGGTCCTGATGGACGCCGCATCGGACCCGGCCTCGGGTTCGGAGAACAGCTGGCACCAGATCTCGTCTTTGCGTAACGCCTTCTCAACGAATCTCTCGATCTGCCAAGGTGTTCCGTGCTGGATCAGGGTCAGGATCACCCACCCGGTGATTCCGTAGTCGGGCCGCTTGATGCCGGCCCCGCGGAACTCTTCCTCGATGACCAACTGTTCCACCGCGTCGGCGGCACGGCCCCACGGTTTCGGCCAGTGCGGCATCACGTAGCCCGTCTCGATCAGCTTGTCGCGTTGGGCCTGCTTCTCGAGGGCAGCCAACTCGGCGGCGTCGGCATGGATTTGGGTGCGCAGTTCCTCGGCCTCGGGCGGCAAATCTAGGCTGTTGTCCCGCGCCGCACCGGCAGCGGTGCGATCGAAGACATCCCGGGCCGGCGCGTCACCGCCGAGCAGCGCGGCGGTCACGATCGCCCGGCGCACATGCAGGTGCGCGTCGTGTTCCCAGGTGTAGCCGATACCTCCGTGCACCTGGACGTTGAGCTCGGCGTTGCGCGCATAGGCGGGGAAGGCCAGCGCGGCCGCCACCGCGGCGATCAGCCGGAACTGCGCTTCGTCTTCTGATGAATCCTCTGCCGCCGCCCGCGAGGCGTCCCACACCGCGGCGATCGCCGATTCGGCGCCAACCACCATGTTCGCGCAATGGTGTTTGATCGCTTGGAATGTGGCGATGGTGCGGCCGAATTGCTGACGCACCTTGGCATACTCGACGGCCGACTCGACGCAGTCGGCGGCCCCGCCCACCGCCTCGGCGGCCAGCAACGTCCGCGCGCGGGCCAGGGCCGATTCCCGCGCCCCCGGCAGGATGTCGTCGTCGGACACGGTCACGTTCTGCAGCCGGACGCGCCCGGACCGCCTGGTCGGATCGAAGTTCTCGGGCACCTCGACCGACACCCCGGCGCGATCGCGTTCCAGCACCAGCACGTCGTCACCCGCGGCGATCAGCAGCAGCTCGGCCAGCCCCGCGCCCAAGACCACCCCGGCCTCACCGTCGGCTTGCCCATCCTTGATCTGCACCCGGCTGTCCAGACCGATTGCCGCGGTGACCGTTCCGTCGATCAGCCCGGGCAAGAGCCGGGTCTTCTGGTCGGCGGCGCCCTCTTTACCGATCACCGACGACGCGATCACCGTCGGGACGAACGGGCCGGGCGCAACTGCCCGGCCGAGTTCTTCGACCACCACGACGAGCTCGGGCAACCCATAGCCGGAGCCGCCGTGCTCTTCGTCGACGTGCAGGCCAAGCCAGCCCAGCTCGACGATGCCGCCCCAGAAGGGCGGGCGCGCCTCCTCCGGCGCGTCCAGCAGGGACCGCGCCGCCGAGCGCGCCTTCTGCGAGGTCAGGAAAGCGCGGGCGACCTCAGCGAGCTCGCGGTGGTCGTCGGTTAGTGCGATACCCATCAGGGCCCTCCTCGCGCAGCGTCGCGGCCCGAGCGTCATCGCTGGGCGCGATAAAGAGTGTACTTAATCCGCGCGACCCCGAGCTCGCCCGCCCGAGGGGGCGTCTACTTGGGCGCGAACCGCTGCCCGGCGTCCAGACGCAGGCATTGGCCGTTGAGCATCGGATTGTCCACGATCGCCGCCACCAGCTTGGCGTACTCCTCGGGCCGGCCGAGCCGCTTGGGGAACGCTGCGTCCTTGGTAAGTGCGGAGGCGAACTCGTCGGGAATGCCCTTGGTCAACCCGGTGGCAAACAGGCTCGGGGCGATTGCCAGCACCCGAATTCCCAGCGACCCCAGGTCACGCGCCATGGTCAGACACATGCCGGCGATGCCCGCCTTGGCGGCGGTGTAGGCGACCTGCCCGATCTGGCCCTCGAAGGCCGCGATGGAGGCGGTGTTGATGATGACGCCGCGTTCCTCGTCCTCGGGGTCGTTCTTACTCATGTGCGCGGCGGCGAGCCTGCTGATGTTGAAGCTGGCGATGAGGTTGAGGTCGATCACGGACTGGAAAGATTCCAGGTCGTGCGGACCGGTCTTGGTCATCGTGCGCTTGGCGATGCCGCCGCCGGCGGTGGTCACCACGACGTGCAGCCCGCCCAGCTCGTCGACGGCCGCCTGCAACGTTTCCTCGGTTCCCGTGAAGTCGGTGACGTCGACCGGATAGAACGTGCCACCGACACCCTCGGCGACCTCCTTGCCGTCGGAACCCTCTCGGTCGAGCACCGCGACCTGCGCGCCACGCTCGTGCAGCAGCTCGGCACTAGCCCGCCCCATCCCCGACGCGCCGCCGATGACGACGACCTTCTTCCCGCTGATCTCCATCCAGACCTCTCCTGTTCTAGCTTGTCAGAATCGCTGATATTTGTAACGTTGCCTAGGTACGCTAGCGCGTCCGCTCTGCGGCCTTGTCCCCGCCTTGGCTCATCCTTGTTCAAGAGCCATGCCAAGCTGAACCGTGCTCCTCATCGACGTAGCAAGCACATCGCTTAATGTGGGCGGCACCTCGTCGCGGCTGACCAAGGTTGCCCACATCGCCGAGCTGCTCCGCCGCGCCGCGCCCGACCCAAAACTGATAGCGATCATCGTGTCGTGGCTCGCCGGCGAGCTGCCGCAACGCCAGATCGGCGTCGGCTGGGCAGCGCTGCGGTCACAAGCACCCCAGGCGCCCGCGGCTGCGGATCCAGCGGATCCGGCCCTGACCGTCACCGACGTCGACGCCAGGTTCTCGGAGATCGGCGCCGTGTCGGGCAAGGGGTCCCAGGCCCGCCGCGCGGAACTCGTCAAGGGTTTGTTCGCCGCCGCGACCGACACCGAGCAGACCTTTCTGCTGCGGCTGCTGGGCGGTGAGCTGCGGCAGGGTGCGCTGGCCGGGATCATGGCCGACGCCGTCGCCAAGGCCGCCGGCATCCCGGCCGCTGCGGTCCAGCGCGCAGCGATGCTGGGCGGTGATCTGCCGGCGGTCGCGGCGGCCGCGCTGTCCGGATCAGACGCACCGTTGGACTCTTTTACCCTGCGAGTCGGCCGGCCCGTCGGCCCGATGCTGGCCCAGACCGCCACGAGCGTAACCGATGCGCTCGAACGCCACGGCGGCACAACGGTTTTCGAAGCCAAGCTGGACGGCGCGCGAGTGCAGATTCACCGGTCGGCAGACGAGGTCACGGTCTACACCCGAAGCCTTGACGATGTCACCGCCCGGCTGCCCGAGGTGGTGGCGGCAACGCTGGCGCTGCCGGTGACCGAGCTGATCGCCGACGGTGAGGCGATCGCGCTGCGGCCGGACAACCGCCCGCACCGCTTCCAGGTCACCGCGTCACGCTTCGGCCGTTCGGTCGATGTGGCCTCGAAAAAGTCAAGAGCCGTTGCGGTACAGCCACTTTCGGTGTTCTTCTTCGATATCCTGCACCGCGACGGCGTCGATTTGCTCGATGCGCCGACCACCGAGCGGCTGGCCGCGCTGGACGCGTTGGTGCCGCCGCGCCACCGAGTGGACCGGCTGGTGACGTCCGACCCTGCGGCGGCGGCCGCCTTCCTGGAGGCGACGCTGGCCGCCGGTCACGAAGGGGTGATGGCCAAGTCACCGGACGCGCCGTATCAGGCGGGCCGTCGCGGAGCCGGCTGGCTGAAAGTCAAACCGGTGCACACCCTCGACCTGGTGGTGCTCGCCGTGGAGTGGGGTTCGGGCCGCCGACGCGGGAAGCTGTCCAATATCCATCTGGGCGCGCGTGATCCGGTCACCGGCGAATTCATCATGGTGGGCAAGACTTTCAAGGGCATGACCGACGCCATGCTGGACTGGCAGACCAAACGGTTCAGCGATCTCGCCATGCCGGGCACGAAGGATGACCTAAATCAATGGGTCGTGCACGTGCGCCCCGAGCAGGTGGTCGAAATCGCGTTGGACGGGGTGCAGAAATCGACGCGCTACCCCGGCGGGCTCGCGCTGCGCTTTGCCCGGGTGGTCCGCTACCGCGACGACAAGAGCCCCGCCGAAGCCGACACCATCGACGCCGTGCGCGCACTGTACTGATACCTCACGCGCCAGATTCCCAGTCGTCGTAGGGTTTGACCGTGACTGTGGACGACAAAGATGTCAGCTTGATCCGCACCGACGACGACCTGCCACCCGTCGCGATCATCGACCGCTCCCCCATCACCGTCCGGCACAAGATCGTCTTCGGAATCATCGCCGTGATCGGTGCGATCGCCTGGGCGGTCATCGCGTTCGTCCGGGGCGAGACGTTGAACGCGGTGTGGTTGGTGGTGGCGGCGATCTGCACGTACATCATCGGATTCCGGTTCTATGCGCGGCTGATCGAAATGAAGATTGTTCGCCCGCGCGACGACCACGCCACACCGGCGGAAATCTTCGACGACGGCACGGACTTCGTGCCCACCGACCGGCGCGTGCTGTTCGGCCACCATTTCGCCGCGATCGCCGGAGCGGGGCCACTGGTCGGACCGGTGCTCGCCACCCAGATGGGCTATTTGCCGTGCAGCATCTGGATCGTCATCGGTGCCGTCCTCGGCGGTTGTGTCCAGGACTATCTGGTGTTGTGGATTTCCACCCGGCGACGGGGTCGCTCCCTGGGCCAGATGGTCCGCGAAGAACTCGGCGCCACGGCCGGGGCGGCGGCCCTGCTCGGGGTCCTCGTCATCATGGTGATTCTGATCGCGGTGCTGGCGCTGATCGTGGTGAAGGCGCTGGCGGAAAGCCCGTGGGGTGTGTTCTCGATCGCCATGACGATCCCCATCGCGCTCTTCATGGGTTGTTACTTGCGGTTCCTGCGTCCCGGTCGGGTCGGGGAGGTATCGGTGATCGGCGCCGCGCTGCTGCTGGGATCGGTGGCCGGCGGCAGTTGGGTCGCCAAAACGTCTTGGGGCGCATCATGGTTGAACCTGTCACCGATCACGTTGTCGTGGTTGATCATCATCTACGGCTTCGCGGCGTCGGTGCTTCCAGTGTGGTTGCTGCTCGCGCCCCGCGATTACCTGTCGACGTTCATGAAGGTCGGGACCATCGCCCTGCTGGCGATCGGTATCTTCATCGCGCACCCGGTCGTGCAGGCCCCCGCGATCTCGCATTTCGCCACCCGAGGCGACGGACCCGTGTTCGCCGGTTCGCTGTTCCCGTTCCTATTCGTCACCATCGCGTGCGGCGCACTGTCCGGATTCCACTCGCTGATCTCATCGGGCACGACGCCCAAGCTGCTGGAAAAGGAAAGCCAGATGCGGGTGATCGGCTACGGGGGCATGATCACCGAGTCATTCGTCGCGATCATGGCGCTGATTACCGCGTCGATCATCAATCAGCACCTGTACTTCACCCTCAATGCGCCGGCCCCGCAGACCGGAGGCACCGCGGCCACCGCCGCTGAGTACGTCAACAAACTCGGGCTGTCGGGCGCCCCGGCGACCGCCGCGCAGATCAACGACGCGGCCCGCGGTGTCGGCGAGCACTCGATCGTGTCGCGCACCGGCGGAGCGCCGACGCTGGCACTCGGCATGTCAGACGTGCTGCACCGCGTTTTCGGCGGTGACAGTCTCAGGGCGTTCTGGTATCACTTCGCGATCATGTTCGAGGCACTATTCATCCTGACCACCGTCGATGCGGGCACCCGGGTCGCACGTTTCATGCTTTCCGACACGCTGGGCAATGTGGGCGGTCCGCTGGCCAAGTTCAGAAATCCGAGTTGGCGCCTCGGCGTGTGGGTCTGCAGTCTGGCCGTGGTCGCCGGGTGGGGCAGCGTCCTGCTGATGGGCGTGACCGATCCGCTGGGTGGCATCAACACGCTGTTCCCGCTGTTCGGTATCGCCAACCAGCTGCTCGCGGCCATCGCGCTGACCGTGGTCACCGTGGTGGTCATCAAGAAGGGCCTACTGCGGTGGGCGTGGATTCCCGCAATTCCGCTGCTGTGGGATCTGGTGGTCACGCTGACCGCTTCGTGGCAGAAGATCTTCTCCGGGGATCCGGCCGTCGGCTACTGGACACAGCATTACAAGTATTTGGCGGCAAAGAACGCGGGTAAGACGGCGTTCGGGTCAGCCAAGAACGCCCCCCAACTCGACGCCGTCATCAGGAACACCTTCATCCAGGGCACCCTGTCGATTGTGTTCGCGCTGGTTGTCGTCATCGTGTTGATCGCCGGAGTCATCGTGGCGATCAGGGCAATTCGCGGTGGCGGCAGGCCGTTGAGCGAAGACGACCCGGTGCCGTCGAAAAGGTTCGCGCCGTCGGGTCTGATTGCCACCGCCGCCGAGCGCGAGCTGCAGCGCGCATGGGACGCGCTGTGTTGATTCGTACCTAGCCTGGCTGCGGTGGGTAGTGACGCAAAAGCAGGTAGTCGACTACGCATCCCAAGGGGTGGTTACCGACCTTACGGTGAGTGCACGAACCGGCCGACTCCCCTCAACACGGCCGCTCGCCCAGGAGGTAACCGAAATGTTGGTTTCACCAGCGGCACTCGCCGACACAACCGAGCACGTCGACGAACCCGCGCCTCAACCACTTCCGGCTGCGCACCCCCAGGCTGACGCGGCATCCGCCGAGGTTCTAATCACCACGCAGCAGGTGCTTTTCAGCACGGCGGCCGCTGCGGGAGTGCGCCGCGAGAACACCGGTGGCGGGCTCGTCGCCGTCCTGCGGCGAATGTTTGCGGCCTCAACGGAGCCAGCACGCCCGCGATCCCAGTACTACCCGAAGCGTTACGCATACATCGAGAACGCCGCGATGGCACGCGCGATGGACAGATTATGAGCGCGATCATCTCGCTCGGCTCCACAGCGGTGATGGTGATGTTCGCGACGGGGATCTACAACCTGCAATGGTGGCTGGAGCGCAGCGACTACGAGCGCCACTTCGAGGATTGACCGACCCGCGCCCTGCGGCGCGCCGAATAACGAGGCAGTGCCGAGCCTGCGGCACCACCCTAAGATTGTGCGGAATGAGAGTCGGCATCGACTTTGGCACCACCCACACAATCGTCGCGGTCGTCGACCGCGGTAACTATCCGGTCGTCTCCTTCGACGGCGTGGATACCTGGCCTTCGCTGATCGCCGCCAGAAACGACACCGCCGCCGGGCAGTTGTGCTTCGGGGTGGACGCCGCCGCCATGCGCCACGAGCCGGGCTGGTCGGTGCTGCGATCGGTCAAACGTCTGCTCAATCACGCCGGTCCGCGGACCGAGGTGACCCTGGCTGGGCGCACCTACCGGCTGGCCGAACTGCTCACCGGCCTGCTGGCTCAGCTGAAAAGCGACCTGCAGAACCGCTCGAACGCCGGTCTCGCACCGGGTGAAACCGTCGAGGCCGCGATCAGCGTGCCGGCCAACGCCTCCAGCGCCCAGCGTCTGCTGACGCTGGATGCCTTCGTCTCGGCGGGTTTCCACGTCGTCGCCCTGCTGAATGAACCGTCGGCCGCGGGCCTCGAATATGCCCATCGGTACCGCTCCACGATCACCGCCAAACGCGAGTACGTGCTGATCTACGACCTCGGCGGCGGCACGTTCGACGCCTCGCTGCTGAAAATGACCGGGCAGGTCAACGAAGTGGTCATCAGCGAGGGCATCCAACGTCTCGGCGGCGACGACTTCGACGAGGCGATCACGCAACTCGTCCTGGCCCGCTCGAAGCTGAGCGTGGATGCCACCGCGCGCGAGCTCTTGCGAGAGGAGTGCGCCGCACGTAAGGAGGCGGTCGGGCCGCAGACGCGCCGCTTTTTGGTGGACCTCACGGCGATCGACAACGGGGAGCGGCCACCGTTCTCCTGCCCTATCGACGACGTCTACTCGGTGTGCTCGCCACTGGTCGACAAGACGACCGCACTTCTCGACCGCGTGCTGCGCGACCCGACTCGCGACGACAGGGACGTCGCGTGGTCTGAGGTGGCCGGCATCTATGTGGTGGGCGGGACCGGGGGCTTCCCGCTGGTTTCCCGGATCCTGCGCACGACGTTCGGCGAGCGGCGGGTCAAGCGCTCGCCGCACCCGTTCGCCGCCACCGCCATCGGTCTCGCGGTCTTTCTCGATACCGAATCCGGTTTCGCCTTGTCCGAACGCTTTTCGCGCCATTTCGGGGTGTTCCGCGAGGCGAGGGCCGGCGACGACGTCGTCTTCGATCCGATCGTGCCCAAGGACGCCTCGTTGCCGGCGCACGGGCGTTCGCCGCTGGTCGTCAGCCGGACGTACCGAGCGGCGCACAACATCGGACATTTCCGGTTTGTGGAGTGCAGCCGCCTGGTCAACGGACGTCCCGATGGCGATGTGGTGCCCTACGATCCGGTCCTGTTCCCGTTCGACCCGGCGCTGCACGACCAAGACGATCTCGGGCGCCAGCCGGTAGGCCGCTGGAGCGACGGACCGGAGGTCGAGGAGCGCTACGTCGTCGCCCCCAGCGGCGCGGTGGAAGTGACCCTGACGACGCAGCCGGCCGGCTTCAAGCGCACCTTCCGGCTCGAACGACGCATCGCGGGGGTGTGAGACATGGAACTGTACGACGTCATGCGAACGACGTTCGCCGCGCGCGAGTTCACCGACGACCCCCTGCCCGACGACGTGTTGTCGCGCATTTTCGACAACGCTCGGTTCGCCCCCAGCGGCGGCAACCGACAAGGCGCCCACATCACCGTGGTGCGTGACGCCGACGTCCGTCGCCAGCTGGCCGAACTCGGCACCGCCACCGCCCGGCGCTACTTCGCACAGCTGACGGCCGGCGAAAACCCTTGGAATTCCGTGCATCCCAGCGAGGTACCGCAGGAGGTGATCGACAGCACCGAAGTCCCGGACACCTTCACCGCGCCCATCATCAACGCCCCGGTTGTGCTCGTCTTCACCGTCGACCTCAGCGTTGTCGCCTCCGTCGATCAGAACCTGGACCGCGTCGGCCTGGCCAGCGGGGCATCGGTGTACCCGCTGATCTGGAACATCCTGCTGGCCGCCCGCAACGAAGGCTACGGCGGCACCATCACCACGATGGCGATCGCTCAGGAGGACCAAGTCCGCCGGCTGCTGGGAATCCCGGACACCCACGCGATCGCCGCGATCGTGCCGCTCGGCAAACCCACGCGACAGCTGACCAAACTGCGCCGCCGGCCGATCGCGGAGTTCGTCACCACCGGCCGCTTCGACGGCCCCCCGCTCCAGGGGTAAGCGTCGAACTATGGCAGAGATCGATCTGGAGTCCCTTTCAACTCCCGAGCACGGATACACCATCGACGACGAGGATGACGACGATCCGGTGCTGCTCGACCGGGAGGGCAACCATGTCGAAACGTGGCGCGAGCGGTATCCCTACGACCACCGGATGACGCACGACGAATACGAGCAGCTCAAGCGGCGGCTGCAGATTGAGTTGCTGAAGCTGCAGCAGCACGGCAAGCGCACTGGCGCCAGACAAGTGATCCTGTTCGAGGGTCGTGACGCCGCCGGCAAGGGCGGCACCATCCAGCGCTTCATGGAGCACCTCAATCCGCGCAACGGGCGGGTCGTGGCGCTGGAGAAACCGGGCGAACGCGAACAGACGCAGTGGTATTTCCAGCGCTACATCAGCCACCTGCCGGCCGGCGGCGAGATCGTGTTGTTCGACCGGTCTTGGTACAACCGCGCGGGCGTGGAGAAAGTGATGGGCTTCTGCACGCCCGAGGAGCACGCCCAATTTTTAAGGGAAGCACCAATTTTCGAACAGATGCTGGTCAACGACGGCATAGACCTGACCAAGTTGTGGTTTTCGGTCTCCCCCGCCGAGCAACGCACCCGATTCGCGATTCGGCTGGTCGACCCGGTGCGGCAATGGAAGTTTTCACCGATGGACATGGAGTCGGTGAACAGGTGGGATGACTACACCGCCGCCAAGGAGCAGATGTTCGAGGCGACCGACACGACATCGCTCCCTGGATCGTGGTCAGAAGCAACGACAAGAAGCGCGCCCGCATCAACGCCATGCGCTACGTTCTGGCCAAGTCCGATTACGACGACAAGGACACTGAGGTTGTGGGCGAGCCGGATCCGCAGATTGTGGGCCGCGCGCTGACCGACGAAACCGGAAGGATTCACACTCATGTCCACGTGGCTCATCACCGGCTGCTCGACCGGACTCGGCCGCGCTCTCGCCGAAGCGGTGATCGGCGCCGGCCACAACGCGGTGGTCACCGCGCGCGATGCGACGAAGGTCGCCGACCTGGCCGAGGCGGCGCCTGAGCGGGTGCTCGCCGCTGCGCTTGACGTCACCGACCCCGAGCAGGTCGGCTCGTCCGTGCGCCAAGCCGAGGAGCGCTTCGGCGGCGTCGACGTCCTGGTCAACAACGCCGGCTACGGTTACCGCGCCGCCGTCGAAGAAGGCGGCGACGCCGACGTCCGCACCCTTTTCGAGACGCACTTCTTCGGCACCGTCGCGATGATCAAAGCCGTCCTGCCCGGCATGCGGTCGCGCCGCAGCGGCGCCATCGTGAACCTCTCCTCGATCGCCGCTCAGCTGACCCCGGTGGGATCGGGCTACTACGCGGCAGCCAAGGCCGCCCTCGAAGGCCTCAGCGGAGCCCTCCGCGGTGAGCTCGCCCCGCTCGGCATCTCGGTGACCGTCGTCGAACCCGGCGCGTTCCGCACCGACTTCGCCGGCCGCTCCCTCGCCCAGTCGGCCACGGTCATCGACGATTACGCGAGCACCGCCGGGCAGCGTCGCAAAGAGAACGACACCATGCACGGCAATCAGGCCGGCGACCCCGCCAAGGCCGGCGCGGCGATCATCGCGGCCGTCGAATCCAGCGAGCCCCCCGGCTTCCTGCTGCTGGGACCCGACGCCCTGGCCGCCTACCGCTACATCGCGGACGGGCGTGCGAACGAGATCGCGAACTGGGAAGAGCTCACCACCGGCACCGACTTCGGCGCCGCTCAGGGCAGGTAAAAGCCGCGGATCCCGTAATGCCGACCACGCCCGAGCAAGACATTAGCGGCCTGCAAGCCCGAACGCACGGCTGCCTCGATACATCCCGCGTTCATTCCGCAGTCCGTCCAGTCGCCGGCCAATACCAAGTTGTCGTAACCACTTTCGTCCGGCCGTAATCGGTAGCGGTCGGAACCGGGCACTGATTGCACATAGCGGTCCGACGGGTCGATATTCACGCTGATGTGCTGGCTCTCAAGCGCCGCCGACCCGTGTCGTCCGTCCGCACCGCACAATAGATGCCACGCGAAGCCGGCTTCGCTGACCGCATTCGGGAACCACAGACCGATGTCGCGGTTCATGAATCTAACGGCGTCGGAGCGCACTTGCTCTTCGTAGCGGCGGACGTAGGTCGCCGGGTCCTCGTCGGTCGGCCAGGGCGCGCCGAGGCTGCCACAGAAGTAGGCGACGGTTCGCGCCCGATCGTCGTCCGGCCATTCCTCGGCCCACAGGGTCTGTCCCATCGAGGCCCACGTCTCGAACGGCGGAAGGTAGGCGCTCGTCGTCACCTCCGGCTGCCCGTGCCAACCCAGCGATGGCTCGTCGGGGCCAAGCCAGATCTGGAACGCCTGGGTGGCGACGGTGCGAACCTGCGTGGTCATATCCCGCCAGCTCGGCTGGTCGGCGACGAGCTCCCTGGCGACGATGTCGACCATGCCCAGAGACACGGCCAGCACGACGTGATCGAAGTCGACACCGCGGCGCAAGACCCTGCTCTCGGCGTCTTCCTCACGGCCCCAATGTGTTTCGAGTGACTGCCAGTCACGGATGCGGTCGCGATCCGGAGAAGACAGTTGGTAGCTCAGCGGTTGCGCGGGGAACACCGGCAAGCCACGCACGGTGGTCAGCGGCTCATAGTGGTCGACGCCGTCGGCGAGGCGGACTTGTCGTCCCATGCTGATCGCGTCGATCGCCAGATGTTGGGCGTCCAGATGCAATCCGTCGAGGCGGTGAAAGAACTCAAACTCGACGCCGCGCCGGCGCAGGGCCTGGTAGAGCGGCGCGATCACGATGTCACCCATCCCCGCCGTCATCTTCCAGAAGATGGCCCCTTTGTATTCGAACAAGACCAGGCCGGTGAGGAAGACGGCCAGCCCGGCGCCGAAGGCGGGCCGACGCGGATCCGCGTCCTCGTAGGCGAACACGAGGTCGTAGAGACCACGAATCAAAGGGGATTCCAATACATCCTGATGTGCGCCGTGGCGCAGCACCCAGTCGCTGAAATCTTCGTCGTTGATCGCTCTGAACCCGCGGGGGTCGGTGATGAGCTTGTCGACAAGAATCCCGCGCGCTGTCGCGGTGAGCATCGACATCAGCAGCCAGGATCGCTTGTGATCCGGACGGTCTTCATAGTCCAGCACGCCGCGGATCGCGTCGAGGATCCTTCCGAGCAGCTCAGTTGCCGCGCTGCCCGCCGGTGGGGCTTCGGTGAGCGCCAGCAACGCGGCAATCGCTGCGCGCGCGACGGCGTCGGCGCCGCGGCTGCCGGCGGGCGGACTCGGTGAGCCGGACAAGACCAGACCATGCGGCAGCGGATCGCGAATCGACTCGGCGAAGTCGACGAGTAACCGAAGCATGCGTTGCAAGAAATCCAGCGCAGTCATTTCCCGGCCGGTGCTGCCGGGTTCACCGGGCAGCTCATCGTTGCGGCTGAACGTGCCCTGCCAGGCCAGCCAATCGGCACCCCACCGCTCCGCCAGCCCGAGGTGGTCGGCGGGAATAAGTGCCTGGTCCCACGTTTGGACCGGTGCGCCCGGATCGGTCCCGGGCCGGTCTAATTCGGCGTAGCACTCGCGAAGGAGCGTGAACGCGTTCTCGTATGAGCCCAGCCAGACGTGCAGGCCGTGCTCTTCGATCCGGCCGTGGGGGCCGCGGCTCGACGCCGCCTTGCCGCCCAGGCGCCAGCCACGTTGATAGACGGTGATGGACTCGAAGTGGTCGCGCCACCCAGGCGCGGAAAGCCGCCAGGCCGTAGCCAATCCGGCCATTCCCCCGCCGAGAATAGCGACCCGGCCACACTTACGGCTCAACCGAGCAACGCCCGCGCACGCGACAAGTCCGGCCACGTGCTGTTTTCCGGAAAGCGCCGGACGCTGTCACGCAGTTCTTGACGTGCCGGTTCGCCACGCAGCTCGAAATCATCTGCTGCAGCACGTAATTCGAAGATGGTCGCGTGCTGCCGCCGGGCCAGCTCGACCGCGGCGCGTAAGCCGTCGCCCCGCCGGTCCGCGTCGTCATGTGTGTGGGCCCGGATACGTAAAAGCTCCGCGTCATAGAAGTGCATGCCGGTTTTGTCGGCCAGCGCCAGACCGAGGTCGACCCGTTCTCGCGCTTCGGCGGCTTGGCCGGCCGTCAGAAGCAGACGCGCGAGCACCCCGTCGTAAAACATGATCATCGACTTGAACCCGACCGCACGCCAACCATCGATGAGTCCGGTGAGCGTTGCGATGTGGCCGCGCAGCGCATCCCGGTCCGTGGGTCTATTCGTCATCGTGAGCAATGCCTCGACGACGGCTTGCACCGCGGCGCCGAGCACCACATAGGAGTCGAACCCGTGTTTGCGGGAATCCGATACCAGGCTGGCGGTCACGGCGACGGCACGATCGAGCTCACCGGACTCGATGCGTATCAACGCTTCCATCTGCCGTGTGTAGGCGAGGCTGAACGGGCCTTGAGGCGGCGCGACTTCCTCGCATCGCTGCGCGGAGGCCAGCAATTCGTCAGCGGCGCCGCTCAGGTCGCCCTGGATGTAGCGCGCCATCGCCAGATGCGTGTGTATCGATGCGATCGGCTCATTGGCCATGAACCAAGCCGCGATGACATCCTGGCCCACATGGTGGCGCTGCGACGCGGCGGTTTCCAGCCGCTGTCGCGCGCTGTCGAATTCGCCGCGGTACCACGCCAGCATCCCGAATCCCGCGGTGACGGTGGGCCACGCTTCGGGTCGCCCTTTGACGACGCCCGCCTCGACGGCCTCCATCACTTGCTGTGCGCGGCGCAGATCGGCCCGAACCACGTAATGCCCGTAGAGCGCCGACAATGTCGACAGCAATTCCTCGGTGACTTCCGTTCCGTGCAGCGCCAGGCAACGTTCGAAGTCGCCGGCTGCATTCCGGCTCAGCGCACCCTCTGCCGCGTAGTACAGCAGGCCTCGCCGTTGTCGGAGCGAAATCTCGCGTCGATCCCGCTCGGGTCCCGCAGGCAAACGCTCGATCTGTGAAATCGCTTGGCCCAGGTAGGAACGGGCCTCGTTCAGCGCGCCCCTCCGGCGGGCGGCTCCAGAAGCCTTCCGGTATGCCGACGCCGCCGATTCGTGGCGTTCCGCGAGTTCGTAATGGCTGGCGATCAGTGGCCAGTCGGTGTTTGCCTCAGCGGTGGACGACAGCAGAGCGTCGGCGACCCGTCCGTGCATCTTTCGGCGACGAGTGGGCGGCGAGAGCTCGGTTGCGATGTCGCGAAGGAGCTCGTGGCGGAATCGCCAGGTGTCTTGTCCCACCGGCTCGAGGACCCGCCCATCGCGCAATTCCGTGATCGCAGCGTCCAGTTCGGATTCACCGATCTCCACCGCCGCCGCGACCAAGCGGCGCTCGACCGGGTTACCAACCACCGCGGCGCCCTCGACTACCCGCACCGCGTTGTGGGATCGAAGCCGCGCAAACAGCGCCTCGTACAAGGAGTCGGGCACATGGGCGGACTCCGCAGCATCGGCGGGCTGCTCTTTGAGCTTGGCGACGACCTCCTCGATGAACAGCGGCAGGCCGTCGCAACGGACGCTTACCGCGCGGCGCGCATCGGCGCCCAGTTCGGGGTACAGGGCGACGATCAGTTCGTCGGTCTCCTGATCGGTCAGCGGCGCCAACGCGAAGTGCGCGATGTTTTCGCTATTCGGCAGGGACGCCGCCTCGCGGCTGGTCATCACGACAAGGAGCCGACCGGAGTCGCCGGAGTCTTCATCGAGCAGCGATTGCACGACCTCGGTGGTGTCTTCGTCGAACCAGTGCATGTCTTCGGCCACGACGAGCGCGGGGCCGTCGCCTATGCAGGCGAGCAGATAGTCGTGCACCGCACGTGCGATCCGCCAGTACAGCTTGGGTCCGTCGACATCAGCGGCCTGGTACCCGGCTTGCGGGGAGATGGCCAGCACCGGCGCGAGCAGCGGCGTGACCTTCGCTGGATCGAAGCCGCGCCGAGCGACTTCGGCTTCCAGAAGTGCGATGCATTCGGCGGGAGATGTCGCGCGGGCGATCCCGCATCGCCGTTCGAGTAGCCGCCGCACCGGGTGCAGGCCGACGTCGGTGTGCAATGGTGATCCGGTCAGCTCGATCACCACGGCCTGCGACTGCTCCGCCAGTCCGACCGCCGCCGCGGCCAGCCTGCTCTTACCGATGCCGCCCTCACCGCAAAAGGCCAGCCCGGCAGCGTCGAGCGCGCCGGCTTTGGCCTTGTCCCAGCTTTCCTCAATTTGCGTCAGTTCACGTTCGCGGCCCACCACCGGCCGATCGGGAATTGGTGCTACACCGACCCGCTCGCCAAGGACCTGGTAGTGGTCGACGGGCCCGGCGATGCCTTTCACGGGTTGGGCTTCCAGATGCCGTAATTCGAAGTGCTTGCGTGTGAGCCGTTCGACCGCAGCCGAGACGACGACCCCTCCCGGCGGCGCAAGGCCGGAGACCCGGGACGCCAGGTTGGCGGCCAGACCGTATACGTCGTCTTGTTCGAGGTCGAGGTAGACCACGCCGCGATGGATGCCGACGCGGACCTCGATGGTAAAACCGAAACGCTGCTGGACCCGTTCGCTGAGGGCAGCGACTTCCCTCGCGATATCCAGACCCGCGTGCAGCGCTCGCCGCGCATCGTCCTCGTGGGCTTTCGGGTGACCGAAAACGATCAATAAGCCATCGCCCTTGGTGGAGGCCACGTGCCCCTCGTAGCGGTCGACGACCTGGCGGACCCGCTCCTTGTAGCGGCCAACGACGGCGCGGTAGGTCTCGGGCTCGATCCTGGTGGACAGCGCGGTGGAATCGACGAGATCGGCGAACAGGATCGTGAGCCGGCGGATCTCGCCTTGATCGACGGGCGCGGCGAGCAGGTCCTCGGCGTCGGCATTCCCGTGGTCCAGCGCCAGCACTTGCCCGGCAAGGATATTGGCGATGATTCGTTCTCCGCGTCCGATCGCCTCAAACGCCCGATCAAGCAGGTCGTCGATGGTCGGCTGGGGTTCGGAGTTGCTCACAGCTCGACGGTGACCGACCCTTCCTTGTAGCTCGTTGGGGCCAGGTTGTTGGGGACCGGGGTCAGGCGAACCGTTCCCGTGTAACTCCTGCCGATGTACTGGGCGTCTTGGACATAGACCACGAAACTTGTTGCGCCGGCTGCCAGGACGGGCGGCTCGAATCGGATCAGGTTGTCCGGAATCTTCACTTGCGTACCCACCCGCTGGAACGAAGCGGTGATCGAGAGCTGTCGCGAATAATCGGGGTCCGCGGTGACGATAATCGGGTCGGAGGGCCCCAACCCGCACGCTGCCGCCTCTTGAGGCGACGAGGGCCCGCAACAGACGTGGGCGGTGGTAGCGGTCTTGAAGTGGGTGGCCGAACCCCGCGCCACAATGTCGAAGAACGTGATCAGCGACCGGCACCAGTCCTCGCAACCGTAGGTGCCCGCGTCAATCTTCGCGACGGCGTCTCGCGCGACCAGCCGAGCTTGTGCCACGGCCGCGTTCGTGGTCGCGGTGAATTGGTGTGCGGCATGCGGTGAATCGGTCAAAAGCCGTCATCTCCAATGATGGGCGGGCAAGTTGGTTTGCGCGGTGGCAGCTCGGTAAGCCTCTCGACGAAGCGCCACGGTTCGGCGGCCAGCCGGGCGCCGTACTCGGCGCCGTACTTCGCAAGATCGTCAACGGTGAAGTCGCGGTTGGACCACTTGGCCGCGAGTGCGGCGCTGTCGTTGGCGACCTGGGCAAGGTAGTCCGAGAACATGCTGACCGCCAACCCGGCCGCGGTCTTCGGACGCGTGCCGGTACTGGTCGGCGTCGCGGCCGGCTGGGTAATGGTCGGCGTCGTGGCCGGCTGCGCCGCCTGCGTGCCCACGAACGACGACGTGAAGTGCAGCACGCCCTGTACGCCCTGCAGTGGTGTCGGCGGTTCGGTCCAGGCAACCAAACCCGCCGGTGACTGAATCGCCTCGCCTAACAGCATCTCCCATGAGGCCCACCCATACCCCATGACGCAGACGAAGATCTTCTGGGCAACAGGCGGCAGCCCCGTGATGTGGACGACTTTCCTCGTGCTGACGGCCACTCCCGCGTTGCCACCCGTTCTGGTTCCGACTTTGAGCCAGCCCTTGTCTACCGTGACCTTGCCGTCGCCTTCGGTCCCGGACGGGTTTAGGTCGTACTGCACGACGGCTTGGCCCGGATAATTCGCCTTATAGAACAGCAGGTCGGTCTCAAGTTTCGGCAGGCCCGTTCCGCACCACGCGCTCACCGTCTCGAGGATGCGTCCCCATTGCGGGTAGTCAGCAGCGTTACTGGTTCCCAGATCCTGCATGCTGCAGAAGAATTCGCCAGCGGTTTTGTTCCAGTTCCTCGGATCGAGGATTGCTTTCACCTGATCCAGCGAAACCGAACTGGATTCAAGCTTCGTGTCGACCAGAACGCATTCGATGTTGTTCTGTGTGGTCACGCACGCATTGCACAGCGCGATGCGCGCAACAATTTCGTCAAGGCAGTTGAGCAGTACCGCCTCGCGGGTGGCGGGTATCCAGTCGTGCAGATTTTTGAATCGCTCGAGGAGCACCTGGAGCAGTCGACCTCCCGGGTCCGTCACACCACCCGCAAAGTCGCGCTCGGGGGTCTGGGCGGGGAGCGGCTCGCCCTGCGGTCGGGCAAGGCCGAGCCCTCGCGCCAACTCATCGTCTTCGATTCCGACTTGCGCACCTGGCACGTGCGCGATGCTGCCGAGGACGTACACCAACCGTGACAGCTGCGGGCGGGTCGGCGCCGTTCCCGCGTCCAAGAAGCGGGACAACGCGGTGTTCGCACTAGGGAATGGCTCCCCCAAAAATCGTTCCAGATCTCGCGACCAGCCCCTTTGACCCTCGCCGGTGGTTCCGGGCAGAAATCCCTCGACGATCGCGGCGGTAGCCGGGTCATCGGAGCTCAACACCGCCTTATCGAGCGCGGCATAAAGAGCCAGCAGGTTGTACAGGTGTCCGGGTGATTCAGATTCAGTCGGTTCTGGCATTACACCCTCCGCGCATGTTTGCGCAGCTAGCATACCGTGGGGCGGATGTATGCGCCGGATTTAATGAGAGGAAATCTTCCGTGAATCGTGGCGACGATGGCAACATCAGCGACTTGCCGTGGACAGCGGTATTCGACCCCGTCGCAAATGCCCGTGCCCTCAGCGCCATTCAGGCGCGGGGCTTTGCCGCGGCGAGCCAACTCGTAGACCGATTCGTACAAATCGCCGAATCGTCAACCAATCCCGCTGCAACGAAAGCGACGACGAGCGCGGAAGCCCACCCGAACGGCAGGGCCGCCGACGCCGACATCGATCTGATGATGAATACGTGGTGGTCGCTGTGGGGCCGGTTGTTGCGATCGATGCCCGGTGCGGCCGCCGCACGTGGCGACGGAGCCACATTCGACCTGGCCGCCGAAAGCGCCAACGGCGGTGTGCATCTGACCACCGACGGGTCCGGTCCAGTCGTCGGGGAGGTATGGCTGCACAACGGCGGCTCGGCTGACATCGGGTCGGTGGGGTTGCGATGCGGCGACCTCCTGGCCCACGACGGCGCAGCGATTCGCGCCGATGCCGTGCGGTTCACTCCGGAATGTTGTGCCCTTCCCAGCCGATCGAGCCGCGGCGTCGCGGTGGAAGTCAGCGTGGCACCTGACGCGGCCGTCGGGGTTTATCGCGGAACGCTGCTCGTCGAGGGATATCCCGACCTGTGGTTGCCCGTATCCCTCACGCTGCGGACGCCAGCCGGATGACCAGCACCGCCGATGCGACGGAACTGGTTGCCGCCGTTGAGAATCGCCTGCGCGAGGTAGCGCAGACCGTGCGCCGGTCGATGCTCGACGCGATGCCCGACGGCGAGCCGGTCCAGTGGTTGTACGGCCCGATGCGCGAGTACCCGTCGCGGCCGGGCAAGGCGTTGCGGCCCGCGCTGTGCCTGTCGGCCGGCCGGGCTTTCGGTGGACAATCCGACGATCTGCTGGGCATCGCCGTGGCGATCGAGTTGCTGCACAACGCGTTTCTCGTGCACGACGACATCGCCGACGGCAGCGAAATGCGCCGCGGCCGCCCGACGCTGGCGGTCACCTACGGGGTTGCCGCGGCACTCAATGCGGGTGACGGCTTGGCGATCGTGGCAAACCAGGTACTGCGCCGAGCGGCCCGGCGCCTCGATCGCGACGTCGCCGATATGGTGCTGGCCGAGTTCGACACGATGGCGATGCGGACGCTCGAGGGCCAAGCAACCGAGGCCGGCTGGCAGCTCGACAATATCGAAAAGCTGGGTCCGGAGGACTACCTCGAGCTGATAATGCACAAGACGTGCTGGTACACGACCATCCACCCGCTCCGCGTCGGCGCGATGGTGGGTTCTGGTGGCACCGCCGATTTGGCGCCCCTGGTGCGCTTTGGGTTTCACTTCGGGGCGGCATTCCAGATCCGCGACGACCTGCTGAATTTGGTCGGCGACGCCCGCGTGTACGGCAAGGAGATCCTCGGCGATCTGTACGAGGGAAAACGGAGCCTGGCACTGGTGCACCTGATAACGACCGCTCAGGGCTCCGACCGAGCTGTGGTCAGCGACTACCTGCGCCGGAATCGATCTGAGCGCTCGGAGAAACTCGTTCGGACCATTCGCGCGATGATGGACGAATACGGCAGCATCACGTTCACCCGGGAGTACGCCGAGGGAATTCTGCTGGTCGCCGAGGAGTACTTCGAGCAGGCCTTCGCCCAGGCCCGGCCCGGACGGGATCTGGACTTCCTGCGGGCGCTGGTGCCCTACGTGTGGGCCCGTTGGCGATGACTGGTTGTTCATCGCTTCTGCTGAACGCTTCCGTTCGGTGCCGAACGCGCGCACGATGAGGATGTCCGCGATCTCACAGGATCGAGAAAGGAGCGGGCGATGAAGGCCAAGATCGGCGACTTCCTCGTGGTCAAAGGCACAACCACGGAGCGGCATGATCAGCACGCGGAGATCATCGGGGTGCGCGCTGAAGACGGTTCTCCGCCGTATGTGGTGCGTTGGCTGGTGACGGGGCACGAGGCGACGGTGTACCCGGGGTGCGACGCGGTCGTGGTGACCGCCGCCGAGCACACGGAGTCCGCGCGGCGCGCCGCGGTGCGGGCCGAGAATGGATTCGCCATTTAGGAGAAGGTTGTTCTTCTCAGCCGAGAGACCCATTACGATCGGGTGATGCCCACAACGCCAAGGGCGGCCCTGTAACGGTGCCGGACACGCTGGATCTCGAACACCCGCGCAACGGCGTCGCCATCGTACGGCTGAATCGCCCAGATCGGCTCAACGCCATCAACGAGGCCATGCGATCCGAATTGACCCGGACGCTGGCCGATTTGGCCGGCGACCGCACTGTCCGTGCCGTCGTTCTCACCGGGACCGGTCGCGGCTTCTGCTCGGGCATCGACGTGCGCAACTTCGGGCCGAACATGGTCGAAGCCGAAGCGCCCGCGCTGGATCGCATGCGGTTTCAGGAGACGATGGCCGCACTGGCCGAAGCCATCCGGGACTTGCCACAGCCCGTCATCGCCGCGGTCAACGGCCCGTGCGTCGGTGCGGGATTCGCGCTGTGCCTCGCCGCAGACATCAGGATCTGTTCTACAGCAGCAACTTTCGGCAACGGCGCAATCCTGCTCGGGCTATCGGGCGCCGAGATGGGCATGAGCTATCACCTGCCGCGCATCGTGGGCACCAGCGTCGCCGCGGACTGGATGCTGACCGGCCGCACGGTACCGGCCGCCGAGGCCGATCGGCGTGGCCTGGTCAGCGAGGTGGTCGAACCGGACCGGCTGAACGAACGCGCCGTCGAGCTGGCAGGGCTGATCGCGGACCTTGCCCCGCTAGGTGCGCAACTGACCAAGCGTGCGCTGCAGGTCAACACCGACGCGCCGAGCCTCGCGTCGGCGCTGGATCTAGAGAACCGCAATCAGGTGATCTCGCACGCGACCGACGAGGCGGCCGCACGCCGCAAAAAGTGGTCTTCGTGACCGGCCCGCTGAAAGGCGTGCGCATCGTGATGATGGGCGGCCTCGGGCCGGCCCCGTTCTGCGGAATGCTGTTGGGAGACTTAGGCGCCGACGTGATCCGGGTCGATCCCGTCGCCGGTGTTGACGGTCCGCTGCCCATCGACTACACGGTCCGCCGCAGCCAACGTTCGCTTGCCGCCGACGTGAAGGATCCGCGCGGCAGGGACCTCGTGCACCGGTTGGCCGCCGACGCCGATGCCTTCGTCGACGTGTACCGGCCCGGCGTGGCCGAACGGCTGGGCATCGGCCCCGACGCGCTGCGCGAGCGCAATCCGCGTCTGGTGTATGCCCGCATGACGGGATTCGGCCAGGACGGCCCCTTGGCCGGACATGCTGGCCACGACATCAACTACCTCGCCCTGACCGGTGCCCTGCACGGCATCGGCACGGCCGAAACACCTTTGCCGCCACTGAATCTGGTCGGGGACTATGGCGGCGGCGGCATGCTACTGGCGGTCGGCCTGCTCAGCGCGATCCTGGAGGCACGCGAGTCGGGTCAGGGTCAGGTTCTCGACGTCGCGATGGTCGACGGCGTCGCGACCCTGCTGGCGCCCTATTTCGGGATGGTTCCCGAGGGCACGTGGCGCGACCGCCGCGAAGACAATCTGCTCGACGGTGCCGCCCACTTTTACGGTGCGTATTCCACCGCCGACGGGCGCCACGTCGCGGTCGGCGCGATGGAGCCGAAGTTCTACGCCGAGCTGTGCGAGCGCCTCGGCGTCGACGTGCCGCATGACAACGACCAGCCGGCCGCGTGGGCGGCACACCGGGCGAAATTGGCCGCGCGTTTCGCCGAGAAGACCCGCGACGAGTGGGAACGGATCCTCGACTCGCCGGGATGCTGCGCGACACCGGTACTTTCGCTGTCGGAGGCGCCGCAGCACCCCCACCTAGTCGCACGCGAAACGTTCATCGACGTCGACGGCGTAACCCAACCGGCGCCGGCCCCGCGCTTCTCGCGAACGCGGCCCGCGGCACCCACGCCCCCGTCGCTGCCGGGCGACCATACGCATACGTTGCTGCGCGAGCTTGGATTCGACCTGGACACCATCACCGCGCTCGAACACGCCAGCGTGGTGACACAGAGCAAGAGGGGCTGATACATGTCGTGGGACTTCTCCACCGACCCGCAGTGGGCGCAACAACTGGAGTGGGTCGAGGACTTCGTGCGCACCGAGTGCGAACCGATCGACTTGATCGTCAAGGAGTCCCACGATCTCAATGATCCGGTACGTCAGGCGCTGATCCCCCCGCTGCAGGAGATCGTCAAACAGCGCGGGCTGTGGGCCACCCACCTGGGTCCGCACCTGGGCGGGCCGGGCTACGGACAGGTGAAGCTGGCGCTGCTCAACGAGATTCTGGGCCGGTCGGAGTGCGCACCGATCGTCTTCGGTTCGCAGGCGCCCGATTCCGGTAACAGCGAGATCCTCGCTCACTACGGCACGCCAGAGCTCAAGGCGCTCTACCTCGAGCCGCTGCTGGACAACCGGATCGTGTCCTGCTTCTCGATGACCGAACCGCAGGGCGGCGCGGACCCGAAAGTGTTCACGACCAACGCGGTCGCCGACGGTGATTATTGGATCATCAACGGGGAGAAGTGGTTTTCGTCGTTTGCCTCGATGGCGTCGTTCATCATCGTGATGGCGATGACCGACCCCGACGCGCCGCCCTACCAACGCTATTCGATGTTCGTCGTCCCCGGCGACACCCCGGGCATCAACGTGCTGCGCGATGTCGGACTGGGTTATCAGCCGACCGGCGGCGGGCGCGAAGGGTACGTCCGCTACGAGAACGTACGGGTGCCCGCCGATCACATGCTTGGCCCGCGCGGCGGAGCCTTCGTCGTCGCGCAAACCCGGTTGGGCGGTGGGCGCATCCACCACGCCATGCGCACGGTCGGACTGGTCCGGCGCATCTTCGACATGATCTGCGAGCGGGCGGTGTCTCGCTACACCCAGGGCGAGGTGCTGGCCAACAAGCAACTCGTGCAGGAGATGATCGCCGACTCATGGATGGAAATCGAGGCGTTCCGTCTGCTGACACTTCAAACAGCTTGGAAGATCGACCAATTCAACGACTACAAGGCGGTGCGGGCCGACATCTCGGCGGTGAAGGCGATGATGCAGAAGGTGCTGCACGACGTGTCGGCCCGGGCACTTCAGCTGCACGGATCGTTGGGCACCACACACGAGATGCCGTTCGTGCAGTACCTGGTCGAGTCGTTCGTGCTCGGCCTGGCCGATGGTCCGACCGAAGTGCACAAGGTGACGCTGGCCCGCCAGTTGCTCAAAGACCGTGCCCCGTCGCCCGACCTGTTTCCCTCCGAACACCTGCTGCGGTTGCGCGAAGCCGCCGAGGCGAAGTTCGCCGACAAGCTGGCCGACATCCCGCGCAGTTAGCCGTGAGCGTGCGTGTTCGTACGCAGACGCGCCGTCACAGTTGTACAACTGCGCACGCTCGGAACACTAAAACGCAGGGTGTCGCTGAAACGCCAGCACGCGCTCGGGATCCAGTGAGGCCCTGACGTTGCGCAAGCTCGCCTGGTCGGCCGCCGACCAGGTGTCGGCGACGTCTGGTTGCCCGTCGCGGAATGGCGGGAATGCGCAGCCGATGTCGGCCACTTCACCCGCGCTTTCGACCTGACCGAGGAGGTTGTCCGCTCGACTTCTCGCGTCGTCGTCGCCGCCGACCCCGACAGCGTGCATGAGGAACGGCGCCGGAACGCTGGCCAGCGCACCGTCGGGACCGGGGGCAGCATCGGTGTGGCGCAACTCAATCATGTTCAAGCCGCCGGGCTGGCCGATGCGGGCGGCGTCGAACATCGCACCGACGACGTCGGGCGCGTTGTCCGCCATCCATCGACCGGTTCCCCGAGCGGGCACAGCGGTGGGCGGATCGAGGTGAATTGCCGACAGAGACTGCACGTCCCCTCGCGCGGTGGTGTCCACGACGGGCTCGGCCGCGCTCCGCACCGCGTCACGCATCACGTCAAGGTGTGCTCCGCCGTCCGGCGAGGCGTAGGACAGATGGACGACCGCGGTACCCAGCAGCTCTTCGGGAAACGGCCCCTCGGGAGGCAACTTCAGCAGCGAGAGCGTACTGGTCACCGATGGGCTCACCGCTGCAAGGGCCGATGTCCAGGCCCCGATGACGGCAGGAAGGGCAGTCGCCGGCCACAACAGGTAGCCAGTCCACAGCTCGGGAACCCGGAACAACTCGATCTCGATCGATGTGGCGATCCCGACTGGCGCGCCGCCGCGAAACGCCCACAGCGCCGCGCGGTCACGCTCATCGTCGGCGTCCTGGGTGGCATGGCGCACTTGGCCGGCGCCGTCGACGTATTCCACCGCACGCAGTGCCGCTGACGCGAGGCCGTACTTCCTGACGAACCAGCCCACTCCGCCGCCAAAGGTGTAGCCGGCCACGCCGACGGACGGCGACGTCCCGCTCAAGCCGAGCAGACCGTGCGGCAGCGCCGCCTCCTGCACAGCGGGCCACCTCTCACCCGCACCGACTCGTGCCGTAGCCGGGAACCTGCCGACCGTGACGCCCGTCAGCGCGGAGGTGTCGAGCAGCAGCTCATCGTCGCCGATCTCGCGTCCCGCGCCGTGCCCGGTGGCCTGGACGACGACCGTAATGCCAAGCTGGCATCCGCATTTCACCGTTTGCGCCACTTGTTCGGCCGAGTGCGGCCGGACGACGGCGAACGGCCGCTGGGGGTAGCTGCTGTTATCCGGGCTTGTCGCGTTCGCGTATGCCTCGTCACCGGGCTCATGCACGACGTCGGGCAATTCCGCACGCAGGCCGCCGACGGCGTCGGTCACGACGGCGTCTCGCTGGGAACGAGCGCAACGACGGGAATGGTGCGTGTGGTCTTGCGCTCATACTCCGCGAAGCCCGGATAGCGCTCGGCCTGGACCGCGTACTTGGCGTCGCGTTCGGCGCCGTGCAGTTCGACCGCGTGGACCTCGACGTTGTCGTCCCCCACCTCGATGCGGACGTCGGGGTGAGCCACGAGATTGTGGTACCAGGCGGGATTCCGGTCGGCGCCCGCCGCCGAGGCGAACACCAGGTAACGATCCCCGTCGGGCAGGTACATCATCGGGATCACCCGCTCTTCGCCGCTGCGCGCACCGATGCTGTGCAGCAATAGAACTGGCGCGCCCTCAAACTGCCCGCCGACCCGGCCGTGGTTGGCGCGGAACTCTTCGATATTCCGGCGGTTGAAATCGTTTTCGGACACCTTTACCTCCTCGAGCCTCCTCGAGGCTCAGACATGGCGGTCGTTTGCGATCAAGCCATAGCGGAAGTAATCTTCCGCTTATGCAGAGCATTCCCCAGCGGCTGCGGCCCGTCAAGTCGGATGTGCGCGGGGCGGAGCGATCCCGCGCGGTACGCCGAGATGCGATCGAGAATCGGGAGAAGATCCTGCGCACCGCGGCCGAACTGATGGCGCGCCGAGGTCACAATGTGCCGCTGACCGAGATCGCGGACGCAGCTGGTGTTGGAGTGGGCACCTTTTACCGTGGGTTCGGCGACCGCGCGGCACTGCTCGACGCATTGCAGCGCCGCGGCTATGACCTGTTGCTGCAGGCCCTTGCCCGGATCGAGGCCGACGGGCGCACGGGCGCCGACGCTGTCGAGGCGTATCTGGAGGAATGCCTGCAGCTCGCGGATCAGCTGGTCGCGTTGCCACTGCGCGGGGTGAAGCCACTCCCCGACGACGCGGCAGTCGACGCCAAACGCCGCATCCTGCAAGCAATCGAGGCCTTTCTGACCCAGGGTCAGGCGGAAGGGTCGGTGCATGCCGACGTCACGGCGCAGGATATTGCGGTCTGCGGAACGCTGATCGCCACGCCGCTGCCGCACGGTGGTGACTGGTCATCGACGGCACGACGTCACGTCGGTGTGTTCGTCCGCGGCATACGATCGCGCGGTGCCGAGTCTCGGTCCTAGCCTGCCCTAGTCGACCAGCGAAAGCGCCCGCGCCAGCAGCCTCGGCAGCGTGGGCACCATCGCCTCCAATTCGGGCCGCGGCGAGCGTCTCCGGCGGTTGTGCTTGACGATCAACGACCAGGTCGCCGCGGATTTGAAACACGCCAACGCGGCGAACCAGGCCAAGTCACCGACCGAGCCGCCCTCGTGCCGGTAGATCTGGGCGAGTTCGGCCGGAGGCGGCGCAATGCCGGCCGATGCGGGAACACGCCGGTAGGTGTCCGGGTCGCAGTTGATCAAAAACCAGCCCGCGTCGATACGCGCATCACCGATCGACCAGATCTCCCAGTCGACGACCGCGTTGATACGGGCGCCGACGGCCAGTAGATTGCCCAGCCGAAAATCACCGTGCACGACAGATGGCTCTAAAGCCGTTGGTGCACACTGCAACAGCACATCACGCACGGACTGCCAGCCTGGTACCAGCGCCGCATCGACGGTCTGCAACGTGGCACACCAGCGCTCAGCCTCCGCAGCCGGGTCGACGACAGGTTCACCATCCAGGCCCAGGGTGGCCGGCGGGATGCTGTGCAACGCCGCCATGGTCCGGCACGCATTGCGATAACGATCAGCCAGATCAGCGCCAGCCGACACACCATCGAATAACGGCTCCGCGCAGTCGCCCTCGACATGGGACATCACGAATAGCGGCGGATCATGCGGAGGATCTCCCGCGTCCTCCCACAGCACCTCGGGAACCGGAACGCGCTTCCCCGCAAGCGCTTTGATGATGCGCGCTTGCCGCAAGACGTCGCGGTGCGCGACCGGCTCGACGCCCGGCGGCGCAACCTTGATCACGACTTTCCGCCCCTCGCGTGCGCCGCCGAAGGTGAGGCCCGAGGCGCCTCCGGCGAGCGGGGCGACGTCGGTGACCTCCGCGGCGGCGAGTCGCCGACTCAGCTGTTCGACGTCGAGTTCGACCATGTGCGACCAGTCAGCCGGCCGGCGTCGACCAGCCGACTTCGGCCAGGAACGGTTGGGTGCGCGCAATGCGCCCGGTCAAGGTCTTCGGATCGCCGGTGCACAGCCGCAATGCGGTCTCGGTGATCAGTTCGATGTCCTCGGTGTCGGTCTTGGCCAGATCCAGCGTGCCCGCCCCGGGGGTCGCGACGGGATTCGACGGAGCGGCGGCGTTGACAGCGATGCCGTCGTCATACAGTTCGGCGGCAAGGCTTTTGGTGAGCCGGTTGAGCGCGGCCTTGGCCGTGCCGTAGATGCCGAAGCCCGCGGTGCGGTCGAATTCGGAGAACGGCGGCCCTGGCGGCAGGTCCCCGCCCACCGAGGTCAGGTTCAGAATCCAGCCCCGACCCCGCTCGCGCATCGCGGGAATCGCCAACTGACTCAGGTGCAGTGGGCCGAGGACGTGCATTTCCATCATCAGCCGGGCCCGCCGGTCCGGGAAGCCGTCCAGGGGCCGCAGGAAAGTCACCGCGGCATTGTTGACCAAGATGTCTGGGGCGCCGACGGCGCTCACCACCTCGGCGAAAAGCCGTTCGCGTTCTTCGGCGTGGGATAGATCCGCCTGGACGGCGACGGCCCGACCGCCGGCGGTGACGATCTCGTCCAGCGTCCCGCTGAGCGAGCCCTGGTACTTGGGATCGGGCTCCATCGTCCGGGCGGTCAGCGCGACTGTGGCCCCCTGCTGCGCCAGCCGCGCGGCGATCGCCTTGCCAAGCCCCCGGCTGCTTCCGGTAACGAGCGCCACCATCCCCTCGCAGCGTTGGTCAGCTCCCATCGTCGCCCTCCTCGGGACCGCCCGGGAAATGGCTTCTCCAAAGTAGAGAACGCCATTATCATGAGTCGCTCCGAAGTATAGGCACGCGCTTACCGCGTTGTGGCCGCTCCCCGTCGCGCATCGATCGAGTAGCTCCCCGCGCCGGTGAAAACCAACAGGAAGAAGGCGAAGCAGAAGAGTACCGCCAGGGTTCCCCCATTGCCTCCCGGCGGATCACCAATCGGCCAGAGCGAGCGCGGCTGATGCTTCCAGAAGTAGGCGACCGCCATCTGACCCGAAGCAATGAACGCGGCAGCCCTGGTGAACAACCCGGCCGCGATGAGAAGCCCCGCGACCAGTTCGATCACCCCGGCGTACCACCCGGGCCAAGCTCCCAGCGTCACGGGATACGCCGCACGAACCGGCCAGTCGAACAGCAGGATCGAGCCGAAACCGGCAAACAGCAGGCCATAGACGAACCGGGACAGGCTCAGCACAGCCGGCGAATAGTGGACGAGGCGTTGGTTGAGGCTTTGAACCATGGCGCAACATTACAAAAGCGATCGGCTCATGTCCTAAATCGTGGGGATGCTGTCGTTTTAGCCACTGTCGGCACCGCAAGCCCGCCGTCTAGCGTGTCATCATGCAGTCGGTTCCCGATCTCATCGACACAGCGGTCGCACGGGCCGCGATCCAGTTATCCCAGTCCACCGAGTCGCCGTCGGTGTTCAACCACAGCGTGCGCAGCTACCTGTTCGGCGAGCTGCTCGCCGCCCACAAGGGCCTGCGTCCCGGCGCCGACTATGACAGCGAGGCCTTATTTTTGGGCTGCGTCCTGCACGATCTCGGTGCCGGGCGCGCGGCCGCCGGCAAAGAGCGCTTTGAAGTCGAGGGCGCCGACCTGGCCGCGACGCTGCTGACCGAACACGGCTGTGAGCGCGCAATGGTGGACGCGGTGTGGGAGGCCATCACCTTGCACACCTCGTTCGGCATTGCAGAAAGGCGCGGGCCGCTGTGCTACCTGGTGCACGCGGGTGTCGGGGTGGATTTCGGCCGTAGCGCCGACTTCATCGACGAGCAAACCGCCGCGGTAATCCACACCCGTTACCCGCGGCTAGCCATGGCACGCACGCTGTTGGACGCGATAGTTGCGCACGCGCAGCGCAGCACTGATGCGGCGCCGCCCTATTCGATGCCCGGCGACGCACTACGCGAACGACAGACTGACGGCATCACCCTCGTGGAACTTGCGGCCTTGCACGGCCGGTGGGGCGAGTAGTTGGTCTAGTGATCGTCGGCGACGCTCGCGGCCCAGGTGAGCAGTCGCCGCCACAACTGATGCCGGCTCGAGGCCATGTTGTGGCAGTGCGCGCTCCCCGACAGGACGACCGTGGTGATGTCGGGGCTGTTGCGGTACAGCCGGGCCTCGGCGCGTGGCTCCGGTGAAACGTCAACGGCGCCATAGCCGATAAGCACCGGAACATCGATCTGCGCGGCGTGCTCGGCGACGACACCGGGGATCATCGCGGTGCCGAACACGCGCGGGACTACCGATTTGGTGGTGACGGAGTCGGCTTCGACGACGTCGGCGGGGACGTCGGCGAGGTGAAACCAGCCCGACATGTGTTCGCGGGGGCCCTCGAAATAGGGCTGTGGAAGGGCGGAGAGGATCTCCTCGGCCAGCGCGGCGCGGCCTTCCGGGGTCGCGGCACGCCCGATGAACGCCGGATCCAGGTTCAGCGGTGCGACGTGTTGATTGGTGCACCCGAGGACCGCCAGCCCGGCGTAGCTGGAATACAGCGCTTGTTGAGTGATCGCCAGATATCCACCCAGCGAATGCGCAACGGCCACAGCCGGTAGTTGCTCACCCGTTGTGGCGGGCAGCACACGGACGGCACGGGCGAGAGTCGCGGCGATGTCGGCAAAATCGAAATCGCGCACAGGCTTAGAGCTTTCGCCGGTGCCCAACGGGTCGATCGTCACCACGGCGTAGCCGCGCTCGGCGGCGAAGTCGGCGAAGCTGTACCCGTCGTAGCCGGGAACGTTGAGGTCCCAATATTCGCGGCTGTAGGTGCCACCGGGCAGGCAGACCAGTACTGCGCCGGCAGCATCGCTCGTACGCCGGGGGTAGTAGGTCGCCGCCAACGACGCTTGCTCCCCGACCACGTCGCTGACGTCGAAGCGTACCGGTGACCGGTTTTGGGCAGAAAAAGTCATTACGGCACAAGTTCCTTCGCGATTCGATCGCCACGCCAGAATAGCCGCGCCCAAAATGCCCGCGGACTGATTCGGCGATTCAGCCGCGCGAGCCCGAGGGCTTCGGCGACAATCTCTCCCAGAATTTGTCGAAGCCACGCCGTTAAAGCGAAGGACGGAGCATGGTCAGGACCGGCATTGCGACGGCCGCGCGAGCCGTCGGCGCCGCAGTGCTGGCCGCCGCGGGCGCACTGGGATTGGCAGCTGGCATGGCAGTGGGCCCGGCAATGGACACCGCCCAAGCCGCTCCCCACTCGCCCAACCCGCCGAACAGTTGGGGCACGCTCTACGGCGACCCCGAAGCGGCCGCGCCGTTCTGGCACTACCAGCAGTACGACGATGACTGCGTGCCGATGTCGGTCGCCGACGTGGTCGGTGAACTGACCACCAACCAGCCGTCCGAGCACGCCATCGTCGAATTGGCGCATTCGACCCCCAGCATCACCCACTCTGGACCCGTCTACACGCTTCCGGAAAAACAGAACCACGGTGATGGAACTTCCTTCAACGATGAACCGGTGCTGCTCGCGCACTACGGCATCCACGCGGTGAGCACCAGCAAGACCAGGACCGAAAAGACCGGTCTCCCCACCGGGATGCAGTCGCTCCAACAGGCTCTGGCCAAAGGCCGCAAGGTGATCGCCGGGGTCAACGCCGAAGTCATCTGGCGCGAGCCGGTCAAGGACAAGAACAAGGACGGCGACCCCGAGGCCAATCACGCCGTGGTGGTGACGGGTGTCGACACCGCCAGGGGCTTGGTGCATCTCAACGACAGCGGCAGCAGAAAGGGCCGGGACGAGATGGTGCCGATCGACATCTTCGTCCGGTCGTGGGACAGCAGCGGCCAGCAGATGACGGTCACGAGCTAGACATCGCGAGCGCCATAGCTCGTTCCCGGCGTCTGCCGGGACACGATTCCTATGGACTTTCTATGCAGCTGTCGCGAATTCGCGCGAACCTGCCATCCGATTGCTAGGTGTTGAGCGTCAGTGCCGGGGCGCCAGGAAAAACAAGGAAGGAGCACCCGGTGAAGGTGCTCGTTACGGGAGGCACCGGCTTCACCGGCTCGCACACCGTGCGGGCGCTGGTCGCTGCCGGCCATGAAGTGCGGCTCCTGGTGCGCGACCCCGCCAAAGTGCGCACCGTCTTCGAGCCCGATGGTGTTATCCCCGGCGACGTCGTGGTCGGCGACATGACGGACGCAGCCGCCGTCGACGAGGCCCTCGCAGGCTGCGACGGGGTCATGCATACGGCCGCCCTCGTCGATCTGCGCCGGGCCGCCGCGCGCCTCGTCGAAGACACCAACGCGCGCGGGGTCGAGTTGGTGATCGGCGGCGCGGTGCGGCGCGGCTTGCCCCGCATCGTCTACGTGTCGAGCCTCGGCGCATTCTTCACACCGGGGGGCCCGCCACTGTGCCCTGAGCTGCCGATCGCGCCCGGTACCACCGCGTACGCGCGCTCCAAGGCGCACGCCGAACGGTACGTGCGGCGACTGCAGGAGCAGGGCGCACCGATCCGCATCTCCTACCCCGCCGCGATCGTGGGTCCAAACGACCCGGCCCTGAGCGCGGCCAACAATGGCGTTCGCGCGCATGTGCGTGACCTCGGGATCATCACGTCGACTGGCTTCCAGGTCGTCGACGTCCGCGACCTCGCACCGCTGCACCTGAAGCTGCTGGATCTGCCGGATGGACTGCACCGCTACGCCGCTGCAGGAAAGATGCTGAGCCACCCCGACTATTTCCACTTACTGGACAGCCTCATCGGCCATCGCGTCCGACGCATACGAGTGCCGGGCGGGCTACTGCGCGCTGCGGGTTCGGCTGCCGACGCGGTAAAGCGCTTCTACGACTTCGACTTTCCGTTGACGCGCGACATGATGGAGTTCATGACGCGATGGCCCGATGCCGACGCCGAGCGCACCACCCGTGAACTCGGCCTGCACTTTCGGGATGCCGCCGAGACCTACCGCGACACGCTGATCTGGATGTACCAGGTCGGCCACCTCGGCGCAGAACACGTTGGACGACTCGCGGAACCCGATCGTTTGCACCCTAGCCCATCGGCACGTTCTGGCCCAGACTAGACCGTGACATCGCCGGCCCGAACCGAAGGAGAGCGCGCGATGACTTCCTTGGAGCTAACCAGCAGCGGGACAGCAGATTTCGGCGAGGGTGATGTTTATTTCATCGGTAACGCCACCACTTTGATTCGATTCGGTGGACTGACGATCCTGACTGATCCCGCCTTCTTGCACAAAGGCGAGCATGTCTACCTGGGTCACGGCATTTGGGCCAGGCGCGAGGTCGAGCCGGCTTGTCAGATCGCCGACCTGCCACCGATAGATCTGATCGTCTTGTCGCATTACCACGGCGATCATTTCGATGATGTCGCCGCCCAACAGCTCGACAAGAAACTGCCCATCGTCTCCACAGCTGATGCGGTGGACAAGCTCAGCGCGCTCGGTTTCGAGCGGGGCCATCCCCTCGACACTTGGGAATCTCTTGAGGTGCACAAGGGCGAAGCGACGGTGAAGATCACCGCCATGCCGGGCAAGCACTCCACCGAGGAGGCGGTCAACGAGCTGCTCATGCCGGTGAACGGGCACCTGCTGGACTTCAGCCGGAATGCCGATCACCTCTACCGGCTCTACATCACCGGGGACACGATGCTCATCGACAGCCTCGAAGAGATTCCGCGGCGCTACCCCGACATTGACCTCGGCCTGATCCACACCGGCGGCACCACCTTCCTGGTCACGGTAGTCACGATGACGGGCGAACAGGGGGTGAGGGCCGTCGAGATCACCAAACCTCGCACCGCCATCCCGATCCACTACAACGATTTCTCGGTATTCCTGTCCGGACTCGACGACTTCAAAAAGGCCGCAAAAGCCTCGACCGCGACAACCAAGTTCGTCTACCTCGCTCACGGCGAGACCTACACCTTCAAGCCCAACGTGTAGGTGGTCCACCCTTCGGCGCACGCGACGCCGGTTCGTCACGAGCAGGTGGTCTTGCGTTCACGTGTCGGACGTCAATTGCGCGCCTGTTGTGCAGGCACCACTGCCAGACTCGCGACCTAAGCGCCGTGGGCATTTCGGTGCGATACTGCCACCATCTCGAGGACGAGGACTCACCATGACCGATGTCGACCAGACACCCTCTGACGGAATATCCGCCAACAGTCCCAGGCCGGCCGACTTGGGCGAGCACTCCCGCACCGGGATGGGTGCGCCCGCTCTACAGCGGGCTATCACCGATCACCTGCGTTACTCGGTCGGCCGTCCCGCCGCGGCCCTGCGGCCCGAGCACTACTACCGGGCGCTCGCGCTGGCCGTGCGTGACCGTATGCAGGACCGCCGGGTGGCCTCGACGCAGGCCTCATTGGATCTCGGCCGCAAGGTGACCTGCTACCTGTCGGCAGAGTTCCTGATGGGTCCGCAACTGGGCAACAACCTGCTCAACCTCCGCATGGAGCAAGCGGCAAAGACCGCGCTGGCCGGGATGGGCCAGGATCTCGACGAGGTGCTGGCATGCGAGGTGGAACCGGGCCTGGGTAATGGTGGCCTCGGCAGGCTCGCCGCGTGCTACCTCGACTCGCTGGCCACCCTTGAGCGCCCGGCGATCGGCTACGGCATCCGCTACGAATTCGGCATCTTCAACCAGCAGATCCACGACGGCTGGCAGGTCGAGCAGACCGACAACTGGCTGGTCAACGGAAACCCTTGGGAGATCGCCAAACCCGACGTCAACTATCTGGTCAAGTGGGGCGGCTACGCCGAGCACTACACCGATGACGCCGGCCACGACCGCGTGCGGTGGGTGCCGGGGCGGCTACTGAAAGGCGTCGCCTACGACACGCCCATCCAGGGTTATGGCGTCAATACCTGCAACGTGCTCACGTTGTGGAGCGCACGGGCAGTCGAGTCGTTCGCGCTGGAAGCCTTCAACACCGGCGACTACTACAAGGCGGTCGAGGACGAGGTCACGTCGGAGACGGTCACCAAGGTGCTCTACCCCAATGACGAGCCGGAAGCCGGCAAGCGGCTGCGCCTGCTCCAGCAGTACTTTTTCGTGTCCTGCTCGCTGCAGCACGTGCTGCACATCATGGATGATCTCGCCGACGCGGGCGTCAGGGAGCTTCCCCAGCGGTTCGCTCTGCAGCTCAACGACACCCACCCGTCGATCGCGGTCGCCGAGCTGATGCGGTTGCTGATCGACGAGCGCGACCTTGACTGGGACGAGGCGTGGGACATCGCGGTCGCAACGTTTGGCTACACCAACCACACCCTGCTGCCCGAAGCCCTGGAGACCTGGCCGCTGGAGATGTTCGCCGAGTCGCTGCCCCGCCACCTCGAGATCATCTACGAGATCAACCGCCATTTCCTGGACGAGGTGCGCGCCCGGTTCCCCGGCGACGAGGACCGCGTCCGCCGGATGTCGTTGATCGGCGATGACGGCGGCAAAAAAGTCCGGATGGCGCATCTTGCAACGGTGGGCAGCCACGCCATCAACGGTGTCGCTGCGCTGCACTCCGAGCTATTGAAAGAGAGTGTGCTCAAAGACTTCTACGAGCTGTGGCCGGAGCGGTTCAGCAACAAGACAAACGGCGTGACGCCGCGCCGCTTCCTTGCGCTGGCCAACCCCGGGCTGCGGGAACTGTTGGACCGCACCGTTGGTGAAGGCTGGCTGACCGACCTGAAGCGCCTGCGCGGGCTGGAGCCGTTCGTCGACGATCACTCCTTCCGGCAGCAATGGCGCGACGTGAAACGCGGCAACAAGGCACGCCTGGCCAAGTTCCTGCGCGCGGCGACCGGCGTCGAGCTGAACCCGGACTGGATGTTTGACGTCCAGGTGAAACGGATCCACGAGTACAAGCGGCAGCATCTCAATGTCTTGCACATCGTCGCGCTGTATCACCGGCTCAAGCAGAACCCCGGGATGTCGATTCCGCAGCGAGCCTTCATCTTTGGCGGCAAGGCCGCGCCGGGCTACTTTATGGCCAAGCGAATCATCAAGCTGATCAACGCCGTCGGGGAGACGGTCAATGCCGACCCGGAGGTCAACCGATTCCTGAAGGTGGCATTCGTGCCGAACTTCAGCGTGAAGAACGCGCACCTGATCTACCCGGCCGCCGATTTGTCCGAGCAGATCTCCACCGCCGGCAAGGAAGCGTCGGGCACCGGGAACATGAAGTTCATGATCAACGGAGCGCTCACTATCGGCACGCTCGATGGAGCCAACGTCGAGATGCGCGAAGAGGTCGGACCGGAGAACTTCTTCCTGTTCGGTCTGACAGAGCAGGAGGTCACAGACCTCAAGGCACAGGGGTACCGCCCGGCCGATTACATCGACGGCACCGACGAGCTGCGTGCCGTGCTGGATCTGATTGCCGACGGGACGTTCTCGCGTGGCGACACCGAGGTGTTCCGGCCGCTGGTGGACAACCTTCGCTACGACGACCCGTTCCTGGTTTGCGCCGACTACGCGTCGTACGTGGACTGCCAGGATCAGGTGAGCGCCGCGTGGCAGGACAAGGACTCGTGGACGAAGATGTCCATCCTGAACACCGCACGCAGCGGCAAGTTCTCATCGGATCGCGCCATCGCCGAGTACTGCGACGACATTTGGAGCGTCTGGCCGCTGACCGTGACCATCTGAGCCGGAGAGGCAAGACCGGCCAGGCTCCGGGCCGCGGGCCGCGAGTTACGGATCGCGGGGCAACCCCAACAATCGCTCGGCGATGATATTCAGCTGCACCTCCGAGGTACCGCCATAAATGGTGGTGGCGCGGCTGGCCAGGAGGTACTGAGCCCACTCGCCCTGCACCTGTCCGGTATCGCCGATCGCGCCGTCGACATCGAACAACGACAACCCGAATTCGGCGTAGCCCTGGGCGGTGCGCATCGAGAGCAGCTTGGATATCGCGGCCGACGGTAGCGCGTCGCCTCCGGCGAGCGTCAGCAGCGTCGAGCGTAGGTTGAGGACCTTGCCCGCGTGCCCTTCGGCGATCAACTGGCCGGCGCGGTTTTGCGCAATCTGGTCGAACTGACCATCGCGCATTAGCTCTACCAGACGATCCAAGCTGGCGAGATTCGGGTTCTCGGCGCTGCCGATGGTCACTCGCTCGGCGGTCAGCGTGTTGCGGCTGACCTCCCAGCCGCGGTTGACGTCGCCGAGCACCATGCCGTCCGGCACGAACACGTCGTCGATGAAAACTTCGTTGAAGAATTCGTTGCCGGTGAGCTCGCGCAACGGCCGCACCGTGACACCTTCGCTGGCCATGTCCAGCAGGAAGTAGGTGATGCCGTTATGTTTTGGCGCGTTTGGTTCCGTTCGCGCCAGCAGGGCACCCCAGTGCGCGTACTGCGCCAGGGTGGTCCAGATTTTCTGGCCGGTGATTCGCCAGCCACCGTCGACCTTGACGGCCTTGGTGGAGAGGCCGGCTAGGTCGGAACCGGCGCCGGGCTCGGAAAACAGCTGGCACCAGATCATTTCGCCGCGCAGGGTCGGCGGCAGAAAGCGTCGCTTCTGGTCCTCATCGCCGAACGCGACGATGGATGGGACGAGGAAACTGGCGATGCCCAGCAGTGGGCGTCGCACCCGGCCGGCGCTGAACTCCTGCGCGATGATGATCTGCTCGACCGGGGTGGCCGAACGGCCCCACGGCGTGCGCAGATACGGCATGACCCAGCCACCCTCAACGATCGCTGTTGTGCGCTGATCGGACGGGATCGCCTTGAGTGCGGCGATTTCGGCGCGGATCTCCTCGCGCAGCTTCTCGGTCTCCGGGTCGAGGTCGATATTGAGCTTGCGCACGCCGATGGTGGTGGCGGTGTCGACGACCCGCTGGGGATAGTCCGCGGGGCGGCCGAACGCGGCGACTAGCCCGAGCGCCCGACGGTAATAGATGTTGGTGTCATGCTCCCAGGTGAAGCCGATACCGCCGTGTACCTGGATGCAATCCTGGGTGCAGCTCTGGGCGGCGGCTGGGGCCAACGTCGCCGCCACGGCGGCAGCGAATTCCACTGCGGATTCCGGCTTTTCGATCCCTTCGTCGATGGCGCGGGCGGCGTCCCACACCGCCGCGGTTGCACGCTCGGTGCGGGCGAGCATCTCGGCACACTTGTGCTTGATCGCCTGGAACTGACCGATCGGCCGGCCGAACTGCTCACGGATCTTGGCGTAGGCGGACGCAGTTTCGGTGGCCCAGCGTGCGACGCCGACGGCCTCGGCCGACAGCAGCGTGGACGCGATGGCCTGCGCGGCGTTGATGCTCAGGTTGCTCAACACGCGGTTCTCGCCGACCTCGACAGCGTCTGCCCGGACATGGGCGACGGGTCGCAGCGGGTCCACGCTTGCGACCTGCTCGACATCGAGCTGGCCGGCGTCGAACACCACCCACACGTTGCCGGTGTCGGTAGACACCGGCAACACGAGCAGCGTCGCCTGTGCAGCCGCAAGCACCGAACGCGCGTGGCCCCGGACCACCAGAACATCACCCTGCCGGGTGGCCGTCATCGACGAGTTTGTCCCATCCAACGCGTACGTGCCGATCACTGCGCCCGACGCCAGGCCACCGAGCAGCGTCGAGTCCGGATCGTGGGCCGAGATCAGAGCGCTGGCGATAGCCGACGGGACAAACGGCCCTGGCACGGCGCCGAAGCCGAACTCGGCCAAGACCACCGCCAGCTCCCGGATGCCGAACCCTTGTCCCCCAACGGATTCCGCCAGGTGGATACCCTGCAGTCCCTGATCGGCGGCGGCTCGCCAATAAGGTGGCGGCGAGGCGATCGGCGTTTCCAGCGCCTGGTGCAGCACCTCGGATGGCGCTATCCGCGCCACCAGTGACCGCACCGAGTCGGCCAGGTCCTGGTGTTCAGGCGTGATCGCAATGGGCATGACGGTGCCCTTCCCTCGTGCGCTCGGCCGGAGCCTCATCCGGCAACAGATCGGTCGGAAGGGAGGTTACGCGGGGGTCTCGCTGTGTAACGTTCATGCCCCGCTTTTCGTGTCCGCGCGCGACGCCCGGGGGTACGATCCGCGATGGCCCGCTGATTTCGATCGGGTGCTGTCTTGTTGCCCAAAGGGGCCCAAAGGAGGGCAAGGCTCTGATCAACACGGTGCGCGGGATCAGCGATGGGCACTAGCGAAAAACGTCCCGACGCCATCGGCGCCATGGCCGCCGCTTATCCCCAGGCCACGGCCTGGATCAACCTGGCGGATGGGTCCGAGCTGACGTTCAGACAGTGGGACGGGCTGGCGAACCGGTTGGCCAGGGGCCTCGCCGGGCGAGGCATCGGCCGCGGCGCCCGGGTGGTCATCGCCATCACCCCGGACGAGCCGCTCGAATGGCTGGTCTCCTATGCCGCCGTGCACCGCGCCGGGGCGGTCGCCGTTCCGGTAAACACCAGGCTTTCCGGGCCCGAACTGGGCGCCATCCTGGCCCATGCCGAACCGACCGGGGTCCTGGCCAGCGCCGCCACTGAAGGCGGCGTGCCGTGGGCTGATCTGACCGCGGGCTTCGAGGGCCTCCGGGTCATGGCGGTAACCGGTGACGCCACGGGCGTTGCGACCTTCTCCGAACTCCTCCATCCGGACGCTTCCGAAGTGACCACCCGCGTCGATGCCGACGCGGCCAAGGACATCATGTACACCTCGGGTACGACCGGAGTCCCGAAGGCGGTCGTCGTTCCCTACGGCAACAGCGATGGGGAGTTGCGCCCAAGCCAGTGGAGCGGCCTCGGCTTCATGACCGCGTCTCCGTTCTCGACGACTAGCGGAATCCTCCTTATCGACGGACCGGCCAGAGGTGGTTTGAGCGGCTGGTACCTCCCGCAATTCGACGCCGGGAAGTGGCTCGCGCTTGCGGCTGAGCGGCGTCCGGTGGCGGGATTCATCGTTCCCGCGATGGCTCAACTCCTCGTAGCTCATCCCGATTTCGGCGATGCCGACCTCTCCAGCCTGGTGGCGCTCACCGTCGGGGGCGCGCCCATCACTCAACCGACGTTGCACCGCCTGGCCGAGCGACTGCCGAACGCCGACGTACTCGTCGGCTATGGCCTCACCGAGTTCGGAGCGGTCACTCGGATGCCGTCCGCAGACAAAGGCAAGCACCTCGGATCGGCTGGCCGGCCACTGCCGGAAGTCGAGGTCCGCTTGGTGAACGAGGACGGCACCGAGGTCGAACGAGGCCACGTCGGTGAGATCACCGTCAAAGGGGCTGACCCGACTCGCCGGTACTACAAGGACACGGTCAATTCGGAAACGACCTGGCGTGACGGGTGGCTGCACAGCGGAGACCTGGGCCGTTTCGACGATGACGGATTCCTCTGGATCACCGGGCGCTCCAAAGACATCATCATCCGCGGCGGCTACAACGTGGTGCCAGGGGAGGTCGAAGAAGCCCTCTACAGCCACCCGTCGGTGGCCGAGGCGGTGGTCGCCGGAGTTCCGCACGACGTGCTCGGTGAGGACGTGGAAGCCTGGATCGTCCTGCGCGAGGGTTCGGCCGCCACCGCGACCGACCTACGGGAATTTCTGCTCGCGAGACTGGCCAGCTACAAGGTGCCCCGACGACTCCACTTTGCGGCAGCGCTCCCCCGCAACGCCGCAGGCAAGGTCATCCGGCACATGCTCGACCGTCCAGCCGTCGGCGCTCCGGCACGGCATTCGGGGACCAAGCAGTGAGCAGGGTGACCCCGCCGTCCTCTGCGGGCAGGTCGGCGCCGTGTGCCGGTTGACGCTCAACAGGCCGCGACAGCGCAACCCTCTGACGCCCCGCTGCATCGACGAGCTCCTGAGGGCTGTCGCCACAGGGCTGATCCGACGCTCGACTCCGACGCACTCCTAGGAGGAAACATGGTCATCGATTTCTGGGTGAATGCGCTCTCCAAAGAGGCTGCGGCCGCATTTTTGGGCAAGTCGGGCTTCGGATCGGTCGAGGGGTTCTTCGGCGTCGACGTCAAGGAGGGGATGACCCCGCTCGACCTGGTGGCGGAGATGGACCGGGTCGGCGTGGATCGGGGGGTCCTGAGCACCTCGCTGTCCACGGTGGACGACGACAAGCTGGCCTTTGCCGCCGAGCAGCGCCACCGGTTTTATCTGGCCGCTTCGGTCGACCGTCCGAGCCGGCCCCGGCAGCAGAGCATGGACGTCCGCCGGCGGGCCACTGAGGGAACCGTAGATCTCGTCCGGGTGTCGCCCCTGGTCGACCAGTACCCCCTCAACCACGCGCTCTACTACCCGATCTACGCCACGTGTGAGGAGCTGGGCCTTCCCGTCTCGATCAATGTCGGCATCCCAGGACCGAGGGTGCGGTCGCGTTGCCAGGACCCGGTGCTGCTCGAGGACGTGCTGATCGACTTCCCCGATCTGGTCGTCATCGGCGCCCACATGGGCCACCCCTTCGAGGAGCTGCTCATCGAGTACATGCTCAAATGGCCCAATCTGTACCTTTCGAACTCGGCCTATCTGGCCAGTTACATGCATCCCTCGCTGATCAAGTTCATGGGGTCCCGCCGCGGCAGGGGCCGCGTCCTGTTCGCCTCGGACCATCCGTTCCTCCCCATGGAAAAGGCCCTGAACGCGGCCCGTTCGCTTGCCCTGGACAAAGGGCCCATGGCCGACTTCCTGGGCGGCACCGCCGAGCGCCTCCTGGAAAAGCGGCACCATGGTTGACCTGCTGCCCGATCAGCTGCGGCTGATGGCATCGGCCTACCCGGACGAGGTGGCCTACCGGAACCTCGGCGACGGATCTTCGATCACGTTCGGCCGCTGGGAGCGCGAGTCGAACCGGTTGGCCCATGGTCTGCAGGCCAAGGGCGTCGGCAAGGGGGACTTGGTCGCCATCGATCTCGAAGCCGAGCAGATCCTCGACTTCATCGTCAGCTACAGCGCGGTGCACAAAATCGGCGCGGTGGCCGTGCCGATGAACAACCGGCTGTCTCCTCCCGAGATGCGGTCCATCCTCGAGCACGCCGAGGTCACCGTAATCGTTTGCAGTGGCGCGTTCGAGGACGCCGTCACCCCGTTGTCGGAGTCCCTCGCGTCGCTCGCCGTCGTTGCCACCGTCGGCCCCACGGAGCATGCCCGGTTCGCCGACCTCGAGGACATCAAGAGTGAGGACACGTCGGAAATCCAGGTACCCGTCGACGCGATCGATCTGGCCGACGTCATGTACACGTCGGGCACCACTGGCATGCCGAAAGGGGTTGCTGTGCGGCACGGCAGCATCGCCACGCTGCCCAACGCACTTCCGCCGTGGAACGGATTGAAGTGGCTCACCGCCACGCCGGTGTTCACCTTCGCCGGCCTCGGCTTCATCTACAACCCGATGAAGGCGGGCATGACGGTGTTGTACCTACCCAGATTCGACGCCGGGCCATGGCTGGACATCGTCGAGCGCGAGCGGCCGGCGATCGCGTTTGTGGTGCCGGCCATGGCCAGGCTCCTGATCCATCACCCCAATTTCGACTCGGCCGACCTGTCGAGTCTGCAGCGGTTATTCCTGGGGAGTGCACCGCTTTCCCCGGACACCGTGGAGCGCCTGCAGGCCCGGTTGCCCGGAGCCGCCGTCCTGAACAGCTACGGCATGACCGAAGGCGGGCACGCCACTTTCGCGATGGATCCCGAGGGAGCACGCACACGGCCGGGCGCCGTCGGGCGGCCCGCGCCGCCCGTGGAAGTGCGGATCGTCGATGACGAGGGAAAGGCCCTGCCCACCGGCGAGACCGGCGAAGTCACCACCCGCAATCCCCGCGGGCACCGCGAGTACTACCGCAACCCCGAAGCCACCGCCCGCATGTGGGAAGGCGGCTGGTTGCACACCGGTGACCTCGGCTACCTCGACGCCGACGGCTATCTCTACATCGTCGGGCGCAAGAAGGAGATGGTTGTCCGAGGGGGCATGAACATCTATGCCGACGACGTCGAGGCGGTCCTGCAGGCCCACCCGGAGGTGGTCGAGGCCGCGTTGGTCGGCATTCCGCACGAGGTGCTCGGTGAGGACATCGCCGCGTATGTCGTCCTGCGACCCGGAGCGACGGTATCGACCGCCGAGCTCCAAAGCTTTGCCAGTGAGCGGCTCGCCGACTACAAGGTGCCCCGCCGGGTACATTACCTTCCCGCGCTGCCGAGGAACGCCGGAGGCAAGGTGCTCAAGTCGCAACTGGCCGGGGTCCCGGGCGGGACGGGGGGCGCGACATGAGCAACAGAGGACACCCCGACCGGAGGAAAGGCTATGCAAGACCATAGATTTGATTTCGTCGTCGAAGGCACGCCCGACGAGGTGTGGGATGTGATGTGGAAGCACAACCGGGCGGGTTTCGAGACGGACTCTGTGAAGATCGAGATCCTCCACCCCGGTGACGAGGAGGGCAACGGGCTGGTGCGGCATTGCTACTTTCCCGTACCGAAGTATTTGCTCTCAGGGGGCAAGGCCCAGTCCTGGGAGTGGATCACCGAGGCCCGGCGCCCGGTGTCCTGGCGGTACGACGCCATCGGTAAGCCGCTGTGGTCCAAGGCCTCAGGCTGGACCCGGCTGGAGGATCTCGGAGAGAGCAGGACCCGCGTCTACTTCCGCGAGACCTACGAAGTGTTCAACCCGTTGATGCGGGCCCTGCTCGAGAAGCGGGTCCACGACTTCATCTCTGCGGACAACGACAAGTTGATCGAGGCCTCATTGGTGCGATCGCTCAAAAAGCTCCATGCGCGCGAGGACTGCGGCCCTGAGGGGGTGGCCTAACCGTCCCGCACGCCTTGCCGGGCCCGGGCTGTCGATTCCGCAGCGGGCCTTTGTCTTCGGCGATATGGCCGCTCCCGGCTACAACGCCGACCCGGATGTCAACCGGTGAGCGCCGCGTGGCAGGAAGGTCTGGTCCCTGACCCTGACCATCTGAGCTGTCTGAGCGCGGAATGCGCCGAACGCTCGCCAAAGCTACTCGGCGCTAACCGATCTCGCGCGCGACAAAGATTGCGACATAACCGATGGGGATGCCGGTCCGGGTGGCGATGCATTCCCGCGCCGCCAACTCGACCTTGGCCCTATGGCTAGCGCGGGCGACCCCGCCGATCTCCGGGATCCGGATCAGCCACCCGTCGGTCTCGCGAGTGACTTCGATGTCGAAGCACTGACCGATCGTCGGGAAGCTCTTTCGCTGGGTACGACTGCTGCGCAGCGGTTGTGGGCGTCGCAAAGTGGGCTGCATAGGCATTTGAATTTTTCCTGAGTCGACGACGAGCCGCGAGCAAGATTACTGCGATTCCGGCCAGAAACCTAATTGGTCGAGGCGCCAACACCAGGTGCAGCCCGCGAGATCGCTCGGAAAGCGGGTGGATGGCAGACCGGCGAAGGCTCTTGCCTTCGCGGGACCCGGCCGGCGAAGCCACTCACGACGTGGCCGTGATCTCACGCCAACCATCAACGCGCAGGGTATAAATCGGGCTACCGGGTTTATCCGCGGTACTGGCAGCGACAGGCTTAAGCTCGATCGATGGCGACGAACGCCAATGCGCTGGGTGATTACCTGCGTGCCCGGCGCCAGCGGGTCCGGCCGGAGGATGTCGGACTTGTTCCCGGCGTGCGGAGACGCGTCGCGGGTTTGCGGCGCGAGGAGCTGGCAATGCTGGCGGGCATCAGCGCGGAGTACTACCTGCGACTCGAGGTGGGCCGCGACAAACATCCGTCGCCCCAGGTTGTTGACGCGCTCGCGCGGGCCCTACGGCTAGACACCAAAGCCAGGCAGTATCTGCACGCGCTGGTTGCCGCGTCCGGGGGGAATACCTCGGAACTGGAAGCAGGGGCCTACGCATTAGCCGACGTGATCGATGAGTTTTTGATGCCGGCCATCCTGGCCAACAGGTACCAAGATGTTTTGGCGGCAAATCCGATAGCCCGAGTCCTGTCACCAGGGTTCGCACCAGGACAAAACTTTCTGCGCTGGCGGCTGCTCGATCCCATCGCCCGGGAGCTTTATGTTGATTGGGACGAGGCGACGGAGATGGCGGTGAATGGATTACGGGAACTCAGCGGCCTCTATCCCAACGATGCTCGGATGCAGGCGTTTGTCGCTGAATTGTCCTCAACGAGCCCACGTTTCCGCGAGCTGTGGTCCCGTGCGGAAGTTGGTTACCGCTTGGGAATCCATCACATCCGTCATCCTCTGGTCGGCGAACTCTATCTTTATCGGCACCGGCTCAACGCTCCGTACCCCGGTGGGGATCATGTGGTGATGTATCGCGCCGAGCCCGGTAGCGACTCCGCAAGAGCGCTAGAGAAACTCCGGTCGCTGTCGGCCCCTGCTCGCTAGTGCGGCGTGAAGCGTGCCGGCTTTTCAGCAACGCCTCCACGCCGCCGCTGCACCGCCGATAACTTGGGCACACCGACCGGGTGGCGTGTGATCGTATCCCGTTCAATACTTTTCGGATCGGAGAAAATGACGATCCGCCGCGCCAAAGGGCTAATCGGAATCAAGACGCGGCCGCAGACTCTCCAGCAGTGCCAGCAGCACTCCGGGCTTCGATGGCCTTGACGCTGTTGGAGAAGGCCTTGCCCAAGACGCGCTTGCCGATGGTGCCAAGCACGAACGACAGCACCCGTCCCTTGAGATTCTTGCCCTGGCGAACGATGACGACGTCTACGTCGGTCGTTCCGTCGGGCTGCCGCGTGAGGGTGTAGGTGTAGCCGGATGCGCCCCCAAACACGTTGGAGTCGCTGGTCGTGAGTGTTACGTGGCTGGGATCGGACCAGTCGTATTGCAGTCGTTCCCAGACGCCGCCCGAGCCCTCGGTGACGTCGGCGTGGTGGATGCCCATGTGGTGCACCGTCAGGTACGCCTCGGCGCTGTTCGTAAAGATCTTCGATCGGTCCGGTCCGAAGTCGGTGAGCCCCGCAACGAACTGCTCGGGGGTTGACGTGGTCGCCTCGTGAAAGTGGATGACGGACATGATATTCCTCTCTCTTACAACGGTTCGTATGGTCGGCCGTCGGTCGGTTGACGGAGATCGACATCCGCCCAACGCTTACGCCTACGGTGAGCGCGTCCCAGTCGTGTGAAATTCCGGCGAACGGATCGGCAGCCAATCCCAATTGGTACGTGGTACTGACAGGGACACCCTTGGGGTTAACACGCCCGTGGGTAAGGTTGCGCCGGCCAACGGCGCGGCACGGTTCGAAGACGGTGGCGGCACCGGTTCACACGGGCTGGACCGATATCCGGACCGAGGCCACTCAATTCCTGCTCAACCAAAACGTCGGCCGTTAAAAGTGCCCTCAGCCGGCGCATTGCTCCAACTCAACGCGCCGGTCGCTCCCGAGTTGGGGGACCTATTGGCCGCGGCGTGCGTCGACTTCACCGTCTTGCCCCGCGGGTACATCGCCTGACGCCGCGCCCGTCACGTCAACCAACCGCCGCCGTCGACAACCAGCGTCGCTCCTGTCACGTAAGACGCGGCGTCACTGGCCAGGAATAGCACCGTTTCGGCAACCTCGGTGGTCGATCCGGGACGTCTCAGCGGGTTCTGGAAGGTGCGGTGCTGGGCATCGCCGGCGATTCGCTTGACTCCCTCAGTTCCCGACATTGCCCCGGGGGCAACGACATTCACCCGAACCCCGTCGGGGCCCCATTCGATCGCACAAGTGCGCGTCAGCGCGTCGATGCCGGCCTTGGCCGAAACGACGTGCGCTTGCAAGGCCATGCCGCGGTACTGGATCGCCGCGCTGATGTTGACCACGGCGCCACCGTGATCACGCAGCCACAGGTCGTACGCCGCCTTCGATACGTTGAATGTCCCTAGTAGGTCGATGTCGACCACGGCTTTGAATCCGCCTGCGCTGAGGTCGCTGATCGGGACGGGGAAGTTTCCGGCGGCATTGTTGACGACAACGTCGAGTTGACCGAACGTTGCCAACACTTGCTCGACCACCGACGTCACCTCCTCGTTACGGCGGACGTCGCACACGCCGTAGATGGCGTCAATTCCCGCTTCTCGCAACGCCGCAACCGCCGCCTGAAGATTGGCTTCCTTTCGGCTGCAGATGGCGACGCGAGCGCCGTGACTACCCAGCACTCGTGCGATCTCGAGACCCAGGCCGGTAGCGCCGCCGGTAATCAAGGCCGCCTTCCCCGCAAGGAGGTCGGCCCGGAACGGACTCGGACTGGTGGTCACGGCAAGCGTTCGCGCAATGCTGCGTCGCCGGCTGACGAGCACGCGGCACGATTCCCATATGGTGGTGCAGCCGTACACCGGATCGAAACCAGACGGCGCCGGGTATCACCGGTTGCACATCGAATAAGCCCGCGGCCGCTTTTCATCCGGTCTGCGATTCCAGCTCGCAGATGAGATCGGAGAGAGCCAGGATCCGCTGGGCATCGCGCACATGCAGGCTCTCGATCATGCGGCCATCGACCGTTATGACGCTGTCGCCTGCGGCCTGAGCCTGCTCGTAGGCCGAGACGATCTTGCGGGCGTCAGCCAGCTCATCTGGAGACGGACCAAAGATCTCATTGGCCGGGGCAACCTGGGACGGATGGATCAGGGTCTTGCCGTCGAAGCCCATCTCGCGGCCTTGTTGAGCCTCGGCCCTAAATCCGGCGTCGTCAGCGATGCTATTGAACACTCCGTCCAAGATGGCCTTTCCGGCCGCCCTCGCACCCAGCACGCCCAGCGAAAGTGCGGTTACAACTGGTGCGCGGCCAGGTACGTGCAGTCCATGCAAGTCGTTCACGAGATCGTTGGTGCCGATCACCAACGCGGCCAAGCGATCGCTGGCCGAGGCAATCTCTTCTGCTCGCAAGAAGGCGCGGGGCGTTTCCATCATCGCCCAAAGTTGTAAAGATTCGGCCGCAGCGAGTGTGTCGAGCGCGGCGGCCAGCGCTTCAACTTGTTGGCCTGTCTCGATCTTTGGCACTAGCACGCCGTGCGCGACCGAGTTTGCTACTGCAGCCAGATCGTCGTCGTGCCAGTCGGTGCCTAATCCGTTGATGCGCACGACGATTTCGCGAGTTTGGTAACTTCCGGAGGAGATCGCCTTGCATACCCTCGCCCTCGATTCAGCCTTGGCATCGGGACCCACGGCATCCTCTAGGTCGAAAATCAACACGTCCGCCCCCAATGTCTTGCCTTTCTCCAGCGCTCGGGCGTTGTTGCCGGGCAGGTAGAGAGCCGATCGGCGCGGGCGCAGCGTCGTTGCCATGGACGTGATCGCTTTCTGTCGTCAACCAGTTAGCGTAGGGCAAACCATAACCTCGCCCGGAAAGCCATATATGCAAACCGTCGGTTCAAGCCAAGGGCCGCACGGAGACCAAGTCCGTCGGGTTGCCCGACACGGTAGCCGATAGGCGTTTGAGGCAGGCCGACGGATCGGCGTCTTGAAGGTTGATTTCCGCGAAGGCGTCTCTGGTGACCCGGACGGCGATCAGGCATGGCCGGATCGGTTGCCCGCTCTGCGGATCCATCGCATCGACAACGCCGTTGAAAACCACAGCATCGATGTGGCGCTCGCTGTCGCATTTCACGATGGCCGCAACAGCCAGCAACGTGAGTTGCGCGATGACGCTGGTGTACAACGCTTTTACTTGCGGCGCAGGCCGCGCTGCCTCGACAACGGTCTCGCGGCTCTTGGCGTAACGGTAGGACTTGGCCTTGGGGACGACATCGACCGTGGGTAGTTCATACTCGACCACCAATTGGCGCGCATCCGGTGAATACGCAACCCTGGCCTTGGGAGTGATACACCGCGGCAACGGCATTGCCGTCAGCGCCGATTCGGCATGGGCGGCGATCCCGGCCGGATCGCCCGCGCAATAGCTCGCGGTGAGCTCGGAATCCGAGATGTCCGTCAGCCTTTGCAGTCCACCGACGAGCAGCCCGGTGAGCGCAGTTCGTTGGGATTCGATTTTTGCGTTCTGCAGCTCCACCTGAGCCTCGATGCTGTCCAGGTTGTAGATTTCGCTGTCCAGGACAACGCCTTTCGGCCATCTGCTTTGCTGCCATTTGCGTCGCCGGACCATCTCGGCCGCCTCGGCCCTCGCTTCGGCGGACTTCACCGCCTGGTAAAGCACCCTGGTTGTCTCGAGCTCTTTCAGGCGCTGCCGTTCACGTTCGGGATGGCGCTGACGCGCAAGCCTGAACTCGTAGCTAGCCTGCGCCAGCTGCCGCGGGGCATCAGGTGCTCGATTCGGCGGTGCATGCACGAAGTCCACGAGCTGGGGCAACGGCTCCGAGATCTGCAGGTACCGAATCCTCATGGCGCAAACTTCGGAATTCTGGCGGGCCTGAGCAACGGTGTAATAGGTCTGCAGCATTTCGCGGGCCGACTCCCAGTTGCTGATATCCACTGCCGGCCGCCGCGAGGCATGCCACAGGTTCCACAGCGCTTGGTACGCCTCCAGCTCTGCTGCCCGCTGCTGGCCGCCGTCAAACCGCCCCATGTCTCCCCTGAAGAGGGTCTAGAAAGGGTGAAGTCGATCCCTTCAGAATTTAGCGGCAGGTGCGGCTGCTCGCGCGCGCCCTTGATGCGGCTGCGTTTGCAGGTAAATTCACGTTAGGCTCGCGGCACGTCCAGAACGAGTCGCGATGCTCATCCTCGGTGGTCCAGAGACGCGGCCGCCCCAAACACCTATGACAATCCGGAGGCTTGGGTGTTGGCCGTCTCGAACCGATGGAGCTGATCGCGTGACCAGCGGCGAGAGGCAGCACGACCTTGTCCCGGTTGGCACGCCCATCGACCTCGATAACTGCGCCCGCGAGCCGATCCACATCCCCGGCAGCATCCAGCCGCGCGGTGTGCTCGCGGTGGTGCGCGAGCCCGGCTTCGAGGTGTGTCAGGTCAGTGCCAACGTCGCCGACCTGCTCGGGCGTTCCGTCGACACCGTCCTGGGCCGGCAGCTGTCGGTGCTGATCGGCGCCGAACAGGCCGCCCTGATCGAGCAGGCGGCGTCGACCTCCGGCGATCTCCGCCAACGCAACCCGCTCGAGTGCGTGATTGACGTCGCCGGCGAGCCACGGGCGTTCTATGCCATCCTGCGCCGTGAACCGGGAGATGTGCTCCTGGTCGAACTCGAGGTCGCCTACGGCGAGCGGCCGTTCTCCTTTCCGAACACCTACCAGCCGGTGCGCCGCTCGGTGGAGGATCTGAACCAGGCAGCCACGCTGACCGAGCTGTACGACACCACCGCGCGTGCGGTCCGCGACCTCACCGGCTTCGACCGTGTGATGGTGTACCGCTACGACGAGGAGTACAACGGCGAGGTCGTCGCCGAGGCCAAGCGCGAGGACCTCAACTCATTCCTGGGCCTGCACTACCCGTCCACCGACATCCCGGCGCAGGCGCGGGCGCTGTACGAGAAGAACTGGATCCGGCTCATCTCGGATGTCGACTACACGCCGGTACCGCTTGTCCCGGCTATCGACCCGGCGAGCGGCGCACCGCGGGACCTGACGTACGCCACGCTGCGCAGCGTCTCGCCGATCCACGTCGAGTACCTGCAGAACATGGGTGTGCACGCCTCGATGTCGATTTCTTTGCTGCGGCGCGGGCGACTTTGGGGGCTCATCGCCTGCCATCACTACGCCGGTCCGCATCTGCCGCCGTTCGCCACCCGGGCGGCGGCCGAATTCCTCGGCTCGACCCTGTCGCTGCGGCTCGTCGACCGGTTCGAGGGCGACGAACTGCACAAGCGGCTGGCCGCGCAGGCGGTGCTGGCTAAGCTCACCGCCGCCACCCTGGGCGATAGCGAACCGCTCGCGGCGGCGCTGCTCGGAGCACCCGACCTCCTTGACCTCGTGCCCGCCGACGGCGTCGTCGTCAACATTCAGGGCGAACTTCAGGTACGCGGGTCAGTTCCGCCAAGGGAGGTCGTGTCCGCTGTGGCCGCCTGGGCGCGCGACGCAAGCGACGAGGTCGCCAGCAGCGAGTGCCTGTCCCGCGAGCTACCCGGGTTCGACCTCGACCCGCAGTTGGCCGCCGGGGTGCTCGCGCTCACCCTGCCCGACGGGCAGTACGCCGTCTGGTTTCGGCGTGAGGCGGTGCGCTCGGTGGACTGGGGTGGCGACCCGCACAACAAGGCGATCGCGGTCAGCGAAGGTGACGGGATCCGGCTCAGCCCGCGCAAGTCGTTCGACCGGTGGCGCGAGATCGTCCGCGAACGCAGCGAACCGTGGACGCTGAGGGAGACGGAGTCCGCCGAGGCGTTGCGACGCCACCTGGTCGAGTCGCTGTACCGCCGCACGCGGGGTGCGCTGCGCGTCGCTGAGACGCTGCAACGCAGTCTGCTGCCCGAGTCGATCCCGACGCTGCAGAGCTGGCAACTGTCCGCCTATTACGAGCCGGCCGCGGGCGATAACGTCGGCGGCGACTGGTACGACGCGTTTGAGCTGCGCGACGGCCGGTTGATCTTGCTGATCGGCGACGTCGCCGGGCACGGCATCACCGCGGCCGGCACGATGGCGCAGTTACGCAACGCCCTTCGCGCGCAGTTGTTCGCCGGCGCCACACCGGCGGAGGCGCTGACTCAGCTCAACGACTTCTGCGTGCACATGATGCCCGGCGCGTTCGCCACCGTCATCGCCGCGCGGGTCGATCTTGGCTCAGGGGAGGTCGAGGCCGCGTGCGCGGGCCACTTGATCCCGTTCCTGACCAACTCCGTCCCGGCGGCCGCCCCGGCGCCGATAGAGCTCTCGCCGCCGATCGGCATTCGCGGCGTGACGTATGCAGCGAGCACGTTCACCGTCGAGCCCGGCCACGGGCTGGTCATGTACTCCGACGGCCTGGTGGAACGTCGCGGGGAACCGATCGACGAGGGTATCGACCGGTTGGCCGAGACCCTCGGCCGCGCGGGAGATGCGCCGGCGTCCGCGATCTGGACGGGGATGGCATCGAGCTACACCGACGACGACGTCACCATCGTTGCCCTCCGCCGCCCCTGAATTCTCACGCCTACGGGCAGTCTAACGTTGTTGTACCGCAGCCATTTTCGCCGTTATCGAGGTCAAACGCGAGGGTGCCGCGTGCTCATTTGCTCTTCTTGGGAAAGTGGGGACGCAGAGCGGCGGCAAGGACCCGATCGGTTGTCCGGTCCGGCAGGATGCGCGTCAAGCGGGTGATCAGTGCGGCGTCGCGGCCGACGGTGTAGCGGGTGCGGGGCTTGCGCGCCATGACTGCCTTGGCGATCACCTTGGCCGCGGCCTCAGCGGGCAGGCCCGAGTTGGTGTGCGACGCGGTCTGCGCGGTAATGGCTTGCACCAGCCCGCCGTAGCGCTCGGTTTGCTCCGGCGTCATGGTCGTCGCCAGCTCATGGGCGGTGGCCATCGCCCGGTCGGGCATTTCCGTACGCACAGCGCCCGGTTCGACCACGATCACTTGGACGCCGGACGGGGCGGTTTCGCGTCGCAAGGAGTCACTGACCGCTTCGAGCGCGAACTTCGTGCTTGCGTAGGGACCATAGGTGGCCATGGCGATCTTGCCGCCCACGGAGCTGATGTTGACCACGCGACCCTTGCTGCGGATCAGGGCCGGCAGGAGTGCCTGGGTAACGGCGATGTGGCCGAAAAAATTGACCTCGAACAGGCGTCGCCACTCGTCGATCGCGAAGGCCTCGACGGGTACATTGACCCCGATGCCGGCGTTGTTTACCAGCGCCCGCACTGCCCGGCTCTGCGGGTCCCCGTGCACGCGAGTAGCTAACGCCCGGATGTGGTCCGCGTTGGTGATGTCGATGATCAGCGGCTCTATCCCTGGCGCTCGGATTGCGTCGGCGTCCCGATCGCGCCGGACACCCGCGAGGACGTGGAACCCGCGCCGGGCCAGTTCGCGTGCCGTGGCCGCGCCGATCCCGGTAGACGCGCCGGTGATAACGGCGATCTCTTGGATTTCAGGTGACGCGGTCATCTCAATGAAGTTACGCTGGCGGCCGCGCAAGGAGCATTCCCAGCAGTCCCAAGCCGAATGCGGCCGGCAGCACTATCAGAATCTTCAGCTTCTTAAAGCCGCTGGCCGGAATACTCCGCGGCCGCACCCCGTTGACCGCGACATGATTCACGCGTGCGCAACGGGACTTCGAGTGGCGCAACTCTCCGGCCGGCGTGCCTGGTAATCGTGGCCGAATTTGACGCTCGACTGCTGCTCAGCACCGACACTGTCGGTGCGTGGGATGTGGTGTGCCCCGGTCGGTGGCGGGAAGCGTCGGCTGAAGAATTCTCCGCCAGAACACATCTGGTGTTCCCTTATCGCGGGATCTACGTGCACCGCGTCGGTCTAGCAGACCGCGTCGCCGAAGCAAATCAGGTGGTGTTCATCAACGAAGGCGAACCGTATCGGGTCAGCCACCCGGTCGATGGCGGTGATGCAACTGTCTCAATCGGAGTCGATGCGGCCACTCTGTTGGAGCTCACACCGGCCGACTATCACCACCAGCGCGGCCGACCATCGTTCAATCGGTCCGGATTGCGGATCGACACTCGCTCGCAGGCCCTCGCGGCCGAACTGCGCCACCGCCTCACGCGAGGCACCATCGATCACCTTGCAGCCGAAACCCTCACGTTGGAACTCGTACGACACACATTGGGCAGCAAAGCATCTCATACTGCACGGCACGGCAACGGAAGACCTAAGAAGATAGCTGATCGCGCCAAGCTCATTTTGCTCTCCGATCTCGGTCGCCGGTGGACGCTCAACGATGTTGCCGCTGATATCGGAATTTCTCCGATCTATCTCACTGACGTATTCCGCCGGGTCGAGGGTTTACCGCTGTACCGCTATCACCTCCGATTGCGGCTTGCTCGAGCCCTCTCCGTGCTCGCGGATTACGACAGCCTGACCAGGCTCGCGCTCGATTTAGGCTTCAACAGCCACAGCCACTTCAGCGCCGTGTTCAAACAGACTTATAAGCAGACGCCCTCGGAATTTCAACGAGCCATCCGCAGATAGGCCTAAAGATTCTGACAGTGCGCGACATCGCATTTGACGTAGTGTCGAGTCCAATAATCAAGGCTGAGAGGAATTCTCATGGATCAAACGAGTAAAGCCAATCGCTTGGCGGATCTTCATGCCAAGGACACACCACTCGTCCTCTACAACGCCTGGGATGCCGGCAGCGCCAAAGCGATCGCCGAAGCCGGGGCGTCGGCGATCGCAACCGGCAGTTGGTCGGTTGCTGCGGCCCAAGGCTACGGAGATGGTGAAGAAATCCCGTTCGACCTCGCCGAGCAGATCATTGCCCGCATCGCGGCCACCGTGGACCTACCCGTCACCGCGGATTTCGAAGGCGGCTACACCGAAGACGACGCCCAGCTGGCCGACAACATCTCCCGCCTGTTGGATCTAGGGATTGTCGGGATCAATTTCGAAGACCGCGTCGTCAAGGGGTCGGGACTGTATGACATCGATCGCCAGGCCGCGCGCATCGCCGCGATCCGAGAGGTGGCCGAAACGAAGGGAATTCCGTTGTTCATCAACGCCCGAACAGATCTGTTTCTCGGTCAGGGCAATGACCCGGAATCCACGATCGACGCCGCCTTGGACCGAGCCCGCGCCTACGCTGCCGCCGGTGCATCCGGATTCTTCATTCCCGGCCTGCAGGAGGATGCGCTGATCGCCCGAATATGCGAGGGCACCACTCTCCCGGTCAACGTGATGGTCATGGGCGGGGTGCCGTCCAACGACCGCCTCGCTGAGATCGGCGTCCGACGCATCAGTTACGGACCTATCCCCTTCATCAACACCATGAGTGCGTTGGGGCAAGAGACGGCGAAGCTGTATTGACAGAGAGAGCAGGATGACCCAGATTCACCAGCCGAGCTTGTTTGACGACGTGCAACAGCTCGAACCGCCGACGATCAACTTGAGCGCCTTCGACACCGCAACCGAACACCGGTTGGATGACCGTTCGTGGATTACCCACGTGCGCGGGCTGGTGAGCGGCCATCACGAACTGATGCATCAGTTGAGCACACTGCATGGGTGGGAACAGCGGCGGCGCTGGATGTATGACCGAGTAGTTGATGAGCCTCGCTTGACCCACGAATACGGTGACCTCACCATCGCACCTACGTTCCTGCATGCCCTCGCGGATGCACTCAGTGATTACTGCGGAGTGCGCTACGACCGGATTTGGCTGAACTGGTATCGCGACAACCGGGACAGCACGAGCTGGCACGCCGACCGCCCAGCCAATACTCCTGAGACAGCGACCATTCCAGTGCTCAGCCTGGGCGCAGCGCGCCGCTTCCTGATCCGCCCGTACGGAGGCGGACGAAGCACCGCCTTCACACCCCTCGGTGGCGACGTCCTCATCATGCGAGGCCGCTGCCAACGCGACTGGCAACATAGCGTGCCAAAACAGCAGAAGCCGGCGGCTGCACGCATGAGCCTGAACTTCAGCAGCAGTGAACAACTCGCCGCGTAGCAGACAGCGATACCACCGCTAGCTGCCGGTGATGTACGGCGGCCCGAGAAAGCGTTGCAGCATAACAGTTTGCGCAGCTGGGTCTCTGAGCGGCCAACACCACAGGGCCAGGAAGACGCGGATAAGCCATTGCTTCGCGAGGGGATCAGGGTTGTCATCGCCAAGCATTTCGCCGGCCAAGCCGGTCACAGCCGGTGATTCGGTGATCCATTCGTTAATGGGAGTTGCCTGCGTTGACCGCATGAGCTGGGCCAGCGGATCTGATTGCAGGCGTTGCAGAGCGACGATGGTGGCGGTGACCACCCGCTCCGGGCCGGTGAGGCCCTTGATGGCCTCGCGCGTCGTGTCGACAATGCGGGCGGCTTGCAAGGCAATGACGGCGTCACGAATGGCGGCCTTGCCGCCGGCATGCCGGTAGATCGTTGCGGGTGAGCAGTGAACTTTTGCGGCCAGCGCCTCGATGGTGAAGCCGTCATACCCCCGGCGAGAAATCAGGTCGGCGGCCGCGGCGTAGATCCGTTCACAGGCTTCGCTGCGGCGATCCCGTCCCACCAGCCAGTCCTCGCGCGACATCCGCCCGCTCCCTCGCCTCAGTCCCGTCGAAACGATTCTCTCACCGTGAGAATTCTAACGTCATTATTCTCAGGCTAATGCACTGGTGGCGCTGGATGTGGGGTCTGACCTGCGGTCGCAGCCGGCGGCGGGCGTTCCTCAACTTGGTCTCGTGCCGTTGACGTTACCGGTGAGCCGCTTCAGCCTGAACCCATGGCAGTGTTGGACGACCCGATCCAGTTCTTCGGCACCGAGGCGTTAGCGGATCCCTATCCGCTCTACGACCGGATGCGCGCCGAGGCGCCCGTACACCGCGTGGGCCATTCGGCGTTCTACGCCGTGTGCAGCTGGGAAGCCGTGCTCGAAGCCGTCGACCGAGTCGATGATTTTTCGTCCAATCTCACCGCGACGATGGTCTATCACGAGGACGGCACCATCACTCCGTTCGGCATGGGAGAGCCGGGAAGTCCTGCACATGCGCTAGCCACCGCCGATGACCCGGTGCACGCGATGCACCGAAAGATCCTGCTGCCCCACCTCTCGGCCAAGCGCGTGCGGGTCATCGAAGAGTTCGCCGCCCGGACTGCAAACCGTTTGTGGGATGAGAATCTGCATGCCGGCCAGATCGAGTGGATGAGCGCCATGGCCAACCGGCTTCCCATGATGGTCGTCGCTGAGCTGCTCGGCCTGCCCCACGACGACGTCGACGAACTCATTCGGCTCGGCTACGCCACCACCACATTGCTCGACGGGGTCGTCACATCCGACCAGCTCGAGGCGGCCGGAGTGGCGACACTAGAACTGTCCAGCTATGTGCTAGAGCACTTCGAAAGAGCAAGTGCCATTCCAGAATACGGACTGATCGGTGACCTGGCCGCGCGCTACGCCTCCGGCGAGCTGAAGCAACTACCGGCACTGGGGATGATGATCACGCTGTTTAGCGCCGCCGGCGAATCGACCGCGTCACTTCTGGGCAGCGCGGCCTGGATTCTCACCGATCGACCCGACATCCAACAACAGGTGCGGGACAATCCCGAACTGCTGAGCGCCTTCATCGAAGAGACACTGCGCTACGAGTCACCGTTTCGTGGCCACTATCGACACGTGTGGCGCGACACCACCCTGGGTGGCGTCCCGGTACCCGCCAATTCCCATCTGCTGCTCATGTGGGGAGCCGCCAACCGCGACCCGGAGCACTTCGAGGCACCAAACGAATTCCGCCTCAACCGCAGTGGCGCCAAAGGACACGTAACGTTCGGCAAGGGTGTGCATTTTTGCGTGGGGGCCGCGCTGGCACGCCTCGAAGCCCAAATCGTGCTTCGCACACTGCTAGAACGGACCGCCTGGATCGAGGCCACCGACGTCGGCGAATGGTTACCCAGCATCCTGGTCAGACGGCGCGAGCGCCTGCAACTCGGGGTTCGATGAGCTGAGCTTTTCTGGTGGAGCTAAGGGGACAACCCCTTCCTGTACCTGGGGATGCCTCCTGAACTGCGGGTTCATTCCGTCTCGCGCCAGCGGTCTTGTCTGCACCCTGCTGGACTCCGTGGCCGCCCTTGCACTCCATAGCAGGTTGCCCAGGGCCGCGGCTGCACCTCAGTGGAGATCAAGGTGAACTACTTGAAGGTAGTTCGGCTCGGCAGCGGATTACTCACTGCGACCGGCACGGTGGTCAAGGCTGGTTCCCGGATCGCCTTCACCGAAGGTGTTGTATCGGACGCCTCGGGCGCCGTGGTCGCTACTGCCGCTAGCACACTGGCCGTCTTCGACACATGATCCGTCGCAGTTCGACATGTCCAGTGCCCTCAAGCTTTACCCGCATGTTCAAAAACGCCTACGGCATGTCGCCACGCGAGTGGCGCCACCAAGCCAACACTCGGCGGTCCGAGCCCACGGGCGGGTTCATCAATCCGTAGTGCTCATCGTCTGCACAACACTGGGCAGGGGCCGCACGGTCGGTTGATCCGAGCGCCGGGAACGGTCGCAGCGTCGTAGCGTCAAAAGCGCCACCACAAATTCCACTGGTCAGTGTTGGGACGGCCATTACACGGGCTTGTGGGTCCATTCAGCAGATCTCGCCCGAGAAAAGGTGCAGGCGTGACCATCTTCATCCACGGTGAAAAACGCTGCCCGGGAACGGAAGTTCTTGACCGGGCAATCCAGAACTAGCGAAAGACATGATGATGCCACTTCTCACGGGCAAGACTGCATTGATCACCGGCGGTTCGACAGGCATCGGGTTGGCCACCGCCAAGCGGTTCGTCGAGGAGGGCGCGTACGTCTTCATCAACGGACGGACTCAGGCCGAACTCGATGCTGCGGTCAAGGAAATCGGCGCGAACGTCACCGGCGTGCAGGGTGACGGCAGTAAGCCAGGGGATCGCGACCGGCTCTACGCCGCGGTGGCCGACAGTGGACGGCGCCTGGACGTCGTGTTCGCCAACGCCGCGGTCATCAATGTCGCACGCATCGGCCAAGTCACACAAGAGCACCTGCAGAAGGCGCTGCCGTTATTCAACGACGGCGGATCAATCATCCTGAACTCGTCGAACCCGAATGCCGAGGACGACGACGGCATCGGCGTGTACGCAGCCATCACGGCCGCGCTGCGATCGGTCGCCCGCACCTGGGAAAGTGAGTTGCGGGACCGCAAGATTCGCGTCAGCGTGATCGGCCCTGGCGCCACCGAGACGCCCGGCATCAATGCCCTCGCTGACGTGCTCAACCCTGGCCCCAACGCCGCCGAGGAGTTCGAGAACTACCAGCGCAGCATTGTTCCGCTGGCCCGCTACGCCACGGCCGAGGAGGTCGCGAACGCGGCGCTTTTCCTGGCCTCGGACCTAAGCAGCTTCACCACAGCCGCCGACATTCCCGTCGACGCCGGCATCGACCAGGTCGCCCGCCGCGTCGAGGACCTATCCGCCAACGACCCACAGTTCGCCGCAGCCAAGCCGAGCCCGGCGGTGGCCGCCGCCCTTGAGCTGCCTGGGCTGCGACTGCCGCAGATCGTTCAGACCGCGCTAGAGGGTTACGCAGACCGCCCGGCACTCGGGCAGCGCGCCGTGGAGTTCGTCAAGGACCCAAAGACCGGACGCACCTCACTGGAGGTGCTCCCCCACTTCGAGACCATCACCTACCGTGAGCTGAGCGACCGCGTCGGCGCGCTGACGCGCGCCTTGACCAACGAGTCGGTGCGAGCCGGTGAGCGGGTTTGCGAGCTGGGCTTCACCAGCGTCGACTACACCACCATCGACCTGGCGCTAGGCCAGATCGGCGCGGTGGCGGTTCCGCTACAAACGAGCGCGGCGATCACCCAGCTGCAGCCGATCGTGTCCGAGACCGAGCCCAGCGTGATCGCGGCGAGCGTGAACCAGCTGCACGACGCCGTCGAGTTGATCCTGAGCGGCCATATGCCCGCGAAGCTGGTGGTGTTCGACTACTACCCCGAGGTCGACGACCAGCGCGAGGCCGTGGAAACCGCCCGCGCGCGGTTGGCTGACACCCCGGTGATTGTCGAGACCTTGGCCGACGTCCTCAACCGCGGGAAGGCTCTGCCGCCCGGCTCGGTCACCGTGCCTGACGACTCTGGGGACCCACTGGCCCTGCTGGTCTACACATCCGGCAGCACCGGCGCACCCAAAGGTGCGATGTATCCGCAGAGCAATGTCGGCAAGTTGTGGCGCAGGTCCAGGAGCAGCTGGTTCGGGGAGAGCGCCGCGTCGATCACTCTCAACTTCACGCCGATGAGCCACGGCATGGGACGCGTCATCCTCTACGGCACGCTCGGCAATGGCGGCACGGCTTATTTCGCCGCCAAGAGTGACCTCTCGACGCTGCTGGAGGACCTCAGGCTGGTGCGGCCCACCGAGTTGAACTTCGTGCCGCGAATCTGGGAGACGCTATTCAGTGAATTCCAGCGCGAAGTCGATCGGCGGCTATCCGACCCCACCGACCCTGCCGCCCGCACGGCCGTCGAATCTGAGGTCCTGGTCGAGCAGCGGCAGTACCTGCTGGGCGGGCGATGCATCGTCGCGATGACGGGCTCGGCGCCCATCTCCCCGGAGCTGAAGGCCTGGGTTGAATCCCTGCTCGAGATGCATCTGACGGACGGCTACGGCTCCACCGAAGCCGGGATGGTGTTGTTCGACGGCGAAGTGCAATGTCCGCCGGTCATCGACTACAAGCTGGTCGACGTTCCTGATCTGGGCTACTTCGCCACCGACCGGCCGTATCCGCGAGGCGAGTTGCTGCTCAAGACCGAGAACATGTTTCCCGGCTACTACAAGCGGCCCGAGGTGACCGCCGACGTGTTCGACGCCGACGGGTACTACCGGACTGGAGACGTTGTCGCCGAGGTCGGTCTCGACCGGCTGGAGTACGTCGATCGCCGCAACAACGTGCTCAAGCTGGCGCAGGGCGAGTTCGTCACCCTCGCGAAGCTGGAGGCGGCCTTCGGCAACAGCCCACTGGTCCAACAGATCTACGTCTACGGCAACAGCGCACACCCCTACCTGTTGGCGGTCGTGGTCCCCACCGAAGAGGCGTTGAAGAGCTTCGGCGACAAAGGGTTAGCGACGCTCAAGCCGCTGATTGCCGATTCGCTGCAAGACGTCGCCAAAGAGGCCGGGCTGCAGTCCTACGAGGTGCCGCGCGACTTCATCGTCGAAACCATGCCGTTCACGCTGGAGAATGGTCTGCTGACCGGCATCGGCAAGCTGGCGTGGCCGAAGCTGAAGCAGCACTACGGCGAGCGGCTGGAACACCTCTACACCGACCTGGCCGCCGGGCAGGCCAACGAGCTGAGCGAACTGCGCCGCAGCGGAGCCGACGCGCCGGTGCTGCATACGGTGAGCCGGGCCGCGGCCGCCCTGCTGGGCGGAGCGACCACCGACCTGTCGCCGGATGCGCACTTCACCGACTTGGGCGGAGACTCGTTGTCCGCGTTGACATTCGGCAACCTGCTGCACGAGATCTTCGACATCGACGTGCCGGTGGGCGTCATCGTGAGCCCGGCCAACGACTTGGCGGCCATCGCCGACTACATCGAGGGCGAGCGGCAGGGCAGCAAGCGGCCCAGCTTCGCCTCGGTCCATGGTCGCGACGCGACCGAGGTGCATGCGAGTGACCTCACGCTGGACAAGTTCATCGATGCCTCGACGCTGGTTGCCGCGCCAATGCTGCCGCGGCCCAGCGCCGAGGTTCGCACCGTCCTGTTGACCGGCGCGACCGGCTTTTTGGGGCGCTACCTCGCCCTGGAATGGCTAGAGCGGATGGATCTGGTCGACGGCAAGGTGATCGCCCTGGTGCGGGCCAAGTCGGATAAAGATGCGCGGGCCCGGCTGGACAAGACCTTTGACAGCCGGGACCCGAAACTGTTGGCGCACTACCGGGAGCTGGCCGCCGAACACTTGGAGGTCATCGCCGGCGACAAGGGCGAGGCCAACCTGGGCCTGGACGAGCAGACCTGGCAGCGGCTGGCCGACACCGTCGACGTGATCGTCGACCCTGCCGCTCTGGTCAACCACGTGCTGCCCTACAGCGAGCTGTTCGGACCCAATGCGCTGGGCACCGCCGAGTTAATCCGGATCGCGTTGACCGGTAAGCAAAAGCCGTACACGTATGTGTCGACGATCGGGGTGGGCGATCAGATCGAGCCGGCGAAGTTCACCGAGGACGCCGACATCCGGGTCATCAGCCCGACCCGCAGGATCAACGACAGCTATGCCAACGGTTACGGCAACAGCAAGTGGGCCGCGGAGGTGCTGCTGCGCGAGGCGCACGACTTGTGTGGCGTGCCGGTCGCAGTGTTCCGCTGCGACATGATCCTGGCGGACACCACGTATGCGGGTCAGCTCAATGTGCCGGACATCTTCACCCGGATGATCCTGAGCCTGGTGGCCACCGGTATCGCGCCGGGTTCGTTCTACGAACTCGACGCCGATGGCGACCGGCAGCGTGCGCATTTCGACGGTCTGCCCGTCGGGTTCATCGCCGAGGCCATCTCAACGCTGGGCGCCCAGAGCGTGGCAAGTTTCCAGGCCTACCGCGTGATGAACCCCTACGACGACGGCATCGGGTTCGACGAGTTCGTCGACTGGCTCATCTCCCCAACCAACGGGGCCGGTTGCGCCATCCAGCGCATCGGTGACTACGGCGACTGGTTGCGGCGGTTCGAGACCACCCTGCGAGCACTGCCCGAACGGCAGCGCAACAGCTCGCTGCTGCCGCTGCTGCACAAGTACCAGAAGCCCGAGAAGCCGATCAATGGGTCAATGGCACCGACCGATCGGTTCCCTGCAGCGGTCCGGGCCGCGAAAGTGGGCCCGGATAAAGATATTCCGCACATCACGCCGCAGATCATCGCCAAATACGTCAGCGATCTGCGACTGCTCGGACTGCTCTGAGGCTCACACCAATCGGGTTGTGTCACTTAACGTTTGAATTGACCCGGCGAGCACGTGAGTCATAGTCGTTGGCTACAGGTTTGAGCCGCAGTGACGGCACTTTATGGCCGCTGCCTTGATTGTCTCCGCGTAGAACGGACAGGCCTTCTCATCGGCAGTCGGCTTGATTTGCCCCTTCGCAGTGTTTGTGGCTTGCTCAAACCGACGCCATGACCTAGTGGCCATACTCCCTCAAGAGCTTCCGTGTCCGGACGCGGCCTTCCGCGGAGGCGTCGAACGGGTAGCCGACGAACTCGTCGACACCGGCGTCGCGCAGTTCGTCGAGCCGCTCGGTAACCAGCTTTTCCTCACCGATTAGCGCCGCGTCCTGCGGGTCGCGGTACCCCTCCCGATCAAGCATGGCGCGGTAGGACGGCAGCTGCCCGTACATCACGAAGTCCTGCGCGGCTTGCGCACGCACCCCCTCGACGTCGTCGGTGACGCTCACGGGAAGCGCGGCGACGACCCGTACGGCGCCCTCGGGCCGGCCCGCATCGGCGGCCGCGCCGCGCAGCGTGGGCCCGATGTGTTCGGCCAACGTCTTCGGTCCGGTCATCCAGGTCATCGTCCCCGCGCAGCGCCGGCCCGTCAGCCGCAGCATCTGCGGGCCCAGCGCCGCGATGTAGACCGGTGGCGCGGGCGCATTGGGAATGCGCACCACCCCGCGGGTTGTCACGGTCTCACCGGCCGCGTCGACGTCCTTTCCGGACAGCAACGGCAGCAGACCGTCGAGGTATTCGCCGAGCCGGCGCACCGGCTTGTCCCACGGAATCCCCCACATTCCCTCGGTGACCGGGCGGTGCGTCATGCCAAGCCCGAGCGTGAACCGACCGCCGGCAATCGAGCTGACCGTGAGGGCACGCTGGGCCATCAGCATCGGGTGCTGGTTCTGGATCGGCAGTACGCCCGTCGCCACCTCGATCGTGTCAACCTCCCGGAACGCGACCGCGAGCACTGTCAACAAATCAGCCTGCCAGTGCATTTGAGGCGCCCACACTCGCCGGAACCCTTCGTCTCGCAGCTTCGCGAGTTGCGCGGCGAAGTCATCCACCGGCGAAACGGTGGGGTCGTCACTGAGGTAGCAATTCACGCTGATTTCCACGACAGCCTCCTTGATAATCGAAATCCCGCCGATTGTGAAGCTAGCGCGCCCTACCCTCGGCATCGTCGGGGTGGCCTTGTTTTCGGTCATGGTGACGACCGCGCCCGGGGGCGAGCAATTCCAGATCGAATGCGGTGCTGAGACTGGCGATTTCGTCGTCAGCGGCCCCTGAAGGTGATGTCGGGCGAGTCGGGGCCGATGGCCGGTTGCTCGCCGCGCGCCAGTGCGCCTAGCAGTGCGTCGAGGCCCTTTTGGGGGTCTTTGAGGCCCTGTTGGAAGTCTTCAGTGTGAAACAGCCCGATGCTCAGGTCGAGCATGAGTTTGTCGGCTGCGGCGATGCCGCCCGTCGACCAGGCTTTGAGCACGGATTTGGCTGCGGCGTAGCTGCGGGTGGGGCCTTGCGAGAGTCTTGTGGCCAGCCCTAGCGCGGTGTCGTCGAGTTGATCGTCGGGCACGATGTAGTCGGCGACCGCGGGGATGGTGGCGACCGGGGTGGGTTCGCCCAGCATGACCATGCGGCGCGCCGCAGCCGGCCCGATCCGACTGGCCAGGCGTTGGTAGCCGCCAGCCAGCGGCAGTTGGCCCATGATGACCTCCGCGCACCACATCACGGTGTTATCGGCGACGACGATAAAGTCCGCCGACAGCGCCAGCTCGAGGCCACCCCCGCCAGTCTTGCCACGCACGGCGGCCACAACCGGTATCTGCAGGGCTTCGATCGCGCGGTATGTGTTGGTGACCTCGGCGATGAAGGTGCGAAACCAGCTGTAGCTCTTGTCGGGCCATTCGTCCGCGGCTCCGCCGACAGAGAAGTTGGGGCCTTCGGCTTGAATCAGTAGCGCGCGGATGTCGCTGCCGCTGGCGTCGTGCACCGCAGCGGCCAGATCGGTGTTGAATTGGGCGCTGACGAAGTTGTACGGCGGGCTCGTCAGGGTAATGCGCCCCAGGGCGTCAACGATGTCGAAACGGGCGGTGCTCACGGTGCGCTCCTTTCAGGCAATGTGGTCGAGGATGCCTCGCGCGCCATCCGGGCGGCGGTGTGGTCAGCTGAATGCATTGGTGAGGCTGGCGATCTCGTCGTCCGCCAGGGCCAGGTCCGCGGCGGCGAGGTTCTCTGCGAGGTGGCCGCGGCTTGTGGTCCCGGCGATCAGCAGAACGTTGGGGGCGATGGCTAGTAGCCACGCTAGGGCGACTTGGGCGGGGAGGGCGCCGTGGCGGGCGGCGATCGCGATAACGACCGGGTTCGACAAGATTGCGTCGCGTTGAGCGTCCCACCCGCCCAGGGGGAAGAACGGCACGAACGCGATATCCCGGGCAATGCACTCGATCAGGAGGGGCTCTGATGTGCGATCCGCGAGGCTGTAGGCGTTCTGCACGCAGACGATGTCGGTGACCTCGACCGCCCGCTGCAGGTGGGCGAGGCTGACGTTGCTGATCCCCACACCGGCGATCAAGCCCTCGTCGCGAGCCGTGATCAGCGCGCCAAGCTGATCGATGAATCTCGCGTCGGGGACGGCGTTTTCGATGAGCCGCAGGTTCACCGCTGTGAGTTGCTCGATGCCCAGCGTTGCGAGATTTTCCTCGATGCCGGCGCGCAGCTGGTCGGGGTCGTCCCAGAGCATCATGTGGCCGGATTCGTCACGGCGGGCGCCGACCTTGCTCAGCAGCGCCAGTCCTTCGGGGTAGGGGAACAGCGCCTCCCGGATCAGCTCGTTGGCCATGCCGGGCCCGTAGAACTGAGCGGTGTCGATGTGGTCGACCCCGGCGTCGATGGCCGCGCGCAGCACCGCCAGCGCCTCACCGCGGTCTAGGGGTGGACCTTGCAGGCCGTCGCCGGCCAGCCGCATGGCGCCGTACCCGACTCGCCACACTGTCTTGTCCGCGAGGCGGTGACGATCACTTGTCGATGGGCTCATTATCGAAATCCTTTCTGAGGTAGTGTGATTCGCGATGCCGACCGAGCGCGGTTGCAGGAAGGGCCTTGGGGCCCGATGGTCAACCGGCGCTTGGTGGCCGACGAGGCCGCTCGCGGCACCGAGGGCGCATGGGCAGTTATCTGGCGGTGGCGAGGAGTTTTTCGAGGTCCTCCCAAGTGGTGCCTGGCGACAGGTTGAGGGTGAAGTAGCTGATCCCGAACTCCTCGCGCAGCGCGGTGATGCGGTCGGCGGCCTGAGAGACCGAGCCTTGCAGCAAGGTCACCGACTGCATTAGCTCCTCGTCGGTGCTTTTCGGTGAGGTTGACCGCAACAACGTCAGATCCGGTGTCAGGTTGAAAGACAGCTGGAAGAAGCTGAACGCCAACTCGATCTGCTCGAAACGCGGCCCGGCCTGGGTTTTGATGTAGTCGATGCGCTCGCCGAGTTCGTCTGGGCGGCCCTGGGCCGCGATGGCGATGATGTCGGCGTGCTGGGCTGCCAACGACAGCATCTTGTCGCCGATGCCGGCCACCATGATCGGCGGCGGGGACTGCACCGGTGCCGGGCGGTAGTCCGGGCTGGACAGCAAGTTGCGGATCGTCGTGACGTGTTCGGTGAGCAACTCCACCCGCTGTCCGGCCGACGGGAACGGCACTCCAAAACCGGCGAAGTCGGCCGCGATATACCCGCTGCCCAAGCCGATCTCGAGGCGCCCGCCGCTGGCGGCATCCACCGTGGCCAGATCGCGGGCCAGCAGCGCCGGCTGGTAGAGCGGCGCATTGATCACCAGATTGCTGATCCGGATGGAGGGCACCGCCGCGGCGATGGCGACCAAGGTCGGCAGCGGCGCCGGAGAGCCGACGTGGTCGCCGACCATCACCACGTCGAATCCGACGTCGGCGGCGCGTTTGGCTTTCTCGACGGTCTGGGCGACGGTGCCCGCGAAAACCAGGTTGACACCGAAACGAGTGGAGTGAGCGGTCATGTCGCCCTCCTGAGGTATTATTGGTGGAGTACATCAACTAGTAGCTATATACAGTAAATAGTAGCGGAGTATTCCATGTCAACTAAGCAGCGGGACGCACGTCTCATCGACCTGGTTGCTGCCTTCACCGAAATGGGCCCGGCCTGGGTCCGCTGGGTGCAGGCGACCATTCCCGACGACACCGTCAGCTACGCCCGGTTACGGGTGCTCAACGCCCTGAAATGCCAGCAAGAGGGGCTGACGATGACCAAGCTCGCCGAGGCACTCGAAGTGACGGGGCGCCGGGTCACCGCCCTAGTCGACGCGCTGGCCGACGACGGGCTGGTCGAGCGCTACGCCCATCCCACCGACGGACGTAGCACCATCGTCGAGATCACCGAGGCCGGCCGGGAACAGCAACGGCAAGTGTGGGAAGAGCATCAGGGCAAGGTCGCCGTCGCCTTCGGAGATCTCTCCGATGAGGACCAGGTGCGCCTGCTAGATATCAGCCACAAGCTCACCGTGGCGTTCCGGGGCCGCCTGGCAGAACTGAACGCGCCGGCTAAGCCGGTACTCGCCGCCGATCCCGACGCCGTGTTGATCCGCAACAACCGGCGCGTACGGGCCGCGCGACCGCAATCGTCCTGACGGCGGTGCAAGACGGCGCGACCGATGTGCCGTTTCGACGGTGACCTCATTGTCGAGGTCCGCGCTTACCTCGATTCGGCGATGGTCGCCTATGTCGTCGGCCGCGTCGACGCCCTGTCGAGGAAGTGAAGCCGATAGCGCATCGGCCGTGCCCGATTACAGCTTCTTATAGCCTCGTGTCCGGGACGGCACGCCGTTGGTAGTCGTTATCGGGTTGAGTTGACCCATTGATGACTATCTCAATGCCCTCCGAAGCCCACTACTATTCCGAACACATGACCGGCCAACCGGCCGGCTCACAGAACCCCGAGGGTGCATGAAACCCGGGATGCTTCACCATGACCGACATCGACCTGAGCGCCCTGGCCGCCGCCCGCGACGGGTCCCAGCTGTATCTGGACACCGCTCAGGACGACGTCTATTGGTTGGCTGCCAACCTCGCCGCGTCACGGAATCACAGGCCTGCTCTACCTAGTCGTCGTTGATGCTGACGTCCTTACGGGCCTTGCCGCCGGTTCCTGTGCCATCGCGGCGGCCGACGTTTTCGAACTTCGTCATGCCAACACCCAACAATGATGCAAACCTTGTTGACCTTCCGGTGAGCGCTTTGCTATTCGCGCCCCGCCGACACACCGGTCAGGTCATCGGTGCGGTTCCCGGCGACCGCTGCGGCCGCCGCGTCCAGGACAGTGAGCTGGGCGGGGGTCAGGGTGACCGACAACGAGCCAAGGTTCTCCTCGACGCGTGACGCCCGCCGGGTGCCGGGAATCGGTACCGAGGCCACACCGAGGGCCTCGGCGCGTAACCGCAGCCATGCCAGCGCGACCTGCGCCGGCGTCGCACGCTGTTCCTCGGCAACCGACCTGACCACATCGACCACAGCGAGGTTGGCTTCCAGCGCGCCGTCGGCGAACCGAGGCAGGGTGTGGCGAACGTCGCTCGGCGACGACAGGTCCGCGGCCGAACGGATGGTTCCGGTCAGGAAGCCGCGGCCCAGCGGGGAGTACGGCACAAAGCCCACCCCGAGCTCGGCGGCGGTCGGCACCACCTGGCGCTCGACGTCGCGGCTCCAGATCGACCACTCGCTTTGCACGGCCGCGATCGGGTGCACCGCCGCCGCGGCGCGCAGTTCGTCGGCGGTCACCTCGCAGAGCCCGAGGTGGCGAACCTTGCCCGCGCGCACCAGTTCGGCCATCGCGCCGACGGTTTCCTCGATCGGCACGGTCAGATCACGCCGGTGCATGTAGTACAGGTCAACGACGTCGGTCTGCAAGCGGGCAAGGCTTTCGTCGATGCACTGACGCACGTAGGCAGCGTCACCGCGGACGGGCCGCCGGCCCGCGGCCCTGTCTGCCGGGTTGCTGGCGAAGCCGAATTTCGTTGCCAGCGTGACCTCGTCCCGGCGGTCGGCGAGCAGCTTGGCAATGAGTCGCTCGTTGTTGCCGCCGCCGTAGACGTTGGCGGTGTCGATAAAAGTCACGTCGAGGTCCAGGCAGCGATTGAGCGTGGCAAGCGATTCGGCGTCGTCGACGTCACCGTAGATCGATGTCAGCGCCCCCGCGCCGAATCCTATTGCACTGACCGTTAAGTCGTCGTCAAGCTTCGTGGTGCGATCGGCAGTTGCCATCTGGTGGGCTCCTTGACGGGTTAAGGCGAAGATTGTTAGTTGAGGTGGGTGGCGAAGAATAGTTCGATCCGGTCCCAGGCGTCTTTGGCCGACTCGGGTTCCGGGCCGATGCCGGCGACCCGCAACAAGGGGCGTAGTACCCGGGGGCCGGTTTCGGTGTCGTTGAGGAAGGCGTGGCTGGCCGCGGGGTATTCCTTGACGTCGTGGGTTACTCCTGCCTCGTCGAGTGCTGCGTCGAGCCGGCTGGCGACACCTCGAAGCGACGGGTCGCGGCCACCGTAGCTGGCCACGATCGGGCAGGCACCGGCCAGCGTTTCGTCGAGGTGGCGGGGAAGCTGACCGTAGTTGACGGCAGCGGCGTCGTAACCATCGCTGGCGCTGAGCAGCGCGAAGCCACCCCCCATGCAGAATCCGATGACGCCGATCTTGCCGGTGTAGTCGCGAGAACCAGCCAGATAATCCCGAGCGGCGCAGATGTCGGCGAAGGCACGGCCGTGCCCGCGGATCATGGCGGTCATCGTGGCGACCAGGCATCGTGCCGTGCTCCCCCCGCTGAACAGGTCGACGGCCAAGGTGAGGTAGCCAAAACCGGCGAGCCGGTCGGCGTGGCCGCGCATGACGTCGTCGAGGCCGAAGACTTCATGGATCATCACCACGGCGGGCCACGGACCGGTGCCCGCGGGGCTGGCCAGGTAGCCGCGCAGCGGTCGGGAGCCGTCGCGGTCGGCGGCTAGGTCGGACAGGTCGATGTCGGTCATGGTCGGGCTTCCTTCTGTTGTGTGGCGGGCAATGTGTGGGGGCAGACGATGGCTGCCCCGAGCAGCGAAAGTCCGTTGCGCAGGATCTACAACTTCCCTGTCCTCATATCCTCAACGCTCTTTAGAATCGAATTCCAATTCTCCGATTGAGCCCTTTCCCAAAGGCCGCCTTGCCCCAGCTCTCTTCCCCGCTGATCTTCTCTCCTGAACCACTGCTCAGCACTTCTAATCCGATTCGGGTGAATCTCATCGAGCAAAGAATAATCTCTTTTAACGATCCCGTACTTCCAAAGATTCCAGAATCCGGTGAAATTATCGCGGAAGCTCATGGTGCTCTTGTCATTTGGATCTGCGTTGTACCCGGCAGGCGTATCTGCGATTGCACTTCGCGGACCGTACCTCCAGTAAGTGTCCAAATCCGTGTCGATGTATTCTGCTGGATGTCCAGTGACCTTTTCAAATGCCGCAGCAAGATCCGCGTAAGCAATATGATCAATAGCGACTTCAAGATCCATGCCATTCGCGCGCTCGGGATGGTCGAAAAGCCAACGAACATAAAACCCGCAATCCTCAAGAGACACGTGGGGCACAGCGCCCTCACCAAGCGGAACTCGCCAAGTTACGACACCGTTCTCCACGGTAGGTGTCATGAGCGCCCCGGTCGACGAAATCACCATCTCGATGTACGGACCCGAAGTGAAGAGTGCTGCTCCCATCCGATCACTATTCACCTGATTCTGAAACAAGATCCACTCGCCCACGCGTCCCTTGCCGTCATAATGGCCGGCGCGGAATCTAGAGTCATATCCTGATTTTTTGAGCCCATAGTCTAGGCTTCCATACACGAAGAATTTAATTCCTTCTTCGATGGCAATCTCGTAACTGCGGATCGCCCAGTACGTCTCGGTTTTCTCGCCCGTATTGAACCCGTCGATGTTGATAAATGCTCCGTCACAACCGCGGAATCCTTCCCGCAGGATGGCTTCGTCGGCGAATGAACCTTCCAGGATGGAGACGTTGTCAAGTGCGAGGAGGTCCATGGCTCGGCGGGAGGCGGAGTCGCGGCTGAGGAATCGAACGGAGTATTTCTTGTCGGCGACTAGGGCACGGATGATGGGGATGCCTTGGGCTCCGGTGCCCCCTATGACAAAGATTTTGGAGGTGGCGTGAGAAGACATTGGTGTTCGCTTTCTGTTCTGCGAGCGTCACAGCCGCTCGATGATGGTGTCCTTCAGGCCACCGATGCCCATGCTGCGTACTGGCCCTGGGACTCAAACGAAGTCCGGGTGGCGGCGGTGTACTGCTCAACCGTCATCGGGGGTGTTCCGCCGATGGCCTCGACGAGGTTGTTTGTCCCCCCGAACACATCACTGCTTTGATAGTCGCGCGCGACGTTGCTCAGGTACTGCGCGAGGAACGGAGACGCTCCTTGGGCCCGCAGCGCGGCGGCAAAAGATTCGATGTCGACGGGTTCATAGCGGACCGGAATGCCCAACGTCTTCGAGATTTTCTGCGCGATCGCGTGGTGGTCCAGTTCCTCGGGACCGTAGAGCGGATACACCTGACGGTCGTGTGGTGCGGGGTTGGCCAGGATGGCCGCGATAACTCTGGCTTGGTCTGCGCTGGCGATCGGGGCGTGCCGGGCGTTTCCAAAGGGCAGACGCAACACGCCTTGGTTCTCGTGGCGCACCCATTGCCAACTGAGCCAGTCTGCGAACAAGGTTGGACGCAGATGCGTTGTGATGATGGGTGTTCGGTCCAGCAGCCGCTCGGCGATCCAATGTTCACGGGGCCCGTAGTATTGCGCTTCTCGCCGCGCCGGACTCTGCGACATGTTCACCAGCGCGCCGACACCGGCCTCGGTTGCCGCCTGCGCGAAGATTGCGGTGGCCTCGAGCAGCCTGGGCGGGTCGATCGGATAGCAAAGGTACGCCGCGGTTACCCCCACCATTGCCGAACTCACCGCGTCGAAGTCGAGCAGATCACCTTGTACGACTTCGGCGCCCAGCTCGTGCAACCGCGTCGCGCGGTCATCAAGGGCGTGCACGAGGGCGCGGACGCGAAATCCACGCTGGCGCAATAGCTCTACAGTTGGGACTCCGGTCTTGCCGGTGGCGCCGGTGATCAGAAACAGATCAGTCGTGTCGCTCATGGTTTCGTTCCTTTCTCGAGGACAGCGCGGCCGAATGGGCCCACAAGCTCGTGTGATGGCCGTCCGAAAACTCACCACTGGATTTTGTGTTGTCGTTTTTGACGCTACGACGGTGCGCCGGTTCCCGGCGCTCGGATCAACCGACCGTGCGGCCCCTACACAGTGTTGTGCAAGCGATGAGCACTACCGATTGATGAATTCGCCTGTGGGCTCGGCTCGTCGAGTGTTGGCTTGGTGGCGCCACTCGCGTGGCGACATGCCGTAGGCGTTTTTGAACATGCGGGTAAAGCTTGAGGGATCGGTGAATCCCCATGTGCGTGCGATCGACGCGATCGCGGTGGCGTGAAAGGCCGACGCGGCGATGTCGTTGCGGCAGCGTTCGAGGCGCTGTTTTCGGATCCAGTCGGCCAGGGTGATCCCGCTAGCGCCGAGAATGTTGTAGAGGTGACGCTCGGAAATGTGATGCGCGGCGGCGACTTGGGCCGCGCCGAGATGCGGGTCGTGCAGATGCGCGCGGGCGTACTCCAGGATCCGCAGCGGCAGTGTTGCTTTCAGTGTGTCCTTGCCGAGTTCGGCGGCGTCGAGGTGGGTGGCGATGACTGCGCGCATGAGTTCGATGCTCGGTTCGCTCAACGCCTCCGCGCCCGGAACCGTGAACAGGTCGGGATGCGAGGCGAGCCGGCGGAAGTAGGTGGCAGCAACGTCTGTCACCGGATGACCCGGGCTCAAGGTCAGCGCCGAGACTTGCCGAATCGCGTCGTGGGGCAGTGCCAACCGGTCCAGCGGTATACGGAAGAAATGCTGACGGATGCCGTCCGGAAACGTCAGCACGTAGGGCCGCGTGGAATCGTAAATAACCAATTCGCCCGGCCGTACGACCGCCTGGCGGTCGCCCTGAGCGACCAGGCTTTCTCCCGCCAACTGAAGCCCGAAAATGATGCTGGGCCTCAGATCGTCACGCGCCAGTTGCGGGGTTCGCTCAGCGGTAAAATGATTGGACCGCACCGAGAAAATGGTCAGCTGTCCGAAATCGGTGACCGCACCGACCGCCGCCGCGGGACCGCTGTTGGTGGCGAAGTTGATCTCGACATGGACGAAGGTCTGCGCAACCGTGTCACGAATGGCGTCGGCCCGGTCGCGCGCCGGGAGAGTGCTGGTATCGAGAAGCACCGTCACTGCTGCGCCGCCCATTGGCCACCTGTGGGGTCGACTGCCATATGCGCCTCCCAACGGGGCTATGTACACCGAGCGCTCTGCTCTGGCCTTTTAGAATACAACGGTTTTGACCCGTTGTACACCGAACGGTGTGCTTTTAGAATCGGGGGAAACAGCGATGGCCACGGCCCAGCCGGATCGTCGCAGCCGGCGCTGAGCACGCGCTCGGATACAGACCGCCGCGACAATCCTGTTTCACCGGGACCGAATCCGCTCCCACCGGGGTGGAGTGGCTAACCGAACACGCCAACGTATCGAAATGCACTTTGTGCCAGCACTTCTCCGGATGAATGAGCTCGTCGAGGAGTACCTGCGCCGCATTCCACCAAGCCGGCGGGATGCCCACCGAACAGGCCATCGGCACCACCGACGCCTCGCCGCGCAGCCGCCCACTCGATAGCACTCCGGGCGGCCGCTTCAGGCGTCCATTTCATAACGCCGCCGTCGAGGCAGGTGCGAAAAGTAAACCATTCGGTATGCTTGATGCCGTGAGTGGAACACGGATGGTCACGGCCCGGCCGGCTGGTCGCGGCGGTCGCGGAGCGCGCGAGCGGATCCTCACCGCCGCAACAACCCTGTTTCACCGCGAGGGGATCCACGCCACCGGGGTGGAGCGGCTGACCGAACACGCCCACGTGTCGAGACGCACGTTCTACCAGCACTTTTCCAGCAAAAATGACCTCGTGGAGGAGTACCTGAGCCGCATCCACCAAGCTGGCGGGATGCCCAGGGAGCAGGCCATCGACACCGCCGACGCCTCGCCGCGCGGCCGCTTATTAGCCCTCTTCGATAGCGCGCCGGGCAGCCGTCTCCGCGGCTGCCCGTTCCACAACGCGGCAGTCGAGGCGGCGGACGCAATGCCCGGAGTCGAAGACATCGTGCATGAGCACAAACTGGACTTCACTGCCCGTCTCATCCACACCGCAACCGAAGCCGGCGCCCGAGATCCCTACCGGCTCGGCAACCAACTCGCCGTGCTCTTCGAGGGGGCCTTAGCCCTGGCGACCTCAGTCAACGACACCTCCCCCCTGCTACACGCGCGATCGGCCGCCGAAACGCTCATCGATGCCGCCACCATCGGCTCAGGGAAATGACGAGACGGAACACCCCTTAACAGCAGTCGGCCAGGGCTCAAATTTGCCTGCGTTGCAATGACTCTCGAGCCGGTCGGACCCGCAACTTAAGCCGGGCGATCTCGAACTGGACTTCATATTTGGCGGCTTTCGCGGCGACGTGAGACCTTCCTGAGCTCGACGCGTATGGCGCCCCGAGGAATTGAATCAGACTGAGCTGGAGGCTTTAGCGGCTGCCAGGGTCAGCCGCGCAAGGCGTTTAGCTGTCATCGCCGCGGCGCGCGAGGGCGGTCCCGTGTTCGCGGTCGCCAGCGCCCCGTTGTACAGGACGATGAGCGCCTCGGCCAGCGCCTGGGAGTCGGGCACTCCGGTGTCTGCGGCGAGTTGGAGTACGGACTGATGCAACCAGTCGCGGTACTCCTTGATGGCCAACACCTGGCACTGCCCCGTCGGTGCTTCGGCAGCCGCGCTGTCGAATGGACAGCCCCGGTACTCCGGAAGCGATACGTAGTCAGCGAGTGCATCGAAGAGTGCCAGGATCTTGTCGGCCGGATCGTCGATACCGGCCTGGGCCTCCTCGACCTGCTGGCGGAATCGTTCGTGGCGTCCACGGAGGTACGCGGCGACCAGCTCGTCCTTCCCGCCAAAAATGTAGTACAGGGAACCTTTTGCGACTCCCGCCTTCTCGATGACGGCGTCGATTCCGGTGGAATGCACGCCGTCGCGGTAGAACAGCTCGTCGGCCGCGGCGAGCAGTCGCTCGCGCGCCGACGGCCGTTCTGCTGTCTTCGTCGCCATCGCCTCAGCTTATCAGACAGAGCTGTCTGATAAGTGCTGCCATGGATTCCCGCCGAGGGCCTTGTCCTGGACTTTCTGCGCACCGCCGAACGTCACACGTTGACGCCGACCAGTGGTCGGAATTATTCTTTGTACCGATCTGTTCAAAGACTTGAAGGAGGCAGATCATGACGACAGCAGCAGAGGATCGGAACCGGGCGTTCGTCCTGGAAGCGTTTGACAAGTTGTTCAACCGACGTGATTACGCGGCCGCACAGAGGTTTTGGTCGCCGGACTACATCCAGCACAGCGCGCACATCGCGCCGGGCCGTGAGGGCTTGTTCGAGCTCGTGAAGGCCTCGCCGCCAGACATGCGTTACGAGAGCGGGCTGGTCGTCGCGGGCGGTGACTATGTGATGTTGCACGGGCGGTTCAGCAATGTCGGGCAGCCCGCCGATTGGATAGTGGCCGATGTCGTCCGGATCGAGGACGGTCTTCTCGCTGAGCACTGGGATGTCATCCAAGATGAGGCAACCCGAGATGAGTCTGTCAGCGGGCTACCCATGTTCGGTCTCGCCTTCCCCGCACGGGCATGATCCGTCCCCACCTGCGGCTCCGGCCAATTGGCTTGGCGCCCAACGACTCCCGCGCGACGACGCGTTGTCGCACTCAAGGGCGCGTGTTGAGAACGTCCAACCACACAACCAACGAAATAAGGATGAACTGATGACACGACTTGATGGCAAGGTCGCCGTGATCACCGGCGGCAGCAGCGGTATCGGACTGGCGAGCGCGCAGAGATTCGTTGAAGAAGGCGCTTATGTCTTCATCACCGGGCGTCGCCAAAGCGAGTTGGACAAGGCCAAGGCGCTGATCGGCGACGGCGTGACCACGGTCGCCGTCGATAGCACCAAAAGTGCGGACCTGGACCGGCTGTTCGCGACGGTCCTCGAGGAGAAGGGTGCGCTGGACATCCTGCTGGTGAACTCGGGCCGGGTGGAGCCTGAGGAGCTGGGCAAGGTCACCGAGGAGAACTTCGACCTCACCTTCGACCTCAACGCCCGGGCAGCCCTGTTCACGGTGCAGAAGGCGCTGCCGTTGATGCGCGACGGCGGCTCGGTCATTCTGGTCGGCTCGGTCGCCGGGCTACGTCGGCATCCATGGCTACAGCACCTACAGCGCCACCAAGGCCGCACTGCGCTCCTATGTGCGGACGTGGACCCGGGAATTCGGCGATCGAGGTATCCGGTTCAACACGCTGAGCCCGGGCCCGATCGACACCCCGATCATGGACGCGCAAGCCAGCTCACCGGAGGAAGCCGACCAGATCCGGGCGACGTTTGCCGCGGCGATACCACTGAACCGGATGGGCCGCTCGGAAGAGATCGCGGCAGCCGCATTGTTCTTGGCATCTGATGACAGCAGCTTCGTGGCCGGCGCCGAGCTGAGCGTCGACGGTGGCTTTGCCCAGGTCTAACAGCCACCGACGACACGACGGAGGGCTGGAGATGATCCTGAAAGCCAACAGCGATACCGGAAGCGGCCTTGATGGGCGGTACGTACCCAGCCCGTCGGAAAGGGTACGCACGCAGGTGGCCGACTATGAAGCCAGCGGCGGCGTCGAGGGCGCAACGCTGGAAGGCCGCCCCGTGGTGATCCTGACGTCGGTAGGTGCAAACTCGGGCAACGTTCGCAAGAACCCGGTGATGCGGATCGTCGACGGTGACCGGTACGTCGCGGTGGCATCTGCAGGCGGGTCACCCACCAACCCGTCGTGGTACGCCAACCTCGTTGCCCACCCCACGGTTCGACTTCAGGACGGTGCGACTGTTCGGGAATTTCAGGCCCGTGAGGTCAGCGGGGAAGAGAAGCGGTACTACTGGTTGGTCGCCGAGCGGTTCTGGCCGCACTTTCCCGAATACCGACGGCTGGCAGGCGGCCGCGACATCCCGATCATGGTGCTCGAGCCGATTGCACCGACGCAAGCCGGCACGGCCGTCGGCGAGCAGACCTGATCGGGTGCCGGCCATGAAGATCTCGGCCCAGTTTGCGACCTCGTTGAGTTCGGCTGAGCACATTGTGGCCGCCGAACAACTCGGCTACGACCGGGCGTGGTTGTTCGACACACCGCACGAAAGCCCCGATGTGTGGATGATGCTGGCGCTGGCGGCCGAACGCACCACCAGGATCGGCCTGGGCCCGGGTGTGCTCGTGCCCAGCCTGCGCCACCCGATGGTGAACGCCTCCGCCACCGCCGCACTGGAGGCGCTGGCACCGGGCCGGGTCGCGGTCGCGTTTGGCACCGGCTTCGCTGGCGCCCGCGCGCTGGGCGCCGCGCCGACCACATGGTCATATCTGCGCGACTATGTGGCCGCCTTCCGCGCTCTGCTCGCGGGTGCGACCGTGCTCTGGCGGGGCGCTCGGATGCAGATGATGCACCCCGACGGGCACGCACCCGAACGTCCCATCGACGTGCCGATCCTGATCTCGGCGCTGGGCCCCAAGGGGCTCGTCGTCGCCACGGAGCTGGCCGATGGGCTGTTCACCGTCAACGGCCAGACGGCCTTCGCGGCGCGGTTCGATTGGGCTGCGCTTGGCGTACACGGCACCGTCCTGGCCGACGATGAACCCCTGGACTCGCCGCGGGTGCAGGCGGCTGCGGGGCCGGGAAACGCACTGGCCTACCACGCCGCCTACGAATTCGGCGGCGACGTCACCGCCCTGCCGGCCGGCGACGTGTGGCTTGACACCATCAACGCCACCCCACCGCAGGATCGCCACTTCGCCGTGCATGACCAGCACCTCATCGCGCTCAACCGCGCGGACACCGCCGCCTGGACGGCCGGCAGCTGGAAGGGTGTCACCGCGACCACTCTGACCGGCACCGCGGACGACGTCGGCCGCCGAGTCAGAGAACTCTCCGCGCAAAACATCACCGAGATCATCTACCAGCCCACTGGCCCGGACATCCCCGGTGAACTCGAGGCCTTCTACGCCGCGGCACGCACCACGCTAATCCCTGCAGCGCAAGGTGATTGAGCGACGTGACCGAACTGTCAGCGAGCCGCCGAGCATGCGGGAAGACGTAGCGGTGGTGCCGGCGAGGTCGGAATATTCGGCAGCAGCCTTGCGTTGGCGGTAGATGATTAGACAGATTAGTACAAACCTTCAGGAGCGACCATGACGAGCCCCACAGTTGGCCGGGATCTGGAAGGCAAAGTTGCGGTGGTCACCGGCGCGACATCGGGGATCGGTCGGGCCGCGGCGCTGCAACTGGCCGCGCAAGGGGCCACGGTGATCGTCCACGGCCGCGACGTCGGACGCGGCGCGGCAGTGGTCAAAGAGATCGAAAGCGCCGGAGGCTCAGCCCGATTCGTGGGCGCCGACCTGAGCCAACCCGCCGAAGCGCTACGGCTGGCCACCGAGGTCGGCGAGGTGGACATCCTGGTCAACAACGCCGGATTCGCCTGGTTCGGCCCGACGGAAAAGCTGGCCGCCAACACCCTGAATCAGTTGTTCGCCGCCAACGTGCAAGCCCCCTACCTGCTGGTGTCAGTACTAGCGCCGAAGATGGTGGCCCGCGGACACGGCGCGATCATCAACGTGGCCAGCCGGGCCGGCGCTGTCGGTCAGCCCACAACCGCCGCCTACGGCGCCACCAAAGCCGCCTTGGCCTCGCTGACCCGCTCCTGGTCGGCCGAATTCGGGCCCGCAGGCGTCCGCGTCAACTCCGTCTCGCCAGGGCCGGTCTATACGAACGCAGCCAAACGGGAACTGTTCGATGCCATTGGCGAGACCACGGTGCTGCGTCGCGCTGGTGAACCGCAGGAGGTCGCCGACCTCATCGGCTTCCTGGCGTCCCCCCGGGCGTCCTACATCACCGGTACCGATGTGGCCATCGACGGCGGGCGGCGATGAACACCAACGTAACGGCCCGAAAGCGCAGTCACCAAACCCCAACCACGCGAAGGACTCTCCCGATCCTCAAGACAACACGCGCGTCTCTCATCGAACAAAATGGCCGCGCATGAGTATCGCTATTCTCGGCGTCAGCGTCGACGCCGTTGACGCCGCCCGACTCGCGAACTTCTGGGCCCAAGCCCTACAGCGCACCGTCGACGACGGCGCCACCGAAGACTTCGCGTCGATCGCCGCCGATCGCGACCGCGAGCGGGGACCCTTCCTGATGTTTCACAAGGTCCCCGAGGGCAAGACCGTCAAGAACCGGGTGCACTTCGACCTACAAACCGCCGACATCGCGGCAGAAGCCGACCGCCTGACAGGCTTGGGCGCCAAGCAGATTCGCTCACTCGATGAGAACAACAACCGGTGGATCAGCTTTATCGACCCCGAAGGCAACGAGTTCGACCTCGTCGCCCGCTGACCACAACGCACTCCCCGCGTTGGCGCCGCCTCTAGCACGGGCTCCACTGCGATCGACCCCTTCACAGCACGCGCGAGCGACTTCCGATCTTGTCGTCGCCGTGTCATAGATCCCGTTCGTTACCTGCGGTTTCGTTTTCGGGTCTTGACGGCGTCAAGAGCGGTCAAAGAGTGCGGTGTAGTTCGTCAAACCCGGGAGACGGCATTACCGAGCAGAAAAATGCCTTCGCGCAACTCTGCGGCCGGTACGTCCCTGACAAGGTGATGCATGACGATTAGGCCGTGCATCATCGAAAATAGATTCGCGGCAATGGCGTTCGCGTCCGAGTACGCCGGCAGGTAGCCGGTGTCACGCCAGCGGCCAGCCAGTTCAGCTATGTGGTCGAGTGTCTCCAGATACAGCACACGCGCACGCTCGCGCAACGTGGGTTGCGCAGTGCCTCCGCCCAGGTTTGCAGGGCGGTGCGACTCATGTCGTATTCAGAGTTCTCCACCCTGCTGTCCAGCTCACCGACCAACAACGCCAGCGTCTGAGCAGGCGTCGGGCAGGATTCATACGCGAGCAGGCCGACGAAGATTTGTTGCACTTTCGCCAGTCCCTCATCGGTTGTGGCCCCGATCAACTCATCCTTGCTGCGGAAGTAGCGGTAGACCGCACTGGAGGACATCCCGGACGCGGCGATCACGTCGTCCATGGAGGTGGCGTGAAACCCGTTCTCGCGCGACTCGCCAGAGGCGAGGACCGCCGAAACACCGAACTCATCACAGGATCCTGCTGGCCGCAAGCCATCGTCGATCACGGCACCTTCGCCGGAACATTAGTCGACTACCTGGCCTGGGTCGTCCCCGGCTCCCCGATATCCCGGTCACACAACATCTGCTGGGGCAGAGCGTCATCGACCTCTACACCGACACCGCGTTGGTGGAAACCCACGTGCTGGCATACCATCGGGTTTCCGCCGAAAGCGAGCATCGCGACATCGTCATCGGCGGCCGCTACCTGGACTGGATGGACAAGATTGACAACGAGTGGCGGATCTCGCGGCGCACCATGGTCTACGACTGGTTCAGGACCTAGGCGAATCCGTCAACTGGACAACAGGACTCATGGGCATGCCGTTCGACGCCAATCGCTACGCGGGACGCGCTGCGGGTGATTACAGCGAGGGATTCTTCGACGACCACTGGACCTCCATGACGGAGGACACCACCGAATGATCTCTCTGACAGGCACCGTCGCCGTCGTCACCGGGGCAAGCCGCGGCATCGGCAAAGGCATCGCGGCGGCCCTCGGTGACAGCGGCGCCACCGTGTACGTCACCGGCCGCACTGCTGCAGTCGGTGAGCACAAACTGCCAGGCACGATCGGCGAGACAGCCGCAGAGGTCACCCGCCGGGGCGGTACCGGGATCGCCGTGCAGATAGATCACGCCGACGACGGTCAAGTAACCGCTCTGTTCGACCGCATCCGAGTCGAGCGGGGCCGGCTCGACATCCTGGTCAACAACGCTTTCACGCTGCCCGACGACCTCACTGACCCGAAACCCTTCTGGGAGAAACCCCTATCCAACTGGGAGATGGTTGACGTCGGCGTGCGTTCCAACTTCGCTGCCGCCCGCCTCGCTGCCCAGATCATGGTGCCCCAGGGATCCGGGCTGATCGTCGCCACGTCGGGCTACGTCGGCGTCACCTACACTTACGGAGTCGTCTTCGGAATGTGCAAGACCGCCGTCGACCGGATGGCCCGCGACATGGCCATCGAGCTACAACCCCACAACGTCGCGTCGGTATCACTGTGGCAGGGACTGACGATGACCGAACGGGCACAACGCAATCTGAGTGCTCGGCCCGAGATGACGAAATCGATCGTCACCCGGCCCGCAGTGGGCTGCTCACCGGAGTTCCCCGGCCGGGTTATCGCGGCACTTGCCACCGACGGCGATCTGATGAACCTCTCCGGGGGCACCTTCATCACCGCCGAACTCGCACAACGCTACGGAATCACCGACATCGACGGCAGAACCATCCCGTCGCTGCGCGCCGAACGGGGATCCCCTATCTGGCAACCAATCACGGGAGCAGGCCATGGAGGCTGACCAACTTGCCCGGTTCGAACGCCTGCTAACTCGTCAGGACATCACCGACTGTCTGACCCGGTTCTGCCGCGGCATCGACCGCTTCGACCGTGACCTCTTCCTCTCGGCATTCCACCCCGACGCCGAGGTTGCCGCCGGCGACTTCGTTGGCGGGCCAGCCGACCTGTACGAGTGGGCACACAACATGCACGCGCAGGCGCAGATCGCTACGCAACACAACCTGCTCAACAACACCTGCGACGTCGACGGCGAAATCGCGCATTCCGAAACTTACTACCTATTCGCTGCCCGCAACCTCGACGAATCCAACTGGATCGCCGGTGGCCGCTACTTCGACCGCCTCGAGCGTCGACGCGGCCAATGGCGGATAGCGTTGCGCACCAACGTGATCGAATGGTCCGGAATGCTGCCGACCATGCCGATACCGTTCGCCGACGTACCCGATATCGGAGCCAACGGCGTTTCAGCCCGGGACCGAACCGATCCGTCCTATAAGAGACCTCTCGTCAACCGTCGCGACCCCAACAACCCGCCCACGTCTGCGTGATGGGTGGGCGCGGGCTTCGACGCCTCCTAGGCTGATCAAGCCCGCCAAAATCTTGGATGTCTAAGCCGAGGTGTTCGATTTTCCGGATGAATCCGGGTGACGCATGTGTCGCACCTCTTTGAGCTGGGGTGTCAGACAGGTGACAATTTGTTGGGTCGTTGGCTTCTCATCTGGCCTGAGGCAAGTCGACCCCTCAACATCGGCGGAAAAGGAGTAGTCGACTACTCACGCCGCCGTGCGCAAACCTCGCCATACTGACGCAAGTCAAATCAGGCGCGGGAGGTTTGCTAATGCCGAAGCTCGGTGAGCATGCGGTGGTTCTGGGAGCCAGCATGGCGGGCCTGGTGGCTGCGCGAGCACTGGCCGAGTTTTTTGAAACGGTCACCGTGGTGGAGCGAGATGCGCTGAGCGACGCCGGCGATCACCGCCGCGGCGTGCCGCAGGGCCGGCAGATCCATGGGCTGCTACTACGAGGCGCGCAGGCGCTCGAAGAACTCTTCCCGGGGATTCTCGACGAACTCGTCGGAGCCGGTGCACCCCGGTTTGATTATCGGGACCTGTCGCAGCTCCACTTCAACATGGGCGGCCACCTGGCCGTGCAATCTGGTTCGCTCGAAGGACTCAGGGCGTACACCCCGAGCAGGCCATTTCTGGAGTCCCACGCCCGGCGCCGGGTACGCGCGATTCCCAACATCGAGTTGGTCGATAGTCACGACGTCGTCGACGTCACCTCCAACACAAGCCGTGATCGCATCACCGGGGCGCGAATAGTAAACCGTCACAACAACTCAGAATCGGAACTGCGCGCCGATCTTGTGGTCGATGCGACCGGGCGCGGCGCGCGGACACCGGCAATGCTGGAAAGGCTGGGTTACGCCCGCCCCGCCGAGGACGACGTCGTCATCCATCTGATGTATGCGAGTCAATTGCTGCGGATGCCACCAGAGTCGGTGCACGAGTGCGGTTGCCTCGTGGCCCCGGTGCCCGGCCGACCCACCGGCATGGCAATGCTCACATACGAGCACGACACGGTCATGTTTTCGGTCTTCGGAATGGCGGGCAACGACCCACCTGTCGGATGTTCCGCGATGTGCGACTTCGCCGAAGAATTTGCGCCGGCCCACATTTTGGCGGCCGTTCGGGCGGCCGAACCCCTTGGAGAGACAGCGCAGCACCGGTTCCCGTCGAGCCGTTGGCGCCGGTACGACAAAGCGCGACTGCTACCCGACGGCTTGCTGGTCGTCGGAGACGCGGTGTGCAGCTTCAACCCGATCTATGGGCAGGGAATGACGGTGGCCGCGCTGGAAGCTCTGGAGCTGCGAAGTTGCCTGTCCCGGGGCACAGCGGACCTCCCGCGGCGGTTCTTCGGAGCTACCGCTAAGCCAATCGGCCAGGCGTGGCAGCTGGCCGCCGGCGGTGACCTCTCCCTGCCCGAGATCGAGGGCACTCCACCGCTATCGACGAGGTTGCTCAGCGGGTACATGGACCGATTACTGACCGCTGCCGAACACGACACCTCCGCACTCGAGCAGTTCCTCAAGGTGGCGTGGCTTGTCGACGCACCGATTCGGCTTTTGCGCCCCTCGATGATGTGGCGTGCCGCCTCGGCCAACCAACGCCGGCAGAAACGCCCGACACCGGTCAACGCGACCAGTCCCTCAACAGTTAGCTGAACTGACCGCTTGTGCGGATATCGCGATGCTGGAGCCTCGGCACGGTCAGCCGGGTTATCTCGGCGGCGCCGGAACTTTCCGTCTGAAAGAGAGACAATCACCGCTATGGACCCCACCGCGGGCCGCGCGGAAACCGCCGCGGGTACACGTCACGCCCGAGGACTTGGAGAGGTTCGGCGACGAGGATCTGATGCGGGGGGCGTCGAACGACGACTGGCTGCGCGATGAGGCACCACCACACCACCGCCTGTAGCACGCCGCGCCGATCGCGCCCCCTGCCGCCGGGGCTGCGCGACGAGGTGGCGGGAGAGGGGCGGCGTAGGACACCCGCACCGCGTGAACAACACTCATCCGGGAACCTGGGCTGTTGGGGTCGTGATCGATTACAGGATCAGGTGATCGTTTGGATCGGCGCGCACGGTGATCCGCCAGATAAATTCCCCTCTGGCCCAATCGAACTCAAACCACAAATTAATCTGTCTATACAAGGCGGCAACTCGGCACACTCATGGCCGGCCTGTCGCGGGATCGGCACCGCATCGGCCTTTGCATTCCGGTGCCCCACGGAACTGCTCCGCGATTCTCGGATGTGCCAGTAAACCGCGCGGCCTATCGTGGGGCGATATCGATAGCCCAACGCGAACCACCAAAACCGAATCCAGCCTTGCCAACCGGCAGCGGCTTGACATAGGAGAAACTCATGGCGCAGCGCGAGGATGTCTGGTTCACCTCCGGCGACGACCGGGTGAGCGCGTGGCTCTACCGGCCCTCGGGTACCGAGAAGGCTCCGCTGGTGGTGATGGCGCACGGCCTCGCCGCGGTCCGCACCATGCGGCTGGACACCTACGCCGAAAGATTCAGCGCGGCCGGCTACGCCTGCCTGGTGTTCGACTATCGAAACTTCGGCGACAGCGAGGGCCAGCCGCGCCAACTGCTCGACGTACGGATGCAGCTTGACGACTGGGCCGCGGCCGTGGCGTACGCGCGCACCCTGCGCGGCATCGACCACGACCGAATCGCCGTGTGGGGTACATCTTTTGGCGGCGGACATGCGATCGCTACGGCAGCGCGGCTGCCGGGCATCGCGGCTGCGGTGGCGCAGTGTCCGTTTACCGACGCCGTCGCCTCCTTTCGCGCGATGAACCCGGTGACCGCCGTACGCATCACCGCGCTGGCGGTCCGCGACCTCATCGGGGCCCGGGCGGGAAAGCCGCCGCTGCTGATCCCCACGGCCGGTAAGCCGGGCGAGGTTGCGTTGATGCATGCACCCGACGCGTACGCGGGCTACCTGAGGCTGGTGCCCGACAAAGTCGCGATCCGCAACGAAGTCGCCGCCCGCATCGGGCTGAAGGTCGTCGCCTACAACCCGGGCCGCAGCGCCAAGAAGATCGCTTGCCCAATCCTGTTTTGCGTCTGCGAGACCGACTCGGTGGCACCCGCCGGCCCGACTTTGCGTTACGCGGCCGAGGCTCCCCGCGGTGAAGTGAAGGTGTATCCCGAAGGGCATTTCGCGATCTACGTTGACGATGCCTTCGAGCGGGTCGTGGCCGACCAAATCGCCTTCCTCGACAAGCACTTAAAGGCCGCCTGACTGAATCGCGCAAATCCCGGACTTACTGCGGCGGCCGCTCGACTCTGCCTGGCACGGGCACACCGAGCGCACGACGCAGGCGGTGTACGGGCGGGTCACCGCCGACCCGGCTGACCGCCGCGTCGGCGGTGTTCTCGGCAGCGGTAGGACAGAGTTAGGACAATCGGCCCGCCGCCCGACCCGGCTGGCAAACCAAGAAACCCGCCCCAACCAATGGTAGGAGCGGGTTCCGACTTGTGGAGCTAAGGGTGTCCGAACCCCTGACCCCCACACTGCCAGGGTGAAACCGGGTGTGCTGGCCCGTATTCGGGTGTCTGATCCGTATCGAATCGTCCACGTCGGCGGGCCGTTTCCGTGCTCATTTGCCTAGTGCGCGTTTGCGGGTGACCAAAGGGTCTTAGGACACCGCTAGGACACGCCGAACGGGTGTTCGGCTACCGCTCGCCGTCGCCTCGGAGCGCAGCGAGGTCTTGGTGCGGTGTCCTCCAGACCTCCGGGCCGAGGTTCTCGATGTCGGTAGGCCCAGTATTGGAGGGCACCGGCACGCCGACGTGGGAGACGCGCGCCGTCACTACTCGTCAACGCTGGTTTTAGTGATTACGACGGCATCGGTGAGTACCCGAATCGTCAGTACGCCAGGCGACCATCTATACCTTGGTCGTGCGGCCCGGGGCAGCTGGCCGAATCGCGGTCATCCTGGTCGGCTGCTTGCAGCATATGCGCTGGTAAAGCCGTTTTTTCAATGCGAGAAAAGAGCTTTATATGAAAAAACCAATTTTCAGTGTGAGCCGATTTCGTCATACCTATCGTATGGTTTTTGGCGATTCTACGTACTTGTGTCGCGCCACTGAGGGGATTGGAGCCCAAATTGTCTTTCCTGATCGCAGCGCCCGAGGCTTTGGCCGCAGCATCTGAGCACTTGACCGAGATCGGGTCATCGGTCCACGAGGCCACCTCGGCGGCGGCGCCGTCGACGACGTCGGTGCTGGCTGCGGCCGAGGACGAGATCTCGGCGGCGATCTCGAAGTTGTTCGGCAGCTACGGTCAGCAGTTTCAGGCGCTCAGCGCGCAGGCGGGGCAGTTTCACAGCTCGTTTGTGCAGGCTTTGACCTCGGGCGGGGGTTTGTATGCGGCCGCGGAGGCGGCCAACGCGTCTATGGCCACGAGCGCGGCGGCCATTACGGATGTCGGCGGCGCGCCGTTCTCGCCCTTCCTGACGATCTTTGGGCGCGCGCTGTTCGGCAACGGAGTGACTGGGACGGCCGGCGCGGCCGCCGATCCCAATGGTGGTGCCGGCGGGGCCGGCGGATTGATTTGGGGCAACGGCGGCACCGGCGGCGCCGGCTTCAGCTCCACCGCTGTCGGCGTGGCCGGCGGCAATGGTGGGGCCGGCGGCGTGGGGGGTCTGTGGGGTGCCGGCGGTGCCGGCGGTGCCGGCGGTGCCGGCGCGGACGGCGGTAACGGCGGGGCCGGTGGGGCTAATGGGCTGATCGGTGGCGGTAACGGTGGTGCCGGTGGTGTTGGCGGTGCCGGCGGGGTCGGCGTGGACGGCTCGAGCCCCGCTACTCCCAGCGCCGGCAACGGCGCGAATGGCGGTAACGGCACCGCCGGCGGTAACGGCGGTAACGGCGGCGCTGGTGGCGCCAACACGCAGTTGTTCTCGCTGAACGGCACCGGCGGGGCCGGCGGTCACGGCGGGGACGGTGGGGCCGGCGGTAACGGCGGGACCGGCGCAGACGGCGCGGCCGGCGTGTCCGGCAGCACGGCCGACGGCGCCGGCGGCAATGGCGGCAGCGGCGGCAACGGCGCGCCTGGCGGTACTGGCGGGGCTGGTGGCGCTGGTGGCGCCAACACCTCGCTGATCGGCGGGAATTTGGGCGGCAATGGTGACGGCGGTGCGGGCGGTCACGGCGGCAACGCCGGAACGCCGGGCAACGGCGGCAACGGGGCGACCGGCGTGGAGGGCGTGGCCGGTTCGGGCGGTGCGCTGGGGGCCGGCGGTGACGGCGGTAACGGTGGTAACCCCGGTGGCGTCGGAGCCGGCGGCGCTGGTGGCGCGGCCGGTACTGGCGGTGCTGCGGGCACCGGAACCAACAGTGGGACCGCCGCGAGCGGTTCCCTGCCCACTGGTCCGGCCGGCAACGGCGGTAATGGTGGTGAAGGCGCCGCGGGTAACCAGGGCAGCGCGGGCGCGGCCGGCGGGTCTGGCAACCTGGGTGCCGGCGGTGACGGCGGTGACGGCGGTAACGGCGGTAACGGTGGTACCGGCGGGTCGATCGGTGTCGGCGGTAATGCGGGCAATGGCGGTAACGGCGGCCAGGGTGGCACCGGTGGCAACGGCGCGGCCGGGGTGACCGGCGTCGCCGGTTCGGGTGGCAACGTCGGGGCCGGCGGCGATGGCGGTACGGGCGGCAACGGCGGCTCCGCCGGTAGTGCGGGTACTGCTGGCACCGGCGGCGCGGGGAACGGTAAGGCCGGCACGTCCGGCCACAGCGGTAACGGCGGCAACGGCGGCCTGGGCGGCAACAGCGCCGCGGGTGCTGCTGGCGCCGGTGATGGCGGGGCCGGGGTGTCTGGCACCGATGGCGGTGCGGGCGGTAAAGGTGGTGCTGGTGGCGCCGGTGTTGGTGGTGTCGGCGGCGGTAACGGCGGCACCGGCGGGTCCGGCGGTGTCGGCGGTGACGGCGGCAAGGGCGCTGATGGTGTGACCAACGCCGGCGGTGACGGCGGTAACGGCGGGGCCGGTGGGGCGGCCGGTGCCGGCGGGGCCGGCACCGATGGCGGCACCAACGGCACCAACGGCACCGGCGGTAACGGCGGTAACGCGGGTAACGGCGCCGATGGCGCCACCGGGGCTGCTGGCACCGGTGATGGCGGGGCCGGGGTGTCTGGCACCGATGGCGGTGCGGGTGGTCAGGGCGGCACGGGCGGCGCCGGTGTTGGTGGTGTCGGCGGCGGTAACGGCGGCACCGGCGGGTCCGGCGGTGTCGGCGGTGACGGCGGCAAGGGCGCTGATGGTGTGACCAACGCCGGCGGTGACGGCGGTAACGGCGGGGCCGGTGGGGCGGCCGGTGCCGGCGGGGCCGGCACCGATGGCGGCACCAACGGCACCAACGGCACCGGCGGTAACGGCGGTAACGCGGGTAACGGCGGGGCCAATGGCGCCACCGGGGCTGCTGGCACCGGTGATGGCGGGGCCGGGGTGTCTGGCACCGATGGCGGTGCGGGTGGTCAGGGCGGCACCGGCGGCGCCGGTGTTGGTGGTGTCGGCGGCGGTAACGGCGGCACCGGCGGGTCCGGCGGTGTCGGCGGTGACGGCGGCAAGGGCGCTGATGGTGTGACCAACGCCGGCGGTGACGGCGGTAACGGCGGGGCCGGCGGTAACGGCCGGGGCCGGCGGGACCGGCACCGATGGCGGCACCAACGGCACCAACGGCACCGGCGGTAACGGCGGTAACGCGGGTAACGGCGCCAATGGCGCCACCGGGGCTGCTGGCGCCGGTGATGGCGGGGCCGGGGTGTCTGGCACCGATGGCGGTGCGGGTGGTCAGGGCGGCACCGGCGGCGCCGGTGTTGGTGGTGTCGGCGGCGGTAACGGCGGCACCGGCGGGTCCGGCGGTGTCGGCGGTGACGGCGGCAAGGGCGCTGATGGTGTGACCAACGCCGGCGGTGACGGCGGTAACGGCGGGGCCGGGGTGGCGGCCGGTGCCGGCGGGGCCGGCACCGATGGCGGCACCAACGGCACCAACGGCACCGGCGGTAACGGCGGTAACGCGGGTAACGGCGGGGCCGGCCACACGGGGGCTGCTGGCGCCGGTGATGGCGGGGCCGGGGTGTCTGGCA
>CAVYDT010000004.1:0-365754 GCA_963767375.1 uncultured Actinomycetota bacterium
TTGCCAGACTTGTATATATCTCGGTTTCGAGGGTCGGGCGCACGGTCGCTACTGAATCGAGCGACGCGGCAGCGTCACGACGAGTGTGTCACCACGACTCAGGAGTCGTACCGTCGGCCGGCGCGACGCCATACTGCCCGGCGGCCCCGAGTCACGTCTGCCTCCAACACTTGGCAGGATTCCCGGCCGGCGACCACTGTCCATGGCGCCGGCGTTAGCCACCCATTTTCGTCACCGTGACGTATTGACCCTGAATAGTTCTGCGGCGCAAGTCCTTCCGAATGGATCCGCCAGTCGAAATCAAACTCGCCTCCGATCCATTGGTCGGGATCCAGTCCGGCAGCCTGGCCCTCAGCGTCAGCGCGCAACTCGTCATAAGTCACTTCTCGTCCCGCGTAGACAAACCTTTCATGACGAAGCCAGTGTTGATCGTGGCGATCAAGCGAGCCGTGGTCGGGCATCTCGGAATCCTCCTTGAGGCGGGCCTCACGCGGAGGCGCTCTTGCCAGGCACCGGTTGGTGTCGGCCGCTTCGTCATCCGAGCCACCCACGAGCGTGGGGTTGGCGTGCCGTCCAGTCGGAGCTTGGCGACGGCATCTCGTGAAGCGAATTCAATCTACGGGTGACAGCCGACACATCGCCAAGCAATTCCGCCCGCGCCCACGCCGACGCCTGCCAACCTGCCATTACGACGACTGTGGTCGTGAAGCCGCCGTTCCAGGTCTGCTTGTCCGGCACCGTCTACGGCCCCGGCGAGGTGGTCGAGGCACCCGACGAGGTGGCGGCGCGGATCCAACGAGAAGCATCAACGGGCTGCTACGCCAGTACTTCCCCCAGGGCACCGACCTGTCGGTGCATTCCGCCGAGTACTTAGCCGAGGTTGCTGCCGAGCTCAACAACAGGCCCCGAAAACGCTGCGACTTCGACAGCCCTGCCCAAGTCCTCAACCGGCTACTCTCACAACCACCACAAGTCACTGTTGCAAGCGAACCTTGAGCCCAAGTCGCAAATCGCGTTACGGAATCTCGTTTCGCGGTGATTACATGATGTAGCGGCCGGTCGGGCCGTCGGCACCTTGCAAGGGAGGTCATTCCCGGTAACCATCACCAACCTGCCAGAAGTAATAATCGCAACGGTCAAAGCAGCGTCATTCGGCCTCATCGCGGGCGTGGTCGGCTATCACCGCGGACCGGCAGTTCGCGGTGGCTCCAAGGGGCTGGGCACCGCCGTCAAGGAAACCATCGTGCTGTGTGGTCGCGCTGTTCGCGGTCAACGTGGTACTGACCACGATCGGAGTGCGGTTCGGGACGCGACACTTAGGCCCGGACTTCACCAAGCTTCCCCGGCACGCGGCAATAACTGTCCGGTCCGGTCCGGCTGGGCAACACACAGCCTTAACTGCGTTGCCTTATCGGCTGAGGCTCTCCTAGTGGGCGGCCTAACGCGCCTCGCGGCCGACCTGCCCTCAAGAGAATGGCATGAGTGACACATCCGCCGAGCATTCGCCCTGCACGTTCCGCAAATCACGCAATGTGCGTTATTCTCTGCGGGTGGTGCAACTCACGTTCCGCCGCGCCCGCACCGAGGAGAACAAACGCCAGCGTGCGGCGGCGCTGGTCGAGGCCGCGCGCTCGCTGGCACTCGAGACCGGTGTTGCGTCGGTGCAGTTGACCGCAGTCGCCAGTCGCGCCGGCGTTCACCACTCGGCGGTGCGCCGCTACTTCACCTCCCATAAAGAGGTGTTGCTGCACCTCGCGGCCGAAGGGTGGGTGCGCTGGTCCAACACGGTGTGTGAGCAATTGGCCGCGTCGGGGCCAATGTCGCCAACGCGGGTGGCCGAGACCTTAGCCGACGGCCTGGCGGCCGACCCGCTGTTTTGTGACCTGCTCGCCAACCTGCACCTCCATCTTGAGCACGAGGTGGATGTCGACAAGGTAGTTGAGGTCCGGCGGACCATTACCGCAGCCGCGATCGCGCTCGCGGACGCGATCGAGCGCGCGTTGCCCGCGCTTGGCCGTTCCGGCGCGTATGACAGCTTGATAGCCGCTTACTCCCTGGGCGCTGCTTTCTGGCAGATTGCCAACCCCCCGAAGCGGCTCACCGACGCCTATGCCGAGGAGCCCGAGGTCCTTCCGCCCGAGTGGAACATCGACTTCGCATCGGCACTTACCCGAGTGCTGACGGCGACCTGCATCGGCCTCATATCGGCATCGTCATGAACAGGAAAGGAGACCGGGGCGCTGTGGCTTGGCGAACTGCAACCGGCGACAACGATCCCGAACTTTTCGAGCGCTCGGGCCCGGACCAGACGGCGCAACCTTCTTCCGTGGCGCCCGAGGTAGCCAGACCGGTTCCCCCAAGCACCGAGGAAAAACTCGGCCCACAGCGCGCCAAGAAGAAGGGGCTGCTGAGCCGTTTCTGGCTAACGCTCACGATCGTGGCTGTGGTCGCGCTATCGGGATTTGTCGTGCACCGGCTGCACGGCGTCTTCGGCGTTCACAAGGGTTCGTTCGGTGGTGGCTCAGCCGGTGACGTCATCGATCAGTTCAATGCCAAGACCATTACGCTCGAGGTCTGGGGGTCACCGGGCAGCACGGCAACTATCAACTACATCGACGAGGACTCCCATCCGCAGCAGGCCCTCAACGTCCCCTTGCCCTGGAACACGGTGTTGAAGTCAACAAAGCCTGGGATCCCGGCCAACTTGATAGCGCAAGGAGACGGCAGTTGGATTGCCTGCCAATTCGTCGTGGACAACCACGACGGGCGCGGTGCCGTCATTAAGGCTCCGAATCACTCGCCTGCCAACGAAACAGTCAATGCCTTCGTCTATTGCCTGGACAAGTCCGCGTGAGCGAGACCACCGAGGCTGCGCCGCGCGTTGATCAGCCGCTGATCCCGCCGTTCCTGCCGCGGATGATCCATCGCCTTGCGCTGCCGATCGTCCTGATCTGGCTGGGCATCGTCTTCGTCACCAACACCGTGTCGCCGCAACTGGAGGTCGTCTCCAAGAGCCACTCGGTGTCGCAGAGTCCCAAGGACGCGGTGTCGTTCCAGTCGATGATGCGCGTCGGGTCGACGTTCAAAGAGTTCAGTTCGGACAGTTCGGCAATGGTCCTGCTGGAGGGGGACAAACCGCTGGGGGCGGAGGCCCACCGCTATTACGACGAGATCGTCAAGCGACTCGAGCAAGACAAGAAACACGTTCAGCACGTCCAGGACTTCTGGAGTGATCCCCTGACCGCCGCGGGCTCCCAGAGCCACGACCAAAAAGCCGCATACGTCCAGGTGTACCTCGCCGGCAACATGGGCAGCGGCCAGTCCACCGAGTCCAGCCTGGCCGTCCGCAAGATCGTGGACTCGGTGCCGGCGCCGCCGGGGATCAAGGCCTACGTCACCGGGGCGGCTCCGTTGTTTGCCGACCAGTCCCGTGCGGGTGAGAAAGGCGTAATGGTGGTCACCCTGGTCACCCTCGCCGTGATTGTGGTGATGCTACTGGTCGTCTACCGGTCGGTGATCACCACATTGATCATGTTGGTCATGGTCTTCGTCGAGTTGCTCGCGGCTCGCGGTGTCGTTGCGACGCTGGGGAATTACGGCATCATGGGGCTCTCCACGTTCGCCAATAACATGCTCGTGCTGATGGCGATCGCCGCCGGAACGGACTACGCGATTTTCGTGGTCGGCCGCTACCACGAGGCCCGCGGCCTCGGCGAAGATCGAGAACAGGCCTTCTACACGATGTTCCACAGCACGGCCCATGTCGTGCTGGGGTCGGGGCTGACCATCGCCGGCGCGATGTACTGCCTGAGCTTCTGCCGGTTGCCCTATTTCGAGTCACTCGGTGTGCCCTGCGCCGTCGGCATGCTGGTCGCGGTCCTCGCGGCCTTGACTCTAGGACCCGCGGTCCTGACCGTGGCATCGTTCTTCAAGCTGCTCGACCCGAAGCGAAAGCTGCAGACCCAGGGCTGGCGACGCATCGGCACCGCCATCGTCCGCTGGCCCGCACCGGTTCTCGCGGTGACCATCGCCGTCGCACTAGTCGGTCTGCTCGCTCTGCCCGGCTACAAGACGGACTACGACACCCGCCACTTCCTGCCGCAAGACACCCCGGCCAATGTCGGGTATGCGGCTGCCGACCGGCACTTCAACCAGGCTCGGCTCAACCCTGAGCTGCTGATGATCGAGACCGATCACGACCTGCGTAACCCGGCCGATTTCCTCGTCCTGGACAAGGTCGCCAAGGCGGTCTTCCACATCCCCGGCATCGGCCGAGTCCAGACCATCACCCGGCCGCTGGGCACCCCGCTCGACCACAGCACTCTCGGTTTTCAAATGGGTACACAAGCCGCAGGGCGGCTCCAGACCGAGCACTATCAGGACGAGCAGGCGAAAAACCTGCTGAACCAGGCGGGCGAGCTGAAGAAAACGATGGCATTGCTGCATGAGCAGATGCAGACCACCCAGGATCTCAGCAACACGACACACGAAACCACCAAGCTCACCCAAGAAACCGTGAAGATCACCGCGCAGTTGCGCGACGACATCGCCAACTTCGACGACTTCTTCCGGCCGATTCGTGCCTACTTCTACTGGGAAAAACACTGCTACGACATTCCGATTTGCTGGACGCTACGGTCCATCTTCAATGCGCTCGATGGAATCGACCAGGTGGCTGAGAACATCACGAACCTCAGCAAGAATCTGGACAAGCTGGACCAGATTCAGCCCAAGCTGGTGGCGCTGATACCCCCGCAGATCGAGAGCCAGCAGCACAACCTCGACACCATCATGTCGAACTACGCGACCACCATGGGTCTCAACGAGCAGGCGAGAGCGCAGGCCGACAACGCCACCGCCCAGGGGGATGCCTTCGATAGAGCGAAGAACGACGACACGTTCTACCTTCCGCCGGAAGCATTCAAGAGCCCGGATTTCGCGCGGGGTCTCAAACAGTTCCTGTCGCCGGACGGCCACGCTGTCCGGTTGATCATCTCGCATGAAGGCGACCCGGCGACTCCTGAAGGCATCAGCCACATCGAACCGATCAAGCAGGCCGTCCACGAGGCGATCAAGGGCACGCCCTGGGAGGGCGCCAACGTCTACCTCGGCGGCACCGCCGCGACGTACAAGGACATGCACGACGGCTCCGACTTCGACCTGATGATCGCCGGAATTTCTGCGGCGACACTGATTTTCATCATCATGCTGGTGATCACCCGAAGCGTCGTGGCGGCCTTCGTGATCGTCGGTACGGTGTTGCTGTCGCTGGGCGCCTCGTTCGGACTCTCCGTGCTCCTCTGGCAGTACATCCTGGGCATCAAGTTGCACTGGATGGTGCTGGCGATGGCGATCATCCTGCTGCTGGCGGTCGGCTCGGACTACAACCTGCTGCTGATATCGCGGTTCAAGGAGGAAATCCACGCCGGGCTCAAGACGGGGACGATCCGCGCGATGGCCGGTTCGGGCTCGGTGGTGACCGCCGCCGGTCTGGTGTTCGCCGCCACCATGGCCACGTTCATGTTCAGCCCGTTGCGGGTGATGGCCCAGGTGGGTACGACGATCGCGCTGGGTCTGTTGTTCGACACCTTGATCGTGCGGTCGTTCATGACACCGTCGCTGGCCACCTTGCTCGGGCGCTGGTTCTGGTGGCCGCAGCACGTGCGTCCACGGCCGGCCAGCACCATGCTGCGACCGTACGGACCGCGCCGCGCCGTGCGCGAGCTGATCCTCAACGACGTTGACGAACGCCCACCGGGCGGACTGGTCAAAAAGCGCTAAAAGCTATGTCGAAAACCTGATTCGGGCGCTGGGAGCTGCCCTGATAATCGGCCCGGGTAGGGCTTGCTAGCTTGTTGGTCCACGCCGTCCGGCGCGCACGGCGAATGCATCGAGTGCGCTCAGAACCTCGGGTGCGCGCCAGGCTCGGTTGCGTGTGCGGTCGGTGAACTCCGCGATGATCCCAGCGTGAACGAGGGGGTCGACGTATCTGCGTGCATTGCCCGTTGAGATGCCCAATTCACGTTGAAGCCCTTGGGCCTTGAACACCGGTTGCTTGATCAGCAAGTCGGCAACCCGGTGAACCGCCGAGTCGCGGCGGGCAGTGATCTTTGCGTCCCAGCCTTCACGTATCGACCGTAGATCGGCGACTAAGTGTCGACCGTTGGCAACCGCCAATATCGAGGCGGCGGAAAGGCTCTCGATGATCGGTGCAGGGTCGCCGGCGCGGTAGGACCCGAGTGCGTCAAAGTATGCGTCGGTGTCGGTCAGCAGTCCGGCCGAGAGGGGCACGGTGATTTGACGGGTGAGCCGCTTGTTGCGCAGCATCGCTTGAATCAGCGCACGTCCGGTGCGCCCGTTGCCGTCGGGGAAGGGGTGGATGGTCTCGAACTGCGCGTGGGCAAGCGCGATTTGCGGCAGTGTCGGGATGTCGTTTCGCTGGGCGAATTTCAGCAGGTGTCTTCGATGGCGTCGTGGATCCGCCGATGACGAGGGGCCACAAATCCGGTCGCTCGAGACGCTAGGTCCGGCCTGGGCCGGTGAGGTGCACCTCGGCGAGTTTGCGAAAGGCCGCCACCAGACGGCTGCGGTCCCCGGCGCGGCTCGCCAGAACGACACGACTGGGCTCGACGCCTTCCAAAGGGATGCAAGTGATATCGGGGCGCAGGCTCCCGTAGAAACCAGTCGTGACGGCAACCACCTGCCCGGCGGCGATGAGTTCTAACCCGTCGTCGAGGGTTCCGAAGAATGGACCGTCGGGTGCCCCGCGCCCGTCGGGCCGAGGATCGATGCGCCAGAACTCATTCCAGGCCGGGTCGCAGTCTCGCGGTTTCGGTATGGGTTCGTCGGCGATGTCGTCGATGGTGACCGATTTTCTGTCCGCGAGGCGATGGTCGGCGGCTACCAGCACCACCCGAGGCTCGTCGTAGAGGATCGTGACGTGCAGCTGGTCCGTCGAAAACGGCAGCCGGGTAACCGCAGCGTCCACCCGGTGGTCGAGCAGTGCATCTCGTGGTTGGTGCCAGTCCAGGTGCAGGGCCTGCACATCGGCGTCGGGGTGCTGGCGGCGCAACGCACGCATCACCGGGGTGATGATCAGACTCGTTGTGTAGCCGATGGTGATGCGGCCGGGCTGGGCGGCGCCTCGGACCTGCGCTGTGGCTTGGGCGGCTGAGCGCAGTAGCGCCTTGGCCCGAGGCAGGAACACCTCGCCGGCCTCGGTGAGTCGGGTGCTTTGCGGTGTGCGGTCGAACAGGCGCGCGCCTAGCTGCTGCTCCAGACGCTGGATCTGCCGGCTCAACGACGGTTGCGCGACGCGCAGCGCGGCCGCGGCGCGGCCGAAGTGCCGGTGGTCGGCCACCGCAACGAAGTATCCGACCAGCCGCAAGTCGAGGTCCACCTCCTGCGATGCCGAATCGGTCATCGGCTCACTGTAGCTTCTCGGGGCCTTGCGGCCTAGTGCCCAGTAACGATGCGTAATTCGCATCGTGTCATGTGAAACAGGCCTTGGACACGCCGCGCAATGCGGCATTGAGTTGATGACATGAGCGGGAAGCAATCAAGCGGCGCGGCAGGACACATCTGCTCACTCATCCACAGCGAGGGCAACAAATGAAAATCGGAGTCGCCACAGTCGTCACCGATGAAAGCATACGCCCGGATGTACTCGCAAAAGCGTTGGAAGACCGCGGATTTGACTCGCTCGTGGTGGCTGAACATTCACATATCCCCGCATGTCGGGCCACGCCGTTCCCAGCGGGCGGCGAGCTGCCGCGCGAGTATTACCGGTCCTACGATCCATTCGTCGCGCTGACAGCGGCCGCTCTCGCAACATCCCAACTTCTCATTGGGCCGGGAGTGCTTCTGCTGCCGCAACGGGACGCGATCGAAACGGCGAAGGCGGTGTCTAGCCTCGATCAGATATCTGCGGGTCGGTTGCTGCTCGGGCTGGGGCTGGGGTGGAACCTCGAAGAGGCCGCCGATCACGGCGTTGAAGCCACGTTGCGCGGCAAACTGCTCGACGAGAAGCTGGCCGCGATGAAAGAACTATGGGCCAACGAGCAAGCCGAGTTTCACGGCCACCACGTCGATTTCGATGCCACCTACTGCTGGCCCAAGCCCGTGCAGAAGCCGCATCCGAAGATCTACTTCGGCGGATTCACTGCGGCCACGGTATCCCGAGCGCGACGGCATCACGCCGGATGGATGCCCATGGCCGTCCCGGTCGCGGACATGGTCCCGGCACAGCTGAGCCTTCTCGAAGGCGCAACCGACATTCCTGTCAGTGTCATTGTCCCCGAAAGCGTTGAACCCGCTGTCTTGGACGCTTACCGCCAGCATGGCGCAGAACGAGCGTTCATCCTCCTTTCCACCAAACCCGAAACGCAAACACTCCAACTGCTCGACAGCATTGCGGCACTCACCGAAACATATAGCTGAGCCGGGCCGGTCGGCCGGTACCTGGGCAGACCGCGCTAGGTATGCCGAATAGGTAACTGTGGCAATGCATTAAAGAAAGAAAGAGGACACGCTATGACGAGCGACTCGCTCGATGACACGCAACTTCCCGAGCTAGGCGGCGGCCAAGAGGCGCGAGTAGCCCGCCGGGTGGCCGAGTTGTTTGACAGCGACGCGCAATTCCGCGCCGCCGCTCCCGTTCCCGAGGTAATCGAGGCGGCCTGCAGGCCCGGTCTGCGTTTGACCGAAGTGTTTGAGACGCTCGTCGAGGGTTATGCCGATCGTCCCGCGCTTGGGCAACGTGCCCGTGAGCTGGTGACTGATGCCGGCACCGGCCGCACATCGGTACGCCTCTTGCCCCAGTTCGACACCATTAGCTACCGCGAGTTCTGGGACCGGGTGCGGGCGATTGCCCGCGCCTGGCGGCACGACCCCGTTCATCCCGCGACCGCCGGCGATGTGGTCGCGACGATCGGATTCGCCAGCGCTGACTACTTGGTCGTCGAGATGGCGTGCGCCTACCTCGGGCTGGTGACGGTCCCGCTGCAGCACAACGCTCCGGTATCGCGATTGCAGCCGATCATCGAGGAGTGCGAACCCAGGATCGTGGCCGTCAGTGTGGAGTGCCTCGATCTCGCGGTCGAGTCCGTGCTGAGCAGTCCGTCGGTGGGCCAGGTCATGGTCTTCGACTACCAGCTCGAAGTCGACGAGCAGCGAGAGAACTTCGAGCGGGCTAGCGCCCGCCTGCGGAGTGCGGCCCCACAGGTTGTTGTGACCACCGTGGACGAGGTCGTCGAGCGCGGCAGCCGGCTGCCGGTCGAGCCGGCCTACGCCGGGGAGAGCGAGGAGCGTCTGGCGATGATCTTGTATACGTCAGGCAGTACGGGGGCGCCCAAAGGTGTCATGTACACGGAGGGGACGGTCACCAAGCTGTGGACCGGGTTCTACTTGTCGCCGGGCGTCCCTGTTTTCAATGTGAATTTCATGCCACTAAACCACTTCGGTGGAAGGGTGGCGTTGGCAGCGGCGTTCATCGCCGGGGGTGCCAGCTACTTCGTATCCAAGTCCGATTTGTCGACGCTGTTTGACGACTGGGCGCTGGTGCGGCCCACACAGATGGTTCTGGTTCCGCGCGTGGTGGAGGCGCTGTTTCAGCACTACCGCACCGGGGTGGACCGCCGGGTCGCCGAAGGCTCAGACCCGCCAGACGCCCAGAAGGGCGCCGCGGCCGAGGTAAGAGAGCGGGTGGGCGGCCGGGTGCTCGGTGGTGTCATCGGCACCGCCCCGCTGGCCGCAGAGTTGAAGGCATTTCTGGATTCGGGACTCGACGTCCACATCGCCGACGGCTACGGGCTGACCGAGACCGGACTGGTCAGCATGGATGGTGTGATCGGCCGCAAGAGGGTGCACGACTACAAGCTGATCGACGTTCCCGAACTCGGTTACTTCCGCACCGACCGGCCCTACCCGCGCGGGGAGTTGCTGGTTAAAACGGACACGATGACGCCGGGCTACTACAAGCGCCCAGAGCTCACCGCCGCGATGTTCGATGCAGACGGGTATTACCGAACCGGTGACGTGATGGCCGAGATCCAGCCCGATCACCTGGTCTATGTCGATCGCCGCAACAACGTGCTCAAGCTCGCCCACGGCGAGTTCGTCGCTACGACGAACCTGGAGGCCGTCTACAACGCAGGTCCACTGGTGCGGCAGATCTTCGTGTACGGCAGCAGCGAACGGTCAAGTCTGCTGGCTGTCATCGTGCCGACCCTCGATGTGCTCGGCGAGTTCGGCGACGACATCGACGCGGTGAAGACTGCGCTGCACAAGTCGTTGAAGCAGTGCGCCGCGGCGGCGCAGTTGCCGTCTTACGAAGTGCCAGTCGACTTCGTGGTCGAGACGGAACCCTTCACCGTGGAGAACGGGCTGTTGTCCGGTGTGGGCAAGCTGCTGCGGCCCCGGCTCGAGGAACAGTACGGCGAGCGGCTCGAGCAGATGTACACCGAAATCGCCGCCGCGCAGCTCGACGAGATGCGGGCACTGCGTCAGACGGCGGCCGATCGACCTGTGGTGGAGACGCTTACCACCGCCATCCGCGCCTTGCTCGGGAGCGCGGGTGCCGACGCCGAACCCGACGCCCATTTCACCGACCTTGGTGGAGATTCGTTGTCGGCGTTGACATTCTCCAACTTGCTCGAGGACATCTTTGGGGTCGAGGTGCCAGTCGGCGTGATCATCAGCCCGACCACTAGCGTCGGAATACTGGCGGACTACATCGAGACACAGCGCAGCACGAGCGCGCAGCGTCCGACCTGCTCGTCCGTTCACGGCCGCAACCCGACCGTGGTTTTGGCCGGCGAGCTGACGTTGGACAAGTTCATCGATGCCGAGACTTTGTCTACCGCACGGTCATTGCCGCGTTTCACGGGTGCACGTGCGCCCTACACTGTCCTGCTGACCGGTGCGAACGGCTGGCTGGGTAGGTTTTTGACCCTGGAGTGGTTGGAGCGACTGTCCCGGCGAGGCGGCAAGCTGATCGCGATGGTGCGGGGCCGCGACGCCGACGACGCCAGAATGCGGATGGAGAAGGTGTTCGACAGCGGTGACCCCGAGTTGCTGAGCCGTTTTCGGCTGCTGGCGGCCCAACACCTCGAGGTGCTGCCCGGTGATATCGGCGATCAGGATCTCGGACTGGACGCGGCGACCTGGCAGCGGCTGGCCGACAGTGTAGATCTGATCGTGCACCCGGCCGCACTGGTCAACCACGTGCTGCCTTACGACCAGCTGTTCGACCCGAATGTCGTTGGGACCGCTGAGCTCATCCGACTGGCCATCACTACTCGAATCAAGCCGGTCACCTACCTGTCCACCATCGCGGTGGCGCGGACGGTGCCCCGCGGCCAGTTCGAAGAGGACGGCGATATCCGCCGGGTCAGCCCCATCCGCCCGATCAATGACGGTTACGCGAACGGCTACGCCAATAGCAAGTGGGCCGGGGAGGTCCTGCTGAGGGAAGCCAACGACCTGTGTGGAGTGCCGGTAGCGGTGTTCCGGTCCGACATGATCCTGGCGCACACCCGATACCGCGGGCAGCTCAATGTGTCTGACATGTTCACCCGGCTGATCCTCAGCCTGCTGGTGACCGGCATTGCGCCGCATTCATTTTACGAAAGCGACGGTGTCGGCTGCCGGGCGAGGGCACATTACGACGGCCTGCCGGTCGATTTCATCGCCGCGGCGGTCACCATGATCGGCACCCGGGTCACCGCGGGTTACCGCTCGTTCGACGTGATGAACCCTCACGACGACGGTGTTTCACTCGATGTGTTCGTGGATTGGCTGATCCAGGCCGGCAACAACATCCGGCGCATCAACGACTACGACGAATGGCTGAGTCGGTTCCAGACCGCGCTGACTGGTCTGCCCGAACCGCAGCGTCAGCACTCGGTCCTGCCTCTGTTGCACGCCTTCTGCAAGCCGGACAAGCCGATCCGCAGCGCGGCCGCACCAGCCGACGCGTTCCACGCCGAGGTGCTGGCGGTCAGAGCCGGTCCTGACAAGGACATCCCGCACATCTCGGCGGAGCTGATCGCCAAGTACGCCCACGACCTACGGGAGCTGGGGCTCCTGAGCTGAGCCCGCCCCGCCTAGTGGAGCTCTTCGGAGCGCCAACCGAGCGGGCAACGAGGTGAGAATAACTGCGATACATCATAATTCGTCCGAACAAGCGACTAGCCCCACGAGGAGGGCCGACATGGGTGACCCCGATCCCGGCAGCGACCGACGCATGGCAGCGCGTAGCCGATACTGTCGCTTCTGGTCCTTCGCTGTTTCGGGTCCAGGTATACGAGTGATCGAATTGCATGTCCTCGGGATGCAGGTACAGCTGCTGTCGATAAACATGGGGCGGCGCTGGCCTCCTTCGAGCTCTTGCCGGAGTCCGGCGAATGCGGCGCACTGGCGGGTCGATAGGACCATCACCGTCGAACGCCGCCAGGGCTTTGTAAACCGTTATGGACAACAATATTTCATCAAGAACAGCCAACTCCTGCTGCTGTTGTTGTCGGAAGCTTTGGAGCGTCTGAGGAGGACGATGCAGCGTAGCGTAGTGGCTTCTTCGATGGTCGCGAGATGGAAATGCCGCACAAGTCATCGCACCGTGCAGCGACCAGCTGAAGCCGGTGCTTAGTACCACTGCGTCCTTCTGGCGCGGCAATTTTCGACGTCGGCCACTAGGGCCGGTGCAGAACCGAAAGGTGACCCCATGACAAGCAACGAATCTAGAGACTTCTCAAAGTTCTGCGCCGCTTTGCGCGACCGATTGTCGGATCCGCATCTCGACCTCGCCACCGTTCGGGACATCGTCGAGACGGTACACATCGCGGCGAAAGAACCCGAAGGCGTCACATACGCAGAAGTCGACGCCGGCGGGGTCGAGGCCCTCTGGTGTGTTCCCGCCCATAGCGACCCCCGCACCGTTCTGCTTCACAACCACATGGGTGGCAGCGTCTTCACATCGATGCACTGCGACCGGAAGCCCGCCGCCCATATCGCCAAGGCCGCGCGTATACGGTCGCTGGTGATCAACTACCGGCGTTCGCCGGAGCACAAGTTCCCCGCACAGATCGAAGACGTTGAGAAGGCCTATGATTGGCTCCTTGGCCAGGGCTACCGACCCGAGAACATCGCCAGCGTCGGGCACTCGATCGGCGGTAATCTCGCTGTCAGCCTGGCCGTGCGGTTGCGCGACAGGGGGGACGCACTTCCCGGCGCGATTCTCTCCATCTCGCCCTGGTGCGACCTGACGCTCTCAAGCAATTCCATCGATACCCATGCCGATGTAGACATGGTGCTGACGCGTGGGTTGCTGGAACTCTTCCGCTCATGCTGGCTCGATGGAACGGGCGTGCACTGGACCGATCCGCGGGTGAACCTGCTTAAAGCTGACCTACGCGACCTTCCCCCGATCGCAGTCTTCTACGGCACTGACGAGTTGCTCTCGGATGAGGTGGTGCAATTCGCGCTGCGGGCGGAAGCGGCTGGCAACAATCAATATTTGCAGTCCGTTCAGGGCGGTCAGCACTCGTTCATCATGGGCGCCGGCCGTGTGCCCGAGGTTGATGACGCCATCGCGGCAATGGGGAAGTGGCTGCGTAGGAAGCTTCTGCTGAGGGCGGCGCCGTGATCGAGGGGTCGGCGCAGTCAGCACCCGAAATCTATTGCTGTTCAATCGAAACGAAAGGAGCGTAACGATCCATGTCCGTCCCCGTCGTGAATCCGGGCCGCTCAGTTGCCCATCGGATCGTCACTCGGGTGGCTCTGTCGCCAATGGGTCTTCGCTTCCTCCGCGACATCGGCTCCCGAGTCGATCCGACGCTGCTCCGGCACACGCAGGGGCGAGTTTCCTCCGTTTGGCCCTTCCCCGCTGTCGTTATGACGCACGTTGGCGCCAGGTCCGGCAGGACCCGCACCGAGTGCGCTGGTGTACTTCACCGATCGAGGGCGCGTCATCCTCATCGCCTCGAACTTCGGTGGATCCCGAAATCCGGCTTGGTACCACAACGTTAAAGCGAATCCGATCGTAACGTTGTACGGCCGCGGCATCCGTGGCCGATTCATCGCCGAGGAGATCTACGGTGCCGAACGCGACCGTCTGTTTCAGCGCGCTAAAGACGCCCCCGGGCCTTACGGCAAGTACGAGCAGGCCGCGGCCACCCGATTCAGATGCGTTCCTGTCATTGCATTTACGCCGCAGAGCTGTGGGTGCGACCACGCTGTGGTCGACCGTGGGCACTGAGCCGGCCGGATGACGATGGTCGATTCCGACGTTCCGGCTCAGTCATCCTCTCCGCGAGGGGGCGAGAGTGACACTGAACTTGCGATGTGCTTCGAGCGCGCGGCTCTCCCACTGCTCGACGCGCTCTACCGGGGTGCGCTAGCGCTAACCGGGGACCGACTAGAGGCAGAGGATCTCCTGGAAGAGACGATGATGAACGCCCACAGGCAATTCGGCTCATTTCCCGAGAGCACCAACCTGAGGGCTTCGTTGTATCGGCTCTTGACCAACGCCTACATCGGCAGTCTTCGCGCTCGACACCGTCGGGAGGCCGAAGGTCTGAACGACACGACCATCGATTCGCAATTTGCGACGGCTCGAGAGCACCCATCGACACGGCTGAGCTTGGCGCAGGTGGAGGCGCTCGAGGCGTTGCCGGCCGCGGTGATCACAAAAGCCCTGCAGGCGTTGCGAGAAGACACCCGCATGGTGGTGTACTACGCCGACGTGGAGGGCTTCTCTTACGCGGAGATCGCCCACATCACCAACCGCTCGGTCAGCGCGGTGATTTCACTGCTGTACCGCGGCCGCCATCAATTGCGGCACGTGCTGCTCGCTTGCCGCGAGCAGGCAGCATGCCAGTTTCCGGAGGATGCGTCGAACAACACGGCTCGGGTGCGACGCGAGAAGCCGCAACGCGCGACGCCGAAATGCGCGCCGCTCCACCGGTTGTCCGAGGGCGACACTTGCGCAGGCCAACTGGACTGGTTCGACCGTGAGATCGTTCGCTACATTCTGCTATGGGCGCCCCACGGCAAGATGTGGGACGAAGATGTCTATCCCACGTTCGGCATGACGGTCGAGCAGTTGGTAGACAGATTCCACCGGATCATTGACACATCCGTGCCTTGCTTGGGTCGCCTCATCAAGTCCGATCGCGAACTCTTGGACAAGGCCCGCCAGCTCCCAAGGACCTTCGGGCAAGCGCGGTAGGCTATATCCGCCGACCTGGTCGGCTGAGAATTCGAATTCTGCATTTTAGCAATGTCTTTCAGGCTTGAGAAGAGACAATCTTCGACGCCACTTCTGGCTTTTATGCTTTCTAAGTGAAGCGCGGGGCTTGGGCACCGCTGAATCCCAACGCAGTTGGATCTTGGGCGGAGACGCGGTGCCGTAGACCCGACGAGCGTGGCGACTGAAGGCGCGCGGAGCGATGATCGGCATCAGGAGGCGCGCCGCCAGGGGGCACGTTGGAAAGCGTTCGCCGCATCACTGCAGGATCACCCTCATACATCAACATGCCAAAGGCCAAGGGCAAGAGGCGCTTCTGGAAGGTGTCGATCCCGTGCTGACCCATCTGTACCCACTCTGCGGCGGTTACGTAGCGGGCCTTGAGCTGGTTTGTGGACTCGATCGCCAGCAGCGTGCCAGCGTTATCGTCAGCGATCACTTCGTTTGCATGCTCTGTCATTGCAGCTCGATTCCGGTCGGCCGGCGCGTCCTCGGGACCCGCCAAGCGGGACATTTCACGCGGAACTGTAAACACTCACCCCTGACGCCGTTCGCCCTTGAAGTAAACGATTTGGTGCGAGGTAGCCAGCAGTGCTCCGTCGCGAGTCCACAGCTGTGCGCTCTGGTCGAAGTACCCGCCGGAGAATCGGTTGGCGTGGGCGGTTCCTAAGACGTAGTCACCGCCCAGGGCGTCAAGCTGCTGCTGATCGGCATGGAAATAGGTCGTCGACGAGATGGTTCCGGACGGGATTATTCCGCCGCGACGCAAGAACACTCGCGGGTAGAAGACGTCGCACAGGGCGGCCAGGGCCGGGTAGTCGACAGGGCGTTGTGCGCTGTCGCGCATCCACAAGGTGCTCATCGATGACCGGTTGGGTTGCGCGTGTTCGCCCGGAAAGGCGCCTTCAACGAACCGCATATCGTAAAGGCGTCCCCAGGCGATGAAGTCGCTCGGACTCGGACCACCGGGGATGAGCTGTTCGGGCGGCGGCGCGGTCGGCGGGTGCGCTTCGGTACTAGCCCAGGTACCGCGGCGGACGCCGAACACCGCGGTCGCGGTGGTTGTGACCGCGCCGTCCTGACTGAGTTCGGCGATCCAGTGTTGATTGGTGCGGTTGGTGCGCGCGGCCCGAAGCGAGATGTCGAAATCGCCGTCGGCGATGGGCGCCGTGAAGTTGACGGTCAGCGCCAGCGGCTCACCGATGCGGTCGGGCTGCGTTTCGATGGCACGCAGCATGACGGCGGTGGTGATCCCGCCGAACGGGCCGACCATGTTGGCCCACTCCGGATGGGTACGGCCGCGCCTGACGTTTCCGTCGATGGAACGTCAAGGTGGATGGCATTGTCGAACGGGTGTGGTGGGGTCATGCCGATTCCTTCGTTACTCGCGTAGCTCATCGGGTGTCGCGAGGCGAAGACCACATAGGTCGCTCACCCCGCGCCACGGATCAAATCGGGCAGCAAGCGCGACTCGCGGCGCAACATCGTACGGACGAGGTACATCTCGCCGACGTCAGCCATCGGTGCCTGCGGTGGAGTAGTCATCTTGTGCCGGAGGGCCAGCTGCAGTTTGCGTCGGCGATGAGATCGGCGGCCTTGGCGCCAATCACCATGCTCGGTGCGTGGGTGTGCCCGCGGATGATGGTCGGCATCACCGACGCGTCGGCGACCCGCAGCCCGTGTACTCCTCGAACTTCGAGTCGTGATGTCACGACACTGGCCGGATCGGTGCCCATTCGGCAGGTGCCGACCGGGTGATAAAAAGTACGAGCCTCGTCGTTGAGCGCCGATTCGAGGGTCTCCTCGCAGATTTCTGTCGCGCCGAACGGACGCAACATCGACCCGAGAAGGTCTTTTAGCGGCGGAGCGTCAGCGATCTTGGCGCACACTCTCAGGCCCTCCATCATCGCGGCCCGGTCGATCCCATCGTTGTCGGAGAAATAGCGGGGGTCGATGATCGGTGTAGCTGTCGGGTCGGCCGAGCGCAGCGCGATTCGCCCGCGGCTGTGCGGTTTGACCAGGATCGGGCCGAATGCGAACGCGTGCCCGGGCGGCTCAGTGAGGCCTTCGTCGAAAAATGGGCCGGGTCCGAAGAACAGCTCGAGGTCTGGAAGAGACAAGTCCGGGCGGCTGCGCACGAATCCGTACGCCTCGCCGGCCGACGAACTGAGCATGCTGCGACGCCGGATCAGGTAATTGGCGAGCTGCATCGGTTTACCGGCGGCGAAGCCGGTGTTGCCCTGCGCCTGGAACCCGAGCACCGTGCCGAGGTGATCTTGGAGATTCTCACCGACCTGCGAAGAATGGTGGACCACCTCGATGCCGTGAGAACGCAACTGCTCGCGGTCGCCGATTCCGGAAAGCATCAGCAGCTGGGGGGAATTGACCGCGCCGGCGCACAATACGACCTCTCGGCGGGCCTGAACGAATTGCCGTCTGCCGTTCTTCTGAAATTCCACGCCTACCGCCCGACTGCCCTCCAAGATGACCCGGGTGACAGTGGCTTCGGTTAAGAGCCTTAGATTCTTGCGACGCAGCGCCGGACGCAGGTAGGCGTCTGCGGCGCTCCATCGCGCTCCGCGACGCTGGGTCACGAGGACTTGGCTGAATCCCTGCGGCTCGGGCAGATTCGGTCGTTCGATTACATAGCCTGATTGTCTCACCGCGGCCAGCCATGCCGCCGTCGAACGCCCGGGCTGCGCCGCTGCGAAATGTACAGCGGGCCAGCAGAACCCTCGTCTGGTTCGCGGGCACGCTCGAGCTTCTCGATCCGCGTGAAGTACTCGACGACCCGGGAAAACGTCCAGTCATGACCAGCGTGCTCGGCCCACTCGTCGTAGTCGGCGGCGAACCCACGCACCCACATCATGGCGTTCAGTGACGACGACCCGCCGAGCGTCTTGCCCCGTGGCCAATAGATGCGGCGGCCATTGAGCTCGGGCTGCGGCTCAGTCAGATAGTCCCAGTCAAACTTGCTGCGGAACAGCTGAAGCCAGGTGACCGGCATATGGATGCGACGGTCATTGTCTTTTGGGCCAGCCTCCAATACGAGGACCTGGTTACGCTCGTCGGCGCTGAGGCGCGCGGCGACAACAGAGCCGGCTGAGCCTGTACCTACCACCACATAGTCCGCAACGGCGATGGGACGGCGTGTCGGTTCATTCATTTTAGTATCAGTCCTTGGATCGACGATGTGTCGCCGGCCGGAAAAGTCTTGTTAGGAAAGGAAAATCGACTTGATATTCTGGAACCCCTGCAGTCCCTCGGGACCCAGTTCCCGGCCCAACCCGGAGTCCTTGATTCCGCCGTACGGCGCGGCGATGTCGGGTAGGTAGTGGTTGATCCCAACGGTGCCCGAGTGGATGCGGGTTGCCACCGCTACGGCGTGGTCGTGGTCGGGTGACCAGACGGTGCCGCCCAGACCGTATTCGGAATCGTTGGCGATCCTGATCGCGTCATCCTCGTCGTGGTACGCGATGATCGTCAGCACCGGACCGAAGATCTCTTCACGGGCCACCGCGCTGAAGTTGTCGAGCCCTGCGAAGATGGTCGGCTCGATGAAGTAACCGCTGGGCAGATGTGGAGGCCGCCGCCGCCGGTGGTTATCGTGCCCCCATCGGCGAGACCTTCCTCAATGTAGCGTTCGACCTTTGCCCGTTGAGCCGCGCTGACGAGCGGTCCGATCTGCGTGTTGGGGTCGAGCGGATCGCCGATATTCAGCGATTGCGCCATGGCCGTGAAGAAGTCGACGACCTCGTCATAGCGCCTGCGGGAAGCGAGGATCCGAGTGCTGGCGAAACACGTCTGGCCGGTGTTGAGCAGGGTCGCGGCGAACAATCGGTCGGCGAACTCAGTGAGGTCTAGACCTGGGTCGTCGAGGATGATCGCGGCCGATTTTCCACCCAACTCCAGCATCACCGGTTTGAGCAGCCCCCCGCAGGTACTCGCGACCTCCATGCCAGCCAATGTCGAGCCGGTGAACGACACTGTGTCGACACCTGCGCTGGTCACCAGCGCACGACCGACGTCGGTGGCGCCCGGCAGCACGTTGAACACGCCCGCCGGCAGCCCGGCTTTATCGGCGACTTCGGCCAGCAGCACCGCGTCCAGCGGCGTTTCGGGCGACGGCTTAAGCACCACGGTGTTGCCTGCGGCCAGTGCCGGCACGTACTTGAACGCCGACAGTGTCTGCGGAAAATTCCACGGAACAATCGCCGCGACAACACCGACAGGGGAGTGGGAGACAAGGGTTCGGGTGCCGGCCGGACTCTGTCTGGTCTCATTGATCGGAAGCTTCACGATGAGATCGGCGTAGTAGTTAAGTAGTATGCCCGGCACAGCGCCTTCCAGTTGCGCGGCCTGACTGATCGGCATTCCGTTCTGCTGGCACACGGTGCGCACCATGTCCTCCGCGACCAGTTGGTACTGCTGGGCAAATTCTGCGAGCGCCGCGGCGCGATCGGCCGGTTCCCAATTCGACCATCCACCCGGGTCGTCGAATGCGGTGCGGGCCGCGGCGACGGCACGGTCGACGTCGCGTTCGTCGGCCGCAATGACCGAGCCCACCGGTTCGCCGGTGGCCGGCGATTGGATTTCGATTCTGTTGGTGGATGATGGGGTAACCCATTCCCCGCCAATGTAAATGGTGTCGATGTTGGTGCTCATCGAAGTGCTCTCCTGTTGTTTACCTTGACGTTGAAGTTTCGAGTCTCGCGCCGGAAGCAGGGCTGCGACGTCCAAGATCTGGACACGGAAATCGTGATGTCGTAGGCGCGCAGGGCGGCGTACAAGGTCGTGCGGCTGATCCTGAGTAAGGCTGCTGCACGCTTCTCGTCCCGTGTGCACGTCTGAGCGCGTCGATTGGATTCATCTTTGGACGCGGAGCGGGTGTTCGTCCCTGAGTATGTCGTATGCCTCGCACATCATCTGATGGACGATCTCGGCGGCCGGGGCAATGCGTCGAACTGCCCCCACCCCTTCGCCGGCGGGGTATGCCATCGACTCCCAATCACCGCTGGTTTCGGGAGTCGGCGGAAGCGCTGACATGTTCGGTATGTCATAAGGCATGTTCGCCGAATGCGGAAACAGTCGCGTCTGGCCGATCGTGCCGGGCCCTTCCGGGTTCGTGCCGTCGACGCTTGTATTGGCGTCGCGCACCAGGGGTGTGGCGAGAAGCCGATAGGGCTGGTCTGGCCACTCGGGCCCGAAGACATTGGTGCGCAACGTGTTACCCGGCGATTCGACGAGTCGACGCTTGTACTCTGGATGCGCATTGGCTTCCACGGCGGCGACCAAAGCGGTGCCTACCCATACTCCGTCAGCGCCCGCGCGTAGCGCGGCGGCTGCGGCGGTCCCACAGGATATGCCGCCTGCTCCCAACAGCAGCATGTCGGGCCACTTGTGACGGATTGTCCGTAACAGCGTGTGCAATGGGGTGCGTCCGCGGGCATGGCCGCCCGCTTCGCTGCCCTGGGCAATTATCCCGTCGACACCGAGCTCGATTGCGGCGGCTGCGAGTTCGGGCGAAGACGCTTGCATCCATACACGGATGCCTGCGGTGCGCAGGGTGCCGATCCATCGCGCCGGCGGCGGGTCGTGGTGAAAGACGACCAGGGGCACGTGCAGCTGGACGCACGCATCGATGTGCAGGGCTGTACTGGCAGGGCCCAACCCGGTATCGGCGCAGATGAGGCCCACCCCGAACGGTCCAGAAGTCAAGCAGCGCAATCGCTCTACCATTACAGGAAGGCTGCCTGGAGGATCGGGGGATGCTCCCAGCACGCCCAATGCGCCGGCGTTGGTGACTGCAGCAGCAAGCCGCTCGTACGCAATGAATCCCATGCCCGCTCCGACGAACGGATGCCGGAGACCATACTCGTGGGTCAACCTGGTCGAGAGGGCTGCGACATCCCTCGGCGCGGTCGCGCGGCACCGGTTGCCGTTGTCGATTGCCGGATCACTGGGCGAGGCAGTCATAGCGTCTCCTTGACATAGCTCATCCGCGTATTGCTGACAGGAAGATTCGCGGTAGTGCGATGGGGTTGCGGTGGACAAGGGCGTAACCATTCCCCGCCGATATGGATGGTGTCGATGTTGGTGCTCATCGAAGTGCCCTTCTGTTGTTGACGTTTCGAGTCTCGCATCGGAAGGAGGGCCGCGACGTTCAAGATCTGGACACGGGAGTCGTGGTGATGTCGTAGCTACGTAAGGCGGAGTACAAGGTCGTGCGACTGATCCCGAGTAGGGCTGCTGCACGCTTCTTGTCCCCGTGTGCGCGTCTGAGCGCGTCGATGATCGTGGTGCGCTTGGCCTGCTCCATCGGTGTTAACCGGTGCCGGGTTGACCGGTGCCGGTACTGCTCTGGAAGATCCGTGCGGGTGATATCGCCGGCGCGTCGGCGACTCACCGCCTGCGTGACGACGGTATGGAGTTCGCGGACGTTGCCGTCCCACTGATTGGCTGCTAGCGCCTCCAACGCTGCGGGGGTGAACCGGACGGTATGTTGCACGCCCAGATTCCGCAGGATCGAACCGACGAGTTTGGGGATGATGTCTGGTTGTTGCCGCAGCGGGGTCAGTTGAATCTGCTCGGTACATCGCGAAATCAACTGGCGGGTCTGCAGTATCAGCTCGTCGGGAGGCACGATCGTCGACAGGATCACTGTCCCCGCGAAGCTGTTGAGAATTCCGGCCAGTGACAGGGACGCGTGCTCTGACAGCAGATGGACCGACTCGACCGCCACAACGCCGCTCTCCGAGGCGCTCTGCCGCACGTCGCTCAGCCACTCGGCCACGGGCTGCTCGGGGGAGCCTGCGGCGTGGTGGATCCCCAGTGATCTGCTCGCGGCCGCCATTTGAATTGCGGTCGTGTGGCCCGCGCCGGGTTCGCCGCAGATGAGGACTCCGCGGGTGGCATTCGGCAGCGGCTGCGAGAGCGCGAGCGGGGTAGGGCTTTTCACGTTGGTTATGGTGAGCACCGCGCCAGCGCTTGACGCCAACGTGCGACAGGTGATGTCAGCCCCGCGTCTTTTGCTCAGTGTCACATGCGCGGCTTTTGTCGCCTCACCGGTGCACGATGCGGCGATGTCGCGGATTAGCGCGTGGTCGGGGGCGTCGAGGAGTTCGATCGCAGCGGCATTGGCCAGAAGAATGTCGCGGCCGATCGCAAGGGTCGGCCGGTCTCGTCCGGCTCTGAGCTCGCGCTGCAGCGCTGCGAGCAACGCTCGTTCGTTCGGCCTCCGGCCCTCCAGGAGTCGCTGCTCGATCTCAGCTGCCGCGCTGGCGACGTAGGGAGCGAGCAGCGGATTTTGGTCACCCTCCAGGCACGTGATACTGAGCACGCCCTCGAGGCGGCGGGTGTGCGGATCGATGATCGGATGGCCGTAGCAGCTGAACCCGTGCAACAGAGCGATGAAATGCTCGTCGCCGTGGACGGCCACTGCGTGACACAGTTCGTAGGTGGTGGCGATCGAGTTGGTGCCGGTAGTATCCTCGCGAAAAATTCTGCCGTGCAACGCCTGTCCCATGAGCTCGAACATGCGTCGCATGCGCGCGCAGCCCCAACGCGTCGCGACGATGCGGGCGTCACGGTCGGCCAACATCACGCAGTAGTCCCAGCCGTCGAGCGCTGCGGCCATCTTGTTCAGGACAGGGTCGGCGGCGCGTAGCAGCCGACTGGATGTGTCGTAATCATCCGCACTCAACGCATCCCAAGTGCTCGACGGCGAAAGCCCGCTCAGACGCGAACGTTTCCATGAGTCCGCGATTATCCCGCGGGCGGGCTGAGTCGAACACACGATCGGCCTACCGTTCGAGCACCGCATCGCGCGATCCCAGGATCAGCGACGAGGCTATGGGCGACCACATTCGAGTGCTGCCGTCGGACAGAGGTCCGTGATCTGATTGCGGGATCTGTTCTGTGACCGAGAATTTGAACAGCAACGGTGTGGTCATGTTGACTCCTTGAGAAACTGATCGGCAGGTATCATGCCGGCGAATCGATCGAGGATCTCGGCCGAGAATCGCAGCACGGGGCCCAGCGGCCGATGGTGGATGGCGGCTGCGACGATCTTGCTGCTCACGTCACGCTCGAGAACCGTAACGCCGTCGATCTGTATGCCTCCGAAAGCCGTTGCACGCCATTGCAGGTACGTCGTCGACGCGCTTTGCACTTCAGCCGTGAACTCTAGGGACTCGTAGATGGAGCTTGCGGTAGCCAGTACGGCTGCCACACTGCGCTTGCCCTTGACCGGTTTCGCCAGAGTGGTTGCCTCCAAAACGATCTCGTCGGCGAACTGCTGGGCAAAGGCGCTCTGTGACTGGTCGGCGAAACCGCGGCGCCACCCCTCGACGCTCTTGCCGTTGTACCCACTCATCTCGGCCATCTCTCTTCTCTCGTCGCTACCTGTCCGCTCCTGTACATGCCTATGACAACGTGATCTTGGGCGGGGTAACGGTGCCGTAGACCCGCCGAGCGTGGCGGCTAAAGGCGCGCGGCGCGATGATGGGTATCAGGAGGCGGGCCGGCTGGGGCACGTTGGAAAGCGTTCGCCGCATCACTGCAGGGTCACCCTCATACATCAGCATGCCAAAGGCCAAGGGCAGGAGTCGCTTCTGGAAGGTGTCAATCCCGTGCTGACCCATCTGTTGCCACTCTGCGGCGGTTATGTACTTCTCGGCAAGAGGAAGCACGGCCTTCTCTTCGAGCGCAGTGTGTTCTGTCAGGACCCGTACAAGATTATCGAGCGCCGTTGCGAGTCCTTCGCCATCGCGGCCGAATCTGCACCAGCGCCGAGCCGATGGACAGCTTCGTCGTGCGCGGCCGCGATGGCCTGATGTTGTTCCCCCATGACGGCCACGATCTGCGCCGCCATCGGCCTCGGCCCGTTCGAGAAGCAGCGGCCAGAGCACCAGGTCTTCGCCTTCGTGATGTGCATGCAGAGTCTGGCACAGGAGCTGTGCGTGCGAACCGATGAGAGCCCTGCGCTTCGTATCGTTTCGATCCGTGCCGCGGATCAGATCGGGCAGCAAGCCGAACTCGCGGCGCAACATCGTGTGGACGAGGTACATCTCGCCGACGTCAGCCATCGGTAACTGCGGTGTAGTCGTCATCTGTCGCCGGTCTCCGCTGTGGTGAGTACCACTCGGAAGCGGGCCTGGTTGGCCAGCATTCGCTGATAGCCATCGGCGGCCTTCTCCAATGGCAGGACCTCTACCATCGGCTTAATGCCCTGCAGTGCAGCAAAATTCAGGGTGTCCTCAAGGTCGTTCGAGTCGCCGACCGGATGGCCGCGCACAGTGCCCGAGATATTGATCAGCTGGATCGGACTGACCTGCACCGGGTCGGCCAAGAGCGCCAGCATCAGCAGTTCACCGTGCAGTCGCCAGCCCGCCGATCGCGGCGGAGATCGCCTCGGCATTGGTGGCGGTGGCCGCGATGACCCGTGCCCCACCCAGGCTCTGCAGTTCGCTGGCCACATCGCTGGTTAGCGAGTCGATGCAGTGATGAGCGCCCAGTTCGCGGGCGAGGCGACTTTTCTCGGGGCCGCGCGCGATCGCGACGGTGCGAAAACCCATCTTGACCGCGAACTGAACTCCGAGATGCCCAAGGCCACCAATCCCTAGGATGGCGACCAGATCGCCGGGCCCAGCGCCGGTGCGGCGCAGCGAATTGAACATGGTCAGTCCCGCGCATGCGAGCGGCGCGGCATCAACCGCCGATAGTTCATCGGGAATACGGGCCAGTGCGTTCGCCGGCGCCACGACGTATTCGGCGTATCCGCCGGGAAACGTTGCGCCGGTGACCATGCCGGCCTCGCAGTGCACCAAGTCGCCGCGGCGACAGCTGCGGCAGTGCTCGCAATAGCCGCCCGACGCGCCGATCGCCACGCGTTCACCCTCGCGCCAACCCTGCACACCCTCGCCCAGCGCGTCGATGCGCCCGGCGATCTCGTGACCCGGCGTGAGCGGGAACTGCAGACCCGGCCACTGGCCGTCGACGAAGATCGCATCGGAGTGGCAGATGCCGCAAGCCTCCACGGCGACCCGCACAGTGCCGGGTGCAGGATCGGTCAGTGTTCGATCGACAAGGGCCAGTTGTCCTCGCGGTGAGGTGACTTGGGCCGCGCGAAACGTTGTCATGATGCGCCTTCCGTAGTTCGGTGCGATATGGGGCGGGTGGGAAAATGTGTGAAAGCAATTCGGGGCTGGGGGCATTGCTACTCGCCAGACCGCTTGGCCCGCACTAGATCGGCGCCCTTTTCGCCGATCATGATGGTGGTCGCGTTGGTGTTGCCGCCGATGATGGACGGCATCACGGAGGCGTCGATCACCCGAAGGTTGTCGACTCCGCGCACCCGGAGTTCGGGGTCGACGACGGAATCTTCATCCACGCCCATCGCGCAGGTCCCGACCGGGTGGTATTGGGTTTGTGACCAACGCCGGATGTGTTCGGTGAGCGCGGCGTCGTCGGGAACGCTGTCGGGCAGCCGCAGCGCACCGAGGTTGGCCTTGAGCGGTTGATGGTCGGCTATTTCCAGTACCGCGCGCACGCCTTGTTCGACGGCCTCGAGGTCGGAGGGCTCGCTGAAGTAGCCGGCGTCGATGCGGGGTGCGCCGAGCGGATCGCTGGAACGCAAGGTCAGTCGACCTCGGCTGCGCGGATGCGTCGCTGACACCAACATGGTGAAGTTCCCCAGCGGCGGACTGAAGCGGCCATGGTGCACGAACGATGTTGGACCACAGGTTAATTGAATATCGGGGACGTCATTGCCGTTGGTGCACAGAAATCCGCCGACATCGCCACCGATGCAGCAGAAGGGGCCACCTCCGCGCTGCTGCCAGCGGGCCATGTTCTCCGGGGTGGCCAGTTGCAGCAGATCGGTCGAGTCTTTCGTCGCCCAGACGATGGGCGTCATGGTGTGATCGGTGAGGTTGCCTCCGACACCGGGCAGGTTGACCTTGACCGCGATGTCGTGGGTGCGCAACTGCTGGGCCGGGCCGATGCCCGACAGCATCAGCAGCTGCGGCGAATTAATCGCTCCTGCGCTAAGGATCACCTCGGCATCGGCGCGCGCGGTGGTCGAGACGCCGGCATGCACATAGGCCACCCCGCATGCCCGCTGACCATCGAACAGGATCTCCGTGGCCGGCGAATTGGCCCGCACCGTCAGGTTGGGTCGATCGCGCACGGGTTTCAGATACGCGTCGGCACTCGACCATCGCCACCCGTGATGACACGTCACTTGGTAGCCGCCCGCACCGATTTGACTCGACCCGTTGAAGTCGTCGTTGAACGGCAGACCCCACTCGACGGCCGAGCTGATCCAGCTCTGCGAGAGGTCGTGGGTAAACAGCATGTCCTCAACGCGCAGCGGGCCTTCTTTGCCGTGAAATGGTGCTGCGAGTCGGCTATTGCTCTCGGCCTTGACGAAGTAGGGCAGTACCGCGTCGTAATCCCAGCCGCTACAGCCTTTCTCGCTCCAGCCGTCGAAGTCGGTGCGGTGACCGCGAATGTAGACCATGGCGTTGATCGCGGACGAACCGCCCAGTGTCTTTCCCCGGGGGTACAGGTCAGACCCGGCGTAATGCGGTTGGGGTTCGAGGCGGTAACCCCAATCGACTTCCGAACCGAACAACCCGCTCCACAGCGCGGGCACCCGAATGGTGTCCAGGGTGTCGGGCGGGCCGGCCTCGAGCAACAACACTCGGACCGACGGATCCGCTGAGAGCCGATTGGCCAACACGCAACCCGCACTGCCGGCGCCGACGATGAGGTAATCGAACGTGTCCTGCGATGAAGAAACGTTCTTGCCGTCGTACCCGCTCATCTCGGCCATCTCTCTTCTCTCGTCGCTACCTGTGCCTCCGAGTCTTTGACAGTCCGTTGCGCGTGTCCAAGACCTGTTCCGCACCCCGCGATACCGAAATGACATCGACCGAGGCAGCCGAACACGTGACACCCACCCACGACCGACTTGGCGGATGCGTGACTCGCATTGGACAGCGGTGCCTCCCGCGCGAGACGGGCACGAGCGCAGACAAGATGGCAATCCCAGGGCGCCAGCGCGGGACAAACAGCGCCGGCTGAATATCGCGACGAGGTCGCCGACGATCAGTGGTGACGCGGAGCTACGCGCCGAGGGCGCGCGTCGCCTCCGATAGCGCCGGGGTCACAAAGACATACGAGGCACTCTTCCACAGCCGGCGGGGCACAACGGCCGGTGCGCTGGACGACGATCGAGCGCCGGATACCGGGCACCGCCTGGCAGGAGCAGATGGCGCTGGTTCGGCTCTGGAACGCCTGGCGCATCTACGCGGTCAAGGTTTCGTGGGCGCACGTTGCTGTCGTTGAGCGGCACGATCGACGCGGTGATCGTCGCGAACAACCTGGGCCGTCCAGCGCCGCGCGTGCTGCCGGTGGTGCCGTGACCACGAAGTCGGTCAAGGCCAAGCCGCTAGCAGCCGCCGCCGATCGGGTCGCCCCGAACACCCGTTCGGCGGTGGCCCGCCAACCCAGCGATAGCCAGACGACGCAGTCGGCTTATCCAGCCCAGGGGAGACATCTATTGCCCTTCATCGTCCCAGCCCGCCCCGGCGCGCGCGTTCGGCAAAGGCATCGAGTGCGGCGATGACCTCTAGCGAACGCCAGACGCGGCTGCGTGGGCCCGAGCTGGTCTCGATGATGATGCCTGCCTCCGACAAGGGTTCGAGGTATCGGCGCGCGTGCTTCGACTCGATGTCCAACTCCTCGGCTAGCAGTGCCGTGCTGATGACCGGGCGGCGCAGTAGAAGATCGGCGATCTGCCACACGGCGGAGTCGCTACGTGCGGTGATCTTGTCGTTCCACTCTGCGCGCATGGCGTGCAATTCACTGACCAACTCACGAGCGTTGAAGACCGCCGCGACAGCCGCCTCCGACACGCGGCGGACAATCGGGGCGGGGTCGCCCTCGCGGTAGGCGGTCAGCGCGGCGAAGTAGGAGTCGGTGTCGATCAGTAGCCCAGCCGATACCGGGACGGTGACGTTTCGCGTCAACCCTTTGCGGCGCAACATCGCCTGGATCAGTGCCCGGCCTGTGCGACCATTGCCGTCGGTGAAGGGGTGGATCGTCTCGAACTGCGCGTGCGCCAACGCGATTTGCGCTAGCGCCGGAATGTCGTCGCGCTGCGCGAAGCGGAGCAAGTCGTCGATGGCTGCTACGACGCGGCTGTGGTGCGGTGGCACGAACATGGCGCCGCGCGGACCGTGGGTGCCCCCGCCGATCCAGACTTGCTCTTCACGCCACCGGCCGGCGGATTTAGGGTCGACGTCGCGCATCAGCGCCTTGTGCATCGCCAGGATCGCGTCAGCGTCGATGTTGTCCGCGAGGTTGATCGCAGCGACCATCGCTGCGATGTTGGCGACGATGACCTTGGCGTTGGCGGTTGTCTTGGCCCCCGGCAGCTCGGCCTCGGCAATGGCCCGCGCCGATGCCGTCAGGTTCTCGATGTTTGAACTGGCCGCGGACTCGGTTCGCAACAGGACCGACGAGAACGGCGCGATCTCGCCGCCGAGCTCGGCGTCGAACCGGGTGGCCTCGCGGCTGGCGTCCCCGGCGTCGGCGAGCACGTCGGACGGCAGGTTGACGGTCAGGTCGGCGATGTTGGCGCTGATCGCCGCCTTGTAGTTGCCCTGCTGTTGTTGCGCCGCGCGCACATATGCTGCTGCGGGCGAGACGTCCCAAGGCAGCGTCTCGTACTTGACCGCGGTGCCGATAAGTGGGTCCATTCCACGACTTTACACCCAGTTAGATATATAAGTGGGTGTAAGTGTCGTCGTTGCACCCACTTATCCGCGGCGTCGACCCGGCAACTGCATCGTCGGGCTGCGACTTGGGCCGGCCTCATTGCCTCAGTGCGACGGGTGACTAACGGGCGTGCGAAACACCGTAGACCGTCTGACTCGGATTTACACACCAGCGGTCGGCGGTTCGATACCGTCCGCGCCCACCAAAGTTATTGCAGGTCATCGGCACTGACCGCCCGTAGGCGACGGCTGACCGGCGGCGCCGTCCGCCGTGGTGGCGTTATCAGTGCCGCCGGTGGCAGCCGGCCATGATCCGCCGTCACGCCGTGACCGCCGCTGCCGTTGGGGTGGCTACGACCCCGCGTCCGTCGTAGCCACCCCCGGCCGTCGCCGCTGGTGTTAGCTGTTACTGGCCGGGGCTGCCGCTCCCGCCGCTCGCGCCGTCCCCGCCGCCGCCGCCGGTGCCAGCGGCGCCGCCGTTGCCTCCCGCGTTTACGGCAGCATTAGCAGCGCCGCCGGGGCCACCTGCCCCGCCGCCGGCACCATCGGTGCCGGCGCCACCGTCACCGATGGTGCCGGCGGTGTTGGCGACGCCGCCGCCACCGCCGCCACCGCCGGTGCCGGTGCCGGCGTCGTCGCCGAGGCCGCCCACACCACCTTCGCTAAAGGCGGGGATGTCGGGGTTGTTGGCGAAGCCACCCTGACCGCCGGCGCCGCCACTAGCGGCCGCCGAGGCGCCGCCACCGCCAGCACCGCCACCGCCGCCGGCGACAAAGCCTGTGTCGTTCGCGAGGCCGCCTGCGCCGCCGCCGCCGCCGCCACCACCACCACCGCCGGTAGCGCCAGTGGCGACATCGCCGCCGCCGCCGCCGCCGCCGAGGCCGCCAGCTCCGGTACCCGTGACGACGCCGGTCCCGCCGGTGCCGCCGCCGCCGCCGGTCCCGCCGGTCCCGCCGGTGCCGCCGCTGCCGGTGCCGGTGCCGGCGTTGCCGCCGGTCCCGCCGTGCCCGCCACCGCCGCCACCCCCGCCGACGCCCGACACGGGATCCGTGTCGTTGCCGCCGTTGCCGGCGGTGCCGCCGTTACCGCCCAGACCACCGTCGCCGTTGGTGCCGCCGTTGGGGGTGCCGCCGCCGTTGCCGCCGGTCCCGCCATTGCCACCGTTGCCGCCTTGGAAGCCGTTGCTGACGGCAGCTACGCCGTCGTCGCCTTGGCCGCCGCCGCCGCCGTCACCACCGGCACCGCCGGTGCCACCGGTGCCCGCGGTGCCCGCGGCGCCGATACCGGTACCGGCCGCCCCGGCGTCGCCGCCGTTACCGCCGTTACCACCGAGGCCACCGTCACCGCCGGCGGTTTGTAGGCCGACGCCGGACGCACCCTCACCGCCGGTGCCGCCGCCGCCGCCGTTACCACCCACGCCGCCGTTGCCGTTGGTGCCGCCAGCACCCGCGTTGCCGCCGACGCCGCCGGCGCCGCCGTTACCGCCGGTAAAGCCGGTGCCACCCGGCGTGGACCCCACATCACCGGCCCCACCGTTGCCACCGGTACCACCGGTACCACCGGTGCCCGCGTTGCCCGCGACACCCGCCGCGACACTGCCGGCGCCGGCCGCGCCGCCGGCCCCGGCGTCACCGCCGTTACCACCGGCGCCGCCGTTAGTGCCGTTGCTGCCCACACCCGTGGCACCGTCACCGCCGGTGCCGCCGCCGCCGCCGTTACCGCCCAGGCCACCGTTGCCGCCGGTGCCGCCGGGGCCGCTCGCGTCGCCGCCGACCCCACCCGTGCCGGCGGCTCCGCCGTTGCCGCCGGCGCCGCCGTCCGAGACGTTGGTCCCGGGCGCGCCGTGGCCGCCGCCGCCGCCGTTGCCGCCGGTGCCGCCGGTGCCGCCGGTGTTGGTGGTGGTGCCGCCGGTGCTGGCGCCACCGGCGCCGCCTTGGCCGCCGACCCCGCCTTGGCCGCCTGTCTCACTTGTTCCGAGGGTGGTGTCGAGATTGCCGCCGCCGCCGCCGTTACCGCCGGTGCCGCCGTTACCGCCGGTCTCGACGGCGTCGCCGGTGCCGCCGGCGCCGCCGGCGCCGCCGTTACCGCCGGCCCCGCCGACCATGCCCGAGGGAGGAGTAGTAAGGGTATCGAATGCGTCGTCCGCGCCGGCGCCGCCGGTGCCGCCGTTGCCGCCTTGGCCGCCGGCCCCGCCGACCGGGCTCGTGTTCTCGCCGCCGCTGCCGGCGGTGCCGGCGTTACCGCCGGCGCCACCGTTACCGCCCGCGCCGCCACCGGCAACCGGGAACAACTCGGTGCCCACGCCGCCGTTGCCGCCGTTACCGCCTTGGCCGCCGGCGCCGCTGGCGCCGTCGGTGCCGAGGAGGGGACTCGCGTTGCCGCCGTTGCCGCCGATGCCGCCGGCGCCGCCCGCGCCGCCGGCGTCGCCGGGGATGCCAAGGGTGGTGCTGTCGTTGCCGGTGGTGCCGTTGCCGCCTAGGCCGCCAGTGCCGCCGCCGCCACCGGTGCCGCCGGTGCCACCGAAGCCGGTCGCTCCGCCGTTACCACCGGCGCCGCCCGCGCCGCCGGCCGGGGCGGTGAACCCGCCGGTGCCGAGATCGGCCCCGCCGTTGCCGCCGGTGCCGCCGGTGCCGCCGGTACCGCCGTTGCCGTTGGTGCCGGTGATATTGACGCCGTTGCCGCCGACACCGCCGTTACCGCCGACGCCGCCCTTAAAGCCCGCGGTGCCCGCGGGGCCGGTGTCGCCGGCCCCACCGTTACCGCCGTTACCACCGGTGCCACCGGTGCCGGCGATGCCGTCGTCACCCGCGGTGCCGGCACCGCTGCCGGCCGCGCCGCCAACACCCGCGTCGCCACCGTTACCACCAGTACCACCAGCACTACCGTCGCTGGCCACACCCGCAGCACCGGCACCGCCGTTGCCACCGCCACCGCCGGTACCGCCCTGCCCACCATTGCCGTTGGCGCCGGTGACACCCGCGTTGCCGCCCACACCGCCGGCACCGCCCGCGCCGCCGTTAAAGCCGGTCCCACCGACCCCACCGTTGACGCCGGCCACCCCGTCCGCCCCGTTATCACCAGCACCACCGGTACCACCGGTGCCACCGGTGCCGCCGGTGCCGTCGTTCCCCGCGCTGCCGGCCGTCCCAAACAGCGCCTTGCTGGCGCCAGCGGCCCCACCGTTGCCGGCGTCACCACCGTTACCACCGGCGCCGCCGGCACTGCCGTCACTGGCCACACCCATGGCACCAGTACCGCCCATACCGCCGAACCCGCCGTTACCACCCAGACCGCCGTTGCCGGCGGTCCCGCCAAGCAACGCGTTGTTGGCGCCACCGACCCCGCCGACCCCGCCGACCCCGCCGGTGTCCCCGGTAGCACCGGGCACGGTGGGATCGGTGCTCGTCGCGCCGGTGTTACCGCCCCCGCCGTTACCGCCGGTCCCGCCATTACCGCCGTGGCCGAACAGCGAGAACAGCTGCCGGTTGGCCCCGCCAGTCCCGCCGACCCCGCCGGCCCCGTCGGGCCCGCCGGCCCCGCCGTTACCACCAACCCCGCCGTGGGCGCCGCTAGCCTGGGAGCCGCCGCCGCCGCCGATAAACCCATTGCCCCCGCCGGCCCCACCGGCACCACCGGTCCCGAAGGGATCGCCAGAGGCATCCCCGCCGGCCCCGCCGGCCCCGCCATTACCCCAAATAAGCGCGTTCCCGCCGGCCCCGCCGGCCCCGCCGACGTCGGCGCTGGTTGGGTCGGGGCTCCCGCCGGTGCCGCCGTTGCCGCCGTTGCCGAGCATGAAGGCGTTCCCGCCGGCCCCCCCGGCCCCGCCGGTCCCGCCATTACCGAAGCCAAACTCGCCCTGCCCGCCAGCGCCACCGTTACCGCCGTTGCCGGTCAACAACCCACCGTTGCCGCCTTTCCCGCCAGCAAAACCGCCGAGGCCGCCGGCGCCGCCGTTACCGCCGTGGCCGATCAGGAATGCGCTCCCGCCAGCCCCACCGGCCTGCCCGACCCCGCCCGACCCACCATTGCCGCCATTGCCGATGATCCACCCGCCGCCACCGCCGGCCTCCCCGGTGCCCGGCGCCCCATTGGCGCCGTTGCCGAACAACGGGCGCCCCGTCAGTGCCAACACCGGGGAGAAGGGATCCATGGCCTGGGCGGTCTGCATCACGGCCTGCAGCGGCGAGGCATTCGCCGCCTCAGCAGCCGTATACGCGCCCTGAGCCGAGGACAACAACTGCACAAACTGGCCATGGAACGCCGAGCCCTGCGCACTCAGCGACTGAAACTTCTGCCCATAGCTACCGAACAACCGGGTAATCGCCGCCGACACCTCATCTAGGGCCGGCGGCACAATCCCCATCGTCGAGGGCGCCGCCGCCGATGTCGCCTCCCTGATCGCCTCCCCGATCCCACTCAAATCCGACGACGCACTGGCCAACGCCTCAGGCACGGTGTTCAGGAAAGACGACATCTCGGGCTCCAATCACTCACCACAGGACGGTTCGCACCTCGGGCCAGTATCTAGCGGGGCGGCGTCAATTACCCCGGGATTGACCAAATTTTCAACCCCCAATTTTCATTTCAACTTCATTTGAAGCACTTCCACGTGTGGCTGTGACACATTGCGGCAGCAGCCACGCCCGGTGTCGCCGTGAACCGGTCATGACGCAGTTCAGCGCCGACGCATCCGATCACACATTCGACAGATGCGCCGACCGACGAGCCGCCGACCCTTCGGGGGCTGACCGTACTGGCCGACTGCGGTGCAGCAGCCCCGGCGCGTGGGGCGCCCAAGGGGAGTTGAGTTGAGGGGCTCCCCGCCCACGTCGCACAAGTAATCGACCCGCCACCCCAAGTCCCGATTCAAGCGAGGCTGGGGCTCTTGCTGGGTTCGCGTCTTCTAGTCAGATATCCGCTGCCGCATCACGGGCAATCCGGGCCCGTCAAGCGCATCCAACGCGGCGGTGCGTCCGAACGCCGCCATCAGCAGTTGCGCTGCCTCCGCACGGATTTGCTGGCCCGCAGACTCGGTAGATATCAGTGGCGCGCAACCGAAGGCCTCGCAGTCGTCCCCACGGCACCAGGCCCAGCGACTAGTTGTACGGTAGCCGGCCGGTCAGCGCGTGTCCTGGATGGCGCGGATGATCTGGGCCGCGAGTTTGGGGTCGGCCAGAAGCTGGTCGATGAGTGCGGTGAGAACCTCTTGGCCAGTTACGCGGGCGACTCCGAGGCGGTCGGCCGCTGCTCGTTGCCAGATGTCGAGGGCTCGGTGTGTGGCGGCTGGGAGGTCGACGGTGCGTCGCGTTCGTTGGGCGCGTGCTGGCTGATCGTGTGTTCGATGGTCGACTGGCTGTTGGGCGATCGTCCGTTGCACGGGTTTTTGTCGGAAGCCCGTGAGGCGCTCGGTTGGCGCTGCGTCTGGGTTGATGTTCACTTGCGCGCCGATCACCTTCCGATAGACCCCGAATCAGTAGATCAGTATGTCAGTATGATACGGAATCGTGCACTAACGGCCACCGCACGGCGCGCCGCGGAGCCGTTGAACCCAGGGTCGAGGCGTGACCTTGCGTTCTACCGGCCTGCTTCCGATTTACTTCGAAGATAGCTTTACACGTTGATATAGGTCCATGGGCTCGATCGACCGGTGTGTGAAATATTGCGGTTTGCCGCTTGCTCGGCACCGCAGGCAGAAACACTGGACTTATTTCGCTTGATGCGGCTGCGTAGACGCGCAAATAATGATGCACTGAAGCACGATGTTACGTATGTCAGTACCTCGGCAATTGCCGCTTTAACGGCATGTTTAGCTGGTTACGCAGTACTGATCGCAGGGTCGCAGATATACTGAGAGTCGTAAATGATAAAACGCGTAAATACGGATAAACTGCACACGGAAGTGTGTGGCCACCAGCGACCCTACTCAAATAATTCACAGCACACTTTAAAGTTCTCTCTAATGTTTTACTCCCGATTTTACGGGTAACTTTTAATGTGTCAGTTCATAAGGTCTATGGAAGCAGCTCGCCTTGTTGATTTCACTGCGATCGGTCCGCAAAGCGGCCGCCGGCGCAGTAGGTGCCAGCGTTGAAGGACCACGACAAAAAGGAGGGCACTGGTGAAGCGTGCGATCTTGGTCGGCATAGCGGCCGCGGGCATGGTGGTCGCGGGTCTGGCTGGCTGTTCGAACAAATCCAATACGAGCTCATCCAACACGAGCTCATCGTCGGGTAGCGCCGAGAAGGTCACTATCGATGGTCAGAATCAGCCCATCACGGGTCAGGTCAGCTGCACCCCGGCCGGAGGCAACCTCAACATCGCCATCGGCGATCCGACAAACGGGATCGGCGCGGTGATCACTACTGCCAATCCGCCAGCCGTCCAGTCAGTCGGACTGGGGTACGTCAACGGCGTGACGCTGGGTTACGCCGCGGCCGCGCCGAATCAAGGCAACGTCCAGGCCACAAAGGACGGTAATTCCTACACGATCAAGGGCACCGCCACGGGCGTCAACATGGCCAGCCCGCAACAGCCAGTGACCAAGCCGTTCGAGATGGACGTGACTTGCCCCTAGTGCTGACCATCTCACGACGCGTGGCGGACTGGCACCGCCGTTTGGTGCCGGGTCACGAGATAGCCAGACATTTTTGAAGTCGGATCTCGGAAGGGACGAACGAGCATGTATGTGAAGCGTATGACCGGCGTGGCAATTGCCGCGGGTGTCGGCATATCAGCACTGACAATAGGCGGAGAGCTGGCCAACGCCGCTCCGTTGGAGCCGCAGCCGCTCTGTGCGAACTGCGGACCGACTCTTGGCGGACCGTGGTACGGGCCGGTCCCTGACGCGCCGGGACCTGGCGGACCCGGCCCGGGACCTCGCGGGCCTGGCGGACCTGGACCTGGTCCTGGTCCTGGGCCGGGACCTGGCGGCCCCGGACCCGGCGGACCGGGAGCTGGGCCGGGGCACGGACCGGGGGGACCTGGTGGAGCGGGGCCGGGGCACGGACCGGGCGGACCTGGTGGAGCGGGGCCGGGGCACGGACCGGGCGGACCTGGTGGAGCTGGGCCGGGCGGCCCGGGGGGACCTGGTGGAGCGGGGCCTGGCGGCCCGGGGGGACCTGGGGGACCTGGTGGAGCTGGGCCGGGCGGCCCGGGGGGACCTGGCGGACCGGGGCCTGGCGGCCCGGGGGGACCTGGCGGACCGGGACCGGGCGGACCAGCGGGACCTGGCGGTCCGGGGCCTGGCGGCCCGGGGGGACCCGGGGGACCTGGTGGCCCGGGGGGACCTGGCGGACCGGGACCGGCTGGATGGGCGCCGAGGGGCGCTTACGATCGGGGTAATGACCAGGTGGGTGGCCCCATGGATGCGCCTCGTGGCTTCAGCACACGCGACCACGGCGCGCCACCTGCGCCGCAAGCGAGAGGATTCGGCTGGAACGATGGGCCTGCTCCTGGTGGGCCGCCGCGTAACTGGTTCGGCCCGCCACCTCCAGGTGGTTGGTACGGTCCTCCGCCTCCCGGTGGTTGGAACAACCCGTGGAACGGGCCGGAGCGCGGCATAGCCCAGGCACAAGGCGACTTCGGGCCGTGCGATTACGGCGGCTACACCGCCATTCCGGTCTTCAATCCGGTTTTCGGTGGATGGGGCTTCTGGTACTTCGGTGTCTGGATTCCGCTGTACTGAGGCAACATAAAAACCTCCGACGTCCGGACCGTGCTTCACAGGTCCGGACGCCGGAAGCCGTTATGGGGACCGTGAATTGGCTCGTATCGCGGCATCCGGCCGACCGGGCTTCGGTTACAAACTGCTTGTTCTACCGCCGGACGCGGAGCTGGTTGGCGTCATGTCGACGTCGCTGCCCTGCCGGCCCTATCCCATCAGGGATGCGACAGACCTTTCGGGGTCGCGGTCGTGAAGCGCACGTGGGCCAGTGTCTCCGAACGCGACACGTGTGGCGGTTGCCCGATGCCGGCCGGCCGCCGCGGTCTCTGCCGGTTGCAGGTCCGGCTCGGGTTCGCGGGGGTCGGGCTGGGCCGGGTGGGTGACGACGATCCCGCCTTCGTCGATCCCGAATCGTTCGTGCAGCCGGGCCAGCGGTTTGGGGGCCCACCAGTTCCACTTGCCCAACACTCGCATGAAGGCCGGTACCAGCACCAACCGCACCAGTGTGGCGTCGACCACGACCGCCAGCGTCATGCCGACGCCGAACATCCGCATGAACGACACGTGGGCGGCGATCAGTGCCGCGAATGAAATCGACATCACCAGTGCGGCAGCGGTGATCACCCGCGCGGTGCGAGCCACCCCCAGTGCGACACTCTCCTCGTTGTGGGCATCCGCATCTGCTGTCGCCGGCCGCGCGGTTCTGGAACGCACCCAGTACTCGCGGATCCGCGACATCAGGAAGACCTCGTAGTCCATCGACAGGCCAAAGGCGATGCAGAACAACAACACCGGCAGATTGGCCACGAGCGTCCCGGTCGGGGTGGTTCCCAGCGCGCCCAGATGGCCATCCTGGAAGATCCACACCAGCGCGCCGAAAGCGGCGGTCAGTGACAACACGTTGAGCACCAACGCCTTCAGCGGCAGCACCACGCTGCCGGTGAGCAGGAACAGCAGCACGAAGGTGATGACGGCGATCAGACCCAGCACCAACGGCAGTCGCGACGTGATGGCCCCCACGCTGTCGCGGTTGATCTGGGCGGTACCGGTCATTTCGACCGACCTGCCGGCCGGCCCGGGCACGGCGTGCAGCCGATCGAGCTGAGTCGCCGAGTGATCGGAGAACAGCGGCGCGGTACTGCTGACGGTGAGAAATGCACTACCGTGGGCGACCCCGGTGGCAGCCGAGGGCGGCCCCACCTGGTTCCCGCCGACGAAGGTGGCGCTGGGGGCGGTCACCGCCGACACGTCGGGGACCCGGGACAGATCGGCGGCATAGCGGCCCAGGTCATAGGGGGTCAGGCCGTGGGCATCGGGGACGACGACCGTCACCGCGTTCGCGGAGTTGTCGGCGAAGTCGTTGCGCAACTGGTCGCCGAGCTGATGCGCCGAGGCCGAGTGCGGCAACACCCGGTCATCGGGCATGCCCCACCGCACGCCCAGGAACGGGGCGCCCAAGAGCACCAGCAGCGTAACGACGGCCAGTCCGATCGGCACCGCGCGGCGCATCACGAATTTGGCTGAGCGGTACCAAAACAGTTGCTCGACGGGGCGCGCGACGGGTTCGGGTCGACGCGACAGCCGGCGAACCAGCCGGCGCACGTCCAGCGCATCGAGCCGGGAGCCCAATAGGACGATGACCGCCGGGGTCACCACGACCGCGGCCACCGCGGCGAAGGCGACCGTGGCGATACCGCCGTAGGCGATCGACTTCAGGAAGTACATCGGGAACAGGGCCATCACGGCCATCGACAGCGCGACCGTGATCGCGGAGAACAACACGGTGCGTCCGGCGGTGGCCATGGTGCGGATCAACGCCTCCTCGCGCCCGGCGCCGGTGGCCAGCTCGTCGCGGTAGCGACTGACGATCAACAGCGTGTAGTCGATCGCCAGTGCCAGGCCCATCGCCGTACTGAGGTTGAGCGCGAAAATCGACACGTCGGTGCTCAACGTGATGGCGCGCAGCACCGCCATCGAGCCCGCGATCGTCAGCAGGCCCACGGCCATCGGCAGCGCGGCCGCCAGCAGCCCGCCGAACACCCAGACCAACACAATGAGGCTCAGCGGGATGGCGATCGACTCCATCAGCAGCAGGTCGCGCTCATTTTGGTGGTTGATCTGCGCATAGACCATCGCCATCCCGCCCGCGCGGACAGTCACGCCTTGATGGTCATGGACAACTTCCTCAGACAACGTCTGGGCGTACTTCTGGGCGTTGTTCTCCCCGCCGGTGATTCCCGCGACGATCAAACCGGAGGTGCCGTCCTTGCTGATCAGCGCGGCCGCGGCCGCGGGCGGCGCGGTCCACGCCGACGTCACGTTGGCGACATGGGGAGATCGGGCCAGGTGATCGACGATGCCGGTGGCCACTGCGCGGGCCGGCGCGCTGGTGGCACCCGCCGGCGCGCTGACGGTGATCAGCAGCTGCATGTCGCCCTGGCCGAACTTGTCGCCCAGCAGCTGTGTCGCCTTGGCCGATTGCGAGCCCGGGTCCTGGAAACCACCTGCCGACAGGCTTTTGGCCACCGGGATGCCGAAAATGGCGGCTCCGACCATCACCAGGATCGCTACCGCGACAATCCGCCGCGGTGCCGCGATGGCCAGTCGGGCGATTCGTTGCAGCACGTCGCTCCTCCAATATATCCGTCGTAACTTCGCACCAAGCCCCATTGCCGGCGCCAACCCCTGACATAGATACGACGAGGGTCGCCGAAACGTTCAGATATGAGCGCGGGCCGTAAGAAAGCGCCACCGCCGCCGCGAGATCACCACCAGCCGCCGCGCCACCACGCCGTCCCGGTTTCCCTCTCGCCTGGACGGCAACCCTTGCGTTGCCCTCGGCATGAGCAAGGGCCAAATAGTCTTCGTCGACTCCTCGGTGATAACAGCCCGCAACGCCTCGATCGCCAGATGGGGAGGGTGTGCGCCTCAGGGTCGGCCGCCGCTGGGCTTGCCCCACTCGGGGCTCGGTCCAGTTGGCTTGGCCGTGTTGAAATCATGGTCATGATCCAACAAGAACCCCTGAACATGCCTCTCGAAGAGGCGATGCGGACCCAGCGTGCAATCCGTCGTCTCAAGACTGACCCGGTCGACGACTCGCTCGTACTGCATCTTCTCGAACTGGCGATGAAGGCGCCGACCGGTTCAAACGCTCAGAACTGGGAGTTCATCGTCGTTAAGGACCGCGAAGTTGTCGCGAAGCTTGGCCGCTTGAATCGCACAGCCATGAATGTTTTCGGGCCCATCTATAAGCGCGCCCTTCAGCGCCGCATGGACGACAAGATGCTACGGATAGAGAAAGCTGTGCGGTGGCAGGCGGACCACTTCGACGACATCCCCGTGGTCGTGGTGGCATGCCTGAAGGGTGTTGTTGCGCCCTGGCCGCCGATAGGTACGAGCAGCGCTTATGGCTCCATCTATCCCGCGATACAGAACCTGTTGCTGGGGGCGCGCGCGGCTGGGTTGGGCGCGGCGTTGATCACCATGCCGCTGTGGAGCACGCTATTGGCCAGGCGCGTCCTGGGCTTGCCGCGGAATGTCACTCCGTGCGCGGTAATTCCCCTTGGCTGGCCGATTGGCAAATACGGCCCCACAACGCGTCGGCCGGTGGGAGAACTCGTTTCGCTCGACCGATACGGCAACCGAGCGTTTCTGTAGCCGCCGCGAACGCGCGAGCGTGACGCCAGTGCGATGGATGGGCGCGATTTTCGCCGCGGCGTCACGCTCGCGGTGTAGGAATCTCGTGAAGTTCGCCCAGGAGTTGCGACCGTGGTGAATAGTCCGCGATATGAGCGAAGAGGCGTTTCCGGATGTGCGTTGGGGCTGGGATCCGGGTCGGCGCGTGATTGGGCCGGTGACCGCCGTCTTCGGCTCGAGGTTGGGTGCATGGTGTATCCGCAAATTGACGCCGCTAGATCACAAGCTGCTGAGCCGAAGCAATGGCCGGTTGACGATTTTCGGTCCGCTCGGGGTGCCACTTCTGTTGCTCACCACGACGGGCCGGAAGACCGGTCAGCGCCGCCAGATACCGTTGACGTACATGCGTGAAGGGGACCGACTGTTCTTGGTGGGGAGCAACTTTGGGCAGGCGCACCATCCCGCATGGTCATCGAACTTGCTGGCCGATCCGAACGCGTGGGTGACGATGGGTGGACGGGAGATACCAGTCACCGCTACGCAGTTGACCGGGCCGGAAAGCGAGCACATCTTCAGAAAATTCGCCGACTACGCACACAACTATGACGCCTACCGAGGCCGGACAGATCGCAATCTACGGGTTTTCGAGTTGACGAAGCGTTAGTGCCTCTGGGCGGCGGGACGAGAATGCTTGGCTTGCAAGGACATATCGCGCGATCCGAGGCGGTGCCGACGGGCGGTCATTCGAGCGCCCGGTCGCCCGTTACCAACGTCCGCGTAGTCTGACAACGTGAGTTTTCAGTTTCTCAAATGCTGGCGCCGAAATCGAGTCTCACGACATGCGCTCGCTTAACGGGCCAAGCGATCCCGCGAGGAGGGGACTATAGTCACTCGTGCCTGGTGGCGACGATAACAGCGTTGAGACTCGCGTTAGCCACGAGTAAAACGGTTGATCTCCGCGTTTGCGAACAACGACAACCAACTGGATGTTTGAGGAGTCCGACGATGGCCGTGCCGCACAAGACCGGGCTGGCATGGGCCGAATTCTCTGATGACGTGCTTGAAGCAGTTGAGATCGTCCCCACCGGGGCAATTGGGGGACCGTGCCGCCCGACCTAAAGTTCGTCACCTTCGTTGCCGCCCAGCTGATGGAGGCTAATACTTTCACCGCTGCCGATGTGAGCGAACAGGTACTGGCGAGCCTCGTCCACCGGTTCGACGCGGACATTGGCTTCCTGCGCCACAACGACCAAACCGCCGGGACCTCGAAGTTGATCGTCGAATGGCCACCGCGACCCGGCCGTCCAAACCCGGATCCCATGCCGATTGTCCACTTCACTGGCGCCGACGACGTCTTCGCCCCTTGCGCGCATGGCAAGGAACCGCTGGTGATTCAACCCACGGAACCCGTTGTCATTCGGCCACCGGCCTCGACAAACTACGCTTACAAGGCGTTGCGACGCGAGATCACCGGAAGACACCGCGTCGCGACGCCCTCGATGGCCACCGCACCGCTCGTCTCAAAAGCGGTGACCACCGGCGTGCTCGGCTTCGTTAACTTTCGTGGCAGGAAGTGGAAGAAGCAAGAGTTAGGCACGCTCGGGGCGGTCGCCTCTTTGTTTGCACAACTCCAGGCCCGCATCGCCGCCGAAGAAAGGCTTCGCTACCTGGGTGAGTATGACGATTTGACCGGCCTGCGCAATCGTCGATCGCTTATCGCTCACCTTTCCGCCAGACTCGCGGAGGGATGCCCCGGACCCGTCGCGGTCTTGTATCTCGACCTCGACCGACTGAAGTCGATCAACGATTACTTCGGTCACGCCGCCGGCGATTTTTACCTCCAGGTTTTCGCCGAACGGCTTCAGGAGAGCATGCGAGGGCTGGGCGCGATCGGTCGGATCGGCGGGGACGAGTTCCTCGTCATTCCGGACCGGGCGATGCTCGCCGAGACCGCCGAATCACTCGCGCAGCGGCTTCAGACGACCTTGCGGGCGTCCCTGAAGATCGGCGACGACGTGATCACTCCCTCCGTCAGCATCGGGATGGCGGCGGGCAGGCCAGGACGCGACGACACCGCGGATCTAATGCGTCGCGCCGATGAGGCCGCCCTGACGGCCAAGCGCGCGGGCGGCAACCAGGTCGCGGTGTGCACCGACGATATCTCCCGCAACGTCGTCTTCCGCAACGATATCGAGATCCATCTGCAAGCGGGCATCGACAGCGATGCTCTGCTGCTGCATTACCTGCCCGAAGTCGACCTGCTGACCGGCGTGATCCTGGGGGCCGAAGCCCTGGTCCGTTGGCGGCACCCGACGCGCGGGCTGCTGCTCCCGGATTCGTTCATCGGTGTAGCCGAGTCGACCAACCTCGCCGGAGAGTTGGGCCGATGGGTAATGCGAAGCGCCTGCGCCGAATTCAGCCGGTGGCGATCGAATGGCGTGGGGCGAGACGTCACACTGCGCATCAATGTTTCACCTCGTCAATTGGTCATCCCCGGTTTCGTCCGCACCGTGGCGGACACCATCGACGAGTTCGGCCTCAACGCCAATTCGGTGTGCCTGGAGATCACCGAGCGTGCTTTGGTTGGCGACATCAAAACCACACGCAGAACCCTTGCGAAGTTGAAGGAGGTGGGGGTCCAAATCGCCATCGACGACTTCGGCACCGGCTACGCTGTCCTTTCGCACCTGAAATCGCTTCCGGTCGATACGCTCAAGATCGACGCTGGGTTCGTGCGCGACTTGGACACCAACACCAGCGACCTCGCGATCGTTCGCTCCATCCTCGTACTCGCCGAGGCCTTCGGCCTGGAACTGGTCGCTGAGGGCGTTGAGACGCCAGCTGCCGCAATGACTTTGATAGAGCATGGGTGTCACCGGGCGCAGGGTTTCCTGTTCTCGCGCCCCGTGGCAGGCGACGCCATGCAGTCACTGCTGTACGGGCGCCGGTTGCGGATGAGCGGCTTGGCTAACGACGAGGCGCTGAGCGTTAACGCAAACTAGGACAAGATCGCTGGCCGTACAAAAGATTCGCTGAAAGAAGCGACCTGCTTTCATTCCCAGCTGCAATGCCCTAGTGGGTTGATGCGGTTGCGGAGCTTCGTCGCCGCCAGCACTTGCGCCGTTTGCGCAGTCGGGCCGTAGGCGACGGCGTAATCATTGCCTTGGCCGACGGCAACAGCCATGCAGGTCGTGGTGCTTCCGGCGAGTTGGCAGCCGGTCGGGAACTTCGCGTGGCAGTTCGCGAGCGCATGCTGCTCGGCATCAGACTCGGTATAGGCGTTGGTATAGAAGAACGCCTCGGTGTTGGCGCTCGTCGAGTTGGAGTTGACCGCTCCCGCCATCCATGTGGGGGCGGCGTGTATCGGCGTAGCTAGTGCCACCGCGCTAACCAGGACGAGCGGGCCGTGTACGGCTAGCGGCAAGATCCTGCGGGCAGCCGATTTCCCAGTGAATGTTGCCATTTGACTTTGCCTTTCTGTCGTTGTGGTGCGCCACCCTCAGTGGTCACGGACGACATGTGCCAATCCGAACGCGACAGATCGCCCGGAAGAGCTGCTGGCGGTTGAGGCCGTCCCGCGCCCGGTATCCGGGTGGGGAGACGATGAGCAAACCGATAGCTCATCACAAGATGGTATTACATACTTATTGAATGATCTAGACCCAATTGAGTAAACTCTAGGTATTCGGTCGAGCGTCGTGACCTGGTTCAACCGCATTTAGCTCGCAGTTACACGTATGCACCGGCTTGCGCGCACACTTGACGGCTGCTGCTGCGACCGCGGCGAGAACGTTGCAGTTTGATAGGCCCTAGGCGCTGGGTCGAGGAAGTGTCAATAGCGGAAGTCGTTCCGTATCCCTAACGCCGGGACAAGCCGGCACCGTCAGTTCGGCTAACTCAGGACGGCCGCGTAAGAGCCACAGGACGCGGGTCGCCCTGGCTCGCCGATCTTATCGTTACCTTACAAATTCCCTTAATTTCCTTATTTTTGGCGTATGGTTACCTCACCGATATCGAGGACTGTGGGTCGGCCAGCTAGGTGGACCGTTCGGCAGCATCCACCGACGCGCGCAGCGCTGTGTCGCTTCAGTGCGAATTAGCAGGGTCAATGAGTCAAGAAGCGGGTATTTCCACATGAAGCAACCACCTGAGGAGTTCATGTGATCGGGACAATTATTGGCGCCATCGTTGTCGGACTCGTCGTGGGTGGACTGGCCAGGCTCATCATGCCCGGCAAGCAGAACATCGGCGTCGTGATGACTGTGATACTGGGCGCGATCGGCGCCTTCCTTGGAACTTGGGTGTCGTACAAACTGGGATACTCCAACCAGAATGGCGGATTCAAGATCATTCCCTTCCTGGTTGGCATCGTCTTCGCGTGCATCCTCATCGGCATCTACCTTGGCGTCACCGGGCGTCGCATCACCAATCGGGTGGGTCGACGGTAGCGCATCAATGCGGCGGCGAACCCCTTGCTGCTGTGTCGAGCCGCGGCCGAAAGGCCTCTGGCATACCACAATTGGCTAGGACAACGCGGTGGGGTTGACTGATCGTCTCGATTCGCTGCAGCGACGCTACCCAGCGTTGGGGTTTCCGCTGGCGGTGATTTACAAGTACGGCGACGATCAGGGCAGCTATCTGGCGGCGTTGATCGCTTATTACGCGTTCGTATCGCTGTTTCCGTTGCTGTTGTTGTTATCCACTGTGCTGGGCTGGGTCCTGGCGGGTCACCCTGATTTGCGTGCGCACGTGGAGCATTCGGCGTTGAGTGAGTTCCCGGTCATCGGACCGCAGCTGGATAGGCCTAAACAGCTCAGTGGCGGCGTGGTCGGGATCCTGGTGGGCGTTTTGGGCGCGCTCTACGGCGGGCTTGGCGGTGCGCAAGCGTTGCAGAATGCGATGAACACCGCGTGGACAGTGCCGCGCAATGAGCGGCCAGATCCCTTTCGAGCCCGGGGTCGCAGCTTATTGCTGTTGGCCACCGGTGGCTTAGCGTTGTTGGGCACTACGGTGCTGTCGGCGCTGGGTGGGGGTGCGGGTGAGTTCGGCTTGGGCGTCAAAGTCATCGCGCTGATGGCATCGGTCGCGGTCAACGCCGGCGTGTTCATTTTGGCGTTCCGGATCAGCACCGCACGGAATTTGACCGTGCGGCAAGTGATTCTGGGTGCGGTGGCCGCGGCGGTGGGTTGGCAGGTGTTGCAGTCCTTCGGTGCGGTGTACATCGGGCACGTGGTTAAAAGCGCGAGCGCCACCAATGCGGTGTTCGCACTGGTGCTGGGGATGCTGGCGTTCTTGTACATCGCGGCGACGATGGTGGTGTTGTGCGCCGAGATCAACGTGGTGCGCGTCGAGCGGTTGTACCCGCGGGCGCTGCTTACCCCGTTCACCGACAACGTCGACCTGACCGACGGTGACCGCAGCACCTACGCGGCCAAGGCGGAGGCCGAGCGGACCAAGGTATTTGAAAAGGTCGAGGTCACTTTCGGCCTACCGCCGCATCGCGCCGAGACAGAACCAAGCGACCCGTCCCCACCAAAGGCTCATCGGACGAAGCCCAAAAAACGCAGCAACGAAATGGGCGGTTGAGCGTTCCTGCTCAACGTCAGGACGAGGCCGGTCAGATCGCGGGTCGCCGGTCCTTCTAACAACGTGCCGTCCGGTGCGAACCGTGAACCGTGCCTCGGTGCCGTCGAGATGTCGAAGGCGGTCAGAGCCCAGGACAGTCCGTAGTGCTGCGTAGACGCGGCGCATTTGATGAAGTTCCGTTTGAGGTAGCGCACCGATTGGAGTCCAGATAGAAAGACCCAGCCCCTGGTGCAGGGACCGGGCCTTTCCGTGAATGTCTAGTTCTGTTCAGCCTTCTCGCGGGCCTCGTTGGTCTTGGCTGCGGCGCGGGCGCTCTCGGCTTCGGCTTCTTTCTTCGCGGCCTCGCGCTGCGAATCAGCCTTGTCCTGCTGCGCTTGCCCTTCGCGCTGAACGTCGTCGCGGCCCGTGACGGCACCCACGACTTCCTTGGCCTTGCCCTTGACGCCCTCGACGGTGCCCTTAACGGCTTCTGCCGGTCCGCTATTGTGCTCTCCCACGCGACTATCCCTCTCTACGGTTTGTGTATTAGCCGGTCACGCATCATGCGCACCGGGGTCTTGGTTACCCGCTGCTGCCGCCATCAAACTCCGGGGCGGCCGCACCCACGGGCCCGGCGCCGCTGGGGGCAGTGAGATCGTCAGCTCGCGGGAGGTACCGCCGATGCCATCACCTTCGGGGCCCGATCCCACACCCGGTGCAGCCCCAGTGCCGCCGCCAGCTGCGCGGTGAAGGCTTTATCGACGCTCTCGGATACCTTCACGCCGGGTCACGGACCGAAATACGCTCCACCTTAAGGACTTCGGCGCCATCTCCCCAGGCGGCCAGTGCTTTGCAATGCCGAAATGCCTCCTGCAACAACACGACCAGCTTGATGTCACGTCTCGGCGTCGTGTCGCCGGCCACCACGAGCGCGTCGAACTCGATGGATCGCGCCGTGGCCAGCGTGCGGTCGACGGTGATCTTGCGCCGCCGGGCCTTCAGGACGCCGCCGACCGGTGCGATCACGAGCGCGATGACACCGAGGCCCTCGGCCGACTTGATCAGTGCGGCGACACCGGCGAGGTCGGAGCCAGCGTCGGCGATGATGCCGATCTTGCGCCCCGGTTAAGTGTGGCCAGAACGGTTACTCTCCCACGGTTCGGCGAGCACGCCGAGTATCTCGGGGGGGCCGAGAGGAGAAGTTGATGTACGTCATGGAAGCTACCGAAATTCTTGCCCGATCTACCACGCTGACCAGCGTCGGCTGGGTCGGCTACATAATCATTGGCGCGCTGGCAGGCTGGATCGCCGGCATGATCATGAAAACCAAAGAAGGCCTGGTCCTAGACATCGTGATCGGAGTTGTCGGCGCGCTGATCGGCGGATTCCTGCTCAGCTTTGTCGTGGATACCGCAAGCGGGGGTTGGTGGTTCACCCTCTTCACCGCGGTTCTGGGAGCTGTCATCCTGCTCGGGCTGCTGCGGATGGTCCGCCGCACTTAGCCGCCGACGAAAGTACCTGCCGGCTGCCGATCTCGCCTGAGTTTGGCAGGGCTCAAGGCGTGAAGACCGCACGCATCGGCGGATGGACAGGTTGCGAAGCAGCGTCGTCGAAAGTGGACTGGAATCCGCTGTCCCTCAACGTGGCTCGACTGACGCTTGCCTTGGCGGAAGCGGCCACCCGCGTCACCGCAACCGAACCCTAGGAGGTGCGAGATGGCTGTAGGCGAGAAGCGTGCGACCAAGGAAGACAGAGCTGCCGAGGGTCATCACGATCTGGTCGGCCAACCCCACTCTGATGAGGAAGGGTCGGTCGCCGAAGCGGAGATACTCGCGGCGAAGATGAGTTCCGACGAGCAACCCCTTGGGTCGCCCGGCCGTCGATTCAATCGTCGATCCCCGTTCTACATCGGGTTGACCGCATCTGCCGGAGTGGCGGTGACTTACGGCACTGTCCGAGTACTCGGCTCGTTGTCATCGGTGTTGGTGCTGATCGGTGTCGCGTTCTTCCTCGCGCTTGGGCTCGAACCCGCAGTTTCGTGGTTCGTCAACCGCAAGCTGCCGCGGTGGGCAGCCACCACGCTCGTCTTCGTCATCTTCCTCGCAATGATGGGGGCCTTCCTGGCCGCAGCCATCCCTCCGCTGGTGCAGCAAGCCAGTGAGCTCATCAAGCAGGCACCGCACTACATTCAACAGGCCCAGGACCACTCCTCGGCTATCGGTCGGCTCAACGATCGCCTCCATCTGCAACAGCGGATCACCGACACGATCAACGGCTCGGGAGGGTCGGTGGTCAACGATGTGGTCAGCGCGGGAAGCGCGGTCTTCGGTGCGGTAGCCGACTCCTTGATCGTCATCGTGTTGACCGTGTACTTCTTGGTTGACATGCCCCGTATCCGCACCAACCTGTATCGGCTGGTGCCCCACACTCGTCGGCCTCGCGCCATCCTCATCGGAGATGAAGTGTTCGCCAAAGTCGGCGCCTACGTGCTGGGCAATGTGTTGATCTCGGTGATCGCCGGGGCCGCCACCTTCCTCTGGCTGATGGCGTTCGATGTCCCGTACCCGCTGTTACTGGGCATTTTCGTCGCTCTGCTCGATCTGGTGCCTGTCGTTGGATCGACTATTGCCGGCGTCGTCGTCGCAGCTGTCGCACTGACCGTTTCGCTTCCGATCTGCATCGGGACGACCGTGTTCTTTGTCGTCTTTCGCCTCTTGGAGGACTACCTGCTGGTGCCGAGAATCATCGGCAGTGCGGTGAAGGTGCCCGCCCTGATCACCGTTGTCGCGGTTCTTATCGGCGGCGCTCTGCTCGGGATTGTCGGTGCGCTGGTAGCCATTCCGATCGCCGCCGCGCTGCTGTTGCTCACCCAGGAAGTTCTCTATCCCCGCCTCGACGAGGTCTGATAACACCACTCAAGCCTGCACTGAATTGTCCACGGGCGCTTGCTAAATGCTGCGATGCGGGACCGGATCTGCCGCACAGCTTGGCCGCGCAGCCCGAATCTGCTTCGGTTCGCGTTTCAGCGTTCTCGCCTCGGGTACTCCTGTCTACGCTGGGCGCTGCTGCACAGGGACTAGAACACACTGGGTCCGCGTCTGAATTCGATCAAAAAACGTATGGAGGTATTTCAACGTGGCCGAGATGATTATCCGAACGCCCGACGAAGTCGTCGCGTTCCTCAAAGCCCAGCACAACCTCATCGAGGACATGTTCGACGAAGTGCTGCATGCGTCGGATCCGGAAGCGCGCGAGAAACCCTTCATAGAGTTGCGTCAATTGCTTGCGGTGCACGAGACGGCCGAGGAAATGGTGGTGCATCCGAGAGTGCGCCACGAGGTCGATGTGGGCGACGCAGTTGTCGATGCTCTCCTGAAAGAAGAGCACGACGCGAAGGAGCAGCTGTCGAGCATCGAGAGTATGGACATCACCTCACAGCAGTTCATCGATGAGCTCACCAAGCTGCGTGCAGCGGTGCTGGCCCACGCCGAGAGTGAGGAGCGCGACGAGTTCCCCAAGCTGCAAAGGGAACTCGACGCCGGCGACCTCAAGCGGATGGCAACAGCGGTGCGAGCCGCGGAGGCCATCGCACCCACCCGTCCGCATCCCGGCGTGGAATCGGCGAAGCTAAATTTCGCTGTCGGACCGTTTGCGTCAATGCTCGACCGCGCCCGTGATGCGATCCAGCATGCCATCGGCTAGGTGTGCAGCTCGCTAAAGATCAAAGATTGTCGTCCCGACGTTCGGGGCGAAGCTCCCCGGCACCCCCGTTGCCGAGTAACCCAGCCGCACCACCGCTCCCACCGGCGACCCCCGACACCGTTTGCGAAAAACCAGCACCACCGTTGCCATACAACAGCCCACCAGCTCCGCCATTGGGACTCGTGGCCGTCCCGTTTGCTCCATTGCCGATCATCGGACGCCCCAACAATGCCTCGGTGGGTGCATTGGCCGTGCCCAGCACGTCTTGCTCGAGCGTCTCCAAAAGGCGAAACGTTGGTCGCCTCGGTGGCCGCATACGTGCCTGCCCCCGCGTTCAGCGCCTGCACAATGTCGTTCGGTTTTCGCTCAATACGAGCAGGTGCCCGCCTGCCCGCGTCGTCGACGAGCTTGACGGCGCGAGCTGAGTTGCCGGCTGCCTCGTCGGCCAATCGCACTGTGCGAGAACGAACTTGGTCGCGCGCGGGGACTCGGTGAGAGATGGCGACTTTCTCCGCTAGGCGCCCCATGATCGAACTCTAGGCAGACGTAACGTGCGCCGGCCATCGCGACTCGTTATGGGTCAGTCGACGTCCGTGATTAAGGTGCCGTGTGGGATTCAACGACGCCATGAGCGCGCCGACCGAGCATCTGCGCGATGACGCACTCCGGTTCCAGGGGGCCAGCGCGTCGCTGATTGCACCCCGGCGGCACTATGAACGGGTGAAGCCGTTTCGGATCGACGTTGCTGATGAGGTTCTCGATGATTTGCGATCGCGGTTGGCGCGCACCCGATGGCCGGAGGCCGAATGTGTGGACGACTGGAGCCAGGGCATCCCGCTGAACTACACCCGCGAGCTGGCCGCCTACTGGGCCAACGACTACGACTGGCGGTCGCGTGAGACCGCGCTGAATCGGTTTGACCAGTTCACCACCGAAATTGACGGGTTGGACATTCATTTCATCCACCAGCGGTCTCCGCACGAGGACGCCTTTCCGCTGGTGATCACCCATGGCTGGCCGGGCTCGATCGTGGAGTTCCACAAGGTGATTGAGCCGCTGACCAATCCGACGGCCCACGGTGGACGCGCCGAGGACGCCTTCCACGTGGTCTGCCCGTCACTTCCCGGGTACGGCTTCTCGGGCAAGCCCTCCCGCACGGGCTGGGGCGTCGAGAAGATCGCCGAGGCCTGGGAGACCCTGATGCTGCGCCTTGGCTACCAGCGCTACGGCGCCCAGGGCGGCGACTGGGGCTCGGCGGTCACCACGCAGATCGGCCGCAACGGTGGTCACTGCGCCGCGATTCATTTGAACATGGCGGTCGGCAGGCCCACGAAGGAAGCGCTGGCCAACCCGACCGAGGAGGAGCAACGCGCCATGGCCGAGTTGGCCGAGCACCGAAAGTGGGGCACCGGCTATTCCAAGCAGCAGTCCACCCGGCCGCAAACGTTGGGCTATGGACTGGTCGATTCGCCGGTGGGACAGCTGGCGTGGATCGTCGAGAAGTTCTGGGCGTGGTCGGACTGTGACGGTCATCCGGAGAACGCGCTCAGCCGTGACGAACTCCTCGACAACGTGATGGTGTACTGGGTGACCGGCACCGCCGCTTCCTCGGCCCGCTTGTACTGGGAGAGCTTCCAGGTCTGGCGGGGAGGGGAGCGTGTCGAATTGCCTACCGGCATCGCCGCTTTCCCCGGCGAGCTGCTGAAGGCCCCGCGGAGCTGGTGCGAGCCGGTCTACAACATCACCCACTGGACAGACATGCCGCGCGGCGGCCACTTCGCCGCGTTTGAACAGCCGGAGTTGTTCGTCGAGGACCTGCGCAAGTTCTTCGCGACGGTGCGTTGACGCTAGGCGCGTCACCCTGGAGGGCAGAAAAGCTCCAGCGCGATGCCGTCGGGGTCGCGGAAACTCAGGGCCGAGCCGTAGGGTGCGTCGACGATATCGCCGTGCTCGACCCCAAGCTCGTTCAGTTGCGTGACCCAATTCTCCAGCTCGCCGCGGTTGGCGCAGCCGAAGCCGACATGGTCGAGGCCGACGCGATGCTCGCTGAATTTCTCGTCGGGCACCGGGCGGTCGTGCTGATGGATGCCGAATACCGTGCCGCCCTCCAGCAACCACACCTGGTGTCGGAAGCCGGCGTCGGTGTGCTCGTCGAGTATCGGGTCGGCGCCGAGTAGTCGGCGGTACCAGGGACCACTGGTGTCGATGTCTCGCACCGTGACCGCAATGTGGTTGAGTGCAGGGAAGTGCATGAGTGACAGGATAATTCGCGGGCGCCCAACGCGCGGCCGCGGGCAGGTCAGAACGACGCGGGCGGCGCTTCGCGGGTGGTGCGAGGCCGGGCGAGCATCGGGCCGCTGGCCGAGTAGCCGCCGTCGACGGCGAGCGCGGCGCCGGTGATGAACGAGGCTTCGTCGCTCGCGAGAAACAGCGCGGCGGCGGCGAGCTCGGTGGGTTCGCCCCAGCGTGCCATCGGCGTCGGCAAATAGTTGCCAGCGGGCACCTCGTCGCCGGGTTTGGCCCCGGCCATGCCGGTGTAGGTCATGCCGGGACAGATCGCGTTGATCCGCACGTTCGTGTGGGCGTAGTCCAGCGCTGCGGATTTCGTCATTTGCACCACCGCGGCTTTGGCCGCCGCGTAGCACGACAAGCCTTTCCAGCCGACCAGTCCCGACGCCGAGGCGGTGTTGACAATCGCGCCGCCACCGGCGTCAAGCATGGCGGGGATCGCGTATTTCATGCCGAGGAACACGCCTTTGAGGTTGATCGCCATGATGGTGTCGAACAGCGCTTCGTCGATGTCGGCCAGGGCCGCATGCGGCCCGCCGAATCCGGCGTTGTTGAACAAAACATCGAGCCGTCCGAAGCTGTCGACGGCGGTCACGATCATGCGTTGGACGTCGGCGGCGTTGGTGACATCAACGCCCACCGGTACGGCGACCTCGCCGAGTAGCTCGGCGACGTCGCGTTCCTGCCCGCTGATGTCGGCGCAGACGACGCGGGCCCCTTCCTCGGCGAATCGTTTGGCGGCTGCCCACCCGATACCCGAGCCGGCGCCAGTGATGATCGCGACCTTGCCCGTGAGACGGCTCATCTAGACGATCCGGTTGCCCCGTCGCGCGCGAGACCGCATGTCCCACAGGTAGAGGTGATAGCTCAGAATCCAGGCGCGGTGCGGAATCAGCCGGTCGGCGAGCCGCAGGGCGGTGAGCAGCCATTCGAAGCGGCGCTGCTGGCCCTCTGACCAGTCCAGCTGCATCAGCGCCCGGAACTCCGGGGGCAAAAACCCCGTCGTCGCGAACAGGTTGAACGGTCCTGCGAGCGCTCGCAGTGGCCACGGCAGGAACACCACCGAGGCCACCCCGCGCAGATGCTCTCGGACCGGCGGGTCGATGCGTAGCTCATCGAGCGAGCGCTTCCAGTATTCGTCGAAGGCCATCCGGTCCGGCGGCCACATGCCCTCGGGCACCTGCAGCGTGGTTCCCAATCGCCTGGCGTCGTGATAGACGGCGTCGGCCACATCGGAGTCGAGCGGGCCGTGCAGGAACTCGTGCTGGTCGACGAAGTAGCGGTACAGGCACGCGGCCACCCACAGCTGCAACTTGGGATCGAATGCGTTGTAGGACACCGGGCTCGACGACGTCGATCGAACCTGCCGGTGTGCGCCGTCCACCGCGGCGCGGATCAGCAGCCGGTCGGTTTCGGTCCCGATGGTCGCGACCGCCAGGTAGGTGGCGGTGGTGCGGGCCCGCTTGAACGGATGTTTGTGGACGTTGCCACTGTCCACCGGACTTTCCAGCACGCCATAGCCGACGCCGGGTAGCGACAGCTGCATGATCACGTTCGCGGCCGGTAACAACGTCGCGGCCGGGTTCAACAGGTCGGCGACCCGAGCTGCGGGCCGCTTCATCGCGGATCGTGCCCCATGGATCGAGTAGACCACGTTTGACGTCCTCCGGCTTGCGCCGGGTGGATACAACCCGTGTCGCCTAAGCAGCAGACGAACTGAGTGTTCGACCAATACTGCCGCCTGCTCAGGGCTGGGAAGCAACCGAAATCTGCCCACATCGACAAACTAGGCACCACCACCGACAAGCCGAAGAAGGGAAGCGGCGTTTCCTCCCCGGCTAAAGCCAGGGCTTCCCACACCGCAAAACTGATGAGACGCTGCCGGGGTGTTTGCGACGTCACGGGTCGGCGTGCTGGTCGGCTACCTGGCCGACCTGGCCCTGGGCGACCCGGAACGGGGGCATCCCGTCTCGGTTTTCGGCCAAGCGGCGGCCCGGTTGGAGCGGTTCACCTACCGCGACAGCAGGATCGCCGGCGCGTTGCACGTCGGCCTGCTGGTCGGTGCGTTGGGCTTGCTGGGTTCGGCCCTGCAGGGGTCGATCGCGGCCACCGCCGCGGCCACCTGGATATCGCTGGGGGGAACCTCGTTGGCGCGCACCGGCGTTTCGATGGCCGAGTTGCTGGAGCGCGGCGATATCGACGGTGCTCGACGGCTGTTGCCCTCGCTGTGCGGGCGCGACCCCGCCCGGCTGGACGGTGCGGGCCTGACGCGCGCGGCGCTGGAATCGGTCGCGGAGAACACCTCCGACGCCGAAGTCGCGCCGCTGTTGTGGGCGGCGGTGGGCGGTGCGCCCGCGGTGCTCGGCTACCGCGGCATCAACACGTTGGATGCCATGATCGGCCACCGCTCGCCGCGGTATCTTCGATTCGGTTGGGCCGCAGCGCGATTGGATGATTTAGCCAACTTCGTCGCCGCACGGGCGACGGCGGCTCTGGTGGTGATATGTGCGCCGCTGGTGGGGGGATCGCCGTCGGGCGCGGTGCGGGCCTGGCGCCGCGACGCCGCCCGGCATCCCAGCCCCAACGCCGGGGTTGTCGAGGCGGCCTTCGCCGGAGCGCTTGGCGTGCGACTCGGCGGCCCTACCCACTACCACCACGAGGTGCAGATCCGGCCTATCCTCGGCGACGGCGGGCAGCCCACGGTGGCCGATCTGCGCCGCGCGGTGGAGTTGTCGCGGGTGGTGCAGGCGGCCGCCGCCGTCTTGGTCGCGGCATGTTGTCGCCGGTAAGGATGTTGCTTTTTGTCCACCTCTGAGCGACAGCACGGGTTGTCGCTCATAGGTGGACACATCGGTGTGGGTCGGACTCAGAGATTCTTGTGACAGCTGTGACAATGCCAGGAAATGGGCTACCGGCGGCGGCCGTAGCGGTCGGCGAGCTTCTGCTCGACACTCATCGGAGCCTCCGAGGCGGGCGGCGCCGCCTGCTTCTCCTGGCGGCGGACCCGGATCTCGGAGTAGACGAAATAGCCCAATCCGATCGGGGCCAGGATGCCGAAGGTAATCCACTGGATGCCGTAGGACAGAAACGGCCCAGCGTCCAGATGCGGGATGTCGATCAGGCCGAGACCGCCGGGCTGGTTTTCGACCAGCTGTAGGTAGGACCCGGCCAGCGGAACCTTGGTCAACCCTGAAACCTGTTCGGTGTTGATCGAATTCACCTGCTGGACACCGTCTCTGGTGATCGGATCCTTGCCCTGTGCGGTCGGCTCGGAGTCGCGCAGCCGTGCTGTGATGGTGACGGTACCGTCGGGCGGGCGGGGGATCGGCGGCACATGAGCGCCGGGCTCGGGCCGCACGTAGCCCCGGTCGACGAGGACGGTCGGTCCGTCGTCGACGACGAAGGGCACCAGTACCTCGAGCGCCTGCTCGCCCTCGACCACCCGCAGCCGGGCCAGCACCTGCACGTCGAAAAGGTAATGCCCGGTGGCCGTCACCCGGCGCCACTGCGCACTCGGCGCCGACGAATCCTGCTGTGGCAGCAGAGTTTTCAACGGTACCGACGCGGTGTTGAGAGAATATTCGATTTGGTGGTTTTCCCGCGATGTCCGGGTGTTCTTTCCCAGCTGCCAGGGTGCGAGCACCATGAAGCACAAGTAGGTGAACGCGATCACCACCAAGGCCAACGCTATCCAGCCGGGCCGCAAAAGGAACAACAGGCGTGGCAGGAATCTAGGCATCAACCCCGTCCGTTCTGCGCGAGTTGCTCGTCGACCCAGTCGTGCAGACCCGGTAGCGCGGCCTCGATGACGGCTAAAACATCCTCGAAGTCATCGTGGTCGCCGTAGTAGGGATCCTCGACGTCGAGGGCGTGCGCGTTCGACCGTGGGTCGAACGATCGCAACATCCGGATCCGGTCGTCCTCGACCCCGAGCTGGCGCAACAGTCGAGCATGGTTGCGGCCCAGCGCCACCAGCAGATCGGCCGCCAAGTGATCGTCATTGACCTGTGCGGCGCGGTGCTCGGTCGGGTAACCGTGGGCGTGCAGCACCCGGGCCGCCCGGACATCGGCGCCGCTGCCCACGTGCCAGTCGCCGGTGCCCGCACTGGTCACCCGCACCGCGTCGGCGAGGCCGCGCCGCCGGAGCTGGTCGGCGAACATCTTCTCGGCCATCGGCGAACGGCAGATGTTGCCGGTACAGACGAACGTCACGTGCAGCGGATCAGACACCCAGCGCCCTCCGCAGCTCATCGACGGTCGCGGCATGCGTGACGCTGGTGGTGGTGAACCCGTCGGGGAAGTCGGCCTGCCCGTAGCCCCAGCCGACCACCACGGTGTCGATGCCGTGCGCGGCCGCGCCGTCGACGTCGTGGCTGCGGTCGCCGACCATCAGCACCCGCTCGGGCAGCGGCTGTAGCTGGTCCAGCGCGTGTGCTAGCACTTCGACCTTGGTTTTGCGCGAGCCGTCCGGGCTTGCGCCGGCGATGACCTCGAAATGCTGATCGAGCCCGAAATGGGCGAGGATGCGCTGCGCCGTCGGTTCCAATTTGGAGGTGGCCACGGCCAGCCGGATGCCGGCGGCGTGTAGGTCGGCCAGCAGCGGAGCAATCCCGTCGAACAGGGTGTTCATCGCCCAGCCCCGGGTGCCGTACTCGGCGCGGAAGGCCGCGATCGCCGCGTCCACGTGCTCGCCGAGCCGCATAGCGCGAAAGGTGTCGTCCATCGGCGGCCCGACGATCTGCGCGGCCAGGTCGCCGTCGGGTACCGGGGCACCGATGTGGCTGAGCGCGTGCAAGAAACTGGCAACGATCCCTTCGGCGGAGTCGGTGAGGGTGCCGTCGAGGTCGAAGATCACCAGCTGCGGTGCCGAGCCGTGGCCGGCCTCCGAACCAGCCCTGGACGAGATCGTGTCTGTCACGCCCACCATTGTCGTTGATGGCGTGCAGCAGGGCGTTAAGGGGATCGAACCCCCCTGGTCGGCAAATCGGTCCGTTCGCCTCTCGGGGATTCGTACTCTGGCGGCAACAGATTTCGCGTCATACCGTTTTGCAACCAACACGGCGACTCCGGAGGAAACGCTATGACTGACAGCACCGTCGCGGCCTGGGAACAGGCGGAGATCGAAAAAGCCAACGCCTCCGGGCTGACTCCGGTGGTATTCGTGCATGGTCTGTGGCTGCTTTCCAGCAGTTGGCAACGCTGGCGCGACCTGTTCGAAGCCAACGGCTACACCACGATAGCTCCGGGCTGGCCCGACGATCCGGCCACCGTCCGAGAGGCCTTCGAACATCCAGAAGTGTTCGCGCACAAAAAGGTCCAAGCCGTCACGGATCACTACCTGGACGCCATCAGGCAGCTGGAGAAGAAGCCAGCGGTGGTGGGCCATTCCTTCGGCGGATTAATAGCGCAGAAAATCGCTGGCTCCGGTGCGTCTGCGGCAACTGTGACGATCGACAACGCTCCATTCAGAGGTGTTCTGCCGCTGCCGGTCTCGTCGCTGAAATCGGCCCTGCCGGTCCTGGGAAATCCCGCCAACTACGGCAAGGCAATCGCGCTGACTTTCCCACAGTTCAAGTACGGCTGGGCCAACAACCTCGATGACGTCGAGGCCAACGAGCTCTACGAAACGTTCCATGTCCCGGCCCCAAGTGTGCCGCTCTTTCAGGCGTCGATCGCGAATTTCAACCCGTTAAGCGAGACTCGGGTCGACTCCAAGAACCCCGAGCGCGGTCCACTGCTGGTCATCGCGGGCGAAAACGACCACACGATCCCGCTGGCGGTCACCGAGGCCACCTTCAAGATTCAGTCCAAGCACAACCCGGGCGTCACCGAGATCGAGCGAATTCCCGGCCGGGGGCACTCCCTGGTCATCGACAACGGCTGGAAAGAGGTGGCCGACGTCGCCGTGAAGTTCATTCAGCGGTTCGTCTGACCCGACCACGAAGGTTGGCTGTCGCATTCCACTGCAGCCCCGCGTTCAGTCGCCCGGACCGGGCTCGGCGATGACCGGGTTCTCCAGGGCTCCGATCTTGTCGATCTCGACTCGGACAGTGTCGCGGGGCCCTCGCTCCAAGAGATCGGTCATCGCCGCCAGCGACGGATCCGCGGCCGTCAGGTCGACGATCTCAACGCCTTCGACGATCCCGACATGGCGGCCGTCGGGCCCGTCAAACGTCGCAAGCTTCATTTCGACTCAACCTTCCCGAACGCAGCCGTGCTCATCATCGCGCACGCCGGGGTTTCACGCTGGTCCGAAGCGGTCGGGTGATCGGTCGCTGAGCGGCGCACTAGTGTTTCACTGATGGCGAGTCTGGACGCTAGCCCGCTTGCTGCGGCGCGCTACCACGGTGATCAGGCCGTGACGCCAGGCGTGCTGGACTTCGCGGTCAACATCCGGCACCGGCAACCGCCGGACTGGCTGGTGCAGCGGCTGACCGCGCGGGTGCCGGATCTGGCGCGCTACCCGAGCATCGACGACGTGCACCGGGCGCAAGACGCGGTCGCTGAGCGTCACGGCAGATCCCGCGAGGAGGTGCTACCGCTGGCCGGGGCGGCCGAGGGGTTCGCGTTGTTGCCCAATTTGCGTCCGGAGCTGGCGGCGGTCATCGCGCCCTCGTTCACCGAGCCCGCCGCCGTGCTGACCGCGGCCGGTGTGCCGGTGCGCCATGTTGTGCTCGAGCCGCCGTTCGGGATGGACGGCGCGGTAGTGCCCGAAGACGCCGACCTTGTCGTCGTCGGAAATCCGACCAACCCCACCGCGGTGCTCCATACCCGCGAGCAGCTGCTCGCGTTGCGCCGACCCGGACGGATCCTGGTGATCGACGAGGCGTTCGCTGATTCGGTTCCCGGTGAGCCCGAGTCGCTGGCCGGTGCGTCGCTGCCCGATGTGCTGGTGTTGCGCAGCCTGACCAAGACCTGGTCGTTGGCCGGGCTGCGGGTGGGCTACGCCCTCGGTTCGCCAGATTTGCTGGCGCGGTTGATCACTCGGCGTGCGCACTGGCCGCTGGGCACGCTGCAACTGACGGCCATCGCGGCCTGTTGCGCGCCGGGAGCCGTTGCCGATGCGGCCACCGATGCGGCAGGGCTGGCGGCCGTGCGGGCCCAGATGGCGGCCGGTCTGGAAATGGCGGGTGCCAGTGTGGTCGAGGGCCGGGCGCCGTTCGTGTTGTTCAGCATGCCGGGTGCTGAGCTGATCCGAAAGCACTTGCAGGGCAAGGGTATTGCCGTTCGCCGCTGTGACACGTTCGTCGGGCTGGACGAGCGCTATCTGCGGGCCGCGGTGCGCCCGGAGTGGCCGCTGCTGGTTGAAGCGATCGCCGAGGGCGGGGGGAAGCGCCGGTGAGTGTGCGGCTGACCGACGTGATCAAGGTGCTCGACGAGGCCTACCCGCCGCGGCTTGCCCAGTCATGGGATTCGGTCGGCCTGGTGTGCGGTGACCCCGACGATGTGCTGGACTCGGTGACCGTCGCGGTGGACGCCACCGCGGCGGTCGTCGACGAAGTCCCCGACAACGGCCTGCTGCTGGCGCACCATCCGTTGCTGCTGCGCGGGGTCGACACCGTCGCGGCCAGCACACCGAAGGGTGCGTTGGTGCACCGCTTGATCCGTACCGGGCGTGCACTGTTCACCGCACACACCAACGCCGACTCCGCAGCACCGGGCGTGTCCGACGCGCTGGCCCACGCGCTTGGCCTCACCGTCGAAGCCGTGCTCGAGCCGCTATCGGCTACCGCGGAGCTGGACAAGTGGGTCGTCTACGTGCCGCGCGAGAACGCCGAAGCGGTGCAGGCGGCGGTCTTTGAGGCCGGCGCCGGCCACATCGGCGACTATTCGCACTGCAGCTGGAGCGTCACCGGTATCGGACAGTTCCTGCCGCATGAGGGCGCGTCGCCCGCGATCGGCAGCGTCGGCACCGTCGAGCGGGTGCCCGAAGACCGGTTCGAGGTCGTCGCGCACGCGCGGGCGCGGGGCGCCGTGTTGGCGGCCATGCGCGCCGCCCACCCGTACGAAGAACCGGCGTTCGACATCTTCGCGATGGTGCCGCCACCCAGCGAGGCGGGGCTGGGCCGCATCGGCACGCTGGCGCAACCTGAACCGCTGTCCGCCTTCGTATCCCGGGTCGGTGCCGCGTTGCCGCAGACGTCGTGGGGGGTGCGCGCCGCGGGCGACCCCGACATGTTGGTGTCGAGGGTGGCGGTGTGCGGTGGCGCCGGGGACTCGCTGCTGGGCATCGCCGCCGCCTCCGATGTGCAGGCATACGTCACCGCTGATCTGCGGCATCATCCCGCCGATGAGCATGGCCGGGCCTCGAATGTGGCCCTGATCGACGTCGCGCACTGGGCAAGCGAATTCCCGTGGTGCGAACAAGCCGCCGACGTGCTGCGGGCCAGTTTCGGGACGGAGCTGCCGGTGCGCGTGTGCACCCTGCGCACCGACCCTTGGACTATGGGGAGAAATCAGTGATGAAAGCCGAAGTGACACAGCAACGCTCGTTACTGGAGTTGTCGAAGCTGGACGCCGAGCTGTCTCGGATCGCACACCGGGTCACCCATCTGCCGCAACGCGAGGCCTATGAGCGGATCAAGGCGGAACACGGCGCCGCCAGTGACCGGGTGGCCACGGTTCGAATCGCGGTGGAGGACTTGGACGCCCAGGTGTCGCGCTTCGAGTCCGAGATCGAGGCAGTACGCCAGCGCGAGGATCGGGACCGGTCGTTGCTCAGGTCGGGCGCGACGGACGCAAAGCAATTGTCGGATCTACAGCACGAGCTGGACACATTGGTACGCCGGCAGACCAGCCTGGAGGATTCCCTGCTGGAGGTGATGGAACGCCGAGAGGAGCTGGAGGCCCAGTTGGCCGTCGAGTTGGGTGCGATCGAGGCGCTGCAGGCCGACCTCGCCAGCGCCCAGCAGGCTCTGGACAGCGAACTTGCCGAGATCGAGCACACCCGCGAGCTTCATTCGTCGCAGCGTGACGTGCTCTGCGCGACACTGGATCCCGCCCTTTCGGCCCTCTACGAGAGGCAGCGTGCCGGGGGAGGGCCGGGTGCCGGGCAATTGCAAGGCCATCGGTGCAGTGCCTGCCGGATCGAGATCGGTCGCGGTGAGCTGGCCAGCATCTCGGCGGCCGCCGACGACGAGGTGGTGCGCTGCCCGGAGTGCGGCGCGATCCTGTTGCGGGTCAAGGCTTTCGAGCAGTGAAGGTTGTCATCGAAGCCGACGGCGGTTCCCGCGGCAACCCCGGACCGGCCGGATACGGCGCGGTGGTGTGGGATGCGGACCGCGCCGCCGTCTTGGCGGAGAGCAAGCAGGCCATCGGTCATGCGACTAACAATGTCGCCGAATACCGCGCCCTGATAGCCGGTTTGGACGATGCGGCGAAACTGGGCGCCACCGAGGCCGCGGTGTACATGGACTCCAAGCTGGTGGTGGAACAGATGTCCGGGCGGTGGAAGGTCAAGCACCCCGACCTGGCGCAGCTGCACGCCCAGGCCCGAACGCTGGCGTCGCGGTTCGGGCGGATCAGCTACGCGTGGGTGCCCCGGGAGCGCAACAAGCACGCTGACCGATTGGCCAACGAGGCGATGGACGCGGCGGCCGGAATCAACGGTGAGGTCGAGAAGCCCCAGAAAGCCACGGAGCCCGTCAAAACCGGTGCGCCCCAGTCTCCACCCGGTTGGACCGGTGCGCGGGGCACGGCGACCAGGCTGCTGTTGTTGCGGCACGGGCAGACCGAGTTGTCGGTGCAACGCCGCTATTCCGGCCGCGGCGACCCGGCACTCACTGAACTCGGGCGGCGGCAGGCGGAGGCGGCGGCGCGGTATCTGGCGCAGCGCGGCGGGATCGCTGCCGTGATCTCGTCGCCGCTGCAGCGCGCCTACGACACCGCGGCCGCGGCCGCCCAGGGGCTGGGCCTGGATGTGACCATCGACGACGATCTGATCGAGACCGACTTCGGCGCCTGGGAGGGCTTGACGTTCACCGAGGCCGCCGAACGCGACCCCGAGCTGCATCGTCGTTGGTTGCGCGACACCAGTATCGAGCCGCCGGGCGGTGAAAGTTTCGACGACGTGATGGCGCGCGTGTGCCGGGCCCGCGAGCGGATCGTCGAGCGATACCAAGGCGCGACGGTCCTGGTGGTGTCACACGTCACGCCGATCAAGACTTTGCTGCGGCTCGCTTTGGACGCCGGTCCGGGCATCCTGTACCGGTTGCATCTCGATCTGGCATCGTTGAGCATCGCCGAGTTCTATTCTGACGGGGTGACTTCGGTGCGGCTGGTGAACCAAACCGGCTATCTTTAGGTGCCAAGGAGACATCGATGGTGCCGTCTCAACGAACCGATCAGTCCGTGGAGGCCATTCCCGCGGAGATCCGGGCGCGCGTAAGGGACGCAGCGCTCGACGAATTGGCGCGCTGGGGCGTCGAGCGGTTCAGCGTCGAGGCCCTTGCGGAGCGCCACCACCTCGATGCGGCGATGATCTACGGCTACTGGGGCGATCGCCAACGACTGATCGTCGATGCGGCCCTCGTCGAAGCCGAGGCCCTGAACTCGGCCACGGACACCGGCTCGTTGCGCGGAGACCTACTCGCTTTGGCGCGCAGCGTCGCCGATCGGATCAACAGCGACGTTGGCCGCACCCTACTGCGGGCATTGGCCATGGACCGCCGTAGTTATCACGACGAAGAGACCCGGACGAAGTTCTGGTCGGCGCGTTTCGCCGTCGTGCGCGGGGTCGTGGATCGCGCCCGGGAACGCGGCGAAGTCCGCGAAGGCGTCAACGCACTCGCTGGTTTGCAGCTCGTGATGGCGCCGCTGAACATCCGCGCCCTTTATTCGGATGCTCCCGTCGACGACGACTACTGCGTGGCCATCGCCGACCTGGCATGGCATGCGCTGGCCCGCGAGCCCGTCAACCCGGACTGAACTTCACCGGCAGCGCCGCCGGTGAACGGAAAGCCATCCCCACGATGCGCGGCGGCGGTGCGCTCGGATCCAGCCGTAAGCCAGGCAGCCGGTCAAGCAGAGCGTTGATCGCCACCGTCGCCTCCATCCGCGCCAAATGCATGCCCAGGCACAGGTGCGGGCCGCCGCCGAAGGTCAGGTGCGCGATGTGCTTGCGGGCGGGGTCGAAGCGGTCCGGGTCGGGGTAGCGGGTGGGATCGCGGTTAGCGGCCGCGACACTGACGCTGACGTTCGTTCCCGCCGCAATCGCGACACCGCCGAGCTCGCAGTCGCGAATAGCCAAGCGCACCACCGTGGTGATCGGCGGCTCCCAGCGCAACGCCTCCTCGAAGGCCCCGGGCAGCAAGCCGCGATCCGCCCGCAGCGCGTCCAGCAGTGCCGGCTGGGTGAGCATCGCGACCAGCAGGTTGCCCGAGGCGCGGTAGGTCGTCTCGACCCCGGCGGGCAGGATGAGCAGCAGGAACGCGAAGATCTCGTGCGTCGGTCAGCCGCGCGCCGTCGAGCTCCGACTCCGCCAGCATGCTGATCAGGTCGTCCTGCGGGTGACGCCGCCGCTCGGCGAGGATCTCGGTGAAGTAGGTCTTCAGCGCGGCGGAGGCGGCGATCCCGCGCTCCCAGTCGTAGACCACGTTGAGCAACTCGATCGACAGCCGCTGGAACCGCGGGTAGTCCTGGCGCGGCAGGCCCATGATCCGGGCGATGACCTGAACCGGAAAGGCGAAGGTGAACTCGCGGGCCAGCTCGGCCCGTCCGCGCGGCGCGAACCGGTCGATGAGCTCATGGACGACGACCTCCACCAGCTCACTGCGCCACCGCTCCAGCAGCGCCGACCGGAACGACGGCGACACCAGTGCCCGGCTGGCCCGATGCTCGGCTCCCTCGAGTTCGAGCAGGGTGCGGCCCATCACCGGGCCCATGATCTGGTCGTAGAGCGACGAGGAGAAGGTGTCCGGGTGGGTGAGCACCGTCTGGCACTCGTCGTACCCGAGCACCGTCACACCGAGGTCGCCGGCCTGTCCGGACCTGACCTCGGCGAAGGGATTTCCCCGCATCACCCGATGTCGCTCGCGTGCCTCGCGCAGCCGCTCGTGCACGTTCTCGACCTGCATGAGCAGCCCGCCCTGCAATTCGGCCGGCTGGAACTCGGCGGTGATCGGGTACGCCGGGTCAGCCATGCGCCGGCACGGTCTGCGTATCGTGTCCGGACCGCAGCACGGTGCCGGGCAGGGCACCGGTGGCGGTGCCGTCGCGGCATACCTCGACACCGCCGACCAGCACCGAGCTGATGCCCTGGGCGTCGGCGACCAACCGCGGGGCGCCGGCGGGCAGGTCGTAGCGGGTGCGTTCGGGCCCGTGGCCGATGGTCGCCGGGTCGAACAGCACCAGATCGGCGTGCCAGCCGGGCGCGATCCGGCCGCGTTCGGTCAGCCCGTAGAACCGGGCGGGCACATCCGTCACCAATCGGATGGCCTCTTCCAGCGTCACCACCTGGTGCTCGCGGACGCCCTTGCCGAGCAGTGACGTGGTGTAGACCGCGCCGCACATCATGTCGAGGTGGGCACCGGCGTCCGAGCCGCCGATCACCGCGCCGGGGTGGCGCCACACCTCGGCGCGCATCCGCCAGTCGGCCGCATCATCTCCGGCCAGCGGTGGGGTCAGCCCGGTGCGCAGCTCGTCGGCGATCACGATGTCCAGCAGCGTGTCGAACGGTTCGCCACCGCGGGCGGCGGCGACTTCGCCGACGGGGCGCCCGGTCGCGTTGGCGTTTTCGGCGGCGAAGGTCTCGGCGATGATCAACCGATCCCATTGCGCCAGGCCGCGCAGCATGCCCGCCTCCTTCGAGGAGGCGCCCTCGGCGAGGCGACGGCGCACCTCGGGGTCGGCGAGGGCGATCAGCCGCTCGGGCACCGGCAGGTGCATCGTGTCCCGCCAGCCGGGCAGCCCGTCGAGGACGAAGCCGGACAAAAACGAGAGCCGGATCTTCATCGGTTGCGGCAAGGTCAGCGCCACCACCCGCCCGCCGCGTTGGGCGGAGGCGTCGAAGGCGCGCAGCTGCCGTTGGTGCCCATCGGGATTCGCCGCGGACACACCCAGCAGGTTCCAGTTCAGTGGGCGGTCGGCGGCAGCCGACATGTCGGTGAGCAGCGCGATGTCGTCGTCGGTGAAGCCCGACAGGCAGCCGGCGATGATCGCCTCGAGCGTGGTGCCGGGGTGGTCGCGCAGGCCAGCCGCCAGTGAGACCAGTTCGTCGCGCGACGCGCCGCGCGACGGCACCGGTTGGCCGGCGGCGTCGTTGTGGGTCGGCGACTGGGAGGTCGACAGCCCGAGCGCGCCGGCGTCCAGGGCGTCGTGAAGCAACGCGACCATCCGCTCGATCTGCTTTGGGGTGGCCTCGTTGCCGACGGCGTCGGCGCCCATCGCGGCCAGCCGAAGGGCCGAATGACCGACCAGGAAGCCGGCGTTGACGGCGATGCGGCCGTCGAGGCGGCCCAGCCAGTCGCCGAAAGACGACCATTCCCAGTCGAGTCCGGCCCGCAGCGCGTCCAGCGGCATCCCTTCGACCCGCGCCAGCATGCGGGTGAGGTAGTCGTGTTGGTCGGGTGTCGCGGGTGCCAGCGTGAAGCCGCAGTTGCCGCCGAAGACCGTGGTCACTCCGTGCTGCACCGACGGGCTGGCGGTGGGATCCCAGAACAGCTGCGCGTCGTAGTGGGTGTGCAGGTCGACGAAGCCCGGGGCCAGCGTCTGCCCTTGGGCGTCAACGGTTTTCGCCGCCGCGTCGCCCACTCCACCCACCGCCACGATACGTCCGTCACTGACGCCGACGTCGCCGTGGCGGGCGGGTGCGCCGGTGCCATCGACGATCTGGGCGTCGCGGATCAACAGGTCGAGCACAAGAACCTCCCTAGACTGTGGCGGCCAGCCACCCGTCGTCCGGCAGCGGGTGGCGGAACAGCTGTGCGGCGTTGCGGTGGGTGATCCGGGCGGCGTCGTCGGCCGACAGGCCGGCGACGTTGCGCGCCACCACCTGTTGCGTGTCGGGCCAGGTGGAGTCGGCGTGTGGGTAGTCGCTCTCGACGAGGATGCGGCCGGCTCCGATTGCGTCCAGCGCACCGAAGGCCGACGGGTCATCGATCGAGCACAACCAGAAGTTGCGCTTGAGTACCTCACTGGGCAGTAGGTCGCCCTTCCACGACCCGCCCTCGCGTCCGCACGCGGAGTGGGCCAGGACGTAGTCGGCCCGGTCGCCGAGCATTGCCGCCCAGCCCAACCCGCCCTCGGCCAGCGCGACGTTCAGCCGCGGGAAACGCAGCGGAATACCGGACCACAGCATGTCCGCGCAGGCGACCAGGGCGTTGACCGGGAAGAGCGTGGTGATCGTCTCAAAAGGTGTGTCCGGGGCGGGGATTGGCGCCCATTGTGCCGAACCGGTGTGCAGGCACACGACGGTGTCGGTCTCCTCGCAGGCGGCGAAGAACGGATCCCACACCCCGCTGTGCAGGCTGGCGATCCCGCATTGAGCGGGCAACTCGGGGAAGCTGACGGCCTTGAAGCCGCGCGCGGCATTGCGGCGTATCTCCTCGGCCGCCAGTTGCGGGTCGGCGAGCCACGGCAGCTGCAACGGGATGATCCGCTCCGGGTAGCTGCCGGCCCACACCTCGAGATGCCAGTCGTTCCAGGCCCGCAATGTGGCCAGCCCCAACTCGAGATCGTCACTCTTCCAGAACACCGTGCCCGCGAACCCGGCGATCAGCGATGGAAAATTCAGCGAGGCCCAGATGCCGGCCAGGTCCATGTCGGCGATCCGGGCGTCGATATCCCAACAGCCGCGGCGCATCTCGTCGAACCGGGCGGCTTCCATGCTCCATTCCTCGTGCGGCCGTCCGATCACCGCGTTGAGCCCGATATTCGGATACTCCCGGTCTTCATAGCGCCACACCTGGCGTCCGTCGTCGGTCTCGACGACCTTGGGCGCGCGGTCGGCCACCGCGGCGGGAAGCCGGCCGACGAACATGTCGGGCGGCTCGATGACGTGATCGTCGACCGAGATCAGGACATGCTGTCGGTGCCGGGGATCAGGGTCCGGCAGCAGCGCCATACCTGACGACTATCGTCGGTTTCCGGCCGCTGTCAATGACGTGCAATCTTCTGCAGCTCTTCCCACTCGTCTGCGTCGCATCGGCTGTCTCTGCAGCGAGCGTGTTCAGTCGGCGCCGACGGGCGTGGTCACCGATGCCCGCGTCCCACTGCCGGGCGTCGAGCTCAGCTTCATCGATCCACCCATTGCGTCAATACGGACCGCCAGCGACGCGAGTCCGATGTGCCCTTCGGCGACACATCGATCCAGGATGGCCGGATCGAACCCGATCCCGTCGTCGACGACGCTCAGCGTGATCGCGTCGCCCGCCCGGGCCAGGCGCACCCATACGGTGCGCGCCCGCGCATGCTTGTTTGCGTTGGCGAGCAATTCGCGGGCCGCCCGGTACAACAGGGACTGGGACCGTGGCCGATCGACGTCTTCGAGAGCGGCTTCGATGGCGAAGTTCCCGCGGTGCTCGTAGGCGCGAATCAGCTCACCCAGCGCGGCGGTGAGACCCACTTCGGTGAGCACCTGGGGATGTAGCGCGGTGACGGTGTCGCGCAGCCAGATCGCCGTGTCCTGTACTGCCTGGTAGGCGGCGTCCAGCCCCGGATCGGTATGCCGTTCGCGGACTTCGTCGAGTTCGAGTCGCGCCGCCAACAGGTCCTGCAGCGGTCCGTCGTGCAGTTGTTCGGCCAGCGTTCGGGTGTGGCGTTCGTCGGCGCGCATCGACTCCGAGACGAGCGTGCGGCGCATGTCGAGCAATGCCGCCACGCGCGCCGCGGCACGAGTCAGGAAATAACACATGGCGGTGGTCGCAGCCGCCAACCACAGCAACAATCCGAAATGGGTGTACACCACGCTCGGCAGCTCAACCGTCTCGTCGCGCTTGGAGTAGACGATCCACACACCGAGGTATCCGACGGCGGTGCAGACTCCAACGGCGGCCGCCAGCGCCGGGCGGTCCTGGAACGCCACCGAAATCGGCAGCAGGAAGAACACCGGCAGCAGCGCCACGGTCGCGCCGCCTGACACCACACACAGGGCCACCACGGTGAACACGTCGATTCCCGTCGAGGCCCAGCCGGCCCACGCCGGCACCGGGCCGCGCAGCACCACCATCACCCACACCAGTGCGGCGACGCTATAGATGACGAGGATCGCCGCATAGGCCAACGGCAGCCAGTGCTCAACCTCCCACACTGAGACCAACAACACGATCAAACCGATCAGCGGCAAGCGCAGGACCGCCGATAACCGGACGGGTTCGGCCGCGACGAAGTCGACTAGTCGAGCCTGCGGGCGGGCCATGTTATTCGAGCAGTCCGCGCCGCATCGCCGCCGCGACAGCCGCGGCGCGGTCACCGACGCCGAGTTTCTCGTACAACCGTTGCACGTGGGTCTTGACCGTGGACGGCGCCAGGTACAGTTCCGCGGCGATCGCGGGGATGCTGCGACCCTGCGCGATGAGATTCAGCACCTCGCTCTCGCGGGGGGTGAGCACCGGTGTCTGCGCTTCGCCACCCCGGCGACGGATCTCCCCAGCCAAACCGGCGGCCAGGGCCGGCGACACGACATCTCGGCCCTTGGCGCAGTCGAGCACGCCGTTGACGATCTCGGTTTTGGTCGATTCTTTGGGCAGGAATCCCGCGGCGCCCTCCGCCAGAGCGTGGAAGACGATCGCCGACTCGTCGTGCGCCGACAGCAGCAAAACCCTGGTCGGCAGGTGATCACGCCGCACCGCGGCGGCGACCTTTGCACCGTCCATCCCGGGCATTCGGTAATCCAGCAGCGCGACGTGGGGTAGATGGGTTTTAATCAGAGCCAAGGCAGTGACGCCGTCATCAGCTTCAGCGACCACATCCACTGAGCCACTCGACGTCAGCGCGCGCACGAGCCCGTCGCGGAACAGTGGGTGATCTTCGCCGACGACCACGCGCACTTTCTCGGTCGCCGCGTTGATCACGCCGCTTAGTGTCCCATAGCGGTTGGCGCCGTTTCCCCCAATCGGGGGACGCGCGATTCATCCCCTGCACTGACTCGTCGGCCGACTGACACCGCTGGGCCGTGCCGGAATAGTCATTGCCAGGGGAGGATCCAGCCGCACAGGAGTGTCCAACAGTGTCCAACACGGATGCAAACACGCCCGAGATCACCACGGTGGCCGACGCGCGCACCGCGTGGGTGCTGAAAGGGCTTTGTCTCTCCACCGATCCCGACGAACTCTTCGTTAGCGGAGCGGCGCAGAGGGGTGCGGCCGCCCTATGCCGGAGCTGTCCTGTCATGACAGAGTGCCTCGTCGACGCGCTCGACAACCGGGTCGAGTTCGGTGTTTGGGGTGGCATGACCGAACGGCAGCGGCGGGCATTGCTGAAGCAGCACCCTGATGTGGTCTCCTGGTCCGAGTTCTTCGCCGCCCGGCGCAGGCGCCTCAAAACCAACAAACCGGCTTAGCCACTCGCTAGCGGGGCGCGGGGTTCCGCTAGCGGGGCGCGGGGTGCCGGACGAAAGTCCGCGGCTGGGTGAAGGCCCGGATCCCCTCGACGCCGAGTTCGCGGCCGATGCCGGATTGGCCGCAACCGCCGAATGGCAGGCGAGGATCCTGGGCGGCCAGGCCGTGGCAATTGACGCTGACCGTACCCGCCACCAGCTGCCCGGCGATGCGGTCGGCGAGCGCGTCGTCACCGGTCCACACCGAGGCGGTAAGACCGAAATCGGTTGCGTTGGCTGCGGTTACGGCATCGTCGATGCTGTCATAGCCGAAGATCGGCAGGACCGGGCCGAACTGTTCCTCGGTGGCCAGCGCCGAGTCGGGAGCCAGATCGGTGACGACGGTCGGCAGCGCGAAGTAGCCCCCTGCGTCGGCGTCCGCGTCGCGGATCCGTCCCGCGGTCTTTACCGACGCGCCATTTGCCTCGGCGTCGGCGACCAGCGCGGCCACCCGGTCGCGCCCGGCGGCGTTGTGCAGCGGTCCCAGCGTCGTCTCGTCGGCGAGGCCGTCGCCGACCACTTCGCGCTCGCAACGCGCGAGCACCGCCTCGGCCAGCTCGCCGACCCGATCCCTCGGGGCGTACAGCCGTTTGATCGCCATGCAGACCTGGCCGCCCGTGGTGTAAGTCGCCGTCACCAGCCGCTCCACCAGCTCGTCGCTGACCGTGATGTCGGAGGCGATGATCGCGGCGTCGTTGCCGCCGAGCTCGAGCAACACCGGAGTGAGCCGCGGCGCGGCCGCCGCCATCACGGCACGCCCGGTGGCGACGCCGCCGGTCAGCGAGATGAGGTCGATGCCCGGGTGGGTCACCAGCGCCTGGGCGAGCTCGCTCCCCGGCCCGGCCAGCACGTTGACCACGCCGGGCGGCAGCGCGGCAGCCAGCGCTCCGGCCAGCTGTAGCGCCGCGAGCGGACAGCTCGGCGGCACTTTGACGACGGTGGTGTTGCCGGCGGTCAGCGCCGACGTCAACTTGGTCATCGTCAGCGCGAGTGGCCAGTTGAACGGCAGCACGAGCGCCGCAACACCGAACGGCTCGCGGTGCAGCCGTGGGTAGGCCGAATGCGGATCGACCTGCTCGGGCGCGAGCGCCGCCTCGGCCATGGAGCCCAGCAGCGCAACGAGGCCCGGCCCGGTGCTGATCTCGAAAGTCGCCTCGCTGAGCACCTTGCCGTGCTCGCGGGTGTAGAGCCGCGCGCCATCGCGGGCGGCTAGCTGTTCGGCGGCCGTGGTGGCCGCGGCTGCCAGGGCGGCGACCCGCTCGGCGACGCTGAGCGCGCGCCACCCGGGCGCGGCCCGGCGCGCCGCTGCCACCGCGGCGTCCAGCTGGGCGCGGTCGGCGGCGGGCGCGTGGCCGACGACCTCGGCCGGCCGGGCAGGATTGTGCACGGCGTAGCTGCCCGCGTTGCCTGTCTGCGGCTGGCCGCCGATCGTCAAAACCGCACCTTCGCCAGCGGTCTGGCTTTCCCGCGTGATCGTCGTTGATCCCGTCATACTCGTCTCCCTTGACCCGGTGCGGTTGTGCCGCCATCGTAAGTCGCTATGACGTGGCTCACAGGTTCGGTCCGATGAAAGCGGTGGTGCTGCGCGAGGTCGGGCAGCCCACAGTGGTGGAGGAGCTCGCGCTGCGGCCCCTGGCCGGCCACGAAGTGCGGGTGCAACTTCGCGCCAGCGGCGTCTGCCACAGCGACCTGTCGCTGCGCGACGGGTCCATCCCGGCGCTGCTGCCGAGCGCGATGGGCCACGAGGGCGCCGGGATCGTCACCGAAGTGGGCGACGACGTCACCACGGTCAAGCCGGGTCAGCACGTCGTGCTGACGTGGATCGTGTCGTGCCGTAGCTGCCCGCATTGCCTGCGTGGCGAGACCCAGCTGTGCCTGCACGCCTACGACCACGCCTACGGCGCGCCCTACGCCGAAAGCGCGACCGGCCCGGTGTGGCCGGGAATGGGTGTCGGGTCGTTGGCCGAGGAGACGCTGCTACCGGCCGCGGCGGTGGTGCCGGTCGATGAGTCGCTGCCGCTGGATCACGCCGCGCTGCTGGGCTGCGGTGTCACCACCGGGGTCGGCGCGGTGATCCGCACGGCGGCCGTCCGCCCGGGCGACAGCGTGCTGGTAATCGGCTGCGGCGGTGTGGGTTTGGCTGCGATCCAAGCGGCCCGGCTGTCTGGGGCGGCGCGGATCATCGCCGCCGATCGAGTGGCGGCCCAGCTTCCCGCCGCGGTGGCCAACGGCGCGACCCACACCGTCGACGCGAGCGACGTCGACCTCGCCGCCGCGGTACGCGACCTCACCGGCGGCGCCGGTGTCGATCACGGAATAGAGGTGGTCGGCAAGCCCGCCACCATCCGCGCGGCTTATGACGCCACCCGTCGCGGCGGCAAGGTCACCCTGGTCGGAGCCGCCGGCTTCACCGAAGAGGCGACGTTTCCCGCGCTGTCGCTGATGACCGACGGCAAGACGATCCAGGGCAGCGTCTACGGCGCAAGCGACCCGCCTCGCGATATCCCGCTGCTCGCCGAGCTGGCCCAGCGCGGCCAACTCGACCTCGAGGCGCTGGTGACGCGACGCATCGGTATCGACGACGTCGAGGCGGCGTTCACCGATATGTCCGCCGGACGGGGAGCGCGCAGCGTGGTTTGCTTCGGCTAAGACAGTCTGAGCCGGGCTAATTGCCTGCTCCAGTGATCGCTCCTTGGTTTCCGGTAGCCGGTAGGTAGATGTGAGGCTGATCATTGGCCCAGCCGGCGTAGCGCGTGAGCAGTGGGCTGGCGATCAACGGTGGCGCAGCGCCGCCGGATGATGCCGGCGAGGTTGAGCGCTAGCCCGCGCCGGTATCGCGATACCGGGTGGCGAACAGTTCGGGCACGAAGGACGGCATGGGAGCGTAGGCGAACGCCGCGATGGCGTAGGTACCGACAATGGCCGCCGTAAACAGGACGGGATTAGCGGTGTCGATCAACGGGATGACCGCAAACGACCAGGGCAAACCCAGCGTCCACCCGGAAAGGATGATGGGGCGGCGGCCGAGTCGGTCGCACATACTGGCTGACAACACCACAACTGCGGTCCACACCGGTGCCATAGATATAGAAGTCGTAGAACTCTACGGCGGTGCCGACCATGCAGGCGGCCGCGATGCGTTTTTTGCAGACCGGGGCGAGCTGTTGGCTTGGGAATTCCGCAGCGAGTACCGTGTTCGACGCGGACGAGTTGGCCGGGCGGCCGCGACTCTTCGAGTCGAGGAAAGTCCGGACTTCACAGAGCAGGGTGATTGCTAACAGCAATCCGAGGCGACTCGCGGGAAAGTGCCACAGAAAACAGACCGCCACCCTCGCGGTGGTAAGGGTGAAACGGTGCGGTAAGAGCGCACCAGCATTCCGGGTGATCGGGATGGCTTGGCAAACCCCACCCGAAGCAAGGTCAAGAAGGCCGCACCGAAGGTGCGGCCGCGCAGGCGTTCGAGGGCTGCTCGCCCGAGCCTGCGGGTAGACCGCTCGAGGCACCCGGCAACGGTGTGTCCAGATGGATGGTCGCCGCCGCGCCGCCGTTGCTTACGCCGCGGCGGCGGGGAACAGAATCCGGCTTACAGGCCAACTCGTCCGCCCTATGCCATTGACCTGCACATTCAGCTAGGCGAAACCGCAGCGGTCCGCAGTGGGTCCGCAGTAAATCCGAGCACCGAATCAATCGCGTCCCGCGTCCGGTCCTCAGAATCAGGCCACAAGTGGCTGTAGGTGTCCAGCGTCTCGACCGCACTGGCGTGACCGAGACGCGCCTGAACTGTCTTCACGCTCTCCCCGTGCCGGATCAGCAAAGAGGCGTAGTAGTGGCGCAGCGCGTGGAACCCGGTCCCGTGCGGCAGCTTGGCCTTCTTGACCGCAGCGCGCCATCTGTATCCGAACGTGGAGCGGGTGATCGGCTTGCCCGACTGGGTGAACACCAAGGCGTCCGACTCGGCTGGGAACGCTGCCAGGTGCGCGGCTAAGGCGTCGGCGACGACCTGGGGGAGCGGGATCGTCCGGTGACTCGCTCTGGTCTTTGGCGGCCCCAGCGTCGGTGGGTGACCGGCGACGGTGACCAGTTGGCGGTCCACTGTGATCGCGCGCTCCAAGAACCGAACCCGGTCGACGGTAAGGCCGAAGCATTCCCCTTGCCGCATACCGGTTCCCGCGGCCAGCGTGACAAGCGCCTGTAGCTCGACGGGTAGTTCAGCGGCAGTGAGCCTCCACGTCTCTACAAACGTCAACAAGATCGCCGATCTAGGCAGACCCCAAGGGTGCGGAGGGGTGACCCGGTCAGGGTTGTAATAAGCCAATTGTTCCGATTAGGCGCGCGCACTAATGTCGGTCGGTGCTGTTGCGCCGCCAGGAAGGGTGTTTATTGGACGCGGAGGACTCGATCGCCGAGGCCGTGGACCCGTGGCTTCCTGTCCTCGCCCACGTGTTGCCCTACCGAAGAGGCTTGTACGTTCGACACCTCGGGCTAATGCGAGCGGGAGGGGCGCTTGTGAGCCGAGCGGCGGCCCTTCGTGAAGTTGAAGTAGTGAAGGTGTCCGCCACAGCGAGCGTGCGACTGCTGTACCGACCCTGCGGCCTGGACCGAATCGCGCCTGCTCTGTTGTGGATACACGGTGGCGGTTACGTGGCAGGCTCGGCGGCGACGAATGACCGTGCGGTCCGCCGAATGGCTGCCCAGCTCCGCGCGGTCGCGGTCAGCGTTCAGTATCGCCTCGCTCCCGAACACCCGTATCCGGCCGCTCTCGACGATTGCTATGCGGCGCTTCAATGGCTGATTGCCCGAGACGACATCGACCGGCGTCGGATTCTGGTTGCCGGGAAATCGGCCGGGGCCGGTCTGGCCGCCGCGCTCGTCTTGCGTTGCGTGGATGGCGGGCTGGCGGAGTTGGCAGGGCAGATTCTCACTTACCCAATGCTCGACGACCGCACTGTTCAGCGGTCAACCGCTACTGCCGCTAGAGGATGGACACCAGGCGACAATTCGTTCGGCTGGCGCTCGTACCTCGGCTGCGAACCCGGCGCAGACGGTGTAAGCGCCTACGCGGCACCGGCACGACGCGAGGACTTCTCGGGTCTGCCGCCAACATGGATTGGCGTCGGTGCAGGCGACCTATTTCACGACGAAGATGTCGCATACGCTCAGCGGCTTCGCGCCGCCGGAGTGCCAACACATTTGGAAGTAGTTCCTGGCGGCTACCACGGATTCGATGTCATTGGCGCACATACCTCGACGGTACGACGGTTCAACGCGAATCGACTTGCTGTGATGCGTCAATTCATCACTTCGTAGAAGCTGCGAGGAGCATGGACCATTTCCACCCCAAGGGCACGATCCAAATCTGAACGCATAGGGGGGTGGGGTGGCCGCGCGAACAGGGGTCCACCAGACACACCCCACCAGCTGGGTATACCGCCCCCCGAGCCGAATTGGACGATTGAACCCTTGCTGCAGCTTGCTGCTCCAGTGGTTTTTGGGGGGTGTGACGTGCGGTGATGGTGTAATGCGCTGGGCGTCGGGGGGATCGGGGAAACTGGACACATGAAAGCTGCTGACCGGGAGCGGCGGGATGCCCAGGTGGTGCAGTTGTTCCTGGGCGGGACCAGCTACCGGAGCATTGCCGGTGCGGTCGGGCTGCGGTCCCCGCAGAGTGGGGCAACATCGTTCGGCGGGCGTTGGGGTCCTCCTCGCAGCGGCGGGAGTTGTTGACGGATGAGGCGTTTGCCGTGTGGCAGGAGCGCAGCGAGCGGCTGTTGCGCGCCCACTGGGGTCCCGCTTTGGACGGCAATTACCGCTCAGCGGAGTTGTGCCGCAAGATACTTGCCCAGCACGTCCTGGTTTACGGTATGGCGCAGGAGGGTTCGTTGGCCGGCACGCGGGCCGATGTGGTGGAGCCTGAGCCTGAGCCTACCGAGGACGACGACGGGGACCTTGATTTGCTGGCCAGGATGCGGCGTGACCGTGCCCGCGCCGAGGCTGCGCGCGCGACCGGCTAGGCCGTGCGCCGCCTGACAGCACGGGTCCCACCGTGGGCTGGGGTCGTCCGAAGCAGCTTCTCAGAACGTCCAGCACACAAGACTTACGGGTGGGTCAATTCAGGCGGCGGCGCAACGGTCTGAGTGATCGTGACCGGGGCCGGTGGTAAAGCGGTCTGGGTGATCAATACGGGTGGTGGCGGCGGCGGTGCCTCGTGGTGGCTTTGGCTGATTGTCAGCCATGCGGCGGCGATGGCCGATGCGGAGGCGGCAAGGCCGCTGAACATCGTTGCCGCGATTAGTCGGTTGGTGAAGCGAGCCGTACGGGCAGCGATAGCGTTCGCCGCGTCGGCGGAATCTTGTTGGTCGCGACGAGCCAGCTCGTTTCGATAGTCATTCGGGCTGTAGACGATGTTTCCGGCTCTGGTGCTGTTGATCAGACCTTCGTTTACTTCTTCTCGGGTCATTTCGGCCAGGTGTTTCGGTCGGTTCGGTTGGGTCATGGGTTGCCTTGCTCGCTGGTGTGGATCTTTGCGCACCTGACGCTAGGGCGGGTTTACCGTGCAATGACCGCACCGACACGCCGGACACCGGTCACCGCTTGCGCGCGGCCCCGTCCAACAGTCGGCACCCGGCACCGACACCGGGCGCGTAGGTGATGGCGTCACAGTTGAGCCATTGCCAGGTGGTGTGACCGCCGTGGCAGCTTCCGGCGCATGGCTGGTAACCGACCAGTACCCGGTTGGGTCTGGTCTGGTGTCCGTTCGGGCAAACCCTGCGGCAAGCAGGTCTCTCCTCACGGGTGTGTGACGAGATAGGTTTCGTTTTTCAGCTCGGCGGTGAGTTCTTGAATCTTGAAGGGCCGGTCGAGTCGGGCGCGTATTTCCTGGGGATCGATCAGAAGGCTAATTTCGACGGTTTGGCGGGCGAAGAGTCTTCCGATGAGTGGGTAGATCCGGCGCATTACTGCACGCTCGGCGGGGGTGCAGCGGGAGGCGCAGTAGCCGACGTGACCGATTTCGTCGGTGAGGATGTCGCTGTAGAGCAATTCGATTCGTTCGGAGACTTCGGGTTCGTCTGCGAATATTTCGATGCCAACACGGCGCAGCTCATCGAACATGACGCAGCCTGCCATCTCTGCTGCTCCAACGAAAAGAAAGCCGAGCCGTTCGGGTAGGAACACGCCCATCTTGACGAACTGGCGCATCACGAACGGCGGTGGCACCACTTGAAACGTCAGGTCGAACACGTCTAACGCATACGCCAGCAACCGGGTGTGGTAGTGCTCTTCAAGTTCAAGGTAGACGTTCTCGGGTGGCAAGTTTTCGTCGCTGTTGCGCCCGTAGGTCTCGCCCAGGCCGACACCAAAGCGTTCTGCTTGATTCAACTTTGCGGTTGCCAGCAGGAACAGCATTTTCTTATCCAAACCGGCTTCGGGACGCCGACGACGCAGGTTGCGCAGGAATGTTGTTCGGTCAGCAGGATGGCTTGACCGAACCGGCTTCGCTTCGAGTTGCTGGAAGAACTCCTCGCGGTTGGCTAACCGCCGATTAAGCAAGTCCGCCTCACCGTCACGTCGAGCCAGGAAATCCCGGTAGCCTTCGATGCCCGTGCGGTTCATCATCTCTCCATTCCGTTGACAATCGTTGTCACATAACGACGTAGCAGCGCAGCGTCGTGCGCTCCGGTTGCTAGCAGTGCGAACAGTCCAGTCAGGAAGAAGGTTGCGAGTTCCGCCGCGTCTGCATCCGACGGGACTGGCCCTCTTTCTTGCGCCTGCCCAATTACGTCAATGAGGAACTCTGCGAGCGGGTGCTGCGCCAACTCGTCTTCGACCGGCCGCGACGAAGAGAAATGCAAGCCGAGCATGTCGCGAAAAAGCAACGTTCCCAGACGGCTTTCAGCGTCGAGGACATGAGACACAAGCCGCGAAAGTACCGACGCCAGATCGCCCTCGGCTGGGCCAAGTTCGCTGATGATCCTGGTCTCCTCGATGCGCTCTAACTCCACGAGGACATGCTCTTTCGTCGGGAAATGGAAATAGAACGTCCCCCGCGCCACGCCTGCCGCAGCGGCAATGGCACTGACATCCGCAGCGGCGAATCCGCGCCGTGCAATCTCCGCCAACGCGGCGTCGAACAACCGTGCCTGCGTTTCAAGTCTTTGCGCCTCACGGACACCCCCGACTGACGCTTCAGTCAGCCGAAAGGCGTGCGTTGACTTCATGAGCGCACGGTACGCTACCGAGCTGACGGGCGTCAATGACGGGTGTCAGCGAATTCAGTATGCAATGCATGGAACTGTGGTGGGCGGTCAGCGGCGCTCAGATCAGAGTGTTGTTTCGCCAATCGCTAATGGGGGCGGTACAGGGACCCGGCAGCGACCACGGGTGTGGGGGAGTTCTGGTTGTTACCCGATGCGGTTGGCGGCTGTAAAGGGGCACGGGGGTTAGCACGCGGTCGGTTTGCTGGCGATCCCCCAGTACGCAGTCAGTACGCAGTAGAGCTAGGCACAGCTTTGAACAGCCAACAGACCCAACGCTTTGACCAGCGGTTTTACTCCACAGCCAACGCAGCTTGACCCTGCAAACGCCCAGCAAACAGTCTCCGGCTTACTAGACGTCTCGCTGTGAGTTGCCTTGTGAGTTGCCTCGGGCCAAACTGGACGTGCAACATGCTGACGTGAAATTGCTCACCATCCTCGAGTGCGTCGACCCGAAACCCTCAGGCGTCGAACAACTCCCAGCTCTGTCCCTCGTTCGGGAGGCTGGCGACTTGCACGCCACGGCCGCGGCAACGCCAGCAGTCGCGGACTCCGAAGGTCGGCGGCGATTGTGCAGGGAACTCAGCCGTCGGCGGTGAAAAAGCGCCGAAACACAAGGTATTCGGTCGCGATTGTCAGCGTCGGGTTGGGATGAAACTGCCAGGAAGAAACGCAGGCGTCTATTGTTTCGATACGGGTTGCAATGGGTACATGTTCAGCCTTATGAAAAATAATTTACGTTTGGCTGCAACGACTTTCGCAATGGTCGCCGGCTTGGGGTTGGCAGGACTGGGCGTTGCAACTAACGCTGAAGCCCAGCCCGGGCCGTTCCCGCAATGGTGCCCAGGCGACTTTTGGGACCCCGGCTGGGGCGACAACTGGGATGGCGGGCATTGCCACGACAACTGGCGCGGGTATGGACGCGATGGTGGTCCTGGCGATCATCGTGGGTTTGGTGGTCCTGGCGACCATGGTGGGTTTGGTGGGCCTGGCGACCATGGTGGAGGTCCTGGCGACCATGGTGGGTTTGGTGGTCCTGGCGACCATGGTGGGTTTGGTGGGCCTGGCGACCATGGTGGAGGTCCTGGCGACCATGGTGGGTTTGGTGGTCCTGGCGGTCATCGCTGACCAGCCAGCACCTCGATAAGGCGATAACGCGCGAACGGCGTGCCCTCCACCGGCTGGACGGTCACACCGGCAGGGACATCGCCAAGTACCTCGGGGTCAGCCGCGCCACCCGTTACCGGTACCTGGCCGACGAAGCTGCTTAGCCCACGGCGGGTCACCGACAAGGTGCTGTATGCCGGGCCCTCTACTTGCTCGGAGGGTTCTCCCGGCGCCGCCATTCCCATCGGCAATGCGCTGATCGACCGGCGGGGGGAAAACGCTTCGTTGTTGCTTGGCTTGCAGGTCCACCATGGCTCGGGACTGTCCTCCGGCTGGACGCTGTTGGGTGGTGCTCGTCGCCGCTCAGGTAGCGGCGTTGTAGCCGGATCACAAACGGTGAATAAACGACGAGCGGGCGGAGCCACCCGGTCTGGATTTAGTGGCTGCCCAGCCCGTGCAGTGCCACCATAAAGGTGGGCCGAGATCACCTAAATCGGAGGGAGAAGCAGACCATGGCGGACGAGTCGGACGCGGGGCTTTCTGAGCAGATCAAGGAGCTGGTGACGGAGAGCGAGAAGCATATGAAGGCGATTCAGGACCAGGTCGCACACCAGTGGGAGGCCCAGCAGAAGGCGATCGGGGACCTGGTCGAGCAGCAGTGGAAGGCTCAGCAGAAGGCGATCGCGGAGCTACTCGAACGCGGACAGGAGCGGAGCGTCAAGACAGCGGACCAGTGGGAGGCTCTGCGCAAGGCGATCGCCGATCAGATCGAGCAGCAGTGGAACGCCCAACGGAAAGCGATCACGGACCTGGCGGAAGGGCAGTGGAATGCCCAAAAGAAGGCTATCGAGGACGCGCAGAATGCAATCGGCGGGATGTTCCGACGTAAGCCCGAATAGCGTCTGCACCTGAGATCATCGCTGCCAGCCAGGGGTATGAGACGAAGGCGAGCGCCGAGAAGGGCATTGAGTCGGTGAAGACGAACGCGGCTGGCGCCGCGGTGGCGGTCAGGTGTAGGACTTGCACCGCTCTCTCCAGGGTTCAATAGCAACGCTGTTCCTCGCTGGCTGGCCCCGTATCCTTATCGTCGCTGGCCGAGTGGTATTCCGACCGGGGGGCACGCGATGGGACACAAGGCAACATTGGAACTCGTACTCGACTGTGAAGAGCCAAAGAGGCTCGCTAAGTTCTGGCGCGAGGCGCTCGACTATCGCGACTACTACACGGACGCGAATCTGGCTGTGCTCGTTCCCAAAGAAGGGATCGCTTCACCGCTTCTCCTTCAGGGGGTATCCGAACCCAAAGCGGGCAAGAACCGCATGCACGTCGACATTGTGGTCGACGACATCGAGGCCGAGGTCCACCGGCTGCAGGCACTCGGCGCTCGTCGCATCGACGAGGGCGTGCAGAGCTTCGGGGGAACCCAATGGGTAAGAATGTCGGACCCCGAGCAGAATGAGTTCTGCGTCTCCACCGGCGTGGAGTGGTAAGGCTTGGTACCAAATCCCCTATGTTGCGGCAACGGTTCCCGTGGTTGCTGATCCCCACGTGTTGCACTGCAGAGGGCGACCGTCCGGTGCCCTGACGACCAGCCAACCGCTCAGGCGGCAGATCGTCGTTGCCGCCGATCTGCTCACCCTGATGAGATCAGACTCAGGCTCTCCGGTCAGCGGTCCGCGCGGGACTGCCCGCACCCACGGCCAGCGACACCCAGAAGCCCACGTTCGCCCCGTCGCCCCCGTCGAACGTCACCCCGTGGTGATGGGTGGCCCGGGTACCAACAACCGTCCGCAGACCGTCCGCAGTAGAGCTGACGACTGCGTTCATTAGCCAACACAACCAACAGTCTGACCTGTACCGTTACAACACCACCAACACAGCTAAACGGTACAAACGCCCAGATAACAGAATCCGGCTTACAGGCCAACTCGTCCGCCTCAAGTGCCCGAGCGTGAGCGTGCGTGTCTGTACGACGACGCGCCGCGCGGGCCGGCATTCTGCGCACGCTCGCGCAATCAATGCCGTGCCTTGCGCACCGCTTTGGCGAGTTTGCGCAGCGCAGCGTCCAGCTGCTGATGGCAGCTTTCAGCCAAATCGGCCTCGCGCTGGAACAACAGACCGTAAGTGAAGGTGTCCTCGCCGGCGACGTGCGCGGCTTCGGTCTGCTTAATCAGGTGTTCGCGGCTGACGACGCTGTCCTGGTGATCGCCGAGCAACGTCTGGATCACCTTGGCCTGCTCGGCGACCTTGTCCGCGCCGGTAGCCGCCGCCGTGTAACGCAATCGCTTGGCGCGCTTACGGATCCGGTGCAGCGCCTCGTCGCCGGCGTGCTCGCCGCCCTCTTCTGTCGGCGCGTCCGCCTGCTCAGCTTCGGCGGCGGCTTTTGCGGCCTTGCGGACCTTCTTATAGGCCGTGTCAATGGTCACCGGCGCCGGTACCTCCCCAGCGACAGGAACGGCAACTTCGGCCACCAACGAGTCGAGGGTGTCGAGCAGACGGAGGTATCGCTGCGAGCGCATCGCGATCAGCGACCGCCGCAGCCCGGTCTGGTACCTGCGGTGAGCACCCTTGACCAGACGTTCCCGTATCCGTCCACGCACCAGCTCCGGTACCAGCGAGTCGAGTTGGCGCTGGTAGCGCTCACCGAGCACTTCGGCGTCGCGCGCCACACCCAAGACAGCGGCGAGCTCGCGCAGTTCGGCTTGCACCCACTCGCTATCGGTTGATCCGAACGAGTCCTGGGCGTCGCGCAGCAGGCTGCGGAGCTTGCGGGTGGTCACCCGCATCTGGTGCACGGCATCGGGGGCGTCGGCACGCACGGCGCGATCCCACACCAGCAGCTGGTCGATTTGCTCGGCCACCGCGCGGTGTAGCGGGTCCGCGGGCGGCTGCGTTCCGTTGGACTGGGGCGTCTCGCCGAGCACGCGTGCGAGCTTGGAGCCGTGACCGGCGGGCGCCGCACCGGCATCGAGGAGCCGATTGCTCAGCCGGTTCAACAGCTCGGTGTCGGCGGTCCCGTTGTCGGCGGCTAGCTCCAGTTCCCACTCGCGCCACTGTTGTTCGGCCGGGCCCGAATCGGAGTCTTCGGGAGCGCCCGCCGACCACGCGGTGACGCGGTCATTGCTGAACTCGGCCAGCGCAGCGCCATCGACGCCGTAGAGCACCTGGTTTTCCCGTTGGGTGGTGATTCGCGCGACCGGTTCGAGCGGGCGGTCGCGGACAATCGCCAGCACCACATCCAGCAACTGGCTTGGCACGGTGGATTCGTCGGAGGCGTCCAGCGGCGCGCGGACCTCGGTGCGCGCGTCGGGTCCGGACGGCAACTTCAGGTGCCAACCGGCGTCGCCGCCGCCGGTGCGGCGTCGCAGGGTGATCTTGTTACGTGCCAGGTCGTGGGCCGGCGTGTCGAAATACAGCGCGTCCAGCGACTGCACCGGTACCTTCTCGACGCGGGCCACCGCGGCGATGCCCTCGAACGACGGCGACACTGTCGACTCGCCGACGTCGAACTTGCGCTCCACCTCCAGATGACGCGAGGTTTTGGGCGCGTTTCCAGGCATTCTCGTCTCCGGTGAGGGCGCGCCGGCGCCCTCGGTCGATGGTTGTCGATGGTCAGTAGGCACCTAGCGTGCCACATTTGGGTTACGTGCCAGCCCACGGTGGCCTATGTTTGCGGTGGCTATTCGGGTACCCGGTGTAAGGAGCTGTTCATGATGTCTTTCAGGTGTACGGTCGCTGCCGCCGGTGCGATAACGGGCGCGATGCTTTTCGGTGCCCCTTTCGCAATGGCGGATCCGGATCCCGTGCCGGCAGCACCGAATTGCACAGCGGCCGACCTGGCCGGAGTGGCTGCGGGCGTCGCGGCGACGACCTCGGCGTATATGTTCGCCCACCCGGACGTCAACGACTACTTCACCAGCTTGAAGGGCACACCGCGCAGCGAGATGCGTGCCAAGCTACAGCAGTACATGGATGCCAACCCGCAGGTTCACGCTGACCTGCAGGGCATTCGCCAGCCGATGACCGATTTTCGCAATCGGTGCCAAATAGGCCAAAGCGACGAAAACGACTGATTCTAAAAGCAGTGCTCGTCGGCCGGGAAAACCCCGCTGGCCACCTCTTCTGCGTATTGCATTGCGGCACGGCGTAATTCGCCCGCGATGTCGGCGTACCGCTTGACGAAACGGGCCGACTTGCCGCTGTTCAGGCCGGCCATGTCCTGCCAGACGAGCACCTGGCCGTCGCAGTTGGGACCGGCCCCGATGCCGACGGTCGGGATGGTGAGCTTGCCGGTGATCTGGGTGGCCAATTCGGCCGGCACCATCTCCATCACGACGGAGAACGCCCCGGCTTCGGCGACGGCGATCGCGTCGTGGACGGTCTGCTCCGCGGCGTCGCCGCGACCCTGCACCCGGAAACCGCCGAGGGTGTTGACGCTTTGCGGCGTAAACCCGATGTGCGCCATCACCGGGATGCCCGCCGCAGACAGGCACGCGATCTGCTCGGCAACTCGCTCACCGCCCTCGAGCTTGACGGCGTGTGCGCCGCCCTCCTTCATGAACCGGGTGGCGGCCGCCAACGCTGCGGCCGGTCCCGCCTCGTAGCTGCCGAACGGCAGGTCCGCGACCACCAGGGCGTGCGGAGCACCGCGCACGACCCCGCGGACCAGCGGGATCAGCTCATCGATGGAGACCGGCACGGTGGTGTCGTAGCCGTAGACGACGTTGGCCGCCGAATCGCCCACCAGCAACACCGGGATGCCGGCCTCGTCGAAAACCCGGGCGGTCGAATAGTCATAGGCCGTGAGCATCGCCCACTTGTGGCCTTCGGCCTTCATTTTCTGCAGGTGGTGGGTACGGATCTTGGTCCGTGGCGCCGACGGTGCGGAGCTGCCAGCCCCATAGACATTCTGCTCAGACATCAATGTCCCTAGTGGTGTGGTCGGGTCGATCCTCGTGGCCCCTGCGGGGTCCCCGGGTTCATCTGACCCTGACAGTCTGCCATCTCCGGCGTGCAAAAGCACCCAAAAGCACCGCAGCGCCGGTGTGACAATTACCATCGTCGGCTCGTCGCTGCCAGGTAGCTGTCGGGACGGCCGCTCATCAGAATCTCAGGTTGCCTCTGGCAGCATAGGTGGGCATGGGCCTGCCTCGCCGCGACAAGATCGCGCGCACGTTGCTGATCTGGACGGCGATCGCTGCAGTGGCGGTGGTGGCGGCTGGCTGCGTCCGGGTGGTCAGCGGACGCGCTCTGATGTCCGGGCCGAAGCTGGGCCAGCCGGTGCAGTGGAACCCGTGCCGTTCCAGCAGCGGCTCGGTGAAAATTCCCGGCGGCGCATTGTGCGGCAAGCTCGCCGTGCCGGTGGACTACGGCCACGCCGGCGGCAGGGAGACACCGGCGGCGGCGCTGGCGATGATTCGCTTTCCCGCGACGGGCGACAAAATCGGTTCGCTGGTCATCAACCCGGGAGGCCCCGGCGAGTCCGGTATCGAGGCCGCCCTGGGTGTGGTTCAGACGTTGCCGAAGCGGGTCCGGGAGCGGTTCGATCTGGTCGGGTTCGACCCGCGCGGGGTGGGCGCGTCGCGGCCCGCGGTCTGGTGCAACTCCGATGCCGACAACGACCGACTGCGGACCGAGCCGAATGTCGACTACAGCCCGGCGGGTGTCGCGCACATCGAGGATGAAACCAAGCAGTTCGTGGCCCGGTGTGTCGCCAAGATGGGCAAGAGCTTCCTGCGCAATATCGGGACCGTTGCCGTCGCCAGGGATCTGGATGCCATCCGCGCCGCGTTGGGCGACGACAAGCTGACCTATCTCGGCTACTCGTACGGCACCCGAATCGGCTCCGCCTACGCCGAGGCGTACCCACATCGCGTGCGGGCGATGATCCTCGACGGCGCCGTCGACCCCAATGCCGATCCGATCGAGGCCGATTTGCGGCAGGCCAAGGGATTTCAGGACGCGTTCAACGACTACGCCGCCGACTGCGCGAAGAAACCGACCTGCCCGTTGGGCGCCGACCCGGCCAAAGCCAACGACGTCTACCACAGCCTGGTCGACCCGCTGGTCGACCCGAACAACCCGATGCTCGGCAAGCCGGTGCCCACCAACGACAAACGTGGATTGGGCTACGCCGACGCCATCGTGGGCACCATCATGGCGCTGTACTCACCGACGCTGTGGCACCACCTGACCGACGGCCTGTCCGAGCTCGTCGACCACCACGGCGACACGCTTCTCGCGCTGGCCGACATGTATATGCGACGCGACTCGCACGGCCATTACAGCAATGCCACCGATGCGCGGGTGGCGATCAATTGTGTTGACCAGCCGGCTATTACGGACCGGGCGAAGGTCGTCGACGAAGACCGTCGCTCCCGCGAGATCGCCCCGTTCATGAGCTGGGGGCAGTTCACCGGCAATGCGCCGCTGGGCACCTGCGCGTTCTGGCCGGTGCCGCCGACCAGCAAGCCGCACACCGTGTCGGCGCCCGGCCTGGCGCCGACCGTGGTCGTGTCCACCACCCACGATCCGGCGACGCCGTACAAGGCCGGGGTCGAATTGGCGAATCAGCTTCGCGGCTCGCTGCTGACCTTCGACGGAACCCAGCACACGGTGGTTTTCCAGGGCGACAGCTGCATCGACGACTACGCGACGGACTACCTGATCGGCGGTACCACACCGCCGAGCGGCGCGAAGTGCTGACAACCCGCGCCACTGATACGAGATCAAGGCGTGACCTTTTCGCGCTGCCCGCGCCTATCCGAAGATGCAACGATGGCAGCCATGTCGCGCCTGAGATCGTTGAGCTCGACGCTGCTTTCGTTTGGGCTGCTGCTGGGGGGACAACCGGCTCTGGAGTTGGCGGCACTCCCGGTGGCCGGTGCGACACCGGAACCCGGTGCCGGTCAGACCGAAGCGCCGCAGCCCGCCGCCGCGGCGCCCCAGCAGAACTGGGGCAGCTGCAGTCCTTTCGTTGATGACACCAGTGACATCCCCACCGCGAAGTGCACCACGGTGTCGGTTCCGATCGACTACGCCAATCCCGGTGGGGCGCAAGCCAAGCTGGCGGTGATCCGCATCCCGGCGACGGGCCAGCGAATCGGCTCGCTGCTGGTCAATCCGGGCGGCCCGGGGGCGTCGGCGGTGGAGATGGTCGCCGGGATGGCAGGAGACCTGCAAAACACCGACATCACTCAACATTTCGACCTGGTGGGCTTCGATCCGAGAGGGGTCGGCCACTCGACGCCGGCGCTGCGGTGCCGCACCGACGCCGAGTTCGACGCCTACCGGCGCGAACCGATGGTCGACTACAGCCCGGCCGGTGTGGCGCACATCGAGCAGATCTACCAGAACCTGGCCCAGGAGTGCGTTAACAAGATGGGCAAAGGGTTCCTGGCCAACGCCGGCACCACGTCCGTCGCGCGCGACATGGACATGGTTCGACAAGCGTTGGGCGACGATCAGATCAACTACCTCGGCTACAGCTACGGAACCGCGATAGGCACCGCCTATCTCGAGGGCTTCAGCGACCACGTGCGGGCGATGGTGCTCGACGGCGCCATCGACCCGACCGAGGGCCCGATCCAGGAGAACATCGAGCAGATGGCGGGATTCCAGACCGCCTTCAATGCCTACGCGGCGGACTGCGCCCGCTCGACGGCCTGCCCGCTGGGAACCGACCCGGCCCAATGGGTCAACCGTTACCACGCCCTGGTGGACCCGCTGGCCACCAAGCCGGGTAAGACGTCGGATCCGCGCGGGCTGGGCTACGCCGACGCCACCACCGGGACCATCAACGCGCTCTACACCCCGCAGCACTGGAAGTACCTGACCAGTGGCCTGCTCGGGCTGCAAAAGGGCTCCGACGCCGGCGACCTGCTGATGCTCGCCGACGACTACGACGACCGCGACAAGAACGGGCACTACGCCAACGACCAGGACGCGTTCAACGCGGTCCGGTGCGTCGACGCGCCGGCGCCCACCGATTCGGCGAGCTGGGTGGCCGCCGATCAACAGATCCGCCAGGCCGCTCCGTTCCTCAGCTACGGGCCGTTCACCGGAAACGCGCCCCGCGACATCTGCGGGATGTGGCCGGTGCCGGCGACGATGGCACCGCACCCCGCACCGGCGGTCCCGTCGGGCAAGGTCATCGTCGTCTCCACGACGCGCGACCCGGCCACCCCGTATCAGGCCGGCGTGAACCTGGCCCACCAGCTGGGCGCTCCGCTGATCACCTACGACGGCACCCAACACACCGTGGTCTTCGACGGCAACCAGTGCGTGGACAACGCGGTGATGAGCTACTTCGTCGATCTGACGGTGCCACCGCCGTTGTTGCGGTGCGCGCAGCAGTAAGCTAGCTCTAACGCGCCGCAACGCTTCTGGGCTGGCATCGGTAACACGGAATTAACAGGCATTGCCTACTGTTCGGGTTATGGATCGACAGAAGGAATTCGTCCTCCGCACGCTCGAGGAACGGGACATCCGCTTCGTCCGGCTCTGGTTCACCGACGTGCTCGGTTACCTCAAGTCGGTCGCGATCGCGCCCGCGGAGTTGGAGGGCGCCTTCGAGGAGGGCATCGGCTTCGACGGGTCCTCGATCGAGGGCTTCGCGCGGGTCTCGGAATCCGACACCGTTGCGCACCCGGACCCGTCGACCTTCCAGGTGCTGCCCTGGGAAAGCGGAGGCCACCACCATTCGGCGCGGATGTTCTGCGACATCACCATGCCGGACGGCTCGCCGTCGTGGGCGGACCCGCGGCACGTGCTGCGGCGTCAGCTACAGAAGGCCAACGACCTCGGTTTCTCCTGCTATGTGCACCCCGAGATCGAGTTTTTCCTGCTCAAGCCCGGCTCCGAAGATGGGACGTCGCCCATCCCGGTCGACAACGCCGGCTATTTCGACCAGGCGGTGCACGACTCCGCTTCGAACTTCCGCCGGCATGCGATCGACGCCCTGGAATTCATGGGCATCTCGGTGGAGTTCAGCCACCACGAAGGCGGACCCGGCCAGCAGGAGATCGACCTGCGCTTCGCCGACGCGCTTTCGATGGCCGACAACGTGATGACGTTCCGCTACGTGATTAAAGAAGTCGCGATCGAAAATGGCGCCCGGGCGTCGTTCATGCCTAAGCCGTTCGCGCAACACCCCGGCTCGGCGATGCACACCCACATGAGCCTGTTCGAGGGTGACGTCAACGCCTTCCACAGCGACGACGACCCGCTGCAGCTCTCGGATGTGGGCAAGTCGTTCATCGCCGGGATCCTGGAGCATGCCTCCGAGATCAGCGCGGTCACCAATCAGTGGGTCAACTCCTACAAGCGGCTGGTGGTCGGCGGCGAGGCCCCCACCGCCGCGTCGTGGGGGGCAGCCAACCGGTCCGCCTTGGTCCGGGTCCCGATGTACACGCCGCACAAGACGTCGTCGCGACGGGTCGAGGTGCGCAGCCCGGATTCGGCGTGCAACCCGTACCTGGCGTTCGCGGTGCTGCTGGCCGCCGGATTGCGCGGGGTGGAGAAGGGCTACGTGCTGGGGCCGCAGGCCGAGGACAACGTGTGGGATCTCACGCCCGAGGAACGCCGCACGATGGGTTACCGGGAGCTGCCGACCAGCCTGGACAGCGCACTGCACGCCATGGAGGCCTCCGAGCTCGTCGCGGAAGCGTTGGGGGAGCACGTGTTTGACTTCTTCTTGCGCAATAAGCGCACGGAGTGGTCGAACTACCGCAGCCATGTCACGCCGTACGAGCTGAAGACCTACCTGTCGCTTTAGCTAAATAGCCGCCGTCGGTACGGCCGGCGGGGGGCTTGCGCTACCGTCGTGGTCGTGACCAAACCCGCGACGCAGCGCCCCAAGCTGCCGAGTGTCGGCCGGCTCGGACTGGTCGATCCTCACGCGGGCGAGCGTCTGGCACAGCTGGGTTGGTACGAGCACGACGACGGGGCTCACGTCGACCTGTTGTGGGCGCTGTCCCGCGCGCCGGACGCCGACGCCGCGCTGCGTGCGCTGGTTCGACTGTACGAAAACCCCGACACCGGATGGGACGAGCTCAGCGCCGCTCTGCTCACCGATCGAGGCCTGCGCGGGCGGCTGTTCGCCGTGCTGGGCTCGTCGCTGGCCCTGGGCGATCACCTGGTCGCCCATCCGCAGTCCTGGAAGCTGTTGCGGGGCAAAGTCACATTGCCCACCCGCGACCAGCTGCGCGACACGTTCAACGCGTGCCTGAATTTTGAGGACGAGTCTCTGGATGAGACGTCGGTGGCGCTGGGTTCAGCCGTATCCCGATTGCGCAGCGTGTATCGCGACCACCTGTTGGTGCTAGCCGGACTCGACCTGGCCCCGACCGTCGAGGACGAGCCGGTGCTGCCGTTCACCCTGGTCGGCGCACAGCTCGCCGACACCGCGGACGCCGCGCTGGCGGCCGCGCTGCGGGTGGCCGAGGCAACCGTGTGCGGTGGCGACCGCACACCACCGCGGCTGGCGGTCATCGCGATGGGCAAATGCGGTGCCCGCGAACTGAACTACGTCAGCGACGTCGACGTCATCTTCGTCGCCGAACAGGCCGACGCGTTGTCCGCCCGGGTGGCCAGCGAGATGATGCGGATCGCCTCGGACGCGTTTTTCCAGGTGGATACCGGGTTGCGACCGGAGGGTCGCAACGGTGAACTGGTCCGCACGGTCGAGTCGCACGTCGCGTACTACCAGCGCTGGGCCAAGACCTGGGAGTTCCAGGCGTTGATGAAAGCGCGGGCCGCGGTGGGCGATGCCGAACTCGGCGAGCGCTACCTGGCGGCATTGATGCCTATGGTCTGGATCGCCTGCGAGCGTGAGGATTTCGTGACCGAGGTGCAGGCCATGCGGCGGCGCGTGGAGCAGCTGGTTCCCGCCGACGTCCGCGGCCGCGAGCTCAAACTCGGCAGTGGCGGACTACGGGATGTGGAGTTCGCCGTGCAGCTGCTGCAGTTGGTGCACGGCCGTGCCGACGAGTCGCTGCGCGTGGCTTCCACCGTGGATGCACTCGCCGCGCTCAGCGAGGGCGGCTACATCGGGCGTGAGGACGCCGCGAACATGACCGCCTCGTACGAGTTCCTGCGGCTGCTCGAGCACCGACTGCAGCTGCAGCGGCTCAAGCGCACCCACATGCTGCCCGAGGCATCCGACGACGAGGCCGTGCGCTGGCTGGCGCGGGCGGCCCACATCCGCCCCGACGGCCGCCACGATGCGGCGGGGGTGCTCCGCGAGCAGCTCAAACACCAAAACCTGCGGGTGTCCCGGCTGCACGCGAAGCTTTTCTATCAACCGCTCCTGGAGTCGATCGGGCCGGCCGGGCTGGAAATCGTGCACGGCATGACGTCGGAGGCGGCCGAACGGCAGCTGGCGGCGCTGGGCTACGAGGGGCCGCAGACCGCGTTGAAGCACATGTCGGCGCTGGTCAACCAGAGCGGACGGCGCGGACGGGTGCAGGCGGTGCTATTGCCCAGGTTGCTGGACTGGATGTCGTATGCCCCCGACCCCGACGGCGGGCTGTTGGCCTACCGACGACTCAGTGAGGCGCTGGCAACGCAAACCTGGTACCTGTCCACCCTGCGGGACAAGCCCGCGGTGGCCAGGCGGCTCATGCACGTGCTCGGGACATCCGCCTATGTTCCGGATCTGCTGATGCGCGCGCCCGAGGTCATCCAGCGTTACAGCGACGGGCCGGCCGGCCCCAAGCTGCTCGATACCGAGCCCGCCGGGGTGGCTCGTGCGCTGATCGCGTCGGCCGGGCGGCACTCCGACCCGGCACGGGCGATCGCCGCAGCACGCGGGCAGCGCCGTCTTGAGCTGGCGCGCATCGGGTCGGCGGACCTGCTGGGCTTGCTCGAGGTCACCGAGGTTTGCAGGGCGCTCACCTCGGTATGGGCAGCCGTGCTGCAGGCCGCTTTGGACGCGTTGATTCGGGCCAACCTGCCCGAAGACGGCAACGCGCCGGCGGCCATCGCCGTGATCGGAATGGGCCGACTGGGCGGCGCCGAGCTGGGCTACGGCTCGGACGCCGACGTCATGTTCGTCTGCGAGCCGATCACGGGTGTGGAGGAGTCCCGGGCGATCAAGTGGTCGACGTCGATCGCCGAACAGGTTCGCGCTTTGCTGGGGACGCCCAGCGTCGACCCGCCCCTTGAGGTCGACGCCAATTTGCGGCCCGAGGGCCGCGCCGGGCCGCTGGTCCGCACGCTGGCCGCCTACACCGCTTATTACGCGCAGTGGGCGCACGCGTGGGAGATTCAGGCCCTGTTGCGCGCGCATGCGGTCGCCGGGGACGCGGAGCTAGGGCAGCGGTTCTTGCTGATGGCCGACGCGACGCGTTATCCGCCCCACGGCGTGTCCGCCGAGGCGGTGCAGGAGATTCGCCGCATGAAAGCGCGTGTCGAATCCGAGCGGCTGCCGCGCGGCGCCGATCCGAACACGCACACCAAGCTGGGCCGCGGGGGACTGGCCGACATCGAATGGACCGTGCAGCTGATGCAGCTGCGCCACGCGCATGAAATCCCCGCGCTGCACAACACCTCGACGCTGGAAGCTCTGGACGCGATCGCCGCGGCCGGCCTGGTCCCGGCCGAGGAGGTAGACCTGCTGCGCCAGGCATGGTTGACGGCCACCCGGGCCCGAAACGCGCTTGTCCTGGTTCGCGGTAAGCCCACCGACCAGCTACCGGGACCCGGACGTCAGCTCAATGCGGTGGCGGTGGCCGCGGGCTGGGCAACCGACGACGGCAGCGAATTTTTGGACAACTACCTGCGTGTGACGCGGCGCGCAAAAGCCGTGGTGCGCAAGGTGTTCGGGAGTTGAGTCAAGAAACGGCCGGGTTCGGGGCCACTTTCGAGGTGTTGAGCGCCGCCGAGCTCGATCGGGTGAAGGCCGTGTACGCGCCGCTGACCGGGGCCGTTCGGGATCTCATCGACGCCACCATCTGGACCCAGGCCGACGACGACGTCGTCGCAGACGCCCGGGCGGCGATCGAGGCGGTGACCCGGTCGTTGCGCGAAAAGACCCGGCCGGCCGGTATGAGCTATCTCGCCGACGGTCATCCACTTCCGTTGGGCAACGCGGCGATTGGCGTGTGCAACCCGATCGCCCCGCCGATGGTCGTCCACCACGAGGACGACGGACGGTGCTGGAGCGAGTTCGTCCTCGGGTCGGCCTACGAGGGTCCGCCTACCCTGGTGCACGGGGGGGTCAGTGCCCTGGTTCTCGACCATATCCTCGGGGAGGCCGCCAGCGAGGGGATGACCAGGCCGCGGTTTACCGGGACCATCACGGTGAAGTATCTGCGCGGGACCCCACTGGGACCGCTTCGCGCCGAGGCCTTCCTCGACCGCACCGAGGGTGTCAAAACCTATGCGCGCGGCTTTATTTCGGATGCTGAGGGGATCACCGTGGAGGCCGAAGGCGTCTTCATCCAGCCGGCGTGGGCACGGGAGGCCAAATGAAGTTCTACATCAGCAGCGCCTTTTTGAACACCCGCGAGATCATCGAGATCGCCAAGGCCGCCGACGAGCTCGGCTACGACGGCATCGGGATCCCGGACCACGTCGTCAACCTGGAGTCCCTGGACACCCCGTATCCGTACACGAAGGACGGGCAGCGGCGGTGGCAGCCGTTCACCGACTGGCCCGATCCGTGGGTGCTCGTGGGCGCGCTTGCGCAGGTCACGACGCGGGTCCGGTTCGTCAACACCGTCTACATTCCCGCGATGCGCAATCCCTACTCGGCGGCCAAAGCCATTGGCACCGCGGCAGTTTTGGCGTCCGGGAGGGTGGAGCTCGGCGTCGGCGTGGGCTGGTGCAAAGAGGAATTCGCGTTGATGGGCGAGCAGTTCGCCGCCCGCGGCAAGCGCACCGATGAGATGCTCGACCTGATGCGGGCGCTGTGGGAACCGGGCTGGACGGAATTCGACGGCCAGTTCTACACGGCGCCGCGCCTGGAGATGCAGCCGACCCCGCCGCACATACCGATCTATGTCGGCGGGCTCAGCGACTTTGCGTTGCGGCGGGCCGCCCGGCACGACGGCTGGATCGGTGACCTGATCAAGACCGATCGCGCCATCGAGGCGATCGGCCGGCTGCGGGAGATGCGGGCCGAAAAGGGTTTGTCTATGCAGGATTTCACGATCCTGACGCCACTGACCGACGCCTTCACCAGCGCCGATTATCAGCGCGCCGCGGATGCCGGTATCACCGGCATCATCACCATGCCGTGGATGTTCTACGCCGGGCCCGAGGCATCCCTGGACGACAAGATCGACGGCATGCGGTGCTTCCGCAAGGATCTCGCGCTCGACGGGTAGACGCCGTGGCACGCACGCACGGGGCTCCGCGACTTTTAAACCACGCACACGACACGCCGCCGACGCCATTCGACGTGGTTTAAATCTCGGTGACGAAACCACCCGCGCGGCGACGAACACCGCGCGGATGGTGACTTTTATACGTCGAAGTACAGCGCGAACTCGTAGCTGGGCCTAAGCCGCGCTTAGCTGTGTTGGTAACGCGAGGGAACCGCAGGTCACACCGTTGGGTCTGTTGGTCACCGGAAGCCCCCAGAAAAACTGCTGCGTACCCACTGCGTACCGAATTAGCGGCGCCCGTCCCAGATCTGATAGACGCGCGGCACGGACAGCCCGGCCGCTTCGGCGAGTTGCTCACCGGGAATGCCGCGCTCGAACCCCCCGCGGATCAGGCGGCGTAGCTCAGCGTCGGCGTCATCGAATGCGCCGCCGGCATTCGCGCCGCTTGGCCGTGACCGGGGAGCCCCGCCAAGTCGGCCAATGTCCACGTCACCGCGTGGCTATCTAAATAGCAGAAGTCGCCGGGTTTCGGATGGAGACCGCCGGCGCCGCTGCTGCCGAAAACGGGGTCTGTCTCCGACATAGCAAAGGGTTAGCTGGGGCCGTTCTGGAGCGCCGGTAACGTCACGACTTCTTGCGGCGAACCGTAATTTATTGACCTAAGGTTGTCCGCACACTGAGCGTAAACAGTGGTCTCTAGACGTCTCAACCAACCGGGCGGCAGCGGGCCGAACTGAAGCCTAAAGAAAGTGGCTGGGTCTCGTTCGTCCCTGTACCACTCGTTGGGTCCGAGCCCGAAGATATCGGAGTCGCCGAGCACCTTGGAGTCGTTAGGGACGTTGCGATCTGGGTCAATCTCCACCCAAGTCGTATCAGTGTCACACATAGCTTTAAGCTGCAGTTATCCGATAAATCGCAGGCTCATGGGCCAAATATGGGCTAACGGTATTTCATGGGCTGGCACCCAACGCACCGCTGCCTTTGCTGGCGCGGTACGCGCCGCCGGCGCCCGGAACGCTGCGCCGCCCTACTGCTTGGCCACCTTGGCCGCGATCTGGTCAACGATGTTGAACACCGCGGCGTGGGCGGGGTTGACGGCCAACACCGTGACGTCGATGGCCACGTTGTTGCTCACGGCCAACGCACGCTGATCGGTAAAGCCGCTACGGCCCTCTAGAGTGTCGGTGGTGCTCAGGGTGCCGTTGGTGATGGCGATAGGCCCTACCGTCCAAACCTTGTCGGGCTGGCCGGGGTTGATGTAGTGGAATTGGCGCATCGAGCAGGCCTGCCAGCGCTGGGCCGACGCGGTGAAGAAGCGCGCCGCATCGTTGGCAGAAGGAAACGACACGACCGCCTGCCAGACTTCATGAGAGGAGTCGCTTAGGTACTGGTTGCGCGCGGCGATCCATCCGCTGCCGTCATAGACGGAGGCCTGCGCTGAGAGGTTGAATCGGCAATCCTTGTCCGGGATATTGGCACTGTTGTCAGACATAGCGGCGCCTGTTCCGATGACCAGCATCCCGGTAGCACCGATCGCGGTGTTGATCTCGGCGGGGCTAAGCAGCAGCCGGTCGAGGACGTCCGTCGCAACCGGCGGGGGCGCACCCCTGCTACTACAAGAAGCAACGAAAATGCACGCGCTCGCCAGCGCCAGTACCACTGTCAGCTGTCGCATGTTCATGCCCCCGCTCTCCCGACTCGGTAAATCAGAGATATAGCAGTCAGCCCCCGCCGGCGCCAAAGACAACGACGGTCCGCGTCACCCCTGAACCGTTATCGGAGGCGGTTACCTGCCCTGGGAACCAGATCGGCCTAGTCCGCGTCTGACTAGTTGATCAGGCCGCCCCTGCTCTCCTCGGGGGCGGCTCGGTTTGTGTCGAGAAATGTACGACTAATACACCCTTATCAAATTCTCACAACGCAAGGGCCGGATGAGACTCACTGACCGATCCCCAACCGACTCGGCCGGTCATCCTCTGGGGTGGCGGGTCGATTACTTGTGCGACGTGGGCGGGGAGCCCCTCAACTCAACTCCCCTTGGGCGCCCCACGCGCCGGGGCTGCTGCACCGCAGTCGGCCAGTACGGTCAGCCCCCGAAGGGTCGGCGGCTCGTCGGTCGGCGCATCTGTCGAATGTGTGATCGGATGCGTCGGCGCTGAACTGGGTCATGACCGGTTCACGGCGACACCGGGCGTGGCTGCTGCCGCAATGTGTCACAGCCACACGTGGAAGTGCTTCAAATGAAGTTGAAATGAAAATTGGGGGTTGAAAATTTGGTCAATCCCGGGGTAATTGACGCCGCCCCGCTAGATACTGGCCCGAGGTGCGAACCGTCCTGTGGTGAGTGATTGGAGCCCGAGATGTCGTCTTTCCTGAACACCGTGCCTGAGGCGTTGGCCAGTGCGTCGTCGGATTTGAGTGGGATCGGGGAGGCGATCAGGGAGGCGACATCGGCGGCGGCGCCCTCGACGATGGGGATTGTGCCGCCGGCCCTAGATGAGGTGTCGGCGGCGATTACCCGGTTGTTCGGTAGCTATGGGCAGAAGTTTCAGTCGCTGAGTGCGCAGGGCTCGGCGTTCCATGGCCAGTTTGTGCAGTTGTTGTCCTCGGCTCAGGGCGCGTATACGGCTGCTGAGGCGGCGAATGCCTCGCCGCTGCAGGCCGTGATGCAGACCGCCCAGGCCATGGATCCCTTCTCCCCGGTGTTGGCACTGACGGGGCGCCCGTTGTTCGGCAACGGCGCCAATGGGGCGCCGGGCACCGGGGAGGCCGGCGGTGGCGGCGGGTGGATCATCGGCAATGGCGGCAATGGTGGGTCGGGCGGGGTCGGGCAGGCCGGTGGGGCTGGCGGGAGCGCATTCCTGATCGGCCACGGCGGTAACGGCGGCGCCGGCGGCCTCGGCGGTTTTGCTGGCGGGAAAGGCGGCAACGGTGGGTTGTTGACCGGCAACGGCGGTAACGGTGGCGCTGGCGGGCAGGGCGAGTTTGGCTTCGGTAATGGCGGGACCGGCGGGGCCGGGGGGGCCGGCGGGAACGCCTTCATGCTCGGCAACGGCGGCAACGGCGGCACCGGCGGGAGCCCCGACCCAACCAGCGCCGACGTCGGCGGGGCCGGCGGGGCCGGCGGGAACGCGCTTATTTGGGGTAATGGCGGGGCCGGCGGGGCCGGCGGGGATGCCTCTGGCGATCCCTTCGGGACCGGTGGTGCCGGTGGGGCCGGCGGGGGCAATGGGTTTATCGGCGGCGGCGGCGGCTCCCAGGCTAGCGGCGCCCACGGCGGGGTTGGTGGTAACGGCGGGGCCGGCGGGCCCGACGGGGCCGGCGGGGTCGGCGGGACTGGCGGGGCCAACCGGCAGCTGTTCTCGCTGTTCGGCCACGGCGGTAATGGCGGGACCGGCGGTAACGGCGGGGGCGGTAACACCGGCGCGACGAGCACCGATCCCACCGTGCCCGGTGCTACCGGGGACACCGGCGGGGTCGGCGGGGTCGGCGGGGTCGGTGGCGCCAACAACGCGTTGCTTGGCGGGACCGCCGGCAACGGCGGTCTGGGTGGTAACGGCGGGTTCGGCGGTATGGGCGGTACTGGTGCCATGGGTGTGGCCAGTGACGGCAGTGCCGGCGGCGCCGGTGGTAACGGTGGTGACGCCGGCAACGGTGGGGCCGCTGGCGCCAGCAAGGCGCTGTTTGGGACGGCCGGCAGCGCGGGGAACGACGGCACCGGCGGCACCGGTGGCACCGGTGGCACCGGTGGTGCTGGTGATAACGGGGCGGACGGGGTGGCCGGCGTCAACGGTGGGGTCGGTGGGACCGGCTTTAACGGCGGCGCGGGCGGTGCCGGCGGTGTGGGCGGCAACGCGGGTGTCACCGGCGCCAACGGCAATGGTGGGCAGGGCGGTACCGGCGGTGGCGGTGGCAACGGCGGTGCCGGTGCTGCGGGTGTGGCCAGCGACGGTAGTGCTGGTGGTACTGGTGGTAACGGTGGCGACGCGGGTGTTGGCGGCGCGGCCGGCAGCGGTGCCGGCACCGCGGGTGACGACGGCATCGCCGGCACCGGTGGCACCGGTGGTAACGGCGGTAACGGTGGGGCCGGCGACACCGGCCCCGCGGGCACCGCGGGCTTTAAGGGCGGCGTCGGCGGTAACGGCGGTGTCGGCGGCAACGGCGTCAATATCACCGGCACCAACGGCAACGGCGGTACCGGCGGCACCGGCGGCACCGGCGGCAACGGCGGGGCCGATCTGGGCACCGGCGGGTTCACCGCCCCGGCCGGCGGCGCGGGCGGCGCCGGTGGTAACGGCGGAGCGACCGGCTTCGGTGGCACCGGCGGCACCGGTGGCGGCGGCGGCACTGGCGGCCTAGGCGGCAACGGCACCACCGGCAACGACAGCACCACCCTTGGCATCCCCGGCGACGCCGGCGGCGCGGGCGGCGCCGGCGGCATCGGCGGCAACGGCGGCAACGCGAGTCCCCTCCTCGGCACCGACGGCGCCAGCGGCGCCGGCGGCCAAGGCGGTAACGGCGGCAACGGCGGCGTGGGCACCGAGTTGTTCCCGGTTGCCGGTGGCGGCGCGGGCGGTAACGGTGGCGCCGGCGGTAACGCCGGCACCGCCGGCAGCGGCGGCGAGAACACGAGCCCGGTCGGCGGGGCCGGCGGCATCGGCGGCAACGGCGGCACCGGCGGCGCCGGCGCGGACGACGCATTCGATACCCTTACTACTCCTCCCTCGGGCATGGTCGGCGGGGCCGGCGGTAACGGCGGCGCCGGCGGCGCCGGCGGCACCGGCGACGCCGTCGAGACCGGCGGTAACGGCGGCACCGGCGGTAACGGCGGCGGCGGCGGCAATCTCGACACCACCCTCGGAACAAGTGAGACAGGCGGCCAAGGCGGGGTCGGCGGCCAAGGCGGCGCCGGTGGCGCCAGCACCGGCGGCACCACCACCAACACCGGCGGCACCGGCGGCACCGGCGGCAACGGCGGCGGCGGCGGCCACGGCGCGCCCGGGACCAACGTCTCGGACGGCGGCGCCGGCGGCAACGGCGGAGCCGCCGGCACGGGTGGGGTCGGCGGCGACGCGAGCGGCCCCGGCGGCACCGGCGGCAACGGTGGCCTGGGCGGTAACGGCGGCGGCGGCGGCACCGGCGGTGACGGTGCCACGGGTGTGGGCAGCAACGGCACTAACGGCGGCGCCGGTGGTAACGGCGGTGACGCCGGGGCCGGCGGCGCGGCCGGCGCCGGCAGTGTCGCGGCGGGTGTCGCGGGCAACGCGGGCACCGGTGGTACCGGTGGTACCGGTGGCAACGGTGGGGCCGGTGATGTGGGGTCCACGCCGGGTGGCACCGGCTTTACCGGCGGTAACGGCGGCGCCGGCGGCGTCGGCGGCAACGCGGGTGCTGGCGGCACCAACGGCAACGGCGGCGTGGGTGGTAACGGCGGCGGCGGCGGCACCGGCGGTGAGGGTGCGTCCGGCGTCGGCCTACAAACCGCCGGCGGTGACGGTGGCCTGGGTGGTAACGGCGGTAACGGCGGCGACGCCGGGGCGGCCGGTACCGGTATCGGCGCCGCGGGCACCGCGGGCACCGGTGGCACCGGCGGTGCCGGTGGTGACGGCGGCGGCGGCGGCCAAGGCGACGACGGCGTAGCTGCCGTCAGCAACGGCTTCCAAGGCGGCAACGGTGGCAATGGCGGGACCGGCGGCAACGGCGGCGGCACCCCCAACGGCGGCACCAACGGCGACGGTGGTCTGGGCGGTAACGGCGGCACCGCCGGCAACGGCGGCAACGACACGACCACCGTGGCCTCCTTAAACTCGGTCTTCGGCGGGGGTGGCGGCGGTGGCGGGGCCGGCGGGGCCGGCGGCAACGCCGGCACCGGCACCGGCAGCGGCGGGACCGGCGGGACCGGCGGCACCGGCGGCACCGGCGGCACCGGCGGCACCGGCACCACTACTGGCGTCGGCTCGGCTACCGGAGCTGGCGGCCTCGGCGGCGGCGGCGGCGCCGGCGACCTCGCCACTGGCGCCACCGGCGGTAACGGCGGCGCCGGTGGTGGCGGTGGCGCCGGCGGCACCGCCCACGGCGTGAACGCTGCCGGTGGTGGCGGCGGTGGTGGCGGTGCGGGCGCCTCGGCCGCCGCTAGTGGCGGAGCCGGCGGTCAGGGTGGCTTCGCCAACAACACCAGCGTCCCCGCCTTTAGCGAAGGTGGTGTGGGCGGCCTCGGCGACGACGCCGGCACCGGCACCGGCGGTGGCGGCGGCGGTGGCGGCGTCGCCAGCGCCGAGGGCGTCGCTGACGGTGGCGCCGGCACCGATGGTGCCGCCGGCGGGGCAGGCGGCCCTGGCGGCAATGGCCTTGCCAACAGTGGCGGCAACGGCGGCACCGCCGGCGGTGGCGGCGCCGGCGGCATGAGCTTACTGGGCTTGGCCAACGGCAGCGCCGGTCTGGCCTAACACCGGCTAACACCGGCGGCGACGGCCGAGGGTGGCTACGACGGCGGCGGGGCCGTAGCCACCCCAACGGCAGCGACGGTGACGGCGATGACGGCGGATCCTGCCCGGCTGCCAAGGCCAAGGGCTCAGCTAAGCCCTTCGTACCTGTAACTCCATAGGCAAGTAGCTCCCACCCTCAAAGGTGAAGTGCCGCGTCGACTGCACGGAGCTAAGCTCCGCGTATGCGCGACCTCGGGGTGATCGACTCCGAACTCCGCCTACTGCTGGCGATTCGCCGCATGGCCCTTGAGGCAGAAGGCCGGCCGACGATGACCTGCGCTCTGGTGGCGCACTCTTCTGGTGCTGGGCGTCACCAACAATCCGAGCATGTCAAGTGGGGGCGAGTGCGCGGTCGGCCAGCGCCCCGATTACCGGTGCCAACAGCCGGGAGTATTCAAGCGTCACGTGCATCACGTCGCCGTAGACCAGAGTATTGCCGACGATGACCGGGCAGCGGTCCGTGGTGCAGAAGAGCTCGGTGAGGTCAGCGTATTGTCCGCCGCCGGCTTTGGTGGCGCCGACTCGGCCGCGATGCCGGGTTGGTTCACTGCGGTCGACTTTGGCGGCGAGCAGGCCGTCGCGTCATCGATGTGGCTGGACAGGCAGTCCGGCACCACCGAGTGCGGATCCGGGATTGGCCCGAGCACCAGCACCTTGGCGCCAGTGCCGCGCAGCTGCTGCACTGTGCGGGTGAGGCCGTCGATCCACGCCGGGTCGTAGGACGTGAAACCTGGCCCCCAACCGTAGCGGACACCGTATCGCCGCATCATGCTGAGCACGACCAGCCGAGGCGTCCTACGTTTACGCGCTGCATTCCCGGCTTTCGCAAATCTGCTCCGATGCGGTCCATGACGGCGTGCTCGGGCGCAATCCGTGCTCGCGCCGGACCTCGCCGCCGATGGGCAAGCCGAAGGTGTACGTCGCCACGACCGAGCAGGTCTGGGCGGTCCATGACGCGGTGCCTGATCATCTGCGGGTCGCTGTCCTGCTCGGCGCGTTCGTCGGCCTTCGGGTTGCAGAGGTATCCGGGTTGCGACTGTCGGACGTGGATTTCATTAGGGGAGTGGTGTACCCGAAGCAGCAGTGGCCGGATAAACCACTGAAGACCGGGGGCAGCGATCAGCCGATACCGATTCCACGGGATCTCGCCCTGCTGCTGTCGGCGTCGGTGCAGGCGTACCCGTCCGGGATGATGGTCACCAACGGGCCGGGCACCGACCAGTGTGGGCCGTGGATCATCGAACGGGCGATTCGCGACGCCCGCGAGAAAATCGAAGGGCTGCCCGAGGGATTCACTTTCCACGACTTGCGCCACTACCTGGCGTCGCTGCTAATCGCTTCCGGCGCTGACATCAAGACGGTCCAGGCGCGGATGCGCCACGCCACCGCGCGCACGACGCTGGACACCTACGGCCATTTGTGGCCGGACGCTGACGAGTCCACCCGCACGGCAATCGGTGCTGTGATTGCCGAGCGGATTGTCTCCGCCGAAACTACTGCGTACCCACTGCGTACCGAGACGGCCAGTCCGCGGCGGCGTCGCAGGTCAGTGCGTTAGCCGGCTCACACGTCGAAGTACAGCGCGAACTCGTACGGGTGCGGCCGGATCTGGACCGGCATGATCTCGTTCTCGCGCTTCATGCTGATCCACGTCTCGATGAGGTCGGGCGTGAAAACCCCACCCTCGGTGAGATATTCGTGGTCGGCCTCGAGGCGGTCGATCACATCGGACAGCTGGGTCGGCGTCTGCGGGATGTTCGCGGCCTCTTCCGGTGGCAGCTCGTAGAGGTCTTTGTCGACGGGCGACTGCGGCTCGATCTTGTTCTTGATGCCGTCCAGGCCCGCCATGAGCATTGCAGAGAACGCCAGATACGGGTTTCCCGACGAATCGGGGCTCCGGAACTCCAGCCGCTTGGCCTTCGGGTTGCTGCCGGTGATCGGGATACGCACGCACGCCGACCGGTTGCGCTGGCTGTAGACCAGGTTAATCGGGGCTTCATAGCCCGGCACCAGCCGCTTGTAGGAGTTGACCGTCGGGTTGGTGAAGGCCAGCAGCGACGGCGCGTGGTGCAACAGGCCGCCGATGTAGTGGCGGGCCGTATCGGACAGACCGGCATACCCGGTCTCGTCGTACATCAGCGGGCTGCCGTTCTTCCACAGCGACTGGTGGCAGTGCATACCGTTGCCGTTGTCGCCGAACAGCGGCTTGGGCATGAACGTGACGGTCTTGCCCGCCTGCCAAGCGGTGTTTTTGATGATGTACTTGTACAGCTGCAAGTCGTCCGCGGCGTGCAGCAGCGAGTTGAACTGATAGTTGATCTCGGCCTGTCCGCCGGTGCCCACCTCGTGGTGGCCCTTCTCCAGAATGAAGCCGGCGTTGATCAGGTTGATCAGCATCTTGTCGCGCAGGTCGACGTAATGGTCGTTCGGGGCAACCGGGAAGTACCCGCCTTTGGGGCGAACCTTATAACCGCGGTTGGGGCTGCCATCGCGCTCGGCGGGCTCGCCGGTGTTCCACCACCCGGAGATCGCGTCCACTTCGTAGAACGAGCCGTTGGTGCGCGAGTCGAAGCTCACCGAGTCAAAGATGTAGAACTCGGCCTCGGCGCCGAAGTACGCGGTGTCGGCGATGCCGGTGCTGGCCAGGTAGGCCTCGGCCTTGCGGGCGATATTGCGCGGGTCGCGCGAGTAGGGCTCGAGGGTGAACGGATCGTGCACGAAGAAGTTGAGGTTCAGTGTCTTGGCTTCACGGAAGGGGTCGACGCGGGCCGTGTCCGGATCGGGCAGCAGCACCATGTCGGACTCGTGGATGGCCTGGAACCCACGAATCGACGAGCCGTCAAACGCGACGCCGGTCTCGAACAGGTCCTCGTCGAGTCCGGACGCGGGAATTGTGAAGTGCTGCATGACGCCGGGCAGGTCGCAGAACCGGACGTCGACGAATTGGACTTCCTCGTCCTTGGCGAGCTTGAAGACATCGTCGGGCGTCAAATCTGTCACTGAAGTGCTCCTTTACTTGGTGATCCGCGGCCTGACGCTATGAAGGTGATATTGCCCACGAGTCAACCCCGTGTTGCGCAGACGTTACTGGCCATGCCGACGGCAACGGAACCCGGGTCACCACCCCGGCCCTATTGTTGGGCCATGGCCCGCAGGATCGTATCTGGTCTGGTACCCGGGTGCGCGGGGAAGCGGAGCCGGGCGATCGGATCACGCCGATGACGGCGGGATCACGCCCGTCACACCCCGGCAACAACCTCGGCTTACCGGAGAGCGGGCCGGGTTCATTGGCCTCGATGGGGCGGCGGTTGGCGGCGCTGCTGATCGATTGGCTAATCTCCTACGGCCTGGCGCTGCTGGCCCTGGGCGTCGGCGTTATCTCGAAGACGACATTGTCGACCGCGATCTTGGTCATCTGGTTTCTGCTCGGCGTGGTGGCGGTGCGCCTATTCGGGTTCACGCCCGGTCAGTTGGCACTGAGTCTGCGGGTGGTGGCGGTGGACGGCCGCGTGCCTATCGGGCTTGGCCGGCTGGTGGTGCGGGGGCTGCTCATCGCGATGGTCGTCCCGCCGTTGTTCACCGATTCGGACGGGCGCGGGCTGCACGATCGGGTGACCGGAACCGCGGTGGTACGGCGCTGATGCCTGATTGCGCGGCTACCTGCGGCGCACCGTGCGCTGCACGCCCTTCATCTTGCCGGCGTTGGGCAGCGGCCCCTTCGGCATGACGCCGGCACCGGTACGCGAACCCAGCGCGGCCAACCGCGATTCCAGCGCGTCCATTTGTTTGGCGTTGATGTTGGCCGGGAGGCGGGTGAGATAGCGCTCCAGCTTGGCCAGCGGAACCTCGCCTTCGCCGTTGCCGACGATGATGTCGTAGATCGGAATGTCGCCCACCAGTCGGGCGGTGCGCTTTTTCTCTTGGGCCAGCAACGGTTTGACCCGGGCCGCGGATCCCTCAGCGACGAAGATAACGCCGGGACGGCCGATCACCCGATGCACCGCGTCGAAGTGGCCGGTGGCGGCCACACCCGGGCTCACCCGCCACTTGCCGCGCAGATTGTCCAGCGCCCAGGCCGCCGCGCCGGTTTGGCCTTCGGCTTGGCGGAAGATGCTCTTCTGGGCGCGCCGGGTGAAGATGATGAAGGCCACCAGCGCGCCCAGCACCACGCCCAGCGGGATCATGGTGATCATGGTGAACCCGCCGGCCCACACGCCGACGGCCACCGAGACTCCCACGATCAGCACGAAGGCGGCGATCATGTACGGCAGCAGGCGCTTGTCCTGTTTGCGCTGCAAGTTAAACGCCTGCCACAGCTGAGCGCGCCGCTCCCGGGCGGCGGCCTTGCCGGCGGCCTTTGCCTCCGCCCTGGCGGCCTTGTTCTCAGCGGTGTTTCGGGGTTTGGCCATAGTCACCAAGGATACGGTCAGCGCCGGTTAGAGCGATGCCGAGGAGGCGCGCGCTTGCTCATAAAGCCGGCGCGCCCGGTACGACGACCGCACCAGCGGCCCGGCCAACACCCCCGAGAAACCCAACCCTTCGGCGTGCTGCGCGTGCTCGACGAACTCCTCGGGAACTACCCAGCGCTCGACGGGGTGGTGGCGGGTCGACGGGCGCAGATATTGGGTGATGGTGACGATGTCGCAGCCGGCATCGCGCAGGTCGGCCAGGGCCGTCCGCACCTCGTCGGGGGTTTCGCCGAGGCCGAGGATCAGGTTGCTCTTGGTGACCAGACCGACATCGCGTGCGGCGGTGAGCACGTCCAGGCTGCGCCGGTAGGTGAAGGCGGGCCGAATCCGTTTGAAGACGCGGGGCACGGTTTCGACGTTGTGCGCCAACACCTCCGGCCGGGATTCGAAGACCTCGGAAAGGCGGGCGGGCTCACCGTTGAAGTCGGGAATCAACAGCTCCACACCGGTCGACGGGTTGAGCTCCTTGATGGTGCGCACGGTCGTGGCGTAGAGCCACGCCCCGCCGTCGCGCAGGTCGTCGCGGGCCACGCCGGTGACGGTGGCATAGCGCAGCCCCATGGTGCGCACGCTCTCGGCGACCCGCCGCGGCTCGTCGCGATCCAGTGCGGCCGGCTTTCCGGTGTCGATCTGACAGAAGTCGCAACGACGCGTGCACTGGTCGCCGCCGATCAGGAAGGTGGCTTCGCGGTCCTCCCAGCATTCGAAGATGTTGGGGCAGCCCGCCTCTTCGCAGACGGTGTGCAGGCCTTCGCGCCGGACCAGGCTCTTCAACTCGGTGTACTCCGGTCCCATCCGGGCCCGCGTCTTGATCCAGGGTGGCTTGCGCTCGATCGGCGTTTGGGCGTTGCGCACTTCGAGGCGCAACAGCCGCCGGCCTTCCGGAGCTACGGTCACCCTGCAGATGCTACGCGGGCGGCGGTGGGCACGGCGGTATGCGGGGCGACCGCCAACATACCGTCCAGGGCGCAGCAGACGGCATCGGCGACCGCCGACCGGACCTCGTCGACGGCAACCGCGCGTCCGAGTTCGGCCGACAACGACGTGACCCCGGCGTCGCGGATGCCGCACGGCACGATGCCACTGAACGCGCTCAGATCGCAGTCGCAGTTGAGCGCAAACCCGTGCAGAGTCGTCGCACGCGCCACCCGGACGCCGATGGCGGCGACCTTGCGTTCGGGCCGGCCGGCGCCGGCCGGCACCCACACCCCGGACCGGCCCTCGACGCGGATCGTGTCCAGGCCCAGGTCGGCGCAGACCCTGATCAGCGATTCTTCAAGGCGCCGAACGTAATTGATCACATCGAGCGGTTCGGCCAGTCCGATGATCGGATAGCCGACCAGTTGTCCGGGACCGTGCCAGGTGATCTTGCCGCCGCGGTCGGTGTCGATGACGGGAGTGCCGTCTGACGGCCGTTCGTGCGGCTCGGTACGCCGTCCCGCGGTGTAGACCGGCGGGTGCTCCAACAGCAGCAGCGTGTCGGGGCCGCCGGCCACTCTGGCGCCGGCCAGGTCGCGTTGCAGCTGCCACGCGGAGAGGTAGTCGAGCGTCCCCAGCTGGCGGACGTCGATCGCGCCCGGGTTCGAGCGGATGGATCCCATCACGCTGGCTAGGCTACTCGGCGCCGGGCGGCCGCGAGCACTTCGCCGACGTTCCCCGGCTACTGTCCAGGATGCCCGCGATCGGTCCCGCGCCGCGCTGGTGGTTCTGGTCGCACGGCTATCCACTCGACCTCGATGCGGTCGGGCATGGTCTGAGCGTTCGATTCGCGCTCATCGCCGCGGCGTGATTGCCGGTGACTAATCGTGGTCGCGTCGCGCGGTGGCGTAGTCCAGCGCCTCACCAATGGTGTTGTGGTGGAACTGGAAACCGGCGCGCTCCAGCGCGGCCGGGATGGCGCGCTGGCCGGTGAGCAGCCCCTCGTCGGCGAACTCTCCGAGCGCGCTACGCAGGGCGAAGCCGGGCATGGCCAGCGGGGTGGGGCGGTTGACCGCACGACCGAAAGCGGTGGTGAATTCGGCGTTGGTGACGGGAGCCGGCCCGGTCAGGTTCACCGGACCGGACAGCGTCGGCTGCGAGATGGCGAACAGCAGCGCCCGCACCTCGTCCTCGAGGCTGATCCACGACATGTACTGGCGGCCGCTGCCCAGTCGCGCGCCCAGACCCACCGAAAACAATGGCCGCAGCCGGCGCAGTGCACCACCGCCCGGGGCCACCACCAGGCCGGTGCGGACCAACACGACACGGGTCCCGGCATATTGGGCCGGCAGGGTGGCGGCTTCCCAATCCACACACAGCTGGGCCAGGAAACCCTTTCCCGCCGAAGCGGTTTCGTCGACGACGCGGGCCCTGGTGTCGCCGTAGTAGCCCACCGCGCTGGCATTGATCAGGGTTTCGACGCCGGCGTCGGCGACCGCGGCCGACAACACTTCCGTGGGGGTGATGCGGCTGTCGCGCAGGCTCTGCTTGAACGCACCGGACCACCTGCGCTTGCCGACATTGACGCCGCACAGGTTGACGACGGCGTCGACCTCGGCCAGGGCGTCGGCGTCGAATTCGCCGCTCTCGGGATTCCAGTGCAGTTCTTCGGAATTCGCCGGTGTCCGGCGCACGATGCGCAGCACCGGGTGGTCCGCGGCTCGTAGCGCCGCTGCCAAAGCCGAACCGATCAGACCGGACGAACCCGCTATTGCGAGTGTGGCTTTCGGAGCGTTAGGACCAGCGTGAGCCACGCTGTCAGAGCCCCAGGTCGGCCTCGAAAGCTCCGTCTTCCAGCCGGTGCTTGATGGTGGTGAGGAAGCGCCCGGCATCGGCGCCGTCGATCAGCCGATGGTCATAGGTCAGCGGCAGATAGCAAATCGAGCGGATCCCGACCGACTCGTTGCCGAAGGCGTCGACGACCACCCGCGGGCGTTTGACGATGGCGCCGGTGCCCAACATGGCGGCCTGTGGCGGAACCAGGATCGGGGTGTCGAAAAGCGCTCCCTGGCTGCCGATGTTGGTGATGGTGAAGGTGCCGCCGGACAAGTCGTCGGGTTTCAGGTTGCCCGACCGCGCCCGGTTGGCGATGTCGGAGATCGCCCTGGCCAGCCCGCCCAGCGACAGGTCACCCGCGTTGTGGATGACGGGGGAGAGCAGTCCCTGCTCGGTGTCGACGGCGAAGCCGAGGTGCTCGGCGTCGTAGTAGGTGATCGCTTTGGTGTCCTCGTTGTAGCTGGCGTTGATGTTCGGGTGGATCTTGAGCGCGTCGATCACGGCCCGGGCGATGAACGGCAGGTAGGTCAGGTTGACGCCCTCGCGCTCGGCGAAGGCGGCCTTGGCCGCGGCCCGCAGCGCCACGACCTTGGTCATGTCGACCTCGTGGGTTTGCGTGAGTTGCGCCGTGGCCTGCAGTGATTCGCGGGTCTTGTTGGCGGTGATCTGACGGATCCGGCTGGCCTTCTGCGTGGTGCCCCGCAGGTGAGCCAGCGCGGGCGCGGGCGCCGGCACGGCCTTGGCGGCCGCGGGACCAGGCGCGGTCGGCGCCGGCTCCGGCTTGGGTTGCTTCTTCTGCTCCGCTGCGGCCAGCACATCCTGCTTGCGGATCCGACCGCCGACGCCGGTGCCGGTGATCTCGGCGAGGTCGATGTTGTTGTCGTTGGCCAGTTTTCGCACCAGGGGAGTCACGTACGGTGCGCCTTCGGTTCCGGCGTCAGCGGCCGGCTGAGGCGGTGCCGGTTCGGCCTTGGGAGCAGGCTGCGGCGGAGGGGCCGGTTCGGCGGCGGGTTCGGGTGCCGCCGCGACCTCAGGCTTGGGTTCCGGTTTGGGTTCCGGCTTGGGCGGCGCCGGAGCCGGCCCGGGAGCGGACGAAGCGCCGGCGTCGGAAGCATCGCCGATTTGGGCCAGCTCGCCGCCGACCGGGACGGTGGCGTCCTCGTCCGCGGTGATGCTGAGCAGCACGCCGGCCACCGGCGACGGGATCTCGGTGTCCACCTTGTCGGTGGACACTTCCACCAGGGGGTCGTCGACCTGAACCGGATCTCCGACCTTCTTGAGCCAGCGGGTCACCGTGCCCTCGGTGACCGACTCGCCAAGCTCGGGCATGAGCACGGGCGTCGCGCTGCCGCCGCCGGAAGCGCGTTGGGCGGGTGCTGCCGGCTCGGGCTCGGGTTCTTGCTGGGCCGGCGCCGCTGCTTCGGGCTCGGGCTCCGGTTGGCTCGATTCTTGGCTGGGAGCTTGGGTGGGCGCTGCGGATACCTCAGTGCCGCCTTCCGACGCGTCACCGATGACGGCCAGCTCACCGCCAACCTCGACGGTGTCGTCTTCCTGCGCGATGATCTTGGTCAGCACGCCCGCGGCCGGCGAGGGGATTTCGGTGTCGACCTTGTCGGTCGACACCTCGACGAGCGGCTCGTCGAGTTCGACCGTGTCGCCTTCCTGCTTGAGCCACCGGGTGACCGTGCCCTCGGTGACGCTCTCTCCGAGTGCCGGCATCTGGACTGAGAAGGCCATCGTTTGACTCCTCGATCGGTCGTCGGTCGGCTCAAAACCGACATCTGGCTTACCACACCGTGGTGTACCGGGGTGGACCCAAACTAGATGTCTTAACTATCCTGTCATGCGGCTTGGGCGGCACACATCCAGGTCGAAGCGGGTTCCCGGGAGGTCGGATGTCGGCAATACAACAGTCACCCCAGTTCGTCGACAGCGCGGACGGTGTGCGCATCGCGGTCTACGAAGACGGCAACCCCGATGGTCCGCCCGTCGTTCTGGTGCACGGCTTCCCCGATTCGCACGTGTTGTGGGACGGCGTGGTTCCGCTGCTGGCCGAGCGGTTCCGGATCATCCGGTATGACAACCGCGGTGTCGGATTGTCGTCGGCGCCCAAGCCCGTTTCGGCCTACGCCATGGCCCGCTTCGCCGACGACTTCGCCGCGGTCACCGGCGAGCTGAGCCCCGGCCGGCCGGTGCACGTGCTGGCCCACGACTGGGGCTCGGTGGGCATGTGGGAGTACCTCACCCGGCCCGGTGCCAGTGACCGGGTCGCGTCGTTCACATCGGTGTCCGGCCCGAGCCAGGACATCCTGGTCGACTACATCTTCAGGGGTCTGCGTCAGCCTTGGCGACCGCGACGATTCGGGCGGTCGATCAGCCAGACGTTGCGGTTCAGCTATATGGCGCTGTTCTCGATACCGCTGCTGGCGCCGCTGTTCCTTCGGTTAGCGTTGTCGGTTCCGGCGTTGCGGCGCAACGCCGTCGACAACATCCCCGTCGATCAGATCCATCACTCCGACGACTTGGGCAAAGATGCCGCCCGCTCGATAAAGACCTACCCCGCCAACTACTTTCGGGCACTCAGCTCTCGCCCTCGCGGGCACGTCTTCGACGTGCCGGTGCAGCTGATCGTCAACACCCAAGACAAGTACGTGCGCCCCTACGGCTACGACGAGGCCGCGCGGTGGGTGCCGCGGCTGTGGCGCCGCGACATCAGGGCCGGTCACTTCTCACCGATGTCGCACCCGCAGGTGATGGCGGCGGCGGTGCGCGAGTTCGCCGACCTGGCCGACGGCAACCCGCCCAGCCGCGCGCTGCTGCGCGCGCAGGTCGGGCGCCCGCGCGCGGTCTTCGGCGACACCCTGGTGTCGGTCACCGGCGCCGGTAGTGGGATCGGCCGCGAGACCGCGTTCGCCTTTTCGCGCGAGGGGGCCGAGGTGGTGGTCAGCGATATCGACGAGGCGGCCGTCAAGGACACCGCGGCGCAGATCGCCGCGCGCGGCGGTGTCGCGTATCCCTATGTGCTCGACGTGTCCGACGCCGACGCGGTCGAGGCATTCGCCGAGCGGGTCAGCGCCGAACACGGCGTGCCCGACATCGTGGTTAACAACGCCGGCATCGGGCAGGCGGGGCGATTTCTGGACACCCCGCGCGAGCAGTTCGACCGTGTGATCGAGATCAATCTCGGTGGGGTGGTCAACGGTTGTCGGGCGTTCGGGCGGCGACTGGTGGAGCGTGGCACCGGCGGGCACATCGTCAACGTGTCGTCGATGGCTGCCTACGCCCCGCTGCAGTCGTTGAACGCTTATTGCACATCCAAGGCCGCAACTTTCATGTTCTCCGATTGCCTGCGGGCCGAACTCGACGCCGCCGGTGTCGGGCTGACCACGATCTGCCCCGGTGTGATCAACACCAACATCATCAACGCCACCCGCTTCGACGCGCCCCTCGGGAGGGACGACGAGCACGTCTCGGGCCGGCGGGGGCAGATCGACAAGATGTTCGCGCTGCGTCGCTACGGGCCGGACAAGGTTGCCAACGCGATCCTGTCTTCGGTGAAGAAAAACAAGCCGATCCGCCCGGTGGCGCCGGAAGCCTATGCGCTATACGGCATTTCGCGAGTGCTGCCGCAGGCGCTGCGCAGCACCGCGCGCGGGCGGGTCATTTAGCGGGCGGCGCTACACGGCGAATGCGTGCTGTCCATATCCGGTTCTTCGGATTTTTCAGCCACTAATTTCGCGTCCAGTAGCGGAAATGTCGTGACAATATCCAATTTCTCGGCCCGGACGTCCAATTAGTTGGACGCGACAAAAGGTACATTGAATTTTCGCTTTGACCGGCACACGAAATTCGACATATTATGCATTTCCCCCGACATGTTTAAGGGCCATGTTGCGCCGATGTTGTATCTATCCTGGCCCGAATCGCACTAAAAGGTGGCCGCAGTGATAGCACTCCTCTCGCCAGACGCGGCACGCTCGCTATGACAGGTTGTGATGGGCACGAAGCTCGGGTCAAGTCGTGTATGCCGGCCATGCTGCGCGAGCGCGCCCGGTTGCGGCCGGATGACACGGCGTTCACGTTCGTTGACTACGAGCAGGATTCGGATGGAGTTACCGAAAGCCTGACGTGGGCTCAGCTGTATCGGCGAGCGCTCAGCGTCGCACAGGCGCTCAGTCTCCGTGGGTCGACCGGTGACCGCGCCCTGATCCTGGCGCCACACGGCCCGGATTATGTCGCCGCGTTCCTGGGAGCGCTGCAGGCCGGGCTTATCGCGGTTCCGCTTTCGCTTTCGCTGGGCGGGTCCAGCGATGAGCTGGTTCTCGCGGTGCTGCGGGACACGGCGCCCGCCGTCATTCTCACCACGTCCTCAGAGGTCGGCAGCATCAAGAAGTATGTCGATTCGCAGCGCGCCGAATTCGCTCCGCTGGTCGTCTATGTCGATTGGCTGGATCTGGATTACCGCAAAGACGTCGGTGGCGTGCGCGAAAGCTGGCCGGCCACCGCGTATTTGCAGTACACGGCCGGGTCGACCCGTCCGCCGGCTGGAGTCGTTGTCTCGCACGGCAACCTGCTGGCCAATTTCGACCAGATGGTGTCCGACTACTTCAGCGAGCGCGGCGGCATCGCGCCGCGCGGCACCACCGTTGTCTCGTGGCTACCCTTCGACCACGGCATGGGTCTGATGCTGGGGATTTGCGCACCGATTCTCGGTGGATTCCGCGCAGTTCTTATGAGCCCGGCGTCTTTCCTGCAGCGGCCAGCTCGCTGGATCCAGTTGCTGGCAACAAACCGCTGCGTCTGGTCGGCCGCACCCAACTTCGCTTATGAGTTGGTAGCGCAAACGACATCAGACAACGATATGGTGGGCCTCGATCTAGGGCATGTGCTGGGCATTCTCGACAGCAGCGAACGGATACACGCCGCGTCGGTCGCGCGTTTCACGAGGCGGTTCGCTCGCTTCAATCTCCCTGACGCGGTGATTCGGCCCACCTACGGGCTCCCCGAGGCGACGGCGTATGTGGCGACCCGCAAACCGGCGCGTCCACCACATATCGTCCGCTTCGAATCCGCGCAGCTTTCCGCCGGCTACGCGCACCGGTGCCAACACGGCACCGCGCTGATCGGCTACGGGGTGCCCCAGTCGCCGGCCGTGCGGATCGTCAACCCCTACGGCAGAATCGAGTGCCCGCCGCAGACCGCGGGTGAGATCTGGGTGCACGGCGACAACGTCGCAATGGGCTATTGGCAGAAGCACCGCGAGACCGAGCGGACCTTCGGCGCCAGGCTTGCCGTTCGGTCGCCCGGCACACCCGAGGGCCCTTGGCTGAGAACCGGTGATTTGGGCTTCTTCTCCGACGGAGAGCTGTTCATCATGGGCCGAATCAAGGATCTCTTGATCGTGGATGGCCCCAATCGCTATCCGGGCAAGGTGCCGGGTGCGGGTCGTCACCGCCACAAGCTGGCCGCCGTTGGCGATCAACGTCGTGGCGGCTCCCGCGCGGATTGCACGGACGAGCTGAGGGACTGTCAGGATTCCCGCGTGGCGCCTGCGGCGAACACGCCGGACGAGTCGAGGCCTGACAAAATGTCCGGCTGAATGACACGCATTTATTCGACGTGAGCCTAATAGCGGGAGTATGGCCGATCCAAATGAATGAAATCTGGGAAAGCAGCTTCGATGCAGTTCCCAGGTACATCAATTTACGTACTTTGGGCATCAAATGTCGGCAAAACCGGTTATGGTGCACGCGTGTACCCGGACGATACTCGCAAAGACTTTGCCACGGTCCTCTCGTACTTGGCGGGGCGCCCCCTCAGCAGGGAAGAGATCTGGACCGCGATGGAGTTGCCCCGGTCCACGTATTACGACCAGCTGGAAAAGGGAACGTTGATCACCGCCGACAACTTGTGCACCGCGGCACGCAATCTGGGTATCAACCGTGCCGAGCTGTTGGCGCGGTACCGGTTCATCGAGCCCGAAGAGATCGCCGCGTTGGCGGACGAGATCCGGGGACATTCCGCACTGGCCCATCAGGCCCATCCGGCGCCCACGTCGACCGGCGTGGCGGTGCAGACCGGCAGAAAGCGACCAACGATGGCCGACCTGCGCCCGCGGCCGGACGCCCCCCCGCTCTAGCTTCCGCAAGTACCTAGAGGTCCTAGAGGTATAGCCGTGGCCATTACCGCCCTCATCGTCATCACCCTGGCATCCATTTCGTGGAGTCTGTGGATCCGGCGCCTCACCTGGCATTGCCGGTGGGAAGTGGCCGCCACACTCAACATCGCGTTACAAGGGTGCGCCGTCGCGCTGATGTCGCCCTTGGCGTCCGACACTGTCGGCGTTGCTCTGCATCGTCTCACCGGCGAGTGGAACCTGCAGAATTACCTCGGGCACGACTGTTACATCGTCGCGGCCTCGGCGATCGTCTACAACGCGCTCGGCCGACTCGGTGACGACAGCACCATTCAGGCGTCGTTCAAGCAATACGTGGAGCGGCCGGCGACTCTGTGTATTCCGTTGTTGCTGGCCACTTTCTCGCTCGGTCGTGGCAGCCGCAGCTATGCGCGCGATTTCTTCGAGCTGCGCACCGACTTCTGGCTGACCGTGTATTGGTTGCTGCTCTGTGCAACCCTCACGTACCTGCTGCTGTTCGGCGCACGCGCGCTGCTCATCCTGCGGAGAGATCCGCGATCGAGGCGCGTTGCCAGTGTTTATCTGTTCGCGACGGCATCCGGGATCATGACGTGTGTGGTGCGGGCTATCACCGCGCTGGTTCCGCCGTTCCAGGGGCCGGTGGGCGCGGCGCTGGTGTGGCTGTTCGCGTGTCTATGTGGCGTCGTGTTCGCGTTCAGCTCAGCGCACGCGTGGCAGCAAAAGGTCAAATGGTTCCAGCGGCCAGCGGTGCGGAGCTAGCCGGTTCCGGACACGCCGCCACCAGTCGCCACAGGTCGCCGGGCTTGCAGTTCCGGGAGTGCGGCACCGACGACAACGACGAGCCCGACGACCGCTAGCGGTATCGACCACGAACGCCGGCTCGACAACGACGACTGGCACTCGGAGACGTAGTCGGTGTGCGGGACCAACTGGCCGACGATCGGGATGTTTGCTCCGGTCTTGTCGTTTGCGCTGCGGGCACTTTGCAGATTGGCAGCGAGCGCATTGCCGCACCCAATTGATCCACCATTTGATCCTCCGTCATCCGGTACCGCCACCGGAATCAAGAGCCCGATCACTCCTGCCAGTAGAAGCACCGCCCCGACCACCACGATCAACCGTCGCACACTCACAGCTCGCACCTTTCGGAGAAATTGCGGACCGTGCATGGTTAGCCGATTCAGTCGCGGCTAAACGCGTGATCGGCGGCAAGGGCGTCGGCCCAGTCCGTTGCTGGGCTTTGCTAGCCGTTCTGTGAGATGTCAGCCAACACCGCGAACATGGTGCGGGTCGGCACACCCGTAGCGCCCTTGGGCGTGTAGCCCCACGCGCTGCCAGTGTTGTAAGCGGGACCCGCCACGTCGATGTGCGCCCAGGCCACACCGTCCGCGACGAACTCGCGCAGGAAGACCCCGGCCACCAGCATGCCGGCGAAGCGCTGGTTGCTGACGTTGGCCAGGTCGGCCACAGTGGACTTCAGGTCGTCCTTGAGCTCGTCGGGCAGCGGCATCGGCCAACCGTTCTCGCCGACCCGTTGCGAGATCTCGGCGACCCGGTCGCGGAACTCGTCACTGCCCATCACCCCGGGTATGCGGGCACCCAGCGCAACCGTCTGCGCACCGGTCAGCGTGGACGTCTCGATCAGGTAGTCCGGATTGTCCTCGCACGCCCGGACGATGGCATCGGCCAGGATGAGCCGGCCCTCGGCGTCGGTGTTGAGCACCTCGACCGTAGTTCCGCCGTATTGCGTCAGGACGTCGCCGGGTCGCTGCGCGGTGGCCGACGGCATGTTCTCGGCCATCGGCACGGTGGCGATCACGTCGATCGGCAGTTCCAGCCGCGCGGCCAGCACCACGGTGGCGATGACCGCGGCCGCCCCGCCCATGTCCGAGGTCATGTAGTGCATCGACGCCGCCGGCTTGATCGAGATACCGCCGGTGTCGAAGGTGACGCCCTTCCCGACCAGGGCCACTTTCTTGGCCTTCTTCGGGTTCTTGGTTAGCTGCGATCCCCGATGGATCAGCCGCACCAGCCGCGGCGGCCGCGACGAGCCCTGGCCGACACCGATCACCCCGCCGTAGCCGTCCTTCTTCAGTGCCTTGTCGTCGAGCACCTCTACCTCAAGACCCGCCGATTCGCCCAAAGCCTTTGCACGCTTTGCGAATTCGGCGGGAAACAGGTGACTCGGGGGAGTGTTGACCAGGTCGCGGGCGGCGGCCACCGCGGTCGCGACGGCCGCACCGTGCGCGCTTTGCTTCTTGGCGTCTTTGCTGCTCGCCAACACCGTAATCTTGCGCAGCCCATCGTCTTTCGGCGCCGTCTTACCGCTGCGGAAGGCGTCGAAGCGGTAGCCGCCCAGGATCAGCCCCTCAACCGCTGCCGAGCAGACGTCTTCGCCGGGTTCACCGGGCAGCTCTGTCAGCGTGGTGATCGCCGCCTCGGCACCGCCCAGCGACCGGGCGGCCGCGCCGGCGGCGCGACGGATGGTGTCCGCCGGCCACTCTGGCCGCGGTTTGCCCAGGCCGACCGTCAGCACGCTGCTCACCGGCAGCGACCGCACCACGAGCCGATGCACCTGTTCACTGCCGCCCGTCGCGGCGAGCGCCCGCAGGCCGGCCTCGATTTCGGCGACCGCATCGGCGGTCAGGAACGGCTCGGCGGCCGCAACGACCGCGCCCGGCCGGTCGTCTTCACCGGTCGAGACGACCGGCACGATCAATACCGCGGAACCCGCGGCGCGCTTCGGCAGCTTCGGCAGCGACGTGGCGACGTTGACAGCAGGGACCTGGTAGCCCGATTCGGTGGTGGTCACGGCCATTTACCATAGTCACCGGGGCCAGGAGCTAGGTGGGCAGCGTCCCGGTGTGCAGATCGTAGGCGGTCACCGGGGCGTCAAAACCCTTGAGCGTCAACGGGCCTTGGGCCACTGTCGGCCAGTCGGGCAACTCGTCGTGCAGCTCGGAGGTCGCCAGGATCTGGCCCGGTGCCGCCGCCGCCACGAGTCGGGCGGCCAGGTTGACCGGGTTGCCGAAGTAGTCGCCGTTGATGGCCAGCACCGTGCCGAAAGCGAGACCGGCGCGGACCCGCAGTCCTTCCTCGCGCGCCTTCGGGTGGTCGACGAGATCGACCGCCACCTGCGCCAGCCGCGCGGGTGTCGCGCTCACCCACATCACCTCGTCGCCAATGAACTTCACGACCCGGCCGCCGTCGGCATGGACTACATCGGAGACGGTGCCGGCGAACTGATTGAGCAGCTCGGACAACTCCGCGGGCGTCAACGCCTGGGTCAGCGCCGTGAAGCCGGACAGATCCGCAAAGCCAACGCCGCACACCACCGCCGCCGACGTGTCGCGAAGCACACCCTCGAAGTGCGTTCGGGCGCTGATCAGATGGTGGCGGTGGACGGTGTCGATCAGTTTCCCGAGGCGGGGGACGAACTCGGCGACCGCACGGTAGGTCTGCGCGGTGGCGAGCTCGTCGCGAGTGTGGGTCATCTGGATGTCCGGCATCCCGCCGCGGATCATCGTCGACTCGGCCTCCGCGAGCCGGGCCATCGCGGCGCCGAGCACTCGCAGTAGACCGTAGGCGCCGCCCTCACCCACCGCCGTCTTGAGTGCGAGCCAGGTCGCCAAAGCGTCGACGTCAGCCTGGCTCAGCGCAAGAACATTGGGACCGGCGACGGTTAAGCCGAGCAAAGCCCACGCCCGTGCGACATCGTCGGCCGATATCCCGAGTTCCTCGGCCGCGGTGTGCAACGTGTAGATCGGGGGCCCCGACCAGGACAGAACATCACCGGCAAGGCCGAACAGCCGGCCGCGCCTTTCGGCTTCGGCCATCTCCTCGACGGTGAAGCCAAGTTCGTCCAGGTACTTGATCAGGTCGGCCCGCCCGCGCGGATCGGCGATCCCGGCCGTCTCCAGCGCTTCGAAGTCGGGGAAGTCCTGGGAACGTGACACCTGCCCAAGTCTGCCAGCAGCGCCGCGGATTAGGGTGGGACGCCGTGACTGAACTACTGGACGGCCCGTTGGAAGAACGCCATCGCGAGTTGGGCGCCAGTTTCGCCGAGTTCGGTGGCTGGCTGATGCCCGTGTCGTATGCCGGCACCGTCAGCGAGCACAACGCCACCCGCAACGCCGTCGGCCTGTTCGACGTCAGCCACCTCGGCAAGGCGTTGGTCCGCGGACCCGGCGCGGCGCAGTTCGTCAACTCGGCGCTCACCAACGACTTGGGCCGCATCGGGCCGGGCAAGGCTCAATACACACTGTGCTGCACCGAATCCGGCGGCGTCATCGATGACCTGATCGCCTACTACGTCGATGACGACGAGATCTTCCTGGTGCCCAATGCCGCCAACACCGCCGCGGTGGTCGACGCGCTGGCGGCCGCCGCGCCGGCCGGTCTGACGATCACCAATCTGCACCGCTCGTACGCGGTGCTGGCGGTGCAGGGGCCGCGGTCGACCGACGTGCTGAACGCGCTGGGGCTGCCCACCGGCATGGATTACATGGGTTATGGCGACGCCTCGTATTCCGGTGTGCCGGTGCGTGTTTGCCGCACCGGGTACACCGGCGAGCACGGCTACGAACTACTGCCGCCCTGGGAGTCCGCGGCCGTTGTGTTCGACGCGCTGGTGACGGCGGTCGCCGACGCGGGAGGTGAGCCGGCGGGTCTGGGCGCCCGCGACACGCTGCGCACCGAGATGGGCTACCCGCTGCACGGGCACGAACTCTCGCTCGACATATCGCCGCTGCAGGCCCGATGCGGCTGGGCGATCGGCTGGAAGAAGGACGCGTTCTTCGGCCGCGACGCGTTGCTGGCCGAGAAGGAGGCCGGGCCGCGGCGGCTGTTGCGGGGTCTGCGCATGATCGGCCGGGGCGTGTTGCGGCCGGGGCTGGCGGTGCGCGCGGGGGAATCCCCCCAGGACAGAAAGGTCGGAGTCACTACGTCGGGAACGTTCTCCCCGACGTTGCAAGTCGGCATCGGGCTGGCACTGATCGACACCGATGCCGGTATCGAGGACGGCCAGCAAATCACCGTCGACGTGCGTGGTCGTGCTGTCGAGTGCGAAGTCGTGCGTCCGCCCTTCGTCGATGTGAAGACCCGGTAGCGGACGGGCATTCTTGTGGCAAAAACCCGTTCGCGCGCGGATATACAATCGGCGCCATGACCAGCGGCTCACTCGAGTTCACGGTTACGCACGCGTCAAATCGGGCGACGGACGCCGAACGTGAATTAATTCTGGCCGAGCCGGGCTTCGGCAAATACCACACCGACCATATGGTTTCCATCGCCTACGACGAGGGCCAGGGCTGGCACGACGCGCAGGTGAGCGCTTACGGCCCAATACAGCTGGATCCGTCGGCGATCGTGTTGCACTACGCGCAAGAGGTGTTCGAAGGGCTCAAGGCGTACCGCTGGGCGGACGGGTCGATCGTGTCGTTTCGCGCCGAGGCCAACGCCGCCAGGCTGCGTTCGTCGGCGCGGCGCCTCGCCATCCCCGAACTGCCCGACGAGCTGTTTATCGAATCGCTGTGTCAGCTCATCGCCGTCGACAATGCCTGGGTGCCCGCCGCCGGTGGGGAAGAAGCCCTGTATCTGCGACCGTTCATCTTCGCCACCGAACCGGGATTGGGGGTGCGCCCGTCCAAGCAGTACCGGTATCTGCTGATCGCATCGCCGGCCGGTGCGTATTTCAAGGGTGGCATCAATCCCGTCAACGTGTGGGTGTCGACGGAGTATGTGCGGGCCTGCCCGGGCGGCACCGGTGCGGCCAAGTTCGGCGGCAACTACGCGGCGTCGCTGCTGGCTCAGGCCCAGGCCGCCGAAAACGGGTGCGACCAAGTGGTGTGGCTGGACGCCGTCGAGCGGCGCTATGTCGAAGAGATGGGCGGGATGAACCTGTTCTTCGTGCTCGGCAGCGGCGGATCGGCGCGCCTGGTCACCCCGGAGCTGTCCGGCTCGCTGCTGCCCGGCATCACCCGGAATTCGTTGCTGCAGTTGGCAATTGACGCGGGGTTCGCCGTCGAGGAGCGCAAGATCGATATCGACGAGTGGCAAAAGAAAGCCGCCGCCGGCGAAATCACCGAGGTGTTCGCCTGCGGCACCGCCGCCGTCATCACCCCGGTCGCCTGCGTGAAGTACGGCGATACCGAATTCACCATCGCCGACGGCCAACCTGGCGAAGTGACGATGGCGCTGCGCGACACCCTGACCGGGATCCAGCGCGGCACCTTCGCCGATACGCACGGCTGGATGGGCCGCCTGGGTTAGCCAGCGCGAGCAGACGCAAAAGACCCTTTGCGCCCGGCGTGTCGGGGACTTTTGCTGGGGGCACCTCCCGCTTGCGGGGGACTGCTCGGCCTAGAACCGCGCCAAGCCCGCCAGCGCCACGGCGCTCACCGTCGTGGTTAGTTCGATACCGGCGCCCAGCACGTCGCCGGTGATGCCGCCGAACCGTCGCACACAGTGCGCGACCAGGACCGCAGCGCAGCCCACCGCCACCAGCACCGCGACCGGCCCCTGCCACAACCGCGGACCGGCCACCAGCGAAACGCCCAGCAGCACCGCCAACCACGCCGCCACCACCGGCAAGGGCTGCGTGCCGGCGACCCGGGCGCCCAGGGCGCTGCCGTCGGCCGCCGGCACGGATCGACGACACGCCAGCACCGCCGCGACCCGGCCAGCAAACACCACAATGACAATCCCCGCCTTACCGAGCACCGAGAACGACAGCCCCTGCAGCACGATCGCCAGCACCACGGCGGCCACGCCGAACGGCCCGGTGGACCCGTGGCGCATCACCGCCAGCGCTCGCGGCGGCGGCCCGTAGCAGCCCAGCCCGTCGGCCGTATCGGCGACGCCGTCGATGTGCAGGCCGCGCGTGGCGAGCAGCAGGGCCGTCACCGCGAGTAGTCCGGGCAGCGGGCTGGACGGCCCGAACACTTGAGCCCCGCCCCACGAGACGGCCGCGGCCAGAGCGCCCAACGCGACGCCGACCACCGGCAGCGCCGTCATGGCGCCACGGCCCATGGGTGCGCGCCCGGGAACGGGCATGACCGTCGCGAAGGAGAAAGCCGTTGCCAGCGAACGCATCACGGTGAGCCAGTGGGGTACCGGGTGGATACACCGGCCTCGGTGAAGGTGGCCATCGATGACAGCGCGGCCACCGCCGCACGCAGTAGCGGCAGCGCCACAGTGGCGCCGGTACCCTCGCCCAGCCCCATCCGCAGGTCGACGATCGGGTCCAAACCCAGCTCCGCCAGGGCCAGGGCATGTCCCGGTTCGGTGGATTTGTGCCCGGCCTGCCACCACTGCCGGGCGCCGGGCGCCAGGCGCTCGGCGACCAGCGCGGCGGCGGTAACCGCCATGCCGTCGAGTATCAGCGGGGTGCGCCGCACCGCGGCCTGCGCGCAGAAGCCCGCCATCGCGGCCAGATCCGCACCGCCGCCGCAGCGCAGCAAACCGACCGGGTCGGGCAACACCAACCGGGTGCGGAACAGGGCGTCGCGCACCGCGGCCGTCTTGCGGGCCCAGCCCGCGTCATCGATCCCGGTCCCGAAACCGACCACGGCGACCGGCTCGGCGTTCGTCATCGCCGCCACCAAAACCGCTGCGGGCGTAGTGTTTCCGATCCCGATGTCGCCGGCGATGAGCAGGTCGGCGCCGGCGTCGACCTCGTCGTCGGCGATCTGCCGCCCCGCTGCGATCGCCGCGGTGGTCTCGGCGTCGGTCAGCGCGTCCGCCACCGCGATGTCCCCGCTGCCGCGCCGCACCTTGTGCTCGCCGATCTGCTGCGACAACGGGTCGGCATCCACCGCCAGATCCACGATGCGCACCGTCGCGCCGGCGACGTCGGCCAGCGCGTTGATCGCCGCACCGCCGGCGTCGATGTTGGCGACCATCTGGGCAGTCACTTCCGGCGGGTAGGCCGACACGCCGGAGCGGGCGACGCCGTGGTCACCGGCAAACACCACCACCCGGGCGCGCTCGAACTGCCGCGGCGGGCACTGGCCTTGGCACGACGACACCCAGACCGACAGGTCCTCGAGACGGCCCAGCGCGCCGCGCGGCTTGGTCAGGGTGTCCTGGCGGGCGCGGGCGGCTGCGGCGGCGTCCGCATCGGGTGGCGGCACTGGCGCGAATTCCATTAGATTCCCGACGGCTTGATCGGAACGGCCTGCCCGGCCACCACCAGCACCACCCGGTCGCACACCTCAGCCATCTTCTGGTTGAGGGTGCCCAGCTCGTCGGCGAACCGGCGGCCGGCGGCGGTAGCCGGCACCACGGTCAACCCGACCTCAGGGCTCACCAGCATCAGCACCGATGCAAACGCGCCGACCGCGGCGACCATGTCTTCGACCTCGTCTCGGACGGCAACCGGCACCGAACCGCCGTCCCAGCCGTGGTGGCGGTCCAGCGTGCCGGTCAGCCAGACACCGAGATCGTCGACAAGCGTCGGGGTGGGCGACTGTCGCAATTGCGTTGCGATTTCCTCGGTTTCGACGGTGGACCAATGCGCGGGCCGACGATCGCGGTGTTCGGCGATCCGGTGCGCCCAGGCCGCATCACCGGAGCCCGCCGGCCCCGGGGCCAGGTATCGCACCGGCTGCTCGGGTGCCAGTGACGTCGCGATGGCATCCTCCGCCCACCGAGATTTGCCCGACCTGATCCCGCCGAGCACCAGGGTGCGCACCTGGGTCAGACGGCTTTCGATCGATTCTTAACGGACACTGCCGCCGCGCTCGACCTGGGGCCGGGGCGCGCGCATCCGGCGCATTTGCGAAGCCCGTCCGGCCGCGTACACGCCTAGCTTCCAGTGGCTTTCGGTGTTAGCCGGGAACTTCGCATCGACCATCTTGCCGACCTTGCGGCCCAAGATGACCGCGTCGACCCCCATCACGGCCATCAGACCCACCATGACGGGAGACATGTAGAACTGCAGCTGAGGCACGCCCATCGAGATGAACAGCAGAGCCAGCGCCGACGGCATGAACAAGCCGAGCAAATTGCGTCGGGAGTCCACCACGTCGCGGACGTAACGGCGGATCGGGCCCTGGTCGCGCGGCAGCAGGTAGGCCTCGTCGCCGGCCATCATCCGTTCCCGGCGATCCGTCATCTTGGCCCGGCTGGTAACCCGTTGGGCCCTGCGCTCTTCGCGGCTCAGCTTGGGGCCGGCCAACGACTTGCGTCGGGCGCGCGCCTCCGAGGCGGTCTTGGGCGCGGGTGCGATGGGGCCCTTTTTGGTGCCACGTCGGGCCGCTTCGTCGCGTTTGGGCGTTGGTCGGCCCTTGGGGTCGGTCTTGCGTGCCCCGCCCGGTGGCGCGGCCCCCGAATCGGCGTCGAACCCATCTGGTGTCGCCAATCCCACCACTTCAGCGGCGCCTTCTTCATGGCCCTTTTTGCGGCCCAGCAGCTTCACAGTCGCCAGGTTACTGTGCGGATCACCCGGCGCGAAAAGGTCCTGTAACGGCGGCCCGAGTGTGCATGCGCCAGGGTGTCCCTTGGCCCTACGCTTACGGTTGATGAACGGCTACCTGTGATGGACGACGGCTCGATGGCCTCGGATGATGCTGACGATGGCCTCGCGCCCGGTCGTCTCCAGTTGCCGGCGATGCTGGTTTTGGTGGCCCCGGATTGCTACGGCGATAGCCTTTCGGCCACCGAGGCGGCCGCCGCCATCGCTACCGGCTGGACGCGGTCACGTCCGGGCGATCGGTTCATGATCGCCCCGCAATCCGACGGAGGCCCTGGTTTCGTCGAAGTGCTGGCCAGCCAGCTGGGGGAGATGCGTCGACTGCGGGTGTCCGGACCGCTGGACACCCCGGTGGAAGCCGCGTGGGTGTTCGATGGCGGGTCGAAAACCGCCTACCTGGAGTGTGCGCAGGCCTGCGGCCTGGCCTTGCTCGACAGCCCGCCCACGCCGGAAACCGCGCTGGCGGCCAGCAGCAGGGGAGTCGGGCAGCTCATCGCCGAGGCGCTGCGGGCCGGGGCGCGCCGGATCGTGGTCGGGCTGGGGGGCAGCGCGTGCACCGACGGCGGGCGGGGAATGGTTGCCGAGCTCGGCGGGCTGGAAGCCGCCCGCGACCAGCTGTCCGGGGTCGACCTGATCGCCGCGCCTGACGTCGAATATCCGCTGCTGGGACCGTGGGGCGCCGCCAGGGTATTCGCGCCGCAGAAGGGTGCCGACACGCCGACCGTCGCCGCGCTCGAAGTCCGCCTCGAAGCGTGGGCGCTCGAACTCGAGGAGGCGGCCGGGCGGGACGTCGGCGCCGAGCCGGGGGCAGGGGCGGCCGGTGGCATCGGCGCGGGGCTGTTCGCGCTGGGCGGCCGATGCAAGTCCGGCGCGGCGATCATCGCCGAACACACCCACCTGGCCGAGAACCTCGCCGTCGCTGAGCTGATCGTCACCGGTGAGGGTCAGTTCGACGAGCAGTCACTGCACGGGAAAGTGGTCGGTTCGCTCGCCGACGCGGCCCGTCCCTTGGGGATTCCGGTGGTGGTGCTGGCCGGGCAGGTGTCCCTGGACAAGTCCGCGTCGCGATTAGCGGGCATCATGGCCGCGTTGTCGATCGCCGAGTACGCCGGTTCGGTGCGGTTGGCACAGGCCGATGCAGCCAATCAGCTGATGGGTTTGGCGTCTGTTGTGGCGGAGCGACTCGGGAATAGCGGTGCTGCAGGGTACCGTTAAGCGAGTGGGCTTTGCCCTGGGCAAAAGTGGCCGGTACCAAATGAGGCATGTAGGAGTTAAGCAATGACGGTGCAGAACGAGTCGAGCGCCAAGACCCATAGCGTGATTTTGACCGAGGCCGCCGCCACCAAGGCGAAGTCCCTGCTGGACCAGGAGGGACGCGACGACCTGGCGCTGCGGATCGCGGTCCAGCCGGGCGGCTGCGCCGGGCTGCGCTACAACCTCTTCTTCGATGACCGGACGCTGGACGGTGACCTGATCGCGGACTTCGGCGGGGTGAAACTGACAGTGGACCGGATGAGCGCGCCCTACGTGGAAGGCGCGTCGATCGACTTCGTGGACACCATCGAGAAGCAGGGTTTCACCATCGACAACCCCAACGCCAGCGGTTCGTGCGCCTGCGGCGACTCGTTTAACTGATCGAGCCCGCGGTCCGCAGGACATACGAGCACACCAAGATTTGGTTGCGCTGGAACAGCAGCTGCGCGATGCCCTGCACCTGTCCGTGCATCGTGCCGCCGGCGAACGGCGACACCTTCATGGTGAACAACGCCTGAGCCTGGTACTGCGACAAGTACACGACCTTGTCGACCGCGGTCACCTCGACCTCGGAGAACTGCTTGCGGAACGCGTCGCTGCTGAGCTTGGCCAGGGCCTGGTCGGAGCGCCGGTCGCGGATGCCGTCGTAGAGGCCGCACAGCGCGTTGCGTTCGATGGTGTCGACGTCGCGGTGCGCGAGTGCGTCCAGATACCCCTGAATCGCCGTCTTGACAGACCCCTCGGAGAACGCGCCGCCGGTGTTGGCTCCGTTGGTGCGCACCCCGTACACGATCGCCGCCGTCGTCGCGGCCACCAGCGCGACGGCCACCAGAATGCCGATGATCAGCCGCCGGTGCCGTGGTTTCGGATGCGCGTGGTAATTGCCCGGATACTCCAAGGGCGCGGACTGGTGGGGCTGATGGGGTTGGCCCTCGCTGTGAGGCGGCGGTCCGTCGGCGCCGACAGTAGGATTCGGCGAGTGCGGACCGGCCATCGTGGTTCTCCTACGGTGGTGTACGGGGCAAAGAGTCAGCAATGAATTCGGTGCCGCCCACGCCAGTGACTCTCTTGGCAGGCTAGCGCACCAGCTGCCTCCGGCCGTGGCTGCATCGGGGGCAGCCGTCGCGGCCCGATTTCCGTGGGTAAGCTAGGCGGGCTAACGAAGGAAGGGTGAAAGTTTCGTGACAATCGCGGTAACCGGTTCGATTGCGACTGACAATCTGATGCGCTTTCCCGGCCGATTCTCCGAGCACCTACTGGCCGATCATCTGCAGAAGGTATCGCTCAGCTTTCTGGTCGACGACCTGGTGATTCACCGCGGTGGCGTGGCGGGAAACATCGCGTTTGCCATCGGCGTGCTAGGCGGCGACGTGGCGCTCGTCGGTGCGGCCGGTGACGACTTCGGCGAATACCGCGAATGGCTGCAGAGCCACGGTGTCAACTGCGGCAACGTGCTGATCTCTGAAACCGCGCACACCGCGCGTTTCGTCTGCACCACCGACCTCGACATGGCCCAGATCGCGTCGTTCTACCCCGGTGCCATGTCGGAGGCCCGCAACATCAAGCTCGCCGACGTGGTGTCGTCCGTCGGCAAACCCGAGCTGGTCATCATCGGCGCCAATGACCCCGACGCCATGGTGGTGCACACCGACGAATGCCGCGAGCTTGGGCTGGCCTTCGTCGCCGACCCGTCCCAGCAGCTGCCTCGGTTGTCCGGGGACGAGATCAACAAGCTCATCGACGGTGCGACCTACCTGTTCACCAACGATTACGAGTGGGAGCTGTTGCTGTCCAAGACCGGCTGGTCGGAGGCCGACGTGCTGGAGAAGGTCGATCTGCGGGTGACGACCCTGGGCGCCAAGGGTGTGGACATCGTGGACCGCACCGGCACCACCACCCACGTCGACGTGGTGCCCGAGAACAGCCAAACCGACCCCACCGGCGTGGGTGACGCGTTTCGGGCCGGCTTCCTGACCGGGCGCAGCGCCGGGCTGAGCCTGGAGCGTTCGGCGCAGCTGGGATCGCTGGTCGCGGTGCTGGTGCTGGAGTCGACCGGAACCCAGGAATGGGAGTGGGACCGCGAGGTCGCGAAGACCCGCTTGGCCGGCGCCTACGGCGATGACGCCGCCGCCGAAATCGCGGCCGTGCTGGCTTAGGTAGCGCGAACAGACACAAAAGCACCCGTAAACCGGCGTGTCGCCGCGCTTTTGCGACTGCTCGCGGTCATAACTCGACCGGGTACTGGGGCTCGCTGATCTGCGGCACGACGCTGTGCTCGACGAAGATCGCGTGCCAGAGCATGAAGATCAGCACCGTCCACAGCCGGCGGCTGTGATCGGCGGCGCCGGTTCGGTGCTCGTCGAGCATCCGTCGCACGGCGGCCCGATCGATCAGGTAATCGGCCTGTGACGAGTCCACCATCGCGTAGGCCCATTCCAGCAGTTCACCGGCGCGCAGCCAGTGCCGGATCGGGACCGGGAACCCGAGCTTGGGCCGGTGCAGTACATGCGCCGGGACGACGGGCTCCAGCGCCCGCCGCAGCGCGTACTTGGTGGTGGTTCGGGTGATCTTGGCGTCCACCGGAAGCCGCGACGCCACCGCGAACACCTCGGGGTCTAAAAACGGCACCCGCAGCTCCAGCGAGTTCGCCATCGTCATCTTGTCGGCCTTGACCAAGATGTCGCCGCGCAGCCAGGTGAACAGGTCGATGTGCTGCATGCGGGCCACCGGGTCCCAGGTGACCGATTCGGCGTACACCGATGCCGTGACGTCGGTGTGGGTCCAGTCCTCGCGGAAGGCCGCCAGCACGTCGCGCAGCTGCGCGTCGGAGAAGCTGCGGGCGTTGCCGTAGTACCGCTCCTCGATCGTCAGCGACCCGCGGTGCAGCAGGCTCTTGCCGCGCATGCCGTCGGGCAGCGGCTTGGAGACCTTGCCCATCGAGCGCCGCAGCGGCCGCGGCAGGTAGTCGAAGGGCCTCAATGACAGCGGCTCGCGGTAGATCGTGTAGCCGCCGAACAGCTCGTCGGCGCCCTCGCCGGAGAGCACCACCTTGACGTGCTTGCGGGCTTCGCGGGCGACGAAGAACAACGGGACCAGCGCGGGGTCGGCGACGGGCTCGTCGAGGTACCAGACGATCTCGGGCAGCGCGGCGACGAACTCGTCGCAGCTGACCACCTTGGCGATGTGGCGGGCACCGATCGCCTCGGCGGAGGCCACCGCGACGTCGATCTCGGAGAATCCCTCCCGCTCGAAACCGGTGGTGAACGTGATCAGCCGCGGGTTGTGCCGGATGGCCAGCGCCGCGATCGCCGTCGAGTCGATACCGCCGGACAGAAACGCCCCGACGGTGACGTCGGCGCGCATGTGCTTGGCCACCGAGTCCTCGAGCACCGCGGTGATCTCGTCGTAGCGGGCCTGTTCGGTGTCGGGGGTGATCGGCGTGGCGGCAAAGCGCGGTACGAAGTAGCGGCTGATCTCGGGCGCCACGCCGGCCCGGATCCTGGCGTAGCAGCCGGATTCCAGCCGCCGCACCCCGCGGTGCAGGGTCTCGGGCTCCGGCACGTACTGCAGGACCGTATAGTGCTGCACGGCCCGCTCGTCGATGCGAGTGTCGAACCCGATCAAATCGGCCAGATCCAGCAGGCATTTCTTCTCACTGGCCACCGCGGTGCCGCCGCTGCCGGTCGCCATGAACAGCGGCTTGATGCCGAAAGGGTCACGGGCGCAAAACAATTCGCGGGTCACCGTGTCCCACAGCGCGAAGGCGAACATGCCGCGCAGGCGCTTCAGTACGTCGGTGCCCCAGTAGTGGTAGCCGGCGACGATGGCCTCGCCGTCGCCGTCGGTGGCGAAGACGGCGCCGTGTCGGGCGCGCAATTCCTCGCGCAGCTCGAGGTAGTTGTAGATTTCGCCGTTGAACACCAGCACGTAGCGGCCGGGGGCCTGCCGCGGCCCCCACCGCAGCGGCTGGTGCGAATGCGCGATGTCGATGAAGGACAGCCGATTGAAGCCGAATACGACGGCCCCGTCACCGTCGGGGTCAAACAACCCGCCGGGCTCGTCGGGTCCGCGGTGACGCATCAGGCGCAACGCGCGGGCAATGGCGGTGTCGGCCTCAATCGCGGCAGCGGGGCTCTCGCCGTCGGTCGGCGCCGCTATCAAGGCCAGCAGTCCACACACGGCGCCCCAGTATGCCAGCACTCGGCGCCGTTCACGCCTCCTGAGTGCGCCCGTTGTGCTCCGTTTCGGCACGCATCGTCGCCCGGGTGAGTGTCGTGGTCTACGCTGCGTAGTATTCGCATCCGAGTTAGCCGAAAAATACGGACTTACTAGCCGCACTCGGGGTCCGGACTCAAATCGGCCCAGCTTGTGATACAGGAGGCGCCAACGTGACACCTCGCGGGCCAGCCCGTTTTTCGAAAGCCGCCGACGGCGCTGTGGGCTCCGTACGCGCGCGTCGGCTCCGGCGGCTGGCGTTGGCCGCCACGCTGGGAGTGCTGGCCGTCACCCTGAGCGGATGCAGTTGGTCGGAAGCGCTGGGAATGGGCTGGCCCGAGGGCATCACCCCGGAGGCTCACGTCAACCGGGAGCTGTGGGTCGGGGCGGTGATCGCCTCCCTGGTGGTCGGCGTCATCGTGTGGGGCCTCATCTTCTGGTCGGTCGCCTTCCACCGGCACAAGCAATCCGACACCGAGCTGCCCCGCCAGTTCGGCTATAACATGCCGCTGGAGCTGGCGCTGACCGTGACGCCGTTCCTCATCATCTCGGTGCTGTTTTATTTCACCGTGGTGGTGCAGGAGAAAATACTGCACGTCGCCAAGGACCCCGAAGTCGTGGTCGACGTCACAGCCTTCCAATGGAACTGGAAGTTCGGTTATCAGCGGATCAACTTCAAAGACGGCACCCTGACCTACGACGGCGCCGACGAGGCGCGCAAGAAGGCCATGGTCTCCAAGCCGGAAGGCAAAGACGCCCGAGGTGAAGAGCGGGTCGGGCCGGTGCATGGGATCAACACCGAGGACCGGACCTATCTGAACTTCGACAAGGTCGAAACGCTGGGAACGAGCGACGAAATTCCGGTGCTGGTGCTGCCCGCCGGCAAGCGCATCGAATTCCAACTGGCCGCGGCCGATGTGATCCACGCATTCTGGGTGCCGGAATTCTTGTTCAAGCGCGACGTGCTGCCCCACCCCGTTGAAAACAACTCCGTCAACGTTTTCCAGGTCGAACAGATCACCAAGACCGGGGCATTCGTCGGGCACTGCGCCGAGATGTGCGGGACGTATCACTCGATGATGAACTTCGAGGTTCGGGTGGTGTCGGCCAACGACTTCAAGGCCTACCTACAGCAACGGATCGGCGGAAAGACCAACGCGCAGGCATTGCAGGCGATCAACCAGTCCCCGGTAGCGACGACCACGCACCCATTCGACACCCGCCGCGGTGAGTTGGTCGGAAGCCAGTCAGGTTAGGACATCCCATGCATATCGAAGCGAGGCTGTTCGAATTCATCGCCGCGTTCTTCTTCCTTGTCGCGGTGCTGTATGGGACGTTGACCACCATGTTCGCCACCGGTGGGATCGAGTGGGCGGGCACCACGGCGCTGGTGCTGACCGGCGGACTGGCGTTCATCACGGCCACCTTCTTTCGCTTCGTGGCGCGTCGGCTGGACACCCGGCCCGAGGATTATGAGGGCGCCGAGATCAGCGACGGCGCAGGCGAATTGGGTTTCTACGCCCCGCACAGTTGGTGGCCGATCCTGGTCGCGTTGGCCGGCTCGACGGCCGCGGTCGGTATCGCCCTGTGGCTGCCGTGGTTGATCGTTGCCGGAGTGGTCGCCATCCTGGCCACCGCGGCCGGCTTGGTCTTCGAGTATTACATCGGCCCCGAGAAGCACTGATCGGCAGCTTAAAGGTCACAATCGGGGCATCAGTTGATCGGTGGCGAGGTCGCGGATACATCTTTGTCCCGGTCGGTTCGGTAGGGTTTGCCCAGGCACAATGAGAAGCTCCCCAGCGTGCGCGGAACGAGGTAACTGCGGGGCCTTGCGCGCTGGAGGTGCAGTTGGACAGGGCAGGCAAACATGAGCGGGCCGAATCCCCCGGGACCGGGACGTGAGGGAGCCGATTCCGGTAGCGGGCCCGTCCCAACACCGGGATCCCCGGACGACAGCGGCGAAATAGGCGAAATTGCCGAAATAGAGGCGCACGAGCACACCGGCGAAACCGACGCATATTCGCGGGCCTATTCGGCTCCGGAGTCCGAGCACTTCACCAGCGCCCCATATATGCCGGCCGATCTCAGGCTCTACGACTACGACGACTACGACGAGCCATCCGCGGACGACGAGCGTCGTGCGCCGCGCTGGCCGTGGGTGGTTGGCGTGGCCGCCATCGTGGCCGCGATCGCGCTCGTGGTCTCGGTGTCGCTGCTGGTCGCGGGCACCCACACCAGCAAGCTCGCCGCCCCCGGCACCACTACGACCACGACTCCGGCCGGACCGCCCGTGCAGGATCAAATCACGACCACCGCGCCGCCGCCACCGCCGCCACCGCCACCGCCGCCGACGGCCACGGAGACTCAGACGGTGACGGTGACACCTTCGCCACCTCCGCCACCGCCGCCGCCGGCGCCGAGCAGCGCGGCTCCACCGCCGGCGACCAGTACGGCCGCGGCGCCCCCGCCGCCGGAGAGCACGACGCCCGCCGCCCCGCGGCAGGTCACCTACACGGTGACCGGCACCAAAGCGCCGGGCGACATTATTTCGGTGACCTACGTCGACGCCGCCGGCCGGTCACGGACCCAACACAACGTGTACATCCCGTGGTCGATGACCGTCACCCCCATCTCGACGTCCGACGTCGGGTCCGTCCAGGCGTCCAGCCTTTTCCGGGTCAGCAGGCTCAACTGCTCGATCACCACCAGCGACGGGGCGGTGCTGTCGTCCAACAACAACGACGCACCGCAGACGAGCTGCTGATGACGACGAGCAGATATGCGGCATACCGGCATGGGTCGGACACCGTTCCGCCCGACGTCGTCGATCGCATCCTGGTGGGGGCGTGCGCGGCGGTCTGGCTGGTGCTGATCGGCGTGAGCGTGGCCGCCACCGTGGCGCTGGCGAACTTGGGCCAGGGCTACCACAAGTCGGCCGGTAGCTCGCACACCCCGTGGGTGTTGTACGCCGTCATCATCGTCTCGGCGCTGATCATCGCCGGCGCGATCCCGGTGCTGGTGCGGGCTCGCCGCATGTCCCGCAATGAGCCGCCTGCTCAACTGGCGGGCGCGTCGGCGCGCGGTGCGGCCAGACAGCTGGTCCGGACCGGGCACCCCGCGGCGCGCCCCGCGGCCGACCGGGCACGCCCCGCGAGGATCCAGCCGTCGGCGCTTGCCACCGAGTCGCCGGGCTCAACCGTGGACCGGATCTGGTTGCGCGGCACCGTCGCGTTGACCGGCACGATGGGGGTCGCGCTGATCGGGGTCGCCGCGGCGACCTATCTGATGGCCGTCGGTCACGACGGAGCGTCGTGGGTGGCCTACGGGCTGGCGGGTGCCGTCACCGCCGGGCTGCCGGCGATCGAGTGGCTGCACGTGCGGCAGCTACGCCAAGTGCTAGCCGCGCAGTAATGCGCTACCTATAACACTCGAATGCTTTCAGCCGCAGCAGATCTCGGCATCGCGACAGAATCACCAGCGCAAGAGGGTGCTGCGTGAACGACCAAAGATCGCCGAATGCCGGGCAGGACGGTACTCATGTGGCCCACGTGACCCGAGGCCGACCGAATACGACGCGAATCGCTATGAGCTACCGGACGGGCGAGCAGACGCTAGTGTTCGCCGTGCTCGCCGTTGGTGGAATCGGTGATGGTCTCCTGGTATTCGCGCAGCGTGGTGAGCACACGCTCTTCGGAGGCGTGGGACGCCTCGCGCAACGCCCTGTCCTCCGAAACCGGATCGGCACGCAGGAAGCTCCCGGAGCCCGGTGATCCGGCCGAACCAAGCTTGTTCATTCGCTTGGGAACCGAGGCGCCCTGGTACTCCAGCGGGATCGGGTGGCCGTGGCCGTCGACCGGGCCGAGCGGCTGGTGCAGCTCGATGTAGGCGCCGTGCGGCAGCCGCTTGATGATGCCGGTCTCCACGCCGTGCTCGAGCACGTCGCGGTCACTGCGCTGCAGTCCGATGCACCAGCGATAGGTGATGACGTAGACGAACGGCGGAAGGATCACCATGCCGATGCGTCCGATCCACGTCGTCGCGTTCAGCGAGATGTGGAACTTGAATGCGATCACGTCGTTCATCGCCGCAAGGGTGAGAAGCATGTAAAAGGAGATCGCCATCGCGCCGATCGAGGTGCGCACCGGAACGTCGCGCGGCCGCTGCAGCAGGTTGTGGTGCGCGTAGTCGCGACTGAACCGCTTCTCCAGGAACGGGTAGACGATCAGCAGACCGAAGACCACGCCCATCAGGATCGCGACCCAGACCACGGCGGGAATGGTGTGGTGGAAGAAGTAGAATTCCCACGCCGGCCAGATACGGGCCAAGCCCTCGGTCCACATCATGTAGAAGTCCGGCTGCGAACCGGCCGAAATCTGAGATGGCTTGTAGGGCCCCAGGTTCCAGATCGGGTTGATCTGCAGCAGGCCACCCATCAGACCCAGCACACCGACGATGGCGGCGAAGAACGCGCCGGACTTGACCGCGAACACGGGCAGCACCCGCACGCCGACGACGTTGTGCTCGGTACGGCCCGGGCCCGGGAACTGCGTGTGCTTCTGGAACCAGACGAACCCCAGGTGCATTCCGATCAACGCCAGGATGATGCCCGGCAGCAGCAGAATGTGCAGCGCGTAGAGCCGCGGGATCAAGATGGTGCCCGGGAAATCGCCGCCGAACAAGAACCAGTGCAGCCAGGTCCCGATCACCGGCATGCCCAGCGTGATCGAGGAGAGCGCGGCCCGCAGCCCGATCCCCGACAGCAGGTCGTCGGGCAGCGAGTAGCCGAAGTAGCCCTCGAACATGGACAGGATCAGCAGCAGCGAACCGATGACCCAGTTGGCCTCGCGGGGCCGCCGGAACGCACCGGTGAAGAAGATGCGCGCCAGGTGCACCATGATCGACGCGGAGAACATCAAGGCGGCCCAGTGGTGGACCTGCCGGACGAACAGGCCGCCGCGGATTTCGAAGGAGATGTCCAGCGCCGATTGGTAGGCCCGCGACATCTCGACCCCGCGCAGCGGTTGGTAGACGCCGTTGTAGGTGACCTCGGTCATGGACGGATCGAAGAACAGCGTCAGCCACACACCGGTGAGCAGCAGCACGATGAAGCTGTACATCGCGATCTCGCCGAGCAAGAACGACCAGTGCGTCGGGAACACTTTGTTGAGCTGACGACGGACGGCCGCCGAGGGGTGGTAGCGCGTGTCGATGTCCTCGCCCTGCTTGGCCAGGACGTCACCGATCTTCGGGGGACTCAGTTTCGGGCTCATGTTGTTGTCCGCTCCCAGAATGCCGGTCCGACGGGCTCAATGAAATCACCGTTGGCAACCAGATACCCGTTGGAGTCGATCGTGATGGGCAGTTGCGCCAGCGCACGGGCCGCCGGGCCGAAGATCGGCCTGGCGAAGTGCAACGCGTCGAACTGCGACTGGTGGCAGGGGCACAGGATTCGGTAGGACTGCTGCTCGTACAACGACGACGGGCAACCCAGATGCGAGCAGACCTTGGTGAACGCGAAGAACTGGCCCCAGTTGAAGCTTTCCTGGTTCTGACGCTTCACCACGCGGCCCATGTCGCTGGACTTGATGCGGATGAGCATCACCGGATTGCGGATGCCCAACTTGATCGCCGAGAGCTTTTCGTGTGACTCCACGGTGGTGCCGTCGCCGTCGGACTCCCGCCACGGGAAGACGGTCTCCATCCCGCCGGCATCCATGTCTTCTGGGCGCAGCTTGATGAACGGCGCGCCTTCGCTGGCGCCGGTGGCACGCGCCAGATAGATGGTTTCGCCGTGATAGCGCGGGGTCCAGCCTGACGTCCACAGCACGGCCTTCAGGCCGTCGGCCGTGGGCACGACCGGCTTCCACGGGTTCTTGATGAGACCGCCAGCAAACGCCACCAGGGTGGACAGGCCGAACGCGCCCAGGCCCAGGCCCAGGGAGGCGCCGACCAACTTGCGGCGCTTGATCGTCGAGGTCTCCAGCGCGTCGTTCAGGTTCGCCACGACCGTCTTGCGGTCGATCTCGCGAGAAGCGCCGTCGTGACGCTCCTGGATCGAAATCTCTTCGGGGATAAAGCGTTTCTGGTACAGCACCGCGCCGATGGCGATCGCCAGGATCGATAGCCCGAAGGTCAGGCCGTACAGCGGGGTAGCGAGCGTGTACAGCAGGCTACCGTCGGCCTCCTTGGGTTTGTATTCCCACGGCCAGAACAGGAAGACCAGCAGCAGCGCCAGCCCGAAGGCGCCACCCAGCAAAAGCCACAGAGCGACTCCCCGCTCGGCGCGCTTCTCGGCCTTGGTGCCCTCGATCGGCCAGCGGGGCTCCTTATAGGCGATCTGGACGCCATCGAGCTTGCCGCCCAGGTCCAGCAGTTCCTTGTTCGACATCGTCGCGAGGGCAGCCTCGTCAGGCTGGCCGGAAGTCCCGTCTTTGTCGGTGTCGCTCATGATCGCGCCCCAATCCACAGTGCCAGCCCGATCGCGGCGACCATCCCGATGATCCAGAAGGCCATGCCTTCGGGTGCGGGTCCGAATCCGCCGAGGCCATAGCCGCCGGGCGCGCGCTCTTCGGCGACGGTTGTGACGTAGCCGATGATGTCCTTCTTCGCGTCGAGCGAAAGCTGGCGGTCGGAGAACTTCGGCATGTTCTGCGGGCCGGTCAGCATGGCGGCGAGGATCTGCTGTTCGTTGGCGGACCCCAGTTCGGGCGCGAACTTGCCAGACGACAGCGCCCCGCCCCTGCCGGTGAAGTTGTGGCACGAGGCGCAGTTGAGGCGGAACAGGTCGCCGCCGCGGCCCAGGTCGTCGCCACGCAGCGACTTCATCGCGAGGCTGCCGTCGGGGTTGCGCAGCACGGTGGGGCCGCCGCCGTTGGCTTGCACGTAGGCGCCGATCGCGTCGATCTGCGACTCGTCGAAGATTGGGTCTTTACGGACGGCCTGGGCCTCACCACGCATGGCAGGCATCCGGCCGGTGGACACCTGGAAGTACACGGCGGCGTCGCCAACGCCGATCAGGCTGGGCCCGTGGTCGGTCACACCTTGCAGGTTGGCGCCGTGGCAGGACACGCAGGAGGTGTCGAACAGCTGCTTGCCCGTGCGCAACAGCGCCGAGTTGTTCTCGTCGGCGACCGCTACCTGGGGTGAGGGGGTGAGCACGGCGGCGAGCCCGCCAGCGACGGTCAGCGCTATCAGCAGCAGCAGACCGCCCGACAATCGGCGGCGCAAACGCCGCCGGGAGATCGGCGTACCCCGGCTAGCGGATCGAGTGAACCCCAGTTTTTTCAACCGCTCACTCCTATCGAATGAAATAGATCACGGTGAACAGCGCGATCCACACGATGTCGACGAAATGCCAGTAGTACGAGACGACGATGCTCGCGGTCGCCTGCGCGGGTGTGAATTTGGTCATCGCGGTGCGGGCCAGCAGGAAGATGAAGGCGATCAGGCCGCCGGTGACGTGCAGCCCGTGGAAACCGGTGGCCAGGTAGAAGACGGTGCCGTAGGAGCTGCTGGGGATGGTGGTCCCGTGGGTCATCAGGTGGAGGTACTCGTAGCCCTGGCCGAGGACGAAGAACAGGCCCATAAAAAACGTGATGACATACCAGCGGCGCAGCCCGAAGATGTCGCCGCGCTCGGCGGCGAACACCCCCATCTGGCACGTGAACGACGAGGCGATCAGGACCAGCGTCACGGGCACGGCCTGATACAAATTCAGCTCGGTCGGGGGCGGCGGCCACTTCCCGCCGGCCTGAGCTCGTGCCGTGAAGTACATCGCGAACAGGCCAGCAAAGAACATCAGCTCACTGGAAAGCCACACTATGGTGCCCACACTGACCATGTTGGGCCGATTGAGCGAATGAACTCGCGACGTGATCGCAGTACCCGAGGTCCCTACAGCGCTCGTCACATCCGCAAGTATGACGCTTTGTAGTTGTTGAGCACTACCCGGGTCGAAAATTTGTTGCGCGCGTCATTTCTCCCCTCGTTGCCCGCCTCGTTTTGGAAGCGACTTTTGGGGCGGTTGGTGACCGTGGGACCATCGGCGCGTGGAACACCTGTCATGGCCGCAGGTTCTGGGGCGTCTGACGGACGGACAGCACCTGGCCCCGGGCCAAGCCGCCTGGGCCATGGACCAGATCATGGCCGGCGACGCTAAGCCGACTCAGATCGCGGCTTTCGCGGTGGCGATGAAGATGAAGGTTCCCACCGCGGCCGAAGTCGGTGAGCTGGCCGACGTCATGCTCGAGCACGCGCTCCAGATGCCCACCGACGCCATGCCCGACGACGCCGTCGACATCGTCGGTACCGGCGGCGACGGCGCCAACACCGTCAACCTGTCCACCATGGCCGCGATCGTGGTTGCGGCCGCGGGGGTGCCGGTGGTCAAACACGGCAACCGGGCGGCGTCCTCGCTGGCCGGCGGCGCCGACACGCTCGAGGCGCTCGGGGTGCGCATCGACCTGGGACCCGAGCAGGTCGCGCGCAGCCTCGCCGAGGTGGGAATCGGGTTCTGCTTCGCCCCGACGTTCCACCCGTCGTACCGGCACGCGTCGGCGGTGCGCCGCGAGCTCGGGGTACCCACCGTCTTCAATCTGCTTGGGCCGCTTACCAATCCGGCCCGGCCACGGGCGGGTCTGATCGGCTGCGCGTTCGCCGACCTGGCCGAGGTGATGGCGGGCGTGTTCGCCGCGCGCCGCTCGAGCGTGCTCGTCGTGCACGGCGACGACGGGCTCGACGAGTTGACCACCACCACGACGAGCACCATCTGGCGCGTGCAGGCCGGCACGGTGGACAAGCTGACTTTCGATCCCGCGGGATTCGGCTTTGCCCGCGCCGGGCTCGACGAGCTGCTGGGCGGCGACGCGCAGGCCAACGCGGCCGAAGCGCGCGCGGTGCTGTCCGGCGCCAAGGGCGCGGTGCGAGACGCCGTTGTGCTCAACGCCGCCGGCGCGATCGTCGCCCATGCCGGGCTATCCAGCCGCGCTGAATGGCTGCCCGCGTGGGAGGACGGGCTGGCGCGTGCCGGCGCGGCCATCGACTCCGGAGCGGCCGAACAGCTGCTCGCGCGATGGGTGCGGTTCAGCCAGCAGGTCTGAGCCCCGATCCTGCGCCGGATCTTGTTGCGAGGCCAGCCGCGCCGAGCGCGCCAGTGTCGCCCACGCCGCCCAGGCGCCCGCCGATCGCAAACGCGAGGCCCATCCCGCGTCGTCCACGTTGGAGACCCGGACGATGCGCACCCCCGGCGCGGCCAGCCAGCGGGCGATGAGCGCGGTCTCCTCGACCAGCGCTCCGCCCAGCGGGGCAAGCGCAGGCAGGATCACCTGGGCGCCGGCCTGGATGGCGTCCACCACCGGCATCGGCGGCACCCCGCGGGTGGCCGTGCCCGCGGCGGCGAGTTGGCCGTGCCGGATGACGGCGAGGTGGTAGCCGCCCTCAGCATTCGGGCCGTCGGGCGCCGCGGCGATCAGCTCGGGCAGCGCGGCCAGCGCACGCAGCCGCTGGGCCCGCCACAGCGCCTCGACGGCGGTGGCGGTGCGGTCACGCAAGCGCGCGGCGCTCTCGTAGTGGCGGCGCTCGGCCAGCGCGGTGATTTGGTGCACGGCCGCGGCCAGCGCGGTGTTGTCCAGCCCATCGATCAGGGCCGCGGCGCCCGCCACCGCCGCGGCGTACTGGGTGGCCGTCGCGTCGCGGGCGGCCGGGCACGGCGACACCTCCAGCAGGGGACAGGCGGGCCCGTGCAGCGCCGACCGCGCCAGCCGCGCGGTACAGGTCCGCAGCCCGGTGAACCGCGCCAGCAGGGCTGCTGTTTCGCCCGCGTCGGCGCGGGACCGAAACGGGCCGACGACGCGGTCGTGCCGGGGCGCGCGCAGCACCGAAAGCCGCGGAAACGCCTCGTCGGTGAGCGCCACCCACCACCAGCGCTGCGGGAACTTCGACCGGCGGTTGTACGGCGGGGCGTGTGCGGCCAGCATCCGCAGTTCCCGCACACCGGCCTCCAGCGCGTGTGCGCACTCGACATGGTCGACCGCGGCGGCCAGCGTGACCATCTCCTTCATCCGGCCGCGGGTGTCGGCGCCGGTGAAGTACTGGCTGACCCGGCGCCGCAAGTTGACGGCGGTGCCGACATAGAGCACCTCGCCCGACGGCCCGCGGAACAGATAGACCCCCGGCCGGTGCGGCAGCCCCTGGGCGAGCACTTTTTTGCGGCGCTGGGTCGGCGTCACGTTCGGCAGATACGCGCGCAGCTCGGCGTAGGTGTGCACGCCCTGGTTACCGACCCGCTCGATGAGGGCGTGCAGCACGTCGACGGTGGCGCGGGCGTCGTCGAGGGCGCGGTGGGTCGGCTGGGAGGCCGCGGTGAACAGCCGCGCCAGGGCGGCCAGCCGCACGCTGGGGGCTTCCTCGCGGCTCAGCACCCGGCGGGCCAGTCGGACCGTGCACAGCACCGGCGGCCGGGGCCAGGCGATGTTGCACCGTTGCGCGGCGGCCCGCAGGAATCCGACGTCGAATCCGGCGTTATGGGCGACCAGGACCGAATCGCGGGCGAACTCCAAAAACATCGGCAGCACGGCGTCGATGGTCGGGGCGTCACAGACCATCGCCGAGGTGATGCCGGTCAGCTGCACGATCTGCGGAGGGATGCTGCGCTGCGGGTCCACCAAGGTGGCGAACTCGCCGAGTATGGCGCCGCCGCGGACCTTGACCGCGCCGATCTCGGTGATCGCGTCGGGGGGCTTTTGCTCGGTGCCCGCCGCGCGTCCGCCCGTCGTCTCGAGGTCCACCACGACGAAGGTGGTCTGGCGGAGCGACAGTTCCCCGGCCGGATCGAGGGCCGCCTCGAACTCGGCGAAACTCAGCTGATCCGAGCCGGTCACACCCATGACACGTGACGGTAAGCACCGGCACCGACAGCCCCGGTGCAGCCACGCCGGGCGGTTAGTTGTCGGTGCCTGCGGTTAGCGTGCGGGCAGCCCCACTGAGCTCGATCGAGAGGACCGACCCCATGGCACGCATCAGCGAACCGGTGGTCATCGACTGTGACGACTGCGCGGTGCGCGGCCCGGCATGCCGTGATTGCGTCGTCAGCGTGTTACTTGGGGTGCCCGAAACGTTGTTGCAGGACGAGCGCGCCGCTCTCGAAGTGCTCGCCGAGGTCGGACTCGCCCCCAGGTTGCGCCTGGTGCCGATCCGCCGCGACCGTGGATCCCAAGGATCCGGTGTTGCTTAAGTGCCTTGCGCGCCAACACAAGACGGATAGCGCTCAATCCACCGCGGCTATCTTGGTCCTCAAGATATTGACAGAATTCTGCCCATTTTCTTAACCGTCCCCTTTGGACAAACGCGTATATCGTTTCGTAACCTGTTTGAGACCTAAACCGGCTCGATGGCGACACGCCGACGGCAGTTTTAAGGAAACTTTCTTTTGAGGCTTGGCTTTAAGTATGCGTTCGTGCGTGTTATTTCGCGTTGTTGCATCGGAGCGATTGCGGGCTTCACCGTGTTATCCGGTGCTCTGGCCCCGCACGTGGCGGCTGACCCCGCAGCCGATGCGCTCGCAAAACTCAACGAATTGTCTCGCCAGGCGGAGCAGACCACCGAGGCGATGCACAGCGCTCAGCTCGACCTGAACGCCAAGCTGGCCGCCCAACACGCGGCGGACAAGAAGCTCGCCGATGACCAGGCCGCCGCCGCGGCCGCGAAGGCGCGCCTCGGCACGTTCCAGACCGCGGTCAACAAACTGGCGGCCGCGACCTACATGGGCGGTCGCACCGACGGCATGAACGCCATGATGACCGCGGAGTCACCGCAGCAGCTCATCGACAAGATGGCGCTGCAGCGGGTGCTGGGGACGCAAATGTCCATCCAGATGACCAGCTACCGGGCCGCCGGAGAGCAGGCCGCCAAGGCCGAGCGGGCATCGCTCAAGTCCGCCGCCGAGGCCAAGAACGCGGCCGAACAGGCCGCCGCGGTTCGTGCGGGCCTGCAGAAAAAGCAGAGCGAGCTGCAGGTCCAGATCGCCGTCGTCAAGTCGCAGTACGTCTCGTTGTCGCCCCAGCAGCGCACGGCGCTCGCCGATCCCGGGGCGGTCCCGGCGGTGGCGGTGCTGCCCAATGGGCCGGCGCCGGAGGCCGCACCGCCCGGTGCGCCGCCTCCGCCCGACGCGGCACCGCCGGGTGAGGCTCCACCGCCCGGGGGATTGCCCGGGCTGCCCTGGATGCCCGGACCTGCCCCAGCGCCTTCGGGTGATCGCGCGACCGTCGTGCAGGCGGCGCTGACCCAGGTCGGGTCGTCTTATGTGTGGGGCGGTGCCGCACCCGGTGGGTTCGACTGCTCCGGGTTGGTGATGTGGGCGTTCCAGCAGGCGGGCATCGCGCTGCCGCACTCCAGCCAGGCGCAGTCGGAAGGTGGTCAGCCGGTGGCGCTGTCGGACCTGCAGCCCGGCGATGTGCTGACCTTCTATTCCGACGCGTCGCATAGCGGCATCTACGTCGGTGACGGCATGGTGATCCATTCGTCCACCTACGGTGTGCCGGTGCGGGTGGTGCCGATGGGCGCCGCCGGCCCGATCCACGACGCGCGTCGCTACTAAACGTCTCGGCGCGCGCCGGCGCCGGTGGTCTCCGATATTGCTGGCCTGGGTGTTTCTTGTTGAGCTGCTCACTGCGGCGGCTGTGCCGCTGCATGCCGAACGCGACAGCGCCATCCGACGTGCGCAGGTGGTGACGCCCGCTCACGCCCACGTGAGCCCGGTGACCCGGCAATTCCGCGTCGGCGACCGCCACGTCCGGTTGCTCGGTTCGAACGTCCCGGCCGTCGAGCGACTGATGTCGCGAATCCAGGCGGACATCGGTGACGCGGTCGATGCGGTGCAGGCCTTCTGGGGAATCGATTGGTCGCGCGAGATCTCGATGGTGGTCGCCGGCACGGACGAAGAGTTTCATGCCGCCACCGGAGGCGGCCCGGCGTCGCAGTGGGCGGATGTCGCGGCGGTGACGGTCGCCGACCGTGTCGATCCTGTCCGGCGCCTGGCGATCGGCGAACGGATCGTGTTCGCGCCGGGTGCGGCCGGTATGAGCGAAAAATCCTTAAGGATCGTATTGACGCACGAGCTTTTCCACTACGCGGCACGCGCCGACACCGCGCTGGACGCACCCCGGTGGCTGACCGAAGGGGTCGCTGACTTCGTGGCGCGCCCACCCACCCCGGTGCCCGCCGATGCGCTGCCAGCGCCGCTGTCGCTGCCCTCGGACGCCGACCTGGACACCCCGGGGCCGCAGCGCTCCTCGGCATACGACCGCGTGTGGTGGTTCGCCCGCTTCGTGGCCGACACCTACGGGACGGCGAAGTTGCGCGAACTCTACGTGGCCACCTGCGGTGCCGCCCACGTCGACGTGCCCACCGCACTGCACGACGTGCTGGCCGATGACACGGCGATCGTCCTGGTGCGCTGGCATCTGTGGGCAGCCCGCTAGCCTGACGCAGGTGAGCCGGGTCCTGCTGGTAACCAACGACTTTCCGCCCCGACGCGGCGGCATCCAGTCGTACCTGGGGGAGTTCGTCTCCCGGCTGGTCAAACCCGATTCAAAATCCGGCTCGCATGAGATCACGGTGTACGCACCGAAGTGGAAGGGCGCCGAGGCCTTTGATGAGCAGGCCGAGGCGGCCCGCGCGGCCGGCTATCGGGTAATGCGTCATCCCGGCACGCTGATGCTGCCGGTCCCCACGGTCGAGCGACGGATGCAACGGCTCATCGCCGAGCACGACATCGACACCGTCTGGTTCGGCGCCGCGGCACCACTGGCCCTGCTGGCGCAGCGTGCCCGGCAGGCCGGGGCGAGGCGGGTGCTGGCCAGCACGCACGGGCACGAAGTGGGCTGGTCGATGCTGCCGGTGGCCCGGTCGGTGCTGCGCCGCATCGGCGACACCACCGACGTCGTCACGTTCGTCAGCCGGTACACGCGATCCCGGTTCGCGTCGGCCTTCGGGCCCGCGGCATCGCTGGAGTACCTGCCGCCCGGCGTGGACACCGACCGGTTCCGGCCCGACCCAGCCGGCCGCGCCGAGTTGCGTGACCGCTACGCGCTGGGGGAGCGGCCGACCGTGGTGTGCCTGTCGCGGCTGGTGCCGCGCAAAGGCCAGGACGTGCTGATCAAAGCGCTGCCGGCGATCCGGCGGCGCGTCGACGGTGCCGCGCTGGTGATCGTCGGGGGCGGTCCGTACCTCGACACGCTGCGCGGGCTGGCCCGCGACTGCGGTGTGGCGCACCACGTGACGTTCACCGGCGCGGTGCCGGGCGACGAACTACCCGCGCATCACGCATTGGCCGACGTGTTCGCGATGCCGTGCCGTACCCGCGGTGGGGGCATGGACGTCGAGGGTTTGGGCATCGTGTTCCTGGAGGCCTCGGCCACCGGCGTGCCGGTGGTCGCCGGCAACTCGGGTGGGGCCCCAGAAGCCGTGCAGCACAACAAGACTGGGCTGGTGGTCGACGGTGGCTCGGTGGACGAGGTCGCCGGCGCCGTCGCCGAATTGCTGACCGATCGCGACCGCGCCGCCGCGATGGGCGCGGCCGGGCGGCAGTGGGTGACGTCCCAGTGGCGCTGGGACACGCTGGCCGCCCGGCTGGCCGACCTGTTGAGCGGCTAAGGGCCGTCAGTCCTTGCTGTAGATCGCCTCGATCTCGGAGGCGAACTTTTCGGCCACCACGTTGCGTTTGACCTTCATCGTCGGTGTCAGCTCGCCGGTGTCCTCGGTGAAGTCGACCGGCAGAATGCGGAACTTGCGGATCGACTCGGCGTGTGACACCTGTTGGTTGGCCTTCTTGACCGCCGCCTCCACCTCGGCGACCAGGTCGGGGTCGGTGGTCAGATCACCCACCGAAGCGCCGGCCGCCTTGTGGTGCTGGCCTTTCCAGCCGTCGAACGCCTCGGGGTCGATGGTGATCAGCGCGCCGATGAACGGCTTGTTGTCCCCGACCACCATCGCCTGGCTGATCAGCGGGTGGGACCGCAGCTGGTCCTCCAGCACGGCGGGGGCGACATTCTTGCCGCCCGCGGTGACGATGAGCTCCTTCTTGCGGCCGGTGATGGTCAAGAAGCCGTCGTCATCGACCTTGCCGAGATCGCCGGTCCGAAACCACCCGTCGGTGAACGCCTCGTCGGTGGCCTGCTCGTTGTTCCAGTAGCCGCTGAACACCACGGGCCCGCGCACCAACAGCTCGCCGTCGTCGTCGATGCGCATACTGTTGCCGGGCACGAGCTTTCCCACGGTCCCGATCTTGAGCGCGTCGATCTGGTTGACCGTGATCGCGGCGCTGGTCTCGGTCAGGCCGTACCCCTCGTAGATGATCACGCCGACGCCGCGGTAAAAGTGGCCCAGCCGCGCACCCAGCGGTGCCCCACCGGAGACCGACGCATGACAGTTGCCGCCCAGTGCCGCGCGCAGCTTGCGGTACACCAGCCGGTCGAACAGCGCATGCTTGGCGCGCAGCACCAACCCCGGCCGGCCGCTGTCGTGGGCCCGGCTCCAGTCGACCGCGGTTTGCGCCGCCGCTTTGAAGATCGGCCCCTTGCCGTCGTTGGCGGCGTTCTGCTCGGCGGTGTTGTACACCTTCTCGAACACCCTCGGCACCGACACCACCACCGTCGGTTTGAACTCGGCGAGCATCGGCAGCAGGTTCTTGATGTCGCTGGTGAATCCGACGGTCAGCTTGCTGGCGCACGCGGACAACGTCAGCGCCCGGGCCAGCACGTGGGCCAGCGGCAGGAACACCAGCAGCCGCTCTCCCTTGCACAGCAGCGTCGGCAGGCACTCCTGGGTGCCGCGGATCTCGTTGAGCAGGTTGGCGTGTGTGAGCTGGCAGCCCTTGGGACGCCCGGTGGTGCCCGACGTGTAGATGAGCGTGGCCGCATCGGTGCTACGCAAACCGTCCAGCCGTGCGGTCAGCTCGGCCTTGTCGACCGACGCGCCCTCCTGCACGAGCTGGTCGAGCGCCTTGGGGCCCGAACCGTCGATGTGCAGCACCCGGCGCAGGGCGGGCAGCTCGCCGGTGAGCTCGGTGACCATCGCGGCATGCGCGTCGGTTTGGGCGAACGCCACAACGGCTTCGGAGTTCTGCAGCACCCAGCGCACCTGCTCCGCCGAGGACGTCTCATAGATCGGCACGGTGACGCCGCCGACCGCCAGGATCGCGAGGTCGAGGATCGCCCACTCGTAGCAGGTGGCCGAGAAGATGGAGACCCGGTCCCCGGGCTGTACCCCCAGCGAGATCAAACCCATTGCCGCAGAACGAATTTGGTCCGCCGCCTGGGCGCACGTGACGTCGGTCCAGTTGCCGTCGATCAGGCGCTGGTAGATGACGAAGTCGGGATCGTCGCGCTCGTGTTCGAAGACCATTGCCGCGATGCTTTCGCGCTCGTCGACATTGAAGCGGGCAGGGGCACTTAACTCACGCACTGGTATTACCTCGTTCGACCTCGTGTGACGTTTCTCAGGTGCCGGCTTGCTCCGGCCCAGCCCAGCCCAGCCTAATCCGAGTTTTCCTGCGCCACGGAGACGGCCGGTTTGCCCGGAGAATTGGTGTGCAAAGCTGAAACGGTGAACAGCATCCAGGTCGCCGACGCGATGTTTATCGCCGCCGACGGCGCGCAGGTCGGTGCCGCGATCGCCGATCGGGCCAGCTGGCGCCGGTGGTGGCCCGACCTGAGGCTGCAGGCCGTCGAGGATCGCGCGGAAAAGGGAATCAGGTGGGCCGTCACCGGCGCCCTGACCGGCACCATGGAAATCTGGCTGGAACCCACGCTGGACGGGGTGCTGCTGCACTATTTCCTGCACGCCGAACCGTCCGGCGTAGCGGCCTGGCAGCTGGCCAAGATGAATTTGGCCAAAATGACACACCGCCGCCGGGTGGCGGGCAAAAAAATGGCCTTCGAAGTGAAAACCACCCTCGAACGTTCGCGTCCGGTGGGTGTTTCTCCGGTAGTTTAGCCGGATCAGGGTTGGCTCGGAGAGTACCGTTTCGCTCGGCAAGCGGCGTACTCCCGCAGAGACGGGGGGCCACCCGCTTGCAGCAGAGAGAGAAGTAGCCAGGTGGCGGACAAGACGACGCAGACGATTCACATCGACGCGGACCCGGGCGAGGTGATGAAGGCGATTGCCGACCTCGAGGCCTACCCGGAATGGATTTCGGAATACAAGCAAGTCGAAGTCCTGGAAGCCGACACCGAGGGCTACCCGAAACGGGCGCGGATGTTGATGGACGCCACCATCTTCAAAGACACCTTGGTCATGTCCTACAACTGGCCCGCGGACCGCCAATCGCTGAGCTGGACGCTGGAATCCAGCTCGCTGCTCAAGGCCCTCGAAGGCTCATATCGCTTGGCGCCCAAGGGATCTGGCACTGATGTCACCTACGAGCTCTCGGTCGACCTCGCCATCCCGGTGATCGGGATGATCAAACGCAAGGCGGAACGCCGGCTGATTGACGGTGCGTTGAAGGATCTGAAGAAACGAGTCGAGGCTGAGTGAATCGGGTGCGCCCGCCCGGATCAGTCTCTTCGTTGGCAAAGGCGGGGTAGGAAAATCCACCCTGGCGTGCGCCACCGCGGTCCGCGATGCCAGCCAGGGGAGCCGAGTGCTGGTCGTGTCCACCGACCAGGCCCATTCGCTGGGCGACGTGCTGGGCGTCGCGGTCCCGCCCACCGGTCGCGGTGAACCCGTTCGGGTGTTCGCCGAACTCGAGACCGGGCCGGTGCGAAAGGGGGGTGGCTTTCTCGACGCCTTGGCGCTGGACACCCTGGCCCTGCTCGAGGCCCGCTGGCGCGACGTGGTCGGCACCGTGGACCGGCAGTTCCCCAACTCCGAGTTGAGCACCATTGCCCCCGAAGAACTTTCGGCATTGCCGGGAGTTCAGGAAGTGCTCGGTCTGTATGCGGTCGGCGAGCTCGCGGCGACCGGCCGGTGGGACCGCATCGTGGTCGACTGCGCCTCGACCGCGGATGCGTTGCGAATGTTGACCCTGCCCGCCACCTTCGGGCTGTATGTGGAGCGGGCGTGGCCGCGTCATCACCGGCTGTCCATCGGCGCCGACGACACCCGCTCGGCGGCGATAGTGGAACTGCTGGAGCGCATCAGCGCCAGCGTCGATCGACTCGGCGCGCTGCTGACCGATGGGGATCTGGTCAGTGCCCACCTGGTGCTGACTCCCGAGCGGGTGGTCGCGGCCGAGGCGACCCGGACGCTGGGTTCACTGGCGCTGATGGGCGTGCGCGTCGCGGAGCTGATCGTGAATCAGGTTCTTCAGCAAGACGAGTCCTATGAGTACCACAGCCTGCCCGCTCATCCGGCGTTCTATTGGTACGCCGAACGTATCTCCGAGCAGCGTGCCGTCCTCGATGAACTCGATGCCGCCGTCGGTGACGTGGCGCTGGTCCTGACTCCGCACTTGTCCGGCGAGCCGATCGGCCCCAAGGCGCTGGGCGGACTGCTGGATAGCGCCCGCCGCCGGGGCGGCGCGCCGCCGCCGGGTCCGTTGCGCCCTATCGTGGACCTGGAATCCGGATCGGGACTGGAGTCGGTGTACCGACTGCGGCTAGCGTTGCCCCAGCTTGATGCCGGAACGCTTACGCTGGGCCGGGTCGACGACGACCTGATCATCAGCATCGGCGGACTACGACGCAGAGTCCGGTTAGCGTCCGTACTGCGGCGTTGCACGGTGCTGGACGCGCACCTGCGCGGCGGTGAGCTGACAATTCGTTTTCGACCAAATCCGGAGGTGTGGCCGACGTGAGTAGGGCTCATCCCGACCTAGGCCCCCTAGGTCCCGAGCTGCGCCGGCTCGCCGAGATGATCCTCGACGGGATCGACCCCGCGGTGCGCTCGGCGGCCGCACTGGCGGCGGGCGCCGGTGTCGGCACCGGCAAGTGCCAGCAGGTGTGGTGTCCGGTGTGCGCGCTGGCCGCGTTGGCAACCGGTGAACAGCATCCGTTGCTCACCGTCGTCGCGGACCACAGCCTCGCACTGCTCGACGTGATCCGCGCCATGGTCAATGACGTCACTGACATCGACCGGACGTCGGTGCGACCGCCGCCGGACGGCCCGCCCGGGGGCGAGACGCCACCCGGCGCCGACGGGAACAGTAATGACAATGGCGCCGCCAAGACCCGCTACGAGGCGATCCCGGTCACTGTCGAGGAGTGAGTTCCTAGTCTTCTCACAGCCGCGTCGAGGTGGTCCCGTGCGTCGCTGATCGGTACAGTTGGCGCCAACACCATCCGATGCGAGCGAGAGGGAGGGCCATGTGGTACTGGCTGTTCAAGTACGTCTTCATGGGCTGGCTGTTCACTCTGCTCGGTCGGCCGAAAGTTGAAGGGCTGGAACACATCCCGAGTTCCGGGCCGGCGATACTTGCCAGTAATCACCTCGCGGTGGCCGACAGCTTCTTCCTTCCGCTGGTGGTGCGCCGCCGGATCACTTTCCTGGCGAAGTCCGAATACTTCACCGGCACCGGACTCAAGGGCTGGTTCTATCGCTGGTTCTACAGCTCCGCCGGACAGGTGCCCATTGACCGTTCCGACGCCGATTCCGCGCAGGCCGCATTGGACACCGCCCAGGGGCTGCTGGAGAAGGGCAAATTGCTTGGCATGTATCCGGAGGGCACCCGGTCGCCGGACGGCCGGCTGTACAAGGGCAAGACCGGGCTGGCGCGGCTCGCGCTGGAGACCGGGGTTCCAGTGATTCCGGTCGCGATGATCGGAACCAACGTGGTCAACCCGCCGGGCAAAAAGATGTTGCGATTCGGCCGGGTCACGGTCCGGGTCGGCGAGCCGATGGACTTCTCGCGTTTCGAGGGGTTGGCCGGCAACCGTTTCATCGAGCGGGCCGTCATCGACGAAGTGATATACGAGCTGATGGGCCTATCCGGCCAGGAGTACGTCGACATCTACGCCGCCGACGTTAAGGAAGCTGGTGACGGCGCGGCGGAAGCCGCGCGAATACCCGCGACAGCCGTTAGCTGACCGCCGGTACCGGCGTCGGGGTGCGAGCCGTTGAGGCCTGCGCAGTCCTGCCGGCGGTGACGATGAATCCGGCGGTGACGATGACCGCCAGCGCCCACCACACGTAGGACATCCCGACGAGTTGGCGCCACCAGTTCGCGGTCTCCTCGTGGTGTTTGGGCAGCAGGTCGATCGGCGTCCACCTCATCAGCGCCACGCCGGCGGCGCTGACCACCGCCAACGCGATGTTGCGGCGCCGCCAGGCCAGAATCGCTGTCACCAGCACCGTCGGCAGCACCCACACCCAATGGTGTGACCACGACACCGGCGACACCATCAACCCGAACAGCGCAAGGCAGATCACCGCGAGCGTCGGCTCGCCGGCCCGCAACACCCGCCGCATCGTCCAGATGGTCAGCGCCAGCACCGCCAAGCAGCCCGCCACCCACAGCAGGAAACGTGCGTGCTCGCCAAGGCCGATCCGGGCCAGCGCGCCCGCGATGTTCTGGTCGGTGTTCAGCGCTGCGGAGCCGATCCGATCGGTGTGGTGCACGGTGTGGGTCCAGTACTCCCACGAGTCGCTGGACGCCAGCACGAACCCGACCAGCGTTGCGGCCGCGAAAGACGCTAACGCCGTGAGCGCCGCCCGGCCGTCGCGTCGCAGCAGGAAATACAGCAGGAACACAGCCGGGGTGAGTTTCAGCGCTATCCCCACGCCCAGCAGCAGCCCGCGGGGCCATGGCGTGCGGCGGGGCATGCAATCGGCGATCACCAGCGTCATCAGCACAACGTTGATCTGGCCGAACGCGAAGTTCGAGGCGATGGGCTCCATCCAGATCGAGGCCGGCGCCACGATGACCACGGCCAACCACAACCGGCGCAGCCAGGCCGGCCCAGGTAACAGCGTTGAGGTGTTCCAGACGTCGAGGCTGCTGAGCACCATCACCGTCGAGACGATCAGCAGCACCAGCGTCAACACCGTGATCGCAACGCTGGCGCCGGGCATGTGCAACCAGGCGAATGGGCAGAACGCGATGGCCGCCAGCGGCGGGTAGGTGAACGGCAGATCGAGCCCGATGGGTGTGTGAAATTTCACGTCACCGCTGTACAGCGGGCGCCCGTCCAGCCAGGTCTGACCGCCCATCTGATACACATCTATATCGATGCGGTAGGGGATGTGGCCGAACAGCTGCCAGGCCGTGTTGACAAGCGCCGCAACGGCCAGCAGCCACAGCAGGCCCCACACCAATACCCGCCCTAGATCGGGCACCTGCCATCTACTCATGTCGCCAAACAGCGTAATGGGTTTCTCGGGCGCGACTGCGTTGCACAGCGCGGCTTCCGCCGTGTCACACGTGGCGGGCGTAGGTTTCTAGGGTGTTCCACTGGTTCGTGTTTGGCGTGCTGCACTGGTTCTCTCACGACATCGTCGACCGTGGCCGCCTGCCGTTGTTGTGCTGCCTGCTTGCCTTCATCCTGACCTTCTTCGTCACGCGAAGCTTCGTCCGGTGGATCCGGCACCGCGCCGACGCCGGCCTGCCGAGCAGGTGGTGGCAGCCGCGCAATGTTCAAGTCGGCGTGGTGCACATTCATCACGTGGCGTTCGGGGTGGTCCTGGTGCTGGTTTCCGGCCTGACGCTGGTGACTCTCTCCGTTGACGGACGAGAGCCGGGATTCTGCATGGCAGCAACTTTTTTCGGGATCGGGGCCGCGCTGGTGCTCGACGAGTACGCGCTGATCCTGCACCTGTCCGACGTGTACTGGGAGGAGGACGGCCGGGCGTCGGTAGACGCGGTGTTCGCCGCGGTGGCAGTGGCCGGACTGCTGATCATGGGCCTGCACCCGCTGATGTTCTTCCTGCCGATCTGGCATGGCGCCGACGCGATGGCGCTGCGTGCCGGGGTCGGCGGCACGCTGGCGCTGACGCTGCCGCTGGCCGTTGTGGTGCTGCTCAAGGGCAAGTTGTGGACGGGTCTGCTCGGCATGTTCATCGTCGTGCTCCTGGTCGTCGGCGCGATCCGGTTGTCGCGGCCGCATGCCCCGTGGGCGCGGTGGCGCTACACCACCCAGCCGGACAAAATGCGCCGCGCGCTGCAACGCGAACGCACCTGGCGCCGACCGGTCGTGCGGGCCAAGTTGTGGCTGCAGTGCGCGATCGCCGGAACGCCGCGCCTGCCCGACGAGCGCACCGTTGACGCCGAGCTGGACCGCGAGGTCCATCCCGCGCCGCCGCCCGAAGGAACCGAGCCCATCCTGATCGGCGGATAGCCCTACGCTTTCCGGGTGCGGTACTTCTATGACACCGAGTTCATCGAGGACGGCCGCACCATCGAGCTGATCTCGATCGGAGTGGTCGCCGAGGACGGTCGCGAGTACTACGCGGTGTCCACGGAATTCGACCCCGAGCGGGCCGGCAGCTGGGTACGCGTCAATGTGCTGCCCAAGCTCCCGCCGCCGGCCTCGCAGGTGTGGCGCTCGCGCAGCCAAATCCGGCAGGACCTGGAAAAGTTCTTCGGTATCGACGGAACCGAGCCGATCGAGCTGTGGGCCTGGGTGGCGGCGTACGACCACGTGGCCTTGTGCCAGTTGTGGGGCCCGATGACCGCCCTGCCACCGCCGATACCGCGCTTCACCAGGGAACTGCGCCAGCTGTGGGAGGACCGGGGGCGCCCCCGGATGCCGCCGCGGCCGCGCGACGCCCACGACGCGCTGGTGGATGCGCGAGACCAGTTGCGGCGGTTTCGCCTGATCACGTCCGTAGAGGACGAGGGACGCCGAACGTCCCGCTGAGGAGACGGACAATCAGATCCGGGTCGACGGCGGGCGTTCGCCCTGATCGGGCGGTGGTGGCGCCCGGTTACCATGGACCGATGAACTGGACCGTCGACATACCGATCGACCAGCTGCCGGCGCTGCCGCCGCTGCCGGCGGATTTGCGGGCGCGGTTGGACGCCGCGTTGGCCAAGCCGGCCGCCCAGCAACCTACCTGGCCCGCCGACCAGGCCACGGCGATGCGCACGGTGCTGGAGAGCGTGCCGCCGGTGACCGTGCCGTCCGAGATCGTCCGGCTGCAGGAGCGGCTGGCGCAGGTCGCACGAGGTGAGGCGTTCCTGCTGCAGGGCGGCGACTGCGCCGAGACGTTCGTCGACAACACCGAACCCCACATCCGGGGCAACATCCGCACGCTGTTGCAGATGGCCGTGGTGCTGACCTACGGTGCCAGCCTGCCGGTGGTCAAAGTGGCCCGCATCGCCGGTCAGTACGCCAAGCCCCGGTCGGCCGATCTCGACGCGCTGGGCCTGAGGTCCTACCGCGGCGACATGATCAACGGTTTCGCCCCCGACGCCGCGGCGCGCGAGCACGACCCGTCGCGGCTGGTGCGGGCCTACGCCAACGCCAGCGCCGCGATGAACCTGGTGCGCGCGCTCACCTCGTCGGGCTTTTCGTCGCTGCACCTGGTGCACGACTGGAACCGGGAATTCGTCCGGACCTCGCCGGCCGGTGCGCGCTATGAGGCGCTGGCCATCGAGATCGACCGCGGGCTGCGCTTCATGAGCGCCTGTGGGGTGGCCGACCTCAATCTGCAAACCGCCGAAATCTACGCCAGCCACGAGGCTTTGGTGCTCGACTACGAGCGGGCCATGTTGCGGCTGTCGGAAAGCGAGGAGGGGGAGGCGCAACTCTACGACTTGTCGGCGCACACCGTGTGGGTCGGTGAGCGCACGCGCCAGCTCGACGGCGCGCACATCGCGTTCGCCGAGGTGATCGCCAACCCGATCGGCGTCAAGATCGGCCCGACGATGACCCCCGAGCTGGCCGTCGAATACGTCGAGCGGCTCGACCCGCACAACAAGCCGGGCCGGCTGACGTTGGTAAGCAGGCTGGGCAACAACAAGGTGCGTGACGTGCTGCCGCCCATCATCGAGAAGGTGCAGGCCACCGGTCACCAGGTGATCTGGCAGTGCGACCCGATGCACGGCAACACCCACGAGGCGTCCAACGGTTACAAGACCCGCCATTTCGACCGCATCGTCGACGAAGTGCAGGGTTTCTTCGAGGTACACCGCGCGCTCGGCACGCATCCGGGTGGCATCCACGTCGAGATCACCGGCGAGAACGTCACCGAGTGTCTTGGTGGCGCACAAGACATTTCGGACACCGACCTGGTCGGCCGTTACGAGACGGCGTGTGACCCGCGACTGAACACCCAGCAGTCGCTGGAGTTGGCGTTCCTGGTCGCGGAGATGCTGCGCGACTAAGCTGCTACCGCGAGCAGTCCCAAAAGCACCTAAAAACCTATGGTTTTTGGCGCTTTTGCGTCTGCTCGCCCTACAGCAGTCCGCTCAGGTGGCTGCCGATCGTCCATGCCGCCGTCGCGACCAGCCCGGTGAGCGCGACCACGATGGCCACCCAGATCAGCACCATGCGCCGGGAACGCTCTCGCGCCCAGACGAATTCGCTCATCGCGATCCCCGCGAATTCGCCGGAAACCGGCTCATATTTGTAATCGCCCTCTTCATCGGGTTCGCGGATCAATTGTCGCGTGGGGTGGTGAACCGGTGCCTTCGCGGCCGTCCGGACGACTGGGGGTGGCGGCTGCGCGGCGGCGCGTTGATCGATCATCTGGCTGCGCTGCAGCGCGGCCGAGCGGTGTTGCGCCGAGTTGCGTGGCGCCGGTACCCGGAACGGCGGTAACGCCAGTTCTTCGGCGATGGCGTCCACCTCGTCGGCCATCTCAATCGCGTCGGCGTACCGTTCGGCCGAGTCGCGGGCGGTCGCGCGCGCCACCAGCGAGTCGAATTGCGTTGGCACACCGTCGATCACGGCACTGGGCTGCGGCACATCGTGGTCCAGCCGCTGATAGGCGATCGACAACGGCGTGTCGCCGGTGAACGGTGTGCGCCCGGTCAGCAGTTCGTAAGTGAGGATCCCGGTGGAGTAGACGTCGCTGCGGGGACCGGCTCGAGTGGATGAGCCATCGCTGACCTGTTCGGGGGAGAGGTAGGCCACGGTCCCCAAAATGACACTGGTGGAGGTGATTCCGGCGGCGGCGACGGCGCGAACCAACCCGAAATCGGCGATCTTGACGTCACCCTCGTCGGAGATCAAGATGTTCTCCGGCTTGACGTCGCGGTGCACCAGGCCCGCCCGATGCGCGGCGGCCAGCCCGCCCAGCATCGGGCGCAGCACCGCCACCACGGCGTGCGGCGGCATCGGGCCCCGTTCGGCCAACAGCTCGCGCAGCGTGCCGCCCTCGACGAGCTCCATGACCAGAAACGGGTGCCGGGCGTCGAGACCCTGGTCGTAGACGGCGACCAGGCCGGGGTCCTTCAACCGGGCGACGGTACGGGCCTCGAGCTGGAAGCGGGTCAGGAATTGGTCGTCGCCGGCGTATCGAGAGTCCATCACCTTCACCGCGACGGGGCGGTCGAGGCGTACGTCGACGCCGCGGTAGACCGTGGAGGTACCGCCGCTGGCGATCGGCGTCTGGACCAGGTAGCGGCCGTCCAGCAACGTGTTGACCAACGGGTCCCCCGTCCCAGCTGTAGCCACCGGGCCATCGTAAGTGCGGCGGCGCAATTGGGTGTGAAACGTGGGCTCAACGCCGCGGACCGGGTTCTACACTGGCGAAGTGAGCAGGATTCCGGCTGGCGACGACGTTTTGGACCCCGACGAACCAACCTATGACCTGTCCCGGGTCGCCGAGCTGCTTGGAGTTCCCGTCACCAGAGTGCACCAGCAGCTACGGGAAGGCCATCTCCTGGCGGTGCGCCGTGGCGACGGGGTGGTGGTGCCGCAGGTCTTCTTCACCAATTCCGGCGGGGTGGTCAAGAGTCTGGCGGGGCTGTTGACGATCCTGCACGACGGCGGCTACCACGAGACCGAGATCGCGCGCTGGCTGTTCACCCCCGATCCGTCGCTGACCGTCACCCGCGACGGCACGCGGGATGCCATCAACAACGCCCGTCCCGTCGACGCGCTGCACGCCCACCAGGCGCGGGAGGTTGTGCGCCGGGCGCAGGCTATGGCTTATTGAGGGGCGTATTAGCGGGCGTATTAACTGCCCGTCCGGGCGCTCGGTACAGCGCGTACCACGCGGCCAGCGCGCAGGCCGTCGCCACCGAGAAGTGCAGCCATGAGTACATGCCATGGGATCCGTCGGGTTTGAAGATCACCATGACCCACGTCGAGAGCCCGGCGATCGCCGCGATCGCCCGCCGCGACTGGGCCAGCGGGGCCGCCACCGCCAGCGGCCAGGAGTAGTACCACGGCAGCGCGGCGGGCACAAACAGCACCACGATTACCATCGACCACGCGATGCCGGTCAGCACCGCACGGTCATCGCGCCGGAATCGCCACCACAACAGCGGCAGCGACACCGCGATAATTCCGATCCCGATGAGCCGGGTCACCCGCAGCAGCGCGTAGAAGTCGACGTGAAAGAACGGGCTGGCCAGCGCGTGGATCACGTTCGCCGCCGCGGTCGGCACGGTGAGCCAGTTGATGATCTTCACCGAACCGCCCAGCGCGGTCAGCCATCCCAGGCCGACGCCCGCCACGGTGGACGTCACGGCGAACACCACCACGAAGATCACCAGACTCAACGCGGTGGCGACCAGGAAGGCCTGCACAGGCCGGTACCCCCGTCGCTCACGCAGATGGCGCATCCACACCCAGACCAGAAACGGCAACGCGATTCCAGCGGTGGCCTTGACCGCGATCCCGAGCGTCAGCACCGTGATACCTGCGACGTTTCGGCCACCGAAGGTCAGCGCGATGCCGGCGGTCATCAACCCGACCATCAGCATCTCGTTGTGCACCCCACCCATCAGATGAATGAGCACCAGCGGATTGAGCACGCAGATCCACAGGGCCGTTGCGCCGTCGGCGCCGAGATGGCGGGCCAGGCGCGGGGTGGCCCAGATCAGCAGCGCCAACCCCGGCAGCATGCACAAGCGCAGCAGCATGGTCCCGGCGATCACGTGATTGCCGATGACCATCGTGACCAGCTTGGCCACCAGAATGAACACCGGGCCATACGGCGCGGTGGTGATCGTCCAGATCGGACTTACGTTGTCCAGCAACACATTCGGGTTGGCCACCGGACCGACCGCATAGGGGTCGAAGCCGTCGCGCAGCAGGGCGCCCTGGGCCAGATACGAGTAGGTGTCGCGGCTGAAGACGGGCACCGACAGCAGCAGCGGGGCCAGCCAGAAAGCCGTCGTGGCCCGCATCATGTACTCGGTGGTATTACCGGCGACGACGCGCCGGCCCAGTCGCAGCCAGGCGATCAGCATCAGAGCGACGCCGGTCCACAACAGGATCGACGACAGCACCAGCCCGTGGCCGAACCGCAGCCAGGACAGGTGCAGCGCTTCCAGCAAGGGGTCGTGTGGCTTGGTGCTGCCCGCTCCCAACCCGCCGACGGTGATCAGCACCGAGCCCAGGAAGCCGAGCTTCGCCGGCCCGGCCTCCGGGGCGGCCGCGAACTCACGTAACTGCGAAAAATGTTGAGTGACATATTCTTTCGTAGTCACGCGCGTGGAGGTGGTCATCCGTTCACGAAGACCGATTGGTGGCCAGCGTGGCCATTTCGGACAGCCCCGCCTTGGCCGTCGCATTGATCGGTGCGGCCGCCAGGGTGGCCAGCGCCCGTTGGGTAAGCGCGGCGATACGGTCTTCGGCTGCGGCCAGTGCGCCCACCGACTCGATGATGTCGCGCAGCTGGCGCACCTGCGCGTCGGTCAGCCGGTTGCCGACCGAGCTCCGTAACACGTTGGCCGCCACGGGATCCGACTTGGCCGCCAATTCCATTGCCTCGGCGAGCAACACGGTGCGCTTGCCCGATCTCAGGTCGTCGCCGGACGGTTTTCCCGTCACCGCCGAGTCCCCGAAGACGCCGAGCACGTCGTCGCGGAGCTGGAACGCCACGCCAAGGTCGTTGCCGTACTGGCCGAAGATCTCCTGAACGTCGGGCCGGTCGGCGGCGGCGGCCGCCCCGAGCTGCAGCGGTCGAGTCACCGTGTAGCAGGCGGTCTTGAAGGTGGCGACGGACATCGCCGACGCGATCGACTCGGCGCCGCTGGCCTCGGCGACGATGTCGAGGTATTGCCCGCCCAGCACCTCGGTGCGAATATCGGCCCAGACCCGCTGGACCCGTCGCTGGGCGTCGGGCGGTAAATCCGCCCGGTAGACGATGTCATCGGCCCAGGCCTGCGCCAGGTCGCCGGCCAGGATGGCCGCCGAAATCCCGAACTGATCCGGCGAACCTCGCCAATTCCGTTCGCGGTGCAGCGCCGCGAAGTGCTTGTGGGTCGTCGGCTTCCCGCGGCGGGTGGAGGACTCATCGATGACGTCGTCGTGTACCAGCGCGAACGCGTGAAGCAGTTCCAGCGCGGAAAACAGCAGCAGCACACCAGGATCGGGGTCCCGGGTTGCCACGGCCCGCCAGCCCCAGTAGGCGAAGGCCGGCCGCAGCCGCTTGCCCCCGCCGAGCACGAAATCTTCCAGCCCCGCGATCAACAGGCCGAAACCGGCGGCGCCCGGCCCGCCTTCCGAACCAGCTATGTAGGCGGCCTCATCGCGACGGTCGTGCAAGTACTGCCGCAGTTGGTCCGTAACGGCGCCGGCCAACTCGACGGTTGCCGATGCTTGCACGCTCAGCGCGGCGCCCCTTTCTGCTCGGTCTGACCGCCGTGTTTGGCAGGCCCGACCAGTGTATTCGGCGGGGCGGCCGGGGTCGCTTCGATGTGACGCGGGTGCTTAGACAGGCTCAACTATCTCACCCCTATGCTGTCGAGGTGCCCAACCTCAGCACCATCGCGCTCGAGCTGGTGCCACCCAACGTCGACGACGGCCGCGAGCGGGCACTCGAAGATGCGCGCAAGGTGGCGCAGTACGCGGGTGAATATGGCCTCGATGGCCGGATTCGGCATGTGATGATCCCGGGGATCATCGCCGAGGACGACGACCGGCCCGTCCCCATGACGGCAAAGCTGGACGTGCTGGACTTCTGGTCGATCATCAAACCGGAGTTGCCCGGGCTCACCGGCTTGTGCACCCAGGTCACCGCGTTCATGGACGAGCCGTCGCTGCGCGGGCGGCTCACCAAGCTGCGCGACGCCGGGATGGAGGGCGTGGTTTTCGTCGGCGTGCCGCGCACGATGAACGACGGCGAGGGTTCCGGCGTCGCGCCGACCGACGCCCTGTCGATCTACCGTCAGCTGGTGCCCAACCGCGGCGTCATCCTGATTCCCACCCGGGAGGGCGAACAGGGCCGGCTGGATTTCAAGTGCAACCAGGGCGCGACCTACGGCATGACCCAGTTGTTGTATTCCGATGCGATCGTGGATTTTCTGGCCGAGTTCGCCAAGAACACCGATCATCGCCCCGAGGTGCTGCTGTCGTTCGGCTTCGTGCCGAAGATGGAGGCCAAGGTCGGCCTTATCAACTGGCTGATCCAGGACCCGGGAAACGCCGCGGTGGCCGATGAGCAGGCTTTCGTCAAACGACTGGCCGGCAGCGAACCTGCGCAGAAGCGCCAGCTCATGCTGGATCTGTACAAGCGGGTGATCGACGGTGTCGTCGACCTGGGTTTTCCGCTGAGCATTCATCTCGAGGCGACGTATGGGCTATCTGGGCCGGCTTTTGCGACCTTCGCCGAGATGCTTGCCTACTGGTCTCCCGCGCAGGAGGTCTAGGCGGGCGGTTGGTCGCGCGGTGCGGTGAACCGCTCGGAGCGGTCCCGGCTCAGCCAGGCCAGCAGCGCCACCACGCCGGCGGCCGCGAACGACGCGATGCCCAGCCACACTCCCGCGCCGGTAAACGAGCGGGTGTTGGGATCGGTGTAACGGGCCTGGGCGGTCATGGTGCTCACCACGCCCGGTTTCAGCTTCCATTGGACTGTCTCGGACTCGATGCGGTCACCGTTGGTCGAGGTCACGACCCCGGGAAAAGTGACCGTCAACTCCACGTCGGCGTCGTTGTCGGTCACCGACGTCAGATCCGCCCGGCCATCCAGAATCACCAGGTTGCCGTTTCTGCGCAGCGACAGATTCACTCCCGCGGCGTCGGGGTTCATGTGGGCGAGCTGCGGCACCTCGGCGAAGGTCAAATCGGAGAACACCGCCTGTGAGCCCACATAGCCGTCGCTGTCGTAGTTCGACACGGCCACTTTCTGGCTGAACGGCAAATCGCCGCCGAGCTGCGGGCCGGGGTCCTTGGGGCTTTTCGGCTTGGCCGCCGCGATGAGCTCCCCGGATACCAGGTCATCGGGTGAGATGGTGAGCGACGCCCTGACCCGCAGGCAGCCGGTGGCCAGGGGGACGATCAGCAGCAGCATCGCGACGGCCAGCACCCGGCGGCGCCGTGCGGTAAATCCTCGGGGCGCTCGGGCGGGAAGTGGGGGAGAGCTGGCGCGCACCAGGTCATCGTGCCAGATCCGGTGTGCCGCTCCGGCGAGCCGGGCCGCTACAGGGGCAGTGCGCGGCCCAGGATGGCGAACGGTCGCGGGTCGCCGGCGAAATGGTAGCCGCGGATGACATCGGTAAAGCCCAGCCGACGGTACAACCGCCACGCCCGGTTGGATTCGCCGTCGGTCTCCGGCGTAGAGAGCAGGACGTTCTGCTCGCTGCGACCGGCCAGCAGCCGGCGGGCCAATGCCTCGCCGAGACCGCGGCCCTGCGCGCGAGGGTGAATGTGCAACTCGGTCAACTCGAAGTAGCTGGTCATCAGCCGGGCGATCTCGTGGGGCGGCGAGCCGCCGCGCTGCAACCCCAGGACGACCTGCTGCTGCCACCACTGACCGGGTGCTCCCGGGTAACCGTAGGCCACGCCGAGCAACGGCGCGTCGCTCAGTTCGCCGGTGGACGGCACCTCTTCTTCTTTAGGCGCGCCATTCGGTGTCTCGACCGCCGCCACGCCTTGCCAGCCGCGTCGCCGGATGTGCTCCAGCCACATGGCGGCGCGCTGGTTCACCGTTCCCCGCGGGTAGCGCATCGCGTCGACGTAGACACTCAAGGCGTCGGTGAGACGGCGCTCCATCTCATTCGGCGGCAGATCGATGAGGAATATCGCCAACTCGCGGTGTCCTCCTCGTCCAGTTCTGTCCAGTGCGTAGGGGGTGCGTCTGTTCGCCATTATCGGACGGGCGGGCCCCCGCCTGACGAGTGGCATGACGAGGGGCATGGCGACCCGGCCGGCTTCGGTGGTCCGTTTGACGGCGCGCGGGCGTCCCGGCCCGCGTCCCCGTCGGGGTACAGCGCGGATAGAATCGCTCCCGAACCAGTGGTACCGCGCGAATTCTGCTCGTATCATCTGAGTTAGTTGCCCGCACAACGGGCATCGTGTTCTATCGAAAGTTACCGGTCGGCCCGTCGGCAAGGAGGGACGAATGCCACTCTCCGATCATGAGCAGCGGATGCTCGATCAGATCGAGAGCGCTCTCTACGCCGAGGACCCGAAATTCGCCTCGAGTGTGCGTGGCGGAGGGCTCCGGGCACCGACCGCGCGCCGGCGCCTGCAGGGCGTGGCGTTGTTCGTCGTCGGTCTGGGGATGTTGGTGTCCGGCGTGGCATTTCACGCCACCTGGATCGGAACTCTGCCGATTCTCAGCGTTGTCGGTTTCATCGTGATGTTCGGCGGCGTCGTGTTTGCTATCACCGGTCCGCGGCTGTCCGGCCGGGGGGATCGTCCCGGATCGGCGCCCGGGGCCTCGCGCCAGCGTCGCGCCAAGGGCGGCGGGGGATCCTTCACCCATCGCATGGAGGACCGGTTCCGCCGCCGCTTCGAGGAGTAGCGAGAACTAACGGGCACAACGGGGCAGCCATCGGCTGCCCCGTTTTCGCGTTGCGAGCACCCCACTTCGAGTCCAAATAGCGGCCCAATCGAGTCCTGCCCCCAGGATTCATGCCCCACTGCGCCCCACCTACACTCCATTGGCCGTTTTTGGCCCTCTGAAATGCGGTTTCCCGGCCTGACGATCGGGCCGCGAGGGGACGGTGGAACGCCCGAAGGCCAACGGCGTGGCAGATCGGCGAGAAAACTCGGCCACGACACCTCTGTTATGGGGCAAAGTGGGGGATTGTGGGGTATGGTGGCCGAAGTGTTTGGGCGCGTGGGAGCCACTTCGGACGGGAGGTGAGCTGGTGTTTCTCGGCACCTACACGCCCAAGCTCGACGACAAGGGGCGACTGACATTGCCCGCCAAGTTCCGCGACGCGCTGGCAGGAGGGTTGATGGTCACCAAGAGCCAAGATCACAGCCTGGCTGTCTATCCGCGAGCGGAGTTCGAGCAACTCGCGAGCCGGGCGAGTAGAACGTCGCGGAGCAACCCCGAAGCCAGGGCATTCCTGCGCAATCTCGCCGCCGGCACCGACGAGCAGCATCCCGACGCCCAGGGCCGGATCACGTTGTCGGCCGACCACCGCCGCTACGCCAACCTGTCCAAGGATTGCGTGGTGATCGGGGCGGTCGAGTTTCTCGAGATCTGGGACGCGCAGGCCTGGCAGGACTACCAGCAGACCCACGAAGAGAACTTCTCCGCAGCCAGCGATGAAGCGCTCGGCGACATTATCTGAGGCGCGTGCCCGTGCATCGTGGCCTCTGTCCGAACCGACCCTGGCGTACTTCCCCAACGCCAGGTTCGTGCCTTCGGACAGGGACCTCGGTGCAGGGGCTGTGTCCTTTGAAACCCGGAGAGGTCTTGCAGGACTTCTGATGGCTGACGGCCCAAGCGGTTTCGGGGGCGATTTCGGGCATGTGCCCGTCCTGCTGGACCGTTGCGTCACGCTGCTTACCCCCGCACTGACTCGCCACCACTCGGACGGCTCCGGGGCGGTCCTCGTCGACGCCACCGTCGGCGCGGGTGGGCACGCGGAGCGGTTCCTCACCGACTTGCCGGGCCTGCGGTTGATCGGACTCGATCGCGACCCAAGTGCGCTCGACATCGCGCGCACCCGGCTGGCCCGCTTCACCGACCGGGTCACGCTGGTGCACACCCGCTACGACCGCCTGCCCGCCGCACTGACCGAATCCGGTTATGCCGCAGTGGAAGCTGTCGATGGGGTGCTCTTCGACCTTGGGGTGTCGTCGATGCAGCTGGACCGCGCCGAACGGGGCTTCGCTTACGCCCAGGACGCGCCGCTGGACATGCGGATGGACCCGGAGTCACCGCTGTCGGCGGCCGACATCGTCAACGACTACGACAAGGCGGCGTTGGCCGACATCCTGCACCGATATGGCGAGGAACGGTTCGCGCGCCGCATCGCGGCCCACATCGTCCGCCGCCGTGCCCGGGCCCCCTTCACCTCGACCGCCGAGCTGGTCGAGCTGCTCTACCAGGCGATTCCGGCTCCGGCCCGGCGCACCGGCGGGCACCCGGCCAAGCGCACGTTCCAGGCGCTGCGGATTGCGGTCAACGACGAGCTGAACTCGTTGTCCGCCGCCGTTCCCGCCGCGCTCGACGCGCTCACCGTGTCCGGGCGCATCGCGGTGCTGGCTTACCAGTCGCTGGAGGACCGGATCGTCAAACGGGTGTTCGCCGGCGCCGTCGCCTCGCGCACACCGCCGGGTCTTCCGGTCGAACTTCCCGGCCACGAGCCGCGATTCCGGTTGTTGACGCACGGGGCCGAACGGGCCGACGCCGGCGAGATCGAACGCAACCCCCGCAGTGCACCGGTGCGATTACGGGCCCTGCAACGAGTGCAGCACGAACCGCAGCAGGCAACCGGAAAGGGCGAGTCATGAAGGCCAAGCGCGAGGTGACTAAACGCCGCAGCGGTGACCGTCGAGGCGGACACGACGCCCGCAGGAGCAAGAGCAGCACGGCCGAGGCGGCATCGCCGCGCCGCACTCGAACCCGCAACACGAAGAACTCCAGCCCAGCTCATGGGCCCACCCGCGAGGCCAGGGCGCCGAAGTCCGGTCCGCAAACCAGCCCCATCGCCCGGCCGGTCGAGCGGCCGGCCCGGGCCAAGAGTACGAGCCAGGCCAAGGCGCGGGCCAAGGCACGGAAAGCCAAGGCGCCCAGGGTCGTCCGGCCCCGCCTGACCGAGCGCTTGGCCATCCGGCTGGCGTCGATCGACCTGCGGCCCCGCACCCTGTTGAGCAAGGTGCCGTTTGTCGTGCTGGTGATCGGCGCGCTAGGCGTCGGCCTGGGCCTCACCTTGTGGTTGTCCACCGACTCGGCCGAACGTTCCTATCAGCTCAGCGACGCCCGCGAGCGGGCTCGGGTCCTGCAGGAGCAGAAGGAGGCGCTCGAGCGCGATGTGCGCGAGGCGCAGTCGGCGCCGGCGCTGGCCGAGTCGGCCCGCAAGGAGGGCATGATCCCGTCGCGGGATACCGCGCACCTGGTCCAGGACCCCACCGGTAACTGGGTGGTCGTCGGAACGCCCAAGCCAGCCGACGGCGTCCCGCCGCCGCCGCTGAACGGCCCGATTCCCGAACAGGGCCCTCCGGCGCCCCCGCCACCGCCGGCGCTTCCGCCGGAGGTCCCGGTCCGGATGCAGCCGGGCGCCGGCGCTCCGCCCGCGCCGGGCAGGCCCGGGCCCGAGGCGCTGCTACGCGCTCCCGACGGCTCCGCCACGGTCGGCGGCCAGCACCTGCCGCAGGCTGCTCCGCGCCTGCCCGGGACGCCCCCCGGACCGGTTGAGGCACAGGTCCCCGGTCTGGCACCGGCGCCGGGGCTGCCCGTTCCGGGGGCGACGACGCCCGCCGCGGGACCAGCAGAGGTGCCTGTCCCGGTGGGTGGACTGCCCGTCCCGGTGCCCGTCCCCCCTGTCCCGGGGGCCGCCTCGGTGCATGCTCCGCCGCCGCTACCGGGAGCGCCGGCGCCGGCGCCCGGTAACGGCGAAGAGTTCGGCCCCCTCGCCGTGGCAGCTCCGGGCGCAGCACGGTGAGGGGTGTAAGGAACGCCAAGCACACGGGCCCTCGGGCATCGACGCCGTCGAAGCGGGCAGCGCGCGGTTCCGGTAAACCGCAAAAAGCCCCCCGCGCAGATGCTGCGTCGCAAGGTCACTCGGCGACCGACCGGCGTACCCGCCAGTTGGTGGAGGTGGGTACCCGCGGCGCGTCGTTCGTGTTCCGGCATCGGGCCGGCAATGCGGTCATCCTCGTGCTGATCGTGGTGGCCGCGGTGCAGTTGTTCATCCTGCAGGTGACCAACGCGCCGACCCTGCGCGCCCAGGCGGCCGGGCAACTCAAGGTCACCGACGTCGCGAGAGCGGTGCGCGGCAGCATCGTCGACCGCAACAACGACCAGCTTGCCTTCACCATCGAATCGCGCGCACTGACGTTTCAGCCCAAGCGAATCCGAGCGCAGCTAGAGGAGGCCAAGAAGAAGAACTCGGCCGCCCCTGACCCGCAGCAGCGGCTGCAGGACATCGCCAAAGAGGTATCAGGCCGGCTGAACAACAAGCCGGATTATGCGACCGTGCTGAAGAAGCTGCAGAGCAACGACACCTTCGTCTACCTGGCGCGTGCCGTGGACCCCGCCGTCGCGAGCGCAATCTCCGACAAGTACCCCGAGGTCGGTTCCGAGCGGCAGGATCTGCGCCAGTATCCCGGCGGAGCGTTGGCGGCCAACATCGTCGGCGGCATCGACTGGGACGGACACGGGCTGCTGGGTCTGGAGGATTCCCTGGACTCGGTGCTTTCCGGAACCGACGGATCGGTCACCTACGACCGCGGTTCCGACGGCGTGGTCATCCCCGGCAGTTACCGCAACCGCCACCGGGCAGTCAACGGTTCGACCGTCCAGCTCACCATCGACGACGACATTCAGTTCTACGTGCAGCAGCAGGTGCAGCAGGCCAAGAACCTGTCCGGGGCCCACAACGTCTCGGCCGTCGTGATGGACGCCAAGACCGGCGAGGTGCTGGCCATGGCCAACGACAACACGTTCGACCCGTCGCAAGACATCGGGCGCCAGGGCGAGCGGCAGCTAGGCAACCTGGCGGTGTCCTCGCCCTTCGAACCGGGCTCGGTGAACAAGGTCATCACGGCGTCCTCAGTCATCGAATACGGGCTGTCCAACCCCGACGAGGTGCTGCACGTGCCCGGCTCGATCCAAATGGGTGGTGTCCCCATACATGACGCCTGGGATCACGGCGTGATGCCGTACACCACCACCGGCGTGTTCGGAAAGTCGTCGAACGTCGGCACGCTGATGCTGGCCCAGCGCGTCGGCCCGGAACGCTATTACGACATGGTCCGCAGGTTCGGGCTCGGCCAGCGCACCAACGTGGGGCTGCCCGGTGAGAGCGCCGGGCTGGTGCCGCCGATCGATCAGTGGTCGGGCAGCACCTTCTCCAACCTGCCGATCGGCCAAGGCCTTTCGATGACCCTGCTGCAGATGACCGGCATGTACCAGACCATCGCCAACGACGGCGTGCGGATGCCACCGCGGATCATCAAGGCCGCCATCGCACCCGATGGCACCCGGACCGAGGAGCCGCGTCCGGACGGCGTTCGGGTGGTTTCCGCGCAAACCGCGCAGACGGTGCGGCAGATGCTGCGCGCCGTCGTGCAGCGCGACCCCATGGGCTACCAGCAGGGCACCGGCCCCGCCGCCGCGGTTCCGGGCTACCAGATGGCGGGTAAGACGGGTACCGCCCAGCAGATCAACCCCGGCTGCGGCTGCTATTTCGACGACGTCTACTGGATCACGTTCGCCGGGATGGCCACCGTCGACAATCCCCGCTACGTCATCGGGCTGATGATGGACAACCCGCAGCGCAACGCGGACGGCTCGCCGGGCCACTCGGCGGCGCCGCTGTTCCACAACATCGCCGGCTGGCTGATGCAGCGCGAAAACGTTCCGCTGTCACCGGATCCCGGACCTCCGCTCACCCTGCAGGCGACCTAAGCGCTGACCTGAGGGCCGTTCACCGGGCCGAAGCTGCGGTTGCGGGCATCGATTTGCTCTTGGGTGGCCGGGATCAGCAGCTCGCCGCCAGGCGCCGCGGTGGCCTGGGAGCGGGTGGCGTGCGGCCGCTGATCGTGTTCGTATTGCTCCCATGCTTGGGCGATCTCGCCGGGGTGGTCGCGTAAGGCCTGGGCCAGAAACCAGGTGCCGGTCAGCGCCAGGCTGGTGCCGCGGCCCGACAGGTTGGAGGCGCAGTGCGCGGCGTCCCCGACGAGGACGACGCGACCGCGGTGCCAGGCGGGCATGTGAATCTGGCTGACGGAATCGAAGTAGAGCTCCGGGTCCTGGACTGCCGCGTCGAGCAGTTCGGGGACTCGCCACTCTCCGTGGCCGGCGAAAGCATCGGCGAGGATCCGCTTCTGGGCGGCGAGGTCGTGGTAGTCGTAGTCGACCCACGGCGATCGAAACATGAAGACCGCCAAGGCTTTGTCGTTGTAGGCGGCGATGCCGGTCAGGTGGCCGGGGTAGTTGTACAGCGGGTTGTTGCGTCCGGTCGGCGTGTAGTCGGGCAATTCGGCCAGCGCGACGTAGAAGCCGAGATGGCGCAGAAACTGCTGTTCGGGCCCGAACGTCAGGCGGCGGACGGCCGAGTGCATCCCGTCGGCTCCCACCACGAGGTCATAGCGGTCCTTGGCTCCCGAGGCAAAGCGGACCTTGACACCGCCAGGACCCCCGTCGTGATCGTCGTCGAGTGCTGCGATGGATTCGTCGAACCGTAGCTCTACCGAGGGGCCAAGATGGTCGCGCAGGATGGTGGTGAGGTCCTCGCGAGGAATCTCGATGTCGTCGGGGGAGTCGTTGAGCCGGTCCTGGGGCAGTTCGCCGACCACGGCACCGTTGCTGTCGACGAACTGCACGCGCTCGGTCATGTCGATCCGGCGGTCGAGGACCTCTCCGAGCACACCCATCTTTTCGGCGACGCCGATCGCATCGCCGCGAATGTCGATAGGGGAGCCATTGACCCGCAAATGGTCGGCGCGTTCGACGATGGTGACGTCGTGGCCGTCGGCGCCGAGGTTGATCGCCGCGCCCAGGCCCGCCACTCCTGCACCGGAGATGAGAATCCGCATCGCATTGACTCCAATCCATTATAAGATACAGTTTGTATCCTAACAACATAGACCCGACCGTTAGGAAACGCAATGTCTCTTAGTCCGATCGCCGCGCCGCAGCGGCGCCGGGGCCGCGCGCTCGAGGCGGCGCTGCTGGACGCGGCGTGGGCGGAGCTGACGGACCGCGGTTATGACGCCATGACGATCGACGCAGTCGCCGTGCGGGCGGGCACCAGTCGCGCGGTGCTCTACCGGCGCTGGCCCAACAAGCAGGAACTGGTGCTCGCCGCGCTGAAGCATGAGGCGGCCAAAGATGTGGTGGTCGCACCGGACACGGGCAGCCTGCGTGGCGACGTCATTGCGCTGCTACAGCACGCCAATAAGGTCAGGGTCGGTGTGGTGACGCAGCTGCTGACCCAGCTCGGCGGCTTCTACCGCCAGACGGGAAGCAGCCTGGCCGACCTCAGAGCGTTGGTTTACGGGGGCCGAGACGCTTTTCTGGAGGACGCGGTCCAACGGGCCATCGACCGCGGTGAAATCCAGCCCGAACAGGTCACCGAACGCATCGCGCGCCTGCCCGTGGACCTGTTCCGCTACGAGATCTTCATGACGCTGCGACCACTGCCCGAGGAAGTTATCGAAGAGATCGTCGACACCATCTTTCTCCCGCTGCTCGAACAGCGGAAGGGCCGCTAACGCGGCTGTTCAGGCGCGGGAACCGTGGGGAGCCGGTGAGTCCCGATAGGGTGTCATGGCCGATCATGGCTGACGGAGGTGGTGAGGAGTGTCGGTGCCCACTGCGCTGCGGCCTAGCGCCGTTGCCGGTGCGCGGCTGCCGGCGCTGGCGGCTCGGGTCGGCGCGGTGGCCGCCGACGACACCGGAGTCGCTGGGGCTGTTCCGAACGTCCCCATCACGGGTGTCACGCTGCGCGGCCAGGACGTGCGGCCCGGTGACCTGTTTGCGGCCCTGCCCGGTGCGACCACGCACGGAGCGCGGTACGCCGGCGACGCGATCGAACGCGGTGCCGCCGCGGTGCTCACCGACGCCGCGGGCCTGGCCGAGATGCGCGCGCTCGGAACCGCCCCGGTCCCGATCCTGCTGCACCCCGCACCGCGCAGCGTGCTCGGTGGCCTGGCCGCCACGGTGTATGGGGATCCGTCCGATCGGATGACGGTCGTCGGGATCACCGGAACGTCGGGCAAGACCACCACGACCTACCTGGTCGAGGCCGGTCTGCGGGCCGGCGGGCGGGTGGCCGGTCTGATCGGCACCATCGGAATCCGCATCGACGGCGCCGACATCCCCGGCACACTGACCACCCCGGAGGCTCCCGCACTGCAGGCAATGTTTGCCGCGATGGCCGAGCGCGGAGTCGACACCGCGGTCATGGAGGTGTCCAGTCACGCGCTGACGCTGGGCCGGGCGGATGGCACGCATTTCGCGGTGGGCGGTTTCACCAACTTGTCGCGCGACCACCTCGACTTTCACCCCACCATGGCGGACTACTTCGAGGCCAAGGCAGTGCTGTTCGACCCCGCGTCGCCGCTGCGTGCCCACACCGTCGTGGTGTGCGTCGACGACGACGCCGGGCGCGAGATGGCCGCCAGGGCCGGTGACGCGATCACCGTCAGCGCCACCGGCCAACCCGCAGACTGGCGCGCCATGCACGTGACTGCGATCGGCGCAGGGGGACAGGAATTCACCGTCGTAGACCCCGCGGGCGTGCAGCACCGCGTCGGTATCCGCCTGCCGGGGAGCTACAACGTCGCGAATTGTCTTCTCGCACTGGCGATTCTGGACGCGGTCGGAGTGTCCCCGGAACAGGCGGCACCGGGACTGCGGGAAACCCGCGTGCCCGGGCGGCTGGAACAAATCGATTCCGGCCAGGATTTCCTTGCGCTGGTCGACTATGCGCACAAGCCCGGCGCGCTGCGGGCGGTGCTGACCACCCTGCTGCAGCCGGGCCGCCGGCTGGCGGTGGTGTTCGGCGCCGGGGGTGATCGCGATCCGGGCAAGCGGGCGCCGATGGGCGAGGTCGCCGCCGAGCTGGCGGATCTCGTTGTCGTCACCGACGACAACCCGCGCAGTGAGGATGCGGCGGCGATCCGCCGCGAGATCCTGGCCGGGACAACGCAAACCGGCTCAGCAGCGCAGGTGGTCGAGATCGCCGACCGGCGCGAGGCGATCAGGCACGCGGTCGGTTGGGCGCAGCCTGGTGACGTGGTGGTGATCGCCGGCAAGGGCCATGAAACCGGACAACGCGGGGCCACCGAGGTCCGCCCGTTCGACGACCGGGTGGAGCTGGCTGGGGCGTTAGCAGCGCTGAAGGCACGCCGATGATCGACCTGACCGTCGCCCGCATCGCCGAGATCGTCGGCGGCACGCTGGCCGATATCTCGCCGCAGGCCGCCGCGGAATGCCACGTCACCGGGACGGTCGAATTCGACTCGCGGGCCGTCGGGCCGGGCGGGCTGTTCCTGGCGCTGCCGGGCGCGCGCTCCGACGGACACGACCACGCGACATCGGCGGTAGCCGCCGGCGCAGCCGCCGTGCTGGCCGCCCGGCCGGTCGGGGTTCCCGCGATCGTGGTCTCCCCGCAGCCGAAAGACAGCCGGGCCGGGGTGCTCGAGCATGACCCCGACGGTTCGGGCGCGGCGGTGCTGGCCGCGCTGGCCAAGCTGGCCAAGGCGGTGGCCGCCGAGCTGGTGGCGGGCGGGCTGAGGATCATCGGGATCACCGGCTCGTCGGGGAAGACCTCGACCAAAGACCTGGTGAAAGCCGTGCTCGAGCCGCTGGGTGAGGTGGTGGCCCCGCCCGGGTCGTTCAACAACGAACTGGGTCATCCCTGGACGGTGTTGCGCGCCACCCGCGGCACCGACTTCCTGGTGTTGGAGATGTCGGCGCGCCATCCCGGCAACATCGCCGAGCTGGCGGCGATCGCCCCGCCCGCGATCGGCGTGGTCCTCAACGTCGGCACCGCGCATCTGGGCGAGTTCGGCTCCCGCGAGGCCATCGCGAGCACCAAAGCCGAACTGCCGCAAGCCGTTCCACCCTCGGGGGTGGTGGTGCTCAACGCCGATGACCCGGCGGTGGCGGCGATGGCCGACGTCACGAAGGTGACTGGGGCCCGGGTGGTTCGGGTCAGCCGCACCGGGCCCAGCGATATCTGGGCCGGACCAGTCACGCTGGACGACCTGGCCAGGCCGACGTTCACCCTGCACGCGGGAGGCGACTCCGCTGACGTCTCGCTCGGCGTCTACGGCGACCATCAAGTCAGCAACGCCATGTGTGCGGCAGCCGTCGCGCTGGAATGCGGCGCCGGAATCGAGCAGGTGGCGGCCGCGCTGGCCGCGACGGGTCCGGTGTCGCGGCACCGGATGCAGGTGACCACCCGCGCCGACGGCGTGACGGTGATCGACGACGCGTACAACGCCAACCCCGACTCCATGCGGGCCGGGCTGCAGGCCCTGGCCTGGATCGCCCACCGGCCCGACGAGCCACGGCGTAGCTGGGCGGTGCTGGGTGAGATGGCCGAGCTCGGCGAGGACGCGATATCCGAGCACGATCGCATCGGCAGGCTGGCGGTGCGCTTAGATGTGTCTCGACTCGTTGTCGTGGGAAGTGGGAGGTCGATGAGCGCCATGCACCACGGAGCGGTCATGGAGGGCTCGTGGGGTTCAGAAGCCGTTAGTGTCGCCGACGGCGACGCCGCTCTGGCGTTGCTGCGGGCCGAACTGCGGCCCGGCGACGTGGTCCTGGTCAAGGCGTCGAACGCCGCGGGCCTGGGGACGCTGGCCGACGCGCTGGCCGCCGATCCCAATCACGGGAGCGTCCGCTCATGAGACAGATCCTCATCGCGGTCGCCATCGCCCTGACCGTGTCGATCCTGTTGACCCCGGTGCTGATTCGGCTGTTCACCAAGCAGGGATTCGGCCACCAGATCCGCGAGGACGGCCCGCCCAGCCACCACACGAAACGCGGCACGCCTTCGATGGGCGGGGTGGCGATTGTGGCCGGCATCTGGGCGGGTTACTTCGGCACTCACCTGGCCGGGCTGGCGTTCGACGGCGAAGGTATCTCCGCGTCCGGCCTGCTGGTGCTGGGTCTGGCCACCGCACTGGGCGGCGTCGGTTTCATCGATGACCTGATCAAAATCCGTAGGTCACGCAACCTCGGGCTGAACATGACGGCCAAGACCATCGGGCAAATCACCGCCGCCGTGGTGTTCGGTGTGCTGGTGCTGCACTTCCACAACAACGCAGGCATGACACCGGCCAGCCCGGATCTGTCCTACGTGCGTGAGATCGCCACCGTCACTCTCGCGCCGGCGCTGTTCGTGCTGTTCTGCGTGGTCATCGTCAGCGCCTGGTCCAACGCGGTCAACTTCACCGACGGCCTGGACGGGCTGGCCGCCGGCTGCATGGCGATGGTCACCGGCGCCTACGTGCTGATCACCTTCTGGCAATACCGCAACGCGTGCGTCACCGCGCCCGGTTTGGGCTGCTACAACGTGCGAGACCCGCTGGATCTGGCCATCATCGCCGCCTCGACCGCGGGCGCCTGCATCGGCTTTTTGTGGTGGAATGCCGCGCCGGCCAAGATCTTCATGGGTGACACCGGGTCGCTGGCGCTGGGCGGCATCATCGCGGGGTTGTCGGTGACCAGCCGCACCGAGATCCTCGCGGTCGTGCTGGGCTCGCTGTTCGTCGCCGAAATCACCTCGGTGGTGCTGCAAATCCTGGCCTTCCGCACCACCGGGCGCCGGGTGTTCCGGATGGCGCCCTTCCACCACCACTTCGAGCTGGTGGGTTGGGCCGAAACCACGGTGATCATTCGGTTCTGGCTGCTCACCGCGATCACCTGCGGCCTGGGCGTGGCGCTGTTCTACGGCGAATGGCTGGGCGCGATCGGTGCCTGACCAGCTCGACCCGCTGGTACCGGGCGCGCCCGTGCTGATCGCCGGAGGCCGGGTGACCGGCCGTGCGATACTCGCGGCGCTGACCCGGTTCGGCGCTATCCCAACCGTCTGTGACGACGATCCGGCGATGCTGCGCCCGTACGCCGAAAGCGGTGTCGCGACCGTGGATCCGGCGGTCGCCGAACAGCGGATCCGCGACGCTAAAAAAGGATATGCGCTGGTGGTCACCAGCCCCGGCTTTCAGCCGACGACGCCCGTGCTGGCGGCGGCCGCGGCCGCCGGCGTGCCGATCTGGGGCGATGTCGAGTTGGCCTGGCGGCTGGACGCCGCGGGCCGCTACGGGCCGCCGCGGCGCTGGTTGGTGGTCACCGGCACCAACGGCAAGACGACGACGACATCGATGCTGCACGCCATGTTGACCGCCGCGGGTCTGCGCAGCGTGCTGTGCGGCAATATCGGCAGCCCGGTGCTCGACGTGCTGGACCAGCCCGCCGAGCTGCTGGCCGTCGAGCTGTCCAGCTTCCAGCTGTACTGGGCGCCGTCGCTGCGGCCCGAGGCGGGCGTGGTGCTCAACATCGCCGAAGACCATCTGGACTGGCATTCCACCATGGAGGAATACAGCGCGGCGAAAGCCCGGGTGCTCAATGGTCGGGTCGCGGTGGTCGGGCTGGACGACCGTCGGGCGGCCGCGCTGCTGGCGACCGCGTCGGCGCCGGTGCGGGTGGGCTTCCGGCTCGGCGAACCGGCCGCGGGCGAACTCGGCGTGCGGGACGGCCAGCTGGTCGACCGCGGCTTCGCCGACGATCTCGCGCTCCTGCCCGCCGCGTCGATCCCGGTCCCGGGCCCGTCCGGCGTCCTCGACGCGCTCGCCGCGGCGGCGTTGGCCCGCTGCGTCGGGGTGCCCCCTGAAGCAATCGGGGCCGCGATCTCATCCTTCCGGCTGGGCCGGCACCGAGCCGAGGTAGTGGCCGTCGCCGACGGCATCACCTACGTCGACGACTCCAAGGCCACCAACCCGCACGCGGCCGAGGCGTCGGTGCTGGCCTACCCGCGGGTGGTCTGGGTGGCCGGTGGTCTGCTGAAGGGCGCCTCCGTCGACGGGGAGGTCGCCCGAATGGCATCGCGGCTGGTCGGCGCGGTGCTCATCGGCCGAGATCGCACTCGGGTTGCCGAGGCGTTATCGCGACACGCGCCCGATGTGCCCGTCGTCCAGGTTGTGACAGGCGAGGATGTTGAGATGCATGCGACTGCTGATACTTCTGGGGCTTCTGTTGTTGAAGTGACGAAAGATGATGATGATACGAGTGGGACGGTCGGCGCTCGCGTGATGACCGCGGTGGTGGCCGCGGCCCGTGGCCTGGCCAAACCCGGCGACACCGTGCTGCTGGCACCGGCCGGCGCCTCGTTCGACCAGTTCAGCGGCTACGCCGACCGTGGCGACACCTTCGCGGCCGCGGTGCGCGCGGCGATCCGGTAGCCGGTGTGGGTAACGCGCTGACCCGGTTGCTGCGCCCGGGTAGAGGAACCAAAGGGACCTCAGAAAATTCCGTAACCCCGGAGGCTTCAGAGAACCTCAAGCAGGTCGAGGGCCCTGTTACGACCGAAGCCACGACCGAAGAAGGCGGTCTGCGCACGCGGTTTGGTGCCTGGCTGGGCCGGCCCATGACATCGTTTCACCTGCTCATCGCCGTCGCCGCGTTGCTGACGACGCTCGGTCTGATCATGGTGCTGTCGGCGTCGGGCGTGCGGTCCTACGGCGCCGATGGATCCGCGTGGGTGATTTTCGGCAAGCAGGTCTTGTGGACGGTCATCGGCCTCATCGGGTGTTACGCGTCCATGCGGATGTCGGTGCGATTCATCCGCCGGATGGCGTTCACCAGTTACGCCATCACCATCATCCTGCTGGTCCTGGTGCTGATTCCGGGGATCGGCAACCTCGCCAACGGTTCTCGTAAGTGGTTCGTCGTCGCCGGCTTTTCGATGCAGCCGTCCGAGCTGGCCAAGATCGCGTTCGCCATCTGGGGCGCGCACCTGCTGGCCGCCCGCCGGATGGAACGGGCCTCACTGCGCGAAATGCTGATTCCCCTGGTTCCGGCCGCGGTCGTCGCCCTCGCGCTGGTCGTGGCCCAGCCCGACCTCGGGCAGACGGTGTCGCTGGGCATCATCCTGCTCGGCCTGCTCTGGTACGCCGGGCTGCCGCTGCGGGTGTTCGTCAGCTCATTGGCCGCGGTCTTCGTCGCCGGCGCGATCCTGGCCATGTCGGCGGGCTACCGCTCCGACCGGGTGAAGTCCTGGCTGGACCCCGAAAACGACCCGATGGACACCGGTTACCAGGCGCGGCAGGCGAAGTTCGCGCTGGCGCACGGCGGCATCTTCGGCGACGGCCTCGGTCAGGGCGTCGCCAAATGGAACTACCTGCCCAACGCCCACAACGACTTCATCTTCGCCATCCTCGGCGAGGAGCTCGGCCTGGTCGGCGCGCTGGGGCTGCTCGGGCTGTTCGGGCTGTTCGCCTACACGGGCATGCGCATCGCGCGCCGATCGGCCGACCCGTTCCTGCGACTGCTGACCGCCACCACGACGTTCTGGGTGCTGGGCCAGGCGTTCATCAACATCGGCTACGTGATCGGGATGCTGCCGGTCACCGGCCTGCAGCTGCCGCTGATTTCTGCCGGCGGAACATCCACGGCCACAACGCTATTCATGATAGGCATCATGATCAACGCGGCTCGTCATGAACCGGAGGCGGTCGCCGCGCTGCGAGCCGGGCGCGACGACAAGGTGAACCGGGTGCTGCGGCTGCCGCTACCCGAGCCCTATGTCCCGGGTCGTATCGAGGCGTTCCGCGACCGCAAGCAGACCCGCCCGAAGTCCGCCAAGCCGCCGGCCGGCAAAAGGCCCGCCCGGCTCGAAAAATCCCAGCGGTCGGCATTACCCCGAGTGGCCGATCGGCGGGCTCACCCGGGAAGGCATCATGGATCTGGCCAGCGGAACGCCGGCCAGCGTCATACTGGGCGCGTTCGCGCATTGGAAGGTCAGCGTTACGGGTGAACGGCACGATCAGGCAGCCGACCGGCGGGCAGGGGGCAACGCCCTCGCCCGCCGGTGCCGCGTTGTCGGTCAATTCCACCCTGTCGGTCGTGTTGGCCGGCGGTGGCACCGCCGGCCATGTGGAGCCGGCGATGGCCGTCGCCGACGCGCTGTCCGCGCTGGACCCGCAGGTCCGGATCACCGTCTTGGGCACCCAGCGCGGTTTGGAGACCCGGCTGGTGCCTGAGCGGGGCTATCACCTCGAGCTGATCACCCCGGTGCCGTTGCCGCGCAAACTCAGCGGAGACCTGGCCCGGCTGCCACCGCGGGTATGGCGTGCCGTGCGGGAGACCCGGGCGGTGCTTGACGCCGTTGACGCCGACGTCGTCATCGGTTTCGGCGGGTACGTGGCGTTGCCGGCCTATCTCGCCGCGCGGCGGATCCCCGGGGTGCGCCGTCGTATCCCGGTGGTGATCCACGAGGCCAACGCGAGGGCCGGGATAGCCAACCGCGTCGGCGCCCGCACCGCGGACCGGATCCTGTCTGCGGTCCCGGATTCCGGGCTACGGCGCGCCGAGGTGGTCGGGGTGCCGGTCCGGGCGGCCATCACCGCGCTGGACCGCGCCGCATTGCGCTCCCAAGCGCGCAAGCACTTCGGCTTCGCCGACGACGCCCGGGTCTTGCTGGTGTTCGGTGGTTCGCAGGGCGCGGTCTCGCTCAACCGCGCCGTGTCGGCGGCCGCCGCCGACCTGGCCGCCGCGGGCGTGGCGGTGCTGCACGCGCACGGGCCCAAGAACACCCTCGAACTGCGCACACCCGACCATGAAGATCCGCCGTATCTGGCGGTGCCCTACCTGGACCGGATGGACCTGGCGTACGCGGCCGCCGACCTGGCGATCTGCCGGTCCGGTGCGGTGACCGTCGCCGAGGTGTCGGCCGTCGGCCTGCCGGCCATCTACGTGCCGCTGCCGATCGGCAACGGCGAGCAGCGGCTCAACGCGCTGCCGGTGGTCAACGCCGGCGGCGGCATGATCGTCGCCGATGCCGACCTGACCCCGGAGTTGGTGGCCCGGCAGGCCGGCGGGCTGCTGAACGACCCGGACCGGCTGGCCGCGATGACGGCGGCCGCCGCGCGGGTGGGACACCCCGAGGCGGCGCGCCAGGTGGCTCAGGCGGCGCTGGACATAGCACGAAAAGCGACGTCGCGGAGACGCCCGTGAACGCCGAGCAGTTGCCGCGCTCGCTACCCCCTGAGTTACAAAGGGTGCACATGGTGGGCATCGGGGGAGCCGGAATGTCGGGCATCGCCCGCATCTTGCTGGACCGGGAGGGGCTGGTGTCCGGGTCGGATGCCAAGGAGTCGCGCGGCCTGCACGCGCTGCGCGCCCGCGGCGCCGAGATCCGAATCGGGCATGACGCGTCGTCGCTGGATCTGCTGCCCGGCGGCCCCACCGCGGTGATCACCACTCACGCCGCCATCCCGAAGACCAATCCCGAGCTCGTCGAGGCCCGGCGCCGCGGCATTCCGGTGATATTGCGGCCGGCGGTGCTGGCCAAGCTGATGGCCGGGCGCACCACGCTGATGGTCACCGGCACCCACGGCAAGACGACGACGACGTCGATGCTGATCGTGGCCCTGCAGCACTGCGGGCGAGACCCGTCCTTCGCGGTCGGCGGTGAGTTGGGGGAGGCCGGCACCAACGCCCACCACGGCAGCGGCGACTGCTTCGTCGCCGAGGCCGACGAAAGCGACGGCTCGCTGCTGGAATACACGCCCAACGTGGCGGTGGTCACCAACATCGAGTCCGACCACCTGGATTTTTACGGCAGCGCCGAAGCGTACGTCGGGGTGTTCGACTCCTTCGTGGAACGGCTCGCCCCGGGCGGAGCGCTCGTGGTCTGTACCGATGACCCCGGAGCCGCGGCGCTGGCCCAGCGCACGGAAGAACTGGGCATTCGGGTGCTGCGCTATGGGTCCGGGCCGTCCGACCAATTGGCCGGCACGCTGCTCTCGTGGGAGCAGCAGGGCACCGAAGCCGTCGCGCACATCCAGTTGATCGGCGAATCCCGCCCACGCGTGATGCGGCTGTCGGTGCCCGGACGGCACATGGCGCTCAACGCGCTGGGTGCGCTGCTGGCCGCGGCCGAGGTCGGTGCCGCGGTCGATGACGTGCTCGACGGCCTGGCCGGTTTCGAGGGCGTGCGCCGCCGCTTCGAACTGGTCGGGACCTCGGGAGATGGCCCGGCGACGGTGCGGGTGTTCGACGACTACGCGCACCACCCCACCGAGGTCAGCGCCACGCTGGCGGCGGTCCGCACGGTGCTCGAGCAGAGCGGCAGCGGCCGTTCGCTGGTGGTCTTTCAGCCCCATTTGTATTCGCGCACAAAGGCTTTCGCCGCCGAGTTCGGTCGCGCGCTGGATGCCGCCGACGAGGTGTTCGTGCTGGACGTCTACGGCGCCCGCGAACAGCCGCTCGCCGGTATCAGTGGAGCCAGCGTCGCCGAACACGTCAGCACGCCAACGCCGGTGCACTACATTCCGGATTTCTCGGCCGTCGCCGAGCAGGTAGCGGCCGCAGCCGGCCCGGGTGACGTCATCGTCACCATGGGCGCCGGCGACGTGACCATGCTGGGACCGGAGATCGTCACCGCGCTGCGGGCGCGGGCCAATCGCAGCGCGCCCGGGCGGCCCGGGGTGTTGCGGTGAGCGAGCCGAGCGAGCCGACCGACCTGGCCGAAACCGCTGACACCGCCGATACGCCCGAAACCGCCAACGAAACCGCCAACGACACCGCCGTCACCGAGCCGCTGCTCACCCAACCGCCGGACGGCGAAACCGAGGCGGATCCAGCCGAAGTCGAGGGGCCGCGCCGGCGCGCTCGCCGGGAACGGGCCGAGCGTCGCGCCGCCCAGGCCCGCGCCACAGCCATCGAGGAGGCTCGCCGCGAGGCCAAGCGGCAGGCCCGCGGCGGCATCATCGATGAGCCCAAACCCGCGCGGGGCGTCGTTCGAGGTTTGAAGATGCTACTGATGACGGTGTTGTTGGCCGTCGTCGGCGTCGGGCTCGCGCTCATCCTCTATTTCACGCCGGCGATGTCGGCGCGCAACGTCGTCGTCAGCGGGACCGGCGCGGTGACCCGCGAGGAGGTCCTCGACGCGGCTCAGGTGCGGCCGGGGACACCGCTGCTGCAGATCAATACCAACCAGGTCGCCGACCGGGTGGCGGCCATCCGCCGGGTGGCCAGCGCGCGGGTGCAGCGCCAGTACCCGTCGGCGCTGCGGATCACCATCGTGGAGCGAGTCCCAATGCTGGTCAAGGATTTTCCGGACGGTCCGCACCTGTTCGACCGCGACGGCGTTGACTTCGCGACAGCTCCGCCGCCGCCGGCGCTGCCCTACATCGACGTCGCCGATCCCGGGCCGACCGATCCGGACACCAAGGCCGCTTTGGCCGTGTTGCTCGCGCTGCGGCCCGAGGTGGCGGGCCAGGTGGGCCGGATCGCGGCCCCGTCGGTGTCGTCGATCACCCTCACACTCGGCGACGGGCGGGTCGTGATCTGGGGGAGCACCGACCGCGCCGACGAGAAGGCCGAGAAGCTGGCCGCGTTGCTGACACAGCCCGGGCGTACCTACGACATCTCCAGTCCCGATCTACCGACCGTGAAGTAATTTCCGGCCGCGAGCGGGCGCGTTAGTACGTGACGCGCCGAGAATTGCCGGCATTCTGCGCACACTCGCAAAAAAACACGCGCCGCGTTTCGGCGCGCCTGCACGGTTAGCACCCGCGGTACCCATACGGTTCTGGTTACGCGGATCAACTTGACATAACTCTAACCCTATAGTTGAGGTTGAGAGTCTTCAAGCGGACACACCGAGTCCCCATCAGGGAGGAAGACGAGATGATGACCCCCCCGCATAACTACCTAGCCGTGATCAAGGTTGTGGGTATCGGCGGCGGCGGCGTCAACGCCGTCAACCGGATGATCGAGCAGGGCCTCAAAGGCGTGGAGTTCATCGCGATCAACACCGACGCGCAGGCGTTGTTGATGAGCGATGCGGACGTCAAGCTCGACGTCGGCCGCGACTCCACCCGCGGGCTAGGCGCCGGCGCGGACCCCGAGGTGGGTCGCAAGGCCGCCGACGACGCCAAGGACGAGATCGAGGAACTGCTGCGCGGGGCGGACATGGTGTTCGTCACCGCCGGCGAGGGTGGTGGTACGGGCACCGGCGGGGCGCCCGTCGTCGCCAGCATCGCCCGCAAGCTGGGGGCGTTGACCGTCGGCGTGGTCACCCGGCCGTTCTCGTTCGAGGGCAAGCGCCGCGGCACGCAGGCCGAAGTCGGCATTACCACGCTGCGGGAAAGCTGCGACACCCTGATCGTGATCCCCAACGACCGACTGCTGCAGATGGGGGATGCCGCGGTATCCCTGATGGATGCGTTCCGCAGCGCCGACGAGGTGCTGCTCAACGGTGTGCAGGGCATCACCGACCTGATCACTACCCCGGGGCTGATCAACGTCGACTTCGCCGACGTCAAGGGCATCATGTCCGGCGCCGGTACCGCGCTGATGGGCATCGGCTCGGCCCGTGGCGAGGGTCGGGCGCTCAAGGCGGCCGAGGTGGCGATTAACTCACCGCTGCTGGAACAGTCGATGGAGGGCGCGCAGGGCGTGCTGATGTCGATCGCCGGCGGCAGCGACCTGGGCCTGTTCGAGATCAACGAAGCGGCTTCGTTGGTGCAGGACGCCGCCCATCAAGAGGCCAACATCATCTTCGGCACCGTGATCGACGACTCGCTGGGCGACGAGGTGCGCGTCACCGTCATCGCCGCCGGCTTCGATGCCGCCGGCGCCGGTCGCAAGCCCGTCATCGGGGCCGCAGGCACCACAGCACCGGAAAAGACCGGCGCACATGCCATCGCGGCGGCGAAGGCCGGCAAGCTCAGCTCCACGCTGTTCGAGCCCGTCGACGCCGTCAGCGTGCCGGTTCACACCAACGGTTCGACCCTGAACATCGGCGGCGACGACGACGACGTCGACGTGCCGCCGTTCATGCGCCGCTGAAGGTCGCTGAAGGTCGCTGAGGTGGATGTGGCGGCGGATTCCGGATACTGGGCACGTGAGCGTTCGCATCCGGCGAGTGACAACTACGCGGGCGGGGGGCATTTCGGTGCCCCCGTTCGACACCTTCAACCTCGGCGACCATGTGGGTGACGACCCGGCAGCGGTGGCCGCAAACCGCGCCCGGTTGGCTGCCGGGATTGGCCTTTCCAGCAGGCGGGGCGCCGACCGGGTGGTCTGGATGAACCAGGTCCACGGTGATCGAGTCGCGACGGTCGACGAGCCGCGCCCTGCCCCGGTCGATGACACCGACGCTTTGGTGACCAGCGCGTCGCGACTGGCGCTGGCGGTGGTGACGGCGGACTGCGTGCCGGTGCTGATGGGCGACGCGCGCGCGGGCGTGGTCGGCGCCGTCCACGCCGGGCGCGTCGGGGCCCAGCGGGGCGTGGTGGCTCGCGCGGTGGAGGCGATGCTGCACTTGGGCGCGCACGCCGACGACATTTCGGTGCTACTCGGGCCGGCGGTCAGCGGCCGCAACTACGAAGTGCCCGCGGCGATGGCCGACGAGGTCGAGGCGGCCTTGCCGGGCAGCCGCACCACCACCTCGGCCGGCACCCCCGGACTGGACCTTCGGGCCGGAATCGCTTGTCAGCTGCGCGATTTGGGTATCATGTCGATCGACGTCGATCAGCGGTGCACCGTGGCCGACCCGACTCTGTTCAGTCATCGCCGGGGTGCGCCAACCGGGCGGCTGGCGTCGCTGGTCTGGATGGAATGACCGCGATGGCGGTAGATCCTGGTGTACAAGGAGACCGCGAATCGGAATTGACGCACGCGTTGGCGGCGGTGCGATCACGGCTTGCGGCGGCCGCGGAAGCGGTGGGTCGCAATGTCGGCGAAATTGAACTGCTGCCCGTTACCAAATTCTTTCCAGCAACCGATGTTGCGATTTTGTCGCGATTGGGTTGTCGGTGCGTTGGCGAATCGCGGGAGCAGGAAGCTTCGAACAAGGTAGCCGAACTCGCCCGGCTGTCAGCCTCTTACCCGCAGGCCGACTTGCGGGGCATGCACTGGCATATGGTCGGCCAGATTCAGCGCAACAAGGCCCGGTCGTTGGCCCGGTGGGCGCATACGGCCCACTCGATCGACAGCTCGCGGTTGGTGGCCGCGCTCGATCGCGCGATGGCGACGGCCCTGGCCGACGGCCGCCGTGCGGAACCGCTGCGAGCCTACGTCCAGGTCAGTCTCGACGGCGACGTGTCTCGCGGCGGCGTCGACGTCCTCACCCCCGGCGCGGTTGATGAGGTTTGCGCCCGGGTCGAGGAGTCGAAGAGCCTGAGACTGGTCGGGTTGATGGGCATCCCGCCCCTGGATTGGGGGCCCGACCAGGCCTTTGAACGACTGCAATCGGAACACAGCCGGGTGCTGGAAACGCACCCGAATGCGGTCGGATTGTCCGCCGGCATGTCGAATGACTTCGAAATTGCCGTCAAACATGGTTCGACCTGTGTGCGTGTCGGTACCGCGCTATTGGGCCCGCGGCAGTTACGGTCACCGTAATTAGTCACTGTAGTCACACCTTCATCACAGACATCAATACTCCCAAAGGCCTAGAAGGGGATCACAGCAATGAGCACACTCCACAAGGTGAAGGCCTACTTCGGTATGGCGCCGATGGATGACTACGAAGACGAGTACTACGACGACCGCGCACCCTCCCGCGGTTTCCCGCGGCCCCGTTTCGACGACGGATACGGCGGCCGCTATGGGCGCGACTACGAGGACCCCCGCGACCCCCGCGGCGACCTGCGCGAGCCCGACTACCCGCCGCCCAGCAGTTATCGGGGCGGCGGCTACGGCGAGGAACCGCACTTCCGGCCCGGCGAGTTCGAGCGGTCCGACATGAGCCGCCCGCGCCTCGGGTCGTGGTTGCGCGGTTCCACTCGGGGTTCGCTGGCGATGGACCCGCGCCGGATGGCGATGATGTTCGAGGAAGGCCACCCGCTGTCGAAGATCACTACGCTCCGGCCCAAGGACTACAGCGAGGCCCGCACCATCGGCGAGCGATTCCGCGACGGCACCCCGGTCATCATGGACCTGGTGTCGATGGACAATGCCGATGCCAAACGGCTGGTCGACTTCGCGGCCGGCTTGGCCTTCGCGTTGCGTGGTTCGTTCGACAAGGTCGCGACCAAGGTGTTCCTGCTGTCGCCCGCCGACGTCGATGTGTCCCCCGAGGAGCGTCGCCGGATCGCTGAAACCGGCTTCTACGCATACCAATAGCCGCTTTCTAGCCCGGGTCGGTACGCTGGCGAGAATTCTCGTCATCTCATCGTTAGGTCGGGGCTTTAGTTGGTGCTGTTCTTTCAGATCCTTGGGTTTGCGCTGTTCATCTTCTGGCTGCTGCTCATCGCTCGGGTCGTCGTCGAGTTCATCCGCTCGTTCAGCCGTGACTGGCGTCCCAGCGGTATCACCGTGGTGATCCTGGAGATCATCATGTCGATCACCGACCCGCCGGTGAAACTGCTGCGCCGGCTGATTCCCCAACTGACCATCGGCGCGGTCCGGTTCGACCTATCTATCATGGTGCTGCTCTTGGTTGCGTTCATCGGTATGCAATTGGCGTTCGGCGCCGCGGCCTGAGACTGGGACGGTTCGGCCACGGTTTGGCGTCGATTTGATGAGCGCGATTTTAAAATTCTAAGGATTGGGATTTTATTGCCCTCAGTGTTTGAAATTGGCTCTTATTTATTGGCCTAATCGGCAACCGTCGGGTCTGGTGTGACAGGATGGACGCCAGTTGCGCGATGGCTACCACTGCGTTTTACACTTTGCAGATCGTTTGACAGGAACTTGAGGGGATCGAAACATGCCGCTTACCCCAGCCGACGTCCACAACGTGGCGTTCAGTAAGCCGCCCATCGGCAAGCGTGGTTATAACGAAGACGAGGTCGACGCCTTCCTCGACTTGGTGGAAAACGAGCTGACGCGGCTCATCGAAGAGAACTCCGATCTGCGTCAACGCATCGAGGAGTTGGACCACGAACTGGCCGGCGGGGGCGGCGGTTTTTCCGCTCAGCCCACCCAGGCGATTCCGACCGTCCAGCCCGAGCCCGAGCCCGAACCCGAACCTGTCAAGCCGGCGCCGGTCGCGGCCCCGGTCTCGGCTCCGGCTCCGGCGCCCTCGAGCACCAACGAGGAACAGGCCATGAAGGCCGCTCGGGTGCTGGCCCTGGCCCAGGACACCGCCGACCGGCTCACCAGCACCGCCAAGGCCGATTCGGACAAGATGCTGGCCGATGCCCGCGCGAACGCCGACCAAATTGTCAGTGAGGCTCGACACACCGCGGAGACCACAGTCGCCGAGGCCCGCCAGCGCGCGGACACGATGCTCGCCGACGCGCAAAGCCGCTCCGAGAGCCAGTTGCGCCAAGCTCAGGAAAAGGCCGACGCGCTGCAGGCCGACGCCGAGCGCAAGCATTCCGAGATCATGGGCACCATCAACCAACAACGCACGGTGCTGGAAGGCAGGCTCGAGCAGCTGCGCACGTTCGAGCGCGAATACCGGACCCGGCTCAAGACCTACCTGGAATCTCAGCTGGAGGAGCTCGGCCAGCGCGGATCGGCGGCGCCGGTCGATTCCAGCGCGGATGCGGGTGGGTTCGACCAATTCAATCGGGGTAACTAGCCCGGAATCGTGCCCGGACACTCGCCTAGCTTCGAGGTCGGTACATTCGACCTGGCGGTTCGCTAGTTGGCTGGAGGATGACCGATGTTGATCATTGCGCTGGTATTGGCCCTGGTGGGGCTCGTGGCGCTGGTATTCGCGGTCGTCACCAGCAACGAGCTGGTGGCCTGGGTGTGCATCGCGGCCAGCGTCCTGGGCGTGGTGCTACTGATCATCGACGCAGTTCAGGAACGCCGGCGACGTGACGCGGGCGGCGCGGGCGGCAATGTCGAAGGCAGCGGCAACGACAGTGGAGACGAGGCCACCGCCGTCGACTACCCGGAGGAAGTCGCCGACGACGAGTCCGCAACAGCAGCCGGCACCGAGGCGACCGAGGAATCGGCGGCTTCCGCTGAAGGCCGCAGCGACGATCACGCTTAGAGCTCTCCGAGAGCTAGGCGAGCAGCTCGCGCACCTCGTCGTCGCTGACCTGGTGAAAATCGGCGTAGACCTGGCCGACGGCGTCGAAATCGACCGGCATGGTCGCGCACACGACGTCGTTGGCTTCCCGGGCGAGTTCGCGGCAGGCTGATTGCGGCCCGACCGGCACCGCGACCACGATGGATTGCGGCCCTGCAGCCCGTACGGCGCGGACCGCCGCCAACATGCTGGCCCCGGTGGCGATGCCGTCGTCCACCAGGATCACGATCTTGCCGCGTGGGTCGGCGACCGGGCGCCCGCGTCGGTAGGCGCGCTCGCGCCGCTCGAGCTCGACCGTCTCGCTTTCGATCGCTTCGCGCACCTGCTCGTCGGTGATGTGCAAGTCGGATACCACGTTGTCGTTCATGACGACCACGCCGCCGCTGGCCACCGCGCCCATCGCGAGCTCAGACCACCGGGGCACCCCCAGCTTGCGCACCAGAAACGCGTCCAGTTCGGCGTGCAACGCCGAGGCGACCTCCCGGCCGACCGGAACCCCGCCGCGAGCCAGCCCCAGAACCAGCAGATTGTCCTTGCCACGGTAGGCCGTAAGCTCCTCGGCCAGCGCGCGGCCGGCGTCATGGCGGTCACGGAATGTGCGCGCTGGTGTCCACCGGAGAAAGCTTGGTCGGTTCATTCCCCGCAAGCCTACGTGCGGCAGCGAATTTCTCAAGAGCGTGCCGTAAACCGTTGCGCGCCAGGAGAATTGATGCCACGTTATTTGGTGTCCGAGGGGGGACTTGAACCCCCACGCCCATTAGTAGGGCACTAGCACCTCAAGCTAGCGCGTCTGCCATTCCGCCACTCGGACAAGGTCAACCGCATGGGTTGGCAGCTAAGGCTATCGGATTGGGCCCTAGGGACCCAAGCGGACCCAAGCCCGGTTTTGGGCGCGGGTGCGTCGGCGTTTGGGCATCATGGCGGTGCGCTGGTTGGAAAACACCATGAACACACCCAACCGCGGTAGATGACACCGAAAATCGACCCGCTCCTCGGCTTACACTTCCGCAATGTTCTCGGAGACGTGCTACGCGCTCAGCGGGGACTTGCGCGTCGCCTATCGCGCGTCACGTGAAGGGCCTCGTGACATTGTGTTCGTCCCGACCTGGGTCGGAAACTGTGAGGTTTTTCCAGAGCAACCGTTTCTTCAAGGGTGGGTCGAGGCGATGACATCGCTCGGTCGGCTCATCTTCTTCGACCAACCGGGCACCGGCGCGTCCGACCCCGTCACGCCGGGCGCGCTGCCGACCATGGAGCAATGGGCCGACAGCATCACCGCGGTGCTCGACGATCTCGGGAGCCGCGAAGCGGTCCTCCTCGCGGGCACCGGCGCGTTCGCGCCAGCGGCACTATTCGCCGCAACACATCCGTCCCGCACAACCGCGTTGGTCGCCCTCGAGGTCAATGCGGAATCCGGTGGCTCAACGAATAGTGAGCTCGGTCCCGAGGAAATCACCGCTGCCTTGGCCGCCATGTGGGGCACGGGCGAGTACCAACATGCACTCAATCCGGACATGCCATGGAACGAGGAGATCCGGGCAACGTGGGCTCGAGCGGAACGTCTGGCGGCAAGCCCAGGGACCGTTGCTCTCATGATGCCTCTGCTGGCCGAAATGGACGTGCGGGCGCTGCTTCCCGCCCTCCGCGTGCCAACCCTCGTCCTCCAGCACACCGACGACCCATTCATCCCGCCTGCGATGGGCAAGTACGTTGCCGATCACATCTCGGGCGCGAAATACGTCGAACTGCCGGGACGCAACATGTACCACTGGGTTGAACCGTGGCGGGATTCCTTCCAGGCGATCGCGGAGTTCCTCACCGGCCGCCAGGCCGACGTGGCCGACGATCGCGTTCTCGCCACGGTCCTTTTCACGGACATCGTGGATTCGACACGCCGGGCCGCGAAGATGGGCGACCGTGACTGGCACGCGCTGCTCGACGCACACGACGCCGTCGTCCGATCGCAGCTGTCTCGCTTTCGGGGCCGTGAGGTGAGCACATCGGGAGACGGCTTTCTTGCGATGTTCGACGGCCCGCAGCGAGCGATCCGCTGCGCGATGGCAGTTCGTGACGCGGTGCGGGCGCTCGGCATTCAGGTGCGCGCCGGGTTGCACACCGGTGAGTGCGAAGTCCGTGGCGATGACATTGGTGGGATGGCCGTGCACATCGGGGCTCGCGTGAGCGCGCTGGCGGGGCCGAACGATGTCCTGGTTTCAAGTACGCTGCGCGATCTGGTGATCGGGTCGGGGCTTGAGTTCGAGGACCGTGGCGTTCACGAGCTCAAGGGTGTGCCCGGAGAATGGCGGCTTTCCGCCGTCGCATCTGCCTAAATCGTTGAGCGGCGGTCAGAAGGGTGGTGGGTCGTCGTCGGGTGGGGCGGGTCCGGTTCGGGCCATGCGCGCGTCGCGGTTCTGCCGGCGTTCGGTGGCTACGCGGTTGGCGCGGTCTTGGGTGCGGGTGCGGCGGCGTTTGGGCATCATGGTGCTGCGTTGGGCGCAGTAGTTCTCGGGGGGTGGGTCGGCTTCGGGGGCGGGCATGCCGCCGACGGCGTGGCACAGGCTGGGGAATAGCAGGGCGCTGCCTGGGGTGGTGACGTAGGTGTGCCCGGCTGGGGAGGTCAGGATCAGGGTGCCGTCGGATAGTTGCTTTTCCCGCCAGCCCCAAAATGTCTTTAGAAGGTGATGAGTCGGGCAATAACATTTCAGGTTGCCGGCGTGGGTGGGCCCACCTTGGGCGTGCGGAATCGTGTGGTCGAGCTGGCAGTTGACCGCGGGGACGTCGCAGCCGGGCCATCGGCAGGTCAGGTCGCGGGCGCGCACGAAATCAGCCAGCGCTTTGGACGGGGTGTAGCCGGGCTCGGGTGCGGCGTCGCCGGGGTGGATCAGCGGGATCAGGGTGGCGGACTTGGCGAGTTCGGTGATGAGTTCGGGGGTGATCAGCCCGTCGGCACTGAGCTGGGAGCCCGGCGCTGTTCCGGTCCCGTTGAGGGTGGCGTGTTCGGCGATGACGTGGATGGTCACCGGCGAGGGCGCGCGGCGTTGGCCGGCGGCGCAGTCAGCGCGCCCGCAGCGACAGCCCAGCCGCTCCGCGCCGGCGGCTAACGCGCCCAGGGCATCGGCGCGGCACTCGTCTTTGGTGCGGGGGTCGTGGGCACACACCGTGGCCGCCAAGGCATTCAAGCGGGTGTCGAGGGCGTGGGCGTCGACGGTGAACAGGCTGCCGATGATCTGGGACAGGCCCTCTTGCTCGGCGCCGATCCAGATCTCGCGGTCGGCCTGGGCCTCGGTGCGTCGGCGCACCGCATCCGCGTCAGCGCGGGCCACGATCTTGTCGACCTGGGCGCCCAGTCGGCCCTGGCTCATCGAGGGCCACCGCGCCACATTGGCCGCCAGCTGATGATCCACGGTGGCCATGACGTCGGGGTCGGTGATCAGATCACTGCGGTACACGATCGTGGTGAATGCCCGATAGTCGATATCCCCGGCCTGAAACACCTCACCGACCTGCGGGAGCCGCTCGCGCATCGCCCGGGCATAGCGCAACCGGGACGCGGCCCGGCCCTGGCTGATCCGCAACGCCGCACCGACCTCGGCGGCCACCGCGGCCTCGGTGTCGATCGCCCACTCATCGGTCTCCGAACGCGACGAGTACCGATCGGCGAACAACTGCCCGATCACCACCAGCTGCTCAGCAGCGGCGCGGTTCTCCGCGCGAGCGGCCGCACGCAGGCGCTCCACCCACGCCGCAGACCCCGGCGCGGGCCGCGAGGCATACCGTCTATCGAACATGTGTTCGAGTATGCCACGACCCTCCGACAGGTTCGTCGAGCCGAGCCTCGCGCCGCTAGCAGTGGTAGGAAGGGTGACTGTGGCCCTCGAGACTAGCGATGCGACGAGCGATGCGACGAGCGATGCGACGAGCGATGACGTGGTCGAGGTCGTCAGCAGGCTGATCCGATTCGATACCACCAACACCGGCGAAGCCGAGACCACCCAAGGTGAGGCCGAGTGCGCGCGGTGGGTCGCCGAGCAGCTGGCCGAGGTCGGCTACCAGCCCGAATACCTCGAATCCGGTGCACCAGGCCGGGGCAATGTGTTCGCCCGTCTCCCGGGCGCCGACAGTTCTCGTGGCGCCCTGCTCATCCATGGGCATCTCGACGTAGTGCCGGCCGAAGCGGCCGACTGGAGCGTGCACCCCTTTTCCGGAGCGATCGAAGACGGCTATGTCTGGGGCCGCGGCGCGGTCGACATGAAGGACATGGTCGGCATGATGATCGTGGTCGCCCGGCAGTTGAAGCGTGCGAGCATCGTGCCACCGCGCGATCTCGTCTTCGCGTTCGTCGCCGACGAGGAGCACGGCGGCAAGTACGGGTCGCACTGGCTGGTGGACAATCGGCCCGATCTCTTCGACGGCGTCACCGAGGCGATCGGTGAAGTCGGCGGGTTTTCGCTGACCGTGCCGCGGCCCGACGGCGGTGAGCGCCGCCTGTACTTGATAGAGACGGCCGAGAAGGCCATCAGATGGATGCGGCTGACCGCCCGGGGCCAGGCCGGGCACGGCTCGATGATCAACGATCAAAACGCCGTCACCACCGTCGCCGAAGCGGTTGCCCGACTCGGTCGCCACCAGTTTCCGCTCGTGCTCACGGACAGCGTCGTCGAGTTCCTGGGTGCCATCAGCGAGGAGACCGGCATTTCGTTCGACGCGGAGTCGTCCGACTTGGAGGGGACGATCGAGAAACTCGGCCCCATGGCCCGGATGCTGAAGGCGATGTTGCACGACACCGCGAACCCCACAATGCTCAAGGCCGGTTACAAGGCCAACGTGATCCCGGCGACCGCGGAAGCGGTGGTGGACTGCCGCGTGCTGCCCGGTCGGCAGGCGGCGTTCGAAGCCGAGGTTGACGAATTGATCGGCCCCGACGTGACCAGGGAGTGGATCAGGGACTTGTCGTCGTATGAGACCAGCTTCGACGGCGATCTGGTCGATGCCATCAGCGCCGCGGTGCTGGCGGTCGACCCCGACGGTCGAACGGTGCCCTATATGCTCGCGGGCGGAACTGACGCGAAAGCCTTCGCGCGCATAGGGATTCGTTGCTTCGGCTTCAGCCCGCTGCGGTTGCCGCCGGAATTGGATTTCGCTTCGTTGTTCCATGGCGTCGACGAGCGGGTACCCACCGATGCGCTGAAGTTCGGCACCGAGGTGCTGGCACACTTTCTTACGCACTGCTAGTGACACGAGAGGACTGACCTATGGATTCGCGACCCGACCCGTACGACGCGCTGCCCAAGCTGCCGACGTTCAGCCTGACCTCGGAATCGCTCACCGACGGCCAGCCGCTGGCCACGCCACAAATCAGCGGGATCATGGGCGCGGGCGGAGAGGACGTCAGCCCGCAGCTGAGCTGGTCGGGCTTCCCCGACGAGACCCGCAGCTTCGCGGTCACCGTCTACGATCCCGACGCGCCGACGTTGTCGGGGTTCTGGCACTGGGCGGTCGCCAACCTGTCCGCCGGCGTCACCGAGCTGCCCGACGGCGCGGGCGACGGCAGTGACCTGCCGGGCGGCGCGCTGACGTTGGTCAACGACGCCGGAATGCGCCGCTACATCGGCGCCGCACCGCCCCTCGGCCACGGTGCGCATCGCTATTACGTCGCCGTGCACGCGGTCAAGGTCGACAAACTCGACCTCAGCGAGGACGCCAGCCCGGCGTTTCTCGGATTCAATCTGTTCCAGCACGCGATTGCCCGCGCGGTCATCCACGGCACGTACGAACAGACCTAAAACCGTTTCGTCATCTCACAGCAGATCGGTAACTGGCGCCTAGGGTGTGGCTAACAACGGCACACCGTTTTGGCATGACAAAACCGACCGGGCTCCTGGCAAGCGATTTTCGCCGGGCTGCGGCCCTCGCGATTCTCGCGCTCTTCACTGCCGCGCCGCTCCGCCGCCGCCATCGCCGGCAGGCGTGGCGTTGCCGCTGGGGTGGAGTTGCCGCCGGAGGTGCCGCAGATGCTGCAGAGGGGGCGCAGGTGTTGGCATGGGCTGGTCGGGGCGCGCCGCCGAACGTGCCGAACGAGGTCTGCCGGTTCAATACGGTCAGGATCCCCTGCTAGTGCAGGCCGCGTTGAGGGTTGTTGCTCAAGCACGCTCCGGCATACCCTCCCATCGGGGTGACCCGCAACATGGAGAGAAAAATGTCCCCAACGATTCGCGCAACGGCCGGGTTCGTTACCTGTGTGGCCCTGGTCTCGTTCGTCGCGTTGGCGCCGCCGGCCATTGCCGATCCGATGGACCCGATCCCGGGAAACGGTGTCTTCCAGGTGGGACCCGACATAGCGCCCGGCCTCTACCGCACGGCCGGCTCGGCGTCGACCTTCGGGGTTTGGATAAACAATGTGCCGACCCAGGCCTCGATGTGCTCGTGGTTTACCTACAGCACGCCTGATGCGAACAAGGATCATATAGTCCAGGCGAATACCTCGGTCGGTCCGATGTTCGCGAGTATTAACACAACGATCAAGGCCTTCGAGTCGCAGAACTGTCAACCCTGGTCGCGGGTGCCATAAGCCGCCGAGCCGACCGCGTCGTGCAGCGAGGCGAATCCGCCCTCGCGCAGCCTTCGGGCGATGCCGTCGTGAATATGCTTGGGCCACAAGGGCCCGCCGTAGATGAAGCCGGTATATCCCTGCAGCAGCGATGCACCGGCGGTGATGCGGTCCCACGCATCGTCGGCCGTCTCGATACCGCCAACACTGATCAGCGCCAACCGATCTCCGACACGGCCATAGAGACGGCGCAGCACCTCGGCGGCGCGCCGCGCCACGGGCGGCCCCGAAATACCGCCGGCGCCAAGCTCGTTGACCCCCGGCGTGGACAGGCCGTCGCGCGACACCGTGGTGTTGGTCGCCACGATGCCGGCCAGGCCCAGCTCGACGGCCAGGTCCGCGATGTCATCGATGTCGGAGTCTGAGATGTCCGGCGCGATCTTGACCAGCACGGGCACCGAGGTCTCTGCCTGAACGGCCGCCAGGATGGGCCGCAGCGACTCGATTGCCTGCAGGTCACGCAGTCCCGGTGTGTTGGGCGAGCTGACATTGACCACCAGGTACGACGCCAGCGGGCCGACGAGCCGGGCGCTGTCGCGGTAGTCGTCGACGGCGTCGGCGGCCGGGGTCGTCTTGGTCTTGCCGATGTTCACCCCGATCGGCACGTCGGGTTGGCGACGCGCGAGCCGAGCCGCGAGCGCGCCGGCGCCGAGATTGTTGAACCCCATCCGGTTTAGCAGGGCGCGGTCGTCGGCCAGCCGAAACATCCGCGGGGCCGGGTTGCCGGGTTGCGGGCGCGCGGTCACAGTTCCGACCTCCGCGTGACCGAAACCCAACGCACCCCAGGTGTGCAGACCCATGCCGTCTTTGTCGAACCCGGCGGCCAGCCCGAGCGGTCCCGCGAAGCGCACCCCGAACACCGTGGTGGTCAGCACCGGGTCCGCCGGCCCCAGCAGCCGGTGCAGCAACCGGTGCACCGGGGCGACCGCGGTGACACCGCGCAACACGGCGAATACCAGCATGTGGATGCGCTCGGGCGGCACCAGGAACAGCAGCCGGCGCACCAAGCCGTACATCACAGTTCCGGCTGGTCCGGCCGTCGGCTCTCGAGGCGAGTTTTCTTGCGGCGCAACAACACCCGCCTGCTGCCGTCGGTGTAGAGCCGCACCCGGGTGAGCTCCCAGCCGCGGTATTCAGCCTCGATGGACAGTCGGGTGGACGCGCTGAGCCTGGTCACCTCCGGCGGCAGGCGCAACGGCGCCCACTCGTATTCGTCGGACATCTCCGTGTCCCACTCCGCGGGTAGCCGGTTCCGCCGCGGCGCTGTCAACGCTCGCCCGCCGCATGGCCGATGACCTGGATTCCCGCACCGGACCCCGACACCACGTACAAGGTGTCCGACACTTCGTCAAAAGCCAGCGTGTTGGGTTGCTGCACTGTTGGGTAACGCACCTTCTCGACGGGAATTCCGGTGGACAGATCGTAACCAATGACAACGTTAGACGCGGTTTGGGATATCCAGGCCAAATCGCGCGAGCCGGCCAGGCCGTATGGGGCCTGCCGCACGGGATACGCCTGACGCAGGATCAGCGGGTCGACGCCGTAGACCAGCAGTTGCCCGCCGCGGGTGTCGGCGACCAGGACCCGGCCCTCCGGGTCGGTGGCCAGCGTGGTCGCGCCCTCGCCGGCCCGCAGCGCCTGCTCGACGCGCCCGTCGGCGCCGATCGTCGTCACCGAAGTCTGTCCGCGATCCAGCACCACGGTCGTATTGCCCTGTGTCACAAGGGCATCGACGCGTGCGAAGATCTTGTTCCGATTGTCGACGGTGGCGGTGCCCAAGGAAGCAGGGGAAGGAGGGGCGAGCGTGTACACGGCGCCGTCGGCGCTGCCCACCACCAGCTTGCCGTCGGCGCGGCGCGCGATCGCGGTGAAATCGGTGTTCGCGGCGTCGGCGACCCTGACTTGTTCGGTGACTTCAGCGTCGTTGGCCGCCAGGTGGACCATCAGGTAGCCGCCCCGGACGACCAGATAGATGGTGCCGTGGTCGTCGCCGGTCAGCGCGGTTGCGTTCGCCGGCAGGTCGATCACGCGCGGCGGTACCAACGCGGCACCGAACACGGCGATGCTGGCGCACGCCGACGGCTCGGAGCCGGGGCACAGCACCGCCAACTGGCGAGTGCCGCTGTCGAACACCGCCGCCAGCGGGCGGCCGGCCAGTGGTCGCACCGCGCCAGCCGGGTTTTGCGACGGTGGCGGTGAGTCGGCCGCCCGCGCGGGCTCGATCGTGCGCGGGGCGGAAGCGAGCGGATTCAGTGGATTCGAAGTACACGCGTTCAGCACAGCCAGCAAAATCAGCAGGCCAAAAAAACCAGGCTGAGCTGGCCATTTATGCGATAATAGCAACGGCTGACTTTCGGACGTGGAACATCAAGGTCAGATTCTAAGGAACGTGATCGCGCCCACTTCCGCCATGTTGCACACATTAAGCGCTCCCTAAGAGTATGTTGGCGACATGACCGTCACCGCTGACCGGCATATCGCAGACCAAGGGTTTGCTGTGGAAGACATGATCGCGGGAATCTTCGCCAGCGGGTACGGGCAAGTGGGTGATGGACGGAGTTTTTCGTTCCACACCGAACACCGCTCACTGGTTGTCGAAGTTTACCGGCCGCGACTGTCCGGGCCCGTTCCGCAGGCTGAAGAGGTGGTCGCCAGGGCGGTTCGCAGCCTGGTCGACATCGACCTCACCGACGAACGCAGCCTGACCGCTGCGGTGCGCGACTCCGTCGCGCGCGCACTACCGGTAACGCGCTGATCTCTTCTGCATCTGGGCTGTCGGTTGTCCGGCAGCGAGTACGGTCGTCGTCGTGACCGTCATCCTGTTGCGCCATGGCCGGTCCACCTCAAACACCGCGGGAGTGCTGGCGGGCCGTTCCGAGGGCGTCGACCTCGATGACAAGGGCCGCGAACAGGCCGCCGGGCTGATCGATCGGATCGGTGATTTGCCGATCAGGGCGGTGGTCAGTTCGCCGATGCTGCGGTGCCGGCGCACCGTCGAGCCGCTCGCCGAAGCGCTGTGCCTCGAACCGCTCATCGACGACCGCCTCTCGGAGGTGGACTACGGGGAATGGACGGGCCGCAAGATCGGCGAGCTGGCGAAGGAGCCGTTGTGGAGCGTGGTCCAGGCCCATCCCAGCGCGGCGGTGTTTCCCGGCGGTGAAGGGCTGGCGCAGGTGCAGGCGCGTGCGGTGGCCGCGGTGCGTGAACACGACCGGCGGCTGGCGCAAGAACACGGAGCAGACGTGCTGTGGCTGGCCTGCACTCACGGTGATGTCATCAAGTCGGTGATCGCGGACGCCTACGGCATACACCTGGACGGATTCCAGCGCGTCACCGCCGATCCTGCGTCGGTGAGTGTCGTTCGTTACACGCCGCTGCGGCCGTTCGTGTTGCACGTCAACCACACCGGTGCGCGGCTGTCGGCCGCGCTGCGGGCCGCGCCTCCACCCAAGACCGAACCCAGCACCGAACCCAACGGTGAGCAGCCGGGACAGCCGCGGAGCGAGCGGGCCGATGCGGTGCCGTCGAGCGACGCCGTAGTCGGCGGATCCACGGATTAATTCGCTTGGGGCATACCAACCGGATCGCACTGCACGGGCATCTGCCGGTATTTTGGAAGTGCCATGGCCCGCGCAATTCACGTTTTCCGCACACCCGACCGCTTCGTGGCCGGGACTATTGGCCAGCCCGGAAATCGCACCTTCTACATCCAGGCGGTGCACGACGCCAGGGTGGTGTCGGTGGTGCTGGAAAAGCAGCAGGTCGCGGTGCTTGCGGAACGCATCGGTGCGTTGCTGATCGAAGTGAATCGCCGGTTTGGCACTCCGGTGCCCCCCGAGCCCACCGAAATCGACGACCTCAGCCCGCTGATCATGCCGGTTGATGCCGAGTTTCGGGTCGGGACGATGGGCCTGGGCTGGGATTCGGAGGCCCAGACCGTGGTGGTCGAGTTGCTGGCCGTCACCGACGCCGAATTCGACGCGTCGGTGGTGCTCGACGACACCGAGGAAGGCCCCGATGCGGTGCGGGTATTCCTGACGCCGGAGTCGGCGCGGCAGTTCGCCACCCGTTCGACCCGCGTCATCTCGGCGGGACGTCCGCCGTGCCCGCTGTGTGACGAACCGTTGGACCCGGAGGGCCACATCTGCGCACGCACCAACGGCTACAAGCGCGGTGCGCTGCTCGGGTCTGACGATGACCCCGCAGAATAATGAGCATGACAAACGTGCGGTGTTGCGGGACGGCGAGCTGACGGTCCTCGGACGCATCCGCTCGGCCAGTAACGCCACCTTTCTGTGCGAATCGACGCTGGATGAGCGCAGCGTGCACTGCGTGTACAAACCGGTCTCCGGTGAGCAGCCGCTGTGGGATTTCCCCGACGGGACGCTGGCCGGCCGCGAATTGGCCGCGTACCTGATATCGAAGCACCTGGGTTGGAGCATCGTGCCCTACACGATCATTCGGCACGGGCCGGCTGGTCCGGGCATGCTGCAGCTGTGGGTGGAACAACCCGGCGATACGGCCGACTCCGAGCTCAGCCCCGGCCCCGACCTCGTCGACCTGTTTCCCGCCGACAAACGCGAGCCGGGTTATCTGCCGGTGCTGCGTGCCTACGACTACGCGGGCGACGAGGTCATGCTGATGCACGCCGACGACATTCGGTTGTGGCGCATGGCGGTGTTCGACGTGCTGATCAACAACGCCGACCGCAAGGGCGGCCACGTCCTGCGCGACCTCGACGGCCATATCTACGGCGTCGACCACGGCGTGTGCCTGCACGTCGAGAGCAAACTCCGCACGGTGTTGTGGGGCTGGGCAGGCAAGCCCGTCGACGACAAGACCCTGACGGCCGTCGCCGGACTGGCCGACGCACTGAGCGGCCCGCTTGGCGATGCGCTGGACGGGCAGATCACCAGCGCCGAAATCGCGGCGCTGCACCGGCGCGCCTGCGCGCTGCTGGACAACCCGGTAATGCCCGGACCGAACCGGCATCGCGCCATACCCTGGCCGGCTTTCTAAGCTGAAGCGGTGAGCCCGGCACCTGAGGACCTGACCGATGCCGCCCTGGCTGCCGATCTAGCCGCGGATGCGGGCGAGTTGCTGCTGCAAGTGCGTGACGAGGTCGGCTTCGGGCGCCCCTGGGCACTCGGCGACGCCGGTGACTTTCACGCCAACGAGCTACTGCTGCGCCGGCTGCGGGCCGAACGGCCCGGGGATGCGGTGCTCAGCGAGGAGGCTCATGACGATCTGGTGCGGCTGAAATCCGACCGGGTGTGGATCATCGACCCGTTGGACGGTACCCGTGAGTTCTCGACGCCGGGCCGCGACGATTGGGCCGTGCACGTCGCGCTATGGCAGCGTCCCAGCAACGGGAGACGCGAAATCACTGACGCGGCAGTGGCTTTGCCGGCGCGCGGAAACATCGTCTACCGCAGCGACACCGTGGCCGCGCCAAGCGCGATCCGCGGACGTCCCCCACCCGCTGCGCATCGCCGTGAGCGCCACCCGGCCGCCCTGGGTCCTGCACCGGATGCGCGAGACGCTGGCGATCCAACCCGTGGCGATCGGCTCGGCGGGCGCCAAAGCGATGGCCATCATCGACGGCGACGTGGACGCCTACCTGCACGCCGGCGGCCAATGGGAATGGGATTCGGCCGCGCCGGTCGGGGTGATCATGGCCGCCGGCATGCACGCGTCGCGGCTGGACGGCTCGCCGATGCGCTACAACCAGCTCGAACCGTACCTGCCCGATTTCGTGATGTGTCGCGCCGAAGTGGCGCCGGTCCTGCTCGACGCCATCCGCGACGCGTGGCGCTAATCACTCGCGTTTAGAGTCAAGGACATGCTGTCGTGGTCTGGTGCGCCGGTTCCGGTGTTGCCGGGACGTGGGCCGGAGCTACGGCTGTACGACACCTCCGACCGTCAGGTGCGACCGGTGGCGCCCGGAACCAAAGCCAGCATGTACGTCTGCGGGATCACGCCTTATGACGCCACCCATCTGGGTCACGCGGCGACCTACCTCACGTTCGATCTGGTAAATCGGATCTGGCTCGATCTCGGCCACGACGTGCACTACGTGCAGAACGTCACCGACGTCGACGATCCGTTGTTCGAGCGCGCGCAGCGCGACGGCATCGACTGGCGCGACCTCGCAGACCGCGAGGTCGCCCTGTTTCGCGAGGATATGGCCGCGCTTCGGGTACTGCCCCCGCGTGAATACGTCGGGGCCACCGAAGCGATTTCCGAAGTCGTGGAACTGGTGGAAAAGCTGCTGGCCTCGGGGGCGGCGTACGTCGTCGATGACGAATACCCGGACATCTATTTCCGGGCGGACGCCACACCGCAGTTCGGCTACGAGTCGGGCTATGACCGCGAGACCATGTTGCGGCTGTTCGAACAGCGCGGCGGCGACCCGCACCGGGCCGGCAAGGCCGACCAGCTCGACGCCCTGCTGTGGCGGGCCGCGCGGGCCGGGGAGCCCAGCTGGCCGGCGGCGTTCGGTCCGGGCCGGCCGGGCTGGCACATCGAATGCGCGGCGATCGCGCTGAGCCGCATCGGCACCGGGCTGGACATCCAGGGCGGCGGCAGCGACCTGATTTTTCCGCACCACGAGTTCACCGCCGCGCACGCCGAATGTGTAAGGGGTGAGCGGAGATTCGCCCGTCACTATGTGCATGCCGGGATGATCGGCTATGACGGGCACAAGATGTCCAAGAGTCTCGGCAACCTGGTGTTGGTGTCGACGTTGCGCGCCCAGGGCGTTGAGCCGTCGGCCATCCGGCTGGGTCTGCTGGCCGGGCACTACCGCGCGGACCGGTTCTGGAGCCCCCAGGTGCTCGATGACGCGATCGCCCGCCTGCAGCGTTGGCGCGCCGCGGTCGCGCTGCCCGCCGGTCCGGATGCCACCAACGTCGTCGCCCGCGTGCGCGGGTACCTGGCCGACGACCTGGACACTCCTAAAGTCATTGCCGCACTTGATGGTTGGGTCACCGATGCGCTGGAGTACGGCGGCCACGACCCGGTGGCGCCACGGTTGGTGGCAACCGCGGCCGATGCGTTGCTCGGGGTGGACTTGTAACTGCGCGCGCTGCGCCGTTGCTGGCGTTATCGTTATGCAATGCCGTTCGGTTTTGGCAAGCGGTGGACGTTCTGCGCGGTGTTGCTAGCGGGGTTCTTCGGGGCAGCGCTGGTGCCCGCGGGGCCGGCGTCGGCGGATCAACTTGACGATGCGTTCGTCGCTGCCCTCGCCAAGGGCGGAATCCCCATGCCTGACCCCAACACCTCGATCGCGATGGCGCACGCGGTGTGCGCCGGATTCGATGCAAACCAATCCAGTTCCGTTCTGGCCATGAAGCTCATGAAGGACACCAATCTCAACCTGAAACAATCGGGCTACTTCATCGGCCTTTCGGTGGCTGCCTACTGCCCGCAAAACAAAGACAAGACGGACACTTCGGTTACCTGGCTGCTGCCGTTCCCCCCGCTGATGTGAGCGCGCCCAGGGGTAATTTGGCGGCCATGACATCACTGCACGGCAAAGTGGTCTTCATCACCGGTGGGGCCCGGGGAATCGGGGCCGAGGTCGCCCGCCGGTTGCGCAACAAGGGCGCCAAACTCGTGCTGACCGATCTCGACGCCGCCGAGTTGGCCGCGCTGGCCGCCGAACTCGGCGAGGACCGCGTACTCACCGTCGTTGCCGATGTGCGCGACCTGTCCGCGATGCAGGCCGCGGCCGATAAGGCCGTCGAACACTTCGGCGGCATTGACGTCGTGCTGGCCAACGCCGGGATCGCCAGCTACGGCTCGGTGCTCCAAGTCGACCCGGACATGGTCAAGCGGGTGCTGGACGTCAACCTGCTCGGCGTCTTTCACACCGCGCGCGCCACCTTGCCCGCGCTGCTCGAGCGCCGCGGCTACCTGCTGATCGTCTCGTCGCTGGCCGCATTCACGGCGGCTCCGACAATGGCGCCCTACGACATGTCGAAGGCCGGCAACGAGCATCTGGCCAACGCGCTGCGACTCGAGGTCGGCCACCAGGGCGTCAGTGTCGGCTCCGCGCACATGGCCTGGATCGACACCGCGATGGTGCGCGACACCAAGGCCGACCTGCCCTCGTTCGGTGAGTTCCTCGCGAGGCTGCCGTGGCCGTTGAACAAGACCACTTCGCTGGATAGGTGCGCGGCGGCCTTCGTCAAGGGCATCGAGGGCCGGGCGGACCACGTGTACTGCCCCCGCTGGGTGGGCCTGCTCCGCTGGCTCAAGCCGGTGTTGTCCACCCGGGTGGGGGAAATGCCGGTTCGAAAACTCGCTGCCGAGCTGATGGTGCAAATGGATGCCGAAGTCGCCGCGCTCGGTCGTTCCACCAGCGCGTACACCGAGGAACTGGAAAAGTCCTAGCGCCCGAATCCTGGCCGGCGCCGACGCAGATAACGTTCGAACTCGGCGGCCAGCGCGTCGCCGTCGATCTTGCCCAGGGCGTCGTTCATATCGACCTCGGCGTCGCCGCGCTGCTCCAGCGACTGGACGTACTCGGCCAGGTCCTCGTCATCGGAGGTCATCTCGGTGATCGCCTGCTCCCACTCCTCGGCCTGCGCCGGCAAGTCGGCCAACGGAACCTCGATGTCGAGCACGTCTTCGACGCGACGCAGCAGCGCCACCGTCGCCTTCGGGTTAGGCGGCTGCGACACGTAGTGCGGCACCGCCGCCCAGAACGTCACCGCCGGGATCCCGGCCGCCACGCAGGCGTCCTGAAAGACGCCGGCGATCCCGGTCGGGCCCTCGTAGCGGGTTTCCTCCAGCCCGAAGCGCCGCGCCGACTCGGGGGAGTAGGCCGCACCCGAGACCGGCACCGGCCGCGTGTGCGGGGTGTCGGCGAGCAGCGCCCCGAGGATCACGACGGTGTCGACGTTCAGTTTGTCGACAATGGCCAGCAACTCGGCACAGAACGTGCGCCAGCGCATATTCGGTTCCACCCCATGCATCAGCACGACGTCGCGCTCGCTGCCCGGGGGGCGGCAGTGCGAGATCCGCATCGCCGGCCACACCAGCTCCCGGGTAACCCCGTCGACCTGGCGGATGACTGGGCGATTCACCTGGTAGTCGTAGTAGGCCTCGTCGTCGATCTCGATGATCGGATCGGCTTCCCAGATGGCATCCAGGTGCTCCAGCGCGTCGCTGGCGGCGTCGCCGGCGTCGTTCCAACCCTCAAACGCCGCCACGACGACGGTGTTGTGCAATTCGGGCAGCGGTTTGCTCGCCGGCTGGGTCACAGAATCAGGGTACGGCTTGCTGTGGGTTGCCTGCGCAGATGTTCGGCGAGCCGGGCTATTTGCATAGGCCGACTATCCTTGTGGGGTGACTGCTGCCAACGAACACCGCTACGACACGGACCTCCTGGAGACTTTGTCGCAGCCGGCCGCCGATCTGAGCCTCGATGACTTCAACAACCGGCCCCGACGCGGTCGAGACGAAATACGTTCGGCTGCAATCTGGTTGATTTTGCTGACTACGACATCGCCGACAAGATCCGCGAGCTGGCGCTCAAGGGCACCGCGATCGCCAAGCGGGTCGGGTCGAGTTGGGCGTCCAGACGTTGGGTGACGACGTAGACTTTTCTGGTCGAGAGGCGTTGCAACGGTTCCGGGGACCTGCCGGTATCCGCCACGCTCGGCAGAGTCAAGGACGCCTTCCGTTATGGAAGGAACGTACGTGAACGCCTTGGCGCCGAACATCCGCCCTGATTGCACCGACGAACTGAAGGCTGCTCTCGGCCAGCGGATCATGGTGATCGACGGCGCGATGGGCACGGCGATTCAGCGGGACCGGCCGGACGAGGCAGGCTACCGCGGTGACCGGTTCACGGAGTGGCCGACCGCTCTTCAGGGCAACAACGATCTGCTCACCCTGACGCAGCCGCAGATCATCGAGGGAATCCACCGCGAGTACCTCGAAGCGGGCGCCGACATCCTGGAGACCAACACGTTCAACGCGAACGCGGTCTCGCTCTCCGACTACGACATGGCGGACCTCAGCTACGAGCTGAACTACGCCGGCGCTGCCCTGGCCCGCAAGGCCGCCGACGAATTCAGCACCCCGGAGAAGCCCCGCTACGTCGCCGGCGCCATCGGGCCCACGACGCGGACCGCGTCGATCTCGCCGGACGTCAACGACCCCGGAGCCCGCAACGTCTCCTACGACCAGCTGGTCGCCGCTTACCTCGAAGCTGCCAACGGCCTGGTCGACGGTGGTGCCGACCTCATCATCATCGAGACGATCTTCGACTCGCTGAACGCCAAGGCCGCGGTGTTCGCCGTCGAGACGCTGTTCGAGGACCGCGGTCGCCGCTGGCCGGTGATCATCTCGGGCACCATCACCGATGCCTCCGGGCGGACGCTGTCCGGTCAGGTCACCGAGGCGTTCTGGAACGCGATCAGGCACGCGAAGCCGATCGCGGTCGGCCTCAACTGCGCCCTGGGCGCGCCGGAGATGAGGCCCTACATCGCCGAGGTAGCGCGGATCGCGGACACCTACGTCTCCTGCTACCCGAACGCCGGCCTGCCCAACGCGTTCGGCGAGTACGACGAGTCCCCGGAGCGGCAGGCCAGCTACATCGCCGAGTTCGCCGAGGCCGGACTAGTCAACCTGGTCGGTGGCTGCTGCGGAACGGCGCCGCCGCACATCGCCGAGATCGCCAAGGTCGTCGAGGGCAAGCCGCCCCGCCAGCTGCCGGAGATCGCGGAGGCCACCCGGCTCTCGGGGCTGGAGCCGCTCAACATCACCGACGGCTCCCTGTTCGTGAACATCGGCGAGCGCACCAACATCACCGGCTCCGCCCGGTTCCGCAACCTGATCAAGGCCGAGGACTACGACACCGCGCTGTCGGTCGCCCTGCAGCAGGTCGAGGGCGGTGCGCAGGTCATCGACATCAACATGGACGAGGGCATGATCGACGGCATTGCCGCGATGGACCGGTTCACCAAGCTGATCGCGGCCGAGCCGGACATCAGCCGCGTCCCGGTGATGATCGACTCCTCCAAGTGGGAGGTCATCGAGGCGGGCCTGAAGAACGTGCAGGGCAAGCCGATCGTCAACTCGATCTCCATGAAGGAGGGCGAGGAGAAATTCATTCGCGAGGCACGGCTGTGCCGCAAGTACGGCGCCGCCGTCGTCGTGATGGCCTTCGACGAGCAGGGTCAGGCCGACAACCTGGAGCGCCGCAAGGAGATCTGCGGGCGCGCCTACCGGATCCTGACCGAAGAGGTCGGCTTCCCGGCTGAGGACATCATCTTCGACCCGAACTGCTTCGCGCTGGCGACCGGTATCGAGGAGCACGCGACCTACGGGATCGACTTCATCGAGGCCTGCGCCTGGATCAAGGAGAACCTTCCGGGGGTGCACATCTCCGGCGGCATCTCGAACGTGTCGTTCTCGTTCCGGGGCAACAACCCCGTCCGCGAGGCGATCCACGCGGTGTTCCTGTATCACGCCATCAAGGCCGGCCTGGACATGGGCATCGTCAACGCCGGCGCGCTGGTGCCCTACGACTCGATCGACCCCGAGCTGCGGGACCGAATCGAGGACGTCGTCCTGAACCGTCGCGAGGACGCGGCCGAACGGCTCCTGGAGATCGCCGAGCGCTTCAACAGCTCTGAGAAGGCCGATGACCCGGTAGCTGCCGAGTGGCGCAGCCTCCCGGTCCGCGAGCGGATCACGCACGCCCTGGTCAAGGGCATCGACGCCAACGTCGATGCCGACACCGAGGAATTGCGGGCCGAGATCGCCGCCGCAGGTGGTCGCCCGATCGAGGTGATCGAGGGCCCGCTGATGGACGGCATGAACGTCGTCGGTGACCTCTTCGGCGCAGGCAAGATGTTCCTGCCCCAGGTCGTGAAGTCGGCTCGGGTGATGAAGAAGGCCGTGGCGTACCTGCTGCCCTACATCGAGGCGGAGAAGGAACAGTCCGGTGCCACTGAAGGTTCGGTGAATAAGGACACCAACGGCACGATCATCATGGCGACGGTGAAGGGCGACGTCCACGACATCGGCAAGAACATCGTCGGGGTCGTCCTGCAGTGCAACAACTACGAAGTGATCGACCTCGGTGTGATGGTGCCCGCCCAGAAGATCCTGGACGCGGCGAAGGAGCACAACGCCGACATCATCGGGCTGTCCGGCCTGATCACCCCGTCCCTGGACGAGATGGTCAACTTCGCCGTCGAGATGGAACGCGAAGGCCTGGAGATCCCGCTGTTGATCGGTGGCGCGACCACCTCGCGCGCCCACACGGCCGTGAAGGTGTCGCCGCGTCGTAGCGGTCCGGTGGTCTGGGTCAAGGACGCGTCCCGCTCGGTGCCGGTCGCTGCTGCGCTCCTCGACGACAAGCAGCGTCCAGCCCTGCTGGAGGCCACCGAGACCGACTATGCAGCCCTGCGCGAACGGCACGCCCAGAAGAACGAGCGGCCGATGCTGACGCTGGAGAAGGCCCGCGCGAACCGGACGCCGATCGAGTGGGACGGCTACACGCCGCCGGTGCCCGCCCAAGGCATCGGCGTGCGGGAGTTCGAGGACTACGACCTCGCCGAGCTGCGCGAGTACATCGACTGGCAGCCGTTCTTCAACGCCTGGGAGATGAAGGGCAGGTTCCCCGACATCCTCAACAACCCGGTGTCGGGCGAGACGGCCCGCAAGCTGTACGACGATGCCCAGGAGATGCTCGACACCCTGATCAAGGAGAAGTGGCTGACCGCCAACGGCGTGATCGGATTCTTCCCGGCGAACGCGGTCGGCGACGACATCGAGGTATACACCGACGAGACGCGCACCGAGGTGCTTACCACGTTGTACAACCTGCGCCAGCAGGGCGAGCACCGGGCCGGCATCCCGAACCGGTCGCTGGGCGACTACATCGCGCCCAAGGACACCGGTCTGGCCGACTACGTCGGCGCGTTCGCCGTCACCACGGGGCTCGGCAGCCAGGACAAGATCGTCGAGTTCAAGGCAGCCAACGACGACTACAACGGGATCCTGCTGGAGTCGCTCGCCGACCGGCTGGCAGAGGCGTTCGCCGAACGGATGCACCAACGGGTCCGCAAGGAGTTCTGGGGATTCCAGCCTGACGAGCAGCTGGACAACGAGTCGCTCATCGGCGAGAAGTACAGGGGAATCCGCCCCGCCCCCGGTTATCCGGCCTGCCCGGAGCACACGGAGAAGGTGACGCTCTGGAAGTTGATGGACGTCCGGGAGCGGACCGGCATCGAGCTGACCGAGTCGATGGCGATGTGGCCGGGTGCTGCCGTCAGCGGCTGGTATTTCTCGCACCCGCAGTCGCAGTACTTCGTGGTCGGCCGGATGGCCCAGGACCAGGTCGCCGACTACGCGAAGCGCAAGGGCTGGACCCTGCCGGAAGCCGAGCGCTGGCTCGGCCCCAACCTCGGCTACAACCCGGAGGACTGAGCCCTACGTTGGTTGAGTTCGCACTGGCCTCTGAGACGGCTTTGTGACGGCATCGTGCTTGGCGATCGAGGACTCCAACACCGGTGCCAAGTCAGCCGAGACCGCTGGATGCACCGTCCTGGTCGTGCCGAACCAAGTCCCAGTGCTCGACGGACCCGACGCGTGTTCGTCGACGGGTCGCGGGAGCACGGTGCCGCCGAACTCGGAGCAGTGCTCCTTGAAGCTGCACCACCCGCACATCGCGCCCGAACGCCAACGGCTCCAAGGCATTTCGTGAAGCAATGCTCGGAGAGGACTGGCAGAAGTGTCTCGACATCGCCAAGGGCAGACCCGCGACAGAACAGCTGCACCCCGAGCGGTCCACCGACGCCTTCGTGCTGCACCACCCCGAGGCCGAATACTTCAACGTCTAAGCCCCTTGAGGTAGGCCGCGCCCGCGGCGCGCGACTCAGGATCGCGCAACGCGGTGACCAGCGAGTCGGCGTCATTCCACGCCCGCGCGGTGCCGACCATGGATTCGGTGACGGCGTTGGTATGACGCTTGGTGGCAGTCAGCGTGAGAGCAGACTTGCCGGTTAGCTGCCCGACCAGTTCATCGACCGCGCCGGCGAGGTCGGAGGCGGGAACCGTCCGGTTCAGAAAGCCTGCAGCAAGGGCTTCGGCGGCACCGAAGGGCCGACAGGTCATCACCAGTTCCTTGGTCCTGGCCGGGCCGATCTCCCGCACCAGGCGGGGGATTCCTCCCCAGGCAAGCGGAATGCCCAGGTCGACTTCCGGGATCGAGAAGCGCGTGTCGTCGGCGGCGATACGCAAGTCGCAGGCTGAGGCCAGCACGACGCCACCCCCGACGCAATGGCCGTGGATCTTGGCGATAGTCACCGCCCGCATCGCTTCGATGGCCTCAGCCATCCGACGCCCGGCATCGGCCGCATCACGTGCCACGGCGGCAGATGATTCGGCTGTCGTGAATGACGCAAGGTCCGCGCCGGCGCTGAAGGCCCGGCCGTTGCCGGCCACCACCACAACTTTCACCTCTGCCAGTGTGTCGAGATACCGTGCGGCAGAGACTAATTCGTTCAGGGTGGTGGTGCTGAGTGGATTCAGCTTCGCTGGGCGATTCAGCGTGATGTCGCCGCGGGGGCCGTCGACGTTGACCGCGATTTCAGAGAACTGCATGCCTCACCGTACGGCGGCAAAGAAACCGCCGTGACTTTGCTCGCCCGCACGTGAAACAATCGCTGGCCGTGAAGACCTTCGAAGAACTGTTCGCCGAACTCGGTGATCGTGCGCGTACCCGCCCGCCCGGCAGCGCGACGGTCGCCGCGCTGGACGGCGGGATACACGCTCTGGGCAAAAAGATTCTGGAGGAGGCCGGCGAGGTGTGGCTGGCCGCCGAACACGAACCCGACGAGGCGTTGGCGGAGGAAATCAGCCAGTTGCTGTACTGGACGCAGGTGCTGATGATCTCGCGCGGACTGTCGCTCGACGACATCTACCGGAAGCTATGAACATGCTGCGCGTTGCCGTTCCCAACAAGGGCACGCTGAGCGAGCCTGCCAGCGAGATTCTCTCGGAGGCCGGCTACCGGCGTCGCACCGATCCCAAAGACCTCACCGTCATCGACCCGGCCAACCACGTCGAGTTCTTCTTTTTGCGGCCCAAGGACATTGCCATCTACGTCGGCTCGGGAGAACTCGACTTCGGCATCACCGGACGGGACCTGGTGCTCGACTCGGATGCGCCGGTGCGGGAAAGGCTGGCGCTGGGCTTCGGGTCGTCCAGTTTCCGCTACGCGGGACCCGCCGGCCAGGAGTGGACGACGGCCGATCTGGCCGGAAAGCGCATCGCTACCGCTTACCCGAATCTGGTTCGAAAAGACCTGGCTGCCAAGGGTATTGAGGCGACGGTCATCAGGCTGGACGGAGCCGTGGAGATCTCCGTGCAACTCGGAGTGGCCGACGCCATCGCCGACGTGGTGGGCTCCGGGCGCACGCTGGGCATGCATGATCTCGTGGCATTCGGTGAGCCGCTGTGTGATTCGGAGGCGGTGTTGATCGAACGCGCCGAGGCCGGCCACCGTCAGCAAAGCGCGGCGGGCGACCAACTGGTCGCGCGCGTGCAGGGTGTGGTGTTCGGTCAGCAGTATCTGATGCTGGATTATGACTGCCCACGCTCGGTGCTGGACAAAGCCACGTCGATCACGCCGGGCCTGGAGTCGCCGACCATCGCTCCGCTCGCAGACCCGGACTGGGTCGCGGTCCGGGCGCTGGTGCCCCGCCGCGGCGTCAACGAAATCATGGATGAGCTCGCCGCCATCGGGACCAAAGCGATTCTGGCTTCCGATATCCGGTTCTGCCGATTCTGACTGCTCGACAGGTGTCAGGGTGCCGCGACTGTGTTAGCGTCCGGCAAGGGGCCGAGTGACACCAAGAACCCAGGAGGGTCGTCGTGACACATCATTTGCTCGTCCTGCTCATGGCATTACTGATCGGCGTAGTCGCCGGATTGCGTTCGTTGACGGCTCCTGCCGTGGTCTCCTGGGCCGCCGTGCTCACCTGGTTCAACCTGGACCATACGTGGGCGTCCTGGATGGGCAGCAAGATCACGCTTGTCGTCCTGACCCTGCTTGCGGTGGCCGAACTGGTCAACGACAAACTTCCCAAGACGCCGCCGCGCACGGCGCCGCCGGTGTTCGCGACCCGGATCATCTTGGGGGCCTTCGCCGGCGCGGTCATCGGCACCGTGTGGGGCTACAAGTGGGGCGGACTGGGTGCCGGCATCGTCGGTGCGGTGCTCGGCACCCTGGGGGGCTATCAGGCGCGCAAGCGGCTGGTGGCCGCGACCGGCGGTAAGGACTTGCCGATCGCGCTGCTCGAGGATGCGGTCGCGGTCTTGGGTGGGTTCGCCGTCGTTGCGGCGACAGCTTCTCTGTGACAGCGTGACAGCGCATTTCGACGCGATCATTGTCGGTGCCGGCCAGGCCGGGCCGCCGTTGGCGGGGCGCCTGACAGCTGCCGGGCAACGCGTCGCGATAGTGGAGCGCAAACACGTCGGCGGCACCTGCGTTAACACCGGATGCATCCCGACCAAAACGCTTGTCGCCAGCGCGCACGCCGCGCAGCTGGCGCGGCGCAGCGCGGAATACGGCATCGGGACCGGACCGGTCAGCGTGGACATGGCGAAAGTCAAGGCCCGCAAGGACGGCATCATGCTCGCCGACCGCGAGGGCGTCGAAAGCTGGTTGGAAGGCATGGACGGCTGCACCGTCGTTCGCGGTCATGCCCGCTTCGAGGACCCGCACACGCTGAGGGTCGACGACCAGCTGCTGCAAGGCGACCGGATCTTCCTCAACGTGGGCGGTCGTGCGGTGGTGCCAGACATTCCGGGACTCTCCGACATCGAGTTCCTCACCAACGTGTCGATCCTCGAACTCGATACGGTGCCATCCCGTCTCGTCATCGTCGGCGGCAGCTACATCGCGCTGGAGTTCGCGCAGATGTACCGCCGCTTCGGGGCCCGGGTGACCGTCGTCGAACGGGGCCCGCGGCTGGCCGCGCGCGAGGACGAAGATGTCTCCGCCACCATCAAAGAGATCCTGGAGGCCGAAGGCATCGACGTTGTCCTCGGCGCCGAAGACATCCGGATCGCCAAGCGCAACAGTAATTTTGGAGGCTTTGAACTAACACCGGGCGCCGGTGCGGCGCCGATTGAGGGCAGCCATCTGCTGATGGCGGTGGGCCGGCAACCCAACACCGACGATCTGGGTCTTCAGGCGGCGGGTGTGCAGACCGACGCCCGCGGCTACATCGTCGTCGACGATGCGCTCAAGACCAACGTCGACCACATTTGGGCGATGGGGGATTGCAACGGGAAGGGCGCGTTCACGCACACGTCGTACAACGACTTCGAGATCGTCGCCGCCAACCTGCTCGACAATGACCCACGCCGCGTCAGCGATCGCATCACCACCTATGCGCTGTACATCGATCCGCCGCTGGGCCGCGCCGGTATGACCGTCGACCAGGTCCGCGCGTCGGGCCGCAAGGCGCTGGTCGGCAAGCGGCCGATGACCAGGGTCGGCAGAGCCGTGGAAAAGGGTGAGACACAAGGCTTTATGAACGTCGTGGTGGACGCCGACACGCAGGAAATCCTGGGAGCGGCCATCTTCGGGGTGGGCGGCGACGAGTCCATTCACTGCATTCTGGACATCATGTCCGCCAAGGCGCCCTACACCACGCTGTCGCGCACCATGCACATCCACCCCACGGTCAGCGAGCTCATTCCCACGATGCTGGAGGAGATGTCGCCGCTCGATTAGCCGGCCAGCAACTGCTCGGGCCACCCGGGGTAGGGCGGCGGCGTCCCGCCGAACGTCGGACAGTGTTTCTGATGCGGGCACCACTCGCATAACCGCGACGGGCTGGGACGGAAATCGCCTGTCTGACTTGCGGATTGGATAGCGCGCCAGATGGCGATCAGCGTCTTTTCGAAGCGCAGCAGCTCGTCGCGGTCTGGGGTGTAGTCCAGCACCTGCCCATCGGCCAGGTAGATGAGCCGCAGGCGGGCGGCCAGCACACCGCGTGAACGCAGCAGTGCCACCGCGTAGAACTTCATCTGGAACATCGCCTTGAACTCGGCCAGTGCCCGCGCGGCCGGCGGCGCCTTGCCGGTTTTGTAGTCGACTACCCGCAGCTCGCCGGTGGCGGCGATGTCGATGCGGTCGATGAAGCCGCGCAGCAGCGTTCCGTCGGCCAGTTCGACCTCCACGCGTTGTTCGCAGCTGTCCGGGTCGAACCGCGTCGGGTCTTCGAGTCGGTAATAGCCGGACAGCAACGCGCGGGCTTCCTCGAGCAATTGGGTGCGCAGCCCGGGGTCCAGCTCGGCGGCCAGCGCGGGCTCCTCGGCGATCATCCGGTCCCACGCGGGCTCCACGAGCGAGCGCGCGGTGTCCGGGCCGCGCTGCGTCGCCGGCAGACCGTAGAGCTGCTCGAGCGTGGCATGCACCAGCGATCCACGCAGCTGCGCTGCGGACGGCGCCTCGGGCAGCCGATCGATCGCCCGGAACCGGTACAGCAGCGGACACTGCTTGAAGTCCGCGGCCCGCGACGGCGACAGGGCGGGACGGGACCGGGGTGCGTCCGGCTGGTCCGTCATGGGTTCCTCCTTTGTGAAGCCTAGGGCGGCACGCCGACAACCCCGAGCACCGCTTACGGCGCGTCGGCTGGCACGCTAGATGGCGTGCCAGCAACCGGTCCGTTCACCGTCGGGGAGCGCGTCCAGCTCACTGACGCCAAGGGCCGCCACTACACGATTGAACTGACCCCTGGCAGCGAGTTTCACACCCACCGCGGCTCGATCGCCCACGACGCGGTAATCGGGTTGGACCAGGGCAGTGTCATCAAATCCAGCAACGGTGCACTTTTTCTGGTGTTGCGCCCGTTGCTGGTCGACTACCTGATGTCGATGCCGCGCGGGCCACAGGTGATTTACCCCAAGGATGCCGCCCAGATCGTGCACGAGGGCGACATTTTTCCAGGTGCTTGCGTGCTGGAGGCCGGCGCCGGATCCGGCGCGCTGACCTGCTCGCTGCTGCGCGCCGTCGGGCCGCAGGGGCGGGTGATCTCCTACGAGCAGCGCGCCGACCACGCCGAGCACGCCCGCCGCAACGTCTCGGTCTTCCACGGCGGCCCACCGGACAACTGGCAACTGATCATCAGCGACCTCGCCGACTCCGAACTGCCCGACGGCTCCGTCGACCGGGCGGTGCTGGACATGCTGGCGCCGTGGGAGGTGCTGGACGCCGTGTCGGGGCTGGTGTCCGCCGGCGGTGTGTTGGTGATCTACGTGGCCACCGTCACGCAGTTATCGAGGGCCGTGGAGGCGCTGCGGGCTCAGCAGTGCTGGACCGAGCCGCGGTCGTGGGAGACGCTGCAGCGGGGCTGGAACGTCGTCGGCCTGGCCGTTCGGCCGCAGCATTCGATGCGCGGGCACACCGCGTTTCTGATCACGACGCGCAGGCTCGCGCCGGGCGCGGTCGCCCCCGCGCCGCTGGGCCGCAAGCGCCCGGGCCGCGACGATTAGCTGCGAGCGGGTCTCGTCGATTCGGCGAAGCGTCGCCCGGCGCTGTCAGGCGCCGAATACCCCGACACGCTGACCCCTCGCCCGATCTGAGCGGCTAGAGTTGGGTGCCGTTGCCCGCCACACATGGTGCGCCGCGCCCGAACGGAAGTGTGGCTCTCGAGAGATCTTTTGGGGTGCAGGCCATGACCGCGTCGTGGGACTCAGCGTCGGGCCAGCCGTATGTGCCTGCGGGATCGACCCAACACCCGCCGCCTTATCCTGTTGCGCCCGGCCCGGATCAAGTCTTGGGACCGCAGCCGAATTCGGGGGCGCCGGCCAGTAGGCCCAGCAACGCTCTTGGTGTCGCGTCTTTGGTCATCGGCCTCGTCGCCCTGGTGGCCAGTGTGACGGTTGTCGGTGGTCTCATGCTCGGTGTCCTTGCCGCGATGTTGGGCGTGATCGCGCGTGTGCAGGTCAAGCATGGTCAAGCCAGTAACGGAGATGTCGCCATCACCGGCGTCGTGCTCGGCGTCCTGGCGATCGTCGCCAGCATGATCGTTGCCATGTTTTGGGTGGTGCCACAGATGAGGATCACCAATTCGGAAACGAGGATTACGAGCATTGCAACAAGCTCGGCGCTAGTCGTCGCTACGCAGCAGGCCCCGGCGTGCGGCCAGCAGCTCGAACTCGGGGTGAGCGGCTACCAGACGTTCGGCCTTGTCGAGAACGTCAATGACGTGGCTGCGGTCACCGGACAGCACGGCCACGCCGATGCCCGCCCGACGGTACAGATCGCGTGAACCGGTCTCGGCGGCCGACACGCTGAACTTGCGCTGCAACTCGGCGACAACAGGACGGATCAGTGACCGCTTCTGTTTGAGTGATCGCACGTCGCCCAGCAACACATCGAACTCGAGCCAGCCGATCCACATCGCGCGAGTCACCGAGGAGGCGGCGGCGCCGGCGCCGAAGACTCGGTCGGAGCCGGAGCCGGAGCCGGGGTCGGCTCCGGTGCCGGGGCCGGTGGCGGGGTGCTCAGACCGGGCGAGTTGCCCAGCGCCAGCAGCATTTGCGCTGTTCGCTTCGACAGCTGCCAGCCCCCCTGAAAGGGGGTGAACTCCATGGGAAACGTGAACACGCCGTTGTTCGCGCGGGCGGACTTGACGGTGATGCTGGCCACCACATCAGCCGGATTCTTGTCCGACCATGCGATGTTGTCCGCCACGAACGTGACCGGCTGGTAGCCGTTGTCCCGCAACGCGTTCGTGAACTTATCCAGGGTGGCCGCACTCTCGGGGGTTGCGCCCTCGACCAGGTTGAGCTTGCTGGTGCCCGGAACGTTGGGGTCGGCGAGCCGGCCCAGCACGTCGGTGAGGGCCTCGGGCGGCGGCAGGGGAGCGGCCGGAGGGACAGACGGCGGACTCGACGTCGCCCCAGGGGCAGGCGCATCCGACTGGGCGTCCGAAGACGACGGCTTGGACTCGTGCGACGAACATCCCGCAAGCACGAACACCGCCGCGGCGATGACGGCTCCGATGAGGTTGGCGGGATGCCGGTGCATTCAGCCGGTGGGGGGCGGCGTCTGATCGGGGGGCGCGCCGAACGGGCCAACGGGTGCAACGGAAGTCACACTTGCGGCGGCTCCGGCAACGATGGCGACGGCTGAGAAGCCCGTGGCGAGGGGTTTTGTCGGCACGCCGTCCTTTCGCTCGGCCGGATTTGATGCCGAGGTTACCAGCGTGACCATATTCGTAACTTTTTAACGGGGTTTGTCTGCACACGTAACGGGGGAATCGCCGGTAGCGTTGAAGTATCCACCGCGTCATTTCGCGGCGGGAAAGGAGCGCAACATGGGTGAGTCAGAGCGTTCTGAAGCATTCCGGATACCCCGTGAAACCGACATTTCCAGCGACGATGCTGCCGAATTGGAACAACTACGCCGTGAGGCAGCGGCGCTGCGCGAGCAACTCGAGCATGCGGTTGGTTCGCACGGGAGTGCGCGTTCTGCCCGCGATGTGCATCAGCTCGAAGCCCGTATCGACTCGCTTGCCTCCCGCAATTCCAAATTAATGGAAACTCTTAAAGAAGCGCGCCAACAACTATTGGCGCTGCGGGAGGAAGTCGACCGGCTGGGACAGCCGCCCAGCGGCTACGGCGTCCTGCTGTCCGCACACGACGACGAGACAGTCGACGTGTTCACGTCGGGTCGCAAGATGCGCCTGACGTGCTCGCCGAACATCGAAGTCGCCGCCCTGCGGAAGGGTCAGACGGTTCGGCTCAACGAAGCCCTCACCGTCGTCGAGGCCGGCACGTTCGAATCGGTCGGTGAGATCTCCACGTTGCGCGAGGTGCTCGTCGACGGTCACCGGGCCTTGGTCGTCGGCCATGCCGACGAGGAGCGCATCGTGTGGCTGGCCGAGCCGCTGGTCGCCGAGGATCTGCCGGACGGCGTTCCCGACGCCCTCAACGATGACACCAAGCCCCGCAAGCTGCGCCCCGGCGACTCGTTGCTGGTCGACACCAAGGCCGGCTATGCCTTCGAGCGCATCCCCAAGGCCGAGGTCGAAGACCTGGTGCTGGAAGAGGTGCCGGACGTCAGCTACCTGGACATCGGCGGTCTGACCCGGCAAATCGAGCAGATTCGCGACGCCGTGGAGCTGCCGTTCCTGCACAAGGACCTGTACCGGGAGTACTCGCTGCGCCCGCCCAAGGGCGTGCTGCTCTACGGGCCGCCCGGCTGCGGCAAGACGCTCATCGCCAAGGCGGTGGCCAACTCGCTGGCCAAGAAGATGGCCGAGGTCCGAGGCGACGACGCCCGCGAGGCGAAGTCCTACTTCCTCAACATCAAGGGCCCCGAGCTGCTGAACAAGTTCGTCGGCGAGACCGAGCGCCACATCCGGCTGATCTTCCAGCGGGCCCGCGAGAAGGCCTCCGAGGGCACGCCGGTGATCGTGTTCTTCGACGAGATGGACTCGATCTTCCGCACCCGTGGCACCGGGGTCTCCTCGGACGTCGAGACGACCGTCGTTCCGCAGCTGCTGTCCGAGATCGACGGCGTCGAGGGACTGGAAAACGTCATCGTGATCGGCGCCTCCAACCGCGAAGACATGATCGACCCGGCCATCCTGCGGCCCGGGCGTCTCGACGTGAAGATCAAGATCGAGCGCCCCGATGCCGAAGCGGCGCAAGACATCTACTCGAAGTACTTGGTCGAGACGCTTCCGTTGCATGCCGATGATCTCGCCGAGTTCGAGGGCGACCGCGGCGCCTGCATCGCCGGGATGATCGAAAAGGTCGTCGAGCGGATGTACGCGGAGATCGACGACAACCGGTTCCTGGAGGTCACCTACGCCAACGGCGATAAGGAAGTCATGTACTTCAAGGACTTCAACTCCGGGGCGATGATCCAGAACGTGGTCGACCGCGCGAAGAAGAACGCGATCAAGTCGGTGCTGGACACCGGCCAGCCGGGCCTGCGCATCCAGCACCTGCTGGACTCGATCGTCGACGAGTTCGCCGAGAACGAGGACCTGCCCAACACCACCAATCCCGATGACTGGGCACGGATTTCGGGCAAGAAGGGCGAGCGGATCGTCTACATCCGCACCCTGGTCACCGGCAAGTCGTCGAGCGCGTCGCGGGCCATCGACACCGAGTCCAACCTCGGTCAGTACTTGTAAGGGTCAGACGGTCACCAGCGAATAGCTGTTGGTCAGGTCGTCCTGGGTGACCTGGGCGGCGCGCGACGTGGTGTCTACCCGCAGATCTTCGGTGAGCACCTGCGTCCGGTAGGACCATCCGTCGGGGAGCTTGAGCCGGTCGGCCAGCTTGGGGAGGTCGGCCCGCGTCAGGTTGGGGTCCACCACCTGACTCCAGGTCTGCATCACCCAGCGGTGGCCGTGGGGGTCCTGTAGCTCGTAGACCTCTTCGCCGGCGTTGAACACGAACACCGTGTGGCGAGTCACCTTGTTAACGCTGTAGGGCGCGGGGTCCATCGAGGAAAGCAGGACCGTGGCCTGCAAGATCATCTCGATTCCGCCGAAGGTCTTTCTTATCTGGATGCCCTGCTGCTCCTTTTCGATGGAGTTCATCAGCCAGTAGCGCGGGCCATTGAGTAGGGCGGCGGCGGCGCCGTTTTCGGTGGCGATGGCGTGCGCGTCCAGCGCGGACCACAGCTCGGCGGGACAGTCGTTGAGCGGGAAGCTGTTGTAGACGTTGGCCTGCGGGCCGGCCTCGCCCGGGGTCACGAGAAGCACCTCGCCATAGCGTTTTCCGGACAGGTCGGTCATTTGTTCTCGCACTTCATCGAGGTTCGAGGGGACACCTGAACGTAGTGACTGACCTCACCGGGCGTCAACATCGGACATAGTGCTGCGGTAGCGGTTGCGACCACTACCCATTCGATTCCTGCCGGCAGCCCCTCGATCCAGACTTCATGGGTGCCGGCGATCAGAAACAGCGGGATCCCACAGCTTTGAAATGTCGCGTAGGCCGCGAGCACGGGCGCTGACCGCGACCATAGCCGTCGCCACCGGCCTCGTGTCGTCAGCACCGTCGGCAGGCCGCGCTGTAAGAACCAGCTTTCAGCCTCGGCACCCACCGAGGGCATCAGGGGTCACCATAAATCGTTCGGCCTGCCACGCGCACGATCCCCGCCCCGGCGGGCTGTTGACGGCCCGTAGTGTTTAAGTCATGCAACGGATTATCGGGACGGAGGTCGAGTACGGCATTTCGTCACCGTCGGACCCGACAGCCAACCCGATCCTCACCTCGACCCAGGCGGTGCTGGCCTACGCCGCCGCCGCGGGCATCCAGCGCGCCAAACGCACCCGGTGGGACTACGAGGTGGAATCGCCGCTGCGCGACGCCCGCGGCTTCGACCTGAGCCGCTCAGCCGGCCCCCCGCCGGTGGTCGACGCCGACGAGGTCGGCGCGGCCAACATGATCTTGACCAACGGGGCGCGGCTCTACGTCGACCACGCGCATCCCGAATACTCGGCGCCGGAGTGCACCGACCCGCTGGACGCGGTGATCTGGGACAAGGCCGGCGAGCGCGTCATGGAGGCCGCCGCCCGCCATGTCGCCAGCGTGCCCGGCGCAGCGAAACTGCAGCTTTACAAGAACAACGTCGACGGTAAGGGCGCTTCCTACGGGTCGCACGAGAACTACCTGATGAGCCGCCAGACGCCGTTTTCGGCCATCATCGCCGGGCTGACCCCGTTTTTTGTGTCCCGGCAGGTGGTGACCGGCTCCGGGCGGGTCGGCATCGGGCCCTCCGGCGACGAGCCCGGTTTCCAGCTTTCCCAGCGCTCCGACTACATCGAGGTCGAGGTGGGGCTGGAAACCACGCTGAAGCGCGGCATCATCAACACCCGCGACGAACCGCACGCCGACGCCGACCGCTACCGCCGGCTGCACGTCATCATCGGTGATGCCAACCTGGCGGAGACGTCGACCTACCTCAAGCTGGGCACCACCGCACTTGTGCTCGACCTGATCGAAGAAGGCCCGGCGCACGGCATCGACCTGTCCGATCTGGCACTGGCACGGCCCGTGCACGCGGTCCACGCGATCAGCCGGGATCCGTCGCTGCGGACCGCCGTGGCGCTGGTGGACGGCCGCGAGCTGACCGGCCTTGCGCTGCAACGGATCTACCTCGACCGAGTGGCGAAGCTGGTCGACGGCCGCGACCCGGACCCGCGCGCGGCCGACATCGTCGAGACCTGGGCGCACGTGCTCGACCAGCTCGAGCGTGACCCGATGGACTGCGCCGAGATACTGGATTGGCCGGCCAAGCTGCGGCTGCTGGAAGGCTTCCGGCAGCGGGAGAACCTGAGCTGGTCGGCGCCTCGGCTGCACCTCGTCGACCTGCAGTATTCCGATGTGCGGTTGGACAAGGGCCTGTACAACAGGCTGGTCGCGCGCGGCTCGATGAAGCGGCTGGTCACCGAACACCAGGTGATCGAAGCGGTGGACAACCCGCCGACCGACACGCGCGCCTATTTCCGGGGCGAATGCCTGCGCCGGTTCGGAGCGGACATCGCCGCGGCCAGTTGGGACTCGGTGATCTTCGACTTGGGCGGCGATTCGCTGGTTCGGATCCCGACGCTGGAGCCGCTGCGCGGCAGCAAGGCGCACGTCGGAGCGCTGTTGGACTCGGTGGACAGCGCCGCCGAATTGGTGGAACAACTGACCAGCTAAGGGCCGTTAACCCGGGAAACGTCGGTGTCGACCGGTAAGGTAGAGAAAAGCTTGCGTGCGTTTGCCAGGCGCGGGCGGCCCCCATAAATGGGCATGACGAAGCAGGAGGCGGCGATGGCGCAGGAGCAAACCAAACGTGGCGGTGGTGACGGCGAAGACGACGACCTCACCGGCACGACGGCCGCTGGCCAGGAACGTCGCGAGAAGCTGGCCGAAGACACCGACGATCTGCTCGACGAGATCGACGACGTCCTGGAGGAGAACGCCGAGGACTTCGTCCGCGCGTACGTCCAAAAGGGCGGACAGTGACCTGGCAGTTCTCTGATCGCCTGTCGCTTAACTCTTCCGCTGTAGACCTGTCCTCGTTCGCTGACTTTCTCCGTCGCCAGGCGCCGGAGCTGCTACCGGCGAGCCTGGGCGGCGGTGCAGACGCGGGCGCGGTCGGCGGCGCCCAGCTGCCGCACGGCACCACTATCGTCGCGCTGAAATACCCCGGCGGCGTCCTGATCGCCGGCGATCGCCGCTCGACGCAGGGCAACATGATCGCCGGGCGTGATGTGCGCAAGGTGTACATCACCGACGACTACACCGCCACCGGCATCGCCGGCACCGCCGCGATCGCCGTGGAATTCGCCCGTCTGTACGCAGTCGAACTCGAGCACTACGAGAAGCTCGAAGGCGTGCCGCTCACGTTCGCCGGCAAGGTGAACCGGCTCGCGATCATGGTGCGCGGCAACCTGGCGGCCGCGATGCAGGGGTTGGTCGCGCTGCCGCTGCTGGCCGGCTACGACATCCATGCCGCCGACCCCGAGAGCGCGGGCCGGATCGTTTCGTTCGACGCCGCCGGCGGCTGGAACATCGAGGAAGAGGGCTACCAGTCGGTGGGGTCCGGGTCGATCTTCGCCAAGTCCTCGATCAAGAAGCTGTATTCGCAAGTCACCGATGCCGACACCGCACTGCGGGTGGCCGTGGAGGCGCTGTACGACGCCGCCGACGACGATTCGGCCACCGGCGGACCGGATCTGGTCCGGGGCATCTATCCCACGGCGGTCACCATCGGCGCCGACGGGGCGGTCGACGTGACGGAGGGCCGCATCGCCCAACTGGCCCGCGAAGTCATCGAAAGCCGTTCGCGCACAGACACTTTCGGCTCCGATGGCGGTGAGAAGTGAGCTTCCCGTATTTCATCTCGCCCGAGCAGGCGATGCGCGAGCGCAGCGAGCTCGCGCGCAAGGGCATCGCGCGGGGACGCAGCGTGGTGGCGCTGGCCTACGCCGGTGGTGTGCTGTTCGTCGCGGAGAACCCGTCGCGGTCCCTGCAGAAGATCAGCGAACTGTATGACCGCGTGGGCTTTGCGGCCGCCGGCAAGTTCAACGAATTCGACAATTTGCGCCGCGGCGGGATCCAGTTCGCCGACACCCGCGGCTACGCCTACGACCGCCGCGACGTCACCGGCCGGCAGCTGGCCTACGTTTACGCGCAGACGCTGGGCTCCATCTTCACCGAGCAGGCCAAGCCCTACGAGGTCGAGTTGTGCGTCGCCGAGGTCGCGCACTACGGCGAGACGAAGCCGCCTGAGCTCTACCGGATCACTCTACGACGGGTCGATCGCCGACGAGCCGCATTTCGTGGTGATGGGCGGCACCACCGAGCCGATCGCCACCGCGCTCAAGGAGTCCTACGCCGAGAACGCCGACCTGCCCGACGCATTGCGGATCGCGGTCGACGCGCTGCGGGCGGGCAGTGCGGAGAACTCGAGCAACGATCAGGCCAGCCTCGATGTGGCCAGCCTGGAGGTCGCGATCCTGGATGCCAACCGTCCACGCCGGGCGTTCCGGCGGATCAGCCGCTCGGTATTGGAGACGCACCTGGGCTCCGAATCCGACGGCGAATCATCGGATTAGACGCCGCTGCCCGTCCATCAGCGCGGCTGCGCACCGCCGCGCTCGCACAACTTGTACCCTCGATTACGTGCAGCGACGAATCATGGGGATCGAGACCGAGTTCGGCGTAACCTGCACGTTCCACGGCCACCGTCGGCTCAGCCCGGACGAGGTGGCGCGCTACCTGTTCCGGCGCGTGGTGTCCTGGGGGCGTAGCTCGAACGTTTTCCTGCGTAACGGCGCACGCCTGTACCTGGACGTCGGCAGCCATCCCGAGTACGCCACCGCCGAATGCGACAGTCTGGTGCAGCTGGTTACGCACGACCGCGCCGGCGAATGGGTGCTGGAAGACCTGCTGGTCGACGCCGAGCAGCGCCTGGCCGACGAGGGCATCGGCGGCGACATCTACCTGTTCAAGAACAACACCGACTCGGCGGGCAACTCCTACGGCTGCCACGAGAACTACCTGATCGTGCGCGCCGGCGAGTTTTCCCGGATCTCTGACGTGCTGCTGCCGTTCCTGGTTACTCGCCAGTTGATCTGCGGGGCCGGCAAGGTGCTGCAGACGCCCAAGGCCGCGACGTTCTGCCTTTCGCAACGCGCCGAGCACATCTGGGAGGGCGTCTCGTCGGCCACCACCCGCAGCCGGCCGATCATCAACACCCGCGACGAACCGCACGCCGACGCCGAAAAGTACCGGCGGCTGCATGTCATCGTCGGCGACTCGAACATGTGCGAGACCACCACCATGCTCAAGGTGGGCACCGCGTCGCTGGTGCTCGAAATGATCGAAGCGGGCGTGGCGTTTCGCGACTTCTCGCTGGACAACCCGATCCGCGCTATCCGGGAGGTCAGCCACGACGTCACCGGCCGGCGGCCGGTGCGGCTGGCCGGTGGCCGTCAGGCCAGCGCCCTGGACATTCAGCGGGAGTACTACACCCGCGCCGTCGAACACCTGCAGACCCGGGAGCCCAACGCGCAGATCGAGCAGGTCGTCGACCTATGGGGCCGTCAGCTCGACGCCGTCGAGAGCCAGGATTTCGCCAAGGTGGACACCGAGATCGACTGGGTGATCAAGCGCAAGCTATTCCAGCGCTACCAGGACCGCTACAACATGGAGCTGTCCGACCCGAAGATCGCCCAGCTGGATCTGGCCTACCACGACATCAAGCGCGGGCGCGGCGTGTTCGACCTGCTGCAGCGCAAGGGCCTGGCTTCGCGCGTCACCACCGACGAGGACATCGCGGAGGCCGTCGAGAAGCCACCGCAGACCACCCGCGCGCGGCTGCGTGGTGAGTTCATCAGCGCCGCCCAGGCGGCGGGGCGCGACTTCACCGTCGACTGGGTGCACCTCAAGCTCAACGACCAGGCCCAGCGCACCGTGCTGTGCAAAGACCCGTTCCGGGCGGTCGACGAGCGGGTCAAGCGGCTGATCGCCAGCATGTAGTCCGGGCTGCCCGGCTCGGCTCAGGCTCGTCACATCCGCAACTTCGGCTTCTGCCGGCGATGATGCCTTTCGTGGACAACTCGGTAACCGGCCAACTCAGAGACTCCTGTGGCGATTGTGACCAATGTGGCAACGTTGGCCAACTGTGTGCTGGGTTCTCGCGCCGGAGTCGGCCCATCTAACCTGGAGCAAATGGCGACCTCGAAAGTCGAACGGCTGGTCAATCTCGTCATCGCCCTGCTGTCCACTCGCGGCTTCATCACCGCGGAAAAGATCAGATCCAGCGTCGCGGGCTATTCGGACAGCCCCAACGCCGAGGCGTTCTCCCGGATGTTCGAGCGCGACAAGAACGAGTTGCGCGACCTCGGCATCCCGCTGGAGGTCGGCAGGGTGTCAGCGCTCGACCCCACCGAGGGCTACCGCATCAATCGCGACGCCTACTCGTTACGCCCCGTCGAGCTGACCCCGGACGAAGCCGCCGCGGTCGCCGTCGCCACTGGGCTGTGGCAATCGCCCGAACTGATCACCGCGACCCAGGGCGCGCTGCTCAAGCTGCGCGCCGCCGGGGTGGAGGTCGATCCGGACGCACAGGTGGCCATCGCCTCTGCGGCTGGGGTGCCGGGTCTGCGCGGGTCGGAGGACGTCCTCGAAATCCTGTTGTCGGCCATTCATTCTCGGCAGGCAGTGCAGTTCCCGCATCGACCGTCCCGGGCGGAGCCCTACACCACCCGCACCGTCGAACCGTGGGGGGTGATCACCGAGAAGGGCCGCTGGTACCTGGTGGGCCACGACCGCGACCGCGGCGCCACCCGCACGTTCCGGCTCTCGCGGATCGGCGCCGACGTCACGCCGATCGGCCCCGAAGGCGCGATCACCGTGCCTAACGATGTCGACCTGCGCAAGATCGTGGCCGAGACGGTCAGCGAGACGCCGGCCGGTGGCCAGGCCGTGGTCTGGGTCGCCGACGGGCGGGCCACCGCGCTGCGGCGCGCCGGACGGCCCGTCAGCGCGCGGCAACTCGCCGGGCGCGAGGGAGACGTGATCGAACTCGACATCGGCTCCGCCGACGGACTGGCGCGTGAGATCGCCGGCTATGGGGCCGACGCCATCGTGCTGGAGCCGCAGTCCCTGCGCGACGACGTGTTGATCCGATTACGCGCCCAAGCGGGGGAGCGCCGATGACACGCGCTGGCGACGATGCAGAGCGAAGCGATGAGGAGGAGCGGCGCCGATGACACGCGCTGGCGACGATGCAGAGCGAAGCGATGAGGAGGAGCGGCGCCGATGACACGCGCCGGCGAGGATGCAGAGCGAAGCGATGAGGAGGAGCGGCGCCGATGACAAACGTGTCCGATCGCCTGGTGCGGCTGCTCAACATGGTGCCGTACTTCCAGGCCAATCCGCGGATCACCCGCGCCGAGGCTGCCGCCCGGCTGGGGGTGACGAGCAAACAGCTCGAGGCGGACCTCAACCAGCTGTGGATGTGCGGCCTGCCCGGCTACGGCCCGGGCGATCTCATCGACTTCGAGTTCTCTGGGGACACCATCGAGGTGACGTTCTCGGCGGGCATCGACCGGCCCCTTCGGCTGACGTCGCCGGAGGCCACCGGCCTGCTGGTGGCGCTGCGGGCGCTGGCCGACATTCCGGGAGTGGTCGATCCGGAGGCGGCGCGCAGCGCGATCGCCAAGATCGCGGCCGCCGCCGGCGCGGCCGGCCACGACGGCACCGCGTCGGCCCTCGACGAACCGGCGCCTCTGGAGAGCCGGGCCGCAGCCGCGGTCCGCGCCGCGGTGCGTGACAAAAAGGCATTGGCCATCGACTACTACGCCGCCTCGCGCGACACCCTGACCAGCCGCGTCGTCGACCCCATCCGGGTCCTCCTGGTCGGTGGGCACAGCTACCTGGAGGCCTGGTCACGCGAATCCGAAGGGGTTCGGCTGTTCCGTTTCGACCGAATCGTGGACGCCACCGAGCTCAACGAGCCGGCCGCCCCACCCGCGCCGGCGCTGCAGGCGCCGCCCGACACGTCGCTGTTCGACGGCGATCCGGCACTGCCGTCGGCGAGGCTGCGGATAGCGCCCTCGGCGTCCTGGATGTTCGAGTACTACCCGCTGCGGGAGGTGCTCGAGCTGCCGGATGGATCGTGCGAGGCGGTCATGACCTACGCCTCCGAAGACTGGATGACGCGTTTGGTGCTGGGCTTCGGGGCCGCCGTGCGGGTGCTTGAACCCGAGTCGCTCGCGCTGCGTGTACGGGATGCTGCCGCGGCCGCCCTAGAGTCTTACCAGGTGGCGGAGTCCACCACGCCGTAGTGCGAGGACACCGGCGTTTTGCTCTACTGCGGTAGCATCGGATGGACGTCTGGAGGTAACAAAAGTGGGCAGTCTTAGTCCGTGGCACTGGGCGATCATCGCCATCCTGGTGATCGTGCTGTTCGGCGCCAAGAAGCTCCCCGATGCAGCGCGCTCGCTGGGCAAGTCGTTGCGCATCTTCAAGTCCGAGATGCGGGAAATGCAGTCCGAGAACAAAACGGACGCTATTGAGAGCCCCGCGCCCGTGCAGTCGCAGCGGGTCGACCCCACGGCGGCCCCTGGTCAAGACCACACCGAGGCACGGCCCGCTTAGCACCGTCAGGCGCCGCTGACCGAACGTCGTGAACGGTTCTAGATTTTCAGTGCGCGGCGGTCTATTCAAACGACTCGACCCACGCCGGAGGCGCAGTCGCACCAATCCCGACGCGACGATGTCGTTGGTCGACCATCTCACGGAGCTGCGTTCCCGGCTGCTGATCGCCCTGGCCGCGATCCTGGTCACCACGATTTTCGGGTTTGTCTGGTATTCGCATCCGATCTTCGGGCTGGAAAGCCTCGGCGAGTGGCTGCGGCATCCCTACTGTTCGCTGCCGCAGTCGGCCCGTGCGGATATCAGCGCCGACAAGCAATGCAGGTTGCTGGCCACCGCCCCTTTCGACCAGTTCATGCTGCGGCTCAAGGTCGGGATGGCGGCCGGGGTGGTGCTGGCCTGTCCGGTGTGGTTCTACCAGCTCTGGGCGTTCATCACGCCCGGGCTCTACAAGAAGGAACGCCGCTTCGCGGTGGCGTTCGTGATCCCGGCGGCGGTGCTGTTCATCGCTGGCGCCCTGCTGGCGTACCTGGTGCTGTCCAAGGCGCTGGGCTTTCTACTGACCGTCGGCAACAGCGTGCAGGTCACCGCGCTGTCCGGCGACCGGTATTTCGGCTTCCTGATCAATCTGCTGGTGGTCTTCGGGGTCAGCTTCGAGTTCCCGCTGCTGATCGTGATGCTCAACATGGTCGGTGTGCTGACCTATGAGCGGCTGAAATCCTGGCGGCGCGGGCTGATCTTCGCGATGTTCCTGTTCGCGGCGATCTTCACGCCCGGATCCGACCCGTTTTCGATGACGGCGCTGGGCCTGGCGCTGACCGTGCTGCTCGAGTTCGCGATTCAGATCTCTCGGCTGCACGACAAGCGAAAAGCCAAGCGCGAAGCGCTGATCCCCGACGACGAAGCGTCGACCATCGAAGCTCCCGAGCCGATAATTGCCGGGACCCATGACGACATCACGTAGACGTCAACCCGGCGAGCGTGCGCGTCCGGACAATCACACGCCGTATTTCATGAACATCTGCGCACGCTCGCGCAACCGGGCGGCGGCGGCGTGACCGAGCCGACCGAGCTGACCCGGTTCACCGCGGAGCTGCCGTTTTCGCTCGACGACTTCCAGCAGCGGGCCTGCGCGGCACTCGAACACGGCCACGGTGTGCTGGTCTGCGCGCCGACCGGCGCGGGCAAGACGGTGGTCGGCGAATTTGCCGTGCACCTGGCGCTGGCGTCGGGCGGCAAATGCTTTTACACCACACCACTGAAGGCCCTGAGTAACCAAAAGCACACTGACCTCACGGCACGCTACGGCCGCGACCGGATCGGTCTGCTCACCGGTGACGTGTCGGTCAACGGCGATGCGCCCGTGGTGGTGATGACCACCGAAGTGCTGCGCAACATGCTCTACGCCGATTCGCCTGCGCTACAAGGACTTTCGTATGTGGTGATGGACGAGGTGCATTTCCTCGCCGACCGGATGCGGGGCCCGGTGTGGGAAGAGGTCATCCTGCATCTTCCCGACGAGGTGCGGGTGGTGAGCCTCTCGGCGACGGTGAGCAACGCCGAAGAGTTCGGCGGCTGGATCCAGACCGTGCGGGGCGACACGACCGTGGTGGTCGACGAGCACCGGCCGGTGCCGCTGTGGCAACACGTCTTGGTGGGCAAGCGCCTCTTCGACCTGTTCGATTACGACAGCACAGCCGACAAATCGCGCGTCGACCCGGAACTGCTGCGCCACATCGCGCATCGCCGCGAGGCCGACCGGATGTCGGACTGGCGTGGCCCCCGCCGCCAGGCGGGAAGAGGTGGCGCCGGCCGAGGAGGTCGCGGAGATCACGGCCGGCCGGGGTTCTACCGCCCGCCGCCGCGCCCCGACGTGATCGCGAAGCTGGACTCCGAAGGCCTGTTGCCGGCGATCACGTTCGTGTTCTCCCGCGCGGGCTGTGACGCCGCGGTCGGTCAGTGCTTGCGCTCGCCGCTGCGGCTGACGACCGAGGAGGAACGCGCGCAGATCGCTGAGGTGATCGAGCACCGTTGCGGTGACCTCGCCGACGCCGACCTGGCAGTGCTGGGCTACTACGAGTGGCGCGAAGGGCTGCTGCGCGGTCTGGCGGCCCATCATGCCGGGATGTTGCCCGCGTTCCGGCACACGGTCGAGGAGTTATTCACCGCGGGCCTGGTCAAGGCGGTGTTCGCCACCGAGACCCTGGCGCTCGGCATCAACATGCCCGCCCGGACGGTGGTGCTCGAGCGGCTGGTGAAGTACAACGGCGAGCAGCACGTGCCGCTGACGCCGGGGGAGTACACCCAGCTGACCGGCCGGGCCGGCCGACGCGGCATCGACGTCGAAGGCCACGCCGTCGTGCTCTGGCACCCTGACGTGGAGCCATCCGAGGTGGCCGGGCTGGCCTCCACTCGCACCTTCCCGCTGCGCAGTTCGTTCGCGCCGTCGTACAACATGACGATCAACCTGGTGCACCAGCTGGGCCCCGAGCAGGCGCACCAGCTGCTCGAGCAGTCGTTCGCCCAGTATCAGGCCGACGGATCCGTCGTCGGCCTGGTACGTGGCATCGAGCGGGGCAAGGAGATGCTCGACGGGATCGCTGCCGAACTGGGTGGTCACGACGCACCGATCCTGGAATACGCCCGGCTGCGGGGGCGGATTTCCGAGATGGAGCGGGCGCAGGCGCGTGCGTCGCGGCTGCAACGACGCCAGGCGGCCGGCGATGCGCTGGCCGCGCTGCGCCGAGGCGACATCATCAACATCACCCACGGCCGTCGCGGCGGACTGGCGGTGGTCTTGGAGTCGGCCCGCGACGGCGACGACCCGCGGCCGCTGGTGCTCACCGAACACCGATGGGCGGGACGGATTTCGTCGGCGGATTATTCGGGTGCGTCGGCGCCGGTCGGTTCGATGACCTTGCCCAAGCGAGTCGAACACCGCCAGCCGAGGGTCCGTCGTGACCTGGCCTCGGCGCTGCTGTCGGCCATGGAAGGGTGGGAGCGGCTGTCGGTTCCCGCTGGACGCCGCACCCGTGGCGGCAAGAAGGCCGCGGATAAGGACGGCGAATTCCACGATCCGGAATTGGCGTCGTTGCGGGCGGACTTGCGTCGTCACCCAGCCCATAATGTGCCCGAGCTCGAGGACCAGATCCGCCAGACGGAGCGCTACCTGGGCATCGAACGCGACAACGCGCAGCTGCAGCAGAAGATCGCCGCCGCCACCAATTCGCTGGCCCGCACCTTCGATCGGATCGTCGGCCTGCTCACCGAACGTGACTTCATCGGAGGTTCCGCGGCGGACCCGCGGGTCACCGACGAAGGCCGGTTGTTGGCCAGGATCTACAGCGAGAGTGACTTGCTGGTCGCGGAGTGCCTGCGCACGGGCGCGTGGGCGGGCTTGGGTCCCGCGGAGTTGGCGGCGGTGGTCTCGGCGGTGCTGTACGAGACGCGAGGCGGTGACGGCCCCAGTGCCCCGTTTGCCGCCGAGGCGCCCACCCCGCGTCTACAGCAGGCGCTACGGCAGACGGCGAGGCTGTCGGCCACGCTGCGCGCTGACGAGCAACGGCACCGGCTCGCCCCGAGTCGTGAACCCGACGACGGCTTCGCCAGCACCATCCACCGCTGGGCCCGCACTGGTGATCTGGCCGCGGCTTTGGACGCTGCCGACGCGGGCGGCGGTGGTTCACCGTTGTCCGCGGGGGATTTCGTGCGCTGGTGCCGCCAGGTGCTCGACCTGCTCGACCAAGTCCGCAACGCCGCTCCCGACCCTGAGCTGCGGGCTACCGCCAAACGCGCTATCAATGACGTTCGGCGCGGCGTCGTCGCAGTTGACGTTGGGTAGGCTGAGCCGGGGCTACGGTTGCAGCCGGGACTTTCCAGGACACAGGAGAAATGATGAGCGGACCGCAGGGGTCAGATCCGAATCAGTCGTGGCAGCCGCCCGGCCATGAGGCCGATCAGCAATCCGCGGACCAGCCGACCCAGGCGGCGCCGACGGGATCACCCTGGCAACACGGGCAGCAGGGGCAGCCAGCCCAGGACGCGACGTGGCAAGCCCCCGCGTACACGCCCTCCGCGTATCCGCAGTACCAACAGCCGGCCGAACAGCCGTATCAACAGCAATATCCGCCGGCTACGCCTGGCTACGGGCAATCGGAGCAGTTTGGTTCCCAGCCAACCCAGTACGGCACGCCCGCTCAATACGGCCAGCCCGACCAGTACGGCCAGCCGGGACAGTACGGCCAATACGCCCAACCCGGCCAATACGGTCAGCCCGGTCAGTACGCTCAGCCCGGCCAGTACCCACAGCAGTACCAGCCCTATGACCAATCGGGACAACCGGGCAAAAAGCGTTCGGGTGCGCTGATCGGCGGCATCGCGGCGGCCATCGGCGTGGTCGTGATCGGGGCCGTTCTGGTACTCGGATTCCTCTGGCCGGCATGGTTCGTCACCACCAAGCTGGACGTCAACAAGGCTCAGGCCGGTGTGCAGCAGGTGCTCACCGACGAGACCAATGGTTACGGCGCGAAGAACGTCAAAGACGTCAAGTGCAACGGCGGCTCAGACCCGACCGTCAAAAAGGGCGGCACCTTCGACTGCGCCGTAAGCATCGACGGCGCGCAGAAGCACGTGACGGTCACCTTCCAGGACAACAAGGGCACCTACGAGGTAGGCCGGCCGCAGTAGCCCTCACCCGGGCAGCGCGTCCAGCGCCTTCTGCAACCGCGCGATCGACGACCCCACGCCCAGTGCCGTCGCCAGCTTGGCGGTGCGTTTCGGATGGGCTGCGGCCAGCGGTAGCGCGTCGGTGGGCGTCGAAAGCGTGACGGACGCGTCGATGGCGACCCGCACCACCTGGCCCGCGGCCTCGATGTAGTCCGCGGCGCCCAGCAGTTTGGCGCGCAGTCCCTTGGCCATCTTGGATTTCGGGTCGTGCGCGGCGGCCACGATCCGCTCCAGCGAGCCGTGCTGCGCCAGCAGGGTGGCCGCCGTCTTCTCGCCGACGCCCGGCACACCCGGCAGGCCGTCGGACGGATCCCCGCGCAGCAGCGCGAGCTCGGCGTAGGCCGGCCCGGCCCGATCCGCCGGCACGCCGTAGTGCTCGGCGACCTCCGCCGGCCCGAACAACGTGGCCTTGGACAGCCCGCGGCCCAGGTAGAGCACCCGAACCGGCACGGGATCGTCGGCCACCACCTGCAGCAGGTCGCGGTCGCCGCTGACCACGACGACGGGGTCGTTTTTTTCGGTTGCCGCCAACGTGCCCAGCACGTCGTCGGCCTCGAACCCCGGCGCGCCCGCCGTGGGAATCCCGAATGCGTCCAGCAGCTCCATGATCATGTCGACCTGCGGTGTCAGGTCATCGGGCACTTCCTCGATGTCGGGCTCGCCCGCCGGCTCGGGCTCGGCCACCCGGTGCGCCTTGTACGACGGGATGAGGTCGACGCGAAACTGAGGCCGCCAGTCCAGGTCGAGGCACACGACCAGCCGGCTGGGCTTTTGTTGGGTGATCACCACGGCCATCGAGTCGATGAAGCCGCGCACGGCGTTGACCGGCCGGCCGTCGGGAGCGGTGATCGACGACGGCACCCCGAAGTAGGAGCGGAACCACATGCTGGCGCCATCGAGCAGCGCCAGTGGCGAACCTCGGGATGTGGGCATGCGGGTTATCCTGCCAGCCATGGATTCTCGCCGATTCAAGGCTTCGATACCGGGGTATATGCCCACCGGCTGAACGCGGCGGCCGCCGCCACCGCCGACGCGGGTCTCGCCGGCCTGGTGATCACTCCCGGCTACGACCTGCGCTACCTGGTGGGTTCGCGCGCGCAGACATTCGAGCGCCTTACCGCGTTGGTGTTGCCGGCAGCCGGCGAGCCGACGATCGTGGTGCCGCGGCTGGAGCTGGCCTCGCTCAACGAGTCGGCCATTACGGAACTGGGCGTTACCGTGCGGGATTGGGTCGACGGCGACAACCCCTACCAATTGGTGGGGGATGCGTTGGGCGGCGCCCCCGCCGCGGCTGCCGTCACCGATTCCATGCCCGCGCTGCACCTGTTGCCGCTGGGCGGTGTTCTCGGCGTCCTGCCGGTGCTGGCCACCGACGTGATGCGCGGGCTGCGGATGGTCAAGCAGCCGGCCGAGGTCGACGCGCTGCGCAAGGCCGGAGCGGCCATCGACCGGGTGCATGCTCGCGTGCCGGAGTTTTTGATACCCGGCCGGACCGAGGCCGACGTCGCCAATGATATCGCCGAAGCAATTGTGGCAGAAGGGCATTCGGAGGTAGCGTTCGTCATCGTCGGCTCCGGACCGCACGGAGCCGACCCGCATCACGGGTATTCGGACCGCGAACTGCAGGTCGGCGACATCGTCGTCGTCGATATCGGCGGCAGCTACGAGCCCGGGTATCACTCCGACTCCACCCGCACGTACAGCATTGGCGAACCCAGTCGCGATGTGGCCCAACACTATTCGACACTGCAACGGGCGCAGCGCGCGGCGTTTGACGCGGTCCGTCCGGGCGTGACCGCCGAGCAGGTGGACGCCGCCGCCCGCGACGTGCTCGTTGAGGCCGGCCTGGGGGAGTATTTCGTGCACCGCACCGGGCACGGGATCGGGCTGTCGGTGCACGAGGAGCCCTACATCGTCGCCGGCAATGACCTGACTTTGGTTGCGGGCATGGCATTTTCGATCGAGCCCGGTATCTACTTCCCGGGCCGGTGGGGTGCCCGGGTCGAGGACATCGTCATCGTGACCGAGGACGGGGCGCTGTCCGTTAACAACCGGCCGCACGAGCTCATTGTGGTGCCCGTGGCTTAGCGTACGTTGGGTCTGGTGTCACTCCTGGACCTCACACTGCGCCCGATCCGGATCGCACGTCACATCGCCGACGTGGTGGTGCACCCCGGGGCATCTGCAGCGGCGCCGCCGGCCGAGCTCGTCGTGGTCGACGGGATGCCCGAGGGGGTGCCGCCGGCGTGGCGCTGCTGCCGGGACGGCACCGCATCGAGCTGATCGGGAAAACTTTGACACCCTAGGTGTTTCGCACCGCCCGCTCGGCCGCGGCATTGCGTGTATCCATGTCGGCGAACCCGTTGGCGGCCAGGTGCGCCTTGTTGCCGACCGCGGTGAGCGCCTCTTGGTGGGCCTGCAAGGTTTTCACGTGCTGAGTGTGCGCTGAGCGGACCGCGTCGTGAAACTCCTCGGCCGCGGCGAACTCTCCGAACATCCCCGGCATCAGCGGGCCGCGCGAGAGGCGGTCGGCCCCTTCTTGGGCGTGCCCACTCGCGCGGTGCGACTCGTTGGCCCCCGAGTGCAGCAGTCCAGTGTCGACGAACATCGTGACGACGCTAATAACGGCGTGGTGAGCGGTCAATTCACCCTGGCGTCATCCGTGTAGCAACTGGTCGGTGACGTCGTACCAGCTGCCGTCGTGGCGGTGGTCACCCATGTTGCGGCACTCGCCGGAAAGTTCGACCGAACCGTCCTTGACTGTCCCGCTGCTCTTGCCGATGATCGCCATGACGTCGCCCGTGTGGATGACCCGGCCGAAGGGCCGCTTGCCCGGCGGTGGACCGTCCGACCAGCCGTGGCCAATCATCGTCGTGGCGATCTGTTCGAAATAGGCGTTGCGGTCGGCTCCGGCGGGGACGTCGAACGACATGTCCACTCGGCCGCGAAAAGGCGGGTCGCCCTGGTCGTTACACGATTCCCAGCCGAAGACCCCTGAGACGTTCGGCAAGCTGGCGACCGTGGCGATCTGCCTGGCGGGGTCGAGCACCTGGGCCTTGGTCTGCTCGTCGGACAGCGGGTTTGCGGGACGATCCGGGTCCTGTCCGAACGGGTTCATCTTCGAACATCCTCCTAGGACGACGGTAACCGCGAAAAGCGCGGCGGCGACTCTGCGGGCCTTCATGCCGCGCGCGCCGTCGCGCTGCGTCGCGGCGGCTATCGCGACTTTTAACCTAGGCACACGACACGCCGGCAACAGTGTGCGTGGCTTCAATCTCGACGCCGCTTCAGCGTCAAACATCGGCGAGTAACCTCCTCGATCATTATTTGAAATCATGATCCCTGGTGACCGAATTTCCCTGCCGGTCCCACTCCGGGTCAACGGTGACGGGTGCTCGAATCTCGACGTGCGGCAAGGGGATCGTCCCAAAGGGCGTCTTCACCTCGGTCGGCGTAGAGATCCGTTCTTCGTCCCTGAACGGAGCCAGCATGCCTTGGTTGGCCAAGTCACCGCCGTGGCCGGTGGAGATTTCGGTCATATTGTGCAGTGCTTCGCTGCCCATGTCGTAGTAGTGCGAATGGTCATTGAACCAGGGAACAACGCTGTGCGTGCCCGCGACTTCGGCGCGGAACCGCACCGACCCGAATCCGGAATGGGCCGGGTCGGTGCCCAGCCCCGCCAACGGCCCGAGTGGGTCGCCGAGAGCGTCGTTGATCGCGTTGGGCGCACCGCTGCCCGATTCGCCGATCCAACTGATCGCGTCGGTGGAGGCCGCACCCACATAAACCTGTCCGCCGTTGAGGTGAAAGTCGGCGGCGCTGCGCGCGATATCGGTTCCCGGACAGCCGATCAGCACGGCGTCATTGGCGTGCATGCCGCTGTTGGCGAACGCGTCGGCCACCGTCGTCGACCCGTAGGAATGCCCGATGACGGTGACGTGCGACGGAATCGAGCCATCATGGGTGACCGCCAGGCCATTGACGGCGGCGGCCAGCAGCGCACCTCCCTCGCGCGCCAGCCATGGGCTGCCCACCTGCTGCAGTGTCGTCGGGTCGGCGAGGGCTTGTTCCGGATGGTAGAAATCGAATTCCGGTGCGTCATAGCCCATCCAGGCGATCACCGCAGTGGGCTGATGCGGATCGGCCTTCAACGACTGGCTGTAGAGATTGATGGCGTCGTTGTGGCCGTCGAACAGCCAGCCGCCCTTCACGCTGCTGTTGGTGCCCGGAACGATGACGGCGGTGTTGCGCGCCTTGTCGGGGTTACCGATTGCGATCGCCGCCCTGCCCTTTCCGTTGAAGGCGAGCGGATCGTATGCCCAAAGCATCACGGGCCGTGGGTTTTTCGAGTCACCTCTGTCGTGTTCGAGTCCCTTGTTGGTCTTCACCGCATTCTGGTATCGGGTGATGTCGGTGGCCGTGAGGCCGTACCTTTCCGGGTCAGTGAACACGTCGTTGTTCACGTCATGAAGCGCGTTGTCCCTCAGCGCTTGGGGCGATAGCCCGAACTGTCCCGCGACATCCTCGACCCGGTGCAGGTCGTCGTTCATCACGTCCATGTTGACGTGCCCACGCACGTCGGCCGCAATTCCGTTGAGATTGCCCAACTCCTGCGGGTGCTGATCGATCAGCAGACGTTTTTGCTCCTCGCTCAGCGAATCCCACCAGCGTGTGACTTGCTCCGGGTTGGTGTCCGGCGGCGGAATCAACAGCTCGTCCGCCCCTTTTATCTCCGCCGGGTCGCCTCCGTCGGCGCGCAGGACGGCCAGCGCGTTCTGCAACGTCGCCGAGTAGCCGTCGCGAATCTGCGTGACCCGGCAGAGCACCGCATTGGTCTCCTCGACGGCGTCCTCGTAGAGATCATTGGCATCGTCCTCGTCGCCGTCGTCGAGTGCCTCGCCGATCTCGTCGTCGATATCTGCCAGGTCCTGCTCAAGCGCCGAGATGTACCAGCCCGATTCTCGTTGCGCTTCGGCCAGGGCCGCGGCGATGTTTTCCAGGTCGACGGCGATTTTGGGCAGTTGCGCGGCCTGCAGGCCGAGCGACTTGGTCACGCGCTGCACTTCGGCGGAGTCGTTGATCGGGTGCTCGCCGTTCTCCTGATTCCAGGACGCCGCGAAGCGACGACAGGCCTCGAAGGCGGCGTTGGACTCGGTGGTGGACTGGCCCGCGTCATGAAACGCCCGCGCCAGATCGGATATCTGCGCCGGGCGACCGGCCTGCAGGCTGTCGTTGATCGCCCAGGGATCGCCGGCGTCGACGACAAGCCGCGCGATGCTTATGTATTGGAGTTGCATCGCACCGCCCCCCTCTATAGCTCGTGACGTTAGCTACTTCACAATTGCGGGTCAATGCGGTGCCGGTCTTCCGGGGCCGCGGCCGACGGGCGGATTTGCTGAGCGACTGGGGTGAATAGCGGCGGCCCACACGCAGAATGCGATTCGCGATCTCTTGCACCGGTTGGGGACGGTGTCGGGCCTGTGGCATGAGGTGGTGTCGTTCCTCGATGGCGACGCGCTTGAGGAGATCAAAAAGATCGCCTCGGACATCAACGCCTTATTGCACGGGCTGACACGGGAAGCCGAGGCCAAAGCGCAGGTCATGAAGGATGGGATGCAGATCATCGATGGCTGGGTGCGCGACATGGAGAAATACATGCGCGGCGAGTTCACTCATTTCCTGGGCCAGGCCGTCGGTAATCAAGTGGCAACTGTTTTCGACACCTACGTCAACATTGACGAGGGAGTTTTCAAGGGAGCAGTCGGGTTCGTACAAACCGTCGACCAGCTAGACCCGACGCGGTTTCTCTACGATCCGAAAGGCGCGGCGTCCACTTGGGCCGGTCTGGGCGAGACCGTCGTTAAAGCCAATCCGTTGTACGCCCTATTTGATCCGGGCGGCGCACTCAAAAACGACCTGGCCTCGTGAAAGGCCTAGTGCAGCCGCCTAGAAGACCACCAACCATACGGCGATGAATTGGCAGATCGCAGCAACCGCGGTGCAAGCGTGGAACAACTCGTGAAAACCGAACGTCGTCGGCCACGGGTCTGGCCAGCGCAGCCCGTAGAACACTGCACCGATGCTGTACAGAGCGCCGCCGGAAGCCAGCAGCATTGCTGCGGCCACTCCGACCTCGTGCACAATCATTCCGCCGTACCAGACTGCTACCCAGCCCAACAGCAGATAAAGCGTCACCCCCACCCAACGCGGAGCCGACGGCCAAAACAGCGTCACCGCGATCCCGGCCAACGCGCCGCCCCACACGATTGCCAGCACCAGATGCCCGGTCGCGCGCGGCATGGCCAGCGTCGCGAACGGTGTGTAAGTGCCGGCAATGAACACGAAGATCATCGAGTGGTCGAGACGACGCATCCATCTCTTGGTGTCCGCCGATTCCCAGTGAACGCGGTGATAGATGGCGCTGACAGCAAACATCGCCACGATAGCCAGGGCATACGCCAGTGTGGCGAGGCCGGCTTGCTTGGATGCCACTGCCCACGACATCACCACCAGTGCGGTACCTGCAAAGAAGGCCGCGACAGCACAGCAGAGGTGGATCCAGCCGCGCAGCCGCGGCGGGGTCAGAGGGTTGGCAGTGCCGGTGACATCGACCGAATCAATCTGGCAGCTCACTATTTCCCCTAACTCACGACGGGATTGCTGCAGTTCTCAACCTGGGAGCGCCAGCGTATGAGCGGGCCGCTGAGAAGCCGCTGAGAAGCTGGCTGAGCTTGATGTACGTACCGCGCTGCGGGTGTTCTCAGCCGATCCTCAGCGCTGCAGAATCAAACTATGGGGGTGTCTGCCGTACGGCCGTTTCGGCGAAGCAGGATCGTGAGTTCCGTGCGCCTCCCTAACTTGGGCATCTCCGCGCGCTCAGCCGCGGTATCGGCGATCGTCGTATTTTTTGCGCTTGCTTTGGCGGGCGGGGGATTCGTCACGATCCTGTACCGGTCGTTGTTGGAGGGTGTCGACGATGCCACCGCCGGCAGAGTCAGCCACATTGTGGAGGCCCTGCGGTCCAATTCGCCTGACAACCTGGACAGCGCCCTTTTGACCACCAACCAACGCGTGGTCGCAATCCAACTCATTGCGCCCGATGGCAAGGTCATAGCGCGGGCCGGATCCGCACCTGACACACCGATAGTTCCCGTAACCCTCTTTGACCTCAATTTGCGGCGCGGCATGTCCGACGATGCGGTGCCCAACGATGACATGCGTCTCAGCGGTCAACGGGTCAACACTCCATCCGGTGAATACACGGTGCTCGTCGGAGGGGGTAGCGAAGCGGTTGAGGCGACCGCGCGGACCGTCGCGCTGCTGCTGGCTGCCGGCGCCCCGATCATCATCACGGTGGTGGCGGCGGCAACCTACTGGCTCGTACGCCGCTCACTGAAATCGGTGGACGCGATCCGCAACAGGGTGGCTGAGATCTCCACGTCCGACTTAGCCGAACGGGTACCCGTGCCCACCAGTCGCGACGAGATTGCGGCCTTGGCAGTCACCATGAACGAAATGCTGTCGCGCCTCGAAGCCGGCCACCGCGCGCAACAACGGTTCCTCGGCGACGCCTCTCATGAACTGCGGAGCCCGCTGACCACCATCATTTCCGGGTTGGAGGCGGCCGAGGTTCACCCTGAGCTGCTCGATGCGGAGTTAGCAATCAACACCCTGCTTCCGGAAGCGCAACGCATGCGCACGCTGATCGAAGATCTGCTGCTGCTGGCCCGTGCCGACGAGCAAAGCCTGGTATTGCGTAAAGAGCAGGTGCTCCTCGGCGATCTTGCGGAGGTCGAGGCGGGTCGCGTGCGGCGTGACGCGGGATGCACGATCCACACCGAGATCTCCTCGACGCGTTTGATCGGTGACCCGGCCGCTGTGTCGCGGGTGATCCGCAATCTCGTGGATAACGCTGTCCGCCATGCGAAATCATGCGTCGATATCCACGTCGGCAGCCTAGACGGTACCGCCGTCATCACCGTCAGTGATGACGGACCCGGCATCGCTCCGGCCGAGCGAGCCCGGGTCTTCGGACGGTTCGTGCGCCTGGACTCAGACCGCGCCCGCAGCGGCGGAGGAACCGGCCTAGGGCTAGCAATCGTCGCCGAGGTCGTGGCCGCGCACGGCGGCACAGTAACCATTGATGACCGACCCGGCGGCGGAACCAAAATGACCGTGGCGTTGCCTCAGCACAACAACCGGTAACCGGCACCGCGAATCGTCTCGATGGTGTTGCTGCCGAAGGGAACGTCGATCTTGCGCCGTAGATAGCCCACGTAAACCTCAACAACGTTGTCCGGACCCTGATAGTGCGCATCCCACACGTTGTTCAAGATCTCGGCCTTCGTCACCACGACGTCCTTGTTGCGCATGAGAAATTCCAGCAGCCCATACTCACGGGGAGTCAAAGTGATTGGGGTCGAACCACGTTGGACCGTGTGCCGAGCCGGATCCAATGACAGCGATCCAGCGGTCAACACCACCGGCCGCTCCGGCGCACCGCGACGCACCAACGCCCGCAGCCGCGCCACGAGCACCCGAAACGAAAACGGTTTCGTCAGATAGTCATCCGCTCCGAGATCGAACGCATCGGTCTCGTCGTATTCACCGTCCTTGGCAGTCAGCATGAGCACCGGTGTCCACACGTCCTGCGACCGCATTCGACGCAGCACCTCATACCCGCTGTGGCCGGGGAGCATGATGTCGAGAACCACGACATCGAAGTTGTGTGAGATCGCCTCGTGTAGGCCGTCGACGCCCGTGCTGGCAGCGACGACGACAAAACCCTCGGCCTTCAGCCCCCTGGACAGGGTCGCCGACAATCGTGGCTCGTCCTCGACGAGCAGGACTCTCATGTCGTTGATTCCGCTTCTGGCGATGTACGGCCTTCCGGCTGGCCGGGGTGACGTCCGGGGCGTTGCGGGACGAACACTAGCAACGCGACGATGATCGCCGCGATGACCGCTGAGGCCAGCGGGCGGCTCAAGGCCAGGCCGCCATCGGCGACGGGCTTATCGAGGAAATCCCCGACGGTCGCGCCCAGCGGCCGCGTCAGGATGAATGCCACCCAGAACAAGGTGACCCGCGACACTGCGGTCCAGTAATACAGGGCCACGACCGCGATGAGCGCCGTCGCGAATACCAATGCGCCGCGTTCATAGCCGAATCCGCGAGTGTCGGCGAGCCAATCGCCGAGAGCGGTCCCCAGCGTTTGTGAAAACGTGATGGTCGCCCAGTAGAACGCTTCTACTTTCGGCGTCGAAACGGTGCTCACCGATACCGTGCCCTGCGACCAACGCCAAAGCCCCAAGGTAGCCAAGAGGCAACCCAAAAGTAGAAGTGATCCGCCGGTGTAGCCGATCCCCAGTGATCGGTCAGCGAAATCGGCCAACACTGTGCCGAACGTCGTCGAGGCCACGATCGTCGCCCAGTACAGAGTCGCGTGGAAACGCTGGGCCAAGATCTGCGCGGCGACCAGGACTATCAGCGCGGCGCCGAAAAGCACAACCCCGGCTGCGTAACCCCAATTGAGTGTCATCGTGACGGTGTCGCCGCCGGTCTCGCCCACTGTCGTCGCCAAGACCTTGATGACCCAAAAGCCCAGGGTGACCGCCGGCACCTTGGTTGACGCCTGTTTCGTCACGTCATTCATCAGGTACTGATCTCTCGGTCTCGGGTGGTGACTTCGCCGATGTCTCCGGTCATGACTACGGCAACCACACTGAGGAGACGCTGAGGCCAGCCGAAAGCTACTCGCTGTTACTGCGGTCGAGCAGGTCCGACGACCCGAGCACCCGCTCCACGTGGACCTCGATGACCACCCGTCGCGGGTTCGGGCGCGGGGTGCGGTAGCGCTGGGCGTAGCGCAACTCGGCGTCGCGGACGGCGTCGATCTCACTGTTCACCTTGGATCGGCCCTCTAGTGACAGCCACCGGGCGCCGTCCACCTGACTGAGCACGGCCACCCCGCCGCGGTCGGCGTTGACCGCCTTCTGAGAGCCGCCGGTGGTGATGACCCTCGCGATATGGGTCTTGGGGTCGAAGGTGAAGCCAACCGCCACCACATGCGGCGTATTGTCGGCCCGCAGCGTGGTCAGCATCGCCAGGTGACGTTCGGAGAGAAACGCCAGCGCGTCGTCGGTGAGTCGGGTAGTGGTGTGCGGCATCGCCCCTCACGCTAGCGCAGGCGATAATCGCAGCCGTGGACGACACGGGCGCCGGCCCGATACTAATTCTGGGCGGCCGCAGCGAGATCGGCATTGAACTTGCGCGACGGCTGGCACCCGGGGCGACGCTGGTCCTGGCCGCACGGAACGCCGACCGACTCGACGAGCAGGTGGCCACCCTCGAGGCGGCCGGAGCCGCAAAGGTGCACACCAGGCAGTTCGACGCCGACGACCTCGCCTCGCACGGCCCGCTGATCGCCTCGATCATCGACGATTACGGCCCCATCGACACCGCGGTGCTGGCCTTCGGGATCCTGGGCGACCAGGCCCGCGCCGAGGTCGACGCCGCGCACGCGGTGGCGATCGTGCACACCGACTACGTCGCGCAGGTCAGCCTGCTCACCCACCTGGCCACCGCAATGCGCACCGCGGGCCGGGGGTCGCTGGTGGTGTTCTCGTCCGTGGCCGGGGTGCGGGTGCGCCGCGCCAACTACGTCTACGGCTCCGCCAAGGCCGGCCTCGACGGCTTCGCCAGCGGATTGGCCGACGCGCTGCACGGCACCGGAGTGCGACTGCTGATCGCGCGGCCGGGATTCGTCATCGGGCGTATGACGGAGGGTATGACGCCCGCGCCGCTGTCCAGCACCCCGGAGCAGGTGGCCGCCGCCACCGCGAGGGCGCTGGCCAAGGGGCGGCGCACCGTCTGGATCCCGTGGGCATTACGTCCGATGTTCTTCGTGATGCGGCTGCTGCCGCAGTTCGTCTGGCGCAGGATGCCGCGATGATCGTCGTTGTCGGAATCGGCGCTGACGGAATGCCGGGACTTTCCGAGGCGTCGCGCCGGGAATTACAAAGGGCCACAGTCATTTACGGATCCGAGCGGCAACTTGAGCTGCTCGATGACACGGTGGTTGCGCTGCGCCGGGAGTGGCCCTCACCCATGCTGCCGGCGCTGCAAGGGCTGCTCGCCGATCACGCTGACGACGTACACGTGGTGGCCAGCGGCGATCCGCTGATGCACGGCATCGGCGGCACATTGATCCGGTTGTTCGGGCCCGACCGGGTCACGGTGCTGCCGCACGTCTCGGCGGTGACGCTGGCGTGCGCGCGGATGGGTTGGAATGTTCACGACACCGAGGTGATCAGTCTGGTCACCGCGCAGCCGCGCACCGCGGTACGCCGCGGCGGCCAGGCGATCGTGCTCTCGAGCGACCGGTCTACGCCGAAGGCGCTGGCGGTACTGCTCGACGCGTACGACCGCGGCGACTCCGAGTTGAGCGTGCTTGAACAGCTCGGCGGCCCAAGCGAACGTCGTCGCGACGGCATCGCACGGGAATGGACCGCCGACGCGCCCCCCGACGTCGACGATCTCAACGTGATCGCCGTCCGCTACTTGCCCGACGAGCGCATGTCGCCATTGCCCGACGACGCGTTCGTCCACGACGGGCAGATCACCAAACACACGATCCGGGCGGTGACCTTGGCGGCGCTCGCACCACGGCCGGGGGAGCGGTTGTGGGACGTCGGCGCGGGCTCAGGCAGCATCAGTGTCGAGTGGTGTATGCGCTGGCGAGGCTGCAGTGCGGTGGCGTTCGAACGCGACGAGCAACGCCGCCTCAACATCGGGTTCAACGCCGCCGCCTCCGGCCTAGAAATCGATGTGCGCGGCGAAGCGCCCCACGCGTTCGACGGCGCCGAAGCGCCGTCGGTGATCTTCATCGGCGGCGGCCTGACCCAGCCCGGTTTACTGGAAGCCTGCCTCGACAACCTGCCCTCCGGCGGACTCCTAATCGCCAACGCGGTCACCATCGAATCTGAAGCTGTTCTGGGGCAGGCATATTCGCGCCTCGGCGGCCACCTGCAGCGCTTCCAGCACTATCAGGGCCTGCCGCTGGGCGGCTTCACCAGTTGGCGCCCGCAGATGCCCGTCACCCAGTGGGTGTTTACAAAGTGACGGTGTACTTCATCGGCGCGGGCCCGGGCGCCGCTGACCTGATTACCGTCCGCGGCCAGCGGCTCCTCGAAAGATGCGACGTGTGCCTCTACGCGGGCTCGATCATGCCCAAAGATCTGCTGGCACACTGTCCACCCGGCACCAAAATCGTCGACACCGGTCCGCTGACTCTCGAGCAGATCGTCACCGAACTCGGCGACGCCGACGCGGCCGGCAAGGACGTGGCGCGGCTGCATTCCGGTGACCCGTCGCTCTACAGCGCGCTGGCCGAGCAGTGCCGCCGACTCGACGCGCTGGGCATCGACTACGAAATCGTCCCTGGCGTACCGGCTTTCGCCGCGGCCGCCGCCGCCCTCAAACGTGAGCTGACCGTGCCGGGGGTGGCGCAGACGGTGACACTGACCAGAGTGGCTACCCTGTCGACACCCATGCCGCCCGGCGAAGAACTGGCCAACCTCGCCTCGTCCGGGGCCACCCTGGTCCTGCACCTGGCCGCGGCGCAGATCGATAACATCGTGCCCCAGCTGCTGGCCGGCGGCTACCAGCCCGAAACACCTACCGCGGTAGTGGCTTTCGCGAGCTGGCCGCAGCAGACGGTGCTGCGCGGCACGCTGTCCAGCATCGCCGGCCAGATGCACAACGCCGGTATCACCAAGACCGCCGTCATCGTCATCGGTGATGTGCTGGCCGCCGAGGGGTTCACCGACAGCTACCTGTATTCGGTCACCCGCCGCAGTAGGCCGGCCCACTAATGCGGGTGCTGCTGCTCGGTGGTACCGCCGAGGGCCGGGAATTGGCCGCGCGGCTGCACCCGCACGTGGACATCATCAGCTCGCTGGCCGGCCGGGTGCCCGATCCCGCCTTGCCGATCGGCCCGGTGCGCATCGGCGGGTTCGGCGGCGTCGAGGGTCTGCGGGGTTGGCTGCGAGATGAACGCATCGGCGCCGTCGTCGACGCGACCCACCCCTTCGCGGCAACGATGACCGCGCATGCCGCCGAAGCATGTCGCGAACTTGCCATTCCGCATCTGGTGCTGGCCCGCCCCCCGTGGGATCCGGGCGGCGCCATCGTCGTCGCATCGGACATCGACGCAGCGGACATCGTTGCTGAACAACGCTTTTCGCGGGTCTTTCTCACCACCGGCCGCTCGGGTGTGAAGGCCTTCGCGGGCAGCGACGCGTGGTTTTTGATCCGTGCGGTCACCGAGCCTGACAGTGCCTCGTTGCCGCGTCATCACCGGGTGGTGCTGTCCCGCGGGCCGTATCGCTACGACGACGAATTCGCGCTGCTGAATGAACACCGCATCGAGGCGCTGGTCACCAAGAACAGCGGCGGCGACATGACCCGGGCAAAGCTGGATGCTGCTGCTGCGCTTGATATTGCGGTGGTGATGGTGGCGCGCCCGCGGCTCCCGGACAGGGTGACGGCGGTGGGTACCGTGCAGGAGGCCGCCGACTGGGTCGCTGAAGTCGACTAACCGGTCAGGTCGTCGCGTTCTGTGTCGGCCAGCAGCGCGTCCCGCGCGCGGGCGACGCGGGATCGGATGGTGCCCACCGGGCAGCCGCACACGGCTGCGGCGTCGGCGTAGGGCAGCCCCAGCAGCTGGGTGAGTAACAGGGCTTCGCGTTGGTCGGTGCTGAGGCCGGCGATCATCGTGGTCACTTCGACGAGGTCTTCGAATCCGCGGGCGTGGCGGTCGCCGCTGGGCGTGTGGTCGGGGTAGGCGCCCGCGGCGGTGCGGGGCCGCGATTGGGCGCGGCGGATGTGATCGGCGACGACGCGGCGCGCAATGGCCAGCAGCCAGGTTCGGGCGCTGGATCGACCGGAGAACCGCTCGATGGCGCCGATCGCCCGCAGGAAGGTTTCTTGCGTCAGGTCGTCCGCGTTGCCCGCGTCGCACAGATAGGTGACAAACCGCCACACGTCATGCTGGGTTGCCTTGATGAACGCCTCGAGCGCCCGCTCGTTCCCGCGTGCAGCCGCCAGGGCGAGTGCGGTAACGGCCTCGTCATCGCTTGACGCGGTCATGGCCAAATACCTTAGTCCCGCGGGGCGGGAGAGTCTACGACGGGTTGTCGTAGAGGTCGCGATGGACCGGTTGATGGGCCACAAGTGCCCGCGCCGTCGGCCGGTGGGCTGGGCGGGGACGTCGGCGTGTTCATCGGAGGCGACGGAGGCGTCAGCGGACCGAGGCCTGCGCGCCCCGACTCGTTCCCGCGCCACCAGCAACGCGAACGTGAAGCCGACCAGCAGGGGCACGTGACTGGCGATGCGTGCCGCGGTCTCCTCGCCTTCGACGAGGTCAACCACCTCGTAGCCCACGAGTGCCAGCGAATACGCGCCGACGATCGCCGCGACACCGATCGCCGCGACGGGCCAGAAGCCGGCGGCGATCATCGCCAGCCCCAACGCCAGCAACCACGCGGTGGATTCGTGCATTAAATGCTCACCCGACATCGCCCCGTGCGTGTGGGACACCATGCCGAAATCGAATCCGCTGATCTGAGCCGCCGCGATCGCCACCTGGAACACACCGATGACGATGAGGCCCCAGCGCCGGTAGCGCGAGCGCAGCGCGCGCATCCAGCGTTGCCGCGCTGTGGATCCCTCGCTGAGACTCGCCATGATCTTGTCGGCCAGGTCCGGTCCGTCCCCGGGCTCGACCGAGGCCAGCCGGCGAGTCTGCACGGCCGCGCCGATCAGCCACGTGCGGCACCGGCCGCACGATTCCAGATGCGCATCGACCTGCTGCGCGAGCACTTGCGGACGCTCGCCGTCCAGACGCGCCGACAGCGCCTCGCGTGCAACCTCACACCGCATCCCTGCATCGTTGCGCATGCCTGGTCCGCGCGCAAAGACCGGATCGGGTTGGTCGCCCGGTCCGTGGCCGAGGGTCATGTGCGCGTTTCGAGCAGGGCGTCGATCAGCGCACGGGCGATGAACTTGCCGTAGCGGGTGGCCGACCAACCACGTTCGAGGACAAGAAGCTCGTAGAACTCGGGTGCGTGATACGTCCATAGGACATCGCGCGCTTGTGTAACCCTGACCCGTAGCTGTCCGGTGTCGGCGAGGTCGGAGGCGAACATCGTCATCGCAGTGAGAGTTTCATGCCGCAACTGCTTCCAGACCTGTGCGGCGTCCGGGGACGACGCGGCCGCATCGCGTGCGAGTAGCTGGACTGCAGCGCTGTGCGGCATGGTGGAGGCCAGGTGCTTGGCGTAGATCTCGAGCTTGCGTGCGGCCTCGGGCGCGTTGAGCACATTCTGGATGACCTCTCGCTGGACCATCGGGATCGGTTCGTCGTCACCGGCGACGGACACATCGAAGAGCGCTTTAAGCACGCCCGCCTTGCTCGTGAAGACCTTGTACACCATTTCGACTGACACGCCGGCGTCCTGCGCGATCTCTGCGATGCTCGTCGCCGCATAGCCCTGAGCCAGGAAGCGCCGTCGGGCGGCCGCTAGCACGGCGTGTCGGTTCTGTTGGGCCTGTTGCCGGCGACGGGTCGAGTCGTAGCGGCGCGGAGGCTGGCTCTTGACAGATCTCATAATTGAGTACATGCTCCTGTATCTATTACTAGTTACTGTATCTAATATAGGGAGCCCGACATGACAACTGCAACACGTGTCCCCCTCACGCTGTCAAACGGCGACCATTCCACCGCGGTAGCGCGTGCCTTGGTGCCCGAAATCACGCAGCGCGCCGACGAGGCTGAGGCGCTGGGAACAATGCCGATCGATCTGGTCGAGCGGCTGCGCGCGGCTGGCATCTTCCATGCTTTGCAACCGCGCTCGCTCGGTGGGTTTGAAATGGCTCCCGTTGAGTTCATCGAGCTGATCGAGGAACTGGCTCGCGCCGACGGTTCAGCGGGCTGGATCGCGGCCATCGGTGCGGGCGCACCAGCATTCACCGCGTGGCTCGAGCCCACCGTCGCCAGGGAACTATTCGGTTCGGACGCAGACTTCTTGGCGGCCACGGTGTTCGCCCCCACCGGGCGGGCCGTCCCCGATGGCACCGGCCAGTTCGGCGTCGAAGGCCGTTGGCCGTTTGTCAGCGGTTGCCGCCACGCCGAATGGTTGCTGGCCGGGATGTTCGTCTTCGACGGCGATGCGCCGCGGATGATTCCCCAGCGGGGACCCGACTGGCGCCTTGCGTTCTTCCCGCGCGTGCACGCCGATATCGTCGACAACTGGGACGTTCTGGGGCTGCGCGCCACCGGCAGCAACGACGTGGTCGCCCGGGGTCTCCGCGTTGCTGAAGAACACACCATCAGCCCGTTTTTCGAACCGGCCCGCCACGACGGGCCGCTATGGAGACTGGCGTTCTTCACCCTGGTGGGAGTAGCGCTGGTCGGTGTCCCGCTTGGCATCGCGCGACGCGCACTCGACGAATTCACCGACCTCGCGACAACGAAATTGCGCGCCGGCACATTTGAGACGGTCGCCGAGGACCCCGCCGCCCAAGTCGCGTTCGCCCGCGCTGAAGCCAACGTGCGGTCCGCGCGGGCCTTCGTTCTCGATGAGGCTAGTGCGCTTTGGGACACGGCCCGCGCCGGCGATCCACCATCGCAAGAGCAGCGCGCCGGCTTCCAACTCGCCGCCCAACAGGCGATGCGCGCGGCACGCCTCGCAGTCGACACGACATTCGACTTGACCGGTGCCAGCGCGGTGCACGCCGCCCACCCCCTGCAACGATGCTTCCGGGACCTACACACCGCCAACCAGCATGTGTACTTCAGCCCGGCCGCCCTGAAACGTTACGCCAACACCCACTTCGGCATTACACAACCGACCTACATGATGTGACGTCAGCATTCCAGCGTCACTTGGGCTGTGGCCCCGATAATTGCTTTCGCCGGTTCGTGCTTGTCCTAGCCTGGGTAACGCCGCGGTGTGAACACCCGATTCCCGGAACCGCCTGCATACCACTGGGTTTGCGAGGACCCGACGATCAGCAGGCAGCGCATGTCGACGTCGGCGGGATTCAGATCGGCCAACCGCACGACGCTGACGTCTTCATCGGGGCCCGACACGTTGCGGCCGATCACCACCGGGGTGCCGGGTTCGCGATGGGCCAGCAGCAGGTCGCGCATCGCGCCGACCTGCCAGGTCCGCGCCTTGGAGGCTGGGTTGTAGATGGCCAGCACCAAATCCGCGGCGGCCGCCGCGGCTAGGCGCTCGGCGATCACCTCCCACGGCTTGAGCCGGTCGGACAATGAGATCACCGCGTAGTCGTGACCCAGCGGGGCGCCGACGCGGCTGGCGACGGCTTGGGCGGCGGTCATCGCCGGGATCACCCGGACCTGCACCTCCGGCCACTGTTTCGCCTCTTCCAAAACGGCGGTGGCCATTGCGAACACTCCCGGATCGCCCGAGGAGACCACCGCGACAGCGTGCCCCTGTTCGGCCAGCGCGCAGGCCAGCCGCGCACGAGCGGGTTCGTCGGTGTTGTCGCTGGCGTGACGCCGCTGGCCGTCGCGGACCGGGACGCGGTCCAGATAGCGGCCGTAACCGATCAGATCCGTCGCGGCCGCCAGCTCGCGTCGGCTCTGCGGTGTCATCCAGTCGCGGTCGCCGGGTCCGAGACCTACCACCGAGACGGCTCCGGCCGTTGATCCGCGCCGCCGTCCGCCCGGCAGCATTGCCAGCGAGAAGTACGGCACGCTGGTTTCGTCGACGTCCGCGGCGGGCGATATGCGTTGTCCCGGGGTGCTGGCGCGCTCCACATAGAACGCGTCCTCAAGCTGTCCTGACGCCGAAAGTGCCTCGCGCACATTGCGATACGAACGGCCCAGCTTGAGCACCACGGCGGCGTCGGCGTCGGCCAGCCGACGGGTCAGTTCGGCGACCGGCAGCGTGCCCGGCAATACCGACAGCACCTCGTCCCCGGCCACTAGCGGTGTCGCGATGGCCGCCGACGCGGCGCTCACCGACGTCACGCCCGGCACGATGACTGCGTTGAACCGCTGCGTCAGCCGCGTGTGCAGGTGCATGTAGGAGCTATAGAACAGCGGGTCGCCCTCGGCCAGCAGGGCCACGTTGCGTCCAGCGTCGAGGTGTGCGGCGATGCGCCGGGTCGCCTCGGCATAGAAGTCCTCGAGCGCACCGGCGTAGCCGCCGGGGTGATCGGTCGTTTCGGTGGTCACCGGGTAGACCAGGTGTTCCTCGATCTGACCGGGCCGCAGGTAGGGTTCCGCGATTCCGCGCGCGATGCTGCGACCGTGGCGGGCGCTGTGATAGGCCACCACGTCGGCCTCGCCGATCACCCGGGCGGCCTTGACGGTCACCAACTCCGGGTCGCCGGGCCCCAGTCCGACCCCCCACAGCGTGCCCCGCGTCGTCATTCGTCCTCGGCCGCAATCGCGTTGACGGCGGCGGCGGCCATGGCGCTGCCGCCGCGGCGGCCGGTCACCACCAGATACGACATGCCACGCGGTCGGTCGATGAGCTCCTGCTTGGACTGCGCCGACCCGACGAATCCGACCGGCCCGCCCAGCACCGCAGCCGGCGCCGAAACCCCCTCGTCGATCAGTTCCAGCAGCCGGAACAGGGCGGTGGGCGCATTACCAATCGCCAGCACCGCGCCGGCCAGCCGGTCGGCCCACAGCTCCACGGCGGCCGCCGAGCGGGTGGTGTGCCGACGAGCCGCCACTTCTGCCGCCCGCGGATCGGCGACCAGTGAGACGACCTGATTGTCGGCCGGTAGCCGCGCGGTGGTGATCCCGGCGGCCACCATCGACGAATCGCACAGCACCCGGGCACCGCCGCGCAGCGCGGCGCTGGTCCGGGTGACCACGTCGTCGGCGAAGGCGACGTGCTCGGCGACGTCGACCTGCCCGCAGGTATGGATCAACCGGACCACGACCCGCGCGACGTCGGCGGGGAATCGGGTCAGGTCGGCTTCGGCCCGGATGGTTGCGAACGACTGACGGTAGATTTCGTCAGCGTCGCGCAGATAGTCGAGCACTCGCTCACCCTACGGCGTTGATTCGCGAAGCAGCCGATACCCGTCGCCGGTGGCCACCAGCACTTCGCCGGACGGCGGACTGCCGCAGGCGCGTTCGCAACCGACGAAGTGGCGGTGCACGTCGGAGTCCACACGCAGCGCGCTTTCGGCGTCCGCTCGCACGTCGGCAACCGAATGCGCGCAGCCGGGGCTGCCCGTGCAGGCGCTGACGGTCAACCAGGGGGAGTGCTCGTCGAAGACCAGGCCCAGCGGCGCCAGCACGCGGAGCGCGACGTCCGCCACCCCTTCGCTGAGGTCGCACACCAGCACCGACCGCCACGGTGTGATCACCAGCGGCGCCTCAACAGCGGCCAGGTACTCGGCGACGCGGGCCGGCAGCACCCCCAACGGAACCGCCGCGCCCAGCGCGACGCGGCCGTCCATTTGGGTTATCCAACCGACCGGTGCCTTGGTGACAGGCGGAACGGGTTCGGCCCTCAGTTCTGCACCCGGCACCAGTTCGCGGAGGTCATCCAATTCGTTTACCCGCCAAGCCTTTCCGCGAATATCCAGGAAGCGCATCGCGACGCCGACCAGCGTGTCGGCAACGTCGGTGACTGCCACCCGGATGCCGGTGTCCCTCCCCGCCAGCAGCAGCGCGCAGCCATCGTCGAACCAGTGCACGCCGGTGTCGGCGCCCAGGCCGGATACGTCGGCGCGGCCGTCGTCGAGACTGAACCAGAACCGTCCGCCCAGCTCCGCGAGCCTGGGTTCGGCGCAGATCGCCGCGTCCAGCTCACCGACCCACTCCCGCACGTCGACATTCCCGCCGACCCGGCCGGACAACGGCGACGCGACGATGTTGCGGACCCTTTCATGCGTCGCCGACGGCAGCAGCCCGGCGGCCGCGATCGCGTCGCCAACCGCCGCCACGTCGGTGATCCCGCGCACCTGCACGTTGCCGCGGGCGGTCAGCTCCAGCGTTCCCGAGCCCAACCGGATCGAGACGTCGGCCAGCGTCGCCAATTGCGCGGCGGTGATCATGCCGCCGGGCAACCGGATCCGCGCCATTGCGCCATCGGCGGCCTGGTGCACCTGCAGTGCACCCGGGCAGGCATCGGCGTCGCGGCCTCGGGGCATGGTTCACGGTACGTCCTTCGTCTAGAAGGGCGGTGGCCGATTTCGAGCAGCGACGTGAGCGGCATTGAGAGCGGGTAGCACTCGACCAGGGCCTAGATATCTGTGGCCTGATGGACTCTGGCCTGAGTCGACAGAACATGGTGAGGCAGTCTCGGCGGCGAAACCCGGCGCTTGGTCCAAGCGGGGCGGCGCAGGTCTTCGGAATCGCTATCCGCGACCTGTGCCCGTGGCACCGACTTTCGGGTTAGGCGCGTTTCTTGTAAACGTCAATAGAGCCATCAGGCATGGCTGATAACAAGATGCGGCGTACACCGCCGAAGGCGTAGACCATCAGCGAGAACGGCAACGACAGGCCGAAGGTGAAGAAAGCCATAAACCCGTGGGCTCTACGGTTGTACGGCCTGCCCTTTTCGAGCTGTATCCAGCCGTAGCCGGAGTGGGTGACACGAGCGCCGGTGGCCACCAGGGCAGCAGTGCGCGCGTCAAGCGCCGCCTGAGAGGGGTGCGGCTCGTAGTAGTGCTGGTACGGGTTAGGTTGCATTTCGGTTATCTCTTTTGGGTTGGTTGGGTTTTCAGCAGACCTTCAGGCGCGGCATCGGCGTGGTCGGTGACATCGGCGTAACGCCGAATGACGCCCCGCACGGCACGTACCGGTCCCACCAGTACTGCAGTTGCGCTTGATGTCGCCGGTACTCGTCACGCGCGTACGGATTGCGAGCTGCGCCCCCCGTTGCGGGGCGCTCATTCGTTTCGTCGCGGTCGATCAATTCAGCAGCCACCGCAATTCCCTCTCTCGGTCTTGCAGCTGCGCACGCAGCCCCGCGTTTTCACGTTCGAGCTGCGTCACGCGCTCGTGCATGACCTCCATCTCGGGGTCGTGTGCCATTCCTGGCTTCCAATCTGGTTGTGATACACGATGACTTCGCGATGTTCTCACAAGGTAGATAAACAGGAGCGTTTCTGACGAAACGAGTCTCATTTATGAGACTAGTACTCTCCATGATGCGGTGTGTTATGCAGGCCAGTGCGACTTGGGCCAGTCTCGGGATTAGGTATAGCCTCTGCAGCATGTCACCACGCAAAGATGGGAACGGAAGACCACTGGAAATCCTTTTGGCGTACGTGCTCGATGGTGTCGGCGCGCAGGACATCCAGCGGGCGCTCGGGGTCTCGGCGGCCACCTATTACCGGCGCAAGCAGCAGGAGGACTACCCCAGCGCCGACGAGTTGCTCCTGGTCGCTCACTACTTCGGCATGAACCCCGTCAGCCTGTTGCTGAGCTTCGGACTAATCGACAAGGAGGACACCCCGGCAGCGGGGCCGGTGGTCCCGCCTTTAGCGGTGGTCACGAAGCGAGAGGTGAAGGTGAAGCCCCGTAAGAAGACGCCGCGCCTGCGCGGCTCCTCAAGGTTCTAGGAAACGACTGATGCCCATCTGTTGCACTCTGATCGCCGTCGCCGTCGTTGTGACGGCATTCAGCGTCTGGACCCGGCGCTACACCCTGCGCTCGGAATTCGACCGGCCCACCACACTTAGCCTTATCATGCAATGCCTCGCCCTGTGGCTGATGGCCCCCTTCAGCCAGTGCGACATCGGCGCGGCGTTGCACGCCATCACCGGGTGGTGGAACGTGGACGACCTCATCGGCAACCTGTTCCTCATCGTCGCAATCATCGCCAGCTACATGGGGATAGCGGTTCGACTCACCGACGCCGACGAAATCCGGACATTCGTCGTTCAGCGGATACTCCCGCCCGCGACCATCGCCATCTCGCTGATGCTTATGTTCTACGCGCAGTCCGGTTGGGCCAACAGAGCGGCCAATCCCGCGCCGTCCCTGCTAGCGATTCCCGGCGGCGGCGGGCTGTGGCTGCAGGGCTACTTCGTCGTGCTCATCGCAGTCATCGGCTACATCGGGCAGATGGCGCTGCGGACACTGGTTGCGCTTTACCGTGTCGCCCCAGGCGGGCGGATTACCGTCATTACCTACTTCGCGGCCTACGCTGTCGGGGCCCTCGCGTCGGCGGTGCAGCTCGGCACCATGTTCATTCCAGCCATACGCCCGCTCAACCCCGACGGGGCGTTCGTCTGGATTCTGCTGTGCGGGTGCGTGATTCTGTCGGCGATAGGGTCGGCGTGGTCGTGGCAGCGCACGCTCGACCCGTGGCGTCGACTTATCAAGGCGACCGGCGCTCGGCTCTGAGCCCCTGGGCGAAGAGAGCCGCCACTCGTGGCAGCCGATTGTCGAGTGCGACAGTCAGATACATCTGGCCCGATGCCATCCGGTGGCTGATGCCCTGTGCGGTACCGACTTCAGCGACCATGGCATCCCAGTTATCGCACGACCAGTGGGAGCAGTCGGTCGGCAGCTAGACGAGTAAGCCCTAATGGTCGGATCATGACCGTCGGGGCCTCGATCAGCAGGTGCTGGTTCGTATGCCGGCTCGTTGGCTTCACCAGAGGACATCTATTCGACGGTGAACGCTTACGTGCAGTACTCCGCGATGACGTCGGCAAATCGATCGGGCGCGCCCTCGGACCACATCAGGAAAAGGTTCGGTTCGACAAGCTCGACTTCCATGATGATCGGGGTGCTGTCCGCTCCGGGCACCATGTCGATGCGGGCATAGGGCACTTGAGCAAGTGGATGAGCGATCGCGTCGAGGGCTGCTGCCGCCGCCGCCACTTCGTCTGGTGTCGGTTCGTACTTCGTAAGGTCAGGGTGGGGAAAACGCTTATTGTCGATTCCGCTCGCTTTCAATACCGGCCCTTTGTTGATGGCATGGCTGAAGACGCCACCGAAGAAGACCAAAGCGTGTTCGCCGTGAAGATCGATTTCTGGGATGTAGGGCTGAATCATTGCGGTCACCCCACTGTCGTGCAACATGCGAATATGCTCGAATGCTTCGGCGTGTTCGTGTGGCCGATACCGCCCGGCATTGCGCGCTCCGGACGAGATCACTGGCTTCACCACGATGTCGCCCGCAGGTAACGCGATCTCATTCCCCGGCTCCAGATAGCTGGTTGAGGCAACCCGAACATCCGCCTGCGCAAGGTCGCGTAAGTAGCGCTTGTCCAGATTCCATCGGACGACCTCGGCTGAGTTTGCCAGCCGAGTCTGGTCTGCGACCTTGTCGACCCATGCGGCGAACTCCGTAATCCGCCACGGATAGTCCCAGGTCGATCGGATGAGTACGAGATCGAACCCACCCCAGTCGCAGTCGGCATCCCAAACAACAGCTTCGGCAGCCAGCCCACGACGCTCGATCGCCGCACAGAGGTAAGGCATATCGACATCGTGGGCGCCGGCGGTTGTCGATGTGGCAATAGCCACACGCGATGTAGCGTGCACGAAGCCCCTAACAGATCGGGAAGGCGGTCGGCTGATGTTAGCCCGGCGGGCGGATCGATCGTCGTGGCGGCCAAAGCTTGCCGCGGCGCGAACGCGCTGCGGCCGACACGGGTCCGGGATCGCGCGCGGCCAGAATTGCCATGGCCTACAAGCTCATCGACGCCGCACAAGCCCGCCGGCGTGCCGTCAACGCACCGCACCTGGTCGCCCTTGTCCGCGCAAGCGCGGACGTCCAAAGGCAAACTGCTGCAACGACCCACCAGGAGCAGAGCGAAACCATCGACGGCCAACCATCAAACCGTCGGATCGGAGGTCGCTGAAACTCACCAATCCACAAGTCTTGACGATTCCTCCAGTCGGTGGGGCCATCGGCGTGGTGGCGCACCCACTCGGCGATGGCGGCGAGTCGACGCGCTGATGCGACGGCCTCCGCCGGGCGTCCATACAGGAATCGCACATATATTCGATTTTATTTGGTGTGAACGACCCGAGAAGGCCGACGGCCTCGGCTGTGGAGAAACGTCCAACTGTGGATAACCCGAAACTGGCTCCGCCGATCGCGCACACAAAAAGTCATGAACCTGCACATTTTGGTTCCGGCGCCAGTCGCGGCGCCCATACTGTTTGCGCAGACCAGCGAGAGGTCAGGTGGATGTCATGACATCGAAGCGTGCACTGAAAGTCGCGATCATCGGCGCCGGGATGTCGGGCATATGCATGGCGGTCAAGCTGCAGGACGCCGGCATCGACTCGTTCACCATCTTCGAGAAGGCCGACGACGTCGGAGGCACCTGGCGCGACAACACGTATCCCGGCCTTACCTGCGATGTCCCTTCGCGGTACTACTCCTACTCGTTTCGGCCTAACCCCGATTGGTCGCGCCTGCTGCCGCCCGGTCCCGAGATCCAGGTGTATTTCCGGCAGGTGGCCGAAGAACGAGGCATCCGTCGGCGCATCCGGTTCGGCACCGACGTCACCAGCGCCCGATACGACGACGGGCGGTGGCGGCTCACCACCGCCGACGGCGAAGAAACGTTCGACGTGCTCATCACCGCGACCGGAGTCTTGCGGGTGCCTCGTTATCCGGAGATCGCGGGGCTGGAGACGTTCGCCGGCCCGGCGTTCCACTCATCGCGCTGGGATCACTCGATCTCCTTGCCGGACAAGCGGATCGGTTTGATCGGGACGGGCTCGACGGGCGTGCAGATCACGGCCGAGCTCGGCGGCAACGTGCAGGGTCTGAAGGTTTTCCAGCGCACCGCGCAGTGGGTCTGCCCGGTGCCCAACCTGCGCTACTCAGCCCTGACCCGGGCGGCGCTGCGTCGTTGGCCGAGGCTGAACGGGCTGCCCTACCGCTTCTGGGGAAGCTACACACGGACCATGTTCGGCTCCGCGCCGATCCGCCCGGGTTTCCCGCGCAGGTGGTTCACCTTGCTGTGCCGGTGGAACCTGCGGCTCTCGGTGCGCGACCCGCAGTTGCGGGCGAAGCTCACCCCGAAGGACCTGCCGATGTGCAAGCGGCTGATCTTCGCCGGCCACTACTACCGCTCCGTGCGGCAGCCGGGGGTCGAGGTGATAACCGACGCGATCGATCGCATCGAGCCCCGCGGCGTTGTCACCGCCGACGGCGCCCTGCACGAGCTGGACCTCCTGGTCTACGCCACCGGATTCGACGCCCGGGCCTACGTGCGACCGCTGACGGTGATCGGAGAAGGCGGCCTCACCCTGGACGAGGCTTGGGCCGACGGTCCGGTGGCCTACCGGTCGGTCGCGGTGCCCGGGTTTCCCAATCTGTTCATGCTCATGGGCCCGCATTCACCGATCGGCAACCAGTCACTCGTCCCGATCGCCGAAGACCAGGCCGACTATGCGATGTGGTGGATCAACCAGCTCCGCGACGGTGTGGTGCGCACCGCCGCACCTACTGAAGCGGCGACCAAGGAATACAACGAGAGCATGAGAGCCGCTATGCCGCAGACGATCTGGGTCACCGGCTGCAGCAGCTGGTACCTCGGCAAGGACGGTCTACCCGAGCTGTTCCCCTGGACACCGGACACCCACCGCGAGCTCTTGCGCCAACCCGAGCCCGCCGACTTTGACGTCCGCACCGCCTGACGAGCTACGTCAGCGGTCCGGTAGCTGGGCCGGCGGAGTCGTCGAGCTGACCTTCGATTCTTCCCAAGGGCAGTCGCTGGCGGCCGATCGTCCGATGACGCTCGCGGCGTCCTTGAGACTGAATCCGCCGTCGTGGGCGATGGTGAGGGAAAGCCGGAAAATGTCCCCACCGGTCTGGGCCCTGTCGAGCGCCGCGCACACCGTCCTACCGTTGCGGCTGACGTAGTCGTCCAGGGGGCCAGCGTGAGCCACCGCCGGGGCGAGTATGGAAGTGGCCGCGACGGCGAGCAGCGACCCGGCCGTGTACAGGGTCTTCAACTTCACCTCCGACAGGCTGAACTCCGACCTCAAGCTATCAAGTCGGTGCCGCCGGCGCGGTATGAGTTTGATGTGACTTTTTCGAGATGACCTGCGGTGCAATCAGTTTGACATCTGCGTGAAACGTCGTGGACACAAATTCAGGATGTCCCCGTGCGCCGGGCATAGGCCGTGCGCTTGTCGGTTCGGAGATCGCTGGTGCAAACGCGATCCGTTCCTAGCGCGCGTCCAATCGCCTCCGATACGCGTTGCGGCATGAAACGCTGCGCCGAGATGACGATGCCGATCGAACGGGGAACGAAAACGCGTGGTTTCGGTTTGGCGATCACTCCGACCACCGCCCGGGCCACGTCTTCCGGCTCGGCATTCTTGAAGCCCCTCGCGTGTCCGAAACCGGCAATCATCTCGGTGTTCGTCAAGGTCGGCATGATCACCGAGAAGTGCACGCCGCGTCCACGGTTTTCCATGCGGACGGTGTCGGTGTACCCGAGCACGGCATGTTTTGTGGCGCCATAGGTTGCGAGGCCCGCGGCCGGTAGCACGCTACCCAAGGAGCCGATGTTGATGACGTGACCGCGACCGCGGGCCAACATCCGTTGTGCGCCCAGCTTGGTGCCCAGCATCACGCCCCAGATGTTGACATCAAGCACCCGCCTCGAGACTGCGTCGTCCTCGTCGACCGCGCTACCGACCGCGATAAGCCCGGCGTTGTTCACCAATGCGTCGATCGGTCCCAGTTGGTCTTCGACGTTGTCGAGGAAGTCGGTGAACGATCGGCGATTTGTCACATCCAACGTGCGACCAATCTCGAGCCCTAACCGGGCAGCCGCCTCTTGGACGGCCGATTCGTCGATATCTCCGATGGCGACCTTGGCGCCCATACTGTGCAGGGCCGTGGCGATAGCAAGGCCGATTCCGCGCGCCCCGCCAGTGACGGCGACTGTCTTTCCGGCAACAGACCCAGGTTTCGTCACAGGGTTTTTCTACTCCGATTCCGAGATTGGATCCATGTCATTTGGGCACACTCGTTCCCGTGCGGACGGTGGAATACGCCCCGGGGCGGTTAGCCGACGTCTTTGGCGATGCCACGCAACCCACCAAGCAACCCACGATCCTGCTGTGGCACGGCATGCAGACCGATGCCCGTGCGGCCGTCCGGCCCCTCGCCGGTTTGCTCGCGGGCCACGGTGCGGCAGTCGTGGTGCCGGATTGGAACTCCCATGCCCGCGACGGCGGGCGAGCGGATCTGTTGCGGTCGGTTGAGTTCACCAGCAACCGTGCCAACGACTCGCACGGCATCGTGCTGGTGGGCTGGTCTTTGGGCGGTGCTGCCGCGGCGGGCTTGACGATCGATGCAGCGCGCTTCGGTGTTGAGCTCTCACACACGATTTGCCTAGCCGGCGCGTTCATGGCCCGCGACCCGATCTCCGGTCGACCAGTGACCGACTCGCTGTCACCCGACCACGTTGGTGCGCCGTTCACGTTGATGCACGGTCTCGCAGATGATGCGGTGCCGGTGGCGGCCAGCCGAGCGTTCGCCGCTAGCCTCGACCGAATCGGTTGGCCGGTAGATTTGGTGGAGTTGGCGGCCGATCACGGGTCGATCGCCGGCGCCGAGTTTGACCAGGTCGCCGACCGCTACGTACCTGCGACGGGCGGAGAGGCGCAACTCGTGGCTGGCGAGGTCGCCGCTCGGATCGCGGCGACACTGCGGTACGAATGATGGGTGGCCGAGCCAACCGTCCTGCTGCTGTCGACGTCTGACACCGACCTGATCAGCGCCCGATCCAGCGGCAAAAACTTTCGGTGGGCCAACCCGTCGCGCCTGTCCGAAGCCGAACTGCCCGACCTGCTGGCCGACGCGGCGATCGTGGTGGTGCGCATCCTGGGCGGCTACCGCGCCTGGCAAAGCGGCATCGACACGGTGATCGCCCGCGGCATCCCGACCGTGCTGGTCAGCGGCGAGCAGGCGCCAGACGCCGAGTTGACCGGCCTGTCCACGGTCGCGGCCGGTATCGCGGTGCAAGCCCACATCTACCTGGCTCACGGTGGCGTGGACAACCTCCGTCAGTTGCATGCGTTCTTGACCGACACCCTGCTGATGACCGGCTTTGGGTTCAGTCCGCCCGTGGTTACCCCCACTTGGGGTGTGCTGGAGCGGCCGGACGCCGACGCAACCGGCCCGACGATCGCGGTGCTGTACTACCGCGCACAGCACCTGGCCGGCAACACCGCCTACGTCGAGTCGCTGTGCCAGGCGATCGAGGATGCGGGTGGGCGGCCGCTGCCCGTCTACTGCGCGTCGTTGCGCACCGCCGAACCCGAACTGCTGCAACGGCTCGGCGATGCGGACGCGATGGTGGTCACCGTGCTGGCCGCCGGGGGGCTGAAGCCCGCCACGGTCTCCGCCGGCGGCGATGACGACAGCTGGAACGTCGAACACCTGGCGGCCCTGGACATCCCGATTCTGCAGGGTTTGTGTCTGACCAGCTCGCGCAGTCAGTGGTGTGACAACGATGACGGCCTCAGCCCGCTCGATGTGGCCAGTCAGGTCGCCGTGCCCGAATTCGATGGTCGCATCATCACAGTTCCGTTCTCGTTCAAAGAGATTGACGACGACGGGTTGATCTCCTACGTCGCCGACAAGGAGCGCTGCGCGCGGGTAGCCGGGCTGGCGGTCCGGCACGCGCAGCTGCGACACGTCGCCCCCGCCGACAAACGGGTGGCCCTGGTGTTCTCGGCGTATCCCACCAAGCACGCCCGCATCGGCAACGCGGTCGGCCTGGACACCCCGGCCAGCGCCGTCGCGCTGCTGCGGGCCATGCGGGATCACGGGTATCAGGTGGGCGACCTTCCCGGTGTCGAGAACGCCGACGGAGATGAACTGATCCACGCGCTCATCGAACACGGCGGACAAGACCCCGACTGGCTCACCGACGGCCAACTGGCCGGCAACCCCATTCGGGTGTCCGCCAAGGATTACCGCGACTGGTTCGCCACTCTGCCCGACGAACTCACCGAGGCCGTGCAGCGGCACTGGGGGCCACCGCCGGGAAAGCTGTTCGTCGACCGCAGCCACGATCCCGACGGCGAGATCGTCATCGCCGCAATGCAAGCCGGCAACCTCGTGCTGATGGTCCAGCCGCCCCGCGGCTTCGGCGACAACCCGGTCGCCATTTACCACGACCCGGACCTACCGCCCAGCCACCACTACCTGGCCGCCTACCGGTGGCTGGAAGCCGGATTCGGTGCGCACGCCGTGGTGCACCTGGGCAAGCACGGCAACCTGGAGTGGCTGCCGGGCAAGACGCTGGGCATGTCGGCGGCGTGCGGATCCGACGCGGCGCTGGGCAACCTCCCGCTGGTCTACCCGTTCCTGGTCAACGACCCCGGCGAGGGCACCCAAGCCAAGCGGCGTGCACACGCGGTTCTCGTTGACCACCTGATCCCGCCGATGGCGCGCGCCGAAACCTACGGTGACATCGCGCGTTTGGAGCAAATGCTCGACGAGTACGCCAACGTTGCCGCGCTGGATCCCGGTAAGCTGCCCGCCATTCGCCAGCAGATCTGGACGCTGATCCGGGCCGCCAAGATGGACCACGACCTGGGACTGACCGAGCGACCGGAAGAAGACTCGTTCGATGACTTGATCCTGCACGTCGACGGCTGGCTGTGCGAGATCAAGGACGTCCAGATCCGCGACGGGCTGCACATCCTCGGTCAAAAGCCAACGGGGGAGGCAGAACTCGACCTGGTGCTGGCGATCCTGCGGGCCCGCCAGCTGTTCGGCGGCGAGCACACCCTGCCCGGCCTGCGGCAGGCATTGGGCCTGGCCGAGGACGGCAGCGACGAGCGGTCCTCGGTGGACCGGGCCGAAGCCGCGGCCCGGCAGCTGATCGCCGCGCTGCAGGCCAGCGGTTGGGATCCGGGCGCCGCCGAGGGGCTCACCGACAACGCCGACGTCGCCGCGGTGTTGCGGTTCGCGGCCACCGAGGTGGTGCCGCGGCTGGCCGGCACGGCGTCCGAAATCGAGCAAGTATTGAAAGCCTTGGACGGTCATTTCATTCGGGCCGGGCCTTCCGGATCCCCGCTGCGCGGCCTGGTCAACGTGCTGCCTACCGGACGCAACTTCTACTCCGTCGACCCAAAGGCGATACCGTCGCGGCTGGCGTGGGAAGCTGGTGTGGCACTGGCGGATTCGCTGCTGGAGCGCTACCGCAACGACCACGGGCGGTGGCCGCAGTCGGTTGGCCTGTCGGTCTGGGGCACCTCGGCGATGCGCACCGCCGGCGACGACATCGCTGAAGTGCTTGCACTGCTGGGCGTTCGGCCGGTCTGGGACGACGCGTCGCGGCGCGTCGTCGGCCTGACGCCGATCCCGCTGGCCGAGCTGGGTCGCCCGCGGATCGACGTGACAGTGCGGATCTCAGGGTTTTTCCGCGACGCCTTCCCGCACGTGGTGACCATGCTCGACGACGCGGTACGGCTGGTGGCCGACCTCGACGAGCCCGTCGTCGACAACTACGTGCGCGCGCACGCCCAGGCCGATCTGGCCCAGCACGGCGACGCAAGGCGGTCCACCACGCGGATTTTCGGCTCCAAGCCGGGCACCTACGGGGCCGGGCTGTTGCAGCTGATCGACAGCCGCAACTGGCGCGACGACGCCGACCTCGCCGAGGTATACACCGCCTGGGGCGGATTCGCCTACGGGCGCGACCTTGACGGCCGCGAGGCGGTCGACGACATGAACCGCCAATACCGGCGCATCGCGGTGGCTGCCAAGAACACCGACACTCGCGAGCACGACATCGCCGACTCCGACGATTACTTCCAATATCACGGCGGCATGGTGGCCACGGTGCGGGCACTGACTGGCCAGGCGCCCGCGGCCTACATCGGCGACAACACCAGGCCCGACGCGATCCGCACCCGCACGCTGTCCGAGGAGACCACCCGGGTGTTCCGCGCCCGTGTGGTCAATCCCCGCTGGATGGCCGCGATGCGCCGGCACGGCTACAAGGGCGCATTCGAGATGGCAGCAACCGTCGACTATCTGTTCGGCTACGACGCCACCGCCGGGGTGATGGCCGATTGGATGTACGAACAACTCACCGAGCGTTACGTTTTGGACCCGGAGAACCGAAAGTTCATGGCCGAGTCCAACCCGTGGGCGCTGCACGGCATGGCCGAACGGCTGTTGGAGGCGGCCGGCCGTGGCATGTGGGCCGATCCGCAACCGGACACGCTCGACGGGTTGCGTCAGGCGCTGCTGGAAACCGAAGGCGATCTGGAGGGCTGACCTCGCTTACCGCGCTAAACGAAATCTGAGCCCCCGTCTACGTTGACCGTGGCTCCGGTGACGTAGCCGTTTCGGCGGGACGCCAAGTAGGCGGTAAGGGAGGCGACCTCTTCGGGCAGTCCGGCACGGCCGAGGTCGCAGGGCTGGTGAAAGTTATTGTCGATCCAGGTCATCACGTCGACGGGGTTAGTGGCGTCCAGGCCGTCGGCGGCGAGGATGTCCTTGAGGTTTTCGGTGAAGCTGGCGGTGACGATCGTTCCAGGGCAGACGCAATTCACCAGGATGCCGTCGGCGGCAAGGCTTTTGGACAAGTTCTTGGTGATGCTGGCCAAGGCCGCCTTCGATGCCGTATAGGCGATGATCCGCGGGTTTTGTCGCTGAATCGAGTGAGCGGAGAAGGTCACGATGCGGGCCCATTCCGCCGAGCGCAGCAGCGGCAACGAGGCGCGGATCGCTCGCACCGCCGACATCGTGCCGAGCGCGAACGTACTGTCCCACCCCGCGTCGTCCATCTGCTCGAAATAGCCGTCGCCCGGCCCGATCGTGTGGACCAGGCAATTGAGCCGACCCCAGCGCTCGGCCACCGCGGCGAACCCATCGGCGATGGACTGCGCATCAGTCATATCGACGCTGATTCCCAGGGCGTCTGGCGCGCCGGCCTTGCGCAGCGCCGCCACCGCGGCATCGAGAGCTTCCCGGCCTCTGGCCATCACCGCCACGTTGGCTCCTTCGGCCGCCAGGGTTTGGGCAACGGCCAGCCCCATTCCCTTGCTGCCGCCGGTGACCACGGCCGTCGACCCACCGAAACCCAGATCCATCGCTAGTCTCCTTTGGTCAGTGCTTAGCGCGTCACACCCAGCCCGCGCAGACAGAAACGCAGAATGCGTTCGCGCAGGTCATCGCGGTCGCAATCGCCCGTCGCCCAGTGTTCGTTGATGCCCGCCCACACCACGCCGTGGATGAACTGGGCGTCGGTCACCGGGTCGATGTGGTGAAACACCCCGGCCTGCACACCGCGCTGAAGCGCGTCGCGCAGCGGCTTGAGCATCTCCGCGTAGGCGGGCTGCACCAGACCAGGCGACTGCGATTGAGCTTCCATCGACAGGCTGCGCAAATCGGATCCGATGCTGTCGTCGAACGCCAGATCCAGCCGGCCGTCGATCCACGCCGTCACCGCCTCGATCTCGGTTGTGGCGGCGGCCATCCGGCGTCGCAACCGCCGCTTCTCGATGCGCGCGGTCTCCAGGAAGACCGCGGCAACGAGTTCTTCCTTGGAGTCGAAATGGCGATAGAACGCGCGGGTGCTCAAATTGGCTCGTTCCAGGACCGTGGCGACGCTTAGTCCGCGAACCCCGTGCTCCCGCAACGCTATTGAGGCGGCGGCCAGGATTTCGCGGCGCACCGTCGGGTCCGGGCCCAGCTTGTCCCGTCGCCGCGTGCGAGGAGCACTCACTGCGTCAGGCAGTCGCATCGTAGGCGGCGAGGTAGTCGGCGAACCGCTCGCGCACGCCTTCGGGGCTCAGGCCGTAGTCGGCCAGGTCGTATTCGTGAGTACCGCTGGAGCCGGGTCTGTGCCCCTCCGCCCACTGCGTGACCGCCTGCAGGGTGTCCTCGGTGAAGGTCAAACCCAGCGACTCGTAACTGGTATGCAGGGTGCGTACCGGGTCGGTTTGCAAATCGGCGAAGGAGATGTCCGCGAACCGGTCGTCGCCCATCCGGCGGCGGAAATCCATTGCGCGCCGGACGGCTTCGACCCAGCTGTCGAGTTGCTCGGCGCCGAGTTCGTTGGCGTCGTTGCGGTCGCTGCTCCAGCTGCGCACGTACTGGATGAGGCTGCACACCGAGCCCATCACCTTGGCCGGATCGCGATGACTCCACAGGAATTTGGCGTTGGGGTAGGCCTCGACGAGCGCGTCGAGCGCGAACATGTGGACGGGCGTCTTGAGGTGCCACAGCACCGGCGGGCAGTGCCATTGCAGCAGCCTGAGCACTCGCCGGTGGAAGGTGTAGGTCTCACGCATGTCGCAGTGCATCACCCACGCCAGATATGCGGGCGCGCGCACGGCGCCGTCGAAGTGGAAGGTGCGGAAACTCATGCCCATCAGGTCCTGGCATTCGGTCGGTGCGGTGGCCTCGGAGTGGTGCATCGTCTTCATCAGCGGGAACATGTCGTCGAGCATCTTCAGGCCGTCCTCGGCCTGCGCGATCCGCGGGTCGGTGTGTTGGGTGGCGGCCTCCGGCGGCGGTGTGGGTGCCTGGGATTCCCACGTCCGCAGTGACCGGAACTGCGGATCGGCGGCGACCAGTTGGCTCAGGGCCGTTGTCCCGGTGCGGGGCAAGCCGATCACGAAGACCGGGCCGCCTACCACCTGGTCGTCGATCTCGGGGTGCTGGCGGTAGGCGTCCTCGATCTTGAGGCGTTGAATCAGGGCGTTGCTGATGGTCGCGTGCTGGATGACGCGGCCGATGTCGTTGAGGTCCGCTTCGGCGTTCAGCGCTTCCACGATGCGTTCGAGTCCCTCGCGATAATAGGGCGAGCCGAAGTCCTCGAGACCCGTTGCGGCGCAAGCGCCTTCTTCCAGATCGTTGGCATCGAACGTCACTGCCCGAACCTTTCCCGCACGGCGCGGCGGCGTGCCGCGAGGATGGATTTCCGTTCTTCTGGGGTGACCGTGGTGGTGTCCGAGGGCAATTCCGCCTGAATGTCGTCGAACGCCACCACCCGCGTCGACGGCGTGGGCGCGGACGTGGTGCGCACGCAGCGCAGGATGATCGGCCCGTTGCTGTAGCCGGCGGTGTCGAGCCAATTCGCCACCCCCGGGTCACGTGCACACAGCACCACGCGCAGCAGGCCGTCGGAGTTCGACGGCAGCTTGGTGGGCGTTCAGGCTGGATTGGTGGCGCCCGTAGTGGATGGTCTCCCACCACGGATTGCCGATCGAGAAGCTCCAGTAAATGCCTTCGGGTGGTTCGACTTCGACGATGAGCGCCTCGTCGGGACGCAGCTCCCAGCGACCGATCACCGGCCGGTTCTCTGCGGCTGCGCCCATATCGCTGCGATCGATCGGCGGCAGGAAGCCGTTCGTCGGTGCCGCGGCGCCGAACTGCAGAAAGAACATCAGGTTGTCGTGGACGAAGTCGCCCAGGGCGACCAGCTGCCGCGACACCGCCACCCCCGGGTCGACCGGACGTTCGTCGGACTGCACCGCGTCGCCCAGCCGCTCGATGCGCAGCGACGACGCCACCTCGGTGTCCCAGTCGTAGAAGAAGTGCCGCACCGTCAGCGTGGGATGGTCGCCCTCGATGCGCATCCAATTTCCGGCTTGCTGATCGGCCGACAGCACCACCTCGAAGTTTCCGTCGGAGTCAACCTCGAGTTCGTCGACCAGTTCGTTCGCGGTTGCCGCGATGCCGTTCATCGTCTGCAGCCCGACGTACCGCGCGGTGCCGCGGTTGCCGAACAGTCGGTAGCTCTCGCCGCCGCGCAGTACGGCGCGGGTGTAGATGCAGTCGGGGCACTCCATTCCCCAGGTCACGGCGTCGTCGGTGCTGGTGGCGGCGACAGACAGGATCGGATCCGGGTCGAACCGCAACACCTCGTCGATACCCGCCGCGAGCAGCACGAGCAGGTGCCGCATGCCCGCGGCGAGATCGGCCGGATTTCGATTCGCCGGGTCGAACTCGACCACCCGCGCGGATTCACGGAGACGATCCAACAGATGCGACCACGCCGACACCGGGCCGGTGCTGACGTCGTCGGGTTCACCCGACCCGGAATTCAAGGCCGCCTCCGCGATCGAGAACGGCAACCATGCCAGCGGCTTCGGGTCGCTCACGTTGTCCCTGCTTCCGTCGGCCCGAGGAAATATAAGTACTTTAGCTGAAAATGATATTTTCATTTAACAGGGCGGAATGTCAACGGGGTAGGTTGGCACCGTGACGCCCACGTTCGCCGACCTCGCCAAGACGCAATACATCCTGCTGACCACGTTCACCAAGGACGGCCGGCCCAAGCCAACTCCGATCTGGGCGGCTGTCGATGGTGACAGGCTGCTGGTGATCACCGGCGGAGGCTCGTGGAAGGTCAAGCGGATCCGCAACACACCCCGCGTGACGATGGCCACCTGCACCATGGGTGGCCGTCCGACAAGCGAGGCCGTTGAGGGCACCGCGGCCGTCCTGGACGCGTCGCAGACGGGCTCCGTCTACGACGCGATCGGCAAGCGGTACGGCATCGTGGGCAAGGTATTCAACTTCTTCAGCAAGCTGCGCGGCGGCATGGAAAACAACGTCGGTCTCGAGCTCAAAGTGTCCCCGGCCTGATGGTGGCGACCCGCTTCGCCCGGCCAAAGCCGCGCTCGCGATCGCCACGGGCCTGATGGTGGCGACCCGCTTCGCCCGGCCAAAGCCGCGCTCGCGATCGCCACGGGCCTGATGGTGGCGACCCGCTTCGCCCGGCGAGCCGCGCTCGCGATCGCCACGGGCCTGATGGTGGCGACCCGCTTCGCCCGGCCAAAGCCGCGCTCGCGATCGCCACGGGCCTGAGCTGACGCCGATGAGCGCCGTCCTGATCCCGATCCCGGACCGTGATTTCGACCCGACTGAGGTCGCGGTCAGCTGGCGCGTCTTGACCCGCAACGGTCACCGCGTCGTCTTCGCCACCGAAAGCGGCACGCCCGGGGTTGCCGACGACATCATGGTCAGCGGCCGTGGCCTGGACATCTGGTCCGCGCTACCGGGACTGGGCGCCATCCCGCTGGTCGGACTGGCACTGCGGGCGAATAAGGACGGACGCGAAGCGTACCGGGACATGTTGGCCTCCAACGAGTTTCAGCATCCGGTCAGCTGGGCTCAGGCCAGCCTCGACGGCCCCGACACCATTGACGCGTTGCTGCTGCCCGGCGGTCACCGCGCCCGCGGAATGCGCAGCTTCATCGACAGCGAGATCCTGCAACGGCTCGTCGTCGACGCCTTTGCCCGCGGGATGGTCGTGGCCGCGATCTGTCACGGCGTGCTACTCGCCGCGCGCAGCGTCGATCCCGCCACCGGTCACTCGGTGCTCTACGGACGCAAGACCACCGCGCTGACCTGGGCGCTGGAGCGCACCGCGTGGCGCCTCACCCGGGTCACCCGTTTCTGGGATCCCAACTACTACCGCACCTACACCGAGGAACCCGGCCAGCCCGGTGGGTACATGTCGGTGCAGTCGGAAGTCACTCGGGCCCTTCGAGATTCGGCGGATTTCTGCGACGTCGTCCGCGGATCGCCGCAGTGGCGGCTCAAGACCTCGGGCATGGTCCGAGACACGGCGACCGACTCGCGTCCGGCGTTCGTTGTCGACGACGGCACCTATGTGTCGGCGCGCTGGCCGGGTGACACCCACACCTTTGCGACGGTCTTGTCCGAGAAGCTCAAGGCTCAGACGTCGTAGGGGCCCATCTGTTTCGCCGAGAACGCGTACGGGCTGTTGCGATCCCGCATCAACATGTTGGGAACAACCACCCCGAACACAGCGCTGCCGACCGCGCCGCCCAAACCTTTGGCCCAGTCCGCCCGGTCGAGTGCACCACTCCGACCGACGGCGATGACGTAACCGATCCCGATGGGCAGATGTAAGAGCAGCGCCGTGGCAACCCCCGGGCCGTACTTCGCCCCGGCCTTGCGCGGAATGACGATGCCGTGCAACACGATCTGGCTCCAGCCCACCAGCACCGGCGTCAGCCCGAGCGATTTGTTTTTCGGAAACAGCACAGGCGCAACGTAGAACGGATAGGCCAGGCAGGTGTTGATGACCATCGCCGTCTGCGGGTTCAGCGGGTAATTGCGCGGCGAGTCGCTGTTGAACAGGCCGCGATTGAATTGGCCTGGGAAATAGCCGGGATACACATACTCCTCGAACTGATGGGCCATCAGTGCCATCAGGTTTGCGGCCGAGAGTATTTGGGGCTTCGTCAGCCGTTGGGCAGACGCCGCGGTCGCACCGCCGATGAGCATCGCGAGAACGGCGCCGATACGCGGCCAGTGTGTGCGGTACTTGGCTAACACCAGTTCGAGCCTAGGTTCTCGCGTCCGCCCGCAGGTGCTCGCCAAAGAACGTGAAGACGCGACTCCACGCGTCTTCGTTCGCGGTTTGGTTGTAACCGAAACCCGTGACACGAAGTAGGGGCTGGGCGGGCAGTTTGTTCGCGAAGCCGTGACCAGCGCCGGGGTAGGACTTGATATCGGCGGTGATGTGCTTACTGGTGGTCACTTCGCGCAATTTCTTGGGCGCGCCGACACCCAGCGGGTCGCGGCCGCCGAAGCTCGCCACGATCGGGCAAGCCCCGTCCAACGTCTCGCTGAGATTGCGCGGCAGCGGCGTGCCGTAGAACGGTGCCGAGGCGCCAAAACCCTTGGGCGACATGACGAGTGCGAATCCGCCGCCCATACAGAAGCCTGCGATGCCGACCCGCCCGGAGCATTCCCGCATCCCCAGCAGGTGATCGCGCGCGGCCAGAATGTCATCTAGGGCGCGGCCTCGTTTGGTCAGCAGCTCACGCATGACTCGCATGACGCAGCGGGCGCGACCGCCCCGCGCGAACATATTCGGCGTCAGCGCGACATAGCCGGCGCGGGCGATGTGGTCATTGGTGGACTCTATGTCCGGGACGTAGCGGATCGCGTCGTGGATGACCACCACGCCGGGCCACGGGCCGTTGCCCGGGGGAATACTGAGCAGCGCGTCGATCGGTCCGTCGGGGGTGTCGATCTCAATCGTGGTCATAGCGTTATCTAACTGCAGTCGCGATGTGCGCCGAAACAGGAACTTCCGCCCCGCCCGCGGACGTTGGCGTCACATGATGCGGCGATTGTTGCTCACCTACGCTGTCGTCGAGCTCATTGTGCTCATCGGGCTTGCGGCGACGATCGGTGTCGGCTGGACCTTGTTGGTGCTGTTGGCCACGTTCGTACTCGGGTTAGTCCTGTGGGCGCCGCTGGCGGGGTGGCAGCTCAGCAGTCAAATCGCGCAATTGCGATCGGGCCTGAAGGATCCGCGCGTTGCGCTGAGCGATGGCGCGGTCGTTGCGCTGGCCAGTGGCCTGATCCTCGTCCCGGGGCTGGCCACCACGGCTCTGGGACTGTTGCTGCTGGTGCCGCCGATACGGGCGGCCGCTCGCCCCGGATTGGCCGCCATCGCCATGCGCAGATTCCAGTGGCAGACGCCGTTGAGCACCGACATGTCCGCTGCAGGCGGCGACCGCCGCGAATTCATCGACGGCGAAGTGATCGATGTGATCGACGTCGAACCGCCCATCTTGCCCGCCCGCCGCCGCACGTAGTTTTGCGGTGTGACGCGAATTCGCACCACGCTGCTGGTGAACGGGCGGGTGCACAGCCACACCCATCCCGACGCCACCGCCATGGCGGTGCGCGACGGTGTCATCGCGTGGCTGGGCAGCGATGACGTCGGCCGCGGCCAGTTCCCCGACGCTGAGGTGGTGGATCTCGACGGTGGCTTCGTGGCGCCGGGATTCGTGGACAGCCACATTCACCTGAGCGCGACCGGCCTCACGGTCAGCGGCCTGGACTTGCGGCCGGCGACGTCGCGCGCGCACTGCCTTCAGCTGGTCGCCGACTACGCCGGCGCCCACCCGGGTCAGCCGGTATGGGGACACGGCTGGGATGAGTCCGGCTGGCCGGAGAACACCGCGCCCAGCACGGCCGAACTGGACGCGGTGCTCGGCGACCGGCCCGCCTACCTGGCCCGCGTCGACGTCCACTCCGCGCTCGCCTCGACCGCGCTGCGACGGCTGGTCCCGGGGTTACCGGTCGCGGCCGAGCTGCCGCTGGCCGGCGATGCGCACCACCTGGTTCGGGCGGTTGCCCGTGACCTGCTGACGGCCGAGCAGCTGGCCGAAGCCCGGGCCGTGGCGCTGCGTGCCGCCGCCGCGTCCGGGATCGTCGCGGTACACGAGTGCGCGGGCCCCGAGATCGGCGGGCTGGACGATTGGCTGCAGCTGCGCGCCATGAGCGACGGTGCCCAGGGTGTCGAAGTCGTCGGCTACTGGGGCGAGGCGGTGGCCACACCCGCGCAGGCCCGCGCGCTGATGGAAAAGACCGGAGCCCGTGGCCTGGCCGGTGACCTGTTCGTCGACGGGGCGCTGGGCTCACATACTGCTTGGCTGCACGAGCCCTACACCGACGCTCCGGACCGCATCGGCGCCTGCTACATCGAGCCCGACGCCATCGAAGCGCATGTGCGGGCATGCACCGAGGCGAAGGTGACCGCGGGTTTCCACGTCATCGGCGATGCCGCGGTCTCGGCGGTAATCGGCGCCTTCGAGCGAGTCGTCGCCGACCTCGGCGCGGTTGCCGTAGCCCGGTGTGGGCACCGTCTGGAGCACCTGGAGATGGTGAGCGCGGATCAGGCCGCAAAGCTGGGCGCGTGGGGCGTCATTGCCAGCGTGCAGCCCAATTTCGATGCGCTCTGGGGCGGCGGCGACGGCATGTACGCCCAACGGCTCGGCGCCGTGCGAGGCAGTGAACTCAACCCCTTTGCGCTGTTAGCATCCCAAGGCGTGCCCCTCGCGCTAGGTTCGGACGCCCCGGTGACGGGGCTCGACCCCTGGGGGAGTGTGCGCGCGGCGGTCAGTCACCACACCCCGGGCAGTGCGATTTCGGCGCGGGCGGCCTTCGCTGCCGCGACCCGCGGGGGCTGGCGGGCAGCCGGTGTCCGCGACGGTACGACGGGAACCTTGGTGCCTGGCGCGCTCGCTTCCTACGCGGTGTGGGACGCCGGACCCCTCGACGTCACCGCACCGCGCGACGCCGTCCAGCGCTGGTCTACCGACCCGCGGTCCCGGGTGCCCGCTTTACCGCGGATGCACTCGACCGACGCCTCGCCGCGCTGTCGACAAACCGTGCATCGGGGTGCCGTCATCTATGGCTAGTGATTCGTCCGATCCGCCGGCGGAGCCGGATGATCCCGACGCCACTGTCGCGGAAGCCGAGGCTCCGGCGCCGAACTGGGCACGCAAAGCGCTGACGGGCGCGGCTGGGGCGGCTGGGGGGGCGGTGGTGGCACGGTTGCCCGCCGTCCGAGCTTGGCTGCTGCCGCGTCTGCGGCGGTTGGTGGTCACTATCGTGGCCGGCTGGCTGTTGTTGGCCAGCTTCCCGCCCAGGAACTGGTGGTGGGGCGCCGTCGTCGCCTTCGCGCTGCTGGCGTGGGTGCTGACCCGCCCGGCCACCACGCTGCTGGGCGGCCTGGGCTACGGATTCCTGTTCGGTCTGGTGTTCTACCTGGCTCTGCTGCCGTGGATCAGCATGCTGGTGGGCTCGATGCCCTGGGTTGCGCTCGCGACGGTTTCGGCGCTGTTTTCCGGGCTGTTCGGCCTGTTCGCCGTCGTGGTGCGACGGCTGCCCGGCTGGCCGATCTGGTTTGCGGTGGCGTGGGCGGCGCAGGAGTGGCTGAAGTCGGTCTTCCCGTTTGGCGGATTTCCCTGGGGGGCGGTGGCGTTCGGCCAAACCGATGGCCCCTTGCTACCCCTGGTCCAGCTCGGCGGGGTTGCCGTGCTCTCCACGGCGGTCGTGCTGATGGGATCGAGCCTGACCGCGATCACCCTGGAGATTGTGAGATGGCTGCGGACCAGCTCCCAGACGCCTGCCGCGAATCCGCCAGCCGTGGTGCTGCCCGGTACCTGCATCTGCCTGGTGTTGCTGACGGCGGTGGTCGTCTGGCCGCATGTGCGGCACGCGGGTACCGGGTCGGGTGGTGAACCCGCGGTCACGGTCGCGGTGGTGCAGGGCAATGTGCCCCGGCTGGGGCTGGAGTTCAACGCGCAACGCCGCGCGGTGCTGGACAACCATGTTCGCGAGACGATGCGGCTGGCCGACGACGTGCGCGCGGGCAGCGCCCCACAGCCTCAATTCGTCATCTGGCCCGAGGACTCGTCGGATATCGATCCATTGCTCAATGTCGACGCCGGGCAAGAGATCCAGGCGGCGGCGCAGGCAATCGGTGCGCCGATCCTGGTCGGCACCGTGCTCGATGCCGGCGGCCGCATGCAAGAAACTCCCGAATACACCAACACGATGATCGTCTGGAATCCGGTCACCGGACCGGCCGACCGCCACGATAAGGAAATCGTGCAGCCGTTCGGCGAGTACCTGCCGATGCCCTGGCTTTTCAAGCATCTCTCCGGGTACGCCGGCCACGCCGGCCACTTCGTGCCTCACAGAAGTAGTGACGTCGTGCACGTCGCGGGAGTACCGGTCGGGGTGGCCACCTGCTGGGAGGTGGTCTTCGATCGCGAGCCCCGCAAGGCGGTCCTCAACGGCGCTCAGTTGCTGGCCGTGCCCAGCAACAACGCCACGTTCAACCAGACCATGAGCGAGCAACAGCTCGCGTTCGCCAAGGTACGGGCCGTCGAATACGACCGATACGTCCTGGTTGCCGGCACCACTGGAATCAGTGCTGTCATCGCGCCGGATGGCGCCGAGTTGGCCCGCACGGAGTTCTTCCAGCCCGCCTACCTGGACACCCTGGTCCGCCTCAAGACAACGCTCACGCCGGCAACCCGCTGGGGTCCGATCATCCAATGGATGCTGGTCGGGACGGCTGGAGCGGTTATTTTGATCGGAATTTGGCAGAATAGAGGGTCCTTGCGTCCGAATCGCCGGCGGTCCAGCGCCCCGGAGCGAATCTTCGGACTCAGGGGTTGCGCCCGACACCCCTTCCGAAGAGGGCGGCGACCACATCATTCCGGGCGACACAGAGGAGCTACATGACCACCGGCCAGCCGGCGCCCCCGATCCCGGGGAACCGCCCCAGCCAGCGCGTCCTGGTGATCATCCCGACCTTCAATGAGCGGGAGAACCTGCCGCTGATCCATGGGCGGCTCAAGACCGCGTGCCCCGACGTGCACGTGCTCGTCGTGGACGACAACAGCCCAGATGGCACCGGCCAACTCGCCGACGAACTGGCAGCCGCCGATCCCGGTCGCACGCACGTGTTGCACCGCACCGTCAAGAACGGGCTGGGCGCGGCCTACCTGGAAGGCTTCGCCTGGGGCCTGAGCCGGCAGTACTCGGTGCTCGTGGAGATGGACGCCGACGGCAGCCACGCGCCCGAGCAGCTGCATCGGCTGCTGGAGGCCGTCGACGCCGGAGCCGACCTGGCCATCGGTTCGCGCTACGTCGACGGCGGCACGGTGCGGAACTGGCCCTGGCGGCGCTGGGCGCTGTCCTGGACGGCGAACACCTACGCCCGGCTGTCGCTCGGTGTCAGTGTCCACGACATCACCGCCGGCTACCGCGCCTACCGCCGCGAAGTGCTCGAGGCGATCGCCCTCGACAGCGTGGACTCCAAGGGCTACTGCTTCCAGATCGACCTGACGAACCGCACGGTGCGCAACGGGTTCGTCGTCGCCGAAGTGCCCATCACCTTCACCGAGCGCGAACTCGGCGTGTCCAAGATGAGCGGATCCAACATCCGCGAAGCGTTGGCCAAAGTCACCCGATGGGGCATCGAGGGACGATTCGCCCGCACCGGCAGCACACACACTCACGACCGGGCATAACCGGTCAGGGGCAGGTGGCTTGCGCGTCAGCCCTACTTAGCCCCTGCGGCGTGACCTGATGATGTCGAGGCGCTCCTTGAGCAGCTCGTCGAGTTCTTCGACGCTACGGCGCTCCAGCAACATGTCCCAGTGCGTACGGGGCGGCTTGACCTTCTTGGGCTCCGGCAGATCACCCTCGATCAGGGTGCCCTCCATGCCGTTTCGGCATTGCCAGGTGCCGGGGATATCGGCGTCGTCGGCGAAGGGGACCTCGAACTCCTCGCCGTTGTCGGTGCGGTACCGCGCTATCTGGCGCGGCGCCAGGTCATGGTTGCGGTCGGTCTCGTAGCTCACGGCTCCGAGGCGACTGCCTCTGAGGACGCGATCAGCCATAAGCGCTACTCCTTGTGTGGCCTGTGAGCTCTCGGGCTCTCCCGTAATTCCAATACTGTTCCGGTTGGCAAACGTTACGACGGGCTATCTAGTTCCCCGGACCGGCGCGCGGTGCGTGCGGCGCGACCACCAATGATACGCGGTGTCGCCGGCTCAAAATGACTCACGCGGGCTAAAGTCGGCAAGCGTGAGTCTGGGAAAACGGGGCGCGGGGCCCCAGCCGTGTCGCTGGTGCGGCAGAGACGTCACCGAGGTCGGGATGGGCCGCCGTCGCCAGTACTGCCGGCAATCCTGTCGCCAGCGGGCCTACGAACAGCGGGCCATGATCACCCGGGGCGAGGCCGGAGCCGGGCCCGCGCTGCCCGCCGACGCGGTCGTGCTGTCCGCCGACGACGCAGCCGACCTGTCGGATCGCGTCTACCAGGTGCGATGCGCGGCCGAGGACGTCGCGACCGCGCTCGACGAGGGGGCCCGGGCAACCGAGCTGCGCGAACTGTGTGATGTGCTGATTCAGGCGGCCAGGGCCGCCGACGGCTGGCGACGAGTGGGGGTCTGACCGCGGCGTTCAGGTACCGAACTCGGCGGACCGATGTCCCACGCCGCCGTGGTGGCCCGCGAATTCGGGTTCCCGTGCGTGGTCGACGTCCAAGCCGCCACGCACCGGCTCCCGCCGGGAGCCCTGGTCGAAGTCGACGGCGGCACAGGGGAGATCCGCGTGCTCGAAGTTGGTTCCGAAGACAACCCACCGCTGCCGGCAACCGACCGCAGCCAGGGCTGGCTGTGAGATTTCGCGTTCGCGCTGAACGGCTTGCCCAGGCAGCCACTGATCAGGCTGGCTTTTAGCGACAGGCGGCCGCACCGCTTCCGAACTGTATGTGCAGATTCTTGGGCCCGCTCATGCCAAGCATTGGCTTCCACGGCGCGGGGCCGACACAGCGAGGGTTAAGTAGACGCTCTGCAAGAATCTTGAGTGCTTCGGCAAGCTCCAGTCTGGCGAGATTAGCGCCGAGGCAGTAGTGCACCCCACCGCCGAAGGTCAATATCGCCGGCGGCGCCTTGCGGGTGATGTCGAAGCGGTCGGGATCGTCGTACACGGCGGGATCACAGTTGGCCGCAAAGGTATTCACGAAAATAAAGGTGCCGGCGGGGAATGTGTATTCGCCGAGCTCGGCGTCTTCGTTAACGGTGCGAAGCGTGCTGCACACCGCCGGTGAATGGCGCATGCTTTCCTCGACCGCGGGCATGGCCAATTCGGGATGATCGCGCAGCATCGCCCACTGCTCGGGGTGATCGAACAGGACCTGCATGGAGGCGGCCAGCTGATTGCGGGTGGTGTCCGTTCCCGCCACCAACAAGCTGGCCACCGTCATGCGCAGTTCGTAGGCGTTGAGCCGGTCACCGTTGTCCTCGGCGCGGATGAGGTCGGAGAGCAGATCGTCAGTCAGACTGCGTCGTCGCTCGGCGACCATATCGTCGACGTAGGCGTCCAGCTCGCCCCATGCGCGCATGACGGCAGGCACTTCGTCGACGAGATTGACAGCGAAGCTGACCATCTTGAAGATCTCGTCGGCCCACAGCGAAAACTGTTGCCAGTCGTCACGGGGCGCACCAAGCAACGCGCAGATGATCGGGATCGGATAGGGCCGCGCAATGTCGGTGACGACGTCGCAGGCGCCCGCGTCGGCGACCTGATCGGCCAGTTCGTTGACCACATCGCCGATCGTGTCGTGCAGACGCGCGGTCGCGCGCGGCGTGAATGCCTTCGATACCAGGCTGCGCAGCCGATGGTGTTCAGCGCCTTCGGCGCACATGATGCTGCCCACGACTCGGTCCCACAGCGGACCCGACGTAACACCCTGAGCCGTGAGGTGAAGGCCCGGCGGGATCACGAACCGATTGTCCCGAAGAACAGCTCTGGCGAGTTCGTAGGACAGGACTTCCGGACCCAACGGCCCGATTGCGATCGGAGCCAGCCGCTGGGCTGCCCGAATTCGGGGGTACACGTCGTGCGGGGATTCGGTGATGTCATAGCTGAGCGTCGGCAGCCCCGCCTCGAAAACATTGGGCATTTCGATACCGACGGTCATGACGTCCCCGGCGCGAGGATCCGCAGCGGTAGTTGCGCCAATGTGGAGGTTGGCGATGGCCAGATGATCTCGGGCCGGTATCCGTGCGCAAGCTCGAAATACGGAATGCGGCTTAGCCATTCGGTTACGACAACGTTCATTTCCATCCGTGCCAGATGCGAACCAACGCAACGGTGCGGACCGCCACCGAAGCCCCAGTGCTTGTGCACCTTGCCATCCATCACGAGGTCATCACCGGATATCGCATCGCTGCCATCCCGGTTGATCGCGCCGAGGCACAGCCGCACCCGAGAGCCCGCTGGCAACGTGATACCGGCAACGGTGACCTCCTCGGTCGTCACTCGTGGGACCACCGGAGCCGAGGACTCCAATCGGACGATCTCCTCGACGAAAACGCCGATGTCGTCCGGCTTTTCCCGAAGTCTAGTGCGCACGTCGGGACGGCGCGCCAACTCGAGCATCGCCGCCCCTATCGCCGAGGTGACGGTGTCCAGACCGGCGAGAACGAAGAAGAAGGCCATTCCGAGGGCTTCGTCGTCGGTGAGCGCGTCCTCGCCGACAAGCACCTGAGAAAGGACATCGTCGCCCGGATTCTGCCGATGGTCGGCGACGGCCTCGGTGAGGTAGGCGAACAGCTCCAGTGCCGGTGTCATGTCTGGGGTTTCGCCTGCGGCGGCCGGAATGCTCAGTTCGATGATCGCGTCCTTCCACCTGATAAGCCGCTCGCGATCCTTTAGCGGCAGGCCGAACAACGTCAGGAAGACCTGCGACGGATACGGCGTCGCCAGGTCGGCCATCACCTCGCACTCGTCGCGTCCGGCAATCGTGTCGATGATGTCAATTGCTTGGGCCTGAATCGACGGGAGGATCGTCGCGAGCGCATGCGGGCTGAAGAACGGTTGCAGGATCTTGCGAAACCGGGTGTGCTCCGGTGGATCAAACGCTGCCGGCACCAGCGGCAGCGGGCTGCCGACCACCTCGAATGCTTTCTTGGACGAGAACACGTTCGGATTACGCAGTGCTGCAAGCACATCCGCTCGACGAGTCAGGGCATACCAACCGTCACTCAATACCACCGGGCCGGCATCCCGCAATCTGGCCCAACCGGCGCCCCGGTCGAGGGACATCGGCAGATCAGTCAAGTCGAGCACCGGAATTTCCCGGGAGTCATGAGGCTCGGCCACGGAGTCTGTTCCTTTCGGTTTGCGCTCGGCGATCACGGGAAGCGCTCACGGCACATTGGTAGACAGAAACGTCAGCGGAAGGCCGAACACCGACAAATCGATTTCATCGAGGTAGGAGCCCTCACCCTCGAAGTTTTGCCGGAAGCGCGTTGTCCCTCCGTAGCGCTCGGCGACGGCTTCAGCGGCCGAGGCTCCCGGAACTCGGATCACCACGGTGTACACACCGTCGCCCTGACGCTCCAGGAACTCATCCACCGAAGCGGCCACCGACGCGGTCGATCCTGGAATCGGGCTGATCAGTTCGATGCCCCGATTCCAGTCCAGGTACACGTGCAAGCCGAGCTCGGCAAGCTCGAGGTTCTCGAAGCCAAATCCGAGATCGGTGAACAGCTTTGCCACCTCAGCGTGCCGCTCCGGTGCAACGGCGAACACGACGTGGTGGACCAGCGGTGACGAGTCTTCTGTGGTCTCAGGCATCGACGTCTTTCTATCGAAAGTTATTAGCGTGCAGCTAATTTACGTTGATCTCGGAGGACTCCGCGCGGAAGTAGCAGCGGCAGGTCGGTGTAGGTGGCGATGCCGGGCGGCGCCGCGACGACGGCTGGTATCGCCGTGATGGCGGGCATGGCCGTGATGGTGAGGCCGAGCATGATGAAGTCGTCCAGCGTTTCGCCGACAAAGTCCGGCGGCGGCTCGAAGCTTAGTGTGCTCTTTATTGTGGGTCGGCCCTCAACCGTGATGGTGTACCCGAAATCAGTCGACCAAGCGGGGTTCAACGATTGGCCCTTGGTCCACACTCCACGGATCTCGATGACGTCGCGACCATCGAGAATCCCCTTCCAGTGAACATCGATACCCGCGACGCAGCCCGCCGCGATGGTCCAGTCGCCGGGCAATTCGAGATCTTCGGTGGTCTGTGCATACTCGACGTCACAGCGAATGTCGTCGAGTTCTGTTCCGAGGGCGTCGGCGACCAGAAGAACCGCTTCGCGGAAGATTCCAGATCCCTTCTCGGTTATCTCGCGAAGGCCCGGCTGGTCAATGGGATAGCCGAAGCCCATGGGGATTTCCGTTGCCGGCGAGTTGTAGATCGTCGTGTCGAAAGACTCCGCAATGGATATCCGATCCACTCGGTCCGAGATCCCGGCTGTGACGATGGCGAAGAGCTGGATGAAGCCAGGATTGATGCCGCTGCCGAAGATGGTCGAACCGCCCAGCTCGCAGGCCTCGGCGATGCGATCACGCTCTTCACCCAGTTGATGACCGGTGATGAATTCGGAGGTGGTCACCACGTTGATGCCCGAGCCGAGAATGCGGACCAGCTCGTCGACCTTGGCGAACATCGGGTTGTACACCACGCAGTCGGGCGCCAGCGCGAGCAGCGCATCGATGTCCTCGGTAGCCAGCACATCTAGGGGCTCGATGCCGCACAGCTCACCGACGTCGCGGCCGACCTTGTCGGGAGACCACGCGTAACACCCGACAAGTTGCAGCGATGGATTCGCCGCTATCGCATGCACCGATTTCTTCCCGACATTTCCCGTCGTCCACTGAACGACCCGGTAGGTCAACGGGAAAGTCCCTTCGACAGCACCCCTCGGCCCACGATGTTCGGCAGATCGAGGAAGGTACGGATTCCGGGCGCCGCCGCGCAGACCGGTGCGATCGCGTGCACCGCATGCATGGCGGTGCCCAGGCAGGCCTGGTCGGTGTCGTCCTCATCGTGAATGGCGATCCGCGATTCGAGCACCATCGACGGAAGGCCCTCGACCGTGACTTTCCAGCCTCGCCCATTCGGCCAGTGCGGAGCCTGGTCTGGCCCCAGGCGGGTGATGTGCTCGACCGTCAGGGCCCGGCGCCCCTCGATGATGGCGGTGTAGGCGAATCGCACCGCCGACACCGTCCCGGCCTCCACGCGCCCCGCCTTGACCTCGATCGGCTTGTCGGTCGTGGCGACTTGGCGCTCCCAGACGTAGTCCTCGATCGTGGCGCCGAGTCCTTCGGCGACCAGCATCAGCGGGGCCTTGAACGACAGTGCGCCGATAGCGGGTTCGTCCATCGGTACCCGGGTGTCGGGCGGTTTGCCGAAGCCCATCACGTCGAACAGTACGAACGGCTGTTCATAGGTGCTGTAGTCCATCAGCTCCTGCACCAGCAGCGAATCGATCCGGCGGAACAGTCCGGACATGGCCAGTGGCAGCACTTCTGAGCCCCAGCCCGGTTCGATACCGGTACCGTGAAACGAACTCCGACCTTCGGCGCAGGCCGCTTCGAGCCGTTCGACGACGTCGCCCTCGGTGCTCTGCGGGTAGATCCACGCGGTGACCGCGGTGGACACCACGTTCTTACCCGACGCCAGCAGCCGACAGATGTCGTCGAGCGCGGCCGGTGGATTCCAGTCACCCTGGGCGTGGTAGAGCACGCAGTCGGCGTCCAGGGCCAGGATCTCGTCGACGTCTTTCGTCGCGATGACACCGATCGGGTCGATGCCGACGATCTCGCCGACATCGCGTCCGGCCTTCTCGTCGCTGTAGACCAGCGCCCCTACCAGTTCGAGGTCGGCGTGTTCATGCACGGCCGCGACCGCGTGCTTGCCGACGTTGCCGGTGCCCCACTGGATCACACGCAGTTTTCGTGTCATTGGTGCGACGCCGCGTGCTGCTGGGCCGCCTGGCGAGCGAGCCGTTCGTTGTGAATTCTGACGAGTTCGCGGAACCCGAGGCGGTGATACTTGGGTATCGGCTGGATTCCCCACACGTCTTGGGCGGTGGGTTTGCCCTCAGCGCCCTCCGGTGGTCCCAACGGCGGGTAGGGGTACTTGCACTCGAGCGTGTCATTGGAGTATCGAATCTTCAGCAGTTCGCTGCAGATCTCCGTGAGGCTCAGCGTCGGGTAGCCGTAGTAAACCGCCATGAACGGCAACGTGAAGGCACCCTCGATGACCAGTGCGATCAGGCACACCAAGACGGCCCGCTTGATCCATTTATGCATCCGCGCGTAGTACGGCGTTGTCCCCGGCTCGAGATCGTCAGCCGGGTTCTTTTCCTCGGTGGGTGACGGTGAAGAAGATGAAGTCATGGCGGTGCTCCTTAAACCTGTTCAGTCGGAGAAGATTTCGCGGTTAACCGTGTGCAGGTACGGGATCGCGAGGAACGGGGTGATGTAGAAGATGTCGTAGAGCCACCAGCCGATGACCGGGAATACGACGCCGGCGTAGCGAACGTCGGCGAACATCGTCATGTTGAACACATAGCAGGACCAGATCACCACGCCCATCCAGCAGGTGACGACCATCCACTGATGACCCCAGCGCTTCATCTGTAAAAACCCGATCGCCGCGGCGACCCGCATGGAGAACACCGTGAAGATCAACCCCGCCACATAGGCTTTCTCGCCGGGCCCGGCCGCGCCGCCGACCCAGAGCTCGTTGTAGTGCCAGAAGTAGCCGGCGTCGAACATGTTGCCCCAGCCGACCATCAGCACCCGGTTGATCAACGTGTGGTTGGCGACCAGGTCCAGGGCCCAGCCCAGACTGTTGAGCATTCCGTCGATCAAGACGAGATAACCGATCAGGGTCACGATCATGGGCCGAACCGACAGGCCGGCGCGCAGGGCTTGGCGCTGCAACCACACCCCGCGCATGAAAATGGGAAACCCGATGAGGCCGGGAGCCCACATGCCCATCAAGGCGGCGCCGACGATCATCCACTTGTCGGCACGACGCTGAGCTTGACGGGATTCTTCGTGGTGATCCTCCAGGCTGACCGAGCCGGCTGTCTGAGCAGGCGTAGTGGATCGCGGAGATCCTTGGCCTGAAAGCCGGTTGAGCAGAGGGAGGTTCACAGATCCCACCATCCTCGAGCGAATGACATATACAGCTGGATTCCGAACATCACCAGTAAGTAGCCATAGATGGCTATTTGGAAGACGATGAGCGCCCTCTTGCGCTTCTGCTCCTGTTGGTCCATGTCGAGTTGCTCCTTTCTATGACGTGCTCGAGGCGTCAGCGGCGGCGAGGCTGGCTGCCGCCACTTCACGCAGACCGTCGGTGATCGCACCGTCGCTGCTCAGCGGCGCGAGGATGCAGGCATCTGCAGCCTCCAGTTCGGTTGCGCCGGCGGCGATCAACTGTGCCGCAGTTACTAGAACCCGGGTGGACGGCGGCTCGAAGTGGAAGGCCTCGTCCGCGGTGCGGATGGCGATCGCGCATTGCACGAGCCGCATGGCCGTCGCCATTCCAACGCCCGCCTCGGCGACGATCACCTCGGCCTCGCGATCGGCGGGCAGATAATTCATCGGCAGCGTGGCGAACCGCTGCCGGAAGGACGGTTTGAGTTCCTTGAGTGAGCTGCGGTAGGCGGGGTTGTAGGAGCACACGAGCATGAATGTCTCGGGCGCCTGCACAACCTCGTTGGCCCGGTCCAGGTACAGGGCGCGGCGGTGATCGGTCAGCGAATGCAGGATCGCCAACGAGTCGTGGCGGGCCTCCACGACCTCGTCCAGATAACAGATCGCGCCGGCTTTCACCGCTCTGGTGAGAGGCCCGTCGGTCCACACGACATCACCACCGGTCACCATGAATCGGCCGACGAGATCCGAACTGGTGAGGTCGTCGTGGCAGCTGATGGTGACCACGGGCCGTCGCAACAGCACACCCATGTGCTCGACGAACCGTGTCTTGCCACACCCCGTCGGGCCGGTGAGCATCACCGGGATCCGCCGCTGAAAGGCCAACTCGAACAGCTGAACTTCGTTGCCGTTCGCGAAATAGGTGTCGGTGGTCATCTCTCGCGTTTCTCCGGGGACTGGTTGTTTGTCATGCGGCGACAAGCTCACGATGCACGTGGGCGAGCACGCGTGGAAGTTCCTCGACTCGTCGGATGCGCTGAGACCGACGGGGCCCGAACACTTCTGGGAGCGGGTCGACCCGGGTCGGGCCGACGCCGACGTAGTACATACAGACGCCCGCGTCGTTGGCCTCCTCGACCGCGTGCGCCGCATCGGCCCAGGCGTACCTGCCCTCGTAACCCTCATCGGACATCAGGCCGTCACCGATCACGATCAGCAGGCGCCGCTCGGACGGCTGCGCCAGAAGTCGGCTCGTCAAGTGGCGCAGCGGGGCGCCGAGCCGGGTGTAGCCGCCGGTCTGCAGCCCGAGGCGGCTCGGCGGTACGAACCGGGGATCCTCGAAGTCCTTCAGGCAGCCGACCTCGACTCGATGTCGGGTGTTCCCGGTGAACACGAAGATGCCGTGGCGCTCGCGGGCATGATTCATTGCGCGCGAAAGCGCATCGGCACAAGCCAATTCCAGTCGGAAGATCCGTCCGCCGTGCACTCCCAACGACGAACTCCCGTCGAGCAGCAGCGCGGTGGTGACGTCGCGGCTGCCGGGCAGCAGTTCGCGGAAGATACGCGGTTGGCTCGCCTCGCCGGTCGCCATGTCGATGTAGTGCCTGACGTATTGTTCGACATCCAGATCCGAGCCGTCTTCGAGGCGATCCTTCATCGCGCGATGGGTGTGTTCTTCAAACCATTTCCGAAGGTCGGCGGAGATGGACCCAGGCTGGCGAGTGCGGCTCGTGTGTGCGCGCTCGAGAACCGCGACGTGGTCTCGCATAAAACTCTTCGTCCACGCATTCCACTCGGGATACGGAATGCCGGGCCGGTGGTCCGGGGTGATGTCGAGGTCGTTGTCCTGGGGTCGGCTTGGCGGTGGCAGGTTGGGGTTACGCACTCCGCCGTCGCCACCCACGGGCACGGAGTACGCCCGCGGAAGCCGCTTCTGCGTTGTGGTCCACGGCAGCCTGCCAAAGCTTCGGCGCAACCTGTCCGACAATCCCTGCGGCATTGTGTAGGCCGACGGCAAACTGCCCAGCAGGGGATGAACGCCCAGTGGTTGCCCCGTGCCCGCCAGTGCAATCGCACGGTTGAGCATCTCCGCTGCGCCCATCTCGCCGGGTGCGATCTTCAGATCTGGTAGCACTCGCCGCATTTCGGTCAGCAGCCCGGGCCAGTTTGACGCGATCCATCCCAGCGCGACACCAGCCTCGATGAGCGTGAGTGCATCTAGTTCTCGGGCCGACAGCTCATGCAGCCGATACTCGACAATTCGATCCTTCGACGGCGAACACTGAAGTGCGACACCGCACGTCAAGGTTCTGCGGGTCCAGTCGTGGACCAGCGGGGGATAGGGGACGTAGACGAAGTCGAGCGCTGAGCTCAAGCTGAAGCGGCGCCTGTCGCCGGTCACCAGGCGCACGCCCTCGCGACGCTGCTTGCTCAAGGCAACCGCCGTTAGGGCGCAGCTGCGCTCGATCGCTAGCGCATGCGCATCAGAGAGCTCGGCCATTCCGCCTCAGAACGTGCCGAGGCTAGAGAACATCCAGTACCAGAACCAGATGATCAGGCCGGTGCCACCCCAAGCGGCGACGTAGCGAAGGATCTCCCAGATCCAATCCATTTTCAGACCTCCTTGATGGATCCTGCAGGCGCAAAAGTGTCATCGGGGGTCATCGGACCTCGAGACCGCGTACCGCAGATGCGACCAATTTGGCCAGCATCGTGTCGCGGGTGTCGGGGTTGTCCGTGGTGGTCAGCACTCCATAGATGCCGAGGAGGAAGAACGTCGCACTGTAGAACGCGTCGACCTCCGGATGCACTTCACCGTCGCCGCGGGCCCTCTCGATCTCTCGGACCAGCAACACGATCACGGGATGGTCGGTCCATCCGTCAGCCTGTGGGCGCGACGGTGAGAAGTGAAGCGCCAGTAGCTCCTTGAAGAGACGTCGGCCGAGAAGTTGCTCTAACCCCAGCACCAGGCGGGTGACCTCGGCCAACGCGGTTTCCAGGTCGTGGTTCTCTGCGAGAAACCGGGCGAATTCGGCGCCGACGCGTGCTTCTTCGCGTCTCTCCAACTCGAGCAGCACGTGTTCTTTGGTTGGGAAATGAAAGTAGAAGGTGCCGTGCGCGACACCGGCAGCCGCAACGACCGCACCTACATCAGCTCCCGCCATGCCCGAACGTTTGAACTCGGCTATCGCCGCGCCCAGGATGCGCTGACGCGTCTGCAGCCGGCGCGTCTCGCGGGCGGAGTGCTTGACCTGCGGCGTCATCGTGTCCCCTTTGTAGCCCACTGGCTGACCTAAGTCAATGGTGAGTCAGATCGGGCGACCGGCGCTGTGCGCGTTACCGCTGAGCACTGTCATTGACAATTCCAGGACCACACGAACCAAAAGGCAATTGCTCGAGTGGAAGCCGGCAACCCGGTGACTGCCCGTCGCGCCGCTCATCAGTACGCATGATTCTGACTCGAGTCACTGATTGGAATCATTGACAGCTCCCTGCGGGCGGCTTACAAAGATACGACGCAATGCAGTGAGACGATCACCGGAAGAAGGACGGGGACCATGCCTGAGGGCCGAAAAATTCTGGTGACCGGGGCGACTGGGCAGATCGCCGGTCCAATCGCCGAGAACTTCGCCAAGGACAACGAGGTGTGGTGCGCCGCGCGGTTCAGCGATCCGGGACGCAAGGCGCAACTCGAGGCGATAGGCATCAAAACCTGCTGGTGGGACATGGATTCGGGCGACACCTCCATGCTGCCGGACGACTTCACGCACGTGGTGCACTCGGCCTTGCACGTAAGTCCCGATTACGACGAGTCGATCACCAACAATGCAGAGGCATCGGCCCTGCTGATGCAGCATTGCAGAAAAGCCAAAGCGTTCCTTCATGTTTCGAGCTCGTGCGTATACAAACGGCACGCGGATCATCCGCACCATGCCTACGCAGAGACGGATCCGCTCGGCGGCCTTGCCAGCTACGCAGAGGTGTACCCGGTCATCAAGATTACGTCCGAGGGGGCCGTCCGCGCGGCCGCGCGGATGCTCGAGCTGCCAACCACCATCGCCCGGATGAACGTCGGGTACAGCTGGACCGGCCACGGCGGGTTACCCGTCATGCAGTACAACACGTTCAAGGAAGGCAGACCGTGGCTTGCCCCGATCGGCTATAGCAACATGGGTTCGCCGATCGGGGGAGAGGACATCGGCAGACAGGCCCATCTGCTCCTCGAGGTCGCGTCCGTCCCGGCGACCATCGTGAATTGGGGTGGGGATGATCCCGTGTCGGACCGGCAGATGGGCGATTACGTCGCGGAACTCACTGGCGTCACGCCAAGCTTCATCGAGGGCGCTATCAGCTTCGACTCCTTCGTCTCCGATAACACCCGGCGTGAGCAGCTGATCGGTCAGTGCGCGGTGCACTGGAAGGACGGGGTCAAAGACACGTTCCAACGGCTCGGGATCATCTAGGCTTCGCAGCCGGCGACCGGTGCGTCAGTCGGAGAAGATTTCGCGATTGACCGTGTGTAGGTACGGGATCGCGAGAAATGGGCTGATGTAGAAGATGTCGTAAAGCCACCAACCGATGACCGGCAACACGACACCGGCATAGCGCACATCGGCGAACATCGTCATGTTGAACACATAGGTGGTCCAGATCACCACACCCATCCAGCAGGTGACGACCATCCACTGATGACCCCAGCGCTTCATCTGCAAGAACCCGATCGCCGCCGCGATGCGCATCGTGAACACGGTGAGGATCATGCCGACTTCCATCGCTTTTTCGCCGGGTCCCGCCGCGCCACCGACCCACAGCTCGTTGTAGTGCCAGAAGTAGCCCGCGTCGAACATGTTGCCCCACCCGTTCAACAACACCCGGGCCAGCAGACTGTGGTTGGCGACCAGATCGAGCGCCCAACCCACCGTGTTTATCGCGGAGTCGATGATGACGAGGTAGCCGATCAGGGTGACCATCATGGGCCGAACCGAGAGCCCGGCTTTTTGCGCCCGCCGCAGCAACCAGACTCCGCGCAGGAAGAGCGGCAGGCCGAAGATACCGAGCGCCGCGGTGCCGATCAGGAAACTGCCTGAGATGAGCCACTTGTCGGCATGGCGCTGTGCGAGCCGCGACTCCTCCATGTGCTCGTCCAAAGAGGAACCCGGGCGCACACCGCTCGTCGGCACCGTCGCCCGGCCCCCTACGGCGGAGGAGCGAAGTTTCAAACTTGGCCGGTTCAAGCCGCCAACATAACAAAACTGACTGTGGTCATCAAGAGCAGCTGGCCGGTCTATCTCAGCACGCGGGACTGCTATGCGGACGGCGGCGATCTTCCAAAACCGTCGCGAGGTCAGTGGTATTTAACTGACGGTAGTCACCGAATATCGCACGTAGTAGGCCGGTCTTTACGGCGGCGTCCGTAACAGCGCGCTCCCGGTACCCGCGACGAACTGAGCCCGCGTGGATGGCTTCCCGACGAGTCCGGCCGCCAGAACGCCTCATCCGCTTCACCGGCCTCTCAGAGGTCCAGCGCGAAACGATAGGAAGCGATGACTTGGCTTGTAGTACACCGCTATTACCCGGCTTGGATGGCGCACTCCCCGCCGCCGGCCAGCGCTACGCCACACGACCACGATCAGACTCGACGCGAAGAGACCTCGGCCGACGCGCGATCCGAGACGGCAACGAGCAGACAGTCGCCTTGTCCGCGAAGCAGAGTACTCACGCGGGCCGTTGAACGCCCAGGGTTACTGACTTTACTCAGTCCTTGACACAAATGCGAAGGCGATCTTACGCTCAGCGGGCGCTCAGCCTTCCTCGCTGTCGAGTTGTCGGCGACTTTCCGCGCATGCAGAGGAGAAGCAATGACGCTCACATCGCCTGCCAAGACAACGGCGCTCAACGTGCCGGTTGACAAGAAATATCGCGTTATCCAGTGGGGCGTAGGCAACGTCGGAACAATTGGGCTTCGCCATTTCATCAACAACCCCGCCTTCGAACTCGTTGGGGTGCTCTGCAGCCGTCCGGAGAAGGTAGGCAAGAGCGCCGGCGAGCTCGCCGGTTTCGAGCCGGGCGGTGTGCTCGCGACCGACGACAAGGCGGCCATCGAGGCACTTGACGCCGACTGCGTGTTCTACGCGCCGCTCTGGTCTGATCCCGATGAGGTTTGCCGTCTGCTGCGCCAGGGCAAGAACGTCGTCGCCTCGGGTGGCGCCTGGTGGTACCGAACCGAACACAGCGCCGCGGACATCGACAAGATCGAGGCAGCGTGCCTTGAGAGCGGCACTTCTTTCCACGCGGGCGGGATCAATCCCGGTTTCGCGGGAGACCTTCTCGTCCTGACGCTGGCCCGAATCGTCAGCCGGATTGAGTCCATCCAGATTTATGAGGTAGTGAATTTCGGCAAGGACACCTTGAAGTACCTGCACGAGATGGGAATGGGAAACACGCCGGACGAGTTTCGGTCCGGCCCGAATCTCCTGGGTAATGCATGGCCGCTGTTCGCACAGTCGATGGCCATGATCGTGGACGGCTTCGGCAAGACGGTCGACAAATACACGACCGAGGTGGAGCTTGGGGTGGCCGCGCGCGACATTCATTTCGAAGGCGGGCCGGGAAGCGACATGCCGGGCTTCAAAGGCGTGATCAAGAAGGGCCAGGTCGCTTCTCAGCATCACAAGTGGACGACCTGGGTGGACGGCAAGCCCTTCATGACCTTCCACGAGATGTACACGATGGACGACTACGACGCCATCGACCCCAAGCCTGATTGGGGTAATCACTACCACTACCGCATAGTGATTGACGGCGATGAGCCCACCGAGCTGATCCTCCAAGCGCCCGCCGATCCACAAGGCAATTACCCCAAGCCCGGCTACACCTGGACAGCAATGGGCCCCGCCAACGCGATTCCTGCCGTCTGCGAGGCCCCGCCGGGGTTCATCACGCACTTCGAACTTGGACTAATGCCGCTGCGTGGCGTCCTGCGCTAGCGGCGTCACCTACCGGCGCGGTTCAGGGCTCCATGCTGCGCAGGGTTCTCGCTACGTAGTCTTCGACGAGTGCGTCACGGGTCGGCCAGTCGTGTGTGGCGATCAACAGAGCGTAGAGACCCAGCAAGAAGAACACTGCACTGTTCATCGGAGTGACGCCGGCATCCGTGTCACCGCGTTCTTGAGCGAGCGCAATCTCATGGGCGACCAAAACGATCAGGGGGTGATCCCGGCCGTCCTCAGCGGGCGGCCGGGTTTGCGAGAAGTGCGCCGCCAGAAAGTCTTTGAACAGCATGTCACCCAGGCGACGCTCCAAACCCATCACCAGGCGCACAGCCTCGTGCAACGCCGAGGCGAGATCGTGCTCCGCCTTCACGTACTGCGCGAACTGCTTGGCGATCCGGTCTTCTTCGCGCCGCTCGAGCGCCAGCAAAACATGTTCCTTGGTGGGAAAGTGGAAGAAGAATGTGCCGTGCGCGACGCCGGCTGCGGCCACTATGGCGCCGACGTCGGCCTCCGCCATGCCGGTCCTCTTGAACTCCGCGATGGCCGCGCCCATCAGTCGCTCCCGCGTCTGCAAGCGCTTGGCTTCGCGCGCGGATAGCTTGTCCGCCACAGCCATTTGGTTCCTTCTCACGGTTGACCTGACTCATCAACAAGCTTCGAGACTAACTCAGAAGACTATCTCGCTCCGTACCTGAAAGGCCGGAATACATGACGCTACTCTCATCGAGCCAATCCGAGCTCGGCGCATTTTCGTTGACTTAAGTCAGCTTAGCCTCTTAGATAGAGCGGTGCACCGTCGCACTTCATCAGAGGAGCCCGCATGGCATTGGAGCAGTTCAGACTGGATGGACAAGTCGCGATCGTCACCGGCGCGGGGCGTGGTGTCGGGGCGGGCATCGCACGGGTGTTGGCAGAGGCCGGCGCCACGATTGTCGGGACCGCTCGCACCGAGTCCGAAATCGTCCGATCAATTGAGAGCATCGAGGAGACTGGCGGCAAGGGGCTGGCACTCGTTGCGGACGCGATAAGCCGTTCTGACGGTGAGCGTGTCGTCAACACCGCAATGGAGCGCTTCGGCCGCATCGACATTCTCGTCAACAACGTCGGCGGCTCGACGTACGCCCGGTTTCTGGACATCACGGACGAGGATTTCCGACACACCTTCGACTGGTGTGTGACCTCCGCGTTCATCATGAGTCAGCTCGCGGCCCCGCACATGCTCAGCGCCGGACACGGCTCCATCGTCAACATCTCGTCGGGTTCCGCCCGGTTCGGCATTCGTGCATTGACCGCCTATTGCGTTGCCAAGGGCGGCCTCGAGGCGCTTACCCGTGCGATGGCGCAAGAACTCGCGCCCAAGATCCGGGTCAACGCCATCGCACTCGGCTCGTTTGCCACAGACGGTCTGCAGAGCAGCCTGGACTTGATGCCCGGGTCACTGGAGAAGATGCAAGAGACCACGCCCCTGCATCGCCTGGGCGACGTCGAGGACCTGGGGCGGCTCACGGTGTATCTGTGTACGCGTGACTGTTACGCCACCAACGCGACCTTCCACGTCGATGGTGGTATCGACTCGAACAATTCGCCACTGCCGATACCCGACTACTGACCTGGACTAGCGAAGGAGGAGCGGGCAGTGCGCAGAGTAATTCAATTCTCGACCGGCAACGTGGGGCGGCATTCGCTGCGAGCGATCATCGGTCGATCCGATCTAGAACTGGTCGGCGTGCATGCCGCCAGTGCTGAAAAGATTGGCCGGGATGCAGCCCAGCTGTGCGGACTGGACGAGCCCACCGGCATTATCGCCACCGACGACATCGACGCCCTGGTAGCCCTCGGCGCCGATTGCGTTGTCTATACGTCTCAAGGCGAGACGAGGCCGATGGAGGCGATCGGCCAGATGGCCAAATTTCTGGCGGCGGGCACCAACGTGGTTGGTACCTCGATGGTCTGGCTAGTCACTCCCCGCCATGCCGAAGACTGGCTGCGGGTTCCGTTGGAGCAAGCCTGTGCGGCCGGCAACACCTCCCTCTACGTCAACGGAATCGACCCGGGCTTCTCCGGCGATACGTTGGTGCACTCTGCAGTTAGCCTGACGACCCGCGTCTCTTCGATCACGGTGCAGGAGATTTTCGACTACGGAAACTTCGATGATGCCGAATTCACAGGTGCTGCAATGGGTTTCGGAACGACTGAGGGCGACGACCCGCCGATGCTGTTCCTGCCCGGGGTAGTCGTGTCGATGTGGGGTGGTCAGGTGCGCAGTCTGGCGGACAACCTTGACATAAAACTCGACGAGATCCGCCAGCGCAGCGAACGATGGTTCACACCAGAGCGCATCGATTGCACAATGATGACGGTGGAGCCTGGACAGATGGCCGCGGTTCGGTTTGCCACCGAGGGCGTCCGCGACGGCCAACCGGTGATCACCCTCGAGCATGTCACCAGGCTGACCTCCGCCGCGGCGCCGGACTGGGAGTTCCCACCCGACGGTCATACCGGCGTACACCGTGTCGTGGTGGAGGGCGAACCGCGGGTGGAGATAAACACCCACGTCTCGCATCCAGTGCTCGATTCCACTGACGCCGGCTGCATCTCGACGGCGGGTCGCGTGGTCAACGCGATCGAGTGGGTGTGCCGCGCACCCAGAGGTTTGATCGCTGTGGAGGACATTCCCCAGTCGGCGATCATGCGCGGCCTGATGTGGAACTAGTCTTGGGACATATGACGACATCACCCCCGGGACGCGTTGCCGGCAAACGCATTCTGATCACCGGCGCTGCCCGCGGACTGGGTCGCAGCCACGCGCTGCGGCTTGCCGAGGAAGGTGCGGACCTCATCCTGGTCGACATCTGCCAATCCTTGCCCGAGCTGGAATATCCCTTGGCCACGGAAGAGGACTTAGCCGAAACAGCCCAACTGGTAAGGAATTTAGGCCGCGGCTGTGTAAGTCGCGTCGCTGATGTTCGCAACGAGGAACAGCTACGCTCCGCCGTTGCCGATGGCGTCGCCGAGCTGGGAGGCCTGGACGGCGCGGTCGCCAACGCCGGTGTGCTGACAGTGGCGACATGGGACAAGACAACTGCTGATCAGTGGCGCACCGTGGTCGACGTGAATCTGATTGGAGTCTGGAACACATGTGCGGCCGCGCTACCCCACCTGCTCGACCAGGGCGGCGGCAGCTTGGTCAACATCAGCTCAGCGGGTGCCATCAAGGGCTTTCCGCTACAGTCGCCCTACACGGCGGCCAAGTACGGCGTCGTCGGCCTGACGCTGGCATTGGCCAACGAACTCGCGGCAAAGAATGTGCGCGTCAATTCTGTGCTTCCGACCGGTGCACATACCGGGATGATCCCGCCGTCCTTCGGAACCGTCCTGGGCGAGGAACGGTCCGACCTGATCCCCATTTTCGTCAACGCAATGCCCACGCCGGCCGTCGAACCGGTCGACGTCAGCAACGCGGTGCTGTTCCTGCTATCCGATGAGTCCAGGTGGGTGACGGGACTGCAATTCAAGGTCGACGCCGGGGTAACCATCAACTGACTCGCTTACACGCGCCAGTTGCTGGGTTCGGAAATACGAAGGGGAGGCGCTGGGGGGAGCGGCTGCGCGTCGGAGTTGGATATCGCGTCGATTATGAGAGCGGCGTAGCGTCGCCAGCCGTCGCTGTCCGAATCCATCGTCGCCAGCACGCTATAGAGCATCGCGATCAGGCGCGGTAGGTCATCGGCGACCAGGTCGGCGCGGACCCGTCCGACTCGCTGGCCCTCGTCGACAAGGTCGCCCAGCGCCTCGTTGAGTGAAACCGAGATGTCAAACGTTAGCGACCCGGCCCGGTGCGCGGCGGTCAGCAGGTTGTGTTCGCGAGCTCCCAGCGATATGGCGGCTTCAATCAGTTGGGTGAGACCACGCAGCGGGTCGTCGGCACGGCGGGCCTCGTCAATCGCCGGCGCGAGATCATCGGCGACGCTTTGATCCAGGGCAGCCCGAACCAGGTCGGCCTTTGTCGGAAACCTGCGGTAGAGGGTTCGCTCACCGACACCCGCACGGCGCGCGACCGCCTCCATCGGCGCGTCGGGCCCCGACTCACCATAGACATCCCGCGCTGCGCGCAGAATGCGCTCGACGTTGCGCGCCGCGTCCGCTCGCAACGGCCGGTCTTCGACCGCGGTCATCGTGACAGCGTAACTGACAGTTGACTGCCGACAAGTCCTAGCTCTACGCTCTATAACTGGCAGACAACCAGCACTTAATCGGAAACGCGAGTCATGTCAACAACTTCGGAACTGCGCTCTGACGCCGACCTTCCTGTGTTGCCCGTTCCGCGGGCCGCGCGCTGTCCGCTTGCGCCCCCGCCCGAGTTCGTGGACTGGCGGGAACAGCCCGGGCTCCGGCGGGCTATGTTCCAGGGCAACCCGATCTGGGTGGTCAGCCGCTACCAGGACATCAGAGCGGCGCTGGTCGATCCGCGGCTGTCCGCGAAGACCATTCCGGACGCCATCATGCCCACGGATGCCGACGACAAGATTCCGGTGATGTTCGCGCGCACCGACGACCCCGAGCATCATCGATTGCGACGCATGATGACCAGCAACTTCACCTTCAGGCGATGCGAATCGATGCGGCCGCAAATCCAGGAAATGGTCGACCATTATCTCGGCCGGATGATCGATAACGGCGCGCCGGCCGATCTGGTGCGTGAATTCGCCTTGCCGGTGCCGTCGTTGGTGATCGCGCTGCTGCTGGGGGTGCCGCCGGAAGATCTCGGCATCTTCCAGCACCACACCACCGTGGGGTTGGATCAGAGGTCCACCGACGAGGAGAAGGGGCAAGCCTTTGGGGCGATGTATGTGTATATCGAGGAGTTGGTGAAGCGCAAAGAACGCGAACCCGGCGACGACCTGATCAGCCGCTTGGTCACCGAATACGTAGCGACGGGCCAACTCAACCATGCCACCACAGCCATGAACAGTGTGATCATGATGCAGGCCGGCCACGAAACGACCGCCAACATGATCTCATTGGGAACGGTTGCGCTGCTGGAACATCCCGATGTGTTCGAGCGGCTGGGGCAAAACGACGATCCCGCCGTCGTTGCGAATATCGTCGAAGAACTTATGCGCTACCTCAGCATCGTGCATAGCCAAGTCGATCGCGTGGCGACCGAAGATCTCGTGATCGGTGGTCAGCTGATCCGCGCGGGAGAGTTCGTCATGATGAACCTGCCCGCCGGGAACTGGGATGCCGAATTCGTCGCAAATCCCGAGTCCTTCGACATCGGACGAAACACCCGCGGGCACTTGGGTTTCGGCTACGGGGTGCACCAATGCATCGGAGCGAACCTGGCTCGAGTCGAGATGCAGATCGCGTTCGCCACGCTGGCGCGTCGCCTACCCGGTCTTAAACTGGCGGTAATGCCGGAGGAGCTGCGGTTCAAACACGCCAACATCTATGGCATGAAAGAACTTCCGGTGAGCTGGTGACGATGTCGCTTGGGGAGCTGCGGTTCGACAACCAGGTTGCGGTCATCACCGGCGCCGGTGGCGGCCTGGGGAAGCAGTACGCGCTGCTGCTTGCGGCACGTGGCGCGCGCGTCGTGGTCAATGACCTCGGCGGGTCGGTGACCGGAAATGGCTCGAATGGCGAGTTGGCAAGCGCCACCGTCGAAGAGATCCGGCAGCAGGGTGGTCAGGCCGTTGCCGATAGCCACAGCGTGACCAGCCCCGAAGGCGGAATGGCGATCATCGACACCGCCCTTGCCACCTGGGGCCGAGTGGACATCGTGATCAACAATGCGGGAATCGTCGGCGACGCACCGTTCCAGGACATGACTCCCGATCGGGTCGACCCCCTGGTGGACGTGCACCTCAAGGGCGCGTTCCACGTGACGCGGCCCGCCTGGAAAGTGATGCGCGAACAACGGCACGGCCGGATCGTCAACACGTGCTCGGCGGCGGGAATCCTGGGCGCCGAAGGCATGAGTAATTACGGGTCGGCCAAGACCGGGTTGATCGGCTTCACCCGAGTGCTGGCCGCCGAGGGAGCCGGCCACGACATCAAGGTCAACGCCATCGCCCCGATCGCCTACACCCGGATGTTGGCGCACTCCGTTGAAGCAGCCGAAAAACCGGACGATGCGTCGGCGCAGGAGGTACTCGATGACCTTGTGGGCCAATACCTTCAGAAGCTGGACCCGGCACTCGTGGCTCCGGTGGTGGCGTTTCTCGCCCACCGGGATTGCCCCGTTTCCGGAGAGATCTACACCGTGGGCGCCGGGCATGTTGCCCGCTTCTTCATCGGGCGCACGCAGGGTTTCTACAGCCCGGCGCTGTCGGTCGAGGACGTGCGCGATCACCTCAACGAGATCCGCGACGAAGCCGGCTACACGGTGCCCGGCGGACCAGCCGACGAGATGAGCGAGCTGTTCGCCACGATCATGAGCAGTTGAACGCGACGCCGACGCCATCGGGCGGTGGCACCGACCGCAGGCAGCCGAATGGCTCGATGCCGGCGGTGCCGAAGCGGGCCGCCGACTGGTGGGCGTAGTTCACGCAGAACACGCCGGATTGATCGGCGCGGCAACGGTAGTCACCGAATGACACCGAGTCCCCGTTCGCCAACTCGGGTCCGTTGCCGTTGATGAACGGGCCCGGATCGCCGCGGGCCGACCCGACCTGCAGGTTCGTTCCGTCGAAGTCGACCCAGCCGCCTTTCCATTCGCCGTAGGCCGTCTCCGGCCGGGGCGGGGGATTGGTCAGCGTGACGAGACAGGCCAGCGCGCCGGCGGTGTGTTTGGAATCGGTCATGCAGGCGACTTTGCTCGCCTGGGCGGTGAACGCGATGTCGGCACCGAGCGACGCGGTTGCGCCTTCGCGCGTCGCGGTGTGATAGCGGCCCGGATCCGCGGGATGACCAGCCCCGATCCAGGCGATGATGTCGGAGATCGCGGCTCCTGCAGCCGGCGCGGTCGACGCCGCCGGCGGTTTGCTGCCCGACGGGCCGGTGGTTGTCGTCGCAGATGCTGGGGTGGTGGTCTGGGCGGTCTGGGTCTGACCCGAGTGGCTATTACCCGCGGTTGAGCATGCGGCAACCAGCCCGCCAACTAGGAAAGGCACTGCGACCAGGACGGCGATCCGCATCCCGCCAGGCTAACCGCCACGCACCGGATTTATGCGCTCCGCGCGTCCTACATCCGTAGTGTCGGCTACCGTCGGGTTATGCATGAGCGCACCATCCGCGCGCACACGACCACCGGCACCGTCGAAGGCTTCACGCGCGACGGCGTAAACCGGTGGCGATCCATCCCTTACGCCCAGGCGCCAGTGGGGCGGCTACGATTCCGGGCGCCGCTGCCCGCCCAGCCCTGGTCGGGGGTGCGGCACTGCCACGGCTTCACCAACTGCGCGCCCCAGCAGCGTCGCTACACCCTGGTCGGTGTCGGCAGGTACCAGTCCATGAGCGAAGACTGCCTCACCCTCAACGTCGTCGCCCCCGAACAGCCCAGCGAAGAACCGCTGCCGGTGATGGTGTTCATCCACGGCGGCGGGTACATCATGGGCAGCTCGGCGACTCCGCTATACGACGGCGCCGCGCTGGCGCGCCGCGGCTGCGTGTACGTATCGGTCAACTACCGACTCGGCGTGCTGGGCTGTGTGGACCTGTCGTCGCTATCGACCCCGGACATCACCATCGACAGCAACCTGTATCTGCGCGATCTGGTGCTGGCTCTGCAGTGGGTTCGGGACAACGCCGCGGCGTTCGGCGGCGACCCGGGCAATGTCACCATCTTCGGCGAGAGCGCGGGTGCGTGCATCACCGCCACGTTGTTGGCGGTGCCCGCGGCCAAAGGCCTGTTCGCCCGCGCGATCTCGGAGAGCCCGGCATCGGGTCTGGTGCGGTCGAAGGAGATTGCCGACGAGTTCGCCGGCCGGTTCGCCGCGCTGCTCGGCGTGCGCGGCCAGGACGCCGCCAACGCGCTGATGCAGGCATCCGCGGCCCAACTGGTGGAGGCACAACACCGCCTCATCGAGCAGGGCATGGAACAAAGGTTGGGCGCCTTCCCGATCGGACCGGTCATTGGCGACGACTGCCTGCCCATCGACCCCGTCGAGGCGATGCGGTCCGGCCGGGCGCACCGGGTACCGCTCATCGTGGGGACGAATGCCGACGAGGGCCGGTTGTTCACCCGTTTCATGCGCATGCTGCCGGTCAACCAATCGATGATCGAAGAGTTGCTAGCCGACACGGAACCGGCTGCCCGCGAACGCATTACCGCGGCCTACCCGGATTATCCCGCGTCGTCGGCGTGCATCCAGCTCGGCGGCGACTTCGCGTTCAGCTCGGCGGCCTGGCAGATCGCGGAAGCCCACAGCGGCCATGCGCCCACCTACCGGTACCGGTACGACTTTGCTCCGCGGACCCTGCGCTGGTCGGGACTGGGGGCGACCCATGCCACCGAGTTGTTAGCCGTCTTCGACGTCTACCGCACCAGGTTCGGCGCGTTGCTGACCGCTGCGGCCGATCGGCGCGCAGCGTTGCGGGTCAGCAACCAGGTGCAACGGCGTTGGCGCTCCTTCAGCCGCACCGGGGTGCCGGGCGACGACTGGCCGCTCTACATCCCCGACGACCGCGCCGTGATGGTCTTTGACAGCAAGTGCCGGGTCGAGTTCGACCCGCATGCGGACCGCCGAATGGCCTGGGATGGCTTCTCCCTGGCACGCTGACCCTCATGGCCCCCAACACCGAGCGAGACGACCAAGCCTTGGAACGGCCCGACGACCTCACCGCCTCCTGGCTGTCCGACAAGATCGGAGCCGGAGCCGCTGGACCAGTGGTCGATTTCGCCGTGGAACGCATCGGCACCGGTCAGATGAGCGAGTGCTATCGCGTGGCGCTGAACTATGCCGACGCCGACTCGGGCGGGCCACATTCGGTGGTGCTCAAGGTCGCGGCGACCGATCCGGTAAGCCGCCAGACGGGCTTGGCGCTGGGTCTCTACGAGCGCGAAGTCTGCTTCTATCGCGACATCGCGCCGCGCATCGGGGGACCGATAGCGCCGTGCTACCACGCCGCGGTCGACACCTCGACGGGGGTGTTCGATCTGCTGCTCGGCGATGCCGGACCCGCGGTCGTCGGTGACGAAATCGCCGGTGCTACAACAGAACAGGCCAGGCTCGGTGTTGTCGAGCTGGGCCGGCTGCACGGCCCGCTGCTCGGCGACACCGCGCTGGCCGCAGCGTCGTGGCTCAATCGCGAATCACCGCTGAATCAGTCGATGGTCACCCCGCTGTACGCGGGCTTCGTCGATCGCTACGGCGAGCAGATCGCGCCGAACCATCGCCTGGTGTGTGAGCGCCTGGTAGGCGCCTTCGACGGGTATGTGGAGGCTGAAGCGGAGCAGATGCGGGGTCTGGTGCACGGCGACTACCGGCTGGACAATATGTTGTTCGGCACCGCCGAGGCCGATCGGGCGCTGACGGTGGTCGACTGGCAGACCGTTTCCTGGGGTCCCGCGCTGACCGACCTGGCTTACTTTCTCGGCACCGCGCTGCCGGCGCAGGATCGGCGTGAGCAGTACGACGCTTTGCTGCTCGCGTATCACGAGGCGCTGGGGCCCGGGGCGCCGATCAGCCTCGACGAGGTCCGCGAAGGTGTCCGCCGGCAGAGCTTCTTCGGCGTGATGATGGCGATCGTCTCGTCGATGCTAGTGGAGCGCACCGAACGCGGTGACCGGATGTTCATGACGATGCTGCAGCGGCATTGCGACCATGTGCTGGATACAGATGCGTTGGCGACCCTCCCAGTTGCCGCGCCCGGGCGCGGCAGTAAGCCGGAGCCGCTGCGGCCGTCCGAGGAGGACGAACTCGCCCACACCGCGACCGCCGAACCGCTGTGGAGTGAGAGCTGGTATGCCGACTTCGCCGACACCGCACAAGGATTGGGCGGCTGGTTTCGCGTCGGCCTGGTCGCGAACCAAAAGACCGCCTGGGTGCACGCGCTGCTGTGCGGTCCCGACCTGCCGACCGTCGCCGTCGTCGACTGCGAAGTCCCGCTAACCGCCGACCCCTGGGTGCTGCGCACCGACGCCTTCGAGCTCGGCCACTCCGCGGGCACGCCGCTGCAGACCTACCGTGTCGAGCTGCGGGGACGGGCTCAGGCTTACTCGGACCCGTCGGCCTTGCTGCGCGGTGAGCCCGGAACGCCGGTCGACATGACGCTGAATTTGGAGTGGGCCACCGACGGCACGCCGTTCAAGTATCGGCTGACCACACGTTACGAGATCCCGTGCACCGTCTCCGGCACTGTCACCGTCGGCGACACCAGCTACCAGGTGAATTCCGTTCCAGGACAACGCGATCACTCGTGGGGCGTGCGTGACTGGTGGAGCATGGACTGGATGTGGAGCGCAGTGCACCTCGACGACGGCACCCACCTGCACGGCGTGAACATCAGGATTCCGGGCATTCCCGCCCTCAGTACCGGCTACGTCCAAGATCGCGACGGCAAGCTCACCGAGCTGGACACGGTGAGCAGCGGGGAAACGTTCGGCGACAACGGGTTACCGTTGAGCGCGACGTTGAGTCTGGACCCCGGTGAGGTCACCGCTGACGTCGAGGTGCGCGGCCAGGCGCCGGTGAGCTTGACCGCCGCCGACGGGCGAGTGAGCCAATTCCCGCGCGCCTGGGTCAGTGTCACTACCGCGAACGGTCGCACCGGCGTCGGCTGGATGGAGTGGAACCGCAACCTCGCGCACCAGACATGAGCCTGGGATCCGGCAGTGTGCCGCCGCCGATCGTGGTGATGGGTGTCTCCGGATCGGGCAAGTCGACGGTGGGTTCCGCGCTCGCACAACGGTTGCGGGTGCCCTTCGTCGACGCCGACACCTTGCACCCGCCCGACAACATCGCCAAGATGGCCGCCGGTGAACCGCTCGACGACGACGATCGCTATCCGTGGCTGGAGAAAGTCGGCCGGTGGCTGGCCGACCACCGCGGCGGCGGTGTGGTGGCGTGCTCGGCGCTCAAGCGCAAATACCGCGACCAGCTGCGTGCGCACTGTCCGCAGGTTGAGTTTTTGCACCTGCGCGGTTCACCGGAACTCATTGCCAGCCGATTAGCCGCCAGGTCAGGTCATTTCATGCCGGCCGCACTGCTGCAGTCGCAATTCGACGCTTTGGAACCGCTTGGTGCCGACGAGCGTGGCGTCGTCATCGACCTCGGCGAGGATGCCCAGGACCCCCAGGGCCCTCAAGTCGTAGTCACCGCTTTCCTTGAACGGATTACCAGGGGCGCTTGCGACGACGGCTCTTGATCTCGTCGCCCACTCGTTCGCGGGCCGCGTCGGCAAAGTCACTGCCCCGCGCCACCGCCGTGTCGGCGAAATCGGCGCCACGCACACGCGCGGTGTCAGCCAACTTTTCGCCGCGTTTGCGTGCCTTCTTCGCCAGCGGCGCGCTCCTTCGGCGGCAGTGCTGGCCAGTTCGCGGCCGCGCTCTAGCGCTGCTTCGGCGTATGGTGCGCTTCTTCGGCGGCTGTGCTAGCGAATTCGCGGCCGCGCTCTAGCGCTGCTTCGGCGTATGGTGCGCTTCTTTCGGCGGCGGCGCTGGCGAGTTCGCGGCCCCGTTCGGCACCGACCTGCAAGCCATGCGCGATCTTCTCGCCGAGTTCTGCGAAATCGGTGTCGTCGGATCCAGGCAGCGCCGAGGACACCCGCTCGGACAGCCGCTCCGCGGCCCGACGCCCGCGCCATCCCAGTGAGGGTTTGCCCGCGGTGTCAGCCGACGCAATCAATAGTCCGCCGAGCAGGCTGAGGTCGGTGAGGAATTGCTGGCGCTTCTGGCCTTTGAGCTCCGGGTCGGGTTCGTTCCAGAACGAGTGCGTCCCGAGATTGGCCGGTAGCACCGTCAACGCGAGGGCGGCCGAGGCGATACGCGGCAGCTTCCCGGTGGCAAGCAGTAGACCGCCGCCCACCTGAACGGCCGCGTTGATTCTCGCGACCGTCTCGGGGTCGCTCGGAATACTGCTGCCAAGCGGATCGGGTAGTGAATGCAGGCCGTCCACGGCCGGCGCCGCGGCTTGGGCGGCCGATTTGGGATTGAGCAGCGAATTGACTCCCTGGCCGATGAATGCCACTGACAAGAGGGGACGCGCGATTCTTCGGAGCACCATGGACGCATGGTTACCCGGCGGGTCGGGAAACAAACCGCGCGGCTGGGGAGCCGCCGCTTGCTGAGGCTAGGGTGGGTCGCGTGCGGGCGTTGATCATCGTCGACGTGCAGAAAGACTTCTGCGAGGGCGGCTCGCTGGCGGTGACGGGCGGTGCCGCGCTGGTCCCGGCGATCAATGACTATGTCGCCGGGGAGTCCGGTTACCGGCACGTCGTTGCGACAAAGGACTGTCATATCGACCCGGGCGACCACTTCTCCGAGCATCCGGATTATGTGACGTCCTGGCCGCCGCATTGCATCGCCGGCACCTCCGGAGCGGACTTTTACCCTGACCTCGACACCAACTCGATCGAGGCGGTGTTCCGCAAGGGCGCCTACGACGCGGGTTACAGCGGTTTCCAGGGTGTGGACGACAACGAGACACCGCTGCTCGAGTGGTTGCAGCAGCGCGGGGTGGACGAGGTCGACGTCGTGGGTATCGCCGCCGACCACTGCGTCCGCCGCACCGCCGAGGACGCGGCACGCGCCGGGTTGAGCACCAGGGTGCTGCTGGACCTGACCGCGGCCGTGGCCGCTGATCCGGCGGTGGCCTTGGCGGAGATGCGGAGTGCCGGCGTCGAGTTGGTTAGGGGTTTACAAAGGAGTTCGTAATGGCGGTGCCACTGGATCGGGCGCATCTCGTCGCTGCGGTTGAGCGGTCACCGCAGGCGGCAGCCGCGCACGACCGCGTCGGCTGGGTGGGACTGTTCACAGCCGACGGCCGGATAGAAGACCCCGTCGGCTCGCGGCCGCACCTGGGAACCGAGCGGATCGGCAGCTTCTACGACACCTTCATCGGTCCGCGCGACATTAAGTTTCACCGCGATCTCGATATCGTTTTCGGCACGGTGGTACTGCGTGACCTTGAGCTCGAAGTGGCAATGGGTCCGTCGGTGACGATGTACATCCCCGCGTTCCTGCGCTATGACCTCCGAGAAGCCCACGGCGAGTGGCGGATTGCCGTGCTACGGGCGTACTGGGAGCTGCCGGCCATGCTGCTGCAGTTCCTGCGCTCGGGATCCGGAGCGATATCGCCCGCCCTCCAGCTGTCGCGAAATCTGCTGGGCAACCAGGGACTGAAAGGCACGGCGGGATTTGTGGCCGGCTTTCGCCGGGTGGGTGCCAGGCACAAGGAGCTGGTGGAAAAGTTCCTACACGCCGTCACGCGCGGGGATAAGTTCGCCGCTGCGCAGGCGCTGTCATCAACTGCCACAATTACTTTGGGCGACAGCGACTTGCTCGAACTGGACGAGCTGGTCGCGCAGCTCAACGGGGCAAGGTGGGGCAAGACGATCGGAGCGGGGCCCACCGTCGTGGTCTCGCTCAACTCCGGTCACGGGCGCGGCATCGTGTTCGCCGACGTCGCCTGGCGGGGCAATGCGATCAACCGGATCCGGTACTTTCCCGCCTGACCCGTGGCCGCCCGGAAACGCGATGTTGCCCCCAGCGCCGGTAGCCACGACCCAGGTCCGTCTGACCATGGTCAATGCGTTGTCGTGCAGTTGTTTCCGCAGCGGCGGGTCCGAATGGCCGTACAGCGCGGCGCGGCCACCCAATCGGTAGGGTCTCGGTAGGTTAATTAGTGCAGGTCTCGTTGCGTGGACAGAGAGTTCGATGGATGCGGTCATCTACTTGACGACTCCCGTCACAGGCGATGCCGACCACCCGCGGCGCGTCGTTCTCACCCCGCCGCGCCCGCGGTCTCAGAATTGCCACAGGCCCATCGGGTACCAAGGAAATCGAACAAAGTCGGGCCAAGGGGGGCGTGATGCTCGATAAGCCGTTCGGAAGGCGGAGCCTGCTGCGGGGCGCTGGTGCGCTCTCCGCGGCGTCACTGGTGCCGTGGACCGCCGGCTGCGCGCCCGACGACGACAACGCGCTGACCTTCTTTTTCGCGTCCAATCCGGACGAACGCGACGTCCGGATGCGCATCGTCGACGAATTCCAGCGTCGCCATCCCGACATCAAGGTTCGGCCGGTGTTGTCCGGGCCGGGCGGGATGCAGCAGCTGGCGACGTTCTGCGCGGGCGGCAAGTGTCCGGATGTGATGATGGCGTGGGAATTGACCTACGCCGAACTCGCCGCCCGGGGGGTGTTGCTGGACCTCAACACCCTGCTGGCTCGCGACCAAGCCTTCGCAGCGGAACTGAGTGCAGACAGCATCGGGGCGCTGTATGACACCTTCACGTTCAAGGGCGGTCAGTACGCACTACCGGAGCAATGGTCCGGCAACTACCTGTTCTACAACAAACGGCTGTTCGCGGAGGCCGGCGTGCCGGCACCGCCCCGAACGTGGGAGCAGCCGTGGAGCTGGGGCGAGTTCCTGGACACCGCCACGGCTCTCACCAAAAAGAACGGATCGGGGCGGGCCGCCCAATGGGGTTTCGTCAACCTGTGGTTTTCCTACTATTCGGCCGGGCTGTTCGCCATGAACAACGGGGTGCCGTGGGCCACCCCGCTGAAGAACCCGACCCACTTCAATTTCGGTGACGACGCCTTCATCGAGGCCGTGCAGTTCTACGCCGACCTGGCCAACAAGCACGGGGTGGCGCCCGATGCATCCGAGGTGCAGTCGATGTCCACACCCGATCTGTTCGCGGCGGGTAGGGCGGCGATCGCGATGGGCGGCCACTGGCGATACCAGACCTTCATTCGCGCCGACGGCCTGGATTTCGATGTCACCTCGTTGCCGGTGGGTCCACGACGGCAGGGACAACCCGCCCACTCCAACATCGGTTCCACCGGATTGGCCATCGCCGCGAGCAGTCAACGCAAGGAGCAGGCATGGGAATTCGTGAAATTCGCGACCGGCCCCGTCGGGCAGGCGCTGATCGCTGAATCCAGCCTCTTCGTGCCGGTGCTGCGCTCCGCGCTCAACTCGCCCGGATTCGCTAAAGCCCATAAGAACGTCGGCAACCTCGCCGTGTTCACCGAGGGACCGGCGTACTCGGAGGGACTGCCGGTCACCCCGGCCTGGGAGAGGATCGTCGCCCTGATGGACCGCAACTTCGGGCCGGTGCTGCGCGGATCCCGGCCGGCGACATCGCTGACCGGGCTGTCACCCGCCCTCGACGAGGTGCTGCGCACGCCATGACATCGGTCAATACACCCGTCGCACCCGGGCCGGCTACCCGCAAACGCTTCAAGGGATCCGCCCCGTGGCGCCGCCGCGCCTGGGCCGGTCGCCTGTTCGTCGCACCCAACCTGGCAACGGTTGCCGTGTTCATGCTGTTTCCCCTCGGATTCTCGCTGTACATGAGCTTTCACCGATGGGACGTGTTCAGTCCGCCGAAGTTCGTGGGCCTGAAGAACTTCCACGACCTCTTCACGTCCGACCCGCTCTTTATCATCGCCATCCGCAACACCGTCGTCTATACCGTGGGTACGGTCGTGCCGACCGTGCTCATCAGTCTCGTCGTGGCCGCCGTGCTGAATCGGAAGGTCAAGGGCATCGGTATCTTTCGCACCATCGTCTTTTTGCCGCTGGCCATCTCGTCGGTGGTGATGGCCGTTGTCTGGCAGTTCGTCTTCAACACGGACAATGGGCTGCTCAACATCATGCTCGGCTGGGTCGGGATCGGCCCGATCCCGTGGCTGGTCGAACCGAGATGGGCCATGGTGTCGTTGTGCATCGTCAGCGTGTGGAGGGCCGTGCCGTTCGCCACCGTCATTTTGCTGGCGGCGATGCAAGGCGTTCCGGAAACCGTCTACGAGGCGGCCAAAATCGACGGCGCGGGCGAGATACGGCAGTTCGCGTTCATCACGGTGCCGCTGATCCGTGGGTCGATATCGTTTGTGGGGGTCATCTCGATCATCCACGCGTTCCAGGCATTTGACATGGTCTACGTCCTCAACGGCTCAAACGGCGGCCCGGAAACCGCGACCTATGTGCTGGGCATCATGCTGTTCCAGCACGCGTTCTCCTTCCTGGAATTCGGCTACGCGTCGGCCCTGGCATGGGTGATGTTCGCCATCCTGCTGGTGCTGACCGTGGTGCAGTTGCGGCTCACGCGGCAACGGTCTTGGGAGACTTCTCGTGGTCTCCACTGAGCGGGTGTTCACGCGCAACGTCTTTCGTGGTGTGCTGGTCTACACCGCGCTGATGGGCATCGCCTGGTGCTGGCTGTTCCCGATCGCCTGGGCGGTGTCCGGTTCGTTGAAGCGGGAAGGCGAGGTTACCGAGCCGAGGCTGTTGCCGGCCCACCCACAGTGGTCGAACTACACCGAAGTGTTTTCGCTGATGCCGTTCTGGCGCATGTTCTTCAACACCGTGCTGTACGCGGGATGCGTCACGGCCGGGCAGGTCTTCTTCTGCTCGCTGGCCGGATATGCATTCGCGCGACTGCAATTCCGCGGCCGCGAGACGCTGTTCGTCTTGTACCTGGGCACCCTGATGGTGCCGCTGACCGTGACCGTGATCCCGCAGTTCATCCTGATGCGGACCGTCGGGTGGGTCGACACTCCGTGGGCGATGATCGTGCCGGGCTTGTTCGGTGGCGCCTTTGGGACCTATCTCATGCGCCAGTTCTTCCGAACGCTACCGACGGACTTGGAGGAAGCGGCAATTCTGGACGGTTGCTCCCCATGGCAGATCTACTGGCGGATCCTGCTGCCCCACGCCCGGCCCGCAGTGATGGTGCTCGCGGTGCTCACCTGGGTCAACGTCTGGAACGACTTCCTGTGGCCGCTACTGATGCTGCAGCGCAACAGTCTGGCCACGCTGACCCTGGGCCTGGTCCGGCTGCGGGGCGAATATGTCGCGCGCTGGCCGATCATCATGGCGGCCTCGATGCTGATCATGGTGCCGCTGGTCATCATCTACGCGCTCGCACAGCGTTCCTTCGTCCGCGGTATCGCCGTCACCGGACTCAACGGGTAACCGATGGCCTCAGTGACTTTCGAGCAAGCGACGCGACAGTTCCCGGGCACCGACCGGCCGGCCCTGGATCGCCTCGACCTCGTCGTCGGTGACGGCGAGTTCGTCGTTCTGGTCGGCCCGTCCGGATGCGGAAAGACGACGTCGTTGCGCATGGTGGCCGGGCTGGAAACGGTGGATTCCGGCCGTATTCGGATCGGGGACCGCGACGTCACCCGCGTCGAACCCAAGGATCGCGACGTGGCGATGGTCTTTCAGAACTACGCCCTCTATCCACATTTGACGGTCGCGCAGAACATGGGATTCGCGTTGAAGATCGCCAAGATCCCCAAGCCCGAGATCCGGGAGCGAGTGCTGGCCGCGGCGAAATTGCTTGACCTGCAACCGTTCCTAGAACGCAAACCCAAAGCACTCTCCGGCGGCCAACGCCAGCGGGTGGCGATGGGGCGCGCGATCGTGCGCCGCCCCCAGGTGTTCCTGATGGACGAGCCGCTGTCCAACCTCGACGCCAAACTGCGGGTGCAAACCCGCAACCAGATCGCGGCGCTGCAGCGTCAACTCGGCACCACCACGGTGTATGTCACCCATGACCAGGTCGAGGCCATGACCATGGGGGACCGCGTCGCGGTGCTGTGCGACGGCGTGCTGCAACAGTGCGCGACTCCCCGCGAGCTCTACCGCAACCCCGGCAACGTCTTCGTCGCGGGGTTCATCGGATCTCCGGCGATGAACCTGTTCACCCTCCCGATCGTCGATTCCTCCGTGTCGCTGGGGGATTGGCCGATCCCGATGCCGCGCGAGATCGCGGGCAACGCGAGCGAGGTCGTCGTCGGAGTCCGCCCCGAACACTTCGAGCTGGGCAACCTCGGTGTCGAAATGGAGGTCGACGTGGTCGAAGAGCTCGGGGCAGACGCCTACCTCTACGGCCGAATCACCGGTTCCGGCAAGGTCATCGATCAACCCGTCGTTGCGCGTGTCGACGGCCACAACCCACCCGAAAAGGGCAGCTGGGTGCGTCTGCACCCGCAGCCGGGACACCTGCACTTCTTCGGCGTCGACGGGGAACGGATCTCATGAGTACAACGCGAGTCGACCTGGTGTGCGAGGGCGGTGGAGTCCGGGGGATCGGGCTGGTCGGTGCGGTGGACGCGCTGGCCGCGGCCGGCTATGAATTTCCCCGGGTCGCGGGGACCAGCGCCGGGGCGATTGTCGCGTCACTGGTGGCCGCTGTGCAGGCCGCCGGTAAACCGTTGACGAGGCTCGCGGAGATCATGCGTTCGATCGACTATCGGAAGTTCCTGGACCGCAATCTCATCGGGCATGTCCCGCTGATCGGTGGGGGACTGTCGTTGCTGGTATCGGACGGGGTCTACCGGGGGGCTTATCTCGAAGAGCTGTTGACCGATCTGCTCGCTGAGCTGGGTGTGCGCACCTTCGGCGATTTGCGCACCGGCGAGGAGCCCAATCAGTTCGCCTGGTCGCTGGTGGTCACCGCCAGCGACCTGTCCCGCCGCCGGCTGGTGCGCATCCCATGGGACCTCGAGTCCTATGGCATCGACCCGGACGGCTTCTCGGTGGCACGAGCGGTGCACGCTTCCGCGGCGATTCCGTACATCTTCGAGCCCGTTCGGGTCGGTGGCGCTGCCTGGGTCGACGGCGGGCTGCTATCGGATTTTCCGGTAGAGCTGTTCGACCGGGCCAACCCGCGTTGGCCGACCTTCGGCATCCGACTGTCTTCGCGTCCCGGCATCCCGCCCACCCATCCGGTGCATGGGCCGGTGTCGCTGGGAATTGCCGCAATCGAAACGTTGGTGAGCAATCAGGACAACGCGTACATCGACGATCCGTGCACCGTGCGACGGACCATCTTCGTGCCCGCCCAGGACGTGAGCCCGATCGACTTCGACATCACCGCCGAACAACGCGACGCGCTCTATCAACGCGGATTTCAGGCGGGCCAAGACTTTTTGAAGACGTGGAACTACGCCGACTATCTGGCGGCCTGCGGCGGCCCGCCCGCGTCGTCTTAGCTATCCGCGCGCGTAGCCGATCGCATCGAGCTGACGCTGGATGCGTTCGACGTCATCCGGCGAAGGCATGTCGTCGGTGATCCGGGTGATGTGAACGCCGATAGCAGCGGTGCTGACCGGCGCACGCCCACGCATCGTGAGTTCGCTTGTGATAGAGGTGATCTCGTCCTCGGACAGTCGCCGTCGCAACAGAGCCGCCAGCGGCACATAACCGGTGGACGGCATGCCGGTGGGGTAACCGGCGCGCAAGAAAGCCACCAACCGTGCCACTGTGTCGGCCAAGTACATACGTAGCAACGTAGCAGCGGCACGTTATCTGGCTGTTACGACAGCACAGTTACTTACGGCGATTTATGGATTATCGTTTTGGTTCCGCGCCATTGGCGCGTCGTCGCGAGGGTGGCGGGTAAGGATTCCTACTATTGCCGGGTGGATCGCTATGGAACCGACGTGCTGGCCGCGGGCCGGCGCAAGCCGCGCTCGACCGAACATCCAGTCGAGCTCGGCATGGTCGTCGAGGACGCGCAGACCGGCTACGTCGGCGCGGTGGTCCGCGTCGAATACGGCCGCATCGACCTGGAGGACCGGCACGGCCACACTCGCGGGTTTCCTTTGGGCCCCGGTTATCTGTTGGAGGGCCGTCCGGTGATCCTCACCGCGCCGCGTCGTGCGCCCGCCGCCGCGGCCCGAACAGCGTCCGGCTCGGTGGCGGTGCCCGGCGCGCGCGCCCGGGTCGCCCGCGCCAGCCGGATCTATGTCGAGGGCCGCCACGACGCCGAACTCGTCGCGCAGGTGTGGGGCGAGGACCTGCGCATCGAGGGCGTCGTCGTCGAGCACCTCGGTGGCGTCGACGACCTGGTCGGCATCGTGGCCGAGTTCCAGCCCGGTCCCGGGCGCCGGCTCGGCGTTCTCGTTGACCACCTCGTCGCCGGGTCCAAGGAAGCGCGCATTGCCGATGCGGTGCGCCGGGGACCTGGTGGCCCCGACACCCTGGTCGTCGGCCACCCCTACGTCGACATCTGGCAGGCGGTGAAGCCGCAGCGGCTCGGTCTGAAAGCCTGGCCGGACGTGCCGCGGCACATCGAGTGGAAGCACGGCGCGTGTAAGGCGCTGGGCTTGCCGCATGCCAATCAGGCGGACATCGCCAGGGCGTGGCGTCGGATCCGCTCGGAGGTGCGCGACTGGAACGACCTGGAAGCGGCGCTGATCGGCCGGGTCGAAGAGCTCATCGACTTCGTGACCCAACCGGGGCCAGTCCATTGACAAGGACGTCGACGAGGTGGCCGGTCGTGTTTTCGTCGATGGGTTGGCGGGTCAGCAACAGCCGGAAGTAGAGCGCTCCGGTGAGGAGTTCGAGGCCACAGGTCGACGTACAGCCTCCGACCGATACCGGGGAGGCCTACGGGCTGAGCCCCGCCAGCCTGACCGTCACCGTGGGGCTGGGACCCTCGCTGTTCGGTGACCGCTTCGGGCTCGCCGCGCGGCGGCCCGCGGCTTTCGCGGATCTGCCCCCGCTCAACGGGGACAACCTCGACGCACGCCTGCACGGAGGTGATCTCTCCGTGCAGGCCTGCGCCGACGATCCCCAGGTCTGTTACCACGCCGCGCGTGACCTGGCTCGCCTCGGGCGCAACATCGTCTCGCCGTTCTGGGCGGTCCTAGGTTTCGGACGGGCCTCCGCCGGCCCCGGCCAGCACACCCCGCGAAACCTGTTGGGATTCAAGGACGGTACCCGCAACGTCGCCACCACTGCGGAGTACGACCGATTCGTGTGGGTCGACAATAGCGACCAACCATGGATGAACGGCGGAACCTACCAAGTCGTGCGCAAAATCCGGATGCTGCTGGAGACGTGGGATGTCGACCGAATCGGCAACCAGCAGAAGATTTTCGGCCGTACCAAAGAAGAGGGAGCACCCCTGAGCGGCAAGGCGGAGTTCGACACCCCGAACTTCTCCGCCAAAGACGCCGACGGCAACTTGCTCATCGATCCGGTGTCGCATGTCGGCCTGGCCGCCAGGGAGAACAACGACGGCATCATGATCCGCCGACGTTCCTACAACTACACCGACGGCCTCGACGCCAACGGCCAACTCAACGCCGGCTTGCTGTTCGTCTCGTATCAGAACGATCCCGAGAATTTCATCCGTCTGCAGAATCGGATCGGCGCGCACGACCTACTCAACGAATACATCCGCCATATCGGATCAGCCATCTTCGCAGTGCCGCCCGCGCCCAAAGAAGGCCACTACATCGGGCAGGTTCTGTTCAGCTGAGCAAAAGGCCTTTGGTCCTTTCGCTTACGGGCCCTTTGGCAGGCGCGATCGCCGACAAGGGTTGCTGCCGCCGCTCGGCCATTGACCCAAGTCGGATGCAAGCCGGCGTTTCACCGGTCATGAAGAACGGTGGCCGTCCACGCGCACAGGGCAGCGGGGTCGCGCCCGGCTCGCATGACTGTTCGGTCGGGGCGCACAATCGCCGCCGCGACCCGTGCTCGGCGCAGCCACTTTTCGAGTTCGGTATCGCGGTCGGCTACCAGCATTGCGACTCCGCGCCGGTGAAGCAGCGCCTCATCGGCCCCGCCCAGCGGGCGGGTGGTGATGAAGACGAATCCCGCGCCGACGACGTCGTCGAGCCTGACACCGCCGGGCAGTAGCGGATTCGGGCACAGCGTCCCGGCGAGCTCACCCGGACGGCGAGACTTGTGCACCAGCGCCGAACTGCGTAGCGCGGGCGTCGTGGAGTCGACGACTCTGTCGCGTAGACCGGGAAGCAGTCGGAGTCGGGGTAACACGAGTCGGCGCGCCACGTTACCGAGGTGGCCGCCGCCGGTCATCGCGCGGCCGACATTGAGCGCCAGCCGAATCAGCTGCCGGGTATGCGGTTTGCGCTCCTGCTCGTAGCTGTCGAGAATGTCTGGCGCCAGTGTGCCATTGCGGACCCCGGCGATCTTCCAGGCGAGGTTCATCGCGTCGCGCAGTCCGGCTCCCATGCCCTGACCGATGAACGGGGGAGTGAGGTGTGCGGCGTCTCCGAGGATGAAGACGTTGCCGCGTCGCCACCGGTCGGCGATTTGCGCACGGAACGTGTACTCGGCGACCCGCAGCAGCGTCAAGTCGCTGTCCGCAACGTCGGCAGTCCAGGGCGCGATGAGTGGCCGCAGCGCGGTCAAAGTGCCGAAATCATCGGCGGTTTCGCCCGCCAGCAGCTGAAACTCCCATCGATAGCGCGCCTCTCCGATGCGCATGTAGGTGCCCGCGCGAGCCGGATCGCACACCTGATGCACACCCTCCCACTGATGCAGGTCCGCATCGATGGCTATGTCGACGACCAGCCAGCGCTGCTCGAACTTCAAATCCCGCATGGCCGAACCGATCTGGGTGCGCACCACGCTGTTGGCGCCGTCACAGCCCAGCAGATAGTCGGCCTCGACCAGGTGCGTCTGGCCGTCGCAGCGATCGATGAACGCGACCCGCACGCGTCCCTCGTGATCGGCGACGTCGGTTACCACGGCGTTGCCGTGCAATTCGGCTTCCACGTAACGCTTTAGGTTCGCGCGCAGCAAGGCCTCGAGCTCCGGCTGGTCGAACATATTGGCCTGCGGGAAGCCATGCACGCTGCGCGACGTGTCGCGGTTGAACTCGGTAAGCACCTTGAATCGCTTGTCGAGCAGCCGTAGCCCGAGCGTGGGCCGCGAGATCGCCGCGAACTCGTCGGCGATGCCGAGGCGGGCGACGACGCGGTAGATTTCGTCGTCCAGATGCACGGCGCGGGGCTGCGGGTACACGCCTGGCCAGCGGTCGAGGACGAGGCAGTCCACGCCGTACTGCGCCAACAGCGTGGCGGCGGTGATGCCCGTCGGTCCGGCGCCGACGATCGCGACAGAAACGTGCCGAGTCACGCGTATCGGACGGTAAAGCGCTGGGTTCCAAGGTCGATGGCGCCGTCGTCGGTGGCCACCGAGGCCTCCACGATGTCGCCGTTTTGCAGATATCTCGGGTTAGCGGCCTGACTCTTGAAGAACGCCCGCCATTTGATGGCCGGCGGTAACAGGTTGCCGATAATCTGGACCGGCTTCGACGGGGCACTCAGGGCGGTGCCGACCGGGGTGCCGGTGAGCACCAGATCACCGGGAGCAAGCTCCTGGAACTGGGTGAGCGACTGCAGCGCCTGCAATGGCCGGTACAGCATGTCGCCTTCGACCAGCGAGTTCTGTCGTTCGTCCCCGTTGACGCTCAGGCGCAGCCGCAGGTCACCAAATCGCTTGAGCTCCTCGGCATCCAGCAGGACCAGCTCCGGCCCGACCGGGGTGAACGTCGGATAGGACTTGGCCTCATAGAACTGCGTCTGCGGAAGCTGGATGTCGCGTGCCGACACATCGTTCGTGACGACCAGCCCCGCGATCAACTCGGCGAGGTTCGTGTCGGAAATGGCCGTGCCGACCGGGATTGGGCATCCGATCACCAGCCCGATCTCCACCTCGTAGTCCAATAGCCTGACGTGCTCGGGTTTCACGATGTCGTCGAACGGACCGTTGATCGACGCGGACGCCTTTCGGAAGAACGTCAGCGGAACCGAGGCCGGGTCCATGCCCGCATCCCTGACGTGCGACTCGAAGTTGGTCATCTGAGCCACCACTCGGCACGGCCTGGTCACCGGTGAGACTAATTTCAGACTTTCGACGGCGACGGTGTCGGCCCCGGCGGCGGCTTTCTCGATGGTGGTCCTGTCGGTCAGCAGCTGAGCCGTTGTGGTCGCGGCCGTGTCGATCCGGGCGGCGCCGTCGGGCGTCTTGACCCACCAGGCATGGCCTGTGTCAGAGGCGGTGTGCAGTACGGAAACTGTCATGACGTGGGCACTTTCAGTCGGCCGATCAGGCGGCGGATATCGAACTCGTTGCTTTCGCGAAGTGCGGTGATCATCGAAACCAGTTCGTGGCGAGTGGATTTCGCGTCGGTTCCGAGGAAGTCTCTAGTCGCGGGCGGCCCCCACTGGGCCAGGCCGGATGCGGTGAAGGGTGCCCAGCCGGGCTCGAGGGTGTTGTCGAACATGTCGCCGTCGGCAAAGTGTTCGACCAGGAAGCCATCGGGATCGCGCCAGTAGTCGAAGATCTGACTGCCCTGGATGTGCCGTCCGATGCCCCAGGACCGGAAATAGCCACGGTCCCTGAGGTATTCGCCGCCGGCGGCCAGGGTGTCGAGATCGCAGACCTGATATGCCGAGTGGATGTAGCGGTTGGTCGGGCCCAGTGCGATCGCCAGTGTGTGGTGATCGGTAGGCATCGATCCGCGATCGCAGCGGATGAAGCTCATCGTCGGGCCCCGTTCGCGCTGGCCGGGAAAGAACAGGAAGTCGCTGACGATCATGCCCAGGTTGTCCAGGTACCAGTTGAGCGCCTCGCGATACTTGGTCGACTCCAGTACCAGGTGGCCCAGGCGCTGCACCCGTGCGGGTACGCGCCCGGGGCGTTGGCTGGTGTTGGTGCGCCGCGGATCGTGTCCGAAATTGAAACTGCGCGGCTCTTGGCCCGGCAATTCCGGCAGTTCCCGCATTCCGGCGACCACGTGCACCGCCATCCCGCTGGGGTCGACCAGGTCGACCGATAGACCCCCGATCGCCTCCGGCAACGGCCGCGCGGCAGCACCTGATTTGTCGGCCAACCGCAGCACATCGACCTCGTCGGCCGCACGAAACGCCACGCCGGCGAAGCGCGTCCGCGGCCCGCGGCGCAGGATCATGCAGGGCGCACCTGCGTCGGTGCCACGCAAATGAAGCTCATCCGGTTCCCGCTGCGCGGTGTGGAAGCCGAAGGCCCGCGCGAATGCCTCGGCGCGAAGCATGTCGGGCTTTTCGAACTCGAGCCATGCGACGTCGACGACTTTGATCACAGGATTGCGGGATCGGCCCGGGTGCTCGCCGGCCAGCGGCCCGTGCTCGCTGTGCAGGTCCTTATGCACGTCCCGGTGGGCTTCGATGCTCTGGTCCATCACCATCTCCCAACTAACTGACGAAATCGTCACATAAGAGTCAACAGTCAGTCAAGGTTTCTGACGAAATCCTCAAAGTGATGCATACTCCTAGGGTGACGAAGTTAGGCGAAAGCGTGGCGGGCAATCGCCTGCAGCGGCGCAAGGAGCGCACCAGGGCGGCGCTGGTCAGGGCGGCGCAGCGGTTGATCGCCGAGGGCAGGGTCAACGTGCCGGTGCTGGAGATCACCCAGGCCGCCGACGTCGGGATGGGCTCCTTCTATAACCACTTCGACAGCAAGGAGCAGCTTTTCGAGGCCGCGGTGGCCGACGTGCTCGACGCCCACGGCGCGCTGCTGGACCGCCTCACCGCCTCGATCGAGGACCCCGCCGAGACCTTTGCCACCAGTTTTCGGCTGACCGGCCGGCTGTTTCGTCAGCGCCCACAAGAGAGCGAGATTTTGTTGGCCAACGGGTCGGCCCTGCTGTCGTCGGACCGCGGCCTGGCGCCGCGCGCGCTACGCGACATCCAGGCCGCCGCCGACGCCGGAAGGTTCCGCGTTGACGACCCCGAACTCGCGCTTGCCGTGGCCGGCGGCGCGTTGCTGGGACTTGGCGCATTGTTGCGGGAAGACCGCGATCGCGACGACGCGCACGGCGCCGATACGGTGACCGAAAACGTGTTACGTCTGTTCGGGCTCAGCGCTGACGAGGCGCATTCCATCTGTCAGCGCCCGCTGCCCGACCTCGATGCCTGGGGGCAGCCCGATTCCGCTGCGTGAACTTCACCGAGCGTGTCGTGTACGTCGGTTATGTGTCGCGACAGAACGGTGTCGCGTGTCGGTCGACCACAGGGTGGCGCAACGAGGGCATTGGAGATGAACCTGCGTCGCCCGATTGCTCAACAGATACTGCCAGTGTGTGGCGCAGTTGTGACTGCTGCGGCACTCCACACACGCGGTGCGGCCCCAGTCGCATTTCGGGCAGGGTAGCCAGGCGCGCCGGGACGCATCGGCGTGTGGATCAATCGGCAACATCTAGGTGAGGTTAGCCTACCCATACTAGCTAGGCAAATCCGCGGCATCCCGCGATCGCCGGCTGACCTTGGCAGGACGAAGTGCTACCAACACCGCCCCGACGGCGAAGACCAGCGCGGCGACCCACGGAAAGCGTCCGTCCGGAGCGAAGCCATTGGCGGCGACGAACGCCAGGCCATACGCCGTCATCGCGGCACCGGTCAGCATGACCGGCTCGGCCCAGCGCTCGGTGAGCGGGACACCGAGCAGGGGGAGTGGCGCCGCGAAAAAGCGCTGCCCCCACCACAACAGCATCATCTCGACCGCGGTCACAAGGCCGAGGACGACCACCCATTCCAGCCGGGCCAGCCACCACTGCGCGGTTCCCTCGGTCGGTTGCGGCAGCAGTCCCGCCGGGTAGGCGACGATCGCCACGATCACGACAGGAATCATGTGCCACAGGTACAAGGCCATCACATTGGCATTCGCTACCGACAGCACGCGCTGGAGGTGGCCGGCTCGCAACACCCGGTTGAGCACGGGCGCGAGCGCCATCACCAGGCCCGCCTGCGCGCATCCGAACGCCAACGCCGCCGCGGTCGGCGGCGTCGTGTTATCCACCGTCTGCCCGGGCACGCCGATCATGCTGACCGGGTAGGGGCCCAGCCGGATCAGCAGCGCCAGCGCCAGCCCCGCCCCGATAGCCAACAGCACGGGCCTGCGACCGGCCAATAGGCCGCCGTGCCAAGCGATTCCGAGTTGGTAGAGCGCCCCCCAGCACAACAGGTAGTTCAGCCAGCCGAGGTAGGGCACGTGGCCGGCCATCGAGGCGGCGTCGACCACCGCAACACCCACGGCCAGCACCGCCGGCACCAGGAGGCCCCAACGGCGATGTGCGGCAATCGCACTCGGTGTCAGCGACACCACCAACACATACACCGCGAGGAACCACAGGTGCATCGCGACCGCCCAGCCCGCATAGTCCAGCACGGAACCGGCGAGATGGCGGACCTGGAGAACCACCACAATGGCCGACACCAGCGCCGCGTAGACCGCCGTCGGGCCGAGGACCCGGGCCAGCCGGTGCCGGAGCCAGGTCTGGCGCGACATGGCCGACACGGCCGACCTGTCCCTGGTGTCGCGCCGGTGTGTCCACGACACCGCGCCGGCGTAACCGGCCACCAGGAAGAACGCCGGGACGGCCTGGAACGGCCAGGTCAGCCACTGGGTCCAGGGCAGGTCGACGAGTGGGTTCTGTCGACCGAATTGCCCGTCGTGATAGGTCACGGATCCGGCGAGCCAATGCCCCAACACGATGAGCACCACACCCGAAAAGCGGTAGAAGTCGACGGCCAGATTGCGAGCCGGTCGCGCCGTGTTTGTGTGGTCCATCAGCGCGCGAAAAGCTCGATGGGGTGCACCCGCGCCACGGTACCCGCTCGACCGTCCGGCCGGGAGTGGGTAAGTTCACCGGAATGAGAGCTGATCGTCCGGCGCCGACATGACCGACCTCACCGTCGCGATCGCCGACGGCGTCGCGCTGTTGACCCTCAACCGTCCTGAGCGCCGCAACGCGTACACCGCGGAGATGGGTGCGCTGCTCAACCGTGCCTATCGGCAGTGCGACGACGACGATGCGGTGCGCGCAATCGTGCTCACCGGCGCCGGCGACGCATTCTGCGCCGGTGCCGACTTCGCTAGCACAACAAGCCCTTTCGATGCTCCGACGGCTGAGTTCACGGCCGCACCCACCGATCCTGCCGCGTTCGAGTTGCGCACCCCGGTCATCGCGGCGGTCAACGGGCATGCCATCGGGATCGGTTTGACGATTGCCTTGCAGGCCGACATAAGGATCGTGGCCGAGGACGCCAAATACGCTGTTGCGCAGGTGCGTCGGGGCGTCATGCCCGACTGCATGTCGCACTGGACGCTGCCGCATCTGGCGGGCGGTGCCGTGGCCGCGGACCTCCTGCTGACTGGGCGCACATTCGATGGCGCCGAGGCGGTCGCCATGGGCATCGCCACCCGGGCACTGCCTAGCGGCGAGGTGCTCGACCGCGCGATGGCGGTGGCGCGCGACATCGCCGTCAACGTCGCACCGATGTCGGCCGCGCTGAGCAAACGGCTGCTTTGGGACGCCCAGATCAACGGCTACACGCCCCGACAGGTCGCCGAACTGGAGACCGAACTGCACCACCGGGTGATGGGAAGCGCCGATGCCCGTGAGGGCGTCGACGCGTTCCTGCAGCGCCGTCCTCCGCGCTGGAGCGCGTCGGTGTCCCGGGAGTGGAAACCGTTGCCCCGAGCCCAGAAGGAGGCAGGCGCATGAGTATTCGGGACCGTCAGAAAGCAATCGTGATGAACGGCCCGGGAGAACCCGTGGCAGCGGTGGCAAGGCCGGTCGACGAACCGGGCCCGGGGCAGGTGCTGGTCAAGATCAAAGCCTCGAGCCTCAACTTTCACGACCACATCAACCTGATGGGTCTGCTCCCTGGGCCCTGGCCGCGTGTGCCGATGAGCGACGGGGCCGGCGAGGTGGTAGCAGTCGGTTCCGGTGTCGACGGGCTGCACATCGGGGACCGGGTCATGGGGGCGTTTCACCCCGGCTGGCTGGACGGGCCGCCGACACCGGAAGCCAAGCGCGAGTTGCCCGGCGACACAGAAGACGGGTGGCTACAGCAGTACCGCGTCGCCGCCGTCACCGGCCTGGTCCGCACGCCCGATTACCTCAGCGACGTCGAAGCCGCGACGATCCCGTGTGCCGGCGTGACGGCGTGGAGTGCCCTGGCGGAAGCCGACATCGGCGAAGGCGACGTCGTCGTCGCCCAAGGAACGGGTGGGGTGTCGCTGTTCGCCGTGCAATTCGCCCGCGCGCTCGGCGCCACCGTGATCCTCACATCGTCATCCGACGACAAGCTGAAAATTGGATCCGATTTGGGTGCAACACATCTCATCAACTACCGGACGACCCCGCAATGGGACGCCGAGGTGAAGCGCCTGACCGCGGGGCGGGGTGCCGACCTCATCGTCGAAGTCGGCGGACCCGCCACGTTGGCGCAGTCGGTGCATTCCGCACGGGCGGGAGGCACGGTCGCGGTTATCGGCGTACTCAGCGGATTCGACATGGTCCCCATCTCGGTCGCGGAGGTGATGCTCAACAATCTGCGCGTCATCGGGATTACCGTTGGCAGCGTGCGCGCTCACGCCGAACTGTGCGACGTGATGTCTGGGGCGGCCATCAAGCCCCAGATCAGCCATGTCTTCGACTGGGAAAGCCTCAACGAGGCGCTGAGGGTGATGCGGGCCGGTGAGCATGTCGGCAAGATTGCGTTGACGATCTCGTGAAGGGCCACTGACGTGCAGGGGTTCGGCTTCCAGGCACTGGCGTTACTGACCGCCGTTGGGTTCGCGGGTCCGCTGCTGGCAGCAGTGCCGCGCTTGCGGATTCCGGTAACCATAGGTGAGCTGATCGCGGGACTCGTCATCGGCAAGACCGGTTTCAATCTTGTCGACGACGCCAACCCAACGTTTCAATTGTTCGCGAACATCGGCTTCGCGCTGGTGATGTTCGTCGTAGGCAGCCACGTTCCCGTCCGCGACCCCAAACTGCCTTCGGCGTTGCCGTTGGCGTTGGCGCGAGCGGTTCTGGCCGGTGCCGTCTCGGGGGCCATTGGTTTTGGGCTGGCGACGGCCTTCGGCACCGGCCACGCGGCGCTCTATGCGGTGCTGATGGCGTCGTCGTCGGCGGCGATGACCTTGCCGATGATCGATTCGCTGCGATTGCAGGGACCGCAGGTGCTCTCCGTGACCGCGCAAATAGCCATCGCCAACACTGCGGGTATCGTGTTGCTGCCCTTGGTGATTGACTTTCGTCACGCGCCGACGGCGGCGTTGGGTGGGCTCGCGGTCACGGGCTGCGCGGTGGTGGTCTTCGTGCTGATGCGCGCGGCCGACCGCACGGGCTGGCGCCAGCGCATGCACGACTATTCCCACAAACAACAGTTCGCGCTGGAATTGCGGACCAACCTGCTGGTGCTGTTCGGGCTGGCGGCGCTGGCCGTCAGCACCGACGTCTCGATCATGCTGGCGGGCTTCGCATTGGGTTTGGTGATTGCCTCAGTCGGCGAACCACGGCGGTTGGCGCGTCAGTTGTTCGGTATCACCGAGGGTTTCTTCGGCCCGCTGTTCTTCGTCTGGCTGGGCGCTTCGCTACAAGTGCGCGAGCTGGGTTCGCACCCGAAATTCATTCTGCTCGGCGTGGGCCTGGGGCTGGGTGGTGTGCTGGCGCATTGCGCGGGAAGGCTCCTTGGCCAGCCGCTCACCTTTGCGGTGATGTCCTGCACGCAGCTCGGCGTCTCGGTGGCGGCGGCCACCATCGGCACCCAGAAGCACCTGCTCGCCCCGGGCGAAGCGTCGGCGCTGATGTTCGGCGCCTTGCTGACGATCGCGTGCACCTCGATCGCGGGCACGGTGGCGGCGCGCGCCCAGAGCGCCGAAGATCGGGATCAGCCCGCCAAGCCCGCCAAGTCAACCGAGCCCGGGAAGGCCGGGAAGCCCGCCAAGCCTGGGAAGGCCGGAAAGCCGGGGAAGTCCGAGACGGCCACTTAGCTCGGCTGATTCATAATCGATAGATGACCAAGGCGAAAAGCGAGGGGTCTCCCTCACAGCTGATCGATGCCAGGATCAAGGAGCTGGGGGATTGGCGTGGCGAGAAGCTCGCGCGCATCAGAAAACTGATCAAGCAAGCAGACCCCGATGTGGTCGAGGAATGGAAGTGGCGGGGCGTCCCGGTTTGGTATCACGAGGGAATGATCTGCACCGGCGAGACGTACAAGAACGTCGTGAAGATGACCTTCGCCAAGGGCGCCTCCTTGGACGACCCCGCGGGCCTCTTCAACTCCAGCCTCGACGGCAACACCAGGCGCGCCATCGATTTTCACGAGGGCGACAACGTTGACGAAAAGGCGTTGGCGGCGCTGATCCGCGCTGCCGTGGCACTGAACACGTCCTAGCTGGTGGTGTACTGTCTTACTGCACTGCTGGGCGATCGCACAGCACTGTCGTGGCGGGAGGCCATCAGCGATGACCGCTGAGTCAGTCGAGGATTTCCGGAGCCGGGCCAGATCCTGGTTGGCCGCGAACATGCCTCCGCTGGATCCCGAGGAAGCAGCACGTCTCGAGCGTGATGGTGAGGCATCCTGGCAGCGGGCCCGTGAGCTTCAAAGGATCTTGTATGCAGGGGGATTCGCCGGGATCTGCTTTCCCCGCGAGTATGGCGGCCTGGGACTGGGCTACGAGTACAAGAAAGCGTTCGACGCCGAGTCCGTCCCCTATGAGACGCCGCTGCTGCTGAACGTCCCGTCCTTCGCCATATGTTGCGCAACGATCCTCGACATGGGCAGCGAGGAGCAGAAACGCAGCCACATCCACGCGGCGCTGCGCGGCGACGAAGTGCTCGTCCAGATGCTGTCTGAACCCAGTGGGGGTTCGGACCTCGCCGGTGTCATCACCCGTGCCGATCGCCGAGACGGGCGATGGATCATCAACGGCGCCAAGACGTGGACCACCTGGGCGTTCGCCGCCGACTATGGGTTGTGCCTGGCCCGGACCGACTGGGACGCAACCAAACACGACGGCCTGACGATGTTCCTGGTACCGCTTCGCCATCCGGGGATCACCATCAATCGTGTGCGGCAGGTCAACGGTTCGGTCGAGTTTTGCGAAGAGTTCCTCGACGACGTCGACGTCGGCGACGACGCCGTCATAGGGGAGCCCGGAAAGGGGTGGGAGGTCGCATCGCGGCAGATGTACCACGAGCGCCGCACCATGGGCGACGGCTCGGAGTACACCAGCGGCCCTGGAATCGTTGCGGCCCAAGATGTTTCGATCGATCTAATGTCTCTGGTTAATCGCACAAACCAGGGTGAGAGCGAGCGCGTGCGGGAAATGGTCGGCCGAGCCCTGGTGCACCGAGCGGTCCACGGGCAGCTCAGCGAGCACGTCTTCCACGCGGTAGCCAGCGGATCCCTGCCACCCGCCGCCGGATCGATCATCCGCCTGTTCATGGCGGCGAACCACGATGTCGAAACCGACACCGCCGACGCCGTCGCGGGTGCGGCGGCCGTGGTGGCCGATGACGAGGAGCTGCTCAAGATCGGTACGCGCTACCTGGGCCGCCAGATCGCCAGCATTGGCGGCGGCACAACCGAGATGGCGCGCAACGTGATTGGCGAACGTGTCCTGAACTTTCCGCGCGAGCACGCCGCCGACCGCGGCGTGCCGTTCAACCAGGTACGAAGGAATAGAGCCTCAGACGGCGGAGAAGGCGGCCATAAGTGAGCGAATTGCGAGACATCCGCGAGCTGATGAACGACACCGACGCGTACCGCGACGAGCTGCGCCGGCGCTGGACCGGTCTGCTCAGCTACCGCTACATCGGCCGCAACCACTCGTCGATGAACATCGGCGAGAGCGACGACACCGTCACTATCCGCCGCGACATGCGCAATGAGGCCGGTGGACTCATGGTTGCGCCGCTGGCGATCTCGTCGCCGGAGGGCTGTCAGACCGACATGGTCGCGGTGCCCAACCCCGTGATCGCCTCGGTGCAGATCATCGACCCCGGCTACGACGTCAGCAGGATCGAGATCGTCGAATCCGGCATCGTGCACCAGGGCCGGATGATGGGCTACGGCCGGTGCAAGATCGTCGACGCCGACAACCCGGACCGGGTCATCGCGTTCAACGAGGGGCAAGGCGCGATCATCGGTACCCCGCCGGAAGGCCTCGACAAGATGGATGTCTCGGGCACCGAGCTGGTGATCGAGGACTCGCCCGATCTGCCGCCGCTGTGGGCGGCCTTCGGTGCGTCCAGACGGGACGACGGCCATTGGGTGCTGCCCGCGCTTAGCCTTGAACTCGCCTCACCCGATGCGGCGTTGCACATCGGACCTCAGCACGTCGTTCTCGAGACCGCCGCCATCGATCTTGCCGCCGAGGCTGCCGGCACCAGGAAGGTGCAGGTCGTCAGCTGGCACGTGATGTTCATGTCGCGCGGCAAGGTGGGCCCCTTCCGCGTGGAGGGCGTCGCGCATGCCGGCGGACCCGGGAGCGTCGGGGTGCGGATGCTGCTGCATGACGAGGGGAACGCGGACAAGGCGATCACGTCGGCGGCCGCGATTTTCGACATAGTGAGCTGAAGCTTCGATGCGTGCTGAGCCGCGCTCGGGGTGAGGTAGCTAACCGGCGCAGACCGCGGCATCCACAGCAAGAGTGGGTATGGTTTGCATGGCGCGTGCCGGCTGGGGGTAGGCCGGTCGCGTTCAACATGAATCCACAAAAGTATTGAATTCAACTTGGGGGGCTATGAGCACCAATCCGTTCGACGACGACAACGGGAGCTTCTTCGTCGTGGTCAACGACGAGGAGCAACACAGCCTGTGGCCGACCTTTGCCGACGTTCCATCCGGCTGGCGGGTTGTCTATGGCGAAGCGCCGCGCGCTGCGTGTTTGGACTACATCGAAGAGAATTGGACCGATATACGGCCAAAGAGTCTGCGCGAGAGGTTGGCAGAGGGCTCCGCGGCCCGGTGATAACAATTGACGGCGGCGCCGACCGTCCTGGTTGGTGAGACTTCTCTCCCTCCGCGACGGTTTCGGCGGGGGCTCGCCGTCGGCAGATCCTGGTAGCCATCTTCATACTGGTCGGGGTCACGCTGGTGGCTCAGGGCATGGGCGGCATGTAGACGCAGCGATCTGCACGGGGTAGCCGGCGCGCAGGATTGCCACGGTTGTCGGCGGAGTGAGCACCGTAACGGTGCCGTTGGTGGGGCGCGACAATGTGTCTCGATAGTTGTTGTCGCGGTGATCCCAGACCGCGAGGTGGTCAGCGACGACGACCGCGGGTCCGCGGTCGGTCGCCACAAAGACCCCGTCGGGCAGACTGACCCAGGGCGCGCGATGCCCGCTTCGGCGAGTTCGCTCGAGGTGCAGCTGCTTATCCATGTCCTTGGCGTAAGTTAGCGCGCCGCCATGCGTTTCGGCCCACAGCGTTCGGTACGTGATGTAGGCGCTGTGTCGGCATTCCGCGCACGGGCGGTGCCCGGCGGCCAGGGCGACGGCCTCGTCGAGGAAGAACAGTGGCGTGTAGCGGTTGGGCTCCCACTGTGGTACTACGCGGCCCCGGAAAGACAACACACAGGTGATCCACGTCTTGTGCTGATGGTTGCGCACAATATTGCGGGCGTCGCGGCCGCCCGCGGTCTCGTGCAGACGACCGCGATTGCCCATCCAGGCGCCGCGGCCTGATACGGCGATGATCTCGCCCAGCGGCGAGACCCGGTTGCGCGCGGGCCGCTGTGCCGTCAGTGCGGTCATCGGTCGCGCTCGAGGTCCAGCAGGACGCGCTTGGCGGCGGGGCCGCCGCGATAGGAGCCGACGGTTCCGTCGGAGCGGATCACCCGGTGACACGGCACGACGATCGGGATCGGATTTGTCGCGCATGCGGTGCCGACAGCGCGCACAGCCTTGGGGGAGCCGGACAGTCGCGCCAGTGTGGCGTAGCTGGCGGTGTCGCCGTAGGTGACGTCGGCGGCGAGGTGCCCGAGCACTGTGCGTCGAAAGCCATGCGACAGCGACCAATCCAGCGTGACATCGAAAATGTGGCGGCGACCGGTGAAGTATTCGTCGAGCTGCCGGGCCACCGGGTCTAGCCGAGTGGGCGCTTCAAGCACCCGCGGGCTGATCCGCTCGGACAGGTTCTGCAGCACTAGGTCATGGCCTTCGTTGGCGAACGCCACCCGCAGCAGCCCTTGAGGAGTGGCCGCCAGTAGCAGTGCTCCGACGGCGGAATCCACTGTGCGGTAGGCGATGTCGAGCAGATCGTCGGCTTGAGCGGCGCGCTCCAGGCGGGCGTGCAGCCGCTGGAGATCATCCTGCTCGACGGGAAAGTGCTCGGTGAGCTCACGTGTGGTCATGACGATTCCTTGGGGTGGGCGATAGAGGGATAGGTGCGTCGGAGGGTGGCGATGCCGTCGGCCGCGGCGCGCCGTGCCGCGGCGGCGCTGCTGTCGAGAATCACGGCGATCTCGGCGTAGGGGAGGCCCGCCAGGTAGTGGTAGGCCACGGCCTGACGCTGCTTGGGTGGCAGCGCGCCCACCGCGGCGTCCAGGTCGAGATCGTGGGCGTCGGCGCGGTCGGGTGCGGGGGAGTCGGGGGTGGCGGCCACCGGGACGGCCCGCCTCGACGCGGCGCGCGTGATGTCGATGGCTTTGCGGTGAGCGATCGTCACCAGCCACGCCTCGATATTGGCATCGGCGGGCAGCTGGGGGTAGGCCTTCAACGCGGCCAGGAACGTGTCCGACCAGGCGTCATCGGCATCGGGATGCCCGACCACCGCACGGACGACGCGCAACACCGTGGCGCCGTGCTGCGCCACCACAGCCTCGAACGGCTGCTTGACGCCCTGATCGGTCTTCACCCGACTGTGCATCGCTCAGGCATTCCAGCTCCTCGTCTAGATTTAACGGCCTTCACTACGAAGACGCCGCCGCACGTTAAGACGTGAGAAAACGCGCGCACATTTCCACATTCGAATCTCACGTCTGAGGGCCGGGGCACGTCTTCCAGGTGGATGGCGCCCACGTTCGTTCAGCGCGCGTGTTGCCGAGTCAGTTAAACATCAGCCAGCCGGAGGTAAGGAATGAGTTTTCACGATCTCCACCACCAGGACCTTCCGTTCGTGTTGCCCAACGCCTGGGATGTCCCCTCGGCGCTGGCGTATCTCGCCGACGGATTCACCGCGGTCGGTACCACCAGTTTTGGGGTGTCCTCGAGCGGCGGTCACCCTGACGGAGGCCGCGCAACCCGCGACGCCAACATCGCCCTGGCCGCCGCGCTGGCGCCGCTAGAGTGCTACGTCAGCGTCGACATCGAAGACGGATACAGCGATGATCCCGACGCGGTGGCCGACTATGTCGCGCAGCTGCCGATCGCTGGCATCAACATCGAAGACAGCACCGACGAAAAGCTGATTGATCCCGCGCGGGCGGCGGCCAAAGTTGCTGCTATCAAACAACGCAACCCCAAGGTTTTCATCAACGCCCGTGTCGACACCTATTGGCTCCGCCAGGAGGCGAACACCGCCGCCACGATCGAGCGGGCCCTTCGTTACGTCGAAGCGGGCGCCGACGGCATCTTCGTGCCGTTGGCCAACGACCGGGCCGAACTCGCGGAGATCACTCGCAACATTCCGCGTCCCGTCAACACGCTGCCCGTGCCTCGCATGACGCTCACCGAGCTCGGGGAGCTGGGCGTGGCGCGGGTGTCGACCGGCTCGATCGCCTACAGCGCCGGGCTGTACGCCGCCGCCGCGGCGGCACGGGCTGTTCGCGACGGGCAGCCCCTGCCGCCCTCTACGCCATACCCCGATCTGCAATCACGGCTGGTTGAGTACGAGGAACGCGCGAGGCAACGTAGCTAGCCGTCGATCTCACGTTTGTGGGTCGGCCGTCGTTTACAACTAAAGGAGGTTTGAACGATGACAGCACGACACACGGTAATCGACAGTTCGCTCGGTGAGCTGACCCTGGTTGCCGACGGTGACGGGCTCAGAGGTGTGTATTTCCGGCATCACTGGCACCCACCCACGGCAGACATCCTGGGTCGGTATGTCGAGCCGGCTAGTGACGAGCTGTTCCGCCGCGCCACTGACCAATTGCACGAATACCTGGCCGGTCAGCGGACGCAGTTCGATCTTCCGACCGCGGTGGTCGGCGACCCTCGCCAGCGCCGGATCTGGGACCTGCTACCCTGCATCGGCTACGGCCAGACCAGAACCTACGGCGAGCTGGCGGCCGAATTGGCTGACGGCACAACGGCATACGAAGTCGGTCAAGCCGTCGGGCGTAATCCGCTCAGCATCGTCGTGCCGTGTCACCGGGTCGTCGGAAAAGACGGCGCCCTCACTGGGTACGCGGGAGGTCTGCAGCGCAAACGATTCCTGTTGGACCTCGAAGAGCCGGCACCGGCGGCCTCCGGCAGGCTGTTCTGATGGGATCGACTTGGCGGCAGCGCGTCGAGGCGGCCGACTGGGACGCGGTCGCGGCCGAGATCAACGAGGTTGGCGGTGCGCTGCTGCCTGAGCTGATGACTGCCGCCGAGTGTGCGGTCGTCCGTGAGCTCTACCCCGACGACAGCTTGTTTCGCAGGATCATCGACATGAGCCGCCACCGCTTCGGGCAAGGCGAGTACCGCTACTTCAAAGAGCCCTACCCGCAGCCGATCGAGGCGCTGAAGCACGCGCTCTACCCCCGGTTGTTACCGATCGCCCGCGACTGGTGGACCAAGCTGGGCCGTGAGGCGCCATGGCCCGACAGTTTCGACGAATGGCTGGAAATGTGCCATCGCGCCGGTCAGACCAAGCCGACCGCGCTACTGCTCAAGTACGGTCCGGGCGACTGGAACGCCCTGCACCGAGATCTCTACGGAGAGCTCATCTTTCCGCTGCAGGTCGTCATCAACCTCGACGAGCCCGGCGTGGCACACACCGGTGGTGAGTTCCTCTTGGTGGAGCAACGGCCCCGAGCCCAGTCCCGCGGCACCGTCACCACGCTGCCCCGCGGACAGGGTTACATCTTCACTACCAGTGATCGGCCCGTCCGCTCGACCCGGGGATGGTCGGCAGCCCCGGTCCGCCACGGGGTATCCACGGTCCGGTCGGGTGAGCGCTGCACCCTCGGCTTGATCTTCCACGACGCAGCCTGACACACGGTTTAGTCTTCTTGGCATGTCAAGCGGGCGGTTCCTGGTCACCGGCGTCGACGCGGTGGGACGTTCCTGCGCGACGCGCGACGACCAGGTGACACTGCAAGGAGGCGACGGACTCGAAGGCCTCCGCTACGCGATGATGTACGCGACGCCGACCCTCCCATCGATTTCCACCGGTGGCGGTCGGGCTGCGGACATCCTCGACTTGGGCGTCGCCGCCGGCGCGATGGACTGGAAGGTGCTCGACTATGCGCCGGGTATGGAGTTCTCCATGCACCACACGGACACCGTCGATTTCGACACCGTGCTTTCGGGATCCATCGAATTGATTCTGGATGACGGTGGGCACCCGCTTGCGGCCGGCGACCACGTGGTGGTCACGGGTGTCGACCACGCATGGCGGGCGGGTCCGGAAGGCTGTCGGATAAGCATCATTTCGCTTGGGGTTTCGCCCACCTGAAAGCACTCGTTGCACATCGAAAGCCGCAAGAGTCAAATACCTGTTGGGATCCCGCGCACACAGGAGATGAAGACTTGACACGAATCGCGCCTTCGCCGGCGTTCGCCGCAGTACCGACACAAGATCTCGCTCAAGGAGACCGGATCAACTTGGGCGTTGCCGGCATCATCGGTCGCATCCCCGCGGCGGCGGAGGCACTCGGCTCCCTGACCGCGGCGCTGCGCTCCAACGGCACCTTGTCGCCCCGGCTGCTCGAACTGGTGCGTCTGCGCATCGCGTTCTTCAACCAATGCCGAAGCTGCATCGCGGTGCGTTACCAAAGCGCCATCGACGACGGTCTCGACGAGGATGCCGTGTGCTCGCTGGAAAGACCGGCCGAGGCGGAAAACCTCTCGGCCGCCGAGCGCTCGGCCCTACATTTCGCCGAGCTCTTCGCCACCAACCACCTCGCCATCGATGACGCCGTTTACGACGATTTGCGCCAGCATTTCAGCGAAGACGAGCTTGTCGAGCTCGGCGTGAACTGTGCGATCGCGCTCGGAATCGGGCGGCTCTCCGCGACGTGGGATGTCAGCGATGATCTTCCCGCGTCGTCCACGTCGTCTGGGCAGATGGCGCCCTGGAATTCCGCGTCGGTGGTCGCGTCGGGATAGGCCGTCAGCTGAGAGCGTCCGCCATTGCGGCCTCGGGCTTCTCGGCCGGTGTGGGCCAGGGCGCAGGCTTGGGCCGCTGCCGGACTCGCTGTGGCCACCAGAACCACTTGCCCATCAGCGCGGCAATGGACGGCGTCATCAGGGAGCGCACGATCAAGGTGTCGAAGAGCAATCCGAGGCCAATGGTGGTGCCGACCTGCCCGATGGTGGTCAGCTCGCTGACCGCCATCGTCATCATCGTGAAGGCGAAGACCAGTCCCGCCGACGTCACGACGGACCCGGTGCCACCCATCGAGCGAATGATGCCGGTATTCAGGCCGGCGTGGATCTCCTCCTTGAACCGCGACACCAGCAGCAGGTTGTAGTCGGCGCCGACCGCGAGCAGGATGATGACCGACATCGCGAGCACCATCCAGTGCAGTTCGATGCCGATGAGGTGCTGCCAGATCAACACTGAAAGCCCGAAGGACGCACCCAGCGAAATCAAGACCGTTCCCACGATGACCGCCGAGGCGACCACACCTCGCGTGATGATCAGCATGATGATGAAAATCAGGCACAGCGAGGCGATTCCGGCTATCAACAGGTCGTAGGTGTTGCCGTCACTGAGGTCTTTGTAGATCGACGCGGTGCCCGCGAGATAGATCTTCGAGCCCTCCAGCGGCGTGCCCTTGAGCGCTTCGTACGCGGCCTTCTTGATCGCGCCGATGTGTGAAATGCCTTCTTGCGTCATCGGATCGCCGTCATGGCTGATGATGAAGCGCACGGCGTGGCCGTCGGGAGAGATGAAGTTCTTCATGCCCTTCTTGAACTCGGCGTTGTTGAAGGTCTCCGGGGGCAGGTAGAACGAGTCGTCGTTCTTGGATGCGTCGAAGGCCTTACCCATCGCATTCGAGTTTCGCTGGGCCTCGTTCTGCTGATCCTGCAGACCTTTCTGGGTCGAATACATAGTCAGCATCGTCGTTTTCATGGCCTTCATGTTTTCGATCATGCTGGGCATCAGCGCCACCATCTGAGGCATCAGTTTGTCGAGGTGATCCATGATGGGTAGCAGGCTCTGGATGTCATCGGTCATCGTGTCGATGCCGTCGAGGGCGTCGAAGACGGACCGAAGTGAGAAGCACACCGGGATGTCGTAGCAATGCTTTTCCCAGTAGAAGTAGCTGCGGATGGGCCGCCACATGTCCTCGAAATCGGCCATGTGGTCGCGCAATTCGGCGACGTCGATGGTCATATCGTGCATCTTTTTGACCATCACGTGCATATCGTTGGCCATCTGCGTGGTGATGCTCTGCATATTGACCATGCTGTCGATAGTCGTCTGCATCATGTCGGCCTGGTGCAGCATGTCGGCCATCTGGTCTGCCTGGTACTTCTGGTTCATCTGCTGGGTGACGCCCTGCATGCTGATTTGGAAGGGAATTGAGGTGTGCTCGATCGGCGTGCCCTGGGGCCGGGTAATGGCCTGCACGCGGGCGATCCCCGGCACCCGGAAGATCGTCTTGGCGATTTTATCGATGACCAGGAAGTCTGCTGAGTTGCGCAGATCGTGGTCGCTTTCGATCATCAGCACTTCGGGATTCATCCGTGCCTGCGAGAAGTGCCTATCGGCGGCCGCATAGCCCTCGTTCGCGGGCAAGTCGGTGGGCAGATAGTTGCGGTCGTTGTAGTTGGTGCGATACCCCGGCAGGGTCAGCAGGCCCACCAGCGCCACCCCGATCGTCATGACCAGGATCGGGCCGGGCCAGCGGACGACGAGAGCGCCAATCTTGCGCCACCCGCGAATCCGTTGCGTGCGCTTGGGTTCCAGTGTCTTGCCGAAACGCGTTGCCACCGAGATGACCGCGGCACCGAGCGTCAACGCCGCCAAGAGGACGACCACCATGCCGATGGCCAACGGGATACCCAGCGTCTGGAAATACGGAAGGTTGGTGAAGTGCAGGCAGAAGGTCGCGCCGGCGATGGTCATGCCCGACCCGAGCACCACGTGGGCGGTGCCCTTGTACATGGTGTAGTACGCGTCTTCTCGGGACTCGCCATTAGCCCTGGCTTCCTGATATCGGCCTATCAAGAAGATCGCGTAGTCGGTGGCCGCTGCGATGGCCAAGGTGACCAGCAGGCTGGTGGCGAACGTCGAGAGCCCGATGAGCTTGTAATAGCCCAGGAACGCGACCATTCCGCGCGCGGCCGCCAACTCGAACACGACCATCGTCAGCGTGAGCACCACCGTGACGATCGACCGATAGACCAGTAGCAGCATGGCGATGATCACGGTAAACGTGCACATCGTGATGACTTGCAGGCTGCGGTCGCCGGCCATGTGCTGATCCGCTGACAGCGCCGCGGGCCCGGTGACGTAGGCCTTTACCCCGTTGGGCGGGGGCAGGCTCTTGACGATGTTCTGCACAGACTCGACCGATTCGTTGGCCAAGGCTTCGCCCTGGTTACCGGCGAGGTAGACCTGGACGTAGGCGGCCTTGCCGTCGTTGCTCTGTGCGCCCGCCCCGGTCAGTGGATCGCTCCACATATCCTGAACGTGTTCAACGTGTTTGGTATCGGCGTCGAGCTTCTTGACGATCTGGTCGTAGAAGGCGTGGGCGGAGTCGCCGAGGGGATTTTGGCCCTCGAGGACGATCATCGCCGAACTGTTGGACTTGTACTCGTTGAACACCGCGCCCATGCGCTTTGTCGCGACCACCGATTGCGCGTCGTCAGGAGCCATCGACACCGAGCGCATCTTCCCGACCTCGTCCAGCTGCGGCACGATGACGTTGAGCAGCGCGATAATCGCGAGCCAGCCCAGGATGATCGGTATGGCGAACTTTCGGATGATGCGTGGGATCCTTGGCCGCACTTGGTCTTTGGCGACGGGGATGGCGTCGGTGCGGGCGTCGGTCCTGTCTTCAGAGGTTGTGCTCATGCGGATTTCACCAAGCAGAATGTCAGGGCGTGCACGCCGTCGGTTATCTTCTCGTCCTTGACTTCGTTATCGATGGTGATGCGGCAACCGAGGCGGTCACCGTCGCTTTGTGCGGAAATGTTCGGGAAGACCGAGGGCGCGGTCGTGCTGAGCACCAGCGTCCACGGCAGCGGCGCATCGTCGACCCGCTTCGGGTCGGCGCCGAGATCCAAGTAGTTCACGTTGGCGTGACTGGCCGAGCCGAAGATCTCGTACTTGACGACCTTGGGCTTGAACGGCTTGGAATCGTCCAGTCGCGGGCTCGTCATGACGCCGGTGTCGTGGGCGCCGTAAAACGACTTGACCCGGACCACGGCGAAGCTCCCGATCACCACGACCGCCACGATCAACAGTGGCAGCCACGCATTGCGCACAACCTTGCCTAACTGCACCTAGGTGATCCCTTCCCGGTCATGCAGCGTGGTTTCCGGCTCGATCGAGGGCGGCCGCAACCAGAGCACTAATACATCGTGTGCATAATTTGCAGAATATGCAACTTTGAAGACGGTGTTTCAGGTCACTTTGTAAAGATGCTGTTCACCATGGCGGCAGCGTGTTCGACATAGGGCACCGGCGTGTCGTCGTCATCCTGAGGTTCTCCGCTGGCCCACCGCTCGAAACCAGAGCGCACGGCGGTCAGCGCCAAGGCGGAGATCAACGCGGGTATCTCATCGTCGGGCCGCATCCGCTGGCGGCGGGCGACGATGTCGATCAGCTGTTTCTGGAATCGCTCCAAATCGGCGAGGAACGCCGACAACACCGCGGGGGTGGACTTGACGAGTTCGAGCATTCCGGCGGCCTGTTGGCGGTCGGGGGGCATGTCACGCAGATGGTGCGCCGCCAGGTCGATCAGCTCCGCCAGTACCGCCGAATATGGGGCGGGTCCGGCCGCGACGAACTCAGCGGCCAACTCGAACGGTATGTCCGAGGGGCCATAGGCGATCGCGGACTCTTTGTTCGGGAAGTAGTTGAAAAACGTGCGCGTCGAAACCCCGGCCTCGATACAGACCTCGTCGATGGTCACCTTGTCGAAGCCGCGTTCTTGCGCCAGGCGCACCGCGGCGCCACGGATGTCCGCGCTCGTCTGGCGCCGGCGCCGCTCACGAAGGCCGACCTGATTCGTCACACGTTAATAGTTGCACATCATGCAAACATTGCAGTCAAAACGGTGGTGGGTGGCACACGCGGCCGCCAATGACGTGCTCGGGCGGCATGGAATCCCTGGAGCACGCCACCTCAAATGTGGCCGGGGAGGCGGTCACCGAGGTGCGCGAGCGCCAGGGGATCCGTCAGAGCCTCAGGCTCCTGCGGCGTCGCGACATTGTCGGCGGCGGGGCCGCGAAAGAGAAGCCGCCGTGCAGTGCGGACAGGTCGAGTCGGCCAGCCATGTCGGTCCTTGCTCGGTCGAATCGGTTCGGGCGTTCAGCGGCTACTTCCGATGTTCAGCGTGGTGTGCCAAACCCATGTCGCGCAAGCTGCCGGTGCGCTCAGCGGACCAGGAACTGGCGAAGGGCGAAGTCGCTACCCGATTTCCGAAGGAGCGTGCAACGCGTGTGGCGATGCGCTGACAACCCTCATCCAGAAACATCCGCGGACACTCTCATCCGAGTTTCTGGTCTGAGGGGATTTTCTACCGATGGCTGCTTGCCTGCTGCCCATGATCGGTCGTATGCGGCGGTGGCCGCTTGCGACCCGAGCTGCGCCGCCGCAGGGACAGGGTTTTGCACCGCCGCCCTTTGGTGCGACTGGGTGCGCCTGCTCATTTCACTCGGGGGAGTAGAGGCCGTCCTCGCAGGATGCGTTGGCCGCCACCCCCGCGTCCATTGCGCGCCGCATGTGCCCGCAAATCGTCAGGTAGCGTCCCGCAAATCATCAGGTATGGGACTACTCAACCGATTGTGCTGTCGTTCTCACATAATCGAGGGATATAGCCGAGTCTGGTCCCTCAACGCGGGGCAGATCAAGGACAACGGGAGTGGGTATGCTGATCGCGATTCTCAACCAGTCGAGCTTGGTGTCCAATGCGGACGCCGCGACCATGACCCAGGCAATCGCCGCGCAGGTCAGATTAGATGTTGCCCCGCTCTGGGACCGGGCTCCCGCGGCGGTGATCTTCTACACCAACCCCAAGGACGTGCCTGCGACGGCGCACGGCATCGCCCTTGTCGACACAATCAAGGACCAACCCGCGGGAGTGCTCGGCTTCCACACCGAGGACCAGGGCGGGAAGCTGTGGGGCGTGGTCGCGGCCAAGCCGGAGCTGGACAACGGCGGCAAGGCGACGACGGGGGACTGGAGCATTTCCAGCGTCCTGTCGCACGAAGTGCTCGAGATGTTCATCGACCCCAACTGCAACCTGTGGGCCAACGACGGCAGCGGGAAGGCGTACAGCTTCGAGGTGTGCGACCCGGTCGAGGCGCCGACCTATGCGGTCAACGGAGTCTCGGTGTCCAACTTCGTGACGCCGGCGTGGTTCGACCCGCTGTCGGATCACTCCACCGCGCAGTACGACAAGCTGGGCAAGCTGCACGCTCCGTTCAGCATTCTCAAGGGCGGCTACGTCGTCTACGAATCTGCCGGGGCCGAGCACCAGCAGTTCGGCGACGAGTTCCCGGCCTGGCGCAAAAAGATGAAGTCGGGAAAGCTAGCCCGCACCCGGCGCCGGCTCGAGCAGGCTGAGGCGTTGCTTGCAACTGTTTGATTTCGGATCGTCACGCGACGGAATATCTGCGCAGTGGGTTCGGCTCACCGGTGCGGGCCGGGTGGCGGCCTTGGGTACCGGACCGGCCGGCAGTCGCCCTTTCGCCTTAGGGGCGGCATAACCGCCGACGTGGGTGTCAGACACGCCATGGTCGACGCGTGGTGACCCATGCACTCAATTGGGAGCGACGAGCCTCACGTGTCCGGGAGCCTTTGCATGAGCTCAATACCAGTGCGCCACAGTGCAATTCGTCACAGTGACGAATTGGCCGTGATGCGCGTGGCTGGCCGGATCGCCAATTGGTCGGCCGCCATTACGTCGCAAGAACGCTCGAGCCTTCACCCAAGCACGTGCGGCGTTCATTGAGTGATCTCGCGATGACCCCAAGCCGACCTTGACTAGCCGGAGGAACACAAACACCAATGCCGGCAAACGGATCCGGGCCGACTGGCCATCGGCTAACCCGGCAACAGAGTCTGCGGCTCGTTGAGCTCGCCGAGATCTAGCTGTATGCCTCATGGATTGCGTGCAGCTGCATAGCCAGCAGGCGGCTACCAGTTCACGAGCTGGTACCGGTGCGTGCTCGAGAGGTGTGAGTTCTTCCGTGGCCAAACCGGGCGGGTCGGTCAGTTTGAATCACCGGGCCCCGGGCTAGTGTCCGCGCTGTACTCGGCCGAATGTGACGAACTTCAACCGGCAAAAGTGAGCTACGTCATAGCCTGACCAGCGTCAATTAGGTCATCCTGACCGTTCGTTTGTATATCTAATGGCTGGGAGCACGATGGCCAACCTTGACTTTGCCTATGACCTGACCCTCGACGAGGCGCGTCGACGCCGCGCAGTGCTCGAAGCGATAGGTGACGACTGGGACCCCATCGCCGTGCTCGCCGAGGAACAGCAGGCCTACGACATGCTGTACTCGGATCTGGACGAGGAGCAGCAGCGGGTCTACGACGAGCTGGTCCGCGCCGGTGTCCTGCCCGAACGGACGACTGATCGTGTTACCGATTGATCCGACCGCCGACCGCAACCGCCGCGCATGGCTGCCCTGCCCGTGCTGCAATCACGGCGCCAAATGTGGTGATTGCCGGGACAGCCAGAACTGCGATACGCACTGGCAGTACCTGCTGAGCAACAAGGGGACGTTGGTGCACCTGCAGTGCTCGGATTGCGGTTATCTCTGGTCGACCGACACGCATCGCCGCACACGCCGCCTGAGCCGCTAGGGGGCGGCTTCTGGCCGCGGCCAGTGGGGGCGTAGCCGATCCAACACCAGTCAACGCCGTATCCCAATAGGCCCGCGCCCCAAGGTAATTCGTCACAGTGACGTATTACGGGCGGTAAGGGGGGAGAGGGAGAGAGGTGGCCGATTGCCGACTGTACGGCCTCCCAATTTTCACCTGACACCCATTTATTAGTGATTGAACCGCCCGCAGCTCGGCAGCTCGACGTAGCCACACCACTAGGCCGAATGCGCTAGTGCTGGCTGTCAAAGAGCGGTCAACGGCGATGCTTCTGGCGGCGTTACCAGTGCAGATGATCGATTCCTTGGGTGGTGCGAGTACTTGCATTTAATGCAACTCGCAATGGTTATTTACCGATAAGCGACATTATGTCAGGTTAAGTACTCCGTTTTCATCTGATGAATCAGACCCGCCCCAACACCGTGCAGCCCCGCTAGGGATTGGGATCACTCGAGGTCCCATTCAATTTCCTAAATCCGGCGGCTGGAGTATGCGTCGATCCAGTCGGAGTATCGAGTGGTGAAGATGGTGGCGTTCTCGTCGGGTGCGAGGGTGTGATCGTCGATCACCGCACCGAAGTATGGCGCCTGGGCGTCAGTCACGACCCGACGTTGATCACCATTGGCGGCAAGGCCCGTGCGGACAAAGTCGTCCATCCCCATTGCTTCGGGTCCAGCGATCTCCATTACTCCGTTGATAGGGCGCCCGACAGCCGCGCGGGCCACGGCGGTGGCGACATCGTCGGCGGCGATAGGACGGAACAACGCGTGCGGCAATCTGACAATGTCTCCGTCTGTCGCGGAATCGGCCAAGCCAACCGCGAATTCGTAGAACGGAGTGGCTCGCACGATCGAATAAGGCCGGCCCGAATCCTTGATCAGGTTTTCCTGAGCTGCTTTCGCGCGCCCTGCTGACCCATCTGGCCGGTGATCGCGTCGAAGTACGTTCGGCCGGAACCGAACCCGCCGACCAGATCAACCCCGTCGCCATCGCCGCGATGGCCGAACTGAGCATCGACATCACCGCAGCGACCCCGAAAGTGCTCACCAGCCAAGCGGCGCAGTCCAGCGATGTCGTGATCACCATGGGCTGCGGAGACACCTGCCCCTACTTCCCCGGAGTGTCCTACCGCGACTGGAAACTCGACGACCCCGCCGGCCAACCCCTCGACGTCGTGCGCCGGATCCGCGACGACATCGCCGCCCGGGTCCGCGCCCTCATCGACGAACTACTGCCCGCCACGCATAGACACCGGCACCACCGGACACACCCCTACAGATAACGCTGTTCCCCACGATCCGAACAACCCCAAACCTCACCATGAGACACAGTCGGACACACCCCGAATCGCCCTACAGATAACTCAGGGATGCGAGCTAACGCCATCCGGACGCGTGGTGCAGAGCTACGCTCGCGTCGTAGCCAGCGAGGGCAGGGCGGAAAGATGAATTCGAGTGAGCCGGTGGGCACGGTCCAGGCGCTGTGGCGGTTCCCCGTCAAATCGATGCTGGGCGAGCGGATCGACGTGGTCGAGGTGGGTAAGGGCGGGATCGTCGGCGACCGCGCGTACGCAGTGCGAGACCGGGAGACGGGCAAGGTCGCGAGCGCGAAGCACCCGAAGGTGTGGCCCAGCCTGTTCGCGTGTCACGCGGCGTTCGTCGAGCCGCCGCATCCGGGCGACGAGCTCCCGGCGGTGCGGATCGACTTCGCGGACGGCGACTCGGTGCTGAGCGACGCGCCCGATGCCGACGCCGTCCTGTCGCGCTTCTTCGAGCGCGACGTTGAGCTCGCGCGCGCCGCGCAGCACGGCTACACGATCGATCAATATCACCCCGACGAGGAGGCCTACGATCCCGCGGGACACCGGGACGAGGTCGTCGAAGCGCGGTTCGGCGCGGCATTTTTCATCGAGCGCGGGCTGCCCTCCGCCGTCCCGGGAGGGTCGTTCTTCGACCTCTTCCCGCTCAGCGTGCTCACGACGTCCAGCCTCGAGCAGCTCAGCGAGTTCCAGCCGCAGAGCCGCTTCGACCCTCGCCGGTTCCGCATGAACGTGATCGTCGACACTCCCGAGCGCGGGTTCGTCGAGAACGAGTGGGTGGGGCGCACGCTCGCCATCGGCGAGGACGTGCGGATCGGAGTGGCCCTGCCTGACCCTCGTTGTGTGATGCCGAGCCTGGCCCAGGAGGACCTTCCCAGCGACACCGGGGTCCTTAAGGCGCTCAGGCACAACAGGATCGAGGTCGTGGGTTCGCTCTATCCCTGCGCCGGTGTCTATGCCGTCGCGGAAGCGACAGGCACCATTCGCGTGGATGACCGCGTCAGCCTGATCTGATCGCCGAAGCGGTTGAGGACCGAGCATCTCACAACGCGGGCTCGAACCGTCGAAACAGTGACGCCAAACGTTGGCCGCACACACTGCCACCGCCCTGAAGGCGTTCGCGGGCATCGCTGAAAACGCGGCGTTGTGGGCCACCGATTTCAAGCCACTTCAAGAACAATCACCTGCTCTTGCTCCACAACACGGGTGGGCGGAGCGGCCAGCCGTCTGTGGGGCCAGCAGTAAGAACCCGCACCCGAGCGGCTCAACACGCCCGGCCACACTCCCCCACCCCCACTGCCGCGCGCCTAACACAACCGAATGCAGGATGAGCGTCGAGGCCGGCGCGACCGTGAGTGTGAACACTGTCGCTGACTCGATGCGCCGCCAGGGCTTGCAGGGCCGCAAGCCGAAGCGGCGCCAGGGATTGACCCGCCAAGACCGGTCGGCGCCGAAGTTTCCCGACCTGGGACCGTAGAGACCACCAGGGACCGCGACGCAATGGGGTTGCCATCACGAAGCCACCCGATGGAGGCGCACTGGTTAGCTAGAGAAGTCAATAGCAGACAGTGAGAGTGGAGATTCGGCGTCGGAGAATTCGTAAGCGAACATTTGCCAAGCTAACAACAATGCCATTTTCGGATGCGTATTTCCGCTATCTTGCTCGAAAACTTAAGCGTAGGGTCACCCCATGACATCCAAGAAACCGCAAGCCTCCAGCCTCCCGCGAGATGGCGGCCTCGATCCGGTGACCGACCAGCTTGGTCCGCGCTTGCGCGCCGAGTTCGAACAATTGCAGAAGTCGGAGCGCAAACTCCTTGCTGCCCTTGCCAAACCAGAAACAGCGAAGCAGTTCGCCGAAGACCCGTTGGCGACGCTCGCCGCGTTGAAGATCGAGGTGCCGCCGATCATCAAGCAACGACTCAAGTCGGCCGCGCGTACCGGTGATGCCCCGGACTTGCACCGGCCGCGTTCGTTCCGGCTGCCGAACGGCCAAGTGCTAACAGCGAACGTGAACATCCGCTTTACCGGCACACCGAAGGGGAAGTGAGCAAGCGATGTCTGGCGATCAGACTCACGCATACGACTTGGTTTGGGAATGGGCTGAAGATGCCTATGAACGTTTGCTCAGCGTCTTCTTCGACACCAATGGATTCCTGCTGGATCAGATCCTGGGCGGCCTCAACATCCACTTCCCCGGGGGCACGGGGTTCAAGGTGACGGTGTCGTTCGACAAGCCTGCCGGCTTGCCCGCCGCGGCAACCGACGTCGTCGACATTAACGTGCTGCTCGGTGACGGCGGCTCATTGGGGGCACTGCGGATTGTCGCCAGCGTCGACGTCGGCACCAGCTCGCCCGTTATCGACTTCGTGCGTATCGACCTCGAGCAGAAGCTATGGCTGACCGAGATTTCCGTGGCCGGTTTCCCGATCCCCGGCCTGAACAATCTGTTCGCCAACTCGCTGCGGAACCTCAAACTCATTCCGCTGGTGCCGTTCCCCGTTGACCACACGACGACCAACAACCTCCTCTTCAAGAACGCCGACGTGCGCATCATCGACGACACGTCACCGGCCGACCTGGACGCGTCCGCATTCTTGCTCACCTTCGGCGGGGGCAGTCCTGGCGACAAGTCGGCGTTCACGCAGAGTTTCGTTCCGCCGGGTGCCAACTCCACAATCGTGGCATCGATGGCGTGGATCTGCCGGATGATCAGCCCGCTGATTAACAGCGCGCTCAAGCTCGACGACGGCACATTCACCGACTGCCACCTCACCCACAGTGTGCGTATCGACCAAGAACACGAGGTCGACCTCACCGCGCTGACGATCACGGCGGAAGACGACGATTCCCTGCACCTGGTCGTCAGCATCACCAAGTCGGGCTTCTGTTACTCGGCCACCGGCACCGTGGGAGGGAAGATCTCGATCGACGTCGACCCACAGACCGGGAAGGCGTCCGTGGGCGTCCATGTCGACAATCCGAATATTGACGTCGACATCCCGTGGTACTGCTGGGTCGCGGGCGCAGTCATCGGCGCCCTGCTCGGTGGGATTTTCCAGTCGCTCATCGCCGTGCTCATCGGTGCGGTGCTGGTGCCGCTGATCATGTTCATTGCCGAACAGGTGATCGAGGGTGTCGTCAACACCGTCGCCGAAACTATCGCGACCGCGCTCAACAACATCGCGCACCCGATCCCTATTCCAACGGTCGGCTTCACGCTGATCAACCAGAGCGCCCATATCGACGACGTGCAGATGGTGGGTCAGATCCAGCCCATCGACACCGCGATCGTCCGCGCCGCCGGCACGGTCGTCGTACCCAACGGCTCGGCATTCGACCTCGACAGCGGCCGAGTGGGTAAGCGCGACATGCCAAGTGGCGACCTGGCGGTCCTGGGCAACCGGCTGAACCGGACCGTGGAAGCGGTGTGCGGCGCCCGCTGGGCCCGCACCGGTTTGCGTGACTTCGATGCGCTCTACCGATCGGCCCTCTACGGCTACGCCTACGGCGCGCCCAACCCGATTGGGATTGACGACCTGGCCACTCTCGACCCGTTCGGCTTGCTGTTCGGCAACAACCCGTTCAAGGAGTCGCTGCGCATCTACGGGGTCCGTACCAACGAAGGGCGGTGGGCGGCCGTCCAGGCCGTCGAGGTGACTTTCGACTACGTCCGGTTCCGCTACATCACCTGGGAGAAGCCGCTCGCGACCGTCGAGATCGTCGGCGACTTCCCTTGTCCTTCGTTCACATTCGTCAATTTCGGCGAGGTTGCGAAGCCGGGAACCGCGGTGTTCGTGCCCTCACCAGCGCTCGGCGCGCTGTCGGTCAATGCTACGACTGGCGCCCCGACGGTATCGACAGGCACTGGTGCGCAAGCAGATCCGTGTGTCCAATTCCGCGATGCCGTGCGATCCGTGGCGCCGAGCAGCACGCCGGCCAAGGGGGTCGACCCGGTGACCGAGGCGATTCGCGCGTTGCCGCTGATCGAACAACGCATCGGTAACTTCGTCGCTTCTATCGTGCGGCCTAGGCCTACCACGGCCCGATTCGATGCCAAGACAAATGGCTTCGGCACCGGGCAACAGGCGAAGTGGCAACTCAACGGTACCGCGCTGGGTGGCCCCAGCGGCGACGTCGACCTCGGTGGCGGCGCGAAGGCCCATTACGAGCTCGTCGGTACCAGCGTCAACCTCACGCTCACAGTGAGCACCGCGGTTGAGATGCTGCTGTCCGTAACCGTCGTCGACGACGCCGCGCATGTGGCCTCGGCCGAGCGTTGCGTCCACTACGACCCGCACTGTCGTGGCGGCGGGCGGGTGACGCCGGTGTGGACCGACTACCAGACGGCATTCCTGACAAACTTCGGTGTGGTGGAGGTACCGACACCGGCACCAGTCATCCTCTAACCGGGCTGCACCCCAGCCAGACGACTCTCCGCCGAAAAATGGCCGGTGCAATCTACCTTCAGGGGTGGAAACTAATGGCTTAGAAGCGGCTACAGCGCCGCTTAGTTTTGCGATAATCAGTCGCCCTAGATCAATAGGCCAGGGCTTGGGCGGTGTAGAGCGCGGCAACGACAATCGCGGAGATACCCAAACCGGCCCGCAGAACTTTCTCGGGTACCACGGGTTGCAAGTGGGCGCCAAGGTATCCGCCACACAGTCCGCCTACACCGCAGATGATGCCGACCGCCCAGTCCGGAGCGATGTCGTGGCCGGCCGTGGTTAGCGCCAACACCGTGTAAGTAGCAGCTCCGACAATTGAGGTAACGAAGGTTGACGTAAGTGCGGCGGGTGCCACCTCGGACACGGTCATCCCCCGGCTTACGAGGATCGGACTCAGCAGCGAACCACCGCCTATGCCATAGATGCCGCCGATAACTCCCACCGTGAGCGCGAGCGCGAATATCAATTGCTTCGATGTTGACGCGGCCCGTGCGGGTTCGTGCGTCGGCCGAACGGAGCGCAGACATAGCCAAACACCTAGCGGAAAGAGAACGGAGGCGACGAACAGTCGGAAGAGATCCGGGCCAGGGATAGCGAACACCCGAACAACCGCTCCGGCAATGACACCGGGCAGCGTTCCGACGAGCAGCAGCGTGGTCAAGGGGCTGCGCAAGGGCGCTCGTCGCCGATAGCGCGCCAGCGCACCTGGAATCGACACGATGTTGAACAACAGGTTGGTAGGAGTAACGGCAGGGTTGGGGACATTGAGAAGGCTGAGCTGAATCGGCAACAGGAACACCGCACCGGAGATGCCGACCGGCGCGGTGAGCGTCGCCACCGCCATGCCCGCAGCAAAGCTAAGCACCCCTGTCAGCGCGACATCCACAGTTGCACTATCCCCGATGCGTCCCGACCCCTGAATCAGGAGCGTCGAGATTCGCGCGCTGGCACTCTCGCGTGCCGGCTACAAGGAGGTTTGGGCGGATGTTCTTCCGTCCAACTCTCATCGCAGCAGCCAGCGCGACGGCTACGGTCGGTTGGGCATTACCGACTAACTCGCAACCGGCCGTTCCGGGAACACCCACCGCGAAAAGTGCGTCGTCGCACAGCGTCCCTGGACTATCCTTCACCCGCCGATCGAAGAAAGGGACGCCATGACCAACCACACCTACCGGGTGATCGAAATAGTCGGTACGTCACCCGACAGCGCCGACGCGGCTATCCGCAACGGGCTGGCCCGAGCGGCAGAGACGACACGCGGACTCGACTGGTTCGAGGTGCAGTCCGTCCGCGGCCACCTGGAGGACGGGGCCGTCGCACACTTCCAGGTGACGCTAAAGGTCGGCTTCCGGCTCGAGGACGCCTAGTAGATCGGTTAGCCGGCGACGGCTCTCGGCTCGTGGAAGGGCGAACCGAAGTCGGCCACCCTCTCGAACCCGTGTTTCCGGGCCTCGGCGGCACCCCGCGGGAGCATCGCGCCTGTCGCGACGAACCCGGCGTGATCCACCACCACGAAAGGCCACAGCAGCCGGTTGTGCACGAATCCAAATGCCAGCCCGCTCGCCGGATCAGCCCATCCGAGCGAGCCTCCCAGCCCGGCATGGCCGAATCCCAGCATCGCGTTGAAAACCGAGCAGCCCCGGTCGGGCGCGTCTCCACGATTCGAAGGAAAGCCATCACCGGCATACCAAGGCCAACGCCGACCGCGCAGCCTCGCCCTGAGTGGCGAGGATCTTTTTGAGGCGACTTCTGCCACTGAATGACGTGGGAGTTTCTGTGGAGCAGTGAGAGTCCCGCCCGTCGTCTGACAACCCCAGGGGGTGCCCCCTCGCCTCTCCCGCCTCTGCGAGACCGGTGCGTATGCGGGTGCCGGATCCTGTACGGGATTTTGGGTCGTGTTTCCCCGACTCAACGGGACCGAGGGTTGTCTAGCGAGGGTTCTCGGGAAAGCGACAGCCCAGCCGATCAGCGTGCAGAACTCGGCGCAGCGGCAGACTGCTTGAGGCCGGACGACAGCACGAGCACCGACAGGACAACGGCCACCAAGAGCAGCGCCGGGACATCCCCCAACAGGTGTCCCATATGGTGTCCGCCGCCGAAGGACTGCATCGCCATGATTGCGGCGTGTACCACGCTGGACCACACGGTGAACCAGATCAGGCTGAGATTGGCCTGCGGGTTTCGTGCCGCGTTAATCAGGAAGACGCCCAGCGTCGCGTACAGGCCGACAATCATCATGAAGTAGTCGGACTGGTACGGCGCACCGGAATGCCACGCCCACCCCGACGGCCAGACCAGGGCCAGCGGATAGACAAGAAGAAAAATCGCGCCAAAGACCGCGAGTGCGACCTGAAGAAGTTTGTAAGCGGACGGCATTGTGTCCTCCAAAGTGAGGCCCGTTACAACATTCTAAAAATACGCCCGCGCCCGTCGAAATGGTCGTGAATGCCGCGCGGCAAGGATTTCATTTTGTCGGCGGAACGTTCGAGGGGAACGCGAGTACAGGTGCCGGGAACCCGATGGTCTGATCGGAGGCATCGGAGTGTCGATCAAGACCTATTGGGTCTGGCGAGATGGCGCAATAACATCTGGCGGGGCGCTGGGTGGTTTTCGCTGACGCTCATGCTCGTCAGCCGGAGCACCCCTATCGCCGTGAGTTACGAAGTCCGAGTTGGCAGTCGAGTTCTCAGCGTTGTCGAACCTTGGTGCCAATTCGGTTCACACTCGTCGGCGCCGCCGCGAGTGAGGTTCTTTTCCGCTTCCCGGCGAATGTCCCTGAGGCAAACCCACGGTGCGTTCGCACATCGGGCATGTTCGTGAGCGACTTCGCCGAGCCGGCAGGTTCCACACATAGCGCGACCCGACGCGCCGCCTCGCGCGCAGGGTCTGATACGGCCGCATTCGCTGCACGTCTTAGTCGGAGGCACCCGATGGGGTTGTCGACGCAAAGCGACCCCGAATTCTCGACAAGCCAAGGTATTCCGCTGCCGAAGTCCGGGTGAAGACGGCCCGAACGCTCTAAATGGTGTGCCGAGGTCCGAAGTATTCGTGATCCTCGTTGTAGCCGCCGAAGCCGCCACCGACTTCCTTGTAATGGGAGAGGAACTCGATGCCTTTGAGCCATTTCACGTGCATGAAGCCGTGTTGCAGTTCGTTGCGCAGCCGCAGCGGTGCACCGTGTCCGTAGCTGAGCGGTTCGTCGTTCATGTTGTAGGCCAGCATCGTGAGGTGGTTGCTCATCTGCTTGATGTCGTGCGCGTCGTAGTAGATTCCGCCGTCGGCCCCCGGGCCGAGGGAGTAGAACGCCACCCATTTGGCCTCGGGCAAGGGTTTGACGATGTCCATGATCGTCTGCATTGAGACCCCACCCCATTTCGCGACGCCCGACCAGCCCTGGATGCAGAAGTGCTGCGTGATCTGCTCGTGGTACGGCAGTGCACGCAACTCCGCCAGCGAGAGCTCCACGGGATGTTCGACCAGACCGTAGATATGCAGCCGCCAATCCACGAAGGCGTTCTTCTCCAACTCTTTGTACTCAACGGTCTCCGGGTAGGTGCCGTTGTGCCAGAAGTACGGCGAGATGTCCTTTTCCGTGAAGGCACCCGATCTCGGATTCACCTGCTCCAGCAGTAATTGCAGGGGGCCGATCAGCGCATACCCGACCCGCTGCACCACGCGGGGGTGGCGATAGGTGAACGGGGTGGCCGCCACCCAGCCAACGGCCGTCACCACTGTGGCCGCACCAAAGATCCAGAAACCCACCCAGCTGGTGTCGTCGCGGGCGGCGAACATGTGGTTGAGGTTGCGCAACGCGTCGGTCGCGAACACCAACGTGACGTGGACGACGATGAAGAAAATGAAATACACCAGGACCAGGAAATGAAGCGAGCGGGCAAGCTGAATGCTCAACCGCTTGCTGATCACGGTCAGACGCATCGACAGTGCCGGTGACATACCCAGGCCGGTGATGAGCGCCAACGGCGCGGCGAGAAAGATGGTCGTGAAGTAGGCCAACAACTGCAAACCGTTATAGGCCTCCCAGCTGTGATCGGTCGGCCAGTCCAGCGACAGGTACTGGATCGCCACCGACGCGGCGTTGGGGAAGACGTCCCAGCTGGTCGGCACGACATGCCGCCACTGGCCGGTGGTGAACAGCAGGACGTAGAAGACGGCCCCGTTGAGTAACCACAACACGTCGACGCCAAGGTGCCACCATCGGGCCAACCCGATGGAATGGCGGATCCCGGGCAGTCCGAGCTGCCCGGGCAGCCCGACCGAGTCGTCTTTGGCGGTCCACAGCGGGTCGGGCGGGACCGGCTTCGCCACGCGCAGCCACTCGTCCTTACCCGGCGTGGCGTTGCGGCTGAAGTAGAGCCGCGGATGGTCGCAGAGAATCTGGATCCCCGACCGGATGATGAACGTCATCAAGAAGAGATTGAAGAAATGCGTCCAGCCGACCCACGCCGGCATACCCAGAGCGGGCCCGGCGGGCTTGTCGGCGCCGGGATGGCGCGCGATGAATTCTTGTACCGCCGGCATGTTGTGCAGGCCCTTGCCAATCGCCACCGCCGCGACCAACAGGACGAAACCGATCGGAATCAGCCACAACAGGTTGAACCACTTGTCCCGCCCGACCCGCAGCCGGGGAGCGATAGCCCGTTTGTCTTCGAGCCCGCCGGCCCAGGTTTCCGGATTGACGTCGTGCTCAGCCAGCTTCAGCTCGGAGCGGTAGTCGACAGTGTTGCTCACACCCGGAACGTACACCCGGCGTGCGGACCGTGCTCTGGGTCGACGAAGAGACCTGTTTGATTGTCGGGAAGCCGGGCCGGTGCGCCGCCGCCGCGGCAACTGGTCTGAAGCCGGTCCGGTTCGACGGCGGCGACATTTCGCCCCCCGATGGCCTCGGACACCAATAGTAACGAAGACCGAAAACCACTCTCTCCCTGGCAATTACGTCACCGTGACGTTTCTCGCGGGGGGCAAGCCGAGGCCTTTCCCGAAGCATCCACCAGCGAAGCAGATGGCAACAGGCCGGCATCCCCGCGCATTGAGCGCCTGGCACGTGACGAAACGCTCGATCGCCGCCGCCGTGGCGTAGCCGTTGTTAGCCGACCGTCTCGATGATTGCGCCCGTACTGATCTGCCCGTCGGTGAGGACGTCGGCGCGCAGGCCCCCCCGGCGGATCAGGCCGCGGAGCACGCCCTCCGTGGTGAGGCGTTCCAGGTGGGAACACGGCTCACACAGGCGCTGGCCCAGGCACTCGACGTCTCCGATACGAAACCGACGTCCGACCAGAGCGTTCAGGTCGACCCCGCGAGTCACGATATTGCGACGCGCCTCGAGGTACTCGATGTTGCCGCCGCTGGGCAACACCAGCTCGTCAAGGACTTCGGCTGCGATGAGCGTGAGGTCGTAGCCGCGTGCGGTGTCATTGGCCGGAGTGAACGTTCCTGCTTTCGCCGCGTAGCGGTCTCCGTCGAGCCCTCGGCCAGCCAGAGCCCGCGCCCGTTCCACCTGGCGCATTGGGGCCGTCGCCTGTTCTGCCACCGCGATCGCTTCGACTCTGCCGCGCAGTGAGGGCAGCGCCGCACCGGGCGTCGTGAATGCCGGATCAAGCCCAGATAGCACGTAACCCTCGCGGACTGGCAGATCGGTCGCTGCGGCGCCCAAGAGAGCAGGATCTTGCGGGCTGAGGACGACCCCGGAAGGGGTGCCGAACATCAGCACCGCTGTCCGGTCATCGGCGGGTCGCTCGCCGTCCATGTCCCCGAGAACGGCGAGCCAGTAGCCGGGCCAGGTGAACCGCGCGGGGTTGGCGATCGGAACCAGCCCGGCGCCTCGGCCGGCCAGCCAGCTTCGCCAATACGCGATGGCTCCGCGCAGGTCGGCTCGTGGCTGGGGTACATCGGATAATGGCGTTTCGGTCACCGACGCCACGCATGCGGCGAATGACCTCACGATCTCCGGAATCCCCTCGGTGTGAGGCAGATCAACGTCGATCATCTGCCGATCCTCGCACATCGCGGCAGGGCAGCCACCTGCGGCGGCCGACCCGCCACAGTCCTAGTCAGAACGGAGGGCTCATCGGGCGTCTTCGTCGGCGTAGGCGTGGATTGCGCTGCGCGGCGCTCATCGGATTCTCCGCACTCCCCTCTGTGGCGACACCCCGCATGCCCGGCGATTTCCCACCGTGGCGTGCGGGCTCGCACCCGGGATCGAGGGCAAAGACGGTATTGATCAACCGTGTTTGTTGACCACCGGAGGCGCTGCTAATTCTCAAACGCTCAATAGCTCGTTGATCCGCCCGACGGTACGGTTCGCCAACCGGATGCTCGCCGCGCGGCCCGGAACTTATAGCCTTGCCCCCGGGTGCATCGCCCGGCCGAGCCGGCGGTCGGGACGTTGCACACCCAATCCGGGTCCGGCGACGTAGCAAACCCCGCTCCCCTACCCCACTCGCAGCTCACGACCGCACTCCCTCAACGACGATCACGAGGGCCGGGCCAGCCCCGGCGCGGCAGCACTTATCCCAAGCCGACCCCAGACCAGTCGAATACGGCGGATTCGAATACGGCGGTTTACCGGTAGAACCGTGATTATTGCATCAGATGCAGGATAGAGTCCTCCCGCTGCCGGAGTTGACGTGGCGCCGGGCGGCGACGCCCGCGAGAAGGTGTGGCGCGCGGGGATGCTCACCTTCTCCAAAGCGATATTGCCGATCGACCTGGCCGTGCGCGAGTGGGCCCGGCGTGATAAATCTGTCGCCAAGCGCCTACGACGCGTCGACAATCGGCGAATGGAGTACCTGCGCTCATTGATCAGCACCTTCTGCACTGACCCCGACGACGTCGAGGCCCGCAGCATGCTCGCCTTCGCGCTAGCGATCGGTAACCACTTCATCGCCGCCGATCTAGCGCGCAGCCGCAAGGAAGTACTGGAGCGCGCCACCAAACGACTCTTGTCTTAAGTCGAATCTGTCTGGAGAACAGCAAAGTCGTTTGGGTGAACATGTTCCCGATTAAGCGGCGCGGTCGATGACAAAGGGTCGACCGGTTGCAGGGCCGCCGCGCGCTCGTCACGCAGCGCGCGCAACCAATGAAACTGCCAATGTCCTCTAGGACCTAGTCGCCGAAGATCACGTGCTCTTCGGTCATGAAGACGCACGAGCGCGCGAAGTCGATGAACTTCGACTCGTCCTCCATGAGGCGTTGCTGGGCCTCGAGGCTCCCCGGCGCGCTCATTCCAGCCTGAACCGCCTCGAGCGACTCCCACCACACCTCGGTGATCCCGTCGTACGGCTCGGCGCTGCCGCGGCTCTGCCTCAGGAACGCGTTCAGCTCCGGCGCGACTGTGTGGCTCTGGACGTAGCGGACCGCGCCGATCGCGTCGGCGACGCTCCGCACGAGCGGCCCGTGCTCGTCGAGCCAGTAGCGGTGAAACTCGTCTTCCGGCACGTCCTCGCGGCGGCGGATGCAGTACACGAGCTTGATCATTCCGGCGACTCTACGCCGGTGGGCCGGTGTGGTCGGTACTCCGGTCATCGCGGCAGTCAACCCGGGTTACCCCGGCTCACTCAGCCCGAGCCGACGTCAGGACGCGCGAGTCTCCATCGCTACTCCCCCGGCGGGGAATACGACGGAAACGAATACGGCGGGTTACCGGTAAACCCGCCGTATTCGTTATCACGCTGTGCTGCAGCGGATTTCAGTTTTAGGCTGCTTGCCGATAACTTGTGCGTATCGGTACTGTGCACTCGCGCAACCATTTTCCGATTTGGCCCCGCCATTATCTTATCCACACACGTCGCTGTTGATTCACCAGATGAATCGGCGCGGTGTGGTCAGGGATCGATGATCGGGAGGGCCTTCGCCACGGGTCGGCCAGTAGCGCCACTCCCCCGCCGGCGGACTGACGCCGGCGAGGATGCGATGAGAGTACTTGCCTGAGAATTTATTTCGGTAAGACGTGCCGTCGATAGCGGGACCATCGAAGTCACCTGCGATGGTGATCGTGGGCACCGTGATGACCGCACCATCCATTGCGGCGCACGCGACGCCAGGCGCAGCAGGCCCCAGGGCGGGCGCACACCGTGATTCGGCCCGACAGCAGCGGGCCGATGCCGAGATGAATCGTTCGCTGCATGGTCTGCAGGATCACAGCCGGTCGCTGCCCGTGCTGCTGGACGCGGGCCAGATCGGCGGTGGTCAGCCGGTGTTCGCGCAGCGGCGCCGCGAGCAGCCGCGTGGCGGCGACAGCGTCTTGGATGGCGAGGTTGATCCCGACCCCGCCGACCGGGGTCATGGCGTGGGCGGCGTCGCCGAGGCACAGCAGCCCGTCGGTGTACCAGCGTCGCAACCGGTCCAACCGGACGTCGAGCACGAACACATCGTCCATGGAAGCGATCGCCTCGACGCGTCGGCTAGATCCGGGCGCAACGCGGCGACTCGGGCGCGAAACGCTTCGATGCCTTCGGCGCGGCGGCGTGCGTCGGATCCCTTGGGGATCGGGTAGGCGAGCTGGTAGTAGTCCTGGCGGGTCAACGCGAACAGGGCCTCGCCGCGGCCGAACGCCGGCGCAATGCCCGCGATCTCATCGGGCGCTTTGCGGCCGAAGGTGGGACCTCTTTGCCTGGCATGCGATTACCCGGAGATCCCAGATGAGGCGGCGGCCGCCCCAAGCTTTGCCGCGTTGGCGCGCAGAACCGAGACGAACCAGCCCCAGTGACACACATGGATGTCGCGGCGCCGCCGGGGCTGGCGTTTCGAGCAGCTTCACTCCGTACGACTGAGCGCGCCCAATGATCTGCGACAACGGCGGTAACCAATCGTTGTCACACAGAACATCGACGGCATCGGCTGTTCTGCTGATGATTTGGTTATGCCACAGGATTGCGAGGCCGGATCAGTAACTGGTCGTATCGGATCCATGCGATCTGGGCTGGCGCTGTCAGCGAGATGCACCAGAACCCCGGCGAAAACAGTCGGCCCACCGATGCTAAGGAGGCCAAATACGTGGACCTGCAGCACACGTCGGGCAAGCCGTGGCGTGTTGTCGACATGCAGTCCAGCGAGGGCAGCGACGCCGTCGTCTGGAGCGTCGAGGTGTTGATCGGACGTCTCATCCCGGGCTCACCGGCGGGCACGTCGTCGCGGTTAAGTCCCACGGCCAAATCTTCCGCATTGGCGCGCGACAGCGATTGGCCGAAACATTCTCTGGCGGTTGGGCTTTACAACGCAAGACCCGCCAACCGCGATTCCCAATACAATCCGGTCTGCACGTAGGCGGTCAGCCATGTCGCAAGCGCAAATCGACAGAAGGCACAAGGCCGCGCCGGTCAGCGATGACCGAAGACGACGGGCCATTAGGCCAGCGCAACGCCGGATTGGTAGTGCCCGAACGCTGTTCGGGGTGATCGGGCGTGCCGCGATGGTGCACGCATCCGAAGTCGCACTGATGGCGTCGCTAGCGGCCAGGCTACCGCTACGCCTAATTGACGCACGCCTCGACCCGACGCCCGATCCGTTGCTGTCCGCCGAACCGCAAACCGCACCCCCGACGCGCCCGGTGCTGCTCATACACGGCTTCTGCGGCACGAAGTCAAGCTGGTCCCTGCTGGCGCGAAGCCTAAAGGCCCGAGGCCTGACCTTCGAAGCGATCACCTACACGCCCTTCGGAACCTCGGTGGACCAGCTCGCCGACCGGCTCATCGCCGAGGTGGGCAGGATCTTGGTTCGAACCGGTGCGGATAAGGTGCATCTGGTCGGACACAGCCTGGGCGGGGTCGTCATTGCACAGGCCATTGCGGACGGTCGCCTGACCGGACTGGTAGACACGGTCGTCACGCTCGGGTCACCCTTCGGGGGCTCGCCCTGGGCGAACCTGTTGCCGATCGGGGAAATTGCCCGGGCGCTGCGGGAAGGTTCGCCACTGTTGCGCCAACTCGCCTCCGCGCCGGCACCGGACGGAGTGCGGTGGCTGGCATTCACGGCCACACTCGACATCGTCGTGCCGGGCCCGCGGTCGGTGCCGGCCCACGCCCAAGCAGAAACCATAACGGTCGGCGGCGTCGGCCACCTCGGGATGCTCCTAAGTCGGCAGGTCATCAACCACATCGTCGACGCCCTGCCTGCATGCGGCATTGTCGACGCCGTGCCTGCATAACACTCGAATTCTGTTGCAGGGCTGAGACTTGTGTTAACAAGCAGGTAGCACACCAGTCCGGTTTGCCCGCAATCTCGGGGTCGCAGAGCCCCAGTCTGAGACGGTTGATTCCGAGTCAGCGCAATCGAATCGAATGTCACGACCGATACTCCCGACAGCACAGCGTTGACTCAATGTTCGGCATCGACACCCTGGCCTGTTATCCGTTGCCCTTAGGCCCAAATTGCGCAATCTAACTTGCGCAATCTGGATTGCGGAGTTACCTTGGTGGCATGGCCCGACCAGTGTCCCGATCCGCCGCCACCACCGCGCGCGAGGTAAAGGTGGTGTACAGCCGTCTGCGTCGTCGTACCTACGCGCTGGCGCTCACCGACGATCTGAGCGGCTCCCAGGCCGCGGTGCTGACCCGGCTGCATACGGATGGCCCGTCATCGGTGAGCGCGCTGGCTTCCGCAGAGGCGATCAGTCACCAAGCGATCAGCGCGATCCTGGCGGTCCTTGAGAGACGGGGTGACATCCAACGCAGCCCCGACCCCACCGACGGTCGACGCCAACTCGTCTCCCTGACCGATGCCGGGGTGGCGCACGCCGAACACACCACCACGGCACGGGAGGAATGGCTGGCCCGGGCACTGCAGGACCGGCTTACCGAAGACGAACGCCGAACGGTGCGGAATGCGATGGCGCTTCTCAACCGACTCGCCGAACCCGATTCGGCAACAACACATTAAGGAGCCAAACATGGAAATAGGTTTTCACTTCGTCAATTTCGACGTGCCAGGCGGAGTGCAGGCACTGCCGACCACACTCGCTGCGGCAGCGAAGGCCGCCGAACAGGCCGGCGCCTCCTGGTTCACCATGGCCGACCACTTTTTTCAAATGGATAACCTTTGGCCTGCCGAGGCGCCGATGCTCGAGATCTACAGCTGCCTGGGATACCTGGCGGGCCAGACAGAGCGGATCAAGCTGGTAGTGCTGGTCAACGGCGTCACCTACCACTACCCGGGTCTGTTGGCCAAGACGGCGACCACTTTGGACGTGTTATCGGGCGGACGGCTGGTGTTCGGCCTCGGAGCAGCCTGGTATGAGCGCGAATGCGTCGGCCTGGGGGTGCCCTTTCCGCCGCTGTCGGAACGCTACGAGCGGCTGGCAGAGACCCTGCAAATATGCCGCCAGATGTGGAGTTCGGACAACGGACGTTACGACGGAAAGTACTACCAACTCGCTGAGACGCTGTGCTCCCCGCAACCGATTCAGCGGCCCAACCCGCCGGTCCTAGTCGCGGGAACCGGCGAGCGCAAAACGTTGCGTCTCGTCGCGCAGTACGCCGACTCGTGGAACGGCGGCTTCCAAACCGTCGAAGAAGCAGCCCACAAGATCGACGTGCTCTACCGGCATTGCGACGCAGTCGGCCGCGATCCCGACGAGATTCAAAAGACCACAATCATGATGATCGACCCGATGGCCGACCTCGACGGATTCCTGTGCACCGCAGAGCGATACGCCGCGTTGGGCATCGATCTGATCGACATCATGCCGCCGGAAGGCAGCACCGACCCGGTGGCATTCGCGAGCCGTCTGGGCGAACTGGTTATACCGCGGGTGGCCCAAATTGAGTGTCTCCGAAAACCGTGCGGTTCGGCGGACCACGTGCACGCGGAATGACGGTCTCGCCTGCGGGTCAGCCGGCAGACATCGAAATACGAGGTTGAGAGATGACGATCGAGATAACAGGAGGGCCTGAGCCGCCCGCGTCCGACCCGGCGGACGTATTGCCGCAGGACGCCGTTCAGGCGCAGGATCAGGCTCCTGACACGCCGGTTCTGATCACCGTGGCACAGGTGGCCCTATGCACTGCGGCGGCAACGGGCGTGCGGCGGAAGGACCGTCGGTGGGTTGCGCTGCTGAGCCGGATCTTCGTGCGTGCGCCGAAGGCATCACGCCCGAAGCGGCGTCCTTACCGACCCCGCATGGCGTATCTGGAGCGCTCGCTAATGGCGCGCGAGATGGAGCGACTGTAAGTCCTTTTCGTGGGCGTTGACGGCCACACTGGCGCTGGCGACGGCCGACACGAAGCCACACACCGCGCCGGTGAGCAGACGAGAGAAAGGGCCAACGATGCTGAGTGCAGCGCTTGGAATGCTGGCGAGACTGCCCGTGGTGTTCGGTGTCGGTGGGTACGCGATGGTGTCCCGATGATCGCAAACTCGCCTAGCTTAGGCGCCGAATCAGCAAGTAGCACTAACAATCCCGACGCGCAGGCAAGACGCGCGAACGATGGCGAACCGAGCGCAGGGTTTCCATCTCACCTGACGACTGATGAGGATGTCATGGACGGGCTCCTAACCGCCGAAGAACCTGCTGACGGACAACCGCACGAGTCGGTCGACAGCGCGCAGCTGTACGCGAAGTATCGCCGGCTCGCCGCCGACCAGGCCGCCTTGCGTCGACTCGCCACGCTCGTGGCGCGCGGCGTTGGATCTTTGGAGGTTTTCGGCGCGGTGGCCGAGGAGATGCGCAGATGTGTGCCCGCGGACACCGCTGGATTGTCTCGCTTCGAGACGGATGGCGAGCTTACGCTTGTGGCCGCTACTGCCCATCCCGCGGCGGTGGCGAGAATGCAGGTGGGCACGCGAAATCCGTTGGAAAGCACCACCATCGCGTCGCTGGTACTACGCACCGGCGGGCCCGCACGGATCGACAGCTACGACAACCTTGCCGGGTCGATCGCCGCTCGCGTGCGCGCGGTGGGCGTGCGGGCGTCGGTGGGGGTGCCGATCATCGTCGATGGACGCGTGTGGGGCGTGGCGGTTGTCGGTTCGCTGCAGCCCGGCCCGATGCCAGCCGAGACCGAGGTGCGCATCAGCCGCTTCGCCGAACTGACCGCCACTGCACTCGTGGCCGGCTATCGCGACGAGCAGAAGCGGCAGCTCCTGGCCGAGGGGTCACAACGCTCGAATCTGGTGGACGCGCTGCTTGAGGGACGCGGGTTCGACGAGTGGAGCCTGCGGGAGGTCGCCGGCTCCCTGCGGCTGCCGATCAATGGTCCTTTTGTGGTCATCGCCGCCGACGTTCCCACCGTGGGTGATGAGCCGCTCCGCGAGATCGAGTCGAAGCTGCGTAGCCTTGACATCTTTTCGGTTTGGCGGCTGCTGCCCGATGTGCAGGTCGGGATCGTGCACGTCAAGTCCAACGAAAAACTCGGGATGGTTGTTGCCCTACTGTCGCGGATGACGACTGTGCGGGTGGGGGTCAGTGCGGCCATCGGGGATCTGCGCGATACGCCACGAGCCCTGCAGGTGGCAAGAATGATGTTGCGGGGCCCGACCGACTCCACATCCTCAGTCGCTGTGTTCGACGGCTCCATCCTGGCCACCGCGGCAGTCAGCGCACCGGAGGTGATGATCAGAACGGTCGCCGCCGCGTTGGACGGTTTCGGCGACCTTCCCCGTGCCGAGCGGGAGATGCTGTTCGAAACGTTTCGGGTGTGGCAGGACAATGATGCGTCCGTGCGCGGTGCGGCTAAGGTACTTATTTGTCACCCGAACACGGTCCGCCACCGGTTGCGTCGAATCGAGAAACGCACCGGCCGATCCCTCTCGCGGCCGAAGGATGTCGCCGAACTGTGTTTGGCGTTCGAGGTACATCGCCGTCTGATGTAGCCGAAACCCATCACGCGGTCGCCATTCGATCAGACGTTGGCGAGGCCACCGACCGTGTGTATCGCGGCATGAACCGCGCGTGCTGATCCAGGCCGGCAGGGGCGCGGCAATGGCGGTATCTGCGTCCGGCGCGGGGCCGGACGCAGATACCTGTTCACGTCAGTCCGAAGCCGTGTCGGCGGCCCGGCCGAGGTGGCGGGCGAAGAACCGAGCCGAGCTGTCGCGCTCGTATTCGGGCACCGGGTAGTGCCTGCCCGAGTGGGCGTGCAATGTCTTCTCCTTCGAGGCGAAGGCGTCGAACAACGCAACCCCGGATGTGCGGTCGAATTCCTCGTCGTCCCACGGAATCCGGTACTCGACCGGGACGGTGATCTTTCCTGCCGCCTCGATCAGAGCGTCGTACACGAAAACCCCACCGAAGCTCACGGCCGCAAGCCGGGATTCGATCGCCGTCAACATCAGCCCGGTCACGACACCCAACGTCACGCCGGCGTAGCCGATCGGCGCTTCGACGCCAATCTCGGGCAGCGCCTGCAGGGCGTCCAAGGTCGCCTGCCATTCCGGCACCGCACGCTCCGCCAGCGACATGTTGTAGTCGATGACGATCGGGGCGATCGGCTCGCCCGCCGCCCGGGCCTGATGGATCGCCTCGGCCCACTGTTGATCCTGAAGGTTTCGCGGCCGGTCACCATGTCCGGGCGCGTCGATGGCGGCGACGGTGAACCCATAGGTGGTCACGCTGTGGAGTGCACTGGCTACCAGCCCTGGCGCCTTCTTGTGCATGCCGCCAGAGTGCCCCGCCAGCAGCAGCGGTGCGCCGACGGTTCCGGATGTGGGCGACCAGAGCACGCCGGTGATCTCATCCAGAATGAAATTACGTTCGATGACGCCGTTCGACGATGTCTCAGAGGTGAAATGCATGGTGTTGCCTTTCGGGATTGCCTTGTTCAAGCGCTCCCGGCGACACCTACGTCTATCGCCCGACCGTGAACACGAGTGGGAGCACCCACATAGTTATTGCGTTCATGGGTCTCACCTCCTCGCGTGATGTCACGGTCTCGCACACGCTATCAACCTGAACCGAACCCCGTCCAACCCATTTTCCTGACCACCGACCCGACCGGCTGTCGACACGCTCGCCTGCCAATTGGAACGCTGATGCACCACGCCGAATGCACGCTTCAGCAAAAGAACTTGCCTCCCAACCTTGCAGGGACGCGCCAGTCAATCAGGCCACAGCCATCCCGGCAATCAGTGCCTCTCCCCTGCCACATCTCGACCGATGCGCTGCTGCGTTCGGGAGGAATACGGCGGAAACGAATATGGCGGGTTACCAGTAGAATCGTGATTATTGCATCAGATGCAGGATAGAGTCCTCCCGCTGCCGGAGTTGACGTGCTGCCGAATAAACCGATGACCAGGAGTTTCGGGGTTGGATCCGCCCTACTCCTTGGCGCGGCGGCCTTCGGGGGGGGCGGCGTCCAGTTGTTCCGCGGTTTTGAAACCTGTTCAGACACAGTGGGCTTCCGCGATGCCTGCATCTGGGTGCACTGGTACAACGCGAGCAGGCTGATGCACCGGCTCAGACGCCGCCCACCGGTAGAAGCAGAAGCCGAGTACTACGCACACCTCCAGGTCGGACAGCACACCGATCACACGTAACGAGGTGTGCAGCCAGGCAACCTGGGTCGCTTCATGACGGCCTTCCATCAGTCAAGGGAGGCAAAAGATGTGTCTCGCCGGCGTCTAGCTGCATATCGAAGACGGTGAGTAACGCGGCGGTGCTGGCGTACATCCCGGCGAGTGACATCAGGTCGATCAGCAGTGGCACTCCGAGCAGTGAGACGGCGGCGTCATACGTTGCCGCGCTTACCGATCCCGCGGTAAAGGCCTCGCGGATCAATTCGACGACCGTCCCGAACGGCTCCTCTATGCCGGTGCTCGGCTCCCTGAATTTGATCGACTGGATGACCTCCGGGGCACCCAGGTCATCACTATGTCGATGACATGTTCAGTCCGGCGCCCACGCTTGTGCTGTCGCGCGACGAGTACATATCGCCGAGCTGGCTAACCGCGGGTAAAGAGCCGATTTTTGGGGACGAGTCCGAATGAACAACGCCAGCTCGACCCCGCGCTCCCCTCTCTGACGAATACGCCGGAATCGAATATGCGGCTTTACCGGCAAAGCCAGTATTATTGCAACAAGATGCAGGATTGAGCCCTCCCCGGTTGGCCGGATCGACGGGCGGCCGAGCAACCCCCTGACCAGGAATTTTCAGAGGTGAATTGAGCCTGCTCAGAGCTCAGACAGGCGTTCCTGGTGCGGATTTCTAGTTCTTCGTATTCGTCAGATTAGTCGGTATTCTATTTTGACGGCAAACCCATGCTCGCATGACATGAGGGGAGAGAAGCTTCGACCCGCATGGTTGTAAGAAAGGATGTCCGATGAGTGCGGTCAAGCCCTGGGCGGTGCTTCTTTGTAAGTTCAAAGACGATCTGCGGGGCTTCGTTACGATCAACGTGCCAGACACGATCGCGATGTTCACCGACCTCCAAAAAGAAAGTGTCACTGCGTTCTGGCGAGACGTCTCTTATGGAGCGCTCGATCTGAGCGGCTCAAAGGCCTTCGGATGGTTGACGCTTCAACAGAACCAATCCGACTATAAAGGCAGTGGCCCGAACCCGGCTGGAAGGCAAGATCTCGTTGATTGGGCGCGAACAGCGGCGGACGCTAACGGTATCGATCTCAGCTCCTTTTATGGTGTGGCGGTGTTCATGAGTACCCCAACGGATCTCTGGGGTTCCACCGGCGAGGTTGTCTGTGATGTAGCGTCACCATTGGCTGCGATCCTCCAAGAATTCGGGCACGGCTTCGGGCAGACAAACCATTCACGGTCAGTGGCGAAGCCGACCGATTACAACGACCCCTTCTGCGTCATGAGCAGCATGCAATTCGGCGCTCCGAACAGTGATCCGACACTTGACAATCCGACGTTCAGCGGCGAGTTCGGAGCTAGCGGACCGTTGTTGTGCTCGCCCTATGTTGACGCTGAGGGGTGGCTCACAGCTAATCGCCAGGTGCACCTGGCCACCGACGGCAGCTCGCCACAAACCTCAACGCTGCAGCTGTCCCCGCTCGGAGATCAATCGGCGCGGCACCCCCAGGCCGCAGTCCTCGATTTTCACGCTCCCTCCGAGGCCACGTACTACGTTGAATATCGCTCCAGTGGCTGGGACCGAGGACTGGCCCAGAAGCAGGTGGTGATTCATCAGCGTCTCACTGACGGTTACGCCTACTACGCAGGAAACCTTCCGGTGTCGATTGGCCAGGCAAACGGGACGACGCTGCTGCCCGCGCAGTTGTGGCGTGATCCGACCTTCGACCTCTCGGTGCGGGTCAGCCGATTGCCGGATCCCAATGACGACAGTGTTGAAATCATTGTGGGCCCGCGGGGGGCGCCGCCTCATCAACCGTTTGGGATCAACTTCACTCTCGCTCACGATCTGCCAGAGGTTGCCTTCAGCCAAGACCATTGGCGCTTCTGCACAAAGTGCCACTCGATGTTCTATGACGGAGACCCGACCAACAAGGGCGCCTGCGCCAGTGGCGGCGGCCACGAAGCTTACGGCTTCATGTTCTTCCTGGCGCACGATCTCATCAATGCTGCTGACTCTCAGAACAGTTGGCGCTTCTGCGACAAGTGCTGGAGCATGTTCTTTGACGGCGACCCGAACGACAAAGGTCGATGCCAGGCCGGCGGGGTACACCAGTCTCAAGGCTTCAACTTCTTTCTGCGCCACGATCTGGGGCAGGAACCGCCATTTCACCAGGAGGGGTGGCGCTTTTGCAGCAAGTGTTCCAGCCTGTTCTACGCCGGGGTTCAGACTCAAGGAGGACGCTGCGTCGCCGGTGGCGCGCACGAGGCGTTCGGATTCGTCTTCTACCTGCCCCACGATTTGGCGACACCGCCGCAGGGCCAGGATGACTGGCGGTTCTGCGAAAAGTGTCGGGAGATGTACTTCGACGGAAATCCAGAGTGGAAGGGGCTCTGCCCGGCCGGGGAAGCGCACGCCGGCTTCGGCTTCAACTTTTTCCTCGAGCACGACATCGGCTCGAACGCCACCCACCAGGACGACTGGCGGTTCTGTCAAAAGTGCGCTTCGATCTACTACCAAGGCGACAACCCCGACCCGAAGGGCGTGTGTCCCGCGGGAGGCCAGCACTCCCTGCAAGGATTCAACTTCTCGCTGTCGCATGACATACCAGTCGACGCTGACCACCAGGACGGCTGGCGATTCTGCAATAAATGCTGGGCGATGTACTACGACGCCGGCGACCCGCTCAACAAAGGCTTCTGCCCCGGATAACGCGAAGTAGTTCTGCGGCCATCGCGGTGGGGGTGGCGACGAGCTGATTGCACGACAGAAATGCGAAACGGGTGAAGAGGCCCCGCTGGCCAAAGGATGCCTCTGATCCACCGCGAGGTTTCCGACGAGGTGGCGCTCGCAAGCGCGCGACTACTCCCCTGCCCTCTCGGACCGACAATAGGCGGAACGACAATAGGCGGAATACGAATATGCAGTGTTACCAGTAATCCTCTGCATAATGGATATTCCGCTGCGCTGCAACGACATTCGTACCACGAAGCTGCACCGACATTGGGTTGCCGCGAGATATGCGCAGCCGCAGCGGTTTGTCGGTCGCCGCTCGAATGTTTCGAACTGCCCGCGATGATGCAACAGATGAATCGGTTCTGTGCGGTCCGGGGAGCCGACGATCGGGACCGCCGTTCGTCGCTCGGCTACCAGGAGCGCCACTCCCCCGCCGGGGGACCAACACCGCCGTCAATCCCAGCTACTGGGCGCCGGGTTCATCACCACCGCCCACGCGTTCGGCAACGCCGTCGTGGCACTTGTCGATCATCCCGATCAACTGGCCCGCCTCCAGGCAAATCCCGAGGGCTGGCCCAACGCGGTCGAGGAGATGCTGCAGCCCTCCAATTTGACGGGCAACTCCACCTACGTCTGCAGACGCTCGGCGGTCAGCCTTCGGGTGAGGAATACGGCGAAATCGAATATGCAGGGTTACCGGTAAACTCCGCTGTATTCGTTACCACGCTGTGCCGCAGCGCATTTCAGCTTTGGGCTGCTTGCCGATAACTTGTGCGTATCTGACACCACACCTTCAGGAAACGCACGACGGTCCGCTTCGACGCGTTAGGACGCGTCTATACACGGCCCCGCGGCTCAACATCTGCGCGCGAGTTTCAGCACTTCGTTGACGCTCCACCGCAAGGCGCGTAACAGCTGATCCACAAGTCTTGACTATTCCTCAGCCACCGGGTCAGGTACATCGTCTTCGATTCGGGGTGAAACAGGCGTTTGGAGTTGGGATTTAATGCCTGCCCATCGTCGATGACCACGGTGACGCCGAGTTTGTCACCAAGGAACTCGGCGAGCTGGCCGTCGAGTCCGCCAATGCGCAGGCGGTTCTGGTTGAACAGCTCCTCGGCCGCGATGTCTAGCTCCCCGATGTAGTTTTTGCGGTCGTAGAAGAAGTCCCTCCTGGCACCACACCAGGCGGCCAAGTCCGACGGGGTTGCCCCGGATGCCCGCGAGGCTCCATGCTGGCGTTCGCACGTCGAATACGACGGATTCGAATATGCAGGGTTACCGGTAAACTACTCCGTTTTCATCTGATGAATCACGGAGACGGCGCCGCTGCATCGGTGGCCAGCTGGCTCTGGTGACGAAAACAGTTGCTGATCTGACGATTTGGGCTCATTGCCGCCTGTCTCGGATTGCCTGCGCCCGGCGTACTGCCGACACTCCGGGCGAACTCTCTCGACGCTGATGCACTTACCTGCAGTGATATGGCGATGATTCACTGGATGATTCAATGATGCATTGGATGAGACAGGTCTGACGCCGGTTCTGCCCGTCGATACGGTTCCCGCGTTGCATCCATCCGAAGGCCCAGACCGTCGACGAGATGCTCGAGGGGTTGGCGTAAACAGCAACTGTGCGGCGACTTGGATCATGGCACGATCGCGGGGCGCTGCTTGATGTGCTCGCCGCGATCAAACGGTGCCAACGACAGACCAGCAACGAACTCGCCTGCCCATGTGAGCGGGACCCGGCTACCTAAACCAGTCCGCGCGGCGATCATCGAGCACGCGCGCTGCTTGCCACCTTGTTGCGTCACGGCCCGCCAGCATGTCCGCCGGGGAGCGGCCGACTAGCGATCCAGGAGTGATCGGCCGCACGATGGCAGCGGCATGCCTGCCGGTGTGACCCGCACGGGCAGTCGTCCTCGGGGGCGGGGCCGTAGAACCGTCCGTTGTCGCGGACGTTGGACTCGCGCACGACCGATACGAGTGGCCTGAAGGGGTGCTCTAAGCCTTCGCTCACCGGGCCGACGATACCGACGACCACCGACACCGACTGCTAAAGAGTCTTTCAGTGCAGCAACAGATACTCGTGGATCTCCGAGAGCTGGCTGCCGCAAGAACTTTGCGCCGCTGATCGACCAGCGTCCAGATGTGAACCGCTGCACGCTCGTCGCGGCGGTAGGCACGCCAGCCTAGCAGGCCATCCCGCCGTAGCGGCCTACGCCCAGAAGTGGCTCAGCGTTGACGCCAGCGGTCAACGAATCGTGCTGCTGCTGCTGCCACTGCGTCAAGAGTGGCTGGTATTTCGGACAGTAGTTGACGATGGAGAAGCCGATCACTTGGGCGCTGTTGTGAGCGTTGAAGCCGGAATCGTTCATGATGGCTTGGATTAGGGCGTCCATCGACACATCGCCCCTGTCAAAGATTTGGCAGATGGCGTGGCCGTGTTTGGTCCCGTAGTCCATGATGTTCAGGTCGTTTGGGTCGGCATGTGCCACACCGGCGCCCCAACACGCCAGCGCGCCGAATGTGATTGCTACTCCCACAACGATTGTCACTATGTACATTGTCAACGTTGACAATCTGATGAGTCTCATGGTCGCCTGTCTCTCCAATCCTGTTGCGGAGCAATGAAATGCCAACCGCCCAACCTGTCTTTGCCGCCCACCGGCTGCGAATCAAAGCCCAACGGCTTGCAGTCCTTACATGTCCGATAACCGAATTCGATGATGCACCTGATGATTTCATCTTCCGTTTTGTCGTCGGCCCACTCCCACGGAAATATGTTGACAGACTTAATACGCTTGCAGTCGGCGCGGTGAACCATTGAACCGCCGCGTGTGCGAACCAGTTTCACGTTCATGTCGAATCGTCACTGCGGTGGGTCAGCGGAAGCGGTGCCGCTGGTGTTCACGGCTGCGGCCAGCGCGCGCGGCCAGCGCGTCGGCGCGAAGCTTATTGGTAGCCATGGCTTGTCATGGGCCGCGAAGAGACGTTTCCCAAGCTGGACACTGCTGCTCTGACTTGTGCGATCACGCGGTCACGGCGTCGAACCATCTTTTTCAGCCGCTCAATCTCGGAGCGCAGCTGCTCAATCTCTTGGTCGCGATTTGTATCGCTCATGATCTGTTCTCTCCTCTGTGTTTGGTGTGATCTCGCCGTTGTTCGTAGCGATCGTCAGCCTCAATCAAAAAGCACAGCCTCTCGACAAAGCAGAGCGCATCGCTGACCATTCGGCCACTCGTTAACACGGGCGGCGCGGTGACCGGTCACCCGGTGGGTCGCGGTTTGCATATCGATGCGTGCCGCTCGCAGATTCATGCGGCATTGTTCCAGCGCGGCCAACGCCAGCGCGTTACTCATTTCGTGCACCTCGAATGCCCGGCGCTTCACTGGTCAGGCATGTCTTCCAGGCTACGCCGCAGCACACCCGGCGATAGTGGTACGACGCCGCCAGGAATGCCGCCATGGTGGCGCTCAGATCCACGCTGGCGGGCTAGCGTCGCCGCCTGGTGTCGGGAATGACGGGCCGAGTCAGTTGGGGTTCTGTCGGTGCTGGTCGCTAGGACCCGACGGTGCCGCCAGCTCACATTTGACGCGGATCGGGCCGGCCGCACGGTTAGGGGGAGGATTGGGGCCGGCCCGATCAACTGTTGAGACACCGACCAGGCCGATTCCATTCCCGCTCCTCCTGCCGCGGTAGGTTTCCTTTCCTGGTCTGGCGGTGGCGGGATTCAACTCACCGCTCAGCGGAGCTCAAGTCCGTGCGCCGGCGTTGGCACTTCACCCATCCACTGGCACCGGATGCCGTCGCGGGGCTATAGATGAACCATGCTGCAATGGGAAACAGTGGACGAGAACGCGACCTACCCGTTCGAGCGCTACCGTGCGATCAGCGGCAAGCATGAATACCGGGTCTTCCACGACCCCACCGGGGCAGCAAGCCAAGACCTCCCGTGGATTCTGGTGGTCCGGGAGGCGCCGGAAGGTGGCGTCTCGACGCACGTCCACCACGGCGCCTACAGCACCATCGACTGGGCGAAGCGACACGCCGAGCTATGGGACGGCCCGCCACCCCAGGAGGGATGACAAGCCGAGTCTCAGCCCTTCCGCGTGTCCTGTATGAGTGTGCGGATCTCCTCGAGAATCAGGCGAATCTCGCCGAGCACACTTAATACCTCGGCCATGTCGTCGCGCGACGCAGGCGTTCCCCAGGCGGGATCGGGGGCATGGGCGGCTGCGTCCGCCCGGCAGTGTATGGACCTTGAAAGCTCACAAGCTACGACCCTGCCACAGACCCCACGTCAGCGCGCACAGTTTCGGACACGGTTGGTTGCACTGAGCTGCGTGGTCGTCTGCGCCAGCTGCGTGCGGTCAATGTCCCGGCCCGCCTGGTGTCGGTGTACGCGCCGGGCGTGTACCCGATGGACTTCCACGCGGTGGCCGAGGCTTTTGTCGAGGGGCAATGGCGGGTAGTCGATGCGACGCTGCTAGCGCCGCGGCAAGCCTTGGTGCGCATAGCCACCGGTCGTGACGCCTCCGACACGGCGTTCCTCGATAATCACAAAGGCGCGATCAGGCTGAACCAGCTGGTGGTGAGCGCCGTCGTTGACGGCGACTTGCCTCGGGATTCGATCGACCAACCGGTTTCCATCCGCTGAGAACGCGCGCCCGATCGGCTGATCACGACCACCAGCTTGCCATTGAAAGCAACTGCGCCACAGGCGTGATTATCGCTACATCAAGGCTTACCGGGAAACTCACAGCCCCAAACGGCGGCTTTTCTCTTGCCGCTCCCGTTCGTGCACGAGCTGCGTGAACGCGCGATCCCTACGCCGAGATCCGCGCCGAGTACCCCTCCGATTGGACCGCGGCGCAGTCGGAGGCCACCAAGCCCCGGTCCGGGAGGAAGAGGTCCACCCACCTACGGCCTACTACCCTGCCTCTGCTGCGTTGGGACGAATAATACGAACTCGAATATGCACGGTTGCCAGTTGAACCCGTCGTATTGCATCAGACCGTACCGGTTCGGAGGCTGTTTTGCCCATTGACATAGAGTGGCCGCTTCCACGTTGTGGGCTCGGTTCCCATGCTGCATCCGGAGGCTCAGACCGTTCACGAGATGCTCGGGGACCAGCCAAACGACTCGGGCGGTTCCTCATGCCATATACTCGCGGTTTGGCAGATGCGTTCGGCGACAGCATCAATGGACGCTCGGGCGCTGTCGCCGGCATTGGCGCCGCCTTGTGAAATCGGGAAGATGAATCGGCCGCTCTTTCCCCATTGCCAGGTCGCAGAGAAGTCTTCGCGACCGAGGGGCCGAAAGATGACTTCGGTTCGTGCATCGTTGAGCACGACTTCGAGCCACGTAGCGTACTCGACCCTTTCACCGGTCATCAGGCGCGGCTCATTGTTGACGTGGACCTCCCCTGCCTCACCAAGCCTCGTGCGGAGGACCTGTGCGAGCGGCTGCATCAGTTCCCGTTCAAATTCGTCTGCTTGGTCCTTTTTCATTCCCGCTCCTTCGTCAGCCGTTTGCACAGCATCTAGATCGTGTCACGTCCACCCAGTCCCTCGGTTATCAGACGAAGGCGGCGCCCGTAAGAACGCGCCGAGCGTGCATACAAGAAGCTGGGTGTGCACAATCGCCGCGATGCGGTCGCCCGTGCTCGCGAACTCGGATTGATCTGAGGGCCGCATCGTTCTCAAGCCGCATCGGCGGGACAGACACGGCATCAAAACGCCAGACCTGTATTCCCCACCAACTGAGTTGGGGAGTCAGCGGTGACCCTGTGAATTAGTCTGTGCCCCAATATCGTTCGTGTCGAATCTGCTCCGCCGACGGTACCTCGCGTGGTAGTAGCGCCCAGGCGGGGTACATATTGCCTTGAGCCGCTTAGCTGCGATATTCCGGCGGCCAACGACGCGGCTGTGACTGTGACTGTGACTGTGACGAGCTTCTCGAGCGTGGAGGACGATGGCCTCGGTAAAGAGCTGCGGGTGTTGTTGGCGCACTCGATGCGAAATGGGCATCACCAATTGTCATCAAGGCCCGCCGGCATGACCCGCCTGGACCCCGTCAGGTGAAGAGAGGTCAGGTCGTGGTGTGCTGGCCGGATGGCTCGCTGGGTCCGATGAGCTTTGTTTCCTCACGTGCCCCGGGGGTGATCTCGATGCGGCGCGGCTTGGCCCTTGCCGCCACGGGGAGGGTTACCGTCAGCACCCCGTTCTGATAGGTGGCGGCGATGTGGTCGGCGTCGATGTCCTGACCGAGGGACAGGCGACGCAGGTAACCGCCGGTGAAGCGCTCGCAGGTCAGCCACTGCACATCGTGTTCGGTGCGTTCGCTGCGTTGTGCCGTCACGGTGAGAATGCCGCCATCAACGCTGACGTCCACCGAATCGGGGTCCACGCCCGGGAGGTCGGCGTGAAGCACGTAGTGATCACCGGAGCGGTAGAGGTCCATCGGCATGGCCAGTGGGACTCGGGCGGATCCGGGCGATGTACCGAGCAGCTGCGCGGCGAGTCTGTCGATGTCACGGAATGGATCGGGATGAAGCACAGCAACCACCTCCTACATCTCGGTTGCCGCACCGCGCCATCGCGACGGGTGTCGGCTGGCTGCGCTCCTTCCGGTTTAGCACTCCACCTGCGCGAGCACCAGGGGTGTCGGCGCTGCGCCCAGGTCTTCGGCGATGAGGACCCTGGTGTCCAGGATCGCCTTCCACATGAAAGGGGCCAACGCGCCTCGATCTGCTCGTCGATGTCGGTTGCGCGCACAGGAATTGGTGATGGTCGGCGAGATGCCCGTTGAACGCTCGACCCAACTCCTGTTGCTTACCTGGACAGGCGTAAACTAAGAGAACGGATCCACGGCAGACCAAGGTCGGACCGGAAGAAAAGATTCCTCCTCTCGGCTGTGGCGCCCAGCACGATCACTAGGCACCCACGCGAAGCAAGGCCCATCAACTGGGCACAGCGCGGTGGGCTTGCGTCAGGCGGGAAACTCTCTCCTGACGCCGAGGCCACATTTCACCGCGCCATCATGCACGCTTGGTAACCAGGTGGTTGGTGCTTCGGACGGCGCTCCTTTTCGTCAGGAGAGCCGTCCGACTCGTGTATGCCGAACTCCCGGGGTCGGTAGCGGTCTGCTCGCCGAAGCAAGCACACCGCGAGCTGGGTGATCGTGTCCTGGGTGACGACCGCATCGTTGAGCACCGTCGAGTCCAGCGCGCGCCGCCGCCCCCACCGGGCCGGTGTCGAGCGTCGGCATCAACACCCTCCGGCACTCGGTCGCGGTCCGCTGGTAGCTAAGCTAGCTGCCGCGGCGTCTTGACTTGATGATCTCGAGGCGTTCCTTGAGCAGTTCCTCGAGTTCCTCGATCGAGCGGCGTTCCCGCAGCATGTCCCAGGGTGTGCGCGGCACCTTGACCTTCTTGGGTTCGGCCAGGTCACCACCCTCGATCAGGCTGCCCTCCATGCCGTTGCGGCACAGCCAGGTGCCGGGGACCTCGGCGTCGTGGGCGAAGGGCATGTCGAACTCCTCGCCGTTCGCGGTGCGGTACCGCGCGATTTGACGTGGCGCCAGGTCACGGTTGCGGTCGGTCTCGTAGCTCACGGCTCCGAGGCGACTGCCCCTCCTCATGACGCGATCAGCCATCATCAACACTCCTCATTGCACGTATCACCGCACATCTGTGCAGGTTACGCCCCGGCCGTGCTAGCTAAGGCCTTCACGTACGCGAAACGTACGCGACCGGGGGGATGCCGGTGCCGCCGATGCCGCCGGGGACGGTGTTGCCGCCGGGGACGGTGGTGCTGCCGGGGGGGGCCGGACTTGCCGCCGCTGCCGTCGCCCGTGGACTTGTCGCAGTTGGGGGCGCCGGGTCTCGGGGACCTATCCCCCCAAGAGGCCCGGCGCCGACTCGCATCAGGTGGCCGGTTGCTTTTCGTCAGCCCAGTAAGTGACCTCATACCGTCGCTGATGCGGTCGTATCCGAGTGTTGACCGACTCAGTCCAAGTCACTGTGATTAGTCGAATATTCGTCAAACCCGGATTATGCAGCTCGATGTACCGGTTCAGCGCGTACTGCAGCGCCCCGCCATCGACGTTAACGGCTGCGTACGCGGCCCCCTCATAAGTACCCACAAGGGTCCAGTGTTTCAGGAAGGCGACAACCGTCGCCTCGGAAAGCCGTCCCGTCGGGCCGCCACCGGCTCTGCCGCCGTCGGCCCGGTACGACGGTCCTAGCCGGCTCAGCCAGGTTGCGGCGTGGGTCGTAATTGTTGCAGGGGTTGTATTCATCGTCGCGGTGATCTTCTTCTTCGGCTTCTTCCTCGGCGTCCACGCCAGCGGTTATCACGGTTACTACCGCCACGGCGATGGCATGGAGCACCAGGGGGGCCCGGACGGAATGACGGGCCCGGAGCAGAGCGGGATGCTTGGCGGCGAGATGTGGCAACGCCCAGGTGCCCCCGACGGCATGATGGGGCCGGGCGGATGATGGGTCCTGGTCAGCAGCAGCCGCCGACAGTAACGGTAACGGTGGTGCCGATCCCGCCTCGGCCGTAGCCGTGAATCAAAATGGGTGTTGAGACCAAGCCGCGTTTACAGACCGAAACGCGATCGGTGCGGATGTGAGCGGCCGGCACGCCAGCGCGGGCGGCTGCACCACGTCAGTCAGCGCCGCCCCCACATGTGGTCACGGTAGTCCTGCATGAGTAAGGAGAACCGTCACCGTTCAACGTCTTTCATCGCCAGCGTGGCCAGTAGCGCTGAGCGCCCGCTGCGCCGCGGGTACCGCATGGCTTGCAACAGTCTTCGCCGAATCGCACGCCTCGCGGGTTGTGCATATCAACCTCCCACTATTCGGGTCGGAGGAGCCCGAAATACCCCCAGTGGGGGTAAGTTGACATCGCTCCTCGATAACCAGGAGGAGGCTGGGGAGCCACAGGTCCTGGTTATCGGGGAGCGGTGGTATCGAACGATGGGCGCCCGAACCACTTGAACTGAATCAATCTCCATCCAACCGCACGCCGGTTGGTTGGGTGATGGGTTCAGCCATCACCCAGCACAGGGGGTAAGGCGAATCGGCAGGTGTCGTGGTGAAGTTCGGATCGACCTCACCCGGCGACGGCCGCGCCCAGGTGATCACTTTGGCGCTCGTCCTGGGGGCACTGGAATCTCTCACCCCAAGGACGCCTGGCGTAACGCGACGCCCAGTTGGAGCCACCACGCCAGCAGCGGCGATTACCTGCGCTGGCTGGCGGCCAACGATTACCCCTTGGCTTCGGTGGAGGAAGTCATCACCGAGGCCAAAGACGCCGAAAGCGTCTACGCCCAGCATCTTTCCGATGCGGTAAAGGAGTAACACGAGCAGGTGGGGTCAGGGCTTCGGCTCTGGCCCCACCACCCCACCCCGCCAGCTACGTCCACGCGCCTAACGGCGGCGGCGCTGCTCGGCAGAAGCGACGTCTCACGTCGTAACAACAACGTCAAACGTCGTAGTCGACAACGTGAGCGACACGGGGGGCTTGGGCCCCAGGGCCCAAGCCGCGTTCTGATTGCCTTCTGCCTTCGATTGTGGCCGGCGGGCCGCTCCGCGCAAGGCCACGGCCTCCGCTTCGCTGCGGGCACAAGGCTCGCGAAGCTTTCCAGTGCTCGCAAGCTCGCGGGCGGAAACCTTCGCGCCCGGACCTTGCACTCCCGCGGCCCTAGTGCCGGCCCAAATCTTCAGTGCCAAGGGCAATCAGAACGGGCGGCCACCAGGACGCTCGCCACTACCAAGAAAGGTACGGCAATGACCAACACCACCACCACCGACCCCGAAGACACCGCCAACACCGAGGACCGGGCGGCCGGAACCATCGAACACATCGATCCGCACACGCTGGTCCTGGACCCGAACGTGCGCGACGAACCCGACGTGGACGCCGATTTCCTGGCCAGCATCAAAGAGCCGGCGTACTGATCCCGATCGCCGCCGTGCGCGATGCAAACGGACAGGTCCGTGTCCGTTCCGGCCAGCGGCGCACCCTTGTCGCGCGCGAGGCGGGACTGAGCACTGTCCCGGTCTATGTGCGGCCCGCCAGTGTCAGCGACGAGCGCGCGCAGCTAGTCGAACGGGTCAGTGAGCAGATCGTGGAGAACGACCAGCGCCACCAGATCACCGATGCCCAACGGGTACGCGGCATCGCAGATGGTTGACGCTGGTGGCTGTTACCAGGGTCGCGAAGACGTCGGTGGCCAAAGACACCGTCCGGCGGCCGGATCCGCCCGAAGTCCACTGCTGCGATGGACGCTCTGGCCAGCGGTCGGCTTAGCCTCATCGAAGCGGCTGCGATCACCGGTCGGGGACCTGCCGGGAGCGCTCGAGCGAATCTCGACGTCGCCAGGCCATCCGGGCGATCTCGCGCAAGCTTCCCCACGCTCCCGCATCGCGTGCAGCGCACGCCCGCACTGCACGCGCTGTTGGCCTCGCCGCTGCGCGGCCTGCTCGCGCAGCGCCTGCCGTCGCCGGCTAGCCACTCATCCACCGCCTCGGCGCGTTCGCACGCCAGAAGGACGCCGCCAAATCCTCAACAGTCGGGGTCCCCCGCAGCAAGTCCTCCTGGGACGCCGCCGGCCTCGCGCGCCGCCCGCCGAGCTTCCTTGGTTATCGCCCTATGTGCCATTGGTAGTCAGGGGCGCGGTGTCCGCGGTGCGGATTCGTTTCCCCATCCCCCTTATCTGTGTTGGGGACCCCCGTAAAGGTGGGAGTCCATTGTCATTTCCGTTGTTTGGCCTCGTCGTCGCCCAGGCTTGGGGCGGTGGGGCCGTAGTCCGGGGTCAAGGTGGAGCGCCCGCAGCGCAGCGAGGACGAACGACCTCGAGGCCGGCGAGGATCCGCCGCATACTGACGGTCTTGGGCGGGCGAGGGAAAAGCGTTGTGGTTCAAGCCATATGCTGCCTCCCGTGTACTGAGGGAACCATCGAGGGCAGGAAGGGGCGTGCCGGCGCCCAGCCTTATCTGGGTCCACGGACGAGGGTCCGGCGACATGATGATGGATGGGGTGCCCGGCGTGCGGGCTGCCGAGGGGTGCGGCCGCTCATTCTTTGCGGGAGGTCCACCCAACAGCGAGGTGGCGGCAGGGAGATTGCGGGAGCTGGCCGCAGGCATCAGCTGAGTTATGGGCAGGGCACGCGCACAACGCATCTCAGGCGGCCACCTCCTGCGCTTCGGCGACCGGCATCGCCAGGGCGGCATCGCCGAGCTCACGCAGCGTGTGATAGCAGCGGCGCAGGATTTTGCGCTCCACCGCCAGGGTCGGGTTCTTGCCGTTGTCGGGGCGTTGGCCGCCAGCTTGTGGTAGTAGGCGTAATCGGGGGAACCGCGCCGCGCCGCGCACTTGGCCGCCTCGAACGCCGCCCAGCGCAGCTCGGGGGAGCCCTGCCGGGACAGATGCCCCGGTGAGCGTTTGCCGTCCGAGGAGTACACGGTGACATCCAGCCCGGCAAAGCGCACCAGCTGATCGGAGCTGGGAAACCGGCGCGCATCACCGATCTCGGCCCACATGATCGCCGCGCACAACCAGCCCACGCCGTAGTGGCGGGACTGCAGCGCCTGGCAGCCCGTCTGGCGTCGCGCGAAGTTGATCAATTGCGTTCGCAGCGGCTCGATCTCGGCGGTCAGCTCGTCAATGCGGCGCAGCGCGGTGTCCACATACTGCCGTCCCGCCGCCGACAGCTCCGCCCGGCGAGCGCCTCGCGGCCCGCCACCGACAACAGCGCGGTGATCGGCGGGCAGCCCTGGTGGAACAACTGGGCGTGGATGCGCTGCTGCCAGGCCCGGCGCTCGTCCATCAGCGTGCAGTACAACCGGCCCAGGGTGCGGATCTCCAGCACGTGCGCCGGCGGGATCCACGACTCCGGGAACCGGCCCTCCAACAGCAGCGTGCGCAACAGCCTGGCATCGGCGCGGTCGGTTTTGGCGCGCTTCTTCGGACCCCGCAAACCTGCGATCTCGGCCGGATCCCCCAGATGCACCCCCACACCCGCGGCGGCCAGCTCCTCGCTCACATACCGCCACCCAGTGCAGCCCTCCAACGCGAACTCCGCATCCCCGTCCGGGCAGTGCTCGCCCAGCCAGCCCCGCAACGTCTTCCGCGTCGCCGGACGGATCTGCCCCCAGCGCACCAAGCCGTCGTCATCCACGTAATCGAACGTGATCTGCTGCCGATGCACGTCAAAACCGCCTACCATGGTCATCGGGACCTCCTCGAGCTCCTGAAACATCTCTGACGCAAACTCAACGAGCGTCTGAGCCGAGGGGGTCCCCATCACATGTCATCTTTCGAATCCGTGGTGCGGTATTTCCCACACGCGGCTTACCGATGATCTTCTGACACATTGACACGCCGCCTTCGGGTAGCAGATGGTGCCACGCAAGCGGTGCAGGCCGTGCCCGAGGAACCATTCCTCGGTCCCACTGATCGGCTTGTCCGGCGCGCAGGTTGCGGCCTCGCTTTTTGACCATCAAGCGGAACAGCC
>CAVYDT010000005.1:0-121339 GCA_963767375.1 uncultured Actinomycetota bacterium
AGGAAGTCGCCACCACCATGGCGATCGTGCCACGTTCAAAGAAGTGTTGCGGGACAAGCAGATCGGCCCGCGGATCGTGCCGATCATTCCCGACGAAGCCCGCACCTTCGGCATGGACTCCTGGTTCCCGTCGTTGAAGATCTACAACCGGCTCGGCCAGCTGTACACCGCCGTCGACGCCGACCTGATGCTGGCCTACAAGGAAAGCGAAATCGGCCAGATCCTGCACGAGGGCATCAACGAGGCCGGCTCGGCGGCGTCGTTACCGCGGCGGGCACGTCGTATGCGACACACAACGAGCCGATGATCCCGATCTACATCTTCTATTCGATGTTCGGGTTCCAGCGCACCGGCGACGGGCTGTGGGCCGCGGCAGACCAGATGGCACGCGGTTTCCTGCTCGGGGCCACCGCGGGGCGCACCACGCTGACCGGCGAGGGCCTGCAGCACGCCGACGGGCACTCCTTGCTGCTGGCGGCCACCAATCCGGCGGTGGTCTCTTACGACCCGGCGTTCGCCTTCGAAATCGCCCACATCGTCGAAAGTGGGCTGGCGCGGATGTTTGGGGAGAACCCGGAGAACATTTACTTCTACATCACCGTCTACAACGAGCCCTACGTTCAGCCGCCCGAGCCGGACAACTTCGAACCAGAGGGTGTGCTGCGCGGTATCTACCGCTACCACACCACCACCGAGCAACGCGCCAACAAGGCGCAGATCCTGGCCTCCGGAGTGGCCATGCCCGCGGCGCTGAAGGCGGCCCAGATGCTGGCCGCCCAGTGGGACGTCGCCGCCGACGTGTGGTCGGTGACTAGTTGGGGCGAGTTGAACCGCGACGGGATCGAGGTCGAGAAGCAGAAGCTGCGCCACCCCGACCGCCCGGCCGGCGTCCCATACCTTGCCCAGGCGCTGGCCGGGGCCAGCGGGCCGGTGATCGCCGTGTCGGACTGGATGCGCGGGGTCCCCGAGCAGATCCGGCCGTGGGTGCCCGGCACCTACGTCACGCTGGGCACCGACGGGTTCGGCTTCTCCGACACCCCCCGGCCGCGCGGCGCTATTTCAACACCGACGCCGAATCGCAGGTGGTCGCCGTGCTGGAGGCACTGGCACGCGACGGCGAGATCGACCCGTCGGTGCCGGTTGCGGCCGCGCGTCAATACAAAATCGACGACGTCCTCGCCGCTCCCGAGCAGACCTCCGACCCCGGAGTGGCCTAGTCACGCCAAGCGTGACGCTCGCCGGTCCTAAGGCGCTCCTAAGACCCGGGGCGTCGCCTTGGCGGAAAGTTCCAGAATTCAGGCGTAGCTTTTAGGCGTGAGTGACAAGAAGTCCACGTTTGCGGCTAATGCGGCTAAGCCCAGGTCGGCGCTGGAACTGCTAGAAACCGTGCCCGATTCGCTGCTGCGCCGGTTGAAGCAGTATTCGGGCCGGCTGGCCACCGAGGCGGTCTCGGCCATGCACGAGCGCCTGCCGTTCTTCGCCGAGCTGGAGGCATCGCAGCGGGCCAGCGTGACCCTGGTGGTGCAGACGGCCGTGGTCAACTTCGTCGAGTGGATGCGGGATCCGCACAGCAACGTCAGCTACACGGCGCAGGCATTCGAGCTGGTGCCCCAGGAGTTGACCCGGCGCATCGCGCTGCGCCACACCGTGGACATGGTGCGGGTCACCATGGAGTTCTTCGAAGAGGTTGTGCCGGTGCTCGGCGGGTCCGAAGAGCAGTTGACCGCGCTCACGGTCGGCATTCTGAAGTACAGCCGCGATCTGGCGTTCACCGCCGCTACGGCCTACGCCAACGCGGCCGAGGCGCGCGGCACCTGGGACAGCCGGATGGAGGCCAGCGTCGTCGACGGGGTGGTCCGCGGCGACACCGGCCCCGAATTGCTGTCCCGCGCGGCCACATTGAACTGGGACACCACCGCACCGGCGACGGTGGTGGTGGGCACCCCGGCGCCCAGTCGCGACAGCTCAGCCGACAGCGAGCGGGCCAGCCAGCGCGTCCGCGATGTCGCCATCCGCCACGGCCGCGCCGCGCTCACCGATGTGCACGGCACGTGGTTGGTGGTGATCGTGTCCGGGCACGTGTCGCCGACCGAGAAGTTCCTGGGTGACCTGCTGCAGGCGTTCTCGGGCGGCCCGGTGGTCATCGGGCCGACGGCGCCGATGCTGACCGCCGCCTACCACAGCGCGAGCGAGGCGATTTCCGGGATGAACGCCGTCGCCGGCTGGAGCGGAGCGCCGCGGCCGGTGCTGGCCAGAGAGCTCTTGCCCGAACGCGCCCTGATGGGCGACGCATCGGCGATCGTGGCGCTGCATACCGACGTGATGCGGCCGCTGGCCGACGCCGGGCCGACGCTTATCGAGACACTCGAGGCTTATTTAGATTGTGGTGGGGCGATCGAGGCCTGCGCCCGGAAGTTGTTCGTTCATCCAAACACCGTGCGGTACCGGCTCAGGCGCATCACCGACTTCACTGGCCGCGATCCGACCCAGCCGCGCGACGCCTACGTGCTGCGAGTGGCGGCGACGGTAGGCCAGCTCAACTATCCGACGCCGCCATCCGCCGTCGGAAACAAACCCATGCCCCAGGTTCCCCTGCCGGTCAAAGGCCCGGTCAAAGGGCAGGTCACCGGGGATGTCATGGCCCCCTCGGCCCGATAGTGATTTAGCCAACAGATCGCGACCCGATATCAAACATGTAGCTTACGGGGCTATTTTGTAGGGTATATACAAAAACCTAAGACGAGGTTCATAATCTGTTACACCGCGCAAAACCGTTTCCACAGTGTTCTCTTAGACACGTGATTGCATTTCTTGCGCCCGGACAGGGCTCGCAGACCGAGGGGATGCTGTCGCCGTGGTTGGAACTTCCCGGCGCAGCGGACCAGCTCGCGTCGTGGTCGAAGGCCGGTGGCCTGGACCTTGCGCGACTGGGCACCACCGCCTCGACCGAAGAGATCACCGACACCGCCATCGCCCAACCATTGATCGTTGCGGCCACGCTGCTGGCTCATCAGGAGCTGGCGAATCGCGGGTTGCTGAAGGACGAGAAGCTCATCGTTGCAGGTCACTCCGTCGGCGAGATCGCTGCCTACGCGATCGCCGGTGTGATCGCGGCCGACGACGCCGTCGCGCTGGCGGCCACCCGCGGCGCCGAGATGGCCAAGGCGTGCGCTGCCGAGCCGACCGGCATGTCCGCGGTGCTCGGCGGTGACGAGGCCGACGTGCTGAGCCGCCTCGAGCAGCTCGACCTGGTGCCCGCCAACCGCAACGCCGCCGGCCAGATCGTCGCCGCCGGTCCGCTGACCGCGCTGGAGAAGCTCGCCGAAGACCCGCCGGAAAAGGCCCGGGTGCGCGCGTTGAGCGTGGCTGGCGCCTTCCACACCCGGTTCATGGCTCCGGCTCTCGACGGCTATGCCGCCGCAGCGGCCGGCATCGCGACCGCCGAGCCCACCGCCACGCTGCTGTCCAACCGCGACGGAAAGCCGGTCGCTTCCGCGGCCGCGGCGATGGAGACCCTGGTCTCTCAGCTCACCCAGCCGGTGCGCTGGGACCTGTGCACCGCGACGCTGCGTGAGCACAATGTCACGGCGATCGTGGAGTTCCCGCCCGCGGGCACCCTCACCGGCATCGCCAAACGCGAACTTCGGGGGGTTACGACGCGTGCCGTCAAGTCACCCGCAGATCTGGACGAGTTGGCGAGCCTCTAACTGCCGGCTTTGCCAGTACAACCAAAAACGAACGTGAGTTCGGTTTATACACAACACATTACGAAGGGAAGCAGACTGTGGCCGTAAGTCAGGAAGAAATCATCGCCGGTATCGCCGAGATCATCGAAGAGGTCACCGGTATCGAGCCGTCCGAGGTCACTCCGGAGAAGTCGTTCGTCGACGACCTGGACATCGACTCGCTGTCGATGGTCGAGATCGCCGTGCAGACCGAGGACAAGTACGGCGTGAAGATCCCCGACGAGGACCTCGCCGGTCTGCGCACCGTCGGTGACGTCGTCTCTTACATCCAGAAGCTCGAGGAAGAGAACCCCGAGGCTGCCGAGGCGCTGCGCTCGAAGCTGGCGACGGAGAACCCCGAGGCGGTCGCGAACGTCAAGGCGAGGCTGGAAGCAGACAGCAAGTGAGCAAGCCTTCCACTGCTAATGGCGGTTACCCCAGCGTTGTGGTAACCGCCGTCACGGCGACGACATCGATCGCGCCGGACATCGAGAGCACGTGGAAGGGCTTGTTGGCCGGCGAAAGCGGGATCCGCGTCCTCGAAGACGACTTCGTCACGAAATGGGACCTGCCGGTCAAGATCGGCGGCCACCTCAAGGAGTCGGCCGATATCCACATGGGGCGACTGGACATGCGGCGCATGTCCTATGTCCAGCGCCTGGCCAAGTTCTTGAGCGGTCAGTTGTGGGAGTCGGCGAACAGCCCTGAGGTCGACCCGGACCGGTTCTCCGTAGTGGTGGGCACCGGTCTGGGTGGCGCCGAGCGGATCGTGGAGAGCTACGACCTGATGAACGAGGGCGGACCCCGCAAGGTGTCCCCGCTCGCGGTTCAGATGATCATGCCCAACGGTGCCGCTGCGGTGGTGGGCCTGCAGCTCGGGGCCCGTGCCGGGGTGATCACTCCGGTATCGGCCTGCTCGTCGGGTTCGGAGGCCATCGCCCACGCGTGGCGTCAGATCGTCATGGGCGACGCCGACGTCGCCGTCTGTGGCGGTGTCGAGGGCCCCATCGAGGCGCTGCCCATCGCGGCGTTCTCGATGATGCGGGCCATGTCGACTCGCAACGACGACCCCGAAGGCGCGTCGCGGCCGTTCGATAAGGACCGCGACGGCTTCGTGTTCGGCGAGGCCGGGGCGCTCATGCTCATCGAGACCGAAGAGCACGCCAAGGCCCGCGGCGCCACGCCGCTGGCCCGCTTGTTGGGTGCTGGTATTACCTCGGACGCCTTCCACATGGTGGCACCCGATCCGAACGGCATACGTGCAGGTAGGGCGATGACGCGGTCGCTGGAATTGGCGGGCTTGTCCCCCAAGGACGTCGACCACATCAACGCACACGGTACGGCCACGCCGATCGGCGACAGCGCGGAGGCAAACGCCATCCGTGTCGCCGGCTGCGAGCACGCCGCGGTATACGCACCGAAATCGGCGCTGGGGCACTCAATCGGCGCAGTCGGGGCGCTCGAGTCGGTGCTTACGGTGCTGAGTCTGCGGGATGGAGTCATTCCGCCGACACTTAACTACGAGACCCCCGATCCAGAGATCGAGCTGGATGTTGTCGCGGGCGAACCTCGCTTTGGCGAATACCGTTACGCGATCAACAACTCGTTCGGGTTCGGCGGCCACAACGTGGCCCTCGCCTTCGGGCGTTACTAAAGCACGAAAGGAACGTTCGCAAGGCCCATGACACCATCGTCTGAACTGGTTACGGGGAAAGCATTTCCCAATGTGGTCGTCACCGGCATAGCCATGACGACGGCATTGGCAACCGACGCGGAGAACACCTGGAAGTCGTTGCTCGATGGCCAAAGTGGAATCCGCACACTCGACGATCCGTTCGTCAAGGAGTACGACCTGCCAGTCCGGATCGGCGGGCATCTGTTGGAGGAATTCGATAGCCAGCTGACGCGGATCGAACTGCGCCGGTCGGGATACCTGCAGAGGATGTCGACCATCCTGAGCCGGCGGCTATGGGAGAACGCCGGCTCGCCCGAAGTCGACACCAACCGCTTGATGGTGTCCATCGGCACCGGGCTGGGCTCGGCCGAAGAGCTCGTCTTCGGCTATCAGGACATGCACGATCGCGGTTACCGGGCAATCTCCCCGCTGACCGTGCAGAAGTTCATGCCCAACGGCGCGGCCGCGGCAGTGGGCCTGGAACAGCACGCCAAGGCGGGGGTGATGACGTCGATATCGGCGTGCGCCTCCGGCGCCGAGGGCATCGCCCGTGCATGGCAGCAGATCGTGCTCGGTGAGGCCGACATCGCGATCTGCGGCGGCGTGGAAACAAAGATCGAGGCGGTTCCGATCGCCGGGTTCTCCAATATGCGCATCGTGCTGTCCACCAACAACGACGACCCCGCCGGCGCGTGTCGCCCGTTCGACAAGGACCGCGACGGCTTCGTGTTCGGCGAGGCCGGCGCCCTCATGGTGATCGAAACCGAGGAGCACGCCAAGGCGCGTGGCGCCAACATCCTGGCGCGGATCATGGGAGCCAGCATCACCTCGGACGGCTTCCACATGGTGGCACCGGACCCCAATGGGGCACGTGCCGGGCACGCGATTACCCGCGCGATTCAACTGGGGGGCCTCTCTCCGAGCGACATCGATCACGTCAACGCCCACGCCACCGGCACTCAGGTCGGTGACGTGGCCGAGAGCAAGGCCATCAACAACGCCCTCGGCAACAACACGCCGGCGGTGTACGCGCCCAAATCCGCCCTCGGCCACTCGGTGGGTGCGGTCGGCGCGGTGGAATCGATCTTGACCGTGCTTGCGTTGCGGGATCAGGTGATCCCGCCGACACTGAACCTGGTAAACCTCGATCCAGAGATCGACCTGGATGTGGTGGCGGGCAAGCCGCGTACCGGTAATTACCAGTACGCGATCAACAACTCGTTCGGATTCGGCGGCCACAACGTAGCGATCGCCTTCGGTCAGTACTGACCCTCCCAGCATTACACCCCGGAAACAGGAGACCTGCGATGACAACGATGGCCCCCGAGGCGGTTGGGGAGTCGCTCGACCCCCGCGACCCCCTCTTGCGTCTGTGCAACTTCTTCGACGACGACAGCGTCGAACTGCTGCACGAGCGTGACCGCTCTGGAGTGCTGGCCGCCGCGGGCACCGTCAACGGCCTGCGGACCATCGCCTTCTGCACCGACGGCACCGTCATGGGCGGCGCGATGGGTACCGAAGGCTGCCAGCACATCGTCAACGCCTACGACACCGCCATCGAGGAGCAGAGCCCGATCGTGGGCATCTGGCACTCCGGTGGCGCCCGGCTCGCCGAAGGTGTGCGGGCGCTGCACGCGGTCGGCACGGTGTTCGAGGCCATGATCCGCGCGTCGGGTTACGTTCCGCAGATCTCGGTGGTCGTCGGCTTCGCCGCCGGCGGCGCCGCGTACGGGCCGGCGCTGACCGACGTCGTCGTGATGGCACCGGAAAGCCGGGTGTTCGTCACCGGGCCCGACGTGGTGCGCAGCGTCACCGGCGAGGATGTGGACATGGCCTCGCTCGGCGGTCCGGAGACCCACCACAAGAAGTCCGGGGTGTGCCACATCGTCGCCGACGACGAGCTCGACGCCTACGAGCGCGGTCGCCGGTTGGTCGGATTGTTCTGCCAGCAAGGGCATTTCGACCGGAGCAGAGCCGAGGCCGGTGACACTGACATCCACGCCCTGCTGCCCGAATCCGCGCGGCGGGCCTACGACGTGCATCCGATTGTGACCGCAATCCTGGACGAGGAAACACCTTTCGACGAATTCCAGGCCAACTGGGCGCCCTCGATGGTGGTCGGGCTGGGCCGCCTGTCCGGCCGCACGGTCGGCGTGCTGGCGAACAACCCGCTGCGCCTGGGCGGCTGCCTGAACTCCGAAAGCGCGGAGAAGGCAGCACGTTTCGTGCGGCTATGCGACGCCTTCGGTATTCCGCTGGTGGTGGTTGTCGACGTCCCGGGCTACCTGCCGGGTGTCGACCAGGAGTGGGGCGGCGTGGTGCGCCGCGGCGCCAAACTGCTGCACGCCTTCGGTGAGTGCACCGTTCCACGCGTCACGCTGGTCACTCGAAAGACCTACGGCGGGGCCTACATTGCGATGAACTCACGCTCGCTGAACGCCACCAAGGTGTTCGCTTGGCCGGACGCCGAGGTCGCCGTGATGGGCGCCAAGGCAGCCGTGGGAATCCTGCACAAGAAGAAGCTGGCCGCCGCGCCGGAGGACGAGCGCGAAGCGCTGCACGACGAGCTAGCCGCCGAGCACGAGCGGATCGCGGGCGGCGTGGACAGCGCCATCGAGATCGGTGTTGTCGACGAGAAGATCGACCCGGCGCACACCCGCAGCAGGCTCACCGAGGCGCTGGCGCAGGCGCCGGCGCGCCGCGGCCGCCACAAGAACATCCCGCTGTAGTCCCTGCCGCGTTTCCTACCGCGAGCAGACGCAGAATCGCACGCGCGCGCTTCGCGCCGTGCGATTCTGCGTCTGCTCGCCAGAGTTATCCCCAGCGATGACTGGTCAACACGGGGTATCCGACGCATGCTTTCGCGGTGCGGACAGATGCGTCAACAGTCCTAGGGAATCTGGGCGGGTTCGCCACCACCGAGCAACTGCTAAAAGTCATGACCCGTCAACAGCTCGACGTGCAAGTCAAGAACGGCGGCCCTGTTCGTGTCTGGTATGGCGTTTACGCGGCCGAGCAGCCGAATCTATTGGGACGCTTGGCAGCACTCGACATCTTTATGGCGATCTGACGCCGTGAGCAGATGGTGCTCAGCGGGACAGGATCCGCGAAAGCGCTTGGTGGAGTGCGGCTTCCGGGTCGGCTGGCAGGTGGTTGGTTCGCCAGCCTACGAAGTCGTCCGGGCGGACGAGCAGCGCGCCGTCTGGCCCGAGTTCAGTAGTCGCCGCCCACTCGTCGCTGCGGACGCGATGCGCCGCGACCGACGCCGAAGCCGCAGCTGCACACCACCGCTCGTTGCGGGTGAGCACGGTAAATCGCGAGCCGAGCAGGTCTAAAGTCGAGACCCCATCCCCCACCCACGCATGCGGAACGCGGGTACCGGGTTGCCCGTGCAACCCCTCCACCAGCTCGCCATCGTCCAGCTCATCGGTCAGCACCGCGGCCGAGTGATAGCGGTAGCCGACCAGCAAAGCGAACATCGAGCACTCTTCTTCGGGCGGCAGTAGCGGTCGGTCGTCGTCCAGCTGCAGCAAGGGAATCGTTGGGCCGGTGAGCGATTGACGGGCGGCAAAGCGCCCGACCGGATGCCGCTCGGCGTGGTAGGTATCAAGCAATGCCGGCCCGGCCGTTCCCTGCAGGACGGCGGCCAGCTTCCAGGCCAAGTTGTGCGCGCTCTGGATGGCGGTGTTGGCTCCGCCGGCCTTGAACGGCGGCATGGTGTGCGCCGAATCACCGACGAGAAAGACTCGCCCACAACGGAACTGGTTTGCCACCTGCTCGTGGGGCTGCCAGGCCGCGACCTCGATGACGTCGATGTCGATCGGCTCGCCGATTGCTCTGGTGAGCAGCTCACGGCAGCGCTGCGGCGTGAACTGATCCGCCGTCTCGCCCTGGCGGGGTAAATAAGTGGTGATGAACATGCCGAGATCGCCGTCGGCCGGAATGAATATGCCTTGTGCGTCAGCGTTATTGACTTGCACGCCGCCCCCCTCGCCCAGGCCTGCGACGAACTTTCGCCACGGCGCCCGGAAGTAGATGAACACGACATAGATCGGCAGCGCGCCATAGCCAGAAGTGCTGATGCCCAGCCAGTTGCGGATCGGGCTGTGCACACCGTCGGCGCCGACGAGATAGTCGGCGCGCACCGCCTGGGACTCGCCCGACTCCCGATCGTGCAGCACCGCGGTGACACCGGCGTTGTCGAGGTCCAGCGAGGAAAGCTCGGTGCCGTAACGCACTGCGCTGCCGCGTCGGCGCGTTTCGGCAAGCAGGATCGGCTCCAACCGGCTCTGCGGGCAATACTGCACAGCGGGCTCGGGGCTGATCGCGTCCAGGCCCGCGAATATCGCGTCGAGGTCGATGGCCGGTTTTTCTTCCGGGCTGTTCAGCGTCGGCCTGGTCACCATTTGCGAATACTGCTCGGCGACCTGGTGGACCTCGTCGCACAGGCCTAGGCCGCGCAGGATCTCCAAGCTGCGGAAGCTGAGATTGCGGGCCTTCGGGTAGATGAAGACCTCGCGCCGCTTTTCGACCAGCAGCGACCGCACTCCGTGCTTGGCCAGCAGCGCGGAGGTGGCCAGTCCGCCGGCGCCCGCACCGACGACGAGGACAGGGACATGGGTCGTCATCGCTCGAGTCTATTAAATCTGATAGGTAATGTCATTAGACATTATCTATCAAAATGTCCATCGGCTCCGGATAAGTTCGGCGCTCGCAGCGTGGTGGAAGATTGTTGCGTGGATGGCGGCGGAGGGCGCGGGGTCTATCGGCGACGGCGATGATGGAGGTCGCGTTCGAAGAACCGCGGGCCGGGCGGGCGGAGGGCGCTGTCCCGATCGGGGCCGCGCTGTTCACCACCGACGGTGCGCTGCTCGGATGCGGCCGCAATCGTCTTGTGCAACAAGGGGATCCGTCGTTACACGCTGAGATTGACGCGTTTCGGGCGGCCGGCAGACAACGCGACTACCGATCAACCATCATGGTGACAACTCTCACGCCGTGTTGGTACTGCAGTGGCTTGGTGCGTCAGTTCAACATCGGTGCGGTGCTGATCGGTGAAGCCGAAACCCTCAATCGGGGAGCGCCCTGGTCCGTAGACCCGGAGCCCGCTAGCCAAGGCTGGCCAAAAACTCCTCGGCCACATCCGCAACCCGGTCCCGATCGCGCGCCACCAGACCGATCCGGGTCCGCCGGTCGAGGATATCGCCGACATCGAGCGCACACTCATGGGTCACCGCGTACTCGAACTCCGCCCGGGTCACGTCGATGCCCTCGGCGACCGGCTCGGTCGGCCGCCCGCAGGTGGCGGTGGCGATGACGTTGGGCGCCTCGGCCCCGTACCGCTGCACCAGCGACCTCGGCATACCGGCGCCCGGCCCCGCCGCGGGCCCGGGGTTCGCCGGCGCTCCGATCAACGGCAGGTTGCGGGTCCGGCAATCCGCGGCACGCAGCTGACGCAGGCTGATGGCGCGATTCAACACGTCCTCGGCCATATAGCGGTATTCGGTCAGCTTGCCGCCGACCACGCTGATGACGCCGGAGGGCGATTCAAAGACGGCGTGGTCACGCGAAACATCGGAGGTGCGTCCCTCCCCCGTATCGATCAGCGGCCGCAAACCCGCGTAGGCGCCGATGACATCCTCGGGGCCGAGCGCGGTCCCCAGCGCGGTGTTCACCGTGTCCAACAGAAATGTGACCTCCGCCGAAGATGGCTCTGGCACATCGGGAATCGGCCCGGGAGCATCCTCGTCGGTCAACCCGAGGTAAACCCGGCCAAGCTGCTCGGGCATCGCGAACACGAAGCGGTTCAGCTCACCGGGAATCGGAATGGTCAGCGCCGCAGTCGGATTCGCGAACGCACCGGCATCGAACACCAGATGTGTTCCGCGGCTGGGCCGCAACTTGAGCGAATCGTCGATCTCGCCCGCCCACACCCCGGCCGCGTTGATCACCGCACCGGCCGACACGTCGAACGACTGCCCGGTTCGCTGGTCGGTCAACCGCACCGAGGTATCGGTCGCCTCGGAGGCGGCCACGTACGTCAGGATCCGCGCGCTGTGCTGGGCCGCGGTGCGCGCGACCGCGGTGACCAATCGGGCGTCGTCGATCAATTGCCCGTCGTAGGCAAGCAATCCACCGTCAAGACCGTCACGTCGCACGGTCGGAGCCATCTCCACGACGCGCTGCGCGGAAACCCGGCGCGACCGGGGCAGGGTCGACGCCGGCGTACCCGCAAGCATGCGCAGCGCGTCGCCGGCGAGAAACCCGGCGCGCACCAACGCGCGCTTGGCGTGGTCCATCGACGGCAGCAGCGGAACCAGCTGCGGCATCGCATGAACCAGATGAGGGGCGTTGCGCGTCATCAGGATTCCGCGCTCGGTGGCGCTGCGCCGTGCGATTCCGAGGTTGCCGCTCGCCAGGTAGCGCAGACCGCCGTGCACCAGTTTGGAACTCCAGCGGCTGGTGCCGAACGCCAGATCGTGCTTTTCCACCAGCGCGACGCGCAGGCCTCGTGACGCGGCATCCAGGGCGATGCCGACGCCGGTAATGCCGCCGCCGATGACGAGCACGTCGAGCGGTTCGCCGTCGGCGAGTGCGCCCAGGTCGGCGGTGCGGCGGGCGGCATTCAGGGCGGTCGGGTCGGGCATCAGGATAGGTATCCGTTCAGTGCGTGGGTGAGTTCCACGGCCAGCGCTTCGGAGTCAAGGATGGGCCGGACGATGTCGGCGGACTGGATGGTCGACTGCGCGATCAGCAACACCATGGTCGCCATTTGATGCGGGTCGCCGGCGCGGACGCTGCCCGATCGTTGTGCCACCTCCAGCCTGGTCGCCAGTGCCTCGATCAGGAACTGCTGGCTGGTACCCAGGCGCTCGGTGATGTAGACCCTGGCCAGCTGCGAATGCAGGACCGACATGACCAGATCGTCGCGCCGCAACCGGTCGGCCACCGCGACGACCTGCTTTACCAACGCTTCCCGGTCGTCCCCGTCTACCGGCGCTTCGCGGGTCACCTCGGTGATGTGGCTGGTCAGCAATGCCGACATGATCGACGGGGTGTCCGGCCAGCGGCGGTACACCGTCGGGCGGCTCACGCCGGCGCGCCGGGCGATCTCGGCCAGCGTCACCCGGTCCACGCCGAAATCGATCACGCAGCTGGCCGCTGCGTGCAGAATCCGCTCTCCGGTATCCGACGGCGCGTTACTAATTGACAGCATATGTAATACTGTAACGCATGACGCAACCTGGGGAACTCCTTCCGCCGATGAAATGGAACGCGTGGGGGGACCCCGCCGCCGCCAAACCGCTCTCCGACGGGATCCGGTCTTTGCTCAACGCAGGTCGTGGGGCTGGAGGAATCGGAGGCAGCCGAACTCCAACCCGACCAGGTCACGCTTCGCCCGTCGTCGTTGTCGCAGACCGCTCAGGATGCGCTGGCCGCGATCGTGGGCGTGGAGTACGTACGCACCGCCGATCGGGACCGGTTGCTGCGCGCGGGCGGCAAGTCCACCCCCGACCTGCTGCGCCGCAAAGACACCGGCGTCCAGGATGCGCCCGACGCGGTGTTGCTCCCGGGCGGCCCCAATGCCGAAGACGGTGAGGAGCAAGTCGCCGCGATCCTGCGCTACTGCTCCGAGCATGGCATCGCCGTCGTCGCGTTCGGCGGCGGCACCAGCGTCACCGGCGGGCTCGATCCCACCCGCGGTCAGTTCGGCGCCGTGGTGTCGCTGGATCTGCGGCGCTTCGACCAGCTGCTATCGCTCGACGAGGTGTCCGGCGTCGCCGAGTTGGGTGCCGGCGTCACCGGCCCGGACGCCGAACGCCTGCTCGGCGAACGCGGCTTCTCGCTCGGGCACTTCCCGCAGAGCTTCGAATTCGCCACCATCGGGGGTTTCGCGGCGACCCGGTCGTCCGGCCAGGACTCGGCCGGTTACGGCCGGTTCAACGACATGATCCTCGGGCTGCGCATGATCACCCCGGTGGGCACGCTGAATCTGGGGCGGGTCGCGGCATCGGCGGCCGGCCCGGACCTGCGCCAGCTGGCGATCGGCTCTGAGGGCGTCTTCGGCGTCATCACCAAGGTGCGGTTACGGGTGCACCCGGCACCGGAGATGACCCGTTACGAGGCGTGGTCGTTCCCCGATTTCGCCACCGGGGCCGCGGCCCTGCGGGCGGTCACCCAAATCGGCACCGGACCCACCGTCGTCCGGCTCTCCGACGAGGCCGAGACCGGAGTCAATCTCGCCACCACCGAGGCGATCGGGGAAAGCAAGATCACCGGGGGCTGCCTGGGGCTGACCCTGTTCGAGGGCACCAAGGAGCACACCGAGAGCAGGCAGGCCGAGACGCGCGCAGCTGCTGGAGGCCCGCGGCGGTACGTCGCTGGGCGAGGCGCCCGCACAGGCCTGGGAGCGCGGCCGGTTCGCCGCCCCGTACCTGCGCGACTCCCTGCTGGCCGCGGGCGCACTCTGCGAGACCCTCGAGACCGCCACCGACTGGTCGAATCTTGCCGTGCTGAAGGCCGCCGCCACCCAAGCGCTGACGACCTCGTTGGCCGAATCGGGGACACCGGCGCTGGTGATGTGCCACATTTCGCACGTGTACCCCACCGGCGCTTCGCTGTACTTCACTGTCGTCGCCGGGCAGCGCGGCAACCCGATCGAACAGTGGTGGGCCGCCAAGAAGGCCGCGTGCGATGCGATCATGGCCACCGGCGGGACGATCACCCATCACCATGCGGTCGGTGCCGATCACCGAGCCTGGATGCGCGACGAGGTCGGCGATCTGGGCGTGCAGCTGTTGCGCGCGGTCAAGGCGACGCTGGACCCGGCCGGAATCCTGAACCCCGGCAAGCTGATTCCGTGACCGACCTGAGCCGGCGCGAGATCAGCAAGGTAACCGCGCTGACCAATCCGGTGTCGGGGCACGGCGCAGCCGTCGCGGCGGCGCAAACCGCGATCGCCCGGCTGCACCACCGCGGCGTGGAAGTCGTCGAAATCATCGGCGATAGCGCCGAAGACGCACGTTACCTGGTCAGCGCGGCGCTCGAAAAAGGCGCCGACGCCGTCATGGTCACCGGCGGTGACGGCGTCATCTCCAACGCGCTGCAAGTGTTGGCGGGCACCGACGTTCCGCTGGGGATCATTCCGGCAGGCACTGGTAACGATCACGCTCGTGAATTCGGAATTCCCACAAAGGATCCCGAGGCCGCGGCGAACATCGTCGTCGACGGCTGGACGGAAACCATTGACCTGGGCCGGATTCGCGACGCTAACGGTACCGATAAGTGGTTCGGCACCGTGGCGGCAGCCGGATTCGATTCCCTGGTGACCGATCGCGCCAACCGGATGCGCTGGCCGCACGGGCGGTTGCGCTATTACCTCGCGATGGTCGCCGAACTCTCGAAGTTGCGGCTTTTGCCGTTCCGGTTGGTACTCGACGGAACCAAAGAGATCGACGCCGACATCACGCTCGCGGCCTTCGGCAACACCCGCAGTTACGGCGGTGGGCTGCTGATCTGCCCCAACGCCGATCGCACCGATGGGCTGCTCGACATCACCATGGCGCACTCGGATTCCCGGACCAAGCTGGTCCGCCTGTTCCCCACCGTGATGAAGGGCACCCATGTCGAGCTCGACGAGGTTAGCACTGCACGCGCCACGTCGATCCACGTCGAGTGCCCGGGCATCAACGTGTATGCGGACGGAGATTTCGCGTGCCTGCTGCCCGCCGAGATTTCCGCGGTTCCCCGCGCGTTGCAGATCCTGCGGCCGAACCGGTGACGATCACGTCGGTGTAACACTTCGGACACCGAATGCGACATCTTGGCGTAGATACTCCACCGGGAGGAACACGAAAAGATGTCGGGATACCGCACGACCGCACTCGTCGCTTTGGGGGCAGGGGCCGTGAGCTGCTCGTTATGGCTTGCTCCGGCAGCCTTCGCCGGTGCGGGTTCGGCCTTGGACGGGCACTACATGCTGACCTTCTCCGCTAACCAGAAGACCGGCACCAGCATGGCGGCCCGCCAGCCCGAACCCGCCCAGTGGGCCAAGTACTCGTTTACCTCGAGCTGCTCAACTGGCGTCTGTGTCGCTACGGTCAATGACTCCCCGGCACCCGTAAATCAATACGCCCAGCAGTCCGGCGCATACACCTGGAACGGGTCGCAGTGGGTACAGCAAAAGGCCACGAAATACGACTGCCCGCTACTCGGCGGCCTCGTCGAACACGACCCGGCAAGGTCGATAACAGCCCTGACGCCCGGCCCTAACGGCGCGCTGACCGGCGTGTTTCACACCGACATCGTGAGCGGCGCGTGCAAGGGCAGCGTCGAAATGCCGCTGACCGCCAACCCCTACTCACCACCGGTGATTTAGCCGACCCCACGGCTTAGCCAGGTCACCTCGGCGGAATCGCCGCCGTCGCGGTACACCTCGAGCGCCTCGTCCCAGGCGGTTCCCAACACGGAATCGAGTTCGGCGGCCAACGTGTCAGCGCCCTGCGCCATCATCGACCGCAGCCGCATCTCCCCGACCATGATGTCGCCGTTGGCGCTCATCGACCCGCTCCAGAGCCCCAACTGCGGGGTATGGCTGAACCGCTGGCCGTCGACCCCGGGGCTGGGATCCTCGGTGACCTCGAACCGCAGCACCGACCAGGAGCGCAGCGCATTGGCCAACCGGGAGCCCGTGCCGACCGGCCCCATCCAGTTGGTCACCGCGCGCAGCTGCCCGGGCATCGCCGGCTGCGGGGTCCACACCAGGTTCGCCTTGGCCTGCAGGGTTGACGACAACGCCCACTCGACATGCGGGCAAACCGCCGCGGGCGAAGCGTGGACGTACACCACGCCTGCCGTGGCGTCGGCGAATTGATTCGACGCTCGCATCTGTTGCTCCTTCGGTTCCACGAGGGACGTCTTCCCCAACGGCCTGGTGAACGCGACGAGCAGGATGCTTGCGTTTGATATTTTTGTGTCGTGCGTGTCTATTGTGCCTTGTGAGACCCCTGTTGCGCTAGAGTACAAATTTCTCAGTTGTCATTCGGACAAGGTTCGGTCGGAAATCGCTGGCCAGAGGTCTAGCGCCCAGTCGCCGAAATCCCGATCCGTGAGCACCACCAGCGCCAGCTCCGCCTCTGGATCAGCCCAGATGAACGTGCCTGTCTGGCCGAAGTGGCCGAATGTCCGGGCCGAGTTGCGCGCACCCGTCCAGTGCGGTGATTTCGAATCCCTGATCTCGAAACCCAGCCCCCAGTCGTTGGGACGCTGCACCCCGTATCCGGGTAGCACGCCGTCCAGGCCGGGGAATTGGACGGTGATCGCCTCGGCATGCATCTGCGGGGAGACGGTCGACGGGCGCAGCAGGTCGCGGGCGAACGCCGCCAGGTCCGCGACCGTCGAGCTCGCACCGAACCCGGCCGCCTCGGCGCCGCCAGCCAGCCGCGTCGACCCCATCCCCAGCGGTTCGCACACCGCCTCGGCGAGGTAGCGGCCGAACTCGATGCCCGACTCCCGCTGCACGGTCTCGGCCAGCACGGTGAAGCCGTAGTTGGAGTACATCCGGCGGGTGCCCGGCTTGGCCAGCACCTTGCCGGACTGCAGCGCCACCCCCGACGCGTGCGCCAGCAGGTGACGCACCGTCGCTCCCGGCGGGCCGGCGGCGGTGTCGAGGTCGACGACGCCTTCCTCGACGGCGATCTGCACCGCGCGGGCCACCAGCGGCTTGGTGACCGACGCTAGCTGGAACTCCCGCTCGGTGTCGCCGTGAGTGGCCAGGATCCCGGCGGGTCCGATCACCGCGGCGGCGGCATTGGCCACGGGCCAATCGGCAAGGGGGGCGATAACGCTCAGCGTCAACTGGTGGCCCCTTTATAGGCCAAGTAGTAGTTGTTGATCGGGTCCGACTCGACCTCGACCACCCGCACGTCGTCAAACCCGGCGTCCACGAGCATCGACGTGGCCAGCTGGGTTCCCCACGCCGCCCCCAGCCCGGCGCCGTCCAGCGCCAGCGAGACCGTCATGCAGTGCATCAGCGAGGTCGCGTACAGATAGGTGCTCATCGGAACGTCGACGTTGTCCTCGAGCCGGCTGGATGCCTTGATGTCGGCCATCAACAGCACACCGCCGGGCCGCAGCGCGCGGTGAATGTTTTCCAGCACGCGCGCGGGCTGCGCCTGGTCGTGGATGGCGTCGAACACGGTGATGACGTCGTAGGTTGCTCTTTTTTCGGCCATGCCCGGGCCGGCTAGGTTGTGGCTCTCGAAGGTCGCGTTCGTCAGACCGAGACGGGCCGCCTCCTGGGCACCGGCCGCAATCGCTTCCTCGGAAAAGTCAACGCCGGTGAATCGGCTCGCCGGAAACGCCCGTGCCATCACGTTGACCGCATGACCGCTGCCGCAGCCGAAATCCGCGACGTCGGCGCCGGACCGCAGACGTTCCGGAAGGCCGTCCACCAACGGCAGCACGACATCGACAAGCGCGGCGTCGAACACCACACCACTCGTTTCGGCCATCAACGTATGGAACCGCGGAAATTCGCTGTAGGGCACGCCGCCGCCGGCCCGAAAGCAGCCGATGACCTTCTGTTCGACCTCACCGAGCAGCGGAATGAACTGGGCCACCAACGCAAGGTTCTTCGGCCCGGCCGCGCGGGTCACCACGCCCGCTCGATGGGCGGGCAACGAGTAGGTCCCGTTCTCGGCGTCGTAGTCGACGATGTGCCCAGTCGTCATGCCGCCCAGCCACTCTCGGACGTATCGCTCGTTGAGGCCCGCGGCCGCGGCAATCTGGGCGCTAGTGGACGGCGCAAGACCGGCCATCGTGTCGAGCAGGCCGGTCTGATGCCCAACGCTCATCAGGAGCGCCAGGCTGGCGCCGTCGATCGCCGCCACCATTCGTTCGCTGAACTGCTCGGCGGTCTCAGGCGCCGTCATGTTCAGCGACGCTACACCGGCACCCGTTAACGCCGACCGAGACTGGACGACCGGCTGCGGAGTGTATGGCGGCCGCCAGTAGGTTGTAGCCCATGAGTCAGACAGTGCGCGGAGTGATTTCACGAAAAAAAGGTGAACCCGTCGAGCTGGTGGACATCGTCGTCCCAAACCCCGGGCCCGGTGAAGCCGTGGTTGCCGTCAGCGCCTGCGGGGTGTGTCATACCGACCTGACCTACCGCGAGGGCGGCATCAACGACGAGTACCCGTTCCTGCTCGGCCACGAGGCCGCGGGCACGGTCGAAGCGGTCGGGCCGGGCGTGACCGCGGTCGCACCGGGCGACTTCGTGATCCTGAATTGGCGCGCGGTGTGCGGCCAGTGCCGGGCGTGCAAACGCGGCCGGCCCGCCTACTGCTTCGACACCTTCAACGCCGAACAGAAAATGACGCTCACCGACGGCACCGAGCTCACGCCGGCACTGGGCATCGGGGCCTTCGCCGACAAGACGCTGGTGGCGGCGGGTCAATGCACCAAAGTCGATCCCCAGGTCGATCCGGCCGTCGCCGGCCTGCTGGGCTGCGGGGTGATGGCCGGGTTGGGTGCCGCGATCAACACCGGCGCAGTCACCCGCAACGACACCGTCGCGGTGATCGGCTGCGGCGGCGTGGGCGATGCCGCGGTCGCCGGGGCCGCGCTGGTCGGCGCCAAGCGGATCATCGCGGTCGACACGGACAACACGAAACTGGACTGGGCCCGCAGGTTCGGCGCCACGCACACCGTCAACGCGCGCGAATTCGACGTCGTCAAAACCATCCAGGACCTCACTGACGGCTTTGGCGTCGACGTGGTGATCGACGCCGTCGGCCGGCCGGAAACTTGGAAGCAGGCCTTCTACGCGCGCGATCTGGCCGGAACCGTCGTCCTGGTGGGGGTGCCCACGCCCGACATGCGCCTGGACATGCCGCTGGTGGACTTCTTCTCTCACGGCGGCGCGTTGAAGTCCTCCTGGTACGGCGATTGCCTGCCCGAACGCGACTTCCCCACCCTCATCGACCTCCATATGCAGGGCCGGCTGCCGCTGGAGAAGTTTGTTTCGGAGCGCATCGGGCTAGACGGCATCGAGGAGGCGTTCGACAAGATGCATGACGGCAAAGTATTGCGCTCGGTAGTGGTGCTGTAATGGTTGATATCGATCGCGTGGTGACCCACGGCACCTTCGAACTCGACGGTGGCAGTTGGGAAGTCGACAACAACATCTGGCTCATTGGGGATAATTCCAATGTCGTGGTTTTCGACGCCGCTCACGACGCGGCACCGATCATCGAGGCTGTGGGGGGCCGCCACGTGGTGGCGGTGGTGTGCACGCACGGGCACAACGACCACGTCACGGTGGCGCCGGAACTCGGCAAGACACTTGACGCACCGGTGCTGCTGCATCCCGGTGACGAGGTTTTGTGGCGAATGACTCATCCGGACAAGGACTTTCGGACTGTATCCGACGGGGAGAAGTTGAACGTCGCCGGCACCGAACTGACCGCGCTACACACCCCCGGGCACTCCCCCGGGTCCGTGTGTTGGTATGTGCATGACCTCGGTGTTGTGTTCAGCGGCGACACCTTGTTCTCGGGCGGCCCCGGCGCAACCGGGCGCTCGTACTCGGACTTCCCAACGATTCTGCAGTCCATCTCCGAGCGGCTCGGTCAGTTGCCCGGCGAGACGGTCGTGCACACCGGCCACGGTGACAGCACCATCATCGGCGACGAGATCGTCCACTACGAGGAGTGGGTAGCCCGGGGCCACTGACCCTTCGTCGCGAGCGCGCTCAAAATGCCGGCCGTGCCGGCGTGTCGTTGTACATATCGGCGCGCTCGCGCTTAGCCGCCGCCGAGGATCCGGTGCTTTTCGGCCTGGAACTCTTCCTCGGTCAGCGCACCGGAATCCCGCAATGACGCAAGCGTTTTGAGTCGCTCGAGCCTGACTCCCTCGTCGCTGGGTACCTGGGCCGCGGGGAAGGGCGGCGGCTCAACGGGCTGGAACGCGGGTACGTAAGGTCTCGGCGCCGCCACCACCGCCACGGCTTTACGCCGCGTGCGGGCCAGCCACATGCCCGACAGGACCGAAACAACCAGGCCCACAACGAATACGGCAACGAACACCCACATCAGGTAGTCGTACGAGCTGCTGTGACCGAACGCCAGTTGCGGATTGATGTACCCGTTGACTTGCCCGTCGGTCGTGATGTCGTAGGTCCCGTCGGCGGGAATCTGAGCCACCCACACGCGCACGTGCGCGTCGTTGTTGACCGTCGTTGTGCTGCCGATGTTTTCCGCGACCACTGGTTGCGCCACACCGTCGGGCGGTTTGATGGTTACCCCGAGCGGCGGGACTGGCAGGCCGCCGCCATTCGGGCCGCCGATGACGACGGTGTGCAGGCTGATCGTGACTTCACCCGCGGGCAAATGCAGGCGGCTCGCCCCCGGGACGGGCACCTCGCCATAGGCGTTGTATTTGTCCAGAAAGAACGCATTGAGCACCAAGGCGACGATGAAGCCGGCCACCGACACAATCATCACCACGACGGCGACGGACAGCGAAATCTTTGCCAGCCGTCGGCTACTCATCCACGCAGTCTGTCATGCGCGCCAGCCGGCGCCAACGAAAAATGGCAAAGCCCGCAGCACAGCACAGGATCGCAAACGCCAGCGCCGGCACCCAGTCGCCCAGCCGTTGGTAGGGCGTGATGCTCGATCCCAGCGGAACGTTGACCACGGTCACGCCCCGGTAGTCCGACGGGCGCCACACCAGGCGGCGGCCCCGGACGTCGAAGGCCGAGCTGTCGCCGGACAACCCGACATGCACCGCCGCGCGGCCCACCTCGACGGCGTGCACCGCGGGCTGTCCGGCCAGCTGCGGCTGCGCCCAAGTCCCTTGAAATGTCGAGGTGGAGCTTTGATACACCAGCAGGTCGGCACCGAGCTGGGCCTCACGGCGGGCAAGGTCAGAGAAGGTCGTCTCGAAGCTGATCAGCGGCCCTATGTCGAAGCGGTCGACACGCAGCACCACTGGCCCGGTGCCCCGCTGCCGATCTTCGCCGGCGGCCTTACTGTGGCGGGCGATCCAGCCGAAAAGCGGCCGCAGCGGCACGTATTCACCGAATGGAACCAGGCGGGTTTTCCGGTAGGTGCCCAATTCTCCGTGTTCTCCGATGAGCACCGCCGACTTGTGAATTCCCCCGCTCGGTGCGGGCGCGTCGACGTTGACCAGCAGGTCCGCGCCCACCTGACGCGACAAATCCGTGAGCCGGGCCAGGACCTCGGGATGGCTGGTGAGGTCTTGGGTGACGCTGCTTTCTCCCCAGACCACCAGGTCTGGCCGCTGACCCGCCAGGCTTGCGGTAAGCCTCTCACTGGCCGCCTGGCGGGCGCCGCCATCGGCGATATCGCCGGGCTGCACCAGCGCCACCCGCACCGTCGGACCGCCGGTCGGCGCGGGGCCCAGCAGGTACCAGGCCGGGCCGAGTCCCCCGCACGCGATCGCACACGCCAGCGCGACGAGTCGACCGGACACACCCCGGTGCACGATGACGCCGGCGATGGCGGTATTGGTCGCGATCAGAAGAAAACTCGTTAGCCAGACCCCGCCCAGTGCGGCCGATGCCAGCGTGACGGGCTGGTTCCACTGCGACGCGCCCAGCGACGCCCACGGACCACCCAGCGACGGCCAGGACCGCGCCGCTTCGGCCGCGACCCACGCGCTGGGCAACACGACCAGGGCGCTAACCGTGCGCCCGGCGGCGGCCGGTGCCGACAACAGCCGATGCGCGAACCACCCCCACGGCAGCCACAGTGCACCGAGTCCGGCGGCCAACACCGCCAGCAGCGGACCGATGCTGGTCGCCAGCCAGTACTGGGTGGTCAGCACAAACCCGGCGGCCCCGCACCACGCCCGCACGGCCGCCGCCCAGGGCGTCGGTGCGGCACGAACCACCAACAGCAGCGGCACCACGCCGAACCAGGCCAGCCACGACCACGACGGCGCGGGAAAGGCGAGCGCGGGTAGCGCGCCGGCGACCAACGCCGCCCCCCAACCAGCGAAGCGCACGGCCATGCCGATCAGAATGCCGCTCGGGTTCGCTGATGGCGACACAAAGAGCACACTAGGACGGGGTTCATACCTAAGAAGGAGTGATACGCATGGCCAACGATCTCGTCGCCACGGTGCCCGATATGTCCGGGAAGCTGGTAGTCATCACGGGGGCCAACAGCGGTCTGGGGTTCGGGCTGGCCCGGCGGCTGTCCGCTGCCGGCGCCGACGTCGTCATGGCGATCCGCAACCGCGCCAAGGGCGAGGCAGCGATCGAGGAGATCCACGCCATGGTCCCCGACGCCAAGCTGAGCATCATGTCCCTCGACCTGTCGTCACTGGCGTCCGTGTCCGCCTTAGGCGAACAACTCAACGCCGAGGGCCGACCCATCGACATCCTGATCAACAACGCCGGTGTCATGACGCCCCCAGCACGCGACACCACCGCCGACGGCTTCGAATTGCAGTTCGGCAGTAACCATCTCGGACACTTCGCGCTCACCGCACACTTGCTGCCGCTGTTGCGCGCCGCCAACGGCGCACGGGTCGTCTCGCTGAGCAGCCTGGCGGCCCGCCAAAGCGGCAAAATCCACTTCGACGACCCGCAATTCGAGAAGTCCTACGCCGCCATGTCGGCCTACGGCCAGTCGAAGCTGGCTGTGTTGATGTTCGCCCTCGAACTGGACCACCGCAGCCGCGCGGCCGGCTGGGGCATCATGTCCAATGCCGCACACCCGGGCCTGACCAAGACCAACCTCCAGATCAGCGGACCCTCGCATGGCCGGGTAAAGCCGGCGCTGATGGAGCGCTTGTACAAAGCGTCATGGCGTTTCGCGCCGTTCCTGTGGCAGGAGATCGACGAAGGGATCTTGCCCGCGCTGTATGCGGCCGCCACACCGCAGGCCGAGGGCGGCACTTTCTATGGACCTCGCGGCTTCTACGAGGCTGCCGGGGGCGGTGTGGCGCCGGCCAAGATACCTAAGCTTGCCCGCAACGACGACGACCGCCGGCGACTGTGGGAGCTTTCCGAGCAACTCACCGGTGTCCGCTACCCGACAACGAGCTGAGAACTAGCGCAGCGATTATCGTTGCCCGATGCGGCCTGAGCATCGACTGCCCGAATCGAGCATCGTGGTCCGACCGGAGCCGATGGAAAGCGCGACCTACACCGCGTCGTCGCGACTGCAGGCCGCCGGATTGCTACCGGCCGTCGCGTTGTTCGAACAGGCCGCCGCACAAGTGCCGCTGCCCACACCGCCGCAGCCGATCGTCATCGCCGACTATGGCGCTGCCACCGGACACAATTCGCTCACGCCGATGTCAGCGGCGATCGCGGTGCTGCGCCGGCGCACCCGTCACGACCACGCAATCCTGGTGGCGCACACCGACGTACCGGACAACGACTTCACCGCGTTGTTCCGGACGCTGGCCGACGACCACGACAGCTACCTGAGCCACGACGCCTCCAGTTTTCCTGCGGCCATCGGCCGCTCGTTTTACGGCCAGATCCTGCCGTCCAACACCGTCAATCTCGGCTGGTCGTCCTGGGCGATCCAGTGGCTAAGCCGGATCCCGGCGGGAGCGCCGGAATTCTCCGACCACGTGCAGGTCGCATACAGCAAGAACGTGGAGGCCCGTGCCGCCTACGCGCACCAGGCCGCCACGGACTGGAACGACTTCGTTGCGTTTCGGGGGCGGGAGCTGTGTCCCGACGGGCGGCTGGTGGTGCTGACGATGGCCGTCGACGAGAACGGCGAATTCGGTTACCGAGCCATGAACGATGCGCTGTACGCGTCGCTCAACGATCAGGTCAGCGATGGCCTACTGCATCGAGATGAGTTGCGGCGCATGGCGCTTCCCGTTTTCGCCCGCGACGAGAAGGACCTTCGCGCGCCCTTCTCCCCCAAAGGACGCTTCGAGGGTTTGACGATCGAGCATCTTGAGATCTTCAACGCCGAGGACCGGTTCTGGGCGCGCTTCCAATCGGATGGGGACGCCGAGGCTTTCGGAGCGCGGTGGGCAGCGTTCGCGCGGGCCGCGCTCTTCCCCACCCTGGCGGCCGCACTGAACGGCAGGGCCGGTGACCCGCGGGCGGCCGAATTCATCCGGCAGCTCGAGGCCGCCGTCGCGCAGCGACTGTCGAGCACGCCCGAGCCGATGCGGATTCCGCTGGCCTCGCTTGTACTGGTCAAGCGCGTATCGCGGTGACAAGAGTTTCGGCGCAGCGCTTTAGTGGGTAACCCCACAGTTCGGGGTCAGCTCACATCGCAACTCCATAAGGGGGATCAGAGCATGGGCGAGCAAGACAGCGAACGAACCAACGAACCGGCCGACCAAGAAAACGGCGGAAATTCGGAGCAGACTCCGCAAGAAAAGCCGGAACCTGACGAAAAAAACAAAGAAAAGGCCGCCGAAATGATGACGGCATACGTCGACAGGCCGACGTTAGTGCTGCCCGGTTCTGGCGGAGCGATTTCGGGCACCGCAGTCAACGACTGGCTCGACGACGACGGCAACCCCAAATACGCCAACGACGAGGACGCCCCCGCCGCCAAGGCCAAAACAAACGACGACAACGACGAGACAGACGATCACGACATCGAGGAACAAACAGCCAAGGACAAGGAATTCAACGAAGCCGTGATCAAGGCAGCCAAAGAAAACGAGGGTGCCGAAGAGGGCGACGCAGACAAAGGCGAAAAAGCCGAGGCTTCCGAAGACGAGAAAGCCGTGAGCAAATAGCTTGAAATCGAGCTAGGGAGCAGTCCGGACCGAACTCGGTGCATGGCCCAGCACCCCCCTAGGCATCCCAGATACCTCGGAATTATGCAGGTAAAACCTATAGCTCTTCTTTGTCTGGGCTGCGGGTCTGTGCGTTTCCCGACACGGCCGCAAATGCGCTGTTCAGCGGATGGTCCCCACCCCGGCGATCAGCGGTAGATCGAGCGGGGTCACCCAGCCCGGCGGCAAATCGTTGACTGCCGGTACCGCGTTGAGTGCCCGCATCCCGGTTGACAGGCACCCGGCCGTAGCCGGGTCGCGGCCCGAACCGTCGGTGAACCGAAACGCCGTTTCCTGGAAGATGCTCGGCGTCCCTTCGATATCCACCCGGTACACGTCGTCGTCGTGGCCCGATGGCCAGTCGGGGGCGGCGTCGTGGCCGATGCGGTTGACATGTTCGAGTTGGATGCGCGTCTCACCCTGGTAGATCCCGTTGATGGTGAACCGGACGGCGGCGACATGCCCCGGCTTGATCACGCCCCTGGCGGAGTTGCGTTCGGTGGGCGTCACCCACTTGTCCCACGTGGTGGTGATCTCGTCGAGCATGATGCCGGCCGCGTGGGCGATCATCGGGACGGTGGCGCCCCACGCGAAGATCAGCATGTCCCGGTCTTCCAGCATCGGCTTGTATTCGGGCTCGCGACCGATGCCCATCTCGAATTCGTAGTCGCCTTCGTAGTTGGTGTAGTCCAGCAATTCCGATGCGCGCACTCGCCGCACCTCGGAACACAGGCCCATCAGCGTCATCGGAAACAGGTCGTTGGCGAAGCCCGGGTCGATGCCGGTGGTGAAGCAGGACGACTCGCCCAGCTCGCAGGCCTCGGTGATGGGCTGGATCCACTGTGGCGGGTTGAGGTGCATGGTCGGCCAGACCCACGGCGTCATCGCCGTGGAGCACACGTCGATGCCGGCCCGCAGGAAACGCGTGATCAGCGAGATGTTGTCCTTCGCGTGCATCGCCGTCGGGCCGTAGTGCACCAATGCGTCGGGTTTGAGCGCGATCAGGGCCTCGACGTCGTCGGTGGCGGTGATGCCCACCGGCTGGTCCAGTCCGCAAATATCGCCGACATCGCGGCCGACCTTCTCCGGGTTGCTGACGCCTACGCCCACCAACTCGAACAGTGGATGCTTGACGATCTCGGCGATCACCATCCTGCCCACGAATCCCGTGCCCCAGACGACAACCCGCTTTGAACTGCGCTCCGACATCAGCCACCTCCGACCACCGGTCTCACTCCCGGATTCACCCTAAGCCGCACTGGCTGTCAGGCCCCCGGCAGGGCTTCGAGGTTCTCCGCGCAGCTAATGAGCAGGGCGGCCAATTCGCCGCGCGCCGCGTGCGGGATTCCCCGCAACATGTCCGCTTCGACGCGTTCCACCGCGGCGTGGCCGTTCTTGAGGCGCCGCAGCCCAAGCGGGGTCAGTTGCAGCGCGCGGGCGCGACCCCGTCCCGGCGTGTCCGACAGGGCCACCAGACCCAGGGTGCGCAGACCAGCCAAAACGTCACGCAGCGACTGGCGGGTTACAAAGCAAAGCCGGGCGAGTTCGGAGGCCGATGCGTCGGGATGATCGTGCAGCGCGCGCAGCAGCGCGTATTGCGCCATCGACAGCCCGGTCGGCTTTAACACGGCGTCGCAGCGCCGTCGCAGTCCCTGCTGCACCCGCTTCACCAAATAGCCCGCGCCACGCTCGGTCTGCGACTCGGCCATGACAGGAACCTTACATCATGCTATCGTCGTGTATGTAAGGTTCCTGTCAAAGTGAAGGTTCTGATGATGACCACGATCCAAGAACACGCCACGCACGCCACCTTGATCAACGTCTTTACCGTGGTACCCGAGCGGGCGTCAGAACTGGCCGAACTGCTTCGAGTCGCCACCGAACAGAAGATGCGATTCGTTCCCGGGTTCATCTCTGCCAACATCCACGTCAGCGCCGATGGCACCCGCGTCGTCAACTACGCGCAATGGCGAAGCGCCGAGGCATACCAGGCGATGCTGCAAGACCCGACCGCGCGTGAACACATGGGGGTGTGCGCCGCCGTCGCGACCAGCTTCGAACCGCACCTCTACACGGTGCAGTCGGTACACCACGCGCCGAATGCGTAGGATTTCGCCGGGCAAGCAGCTGAAACCCCTCGCGTGCAGCCTTACGTGGTGACACGATGAGAAACCATGACCAGTCGATTGGCTCTCAGCGGTTCCTCGATCCTGTTCGCTGTCGGGGTCGGATTCGTGGCCACGTGCGGTGTGGCTAACGCCGGCGACTGGCCTCAGGTCCGCTACGAAGTGAGCGGTTCCGGCGTGGCTCAAACCATCACCTACCAATTGGATACCGGTCAACAACACATCGTGAATGTGCCCTTGCCGTGGTCGACGCAGTTCACCGCTTTCGGCGGGGAGGTGTTCGTCCTCAGCGCGGAGGGGCAAGGCCAGATCTCCTGCAACATCGTGGTCGACGGCAACTCGGTATTCAAGGCAACTGCCTCAGGGACTCCGGGGCGCGCCGTCTGTTCGCAATGAGTCGGGATTAGGAGGATCGACGTGGGCCTGGACACCGGCGTCAAAAAGGGTCTAAAGCCGCGCGTTAACGGGACACCCCCGCCTGAGATTCCGCTGGCCGACATCCATCTCGAATCGCTCGACTTTTGGGCCCGCAACGATGACGTTCGCGACGGCACTTTCGCCACCTTGCGCCGCAAGGCCCCGATCTCGTTCTGGTCCCCAATTGAGTACGAGGGCTTTGAGACCGGCAACGGGTATTGGGCAGTGACCAAGCTGGACGACGTCCACTTCGCCAGCCGCCACCCGGACATTTTCAGCTCCGCCGGCGGCATCACGGTCAACGACCAGACACCGGAACTGGCAGAGTACTTCGGTTCAATGATCGTGCTCGACGATCCGCGGCATCAGCGGCTGCGTTCGATCGTCAGCCGCGCGTTCACCCCGAAAGTGGTGGCCCGCATCGAGGCGTCGGTCCGCGAACGCGCCCACCGGCTGGTCGCGGCGATGATCGCCAATCATCCCGACGGGCAAGCCGATGTGGTCAGCGAACTCGCCGGGCCACTGCCGTTGCAGGTGATCTGCGACATGATGGGGATTCCGGAGGAAGACCACGAGCGGGTCTTCCACTGGACGAACGTGATTCTCGGGTTTGGCGACCCCGACCTGACGTTGGATTTCGAAGAATTCCTTCAGGTTTCGATGGGCATCGGCGCCTACGCCAGCGCACTGGCCGAGGATCGCCGCTCCAATCCGCACGACGATCTGACGACGAGCCTGGTGGAAGCCGAAGTCGACGGCGACCGGCTGACATCGCAAGAGATCGCGTCGTTCTTCATCCTGCTGGTGGTGGCGGGCAACGAGACGACGCGCAACGCGATCAGCCACGGCGTGCTGGCGTTGTCCCGCTATCCCGAGCAACGCGACAAATGGTGGTCGGACTTCGACGCCGTGGCGCCCACCGCTGTCGAGGAGATCGTCCGCTGGGCGTCGCCGGTGGTCTACATGCGCCGCACCCTGACCCAGGACTTCGAGCTGAGCGGCACCAAGATGGCCGCCGGCGACAAGGCCATCTTGTGGTACAACTCGGCCAACCGTGATGAGTCAAAGTTCGCTGATCCCTGGACCTTCGACGTGGCGCGCAACCCCAATCCGCATCTCGGGTTCGGAGGCGGCGGCGCCCATTTCTGTTTAGGCGCCAACCTGGCTCGCCGTGAGATCCGGGTTGCGTTCGATGAGTTGTGCCGCGAAATTCCCGATATCGTCGCGACGGCCGAACCCTCGCGTCTGCTGTCGCAATTCATCCACGGCATCAAGAGCCTGCCGGTCGCCTGGACTCCTCCGGCCTGACACGCCATCGAAGCGTTGACCGCACTGGCTGTTTGCGGGTAGGCGGGATTACAGGAACGAATTCTCGGCGCTGAGGCCCAATTCGGGGAACGCGCCGAACGCGAACGTCTCGGCGTTGCCCACCCCCACCCCGCCGCCGACCGGATCTTCTACACGCACCAGCAGGTCGCGCAGCTGATGCAGTTGGCGCGCGGTTTCCGGGTGATCGCAATTCGTCACGTGATCGCCTAACACCTTGAGCTCGCCGACCCATTGGCCGAGCACCCAGTCGTTCCACCCGTAGTAGCCGGCGGTACCGAGGTGAAAGCCGGTCGGTCCGGCGGCGGTGATCGTCAAGCGCCGTTTGGTGCCGTCGGTTTCGGTCAACGTCATGGTTCCATGAGTCAAGCGGCGATTGCCGTCCTCGAAATGTAGCTCTTGCTCGACAGCTGCGAAACGGTGTGTGGTGCCGTCGTCGTTCTGTTGTTCCGCTTGGAAGCGGGTGGATTCGAAGCCGTCGCCATTTTCGTGTTGGAAGAAAACAAACAGCGAGTAGGCCGATCCGTCGGCCCGGGTCAGCGTCATTGGACACCACGTCATGAACATCTGGTTGATGCGCCGCCCTCCCCGCGGCAAGCCAGGAATGGGTTTGCCGACCCCGGGACGCAGTCCCCACGAATGATCGCGGATCGAGATCCACTCGTCCGGTTCTACTTCGGTGCGGACACCCTCGACTTCGACCCAGCCCGAAGCGACGCCAATCTGGTGGTAGCGCAACACATTATGGGTCACTCGATATCCGTCGGGGCTGCGGTCCGGCCACGGGTCTTCCAGCGCCGCGGCAAAGCAGCCGCGCATGACCACGTCGAATGCGATCGGGGCGTGGTCGGTCTTGTCGAGACTGACGCGGATGGATCGCAGCGGCTCGACCACGCTGTAGTGAATGGGTCCGACATCGGTGCTCGACGGGTCTGACGACAGCCGGCGACCGGCGCGCACGGTCCATTGCTCGGTGGATCGGCATACGCCGGCGGCCCCGTCGAACACTCCCCGGTTGGTGTACTTGCCGATGCCGAGGACCAGCTGCAGCGAGTTGTCGCGCGCGTGGGCAGTGGTCCAGATCTTTTCCGTCCAGGACGGGTCAGATTGGCTTACCGTCGCGAACGTGTCGACGATCTGGTGGGTGAGCAACTCATCTTCGGGGACCAGATTCCCGTAATTAGTTGACAGCAAAGGCATTCACCCTTTCCCGGCGAACGTCGTCATGTCGGTGCCACGCTCATACTCACGCATCCACGTGTCAACACAGTCGGGCAACGGCTGGTCGGCCGGATCGTGATAAGGCGTCTGCGAGAGCGCCAGCCCCCACAACATCCTGAGCAGCCGTCCCGCCGACACAGCGTGGAACATCGGCGCCGACCCACCTACCCGCTTGTGCATCCGATAGCCAAGCTCGCGACGCAGCGCCGACGACATCGCTTCCTGAGCCGACGCGCCGCGGTCGTCGAACGGAATGTGTTCGTCGAACGCCTTGGCCACCGTCGCGGCGATGGTGCCGACGTGGCGGAACGTTTGGCGGATGTGTTTGACGCGGTACCACGGATCCGGCATCAGATGGCGATACAGCAGCAGCCCCGAGCTGCGGTGCTCGATCTCCTCGACGAAATGCCACATCATTAGCGACGCCACCCGAGTATCGCCGCTCGCAAACAGCGAATCACGATGATCCAGAATGACTTTGAACATCGGCGTGAAGGTAGCCTCGAGGTTGGCGATGTATGCGGCGTGAAACTCGACCGGATGTGTATCGATCAGGTCGTCGTACGATGCCATCGTTTGTTCGTAGCACCGCTCGAGCCCTGGGTACTGCTCGATAAGCGCAAGCATGTGTTTGCGGTGCGCCGCCGCGTGCTGCGCCTCCTGTCTCAGGAAGGCCTCCGCCTCCGCGGCCACGTTCGCGTCACTAGCGAGCCGGTCCTCCGCCTGACGCAGTGCGGCGATGATGTACTTCTCGAACGGCACGGCGATAAACGTGAAGGCATTGCAGTAGATCGCGAACGCCGGATTCGCCGGTTGCCACATGAACGGCACCGCCACATCGAACTGAAATGACATCCTCCGGACAACCAGGTCCGTCATCGCTCGCCACCTCATGTTGACGTTCAGAGTCAATTTGTAACACTTTGCAGTGTGACATCAGAGGGTCACGATGTAAAGTAGCGTGTGTGGCTACCCGCGTCCCCCCCAGTGCCGAAGTATCGACTCGGCGGCGAATCTTGGCCGCCACGTTCGTCGTGCTCGCTCGCAGCGGGCGCAAGAAGCTGATGCTGTCCGACGTGGCCGCCGAAGCGAAGGTGTCCCGTCAGACGCTGTACCGATATTTCCCTTCGAAGGAGGCGCTGCTCGACGCGTTCGGGCTCTACGAGCAAGACAACTTCGACGCCGGGATCTCCTCCGCGATGGCGGGTCTGCGCGACCATGAAAGGCTGAACGCCGCTTTGCAATTCGTCGTCGACTTCCAGCGAACCTACTCGCTGGGCTTCCTGGCCGACACCGAGCCCGAGCACGTGCTGACCCAGATGGCACGAGTCATGCCGATCCTGCAGGGACGCATCGCGCGCCTGATCCAGGGTGAGAACGCCGAACTGGCCGCGGCAACGGTAGTACGGGTTGCCGTGTGCCACTACCTTGTTGGCGGCGACGATCGCGACCAATTCCTTGCCGAGCTGCGCTACGCCGCGGGCATCAGTCCAGCGCGGAGGTCCCGGCCGGCGACGGCGAGCTAACGCCGAGCCACGAGCAGATCCGTTCGGCAATTAGGTCGGGCTGTTCGAGATGCAGGAAATGTCCCGTGCCGTCGATCATCTGGAAAGACGATCCCGGCGCCGGTAAGTGATCCGCCGCACTGGTGACGATCTCCGCGCCGAGTCCGCCGTCATTAGTGCCGTGCAGGTACAAGGTCGGCACCGGCGGCGCCATCAGCGTGGCCGCGGTCTCGGCCTCTGCATCGGGATCGGCGAAATCCGGATTGAACATGGCGCGGTACGGACCGATCACACCGCCGATGGTCTCCGCGGTGACATATTCCCGTAGCCACGAAAGATCTTGTCGAGCATCATATCCCGGTGACCAATCCGCCCACAGCGACTCCCAGAACCCAGGCTCCAGCAGAGTGGCCTCGGCGAGTCCGACCTGCTGGATGAACCAGATGTAGAACGACCGCTTGATCTGCGCGTAGCTGAACATGGAGCTGGCCAAAGCGGGCGCCGGCGGCACGGCCAGGGTGACCAAACGACTGAACGCGTCCGGATCGCTCGCCACCACGCCGTATCCCGTGTAGGCGCCCCAGTCATGACCGATGAGCACGGCGCGCTCGTCGGCCTTTAAGGCTCTGCGCACCGCGCGGACCTGACGCACATAGGTGCCCGCGCTGATCGGCCCCGTCGCCGGCGCCTCGTAGCCGGGCAGCCACGGAGCCGCCACCCGGTACCCGCGCTCGGCGAGCACCGGCCCCAGGTGACGCCATGTGCGCGGGGTGTCCGGGAAACCGTGCACTGCGATGGCCAGCGGCCGGGTGGTGTCGCTGATATCTCCGTACGTCAACGGCAGATGTATCGCCATCCGGATCAGCTCTCCTCGGTTTTACATCCTAGGGGAATACGTAAGGTCAATGCTGTTTACATTTGATACTGCATATGTAACTGTTTGTCTATGGCTGGACTGTCCCTTCGGCAACGAGACCTGGCCGCCACGCGGGCCCAGCTCGGCCGGTGGTTCGAGCATAGGTTCGGTGAGCCGGTCGAGGTTGGCGATTTGCGCCCGGCCAACCGGGCAGCGGGATGGTCCAGCGAAAGTCTGCTCTTCAGCACCACTAACCACCGCGGGACTAAGGAATTCGTGGTGCGAATCCCGCCGACCGGCGGCGGCATCTACGCCGACTATGACTTGGCCGCCCAGACGCGAACCCAGCAACTCCTGCACGACTACGGCATTGCCACCCCATCGCCGATTCACTACGAACCCGACGGCTCGTGGCTAGGGTCAAGCTTTCTGGTGATGCCGCGCATCGTCGGGCACACGCCGTCGGACACCTCGTACGCGACGCGCGGGTGGCTGCACGGAGCCGGCGTCGACGTGCAGCGCCGAGTGCATGATTCCTTCCTCGACACGCTCGTTGGCTTGCAACGGGTTCCGATCGAAGAGGTGCGCTGGCTGAAGCGCCCGCAGGGTTTCGGCAACGACGCGGAACTCGCCTGGTGGCGTGAATACATCGAATGGGCAACCGACATGCAGGTGCCCGCGCTCCTCGCCGAAGCCTTCGACTGGCTTGATCGACACAGGCCAGCCGAGCAGCCCGAATTGGCGGTGTGCTGGGGTGACGCCCGATTGTCCAACGCCATCTTCGACGACACCGGCCAGATCGTGGGAGTCCTGGATTGGGAGCAGGCATGCCTGTGTCCGGCGGAGACCGACTTCGCCTGGTGGCTGGCCACCCGCCGGCAGACCATGGAGGTCAACGGGATCGATGCCGATCCCGAGTTGCCCGGCTTCGACAGCCGCGCGCAGGTTGTCAGCCGGTACGAGGAGATGATCGGTCGACCACTTCAGGCATTGGGGTGGTACGAGATTTTCGCGATGGTGCGGATGGGCTGCTGCATCGTGCGGGTGCAATGGCTGTTGCGCAGCATCGGCCAGGGCGACCACGGACTCACCAAGGCGCCCGTCATGCCTGCCTGGACAGTCGAGGCGATTCGGGCATGACCGCGGTGGTTACGTCGTAAACAAACAACACGCGCGGGTAGACGGTAAACCATTCGGGTTCCTGAGGGATGCGTGCGATACACGACGTGTGGTCGTGCAGCCACGCCAGCGCGGAACGATAGGCGCGAATGCTCGCCGCCTGGAACGGATAGTCGTAACGCCGCACGAAGATCCGCACGTGCAGATACAAGATCAACTTGCCGACGCGTCCCTCGGGCATGTCCTCGAACAGGATGATGCTGCGGCGCGCCACTCGAAGGCACTCGGTGAGCAGTGCCATCGGGTCGTGGCTGTGGTGGAGCACCTCGCTGAGCACGACATGATCAAAAGAGCTGTCCGGGAACGGAATCGACGTGCCGTCGAACAATTGGAACGGTATCTGGGCTTGACGGAAGTCTCTGATGTCGACCCCGCACGCACGCACCCCGTACATCTCCTGCATATGCGCGGACAGATATCCGGTCCCACACCCGATGTCGAGAACGCTGTCGCCTGGGTTGAGATGGTCGCCGAGCTCTTCGGCTTGGACGCGCAGCCTCTCGGGAGGGCGCAACACGTATTGCGCTTCCGAGAAGCGTTGCCGTTCGGCGCGATATCGCGTCCGAATCTTTTCGGCGACCGGCAGCGCAGCAGTCATCACGTGCACGCTATCACCGGAAGCACGTTGCACGGGGGAACTTGGCGCCTAGACTTCAGGTCATCGGATGGGTTCGAGGAGGCCGCCATGGGGGTGCGATGCATTCCTGCGTTGTGCGGCCTCGCCGCGGCCGCATTGCTGGCGGCCTGCGGCACGAACGGCGTTCATGCCGGCACGACGCCACCGCCCGCAGTGCCGACACGGGCGGCGACAACGGCGGTGACCGCCGTCCCCCCATCTCCCTCTGTGGGCACGCGCACCGAGAAGTGGATTGACCTCAAGGTCGGTGAATGCGTGACCGACCTGCCGCCGGCGGATCTGAGCCGGGTGACCGTCACCGTTGTCGATTGCGGGACGGCGCATTTGGCCGAAGTGTATTTGCGGGCTCCGATGGCGGTCGACTCCGCGATCGCCAACGTCGCGAATCATGACTGTGCTGTCGGGTTCGCCTCGTACACAGGGCAATCCGTGGACGGCAGTCCTTACTCGGTGACGTATCTGATCGATTCGAACATGGACCGCACCGGGGCCACTGCGATGCCGAGCACCGTTATCTGTTTGGTCCAGCGCGCGAACGGTCAGCCGCTAACCGGTTCCGTCCATCGCTGACCTAGCAGCCGAGTTGTTCTGCAAGGTCAAGGAAGTCAGACGCGTTGATATCGAACTCGTCTGAGTAGGCCACGTCCGCGTCGCCGCCGACCCCGAATTCCAGCGGCCGGCCCACGAAGGCGGTGTGAAAGCCGAGATGGCCCGCGGCCCGGATGTCGTACTTGTGGCTTGCCACCATCATGATCTCGGCGGGGTCCAGACCGAGGTAGGTCGCGGCCATGCGGTAGATAGCCGCATCGGGTTTGAACACGCCGGCCATCTCCGCGGCGAAGATGGCGTCCCAGGGCAAGCCCGCTCGCTTGGAGATGTTGACCACCGCGGCAACGTCAGCGTTCGACAGGGTGGCCAGCGTGAACGCAGCCTTCAGCCGGGTCAGGCCGGGCACCACGTCCGGCCACGGCGTCAAGCGCTGCCAAGCCAGCGTGAGCTCCTCGCGCTCAGTATCCGAAAATCCCGTGATGCCAAATTCGTTCAGCACGGAGTCCAGTGCGTCGCGGTACACCGAGTGCACCGAGACCCAGCCCTCCCGACGGCTCTGCGCAGCGTCCAGCGCGGCGAAGTAGCCCGCGCGCCAACGCCGCACCACCTCCGCCCAATCGACACCCGGGCAGCGACCGGCGCTGATCCGCTCCGCCTCGCCGCAGACGGTCGAGTGAAAATCCGTCGCCGTGCCTTGCACGTCGAACAACAGCGCCTTCACCACCACGTCCCCATCATGCCGACTCAGCCGGGCCGCGGAAACACGGCGCGGCGGGCTCTGCAGCGGATTAAAATCTGGGGCGTCGCAAAGCTTGTCCCTGCTACGTCCTGCGAGGTATGCCGTGGCCGAGAGCACCACCACGCCCGCCGGCGAACAAGGGTCCGACAGCCCGGCCGAGATCGAGCCCGACTACCGGTTCACCCTGGCCAACGAGCGGACCTTCCTGGCCTGGCAGCGCACCGCGCTGGGGCTGCTAGCCGCGGCGGTCGCGCTGGTCCAACTCGTCCCGGAGCTGACGATCCCCGGCGCGCGGCGGGCGCTCGGTGTGCTGCTGGCGGCCCTGGCAATCCTCACCAGCGGAATGGGGCTGCTGCGCTGGCAGCAGGCGGACCGCGCCATGCGCCGAGGCCTGCCGCTGCCCCGCCAGCCTTCACCGGGCTACCTGGCTCTGGGTCTCCTCCTGGTCGGGGTCATCGCGCTCGGGTTGGTCATCGCGAAGGTGGTCATGGGTTGAGCCACTCCACGCCGGAAGGCATCTGGCCGAAGCGCGGGCTGCAACCCGAACGGACAGTGTTGGCCTGGACCCGGACGTCGTTCGCCTTATTGGCCAACGGCGCGCTGCTGACGGTCAAGAACCTGCACGGCGCCGCCGGGCTGCCGCGGCTGATCCCGGCCCTGTTGGCCGCCGCGGCCGCGGCCTGCACGTACATGATCGCTTTGCAACGCCAACGAACGCTGGAGCAGCGCCCGATGCCCGCACGAATCACTGCCCGCCGCCAGGTGTACATCGTCGGGGCGTCCGTCATGTTGCTCATCGCCGTGACGGCGGTTGCCGAACTGCTCTAGCGGCCGCTCACCCGGGAATCTTGGCGAGGATGGAATTGGTGATCGTCAAGGCGACCTCGCGGACGCGGTCGATGTCGGCGCCGGAACTCGACGTAAGCACGTCGACGACCACATTGTTTTTCGCTGCGATCGCGCGGGCGACGGGTAGCGGCAATCCAAGGGTGTTGAGGTCAATGGTGGTGATGCCGTTGCCGGCATCGGCGGGAACACTCATCGCCGTCTTGAACGAGTAGCCGCTCATGGTCACCGTCAAGGTAGATCCGCCGCATTGACGCCACTGTGATTGCAGACTAGCCAGTTGTGCTTGAGCTGCGGCCGCATCGTGAAATGCCGCCACCCCTTGCTCGGCCTGCCACGTGTGTGTGGCGGTGTGAACATCGAGATATTCGATCGAGATGAAGCCGGCGATGGCCGGGACGTTATAGCCGTCGGGGGCGCCCTCGTCGAAGACGGTCCAGCACTCCGGACGATCGATGCTGCCGTCGTTGGGGTCACGAGTGGGTTGGCGGTAGGTCTGCTTCACCGTCAGATCATGGTCTCCCGTAATGTTTTTGGCGTCGTCGAGGCTGGGCAGTAGCCCCTCCAGAGCGGCTGGCGCCACAATGGGCGGCGGGGGCGGTGTGGTGGTGGTTGCCGCGGCTGGCGCTGTCGTGGAGGTCGGTGTGGCGACCCGGGTCGGGCTGTCGTCGGCCAAAGTGGCACCTACGATGAGCGCGACTACAGCGACGGTGATGAACACATACGACAACGTCACCCCGACCAGCGCGCGGTCGCGGCCCTTCTCGCCGGTGTGACGGATTTGCGACAGGCCCAGGTGCCCCAAGATCGCGCCCACGGGCGCGAAGACGAACGCGAATACCACCGACAACGTCGCCAACACGTTGGTTTCGTCGCGCGGTCGCGTCGGCGGCTGGGGCGGCGGCGGTCCGGGCATACCAACCGGACCGCTCTGAAAGGGATTGGACTCAAACGGGTTGTGCTCGAAGGGATTTGCCATGTGCTCAGCCGGGGATCTTGCCGAAGATGGAGTTGGTGATGGTCAAGGCCAATTGCTGCAGGCGGTCCATGTCGGCGGCGGAGCCGGACACCAGCACGTCGACGACGATGTTGTTTTTGGCGGCGATCGCGCGGACGCCGAGCAAGGGCGCCGCCAATCCATGAGCGGTGATTTGCAGCGTGGTGATGCCGTTGCCGGCATCGGCGGGCACGCTCATGTCGGTGCCGAACGAGTGTCCTTTGGTGGTCGCCTTCAGGCTGGATCCGCCGCATTGACGCCACTGTGCTTGGAGGCTCGACAGTTGCGCTTGGGCGGCGGCGGCATCGTGAAATGCCGTAACGCCCGTCGCGGTCTGCCATGCGTTGTGGTAGTCGTGAATGTCGAGATATTCGTTCGAGAAGAAGCCGACGATGGCTGGGACGTTGTAGGCCTCGGGAGCCCCTTCGTCGAAGACGCCCCAGCACTCCGGACGGTCGATGTCGCCGTCGGCCGGATCGCGCGTGATTTGTCGGTAGGTCCGGTGCACCGTCAGGCTGTGGTCGCCTGTTAGGTTTTTGGCGTCGTCGAGGGTGGGCACCAGTCCTTCCAGATCCGATGGCGCCACCGTGGGCGGCGAAGGTGGAGGCAGTGGCGGTGAAGTGGATGTGGTGCTGGTTGCGGTCGTGGAGGTAGGCGCGGCTGTGGTGGTGGCGGCGGACTGGGTGGGGGCGGTGTCGCCCAGGCTGGCCCAAACGACCAGAGCGACCACCGCGACGGTGATGAACAGGTACGACAGCGTCAGCCCGACCAGAGCGCGGTCGCGGCCCTTCTCGCCGGTGTGACGGATCTGCGAGAGGCCCAGGTGCCCCAAGATCGCGCCCACGGGAGCGAAGACGAATGCAAACACCACCGACAACGTCGCCAACACGTTGGCTTCGTCGCGCGGCCGCATCGGCGGTTGCGGGGGCGGCGGCGGCCCGGGCATACCAACCGAACCGCTATTGAAGGGATTGGGTTCAAAGGGATTGTGCCCAAATGGATTTGTCATGTGATCAGCCGGGGATCTTGCCGAGAATGTAGTTGGCGACGGCCAGGGTGGCCTGCCGGGCGCGATCGTCCACGGACTTGCCCGTGTAGGTCACCAGCAGGTCGATAACGACATTGGCCTTCGCGACGGTCGCGTGGACGGATAGCTGTGGCAATCCCTGAGGAACCACTTCCATCGTGCTGATGCCATTGCCGGCATCGTTGGGCCCGTTGACGGCAAACGTAATCGTCGGCACGTTGGGGACGGTCACTTTCAGGGTGGAACCGGCGCAGTGGCGCCAGCCTGACTGCAGTTTCGTCAGTTGTGCTTGCGCTGCGGGCGCGTCGATGAATGCTGCGACCACGGGGGCGACCGATATCGCGTTGAACGGATCGCGTGAATCTTCGAATATTGGCAGGTAGAAACCGAGAAGGCCGCCGCCGTTGTAGTCGCTCGGTAGGCCGACGTCGAGAGTGCCCCAGCACTCCGGGCGGTCCAAGGTTTGCCCGGCATTGACCTCGTCATTGGGTCGGTGGTGAACCGGGCCGAGCGCCAGGTTCTGGTCGCCGGTGAAGGTCTTGACGTCAGCGAGGCCGGGTATCAGGCTGGCCAAATCGGCGGGCGCCACGGCCTGCGACGGGCGCGCTGTCGTGGCGGTGGTGGGTGCGGCCTGTTTTGACGGCTCTTTGGCTGAGGTGGCCGAAAACACCACCAGCGCAACCACCGTGACGAGGATGACCGCATACGACACCATCATCCCGACGATCGCTCGTTCGCGGCCCGGTTCACCGGTGCGGCGAATCTGGCGCAGACCCAGGTGTCCCAGGATCGCACCGACGGGCGCGAACACGAACGCGAACACCAATGACAATGTCGCAAGTATGTTGGCCCGCGGGCGGTGCGGCGGTTGTGCGGGTGGTGCTGTGAACACCGGCGGCCCGGTCGGGGCGCCCCCGAACGGTACACCGCGAAAAGGATCACTACCGAACGGATTGTGCCCGAGGGGATTTTGCGGGGGGTTGGTCACAGCACACCGAAACTCGAGGTGATCCACCGCACCGGGTCGGCGCACCGAAACGGGGCGATGCCCCGCGCGTGTATGCGCTGTCCGGTAGGCGGCTGCCCGAGCGCCGACACAACGAAGAAGCGGTGCATCAATCGTGTGTGCGTGGAAGGGTTTTCGACTGCGGCGACCATCGAGCCGGCGTTGAGCCGGATCAGCAGACTGCGCACCTCTTCATGCAGGAGCTGGCCGTCATTGTTGTCGTAGAGCTGAGCATCGGAGGTGTCACGCAGGTAAGCGGCACCGGCATTGGACATGATCATGCCCCACTCGGAGCCCTCGACGTCGCGTAGTACGCGCAAGGCGTCGAACTTCGACAGAATCACCGCCAGTCGCGGTTGTCCGGCACCGATGGCCCTCAACACGTTGTTGAGCACACCGCGGGGGTCCCCGCCACTGACCATCTGTGGGGGCAGCAGATCGTGCAACTGGTCCCGAATAGATTGCACCCGAAGAGGATCGAACATGAAGAACACGGCCTCGGCGTTGCTGAAGAACCGAAACGGTGGCGAATGGAGGTCCCCCGATTCCATGTCTTCGCCCGCGACGTCGCGCAGCACCAGATAGCGCTGCAGCCCATGCCAGGTGCCGAGGCTGAAGATTAGCGGTTCACGCTGGGTGGAGGTCTGGGTCATTACCGTCGGTGTCGGCGGAATCAGGCCCCGCTGCATGAACAGCGGTGTTTCGTAGTTGGCGGCGTAGGCCGTGGCGGTCGAGCGGGTCGCGGGTTCCATTGCGTAGCCATGCTGTTCGCACAACAGCTGCAGTTGCTTGACCAGGACACCGATATAGAGGCTCTTGCCGGTGGCACGGGCGCCGGCCATCGCGATGCAGTACGCCTGGCCTTCACGCCACCGGTCGGGCAACACGAAGTGGCACACCGGGCAGATCTCGACGACGGGACCGCGCAGCGCGTGGCTGGCGGCGTGCGGCGGCGGCGCGCCCGTGTAGCCGGGAGGCCGGTCCCACCGAAACATCGCGCCGATATCGGTTTTGGCGCCGAGGAATGCCGAGGCGATCTCGTCGAAGTAGCGGGGCGCACCGCTCGTCGGCGCCAACGCCCACATGTGCATGTTGCTATCGAGAATGCAAAAGCAACGCGGGCATTTCGTCGGCGTAGCCTGGGCGAGTGTTGCGGTCACGTCAGCGCCTGGACCAGGCCGGTGGTTATCTCGTCGAGCACCTGAGGGGCTGACAGCAGTTCGGTTGCCGCGTCGTGGCCGGGCGGCGGCGCGGGCAGCCGGGGCCCACTGACGCGAGAGTCGCGAAAGTCGTTGGACAGGGCGATCACCGCAAACCCGCCTTGCACACCGCTGGTGGGAAAATCAGAACACACCACGGTGGCCACGTCCCGTCGCAGCCGCGACCACCGTGCCCCCGCCGACCAGCGGGGCTGCACCTTCCGTACCGCATCGGCCAGGCCGCTGGCCGGGACCGCCGCCGAAGCGCCCGGGCCATCCAACCGGATCCCGGTGACATCAGCCCCCACGAGAACCCCTGCCACACTGCGGATTCCCAGCGCGTCGGCCACCCCGACCACCACATCGGTGGCGGCCGCGGCGCTGCCGTCGGCGAACCACGCCCGCATCGACGCCGAGATATTCAGTGCGACAACAAGTTCAGCAGCGACCTGTCCGGTGCCGCGTCCGATGATGCGCCGCGCCGAGGTGCGCGCCGCAGCGGCCAGCGGGCTCAATGCCGTATCCGCCACCGCGCTGACGGCGATTTCGATGTGCTGACCCTGCGGACGCAGCTCGGCGAACACCACCGCGGAGTCGCCGCTGACGTCGATCGGATCGAAGTGCACCTGAACGGGATCGACCTCGCTGGGAATGTCATGGGCGATCGCCAGGTGCACCACGGTGCCAGCGGCGAATCGTGTTGAGCCGGCTGGCCGGACGGCGATGGTGACCGGGCCGACGAGCTCGGGCAGCACCGCGTGGCGGGCACTGGAGCGCATCACGGGTTGAGTCGGGCCGGCGTGCAGGTCAAGCGCGGCGTCCTGCACGGAACCGGTGATCGACACCGACAGCGGCGCAACTGGTATGTGGGCGCGCTGGTTGCCGGCGTTGAGCACATAGATCGGCATCAGTGGTTCCTCCGCATCCGGGTCGCCATAGAGTTTCGAGCCGGCCGAGCATCGCCGCGCTGCGCCAGCATCGTGTGCACCAGCTTTCGGTAGCGGCGCGGCGCTTCGCCGGTGTTACCGGCCATCTGCACCATCGCGGCCAGCACGCCTTCTTCGTCGTCCTCGGTGAGGTACCCGGCGGCGGTGAGCGCGCCCGCCGCCTCGGCCAGCACAGTCACTAAGCCATCAGCGGCATCAACCGCATCGGGCGCGTCCGCATCGGCGCCTAACAGGCTGGCGGCCAAGACCGCTGGGGCGCCGATGAGCTGCTGCTCGATGAGGGCCACCACCTCGTCGGCGGCCGCGGCGGCCACCGCTGGATCGGCGGCTAACTGTCCGGCACGGACGGGTCGTGGTTGCCCGGCAATGACGGCGACGGCGGCTACCGCCGCCAGACGTACCGCGACGTCAGGATGCACACGCGCGGCGGGGATCTCGGCCAGCGCGATGTCCCACAGCGATGCGTAGGTCTGCTGGTGACTGTCGATGTAGCCGTGCTGCACCCATGTCGCCGGATCGACCGTGCGCAACACCGCGCACGCCACCGCGAGGTCATCGGTGTTGGCGGTAAGCACCTCGTCGGCCAGCCGGACCAACTCGTCACTGTTCGGTGCCCCCACCAGAGTCGGTAGCAGCGCCGCACTGCTAAACGCCGCGCCGCCGGCCGCCAAGAGTTCCGCGGGGTCCCAAATGCGCTCGGCGGCAAGGTCGTCGCGTCGGGTCGAACCGCTGGCTGCCAGCCACCACAGCTGGGCGAATCGGTCGACCTCGGCAGTCGGACCGCTCTCGGTGCGGGCCCTGCGCTCGGCTCGGATACCGCACACCGCGGCGCGGGTCCATGTCGCGTCCCAGGGTTGCGCGTGTAGTAGCTCCTCCGGTGTCGGCATCACGGAACCGTCGGCGAACCAGTCCAGCACCGCGTCGCTGACCGATGTGTCGCCGTCGCGGTATCCGGCTGCGCGCAGGGTCGCGGCGGCCGCGGCGATGCGGGCCTCGGCGCCCAGCCGGTGCGCGAACCGCCGCGCCAGGGTGGGTCCGGCGTGCGGGTCGGCCAGCTGCGGGGCCACCTGTTCGGCGAGGGCGCGGGTGAGGCGGTCATCGTCTGTATCGTCCAAGCCGGCCCGCATCAGCAGATCCACCAGCTTGAGCGCTCGCTGCGGGCCTCCGCTGGTGCGGGACCGCTCTAGCGCCGCGTCCAGCGCCGCCGCCAGCCGTGGCGCAACCGGCCGGTCGCGGAAACTGTTTTCGCCCACCGGGATCGGCCCCAGTTGGTCCAGCCACGTGTCGTCGTCGAGCGCCCGGCACAGGTAGGTCAACTCGGCGTACTCCCCGACCGACCCCTGCAAATTTTGCTCGGCAACCTTCCACGCGTCGGCAGTTGTCTCCCCGATGAGCGCCGAGACCACCTCGTCGACCAGCAGCGCGGCCGGCGAGCCCGCGCTGACGCCGTCGGGTGTGTGCGCGGTGAGCACCGCATGCGCTTCGGGATGAGCTCCGGCGAACGTTTCGTCGGAGGCGATGGCCACGGCCAGCGGCCAGGCGGGATGCAGCCCCCGATCTTCGGTCTGGGTGGCGTGGCCGTCCAGGTCGTCGAGCACCGCGCGAGCCGACTGCGGATCGAGCAGCGCTTCTTGTGCCATCACCGACCAGGCGGTGACCTCGATCCGCTGGCCGGCCGCGGTGACATGTGGCTGACCTCCCAACTCGCCCAGCGACAGCGTCGCGGTCTCATCGATGGCAAGAACACCGATGGGCAGCGCGCTCAGATCGGTCACGGGCACCGCCGACAGGTGTTGTCCGGCTTCTAGCGCGGGGCCGAGCTGATCGGCGCGGTCAAAGGTGCTGAAGTTCAGCACGGCCGCGGTTCCCGGTGACATCAGGAAGCTCACCAGGCCGATCCACTGGGCAGCCGAATCCACCGATGTGACACCGAGAATCACCGGCGGGCCACCCGCGAGCGCGGCGGCCACCGCATCCAGTAACCCCAGCAAAGTGCCCAACCGCCATGTGCTGGTGTCCAGCGCGAACGCGACGACACTGTCTTTGGTGACGACCTGTCCATCGCCCGGCGCGTCGGGCGGCAACACGGCGCCACCGACGGCGGCAGCTCCGTAGGGCCGCAACCACGACGGCGAACGCCAGCGCTGGATCGGCCGCAGCGGCGGCACTGAAGGCACCGGGTCGGGGGTTCGGTCCAGCAGGACGTGGGCGAACACGTTGCCGGGCCGACCGGTGCTGTCGGCGCCCGCCGGGGCGGTGTGCCAGTACCCACCGCCGCGAACTTCGCGATCGACCCAGCGTCGGTACGCCAATCGCCGTGGAGCTGCGTCCAGCTCTTGCGGGCTGGGATAGTCCGGCAGCAGTTCCACGGGCCGGAAAGCGGTGCGGATTCCCGATACCAGCCATTGCGTTTCGTCGGCTGACAACTCCCCGCTGGATTGTTTGACCTGCCAGCCGCCGGCACTCCCGGCGCGTTCGAACGAGCCAAACGCGTCAAACGAGGTGTAGGTCAGTTGACCGTAGCGGGTGCTCACGGCGCGACCGCCGTCAGACGGAGGGTGCTGATCGGCGGGTCGAGCAGTGCGATGGTGCGCAGCCGCGCCGCCGTCGGCGTGTTGACGAACAACCTGATCCATCCGCGCCGGCCCCGGAGGTCGGCGCCCCACGCTTCAGTGGCGCCCTGCGTAGTCAGCGACGACCACCGCAGCTCCTTCGACGGGATGGCCGCCAGTCGTCCATGCGCGTCCAGGGGCGCCACATTGACAGCTTCTCCGTCGCTGTGCGACAACGGAATTCGGTCCGGATGGTTGATCAAGACGAACGCCGGCGATCCGGGCACGTCGTATTCGGACCGCAAGAAGATCGAGGCGTGCGACGGCCGCCCTTCGGGGTCGCGAGTCAGCTGCACCGCATACTGCAACCGCAGCAGACCGGCATATTCGATGCTGCGTACTGCGCCTGTCGCCCGCCGGCCGGCAGAGAAAGCCACCGGCGCCAGATGCAGCGAACACCCGGCCACCGGAAGCTTCCCGTTGGGTAGCTGCAGACCACCGTATTTTTCGTACTCTTCGAGGGTTATCTCGAACGAGGTGCCGGTTAGACCGTTGCGCGGGTCGTAGCCTTTCGGCGCCAGATACACCACCACCATGGCCGCGCCCTCGGGCCAGTCGAACGTCAGCACCTGCTTGCTGCAGTATTCGGTCAGATCGACATCGCGGATGACACCGGTACGCACCGAAGACAACGTCGTACCCAGCAGCGCGCGGCCCGCCAGCACGGTCACCGGGGTGAAATAGGCGCGGCTCCAGCCCTCCGGCCAAGACACGCCCGTCATCACCGACTGCATCTGGCCCTGCGCATTCACCCGTCCGGTCACCGGCTGGGTGAGCCGCAAATCGGGTGTCAGGCCCACCTGTTCGAGCGCCGCCTCGGGAAGCTCGGCGGTCTCAGCGCCGGCGGTGGGGCCGCGCCGGCTTCGATAGATCGCCACCTGCCCTACCGGCGGTGCGGTCCAACTCAGCTCGAAAACACCTGCGGCGCCGGGCAATGCCGTCACCGACAAATCGGCGACCGGCGCCAAGACCGCGGCGATGTCGATTTCGTTATCGACGGCCGCCGACAACCGCAGCACCCCGTCCACGGGCACCGCGGCCCGTACTCGATACACATAGCGCTGTCCTGGAATAGCTTGCAGGTCAACGAATCCCGCCCGGTTGTCGCGGTCGAGCAAGATGCGGTGCTGGGGTCCCTCGCGGCCGGCTTCGTGGGCCGGAACCCGGGAGACGAACACGGTGCTGACCGCTGCGGGCACCGTCCAGCTACCGATGACCTGGCCGCTGTCTTGCCGGATGACGCAGTCGTGCACCGGGCTGACCACAAGCCCGTCGGCATGTTTAACCGGTTGTGCTGCAAGGGCTTCGGCGCGAGTCGTGCCCACATTGATCCACACCTGGTAGTAGCGAATAGCCGCAGCATCGGGCGGGCCGTCGACCGCGCTGGTGGTGGTCGTGGCCGCGACCAGCCGGGCCCGGTCCGGGGAATAGGGCGCGTTGTCCTCTTCGCTGATCAGCCGGTAAATCACCACGGCATCCCCGCCGGGCTGATACGGCGGCCAGGCAAGCTGGCAACTGCCGACCCCGCCTCCTTCGGCGTCGGGTATTGATTTCGAGGTGATCGTGGCCAGTTGATCAGGTTGTTCGAGGAACGTGTATGCGGCGAAATCGTCTGCGCGCAGCGGTATTTCACGTCCGCCCTCGGTGACCGCCTGCTCGCCTTCGCCTGCATCCACCGCCGACAACGGCGCCGGCCGGTGATGCCGGCCCTCGGCGCCGAGCGTCTCGGCCAGCACGGCGGCCAGATCCTCGGCGTGCTCGGCGACCGAACCGGGCAGCATCGCCCGGATGTGGTCGACATCGGTACGCCCGGAGCGCAGTATCAGCCGCAGATGGGTCTCTTTGAAGCCCGACTTCGACACCGCACCGGAGTCGATCAGTTGCTGCCGCCAGGCCATCAGCGCGGCCAGGACCCGGCCGTCGCCGCCATCGGTGTGCTGAGGATCGGGCATGACTAGAACACCAGATCCCCACCGGGCGGCGCATCGCGGCCCTCGGCCCCGCTGATCGACAACGAAGTATCGTCGTCAATCCGCACCGGCGCCTCCGCCTCCACTGACGACGCCTCGAACAGCGCGAAATCGTAGGGCGCCAGCCCGTCGCTGGCCTGCACCACCACCGCGCGATACCCCAGACCGATGCGGGCCATCGACGCGGTGTCGATGGCCACAACCGAACGGCCCGCGGTCGTCGCCGCATTCGTAAACGCCGAGCCGTCAAAGGGAGCGGCCTGTCCGGGGCGGTGGTCGACGACACCGGTAGCGAATTGTCCGGCCGCGACGTGGCTTCCCAGCGCCGGCGCCAGCACCGATCCGGTCAGCGCGGCGCCTACACCGTCATCCTCGGTGAACATCTGCTCGACGCGCGCCCACAACGCATCAGCGCCGGTGGACTGCACGTGCCCGGACGCCACCGCCGCCGACCACTGGTCCAGACCCGACGACGTCCGGATTCCCGGCATGCGGTAGAGCATCTCGGGATCCTCGCGCAGCCGGGATGCGGCCTGGCCGACCATGTCCTGCCACGGCTGGGTCAGCCAACCCAGGGCGTAGAGGCGCCGCTGGATGGCGTGGATCGCATCGCCCGCTCTGTCGGCGCCGGGATCCGCCACCCCGATCTGGGTGCAGCGCGGCAGCCCGTCGGCGATCAGCAGCGACGCGCTGCGTCCGGCCGGGGCGGGCCCGAACGGCGCTCGCAGCACCGGCCCCAGCACGCGGCACCATGACAAATACTGGCCGTACCCGGTGGACAGGCGACTGACGTCCTGCAGCGCGTTGCGCAGATTCGCCTGCATCATGTCCAGCTGATTCTGCTGCGACTTGCGCAAGTTCATCACGGTGAACAGGTCGCGCTGCGCGAACAAAAACAGCGCCAACGAGACCACGACATACAGCCCTAGCAGCACCCCGGCCGTGATCAACGCGAACTTCCAGCGCGCCCATCCCAGGGTCGCGATGCCCGTCAGTACCAGCAGCACGCCCAGCGTCGCCCAGGTCAATGTGGCCAGGATCGTGCTGATGGCCTGTTGGCGGGCGCGCACCCGTTCATCGATGGATATCTCGGTGGACGCCCGCTGAATCTGCTCCGCAAGTTGCGCGACCTCGGTGCGGGCCCGGTGCAGAAAATCGGCCAGGATCGAACCCACCTGCCAGGCATAGCTTTTCGACGCACGCTGCCGCCAGCGGTCCAGTTCGGTCGCGGCCCCGCGTGCCTCAACCCCGGCAGCGGGGTCGGAGTAGGCCCGTTGCAGCCGTGCATCCAGATCGGCCACCCCGAGCACGTCGGCCGGTTCCAGGTCGCTGACTCCGATCACCGCGGCCAACGACGTCGGCATGGCGGTGAATCGGTCCGCTCGGCTCGGGACGACGTCGGCGGCGCTGGCCAGCACCCCAACACCCGAGCCCACCTGGATGGGTTCGAGCCCGCGGGCGCGCCGGCCCCCGTCGGCCAGCGTCAGCGCGCCGTTGACGAAGTCGGTCCATAGCGGGCTGAGATCCTGTGGCGCCAAGTGACTGTCGCCCGTTGCTCCGCCGATCGCCGCGTTGAGGGTGTCGGCGTTGCGTCCCAGCTCCTGCCAGTCGGCGACTTGACTGCTGGTAACCACGGCGAATGCCGACTCTCGGCCGCCGAATACGGTGCCTTGCACCGTCGCGGCCAACACCGATGAGACCGAGCCCTTGACTGCCGACAGCCACGCCGACGGCGCGCTGCGTAAGGCCCCAGCCATGAATCGGAGGAACATCTTCAGCGCGGCCCAGATCGAAATCGCCTGGGCGCCAATGTCGTCAGCGCCCAGTCGCGGTCCGCGCAGCACGTCGCGGTGCTTGGTCCACAGCGCGCGCGCCATCGTTTGGGCGGCCGCCGGCACATCCTCGACGTAGAGCACCGGTATCTGCCCACCGCGCGGCAGCGGCAGACGTCCGGCCGGGTCGAACAGCTGCGCGCGCAGTCGCGTCTCGACATCGGCGGTGTCCAGGCTGCGGTAGAAGGCCCGCACCGCGCGCACCGTCTGACCGGGCAGGATCTCGACGGTGTCAAACGGCGTTTGTTCCACACCGGCCCACAAACCGGCGATCGCGGCGACAACCGGCGCGGCGCGCTGCGCGAGATCAAGCGGCTCGGCGAGCGGGCCCCACGCGACCGCGCCCAAACCGGGCCCCGCGGAGTCTTCCGGTGCGACCAGCAGGTTGTGCCAGCCCTCCACGACCACCGACAAACCGGGGTGGCTGGGTTGGCTGTGGTTCGCGCCGGACGTCAGCAGCAAGCGCAGCAGCGTTACCCGGGCACCCATCGCGGTGCTGCGGACGGCCTGTTCGACGAACTGTTCGGCCGCCAACGGCGCCCGCTCACCGGCCGGGACATCGAGCGGGACCAGCACCGCCACCCGGACCCGGTCATAGCGTTCTGCGGTCAGAACCTGTTGCAGCACAATGGTTTCGCAGTGCCCCGCACGGACCAGAGTGGCCGCGGTAGCCGGGCCGCCGGCGTCGTTGGCGTCGACCCAGGCGAACGCGCCGAGCAGCCCGGCTGCGGAGTAATCGACGAGCACACCGACCAGGTCGTCGGTGTGCGCATGGGGCGCCACGATCACCGTCAGGGCGCGAGAAGCTTCGGCCATTGCTAGAACGTCCCGCCTTCGGGAATCACGACGGGTGCGCCGGTATCGTGCAGCGGCCCCCCGGCGTCGGCGCCAGCGGCCAGGGCTTCGGCTTCCCGCTCCACGATGTTGATCAGCAGACCGGTGGCCCGGTACACGTCGGGGGCCAGGTCGCGGAAGATGGGCGTGTTCGACGCCGTCGTGCGCGTCGGCACCGAGGTGAATGCCCCGCCCTCGGTGGCGCCGGGCATGTCGGCGGGCAGATACTGCGCGGCCACATCGCGGATCCGGGATAACCAGTCCACCGCCGCCGCGGCGCGCTCCTCGATCGTGGTGGCCTCGGCGACTTCGGGCACGCGAGACACCACACCCGGCACGGCTGTGTCGCCGCGCAGGAATTCGCGCAACAGCTGCACCGCCGACAGCGCGACGATGCCGCTGGCGGGGTCTTGCGAGTGCGAATCGAAGAGCTCGCGCAGCACGCCGTAGGGGCGCAGCGAGCGCATCACCGGCGGCTCGTGCGACTGCGCGATGGCCACCAGGATCGACTCCAGCACCGCCGGCAACCAGTCATACGGCGCATGGAACGCCGACGGCGGGGTCAGCAACGGGTTCGGGAAGTTCAGCCATTGCCCGTCGCTGGCGTCATAGATGCGCACCGCCTCGGTGAACGGTGACGGACGGGATTTGGATGCGGCCCAGCAGCTGCCCGACGAACCAGCCGCCCGTCATGGCCAGCCGTTGGACGTCGGTCATGGGCAGCGACGCCGACAACGGCCGCGAGCGCCGATACCGCCAGAAGGCGCCCCGCCCGGGGCCGGCCGTCTGCGCCCATTGTTGGGCGGCCGGTTTCAGCACCGAATCAAACACCAGCGGTGAGTAGTTCGGGTAGGACCCGAAGATGTCGATCCGGGTCACGCTGTCCTCGTCCGACAGTGAGCGCGCGTAGTTCTCCTTGGTCGCCTGGTCGATCCGCGGATCGGTGCGCAGCACCTCGAACAGGGCCTCGTCGACGGGCTGGCCGGCGAACGGAATCTCGGAGAACTTGTACCGGTATTCGGTCTGCTGACCCGGATGCACCCGCTGCAGGGCTTGGTCGTTGACGCTGGCCAGTGGCCGCGCCAGCGACAACGCTTCGGCGAACTTCGTCGCAATGTCGCGCCGCCGCGTCACGATCTCCGATTCGGAGGCTCCGACACCTCGGACGAAGTCGCGCAGCGACACCTTGCAGAACTCCTCGAACGACTCGCCGGGCCGCTCGACGTAGAGCCGCGCCCGGCGCAGCAGTTCCGCGGGCCGGGTATGGACGTCGAACTGCGCCATCGACGGCACCCGCGCGCGACCGTTGTCCGGGTCGGTACCCAGCGCCCGGGTCACCCAGGTCGTCGTGCGTTCGATCAGGCCGCCGGGCGCGGCCACGCCGCCGGTGGTCTGCCACTCCCCCAGGATCAGCTGGGCGGTCGCCTCGTCGATCGCCGAGCGAAGCGGCATCATCGCGTTGGCGCCCGCCACCGCCTTGGGTAGGTCCGCCTCGTAGCGTGCCTTGAACGCCTTCGAATTAATAAGCAGCACTTCGTTATTGGCTTCCGCGAAGCGGCCCGGCACCAGTTCGTCCGCGTCGGCCGGCCACGCCGCGTACTGGTCGGTGGAAAGCCGGGCCAGGCCGACGTCGGTGGGGGGCTCGGAGCGCGCCCGCTCCAGCTGGACCATCGCCTCGCTGAGGGCGTCGCGCAGCGGCACCAACATTTCGGCGCCCATCACCCGCATCACGTCGGCGATGCGCGCGGCCGCGTCCGCGAACAACTGCCGGCGCACCGTGGCTCGGAACCCGTCCAGCACGGCCGCCACCACCTGATCGGTGTTGGTCATCACCCCGTGCAGTGCCTTCAACGAGGCGTCCACCTGCGGCGAGATCGCCGCGACGTCAGGCGGTCCCATGGTTCCCAGCTGCGCCACCGGGGCGGCCAGCTTGTCGTCGATGTGGCGGCGCAACTGCTCGATCAGTTCCCGCGCATAGGGCAACCCCATCGTCGCGATGGCCGAGGCGACCACGCGCTCGAGCCGGTCGGCGAAGCCCTGGTGCCAGGTGAACGCCATGGCGTAGCCCGCGTCGGTGCAGGCCCGGGTCAGCTCGGCGCGGCGATTGAGCACCGCCTGCCGCAGGATCGGCGTCCACTGCTCGGCGGCCATGCCTTCCGGATTGGGCAGGTAGCCGCGCAGTTGACGGTCGATGAGCCCGTTGACGGTGCTGGCGACGGTTTCGGCGGCGAACGCCTCGGTGCCGATCCAGCGGCCCAACTGGCTGACCTTGGTCTGGTCTTCGCCCGCGCTGGCCGGAATCCCCAATTCCTTGCAGTGCGCCGACCATTGGCTGGACAGCAGCGAGTCCAGCTGCTCGATGCTGGAGGCGGGATTGCCGGTTTGCATGTGCCCATCGAGCAGTTTGTCGACGCAACTACGGGCCAGCCGCTGCGCGGCGTACTCGGCGTAGCGGTCACGGCCCATGCTCAAACTCGAAAACCCGTAGGTGCCCCAGGGCAGCACATCCCACGAGGAGATGCCCCAACCCAGCAGGTCCCGGTCGCCGACCGGCGAGGCGGTGTTGCCCAGGTCGTAGGCGACGAACTGGTCGCTGGCCCTGCCGCTCATCATCAATCCCGCCAGCCCACGCGCCAGCCCGCGATACACGGCGTACTGGGAGCCGTCACCGAACAGAGTGCGCTCGGCGCCGATGTAGCGACCCACGGGAAAAACCCGGGCGAACGGAATCGGTTCACCCTCGCCGTGGTGGTGCCCCAATGCCCGCAGCAGACGCACGTCGTGCTCGCGGGCCGCACCGCTCTGGCTGGCCACGATTTCGCCGAGCATCGCCAACGAATTGGCCCGCACACCGATGATCGCGCTCTGCGGCAGCGAGTCGAAGATGTCGGGGGTCACCATGAAAACCCCCATCAATCGCGGATCCAAACCGCTGACCAGGGTGAGCAGACGGCACACGTCAAGCGCCATCGACGCTCCCGCACCACCGGCCATTGACGACACCACCAACACCAGCGGCGGCTCGTTGGGGTCGAAGCGACCCATCCCGGGCACGTCGAGGGTCGACATTTCCGAGACGGTCTCCACGCGGAACAGCTCGTCCCAGGCTGCCTGCAGGCGCGCGTAGATCTCGGTGGCCTTGCTCAGCGTGATCATCCGGCCGATCGCGCGGTACTGCCCCGCGCCCGCCGAGATCGGGATCGACACCTCCTGCGGGCTGCGCGGCGCCCAGGTGGCGATGGTGTCCAGCGCGGACTCCGCCGCCAGCCGTTGCGACAGGGCTCCGTCGAGAACGGCGTAGCTGCTGCCCTGCGGTCCGCAGCCGATGTAGCTGCCGCCCTGCGCGGGTACGTTCGCCAGCCCTTCGGGCCCGGACTCGGCGGCGCTGGGCACGTCGATGTGGACGAACTGCCAACCGGCGGGCAGCTTTTCGATGCCGGCGGTGTGCAGTTCGGAGCGCAGCTGGTCCATCATCAGGGCCAGGGTGGCCCCTCCGGAACCGCCGCAACCCACTACCAGGAATCGTCGCATCAGGTTCCCTCTCCGAACGGATCGAATGGATCCGGGTCAAATCCTTTGGCTTGCTGCGCGGGCCTGGACGTCGGTGCCGGCGGCGGGTCCGTTGCTTCGCTCTCGGGTTGGCTCTCGGGATGCTGCAAACCGGGTATCGGGCGCTCCTGCGTGAGCGCCTCGTGGAAGCCGGGGGGTACGGGCGGGGTGTCGGCGGGCGCGTGCCCAGCGTCGGCGTGCCTCGGGAGCGGCTCAAAGGCGATGCTCGCGGTGGGGGGAATGTAGCCGACGGCCGTGTCCCCCACCTGCTCGCCGGCACCGAACGGGTCATCTCCACCCGACGGAGCACCCACAACACCACCAGCGATGTCGCCGAACGGGGAAGCGCCCTCCCCGGCCGCCACGAGCGCGGGCACCCTGCCGGCCCGGGCAGCGCGCAGCCGCAACCCGTTCAGCAACTCGGGCAGCCGTTGAGCGATGTCCTCATAGATCCGCTCGCGTGCGACGGTATCGGTGGTCCCGGCCACCAGCAGCAGCACCTCGGCGAGGTTTTCCGGCCCGCCCGGGTCGTGCAGCAACACCCAGGTGTTGTGCACCGCCAACGGCAGCACCGCGCGCAGCCCGGTCTCGTCGGATCCGGGCAGTTGCGAGCCGACGCTGACCATGGCGGGAGCATCGACGACCACATGTCCCGAGCCGAACGGGCTGCGCCCCATCACGACGGAAAGGCTCACGCCGCGCACCGACAGTTGGCGGGTCCCGCCGGGAGGAAGCCCGGGCACGGGTTGCACCAGGTCGGTGTCGGCCATCGCGAACGGTTCGCCATTACGCAGTACCGCATCGTGATCGACCTCGACCGGGATGCGTTCGGCCAGCAGCGGATTGTCCGGGATCTTGCTGACCCACCACTTCGACGCGTACAGCAGGGCCAGCGGGATTCCCGGGCCCAACAGCAGCGCGGCGATCAACACCAGGACGAAGTTGGTGGCGTTGAGCGGGTTGATCAACGAGGCCCGGAACGGCACCCGCACCACCTGCGCGTCATCGGGGTTGTCGATCGTTGAAACATGTACGGGGACAGTCCCGTTCAGGCCACCGTGGCCGTTGTGGTCGGTGCGCAGCGTGACCGGCAGTTGCGCGGCCTCGCCTGCCCGTACCTGCAGGCAGTGCAAGGACGAGTTCTTCGGGGAGCCGACATGGGCTGTTCCGACGCCGTCGGGGGAACCCGACACGGTCGCGGAATCGCTGTCGGTGATCCACGCGCAGCCCGGGCCGGTGATGTTCAACGTCGCGGTCGCCCCTTTAGCCCCCTCGACGGTGCCGAAGTCGATGCGCTCCCCCGGGGTGGGCAGACCGAGTTTCGGCAGTATCTGGACGGGGACCTCCACCTCTTGCGGGGAAAGCTGTGTGCCAGGAATGGGAGCGCCCGCCGTGTCGGTGGTCGCCGCGGTGGTGATCACCAGCGACATCCGCAGCACCGCGTGCCCGGGATCGACCTTGGTCAGGTCGGCGCTGACATGTTTGGCGATGTCGTCCTTGCCTGCCGACGTCAGCAGCGGAATCGGTGCTGCGCCATCGGGAGTCAGCGTCGCGGACATCGTGGCCGTGCCGGCCAGATCGCTCGGCTGCACCGGTTTACCCTGCCCGTCGACGAGACCGAAGGTCAGATCGTTGACGATTTGGCCGCTGTGCCAAGCAACTTTGTCGCCGCCGGCGAGCGCCGGGAAGATGTCGGTGGTGATGTGAATGCTGACCTTGGACACCGCGTCGGGATGCTGGCCGGTGGTGTCGACGTAGACGATCGCCCACTGGCCGGTCCAGTGCGGGGCGTTATTGTTCTGCAGCGAGATGGATTGCGCCGATTCGGATTGCCATTTATAGGTCACCGGCACCCCGTCGACGTTGAGGTTGATATCGCCGTCTTTTCTGGGCAGCACCAGGGTCTGCCCGGACGGGGAGACGAGATAGGGTTCGACGCCGGGCACGCCCCCCGAACCGAGGATGTTGACCTCTTTGATGGATCGGTCCAGCACGAAATTGTGCCGCGCTTCGGGGCACACCTTGATCTGGCACACGCCGCCCTGATCGGTGACCCCGGGATCGGGGTTGAGCGCGTCGAACGCGAAGAGCATGTCGTCGATGTTGGAGACGGGGAAGAAGTCACCCGGGACGGGATTGGTGATGGCACCGCACGTCAGCCCCTGCAGCCCCTTGCCGGTACTGATCGCCGACATGACGTCGAAATCGTGCGGAGTCTGGTTGGCGCCCAAACCGATTCCCAGCATGATGATGTTGCTGGACCGCACTTGATCGGCCAGACCGCTTGGGCGGCAGATGGATTGCACGGCCTTCTTGGTCGTCTCGTCGATGCCGTTGGGTGCGTCGAGGCGGACGCCGTCGGCGTACGGCTTGCTGATCGAGCGGGCGGTGAAGTCGATCATGCCGTCGGAGAACCAAGCGATGGCCTGGCATCGCGGGGCTCCGTTGGGCCCCGACCCGCGCGCGGCCATCGCTTGCCGTGCTCCGTCGAGAGCCAACCAGTAGTCGGTGTCTATACCGATGTTCTTCGAAGCGATCGGATCAAGCGATGCGCTGACGCTGCCAACCGAGGAGCCGTTGAGCTGGGTCCAATCATGTTCGGAGACATACGTGTCGGAAAACCCGGCAACGGCAACATCGAGTTTGGCTCCGACGCGGTCGGCGTACTTGCCCAGTGTTTGCAGCAGATAGCGGGCGGCCTGCACCCGCGCGGCTTTCGGGTCGGTCTCCTGCAGGCTGCTCGACTCGTCGAACAGCAATAGCAGATCACCGGTCTTCTGGGAGGCCAGGCACGCTCCGAACCGGCTCGCACCCGCGTTGCCGGTCGCTGACGCCGGAGCCGCCCAGACCAGGCTCAGCACACCGACGAAAACGACGGCGGCTAGTAAGCGCGCTACGGCCGCAATCCCCTTGCGGTCCTTGATATTCCCGGTCACCTATAACGTCCCCGCCCACAACGCGATCTGCCATGCCCCCACCGCGATCCCGAGCAAACAGACGGCCAGCACCACCCAATACAAAGTGGAAGTCCATGTCGGCGCCGAGTAGATGGCCTCGGTGCGGCGGCGGGTGTCAACCCGGCTGAACGCCGCCAAGGCGCCGATCGCGAGCGGACCCGCCAACAGCCATCCCCCGACGGCGCTTGCGATCAGCGGACCGCTCAGCGCGCTGAGTCCGGCGAGCGCAACGCCGACGACGGCCAGGGCCAGAGCCACCGCGAACCACACCAGCGGTGGGCCCGCGGTGGTAAGGGCTGCCGTACCGGCCGGACTCGCGGTCAGCTGCCCGAAGGTATCGCGACCGCTCATCGGGTCGAATGCCGCCGCAGACGGAGCACCGAACGCATCATCACCGGGGGTTGGATTCTGCGGGCGCGCCCCCGACTTCGGTTCGTTGGCCCATGGATCGAATCCCGCCGAGAAACCACCTCCCGTCGACGGCTGCGCCGCGCCCGACGTGTGACCTCCGGCCGCAGGCGCGGACTGTTGCTGCGGACCGAAGTCGCTGAAGTCAAACGGATTTGCCGGTTTCATCGTTTCGACCTCAATACGGGTTCAGGCATAACGCGAACGAATGGTCGGGGGGAGCCGCCACGTAGACCGACCGGCATTGGCCACTGGCCCCCACCCGCGCGGCGACGGTGTACACCCCTTCCCGGTGTTCGCAGTCGACTTGGAAAAGGTCGAGGGCGTCATTGCCCGAACTGGTGCGTAACTGGATTTCCACGCACGTGCCCAACGGCACGGTCGCCAGGTCGAGCTTCGGCCGGGCAATAGTGGTCTGCGGCGCCACCGACGTGATCACCGACGGGAACAGCGACGTCGCGGTGGGGATTGCCGGTCCCGCCGGGCCGGTCGGCGACGCAGTCGTCGACCTACCCGCCTTGGTAGCCCACCACACGCCACCGACGACCAGCAACACACACATCAAGTACCCAATCACCAGACCGGCGATCGCCGCACCCCTGCCCCGTTCGCCGCTGCGATTGATTTGCGGCAACGCGAGATGCCCCAGCGCGACTCCCGCCGGCGGAACAAGCACACCGAAGATCGGTGAGAGCACCGCAAGGGTGTTGTAGTCACCGCGGGGCGGCGGCGCGCCGAACGGAGCGACGGGCGGCCCAGAAGACCCGGAAAACCCCGAAAAGCCGCCCGTCTGGGCGCCGTAGGTCACCGGTGGCGGCGCGCCGAACGGGTCGCCAGTCGGCGACCCGAATGGATCTTCCCCGGGATGCATCAGGCCACCTCACCGACCAGCGCGGGTGTAGAAGGCAGCACCTCGGCCCTTGAAGTCGACGATGCACGCGAACACGGTCTTCTTGTTGTTCGACAGCGACGACGGTGACTTGCACGAGTCGGTCGACAGGATCTGGGTGACCTGCATCACGCCTTCACGCACTTCGCACACGACGGGATAGACGGTGATGAAGTCCGTGTTCGCCTGCGTCGGGTCCGGCTTGTTTTGCTGGACCTCGACGCAGTCACCGACCCGGAGGTCTTCGACGTTGATTGTCGGCCGTTGCGGCGGCGGGGGCGTGATCACCGTGGTCCGCGGAGGAGGTCCGGCGGCGGCCGGCGTGGTCGCCGACACCCGGCTCGAACGCGTACCGTTATTGGTCACCACCCACACCACCAGTGCTAGCACCGTGAGCGCGATCACGATGTAGGAGATGGTCACCCCGATGACGGCGCGCTCGCGGCCCCGCTGGTGGCGTTGGCGGATCTGGGACAGTGCCACATGACCCAACACCGCCCCAACCGGCGCGAAGACGACTGCGAAGATGATCGACAGCGTCGCCAGGGTGTTGACTTCAGATTCCGGTGCCCCCGGTGGAAAGACGGTGGTCCCGGCCGCGAAACCTTGCTGCGGCGCCTGTCCGCCGAACGGATCACCGCCGAAAGGGTCTTGGTTGCCACCCCCGTACGTCATTCGTGTCCCTCACCGCAGCGCCGACCGTCGTCGGTCATCCGATCGAGCACCTTCCCCTGAAGTGCCATTTCACAGTGCCACAATTTTGTATGACGTTACGCTTTTTTCCAGGGGGATCTAATCAAGTTAACTCCTAGCATCGCCACCGGGACGGGAGCACGCTACTTTGCTGGTCAACCCCCCGCACGAGCCCGTGGAGCCGCTAGGCTTTGTTAGCTATACAGCTGTCTGGCGAGCCAGATCGTGCGCAGGCCGCAGTCCGGATCCGCCACGACGTGCGTCACCACGTCGAACCCACAGTCGTGCAGAAGCGTGTGGTATTCGGCACTGTCCAGGCTTGCGTGGTACAGCGGCTCGCCCCGGTAGCTGCCCACCACCTCGCCGGCCGACGGACCGCTGGTGAACATCAGCGCGGCACCGGCAGCGGCGTGGCGCTTGAAGATCGCGAACATCCGGCGCTGATCGGCCTGGGATAGGTGAAAGAAGCTATCCCAGGCAATGATTCCGTTGAAGGTGCGGTTCAGCGCCAGCGTTCGCATGTCTGCGACAAGCCATTCGCCCTCGGGAGACCCCTCCGCGCACATGGCGATCATGGCGCTGGCGGCGTCCACGCCGGTCACCCGGCAGCGGTGTTCGATGAGGTATCTGGCAATCGGCACGCCACACCCACAGCCAAGATCAAGCACCGTCGGGTCCTGCGGAAGCAGAGCCAGAAACCGATCGAGCCATACCTTTTCGATAAGGTCATCGCCACGGTCACGGGACCAGGCGACGGCATGGCGTTGGTACAGGTCGATGACGGTGCCGGCGTATTGCGTTGACGGACTTGTGGATTGACCGAGCGCCGCGGCAATCGCGGTCAGCCTCCAGCGAAGCTTCACCGTCGCTAGCCGGCCGTGGCTTTGCCGTTCAGGTACGCCGTTATCCCGTTGGTGACGGCCGCGGCATATCGTGCCCGACCGTCGGGGCTTTCCATCTGGGCGGCCTCGTCCGCGTTTTTCATGTTGCCGAGTTCGACGAGGACCGCCGGGTATTCGGCCAGGTTCAGACCGGCGAGGTCGTCTCGGCCATACAGTCCGTCGGACCCGATGTAGGTGGACGGCTGATAGCCGGCTGCGACTAGGGCATCGCGCATCGCATGCGCGAGCTGCATGGCGGGGCCCGATTGGGTGGCGTTCAAGCGGCGGGCTGGAGTAGTTCACATGGAATCCCCGGCCGGACGGGGGTCCGCCGTCGGCGTGGATGCTGACGATCGCGTCTGGGTGCATCGCATTGGCCGCGTCGGCGCGTTCGATTGACGCAGGGTCCAGCGGAGCTGTCGTTAGCGCGTGACAACTGCGTGCGAACGCCCATCTGATCGAGCGCACCCTGGATCAACCCGACGACGGCCCAATTGAACGCGTGCTCCGGATAGCCGTCGTCGGTGGCGGTACCCGACGTGTTGCACTGTTTTGTGCCGCCGCGACCGTTGGGGACCTGCTGGGTTAGCGAGGAGTCGTTGACGGCGTTGTGGCCCGCGTCGAGGAAGACGGCCATTCCGGCGATACCCGCTGCCGCCTGTGGGGCCTCGAGCATCGCGCCGATGCCGAGCGCTGCCGGCGCGACACCGGCAAATTTCAGGACATCGCGCCGTGAAACGGGCAGTACACCCACCGCGCGATGGTAGCAATCAGCCGTATCGCCTGTTCCCGATACAGGTAGTGCATGAGTTTGGCGCCTTCGGTGCCGTAGATCCCGCGTTCGTCGCCCCGCATCACCCAGTTGTGCTGCTGATCGGCGCGGGCGGCAAGACCATCGCGGTAACGCGTTTCGACGGCCCGGCGTTCGTCGTACCAACGCACGGCGGCCCGCGCGATGAAGAAGACAACCACCAGTGCGACCGCGCCAAGGATCCACCAGATGAACTTGATGATGATCCCGATCAGCAGCAGCAACCCGAATAACCCGGCGAACCCGCCGCCGGCGCTCGACCTGGAAGAACTCATGCCCGAAAGGTACGCAGCCCCTCCGACAAGACCGTCGGCCTCCCGCACCGTCAGCGCCCGTCGGGAAATATCGCCTGCTCCATAAGCGCTGGCGGCGCGGTCTGCGATATCAGCGACCACACCTACGACACGTCGACCCTCGACTACGGTCAACACCGACAGCAGCACCGGGCATTATTTTCGGGTGTCGCGCGACTCTTACAACCTTGGCTGACAAGGCTTTTCGTCAAACGCGGAACTGAGCGACCAGCAGATCGACCCGTTCGCGCTCGTAATCCGGGCGTAGCCGAGCACTGCGACCAAGGGTGGTCAGTCCGTGCAGCGCGGCCCAGAACACCTCGGCAAGCGTGTCCGCGTCCGTCGCGTTCGCGACCGCCGACACCGCTTCGCGCAGCCCGGTGAAGGCGGCCACCAACTCGGGCGGGGTGTCTTCCGCCGCGAAGCGCAGGGCGGTGCGCCCGATGAACATCGCGTCGTAGACGGCGGGGTTGTCGCGGGCGAAGTCGAGATAGGCATGCGCCACGCGGGTCAGCGCATCGTCGGGCGTCTCCGCATCGGCGCGAGCCGCGTGAAGCAGGCGAGCCAGTTCGCCGAAACCGTCGACCGCGACGGCCGCGGCGATCTGCTCCATGCCCGAAAAGTGTTTGTAGAGAACCGGTTGGCTGTATTCGATCTCGGTGGACAGTCGCCGTGTGGTGACGGCGTTCCAGCCCTCGGCCTCGGCGAGCTGACGGGCGGTGTCGACGATCAGCCGTCGCCGCGCGGCGCGCTCCCGGGCACGACGGTCTTCGGTGGACACACCTGACATGGTAGCACCGCTACAACTACTAGCAATGCTATTGACAGGTCGATCCCGGAGGGTTAGCGTTGCTAACACCTACGCAATGTTTTTGGGAGTGACCAGATGAACGACACCGGACAACGCCTCGCCGCGGCCTACCTGAAGATGCTCAATGAGCGCGACCCGGACCTCGTGGATACCTTCGTGGCCCGCGACTACCGCAATCACAACGCGTTCGTCGACGACGGACGAGAGGCTAACCGGCGGTTTTGGGCCGCGTTCTTCGCGGCATTGCCGGATCTGACCGCCACCATGGAGGATCTCGTCGTCGCGGGCGACAAAGTGGTCGGGCGCTTCGTGTACCGCGGGACGCAGAGCGGCGAATTGATGGGGCTGCCGGCCACCGGGCGAAAAATCGAGATGCGCTCCATCGACATCTGGCGGGTGGCCGACGGCATGTTCGTCGAGCACTGGGACGAGCTGAACACGTTGGAGGTCTTTCAACAGATCGGCGCGCTGCCCAAGGTAGGCGTGCAGTGAGCGAGCTCGCGAGGGTGGCCGCGCTGATCGGGGTACTGGGCACCGCGGTGGTGTTCGGCACCGACGTGTTCTGCGCGATGGTGCAAAGGCCCGCGTTGGCCCGCGTCGACGACCGGGCGCTGGTCGCGGTGATGGGCTACGTGCATCGCTACGGTGACCGGCGTATGCCGATACCCGGCGTCATCGGGCTGGTCGCCGCGGCGACAAGCGCCGCAGTCGCGGCTGCGGCCGGGAGCTGGGCCGCGGCCATTATGGCCACGGTGGCGCTGGCGCTCCTACTGGTTTGGCTCACGCTGTATATAAAGGTGAGCGCGCCCATCAACAGGCAGCTCACCGCCGCCGCACAGGCCAGCCAAATCCCCTCGAATGCTCGTGCGCTACAAGCTAATTGGGACCGCGTAATCAATGCGCGCGCGGCATTGCAGGGCGTTGCGGTCTGCGCCCTGTGCGTCGCCCTGATGGCTTGAAAGGACGATGCAGCTATAGTTGCCGCTGACTATAGTCGCTGACGGTAACGATCTTGGTGTGTTCGACGCCACGACTTGGCCAGCCGTTAACTGTCTGTTCATCTTGAATGGCGAACCACTACAGATGACCGACCTAACCATCGCAGTACGACGAAAGACCGCGGAACGCTGAAGCTTTCGACGTAAGTACACCGTTAGGGGACCTGAAATGACTAAGCGCCTGTTCGTAGCCATCGCTATCGCCTTAGTCGGCCCGCTGGGAGTAGTCTCGACCGCTCATGCCGACAGCAACGACAACAAGTTTCTGACAGCGATGAAGTCGGAGGGCATCACCGACCACGTGTCTTCGCAACACGCGATTGATGCCGCTCATACCGTCTGTCAAAAACTTGACGGCGGCGAGACACCCACCCAAGTGGCGAATGACGTGCTGAACAACAGCACCATGCCCGCCTACCAATCGGGTTACTTCGTCGGCGCGAGTATCGATGCGTATTGCACGCAGTACGCGCCCAAGGTAAACGGCAGCTGATTTTCACGTCGCCGAGCAGACGCAAAATCGCCCTACGCCTCGGCGTGTCCGGCGATTTTGTTGGGGGCAAGGCGCCCGGACGCGAGTCACGATGCTGCGCGGATGCAAGCCTTACAGGCCCTTTCGGGCACCTTCTTGACATTGATGTGGCGCTCAGTCATTTCCACTTGAAAGCGGAGAAAGATGCGCGAATCGTTGAGCGGCATATCTTGAAGCAACCCGCGGGTATCGCGCAATACTTCGATGTCACGGTCGCAGTCCCAGAGAGCCAACGACCTGCCGCCGTTGTAGGCAGAAGGGTAGTGGATTCCGACAATCTCCGGACCCGCCGGTTGATCCTCATAGATGGCGCGCGCCCACTCCTGGGTCAACGATCGCTTTTCGTTGCCGTCGGCAAGTGCCGGCAAGGCGCCGATCGCCATTGCCGCTCCCTTGCTGGCGAGGTCGTACATCGCCAGTTTGCGGGTCGGTGCGACGATGCAGACGCGATAGTTCGGACAGATGTACGCGACAGTGGCCTCTCCGAAAACCTCGCACGCCGACGTCGCCAAATCCTCACCGACGTAAAGGATTCGCCGACCTTCCGGGTCTAATCTCGGCGGATCCGCTGCACGATGATGGTCGAACCGATAGAGCGGACCATATCGGCGAAATGTGATGCCGTCAGGCGTGTGGCGACTGCGGTGGTAAACCCGACACCATTGCCAGCTCACGGCGTTCGGGTCCGGCTCCCACCAGGAGACGAACGATGCCGCGGGTAGACGTCGTGTCGGAGACGGAAGTGGCCTTACCATCCCGCGGCAGTCAACGCCCGAGCGACCTTGATGACCGGCGCACTGCCGTGAATAACCATGTCATCGCGCGGGGTTCGTCCATCAAATTCCGGCTGAGCCCGAATGATCCAATTCGATAGGCTCACCGGCCCACCGGGAAATGCTGCCTGCAGCGTATCCAGGTCCGGTAACACGCCAGAGGTGTTGTCTGGATCGAATTGCCAACGAGGCAAACGCCATTCGCGACCGACCTTGATGCCGATCAGCTTTCCCGATTCCAGCTTTGACGTGACGCTTTGCGCGGCAATTCCGAGCAACTTGGCCGCCTCTTCTCTGCTTAGGCTGTCCTCCGCAAGTCGGCGCCGCTGCGCGAACTGTTCACTGAGATCATCGACGACAGCCTTGACGGCGGTCACCGAGTCAGGAGCAGGGCCCCAGAACCGTTCGTCGAGGTCGTCACTGGGCTCCGCTGTCGCCGCGGCCTCGAGACGCGCTAGTTCGGACTCGTCCGCCTGGTTGACCAGTGCCTCCACCTTGGCACGCAACCCCTTCCTGTCGTCGATGGTCAGATCGGCTGACTGCGGCACCTCCGATTCGAGGAAGGTGATCTCGAACCCGGAGTCACGCAAGGCCTGTCCCACCCGATCAACACTCGCAGCGTCGGCCGTCACCAACACAAAATGTGCAGCCACTCGAATTTCGCCCTTCCCTTGCCAACCCTTACTATGCAGGATACGCAGGTTACGAAGCTAGTGCAACAGCTCGAGCCCAGGGCGCAGCCCGGCGAGCAGACGCAAAATCCCCCTACGCCTCGGCGTATCGGGCGATTTTGTGTCTTCTCGCGGGGCTTAGCCGGCCTTTTCCAACCGGAACGGCATAGAGATCACCAGCGCCCTATTGATGCCGCAAGCGCCGCTGTCGCCGACCGTCTTGTCGAAGCCGGCGAAAACTGTTGAACCCAATGAGAACCAGCCTTTTTCGTCCACGGGATAGAACCGGTAGATCTGGTGTCCGGTGCGCGCCGTACCGTCGGGGCAGGGCTCCCAATTGGGAAGGTCACGCTTCAGGACGTACTCGCTGCCGTGGATGCCCACGTCCGCGCTCCATCCGAGATCACTGAAGACCCGTCCGGTGCACTCGAGCGGAGTGCTACATGTGGTGCTGATGGTCCAGGTGCTGCGGACGCTGGCCTCGTTGCGGTAGATGTCGTTGGTTTGCGCCCACTGACCGTTCGACGTCGCGATATAGGTTCCGTTGATTCCCCACTCGTCGTCGCCGGACGCGCCCGCCGTCGGCACCCCACTGGCGAGGACCAGCATCCAGAACCCGCTCGCAACGGCCGTCATTCGGCGCACCTTGCACCACCTACCTGATGGGGGTGAATTGGATGTGGAGCTCGTTGAGCCCCCGCAGGATGTAGGACGGCGCGTAGCTATACCGACGGTCCCCCGGCGTCCCGTGTTTGTCTTGATTCGCCCGGATGTCCGCCATGCGGTCCAAAATTCGCTCCAGCGAGACCCGCCCCTCCACCCGGGCGAGCGGCGCGCCCGGGCAGGTGTGCACGCCGCGCGCGAACGCTATGTGCTCGCGAACGTTGGGGCGGTCGAGCCGGAACTCGTGCGGATCTTCGAAGCGATTGGGATCACGGTTGATCGCCCCCGGCGCAACCATCACCGTGGTGCCGGCGGGCACGTCGACGCCACCCACGCAGGTCGACTTGCGCGCGAGCCGGTAGGTGGTCTTGACCGGGCTTTCCATCCGCAATGTTTCCTCGATGAACGCGGGGATGAGGCTGCGGTCGTCACGTAGCTGCTGTTGCAGATCCGGCCGGTCGCAAAGGATTTGCAATGCGGCGCCGAGCAGTTTCGCGGTCGTTTCCTGACCGGCCCCGAACAAGAAGGTGGCCGTACGCACCACGTCGACGACCTCCGGCGTCGAGCCGTCGGGATATTTCGCCGCCGCCAGATCACTCAGCACGTCGCCGCGCGGCTCGCGCCGCCGGTCTTGGATGTAGAACTGGAACTTCTCATCGAGGAAATCCAGCGGGTTGATCGCGGCGGGATCGTGTTCCAGGTTGCCCACGGTGTGCGAATTCCCAAACACAGCACGGAATTCCTCGTGATCGGCTTCGGGAACACCAAGCAGGTTGGCGACAGCCAGCAGCGAGTAAGGCCTGGAATACGCCTCGAGGAACTCGCACTCGCCGCGGTCGACGAACTCGTCGAGTTGCTCGTCGGCGAGGTTCCACAGGAACTCCTGATTCTCCTTCAAGCGCGCGGGCGTCAACAGCCGACTCAACACCGATCGAGCCCGGGTGTGGTCCGGCGGGTCCATCGTCACCATGTGCTCGTGCAACGGCATTTTGACCCGATACTGCTCGACCAGGCCGCTGATGTCGTCACCGGACGGTTCGAACGGCAGTGGCGGAAACGGGCCGCCGACCGCGATGCAGCTGGAAAACGAGTCGACGTCTTTGTACAACGCCATGGCTTCGTCGTAGCCGGTGACCGCGACGACCCCGTGATGCGGCTCGCGGACCACCTGTGCCTTGCTCCGCAGATAGTCGAAATACGGGTGAGGATCGGGAACGAGCGAAGGATCGGTGAAGAAGTCGATAGCACTGAAATCAGTGGAATCGTCCATTGGGCAGCCTTTCTCGATCAGCCTCGAACCCCGAGCGCAGTCCGGCAGAACTGCCAGAGGTTTTCTTTCGTGTCATTCAAGTCGTCGCCGGTCTTGGCGGCGTAGGCGTAATAGTGGTTGACCGAGCGCAGTAGTTCGACGACAAACCACGCGTCCCATTCGGGGTTGCGGGGCTGCAGTAATCCGCGATCCGCGGCGCTGTTGATCTCCGCCACGATCAGGTCGACGAAGGGCTGTTCGACCTCGGCGAGCTCTTTCGGGAAGATGCGGTGCAGGTGCCAGTGCGTGGAGACGATGAACCGCATCCCGGCGGCGTCGTTGCTATCGCTTTGGAATCTCTCCAGCGGCGCGGTGATGTAAAACCGCAACCGTTCCATGGGGTCGGGTAGCGCGGCGGCGGCCTCGGCCCAATGGTCGCAGGCCTCGGTCATCGCGTCGCCGATCAGCGCCAGCAGCAGCTCGTCCTTGGAGGTGAAGTAGCGGTAGAAGGTCTGCAGCGCAACACCGGCCTCGGCGACCAGCTCCTGGGTGGTGAAATCGTCTTTCTCGCGAATGAGCCGCCGGGCGGCGTCGAGCATCAACCTCACCTGGTTGGCGATGCGGGTGCGCGATCGCTGCACGGCCGCTGACCGATCGACAGCGCGCTCTACCCACGACTCGGACGGAACCGTCACAGCGACTCCTAAAGGCCAGTAACAGTAGAACGATATTCTGATAAATCTAAGAACACAACTCTCAAAATGCCTCCGCGCTGTAGACGACGGCGCCGCCGAAATGCGGCGAGGAGTGGCAAGCCAGCCCAATGGTCGCGTGGTCGCGCTGCCGCGTCACCGGCCCGTCGCGCCAGCTGCAGATAGCACTCGAGCATCTGCGGTATTCCGTGCATGCGCCCGTTGCCGAGCGCGCCACCACCCGAGAGCGCAGGTATGGCATCCGGGCGATCGCTGTCGATGCCGCCCGACTCGACGAAGCGATGCGCCTCGCCCGGCGGGCAGAACCCGAGCACCTCCAGCCACAACCACACAAACGGCGAGAAGCCGTCGTATACCTGCGGTAGATCAACCTCCGCGGCCGTGATGCCCGCGTTCGCCCACAGCCGTCGAGCCGTCTGCGCACCTCCGCCGATGATGTCGTCGAGCGGCCAGTGCAACGGAAGGCGTCGGTGCGCCGGGGCGCCGGCGGCGTAGCCGGCGATGTACACCGGCGGGTGCGGCAGGTCCTTGGCGCGCTCGGCCGAGGTGAAGACGAATGCGGCCACGCCGTCGACGGGAATGTCGCAGTCATACCGGCAGACCGGATCGAAAAGCATTGGCGCCTGCAGGTACTCGTCTGCGCTCAGCGGCCGGTCGTGCCAATACGACCACGGGATGCGCGCGCCGTTCTTGCGTGCCTCCACCGCCACCGCCGCCATGGATTCCCGGCGTGCGCCGTAGCGCTGCAGGTACTCGTTGTAGGGCAAGGCGATCATGGCCAGCGGCCCGAAAAAGCCTTGCGGAGCGGTCCATTGCATCGGTCCGTGCGCCTGCCGCATGGGGTTGGCGTGGTAGCTCCCGGCGGGGTTGTGCAGGGCGCGGTGGAACAACACGTAGTCGGCGGCGCCGCTGGCGATTGCATTGACGGCGATGCCGACCGAGCCGGTGATCTGGCCGATGCCGTCGAATCCGGCGACATAGCGTGGCTCGGCGCCCAAATGTTGGGCAAGCCAAGCGGATGACACGGTGCTGACGCCGTCCTCGGCGGCCTGTCCTCCCGCGCTGGGCAACAAACTCGAGCTGACGAACCCATCGATCTGCTCGAGGCCCAGACCGGCGTCGGCGATCGCGGCGCGCGCGGTTTCGACGGCTTGCACGCCCAGCGTCCGGTCGCCGTGGCGGAGCACCTGGCTGTGCGCGTAGCCGACGATGGCGACCTTGTTGCTCGCCGCGAATCTGCCGCTCACCGGCTGAGCTCGAATGCCGGTACGGCCACGCCGGGTGCGAGGTCCTCGAAACCGACGACGACGGCGTCACCCACGTTCAGGTCCGTATTCACACCGTCAAGCAATCGCCCAATCAACCGGAGCTCTTGCTGCTCAACGAGTTCCACGTCGACGAGCACGAACGGTAGGTCGTCCTCGAAGCCCGGCAAGAACGCCTGGCGCACGACGGTCCACGACCGCACGGTGCCGCGGCCACTGACGGGTGTGAACTCGAAGCGGGGGTCGCTGCTGCGGCAATGCGGGCACACCACATCGGGCGGCATGCTGAATTGACCGCACTGTGCGCAGCGGGCCACGGTGAGCACATGCTCGGCCGCGGCCGACCAGAACGGTGCCGAAGCCTCATCGGGGACCGGCAGCGGACGTTCGGTCAAGGAATCACCCCCGCCTCCGCGAGCTTTGAAATCCGATCCCAGTCGTAGCCGAGTTCCACCAGCAGCGCCTCGGTGTGCTCGCCGTGCTCGGGTGCGCGGCGCAAGGGCGCCGCCTGCTCGTCGAGCTGAATCGGAACCGCCGGCAGCCGATAGGTGTCACCGTCGTCGAGCTTGACCTCCCCCACATAACCGTTGGCGACCACCTGCGGATCCTGGGCTACCTCTTGTACGGATTGCACGGGCGCCCACGGCGCATCCAGTTTGGCGAGCAGTTCTTTCCACTCCGCGAGCGTGTGGCCGGCGAAGATCGAATCCAGTTCGGCCACACAGGCATCGGCGTTGGCGCGGCGCGCGGCGAGATCGGCGAAGCGCGGATCGTCGATGAGATCGTCGCGGCCGACGACCCGGCAGAATTCCGGCCAGTAGCGGTCGCCCTGCAAAAACATCAGCTGGACATGACGGCCGTCCTTGGTGCGGTAGTTCCCGACCAGCGGATTGACCGCCGGCCCACGGCCGCCCATCGGCGCGGCCTCGCCGCCGTTGAGCACCGCGAGCAGATCGGACGACAACGTCCACATCGCGGTTGCCAGCAGCGACACGTCGACCACCGAACCGGCGCCGGTCTTGGCTCGCTTGAGTAGCGCGGTTGCGATGCCGAAAGCCAATGCCATAGCGCCATTTCGGTCGCCCATGGCACCGCGCTGGCTGATCGGGTAGTCCCGCTCGGGCGGGGTGAGGATGTGGCCCACTCCCCCGCGCGCCCAGAACGCCGAGCTGTCGTAGCCGGGCTGGTTGGCGTCCGGGCCACGCACCCCGAAGCCATGGCCCCGGGCATAGATCAGGCTCGGATATCGCGCGCGCAACGTGTCGGCGTCGAGTCCCAGCCGACCCAGCGCCCCGGGGCGCAGGCTGGTGAGGAATACGTCCGCGGAGGCGAGCATTTCGTGCAGCACGGCCAATCCGGCCTCATGCTGAAGGTTCAACGCGACGGACCGCTTACCCCGATTAGCCAGGGCCATAGACAAATTGACCCCGCCGCGATCGGTCCCGATCCCCTGGGTCGCCAACCCACGATATGGGTCGCCCTCGAGGCGCTCGATGCGGATGACGTCGGCGCCCCAGTCGGCCAGCAGCGCCCCGGCCACCGGGACGAACACCCATTGCGCCAGCTCGACAACGCGTATCCCGTCGAACGCTTCCGGCTCCATCTAATGCCTCCTGTCCGCGACGGCCGTGCCCAACCGAGTCAACAACGTCGCGATGATCGCGGGCTCCACCTTGGTGGTGATGCCCCAGAGAAAGAATCCATGCAGCATGCCGTGAGCGATCGCGCGCCACGCGTCGTCCCACGGCGGCGGCGTGACGCCAAAGGAGGCGAGCGCATCAAGGTAGTGCCGCAACAGATCTCGCTCGCTGCGTCGACGCTCCTCGACGGTGAGTGTCGAGGCGATATGGTAGCCGACGTCGAAGTACCACCTGCCGCGTTGGACGAGTTGCCAGTCGACCAGGGACGCTGTCCCGCCGGCATCCAGAAAGAGATTGCCCACGTGTGCATCACCATGGATGACACAAGATGCCTCTGCCACGTTCGCAAGACTCTGGTACTCGTCGACGAGGCGGTGCGCGTCGCGCATCTCCTCGGGGATGCCTTGTCCGTTGGGGCCGTTGAAGTTGCGGCCGATGATGTCGATGGTGGTTGGCACGCCCCACACTTCCAGCACGCGGCCCAGACGCGGCGCCAACCACTGCATATCGGCATAGCGCGGGTCGGCCCACGTTGCCGCGTGCAGCCGCGCGAACTCGGCGAGCGTCTGGGCGGTTTGGTCGGGCGTGTAGGGACTGTTGCCGTCCAGGAACTCGCCTCCTTGCGCCACAACGTCTTCGGTGATGACAACGCCGTGCTGCGTGGCCGGGTCGATGTCGGCGTACACGCTGCGTAGCGTGCGCACCCCGGTCGCGGCCGCGAGTTCTCGGTAGAAGCATGCTTCCGGAGCGCCGATATAGCGCGCCGCACGCCCGATTTCGTTGAAGTAGCCCTTGACACATAGGGCCGGCGAGAGCCCGTCGGGAACACCGCCGGCGCACTCGATGGAAAACCGCGCGTTGGTGGAGATCCGGTCGATGACCGGCCCCGGCACGACGGCGGATACCTCGATCCCGGGGAACCGCGGTTGCAGCGCCGCGGTAAGCCATTCCGGGGAGAGTGCCTGTTCGAGGCTGTCCGGCACCGGCACGGTCGTCACCGTCATGCGAACGCCGCTTGGGCCTTGACGGTCTGGGCTTCCAGGATCGCCGCCCGATCGTCTTCGAGCAGGAAGCCCGCTCGGATGATTTCGCCGAGGCTGATGGTGAATTCGGCGAGATAGGTCTGCAGGTTCCCGTACTGGCTGGCAAGCACCTCATACGGCAGCGACACCTCCCGGCCGGCGAGCGCGCACACCGGCCCCGGCGTCGAGTGGGCTTCATAGCGGGCGATCGGCACGTCGAGGAATGGTGACGGCACGCCGCCGCGCGCGTTGCCGAACCGGTCGACGGCCGCCTGGGCCACCACATCGTCGATTTCGAGTTCGATGCGCGGCGCCGTCGGCGGAGTGATGTCGTCCTCGGCCCAACGAAATAGGTTGCGCAGCGCGGCACGGACAAAGGCCGCCAACGGGAAGCTCGAGCCGTCGCCGTCGCAGCCGACGATCTTGGCCGCGTGGGGTGCCCCCGCGATTTCGTACAACCGGAAGCGATCTACGGCGGCGTCGCTGTCCGGCCGCCGCACCGAGGCGCTGCCGGGGTTGATGAACTCGCCGAAGCTGAATCCCTCGACGTCGCTTTGTGGTTGAACTTCGATGACCGGGACACCGACCGGTGGCATCGGGGCGTACTCGAAGCGCGGCAGGCCTTCTCCTAACGCGAGCGGCGTCAGGCTTGCCGCGTGCGCGGTCGGGAAGAAGCCGTCGTAGACGGAACCGAATGCCGCCGCGAAAGTGGCTGTGTCAAGGGCGCTTTGCGAATAACCACCCAGATAAACGTGCTGGACGGGCAGGTCGCGCAACGGGCTGTGCCGGTGGCCCTGCTTGACCAGCGTGCCGATCGCCCGCAACAGGTCCCAGACCAGGTCGTTGGATCCGATGTCGACGTCGGCGTAGCGCTGCGGGTCGCGGCGCTTGAGTTCTTCCGACGACCATGCGCGCACACTGATACCGATCCAGGCGTCGCCCTGCGCCTGCAACAGGGTGGCGACGTGCAGCCACAGCGCATCCCGGTCGACGCCGTAGGTGGTGTTGAACGGCTCGATGACGACCCGGCCGCTGAAGCGGGCCAACTGTTTTGGATAGCGGGCCAAAACCCGGGTGACGTAGCGGTGCCCGCTGCTGGCCACCGTGGCCGGGCCGGTAGACGGGCCCGGTGTAGGTGTTCGCCATGCCGGAGAGCAGGTATTCAGTCTCGGTGTAGTCGGTCCGAAAATTCGGGCAGGGTTTCGTCGAACTCGGACGGTGGCCGGGTCGCGCTGGTCTCGGGAACCCCTGAGCCGGCGGGCATCTCCCGCAACTGCGTCACGTCAGCTCGTGGTGAATTCGTTCACCATTCGGATGCCCCGTTCTAGACTTTACGAGAGTGATAATCTACTCAGCACGGATATAGCATTCCGGAAAATTCGGAAGCAAACAAGCGCCGGACGCCACCAAAGATGAGGAGCGTCATGGGTTCTCTGCGACACGTCGCCGTGACACTGGCCGGCATCATCGCCCTCGCGTCCGTCGCCCTCGCGCCGGCCGCCCGAGCCAATATGGCACTCGGCAACTACAACCTTCAGATAATGGGCAGGTACGACTTTCACACCTGGCTGTGGTCGATCAGTTGGTGTACCAGCGCATGCGTCCATGTGAACGCCACCGCCATGCCGGTAGCCAAGGCGTTCAACTACGCCGGGGACGCGCAGCTGGTCAACGGCCGCTACACGTTGACGGTCGATGTTCCAGATGGCCTGCGGTGTGACAACATCTACTACGGCCCAACGATTCCCACGCACGACATCTACACCTGGGATGCGACCACGCTGGCCGGTTCGCTCGACTCGTCCTTCGATGCAGGCTGCGACGGCGCACCCGGTGGCGCCCACACTTATCCGTTCACGCTGTCGCTGATGTACCTGCCGGGCGCTCTGATTCTGGGGATAGAGGACTGTCGCCTCCGCGACAATTCGCGTTGTCGCTCGGAGGCGGACAAATCGTCACATACCAACCAGCCAGTGGCCAGTGTGGCAGTTGGGAATTCACGACGGTAAGTCGCCCGCGAGAGCCGCCCTCTCCCCGGCCCTTAGCATCGCATCCATGCATTGCTGTAGCGCGAACGCCGGATTCAACTCAAGCGCCTTGGTCGCTTCGGGGTAGATCAGAATGTGGCCGGCCGGAAAGAAATAGACCTCACCGGCGGTGGCTACCTCGTCCGCCCAATCGGTGTTGGGATAGGTTGCGCAGATTGACCCTTCGAAGATATAGCCGTAGTGCGGACAGGTACACACCCCGCCGGGAAGTCCACCAATTTGGTAGAGCTGCGTGCAATCCAGCGGCCCGGCGGTCGTATAGCCGACCTCCATGTCCCCCCACTGCACAGAGCGGAAACTGTCCCCGGCCAAAGGCCATCGCCCGCCCCCACCGCTGGGCAGCTCATCCGGTTTCGCATGCGGCATGGTTATCGCTCCCTCCCGCCGAGCGCAGTCAGGCAGAACTGCCACAGCTGTTCCTTGACGTCTTCCTGCCGCGACGCATAGGCGTAGTAGTGGTACACCGACCGAACCAGTTCGGCGATGAACCAGGCGGCCGATTCCGGGTCCGCCGGGCGCAGCAGCCCGGCCTCCACGGCGGCATTGATTTCACCGAGCAACAGTTCGACGAACGGTTTTTCGGCCTCGGCGAGTTCGTCGGGGAAGATGCGGTGCAGCCGCCAGTGCGTTGACACCACGAACCGGGCAGTGCCACCGCCGCCAGTTTCGCTGTCGAGCACGTCGATGACCGCGGTGATGTAGAAGCGCAACCGCGCGACGGGATCGGGCAGTTCCCGCCCGGCTTCCGCCCACCGTGTGCACGCGCCGGTCATCGCGTCGGCGATGAGCGCCAGCAGCAGCTCATCCTTGCTGGCGAAGTACCGGTAAAACGTCTGCAGCGCGACACCGGCCTCTTTGACCAGTTCCTGGGTGGTGAAAGCGTCGCCCTTTTCCTGAATGAGCCGTAGTGCGGCGTCGAGCATCAACCGCACCTGGTTGGCGATGCGGGTGCGCGACCGCTGTACAGCCGCTGACCGCTGGGCGGCCCGTTCCTCGGCACGTGACACCGAAGCCATGCTAGCGGTGGTCATGTCGGCGAGAGCACCACTACGGGAATGTCGCGGTCGGTGCGTGACTGGTAGACGTCATAGTTGGGCCAGACGTCGGTGACGATCTTCCACAGCCGCGGCTTTTCAGCGACCGACGCGGTGTGCGCGACAACCGCGAGCGTTTCGGCTTGCACCTGGATCGTGGCTTCGGGATTCGCCTGCAAATTCAGGTACCACATCGGGTGACTCGGCGCACCGCCCATGGAAGCCACCACCAGATAGTCATCGGCGTCGCGCCCGAAAATGAGCGCCGAGGTGCGTTTTTGGCCGGTGCGGCGACCGGTCGAGGTGAGCAAAAGCGTGGGAACGCCGTTCCAGATGTACCCCACCTCGCCGCCGGTTTCGCGATACGCGCGAATGTGGTCCTCGCCGAGCAGCAGGAGGTCGGGTTGTGTGTAGTTTGACTCGCTCATATCCACCTCAGGCCTTGTCGAAGAGCACGGGTATCGCAGTCGCCCCGCGCTCGTACATTCCGACGAAGCGGGGTGGTTCGGCATCCGGATCGAGACGCAGGTTGGGCAGCCGGTCCAGCAGCGCCGAGATCGCAATGGTCATCTCGGCGCGGGCCACGTGCATGCCCAGACAGATGTGTACGCCCTGACCGAATCCCAATGACGGCCTGAACTTTCGGGTGATGTCGAACTCATCGGGGCGGTCCCATCGGGTGGGGTCCCTATTGGCGGCGCCGATCGCGAGATGCACGACGGACCCGGCCGGCAGCTCTACACCGCCAAGTTCGGTGTCGGACATGACCCAGCGGGAGAACATCGGATCGGTTGGCATCCAACGAATCGTCTCCTCGATGGCAGGGCGCAGCAGCTGCCGGTCGGCGCGCACCGCCTCGAGGAGTTCGGGACGCTGCAACAGCGCCGTCAGCGTGGTGCCCATCTGCTTCCATGTGGTGCCCGAGCCCGCGCCGAGCAACAGCAGCACGAAGGAATCGATCTCACGATCGGTGAGTCGGTCCGTGACGCCGTCGTCATTGGTCAGTTCGGCTTGGACGAGGACGCTGATCAGGTCGTCCTTCGGCTCCTCGCGGCGAGCCGCGACGATCGGCTTGAGTAGGTCGACCACCTTCTGCGGATCGGTCGCGAGGGATTGCCGGATATCGAGCGCCTGCTCGACGGGCACGCCGAAACTGCCGGTAATCGTGAGCACGGGGATGGCCGCGCAGAAGTCGACGTTGAGTTCGGCGTGTCCGTCGTGCACGAACCCGTCGATGAGCAAGTCCACGGTCTCGGTGATCCAATTGTCGATCCACCATTTGCCGTTCGCCGGCAGGAAGGACGGTTGGACAAGGGCGCGATAGCGCTTGTGCTGCTCGCCGTTCATCGAGAGCATGCTGTTGGTCAGGCCCAGTGGACCGCTCTCGAGGTCGATGGGCTCCGGGGACGAGGCGAATACATCCGGGTTGCGGTAGGCGATCATGCAGGAGTCGTAGTCGAACACCGTGAAATGGGGGCTGTCGGGGTACGGCAGCCCATGGAAGAACATCGTGTCGGTGGAGCCGGTCAGCTCGTGGAGCACGCCGGGCAGCACCGGCCCCTCTTCGCGCAACCGGTGCCAAACCGGATACGGATCGTGCTCGTAAGCGCCACCGGCCCATGCGTTATAGGAACTGCGCAGGTCGAACAGCTCCCGCAGTCGATCGCGATCCAGCGTGGCTGAAGTCATCGGGCCACGAACCCACCGTCGACCGGTAGCGCCACCCCGGTGACGTTGCGTGACGCGTCCGAGACCAGATACAGCGCGGCCTCGGCGCAGTCCTCGGCCGTGATGGCACGGCCGAGCGGGTGCTGTCCACCAACGGCTTTGGCGATCTCTGCCTGCTGGTCCGCGTCGACCTGCAGTCCGCCCGCCGCCATGAATCCGGTCAGCGGCATGGCGGCCGGGCAGATGGCGTTGACGCGAATTCCGAAGGGGGCCGCCTCGATCGCGACTCCGCGGGTGAGCTGGATGACCCCACCCTTGGTGGCGCCGTAGACCGTGCCGCCCCACCCCACCAGACCCGCCACCGAAGCGGTGTTGAGGATGACGCCGCCGTCGCCTTGCTCCTTGAAGCGCAGCACGGCGTACTTGCACCCGAGGAACACCCCGCCGAGGTTGACCGCGACCAGGCGGTTGAAGTCGTCGAGCGTGTGCTCCTCGAAAGTCATGCCGAGTCGCGGCGTCGGGATGCCGACGTTGTTGAACAGGATGTCCAGCCGACCGTACTGGTCGACCGCCGCCGCGATCATCGCCTGGACCTGCTGCTCATCCGATACGTCGGTCCCGACGGCGATGGCGGTCCCGCCAGCCGATTCAACCTGGCGCACAGTCTCTTTCGCGTGGTCGAGGTCGATGTCGGCCGCGACCAACAGGGCGCCTTCCCCGGCGAACCTCAGCGCCGACACCCGGCCCACCCCGGAACCGGCGCCGGTGACGATCGTGCTCTTGCCGTCCAGTACGCCGCTCATCGGCTTAGGCGTTCGCCAGGACGGGCGGCTCTGCCGGCGTGAACCGGTACAGCCGTTCGGCGTTTCCGCGCAGCAGCTTGTACTGCACGTTCTCCGGAAGGTCCTTCATGGTGTTGCGGGCAACGCTGATGCAGTCGGGCCAGGTGGAGTCCGAGTGCGGGTAGTCGGTCTCGCACATGACGTTGTCCTCGCCGAGCTCGGCCAGGCTCTTGACCGCGTGGTGATCCTCGATGATGCAGCCGTAGACGTGATCGCGGAAGGATTGTCGGATGTCGAGGGTGTCGAGGTCGGCCCCATTACCAGCGTGTCCCATGAACGTCTGCCCGCGCTTAACCCAGTACCGCTGCTTGTCCAGCACCTGCTCGGCGCGCTCCAGGAAGTAGGGCATCCAACCGCATTCGCCCTCGGACAGGGCGATTTTCAGGTTCGGGTAGCGCTGGAACAATCCGCTGAAGAGCCAGGACAGCATGGTTCCCGACGTGCGCGAGGCACCCCAGGTGAGGTTGGCCATGAACGGCGCATCGTTGCAGATCTTGGGCAGCGTCGACGACGAGCCCACGTGCATGCTCGCGACGAGTTCAAGTTCGTTGGCCGCCGCCATGACTGGTTCCCAGTAGCCATTGCTGTCGTGAATCGTCGGTAGCCCCAAGGGTTCCGGGTTTTCGGAGAATGCAAAGGCCGTCACGCCCTTGGCCGCCATGCGCTCCATCTCCTTGACGGCGAGGGCCGGATCCCACATGGGGATCAGCATCAGCGGGATGTAGCGCCCTGGGGCGACGCCGCACCAGTCCTCGACGAGCCAGTCATTGTAGATCTGCAGGCACTGGAAGCCGAATTCCCGGTCACTGGCCTCCATGAACAGTTGACCGCAGAACCGGGGCAGGGTCGGAAAGCACAGCGACGCAAGCACACCCGAGCGATCCATGTCCTCCAGACGCGCCTTGGCGTCGTAACAGCCTGGCCGCATCTCGGAGTAATTCAGCGGTTCGGGGCTGAACTCCTCCTTGGACTTGCCGACGACGGCGCTCAAGCCCGAGCTAGGCATCCTCTTGCCGTCATAAACCCAGACGTCCATCCCGTTGTCGTCGACCTCCATGTGCGGGGCGCGGTCCCGGTCCTTCGACGCGACGCGGTCGACCCACAGATTCGGCGGTTCGAGGATGTGATCGTCGACCGAGATCAGCCAATCCAGGTTGTATTCGCTCATTTCAATTCTCCAATCGACATGTGCTTTACCTCCTGAAATTCGCGAATACCGTCCGGGCCCCGTTCGCGGCCCAGACCGCTCTGCTTGTAGCCCCCGCTGGGTGCGTACGCGGAAAACACGCTGGTGTTGACGTTGACCGCGCCGGTGCGCAGCCGACGTGCCACGTTGACCGCGGCCGCCGCGTCGACCCCGTACACCTGACCGGACAACCCGTAGATGCTGTCATTGGCGATCGCCACCGCGTCGTCGACATCGCGGTAACCGAGCACGCCGATCACCGGACCGAAGATCTCTTCCTGCGCAGCCGGATTGGCGTTGCTCGGCAGATCCAGCACGGTGGGCTCGAAGTAGTAGCCGCGGTCCAGGCCGGCCGGGCGGCCGCCGCCGCAGAACACCTTGCCGCCGTGCTCTTCTGCCAGCTTCACGTACTGCTCGCACCTGTCGCGCTGCGCCGCACTGATCACCGGACCCATCATCGCCGATTCGTCGGTGGGTGGACCGACCTTGATCGACTTGTACACCTCGGAAACCGCTTGCAGCACTTCGTCCTTGCGATCCTGCGGCACAAGCATTCTGGTGGCTGCCACGCAGGCCTGGCCGGCCGTGCTCGCGACGACGACGGCGGCGCCGCCGGCGGCGCGATGTACTGCGTCCGGCAGATAGATCTGCGCGGACTTGCCACCGAGCTCCAACGACACGCGTTTGACGGTCGGCGCCGCCTGGGCGAGGATCCTGCGCCCCGCCACTGTCGACCCGGTGAACGACACCATATCGACGGCCGGGTGGCTGGTAAGCAGCTCCGCGCCGGCCGTGCCCGCCTCGACGACAACGCTCAAGACGCCCGGCGGCAGGCCCGCCGCGTCGGCGGCCACGCCGAAGATCAGCGATGAGATCGGTGTCAGCGGGCTGGGCCGCAGGATCACCGAGTTGCCGGCCATCAAGGCGGGAATGAGCTTCTGAAAGCCCATGATTAGCGCCGCGTTGTACGGCGTGATGGCCGTGACCACCCCGACCGGTTCATGGCGACGAAGGCTGAGCGCCACTCGGCCCCGCACCAACTCGTCGACGGGCACCGGGCTGGCCTGCTCGTGTGACATCGACAAGAACAGTTCAATGGTGTGACGGCCGATCGTTGCCCCGGCGCGCAACTGCGTGTAATCGGCGAAGAAGGTCGATTGACCGGCCTCGGCGACGAGCGTCGGCACCAGCTCATCGCGGGCGGCCTCGATGTGGTCAATGAAGGCCCGCAGCACCCGCGCCCGCTCACCCGGAGCCGTTTCGGCCCACACGCCTTCGTCGAAGCTGCGGCGCGCCTCATCAATCGCGCGCTGCACCTCGGCCAGCGGTGTGACGGTGATGTCTGCGACGTGGCTTTCGTCAGCGGGGTTCTCGACGCTGACCACATCATCGCCAGTGATCCACCGGCCCGCGACATAACTGCGTTGCTCCGCGAGGATAGTCACCCATGACTCCTAAACAAGAAGGTCGCAGTAGAACGATATTCTTCCCAACTCAAAAGTTCAACTCTCACTTTTGCCCGGCCTGCTCCCGAATACGCTGGCGCACCACGTATTTCTGCACCTTTCCGCTGGCGGTGCGCGGGATAGTCGTCCACCTCGTGCAACTCCTCGGGCCATTTCTGTTTGGCCACCCCGGCGCGCTCGAAGTGCTCGCGGACCTCATCCAGCGAGGGCATGGCGTGCCCCGGCTTGATGCGCAACACCGCGGCGGCGTGTTCGCCCAGCCGGGCATCCGGCGCGGACACCACCACGGCCTCGGCGACCGCTGGCAAGCCGAGCAAGATTTCCTCGACCTCCAGGGCGCTGATGTTCTCGCCGCCGCGGATGACGATGTCGGACTTGCGGTCGGTGATGGTGACGTAGCCGTCGTCATCCATCACCCCGATGTCGCCGGTGTGATACCACCCGTCGTCGTCGAAGGCCTGGGCGGTCAAAGCGGGATCGGTATACCCGATGAACAAATCCGGTCCGCGCGAAAGGATTTCGCCGTCGTCGGCCAGCCGGACCTCCACACCAGGCCTCGCCTTCCCGTCGGTGAACAGCCGCTTGTCCTCCGGTGCGGTCCAATGCGAACCGGTGATCGACGGGTGTTCGCTGCTGCCGTAGGAGCGGTGGACAAGGATGCCGAGATCGGTCAGCCGCCGCGTGACGGCCGCCGGAACGGTGGACCCGCCGAGGCCGAGGTACTTGATGTATTGCAGGTGTTCGTCGGTGAACCGCGGATGGTCGAGCAGGCTGGTGACGAAGTAGGGCGGTCCGCCACCGAGCGCGACGCCGTCGCTTTCCATCAGGTCGATCGCGAGGCCGGGATCCCAAACATCGCACAGATCGATCGGCGCCCCCTCGAGGACCGGGATCAAGAACGCGCCAAGCATGCCGATGAAATGGCCGACGGGCAGCGCGGTGAGTTGCCGCCCCCGGCCCGGTGGGTAATTCGCCAGCAGTTGGTGGGTCTCGAAGCTCAGCGTCTGATGGCTGTGGATCACGCCCTTGGGATTGCTGGTGGTCCCGGAGGTGAACGCAATCAGCGTGGGACCGGCGGGGTCGGCCGCCAGCGTGCCCTCCATGGGTTCGACGTCGACCAGGGCGTCGAAGCTGGAGCCGACCACCGCGACGATCGGCACCGCGGCGCAGACGTCGGGATCGAATGCCATGCGCCCAAACCCCTCGGCGGTGATGAAGGCACGCGGTTGGACGGTGCCCAGGATGAACCCGAGTTCGCGGGGGCCGTAGAAGTGGACGATCGGAACCACCACCGCACCCAGGAATGCCGATGCCCAGAAGGTTGCCGCCGCCTCCACCCAGTTCGGCAGCTGGAAGGCGACCACGTCGCCCGCTCCAACGCCTTGGGCTCGCAGCCCCGCCGCCAGCTTGCGGGCCAGCAGTTCGACGTCGGCGAAGGTGCCGGCGTAGGGCCGCTGCGCGGAGTGGACCGTGAACGTGACGTGCGGGTTGTCCTTGAGGCATCGAGCCAGCAGATCCCCGAGAGTGTCGCGGGTCCACCAACCTTGGTCTGCGTAGCGTTGCGCCAACTCTGGCGAGACGTTCCGGACGGGGAAACCGGTCACGATGCTCCTCTGCTGGCGTGTCGGCAGTGGCCAGTGTAGAACAACACTCTCGTGCAAAGCAGTCTTGTACTTTGAGCTCGACGAATGTATCGTTCTGCTCGCTACTAACATGAGATTTGTATCACATCACGGGGCCCTGACTCTAGGCCGTTGGGGCACTTGGCATTTCGTGCCGTGCCGACTAGCTCCCTGCAGCGAAGGAGCGTAGGTGACCCAAAGCATTCCGGCCGGACCGGCGCAAACCCGCGCCCAAGTCATGTTGCCGGCCGGTCACAGGGGTCTTTCTCGGGGCCGCCGTCGACACTCCTATAAGCGCCCACTCGCGGGGCTGGCCACCGTCGTCGTCATTGTCGCGGTCATCGCCCTTGCCCTGACGCAGTTCCGCGGAGGCTTCACCGAGACCGTGCCGGTGACCGTGCTTTCCGATCGCGCGGGTCTGATGATGAACCCCGGCGCAAAGGTCAAACTGCACGGCGCACCGGTCGGCACCGTCGCGTCCGTCGAGGACATTGCCAATGGCCAGGCGGCGATTCATTTGGCCATCGACCCGTCCCGGATGCGCCTGCTGCCGGCCAATGTCCTCGTCGACATCGTCGCGACGACCGCGTTCGGCGCGAAGTTCATCCAACTGATTCCCCCCGAAGATCCCTCGCCGCAGCGTCTGCGCGCCGGCCAGGTGCTCGATGCCGGCCGGGTTACCGTCGAAATCAACACGGTGTTCCAGCAACTCACCTCGGTGCTGGCGAAAATCGACCCTGCCAAACTCAACCAAACGCTCGGTGCGATCGCCACCTCTCTCAACGGGCGGGGTGGACGACTCGGCCAGCTGTTCAGCGACCTGAATGCGTTTCTCGCCAAGATCGAGCCGAGTCTGCCGAATCTGAGCCACGACATCGCGGCCACCGCCGACGTGTCCATCGCTTACGCCGACGCGGCCCCCGATCTGATCAGAACCGTTGACAATACGACGAGGGTCAGCCAATCCATCGTCGACGAACAACGCAACCTCGACGCATTCCTGATCAGCGCGATCGGCCTGGCCGATGTGGGTAACGACGTTGTGGGCGCTAACCGCCAGGCACTCACCGACGTCATGCATCTGCTGGTGCCGACCACAGACCTGACCAACGAATACCATTCCGCGCTGACCTGCGCGCTGCGCGGAATGCTGCCGTTGGCCAAGCAACCTCCTACCCAGGTCCCCGGTCTTGAGGTGCTGGGTGGCATAACCCTGGGCTCCGAGCGTTACCGGTACCCGGCGAACCTACCCAAGGTCGCCGCCCGGGGCGGTCCGCAGTGTGATCACGAAATCCCCGTTGCCTACAACACCTTTCCGCCCTTCGATGTTGCCGACGTCGGCGCCAATCCGTGGCAGTACAACAACCCGGGAATCCTGCTGAACTCTGACTTACTCAAGCAGATCCTGTACGGGCCCATTGATGGACCGCCGCGCAACACCGCTCAGATCGGGCAACCAGGATGAGCTCCACGCGGCGGCCCGTCGGTCGAACGGCGTTCAACTTCGGCATCTTCGTCACCGTGATGTCGATGCTCACCATCTCCCTGCTTTTCATTTTCGGCCAGTTCCGCAATGGCCCAACCAACGGCTACTCCGCCATCTTCACCGATGCCTCGCAGCTGAAGACGGGAGATTCGGTGCGGGTAGCCGGAATTCGAGTCGGCACGGTCAATACCGTGTCGCTCCAGCCGAACAACAGCGTCCTGGTGGAATTCGACGCCGACGACGACGTCGCACTCACGACGGGCAGCAGGGCGGCCGTGCGCTATCTCAACCTGGTCGGGGATCGCTACCTCGAAGTGATCATCGGGCCGGGATCGACGCGAGTGCTGCCAGCCGGATCACAAATTCCCGTCGACCACACGATGCCCTCACTGGATCTTGATCTGCTCCTGGGCGGGCTGAAACCCGTTATCCGCGGCCTGAATCCGCGTGACGTCAACGCACTGACGGCAGCGTTGCTGCAGGTGTTTCAGGGCCAGGGTCAGACATTGCAGTCGCTGCTGGCCAAGACGTCGTCGTTCTCCAACGATGTCGCCGAGAAGAATGAGGCCGTCGAGCACCTGATCGACAACCTCAACACCGTGGTGAAAACCCTTGCCGAACAGGGCGATCAGTTTTCCGGCGCGATTGAACACCTGCAGCGTCTGATTACCGATCTTTCGCACGACCGCGACCCCATCGGCGACGCCATCCAGGCGCTCGACACCGGTACCGCGTCGATATCCGACCTGCTGGGCGCGGCGCGCTCACCGCTGGCCGGAACGGTCGATCAGTTGAATCGATTGGCTCCTCTGCTCGAAGGCGGCAAGGGACTCCTCGACGATGCCTTGCAGCGGGCACCCAACAACTTCCGCAAGCTGGCCCGCACCGGTGCCTACGGCAGCTTTGTCAACTATTACATCTGTGGGTTGGCCTTCCGCGTCACCGATTTGCAAGGCCGGACGGCGGTCTACCCGTGGTTCAAGCAAACAGAAGGAAGATGCGCGGAGCCCTGATGCTGAAATACCGTGACGCCAAACATATTCGATCAGGCTTTATCGGCGCGGTTCTGATCATGCTGATCATCGCCGTCGGGCTGGCCCCCGAGCGGCTGGTGTCCTGGGCGACGACGATCCGCTACCAGGCGTTGTTTTCCGAAGCCGGCGGCATCGCCGCGGGAAACAATGTGTTGGTATCAGGAGTCAAGGTCGGCACCGTCTCGGAAGTCTCGCTGCACGACGGCGAGGCGCTGGTCACATTCGGCGCCAGCGCCAAGGTTCGGCTCGGCTCACAGACCACCGCACACATCCGTACCGGTTCGCTGCTGGGCGCACGAGTGCTGACCTTGGAGCCGGCCGGCAGCGGCCGGATGCATCCATCAGATGTCATACCGCCGTCCAGGACATCCTCGCCCTACTCATTGAGCGAGGCCGTCTCGGACGTGACCACGAACTTGGCCGCCACGAGCACCAATACCCTCAACCAATCGTTGGACGCACTGTCGACGACGATCGACCAGATCGCTCCACAATTGGGCCCGACATTCGATGGGCTCACCCGACTCTCGCGGGCAATCAACAACCGTGGTGAAACCCTCGACGCGCTGCTCAAGAGCGCCGCCGATGTCACCGGCATCCTGTCGGGGCACAGCCAGCAAGTCAACACGCTGCTCCTCGACGGGAACGTTCTGCTCGAGGTGCTCGTGCAACGACGCAACGCGATCAGCAGGCTGCTGGCCAACGTGTCCGCCGTCGCCAAAGAGCTGTCCGGACTGGTTGCCGACAACGAAGGCAAGCTCAAGCCGACACTGGACAGATTGAATTCCGTTGCCGCAATGCTGGAAAAGAACCGCGACAACATCGCCAAGGCGCTGCCCGGTCTCAAGAAGTACGAGTTCACCGTGGGTGAGTCCGTGTCCAACGGCTTCTACTACAACGCCTTTGTGCCCAATCTTGCGATACCAGAACTGATTCAGCCGTTCTTCGACTTTTACTTTGGCTTCCGCCGCGGAGACCCGAACATGCCGCGGGCTCTGTTCCCCTGGCCGCACAATGGCATTCCGGGGGGATCCCGATGACCGACAGAAAGCGGCTGGCGACAGCGGTACTCTTGGTGGGGCTGATCGTGGCCGCGACCGCGTTCATCGTTCGCGAGACGTTCTTCCGCCCGCAGACGATCACCGCCTATTTCAGCTCCGCCACCGGGATCTATCCCGGTGACGACATCCGCGTATCCGGCGTCAAAGTCGGCACCATATCATCCGTCCAACCGCAGCCGAACCGGGCCAAGCTGCTCTTGCAGGTCGACCGCGACGTGCCGATCCCGGCCGATGCCAAGGCCGTGATCGTCTCGCAGAACCTGGTGGCGGCACGCTACGTCCAGCTCACTCCGGCGTACCACAAAAGCGGAGCCAAGATGCGCGACGGGGCTGTGATCGACGTCGACCGCACCGCGGTGCCCGTCGAATGGGACGAGGTCACCGCGCAATTGAATAGACTGGCTACGGAATTGGGCCCAAATGAAGCCGTCTCGACAACATCGGTCAGTCGCTTCATCGACAGTGCCGCCAACACGCTCGATGGTAACGGCGAAAAGCTCCGCCAGACCCTTACGCAGCTATCCGGGATCAGCCGGGTCTTGGCCAACGGCAGCGGCAACATCGTCGACGTCATCAAGAATCTGCAGAACTTCGTCACAACCCTGCGCGACAGCAATCAACAGATCGTGCAGTTTCAAAACCGGCTGGCGACGCTGAGCAGCGTGATCGACGACAGCCGATCCGACCTCGATGCGGCGCTGTCGAATCTGGCGATCGCGGTCGGCGAGGTACAGCGATTCGTTGCCGGTACCCGGGACAAGACCGCCGAGCAGGTCCAGCGGCTGGCCAACGTCACCCAAACCCTGGTCGACGATCGGCTGGACGTGGAAAACATCCTGCACGCCGCACCCACCTCGTTCGCCAACAGCTACAACATCTACAACCCCAACACGCCCGGGGCAATGGGGAGCTTCATCATCAACAGCCTCGCTAATCCGACACACTTCATCTGCGACGCGATCGGGGCCGTCGGCAACGTCACCGCACCGGAAACGGGGAAGCTATGCGCCGAGTACCTCGGCCCAGGAGCGCGAACCGCGACCTTGAATTACCTACCCATTCCGACCAACCTGATTCTGCAACAAATCGCGACTCCCGGGAAAATCATCTACGCCGAACCACGTCTGGCGCCCGGCGCAGAGGGCCCTTCCCCGACGCCACCGGAGACGCCACCGTCGGTGTCGGCGTATACGGGCCTGAATGAGTCGTCACCGAAGACCTTGCTGGAGCTGTTGCTGCCGCCCGAAAGTCCGCCTCCCCCAGCCAATCAGCCAGCCGATCAACAACCGCCGCCCGGCGGAGGGGCGCCACCGCCATGACCATAACTCGAGCACTGTGCATCGTAGCCTGCGCCGCGACCGTCAGCGGTTGCGCATTCCAAGGCGTCAACTCGCTGCCGCTGCCGGGCGCCGTGGGCCGCGGCCCGCACGCCACCATCTATCACATCGAGATCGCCAATATCGGCACGCTGGAATCGAATTCACCGGTGATGATGGCCGACGTCATCGTGGGCAGCGTCGGCAAAATGCGGGTCAAGGGCGACCACGCCGACATCGAGGTCTCTGTCAAACCCGATGCCGTGGTGCCGGCGAACGCGCTAGCCGTCGTTGGCCAGACCAGCTTGCTGGGTTCGATGCACGTCGAGCTCAATCCCCCGCTCGGTCAGCGGCCAGAGGGACGCCTCGCGTCCGGGGCCACCATTCCGCTGGATCGCTCGTCGTCGTATCCGTCGACGGAGCAGACGCTGTCGGCGCTGTCGGTCGTGCTGAATTCCGGTGGCCTGGGCCAGATCGGCGACGTCATCCACAACTTCAGCGCGGCGTTGTCGGGTCATGAGAACGACGCCCGCGAACTGTTGACACGGCTCGACGAATTCGTCGGGGTGCTGGATCAGCAGCGCGAAAAGATCGTTGCCTCCATCGAAGCGCTGAACCGGCTCGCCGGCACGTTCGCGTCCCAGCGTGAGGTGATCTCGCAGGCGCTGCGCAAAATACCGCCCGCGTTGGACGTGTTGATTCGGGAACGCCCGCGCATCACCACCGCACTGGACAAACTTCGCGTCTTCAGCAATACCGCGACCCGGCTCGTCAACGACACACAGGCCGATCTGGTCAAGAATTTGCAGAATCTCGAACCGACGCTCCGTGCGCTGGCCGATGTGGGACCGGATCTCAGCACTCTCCTGGGCTACCTGCCGGCATTCCCGTTCACGCAGAACTTCATCGACCGAGCCATCCGCGGTGACTATTTCAATGTCTTCGCGGTCGTCGACATGACCGTTCCCAGGCTGAAGAGAACACTGGGCGCCGGCACCCGCTGGGGAGATACCGACGCGGCGCTGGTACCCGCCCCGGGTGATCCCTGGTACCTGGGCTATACCAGGGACCCGTTCGCAGCCGGCATCACGCCGCCGCCGCTACCGGCATCGCTGCCGCCTCCCGGGGCTGCCCCGCTGGCACCCGGGCCGGTGCCGGCACCTGCCTTCCGGGGATCCGATATGAGTCCCATTGCCCCACTGGACCATCCGGGCGGCAACTGATGCTGACACGTTTCGTCCGTATTCAGCTGACCATCTTCATCATCGCGGGGATCATCGGCTTGGCGACGATGGTGTTCGAGTACATGCAGGTGCCGACGCTGCTCGGGATCGGGCGCCTGACCGTGAAGTTGGAGTTGCCGGACACCGGCGGCGTGTACCGGTTCAGCAATGTCACCTACCGGGGTGTGCAGATCGGCAAGGTGACCGCGGTGGGACCGACGGCGACGGGCGCGGAAGCCACGCTGTCGATTGACACGTCGCCGAAGATTCCGGCGGACGTGCACGCCTCGATCCGCAGCATTTCGGCGGTGGGCGAACAGTACGTGGACCTGGTCCCGCGCTCGGAGTCGGCGCCCTACCTGCGGGACGGGTCGGTGATCGCCGCGCGTGACACGACCATCCCGCAGCCGGTGGGACCGATGCTCGATCACCTCAGCGCGTTGACCAACAGCATCCCCAAAGACAAGCTCTCCCAACTGCTCGACGAGTCGTTCAAGGGTTTCAACGGGGCCGGTTATGACCTGCAGTCTCTGCTCGACTCGTCGGCCAAGGTGTCGCACGACGCCAATGACACCGCCGACCACACGCGCGGCTTCATAGATGACGCCGTCCCGTTCCTGGATGCACAAGCCCAGACCGCCGATGCGACACGGCGCTGGGCGCACAATCTCGCAGGTGTCACCGAGCAGCTGGTGACCGACGACCCGCAGTTCCGCAAACTGCTGCAAACCGGACCTGGCTTTTCCCAAGGGGTTTCCCGGCTGCTCAACCAGCTGAAACCCACCCTGCCGGTATTTCTGGCCAACCTGACCACCATCGGTCAAATCGGCGTGACCTACCACCCGTCGCTCGAGCAACTGCTGGTGCTGCTGCCCCCCGATGTCGCGGCCTACAGCTCCTATGGCGTCACCAGCAACCCGACCGGTCTGGCCGTTGGTGGATTCACGCTGACGATCGCCGACCCGCCGGCGTGCACGGTGGGATTCCTGCCGCCCTCGCAGTGGCGTTCGCCGGCCGAGCTGGACACGATCGACACCCCCGACGATCTGTACTGCAAGCTGCCGCAAGACTCCCCCATCGCGGTGCGTGGAGTGCGCAACAATCCCTGCATGGGCCATCCCGGAAAACGCGCCCCCACCGTCGAGATCTGCGACAGCGACAAGCCCTTTACGCCGTTGGCGATGCGGCAGCACGCGTTGGGTCCGGGCCCGCTGGACCCCAACCTGTTATCGCAAGGCGTGCCGCCCGATGACCGGGTGACGGTGCCCGACCACATTTTCGGCCCGGTTGACGGGACACCTTTGCCGCCGGGAGCGGCGCCCGCTGGAACACCGCCAGGGCCGCCAGCGCCGGGTTCGGTCAACGTTCCGCCAACAGCGCCAAGTGCGTTTGCGTCCAACGGGTCCGGCGCTTCACCGTCGGTCGCCACCGCTCGCTATGACCCGGCCACCGGTCGCTACGTCACGCGCGATGGTCAGATGTTCCGGCAGGCCGATCTCGCGCGGTCATCGAAGCCCAAGACGTGGAAGGACATGCTCATCACCGCGGGATGAAACGCGGGGTGGGGTCTGGCCAGCAGCGCCGCGCGTGGGCGGCCGCTATTGCGGCAACCTCCCTAACGCGACAGTCCCCGCAGCGACCTGCCTTTTATCCCATCTGCGACATGCGTTGCGGCCGAGACCAGAACCCCGGTTTGTCCAGCTCTGAGCGACAGCCTGGTTGTCGCTCAGAGCTGGACAAACCGGTATGCCACCAGAAGCAGAGACCCATGTGGTCACTGCGACCCAATCAATATAAGTAAATCGCCAGCACCGCCGCCCACAGCGTGAAAAGCCAGGCATCCGTGGCCAATTTGAGCCACCGCGGAGCGGTATTGACCGCCATGAAGTACTGAATCACCAAACGGCCCTTGACGAACCCCAGCAGGACGACGGCGGTGGTGATGACAACGCTGGGCGTCGCGGCGTGGCTGCTGTGTCCCAGCGCCAGCCACCACGAACCGATGGTGATGGCGCACAGGACGATCCATGCGTAGGTGATGGAGCGGGCTGCTGTGGTCACTCAAATCACCTCATCACGTAGAGCAGGCCGAAGATGACGAGCCACAGCAGGTCCACCATGTGCCAATAGGTGGCGCCCTGTTCGACCATCGATAGACGCCGCCGTCGCGGGTTGCGCAGTTCGCGCACACCGATCCCCAGGATCAAAATGCCCAGTGCGACATGGAATACGTGCACGCCCGTGAGCATGTAGTAGAACATGAAGAACTCGTTGGACGTGGTGTAGCCATGCGTGATCTTCGTCGTCCACTCGTAGGCCTTGATCGCGATGAACAGCACCCCGCAGGCACCGCCGCCGTAGATCAGCCGGACCGCCCGCTCATAGTCGGCGGTAGCGGTCGCCCGCACAGCTTGGGCAACGAACCACGAACTGGTCACCAAGACCACCGTGTTGAGGACCCCGATGGTAATGCTGAGGTGCTGTTGTGCCTGCAGATATGCCGCGGGCGCCATCGCACGCTGCACCATGTAGACGATGAAGTAGGCGCCGAAGATGATGAGATCGCCCAGGACCATGAACCACATGTGCCCATCGCCGGGCAGGTGTGTTTTGCGTTGTTGCGGCTCGGTAATCGTCATCGTCGGCCCGGTCAATCGAGGGGCCGAGACCCGGCGGGTTGCCGGTCGGTGGCCAATTTCAGGCAGATGCCCTGGCAGTTCAGCCAGAAGCCGAAAACGATAACGGCCAACCAGAAGGCGATCGACCCGTTCCAGGAATACGGCCCGGCCGAGGACACCCACATCTGGGTGGCGATGACCTCGGTGACGATTTGCCAGATTGATACGTAGGCAAGCCATTTGGGAAAGATGGCGTTCTTGTCGTAGAGGATCGCGGTCGCGAACGCCAGGTACCCGGCGGCAAAGCAGCCCAAAGATCCGTTGAAGGACAGCATCCCGAGGTCGTAGAGCAGTGCGGTGATGCGCGGCTGGCGGCCGGGGCGAAACGTTGCTGCTGAAAAGCAGAGGGCGACCAGCATGAGTCCCGGTAGCGTGCCGACGGCCATGCTGCCCATGTAGGCGTAAGCGAATGTCGGGCCCGACGACATCCGCTTCATCTGGTAGGCGACGTAGCCGTTGGCGATGGCCGCACCGCCGAAGACCACACATACTGCGGCGAAACCGATCTGGATGGTGGTGGCGTGCGCCGCGAACCACTGAACTTTTTGGTCGGTCGTGACATCCGGCCTGGGCGGTGGAATGACTCTGGCCAGCAGAACGAAAATCACGCCGAACAGGCCGAAGAAAATCGGGAAGATCCAGAACACGATCAACAAGTCGCGCTTGCTCGCTGGTGTGGGGCGTTCGACGTCCGCCACGACCGTTGCACTCATCGCGCTACGCCCTCTTCAACTGCCTGCCGATGAATGGCTGCGCGGACGACAAAGAACATGACGACGGCGAAGGTGGCGAAGGCGCCGTTGCGCAGCCAGAACGACACCGCACCGTCCCAGGCCAGCGGCCCGTCGGTAATCACGACCGCACACGCCGAAGGAACCATCGCGAACAGAGTCAGCAGCGACAGATGGCCGACCCAGCGCGGGAACACCGGATTGGGCCCGTTGTCGTGGTAGACGGCCAAGGCGAGCATCAGGTTTTGCGCCACGATCATGCCGACCGGCGCGATGAACACCATCCACCCCAGGTCGTTGAGCAACATGATCAGATCCGGATCGCGCTCCGGTCGGAAAGCCGCGACAGCGTAGAAGATGTCGGCGAGCGCGAACAGCGTTGCGCCGCTGACTACCGCGCTCAGGTAACAGTATGCGAATGCCTGGCTTTGGGTGGCCATCCGTTTCATCTGCACCACGATCACGCAGAAGAACGGCAGGAGCATGATGCCGCAGAGGTTGAACGTGACCATGCTGAACCGGATCCAGGCGGTGTGGTTTCGATAGAACGAGGCCACCTGGTCGGCCGTCAGTTGTGGCGACATCGGCGGCCAAAAGCCGGGGAAGGCAATGAACGCGATCAACAAAATCAGCGCCGACGCGGCCGCTATCCATAGGGCGACGAGCTGGGTCTTGATGTTCGTCGCCTTGGGTAGCTCTTCGGCCTCAGCGAGGATCTGCATGGCTCATCCTTCCTGAGTTGTATCAGTTTTTAGCCTGGTATATCGCGCATGTGCGCGGTTCGATCATGTAGTCATAACTCGCTTACACTATCGGGATGCACCGCGTCTTGAAAGAGCTATTCTGACATGACTCAGTTTTTGTCGACCTATTGGAAGCCCACCATGCCTGCGGCTAACGACGCCTCAACTTCTCGGAGCTCGAAGGGTTCGCAGACGCGTGAACGCCTGCTTGGCGCCGCGGTGGGCGAGTTCAAGCGGGCGGGGATGGACGGGGCCGACACCGGCGCGATCGCATCGGCCGCCGGTGTCGCGCACAGCACATTCTTCTTTCACTTCCCCACCAAAGAGCACGTCCTGATCGAGCTGGAACGCCGCGAAGAGGAACGCATCGCGCGGGAGTTGACGCGATTCTTCGGGAAGCCGCACGATGTCGAGGCCGCATTGACCAAGACCGTGAGCGCGATGGAGTCGCTGGAACGCCGGCTCGGCAGTCATTTGTTCAAAGATTTTCTCGCGCTGCATTTCTCGGCATCGCGGCCGCCGCAAGAAGTGTGGACGAATCATCCGGTGATGGTCGTGGTGATCGAGGAGCTGGAACAGGCACGTGTCCGCGGCGATATCCCCGAGAATGCGGATGCGTTCCACAGCGGCGTGTTCTTTCTCGTCGGTCTCTATGCCTTGTTGATGACGCTGCCCGAGTCGCGCGCTCTTCGTGCGCCGGTGCTCGAAAAGTACGTGACGACGACGCTGTATGGCATGAACCTGCCTTAAGTTTGTCCTTTCTCAAGGGGTTCCGCCGGGATCGCCTGATGATGTGCGGAGACAACATTTTTGTATGTTGAGGGACCTGGACCGCCGGAATGGCCTCCACTAGGACGCGGCGATACGATGAGCGGCCTCTACGAGCGCCTCGGCGGCCCGTCTCGATTTTTTTGCGTTCGGCCGAAGTGGCCAACTGATGGGTGTAGGCCACCTTGGACTTCACATTCAGGAGGGTACGTAAATGCTTCTCCATGCCAGGTTCTGCCTGCCCGAGTAGCGCGACCGCCTGGCTGTGACTCTCACCCACCGCGTATTTTCCTAGCCGCGCACCGCATATGACATCAGCCGCCGCGATGCCCGCGTTGACCAGGAGAGTCACAGCCGCGTCCGACATCTCACCGTCGATGACGTTTGCGGCATCAAGGAACTGCGTGGCCTTCTTCAGCCGGCCCAGTCGGATGGTGGCCGAGCTCGGCCTTGTTCGTTCAGACACTAACTACACGCTCTTATTCCGAACCGGCTTAACCTGTTTAAGCAACCAGGCACGCGATCCGACCACGGTGAGCCCATGTTCAACCACTTCCCGCACTATCGGCTCCGTCCGAGCAGCGCGCAGCTCGGCGACTGTGTACTCGATAGCACGGGCGTCGTTACCGGTCCAGTCAGTAACAGCAGTGGCCAGCTCGTGGACTTGAATTTCCGACGCGGTCGCGGGTGTGTCGTTCTCGCGCACCAGGAAAAGATCCACATCGCTGTCCACGGTCATCGTGCCGCGCACAGCGGATCCAAAAACTGCGGCATACGCCGGAGGGTGATCCCATCCGCTGAGCTGTTCCTCGAGGCGAGTCAGGAACTTGTTGAAGAGTTTCGCTAACGCCACGATGGGCTCGGCGGCTAGATGCGCGGTGTTGAGACGGTAAGCGTAGGCCTGACCCACGCGTTCTGCCTCTACTACGCCTTGTCGAACCAATCTCGAGAGAACCTTGCGGATGCCCTCCTCCGAGAAGCGGTTCAGGACACGGTGAATCTGGCCGGTGGTAAATGCGGCATGGTGCGTGGCCAGGACAGTGAGGACGTCACCGTCAAGTGTTGGCGTCACCGTCGCGAGTGGTCGGTTCAACTCCATGAAGCGGACCTCCCGTCGGCGTATCTCGCCATACTATAGTTCACTTAGCCGTATGATAGTGGGTTAATCCGTATCATAGTTGGCCAATGGCGCGAACCGCTGAAGCGAGGGCGCCTCGCGACTCGGCTCCGATTTAAGGCTCCCAGTTCGCCGGCGCGCGAGCTGCGCGAGAGTCTCGATTCGAGGAGCAGGCACATCTGCCACACGCGTATCGGCTCCGGGAGTGCTTGACTCTTTGTCCGCCTCGCAGCGACAGGCGCGAGACGACTTGACAGATAGAAGAATTCAAGTCTTACGCTGCGGCCAACACTCAGCTGATGCTGTCGCTGTGAGGTGGACAAATTCGCACACACCACCCAGCGCGTGGTCAATGTGACGGATGGGAATACTACGACACCTGGCGTGGTCGCCATGCACCTCGGCGATCAACTCACCTCTGGTTTCGAGCCCACCGGTCACTTGCCCCATCGTCGACGACCCGGCTAGCCGCGGCATAGGGTGGTCGCCGTGGCGGAACCGTTCGACCCGATGGGGAACCTGGCGAGAATTCTTGCCCAACAAGGCCCATTAGATGAGGATGACATCGCGCGACTATTGCGAGACAGCGGCGGCGCCGACGCCGATGCCGTCCTCGACGAACTTCTCGACGAAACCGAATGTCCGGCAAGGCAGTTGGTGGATGACCGGTGGATATGGCTGCCGACGCTACTGGCTGGGCGAGTGTTCACACACCGGCTCCGCGCACACGAGGCGGCCCACGACATTCTCACGGTGACCCCGGATCTGGACCCGGTCACCGCGCTGTGCGAGCACGAGCAGTACCGGCGACTCGCCGACGGGTCGGCGGCCGAGATCGTGCTGGCGGGCTTCGACGACGAATTGCTCGAGCAGCGCGGCATTCCGGCCGGGGTAATCGACCCGGCCGGGGCGCTGCTCCTGGCGCCGGGCACACTGCAGGCGGCGGGCGCGGCCGAGGGGGACCTCGTCGGGGTGCGGCTGATCGACGAGGGGCTTGTGGTCGAGCGCGTCACCACCCGCGTGCATTCCGAGGTGGGCGCGCGACTAGCCGCGATGCTGGACGCCGACGAGCCGGTGTACTTTGCTGCGGCTGTATGGACGGCATGCGTCGAGGACCCGGAGGTGTTCACCGAGCCGCTGCCGCCCCTGTGCGAGATCGTCGACGACCACGGGCTTGCGCACCACGGCGAATGGCTCGCACCCGCCGGATTCGATTTCGACGGTTGGCTTTTCGAGCGCGGGTGCGATGCGATGGCCGACCGTCATGACCTCGACCCTGACGACGCCGTTGCGCTGTACACGCTGGCCACGCTCTACGACCAGGTGTCGCAGGTGCTGATCGACGCCGTCGACCCGGACGAGCCGCTGGACGACGCGTCGGCCGCGACCGACGAGGCCGATGAGACCGCCGAAACAGCCGATGCGGCCGAGTTCCTCGATTTGGTGGCTGGGGTCGGGGCCGCGCTGGCCGACCCGCTGGCTGGCCCAGTTGCTGTTGGAGGAGACGATCGGCAATGGCCGGAGCTGGGGCGGCAGGGCTGGGCGTGTTCGCCGAGATATTGGAGCCGAAGGTGCCGCGCGCGGCGCAGGTGGCGTGTCGGTGGCTGCGCGCGGTGGCGCTGGAGCGGATCGGCGACATCGATGAGGCCGAACGGGAGCTGTTGGCGGCCGAGTCGATGGATCCGGATTGGCCGCTGCCATTGTTGGATCTGGCCCGTATCGCCTCCGATCGCGGCGACGTCGAGCGCGGGTTGGAGTTGCTGCGCCGCGCCGGTGCCGAGCCGGAGCACCCGCTGATGGAGCTATTGACGCGGTACCGCACCGAGCCGCGCCGCGACATTGGCCGCAACGAGCCGTGCTGGTGCGGGTCGGGCCGCAAGTACAAGAAATGCCATCTCGGGCACGAGGTGTTGCCGTTGGCTGATCGGGCGGCCTGGTTGTACTCAAAAGCCGTCCAGCACATGCTGGACAGCGACTGCGATGACCAGCTGCTCGAGGTGGGCTACGAACGTTGCCGCTACACCGACGGCGACGATCCTGACGTGTTGATTGCCGCACTGGGTGATCCGCTGGTGATCGACGCCATGCTGTTCGAGGGCGGCGCATTCGCGGAGTTTCTCGAGCTGCGCGGGTCGCTGCTGCCCGACGACGAGCGGGCGCTGGCGGAGCAATGGCTGTTGGTGGACCGGTCGGTGTTCGAAGTCAAGCAAGTGAACCCCAGCCACAGCGTTACGGTGCGCGACGTGCGCACCGGCGACACCCACGAGGTGCGCGAGCGGACGGCCAGCAGGCAGCTCAAGCCTGGGCACCTGGTCTGCGCGCGACCCGTGCCCGCCGGGGACACCATGCAGTTCTTCGGCGGTGTGGAACCGGTCGCGCTGCACGAGCGTGATCCGCTGATCGAGGTGATCGACAGCGAACCCGACGCGGTGGAGCTGGTGGCGCAGCTGAGCCGCCGATTCGCACCGCCGGCTCCGCTGTGATATTGCGAACGTCGCTGCGGCCAGGTGGCTTTCGCGGATGCCGCCGCCGTTCTCCTAGAACGCGCGGCGCGTTACCCGAGCGTGACCGCGGCCGCGACGATGGGCTTCGCCCACTCCGGTGTGGAGGCCAAATCGGGAGGCCCGACGATGCGGCCGCGCTGCATGTGCAAAACCAGGACCGGCTGCGGTGCCTGCCCGGCTGCGGGATCGGCGGCCGCGGAGTTGTCGTAGACCCGCAGTTCGGTGAGCGCGGGTAGTAGCTGCACGAGATTCAGCCGGCTGTGGCGGTAGCGACGGCGGATAGCGTCTTCGGGAATGTCATGCCCGCCGGCCCGGACTCGCTGCCGGACCCGCTCGATGTGAGCGTCGGCGCTGGCCAGCCCGACGTAGAAGACGTAGACCTCGACGCCGCGCGAGGCGGCGTCGGCCAGCAGCCGCGGCATCGTAGTGCCGCCAAGTGTGGTCTCGAACGCGAAATCGAGCCGTTGATCGATCGCCCGTTCGAGCAGCTTTCGTCCCTGCCCCCATGCCGCCGCGTTGGCATCGGTCTGGCTCAAGAGCGGGGTTGGCCGCGATTAGCTCGCGGGCCGCCTCATCGGGGTTGTAATAATTACCGCCCGCCGCGCGGATCGCCGCCCCGCCGATGCTGCTCTTGCCGGCCCCGTTGACGCCTGCCAGCACGTACAGCCGCGCCGGGACGGTTGTTTTGCGAGCCATCAGCCGCGCTGAATCACCGCTTGGCGCGCGCCGCCTTCACCGCGGCGGCGCCGAGTTCCTGCGGTGTGGCGTTGAATGCCGCAGCGACTCCGGCTTTGGCTTCCGGTGTCTGCATGGTGGCCAGCAGCTCGTCGAAGCGTTCACTGAGGTCGTCAAGAACCGGTGTTGCCGATTTGGTCAGGGCCTCGAATTCGGCATACGACAGCAGCACCGCCTTGGGGGCGTCGTGCTTGGTGATCAGCACCGCCCCGTCGACGGTGGCCTGCTCGAAGACCGCGCCGAACTCGTTTCTGAGGCGAGTCGCGGACACCGTGGGCACATCGACCAGCCTGCCGTCGCGGTTGCGGAACGTGACGGTGGACGCTGCGCTCCCCGTGGTTTGTGTCGGCATGCCGCTATTGTAGGCGTTTTGTCTATTTTGTACGAATTGTACATTTAATGGCCAGCCTGCGCGGCAGCGCAGCTGCCTGGTTGCGATTCGCGCAGCGCGGACGGTGACGCAGCCCTGGCTTTGGGACATCAGGTTGCGGTGGGAATGAGTACCGCGACATCGTTATGGAGGTGCGCCAAGCCGCCGTCGAGAGTGACCAACTGCCCTTTGTGGATCCGTGCGAGCTGAGCAAGGTAGGCATCTGTTACCTGCCGATGACCGACGACCCCATCGACCTCTACATCGGCGAAAGAGACCGTGTCAGACCAGAATTCGTGGCGGTTTGCACTCGCGACGGCGCCGACGACATCCCGAGCAGCGGCCGCGGACTGCCCCGTTCGCACCAGGAAACGGACAAGACTCCCCTGTGTGATCGGGCACGTCGCGAATCCGGTGCCGGATAGCGATAGCCATTCCGCGGCGGCGTCGTGATGCACATGCTCGGTGACAACCAGTGCGATGAGCACGTTCGCGTCGAGCAGCGCCGTCACTCCTCGTCCTCCAATGAGCGCACGTCCGCGGAGGTCACCACTGTCCCCACGCTTACCAAGGGCAACCCGGTCCTGGGGTCCGTCGAGATCGCGGCGGGGCCGCCGGCACGCAGGCCGCGTCGAATGAGGTCGGCGACCGTTTCGCTTAACGTGCGGTGCGTGTCGCGTGCGATCGACAGCGCCTGTTTGTGCAGGTCGTCGGGAAGATCAATAGTGGTGCGCACGCCTGATCCTAACATCACTGCATCATGATGCATCTGTGCACTCACTGCCGGTGCGCTTGCTCAGGCTGATTCAGCACGGCTACCAACGTCATTGCGTGCTGGGATGATGAGTCAATGATGCTTCTCAGGAACTCTGCACTCGCTCCTGACAGCGGCTCAATTGTCGGCTCGATCGCCACCATGGACAGCGTCGCAGTAGCCGGGTCGGTCGCCACCGGCGGCAGCGTCGCGGTCGCCGGCTCGGCAGCCACCGCGGGTAGCGTCGCGGTGGCGGGCTCAGCAGGCACCGCGGGCAGCGTCGCGGTAGCCGGCTCTGCGGGCACCGCGGGCAGCGTCGGGGTAGTCGGCAGCCTGTTGACTGTGCTGTGTCTTCTCCTGCGGGAATGCGTGGCGTGCGTGGCATGCATTGCCTGCACCCGCTGCATCGGCTGCGTTGCCTGTGTGCGCTGCGTCGACTGTGTAGGGTGCGTCGGTTGCGTGAACTGTTCGGGACTGCGCAATGTCAAGGGCGCCCGCAACCTTCAGGGTGAGCCACCCGAGTGATCGCAACTGGCAGCGCCCTCCCTCGCCAGCGTCGCTGCGCAAGGTCCTCGTCCCGGGTGAATTCCTGCCCAACAGACGGCGAACCGGGGGTTTGGGTCGTAACACGCGTGTAACGTGCGGTCTTGCGGGCCGACCACTACCTGCTGACTGTCGGCTTTGCAGGCCGAAGGATCAGGGGGTGCCGTGAGCACATCCGAGATGTCCGACGTGCGGACAGTGACCGATACCGATACCGACGAGATCGTGGTGTCGTTCCAGGACGAAACCCTGCTGCTGGGCGGTGCCCCAGCCGCTGTCGAGTCCTATCTGGCGCGGCTACGGGCGACCGCGGGACACGCTATGCGAGTCGCCGGAATCGACAGCGGCTCGCTCGCGAACGCCGCGAGCAGGCTCGCCGGGCTGACCTCGCTACTGGCCGACTCCGGCAAGTACGTTCAGCTGCATCGCGACAGCCTCAACGCGCTGAAGGATGGCAATCTGATTCCCTTCAGCGACGGCTTCTTTCGGATGACGACGAACGCTGACGCCAGCGAGTTGCTCGCACCCCTTCAGTGGCGACCGGCAGGGCTGGGCCCCGAAGCGATCGTGTCGGCGCAGATGATCGCGGTGCAGATGGCGCTGACGTCCGCGGTTGCCCAGGTGGAGGACGCCGTCCGGCGCGTGGAGGACAAAGTCGAATCAGTGCTCGAAGTCGCCCGGGCCCAGCGCGCCGGCGACGTTCTGGGCAATAGCCTGACGATTTCGCGGATGGTCGACTCGTTGGAAAAGTACGGGTCGCTACCCGATGCGTACTGGGATTCGGTGGCCGTTCTAGGGCCTGCGCTCAACGTCACCGTCGAGCAACTACGCAACCATGTCAGACGCATCCTGGCGTCTTTCGATCACACTTTGGCCGTGCAGCAGCGCACCGAGAAGCTGCGAAATGCCATCAACGACAACCTGCTTGGTGACACGTTGAGCCTGCTGGTGATCGCGGAAGGTGCGCTGCACAAATGGCAGCGCCTGAACCTCGCGCGAATCGAGTCGACGCAACCAGAGCAGCTGCCGCGAGCAATCGATGAAGCTCGCGAGCTCGTCGATCGTCATCTGCGCGAAGACGTCGATATATACGAAGATGCGAAGGAAATACTCGACCGGTTCGCCAAGCCGGCGACCCTGGACGGCTTCCGATTTTTATCGGTGCGAGAGCTGGCCAAGTACCGCTGCGCCGTTCGCGACGAGCTCGACAGTTTCGCCAAGGCCCGCCACCACCAGGTCGCGACTTGGGAGGACTTCCACATTCCCAGCGTGCTCGATGCCGCCTTCGCCACCATCGGGGCTGCCGCAACCACCACAAACCGTGCGCTCGCGGTCGTGGGCCGAGGGGTCGCGTCCTTGGGCGCACAGCTGGCCGAGCCGTTCCGGGGCAAACATCCCGACGAAGGGCCAGATACAGGCCACGGCAACGACTTTGAATGTCAGGCCGGCAGCGTCGGACTCAAGGAACCCGAACTGTCGCGCTGAACACGCGGCCGTCGCCGATTCGCGGGTGAGGTCATTCAAACGAGTTTGCCCGGGCGGGCGACGATGACTGCTGTGCGGGTCGCCTGGACCACCGCGGAGCTAACCGAACCGAGCTGCAGCCCGGTGAATTCACCGCCGTGGCTGCCCACCACGACCAGCTGCGCGGTTCTGGCCTGCTCGATGAGGTGGTGCGCGGGGCCGCCGGCTACGACCACACGGTGCACACGAACATCGGGGTAACGTTCCTGCCAGCCGGCGAGGCGCTCAGCGAGGGCCTCATTTGCTTTCGGCTCGACGTAGGCCCACTCCAGCTCGTGAATGCCAAAGGGATCGCTGTCGTATGCAGCATGCAGGGCCACTAACTCGACACCGCGCCGCGAGGCCTCGTCGAAGGCGATCGCGGTGGCCAGCTCCGATGCCGGTGATCCATCGATGCCTACCACTACAGGCGCATCCATAGACGCTGCCTCGGCGGGAGATTCGTCGTGGATAACCGCCACGGGGCAGCGTGCGTGGTGGATCATCGCGGCGCTGACCGAGCCGAGCAGGACGTCCGCCAATGACACCCGACCGCGTCGGCCCACCACGAGCATCCGCGCATCCTTGGACAGCTCGAGTAGCCCGGGTACGGGCGCGCCCGCGATGGCCGTCGTCTGAATGTGCAGGTGACCGGCGGTGTCCTCGGCCGTCGCGGCGGCGTCGTCGAGCAGGAGCTTTGCCTGTTCTTCCTGCGCGCGCTGCACTTCTGCCGGGGTGGGCCCGGTCCAGTCAACCAACGATGACCCGGGCACCACCGCCGGGCATGCGTGAACGAGGGTCAGTCCGGTATTGCTCATTGCCGCCCTATGTGCGGCCCACCGTACCGCCGCGGTCGAGGCGGAGGATCCATCGACGCCTACCACAATTCCGAGATGTTCTGACTGGTCGGGCATTTCGCGCTCCCCTGCGATCGTCGGTCACTTGCAGCAGCCTGATGCTGTACGCGGTTCAGGTTAGGGCTTGGCCCGCCGGCCGGGCAGGAGGCTTAGTGCCCGGAACGCATGGCCATAGTGCCCTGTCGTGGACTGCGTCAGGCAATGCGTCGACCCACGACCCTTCTGCGTGGACATCATCGGCGGCGCGACCTGGTCGAAGGTCGAGGCTTCCTTAGCTCTTGACGTTTCACTTCTTCGACCAACCGGCGGCATTGGCCGAATTCCATCGGGTGCTACAGGCCGGGGGACTCGTGGCGGTCGCGACGATGAGCGCGCGACACCCGCTGCTGCAGGGACTCTCCGACAACAGGTGGAAACCCCAGCACAATCCGTCGCCGGCCGCGATGCGTGCGCTGTTCGAAGGCGCTGGGTTCACCGTCACGGATCAACACCGTGTCCGGCGACCGATCTGGACGCAGATCGTGTCCGACCTAATTACCTTCGGCAGCGTGACGGAGTTCCCGGAGGCGTACAGTCGACCACATCACTTAAATAACCTAAGTAATGCGCGCAGGCGCGGAAGGGGGTCGGGTGGATGGCCCGCACCGACAACGACACCTGGGATCTGGCATCCAGCGTGGGCGCGACCGCGACGGCAGTCGCCGCGTCACGCGCGATGGCTTCCCAAGGTCCGGAGCCGCTGCTTGACGACCCCTGGGCTGATCCGCTGGTCCGCGCGGTGGGCATCGAGAGGTTCATCAAGCTGGTGGACGGCGAGATCGGGCCCGCGGACGACTCCCCGCTCAACCGCCGGACCATGCGCGAGCAGATCGCCGTGCGCACCCGCTTCTTCGACGACTTCTTCGTGCAGGCGACCGGTTCCGGCATCCGGCAGGCCGTGATCCTGGCCTCTGGCCTGGACACCAGGGCCTACCGACTGCCGTGGCCGGCCGACACGGTCGTGTACGAGATCGACCAGCCTGACGTCATCGAATTCAAGACGCGGACGCTGGCCGGCCTGGGCGCCGAGCCGACCGCCTTGCGCCGCACGGTCGCGATCGACTTGCGTGAGGACTGGCCGTCGGCGTTGGCAGACGCCGGCCTCGACCCGCGCCAACCCACGGCCTGGAGCGCTGAAGGCCTGTTGGTGTACTTACCGCCGGACGCGCAGGATCGCTTGTTCGACAACATCGTCGCCCTGTCCGCTCCGGGCAGCCGGATCGCAACCGAACAGATGGACCTGCGCAATGCCCCGCCGGACTGGGCGCAGCGGCTCACGGAGCGGTCCCGGCGCATTGGCTCCAACATCAACCTGGCCGAGTTGTTCTACACCGGTGAACGCAACAGCGCCGCCGAATACCTCACCGGGCACGGTTGGCGGGTCGACATCCGAACAACCGAACAGGCCTTTGCCGCCAACGGATTCCAAGTGCCCGACGGCGAGCTGTCCTCGCTCGGCGGTTCCTCCGGCTACCTGACGGCAACCTTGGCTTAGGAGCAACCGGGATGCCGCGGCGGTCGCGTCAGTGCTGGGGCACCTCGATGTCGGAGAACAGCACGCGTACGCCGCCGGTGGACAGTCGCGCCATCGCCTCGAAGAATGCGCCGGCTTCCGGTGTGGTCACCGCCTTGCTGGCTGCGGCGTAATCCGGGTAGTACAAGTCGATCGAGCGGTAAGCGGGCGTCGGGCTCCCGTCTTCTTTCGGCCAGACCTTCGACGCTTCCAACCGGACGTATCCGGGTATCTTCCGAGCGGCCTCCAGTTGCTCCGACGCGTAGGCGGCTTCGAAGTCATCCGGGTTGGTGGGGTTGTCGTAGATCACGGTGATCTTGGTTTCGGACAATGGATTTCCCTCGCATCGCTGATGTCAAGCCTGGACCGGGCGGCGCCCCCCGTGATTATGCCTCTGCCGCGACGCGAGCGGCTGCGATGATCGTGGACGACGACGTGATGACAGCACCGAGTTAGGCAACGATAGATGCGATTGCTCGGGCGGCGGCCGCCACAATCTAGCGCCCACGCCCTACCCGGCGGATCAAGGAGCCGGCGGAAATACGACGTCCCAGTCACGGGCCATGCTCACCACGGTCCATCCCAGGCGTGCCCCGACGTCGGTGATCGGCTCGGTCTCGGCGAACGTCCCTGCCGTGCTGGTGTAGCGAAATTCGCGCTCGGCGTCGTCGTGGTCGATCAGCAGGGCAAGGCTGGGAGAGCCCGCGGCCTGCGCCCATTCCAGCATCTCCCGGTCACCCCCGGAGTTGCCGGCGGCCAGGATCGGCCGACGGCCCAGCTGGGTCTGGATGTTGGCGACCTTGGCGCTGCCCTCGTTCGCGACGCCGAGCAGGCCGCTGGTGCGCCGGATGACCGGTGGGCCCTGACCGTCACGGCCGTCACGGCTGACGTCGTAGCCGATGAGGGTGCCCACCACCAACTCGGCCGGCACACCGTAGAGGTCGTCGCTGATCGCTCGCACGAACTCGGTGCCGCCCCCGGTGACGATCCCGACCGTGAAGTCGCGGCGCCGCAGCTCCGCGATGAGCTCTAACATCGGCTGATAGGTCACCGAGCGCGTCGGCCGGTCCAGCGTGGGATGCGCTGCTCTGCCCATGAATTCCCTTGCCGCGAAGGCGAACTCCTCCGGCGTCATACCCTCGAACAGACCGGCGAGTGCGAGCGCGATGCGTTCCAGCCCGATCCCCGCGACCGCCGCCTGATCACCGCAGAGCAGGGCGGCGAACTCGGCACGCTCGCCGATCGACGGGTCCTGGGCCACGCGTCGGCGCAGCGCGTCGAGGAAGAAGTCGAGCTGTACATAGCTCGGCCGCTCGCACCACAGCGTGCCGTCGTTATCGAAGTAGGCGACCCGATTGGCGACCGGCACCGCCTCGGCCGCCGCCAAGAACGCCTCCAGCGCGTCCCGCGTGCCGCCGGGGCGCCAGGACGGCAGCGGGTCGTCGCGCTCCATCGGACTCGCTCAGCTGCTGCCGGTAGTGGCGTCCTGCAACTTGGCCATCACCTGGTCCAGGCTGAAGCTCGCAGATTTCTGCCGCTGCGGGAACTCGACCAACGTCTCCAGCATCTTCGCGACGTAAGCCTGAGCCGGAACGAACAGGAAGATGCGGTCGATCATCCAGTCGTAGTACGTGTTCGACGTGATGTCGGCCCGCTCATAGGGATCGGTGCGCAGGTTGAACAGCTTGGGCACGCGCAGTTGAACGTACGGCTCCGCCCAGATCTGCAGGGTGCCCACGCAGCGCTGCTCGAGGAAGACGAACTTCCAGTTGTCGAACCGCAGCGCGGTGAGGTCGCCGTCGTCGGAGACATAGAAGAAGTGCTTGCGCGGGCTCTCGTCGGTCTCGCCGGTGATGTACGCCAACTGGTCGTGCCCGTCGAGGTGCACCTTGTAGGTCGTGCCGTTCAGGTCTGTGCCCGCGCGCAGCCGCTCAGCGATGTCGGGGACACCCGCCGCCGACAACAGCGTGACAAACCAGTCGTTGTGGCTGACGATGCCGTTCAGCACCGAGCCTGCCGGGATGTGCCCCGGCCAGCGCACCAGCGCCGGGACGCGGTAGGCGCCCTCCCAGTTGGAGTTCTTCTCGTTGCGGAACGGGGTCATGCCGGCGTCGGGCCAGCTGTTCATGTGCGGTCCGTTGTCGGTGGAGTACATGACGATCGTGTTCTCGGCGATGCCCAGCTCGTCGAGCAGATCCAGCATGCTGCCGACCGTGTCGTCGTGATCCAGCATCGTGTCGTGGTAGCGCGACTGCCAGCGCCCCGCGCGGCCCACGCTCTCGGGCTGGGTGTGGGTACGGAAATGCATGTGCGTGGTGTTGAACCACACGAAGAACGGCGTTTCGGCTTCGTGCTGTCGTTTGATGAAATCGACTGCGGCGTCGCGGAATTCGCGGTCGCAGGTTTCCATCCGCTTCTTGGTGAGCGGGCCGGTGTCCTCGATGCGCTGGGTGCCGTCGCCGTTGGCCCAGGTGTGCAGCACGCCGCGGGGCCCGAACTTCTTGCGGAACTCCGGATCCTTCGGATAGTCCGGCAGTTCGGGTTCCTCTTCGGCGTTGAGGTGATACAGGTTGCCGAAGAACTCGTCGAAGCCGTGCATCGTGGGCAGGTGCTCGTCGCGGTCGCCGAGGTGGTTCTTGCCGAACTGGCCAGTGGCGTAGCCCTGCGCCTTGAGCGCGGTGGCGATCGTCGGGTCCTGCGCCTGCAGGCCCAGCGGCGCCCCGGGCAGGCCCACCTTGGTCAGGCCGGTGCGGTACGGGTTCTGGCCGGTGATGAACGCCGCCCGTCCGGCGGTGCAACTCTGCTCCGCGTAATAGTCGGTGAACAACACCCCTTCGGCGGCGACGCGGTCGATGTTGGGGGTCCGGTAGCCCATCAGCCCGTTGCTGTAGCAACTGAGGTTGCTCTGCCCGATGTCGTCGCCCCAGATGATCAGGACATTCGGCTTATCGCTCACTGGTTGGCCTTTCGCGGTCGAAGCCCCGATGCCTCGCGCCCGGGCCAGCTGACACTGGCGCGTACTGGGCACCCCCACAGGGATCCTAGACCCCGTTTCCGCCGCCGCCACGGGCTTTCGGCTCGCAGGTAGGCACCCGCCTGCCCGGCCCGCCAACCCGCCAAGGATGTCAACGCCCCTCGGCGTACGCCACGCCATGGTTACCGAGTAGACGGTGAATCGATAAACCGCCTCTGCGGCGTCGTGTAACGACCGCTCCCCCGGCGACCGCTTGATGAACACGTCCTGGACGGTTTTCGTGCCTGTCGGGCCTTTCTCTTAGGTGAGCATTCCCAGCGCGTTTCGGATCCCGCAGTGCCACCAAAGACAACGTCGACCTCAGCGGATGCCGCGGGGAACAATGCACCCTAGAGATCCTGCTCGCCCAGCAGAACGCCTTGAGTTCGCGAATTGAGGTTTAGGTGCCGTCAGCGCTGTCGCTGATGCCGGATCACACCGCGCTGTTCGCCGCCACATCGGCGTGGTCGCGACGTTGTCGTAGCGCACATCATGATGGGGGCTGGACCGGGGCAACAATGGCGGCACGGCTGCCGCAGCGTGGTTGCCCAATCGGAGGAGCTGGCAGTGAGCGACACTCTCGGGCACGACGGCCCATGCCCAGCTGGCGACGGAAGCATCGTGATGGTCACCGTCAACGGCCGGCGTATGCACGTCGGTGGGAACATCTCGGTCGCGATACTGCTGGAGTCGCTCGGCTATCCCGACCGCGGGATCGCCGTGGCGTTGAACCTATCGGTGCTGCCCCGATCCGCCTGGCAGACAAGCCTTTCCGACGGCGCCTGCCTCGACGTGCTCACGGCGGTACAGGGTGGCTGACTCGCTGCTGACCATCGCCGGCCGATCATTCACATCACGGCTGATCATGGGCACGGACCGCGCCACCAATCTGGCGATACTCGATGGAGCGCTGGCCGGGCCCCCGAACCCGCGGTCATCGCGGTGACCGGAACTGGCCCGGTCAGACAGTCCTGGGTGGACCCGGCGCAGCCGCCGCTGCGGCGACTATATAAGCAGATATAACGCAGCATTCGAGATTGAGAGCACAACATCGATTTACTGCTCCGGGCGGTGTTACGAGTTCTCAAGGGTCTTTAGAGAGGAAGAGCGGGATGTTTATGTTGGGCTCGTCTAGATCCAATGGGTATTAGGTTGCGGGAACATCAAGCTCGGTCGCGTTGGCAGAATCACGTCGTACTTCGGCTGATGGTGGCAGTACTGGCCGGTCTCGTGGTTGTGGCGCTGCTCGGTTTCGCGGCGGGATGGCGATATGCACCGGCCGTCGGGTGGATCGCTGCGGCGTGCGTTTATCTCGGGTGGACGTGGATCGTCGTATTGCCGATGGACGCCGAGCAGACGCGCGATCATGTTGGGCCCGAGGACCCGCCGAGTGGGTGGGTCACCGATGTCATCATCCTGTCGGCGAGCGTGGCGAGTCTGGCTGGTGTCGCGCATTTGCTTGCCGCAGGTTCGAAGGCGGGATTCGAGAAGAATGTCGCGGCGGCGGTCGGTGTGGTCGGTATTGTCGCCGCGTGGTGCGTTGTCCACACGGTCTTCAGCGTCCGCTATGCCGACGTCTACTACTCGAACTCAGCCCGCGGGATCAGCTTCAATGGAACAGAGAATCCGCGGTTCGTGGATTTCTTTTATGTCGGATTTATCATCGGCATGACCTATCAGGTGGCCGACACTAATCTAAAGACAGGACAACTCCGCGGCATCGCGCTGTGCCAGGCGTTGCTCTCCTACTTCTTCGGGGCCATAATCCTGGCGGTCACAATCAATCTGGTTGTCGGACTGAGCAACTCGGCCGGCTAATGAAGAACTCGTCGCGAGCCTTCGCGAGCTAGCCAGCTCGCTGTATAGGCACCCTGCCGTCTCGCAACCAGCGATTGGTGCGAAAATGCTCGGCGGCACCTACTGGTGATCGTGACGGCGGCGCCCTCGTTTTGCCCGTGGTGATCGCGTGACACCCGCACCGCGCGTGCCTCACCCTTGTTGGTGACGATGTGTCCGCGGAATCGGCCGCGATGAGCGCAAAGTCAACTGAGTGTTCTGATCTCGAAACGGAAGTCGGGTTGATCGTCGTCATCGGCGGCGGTGGCGCGGCCTGAGGCTGCGAGCTGGGGTGCCGGCTGGTGCGGGTGGATTACGTGGTCGTGGGTTCGGACCTGCACGGCGTAGGAATTCTCGTCGGCCACCAGGGCCTCGGTGGCGCCCGGCACCTGGGCGCTGGCCGCGGGCCGGACGTCGAAAAACCCCTTCACCTCGAGGTGGTTTCGGCAGTTTGCGCACCCCTCGGCGTTCCAGCGGTTGAACACGCCCTGCGAGCCCAGGTGTACTGTCTGGCCGCTCATCTTGGCGAACGCCGAAATTACAAACGAGCCATGGATTTTCGCGCGGTTGATTCCGGTGACGGCGATTATTGTGCGCGCGCCGGCGGGTGTGCTCGTCGGGGCCGGTAGGTCTAGCAGAGACCCGGCTCCGTACGTGTAGCCCAGGTCGGTTTCGATGTTGATGCAGTCCGCGGACGTGTACGGCGTTTCATCCGCTTTATAGAACGGGTAGAGCGGGGTATCAAGGTCTAGCGGCATGTGGGGTTCGATCCCGGGTGTGGGGCCCTGATCGTCGGAGGAGTTCGTTCCCGGATATTTGTCGTAGATGCGCAGTTCGTCGGTGAAACCGTGTCGTTGCTGCCAAAGCCAAAAGACGCGGTCGATAAAGCAGTGATGGAAAAAGAAGATCGGGTCGAAGCCGGCGGTGTCGGGTTCGCCCATGTCGCCGTTGGCGCCACTGATCGGCGACTCGTCATTCTGACCCGGGATCGGCGGCCCGCCGTCAAGCTGGACGTCGAAGCCGCCGACGGCCAGATGAATGTTGTCGTGTGGCTGCTCCACGGACACCACCATGGGACCGCCACCGAGCGCGGTGACGTCGCCGTTCCAGTGGTTGGCTGATGTCCTGTTGGAAAACAGGGTGTAGCTGGGAGTGTCCAGGCACTGGCGGTACATCGTCGCGGTCGCGCCTCCTTTGAGTGGTGCTCCGTCGACGATCACGTTGCCGGCCAGCCAATCGACGACGTTCTGGTTGAGGTCCCGGATGGCAACGTCGTCGGAGAATTGTGCGTTGTGGTTCTCGCTTTCTTGTTTTCGTTCTGGGGTGCCCACCAGTCCCGCGAGTGGGTAGCGGACAGTCTTGTAGCCCTTCGGCTTGCTGTAGATGGACTTGTCATCTTTGATTCGATCGACGATGTCGGCGGTTAACTTGAACGAACGCAACGGATTTGGGACCGTTTTTCCGTTAAGTTTGACGGTCGGACGGGTCAGCGCCCAGGGAATCCCGTTCACCTGGGAATCCGTGCTGGTCTCGTCCCAATAGGGCAACGTGACATCCTGGCAGCCGCGCACACTGCGAAGTGCTTCCTCGAGCTTGAGGACATACATCCGGTGCCAGGTAGGGAACAGCACATTGCCGTGGTGGCAGTAGCCGCCCCAATACTGCGAGTCGGTTTTTCCCGGTCCACGGAAGGGCTCGCCGTGGAAGCCGCCGAGTGTGAAAAACGAGCGCGGGTCTTTGGGCGGAAACTTCTTGATCTCGATCCACGCCCGCCACAGGTTCTCAAGAGGCGTCTTTTTGCCTGCGGTGTACTGATCTTGTAATTGTGTGATCGACTGGCGGACACGCAATTTCGGTTTGGCGCTCACCGTATTGTTCCTCTCGCGACGAGCCGCGGTTGGTTGAAGGGCCGCACATCTCCCGATTGTTCATCTTGACCGAACAGATGGCGGAAAGCAGCGGATTCGCCAGTATGACACCAAGCGTGGATCGATATGACGATTGTCAAGTGACGCCCCGAGCCGAAACCTCAGCATCTTCGACCCGCCGCATTTTCACCCGAGCGCGATCACCCCAGGGCTATGCACTCGCGAGCGGGCCGACGTGCAAGGTGGCGTAGGTGGGATTAGCGCACGCGGTGTCGGCGTGAGCGATCACGAGGGAATCGGTCTGACCCGGCGGGGTTACTCGCAGGCCGCTGACCGGAGTCATATTGCAGTCGGGGGGGAAGTTTCCGGCCTCCACGATCCCGAGTGTCGCCGAAGCCGTCTGGCCGGGCGATAGGGTGACAGTTGGAGTGGAGCCGGGGTCCTGGCTGGCGGCTTGGCCGACCTGGTGATTGTCGGCGCCAGCTACGAACGACACGCCGGCGTAGCCCTGGATGGTGCACTGTGCGTTGCTGGTGTTGCGGAGGTTGACGGGGTAGTAGCGGGTGCCGGCGGTTCCGTTCTCCTGGCCCAGGCTGGCCGCCAGCTGGGCGGTGGCACACGGGGAGACAGTCGCAGCCGGCGTACTGGTCGTCGCAGTGCTGGCGGGGGTTCCGGTTTTCGACGAGTGGCAGCCGGCTAGAGCCACCGTGGCGGCGACGGCGAGATACACAGACAAATGCCTCATTGCTTCCTTACCTCCTCTAGATGCGGGCAGTTTCAAAGTTCCCACAACGCCGCGCTTGGCGGCAATGAACTCAAGATTTGATTTCCCACCGCTGCTCCTTTTACCGCTCGGCGGTCTGACGATCACACGTTCGCCGCGCTCCACACGGTCCAGCACCTCTCCTCCTCGATTACGGAGGTCGCGCACGGTTACTGACTCCACAGCTTGGGGTGTATCACCGGTGAGACAGACATCCAGCCTGAACAGGCGGATGTCTCGTTAAGCGGTTTCGAACGCTACCGGTTCAGCCGGAATACCGACCCGCGGTCTCTACCGCTACCACTAGCAGACCCGGACTTGACCCGTGGCCGTTCAGCACTGGCGCCATGAGACCGCCTCTTGTATTTCGTAACCTCGTTCCGTAACGTCGATACAAATCACCTCGGCCGAAGGAACATCATGAGCGGACCCGTCACCTATCGTCGCGACGAGTCCATCGCAACGATCACGATGGACGACGGAAAGGTCAATGCCCTGGGGCCAACCATGCAACAGGCCCTCAACGAGGCGCTCGACAACGCCGATCACGACGACGTCGGCGCGGTGGTAATCGCTGGCAACCACCGGGTGTTCAGCGGTGGGTTTGACCTCAAGATCTTCGCCGCTGGCGAGCCGCAGCCGGCGATCGACATGCTCAGAGGCGGATTCGAACTGTCGTACAGGCTGTTGTCCTACCCGAAGCCGGTCGTCATGGCGTGCACCGGCCCGGCCATCGCGATGGGGTCGTTCCTGTTGTGCAGCGGCGATCACCGAATCGCCGCGCCGGGATACAACATTCAGGCCAATGAGGTTGCCATCGGAATGGTCGTACCACATGCGGCCTTGGCGATCATGAAGCTGCGTCTCACGCCCTCGGCTTATCAGCAGGCGGTCGGGCTGTCCAAGGTGTTCTTCGGCGAGACCGCTCTGGCCGCGGGATTCATCGACGAGATCGACCTACCGGACAGGGTGTTCAGTCGGGCCGAGGAGACTGCCCTCGAATTCACCAAGCTCGACCTGGGTGCACATGCGGCCAGCAAACTGCGCGCCCGCGCCGACACGCTCAAGGAGCTTCGCGCCGGAATAGACGGAGTGCCAGCCGAAGTCGGCGCCCAGTAGAACCGGATGCCCAGACCGAAGCAGCGCACCCCAGAGCTGCGCGATCAAGTGCTACGGGTCGCGGTCTCGACATTGAACGAGGACGGTCTTTCCGGTTTCACCACCCGGCGGGTGGCCGAGCAGGCCGACACCTCGGTGCCCGCCGTATACGAGTTGTTCCAGGACAAGTCCGGATTGGTGCGCGCGGTGTTTTTCGAGGGATTCCGGATGCTTGGCCGCCGGCTGCTCGAAGTACCCGAGACCGACGACGCGGTCGCCGACGTCCAGCGGCTCATTCCGGTGTTCCGCCGGTTCTGCCTCGACTACCCGGCGCTGGCCCGGGTGATGTTCTCGCGACCCTTCCAGGACTTCGACCCCGGCCCCGAGGAACTCGCGGCGTCGTCGTCGGTGCGAGAAATCTTCGTCGGCAGAATCAAGCGATGCACCGACGCCGAGCTGCTCACCGGCGACCCAGTGGATATCGCGCACGTATTGCTCGCTCTGGCACAAGGTTTGGCAGTCCAGGAAGGTGGCCGCTGGCTGGGCAAGTCGAAGACGTCGGTGAATCGGCGCTGGGACGTTGGGGTGACCGGGATTCTGCGGGGATTTGCGCGCTGAAGCTCCCGCCCGGGCGCCGGTTTCTGTACGACGACTCGTTCCCGCACACCCGCGTGCCGCGGACTGGCTACATCTGCTGCGCCGGCTTCAGCACGCTGAACACTGCGCCCTGCGGGTCGGTCAAGACAGCCGACCGCCCCACTGACGGTATGTCGAACGGCTCGACCATGACCTGGCCGCCCCCCTCGGCCGCCTTGGCCGCTGTGGCATCGGCATCGTCGACGGCGAAGTAGACATGCCAATGGCTAGGTACACCTTGCATCGGCGGTTCCGTGCAACCGCCGACATCGTTTCCGCCGACCTTGAGCAGCGTGTACTTCTGACCTGGTGCCATCTCCACATCGGAGTGCGTCAAGCCGACCACCGCCTCATAGAAGGCCAGCGCCGATTCCGGCTTGTCCGTGATCAATTCGTTCCAGATAGGCGCGCCTGGCTCGCCGACCAGTGTCGCGCCGATGTGGCGGTTGGCCTGCCACAGCCCGACGGCCGGGCCGGTCGGATCGGCGACGATGGCCATCCGGCCGGCTTCGCCGATATCGACGGGTGCCATCAGCACCTGCCCGCCCGCGGGTCCCACCTTGTCGACCGCCGCATCGACGTCGTCCACCGCGATGTAGGTGTTCCACATCGGTGGCCTGCCCTCCGGTGCACCCGGCGGCATCGGCGCGATCGCCGCCACGGTTTCTCCGTTCACCGTGGCCATGGAGTAGACACCGCCTTGCGGCATCGGGTTGTCGTCGAAACTCCAGCCCAATAGCGATGCGTAGAACTGCTTAGCCGCGGACTGATCGGTGGTTTGCAGGTCGACCCAGTTCGGTGTGCCCTGGGCGTATTGGCTGATCTCAGGCATGATTCACCTTCCATCTGGCGAACTAATCGGCACCGTTCGGTGTTGCAGACGAGTCGATTGAGGACTCCGGCGTCGGGCCCGGCCCCAACGGTTCGGCGAAGGTCGGATAGCCACGCCTTCCGGCGCGACGAGCTTGCAGCAAACCCCCCAGGACATACCCGGACACCGGCTCTCAGACTACCAGCTGCCAACCGGTAGCAATAGCGAAATCCTAAGTGTGGAATCGAAATTCGAGGGCGAGGACTACTGCTGGCATGACCACCGTGGACGATCCGACGTTCGTTCCCCAGCACTCGGGCCAGAAGTTCAGCACGACGGCGGGGAGCTCAGCTTGGGTGCCTCACCTGCCACGGAAACCATTCATACTCCGCCAGCACCCTGCGTACTACAAATACGTAGTACAATGGCCGGCATGTCCGAGGTACCGGTGCGTGAGCTGAACCAAAATACTGCCGGCGTGCTTGCACGGGTCAAACGCGGCGAGCAGATCGACATCACCGAACGCGGAGCCGTCGTGGCCCGCCTGGTCCCGGCCCAGGAAAATCCCCTAGCCGAAATGATCAGTGCGGGAAGGCTTCATCCCGCCACCCTCAGCGGACCGGCGCCACGTCCATCCGGACCGGTGAAGACCGACCATGAGGCCGGCCAACTGCTGCGCGATCTGCGAGACACCGAGCGCTATTGATGCTCTATCTCGACACGTCAGCGTTGATGAAACTGATACGGCGTGAACCTGAAAGCGATACCCTCGCCGACTGGCTTGACGCGCAAACACCGGCGCCGTGGGTGTCATCGACACTGATCGAGGTTGAACTCCCCCGCGCCCTGCGCCGGGTGGAGCCCTCGCTGCTCGCCGATGTTCCCGCGATCGTGGCTCGAGTGGCACGCTACGAAGTCGACGAGGTGGTCCGGGCCGCCGCCGCGGCGCATCCGGACACCACGTTACGGTCACTAGACGCGATCCATCTCGCGACCGGGGACGCCGTGTTCGGCACCCGGTTAACCGCGTTCGTCACCTACGACGAACGCCTCCTCGCGGCGGCCGCGGCAGTCGGCCTGCCGACCGCTGCTCCGGGTCGCTAATTGGTTGGGGCGCAAGGGAGGTCGGCGTGATCGATTTGGGATTATCCGGTAAGCGTGCTGTGGTGTCGGGTGCGGGCTACATCCCGGAGCGCGCGGGCCACGGCTGGTTCACGTCGTTGGCCCTCGCCGAGGCGGGCGCCTCGGTGGCCTGCATCGATATCGACCAGCAGCGCGCGAATCGCATTGCCGACGAGATCATCGGCCGGGGAGGTAATGCCATCCCGATCGTCGCCGATATGACCGACCCTGCGCAGGTCACTCGGGCGATCGACGAAGCCGTCGCAGCTCTGGGCGGTGTTGACGTCTGCGTCGACATCATCGGTGGTGCGACCTGGTCGAAAGTCGAGGACTTCACCACCCAATTGTGGGACGCGGCGATCCACTACAACCTCACCCAGGTCTTCTACCTATTTCAAACCGTGGCAAGGCAGATGATCGCCCAGCGCAGCGGTGGATCGCTGGTCGCACTCGCCTCGGTCGACGGCATTGCCGCGGCCACCTACCATGCCGCCTACGGCGCCGCCAAGGCCGGCGTCATCTCGCTCGTCAAGACCTTCGCAGACGAACTGGGGCGCTACGGCATTCGCGCCAACGCGGTCGCGCCGGGCAATGTCGGCTCCGGCAACGAGGACCAGCCGCCAAACGAGTACGCCGTCAATGGAATTAATCCGCTGGCCGCGCCCCGCGCGCATGACGTCGCCAACGCCGCGTTGTTCCTCTCCTCTGAGCTGGCTGCCCGCATCACCGGTCAGACACTCGTCGTCGACGGCGGCGCGACCGTTCGGCAGCTGTGGGGGCTGCCCGAACCATCGATCCCGCCCAACCCGGAGGACGCGATGCCAGAATTTCATGAGACCTGGGCGGTCGGGCAGCTAGCTTCACTGGCGCTGATGAACCATCGGCAGGCCTGGCACCGAGCTTCTTCCCTTGAGCACGTACGGGGCGAGGATCGAACCGATGTAGACATCGCACATGTCCTGCCCACCCCAGGCGATACTGGTCGGACCGCTCAACAACGCACCGTCGGGATCTTCGACCACCACCGTCGCTCGGCCATCCGGGCTGATCGCCACGATCCTGTTGGCCAAAACGAGTGTGACCCAGAGGTTTCCATCGGCATCGAACGCGCACCCGTCGGCCATCCCCCACCGGCGGCCTGTCTGCGGGTCGGCCAGGAACCGGCCGTGGTCGGGGCCGAACTCGTCGGGGCGCCGGCCACCCAGCGGCGGGCCGAATCGCTTTTGGGGACCGAGTGTTTCGCCCCGGATCGGAAACCGCACCACGTCAGCGGCTACCGTGCGGACCACATACAGATAGTCCTCATTGCGATCCAGCGCCATGCAATTCGGGAAGCTCACCGCATCGGCGACCACTTGCGCCGATTGGCGATCCGGTGTGACCCGAAAGATGAACCCATCGGCTGTGCCGCGCGCGATGGTATCGACAAGATCATCTGTCATCGTGCTCACCGAACACCACAGCGCCCCAACGGAATCCACCAGAACGAAGTTCAACCATCGCAGCGGGCGTTCATCGATTTGTCCGTCCAGCACCGTCGTGATCGCGCCGGTCACCGGGTCGAGGTCCTGCAGTACACCCAAGCCGAAATTGGCGATCAGAAAGTGGCCGTCGCGGTCGAGCGCGATCCCGTTCGGCTCGCCGCCCGCCTGCCCCATACGCCGAACGGTGTTCTCATCAATGAGTTCTGCGACAGCGGAGGCCTTATCGGAGGCGAACACGCGGCCATCGCCAGCCACCACAACATGTTCCGGGCGATCCACACCGCACCCGACGGGGTGCAAACCGGTCACCCTGATGGTGGTCTCGCCCGTTCCGCTCATCGAAGCCCCTCGTGGACTTGTAGCAGCCCGGTGTCAGGCTAGCGGAGGTGGCGCATCATGGATGTGTGCGGATCGGAGTCGGGGTTTCCACCGCGCCCGACGCGCGGCAAGCCGCGGTGGCAGCTGCGGCGCACGCGCGCGACGAGCTCGCGGGTGAGGCGCCCTCGCTGGCCGTGCTACTCGCGTCGCGATCACACACCGACCAGGCTGTGGACGTCCTCGACGCGGTGCAGCGGATGGTCGAGGCGCCCGCGCTGATCGGTTGCGTCGCCCAGGCGATCGTCGCCGGCCGCCACGAGATAGAGGACGAGCCCGCGGTGGCGGTGTGGCTGGCGTCCGGCCTGGCCGCCGAGACGTTTCAGCTGGACTTCGTCCGCACCGGCTCGGGCGGCCTGATCACGGGTTACCGGTTCGACCGGACCGCGCACGATCTGCACCTGCTGCTGCCGGACCCGTACACGTTCCCGTCGAGCCTGCTCATCGAGCACCTCAACACCGACCTGTCGGGAACGACCGTGGTGGGCGGCGTGGTCAGCGGTGGACGGGGGCCGGGCGACACCCGACTGTTCCGCGACCACGGCGTGCTCACCTCCGGCCTTGTCGGCGTGCGCCTGCCCGGCGTGCACGGTGTCCCGATCGTGTCGCAGGGCTGCCGGCCGATCGGCGACCCATACATCGTCACCGGCGCGGACGGCGCACGGATCACCGAGCTGGGCGGCCGACCGCCGATGCAGCGCCTGCGTGAGATTGTCGTGGGGCTGCCGCCCGACGAGCAGGAACTGGTCAGCCGCGGCCTGCAGGTCGGGATCGTCGTCGACGAGCACCTGGCGGCTCCGGGTCAGGGCGACTTCCTGATCCGCGGGCTGCTCGGCGCCGACTCCTCGAACGGGGCGATCGAGATCGGCGAGGTTGTCGAGGTCGGCGCGACCGTGCAGTTCCAGGTCCGTGACGCGGCGGGGGCCGACAAGGACCTGCGCCTGGCCGTGGAGCGGGCGGCAGCGGCGCTGCCCGGACGTCCGGTTGGCGCGCTGTTGTTCACTTGCAACGGGCGTGGGCGGCGGATGTTCGGGGTCGCCGACCACGACGCGTCGACGATCGAGGAGCTACTTGGCGGGATTCCGCTCGCCGGCTTCTTCGCCGCCGGGGAGATCGGCCCGATCGCGGGCCGCAACGCGTTGCATGCATTTACCGCATCGATGGCGCTCTTCGTCGAAGACACGACATGAGCCGCTACCTGGGCGCCGGGCCCACAGGCGTGCGGCGACGCCGCCAATTATTCGCGCCGGGAACCCACCGGCGATGAAGGGTCAGCGGTCGACGGCTGATGCCGCCGTCACCGGGAATGTTGTCAAATCCGAAGCATCAACATTGGGCGTTAGCGAGCAGCAGCTGAGGACACCCGGCCTATGGACTCAGCGATCAGCGAGCTGGGCACTTGTCGACAATTTACGACTAAGTCGACGGAAGGTTCAAGCGCCGAGCAAGATCCGGCCCGCCGACTTCCCGGATGAAGTCCGGGTCGCCACACACCACGAGTTGATCGCGGGCACGGGACAGGCCGACGTAGAGGCGTTCGCGGGAGCGTTCGAACGCAGACTCCTCGTTGACGACGAGCACGACCGCACGGCGCTCGAGCCCCTTGAAGCCGAGGACGTGGCCATAGAAAACCTGGTCGGCATCCCAGAAGCTGTCCCAGTAGGCGGCGTTGCCGGCGGCCTGGCGTTCCTTCTGTTCGGGGTGGCGGGTGCCGGTGGTCAGTAGCGCGACGTCTTCTGGGCGCCATCCCTCCTCCAGGAGCAGCTCGACCTCGTCGTCGCCGGCGTTCATCGCGTCGTCTTGCGAACAGGCGACGAACTTCACAGCGGGCCCCTCGCCGCCGAGGAAGCGCATCGGGTGATCGACGAGCGGCTGGAACGCGTTCGCGATCTGGCGGGTGTTGCGAAGGTTGTGGTCGAGGACCAGTGGTACGAGCGGCACTGGCGGAGAGCCGTGCCGGCTGAAGACACGCTGACCTTCGTCGGTGAAGACGTAAAGGCCACCGGTTTCGTCGTCCTTCAGGGCCGCCAGCAGCGGGTCCCACCATGCGTCGGCGAAATCCTGGGCCTCGTCGACGACGATCGAGTCGAACCGGTGGCCGGGCTCGAGTTGCGCTGCCAGATCAGCCATTTGAAGCGGCAGGTCGTGTTCCCAGAACTGCACGGTCTCCTCGGTGCGCAAGGATTCGTCGGGCCCTTCGGGTGCTCCCCACCGCACGCCGAGGGCGTGGAACTCGCCGACGTAGGCCAGTTGGTGGCGGCGCCCCCAATTGGCGGTGATGCGCTCCAGGTAGGAGGCCAGGCCGTGGGAGTAGCAGAGCAGGGCCACGCGCTGGCCCTTCGCGGAAAGCCGACGGGCCTGTTCCACCGCGAGAAAGGTCTTGCCGCTGCCCGCTCCCCCGCGGATCTCAACGCGGTTCAGCAGTCGGATGGCGTCGAGGATGACGGCCTGATGTTCGGTTAGCGCGTCGGCGGCGTCCTGACTGGCCAGCGCGCGAGCGACGACGCTTCGTTGCGGTAATCCCCTGCCGCTCAAGGCCGTTGAGAGCTGCTCGATGCCCTGCCGAGTGAGCAACGGGCGGTCGAGCTCCTGTTGGACGAGGACGTGTTTGAGCCTGTCGACGAGCGTCGGGAGGTCGTTGCGGTCGATGACCTTCCACCGCGGGCACTCCGGCAACGCGAAATCGTCGGCGATCTCGGCGTTCGGCAGGACTATCACGTGGTCCCAGCGCAGCCGGCCCTGAGTCCAGCGGTCGTCCTTCTCAATGAATTCGCGCAGCGCATAGCAGGCTTCGCGGGCCTGGCGGACCGGATCGATCTTGTGCTCGCGGCCGCGTCGCCGCTGCCACCACGTGTCACCGTCGTGCCAGACGTCGCCGCCCTTGACCTCGAGACAGACAATGCCGGCGCCCTCGATCGCGACGACGAAGTCCACCTCATGGTCCTTGAGGTGGTCGGTGACACGCTGGCCGGGAACCACCCGGTCGTTTGGTTGAAGCTGTTCCAGCAGGGCTTGGTAGACATTGCGCTCGGCGGCGTTGGCAAGTCGGGGCGTTTCCTCGGGAGTGATGGTCACGGCAGCAGCCCGTACAAGTCCAGCCGGGCTTGGCGGCCGATGCCGCGGCACCCGATCACCGAGATACTCGTGAGAAAGGTTGGTGCCGTACGTGTCTCGCGGTTGTCCTGTGCTTGGCCGGCGACCTCCGCGAGCACATCGAGCACAGCGTCCCTGACCGCGGCGTCAAGCGCGGGATCCTGCTCGAGCATCTCCAGGATGACGTCGTGGACGGACTGCTCTGCCTGGTCGGCACTGGCCGCTGTCGGCTCCTCGGTTATCCCCATCGCACGATTGAACTACGTCGGGCGGACAGCATGTGGCCTTACCGCGGTCGCGATTTCTTGTCGGTGACCAGTCATACAGTGTGCTCCTCAGCGCGATTTGAGGGGGAGATCATGCGCGGACCTGGGGTTATTGCAGGATTGCTCGCAATATGCGGGGCGGTGGCGTTGTCGGGTCCGGCTCATGCCGACCAGTACGACTTCATCTCGCAGCTTGACCACTCGGGGGTGAGCTACCAGTCGATGATCGACATGATCGATATCGGCAAGCAGCTCTGCCACGATCTGCGCAACGGGGTGACGCCCCCGGCGGTGCTCGGCAAGCTGCAGAGAACGGGATTCGCGCCGGCCGAGTCGGCGATCATCCTGGTGTCGGCGGTGAACAACATGTGCCCGGACACCAAGGCGGGGGTTGTCGGCTGGGCACGGGACAACGGTTATACCGGCCCGGTGTAAGGGCTTTGGGGCCGATTCAGAACGACTCATCCCGGATCGGGTTTTCGTCGTCATCGGGTCGCCGTGGAAGGGCGCGGTCGTCGGCCGAGCTGTGGGGGGACCACCGCATCTACCGGTGGTGAAGTAGGAGACAGGCATGATGATCATCTGGTGGGTTGTAGCGCTTGCAGGTCTCGGCGGGCTGTACTTCGCTATTCGTGCTCGCGCTATCAGGGGCCGCAAGCACCCGGAGGTTTCGTCCGAGGTCAGCGCAGAACTCATCCGCCGCGCCGACCAGCAGAACCGATGGGCACTGCGCGGCGACACCCGAGGTGTCTACGGCGCCAAGGGCGCTGAGCTCATGCGCAGTATCTCGCCCGAGCCAAACGTTGACACGGAGCTAGACAAGGCCACAGCGTATCCGCGGACCGCCGCCGTCGCTTGCACGCCGGAGGATCTCGCCACGCTGCTGGCCGAGAAGCTGCCCTGCTGGCGGTGGGCTGCGTTCGTCTCGGTTTTGGTGCAACGGCGTGCCGAGCTGGAGTCGCGGCTGTATGACAATCAACTCGGCTACGCGGCTCCCAGTGGTGAGCGTGCGCCCGGCGGCGCCGAGGTAGGTCGCTTCGTGTTGGACCGCATGGACGAGTTGCTCACGCTCGTCAGCCAGGTGGAGAGCTTGATGCTCACCCCGGCGTTCGTCGGCGTGTTCGGCGAACCGGGTGACGAGGGCAGCGCTGACGCCGACGGCATCCTGCATGCGGCCAACCGACTGATGGACTATCACGAAAGATTCCTCGGTCTGGCGGAGCGTTGCCGCGGCCTCGCAGCGCCGAGTCGCTACGCAGGGCTCCTTCGCGACCTGGCGCACTTGATGGACGCGCCGTTAGCCGGGTACCGCACGTTCATCAACGAGTTTGTGGAGCGCGTTGGCGAAATGCCAGCAACTGCTGCACTACGGACGCGGCACAATCGAATTAGATCCGGTGCTGCTACACATGGAAGCCGACGACAAGCTGCTCGAGCGGATCAGCAAGCAGCTCAATCAGATTTCAGCCGACTAAGACACATCATCGGCTTGGCCGGTGGTGAGAAATCGTCGTGGAATTCAAGGACGTTTCCGCCTTCATCCTCAACCCATCAACGAACGAGGTCTTCCTGATCCCGCTTGAGGGCCGCCTGCATGCCCGTGAAGCACATAGCTCCGGCGTGCTCTCAACAGACTCTTGGGGCGAGGCGTCGACGTATCCGATCACGGTCGTATCGATCACCTTCTTGTTGGTCTCCAAGACGTAAGTGATCCTGGTCTTCGCCTCGAAGTCCTCGGTCCTGTTGGTCTTACGACGCAAGTTCATAGCCATCCCATTCGATAACGTCCGGAGTGATGGTCACGGCGCAGTCGGCGCCTGATCCGCGTTTTCGAGCCAAACCCGCATTGCGAACCCTCCCCGTTCGACGCGCTTGCGTCGCGCGATGTCGACGATGCTATCGAGGGTCGCCCCGTGCTCGGCGACGATCGCGAGGAGGATCTCGAGGACGTCAGCGGCCTCCTCGACGACTGCATCTGCGTCGCCCGCGGCGCGCAGTTCGGCGACCTCTTCGACGAGTTTGTCGCCCAGCGCTGCCCGAAAGTCCTCGGTGTCCAGTGCCCTTACGTCGGCAACGCGTCCTGCACTTCGAATGATGCTGGGGATGCCGTCCCGCACTAGTTTGCCCACGAAGTCTCTCCCCCTCGCAATAATGCGCTGGTGCAGTTCTACCGCCGGCCACTGACATCGGGGGAGCGCTATGGACAATGACCCGCTGCTGCTCGGCCAGCGTGTGGTCGCGATCCTCGAGACCGGCCTACGCACGGCCACGTACAAGCTGGCGACATTGATGGCGCTGATCGAGCACTGCATTGAGAACCTGCCCGAGCAACCTGACGACACGCTGCGAGTACCACTACCGGCGCTGGCACATCGAGTGCTGGAAATCTATTGGCAACAGGTTCGGCCATTCGATGGCAACGAGCTGCGCCAGTCAACAGGGTCGCGCGCGCGAATCCTGAGTGCCACAAAGGAGCTCCGTGTGGCCTCAGGCCGAGCGACCGGTTCGGTCGATGTCGCGCGGTTGCGCGCGCCTGCAGCTTACGATCGCGCCATCGGCGACGTGGTGTTGTGTCTCGCCCAGCAACCGTTGCACCGGCTGCAGAAAGTGCCGGGCTCGTCGACGAGTGATCAATTCCTCTACGACGACTCGTTCCTGCACGACCACGTGTCACGGTCGACGCTGCGCGCGCATGGCGACGCCATCGAACTCAAACCCGGCGTCGCACAAGGTCTCGCTCGACTGGCGGGGCTGCTGAAGCCAGCACTGGAAATCATGTGGGTCGACGATGTCCGCCGCATGAACAAGTTCCTCGACGCCGAAGTTCCCGATGTTGCGGGGCATCTGTTCGGGCGAGAACGGGCCGCGTTGGCCGCTGTGCGCCAGCCATTCAAGGAGGCGTTCGGCCCGCACTGCTTCTACTGTGGGACGCACCTGCCGGCCAACAACCCGATCGATCATGTGCTGCCGTGGTCGCTTGTCGGTATCGACGGGCTGTCGAACCTGGTGCTCGCATGCACGCGCTGTAACGGCGACAAGAGCGGAGCCTTACCGGCGGTGACGATCGTCGACCGGGTTCTGAGGCGTGAGCGCGACGTTCTCGAAGAGATCGCCTCCGCTTTGCAGTGGCCGACCCAACATGACCGCGTGGTAGCCGCTGCCCGGGGAATCTATCGTGGGCAACCGGCCGGTGTGCCGACATGGTCTGGGTACAAGCAGACCGAACGGCTGGACATCAGCTTTCTTCCGCGGTGGGTGTAGCCGGATTCACGATCGCACGCCGGAGAGCCTTTAGGCGTAGACGTACCTCCGTGGGGTCCATGCCCTGCAGGTTGAGTGGCGGATCGAGCTCGTCGAGAACATCTCGTTCTAGACGCCCAAGAACATCTCCGTCGTCGTAAGGGATAGCGACGATCCGCAGGTGGTCATACATCCACTGCGTGAGTTCGTTTTCATCGATGTGTTTCACACCGTTGGCCTCAGCCAGAATCGCGCCCAAAGTGCGCCGAAACGTGGAGAACTCGTGATTTCCACCGAGGTGCATGGTCATGACACGCGACCACAGCGTGTTGTTCGACCGCTTACCGCTAGGCCAGCGAGTGGCGCCAGCAAGACCCGCATAGATGAGACCGCACTCGACGAGCAATCCGAGGCCACGACTCAAATCCTCTGCGCCGGCTTGATCAACCCACCAGCTATACAGGCCGGGTCGGTCGACGATAGCCTTGCCTCGATCGGCGAACGCTTGGGGTGAAAGAGCCGAAGTGCTGTCGCGAAGGGCCTCAACGAATTGGTCGACGTGATTGGGTTCCTCGGCTATTTCCTGATCGATCGACGCGTACCAGGCGAGTCGCTGCCCCATGGATAGGCCATGCAATGGGTCAACGACTCGCGCACCGAGCCTTTCCAGGTGGGGGCGAATCGCGTCGAGATATGTTGAGCCTGCATGAATCTCGACGACCTTCTCACTGAGGGGCCCAGCGAGTAAGTCGAGCCGAGCCGCGACCCAACCACCCCACGCCGACCGATAGGAAGCGGTGGTATCGGCCAAATAGCGCTCATACGGCGCCAACCATTCGTCCGGCGCGACCAAGCCGTGCTCTGCCGACAGAATGAACCAAGGGATTTCGGCACTCTCAGCGTATGCGCGCTCCTTTCGGAAGAGTGCCGAGATGTATAGGTCCTTGGCCGCAGCCGGTCGAGTCCCTTTAGATTTCACACACGTCACCAAGACGATGTGAACCTCTCCGGTGAGCTCGGGCTGCTCATGCCACGGCCACCGTGGACGCTTGATAC
>CAVYDT010000006.1:0-207619 GCA_963767375.1 uncultured Actinomycetota bacterium
GGCGATCCTCATGCGTGGCAGCTGTCGATGTTGCCTCGGTGTTCCAGGCTGGAAGCAAGACCTCGACCACGCGATCGCGATGGCCCGCCGCATCGACCCGACGTCCTTAATCGCCCCCGTGCTGTATAAGTACCGCTTCGCCGCCCATGCCGGGGCGGTGCTCCCCGACGCGGCGGCTGACCGGGACACCGCCGAAGCGATGGCGATGGCCGAGCATTCCGGCGATGACTTCCAGGTGGATGCCGCCCGGGTGAGTCGCGGCCTTGTCCTGATTAATCTGGGCGGTTCGCAACGCGCGACGGGTTTCGCGCTGCTCGCCCAGTTTCGTGAAGCTAACTTGCGGCATGGGTATGCGAAAAACGTAGTGCGGACTGTCGACACCGAGATCGCTAAGGAGAAAGCCAGAACCGGCGATATCGACGGCGCCATCGAGTTGGCACGCGCGGTCGTCGACTACACGTTCGATGCGGGCGATGCGCTCTCGCTTGGGGAGGCCGTCAGGGTCTTGGTGGAATCACTGCTGCAGCGCGGCACGAGCGCCGACCTCAAGGAGGCGCAGGCCGCGATCGACCGGCTGGCAGCGGAGCCGACGGACCCGCGATTCGTCCTGTACGAGGTTCCGCTGCTGCGGCTGCGGGCTCTGCTGGCGCGGACTCAAGGCGATGGCGTGACTTATGCGCAGTTCCGGGATCGCTACCGGGACATGGCGAAAACGCTTGGCTTCCAGGGGCATATCGCCTTGGCCGAGGCGATGCCATGACGTCTATCGAATTGGCATGTACTGCATGCGGTATCGAGCTGCCGGCGAACTCGAAGTTCTGTAACGAGTGCGGTGCACCGGTCACGGCGCACGATACCCATGCCGAGTTCAAGCAGGTGACGGTGCTGTTCGCCGATGTGGTGCATTCGATGGACATCGCCGCGGCGGTGGGTGCGGAGCGGTTGCGCGAGATCATGGCCGATCTCTCCGACCGCTGTGCGGTGGTGGTGCGGCGGTACGGCAGCACGGTCGCACAGTGGACCGGTGACGGGATCATGGCGGTGTTCGGCGCGCCGGTGGCGTTGGAGGACCACGCCGTTCGGGCCTGTCTGGCTGCCTTGGGCCTTCAGGACGAGGCGGCGCGGCTTAGCGTCGATGTCGGCGAGCGCGACGGTATCGATCTGCGGTTGCGGGTCGGGCTGAACTCCGGTGAGGTGATCGCCGGTGGGATGGGTTCGGGCCAGTTTGGCTACGCCACGGTGGGTGAGCAGGTCGGGATGGCCCAGCGGATGGAGTCGGTGGCCCCGCCGGGTGGGGTGATGCTGAGCGCGTCGACGGCGCGACTGGTGGAGGGCGCGGCGCGTCTGGGTGAGTTGGAGTTGGTTCGGATCAAGGGCGCCGAGGCGCCGGTGCCGGCCCGTCGGCTGTTGGGCATGGGCGACGGGCATCGCAGCTGGCGGGCGCGTGGAGTCGAATCTGGTCGGCCGACGCTGGGAGATGGCCGCGGTCGAGGGCCTGTTGGAGCGTGCCATCGACGGCCACGGCGCGGTGGTCGGCGTGGTGGGGTCACCGGGCATCGGCAAGAGCCGTCTGGTGCGCGAGGTCACCGCAATGGCAGCAGCCCGGGGTGTCGAGGTGTTCACCGCCTTCTGCGAATCACACGCCAGCGACATTCCTTTCCACGTCGTGGCGCGGTTGCTGCGTGCAGCCTTCAGCGTGGCTGATCTGGACGCCTCGGCGGCCCGCGCGCAGGTGCGGGCCGAAGTCCCCGATGCCGACCCCGAGGACGTGCTGCTGTTGGAGGACTTGCTGGGCATCGCCGATCCTGAGGTGGCGCTGGCCAAGGTCGATCCGGATGCGCGGCGGCGGCGGTTGACGGCTCTGGTCAATGCCGCGTCGCTGGCGCGCCAAGCCCCGGCGGTCTATGTCGTTGAGGACCTGCACTGGATCGACGGGGTCAGTGAATCCCTGGTTGCCGACTTTGTCGCGGTGGTACCGCAGACGCACTCGCTGGTGCTGATCAGCTACCGCCCCGAATACCGCGGCGCGTTGAGCCGGGTGCCCGGTGCGCAGAGCATCGCGCTTGGGCCGCTGAGTGATTCGGAGACTGCGGCACTGGTTGCCGGGCTGCTGGGCCCGGACTCCTCGGTCGGCGGGTTGGCCACCGTGATCGCCGAGCGGGCCGCCGGGAACCCGTTTTTCGTCGAGGAGATGGTGCGCGATCTGGCCGAGCGGGGTGTGCTGACCGGAGCCCGTGGTAATTATGTCTGCCAGGTCGATCATGCCGATGCCGCCGTGCCGGCGACCCTGCAGGCGACCATCGCCGCCCGTATCGATCGGCTCGGCCTCGCCGCCAAGCAGACTCTGAATGCCGCCGCGGTGATCGGGTTGCGGTTTGGCGCAGAACAGTTGGCGTTGCTCGATGACGAGGCTGAGCTGGGCGAGTTGATCGCTGCCGAACTCGTCGACCAGGTGCGGTTCACCCCGCACGCCGAGTACGCCTTCCACCACCCGCTGATCCGGACCGTGGCCTACGAAACACAGCTGAAGTCCGACCGCGTCGAACTGCATCGGCGTCTGGCAACCGCGATCGAACAACGCCACCCGGATTCGCTGGAGGAGAACGCGGCGCTGATCGCCGAGCATTTCGAGGCCGCCGATGACCTGCGCGCCGCTTTCGGCTGGCACATGCGCGCCGGGGCATGGGCACAATCTCGCGATATCAGGGCCGCGCGCAACAGTTGGGAACGGGCCCGAACGGTCGCCGACCGGTTGCCCACCGATGACCCGGGCCGGGCGTCGATGCGCATCGCCCCGCGGACTCTGCTGTGCATCAACACCGTCCGGGTCGCCGGCAGCATCGCCGACACCGGCTTCGACGAACTGCGTGACCTGTGCAGCGCCGCCGGCGACACAGTGTCGCTGGCGATCGGCATGGCCGGCCTGATGACGGCGCTGGTATTCCATAACCGCTACCGGGAATCGGCGCGGGTTGCGTCGGACTGCAGCCGGCTGCTCGAGTCGATCGCCGATCCGGCGTCGACCATGGCGATTTTGGGCACTGCGAGCAATGCCATGTGGAACGCAGGCCAGGCAGCCGAAGGTCTGCGCTTGGCGCAGCGCGTCATCGACCTGGCCGAAGGCGATCCCACCAAGGGCAGTCTGGGCCCCCTCAGGTCACCGTTGGCGGCGGCGATCATGCAGCGTGGCAACTGTCGATATTGCCTCGGCCTTCCAGGCTGGAGGGAAGACCTCGATCAGGCGATCGCTATGGCCCGCAGCGTCGACCCGACGTACCTTCACGTCCCCGTGGTGAGTAAGTACCGCTTCGCCGTCCATGCCGGGGCGTTGCTCCCCGACGCGGCGGCTGACCGGGACACCGCCGAAGCGATGGCGATGGCCGAGCATTCCGGCGATGACTTCGTGGTGGATGGCGCCCGGGTGAGTCGTGGCCTCGTCCTGATCAATCAGGGCGGTTCCCAACGCGCGGCCGGTTTCGCGCTGCTTGCCCAGTTTCGTGAAGCTAACTTGCGGCATGGGTACGCGGAAAACGTAGTGCGGACTGTCGACACCGAGATCGCTAAGGAGAAAGCCAGAACCGGCGATATCGACGGCGCCATCGAGTTGGCACGCGCGGTCGTCGACTACACGTTCGATGCGGGCGATGCGCTCTCGCTTGGGGAGGCCGTCAGGGTCTTGGTGGAATCATTGCTGCAGCGTGGTACGAGCGCCGACCTCAAGGAGGCGCAGGCCGCGATCGACCGGCTGGCAGCGGAGCCGACCGGCCCAGGATTCGTACTGTTCGAGATTCCGCTGCTGCGGCTGCGGGCTCTTCTGGCGCGGGCTCGCGGCGACGCCGCGACTTATGCGCAGTTCCGGGATCGCTACCGTGACATGGCGAAAACGCTTGGCTTCGAGGGGCATATCGCCTTGGCCGGGGCGATGCCGTGACGGCGCGGTTCATCTAGCGTCAGCGGCGAGGACATGATTTCTAGCCATCCAATCGTCGATGTAGCTCATAGTGACGGGTAGAGCCGCGCCTGAAAACACCATGTGGTCAGAGCGGGGAATCTCAACGCAGGTGCCGTGCTGGTACCGGGCTGCGGTTCGGCGCACGATTCCGGCTGACACGATTCGGTCATACTCGGCCCCCATCACCAGCACGGGGGCAGTGACCGCCGCGAAATCGACAACGTTGGCCTTCGAAAGCTTTGGCACCGCAAGGAGCAGTTCCCAGAGATAGCGCCCGGATTCGCACACCAAACCGTCATACATCTCCCGGGCGATGTCCTCGGTCTGCGTGTTAGCGATCCAGCGTCGAGATTGCTCGAACGTCGGGGGGCGCCACGGCTTGGTCCAGGAACGTGGACGTAACAAGTGCGGCAGGGACATGCGCATGGTTGTGCGGGTCGCACCGAGGATGCCCGCCGCCGGGCCTGGGCATGCTGCCACCAAGCCAGCTTGGCGTGTGCGCGCGGCGACCAACTGCGCCAGCAACCCGCCCATCGAATGACCTATCAGAAGCGGTGGCGAATCCAGCGAATTCACGAATGCCACCAAGTCGTCGGTGTAGTCCCGAAGGCTTAGTGACGCGACCTTCATCGCACCTTCCTGTATGGGCAATTCGTGGTACCGCAGCGTCGGGGTGTGCGCCGTGTATCCACGCTCTTCGAATGCGGCGCGAGCCGGGGCCAACTGCTCCCCACGGCTCCAGGAGCCGTGAATCAAGACGACGTGTTTGGCTTCGGCCACGAAACTAAGGATGACAGCCAAGGCGCCAGACAGCGCCCCATACGCGTCAAGTTGTGGCCATGGCCCGCAGCGCCGACCCCATGTCCTACGCCACGGTCGCCGCCTGGGTCTACAACCCAGGGATACCGCTCGGCGTCCTGAGGCCCGACGACCCCGCGATGGGCGAGATCGCGGACCGCGATCCGAACAACTTTGGCCCAGCTGACGAACGTTGCAGCCTAAGCGAACTCACGATCCGGCAAGACTCGACCAGCAAGTGGCCCGAGTTGAGCGGCGAACTTTTCACCGTTCGCCCGATCGAGTCCACTGAGCGCAAATGAGGGCAAAACTGGTCCTTCTCCAGGGTGAACCAGTACACCGTGGGCCTATCGTTGGGGCATGTCGGTAGCCCAACGCGAACGTGCCGCACTAGTCGAAATCCTGCGCAGGGTGGGACCGGATGCCCCCACCCTGTGCGAGGGCTGGACGACTCGCGATCTGGTCGCGCACCTCGTGGCGCGTGAACGCCGGCCCGACGCGTTGCCCGGCCTCGTGTTCGGGCCCCTGGCGTCCTACACCGCACGCGTGCAGAACCGGCTGGCCACCTCGACGAAGTGGGAAGACCTGGTCGAACTGTTCGCGTCGGGTCCGCCGGTGCTTTCCGTGTTCAAGGTTCTCGACCCGGTGGCAAGCATCCACGAGATGTTCGTCCACCATGAGGACGTCCGCCGTGCGCAGCCTGGCTGGGAGCCAAGGGAACTCGATGCGAGCACCGCTGCGGCGGTGAAGCGGCGCGTCGCGATCATCAGCCGGGCCGGGATGGCGAAGTCGATGGCCGCAGTGCCCGCTCGGCTGACGCTGCGCACCCACGACGGTCAGACGGTGGTGACGGTCGGCAACGGTTCGCCGGTCACGGTCACAGGCGAACCGCTGGAGTTGCTGCTGTTCGCGTTCGGCCGCAACGCCGTCCGCGTCGACTTCGGCGGGGATGACGATGTCGTCGCCGCGGTGCAGGCCGCCAAACGCGGCTTTTGAGTCCCTACCCGGCGTTTCCGCGACCAGGCGAAATGGTCCGCGCCGACAAATCAAATCGCTTGCAAGACAACAACTCTGCCCGTCGGCGGTACGCCTTGACTACAGTTACAAATCGCCCTCGGTGGCCGGGGTGAGATGGGTTTATGGGTGTTAGCTACCCGGCGGGAGGAGGTGCCGCCGTAGCTCCAGGGCCAGCTCGACGGCGAGCCGCCGCTCGCCGGGCGGGTAGCCGAGCAGCTCGGTCACGCGTGCGATCCGCTTGAGGACCGTATTGCGGTGGGTGTATAGCCGGGCTGCAGCGCGCGGCGCGTTGTCGGCCTCCTCAAGGTAGACGCGCAGCGTTTCTCGCAGTCGGGCCGCGGCGGTGCTGTCCTCGGCAAGGGGGCCGAGAGTCGCCGCGATGAACTCGCTCGCCGCGCGCGGATCGTGTGCCGCGAGTGCGGTGACCTCAAGTTCTCGATAGGAGCCGAAACGACCGCTTCCAGGGTTGCCCAGCAGCAACCGATGCACGGTCAGCGCGGCCTCGTGACTGTCGCGAAACCCCTCGATACCCCGGCGGGTCGGACCGATGGCGGCCCGCACATCGGCGGGTGATCGTCCCACCGCCGAGCGCAGATCATCGATGGCCGGTTCGCCGGGCGTGCCGATCCACGCCCACAGCGTCGTCGTTCCCGCTGGAACGGTCAGCGGCCGTTGGGATTCCGCGGCCTGGGCTAGCAACACCGCAGCCGACTCAAGCGCGCCGTGGGGCGCGACGGTCGATTCCGCCCACACCACGACCCCGGTATGCCGGCGGTCCAGTTCATAGCCGAGGCGACGGCTAGCGCCGGTGGGATCGATCGGGGCGCCGTCGAGGATCAACCGGACTGTCTCGGTGCGACGGGCCAGCGCACCCCCGATGATGTCCTCACGTTCGCGCTGCGCCTCCGCCAGCACGCGACCGAGTGTCTGGTCGATGTAGCGGAACGCCAGCGACAATGACAGTTCGGTGACACCAATCAGCTCAGGCCCAGGCTCGACGATCTCATATGCGCACGCCAGCCAGCGCTCGAGCCCGACCCGATGGCCCCTCCTGTAACCCTCATAGATTCTGTCCAGGTCGATGCCGCGGCGCACGACGGTACGAGCCGCGTCCAGCGCTTCAGGCGCGACCGCGTCCGAAAGCGGGGACTGTGCCTGGCGCGCCACCGCCAGGAATCGCTGGAAGTTCCCGCGGTTGGTCGCGGTGAGCTCGGCCGCGATCGCGGCGTCGGCGCCGAACTCTGGGACGACCTCGATCACCGCAGCGTCCATCGCTGCGACGGTCTCCTCGACCTCCAGGGCCATTCGAGCCGCGATAGCAGCAATCAGTTCGAACGTTCGCGCCGTCGGCGCAACCGCTGTCATGGGTTTAGTGTGCCACCGCACACCACCCCCAAGACCGTTCACTTCGCGCAACACGGCGCGCAGTTCGTGGTATTCGTCGGTGACGGGGCTGGGATCGCCGTCGACAGCCATGCGCAGCGGCCGCGCGGCGCGCATCGTTGCTATCCAGCCCGTGCGGGCCATCGGTAGCAACGGCCTCGCCCCGGCCAGACCTACGTCGGTCCTGGTGTGCTGCCGCACACTATCTTGCGCTAGAAGTGTGCATGGAGACATTCCGTCCGGACAACCTGCGCCGTAGGTTCTGCGTCAGAAGAAACACCTTCGGACAAGGGCCGGTATGGACAAGATCAGCTTTCTCAGTGGCCGTGACCGTTTGGAGTCGCCAATGAACGTCGAGAACCAACACGCTGCCAATAAGGAGGCACACATGAAAGAACGGAACGTCCGCATGATCGAAACCAACGGCGTCAGACTGAAGGTGATCGTGGAAGGCAACGGCCCGTTACTGCTTCTGCTGCACGGCTTTCCACAATGCGCATACCTGTGGCGCAACCAGATCGACGACTTGGTCGCTGCCGGCTATCAGGTTGCCGTGCCCGATCAACGCGGCTATGGCGGCAGCGACAAACCGGCAGAAGTTGAGGCATACGATCTGCTGCAGCTGTCCGCTGATGCGGTCGGCATCGCCGACGCACTGGGCCACGAGACGTTCACGCTCGTCACCCACGACTGGGGCGCGATCGTCGGCTGGCACGTCGCGTTGCTGTACCCGCAACGGGTAAACGCGGTGTTCGCATTGAGCGTGCCACCGACTATTGGGACGCCCGTCGGCGCCCTGACGCGCCAAGAGAATTTCGGCGACAACTTCGTCTACACCGTCTACTTCCAGCAGCCCGGTGTCGCCGAGGCCGAACTGGACGCCGACGTGCGCAAGTCGATTCGCATGCTGTACTACTCCGTCAGCGGTGACGCACCGGCGTTCGGGTTCATGCGTCCCAAACCGGCCAGCTCAAAGATGCTCGACGGCTTGGTCGACCCTGATCCACTCCCGAGCTGGCTCACCGAAGAGGATCTCGATCGGTACGTCGAGGACTACCGCGACGGGTTCCGCGGTCCGATCAACTGGTATCGCAGCATCGACCGCGGCATCGGGCTTACCCGCCGTCTGCAGCAGACCAAGATCACGCAGCCGTCCCACTTCATGATCGGCAGCCTGGATCCCATGAACGTCCTTCTCGCGGTTCCCCTTGCCAACGTGGAGCAGAACGCACCCAACTTGCGAGGCAACGTCGTACTCGAAGGTGCCGGCCATTGGCTTCCCATCGAGCGACCAAAGGAAGTCAACGCCGCGCTGCTCGACTTCCTCGCCGGGCTCGAAAACGCTCCCCAGTCCGCATCCAGCAAAAAAGGATGAAACGGAAATGGTCCCAAGAACCGACGGCTACGCGCCGCCGCTCAATCAGATCGCGTTCTCGGTGGTGGATTTGCGGCTCACCGAAGGTTGGTTTCGTGAAGGCTTCGGTCTAGTGCCGGCCGGTGGCAGTCGCGCGTTGATGCGGGGCCCGCTGGCGGCCAATGTGCAGGGCCTACCCCGCGCGGCCTCGACCTGCTGGTGGCTGCTGGGCCGAAACTCCTGGTTTCAGCTCGAACTGTTTCAATTCGATCGCCCGATAGCCAAACTGATGCCCGCGGATTCCCGGCCCTGCGACATCGGCTACACCCGCGTCGGAATCTGGGTCGAAGACTTCGACGCCACGTTGGAAAAGCTTGCCGGACTTGGCAGTCGGCCGCTGACTGAGCCATTCGGCGAGCGCGGCGGGCGGCGGGCCTGCGTCCGCAACCCCGACGGGGTCTACGTCGAGGTCATGGAAGACGACCCGCTGCCGCAATCCAACCGGCGCGGGCGCATCGATTGCCCGTCGGCCATCCGGTCGGTGACCGTGTCGGTACCCCAGATAGCCGATGCGGCAGCATTTTTCGAAAAGGGCATCGGGCTCAACGCGAGCACCGTGGCCCTGCATACACCAGAGCACGAGGAGTTGTGGGGCCTGGCGGGCGCCACGACGGAAAGCAGACTGTTCGACGGCGGCGACGTGCTGATCGAGGTGGTGCAGTACCTCAATCCCGCTGGAAAGCCGAGGTCCAGTGACTACCGCATTTCCGATCAGGGCATCCTCAACATCGCGTTCGGGGCGCGCCGCAAATCAGACTTCAACACGGTCTATCGACGTGCCGAAGCGTTTGGGGTCACGCCCAATTGCCGACCAGTTCACCTATCCGGGGCCGGCTCGGTGGTCTACGTAAACGACCCGCACGGCCTTTCAGTCGAGATCCTACGAACGAAGCCTGGACTGGTCGACCGGATCTTCGGATTCGAGCCGCGACCCTTACACAAGCGCCCGGATCCGGACACGCGGAGGATCGAACACCGGATCAAGATCAACGCACCAGTCGGCAAAGTGTGGGAAACGATCACCGATCAAGACAACATGGCCGAGTGGATCGGTTTCGATCCGGTCACGGTGCGCAAAGAAGGCTGGACACGGCGCCACGGCACCGGTTCCGAACGCCTGATGAGAGGCCCGCTCGGAGTCGGCCGGATCGTGGAGCAAGTGCTAGCCACCAGCCCGCAAGAAAGCCTGCGCTACCGCGTCATCGAGGGCTCGCCGCTGACCTGTCACCAAGGCGAGATCACCCTGAAGCACTCCGACGGCCACACCGAATTGCAGTGGTCCATCCGCTTCCGGCCCAAGGTCGCCGGCACCGGCGCGCTTTTGCAGAAGGTGTTGCAGGCCAAGTTGCGCACCATGCTTGACGACCACCTCAAGCCCTACATCGAAAACTCCACGGCTGCAGGCGTTTCCGCAACCTCAGAGACGGCGAACACGGAACCGGCTGTCGGATGAACGCGAATCCACCCGGCCCGCACCACGTCGGCGTGTTGATCATCGGGGCCGGATTCTCCGGACTCGGTGCCGCGATCACCCTCCAGAAGGACGGGTATACCGACTTTCTCGTGCTCGAGCGGGGAAACAACGTCGGCGGCACCTGGCGGGTGAACACCTACCCGGGGGCAGCCTGCGATGTGCCTTCCCACCTGTATTCCTACTCGTTCGCACCGAACCGAGGATGGACACGTTCTTATTCCAAACAGCCTGAAATCGAGGCATACATCCAGCGGGTCGCTCGACAGCACCAGGTGCTCGACAGACATAGGTTCGGCTGCGAGGTTCACGAGGTGCGCTGGCACGCCCAGGAGGCACGGTGGCACGTGAGCACGTCCCAGGGAACCTTCACGTCGAATTTCGTGGTTTCGGCCGTGGGTCCACTGACCGAGCCGGCATTGCCGGACATTGACGGTCTCGACGAGTTCGAGGGCGAAATCTTCCACTCCGCCCGTTGGAACCACGATTTCGACCTGACCGGCAAGCGCGTAGCCGTCATCAGCACCGGTGCCTCCGCCATCCAGATCATCCCCGAATTCGCCAAAACGGTGCGGCAGCTGGACGTGTATCAGCGCACCGCCCCGTGGGTCCTCCCCCGTTTCGACCGCGACTACACGACCGCAGAACGCCTTGCCTTCGCGCACGTTCCCGGCTACCAGCGAGTGATACGAAGCGCCATCTACTGCAGCAAGGAGCTCGTCGGTTTCGCCTTGACCTACGCGCCCAAAATGCTTGTGCCGGTGCAGAGACTCGCCAAGCGGCACATCGAGCGCGCGATCGGCGATCCCCGACTGCGCGCCCAAGTCACCCCCCGCTGGCAGATCGGCTGCAAGCGCATCCTGATGTCGAACACCTATTACCCGGCACTAGCACAGCCGAACGTCGATGTCGTCACCGATCACATAGCCGCAGTGCGGCCGAACGCAATTGTCACCGCCGATGGCAGCATTCGTGAGGTTGACGCGATCGTCGTTGCCACCGGCTTCCATGTCAGCGACTCACCGACCAACCAGCGCATCATCGGCCGCGGTGGCCACAGTCTGGCCGACACCTGGCAACGGGCCGGCGCGCAGGCCTACAAGGGGTCGACCGTGCACGGTTTCCCCAACCTGATTGTCATGACCGGTCCCGGAACGGGGTCTGGTCACACGTCGGCCGTTTTCATGATCGAGTCGCAGCTGAATTATCTGCGGGATCTGATCCGCACCACGACCACCCGCGGCATCGCGACCGTCGAGGTGCGCCAGGACGCGCAAAGCGCCTACGACGCTTGTATCCAACGAGGTTTGCGAAAATCGGTGTGGGAAATCGGCGGATGCTCGAGCTGGTACCGCGACAAGTTCGGCAGGATCACCACGATGTGGCCAGGATTCACGTTCCGTTTCCGGCAGCAGACCCGCACCTTTGACCTCAACGCCTACCACGCGGTGCGCGCATGTGATCTGTCCGCCGCCACTGAGAAGTACGTGGCCTCGGCATAACTTCGTCGGTTCGGCGTGTCAGGTGTATGTCACGTGGACACGTTCGATTTTGCCGTTGAAGGGGAAGGGCGCTTTGTCGTAGTAGTCCAGCGCCACCGGTGAGCCGAGGCAGATGCCGATGTCGAAGCAGTCGTTGGCGGTGAACAACAGCGGCGCGCTGACCGGCACCCGCCCCTTCGCGAGGACCTCCTGTTCGACTCGGATGATCACGTCGAGCGGTCCCGCGGGGCGCAGTTCGGCATAGCGGGTTTCTACGACAATCGTGGTGGGGCCGGGCTGCAGTTTGGTGGTCGAGCGGATCTTGGTGCGGGAGATGATGAAACAGTTGTACTCGTAGCACACGTATCCGTCGTCGAGGTAGCAGGTGACCCCGCCGGCAAAGCCGCCGAGGGCATAGAGAACTCCGCTGGCGTCGGCGGGTAGATCGGCTTCGATGGTGACGGTGTTGTTCTTGCTTCCCAGCGCGGGCGCGCAGAACTCGGGGATGCGGGTGATTTCGCCGGGGAACTCCCACTCGCGATACGGCGGTGTGATTCGCAACTCGGGATGAAAGATCGGCACCCACAAGCCGCCACCGATCGGGAGCACCTGGTTTCGGGCGGCCTCGATGGCGAACAGTTCGCGCATCTGGGTGAGCTTTTCGGGCATCTCGGCGGCCAGATCGTGGGCCTGTGACCAGTCCTCGTCGAGGTGATAGAGCTCCCAACGGTCGTTGTCGGGTGTCCAGTCTTGAATTCCGGGTGGCAATCCCGGCAGCCAAGGCACCCGCGGACCGAACGTCGAAGCCATCCAGCCGTCGTGATAGATACCCCGACTGCCCATGATCTCGAAGTACTGTGTCTTCTTGCCCCCAGGCGCCGATGGATCGGTAAGCGTGCGGGCGAAACTTGCTCCCGCGATGGGGATTTGCGGCACACCGTTCACGATGAGCGGGGGCTCTATACCCACAATGTCGTAGATGGTCGGTACGACGTCGTTGCAGTGCAGGAAATGATCCCGCGGCACAGGGTCGGGCGCGACTTTCTTGGGCCAGCGGATCGCCAGCGGATTGCGGGTGCCGCCCAGATGCGAGGCGACCAGCTTCACACCCTTGTACGGTGTGCTGCCCGCCCAGCCCCAGCCGGAGTGGTACTGGTTGTCGGTCTTCGGTGAGCCCAGGACGTCAAGGCCACCGAGCTGCTCGAGGGCGTCGATGTGCATCCGCGGGGTGGTCGGAATGCCGTTCTGCGCAAGCAGTTCGGCGATGGTGCCGTCCTGCCCTTCGGCCGAAGATCCGTTGTCGCCCCAGATGTAAAGAAAGAGCGTGTTGTCCGTGTAGCCCAGCCGATCCAGCTCACCGACGATGCGGCCCACCTGGACGTCACAGTGTTCGGCGAACCCGGCAGCCACCTCCATCAACCGGCGTTGAAACGGTCTCTCGTCCTCGGGGATGTCCTCCCACGCCTTCATTCGCTCGTCGCGGTCGGTGAGCTCACAGTCTTGTGGGATCCAGCCCGTATCCTTGGCGCGCTCGAAGACCCGCTGCCGGTAGGCGTCCCATCCGTCGTCGAACTTGCCCGCGTAGCGGTCGGCCCACTCCTTCATGATGTGGTGCGGGCCGTGCAGACAGCCGCTGGCCCAATACATGAAGAACGGCCTGTCGGCTTGCAGCGCCTTGTGATTGCGCAGCCAGTCGATCGCGTCATCGGCCAGGTCCTCCGAAAGGTGATAGCCCTCCTCAGGGGTCTTCGGCGGCGCCACGACGGTCGTGTTGCGCACCAGATGGGGCTCATAGTGCGAGGCCTCCCCCGCCAGGAACCCGTAGAAATATTCGAAGCCCAACCCGGTGGGCCAGTCCTCGAATGGGCCAGCTGCCGTCGTGTCCTCCGCCGGGGTGTTGTGCCACTTGCCCCAAGCGCCCGTGCTGTACCCGTAGTCCTTAAGCACCTCGGCCACCAGGGCGCTGCTGCGCGGGATCTTCCCGGCGTAGCCGTCCCAATCGTTGGCCAACTCGGCGATCTGCCCGTTTCCGATCTCATGATGATTGCGCCCGGTCAGCAGCGACGCTCGCGTCGGCGAACACATCGCCGTGGTATGGAACCGGTTGTAACTAACGCCTTCCGCGCAGATTCGGTCCATCGTCGCGGTACGCACCTCGCCACCGAACGTCGTCGGCAGACCCGGCCCCGCATCGTCGATCAGCACGATCACGATATTCGGCGAATCCTCATGCAGGCGAGCCGGAGTGACACGCTGGGCATAGGTGGACTCCTGCAGCGTCCGCCCGGCGATGCTGGCTGACGGTGTCGGCGGGAACGGCAACGTCGCACCGCCTGGCAGCTTTGGCGCCACCACCCCGCCCGTCGAATTGGTGTTGTAGCTTGTGGCCGCATCCGACATGACTGCTCCCAACCTGAAGCTGTACGTGTAGTGCTGCCTCGGCACAATCTTGACCCGGCGCCGCCGAATCTACTCCGAATCGGTGCCGCGCTTCACGGATTGCACTGCCATCCCTAGGTCGCACGTTCGAGTCATGCCCGGGGCACCGGGAAACCGCGCCCAGAACGCATTCACCCAAGTTAGCTACTGCCGTGACGAACCAAGGAACGACGAGTGTCAATGCTGGTTCAGCATGTTCGTCGCCGTGCGGTGCGCCAGGGCCATCGTGGACACCATTGGATTCACCCCGGAGCAGCAGGGCATCCCGCTGGCGTCGGCGATCCAGACCCCGGTCGTGTCGTGCAGCTCGCCATTCGGTTTCGCGACGGATGTCTGCGGGTCGCTGCCCAGCTTGGCGCTGCACATCTGGTGGAGAGCGAACACCGGGGTGCCACCCGGGCCGATCGGGACCTGGTTCACCTTCTCGATGAACGCCTCGAGGTCCTCGCCGCGCTGCCACGGCGCAAAGGGCTGGCCGGCCAGGAAGATCTGCTGCGCACCTGCGGCCTCTTGCATGCGGATCGACGTCGCGGCGGCTTCGCGGAAGTGACGCCGGTCGAGTTCGTCGGTGAACGGGTACCAGTGGGTGGACTGTCCGTTCTCGTCGATGGTGACGGTTCCGGCGCCGCGGTCCTTGACGATCCAACAGAAGTCGGCTCGGTACCGATATTTGCCGGTGAGCTCCTTGTGCTGCGCGCCGCTGAGCCAGGGCACGATGGTGGTCAACAGGCCGGGCAGGTGCTGCACGCATTCGATGAGGTACCCGTAGCCGTCGTGCGCCTCGGCGAACTCGTTCATGAAGCCGGCCATCCCGGGGCCGAACCACGGGTCCTGGGGTTCGTCATAGATCCCGGAGACGAGGCCGGCGGGGTGTAGCCGCAGCCCGGCGCCGACGGCGGGCCCGCCGATGCCCGACCGGAGGAGAAGCCCTGGGGTCTCCAGGGCGCCGGCGGCGGCCACGACGGAGGGGGCGTGGATGACGACGCGGGAGCCCTGCTGCGTCTGTGGGTCGGTGTAGGTCGCCTCGACCCCGACGGCCTTGCCGTTCTCGGTGAGGATCCGCTCGGCGCGGGTGTTGGGCAGCAGCTTCGCTCCCGCGTCGGACGCGTCCTGCAGGAACGTGCGCATTGTGCCCTGTTTGGCGCCGGTCTGATCGCCCATCCCGCTGTAACCGATCAGGTTCGGGTCGTATCGATCCGGGTCGATGTTGAGGGTGGAGACGCGGTAGGAGTAGCCGAGCTTGGCCGCGCCCGCGGCCAACCGCTGGTGGGGTTCGTTCTGGGTGGCCACCTTGTCGTTGCAGCTGATGCGGTCGGACACCGCCTGCAGGTGTTCGTCGAACGCCGGCGTGTCGACGTCGGTCAGGCCGCCTTGGGCCCAGCTGGCGCGGACGGTGGCCGGGGTGAGAAACGAGTTGGACCAGTTCACGGTGCTGCCGCCGCCGACGGTGCCCCCGGCGGCGATGGTGACCATGCCGTCGGCGGTGGGGAAGAACCCGCCGCGCAGGAAGAGGTTCTGATACGCGACCAGTTCCAGCTGGACGAAGTCGGACTCGTTCCAGTAGCCGCCTGCCTCCAGGGTGATGACCCGCTTGCCGGCCTGCGCCAACACAGCGGCGGCGACCCCGCCGCCGCTGCCGGAGCCGACCACGACCACATCCGCCTGAAGCGTCGTCTCGCCGGACGGGGCGATGACGTCAAGTGTCTTGGGCGTCTGCGCCGGGGCCTGGACCGGGCCCGGGTACCCCATCCCGGCCCACAAGGGGTTGCGACCCTGGGCGTCGGGCAGGCCGTAGGCGAACATCACCGAAAGCTGATGCAGCGCCGCTATTGCACCCGCGCTCTCGGGCGAGATGCCCGCGAGGTTGGCGACAATCGCCTCCCGGACGGCCTGCGGTTGATTCTTCAACCCGATCAGGCCGGCGGCATCGAGCAATTGGAGCAAGCCGGCGAGCTGCGCGTCGGGCAGGTGGCTCACGAGGTAATACTCCGTGGCGACGTCGGCGCCGACGTCGCTGCCCTTGGCAGCGTAAAACCCGGTTGGGTCGTCCTCGCGCGGAACGGCCGCGACGAAGGTGTCGACGATCGCGGTCAGGGTCTTGCGCTGCAGAGCGTTGAATTCGAGGCCCATGGAGGTGACCTTTCCTGGTCGGTCGGGTGCAGGGACGACGCACAGCCCTACGGGAGCTGCATTGATTTGGTCTCTAGGAATTCCTCGAGTCCCCATTCGCCGAACTCTCGGCCATTGCCCGACTGCTTGTAGCCGCCGAAGGGCGCGTGGATGTTGAAGGCCCCGTCGTTGATCTGGACCTGGCCCGCCCGAATCCGACGCCCGACCCTGATCGCGTGCTCCTCGTCGCCCGAGAAGACCCCCGCGTTCAGACCGAAGATCGTGTCGTTGGCCAGCCGAACAGCCTCGTCCTCGTCGTCGTAGGCCTGGATGACCAAAACGGGACCGAAAATCTCCTCGCCCACGATCGCCATGTCCGGCGTGACGTCGGAGAAGATGGTCGGTCGGACGAAGAAACCCCTGTCCAGCCCGTCCGGCGCAGTGGGCCCTCCGGTGACGAGTCGAGCGCCCTCGGCGATGCCCTTCTCGATGTAGCCGACCACCCGGTCGCGCTGTACAGCGGACACCAACGGGCCCAGAACCGTCGCCGGGTCGAACGGATCACCGACAGTCATCGATTCGAGGCCGGCCTTGGCCACCGCTTCGACCTCGGCCAGTTTGGACCGAGGCACGATCATTCGCGTCAGCGCGATGCAGGTCTGTCCCGAGTTGAGGTAGCAGGCCAACAGTCCGGCGGAAACGGCCGCGACGATATCGGCGTCATCCAGAACGATCAGCGCTGATTTTCCGCCAAGCTCCAGGGCCACCCGTTTGATGGTTTCGGCGGCGACGGCGCCGATCCGGCGACCCGCGACGGTGGAGCCGGTCAGCGAGACCATGTCCACTTCCGGATGCGCGACGAGCGTCTCCCCCACCCCGGCGCCGGTCCCGGTGACCAGGTTGAACACCCCCGGCGGCAGGCCGATCGAATCGAACACCTCGGCCAGCACGTAAGCATTCAACGGCGCGACCTCGCTCGGCTTGAGAACGACGGTGCACCCGGCACCCAGGGCCGGCGCAACCTTCGCCGCGATCTGGTGCAACGGGTAGTTCCACGGCGTGATTGCAACAACTACCCCGATCGGCTCGCGCACCACCAGGGAGTTATAGACCCGCCGCTCGAACGGGAAGCTCAGCACAACATCAGCAATCGACACGAATGACTGCACCGGCAGGCCGACCTGAATCACGTTGCTGAATGCGAAAGGCATCCCAACCTCTTGACTGACCAGCGTCGCGATTTCCGTCTGCCGAAGTTGCAGCCCCTCGGCGGCCCGCTTCAGATACCCGGCCCGCTCGGCCGGCGACGTCGTCGACCATGTAGCAAACGCCGCACGGGCGGCGCGTACGGCCATGTCCGCATCCTCGGCGTTCCCGGCCGGGATCGACCCCATGACCTCCTCGGTGGCTGCGTTGACGACCGCGATGGTGTCCGGGCCGTTCGAGGGCTGCCATTTTCCATCGATGTAGTGCGCGCGGTGCTCGAGCATCGGATCCTCCAGTGCGGTTCGATTCCGCCGCCCAGCCAGTCGACTGTGATGGCCGTCACAAGTAAGACTGCACCCTGGCCCGGGGTCTGTCGATGTGCGCGGGAACAAAATCCGAGTCAAGAGATGCCACCGGGACACGTTGCCCGTGAGGACTCGGATGTCAGGCAGCACCGGGTTAAGCAACGATAGGTGCAATCGGGAACATGGCCGCCACAACCTAGGCAGAAGGGGTTTCTCGATGTCCAACGAAAGCCGGGGACAGGCCTGCTGTTCGATGTTTTGACGACCAAGGCGGCATTAGCAGCGCCATCACCGACCTCGACGGCAATCTGTTGGGACCGCCGAAGCACAGCAGTGATCTGGGTTGAGACCGACGTAGATCTTGACGTCTGACCCGTATTTTTGTCGGACCCTTCCAGGACAATGGGTTCATACGGGAAATGACAAGCGTCGCAAGGTGTATGTCACCGAGGGACGGGCCGTGGGGGGACAAGCGATCACCGTTATGGAGCCGCAGTCGCCCTACCCGGCGTCGTTCGCCCGCTAGTTGGCTCACCAGATCCGGTCCACGCGACTGGGTGAACCAGCGCCGCACCACGTGCGAGCGTCTGCTCGGCACGCTCTGAGAAAGGATGCCCAAATGACCAACCCCGATCTCACCCTGATCGCGGCCCTGCTGGACCGCTCCGGCTCAATGAAGGACTGCAAGAGGGCCACCGAGACCAGCTTCGATGAGCTGATCGCCAAGCAGCGCTCCGAGCCCGGCGAGGCGATCGTGACGCTGTCGATGTTCGACGATGAGTACGACAACGTCTACGCCAACGTGCCCATCGCCGACGTGGGCCCGCTGACTCTGGTCCCGCGCAACATGACAGCCATGCTCGACGCCACCGGGCGGTTCATCACCGAGATCGGCGAGCACCTGGCCAGCGTGCCCGAGAAACAGCGTCCCGGCCACGTGATCCTGCTGATCATGACCGACGGCTTGGAGAACGCCAGCAAGGAGTGGACCTATGACGGCGTCAAGAAGCTGATCACCCAGCAGCGCGAACAGTACAACTGGACGTTCATATTCCTGGGAGCCAACATCGACGCCGTGGACGTCGGCGGCCGGATCGGGGTGCCGCGGGCCACGTCGATGACCTACAACGCCGACGACGATGCCGCCGTGGACGCCGCCTATTCGTTAGCCGGTAGCGCGATGACCTACACCCGCGCGGGGCTGGCCGCCGAGTTCACCGACGAGGACCGGCGTCGGGCACGGGGCGGAAGCCGGAAGAAGAAGTAGTCTCCACAGCTGTCGACCCCGGTCACCTGGTTCGTTCCCCGTTCCAGGACCGGGGTCGACTCTGTTCGACGGGTGCCCCTCAGAGCAGTTGAACCTAGCCGTACGGAGAGATCGCAACGCAGGTCTAGAGTCGGGCGGGCGGGGCAAGGGCGGGCGGGGCTCGAACCCGCGACCAACGGATTATGAGTCCCCAGTCAGCGCCCGCGTGACCAGGCGAAACGGTTAGCTGAAACGAATCAAATTAACTGCAAGACAGCGTTTTTGGTCGGTGCCGGTCCGGTCCCGGTACGCCTTCGGTACGACTACAAATCGCCTCCGGTCGCCGGGGTGACACCGGGCTGGCCGTTGGTACGACTATTCCCGCGCCCTTCGTCTCCATCGCGTCCCTGCCGATCATCGCCACGCGTTCCGACAATCATCCCGCTCGGCCAGCCTCAAAGCGAGTGTGCGTTCTGCTCGGCCACGCTCAACTCCTTCATGAAGCGAGCGTCAAGGATCAGCCGAAACACCGTCAGGCATCACCCGAAGACGAAATGTCAAGCATCAGCCGAGGTAATACAGCCGCGTACCTAACCTCTCAGTTCAGTACAGATGACCGGCCCCAAGCAGAGTAGAGGGGCTTTCATGGTTTGCTGAGACTTGTAGGATTCACATATGCCATTGGCTATTGGCCAGATTTACGCGGGTTACACGATCGTGCGTGAGCTCGGCGCCGGGGGAATGGGCATTGTCTATCTGGCCCAGCACCCGAGGTTGCCGCGCCGTGACGCGCTGAAGGTGCTTCCGGCGGCACTCACCGTCGACGACGAGTATCGGCGCCGGTTCAACCGTGAGGCTGATATAGCCGCGTCGCTGTGGCACCCACACATCGTCGAAGTCCACGACCGCGGAGAGTTGGACGGTCGACTGTGGATCTCGATGGACTACATAGATGGCACCGACGCCGGCTCCATGCTGAAGGAGCGCTACCCCAACGGCATGCCACCCGACGAGGCGGTGCAGATCATCAGAGCGGTCGCCGAGGCGTTGGATTATGCGCATGAGCAGCAGTTACTGCATCGCGACGTCAAGCCTTCGAACATCTTGCTGTCGCATCCTGAAGCACGCGATCAGCGAATCTTCTTGGCCGACTTCGGGATTGCCCGCTGGGTCGATGATGCCACCAAGCTCACAGCCACGAACATGACGGTCGGGACGGTCGCGTACGCCGCGCCTGAGCAGTTGATGGGGGAGCAGGTGGACGGGCGCGCGGACCAATACGCATTAGCCGCTTCGGCTTACCATCTACTCACCGGCACGCCGCTGTTTCAGCATTCCAACCCGGCCGTTGTGATCAGCAAACACCTCAGCACTCCACCCCCGGAGATCGGCACCAGGCGGCCCGCCCTGACCGATCTGGGCCCGGTGTTTTCAAAGGCCCTGGCGAAGGCGCCCGAGGATCGCTATGAGACCTGCGTGGAGTTCGCCGACGCGCTTGCGACACGGCTGCAAACCGTGGCTGACGAGTGTGGCGCGACAGATGCCACGGCGGTGGCACTCCCCGCGTCAGGGCCCAGGCATCAATCAGGGTCACGGCGAGCAGGCATCCAACCTCAGAAGCCGCAGTGGAAACTCGTTGTCGCGATCGTTGTGGCGCTGCTGCTGACCGTCGCGGTCATCGCGCTGGTCTTGTTGGCCATGCACGTTATATGACCACATTTTTATGTTGTGTCAAAGTGGCTGGGCCACAGTATGTTTACGCCCACTCCGATACCAATGGCGATTGGAGTGCCGAGGCTGACAGGGAAGTAGCAAAGGCGCCCCACCCGACGCTTGGCTAGCTCGAACACCAACGGCCGCGACCCCCCGTACGGACGCGACCGGCGCAACTCCAACAACGCGGCCTCCACCTCAGCCGGCACCTGATGAGGACACGACACCGGCCGATACGACCGATCCACCAGCCCATCCAGGCCCGCGGCCTCATACCGCGCCAACCAAGCATGCAGCGTCTGCCGCGACACTCCAACCTTCTCGGCAACCTGCGACACCGACAATCGTCGCTGAATCACCGCCAACACGGCCTGATACCTCTGCTCGGCCACACTCATCTCCCTCATCCAGGGAGTGTCAAGGATCAGCCGAAACCGCTGTCAAGCATCAGCCGGGGTCATACAGCGCTGTTTAGGTGGGGCTGTTTAGGTGGGGCGGGGGGCTCGAACCCGCGACCAACGGATTATGAGTCCCTACCGAGCGCCTCAGCGACCAGGTGAAACGGCTAGCTGAGATCGCCCAAATCGCTTGGGCAGAGCCGTTTTTCGCCGTTGCCGATACGGCTACGGTACAGCGGAACCGATCAGCCTCCCGCGGCCAGGTGGCCGACGGCGCGACGTCCTCGCCGACCGGCTTGCGGCCGTGACCGGTCACCGACGCGACCATCTCGTAGGCGCGCTGCCCGAGCTGAATCCCGCACCCGGTTGGTCGGCGCGGCGCCATCAGCCCCAGCCCGGCTGCCCACGTTGCGACGCACGCCACCCCGGCGGTCCGAGCAGACGGTTGTATTTGTCTGTCTGCCCAGCCGGTATCGGCGCCGAGGCTGCCGCGGATCGCGCCGAACCGCGTATCGACCAGCGCTGACGGCCTAGGATGCTCAGCATGGCCAACGGCGCGGTCCGCCGTGGGAAAGGGGCGAAATCATGGGCGCACACTCGATCGGAAGCGAGGAAGGCCAGGTCGTGGCTGGGGAAACGCAGTCACTTTATGAGCGGCTGGGAGGCGTCTACGCCATCGCCGTCGTCGTCGACGACTTCATCGATCGGATCATGGTCGACCCGCGGCTGAACGCGAACCCGCGAGTCGACGAGGCGCACCACCGCGTGTCGGCCCAGGGTTTCAAGTACTACGTCACCGAGCAGGTTTGCTGGGCGGCGGGCGGCCCGCAGACCTACTCAGGGCGCACGATGCTCGACGCGCACCGCGAGCTGCTCATCACCGGCGCGGAGTGGGACGCGTTCATAGACGACTTCCACCAGACCCTCGCGAAGTTCGGCGTGCCCGAGCGCGAGCGCGCCGAGCTCGACGCGATCATCGAGAGCACCAAGGACGACATCGTGACTCCGGCGGCGCCCGCCGTGTAGGCAGATCCCTCCCGTTCGGCGGCAGACGGCGGCCGGTATGAAGCCTGAGCGCGGGGGAGCGATTGACGCTCGCTGCGGTTGGCCGACCTGATGCGGAAGGTGTTGACGGTCAGCTGGTGAAGCAGTACGAGTCACTGGACGCGTCACCGCCTTGGAGCCGGGTTTGGTGGACCCTGCGGCCGCGAAAGTCGTCGCCGTGCAGGAAGAATCCGATGTCGGGGACAAGACCGCCGGCGGAGATGTCGGCGTCAAGCTTCGCCATCCATGCCCCGACGCCGTCGGGATAAAAGACCTCGTCCCACGCCGCGTACAGCGAGTTGGTGACGTAGACCCGTCGGCCGTCACGGCTGATCTCCACCATCTGCGGGCCGCCGCCGAGCGGCAGGCCCGGTGCGGCCGGGTGCGGCTCGCGTCGCACGATCCCTCCGAGGCGAACCGATGCCGTCTCTCGCGGGCGGAATGGGTCGCTGACGTCGTACTGCTTGAGCTCGCCCGTGCCCCAGCACGAGACGTACAGCCAGCGATCGTCGACCGACAGATCGATGTCGGAGACCAGCGGCGGCACCGCACCGAAGGGCTTGAGCGCCGGCGGCAGATCGTCGGCCTGGGCGGGCTCGGCCGGGATGGTGATCACCTTGTCGACCGACCACCGATCACCGTTTCGGTGCCACAGCCAAACGGACGCCGACAGATCCTCGACACTGATCACAACTCCCGCAAAGCCGAACGATTTGGACGGGTCGTGGGCCGGGCGGAGCTCGAGGACCATCTGGTGCTGGTCACCGAGGTCGACGCGCTGGGTCAGTTTCCGCTCGGACATGCTCCAGAAGTTCAGGTGGTGTCCGAACTTACGTCCGAGTAGATCCTCGGGATTAAGTCCCGTCTCGATCATCGACGGCGTCGCCCACTCCGACGTCACCACGGTGTCGTACCGCAGGTGCCACCACACGTCATACGCCAACAATTGCGGTCCGCGGTCCAACTCCCAAGGTCCGATCACCTCGAAGGTGTCGTGGTCGATCAGCGCAACCCCGCCCGGTCCGTCGTCACCGTTGGCCCCACCCAAAGCCGACATGAAGATGCCGCCCGGTCCACAGTGCAGCGTATGCGGGCGCGAGTAGCCGGCCTTGGCTGCAAGTTCGGTGGCCTCGATCGTGTGTGTCACCGCCGGCCGGCGCGGGTCGGGCTTGGTGTCGAGGACATAAGTGGTCGACGAGCGAATGCCGGGTACGACTAGGTAGCGTCGCTCGAGCCCGTGATGGTCGCCCCCGTCGTGGCATAGAGCGCTCGAACAAGCGTTCCACCCGAAATGATGCACTTCGTTGCCCGCCGTCGGGAGCTCGGCCCAGCCGACGACGCGGCTGTACGTCGAGGAGTTGGGGTCGCAGTCCACCACCGCGAGCGCATCCTTCATCTGGCCCGCCGGGTCGAACGCAGCAACATAGGCGATCTGCTCGGGCGCAGCCGCCGCAGCGGCGCCGGGGCTGCGGTAAAACGTGGGATCTGTCGCAGGCATGATTGCTCCTCGTCTCGCTCTCATTCGCCGGACCACCATCTGGGGTACTGATCAGTCGACGTGACAGTCAGGCACGCTCTCAATGGTCCTCCGGTGTCCACACTCGCGGTAGTTGCAGCGCTGAAATTGCAACGTGAATCTGGACGACTTGCGCTGGGATCGTCCAGAACTAGCTTGCGAACCCCAGCAAGCGCGGGGGCACGCCGTGCAAGCTTCAACTGGACGACACACTCGGTGGACGGCGAAGGCATGTCACTGGCCGATACGGCCGAACACCCCGTACTGATCGCGCCGCGACGATCTCGGAGCTGAAGTGGGTGAAGTGCAGGCGCTCGAGGCTGCGCGAATGGACCTCCTGGGCCGATTGAGCGAGTGGACGCCACGTTTCAGACTCCTGTTCCCCCACCCGACGCCAAAAGTCGCCAAGCGACTCGAAACAGATTGCCCACCTTGAACGCTGGCTCATTCGAGAGGGCCACTGGGACCTTTCCATTCCCCGAACGATCGAAGAAGCACAAGACAAAGTCAGGGCGACCGTGATCGACATCCGCGATCTAACGAACCTGCTGCCGTCGGATGACTACCCAGCGCGACTCGCGGTGGACACTAACGCGCTCCTCGACAATCCCGACCTGCCGCGTACACAGGGGTGCTTGGACCGAAGTATCTCGTCCACCTGCTACCCGTCGTCCTCGGGGAGATCGACGACCTCAAGCGCGCCGGAAGACTCGAGGCGTTTTCCGTTGTCCCACAATGACTCTGAAGTTCCGCTGACCTGCGTGAATCGTCGCACTGCGTCTCCCGCAGGGGCTGCGTGAAGCGCGGGACTTGTGACAGACCCGTGACAATTCCTGCTGAGCCGGGCCCGCATTCCGGGGACGCAGGCTAATCGCCGCTCAACTGCGACCTCCAGGTTATGAGCTACCCGAGAACCCTCGGAGACGTTGGTGCAACAGGAAGCTTAGGGAGCCGGGACGCGATCACAGACAGGGAGGATCGCGCCCGGCCGGCGCGGGGAAAGCCCCGCTCTCAACGGGTCAACCGGAGGGTCGGTTAGCGCGGCCGGCGGAGGGATTCCGACCCACCCCCTCCCCGACGGCTCCCGTGTATACCACCGACTGGGCACGAAAGTGGTTGCATATCAATGGCTCTCGTGATGGGCGTGAATCGTGGTGTATCGAATGCCACTGCGGAACAATGGGTTACGAGCTGTTGGCGGCTTTGTAGCGAGTTGGCCGTACGGTCAACAACGACGTGAACGCAGGTGCCAAAGATTTGGCGCCTGATCGTAGCGTGACCGGCCACGGCGGCAAATCATACCCAGTGCCGCAGCAAACCCAACGGAGCTGGCCTATCGCTTGGGGTGGTCGGCAAGTCAGCGCGTTGCCCCCGCATAGCACTACACTGAGCCTGCCGTGGCACGTGATTTGGGGAAACGTGGCACGTCATTGTTTGGGGGAACCATGAACAAGAACGACTTTGAGACAGCCGTGGGCGAGGCGGCGCAGGATGCGGTTTGGAAAACGCCGCATCCGCTTACGCACCATTTAGCCGATGATGACCAGCGCCGGGAGCAATACCTGCGTGAGTACCAACTGTCCGTCGGTCGCCAAGTGCTTGCGGTGATAGAGAATCTGCGGCCTACAGTCCGTTTCTATTGTCTCGGATGTCCCTTTAATGCGCCTCCGTCTGATTGACGGCAGAGAGTTGGTCCGGTACAGCGTCGGTGTGCAGGTAGGCGAAACCTTTGAGTTGAAGCAGATCGACGAGGAAGAGTTTGAAGAGTGATCGCTGACCCGCCAGGGGTGGGTTAGCGCATGCCGAGCTGCTGGCAAACAACCACCCACCTGGACGCACCCGGATCATCCAGCAGCGCATCACCCGCGCCAACTCAGCGGGCAACACCAACAGCTCCGACGGCAAGATTGCATCCCATAACCTGGGCTGATCACTTACAGTTCTGAGCACGATGCCTCGATCCCTTCTAGCCCAAGGGGTTGAGGCCGTCTTCTCGTCCAGACACCCCCAGCTCAGGGACCGCCACGCCCCGACTTTTTCAGGTCGAAGTAGCTAACCAGGCCGCGCCGACCGATCCACCAGGAGTCTCGGAAGGCGCGTCGCCGATAGGGTGACACCATGTCCGACGCCGACCGGAAATGGACCATCGAGCGGTGACTGAGACGGCGCGACAACTCCAACCGCTGTATCTGCTGGCGGACAGTCAGCTGCTGTTCTGGAAGCGGCAGGACCGACTGCTCCTCGAGGCGGCCCTCGATGGATTGGCTCGGGACACACCACTCAGCGCGGCTTACATCGGTGCCTCTAATGGGGATCGTCCGGAGTTCTACGGGATCTTCGCGGCGGCGATGGATGCGATTGGGATCACCGACCGTCGCATGATCGATTCGTCGTTCGGCCCAGGCGACCGCGCCTTCCTCGAGCGTGCTCGGTTGATCGTCCTCGCGGGCGGCGATGTGCGTCTCGGCTGGAACACGTTCGAGAAAACGGGCATGAAGGATGTCATCCTGGGCCGGTACGCTCAGGGTGCGGTCCTGGTGGGCATTTCAGCCGGCGCGGTCCAGCTCGGACGCTATGGAATCGTCGAGACACCGGAACCCTCCGCGGCCGAGCTGTTCGATGTCTTCAAGCTCGTCCCCGTGGTCATCGACGCGCACGACGAGCGAGCCGAGTGGGCTCGGCTGTCACGCACGATCCATTCGCTCAATGGTGCGGCCACCGGGCTGGGAATCGCCTCCGGTGGCGGAGTCATCGTGCACGCGGATACCACCATCGAGCCTCTGCGCCGTCCCGCGCACGAATTCCGTTTCGAGGGCACTCGTGTCACGCACTCACTGTTGCGCGCCGGAGAGGGCGACTGACCGAATTCAACCGTGCGAATTCAACCTCGCCCTGAAGGGAACGGCGCACGCGCTCGACCGTTCGCCGTCTGGCGCACCAGCGTTTCTGCCGCGGATCCCATTGGCGTTGTTTGAAAAGCGTTGTGGCGCAGCGAATTCGACTGACCAAAAATCAATGCGGCCCCCTTGACCGACGTGGACCGAGGCGGAACGGTCGCCTGTGGCCCCAGGGGCAGCGATTTCCGACCCACCTTGGGGGTGGGGTGATCAGGGGCGGCGCACGGCTGTCCGTGAGAATAGCCCCCGATCGTGGTCGAGATTGGCTGGGGCACAATGGATCTCATGTTAGATCAGAGCAGCGCCAGCCGGCGAAGCGCGTCGAGCAACCATGGCGCGTTCGGCGTGAACGCGACGGGCTTATGCGTGGGGACGATCTCGAAGTTCGTTACGGCCTGTCTGGGGTTTCGGGCGCGTCGGGCAGCGGCGGCGAAGGCATCAATTCACACGGGTTCCAGATCTCCCACACGCAGTGCTCTTCCATCGGTATCTCGGGAACATCCACATGAGCCGGTTCTGGTGCCGGCGGCGGAGGTGCTGGATCATCGTCGGCGACTGCCGCCGGGGAACCGACCAGACCGCCGATAGCGGCCGCCGTAGCGAATGCTGTGAACAGGCGTCGTGTGCGATTGATGGCTGCCTCGAATCTGTCGACGATGCGCCGATGGTAACGCCAACGTGGTCCGCAAGGTACTGAGCAAGGACGGGGAGGCACGTCCGGTGCGCGCAGCAACCTGACGGAGACCTTCACCGCTCGGGGTTGGTCGGCAGGATCTCCCCAGCATTCGAGTAGTGCACTGCGCGTGACCGGGCGCGCCGACATCTGGTCCACGTCGGGGCAGAGCTATCCGGATTTGGACTGAAGAAAATAGCGGCGAAGCGACGGCGCGAACGAGAGGGCGCACAGCACCGGACCGGCGACGCTCAAGATGGCGAACGGGGCATACATCAGGACATGCGTCGTGCCGCCGCCGAACGGCGCCGGAACGAAGTCGGCGCCGAAGGCGTAGGCGATGTAGGTCATGGCGACCGTGCGCAGTACGGTCCAAAGCCTGCGACCGAGTCTCTGTTGCAGTGTCGGAATCGAGAACAGTACCAGCACGTAAAGCACCACCGCCGGCGGCACGAAGAAGACGAACAGCCCGATCCCCGGTGTGGCGCCGATCCAACAGAGCCAAACGACCATGCCGAGGTGGTCCAGATGGGCGGCGGCGAAGGCGAGGCCGAAATAGCGGCCATGGCGCCGAAGGAACCCGGCGGCGGGGCCGATCAGCAGGGCGAGACCGCCGCTGGCATAGGCAAGCCAGAACAAAAGGAACGAGAAGCGGGCGGTGATCTGCAGGGCATGGTCGGTGCCCACCTCGCCGGCGCCGAAGACCGCCAGCACGATCGCCGCGAGCGCGGCGTTCGCAGCGAAAGCCGATCCCATCCACCACAAGGTCTGGCGACCGACCTGCTCGCTGCGTACCCGCACGGCTCGACCGGCAACGTCGGAGGCTTCGAAGATGGCTATGGGCCAGAATTTACCAGGCTGGCAGTCTGGTGTAAACCGCGGATCCAAGCTTTTAGTATGTGAAATGTCGATTCAAATGCATGGTTGGTATGGTTCCACTCCGCGCCGTCGCGTACCCACCGGCGGCGGCGCGAACCCGGGGCCACGCGGGAGGTCAACAGCGGGGCTCAGGCGGGCGGTACGGCATCGGCTATTCGATGAATTCAGCTCGTCGCTCGGCGGCGCCGCCGGGGGCGTTACGGGGAACCCGCTCAATCCACCCTAGTTGCGGCTCATCGCGGACAAAGGCAAGAAGCTACTGTTAGCTAGCAAGGCTTACGCCCCGCCGCACGCCGGTAAAACGGCCACCCGGCGATGCAAAACCGCCCGGGCAAGCCTGCTACCAGGCCTTTTAGGTGGGGCGGGCGGGGCTCGAACCCGCGACCAACGGATTATGAGTCCCCAGTCAGCGCCCGCGTGACCAGGCGAAACGGTCAGCTGAAACGAATCAAATTACCTGCAAGATAGCGTTTTTGGTCGGTGCCGGTCCGGTCCCGGTACGCCTTCGTACGACTACAAATCGCCCCCGGTCGCCGGGGCGACGCCGGGCTGAGACGGGTTGGCCGGCATTTGCTAGCCATGCGAGGACGGACACGCGCCGACAGGCACAGAAGTGTCACAGTGCGATCGGTGATGCGTTCGGAGTCCTGATGATTCGGAGAGCCTCCAACGAACGCGGGAAAGCACATGTGCACCCCCCACCACCGTGTCAAGATCCATGGCATGAATATCGACCACCCTGGGTTGGAGCTGCTTGTCCGCGTGGGGCTGGCCCTCTTGCTCGGCATCGCAATCGGCATGGAGCGCCAGTGGCGGTCGCGGATGGCCGGGCTGCAGACCATGGCACTAGTCAGCATGGGCTCGGCGTTGTTCACGATTATGGGTGCCTACGACTTCCCCACGCATGGCGACCGCAACAGGGTCGCCGCCCAGATTGTCACGGGCATAGGCTTTTTGGGCGCCGGCGTGATCGTCAAAACAGGTATGACGGTGTTCGGGCTGAACACGGCCGCGACGCTGTGGGCGACGGCGGCGGTGGGTGCGCTATGCGGCGTGTGGATGTGGCGCGAAGCGATCGTGGGGGCATTTTTAGTCGTCGCCGGTAACGGGTTGCTCTACCCGCTGTCGAAGTGGATGGACCACAGACCTCACAAGCCCGGCCATGAGAAACGGGCCGACTTTTGACACCCTGCGCCAAGACGGGGCTTTCCATCATCTGACAGGTGTTCGTGTGGAACGTCGCTTCCCTTAGTATCGCTCCGGCACGAAGCGCCAAGGATAGTCCGGTTCGACATAGCCGTGGGACTTCTGGCGGTCGGGCAGCTTGAGCTTTTTTGGCTCGGCCCGCTCGTAGGGCACCTGGTCCAGTAGGTGCGCGATGCAGTTCAGGCGAGCACGGCGCTTGTCGTCCGCCCTAATGACGTACCAGGGGCTGACCTCGGTGTCGGTGGCACGGAACATGGCATCGCGGGCGCGGGAATAGTCGTACCAACGACGGTGCGACTCAAGGTCCATTGGGCTGAGCTTCCAAATCTTGCGCGGGTCCCGCGCCCGGCCCTCGAAGCGGCGGGTCTGCTCTTCCTGGCTGACCTCGAACCAGTACTTGACGATCTGGATCCCGCCAGCGATGAATGCCTCCTCCACCATGGGCACGAGCTGCAGGAACCGCTCGTACTGCTCGTCGGTAGCAAAGCCCATGACCCGGTCAACGCCGGCACGGTTGTACCAGGAGCGGTCGAACAGGCATATCTCGCCGCCCGCTGGAAACCGCTCGATGTAGCGCTGCGCGAAGACCTGGGTACGCTCCCGCTCCGACGGCACCGGAAGGGCGACGACGCGGAAGACCCGAGGACTGGTCCGTTCGGTGATGCGCTTGATCACGCCGCCCTTGCCGGCGGCGTCGCGGCCCTCGAACAGGACCACGATCTTTGCTTTCGCTTCCTTGACCCAAAGCTGCATCTGGACGAGTTCAATTTGCAGGCGCACCAGCTGGTTCTCGTAATACTTCCGGCTCAATTTGCCGGTCGGAACAGCCGAATGCTTCGCCTTCGTCTCCATCGCGTCCCTGCCGATCATCGCCACGCGTTCCGACAATCATCCCGCTCGGCAAGCCTCAAAGCGAGTGTGCGCCCTGCTCGGCCACGCTCAACTCCTTCATGAAGCGAGCGTCAAGGATCAACCGAAACACTGTCAGGCGCTCACACAGCGACGGCTTCTTCCAGGTCCTTCAGCGCCGCTTCCAGATGGCCGAGCAGACGCTGAAGGTGTGGCACACTGCGGCGGCACCCGACAAGTCCGAAATCGAGGTTGTTCGCGTTGCTTGCCACAGTGATGTTGAGCGCCTGTCCGTCTAAAGCGATCGACAGCGGATAATTGCCGTCGAGGCGGGCCCCGTTGCAGTACAGCGGCTCCCGGGGGCCAGGGACGTTGGAGATGGTGATGTTGTACGGCGGCGGGCTCGCCGTGCGGAAACCAGGAAGACCGCTGACCACCGGCAGCGCCAGTACGAGCATGCCCAATGCCATTGCTTGCGCCCTGGGCATTTGCGCCAACACCTTCTTGTTTTCCTGCATTGACGTGTGAATGGCTTCCAGGCGTTTCGCAGGGTCATCGAGGTGGGTTGCCAGGTTGCACAGCACGGTTGACACCGCGTTTCCGCCGCCGGGGTCGTTCTCGGTGCGCACGTTGACCGGAACCATCGCGATCAGCGGCGTATCGGGCAGGGCATTGAGATCGATGAGGTAGGAACGCAGCGCGCCGGCGCACATGGCCAGAACAACGTCGTTGACAGTAGCTCCGACCGCGCCTTTGACCGTCCCGATGCGTTCCAGCGACCAGGACTGCGCCGCGCACCGCCGCGCTCCGCCGATCGGAACGTTCAGCATGGTGCGCGGTGACCGGTACGGCAGGGTCAACTGTTGCTCGCGCAGTCCAGCACGAAGCGACGAGAGCGTTGACGGAGCAAACGCGCCGAAGGATCCCTTTGCACGGCTCAGCCTTGACCTCGCCTTCGGGGGCGCCTCTTCACGCTGGCGGGGGCGCGACGGCAGCGCCCACGGCACCCGGATCTCGGTTTCGCCGGGGTCGGTACTTAGTGACCGCTGCATCAGCTTGAGCGCGGACACGCCGTCGACCAACGCATGGTGCACCTTCGTGTAGACGGCGTAGCGCCCGTCTCTCGGGCTCTCGATGACATGCGCTTCCCACAGCGGCCGGTGGCGGTCGAGCAGGGTGCCGTGCAGCCGGGAGGTCAGTTCCAGCAGCTCCCGGACCCGTCCCGGCGTGGGCAGGGCGGAGCGGCGCACGTGATACTCGATGTCGATTTCGTCGTCGAATTCCCATGCCATGTTGGTGAATCCGCCGAGCGTCTTGGCCGGATGCTTACGGAAAGTCGGCTGGATGTCCCCGCACGCCAGCATCGCTTCATAGGTCTCCAAAATGAACTCCGGTCCGGCGCCGTCCGGCGGCGTGAACACCTGCAAACCGCCGACGTGCATCGGGTGCTCGCGAGTTTCGCCGATCAAGAACATCGAATCCATGGGCGACATGAGTTTCATCGATCTTCCCCTGTTCGTTTCGGCACCGGCGCAGGCGGGGTCAAGCGCGCCCATGAAACGACGGTATCGCTGCGAGCGATCCGATATCGCGCTTGGTCCCATACCCGTCGTCTATGCGGGGCAGTTTACTGGGCCACGTTCTCTTAATCAGCGGGTCCGGGGTTCGAAAAGCCTGACGACGCACCAGCTCATCGCCGCGGGATCTGCGCGGCGCGCAAACCACTGGGTCGCCACGGTTCCTCGGCAGCCCCGAGATCTCCGGCCACGAGGAACGTCAGGCCGAGCAGAGCGTCAACTTCGCCACCTGTCATGACGGGTTTACCCTGAACGATCTGATCTCGTGCAACCGGAAGCACAACGAGGCAGACGGTCAAGAGAACTGCGACAGTGCCGACGACAATTGCAGCCGGAATTGCGGCGCCGCCGAGGGGCCGAGCGACGATCCTGCGGCGGAGCCGGCACGCGCCGTGGATGATGTCCGCCTCCCGTCACTCGCCACCCCAACCGCGCAGGACTCTGGGTCTTGCGCGTGCGGCCGGCAACACCGTAACCAGTCCTCGCAGCTCACTTGGGTTTGTTGGGCGGGAGGCCCCATCACGGAAACCCGCACGCGCGCCGGTACATTGCGGGTATTTCCGGCCCAAATGAGCCGCCAACGGTCAGACGAATGCTAGAAAATGGCCTCGGAGCTGCGGCCATACTCTGTGGGGCGGGCGGGGCTCGAACCCGCGACCAACGGATTATGAGTCCGCGCTACGTTACGACGCCAGTTGTTGCCCATTTTCATTGCGCAACAAGTAGATTGGCTGTCTCGAAGTTCCGCTGGTAACTGTGTAATTCGGATCGATTCCCGGTCTTTCGCGGTGAATAAGCGGTGACCGAAACACGACCTTTTGGCCGCGCTCTCGGCCTCGGTATTCACACCAGCGCGGCGTGAAACCGGCGACGCTCGACGAATGATCCGGGCTAGTGCGGTACCGCCGGCTCGACCTGCAGAAGCGGCGCCGGACGAACGGCGAAGTGCCCCGCGAACGGATGCTCCTGGGCCGCGATCATGACGATCACCGCCGACGCCGCCGAGGCGAAGAGCGCCATCGCGATCGCCGCTCCGCGCCGGTTGCCACTGTGGACGAACGCGATCGCGAACAGGGTGAGGATCGCCAGGGAGACCACCCCTCCCCACTTGGCCCCATTGACGGATGACTGGCTCACGATGATGCGCTGGCGCCGGGCGTCCAGAGCATGCTCGAGCGATGTGACGATCTCCCGCTGGGCGACTGTCTGGCCGGGACCCTCGGGGCGCAGACTGAGCGCCAACGCTTGGAGATCTGCAAGCGGCTGCGGCACGACGGACAGCGTCGCTCCCCGCTCGGCCATCTGCGGCCACTCTTTCGTGACCGCGTCCTCGATGTGACGACTAACGAGGCTGCGCATCCGCGCCTCCGGCTCACCCGGAAACTCGGAGGACAGCAGCACGACCGCGCGCAGCGAGCTCGCCTCCTCGCTGACCGCGGTCGCAGCGTGCTCTCCCGAACTCCAGACCTGCGCGGCCAGAAACCCCACCAGCAGCGCGAACACGATTCCCATGGGCGGAAGCAGCCCCGGTGAGATTGACGCGAACGCACGGCCACGCTCACCGGTCGCGAGCAACATCACCACCGCGTAGACCGCAGCCGTGACGAGAACGGCAACCCCGAACACGAAGGCGGCCACCCAGAAGACGGAAAGGCCGTGCAGCCAGTCCGCCACGCCGTGAATTGTCCTCGCCGCCGGTGCCGGATTCAAGGTGGAACGCGAATCTGGCCGGTGCCCGGCGCAAGATCGAAGATCATTTGCGATGCCGTGCAGGTCTTCGGGGGCGGTGTGACGTGATGCATGAGCCAGCCCTGCTGCAAGGATTCGCGCGCGCCGCGCTGCCCCGGGTTCGCTGTCCGTCGACTTGGGCATGCAGCAGGGTGGTTGACATGCCGCCATTTCCCTCTCACTCAGCGGGGCCGGCGTTGGGGCGAGAAGGACGCGCTCAACGAGATCGCGAAGGGGAAACTTCTAGGCCCGGGGCGCTGGCGGCCCCTTCGTCCCGAACGACGGCGACCAGTGAAAACGGTCGACGCGGGCTAGCGATGGACATTAGATGGACATTATTGGAAAGTGGCTGCTGACCTGCAGGCTGCTCACAACTTCCGACAGCTGTCAGCGGCGACGATCGGAGGGGAAAACGTACCCATCTGCGTACGCAGCGGGAAGCTATGCGAAAGAGGACTGGAACAACCCCGGCGACGAGGACGAATGCTAACCGCTGATTAAGAGGGGCGGTTTTCGTTGTTTCCTGCTGTGTCCCGTCGTATGCCCTATTCCGTTGGGCGGCAATGCTTCGCCTGCCTCATTACTTCGTGTCGCGGCCGGCCGATGCCGGTTCGATTGGGTGTCATTGGGTACCGTCTACTCATGACCGAGCAGCAATTCGACGCGGTGATCGTCGGTGCCGGCTTCGGCGGAATCGGCGCTGCGATCCAGCTCAGGTGGCTGGGATACGACAACCTCGTGATCCTGGAGCGAGAGAACGACCTAGGCGGAACCTGGCACATAAACCGCTATCCGGGGCTTGCCGTCGACGTTCCCACGACGACCTACTCCTACTGGTTCGAGCCGAACCCGAACTGGTCGCGGCTGTTCGCGCCCGGCGCGGAGCTGAAGAACTACGCCGACCACGTCGCCGACAAATACGACGTACGCCGCTACATGCGGTTCAACACGGCAGTCGAGGGAGCCCGCTGGGACGACGACGCGCAGGTCTGGAAGGTGGCCTTGGCCGACGGCGAGACGCTGACCAGCCGCTTCCTGATCACCGCGACGGGCTTCCTGTCCCAACCGAAGACGCCCGACATCCCAGGCGTCACCAGCTTTAAGGGCCGGATCATCCACAGCACGGCCTGGGACGACGGCTACGACCCAGCCAACCGCCGGATCGGGATCATCGGCACCGGGGCCACCGCGGTGCAGCTCATCCCCGAGCTCGCGAAGAAGGCCGCCGACCTGACCGTCTACCAGCGCACCCCGATCCATGTGGTGCCCAAGCTCGACGTGCACATCTCTGACAGCGCAAAGCGGTTGTTCGCCCGAGTGCCGGTCACCCAGCGGGCGATCCGCTGGATAACAGACGCGCTCTACGAGTTCTTCGCCTACGTCGGACTCCATCACGGGAAGCTGTTGGGCCGACGACTCCTCATCGGGGCAGCCGACATGGCCAAGATGAACCGCTTCGCGTCGATCCGCGACAAGGAACTGCGGCGCCGGCTGACCCCGGACTACGACTTCGGCTGCAAGCGGCCCACGTTCTCCAACACCTACTACCGCACGTTCACCAAGCCGCACGTACACCTGCAGACCACCGGCATCGACCGCATCGAGCCCGACGGCATCGTCGCCAACGACGGCACCAAGGCGCTAATCGACACCCTGGTGCTGGCCACTGGCTTCGACCTGTGGGAGGCCAACTTCCCGGCCATCGAGGTCGTCGGGCGCAAGGGGCGTAACCTTGGAAAATGGTGGCGGGACACCAGGTTCCAGGCCTACCAAGGCTTGTCGATGCCGTATTTTCCGAACTTCCTGAATCTGGCCAGCCCCTTCGCCCAGCTCGGGCTGAACTTCTTCAACACGATGGAATGCCATATGCGGCACATGAACCGACTGTTCGGCGAGCTACAACGGCGTCATGCGAGCACGTTCGAGATCACTGAGGACGCCAACGCCGAGTTCCTCGACCGGATGACCGGGCTGCTGGACGTCTCGGTTTTCTACCACGGCGACTGCGCGACATCGCGGTCGTACTACTTCGACCCCAGCGGCGAGGCAACGCTGCTGCGGCCGGTACCGACGCTGCCCGCAGTGCGGGAGGCGTCGCGATTCCCGTTGAGCGACTACGCATTCGCCTGACCCGAAAGGACGCGGCATTTCGAAGATCGTCGGTCTCGCTGGCTTGGGGCTGGCCAGCATCGGGCTCGCACATCTTGTCAAGCCGGACGCGTTCGAGTGCATTACAGCGCAATCGTCTCCCGAGAACACCCAGCAGCATCTCTGCATGGGACGGTGCCGCCCAGACGGTGCTCGGCGTGGCCTTGGTAGCGCCGGACCCGCGAGCTGGCACCAGCACCGTAAACGATGAATAAACGATGGCCCACATCGCGCCGCCGAGGACTTGGGTTTTGGTCAGCTGGCGCTGTTCTTGCCCACCCGACCGTGCGACGGGTCACGGCGACTGCTCCGACGAATACGCTGCCCAGCTAGCCAAGTATCGCGGCGAGGTTTCGTCATGAGTCGGGGATGAGGAGCGGCACTACAGTTTCCTAACAGGTTGATACCGATTGATGCAGAGCAGTTTTGGGCCCACGCATTGAGGCACTATGTGCCCAGTACAAAGTGTCGGCATAAAGATGCGGGGAACAGTCCCGCACGTCCATGCGCAAAACAGGGAGAACCATGAAATCCATGAAATCCATTGCCATCAGCGCGGCTGCACTGGCCGTCGTTGGCGGTGGCGCCGCCGGGCTGGCATCCAGCGCATCGGGCATTGCGCCTGCGGGCCTGCCTCAGGTTCAACTGGCCTCAGTCGGCGCGCCGCTACCACAGGACCCGCCGCAACCCGCGTCGACACTGAGCCTGCCGACCCCTGACCAGTTGACCGGCATCCTCAACAACCTTTCCAATCCGGGCGTGTCATATAGGACCAAAGATGGTCTCGTCGAAGGCGGCATCGGTTCGGGCGAGGGCCATGAGATGGATCACGAGCTGAGAGTGGCCTACCGGAACGGGCAGCTCCCGTTGTCGTTTGTCGTCTCCAACATCCAACAGAACGGTCCGACTACGATCATGTCCGATGTGGCCGTCTCGGGCCCAAAGCTGTCGGCACCGGTCACGAAGCCCCTCATGTTCGTTAATCAAAACGGTAACTGGGTGTTGTCAAGCCCTTCCGCGACCATGCTGGTGCAGGCAGTCGCCGGGAACTGACTCCGGCTTTCCGCGCGAGCAGCCGAACGGGGGCTGAAGTGGGGCGGGCGGGGTTCCAACCCGCGACCAACGGATTATGAGAGCGTTCGACCTGGGATTCTGTAGTTAACGGGTGTTTTTGGCCGTTGACGGAAATCGTGAGTAATCTGTTCGGGCACAACGTGTTTAACTATTGATTGACATGGTCGATAGCGGCTGCTATTGGGTGCTCTGCGGAATGTGTGCGGACTGGAAGCAGATCCCAGGAGCTGCCCCGTCGGCAACGCTTGCCGGCGGCGTGCATCGCTTCTCAGATGGCTTATGATTGCGAGCCCCCCGGTCGGAATGCCTGACCGGTCTCATGGGTCACTGATCGGCAAATCCTTTCGCACGATAGTGGCTAGTCTCCGGCTCGGGTCAGCGGTTCCGCGTTTCTGCGGAGTTCGGCACGGCTGACGGCAACGGTGGCTTGGGCGTGCCACCACCGCGTTCGAAGCGATGGGCGAGGACCGATCGGGATATTCCGGGTCGACACGGGTCATCTCGGTCCAGGCTGCCCGGCCACAGACGCGCGTTGATTTGTGTGTGCTGAACCCTGTTGGCGGCACTGCGAACCCGCCGTATTCAACCGTATTCGGCTGCGGCGGGTCGCGTTATGAATATTGTTACCGCGGGTTACCGTGTTGCCGTGCCTAATTGGTGCGGGTGCTCAACGTCACCGTCTGTTTCGCGCCGTAATGTCCTCAAATACGTTGCGGCCGCGCCAATTATGATGGGTTTGGGCACCGCCGCATCAGGGCTGGCCCAACCCCCGAGCGCGGGGGCGGATCCGGCCTTGGTTGCGGCGGTCGAAATGCCAGGGCAGGCGCCCAGTATCATCAGTCGCGCCCAGTGGGGCGCCGACGAGTCGATTCGCGGCCGAGCACCGATGTACGACGACGGAATCAAGGCGGGCGTCGTGCACCATACCGCCGGCGTAAATGATTACGCGCAGCAGGATTCGGCGGCAATTGTGCGGTCGATCTACGACTACCACACCCGCACCCTGGGCTGGTCGGACATCGCCTACAACGCCCTGGTCGACAAATACGGTCAGGTATTCGAGGGCCGATTCGGCGGGATTACCAGATCGGTTCGGGGCACCCACACTGGCGGGTTCAACCGCAACACGTGGGCGGTGTGCATGATCGGCGAGTTCGGCACGGTGGGCCCCACGCCGGTTCAGGTGCACACGGTCGGACGTCTGCTCGGGTGGCGGGTGGCCATGGATGGCATCGACCCGCAGGGCAGCGTCGCGTTGACATCGGATGGCGGCCCTTACACCCGTTTCCCCCAAGGCGCCACTGTGGGCCTACCGTGCATTTTTGCCCACCGCGACGTCAGCGATACTGATTGCCCCGGAAACCTCGGATATGCCTTGATGAACCAGATTCGCGACATTGCTGCGCGGTTCAACAAACGCCCCAGCGCCCAGAATCTGGCGCAGTCGCTACAAGGTAGTGCTATCTATGACCGGTGGCAGGCGATGGGCGGCATGAACAGCGCACTGGGCGCACCGACGTCGCCGGAATCGCAAGGGGCGGGAGCCACGCGCTACGTCATCTTCGAGAAAGGAGCGATGTACTGGTCACCGGCCAGCGGGGCCCAGCCCGTCACCGGCGCCATCTACGCCGCGTGGGGCACCCTCGGCTACGAACACAGCGCGCTGGGGCTGCCGACCAGCGCCGAAATCCAGGAGCCCGAGTGGGTCGTCCAGAATTTTCAACACGGCACTTTGAACGTTGATCGGGGGAGCCGGGCAGTCTTAAGCGTGATCGACGGTGTCGCTGGACTGGTGCCGCCGCCGTCAGCAGACGGGCCGCCCGTGCAGCTTGAGCGATTTTCGCCGGCGCGCAACCGAGTTTGACTACGCCAAAAAACCCAGACCCCGGCCGTAACCGATGGACGTCAGTCGCACAGCCACACTACGCCGCCGTACGCCGCTAAAGCGCCGGTAAATCGGGGCTCCCGTTTGCGCGAATCGCGCTGGCGAGCTTCTGACCAGGCGAAACTTAGTGGGGCGGGCGGGGCTCGAACCCGCGACCAACGGATTATGAGTCCCTAGGCACGGGTCGCGCGACCTGGCGAAATGGTTAACTGGCGCGCCCCGTATCGCCAGCTAGGCTACATAAGCGAGCGTTGCCGGTACGGGCGCGGTACGGCTACGAAACGCCCCCGGGCGCCGGGGTGATGCCGGGGTGAGCCGGTTTGGTTCAGCGTTTGCTAGGCCCGGTTCTACGCAGCGGCGCCAGCTACAAGTCGGCAGCCGACCGTCTGCACCTGCATTCCAATTCCGTCAAGTATCGTGTTCAGCGCGCGCTGCGCCATTCGGCGCGCGTACTCCAGAGCCGCCGTGGGTGGTTCGATCTTTTCCATCGGGATCTCGTAGCGCACGGCATGGAATACCGTGTCGACGTTGTTCTCCACGCTCGCTGCGAGCAATTCCACGACTCCGGATTCATCCCAAAGTTCGGGGATGACGGTCGCGAGTCGGCGCTAGATTACCGGAGACACCTAGCTCAAACGGTCAGTCAAGCTGGCCACGACCACAGCCGAGTTCTCACTGATGGCGGCTTTGTCGTACCGGGCCGGGGCGCCCATGGCTCGACCCTAGATCGCGCCACTTCCGGGCGGACCCTTTCGGCGACTCGTTGTCTCCGGAAGCCAAAAACAGCCAACGGTTTCTCGCTTCGCGACGATGTGCAGACGAATCCGAAGTCATACCGTAATCACATCAACCGCAGGAAACACGCAGCCAGGAGACGCACATGAACCTTTCAGTACTGCCCGATCTCCGAGCCGCCGCAGCGCCCGACGCTCCCGCGGTATCGGACGATACTGTCAACCTGGACAACACCCAGTTCTTCGACGGCGTGCGGCAAGCCGCTGCGGTACTGCAAGAGAAGGGTGTCTCCGCCGGGGACGTCGTCGCGGTCATGCTGCCCAACCGGGCGGAGTTCGTGGTGGCGATGTTCGCGGCATGGCGCCTAGGTGCCGCGGTCACACCGATCAGCCCGACGCTGGTGCCCGCCGAGGCGGCGTATCAAATCCAGGACGCCGGCGCCCGGGTCCTAATCGTCGGTGCACCAGTGGAGATCGACGCGCCCGCGACGGCGGTTGTCTCGACCGACGAACTGACCGCCGGGCCGGCCCATGCGGTCGCGGTGCCCGCCGAGCACCGCGATGACGCGCTCGCGCTGCTGATCTACACCAGCGGGACCACCGGCCGCCCAAAGGGTGTCATGCTCGACCACGCCAACCTGAATGCCATGTGCCGCATGGTCATCGACGCGTTCAAGATGACTGGTGAGGACCACAGCCTGCTCATCCTGCCGCTGTTTCACGTCAACGCCATTGTGGCCGGCACGCTGTCGCCACTGATCGCGGGTGGCCGCACGACCGTCGCGGGGCGGTTCAGCCCGAAAACATTCTTCGGCCGGCTCGAACAAACTCGTGCAACGTACTTCTCTGCGGTCCCAACCATTTACACCATGCTTTCGGACCTGCCCAGCGAGGTGCGCCCCGACACGTCCTCGGTCAGATTCGCCGTCTGCGGCGCGGCACCGGCCAGCGTCGAGCTGCTGACCAAGTTCGAGACGCGCTATGGCATCCCGCTGATCGAGGGTTACGGCTTGTCCGAGGGCACCTGCGCCAGTACCGCCAACCCGCTCGACGGCCAACGCAAACCCGGCACCGTGGGGGTTCCGTTGCCGGGGCAGACAATTCGGATTGTTGGCCCAGATAACGCGGATGTTCCGCGCGGTGAGGCCGGCGAGGTCCTGATTCAAGGACCGAACGTCATGCGTGGCTACCTGAACCGCCCGGAGGAGACCGCCAAGACCCTTGTCGACGGCTGGTTACATACCGGAGACGTCGGGCGCCTCGACGAGGACGGCTACCTCGTGCTGGTCGACCGAGCCAAGGACATGATCATTCGCGGCGGCGAGAACATCTACCCCAAGGAGATCGAGACCGTCGTCTACCAGCTTCCCGAGATCGCCGAGGCCGCCGTCGTCGGACGTGCCCACCCGGTATACGGCGAAGAGCCGGTGCTGTTTGTGTCGCTGAATTCCGGCGCCACCGTCTCGACGGACACAATCCGTGAGCACATCCGGGTGTCGCTGTCCAAGTTCAAGCACCCCGCCGAGATCACGATTCTGGAAGACCTACCCAAAAACCCGGTCGGCAAGATCGATAAACCCGCACTGCGGAGATCGATCGGCAAAAGCCCCTAATGACCTATCGCAAACCAGCGAACAAACCTAGCCTGAGATCAGCCAAAGGAGCCGATCATGGGATTCACCACGCCGAACCTTCCGAAGGTTGAACCCGAAGCCTTTTTAGCGGAGCCGTTCCTGGAACGCGTGAAGACGCTGACCCTGAACTGGGTCGACAACGGATACGGCGTGCCGCGGATGGTGCACGTCATCTACATCGTGAAGCTCGTGCTCTTCTATGTGCTGGGCGGCATCGTGGTCGCCACGGCGACCTCCGGGCTCCCCGCCTTTTGGCATGTCGCGCAGTGGTGGAACGAGCCAATCGTCTACCAGAAGGTCGTCCTGTGGACTGTGCTGCTGGAAACCATCGGCGTCGCCGGATCCTGGGGCCCGCTGGCCGGCAAGACCAAACCGATGCTAGGAGGCATCCTGTATTGGGCGCGGCCCGGCACGATCAGGCTGCGGCCGTGGCAGCGGGTTCCCTTCACTGCGGGCAACCGTCGGACCTGGTTCGACGTGGCTGTCTACTTGGGCCTGATCGTCAGCGTGATCGTCCCGTTGGTGTTGCCGGGCGTGCCCAGCGGTGCACTGTCGGCAGCACTGCCGAACAACACCTCCGGTCTGGTGAACCCCGCGCTGCTGATCGCACCGATGGTGCTACTCGTCCTGATCGGATTGCGCGACAAGACCATCTTTCTGGCCGCCCGCGGTGAGCAGTACCTGCCTGCGTTGTTCTTCTTCACTGTGCTGCCCTTCGTCGACATGATCATCGCCCTGAAGCTGCTGATCGGCATTGTGTGGATAGGGGCCGGTGTCTCGAAATTCGGCCTGCACTTCACCAACGTGATACCGCCAATGGTGAGCAACAGCCCGACACTTCCGTTGAAATGGCTCAAGCGGGCCCACTACCGCGACTACCCCAACGACCTGCGTCCGTCCCACCTCGCCAGCTTCATGGCACACGTCCCGGGCACCGTCGTGGAAATCCTTGCCCCGCTTACCCTGTTGTTCTCACCCTGGCCGTGGCTCACGGTCATCGCGGTCGCGATCATGGTCGCGTTTCATCTGTTCATCATTTCGACGTTCCCGCTCGCGGTCCCGTTGGAATGGAACGTGCTGTTCGCCTACGCCGCGATCTTCCTGTTCCTCGGCTTCCCGAACTGGCACGGCTACGCAATCGCCGACATGTCATCGCCGTGGCTGACCGCCGCCATCGTCGCCGGTCTGGCGTTCTTCCCGGTACTGGGCAACCTGCGCCCCGACCTGGTGTCCTTCCTGCCCGCGATGCGGCAGTACGCGGGCAACTGGGCGTCGGCGGTGTGGGCGTTCGCGCCGGGCGCCGAGGAGAAGCTGAACCGGGTCACACGCTCGTCACCCAACCAGGTCGACCAGTTGATCGCATTCGGTTACGAGCCGCTGGAGGCCGAGATCTTCAACCAGCAAACGGTCGGATGGCGGTCCATGCACAGCCAGGGCCGGGGCCTGTTCTCGGTGCTCGTCAAGAACCTGCCGGACATCGACATCCGGACCGTGCGTGAGGCGGAGCTTGTCTGCAACTCGCTGATCGGCTTCAACTTCGGCGACGGGCACCTGCACAACGAGGACCTGATCGCTGCGGTGCAGGACGAGGCTCAGTTCGCACCGGGCGAACTCGTTGTGGTGTGGGTCGAGTCGCAGCCCATCCACAGCAAGGTCCAGCACTACAAGGTGATCGACGCCGCACTCGGCGTGATCGAGCGAGGCACCTGGAAGGTGACCGACGCAATTAACGAACAGCCGTGGCTGCCCAACGGCCCGATCCCGCTGCAGGTGACGTGGACCCGCCCCACAACTGACGGCCGATTCGAGGCGATGGCGTGACCAATGCGGTGGTGGTGGATCTCGGCTGTTTCGAGGACCTGCTGCGTAACGGGCGACTGCGCCTCGTCAACGATGGCGGTCCCGCGCCTGGCATCGTTCGAACGGCCGGAAGAGATGCCTCCTCGACGCAAACGTCCCGCCCCTCTGCTGTCCTCATCCCCGAAGCTGAACGCTGGCCGTGAACGCGAGTCCCAGTTACCAGCGATACGAAGAAGGCCCGGACGGCACCCCAGGTGGTCGGCCTATTCCTAGATATTAGCCACTAGACCCAGGTATCCGGGTCACGGCATCGCGCGGCACAGCGACTCAAGTGCACCCGACCACGCGCTGTCCGACGGCGCCGCGTAGCCCACCACGAGAGCGTCGCGATCCGGTTCCAGCAAATCCGGTCCCCCTCCCTTGTATCGGAAGTCGCTCAGCCCGGCCACGGCCAGTCCGCGCCGTGTGGCTGCTTCGACGACGGATTGCTCCGTGCCGTGTGGCAGTTCGAGGACAGCTTGGAGTCCGGCAGACATGCCGGTGACGCGGACGCCGGGCGAGTGCTGTGCCAGAGCGGCGACCAACTGATCGCGGCGGCGGCGATAGCGCAATCGCATCGACCGCACGTGACGGTCGTAGGCGCCCGAGGTGATGAACTCGGCGAGAGTCAACTGTTCCAGCGCGCTGGCCCAGTCGACATGTCCCTTGGCCGCCACAACCTCAGGAACCAACGCGGCGGGCAGCACCATCCAGGCCAGCCGCAGCCCGGGCGCCAGCGACTTGCTCGCCGAACCGAAGTACACGACCCGGTCCGGAGCGAGACCCTGCAGGGCACCTACCGGTTGCCGGTCGTATCTGAACTCGCCGTCGTAGTCGTCCTCCAAGATGAGCCCGCCCGTGCGGCGCGCCCAGTCGACGGCGGTGACACGACGGTCTGGGCGCATCTCGACCCCCGTCGGATACTGGTGCGCCGGCGTCAGCAGCACCGCCCCCACCCCCGGCAGGTCCGACAAATGGTTTGTGCAGGCGCCATTTTGGTCGATTCGTAGCGTGGGTGTGCGCAGCCCGGCGTCGGTGAGCACATGGCGGTAGGCGTCGAATCCGTACGACTCGACGGCCACCGCACGTGCCCGCCGCGCCTTGAGTACCTGCGCCATCAGTGTCAGACCGTGGTGAAAGCCGGAGCAGATCACGATCCGGCCGGTGTCGGCGTACACCCCGCGGGAGCGCGCTAGATACTCCGCGAGCGCGCTACGGAGTTCGACTCGACCAAGCGGGTCCCCATAACCCAGAGCATCGTGCGGGGCGGCGTTCAGCGCCCGGCGGGCCGCAGCGAGCCATTGCGTGCGGGGGAACTCTGCGAGGTTCGGCGAACCAGGCCGCAGGCCGTATGCAGCACGAGGCCTCGGCGGCGCCGGAGGGTGGGGATGCGCTGGGCTGCCCGGGTCACCGCGCATGGCCACACGGGTGCCCGAACCCTGCTGGGCGGTGAGCCAACCTTCCGCGATCAGTTCGGCGTAGGAGTCGGCGACCGTGTTACGGGCGATGCCAAGATCGGCCGCCAACGAGCGCGACGACGGGAGCCGAATTCCCGGCGTCAAACGCCCGGTGCGCACCGCGTCCCGCAAAGCATTCATCAGACCGTTGCGCAACCCCGATCCGGTCAAGTTCAGATGCAGGTCGGCACCGAAGACAGGCCACCCGGCGCGCTCATCATCTGCCAAATTGGCCCAGTCATCTGACATGTAAGTGGACCATACACCTGTGCCACTCTTCACATAGCGTCAAGCGTGCGAACACAATCAGTCCCCCCAGGGGCATTGCATGAAGGAGTACGACCATGCGAATCGACCTGACCTACTTCACTCCCCTTCTGGTCTCTGCGGCTGCCGCGGTTGCCATCGTCGCCGCACCCATTGCTACGGCCGCGCCAACTCCGCTGGAGGGCTGCCTCGTCGCCTACACGACGACCACTTGCCAGCGGCCGGGCAACGTCGAGATCACCCGCCCCCGTCCCCCGGTCTCTATCTATCCCTACGGAACCATGCCGATTCTTCTGGGTGGCCGCTGATGCGCGTCTACGTCGCCGGAGCGACCGGTGTCATCGGCCGCCACCTCGTCCCTCTGCTCGTCGGCGCCGGCCATACCGTCGGCGCGATGACGAGATCGGCTGCCAACGCCGGCAAGCTGGCGTCGATGGGCGCACAGCCGATCGTGTGCGATGTGTTCGACCGTCCGGCATTGTTGGGCGCCGTCCGCTCGTTCTCACCCGACGTCGTCCTTCACGAGTTGACGGATCTCCCCGACGATCTCGCGGACCTGCCGGAAGATTCGCTGCTCAACGCTCGAATCCGGGTCGAGGGCACTCGAAACCTCATCGATGCGATGAGGGACGTAGCCGAGGCGAAGATCGTCGCGCAGAGTGTCGCGTGGGATATGCGGCCCGGTGCCGAGGCCGACGCCGTCAACTCGCTGGAGCAGGCCGTTCTCGCCGTCAATGGCGTGGTCCTGCGCTACGGCTTCCTCTACGGGCCCGGCACCTACTTCGAGGCCGAACGTCCTCCGGCTCCACACGTGCACATCGATACCGCGGCCTCGCGAACCGTGCAGGCTCTCGACGCGCCCACCGGTGTACTGACCATAGTCGACGACTAAGCAGCGAAAGCGACTGTCTGTCATGAAGATATGTGTATTCGTCTCCTCCGCCGAACTCGGCGAGCGCTACACGCGATCGGCACGTGAGTTCGCCGAACTCATCGGCCATGGCGGACACACGATGGTATGGGGCGGATCCGACACCGGCCTGATGAAGGTCGTCGCCGACGGAGTACGCGATACCGGCGGGCAGCTGATCGGAATATCCGTCGAATTCCTCCGGTCCTTCGCGCGACGTGACGCTGACGAGATGATCATCGCGAAAGACCTCGCGGAACGAAAGGCATTGCTGCTGGCGAAGTCAGACGCAGTGGTCGTGATGGTCGGCGGCCTGGGCACGCTCGATGAAGCGACGGAGATCTTGGAGCTACGCAAGCACCGACTACACGACAAGCCGGTGGTGCTGCTCAATATCGCTGGGTTCTACGACGGGTTGAGACTGCAACTCCAAAGGATGGAGACGGAGGGCTTCTTGCCGGTCCCCCTCGCTGAGTTGGCTTTCGTCGCCGACGAATGCGCTGAGGTGCTCGAATACCTGGCCGAGGTCTTGTGAGCCGGTCGGTTGCCGACGGACGCAACCGTCGCGGTCAAATCTCCATGGATCAGCCGAAACAACTGTCAAGCATCACCCGAAACACTGTCAGGCATCACCCGAAGGCGAAGTGTCACATCAACCGAGGTCATACACGCTCTGAAGTGGGGCGGGCGGGGCTCGAACCCGCGACCAACGGATTATGAGTCCCTAGCCAACGCGTCGGCGACCAGGCGAAACGGTTAGCTGAAACGGCCCAAATTGCCTGGACGACACCAGATTTGGCCGTTGCGAGTACGGTCGCGGTACGTGTCGAGTCCGGCAGCAAATCGCCCCCGGGCGCCGGGGTAACGCCGGGGTGGGACGCGCCGGGCCCCTGTTAACTAATACCGAGCACGCCGGCACGCTGACCCCACCACCGCCGACGACCAGGACCCGACCGGGAACCTACCCAGCCCGATCTTTTCCGGCGCCTAGAAGCGCCTGACGCGAACCGGATCTTGGGTGGCGGCGCGCCCGCCGCGCACGATCACGTTTCGTCGCCGGAACCGATGACCGCGAGTACCGCTGGCTCTCTCTCACGCAAGCCTGTGTTCCTCAACGACGCCTGGCATATGTCGATATTGACCCGCCCGGTTCGGATGTTCCGACTTTTTCAGCCGCTAGCGTCCTCGGGGCCCGGCGCAGCCCGTCCCGAGGAGACACGCCGTCGCTGGCTTCACGACCCGACCGCCGCAGGACCAGCGGCGCGATTGCAGTGGCGACAAAGGCTATGGCACCGCCAATACTCGACGTCGCGTTGAAGCCCTCACCACGAAGCGCTCGGCATGACGACACTGCGTCGCCGCCGCACCGTCGATCGCGATGTCACGTCTCGGCGCCCTACTCCGTCTAACGATTGAGGAAGACAAACACGCATTGTGAAGGGGCGGGATGATGAATCGCTTGAGTGCTCTGGCGCGGGCATACCTGGTCGCGGTGACGGCGCTGGCGGGGGTGTTCACCGGTGGGATCGGGATCTGGTGTCTGATCGAACCGGCCTCATTCGCTCGTGTCGTCGGCTTTGAGACGCACCTGCATTTCCTGCACGACGTCGGTGCGTTCCAGTTAGGTCTGGGTGTCACGCTGCTACTTGCGCTGATATGGGCGGACGCATTGGCCACCGCCCTCGCCGGATTCATTGTGGCCGACACTGTGCACACGGTGAACCACATCACGGACCTCGACCTCGGTGGTTCGGTCGCGCAAGCGTGGGTGCTGGGTGCGGTGTCGGTGGCGCTGGTCGTGGCGTTTCTGCTGCGGCTGCGCCAACTTGGCTACGTCCTGGGCACCGTGGGCGCCGCAGCCAATCAGACGCTGGCACCATTCGTCCGGCAGAAAACCATCAGCCTCACCACCTTTCGCAAGGACGGCACGCCCGGCTCCAGTCCGATCAGCATTGTGGTGGACGGCAATCGCGCCTACTTTCGCAGTTTCGAGCGGGCGATCAAAGTGCGCCGGATTCAACGTAACCCGATGGTCGAATTCGGTCCGGCGACCGGATCAGGCAAGCCGACGGGATCGGTACAACCTGGCGACGTTCGCCTGCTGGATGGGGCTGAGTATCGGAAGGCGGGACGTCTGCTACGGCAGAAGTATCCATTGCTGCATGGGGTGCTGGTGCCCCTGGCGCACCGACTCATGCGGTCCAAGTTCGGTCGCACGGTACACGCGGAGTTGATTCCGTCGTCTGTCGCGGGATGACGACGAATCAGTAGCCACGATGCTATTTTCTGCGCCCTTATGCGACGAACCATCGTTTGTTCAGCGCTTATGCGCGGTCCAGCAGCTGAGCAATCTGGGATGTGGACTCGGTTCCTGGCCATCTTCTGTGAGGTTTACAGTGGGGCGGCGGGGCTCGAACCCGCGACCAACGGATTATGAGTCCCTATTCGGCGCGCGCACGACCAGGACAAACAGTAAACCGAGACGGCCCATATTCCCTGTGAGACACCAGATTTGGCCGTCGCCAGTACGGTCGCGGTACGCCTCCGATACGGCCACAAATCGCCCTCGGCCGCCGGGTGACGCCGGGGTGAGATGGGTTTAGGCATGTTAGCTAACGCTGGCGCGTGCGGCGGCACGCCCCAGCGGGTGTCGCACGACAGCGATCGACCGGCGACTGATGAAGATGGACGAAGGCGATCGGCGTGGGGGGCAGACCATGAAGGTCTGTATAGGGTCGATCAGCCGGGCGTTCCGGACGGCGGATTGCCGGCAGAGTCCGCCTGAGATAGCGGAGTTCGGGCACCGCAACGCGTAAGTACGCGAAACGACCTGCGGATACACGAAACGTGTTGATGGCATCAACACGCTTGTCGAGTGCGCTACGCATGTGCGTGTGCGCGCTCGTACAGGGTCGGGTCGTGAGCGCAGACGACGTATAGGTCGGGGTCTGCGCGTCGGCAAAGCTCTGCGAGGCGGGCGTGGTTGTCTCGCACCATTTGTCGATCGAATGCGATAAGGGCTTCCATGGCCGCCAGGGCACGAGGAACACGGGTGCGACGGTCGAGGGTGGCGTGGTGGAAGAACGAGTCGCCGCCGTGCAGCACCCATCGGTGGCCGGCGTCGACGGCCACACATGCGTGACCGCGGGTGTGGCCGGGCAGCGAGATCAGGACTATGCCCGGGGAGATCTCGTCAAGTTCCTTGGCGGCGGCGAAACCTCGCCACTTCTCCCCCCGCGGGTCGTGTTCAACGATTTTGGGCTTGTGTGCCCATTGAGCGCATCGGTAGCGGGTCTTCTCGAACCGCGACGGGGAGGTGATCGCGCCGAGCGCCTCGGCCGCGGTGACATGGACTTGGGCGTGCGGGAAGTCGGACAGACCGCCGATGTGGTCCAGGTCGAGGTGCGTGACGACGATGTGGCGGACATCGTCCCGGTGGAAGCCGAGTTGCTCGATTTGGTGGGCGGCGGTTTCTTCGTGGCTGAGGACGGGTCTGAGGAAATGGCGCAGCGGTCCGACCCGCCCGGCGGGGTCCGCGCAGTCGTGTGAGCCGAAGCCGGTGTCGATGAGCACCAGGCCGCTGTCAGTTTCGACGAGTAGCACGTGACATATCACCGAGGCGCTGGCGGGCGGGTTCATGGTGCCGCAGTTGAGGTGGTGAACTTTCATCGCAGTGTCCTTGCTATCGACCCGTCGGCGTCGGCTTGCTTGGCCTTACACGGTCCAGCGCCAAGGACCAACCTAGGACGATGGCGGGCGACGGGAAATCGCCGAAGGCACACACTTGCCACGTCGAGGTATGCGACGGCACACCTGCTCGCTGTTGTCCCCGTGCATTCCAGAATATCGTCGCCCCTGCTAATCCTGTGTGCGACGGCACACCGACCTCCGCCAAGTGTGTGCATTAGGCGATTCCGTTCGCCGCATCACCGCCGTAGTTTCGGGTCAACAGACACCCCGAAAGGGGTTTGATGACGGATGAACTAGGGACCGAGGTTATGGACGAGATCAGCTTCTACAACGGTGACGATCGCTGCGCCGCTTGGCATTTCGCGCCTACCCGCGTCCATGTCGGCGTGCTGATCATCGGGGCCGGATTCTCCGGGCTCGGCGCCGCGATCACCCTTCAGAAGGACGGGTACACCGACTTCCTGGTCCTCGAGCGCGGAGATAACGTCGGCGGCACGTGGCGGGTGAACACCTACCCGGGCGCGGCCTGCGACGTGCCCTCGCACCTGTATTCCTTCTCGTTCGCGCCGAACCCCGGTTGGAGCCGTTCGTACTCCAAACAGCCCGAGATTGAGGCATACATCCAGCGGGTTGCCGAACAGCACAACGTGCTCGACAGGCACCGGTTCGGAGTCGAAGTTCACGAGATCCGATGGAACGCGGACCAGGCGCGGTGGCACGTGAGCACGTCTCAGGGGGTTTTCACCGCGAATTTCGTGGTCTCGGCCGTGGGTCCGCTCACCGAGCCGGCACTGCCGGACATTGACGGTCTCGATGGGTTCGAGGGCGAGATCTTTCACTCCGCGCGCTGGAACCACGACTACGACCTGACCGGCAAACGCGTCGCGATCATCGGCACCGGCGCCTCGGCCATCCAGATCATTCCCGAGCTTGCCAAAACCGTGCGGCAGCTGCACGTGTATCAGCGCACCGCCCCGTGGGTGCTTCCCCGTTTCGACCGCGAATACACCAAGGCGGAACGCCTGGCCTTCGCGCATATACCCGGGTATCAGCGAGTCATCCGAAGCGCCATCTACTGGAGTAAGGAACTAGTCGCCTTCGGCTTGACCTATGCGCCGAAAATGCTTGTGCCGGTGCAGAAACTAGCTAAGCGCCATATCGAGCGCGGTATCGCCGATCCCCAGCTGCGCGCGAAGGTCACCCCCCGCTGGCAGATCGGCTGCAAACGCATGCTGATGTCGAACACCTACTACCCCGCGCTGGCGCAACCGCATGTCGATGTCGTCACAGATGGCATCGCCGCGGTGCGGCCGAACGCCATTGTCACCACCGACGGCCGTGTTCGTGAGGTCGACGCCATCGTCGTTGCCACCGGTTTCCATGTCACCGACTCACCGACCAACGAGTGTATCTTCGGCCGGGGCGGGCACAGCCTCGCCGACACCTGGCAACGGGCCGGCGCGCAGGCCTACAAGGGGTCCACCGTGCACGGTTTCCCCAACATGGTTGTGATGGCCGGGCCCGGAACGGGATTGGGTCACACGTCGCTGGTCTTCATGATCGAGTCGCAGTTGAACTACCTGCGGGATCTGCTCCGCAAGACCTCCAAACACGGAATCGCGACCGTCGAGGTCCGCAAGGACGCGCAAAACGCCTACAGCGACAAGATCCAACGAGGTTTGCGAAACTCGGTGTGGGAAAACGGCGGATGCTCGAGCTGGTACCGAGACAAATTCGGCAAGATCACCACCCTGTGGCCGGGCTTCACATTCAACTTCCGCCGGCAGACCCGCGCATTCGACCTCAACGCCTACCACGCCATGGGCGCCCGCGAGCTGCCGGCCGTCACCGGGCGATCCGCGGCCGCGGCACCGCACGACTTCGTGGCAGCGTGTCCTGGCTGACGGTGCCTGTCAGGCGCTGAAAGCCCAACGAAACCAAGGAGAGTGACCATGTGGCAGTCCTACGCCGAGATCGTGCAGGCCGCACATGCCGAGGAGCGCCGCTTTATCGAAGTGGAGCGCCTCGGTGACCGTGCAGTCCTGCGTCTGGTCGATGCCGACAAGCTCAACGTCTTGAGCGCGCCGCTGATGGTTCAGCTGCTCGAACAGGCCCAGCAGCTGGTGCGCGACCCCGACATTCGCGCGATCGTGCTCACCGGTGCGGGTCGCGCTTTCAGCGCCGGCGGCGACCTGCGGATGATGCAAGCCGCGGTCGACGGGTTCGCCGATCCCGCCGACACCGAGGGCGCAACGTCGCCCTGGCAATGGATGCGATATCAATTCGGCGCCATGGTGCGGCTGATCGGACACACCGACAAGGCGTTCATCGCCGCGCTCAATGGGCCCGCCGCCGGTGTGGGCTTGGCTTTCGCCCTGTCCTGCGATATCGCGATCGCCGCCGAGCATGCGTTGATAATCCCGGGTTTCGGGAAGCTGGGCTTGGTCCCGGAGGTGGGGACCAGCTGGGCACTCACCCGTGCCCTCGGCTACCGAAAAGCCTTCGCTTACTACGTCGGAGGCCAGCACATAGACGCCCACCGTGCCGCCGAACTCGGTCTCGTCAACGAGGTCGTCCCCGATGAAGAGCTGATCGACCGAGCACTGTGCTGGTGCGACCGCATCTCCGCGCTGCCACCACACGCATTGGCGATCGCCAAGCCGCTGCTGCGCAGCAGTGCCGACCTGCCTTGGGAGCAGTCACTGACCATGGAGGAGTTCAGCGCGCCGATGTGCATCACCACTCGAGGCTTCGCCGAGGCCATCGCCAATGTGGCCACTAACACCGGAAGTGCTCAAGAGAATAGATGAGTGCGTGTGGCCCGGCCGCGCGGCGACCGTGTTCTGTCCTGTACCGCGGGCCAGTGGTGAACACAGAGGAACCGGTGCGCGGTTCGCACTCGCGCGCAGACTGAAACCCTGCGGGTGGTCCGGAGGGGAGCATGTATGCCGCAGCACACCAGGTCGCCCACTACACCTGCCGATGTCGATCGCCTTGATCGGCATCCGGTAGTTTTGGCTTGGCCCTGAGCACAGGGGCTCAGCGGCGATGGCAGACGGAGAAACCTGTGAGCACGCTGTCTGATGATTTGCGCACACTGAGTTATGAAGCGGCGCTGTACTTCTACCCGTTGGTGATGATGGACGTCACCCGGCTGCAGTCGATCAACACCCCGGCCGGCAGCAAGGCGGGATTCGGGCCACCCAACGAGTTTCATCACTTCAGAGCGTTTCCGACCGCGGACATGCGCGCGGTGGTCCGGCCGAACTTCGACACGCTGTACTCCATGGCGTGGCTCGATCTGACCGCCGGGCCGGTGATCCTGCACGCACCCGACACCGACGACCGCTACTACATGCTGCCGCTGCTCGACATGTGGACCGACGTCGTCGCCAACCCGGGCAAGCGCACCACCGGCACCGACGCCCAAGATTTCGTCATCACCGGGCCTGGATATGCCGGCGAGGTTCCCAAGGGTCTGCCGGTGGTCGCCGCGTCCACGCCCTATGTGTGGATCATCGGCCGCACCCAAACCAACGGCCCGGCCGACTACGACGCAGTCCACACGGTGCAGGACGGCTACCGCATCAGCGCGGTGGGCGAGCCAGTAGAGCACGTGGTCGACGCGGCCTACGACATCAGCACCGAGCCGCCCAAAACGGTCAACAGCATGAGCGCGGTTGACTTCTTCAGCTATGCCGCAGAGCTGCTGGCCACCAACCCGCCGCACCCGACCGACTTCTCGCAGCTTGCCCGCATCGCGAACCTGGGCATCGCGGCGGGCAGGGCGTTTGACGCCAGCGGGTTCAGCGCCGAGGAACGCGCCGAGATCGACGCCGGGTTCACCGCGGCGCTGCAGGACATGCGCGCGGCGTTACCAACCCTGGGCACCAGCGTCAACGGCTGGATCACGTTCACCGAGACCATGGGTGTCTACGGCAACTACTACTTCAAACGCGCCGTGGTGGCACTCATCGGGCTGGGCGCCAACCCGGCTGAAGACGCTGTCTATCCCGTTCTGATCACCGACGCCGACGGGAGCCCGACCACCGGGGACAACGACTACGTCATCCATTTCGACGCCGACCAGCTGCCACCTGTGGCCGCGTTTTGGTCGGTGACGGTGTATGACGCCGACGGGTTTCAGGTCGCCAACGAGCTCGACCGATTCGCGGTCGGCGACCGTGATCCGTTGACGTACAACGCGGATGGGTCGCTGGATCTCTACCTGCAGCACGCCAACCCTGGCCCGCGGCGCGAGTCGAACTGGCTGCCCGCACCGCTGGCACCCTTCGGGTTGACCCTGCGGCTTTACGCCCCGAAACGTGAAGTACTCACCGGCGGGTGGCATCCACCACCTGTGCACAAGGCGTAGCCGACCGTGTTCCCACCGCGGCGACCCCATCGGTCGGGCGACGACGTAAGGCTGGCGCTGGATTGTGGTAAGCGGGAGCTTCGCGGTGTGTCCACATCTCCGTCTGGTTGTCACCACGATGTCGTTTTGGACACCGATATGAGACCGTTCCTCGTGGAATTTGTTGGGCACCAACGCCGTTGGCGCTCAGCGGTCGTTTCAGAGTACCGGGGCAATGGGGTCCGCGATCTCGTAGGCCCGCTCGCGTGAGAGGTTTCCTTGCCACCAACGGGGGTTCACGGCGCCTGGCGCTCGATCCGGTGTGCCACGGCACACCCTCCTCCGTCAAGTGTGTGCATTAGGCGATTCCATCTGCCGCGTCGCCGCCGTAGTTTCGGGTCAACCGACACCCCGGAAGGGGTTACACCGCGGATGAACTAGGAACCGAGGGTATGGACGAGATCAGCTTCTACAGTGGCGACGATCGCTGCGCCGCTTGGCATTTCGCGGCTACCGGCGAAGCATTCGCCGGCGCAAACGGGCGGCCGTGTGTAGTCATGGCACCGGGTTTCGCGAGCACCCGGGACACCGGCGGCTTGGTGGACTACGCGCAGGGCTTCGCCGCAGCCGGACTACACACAGTGTTGTTCGACTACCGCGGATTCGCCGCCTCGGGAGGATCTCCTCGCCAGCTGGTGTCGGCCTCACGCCAGCGCCAGGACTATCACGCGGCAATCGCTGCCGCCCGGCGGCTGCCCGGCGTCGATCCTGAGCGCATCGTCCTATGGGGGATCTCGTTCTGCGGCGGTCACGTCATCCGCGTGGCCGCCGAGGACGTCCGCGTCGCGGCAGTGATGTCGGTGACCCCGGCGGTAGACGGTGTGGCGGTGCTGGCGCAGCTCGCCCGTAACGCGGGCGTACGTCAATTGTTCCGCGTGGCCGCGCACGGTCTGCGTGATGCGCTCCGGGGACTGACGGGACGCTCGCCGCATCTTGTTCCGGTGATCGGGGAACCCGGCTCGCGCGCGATCATCGCCAAACACGGCGCGCAGCAAGCCTATGCCCCGATCGCGGGCCCGAGCTGGCGCAACGAAGTGTGCGCGCGCACCGCGCTCGAAGTGGCGTTCAACCGGCCGATCAGGTTCGTCGCACGTGTTTCCTGCCCGCTGCGGGTGCAGGCCGGCACCGCCGACAGCATCACCCCGCCGGCCCGCGCCCGCCGCGCGGCGGCCAACGCCGGCCGCGGGGAGCTGCGGGAATACCCCATCGACCACCTGGACGCCGAGACCGGCCCCGCGCAGCAAGATGCCCTGGCCGATCAGCTGGATTTCCTGCGCCGCCACCTGGCGCTCACCGCGTCCCGCCGGGCCGCGATCACCACCACCGATTGGAATCAACCATGAAGCTCAAGAATCTGAACAACCGTGTCGTGCTGGTCACCGGCGCCGGCAGCGGCATCGGCCGGGCCACCGCCGTGCTGTGCGCGAGCCGCGTTGCTCGCTTGGCGATCTGCGATCTGAACGATGCCGGGCTGAAGGAGACCGCCGAGGCCGTGCTCGGACTGGGCGCCGAAGTGCACGCCCAAACCGCCGACGTCACCGACACCGCGTCGATGGATGAATTCGCCGACGCGGTGCACGCCCGGTTCGACACCGTGGACCTGCTGATCAACAACGCCGGCATCGGCGTCGGGGCCGGATTCTTCGACACCACCCCCGAGGACTGGGACCGCCTGATCGCGGTCAACATCATGGGGCTGGTGCACGGCTGCGAACGCTTCATCCCCCGCATGATCGAACGCGGCACCGGCGGTCACGTCGCCAACGTGGCCTCCGGTGCCGGCTACTCGGCGCTGCCGTACATGTTCGGCTACTCGGTCACCAAGTTCGCCGCATTCGGCTTCTCCGAGGCGCTGCGCATGGAGATGCGCCGCCACAAGATCGGGGTGACCACCATCTGCCCGGGCCTGATCAACACCCCGATCCTGCGCACCAGCGTCACGCGCGGGGCCCGCGCCGAGGAACGAGCCGAGCGGCTCGCGCGCGTGCATCAGCGGCGCGGCTACCCACCCGAGAAAGTCGCGGTCAACCTTCTGCGCGCGGTGGGCCGCAACCGCGCGGTCGCCCCGATCACCCCCGAAGCCCACCTCACCTACGCGCTGACCCGCATCGCGCCGCCCGTGGCGCGCTGGTTCTCTGCCCGCACCGCCGCCGTCATCGCCAAGTAGATCGCCTCGACCGGCTCAGTGAGCCGGCGGCGGCAGGTGGCGGCGTAGCTCGAGAGCCAGCTCGACGGCGAGCCGTCGCTCGCCGGGTGGGTAGCCGAGCAGCTCGGTCGCGCGCGCGATCCGATGCCGCTGAGTTAGGTAGCCCGGTCGGCTTCCCGCCGCGATCCCGCCACACGCCGGTAAATCGCCGGTAATTGGCCTCGCTGCGACAGCCAAAACGGCCCCGGCGAGCTTCTGACCAGGCGAAACTTAGTGGGGCGGGCGGGGCTCGAACCCGCGACCAACGGATTATGAGTCCGCGGCTCTAACCAACTGAGCTACCGCCCCATGTACCTGACTAGCTGTAGATTTAGCCTCCCGTTAGGCCGTTGAGTCACTTCGGATACCGCAGTGATACCGCAGTGGTCTGCATGACCTTGCCCAAGGCATCCGCCACGCTCGCCTGGTCGTCGCTGAGCAGGTGCCCATAGCGGTCCAAAGTCATGGCCGCTGTGGCGTGCCCTAGTAGCCTCTGCACGACCTTCACATTAGCGCCGGCGCTGATCGCCAGCGACGCCGTGGTGTGCCTCAATCCGTGCGGTACCAGCCCCGTAATGCCCGCGGCTCTGCATGCCTTATCGAATGCTCGCCGGTACTCCTCGATAGGTAGGTGCCCGCCGCCATGGCTTGGAAACACGAGGGCGCTCGGATCGCTCGGCAACTCGCTCTGCAGCCGCCCCGTACCGGCCCGGGCACGGGGACATGGCGGGCACGGTTCGTCTTGGTTGTCGTTTCCACAATGCCTCTGCCCGTCACATACGTGGCCGATGAGCGGACTGTCGGCTCCAGGTCTCCCACGTGCTTGCGTCGCAGCGCGGCAGCCTCGCCGAAGCGGAGTCCGCAGTAGCCGAGAACCAGCGTCAGCGTCTCGAATCGCTCGGTCGCATTTGCGAGCTGGAGAAGTTCGGCGTGGTTCAGGTATCGGCGCTCCCGTTCGCTCGGCATTGGCAAGTCGGTGACGACAATTCTGACGACAACCCTGACGACAGTTGCGCGCCCAACAACGGCCACGACAGCCAGAAACGTGAGCTATGGCGCAGGATCCGTTGCACTGTCGCAGGTTGCACTCCGGCGCCACAGCGTGTGGCGGCCGCTTGGTGTGGCCCGGGCGACTTCACCGCGCTTCTCGAGGACCTCCAAGTTGCGGTAGATGCGTTCATGGACGACGTCCTGGCCGAACACCGTTGATAGGCAACGTCTCAGCTCGGCGGTGGTCATTGCCTCGTATGATTCGGTGAGCGCCCTGAGCAGTCGTTGCCGCAGCGCCTCTGGCGGCGGGGGGCTACTCATACCGGGCCTTGCTCAAAGACGGCTCTGTTCGGACCATCAGGGCTGCTGCCCGCGTGGGCGGCCAACGAGTCACCGTTGGCCATGCGGGCAGCCGACAGCGCCACCCCGAACACCGGCGGCCGCGGGCGCCCGAACCGGCCGGCGATCATGGTCGCCACTGGGGTCACCTCCGCTGCCAGCGCCGCGCGGTCCTCGAAGTCGACGAACACCAGCGCTTCCTCGTCGACCCACACGTCCGAGCGGTCGTCTAGGGCGATTAGCGGTCCTGTTCCCATAACTGCGCAGTTAGATCCTGAAACACCGCGAGGGCAAACTGATCGCCCTCGCGCATGAGGGCCGACCTACTCATCAGCGCTCGCACGATCGACCCGTCCTTATGAGCCAATTCGACGATCATGTTCGCGAGGGCATGGACGACTGAAAGCAGGGATTCCGAGGCGGGAACCCGGTGGAAGATTTGACGGAACCGCAGCGACAACACTTCGTCCGGCTCGCGGCCGAGCATCTCGGCAAATGGGGTATTAGTGAACAAGATGCTGCCGTCGTGCGCGATGGCGAGCACGGGAACCGGAATCCTCTGTAGCACGACCAACGCGGGCATCTGCTTCAAGGTGGCTATCGGCGATTGGTTGTGTTGCGGGTTGCGTCGTTGCTCCACAAGCCGAAGGTGGCCTACGGCGCGGGGTACGTCCGCACCTTCGAACGTAGCGTCCTCACCCTTCGGCGAAGGCGCGACGGCTATTGCGGCGGCCGTGCCGAGGATGACCTCGTGTTTGGTGACGACGGGCAGTGGTGCTGAAAGCTCCTCGGCAGGTGAAGCTGTCGTCTGCAAAGCGTCGCTAGGGCAGCACCGTCCAAGTTCAGCACTTGGATTGGTGTGTGTCCCTCTGTCGGAACTATTTGGCGTCGACGGCATTTAACCACCTCATTTCGGTCGGTTGGGAACGGCGTGGTCGTCCCATGGCGGGAATCTTGTAGGCGGGGACGGTCAGTGCGCACGCGTAGTGCACTACGTGTTTTTATCCGTGAGGTGCTGGGCGTGCGTTCGAGCTTGGTTGCCGCTTCGCCACGGAGTCGGCGTAGCCGCGTCGGCTCCATCCATCACAAACGGGGAAATGGAGTCCGATTTCCTGTTGACTGGCGGTTACCACTTCTGGGCCGGGTTGGTTTTTAAAGCCGATAGCCTTCAGACGATGCGCGCGGCGACCACCACCCAATCGTACTAATGACCGCGACAAAGCGCCGACGCCGCCGAAGGACGGCTCGTGTTTGCCTTGTCAATCGGGGTGACCACGGTCATGTTCGCGATAAGCCAGCGCGAGCCGTAGCGCCGCATCGTCACGTGCGAAGACAAGTACACCTTGATCGAAGGTATGCACCCCGGGTTTGCGGTGTCGTCCTATTGGCGTTGACGAAGACCAGGGCGGTGGCTTCGGAGTCGGCTTCGGTGTGAACGCTCACGTAATTCCGCAGGTGTGAATCCCTGTGTTGATCTTCTACCAAACCCACGGCGATGGTGCCGCTGTTGCGTAGCGAGGGAGCTGTCCAGCTGATACCGCAGTTGATACCGCAGCACTTCCAGACCCGTCCAGCTCCGGCCAACGCGACCAGCGATATCGACGCAGCTAGAAGCAGGTACACCCGAACGCACCAACGCTAGCCGACGCAGCAAACGCCCGTGTACACCGATCATGAGTCCGCGGCTCTAACCAACTGAGCTACCGCCCCCGGTGTCGCGCGAAAACCATCGTGCCATGCCACCGCGAAACTGGCACACGCCGCCGTCAGCTGAACACCGTCTGACCGTCGACGTCGAGCAGGTAGCGCTCGGTGCCGTGCTCAACCCTCGGGGCGTCGCCACCCAGCGACACGGCCACTTTGTTGCTGGCGTTACGCATGATGTCAAAGGTGAGTTCGACCGCTTCGTCCTCGGAGAACCCCGAGCGCACCTCGGCGGCATCATCGACGACGAGGTGCGCAGGGGTCCAAATTAACCCATCGGCGTACCGCAGCGCTGCTTTTGCGCGAGCGTCGAGCAAGGTCGAGTCCTGAAAGTGCTCGATATCGCCATAAAGCGTCTCCGAACCCCCGGCGTCGAGCGCGGTGCTCTCGCGCAGCGATTTGCACAGTCGGCAGTTGTGCTGCGCGGCGCCGCGCAGCCGGACCAGTTCGGATGTGACCGGGTCGAGCGCGCGCATCCTGGCCACCGCCGGCAGGAAGTTGTTGAAAACCACGTCCGAGGGGTCAGAGGCGTGGTCCCACTCCAACGGACCCCGCACCCATCCGAGATATTCCGAACCGACGCCTAACGCCTCCAGACCGGCTCGCACCCGTGGTACGAAGTCGGCGATGTAGATCGACACGACGACACCAAAGGTGCTGTCCCCCAGAGACTTAAACAACCGAGACCGCTGCTCGACCGTGATCATCGAGACGTCGACGCTGAACTGCTCGGCGAATTCGGCGATGACGGCCTCGGCCTCCGATTCCGGCCCATCGACCGCTACCTCGGCCGGCAACGCCGGTAATGACAAGGTCCGCGCGCACACACTCCGGACCAACCCCGTGATACGACCGTCACCGGGAGACAACGACACCAGCTGTTCTAGCACCACAGCATTATTGCGCCTGGCTCACCGACGACATATGGAAATCGGGTATCCGCAGCGACGGCATCGCCGCCCGGGTGGCCCAGTCCCCCCATTCGCGTGGCAGCGTCTTTTCACTGACACCGGCCTGGGTGGCCCGTCGCAGCAGGTCCAGCGGGCTCTCGTTGAAGCGGAAGTTGTTGACCGCCGCGGTCACCTCGCCATCCTCGATGAGGTACACACCGTCGCGGGTCAGCCCGGTGAGCAGCAGGGTGGTCGGGTCGACCTCGCGGATGTACCACAGCGTGGTCAGCAGCAGCCCGCGCTCGGTGGCGGCGATCATGTCGGCCAGGTCGGCCGACCCGCCCGTCATCACCAGGTTGTCGGCGGCCACCGCGACCTTGGCGTCGAACTTGGCCGCAGTGGCCCGCGGATAAGCCAGCGCGTTGATCACCCCGTCGCGGATCCAGTCGACCTGGCCGACCTCCATCCCGTTGTCGAACACCGACGCCGTCTCCGAGGAATTGCTCGTCGCGACGAACGGCGTACACGCCAGACCCGGCGTCATCGGATCGGAGAACAGCGTCAGGGGCAATTCGGTCAGCCGCTCCCCCACCCGGGTCCCGCCGCCGGTCGCGGAGAACGCGGTCCGGCCTTCCTGCGCGCCCCGGCCGGCCATCGACCACGCCATATAGAGCATCATGTCGGCCACCGTCGACGGCGGCATGATCGTCTCGTAGCGACCGGCGGGCAACTCGACGCTGCGCTGCGCCCAACCCAGTCTGATCGCGAGCTCCTCAAGCAGCAGATCGATTGGTACGTCGACAAAGTCGGGCGTACCGATACCCGCCCAGGCGCTTGCGTCGCCGCGTTTCGCGTTGATCTCAACCGCACCGGCCGGCTGGGTGTACCGCCGCCGCAGCCCGGTCGACGACGCCAGAAAGGTCGTCGAAACACTGTGGTGCGCAAAGCCGTACAACCGGTCAGAACCGCGAAACCCTCGGCTCAACGAGGAGGCAACGTCGGCGAATACCTCGGCACCCGTGCCGGGGACGGGCGCGTCCCAGTCTGCGGGCACTCCGGCATCGACGAGCAGTGGCGCCGCGTCGCCGGCCTCCGGCGCCGAGCGGGCCGCATCCTGCGAGGCCGCCACCAGCCCCGGTATCACGCGCGGGTCGACTTCCGCGGATACCACCGTCCCGATGAAAGCGCTCTCACCTTGACGCACAATCGAAATCACGGCCGTGCTGCGGCTGACCGAAACCCCGTTGGTGGTCATCGAATTGCCCGCCCAACGCAAATTCGCCCCGACCCGGTCGGTGACCAACACCATGGTCTCGTCGGCCCGGCCGGCCTTCGCCGCCTCATCCAAAACGATGTTGACGACGTGCTGCGCGGTGATCATCGGCCGCCCTCGGCACGGGTGTTCAGCACGTTGACGCCGCGGAACAACGCCGACGGGCAGCCGTGGCTGACCGCGGCGATCTGTCCGGGCTGGGCTTTGCCGCAGTTGAACGCGCCGCCCAGCCGCCAGGTCGACGGACCGCCCACGGCTTCCATCGAATTCCAGAAATCGGTGGTGGTGGCCTGATACGCGACATCGCGCAGCTGACCATCCAGGGCGCCGTCGCGGATGCGAAAGAACCGCTGGCCGGTGAACTGAAAGTTGTAGCGCTGCATGTCGATCGACCACGACTTGTCGCCGACGATGTAGATGCCATCCTCGACTCGGCCGATCAAGTCCGCGGTGCTGATGTCGTCGGGGCTGGGCTGCAGCGATACGTTGGCCATCCGCTGGATCGGCACATGATGCGGCGAGTCCGCATACGAGCACCCGTTGGAGCGCGGCTGTGAGAGCCCTTGTCGGAGTCTCAGCGCGAACACCCGATCTAGCTGATAACCCACGAACACGCCATCACGGACCAGATCCCAGCTTTGCGCGGCCACTCCCTCGTCGTCGTAACCGATACTGGCCAAGCCGAATTCGACGGTACGGTCGGCGGTCACGTTCATCACCGATGAGCCGTAGCGCATGGTCCCGAGTTTGTCGGGAGTGGCGAACGAGGTTCCGGCGTAGGCTGCCTCGTAGCCGATCGCACGGTCGTATTCGGTTGCGTGGCCGATGGATTCGTGGATAGTCAGCCACAGGTTGGTCGGGTCGATCACCAAATCCGTTGGCCCCGCGGCGACGCTGGGCGCCTTGACCTTCTCGGCCAGCAGCGACGGCAGCTGGGCGAGTTCGTCGGTCCAGTTCCACACCTCGTCGCCGACCAGCACTTCCCAGCCGCGGGCCATCGGCGGCGCCAGCGTCCGCATCGAATCGAAACTTCCCGCCGCGGAGTCGACGGTCACCGCTTCCAGAGATGGCAACACCCGCACCCGCTGCTGGGTGATCGACGATCCAAACGTGTCGGCGTAGAACACCTGCTCCTTAACGGCCGTCAGCCCGGCCGACACGTGGTCGACGCCGACCCCGCCATCTTTAGAGGCCAGCAACCTCCCGGAGTATTCCTGCAGCACGGCGATCTTGTCGGCCCCGGAGATGTCGAACGGGTCGATCCGGTAGTTCGACACCCAAGTGGCGTCGGCGTACACCGGCTCGGCCGCCAACTCGACTCGCTCGGCGTTCAGCGCCGCCAGGGTGGTGGCCACCTGCACCGCGCGGCGCGCCGTCTCGGCGGCGACGGACGGCGCCAACTCGGCGTGCGAGGCGAATCCCCAGGTACCGTCAACGATCACCCGCACCGCCAGGCCGATCTGGCGGTTGATCACCGCCGTCTCCAGCTCGCCGTCGCGCAGCTGGATGATCTCGGTGCTGATCCGCTGAACCCGCAGGTCGGCGTAGCTGGCGCCGGCCGCGGTCGCCGCCGATAACGCGGCCTCGGCCAGCTCGTGGCGCGGCAGGTCTAGGAAGTCGGCATCGATCCCCCGGTTCGCTGTCACGGCTACACGGTAACGACCGCACACCAGATACCGCGGCATACCCCAGGGCCACCGGCTTTAATTACCTCCATGGCCGGCGCCATCCAGCGGAAACAACGTCGATCCACGGCGCTGGCCTACGCGCTGCTGGCGCCCAGCCTGTTCGGGGTCCTCGCCTTTCTGTTGTTGCCGGTTCTGGTCGTGATCTGGCTGAGCCTGTATCGGTGGGACCTGCTGGGACCCCTGCGCTATGTCGGGCTGGCCAACTGGCGGTCGGTGTTGGCCGACGCCGACTTCGTCAACTCACTGATTGTCACGACCATCTTCGTAGCGATCGTGGTTCCCGCGCAGACGGTGCTCGGGCTGCTGGCCGCGACGATGCTGGCTCGCCGGCTCCCGGGCACCGGTGCGTTTCGCACCTTGTATGTGTTGCCGTGGATCTGCGCACCGCTGGCGATCGCGGTGTTGTGGCGCTGGATCCTGGCTCCCACCGATGGTGCGGTGAGCGCCGTGCTGGGGCATCGCATCGAATGGCTTTCCGATCCCACCCTGGCGTTGCCGGTCGTTTCGGCGGTCGTCGTCTGGGCCAACGTCGGCTATGTCGCCTTGTTTTTCCTGGCGGGCCTGCTGGCGATCCCCGACGACATCCATGCGGCCGCGCACACCGACGGCGCCAATGCCTGGCAGCGGTTCTTGCGGATCACCCTGCCCATGCTGCGGCCGACGATGTTCTTCGTGCTGGTCACCGGAATCATCAGCACAGCACAGGTTTTCGACACCGTCTACGCGCTGACCGGCGGTGGGCCGAAAGGCCGCACCGACTTGGTGGCACACCGCATCTACGCCGAGGCGTTCGGCGCGGCGGCGATCGGGCGGGCTTCGGTCATGGCGGTGGTGCTGTTCGTCATCCTCGTCGGTGTCACCGTCGTCCAGCATCTGTATTTCCGGCGGCGGATCAGCTATGACCTCACCTAGTCGCGTTTCGACCACGGTGATTTACGCCGGCCTCGTGGTCGGTGCGCTGATCACTTTGGTGCCGTTCGCACTTGGCTTGCTCACCTCGTTCACGTCGAAGCACCAGTTCGTCACGGGTGCGCCGCTGCAGCTGCCGCGACCACCCACGCTGGACAACTACGGCGACCTGGCCGGGGCCGGGTTCGGCCGCGCCGCGGCGGTGACCGCGTTGATGACGGCGGTGATTCTGGTGGGCCAATTGACCTTTTCGGTTCTGGCCGCATACGCGTTCGCGCGGTTGGATTTTCCCGGACGCGACGCGCTGTTCTGGGTGTACATCGCGACACTGATGGTGCCGGGGACGGTGACGGTGGTGCCGATGTATCTGATGATGGCGCAGCTGGGCCTGCGCAACACGTTCTGGGCATTGGTGCTGCCGTTCATGTTCGGCTCTCCGTACGCGATATTCCTGCTGCGCGAGCACTTTCGCCTCATCCCGAACGACTTGATCAACGCCGCGCACCTCGACGGCGCCAACACCCTGGACGTGATCGTGCACGTGGTGATCCCGTCGAGCCGTCCGGTGCTGGCCGCCTTGACGCTGATCACCGTGGTCTCGCAGTGGAACAACTTCATGTGGCCGTTGGTCATCACCAGCGGCCACCGGTGGCGGGTCCTCACGGTGGCGACCGCAGACCTGCAGTCGCGCTTCAATTCCCAGTGGACGCTGGTGATGGCGGCGACGACGATAGCGATCGTCCCGCTGATCGTGCTTTTCGTGGCATCTCAGCGGCACATCGTCGCTTCGATCGTCGTGTCGGGGATCAAATGAGCCGCCCGCGCTATTCGACGCTGGCCACTGCGGCGCTTGCGTTGCTCGCAGCACTGTTGGGCGCGACGGCGGTGCTGATGGACTGGTCCGGCCAACCACATGGCGAGAAGATCGTGGTGACGGTGCGGATCTGGGCCGAGCCGATCGCCGAGGCATATCGGCAGTCGTTCGAGGCGTTCAACCGCGCGCATCCCGATATCGAGGTGCGCACCAACATGGTCGCCTACTCGACGTACTTCAACACCCTGCGCACCGACGTCGCCGGTGGCAGCGCCGACGACATCTTCTGGCTGTCGAACGCCTATCTCGCCGCCTACGCCGACAGCGGCCGTCTGATCAACATCGGCAGGACCCTCGGTCCGGGTGCGGCCTCGGCCTGGGAGCCGGCGGTGGTGGACCAGTTCACCCGCGGCGGCGCGCTGTGGGGTGTGCCGCAGCTGACCGACGCCGGCATCGCCGTGTTCTATAACGCCGACCTGCTCGCAGCCGCCGGTGTTGATCCCGCGCAGCTGAACACCCTGCGGTGGAGCCCCGACGGCGACGACACCTTGCGTCCGCTGCTGGCGCGGCTCACCGTAGACGCCGACGGAAACACCGCAAGCACACCGGGTTTCGACGGCAGACGAGTCCGGCGGTGGGGCTACAACGCGGCCAACGACCCGCAGGCCATCTACCTCAATTACATCGGCTCTGCCGGAGGCGTGTTCCAGCGCGGCGACGAGTTCGCGTTCGACAATCCCCCAGCGATCGCCGCCTTTCGCTATCTGGTCGGCCTGATCAACGACGACCACGTCGCGCCACCGGCCTCAGACACGAACGGCAACGGCGACTTCTCCCGCAACCAGTTTCTGGCCGGCCGGATGGCCCTCTTCCAATCCGGCACGTACAACCTGGAACGGGTGGCTCGCTATGCCCAATTCCACTGGGGTGTGGCGATGCTGCCAGCCGGTCCCAAGGGCCGGGCGAGCGTCACCAACGGCATTGCCGCCGCGGGCAATTCGGCGTCCAAGCATCCGGATGCCGTGCGCCAGGTGTTGGCCTGGATGGGCAGCAGCGAGGGCAACGCCTACCTGGGCCGCGACGGTGCGGCCATCCCGGCGGTGCTCTCCGCGCAACCGGTTTACTACAGCTACTGGGCCGCCAAAGGCGTCGACGTCACACCGTTCTTCTCCGTGCTGGACGGCCCGCGTATTCCGGCCCCGGGTGGCGCCGGCTTCGCCGCCGGAAATGAAGCACTGCAAAGCTATTTCAACGAAATGTTCCTCGGCCGCGGCGACGTCGCGACCACCCTACGAAAGGCGCAGGCGGCGGCCAACGCCGCGGCTCGCCGTTAGTCATTCACCGCTCAGTTCCCCAGCCTGGCCCGTCACGCTGGCGTGTCCCCCGCAAGCGGGCGGTGCCCCAGCTCGGCAGTCACCGCCACGCTGGCGTGTCCCCCGCAAGCGGGCGGTGCGCCCAGCTCGGCATGGTGCCGACCGCAGTCCTAGCCGGGCAGCACCATCACGGGCACGGGGCTGTGGCGGATGATTTTGCCGCTGTGGGAACCGAGAAACACCCTACGGACGTCGCCGCGCGGTGACGTTCCCAACGCCAGCATCTCGCCGTCCTCCCAGGCCGCATTATTGAGTGCCTCTTTCCAGCTGTGTCCGGTAACCACTTCCAGCACAACGTCTTCGCTGACTGTGCCCTCGGTCTTCAGGTTTTCCAGGATTTCTCGCGCTTGCGACGCCCATGCGTCCAGAATCGAATCCTCGACGTCCGTCCCCAGCTCTGGCGGATACATCGTCTTACCGCGGACCACGAAGGTAAGCACTCGCACCGGCAACCCGAACCGCTCAGCGAACTGAAAGCACCGCCGCACCACATCAATCGAGGCCGGGGTGGCGGAGCAGGCGCAGGTGAGGCGCGCCAATCTGCCGGTGTAGGAACGGTATCCGGGGGGGCTGATCGCCACCGGCACCGGCGACGCGTGCAGCAGCCAGTCGGCGGTCGAGCCGATCACCACCTGCCCGCGCCGGCCGCTGGGCAACGACCCCAGCACGAGGAGCTCGGCGGCATCGACTTGCTCGAGCACCTCGATCAATCCACCTGACACCGACCGGTGCGCGCGGTGGAAGTAAGTGACCTCGATCCCGTCGACCAAACTGTGGAGATACCGCGCGGCCTCCTTGGCCGAGTCCGCAGCCAGGTGATCCGCCCAATGCTCATATTCGGCGTCAATGCGGCCCAGCGACGGTGTCAGCCACGGCTTTGGCGCGATGGTCGCCACTGTCAGCGACGTACCGAGTGTCCGCGCGGCGGCGACGGCGAGGTGCAAACCAGACAGGCCGACCTTGCCGGCGCGATAGCCGACGACGACAGTCACCGCATTTCCTCCGGCTCGTCTTGCTGCCCGGCTTTCCCAGCCAAAGCGGTCGGGATGAGGCCGCCGGGGGCGTTGTTGAGCGCGCTGTGGCGGCGACCCCACACCAGGTAGAAGATCAGCGCCAGCACAACCCACCCACTGAACGCGATCCAGGTGTACCAGTGCAAGCTGACGAGGATATACCCGCACGCCAGCACCGAAAGCACAGGAGTAACAGGGTAACCGGGCACCTTGAACCCGCGCGGCAGGTCTGGCTCGCGCACCCGCAGGATGATCAACCCGATAGAGACCACGATGAACGCCGTCAGCGTGCCGATGGACACCATGTCGGCCAGCTTCTTGAGCGGTACGACGGCGGCCAGGATCGACGTGGCGATTGCGACGATCACCGTGTTGGCAACCGGGGTCATCGTGCGTGGGTTCACCGTCGCAAACCGCGACGACAGCAACCCGTCGCGAGCCATCGCAAACAGGATACGGGTCTGGCCGTACATGGTGATCAGGGTGACGGTGAAGATCGAGATCACCGCACCGGCGGCCAGAATTGTGCTTGCCCACGTGCCGTGTGTGACGTTGTCGAGGATCGTGGCCAGTCCGGCCTCTTGTTGCGCGGCGAAGCTCTGCCAGGGCTGCGTGCCCAGCGCGGAGAGCGCGACGAGCACATAGACGGTGGTGACGATCACCAGCGCCGCGATCAGCGCCCGCGGCATGGTCTTTTGCGGGTTTCTCACCTCTTCGCCCGCTGTCGACACGGCGTCAAGTCCGATGAACGTGAAGAAGATCGTGCCCGCCGCCGACCCGATCCCTGCGACGCCGAACGGAGCGAAGTCCTTGAATTGGTTGGAGTCGAAGGCGGTGAACGCGATGATCACGAACATGCCCAGCACAGCGAGTTTGATCACCACCATGATCGCGTTGACCCTCGCCGACTCGCTGGCGCCGCGGATCAGCAACAGCCCGCACGACACGATCAGGACGACCGCCGGCAGATTCAGATAACCGGGTTGGGCGTCCCACGGAGCCGCCGACAGCGCCTGCGGCATGCGGAACCCGAACAGATTTTCCAGCAGCTTGTTGACGTAGCCACTCCAGCCGACCGCGACCGCTGCGGTGGCCACCCCATATTCCAGCAGCAGGCATGCTGCCACAACCATCGCGACGGCTTCGCCGAGAGTCGTGTAGGCATACGTGTACGACGAACCCGAAACCGGAACGGCGGAAGCCAGCTCGGCGTAACAGATAGCCGCGAGCCCGGCCGCGACGCCGGCGATGACGAACGACACGATCACGCCGGGACCGGCTTCCGGCACAGCCTCCGCCAGGACGAAGAAAATACCGGTACCGACCGTCGAGCCGACCCCGAACATGGTCAGCTCGAAGGTGCCGAAACTTTGCTTGAGGTGTGCTGAAGCCCCTGGTGCGACAGGGGCGCCGACCACCGGTCGGCGCCGCAGCAGCTGCTTTGTCAGGCTGATCGAACGTCACCTCCCTGTTGCTCGATCAGCCGATTATGCGGCCTCGCTCAACGCGGCGGCGAACTGGGAGACCGCCCAGTCGATCTCCTCTGCCGTGATCACCAGCGGCGGCGCGAACCGCAGCGTCGAAGCGTGGGTGTCCTTGACCAGCACACCGCGGTCGGCCAAGCGCAGGCTCATTTCCTTCCCTGTTTGTGGCCCGATGGCCGATGTCGGTTCGATATCGACGCCGGCCCACAATCCCAGGCCGCGCACCGCCGACACTCCCTGTCCGATCAGCCCTCGCAGACGCCGGTGCAGATGCGCGCCCAATTCAGCCGAGCGAAATTGAAATTCCCCCCGCGCCAGCATGGAGACCACCGTAGTGCCGATCGCAGCCGCCAGCGGGTTGCCCCCGAACGTCGAGCCGTGTTCGCCGGGATGCAGCACCCCGAGAATGTCGCGGTCGGCAACCACCGCGGACAGCGGAACTACGCCGCCGCCGAGCGCCTTGCCGAGGAGGTAGATGTCGGGCACCACGCCCCAGTGGTCGCAGGCGAAGGTGTAGCCGGTGCGAGCCAGCCCCGACTGGATCTCGTCGGCGATCATCAGCACGTCGCGCTGGCTACACAGCGCACGGACGGCCGGTAAGTAGTCGTCGGGCGGAACGATGATGCCGGCTTCGCCCTGGATCGGTTCCAGCAGCACGGCGACGGTGTAGTCGTCGATGGCGGCGGCCAGCGCTTCGGCGTCTCCGAACGGCACCGAGCGGAATCCCGGTGTGAACGGCCCGAATCCGCCGCGCGCGACCGGGTCCGACGAGAAGCTGACGATGCTGATCGTGCGGCCGTGGAAGTTGTTGTCGGCCACGATGATATTTGCGTGGCCCTCGGGAACGCCCTTGACGTCGGCGCCCCACTTGCGGGCGACTTTGAGGCCGCTCTCGACGGCTTCGGCGCCCGAGTTCATCGGCAGCACCATGTCTTTTCCGCACAAATGCGCCAGCGCGGAGCAGAAGGGCCCGAGCCGGTCGGAATGGAATGCACGACTGACCAGTGTCACGCTGTCGAGTTGGGCGTGGGCGGTCGCGGTGATCTCGGGGTTGCGGTGGCCGAAGTTGACCGCCGAATAGGCGGCCAGGAAATCCAGGTAGCGCCGCCCGTCGACATCGGTGATCCACGCGCCCTCAGCGCTCGCCGCGACCACCGGCAGCGGTGAATAGTTGTGCGCTGCATGCCTTTCCACCAAGTCGATGGCGGCTTCGGATGCTTCGGACTCAGTGTTGGTTGCTTCGGATTCAGTGTTGGTTTCGAAGACCGGCCGAGCCCCGAGAATGGTCATGCAAACACCTCCAATGTGCAACATTTGACGGATCCGCCGCCCTTGAGCAGCTCGGACAAATCGACGCCGACCGGCTCGAAGCCCGCATCTCCTAGTTGCTTGGCGAAACCCGTTGCGGTGGCAGGCAGCACAACATGCAAACCGTCGGAGACGACATTCAGTCCGAGCACATAGGCGTCGGCGCTGCCCACCACGATAGCGTCGGGGAACAGCGCATGCAGTTGTCGCTGCGCAGCCGCGCTAAATGCCGGTGGGTAATACGCGATCGTACGGTCGTCGAGAACAGCCAGCGCGGTGTCGAGGTGGTAGAAGCGCGGGTCTACCAGCTCAAGCGAGACCACCGGCATTCCCAGCATTGACGAGATCTCGCCGTGCGCGCGTTGGTCGGTGCGAAAGCCGTAACCCGCCAATACCATCTGGCCGACCAGCAGCAGATCGCCTTGCCCCTCGTTGACATGCCGGGTCGTCACCGGCCGGTACCCGCGCGATGCCATCCACTCGGCGTAGGCCTTCGACTCACCGGCCCGCTCAGCGAAGCGGAACCGAGCGACGACAGCGATGTCGTTGGCGATGAAGCCGCCATTGGCCGCGTAGACCATGTCCGGCAGCCCGGGTACGGGCTCGACCAGATCTACGGTGTGGCCCAACTCGATGTAGGTCTGGCGCAGGCGTTCCCATTGTGCGTGCGCGACACCAAGATCTATGGGCTCGCTGACGTCCATCCAGGGGTTGATCGCGTATTCGACGGCGAAGAAAGTCGGTGGCGTCATCGCGTACCGGCGCAGCGTGCGGCCGCGCTTGAATACTTCGGCGTCTTGCCATGCTCGCGCGCCGGAAGAGGCGGCGGCGACATAGTAATCCGTCATCAATCAACGATATTTGGACCTTCTAGGACAATCAAACGACGATTATTGCGTGTCTATGCGTGATCGGTTGCGCTAGATTCAGATATACAGCGATTTATTGCGCCGATGGACAAGGAGGGCCGATGTACCGGTTGGATAACAGCGATGAGCGCATCCTGACCGAATTGGCCGAGCATGCGCGGGCAACCTTCGCCGAGATCGGTCAGAAGGTGAATCTGTCGGCGCCGGCGGTCAAGCGCCGCGTCGACCGGATGCTCGAGGCCGGCGTGATCAAGGGCTTCACCACCGTCGTCGACCGCAATGCGCTGGGCTGGAACACCGAGGCCTACGTGCAGGTGTACTGCCACGGCACGATTGCGCCCGATCAGCTGCGCGCGGCATGGGTGGAGATGCCCGAAGTCGTCAGCGCTGCGACGGTGACGGGCACGTCCGACGCGATCCTGCATGTACTCGCCCGCGACATGCGGCACCTGGAGGCGGCCCTCGAGCGCATCCGCTCAAGCGCTGACATCGAGCGCAGCGAAAGCATCGTCGTGCTGTCGAACCTCATCGATCGAATGCGGTCCTAGCCCGACGCAGCAGACGCGCCAGCCTTGACGACGACGCGCCGCCCGGCGGCCGGCGGCCGGCGAGATGCATAGGGCCACGGCTGATTTCGCTCGGGCACAGAACGAGTCCGGACCTGCTTCAGCTGCATCCGCAGGTGCGCACGCAGGTCGTGCAGATCCGGATCCGTCCACCGGTTGGCGCCTTCGGTCGGATCGGCGGCCAGGTCGTAGAGTTCCCATTGGTCGTCGAGCCGCGACGTCCGGTAGGCCTCGCCGCCGATCCCGTTGGCCGCCAAGTGACGCACCCCCGGCTCGGTCCACGCGCGTCGTGGAGATCGTTGTGAGACCCTCGGCGCAGCAGTGCGTCCACCAAAATGGTGGTGGCCGGCTCGCGATAAATCATCTCGCCCGAAGAGAACAGGTCGAGCGCACGGCCGCAGCCGGCTCGCCAGGCCTGAGTCACTGCCGATCAGCTAGGCGGGCCAGGCGCATCAGCACGCGAGCGACCCGTGGTTGGCGGCTAATACGGTCTATCAGCGGGTTTTGTACCGGCTTCTGGGTGGCGGGCAAGTCTTCGGTGGGGTCGTATCGGCCTGAAGAGGCGAACAGCCTCCATTCCCCGGGCACGCCCTTGAGCATGTGGGTGCCGCGGTCTGTGAAGACGATTCCAGAACCGTTGACGAGGTCCTTGACCGTGCTGGATACCAGCACCTCTCCCGCCTCGGCTAGCGCGGCGATTCGTGCGCCGATGTGGACGGCGATCCCACTGATGTCGTCACGGAGCAGTTCACACTCGCCTGTGTGCAGTCCGCTTCGCACATCGATGCCCAATTCCGGTATGCGTTCGGCGAGCGTGCTGGCGCAACGAACCGCTCGAGTGGGCCCGTCGAATGTCGCCAGGAAACCATCACCGGTGTTTTTGATTACCCGACCTTGGAAGCGGCTGACCTCGGCTCGGGTGATCTCATCGTGGCGCTCCAGCAGCTCACGCCAGCTTCGGTCGCCGAGTGCGGCTGCACGTCGGGTCGAGTCGACGAGATCGGTGAACAGCACGGTGGCGAGGACCCGGTCGAGCGGATGCTCATGGCGCTGCCCGGTGAGGAACTCCTCTACCTCGCCGGTGATCGACTTGATGTCGCCCACGGCGGGCCAGTGGTCGACGCCGTCGAGCTCCACCAACCGTGCACCGGGGATGTTCGCGGCAAGCTCGCGCGCGAATTCCACCGGGATTGCCTCCTCTTTACGGTGGAGCACGAGCGTCGGGACACGGACACTGCCCAGGATTTCTCGCACGTCGAGCTGAGTAAGTACCGCTTCAAGAGTCAGAAGGGCCATTCTCGGGCTCATGCCGGCCCGCTCAAGCGCGCCGACAGCCCTCCGATACAGGGGATTGCGACCGCGACTTGGCGCTGCCCAATCGACCGTTCGTCCCTCGCCCCAGTGATCGATCGTCGCCCGTGATTTCACCAAAAAATCGATCCACGTCTTCCGTTCCGGCGAACCATCGTCGTGGGAGGTACCGTTCGCGTAGGTCCCGTAAAGGATGAGCGCGCTGACTCGTTCCGGATAGCTGGCGGCGAACATAACGCTGATCGGCCCACCCTCTGAGAACCCGAACAACGCCAACCGCTCACTGCCGGCGGCGTCCAACACGGCACGCAAGTCGTCGACGCGGCTCTCCAAAGTCGGCACCCCATCGACCGGGTCCGACAAACCAGTGCCGCGCTTGTCATACAAGATCACCCGTGCAAACGACGCGAACTCTCCGACAAAGCTTGCCCAATCCGGATCGCCCCAAAGCATGTCGACATGCGAGAACCAACCCGGAACGACCACCAAGTCCATCGGACCGTCGCCGACAACCTGATAGGCAATATTCCCCTCCGGGCCTTTCGCGTAGCGCGTCTCAGGCTGTCGGACCATTGCCGCCAGTATCGCACGCAGGATTGGCGATTACGCCCTTAGGGAACTCTGGCATCGATCAGCGTGGGGGGCGTCGAAGCATGACCCCGCCTATCAGCCGCGCCACTCGACGACGTCGAAGCCGTCCGAGCCGTCGGAGAATGACGGCGTCGACGTACAGGTGTGGCTGGGCGCATCCAGCGCCTTGCTGTTGGCAGCTGCGCACCACATCCAATCGCGATGCCTCGGAGCATGATCGTCAGCACGCGGGAGAACGGATAGAATGTGCGCGCCATCTCGATCGCTCGGTCGAAGTCGTCTCTCCAGCCGGGCCGTCCTAGAGCACTTCCCACGATTCCCCGCATCGTCAGGGACACCGCCAATGGCGATCCGACGATGATGTTGCCCATCGCGGGATCACCGTCGGCGAGTTCGATGACGCGCTCCGCGCGCCAATTCGCCGGCGGTACCGACGGGCCCGCCGTCCGGACCGGAAAACAGGATGCACGAGTGGTCGGCGTTGGGAGCCCACGAACTGATCGAGCCGAAATCGGCGAGGACATCCCAGATATCTTGCGCGCGAGCCGCGATGGTCCGGGTGCGGTGACTGTCGGCCACCCGCTCACGCTACGCGAGCTACACCGGGTTGAGGGCACGGAGCATGGTCTCGAGGGGAATCGCTGTAGCACTGAGGGCGATCATGATCGCAAGCGTCACCCAGTCCGCCAGTTTCGGCCGCGCCGGATTGGCCGACAGCTGACCGGTGCCGCCGCGGGCGGTGATCGCATCGCCCATTTCGTCGGCGCGACGCAGCGTCACGGTGATGGCAGTGGCGAGCAGGTCGATCAACTCCAAGGCGTGCCGCCAGCGCCGAGCCTTGCGGCTGCGCGGGATGCGTTTGGGCCGGAGCCGACGAGCCGCATAGAGCACCTGGAACTCGTCGATCAACATCGGGAACGCGCGCAGCGCGAGCGCCAACGCCACCGCCCATTCGTCGACTGGGATTCGCAATCGTTGTAGCGGGCGGCCCAAAGTTGCGACCGCGGGCCCGATTTCGGCGACGTTCGTGGTCCAAGACACCATTGCGCCCAACCCGAGGAGCACGACAGACAGCGCGGTGAGCCTCAGGAAGTTCAACGTTCCGCCAAGTCCGATCTCGACTCCACCCATCGAGACCACCGGACTACCACCGGCCAGTGCCGCCGTAGAACCGCCCAGGGCGATGATCAACCACAGCCAGCGCGGTACCGACGGCAGCGCACCGCGTGGAATGTGCGCGATCCGGGCCGTCGCCAGCACCATGGCCGCCACCAACCCGATCGTCACCCAGCCCGGATAGAACGTCAGCAGCACCGAAACACCAAAAACGACAAGCAACTTGGTGCCGGCCCATAAATCATGGATGGCCGAGGTTCCGGGCACCGGAACCAACAGCACGACTGGACGCGAGGTACGTCTGTTCCCGCGCTGTTGGCTGAGTGGAGTGGTAGTCACTGCATACCCCCCGCCACAGTGCTAACCGATTCCAGCACGCCGTTGTCCAGATGCAGGGTCCGCGGGCAGAGGTCGTCCAGTCCCGCGAAGTCGTGGGAAATCACCACCACCGTCAGCCCCCGCTCCCGGCGCAGATCCTCCAGCAGCCGCAGCAGGCCGCGCTGGCTGGCCGCGTCCAACCCCGCCAGCGGCTCGTCGAGGATCAGCGCACGCGGCGAACACGCCAGTAGCCCCGCCAGCACTACGCGGCGCATCTGGCCACCGCTGAGCTGGTCGATGCGCCGCTTGCCCAATGTGGGATCCAGCCCCACGACACCAAGCGCCGCTGCCACACGGTCTTCATCGCGGGGCGAAAAGCCTGCCGCAGAGGCGACTTCCCTATCTACCCGGCTGCGCATCAATTGCAGCCGGGCAGCCTGGAACGACAACGCCACCGCACCGACCTGCTCGTACGTCGGGCGGCCATCCACCAGGCAGGCGCCGGTCGTGGGAACCGTCAGCCCGGCCATGATCCACGCCAGCGTCGATTTACCCGAGCCGTTGCCGCCGTGGATCAGCACCCCGTCCCCCTGCTCCACGACGAAACTGACGTCGCGCAGCGCCGTCTTGGCCCAGGGCGTGCCGCTGCCGTATTCGTGCCCGACGCCTATGATTTCGAGCGCCGGCGCGCGCCCGCGGTAGTCCGTCGCCACGGTAGGCATGGGCACGTGCCCTGTCTCGACCATTTCGGTGTTGTCCGGTGAATCGCTGAGGTTGATGGTGCGGTCCGCCGAAGCGGCCTCGGTGTAGTAGTGCGTGATGTGCATCAAGGCGGTCCGGTGTCGTTTCGTCAGCCCGGACAGCACGCTCAGCAGGGCTTCGCGGCCCTGCTGGTCGACCATCGTTGTGACCTCGTCGGCGATGAGCAGCGCCGGCTCCCGGGCCAAAGCCGCGGCCAGCGCCAATCGCTGCAGTTCACCGCCGGACAGGCTCCCGGTGTCACGTTCAGCGAGATCCTCGAGGCCGACCTCGCGCAGTAACCGCCCGACGTCGACATCCGTACCCGGGGGCAACCCCCACACCACATCGTCGGCGACCCGGGTACCCAGGACCTGGCTTTCCGGGTGCTGCATAACAACCGCTGTCCCACCCTGCATGCCCAGACCCACTGCGCCGGGGCGCTCGACCGTTCCCGAGGTAGGCTCCCGGCCGGCCAGGATCAGCATCAGCGTTGTCTTCCCTGATCCGTTGGAGCCGGTAACCGCGACGTGTTCGCCTACCTGTAGATCCAGGCTGACCTCGCGCAGCGCGTCTTGACCGGCGCGCGGGTAGCGGAAGCGCACCTTCTCCAGCCGCACCGGAACCGGTCCGACCGGCATGGTCGCCCCGCTGGGGCTCGGGGCATCGAGCTTGTGCACATCGGGGATGCCGCGCATCCGCTCCAAGACCCGCGACAACGCCCACCAACCGACCAACGACATAAACAGGACGGTGCAAACGAAATGCCCAAGCAGCACCCAGGGCCAGTAATGCAGCCCGATGGCGAAATAATGCTGCAAGCCGGCGGCGACGCCTTGCATATGGATCCAGGTCAGAACAGCCGCGGTCCCGTCCACGTTTGCGGTCAGTGCTTTGAAAAGCAGGTGACGCAGCCGAGTCATCACGGCCAGCGCGCCAACATTCACGCCACCGAAGGCGAAGCCGGCTACCAGGGCCGTGACAATCACCGTCGGCAGGCCCCGCCCAGTGCGTTTGACGACTCCGGTCAGCCCGCCGATATAGGCGCTGGTGACGACCGCCATGAAACCGCCCATCCCGGCGATCAGGAAGGCAATCATCCCGGCGGCAACCGTCGCAGCGATGGGGACACGGGGGCGGTAGCGATAGGCCAGCAACCCCATGGGCACGGTACCCAGCAGTGCCAGGCCCGCCGCGAACGGGACGACGACAGAGATGATCGCGGTCGCCGCGCACAGCGCTGCCAGGACCGAGGCCTGTGCCAACTCGCTCGGTTGCAGGGGCCCACTCCGATGGTGCGGAGGGACAGGGTCGGGCACGGCCACCTTAACGATTCTGCCAGGCCTCGGCGCCAAGTCGCTGCAGCGCACCGTGGGACATGGCTTTTCGCATAGCAGGTGTCCTCGTGGCCTCGCTTAGCAAACCTATGCAACGATGGATGGATGAATTCGTCCGCCGCCACTCACCCCGCCAGCGAGCATGCCGGCGTCGGCGACACCGCAAACACCGAGCCCGGCCAGGGCCTGGGAGCGGATCTGCTCGCGGTGGTCGCGCGGCTCAACCGGCTGGCCACCCAGCGTATCCAGATGCCGTTGCCGGCGGCGCAGGCCAGGCTGCTGGCCACGATCGAGGCGCAGGGAGAAGCCCGAATCGGCGACCTCGCTTCCGTCGATCACTGTTCGCAACCGACGATGACCACGCAGGTGCGACGGCTCGAAGAGGCTGGCCTGGTGACCCGAACCGTCGACCCCGGAGATGCCCGGGCGGTTCGAATCCGGATCACGCCGCAAGGGGTGCGAACACTGTCCGCGGTGCGGACCGACCGCGCGGCCGCTATCGAGCCGCAGCTGGCCCTGCTGGAGCCGGGCGACCGCCAGGTCTTGGCGGACGCGGTCGAGGTGTTGCGCCGTCTTCTCGAGAATGCCTCCGCCGGATTCGGCCGCAACACACTCTGATCAGCACACTTTCTGGTGCAGAGACCACGCGCAGCGGGTAGACACGTAAGCGACGAGGGGCACTCTGAAGCGGGAGGGTCTGGAGAAACGTGGCGGCCATGCGGACCGGGGCCTGCTGATGACAGGCACCTTCTCAGCCTCCCCCTTGACCGTGTGGGTCGGACCGATGAGGTACATCTTTCACCCTGGCCGAGACGTGATCGTGGGATTCGGCAATCAGTGCGACGTCCCGCTGGATCGCCCCGGCAACCCCGCTTCGATATCACAGACCGCGCGCCCGGTTCTTGTGCTGCGGTTCAGCGGTACCCATTGGGTGGCCATCGAGAAGAGCCCCGACGGTATGTTCGGCATGTTCGTTGATGGCGCCCGAATGTCGACGATCGACGTCCGCAATGGTCAGGCGATCACAATCGGCGATCCACAGCGGGGTCCCCGATTGATCCTCGGTGTTGGTCCCGCCGCCGGCCCGGCTGCACCGGACCGGCCTCTCAGGCCCAACCAGCACGTCCCGACACAGCGCACTACCCAGCGAATGCGATTGCCGACGTCCCAACCTTCACCGTCCGGGGTCGAGCGGCCCCTGCCACCGGTCGCGTCGGCGCCGCCGACGGCCCCGATTCCTGCGCCCGTGCGGGAGCGGCCGGAAAGCCCAGGACTGATCGAGCGGATCAGCACCACGAAGCTGCGCGCCATTCGCCCAGAGCCCCAGTCCGCTGAACCGAACACAACCAGTCGGTTGCCATTGAAACCCGGTGAGCAACCCGGCGCGCGCACGGCCGGGGTGGCCGCACATTGGCTGGGGCTGACTGTTGACGGCCAGCAGCAGCTCACCAGCGTGTCGTTCACAGCGCGCCCGGGCACATTGACCGCGGTCATCGGGCCGTCGGCTGCGCGCAACTCCGCCTTGCTTGGGCTGCTCGCCGGCGCAAACGAGCCCACCTCCGGCACAGTCACCGTGGACGAGCATGATGTGCATGCCGAGCCCGAGTTGATGCGCACACGCATCGGGATCGTGTCATGCGACGACCGCGCGCACCCGAACCTCACCGTGGAACGAGCGTTGGGATACGCAGCCGAGCTGCGGCTGCCGCCGGACACCTCGTCCGAGCACCGCGACCGTGTGGTGGACCAGGTTCTCGAGGAACTCGGATTGACGCCGCACCGCCGAACCCGCATAGGCAGGTTGGCGCCCGAGATGCGCCGGTTGGCGTCGATGGCGATCGAACTGATCACCAGGCCGACGCTGCTGGTGGTTCACGAGCTGAGCGCCGGCCTGGATGCGGCGCAGGAACACCACGTGCTGGCGACGCTGCGGCGCCAGGCCGACCTTGGATGCGTCGTCGTGGTCGCTCTGACGTCGCAGACCTCACTGACGCATCTGAACATGTGCGACCAGGTGCTGCTACTCACTCCGGCCGGCAGGCTCGCCTTCGCGGGGCCACCCGCGCAGATCGAGTCCGCGATTGCCAACGCCGACTGGTCGCAGGTCGTCGCACAGGTGAGCGCGGATCCGCACGGCGCACAGTTCGCGGCCTTGACGGCCCCACCACCGGTGGCTGAGCCCGCGCCGCCCCCCGTGGGGCTCACCGTGACGCAGCAGATCCGGGTGGTGGCCCGGCGCCAGGTCCGCCTGCTGTTGGCCAACCGCGTCTACTTCCTCTTCCTGGTTCTGCTGCCGTTCGCGTTGGCGGGGCTGACGCTGCTGATTCCCGGTCATTCGGGCCTGGACCGGGCCGGCCCGAACAGCACCAACCCGCATGAAGCCATCGAGATCCTGGCCGCGCTGAATATCGCCGCGGTGATCCTGGGCACCGCTTTGACCATCGGCGACCTGGTCGGGCAGCGCCGCGTTTTCCTTCGCGAGCAGTCGGTCGGGCTGGCGACGTCGGCCTACGTATCCGCCAAGCTCATTGTGTTCAGTGTGGTCGCCGCCATCGAGACCGGGATCCTGACCGCGATCGTGATCGGCATTAAAGGCGGACCCGCCCACGGTGCGGTCATGCTGCACAACCCTGACATCGAGCTGTACGTGGCTGTCGCCGCGACGGCTATGGTCTCGGCGATCGTCGGACTGGCGGTGTCCTCGCTGGGCAACTCGCTACGGGAGGTCCTGCCGCTGGCCGCGCCGGTGATCCTGGCATCGCTACTGTTCGCCGGCGGGCTGGTTCCGCTGGTGGGCACGTGGGGCTTCGATCAGATTTCCTGGATCGTCCCGGCCCAGTGGGGCTTCGCGGCGTCGGGTTCAACCGTTGATTTGCACCGGGTCGACGCGCTGGCCACCAATGCGCTGGTGTGGACTCACTATTCGGGCTGGTGGGTATTCGACATGGTCATGCTTTTCGCGTTCGGCGCGATGTGGGCCGGCTTCGTCCTGTTCCGCCTGCGAGTACGAGTGCGCTAGCGGCCCACCGTCACAAGACCGCTGCGACAAGCAGACCGATCAAATATGTGGCGGCGACGGCACCGGCGCCGAACAGCAACTGCCGCGACGCTGCCCACCACGCCGGCTTGCGGGTGTACCGCGCGGTCAGACCGCCCACGATCAGCAGGCCTGCCCCACCGCACGCCAGACCCGCCGCCAGTGACCCATAACCGAGAAGGTAAGGGAGCAGCGGAATCAACGCACCGACCGCGAACATCGCGAAGGACGCGGTTGCCGCCAGCCGCGCCGATGGCTTCTCGTCGGGATTCACTCCGATCTCCCGGACGAGATGGACGTTGATGGCGTGGTTCTCGTCGCGGTGGATCTCGTCGGTCGCGGCCTCGGCGGTTTTCTGGGTCATGCCCAGGCTAATGAGCATGCTGATCAGTTCGGCCCGCTCGGATTGCGGGCGCGTGCGTAACGCTTTGCGTTCCACATAGACCTCGGAATCGATCTGCTCGTTGGCCGTGGTGATCGACGTGTACTCACCCAGGGCCATCGAGAACGCCCCGGCCAGCAGGCCGGCGATGCCACTGACCGTGACGGCGTGCACGCTGCCGGCGGCTGCCACACCGGCGATCAGGGCGGTGTTGCTGACCAGGCCGTCCATGGCACCGAAGGTGGCTGCGCGCAACCAACCCCCGCTGATATCGGGATGGCTGTGCCCGACGTCATAAGGGGGGTCGTGAGCCGGCTGTTCCGGGTTCGCGGCTGACTCAGACATAGCGGCTCACGCGACGGCAGTACTCGGCGTATTCCTGGCCGTACCGCTGCCGCATGAACTCCTCCTCGCGCAAGACTTGCCGATGAAACAGCACGGCGGCGAACGCCAGGGCGGTGAGTGTGGTCCAACTGGGGAACGCCAAGAACTGACCGAGCAGGAACAGGAAGAAGCCGACATAGATAGGATTGCGGCTCACCGCGAATATGCCCGTCGTCACCAGCCGACCCGGCTGTTCGGTGTCGATGCCGACCCGGAAGCTGTTTCCGAACGACACCAGGCTGAACACCAGAATCGACACCCCGCCGAGGCAAAACCCCACTCCGACCCATGCGACAGCGGTGGACCGGAAGAACCTGTCGGCAATGGCCAGGGGCCAGCCGAACGCGCTGGCGAACAACGTATAGAAGTAGAACAGTGCCACCGGCGGTATCAGGAAGTCCGTTTTGTCGAGCTTCCCGAAATGCATTGCGCGAGTGCCGGTTCTACGCAGCAGCAGAACTCTGCCGACGACCGCACCCAGCAGCAGCACAGTCGTCAGAGCGGCAAGATATTGCGGCATCGCACTCTAGTGTGCGCGAGCGGACGCAAAAACGGGAGGGTCCCCCAGCTCGCCGGGTCTATTCCCGCGGCCCGAGCGGCGCGTTACGGTCGGGTTATGGCGCCAAACGAGACAAGCACTGCCGAACACCTACGCGACGCGTTGGACGGGCGTTGGCGTGACGTGAAGAACCAGACACGGGCCAGGTTCGAACATGAGCAATTCCGCCCGCACTACACCCCGAACACGGTGATCGCCCGTGCCAAGGTATTTGAGCAGATGAAGCTCCTCGCCGCCGCCGGCATCGCCGACGAGGGGTTCCGCAAGGAGCACGGCGGCACCGGGGACGTCGGTGCGGCGATCACGATGATCCAGATGCTGGCGATGTCGGATCTGTCCCTGATGGTCAAGGCCGGCGTGCAATGGGGACTGTTCGGGGGTGCCGTCGAGAACCTGGGCACCGAACGCCACTTCGACCACGTACAGAAAATCATCAGCCTCGAGCTGCGCGGTTGTTTCGCGATGACCGAGACGGGCCACGGCAGCGACGTTCAGTCGCTGGAGACAACCGCAACCTATGACACAGAGACCCAAGAGTTCGTCATCAACTCCCCCACTCCCACCTCTCGCAAGGACTACATCGGAGGAGCGGCTGAGACCGCAAGCATCGCAGCGGTTTTCGCGAGGTTGATCACCACCGAGGACGGCAAGCCGGTCGACCACGGTGTGCACTGCATTCTGGTTCCGATCCGCGACACCGACGGCAACGATCTCCCCGGTGTGACGACGTCGGACTGCCACTACAAGGGTGGCCTGCCCGGAGTCGACAACGGCCGCATCATGTTCGACCACGTCCGCGTCCCACGGGAGAACCTGCTGAACAAGTACGGCGACGTCGCAGCGGACGGCGCCTACAGCTCGCCGATCGACAGCCCAAACCGCCGGTTCTTCACCATGATCGGCACGCTGATCCGCGGCCGGGTCACGGTGGGTGGCAGCGCCGGCGCCGCCACCCAGGTGGCACTCGACATCGCAACTCGATATGCGTTGCAGCGCAAGCAATTCAGCTCACCCGACGACGGTGGCGAAGTGCTGATCATGGACTACCTGGTCCACCAGCGGCGGCTGTTTCCGTTGATAGCACGGTCCTACGCGCTGCAGTTCGCCCAGAACGAGCTGGTGTCCAAGTGCCACGACCTGCAAACGTCGGACGTGGTGGATGCCGATGAGCAACGCGAGCTGGAAGCACGTGCCGCCGGGCTGAAGGCGGCCAACACCTGGCACGCCAGCCGCGCCATTCAGGAAGCCCGGGAGGCTTGCGGCGGAGCGGGTTACATGGCCGAGAACCGGCTGATCGCATTGCGGGCCGACACCGACGTGTTCACCACCTTCGAGGGCGACAACCACGTGCTGACCCAGTTGGTGGCCAAGGAGCTGCTGACCGCCTACGCCGACGACATCAAGAGCATGAGCCCAGTCGAGTGGGTGCGTTTTGCGGCCAACACCGTCGGTGAACGAGTGATGAAACGCACTGCGGCCGAAGCGATTATGCAGCGGATCGTGGACGCCCGGCAGGACAGCGAAGAAGAGGGCAGCCTGTTCAACCGCGGTACCCAGGTCAACATGTTCGAGGAGCGCGAAAACTATCTGCTGTCGTCGGTCGCGCGCCGGTTACAAGGCAAATCCAAAGAAATGTCGGCGTTCGACGCGTTCAACGCGGTGCAGGACCACGTGCTGCACGCCGCGACCGCGCACATCGACCGAGTGGTGCTGGAGGCCTTCGTCGCCGGGATCGAGTCCTGCCCAGACCAGGAGGCCCGTGAGCTGCTGGAACTGCTGTGCGACCTGTATGCCCTATCGGCGATCGAGGACGACAAGGCCTGGTACGTCGAACACACCTACCTATCCACCGAGCGCGCCAAGGCGGTCACCCGGGGTATCAACGATCGGTGCCGGAAACTACGTCCGTACGCCCAGACCTTGGTCGACGGCTTCGGCATCCCCGAGCCGCTGCGTTACGCCGAGATGCTGCACCCGGAGAATCTGCCCGACTGAAGTTCGGCGAGCAGACGCCATAGTTATTGGTGCGGGATCTTGCCGAGCGCCTGCAGCTTGCCGTCGGATCCGACCTGGAATTTCACGGTCCCGGAGCCGGTCGGACAGCACGCCTGATCGCTGCCGACCTGCCATCGGTACTGAACCGTGACGGTGTCATCATTGGGCGCCAGCACGGCTATGTAAGGCTTTGGGTTCGGGGTGGGTGTGCCCAGCGGTGTGTTGTGGTCGAAGAACAACAGCTGCTGAGGAGTCGACTCGTCGGCGATGCTGGGGATGATCTGCACCCAATACAGCCGGCATTTCTTGGTATGCCCCCGTGCGATTTCGACCCAGATCGAACCCGGCACCAAGACCGGGATCGAGGCCACGCTCTCTATGGCCTGCCGCACCGTGTCGTTCGTCGGCCCGTCGGAAGCTTTGCAGGTGTCGGAGAGCGATGACGACTGCGAGGTTACGGGCGGCTGCGAGCCGCATCCGGCGGCCAGCACGATCAGCAGGATGGTGACCAGCTGACGACGCACACGGTGAGCTTAGCGAAGACTGTGAATGTGCCGTCGGTTTCATTCGAGCCCTGGTTACAGAAGGCATCCGAACCGTTCTCGCGGGTAACCTGAAATTGAACTCAGCGGTCAAAGTCGACCCGCGATGACCTGGGGCAACGGTAATTTTCTCGCCACTTCACCGCTTCACTCGGTGCGTTGTGAGAAAGCCGTAAAACGCCGGAAGCACCGGATACCCGGTCCTGAAACATCCTTGTCGCACGATTACGCAAATCCATTTTGCGCGCTCGAGAAGGGACGTGTGCGTGGCTGCGCAGCCCAACGGGGACACCGTGAACACCCTGTGCGCATACTGCGGTGTGGGCTGCGGAATGGTGCTGCAGATCACAACTGACCCCGAAAGCGGCCGGCGTCATATCGCCAAATCGACTGGAAAGAAAGACCATTCGGCCAACTTCGGCAGGCTGTGCACCAAGGGTGCAACCACCGCCGACCTCTTTCCCGCCCCCGGCAGGGCGGAGTTTGCCTACCTGCGCCCCGACCGCGACGAACCCGTTGAGCCCATCGCAGTAGAGACCGCGATCACTCAATGCGCCGAGCGGTTACGGGAGATCATCGACGAACACGGGCCGGATGCCTTCGCCTTGTATGTGTCCGGACAGATGTCGCTCGAGGCCCAGTACGTGGCCAACAAGTTGACCAAAGGGTTCATCGGCACCAACCAAATCGAGTCGAACTCACGGCTGTGTATGGCCGGCGCCAGTTCGGGTTACAAGCTGTCCCTCGGAGCCGACGGGCCACCCGGGTCGTATGAGGACTTCGAAGCCGCCGACGTTTTCTTCGTCATCGGCGCCAATATGGCTGACTGCCATCCCATCTTGTTCCTGCGGATGATGGAGCGCGTCAAGGCGGGCGCCAAGTTGATCGTCGTCGACCCGCGCCGCACCGCGACCGCGGACAAGGCCGACCTGTTCCTGCCGATCGCTCCCGGCACCGATCTGGCGTTGCTCAATGGACTGCTGCACCTGATCGTCGCAAATGGGCACACCGACGACGAGTTCATCGCCGAATTCACCGAGGGCTGGGAGGTGATGCCGAATTTCCTGCAGCAATTCGCCCCCGACAAAGTCAGCGAAATCACCGGCCTGCCAGCCGAAGACATCCGCACGGCGGCGCGCTGGATCGGCGAAGCCAAGAACTGGATGAGCATCTGGACGATGGGGCTCAACCAGAGCACCCATGGCACCTGGAACACCAACGCGATCTGCAACCTGCACCTGGCCACCGGCGCGATCTGCAAGCCCGGCAGTGGTCCCTTCTCGCTCACCGGACAGCCCAACGCGATGGGCGGACGCGAAATGGGTTACATGGGGCCAGGTCTGCCGGGTCAGCGGTCGGTGACCTCTGCCGAGGACCGTGAATTCGTTGAGGAGCAGTGGGGTATTCCCCGCGGTTCGCTGCGCACCGATGTGAGCGACGGCGCGATCGACATGTTCTCCCGCATGGCCGACGGGGAGATCAAGGCGTGCTGGATCATCTGCACCAATCCCGTTGCCACCGTGGCTAATCGGAAGACCGTGCTCGCCGGTCTGGAGAAAGCCGAACTGGTGATCACCCAGGATGCGTTCGTGGAGAACGAGACCAACGAATACGCCGACGTGCTACTGCCGGCCGCGCTCTGGACGGAATCCGACGGGGTGATGGTCAACTCCGAGCGCAACCTGACCCTGTTCCAGAAAGCCGTCGAGCCGGTGGGGCAAGCGCTGCCAGACTGGCAGATCATCGCCCGAATCGCCTGCGCGATGGGATATTCGGAGTCATTCAGCTATGACTCCGCAGAAGAAGTGTTCGACGAGATCAAGCGGTTCTGGAATCCCAAGACCGGCTATGACCTCCGCGGAGTCAGCTACGACCGGCTGCGGCAGACGCCGCTGCAGTGGCCGTGCCCACCTGACAGCGCCACCGACCGCAACCCCATCCGCTACTACAACGACGGTGTCAGCCAAACGCAGCTCGTCCGCGACGGCGGCAGTGTGCCCCGATTGGCGTTCCCGACCGCAACCGGCCGTGCGGTGTTCTTCGCCCGCCCGCACCTGCTGCCGGAGGAGATGCCCGACGCCGCCTACCCGTTCTTACTCAATACCGGACGTCTGGCGCACCAGTGGCACACGATGACCAAAACCGGGAAAATCGCCAAGTTGAATAAGCTCAATCCCGGGCCGTTCGTCGAGATTCACCCCGAAGATGCCGCGGCGCTGGGCATCTGCGAAGGCGACCGGGTGGAAATCGCTTCGCGCCGCGGCCGCGCCGTACTGCCCGCCGCGGTCACCGACCGGGTGCGGCCCGGCGACTGCTTCGCACCGTTCCACTGGAATGACGTGTTCGGCGAATACCTATCGATCAATGCGGTCACCAGTGACGCCGTCGATCCGATATCGCGCCAGCCGGAGTACAAGGCGTGTGCGATCAGCCTGACGAAGGTCGCCTCAAAGGTCGGGGCCGAACCGGACTTGGAAACCGATCTACCGTTGCCGGGCACGTCCGACCCCGGTGAGTGCACCGAAATCAGCGTCGTCAAGGTCGATGCCCTCGCCCAACTCCTCGGGTTGGCAAACGAGCCGATGCCGCAGTTCGGTCCGCTGGGCCGGTCCTACCTCGCGGGTGTGATCACCGGGCTGCGTTCAGAAGCCGGCCGGCGCACGTCCGGCGTGCCCACTTTGCCGCTCAGCGCACCGTTCGATTCCAGCACCCGGTTGTGGGTGGACGGTCTGCTCGCTGGGCTGTTCGCACGCGCCCCGGTCCCCGAAGTGACGCCGACGGTCGGCGAACCGGTCACCGGGCCAGCCGATTCCGAAGCTGCGACCGCGCGGGCGACGATCGTGCTGTTGTGGGCCTCGCAGACCGGCAACGCCGAAGAGCTCGCCGCCGACGTGACCGCACGGCTCGGCGAGGCCGGGCTGCCGGTCGCGCTGCACAGCATGGACGAGTTCGCGCTAGCCCACCTCGCGAAAACATCGGAGCTACTGCTCATCACCAGCACCACCGGAGACGGCGAGCCCCCGGACAATGGCGCTGCCCTCTGGCGGACGCTGTCCGCCGAGAATCACCCGCAGCTTGCCGGCACTCGCTACGCGGTGCTTGCGCTCGGCGACTCCAACTACGACGACTTCTGCGGGCACGGACGCAGACTCGATGAGCGCCTGGCCGAGCTAGGAGCGACCCGCATTGTCGACCGGGTCGACTGCGAACCCGATTACGAGGACGCCGCAGCGAGGTGGGTCAGTAATATCACTGACGCGCTCACCCGCACTGACGCCCCAGTTGCGGCGCCGTCTCGCCCGTCGAGCAGGCCCGCACGACCGAAGTACTCGAGGAAGCATCCACTGGTCACCAACCTGGTTCGAAACACCACGCTGAGCCAACCGCGGTCGGCAAAGGACGTGCGGCACTTGGTGTTCGGCCTGCCAGAGGCAACTGTCAGCTACGAAGCCGGTGATGCCCTCGGAGTGTGGCCGCGCAACGGCAAACGGCTCGTTGGCGAATGGTTGACGCTGACCGGGCTGGACGGCGAGACCGCGTTGCAGGTGGCCGATCACGGGTCGATGACATCGATGTCTCTAAGAGAAGCCCTCACGAGGCGATTCGAAATCGCCCACATCAGTCCGGACCTGCTTCGGTTCGTGGCGCGGCACACGGCCGATACGCAACTGGCCGAGTTGATGAAGCCGGAAAACAAAGGCGCGCTGGCTGATTGGACGTGGGGCCGCCAGTCCGTCGACCTGCTGAGTCAATGCAAGGTCACCGCCTCTGTCGACGAGTGGCTGAGCGTGCTCAAACCGCTTCAGCCGCGCTTGTATTCGATCTCGTCCAGCCCGAAGGAGAACCCGCGGGAGGTCCACCTGACTGTCTCGCCGGTGCGTTACAACTTTCAGGGCGTCCCGCGTCGCGGGGTGTGCTCGACATACCTCGCCGGCCGGTCTCCCGGCGACGAGGCGGCCGTCTACGTCCGGACATCCAGCAATTTCCGGCCCCCCAGCGACCCGCATACGCCGATGATCATGATCGGGCCGGGCACCGGCATCGCCCCCTTCCGCGGCTTCCTGCAGGAGCGACGAGCGCTCGGCCACACCGGACCCAACTGGTTGTTCTTCGGGGAACAGCACGCGGCCACCGACTACTACTACCGTGACGAGCTCGAAAAGATGCGGGCCGACGGATTCCTCACGGAACTGGACCTGGCATTCTCCCGAGATCAGCGCGACAAGGTCTACGTGCAGCACCTGATGCACAATCGCGGGGCCCAGTTATGGCGCTGGTTGGAAGACGGCGCCCAGCTGTATGTGTGCGGTAACGCCGACCCGATGGCCAAGGACGTCGATCGCACGCTGTGTGAGATCGCCGCCCGACACGGCAAGCTCGAACCGGACGCGGCCAGGGCCTATGTTCAGGCATTGAGCGCCGACAAGCGCTACCACCGCGACGTTTACTGACCCCGTCGCGCCCCTTCAGAGATTCCGTAATCCGCCGGAAACATCACACACCCGTCGCTGAAACATCCTCGTCGCACGATTCACTCAAGGATCTGCGCGCTGGAGGAGGAATCTGCGTGGCCGGAGGGGACGCCGTGAAAAACGACTGCCCGCTGCAGTGCTGGCTGCGACGTGGCAACGCAGCCGACGCCCTCTCCAACGGCCGAACAGGGGCGCGGGACCACGTCGATTGGGCGGGGTTGCCGATCAACCTGGACTTTGCGTTCTCCCAGCAACAGTGCGACAAGGTCTACCGGCAGCACCTGATGCGCAAGCGGGGGGCAGAGCTGTCGCGATGGTTGCCGGACACCGCACACCTATGCGTCTGCGAGGCCTCGACCGAACACGGGAACCTCGACTCCGACGCGGCGAGAGACTACGTCTAAACCTGTCTGGAACGCTGGGCGGCGATCAAGCACTCGGCCAGCTGTCGCGCCGCGGTGACGGGCTTGGTCGATCGCTCGATTTTGGACCCGACCAGCGCACCGTCGTAGAGGATCTGGATATGGCCGGCCAGTATCGAGGGCTGCGTCGCCCGCGCGGTGCGGAGTAGGTCGGTGATGTCGTGATCAGATTCGACGCCCGCGACAGTCCAGGTATTGCTGGTGAAGATCATCGTGTCGCCCCTGGACCGTGTCATCGGTTACGCGGGGCGGGCTGGCCGTACATCGCCACCACGACGGTGCGATCCAGGCTGTTTTCCGACCACACTCCCATGGCGGTGTTGGCGCAGTCGCTCATGATCGCCATATCGCCGGGATCGTAGTACCACTGCCTGATCAGTTCGAGGTTGCTGATGGACAAGGCCGGGTTGATCGCCACGGTCTCGGCAACCTTCCGCGGAAACCCGCGGCGTTGGCGCGGTCCTGCGGAGTCGATCCGTCGGATCCGGTGTCGTCGTTGATGTTTCGGTTGTTGAGCATGTCATCCGCATGCCACTGCGCCGCCAACGTCAGCGCGTTATTGTGGATAACGTCATTCGTGCAACCCGCATTGTGCTGGATCGTATAGACGTCGGAGATGACTGCCCTGTTCAGGCTGTTGTTATCGGCGTGCGCGGTCGGGGCGGCCAATGCAGGCGAGAGAATGACCGCGACCGGCAGTAGCCGGCCGCAACGTTGTATCCGCCGGACCATCGGGCCTCCTCTGATCACACCGGGTCGAAATGCGAAACCAGCCAACGGTCATTGACCTTGTCGAGCACCACCCGCACGACGGGCGCGGTGTCGGTGGGTACACCTTCACCGACAGTCACGGTTTGGTTGACGAACACCAGGACGACCGCGTGGCTAGCGGTCGCCGAAACCGACGCGGCCGCAGAAGCTTTGGCCACTGCCGAAATGTGTTTTTCTTTCGCCCCCGGAATGACCACCTGGCGGGTCAGCGCGGTGTAGGCATCCTTGAAATCGCCAGTGAGCCGTTCGCGCGCCGCACCGAGATCTTTGTCCACCGACTCAGGCTTGTATGACAACAAGGCAACCGCGTCCTCGCTGCCTATCCGGACGGTCTCGGCCCGCAGCGCCGCGGAATCCTGCGCCGAGCCGCCCAACCACTTGAGATATCCCGCCGCCAGCGCCACCACCAGCGCCAAGCCGGGCAACACACCGTAGGCGAGCACACGCTTCCACGCGATCGGGCGCTTTTGTGCAGTCTCGTCCTCGGTCGTCGACTCTTTGTCAGGAGACTGGTCCTCCGACGGAACTTCCGACTCAACCGCGTCGACCGCGTCGACTTCGTTGACCTCCTCGTTGACCGCCGCGTCGTGTTGTGTGGCAGCGTCGTTCAGTGTCGTCATGGCACGAACACCACGTTAGACACCTTGGCGCCGTCACCGACCGCCTGAACGTTGATTCGCATGCGCCATTCCCGCGGCGACTGCTCGCCGGCAGCGGTCCGCGATTTCACCGCGACTGCCACCAGCACCTGAGCCGAGTCGCGCCGCACGGATTCGAGTCCGGCTTCCGATATCGTGCCTTCCGATTGGGACTGCGCCGCTTTGACGACCTCGATGAACGGCTTCGAACGCTTCTCAAAGTCGTCGCGGAATGCCCCGGTGGCCGAATCAAGGATGCGCTGCACGTCGGCGTCGATCTCGGTATAGCTGATCGTTGTGAGGTTCACCGCGCCCTCGCGGGCGGTCTGAACGAATAGATCGCGGTGAACTTGAGCCTCGTGCTTATCGTAGGCGCGATAGCCGAGCCAGCCAGCCAGTCCGGTCAGCGTCGCGACGACCACAGCGCTGGCCACCAATGCCCCTCCGACACACGAAAGCCGCAGGCGGGCGAGCCGCTGCCACCGGCGGCCCGGCCGATCAGTGACTTCGCCTTGTTCCCCGTCAACCTCACCGACTCCGTCGACGTCATCGCCGTCAGCGACAGTGACTTCCGATGTGGCTTCCGTGAGTTCCGTTGGATCGCTGGCCTGTTCAGTGTTATCGGCGTCATCAGGTTCGACAGCCATATTGCTCCTTCATTACGACTTTCGGCATGAGCTCCCTATCTCGCGGCGTCTCTACGGTGGCGGTACAAGAAGCTGCTGCCAGCTTTTCGCACGCGGATGAGCCAAGTCGGACTCGGTGTAGCGACGCCCGTCGGGACCGATGTATTCACCGGTGGCCTGGTCGTAGGTGGTAACCGCCACCGGCGGGGGTGCTGGCGCGGTACCCTGCGGCGGGGGCAGTCGTGGGTCTTGTCCCGGCGGATACTGCGGCACACCCTGGCCGCTGTAGGTGGCGTTGGGGTCGCCCTTCCAGTTGTAGCCTCCGTTGAGCGGCACGTACTCCTCGTCGCTTTCACACAGCTCGACGGTAGGGGCACGCTTCCACGGCTTGGTCTCGCACGGAATGTTGCGTGCCCCACGGACATTGAAGTCGGAGTCCTGCGGCACCCGGCAATACAACTCCGCCGCCGGGCGATCCGGCGCGTCCACGCTAGCCGGTGAGCGGCGCTGAGTCGGCGGCAGATACCCAGTGGTGCACGGCGGCGGCAGGTTGATGTTGAGGTTGAAGTCCAACTGGGCGCCCTTGAGCTCCTGCTTCGTATTAGAGCTGGGCACGACGATCGCCGCCATGGCCGCGATGCCTTGCGGTAACAGCACCAGCAGTTGTTCGATGTCGTGCCGGTAGACGACCGCGATATCGCCGAGGCTGACCAGGTTGGCGAACAGCACCGGAACCGCGGGCGCCACCCGATCGAGCAGCGCGCGGCTTTCTTCCAGCCCGGAAGTGCCCTGCGCCAGCAGATCTCGTAGCGCCGCATCCTGCGCCTTGAACTGAGCGAAGATGGCTGCGGTGCGGTGAGCCCAAGTGCCGATCGCATCCGATGTCTGCACCTGGGAGTTCAACACCGCCGGGGACTGATCGATAAGCGGTGCAAGCGAGTCAACGCTCTGGCCACCCGCGATCGCCAGCGCGGTGGAGCCGTCGACGATCCGGGACAACTCGGGCCCGAGGCCACCGACGGCGCGGTTGCTCTCGTCGATCACCGTGCGCAGGTTATCCCGCGGAATCGCCTGCAGCGCACGGTTGGTCAGGTCGAGCAGGTGCCCGATGTCGACGGGCACATCGACGCGTCCAGCAGGTATCACGTCGCCGTTCCGTAACAGCCGAGGATGTTCCGCATCTTTCCCGGGCAGCGGTGTCAGTTCGATGTATTGCTCACCGATCGCCGAGCGGCTGTGCACCGACGCCTGGACGTCGGAGGGCACCTTGACCCCGGATCTCAGGGCGAGCACCGCATGCACCCCGGTGGCGGTGACATCGACCGACTTGACCTGACCCACGTCGGTGCCGCGGTAGGTGACGACCGAGGTCTGGTAGAGCCCGCCCGACTGGGGCAGGTCGACCGCGACGTTGTACTCGCCGACCCCGAACAGCGTCGCGGGCAGCTTCATGAAGTTGAACGCCATTGCGCCACAAGAAACGACCGTCACCAGAGTCAAGATCGACAACTGGATCCACGTCCGGCGATTCAGGCGCAGCATTCAGTATCCCCCGAAGTGGTACGGAAGGGTGATTGGGTTCCCCGCGGTGGCCGGGCTGGGCTGCATGCCAATGGTGCGTCCCCACAGCAGCTCGAGCTCGGTGAGGTTACCTTCCCACCGTGAGCCGGTGAAGAGCCCTTGGTCGATGCGGCTCAACGTCAAATCGACGACCAGGGTGAGGTTGGCGTAGTCGCCGCGGAACCAGTTCCTCGCGGTCGACGCCGGCCAAGGGTAGGCGACCAGCCCGTCCAAGCCCTTGGTGAGCGACGGCCCGGCGTCGGCGAGCGACCGCAGCACCGGCGCGAAGTTGCGCAGGTTGTTCACCAGCGATTCCTTGCTCTGGTGGATGGTGTCGGCCGCGATCGCGCTGAACTTGCCGAGTTGATCTATGGCATCGGCGATCCTGGTGCGCTCGTCAGCCAATACCGCTAAAGCTTTGGGCACGGTCATCAGAGCCTTGTCGACGACCTGATCTTTGGCGGCGAATTGACCTGCCAGCGAGTTGAGATTCTCGGCGGCGGCGATGATGTCGTCGGTCTGGGCATTCGTGCCGGCGATGAACTCGTCGAGCTGGTTGAGCAGACTGCGCATGTCGTTTTCGCGGCCGGTAAATGCCTTGGCGATCGCCTGGTTGATTTCCTGCAACTGCCCAATTCCGCCGCCGTTGAGCAGGATTGATACCGAGGCCAACGTCTGCTCGGTGGTCGGATACATGCTCGCGCGCGCCAACGGGATGACCGACCCGTTCTTGAGTTGGCCCACCGGCGGCTCATCCTTGGGAGCCGTGAGCTCGATGTGCATCGAGCCGAGCAGGCTGGTCTGCCCGAGCTTGGCCGTCGAATTGGCCGGCAGGTGGACGTCACCGTTGATGCGCATGGTGACCAGCGCATGCCAGTCTTGCAGCTCGATCTTGGTGACGTTGCCGACGTTGACGTCGTCGACGCGGACGCGGGTGTTTTCCTGAATGGTCACGACGTCGGGCAGCTGCGCCTGGATCGTGTAGGAGCCCGGTCCCCCGCCGGCGGTACCGGGCAACGTGAAGGAGTTCAGCCCGCGCCACCCGCACCCCGTGAGCGCAGCGAACAGGCACCCGACCCAGAGCGCCGCGACTAGCCCGCGTCTCACGATGCGCCTACCGGAAGCATCAGATTCTGCAGTACCTGGGTCGCGTCGGTCAACGAATTCGGCGGCGGCGCCGGCGGCTCGGCAGGCACCGGTGGCTCGGCAGGCACCGGCTGCTGCGGGGGTGCCGGCTGCGATCCGTCCGCGGGTGGGGGTGCGTCAGGCGTCTGGGGCGCTTGCGGCGGCGTATAGCCGGGTCGAAGCCGGTCCTCGCTGTAGGTGATTTCGTTCGGCCGGGCCTGAGTGCCGACGAACGGGTTGAGCCCCGCCGGTATGTAGTTGTAGATGCGGTTTTTGATGATCGGATTCAGGTACTCCAGGCACAGCTTCGAAACTCGGCTCAAGCGGGCCCGGGAGGCCGCCTCAATTGCGCTGCAGATCCACTGGGGGATGTCGGCGAAGTTGTTCAAAGCAATGATGCCGGTCATCGCGCTCTGCGCCGGCTGATAGATGTTCAGGAAATTCTGGAAGACGCTCGGGGCGATGTGCAGAATCTGTTTGATATCACCACGACTGTCATTCAATGCGGTGGTGATGGAGCTCAGCCGGTCGAATGTGACACCCGTTGCTTCCCGGTTTTCGGCGAGGAAATCGCGCAGATCCGTCAGCGCCCCGTCCAGGCTTTTCACCGCGTTGGCGATTTCGTTGGGTGTATTCGTCAGCAGTGTCGTCACGCTGGCGAGGTTCTGGTTGAACGACGACCAGCAGATCGCTGCTGGAGTACAGCGCGGAGACCAGCAACTGCAGGTTGCGTATCGTGCTGAAGATGTCGTCGGCATGATCACCGAGCGCTGAAATCGATTCGGACAGCTTGAGTACGGTGTCGCGAGCGGTATCCCCCTTGCCACGCACGTTCTCCGCGGCCGAGTCGATGAATTCGCCGACCGAGTTCACCCCGCCTGGGCTGGTGGGCTGCAACGCGTCGGTCAGCTTTTCTAGCTGCTTGCGGAAGTCGTCCCATTCGACGGGCACCGCGGTGCGCGTCAGCGGGATCGATGCGCCCGGGCTCAATCTAGGGCCGCCGGAGTACACCGGGACGAGTTGGATCGCTCGGGAAGTCACCAGCGACGGCGACAGAATTGCCGCACGGGCGTCGGCCGGTATTGAATACTGCTTGTCGACGGAGAATGTCACCTTGGAACCGGCAGGCTGAGGCTCGATCTTATCCACCACGCCGACGGCGACACCGAGGATCCGGATCTCGTCGCCTGTGAACAGGCCGTTGGCCTCCGCGAAATACGCTGAATAAGTGTTCTTTTCGACTTCCTTCCACAGCGACTTGCCGACCAGGAACGAAGCGACGACCAGCGTCACTGTCAGGCTGAGGGCGGTGACCCTTTGCAGGGTGGGTCTGCTTATGTTCACGGCCCTCCCGTCGTGAGCGGCGGGGGCGGCGGCATGGTCCGACTGGGTGGTCCGACGGGCGCGGGTGAGGGTGGTTGGGACCAGATCGGGACTGGCGCGTTCTCCGGCGGGACCGGGGGCGTTCCGGTTGGTGGGTCCACCGCCTCCGAAGGCAACTTCGCGTTGGGGTCCAGAAAGCGGTCGTACATGTCCGCGTCCAGCACCATCCCGCCGAACTGGCCGGGAACCAAGTTGGCCACGTAGGCCTTGAAAAATGGCCCAGATCCCAAGCATTCGCCAAACGACATCGCATAACGCTTGAACTTGGGCAGGCTCGCCTGTATGTCTTCCTTGCGGTTGTCGAGGATCTCGAGCACACCGTTGAGCTTGTCCAGAGCGGGCTTGAGTTGAGTTCGATTGTCATCGACCAGCCCGGAAACCTGGTGCGAAACCGCGGTGATGTTGTTCATCAGGGCTTGGATTGAATCTCGTTCGTCCAGCAACGCCGCCAGCAGCGCATTGGAGTTGGCTACCAGGCCGGCGATCTGCTGGCTGCGCCGGCCCAGAACGGCCGAGACCTTGTTGGCGTTTCCCAACAGGCTGCGCAATTGTGCGTCGCGGTTGTTGAGGGTGTCCGAGAACCGCGACACTCCCTCCAGTGCGGGCTTGAGATCCGGCGGCGTCTCTTTGAAGGTGTTAGCCAATGTCGTGAGCGCCGAAGATAATTGCGTGGTATCCAGGCCGCTGATCGTGCTCGTCAAATCGCCCAGCGCGTCGGGTAGGTCATACGGCGAGGAAGTGCGTTGCAACGGAATAGTGCCCGTCAACTTCCCGTCGCCGCGCGTCGTGAGCTCGAGCATCTTGGCGCCCAGAATTGTTTCTGTCTTGATCGCCGCTTCCGTTCGGTCCCCCAGCATGATGCCCTTACGGACGGTGAAACCTACCCGGACCTTGGTGCCGTCCAGGCGGACGTCTGAGACCCTGCCGACACCCATGCCGGAAACCCGTACCGTACTCCCTGGTTTGATGCCGCCGGCCTCAGAGAAGTAGGCGGAGTAGTCATTCGTGTTCTTGACGAACGGCAGCTTGTCGTACTCGAAGGCCGCCAGCACCACGCAGGCCACGAGCACGGTGCCGATCAGTCCCACCACCACCGGGCTGCGCTGACCGACCGGTTTGATTTTGATTCGCTTCACTGCGGCGTGCACCGCCCGCTGGGCTGGGACAACAGCTTGATGAAAACCGGGTTACCACCTTTGCCGTTGATCTTCATCAGCACGTCGCAGAAGTAGAAGCCGAAGTAGTCGCCATTGAGGCCCTGCCGGGCCAATACCTGATAGACGTCGGGCAGGTCCTTGAGCAGCTTGTCGACATAGTCGCGGTCGGCGAGCACCTGCGCCGACATCCGGTCGGTCTCGCGCACCACGTCCTTGATCGGCTGGCGTGCCTGGACAAGCAGATCGGAGACAGACGCGGCGGCCGCGTTGATGTAGGCCAGCCCGGTGGAGATGTCATTCTTACGCTGCGCCAACCCATCCACGAGCTGGGACAGCTTGTCCAGGCCATCAGAGAACTCGTGGTCGCGGGTGGCGAACGTGTGCAGCACCGTGTTCAAGTTGGTGATCAGCTCGCCGATCAGCTCGCTGCGCCCGGCCAGGGTCGAGGTCAGCGACGAGGTCTGCGCCAGCACCGAGGCCAGGGTGCCGCCCTGCCCCTGGAAGATTCGCAGCAACTGGCCGGACAGGGCGTTGACCTGATCGGGATCCAGCGCGCGGAACAACGGGCGAAAGCCCCCGATCAAAGCATCGATATCCAGTGCGGGCGACGTTCGTGCCAGGGGAATCGTCGCGCCCGGCGGCAGACGGATTGACCGCCCCGGACCCTCTTCGAGCGCGAGATAGCGGTCACCGATCAAGTTTTCATAGCGCACAACGGCTTTGGTGCCTTCGGTGAGCCGGACCCCCTTGTCCACCGCGAAGCCGACGGTTACCGTGCCGTCGCGATGCAGCGTGAGATCGCCAACCTTGCCGACCTCCACCCCGGCGATGCGGACAAAGTTGCCGGACTTCAGGCCGGATATGTTCGTGAACACTGCCTCATAGCCGGCGCGGTCCTCGAAACGCAATTGGCCGAAGACCGCGATCAGGCTGAACGTGAATACCAGGCAGACCACCGTAAATATCGCGACACGAAGGATGATGCCCGAAAGCTTCCGTCTCATGACGGCGGCACCCCCCCGCGGTAGTTGTAACGCGGCGGCTCCGGGGGATTCTTGGTGGTCGGGAAATAGTTGGCCCACCATGGATTACCGACCCACGGGGTGGTTCTGATCTCGTCCGGAGCGGCCCCCCAACCGGTGTCGGTGACCAGCGCCCGCACCGGGAAGTTCGCGCTGGGGTCGGGCAGCGACCCACAGCTGGGCTTGCCTCCCGGACCGCCGGTGGCATTGACCTTTGGAAGATGCTTCGGGTATCGGTACGGGTCGTCGCCGAATAGCAGGGCGGCGTCCAGGATCACTGAATAGCCGTTGCCGCCCAACGCATCTCGCCCACCGTGGTCCACATACCACTGCGCACCCTGGAAGAGGCAGGTGTACGTCGGGGAGTATTTATTCAGCAACGCCGTGGTCGGGTCGAGCAGGTTGATGGACCGGACGATGTTGGACTCGTTTCTACCGATGACGTTGATGCCGGTGTCGCTGAAGCCCACCGCCGACAACAGCAGTGCGTCGAGCGACCGCTGCTCTGCGGTGATGGTGGTGCTGGTGGTCGCCGCCGAATCTAGGATCGACAAGATGTCCGGCGCCGCATCGGAATAGATGGCCGCCGTCCTGCCGAACAACTGCCAGTCCTTGCGAATCGTTCCCAGCCGGGGGTTGACGGTCAGCAGCACGTTGTTCGCACCGGTGATGGCCTGTCCGAGCCGTTCGCCCTTGCCGCGCAACGATTGTGAGAACGCCGACAGGATCGCGTTCAACTTCGCCGGATCAATCGCTCCGACCACCGATTGCAGATTCTCGAAAACCGTGTTGACTTCGACGGTGACGTTGCGCGAGTGCAGCACGGCGCCGGGCTTGAGCGGAGTGCGGCTGGGCTGGTCGGGCTCGATCAGGTCGACGTACTTGGATCCGAACGCAGTGGTGGACTTGATCTCGGCCTCGAGGTTGCTCGGCAGATATTTGAATGGGCCCGGGTCCATCTTCAACTGCAGCTGAGCCGCCTTCGTATCGGTGCCAATCGACGCGACCTGGCCGACCTGCACACCGCGCAGCTTCACCTTGGCGCCGGGTTCCATCACCAGTCCCGCCCGGTCTGACACCAGCGTGAGCGGGATGAATGCTTGGAATTTGCCGGAGAACGCCCCCGCGGTCAGTGCGATCAAACTCCCGACCAGGATGAACAATGTCGGCGCCCACCAGATCGGGTCGATCTTGCTGGTGCGGTTGCTATTTCTCCTGCCGAGTCCGCTGCTGCTGTGGTTGCTCATTCGGTCATCCGGACAGGTTGAAGTTGCCGGATTGCCCGTAGACGGACAGCGAAATCATCAGGGCCGTAAAGGCAGTGACGATCATCGATGACCGCACCGAACGTCCAACAGCCTCACCCACGCCGGCAGGACCACCTGTCGCGGTAAAACCGTAGTAGGTGTGCACAACCATCACACCCGTCGCCATCACCAGCACTGCCAAAAACGACCACAACAAATCCGTGGGCCGCAAAAACGTGGAGAAGTAGTGCTCGTACACGCCGCGTGACTGACCGTAGATGTACAACGTGCCGAACTTGGACGCGAAGAACGACATCAGCACGGCGACGGCGTAAAGCGGGATGACGACAAGGACGCCGGCGATGATCCGTGTCGACGCCAGATAGGTGATCGACCGGATACCCATGACTTCGAGCGCGTCGATCTCCTCGTTGATGCGCATGGCGCCGAGTTGTGCCGTCGCACCAGCACCGATCGTGGCGGCTAGTGCCACCCCGGCCGTGCACGGCGCGATCATGCGGACGTTGAAGAACGCCGACAGAAACCCAGTCAGCGCCTCCACACCGACGTTGGACAAGGTGTCATAGCCCTGTACGGCAACCAGCGCGCCCGTAGTCAGGGTCAGGAAGCCAATGATGCCTACGGTGCCGCCGATCACCGCCAGCGCACCCGTGCCCATACCCATCTCGGCGATCAGCCGCAGCAGTTCTCCCGGGTAGCGTCGTACCGCATCACCGGTGGCGGCCAACGACTTCCCATAGAAGGCGGTCTGTTCGCCCAGCTTCCGGGTGGCATCCACCAGCCTGGGTCCAACGGTGACGAACCAGCCGGGCTCGCTTGCCGCATGGCTCATTTGGCGGTCACCTTTACGCCGAGCGCGGTGATCACGATGTTGATGAAGAACAACGCCATGAAAGAGAACACCACGGTCTCGTTCACCGCATTACCGACGCCAGTGGGGCCGCCGCCCACCGAAAGGCCTTTGTAGCAAGCGATGAGGCCGGCGGACAATCCGAACAGGGTCGCCTTGATGAGTGAAATCACCACCTGCGGCAGCCCCGTGAGCAGTGTCATCCCTGCGATGAAGGCACCCGGTGTGACGTGCTGAACGAAGACCACGAAGATGTAGCTGCCAACCAATCCGGTGACAGCGACCACCGAATAGAGCAGCAACGCGACGAATGTGGCGGCGATGATGCGCGGAACCACCAGTGCCTGAACGGGGTTGACACCAATCACCTTCATCGCGTCGATTTCCTCGCGAATGGTGCGTGCACCCAGGTCGGCGCACATCGCGGTCGATCCGGCGCCGGCAACGGCCATCGCGGTAACGACCGGCCCGACCTGGGTCACCGACGCCAGCGCCGCACCGGCGCCCGAAAGGTCTCCGGCGCCGATCTCGACGAGCAGGATGTTCAGGACGAACACGATCAGTACCGTGTACGGAATCGACAGCATGATCGTCGGGAAAATCGAGACGCGCGCGACAAACCAAATCTGCTCGAGAATCTCGCGCCAAGCCCATGGCTTTCGAACCACCGTAACCAATGTTTCGATGCTGAGGATGAAGAACTGGCCCAGCGCGTTCATAGGCTTTGCAACGGACGTTCCGTTCACAGGGCCTGCCTAAATGACCGACAGTCAAGGTGGCTCATCCGGTCCCCATGTTCGTATTTTTCCAACTTCTTTTTATTAGCTGACTCGAATCAACTCCATGTTGTTTTTATGTCGACCGCCCCGCCCATTTGAGCGCATAGTCTGGCAGGCAATTTACGGGCAAAACGATGCCCGATGTTAGGTTTGTAATCACCCAGAAGAAATCTGGACGGGCCGTGCCATCTCTTTGGCCGGATGCGCGGCATGTCCATAGTTCAAGTCGCTGTGGGCTGCATAAACCTGAGAAGCCCAGCGGCACGGTCAGCCGGACAACCGCCGCATCCGTTCAGAGGAGCTTCTGCTCGATAGAGCGCGCGACGGCAATAGGACCATCGGTAGCAAATATCCCACTCACCTCAGGAGTCACAGACGTCACGCACTTCTTGAAGATAAAAATTCGACAGATTTTCGCCAGCGCAGCTATCCGAAACCCGCCCGAGAATTCACGTTCGAGTCGGAAGCAAGGGTTTGGGTCAGCGTGAGCATAAACGCATTGTCAGCGACGGGTTTTCCGCCCGGTTAGGCTTTTCGGGTGACTGATAGCCCGCCTAACCCTTCCTCGTACCTGGTGTTGGCATCCCAGCGCAGCGGCAGCACGTTGCTGGTCGAATCGCTGCGGGCGACCGGCGTGGCCGGCGAGCCCCAGGAGTTCTTCCAATACCTGCCGACCACCAGCCAGGCCCCGCAACCGCGGGAATGGTTCGCCGGCGTCGAGGACGAGTCGATCCTGAGCCTGCTCGATCCGTTGGACGCGGGAACGCCGGACCTGGCCACCGCCGAGATCTGGCGCGACTACATCCAAACGATCGGACGAACGCCGAACGGTGTGTGGGGCGGCAAGCTGATGTGGAACCAGACGCCGCTGCTGTTGAACCGCGCGAAAGACCTGCCGAATCGATCCGGCCCATCCGCCAGCGGCCTGCTGGCCGCGATCCGCGACGTCGTTGGCGAGGAGCCGTTTTTCGTGTATATCTACCGACCCGACGTGATATCGCAAGCGGTGTCGTTTTGGCGAGCGGTGCAGACGCGGGTGTGGCGGGGCAGGCCCGACCCGGTCCGCGATGCGCGAGCCACCTACCACGCGGGGGCGATCGCCCATGTCGTCACCATGCTGCGCGGCCAGGAACAGGGTTGGCGAACCTGGTTCGCCGAGGAAGACATCAAACCGCTGGAGGTTTCATATCCGGTGTTGTGGCGCAATCTGACTGAGGTGGTTGCCACCGTCCTCGAGGCGCTGGGGCTCGACCCGCGGCTGGCACCCGAACCGGTGCTCGAGCGGCAGGCCGACCAGCGTTCCGACGAGTGGGTGGAGCGCTACCGAGCGGATGCCGAGAGAGAGGGGCTACCAACATGACCGTCACTGCCGCGGCCGGGCCATTGGAGGAAGCGCGCCGCGTCGACGAACTGCGGCTGCTGGAAGCCGAAGCGGTGCACATCATCCGCGAGGTCGTCGCCGAGTTGGAGCGACCGGTCCTGCTGTTCTCGGCCGGCAAGGACTCCATCGTGCTGCTTCGCTTGGCGGAGAAGGCGTTTCGGCCCCTCCCGCTGCCGTTTCCGGTGATGCACGTGGATACCGGCCACAACTTCGACGAGGTCATCGAGTTCCGCGACCGCCGGGTCACCGGCCAAGGCCACAAGCTGATCGTCGCCTCGGTGCAGGAATCTATCGACAACGGCCGCGTTCCCGACCCGGGTCCCGGGGCCTCGCGCAACCGGGCGCAGACCCGCACGCTGCTCGATGCGCTGGAGGCCGGCGGCTTCGACGCGGCGTTCGGGGGTGCCCGCCGCGACGAGGAGCGCGCCCGCGCAAAAGAACGAATCCTGAGCTTCCGCGACGAGTTCGGCCAGTGGGATCCCCGTGCCCAGCGCCCAGAGCCCTGGACCCTGTACAACGGCCGGATCAAGAAAGGCGAGCAGGTGCGGGTGTTTCCGCTGAGCAACTGGACCGAGCTCGACGTGTGGCGCTACATCGAGCTGGAAGACCTTGAGATACCGTCGATTTATTACGCCCACGAACGCGAGGTGTTTGAGCGCGACGGCATCCTGTTGGCGGTGTCGGAGTACGCCGGTCCGCAAGAAGGTGAAACCTCCGCCGTGGAATGGGTGCGGTACCGCACCGTCGGCGACCTGACCATCACCGGAGCGGTGCGCTCCAGGGCCGTCGACATCACGCGCGTGATGACAGAGATCTCGGCCGCCACCGTCTCCGAGCGCGGCGAGACCCGTGCCGACGACCGCACGTCGGCCGCCGCGATGGAAGACCGCAAGCGAGAGGGCTACTTCTGATGCCCAACAACGGCGTAACGCGTCAGCTGCTGCGCATCGCCACCGCGGGTTCGGTGGACGACGGCAAGAGCACCCTGATCGGCCGGCTGCTGCACGACACCGACAGCCTGCCGCTGGACCACCTGGAGGCCGTCACCGACGAGGAGGGCGTTGCCGATCTGGCGGCGCTGTCGGATGGTCTGCGCGCCGAACGCGAGCAGGGCATCACGATCGACGTCGCCTACCGCTTCTTTTCCACCGACACTCGCAGCTACATCCTGGCCGACACTCCCGGCCACGAGCGGTACACCCGCAACATGTTCACCGGCGCCTCCAACGCCCACGTGGCGATCTTGCTGGTCGACGCCCGCGCCGGGGTCCTGCGCCAGACCCGCAGGCACGCCCGAATCGCAAAGCTGTTGGGCATCAAGCACTTTGTCGCAACGGTCAACAAAATCGACCTCGTCGACTTCGACCAGTCGCGGTTCACCGAGGTGGAGAACGAGCTCCGGCAGACGGCGGCGCGCCTTGGCGACGTGGACATCACGGTGATCCCGGTCGCGGCCAAGCACGGCGACAACGTCGTGCACCGCTCCGACCGCACGCCGTGGTACAGCGGCCCCACCCTGCTCGAGTATCTGGAAGGTGTCGAGCTGGCCGCGCCCCAGGCCGAGGCGTCGCGGCTACGGCTGCCGGTGCAGTGGGTGTCGCGGCCGACCGCCGACGTACGCCGCCGCTACACCGGGCGGGTGGCGGCAGGAACGCTCAGTGTCGGCGATCCGGTGGTGTCGCTGCCCGCCGGCACCCGCTCCACAGTCACCGCGCTCGACACCCTGGACGACGACCGCACGACGGGCGTCGCGCCCTTGTCGGTTTCGATCGAGCTGGCCGACGACATCGACGTGGGCCGCGGCGACATGCTCATCAGCGGCGCAGACGACGCCTCCTTGCCGGTGCTGGCCCGGGAGCTGGACGCGACCGTGTGCTGGTTCGTCGACTCCCCGCTAAGGGCGGGTGACCGGCTGGCGCTCAAACAAACCACCAAGACCGTGCGGGCTACCGTACAGGAGCTGCACACGCGGCTGGACCCCGAAACGCTCGACGAGCTCGACCAGCCAATTGAGCTCACGCTCAACGACATCGGCACCGTGACACTGCGAACCAGCTCGGTCGTCATCGCCGATCCCTACACCGTGAATCGCGACAGCGGCGCCTTCATCCTGATCGACGAAACCACCAACGACACCGTCGGTGCGGGCACCATCATCGAGGCGCGCGAGGTCAAGCCAGGCACCCATGCGCGCACCGACATCCGCTGGCATCCTTCGGCGTTGGATCGTAGCCACCGGTGGCAGGCCACCGGACAGCCGGGCGCAACAATCTGGTTCACCGGGCTGCCCGCGTCCGGCAAGTCGACCCTCGCGGTCGCGGTAGAGCGTGCTCTGGTCGAATCGGGGCGGGTGGCCTACCTGCTCGACGGCGACAACTTACGGCACGGCCTCTCCGACGACCTGGGCTTCTCCCCCGGCGACCGCACCGAAAACATCAGGCGGGTCGGCCATTTGACCCGGCTGCTTGCCGACGCCGGCGTGGTCGCGCTGGCCTCACTTGTGTCGCCGCTCAAGTCGGACCGCGAGACCGCCCGCGCCCTCAACGACGCCGCCAAACTGCCCTTTATCGAGGTGCACGTCGCCACGTCGCTGGCCGAATGCGAAAAGCGAGATCCCAAAGGCTTGTACGCGCGTGCGCGCAGCGGCGAGCTCAAAGGGCTGACCGGTGTCGACGCGCCGTACGAACCACCCGAGACGCCGGATCTCGTGCTCGACACCACAGACGCCGACATCGATGCTCTCGCCGCGCAGGTCATCGCCCTGCTCAACGAGCGCAGCCCGCGTTAGTTACGGCAAATCTAGATTCAGGGCGATCTAATCACTTGGTCCGCGAGGCCGCCTCACGCAACGATGTCCCGGGACAGAGCGTGCCTGGTAAAAGCCGTCACAGCTGCGTGAGGAGCAATCATCGTGAGCGAGGACGTTCCGACGGACAGCGGCGGGCACACCGCTACGCCGCAGCGAAGTGATTGGGGCGACCGACTCGCCTCGGTGTCGGTGGACTGGTGGGCGACTCTGGTGGCCGGTGTGATCACCGCATTGGCGGTAGCCAAAGTCCTCCCGAAGATTCCGTGGTGATCGCATGAGCACCACTCGCATCGAGCCCGAAGAAACCCTGGAAGAGCCCACCTTCACCAGCCGGCAGCCACTGGACTATGTGCCAGGAATTCTGCTGCTGATCGCCGTGGGTCTGCTGGGCAAATACGCCCAGATCTGGTGGAACGCGTTGGCCAAACACGAACACTGGCGGGTGCCCGATATCGAATACGTGTTGTGGGCCATTGTGATTGGGCTTCTCATCACCAACACCGTCGGTCTACATCGGATATTTCGCGCCGGTGTACAAACATACGAGTTCTGGCTCAAAGTCGGGATCGTCGCGCTGGGTTCGCGATTCGTTCTGGGTGATATCGCCAAACTGGGCGCCGCCAGTCTGGTCCAGATTCTGGTGGACATGACCGTCGCGGGAACGATCATCCTCGTTGCTGCGCGCGCATTCGGGTTATCGGGCAAGCTGGGCTCGCTGCTGGCCATCGGCACCTCGATCTGCGGGGTGTCGGCCATCGTGGCCGCCAAAGGCGCGATCCGGGCCCGCAACTCCGATGTCAGCTACGCCATCGCGGCGATCCTGGCGTTGGGCGCGGTGGGGCTGTTCGTGTTGCCGCCGTTAGGTCACGCGATCGGGCTCAGCGACTACCAGTTCGGGCTGTGGGCGGGCCTGTCGGTGGACAACACCGCCGAGACCACCGCGACCGGCTACCTGTTTTCCGACCATGCCGGCAAAATCGCCGTGCTGGTCAAGTCCACGCGCAACGCGCTGATCGGGTTCGTCGTCCTGGGTTTCGCGCTGTATTGGGCCGCGCGTGGGCAGGCCGACGAGATCGCTCCCGGTTTCAAAGCCAAGGCCACGTTCGTCTGGGACAAGTTCCCGAAGTTTGTCCTCGGGTTTCTGGCCGTCTCGGCGATCGCGACCGCGCACTGGCTGACCAAGGGCCAAACCGCCAACCTCGCCAACGTGTCGAAATGGGCGTTCCTGCTCACCTTCGCCGGCGTCGGCCTCAACACCGACATCCGTCAAATCGCGCGCACCGGATGGCGGCCGCTCGTCGTCGCGATGATCGGACTCATCGTCGTCGCATCGATCTCGCTGGGTCTGGTACTGCTGACCACCAATGTATTCCATTGGGGCCTAGGGAAATAAGGCCAACCGGCCCTGCCGTTCAGCCGACGTTCGTGCCGCCCTCCGCGATCCGGCGCACCGCGTTGATGAAGACGTCAATCTCCTCGAACGTGTTGTAGAAGGCGAACGACGGGCGAACCGTCGCTTCCAGGCCGTATCGGCGCAGAATCGGCTGCGCGCAGTGATGGCCGGCGCGCACCGCAATCCCTTCGGCGTTGAGGGCCTTGCCGACCTCGAGCGGCTCGTGGCCAGCCAGCACAAAAGACAGCACGCTGGCCTTCTCGTCCGCGGTGCCCACCAGGCGAACACCCGGGATGTCAGCCAGTCGTGGGGTCGCGTACTCCAGCAGCGCGTGCTCGTAGGCCGCAATGCGCTGGATGTCCAATCGCTGCACATAACGCAGCGCCTCCCCCAGCCCGACGGCGTCGGCGATGTTGCCAGTGCCGGCCTCGAACTTGTTCGGCGGCCCCTGGTACAGCGACCGTTCCAGGGTGACGTCGGCGATCATGTTGCCGCCGCCCTGCCATGGCGGCGTCTCCGCCAGCACCTCCTCGCTCCCGTAGAGCACACCGATCCCGGTGGGGCCGTAAATCTTATGCCCTGAGAACACGAAGAAATCCGCACCCAGTTCGGAGACGTTGACGGGCATGTGCTGAATCGACTGGGCGCCGTCGATTAGCACCCGCGCCCCATAGCGGTGGCCCAGCTCGACGATCTTCTCCACCGGCGTCACCGTGCCGAGCGCGTTCGACACCTGGGTCGCGGCAACCAACTTCGTCCTCGGCCCCAGCAGGTCCTCGAACTCCGATAGCAACAGGTTGCCCGCGTCGTCAACCGGCGCGACTTTCAGGATAGCACCGGTTTGCTGCGAAAGCAGTTGCCACGGAACGATATTGGCATGGTGCTCGAGATGAGTGATGAGGATCTCGTCGCCGGGTAGCAAATGCTTGCCACCCCAGGCATAGGCCACCAGGTTGATCGCTTCGGTGGTGCCGCGCACGAAGATGATCTCTTCGTCCTTCGATGCGCCGATGAATCGCCGAGCCGTGTCCCGAGCCTCTTCGTAGGCGTCGGTCGCCCGGGCCGCCAACTCGTGCGCCGCGCGGTGGATGTTGGAGTTCTCGTGGGCGTAAAAATGGGACAGCCGGTCGATCACTACTTGCGGCTTCTGGGTGGTCGCGGCGTTGTCGAACCAAATCAGCGGCTTCCCGTTGACGGTTTCCTTGAGGATCGGAAAGTCCGCCCGTACGGCGTTGATGTCGAACACCTCGTGTTCGTCACGCAATCGCGGCACCGGATCGGATGCGGTGAGGAAGTAGTAGTTGGCCTCATCGCCCGCCGCTGCGGCCGGTGGCGCGCCGGACCAGCCGAGGTCGCTAACCGTCGGCGCTTCACCCGGCCAGGACGGTGCCGAGCCGCGCGGGGCCACCGGAACGGTCGGCGGCGAGCCGGCCAGCACGCCCGGGACGGTCGGCACGATGCCGGTGCTGGGCACCGCGAACGCGCTCAGGTCGGCGATACGCGGTGGCAGGTACGGATCGGCCACGGCCGCACCCGCACCGCCGGCCGAGGGAGCCGCCGTCGCATCGGGCACGCTGCCGCGCGGGGCCAACGGCACCGCCTGCGGCGGCGCCTCGGGCTCCGGGGACGTCGGCGCCGGGACGTAAACGTCGGTGAAACCGATGAAGGGCACCGGAGTCACGAACGGATCAGACGTGCCGACCGCCGTCTGTCCGGCAGACGTCACCGCTGTCGTGTCGGGCACGTTGCCCCGAGGGGCGACGGGCGCCGCCTGTGGCGGACTGTCGGGGCCCGGTCGGATACTGGCCGCATACAGTTGGCTTGCCAGTGCAGCCAGCTCTACTGCGCTGATAGGCAGGTCGCTTTCGGCGTCTACCGACCGATACTCACTTGTACTCATGGAACTGGTCCACAGCGACGTCGTCGAGCACGGCCAGCGCGTCGTCGGTGAGCACAGCCAAAGACGTGTAGAGGGTGACCAGGTAGGTCGCGATCGCCGACTGGTTGATGCCGGTGAACCGCACCGACAGCCCGGGCGCCTGCTCGCCGACCAGGCCCGGCTGGAACAGACCCACCACTCCCTGGCGCTCCTCGCCGGTGCGCACCAGGATGACCTTCGTCTTGCCGTCCTCCACCGGCACCTTGTCCGACGGGATCAACGGAATGCCACGCCAGGTGATGAACTGCGCACCGAACAGACTCACGACTACCGGCGGCACTCCACGGTAGGTGGCCTCGCGGCCGAACGCGGCGATGCCCAGCGGGTGGGTCAGGAAGAAGCTCGGAGTCTTCCACACCTTGGTGATCAGCGCGTCGAGGTCATCGGGCGTGGGAGCGCCGCCCAGCGTCTGGATCGTCTGCTCCGGCGTCGCCTGCGCCAGCAGCCCGTACTCCGGGCTGTTGACCAACTCGAACTCCTGACGTTCCTTGATCGTCTCGATGGTCAGCCGCAGCTGCTGGGCGATCTGGTCGTGCGGGCTCGAGTACAGGTCGGACACCCGGGTGTGGATGTCGAGCAGGGTCGCGATCGTGCGTAGCGTGTACTCGCGCGGGCTGGTCTCGTAGTCGACGTAGGTCTCGGGCAGCGGCTCGTCGGTGCCGGCGCCCGCTTCGGCCTTGACCGCGACCTGCTCCGGGTTGACCACCCGGTTCACCCGGTAGATGCCCGCCTCCACCGGCACCCAGCTGAGGAGATGCAGCAGCCAGCGCGGCGTGATCGTCGAGAGCTGCGGAACAGTCTTCGTCGCGTTGGCGAGTTGCCGGGCAGCGAGATCGCCAAGGGCCTGAGACTCATTTTGAGCTGATGTCACGGTCGTCCTCCATCTTGGTCGCAGCGTGGGTGGGCGGTCCCATGATCGCCCATAAGCAGCGGCTACGCGCGCTGAGCGTAGGCAAGTGTAAATCTCCGGGAAAAGGTTTAAACCGCGGGTGACCTAAACCGACGCGAATGTGACGGCGATCTGACAATCCCCTGCGGTGGGTCCTATAGTGGGGCTATGCAACAGGCCGCACAGCCGCGCTTCGTCCCTTCGCGCTGCCTCGCCGTGTGTTGCTGTTGTTGTTGCTGTTGTTGATTTCCTGACGCCTTCTGACGCTGTAGAAATCCTTCGCGCTTTCCCCGCAAGCGGGTGGGCCTAGAGGCCGCCCGGCGGCATCAAGACGCGTGCCAGTCAAACTTCAGGAAGATCAACCACCCATGACCGTATTGTCCGTACGCAGCCGCGCATTGGCGCAGGTGGCGACCCGTCGGCGGATTTTGGTGCGCCCGGCCACCGAACTCACCCGCATGACCCGCTACCGAGGCGGTACCTACTCGCACACCGTCGACACGATCGTGTTCACCGACGGCACCCGTGCGCGCACCGATCTAATCCGGCTCAACCCCAACCTGCATGCCTATTCGCTGGATTTCACCGGCATCGCGCCACACCACCCGTCGCCCTACCGCCTGGGAGACTGGTCGGCTTTGCCGCACCTGCGCAACCACGTTTGCGAGGCCGAGGTGGACTGGATCCTGCGCCACTCCTTTCCGATGCGGTCAACCACCGAGTTGAGCCGACAGCTGCGCCGGGCCGGCTACCCGTTGGGGCCGGCCAACATCAGCGAGCACGAAGCGATCGCCGGAACCCAGGCAGCAATCTGGCATCTGACCAACGGCCTGGCCCTCGACACCCGGCCGCTGAACGTGCCGCTCGCCATCTACCGAGCACCGGGGCCGGCGCTCACCTTTGAATTCGACGGCCGACCACAACTCGGCGGCTACTCGGTGTGCACGACGTCTGACACCCCCGTCGACGTGAAGCTGCAAAAGTCAGCCGATGGCATTGTCTGGCACGATGTTTCCGGCTCACATCTGACCGCAGCCGCCGGCAAGGGGCGCCATCAACGCACTCTGGGCATCGGCAGCACGCTCGCGGGCAGCAGCCACGGCCGCGGCGGACACGGCTACCGGTATTACCGGCTCATCGCGACGGCAGAAAGCGGCACACCGAAAGTCGACCACGTCCGCTTCTGGCTGAGCGGGACTCGCCACTACCGCAATGCCGACCGCGTTGTCCACCTCTACAACTACCTGCTCACCGAAGCGCGCAAAGCACTCCACGAAACCGCCGAACCCGCACTAGTCGACGCCCACGCCATCGTCGATTCCGAACTCGTGGGCCCCTTCCAAATACGAATCCCATTGCGGCTCAACACCACCGACGGTCACACGGTCGTTGACGCGGACGGATTCTCCGTTGACGACGTGATCCAACCGGGAACGGATTTCTACCTACGCCGCCCGCCGGGAGCGTCGGCGACCACACTGACCGCAACCACCCCGCACAACCTCGCCGGACGAGTGCTGACGGGAGTGGCACTCGAGGGCGCGCAGCACCGGCTGACACCCGTCGCTCTAGCGATACCCACAGAAGTGGCAATAGAGTTCGACATTAGCTGGGATGGCAACTGTTGGGCTGACATGTTGGAGATGACAGATGAGCGTTGCTGAGAACATCACACAACTGATCGGAAACACGCCGTTGGTCCGGCTGCGCAAGGTGACCGACGGTGCGGTGGCCGACGTTGTCGCCAAGCTGGAGTCCTTCAACCCGGCGGGCAGCGTGAAAGACCGCATCGGGGTGGCCATGATCGACGCGGCCGAGAAAGCGGGCCTGATCAAGCCCGACACCATCATCCTCGAGCCCACCAGTGGCAACACCGGCATCGCGCTGGCGATGGTAGCCGCCGCGCGCGGCTACAAATGCGTGCTGACCATGCCGGACACGATGAGCATCGAGCGGCGGATGCTGCTGCGCGCGTACGGCGCCGAACTCGTCCTCACTCCCGGCGCCGAAGGCATGCCGGGCGCCATCGCCAAGGCCGAGGAATTGGCGAAAACCGACGATCGGTATTTCATCCCACAGCAATTCGAAAACCCGGCGAACCCGGCAGTGCACGCTGTCACCACCGCGGAAGAAGTGTGGAAGGACACCGACGGCAAGGTCGACATCTTCGTCTCCGGAATCGGGACCGGCGGCACCATCACCGGCGTCGCCCAAGTCATCAAGGAACGCAAGCCGTCCGCACAGTTCGTCGCCGTGGAGCCCGCCGCGTCGCCGGTGCTGTCTGGAGGCCAAAAGGGACCGCACCCGATCCAGGGCATCGGCGCCGGGTTCATCCCGGCCGTGCTCGACCTCGGCCTGGTCGACGAGATCATCACCGTCGACAACGACGACGCGCTCAACCTGGCCCGCCGGCTGGCCAAGGAAGAGGGCCTGCTGGTCGGCATCTCCTCGGGCGCTGCCGTTGCGGCCGCTCTCGAGGTAGCCCGCCGGCCGGAGAACGCCGGCAAGCTCGTCGTCGTCGTGCTCCCCGACTTTGGCGAGCGATACCTGAGCACGGTGCTGTTCGCCGAACTGAGCGATTAGCGATGCTCGAGGCAATACGACGCGACATCAAGGCGGCCAGGGAGCGAGATCCGGCCCGGCCGACCGTGCTGGAGGTCATCTTCGCCTACCCGGGCGTGCACGCGGTGTGGGGCCACCGGGTCAGCCACTGGCTGTGGCAGCGGGGCGCGCGGTTGGCCGCCCGAACGTTCGCAGAGCTCACCCGCATCCTGACCGGGGTCGAGATCCACCCCGGCGCCATCCTTGGCCCCGGACTGTTCATTGACCACGCGACCGGCGTGGTGATCGGGGAGACCGCCGAAGTCGGCGAAGACGTCACGCTCTTTCACGGCGTCACCCTCGGTGGCTCCGGCCGGGAGACCGGTAAACGCCACCCCACCGTCGGTGACCGTGTGGTCATCGGGGCCGGAGCCAAGATCCTCGGAGCGATCAAAATCGGCGACGACAGCCGTATTGGCGCCAATTCCGTTGTGGTGAAGGAGGTCCCGGCAAGCGCTGTGGTCGTCGGGGTTCCCGGTCAAATCGTCAGCCGCTCAACCCGAGCCAAGGAGGACGACTCGATGCTGCCCGATCTCGTGGGCGTCAGCCTGCAGTCCCTGCTCACCAGGGTGGCCCGGCTGGAGGGCCAGGGGAACGGCAAAGTAAACGATCGCGTGATCCGGCCGCCCGAAGCCGGGGTGTGGCACGGCGAGGACTTCTCGATCTGACGCTAATCCCGGCACCATGCGGGAACCGAACTACGACTAAGCACGGCCAGCCGGGTCATTGGGGTGTGGGGTCAGTGGCGTGACCTCGTCGGTGCGCCAGACTCGCAGTGGCATCGAGGCGAGCACCTGCTCGAGTTGGTGCTCGTCGTCGGCGGCGAACAGTCCGAGGGTGCGCCATTCGCCAGGCTGCAGCGGCGGACGCCACAGACGGAGCAGGTGGCCCTGCTCGGCCAGCTCGCGGGAATGCGCGGCCTCCCGGGCCCGGACCTCGTCGACGGCTTCGGGCGGGATTCCGTCCGGGACGTGCGTGGTCATGGTGACCAGGAATTCCATGAATGCTCCTCGAATCATATTGTGCTGAATGCAGATTCACGTATCGCGCCCGGAAATTCCTCTTCAGGAAAGACCGCATCGTAGTCTGCTCCAGTCTCCCCGCGAAGCCAACATTGACCGCCGATCGTGCACAACGGAATCCGCGTCAACGCCATCCTCGCCGCCAACATCGGCATCGCGATGCACGCCGACCGATGATCCATGGCAGACATTATGACCGGCGATGAAACCCCACCGCTAGCGGAGCGCTCTTGTCCCACAGCCGGATTGGCGGCCTGACGGCTTCTCGGGGCACTCGGGGCACTTGGGGCCTACGACAAGCAGCTTCGTGCTCGATACAGTACTTCGATGACAACAAGCGCCATCGTTCTCAGCATCGCCGTAGTCGCCTCCGTCGCGATCACGATTTGGCTCGTCCAGCGGGGCGGTCCCCGTCGCTGAGGGTTGTTGTACAGGGTGCTGTACGGCGAGCATGATCTACTCAGCGGCTTTCTCGGGAGACAACCATGAAGCACTGCATCGTCGCAGGACTGGCTGTCGTGCTGATGGCCGGAGCGCTGATCGCCTCAGCGCCGCCGGCCAGCGCCGGTTGCCAGTACGGAGGACCCGTTCTCAGCAAGTGCGATGGACCCGTCCAGCCTGACGGCACCTGGCAACGTTGCGTGGCATTTACGCACTGGATACTTAGCGGCGCCAGTTCCTACCTAGCGCCCGACAGGCGCTGCGATTTGATGGGTCCTGACCAGCATCCTTGGGGTCTGGATTTCGCTGACCCACCGATGCACATCGACGACTGACAGCGCTTGCTCCCCCGGGTGGACTCGAACCACCAACCCTTCGGTTAACAGCCGAATGCTCTGCCAATTGAGCTACAGGGGACCGTCTGGTTCACGCGAACGACAGCGCACATCGCGGGACGACTCTAGCGTACTGACCCGCCCACACCCAACTAAGAGGGACCCGGCCAATATTGCCAACACGCAATGTCGCAGGCACTATCTATTAGATGAGTAAGGTTACCCTAACTACCGAGCTGCCCATCCCTGCCGGCGCGGCGGGCGCGCTGGCACGCAAACCTGAGCTCATGAAGTATGTCCTGGGTCCGATCCTGCACGTCTATCGCTTAGACGTTCCGGAACGGGTCGACGTCGGCACCCAAGGCTCAGCGCGATTCTGGCTGTTCGGAGTCATCCCGGGATGGACCCATCACCTCACCGTCAAGCAACTGGGTCCGACCGAAATCTTCACCAACGAATACGGCGGACCAGTCCGTACCTGGAATCACCGCCTGACTTTCGAACCCATCGACGACGACAGCTGCCGCTACACCGACGAGATCGAAACCGACGACGGCTGGCGCGGCGCCCCCACCCGCCTGTTCATCCGACTGATGTTCCGTCACCGCCACCGCCGCTGGCACACGCTCTCCCGAATACTGAGCGACACTGCGGGACGCTGACATCCGCCTGCCGGCGCGCGCCGACCGGCGACGGTGAGGCAGGATGGAACCAGCCGCGCCTAGTCGGGAGGGACCGATTTGATTGGGTATGTCGCCGTTCTCGGAGTGGGTTACGTGCTCGGCACGAAGGCTGGCCGCCACCGTTATGAGCAGATCGTTGGCACCTGTCGCGCTCTCACCAACAGCCCCGTGACCAAGTCGGTGATCGAACGGGGGCGCCGGGAGATCGCGAACCGAATCTCACCCGATACGGGGTTTGTCACCCTCGCCGAGATCGACAACCAGACCGAGGTCGTAGGGCAGCCAGTCGAGCGCCAGGTGAATAGCGGGAACTGAGGTGAATCTCCGCCCTCAGGCGGTCAGATCGTCGCCGCTGGCCTGCTCCAACAGGCTGCGTCGGTAGGCCTCCATCGCGACCAGGTCGCCGAACAGCGCGTGATACTCGTCGCCTTGCTCAATCGGCGACATGCGCTGCAGTTTGGACTTCACCTCGGCGATCTGCCGACCCATCCAGACCTCTTGCAAACGAGCCAGCACCCCGCCGATGTAGCGCGGCAGCCTCTCGTCGTCGACTTGGATGGCCTCCACCCCCAGCTCGCTGATCAGTCCCGCCGTCAGGGCCGACGTGGTCCGCTGGCGCACCGCGTCGATCCACTCCGCCCCGGCGATGCCAGTGCAGGTACCTCCGGCAGCCTCGATGGCCGCGCGGACGGCGGAATACCCGGGGTGAGTGAAGCTCTCGACGGTCAGCGTGTCGAACACCGGACCCGCCAGCGCCGGGGACTGTAACGCCGACTTGAGCGCCTCACGCTGGAGCCGCAATATCGGGTCGTGCGGGTCCGGACGGGCGACTCGCGATTCTGGGGACTCGGCCCGGACCGCGTCGGCAGCAGCCTGCCCGTCCCCACGGAGGTTGGCGGAAACCCGGGCCCGGGACTTGGGCTTCTTCGCCTCGTCGCGCACCCGGCCGATCACTTGCGCGACATCGTCCCAACCGACCCAGCCGGCGAGCTGCCGGGCGTACTCGTCGCGCAGGGTGGGGTCCTTGATCTGACCCACCATCGGGATGCAGCGGCGCAGGGCGGCCACCCTGCCCTCCGCACTTTCCAGGTCCACCTCGGTCAGGGCGGAGTGAATCGCGAACTCGAACAACGGGGTTCGCCGTGCCACCAGGTCGCGCAGCGCGCCGTCGCCGGACTTCAGCCGCAGATCGCAGGGATCCATAGCGTCGGGGGCGACCGCGACAAACGACTGTCCCGCCAAGTTCTGCTCGCCGTCGAAGGCCTTGAGTGCGGCGGCGCGCCCCGCGGCGTCACCGTCGAACACGTAGATCAGTTCGCCGCGAAAGAAGTTGTCATCCATCATCAATCTGCGCAACATCGCCAGGTGCTCATCGCCGAAGGCGGTCCCGCACGAGGCCACCGCGGTGGTGACCCCGGCCAGATGCATCGCCATCACGTCGGTATAGCCCTCGACGACAACCGCCTGGTGCCCCTTGGCGATATCGCGTTTGGCCAAGTCGATGCCGAACAGCACCGCCGACTTCTTGTACAGCTGCGTCTCAGGAGTGTTGACGTACTTGGCTTCCATCGGGTCGTCATCGAACAGCCGTCGCGCCCCGAACCCGATCACCTCGCCGGCCGCGCTGCGGATGGGCCACAGCAGCCGACGGTGGAAACGGTCCATCGGGCCACGGCGCCCCTCCCGGGACAGGCCGGCGGCCTCTAGCTCTTTGAACTCGAAACCCTTGCGTTGCAGGTGCTTTGTCAGTTTTTCCCAGCCCGACGGCGCGAATCCGCAGCCGAAATGACGCGCGGCCTCGGCATCGAAGTTCCGCTCCGCGAGGTACTTGCGAGCCGGTGCTGCCTCGTCGGAATCCAACTCCGCCGCGTAGAACTCGGCGGCGGCCGCGTTGGCCGCGATGAGCCGGCTGCGGCTGCCGCGGTCGCGCTGGACGCTGGTGGCCGGTCCGGAGTAATTGATCGAGTGGCCGATGCGGTCGGCGAGCAGTTCAACTGCCTCGACGAAGCTGACGTGCTCGATCTTCTGGACGAACGCGTAGACGTCGCCGCCTTCGCCGCAGCCGAAGCAGTGGAAGTGGCCGTGGTTGGGCCGAACGTGAAACGACGGCGACTTCTCATCGTGGAAGGGGCACAGGCCTTTCAGCGAATCCGCGCCGGCGCGCCGCAACTGGACGTAGTCACCGACGACCTCTTCGATGCGGACCCGTTCGCGGATGGCGGCGATATCGCGATCGGGGATCCGGCCGGCCATCGGCCCAGTGTAGAGCGCGGGCGCGACCGCGATCCGGCAGTTCGGCTAGCCGGTGCCGATGACGCCGCACGCGACGCGGTCCGCTGACGTGCCTGCCATGCCCGGCATGCTGCTGTCTTCGGTGCCGTGCAACATCAAAGCGGTCTTGTTACCTGCCAGCAGATCGTCTCTGGTGAACGCGTCGGTGGTGGTCACCAAGTAGGCGGAGCCGTCTGAGCGCACCTCAAGCGACGTCAGGTCGCCGCTCTCGGGCTTCCCGGTGTGTCCGGGTGCCTGGTAGTGGCCGCCGGCGGACAAGAAGTTTCCGGGCGGACCGCCGGTGGGGGCGACCGAGTTGGGCTCGCACTTGCCGATTTCGTGGACGTGCATGCCGTGCAATCCGGGCGACAGGATGCCGGGGGCCACCGTTTTGACCGTGACGGTCACGTAGCCGCCGGTGAAGTCGAAGGTCGCCGTGGCGACAGACTTGCCGTCGGGCGTTTTGAGTTCCGCGGCGAGCGATCCCGCGCCAGGCGCCGCGCTGGTTGTCGCGGCCGGTGAACCGCTCTGAACCGCAGGCGTGGTGCCCGGCTGGGTGCTCGCATGCTGAGGAGAACTGCAGGCGCTGACGGCCACGGCGGAAAGCGACACCAGGATGGCAGCGGCGGTGAGTTTGGTCATGAGGGGCAGCCTAATCCCGAACTACCGCCGGGCTTACTTGGCGGGCGAGATGCGCTCCAGCCGACCTTCGGTGTACGAGGCGATCTGGTCGACGACGACCCGCAACCGTGCGCCATCGTCGGCGGCGGCGGTGAACGCCGCGGCAAAGGCCGGGTCGAGCGTTCGGGGCGCCCCGGCGTGCAGCCACTGCGCCACCTGGTGAATACGTTCGCGCTGCCGCGCCTGGGCGTCCAGATGCGGCGGATCGGACATGATGAACTGCAGCGCCAGGATTTTCAGCACCGCGACCTCGGCACGCACCAGGTCGGGCACCCCCAAGTCGGCCTGGTAACGCACCAGCGGCCCTGGGCCGGCCGCCGCACGCGTGGTCGCGATGGCGGCTGAGGCGAACCGGCCGACAAGCTCACTGGTCAATCGCTTGAGCGCGACCGACGCTGCCAGTGTGGCGTCGTACTTGCCGACCGCGGCGACCACGGGCAAACCCGACAGCCGTCGTGCGGCCTCGATCAACTCGTCGGCACTCACCCGGGAGAATTCGCTCTCCCCCAGCTTGGCCAGCGCGCCCGCGTCATCTTCGTCGGCGAGCACGCGCAGGTCGATGCGTTCGGAGACGACGCCGTCCTCGACGTCGTGCACCGAATAGGCGACGTCGTCGGCCCAGTCCATCACCTGTGCCTCGAGGCACGTGCGGTGCGCCGGCGCACCCAAACGCACCCAGGCCGCGGCCTCGTGATCCTCGTCGTAGAACCCGAATTTGCGTTCCCCGGGTTCACGCGTCCACGGATATTTGGTGACCGCGTCCAGGGATGCTCGAGTCAGATTCAAGCCAGCGCTATTACCTTGTGCATCAAGTATTTTGGGCTCAAGGCTGGTCAAGATTCGGAAATTCTGCGCATTGCCTTCGAAGCCGCCATGCTCAGCCGCGACCTCGTTGAGCGCCTTCTCGCCGTTGTGTCCATAGGGCGGGTGGCCGATGTCGTGGGCCAGGCCCGCCAACTCGACCAGATCGAGGTCGCAGCCCAGCCCGATTGCCATCCCGCGCCCTATCTGGGCCACCTCCAGCGAGTGCGTCAGCCGGGTGCGTGGAGTGTCACCCTCACGGGGTCCAACGACCTGCGTCTTGTCGGCCAGTCGTCTCAGTGCGGCGCTGTGCAGCACCCGGGCCCGATCCCGGGCGAAGTCGGTGCGGTGCTGGCCTTCGGTACCGGGCAAACCCGCAGTCTTCGGTGCTTCGAGCACCCGTCGCTCACGGTCGAAGTCGTCGTAGGGGTCCTGCTGATTCGTGATCACCGTCTTAGTCACCGCAGCACAGTCTGCCAGGACACAGGCAGCTAGGGCCGACATCCTCGCAGGGCTAAATTAACCACCATGCGGATCGCTCGCTTGTGCGGCGTATTCCTCGCCGTCATCACTACCGGGCTGCTGCTGGCGCCCCCCGCCGCCACGCAGCCACCGTTCCGGCTCCCGGGGTACGTCACCGACAACGCTGGCCTGCTCTCGGATTCCGGTCGCGCCGCAGTGACGTCAGCCGTCGATAAGCTCTACGCCGATCGCCACATCCGGCTGTGGGTGGTCTACGTCGACAACTTCTCCGGACTGACCGCAGAGAACTGGGCGAAGCGCACCTACAGCTCCAGCGACCTGGGTGACAGCGACGCGGTGCTGGCCGTGTCCAGCACTGGGCGCGCCTATGCGTTCGTCGTGCCCACGACCGTCCGGAGTATCAAGCCAAGCGAGGTCGACGACCTGCGCCGCACTCAGATCGAACCCGCACTGCGCAACGGCGACTGGAGTGGTGCGGCAGTTGCGGCGGCCAACGGACTCAACAGGCCACCCGATTACACGGGCCGGATAGTGCTGCTGGTGGTTTTGGCCGCTACCGTCATCGCCGTCGTGGTCTTGCTCATTGTGATGCGCCGCCGCGCCCGACGAAGGCGTGCCGCCGCTCTGGCCGCCGCGCGGCGAGTCAACCCGACCGACCCGAACGCGCTGGCCGAGGTTTCGCCGCAGGCCCTCGACGACCTGTCGCGGTCGATGGTGGTGGACGTCGACAACGCGTTACGCACCAGCGCCAACGAACTCGCGCTGGCAATCGACGAGTTCGGGACAGAGCGGACCCAACCGTTCACCGAGGCGGTGGACAACGCCAAAGCGGCTCTAGCGCAGGCGTTCGCCGTACGCCAGCAGCTGGAAGACGCAACGCCCGAGACACCCGCACAGCGCCGCGAGCTGCTCATCCGGGTGATCGTGTCGGCGGCGCGCGCCGACCGCGAGCTCGACTCACAGACCGAGGCGTTCGAGCAGCTGCGGGATTTGGTGATCAACGCGCCGTCCCGACTCGACGGGCTGACCCAGCAGTACGTGGAACTGACCGGCCGCATCGCCCCTGCGGAGCAGCGGATGGCGGAGCTGCACAAGGAATTCGACGATGCAGCACTGAGTTCGGTCGCCGGCAATGTCACCGGCGCCAGGGAGCGGATGGCTTTTGCCGACCGCAACATCGGCACAGCCCGGGAACTCGCCGGCCACGCAGAGACCGGGAAGCAGACCGGTTTGGTCGATGCTTTTCATGCGGCCGAGTCGGCGCTCGGGCAAGCGCGTTCACTGCTCGATGCCGTGGACACCGCGGCCGGCGACATCCGGCACGCCATCGCCACCCTGCCCTCGACCATGGCCGACGTCCAGGCGAACATCAATCGCGCCAACGAGCAATTGAAGCGGACGCCGAAATCCAGGTCACCGCGCGTGAAGGAGTTGACCGCGGCGCGCGATGCGGCAGTCACAGCCGCCGAGGGCGCCCGCGGCAGTGGATCTGCCGATCCATGGGGCGCGTTCGCCAAGTTGACTAAGGCCGACGCGGACCTGACTCGGCGACTGGCCGCCTTGGCCGAAGAACAGGCTACAGCCGAGCGGCTCGACCGCGCGTACGAGCAGGCGTTGTTCACCGCCGAGTCGCGCGTCCGGGCAGCCTCCGAGTACATCGACACGCGTCGCGGCAGCATCGGGGCGGAAGCCCGGACCCGGCTGGCCGAAGCGAAACGACAATTGCAGGCCGCACACGACAAGCGGCCGACCAACCTGCTCGAGGCGACTGCCTACGCCAACGGGGCTTCGGCCTGGGCCGCGAACGCGCAGTCACTGGCCAACGCCGACGTGCAGTCGGCCCAACGCGCCTACCGCCGCAGAGGTGGAAGTGGCGGCGACAACACCGGCGCGCTGATCGGGGGGATCATCATCAGCGACCTGCTCAGCGGCGGTGCGCGGGGTGGTTTGGGCGGCGGCTGGATCCCCACATCCTTCGGCGGATCGTCGAGCTCATCCGGGGGCTCGTCGGACGGAAGCTTCATGGGCGGCGGCGGGCGGTTCTGAAGCGGAACATGAGAAACACCCGCCCACGGATCCCGTGGGCGGGTGTTTTTGCGATCTGCGGTTAGGGCGAGCGCACTGGCACTGGGTACCAGTGCGCCGCCGCGAACCGAATCAGGCCCAGCTGGACCCGACGGCACTGTCAGTGCTGGCCATGTTGCTGCCGGCCGACTGTACCTTCGAGCCGTGCTGGTTGGCCTGCTCGTAGATCACCTGGAAGTTCCGACCCAACTGGGTGATGAACTCCTGGCAAGCCACCGAACCCGAGCCGCCCCAGAAGTCACCGGCAGCCAGCACATCGCGAACGATGGCCTGGTGCTCGGACTCCAACGAAGCAGCCTGCGCGCGGATGAGAGCGCCGTGGGCGTCAACATCGCCGAACTGGTAGTTAATGCTCATTCTTACGTCCTCCTAAGTTGAATGTTTTTGGGATGCAGTAGTTGTCGAAAACTAGCTGCTGAGGATCTGCTGCGAGGCCTGCTCTTGAGTCTCGTAGTTGTTCGCGTCGCGGACCAGACCGTCCCGCACGCCGTGCAGCATGTTCACGATGTTGTTGAAGGCCTGGTTCATCTGGCCCATCGTGTCGTAAGAGGTCGCCTGAGCGGTACCGCTCCAGCCAGCCCCGGCGATGTTCTGCGAGGACGCCCACATCTTGCGAGCCTCGTCGGACACCGTCTGAGCGTGCATCTCGAAGCGGCCAGCCATCGCCCGCATTGCGTGCGGGTCGGTCATAAAGCGTGCCATGTTTAGTCTCCTTGTCAGCTAAAACTTGTCGTTTGGGTTAGCCGTCGTAACCGCCGGCTCGGGCGCTCGAAGGGAGTACCGAAGCCATCCGATTACATGTAAAGCAGCGCCAGTCTTCCTCTCTCAACCAGCCGCTGGAGAATGCGGTATCACGCTGCTGCTTCGCGGCACGTCGAAGCGAGGTTCAGCCTCGGCTTCCCACTCGCTCCACTCTCTCCACTCGTCCCACTCGTCCATGTCTTCAGGGGTCGCGTCAGATCTGGCGCCGTCGACCGCCATAGCATCGGGCTCGGTGCCCTCTTCAGGCTCCGGTGCCCATGGATCGTAGTCTTCTGGTGGTACCGCAACGCCCCAGCTGAGCGGTACCGACAACGCACCGAGCATGCCCGACTCGGCCCGTTTTGCCGACACAGCGTCGTCTGGCAAAGGCGAACCAAGAGGCAAGAGCACGTTGCCTCCTTCCTACTCCCGATCCCATTGGGTCAGGCTCAGCGGTAAACCCTCACCACCAAGCACTTCGCATCGTAAGGCAATCCCCGCGACTATGTCGTCGAATGCCAATGGAAATTTTCCGCGACAACGCGCGTTGTCAAACGCGTGGACAGCATCGGGTGAAACGCGGGTTTTGAGTCAGCAGATGCCGCTGGGTTTCGGACGGGCCGCAGCACGTCGACGATCGCCGCGGCGCCGTCCGCGACCGGCAACGAGGGGTGCTCCGAGTATTGGAACCCGGGAAGCACCCAGGAAACCGCCGGCAGTCTGTTGGCTCTGATGTCGGCGGCGAAGGTGCCGGGATAGGTGGGCGCGATGCCGTTGCGGGCCAGGCTCGAGCTCGGGTCCCCGGCCTGCTTGAAGTCGTTTATCAGCGGCCCGGGCCGGCGAGGCACAGTGCCGCGATGCGATGCGACTAGGACTCCTACGCCGGCGCCGTCGCGCTTCCGTCGCTGACTGCCGTGCAGCGGGCAAGCGCACACCCGTCGCGGAAAAGGCGCTACTCCGAGTTTATTTATCTCACATTCCTCATCGAACTTTAATAAACACATCGAACCCTAATAGACTTGCATGCTATCGGGCTGCAGGCGGGCGGTTCGCGGCGTACTTCCAGGTCAGCGCCCGTTGGGTGCGCCGTCAGCGGCCTTATTCGCGACTCAGAAAACTCTTGCGCCGGACCGTTTTCCGCATTTTCCGGTGCGTTTTCGAGAGCCAAATCTAATATGGCTGGTAATTGGTGGACTAATTCGACAATCACCCGGTAGCGTCCCCGGCATGTGGTGCACGGTACTGCTGTTAGCTCTTGTGGCGACAGTGGATCCTGTGCGGCTTGGGACCAGTGTTGTTTTGTATTCGCGGCCCCGGCCCGTGCGCCATCTGGTCACGTTCTGGCTCGGCGGCCTGACGATAAGCGCCGTCGTGGCGCTGAGTGTGCTCTTCGGGGTGCGCGATTTCGCACTCAGAACCGTGCACAGGGTGCAACTCGCCGCTGCCAGCTCGACTGCCGGGGACATTCAGATCGCGGCGGGTGCGCTGGTGCTGCTGATCGCGGCAGTCGCGGCTGGCTTGCTGCCGCGCCAGCGGACGCGACTGGTCATGCAGCCGGTTACATCGACCGCGGTCTCCAGGCTGTCGATGCGTGTGCAAGATGCGCTGCGGGCGGGACCGCTGTGGGTGCCGTTCGTGCTCGGAGTCGGGTTGTTGATGGACTTTCGGTATCTGGCTGCGCTCACCGCTATTTTGGCCTCGGGAGTCGCTACGGGCACGCAGGTCAGTGCGGCCGCGCTGTACACGGTCGTAACGCTGGCTTTCATCGAGATCCCGCTGGCTAGCCAACTGGCGGCACCCGCACTGACCGGGCAGGTGATGTCGCAGGTGCACGGCTGGGTGAAAGCTCGCCGACAACAGGTCTTGGTACTGGTCATTGCCCTGCTGGGGGTTTTCTTGATGACCAGGGGCGTGGGCCACGCCTGAGCCCAACCGGTGGGTGGGACTCGCTCTTCTGTCAGATGCCGGTGCGTGGGATTACGCTGGGCCGGTTTTGCACCACGTTCGGGCTGGCACCACCGCGGCCCATCATGCCGCCGGGCATCCCGCCGCCGGCGCCCATGCCACCCATCGGCATCGGCATCGGGGTCATGCCACCTCCGGCGCCCTGAGCGGCCCCGGCCATCGCCGCAGCGGCGTTGGGCATCGCGCCCATCCCCGACATCGCCGAACTGACCATCCGCGCCGGCATCGACCCCTGCCACGTCGGGGGCACCGACATCGCCCCCACCAACCGCGCCTTCCCCAAATCCGCGCCCATGCCCGCACCCAGACCCCCAGCGCCACCAAACGGCTTGAGATCGGGAACAGCACTACCCACAAACTTGGTCCCATCACCGGCCAACGCGTTGGCCCCCGCCAAACCAGCCGTCGCCGCCCCGCTGCTATTGGCCATCTGCGCGATGCTCATCAACGGCGAAATCGCCATGCTCGCCGGATACATCGCAATCTGAGCAACCGAGGTCAACGGCGACAATCCCGAGGCCGCCGACTCTATCGTCGACAACGAAACCGACCCCAGCGCCGACGTGATCTGCCCACCCAACTGCGACACCTCGGTCGTCACCCACGTACCCAACTGCGACACCCAACCGGACAACCCCGCCAAACTCACCGGCGGCGCATCGAACTGCGTCAACGTCGCAGCCACCGACGTCGACGTCGTGTGATAACCCATCATCGCGCCCACATCAGCAGCCCACATCTCCACATACTGAAACTCCGTGGCCGCGATCGCCGGAGCGTTGATACCAAAAAAGTTCGTCGCAACCAACGTCGACAACGTCGTGCGATTCCCCGTCACCGCCACCGGATGCACCGTGGCCGTCAACGCCGTCTCAAACGCCGCCGCCGCCGCCCGCGCCTGAGCAGCCGCCGCAGCCGCCTGCCCCGCCGCCGCGGTCAACCACCCCACATACGGCGTGGCCGCCGCCGCCATCGACGCCGACGCCGGACCCGCCCACGGCCCCGCCGTCAACCCCACAATCACCGAATCAAACGACGCCGCCGACGCCTGCAAATCCTGCGCCAACCCATCCCAGGCCGTCGCAGCCACATGCAACGGCCCCGACCCCGCACCAGCAAAGATCCGCGCCGAATTAACCTCCGGCGGCAACCACGCAAAATCCAAAACCATCACAACCCCAACCCAGCTAGACGGCTACTCACGCGCGACGATCACTGATGCCGGATTTTAGAGCAGTCTCGCCCAAAAATCCGTACTTTTGCCAAACCGCGACCCGTTCTGCCATTAGGTATTCGCCCGAGTGGGTCGAATAGTTACCTACTTTGCCGTGTTCGAGGGGTTGACACGCCAAGGTGCTGTCAGATGCCGGTGCGTGGGACGACGCTGGGCCGGTTTTGCACCACGTGCGGGCTGGCACCACCGCGGCCCATCATGCCGCCGGGCATCCCGCCGCCGGCGCCCATGCCACCCATCGGCATCGGCATCGGGGTCATGCCACCTCCGGCGCCCTGAGCGGCCCCGGCCATCGCCGCAGCGGCGTTGGGCATCGCGCCCATCCCCGACATCGCCGAACTGACCATCCGCGCCGGCATCGACCCCTGCCACGTCGGGGGCACCGACATCGCCCCCACCAACCGCGCCTTCCCCAAATCCGCGCCCATGCCCGCACCCAGACCCCCAGCGCCACCAAACGGCTTGAGATCGGGAACAGCACTACCCACAAACTTGGTCCCATCACCGGCCAACGCGTTGGCCCCCGCCAAACCAGCCGTCGCCGCCCCGCTGCTATTGGCCATCTGCGCGATGCTCATCAACGGCGAAATCGCCATGCTCGCCGGATACATCGCAATCTGAGCAACCGAGGTCAACGGCGACAATCCCGAGGCCGCCGACTCTATCGTCGACAACGAAACCGACCCCAGCGCCGACGTGATCTGCCCACCCAACTGCGACACCTCGGTCGTCACCCACGTACCCAACTGCGACACCCAACCGGACAACCCCGCCAAACTCACCGGCGGCGCATCGAACTGCGTCAACGTCGCAGCCACCGACGTCGACGTCATGTGATAACCCATCATCGCGCCCACATCAGCAGCCCACATCTCCACATACTGAAACTCCGTGGCCGCGATCGCCGGAGCGTTGATACCAAAAAAGTTCGTCGCAACCAACGTCGACAACGTCGTGCGATTCCCCGTCACCGCCACCGGATGCACCGTGGCCGTCAACGCCGTCTCAAACGCCGCCGCCGCCGCCCGCGCCTGAGCAGCCGCCGCAGCCGCCTGCCCCGCCGCCGCGGTCAACCACCCCACATACGGCGTGGCCGCCGCCGCCATCGACGCCGACGCCGGACCCGCCCACGGCCCCGCCGTCAACCCCACAATCACCGAATCAAACGACGCCGCCGACGCCTGCAAATCCTGCGCCAACCCATCCCAGGCCGTCGCAGCCACATGCAACGGCCCCGACCCCGCACCAGCAAAGATCCGCGCCGAATTAACCTCCGGCGGCAACCACGCAAAATCCAAAACCATCACAACCCCAACCCAGCCAGGCGCCCGAGCGGCGCGGACAAGAACACACCCCGGCCGTCACGTCCAAAGTCCCCGCACGTGACTACGACCACGGCCGGATCGTATGCCAACCCCCACCGAAAATCGATGGTTTCACCAAACGTGTTCGACCGATCTGAGACGGCTGCTTGTCAGTGTCGTCCCGCTGGGACTTGTCGGCGGCGGGGTGCTGTGGGGCCGGTCAGGGGAGCCATGAGCAGGCTGTCGCCTTTAGAACAGGTTGTTGAAGAAACCCGAAAGCCCATTGCCGACGTTGCCGAGCCCCGAGGTGCCGCTGCCGGAAATGAAGTAGCCCGAACTCGCGACACCCGCGACGAAGAAGCCGGTGTCGTTGACAGCTGCATTGGTATAACCCGCATTGCCGATACCCGCATTGCGGACTCCGGAGTTTCCCGGCATGGTGTCGGTCGTGCTGGTGTTGACGAGGCCAGAGTTACCGAAGCCGGAATTCTGGAACCCAGAGTTGCCGGCGCCGTCAGGGTTGTTTTGACCAATGCCCGAGTTATTCATACCGTCGTTGAGGAATCCCGAGTTCAGGACGGTTTGAGTCGCTGGGCTGAAAAGGCCGGTGTTCAGCTTCCCAGCATTGAACCCGCCCGTGTTGATATCGCCGGCGTTTCCGAAGCCGGTGTTGGTGTCGCCCGCATTTCCCAAACCGGTGTTGACGTCGCCGGCGTTGAAGAATCCAGAGTTCCCGCTGCCCGCGTTCGCGTAGCCCCAGTTTATGGAGCCGCCGTTGAAGGCGCCCCAGTTCGTGCTGCCGCCGTCAAAACTGCCCGTGTTTCCGCTGCCGCCGTCCGCGAAGCCGGTGTTTGTGCTGCCGCCGTTCCAGAAGCCGGTGTTGACGTCGCCCGCGTTTCCGAAGCCGAAGTTTCCGCTACCCGCGTTGCCGAATCCGATGTTGTTGCTGCCAGAGTTGAAGAAACCGATGTTGTTGTTACCCGAGTTGCCGAATCCGATGTTCCCGGTGCCTGAGTTCAGATGGATGCCGATCTGGCCGGTGCCGGTGACGCCGATGCCGATGTTGTCGTCACCGGAATTACCGAAGCCGATATTGCCGCTGCCGTTGTTTCCGAACCCGAAGTTGTTGTCACCGGTATTCCCGCCGCCGAAGTTGAGGCTGCCATGATTTCCGCCGCCGAAGTTGTTGTTGCCGATGTTGCCGCTGCCCAGATTGAAGCTGCCGATGTTGCCGCTGCCCAGATTGAAGTTCCCGTTCTTATTCCCGCTGCCCAGGTTTGCTTCGCCAATGTTGCCGCTGCCCAGATTGAAGCTGCCGATGTTGCCGCTGCCCAGGTTGACGTTGCCGTTCTTGTTCCCGCTGCCCAGGTTTGCGCCACCGATGTTGCCGCTGCCCAGATTCAAATCGCCTATGTTGCCGCTGCCCACGTTGGCGTCACCGTGGTTTCCGCTGCCCAGATTGAAGCTGCCGATATTGCCCAGACCTAGGTTGACGCTGCCGGCGTTCCCGATGCTCACGGCGATAGTCGGGCGGGTGGCTGCCGAGGTGGCCCCCCGCAACGCCGCCGGTAACGACGCCCGCCAGGGCACCAACTGCCCCGCCAACGCCGACACCGCCGAGTGATAACCAACCATCGCACTCACATCAGCCGCCCACATCTGCTCGTACTGGCCCTCCACCGCCGCAATCGCCGCCGCGTTCTGCCCGAACAGATTCGACACCACCAACTTCACCAACGCACCGCGATTAGCCGCCACCGCCATCGGGTGCACCACCGCCGCGCGCGCCGCCTCAAACACACTGACCACCGCTTTAACCTGCGCCGCCGTCCCCGCAGCCCGCGCTGCCGCCGCACTCAACCACCCCGCATAGGGCTGGGCAGCAGCCACCATCGCCGCCGACGCCGGCCCCCGCCACCCCCGATCAGCGAGCGTCAGCGTCACCGACGAAAACGACTCCGCAGCCGAACCCAACTCGGCCGCCAACCCCTCCCACGCCGCCGCAGCCGCCAACATCGGACCCGAACCCGCACCAGAGAACATCCGCAACGAATTAATCTCCGGCGGCAACACCGAAAAATTCATCACCAACCCCTTTTCACCCCCTTCACCCGATTAATCCCACCCACACCCCCACGCGTTACAAGAGCAATCGGGACGACAGCGGTGAAAGCGCGGCGCTAGCTGCCCTTGAGGTGCACCGCCAGATAGTCAGAGACGCTGCTGATGGCGACGCGCTCCTGCGTCATGGCGTCGCGCTCGCGCACCGTAACGGCGTCGTCTTCGAGTGAGTCGAAATCCACCGTCACGCAAAACGGCGTGCCGATCTCATCCTGGCGCCGGTACCGCCTTCCGATGGCGCCGGCGTCATCGAAATCGATATTCCAGGATTTCCGCAATTCCGCGGCCAGGTCGCGGGCTTTGGGGCTGAGGTCGGCGTGACGGGACAGCGGCAACACCGCGGCCTTGACTGGCGCCAGCCGCGGGTCCAATCGAAGCACCGAGCGCTTGTCCATCCCGCCTTTGGCATTCGGGGCTTCGTCCTCGGTGTAGGCATCGATCAAAAACGCCATGAACGACCGGGTCAGGCCCGCTGCGGGTTCGATGACATACGGCGTGTACCGGGTGTCGTTGACCTGATCGTAGAAGGACAGGTCGACACCGGAATGCTTTGAGTGCGTGGACAAGTCGAAGTCGGTGCGGTTCGCGACGCCTTCCAGTTCACCCCACGGGTTGCCGACGAAGCCGAACTTGTACTCGATGTCGACGGTGCGGTCGGAGTAGTGCGACAGCTTTTCCTTCGCGTGTTCATACAGCCGCAGGTTCTCCGGGTCGATACCGAGGTCGACATACCACTGTAGGCGGGTGTCGATCCAATACTGATGCCATTCCTTGGCGGTCGCGGGCTCGACGAAAAACTCCATCTCCATCTGCTCGAACTCGCGGGTGCGGAAAATGAAGTTGCCCGGGGTGATCTCGTTGCGGAAGCTCTTGCCGATCTGCCCGATTCCGAACGGCGGCTTGCGGCGCGCGGTCGTCACCACATTGGCGAAGTTGACGAAGATGCCCTGCGCGGTCTCGGGGCGCAGATAGTGCAGCCCCTCCTCCGTCTCGATGGGCCCGAGATAGGTCTTGAGCATCATGTTGAACTCGCGTGGCTCGGTCCACTCCCCCTTGGTGCCACAGTCAGGGCAGACGATTTCGGTCATCGGCACCGAATCGGGATCGGCGATGTCCTTCTTGGCCGCTTTCTTAGCTAGATAGGCCTCCTGCATGTGGTCCTGGCGATGCCGGTGGTGGCAGCTCAGGCACTCCACCAGCGGGTCGTGGAAGACCTCGACGTGGCCGGAGGCCACCCACACCGGCCGCGGCAGGATGATCGACGAGTCGAGCCCCACCACGTCGTCGCGACCGGTGACGACAGCGCGCCACCACTGCCGCTTGATGTTCTCCTTGAGCTCCACGCCCAGCGGACCGTAGTCCCACGCCGATTTGGTGCCGCCGTAGATCTCACCCGAGGGAAACACGAAGCCACGCCGTTTAGCCAGGTTGACTACGGTGTCGATGACGGACGCCACGGGGATGTCCACTTCCTTCCCGGATTGGGGCCAGGCGCGCGGTAGCGGACCGCTGCGCCCAAAACATCAGTCATGGTAGCGATCGACGACGCGCTCTTTGACATGCATCATCACGCATGTGACAGTAGAAGTCAGCCGAACCTCTCCTACAGCGGGTGATGACTTCACATGTCGATGTCCTCGACGCCGACCGCCGCAGACGGATCATCTCCGACGATGACCCCTGATCTGCTTGGCGGCCACGAGCATGGCCCCGATGGGCTCCCAGGGCTCGACGCGTATCCCGCGCCGCCGCCGCGCGAGATTCTGGACGCCGCCGGCGAGCTGCTGCGCGCGCTGGCGGCGCCGGTGCGGATCGCCATCGTGCTGCAATTGCGGGAATCTCAGCGCTGCGTGCATGAACTTGTCGACGCCCTCGACGTGCCTCAGCCGCTGGTCAGCCAACATCTGAAGATCCTCAAGGCGGCAGGCGTGGTCGCCGGGGAGCGCTCTGGCCGCGAAGTCCTGTACCGGCTTGCCGACCACCACCTTGCGCATATCGTCGTGGACGCGGTTGCCCATGCCGGCGAGGACAGGCCGTGACCCGATGACGGAAACAGGGACCAGCGTCCGTGCCACCCGCCAGCGCGCAGCGATCTCGACGCTTTTGGAGACCCTTGACGAGTTCCGCTCGGCCCAGGAACTGCACGACGAGCTGCGCCGCCGCGGCGAGAACATCGGCCTGACCACCGTCTACCGGACACTGCAATCGATGGCGGCGGCGGGAATGCTCGACACGCTACGCACCGACACCGGCGAGTCGGTCTATCGCAGGTGCTCCGAGCACCATCACCATCATCTGGTGTGTCGCAGCTGCGGTGCCACCATCGAGGTGGGCGATCACGAGGTCGAGCTGTGGGCGGCGGAAGTGGCCAGTAAACACGGATTCTCCGACGTCAGCCACACCATCGAGATCTTCGGCACCTGCTCGGACTGCCGGTCGTAGCAGGCTCAGCCCGTCAGCGCGCGGCGAATCTGGGCGCCGGTGTCCAGCACCAGCAGGATCAGGGTGCGCAACGCGGCGTCGGTCAAGCCGGCGCCGGGAAAGTTGTATCGCAGCATCACGTCTGCTGTCTTGGCGGCAGCCCTGCCGGAGTTGCGCTGCACCGCCTTCGATCGGGCTTTTAGACCTTCTCCACCAGCGTCACCGTGCCGAGATTGGTGTCGCGCGCGTGCCTGGCCACCTGGTCGCTGACCTTCTTGGTCAGCGGCAGATCCCAGGCCAGCACCTGGGTGAGTGAGACCAGGTCGAGGTCCTCGACGATGTTCACCACCCGCAACGACGCGAACGTGTCGTCATGGCGCACCGTGAGCCCGCCGTCGGGTTCCTCGTCCACGGGCATGACTTCGCGGAGTATCGATTCCAGCCGCTCCTGCAGGGATGGCACTAGGCGCTCCCGAACCGGCGATCGCGGTAGGCGTACTCCTCGCAGGCCGCCCACAGGTCGCGGCGGTCATAGTCGGGCCACAACTTGTCCTGAAAGATGAATTCGGCGTAGGCGGCCTGCCACAGCATGAAATTGCTGGACCGCTGCTCCCCCGAGGTCCGCAGGAAGAGGTCCACGTCGGGGATGTCGGGCCGGTTCAGGTGCCGGGCGATGGTGGCCTCGGTGACGCGGTCCGGGTTGACCCTTCCCGCGGCCGCCTCGCGCGCGATATCCCTTGCCGCTTCGGCGATTTCGGTGCGCCCACCGTAGTTGACGCAGTAATTGACCGTGATGACGTCGTTGCCCGCCGTCATGGCCTCGGCGATCGCCAATTCATTGATGACGCTGCGCCATAGCCGCGGGCGTGAGCCCACCCACCGGATCCGGACACCCATTGCCTTGAGGTTCTCCCGGCGCCGGCGCACCACGTCGCGGTTGAAACCCATCAGGAAGCGGACTTCCTCGGCGGAACGCTTCCAGTTCTCGGTGGAGAAGGCATACAGACTGAGCCATTTGATCCCGAGTTCTATTGCACCGCAGACGATGTCGATCACCACCGCCTCACCCATCTTGTGCCCCTCGGTGCGCGACAGGCCACGTTGGGTGGCCCAGCGGCCATTGCCGTCCATCACGATGGCGACGTGATTGGGCACCCGGTCAGCGGGGATCCGCGGCGCGGGGGCTTTCGAGGTGTGCTGCGGCGGCCGACTGGGGCCGCCGTCCGGAGATGGCGGCAGCGCCGGGAAGACAACAGGCCATGTCGAGTTGTCCGGAAAGGTCGGGTAGTCCTCGGGCGCGGCGGGCAGTTGCGGGAAGCCGGCAGGCTTCAGCCTGCGGGCGATCTTAGCCACAGGCCATGTCCTGTCTGATCAGCGCCGCGCGCCGATCGGCAACCGAGCGATCGACCTGATACGCCTGATTGGTTCGTTCCACCAACGGCAAGGTTTTGAGCTGCCGCTCCAGATGCCATTGCAGGTGTGCGGCCACCAAGCCGCTGACGTGGTTGCGGTGGGATTGCGGCGCCTCCTGGGCGGCCTCCCAATCGCCGTCGTGCAACGCGGACATCAGTTCCAGCACACCCAGCGGCGGCGTCGTCGAACCGGCGGGGCGGCAGTGCGCGCACACGCTGCCCCCGGCGGCGATGTGAAATGCCCGATGCGGACCGGGTGTGGCACAGCGGGCGCACTCGGTCAGCGCCGGCGCCCATCCGGCGATGCCCATGGCACGCAGCAGGTAGGCATCCAGCAGCAAGTCACGGGGTCGGCGTCCATCGGCCACCGCCCGCAGGGCGCTCACCGTGAGCCGGTGCAGCTCCGGGGCGGGCGCCCGCTCCTCACCGGCGAGGCGTTCGGCGGTTTCCAGCATCGCGCACCCGCAGGTGTACCGGCCGTAGTCGCTGACGATGTCGGTGGCGAACGCGTCGATAGCGACGACCTGGGTGACGATGTCGAGGTTGCGGCCCGGGTGCAGTTGCACGTCGATGTGCGCGAACGGCTCCAGTCGTGCACCGAATTTGCTGCGGGTGCGACGCACGCCTCTGGCCACCGCGCGAACCAGCCCGTGATCGCGGGTCAATAAGGTCACGATTCGGTCGGCTTCGCCGAGCTTGTGCTGGCGCAACACTACAGCCCGGTCTCGATACAGCCGCATCACAATAGTTTTGCACCCCGCCGCGACATTACGGGTATCCGCGCCGTTAGTCTCGTACCCCGTGATTGGCGCTTCTGGGTCCGCTCCCGGGTCTGATTCCGGATTCCGCGACCAGCGCCTGCCCACGCTCACTGACCTGCTGTATAAGCTTGCCACCCGCTCTGTGACTTCCGACACGCTGGTGCGCCGTTCCCTGCGCGCGATCGACATGAGCCGGTCCACGCTGAACGCCTTCCGGGTGGTGCTCACCGAGTCCGCGCTGGCCGACGCGGCCCGGGCCGACCGGCGGCGGGCCGCCGGTGACACGGCGCCGTTGCTGGGCATCCCGATCGCGGTCAAGGACGACGTCGACGTTGCTGGAGTGCCCACCGCCTTCGGCACCGAGGGGCACGTCCGGCCCGCCACCCACGACGCGGAGGTGGTTCGCCGGCTGAAGGCAGCCGGCGCGGTGATCGTCGGCAAAACCAACACCTGCGAACTGGGTCAGTGGCCGTTCACCAGCGGACCTGGATTCGGGCACACCCGCAACCCCTGGTCGCGCCGGCACACCCCGGGCGGATCGTCGGGCGGCAGCGCAGCCGCGGTGGCCGCGGGGCTGGTGACCGCCGCCATCGGCTCCGACGGCGCCGGCAGCGTACGCATCCCCGCGGCCTGGACCCACCTGGTGGGCATCAAGCCACAACGCGGGCGGATCTCCACGTGGCCGTTGCCGGAGTCCTTCAACGGCATCACGGTCAACGGCGTACTGGCCCGCACCGTCGCCGATGCGGCGTTGGTGCTCGATGCAGCGTCCGGAAATGTCGAGGGCGACCGGCACAAGCCGCCCCCGATGACGGCGTCCGACTACGTCGGCATCGCACCCGGTCCACTGAACATCGCGCTGTCAACCCGGTTTCCCTATACGTTCTTTCGGGCCAAGTTGCACCCCGAAATCCTGGCCGCGACGCGAGCGGTGGCCAAGCAGCTCGAGCTGCTCGGCCACACCGTTGTATCGGGCAACCCGGACTATGGCCTGCGGTTGTCGTGGGACTTTCTGGCCAGGTCCACGTCCGGCCTGCGGGACTGGGAGGAGCGGCTTGGCGACGGTGTCATCTTGGACCCCCGCACCCTGTCCAACCTGCGGATGGGTCATGTGCTGGGACAGGCGATCCTGAAAAGCGCGCGCCGCCACGAAACCGCCGACCAGCACCGGGTGGGTTCGGTCTTCGACATCGTCGATGTGGTGCTGGCGCCGACCACCGCGCAACCACCGCCGTTGGCGCGCTCCTTCGACCGGCTGGGCGGCATCGGCACCGACCGCGCCATGATCCGCGCCTGCCCGGTGACATGGCCGTGGAACGTGCTGGGCTGGCCGTCGATCAACGTGCCGGCGGGGTTCACCTCGGACGGTCTGCCCATCGGTGTGCAACTGATGGGGCCGGCGAACAGCGAGGGCATGCTGATCTCCCTGGCCGCCGAGCTGGAGGCGGTCTGCGGTTGGGCGTCCAAGCAGCCGAATGTGTGGTGGTCGAGTTAAAACCCAAGTCTGCCAAGCTGTTTAGGGTCGCTCTGCCAGTTCTTGGCGACCTTGACGCGCAGGTCGAGATAGATCTTGCTGCCCAGTAGTTTCTCGATCTGACCGCGCGCGGCCGTCCCGACTTCCCTGAGTCGGGCGCCGCCCTTGCCGATGACGATCCCCTTCTGGCTGTCCCGTTCGACATAGAGCACCGCGTACACGTCGATGAGATCATCCCGGCCGTCACGCCTTTTTACCTCGTCGATCACCACCGCCAACGAATGCGGGAGCTCGTCGCGCACCCCCTCCAGCGCAGCCTCACGGATGAGCTCGGCCATCAGGATCTCTTCGGGTTCGTCGGTCAGCTCACCGTCGGGGTAGTACGCCGGGCCCGCGGGCAAGGCCGCGACCAGCACGTCGATCAGTACATCGATCTGCTCACCGGTCGCGGCCGACACCGGAACGATCTCGGCTGCGTTGCCGGCCAGTTCGGCGCCCGCGACCAACTGCGCGGCCACCCGATCTTTGGGGACTTTGTCGGTCTTGGTGACTACGACCACAAGCGTCGTTCGGGGTGCGACCGAACGGATCTGCTCGACGATCCACCGGTCCCCCGGTCCGATCGCTTCGTCAGCCGGGATGCACAGCCCGATGACGTCAACCTCGGCGTAGGTGTCGCGGACCAAGTCGTTGAGCCGCTTGCCCAGCAGAGTGCGCGGCCGGTGCAGGCCGGGGGTGTCGACAAGGATGATCTGAAAGTTCTCCCGGTGCACGATTCCGCGGATGGTGTGCCGGGTGGTTTGCGGGCGCTTCGAGGTGATTGCCACTTTGGTGCCGACCAGCGCGTTGGTCAGCGTCGACTTGCCCGTGTTAGGCCGGCCGACGAAACACACGAAGCCCGAATGGAATTCCGTCATGTTCGGCTGCCCGCCGAGCCTACACATGGTGCGACTTTCCGGGCGATTTTTCGACGTGAGTTCACGCGCGGCGCCGTTCCGCGTCGCCGTCGGATTCGGCCGGGCTCAGCAGGACGGTGCCGATCCGCACCCGTCCCCGATGATCGGGGCCGCCCTCGGCGCGCAACCGCAAGCCGTGTGATACCACCTCGGCGCCAGGCAGCGGGACCCTACCCAGTTCCAGAGCCAGCAGGCCGCCCACCGTGTCGATGTCGAGATCGTCGTCGAATTCCATGTCGTACAGCTCGCCGACGTCTTCGATGGGCAGGCGCGCCGAGACCCGGAAACGTTTGTCGCCCAGGTCTTCTATCGGCGCTGTCTCGGCGTCGTCGTACTCGTCGGCGATCTCGCCGACGATCTCCTCGAGCACGTCTTCGATGCTGACCAGACCGGCTATCGCGCCGTACTCGTCGACCAACAGGGCCATGTGGTTGCGGTCGCGCTGCATTTCCCGCAGCAGCGAGTCAAGCGGTTTGGAGTCCGGCACGAACACCGCCGGGCGCATCACCTGCGCCACCTTGGTGTAGCGGCCGCGATCGTCCGAGAAAAACGCATGCTGGACAAGATCTTTCAAGTAAACGACGCCGACGATGTCGTCAACGTTTTCGCCGATCACCGGAATGCGGGAATGCCCACTGCGGACGGCGAGAGTTGTGGCTTGAGCGGCTGACTTGTCATCTTCGATCCAGATCATTTCGGTGCGCGGCACCATGACCTCACGGGCCGGGGTGTCACCGAGTTCGAATACCGACTCGATCATCCGGCGCTCGTCAGCGGCGACGACGCCGCGCTGCTGAGCCAGGTCGACGACTTCGCGCAGCTCGATCTCGGATGCGAACGGCCCGTTCCGTAACCCCCGGCCCGGGGTGAGCGCGTTGCCGACCACCACCAGCAACCGGCTGATCGGCATCAACAGCCACGAGATCACCTGCAGCGGAAGGGCCGTCGTCAGCGCGATGGAATACGCGTGCTGACGGCCGAGGGTGCGCGGGCCCACGCCGATGACGACGAAGCTGGTTATCACCATGATGGTCGCGGCGCCGAACAAGCCCCAGGTAAGGCCGAAGTTGTCGTAGAGAAACACCACCAGCAATACGGTGGCGGTGATCTCGCAAATGATCCGCAGCAGCACCACGAGGTTGATGTAGCGCGGCCGTTCGGACACGACCTTGAGCAGTGCCCCGGCGCCGGGCCGCTCGGCACGCACCAACTCTTGCACACGGGCTAGCGACACCGTGCTGGTGGCTGCGTCGATCGCGGCGAATAGCCCGCCCAGGGCGATCAACGCGATCGCACCGAGCAGCTGAGACAGGCCGGTCAAAGGTCGAAATGCCTTGACTTATCCAGCAACTGGCGGTCCCGTTCTTCCTGGCGGTCTAGCTGGTAAGCCTCGACTTGTTCGGCCACCCACTCTTCCAGCAGCCGGTCCTGCAGGGCGAACATCTCTTTTTCCTCGTCCTTGTCGCCGTGGTCGTAGCCCAGCAGGTGAAGAACCCCGTGGATTGTCAACAGCGCCAACTCATGTCCGAGACTGTGGCCCGCCGCGGCCGCCTGTCCGGCGGCGAATTCCGGGCACAGCACGATATCGCCCAGCATGGCCGGCCCCGGCTCAGGCGCATCGGGACGACCGCCCGGCTCGAGCTCGTCCATCGGAAAGCTCATCACGTCGGTCGGCCCGGGCAGATCCATCCAGCGCATGTGCAGGTCGGCCATCGCTGCGGTGTCCAGCAGCACCATCGACAACTCCGCGCCGGGGTTGACGTCCATCTTGGCGATGACAAAGCGCGCGACGCTGACCAGCTCGACTTCGGAGACGTCGACGCCCGACTCGTTGGAGACTTCGATACTCATGGGATGCTCGTCATCGACGGCCGCGGCTGCCTGTCGCCCGTCGAGCCGCTCGGTTCATCCCCGAGCCGGGCTCCTCGTATTTCGCGTAAGCGTCCACGATCTCGGAGACCAGCCGATGGCGCACCACATCCACACTGGTCAACTCGGCGAGGTGGATGTCGTCGACGCTGTCGAGAATGTCGATCGCCGAACGCAGGCCGGACCTGGCGCCACCGGGAAGGTCGACCTGGGTGAGATCTCCGGTGACGACGATCTTCGACCCGAAGCCCAGCCGGGTCAGGAACATCTTCATCTGCTCGGCGGTCGTGTTCTGCGCTTCGTCGAGGACGATGAAAGCGGAATTAAGGCTTCTACCACGCATGTATGCCAGCGGCGCTACCTCGATGACACCGGCGGACATCAGCTTCGGGATCAGCTCGGGGTCCATCATGTCGTAAAGCGCGTCATACAGCGGCCGCAGGTACGGGTCGATCTTCTCGCTCAGCGTGCCAGGCAAAAAGCCAAGCCGCTCACCGGCTTCCACCGCCGGCCGGGTCAGAATGATGCGGGTCACCTGCTTGCTCTGCAGTGCGTTGACCGCCTTGGCCATCGCCAGATAGGTCTTCCCCGTACCCGCCGGCCCAACCCCGAAGACGATGGTGTTGGCGTCGATGGCGTCAACATAACGCTTCTGGTTGAGCGTCTTGGGCCGGATCGTCTTGCCGCGGTACGACAGAATGTCCAGCGTCAGGACTTCCGCCGGAGACTCGTTGTCGGTGCCAACCAGCATGGCGACACTGTGGCGCACGACTTCCGGGGTCAACGGCTGCCTCGCCGCCGCGATGGCGACGAGTTCGGAGACCGCGCGCTCGGCGAGCGCGACGTCGGCGGCCTCTCCGGAGAGGGTGACGGTGTTGCCTCGCACGTGCAGATCGGCGCTCAGCGTGCGTTCGAGGGCGCGCAGGTTCTCATCCGCTGAACCCAGCAGGCCCACGATGAGATCGGGCGGAACATCGATGCTGCTGCGGACTCGGGCGTCGGCCGGCCGGGCTCCAGCTACGTCAGCAGCGCTGGTCTCGCGGGGCGTCACGTGGTTTCCGATGCCTGCTTTCTCTTCCGACGCGGGACGGTTGAGCTGTCAGTCTACCGCCGGTCAGCACGGCGTCCCAACGACTCGATGCCCGCGAGCAGGATGTCCAGTCCGCGATCGAAGTCAGCCGCCGCCGTGGACTGCTCGCTGGTGTGTGCCAGCGCGGCGACGTGCGAATGCTCGGCCCTGGCCAGCCCGCCAATCCGGGCCGCCACCGCGATCTGCTCGTGCTCCCGCTCGCTTCCGGCCAGTGGCCCGGCCATTTCCCCCTGGGCGCGCTACCCATGACGAGGCCGAGCACCGCACGGAAGCCTGCCAGCAGGTCCATGTCGGCGAGCCCGGCGCGTCCTAGCGCCGCGATCAGCCGGTCCGCGGCCAGATAGCTCGACGCCGAGACCGTGCCGCGGGTGAGCACCAGCGGGACGGCATTGGGGTGCCGGCGCATCGTCTCCCACATCTCCATCGCGATCGCCCGCACATCGTCGTGCCAATTGTCCGATAGCTCAGGAACTTTGACATCGGCGATCACGGCTTCGGCGACCAGTTCCTCGCGTCCGGCACGGTCGGCGACGAATTGCGGACCCGGCTAATTCCACTGTGAATCTGCCGACGCGCTATCGGCGCGCCGCGTCGTCAGATTCACAGCCCGCCTCCCCAGTCCCAGCGGGAGGTGAGCACGCCCAGCGCCCCCAACGCCACCGCGGCCGCGGTCGACGTCCGCAGCACGGTCGGTCCCAGCCGGACCGCCACGGCGCCGGCATCGGTCAGCGCGGCGATCTCGTTCGGCGCGATGCCGCCTTCGGGGCCGACCACCAGCACCAGCGAGTGTGCTTGTGCCACGGGGACATCCGCTAGCCGTTCGGTCGCGGCCTCGTGCAGGGCCAGAACCGCCGCCCCGGCGACTACGTCGTCGCGGATCCGCTGAATCAGCGCCGCGGTGGACAGCACGCCGTCCACCGGCGGGATGTGTGCCCGGCGGGATTGCCGAGCCGCCGAGCGGGCAACCGCGCGCCACCGGCGCAGCCCCTTGTCGACTCGGGCGCCGTCCCAGCTGGCCACACAGCGGGCCGCCTGCCAGGCGACGAACGCATCGGCACCGGCCTCGGTGGCCAGCTCGATGGCCAACTCCGAGCGCTCGGATTTGGGCAACGCCTGCACCACCGTCACCGGCGGGCGGCCGGGCGCGACACTCCAGCGGTCCAACACCCGGGCACATAACCCGTCGCGACCGGCGTGCTCGACCACACAGCTGGCCAGGCCACCGGCGCCGTCGCCGAGCATCAGTTCCTCGCCGGGACGGATTCGGCGGACCGTGGCGGCGTGAAACCCTTCGTCGCCGCCCACGACGGCCAGCTCGCCGGTATCGGGCAATGCGTCGACGTAGAACAGCGTCGCCACCATGTGCAGGCGTTAGCGCCCGGTGAAGGTCTCGCGTAGTCGGCTGAATAATCCGCCACCGGCGCTGTGCGTCGAGCGGACCTCGGCGACGTCGCGGCTACGGCGACTCTTCAGCTCGCGTAGCAGTTCGGAGTCTTGGTGGTCCAACCGAGCGGGAACCACCACTTCGACGTGGACGTGCAAATTGCCGCGTGCGGTCGAGCGCAGTTGCGGCATCCCGTGACCACGCAGCGTGATGACCGAAGCCGGTTGCGTGCCAGGCGGAATGGTGATCTCGCTCACGCCATCCAGGATGGCGTCCACACTGATCGTGGTGCCCAGCGCCGCGTCGACCATCGGCACCGAAACCGTGCAATGCAGGTCGTCACCGTCGCGGACGAAAATGTCATGGGCCTGCTCGTGCACCTCGACGTACAGGTCACCGGCCGGCCCTCCCCCCGGGCCGACTTCGCCTTGGGCGGCCAGCCGGACCCGCATGCCGTCGCCAACGCCGGCCGGAATCTTGACGCTGATCTCGCGGCGGGCCCGTATCCGGCCGTCGCCGACGCACTGGTAGCACGGGTCGGGAATGACCACCCCGACACCGCGACAGGTAGGGCACGGCCGAGACGTCATCATCTGACCCAGCAGCGAACGCTGCACGGTCTGTACCTCCCCACGACCGCCACAGGTGTCGCACGGTACCGGCGCGGAATCGCCGTTGGTGCCCTTGCCCTGACACCGGTCACACAGCACCGCGGTGTCGACGGTGACTTGTTTGGTGACCCCGGTTGCGCACTCTTCGAGGTCGAGACGCATTCGCAGTAGCGAGTCCGAACCCGGCCGGACGCGCCCGATGGGACCGCGTGATGTCGACGCCCCGGAAAAACCCCCGCCGAAAAAGGCCTCGAACACATCGCCCAGGCCACCGAAGCCACCGAAACCGCCGGCTGATGCGCCTGCATTCGCCATCGGGTCGCCGCCCAAGTCGACGATCCGGCGTTTCTCCGGATCGCTCAGCACCTCGTAGGCCACGCTGATTTCTTTGAATTTCGCCTGCGCGGCCTCGTCGGGATTGATGTCGGGATGCAGTTCGCGCGCAAGCTTGCGATATGCGCGTTTGATCTCGGCATCGCTGGCGTTATTGCTTACGCCGAGCAGCCCGTAATAATCGCGTGCCACGCCTGACTCTCCTATACGAGGTCTTGTGCCGCGCCTACGCGGCGGTCCACAACTGCTGCGGGTGCGCGTTCATCGGGCACCCAGGACTTCGCCAATATAAAGAGCAACCGCAGCAACGCTGGCGATAGTTCCCGGATAGTCCATCCGGGTGGGTCCCAGCACACCCATACCGCCGTACACGGTATCTGATGTGCCGTAGGCGGTGGACACCATCGAGGTGCCCATCATCTGCTCGGAAGCCGTTTCGTGACCGATGCGCACCGTCACCTTGCCGGCTTGCTGTTGGGCCGCCAGCAACCGCAGCACCACCACCTGCTCTTCCAGGGCCTCCAGGATGGAGCGCAACGAACCACCGAAGTCCGCCGCGTTGCGGGTCAAGTTGGCGGTTCCGCCCATCAGCAGGCGCTCTTCGGTGTGTTCCACCAGCGACTCCAGCAACACCGTCGCCGCGCGGCCCACGGCGTCCCCGAAGCTGCCGGCGCCGCGCAGCTGAGCAGCGAGCTCGGCCACCGCGACCGAGGCCACCGAGAGCTTCTTGCCGTCCAGGGCCTGGCCGAGGACCTCACGCAGCTGGGAGAGCTGGTGATCGTCGATGACATCGCCCAGTTCGACGATGCGCTGATCCACCCGGCCGGATTCGGTGATGACCACCATCAGCAGCCGGGCCGGTGTCAGCGCGATCACTTCCAAATGGCGAACGGTCGAGGTCGACAGCGTCGGGTACTGCACCACCGCCACCTGGCGGGTCAGCTGGGCGAGCAGCCGCACCGCACGCCGCAACACGTCGTCGAGGTCAACACCGGACTCCAGGAAGCCTTGAATCGCGCGCCGTTCGGCCGATGACAGCGGCTTGACATCGTCGATCCGGTCGACGAACTCGCGGTAACCCTTCTCCGTGGGCACCCGCCCGGAGCTGGTGTGCGGCTGGGTGATGTACCCCTCGGCTTCCAGCACCGCCATGTCGTTACGGACGGTGGCACTGGAAACGCCCAGGTTGTGGCGCTCCAGCAGGGATTTCGAACCGATCGGTTCCTTGGTGGCCACAAAGTCGGCGACGATGGCGCGCAGCACCTCGAAGCGACGTTCGTCGGCACTGCCCATCGACTGTTCACCTCCTGGATCGCATTCATTTTATGGTCTCAGGAGGCTCCCAGAAGGCATCGACCGCCACAGCGGCCGAGCGGTCCGGCGATTCGAGCCTGAGCTGCGATTCAGCCCACGTTTCAAGCTAGCCTGTCCAGCATGATCCCGTCGGGGTTGGGCTTGGACTTCCACACAGCGTCGGAGAGGATCCGCGGATGATCTTCAAAGGCGTGCGCGAGGGCAAGCCCTACCCGGAGCACGGGCTGTCCTACAAGGACTGGTCCCAGATACCGCCCCAACAGATCCGGCTCGACGAATTGGTCACCACGACTACGGTGCTCGCCCTGGACCGCCTGCTGTCAGAGGACTCCACGTTCTACGGCGACCTTTTTCCGCACGCGGTGAAGTGGAGGGGCGTCATCTATCTCGAGGACGGCCTGCACCGGGCTGTGCGCGCCGCGCTGCGTAATCGCATCGTGTTCCATGCGCGGGTGTTCGACATGGATATGCCGGTGGACGCCCACGCCTAGGGCCGGTCACGTTGTGTCGCCGCCGGGTGTCGACATAGTGAGGGCCGGCAATTCGTGGCCCTGCGCAGCCCAGAGGCAGGAGGACCGCCATGTCCCGGCTTGAAGGAGTGTCCGACCGCGCCGCCGGCCTGGGCGCCAAGATCGCCTTCTTCTTCACCAAGCGCAAGCTGGCGCAAATGACCGGGCTGGAGACGGCCGAAATGCTCGAACCGCTGCGGATGTACGCCCATATCCCCCGGTTGCTGAACGCCTACGGCAGGCTCGAGCAGGCCGAGTCGAAGCTGGACATCCTCACCCCGCGGGTGCGGGCCCTGGCCGAGCTGAAGTCGGCGACGACGGTCCGCTGCGAGTACTGCATCGACCTCGGTTCACAGATCGCCCGCGAGTGGGGCATCAGCGACGAAGAGCTGAGGTCGATGGCCGATTACCGGAACGCCACGTGCTTCTCTGCGGTCGACAGGCTGGTCTTGGAGTACGCCACCGCGATCAGCCGCACCCCGGTCGAGGTGAGTGACGAGCTGTTCGACGCCCTGCGCGCCCACTTCAACACCGCCCAACTCGTCGGACTCACCCACGTCATCACGCTCGGCAACCTGCGCGCCCGGTTCAACATCGCGCTCGGCATCGGCTCCTCGGGGTTCTCGGAAGGTCGGGTGTGCGCCCGGTGAGCCTAAGCGGGTCGGCGGCGTCGGATGCCTCGCTGACGGGGCGATTCGAGGCGGCGCGGCCCCGGTTGGGTGCCATCGCCTACCGCATGCTGGGCTCGATCGAAGACGCCCAGGACGCCGTACAGGAGGCGTGGCTGCGGGTCAGCCGCGGGGGCCAGGACATAGCGAACCTCGACGCCTGGCTGACCACCGTGCTGGCCCGGATCTGCCTGAACACGTTGCGCGATCGCCGGGCGCGTGATCGCGAGGAGCTGGTCGCGCACCTACCGGACCCGATCGTCGAGGCGGAAGGCGAATACGACCCCGAGCACCGGGCGCTGCTGGCCGACGCGGTGGGCGTGGCGTTGTTCGTGGTGCTGGACACCTTGCCGCCGGCCGAGCGGCTGGCGTTTGTGCTGCACGACGTCTTCCGGGTGCCGTTCGACCAGATCGCATCGATCGTCGACCGCACCCCCCAGGCGGCCCGCAAACTGGCCAGCCGCGCACGCCGGCGGATCGAAGAGGCGGACCCGGTTTCGGACGCCGGCATGGCCGCGCAGCGCGAGGCCGTCGACGCCTTCTTCGCGGCGGGGCGCGACGGGGACCTCCACAAGCTGGTGTCGGTGCTGGATCCCGACGTGGTATTGCGCGGCGACTTCGGCCCCGACGTCGCTGTGTTCCGCGCCGAGGGCGCCGCCTCCGTGGCCAAACTGGCCCGCAGTTATGCGGGACCGGAGCGTGAGGTCCGCGCCTGCGCCGTCAACGGCGCCGCCGGCGCGGTCATCTTTGTTGCCGGTCAGCCGACGGCGATCATGGCGTTTCTGATCCGCGGCGGACGAGTCGCCGCGATCGACGTGCTGGCCGACCCGCAGCGCATCGCGCGGATCGACTTGAGTGCGGCGACCGGCTAGCTCGACGCTGCCTGCAGCAGAGCGAGCGCGGCGTCGTGCTGCAGTACCCAGTTGCCACCTTGGTTGACGAAGAACAGGTGCTTCGTGACCGGCCCGGCGAACTTGGGACCCGAGATGGCTACGTCGCCCTGAGCCACGTTCGGACCGGCCGGCGCGATGTTCGTCACGTTGAACGTCTCGGGAAACTTCCCGTCGCGGTAGGCCTTCCTCAGGTCGTGGTCGGCCACATGTCCCTCGTCGGGAGTGATGCCGTTCTCCACCAGATTGGTCTTGGTCGTGTACGAAACGCCCGGATCGGTAGCTTGCGTGCACAGACTGGAAAGCTGGTCAGGGGTCGGCAGGTCTTGCCCCGGTGGCGGGGGCACTGGGTCCTGCGGCCGGGGCGCGCCGACGGCGGTCAGTTGCACGTGGGCCACGCCGCTTGGCGGTGCGATCGCAGTAATGCCGGCGGCTGCGCCGCCGACGACGGCAAGCGCCGCGCTGATGACGATGGATTTCATGGTTCCCCCTCCGATTCGCCAGGCCGGGACGGGATGTGACCGAATGTCACAACACTTGAGTGCCGTACTCGTTTTCATATCTTTTCCTGGCGAGACGGTGTCAGTGTGCCCTGCGTAGCTGGTGTTTGTGTCTCGGGGCGGTCACGTTTGCAACGAAGCTAGCTGGGAACGGCCTGAACGCATCAGTGCCCGGCGGCTTGCAACAGCTCCATCGCCGAGGCGCGCGACAGCATCCAGCTGCCCTGGTTGACGAACGTGACGTTCTGGGTGACCGGGCTCGGGATCTTGGGACCCGAGACGGCAACGTCAGCCGTGGCCGAACCCGGAGCGGCGCCCGGTTGAATATTCGCCACGTTGAACGCCAGCGGCAGGTCGCCGTTCTTGGCAGCCTTCTTCAACTCGTGATCGGCGATGTGGCCCTCGGTTCCGCTGATGCCGCCTTCAACCAGGTTGCTCTTGTTGGCGAACGGAACGTTGGGATCGGCAAGGCTGTTCAGCACGCCGGTCAACTGGTCCGCGGTCGGGACGTTCGCGGCGGGAGCCGGCGATGGCGCCGGGTCCTGCGGCAACGGCGCGCCGACGGCGACCGACAACACCCGGACGGTCGGCGCAACGCCCGACGCGACGGACGTCACGGTGGACGTCACGGAGGTCCCCAAGGCGGCCGCTGCCCCGATTGCGGCCACCGCCGTTGCGGTGGTGGCGATGGCTTTCACGGTCATTTTCATGGTCAGGTCTCCCCCTGGATTGGCGCTCGATTGGTACTAGGTAGCCCGCATCTCGGCGATGCTGGTTGTGACAGGTGTTTCGTGCGCCAGTGCCGTAACGTTAGCCAGAACGCCTGTGCAAAACGCCTGAGTAATCTGTGCCGGAGCTGTGTGGCAGCCCAATTTGCTGCTGGCCTAGGCTAGTTGGCTTGGATTGCTCCACATTCAAAGAAGAAAGGGATTGCGGGTTGCGCGCCGTCACATACCCCGATCAAACGCGATTCGCGTTCCGCTCCGGCGTCACCTGCTTGACCACACCGGCCGGAGCGGTGCTGCTGAACCCTCCGCGCAGCGAGAAGCTGACCCGATTGACCGCGGGTCAACTCCACGCGCTCAAGACGCTGAACCTAGGACCGGCAACGGTTGCTGAAATATCTGGGCTGTCCGAACCGGCAGCCGGAAACGAGGCCGGCACCCTGGTAAACCAGCTTGCGGCCGGCGGCTGGCTGACGGTCGCGGTACGTGACGGCGAGAAAGACCTGTATGCCCTTGTGCCGTGCGGATTACCACCGCCACGACCGCCTTCGTCATCGATGTCATCTCTTGTGCTGTCGAAATTCGCTGTACTGCATCGTGATTCGGAGGGTTTCGTCCTTGAGCACCCATTGTCGTGGTGTGACGTACGCATCCACGATGCGCGTCTGCTCACCCTGCTCGACGGCACCGAAAGCACGGACCTGCCGAGCGCAATCGCGTCTCAGCTTGTCGAGGATTTACGCTGGAGCGGCATGCTCGTTGCGGTCGGCGACGAGGACCAGGGCTTCGAGGCCCTCAGCTGGAGCGCACCGGATCTGTGGTTCCACCGCCGCAGCACGCTCGGTGAGCGCAACGTCACGTGGGAGCACTTTGGCCCGACCAAGTGGGCCAAGGGTCGGTTTCCGCAGCCACCGGCGCGCACAACGAAGTATTCGGCCGAGGCGATCACGCTGCCCGTCCCCGACCTCGCGGACAAACGCGCGCAAGATCCGACACTGACGGCCGTCCTCGAAGATCGGGTTTCGACAAGGACATTCGACGATGAGCACCCGATCACCATCGAGCAGCTCGCCGAATTGCTGTACCGCACCGCGCGGACCCGCAGGACGCAGCCGGTCGGCGAGGACGAAGAACTGCTGTCGCGTCCATACCCGTCCGGCGGCGGCATCTACGAACTCGAGCTCTACCCGGTGGTGCGACACGTCGCCGGACTCGAGGCGGGCATGTACCACTACGACTCGTTCGACCACGCGCTGCGTCTGGTGGCCGCCGCGGATTCAAAGGCAGTGTCCCAGTTGATGAAACCTGCGGCGGCGACGCTGACCGGGGGTGCTGAGCCGCAAATCCTGATCGTCATGGCCGCGCGTGCCGGCCGCATCATGTGGACGTACGAACAGATTGGCTACGCCGCCATTCTCAAGGATGTCGGCGTGCTGATGCAGACGATCTACCTGGCCGCCACCGCGATGGGCCTCGGTGCCTGCGCCCAAGGATTCAGTGACACAGCCGCATTCGTCGCGGCCACCGCGAGCCGACGAACTGCAGGAATGCAGCGTCGGCAGCATCATCGTCGGCTCCCCGGCCCGGAGTCATCCCGCGGGCTAGCCCATGCGCGTCGTCCCGGATGCCGGTAAGTGATGTCAATCGGGTTCGTCGTCGTCGGGTGCGAGGAGTTTCTCCGGGTGGTGGTAGGTGTTGATGCGGGGTTGCCCGTAATCCAGGTGCGGCGGCGGTAACCATTCGGTGTCGCCTTTGGCGTTGGTGCGGGTGGTCCAGCCTTTCTCGACGAGCCGGTTGTGTGGACCGCAGGCCAGGGTGAGGTCGTTGATGTCGGTGCGTCGGGTCTTGGTCCAGCCTTGGATGTGGTGGACCTGGCTGTGGTAGGCCGGTGCGTCGCAGCGGGGCTTGGTGCATCCACGTTCCTTGCCGTAGAGCATGATTCGTTGAGCGGGGGACGCAAGGCGTTTGGTGTGGTAGAGCGCCAGGGGCTTGCCGTCATTGAAGATCGCCAAGTAGTGGTGTGCGGCGCTGGCCCAGCGGATCACATCTGACATCGGTACCAGGGTGCCTCCGCCGGTCAGGGCTTTGCCGGTGGCGGCTTCGAGGTCTTTGAGTGTCGTGGTCACGATGATCGACACCGGTAGCCCGTTGTGTTGGCCCAGCTTTCCCGAGGCGATCAGGCCGCGTATGCCCGCGAGCAGGCCGTCGTGGTTGCGCTGGACCGCCGAGCGGTGATCGCGGCGTACCGCGTCCTCGTCGGGTGCCTCGTCTACGACTGGTGTGTCGTCGTCGGGGTTGCACGCCCCGGGGGCGGCCAGTTTGGCGAGCATGGCCTCGATCGCGGCCCGCAACTCCGGGGTCACCAGACCGCTCAGACGCGACATGCCGTCAAATTCCTGTATGCCCAAGACGATGCCGCGTTTGCGGGCGCGCTCTTCGTCGCTGAATTCGCCGTCGGGGTGCAGCCAGTCCATGATCCGCCCGGCGTATTTGGCCAATTCATCAGGGCGATATCCGGCGGCCTTGCCGGCCAGGTCGGCTTCGGCGGCGTCGCGGGTATCCAGGTCCACCTCGGCGGGCAGGTGCGCGAAAAACTTGCGAATCTCCTTGACGTGCCCGTCTCCGATGAGCCCGTCGCGTTGCGCGGCGGCGGTATGAGGCAGCAGGGGCGCCAAGGGTTCACCGGTCAACGCGCGGCGTTGCCCAAGATCCGCGGCGTCGGCGATGCGCCGACTGGCCTCGGCCTTGGTGATCCGCAGCCGGTCAGCCAGCGCGCAGCGCAGCGTGCCGCCCAACTCCTCCTCGCCCGCTTGCGCGCCGAGTTGGTTGATCAACCCATGCCCAGGTGCGCGTAGGCGACGGGCGGCGCGTTCGAGGCGCTCCAACGCCCGCATCCGTTCCGGGGTGGTGAGCACGTCAAAGGACAACTCACACAAGCGGTCCAGGGCGGCTTCGTGTGCGTCGAAGACCTCGACGATCTCCTCGCGACTACTGCGACCCATGCCTCAAATTTTATGAAAGGCCACCGACACAAACTCCCCGATTGTGACTAGTGAAGCCAAAGTGGCACAAGGGATTAAAGAGGACCGCCGGGAGCGGTCACCACGCAGCCACTGCCCCACTTATCCCTCCAGCAGCACCTCTTCATCGCTCATGGCCGCGATCTCGAGGTAGTGACGTGCGATCACGGCCAGTCGGTGCGGCGTGCCGCGCTGGGCTTCTCGATTGTTCAGCCGCTCGGCGCAACCGGCCACGGTCCGCGTGGCGAACAGGTCCGCGACCACCGCGTGATCGGCTTCCAGCCAGTCGCGCACGCGCGCGATGACGGTGGTGGCCAATACCGAATCTCCGCCCAGCGCGAAGAAATCGTCGTGCACGCCAACCGAATTCACGCCCAGCACCTCGGCGGCGATCCCAGCCAGCGCGGCCTCCACGTCGTTGCGCGGGGCGCCGTCTCCGGCGGCCGAGGAATCTGGCGCGTCCGGTTCGAGCAGCGCGGTCACCGCCCGGCGGTCCAGCTTGCCGTTAGAGGTCAGCGGGAACTCATCGAAAAACACTGTGCGCGTGGGAATCATGTAGGACGGCAGCAGGTCGGCGACCGATGCGGTGATGTCGCCGACCTCGCGTGGGTCACCGGCGACGGCGGCGACGAGCTTCGGTGCGCCGGCACCGACGACGGCGGCGACGGCATGCCGCACCCCGGGAACGGCGCGCAGCGCGCTCTCCACCTCACCCAGTTCGACGCGGTATCCGCGAATCTGCACCTGGTCGTCGGCGCGGCCGAGGAACTCGATGGTGCCGTCGGGCCAGTATCTGGCCACGTCACCGGTCTTGTACCAGCGGATGCCATCGCGTTCGACGAATCGCTGGGCGGTGCGTTCGAGATCGTTGCGGTATCCGGCGGCAACGTTCGCGCCACCTACCCAGAATTCGCCGGGAACCCAGTCGGGACAGTCGCGGCCCGACGGCGACACCACCCGGCACCGAACGTTGCGCAACGGAACACCGAAAGGCACCGTCGCCCAGTGCGCCGGCGGTTCGCCGACCACTTCGCAGATGGTGTTGTGGATGGCCGTCTCGGTCGCGCCGCCGAGGCCGGAGAACCGACATCCGGGCACCTGCCTGGCCAGCCTGCGAGCCAGGTCGGCGCCCACCCAGTCGCCACCGAGGGTAACGGCGCGTAACGAATCGCCCAGCCGGTCGCCGCCCAGCTCCAGGATCATGTCCAGCATGCTCGGCACGCAGTTGAGGATCGAAACCCGTTGTCGGCGCAACAGTTCCACCCACGTGGTGGCCGCCACCTTTTCGTCGGCATCGACCGCGACCAGGGAGCCGCCCACCGAGAACATGCCGAAGATGTCGTAGACCGACGCGTCGAACTCGAGGGCCGAGAGCGCTAGCACCCGATCGGCGCAGCCAACCCCGAACCACTCGTTCACCGCGTCGATGGTGTTCATCGCCGCACAGTGCGGGACATCGACCCCCTTCGGCTGGCCGGTAGAACCGGAGGTGAAGATCACATACGCGATCTGGCCGGTGGCGGGAAAGACCGGCGCTGCCAACGGCTCCGGATACGCGCGAGCCACGTCGATCGATATGCACGAAACCCCCGTGCCCATGTTCGCGCCGTCGACCGTCAGCGCCGCAACGATGTCGGCTGACTGAAGAATCTTGGCGCGCCGCGCATCCGGCTGATCGAAGCCGATCGGCACATAGGTTCCGCCGGCGGCAAGCACGCCGAGCACGGCCAGGACCTGATCGCGTCCCTTGGGAAGCTGAACGGCTACCGCGTCGCCGGCACGTACCCCGTTGACGCGCAACGCTCCTGCGACGGCGAGCGTACGCTCGGCAAGCTCCCGGTAGGTCCACGCGCCAACACCGTCGTGCACGCCCCACACCACGGCGGGCGCGTCGGGGGTGACCGCCGCGTGCTCGAAGAAGCCCTGATGCAGGCACCGCCCGCTGACCGGACCGTCGGTCGCGTTGACCGCGGCGCGCACCTCAGCCTGGTCGATAGGTAGCCGCACCGCGGCGTCGGCGTCCCAGCCCGCGTCGCCGCCGGCGAGCCGTTCGACCGCCTCGGTAAACGTGGCGAACATGGCGTCGATCATGCCCGGCGGGAACGCCGACTCGCGGACGTCCCAGTTGAGCAGCAATCCGCCCCGCAACTCGGTGACCTGGGCGTCCAGCAAGACCTGCGGCCCCTGCGAGATAATCCACACCGGCTTGCCGAATGTCTCGATCACGTTGTCGGCGAACAGCTCGCCGAGATCGAGGGCGCTGGTGAAAACGACCGGCGCCAGCACCGGCTCGCCCCGGTACCTGCCCAGATCACGCAGCACTTCGAGTCCGGAATAGGCCGCGTGCGAGATGCTTTCGTACATCGTGCGCTGCAGTTGACGCGCGCGATCGGCGACCGACACGTCGGCGGTGACGTCGACCTCGAGCATGATTGAGGACGTGAAGTCCCCGATCACGCGGTCGATGTCCGGGTGCACCGATTCGCGATGAAACAGCGGCACATTCAGCAGAAACCTGCTCTGCGACGACCAGCCCCCGATCGTGTCGGCGAACACCGCCGCCAACGCCATGGCCGGTGTGATGCCGCGCTGGTGCGCCCCGGACACCAGCATCTGCTTGGCCTCCGGCGACAACCAGTGGTCGTAGCGGACGGTGCGATGGGCTGCCGTGCGATCGCCGAGCGGCACGGTGGGCAGTTCGGGAGCGCCGGGCATCTCGGGCAACCGTTTTTGCCACCAGTCCCGGTCACGCTCGTGCGCGGCGGGATCGGGCTGACGCTCGGTGCGGTAGCGCCGGTAGCTGTAGCCGGGCGGCGACAGCGTCACCCCGTGATACGCCGCGGCCAACTCGGAAGCCAGCACCCGATAGCTCAACGCATCGCCGGCCAGCATGTCGATGTCCAGGTGCAGCCGGCTGCGCTCCTCGTCCCACAGGCTCAGCGTGACATCGACGACCTGGCCGTCTTCAATTCCCAGGCGCTGGTGGGTTTTACGTTCACGCACCTCCGTCAGTGCGGTTTCCACCGCGTCCGGACTCTGTCCGCGCAGGTCGACCACGCTGAAGACCCGTCGCCCCGACTCGGCCATCGTCTGCTGTGTCCCGTCCGGCAGGAATCGGGTACGTAGCATGGGATGGGCCGCGACCAGCTGCGATACCGCTGCTTCCAGGTGCGTTGCATCGATTGGGCCGCCATCGAATTCGACGTAGAGGTGGGCGGCGACACCGCCCAGCTCTTGCTCGTCGGAGCGACCGATCCAATACGCATGTTGCATGGTGGCGAGCGGGAACGGCGCAGCTTCCAGGGCCTGGTCCGGCTCGGCGGCCCGATCGTCGGGTGTTGCAGGGCGTGATATCTCGTCGCCGCCGAGCAGCGCGTACCAGCGTTCGATGGTGGGGCTGCTGGCGAGGTCGGCGAAGGTGACGCCGGACCCCCGCTTGCGCCACCCACCCGCCAGCGACATCATGCGCATCGAGTTCAGGCCCATCTGGATCAGATCGTCGGTGTCGGCGATCTCGGTGGCCGCGGAGCCGAGTTGGGCCGCGACGGCGGCCCTGATCTCGTCCCTGCTGATTTCCATGCGGTTCCTTGCCTAGGCCAAGCCTGCGGCGAGCGAGGCGATGGCCCGCTGCCACAAATGCGTCAAACGGTCGATGTCGGAGCGCGCGAACAGCGCATCGCTCCACCGCCAGTTGGCGATCAGTTGCGGACCCTCGGGTGTCGCGCCCACGAGCACGCTGATGTTCAGCGCGAAGCGCAGTGGCAGATCGGGTTCGGGATCGATCGGGAGCGCGTCGATATACGGCGCGGTGAGCAGTGACCACGGTTGATCCGTTGCCCCACTGAGGTCCAGGCGGCCCAAATAGCCGAACTGAATCTGCGGCTCGGCCCCGCTCCGCAGCATGGGGATGCGGTCGACATAACGAAGCAGTCCATAGTCCAATCCCTCGTGCGGGATCGCACGGAGATGCGCTGTCACCGAGTCCAGCAGCGCCCGCGCCGCGCCCGGATCACCCTCGGCCCGCTCGATATCGACGGCCGCCGCGCACACTCCGAGCCGCACCGGAAATGCGGTGGTGAACCAGCCGACGGTGTTCGTTGTGTCGGTGTCCAGCTCCGCGTCGGCGCGCCCATGCCCCTCCAGCGCGATCAGCGCGCCCGCGCCCTGATCCTGCCCACGCTCCCGACGCCAACTCGCGACCGCGATTGTCATGGCGGCCAAGAGGAATTCGCGCACCCCCCCGTCTCTGGTCAGTGTCGCGAGCACGCGCTCGGTGTCGGACACCGGGGTGACGACCTGACTTACTCGCAGCGTTGACCACGTATCGCGGGTCGGGTCCGGATGCCGCAGGCCCAGCTCAGGATCGGGTTCGCGGACCTGCGTGATCCAGTATTGGCGCTGGTTATGCACCTCCGGCTCGGCAACGCGTTCCCACATCAGCTGCGACCAGCGCCGGTAGGAAGTGAACTCCGGTAGCGTCTTCGGCGCCGCGCCCGATTGCACCGAACGCCACGCCTCGGCGATATCGCCCAGCATGATGTGCCAGGACACCACGTCGACCGCCAGGTGGTGCGCGGTGATCAGCAACACATCTCCAGGCTTCAGGCCGCGCTGGGCGCCGCGGAACCAGACCGCCCGCACCATGGCACCCGCGCGCGGATCGATCTCCTCGGTGACCGCGCGGGCGGAATCCGCGATGGCCGAACATAACTCCGCGTCGGTCGAGCTCGACACTTGCACGTGGGTAAGCACGTCGGCAGCCGGAACCACGCCGGGTTCGCGGGTGACCAGGCGCGGTCCCTCGGGATTGTCGGTCAGGATCGACCGCAAGGTGTCGTGCCCGTCGAGCAGCATCTGCAGCATCAACTCGATTGCTGGACGGTCGATTCCGCTGGGCAACCCGAGCAGGACCGTGTGAGTGAAGCGACGGTAATTGCCGTACTCGTAGAGCCAGGACACCATCGGCAGCGGCGGCACCTCACCGTATTCTCCATCCTCGGCGGCGGTGTCCGGGCCGGCTTCGTCGATCGCCGCCGCCAGTTCGCGAATTGTCGGCGCGGTGAACACCATCCGCGGACTCACGACGAGACCGCGCCGCCGGAGCTTGTGGACCAACGAGATCGCCACAATGCTGTCCAGCCCGAGAGCGAAGAAGTCGTCGTCGATGTGGGGTGCCACGCCGTTGAACTGCTCCTTGCATACTTCGCACAGCGTCCGCTCCGTCTCGGTCGACGCCGAGGCCGCACCATCCCCGCTGACGCGCGACAGCGCCTCGGAGGCCAGCCGGTCCAACGCATGGCCGTCGAGCTTGCCGTTGGCGTTGACGGGCAGCCGCGGTAACACCACGATCCGGGCCGGCACCATGTACAGCGGGAGGCGTTCGGCGAGCCCGGCGCGCAGCCGGACGGCGTCGCCGTCGGAATCGTGTTGCCACGCAATGAAACCCACCAGGCTGGCGCCCGTCGGACGGCGTACGACGGCGACGGCGGCATCGTGCACGTCGGCGTGGCTGCGCAGGGCGGCCTCGATCTCGCCGATCTCGACGCGGTAGCCGCGAATCTTGACCTGGGTGTCGGCGCGCCCCAGGTAGCCGTATCCGCCGTGCGGCAATCGGCGCACCAGGTCGCCGGTGCGGTACATCCGCTGCCCCGGGCGCAGCGGGTCCGCCACGAATCGGCTCGCGGTCAGCGAAGCTCTGCCGACGTAGCCGCGCGTCACCTGCGCGCCGGACAGGTAGAGCTCGCCGACCACGCCGGCGGGCACCGTCCGTAACGTCGAATCCAATACGTAGCAAAGAGTTCCGGAGTTCGCCGTGCCGATGGTTGGTGTCTCGTACTGCTTGACCGGGGCCACCACCGCCTCCACAGTCACCTCGGTGGGCCCGTAGCAGTTGAAGACGGCCGGCGCCAGCGCTCGCAATTGCTCCCACAGCGCGGTATCGATCGATTCGCCGCCCAGGGCAAGCACCTCGAGGGGGCGGTCCAGCAGCCCGGCGGCGCGCAGCTGCACCAGCATCGACGGAGTGGTGTCGATCATGTCGATCTGCTGGCGCACCATGCCGGTAACCAGCCGGTCGGCGTCGCGCATCTCCTCGGCGTCGAACAGGTGCAGGGCGTGCCCATCGAGCAAGCCGATCATGGGCTGCCAGGAGGCGTCGAAGCTCAGCGACCAGGCGTGCGCGATGCGCAGCGGACGGCCCAGCCGCGCCGAGGCCGCCCGGTAGACGCGATCGCGATGGTCCGCGAGATAGGCGAGTATCGCTGCATTGGTGCCGACGACGCCCTTGGGCTCACCGGTCGAGCCGGAGGTGAAGATGACGTAGGCGCTGTACTCGGGATGACGGCGCACCGTTGGAGCGGTGGCCGGCAGTCGCGAAATACGCTCAGCCACAGCGGGATCGTCGAGCACCAACGCGGGCAACCCGCTGGCCAGTTTCGCGTGGTCGGCCTCGGTGATGGCCAGCGCCGGGTTCGCCTGCCGCAGAATGGATTCGACGCGAGCGGCTGGCAGCGTGATGTCGACCGGCAGATAGGCGGCGCCAGCGCCCAGCACCCCGAGGATCGCGACGATGGAGCGGCTGGAGCGCGGAAACACCAGTGCGACGACGGTTTCCGGGCCGATGTCACGTCGCGCCAGCTCCCCCGCCAGTCGGCTGGCCTCGGCATGCAGTTCGGCATAGGTGTACCGCTCCCCACCGCCGGTGGTCAACGCGACGGCGTCCGGGGTGGCGCGGGCCTGCGCCTCGAACGTCTCCCACACCGTGCTCCGAGGCGCCGGCACAGCTGCCAAGTTGCTGATTTCGGCGCGCTCCGCCGAAGTGAGAATGTCCAGGGCGTCGGGAGTTTCATCACCGACGTCGGGGAGTTGACGCAGCACGGCGAGCAATCGCTCCCCGATCTGGTCCGGCCGAAGATGGGGCAGCGCCTGATGGATCGCCTCGACGAGAACGACCAGCGCGTCGCCCTGTAGGTGCGAGACCACGGTCAGCGGGTAGTGCGTCAGGCTTTCCATCTCGATCGGCGAGAAGCGGGCCCCACCCGGCTCGGTGACCTCACGGATGGCGTCCTCGATGGGTGCGTTTTCGAAGACGAACATGCTGTCGAACAATGCGCCGCGGCCATGTTCCCGCTGTATCTCGGACAGGCTGAGGTAACCGATGTCGCGCAGCGCCGACAATTCGCGCTGCAACCGGACGCATTGTTCGATCACGGACTCGGTACGGCTCACCCGGTGCACCACCGGCACGGCGTTGATGAACAGTCCGACCATGGTGTCCACGCCGGGCAACTGTTCGGGGCGGCCGGAGACGATGGTGCCGAAGACGACATCGCGACGGTCAGTGAGCCGGCTGAGCACGACGGCCCAGGCGAAGAGCACCGCGGTGTTAAGGGTGAGGCCGTTGCGGCCGGCCCACTGCCGCAGCCGTGCCGTACCTGCCTGGGGCAACAGCAGTTCCGTCTTCTCCGGCACGCCGTCACCCGTGGCAACCGTACCGTCGGCCACCATCAGCGGTCCGGACACACCGCGCAGATATTCGTCCCACTTGGCGAGCGCGGCCGCCCTGTCCTGTCTGGCCAGCCAGACGATGTAGTCGCGGTACGGGCGGGGGGCGGGCAGCCCGTCGGCCGACCCACCCGCCCGATACACGGCGAGCATTTCGGTGAAGAACACCGCGAGCGCCCAGCCGTCCACCAGGATGTGATGCGCGGTGAAAATCATGCGGCGTCGGGTCTCGCCGGGAACCGTGAGCAACACGACGCGCAACGCCGGACCGCGGCTCAAATCGAACGGCCGGCGCCGCTCCGAGCGCGCAATGGAATCGAATTCGGTTGGCGTCGCGATCCGTTCGGACCAAGGAAGTTCCGCCTCGGCGGGTACGATCTGCACCGGCTTGGGCACGTCGCGATCCCAGAAGGCGGCGCGCAGGTTCGGGTGCCGCTCCAGCATCGCTTGAGCGCTGCGGCGCAGCAGCGCGACGTCGAGCGGTCCCTCGATGTCGACCACGAACTGCATGCTGTAGAGGTCGACGCTGTCGTCGTGCTCAGTGGCCAGTCGGTACAGCGCGAACAGCCCTTCCTGAAGGGGGCTAAGGGCAAGGACGTCCTCGATCTGCGGAGCGGACGTCACGAACGCGGCCTCATGACTGTCTCTGCCAGGACGCGGCCAGCTCGGCCAGCGCGTCGGCGCTCAGGCCCGATGCGCTCATCGGCGTGTATTGCTGCTCCGGCTCCGAATCCGGTTGGGCTGCCGGCTGGTCGGTGGCGGCCTCGACCGCCGCGGCCAGCTCGGCGATGGTCAAGTGCTCGAACACCATCGGCGGGGTCATGGCCAGCCCCTGCGCGTTGGCCTGGGCCGACCATTTGATGGAGATGATGCTGTCACCGCCAAGCGCGAAGAAGTTGTCCTCCGCGCCGATGCCGGTGATCTCGAGCAACTCCTCCAACTGGGTGATCAGGAAGCGCAGGGTCTCCGCCGACGCCTCGGCGATCGGCTGCGACGGCGCGCCGGCCTTCGGGGTGGGTGGGGCGAGCAGCCTGTCCATGTCCGCCGCGGGCAACAACTCCACGGTGGACACCGCGGCGTCCGGTGTCGTCGCGAAGGCATCGAGCGCCGCGTTCAGGGCATCGGCGATGAGCGCCGCAGTCTGCGGTTCGTAGAGATCGGCATTGGCGACGATCCGCACGTCGAGTTCTCCGTCGGGTGTCACGTTCATGCCCACGTCGAGGTCCAGCAGCGAGACCTCGAAGTCGATCGGAAGCGGAACGACCTTGGTATCTCCCGTGTCTCCCGCCCCGGTCAGGTCACGGGGAACCAGTGCCCAATCTTCGCCGCGGAAGTGGATCATGCTTTGGTACAGCGGGTTCCGGGACCGCAACCGCGGCGGGTTGAGCGCCTCTACCAGGCGTTCGATGGGCAGTTCCTGGTGTGCGAACGCGTCGAGGACCACGTCGCGGCTTCGCGCCACCATGGCGCGCAGACTCGGATCGCCGGTGAGGTCGTTGCGCAGCACCACCATATTGGCGAACAGGCCGATCAGGCTTCTCGGTGGCCGGATCGACCCGGGACACCACCGGACTGCCGATCGCAATGTCCGCACCGCCGCCGAGCTTGTGCAGCAGTACCGCCAGAACGGCCTGATAGACCATGAACTCGGTGGCGCCGCTGTGCTCGGCGAGCTGCGTGAGGGCGGCGCGGCGGGCGGCCGAGACCGTGAAACTCACTACCTCCCCGGTCTTTCCGATTACCGGCGGGCGCGAATGGTCCGGGGCCACCGAGATCTCGTCGGGCAACCCGGCCAGCGCATCACGCCAGTACGCCAGTTCGGCCTGTCCCCATTCGCTTTCCGCGTCGAACGCATGCCGTTGCCACAGTGCGTAATCCGTGAACTGGACGGGCAGGGCGGACCACCGTGGGGCTTCGCTTGCCAGTCGCGCACGGTAGGCCGCGATCAGGTCTTCGAAGAGGATGCCGAGGGAGGCATGATCGCTGACGATGTGGTGGACGAGCACGACCAGGACATGCGTGTCCGGGCCGAGCGCCAACAGGGTCGCCTTGATCAGCGGTCCGGACTCGGGGATGAACACGTGCCGACGCAGCTGGGCAACCGTCTCGTCGAGCCGCTCTTCGCTGACCTGGTGGACCGGCAGCTCCACCCGCAGCGCGGGATGCACGATCTGGTACGGAACACCCTCGTGCTCAGCGAAGTTCGTGCGCAGCGACTCGTGCCGCGCCACCGCGTCGTTGAGCGCCTCGGAAAGCGCGGCAATGTCCAGCCGACCAGTGAAGCGAAGCGCGAACGGCATGCTGAAACCGTCCCGCGCACCTTCCAGCCGGTACATCAACCACGCGGCCAGCTGCGAATACGACAACGGGGGTCGTTCCGGGCGAACCGCTTCTGCGAGTTGTGGGCGCGACGATTCCGGTAGCTGCTCGTCGGCGCCCATCTCGTCGAGGGCATCGAGGTCTATGTCGAACTCGGCGCGGAACTGCTCGATCAGCCGGGCCGCCAGTCCCGCCGGCGTCGGAGTATCGAACACGGCACGTACGGCCAGTTCCACACCGAACTCGGCACGTATCTGCGCGACCAGCCGCGCCGCCAGCAGCGAATGGCCGCCCAGCCCGAAGAACGAGTCTTCGGCGCCGACCCGCTCCCAGCCGAATAGCCCGGCGAAGATCGAACACATCCGGCGTTCGGTGGGCGTGGCCGGTTCACGGTAGGCCCGCACCGCGACCGGGGTCGGCGCGGGGAGTGCCCGCTTGTCCAGTTTGCCGCTGACGGTCAGCGGGATTTCAGGGATCACCGCGAATGCATTGGGCACCATGTATTCCGGCAGCACCGATGTCGTGTGTGCGCGCACCTCGTCGAGGTCTATCTCGGCGGACCCTGTCACGGGTACCAGGTAGGCGGCGAGCAGCGGTCCGGCCTCGGAATCTTCGGTGATGACGAGGCAGTGTCTGACCGCCGGGTGCGTCGCGATCACGGCCTCTACTTCGCCGAGTTCGATGCGGAAGCCACGGATCTTGACCTGCTCGTCGGCTCGTCCGATAAATTCCAGTTGGGCGGAGATGTTGCGGCGGACCAGATCGCCGGTCCGGTACAGCCGCTCGCCGGGGTTGAAGGGATCGGGGATGAATCGCTCCGCGGTCAGCCCAGGGCGTCCCAGATATCCACGCGCCAACTGGACCCCACCGAGGTAGAGCTCGCCGATGACTTCGGCGGGGACCGGTTGCAACTCCTCGTCGAGCACATAGGCATAGACGTTGCGGTTGGGCACCCCGATGGGCACCACGCGGTTACCTTGCGGCCCCTCCACCCGCATGTGGGTCGAGCAGACCACGGCCTCCGTCGGGCCGTAATGATTGCGCAACTCCGCGTCGAAGTAATCGGCGAATTTCTCGGCCACCTCACCCGGAAGCGCTTCTCCGCCCACCGGTACGTGACGCAGTTGCCGCCACTCGTTGACTTGTGGCAGCAGCAACAGGGTGCTCAGCATGGAGGGCACCATATGCAGCACGGTGACGCGGTGGCGGCTGATCAGATCGGCGACGTAGCCGATGTCGCCGAAAGCCCCGCCCTCGACGGGCCTGGGCACAATCAGCTGCGCGCCAAGCGACAACGTGATGAAGAGATCGAGCAGCGAGGCGTCGAAGCTCACCGACGATGACTGCAGCAGACGGTCTTCGGCGGTCATGCTCCATTCGGCGGCGAAACACTCGACATGCTCGGCGATCGCCTGGTGCGAAACCGCCACCCCTTTGGGCTGGCCGGTCGAGCCGGAGGTGTAGATGACATAGGCCAGGTGCCCGGGAAGCAACGGACGTAACCGGTCATCGTCCGTGAGCGCGACGTCCGGTAACTGAGCCGCGGCCTTTTCCGCTGCGTCGAGTTCGTCGTGCCCGATGACCGTTTTCGGGTGAGCGTCGGAGATCAGGTATTCGATGCGTTCGTCCGGGTAGGCCGGGTCGATCGGCAGGTAAGCCGCGCCGGCTTTCAGCACGGCGATCATGGCGACGACGAACTCGATCGACGTGGTCATGCGCAGGCCGATGATGACTTCTTCGTTCCGGGCGCCGTACCCCTGCCCGATCAGCCAGCGCGCCAGGCGATTCGCGCGCCCATGCAACTCGGCATACGTCAGGTGCGCCTCGTCGGAAACCAGCGCGACCGCGTCCGGCCTGGCGGCCGCGGCCGATTCGAGGATCGCAACCATCGTGGTGGCCGGCATCGGAACAAGGTCGCCGTGCGACTGCTCCAGGACGCTCTCCCGCTCGCCGCTGCCGAGCATGTCCAGGCTGGCGAGGCGGCGTTCGGGGGTTCTCAGCGCGTTGTCCAGCAGCTGAATGTAGTGAGCCAGCATCTGATCGACGAGCGCGGCACCCAGCACGTCGGTCTGGTACTCGAACTCGACGAGCGCGCCGTCGGAGTCCAGCACAACCGCGAGGGCAAGCGGAAGATGCGCGGTCACCGCGCCCAGCTCCAGTTGTCGCACGGTGACGCCGTCCAACGCGAAGCCGCTAGCGCTCTTGCGCATGCTGAAACCCAGGCGGACAAGGTGATCCATGCCGTCGTGTCCCATGCGCTCAGGGTTGACTTCGCGCACCACCCGATCGATGCCGACGGACTGATGGGCGAAGCCGTTGAGGCATGTTTCGCGCACCGCCTCGACGAAGGAGGTAAAGGTGTCCTGCGGTCGTGCGACGATCCGCAGCAGCAGCGTGTTGCCGAAGTACCCGATGGCGCCCTCGGCTGCGGCTCCACGATCGGTGACCGGCACCGACACCAGGAAATCCGTTGCGCCCGTGTAGCGGCGCACCAGCACGCCGAAGCTCGCCAGCAACACCATGAACGGCGACGCGGCGTGCTCGCGCGCAAAACTCTCCACGCGGCCGAACAGATCGGCGGGCAGCGGCCGGGTTCGGCGCTCGGCCTGTCTGGACGGGTGCGCTGCGCGCAGCTGCGGGAAGCCGGGCAGCTCCAGCGGTTCGGGCGACGGCCGCAGCATGTCGGCCCAGTAACCAACGTCGGCGATGCCGGGTTCCGCCGGGGTCTCGAGCACCTCGACCGCGACAAACTGTGGCGCGGTCGCGTTCGGTTGGCGACCGTTATAGGCGGCGCTGATCTCGCGGAAGAAGACGTCCCACGAATCGTCGTCCCAACAGATGTGATGCACCGTGAGAAGCAGCACGAAATCGTCGGTTGCGCTGTGGATCAGGGTGATCCGCAACGGCAGCTCGCGTGTCAGCTCGAATGGTCGGCCGAACTCGTCGGCCGCCAACGCGTCGATCCGCCGCCCCCGGTCCTCCGTCGGCAGATGCGTCACATCCTCGGTTCGCCAACCGATCTCTGCGCCGTCCGGGCCGTCGGAAAAGATTTGATAGGGTTCGCCCTCGCTGTCCACCCCGTACACGGTGCGCAAAATGGCGTGGCGCGCAACGACATCGTTGAACGCGGAATGCAGGCGCGCCTCGTCCAGGGTGCCCGTCAGCCGATACGAAACGCAGATGTTGAGCGTGACGTCGCTCGCGTCCATGGCCTGCAGAAACCACATCCGGCGCTGGCCGGCCGACAACGGGTAGCGTTCTCCAGCGCGAATCGCGGCCCGCTTACCCGATTCGGCTGCCGCCATGCCACTTTCGGCGATGCGTCGACGCAGCAGTTCCCGGCGGCGTTCCGGCATCGTCTTGGCATCGGCTTCCGTGTCTGCCATCGTTGGTCTCACTTTCGTCGGATCAAATCCGGTCGTTCAGATACCCGCCGCGCAGGAAGAACTCGTCCCCGCGATGCTCGACTCCGTCCGGGGTGCGGACCGACGTGACCACCAGGGCGCGGTTGCCACCGCGAAATGGCTGCGGCCCCGATACCACCGCGCCGCCGCCCTCCTGCACGATCACCCGGCCGGGCGTTCCCCCGTAGCGGGCCTCGGAAACGCTCGCCTCGAGCACCTCGATGCGTTCCCCCCGGTAAAAGGTGAACGGGCGCGGATACGGCGCGGACAGCGCACGCACAAACCGCTCGAGATCCTCGGCGGGCCAGCCCCAGTCGATCAAACTGTCACGCTCGGAGCGCTTGTGGAAATAGGTCCGTTCGGCCCTGTTCTGCGGCCGCCAGACCGCGGTTCCAGACTCCAACGCGCTCAACGCATCCCGCAGCGCGCCGGGTATCAGGTCCATACCCCGCAGTACTAGCTCGGTTCCGGTATCGGTGGGTTTGATGGGGAGCGAGTGCTGGATCAGGATGTCGCCGGTGTCCAGGCCCTCGTCCATCCGATGCACCGTGAGCCCGAACTCGGATTCGCCGCTGAGCAGCGCCCATAAGACGGGGGAAAACCCGGTGAACTTCGGCAGCAGCGAATCGTGCAGATTCAGCGTGCCGTGCGGCGGCAGGTTGTACAGCTCCGGCGGCATCCAGGTGTACCAGCTGTTGACGACGATGACGTCGGGTGCCGCGCGCTTGACTAGGTCGACGGTCGCGGCGTCGACTCGATCGGTGAGGTGCACGGGGATGCCATGCGCCCGCGCGAGTTCCTCGACCGAATCCGAAAAGATGCCCCGATAGGAGTGTTCGCTGGCCGGATGGGTGACCGCGAGCACGACTTCGTGATCGAGATCGATCAGGGCCCGCAAGGTTTTGCGGCCCCAGGTCTGGAACCCGAACATCACGACCCGCATCAAAACGAACCCCTCCAGCTTCCTCGGCAGCGCAGGACCAGCTTATGTTAGCCTTCGCTAAGTTAGGCGGCGTCTGCGGCTGTCCGCGGCAGAGGTCAGGCACGTTCCGGAACCGTTGAATGGTGGTGGGGCACCGCTTCAGCGGTACAAATCCGGGGAGGTACGGGGTGGGCACGCTGATACCGCGGCGTCACCGCGTGGCGGACCTGCAGGCGTTCTCGGCGCAGTTCTCGCTCCGACGGGTGGACCCCGACCGTGACCTGGCCCTGCTGCACTCCTGGATGAACGACCCGGAGGTGGCCCGATTCTGGCGGATGGCGTGGCCGCTGGAACAGATCACGACCTACCTGCACGGACAGGATCGCAGCGCGCACTCCACACCGTACCTGGGCGAGCTGGACGGCGTCCCGATGAGCTACTGGGAGCTCTACCGCGCCGACCTCGACCCCCTCGCCGAGCACTACAGTGCCCGCGAACATGACGCCGGCCTGCACCTGTTACTGGGGCCGGCCGAATGCCGCGGGCGCGGCCTGGCGGTGGACCTGCTCAGCGCGGTGTCGTCCTGGCAGCTGGATGTGGATCCGCGCGCCGCTCGAGTGGTCGCGGAGCCCTATCCAAAACACGAGTCCAAAACACACGAGCTATTCGGGCGTTCGAGCGCGCCGGGTTCCGGCGCACCGTCGATCTCGACCTGCCAAGCAAACGGGCCGCCCTCATGGTGCGCGATCGGTAGCTGTAAGCGAACTCCGAGGTCAAAGGGCCGCACACATGGTCCACGCCCGCGAGAGCTTATGTTAGCCTTCGCTAAGTTGTAGGCCTGTTGGGCGCCAGTCGAACCGGAGTGATCGAGAGGTGGTGCAATGCCGCGCACACTGGGGTGGATCAGGCAGTTCCACCAACCGGACTCGCCTGAGGCTCTTCCGTTGCTGGTCTTTCCCCACGCCGGATCCGGTGCGTCGGCATACCGGGACTTCTCAAAAGTACTCAGCAGAAAATTCAGAGTCATCATCTTCCAATACCCGGGACGCCAGGACCGGGCGGCCGAACCCGCGCTGGCCTCGCTGGAAGAGATCGCCGCTGGAGCATTCGCCGAATTCGCGGCGTCGGATCACGATCGTGCCATCCCCGTGGTTACGTTCGGTCACAGCATGGGGGCGCTGGTCGCATTCGAGTTCGTCCGGCTCGCCGAGGCCGGCGGACTCGATGTCCGGCACCTGCACGTCTCCGCTGCGGTTGCGCCCAGCAACGCCGCGGACAAACCATCGCACCCGAACGATGACGAGGAAATCCTCAACCATCTCGCGGCGCTCGAGGGCACCGATTCCGATGTGATCGCCAACCGCGAACTCATGCGACTCGCGCTGCCCGTAATCAAGGCCGACTACAAGGCTTTTGACGCGTACTCCTGTGCCGAAGACATCAAGCTGACCACCCCGATTCACGCGATGGGCGGTGATCAGGACCCGTACATCACCATGGGCGACCTGTATGGATGGGGCAAACACACCGACACCGTCAAGGTCACGATGTTCGACGGCGGGCACTTCTACCTCAAGCCGCACATCGAGGCCGTCGCGGAGCTGTTGGCGTCGAGCGCGCAATGCGAGCAAACCGCATGAGCGACAATGGCTCTGCCGTGGCCATCCCAGCTGTGGCGACCGACCCGGTCGTCATCTCCGGCATGGCCGTCGAGGCGCCGGGAGGAATCGACAGCCCGGGCGCCCTATGGTCGGCCCTCACCGAGTCGCGGGAGCTGCTCGGTCCGTTTCCGCGTGATCGGGGATGGGCCGTCGACGATCTCCTGTCGGCATCCCGGGTCGACGAGGGTTGGCGACAGGTCTGCGACTCCGGCGGATTCTTGGACGGTGCAGCATCATTCGATGCGCCGTTCTTCGGCTTGACCGATCACGAGGCGATGGTGATGCATCCGCAGCAGCGGGTCGCGATGCGGGTGGCGTGGAAGGCGTTGGAAAACGCCGGGATCAAGCCCGCGACGCTCGAGGGTTCGGAGGGCGGCTGCTTCGTGGGGATGTCGATGACCGAATACGGCTTACGCACGGCGGTGGCCGACGACTACACGGGATTTCGGACCGTCGGTCTGGGACAACTGGGGGGCGCTGGCAGGATCTCGCACTGCCTTGGGCTGACCGGCCCGTCGATATCCCTCGACTCGGCGTGCGCATCGTCGTTGACCGCGGTGCAGCTGGCCGCCAACGCGGTTCAGTTGGACGAGTGCGACTGGGCCCTTGCCGGCGCCGTGTGTGTTCTGGGAGAGCCGACGGCCTTCTACGAGTTCTCCCGCCTCCATGCCCTCTCCGCGGACGGGCATTGCCGGCCCTACTCCGACGACGCCACCGGAACTGTGTGGAGCGAAGGCGCGGGAATGGTTGTCGTCGAACGTGAATCACGGGCGCGACAACTCGGTCACCGGATCTACGGGCGCATCTTGGCGATCCGCACCAACCACAATGGCAAGGGCAAACCGATCCTGGTCCCCCGAACTCGGGCGCAGGTGCAGCTCGTTACCAAGACGCTCGATGCGGCCGGAATCGACCCCGTCGACATCGGCATGATCGAGGGGCACGGCACCGCGACGCTGGCGGGTGACCCACAAGAACTGACCGCCCTGTTCACGACCTACGGCGCGGCCGGATCCGAGTCGCTGCTGGGCTCGATCAAGTCCAACGTCGGGCATGCGCAAACGGCGTCCGGCATGCTCGGGCTGACCAAGCTGTTGCTAGCCGGCCAGCACGGTCACATTCCGCCAACCCTGTTCTCGGACAACCCAACCAAGACGGTGGACTGGGATTCGACGGGCCTGCGACTGGCCACAAAATTGCACCCCTGGGAACCGAAAGACGGTGTCCGCTACGGCGCCGTCTCGTCGTTCGGCGCCGGGGGCGCCAATGCGCATGCAATTATCGCCATGCCCGCGAGTTCCTCGGAGTGAGAACGTGAAGCCCCTGACCTACCGACTACCGGACGACAGCATCCCCGTGCTGGTGTCGGCGGATACCCGCGATCTGCTGCAGGAAGAGGCGGCGGCCCTGCTTTGTTATGCCACCGACCATCCCGAGGTGGCACCGCAGGAGATCGCCGACATGCTGTTCCGGACACGGGTCGCCCGCCGGCATCGTGCCCTCGCCATGGTGGCTGACCGCGACGAATTGCTCGGCGCTCTGCGGGCTGTTCTCGACGGGCGGGAACATCCTTTGCTGGTTCGCACCGAAACCACCGCGAAGGCCCGCAAGTTCGCCTATGTCTTTCCGGGGCAAGGAGTCCAGCGCCCCGGGATGGGCCGGGTCTTCTATGACGCGGTCCCCGCGTTTCGGGCCGAAGTAGATCGCTGCGCCGAAGCCTTCGCGGACCGGCTGGGCGAGTCGCCGCTGAATTACCTTCTCGACGGCCATATTTCGGCTGACGATAACGCGGGCACCGTCCAGCCGGCGCTGTTCACGCAGATGGCCGGGCTGGCAGCGATGTGGCGATCATACGGAATCGCGCCGACCATTACCGTTGGCCACAGTCAGGGCGAGATCGCCGCGGCCTACGTGTCCGGCACGATCACGCTGGCGGATGCCGTCAGCGTCGTCGGGATACGCGCGAGCGCCGCCGACGAATTCGAATCCGGCGACTACGCAATGGCAGTCGTCGCCGCCGACCGCGACACCTGCGAGGATCTGCTGGCGCGCTGTCCGGGTTGGGCTCAGCTATCGGTGATCAATTCACCAAGCATGCTGGGCATTTCCGGCGATCGGGAAACGGTCCAGCACATCGTCGACACGCTCACCGAGCAGGGCACGTTCGCCCGCGTCATTCGCGTCCAGTACCCCGCACACACCAGCTTGATCAATGGCCTCGCCGAAAAGGTGCGCGCGGCCGCGCAGCGCGAACTACAGAATTCGAAGTTCCTGGACGCCGAAATCGGCTGCCTGGGTGCCACTCTCGGCGGACCTATCACTCCGGATCTGCCGGCCGACGAATACTGGTTCTGGAACCTGCGCAACCCCGTTCGATTCGACAAGGCGATCGCCGCCGCCCTGCCTCTCGGCATCGACACCTTTGTCGAACTGGCCGAGCACCCCACGCTGCAGCTGCCGATCCGGGAGAATCTCGCCGCCCTGCACGACGGAGACGAGACTCGGGTGGTCGGCACCTCCCTCCGCACGGCCACCGATCTCAGCGAGTTCACCCGCAACCTTGCGCAGGTGGCCGTTCACGACCTGAATTACCCGTGGGAGTGCCTGGGCGCCGAACCCGACGGTCCCGCCCGGCTGCCACTGCTGGACTTTCCGAACACTCGGATGAATGACACCCGGCTGTGGCAGCTCTACCGCCCGGTTCTCGCCCAGACGGCGGAGCCGGCCCCCGAACCTGAAACCGCCCCTGAACCAACAAAGGCGCGACTCTTCGTCGAAGAGTGGGTGCGGCTGTCGCAGCGTTCGCTGGTGCCGCCACGAGCCATCGGCATCGTCGATCACACCGGTGCCTGCGCGGAACTGTCCGCCGCCCTGTGCCATGCGGCGGGAGACCTCGGCGCCGCGGCCCGCGTGATCGACGCCGAAAGTGCCCCAACCGATCTCAACACCCTCGTGGTTCTTATCCCGCAATCGCCGGAACTGGACGACTATGCCGCCGCGACCGAGGTCGCGACGTTCTTTTCGCGCCGCACGTGGTGGCCAGTACTGAACGGCGCGATCTCCGACTGCTGGCTGGTAACGGTGGGCGGCGAGGCGGCGGTGGCCGACGACGCGCCGCCGGATCCGGTGCACGCGGCCGCGAGTGCGGGCTTCCGCAGCATCGGCGCCGACCATCCGGGCGTGGGATTCAAGCACCTCGATCTGCCGACCGGAGCGACCACGTCCGAAGCCGCGAACGGGATCCTCGCCGCGGTCCACACCGGCGAAGAACCGGAGCTGGCACTGCGCAACGGCGGCCTGTACGCGAAGCGGATCGCGCCGGGCGACACGGTCCCCGCTGTTGACGGCGCTCCGCCCGACCATGTGCTCATCATCGGCGGCACGGGCAGTCTCGGGCTCGAATTCTGCGATCACTTCGCGCGGCGTGGCGCCCGACGCGTCACGCTGGTGAGCAGATCAGGGGACAGCGCAGCCGCCGTCGCGGATCGGCTGCGCCAGATCCGTTCGGCCACCGAGTCAACCACCAAGACGGACATCCGCGCCGCTCGATGCGACGTCGGCGACCGGGCGGCGGTAGCGCAACTGGCTGGCGAGCACCCCCCGGCCGATGTGATAATCCATGCCGCGGTGGACTACTCGGCGGTCGAACTGGCCGACATCACCGCCGAAAAGGTCAACCTCGCGATGCGGGCCAAGGTCGTCGGCATCGCCCGGGTACTCGAGACGTATCCCCGGTCCGATAACTGCCGCGTCTTGCTGTGCTCCTCGGCGCGGGCGACCATTGGCGGCCGCGGCCAGGTCGTCTACGCCGCGGCCAACCGGATGCTCGACGCCATGGCGCACCGGCTCCGTGCCGAGGGCTTGGACTGCGTTTCGGTGCAATGGGGTCAGTGGACGGTCCATTTCGATCTCGACGCGACCAGCACGGCGCAATTGGCGGCGATCGGTGTCATTCCCATGACTCCCGCCGATGCACTCGCGGTGGGAATGACTGGGTTTCATGGGAACGCGATCGTGTTGGCCTACGACTTCGATCTTGCGCGTCCGGTGCTAGAGGCCTACGGCTACGGGCCGCTGATATCCCGGCTGTCGGGGCCCCCCGTTGAAGTCCAATCAGCGGTTGCGGATTCGGACATCTCGGGACGGCTGCTGGGCCTACTGGCCACGGCCATCGGCGAAGACCGTGCCGAAAACATCGACATAACAGCCCCGATGGTCGCGATCGGCCTGGATTCGTTGCAGGCCCTGGAGCTGCGCCGCCGCGTCAAGATCGAGTTCAATCACGACCTGGAGGTATCGGATCTTCTGGGCGGGGCATCGATTGCGGACGTGCTGGCCAAGCTCGGCGGATAGCTGGCTGAAATCTCTGTAATCCCTTGTGTCACTTCCTCTTCAGTAGTCACGACTTGGCCGTTCTTGTCGGTGGGCGTTCGTAAAATTTGGGGCATGGGTTGCAGTCGCGAAGAGATCGTCGAGGCCTTCGACGTGCTCGACGCGGCCCTGGACCGCGTGTGTGAGTTGTCTTTTGACGTGCTCACCACCCCGGAACGGTTGCGGGCGTTGGAACGCCTCGCACGCGTTACCCGCCGCCCCCGCGCACCCCAGCACACCATCATCAACCAACTCGACGCACAAGCCGGCGAGGATGAGTTGGGCGGCACACTGCGTTCGGCATTGGCTGATTCGCTGCGGATCACCAAGGCCGAAGCCAGCCGCCGCATCGCCGACGCCGAAGATCTCGGGGAACGCCACGCGCTGACCGGAGAGCCGTTGGCGCCGCTGCTCAGTCATACCGCGGCTGCCCAACGCGACGGGCTCATCGGCGACGCGCACGTCAAGGAGATACGCCGATTTTTCGACCACCTGCCCGTTGAGGTGGACCTGGGTACCCGCGAAGCCGCCGAAGCCGACCTGGCCGGCAAGGCCGGCGGGTATCGCCCCGACGAGTTGGCCAAATACGCCGGGCGGATCATGGACTGGCTGCACCCCGATGGCGAATTTAGCGACGCCGAGCGGGCGCGCAAGCGTGGCATCGTGTTGGGCACGCAGGAATTCGACGGGATGTCGCGCCTCAGCGGCCTGCTCACCCCCGAGTTGCGGGCCGCCATCGAGGCTATGCTGGCCAAACTGGCCGCCCCCGGGGCGTGCAACCCCGAGGATGACACCCCGGTCGTGGACGGGGCACCCGATGAGGATGCGGTGTGCCGCGATCACCGCTCTCAAGCCCAGCGCAACCATGACGGGTTGCTCGCCGGACTGCGGGGGCTGCTGGCGTCGGGACAGCTGGGTCAGCACAACGGGCTACCGGTGTCGATCGTGGTGACCACGACGCTCAAGGACCTGGAGGCCGCCACCGGCAAGGCCCTGACCGGCGGGGGCACCCTGGTGCCCATGTCGGATGTGATCCGCTGGGCCAGCCACGCCCACCACTACCTGGCGATCTTCGACCGCGGCAAACCCCTGGCGCTATATCACACCAAACGGCTAGCATCCCCGGCGCAACGAATCATGCTCTACGGCAAGGAACGTGGATGCACCATGCCGGGCTGCGACGCACCCGCCTACCACAGCCAGGTCCACCACGTTAACGGCTGGACCAAGACCCATCGCACTGACATCGACGACCTCACCCTGGCCTGCGGACCACACAACCGGCTCGCCGAAAAAGGCTGGACCACCCGCAAAAACGCCAAAGGTGACACCGAATGGTTACCGCCGGCGCACCTGGATTACGGGCAACCGCGCATCAACACGTATCACCATCCGGAGAAACTCCTGCCACCCGACGACGACGAACCCGATTGACGCCAGCGACTCAGCCCATCAAACCGGGCCGCTCCATGATCGCGAGATTGTCAGACACGCCTTCACCAAGCTCGGCGCCAAGCACACGATCGGACAGCAGCCCCAGACAGCTCAGATTCGGGAATCCCGGGCCCTCGTTGACGGCAGAAAGATTGGGCAGCACCAATTTCGGGGTGACGCCCGCAACTGCCAGGTCGTGGCCGATGGAGTCTTCCAGGCGCTCGCAAGTCAGCGACCCGCCCAGCCCAAGCGCCAGCAGGTCAACCGCGGGCTGTTGCAGCAACGGCACGAACCACAGCTGGTCGGCGCCGGAACCGTCGATCACGAGGTCGAAGTTGTGCAGCATCTCGCGCGGTTCGCCGTTGGTGTCAATGCTCAGCGTGATCCAGATTCGGCTGTCGCGGTCGATCACGCGAGCCACGCGCCCGCGCAGGTGCTTGATCCTTTCGTCGGCAAGCAGCGACTCCTGAACCCGCGCGGAGAACACCCCGCGGTCGGTGCGGGCAATGCATTCACGCCTTTCGGCCGGCGTGAGGCTGCGCCACCCGGCGGGGTCGGAGAACAGCGAATTCTCGAAGAAGCCCTCACCGCGGGTAAACAGCGTGGCCTGCGGCGAGATCGCCGTAATCGTCGAAATCCGGTGGTGGAACAGCTCGTTGAGCATCGACGCCGCGGTCTCCCCGCCGCCGATGACCGCCACGTTTTCGGCGACGATCCGGTCGTGGCTGTTCGCACGGTCCCAGAACTCCGCGATCGACAACACGCGCGGGTCGCCTGGAAGGATGCACCGTTCCGGTTGCCCCGGACCCGTAATCATCAGCGTGTCGGCGGTCAGGCTCGACTCCTGGGTGTCCAGCTCCCAGCGCGATTCGCCGACCGAAATCCGAAGCACCTCGCCGCGAACGACTTTCAGGTCCACCTCGTCGGCAACCCAGCGCAGATACCGAGCCCAGGTGTCGTGCGTCGGCGCCGGCCTACCCCGGTCGATCCAGCCCACGAACTGGTCCGAAGCAACCAGATACGACTGCCAGCTGAACCGCATCATCCGCTCGTCGACCTCGGTGTTGCGGCCCGGCACCAGCGTGGAGCGGTACGGGAAGCCAACGTCCTTTTCCGGACTGGTGCCCAACCGCTGCCGCCCGTCGGTCCAGCCGCCGCCGGCGCGCCAGTTGGCCGCGACGCCCGTGCGTTCGACGGCGACGACGTCGGGAACATCAACGCCCATGTCGCGCAGCACCGCTGCCTTCGCGGCCACAGCCACCGCCTTCGCGCCGGCCCCGATGATCACTACCGTCCCGCTCACCAGGCTCCCGCCCATCGCGCGCGAACGCGGGGACGCACGCCGGCGATTGATGCGCCAACCACAACCCCACCTCCGTCGCTCGGCTTAGCTCAGGCTGTCCTAACTTTTGTGTACGCTACCCTATGGCCGAGGCCCGTATACGCCTGCCCCGAGGGAGCCACTGAGGTGCCAGTAACCCCGCCCCCGCCGTCCGAAACCGCAGGCACGGATGGATTCGTGGCTTTTCCACCACAGCGCGCCGCCGCGTACCGGGCCGCCGGCTACTGGACCGGGCGCACCGTCGAGTCACTGCTGCGCCATGCCGCGACGACCTGGCCCGACCGCGTCGCGGTCGTGGACGACACGGGCAGCCATACGTACCGCGAGCTGGACGAACTCGCCGACCAAGCCGCCGGCGGTCTGTCCGCCCTGGGTATACAGCGCGCTGACCGGGTGCTGCTGCAGCTGCCCAATTCCCGCCGATTCGCCGTTGCCCTGTTCGGCCTGCTGCGCGCCGGGGCCATCCCGGTGATGTGCCTACCCGGGCATCGGCTCGCGGAACTCAGCCACTTCGCGGCGGTCAGCGGTGCAGTCGGGTTGGTAACCACCGAGGCGGCGAACGGCTTCGACTACCGGGCGATGGCCGAGCAGATGGTCAGCGCGCATCCGCAGCTCCGCCATGTCGTGATCGACGGGGTCGACGGGGACCCCGGTCCGTTCACGTCGTGGTCGGCGCTGCCCGCCGGTGACCCGCCCGCAATCGTTCGCGACACCGCATCACCAGCGCTGCTTTTGGTGTCGGGTGGCACCACCGGCGCGCCGAAGCTGATCCCCCGCACCCACGACGACTACGTCTACAACGCCAGTGCGAGCGCCCAGCTGTGCGACCTGACGAAAGACGACGTGTATCTGGTGACCTTGCCTGCCGCGCATAATTTCCCGCTGGCGTGCCCCGGCATCCTCGGTGCGATTACGGTCGGCGCCACAGTCGTTTTCAGCACCGATCCGAGCCCGGAGGCCGCGTTCGCCACGATGGAACGGCACGGTGTCACGGTCACCGCGCTGGTGCCGGCGTTGGCCAAGCTGTGGGCGCAAGCCTGCGACTGGGAGCCGGTGACACCAACGTCGTTGCGGCTCTTGCAGGTTGGCGGCTCCAAGCTGGAGGCCGAGGACGCCAGGCAGATTCGCACCGCGCTCACCCCCGGCCTGCAGCAGGTGTTCGGCATGGCGGAGGGACTGCTGAACTTCACCCGGCTCGACGACCCGCCTGACCTGGTCGACCACACCCAGGGTCGGCCACTCTGCCCGGCCGATGAGCTGCGCGTCGTCGACACCGACGGCCATCTGGTGGCGCGGGGCGAAGAAGGTGAGCTGCTGGTACGCGGGCCGTACACGTTCAACGGCTATTTTCGCGCGGAACGCGACAACGAGCGCTGCTTCGATCCCGACGGCTTCTACCGCAGCGGCGACCTCGTCCGCCTCCGGGACGACGGCTACCTGGTGGTCACCGGTCGGACCAAAGACGTGATCTGCCGCTGCGGTGAAACCATCGCCGCCCAGAGCATCGAAGAGCCGCTGCTGAGTCACGAGGCGATCTGGTCGGCTGCCGCGGTTCCTCTCCCCGATCCTGACCTGGGAGAAAAGATCTGCGCAGCGATCGTTTTCGCCGGGTCCCCGATGACGCTTGCCGAAGTGAACGCTTACCTCGACGAGCGCGGGGTGGCCGCGCATGCACGGGCCGACATGCTGGTCGCGATGACCGCTCTACCGACGACGCCGGTCGGCAAGGTCGACAAGCGGGCGATCGCCCGCCAAGTCAGCGTCGCGGGCACTCAGTGACTTTGATCGCCATACTTGTGTGATGCAACTCGATAATCTTGGACGCCTGCTGATGCGCGCCGCGCCTCTTGTCAATGCGCCGGTGGCCGCCTTGGCTAACTCGCCACGCTTCGGCAGATTAGTGAACCGCAACATCGCAATGGTGACCTATACCGGCCGGCGGTCCGGACGGACATTCAGTATCCCGGTGTCCTATCGCCGTTCGGGTGACGACGTGACAATCAGCGTCAACATGCCTGACGCAAAGACGTGGTGGCGGAACTTCCTCAACGACGGCGCGCCGCTCACGGTGCGACTTGACGAGACGGATCGCGTTGGACATGCGGTGGCCAAACGGGACGACAAGGGACGCGTCACCGTTACGGCGCGACTGAGCAACTGACGCTATGGACGCGCAATCAGATATGGCGCCAGCGTGGACAGCTTCTCGCAGGTCTCTTCGAACTCGCGTTCGGGTTCCGACGCTTCGATGAGGCCGGCGCCGGCCCGCAGCCAGGTCTTCCCGTCGCATTCATAGGCCGCTCGCAGCGTCAGCGCGGCGTCCAGCCCGCCATCTGATGAAATCATCACGACCGCACCGGAATACAGACCGCGTGGGCCTTCGTCGAGGCGCAAGATGGCCTCGACACCGGCGGCTTTCGGAATACCGGAGGCGGTGACCGCCGGAAAAAGCGCCTCCAGGGCGTCCATGCGGTCGCTCGACGGGTCCAGCCGCGCGCTGATCGTCGAGCCGAGGTGCTGCACGCTCCCACGCTCCCGGACCGTCATGAAATCGGTGACGGCCGCAGTGCCGGGTTCGGCGATCTCGGTAATCTCGCGAAGCGAGCTGCGCACCGAAATGGCGTGCTCCACAATCTCTTTAGAGTTCGATTCGAGGTCATCGCGCGCCTCACGGTCAAGCGCTGAACCACGACCGAGCGCGCGGGTGCCGGCCAACGGCTCGGTGATCACTGCACCATCGCGGTCGACCGCGGCAACGAGTTCCGGGCTGTACCCCACAGCGCGAATTCCGCCCAGCCTCAACAAAAATGACCTGACCGGAGTGTTGTTCCGGCGTCCCAGCCGATAGGTGGACGGAAAGTCAAGCGCGAAAGGCACTTCGACACAACGAGACAGGATCACCTTGTGGTAGCGGCCGGTGGTGATCTCGCGAACAGCTGCCGCGACCCGCTCCCGATAGCCGGACGAGTCGGCCGTAACGTCAACCGCACGGGCCTGCGGCATTGCGCGGACCCCGGCGCTGAGCAACCCGCGCACCGCTTCGAGGTGGCTGGCCCCGGCGCCGAATAGTCGAATCGCGTTTCTGCTCACCACAATTCGGGTGCGGGGCCAAAAGATTCGGGCGAGTGGTGTTCGCGGCTCAAGGCGCTCCTGCAACCCGTAGCGGTAGACGCCGAATTCAAAGGCGATCCAGCCGAAAACCTGGTCGGTCTCCAGCAACAACCGGTCAATGGCTTCGCCCAGGACCGGTCCGGGGCGACCTGACCAATGCTGCCGCTGTATCACACCGTCGCGGATGACACGCAATTCGTCGCTATCCAGCTCGACCATCGCGAGCACCCCGGCGGCCACAACCCATTGACCGTCACGCTCGTAGAGCAAGTACTCCTCGCCGACTTGCTCGGGCAACACCGCCGCCAGCTCTGCTGCCAGGTCGGCCGGGTCGATGTGGTCCGGAAGCGGTACCGACAGTGACGCGGTGTCGGCGGAACTGGGCTTGATGCTGACATCGGTCACAGCTAGTAAATGTAGCCTAACCTATCTAAATCTGCGCAACCCCCTCCCGCCCGCTCCGGACCACCGAATAGACGGCGATAAAACCTCGCCCAGAACAAAACCGCTCAGCCGTCCCTGGCTTTTAGTACCGCTCCGCGCCGCGCGGCCCGCTACGCGGATTCGCTGCCTCATCCTTTCCACAGACAGCAGCCGTGCCGACCCTCTTTGTGGGTGGGCCTCGCGGCATGTCTCGGGAACGGAAACACCCCAAGCGGTTCACAACGATTTGCCTTCTCGTCGGACGACGGAAGGTGCTGCCGTCCCGGAGTTGACTTACGATCACGGCTAACCGCACGAACCTTGGCCTACAACAAGCCGATGACCAAAAGCGCCGAAAATCCGGCTGCTCGGCGTGTCGCGAACGGGCTTAACACAACTTTAATGCGACTGATTGAGCCCATCCTGCTACCGCTCGGACCGCCAACGCGCCGCGCACCGTTTGAGCCATCGAGAGAACGGGAACCTCGCTCGTGATCCGGCTCGCGAGGTGCGAACAGGGTCCAGGCATTTGCGGGCGACGAGCTCACGATTAACCCAAAGACGAGCACATTTGCCGGCTTTAGCGGGGATCGCGTCGGAAAATTCGCCCACCCACCCGGCCATCGGCTCACCACCGGCGAACTAATCTGGGACATTGCGCAACCGCGGAAAGCGGGCGTGCGACCCTCGCTCATTTCGACAGCACGTCGGCTCTTCAGTGCATACACAGCAAACTCACACTGAATTCACGACAATCGCATCGTGACGGACTCGCCGAATGGGCCCTGAACAGGGCTTTTACCTGTCGCAACCATTCCCGTGACGTCGGGTTACCCCGGGTCTTTTCACGCTTTACCCGAGTGGCGGTTTGGCAATGGCAGAGCTAAATTTTTCCACGTTATCGGGATGTCCGTGGTTACCCCCGCTCGCGGACGGTGCTTCCCGTGATCACCGCACCAGTCAAGGGAGGCACCAAATGCTGCAAGAGTTCTGGCACAACTTCACCCACAACCTGTTCAAGCCACTCCTGCTGTTCTTCTACTTCGGGTTCCTGATCCCGATCTTCAGGGTGCGCTTCGAGTTCCCGTACGTGATCTACCAGGGCCTGACCATGTACCTGCTGCTGGCCATCGGCTGGCACGGAGGCGAGGAGCTCGCCAAGATCAAGCCCAACGAGGTCGGCACCATCGTGGGATTCATGGTGCTGGGCTTCGCGTTGAACTTCGCGATCGGCGGCTTGGCTTACCTATTGCTGAGTGTTTTGAGTTCGATGCGAAAAGTCGACAAGGCGACGGTCGCCGGTTATTACGGCTCCGACTCGGCAGGGACCTTCGCCACCTGCGTGGCCTTCCTCGCCGGCATCAACCTCGCATTCAACGCCTACATGCCGGTGATGCTGGCCGTGATGGAGATTCCGGGCTGCCTGGTGGCGCTGTATCTAGTTGCACGACTGCGGCACCGTGGTTTGAACGAAGCGGGTTACATGCCCGGCGAGGCCGGCTACATCCCGCCGGTCAAGGTCGGAGTCGGGCCCGGCACGGCCGCACGGCCCGCCAAGGGCGAGTCCCTGGACGCCCAGCACGATCGGGGTGTCGAGCAGGAGTTGGAGCTCTCGATGGAAAAGCTGGAGCATCCGAACTGGGAGCCCGACCACAGCCCGGTGCGCGGTAAGGCCAAGAGGATGCCCATTTTCTCCCGTGAGCTCCTGCAGGAAGTGTTCCTCAATCCCGGGCTGGTCCTCCTGATTGGGGGCATCCTGATCGGGCTCATCAGTGGGCTGCAGGGGCAGAAGGTCGTTGCGGACGACGACAAATTCTTCGTGATGGCATTCCAGGGCGTGCTCTGCCTCTTCCTGCTCGAGATGGGCATGACAGCCTCGCGCAAGCTGAAAGACCTGCGCGAAGCGGGCCCCGGTTTCATCTTCTTTGGCATACTCGCGCCGAATATCTTCGCGCCACTCGGAATGATCGTCGCGCACGCCTACGCCGCCCTCACGCACACCGACTTCAAGCCGGGAACCTATGTGCTGTTCGCGGTGCTGTGCGGCGCGGCGTCCTACATCGCCGTCCCCGCGGTGCAGCGGCTGGCGATCCCGGAGGCCAGCCCGACCCTGCCTCTCGCGGCCTCGCTGGGTCTGACGTTTTCGTACAACGTCACGATCGGAATCCCGCTCTATATCGAGCTCAACCGCGTGATCGGACACTGGTTCTGAAGGTCCTGACGGCTCGGAATTTATAGCCAACTTTGGATTAACCGGCCAGCTGAACGCGCACGGCCGCCTGGGAGGGCAGCGAATTCTCGTGTTAATTGTTCGTAAAGGCGTTTGACTCGGATCACTCCGCGTAGCACGATTTTGGGTGCATGCATCTCGCACTGTGAGGGTCTGCACAGGTATCGGTCACTGAGGACAGCTCTTCCCGGTTAAGGGTTTGGGCCCCAAGAGCTTCCGGCTTCAGTTCCCGACACACCGTGTGATACCAAAGCTCCGCGAGAGCGGTGGCGTTATCGTCGGAGTGACTGCGATATAGCAGAATTCCGAATTACGGCTTCCAAGCGCACTGCGATGGTGCACTTGCGATCCGTCTACGGGAAAGGCAACACCGTTGCGCCACAACGCAGTCCATCTCACGAGGTGTCATTGATGTTCGTTGTCGCCCGCACCGGTTGCTGCCTCCCGCACTGCGTTGCTGAGTCGCTCGGAGACACCAATGCTTTATGAGTTCTGGGACAACTTCACCTCCAACCTCTTTAAGCCACTGCTGCTGTTCTTCTACTTCGGGTTCCTCATCCCGCTCCTGAAGGTCCGGTTTGAGTTCCCCTACGTGATCTACCAGGGCCTGACCATGTACCTGTTGGTCGCCATCGGCTGGCAGGGCGGCGAAGAACTCGCCAAGATCAAGCCGGAAGACATCGACAATATCGCCGGCTTCACGCTCCTCGGCTTCGCCTTGAACTTCGTGATCGGCATTGCCGCCTACTTCCTGCTGAAGTACATCACCAAGATGCGGCAGGTCGACAGAGCGACGGTCGCGGGTTATTACGGCTCCGACTCGGCGGGAACCTATGCCACCTGCGTGGCATTCCTGGCGGGTGTGCACATCGCCTTCAACGCCTACATGCCGGTCCTGCTGGCCTTCATGGAGATTCCGGGCTGCCTGGTGGCGCTGTACCTGGTCGCACGGCTGCGGCACCGTGGTTTGAACGAAGCCGGGTACATGCCGGACGAGGCCGGCTATATCCCGGCCAGGGCCGGGGTCGGTCCCGGCACCGCCGCCCGTCCACGTCACGGCCAGAGCCTGGAGACCCTGCACGACCGCGCTGTCGAGCAGGAGTTGGAACTCTCGATGGAAAAGCTGGAGCGTCCGGACTGGGAGCCCGACCAAACCCCAGCTCTCGGGAAAGCCAAGAGGATGCCCTTCTTCTCCCGCGAGCTCCTGCAGGAAGTGTTCCTCAATCCCGGGCTGGTTCTCCTCGTCGGCGGGATAGCCATTGGCTTCATCAGTGCACTGCAGGGCCAGAAGGTCGTCCACGACCAGAACAATTTGTTCGTTTCGGCGTTCCAAGGTGTGCTCTGCTTGTTTCTGCTCGAGATGGGGATGACGGCGTCGCGCAAGTTGCCGGATCTCAAATCTGCCGGGCGCGGTTTCATCCTCTTCGGCCTGCTAGCGCCGAACTTCTTTGCGGTGCTGGGAATTCTGCTGGCGCACATCTACTCCGACCTCACCGATACGCACTTCCAGCCGGGCACCTACGTGCTGTTCGCGCTGCTGTGCGGCTCCGCGTCGTACATCACCGTTCCGGCGGTCCAGCGGCTGGCGATTCCCGAGGCGAGCCCGACATTGCCGCTGGCCGCATCATTGGGATTGACGTTCTCCTACACCGTCACCATCGGAATACCGCTCTACATCGAGATCGCCCGTCTCATTGGGCATTGGTTCCCGGGCAGCTGACAACTAGCCCAGCAGCGTACGCACGACCCCGTCGGCTAGCAGCCGCCCGCGGGCGGTGAGGACCAGTCTGTCGCCTTCGGTTATCAACAGCCCGTCGGCGACCACCGCCTCGGAGCGTTCGCGTTCGGCGGCATCGAGTGCCGCGAGTGGCAGCCCCTGGCGCAGACGAGTTTTCAACAGCACGTCTTCGGTATGCAAAGCCTCCGTGCCGAGCTGCTCGAAGCCAGCCACCGGCAGCGTGGCGCCGGCCAGTACCTCTGCATAGGCATTGGGGTGCTTGACATTCCACCAGCGAGTCGTGCCGATGTAACCGTGCGCCCCCGGCCCCGCACCCCACCACTGGCCGCCGTCCCAGTAGCCGAGGTTGTGCCGGCATTCACCACCCGGTCGCGACCAGTTGGACACCTCGTACCAAGTCAACCCAGCGGCGGACAGCCGCGCGTCCACCAACTCGTAGCGATGCGCGAGCACATCGTCGTCGGGGGCGGCCAGCTCACCGCTGCGGACCCGCCGTGCCAATGCGGTGCCGTCCTCGACGACTAACGCGTAGGCCGACACATGGTCGACACCCGTCTCGATCGCAGTGTCGACCGACCACAACAGGTCGTCGTCGGACTCCCCCGGCGTGCCGTAGATCAGGTCCAGACTGACGTGTTCGAAGCCGGCAGCCAACGCCTCGCGGGCCGCGTCCGCCGAGCGATTCGGTGTGTGAATCCGATCGAGGACGCCCAGCACCCGCGGTGCCACCGATTGCATGCCCAGCGATACCCGCGTGTAGCCGGCCGCGCGGATCGCTGCGAAAAACTCCGGCCACGTCGACTCGGGGTTGGCCTCGGTGGTGACTTCGACGTCCGGCGCCAGCGTGAAGTGCTCGCGCACCATGTCGAGCAAACCGGCCAGACGCTCACCGCCCAGTAACGACGGCGTCCCACCGCCGACGAACACGGTGTTCACCACTGGTGCGTCCACCCGCGCGGCCGCCAACTCGAGCTCTGCCCGCAGCGCCAGCAACCAGGCGTCCGGGTTGACGCCACCCAACTCGGCCGGCGTATAGGTGTTGAAATCGCAATAACCGCAACGGGTTATGCAGAACGGGACGTGCACATACACTCCGAACGGCTGCCCGGGGCCCGGCTGCATGGCGGGCAGATCGACCGGTGCCTGGCGAAGGGTCATGCCAAATCTTTGCACGACGCCGCGTTCTCAGCGGATTCTCGGCTTTGCTTACCGAATCACCCAGGCTTGCTCGGTAGTTTTAATCAGCGTGAGAAGAAATTTGACCTGGTTGCATGGCTTGTCGCCATCCATGGCAGAATGGGCGCGTGATCGCCGCCAACCCGAACCTGCGCTTCCCTTTGCGGATAGCCCTGGTGGCGCGGCGGCATATCGACCTCAAGCGCGTCTGTAGCTGTTGCTGTCTGCCTTGATGTCGTAGACCCAACCCACCTGTACTCCAGCCTGGCCACCGGATCTGCGCCGCCGGAAGAGAACCGGTGTTCTGCGCGTTCCATGGCTGACAACGTTCGCGAAGGAGCCCCCTCTAATGACGACAGCGCGTCCGGCGAAGACTCGCGACGAGGGCCAGTGGGCGCTCGGGAATCGCGAGCCGCTCAACGCCAACGAAGAGTTCAAGCAGGCCGGCCCGCCGCTTGAGGTTCGGGACCGCATCGAGAACGTCTACGCCAAGGAAGGCTTCGACAGCATCGAGAAAAACGACCTGCGCGGCCGGATGCGCTGGTGGGGCCTGTACACCCAGCGCGAGCAGGGTTACGACGGCAGCTGGACCGGCGACGAGAACATGGACAAGCTCGAGGCCAGATACTTCATGATGCGGGTGCGCTGCGATGGCGGCGCGCTGTCGGCTGCCGCCCTGCGCACGCTGGGACAGATCTCGATCGAGTTTGCCCGCGACACCGCCGACATCTCCGATCGGGAGAACGTGCAATACCACTGGATCGAGGTGGAGAAGGTCCCCGAGATCTGGCGGCGCCTGGACGAAGTCGGACTGCAGACCGCCGAGGCGTGCGGCGACTGCCCGCGCGTGATCCTGGGCTCACCGCTGGCCGGCGAGTCGCTGGACGAGGTGCTGGATCCGACCTGGGCGATCGACGAGATTGTCCGCCGCTACATCGGCAAACCCGACTTCGCCGACCTGCCCCGCAAGTACAAGACCGCCATCTCGGGTCTGCAGGACGTCGTCCACGAGGTCAACGACATCGCGTTCATCGGCGTCAACCATCCCGAACACGGGCCCGGCCTGGACCTGTGGGTCGGCGGCGGCCTATCGACCAACCCGATGCTGGGCCAGCGGGTGGGCGCCTGGGTTCCGCTGGAGGAGGTGCCCGAGGTCTGGGCGGCGGTCACCTCGATATTCCGCGACTACGGCTACCGGCGGCTAAGGGCCAAGGCGCGGCTGAAGTTCCTGATCAAGGACTGGGGCATAGAGAAATTCCGCGAAGTCCTGGAAACCGAGTACCTCAAACGTCCGCTCATCGACGGCCCGGCGCCCGAGCCGGTCAAGCATCCGATCGACCACGTCGGGGTGCAGCGGCTCAAGAACGGGCTCAACGCCGTCGGGGCCGCCCCGATCGCGGGACGGGTATCCGGCACCATCCTGTCCGCGGTGGCTGACTTGGCCCAGCAGGCCGGGTCCGACCGCATCCGGTTCACCCCCTACCAGAAGCTGGTCATCCTCGACATCGCCGACGACAAGCTCGACGACTTCGTCGCTGGCCTCGAGGCGCTGGGGTTGCAGTCGCGGCCTTCGCATTGGCGCCGAAACCTGATGGCGTGCACCGGCATTGAGTTCTGCAAGCTGTCATTCGCCGAAACCCGGGTGCGGGCACAGTCGTTGGTGCCGGAGCTGGAGCGTCGTCTCGACGACATCAACTCCCGCCTGGACGTGCCGATCACGGTCAACATCAACGGCTGCCCGAACTCGTGTGCGCGAATTCAAGTGGCCGACATCGGTTTCAAGGGCCAAATGGTCGACGATGGTGACGGCAACTCGGTCGAGGGCTTCCAGGTGCACCTGGGCGGCAGCTTGGGCCTGGACAGCGGTTTCGGCCGAAAACTGCGCCAGCACAAGGTCACCAGCGACGAGCTGGGTGACTATATCGAACGGGTGGTGCGCAACTTCGTCAAACACCGCAACGCGGGGGAACGGTTTGCGCAGTGGGCGATTCGCGCCGAGGAGGATGACTTGCGATGAGCGGGAATACGACCAAGCCGACCGAAGCCGAGCTGCGTGAGCTGGCGGCGCGTGGCGCCGCGGAACTCGACGGCGCTAGCGCGCCCGAATTGCTGCGCTGGACCGAAGAAAACTTCGGCGGTGTGAACGGACCGCGCGGATGGGCGACATGCAACTACGTGGTGGCCTCCAACATGCAGGACGCCGTGCTGGTGGACCTGGCCGCCCGGGTGCGCCCAGGCGTACCGGTGATGTTTCTGGACACCGGCTACCACTTCGTCGAAACCATCGGCACCCGCGACGCGATCGAATCCGTCTACGACGTTCGGGTACTCAATGTCACTCCGGAGCACACGGTGGCCGAGCAGGACGCACTCGTGGGCAAGGACTTGTTCGCCAGTGATCCCGGCGAGTGCTGCCGGATGCGCAAGGTTGCACCGCTGGGCAAAGCGCTGAGCGGCTATTCGGCGTGGGTGACCGGGCTGCGCCGGGTGGAGGCGCCGACCCGGGCCAACGCCGCGCTGATCAGCTTCGACGAGGCCTTCAAGCTGGTGAAGATCAACCCGCTGGCCACGTGGACAGACGACGATGTGCAGAACTACATCGACGAGCACGACGTGCTGGTGAATCCGCTTGTCTACGAGGGCTATCCGTCGATCGGCTGCGCTCCGTGCACGGCCAAACCCGCCGACGGCGCCGACCCGCGTAGCGGGCGCTGGCAAGGACTCGCCAAGACCGAATGCGGGTTGCACGCCTCGTGACCCCGCTGGCACCCAAGCTGGTGCTGACCGCGCACGGGAGTGCGGATCCGCGGTCGGCCGCGAACGCACGGGCCGTGGCCGGCCTGGTAACGCGCATGCGGCCCGGCCTCGACGTCCAGCTGGCGTTCTGCGAGCTGAATGCGCCGAGCCTGGTCGACGTGCTCGACGGCGTCTCAGGCAGCCGCGGTGCTGCTACGGCGGTCGTCACCCCATTGCTGTTGGCGAACGCCTACCACGCCCGCGTCGACATCCCGCGTCAGATCGCCGGCTGCCCCAACCCCGAGCGCGTGTGGCAAGCGCCGGTGCTCGGCGAGGATGACCGGCTGGTGACGGTGGCCCGTCAGCGGGTCGCGGAGTTGGGCGTGTCGCGGCTGGACGACACGCTCGGTGTCCTGCTGGTGGCGATCGGCTCATCGAATCCCGCTGCGAACGCCCGCACCGCTGCGGTGGCGCCGAGGCTGGCGGCGGGCACCCGCTGGGCCGGTGTGACGACCGCGTTCGCCACCCATCCGGAACCGTCGCTGGCCGAAGCGACCAACCAGTTGCGGCGCCGCGGCGCCCGCCGGGTGGTCATCGCGCCGTGGTTTTTGGCGCCGGGGCGATTGCCGGACCGGGTGCAGACATTCGCTGACGGCGCCGGCATCGACATGGCGACTCCGTTGGGAGCCCACCGACTGGTGGCCGAAACCGTGCTGGATCGCTTCGATCAGGCGCTGAAAGCTCGCGCCGACCGCCTCGCGGCCTGACGCTAGCGGCGGGCGGTCAGGCCGGTGAGGTGTCGATCGCCCCGCCGCTGTCCGCCCAGTCCGCGAACCCGCCCAGGTTGTAAACCTCGCCGTAGCCCATTTCCTTGAGCGCCTGCCCGGCGAGAGCCGCGCGTCCGCCCCCCGCGCAGTACACGATCACCGGCTTGCCCGTCTCGAAACGCTGGTCGTGGGAAGGCGATTGGGGGTCCGCCACAAATTCGAGCAGTCCGCGCGGAACGTGTACGGCACCGCTGACCTTGCCGCTCTGCTGCACCTCGGACGCTTCCCGTACATCGACAACCAAAGCCCCGGCCTTGGCAATCAGCTCTTGCGCCCGCGCCGCGGCGATTCGCGGCACGACGGCGTTCGCGGCTTGCACTAACTGCGTGACACTCCTGGCCATGACCAACCCCTCTGTTAGCACTTCACGCTCTGGTCAGCGTGCTCGGATCCGCTTCGGATCCACCCGCGTCGGCGTCGCGGGCATCATCGACGATGGGCGGTACCCGGGTGGCACGAACGTACACGGTGTCGCCTTCCTTCAGACCGAGCGCTTCGGCGTCGCCGCGGGTGATCTGGGCGGTGAAGTTGCCCCCGGTGGCCGCGCTGGTCAACTCGACCCGCACCTCGAAGCCCAGCATCACGATGCGGTCGATGGTCGCGCGCAGGACGCCGGTGGCCTGCGCGGTGTCGTCGGCGGTGGCGATGGCCATGTTGGGGTTGCGTCCCACCCGGATGTCGTGCGGGCGGACCAAGGCGCCGTTGAGCACTGAGACCGCACCCAAGAACGACATCACAAACGCATTCGCCGGAGCGTCATATACCTGGGTGGGTGAGCCGACCTGTTCGATGCGGCCCTTGTTGAGCACCGCGATGCGGTCGGCCACATCCAGTGCCTCGGCCTGATCATGGGTGACCAGCACCGTGGTCACATGCACCTCGTCGTGCAAACGGCGCAACCAGGCCCGCAGATCCTCACGGACCTTGGCATCGAGCGCTCCGAACGGCTCATCAAGCAACAACACCTGCGGATCCACCGCCAACGCCCGCGCCAGCGCCATGCGCTGGCGCTGACCACCGGAGAGCTGGTTGGGATAGCGGCTCTGAAACCCGGCCAGCCCCACCACTTCGAGCAGGTTGTCGACCTTTTCCTTAATCTCGGCTTTGGGCCGCTTGCGGATCTTCAGCCCGTAGGCCACGTTGTCGCGCACCGTCAGGTGCTTGAACGCGGCGTAGTGCTGAAACACGAACCCGATACCCCGCCGCTGCGGGGGCACCCGGGTGACCTCGCGGCCGTTGATGGTCACGGTGCCGCTATCGGGGTGGTCCAGCCCGGCGATGGTGCGCAACAACGTCGACTTGCCCGACCCACTAGGGCCCAGCAACGCCGTGAGCGACCCGGCGGGCACCACGAAATCCACGTGATCCAGCGCCACGAAATCCCCATAGCGCTTGAAGGCGTCACGCACCACAATCGCGTGGTCAGTCCCCGAAAAGCTCGTGCCGGTCATGTTCAAGTCTCCTTGTCAGGCCCGTCTGGCCGCCCGCGCACGACGGGCATCGAGAACCACCTGGACAATCAATACCAGCACGGCAACGCCCATCAGCAACGTCGACAACGCGTAGGCGCCGTACTCGGCCCCACGGTTGTAGCGATCCGAGACCAGCAGTGTCAGCGTTTGCGACCTGCCCGGCAGGTTGGACGACACAATGATGACCGCGCCGTACTCACCGAGGGTGCGCGCGATGGTCAGCACGATGCCGTACGTCAGGCCCCACCGGATGGATGGCAGCGTGATCCGCCAAAACGTCTGCCACCAGCTAGAACCCAGCGTTGCGGCCGCCTCCTCCTGGTCGGTTCCCAATTCGTGCAATACCGGCTCCACCTCCCGAACCACGAACGGCAGGGTGACGAAGACGCTGGCCAGCACGATGCCGGGCAACCCGAAGATGATCTTGAACCCGAGGTCTTTCTCGACGAAGCCCAGCGCGCCCGCCGACCCCCACAGCAAGATCAACGCGACACCGACGACGACCGGTGATACCGCGAAGGGCAGGTCGATGACGGCCTGGAGCACCCCTTTGCCGCGAAAACGGTTGCGGGCGAGCACCAATGCCGTCGGGATACCGAAGACCACGTTCAGCGGCACCACGATGGCCACCACCAGTAGCGAAAGGTTCAGCGCCGATATCGCCGCCGGGGTGCTCACCCAGTCGTAGAACTGGCCCAACCCGGGTTGGAAGGTCCGCCACAGGATCACCGCTACCGGAATGATTAGCAGCACAACGATGTACGCCAGAGCAAGAGATCGGAGAAGGTAGCGAACCCGCAGCGAAGACGTCACGGGGCCAACTCCTCCCGCTTGGCCGCACGCGCACCGACGACGCGGAGCAAAAGCAGCACGGCGAATGAGATCGACAACAGCACAACCGATATCGCTGCGGCCCCGGTGCGGTCGTCGTTCTCGATCAAGGTGCGGATCCACTGCGACGACACTTCGGTCTTGCCCGGCACCGCGCCACCGATCAGCACCACCGAACCGAACTCACCGATCGCCCGCGAGAACGCCAGCCCGGCACCGGACAGCAATGCCGGCAGCAGCGAGGGCAGGATCACCGAGGTGAAGATCTTCGGGCCGTTGGCGCCCAGCGACGCGGCCGCCTCCTCGGTCTCCCGATCGATTTCCAGCAGCACCGGTTGGACGGCGCGCACGACGAACGGCAACGTGACGAACGCCAGTGCCACACCCACACCCCACGCGGTGTGCTGCAGATGAAGACCCACCGGGCTGTTGTGCCCGTACAGGGCCAGCATCACCAGGCTGGCGACGATGGTGGGCAACGCGAAGGGCAGATCGATGATCGCGTCGACTAGCCGTTTGCCGACGAAGTCGTCACGCACCAGCACCCAGGCGATGATCAGACCAAATACGATGTTGATCGCCGTGACGGCGACCGAGATGGTCAGGGTCACCCGAAACGATTCCACCGCGGCATGCGACGTGACCGCCAGCCAGAATGCCTGCCACCCGCCGCCGGCGGCCTGCCATGCGATCGCGGCCAGCGGCAACAACACAATCACCGAAAGCCAGAGCGTCGCCACACCGACCCGAAGCGACGTATTCCCCGTCCGGCGGGACGAACCTGTATTGGTTAGCGCCCCGGTGGGCACCCTTGTTATCGGCGCCGTCATCCGGTGGCCTTCGTATAAATCTTGGTGATGCTGCCGGCGTTCTTGTCGAACAGCTGGGGATCGACTGTGCTCCAGCCACCGAGATCGGCGATGGTCCACAGCTTCGCCGGCACCGGAAACTGATCACGAAAATCCGCCGCAACGGCCGGATCGACCGGCCGAAAACCGGCCTGCGCCCACACCTTCTGCGCGGCCGCCGTGTATTGGAAGTTTTTAAAGGCGACCGCGGCTTGAAGGTGGGGGCTGCTGGTTACCACCGCGACCGGATTTTCGATCTTGAAGGTCTGCGGCGGATTGACGTGCTCGACCGGCTTGCCCGCCCGCTCAGTCGCAATGGCCTCGTTCTCGTAGCTGATCAACACATCACCGCTGCCCTGGACGAAGACATCGGTGGCTTCCCGTCCCGAACCGGGACGCAGTTTGATGTGTTCGCGCACCAATTTGCTAACAAAGTTCACTCCGGCTTGGCTATTCCTGCCGCCTTCACTCTTGACGGCGTACGGGGCGAGTAGATTCCACTTGGCCGACCCGGAGCTCAGCGGACTGGGCGTGATGACGTCCACTCCCGGCCGCAACAGGTCATCCCAATCCCTGATGTTCTTCGGATTACCTTTGCGCACCACTAACGTCACCACCGACCCGAACGGGATGCCCTTGGTAGCGTCGGTATTCCAGTCCTTGGAAACCTTGCCGGCCTTGACCAATCGTGTGACGTCGGGTTCGACAGAGAAGTTCACGACATCGGCCGGCTTACCGTCGGCAACACCGCGTGACTGATCGCCGGAGGCCCCGTATGAAGTGATCACCTGTATGCCCTTGCCTTCCTCAGAGCCGTTGAACGCCGGAATTACCTTGCTCCAGCCGGGTTCTGGGACCGAGTAGGCGACCAGGGTGATGCTCGTGCGCGCGTTGGTCAGCCCCCCACCGCCAACGACGTCACTGGCACCACCCTGACACCCCGCAACGACGGTCACAATCAGGGCAAGTGCGACGAACCCGACAAAGGGGCGCCGCAAAGCGCACCCGATGTCGTTAAGCATTCCTGGCCTTCCGGTAGGGGACTTTTGGTGTGAGTCCCGTTGCTGCGGAAAGGCGCCGAGAGCTTCGGGAGAATCCACGGACTCCCGCCCAGACCGCGCACGGGTTGGGGGTCAGCGACAACAGTGCACGGAGACACAGCACGCCAGGAGACGGGATGCTTCGTGCATGGCGCGAAGCCTAACAGAACGTGCCTTACAAGACGTGCCAGTGTCATCTTGAGCCGCTGAGTAAGCCACGCGTCAGCGCGTCAGCAACCAGGTCACGATGACCAATACCACGAGCGTGACGAGAACCAACGTCACCCGAGAGCGCGGCATGCCGATTACCCGGACGCCCCGTCGGTGCGGCGCAGGAAGCGCAACAACTGGATGCCCTTGCCCAGCAGTCGGTCCAGCAATACAGCCGTGACGTAGGCCAGCGCCAGCACCACCGGCATCACCACCAGTGCCTGCAGCACGAAGGCGAGCCCGGACAGCCACAGCTCGATGCCGTCCCACCAATTCAGGAGCCCGTTCACCAGGTTCACCCTATATTCCCCCTGGATTCCTCCTGGTCCCGCCGGGACCACCAGCCGGTATGTCAAGATCGGCAGGTGTCTGCCCCAGACCCCGCCCGAGCCCCAGAAACCGAGACAACCACCTGTCTGATCGCCGGCGGCGGACCGGCCGGGATGATGCTTGGCCTGCTGTTGGCACGCGCCGGTGTGGATGTCACGGTGATGGAAAAGCACGCCGACTTTCTGCGTGACTTCCGCGGCGACACCGTGCACGCGAGCACGTTGCGCCTGCTGGACGAACTCGGTTTGGCCGAGCAGTTCGCGCAGCTACCGCATCGCCTCATCGACACCGCCCGGATGCAGCTGCAGGGCCAATCCGTGGATCTCGACCTGACCCACCTGCCCGGTGCGCATCAGCACATCGCGTTGGTGCCGCAGTGGGACTTCCTCGAGATGCTGGCCACCGCCGCCGAGGCGGAGCCCAGCTTCCGGTTGATGCGCAGCACCGAGGTGACCGGCGTGATCCGCGGCTCCGGGCAGGACCGCGACCGCGTGGTCGGCGTCACCTACCGTGACGAATCCGGGGTCAAGCAGATGCGCGCCGAACTGACGGTGGGGTGCGACGGCCGCGCGTCGGCTGTGCGCCCAGCGGTCGGCCTGGCGCCGCGGGCCTTCGGCGCGCCGATGGACGTCTGGTGGTTCCGGCTGCCTCGCCAGCCCGACGACCCGCCCGGACTTGCCGGCACGTTCAACGCCGGGCACGGGGCCATCTTGATCGACCGCGGCGACTACTACCAGATCGCCTACGTCATTCCCAAGGGAGCCGACGCCGAGATGCGGTCGCAGGGCATCGAATCGTTGCACCGCGTGCTGGTGAGCATGGTGCCCTGGCTTGCCGATCGCGTCGCCACATTGACGTCGTTCGATGACGTGAAACTGCTTGACGTGCAACTCAATCGGCTGCGGCGCTGGTATTCGGGCGGCGTGCTGTGCATCGGCGATGCGGCGCACGCGATGTCGCCGGTCGGCGGCGTCGGAATCAATCTGGCGGTGGCCGACGCCGTCGCCACCGCGCGGATGCTGGCCGGACCGCTTCGGGCCGGGCGGGTGTCCAACCGGCAGCTGGCCCGGGTGCAGGCGCGCCGTTGGATACCAACGGCGATGGTGCAGGCGGTGCAACGCATGATCCATGCCAGGGTGATCGCCGTCGCGGTCGTCGGCACCGATCGCGAACCGTCGCGCGCCATCCGGCTGGTGAGCCGCACGCCGGCGTTGCGACGCTTGATCGGCTACATGATGGCGATCGGGCCGATGGCCGAGCACACACCCGAGTACGCTCGGCGCCCCGGCTAACCCGACCTCTCGGCCAGACCCATGGACGCCGGACGGGTCGACAGATGATGATGTCGGCATGGCCCTGCACGTCGAACCCGCCGACCGACCCGCACAACCCGCCGACGAGGCCGCTCAATCCGACGTCGACGCCGAGGCTGAAGCGGTTGAGGCGGTCAACAGCGCCGGCCAGCCCGCGCCGTTCGACTTCAGCGCGCCCGCGCCGTTCGCCGCCAGCGCAGCGCTGCGCAATCCGTTTCCGCCGATCGCCGATTACGCCTTCCTGTCCGACTGGGAGACGACGTGCCTGATCTCGCCCGCCGGTGCGGTGGAGTGGCTGTGCGTGCCCCGGCCCGACTCACCCAGCGTGTTCGGCGCGATCCTGGACCGCAGCGCCGGCCATTTCCGGATTGGCCCGTATGGCGTCTCGGTGCCGTCGGCGCGGCGTTATTTGCCGGGCAGCCTGATCATGGAAACCACCTGGCAGACCCACACGGGTTGGCTGATCGTGCGCGACGCGCTGGTGATGGGTAAGTGGCACGACATCGAGCGCCGATCCCGAACGCATCGCCGCACCCCGATGGACTGGGACGCCGAACACATCCTGCTGCGCACGGTGCGCTGTGTGAGCGGCACGGTTGAGTTGATGATGAGCTGCGAGCCAGCGTTCGACTACCACCGCATCGGCGCCACCTGGGAATACTCGGCCAACGCGTACGGCGAGGCCGTCGCGCGGGCCGGCAAACAACCGGACGCGCACCCGACACTGCGACTGACCACCAATCTGCGGATCGGGCTGGAAGGCCGTGAAGCGCGCGCACGCACCAGAATGAGCGAGGGCGACAACGTGTTCGTCGCGTTGAGCTGGACCAAGCACCCGGCCCCGCAAACCTTTGAAGATGCCGCCGACAAGATGTGGCAAACCACCGAGTGCTGGCGGCAGTGGATCAACATCGGCAACTTCCCCGACCACCCGTGGCGGGAGTACCTGCAGCGCAGCGCGCTGACGCTGAAGGGGCTGACCTATTCGCCCACCGGCGCGCTGCTGGCGGCCAGCACCACGTCGCTTCCGGAGACCCCGCACGGCGAACGCAACTGGGACTACCGCTACGCGTGGGTTCGCGACTCGACCTTCGCGTTGTGGGGCCTCTACACCTTGGGACTGGACCGCGAGGCCGACGACTTCTTCGCGTTCATCGCCGACGTGTCCGGCGCCAACAACGACCAGCCCCATCCGCTGCAGGTGATGTACGGCGTGGGCGGCGAGCGCAGCCTGGTCGAAGACGAGCTGAACCATCTGTCCGGCTACGACCACGCGCGCCCGGTGCGGATCGGCAACGGCGCCTACGACCAGGTCCAGCACGATATTTGGGGCTCGATCCTGGACTCCTTCTACCTGCACGCCAAGTCGCGTGAGCAAATCCCGGAGACGTTGTGGCCGGTGCTCAAGAAGCAGGTGGAAGAGGCGATCGAGCACTGGCGTGAGCCCGACCGCGGAATCTGGGAGGTGCGCGGGGAGCCGCAGCACTTCACATCGTCGAAGGTGATGTGCTGGGTCGCGCTGGACCGCGGGGCCAAGCTGGCCGAGCGGCAGGGTGAGACCAGCTACGCCCAGCAGTGGCGCGCCATCGCCGAGGAGATCAAGGCCGACATCCTGGAGCACGGGGTGGACGCCCGGGGCGTGTTCACCCAGCGGTACGGCAGTGACGCACTGGACGCCTCGCTGCTGCTGGTGGTGCTGACCCGATTCCTGCCGCCCGATGACCCGCGGGTGCGCAACACCGTGCTGGCCATCGCCAACGAACTCACCGAGGAAGGCCTGGTGCTGCGCTACCGGGTGGAGGAGACCGACGACGGGTTATCCGGCGAGGAAGGCACGTTCACCATTTGCTCGTTCTGGCTGGTGTCGGCGCTGGTCGAGATCGGTGAGGTGGCGCGCGCCAAGCGGCTGTGCGAGCGGTTGCTGGCCTACGCCAGTCCGCTGTACCTCTACGCCGAGGAGATCGAACCGCGAACCGGCCGGCACCTGGGCAACTTCCCGCAGGCGTTCACCCACCTGGCGCTGATCAACGCCGTGGTGCACGTGATCCGCGCCGAGGAAGAGGCCGACGGCTCCGGGATGTTCCAGCCCGCCAACGCGCCCATGTAGCGGTAACACGGCGGTCAGCTCAGCGCGCTGACTCTGTCCATCATGAGGTGCGCGATGTCGAAAGCCGTGGCGTTGGTAGCGCTCGATCCTTGCATCGACCGGCGCGATTCATTGAAGAAGTCGACCTCGACCTCGACGAGGCAATTGCCCCGTACACCTATGGCCCGCCCCGCCGGAATCGACGCCGGATCCGAAGGCTCAGATTCGAACGCGATCGAAACGGTTCCCGCGAGAACGGACGGGGCGACTTGTACGTTCGTGATGTCCGCCTTGAGCCTGAACACGTCGTCCGGCAATAGCACCGTCTGACCATCGCAGCTCTGCCACTGCTGGGCGAATGTGGAGAAAAGCGCGTTGGCGTCGGCGGCGGTGGGCAGGCTGACCACGCCCTCCTTGATACTGGTCAGGTGGGCGGGCAGGGCAGCGTGCCGCCAGGTCTCAACCGCAACGTCATTGACTTTGCTTGCGGCATAGACGCTTTGGTGCAACATCTCTGCGACGCCGAGGCAGTCGGCCGGCGAAGACGAACCCAAGTCCTGCAGGGTCTCCGGACCGCCGAACCGCGGCGGAAGGCGAGAATCAATCACGAAGGGCTGCTTGAGAATTCGCGACAGCGTCTGGTCACCGATCAGCACCTGCGTAATCGTTTGCCCGGTGAGCGAGCGGGGCGTCAACCTCGACGGTGGCTGCGCCTTGCCCCCGGTCACCACGGTGCAGCCGACGGACAGCAGTCCGATGCCCAGCAAGGTCGCCCCGCGCGTCAGGCCAACTCGCAGCACTGTCATGGCTGGTGCTTGGCCCCCACTTCTTGAGCTTGTTGCGCAGTTCCACCCTCCACGTTAAGACCGGCATATTTCCCCAATGTTTCCTACAAGTTCACTTGGAAGCTACCGATGCGCGGCGTCCGCCCGGCTCAGTTTGGCCTGGGCACCTTCCGCAACATCGCATCGACGATCTCGACGGCCCGGGTGCCGGCCTGCGCGTGGACCCCGACGGCGACGTCCACATCAACGATGAATTCCGAGTCCACCCCGATCGCATGCTCGACCGGGAACGGCGGAGTGTGGTGGTTGTCCCAGCCCAGCACGGTGGCAGAAAGCGTTGCGCCGTGCAGATTGACGTCGGAAACCTTCGAGTACAACTCGGTGCTTTCGGAGTCGTGGGTGTACATGGTGACAGTCGTGCCCGCGCATTGCCGCCATTGCTGGACGAAGGACGCGAATAGCCGTTGCGCGTCAGGCGCCGAGCTCATTTTGATCACCGCCGCGTGCGCGCTCGACGCGGCCACGCCAAAGTCGTAGTTCCAGTACGTCTGCGTTGCCGCGGCAGTGACCGGATCCTTTTCGTAGACGACGTGCGGCGCTACCGAGATTGCCCCGATGCACTCGATGGGTGCGGCGTCGCTGTTGTCGCGAATCCCGTTGGGCAGCACATCAATCCCGCCGACGAGCGGCGATTCGTGGGCCGGCATATCGTTGCCGACCGCAGCGCGGACTTCGTCGGCGCTGGGCAGTATGTCCTTGACCGACATCGTGATCGCGGGCCGCGCCGCGCCGGCGGGACTGGCGGAGCCGTCCACAATGCGCACGCAGCCACCGCTCAGCACGGCGGCGCTCAGCACTGCGATCACCCGTATCAGTCGCGCCAAAGTCATTGCTACTTCTTGCCTTTGCCCGCCTCGTCGCCGCCCCGCCGCCAGCCCAGTCGGTCAGCTCAACGCGCTGACTTTGTCCATCATGGCGTGGGAGATGTCGACAGCGCTGGTGTTCACGTCGCCAGACCCCTCGTCCGACGGGTAGCTGTTACCGAAAAACGTGACATCGACCTCGACCAAGCAATTCCCCCGTACCCCAATGGCACGGGCTTCCGGGGCGGACAGCAAAATCGAGTTCGCGCCGGCCCCCCGCGAAACGGTTGCTGCGACCACCGAATCCGCAACGCGCACGTCTGCGATGGGATTCTCGGGGAAAATATCGGAGGGCACCGTCAGCGTCTTGCCGTCACATTCCTTCCATTGCGCGGAGAACCTCGCGAACAAAGCGGCGGCGTCTTGCGCTGTGGGCAGAGAGACGACGCCCTCGACGACGAGATCCACCCTTACGGAGGTCCCGTCGTGCGCCCACCCCTCGGTAGCGAAGTTTCTGACATCGCCTTTTCCAGTGGCGGACTGGTAAGTGCTTTTTTGCAGCATGAAAACGACGCCCACACATTCCGCGGGCGCAGGCGATCGATAACTGTCTACCAACTTGTCGCCGTCTCCGAAGTGCGGCGGGAAGGGTGGGACGGTCTTGAACGGCTGGTTGAGAAGCTTTGACAGCGCAGCGCCATCGAGCATTACCTGCCTGATGGTTGAACCCGTCAGCGACCCCGCCGCTGCGCTCGGCGCCGGACGCGCTGCGCCACCCGTCGTCGCAGTGCACCCGGAAACCAACAGCACGGCCAACAGCCCCGCCATGAAGTACCAGCGGTTACTCACTTCTTGCCTTTGTCCCCCTTGTCGCCGCCCGCGTCGGTGGACAACGCGGCGACGAACGCCTCCTGCGGCACCTCGACCCGCCCGATGGTCTTCATCCGCTTCTTGCCCTCCTTCTGCTTTTCCAGAAGTTTGCGTTTGCGGGTGATGTCGCCGCCGTAGCATTTGGACAAAACGTCCTTGCGGATCGCGCGAATGTTCTCGCGCGCAATGATTTTCGATCCGATGGCCGCCTGCACCGGCACCTCGAACTGCTGGCGCGGGATCAGCTCCTTGAGCTTGGCGGTCATCTTATTGCCGTAAGCGGATGCCGAATCCTTGTGCACGATCGCGCTGAACGCGTCGACGGGCTCGCCCTGCAGCAGGATGTCGACCTTGACCAGCTGGCCCTCCTGCTCGCCGGCCTCCTCGTAGTCGAGGCTGGCGTAACCGCGGGTGCGTGATTTCAGCGAGTCGAAGAAGTCGAAGATGATCTCGCCCAACGGCATTGTGTAACGCAGCTCCACCCGCTCGGGTGACAGATAGTCCATGCCGCCCAGCTCGCCACGGCGCGACTGGCACAGCTCCATGATGGTGCCGATGAACTCGCTGGGCGCGATGATGGTGGTCTTGACGACCGGCTCGTACACCGTGCGGACCTTGCCCTCCGGCCAGTCCGACGGGTTGGTCACGACCATGGAGTCGTCCGCCCCGCCCTCCAGGATCACCCGGTAGACGACGTTCGGCGACGTCGAGATCAGGTCCAGGTCGAATTCGCGCTCCAGGCGCTCGCGGGTGATCTCCATGTGCAGCAGGCCCAGGAAGCCACACCGGAAACCGAAACCGAGCGCCACCGACGTCTCCGGCTCGTAGGTCAGCGCCGCGTCGTTGAGCTGCAGCTTGTCCAGGGCGTCGCGCAGGTTGGGGTAGTCCGAGCCGTCGACGGGATATAGCCCCGAGTAGACCATCGGCTTGGGTTCCCGGTAGCCGATCAACGCCTCCTTGGCGCCGTTGCGGGCCGTCGTCACCGTGTCGCCCACCTTGGACTGCCGGACGTCCTTCACCCCGGTGATCAGATAGCCCACCTCCCCCACACCCAGGCCATCGCTGGGCTTGGGTTCGGGCGAGACGATGCCGACCTCGAGCAGTTCGTGGACGGCGCCGGTGGACATCATCGCGATGCGCTCGCGCGGGGTGATCTTGCCGTCCACCACCCGGACGTAGGTCACCACGCCGCGGTAGATGTCGTAGACGGAGTCGAAGATCATCGCGCGGGTCGGGGCGTCGGCGTCACCCTGCGGGGGCGGCACTTCACGCACGACGTGGTCGAGCAGGTCGGCGACGCCCTCGCCCGTCTTGCCGGACACTCGCAACACGTCGCTCGGTTCGCAGCCGATGATGTGGGCGATCTCACCCGCATAGCGGTCCGGGTCGGCGGCGGGCAGGTCGATCTTGTTCAGCACTGGGATGATGTGCAGGTCGCGGTCCAGGGCCAGATAGAGGTTGGCCAGCGTCTGCGCCTCGATCCCCTGCGCGGCGTCGACCAGCAGCACCGCTCCCTCGCAGGCCTCCAGCGCGCGCGATACCTCGTAGGTGAAGTCGACGTGGCCCGGGGTGTCGATCAGATGCAGCACGTAATCCGTTTCACCCACGCGCCAGGGCAGCCGCACATTCTGGGCCTTGATCGTGATCCCGCGTTCCCGCTCGATGTCCATCCGGTCCAGGTACTGCGCCCGCATCGAACGCTCGTCGACCACGCCGGTGAACTGCAGCATCCGATCCGCCAGCGTGGATTTGCCGTGGTCGATGTGGGCGATGATGCAGAAGTTCCGAATCTGCGCCGGCGCGGTGAAGGTCTTGTCGGCGAAACTGCTGATGGGGATCTCCTGGACTGGGTGCTTGAGCGGCGGTTCGCCGATGTCCAGGGTATCCAGGCGGGGCGGTCGAGACACAATTCGCCGCGATGGGCGGTCTCCGTGCACGACTAAACTGCCCATATGGCGTCGGAACGGAAGTCACCGTGGAAGACGTTGCAGGGATTCGCCGAGGATTTGGTGACCAAACGGGCTCCGAACCTCGCACGTCAGGTTCAGCAGTCCCAGGCGGTCCTGAAGGAGCTGCAGCACGCCGTCAAGATCACCATGAACGTCATCGCCGCTGTCGCACCGCCACCACCCGTGGCGATCACCGCGGGCCGGCCGGTGACCAGCACCAGCTTCCCCACCGCGCACCGGGCCCGCAAGCTGGTCTACGCCCCCAACCTCGATGGCCGGGCCGATCCCGGGGAGATCGTCTGGACGTGGGTGGTCTACGAGGACGACCCCAGCCAGGGCAAAGACCGACCGGTCCTGGTTGTCGGGCGTGACCGCAGCGCCCTGCTCGGGCTGATGGTGTCCAGTCAGCAACGCCACGCCGCCGACAAGGATTGGGTCGGGATCGGCGCTGGCGATTGGGATCACGAAGGCCGCGAAAGCTGGGTCCGGCTGGACCGGGTGCTTGACGTGCCCGAGGAGGGCATTCGCCGCGAGGGCGCGATCCTGGATCGCGAGCTCTTCGGTGTGGTAGCCGCCCGCCTGCGCGCCGAGTACTCCTGGCGCTGAGCGGCGTTGAAGCCCAGCCGGGCAGTCAGCCCTGCGTGATGTAGGACTGCAGCTGCTGCTGCTCGGCCTCGAGTTCTTCCATTCGCGTCTTTACGACGTCGCCAATGCTGACGATGCCGATCAGCTTTTTGCCGTCCAGCACCGGCACATGGCGGACGCGGTTCTTGGTCATCAGCACGCTGACGCTGTCAACCGTGTCCGATTTTGTGCAGGTGGCGACCGTGGCGGTCATGATTGTGGAGATCGGGCGCGATAGCACGCTGGCGCCGTGCGTATGCAGCTGGCGTACCACGTCGCGCTCCGAGACGATGCCGGCGACACCGTCAATGCCGACTACCACCATGGCGCCGATGTTCTGCTCGGCAAGGCCGGCCAGCAGTTCCCGGACAGTCGCGTCGGGGTGGATCGTAACCACCGCCGCACCCTTGTTCCGCAAGACGTCCGCGATCCGCATTAATACCTCCAGCCGGTGTTGTGATCTGCTTCACACCAGGCTACGGCTTACTCGGGCGGCGGGAAAGCGAACCCGCGAAAAGCCGCGAAAAGACCCAGCCCTAGCGGGCATACCCGCTGATTCGCAGCCGAAACGCGGCGGCTGTCGCCACTGCACGCCCGGATGGCTCGCAAGGATGGAGCCAATGATCGAGGTCACGCTGCTCGGAACCGGAAGTCCCATCCCCGACCCGAACCGCGCGGGGCCGTCCACCCTGGTGCGGTTCCGGGTCGATTGCGGGCGTGGCGTGCTGCAGGGCGCGGCGGCGGTCGGTGTGGGTGCCGCCGGATTGTCGGCGCTGCCGCTCACCCACCTGCACAGCGACCACCTCGCCGAACTCGGCGACGTGCTCATCACCAGTTGGGTCACCAACTTTGCGCCCGATCCGGCGCCGTTGCCGATCATCGGGCCCCGCCCCGGGCAAGAGGAACTGTGGCGCGCGCTGGCCGCCGCCGAATTCGGCGGGCGTCTCGAGCTCGGCGACGACCTACACCGCGTCGAGGTCCCGGCGCGGCAATAGCGCACCGGCCACCACCAGCCACCCCAGCGCCGAGACCCGCGCGATCGGCAGAACCACGCCAAGCCGCGGCCAGACCAACACCAGCGTGGTCAATTCGGCAAGTCCGGCGATCACCACGCCGGTCCAGGCCACCGTTCTCGGAGTCAGCCGCAGGGTGAGGCTGGGCACCGAGATACCGACGACCAGCAGACCCAAGGCCGCCATGTGCCCCGGACCACCGACCAGAAACACCAGGTAATACAAGGCCCGAACCAGCGCGGTGTCGGCGCTGACCTCGGGTCGCGACAGCGTCCAGCCCACCAAACCGGTCAGACCCAGCGAGCCGGCCGCCAAGACACCGCCCGTCAGGGCGATCGTCGCTGCGGGCGCGGTCGCGCCGAGCTGCCGCAGCCGGGCACCGGCCGTCGCCGCGTAGATCGCCAACGGCAGCGACGACCCGAACGTTGCGGTGGCGATGACGTGCACCGCGACCGGCTGGGCGCGCACATACGCCTGGACTGGGCCCACCGGTCCGTACGGCAGGGGCATCACACCGCCCAGCGCGACCCCGATGGCAAGTCCACCGAAGAGCAGCCCGAGACAGGCCAGCGAAAGCAGCACCAGCGCGGGCCCCCCTGATTGGCGGCGAGCCGAATCATTCACGCTGTGAACGATATGCCGGGGAATCAGCCCAGCCGAGTGATCTCGACGATGACGTCGAGGTCGGTCGCTCCCTTGCCGGAGTAGATACCTCTCAGCGGGGACACGTCGCTGTAATCGCGGCCGATGCCCACGCTGATGTACTGCTCGGTGATGTCGGTATCATTGGTCGGGTCATAGTTCCACCAGCCGCCCGTCCACGCCTGGATCCAGGCGTGGCTGCGGCCGTCAACGGTTTTTCCGATGACGGCGTCGCGTTTGGGGTGCAGGTACCCCGATACGTAGCGTGCGGGAATCCCCATGGCGCGCAACAGGATTAGCGTCAGATGCGCGAAGTCCTGACAGACGCCCTTGCCCTTTTCCAGCGCGTCCAGCCCGGAGGAGTGCACGCCGGTGGTGCCCGGAAGGTAGTCCAGCTCGCCGCGTGCCCACCGTGCGGCGGCGACGACAGCTTCCCGCGGCTCGTGGTTTTTGGCGATCCGCTTGCCCACCACCGCAACACGTTCGCTTGCCGGGGTGTATTCGGTCGGACGCAAAACTTCGTCGAACCGATCGATCACGGCCACCGATTGCAGATCGGTCCATGTCGCCCGCGTCGACGCCGGCTCCGGGCGCTCGGTCTCGACGACGGACGACGATGACACCGTCAGTTCGGTGTGCGGCGCATGCAAATCGAACACCGTGACGGCGGTACCCCAGTAGTCGATGTAGCGGTAGGACCGGGTGGCCGGAACGGTTTCGACGCGGTTGAGGATGACGTTTTGCCGGGTGTTGGACCGCGGCGTCAGCCGGGCTTCGTTGTAGGAGGCCGTCACCGGCGATCGGTATGCGTACCCGGTGGTGTGCACCACCCGCACCCGCCACATCAGGCGTCCACCTGCCGGCTGACCAGTCGGCCTTGGTGGCCCGCGTCCGACCACGCCACCCACGGCGCGGCGTGAAAGTACTGCAACGCCAACGCGTCTCCGACATCATGGCAAGTTGTCTGCAAACTGGCCAGGCGGCCGTCCAGCGACTCCAGCAACACACCGGGCTGCACGAACTCCAGTTCGCTGCGGGCCTGCCCGAGCAACCGCTGCGCCTCGGCGGTGGCCCCCACCCGGCTGTGCGGACTACGCAACAGCTCGTCGAGGTTGCGTTCGGCCAGCCTCAGCGAGTAGAAAACCGAACGTGGGAACAGCCGGTCGAGCATCATGAACTCGACCACCCGGCCCGCGTCCAGCACGCCCCGGTAGGTCCGCAGGTAGGTGTCATGCGCGCCTGCGGAGCGCAGCAGCGTCACCCACGCCGGCGACGACCCGCTGTCCCCCACTCGCGACAGCAGTAGCCGCACCGTCATGTCGACGCGCTCGATAGCGCGGCCGAGCACCATGAAGCGGTACCCATCGTCGCGGGAGAGCGTCGAATCTGCCAGGCCGGCAAACATTGCCGCCCGCCCCTCGATGAATGACAAAAACTCGTGTGGCCCAAGGCGTTTCGCGGCGCGCTCGCGTTCGGCGAGGGCATGATAGGTGGTGTTGAGACACTCCCAGGTCTCGCTCGAGGTCACTTCCCGCGCCGACCTCGCGTTTTCCCGCGCCGCCGAAATCGCGCCGACAATGGAGGAACCTCCCTGGGTGTCGGAGCTGAACGCCACCAGGTCAGTCAGCGACCAGACGTCCAACTCGTGGTCCGGAGGGTCGATGCCGAGCACTCGCAGCAGCACCCGGGACGCCTGGTCGGGATCGACGCTGGAGTCCTCGAGCAGCTGGTGAACGGCCACATCCAGGATGCGCGCGGTGTCGTCGGCGCGCTCGACATAGCGACCGATCCAATACAGCGCCTCGGCGTTGCGGGCAAGCATCAGCGGACCGCCTTCTTTTGTTGCTTGTTCTGCTGCTTTTTCTGTTGCTGTTGCTGTTGCTGTTGACCCTGTTGCTGGGGCCGCTGTTCCCGCGGCTTTTGACTGTTCTGCTTCTGATGCTGCGCCTGCTTTTGTGACTGTTTTTGTGACCCTGACGATCCGTCGGCCTCCGAGTCGGGCACGGGCTTCGGCAGCGTACGCACCACCTCGGCGGCGCCCAGCTCGCGGTTGGCCACTGAGGCGCGCGGCGCCAGCACCCAGGTGTCCTTGGAGCCGCCGCCCTGGCTCGAGTTGACCACCCGCGAACCCTCGACCAGCGCAACGCGGGTCAGCCCGCCCGGCAGCACCCAGACGCCGTCACCGTCGTTGACCGCGAACGGCCGCAGGTCGACATAGCGGGGCGCCAGCGAGCTTCCGATCTGGGTCGGCACGGTGGACAACTCCATCATCGGCTGCGCGATCCAGCTTCGGGGATCGGCGCGAACCTTTTTGCTGACCGCGGCGAGTTCTTTGTTGGAGGCTTCCGGACCGAAAACGATGCCGTATCCACCGGAACCCTCGACCGGCTTGAGGACCAGTTCGCGGACCCGGTCGAGCACCTCTTCGCGTTCGTCGTCGAGCCAGCAGCGGAAGGTGTCGACGTTCCCCAGCAGCGGCTTTTCGCCCAGGTAGTACTCGATCATGATCGGCACATAGGTGTAGATGAGTTTGTCGTCGCCGACACCGTTGCCGATCGCACTGGAAATCACGACGTTGCCGGCGCGCGCGGCGTTGACCAGACCCGCCACCCCGAGCACCGAGTCGGCACGGAACTGCAGCGGGTCCAGGAAGGCGTCGTCGATGCGCCGATAGATGACGTCGACCTGCCGCTCCCCCTCGGTGGTGCGCATGTACACCTGGTTGTCGCGGCAGAACAAGTCGCGGCCCTCGACCAACTCGACGCCCATCTGGCGGGCCAGCAACGAATGCTCGAAGTAGGCCGAGTTGTATACGCCCGGGGTCAGCACCACCACCGTCGGATCGGCCTCGTTCGTAGCCGCCGAATTACGCAGCGCCCGCAGCAGGTGCGAGGAGTAGTCGTCGACCGCGCGCACCCGATGGGTGGCGAAGAGGTTCGGGAAAACCCGCGCCATGGTGCGCCGGTTCTCCATGACGTAGGACACCCCCGACGGCGAGCGCAGGTTGTCCTCGAGAACCCGCCAGTCGCCGCGGTCATCGCGGATCAAATCGATGCCCGCGACGTGGATGCGTACGCCATTAGGCGGGACGATGCCCACGGCCTGGCGGTGGAAGTGCTCGCAGGACGTTATCAACCGGCGCGGGATCACGCCGTCGCGCAGGATCTCCTGATCCCCGTAAATGTCGTCGAGGTAGCGCTCGAGGGCATTGACGCGCTGGGTGATGCCCCGCTCCAACCGGTTCCATTCGGCGGCCGAGATCACCCGTGGCACCAGGTCCAGCGGGAACGGCCGCTCCTGGCCGGACAGCGAAAACGTGATGCCCTGGTCGATGAACGCCCGGGCCAGTGCCTCGGCCCGGGCCTTGAGATCCGACGCGTCCGACGGCGCGAGCTCGGCGTAGATGCCCTTGTACGGCCCGCGGACATTGCCCTGGGCATCGAACATCTCGTCGAAGGCCAGCGAATAGACGTCCGACGTGTCGTACCCGTCGAAGATATGTTCAGCGCGGGCACGCGCACGTCGCTTGCGCCTGTCGACCGGGTTTGCAAGGGTCACGTCTGACATGGTCCCTTAAAAGCGTCGTCACAGCAGTCTTTGGTTTCCTTGAGTTCCACTTTTGGGCGAAAACGTAACCGACTGATAACCTGGACACTCGCTACGGGCGACCCAAACAATTCAGGCCCCCCGGGGCCGCCCAGACCAGCCCCAGACCAACTAAGGATTTAACGCGTGGCCAACATCAAGTCGCAGCAGAAGCGCAATCGCACCAACGAGCGCGCCCGGCTGCGCAACAAGTCGGTGAAGTCCTCGCTTCGTACCGCTGTGCGCGCGTTCCGCGAGGCCGCCCACGCCGGCGAGAAGGAAAAGGCCACGGAGCTGCTGGCGTCGACCAACCGCAAGCTGGACAAGGCGGCCAGCAAGGGCGTGATCCACAAGAACCAGGCGGCCAACAAGAAGTCGGCGCTGGCCAAGGCCCTCAACGGCCTGGGCTGACTGGTCAGCTCCGGTCGGCAGCCAGCTCGGCAATCTTCCTGACCGCGGATTCCAGCGCATAGTCTGCGTCCGCGACGGCACCTTTCACGTTGGCGTTGAGCGCCGCCACCACTCGCATCGCGTCGGCGACCGTGTCACGCGACCAGCGCCGGGCCTGTTTCTGCGCCTTCTGCACCCGCCAGGGCGGCATCCCCAGCTCCGCAGCCAGTCGGTAGGGATCGCCGGACAACGGTGCCACCCGGCCGATGGTGTGCACGGCTTCGGCCAGTGCGTCGGCCAACACCACGAGTGGCTCGCCGCGCAGCATCGCCCACCGCAGGGCCTCGGCGGCTCCCGCGACATCGCCGGTCACCGCCTTATCGGCGATGTCGAAGCCCTTCACTTCAGCTTTGCCGCTGTGATAGCGCCGCACCGCGGCCGCGTCCACATCACCGCCGGTGTCGGCGACCAATTGCGAACAGGCCGAGGCGAGTTCGCGCACATCGGAACCGATAGCGTCAAGCAGGGCGGTCACCGTCTCCTCGTCGACCTTGACCCCCGACGCGCGAAATTCCTTGCGGATGAAGTCGACGCGTTCACTGACCTTAATGAGCCGGGCGCACGGATGCACCGCGGCGCCGAGCGAGCGCAGGTCGTTGGCCAGCGCTTTGGCTCGCCCGCCACCCGTGTGCACCACCACGAGCACCGTGCCCGGTGGAAGGTCGGCGGCTGCCGAGGCGACCAGCGCGGCGGCCTCCTTGCCCGCGTCGGCGGCGGCCTCCAGCACGACGACGCGCTCGTCGGCGAACAGTGACGGGCTTAGCAATTCGGCGAGCTCGTGGGTGCTGACGTCACCGGCCCGCATCCGATTGATGGGCACCTCGTCGGTTCCGGCAGCCTGCCGTACCGACCGCAGCACCTCCGACACGGCCCGCTCGACCAGTAATTCCTCGTCTCCCAGCACCAGGTGCAACGGTGAAGCATCGCCCACCCCACGATGGTGTCATGACGGGCCGACTAGTCCTGACAGCGACCACGCCAGCGCGACCAACGCGGCCAGTCCCGTCGCGGCGCGAAACCACCGCCACCGCCACAGCGCCACCACCAACACTGCGGTAGCACCCACCACCACCACGCCCGGCACACCAGCCGGAACAGCCACCGTCGCGCCAGGCATACCGGCCGCCCAGTGCGCCACCCTCAACACCCACCAGAGTTCGGGCCCGGTGAAACGGATCAACAGTTGCGCCCCGGCCGGCCACAGCAAGCACACCACGGCGGCCGTGCTGCCCAACACGGTGATCGGTGCTATCACGGCGGCCACCGCGAGATTGGCGACCACGCCGACCAGGCTGACGCGGCCCGAGATCCCGGCGACCAGCGGAACGGTCACCACGTGCGCCGCCCAGGCCACGGCGAGCGCATCCGCGAACGGCTTGGGGCAGCCCCGCCCGACCAGCCGCCGTGACCAGACCGGCGCGATGACGATCAGAGCGGCCGTCGCCAGCACGGACAGCGCGAAGCCCACGTCGAGGGCGAGCTGCGGGGCGGTGGCCATCAACACCAGCACGGTGGCGGCCAGGGCCGGAATCGCTTGCCGCCGACGCGACGACACGATCCCGGCCAACGCGATGGCGCCCATCACGGCCGCCCGCAACACACTGGCCGTCGGCTGCACCACGATGACAAAGGCCACCAGAGCCAACGCGGCGAGCAGCACGGCCACCCGGGGACCAATCACCCGGGCCGACAACAGCACCGCGCCGCACACGATGGTGACGTTGGCCCCCGACACCGCGGTCAAGTGCGTCATGCCCGCCGCGCGAAACTCGCGGCCGGTTTCGGTGGCAACCGCAGAAGTGTCACCCAGCACCAGGGCGGGCAACATCGCGGCCTGATCGTGCGGCAACACGCCCCGAACCGTGGCGACGAAGCGGCTGCGGACGGTGTGTGCCGCTTGCTGCACCGCACCGGCGCGGCCAAAGGTGGGCCGGCCCGTCGCGTTGAGCACCGCGACGGTCAGGTCGTGGCGGGACGGGTGGCTGATGCGCGCGGTGAATCGCATCGGCTGGCCGACCGACACCGAGCCGTCTTCCGAATCGAAGTCCGATGCCCGCGCGAAAACCACTACCCGCCCAGATATTTCGTCGTCGCGCAGCCGCAGCAATGTGGCACGAAACATCAGCCGGCCACCATTTTCTGAGCCCAGCGACAGCGCGCTCTCGCTGGGAGTGACCGTGACCGGCACGGCCGTTCCGAACTCCGCAGTGATTGGGTGGCGACTGACGGCGTCGGCGCGCAACGCGATCGCGAGCCCGAACGCCGCGCCCACGATACCGATCGCCACCAGTCCGGCGCTGATCGACCGGAGCCGCGCACCTCGACCGCGCCGGCACGCCGGGTACCACAACGGCGCACCCGAGACGACGGCCAGCATGACGCAGCACAACGCGAACACCCGGCCGACCGGCCACACGGTGCCGGCAGCCGTCGCCGCCCAACTGGTGAGCGCGGCCGGCACCAGGCGGATATCGACTGGCGCCGCCAGAAACTCATCACGCTCATCACCGCCGGGGTGGCGCACCGGTGTCAGACACGAACCAGAGGACGCAGCTTGTCCAGGCGAGCCGGGCCGATGCCGTCGACGTCGGCGAGTTGGTCGACGCTGGTGAACCTGCCGTGGGCCTGCCGCCACGCCACGATCGCCGCGGCGGTGACCGGGCCGACTCCGGGCAGTGCGTCCAGCTGCTCGACGGTCGCGGCGTTGAGGTCGACCACCTCACCGCCCTTGGGTTTGGTCGATCCCGGCGCCGGCCCGGAACCTGGCGGGCTCCCGGAGCCCGGCGCCGAGCCCGAGCCCACCGAGCTGCCGAGCACCGCCGGCTGCCCCGAAACGGGTGCGATCCCGACCACGATCTGCTCGCCGTCGCCGACGGGACGGGCCATATTCAGTCCGATGGTGTCGGCACCGTCCACCGCGCCGCCCGCGGCCTGCACCGCATCGGCGATTCGCGCGCCGGGCGCCAGGGTGACCAATCCGGGGGTGTGCACCAACCCGACCACGCTGACCACGACGGGTCGATCCGGACTGGCCGGCTGGCCAGCACCTGGAGCGGCCGACGATCTGGGGCTGGCCGACGCGGCCCTCTCCACCGGGGGCAGCTTGGCGGACATCACCGGAGCGGGCCGATCGCGCACCAAGGTGAACACCGTGATCAGCACAGCCAGCGCGGCGACGACGGCCAATGCGACGGCGCCGGCGCGGCCCGGATCGGCACGCACCCTGGCGAGCCAGCCCGCGCGTTGGGACGCGTCCGGAAGCCAGCGCGGCAACAACGAGTTCTGGTCCTCGTCGGCGGCTTCGGGCCCCAAATTTTGATCTGGGTCCGAACTGTCGGAGTCGGCGGGGGCTTGAATGTCCGTGGTGTCCGGGTCGGCACCGAGCCGTCGATGCAGTCGCTCGGCGGGAAGTTCGGTTCGCATGCCGTCGACCGTAGGTCGGACAACCGCCACACTGGCCGCCACCAACAGCGCCCGGACGCCGGCCTGTGGATCAACGCGAACTTGTGCACAAAACGCCACAAACTGCAGAGTGGCACCCGGTTGGCGTACGGCGGCGGCGGCAGCTTAACGTGCAGGAGAAGCCCCTCAGCTCCCCAAATACAGGAGGCTGCCATGAAACTGGCGCTCACAGCAGACGAAGCCGCATTTCGCGAGGAGCTTCGTGCTTTCTACACCACGAAGATCCCCGAAGACATCCGCGAGCGGGTGCGTCAGGGCCTGTCGCTGAGCAAGGACCAGATCGTCACCACTCAGAAAATCCTCAACGAACACGGTCTGGCGGTACCGAATTGGCCGGTCGAATGGGGCGGCAAGGACTGGACGCCCACCCAGCACCAGATCTGGTCCGACGAGATGCAATTGGCGTGTGTGCCCGAGCCGCTGAACTTCAATACCAAGATGGTCGGCCCGGTGATCGCCGAATTCGGATCACAGGAGATCAAGGAGCGCTTCCTGCCGCCGACCGCCAACATCGACATCTGGTGGTGCCAGGGCTTCTCCGAACCCGAGGCAGGCTCGGATCTCGCGTCGCTGCGCACCACCGCGGTTCGCGACGGTGACAGCTATGTCGTCAACGGCCAGAAGACGTGGACAACGCTGGGCCAGTACGCGGACTGGATCTTCTGCCTGGTGCGCACCGACCCGCAGGCACCCAAGCGCCAGGCCGGGATCTCGTTTCTGCTCTTCGACATGAAGACACCGGGCATCACAGTCCGGCCGATCAAAACGATCGACGGCGGCCAGGAAATCAACGAGTTGTTCTTCTCCGACGTTCGAGTGCCGGCCAATCAGCTTGTTGGACAAGAGAATCAGGGCTGGACGTACGCAAAATTCCTGTTGGGCAATGAGCGCACGGGCATCGCCGGGGTGGGACGGACCAAAGTGCGCCTCGCCGAGGTGAAAAAGCACGCCGCGCAAACCGGGGTGCTCGACGACCCGCTGTTCGCGGCCCGGCTGGCCGAGGCCGAAAACGAGCTGCTGGCATTGGAACTCACGCAGGCACGGGTGGTCTCAGACTCCTCGGACGGCACGCCCAACCCGGCGTCGTCGGTGCTCAAGCTGCGCGGCAGCGAGTTACAGCAAGTAGCCACCGAGCTGTTGGTCGAGGTGGCTGGGCCGGACGCGCTTCCCGCCGACGGGGAAGACATTTCGTCTCCGAGCTGGGCGCAGACGAGTGCCCCGCGCTACCTGAACTGGCGCAAGGCGTCGATCTACGGCGGCAGCAGCGAAGTGCAGCGCAACATCATCGCGTCGACCATTCTGGGATTGTGAGGCAGCCATGGACTTTCAGTTGAGCGACGAGCAGACCCTGCTCCGAGACACCACCCGCGACCTGCTGTCACGCACCTATGACCCGGAGAGCCGCATCAAGGTCATCGGCTCGGATCTGGGCTGGAGCCGGGAGGTGTGGAGCCAGCTCGCTGACACCGGCATTCTCGGCCTGGGCTTCGACGACGAGTCGGGCCAGATCGAGATCATGGCGGTGCTCACCGAAGTGGGGCGCAGGTTGGCCCCCGAGCCGATCCTGCACGCCGCGCTGGCGCCCGGCGCGCTGATCGCCGAACTGGGCACCGACGAGCAGAAACAGCTGCTGGACGATGTCGCCGCCGGCCAGCATCTACTGGCCTTCGCCCACCTGGAGCCGGGTCACCGCAAGCCGACAGCCGAAACCTCCACTAGGGCTGCGCGGCAAGGTGATTCGTGGACAGTGAGCGGACGAAAGAACCCGGTGCTCGCCGGCGACTGCGCCGACACGCTGGTGGTCAGCGCCGCGCTTCCCGACGGCGGCACCGGGTTGTTCCTGGTAGACGCCGACCAGAAAAACACTGCGGTGACCCAACACCGATACGCCACATTCGACGGACAGCGCGGCGCCCAAGTCGAGCTGGAGTCCGCACCTGCGCAACCGCTGGGCGAAGCGGTCGATGCGTCACGTGCTGTCCGCGACACCCTCATCCGCATCCAGTCGGGGTTGTGTTCCGAAGCGGTCGGGGCCATGGAGGAAGCGCTGCGGCTGACCACCGATTACCTCAAGACCCGCAAACAGTTCGGCGTCACACTCAACAAGTTCCAGGCACTCACCCAGCGCGCCGCCGACATGTACGTTTCGCTGGAAATGGCCCGTAGCATGAGCTTCTACGCGGCGATGTCGATCGCCGACGGCAACCTCGACCCGGTGATCGCGTCACGCGCCAAGTTGCAGATCGGACGCTCGGGCCGGCATATCGCCCAGGAGTCGATCCAGATGCACGGCGGCATCGGCATCACCGTGGAGTATCCGGTCAGCCACTACGCGGCCCGGCTCACCGCGATCGAGCAAACTCTGGGCTCCGCGCAGGATCACCTCGGGGTGCTGATCGACCACATCACCGACTACGACTTGGCCAGGCTACAAGACTGAGCTACGGCCCATCTCGTTATTTATTCGATCAGATAGGCGCGGGCACCTCGACGGGTTCTGCTTCTTTAGACTGTGGACCCGACTGTGCGGCCACCTCCGGCATCTGGCCAGCCAGGTACTCGCCGAGCCCGCCGATGGTCGGATAGTCGAATACCGCCGTAGCGCTGATCGTGAAGGCGCCACCGAACTGGCTGTGCAGCCGGTTGCGGAGTTCGACCGCCATCAGTGAATCCGTCCCCAGGTCCAAGAACCGACTGGTTGCGGCCGGCGGTTGCGCGAGCCGCAGGAAACCCTGCACTTCGCGCTGCAGGAATTCGGTAATGAAACTGGCGCGCTGCGCAGCCGGTATCTCCTGCAATTGCTGGAGCAACTCACTGTCGCCGGTTACCTCCCCGACGGCACTCGGCAACACGAGGTCCAGAATCGGCGGACGCGAACCGCCCAGCAGCTTCGCGGCACGCTGCCAGTTGGCCTTAATGACGGTTGCCTGCCCGGTTCCGGTGGCGACAACCTCGGCGAGCGCGTTAAGCGCGGCCGTCGGCTCCAGCGGAATTAGGCCTTGTGCACTGATATTGGCGCGCGCGGCCTCCGAAGAGGCCATGCCCCCCTGAGCCCAGGGACCAAAGTTGATCCCTGTTGCCGGCAAGCCTCGCGCCTTCCGATCCGCGACCAGTCCATCGAGCAACGCATTGGCAGTCGAGTAGTTGGCCTGGCCGGGTGAACCGAGCAAGCTGGACACCGAGGAGGACACGATGAAGAAGTCGAGGTTGTCGTTCTTCGTCAACTGGTCTAGGTAGTTGGCACCGAACGCCTTGGGCCCCAACGTCGTCCAGAAACGCTCCAGGCTCTGTTGCGACAGCAGCGCATCGTCGAGGACGCCGGCCAAATGCGCCACTCCCGCGAGTGGAGGCAGCTCCGCGCGGATCCGCTCAAGCAGCTTTTCGACTTCGGACTCCTCGCCGACATCGGCCGCGAAAGTGTGGATGCGACACCGGTAGCGCTCGGTGATGTCCGCGATTGCCCGTTGCGCTTCGGCATCGGGTGCGCGCCGGCTGGTCAGCACAATGTCACCGGCACCGAGTTGGGCCAAATAGGCCGCCGCGTGCAGGCCGATAGCGCCGAGTCCACCCGTGATCAGATAGCTGCGATCACCCCGCGGCTGTAGCGGGTTCGGCATCTGCAGCACGATCTTCCCGATATGGCGCGCTTGCTGCATGCGACGGAAGGCAGTCTTCGCCTCAGTGAGCGGGTAGATCTCGGCGGGCAGTGGCGTCCACTCGCCAGAGGCCAACCCGTCCGACACCTCATCCAGCAAGCCACGAATGCGGTCGGGGTCTTGCATGCTTGTCATG
>CAVYDT010000007.1:0-163142 GCA_963767375.1 uncultured Actinomycetota bacterium
GGTGGACTGCGGCGAAGGCCGTCGTCGCGCTGTGTGCGGAGGCCGCGCAGCCTCGTGTGGGCCGGCGAGACAGGGCCGGGGCCACTCCAACCCGGCCTTGGCGACGTCACCATGATGACCCCGTCGGTGCGCACCCGAGCGTTACCGCGGATCCGGCGAGCAGCCGGTGGCGATCCGCGCATGACCGCGAGTGGCGGGCGATCTCACGGCCGCGTCGGCACCCGGTTAGCGGTCAAGGGTGGCGGCCGGGCAGAACAAGACGCGCTGCAACTCCGGCCGCGTGGCCGATGACTCGCGGGCCGGTTCCTACGCCGTGGCCGGCCGAACTGTCGATGGCCGCATCGCCCGGTCGGGGCAGTGCTGGTCAGGTCCGTTGAACGCCTGCTCGGTACGCTGAACGCGCCCCACGCGCGACGCCCCTGTTCGCTTTAAGTCAGAAGAAACCTCACACGACCTGCAGCCCGGCGGGAATCCTCTGCGGATCGCGCCAGAAGGCGTCGCGGATGAAGCGGTTGAACAGATCCGGCGGCAGCAACGTGTCGCGCGGTTCGGCCTTGACCGTGCCGCGCACGGTGTGCAGCCCCGGCGTACCGGCCCGCTCGTCGAACCCGGTGACGTCGTAATCGACATGGCCGAAATCGTGCTCGAACACCGGCTCACCGATAAACGTGTAGATGGCCTGCATCACCTTGGCCGGGTCGGTGGTCAAGGTTTCGTACTGCACCAACAACAGGCGATCCCGTTGCGCGCCGTAGCACGCCTGCTTCAGGGCATCGTAGGGACCGCCGACCATGCCATCGGGCGCCACCACCTGTTGGGCACGGGTATAGACCGTGCCACCGGCGCTGTAGTTGAAAATCGACGACGGGCTAAAGACGTTGCGCTGGACCAACCGCTCGATGCTGTCAACCACCCACGGCAGTTCCCGCACGCAGGCAATCACTTTCGCATCGGGAAACAGCCGCGCCATCGCCGGCATCCGGGCGCACCAGCCGCGGTTGGTGTCAAAGATCACCTCGGCGGTGCACTCGGCATAGAAGTTGTCGAACAACCCGTGCAGGATGCGCTCGCGCTTGGCGTCGTCGAGGAACACCGAGTACTCGTTGCGCGCGCTCATCTCGCCCAGCAGGGCGCCGAACAGCCCGGCCAGCGGACCCGACATCCCCGCCTCGAACCGCGGGTTTTGCCGCAGCAACGCGGCCAGCAAAGTCGAACCCGAACGCGGCAGACCCGAGATGAAATGGATGGTTACCATGGCACACCCCCATCTGCCGTCCGCACCATGACATTGCCTGCGGACATCTAGCCCTGTGATGTCCGTCCGTCATGTTAACCGATCGCAGATGAGCGCGACCGCCCGCCACGAGCCGAAGTGCCGGAGCGATCGCGGCTTCCGGAATGCGGCGCACTTACCTGCTTCAGGCGTCGAGGACCGATATGTGTGGCTGAGGAGAGACCCGGGCCTTTCATTGTGGCCCAAAAGGATCCGGCTGAGGCGTCAACTCGGCACGCCGGTCCGGGCCGGCCGAGCGGGCCAGATTGTGCTCACGGGCGGCCAACTGGGCCGTGTTGTACCGCCGATGGGGCCGGGGTGGCCGGCGCGCTCGCTCAAGCCGTGGGCGCAGTCGGCGCGACCCCGCTGGCGACCCTGTCGCAGCTGACTTCGGCGGTGCCCAATGTGCTGGCCGGACTGACGACGTCGAAGGTGCCGCTGTCCGCACTTACGGGGCCACGAATTCACTGGGTTTGGGTAGCGTGTCGCTGATGACGACGGCAACGGCTCTGAGCGTCGCTCGCCCGTCGGCTCACTTAGCGGCCGGTGTTGCCGATGAGCTCGACGCCGTTTGCCGTTGCAGCGGAATTCACCGGGCTGCCTAATCCGCTGCTGCCGCTGGGGTACGTCAACGCGACCGTGTCGCCGGTGCATTGCGAGCTGTCGATCCCGTTGAACCCGAAGGTGTCGGGCACCCCTTGCGGGTATGTATGAGCCGAGGTGAAACATCACCGCCCGGGTGGTGGGGTTATCGGCGTTGGTGTTGGCCTTGATGATCACGGCGGACAGTTGAGCGTACTGGTTGTCGTTACCGGCCAGGGGTTCTGGATTCCAGGGCTGCGCGCGTGTGGCGGTGCCGGGAAAGTCGGGCGGTCGCAATGGGCAGCGTGTGGGGCCGCGCGGGGGCCTGGTGACGTTGGCCGCGCGGCTCGGGTGCGCGCCGCGCGGGGCCGAACCCGGGGACGGACATTGACCGGCTGGTTGTGCACAGCGCGCCCACTGCGGGTGCCGGTACGGGCATTCAGCGAAGACACTTGATGGCTGCTGGGTAGCGATAGGCTGCCCACCCCGGTTGCGTCGATGATTGGCGGCGATTGCCGGCCTTTATGGAAAGACATATTCGCATCAAGATGGATGCGCATATAAATTATGTAGCCGGGTTGATGGCTCGATATATTCATATAAATCTCATATAAATATAGAGCGAGCTACTCGGTGCCGTATATCCTCGTTTCAGCGGGGATCCTCGAGTCGATGCCCGCGGATGTCGAGAGGATCGGCGCGATTCTGACCAGCGGCAACGCCGCAGCGGCTGGCCCGGCGACAGGCGTGGCGGGCTCGGCGGCCGCCGAAGTGTCGACGGGGATTGCGGTGCTGTTTTGAGTGGCTGCTGTCGCGTGCGGAAACGCGAAATGAAATTTGCGGAATTGGCTGCGAACCGATTCGGGCGGGCGTAGCGTTTTCAGCGCTGTCTTGAAGATTGTTGCTTGGTTGTGCTTCCACTGAGGGGATTGGAGCCCGAGATGTCGTCTTTCCTGAACATCGCGCCTGAGGCGTTGGCTAGTGCGTCGGCGGATTTGAGTGGGATCGGGGAGGCGATTAGGGATGCGACGTCGGCGGCGGCGCCGTCGACGACGGGGATGATGCCGCCGGCCCTAGATGAGATGTCGGCGGCGATTACCCGGTTGTTCGGTAGTTATGGGCAGGAGTTTCAGTCGCTGAGTGCGCAGGGCTCGCAGTTCCATGGCCAGTTTGTGCAGTTTTTGTCCTCGGCTCGGGGCGCGTATGCGGGTGCTGAGGCGGCTAATGCTTCGCCGCTGTCGGGCCTGTTAGGAGGCTCGCCGCTGCAGGCCATGATGCATGTCGCCGGCCAGTTCCAGGCGCCGTTTTCGCCGTGGCTGACGCTGACGGGGCGCCCGCTGTTTGGCCCTGGCGCCGCTGGGGCGGCCGGTACGGCCGCCAACCCCAACGGCGGTGCCGGCGGGGCCGGCGGATGGCTTTTCGGCAACGGCGGGAACGGTGGCGCCGGCTTCAGCTCCACCACCGCCGGCGTGGGTGGCGGTAACGGCGGGGCCGGCGGGGCGGCTGGTCCGTTGTGGGGTGAGGGCGGTAACGGCGGGGCCGGCGGCGCCGGCGGCGCCGGGATGGCCGGCGGTAGCGGTGGTAACGGCGGGGCCAATGGGCTGATCGGCGGCGGTACCGGCTTCTTCGGCGCCGGCGGCGCCACCGGCGGGGCTGGTGGGGCTGGCGGTGCCGGCGGGGCTGGCGGTGCCGGTGGTGTCGGCGGGAACGGCGGGGCCAACACGCAGCTGTTCTCGTTGTTCGGCCAGGGCGGGGCTGGCGGTGCCGGCGGTGCCGGCGGGGCCGGTAACATGGGCGCCTCGGGCGACGCTACCGGCCCCGGCACGCCCGGGGGGGCCGGGGAGAACGGTGGGGCCGGGGGGACCGGTGGGGCCGGTGGGGCCAACCGTGCGCTGTTTGGTGGGACCGCCGGGAACGGCGGCCTGGGCGGTAACGGCGGGGCTGGTGGCGCCGGTGGTGATGGTGCTTCGGGTGTGGGCGCTGGTGTGGCCGGTGCTGATGGCGGGGCTGGCGGGAATGGTGGTGCCGCGGGGGCCGGTGGGGCTGGTGGCGCCAACAATGCGCTGCTGTTTGGGAAGGCGGGCACCGCGGGCGCCAATGGCACCGGCGGCAACGGCGGTAACGCCGGCAACGGCGGGGCCGGTGATGTCGGCGCCGCGGGCACCGGTGACGGCGGGGCTGGCGGCAGCGGCTTTAACGGCGGCGCGGGCGGTCAGGGCGGCGCGGGCGGCGCTGGGGTTGGCGGTGTGGGCGGCGGGGCCGGCGGTAACGGCGGCAGCGGCGGCACCGGCGGCGGCGGCGGTAACGGCGCCGACGGTGTGCTGAACGCCGGCGGGACTGGCGGTAACGGCGGTAACGGTGGGGCGGCCGGGGCTGGCGGCGCGGGCACCGACGGTGGCGCCAACGGCGCCAACGGCACCGGCGGCAACGGCGGTAACGCCGGCAGCGGCGGCAACGGCGCCACCGGCGCCGCGGGCACCGGTGACGGCGGTGACGGCGGCAATGGCACCGACGGCGGCGCGGGCGGTACGGGCGGCACCGGCGGCGCTGGGGTTGGCGGTGTGGGCGGCGGTAGCGGCGGTAACGGCGGCAGCGGCGGTAAGGGCGGCGGCGGCGGTAACGGCGCCGACGGCGTCGTGAACGCCGGCGGGACTGGCGGTAACGGCGGGACCGGTGGGGCGGCCGGGGCCGGCGGCGCGGGCACCGACGGCGGCACCAACGGCGCCAACGGCACCGGCGGTAACGGCGGTAACGCGGGTAACGGCGGCAACGGCGCCACCGGGGCTGCTGGCACCGGTGATGGCGGGGACGGGGTGTCATGGCACCGATGGCGGTGCGGGCGGTAAGGGCGGCGCGGGCGGCGCCGGTGTTGGTGGTGTCGGCGGCGGTAACGGCGGCACCGGCGGGAGCGGCGGTACGGCGGCGACGGCGGCAACGGCGCTGATGGTGTGACCAACGCCGGCGGTGACGGCGGTAACGGCGGGACCGGTGGGGCGGCCGGTGCCGGCGGGGCCGGCACCGATGGCGGCACCAACGGCACCAACGGCACCGGCGGTAACGGCGGTAACGCGGGTAACGGCGGCAACGGCGCCACCGGGGCTGCTGGCACCGGTGACGGCGGGGCCGGGTCTGGCACCGATGGCGGTGCGGGTGGTCAGGGCGGCACGGGCGGCGCCGGTGTTGGTGGTGTCGGCGGCGGTAACGGCGGCACCGGCGGGACCGGCGGGCGGCGGCGGCGGCGGTAACGGCGCCGACGGCGTGCCTGAACGCCGGCGGTGACGGCGGTAACGGCGGTAACGGTGGGGCGGCCGGGGCCGGCGGCGCCGGCACCGATGGCGGCACCAACGGCACCAACGGCACCGGCGGTAACGGCGGTAACGCCGGCAATGGCGCCAATGGCGCCACCGGGGCTGCTGGCACCGGTGATGGCGGGGCCGGGGTGTCTGGCACCGATGGCGGTGCGGGCGGTAAGGGCGGTGCTGGCGGCGCCGGTGTTGGTGGTGTCGGCGGCGGTAACGGCGGCACCGGCGGGTCCGGCGGTGTCGGCGGTGACGGCGGCAAGGGCGCTGATGGTGTGACCAACGCCGGCGGTGACGGCGGTAACGGCGGGGCCGGTGGGGCGGCCGGTGCCGGCGGGGCCGGCACCGATGGCGGCACCGACGGCACCAACGGCACCGGCGGTAACGGCGGTAACGCGGGTAATGGCGCCAATGGCGCCACCGGGGCTGCTGGCACCGGTGATGGCGGGGCCGGGGTGTCTGGCACCGATGGCGGTGCGGGTGGTCAGGGCGGCACCGGCGGCGCCGGTGTTGGTGGTGTCGGCGGCGGTAACGGCGGCACCGGCGGCAGCGGCGGCACCGGCGGTGACGGCAACAACGGCGCTGATGGTGTGACCAACGCCGGCGGTGACGGCGGTAACGGCGGGGCCGGCGGTAACGCCGGGGCCGGCGGCACCGGCACCGATGGCGGCACCAACGGCACCAACGGCACCGGCGGTAACGGCGGTAACGCGGGTAACGGCGGGGCCGGCCACACGGGGGCTGCTGGCGCCGGTGATGGCGGGGCCGGGGTGTCTGGCACCGATGGCGGTGCGGGTGGTCAGGGCGGCACCGGCGGCGCCGGTGTTGGTGGTGTCGGCGGCGGTAACGGCGGCACCGGCGGCAGCGGCGGCACCGGCGGTGACGGCAACAACGGCGCTGATGGTGTGACCAACGCCGGCGGTGACGGCGGTAACGGCGGGGCCGGCGGTAACGCCGGGGCCGGCGGCACCGGCACCGATGGCGGCACCAACGGCACCAACGGCACCGGCGGTAACGGCGGTAACGCGGGTAACGGCGGGGCCGGCCACACGGGGGCTGCTGGCGCCGGTGATGGCGGGGCCGGGGTGTCTGGCACCGATGGCGGTGCGGGTGGTCAGGGCGGCACGCGGCGGCGCCGGTGTTGGTGGTGTCGGCGGCGGTAGCGGCGGCACCGGCGGGTCCGGCGGTGTCGGCGGTGACGGCAACAACGGCGCTGATGGTGTGACCAACGCCGGCGGTGACGGCGGTAACGGCGGGGCCGGCGGTAACGCCGGGGCCGGCGGCACCGGCACCGATGGCGGCACCAACGGCACCAACGGCACCGGCGGTAACGGCGGTAACGCGGGTAACGGCGGGGCCGGCCACACGGGGGCTGCTGGCGCCGGTGATGGCGGGGCCGGGGTGTCTGGCACCGATGGCGGTGCGGGTGGTCAGGGCGGCACCGGCGGCGCCGGTGTTGGTCGTGTCGGCGGCGGTAACGGCGGCACCGGCGGCAGCGGCGGCACCGGCGGTGACGGCAACAACGGCGCTGATGGTGTGACCAACGCCGGCGGTGACGGCGGTAACGGCGGGGCCGGCGGTAACGCCGGGGCCGGCGGCACCGGCACCGATGGCGGCACCAACGGCACCAACGGCACCGGCGGTAACGGCGGTAACGCGGGTAACGGCGGGGCCGGCCACACGGGGGCTGCTGGCGCCGGTGATGGCGGGGCCGGGGTGTCTGGCACCGATGGCGGTGCGGGTGGTCAGGGCGGCACGGGCGGCGCCGGTGTTGGTCGTGTCGGCGGGCGGCACCGGCGGCAGCGGCGGCACCGGCGGCGGCGGCGGCAACGGCGCCGACGGCGTGGCGAACAACGGCGGCACCGGCGGTAACGGCGGTAACGGCGGGGCGGCTGGGGCCGGCGGCGCCGGCACCGATGGCGGCACCGACAGCAACGCGGGCACCGGCGGTAACGGCGGTAACGCGGGTAATGGCGGCAATGGCGCCACCGGCGCTGCGGGCACCGCTGACGGCGGTAACGGCGGCAACGGCACCGATGGCGGTGCTGGTGGTCAGGGCGGCAGCGGCGGCAACTCCGGTGCTGGCGGGACCAACGGTTCGGGCGGCCTGGGCGGTAACGGCGGTCAGGGGGGCGACGGCGGTGCCGGCGCTGACTCCATCACTCCGGGTAATGACCTCGACAAGGGCGGCATCGGCGGCAACGGCGGTGACGGCGGCGGCGCGGGTGCCGGCGGGGCGGTCGGCACCGGCGGCAGCGGCGGCACCGACGGCAACGGCGGCAACGGCGGCAACGGCGGCAAGGGCGGCACCGGCGGCCACGGCGGCCCGGGCGTTGGCGAACCCGACCCGTCGCGGCCCAGCGGCGTCGACTCGCCTTCCGGCGGCAGCGGCGGCATCGGTGGCACCGGCGGCGCCGGCGGCGACTCCGGCGGCTCGAGCGGCACCGGCGGCACCGGCGGCACCGGTGGCACCGGCGGCACCGGCGGCACCGGCGGCACCAGTCCCGGCTACGTTGGGAGCTACGGCGGCTTCGGCGGCAACGGTGGACAAGGCGGGCTCGGCGGCGCCGGCGGCGGCACCCCCAACGGGGGAACCAACGGCAACGGGGGTAACGCCGGCTTCGGCGGTAACGGCGGCGCCGGCGGCCTCAACTCCGCCGACGTGGCCACCGGCAACTTTGTCAACGGTGGTGGTGGCGGCGGCGGCGGCGTCGGCGGGGCCGGCGGCGACGCCGGCAGCGGCGCCGGCAGCGGCGGCACCGGCGGCACCGGCGGGACTGGCGGCACCGGCGGCACCGGCAGCGAAGCCACCAGCACCACCGGCGGCGCCGACGTGGCAGTCGGCTTCGGCGGCAGCGGCGGCACCGGCGGTGCCGGTGACCTCGCCTCTGGCGCTACCGGCGGCGCAGGCGGCGGTGGTGGCGGTGGTGGCGCGGGCGGTACCGCCTCGGGCTTTAACGCTGCAGGCGGTGGCGGCGGCGGTGGCGGTGCGGCCGCCTCCGCCAGCGGCACCGGCGGTAACGGCGGCGCCGGCGGCGATGCATTCTTAAACGTGACCGATCCCACCCTGACCAAAGGCGGCGCCGGTGGGACAGGTGGCACCAATGGCATCGGCGGTGGTGGTGGCGGCGGCGCCGGCAACGCCCCAGACGCATCACTTGTCGGCAACGGTGCCCCCGGCGACAGTGGTGCCGCCGGAGGGACAGGTGGTATCGGCGCGGGTCTCAACAACTCCGGAGGCCCCGGCGGGCCGAACGCGTTAGCCGGCAACGGCGGCGGCGGTGGCCTGAGCTGGGACGGGATCCGAAGCGGCGCCGACGGCCGCCCGGGGACTTACCCGGAGTGGACTGGCAACCCCTAACACCGGGAGCGACGGCAGGGGCCCAATGCATGCGGCAACTCCGGCGGCGCCAGAACCCAACAGCACCGGCGGTAACGGCGGCGGCTGGCCCACTGCCAGCGGCGGCATTGGTAGCGCCACCACGGGGGACGGCACCGTCAGCAACTGCCGCGCTGGTGCTGCCCGCCGCGTCGTAGCTGCTGAGACCGTTACCGTTGTTGGCTGATGCACCACCTGGCAGCAGAAACGCCCAGCGGCTTGGCAGCGCCGGTGCCGAGCGAACAGCGGGTGCGGTCCTGACCGGCCGGGCGGTTACCCGGTGCGGCGGTTCGAAGCCGCATACCCCGGGGCTCAGCGCGATCACACTCGGCAAGCTGCGGCACTCGAACATCTCGCGGATGCGCGCGGCTGGTATCGCCGCCGATGTGATCGCCGCCTGGCACGGCCACACCGAGCGGATGACGCAGGCGGTCTGGGGGCGGGTGACCGACGACCGGCTCACCGCCGCGTCGGCGGTGTTCTCGTCAGCGATAGGACAGAGTTAGGACAACCGGCGGGCGTGGAAGACCGCCCAGCGAACTACGAAACCCATTCCGATGCAGTTCGGAACAAGTTTCTGTTTGTGGAGCTAAGGGTGGAGCTAAGGGTGTCCGAGTTCACGACATAGGTGACACATGAGTCGCGTCATGGGTGACACCTGCAATCACCGTCGATGAGTCGCGTCATAGGTGACAGTCGTGATTCATGTCCAAAGCGCGTGTGGTCGTCCTTGAAGTCACCAGCGGCCACCTCTCAGTGACGGCTGCAGCCCGTGCCTATGGACTGTCCCGCCAACACATCTACCGCCTCCTGGGCCGCTACCGTGATGGCGGCCTAGACGCCGTCGAACCCCGCTCACGCCGCCCCGCCAGCAACCCCCACACCGTCAGCGACGAGGTCATCGCCGCGGTGGTGCTGCTGCGTGAACACCTCACCGCCGACGGCCTTGACGCCGGCCCACTCACCCTGCAAGGCCATCTAGCCCAACAAGGCCTGCCCGTGCCCTCCACCTCCACGATCCGCCGCATCCTGCACCACCACGGCCTGATCACCCCACAACCACGTAAACGGCCTCGCAGCTCCTACCGCCGCTTCCAGGCCGAACAACCCAATGAATGCTGGCAATCCGACTTCACCCACTGGACCCTGCTCGATGGCACCGACGTCGAAATCCTCAACTGGCTCGACGACCACTCCCGCTACCTGCTGTCATGCACCGCCCACCGACGCGTCACCGGACCCGACGTCGTCGCCACATTCACCACCACCGCCGCCGAATTCGGCCTGCCTGCCTCCACACTGACCGACAACGGCGCGGTCTACACCTCACGATTCACCCACGGCCACAACGACTTCGAACGTCTCCTGGCCAGCCTGGGCATCACCCAGAAAAACGGCCACCCCAATCATCCCCAAACCCAAGGAAAGATCGAACGCTTCCACCAAACCCTCAAACGCTGGCTCAGCGCCCGACCCAAACCCGACACCCTGGCTGAACTACAAACCCTGCTCGACACCTTCGGCGCCCTCTATAACACCCAACGAACACACCGCGCCCACCCCGGCCACACCACCCCCCAACAGGCCTACCACGCCCGCCCCAAAGCCCAGCCCACCAACCAAGCCACCGCACACTTCCGCGTCCGCCACGACACCGTCGACCAATTCGGCAAACTCACCCTGCGCCACAGCAGCCGCCTGCACCACCTCGGCATCGGCCTCACCCACGCCCACACCCCAGTGCTGATCCTGGTCACCGCCACCACCGTCACCGTGATCAGCAAAACCAACCACCAGGTCCTCAGCAGCCACCACATCGACCCCGACAAAAACTACTGGCGCAACCAAAACAAAAACCCCGGCCGATGGCCGGGGAAATCCGTAACCGATGACGCGACTCATGTGTAACCCATGACTCGACTCATCACAAGGGTGGAGCTAAGGGGACTCGAACCCCTGACCCCCACACTGCCAGTGTGGTGCGCTACCAGCTGCGCCATAGCCCCGAGAAGTTGTGCTCATCGAAGCTACACCACTGTCAACTTTCCTTCAAAGTTGCTGTTCAGGCCGCCTCAACGTCGGCCTGAGGCGGCACGGGATCAGACACCGGATCGAGCGCCGGCCGCGTTTCCGGCGCCAGCACCCAGCCGACCGCGGCGATCAGCAGAACTATCCCGCTGATGGCGAAACCCCAGCCGAAGCCCACATGCTCGGCGACCCAACCGAGCGTCATGGATCCGACGATGGCACCCAGATCGCCCATCATCTGCACCATCGCCACCGGCATGCCTGCGCGCGCCTCACTACCCAGGATGTCGGCAACTGCGGCCTGCATCGGCGACATGTAGATGCCCGTCGTCGCACCGACCACACACGCCACGGCCAAAAACGCCGGCAACGACGACAGGGCACCGAGCCAGACGGTCGCCACGCCGGACGCGGTCAGCCCGACGATCAACAAGGTGCGCCGTCCCATCCGGTCGGACAAGTAGCCACTGGGGATGACGGCCAACGCATTACCGGCCGCGAACATCGCCAGCACTAGGCCGATGATCCCGACGCTCCGGCCCATGACGTCGGAGATGAACAGTGGGACCAGAGCGACGCGAAGCCCGAACGCCGACCAGCCAGTCGCAAAATTGGCCAGCAGCGCCGACCGATACGCGCGAACCCGCAGCCCCTCTCGCATCGTCACCGTCGTACGTGTCGGGGGCAGGGGCGCGGCCAGCTCCGAATGCCGCAAGCTGTAGAACAGCACCACTGCCACACCCAGCATCGCGACGCCGTAAACGACGAACGGAGCGGTCAACCCCCAGCCCGCCGCTAGTCCGCCGATCGCCGGCCCGCAGACCACACCCACCATGAACGAAGTGGTGAATATGCCCGCGACTCGCCCGCGCGCGTCGACCGGGCTGATATGGATCATCAGTCCCAACGCCGAGACAAAAAACAGCGTCGACCCCATGCCGCTCAGGGCACGGAAAACCAGCAGTTGCCAGTAAGTCTGGGAGAACGCGCACGCCATGGTGGACAATGCCACGACCAGCAAGCCACCGATGTAAATCCGCCGCTCACCCAACCGCTGCACCAGCAGGCCGCTGACCGGCGCAAAGCACAGCCGGCTCAGCGAAAAGACGGTGACCAAGAAGGTCACCGCCTCGATGCTGACCCCGAAGGTGCGCGCAAAGGACGGCATCGCCGGCGAGATGACACCGTAGCCGAGCGCGATCATGATGTTCGCCCAGCTGAGGATCCAGACTTCGCGCGGTAACCGCGTAGAACGGGACCCGCGCCCACCGGGGCGGGCAAGACGGAGGGAACAAGTCACCCGATGACTTTATTAACTACCTCGCGCGCGGCTTCTTGCACCTCGGCCAAATGCTCGGGTCCGTTGAAAGACTCCGCGTAAATCTTGTAGATGTCCTCGGTGCCCGACGGCCGTGCGGCAAACCAGGCGTTGGCCGTTGTCACCTTCAGTCCGCCCAGCGGCGCACCGTTGCCCGGCGCGGCGGTCAGCTTTGCGGTGATCGGCTCGCCGGCCAGCTCGGTGACGGCCACTTGGTCGGCCGATAACTTGGAGAGCCGGGCCTTCTGCTCGCGGTCGGCGGGTGCGTCCATCCGCGAGTAGAACGGTGTGCCGTATTCGTCGGCAAGCTCCTGATACCGCTGCGAGGGCGTTTTGCCCGTGACGGCCAGGATCTCCGAGGCCAACAAAGCAAGGATGATGCCGTCCTTGTCGGTGGTCCACACGGATCCGTCGCGGCGCAGGAACGACGCCCCCGCCGACTCCTCGCCACCGAAGCCGATGGTGCCGCCGATCAGGCCGTCGACGAACCACTTGAATCCGACCGGCACCTCGACGAGCTTGCGACCCATGCCGGCGACCACCCGGTCGATGATCGACGAGCTGACCGCGGTCTTGCCGACGGCGATGCCGTCCGGCCAGGATGGCCGATGGGTATAGAGGTAGTCGATGGCCGCCGCCAGATAGTGGTTCGGGTTCATCAGCCCCGCGTCCGGGGTGACGATGCCGTGGCGGTCGGAGTCGGCATCGTTGCCGGTGGCGATCTGGTAGTGGTCCGGGTTGCCGAACATCGTTCGGATGAGCCCAGCCATCGCATCCGGCGAGCTGCAGTCCATCCGGATCTTGCCGTCGTGGTCGAGTGTCATGAACCGCCACGTCGCATCGACCAGCGGATTGACAACGGTCAACTCGAGCTTGTGCCGCTCGGCGATCGCGGCCCAGTAGTCCACGCTGGCCCCGCCCAGCGGGTCCGCGCCGATCCGCACTCCTTCCTTGCGGATCACGTCGACATCGACGACGTTCGACAGGTCGTCCACGTAGCTGTCCATGTAGTCGTGGCGGCGGGCGGTCTGTAGTGCCCGCGCCAGCCGCAAACGCTTCACCCCGGAGCCGTCGCTCAGAATCTCGTTGGCGCGCTTGGCGATTGCGTTGGTCGCGTCGGTGTCCGCAGGACCACCATTGGGCGGGTTGTACTTGAAGCCGCCGTCGTAGGGCGGGTTGTGCGACGGTGTCACGACGATCCCGTCGGCCAGCGCCTCGGTGCGCCCCCGGTTGTAGGTGAGGATGGCGTGGCTGACCGCGGGCGTCGGCGTGTACCGGTCGGCCGAGTCGATCATGGCAACGACGTCGTTAGCGGCCAGCACCTCCAGCGCCGACACCCATGCCGGCTCCGAAAGGCCATGTGTGTCACGGCCAATGAACAACGGCCCGGTGGTGCCGTGGGCGGCGCGGTATTCGACGATGGCCTGGGTGATCGCGAGGATGTGCGCCTCGTTGAACGCTCCGTTGAGCGCCGAGCCGCGATGGCCCGAGGTGCCGAACGCCACCTGTTGGGCGACGTCGTCGGGATCGGGTTGTAGCGAGTAGTAGGCCGTTACCAGATGGGGCAGATCGACAAGGTCTTCGGGCAGGGCCGGCTGGCCGGCGCGCGGGTGGGCCATGTCTACCGATTCTGCCCTTGCTCCACTCTTATGTCGCTCTATGCTGCGAAGCGTTCACCGGCTGGAAAGGATATGAACAGTGGCAGACCGCGACTATCGGGAGTTGGCCGCGATTTTCGCCGGTGGAGCGCTGGGCGCCGCCGCCCGGGCGGTGCTGGCCACCGTCATGGCCCCCGATCCGGCGCGTTGGCCATGGCCGACTTTCATCGTCAACATCATCGGCGCCTTCCTGGTGGGTTACTTCACCACCCGACTGCTGGAGCGGTTGCCGCTGTCGAGCTATCGGCGCCCGCTGCTCGGTACGGGGTTCTGCGGCGGGCTGACCACGTTCTCGACGATGCAGGTCGAGACGGTGAGGATGATCGAACACGGCCATTGGGTGCTGGCCGCCGGCTACACCGTCGTCAGCATCGCATTGGGATTGCTGGTGGTGCACCTGGCCACGGCCGTAGTGCGCCGGGTGCGGGTTCGCCCATGACGGTCACGACGGTCTTGGTGTGGGCCGGCGTCTTGCTCATCGGCGGAATCGGCTCGGTGGCCCGCTTCCTGGTGGATCGCGCGGTTTCGCGCCGCGCGGCCCGGCCGTTTCCGTTGGGCACGTTGACGGTGAACATCACCGGCGCCGCGCTGCTGGGGTTCCTGGGCGGCCTGGCGTTGAGCAAGGACGCCGCACTGCTGACCGGCACCGCCTTCGTCGGCGCGTACACCACCTTCTCCACCTGGATGCTGGAAACCCAGCGGCTTGGCGAGGAGCGTCGGACGTGGGCGGCGGTCGCGAATCTCGTCGTCAGTGTCGTGCTTGGTCTTGCTGCGGCGCTGCTCGGACAATGGATCGCGGAGCAGATATGAACCAGCCGTGCTTGAAACTAACTGCGTACTTCGCCGAGCGCCAACGCGCTGCCGGCGGAGGTCGGTTTCTGGCCGATTCGATGTTCGACCTGTTCGCTGCCCGAGATGTCGCGACCAGCGTAATGCTGCGCGGCATCGCCAGTTTCGGGCCGAGCCACGAACTGAGCAGCGACGTATCGCTGAGCCTGTCCGAGGATTCGGCGGTGGCGATCGCCGCGGTCGACGTCGAGCCCAAGATCCGCTCCTTGGTCGACGACGTGACCGCGATGACCGACCGCGGATTGCTGACCTTGGAACGTGCGCGGCTGGTCACCCGGGAACTGGGCACCGATGCGCTTCGCAACTTCAACAGCCACAACGGCGACGCCGCGAAACTCACCGTCTATGTGGGCCGTCAGGAGCGCGTCGCCGGGAAACCGGCCCAGTACGCGGTATGCGATCTGCTCTATCGACACGGATTTGCTGGTGCCATAGTGCTTCTCGGCGTCGATGGCACTGCACACGGCGAGCGCCACCGTGCCCGCTTTTTTGGCCGCAACGTCAACGTTCCGCTGATGATCATCGGCATCGGTACGCCCACGCAAGTCTCAGCCGCCGCAACCGAACTCGCCGCCCTGGTGCCCAACCCATTGCTGACCGTCGAACGAGTCCGACTGTGCAAACGCGACGGTGAGCTATTCGCGCGTCCTCAACAGCTGCCGGCGACGGATGAAAAAGGGCGCGCCCTCTGGCAGAAGCTGATGGTGTACACCGCCGAAGGCACCACACACGACGGGCTGCTGCCGATCCACCGCGCCATCATCCAACAACTACTGAATTCCGGAACGGCCCGCGGGGCGACGGTGCTGCGCGGCGTCTGGGGATTCCACGGTGACCATAAACCACACGGGGACAAGCTCTTTCAGATCGCGCGCAGGGTGCCGGTAACCACGATCGTCGTCGACACACCGCAAGCGATCGCGCGCAGTTTCGATATCATCGACAAGCTGACCACCCGCCACGGGCTGGTGACCAGTGAGATGGTTCCGGCCGCGCTGTCGCTCGACGAGGGACAGCGCCTCGGCGATATTTCGCTGGCACAGCACGACTACTGACCCGCGAGCAGCTTGGCCAATACGGCGGCGTGACTACCCTTCACCTCCCGAGTGGCAGTGACCAGGGTGACGACGCCGCGCTCGGCCAGCCGGCGCAGCTCGTCGAGCGCCGGGTTGCCGGATAGCTCCGCCGCGTAACGCGCCGCGAATCCGTCGAACCGCTCGGGCTGATGGTGGTACCACCCACGCAGTTCCTTGGACGGCGCAACGTCTTTGCACCAAATTCCGACGCGTGGGTCATCTTTGCGGATTCCTCGCGGCCAGATGCGATCGACCAGGACACGCTGGCCGTCGTCAGGGCTGACGTCGTCGTAAATCCGCGCGGTCCGGATGCGGCGCTTCGTGGCCATGCTCGTTCCATCTCCTCAATGACGGGGCGCACGTCCCAACATAAGTTGTCGGTGGTCCGTTTAAGATCGAAAGTATGTTCGAATACTTGTTGGCGGTCGATCCGACGACTGACGAATCGGCGTTGATCGAGCGCATAGCCGAGCTAGAGCGAGTCAAATCGGCGGCGGCAGCGGGTCAGGCTCGAGCGGCCGCAGCCCTGGACTCGGCACGTCGCGCCGCCGAAGCGGCGGCCGGGGTGCCCGCCGCGCGGCGCGGACGTGGTCTGGCCAACGAGATCGCGCTGGCCCGACGGGACGCGCCTGTCCGGGGCGGCCGGCATCTGGGCTTCGCAAAGGCCCTGGTGCACGAGATGCCGCACACTCTGTATGCGCTGGAATCCGGAGCACTGTCCGAGTGGCGGGCCACCCTGATCGTGCGCGAAAGCGCCTGCTTGGAGGTCGAGGACCGGCGCGCGCTGGATGCGGAGTTGTGCGGCAACCCGGCAGGTCTCGATGGGATGGGGGATGCGCGGGTGTCCGCTGCCGCCAAGGCGATCGCCTACCGGCTGGACCCGCATGCCGTCGTCGACCGGGCGGCCAAGGCCGAGGACGAACGCACGGTCACCATTCGGCCGGCGCCCGACACCATGACGTATCTGACCGCACTGTTGCCGGTAGCTCAGGGCGTCTCGGTGTACGCGGCGCTGCGTCGCGAAGCGGACATCCGCGGCGACGGACGGTCACGCGGACAGGTAATGGCGGACACCCTGGTCGAACGGGTCACCGGCCGCGCCGCGGAGGTTCCGGCTCCGATCGCGGTCAACCTGGTCTTGACGGACGAGACGTTGTTGGGTGGTGATAGGACGCCAGCCGACATCTGCGGCTACGGCCCCATCCCGGCGGCTGTCGCCCGCGCAATGGTCGCGCGCGCCGCCGACGACCGACGGTCCCGGGCAACACTGCGCAGGCTCTACGCCCATCCCCGATCCGGGGCGCTGGTGTCGATGGAGTCGCGCGCGCGGCGCTTTCCTCGCGGCCTGGCCACCTTTATCGAGTTACGGGATCAGCGATGCCGCACTCCCTACTGTGACGCACCGATCCGACATCGCGACCATGCCCAACCCTGGGCTGAAGGCGGCAATACCACGGCGATCAACGGGCTCGGGTCATGCGAGAGCTGCAACTATGCCAAAGAAGCCGACGGCTGGCGGGTCAGTACCAGCGTGGACGAAAATCACACGCACACAGCTGAATTCACTACGCCGACGGGTAGGCGATATCGGTCGGGCGCTCCGCCGCGCGGGCCGGTAATCACGGTCAGTGATGTCGAGATCCGAGTCGGCATCGCGCTCGCTCGGCACGCTGCCTAGCTGGATTTGCGTCCGCCGGTGAGGCGCTCGACATCGATGACTTCACCGCGATTGATGCTGACCCAATCGCGCCCATCGAGGTATGGGCGCAGACTCCGGCCGATGAGTTCGGCGTCGGCTGGTGTCTTAGGCCGCTGAAGTTCGTAGACATGCGGCAGTTCGGCCATACCGGCCACGACATTCCACAGTGTGAGCGCGGCCGGTCCGGTCGGCGGGTCCACCAGCACTGGCCCAAACAGGCACTGCCCCAACAGAAACAGAGTCGGCACACCGTATCCGCCCGCGTCGACGACTCGCTGATGGTCGGCGCGAATGTCATCGTGGGTGGTCGGATCGTCCAACGCCGCATCGAAGACCGCCGCGTCGACACCGATGTGCCTCAGCAGGCGCCGCGCGACCGCGGGATCGTGCGGTTTGCCGCCTGCGACGTGCAGTTCATGTCCGGTCGCGGAGTACCACTGGTCCAGCAACGACATGTCGGTTCGCCGCAGCGTCGCCCCGATCCGCATCAACGACCAGCCGTAGGACCAGTCCCGTTCCCACGGGTGCTTCTTGCCTTCTACCCGGTTGATCTCCTCAAGGCTGAAGAATCGCCAATTGACGGTGATCCCCAATTGCTCACGGACGTCACGGATCCACAGCGAGGTCTGATAGGCGAACGGACACATGGGGTCGAAGTGAAAATCCACCACGGTGTTCATCAGACCTCCATCACCGGCTGACCGCGGGCTGTTTGGCGGTCAACGCGGCGAAGATCGCTGCGTTGGCCGCCGCCCCGACGGCAGCGACACCCAGATCGCGGGCTCTGACGTGGAAGCCCACGGCCAGCACGAAATAGACCGTGAGCATCGCGGTCGTGAGCCGCGCCAGCCCGGGTGACCATCGCGCCGAGAACAGACCGATGGCGGCAGCGGCCTTGATCGGTGCGAATATCCACCGGTATCGGGGCGGAAAATTGATCGCATCGAGCACTTGCGTCACAAAGGGCATCGGAATGGCATCGCCCACCGCGCTTGCCGCCAGGTACGCCGCCAGCGCGTCATAGGTCCGCGACGAGGCCATGATGTTCCCCTGTCTGCTCAGTAGTGGTAGGTGTCCGTCGGTGCGGGGCTGTGAACTTTTTCGTCGTCGAATTCGGACGCTTCGATGCCGTAGGCACGAGCCAGGTCGAGGATCTTGGTGGCCCGGGCGATGCGCGGCAGGTCTGAGCCGTTGCGGATCTCTCCCCCGTCACGTTCGAATTCGGTGAAAAACTCTTTCGCCCAGCCGATTTCGTCTTGGGACGGTGACAGGCCCTCATTCACCACCGAACATTGATCCGGCGTGAGACAGATCTTGCCCGTCATCCCAAACTCGACGGAGACGGCCGTGGCCTCGATGAGCTTCAACGCGTTGGAGCCAATGGTCGGCCCGTCGATCGCGCTGGGCAGGTTGGCCGCCTTCGCGGCGATGGTGAAGCGTGACCGTGCGTAGGCCAGCGTGGTCGGGTCTTCACCGAAACCGGTGTCGCGACGGAAATCGCCGATGCCGAAGGCGAGCCGGAAAGTGCCTTTGGTGGCAGCGATCTCGGTGATGCGCTCCAGACCCCGGGCCGTCTCGACCAGCGCCACGATCGGCACATTGGGCAATCGTCTCGCCGTCTCGGTGACATGATCCACCGATTCGACCATCGCCAGCATCACCCCGCCGACCGGGCTGTCGGCCAGTGCGGCAATATCGTCCGCCCACCAGGGCGTGCCGAAGCCGTTGATGCGAACCCAATCGGCGTTGTCGCCGCCAAGCCAGCGCACGACGTTGTCGCGGGCCGTGTCCTTGTTTTTGGGTGCGACCGCATCCTCGATGTCGAGAACGACGATGTCGGCGCGAGACCGCGCCGCGGAGCCAAACCTGTCGGCATGCGAGCCGTTGACCAATAACCAACTGCGGGCCAGCACCGGATCGATGCGCGAACCGACGTCGGCGGGATCCGCCGCGTGGCTGTCGACCTGGCCATGCATTGATTGATCTGCCGTCATGTGTTTAACCCGCCGGTATCGAGCTCGCTATTGACCTAGCCCCTAACCGTAGCGACACCACGGTGGCGGATGGTCACCGTATGGCGTTTAGACGTGTCTGCGCCGGGTACGCGCTACGAGCGGCGTGCAGCCCATCGCCCGCGCTCCCCTATCACCGGAGGTGTACCAGCGTGGCCGAGATGATCATTCAATCGCCCGACGACGTCGTCGCGTTCCTAAAAGCACAGCACAATCTCATCGAGGACATGTTTGACGAAGTGCTGCATGCGTCTGATCCCCAAGCGCGCGAAAAGCCATTTGTAGAGTTGCGCCAGTTGCTGGCCGTGCATGAGACAGCCGAGGAAATGGTGGTGCATCCCCGTGTGCGCCACGAACTCGATGCCGCCGACGAGATCGTCGATGCCCGGCTGAAAGAAGAGCACGACGCTAAGGAGCTGCTGTCGCATCTCGAGAAAATCGACATCACCTCAGAGCAGTTCATTGATGAACTCACCAAGCTGCGCGAAGCGGTGCTTGAGCACGCCGAGCATGAGGAGAGCGACGAATTCCCGAAATTGCAGCGGACACTCGACGCTGACGACCTCAAGCGGATGGGCACGGCGGTGCGAGTGGCCGAGGCGATCGCACCAACCCGCCCGCATGCCGGCGTGGAATCGGCGAAGCTGAATTTCGCCGTCGGACCGTTCGCCTCGATGCTCGACCGCGTCCGCGATGTGATCCAGGAAGCGATCGGCTAGCCAAATCTCCGTAGTCTGGTGACGTGAGCGTTGCACCGGACACCGCGTTCGTCCTGCAGGACCGCTTTTCCCGCGAGTTACCGGAAATGGGTGTCCGCTGGCAAGCCAAGGCGCCATCCGACCCGCACTTGCTCGTGCTCAACGAGCCGCTGGCCGCGGAGCTTGGCCTCGACGCCGCCTGGCTGCGGAGTCCCGACGGAGTCCGGTTCTTGGTGGGCAACCTGGTTCCCGGCGGCGCCTCTCCCACAGCCCAGGCCTACGCCGGACATCAGTTCGGCGGCTTCGTTCCGAGGTTAGGCGACGGGCGGGCACTGCTACTCGGCGAGCTCGTCGGACCCGACGGCCGCACGGTCGATATCCATCTCAAAGGTTCCGGCCCCACGCCATTCGCCCGCGGTGGCGATGGCCTCGCCGCGGTGGGACCAATGCTGCGCGAATACATCGTCAGCGAGGCGATGCATGCTCTGGGTGTCCCAACCACACGATCCTTGGCCGTGGTGAGCACGGGGCGACCGGTACAGCGCGAGACGCTGCTGCCGGGTGCCGTGCTCACCCGCGTCGCCAGCAGTCACCTGCGGGTAGGCAGCTTCCAATACGCCGCGTTTACCGGCGATGTCGAGCTGTTGCGACGCCTCGCCGACCATGCGATCGCCCGTCACCATCCCTCCGCGGCGAATGCCGAAAACCCCTATCGCGCGCTGTTCGAAGCGGTAACCGGTGTCCAGGCATCGCTGATTGCCCGATGGATGCTGTTCGGGTTCGTCCATGGGGTGATGAATACCGACAACATGACGATCTGCGGTGAAACCATCGACTACGGACCCTGCGCCTTCATGGAGGCCTACGATCCCGACACGGTCTTTAGTTCGATCGATTCCTGGGGGCGCTATGCCTACGGCAACCAGCCCGTGATTGCCGGATGGAACCTCGCACGGTTCGCCGAGACGCTTCTTCCGTTGCTGTCCAACAACATTGACGAGGCAATCGCACTCGCAGAGGAGTCATTCGCGGTATTCCACGCCCAGTACGACCTTGTGTGGTCATCCGGTATGCGAGCCAGACTTGGTTTGTCCTCGGACGTCGAAGACCAGGCCGTCACGCAGTTGGTCGACGAGTTGCTCGGCCTATTGAAGGAAAGCCACGTTGATTACACCTCGTTCTTCCGTCAACTCGGTCGCGCGGCACGAGGCGATGCAGAGTCCGTCCGCGGGTTGTTTGGATTGTCTAGCGACCTCGCCGGCTTTGACGGCTGGATGTCGCGTTGGCGGGCCATGAGCCCGGACCCCGAATCAATGGACCGCGCCAACCCGATCTACATTCCGCGCAACCATTTAGTCGAGGAGGCCCTGACCGCGGCGACGGCGAGTGACCTCGATCCGCTCGTGCAGCTCCTTGACGCCGTGACCGCCCCCTACGATCAACGACCGGGTCTCGAGCGCTACGCCAGTCCCGCCCCAGAAGATTTCGGCGACTACCGAACCTTTTGTGGAACCTGAATCACGGCCTACGTAGGCGGCCCCGGATCAGGCCAATGCCGATCAGGCCGACACACAGCACGAGCGCGGCGAGCACTGACTGCAGCGCGAACACCGCGAGGTCGCTGACGTCATAGGAGCTGTCACCGTTGAAACATTGAAAGCTCACCGACTGGCCCGGTTGGCTGCGTGCCAGGCGGTAGCCACTGATGCACACGAAACCGCTCATCCACAGCGCGCTCGACGGGCTCAACGCGATCACTGCCGCCGCGACAGCGACGCAGAGGCCGATCACGCCGCCGATCGCCCCAACGATCGCCCCGAAGCGATTGGCCCCGACGATCTCCCGCACACCGAGGGCTTGGCGGCCCCTGGATGCCAGATAGACGGGGCCAGACGGGCGCCGGCCGGCAATCGTCGACGCGGCTGAACTGCGCCGCTCTGGGTTGTCCGGATCCATCAGCAAATGATCGCACGTCCCGGTCGTCGGCGCTTTCCCTATTTGCTGGGCACTTCGGCGGCGATCTGCGCAGCGATGTTGACGGCGGCCGGATCGTTGGCGGCCGGGCTGTCGGTGAGGACGTCGATGACGACGTTGTTGCGAACGGTCAGAGCCCGCTGAGCGGTCAAGCGGCCGCCCCCTCGGGCGGGCGGCCGGTCGTATATCTCCAGGCTTATCCGAGCCGCGGTACTCAAAACGCCGTTGGTGTTGGAGATCGGCCCGACAGCCCACACCTCACGACCGCCGGACATGGTGTGGGTAAAGCTCCCGTTGGAGCAGGCCGGCCAGCGTTGCGCCGAGGCGGTGAAGAATGCGCTGGCCTGTTGCGCTGTGGGAAACAGCACGACACTCTGCTCGGCCACATGAGAGTGCGATGGCTCGCCCAGAAATTGTCGGTGAACCCCGGTCCATCCACTGTCGGCGTAGGCATTGGCCTCCGCTGGACTGTAAACGGGTAGGCACTCCGGGCGCGACACCATGGCACTCACGTCCTCCATGCGCTTCGTTGTCGTCGGCCACGGACAGCTCGGTGGCGCCCATTGCGGTATTGATCTGCGACGCACTGAGCAACAGCCCGTCCAGCGCGGCCTGGGCAACCGGCGGCACAGTCGTCGACGGGGTTGTGGTTGGCGTTGCCCGGTTGCTGTTGGCGCCGCAACCGGCGACCAGAATGCAGAGCCCGGCAAGCGCGACCGCCATTCGGTGTCGCATGTTGCTAGTGCAGCGCTGGCGTCTGACCGGTGACCACTGCGAAGCGGGCCATCCCACGCAGAATCCACGGTGTCCGCCTGGCCATCAACTCCACGGCGCGATCCGATCGGCGCATCACGGCTCGAGGGCCGGGAGTGGGCGTTGCCGCCAGTTCGGCCTCGGCGGATCCCGCCCGCGGGCCGTAGCGATCCACGGCCAGGAGTTGCCAGGTGCCGGGTACACCCCGCAGCTCGACGCTGCCGCGGTCCTCAAAGCCGGTGCCCGACCCGACGACCAGATCGCGCACCGTGCGCGAGACGAGGATTTCGCCGACGCCCGCTTGGCCGAGAATGCGCGCCGCGATGTGTACGGCGAGCCCCCCGATGTCGGCGTCGAGTAGTTCGCACTCGCCGGTATGAATGCCCACGCGGATCTCGATGCCCAGCGTCTCGGCGTCCGCGCGCAAGGCCTCGGCACAGCGGATGGCATGTGTCGGGCCGTCGAACGTGGTGAGGTGGCCGTCGCCGGTGCTCTTGACCACCGTGCCGCCGAATCGTTCGACGAGCGCGGCGGTGATCTCACCAAAGCGCTGCAGCACCGCGCGCCACCGCTCGTCGCCCGCGGCCGCGGCATGTTGCGTAGACGCGACGATGTCGGTGAACAACACGGTGCGCAGGGCGCGGTGCGACTGCGCCGGTGCCGCGTGGGTGCCGGTGAGGAACTCCTCGATCGAAGCCAGGATCCTGTCGGGCTCGGTCAGCCAGGGCGCGTGGTCCACACCGTCGACCTCGAGCAGCCGCGCGCCCGGAATGTGGTCGGCGACGTAGCGGCCGCACTGCACAGGAGCAGGGTCGTCGCGGGCGTGCACGACCAGGGTCGGCACCGAGATCGTCGGCAGGATCGGCCGGACATCTATCCGGAACGCGGCTTCCATCGTCGCCCGCGCCATGCCCGGGCTCGCGCACATCCGCTCCAACATGCCGAGCTGACGTATCGACCGGACCGAAGGCATGAACGCCTTGAATGTCGCACCGCTGCCCCACGCCGAGCGGACGCCGCGGGCAATCTCCTGAAACTTGGCGACCTTCTCCGTCGGTGGCAAATACTCCTCATCAAAGTCGAAGACATTGCGTGCCAGCACTTCGGCTGGGTCGCGATCGAGGTCGTCCCACTCAAAGGCCGCGAATGCGACCGTGCCGTGCACGATCAACGCCCGCGTTCGCTCCGGCCGTGTTGCGGCGAAAACCATGGCGGCCGCACCACCCTCGCTCAAACCGAAAACGACGGCCTTTCCGAAGCCGACCGTGTCCATGATGGCCTCGATCTCGGTCACTCGATCGTCCACCGAGCGGACTCGCGGCACTGGGTCCGAAAGCCCCACCCCGGCCTTGTCGAAGATCACGACGCGACAGAAGGTGGCGAGCTGCTCGAAGAAGGACTTGAACTCGGGCATCGCCCAGAACAGCTCGACGTGGCTGACGAACGGCCCGGCGAAGACGAGCTCGACCGGCCCATCGCCGAAAACCTGATAGGCGAGACTGAGATCGCCGCACGGTGCATACGACGTTTCCGCCACGGGCTGAGCGTACCGACGCCGGGCGCGGGTTTGCCGACTTTGGGCACGACTCATGCGAAAGTTCCAACATGACGAGCAGCGTCGCGGTGATCGGAGCCGGCCCCGGCGGGCTGATCGCCGCACGCTGGTTGCTGTCGCAGGGATTCGAGCCGACGCTCTTCGAGCAGGAGCCGACGCTCGGCGGGCAGTGGGCGGGCTTGGATGGTCGCAGCGGCGTGTGGCCGGGAATGCATACGAACAGCAGCCGCACCCTGACGGCCTTCAGCGACCTCGAGCCCGAGACCAACCTCGTCTACCCGTCAAACCGCGACATTCTCAGCTACTTGAATCGCTACGCCGCGACATTCGGCCTTACGTCGCGCATCCGATTCGGCACCCGTGTCGAACTCATCACACGCCACCGGGCCGGATGGCTCGTGCGTCATGCCGGAGCAGATGAGCCCTTCGACCGGGTCGTGGTGGCCAGCGGCAGGTTTCACGCCCCCGCCATCCCAACTGTGCCCGGGCTCGACACGTTCGCCGGCTCGGCACGAGCCATCTCCACGTACCACTACAGGGGGCCCGGCCCGTATCGCGACAAGCGCGTCCTGGTGGCGGGCTGCGCGATCAGCGCGTTGGAGATCGCCTCCGAACTCGCTTTGCTCGGGGCAGCACGCGTGGTCCTAACCCAGCGGCGGCAGCGGTATGTACTGCCGAAGTTCGTCGCCGGAGTCCCGTCCGATCACCGTTTCTATACGCGATACGGAGCCTTGGCCAACGAGACCCTGCCGGCGGCCGAGATGGAACGCCAGCTGACGCAGGCCGTGCTCGAGGCCGCGGGAAGTCCCGAACAGTACGGCGCGCCGGCGCCAGACCCGTCAGTCTTCGCGGCCGGGGTCACCCTCAACCAGCAGTACCTGCCGCTGGTCGCCGAGGGCCGAATCACGGTGCGCCCGTGGATGAAATCCATCGCCGAGGCCACCGTGATGTTCGCCGACGGCCACGCCGAGGAGTTCGACGGGATCGTGCTCGGCACCGGATTCGAAATTCGTATGCCGTTTCTGAGCGCGGACATCCGGGCTGTCCTCAACCTCGACGCGGCGCACCTGGACGCCGACCGCTACACCTTCCACCCCGAGCTGCCGGGGTTGGCCTTCATGGGCATGTGGGACCAGTCGGGCGGATACTTTGTGCCGTTGGAGCTGCAGGCCAGGTGGATCGCGTACACGTGGGGCGGCACGGTTCCGCCGCCGAGTGAGAGCGAGCAGCGGCTGGCGATCGATGCGTATCGGTCGCGGCGGGGGCTATCACAGAAAACTCAAATGCACCTGGCGGCTGTGACTTTCGCGCGGGCCGCCGGGGTCGAGCCGCATCTGGAGAACTGGCCGCAGCTACGCCGCGCCTTGCTGTTCGGTCCGCTCGTACCGAGTTGTTTCCGGCTCGAGGGCCCGGATGCGCTGCCCGATTCGCCAGCCCGGTTCCTGCGCGAGGCGGGCACCTTCGGCGCGATCACGTCGAACGAGCTCACCGAGCGGGAAAGCAGCCACTGGTCGCTCGTGGCAGCAGCAGCAGCCGCTGCCCGCTAGTCGGGTGCCGGCGCTTCGCCCAGCTGGGCGCTCCGGCGCGCCGCGCCCCAGAGCCCAACGCCGACACCGACGGCGGCGCCGCCAAGGCCGATGAGCTGTTGCGAGCGCGTCAAATCGTTGTGCACGCTCAGCCCGCCGAGTAGGTCGGACGCGTCGGCGCCGGCGGACGCCAGGAACCAGCCGCGGCTGTTTTTGCCGCGCAGCCCTGACGCCAAGAGCAGCCCGCCGATCAAAGCGTCGCGGTAGCCCATCGACCGCAACAGCAGTCGCGCCGTCGGCGACGGCTCGCTCCGGTCGCCCCAGAGCCGGTTGGCACGAAGCGGGTCGACGAGGAACTGGACGCCCGAGGCAAGGCGGATGCTTCCCGCGACCAGCGCGGCACGGTCGATCGACATAGCCCGCAGCCTAGTTCGGCGTTCGACCGACGTGGACGACGGCTACCATGACCCTCATGGTCGAGCCGGACCGGGCCGCCGATGAGACCGTCGCCCAGGATGTCGGCAAGACCGTTGCCGTGCCTAACTCCACACCCACCGACGCGGTTGAACTCGCATGGTCGAACAACTCCGAACGCAGCGTTGACGGCGACGTTCCAGGCGAAGGCGTCCCGAACGAACCGGCCGCAGTCCGCCAGTCATGGCGCGCGACGTGGCGCATCGCCGGGCTGCTGGTGGTGGCCGGCCTGGCGTTGGCCGGGGCCATCGTGTTGGGGCGTTGGGTGTTGACCACACCCCAGTCCCCCGCCAAAGCCGCGAACCCCCCTGCCCCGACCGCATCAGCACCGCCCTCGGCGCCGGCGGCCGGCCCGTCATCGATCGCATCCACACCTGATCAGGACGACAAGTACATACAGGCCCTGAACGACAAGGGCATCTCGTTCGCCAATCCCGGGGCCGCCATCTACAACGGCAAGACGGTGTGTCAGAACATTGGCCAGGGGATGACGGTGCAGGAGGTAGTGGCGGCGTTTCGTGCGAGCAGTCCGGCGTTCAGTGACAATGCCAACGACTTTGTGGCCATCTCGGTTCGCGCGTACTGCCCACAACACGGCAATCTGGTCGCCGGATTCTAAATGCTGCTTGAGACCTCCTAGGGTTTGTTACGTCTGGTTTGCAAACCGCAGCATCGGGTACCCGCTGCCCCCGACGGAACCCGAACGTGAGGTCGGCGAGGCGACAACCATCCGCCGGTGACGCGACCCACGTCGCAAAGTGAACGACACCCAAGGAGGGCAGTGGTGAAGCGTGGCATCACCGCCGGCGTAGTCGGCGTGGCCATCGTCGCGGCAGCGTTGGCCGGCTGTTCGAGCAATAAGTCCAACCCGGGCGCATCGAGTTCAAGCTCGGCCGCACCGGAGGCTGCGGCTGGCCCGCAGGTCATCATCGACGGTCAGAAACAGAACATCACCGGTCAGGTCACCTGCACCGCGGCCGGCGACAACACCAACATCGGCATCGGCGATGCGTCCAACGGCGTCGGGGCGGTGGTTAGCAACGCCAACCCGCCGATTGTTCATTCGGTCGGCCTTGGCAACGTCAACAACGTCGCGCTGGGTTTCTCCGACGCCGCACCAGGTCAAGGCGGTGACGCCGGGGCCGCGCAGAGCGGCAAGACCTATGCGATCAAGGGCAACGCGACTGGCGTCGACATGAGCAACCCGCAGCAGCCCCAGCAGGTCAAGAAGTCATTCGAGATGGACGTGACCTGCCCATAAGGCAGGCCAGCCCGCATTCCGCGACTAGGTCCGCTAGGTCCGCTAGGAGGACAACCAGCTATGTCTACGAAACGCGCCGTCCGCGCCGCGGCGATCGCCGCAACGATCAGCATGTCGGCGCTGACGCTCAGTTCTGGGCCTGCCTTTGCGGATCCAACGCAGCCACCCTGTCCGAACTGCAACGGCGGTACCCACCCGGGTGGTCCCGCCGGCGGACCGAGCCACGAGCCGCAGGAGCCGCAATCCCACGGGCCGCAATCCCACGGGCCGCAAAGCCCGCAAAGCAGCGCGCCGCAAAGCCCGCAAACCCACGAACCGCAAAGCCCGCAATCCAGCGCGCCGCCGAGCCCGCAATCCAGCGCACCGCCGAGCAGCCATGGCCCGGCGTCCAGCGCGCCGCCTAGCGCGCCGAGCGAGACGCCATCGAGTGCCCCGAGTTCTCCGCCGTCGAGCGCGCCGGGTTCACCGCCATCGAGCGAGCCGAGCAGAAAGCCGCTGGCGGCGCCGTCAACCCAACCCCCGCACCCGGCCTACGTTCCGCACGGAGAGTACGTGCGCGGGACTGTGGACGTGGGCGGTCCGACGGACGCGCGTGCCGGCTTCAGCGTCGTGGGCCATGGCGCACCGCCACCCCCGCCGGAGCGTGGGTGGGGCTGGAATGACGGTCCACCGCCGGGCGCCCCGCCGCCCAACTGGCAAGGCCCGCCGCCTCAGGGTGGCTGGGGCGGCCCGCCGCCTCCCGGCGGCTGGAACCGGCGCTGGGACGCCGGCCCGCCGCGTGATGTCGTGGTCGCGCAGGTCGACTTCGGCCCCTTCGCCTACAACAGCTACATGGTGATTCCCACCTTCAACTGGATGTTCGGCGGTTGGGGCTACTGGTACTTCGGGGTCTGGGTTCCGCTGTACTGATCAGCTGCTAGCCGGGCACCCCTCGGCGATCTGCATCGAAGCCGGCCACAATGCCGTCGCGAACCCGAAAGCCAAGAGATCAGCGCCTGTTGGAGAAAGCGTCTCCAGTCGCGTCTGGATCTGCTGAACCTGTTCGCCGTGCAGCGATGACCACACGAAGCCGATACACAGATAGGGAATCGCCAGCCACAGCGCCACCTCGATCATTGCTCCGATGCTGACCTGGTGATTCAGCATCCGTTGGAGTGCAGTCATCACTGGGGGTGGCTCGCCAAGTAGTCGCCGACGGGGATCCGCGCGGATTCGGCGTAACCGACGGGCAACAGCACGTCGCCAGCGGTCGTGTTGTAGTAGATGTCCCACCGGTAGTAGCCGGCGAAGGCCGCCGGATCGCTGGCGATCACCGCGGCGTAGTCGTCGACGGCGCCGACGTAGTGGCCGGAGTGGTTGTACCCGAAGATGGCGTGGTCGTGATCGTTGGCGAAGCCGTTGGCGGCGAGGAAGCGACCGGCCGCCATGATGCTGTCGTGGAGTGAGTGGACGTCGCCGCCGTCGCCATAGGCGGCGAACGTCGAGGGCAGGAACTGCATGGGACCTTCCGCCCCGGCGGTGCTCACCCCGGCGATGCGGCCAAAGCCGGTTTCGACCAGGTTGATCGCCGCCAGGTAGTTCCAGCCGACGCCGGTCGCTGCCTCCGCTTCGTGGTAGTAGCCGAGCAACGCGTCGGCCGGCGCGGGTGCGTCGATGCGCCACGCAGGCAGGGTGTCTTTGGTATCTCCCCCGCTCAGCGCTGTGAGCTGCTGCCGCGCATCGAAATTGCGATCGTAGGTTTCAACGAGCGACGGCGATATTCCCGCTCGCACGGTCGCGTCCCACTCTGGGTGACGCCCGAGCGCCCGGTAGGCCAACTGCTGGCGGTGCGCCGCCGCCGCCAACACTGCCTCCGACGAGGACGGATCGCGCAGCGCCTGCTCATCGGCGCTCAAGTCGCTGGCGAGAACGGCGGGGTCCGTTGCCAGCGGTGGCTGCGCCCGGAGCGTGGTCGCGATCGGAGACGGCGTGACGGTCGAGCTCGATGCGGCCGGTAGCCTGGTCGACCCCGAGCAGGCGGCAGTCGCGCACGCGATCATGACAACGAGAAGCGTTGCGCTGTACCGCATTGCGCGCGCACCCGTGGTTTCCCGATAGCCGGCGACATTCTTCATCGTTTTGCCCTCAGCGCTGCGGTTGTGCGAGCCGACGTCGCCGGTCGCGTGTGTCTTCCATCTACATCTTCTCCGTGCCGGCCCGTTTGGCCAAGCCCGAGAGTCCTCGACGAACCAACGACAGCAGCGCCACCAGCGCGACGGCGACGGCCCCTACGACCAAACCAGCCAGCGCAGACGCTCCGGTGTCGACCAACCAGGCGAGCACCGCACCAAAAGCCTTGACGCTGTGGCCAACCCGATCCGCGGTGTGGCGGACCACCTCGTACGGAGGGTGCCAGCCGAGGTGATCGCTCCCCGCGAGCAGTATGTGGCCGCCCACCCAGAGCATGGCCAGCGTGCCGAGGGCTGAAAGCGCAGAGAGCAATGCGGGCATCGCTGCGACCAGCCCCCGACCAACGTACTGCCCGATTCGGGACGCGGTCTGTTTGAGGCGCAGGCCGACGTCGTCCATCTTGACGATGACGGCGACCACGCCGTACACCCCGACCGTGAGGACCAGGGCAACGACGACGAGGATGATGAGCCGCGGCAGGAAAGCCTGATCGGCGACCTCGTTGAGCGCGATCACCATGATCTCGGCGGACAGCACCAAGTCGGTCCGGATCGCCCCGGCCACCAACTCGTCCTCGGCAACCGGCGGAGCATCGGCGTCATGACCGCGGATGCTGCTCCAGATCTTCTCGGCACCTTCGTAACACAGGTAGATGGCGCCCAGCATCAGCGTGGGGATCACCAGCTGCGGCGCGAACTGGCTGAACAGCATCGCGACGGGCAGGATCACCAGGAGCTTGTTACGCAGGGATCCGATCGCAATGCGTTTGATGATCGGCAGCTCGCGCTCGGCGGCGATTCCCTGGACGTATTGCGGTGTCACCGCGGTGTCGTCAATGACCACTCCGGCGGCCTTGACGGACGCACGGCCGCTGGCCGCCGCTAGTCGCGCGAGAACCGCGACGTCGTCGAGGAGCCCGAAAAGACCCGCACTCATCGCGCCTCCGCCATCGCGTTGGAGGTTACCCGCCATCGGCGCGACGAGCCCGGCGAATACTCTCGACCCCGACGCCAGTCAGAAAGGGGTGCGCAGGATGCCGGATCCCGAAACCGACAACTCCCCGGCGATCGAGGCACCACGGTTCGAGCCCGATGTGGGCTGGGTTCCCGCCGATGAGCGCCTATTCGGCGTGGATCGGCGCACCATCGCCCCGACGCTGGCGGTTTTCGCGTTGGCGATTGTCATGTCGGTGGTGTTGCCCGTCATCAACGCCAAGGTGCCCTACGACGACATCGTCAGGGCAGGCGACGCTCTGCAACTTCAAGGCGATGTGACGTTCATCCCGGAGGCCGGCTGGGGTATCACGTCAGGTGTCCGCGCCGGCAACGCCCCACTGTCCGGCGAGTATCCCGCGACGGCGACCGTCGAGCACAGGGCCGTCAAATTCTCCGTCCACACAGCACCATTCGACGGAGACGCCAACAAACTGCTCGACCAGATCGAGACGACCTCCGAGGCCCTCAACCGCGGTCGCGGCGTGCACGTGGCCGGCGCGCACACCACCATCGTCACCGATCAGGGCAAGCAGGGTGCGACAGCGCGGGTCACCGGACCGCACACCGGTGGGGTCATCGCCGCCTTCGTATTCGACGGCCGCGGAGTTGAGGCGGTGGCGACCGGACCGTCCGATGCCGGCGCGGACCTCACGGGCGCGGTTTTCCGGATGATCCGCAGCATCAGCCATCAAGAAGAGGAAAAGCGATGACAACAACGTCGCTCGCCGACCTCGATCGTGCGCGCGACGTCGCGCTCGACCTCTCCGGCTGGGGCCGCCGGTTCAGCTTCTACCAGCCGCGTAACTTCGCGTTCTGGGGCTACCTGGTGCTGGTCGGAACGGGCATGTTTCTCTTCGTATCCAGGGTCACCCGCGAGTACGACGCTTACGGGCAGGCGATCGCGCTGGCGGTGACGTCGTTTGCCATCTACGCCGCCCTGTTCTGGTGGTTCACCCAGCGCATCGACCGCTACGCCAAACTGCCCGCCAAACTGATGGTCGTCGCCTTTCTATGGGGCGGCTTCGCCGCTACCTGGATGATGGCCGCGAGCGCCAACGACGCGATACTCGCCTTGTACGCCAAGTCTTTTGGGCAGTCGTGGGCGCTGAATTGGGGCGCAGGTTTGTCGGCGCCGTTCACCGAGGAAACGGCGAAGGGCTCGGGGCTGCTGTTGCTCATCGCGTTGGCGCCACGGCAGGTACGAACCGCGTTCGACGGGTTGATTCTGGGCGCGTTCATCGGCTTGGGATTTCAGATCCTCGAGGACATCACCTACGCCATGACGTCGGCCAGTTCCCAGTTCGGCGCGAATCAAATCGGGGCGTCGATAAGCACCATCGTCCTACGAATGGTCAGCGGGGTCGCCGCGCACATCCTCTACAGCGCCATCTTCTGCGCCGGTCTGATCTATCTGCTCGGCCGGCCAGCCGAACCACGCCGCGTCGGTCGGGGCCTGCTGCTGATGGCGATACCGATTCTGCTACACGGCACTTGGGACTCCCTGGCGGCCACCGCCGGCGGGAGCGCGCTGCTGCTGATAGGCCTGCTCATCGCGGTAGTCGTCCTAGCGCTCGTCATCGTTGCGCGGGTGTACGGGTTGACCGTGACGCGGGAAAGGGACATTCTGCGCGACGTCATGACCCCCGAACAGGTCCGCAACGTCATCACCGCGGCCGAACTCGACGCACTGGCCGGCAATCGCAAGGCCCGCAAGCGTTATCGCAAGGCCAATCCCAACCGTGGGGAACGCAAACGCGCCCGCTACGTCCTCAATGCCGCGTATGACCTCGCTCATGAACTGGCCGGCGCGCGCGGTGCGGACACCGACCGGGTGCGCTTCGCCCGCGCCGAGGTCGGTAGAATCCGCGGGGGCGTCCCGTCATCATGGTGATGTTCGCTCGTCATGGGTTCGCGGTGAACTCGATGTGCAGTGCTTCCAGACCGCGAAGAATGTAGAGCGGCACGTAGTCGAAACGACGATCCCCTGGCGGTCCGTGCCGGGCTTCGTCGAGCCGAATGTCTTTGAGCCGATCCAGGATCCGCTCGATGGTGACACGCCCTTCGATCCGGGCCAGTGGTCCGCCGGGACAACTGTGCACGCCGCGGGCGAATGCCACGTTCTGGCGCGCATTCGGACGATCTACGCGGAGCTCGACCGGGCATTCGAAGTGGCGCGGATCGCGGTTGGCGGCGCCGGGCAGCAGCATCACCGTTGTACCGGCCGGGATCGCGACGCCACCCAGCGTGGTCGCGACGCGGGCCAACCGGAAGTCGCTCTTGATCGGAGACTCCAGCCGCAGCATCTCCTCGACGAAGTTCGGAATGCGATCACGGTTGGCGCGCAACGTGTTCTGCAGCTCTGGGTCCTCGGCCAAGACACGCATCGCGCTGGACAGTAACCGGGCGGTCGTTTCGTGGCCCGCGATGAACAGGAAGGTGGCGATGCGCACCAGATCCACCACCTCGGGCAATGAGCCATCCGGAAAGCGCTGGGTGGCCATCTCGGTGAGAATGTCCTGGGCGGGCGCATTGCGCCGCTCGCTGATGTATGTGGTGAACCACTTATCCAGGTAGGCAAGCGGATTCATGTTCACCGAACCATCCTCGCCATGCTGAGCCCATTCCGGATCTTCCGCGGGACCCCTGCCGACCAACAGTTCCCGGAACATCGCATGGTCGGCTTCGAGCACTCCCAGCAGGTCCGCGATGACCAGCAGCGGAAAGGGTTGACCATAGGACGAGGCGAATTCTGCGTGTCCATCGGAGGCGAACTCGTCGATCAATTGGTCGGCGAGGCGCCACATGAACTCTTCGTTCTCCTTGAGTCGCCTTGGAGCGAAGAGGCCGTTGAGGAGGGCGCGGTGCACGGTGTGTTTGGGCGGGTCGAAAGACACCAGGTGCTCACTCATCGGGAATTGATCACGGTGGGCCTCGACCTCCTCGGAGATGTCGTCACCGGCAACCTCGAACGGCAACGGAAAAGGCCCCAGCGACGAGTTCACCGCGGAGAATGTCGCGCTGTCGCGATACACCTGACCCAGCTCGTCATATCCGGTCACGGCGACGACCCCACTGCTCGGCACGTGCACCACCGGGCACTGCGCGCGCAGATACTCGTAATACGGATAGGGGTTTGCGACCAATCCTGGGTCGGTGAAGAAGTTGACTTCGCTGAAGTCCTTCATGCCGCGACGTTAACATTGCTTACAACTACTGTAAAGTGTGTAAACGATGGAAGAAGCCTACGACCCGATGCGCGAGCGCATCCTGCGGGCCACGTTCAAGGTGCTGTGCCGTCACGGATACGGCAAGCTGAATTTGTCCGATGTCGCGGTCCAGGCCGGCATCTCCCGCCCAACCTTCTACAAATTCTTTTCGTCCAAGGACGACTTGCTGGCGGAGTTCAGTTCGTTCGAATTGCAATTGCTGCGTGAGGATCTGGAGCGCGCGATCGAGGGCAACACCGGTCGTGACCGGGTCGACGCGCTGCTGCGGTTTCTGGCCGACTTCTACGGTTCGTATCAGATGCGAGCACTCGTCGAGATAGAGCCTGGCCTGGTACTGCGCCAGATGAGCAAGACGCTGCCGTCGCTGGTTGAGCTGATAACGCCCGCACTTCAGGGGCAGGTTCGGAAGCCGCAAGTCGTGGCGATGGCGCTGGTGCGGCTATCGGTATGCCACTACCTGGTGCCCGGCTGCGACGACGACCGGTTGATCGATCAACTCCGTGCCGCTGTGTACGGTAACCGGCGGTGACTTCTCCGGCGGCTGGAAGCCGTCGGCTTCTTCTCACGCCGCTTGGGCGTGAAGGGCCAGTCCGGCCCGTAGGATGTTGCGTGCGGCATGCTCATCTGCCGCCGCGGAGTGACCGCATCGCTGGCATTCGAATACCGCTTGGGTGGCGCGGTTTTCGGCGGCTGCATACCCGCATTTTTCACAGCCGTCCGAGGTGTGCCGGGGGTCGACCTCAATCCAGATACGCCCAGCCTCTTCCGCTTTGGCGCGTAGAATCGAGACGAAGCCACCCCAGCCAGCGTCACTGATACTCCTATTAAGCCCGGACTTCGCCCGGGCACCGTTGGGCAAAAACTGCCCCGGGTTTTCCTCGTCAGCGACGGGCTTCACCCGCCGCATCATGCTGGCGATCTGTAGATCCTCCACCACCAACAGACCATAGGCTTCAACGAGCTTGCGGGCCTGTTTGTGGTGAAAGTCCTTACGCTGGTTGGCGATCTTGCGGTGCCTCGCGGCGACGGTCTCCCGTCGCTGTGCGCGGTTCTTCGAACGGCGCTTAGCGTGTGACAGCCGCTGCTGCGCCGCGGCCAAGCGCTCCGCCGCTTGTCGACCCCAGCGTGGATTGTCGACATACTCACCGTCACTGGTGGTGGCGAAACTAATAATGCCCACATCGATCCCGGCCTGACGGTCGGTCGTCGGCAGCGGATTGGTGGGGACCTCGTCGCATGACAGCACCAGCGCCCAGCGACGTCCCTGGCGTTTGATCTGGATTGTCTTCACCCGGCCCTGTACCTGGCGGTGCAGATCAACCTTGACCTGGCCGATGCCCTGCAAATACACCCGCTTAACCTCGGGCAGCCAGCGCGCGCCGTCACCGTCTTTGGGCCACTCCACATTGTCAAAGCGGCCGGCGCCCTTAAACCGCGGAAACCCCAGCTTGACGCCGGATTTGGCGGTCTTGACCCGCCGAAAGAACCCGGCGAACGCCTTATTCAACCGGCGCAAGGTGGCCTGCAGGGACGAAAACGACCACACCGCGAGATCCGGGCGTAACGCCCGGATCTCGGTCAACTGAGCGGACTGGTCCCCGTAGTAGATGTGGGTTTTGCTGTGCGCCCACGCATCCCGACGTTCCTGCAACGCCGCGTTGTACAACTCGCGGTGGGCTTCCACACACGCTGTCAACCCGATGTGCTGACGCGCTGTGGGGCGCAGACGAAATACGTACGCCCGTCTCATGACGCTAGCACCGCATCCCACTGATGCTCGATGTAGCGGCGCACCGTCGATTCCGACACATACCCGACCGAGGCGGCGAAATACGACGGCGACCACAACACCTTGGCGTGGTTGCGCAGATGCGGGAACTCCTGGCGCAGCACTCGTGCGGTCCGGCCTTTGAGTGCTCGCACCACCTCCGCTGGTGCGTCGGTGGTGCAGACCCGCACGAACAGATGCACATGATCAGGCATCACTTCCTTGGCCACGATCTGCCAGCCATGCTCGTCGGCGATCTGTTCCAGCGGCTCGTTGAGCCGGTGTGCCACGCGACCACCTAGAATCCGGCGCATGTACTTCTGGCACCACACCACGTGCAGGCCCAGCGATGACACCCCTCCCGGTGTGCGGCGATACCGGCGCTGCGACATACCGCGCACTTTACGAAACGGCACCGACAACTACCGGATCCCACACTGTTCGCCTACCCGGATTCCCCCGACGGCTCAAGCCGCCGGTCCCCTCTGGGCGCACTGATGGAACGTGCGGGACGAGTTCAAGGCAAGGTGGCGCTGATCACCGGTGGCGCCCGCGGTATGGGAGCCGCCCACGCGGAGGCGTTGGTGTCCGAGGGTGCCCGCGTGCTGATCGGCGACGTGCTCGACGCCGAAGGATATACCGTCGCTGAAAAGCTAGGTGAATCAGCTCATTTCGTGCATCTGGACGTCGTGGAGCCGGATCAGTGGGACCAGGCTGTCGAGACGGCGGTAAACAGGTTCGGGCGCCTCGACGCGCTGGTGAACAATGCCGGGATCGTCAAGCTGGGTTCGTTGCGGGGCTCCTCGCTGTCCGACTGGCAACGGGTCCTTGACGTCAATCTCACCGGCGCATACCTCGGTATGCGCGCCGCGGTCGAACCGATGATCGCGGGCGGCGGGGGATCGATCGTCAACATCTCCTCGGTGGAGGGATTGGCCGGCAGCGCCCACCTGCACAGCTACGTGGCCGCCAAGTTCGGCCTGCGCGGCATCACCAAATCCGCCGCAGTTGAACTGGCCCAGTACAACATTCGGGTCAACTCGATTCATCCCGGTCTGGTGCACACTCCGTTGAGCGCAGGCGTGACCGAGGAATTCATGGCACCGATCCCGCTGCGCCGGGGGGCAGCCCCGGGAGAGGTGGCCACCTTCGTGCTGTTCCTCGTCAGTGACGAATCGGCGTACGCCACAGGAGCGGAGTTCGTCGTCGACGGCGGGCTGACCAGTTATGTGCCCGCCAAGATATGAGACCGCAGCGATCAGTTCTGCCGGGCAACCAGTTCGGCGACAAACCGATCGATGAAGCCATCCAAAGGCGCTCCCCCCACCGGCCTTATCACGAACTTCGTCAGTCCGGCGTCCAGATAGGCGTCGAGTTGGCGGTGTAGCCGATCCCAGCCGGCGGCGATCAGCTCGCCGGGGTCGAGGTCTGGACGACGCCGACGGACCGCCGCCGCCAGCTCTGCCGGCAGCTCACCGTCAGCGGAGTCAGCCAGGGCCAAAGAAATACCGAAGTGATCGGGTTCGATGCGCCGGCCCGCCTCGGCCGCGGCCCGTTCGATCGCCTCGCGTCCAGTCCTCGCCTCGGCCGGGGTGAGGAAACTGCCCAACCAGCCATCGGCCAGCGTGCCGATGCGGCGAAAAGCCGAGGGCGCCGAGCCGCCCAGCCAGATGTCCAACGGAGGCACCGGCCGTGGCGTGATCGCGGCGCCGCTCACCGAGAAGAACCTGCCGCTAAAGCTGGCCGAATCGTCAACCAGCACCGAGCGCAGCACCCGCAGCGCCTCATCGAACACCGCCGCCCGTTCTCCCTCGGGGACGACGAACACCTCACGCTCGGCCGGAATCGCCGAGCGCAACCCGAAGACGGGAAGAACCCGCTTCGGCGCGACGGCCGCGAGCGACGCCAGCTGTTTGGCCACCAGCACCGGATGACGCCCCGGCAACACCGCCACCGAAGTGCCCACCTTCAACCGGGAGGTCCGGGCCAGCGCGTAGGCCATACCGACCACCGGGTCCACCGCCGGGGAGTACACCAGCTCGGAGAACCACAGCGAGTCCACCCCGCTGTTCTCCAGGTGATCGATGATGGCGGCGAGCTGATCGGGAGCGCTGTCCGCACCCAGCCCGACCCCGAAGCGAATCTTCACCCGGTCTCCCTCCGTGTAGCGGCACGCGTGCTTAGCCCAACACGGGAGGCTCACCGTTTGTGCCCACTCGCCGGATGAGGTCGACGAATGCCTGCGCCGCCGACGTCACGCCCGCGTCGTCGTCGGTGGCCACCAGGTCGAGCAGCAGTCCGCGCGTCACCGCCAGGCCCAGGCGCACCAGCGCCGGGTCGCCCGCCCCGCCGCCCGCCCTGTCCACCTTGCTGATTGGGAGGGCCAGCCAGGCATCGACGGCGCTGGGCACCATGCGGGCAAACGGTTCCTCGCCCTGGGCACCGCGGGAGTAGCACTCGAAGAAAAGGCGCTCGAACGGGCGCAGCTCAGCCCGGCACAGGTTGGCCCACATCGCGGCGAAACCGTCGGCCGGGTCGGTGGGCAGGTCGGCCAGGAAGGCCATCTGGCGGCGCTCGACCTCGTCGACAATCGCCAACAGCAATTCGTCCCGCGATGCGAAGTGGTGCAGCAGCATCCGGTGGCTGGTGTCGACGGCGGCAGCCACGTCGCGCAGCGAACGGTCCCCGATGCCGCCGTCGGCGAATTCGTCGACTAGGGCGTCGAGAAGCTGCTGGCGGCGCGCAAGGTCAGGAGGGCGGGCCATGGGAGTGCCGCAGTTGCTCGCTGCGGCCTTTGAGGCCCTGGGCCTCCATCTCGAGGTAGCGACACGTGGTGCCATGCATGAGTCGGCCGACGATCGCGCCGGCCAAGCCCTGCTGGTCGAGCGTCTGGCGCACGAGCGTGCGGCCATCGGCGATCGGGGTCAGCGAGTGATGGGCGAGGGTCGAGCCACCGGAGGAACGCTGCGCCCAGGTCCACGAAATCCCGGGGGCCACGTCAGTGACCTCCCAGACAAGGGTCGGCAGCTTCGGCTGCTTGATCTCGAAGCGCTTGCCAACGGCGATGCCGGTTCCGTCGAGGGCGACTAGGCGGGTGACCGAGGCCGTCCATTCGGGCCAACGTTCGACATCGGTGAACACGTCCCACACCAGCGACGCCGGGGCGTCGATCTCGACGCTGCGCTCAGTAATCATGTACCAGATGGTACATTAATTGCAATGGCGGCGCTATCCCGATTCGCTCTTCAGCACCGAGGGCCGCGCCCATAGGCTCAACTCCATGGACTTCGAACTGCGCCGCACGGATTTGCACCAGACCCGCTTCCTCTCCGGCGACGCACCGTCGCCCGGAGACGGACAGGCCCTCCTCCGCGTCGAGTCCTTCGGGCTGACCACGAACAACATCACCTACGCCGTCTTCGGCGAGGCGATGCGTTACTGGGATTTCTTCCCAGCCTCCGACCCGGACTGGGGAAAGCTCAATGTATGGGGCTACGCCCACGTCGAGGAGTCGCGGCACCCCGATCTAGTACAGGGCACCCGCGTCTACGGCTACTTGCCTTGCGCCAGCCACCTTGTGGTCGTCCCCCACCGCATCAACGAGAAGGGGTTCGTCGACGCCGCCCCGCACCGGGCTGTGCTGCCATCGGCCTACCAGGGCTACCGCGACGTCCAGACCGACCCTGTCTACTCGGCCGGCCGCGAGGCAGAGCACATCCTCTTCTTTCCGCTGTTCTTCACTTCGTTCCTCATCGATGACTTCCTAGCCGACGAATCCTTTTTCGGTGCGGACACGATCCTGATCTCCAGCGCCTCGTCGAAAACGGCGATCATCGCCGCCTACCTGCTCGCCAAGCGTGACGGCATCGAGATTGTGGGACTAACCTCGGCGGGCAACAGCGAATTCGTCAAGGGACTAGACATCTACGATTCGATTTACCTCTACGAAGACCTTGGAGACGTCTCCAAGCTGCCGGGTGACCGCGCGGTCTACGTCGACGTCTCGGGCGACGGGGCCGTCCGCAACGACGTCCACGGCCACTACGGCGACCGCCTCGCCCACAGCGCGGCGGTCGGAATGACCCATTGGACCCAGATGGCGCACGGCACAGGCCATCTCGATGGTCCGAGCCCCGTCCTCTTCTTCGCCCCGGACCGCATCAAGAAGCGCGGCGCCGACTGGGGAACGGCCCAACTCGACGAAAACGTCGCTGAGGCGTGGGCGCCGTTCGCACAGTGGGCGTCGGATTGGCTTCGCGTTGAACGGATCTCGGGTGAGAACGACATCCAGCGGGCCTACCTGGAGCTCCTCGACGGCAAGGTCGACCCGACGGTCGGCACCATCGCGGATCTGTAAGGAGAAAAGTGACAGTTCGACTCCGAGGGCTCCTTGTCCTCCCGTTCGCCCTAGCGCTGGCAATGCTGCTCGCGCCGCCCGCGGGGGCCGACGACTACACAGACGATGTGGTGAACAGGTTCAACGCTCAGACCCATGTGGTGGCTGACCCAACGGCAACACCGCCGTTGCAGAAGCCCGACCTGGTAAACCAGCAGATCCTCACCAGCCGGTGGACGTGGAGTCCGGCACCGCCGGTCTGGGTGGCGGCGGTCGCCCCGAGCCAGACCGGCGTGACGACACCGGATGCCATCCACAACACCATCTTGGGTCGCAATCCCGAGTTCGGCGGTGTCATCCTGGTGATCGACACCAAGGGCTACCACGTGCGCGCCTACAACGTGCCGAAGGCAATCGCCGACAGCGTGGACTCATTCGTGAGTCAGGCGGCCAGGAGCCACCGCAATGACCCATCCGGCGCGACCACTGAATTCGTCAGCAAGCTGGCCGATGCGAATGTGGCGTCCGGCGGCCCGGCGACCACCTCCCCCGTCGTGAACCAGAAACACACCAGCTGGGCCTGGCTGTGGGAAACGCTGATCATCATCGGCATTGTGCTGGCGGTGGCGGGCCTCATCTGGTTCGCGGTGAGCCGGAATCGTAAGCGCCACAACGACTCAGCATCGCAAGAGCAGGTGAAGCAAGAGTTGATCTACGCCGAATCCGATGTCAACGACCTGGCTAGCGCGGTGATCAATAACAGCAGCACAGACGTCAGCGCCGAGTCGATGAAGGCCAGCTCCAGCCTGCACGACGCCCGCAAGACGTACGAGACGGGTGACTACACCGCCGCGCGGGCGCACCTCAGGACGGTGCAGGCCGCCGTGGCCAAGGCCAACCGGAAGCTCAACCCGGAAGACCGGACGGCCGGCCCGGGCACTTACCAGCCGAAGCCGGACGTGGCTGCCGTGCGGGCAGTACCGGATGCGGAACGCAAAGAGGCCGAGGTGCGGACGACGGACCCGAACACGGGCCGGGACGTGACGATCAACAACAACAACTACAGCACCACGCAGCAGTCGGGCTACCCGCATTACTATCCGGGCGGCTATTGCAACGGAATGTTCTTCTACCCGGGCTACTACCCGTACGCGTTCTGGGGTCCCGGCTGGGGTTGGGCCTTAACCGATGTACTGCTGATGGATGCCCTGCTCGACGACCATTGGGGCGGCAGCTACGAGCGCGGCTTCGACGCCGGCCGAGACTCGGCGTACGTGACGTCTGACAGCGGCCAAAGCGCCGACTACGACAGCCAGCAGGGAGACGTTGGGTTCGACGGCGGCTATCAGCAGTCAGGTGGTGGTGACGTGGGCTTCGGCGGCAACGACTACAGCGGCGGTTATGACTCCGGTGGTGGGGGTGCTGACTTCGGCGGGTTCGGTGGGTCCGACTCCGGCGGTGGCAGCTTCGACTTCGGCGGTTCCGATTTCGGCGGCGGTGGGTTCGACTCCGGCGGCGGCGGCGACTTCGGGTTCTGAGCCGTCAGAGGCATTCGCCGGCGTGGACCAGATGGCATGTCGGGCAGGTGGCCTCTCGGGTCGCGTCGCGCGCAGTGTGCTGAAGGACCTTCAGTTCTGGTTCGCCAAGGGCGGATAAGACCCCGTCGATTGCCGCACGCACTTCCGTGACGAATTCATTCCTACGGTCGCGCGCGATCGCCTCGGCCAATTGCCAGGATCGGGTCACCTCAACGCTCGCGCGGATGTCGAAGTGGTCGCGCGGCAGTGCATTTCGCCATGCGTCAAGCATCGGCAGTTCATTTTCGCTGGCGTACCGGCGCTGGGTGAGCCAGTGCCGAAAGCTCGCGTCGTCAAGCTCCGCACGGGGTCGACGTCCCGGGCGCTGGTCGCGAAGGTCCTCGATGCATTGGCGCAGGTACTCCGGCCCGGACAATTGCCGTCTCGGATACCACCGCTTGGCGGGTGCCGCTAGCCAGTACGCGAGATGGAAGTTTGCGCCGATATCCCAATTCGGAAGGTCGGCGAGGGCGGCCAGGGCCTCGACCTTCTTCGGGTCGGAGTACACACACTCGTACTGGGGCTTCAGTTCTGCGGGCCACATGCCCAGACGGATATTGCCGCCGTCGAGCCACATGTTGACCCGGTCGACAGCACGCACCTGCTCTGGGAACTTGACTTCGACACCGGGCGGGTAAACCAGGCCCGACGGCGAAACCACCGCTCCCCCAGTATGTTTCCCCGAGCCCCCGGTAGCTTCTTCCAGGATCGCCGGCAGCTGTCCTTGATGGTATGCGTCTTTCAACGTTCCCCTCGACACGTCGCTTCATATCGCGTGCACGCAAGTGGGAGGGGGAGCACGACCGCGATCAGCTTACCAACGCCGGCGCGATTACTTCCACGTTTGTCGTTGGTGGAGTAGAAACCAAAGGTAGCCAACCGAATCGAATCTTTGCCAAGCCGGGAGGAGAACATGAACATCACGCGCGCGATGGCCGCAGCCTCGGCCCTAGCCGCCTCAGCTGCCGGAGCGGCGACGGCACCCGCGTCCGCCGCTCCCGAGATGATCGGCGACTACGTCCTCACCGAGACCAGCCCAACCGGCCAAGCCCACGTCACCGACTGGAACGTCAATCCGTGCGGTGACGGATGCGTCGACATAAAAGCCGGGGTTGGAACCAGCCGAGCGCAGCTGGTTGATGGTCAATGGGCAATTGACATGTTCGATAACGTACGTTGCTCGGACGGCACTCGAATTCCCTATGCTGCGAACGCCCACATGACGTGGGATCCGAATACCCTTGCGGGCACGGACCAACAGGTCTACACGCAGGCAGCTTGCGGTAAGCCGGCGGGATACACGCAGACCAACCACATACAACTCAAACGGGCGTCTTGACCTTGCCTTCAGACGAAAACCGACTTCGGCATCACGGTGGGTTTGAATCCGTACCGGGGCCCAACGAAGCCGACCGACTTCCCCGCCATAGCCAACGGAGCCACTGCTGGCATCCCGGCTGGCACCGGCGCCTCCGGGGCGACGGCCCAGCCCGAACCATCCAACGACGAAGCGCCAGAGCCCATTGCCGGGGCGACCGCAGACCAACCGGCCGGCACGGACAAACCACCGACCGTGGACGCCTGACCCAAGCCAGCCAGCAGCGGTGCCCCACCGAAACCCGCAGAGCCGGCTGACTCCACCGCGCCGGCCAAGCCCGTCACCCCCAAACCACCCGCAACGGCCTGGGTGCCGGTAGCGGTGGCAATGGTTGCCGGGGCGCCGTTGACGATGTGGGTCAGCAGAACCGAAGTCGGGATGGCGTTCATGACCCACCACGCGGCGGTGTCCACTGCTCCATTGATGGTGTTTTGCACGAACGTGTTACTCAGAATCGACGGTGGATCGGCGGCTGCAGCGAGCGGGGAGCCAAGTGCGGCAACCGCATTGGGCAAGTTCGAGATCGTCTGTATCAACCCCGCCTGTGTGCCGCTAGTGGCGCCGGCGTGGGCGATTGCGGCCGCTTGGCCGGCCAGCCCGGCCGGGTTGGCGGTCGGTGCGGGAGGCGTCATCGGGGTCAGCGTCCCGGCGCTGGCCGAGGACGCGGCGTAGCCGTACATGGCTGCCGCGTCTTGGGCCCACATCTCGGCATAGTGGGCCTCGGTGGCCATGATCGCGGGCGTGTTGATGCCCAGGAAGTTGGTCGCGACGAGTGCCGCCAGCTGAGCTCGGTTGGCCGCGATCACCGCCGGCGGCACCGTCGTCGCGAAGGCCGTCTCAAAGGCGGCCGCGGACGCGGCAGCCTGCGAGGCCGCATGCTGAGCGTGCGCTGCCGTGACATTCATCCACGCCACGAACGGCTGGATTGCGGCGGCCATCGACGCCGACGCAGAACCCAGCCACTGCTCGCAGGTGAGTTCCGTGATCACCGATTCGTAACCGGCTGCCGCAGAACTCAATTCGGCGGCCAGGGTGTTCCATGCCGTTGCGGCGGCCATCATCGGTGACGCACCCGGACCGGCGTACATGCGTCCGGAGTTGATCTCTGGGGGCAACGCTCCGAAATCCATTTCTGTCTCCCTCTCCGTTGAGAAATCCCGCGGTTGGTCGCCTAGCCGGCCGTCGGCGGTGCCATCACGGTGGGCTTGACGCCGTACCGCGGCGCACCCAGGCCAGCGGTCTTCCCGGACGGAGCCACCATGGGCATCCCGGCCGGAACGCTTGTCACCGGCGTGCTTTGCGGCGCAGGCGCCGTCCATCCCGCGGTCGTTACCGCGCCAGGGCTCGCCGCCGGGGCACCCTCCGCGACCCAACTGGGAGACACCGCCATCCGGCCGACCGCGGACGCCTGGCCCAGACCCCCCAACATGGGAACCCCGCCCAAGCCGGCAGAGCCGGCCGGTGCCCCGGCGCCCGTCAGAGTTCCATCCAATCCGGCCGCCGCTCCGCCGGCATCGCCGAAGGTATCGCCGGCCTCATTTGCGGCAGGAAGAATGCCGCCCTGTGCCATGTCGAGCAGGTCCGACGAAGCGGCGGACCAGTTTCCACTGCCGATGTTGATCAGGTTGGCGACATTGCCGCCCGGCGGGTCAGCGCTTGCGGCAGGACTGAGGAGACTCGACATCACCGCCGACAACCGCGAGGCAGTTGCACCAGAGTTGGCGGACTCGGTCGCCGCATACGAACCCGCGCTGGCCCCAAGGGTCTGAACAAACAGATCGTGAATCGTCGTGGCTTGCGCGTTGACCGACTGGTACAGGCTGCCGTATGCCCCAAAGATCAACGCCTGCAGTGCCGATATCTCATCGGCGGCCGCGGGGGCCACACCGGTGGTCGGGGATGCTGCGGCCGCACTCTCGGCGGCCAGCGCGGAGCCCAGAGTTTGTAGCTTGCCTGCCGCGTAGGCCAACGCTTCAGGGTTCGTGGTCACAAAAGACATGGACGTCTCCTTAGGGCGTTTGTCAGGGTTGTGTTCTTTCCCGCCTCATGGGCGGGAAAAGCTAATCCAGCCGCAAGGCTGGAATGTGCGGCATTTTGACTTGATCCGCTGCCGCAGCACCGATGACGCATCATGTCAGGCACTCACGCTTGAGTCCTTTGGCGACCGACGTTAGGACAGTCAGCTTTCATGCTCTAATGCACCGCACCTGCACACAAGGGTCTTACCCCTCTCCATGTGCCGTTACGCGTCTGCCCGGACAAAGAATTCAGGGTTTGATTTCCCCGCCGCATAGCCGTTTCGGCCGGTCACGAATTGGTAGACGCTCGAATCGCCGGGCTAAAAGCGGCTTGTACCGCCACGCTTCCGTCATCATGAGGCCCGATGCGTATTGTGGCGATCGTCCTGTGCCTGGTGTTGGCACTGGCGGCCTGCGGCCAACCCGCGGGTTCGGTGAGCGCCCCGAGCAGGCGCATACAGCTTGCCGACAACCCTTTCGACATCCCTGTCGCGGCTTCGGTGAACCCCGACCCACGCGTGGGCGCGATCTTCCTGGGCGGGTTCGACCTGCACACCTGCACAGGCTCCGTGGTGCACTCGTCCTCGGGCGACCTGATACTGACCGCGGCGCACTGCATGGCCAAGCAATTCACCGCGGTCTTCGTTCCCGGCTTCGCCAACACAGCCGCGCCGAACAACGTCTGGACGGTTGACGCCGTCTACCTCGATCCACTGTGGGTCGCTGCCAGAGATCCGCGGGTGGACTATGCCTTTGCGCGAGTCAGCCGCCCCACCGGCGGATCGATAGAGGCGGCGGTCGGCTCCGCGCTGACGCTGGGTACCGCGCCCGCGCCGGGTAGCCAGATCAGTGTCATCGGCTACCCGGCCCAAGTCGGGGGCACGCCGATTGGCTGTCAAAACAGCACGGGGATGAACCCGCTTGGCTTCCCGTCGTTTTGGTGCAAGGGCTTGGTCGACGGCACCAGCGGCTCGCCGTGGATCAGCGGGTCGACGGTCACCGGGGTGACCGGCGGCCTGCAACGCGGCGGATGCACGCAATGGGTGTCGTATTCAGCGCCGTTTAACCAACGCACCGCTGCGCTACTGGCCCGCGCCGAAGCGGGTGGCCGCGGCGAGGCCCCGCCGCTCGCCTTCCTCGGTTGCTAGCCGCCGGTTTCCGGCCAGCGACACGTTTGCTAAACGCGCCTTTCCCGTGAATACGGAAGGCATACATCTTCCGACAACCGACGTAGAGGCCTTTGCATGGCAACCAAGGCCCGAACAGCGGAATCTCGTTGTACGGGATCTCGCGGGACTCTCCTGCGCGCGGACCGTCCGGGATCGTGATGGTCGCCGGCGGCAGCGGCAGGAGGGGAATGCAGGTGACCGAATCGATGACGATTTTGGAATTGAAGATCACCAGGTTGATCGCGAAATGCCTTAGCGGATCACGGGATTCACCGTCGGTCTCCTCCTGCCACAGCCGCCGCTGCGAATCAAGGATGAACCAGACGCGATCCAGCGTGAGATCAAGGGTGGCCGTCGCGGAGTAGCCGGTGCCGTCGACGGACTCCGTGTACTTGTCGCCGCCGAATACGCCGACCGTCTGATCCTGGACGCGTTCCCGATGAATCTCGATGATCGTGTCGCGGCGATGCATGGTGACTCTGTACCCCTAACCGCTGCCGCTGAACCCGCTGCGGCTACCGTTCCGTCAGCCCCTGAGTCCCGCGATGAACCGCTGCACACTTCCGGTTAGTGACCTGGGGACATGGTCGGGATCCATGAGATCGTTCTCGGCCAGCAGGCTCGCCTCGTCCGACAAGGTGCGCTCGGTAACTGGCCGCAAGCTCCTGCCCTGTCCTCGAAGTGCCTCGATGGCTCCCCGAAACGACCGGTACTCATGCATCGCCGTTTCAAATTCGTCGACCGACACACCCAGGTGCTCCGAAACCAATTGATCGCGCATGGAGGTGATTTGGCGGCGGAGGTCATCGTGCTCCGAGCCGGTTGGATCCGCCTCGATGGCCACATCGCACTCGCTGTCGAATCCCATCGACCGGTTGTTCAGATTTGACGAGCCGATGCGCAGTAGCCGATCGTCGATCACCATCACCTTCGAGTGGACGTAGATCGGAGTACCAGCTTCGTTCGCCGGCCAGTAGACACCCAATCGGTGATGATCGTCTGCGGCCCATAGCAGTTGGATGAGCCGGTGCCGTGCACCGTCCATGGTGCCCCGCTCGAGGGGGTTCTTTCCTCTCCGGGGAACGACGATGACGATCTCCGGACCTTCGTCTTCGCGGAGGCGCGCGGCCAACGCATCAACGATGCGTCGGGCCGCGAGATATTGGTTCTCCAGATAGATGGTGTGGCGTGCTGCCGCAATGGCGGCAAGGTTGAGGGCCTCCACTTCCCGAACCTCGCGGTGGCCCTCTCCCTCCAGTTCCGGCAAGGTGCGCGCGATTCCGACGTCGACATCGCGCAGAATCGGTTCCAGATTGGTGGGCCAGGTGGTGTGCTTTGCGTCAACCGGCTCGAGTGATTGGCCCGTCGCCGTCCGCCACCGAGCGAGAGCCTGCTCGCCGAGTGCGCGCGCCGCCGCACCGTCAACTGCTGCCGAAACCTCATGTCGTGGCCCATAGCTGCGCCCCACCGTCCGACGACGGCGACTGTCATCGTGATGCGCACGGGTATCCCATCGGTCGACCGTGAGGTCGACGCCACCGCAGAACGCCACTGCGTCGTCGATGACCACGATCTTCTGGTGATGGACAGCGCCGGTCGGATGCGCGCCGTCAACGGCGAAGTGGATCCGCTTGCTGCTGATCTGATTCACCAGCGACACCGGGGTGAGACCGAACCAGATGCGATCGAAGGCCGGAAGCAGGCGCAGATTGGACCTCAGTAGGTAGACCTCGAGAGCCGGGCGTTTCCACAGCATCCAATACAGGAAGGCGCCAAGCTGGTTGGGCCCGGGGAGTGTCTTGACGCCTCGCTCGAATGTCATCCTGGCGTCGAAATCCCATCCGATCAACATGATGCGGTGCCGCGCGCGCAGCATCGAGGCCTTGACGTGCTGGAAGTAATCGGCCCCATCGATGATGCAGGCGAACTGGTCGGCACGCGCCACGCGCCAGCACGTCTGGCCGGGGGTCAGCAGTCGATTGTCGGACACACAGAATCTCTCAACGGAATCGACGGCTCAGCGCAGACATACTGCAGTATCACCACCTGTGGACCCGGCGAAACCTGGCCACCTCGTTATTGCTGGCTGATATCACTCCCGTGCAGCTGGGCCAGCGCATGGATCTGCTCGAGGTAGTGCTCAAGTGAGCGATGGATGAACCGCGCAGACAATATGGTGGTGCCCGCCGCGGCCATGGTATGTAGCGTTTCCTCGGTCAACGCCGGCTCACCTACCGGGTCGAGCGCCCGATCAGCGGGCAGGACAACCTCGAACGCGGCGGGCAGCTCCCGCGCCCGCAACCACTCGGCAGCGGTGGCAATAGACACACCGAACGGGCACCAGCCATCGGCGAGCGTGACCGCGCGCCGCAACGATCGCCGGGTGCGGCCGCCGATCCAAATCGGCATGTGCGGCTGCAGAGCGCAGGGGTCGACGGTAAGCCCGCCAAACGAGTAGTACTCGCCGTCATAGGCCGGCTCGTTGCTCGGCAAGGCTGCGCGCAGCGCCCTCAAGGCGTCGTCGCCACGACCTCCCCGATCGTCGAACGGTGCACCGAGAAGATCGAATTCTTCCTTCAGGCTGCCGACGCCGACACCCAATATCACTCTGCCGCCGCTGACGTGATCTAGTGTGCCATAACGCTTTACGATCGCGAGCGGATGATGATAGCCAAGCACCAGGGTCATGGTGGCGAGTCGGATCTGCCGAGTGCGGGCTGACACATAGCCGAGCGTGGCGAGAGGATCCCAGTACCGCGAACCGCGCCGCGGCGCCTCGGCGGAGGGGACACCGATGTGCTCGCTGCAGGTGAGGTGGTGGTAGCCGAGCCGGTCCGCCGCCTCGGCCACCCGGCCGATGTCCTCGATCGTGGCGTCTTTCTCCCAGCCCAGAGGAGCGCCGGCGACGTTGGTGACCACGGGCGTTGCGATGCCGAGTTTCACTGCAGGGGCTCTTCTCCCGCGAGAACCGTGCGGTGCATGAGACGACCGCTGTCGACGGCATAAGGTAGCGCTCGGTGCATGGTGCCGGTGTTGTCCCACATCAGCAGGTCGCCGAGTTGCCACTCGTGCCGATAGACGTACTGCGGCTGGGTCGCCCAGTCACGAAGGCGCGCGAGCAGCGCGCGGCTTTCCTCCACCGGAAGGCCGATCACGTAGTCCGCCGTCGCGCCGAGTAGCAAGGACTTGCGCCCGGATTGGTGCGTCCACACCATCGGGCATGACTTCGTGGGGGATTTCTGCCAGAAGGTGATCTCGTCGTAGCTCATCTCCGGCCTCACATAGTACTGCGAGCGCTCCGCGCTGTGGACCACTCGAAGGTCGGCGATTGTCTCCTTGTCGGCGTCCGGCAAGTCCTCGTACGCCGCGTAGGTGTTGCAGAACTCGGTTTGCCCCCCAGAGTCCGATAGCTTCATGGCCCGCAGCAGCGTCGCGAGATTGGGATAAGGCTGCAGCGAGCCGTCGAAATGCCAGAACATCGAGCCTTTCAAGTACTCGGCTCGCTGATTCACGTTCTTGTCGAGCGAGATCTTGTAGATCCCGCCCTCCCCCTCGTTCGGCACGATGTTGCCGAGGGTCCTGGCGATGGCGACCTGCTGCTCGTCGCTGATCTGCAGCCCGCGAAAGAAAATCACTCCACGTTGCTCCAGCGTGGCGCGGATGTTCTCCGCTTCGCGGCCACCGAGCAGTGTCTCGAGATCCGTCCTGATTTCGCTGCCGATTGCCGTTGTGCAGTCGACGATTTCGAGTTGCCGCGACGAAAGATCCATGCCCATCAACTCAATCGCGTGAGGATGGTGTTCGCCGAATGCTTTACCCTTGGCTGCCTCCATAACTCGACTGCCAACGAGACTGTGATCAACGAGTACAGCAGATTGCGTAGGTTCGCGACGTCATCAGGCAGCGGTTCGGAATAGTCGAACTTATCGATATAGGCGACCGCTTCCTCGGCGTGCGGGAACAACTCGTCGTAGAACGCCTGTATCTCGGTCATAGAACTGTTCACGCGCTTCACATAGCGTTCATGCCCGTCCTCGATGGCCCACTCGGACACCAGGTGCTCGAGTTGTGAAAACTCCTGAGGCAAAAGCGCGTTCATCTGCCGGCCTCCGATATGGGGTGGGCCTTCTCGCCGGCCTCTACGTAGTCGCCCACCACCTTGTGCAGGTGGCGCAGCAGGATCTCCTCGTCATTCATCGTGAAATGCGTGAGTGCGCCACTGTTCAGCATTGCCTGTAGCCCTTCAGACGGGCTGGCGTCTTCAAGAATGATGTCGTTGAGGAACGTTACCGTCAGCTCTTGTCCCAGCCGCTCCTTGTGCGTCTTGGGCGGCTGATAGAACATCTCGACTTCGAAGATGTGTGAGTGCGGGCCCGTCGGCCAATGCGCGTGCGTGCTGAAACCGGATGAACCAAAAATCAGCACAAAGTTTGGAAAGAACTGGAACGAGTCGAACCCGTATTTCTCCGAGCGCGTGGGATTGAGCCCCGTCGGCATCGGGCCGCGATCGGTGCGTTTGTTCCACGGGCCAGCCGCACTCGCCTCCATCACGCACTCAATCGGCTTGGAGTACGGGGTCTTACGCGACGGTTCTCCGGAGAAGGAGAACATGCGATGCGGCCCCTTGAGCTGGTACGCCAACGCGTCGGTAAACGGATTGGGCTGGTCGAACGCATCTCTGGCCTCTGCGGTAAGGGCGCCGAACGAGGACGCGTGCAGATACGGGCCGTGATAGCTCTCGGCGAAACCGTCGACGAAGATCTTCCAGTTGCACTGCAGCTCCGTCTTGAAGCGGTACACCTGATGCGGACCGGCAAAAGGATAGCCCTCAATGCCGTGCGCCAGCTCGCCGAGAAATGAGCGCAGCGGCTCGCGGTTGTCCGGGTTGAGGTTGACGAAGATGAAGCCTTCCCAGACTTCGCACTGAATGGCGGGCACGCGGCAACTCTCGGCATCGAAGTCGAGCAGCAAATCCTTGCGGGTGGGTGCGTGCAGCGAGCCATCCAGGTTGTAGCGCCAGCCGTGGAAACGGCAGTAGAGCACCGGCGCCCGGCCCTGCACCTCCTCGAACGGATCGTCACTCCACAGCATTTTGTTGCCGCGGTGGGGACAGATGTTGTGGAAGGCGCGGATCACGCCGTCCTTGCCGCGCACGATGATGATCGAGGTGTTCAGAAACCTCAGCTCACGAGTGAAGTAGCTACCGGACTTCGGCACCCGCTCGACCCGTCCCATGTAGAGCCACGTCTTCTTGAAGACGTGCTCGCGTTCCTTTTCGTAGAACTCCTCCGAAACGCAGTCCTCGAGTGACACCGGGCCGCGGCCCAATTCGGGATACGCATCGGTCCAGTAGCCGCTTGCGGGCTTGGTCAACTGGGCATCCACACTCATGAGGCCCTCCTCTACAGGGCCTACAGGGCCTACTAGCGGCCGCCGGTCCCTCTACCGGCAGAACGTAGCACTTGACCGAACACGCAAATAGGCCTTGAATTGCAACACCCTGTTGCATTTTTGGAACACCAATGGAACAAAACCTGCCATTCGACCTCGACGCCCTGCTGATATTCAGCAAGGTCGTCGAATGCCGCAGCCTGTCGAAGGCGGCCACGCTGCTCGCCATGCCGAAGTCAACCGTTAGCCGCAAGCTCAGCAAGCTGGAAGCAGACCTCGGCATCAAGCTGCTGCGGAAAAACACGCATCAGCTCACGGTCACCGACCTCGGCGAGAAGATCTACAGCCACGGCGTGAACATCCTCGCCGAGGCCAACGGGGTTCGCGCACTTGTGGAAAGCAGCAAGCAAGAGCCACAAGGCGAGCTGCGAGTTGCCATACCCGTCTTCGTCGGCATCGACTACGCATCGAGGGTCGGCGCCACGTTCCTGCAGCGCTATCCCAACTCACGACTCGACATCCGGCTCGTGGACGACGTTGTCCACCCGATCAAGGACGGGTTCGACGTCGTCTTCGGGACCGGGCCGCTGCAAGATTCGATGCTGATCGCGCGGAAGGTGTTCAGCCTCGAAATGTTTCTCTGCGCATCACCTGACTTCGTGCGCCGACTGGCGGAGCCGATTACCGTTCCCGCGCAGCTGAACACCCTGCCGTTCATCGATTGTGGCTTTTACGGCGGACCAAAGAAGCTGGTGGTCGCGAAACAGAAGCGACGATACGAACTGTCACCGGTCGTGCGCGCACGCGCCAACAACTTTCAGGTATGCAAGCAGTACATCCTGCGCGGCCTCGGCATCGGCGCGATGCCCAACCAGATCATCGTCACCACCGAATTGCGCGAGGGAAGCATTGTGCCGGTGCTGCCGGGCTGGGGTCTCGAGCGGCTGGACGTCTACATGATTCATCCGTTTCAGCTCTCGTTCTCCACCTTGATTAGCGCGTTTTATGAGGCGGCGTGCGAGATCATCACCGAAAACTCGGCGCGAAGCTAAGGCGTACGAAAAGCGTTCAACCCGGATTCACGGCAACGAGTCGAGCATCGCTTGTGCATCGCCGTCAGCTCGAATGGGCGCGTCGCCGCTTTCCGTGAGCACCACGACGGCCGACTGGTGGGTCGAAGGGTTCAGCAGCTCGGTAAACCAGCCGGTGACGGGGAGCGGGCCGCTGATCGACACTGATCAGGCAGCGCCTGGGGTAATAATCGGAAACTGAATCCAGGTCCACGATGGTGGCGGAGGCGGCGGTTGCTGCGCCGCCGGTTGCGGATGGTCGGGACAGTAAGCACGCTCCGAGAGGGTTGTGAACTCGGCGGCGTCGGACATCGTGAATCCTGGATTGCCCGCGGAAACGGTCTTGATGACATCGCTTCGGGCCTGACCCTGGCTTATCCAGTCGCACACCTGTTTGGCGGCCGCGACGGCTTCAGGTCCGCTCTGGTAAGTAATGCTGGCCTTGTCGAGCGCAGCCAGGAAGCCCGCGTCGGGGTTGGGATCGGCGTGGGCCGGGGCTGCCAGACCAATTGCCGCGGCCAGTGTCGCAAGCACGAGAAGCGTTCGCACGGATTCATTCTCGTACAGATCGACGCCGTTTTCCTGTCCTTCCCGCGAACAGTTTCTCAAACCTCAGTTTCTTCTTGCGCCCATTTTGGCGGGCGCGCCTGGGGCCTGTGCCCCGAACGCGCCGCCGCCAGCGCCGCGCGCCCGCCGGTGATCACGGTCAGCGGTGGAGGCTGGCCCTTACGCAGCGTCGCGATCAGCTCGCGGTAGGGGCCGATGAGGTAGACGGTGTCGCCGGCTTTCAGTCGGGCGTCGCGGCGGGGACGTAGGCTGATCGGCCCGTCCGGTCGAATGATCGCGATGACGCGGGCTTGGGTAGACAGGTCCACCATTCGCATTCCATCTAGCTCGCTGCCCGGCGCCACGAGCATCCCGCCGACCATGAAGGAGCGCTGCCCGACCCAAAACGTCCCCAGCACCTGCAGGCCCATCGCGGCGCCGATGAACCACGGGGCTGCCAGGTCGACGATCGACCGCACGTTTTCGAAACCGAAGCGCTGATTCACCGCGGCGCCCAGCGCGCGGCCTTGAACGCGCATGACAATCGGTGTCTTGGTATCGGATCCCAAGATCTCAAGCAGTACGATCCCGGTCTCGATGTTCTCCATATCGTCGCTGGTCACCACCGCCACTCCGCGGGCGTGTTCGATCCGCGCTGATTCCAGCGTCTGGCGCATCGTTGGGTCTCCGAAGATCACCGGCACGTCGAGCTCGGCCACGGTCGGCAGGAAGCGGTTGTTCTCGTCGTGCTCGATGACCAGGACGTCGTATCCGGCTGTGGTCAGTTCACTCACGACGCGGATGCCGACTGAACCCAGTCCGACAACGACGACGTGGTCGCGCATGTGGCGTGCCCGTCGGAGTCCGGCCAATTGGACGAAGCGGCGCGACAGCAGCAGGTCCGCGAGGAACGCAACGAGGATGGCGGTAACGGTCACGCCGCCGAACATCAACCCGACAGCGAATAGTCGCAGGAAAGTGGATTGTTCGCGGAAGCTGAAATCGCCGTAGCCCACGGTCGTAATTGTCTCGGAGGCGAAGTACAGGGCGTCGATCCACGACATCTTGGGGTTCTGGTAGGTAACGCGCACCACGACTGTCGCGCCGAGCGTGAGGAACAGCGCGAATGCCAACGAGGGAAAAAGCAGCGGGTTCACGTCGTCGCGCATGGCGCGCGCGGCATCGATTGCGCGTCGCACCCGGGAGTGACTGGAACGGGCCGCAGTGCGGGGAGGCACCGTGATCCCGCGGGCCTCCATTTCGTCTTTGAGGCCGATCATCGAGGTCCAGTCGCCGGCGTAGACCTGCAGATCCCGTCCCGGACATGGCACCACCTCGCCGGGGGCAGGTGAGTTCTTGCCATGGACCACCGCCACCGGTGCCAGGTCGGCGTAGATCTCGCGCAGTGTCGCGTCGTATGGCGCCTCGGTTCCCCAGACAACGAATTCGATACCGGCCGTGTCGAACTGATGCGCGTTACGCGACAGAACCGCCTCGACGAGGGATGGTGTCGCGAGCTCGGCGACGTCCAAGATCGCGCCAGGGCCGTTAACGGCGGCCACCGCTTCGCGCAGCACATCGTTAGCCAGGCGCGCTACCACGCGGACATTCTTACTGTATTGCCTTGCTAACAAAGCGATTTCGAGATTTATCGCGTCACTTGGCCCGACGCAGACGACGGCCCGCGCGCGATGCACCCCGGCGCCGAGGAGATCGGCGGCAGTGTTGATGTGGATTATCCGCGCGCCAGCGCCCCTGAGTTCCTCAGCGATCGTCTTCGACAGCGCGTCGTCACCGCTGATGATGATTTCGCGATGCATGATCTCTTGCATTTGGCGCAACCCTGTTGCTTCGTACGACAGCTAGTCGACCGGGAACTGCCGGGCCCGCTCCGGCCTTCGCTCAAGCCGGGCAATCGATGACATCGTCTTCATCATTCGGCCGTGGCTTGTGTTGTGCGGCATAAATACTCCCACCTCTGCTGACACCCGCGTTTCACTCGTTCTATTTGACCCATATGACTATCGGCCACCATGCCAAAAAGCGCCACCGGAAGAGCCCGGATGTAGGAAGTCAACAGCGATGTCCCGCAAGCGGAGTCGCCCACTACGATCGGCAGCGGCAACGCGGCCTTAATCAAATGGAGGCCACGTTTCTGGGGCGCAACAGGTTCGACTCGAGCCCGTCACGCAGACGAAATAGTCGAGGCGTACAAAGGACCGTCGCGCCACTGCTGCCCACGTGAAAGTCGTGATACTTGCGAGGTCTGCCGAGCGCTGAGGTGGCGACGCGAGCGTGAACTGTCAGTAATGTGGGCCCGGACGCGCGGGTCAGCATGAGTGCCGCTCACCACCAGTACGACTGCACGGTCGTGGCGTGCATGAATTGGAGGGCGCTGCGTACGGTCGCGAACACCGACCATGACGGGCGGGGTTCGCCGTCAGCCCGCGGATAACCAAGCAAAAGGAGCAATCTGTGTCCGACACGACGCCCGACGATATTTTCAAACTCGCCAAGGACGAGAACGTTGAGTATGTCGACGTGCGCTTCTGCGACCTGCCAGGCACCATGCAGCACTTTACGATTCCGATCTACGTCTTCGACGAGAACGTGTTCGAGGAAGGCTTGGCCTTCGACGGCTCTTCGATTCGCGGTTTCCAATCGATCCACGAGTCCGACATGCTGCTGCTTCCCGATCCGGAAACCGCGACCATCGACCCGTTCCGCGAAGCCAAGACGCTGAATGTGAACTTCTTCGTGCACGACCCAATCACCCTCGAGTTGTACTCGCGCGACCCGCGCAACATCGCCCGCAAGGCCGAGAACTACCTGATCAGCACCGGCATCGCGGACACCGCGTACTTCGGCCCCGAGGCCGAGTTCTACATCTTCGACTCGGTGAAGTTCGACTCGCAGATCAACAGCTCGTTCTACAAGGTGGACGCGACATCGGGGTGGTGGAACACCGGAGCAGACAACGAGCCCGACGGCAGTCCCAACCTCGGCTACAAGGTCCGCCCCAAGGGCGGCTACTTCCCGGTCGCCCCCACCGACCACTACGTCGACCTGCGCGACAGGATTCTCACCAACCTGACCAACGCGGGCTTCTCTCTGGAGAAGGGCCACCACGAAGTGGGCAGCGGCGGCCAGACCGAGATCAACTACAAGTTCAACACGCTGCTACACGCGGCCGACGACCTTCAGATGTATAAGTACATCGTCAAGCAGACCGCGTGGCAGGCCGGCAAGACCGTGACCTTCATGCCCAAGCCGCTGTTCGGCGACAACGGCTCCGGGATGCACTGCCACCAATCGCTGTGGAAGGACGGCGTCCCGCTGATGTACGACGCGACGGGGTACGCCGGCCTATCGGACACCGCGCGTCACTACATCGGCGGCCTGCTGTACCACGCACCCTCGTTGCTGGCTTTCACCAATCCGACGGTCAACTCCTACAAGCGCCTGGTTCCCGGCTACGAGGCTCCGATCAACCTGGTCTACAGCCAGCGCAACCGCTCGGCATGCGTACGCATCCCGATCACCGGCAACAACCCGCACGCCAAGCGTCTGGAGTTCCGCTGCCCCGACTCGTCGGGCAACCCATATCTGGCGTTCTCCGCCATGCTGATGGCCGGACTGGACGGCATCAAGAACAAGATCGAACCGCCTCCCCCGGTCGACAAAGACCTTTACGAGCTGCCGCCAGAGGAGGCTGCGGAAATCGTGCAGGCGCCTACCCAGCTGTCCGCGGTGATCGACCGTCTGGAGGAAGACAGCGAATACCTCACCGAGGGCGGCGTGTTCACGCCCGACGTGATCGAGACGTGGATCAGCTACAAACGCAACTATGAGCTCGCGCCCTTTAACCTCCGGGTGACCCCGTACGAGTTCGCCCTCTACTACGACGTGTAGGGCATCAAACTACTCGGGCCTGCTGTTTCGGTTGAACTAGGACGGTGTCGCCCGCAGAGTCCTCGCGGCGAATCTCAAGATTTGAGATGTGTTAGCTTTCACCACTTTTGCACCAGCCAGACTGCCGCGCCGTTTCGGCGGATCGGCACCGGAGCGTCTGAATGACCTCTTGACGTGAAGGAACGAACTGAACGGCTCATGAACTATTACATCGCGTCCTTGATAACTATCACTTCTCGATTAGTCAGCGATGGATCTTGGACACGATGCTCCGCGCCGCGGAAGGTGGGTTATAGGGCGTAGCGCAACAAACCGCTTTAGCCACCAACCACGTGAGAGGGCCCCAGGTCGACCAGTGATCGCGAAACTTTTCCTAAGCGGCGCAATTGCCGCTGCAGCAATAAGCACCGGAGCGCCGGCCTCGGCGGATCCCGGCAACCCATTCAATCATCTGTGGATGGACAGCCGGTGCTCTGCGCCAGCCCCGGCCACCGTCTGCCACAGCGACATCTCGCAGGTGCAGGCGGGGATTCAGGATGGCTTGCACGACAGCCAGTCCGCCCTTTCACCGGGTCGCCGGCCTTCGTGAGTATTGTCTCCCAAGGCGTCCCTCGGTAAATTCGCAGAATGTCGATCAATCGTCGCAAGGTCTTGGGCGGAGCGGGGATAGCCGGCGTTTCAGCCGCGACCGGTGCGGGCGTTGACCGCCTCATCTCCGACGGCACTCCCGGCTATCGCACGGACAAGGTAGAGCCAATAACCGAAGATGCTGCACGCTTTGGCAATCCCCGCCTACCCGCCGAGACGATCACCTCGCAATCGCACCTGTTCCCGCTCGGCGCTCAGCCCGTCAACAAGTATGACGGGGGCTCGTTTCAGCAGGCGAGCGAGGAGAATTTTCCGATCCTCAAAGGTCAAGAGGCCAGCGTCTTGCTACTCACGTTGCAGCCCGGCGGTATCCGCGAGCCGCACTGGCATCCCAGCGCGTGGGAGATCAACATTGTGATCAAGGGAGTCGCAGCCTGGGTCGTCATCGATGGGAACGGTAACCACGAGAGTTTCGACCAACATGTCAACGACATCGTGTTCGCGCCCCAGGGTTCCTTCCACTACTTCGAGAACCGGGGCCCGGACGACATGACAATAGTGATCATCCAGAACACCAGTGCACCCGAAGACAAAGACAACATCGGTATAGGTGAGTCCCTGAGCCGGCTTCCACCCCGGGTGTTGTCCGCCGTATTCGGCGTTCCCGCAGACACATTCAAACCCTTCAAAAAGATCGACGCCGCGGTCACCATCCTGCGATCTCCCTAGCCAGCACCTGCTGCGGCAAGTGACTTGGAGGAATCCATCAAAGCTGGCTCGGCCAGCCGGGCCCCGCACTGCTGGATGTGACTGTGCTGCCGATGCAATTGGTAACGCCGCGATTCGTTGCACGCGAGGCCGTGCATGGCATGGCGGTCTATAGCGCCCGAGCGATCTTGCACGGCCAAGGCCAGGATGTCTGGGAGATGGTCGAAGAGAATATTTCGCAAGGAAAGAAAGCCCGTGTCCAAACTTGACCCGCGCCAGACGCTTATCACGCTCCCGAACGAGATCCCTTGGCAGATACCAGATGTGGCGCCACCGGACAGCGTGGCGGAGGCTGTACTAGTGGGCGCCGAGGAGCGCGAGGGCACCTACCTCGTGCTGATGAAGTGGTTTCCCGGCTGGATGAGCGCGCCGCACACCTACGTGACGGACCGCTTGTGCGTCGTCGTCTCCGGGGTGTGGTGGTGTAACAGCGGCCCGGATTTCGACCCGGGCAATGCGGTCCCGGTTTACCCGGGTGGATTCGTGCGCCGGGTAGCAGGAACACCTCATTACGACGGAGCGCTGGCCGGGGCCGCCGAACCCGCGGTCATCGCGGTGACCGGGACGGGGCCGGTCAGACAGGCCTGGGTGGATCCGGCGCAGCCGCCGCTGCGGCAAGTATGAACACAAAGAGGAAGCGCATGGCGAACCGGCCTGCTGGGGATCAAGATCCGTTGTTGCGACCTCCGCCTGCGCGTAGCGTTGATCTGCCGTTAGTCAGGCCCGCCCGCTGACGAGAGAAGGTCCGACATGATTAGCGTTCGGCAAGCAACTATCGACCTGTTCCGCTCGCACGGGCTGACCACATGGTTCGGTAATCCCGGCTCGTCGGAGCTGACTCTGCTGGAGGATTTTCCGGAAGATTTCCGCTATGTGTTGGGACTACAGGAGATGGTGCCGGTGGGGATGGCCGATGCCTATGCCCAGATCACCCGGCGACCCGCTGTGGTGAACGTGCACACGGCGCCCGGTATGGGCAACGCCCAGGGCGCGCTTTACAACGCATTCGTGAACAAGACCCCGTTGATCGTCACCGCCGGAAATCAGCGCCGCTTCATGCAAAACCAGTACTGCCTGTTGACCAACGTCGACCCGACGACGGTGCCCAAGCCGTTCGTCAAGTGGGCGGCCGAACCGGCAATCGCGAGCGAGGCTCCCGCCGTGCTCGCCCATGCCATCCACTTGGCGACCACCCCGCCGATGGGGCCGGTGTTCGTGTCGTTGCCGATGGACGATATGCAGGCCGAACTCGACGACACCCAGGCCGCCGACGTTGCCGTGGTGCGCGACCGCAAAGTTACCCACGCGGTCGGCTTTCCGGCAGATCTCGCCGAACAGATCTGTGCGCGCATCGAGGCCGCAACCTCGCCGGCGTTGATCGTTGGCGGCGATGTGGAACGCTACGACGCGTGGGATGCCGTGATCGGGTTGGCCGAACGCACCCAGTCCGTTGTGTGGACGGCCCCAATTACCGGGTGGAGCGGATTCCCCGAGAATCACCGGTTGTATCAGGGTCTGCTGCCGCCCGGTGCGGGCTGGGTCTCCGAAGCGTTAACGGGCCGCGATTTGGTGGTGGTGATCGGAGCGCCGGTGTTCCGGTACTACCCGCGAGTGCCCGGACCTTATCTGCCCCCAGGCACAAGCCTGATTCATATCACCAACGATCCCGATGAAGCCGCCCGCGCCCCGGTGGGGGACGCGATCATCACGGACGTGCGCTGCGCCGCCCAGGCCCTGCTCGCTGCGGCCAAACCAACCCAGCGGTCCGCTCCACCGCCACGCGCCCCGATCCCCGCCGTCGAGCACGCGAAAACACCGCTCAAACCCGAATCACTGTGGGCGGCCGTCGGGCATGGCGCACCCGCAGACACGCTGTGGGTCAGCGAGGCCGGCAGCAACGAGTTCGCGATCACCACCGCTATTCGGCCCGCGAACCCGTTGTCGCACTTGACAGCCGCCGGCGAGGGACTGGGCTTTGGGCTACCCGCGGCTGTCGGCGCTCAACTCGCCGCCCCGGATCGCCCCGTGGTGGCGTTGATGGGTGATGGTTCCATGCATTACGCGATCACCGCGTTGTGGACCGCGGCGCACTATAAAATCCCGGTCACGATCGTGGTCGCCTCCAACGCGGAATACGGAATCCTCAAAGAGTTCGGCAAGTGGGAGAAGACCGCGGGTGTTCCCGGCCTGGATCTGCCCGGTCTGGATGTCGTAGGCACCGCCGCAAGCTACGGCGTGGACGCCCACGAAGCACACACCACCGATGAGGTCATCAAGCTCGTGGAATCGGGTATTGCCGATCGCGAACGACCAACCCTCATCAGCGCGCGCACCCTACCTGTCGACGCCTAAACCATTGGCACCGTGTGGGATTGAACGCCCGCGTCGTCTAAACGACAATCAGAGCTGTTGTTCCTTCTCTCGTCCACGTGCGCGGCAGGCGCGGAGCGTCGCCGTTGGGTGCCAGGGCACCTACCCATCGGAACGCCATGCACGCCCACCTACCGATCTCACGAAACCGTGACTTCTACGTGGCCGCAAGCGGCGGGCTCCGCTGGGGAATGCCGGCGGCAGTCGGGATCGCGATGGCCCAACCGCGCCGTCCAGTGGTTTGCCTTATCGGCGACGGCTCTTCGCTGTACTCAATCCAAGCGCTCTGGACAGCGGCCCAACACAACGTCAACGTCGTCTTTGTCGTCCTCAACAACGGCGGGTATGCGGCAATGAAGGCATTCGGAAAACTGTTGAGTGTCAAGGACGCCCCCGGTCTGGACCTGCCGGGCTTGAACTTCGAGCAACTTGCCGCTGGCTTCGGCCTGCACGCCACTCGCGCATCAACACATACCGAACTCGTTGACGCGCTGGACAGCGTGCCCGCAGCCGGACCACGACTGTTGAACGTGCTCATCGGACCGGCCGCCGACGCGCTGTACTAGACCACGGGGCCGCAACGCAATTCGCCGTTTCGGGATCACTCACCGCCGCATCAGTCGAGGATCCTTCGTGCGACGTTGGTGCTGACCAGGTCGAGGAGTTCATCACCACGGCCGGCCAGGATGGTTCGGATTGCGTACAGCGAGAACCCCTTTACCTGCTCTGCGGTGATGGCCGGCGGGATGGTGAGCTCCTGACGCGCGGTGACGACGTCGATGACTGCGGGCCCGTCATGCGCGAACGCGTCTGCCAACGCCGCGTTGAGGTCAGCGGGCTGTTCGACGCGGTGCGCGAAGAGTCCGACCGCGCGCGCGACCGCGGCGAAGTCGACCGCCGCCAAATCGGTGCCGAAGTTCACGATGCCGGCGGCCTTCATCTCCAACTCGACGAAGCCCAGCGACGAATTGTTGAACACGATCACCTTCACGGGCAGCCGATTTTGCTTGAGCGTCACCAGTTCCCCGAACAGCATCGTCAGGCCGCCGTCCCCGGCCAGCGCGACAACCTGTCGACCACGGTCAACAGTCTGTGCACCGATCGCATGCGAGAGAGCACCGGCCATGCTCCCGTGCGTCGCCGACCCGATCAGACGGCGCCGACCGTTCATCACTAGGTACCGTGCGGCCCAAATCGTGGGTGTGCCAACGTCATAGGTGAACACCGCATCGTCGCTTGCCAGTTGACTGGCAAGCCGCGCAACGTATTCCGGCCGGATGGGGGTGCGATCGCGGTCGTTGACCGCCAGGTCGTCAAGCGACTTGCGGGTCTTGCGGTAGTGCTTCAGCGCGCGATCCAAGTGCTCGCCGTCGGAGGCCGGGGAGAGCAGCGGCCGCAGCGCGCTGCTCGTGTCCTTCACCGTGCCAAGCAATCCGAGATCGACATGCGCGCGCCTGCCGAGATGGCTCCCGTCGATGTCGACCTGAATGATGGTGGCGTTGTCGGGATAGAACTGCCGGTAAGGAAAGTCGGCGCCCAGCATCAGCAGCACATCGGCCTCTTTGATCGCCTTGTATCCGGAAGCGAAGCCGAGCAGCCCGGTCATGCCGACGTCGAGGGGATTGTCGTACTCCATGTGCTCCTTGCCGCGCAACGTATGCACGATCGGCGCCCGCAACGTCCCTGCGAGCTCAACCACTTCGTGGTGTGCCCCGGCGCACCCCGCGCCGGCAAGGATCGTGGTGCGTGTCGAGCGGTTGAGGATGTCGGCGGCCTGGCGCAAAGACTCGTCGGCTGGCCGCAGCACCGAGCGGGTGGGCAGAACCGGTCCGATCTTCCAGTCCGGGTTACTCAGCTGGCTGAGGAAAACCTCACCCGGTATCACAACAACGGCGACACCTCGCTGTTCAATGGCGGACCGCATCGCCATCTCGACGATGCGGAGCGCCATTTCCGGCTTGCTGACGAGCTCGCAATACACACTGCACTCACGGAACAGCTCCTGCGGGTGCGTCTCCTGGAAGTATTGCGAACCGACTTCATCCAGCGGTATCTGCGCCGCGATCGCTAACACCGGAACACGAGTGCGCTGCGCGTCGAACAACCCGTTGATCAGATGCAGATTGCCCGGCCCGCAGCTGCCCGCGCAGACCGCCAGGCCGCCGGTCAAAGCGGCGTCGGCCGCGGCGGCGAAGGCCGCGGCCTCCTCGTGCCGCACGTGTTCCCAAGCAATCCGGCCGGAGCGGCGGATCGCGTCGGTAAATCCGTTGAGACTGTCGCCCGGTAGGCCATAGACACGGTTTATCCCGCTGGCTTCGAGCGCTGCGATGAGGTGCTGTGCAACGGTTGGCAATGCCTCGTCTCCTTTTTTGGTCTGGTCACTGGTGTCTGGAATTCTTAAGCGCCGGCAAGTCCGTCCCCGATCATGTTGATGGGCTTGACGATTGAGTCAAACAGTTCGGCGGTAACTTTGCCGGAGGCCAATGCGGCCTCCCGCAGAGTCGTATTGTCAGCGATCGCGGCTTCGGCGATGTGCGCGGCGTTCTGGTAGCCGATCACCGGGCTCAGCGCGGTCACCAGCATGGCGCTGTTGTCGACGTAGCTGGTGATGCGATCGGTGTTGAGCGAGGTGCCTTTCACCGAATACTCAAGGAATTTCGCACAACCATCGCCGAGGATCCGTGCGGAGTGCAAAACGTTGTTGATGATGACTGGGCGCATCGCGTTGAGTTCGAAATTGCCTTGCGACCCAGCCAGCGCGACGGCGGTGTCATTGCCGATCACCTGAATGGCGATCATCACCAATGCCTCACACTGCGTGGGGTTCACCTTGCCCGGCATGATCGAGGAGCCCGGCTCGTTGGCCGGCAGGATCAGCTCTCCCAAGCCGCAGCGCGGCCCGGACGCCAGCCACCGCATGTCGTTGGCGACCTTCATCAATGCGACCGCCAAACCGCGGAGTCCGGCGTGAGCGCGCACCATCGGGTCGAGGGACCCCAGCGCAGCGAATTTGTTCGACGCGGTGATGTAGGGCTTGGCGGTGAGTTCAGCGAGGGCGGCAGCCACGTCGCGGCTAAACCCCTTCGGGGCATTCAGGCCAGTGCCTACCGCGGTACCGCCAACAGCCAACTCCAACAAGCTGTTCCGGAGGTGGTCGAGCTCGTCCAGGCACGAGTGAAGTTGTGCGGCCCAGCCTGACCATTCCTGTCCGACGCTAAGCGGTACGGCGTCTTCCAGATGGGTGCGGCCGATTTTGACGACGTCCATCCATTGCGCGGACTTGTCGGCGATCTCGTCGTGCAGGGCTTTAACCGATGGGACGAGCCCGTCATCGATCTCGGTCAGCGCGGCGACGTGCATCGCGGTGGGAAAGGTGTCGTTGCTGCTTTGGCCCATGTTGACGTGGTCGTTCGGGCCCACCGGACTCTGGCTGCCCAACTTGCCACCGAGCAGCTGAATGGCGCGGTTGGACAGCACCTCGTTGACGTTCATGTTGCTCTGCGTGCCCGAACCGGTCTGCCATACATACAGCGGGAACTGATCGTCGAGCTTGCCCGCGATCGTTTCGTCGGCCGCTTGAACAATCACCCTGGCCCGCCACGGATCCAGGCGCCCGGCACGCTCATTCACCAGGGCGCAGGCCTTTTTGATCAGGCCGTAGGCCCGGTACACCTCGATCGGCATATGGTCGTTGCCGATGGAGAAGTGCTGCAACGACCGCTGCGTCTGCGCGCCCCAGTACCGATCGGCGGGCACTTCGACGGTTCCGAGGCTATCGAATTCTGTTCGCGTTCCTGTTGCATCAATTCCGATCGGACGGTCAACATACGTAGGCGTTGGGTTATCGGACTGAACGGACACAATAGACCTCCTCTCGGCGATGTGCAGTCGCCGCTGCGGATTCGTTGGATGTGTCGGAGAATTCTTTCATCGAAGCGCCAATCCCGTTGGCGCCGAGGGCTGCTGCGTAGCGGATCGGCGCGATAGGGATGCCCATCGAGGGGCTCTCGCTAATGCTCGGCTTGCTGAGCAAAAATCTTCTCGGCGGTCGGCAGCAGACCCAGCAGACTCATCTTGCGGCGCTCGGGACGGGTGAACGCAGTGCCCTTGGTCGTCAACGCGTCAAGAAGCGTGGCTTGTCCGGCTTTCTCCTCGGGCATCGGGAAGGTCCTTTCTAGCGATTCCTTCGCGACGGTTACACGCTATAACGCGTCTTGGCCGACCGATAGGGGCGAGGCGGCGCCCGAAGTCGATGTTGCCGATGGATCCAAATTCCAGCGCGGATTTTAACACGGTCTGTCCCGGGTGAAGGCAGCGATGGTGCCGCTCGCCCGTCGCCCACGAGGCCCACTGCAATGACGCTACTTGTGCGCTGGCTCCTCGGGCAGGTCGACGACGGGCGCGCTTGGTGTGTTCGTCTCGACGGACTCAATGTCCTTCTCGTTGTTGGCTTCGGTCTCGTATCCCTGATTTAGAGCCTGCCTGAGCGCAGCCGGGATTTTGAAGACTGTGCCCAACGACGACGGGATACCAGGCCACGTTGTCGTTTGAAACATTGGGTCCGCGACTTCGCGATGGGAGGCTTGTCGCAGCAGATTTGATCATGCCGGCCACCTTCGACGGTGAGTAAGGGAGCGCAGCATGGCAACACCCCAGTACGGCGATTACCAGTCGGAAATCTATGGGGCCGGCCTGCAAGGGAAACTGCCGAGATTTCCTCTCGATTACGCTTCGCTGGAGCGTGCGGCGATCGAGGTGCTGCCCTCGTGGGTGTACTCCTACGTCGGGTTTGGCGCAGGTGATGGAAACACCCAGCGCGCCAACATCGAAGCCTTCTCACGCTATGGAATCGTGCCTCGCATGCTAGTGGGTGCGACCGAGCGAGACCTGTCGGTCTCACTGTTTGACATGCAGCTGCCCACCCCGCTGTTTATGCCCCCGGTCGCAGTTGTGGGCGTGTGCTCTCAGGACTTGCATGGAGACATCCAGGCGGCTAAAGCCTCCGCACAGACCGGAGTCCCTATGGTCGCGTCGACCTTGACGCAGGACCGGATGGAGGATGTCGTCCCGCACGCGGGTAGCACGCCGAACCTGTTCCAGCTGTACACGCCAACCGATAAGGAGCTTGCCGCCAGCCTGTTGCGCCGTGCCGAACAGTCCGGTTATAAGGCCGTCGCGGTTACCTTGGACACCTGGATCACCGGGTGGCGACCCCACGATCTGAACACCGCCAATTTCCCGCAACTGCGCGGCTATTGCCTGCAGAACTACTTCACCGACGACGTCTTCTTAGCGCGGCTGTCCAAATCGCCGCAGGACGACCCTGGGGCGGCGGCCCTGGAGTGGGCAAAAATATTTGGCAATCCGCTGCGGTGGGAGGACTTGGGCTGGCTGCGCCCATTGACGAAGTTGCCGATGCTACTCAAGGGCATTCAACACCCCGACGATGTCCGCAAAGCGCGCGATTACGGGATCGACGGCATCTACTGCTCTAACCATGGCGGCCGCCAAGCCAATGGTGGGCTTCCTTCACTCGAAGCTCTGCCCGCCGTAGTCAAGGCCGCTGACGGCATGCCGGTGCTCTTCGATTCGGGCGTACGCAGCGGTTCCGACGTAGCCAAGGCGTTGGCGTTGGGAGCTACAGCGGTGGCATAGGCCGCACCTACCTCTACGCTCTGGCTATCGGTGGTGTCGACGGTCTGGTGTCCCAATTGCGCGCTGTACTAGCTGAACTGGACTTACTCATGGCCGTCGACGGCTACCCCAGCATTGCCGATCTCCGGGCAGCCGGTGTCCAACGCATCTGACTCACCAGCAACCTCAGCTATGGCACCGCGTCCGGTGATCCGCCGCTGACAAACACTGGGTGCAGGAGAGACGATCAAGACCCCCGCAAACGGGAATCACGTCCGTATCGTGAAGACCATGTGTGTGCCTGCCCCCGGCCGGCCGGATGAACACCCGGATTCCGTCAGCCGCCGCCAACTGCTCAGGCTAGCCGGCAGCGTCGGTGTGGCGTCCGTGGTCAGTGCGTGCTCAAGAACGACAGAAACAGAGTCTGTCTCGGCGTCCGCGACCGGCCCGAGTCCATCTTCGACTCCAAATAATGCTGCGACGCCGGTAAGCGGTGCCAGCCTGACGACAAGCCCAACACCGGGTCCCATAACTCCGCCCGCACCAGCGTCGAACGCCACATCGGCTCTGCTGCTATGCCGGGATGCCTGGGGCGCCCGACCTGCACTCCCCGGTGGGAGGCACCACACCATCACCCGCATGACCCTCCACCACGAAGCCGTCGTCTTGGGCGACAACCGCAACGCCCCGGGTCGCTTGCGCCAGGATCAGCGCTACCACCAAGACCAAAAGGGATGGGTCGACATCGCGTATCACGTCGCCGTTGACCGCAATGGCAACATCTACGAACTGCGGAGCACCGAGATCGCGGGCGACACTGCGACCGACTACGACACAACAGGCCACTTCCTGGTCCTCTGCGAAGGAGACTTCGACCAGGAGGCCGTGTCGGAGGCCCAGCTTCACGGAGCCAGCGTTGCGTTCGCATGGGCCGCCCAGAACTTTGGCATCGCAACCGACACACTGGCGGGTCATCGAGATCTGGCCCAGACCTCTTGCCCGGGTGCGAACCTCTATGCCCATCTCTCCTCAGGTGACCTCAAGCGCCGCATTGACGGTCTGCTTGCCACCGGCGGCGTGGACCTCCAGCACTTTTGCGGACCCGACGCTGCCGCAAGAGTCGCGGCTATCGAGGCAGGCAATTGAACAGATTGTTGCCAGAGGACCCGGCGGGAAATCTAATCCGAGGCGCTGACGGTGGGGGTCCTCGCTCGACCGAGCGGCCATCGTGGCCCCCGCTGATCCCCCGCCCACTATGAGAACATCGTCGTTTTGATGCAGGCCGGAGATTGCGTCGCTCATTTTCTCCCTCCCGCTTGCGTGCCCGAGTGCCGTTGTGGGTGGGAGTCCGGCGCAATGAGCGCTTTCATGATTTGGCCGGCGCGCAACGCGTCGAAGGCAGCCAGCGCATCGGGCAGTGGGGTGATTACCGTGGTGAGGTCTGCGATCGCGACTTGTTGGGCGGCCAGCAGCTGGATCGCGCGGTCGAATTCGTCGGTATAGATGTAGGACCCCCGCACGGTGATCTCTTTGAGCAGGATCGTCGCCGAATCGAGGGCGGGGTCGGGCCCCGCCCCGACCATCACCAGGATGCCGCCGGGGGCAAGCATTTTCAGCGCGAGGGAAATTGCGGCGGCGCTGCCTGAGCACTCGAACACGACGTCGACACCCGGTCCGTGGGCGAAGTCTTCGGCTGCGTCGGCTGCGATCGCCACGGCATGGGAATCGCTCGCGAACTTGGCCCGTTGTGGGGCTGGCTCCATGAGGAGGATCTGTGCGGGCGATCTGAGGTGCGCGAGCCTACAAGCGAGCTGCCCGATCGGACCCCCGCCGGTCACCAACACCGTCCGCCCCGTGAGCTCGCCGGCCAGCTCCACCGCCCGCAGCGCGGTAGCCGTCGGCTCGACCCAGGCCGCCTCGAGGGTTCCCAGCTCGTCGGGGATTCGGCGCAGGTGGCCGGGGAAGGCGGCCATCAGCGGCGCAAGGGCTCCATCGGCCTGCAGACCCAGCGCCGTCTCCAATGTGGCTTGGCGACAGAAGTTTGGCCGCCCGGACCGGCAGTACACACAAGACCCGTCCACGTTGCCGTTGGGGTTGACCGCAACCCTCTGACCCGCTGCCCAGTCCGCGACGTTGTCGCCGACCGCTACGACCCGGCCGGTGGACTCGTGTCCCAGGACGCAGTCGCCCCGGTAGACCTGCGGCAACTGCGATGCGTGCAGGTCGCTGCCGCAGATGCCACACAGATCGACTTCGACCAGGACCTGATCGGGTCGCAGCGTAGGACGTGGCCGGTCCTGCAACTCAATCCGCTGCTGTGCAGTAAACACCACCGCGGGCATCGTCATCTTCAGTTAGCTCCGAATCGGCGTGTGCAATGTCCTTACGACGCAAAGGAATACGGCCCGATACGGCCCCAGGCCACAAAGACCGCCAGGGCGATCAACGCCAGGTTGACCGCGACGTTCATTGGTTCGTTGCGCCGCGCGTGAACGATGGCCGCACCCACCATTACCAGAACCAACCCGGTCGCTGCCAGGGGAACGAGGATCGGGGCGATATGCACCGCGGCCGGCAGGACCAGCCCAATGGCCCCGAGTATCTCGGCGAGTCCGATCAGGCGGATATTGGTGGAGCTGAAGTCCTGCGCCCAGCCCTGGCCAGACGTCACGAGCTTCTCTTTGGGCACAAGCTCTTTCATCAGTCCGCTTCCGACAAAGACAGCTGCCAAGACAATTGCGACAATCCACAGCGCCAGATTCATGTTGACCTCCTAGGTGGGTTGGACCGGTTCGACATCTCGTTCGCTGAATGCCGTTCTCAGACTGGCGACTTCGTCGTCTTGTAACGACAAAGACTCAGCCCCAAGGTTTTCCGCGAGGTGGCCGCGACTGCTGGTTCCCGGGATCAGCAGCACGTTGTCCGCGATGGCCAGTAACCAGGCGAGAGCAACCTGGGCCGGTGTGGCGCCGTGGCTGACGGCGATGCCAGTGACGATCGGATCGGTTCGGATCGCGTCGTGCTGCTCCTTCGGCCAGCCCAGTGGACAAAACGGAACGAACGCGATTCCCCGCGCGGTGCACTCGATGAGGACCGCGTCCGAAGACCGATTCGCGAGGTTGTACGCGTTTTGCACGCAGACGATGTCGGTGACTTCAAGCGCCCGGAGGAGATGTCGGTGGGTCACGTTGCTGATCCCGATTCCTGCGATCAGGCCGTCGTCCCGCGCGGCTACCAACGCGCCGAGTTGGTCGACAAACCGCTCGTCAGGAACGGCGTTGTCCATCACGCGCAGGTTTACCGCGGTGAGTTGCTCGACACCCAACGTCGCAAGATTGTCTTCGATGCCCGCGCGGAGCTGATCGGGGTCGTCATAGGGCAGGACCGCGCCGAAAGGGTCTCGGCGGGCGGCGACCTTGCTGACCAAAGCCAGTTTGTCGGGATAAGGGAAGAGGGCTGCCCGGATCAGCTGGTTCACCACCCCGGGCCCGTAATATTGGGCGGTGTCGATGTGATCTACCCCGGCGTCCACGGCGGCGCGTAAAACTGCGATTGCTTCATCACGGTCCCGTGGTGGGCCGTAGACGCCGTCTCCAGCGAGCTGCATCGCGCCGTACCCGACGCGCCAAACCGATTTGACGCCAATGTGATAGCGCATGGGCATCGAGCCGCTCGTATCCAGAGCTGCATCGGGCTCGCGCCGCGGCGGCGTCATTGTCGATGCTCGCGGGCTGGACAACTCCGCACCGAACGGTCAGGCATAAATGGGCGCCACGTCAAAGTAGACGCGGTAGTCGTCGATCTTGCCGGCAGCGTCCGTATGGAAGATCGTGGCGCACGGGATAGTGACCTGTTGCCCGTCTTTGCGGTCATAGCTGACTTTGAACTCGACGATCGCGTCATCGCCGACATTCCACTCATTGACGATTTCGTGATGCAGGCCCGCGATAGTGTCATAGAAAGCGGTTATCCCAGAACGGAGCTCGTCGATACCGACCATAGGTTGGCCATTCCCGAACACAACGTGACTGTCCGCGGCGAAGAGCGAGGCTATCGTGGCAACATCCATCGAGTCGACCGTGGCAAACAGGTCGTGCGTATTGGGACGGGTTGTCGCACCCATGGTGTTCCCTTCCTGGTTGCAGGCCCGATCTAGGCCCAGACTACGTGATACATCATCTATATCTCAAGAGACCGCACGCTTATTCCGGGCAGGCGACCACCGAGAGCCTTGAAATTGGTTGGATCCGGTTCTAACGAGGCATCGTCAGCGCTTCGAGGAGCGGATGATGCTTCATTCTGTGTTGTTAGTAGCTGCTCACCACGGAGCCGGCGGCAATGAGCTGTTGAAGTTCATATGAATGTGGATATGTTCCAACGCCGCGGTAAGCGGTGCCAGCAGCTCGTCGGGCAGCGGATCGAAGAACAGACCCCGGACCAGGGCCACATGACCAGGAGACGCGGCGTCGATCGCTTGGCGACCCGCCTTTGTCAAAACCGCGTCCGTTGCCCTGCCGTCATCCTCCGATGGAACCCGTTCAGCGAGGCCGCGCTCGCACAACCGCCGCAGCTGATGCGACGCGCGGCTCCGTTCCCAACCGATCAGGGCCGCGAGGTCAGAGACCTGCAGGCGCCTGCCGGGCGCCGAAGTTAACGCATTCAGCACGTGGTAGTCGGCAAGCGACAAATCGCTGTCGCTCTGAAGCTGTCGATTCATCTCATAGTTCATCCGCATCTGCACGCGCATGAACGCACGCCAAGCTTGGTGCTGGGCGGGCGACAGCCAAGGTTCTTGAGCGGTCTTTCGGCGCTGATTACGTGACACTTCGGCTAGTTTCTCTTCGGGCTATCCGCCGAGGATATCGCGATAATGCCCAGAAACCGCTTCGACGCGTGCTCAGCGACCGTGATACGGGTTCTATAGGTCAACTGTCTGCGACGGTCGAGGAGGATCGGTTGGCTGAGATTGCGAGAAGCAACCACTTGATACATCACGTATAGTTGTTGAGCTGGAGTGGGCTGATCGAAGGATTCACCATGAGAACATCTGGCGGCCTTTTTCAAAGCGCAGGCCGCACATTGAGCGTCACGGAAAGTCGGAATCGCGACCCTGAAAACCTAGTGACGGTTCACAACATACGAGAAACGGGAGAATCCGGTGGCTGATCGATGGGTGATCCACGGTACGGAGTTCGAGAATTGCCCCTGTGCCTGGGGCTGCCCGTGCCAGTTCGGTGCGAAATCAACCCACGGGCGCTGCGAGGCGTTCATGTGCGGCCACATCGAGGAGGGAAACTTCAACGACACGGACCTCGACGGCCTGGACTGGGCGGTACTCATGTCCTGGCCAGGAGAGGTCGTCGAGGGCAACGGCACGCAGCAGGTCATTATCGACGAACGGGCGGATCCGCCTCAGCGAGAAGCACTGCGCAAGATCCTTCATGGCGAGTCGACTGCCCCCGGAGCGACGCATTTCTTCATGTACAACAGCACGATGTCGACCGTGTTGGACACGCTGTACGCACCGATCGAACTGTCGATCGATGTCGATCAGCGCATGGCCAGCATCACGATTGAAGGACTAGTCGAGTCAAGCGGGACGCCGCTCCCCAAGCCATCGAACCGAGGATTGCCGAGCAGGATACGCCTGAGTACGCCGGAGGGGCCGCGCTATCTCTTTGCCGAAATGGGCAACGGCAACACCACAGCACGGGCGGGAATCGAACTTGACTTCAAGGACAGCTACTGCCAGTTCAACGTGCTGCACATGAACCAGGACGGACTGATCCGCTGACCACATCTTGGGTCTGGCGCCACCGAGACCGTCTGGCCGTATTGACTGGCCTGAGCGGCATTACAGTCGCAGCTTGGGTTTACGTCGTGGTGACGGCGCGCCGAATGGCGGCCGGATCAGCGGGCATGGGACCTCCTTCGATGGCGTCGATGGACGCCATGACCGGGATGCGACCGTGGACGGCAACCGAATTCGTTCTGAGACTGGCGATGTGGGCTGTGATGATGGTCGCCATGATGGTTCCCACCGCGGCGCCAATGACCCTGATGTACGCCGCAGCCGCCCGCAAGGCCGCGGCCCAGCACAACCCGCTGGCCCCGACGTTCGTATTCGTCACCGGCTATATCGCGATGTGGACGATCTTTAGTCTCGTGGCCACCATCGCTCAGCATGCTCTTGAGCGGGCCGCGTTGCTCTCCCCCATGATGGTGTCGAGCAGTGCCAGGCTCGGAGCGGCCCTGCTGATCGCGGCCGGCCTCTACCAGCTCACCCCGTTCAAGAATGCCTGTCTGAGGAACTGCCGTGCCCCAGCGCATTTCCTGTCCCGTTACTGGCGCACCGGCAACCTCGGCGCCTTCCGCATGGGACTGCGGCTCGGCGCCTACTGCGTGGGCTGCTGCTGGATACTGATGGGACTGCTGTTCGTCGGCGGCGTGATGAACCTCCTGTGGATCGCGGCGATCGCCATCTTCGTCCTGCTGGAAAAAACGATCCCGTTCGGCGACCTGGGCGGAAGGATTGCGGGCGCCACGCTGATCCTGGTTGGCGCGTTGAGTTTGGCCCTGTGACGCGCGTTGGCCGGGAAGATCAGCCGGCGCAATTGCCCCTGACAACAGCACGTCCGCAGCGGACTCTTCTCGTGTCGCATTGCGGGACTGAGGAAGTCGACGAAGTACGGCTGAAAGCCGCGGGTAGCCGACGAACCATCAAAAAGTTCAGGGCACCATCCAAGACAGCACTGATGCCTGCAGCCCCGAGAGGGCGCAGATGAAAACTAGGAATACCAGGCTCCACAGGAATACTCGGCGGAAGATGTCGCCTTCCTTGCCGTGCACCCCAACCGCTGCAGCCGCAATGGCGAGGTTCTGCGGCGAGATCATCTTGCCCAGCACGCCGCCGGAGCTGTTGCCGGCGGCTATCAGCACCGGGGACAGTCCCGCCTTGGCCGCCGCGGTCACCTGTAGAGCGCCGAACAGGGAATTCGATGAGGTATCGGAACCGGTCACCGCGGTGCCGAGCCACCCCAGAATCGGCGAGATAAGTGCGAATGCGCTTCCCGTCCCGGCCATCCAGGTGCCGAGCGTAATGGTCTGGCCGGACGCGTTCATCACGAATGCCAGTGCTAGCACGGCCATTACGGTGACGATGGCCCATCGCAGCTGATACAGCGTCGCCCCGTAGGCCTTGAGCGCCCCGGCCACCGACAAGCGCAGCGCCACGATGGTGAGTATGCCCGCCACGAGCATCTGAGTTCCCGGCGTGGTCAGGAGATTGAAGGTGAAGTTCGGCAGCGTCGACGGGCTGCCTTTGGGGGTGTACAGATGCAGACCCGGCCAGTGCACCACGAAGGTCGCCTTTTCGAGGAATTTCTTCACCGCCGAGATCTGGCAAATCACGAAGACGGCAATAATGATCCCGTAGGGCGCGTAAGCACGCAGCACCTCGGCACCTGAATCTCGCGGTGCGACGTCGTCGGCCCGTTCGGGGGTTCGCGTATCGCCGGCGGTTACCGGGGCGGGTATCGCTTCGGGGTGCCGATGCCTGATGCGCACAAATGACACGAGGGCGCCCGCAGACAGTAGCGAGGCGATCACATCTGCCAGCGGCACCGACACGAAGTTCGAGGCGGCGTATTGACCGAGGCCGAAAATCACCCCGGCCAGCAGGGCGGCGGCCCAAGTCTCTCGAAGACCGCGCCGACCGTCGGCGATGGCCACCAGCGCCAGCGGGACGAAGACGGCCAGGATCGGGGTTTGACGCCCGACCATCGCGCCGAGCACGTCGGTCGACAAGCCGGATACCTTGGCGAGGGTGATGATCGGTGTGGCCATCGCCCCGAACGCGACCGGCGCGGTGTTCGCGACCAGCGACAGGACAGCCGCCTTGAGTGGTTTAAAGCCCAGGGCAAGCAGCATCACCGAGGTGATCGCCACGGGCGTCCCGAACCCGGCCAACGCTTCGAGCAACGCGCCGAAGGAGAACGCGATGATTATTGCCTGGACGCGGTGGTCGTCACTGACCGTCGCAAAGCTGCGTCGCAGCACGTCGAAATGCCCTGTCTGAACTGTCATTTGGTAAACCCAGATCGCGTTGATCACGATCCAGAGAATCGGGTAGAACCCGAAGACGGCGCCTTCGCTGCCCGCCAGCGCTGCCTGGCCGATCGGCATTCTGTACACGGCGACAGCGATCGCGATCGCGACGGCCAGGGACGCCAAGGACGCCATCCAGGCGCGCACACGCAACACCCCGAGCATCAGGAATAGCGCGGCCAGCGGTAAGGCGGCCGCGAGTGAGCTCCAAGCCAGCGAGTGGGCGACCGGATCCAGGATCTGGCGATACATGTCGGGCACCTTCCGCTACGTCGGCGCAAGCATTCCCGTCAATGCTTCTCACATTCAGCGGTATTTCACCAGTGCGCCGATTGCAAGCCCGCAGTAGGCATCGCGAGCTCGAGGGTTGGTCCTCGCTCAACGGCGGCTCAGCCATCGAGATCATGCTGAGCCTGCCCATAGGCCACCAGCGTGAACGCGCTCGAAGCGGCCAACTCAGGAAACGAAGCGTTTGCGGAGTCGGTCGAACGCCCCGGGGCGGTCGTGCGAAGCTACGTCGTGTTCGATGGCTGCAACATCTATGATCCTAGGCGCCCGCAGGCCGGGGCTTCGAGGACCACGGCATGGGTCGGAACTAAGGAGAATCAGTAAGTGAGAGCCCTCGTCGCGGGCGCCGCCGGCTTCCTGGGGTCCCACCTCTGCGATCGTCTTCGTCGCGACCGCATCGAGGTTCTGGGGCTCGACAACTTCTATACCGGCAATCGCGACAACATCATGCACCTCGAGGACGATCCGGGCTTCAGTTTCTTCGAGCACGACATCACCCGTCCGCTAGACGCGGACATGACGGGTCCGCTGGACGTCATCTTCAACATGGCCTGTCCCGCGTCGCCGCGCGAATATCAGCGCGATCCCCTGTTCACCCTTGAGACCAACTACGTCGGGACGAGGAACCTCCTTGAACTGGCGCGCGAGCATGGGTCGACTATTCTGCAGGCCTCCACCAGCGAGGTCTACGGAGATCCGACAATTCATCCCCAGGTCGAGAGCTACTGGGGCAACGTCAACTGCTTCGGCGTGCGGGGCTGCTACGAGGAGGGCAAGCGAGTTGCGGAGACGCTGATGCTCGAGCACGCGCGGCGCTACGGCGTCCGCATCAAGGTGGTCCGCATCTTCAATACCTACGGTCCGAGGATGGACCCGGAGGACGGTCGAATCATCTCCACGTTCATCGTCCAGGCGCTACGGGGAGAACCGATCACCGTTTTTGGGAGCGGCAGCCAAACTCGTTCCTTCTGCTATGTCGACGATCTCGTCGACGGGCTCGTGAATATGGCGTCCAGCGAACCCTCGTTCACTGGACCCGTCAACCTGGGCAGCCCAGCCGAATTTACCGTCCTCGAAATCGCGAGCATTATCAAGGAAATGACCGGATCCCCCTCGGCTACCGTCTTTAAGACCCTGCCGCCGGACGACCCGAGAAAGCGCAAGCCGGACATCAGCCTCGCCGAGTCCAGGCTCGGCTGGCGTCCACGAGTCCCTTTCGAAGAAGGGGCCGCGCGGACTATCGACTATTTCAGGGGCATCATGGGATGTGGCTCCTCAGGGGCGCGTTGTGGTCGTTAATGCCTATCACGAAACGGACTCACCCACCGACCAGGATTACCGAATAATGTTGCTGGCCTTAATTTTCGGCGTATTCTCCGGCTCGCGGCCGGACTGCACACGCACGTCACCGCAAGGTAGGTTCCGCCGATGAGATTTGTGCTGGCAACCTTAGGAAGCCGGGGCGATGTCGAGCCGTGCGCCGCCATCGCTCGGGAGCTGCAGCGTCGAGGCCACGAAGTACGCATGGCGGTCCCACCTAACATGGTTGGCTTCGTCGAGTCGGCGGGGCTAGCGGCGGTCCCCCACGGCCCGGACCACGTAGAACAGAACGCGAATATCGCTCGCAAATATGGGAAGACGCCAAACCCCATCACCATGGCCTTGGAAATTTTGAAGGATATCAACCAACTCTGGCCGGAGCTGGGTAAGGCGCTCACGTCGCTGGCAGACGGGGCCGACCTGCTATTGACGGACGCAAGCCAGCAGGGGCTGGGCGCCAATGTTGGGGAGTACTACGACATTCCGCTGGCTGCGGTGCACATCTACCCGATAATGCAGGGCGCTACGGATTCGCACATAACCAAAGAGGCTGAAGACGCCTATCGCCGGGCACTAGGGCTGCCGGAGGAAAGGTGTGCCTCGACGCGACCACCGCTGGAGATCCAGGCCTTCGACGAGCTCTTCTTTCCCGGACTGGCAGCAGAATGGGAGAAATCGGACGTCCGAAGGCCTTTCGTCGGCGGACTGACGCTGGAGCTGCCAGCGGATGCCGACGACGAGGTCGCGTCGTGGATTGCCGCGGGAGACGCGCCGATCTACTTCGGCTTTGGCAGCAGCGCGCGAGTCGCGTTCCCCGCCGATCTCGTCGAGATGATCGCCGCGGCTTGCGCTCAGTTAGGCGAGCGGGCGTTGATTTGCAGCGGCTCAAGCGATTTGACCAACATCCCGCATTTTGACCACGTAAAGGTTGTAGGCACGGTGAACCACTCGGCCGTCTTTCCCGTTTGCCGCGCGGTCGTCCACCACGGGGGCCCCGGCACCACGTTCGCAGGCATGCGGGCTCAAGTTCCTACGTTGGCCCTTTCAGTCTCGGTCGATCAGCCGATGTGGGCAGCTGCGGTCAACCAACTGGAAGTCGGCATTGGACGGCCGCTCTTCGACACCACCCTGAATTCACTGGTCGCGGATCTGCGGTCCATCCTCACTCCGCACTGCGTCACTCGAACTCGTGAGGTCGCCGCCCTGATGGCCACACCCGCCGAAAGCGCTGCCACCGCAGCCGATCTCCTGGAAGACGCCGTCCGCCTCGGGCCTTCAACTGACCGGCAAACGCGGACCGCGGAATAGACGCTACTGTATGACGGCCATCTCGAAGTCGGGGAAGGCATAGACCTCACGACGATTCCGGACCCGCTCTAACCAATACCTCTGATCAGCGGCCGACGTGCAGGCGTAGATCTTCATCCACGAACCCGCGAAAGGAAACAACAAGCCATTGTCGACAGCCTGCCAGACGGCTGCGGCCACGCCGGGGGCTTCAACGGCGCGATAATCGTCCATCGCGATCACGCCCCGTTTGGCCGTGTGAGTCACGGCGAGGCTGATGTCCTTGCCGACGCACTGGTAGCTGTGACAACCGTCGATGTGGATGAAGCGGAATACCTGGTCCCCGAGGTCGAGCTCTGATGATTCGCAGACTTCAAGCCTTGGCCGGCGGGTGTGGAAACGATCCCAGTTGGCCAGGAACTCCTCCTGCTCCAGGCCCGAGTACTGCTGGCGTCGGTTCAGCGGGATGTCGGCGTGATCCATCACGGCGCTGAATAAATCGCAGACCACCAGTTGTTCGTCGTCGCGGAGGCCGTAACCCATCAGGATGGCGGACTTGCCCTGATATGTGCCGATCTCCAGCATGTCGCCCTTTATGTCCCCGGTCCGCTGGTGAGCGAGCAGATTGCTGAAGAAGTCGACATCGACCGCATAGAACCAGCCCTCAACGGTGTCCACCTGGGCGGTATAGGGGATCGAGGGTTCGGTCATGACGCGCTCCTGCACACAAACTCCTCCAGGGCGGTCGGTAGCCTGGCCCTTTGGCACGGCCAGGGGTTGAAGCGTATCAACCCCGCGCCCGGACGCAATCGACGCTCGCTCGGCGCCGGCGACGATTGATCGTCCGAGTGGTCGATGTCGACCGCCTACTTACAAGCAAAATAACGAAAGCCAACGCCCACAAACACACGAGGTAACGAAATGAAGCACGCCATCAGATGGACGCTTGCGGCGCTAGCCGCCGCGTTGTTGTCAACCAGTGCCCCGGGCAAACGCCGACTACGACTTCAGCAAGGCAGCGGACCCCAAAATCCCCGACCCAATAATGTTCTGGTGCATGGGCGGTGGCGCCGGCAACCTGCTCTTAGGCCAGCCCGGATACTGCGACGGTGAACGCTACCCGGACGGCAGCTATTGTCACGTCATTAATGCACCCGTCGTGAGGATGCGGATGGATTGCGTGATCGACGTGAATTGCAATGGCAGCCCAGTGCCGCCGCTCGCCCCACCCGGCGGCTGTGGCGGCGCAGTTACGCAGTCGGCGCCGCTCTGGCTGCTATCCATCGCAGCGGCAGACTGCTTGGCCTGACCGCGCCGCCCTGCGTGAAGGTGAAGCTCAGAGTGAAGTCACGTTCTAATTCGAAATCCGGTATGGCGCGCAACCATTCGGCCACGATCACGGCCAGTTCCACGCGGGCCAAGGCCTTGCCCAGGCATCGGTGAACGCCGCCCCCAAAGCTCCTTTGTCGCTTGGGGCGGATCTTTCCGTCCTCGGTTACCGTCACCGACGACGTTTCGCTGCCGTCAAGATTGGTCGACGCCAGGCATAGGGCCACTACAGAGCCCGCCGGTATCGTGAAGTCGGCGATGGTCACTTCTTCCGTGGTGAAGCGCCCGATGAACGGAAACGGCGTCTCTAGCCGCAGGAGTTCCTCAACGAATCCCCCGATCTGATCGGGGTTGTCGCGAAGCATGGACCGAAGCTGTGCGTTGCGGGCCAGGTGACATAGCGCCGAACCGATGGCTGCCTGGATGGCATCCTGGGCAGAACAAAGAAGGGCATAAAATCCGATGACTTCTTCTTCGGTGAAGGGGTTGTCGCCGGTGAGCAGCTGCGCTGCAAGAGCCGGTCGCTCATCGCTTGCGATCGCCTCGACAAGGTAGGCGCGTAGTTCAAATGCGGGCGGCGACGTCGGCATCATCCAGTTAACGGCCTCGGCCCAAGCAGCCAGCTTTTCTCGGTCGGCGAACGGAAGCCCGCATAGGGTCGTCAACACCCCGAAAGGGAACGGGTTGGCGACCTCGCTGATTGCCTCACACGCACCGTTGGGCGCGACGGCGTTGATGAACAGCGACGCCTGCTCCCGCACTGCAGGCAGAAGCTCATTCGCCGCCTGCGGGCTGAAGTAGGGTTGCAGAATTCGGCGGAAGCGGGAGTGCTCGGGCGGATCGTATGCGAGCGGGACCGGGATCGGCAGTGATGTAACGCCGGGGCCGGACGTCGTGCGCGGCTTCCTGCGTGAGGCGAATGTCGCGTAATCGCGCAGCGCTGCGACCACGTCTTCGCGGCGGGTCACGAGGTAGAAACCGCTTTGATCGCGAAACACGCCGGCGGCCTGTACCTCACGGCAATAGTCCCTCGGGTGGTTTGCGATAACGGACCTACTGGCATCCACGAACTGCGGTGCGGGGAGGGCGATACGGCTCAATGAAGTCACCGACGCGGAAGTCGAATCGATAGCGCTCACGGCCCGATCGTAAAACAGATTTCCATCTACTTTCAGTGGCTAACTTCCGAATGCGCCGCAACCTGCGAACACCATTAGATCGGGCAAAAGTGGCCACACAACTACCGACGCAGTGCGAAGGTAAGGTCAATGCGTCGACGAATCCTCAGTGTGCCACTCTCGGTTGCCGCGGTCACGATGTGCCTGACTGCTGCGCCAGCGGCGGCAGCCGGCGACTGGGAGTGCACCGTTATCCTGCCTGCATCCGATCGGCTGCAGAGCGCGTTCGTTCTGGTTTCCCCCTCCGGGACACCGTCTTACGTGGCACTCCAGATTCGGAACGCTCTGGCTCCGCTGCACGGCTTGCGCAGTCCGGCCGCGGCCGACCTCCGGGTTCGCTCGGACATGCTGGCGTCTTCGATCGACAACAGCGACCCGTACCGGCAGACCAGCGCGGAACAAATCGCCGGCGATCTGGCCAAGGCGAGACAAAAGCTGGCCGCGGCTCGCGACTACTGCGCGCCGTAGGGATCGGGCGGCCGCTGTTACCCCTGCCCTCCGCGCCAGCGTCGAATTTGTAGGCGTTCGGCGTCAGGCCAGATGGCTTTGGCGGCCGGTGACGCGCAGAAGGTGTCCTCCGCCTGGTGCAGGGACATGTCAACCGCATGCAGGCCGTCTTCCTCATGGGCGCGGCAGATGACGGTCAGCACACGGTGCGTGTTGGGGTCTACCTCCTCAGCCTCGATGGTCAACACCACGACGAGCGTGTACCCGGCATCCGTCGGCAGATAGAAGGTGAGGTCCCGGCTGTCCAACGCGCCGCCGTTGGTCACCAGGTAGCCGTCCCCGCTCGGGTAGACGGCCTGTCCAACCATCTGGGTGCGTTCGAAATGCAGGCGGTCCCCCGGCGCGCGCCACACCGAGAACCGCGTGTTCGCGCCGCCGTTGAACAGGTGTTGGGCGATCGGGATGATCACTTCGTCGCGGCCGTCGCCGTCGATGTCCTGCAGTCCGACGCCGCCCGGGCTCGAAGGCTCCAGAAGCTCATCGATCGTTTGCACCACCGCGCCCGACGAGTCGGTCACGATGATCTTCACCGCCGCGGGTCCAGACAACTCGGGCGTGTTCCAGTAGGTAACGGCGAAGTCGAGAGCACCGGAGTGCATGCGGCAGTCCGTATGCGGCGACGTAGCTTTCGGGGCGATGACTACGGCCGTCTGCGAGCACGGCGGCAGCGCGGTATCAGCGGCCCCGGTGGGGCAGGTGAGGCACGCAGTGGCCATCGTCAGGACGGCGACCACCAGCCGAAGCCGCATCACTAGTGCGCACCTACCGCTTCGGTGTTGGCTTGGCAGGAGCGGGCGCAGGAGCCGGCGCCGGAGCGGGAGGGGGCTCGGGTGGCGGGATCTGGTCCTCGATCGGCGGGTGGGAGCCGGTCTTGGGGCCGATATCGGAAACCTGCCAGCCGTTGGCCGCCCTGTTCACGGTGACTTGCAACAGGATGATCGAGACCTTGGGCGTCGGGTTTTGCAGATTGCGGGTGGTTTGGTGGGCCGAGACCACTACCTGGTAGACGCCGCCGGGCTGAGCGACCGGGTCGATCGCCAGCACCTCGCCACTGGAGGTGACCTGCGCCTGCAGCATGATGCTTTTCAGCAGGTCGGTAGCATTGACGTACTTGTCTTTAAGTTGCTGCGACACACCGTCTTCCACTGATCGAAAGAAGGCGTCGGGGTCTTCGAAGCTATAGGACAGCGACTTCAGCGCATAGTCCTTAGCTAGCTGCGCCGCGGTGTCGCGATCGGCTTGCGCCCGACGCAGCTCCGCGAGCTGGCCGGTGACCTCGCGATATTTCATGAACCCGAAGACGCCGCCTGCGAGCACCGCCGTCACGAGAACGGCGGCGACCCATCGCCATGGATTCTTCAGCCGGAGTCGCGACATGAGTGATCGGTCGGGCCGTGCATCGTCGTCGTCGGCCTCAACGCGGTCTTCCGCCGGCTTGGTCGCCTCAGCCTCTTCGGAAGTTGCCGCGTCGTCCCCGGCATCCTTGCTCTCGGTGTCGTCCACCTTTTTATCTTCGCTGAGAATTGAATTGGTCATGCGCGTTCTTTCTTTGCTTTTGCTTCGTTCGAGGTCATTGGTGCCATGCGGGGACGTTGAGCTGAACGCGCAGGCCTCCGGTGTCGTTGAAGGTCGATTCCCAGAAGTCGAGCCAGTGCCCGGCGTCCACCTTGATGGGGCGTAGTGGCGCAACCGCCGGTTGCAGGACGGTGGTGAAAGTACTTAGCGGTCCGGCCAGCGTGTCGACGTATTGGCCCAACTTGGCTACCAGCACCCCGGCCGGGTCGTCGGGGCCGACCACACCCACGCCGGTGTGCGAAAGGATTTCGATTTCGTGGACCAGCCGCAAAAATGCCGGCACCGAACGCGGTAGCAGCTTGCCGGTCTCGCTGATCACCTCGCCGGCGTTGACCTCACCCAAGTTGGTGGTGAACGTGGAGATGTTGCTGAACAGGGTGGCCAGCAATTGCTTGTCGTCGTGGATGACTTTGGCCGTCAACCCGGCGGTGGTGGCCAGGGAATCGATCGCGCTGTCGTTGTCGGCGAAGGCCGCAGCGGCGTTGCTGATAATGACGTGCACCTGGTCGATGTTCAGCGCCGACATCAGGGCGTTGACCTTGGTCAGTAAGTCACTGCCGGTCACCATCGGCGCGACCCGGTCGGGGGGGATCACTGTCCCATCGCTAAAGTACGGCGGCGCAATCAGTTTCGGTTTGAAGTCGATGTACTGCTCGCCGGCCGCGGAGAGGTTCTCCACGCTGATCGGGCTGTCGGCGGGCACCGGGTGCGCGCGGTCGAGGTCGATCGAGACCGCCAGCCCGGTTGCCGTGGTCTCGATCCCGGTCACCCGGCCGACCTTGATGCCGCGCATCGTCACGTCGGACGTGGGCATCAGGCCGCCGGAAGTGTTGAGCAGCAGGGTGAGTCGGGTGACCTGCTTAGTCGGGCTGATGTCGAGCACGCCGACCGACATGTAGACGGCGCCCAACAGCGTCATCACCGACAGGATCACCAGCGTGATACGGGCGTTGAATTTCACGGTGGCAGCATCCCCATGCTCTGCATCGCCCTGACCGCCGCGTCGGACTTATCGGCCGGATCCACGCCCTCGTGCCCGGTCGGCGGATGCAGTTCGGAGACGATGTATTTCGGGCCGCCGTTGCGGAAGAATCCAATGAGTTTGTAGTGCAGGAATGCGATCAGCTTGTCGGCCAGCACCGGAATGGTGGTGTCAACGGTCGCCAGCGTTCCCACCAGCGGCGTGATGTAGGAAAGCATCTGCATCAGGTCGCCGACGATCGGATTGAGAAGTTGTCCACCTAGGTCGCCGATGTCATTAGAGTCCCCAACGACTTTGAGGATGGCCACGGTGACCGCCGATAGCCCCTCCAGCTTCGGCGGGCCTTCGGTGACCAGCCGGTTGAACACATCAGTATTGGCCGCCAAGTTGGTGGTGATGTTCTCCATGCTGGACAGGATGCCGTCGATGGTGTCCTGGTTGGCCGCCAGGTCATTGAGTACGCCGCCGATGGTGTGCTGAATCCGGGTCAGCTCGGCCGGGTCCTTCGGGAAGGCTTTGTTGACGTTGACCACGGTGCTTTGCAGCGTGCCGATCGCGCCGCCGGCCACTAGGTTCGATACGGACCGCAGGACGTCTTCGACGTTGTCGGCCGGGGCCGTGTTGCGCAGCGGGATGGTGTCGCCGTCCCGCAATACCGCGGCCCGTAAATCCCCAGACCGATCCTCCGGCGGCAGTAAAGCGATATAGATGTCGCCGAGGGGGGTGGCCTGGCGCAGTTCGGCGCGGGTGTTGCTAGGGAACTTGGTTTCGCCGGACATATCGACGTAGGCGACCGCGGTGATGCCGTCGAGCTGGACATGGTCGAGCACACCGATCTGAATCCCGCCGGAGTCCACCTTGGCCCGCGCGGGCAGGTTGAGCACGCTGGAGAACTGGATCTTGATTCTGTACGTGTGGTGGGGCGTGTAGGCGCCCGGGACCGGCAACCGGGTCGGATCCAGCGAACATGCCGCCGTCAGGCCGATTACCAGGGCGGCTAACAGCGCGCCCGCGGCGCGCATCGATCGTCGGGTCATGACAGCGCGGCCCCCAAAATGAGATCGGTCAGACCGAGGGTGACCGGATCCGAGGCGGTGCCCGGCGCGCACGCCGCAGCAGCACCGGGGACATTGCGCTGCCGCAGCCCATCGCAGATGGCGCCGGCCTGCGACGGCGAAATCGCCACCTGCGGTGGAATATAGGTGACGTTGTGGGTTCCCCACGCCGGCTCGTAGATGTCGCTTATCCAGTGGCTGAACTGCGGCCACGAGTTGATCATGGCGACGATGGCAGGGGTATGTGTGTTGAACACGCGCGCGATCCAGTTGATCAATACGTCAAGTTTGTGATAGAGCCGCGGCCCCCACCGGTTCAGCGCCTCGACCAAGATCGGCAACAGGTGTGAGATATGGATCAGAGCCCCGCCGAAGTTGTCCGATAGGCCTTCGACCAATTGGGTGGTGGACGGAAGCGTTCGGATCACCGAGGCGAAGCTGTCCCAGTTCTTGAGAAAATCCGAGGTGAGGATCTCACTGTTTTCGAACAGCTGCCGGTAATCGCCGTCGGCCTTGTAAGGATCGGCGAGCATGGTGACCAGATTGCGCAGCGTCTGGTTCAGGCCGGGGCCGGTGCCGTCCAGCGAGCGGCTGAACCCCCGCAGGCTGTCGTTGATGGCTTGCACGCCAGGGGCCTGGGACGGGTCCTGGCCGTGTTGGGTATCCAACACGGTGTCCGCGAGTTTGCCTACGGCAGCGAAAGTATCGCTGACACTGATCGGTGTTTTTGTGGACTTCAGCTTGATGCACCCCGGCCCGGTGAATTTTGGGCCTCCGGTGTAGGGCTTGGTCAGTTCGATATGACGGTCGGTGACGATCGATTGCGAGTACGTGACCGCACCGATGTCGGCCGGCAGGGCGAGGTCGTCGGGAACGGTGAAGTCGACCTCGACGTGGTCGGGCTTGTTGACAATCGCGGTCGTCGAGCCGACCTCGATACCCAGCAGCGCCACCTTATTGCCCGGATAAAGCCCGACAGCGTCGGTGAATTCGGCGCACATCGCCCGGGTGTGTTTGGGCATCAATGTTTTTGCGCCGATAACCGCCGCTGCCGCGACCGCCGCTACAACGACCACCACCGCAGCGATACCCAGCGGGGAACGCAGTCGCGCGCCGGCACCCGACCACCTGCTCATCAACAGTTCCTCATGATGTTGGGCAGGCACAGGTCCTGTCCGGGGGCTAGCCGCTGCTTGTGTTGGTCGATGACGACCCCGTTCCCACTGAGCATCGGCATCACGATGCTGAGGCTCTGTCCCAGCCCGTCCAGCGCCTGGCCCCAACGGTCGGGGTGGGCGACCAGTGTGTCGGTGATGTCCTCGAGCCCGTTGACGATCGGCGCAATCTCCCGGCCGTAAAACACGGTGATGCGGTCAAGGATTCGACCCAATTCGTTGAGCAGACCGAAGAACTCGATAATATCGACCGCCTTCGAGGTATACGCCCTCCCGAGGATGTCGAGTTGCTCAACCAGCGTGATGAGCTGTTTGCGTCCGGCGACCATGGCCCGCAGGCCGTTGTTGGCGAAATCCAGGCTGCGGCGGAAGTCGTTGGTGGACTTGCTCATCGACGTAGTCAATGCATTGGCCGACCTGAGCAGGTCGCGGATCGCGTCGGGATACTTGTTGGCCGCGTTGGCAACCTCAGTAAACGTATCGTGGATGACCTGGCCGTTGACTTCCTTGATCAGCGGTGTCGCCGCCTGGATGATGTCGTTGACCTCGAACGGCAATGTGACGCGTTGTGGAGGAACCACGTTGCGGCCCAGCGGTATAACGCCCTTCGGGTCGAGCGCGACATAGTGACCGCCCAGCGGAGTCAGCAATTTGACGTCCAGTGTGGATTCGGAACCGACCACCACCGAGCGCTCGACGTCGAATTTCATTTCGACGACGGCGGCATCAAGCCGGATACTGGTGACCTTCCCGACCGGAATGCCGGCGATACGCACCTGGTCGCCGACGCGCACACCGCCGGAGTTGGCCAGATGCGCGGTATAGCCGTTCTGGTCCGTCGGATTCAGGTAGGCCATCGCGGTGGCGGCTAACGCGGCAACAATGACGACGAGGCCCACGATGCCGTTCAGGCGATTGCGGGATGCGCTGGCGCGCTCATCAAGCGCAGCGCGCCGCCGTGCTAACCACCTGGCCATTACCGGCACACCACCAGGTTCTGCTGCGCGAACGACACCTGCCCGATCCCCGGCAACGTGACTTCGCCGTGCGAGCAGAAAAACGTTGGTTTGGCAGGGGTGTCGTCGGCCAGCCAGTCCCGCACCCCTTCGATCAACGACGGCGCGAGTGACAGGCCTGCGATGATCGTCGCGGTTTGCGGGAACATCCGGGCGCTCAGGTCGTAGAGCGGAACCGTCGTCCCGTCAAACGTGCGCTCGGTGTATTGCAAGAGATGGGTGGTGTTTCGCAGCACAGGCAGTCCGGAGTCAAGCGCCGTACGGAACTGCTCGGCCATGGATCCAAACTTCGAAACCACGTCGTTGAGCGTGGCGATGAGATGAAACAGTTGCGGTGATTTGCCACTCAGATCTTGGGAGATCGCGCTGAGATTGCGGATCACGACGGTGATCACCGCCTGGCGATTCACCGCCACCTTCGAAATGGCGTCGAGGTCATGCAGAAACGGGCCGATGCCGTCCTCATCACCCTGAATCAGTCGCAGCAGGTTCTCGCCTAACAGATTGAACTGGGCAGGGTCAAGGGTTTGGAATATCGGCCGAAACCCGTTGAACAGCTTGGCCACATCGAACGACGGAATCGTCTGCCCCAAGGGAATGTTGCCCCCGGCGCGAAGTCGTTGATCGGGCTTGGCCGGCTGGACGAGTTCCACGTAGCGCTGACCGACCAGGGTTTGATAGCGCACCGCGGCGACGGTGTTGGCGAACACCGGGTGATCCTCTTGTGCAGTGAAATCCACCTTGGCGATCCGCCCGTCGAGGCGGATACTTTCCACCTTGCCGACCTGAACGCCGGAAATGCGAACGTCGTCTCCGGCATAAAGGCCCGACACGTCGGAGAACGCCGCGGTGTAGCGGGTAACCGCCCCGGTGACCGGACTACGCAAGGCGGTCAGCACGATGAGCGTGCACACCACTGCGATCGCGGAGAAGATCGTCAGCCACACAAGGGATTTGGTGGCACTTCTCATCGGCCACCCGCTTGCAGTCCCGCCGCGGGCCCCGATGGTCCGGGCGGTTGTGGCGGTAACGCCGCCGCCAGCCCCGGCATAGCCTCCAAGCCGACCTCGATCTGCATGCGGACCTTGCCGTTGACGACCGGAAACGCCGCGCTGGTGCGGTCCAGCAGACCAGACAGCCGGTCATAGACCGGTGCCATGCTGCCCTGGAAATACGAGATCGGCAGCAAAACGTCCACCAGCGCCCGGCTGAATGGGGCCAGCCACGAGATGTTCTTCGCGACGATGCCGTCGGCGGTGAAGAGGAGCTTCGAGGTCTGGGCCAAGATCAAGTTCATCCGCTCGACCCCGTCGGGGTGCGCCAGGAATTCCATCCCATTAAGCAGGTCATATGCCAACCGGATCAGCGGGATCGAGTCGCTGGCACCGTTGACCACCGAGGCGAACACCGACAGCGACTGCGAGAACGGCACCTTCTGCGAGTCCACGAGCATCTTGATCAGATCGAAGTAGGACCGGGTCACCGGCTCGGTCAGGTCGGCGTGCCGACGCACCACCTCGATGATGTGGTCGACATCGGGCGAGTCCACCAGCCGGCCGATTTTTTGGCCCTGCCGCAGCAGGCCGGTGATGGAAGCCGACCGCGCGTTCGCGCCTATCAGCAGCGTCTGATTGGGCTTCAACCGGGGACCGGTGCCGCTGCTGATCAGTTCGACCGCCGCGAGGCCAAAGGTATTCGAGGAAACGAAGTTCGCGGTCGTGTCGGTGGCCAGCGCTTTGATTTGGCGCGGCTCGAGTTCCAATGTGATCTTCTGCTTGTTGTAGCCGACGGATTGCAGCGTCTTCACCGAGCCGATCGTCAGGCCTCGGAACTTCACCTCCGCGCCCGGCGTCAGACCTTCACCGATCACGTCGGCCACCACGGTCAACTTGAAGGTGTCGTCGTAGCGGCCGGTGCCCAGCTGATACAGCCCAAGGCCCGCGATACCCAGCACTATCGCAGCGATCAGGCCACGGATCCGCAGCGAGCGCGAACTTGGCGCGCGCGCCCCTTGGTCTGGGAATGCCGGCATGCCTTAACCCGAGATCCGAATGCCGGCACCGTTACCCCAGAACAACAGCGTCAGCACCATGTCGGCGGCGACAACGGTCACGATGCTGGCCCGGATGGCTCGCCCCGAAGCCCGCCCGACACCCTCGGGACCACCGCTGGCGTAGTAGCCCTGATAGCAGTGGATGGCGATGATCAGCGTCACGAAAATGGCGGCCTTGAGCACCGAGAACACGACGTCGGACGGGTGGATGAACGAGTCGAAGTAGTGGTAGTACGTGCCCGATGACTGCCCGTGCATGACGTTGACCACCATCGCGCACGACAAATAGCTCAACGCCAGCGTCACCGCATACAGCGGAACGATGGTGATCATCCCGGCAATCACCCGGGTCGTGACCACGAACGGGATCGACTGGATGCCCAGGGCTTCCAACGCGTCGATCTCCTCCGAGATCCGCATGGCGCCGATCTCGGCGGTCATCCGGCACCCGGCCTGGGCGGCGAAGCCGATCCCGGCGATCATCGGCGCCATCTCCCGGGTGTTCGCATAAGCGGAAACGAACCCTGTCAGCGGGCCCATGCCGACCATGTCGAGGGCCCCATAACCTTCGATTCCCACCGAACCACCAACCGCGGCGCCCATGAACACGAGCACGCCGATGGTGCCGCCACCCACGATGAGCGACCCGTTTCCCCAGATCATGTCGACCAACAGCACCCCGGTCTGGTGCCGGTAACGCTTCAGTGTCAGCGGGATCGCACCCAGCACCTGGGACAAGAAGGTGACCTGGTGACCGAGGCGCTGGAAAACCGAGTCACCGCGCTCGGCGATCCACCACGGCGCCCGCAGAGCCGTGGGGAGGTGTCGTGACTGACTCGCCATCAGCCCACTCTGAGCGGCATGGTTTCCGACAGCGCCTGCGTGATGAGCAGGTTGAGAATGAACACCGCGACCACGCCGATGACGACCGAGGCGTTGACCGCGTCGGCCACGCCGCGGGCACCGCCCTTGGCTTCGAGACCCCGTTGGCAGGCCACGAGTATGACGATCACGCCGAAAAACCAGGTCTTGAGGACGGCGACCACGACATCGTTGACGCTGGCAAAGGACGCGAACGACGCGATATAACTACCCGGAGTGCCGGACTGGAAGCCGACATTGATTGCGTAGCCGGCCGCCAGCCCCATAAAGATAATGAAGGAGCACAACACCGGCGCCACGATGACGATCGCTGCCAGCCGAGGGGTGACCAGGCGCTGCACCGGGTCGATGCCCATGACGCGCAGCGCGTCGACCTCTTCACGAATGGTGCGGGCGCCGAGATCGGTGGCCACTGCTGAACCGGCCGCACCGCCCAGCAGCAGCGCGGCGACGATCGGTGCACCCTGTCGGATCACCCCGAGGCCGCCGGCCGCACCCGACACCGACGACGCGCCAACCTGCTGGATGAAGCTCCCTACCTGCACCGCCACGATGACCCCGAACGGGATAGACACCAGTAAGGCAGGTATCGCGGTGACGCTGATGATGAACCAGGCTTGGTTGATGGTGTCCCGCCAGGGGTGGCGCATCCGGATCAAATCCGTGATCAGGAAAGCGAAGGCCTGAGCGGCCAGGTCGAAGAAGCGGCCCAGGGTCTGCAACGAGGAATCAGATTGGCGGAGGCCGTACCGGAACGGTTTGCGCAGCAGCGTGACGACCTGGCGGCCGATCGACGCCTCCGCGACAGGTTGGATTTCTTCTCGCTCGCCAGATGTCTCCGCCACGTGACTGGACACGTGTTCGCCATTGGCGGTGGTGCTCGCATCGCCATCGACGTCGACAACGACGACGTTGAGATCGACAACGACGTCGAGATCGACAACGACGTCGACATCGGCTAAGGGGAGTCCATTGCCTTGGGTCTCAGTCGCTGGTTCAGCCGCTGTCGCGTCATGTACACCTGCGGTCAACGGCAGACTCCTCCTTCATCGCTGTCACGGCTTCCCACCCCAGCAAAGATGCAAGCTTGGTTGTCGAGCGTCCTACCAGCGATACCGAGTACGTGCGTTCTACCAGCGGCAGCGACGCTCTGTCCCGCGACGGCAGTTGCGTGTGACCCAGGCCATAATTCCACACACGTCTAAAGATGTTGGCGGTTTCGCTACGCGCGGTCTTTCGGCCAAGGGAGTCCGCTTCGCGCGGCTAATAGTCGGGGCCTTCGTGCGCGACTGCGTGAAGCCGCCGCAACCCTCGATGGGATGGGCTCCTGAAGAGCGGCACCGGCGGGAGCGATAACGAGGAAGGGAGCTGGCCAGGGCTGATGGCCCTAACCAGCTAATTCTTTCAGAATCTGGGCGGACAGATGTTGATGAGCAAACGGGCCAGCTCACGTTCTGACCAGCTGGTTTCTCAGTGGAGCTGCCGGGAATCGAACCAGACGCATGAAATCGCGTGACCTGTGGAAACGCTGCGACGCGAAACTACGCGAAAACACGCGAAATGACCTGCGGAAGCGCCGAGTTGATGGCATCAACGCCTCTCGGGCCTCGGCTCACCGTGGCGAACACCTCAAGTGGCCAGTAGTGCAGCGACCGCCGCCGGGTCCTTGTAGTACACGTCGAGTTCCGCGATTCGTCCGTCCCGCACCGTGTAGATCTCGACGAGTCCCATCTCGACGCTCTTGCCGGAGGCCCGCGAAATGAACGTGAGTCGGAAGCGCGCGGCGACGGCATCGTCCCCAAGCGGATCGGTGGTGATCGGACCCACAGTGAGCTCCAGCACGTCGTTCATCCTGTTGAGGAGCTCGAAGAAGCCCTCCGACCCGTGATAGTCACCGCTGAACGGCAGACCTCCGGCTTCGTGAACAACGAAATCGTCATGCAGCAGATTGCGTCGCTCGTTCCGGCGCTCCGCACCGGTCGCCGCCATGAACCGGCGGACCGTGGCCACGCTGTTTTCGGCCGTGTCCGGTGCCATCGACGCGTCCTATCCGCCGGAAATCGACATCGCGACGTAGCCGTCGGTGGGCATCTCGACATCGGTCATCCGTTGGCTCGGCTCATGTCATGTCCTCGAACCGCGAGACCACCGGTTCCGCGCCTGGGCCGACATATTGCCGGAGTTGGGGCATGCCCTCGGTCAGGAGCAGCGACTTGGGCACCGACTCCCTCACCCAGTCGGTATCCCCGTGTGCGACGCAGGCTGCTTGGTCCCGATACACCTCGACGACCACGTAGGTGTCGGCCTCTTCGACGCTCTTGGCGAAGCCGTAGTAGGCGACACCGGGCTCGTTCTCAAGCGTCATTGCGGTGACATGGGTCATCAGATCTTCGAACGCCTGCGCGTTCTCTGGACGCACCCGCAGGTGAGCGATGAACGTAATCATCAGGCCTGCCTAGACCTTCGCCGGTTCGCCGATGACGTGGTGGGAGGTATGGAGCCTGTCCTTCGCGGCTTCGATCGTCCGGCGTACGCCTTTGCGAACCGACACCTTGTTCGGACCCAGCAACTCCACCATTTTGGTGGTGTCGGCCCAGATCGGCCACGCCTTGCTGTTCTCGACGAATACCGGCTCCTTGCCTAGTATTTCGCCGGCCATCTGGCAATACTCCTGTGTCGTCACGGCTTCCGTCCCGCCGACGTTGACGATCTCGGCGCCGACCTTGGCGACACCCGCTGCAGCGATGGTCTTTTCGACGTAGTCATCCTCGTATAGCGGGGTATGGACATTTCGCACGCCCGGATAGACGCTCACCGGCTGATCCCGGATCATCTGGTCGATGCGTTGCGTGACTCCGCCACCCCGCGGTCCGTAGAACGAAAAGATCCGCACTATCACGACCGGCAGCTGGTAGTCCACGCTGAGATGTTTGAGCAGGAATTCGGCCGCGATCTTGCTGGCGGCATAGTTCTCGGCCGAGGAGTGCAGGCCGTAGGGATCGTCCTCGCGCAGGGGCCGCTCGCCCTGGTACTCGTAGAGCGAACCGGTGCTGCCGTGCACGAAGGCTTGGCAGCCTCGGTAGCGCCTGGCGAGGCGGCCGGCGGCGCCCGCATTGACTTCGTAGGCGTTTTTCTGCGGCGGCAGGACGGCGTAATTGATCACCACATCAACTGATTCCGGCAGCGGCGAAAGGTCGGGATCGGCAAGATCGAAGGCAATCGGATGTGCGCCCGCCTCCTCCAGCATTCGCTTCTGCGCGGGATCGGAGAACCGCGCCACCGCGTAGACCTCGTTCGTCTTCGCAAGTTCCTTAGCGACTGGAAATGCCACGACGCCGCTCGCGCCGGTAACGAGGATCCGACGTCCTGACAATCCCTGCATCGCAAGTCCTTTCGTGTGGGTGGATCAGATTGAGTTCAGGGCTGCAGCATCATTCATCGGCGACTCAGGTCTCCATGGCTTGAGCTTCGTAACTGCCCATGAACTCCATCGGCACGCCACCCATGGCGCAGATGAACAGGTCAACGCCGGGCACCCCGGTGTCGAGAACCGTTATGTCACTGCTGAATTGACGTGCTCTATCCAATGTGGTGCGGTAGTCGTCGGCCAGGAAGGACAGTGCGGCGAGTCCTTCGGGTGCGGCGGTACGTAGTTGTTCAGGGACGTCGAGAACTTCGACAAGCCCCGCCACGCCGCTGCCCAGTATCGTGACATCCGCCCCGTCGGACGGTGGCCACCCTAGGGTCGTCTCGAGTATCTCTCCGGGCACTCGGAAGCTGTGTTGGACATCCATTCCGACGACGTCTGTGAGGAACCCGATGAACCTGTCCGCTGAATGGCTGAGCATCACCACGTGATGCAGCTGGTTCGGCATAGCGAGACCTCCTGGCGACTGCGGTTTGGCGAGTCACCTCGGATGTTAGCCACCCGGGTGGAACCGAGGCTTCAGACTACCGAATATTTTTCCTGAACAGAAAAAATTCTCGGACGATCAGCCATGGCGCGAAGCGAGCTGCTCCAACCCCGCGATCACCAAATCGATACTGAACTCGAGTTGACCCTCGAGATGGTCCTCGAGATGGCCACTGTCAGGCCCCGGGTGCTCGCGTGCCGCGACGACCTGACGCAGCACCGGAAAGTCGTCGGCAGCCGCGGACCTCAATGCGGTCGAAATGCCGGGAACGTCCGGGTGAACGGGATTCTCGGCCAGGCGCAGAGCGTCACGCCCGGCGATATAGGCCAGCTCGGTGATGAACTCCAGCGCGCGACCGGCCTCTTCGATGTCAAGTCCAGCACCGACCAACGCTTGAAGGACGCTCTCCACAGGACCGAGCGCGCCCAAACCCTGGCTTCCAGGCAGATGAATGGCGACCGCCAAGGCACCTAGCTTGATGGTCGCCTCGCGTAGCGCATACACATAAGCGCGCACTACGTTGCGCCAGTCGCCGCCGCCGGGAATCTTGACGCGGCGAAGCTCCGATTCGAAGACGTCCAGGACCACCAGCTGCCGCAGCCCGTCCCGGTCCCTGACGTGATAGTTGAGTGCCTTCGGATCGACGCCGAGCACGTCGGCGACCTTCTGCATGGTCAAGGCTTCGGGCGCTATTGTGCGCGCTGCGGCGATTATGCGCTCGCGGCTGATACGCGCCGGCCGGCCACGGGCACGCGGCGCGACGACATCGCCGTCGAAACCGGGTGCGTCGACCGCTTCGCCGCTCACCTTCATGAGCCTAGGCCGACGTCACTCGGAGCACCGAGCAACGGTTCAGGCTCCCAGCCGAGTAAGGATTTCCGATACCCGTTGCGCCGCGCGTTCGGTGGCGGCGCGTGCCCCTTCTGCAGCGATGCGCGGACCGACCAACTCGATGTCGAAGACGCCTTCGTACCCGGCTTGAAGCGCGTCGCCCAGTATTCGGTCGAGCGGAATCACTCCGTCGCCGGGCACCGCGCGACAGGGCGCGGTCCTGTCCCCAAGCACGTAGTCACTGACCTGCATGAGACCCGTCATCGGGATCGCTTGCTGCAGAAGCGCCTTCAAGCCAGCCTCCATCCAACAGGCATGCCATTCGATGCACAGACCGATGCCGGCGAGTTTGGCGAGAGTGATGGTATCGGCGAGCGTGTGGGCAATGTGGATGTCGGCATTGAACGACGAGGCGTTCTCGACGAGTACACGGACACCGCGGGCTGCGGCTGCCACCTTGCACGGCGCGATGAGCGCGGCGAAGCGTTCAGCGGCTTGCTCCCACGTCAAACATCCGCGGCCGCCCGTTTGCAGATAGACCGAGCTCGCTCCCAATGCCGCGGCGACGTCGATAGCCTGCAACAGTTTCTCGGTCGCCTCGCCACGGTCGTTATCCAGGTCGGGGTAGGTGGCGAATTGATGATTCACCGTCTCCACTCGCGGCCCGCCGCCCGCGAGTGCCTGCTGAGCCTCGTCCACCCCGCCCGGCCGCATCAGCGAAGCAGTCACGAGCGTCGTGTGGTGCACGCCGATCCGGCGGCAGTGCTCGACGAACGCCGTGGTGCTTTCGTCGAGGAACGCAACCTGGTGCAGGCCCACCCGTGGATGCATGATTAGGTCCTCGCCTCAATCTCGACGCCGAACCGTTCGTGGAACGGTCTGAGCTCTTTCCGTGGTCATCGGGGAACTCAAAAACCGATTGTGCTGAGCATTCGCTCAGCGTAACCATACGCTGTGCGCCGGAACGTGAAAATCATCGACACGATGTCGCCCTGGCGATGCTCACCAGCGTTGTACGAAAAACAAGGAGGTACGCGATGAACGATGACAACGCGCTCATGGAGATCGAGTCGATCAAGCAGTTGAAGGCGCGTTACTGCCGGTATCTCGACACCAAGGACTGGGATAGCTGGCGGGATGTCTTCACCGACGACTTCGTCGGCGACACAACGGACGCAGGAGGCGGCGTGATCGTCGGCGTGGACGAATTCATGGCTTACACCCGCAACACGATCGGCAAGCCGTCCCAAGCGACTGTCCATCAGGTGCACGCTCCCGAAATCGAACTGACATCTGCGACGACGGCTCGGGGCATCTGGGCACTCAACGACGTCGTCCGCCTGGTGCCGACCTTGAGCCTGCACGGCTACGGTCACTACCACGAGACCTACGAGAAGATCGACGGCCGATGGCGAATCAAGACCTCCAAACTGACCCGGCTTCGCGAGGACGTGACGGTGCCAATGTTCGCCCCGCGCATCGCGGCGCGATTGCGAGGCGCCGCAGCCAAAATGGCGCGCCGCTCTGCCGACTAACGCGCCGAACCGTATCGGTCGCGGTGAAATAGAAAGGCCCAGGGCGGAGCTCATGTCCCTGACCTTGACCTTCTCTTGTGGCGCTGCCGAAATCGAACCCCGCGCATAAAGCGTGAACTGCGGAAATGCAGATTGTTACTACGCGAGAGAACCTGAAATGACGCGAAACTACCTGCGGATACGCGAAAGGTGTTGACGGCGTTAATACTCCGAAGTCTCCGGCAGCACTCACACCCCTGCTTGCCACAGTATGGCTTCGATCAGCAGCTCGATGCCAATGGCATTGCCAGCGAGGACGCCGCGACCATCCAGCGGAACTGGGAACCGCACCCCGAACGCCTGGCGATTGATATTGCCGGTCGCAAAAAATCTGGCTCGGCGCTCTCCTGTTGTGCCGGAAGTGAACTCGTACTGCTGTACCCGCAGCGAGACCTCCTGAGTGATTCCTCGGAGCGTGAGTTCCCCTTCTAGCTGCCAGGCCTGACCGTCAGGTGCAAGGCCGGTGGAGTGGTAGGTCATCACAGGGTGGTGTGCGATGTCGAACGGGTCCTTGGCGAGCGTGCCCTTGTCGCGTCCAGCATCGCCGGTGTCAAGAGAGTCGAGGTCGATCTGAGCGCTCACAAAAGACCGGGTCACTTCGTTACCGGTCACGATTTGACCGGTGAATGCACCGAACATGCCGCGAACCTTATGGAGGAGTAGGTGGCGAATGGTGAATGCCACCGTGCTCCGTGCCGAGTCGATCGTCCATGTGCCTGCGACATAGCGAGGTGGCCGCGGTGTTGATCGAGTCATGAGTGCCAGCGGCGCCACTTGCAGCACGGCGCGGACGATTTGGCGCTCCCACCGGGTACGGCCGGTCAGGCCCTGCAGCACCCACTGCGGGAGCGTGTGCCCAACCTCTTACCGAAGGCGTACCAAATCCACCGCAGCGGGTCAGGGCAGCGCCGCGCAGCGTCGACCGTCCCACCCTTGTGCGCAGCGAGGAGTGCCAGCCGTCGAGCGGCCTCATCGGTCCCGCTCTGAGTCGAGCGCACCGGCGGCAATCGCGGCGGCATTGATACTGGTAAGAACCTCGTGCAGATGCTCGAGCTCGGCGAGCTCGACGCCGAGGCGCTCGACCACGGCAGGGGGGACCTTCAGCGCCTGCCGGCGCAGACTTCGGCCTTTGGACGTCAGCCCCACCTGGGTGATGCGCTCGTCGGCCTCACTGCGCGAGCGGGTGATCAGACCCTGGGACTGCAGGCGTTTCAGCATAGGCGAGAGGGTGGCCGAATCCATCTGCAGCAACCCGCCGATGTCCTTCACCGTCAACGGCTCTCCATCGGCTTTCGAATTGTCCCACAGTGCCAGCATCACCAGATATTGCGGATGGGTCAGCCCGAGCGGCTCCAGCAAGGGCCGGTACACCGCCAGCACCGCGCGGTTGGCGACGGCCAGCGCGAAACACACCTGGCGCTCAAGAGAGAGCGGATCCATTTCTTTAGTGACTCCTTTGGTCATAGCTTCATCCTACCCGCTTGATTAGGATGCGATTTGCTAGTACACTAACCAATAGGGTGCTATCTACTAGTAGCCGATGCACTAGGTGGCGACAAGTCGGGTGGAATCCTGCCGTGCGGACAGTTGGCCGCGACAACGCATGTTTGTGATGCATGACTCGCGACATCCCGTTGCTCTATTGGCCGAGGTGGCTGATTCACATTGCACCACACCGCTTTTAACCAAGTTCGCAACTTGCGAACAGTCGACCAAATGCGCACCCGCGGTGGGTAATCGCTGTTCGCCCGCAGCTACTATGGTTGCGAGCCCTCGCTATCCCGCACTGCTGGAATAGAATTGGAGGTTCCCGGTTGTACGAGTTGATGGTTGTTTCACTTACTCGCGGGTCGGCATGGCGGTAGCTCATTCTGAAAGCCCGAGCAGAGATGACCACTAAGCTTCAGCGCCGCCGAAGCGAGTTCCGCACACGTCGCATTCACCAGAAGGGATATTGAGATGACAGTCGTCAAGGCCGCAGCCGTTCAGATCAGTCCGGTGCTGTACAGCCGCGAGGGCACCGTGGAAAAGGTTGTCGAGAAGATCGTTGCGCTTGGTCGCCAGGGTGTGCAATTCGCTACTTTCCCCGAGGCGATCGTGCCGTATTACCCGTACTTCTCCACGTTGCAGCGGCCCTTTGAATTGGCCGACCAACAACTGCTCTTGCTCGACGAGGCGGTGACGGTTCCTTCGGAGGCGACCCACGCCATCGGGGATGCCTGCGCCCAAGCGGGAATCGTCGTGTCCATCGGCATCAACGAGCGGGATGGCTCGACCATCTACAACACGCAGCTGCTGTTTGATGCCGACGGCACCTTGATACAGCGCCGTCGCAAGACAACGCCGACGTTCGCCGAGCGCATGATCTGGGGACAGGGTGACGGCTCCGGTCTTCGGGCCGTAGACAGCACGGTCGGGCGCATCGGCCAGCTGACATGCTGGGAGCATTACAACCCGCTGGCGCGGTACGTGATGATGGCCGACGGTGAACAAATCCACTCGGCGATGTGGCCCGGCTCGTTCGCCGGCGACCTGTTCGCACAGCAGATAGAGGTGAGCATCCGCAATCACGCGCTGGAATCGGGTTCCTTCGTTGTCAACGCAACAGGGTGGCTCGATCCAGACCAACGGACACAGATCGGAAAGGACACGGGCGCCCCCGTCGATTTCATCTCTGGTGGCTGCTTCACCGCGATCGTCTCACCGCTTGGCGAGCTTATAGGCGAGCCGGTGCGCTCGGGTGAAGGCGAGGTCATCGCCGACCTCGATTTCTCGTTGATTGACCGGCGTAAGGCCAAGATGGACTCCCGCGGACACTACAGCCGCCCGGAGCTGCTCACCCTCTTGGTCGATCACACGCCAGCTGCTCATATGCGGGAACGGGTGACGACACCTTCACTCCCCGGCCGCGTCGAATGGTGAGCGCAGCGAGCACGCGCGCGACTCCGTTCACTGTATCCGCCTGACCTTCAACGACATGCACGAAACGATCATCAGCGAGAGGCCTGCTATGTATGACATCATCACCGAAGCTCGGATCGCACGCGCGCTGAAATCGGGCCCACCGGCGATCCGTGACGGCGCGAAAGTCATCGACATGGACGCCCAAGGCAACATGACGGTGCTCCGCGAGGGCACCAACGGATGGACGTGCATGCCCGGCGTCGAGACTGCACGAGCCGACATGTGCGCCGATGAGATGGGCATGCAATGGATCATGGACGCCTGGGCCGGAAAACCTCGGCCCACCAACACATCACCGGGACTGATCTACATGCTCAACGGCGCCGTGCAGCACAGTTATACCGACCCTTTCGACCGCACCAGCCCGCTGATTCCCATCGGTCCGCACTGGATGCTCATCTGGCCGTTCGACGCCGAGGCCACCGGACTCCCGACCGTCATGCGCGACGCGGGCACGATGATCATGTACGCCGGTACGCCGTACGCACATCTGCACATCTGCGGGGATCCCTGGGAGGGCAACGAGTATCACCCCGACTCCGAGGCAGTCTGGACCATGACCTACCGCCGCGGACGCTGACGTCGACCGCTTGACGCTGCCTGCGACTGCGTCCCCCAACGGAGAACGGGCAGCGTCTCTGCGACCCCTTTTTCTCAGTGGAGCTGTCGGGAATCGAACCTGCATACAACGCGGTTGACCTGCGCAGATAGTTATCGAGTCAACACGAACAGTCTTGGCAGTTCACGAGTATTCACGGACGTTTTGTTGACCCACGTCAACACAGGCACTAGAGGACATCTATCCGCGGTAGCGTTGGCACCGGACTCGTCTAACGAAACCGCTTATCGCAGCGGTCTTTAGGGATGGAAGCAAGCGGTGAGGACTCATCCCAGTACGGCCTTCAAGGGACGTGCTGCCTTGCTCACGGAAATACTCGCAGCGGCTGTCGTGCTGGTGCACTGCACCGCTGGGCAGCCACCTCCCCCGGCCGCACCATCACCAGCTGTTACATCCTCACCGTCAGCCGCGTCGTCGTCGGCCAGCGCGCCGCCAGCACCTGCCGGTGGGACCGTGCAGCCGGTCACCGCCGCCGAACTCGGCGCGAGCTGGCGGCCGGGTTGCCCCGTCGAGCCGGGCCAGCTGCGACGGGTCGACGTCGAGCACATCGGTTTCGACGGCCAGACCCACCGCGGCGAGCTGATCGTGCATGAAGACCTGGTGCCGGACGTCATCGCGATCTTCGAGCAGCTCTACCGCCTGGGTTATCCCGTCGAGAAGATCCGCACGGTCGACCATTACTCGGACGCTGATGACGAGTTGTCCATGGAGGACAACAACACTTCGGCGTTCAACTGCCGAAAAATCCCGGGAACCAACGAATGGTCTCCACACGCCTACGGTCGGGCCATCAATATCAATACGCTGCTCAACCCGTGCCTCTACGCCAGCGGATATTTCGAACCGCAGAACGCCGCGGTCTACCTGGATCGCAACCGCACCGACCCGGGACTCTTACACAGCGACGACCCGGCCGTGCGCATCTTCACCGATCGCGGCTGGCAGTGGGGTGGCTACTGGATGACGCCCGACTATCAACACTTCGAGCGGCCCTAAAGACCCAGGGCCTCTGCCGTCGCTGTGGCAACCTCACCGCGCAGATTCGTCATCGGTGGACTGCCTCGCGTATGGATCGAATTCGAGAGCAGAACTAGGTAGGTACCCGAGCCTGGGTCCAGCCAAATCGAGGTTCCGGTGAAGCCGGTGTGGCCGAAGCTACCGATGGGGAACACCCTGCCTCGCGCTGTCGACAGGCCCGTATCGATATCCCAGCCAAAGCCGCGTAGGTTCTGGCCCGCGATCGCCGGATAGCGCGGAGCGAGCAGCGGATCTGCTTTATTCGGTCTCGTGGCGATGGCTTCCCGGGCGGCATCGTTGGCTGCCTTGAGTTGCTGAGGTGTGTGTCCCGGCTGCTGCGGAGCCGTCATTAACTCCAGAGTTGTTTGCGCCAAGGGAAACTCGCTCGGACGGCCCGCGAGCCGGTCAAGTAAGGCCTGCGCAAAGATGCTGACATCGTGTGCCGTCGAGAACACGCCGGCATGCCCGGCCACTCCACCCATGCGCCGCGCCGTCGTGTCGTGCACGGTGCCCCGAAGCAGGTGATCAAGATCGGGATTCCTGCTCGGATCGGCTCTGCCCTCTTCGTCACGTGCCGTCGGTGCGATGCGCGGCAAGAGACCGGTGCTCCAGGTACCCGCGGCACAGGCGTCCGGAACCCGGCCTTCTGGCGCCGGAGCCCAGGCGATCGCAGCTCCTACCGTCGTGTGCGGACCACACGCTTTAGCCGGGGGAAGGTAGCGGGTGTCCGCCATGCCGAGCGGCTCGAATACGTGTCGCTGAACGTACACGTCCAGGGCCTCGCCCGTGACCTTCTCGATCAGCGCGCCAAGCAGGATGAAGTTGATATCGGAGTAGCGGAAGACCCCACCGGGACCCGATTCCAGCGGCGTGGTGAGCGCGCGATCAATGCCTTCTGCTTTATCGGCGCGGTCCAGTCCCCATGGATCTTTCAGATCGACATCCCCCGTTTCGCCTGAAGTGTGGGTAAGCAACATGCGAACGGTCACCTTGGCACGCTGTGGATCGTTCGCCATGTTGAAGTCCGGCAAGTACTGCTGCACGGGATCGTCGAACTGAACCTTGCCTTGTTCGTAAAGCTGCATGACGGCAGTCGCCGTTGCGAGGCTCTTCGTCAACGACGCCAAGTCGAAGATCGTGTCCTCGGTCATCGGCTCCGCAGGTGCGGGCAATCCATCCAGCCCGGGTTCGCCGGCCAGCTTGCGCGAGCCATAAGCCTGGTGGAACGCGATGCTGCCGCCATGCCCGATCACAACCACAGCACCTGGCAGTTTGTCTGCCGCGATCGCATCGTTGATCAGCTTGGAGACTGTCGCGAAATCAGTTGCGGTAGCGGGATCGGGCGGCTTGGGGAATGTTGCGAAGTCAGGTGTAGAAGCCGCAGCCGGCACCTGCGTTGTCTTCCCGCTGTCGCTTAACGCCGTGTGTGTTGCATCGCCACGCGAGCAAGCCGCAACAAGTGCAAGAAGAACACTTCCAACGGCCAAGGCCTTTCGCGAGGCCTTTCGCATTGGCTTACCGCAGGCAAGGTCGCTAAGCGAGCTGTCGTCGTTCACGTGATTCCCCACCGCCGCATCCACGGAATTCCACAGGTGGTCGTCCCGCCATGATGCTGGGTCCGGCGGAGCGGCTTGTCAAGCAATCGTCAACTGCGGGCCTGGGCGAAGGGCGCATGCTCTCGTGTCCACGGGTTCGGGGTTCGCTAGCCACCCAACACGGCATTGGGACCATCGATGCCGAGTTTCGAGGCGCGCGGCTCGCCACTTGAACGGCTGCTCACCGAACACCGTGTACATAGAAGAGCTGCTCGACGGGTGAGCGGCAACGCTTTCGCCTTTGGGCGGGAACGGAAACATTTAGGAGAGTGGCGCATGCGCGACATCGAGACTATCGACGGCGAACTTCGGCTATTGGCCCGTGAGTGGCGCGCAGCTCGCCACTTGAATCTCCGCACGCCGAGCACTGCGCGCATAGACCAGCTGCTCGACGAGCGCGCAGCCACCTCGGCCGGCCAACGCACCAACTCGTCGACGATCGAGACAATGACCGCGCGGCTCGCTAATTGCTCCTAGCGCGTACACAAGATCACGGCTAACAGGCTGACGCCGCACTTCGCCGATGTGCAGGCACACTGCGACTTATCCGACGACTTCTTCCGCCTGTTTCTGGACCCGAGCCAGACCTACAGCTGCGCCTACTTCGGAACGCGAGGACATGATGCTACTGCCGGATCGCTTGCGCGCGACGGGATTTCATGACGTCGACGTGGATTGCGCGACGGCAGGCAACGCTGGCGTTCCGTCAAGGCATAGGACGTAGACTCCCATATTGTCGACTGAACCCTCGTTTTTTCCGACCAGCAGCCGCACCGGCTCCGGCAGGTAACCGAAGTTCGTCGCGGTCGCCGAAGAGTTGAACTTCCGCCGTGCCGCCCACGTCGTCGGATCGCTCTACGCATCCCTTATCGCAGCCTGGGCGAACTCGACGAATTCTGCGATCAGCGGGGCGCGACGTGCCGCCACCCATGCCAGCCGCACTTCGCTCGGCGGGATATCGGTGATTGGCGTCCAGCCGACGTCGGGGCGTTGGTAGTAGGTGGCCGTCGATTCGGGCAGCACACTGAAACCGCGTCCCGCCGCGACATGTTCGAGTTTCTCCTCGACGCTGCGCGCCTGGGCTATCGCGGCGGCCCGCTGCCGATCGTGCATTTCTTTTGCCACGGAACGCCATTCGGGCACCACATCGGGGTGCTGGAGCAGGTGCTCGTCGGCAAGGTCGTGAATGCTCACTTCCTCCTTGCCGGCGAGTCGGTGAGCGGCAGGCACCACAGCCACGCGCGGCTCGCTGAACAATGCCGATGTCTGCAGCCCGGTCAGATCGGCCGGCATCCGGATGTATCCGATGTCGGCGCGGCCGTCGTGCAACACGGTGACCTGGTTGGTGTACGTGGTCCGCAACACCTCGACGGTCAGGTCGGGATGGGCGGCGCCCAGCGCGAGCACCGGCTCGGTCACCGTCAGACCGGGCATGAATCCGACGGTGAACGTCGACGTCGCCCGGGCGGCCTGGGCGACGTGGCGTCGGGCGGCGTCGGCCCCGGCCAGCAGCAGCGACGCATCGGCCAACAGCTGGGTGCCCGCCCGGGTCAGCTGGGTGCCGCTGCTGTCGCGGACGAACAGCTGGGCGTGTAGCTCGTTTTCCAGTGCGCGGATCTGCCGAGACAGCACGGGCTGGGCGATGTGGAGGCGCTCGGCCGCGCGACCGAAATTCAACTCTTCGGCGACCGCGACGAAGTAGCGCACCTTGCGCAGGTCAAGATCCATCGGGCCTCCCACGGCGACTGATACCTCCAGGGTATTGCACGCGACGCAACAGGTCTTGGACCTGCAGTTTTGGCGCTGGCAGGCTCGAAGTCGAGACCACTGGACCAAAGGAGACCACGATGAAGGTTTTGATCACCGGCGGGTCGGGCTACCTCGGCCAAGCCACCATCCGCGCTCTGCAAAGACATGGGCACCAGGCCGTCGCACTGGCGCGCAGTGACGACGCCGACCGAGTTGTCACGAACCTCGGTGCCACCGTCGTGCGAGGTGGCCTCACCGACCTCGACGTGCTTCACAAGACGGCGCTAGACGTTGACGCCGCGATTCACCTCGCACAGGACTACGGTCCGGACACCGCGGGAGTCGACCTGGGTGCGGCCTCCGCAATCCAGGACGGTCTCGGCTCGAGGCCATATGTGCACACCGGTGGTGTCTGGGTCTACGGGAACACCGAAGGTGTCATCGACGAGGCGGCACCGCAAGCGCCCCCGCCAGTCACCGCGTGGCGCGGCGACAACGAACGCCGCATTCTCGAGCGCGCCGGTGCTGGCGGGCATCCCATTCTGGTGATGCCTGGCGTCGTCTACGGCCACGGCGGCGGGCTGATCGGCCAGTTCATCGGCGCACCCGGCCGTGCCGGCGCCACCCACTACATCGGTGCCGGCGACAACCGGTGGGCCGTGGTCCACGTCGAGGACATCGCCGAACTGTACGTAGCGGCGCTGGCGAGCCCGCCGGGCGGCGTCTACGCCGGCGTTGACGACAGCCAATCACCGACCATGCGCCAGATCGCCGAGGCGGTCAGCGTCGCCGCCGGGCAGCCCGGTAGCGCCAGCTCGATCACGATGGAGCAGGCTCGACACGAATTCGGCCCGCTCGCCGACGCATTCGCTCTCGACCAGCGCTTCATCACCGCCCACGCCCACCGGGTCCTCGGCTGGACACCAGCCGCGCGCGACACTCTGGCCGAACTCGCCACCGACGGCTAACAGGTGGCCGCCAAGCCCGGCGTCTCGCTAGCGCGGCTGCCTAGATGTAGCCACGTGAAATGCGCCATCGGTTGCTCTGATTAGAAATGGAGCCGTCGTGATATGCACGCCGTACACGTTGCGGTTCGCCGTGCTGCTCACGGTCGCCAACAGTTTCCTGGATGCCCACACCTACCTGGTACGCGGCGGGGTGTTCGCCAATCTGCAGACCGGCAACGTAATCTTTTTCGCGATTCATTTGTCTGAAAGGCATTGGGGCGATTCGCTGTCCCGATTGTGGCCGATGTTCGCCTTCATCGCCGGCGTCGTGTTGTCGTCACATATCAAGTCCGGTCGAGTCGACAAAGTGGTGGCGCAGCCGCTGCGATGGACGATGGTGAGCCAAGCGGCCGTCCTGGCCGGGTTCGGATTCCTGCCCGCAACGCTGCCCCACAGTTTGGTTGTGGTGCCGATCTCCTTCTTGGGCGGCATCCAGATTGGCTTGTTTCGCAGCATCGGCGACCTCGCATACATGCCGCTGGCCACCACCGGCAATCTGATGCGCCTGGTTGAAGCCGGATACGGCTTCTTGGTGGACAAGAACAGCGGTTCCCGGAGAGCGTTCATGGTTTACGCCTGCGTGATCGGAGCGTTTGCCGCCGGCGCGATCGCCGGCACATTCACCACCCGTGTGTGGGGGTTGCATGCGATCTGGGTGCCCGCCGGGCTGCTGGCCGTCACGCTCATTCTCTTCGTCATCGACCAACGCGAAAGCGCGGCGTCGAAATAGTGTCGAACGTCGAGCCCAGGCTGCGGCTTTCATCTCGCCTGACCACGACAGCAGACTTCCACCAAGCAGCATCGGGTTGGCCGTTCAGATTCACTTCCGTTTGCCGATAACGTCGCGGTACACCGTTACGTACTTGTCGATCATGGTGGCGACCGTGAACCGGTCGGCGGCGCGCTCGGCGATTTTGCGCCGGTCGAGCTCGCCGGCTGCCGCGACGCCGGCCACCGCTGAATCGATGTCGTTGACCAAATAGCCGGTGATCCCGTGCTCGATCAGCTCGCTCATCGAGCCTCGTGAGTTGGCGACCACCGGCGTGCCACAGGCCATCGCCTCCACGACGCTGTAGCCGAACGGCTCATCGAAGTCGATCAGGTGGAGCAGGGCGTGCGCGCCACCCAGTACCTCGGCGCGCACAGAGGCGTCGACGGCGCCAAGGTAGCGCACCTGCTCGCCGTCGACGTGCGGCTCAACCTCGTTGCGGAAGTACTCCTCGTCCTGAATGATCCCGGCGATGTCGAGCCGGCGGCCACATCGGCGGGCGACCTCGATCGCGTGGGCGGTGCCCTTGTCGGGATGGATCCGTCCGAAGAACAGCAGGTGCACGCCGGGGCTCGGATGGGTCGCGAACTGGTCGATGTCGATGCCGTGGTGGATGGTGGCGGCGTAGTGCAGATTCGGGTGTCGGTCGGCGTCGCTTATCGACACGTACGCGCCTGCGCTGTCGTAGCGCTCGTAGACAGGAACGATCCGATCGGAGGAGAACCCGTGGATCGTGGTGACCACCGGTGTGGCGACGAGATTGCTGTACGTGAGCGGCAAAAAGTCGAACCCGTTGTGGATGACGTCGAACTCGCCGGCGCGCTCGAACACCGAGGCAATGTGCAGGCACTCTGCGACCTTGGCGTCGATCGTCGAATCCTCAGACCAGCCACACGGCGAGGTTGCATGCAAGCTGGCCGTAGTGATCGAGTCTGCGGTGGCGAACAGCGTCACGTGATGGCCGGCCGCCACCAGCCCCTCGGTGAGCAATGAGGCGAACTGCTCCCACGGCCCGTAGTGGCGAGGTGGTGTCCTCCACGCAATCGGCGCCAGCACAGCGATTCGGATCGGGCCGCCGGCCGCGCAGGGGATCGGAATGTGGATCTGCTCAGGCTACGCCCTCGCAGATTCCCTCCGTCTAACGCGGAAAGCCCCTCCGGCAAGCGGTGCAGAACCTGTCGATGGCTTATAGCCGCGAACGTGAGCAATTCGGGCGCCCCATCGGTCGTTTCCAGGCCGTGCAAGCCCATTTGGTTACTATCGACCAGCAGGCACCGTGGTTGCATCAGCCATCGACGGTGCGGTCGCAGCGGTCGAACTCGGCCGGGGCGGCTTTGAAATCGCTTGCGCCAAAATGCTTGCCGACCGGGCCGCAAAGCTGTTGACTGCGGCCGCTCATCAGACGCATGGCGCTATCGGCATGACGAAGGAGTACCCATTGCATTACCTCACCCGTCGACCCTGGGCCTGGCGAGACGAAGCCGACGGCCATCATCGCTGGGCAAACCGGCTCGGCGCGGCCTTGGTCGCGTGCGGTCCCGACGCCCTGTACCCAGCCATCCAGTGCGGGTCCGAGGTGGTGCAGTGAACGGACTGCAGCGCGCAGATGGAGTCACGCTGGCTTTCCAGGTGCACAACCCGCAGGCACCGGGTGTGCCGCTTTTGCTCACGCACGGCTTCGGCGCCACTGCGGGCATGTGGGACCGCAATATCGATGCCTTGAGCGTCGACCGACCAGTGATCGTCTGGGACCAGCGGGGCCACGGCAGCAGCGACGCACCCGCCGACATGGACGGCTACAGCGAGGAGATCAGCATCGCCGACATGGCGGCCATTATCGATGCCGCGGGTGCCGATCGGGCGGTGCTCGGCGGAATGTCTTTGGGCGGCTACCTATCCCTGGCCTTCCACCTCGGCCATCCGCAGCGGGTGGCCGCGCTGGTGCTGGTCGACACGGGGCCGGGCTACCGCAACGACGAAGCCCGCGACAAGTGGAACGCGTGGGTAGAACGACGCGCCCAACAACTTGAGCGCGGCCAAGCGCCGAGCGACATCTCGCCGGAACTCGCCCAGGCGGTGCACGAGCATCCCGAGGGACTGCCTCGCGCCGCCCGCGGTGTCATGGCTCAGAAGGACGCTCGCGTGATCACATCGCTCGACAGCATCACCGTGCCCACGTTGGTGATCGTCGGCGCCCAGGACACCGACTTCCTGGCCGGGGCCGACTACATGCACCGCCACATCTCCACGGCCCGCAAGGTTGTCATCGACAACGCGGGGCATGCGGCAAATATGGACCAGCCCGAGGCATTCAATGCCGCCGTGCGCGCACTACTGGAACAGCTATGACCACTCCGGATGTCACCGTCGAATTAGCCGGCCACGTGGCCACGGTGGAGATCCATCGACCCCCGAACAACTTCTTTGACACCGCTTTGATCAAAGGCATCGCCGACGCCTACGAGCGACTGGACGACGACGTCGAATGCCGGGCGATCGTGTTGTGCGCAGAGGGAAAGCACTTCTGCGCCGGCGCCGACTTCTCCCAACCCGCCGAGAATCGTTCATCGCCCAGCGAGCTTTATGCTCAGGCCATCCGGTTGTTCCGCACCCGTAAGCCCGTTGTCGCAGCAGTGCACGGAAGCGCGATCGGTGGCGGACTCGGGCTTGCCCTCAGCGCAGACTTCCGAGTTGCTGCACCGTCCTCGAAATTTGCGGCCAACTTCAGCCGGCTCGGGTTTCATCCCGGCTTCGGGATTACTGCCACGTTGCCACGTGTCGTTGGCCAGCAAAAAGCACTCGAGTGGATGCTCACCGGTGAGCGTTTCGGTGGTGAATTCGGCCACGCGGCAGGGTTGGTCGACGAATTGGCCGCCGACGGTGATGTGCGCCCGGCGGCGATTCGGTTCGCCGAGCGTATAGCCGCCTCGGCTCCCTTGGCGCTGACAAGCATCCGTGCCACCGTGCGCGCCGGACTCGCCGAGGCCGTCGCCGCGGCCACCGCCCGCGAGCTCGAAGAACAAACCCGACTACAGGCGACCGGCGACTTCCGCGAGGGCGTGGCGGCAGCGGCCCAGCGCCGCGCTCCGACATTCACCGGTCGCTGAGGGGCTCGGCATCAACCCGGCATCACCGCGGACGCGGGAACTACGACGGGTCAATCATCTGTTCGATGCGTTCGTCGAAACACTCAGCAGCACAGTGGGAATGGGCTCTCAGCTGTTGCTAACCCCAGTACTCCCGTACTCGCTCCCATAGCGGCACATCAAGCTCTACGACGTCGGGGGAGCGAACTAGCCGCCTACGAAACGCGAGAGCTAGCCGCAGCTCTGCTGATCGCCGCCGACGTCTGGACGATCTGCCTTGACGCAAGTGTCCGTCACAGCCAGAGTGATGGGCTGGTTCGCCACGTTAAGGCCGACTGGTGGACGCTGTCGTAGCCGCGGATCGCGGGTGACACGCAACGGACTACGACACGATCCGATGCGAAACTGCAGCTCCCAGTGGAGCTGCCGGGAGTTGAACTCAGCCTAAAAATCCCACTGAACTGCGGAAACATCGAATTCTACGACGCCAAACGACGCGAAAGTACGGGCCTCAAATCCTGCCGACTAGCGCTTCGCGGCTCAGACCGCCAGCGGCACTTTCAAATATCCCCGAACCGTGCTGGTGTGGAGCCTCTCAGCGTTGCAATGGTCGACCTCCCAGGTCGGAAACCGACGAAGCGTCTCTTCGAGCGCGATGCGGGCCTCTAATCGGGCCAAGGCCGCACCGATGCAGAAGTGGATGCCGTGGCCGAACGAAACGTGGCCATCGATGCGCCGGAAGATATCGAACCGGTCTGGGTCGTGGTACTTGCGCTCGTCGTGTCCGGCCGACGCGGTGAGTAGCAGTACCTTCGAACCCGCTGGCACGGTAGTCCCGTGCAGCTCAACGTCAGTGACTAGGTGCCGGCACTGCACGGGCGAAGGAGCTTCGTAGCGAAGCGTCTCTTCAACTGCGTTTGGCACGAGGCTCAGGTCTGCGGCCACAATGGCCCGTTGGTCCGGGTGGGCATCGAGCAGGACGCACACCCACCCGAGCAGCCGTGCCACGGTTTCGGTTCCCGCACCGATCAGTTCGCTGGCGAAGGCAGCCGCCTCCTCCGTGGTTAGACGCCGCACGCCTTGATCGGTATCCATTTCTGCCTCGACCAGCGCGGTCATGAGGTCGTCGCGAGGAGCGGTCCGGCGGGCGTCAATCTGTTCAGTCAAATAGGCGTGAATGCGTGATCGAGCCGCCATGGCCACCTCGTTGATGATCCCCACGCCCGGTTCGATATGCAGCGTTTGGTCGATCGTTTTGCGTATGTCCTCACGGTCCTCGGCGGCGATGCCAATCAACTCTGACATGACTCGTGACGGTAACTGAGCGGCGAAATCCTGTAGATAGTCGAACCCGGGCCCACCAACATGGTGGTCCAGCATTTCGGCACACAACTCCCTGATGTGGCCTGCGAGTACAGACACACGACGCGGAGTGAACGCCCGCGACACGAGCGCGCGCTGCATGTCATGACGTGGGGGATCCTGCATGACCAGGTACGGGACCTCGAGTGGCTGATCGCCCATGAGTTCGAGGACGTTGCCGTATCCCGACCGGTATGTCCGGGGGGCCGACTGGGCGGCTTGCACATCAGCGTGACGCGAAAGAGCGTAGAAATCGTAGCGTTCGTTGTGGTACACGGGAGCCTCGTCGCGGAGACGCTTCCATGTCGGGTACGGATCGGTGTCGATCTCGATGTCGTAGGGGTCGTAGTACGGGTCGCTGATTTGGGTCATCGTTCCTCCGATCGATGGGACTCCGAGTCGGCGTACGGCGACCCCGCCCGCAATGCAGTCAGCCGGCCGGTACCGCGATGGTCTTCGTCTCGAGAAACTCCGCGAGTCCGGCAACGCCCATCTCCCTGCCGATGCCCGATTGCTTGTATCCCCCGAATGGCGCGTCGGGAGCGAACCAGGATCCACCGTTCACGCCAACGGTCCCGGTCCGTATCCGCCGCGCCACCGACATCGCACGCTCGGTGTCGGCGCCGTAGACGCCCCCGGAGAGACCGAAGATGGAGTTGTTGGCGATCCGGACCGCGTCGTCGTCGTCGCTGTAGGGAATCACCACGAGCACCGGACCGAACAATTCCTCCTGCGCGACCTCGCTATTGGGGTCGACATCGGTGAGCAATGTCGGGGCGTAGAAGAACCCTGGTCCGTCTATCGGATATCCGCCCGTGGCGAGCTGGGCGCCGGCCTCGATCGCGCGCTTGACGACGCCATCGACCTTTTCCCGCTGCGTTTGGCTGATGAGAGGTCCCATATACGTGCCGGGCTCAGCGGGGTCGCCCACCTTGACGTTGGCCAGGTGGGCGGTGACCCTCTCGACGATCTCATCGTGACGGGACCGGGGAACCAACAGCCGGGACGTGATCGCGCAGCCCTGCCCCGCATGGGAGCAGATGCTCATCGCGGCGATGAGCGCGGTCAACTCCATGTCGGCGTCGTCAAGCAAGATCAGGGCGGATTTTCCACCCAGTTCCAGGAACACTCGTTTCACGGTCGGGCTGGCCGCCTCCATGATCCGGCGGCCGACCGGCGTCGAGCCGGTGAAGGTGATCATGTCGACATCCGCATGAGTGGTCAGCAGCTCACCGACGGCAACGTCGGACGAGGTGATCACATTGACCACTCCGGGAGGGATGTCGGTTTCGGTGGCAATGAGTTCTCCGAGCGCAGTCGCCAGGAGTGGAGTCTGCGGTGCACCCTTGAGGACCACCGTGCAGCCTGCGGCCAGGGCCGGGGCTAACTTGGCCAGTGCCAGCTGCATCGGGAAGTTGTATGCGACGATCGCAGCGACCACACCAGCGGGTTCCCTTTCGACTGAGCGGCGATGCATCGATCCCCGCCACTCGTGCAGCCCGATGTCCTCGGTGAACGGAAACTCTTCAGCCAGGTCGGCATAGTAGGTGAGCAGGGCAACCGGTTCGTCGAGGGCCGGCCCGTCGACCAGCATTCGCGTGTGTCCGCACTCTGCGATGGTCAACTGGGCGAACTCCTCGCGGTGGCTCTGCAGGGCCGCGTGGAGTTGGCGCAGACAAGCGACCCGCTTCGTCAGGTTGGTTGACCAGTCGGTCTCGTCGAATGCGTGCCTCGCAGTCCGGATCGCAGTCTCGGCGTGCTCGATCGTTGCGTCAGGGGCCTCTTCGATCAGGCTTCCGGTTGCTGGGTTGATCGAGGGGAAATGCCTACCCGGATCCACGAGCTGACCGTCAATGAGCAACCGTCTCATGGTTGTCTCCCGGTTCGACCTGGCACGGCAGCCGCCTGTAAGTCGTGTGGATGCCGGCAAATTGATGGGGATCAGTGTCATGCGAATTGTCGCGGTTCGTCAATGGGTGAGATCGGCGACTGCCAACGCGACACGCCCACCGCCGCTGGGTGAAGGTGGGCCTCGGGTTCATCGACCACCAACTTCTGAGCGCTATATTGACGAATGGTCGAAACTGGGCAGCAAATGGCGATCGATCCGGCCGAGATGCGGGTTCTGCTCGACCGGCAGGCGATCACAGAGCAGATCTACCGCTATTGCCGCGCAGTGGATCGGCTAGACATTCCGCTGGGGCACTCGGTATTTCACGAGGACGCGACCGCGGACTACGGGGATTCGCTCTACCGGGGCAACGGACGCGGCGTGATCGATTTCATCTGCGCCGCGCATCTGCTGGCTCTCAGCCATTCGCATCAGGTCTGCAACAGCATCATCGCCTTAGACGGCGACCGCGCAGGCAGTGAAACGTACTTCCATTCCGCGACGCGGTTGATGCAGGACGGCAAGGTCATGCAGATCAGGGTTTGGGGCCGCTACCTCGACGAGTGGTCGCGGCGGGATGGCCAGTGGCGCATCGACAAACGTCTGACTTTGTTCGACTTCGACGAAGTCCGAGAAGTCACCGAGATGGTCCGGCGCGACGGCCCCGGCCGCGACCGCACCGATCCCTCTTACGCCGTGCTGAAAGCCCTGTGATGAGTGAGGTTCAAACGGGTGCGGTTGCGGCGCCGGAACTTTCCGTCTAGACAGAGACAATCACCGCCATGGACCCCGAACCCCCGCCCCTGGCCGCGTCGAAACCGCCGCGGGTGCACGTCACGCCCGAGGACTTGGACAGGTACGGCGACGAAGATCTGATGCGGCGGGCGTCGAACGACGACTGGCTGCGCGATGAGGCACCACCACACCACCGTCTGTAGCACGCCACACGAAAGGTGTTGACGGCGTCAACACAAAAGGCGCACCCAGGTTTTTCAATCAGTCGCACTGGTGACCGTGTTGCTGTCCACGCTTGGCGAATTATCCAGATGTCCGTAGGGCCACAGTTGCATCGCCTGACTTATGAATTGACTGTCTGACGAGTCGGGGACGCACGGCCCGCCGAGAGACCACGCGAACCCTGTGGCAAGAAGTCGCTGAGCTCGGCGTATGCCCGTACGCTTTCGTGGCCAACCATCCCTCATGGACGTCGCAAGGATTCCGCAAGGATTTTGCAAGCGCTGCCCTGGAAGCTTGTCTCGACGCCCCGATGCGGCGATCGAGACGCACACCAGGAGAGGGACGACACCATGCGGGACCGTTCACGCCGCCACCTCCGGCCGGTACGGGATATCGCCTCGCCGTCGCTGCAATTCCGCACAATCCATGGCCACCGCCGTGCCTTCCGTATCGCCGGCTCTGGCCCGGTCATCCTGATGCTCCACGGCGTCGGCGACAACTCCATGACGTGGGAACCCGTGCACGCCAAGCTTGCCCAACGATTCACCGTCATCGCCCCCGACCTGCTGGGCCACGGCGAGTCGGACAAGCCGCGCGCCGATTACTCGTTGGCGGCTTTCGCCAACGGCATGCGCGACCTGCTCACCGCCCTCGACATCGACCGTGTCACGATCGTCGGGCATTCTCTGGGTGGCGGCATCGCAATGCAGTTCGCCTATCAATACCCGCAGTTCGTCGAGCGCGTCGTGCTGGTGAGCGCCGGCGGCGTGACCAAAGACGTGAGCTTTGCATTGCGCTTGGCGGCCATGCCGATGGGTGCCGAGGCGCTCTCGCTGCTGAGAGTGCCCGGCGCGGTCCCCGCGTTGCAACTCGCCAGCCGCGCCGTCGGAAGCGTGGTGGGCTCGACAAGATTGACCCGCGATGCGGCCAGTTTGCCGCGCCTGGTCGGCGGGTTGCGCAAACCGGGTGCCGTAAGCGCATTCGCACGCACTCTGCGAGCAGTGGTCGACACGCGCGGCCAGTTCGTCACGATGCTGGACCGCAACTATCTGATGCCGGACCTTCCGCTGCAGATCATCTGGGGCGAGGACGACTCGATCATCCCCGTAAGCCATGCTCGGCTGGCCCACGAGCAGATCCCCGGTTCGCGTCTTGAGATCTTCGAGGAGTCCGGGCACGTGCCGCACGACGATCACCCGGACCGCTTCGTGAAAATCGTCGAGCAATTCATCGACTCGACCGAACCGTTCGCCTGCGACCCAGACCTGGTGCGTGCGGCGCTGCAGACCGGCGTCCGTCAGTACGCCAACGACGAGCCGACTGAACACGAGTCGGACCTTGCCTAACCCCTAGTAGACGGCCTAGCTACCCAAGCTATCCAACAAATCGCGTGTGCGATTCTTCGTCACCACCTATTTGCACAAACCACATGGAAAGGCGACTGACACCGTGCGGTTGCTCTGCTTTCATCACGACGGGAGCGGTGGAGGCCATTCAACTCCTGGGACAAGGCGCTGAAGCCGTCCGTCGAGGTGATTCCGGTCGAGGTCGCCAACCGCGAGCGGTTCGCCATGCTGCGGCAGCTCGTTGACGTGGTGAACGCTCAGCTGGGATCCACCCTCGATCAACCGCATATGTTCTTCGGCCACAGTCCTGTCGTGTGCTAGCAGTGGGAGTCCCCGACGCGGCAAGAGTCCAACTGCTAAAGATGTCTGGAAGCTGCGGCTGCGCATGTTGAAGTCAGAGGCCGCACCCCTGTAAGAGTATTGAGAAGGTAATCGAAGAGGGCTTGGTACCAAGCAATTTGGTACGCACTATCCGAGCGGTAGGCAATGCCAGCACTCAGGCAACCGATGAGCGGGTGGTCGATGTTGGGGCGACACAGGGCGCACCGGTGTCAGTCCGCGGATTTCTTCGACAAAATGTGTCTTACGTCGAGAAAAAGCTGCCAAGGCCTTGGCCCAGTGCGACCCGGTCTGGCTCGTCCAGCGCGTGGGTCGGCGAGGAGATGCCGGCCGTGCTCGACAAGCAAGGAAGACATCAAGGTTGGGGTCGACATGACCGCGTCGGGGTGAGAGGAGCAGGCGAGATGCGCGTTGTCGTCATTGGAGGCGGACCCGCTGGTGTGTCCGCGGCCCTAACCGCCGCCGAGCTGGGCGCAGAGGTCACGCTCGTCGAGCGGGGGCGGGTCGGCGGCACCGCCTTTAACAGCGGACCGGCACCGGTGCGCACGCTGGCTCGTGCTGCGCGCCTGGTGAGGGACTGGAGCTCGTGGGAAACGTTCGGTCTCCGCGGGCCACGGCCCGTAGTCGACCTCGCCGCTACCCTAGCCAACGCCCAGCGGGTGGCCGGCTACCTCTATGAACGCAAGCGCGTCGCCGACCACATCCGCTCCGTCGGGGTCGACCTCGTTGAAGAGGCCGGCGACGCCCGGTTCGTCGACGCCAACACGGTCAGCGCGGCCGACGGCCGCACGTGGACTGCGGATCGAGTGATCATCGCCGTCGGCGGCAAGGCTGGGCGACTGCCGATCCGCGGGGCCGAGCTCGGCCTAACCTACGAGGACCTGCGCAGCCTGGACTCCCTGCCCAACCGGGTTTGCGTCATCGGGGCCGCCGACACGGGCTGCCAGCTGACGTCGATCCTGGCGGACTTCGGCTGCGAAGTCACCCTCGTCGAGCACGCGCCCCGGATCGTGCAGCGAGCCGATATCGACATCTCCATCGCGCTCGAACACGCTTTCCGGGGGCGCGGCATCGAGGTCATCACCAGCGCAGAAGTGCACCAACTCGAGGCGCTCCAACCCGGTGTCCGCGCCCTGTACCGAGTCGGCGAGGACTCCAGAACGGTCGACGTGGACGCAGCATTCTTCGCCGTCGGCTGGCCCGGTAACGCCGACCTCGTCAACGCCGCCGCCGCCGGCGTGGCAACCGAGCGTGGCTACGTGATGGTCGACGCATTTATGGCCACGAGCGTCCCCAACATCTTCGCGGCCGGGGACGTCGATGGGAACAGCATGCTCGTGAGCAGCGCAACGCTCGAAGGCCGTGTCGCCGCCGAGAACGCGGTGCTCGGCCCGCGTCGGCGGGTCGTCCATGAGATCGTCCCCGCCGGCAGTTTCACCGACCCCGAGTACGGCAGCGTCGGGCTCACCGAGGAGCAAGCCCGCTCCCGCTACGACTGCGCCGTCGCGGTGGCCCGCTACGAGGACATGCTGCGGCCCGTCGCCGACGGGCAGCCGGAAGGATTCTGCAAGCTGATAGTCGAGACCCCGGGACGGCAGATTATCGGCGCTCACGTGCTCGGCGAGTACTCGGCCGAAGTGATCCAGATGGTCGCGGCCTGTATGGCGGCGAGGATGCGCGTCGAGGAGGTCGCCGAGCTTCAATTCGCCTTCCCCACCTTCACCGAGGCGGTCAGTCAAGCTGCCCAGATGGTGGTGAATCAGCTCGGTGTGCGTCCGATGCCCCATCTCTGGAGCAGTCTGAAGTCCACGCCGTCAGTCCTGAGATGACCGGGGACGCGGAACTTGTGAACCGGATCTACGACCCGCCCGTACGACCTCCTTCCGACGAGCAGCATTAGCCGAGGGCCGCTACGAGGGCATTCGTGCCAGCGACGATTGCCTCGAGTTGGGTCTGCGAGAGCGCGGCGAACAGCGCCGCCATCTGCGCAGTCGTCGCCGCTTCGGCCGCAGTCTTTCGGGCCTCGATCTCGGGGGTGTATTCGACCATGTCTTCCTCGGTGTAACCGTGCCTCTTGAAGTTGTCGAGGTCTCGGTTGAGCTGACAGGCAGTGGCAGGCGAGAGCCCGGCGGCCTTCACCGCATCGGTGTGCACACCGAAGCGCAGCTCTCGCAACAGGATTGCTGCCCGGTAGGCCCGAGCGGCGGCCGTCGGCGCTGCCGGGGCAGAGCGGTAGCCATCGAAAAACGGCCAAGAGCCCGAGGGAACCGTGGCGACGACCGCGCCTACCGCGTCGGTGAACGCGCCGAGGGTGGCCGAATCCACTGCGGCAAAGATGGCCTCGGCATAGTCGTCGGCGGAACCGAGGTGGGCTGTCGCGATCGCGTCTTCACTGGCCAGGCTGCGACCCCGGCTTACCACCGCGGCGATCATGCCGGGCTTGAAAAAGTAGAAGACAGCGTCGGCCACCTCTGGGTCGACGCCACCGAGCATGGATGCTCGACCTGCAGCGTAGAGGGAGACGGCGTCGAGGCCGATGGCTTCGCCCCGGGCGATTGCTTGTTTGGAGAAGTTGAAGTTGCCCGCCACGTCGCCGAGGGGGCCAGCGATGATCGAGCTCGCGGTGGTTGCGTCCATCGACCCAACCTAGCCAGGCTCCACCAGCTGCTGACGGTGGCCGATCCGCTGAAGACGGATGACATCACAGAGACGACACTTAACGACGGGTAAGCGATCGGGGCCGCGCTGCGGCCCCGCGTTGCCCCACAGCAAAGCGTGAAAGGCTCTCCCCACATCAAACCCCGGGAATTTCACCGGCTACCAGTTGCGCCGACGGCCAATAGGTTTCCCTAGGGTTGAAGCGCCACCTACGCGACTGGGGCCACCCAACTCCTTCCACACCCGCACTTGCGCTGACCAAAACTCCAGCGTCGGCGATACGCAATGAAAATAAGTTGCAGTCATCCCAAGCGGCGATGACCTAGCTGAGGAAGGACAATCGCATGCCAAATACGGTTGCGCCGCAATTCCGGCGCGGGCCGTCAATTCGGCGCGGTCGAGGCGGATCGCGATGAAGGCTATGGCCGTCACGAATTTTGACCGTGCCGCCGACCCTGAAGTTTTCGACGGTTGGATCTGCGACGTGCGATCTGCTGCGCAGGCTGTGCATGGATTCGTTGCGTTCGCCGCGTCGATCTCTCGCGACGCACCGCTGGACTGGGCGGTCGCGGTGACCTTCGAGTCCGAGGACTTGCTCCACCAGTGGCTCGACGGGGCGACGTGGAAGCACTTGGTGCGCGCCGCTGCGGCACGGGGATTTCTGCGGCTTTCTTCGGATTTGGTGATCATTGAAGGCGCGGTGATGCCGACCGGTGTGGCGATTGTCTCCTCCAGCGTGTCCAGCGGTATGGAGGCCGACTTCCAGGCTGCCCATATCAAGCTGACGACAGCTGCCTCCCAGTTCTCCGGCTATGAGGGCACGGCCGTCTTCCCGCCAGGCGCGCCGGGAAAATGGATGTCGCTGATCCGGTTTCGCACCGAACCCCAACTGTCAGCATGGCTACGGTCGCCGCAGCGCAACGAAGCCTTGCCGCCGGTGCGGTCGAGTCTGACGAGGGATTTCTCGGTACTCGCCCAGACCACCCCGTTCGGTACCACGGTGCGGAACGTGGACGGGAAGGCGGAGATGACTCCGAGCTGGAAGACGGCGATGCTCCTACTGATGGTGCTCTACCCCTTGGTGATGCTGCAGTCGCGGTTTGTGGCACCGGTGATCGGCAAGTTGGGCGTGCAGCCGTGGCTGTCAGTTTGGCTCAGTCAAGTTCTCAGCGTGGCGTTGATGCAATGGTGGTTGATGCCCACGGTGTCGTCATGGTGCCGTCGCTGGCTCGACCCGGTCGACGGCGCTAGTCGGCGAATCAGCCTGCGCGGTGCCGCAGTAGCAGTGATCGTCTACGCCGCGTCGTTGACCGCCTTCGCGACAGTCGAGGTGCTGCAGTACTGGAACTGACGTCTCAGATTGAAGAAGACCGACATATGAGAGCTCGCGCGACAGCCGTCGAACGTCACCACTGGCTTCGTGATCACGGCACGGTGCACCGCGCACTGCGACGGCTCAATACAGAGCCATCTCTCCTCTAACATGCGTTGAGGAGTCCCCGCCTTCCGATATCTCACGGGACATTGTGTATTGGTGGTAGTGCATCGCGCACTTGACTACGCAGATGAACAAGACAGTTGGGTCCGGCCGGTGGCGAAGCATCGTCGTCATCCGGCGGCGATAGATGCGGCGCAGCTCCGGGTCGGGAACCTTCCTCATCAGCCGGAGAAACAAGACGATCGCTCCAAGCGCATCGACCGACTGGGATTTCCGCTTGACCCAGGGATGTCGGCGCCAGTAGGCATTGCGAGTGCGTGCGAAATTGAATCGGCGCCTGAGATAGAGGTTTTCGAGCCGTTCGAAGTAGAACTCGGGATCGTGTAGGTCCCGCACCAGGCCGTTGTACCCGTCGCGCAGCTCGTCGCGAGTCATGCCGAGCGGAATGACGTTGGTGCCGAACATTCCGTCGGAGGGGTTCGTATCCGAAAGATCGAGGCGACCGTCGTTCTTCAAACGCGCGTATAGCGGCGTCTTCGGGATCGCCACCAGCATGTTGACGGTGGGGTGCATGATGTCGGTCTGACGAATGAACTCGTAGTGGGCCTTGAAGATCTGGGTATCGTCGTGGTCGAAGCCGACGATCATGCCGCACAGAACTTCGAGGCCGGAGTCTTGGACTTTGCGGACGCGATCGACGATCGTCGCGCTTTTGCGAACGTTTTGATACTTCTTCGTCTCGTGCAGCGATTCTTCGTTCGGGCTCTCGATACCGATGAAGACCATCGCGATGTTAGCTGCGTCCATCAGCTCCATCATCTCGTCGTCTTCGGAGAGGTTGAGCGACGCATAACAGACAAACGTGAGGGGGTACCCCTCGGCGGCTTGCCACGCGGCAACGTCGCGTAGCAACTTCTTTACCGCGATCGTGCCGATCAGGTTGTCATCGACGATGAAGGCGATTTGTATGCGCTGCTTACGCATCGCGTCCAACTCGGCGATCACCTGCGCGGTCGTCTTTATCCTCGGTTTACGACCGAACGTGATGGGGATGTCGCAAAACTCACACTGGAACGGACAGCCGCGGCTGAATTGAACGCTGCCGAACAGATAGTTCTTAGCCTTGAGCAGGTCGTACCGTGGCACCGGCGCGCGGCTCATGTCGGTCTGCTCGCGTTGCTCGTATCGGTGCAGATGCCGTCCCTGCGCCCACTCTTCAAGAAACTGCGGCCAGGTCGTGTCCGCTTCGCCGACGAAAATCACATCCGCCAGGCCGTCGAAGTAATCTTCTTGCACGGTGACCGACGGACCGCCGACGACCGTGAAGACGTCACGGGCTTTTAGTTCGCGGAGAATCTCGAGCATCCGATGGCCCTGGACGTCCATGCCGGTGAGCCCGACAATGTCGGCCATCGCCACACGGTCGTAGTCGATTGGCTCGACGTTCTCATCGATGATCGTCACGCGATGGTCGTCAGGCGTCAGCGCGGCCAGCAACGGCAGGCAGACACTCGGTAGAATGCGCTTCTTACCAAGCAGCGGAAGTGCGTGTTCGAGGCCCCAATAAGACACATCGAACCGAGGATTGAGAAGCACGATATCGGCCATAATCGCCTACTTCGACCGGAGGGGTGGGTCGCGCTGCTACGGAAAGGGCCAGTCTTTGCGGGCACCTTAACACGACGATGAGGTGACTGGAGTCGACTCAGCCGAGAAGGATCCGGTTCCATGAGGCTAGATAACTTCGAACGCGGATGCATTGGATGGCTGGCCCGGTCAGATGTAGCAGTCCGCCTGCAGGATGTGCTGCGTCGCTGCAATGAGCTGCAATGAGCTAACTTTCGACGATCCCGCGCAAGTGGCTGCGTATGGCGCCGCGCTGTGACGCGGAGAACCACGCGCCCGCGGCGGATTCCAGCCAATAATCCACTAAAGGACTTCTGTCACAACGCTATGGGGCAATTAGGCCAGTCGTGCCGCTTGAAAAGTAGGCCACCCAACCACGATCGGATGGGTGATCTCCTTGGAAGACTGGGCGTTGATCCGGCACTTTCATCGCAGTGAAAAGTTGTCGCAGCGAGCGATTGCCAAGCAGCTGGGCGTAGCGCGTGCCACGGTCGCTGCGGCGTTGGCCAGCGACGGACCACCGAGGTATGAGCGGGCGCCGGTGGAGTCGGCGATCAGCGCGGCTGAGCCGAGGATCCGGGCGTTGTTGTCGGTGTATCCGCAGATGCCGGCGACGGTGATCGCCGAGCGGGTCGGCTGGTCGGGATCGACGATGACGAAGAGTTTTGACCGCCGTCTCGACTGGCGCTACCTAGGCCGATCCCGAGACGTACACCGTGTTATCAGGCGCGATGTCATTCAATCATGTTCAAAAGCCCATTACTTGGTCCAAGGCTGCGCTTCAGGTCGCCTTGGCGTTCCAATGTCCTGACGGCCGGTAGCGATCGGCACCTGGCGCCAGTGAGACCCGTGACAATGAGGCGTAGGCCCTGCTGGCCCCGTTGTGCTGAGAGGAACCGCAGATGACGAGGACGACTGACATGACCCTCTACACCAACGGCAAGAGCGTCTGGACCTATGAGCAGATGCGCGACCTGGTGTTCCCCGCCGAGATCGAGGGCGTGGACATGGACCAATTCATCGGCGGCGAGTTGAACTTCGAGGACTGGCTCGCCGAGTCGCTCAACACCGGCATCTACCGGAAGGTCGACGAACAGGAGTGGAGCTAGTCCGGTGTGTCAGAGGGTGGTGATAGACAGGATCGCTAAACCAGCGCAGGAGATAGACATGGACGAGGACTGGGATTGGGAGACGGACCAGATCGTTGACCTGGACGTCACGGGTGACCCGCAGCTCGACCAGTTCGGCTACCAGTCGCCGCGCAGGCCCGGGCCACGATCGGGGTTCCAGAGTCTGCCCCAGCGAGACTGGCTGGCGCAGGCCAAACGGGACCGGCAGCAGCGAGAACGCAGGCGCGCCCGGCAGCAGCGACACAGGCAGGAGGCGCGGCGGCAGCAAGAGGTGCCGCCAAGCCCGCCAGCACAGAGGCCGCCGCCGATGGCGCAGCCTGTGGCCCAACCCGCGCCGGTCGAGCCCGAGTCAGAGTGCAAGGGGCCGCAGCCGGGTCAGCACGGCGCGTACTTCGAGGTCCGCACGGTCCGGCGTTGGTGGGCACCGTGGCGCAAACGGAAGGTCTGGCAACAGATCAGCACCTGGCATGTCGGCCAGCCACCTGCTGGGGCGAGGGTCGTGACAGTCGCCGATGTGGCGCAGCTCCCGGGTCAGGTTCACACCATCGGCCGCGTCAGCGGCACGGGAGCCGTCGAATACTAGAGAGCCCGGCCCATCGGCTGACCCACCACGAGCAAGACGCTGGCGACCGCTGTTGGAGTCTAGGAGGTCGGCGACTTCTGGGTCAGCGTGACCGACCGCGCCGCCTAGAGACCAGCGCTGCGCCGACCGCGCTGGCCAACACGAGTCGAAAAGCAACCCCTCACCAAGACCGGGTACCCATGTACGTTTCCGGACGCGCTGACATGCGAGGTGTTCTGCGTCGACGCGTGGCTACGAAGGCGGTGGGGGGTCGAGCATGGCGACATGATCACCTTGCCACTGGTAGCGCACGCTGGTGACGGCGGCGGGGGGACAAGCGTTGCAAGCACCGGGGGTCTTGTAGTTGAGGACCACTGTGTCGTTGGTGGAGCGCGCTGCATTCAGCGACGTAAATCCGTAGGCGTTTGATGTACCCGTCCCAAGGTAGGTACCGCGATGAAACATGAGCGCCTGCACGGGTGAACTTCCAGTTCCACCTTCGATCATCACCAGGATGGTCGAAAGATCCGCGCACGGATCGTAATTACTGCCGACAGGTGCGCTCCCCCAGCCCCGGCCAGTAACTGGTTCCGGAGACAACTGCGCGAGTGCCGACTGTAAAGCGGTCCCCTGATCTGGCCCGCATCCCGACGAGGGTGGCGCTGCACCTGCGGTCGGGCTAACGACGAGGAAGGTCCATGCGGCGGCGGCCGCAACGCCCGCAACAGTCGATCGAGTCATAGTTATTGCCTCCTGCTCCCTAGCCACTCGGGGCTATCGCCTTTAGAACGAATAGACGTTCTCGATGCTGACCAACATGCCGTGGCCGGTGCCGTCGTTGGTGAAGCGGGTGCCGTCAGCGGTGGGCCGGATCGTCCAGCCGTTGATGTTGTAGTTCTGGCCGTAATTCAGCACGATGTCTTTCGCCGTAGCCTCGGGCGAGCCGGGGATGTTCCCGATGTCCCAGTTGCCATTATCTGCAGCTGCCGACGGTATCGGCGCGCACGTGACCGCAAAGATCAGCGATCCGACCAGAAGGGTCATTCGTCGAACCATGTCTTCTAGCCCTCCTCGGGCCAGTCGCCGCGCGGGTCAAGGCCGCCGTCCCAGTCGTCCCAGGTGTCGTGGCGTGTGTCGCGGGGGGCGATGATGCGCCGTCGTAGCTCCAGCAGCAACTCTTCGGTGGACACCTGCGACAGCGCGTTGGGGTTGGTCGGGCGCAATGCGTATCCCTGGGACCGCGCGCTGGGGGTGGGGCGGCGTAGCTCGACCACCAGCTCTTTGGGCTCCCCACCGGCCAGGATGGTGTCGATGCTGCCGGGTGACCAGGAAAGCTTGTTCTCCAGCAGGGCGTAGGTGCCCGGGCTGGCCTTACGCACACCGTGCTCGATGTCGGCCAGCGTGCGCACGGTCAACTGCAGGCCGGCGGCCAAATCGGTGCGGTTGCGGTAGCCCAGCGCGACGCGCCGACTCACGACGTGGTGGCCGAGCCGTTCCAAGGCGCGTCGGTCCATGCAGGGATCATGACGCACCAGAGCGGCAAAGTCGAGCCGACATGCCCATTTCTTTCCATCTGATGCACAAAAGAGTGGAAATTACTTCCGTGGCACTCCCGCCAGATCCGCTCTGACCTGGGTGATCGTGTCCCAGAACAGTTCCTCCACCTTCTCCTTAGACAGACCGACCACCTCCACCCTGGGCACTCCGGCCATTTCCCGGCGCACCACCTTGGCGTCGGGCAGGGCGTCGCCGGTCCACCATTCCTGGCGGATGGCGAAGTCGTCGAACCGTTCACCCTCGTCGGTGTGCCGCAGCATGCTGCGACGCTTGGCGGCCGGGACGCGTGCCCACCACTCGGCGCGCCAGTAGGGGCCGTCGTAGGCCCCCGGCGGGGCACCGGTCTCCCATTCCTCTACCTGAACAGGCTCAACAGGGACAATGCCGTTGTAGTCCTGCGCGAACCTGTACGCCTCGTCGCGGTCCAGGTAGACCCGTTCGATGCGGTAGGTGTCGCCGCTGCCCGCTGTCACCGCATACACCGTCGTCATCGCCGCCTCCACGGTCCGCTGGTGGACTTCAGTCTGACAGCACCCACATGGTCCCGTCCGACAAACCGGTGCGGACGTCCATGGGAGGGAACTAGCGGAATCTGTACCACCAGAAGTGCCGTCAGTGACCCATGTGAGGCGTATCACGCGGAAATTGTTACCATATTGTTGATATTATTGCCTTTTATTTCCTGCCGTTGCAGGCACATGAACGAGAGAAGGCAGAGAACCCTTGTGATCGAAACCCACCGCGGCGACAGCGGCCACCAGATCGCGTCCGCCGTCCCGCTGGACACCGCGCAGGCGAACGGCTTCGTCGCCGCCGGGATCGAGAAGTGCTGGTCACGGTTCGACCACTGCGGGGATCAGATGCACGACGTTTTCATCGTCATCAGCGAAAGCGGGGATGGCGCACACATCGCCCGGACGGTGTACGCCGCCAGCGAAGACGACGCCCGCCAAACACACCACGAAAACTACGCCAACGAGACCATCGTGGCGGTCCACCAATGAACCATCCCTGCTCGGATAACACACCATGAAGAAAACCCTCATCGGCGGCATCGCCGCCGCCGCAACCGCAATCGGCGCACTGTTGTTCGGTGCCGCACCGGCCCACGCCGACGTTTTCACCATGTGCCCGTCAGGGCACGAAGGCGTCGTAGGTGGGCACGTCCCGGCGCAGGTGACGTGATGAAGAAGATCCTCACTGCCGTCGGGATCGGTGCGGCGCTGTTCGGTGGATCCCTGGCAGGACCGGCCCGGCCGCACACGCAAACAGCTCGAACTGCCTGACCTCTCCGTGGGGCTTCTTAGGGCTGACGAAGAAGCGGATCATCTGTGACGGGCCGATCCAATCGGACGGTTCGTGGTGGCGGCGTCGCGTTATCGGGGTTCCGGCCCACTATGTGAACGCGAGCAGTGACTGCTCCATTGGGAGCTACTCCAGCCACTGCACTTACTACGACGGCGGCTGGGTCGACGCTCGGTGGGACGACGACGAGACCTACTCGGTGCGGCCCGAGACGGTGCTTCCCGACGAGCCGGGGCACCTCGGATGACCGCCCTCAGCGTCGACGAGGCCCGTAAGGCCTTCGAGAAGGTTCAGGAGCGCGCACAGCTGGTCCCGCGCTGCCACTGATTGGCAACCGACACCAGAACACTAAAAGGAGCCACCATTATGGAGACACAAGCACACAACATGGGACCCGAGGAGCGCGCGCTGCTTCAGCAGCGGCGCGCAGCTATTGCACGCCAGTTGCAGCGTCTGGCAATCGAATTAACGGACCTCGACAGACAGCTTGACGACGTCGAGCAGTCGGAGGACCGAGGCACGCCATCCGCGCTCCAGGACCCAACGGCTGACCAATGACCGCACCGGCCACGCTCGGGCGCGCCCGCCCGAAACCAGCGGTGACTGGGAATCGATGGTCTATCCGGCAGGCGAAGGGGTTGGCGCTGTTCAACGCACCGCGCCAGCCGCCGAGATCATCGGACAGATGATGAGCCAGACATACGCGATACTCGCAACTGATCACCCGCTTCCCGACCAGATGTGAACTCAGAGGCATTCAAATGGCAACTTTCAGCAGGGTGTCACACATTTCGTTTTCCGTCCGCGACAGCAAGACGAGCGGCCGATGGTGGGCCGAGCTTCTCGACCTCACCGAAATCGACCGGGTCTCAGGCGACGGGTGGCGCGGTGTTCTTCTACTGCACCCGCCGTCGCGGACGGTCATCGAGTTCCAGCAGCATGACGGGAATCAGGGTGAAACCTTCGATCCGCGGCGCACCGGGTTCGATCACATGGGCTTCAAGTCGACACACGTGCCGATCTAGACGAATGGCTGAGCCGGTTTGAACGGCTCGGCGTCACCCACTCGCCAATCGCCGAGCGTGAATACGGTGCGGTACTGACGTTCAAGGACCCCGACGGCATTCAGTTCGAAATGTTCTTCAAGCCGACAACCCATAGAACAGGCGAACTATGACTGACAAATTCCACAACACTGTGCTGCGCCAGATCGCCGACGGAACTCCGTACACGACGGTGGATGTGTTTGGGCCTACCCTCGAATTCATCAGCGCACCAGATGATCCCGGTGCCGATTTCTGTGTTATGCGGCATCACCCTGAGCTTCTGGTCGGGCGAATGAAGTGCAGATCCGACAGGGATTGCCGCCGCGCCCTTACGCGGTACGAGCACCTCAGCGCAGCGCGCACATCGCAAATTCCAATCGCGAGGTCGCCAGCCCGACCCCACCGAATAGTGGTATCGACCGGGATACCTTCACCCAGTCAAGTCATGCCGATGCGTGGTAAGCCCGGGGGCCGATCAGATCGTGGCTTGCGCGGCGCGTGCCGAGCAGCTGGCACTACTCACGGCGCAGTTTCTCCAGCGCTTCTGCGGTTGGGCTGTCGGGATCGGCGCGAAAGATGATCACATGCTGTCCGCCCGAATGGGGAATACTGAGCCTGTAGCGGTGAAGGTACAGCTCACCGACGACAGGGTGCCGCACATGCGTGAGTCCCGGGCGGTAACCGACCTCGGCTCGGGTCCACAGCTCGCGGAATCGTGAACTGACAGCAGATAATTCGGCGACCAACGCGCGCATACGGGGATCGTTGGACGCGCCGCCGGCAACTTCTCGCAACCCGCTGACCGCGATATCGGTCGCCTCGTCCCAATCGACGAAGAATTCCCGGGCGACGGGTTCCACTAGGCGCCAGCGCAGGAAGTTCTGCCCGGGCACGAACCCCGGTGACAGCGCGCGGGCGATCGCGTTGGCGGCGAGCACGTCCTGGTACCTGTTGGCGATGATTGCGGGCATCGGGAACTGATCGATCAGCACGTCGAGGTCGTCAGCCGCGGTTTCCAGGTCAGGTTGCTGGCCATGGCTGCCGCCGGCCAGTTGGTAGAGATACTCCGTGCCCTTGATATCCAACTGCAGCGCCCGTGCCAGCGCGTCAAGGATCTGCTGGGACGGGTTCTTGTCGCGGCCCTGCTCCAACCGTAGGTAGTACTCAGAGCTGATCCCGGCCAGCATCGCCAGCTCCTCGCGTCGCAAGCCCCGAACACGACGGCGCGCACCGGCAACCAGTCCGACGTCTCCGGGTCGCACCTGTGCACGCCGAGCGCGCAGGTACTCACCGAGCGCGTTGCCCTGTGCCGTCATCCTACGAGCGTAAAACTGTTCCTCCCGATACCAGGACTAATGCGGATTCCCCTTCTGGGACGCAACGCGCACATCGTGGATGTTGTGCCGCTTGCGGACAGAAAGGAGCCGGGAACATGCACCGAGAAGACGTCGAGTTCAGCGTCGAAGGTGGCTTGAAACTGCGGGGCTGGCTTTTTGTGCCCGATGGCCCGGGCCCATTTCCGGCCATCACGATGGCGCACGGCTTCGCCGGGGTGAAGGAACACGGGCTGGAGCGCTTCGCCCGCTTCTTCGCCGCCGCAGGCTTCGTAGTTCTGGTGCACGACCACCGCGGGTTCGGAGCCAGCGACGGCACGCCACGCTACGACGTCGACCCGTGGATTCAGATCGCCGACTGGCGCCGGGCGATCTCCTTCCTGGAAGGCCAGCCCAATGTCGACCCGCAGCGGATCGGCCTGTGGGGCAGCAGCTATGCCGGCGGGCATGCCATCGTGCTCGGCGCCACCGACCGGCGGCTGCGTGTAGTCGTCGCCCAGGTTCCGACCATCAGCGGCTATGAGCAGAGCCTGCGACGGACCGCACCCGATCAGCAACCCGCCCTGGAGGCCGGTTTCATCGACGATGAACGACGCCAGTTCCGCGGCGAGCCGCCCGCCACTCAAGCGGTGGTCAGCGGCGATCCCGCGACTCCAGCCGCCTACCGCGCCCCCGACGCTGTCGCGTTCTACACACAGCCTGCGCCGGAGGGAGCCTGGCAGAACGTCATGACGGTGCGTTCCTCACGCGCCGCCCGGATGTACGAGCCGGGAACATGGATCTCGCGCGTCTCCCCCACACCACTGCTGATGATCATCGGCCTCAACGACACCATCACGGTCACCGACCTCGCGTTGGCCGGCTACGAGCGGGCACTGCAGCCGAAAAAGCTTGTCACCATCCCCGGTGGCCATTTCGACCCCTACACCGATCAGTTCGACCAGGCCGCCGGCGCGGCCCGCGACTGGTTCATCGAACACCTAAAGCCCCCGAAACCATTGAAGGAAGGTAATGGTCATGACACAGCTGCGCTACGAGGTGATGGTCCACGACGGGCTGCGACGCAACCGCGACCAGCGACTGCCCGACGGAAGCCCCATCGTTTCCTCGCCGGTTGCCTCGACGCTGGTCTACGGCGAGCACGACGCCGTGCTGGTCGACCCGCCGTTCACCCGCGATCAGATCCAACGGGTCGGCGACTGGGTCGAGGACTCCGGCAAGAGACTGACGTACATCTACGCCACCCATGGGCACGGCGATCACTGGTTCGGCACTGACGTGTTACTGCAGCGATTCCCGTCGGCTGTCGCGTACGCCACCGACGGCACCATCGCCAAGATGCACGAGCAGGCCACAACTGGACGCGCCCAGATGTGGGACGTCGACTTCCCCGGCCAGATCCCGCCGAGCCCCGTTGTCTACCAATCGGTTCCGGACGGATTCGAGCTGGAGGGCCAGCGCTTGCACGCCATCGAGGTCGGCCACACCGACACCGACGACACCACCGTCCTGTATGTGCCGTCGATCGGGCTCGTCGTCGCAGGCGATGTCGTCTACAACGGCGTACACCAGTACCTGCTGGAAGGCGCCGACGGCGGAATCAAGACATGGCTGCTGGCACTCAACACCGTCGCAGCGTTGCACCCGCAGGCCGTGGTCGCCGGGCACAAGAACAAAGACCTGCCCGATGACCCTAAGGCCATCAACGAGACCCGCGATTACCTGTTGGACGCGCAACGACTGCTCGCCGGCAAACCCAGCCCGGACGAGTTCTTCAACCACATGATCCGGCTGTACCCGGATCGGCTCAACGTAGGACCCGTCTGGTACAGCGCGGTAGCACTGCTGTCCTGACCCATCCGATACCCACCAAGGAGAGAAGTCATGATCATCGACACCGCAGATCTCGATCCGACATCGAGCTACAAACTGCTCATCGGCAGCGTGCTGCCCCGCGCGATCGCTTGGGTCAGCACCGCGTCGTCCACCGGAGTAGGCAACATTGCGCCCGTATCGTTTTTCACCGTCGTCGGCAGGTTCCCGCCGGTGCTGTCGATCACACTGCAACCGCGGTCTGACGGCGTCACGCTCAAGGACACCTTCGTCAACATCCGCGACACAGGCGAGTTCGTGGTCAACATCGCCTCCATTGCCCAGGCCGACGCCGTCCACAAGTCGGCGATCGAATTCGACTCCGACGTAGACGAATTCGCGGCCCTCGGCCTGGAGAAGGCCCCGTCCGAGGTGATCACGGTCCCACGCATCGCCGATGCACCGATCTCGTTCGAATGCACGGTGAATCGCATCATCCCCATGCCGCCGCTGCCCGACCACGTCGTGTGGGGCGACGTCAAACGCATCCACGTGCGCGACGACCTCTACTTGGACCGCGGACGCATCGACGTCGGAGCGGTCGGAGCATTCGGCCGGCTCGCAGGCGAATACACGCTCGTTAACAACATCTTCACCACCCCGCTACCCGACGGCCTGGGCACGGAACTGGCGACCACGCGCGCCGTTCGTCTCGATGGGCACTCCACTGACTACTCCCCCATCGACACCGCCGACTGGTCGCCGTCGGGTGCCACCAAGGCGGCATCATGACCACGACACCGGACAACGTCTCCGTCACCACCACACCGGCGACCCTCGACGGCGCACCCACCCTGCTGTTCATCCACGGCTTCCTGGATGACGCGACCGTGTGGGACGGCGTGATCGCCTCGCTGGCAGGCAAAGTCAACGCCGCCCGTTACGACCTGCCCGGGTTCGGCGCGCGATCGACAGCGGTCGCCGATCCGAAACAGCTGTCGCTGCAATCCCTGGCCGCGGAAGCCGGCGAGATCCTCGACGAAACCGACACCCGGGTGATCGTCGTCGGCCAGAGCCTGGGAACTCAGATCGCCGAACTCGTCGCCGCCAAACACGCCGACCGTGTTGACGGCCTCGTCCTGCTCACCCCCGTGCCACTCGGCGGCACCCGGCTACCCGATGAGGCGGTAGCGCCGTTTCGTGCTCTCGGCGGTGACCACGACGCGCAACGCGCGGCGCGAAGCCAACTCTCGCCTGCGCTCGCGGAAGACCAGCTGGATCGTCTCATCGGATCGGGAGCGCCGGCATTACCGGACGTGGTGGCACGCTACGTCGACATCTGGAACAACGGCGTATCCGAGGCGCCAGTCATCAGTGAGTACAGGGGGCCCGTTCTCGTGATCCGCGGCGGCGCTGACGGATTCGTGACCAAACAGCTCGTCGACACGATCGTGTCCCGCTTCCCCGGCGTCCGCGAAAAAGCCATCGATCGTGGCGGACACTGGCTGCATGTCGAGCAACCAGGCGCAGTGGCCGAGATGCTCCTCGAATTCAGCGATGAGATCACGAACACCGCGACGGCCAGCGGATGGCGTCAGGGTTTCGCGCAACAGTCGCAAGCCGCCTTCGCGGACGAATTCGCCGACGAGGTCGTTTTGGACGCCACCACCCTTGTCAAGCCGATCACGGGCAAACAACAGGTCGCACAGGTCCTGGCCACCGCGAGCTCCATCTATGAATCCCTGGAGTTCACCGCGGAGGCCCACTATGCCTCGACGACATATCTGCAATGGAGAGCAACCGCCTTCGGCGGCATGCGGATCAGGGGCATCACCATCCTGGACCGCGACGCCAGCGGCAAAATCGTTGCTGCCGCCATCCACCATCGACCGCTGGGTGCCGTACAGCGGTTCGCTACCGAGCTCCGGAACCGACTCGCCAGCGCGATCCCAGCAGATCATTTCCCGCAGGAGACAGCATGACCTCGTCCCTGAACTACAAACTCGTTGTCACAGAACAAATCCCACAGTCCGGACGCGGTCCGCTGCCCGACGGCACCACCCGCATGTGGTCGCCCATCACCTCGACGCTGATCCTGGGGACTCGCGAAGCCGTCCTCGTCGACCCTCCGCTGACCGATGCTCAGGCGGCCGACGTCGGCGACTGGATCGAGTCATCCGGACGCCGGCTGCGCCAGATCTACATCACCCACGGCCACGGCGACCACTGGTTCGGCGCCATCCCGCTGCTGAAACGGTTCCCCGGGGTGGTCGTGCGGGCCACCGAAGGCACCACGCGACACATGGCCGGACAAAACACGCCAGAGTTTCGAGCCGAATTCTGGGACAAGGTCTTTCCCGGTCAACTACCCAGTGGGGACCTCGATGTCGAGGTCGTAGACGATCGCGGTTTCGAGCTCGAAGGTGTTGGGCTCGTACCGATCGATGTGGGCCACACCGACACCGATGCGACGACCATGCTGCACGTGCCGCAGATTGGGCTGGTCGTGGCCGGCGACGTGGTGTACAACGGCGTACACCTGTATCTCGCCGAGTCACGCGGTATCCCAGGCATCGACGATTGGCTCGCCGCCCTCGATGTCGCCGAGGCACTGCGTCCTGCGGCCGTCGTAGCCGGCCACAAGAGCCCGGGTGCGTTCGACGACCCGTCGCAGATCCAGGCGACGCGGCAGTATCTAACAGACGCACGTCGGTTGCTCGAGTCGTCAGAACGAGCGCAGGAATTCTATGACGCCATGCTTGCAGTGCACCCGAACCGGCTGAACCCCGGCGCACTGTGGGGCGCCGCTATCACGCTGTTCCCCGAACCCTAAGGCGACGAAATTCAGCTAAAGCGGATGTCGCGCAGATCGATTGCGACCATCAGCTGATCAGGAATGTCGAACCGGGCCCTCGTCTTCACCAACGTCACCACGATTGCTCTGCGACGTGGCCGAGGCACTGGCTCGAGTTCCGGAGTCGTCGAAGTCCATGCAGCGGTATGGCCGACCTAGTTGTGGGGTGGTGGCGCGTGATGCCGAATCGCGGCCGCCGGTCTTTGGGTGCGCGAAACGACGTGAAACAACGCCAAATGACCTGCGGGTACGCCAAAGGTGTCGATGGCATCAACACACCACTGATGTCCCAACGAACACGAGTTGAGGGCCTTGCGCTCCCGACTTCGCCCGGCCCCAGTCAGTTGACGACGACGCCTAGGGAATAGACAACCCCGCATTCGCGGGCAAGGATCGAGAGAGACATCCCGACTGTCACGTCAGCTGACCAGTACCCAGATGGCGGTCCGGCGAAATGTCGCGAGGAGGCAGGAATTATGCCTGCAACAGATCCCACGTTTTACCGCAGCCCAGCCGCCGCCGGTGCGGCCGCGCCCGAGCAGATCGCCTATGTTGCTGCTTTCGATCCGGCGGGCCAAGCGAAGGATGCGCTCGCAATGGTGGACTGCGACCCGAATTCCTCGACATACGGTGGCGTCGTCGGCTGGGCCGAGCTGCCCACGGCGGGCAACGAGTTGCACCACTTCGGGTGGAACGCATGCTCGAGCGCACTGTGCCACGACGGCCACGGCGAGGGCGGCAGACACAGGGAGCCGCTCGAACGGCGCTACCTGCTCGTACCTGGCATCCGCTCGTCGACCACCTATGTCCTCGACACCAAACCCGACCCTCGCCGCCCGGTGCTGACGCACACAATCGAGGCCAGTGAACTGGCAGCCAAGGCCGGATATTCCCGGCCGCACACGGTGCACTGTGGACCGGGCGGCGTCTTCATGTCGGCGTTGGGCGGCCCCAACGGCGACGACGGTCCCGGCGGCATCGCGCTCATCGATCACGACACTTTCGAGGTCATCGGATCGTGGGAGGTCGACCGCGGACCGCAATTCCTGTCCTACGACGTGTGGTGGCATCTGAATTACGACACCGTGATCACATCGGAGTGGGCGACGCCGTCGATGATCGAGAATGGAGTCAATCCCGAGGACCTGCTCGGAAGGAAGTTCGGACACCACGTGAACTTCTGGAGCATGTCTGAGCGCAAGCTGACCCAGCGCGTCGACCTCGGTGACCAGCACCAGATGGTGCTCGAGCTACGGCCCGCTCACGATCCGGCCAAAGCGTGGGGCTTCGTTGGTGTAGTAACCAACGCCGAGGACCTGTCTGCGTCGGTGTGGCTCTGGCACAAGGACGGTGACCAGTGGTCCGTCGACAAGGTGATCACCATCCCCGCCGAGCCGGCCGATGCCGACGCCTTGCCGCCCTTGCTTAAGCCCTTTGGGGCCGTACCCCCGTTCGTCACCGATATCGATCTGTCCGTCGATGATCACTGGCTGTACGTCTCCTGTTGGGGCACAGGTGAACTCAAACAGTACGACGTCAGCGACCCATTCCAACCGCGCGAGACGGCATCGGTTCGGCTCGGAGGGATCGTCGCGCGCACACCGCATCCAGCGGCTCCGGACCTACCGCTCGGCGGTGGCGCGCAGATGATCGAGATCAGCCGGGACGGCCGCCGGGTGTATGTCACGAACTCGCTGTATGCGGCGTGGGACGAGGTCTTCTATCCCGACGGCGTCGGCGCATGGATGGCCAAGCTTGACGCCGATATCTCCGCGGGCGGTCTTGTCCCTGATGTCCGATTCTTCCCGCACGGCGACGACTTCCGTGGCCTGCGGGTCCATCAAACCCGGCTCCAAGGCGGCGACGCGTCCAGCGACTCTTACTGCTACTCCAGCTGAACGTCCGCCAGTCGAGCTCGATCCGCACCTCCCGAAGCCCGCCGTTTTTAAGGCGGATGCCTCATGTGCCGCCACGGGTGTCCGGTGGACGATTTCTGTATCGACATTTTCGACACCGCGCGCGAAGCCGCTCCCACGATGAGCTGCCAGGTCGTGAGCGAAAACGATTGGGAGGCAGTCATGTTTACTCTCGAAGAGCTGGCCACGATTCCGCTCTTCTCGACGCTCGGGGAGAAAGAGCTGGAGTACCTTGCTGGCGCTGTGGAGGACATCCACCTCATCCCCGGGGAGTACGTAGGCCACGAGGGCGAAGGCCGGTCCCTGGCGATCGTGGTTGAAGGAAAGGCCGAGCTGACGAAGCTGGTGAACGGCGTCGAGCAGGTGATTGGCGTCCGGCTCCCAGGCGAACTAGGAGGCGAGATCCCGATGACGCTCGGTACGCCATTGCCCGCCAGCATGCGAGCCGTCGAGCCGTCGCGCGTACTGAAGGTGACCGTCGATGTATTCCACACGCTCGCCGCCATGGCCCCCCAGGTGTCCACAGCAGTCGGTGCCGCTGCGTTGGAGCGCCTGGAGATGCTCAGAAACGCCACCGCACAGCCGCTCGAGCCTGCGATATTCGTAATCGGCCCGCCCGTCGACCCGGGGGTGCATGGCTGCGACAGCTTCCTTCATCGCAACCAGATTCCCTACGAACGCCTGGACCCGAACGATCCTGCCGCTGTTGCACGATTGGGAGGTGGAGCCCCGGTAGCCGGCCCCTATCCGGTGGTGGCGCTACGTGACGGGACTCGGCTACTTACCCCGACGATGCGTGTCGTTGCCACGGCCGCTGGACTGACGGTCGCGCCAGGCCGGGCGCACTACGACGTAGTGATCGTGGGCGGCGGGCCGGCGGGTCTGACGGCGGCGGTCAACAGCGCCTCCGAGGGCCTGCAGACGGGGCTAATCGAGTCCTTCGCTCCCGGCGGCCAGGCCGGCACCTCGACCCGGATCGAAAACTACACCGGGTTCCCATACGGCGTCTCCGGTGACGAGCTCGCGACCCGGGCGCTGGAACAGGCGAAGCGGCTGGGCGCTGAGATCGTCGTGACCCGACGTGTCGAAGGCATCGACCCCGCCGATCTGACGGTCAGGCTGGATGGAGGCGACGTTCTCCGAACGAGATCGATCGTGCTAGCGATGGGCGTGGAATGGCGGCGCCTCCAAGTCGATTCGGTCGATCGATTCGTCGGGTCCGGTGTCTACTACGGTGCGGCACGCAGCGACGCGGGTCTGGCACAGGGGAACGATGTGTATCTGATCGGTGCGGGCAATTCGGCCGGCCAAGCCGCCATCTTCTTCTCCAACCACGCCCGATCGGTGACGCTCCTCGTGCGCGGCGAGTCACTCGCGGCGAGCATGTCTCACTACCTCATCGAACAGATCGCAACGAAAGCGAACATCCGGGTGGAAACGCGATCCGAGGTTGTCGCGCTGCACGGCGACGAGCAACTCGAGGCGATCGAGATCATCGATCGAAGGGCCGGCATGACATCGCGACGGGACGCGAGGGCGCTGTTCGTCCTCATCGGCGCCGAAGCCGCGACTGACTGGCTCCCCCCGGAGATTGCGCGCGACGAGCACGGCTTCGTCTTGACGGGACCCGACGCGATGAAGGCAGGACAGTGGACGGCCGATCGTGAACCGTTCGCTCTCGAAACGAGCGCCCCGGGGATTTTCGCGGTAGGGGATATTCGCTCCGGATCGGTAAAGCGCGTGGCGGCATCTGTGGGCGAAGGCGGCGTAGCGATCGCTTTGGTGCACCGCTACCTCCAGCTCCCCCGCTAGTCATGGCCGATCTGCCCTCGGATTCCGCCATCGCTGAGGCTCTTTCCGCCGCGGGCTCTGCGCACCACGAATACGAGCAGACTGCCCCGGAAAGGCATCCGCGACGAGCTGTGGGCAGGCCTCGACGCCGTCGTCCTCGTCCGACTCGGCAATTTCAAGGCAGTCATTCGCCAATCAAAAGGGGTCCAACCTGCGTGTTTGGTGGAGCTGCCGGGAATCGAACCCAGCCCAAAAATCTTGTTGACCTGCGGGAACCTCGAATTTGACGACGCGAAACAACGCGAAACGACGCGAATCGACCTGGGGATACGCGAAAGGCGTTGATGGCATCAACACCTGGGCGGCCCACTCCAATGCAGCCGAGGAGGCCGAATTTCGCCGCTGTCTGCGGGTCGCCACAATTCGCAGTTCTCATGAGGACCACCCTCGACCACCTATCCACAGCGGCGGCTCCTGGCCGTTGTACATGCTCTTGGGCCGCCATCGCTGTCTGCGCAACAGTCGACCGGCGTGGTGCTCGGCCACGTCCTTCAGGTACTCGACGTCGTCGCTGGTCCACGGGTGCTGACCGGTCCCATCCAACCACCACCTCGGTTGGCCGTCCTGCTCGTAGCGGGTTATCCGGTAACGCCAGGCGACGTGCCTACCCTTGGCGTCAACCTGCCAGTCCAGCAGCCGCGGGCGCACGGCCTCGGGCGCCGGTTGGATAAATTCCCCGGGGTGGGTTATCCGGATCTCGATAAACTCGCGACCCATGAATTAACCCTAATGGAAGTGGTCGAGGCCGTGTCAGACCAAACCCGAAGCGATTCGGGTCGAAGGGCTCGACCCTGACGATCCGGCTGTAGTAGCAGCGATCGATCTCGTCAGATGGGAATTTTCTTTCGGGACCGTTTGATGTAGAGGAAGTCAGTCCCCCTCAAGTGGCAACCTTGCCAACAGCCACCAATACCCACCGCCGATTTCGTCGGGGTGCAGAGCGGGGTCCCTACCACCTGGCGCCAGTGTGTCAGCGAAGTCTCAAGTGCCACGTTGCGGCCATGGCAATTAGGTTGGAGTCATGAGCGATATCCAGTCCCAGTTTTCGGTTCTGAAGCAAACCGCCGATCGGGCCGTCGCGGATGCCATCGCACGGCTGATCGAGGACGGTGAAGATAATGAGCTCAATCGAATCAACGCCCTGGACTTTTCCAAGCGCACCGGCTTCGACGAAGAGAAGGTGATTTCCGGCTTCCTGCATGCCTCGCGGCTTGGCCTGTTCGATCTCACCTGGAACGTGCTTTGTCCCGGTTGCAGCGGCGTGCTGGACGCGCATGACACGCTGAAATCGCTGCGTAATGACGACTATCGATGCGGATTATGCGCCTGCGGCTACGAGGCTTCCGTCGACGAGCAGGTCGAGGTGGCCTTCACGGTCAGTCCCAAGGTCAGGCGGATTGCCGCCCACGATCCCAACACGCTGCCGCTATGGGAATATTACAAGCAGGTGTTCTGGAGTTCGGGCATCGATCTCGACAAGGATTCCTTTGCCTCGCTGACCGAGGAACTGACGCTGGATGCGCTGGAGCTGCCCGCCGGCGAAAAAGCGGTGCTGTCGATACAGCTTCCGCCGCAATTCATCATCGTTTTCGAGCCGGTGACGCACTCCGCGCATTTCATCGACGTCCAAGGCGAGCCGACCAAGGAACCTCAGCAGCTCGGCCTGATCTTCAACAAAGCGCATCCGCCGACCGGGTCGATCACCTTGCGTCCGGGTCCGTTGCGGCTCGCGCTCGACAATGAGTCCAGCCTGCGGACGCTACCCACCGTCTTTGTCTCGGCCGACGCGCTCCACCATCTGCTGGGCAAGCGCAGGCCGTTCCTCACCGCCAAGCGGATACTGTCGAACCAGACGTTCCGCGATGTGTTCAAGGCCGACAATCTCAACATCGATCAGCGTCTCAAAATCACCTCGTTGACCTTTCTGTTCACCGACCTCAAGGGGTCGACCGCGCTTTACGAGCGGGTCGGCGACCTCGTCGCGTTCGACTTGGTTCGCGCGCATTTTCATGCTCTTCTGGAAATCATCGCGGCCGAAAAGGGCGCCGTGGTCAAGACCATCGGGGACGCTGTGATGGCGACCTTTGTCCAGCCGGACCACGCGCTGGTCGCGGGCTTGCGGATGCGTGCCGCGATGGACAAGCTCAATGCCGAGCGCGGCACGTCCGACCTGATCGTAAAGATCGGCATCCATGAGGGGCCGTGTCTCGCGGTGATGCTGAACGAGCGGCAGGACTATTTCGGCCAGACCGTCAATATCGCGGCGCGGGTGCAGAGCCTGTCGACCTCGCAGGAGATCCACATCACCGGTCCCGTGATTGACGCGCCTGGCGTCGCCACCATCCTGGAGAACGAGGCGATCCGGCCGATTCAGAAGGAGGCCGCGCTGCGCGGCATCGCCGACAAGATGGTGGTGTACGAGATTCCATAACTCCCAACCGCGCGACACGCCGGGCGACTGGGAATTCGGACACGGCCGCCAGAGCCGTAGGCGGGAACTGCACTTAGCGACTGGCCGCTGCGTGGTACGAACGGGTCTTGCATGGGTCAATTCTGACGCGTTGCGGAGGAGAGTCTTAGCACGCACCCGTAGGATTTCTACTGGCCGTCAGCACGAAGCCGGTGTCGAGGTCGTCGACAGCGGCGCCGAACACCACACCAATCACGTGACCGTTGAGGTCAATCAACTGTCCACCCGAATTGCCTTGCTCCACATTGTGAACTGCGGATATTCAGTGGAGCTGCCGGGAATCGAACTCGGCGCATAAATCGACTTGACCTGCGAGAACAACAGATTTGAGAACGCGAAACGACGCGAAAAGACCTGCGGATACGCGAAAGATGTTGATGACATCAACAGCACTTTGCTCGGCGTCGTTCTGCCGCGCAGCGTCCAGGATCCGGTCATGAGGACATTACCGCGCGGTCGCGGTGACGGGCAGTTGATGGTGCCGGCGGACCAACAGGCTGTCCACCCACTGGGGGTCGTGGTCGGGGTCGAGCGCGAAGTCGCGGGTCTGCTCCAGCACCGCTTGGAGCACGGCGCGGGCTTCGATGCGCGCGAGAGCGGCCCCGACGCAGAAGTGGATGCCGTGCCCGAAAGCGAGGTGGCGCTTAGGGGATCCGCGGGTCAGGTCGATTTGGTCCGGGTGGTCGAACTGTGCGGGGTCGCGGTTCCCGGCTGCGAACATCAGCAGGACCGTGGAGCCCGCCGGAATGTCCACGCCACCCAGCGTCGTGTCGCGCGGGACGCTGCGCAGCATCTGCCGAAACGGGGACTCTAGCCGCAGCGCTTCCTCGACAAACAGGTCGACGAGCTCCGGCTGAGCGCGCAGTTGTTGTTGAAGTGCCGGGTTCTCCGCGAGCATCCTCACTGCGTTGCCCAGCAGGCTGGTCGTCGATTCCCCGCCCGCGCTGAGCAGGGTGTGCAAGATGGTGGTGACCTCGCCCATTTGCAGGATGCCGGCGTCCAGCGCGCGCCGCACGGCCAGCAGGATCCCGTCGTCCTCTGCGTCGCTGACAGTCATCACTTGGTCGGTGATCCAGGCCTGGATGATCCCGGTTCGGGTCACCAGGGCGTTCAGCTCATCGAGCGACATAGTGCCGCCGACCATCGTGGTGGAGTCGAACGCCGCTTCCAGCAACTGCATCGGTTCGATATCCCGAAAGCCGATCAGCTTGGCGACCACCGTGATGGGTACGACGTTTCCGATCGTCGCCATGAAGTCGAAGTTGTTCTCGCGCATCGCCGTCGCGACGGTGCTCGCCGACAGCGCGCGGATATCGTCCTCCAGGGTGCGCATCCGCCGTGCCACCAACTCCGGGAACACCGCGCGCCGGTGGGTCGTGTGCACCGGGGGGTCCGCGGCCGCCAGCGTCGGCGTGGCCGCATCGCCAAAGGACAGCCGGGCGGGCAGCCCGTCGGAGTCGCGGTAGAGCAGGCAGGTCATGGTCGAAGAGAAGTCCTCGGTCCGTGTCACCGCCTCCGACAGCAGCGCGAAGCTACTGATCACAACGACGTCCGTGCCGGGCACCCGCCACACCGGCGCCTCTTCCCGCAGTGTCGCGTAGAAGTCGTAAGGGTCCTGAAGGACCGCCGGGTCCAGCAGCATCGAGGACGTCAGCGTGGTCATGGGCGCTCCGCGATCTGGTTGAACAGGCTCATCGTCTCCCCGTACACCCAGGACTCGATGACCTTCGAGTCCGCCAGCGTGTACACCTCGCAGGTCTGCACGGCGATCTCGCGACGACTCGGGGCGATGCCCCCGTAGTCACCGACGTGGATACCCTGCAGCGTCCAGCGGGCGCAGACGTGACCGCTTGCGCCGAACAGCAGATCCTCGTGCAGGTGGAGCCGATCGAACGCCGCCGTCAGGAGGTTCAGGTTCGCCCGGACATCCTGCAGCGTGAGCGGCGTATCCAGTCCGGTCACCCACCGCAGGGAATTCGGCGAGAAGCCCTGAAAGTAGCCGTCGATGTCGCCGGCGTTCAGCGCGGCCACCGATCGTCGGATCAGCCCCTCTTCTGGGCAGCTACCCATGGCGCTCCTCCCGGCAGTCAAATATTGTGTGGACGCCTGTCCACTTTGATGGACGATAGTCTATAAATCAAGGGCCGACGTGGTTTAGGGTTGGGCCGTGACCGACACGGCGCGGGCGGAAGTGCGCAGTCAGCGCCGCGCTGCGCGCCGCGCGCAAAGCAGGACCGAAATCCTCGACGCCGCAGAACGGGTCTTCAGCGAAGACGGCCTTCGGGACGGCTCGCTGCGCCGCATCGGCGACCTTTCGGGCTATTCGACGGCGGCGATCTACAAGTTTTTCGACAGCAAGCAGCACCTAGTGGCCCAGACCCTCAGCCGCCGGGCGGATGAGTGGCTCGCCGAGTTGCAACGCGCCAGCGGGTCGGAGGGAACCCCGCTGGAACGGCTGCACCGGATCGCGGACGACGCGACCGCGTTCTTCGGAGCCCGGCCGCACTTCAGGTCGGTGCTGCGCCAAGTGCAGGGAGGCTCGGCCATCGTCGGTCCGCTGCTGGCCGCCTTCGCCGAGGACGTCTACGGCCGCTACGCGCAGGCGATGGCGGTGATGGCGGACCTGATTCGGCAGGGGCAACAGATCGCGGAGATCAGGACCGGGGACCCGCAGGCGCTGGCCCACCTCGCATCAGTACTGACCAACGAGTTCGCCCTGGCCGATCTGGGCCTGACCACGGCGGACTTTCACGCGGTGTTCGACGGCGCTCTACGCGCCCCGACTTAGTGATCGTCGGCAAGCGCGATGGTGTCGCGGGTCATCGGCTCGGCGCACACCCCGCAACTCAGCACGACCTCAAGATCGGCGCCGCAGGGCGTGTGCGTCAGCGCGGTGTCCGATTCGGCTGCACCGAGCCAGCGTTGTCCCCAAGTCAGGATGGCCAACGGGACGTGATAGAGATCCGCGCCTTTGTCGGTCAGGCGGTACTCGTGGCGGACCGCCCAACTGTCGTCGGCCACCTTGGCGATAATCCCGAGCTGCACCAATCGCTGCAGTCGCTGCGACAAAATATTGGGGGCGATGTCCAGCCGACGTTGAAAGTCGTCGAAGCGGCGGGTGCCAAAGAAACATTCCCGCACGATCAGTCCGCTCCACCACTCCCCCGTGACCATCAGCGTCCGCGCGATCGAGCACGAACGGTTGCGCTCCAGCAGCTCTAGCCCCGGTCGTCGGCGCTTGGTGCCCTTGATCGCGGTGATCGGAGGTGCGGTGAATGGTTGGCCCGGGCTAGTCATCACCTCGCGAACCCGCACCACCTCAAGGCAATTGGCGCACCGCAGTACCGCCTCCAGCGCGGCGCCACAGGAGGTGTGGGTGCCCTTCTGAGGCCGAGTGTCCGGCTGGAAATACCACTGGTCGCCCCAGCGCATGGCCACCAACAACGGGCCCAAGAAGTCTCGGCCGGCGTCGGTCAAGCGGTACTCGGGACCATGCGATCGGGCGCTCTGGACGAGTAAGCCGGCCGCGGTGAGCTGGGTCAGCCGCGCGGACAGTGTCGAGCGCGGCACCCCCAGTCGAGTCTGGAACTCCACGAACCGGGTGACGCCGTGCAGCACCGCCTCGCGCAGCACCAACCAGGACCACGCATCTCCGACCACGTCGGCGGTACGCAGGATCGAATCGGCCCCGCTAGTCAGGGCTGGCGCAGTGTCGTTCACAGTCCTGCACGTCCTCCACGCAAAATGTAAGTATTTTTAACGCACTAGCTTGCATAACTAGACCGTTGCTGCATAGTCTAGCCGCGGCACTGCCAGACTAAGGTGAGGAAACTTCATGGCTGAGAAATTGTCGCCATCCGGGAAGCTGATCGTGGACCAAGACGGCGCGGTCACCACCATCACCCTGAACCGTCCCCGGGTGCACAATGCACTCGATCAGGAGATCTCGGCTGAACTCAACGCGGCGGTCAAAGACGTTGCCGTCGACCGCAATTGCCGGGTGCTGATCCTGCGCGGAGCGGGCGACACCTTCTGCGCCGGCGACGACATCAAAGGCTTCCTCGACTTCGCCCCCGACGACGGCCCCTGGAACATCCGCATGTACCAGGAAACCGTCAACATCATCGACAACCTCGTCCCGGTCACGATCGCCGGTGTCGACGGCGTCTGCACCGGCGGCGGTCTGGAGCTGACCCTGGTCTGCGACTTCGTCATCGCCACCCACCGATCCCGCTGGGGCATGCCCGAAATCAACTGGGGCATCACCCCCGGCTGGGGTGGCACCGGGCGGTTGAGCAAGTTCGCCGGCCGGCGCAAGACCAAGGAATGGAACCTGCTCGGCTACCTGTTCAGCGGCGCGGTCGCCGAACGCTACGACCTGGTCAACCGTCTGTGCGCGCCCGAGGACCTCAATGAGGAGATCAGGGCACTCACCGAGGTCCTGTTGGACAAGGACCGCCACGCCACCACCGTCACGAAGTACTTCGTCGACAAGGGCGCCGACCTCGACATGTCGAGCAGCATGTTCTTCGAGGGCAACCCGTCACGATTCGGCCCCGGCGAAAACGCCATGGCCGGGATCCAGGACTTCACCCAGAAATCGACACGCGACGAACGTCGCAAGCTGATCATGAACTTCTGGCAAGACTGAAGCCCGCCGCGGCGGGCTCTACAGCAGCGAGGAGGTCTGCATCGTGAGTGCTTACGTTCTGGTTCACGGCGGCGTACACGCCGCGTGGTGCTGGGAAACGGTGATCGGCCCACTTGCCGACGCCGGTCACCACGTACAGGCCATCGACTTGCCTGGACGGGCCGCGACCGCCAGTGCAGCCAGCCACTGCACGCTCAGCGACTACGTCGACGCGATTGGCGAGGCGGTGAACAGCGCCCCAGAACCGCCGGTGCTCGTCGGACACAGCATGGGGGGTGCCTCGACCAGCCAATTCGCCGAGCATTATTCCGGGGATATCAAGGAAATCGTCTACCTCAGCGCGGTCGTCCCGCAAAACGGTGAAACCGCGGTATCCACGCTGTTAGAAGCCGGGCCTGACAGCGCGCTTCTTGCCGACGGAGCGTTCGTAGTCGCCGAGGACCAAACGGTCACCATCCCACCGGAACACGCGCGCGCCGGCTTCTACGGATGCTGCGAGGAAGCTGACGTCCAAGCCGCGCTCCGACGCATCTGCCGCGAACCCATCGGACCGTTAACCGAACCGTTGCAACTCGGGCCGTCGTTCGCTGCTGTCAAGAAGACCTACATCGGTGCGACTCATGACTGTGCAGTCCCGCCGGCGTTGCAACGGGTGCTCGCCGAGCGCGCCGGGGCAGCCTTCCAGATGATGGACAGCGATCACTCGCCGTTCTACTCGGCCCGCACCGACCTGATCCGGATTCTGCTCGATCACGGGTAGAGCTGAAAGCGTGTGTGCGGCTGGCGAATTGACTATCCCCGGGTAGCGCCGACCATGACGACGGCCATCGTCGCCGGCTCGGTTCCGCGGTTGTGCCAGCGGTGCCGGGTGCCGTTCTGGATGTTGACGTCGCCGGCGCGCAGCGTGCGTTCCACGCCATTGTCGAGTTCGAGAACGACTTCACCCGACAGCATGATCTCCATATCCACCGTGTCGGTGGTGTGCATCCTGGGGTTGTCGAACTCGTTTGTCTCGAGAACTCCCGGCAGCTTCTCCTGCAACTCCCGAAGGCCGGCCTCGACGTCGACGCCCTCAAGGTTGGCGTGGCCGTCCCCCGGCGGGATGGTCAGGAGGAAGAACCGGTAACCGCACAGCGCAGGCAAAAACGTTGTCTTGGGGCCGTTTTCACCCCCGTCAGGGAATTGCGGCGTCGAGTCAGCGCGCCACAGTTCGTGATACTGAGTTGTCGATAACGCGACGGTGGTCGGCTCGACGTACCCGTCGTCGACGAAGACCGCTTCGCCCTGTTCATTGTGACCAGTCACCATCCGGCGGACTTGCATTGATGTTGCCTCCCATGTGACGACGACGATTTAAGATAACTCACTCAGGAATTGGGCCGCCGCATCAAAAGCCTGAGACGACTCGGGTAGGTCAGGAGCCATCACCATCCACATGTGCACCACGTCCGGGTGCTCGATATACCTGACATGAGCGCCGGCCGCGGTCGCTCGTGCGACGATGCGGCGCGAGTCGTCGAGCAGCGCCTCCCTGGTGCCGACCTGGACCAAAAGCGGTGGTAAAGCAGCTAACTCGTCGTCCGTCGCGTACAGCGGAGACGCCAGCGGATCATGCGGATCGGCGCCGGCTAGGTAGACGTCGGCCATCATGCGCAGTCCCGCGCCATTCACCACTGGGTCGTTCACGGTATCAGCGGATGGCCCTTCGACTGCAAGATCGGTCCACGGCGAGAACACAATTCCCGCTGCGGGTATTGGCAAACCGGCCCGCCGGGCCGCAATCATGCAGCCGAGCGCGAGGCCGCCGCCGGCTGAGTCGCCCGCCACCACGATGTCGGTGCCGGACACGCCCTCGGCCAATAGAGCCCGGTAGACCGCGACGGCGTCGTCGACAGCGGCGGGGAACGGCGATTCGGGCGCTCGTCGGTATTCCGGTGCCACCGCCTGCGATTCGCAACGCTTCGCCAGCGCCGCGATGGCCCCGAGGGCATCCGCGGCGCGGGTGTAGACGTAGCCGCCGCCGTGGAAGTAGATAACCGTTCGACGCTGAAGACCGGCGTCTAGACGCAGACAGTCGACGTTGCCGTAGCGACACGGCACCACGGTGGTGCCGTCAGGAATCACGACGCCCGCAGACGCCTCGGATTCGCGCATCTGCCGCAGCGCCAGAATTGACGGCGCCTCCGTCGGTGTGAGCACCGTACCCGCAGCCGAGAGCGTCGCGACGAGCTGTTCGTGTTCTGCGCTAGCCACGCGCTGTCGCCTCCATGCCGTCGATGAGCCAGCGAATCGTTGTGTCGAACACTTCAGGTGAATCCCACTGTCCGGGCGCGGCCATATCGGCCAGGGTCATGCTCAGGGTCACATGCACGAGGATGCCGCACACCCGAACCGCGTCATCGTGGGGAAAGCCGTGCCGCGTGAGCACCGGGGTCAGTTGCGTCACATACCTGATGACCACGCCGCGGTCGGCGGTCGTCATCAGACTGCACAGATCCGGGTGTGCCGTCAGCGCCGAACGCAGCGCCAGGCACCAGGTACGGACGCTGTCCTGCCACCCCGTGTCCGTCGAGAAGTCGATCTCGATCGAGGCAAAAGCCCGCGCCACGACTCCACGCACGAGCGCGTCCCGGTTCCCGACCTGCTGATAGAGCGTCTTCGGTGAGCACCGCAACCGATTGGACAGGTTGCGGACCGTCAAACCGGCTGCCCCATCGGTCGCCAGCACCCGCAATGCTTCGTCATAGATCGCCTCGGCGCTGAGCAGTGGTTTAGGCACGGTTGCTCCTGTCTGACCGCTCGGCGCTCGACGCAGAGACATCGACACAGTACGAACACACGCCGGTCCGGGATTACCCGTCGCGGCGCAGGAATGCTGGGATGTTGTCCTTTCTCCGCGACGCTGCTACGTTCGGGAAACGTCGTTACCTTAATTGATCACTACCAAACCTGAGCGGCACCCGAAAGAAGAGTATGGCCTGGGACTTCTGCGCCGATCCGGATTTTCAGCCCACCCTCGACTGGATCACCGGCTTCATCGCCGAAGAAGTCCAGCCGCTGGAGCCACTGCTCCCCCAGCTATCGGCCCAGGAGGCCGCACGGTTACTCGAACCGCTCAAGCAGCAGGTCAGAGACCGGGGACTATGGGCCGTGCATCTCCCTAAAGAACTGGGCGGCAATGGTTTCGGCCAGTTGCCACTGGCACAGATGAACCTGATCACCGGACGCGTCGGCGTGGCGATGGAGGTGTTCGGCAATATGGCGCCGGACTCGGGCAACGCCGAGCTGATCGCCGAGGGCGGCACCGAGCAGCAAAAAGAGCGCTGGTTATGGCCCAACCTGAGCGGTGAGATCCGCAGCGCGTTCGCCATCACCGAGCCGTGGGTCGCGGGCACCGACCCAACGCAGATCGAGTCGAGCGCGGTGCTCGAAGACGGCCACTGGGTGCTCAACGGGCGCAAATGGATGATCACCAACGCCTCGGTGGCCGACTTCATCATCTTCATGGTGGTCACCGAGCCGGATGCGCCAGCCCATCTGCGGTGCTCAATGATCGTGGTGGAGAAGGACACTCCGGGTCTGACGATTCTGCGGGACATCCCGTCGATGCACGACCCCGAGGTTGAGTTCGGCCGCCGCGGCAACCATGCCGAGGTGCTGCTGGAGAACGTTAGAGTCCCGCAGGATCATCTGATCGGACCACGCGGTCACGGGTTCGTGCTGTCCCAGGTGCGGTTGGGACCGGGACGGCTGCATCACGCGACGCGGTGGCTGGCCGACGCCGAGCGGGCGTTCGACATGATGTGCGAACGGGCGCAGTCACGTTCGTCGTTCGGTAAGAGCTATACGCGTCACCAGATGGTGCAGCAGTACATCGCCGACTCTCGTATCGAATTGGAGACCGCCAAACTCCTTACCCTGCGCGCGGCGTGGAAGTTCGACCGGGAGGGCAACCGCGCTGCCCGCAGCGACATCGCGATGTGCAAGGTCTACAACGCGCAGGTGGTGCACAACGTCGTCGACCGTGCGCTGCAGGTGCACGGGTCGCTGGGTTACAGCTCCGATATGCCGTTGGAACGGATGTACCGGGTGGCGCGGATGGCCACCTTGGTCGACGGCGCCAACGAAGTGCATAAGGTCACCATCGCCAAGACCGAGCTAGCCCGCTACCAGGCCGTCGAAGGCTGGCCCAGCGAGCATGTGCCGACCCGACTGGCCATAGCGAAGGAACGGTTCGCCCATCTCTTGGAGGCCGGCTCGTGACCCTGGCGACCCCCGGCTTCGATGTACCGCGGTTCCGCGACTGGCTAGCTAAGGTGACCGATCAGCCGGCAGAGGTGTCGGTGTCACCGATCCGCGGCGGTGGAAGTTGCGAGATGTTCAGGGTTGACCGACTCGGGCAATCCTGGGTGGTTCGGCGCGCTCCACTGGCGGCGGTGTCCGACACCGCCCACCAGGTGATCCGCGAAGCCAGAATCATGCAGTCACTTGCGGGCACCGGCGTCCCCGTACCGACGATCCTGGCCATTGGAGATGATCCGGGCATCCTGGGTGCCCCCTTCTTTGTGATGGACTACGTCGATGGTGACGTGGTGCGTCGCAATGGCCTGCCAGAACACCTTGCCGCAGAACCTGATTCGCATCACGGCATCGGCGAAGGGTTAATCGACGCCCTGGTCGCGCTGCACGCCGTCGACTGGCGGTCCACCACGCTGACCGAATTGTCGCGCCCGGAAGGGTTTCTCACACGCCAGGTCGACCGGTGGATGTCCCAGCTGGAGACCTACCGTTCCCGCGAGCTGGACGGCGTCGACGAGGTCGCGACCTGGCTTTCCGGGAACCTGCCAGACCGCGGCGACCTGACTGTGATGCACGGAGACTACAAACTCGACAATCTGATCTGGTCGGCGTACCCACCGCCCCGGGTCGCCGCCGTCGTCGACTTCGAGATGACCACCGTCGGTGACCCGCTCATCGACCTGGCCTGGGCGCTGATCTTCTGGCCCGAGGAGGGCAACCTGATTGCGCTGGCGGCACCCGGCAGCCCCAACGGCATCGACGTCGACCAGTGCCAGTCCCCCGCCGACCTCGCCAGCCGCTACGCTGCCGCCACCGGTCGTGACCTGTCGAACTTCGATTGGTACCAGGCGTTTAGCGCCTGGAAACTGGCGATCGTCCTCGAAGCCTCGTATACGAAATATCGACGCGGCGAATCCCGTAACCCGCACCACGAGTTCTTTGGATTCGTGGTGGACCAATTACTTTCGCGGGCAAGGCGGTTCGCGCAGTGACCGATCCGCTGTTCTCCGTCGCCGGACGGGTGGTCCTGGTGACCGGCGGCAGCCGCGGCCTGGGCCGGGCGATGTGCCTGGGTCTGGCCGAACGCGGTGCCCGGGTCGTCATCGCCAGCCGCAAGATCGACGCCTGCGAGCAATTGGCCGCACAGATCCGTGACAAGGGCGGCGAAGCCGCTGCCCTGGCCTGCCATGTCGGCGATTGGGCGTCGCTCGACGATGTGGTGGCAGCAGCCGCTGATCAGTGGGGTCGCCTCGACGGGCTGATCAACAACGCCGGGATGAGCCCGCTGGCACCGTCGCTGCTCGATACCTCCGAAGCCCTTTTCGACAAGGTGGTCGGCGTCAACCTGAAAGGGCCGACCAGGCTGACCGCCCTTGCCGCACAAGCGATGACGAAAACCGGTGGCGGTTCCATCGTCAACATCAGCTCGCTGGCGTCGGTCAAACCGACGCCGGCGGCTACCACCTACTCGGCAGCAAAAGCCGGTCTGAACGCACTGACCAGAGCCGCCGCCCTGGAATACGCAGCCGCCTCGATACGGGTCAACGGCATCATCTGCGGCACCTTCGACACAGACGCCGCCGCCGGGTTCGTGCGCAACCCCGAGCTGCTGCCCGAAGTGGTACGACCTATCGCGCTCGGCCGGGTGGGGCGCCCGGAAGAGATTGTGGGCGCGACCGTTTACCTGCTTTCGGACGCGTCCAGCTACACCACCGGATCACTGATCACCATCGATGGAGGCGTATCTTGATCAGAGCCATGCGGTGAGCACCTTCGACGGCCATTCGGTACTCGTCACCGGCGGCGGCACCGGCATCGGCAAGGGCTGCGCCCAGCATTTCCTTGCCCACGGCGCCACTGTCACCATCGCCGGTCCCGACGGTGACGTGCTGGAATCGGCTGCCGCCGAACTCCGCGATGCCACCGGGAACGACGCAGTGCGCACCGCGGTCTGCGACGTCACCGAAGAGGAGCTGGTCCAGCGCGCGGTCGCGACGGCCACTGAGGACGGCGGCCTGGATGTGCTCGTCGCCAACGCCGGGACGGCATGGCCCGGCCCGGTGCAGCTGCTGGACAAAGCGCAGTGGCACATGGCCTATGACGTCAACGTCGTCGGGACCGCACTGTGCATCAAGCACGCCAGTCGTGTCATGCGCGGCCGCGGCACCGGTGCGGTGGTGGCGATCTCCAGCGTGGAGGCGCTACGGGCCAGCAAGTTCATGCCCACCTACAACGTCACGAAGGCGGCGCTGGACACGCTGGTGGCCTGCGCCGCACGCGAACTCGGCCCGCTGGGGATCCGGGTGAACGGCGTGCGGCCCGGAGTTGTACTGACCGAGGCGGTAAGCGCCCAACTCACCGAAAGTTCACTGCAAGCCGGGCTACGACAGACCTATCTGGGCCGGTTGGGCACCCCGGCAGACATCGCCAAGGCGGTGGCGTTCCTCGCCTCCGAGGACGCAGCTTGGGTAACCGGGCAGATGCTCAGCGTGTGCGGGGGACTCAGTGTTCACGATGGTGCCAACTTCGAAGAACTGGCCCGAATGGTCTTCGGCGACACAGCGATCGACGCGGTATCAGCACCCGGCGCGGGGCGCATCCGGTGAAGGCCTGGGTCGCGACCAGCCTGGACGGCGAGGACGGTCTGCAACTCCAAGAGTTGCCAAGCCCGCAATGCGGCAGCGAACAGATCCGTATCGCCAATCATGCTGTCGCGCTGAACTTTCCCGATGTGCTCATCACCCGCGGGAAGTATCAGCTTCGCCTGGAGCCCCCGTTTGTGCCCGGCAGCGAATCCGCCGGCATCATCACCGAGGTCGGTGACGACGTCACCGAGGTTGCGGTCGGCGACCGCGTCCTGACGGTATGCGGTGTAGGGGCATTCGCCGACGAGGTGGTAGTGACACCGTCGCTGCAGCAGGTCCACATTGTTCCGGACGACATGCCTTTCACCCACGCCGCAGGCTTCGGGATGGTGCACGGCACCGCGCTGCACGGCCTACGCCAGCGGGGTGCTCTGCAACCCGGCGAGTCGGTCCTCGTACTCGGATCCGGCGGGGGCTGCGGGAGTGCCGCGGTCGGGGTCGCTGCCGCGATGGGCGCCCGGGTCATCGCCGCGGCGTCGTCACCAGAAAAGTGTTCTGTCGCGACAGAACTCGGGGCCCGCCAGGTGATCAACTACGCGACGGAGGACCTGCGCGAGCGCGTCATGGATATCACCAATGGCGCCGGCGTCGATGTCGTTTTCGACCCGGTCGGGGGCGCCCTCTTCGACCAAGCCCGCCGCTGCGTCGGATGGAACGGCCGCTACCTCGTCGTGGGCTTCGCCGCGGGCGACATCCCGGTCATGCCGGCCAACTACACGATCCTCAAATCAATGGCACTGATCGGTGTCGCCTACGGAATGTCCGCGATCAAAGATCCGGCCATGAACCGCGCCAACTTCGATCAGCTGTTCGCCTGGTACGACGCGGGCCGGCTGCGCGTCCACATCGGCAACGTCGTCACCTTCGGCGAGCTACGGGGTGCGTGCGCTCAGATGTTTGCGGGCACCGCGATTGGCAAGACCGTCATTGAGATCGAATCAGCGCTCGGGGCGCGCAGGGACGGCTCCCCTTCGTGAACCGTCACTGAGTAGGTGTCGGTACGGGTCATCTTGGTCGCCAAGCTTTTCGGGCATCTGGTAATGGGCACCGCACCCCCTGATGGCCGTCACCACGGGCGCCGCCATTACGGTAAGTGATCCAACTATGGTCTACGACCAACACTGCGCGGCCCAACAACCTACCGGTGAGGATCGACCTCGTGACGAAGACCCAGGATTGGCAAGACAGCGCCGTGATGTCAGTCGCTCACACCGGCATCCTGCCGTGAACCGAACGCTGCGGGATGCCGTCCTCGGCACTTGGGAACTGGTGTCGTTCGTCGCCCGCGATGGGGCTACTGGCGAGGACCGTCATCCGCTCGGCAGGGCGCCGCGCGGCCTGATTCTCTATACCGCCGACGGCCACATGTCGGCCCAGCTTGCCGAGTCGAACATGGGTGGCTACGTGGCGTACGCCGGGCGATTCTCGGTCGACGAGGAAACGTCGACGCTGCACCACGACGTCACCATGTCAATGATGCCGGAACTGTTGGCGCAACCGCAGTTTCGTCACGCCAGCGTCGAGGGCGACCTGTTGACTCTCTCGGCGACGAGCACCGACGACGCTGGCGTGACGACGCACAGCAGCCTGCTATGGCGGCGGGCGACGGGACCCGACAGAAACTAAGGAGTCGCGACCTCAGCGCTAGCCGCCGTTTTGGCCCATAGGGCAGCGTCTGCTGCGGTATCAGGCAAAGTAGTGGCCCGTCTGCACGTCCTCGATCCATCCGGGATGTGTCGGCTCCCATCCCAGTAACTCGCGGGTCTTGTCGTTGGAGGTCGGGTTGTCCAAACCGGCAAAGCCGGCGAGGAAGCCAAGGTACTGCGGCGCCTCCTCATTAGCGATGCTCTTGGTCCCGATCCCGAGCTTGTCGGCAATCGTCTCGGCGATCACCTTGCGCGGAATGCCTGTATCACCCACGCCATGCAGGGTCGAGCCGGCAGGCGCCTTCTCCAGCGCCAAGCGATAGAGCACGCCTATGTCGTAGCTGTTGGCCGCCGGCCAGCGGTTCGAGCCGTCGCCGGTGTATGCGGCCACCCCGCTCTCGGACGCGAAGCCGATCAGTGCATGGGTGAAGCCGTGGTGGTCGAGGTTGCTGTGCACCATCGGCGCGAGCCGGACGACGGAGGAGCGCACGCCCTGCCCCCCCAGACCGAGCGTGTAGTTCGCCGCGTCCGTGCGGGGACCGCTCTCGGACTGGTCATCCTCGGTGCCCGGGCGACCGCTGATGCCGGCCATCGCGAGCATCAGCGTGCCGCCGGTGGTGACGAACGGCTTGTAGGTGCCGACCAAGCTCTCGCCGATCGCCCGGGTGGCCGCCATGTCCGAGTCGACCGCGCCCATGAAATCGCCGGTGCGCATGGCCTCGTGCTTGAAGGCGAGGTGGATCACGCCGTCGGCACGCGTCGCGGCGGCTTTCAGCCCGTCGAGGTCATCGAGATCGCCGCGGAGAACCTCGGCGCCCATCGCGGCGACGGTCTCGGCGGAGGCGTCGGAGCGGGCAAGGCCGACGACCTGATGGCCGTGGCTGAGGAGCTCGGGGATGACGGCGGCGGCGATGTGGCCTGAGGCGCCGGTCACGAATATGTGCATGAAAATCTCCAGTCGGTAGGGGGTATGTCACCTGGTGTCATCACTCTACACTTTCATGACACTTGGTGTCATCGACTATGCTCAGGGGCAATGGCACGCTGGGAACCGGACGCACAGGGCCGCCTCATGGGCGCCGCGATCGAACTGTTCGACGAGCAGGGCTACGAGGCGACGACCGTCGCCGGGATCGCCGAGCGCGCCGGGCTGACCAAGCGAACCTTCTTTCGCTACTTCTCCGACAAACGAGAGGTGCTGTTCAGCGGCAGCCAGGAACTCCAACGCGTCTGGCTCGAAGGGGTCGCCGCCGCCGCCGACGCGAATCCGCTCACGGCCGTGGTAGCCGGACTCGAGCCCGTCGCGGAGATGTTCACCGAGCGCCACCCCTTCGCCCGGATCCGTACCCGGATCATCGAGGCCAATCCTGAGCTGCTGGAGCGCGAACTGATCAAGCTGCAGAACCTCGCCGCAGCGGTCAAGGCCGCACTGGTGGAACGAGGCGTGTCAGCGAACGCGGCGATGCTCGCCGCCCAGGCGGGCGTGACCGTCTTCCAGGTGGCATTCGCTCAATGGGTGCAACAGAATGATCCGACCGCGTTGCGCCGACTAATCGACGAATCGGTCCAGGAACTGCGATCGGTGACTGCCAACTAGTTCGTTGCATTCACGAACAGCCGTCCCGCTTGGTCATTGAGGGGCCCCGCAGGACGCTATGTCGGTCCGTCATAGGCCGGGCGCAGTGACGCCCAACTGACGGTAAATGTCCCTTTGCACGGAAGCTGACTCCGGGGTGCTGAGGGCACCGCCCATCGCCCAGTCATGAATTGCGCCGTTGCGCAGGATGAAGGTGAAATCGCTGGCCGCCGTCGCCAGCGCCTGTTCTTGAAGCCGAAGCACATCGGCAGCGAACAGTTCCATGTTTCCGCAGTACACAGCGGTCGGCGGCAAACTCGCCAGAGACCCGTATACCGGGCTGACCAAGGGATCGGTTGGAGACAGATCGCCAGCCCATTGCTGGCCTGCTTTCCGCAGACTTGCCATCCTCAACACGGGGTCGTCGATGAAGGCGATGGCCGGATTGCTCATCGTTATGTCTAGCCATGGGGAAATGAGAACCATGTGTGACGGCGTTGGCTTCCCCCGCCTTACCAGGAGCTGCGCGACTGCCAGAGCCATCGCACCGCCAGCGGAGTCGCCGTACACGCTGACGTTGTTTGCACCGTGCTGCGTAATCCGAGCCGAGATCAAGTCCGCCATGCCGGGGATCACGGTCTGCGCCCTGCCCTGGGAAGTCGACGCGAGCGGGTAGATCGGGACGATCACGGTCGCTTCGGTACGGCGGGCTATCGCTGCATAGGCAGACCAGTGATTGATCGTCGCCTGGACCATGTAGGCGCCGCCGTGAAGTGCCACAACGTATTTCCCCGACGGACTACCCGAACGGATCACGTACACCGGCTGGCCCGCAAAGTCATCGCATTGAACGTCCAGGCCCGACACCGTGAAGGACGGCGGATGGTCGAACGCCATCAGCGGCGCAATCTGAGTGCCGAAGTCGATACCGAGGAAATCTGTCACCGCACCCACGGCACGTAGCACGGTGACTGCGACAGTGGTATTTCCTGACGGCTGTCCGGTGAACTCGAAGTGCGGCGTCGCCGTATCCCCAACCGCGTTGGCTGTGGAACGTGATGAGTCCGCCGACGCCAGGGAACGTCGCCGCTGCATGACGACCGCGGCTAGCCCGAGGACTAGCGCTAGGCCGCCAACTCGGGCTCCGGCCTTCGATGTACTCACGACGTTCTCCTTACACCAGCGCCTCAGGACCACGGATGATCCTGCGTTTCAGCGCGCCTATGCCAGCGCGACGCCTAGCGCCTGAGCGAAGACTTTGATCATGTGTTGGACGCCAATCTCGTTGCGTCCGAGATCATATGGTCGTGCTGTCCATGCCTGACGAACCTCCTATGCTCCCATCCGGGCGTCGTGATGGCCTTCGATCGTGGGGGTTCCGTCTCGGCGCGGGCGGAGCGAACCGATCGCTGGCGTTAGCGGGATGTGCAGTGCGTCAACCAGGCCTGGGGCCGCGTGACATACCCACGGGACGGCGTTGATGGCGCGCATACCGGTCGCGAGCAGGCCGTGGTCGGTGGAGTCCTCATCGGAGTTGAAGCCGGTTTCGAATTCGGCATCGAAGCTGGGCTCGCCTTCGATCATCACGCGCCACACGCCGTCGATGCCGCCAGCGCGGCTCTTCGGCCAGTCCGGTGCTACGTCTTCTGCCATCCGGTCGACGTGCTCGATCGTGATCACTTCTTGGCCATCGACCACGCCGATGCAGCGGAACCAGACCGCTGCGACGTTGCCGGGTTCGATCACCCCGGATAGGGTCTCCAGTCGCCGCGATGACGGTGCGAACTCGCACGTTTCGCGTATCTCGTCCAGTTGTACGCCGAGTGCTTCGGCGACCATGGTGACCGCCGCGCCCCAGCCGTACTTGATCACGCCGGGCATCATGATTCCGCCTTGATAGTCCATCGGCTGACCGAAACCGAACAGCTCCCGCATTTCGTAGACGGTGTTGTCACGCGAGTAATCGGTGATCTCCAAGCCTCGGATGGAGTAGATCCGATTCGACATCGACGCCATCGCGACGGCCAGCAGATCGCATCCGAATCCCGGTTCGATGCCCGATGAATAGATCGAGCTGCCGCCCTTTATCGCCGAGTCGACGATGCGCTGCACGGTCGACGCCTTGATAGAACCTCGCGGGTAGACCAGGCCCGGAACGGAGGTGGTGACGATGTTTTTGCCCGACTCCAGGATGTGGCAGAAGTCGGTGATCGCCTCGCGAGGGCGGCTGGTCGCCGGCCCGGTGTAGATGATGCAGTCCGCGTCGCCGGCCAGAATGGCGGCGGCGTCGCGGGTCGCGGCCACGCCCAAGGGATCGATGCCGGCAATCGTGCCGGCGTCCTTACCCTCCTTGGATTCCGAGTGCACCCACACGCCCACCAGTTCAAGGTTCGGGCGGTCCGCCACCGCGCGGATGGCCAACCGTCCGACGCGTCCGGTCGCCCACACCACGACTTTGTACGACTGGTCCGGGTGATCCAAGGGTTCCTGCGGCATCGTTGCGACTCCTTCCGCTCTTGTCCTGTAATGATTACACATGTAATTTTTCCGTCACAGGCTTTTCTGGCGCCGCGATCGAACGGCAAGGGGCATTGACCATGGGTGTGCTGGACGACAAGGTCGCGATCGTCACCGGGACCAGCAGAGGTGTCGGCGTGGGCATCGCCCATGAATTGCTGCGCGCGGGCGCCACGGTCGTCGGGTGCTCGCGGTCACCGCTGGACACCATCTTCGGCGTGGACGCGGAGTCTGACGGGCGGAACGCTCCCACCAAATGGTCTGCGATCAAGGCGATTACCATGCGATCACCGACAACTTTCACTCGTTCGTCCTGCCCAAGGACGACCCGACGGGATCGACGTACTTCGACGCGCTACCGCTCAAGCGTGGTGGCGAACCCGCAGAGGTCGGGCGCACGTGTGTCTTCCTCGTTTCCGGCGCAGCCGATTTCATCAATGGCACGACGATCGAAATCGACGGCGGCATGCTGCCGGGCGTGCTCTACGACGCCGGACTGAAGACTATGACTGATCTGCTATGAAAGGACTCCAGTGACCCGTCGGATCGTCCAGTTCTCCACCGGCAATGTCGGAGTCCACGCGCTACGCAGCATCATCGAGCGCCCCGACCTAGAACTCGTCGGCGTCCACGCACGCGGACAGGACAAGATCGGGCGTGACGCCGCAGACCTATGCGGGTTCGACCGCCCCACGGGAGTGCTCGCCACCGACGACATCGACGCGCTGATCGACCTGAACGCGGACTGCGTGGTCTACACCTCTCAAGCCGAGACCCGCGCGCACGAAGCGTTGGGCGAGATCAGCCGATTTCTGCGGGCGGGCACGAATGTCGTTGGAACGTCGTTCGTCTGGCTGGTGGCGCCGGACCAGGCCGTCGATTGGCTGCGCGAGCCACTGGCACAAGCCTGTTCCGACGGCGATACGACGTTGTACATCAACGGAATTGACCCGGGGTTCTCCGGGGACACCCTGGTCTACACCGCACTGAGCTTGGCAGCGCGCGCCACCGCCGTGACCGTGCAGGAGATCTTCGACTACGGGACCTATGACGACGCCGAATTCACCGGCGTGACTTTCGGTTTCGGGACCGCGCCGGACCATCAACCCATCCTTTTCTCACCCGGAGTCCTCGCATCGATGTGGGGTGCGCAGGTTCGCAGCCTGGCCACCGATCTCGGCATCGAGCTCGACGAAGTGCGGGAGCGCTACGACAAGTGGGTCACGCCCGACCTAATCGAGTGCACCATGATGAATGTCGAACCGGGCACCGTGGCTGCCGTCCGCTTTGCGGTCGAAGGTGTGCGCGGCGGCGAGGTGATCATCACCATGGAACACGTCAATCGGCTCACCGACGCAGCCGCGCCGAACTGGCCATATCCGCCTGACGGGCATCCCGGCGTGCACAGCGTCCGTGTCGAGGGCAGCCCCGGCATCGAGATCAACACCCACGTGGGTATATCGGGCATTGACCACAATCAGGGCGGTGTCATCGCCACCGCGGCCCGCGCCGTGAACCTCATCGACGCCGTGTGCCGGGCTCCGAGCGGCATCCTTGCCGCGCATGATCTGCGGCCGACCGATCACGTGCGGGGCGTGCTGTGGTAATTCCGATTTCATGACCTCACCCCGTCGGCCGCCCACCGGCGCCCAGGCACGCGCTGAACGCACCCGCGCAGTCGTCATCGATGAGACCGTGCGCTGCATTCTCGACGAGGGCTTCGCCCCACCCAGCGTCCGGCACATCACCGACCGCGCCGGGCTGACCTGGGGCGTCGTCCAATACCACTTCGGCGATTTGGATGGCTTGCTGATGGCGGTGGTGGACAAGGGCTTCGGCGAACTGCTCGACGCCCTCGACGAGTTACCACCGCGGGCCGTCCGCAAGGGCAGCGTGCGGGCGCGCACCAAGTTCGTCATCGACACAATCTGGGGCGCATTCTCCAGTCCCACGTCGATGGCTGCGCTGGAGATTCTCATCTCGACCCGCGGCCTGCGCGACACCGTCGCCAACACCCACCTCGCCGACCTGATGGCCACCCTGACCAGCCTCGGCCGCCACCTGGGAGAAGGTCTGTCCGCGCCGCACGCCGGCCGGATCGGCAACCTCATCTGGGCCACCTTGCGCGGCCTGGTCGTGGCGCAGATGGTGTGGCCAGAACCCGTGGACTCGTCCCGGGACCGCCAAGCGCTTATTGATGTGATCACCGCTTACGTCGAGTCGCGCGGCGGCTGACCGAGGCTACGGCGGAACTAGGGCAGATCGGTGGACAGGAATGTCAAAGGTAGCCCGAGGACCGACATCTCGATCTCGTCGAGTTCGTACCCGTCACCGCCGCGGTGCTGACGGAACCGAGTCTGCGCGCCGTATCGCTGCGCCACCTGCTCAGCGGCTGGCGCGTCACCGACACGGATCACCACCGAATACACACCCGGCCCATTTTGCTGCAGGAAATTCGCCACTGCGTTATCGCCGTCAGCTGCAGAGGACAGTGGGGTCACCAGTTCAAGTCCGCCGTCCCAGTCCAGCAGCACCCGCAGGCCCACGTCTTCCGGCTCGATGGTCTGGAATCGAAAGCCCAACTCCGAGAAGAATTGCGCGGTATCCAGGAGCTGTTCCTGCGGCACTGCAAACACCACGTGATGAACACTGTTCGCTCGGCTCGGTTCGTGCGCATATTCGGCCACGCAAAAACATTACACACTTGATCGTTTAGCTGAGTCAGCATCCCCCGGAAAAGATTCGCCATGAGGTCGACGACGGGCAAGGCATACAAGATTATGGTCTGGGCGACCGGCGGCGTCGGGCGTTATGCCATCCGCACGGCGGCCGACCGTCGCAACCTCGAATTCGTTGGGGCATGGGTTGGTGCGGCCGCGTTGAACTTTGGTGATGATGTCCTGTCATGTGTGATGAGCAGGCATCAGAGTGGGCATCGCCGCCTCAGTCAAGGCGGTAACCCGATCCTTCTCGGTGGACGTGACCGCACGTAGGGGGCCCGAAGTGTGTGCCGAGCACGAGCGTTCCGGAGTCGGCCCACTCGGAGACCAATCGCTTGCGTGTTACGCGCGACTCCTCCATGTCGGTATCGAGCTGTGAAGACCATTCGGGTCGCGCGATCTGATAGATGGAGTGGGCCATGTCGCCCGTAATCACGGCACTCTGGCCGTTGGATTCGATGACGACGGACACATGTCCAGGGGTGTGGCCGTGGGACGGGATCAGTCGGATTCCCGGCGCAATAACTTCGTCCGGTTCCACGAGCTGCATCAGCCCGGCGTCGGCGATTGGACGCACCGAGTCGTTGAAGACAGCCGCGCCGTCGACCATGTCACGCGCCCAATCAGACTTGTAAACGTCCGCTGCGGTGGGATCTTCCGAATATCGCTTCCAGTACTCGTACTCGAGTCGGACGAAGTAGTAGCGGGCGTTCGGGAAGGTCGGGACCCATTCACCGTCGACGAGGTTGGTGTTCCACCCAGTGTGGTCGACGTGTAGGTGTGTGCAGATAACGCCGTCCACGCTTTCTGGCGCCCATCCCACGGCGGTCAAGCGGTCCAGGAAGTCGGTGTCGAGATCCGCGAACATCGCCGCCGCGCGTTTCTTGGCGTTTCCTATTCCCGTGTCCACGATGAGTCGCCGGCCGTCGCGGGTTTCAATCAGGAATGAATGCACGCCCATGCCGACCTCGCCGGCGTCGTTCATCCAAGCGGGCTTCAACCACTCCATTGCAAGGATTTCCTCGAAGGAGCCGCCGTCCCATGCCTGGGTGATGGCGGGGCTGAGTGGCGCCCAGTACAGCATCTCGACGTGCTTCTTGATGGAGATGTCGCCGATCATCCATTGTTCCATGTCCATGCTGGCTCCTGGTTGAGTGATTGATTGTCCGAACGCCCGACCCCGGCTGGCTCAGCCACCGGACTTTGGAAACCCCTGCACCGCAATAGGTTTACCAAAAAGGCTCGGCTGACGCGAGAGCCGATTGCATTGAGCACAGCAACATCCTCTGAGATCCGTGACGGCCGCCGCGGTACGGTTCACGCGCTGGCTTCCAGCAGGTGGGCGAACCGGGCACGGGCGGCGGCCAGCCGGGTCGGGACGTGCTCGGTGGGCCAGCCCTCGACGGGCTGGTACCGGGACAGTTCGCTCTTGGCGACGCTGACCTTGTGCACTTCGTTGGCGCCGTCGACGAGGCTGGCCATCCGTGCCATCCGGTACATCGACTCCAGTGGCATGTCGCCGCTGTAGCCCAGGGACCCGTGCACCTGCAACGCCCGGTCGACCACGTTGTGCACCACCTGGGCGTTGTACACCTTGCACATGGCGATGTCGCTGCGCGCGGCCCGGTTGCCTTCGCGGTCGAACTTCCACGCCGCCCGCAGGGTGAGGAGTTTCGCCGTCTCCAGCTCGATACGAGAGTCAGCGATGTATTCCTGCACCATCTGGTGGCGGGTGTAGCTCTTGCCGAACGAGGACCGCGACTGGGCCCGCTCGCACATCATGTCGAAGGCGCGCTCGGCCTCGGCCAGCCAGCGCGTCGCGTGATGCAGCCGTCCCGGCCCCAACCGGACCTGCGACAGCACGAACCCATGACCCTGCGGGCCGATCAGATGATCGCGAGGAACGCGCACATCGTCCAGCACGACCTCGGCGTGGTTGCCGATCCTGCCAAACGTGACGTCGGGATCGTGCATCGAGGGAATGTCACGCAGGATGGTCAAACCCGGGGTGTCCTTTTCCACCACGATCATCGAGCAACGCAGGTGTGGCGAGGCCTCTGGGTCGGTGACCACCATGAAGATGATGAAGTCGGCGATTGACGCGTTGGTGATCATCCACTTGCGTCCGTTCAGCACCCACTTGTCGTCCTCGAGTACGCCCGTCGATTGGATCTGCGTCGGGTCGGTGCCGGATACCCAGGGTTCGGTAATGGCGAACGCACTGCGGATGTCACCACGCAGGTTGGGCCACAGCCAGCGCTCCTTCTGTTCCTCGGTTCCGCCCTCGGCGATCAGTTCGGCGTTCCCCGAGTCCGGGGCCATGTTCCCGAAGACCTCCATGGCCAGGCCCACCCGGCCGGTGATCAGGTTCATCTGGGCCAGCGGCAGCTGGCCGAAGCCGTTGCCGCCCATGTCCTTCGGCAGATGCGCAGCCCATAGCCCTTGCTCACGGACCCGTTCCTTGAGCGGGTCTAACAGGCTGTTGGCCTGCTGCGGTGACAGATGGGGAAGCAGCGGCTCGATCGGGCGAAGCTCGTCGTCCACGAAACGCCGAACCCAATCGAGCGTGGGCTGAAAATCTTCATCTGCGCAGAAGTCCCACGCCATGTCGACTACCTCTCCGACCCGGCGGACCGGCCACTTTCGGGTCAGGTATTAGAAAAACACCGTTTTCGCAAATTTGCAAAGGCGTGGTCAGTCTCTCCACACCGCGTCCGGATCAGTGGCGGCGCGGGCGGGCCCTTCCGGAACCACAGGCACCGAGCGCGAGAACCGGGGCGCCACCGACGCCTGCATGACGTTGTCGATCACGGTCACGGCTCCGCGGGCGGTCATGTGCGAGTCGGCGGCGGCCTCGGCGAACGTCAGCACGGGCGTGACGCACGCATCGGTGCCGTCGAACACCGCGGCCCATTCGTCGCGGGTACGGGTCCGGAATGCCTGCGTGAACATTGCTCTCAACGACTCCCACTGCGAGGCGTCGTTGCGGTCGGGCAAGTCCGCTCGATCGGACAGGCCGAGCCCGGTGAGTAACTCGGCGTAGAACTGGGGTTCGATGGCTCCGACCGCCATGTACCGGCCGTCTGCGGTTTCATAGGTGTCGTAGTACGGGGCACCGGTGTCGAGCATGTTGGTGCCGCGTTCGTCGCTCCATAGTCCGATTCCGCGGAATGCCCAGATCATCTGGCCCAGAACCGAAACCCCGTCGACGATGGCGGCATCGATCACCTGGCCGCGCCCGGAGGTCTGGCGTTCGATGATCGCCGCGAGGACGCCGACGAGCAGGAACATCGAGCCGCCGCCGAAGTCACCGACCAGGTTCAACGGGGGGACGGGTCGGTCGGCTCGGTGCCCGATCGCGTGCAGGAAGCCGGTCAAACCCAGGTAATTGATGTCGTGGCCGGCGCGTGGCGCGCGTGGACCGGTCTGGCCCCAGCCCGTCATTCGGGCGTAGATCAGCCTCGGGTTGAGCGACTGCACGTCCTCGGGGCCGTACCCCAGCCGTTCCATCACCCCCGGACGGAAGCCTTCCACGAGGACGTCGGCCCGTCGGATGAGGCTCATGACCGAGGCCTTGTCGTCGTCGTCCTTCAGGTCCGCCTCCGCCACGGCTCGCCCCCGCAGCATTCCGTCGGCATTGAACCCGGCCCTGGGCAGCACTCCTGGTCGCTGAATGCGCACCACGTCGGCACCCAGGTCGGCAAGCACCATCGCCGCGTGCGGCCCTGGACCCACTCCCGCGAACTCGACCACCCGTATTCCGTGCAACGGACCACGGTCAGGGGAGTCTGCAGCCACACCGTCATCCATACCGTGCATTAAACAACATTGTTTTCCAAAGTGACGCGGACGGGGCGGCGGACTCGTCGAGTTAACGGCGTCGGCCGATGGTTGTCGTCGTAAGCGCTTCCTGGCGGACTCCGGCGACGATCCAGTCGATGGTTCGTAGGTAGGACTGTTGCCGTTTCTTCGCATCCAGGCCGCCCGCGCGGGTGGGTGGCGCCTGGCGCAGTGCCTGCGCTTCGACGATGGTGTGGTTGATCGTCGTGTTCACCAATGACCGGCAGCAGTCGGTGGCGAGCCGGCGGTCGATACCCGCCTGCACCAGCGACTTCAGTAGTTTGTCGACATAGGAGGTGACGGCAGCACGGTCATCGACGTTCATCAGTTCGGTGAGGAACGGATGCGCCTGCAGCGCGTCGTGCAGCGCGAGACTCCATTGCACGGCCGTGGACTCCCAGGTGTCGTATTCGTGGAAGTCCAATTGCAGCTGCGAGAAATGACGACCGACGAGTGCCCGAATCAACTCTTCGCGATTGCCCACCTGCTGGTAGAGCGTGCGGGTGGAGCATTTGAGGTCGGCGGCCAGACGTCGCGCGTTGAGCGCGGCCGCGCCCTCGGCGTCGATCAGCGCCAAGGCGTGTTCGTGAATAACGTCGACCGGTATCAGTGGTTTAGCCATTGGCAGGCTCCCGCCGTGGCGTGGCACTGGAACGAGGCGAAGACATGCCGTCATCTTACGGTGACGGCGTAGTTTTAACAGTGCACGCCGATCTGTGGCCGCCGGTAGCGCGGCAGGGTGCCTTGTGACCCGCACCACCATGGTGTAGGAAAACAGTGTAGTTTTATTGTGGTGGCTTCGTGCACCCAACCACTCGAAGGGAGTGGACGCATGGCATCGACGCAGAGGGAGGACATCGTGACGCTGACTCCTGCCCTCGTCCACGAGGCCATTCGCCGGTTCACCGCCACCGATGGGATCTTCGCCGTAACCGAACAGCAGGTGGCCGGAGTACCCCAACGCGTCTTCACACACGCTGCACCCACCGTCCTCGACATCCTCAGCTCAGGTCGCGGGCACGGTGCCGCGGACTTTGTCGTCTTCGATGGCCAACGGTGGACTTTCGAGCAGTTCTTCGCCGACGTCGACGCACTGGCCGCCGTTCTGCAGCACGACATGGGCGTCAAGCCCGGTGAACGGGTCGCCATTGCGATGCGCAACTGTCCGGACTGGGTCCTGACCTTCGCCGCTGCGGTCCACGTCGGCGCAGTCCCGGTACTGATCAACAGTTGGGGATCGGCCGAGGAGCTCGAGTTCACGCTGCGCGACTCGGATCCGACCGTGCTGGCCGCCGACCTGCCCCGCAGCAGGCTGGCCGCCGACGCGCTGCGGCAGCGCCGAACGGCGTTGCTGTTCAGCGACGTCGACGGTGGCATCGAGTATTTGGCCGACAACTCACTCTCACACCTCGACGTGCGGCCCATCGGGGACGCCGTGGCATCCGGTCGCGGCCGCGACTACGCCACTGCGAAACCTGAGCCCGAAGACATGGCGATGCTGCTGTACACCTCGGGTAGCACCGGTCATCCCAAAGGTGTTATCTATCGTCATGTTTCAGTCGGGCAGGCGCTGATGAACATGATGC
>CAVYDT010000008.1:0-2980346 GCA_963767375.1 uncultured Actinomycetota bacterium
ACCTCTGCGCCTGGCCGGCGGAACGTTGCATTGGCAGAGTCATATCAATTCCCCTCTACGTTCATCAGCGATGTGCCCACAAAGGAAGCAGGCCAGGGCGAAAATACGCTCTGACCAGCTAATTCTCAGTGGAGCTGCCGGGAATCGAACTCGGCGCATAAAACAGCTTGACCTGCAGAAACGCTGAATTCTGCTACGCGAAAATACGCGAAAATACGCGAAACGACCTGCGCATACGCGAGAAGTGTTGATGGCATCGACAGGCCGCAGCCGGCCCTGGCTGGAAGCCAGACCCGCACGGCCGGCGCCGCGGGGCCAGCGCCGGATGGGTGTAGCGGTGATGTCCTGAAGCGAATCCAGGCGTCTCCCGGCGGTTGCGGCCTAGTGCTGACCTATTAGATGCGCCCACGGAGTCGCTGTCGCGTTTTCCCGTCAATGCGCGAGCTTGCGGATACGTGTGGTGAGCTGAGCACCGTGAAGTGTTACGCGTCTAGAGGTGGTCACTTGACTTTTACGACCACCTTGCCCTTTGCGCGCCCCTTTTCGACGTAGGCAAGGGCTTCCGTGGTCGATTGGAATGGAAAGACCCGGTCTACAACGGGACGAATAGCCCCGGAATCGATGAGCGAGCCGAGCTCGCGTAATTGGTCCCCGCTTGCCTTCATGAATAAAAACGAATAAGTCACTCCGCGGCGTTTGGCTTTCCGCCTGACCTTAAAGCTGAGAACACGCATCGCCTGTATCAAGAACCAGTTCGCCCCGAACTCCTTGGCGAAAGCAGGCTCAGCCGGCCCGGCCACCGAGATGACTCTGCCGCCAGGTTTGAGCACCCGGAAGGACTTTTCGAGCGTCCGACCGCCCTGCGTGTCAATGACAACGTCGTAATCACGAACGACGGTTTCGAAGTCATTACTCGTGTAGTCGATGACGACATCGGCTCCGAGTCGCTTCACCCACTCAACGTTCGCGGTGCTCGTGGTGGTGGCGACGGTGGCCCCGAGATGCTTTGCCAGTTGAATCGCCATCGTTCCAACACCTCCGGAACCGGCGTGAATAAGCACCGTCTGTCCGGCTTGCAGCTTCGCTTTTTCTACCAGTGCTTGCCAAGCGGTCAAACCGACTAGAGGTACCGAGGCTGCTTGTTCCATGTCCAGTCGATGCGGCTTTTTCGCGACGTCGTTCTCACTGATTGCTATCAACTCCGCGAAAGCGCCTATCCGATCCTTGTCAGGCTTTGCGTAGACTTCGTCACCCGGTTTGAATCGGTCGACATTTGCTCCGGCTTTAACGACAACGCCAGCGAGATCGTTACCCAGCACCAGTGGCAACTTGTACGGCAGCAGGGGCTTGAGCTCGCCATTTCTAATCTTGAGATCCAAGGGATTGACGCTGGCGGCGTGAATCTGGACCAAGACGTCACCGTCCCCCAGTTCGGGCTCGGGAAGTTCAACGGCCTCAACGCTGTTCGCTTTCCCGTACCGACTGACAACGAATGCTTTCATCGTGTGCTTCCGCCGAGCTGGTTTCTGGTTGATGGCGTGGGTGGTGTCGTTCATGTTGTTCTCCTAATAGTTATGAGTGGTGCGCCGCGGCGTGGGCTGCCCGCTCTGTGGGCCGGGTGGAGGTGGCGGGTGAGAAACTCGACCTGGTCGCGTGCCAGCGCTTCGAAGGCCTCGCCGATGTAGAAGTCGAAATGGCCGGCGTCGTAGCGTTTGATCTCGCCCCTCGCTGCGGTGCGCGCGTAGCGCAGGGTTTGCGCCGGTGGCGTGACGCTATCGGTGTTGCTGACGCAGAACAGGATTGGAAATTTGATCTTCTTCGCCGCGCGCCCGGGGCGGTAGCGAATGATGGTCGGGGCGACCCGCGCTGCTACCTCGTTCCGGAAGGTCGCGCCGGCCGGCAGCAGCGCCTCGTAACCCGGAAGAGCGTCCGGGGCGTTCATCAGCGCCAGTGAACCGGGGGCGCCGGCGAGGGGCATCATCACCGGCGTCCGGCGGCCGATCATAGAAGCGAAATCCATTGCAGCAGCGGGCAACACCTTGAGGGATTTAGCCGGGCCAAGCGCGAGTGCGGAGGCCAAACCGTCGGTGAATGGGCACTGGGCAACCGCCGCTTTCAGTTCGGGGTGGCGTAAGGCGACGGTGATGGCGTGGCCGCCGCCAAAGGAGCTGCCCCAGACGGCAATTCGTGTGGTGTCGACCCCGCGATGATTATTCACCCAAGCGATAGCCGCATCCCAGTCGGCGAGCTGTCGTTTGATTGACAGGAGCTGGCGGGGTTGGCCACCGCTGTCGCCGAAGTGCCGATAGGTGAAGGCCAAGGCGGCGATACCGGCCTGTGCGAACCGCTCGGCGAAGGCGTCCAAGCGCATCTCGCGGGTGGCGCCGAGGCCGTGCCCGAGGATGACCACGGGCGGCGCGGTGACTCCGATGGGCAGGTAAAGCCATGCGGCACAGGTGTCCTCGCCGGAGGCGAACGAGACGTTGTGCCGGGCATACGGCTGCGAAGTGTTCATTACCGGCTCACCGCCCCGTTGGTCGAGCCGACCCCGGGCACCCGGCCCGACTCGAGCGCTTGGGCGTAGGTGTCCTGGCGGTAGAGGGGCAGTTCGCCGGTGGCCTCCGTGGTCGCGAGGTAGTCGAGCATCAGTTCCTGACCGACATCGGACTGATCTGTCTGGAGAAACTCGGTGCGCTCGACATGCAAGCCTTCCGACAGCGACATCGAGCCGCCGAAGTACACCGACCGCTTGACGGCCGCGACTGCCCTTTTGGTCCGCTTGCCGAAGTGTTCGGCGAGTTCGGTCGCCCGCGTCACGACGTCGTCCGGCGCCACGACCTCGTCGACGGCTCCGTTGGCCAGCGCCTGCGCGGGCGTGAACGGCTTGCCCTCGAGGATGGCTACCAAGGAGCGGTGGGTGCCGATTAGTCGGGTCAGTCGCTGGGTCCCGCCACCGCCGGGATTGATTCCCAGGAGTACTTCCGGCTGGCCGATGAAGAACTCCCCATCGGCCATGACGCGCAGATCGCACGCCCAGGCGAATTCCGCGCCCAGGCCCAGCGCGGAACCGTTGAGGGCGGCGATGAAGATGACGCCGCTGGCGTTCATCCGCATGAATGTCGCGTGCAAGCGGTCGAGCTGGACGGCGCCCCGCAGCGGAGTCCGGCGCACCACTGGCTCGGGGACGCGGGCTGCGCCTCGGGCGATGCGTGCGACAGCCGAGGCGCCGCGTCTGCCCAACTCGGGGACCGCAGCGCCTTCTTCTTGCAGCCACCGCACGTCAGCATGGCTGACGAACCGGCCGGGCCGCGCCCCGGTGAACACGACGGCATGCACGCCTGGATCGCGGTCGACGCTGCTTACCAACTCGTCGAGCTGGTTGGCGATGTCCAGGCCGAACAGGCTGTGCTGGCCGCCGTCGACCCGCACGATCAGCACCGCGCCCTGGTCGACTATCTCGAAGTGCCCCTTCATCGGTGTGTCCTCTCGTCGAACAGTTCTATAACGAAGTTACAGAGCTAATATAACGAGGTTATACTCGTTCGGCAAGGATCAGATCGACTTCCCTCGAGGAATGTGCTGAGAAAATAGGTGAAACCATGCCGAACATGTCAGATGAGCAGACAGCGGAGGGTGCGCCGGAGCGGCTCATTCAGGCCACGATCAGTCTGCTCGCCGAGCAGGGGCCTTCGGCCATCAAGGCGCGTACGGTGGCTGCCGCGAGTGGGCTCTCGACGATGTTGGTGTACCACTACTTCGGCGGGATTCCTGAGCTCACGCGTGCGGTGATCGACCGAGGGTTCAAACAGCTCGACAGCGCGTTTTCCCAGTTGCCCGTGACGGAGGATCCGATCGCGGATCTGGCTGTCCAGGCGTTGACGTGTCGGCGAGTTGCCCGCGAGAACCCCCACCTGTATGACCTGATGTTTGGGCTATCCACTCGTTCGACCTACCGACCGGTGGCGGATTCAGGAGTTCGTTCGAGTGGTCGGTCGCCGGCGTTTCGAGGCGCTTTCGCTCACGTGACAGAAGCGTGCGCTCGGCTGGTGAGCTCGGGCAGGGTCAGACAACAGGATCCCGACGTGGTAGCTGCCCAGTTGTGGAGTTTCGTACACGGCTTCATCACCCTCGAGCTGGCGGAGACCTTCGTCGATTTTGACGCGCCGGTCAGGCAGATCCTGCTGCCAATGGGCGTGAATCTTTCTGTGGGACTGGGCGATACGCGTGAGCGTGCCGAGGCCTCGCACGAGGCGGCTGCGCGCATTTACGACTCGATCGCGCGGGCAGGCGAAAGTCAGGCGGACGTGTAGGAAGACGTGATCTCGGCGCTGGGACTGCCGGCACTTGGCACGAGTTGGTCGTGCCTTCCCAATGCCTCGACCTCACGCTCGAGGGTGGGAACCACCTGGGCCGCAAAGCGCCTCATCCAGGGCCATGCCGCCGGCGAGTTCACGGCCGCCTTCGCCCAGTTGGCCACGACGACGGCGCGCGGGACGTACACCCGGCTGCGACGGCGCATGAGTCCGTCGACTATCGCGACCGCTGTTCGGTCGACACTGGTCGTGACGTTGCCGGGATATGGCAGCCGTACGCGCAACTCGTGAAAGGAGGGAAGGTCCGCCTCGGCGCCCCGAATGAGGTCCGTGTCGATCCATGAGGGATGCACAAGCCCGACCGTGACACCGAGGTGCGCCACCTCCTGGCGATAGGCTAGGGCGAGCATTTCGACCCCGGCTTTGCTTGCGGCGTATGAGGCCATGCCAGCCAGCGGCGTGAACGATATCGCCGACGCCACGACCGTCACATGGCCACGACTGCGCTCCACATGCGGCGTCGCGTACTTGAGGGTGCGGAACACACCGTTCAGGTTGATGTCCACTACTCGCTCAAACGACGCCGCGTCCATCTGGCGCACGGTCCCGTAGGCGACAACCCCAGCATTGGCGACGACGATGTCGATACCACCCATCGTCTCGGCACAACCATCGATTGCCGACCGCAGAGCGGCCCCGTCGCGCACATCGGCCTCCCACCACGACGTGTCAGGGCCCAGGTCATCGGCGAGGGCGCGCAACAGGTCGGGCTCCAGTCCGATCAGCGCCAGCCGAGCACCCCGGGTGGCGGCAACACGTGCCACCTTCTCCCCGATGCCACGTGCCGCTCCGGTGATAACCACTCTTCGACCTGCCAGTTTGCGACGCATCGGACGAATATAACTTCGTTATAGATGTAACGCAAACCGGCCTTCCGTAAACGCTGCAAGCGGCCGTGCCAGCTGCTGGACCGAGGAGCTGCGAACACTCACCACGGATCCAGCAGGACCTGTGCATTGCGAATGCCTGATTCGAGTACGTCGTCGGAGAGTTCCCGGTCGGATACGGCGCGCGCCAATTGCATAGTGGCGACCAGGACGGTGAACAGCCCCAGCGCCGTTGTGCGGGCGGCGGACGGGTCGTGTGGAGACAAGTGCGCCGCAATCACGTCGACGATGGACTGCATTCCCTCGGTGTAGGCATCGCGGACGGCGTCATCGCAGCGGCCGATCTCATCAAGCAGGGCAGCGTTCGGGCAGCCCGTGCTCGGATCATCGCGATGATGTGGCGCGAGGTAGTCGCGCACGAATTCCTCCAGTGCTGCCCGGCCCTTAGGTAACGAGGCGAGGACGGCACGCTGGATGGCCAGTTGATCGGCGACCACGTTGGCGACGAGGTCGTCCTTGGACCCGAAGTGCGCGTAGAACGCGCCGTTGGTCAGCCCCGCGTCAGTCATGAGCGCAGCGACACCTGAACCGTCGATGCCGTCCTGCTTGAGACGTCGGCCGGCGGTTTCGATGATCCGCCGCCGCGTTCCGGCTTTGTGCTCTGCGTCGTACCTCGCCACAGCTCGCCTCCTCCGTCGTCGCTGAAAGTCGCCCTTGCGGATCATATCCGATTAACTTACAGTCATAATATTACAATCATACGCCAATAGCGTTTACAGCGAGGAAGACCGCCCGATGACTTCTCTGTATGACCCCCTGCAGTTGCCCTGCGGGCTGGTGCTCCCGAACCGGATCATGAAGGCCGCGATGAGCGAAGCGCTTGCCGACTCGGGGAACTCGCCCGGCGCCCGTCTCGAGCGGCTCTACCGCACGTGGAGTCGGGGCGGGTACGGGTTGCTGGTCACCGGCAATGTGATGGTCGATCGCACACAGTTGGGTGAACCCGACAACGTGGTGATCGAGGACGACCGTGACCTTGACGCACTCACGTTGTGGGCCAAGTCTTCTCATGACGCCGGCGTACCGATCTGGGTCCAGCTCAATCACCCGGGGCGCCAGTCGAACCCCCTCGCCTTGGGCCACATTCCGGTGGCGCCGAGTGCTGTGCCGATGAGCCTTCCCGGCTCGCCGACACCGCGCGGGCTGACGTCGTCCGAGATCGAGGACATCATCGAACGATTCGTGACGACGGCAGCAGTGTGCGAGACCGCGGGATTCGACGGCGTCCAGGTGCATGGTGCGCACGGCTACCTCGTGACGCAGTTCCTCTCGCCGCTGACAAATCTGCGTGACGACGATTGGGGTGGCGATCCGCCGCGACGGATGCGGTTCCTTCTGGAGACCGTCCGGCGCATCCGCGCTCGGGTGTCTCCTGGCTTTGCGGTGAGCGTGAAACTCAACTCGGCGGACTTCCAACGCGGTGGATTCAGCGAGGACGAGTCTCGCGATGTGGTCGCTGCCCTGGCCGGCGAAGGCCTCGACATGATCGAGATTAGTGGCGGCAACTACGAGTCGCCGGCCATGTCGGGCTCCGCTGCGGCCAGTACCCGCGCCCGCGAGGCATACTTCCTCGATTACGCGCGCACAGTGCGGCAACTGGCAGGCGAGGTGCCGCTGGCGGTCACGGGTGGATTCCGGTCACGCGCAGCCATGCAGGAAGCGCTGCGGGCCGGTGACTGCGATGCGGTGGGACTCGCTCGTCCGACGGTGACGACGCCTGACGCCGCGGCCGCCATCCTGTCAGACCGAGTGGACGTGCTGCCGGCCCGAGAGCTGCGTTACGGGATGCGCCGCGTGCTCGGCAGATTCGTCGACGTCAAGGCGCTTGACGCCGTCCTCAACCTGAGCTGGAACACCGATCAACTGCATCGACTGGGCGCAGGCCGCGAACCTGACCTCGATCGAGGCCGGCTGGCCACGACAGTCGCTCTGGTTCGCCGCAACGGCGCAGCCTCCTTCCGCCCCAAGCGCGGTATCCGATGACACGTCTGCGCTACGACCTCCGCGGGAAGGTCGTGCTCATCACTGGTGGAACCGGCGGAATCGGCAGCGCAACCGCGCGCGAACTCCTCAGCCGTGGCGCGAAAGTGGCCATCGTGGACGTCGACCCCGAGACGCCACGGATCGCCGCGCGCATGTCGTCGCACTCGGCCATGGGCTCGATCGCCGACGTGTGTGACCGCGACGCTCTCGACGTTGCCGTCGCCGATGTTGTCGACCGCTTCGGGCGGGTTGACGTCGCGATCGCCAACGCCGGCATTCTTGCTCGCGCCGAAACATTGCGCAATACGCCGACGCCGTCGATTGAGTCCGTGCTCGCGGTCAACGTCTCCGGCGTCGTCAACACCGTTCAGGCTGCGATGGACGAAGTCATCGCTCACCGCGGCCAATTCGTCCTCATCAGTTCGGTGTTCGCGTTTCTCAACGGAATGGGCACCATTCCCTATGCCATGAGCAAGGCAGCCGTCGAGCAACTACTCGGCCGCGGACTGCGCGTGGAACTCGCCGCGCACGGCGTCTCAACCACGATCGCCTACTTCTCACTCATCGAAACCAACATGATCAAGCACGGCGTCGACGGCGACCCCGTCGTCGAGGAACTGCTCGCGACCCTGCCGCGGCCCCTGCTCAAGCGCCTTCAACCCAGCACTGCCGCAACAGCACTCGCCAACAGCCTCGCTCACCGCTCACCGCGCATCATGGAGCCATCCCGATGGAAGCCCCTATCGGCGCTGCGGGGACTCATCGCGCCCGCAATGGATTCGCATCTAACCCGTGACCGGCGGACCCTGGCCGCCCTGTCGAAACTCGACGCACGTCAACTCACTGCACCGTGACCAAACATTCCAATGTCCGTGCGAGGACGCACGATCGAATCGAAAGGCAAGAAATGACAACCTGGAAAGACACTCCGACTCGCAAGATCGACGTCAACGGCGTCGAGTTCGCATACCGCGAACTCGGCACCGGGACAGGCATTCCGGTGGTGTTCCTCCACCACCTGACCGCGGTCCTCGACGAGTGGGACCCGCGAATCATCGACGGCATCGCCGCACACCACCGCGTGATCGCCTTCGACAACCGCGGTGTCGGCGCGACAGGCTCGTCGGTGCCACACACGGTCGAGCAGATGGGCGCCGACGCGATCGCCTTCATACGCGCACTGGGCCTCGAACGCGTCGACCTGTTCGGGTTCTCGCTCGGCGGCGGCGTCGCCCAGATGGTCGCCCTACAGGCACCAGACCTCGTGCGACGCATGATCCTCGCCGGCACGGGTCCACGCGGCGGCGGGGGCATCGACAAAATGGCGACGATCGTCGGGATCGCCTACCTCAAAGCGGCGCTGACGTTCAGCGATCCCAGGAACTTCCTGTTCTTCCCCCGCACCGCCGAGGGCAAACGCGCCGCATCGGACTACCTCAACCGCCTCAAGGAACGAACACAACACCGGGACAAGCGAATCTCGATGCAGGCCCGCATCGCTCAACTCAAAGCCATCCGGCACGCCGGGCTAAGCGAACCCGACGACCTGTCGGTCATCACTCAGCCCATCCTCGTCGCCAATGGTGACCACGACCTCATGGTCGACAGCAGCCACTCAGCCGACATGGCACGTCGACTGCCGAACGCACAACTGAAGATCTATCCCAACTCGGGACACGGCGGAGTGTTCCAGCACCACCGAACCTTCGTACCCGACGCACTGCAATTCCTCGCCCAGCACTGAGCACGAAACACCACCAGGAGCACCTAGTGAACACCGATCGAAACCAGCACGACGATGTGATCACGTCGTACATCCAGGCGCCATCACGCGCGGTGACCGCAGCGGGCGTGACGTACGCCTACCGCGAATTAGGGCCGAAGGGCGGGGTTCCCATCATTTTCTTGGTCCACCTCGCCGCCACGCTGGACAACTGGGACCCTCGGATTATCGATCCGGTCGCACGGCAGCACCACGTCATCGCCTTCGACAACCGCGGCGTCGGAGCCTCGAGTGGAACCGTTCCCAACACCGTCGAGTCGATGGCCGATGACGCCTATACGTTCATAAGAGCACTCGGCTTCGACACGGTCGACATCTTCTCCTTCTCCCTCGGCGGGATGGTCGCCCAGGCACTGGTGATCAAACACCCTGAACTCGTCCGCAAGCTGATCCTCACCGGAACCGGACCCGCAGGCGGAAAGGGAATCGACAAGGTCGCTGGGACCACCTACTACGACACGTTGCGTGCCACCCTTACCCGTGTGGACCCCAAGGAGTTCCTGTTCTTCAACCGCGACCAAGCCGGCAAACGGGCCGCACGCGCATTCGTCGAGCGCCTCGAAGAACGCACCGACGATCGAGATGCGCCAATCACGGTGAAGGCCTTCCGAACCCAACTCAAAGCGATCAAACGATGGGGCCGCTCCACACCCGCCGACCTATCGATGATCACCCAGCCGACATTGATCGCGAACGGGGACAACGACCGCATGGTCCCCTCCACGCTCTCCGAAGACATGCACCGTCGGATCGCCGGCTCGAAACTCACCATCTATCCCAACTCCGGCCATGGCGGGATCTTCCAGTACCACGAAGCGTTCGCCACAACCGCAATCGAATTCATCGACGACTGACGAGGGCGCCCGCTAGAAACGGGCCAGGAGTTTCATCCTGGCCCGACCCAAAACAGTGGAGCTGCCGGGAATCGAACCCGGGTCCTACGGCATTCCCTCAAGGCTTCTCCGTGCGCAGTTCGCTATGCCTCTGCTCGGATCTCCCGGTCACGCGAACTAGCCAGGATGACGATCCCAGTCGCTGTTAGTGTCCCGATAAGTCCCGCGACCGGACTAATCGGTTGATCCCTCTAGCTGATGCCAGGGTCCGGGTCGAGGGCTTTCCCGGTCTGACAGACTAGCTGTCGCTTAAGCAGCGAGAGCGTAGTCGCGCTGTACTGAAACGGCGCTTAATTGGTTGCAACGACGCTTACGGTGGTCTCTTGCCTGCACCGGCACGCTTCCCTTGATTCGATGCGCGAAGTCGAAACCGTTCAGCCCCTCGCATCCCCGCCGATTTTCGGCAGGACACCCCATCCTACGCCGTTACCGACGAGCGGCAACGCAATTAATCTCCCGGTCAGATCACGAAGTTGAGGCGCTCGACGAGGCGGGCGGCCAGGTCTTTGTCGCCGTCAAGCTCGACGTCGTGCGAGCGTGCGGGGCATATCGGCCGCCCGCCGGCGAGCCTGGTGAACTGTAGGCCGTCGAGCCGGATTGTCGCCGTCGGCTCCTGCCCGCCGAAGTCGTCGACCACCTGAGCGCGACCATCCACGCTGACGCGGATGCTGCGTGCCAGCGGACCGGTCAGGTCGAACTGGACGCGTGAACCCTCGGGCGCTTGGGCGCGTTTGCCGACCACGAACCCCATGGTCGCCGCGATCTCGTCGAGGGACAGTTGCGACGCTGGCCCGGTGAGCTCGTCGTCGGTCGACGGTCGCTCCAACGCCATCCGAATATCTTGCTCGTGCATCCAGCAGTCGAAGACCCGTATCCGCATGAACCGTCCATAACTGTCCATGCCCGCCGGCGTCGGTGTCGGCGCGTTCCAGTCGTCGTCGGACATCGCCGGCAGGACCTCGCGGCGCTTGCCGGTCACCGCGCGGTAGCGCTCCAGAACGCTGGGGCCCGGGTCGGCGCTGAGAGCGCGCACCCAGCACTCGTTCAATGCTCCGATGTCGTTGTGCACGTGTTCGAGGGCCTTGACGTCGATGTCGGGTTGCGGTGGCGCGACGCCCTGCAGGAATGACTCGGTCCCGATGATGTGGGACACGACGGCACGCACGCACCACCCGGGCAGCGGCGTCATCGCCTGCCAACCGCTCTCGGGCAACCCTTCCAGCTGCGCGTCGATGGAGTCCCACACCGCGAAAAGGCCAAGCAGCACATTGGACTTGTCGACTGTGGTGATCGAACGGGTCGCCATGGTCGGATCGTAGGCCGATCAGCGCCAGATATAGAGGCCGACCCGGAGAATTTGCGCGGGTGTCAGCCCGCGGCAATCATCGCGACAGAGCCCATGGCCATCGCCATGCCGATTCCCTGCCAGCGTGTCACCCGTTCCCGCAACACCGCCATCGCCAGCACGACGGTTGCCGCCGGATACAGGGAAATCAGAATGCTGGCCAACGAGAGCAACCACGACTGCAGCGCAATCAGCTGGGTCACGAGGGCACAGGCGTCCAGGACCGCGATAGCCAGCGCGAGCCTCATCGACTTGCCGCGCGGGAGCCGCAGATTGCCCCTGGTGGCCGCGAGAGCAGTGATCACCACGGTGGCCGACAGGCGGGCGAACACCAGCGGCCAGAGCTTGCACTCGTGGGGCGCCTGGTGCAGGAACACCAGATCCAGCCCGAACGCGGATCCGGCCAAGACCGCGAGCCAGGCCACCTTGGGGGTGAACCGATAAGCGTTGGCACCGTCGGCTCCCCCTTCCCCGGCCTCGCGGCTGACCAGCAGCACCGCGACGATTGCCAGCACGACGCCCATCGAGGCCGCTTGGCCCGGTCGCTCCCCCAGTGCGATGCCGACCGCCACGGGCACGGCGGCGTTGAGCACGCCCGCCAACGGGGCCACCACCGAGATCGGGCCGGAGCCCAGTGCCGCGTAGAACGCCCACATGCCGAACGCCTGACCGATGCCGTACATGCAGCCCCAAAAGACCGCACCCTCGTGAATCGGTCCGCCGGCGAACAGGGCCAGCACACCCAGCAACACCGCCTCGACCGGATACGCCGCCAGCATCACGCGCAGCGCGGCTATCCGCCGCGCTGCCACGCCGCCCACGAAATCGCTGACGCCGTACGAAACGGCAGACAGCTGTGCGTAAGCGGCCCCGATCAGTTAGCTCATACCTTTCGCTCGGCGACCCAGCTCCCGAACAACTTCACGCTGGGCGTCGCGACGTGCCATGTCCTGGCGTTTGTCATACGCTCGCTTGCCTCGTGCCAGCGCGAGCTCAACCTTGACCTTGCCCTCCGAGAAATACAGAGACAGCGGCACCAAGGCGAGGTTACCATCTCGGATCTTGCCGATCAGCGTGTCGATCTGGCTGCGGTGTAACAACAACTTTCGATTGCGACGAGGATCATGGTTTGTCCAGGTGCCATGCTGATACTCGGGAATGTGCAAGTTGCGCAACCAAATTTCGCCATCGTCGACGGTGGCGAAGGCGTCGACCAACGACGCGTGACCCGCCCGCAGGCTCTTGACCTCGGTGCCGAGCAAAGCCACGCCGGCCTCGTACTGCTCCAAGATCGAATAGTTATGGCGCGCTTTGCGATTGCTGGCGATGATCTGTCTGCCCCCACGAGCCTTGGCTCGAGATGTGTTGTTGGCCACAGTTATCGCCGCACGTATATGCGCACTGTTGCATAGGCCGTGAGAGCAGCCATCGCCGCGCCGAGCAGCAGCAGAATCGGCGAGATGTAAAGGATGTCGGCATAGTCCACGCGCGCTATCAAATTCGCTTGGTAGAACTGGTTTAGAGCGCTGTCCAGGAAGAATGCCCGCACCGCAACCAAGCCGATGATGGCGATCACCACGCCAATCGTCGCCGCCAGCACCGCTTCCACCAGGAACGGCAACTGGGTATACCAGCGGCTGGCGCCGACCAGTCGCATGATGCTTATCTCCGTGCGGCGCGTATAGGCCGCGACTTGGACCATGTTGGCGATCAGCAAGATTGCCCCAATGGCCTGGACCATCGCGACAGCGAACGCGACATTGCTCAAGCCGTCCAGAACAGCGAACAGGCGGTCGATCAGATCCTTTTGATTGAGCACGGAAAGCACTCCGGGCTGGCCCTGCATCGCAGCATCAAATTCCTTGTGCTGCTCGGGGTTTGCCAGCTTCACGATGAACGACGCAGGGAAGGAATCCTTTCCGGCAACGTCCTTGTACTGCGGGAACTTACGGATCGCGTCGTCGTAGGCGTCCTGACGGTTGAGGAGGCGCACCGATTTGACGTCTTCTCGCCCTTCGATCTTCGACCGCAGCGCTTTGCACGGATTGGCGCTGCAGGCCGGATCGTTGGCGGAGACGTCATCGGTGAGGAAGACCTGCGTCTCGACGCGGTCGAGGTAGATGGCCCGCGAATTGTCGGCCAACCGGACCACCAGCAGACCGCCGCCGAACAGGCCGATCGAGATCGCGGTCGTCAGGATCATCGCGACGGTCATGGTGACATTGCGACGAAGGCCGGTCAGGACCTCGTTGAGCAGGAAACCGAAACGCACTTAGCGGTCCATTCCGTAGACGCCACGCTGTTCGTCGCGAACCAGCCTGCCCAACGACAACTCGACCACCCGCTGGCGCATCGAGTCGACGATGTGGTGGTCATGAGTGGCCATCAGCACCGTCGTCCCGGTGCGGTTGATGCGCTCCAACAGATCCATGATGTCCTTGCTGGTGTCGGGGTCGAGGTTGCCGGTGGGCTCGTCGGCCAGCAGCACCAGCGGCCGGTTGACGAACGCCCGGGCGATCGCGACCCGCTGCTGCTCGCCACCGGACAGCTCGTGCGGCAGCCGGTTGGCCTTGCCGGACAGGCCGACCGTCTCGAGCACGTCGGGCACCACCCGGTTGATCGCGTCTCGGCGTTTGCCGATGACTTCCAGCGCGAACGCGACGTTGTCGAACGCCGACTTTTGCTGTAGCAGCCGAAAATCCTGGAAGACGCAGCCGATCACCTGACGCAACTTCGGTACGTGGCGACCAGGCATTTTGTTGACGTGGAACTTCGAAAGCCGAATGTCTCCGGCAGTCGGCGTGTCCTCACCCAACAGCAGCCGCATGAACGTCGATTTCCCCGAACCCGACGGGCCGATCAGGAAAACGAATTCACCCTTGTCGATTTTGACGTTGACGTCGTCCAACGCCGGACGCGCCGACGCTTTGTACTTCTTGCTGACATGGTCCAGGGTGATCATCACGGCACGCCAGTTTAGCCGTGAATTTCGCTGGCACGCGACGATCAACTCCTCGGTAGCACCGGCGTGGGCACCGGGCCCGGCCCCGGCTGCGGTGACGGAGTCGGGGTCGTGCTGGGGATGCAGAAGGGCGGTATGCACGGCAACGTCGGCAGGACGAACGGCGGTGATGTGGTCGTGGTGACGGGCGGCGGCGGGGTCGTGGTCGTGGGCGTCGGTGTGGCTGTGGGTGTGTCCCCGGGCGGCTGCTGTACCCGGCTGCGGGGCACCCAGGTGTAGTTCGGGTCAGGCACGAATCCCGGCGGCACCACCTGCGTGGCCGGGGGACCTTCGTGGGTCGGCGGCGCCGGCCTGTAGGTGTCGTAGGTCCACCACACCGCCAGGAACAGCACGATCAAGACCATGGTGGAGGTGCGGACCCGGCCGCCCAACATGTGGCGCGGCCAGCTCCGATCCGCCTCGTCGTCGCTGCGCTTCTCGAGGACGTTCAGCGTGAACTTCACCGCTGATGCACCGCATCCTGGGGTGTCTCGCCGCTCTTGTCTCCGGCGGCTTCTTCGGCTGCCTGGGCGGCGGGGTCGGCGGGGTCGGCGGGGTCGTCGATGACGGCGACCGTCGCGTCGGCTGTGGTGAAGATGCCGGCGCGCTCGAGTGCCCGGATCACGATCACCCGCAACTGCCGGCCCGCCTCGAACTGCTTGCCGGGCAGCGTGCGGGCCACCACGCGCAGGGTGACGGTGTCGACTTCGATGCTTTCGATCCCCATCACGGTGGGCGCGTCGAGGAGCAACGCCCCCAGCACCGGATTGTCGAGCGCATGTTCGCACTCCTGGTGCAACACCTCGTTGACCCGGTTGAGGTCAGCCCTCGTCGACACCGGAATGTCGATCACCGCGCGTGCCCAATCCTTGGACAGGTTGACCGTCTTGACTATCTGGCCGTTGGGGATCGTGAACAACTCGCCCTCCGAGGACCGCAGCCTGGTGACCCGCAACGTCACGTCCTCAACGGTGCCGCGCGCCTCGGCGGCGATCCCCGTAACGGTCAACGAGACCAGGTCGCCGAAGCCGTACTGCTTCTCGACGATGATGAAAAATCCCGAGAGCAGGTCCTTGACCAGTTGCTGAGCACCGAAGCCGAGCGCCGCGCCCAGCACGGTGGCCGGCGCGATGAGTCCGCCCGCGGAAAACTGCAGCACATCGCCGATCTGAACGATCACCCAGATGGCGATCATGACGATCGACACCCACTGGATCACCGACGCCACGGCCTGTCGGTGCTTGGTTGCCTCCGACCGAACCAGGGCGTCGCTTTCGGCGAAGCCTTCGTCGAGCTGCCGGGTCACCTGTTGGGCCACCCAGGTGACGAACCGAACCGCCAGCACCGCAGCGATCAGCAGCATGGCGATCCGCAGACCCCGGGTGATGATCCATCCACCTATTTCGCCGCGCCAGAAATCGTGCCAGCGCTGCGCTGTCGAGATTGCAAGAAGAGTTGTGTTAGTCGTCATCTTTTCGGTTGCGCCACCGGATCCCCGCTTCCAGGAACCCGTCGATGTCTCCGTCCAGGACGGCGGCCGGATTGCCCACCTCGTACTCGGTGCGCAGATCCTTGACCATCTGATACGGGTGTAGTACATAGGAGCGCATCTGGTTTCCCCACGAGCTGCCGCCTTCGCCTTTCAAGGCGTCCAGCTCAGCGCGCTCTTCTAAACGCTTGCGCTCCAACAACTTTGCTTGAAGCACTCGCATTGCCGAAACTTTGTTCTGCAATTGCGACTTTTCGTTCTGACAAGTCACGACGATACCCGTTGGGATATGCGTTAACCGAACCGCGGAGTCAGTGGTGTTCACCGACTGGCCGCCGGGCCCGCTGGAACGGTAGACGTCGACGCGCACATCGCCTTCCGGGATGTCGATGTGATCGGTGGTCTCCACCACCGGCAGCACCTCGACTTCGGCAAACGACGTCTGCCGCCGGCTCTGGTTGTCGAACGGGCTGATCCGCACCAGCCGGTGGGTGCCCTGTTCGACGGACAGCGTGCCGTAGGCAAACGGTGCACGCACGGCGAAGGTCGCGCTTTTGATCCCGGCTTCTTCCGCGTAGGAGGTGTCGAACACCTCGACGCCGTACTTGTGCTGCTCGGCCCATCGGATGTACATCCGCATCAGCATCTCGGCCCAGTCGGCGGCGTCCACCCCGCCCGCGCCGGACCGGATGGTGAGCAGCGCCTCGCGCGCGTCGTACTCGCCCGACAGCAGGGTGCGCACCTCGGCGGCTTCGATGTCGGCGCGCAGCGCCTTGAGCTCGGCGTCCGCCTCCGCAAGCGCTTCAATTCCGCTGGCTGCGCCCTCGGCTTCCTCGGCCGCAAGCTCATAGAGCACCGGCAGGTCGGTGAGGCGCTGACGCAACTCCTCGATCCGGCGCAGCTCGCCCTGGGTGTGGGAAAGCTCACTGGTCACCCGTTGCGCGTTGGCCTGGTCGTCCCACAGTTGCGGATCGGACGCCTCCTGCTCCAGCTTCTCGATGCGGCTGCGCAGACCGTCGACGTCGAGCACCCGCTCCACCGTGGTCAGGGTGGAGTCAAGTGCGGCGATGTCGGCTTGACGGTCAGGTTCCACAGCCGACAAGGTTACCGGCAAGTCACCGGCCCCTACGTTTAGCATCAGAAGACCATCAGTGCACCGCGCGACTGCGACGCCCAGCCCTACTCAGCCCCCCTCGCGCCGCAGCCGGGCACGAAACAGAAGGCTGGGGTATGCGTCCATACCATGTCGCCGTCGTCGGCTCCGGGCCGTCGGGATTCTTCGCCGCGGCATCTCTGCTCAACGCAGCCGAGATCGAAGTGGCGGTCGACATGCTGGAGATGCTGCCGACACCGTGGGGCCTGGTCCGCTCCGGCGTCGCTCCCGATCACCCCAAGATCAAGTCGATCAGCAAGCAGTTCGAACAGACCGCCGAGCACCCCAGCTTCCGCTTCTTCGGCAATGTGATCGTCGGCGAACACGTCGAGTCCGGTGAACTCGCCGAGCGCTACGACGCCGTGATCTACGCGGTCGGGGCGCAGTCCGACCGCGCGCTGAACATCCCTGGTGAGGAACTGCCGGGCAGCGTGGCCGCGGTCGATTTCGTGGGCTGGTACAACGCGCATCCCAGTTTCGAGCAGATGGCGCCCGATCTGTCGGGCGCCCGCGCAGTTGTCATCGGCAACGGGAACGTCGCGCTCGACGTCGCGCGCATCCTGATCACCGACCCCGGCGTGCTCGCGGCCACTGATATCGCCGATCACGCTCTGGAATCGCTGCTCCCCCGCGGTGTGGAGGAAGTGGTGATCCTCGGCCGGCGCGGGCCGCTGCAGACCGCGTTCACCACGCTGGAGCTGCGCGAGCTGGCCGACCTCGAGGGAGTTGACGTGATCGTCGACCCCGCGCAACTGGAAGGCATCACCGACGAGGACGCCGCGGCGGTGGGCAAGGTGTGCAAGCTGAACATTAAGGTGCTGCGCGACTATTCGGGCCGCGAACCCCGCCCTGGACATCGCCGCATGGTCTTCCGGTTTCTGACATCCCCGATCGAGATCAAGGGCGACGACAAGGTGGAGGGAATCGTGCTCGGCCGCAACGAACTGGTCACCGACGACAGCGGCCGGGTGACGGCCCGAGACACCGGTGAACGCGAGGAACTGCCGGTTCAGCTGGTCGTGCGCTCGGTCGGTTACCGCGGGCTGCCCACGCCCGGGCTGCCGTTCGACGAGAAGAACGCGACCATTCCCAACACCGAGGGCCGGGTGCAGGGCAGCCGCAACGAGTATGTCGTCGGGTGGATCAAGCGCGGTCCGACCGGGGTGATCGGCACCAATAAAAAGGACTCGCAGGAAACCGTCGACACGCTGCTGGCGGATCTGGCCGCTTCTGACGGAATCGCGGAGTTCCCCGACGATCATGCCGATCAGTTGGCCGACTGGCTGGGTTCGCGCCAGCCCAAGCTGGTCACGTCGGCTCACTGGGAGCTGATCGACCGCTTCGAGCGTGAGGCCGGTGAGCCGCACGGGCGGCCTCGCGTCAAGCTGCCGAGCCTGGCCAGGTTGCTGCATGTGAGCCACGGCTGATTACGGGTCGAGCAGCACCCCGGGATTGAGGATCCAGGCCGGGTCCAGCGCGGACTTGGCCGCGCGGAAGGCCGCGGCGAACGGGTCCGGGCGCTGCCGGTCATACCAGGGGCGGTGGTCGCGACCGACCGCATGGTGATGGGTGATGGTGCCGCCGGTGGTGCTGATCGCCTCGGACACAGCGGCTTTGATGTCGTCCCACTGTGCGTCGAGTGAGCCCCAACGCCCGCCCGCGTAGATGCCGTAGTACGGGGCCGGGCCGTCGGGGTAGACGTGGGTGAACCGGCAGGTCACCACGCCGGCCCCGCAGACCCGCTCGATCGCCGTGCGGGCGGCCTCGGTCACCGCCGTGTGCAGTTCGTCGAATCCGCCCCAGAGACAGGCGGTTTCGAATGTCTCGGCGATGACGCCGCGGCGTGCGAGGGCGTCGCGCTGATAAGGCATGCGCAGGAAAGCCGAGCGCCAATTCTGCGAAGCATCGATGGTTTCCGTTGCATCGCTTCCGGTTTCGCGGCTACGCCGGGCGATCAGAGTGCCGCCGTGTTCGGCGGCGATCTCGACGGCCCGGTCCAGCCAGGGGTCTATCGGATGGTCCGCCGATTCGAAAGCGAGCACCAGCAGCCCACCGCCGACTGCGGTGCCGGCATTGAGGAACGCCTCGGCCGGGTCCAGCAATCGGCAATTCGCCGGGTAGAGCCCGGACTGTGCGATCGCCCGCGTCGCAGCGACCGCGACCGTCCAGTCGTCGAACGCCACCGAAGCCGTGACCTGCCATCGCGGGCGGTTTTGCAACCGCATCCATGCCTCGGTGATGATGCCCAGCGTGCCCTCGGAGCCGACGAACAGCCGGTCCGGGGAGGGGCCCGCACCGGATCCCGGCAGTCGGCGCGACTCGCTGACCCCGGACGGGGTGACAACCCGCAACGATTCGGCCAGATCATCGATGTGGGTGTAAAGCGTGGCGAAGTGACCACCGGCGCGGGTGGCCAGCCAGCCGCCGAGACTGGAGAAGGCGAAGGATTGCGGGAAGTGCCGCAACGTCAGATGGTGTGGGCGCAACTGTTGCTCGATCCATGGCCCCAGCGCCCCGGCCTGAATCCGCGCGGCCCGGCTGACCCGGTCGATTTCCAGGACCGAGCTCATCACGGAGACGTCCACCGTGACCGCCGGCCCGTCGAACCGCGGCTCGACACCGCCGACCACCGAACTGCCGCCACCGTAGGGAATCACCGGAATCCCCGCACGCGTGCACCAGTCGAGCACGTCGATCACATCCTGTTCGCGGCGCGGCCGAACAATCAAGTCGGGGACGTGATCGAGGTCGCCCTTGAGGTTGCGCACGACGTCGCGATACGCCTTGCCGCGCGCGTGGCCGGCTCGATCAGTCGGGTCGGTCGAACACAGGGCGGCCAGCGACGGCGGCGGGGTGATGCGCGGCGCCGCCAACCCGAGTTCGTTCGGGTTCGGTGGACGGTGGTCGGTCAGGTCATGGCCGGGCAACATCGCGGCGACCCGTGATTCCAGGGCCCGCGTCTCCTGCTCGGACAGCGCGTCCTCGACCGCGCCCCACCCCCACCACGAACGCATGCCCGCGGGATCAGCGCTTGAGGACGATGAAGGCTCCGCCGGCAACCAGCGACGCGAGGGCCACGGCGATACCCCAGCCAGCGCCGGCGAACACCCAGATGATGGCCACGAGCGCGATCAGCGGCGACACCGCGAAAAGCGCTATCCCGGGGTTCTGCCTGATCACCGACAGCGCACTCTTCGCCCGGATCGGATCGATTTCCTTGCTCATCCGTTCAGCATGCCAGAGAAATCGCACGACCATAAGGCACACTGGCACAAGTGAATTGGTTTTAGACGACCAATGGCCCTATCGACCCATTATCGCGTCCGCATAACATGGCAGTCGTGGACGTGAAGGCGCTCAGGGACGCAGTGCGGCACCACCGTTCGACAATCCGCCCACGCCGCAGCGGCCGCTGGACAGCATGCTAGAGATTCGTTAGGCGCCCGAGAGAGGTTTGAGCCCATGGCCGAGGAGCCAGTTACCATCCTGTCCGACGATGAAAGTTGGAGCCGGTTGGGCGGCGTCGCGCTGGGACGGCTCGTCACCACATTTGCCGGCGAGCCGGAGATCTTCCCGGTCAACTATGTCGTGCAAGACCGGACCGTGCTGTTTCGAACCGCCGAGGGCACCAAATTGTTTTCCGCCGTGGCAAGCAACACCGTGGTATTCGAGGCCGACGACCACGACGTGGCCGAAGGCTGGAGCGTGATCGTCAGGGGTCGCGCAAAGGTGCTGCGCACCGACGGGGAGATCGAGAAAGCCAAACGCGCGCAGTTGATCCCGTGGACCGCGACCCTGAAGATCCACTACGTCCGCGTGACGCCGTCCGAAATCACTGGCCGCCAGTTCAGGTTCGGGCCCGAGCCAGAACCCAACGCGAGCTTCGCCTAGGGTCGCCGCGTGTATTGCCGCCCTTGATCCGTCGACACCGACGACGACGGCCGGGGCAGACCGGATGCCGCTCATCGCATTCTCCTCTGCTTGAGCGGGGCGACTATTCATCGGCTACAACCAGCACGCTATTGCCCGGATGCCCGCTCCCCAGAGGTCCCTCATCTAACCGCCGATTGGCTCAGGCGGTGCGAACGTCCAGTTGTCCGGATTCTTCAGCGAATACACCACCGGCATCAGTTGGCCCACGATCGGCCAGTGATCGGCGTCGACCGCCATCCGCTGATAGACCGCGTGCTCGTTGACGGTGGGCCCATTGATCACACCGGCGATGGTGACGTATTGCTCACCGCCGGCGTCCGGTCGCGGACTGACCCCGGTCACCAGCAGCGTCCCGCTGGCGCGGTCGCCGCGCGGGCCGCGCTGGATGAACCGCTGAGCAAGCAACACCCCCAGCACCGCAAGCAACAGGAACAGCACACCAAATTCCCACACCCAGCCATGGTAGGACTGCTGCATGAGTCACGACGATCTGACGCTGGCGCTGACGCTGGCCGACCGCGCAGACGCGCTGACTCGCACCCGGTTCGGCGCGCTCGACCTGAGGATCGACACCAAACCGGATCTGACCCCGGTGACCGACGCCGATCGGGCGGTCGAAACCGACGTGCGTCAGGTGCTCGGGCGAGAACGGCCGGATGACAGCATCGTGGGCGAAGAGTTCGGCGGCACAACCACTTTCAGCGGACGGCAGTGGATCATTGACCCGATCGACGGCACCAAGAATTTCGTGCGCGGGGTTCCCGTGTGGGCCAGTTTGATTGCGCTGCTCGAAGACGGGATCCCCTCGGTCGGCGTGGTCAGCGCGCCGGCGCTGCAGCGCCGATGGTGGGCGGCGCGAGGCCAGGGCGCGTTCGCGGCGGTCGACGGCGGCCAGGCGCGCCGGCTGTCGGTGTCCGCTGTGGCCGAGCTGGGTTCGGCCAGCTTGTCGTTCTCGAGCTTGTCGGGGTGGGCGCAGCCCGGCTCACGCGAGCGCTTCATCGCGCTGACCGATGCCGTGTGGCGGGTGCGCGCCTACGGCGACTTTCTGTCCTATTGCCTGGTGGCCGAGGGGGCCGTCGACGTCGCCGCCGAGCCGGAAGTGTCGGTGTGGGACCTGGCGGCGCTGGACATCCTGGTGCGCGAGGCCGGCGGACAGTTCACCAGCCTGGACGGCGCGACGGGCCCGCACGGCGGCAGCGCCGTCGCGACCAACGGCCTGCTCCATCAAGACGTGCTGAACAGGCTTAACGCCGGATCGGTGTGAAATAACCAACTTCGGACCCAACCTATCTTACTCCGGAGTAAGATCGGGGTCATCCGCATCGCCCCAACGACCGAGGCTGCCGACATGACCGCTACCACCCGGAGTAAGACCTCCCCATCCCGCCCATCCCGCCGCCGCAAGCGGCGCGGTCGCGAGACCGGCGTCGGGTTGCAGCCGCACAAACGGACCGGCATCGACATCGCGCTCGCGCTGCTGGCGCCGATCGTCGGCCAGGACTTCCTGGATAAATACCATCTGCGCGATCCGCTCAACCGGACCCTGCGCTACGGCACGAAGACCATATTCTCCACTGCCGCGGCCACCGGCCGTCAGTTCAAGCGGGTGCAGAGCCTCCGCAGCGGACCGACCCGGCTCAAATCCAGCGGCAAGGACTACTTCGACCTGACCCCCGATGACGACCAGAAGCTGATCATCGAGACCGTCGACGACTTCGCCAAGGAGGTCTTGCGGCCCGCCGCTCACGACGCCGACGACGCGGCGGCCTACCCGCAGGATCTGATCGCCAAGGCCGCCGAGCTGGGGATCACCGCGATCAACATCCCCGAGGATTTCGACGGCATCGCCGCACACCGCTCCAGCGTGACCAACGTTCTGGTGGCCGAGGCACTGGCATACGGCGACATGGGTCTGGCGCTGCCGATCCTGGCCCCGGGCGGCGTCGCGTGCGCGCTGACGCATTGGGGCAGCGCCGACCAGCAGGCCACGTACCTGAACGAATTCGCCGGCGAGAATGTCCCGCAGGCCTGCGTCGCCATCGCCGAACCGCACCCGCTGTTCGACCCCACCCGGCTCAAGACCACCGCGACACGCACCCCCAGCGGATACCGGCTCGACGGGGTCAAGTCCTTGGTGCCGGCCGCGGCCGACGCCGAGCTGTTCATCATCGGCGCGCAACTGAACGGCAAGCCGGCGCTGTTCATCGTCGAGTCGTCCGCGAAAGGCCTGACCGTCAAGGCGGACGCGAGCATGGGGATTCGCGCCGCGGCGCTCGGCCAGGTGGAGCTGTCCGGGGTGACGGTGCCGGTGCATGCCCGACTGGGCGAGGACGAAGCCACCGACGCCGACTATTCCGAGGCGATCGCGTTGTCCCGGCTGGGCTGGGCGGCGCTAACGGTCGGCACGTCGCACGCGGTGCTCGACTACGTCGTCCCGTACGTGAAAGAGCGTGAGGCCTTCGGCGAGCCGATCGCCCGCCGTCAGGCCGTGGCGTTCATGTGCGCCAACATCGCCATCGAATTGGACGGGTTGCGGCTGATCACCTGGCGCGGCGCGGCCCGCGCCGAACAGGGCCTCGCGTTCACCCGCGAAGCCGCACTGGCGAAGCGGCTCGGCGCCGACAAGGGCATGCAAATCGGTTTGGACGGCGTGCAATTGCTCGGTGGCCACGGCTACACCAAGGAACACCCGGTCGAACGCTGGTACCGCGATCTGCGGGCCATCGGCGTCGCCGAGGGCGTGGTTCTTATCTGAGTCCTGACCTGATACGAGCTGAAAGATCAATCATGGCAATCAATCTGGAGCTACCTCGCAAACTGCACGCGGTGATCGTCAAGACCCATCAAGGCGCCGCGGAGTTCATGCGGCCGATCGCGCGCAAATACGACCTGAAGGAACACGCCTACCCGGTCGAACTCGACACGTTGATCAATATGTTCGAGGGTGCCGCCGAGTCGATGCCCTTCGCCGGCGCTGACGCGTTGCGCGACGAGGGTGAACTCAAGGAGAAGAACAACAACGGCGCCAATATGGCCGCGCTGTTGCAGACGATGGAGGCGTGCTGGGGTGATGTCGCGATGATGCTGTCCGTCCCGTACCAGGGGCTGGGCAACGCGGCCCTCTCCGCGGTCGCCACCGACGAACAACTGGAGCGCTTGGGCAAGGTGTGGGCGGCGATGGCCATCACCGAACCGGGATTCGGGTCGGACTCTGCCGCGGTGTCCACCACAGCCAAGCTGGATGGCGACGAGTACGTGATCAACGGCGAGAAGATCTTTGTCACCGCCGGTTCGCGCGCCACCCACATCGTGGTGTGGGCCACGCTGGACAAGTCAGTGGGCCGCCCGGCGATCAAGTCGTTCATCGTGCCGCGCGAGCACCCCGGTGTCACTGTCGAGCGACTCGAGCACAAGCTCGGCATCAAGGGTTCCGATACCGCGGCAATCCGCTTCGACAACGCCCGCATACCCAAGGAGAATTTACTGGGCAATCCCGAAATCGAGGTCGGCAAGGGCTTTTCCGGGGTGATGGAGACCTTTGACAACACCCGGCCGATCGTGGCCGGCATGGCCATCGGGATCGGGCGCGCGGCGCTGGAGGAAATCCGCAAGATCCTCACCGACGCCGGCGTGGAGATCTCCTATGACAAACCGTCGCACGCCCAAAGCGCCCCTGCTGCCGAGTTTTTGCGGATGGAGGCTGATTGGGAGGCCAGCTACCTGCTGACGCTGCGTGCGGCATGGCAGGCCGACAACAAGATCCCCAACTCCAAAGAAGCGTCGATGAGCAAGGCCAAAGCCGGCCGGATGGCCAGCGACGTCACCCTCAAGGCGGTCGAATTGGCAGGCACCACAGGCTATTCCGAGCAATCGATGCTGGAGAAGTGGGGACGCGACTCCAAGATCCTGGACATCTTCGAGGGCACCCAGCAGATTCAGCAGCTGGTAGTGGCGCGTCGATTGCTGGGCCTGTCGTCGGCCGAGCTCAAGTAGCGATCTCGGCCGGCGGGTCGACCTCGTCATCGGGGGCAACCAAGTCGAGCTGCCACCACTCGACGTCGTGCCAGGCGCCCAGCTTCCATCCGACCCGCTGATAGCGGCCCACCGGCCGGAACCCGAAGGCCTGATGGAATACGTTGCTGGCCTCGTTGGGTTGGGCAATGCCGGCGAACGCCCGCCGGAAGCCGCGTCCTGCCAGTCGGCTCAGCAATTCGGCGTACAGCATCCGCCCACCGCCCACGCGCAGGCGGTCCCGCGCCACGTAGATGCTCGTCTCCACCGACCACTGATACGCGGCCCGCGAATTGAATTGGTGCGCATAGGCGTAACCGGCGAGGTCTCCGTCCACCTCGAGCACCAGCCATTCGTGCGTCACCTGGGCGGCGGCAATGCGGGCCGCCATCTGTTCGACTGTCGGGGGTTCGGTCTCGAAGCTGATCACGGTATCCAGCACATACGGGCGATAGATCTCGGCGCACGCGGCGGCATCGGCGCCGATCGCGGAACGGACCCTTAGTGCCATTACGCAGCGACGGCGTTGAGCCGCTCGCGGGTGTCGTCGTCGAGTTCGATGTCGGCGACGGCGAGGTTCTCCTCCAGGTGCGACACCGACGAGGTACCGGGGATCATCAGGACGTTGGGTGCCACGCTCAGCGTCCACGCCGACGCGACCTGCGCCGGGGTTCGGCCGAGCCGCGCCGCGGTCTGGCACACCAATTCATGCCCCAGTATCTGATCGCGCGTTGCAAACGGCGATCTCAGGCTGAAGAAGGGGACAAACGGGATACCGCGCGCCGCGCACTCCTGTAACACGGGAGCAGCAGACCGGTCGACGAGACTGAAAGCGTTTTGTACACAGGCGATCTCGGTGCGCTCTAACGCGTGCAGCAGATGCTCGCGGGTGACGTTACTCAGCCCGATTCCACCGATCAATCCGTCGTCACGGGCGGTGATCATCACCGAAAGCTGCTCGTCGAACCGATCGTCCGGCCGGTCACTGCCCATGAGCCTCAGATTCACCACCGCGAGCTGCTCAACGCCGAGCGTGCGCAGGTTCGCCTCGATGTCCTTGCGGTAGTCGGCGAGCTCTAGAGGCAGCCAGCCGCCGGCATCGTCGCGACGGCCGCCGACCTTGCTGACCAATGCGAGGTTCGCCGGGTAGGGATGCAGGGCCTCGCGGATCAGCTCGTTGGACACGTTGGGCCCGTAGAACTGAGCGGTGTCGACGTGGTTGACCCCGAGTTCGACGGCTCGCCGCAACACGGCAAGCGCTTCGGCCCGGTCACGCGGCGGGCCGAACGCCCCGCGACCAGGAAGCTGGATGGCGCCGAAGCCGATGCGGGCGACCGAAAAGCCGCCGAGTGGAAAGGAATCCATGGAGTGAGATTAGCGTCGAATCCTGGCCACGTTTCAAGCTTTAGTCGCGCGAAGACGGGGACCGGTGCGATGCCGATCGGCCCACGCCGGAAGCTGTGGGCGCGGCTGGGCGATTCGTTGCGGCCGCGCCATCTGCCCCAGATCACCAGCGATGTCGACGTCAAAGACGTCGTCGGCGTGCTCGACCAGGTGCGCGCCGGGCGTTCTCGGCCGGGCGGTGGTGCGGGTCGCGGGCGGATTCTGAGCTGGCAGTAGGCTATTCAAAAGGCTAATGACCGCTGGTCGACAACGACGGAGGTAGCATGCGCGCGGCACGGGTGACTCGGCTAGATGGTCCAGACGCGATCGAGGTAACCGAGGTCGACGAACCCGCCAGCGACGGCGTAGTCGTCGATGTGCACGCCGCTGGGGTGGCATTCCCCGACGCGTTGCTCACCCGAGGCCTCTACCAGTACAGGCCAGACCCGCCCTTCGTCCTCGGAGCCGAGATCGCCGGGGTGGTGCGATCCGCACCGGAGGACGCCGACGTGCGTCCCGGCGACAGAGTCGTCGGCCTGACGATGCTCACCGGAGGCATGGCCGAGGTCGCGGTGTTGTCCCCCGACCGAGCTTTCAAGCTGCCGGACAATGTGAGCTTCGAGGCGGGCGCCGGCCTGCTTTTCAACGACCTGACGATGTACTTCGCGTTGAATGTCCGCGGCCGGCTGCAGGAGGGTGAGACCGTGCTGGTGCACGGGGCCGCCGGCGGCATCGGGACCTCGGCCCTTCGAATCGCGCCGGTGCTCGGGGCGTCGCGCACCATCGCGGTGGTCAGCACCGAGCAGAAGGCCCGGATCGCCACGGCGGCCGGCGCGACCGATGTGGTGTTGGCCGAGGGATTCAAGGATGCCGTCAAGGAGCTGACGAACGGCCGGGGTGTCGACGTGGTCGTCGACCCGGTCGGCGGGGATCGGTTCACCGATTCTCTGCGCTCGCTTGCGCCGGCCGGACGATTGCTGGTAATCGGCTTCACCGGCGGTGAGATTCCCACCGTCAAGGTAAACCGCTTGCTGCTCAACAACATTGATGTGGTTGGCGTTGGCTGGGGCGCGTGGGCCGGTACCCACCCCGGCGCCCTGACCGAGCAGTGGACCGACCTCGCGAAGCTGCTCACTTCGAGCAAGCTGTCCCCTCCGGAGCCGGACGTCTACCCCTTGGATGAGGCCGCAGCCGCGGTCGCGTCCCTGGAGAATCGCACCGCCAAAGGTAAAGTCGTACTACGCGTCCGGTGAGTTGAGGCGTCAGGCCCCTATGCGGTGGCGATCACCGACACCGTGCCATCGCCCTCGTTGGCGGTGTAGACGATGTGGGTCGCCGTGTCGACCGCGATGCCGTCTGGGCCTTTTCCGACCTTGACCGTGGCCGTGATTTTGCGGGCTTGCGCGTCGACCACCGACATCGAATCGTCATGGGAATTGGTGATATACGCGGTGTGGGTGCCCGGGTCCGTCACCCAACCGTCGGGGGTTTTTTCGACCGGGATGGTTTCGATGACCTTGCGGGACGTGGTGTCGATCACCGACAGTGCATTGTCACCGGCGGTCGTGACGTAGGCAGATCCGTTGACCACCTGCACCTCGTCCGGGCCCCTTCCGACCGGGATGGTGGCGGCGACTTGGCGCGACACCATGTCGATCACCGACACCGAATTGTCCTCGGCGTTGGCGACGTAAACGGAGTGGGTGGCCGGGTCCGCGGCCACACCGTCCGGCTTTTTTCCGACGGGGACGGTGGCGGTGACAGTACCGGCCACCGTGTCGATCACCGACACCGAACCGTCGTCTTCGTTGGCCACGTAGGCGGTGTGGCTGGCGGGATCCACCGCCACCGCCTCAGGCGACTTCCCGACCTTGAGCGGCGCGCCCACGACGTTGGACCCAGTGTCGATTATCGAGACCGAACCGTCGTCTCCGTTGGTGACGACGGCCTTCTTGGCCTGCGAATCAATCGCTATACCCTCCGGCTTCTTTCCGACCTTGATGGAGGTCTTCACGGCGTTGGACGCGGCGTCGATCACGGACACCGTGTCGTCGCCGGAGTTGGTGACGTACACGATTTTGGCGCCCGAATCCACCGCGACACTGTCCGGGCTTTTCCCGACTGTGATGGTCGCGGTGACCTTCGGCGCCGCTGCCGGGTTCCCGGACGAACCTGAGGCCTGGGCCGAAGACTGCGACGTGTTGGTCGCGTTTGACGAGCAACCGCCGACACTGAGCGCCGTCAGCCCCGTCACGAGGAGCGGGTAGGTCAGGAAGGTCACGTGCTTCATTGCCTACCTCCTGGGTCGGTTGGCGAACCTCGTCGGGAATCAAATCACAAGCTGGCGCGGAAGAAAATGTGACGCGAGCAAATTGTGCGGCGCCCTCGCGGAGGCCCCTTGTGCGGACGCAAAAGAAAAAGTAATGTCACTTTCAGTTTCATGTGCCGAGGCTGAACATCCCAGGAAGTAATCCATGGAATCCTTTGTCCACCTGCGAAAAGGAACGACGCCACACCGACTGCATGCCGATTTGGACGGACTCAAGGACGACGAGCTCGGCCGGGGCGGATTCACCGGCCGCACCGCCAACGTCTACCGCCGCCACGACCCCACCGCCTACCGGTCGGTCGGTCCGCTGCGCCCCGTCGACGTGCTGTCCAGCGAGCTCAAACCCGACGACGCCGCCGACGCCAACGGTGGGCCGTTGCTGATGTTCAGCAACGCCGACTGCCGCATCCTGCTGAGCCGCCGCCACGAGCCGATGCCGTTCTACACCCGCCATGTCGACGGGGACCTGTTGTGTTTCGTGCATCAGGGCGCCGGTCTGCTGGAAACCGAGTTCGGGCCGCTGCGCTACCGCGAGGGCGACTGGGTCTACATCCCGAAGGCGTGCACCTGGCGTCAGGTCCCCGATGCAGAGACCACGCTGCTGATGATCGAAGCCAGCGACGAATTCCGGGTGCCGCCGCCCGGCCCGCTGGGCCGGCACTTTCCGTTCGACCCGTCGCAGGCCACCATCCCCGAGCCGGAGCCGATCGAGGACGACGGCCGCGGCGAGTACGAGGTCCGGCTCGTCCACGAAGGCGGCCCGACAACGCTTTACTATCAACACAATCCGATCGATGTCGAGGGCTGGCGAGGCGACAACTTCGCGTTCACCTTCAACATCGCCGACTACAACGTGATCACCTCCGACAGCGTTCACCTGCCGCCCACAGTGCATCTGTTCATGCAGGCCACCGGCGTCTACGTGATGAATTTTTTGCCCAAACCCGCCGAAGGAGTCGCCGGCACCGAGCGCACCCCCTGGTATCACCGCAATGTCGACTACGACGAGATCGCCTTCTTTCACGGCGGCTCGCTCTACGGCATCCCGATGCCGCCGGGCCTGATAACCCATGCGCCGCAAGGGGTTCACCACGGCGCGCCGGAGAAGGCGCGCGAACGAGCGCGCCGCAAGTTCGATGAGCATTCCCGCGTCGACTGGCAGGTCATCGCCGTCGACACCCGAAGGCGACTGACGCCGTCCGCCGAGGTCATCGCACACGACCTGGGACAGCATCGATGAAACAAGCAGTCAGGTACGACTACGACCGAATCCCCTATCTGGTTGCCTTTCAGAACAATTCCAGCGTCCGCGATGTGTATGGGGGGGTAGCCGGGCTGACCATATTGGAAAGCTATCTGCTCAAGCCGAAGGACAAGCCGTCGGACACCGTACTGGTGTTTATGCATCCGATCGGCGGCGGCGCGTACCTGCCGATGATCAACGCGCTGGCCCGCGCGGGCCACCACGTCATCTACTGCAACAGCCGGTTCCGCGGCACGGATTCCGCGCTGCTGATGGAGAAGGTGGTCGAGGATCTCGGCGAGTGCATCAAGGACACCAAAAACCGGCTGGGCTACGCCAAGGTGGTGCTGGCGGGGTGGAGTGGCGGCGGTTCGCTGTCGGTCTTCTATCAGCAGCAGGCCCAACACGCGACGATCACGTCCAGCCCGTCCGGCGACGGCCCCGACCTGACTCAGCTGGACCTGATCCCGGCCGACGGCATCATGCTGCTGGCCGCGCACATCAGCCGGCACGGCACGCTCACCGAATGGCTGGACGCGTCCATCCTCGACGAATCCGACCCCAGCAAGCGCGATCCCGAGCTGGATCTGTACAACCCCGACAACCCCAATCAGCCGCCGTACAGCGACGAGTTTCTGGAGCGCTACCGGCAAGCTCAGATCGACCGCAACCGCCGCATCACGGCGTGGGTGAGGGACAAGCTGTCAGAACTCGAGGCCGCCGGTCGCCCGGATGACGAGTTCGGGTTCGTTGTGCACGGCACCATGGCCGACCCGCGGTGGCTGGATCCCGCTGTCGACCCCAACGAACGCGCGCCGGGAACGTGTTATCTCGGTGATCCTCAAGTGGTGAACATGAGCCCGGTTGGGCTGGCCCGCTTTTCGACGTTGCGCGGCTGGCTGTCGCAGTGGAGTTACGACGAGGCCAGGGGCGATGCGGTGGCCTGCGGCCCCGATATCGCGATCCCGGCGCTGGTGATCGGTAACCTCGCCGACGACGCCTGCACACCCAGCCACACCCGGCGGCTATTCGAGGCGATCGGGCACCCCGACAAGGAGATACACGAAATCCCGGGCGCCACACACTATTACGCGGGCCCTGACCAGCGCGACAAGCTTCGTCAGGCCGTCGACATCGCCACCGACTGGCTGATCCGCCACGACTTCGCGGGCGCGCAGTGACAGGTGCGTTAGATGGGATCCGGGTGCTCGAGCTGGGCACCCTGATCGCCGGACCGTTCACCGGCCGGCTGCTCGGCGACATGGGCGCCGACGTCATCAAGGTGGAACCGCCCGGTGCCCCGGATCCGTTGCGCACCTGGGGGCAGGCCGAGCTCAACGGGCACCACGTCTTTTGGACCGTGCACGCGCGTAACAAAAAGGGCATCACACTCGATCTGCGCCGGCCGCAGGGCCGCGAGCTGTTCCTCGATCTCGTCGAGAAATCCGACATCGTGGTGGAGAACTTTCGTCCCGGCACGCTGGAAAAGTGGCACCTTGGCTACGACGTGCTGTCCGAACGCAACTCGGGCATCATCCTGGTGCGGGTTTCCGGTTACGGGCAGACCGGGCCCGACGCGCACAAGGCCGGTTACGCCTCGGTGGCCGAAGCGGCCAGCGGGCTACGGCACCTCAACGGCTTCCCGGGCGGCCCGCCGCCCCGGCTGGCGCTGTCGCTGGGCGACAGCCTGGCCGGCATGTTCGGCGCCCAGGGCGCGCTGGCGGCTCTCTACCGGCGCAGCATCACCGGCCGCGGCCAGGTGGTCGACGTCGCGCTGACCGAATCTTGTTTGGCTGTGCAGGAATCCACGATTCCCGACTACGACCTCGGTGGCGTCGTGCGCGGACCGTCGGGCACCCGGCTGGAGGGTATTGCGCCGTCCAACATCTATCGCAGCGCCGATGGCTCCTGGGTGGTGATCGCCGCCAACCAGGATACCGTTTTCGTCCGGCTCTGCGCGGCGATGGGACGTCCCGAACTGGCCACCGACGACCGGTTTGCCACGCATGGGGCCCGCGGACGAAATCAAGACGAACTCGACAAAATCATCAGTGCGTGGGCCACCGAGCGGCAACCCGGCGAGATCATCGAAAAACTCTCCGCCGCAGGGGTGATCGCGGGGCCGATCAACACCGTCGCCGAGGTGGTCAACGACCCACAGCTGCGCGCGCGCGGCATGCTGGTCGAACACTTCGATGAACGCGTCGAACGGCCGGTACTGGGCCCAGGAATCGTTCCGGTGCTCTCCGAATCACCGGGCAGTGTTCGCAACGCCGGCCCGGCGCGACCGGGACAACACAACGACGACATCTATATCGGGCTGCTGCGCAAGACCGCCGAAGAGCTCGAACAGTTGCGCGCCCAGGAGGTGCTGTGAACTCCCGCACCGACGACGATGCAGAGCAGGAAGGCGATGTGGGGGCACCTCCCGCTTGCGGGGGAGAGGAGCGGTGCACATGACCCATGTGACCATTCGCGAGGTATCGCTGCGCGACGGCCTGCAGATCGAAAAGCCAATCCCGTTGTCGGCCAAGCTGGAACTACTCGCCGCGGTAGCCGCCACCGGGGTGCGCGAGGTGGAGGCCACGGCGTTCGTGTCGCCGTCGAAGGTGCCGTCGATGGCCGATGCCGCCGACCTGGCCGCCGAGCTACACAACTACCCCGACATCGAGTTCTCCGCATTGGTGGCCAGTCCCAATGGCGCCAAGCGGGCGGTCGCGGCGGGGCTGCGTTCGATCGAGTACGTGGTGGCTGCCAGCGACACGTTCAGTGAGGCCAATGTCGGACGCACCAGCGCCGCGGCTACCGAGCAGATCGAAGAAATCGTCGCCATCGCGCACCACAGCGACGTCACCGTGGAGGTCGTTGTCGCCACCGCATGGGACTGCCCGTTCGAGGGGCCCACCGCGCCGCAGCGGGTACTCGACATCGCCGCGGTCGCCCGCGATCGGGGCGTCGACCGGTTCTCCATCGCCGACACCATCGGCACCACCACCCCGCGTCGGGTGAGTTCGCTGATCTCCCAACTACGTCCGGTGATCGGCGACATGCCGCTGGCCGGACATTTTCACAACACCCGGGGGGCCGGGCTGGCCAGCGCCTATGCGGCGATCAGCTCCGGTGTCACCCGATTGGACGCCTCGGTCGGCGGACTGGGCGGCTGCCCGTTCGCACCGGGCGCCACCGGCAACATCGCCACCGAAGATCTGGTGTACCTGCTGCGGGACAGCGACATCGATGTCGACATCGACCTGCAGGCCGCCATCGCCGCGGCTGCCGTCGCGAAATCCCTTGTCGGCCATGACCTGCCGAGCGCCCTGTTGCGCGCCGGCGACCGAATCCAGGCTTGATGCCGACCGCGACTCTCACCTCGAAAGGCCGCCAAACCAGGCTGGCCATCGAGCAGTCGGCGCGAAAGCTGTTTGCCGAACGCGGCTTTCACGGTACAACCTTGGCCGACATCACGTCAGCCGCGGGAAGGTCACCGGCGGTGTTCTACCGGTATTTCGATGACAAGGAAGACCTGCTTGCCGCCCTCGCGGAATCGTTCCTCCGTGATGTCGTCACGCCGTCCGGATCGAGTGTCGCGTTACCGGACTCCCCCGACGACAATGAGTTCTTCACCTCGGTGGTCACCGGCTACTGGAACATGTTCAAACAGAACATCGGTATCATGATCGCGGTCGCGCAGCTGGCCGCCACCCAGCAGCGATTCTCCCTGGTCCAAAACGAATTCCGGCGCTTCGGCATGAACATTGTCGCCGCGTCGGTGCGACACGCTCAGGAGCAGGGCTATGGTCGCGACCTGCATCCCGAGCACATCGCTGCCGCTATCGCCTTGTTGTTCGAGAACTTCACCACCGTGTTCGTCGGGCGCTCCGGACCGGAAGGCCTCCGCCTGGAAATCAGCGACGAGGACGCGATCACCACCTTGTCGACGGTCTGGAAGAAAACCCTGTACGGCTACTAAGGGAGCTCTTAAGGAGAGAAAAGTGGATTTCGCGCTGCCAGAACACCTTCCGGGGCTGCTTGCCGAGATGGACGCGTTCATCGAACGCGAGATCGCTCCGCTGCAGGCCGATAATATGCAGTACTTCGACCAGCGTCGAGAACATGCCCGCACCGATTGGGACAACGACGGCATCCCGACGCGCGAGTGGGAGGACCTGCTCGCCGAGATGCGCAGGCGAGCCGACCGGGCAGGCTGGCTGCGCTACGGACTGCCGGCGTCGCTCGGCGGCCGCGACGGCACCAACGTAGACATGGCCGTCATCCGGGAACACTTGGCGCACAAGGGGCTCGGCCTGCACAACGACCTGCAGAACGAATCCTCTATCGTCGGCAACTTCCCGCAGGTGATCATGATGGAACGCTTCGGCACCGACGAGCAACGCCGCCTTTGGTCCGAGGCGTTGATCACCGGGGAACGCTCCATGGCCTTCGGCCTCACCGAACCACAGCACGGCTCCGATGCGACCTGGCTGGAAACCCACGCCGAACCGGACCGCGACAGCTGGGTTATCAACGGCGCCAAGCGGTTCAATACCGGCATCCACCGCGCCACCCACGACCTGATTTTCGCCCGCACGTCCGGCGAGCCGGGACAGGCCCGGGGCATCACCGCGTTCCTCGTCCCCACCGACGCAGAAGGGTTCAACGTCCCGTACTACTGGTGGACGTTCAATATGCCCACCGACCACGGCGAGGTCGAGTTGACCGATGTGCGGGTGCCCGCCGACGCGGTGCTCGGCGAAGTGGATCGCGGTCTGGAGGTGGCGCAAACCTTCCTGCACGAGAACCGGATTCGCCAGGCCGCCAGCAGCCTTGGTGCGGCGCAATATTGCATCGACCGCGCCGCCGACTATGCCGCGAAGCGCGTCGTGTTCGGCAAGCCGTTGTCGGTCAACCAGGCCGTGCAATGGCCGCTGGCCGAGCTACACACCGAAGCGCAAATGGTGCGATTGCTGGTGCACTACGCGGCCTGGCACCTGGACCGTGACCACCACATGGAGGTCTCCGACAAGGTTTCGATGGCGAACTACCGCGCCAACCGATTGGTCTGTGACGCCGCCGACCGTGCCATGCAGATCTTCGGCGGTCTCGGTTACAGCCGTCACGAGCCCTTCGAGCACATCTACCGCCACCACCGTCGCTACCGGATCACCGAGGGCGCCGAGGAGATTCAGATTCGGCGGGTGGCGCAGCGACTCTTCAAGTTCGGCCAAAAGTGATGCTGCAAGACCGCTTGCCCGCGGTGCTGAGCCCGGTAATGGGCGCCTTAAAGCCAGGAGATGTGGGAATCGAGAACTTCCGCGCACTCACCGGCGGGGCCAGCCGCGGAACCTGGGCCTTCGACGCGGTCACGGGCGGCCGGCGCCGTTCGCTGATCCTGCGCACCGGGCCGCCCGACGACATCCACGCCGGCATGGAACTCGAAGCCCGGGCCCAGGCCGCCGCCGCGGCGGCCGGCGCACCCGTACCGAACGTACTGGTCGCCAACGATTCGCCTGCCGCACTGGGCAATCCGTTTCTCGTCTGCAATGAGATCAAGGGCGAGACCATCGTTCGACGTATCCAGCGTCAGCTCGACGCCGCTGACGGGCAAGCGGGCCGCGCACGGCTGCTGCGCCAGTGCGCGCAGGCGCTGGCCGCCATCCACCGCGCCGAGGCCAACGACCCCGCTCTGGCTCGCGAGGATCAGTTGGCGGCGTGGCGCGCGCGCCTCGATGCCATGGCTGACACCACCGCCACTTTCGAGTGGGGGTTTCGCTGGCTGGCCGCCCACCGCGCACCGGCGTCGCCCCCGGTCCTGGTGCACGGCGACTTCCGGATGGGAAATCTGATCGTCGACGGATCCGACCTCGCTGCCGTCCTCGACTGGGAGCTGGTACACATCGGCGAGGCATACGAAGACCTGGCGTGGTTCTGCATCCGGGCGTGGCGGTTCGGCGCTCCAGCGAGCCTGGGCGCCGGGGGGCTCGGCAGCATCGACGGCTTTCTGCGGGCCTACGAGGAAGCCAGCGGGACTGCCGTCGATCGCGAGGCTTTTCACTGGTGGCTGGTGTTGGCCACTCTGCGCTGGGGCGTCATCTGCCGGTACCAGGCCGAGCGTCATCTGAGCGGACAGGTCCGTTCGGTGGAGCTGGCGACCATCGGCCGTCGCGTGTGTGAGACCGAGTGGGACCTGCTCGACTTGCTCGATGCGGGCCCGACAGCGTCCACGAAACCTGCACCCGCGCCGTCCGTTCACCCGCTGCATGGGCGGCCGACGGCGGCCGAGCTGGTCGCGGCGGTCGCCGAATTCCTGGAAGGCGATGTCCGGCAGGCGACCAGCGGTCAGGTCAATTTCCACGCCAGGGTCGCCGCCAATGCGTTGCGGATGGTCGAACGCGAGCTGCTCGACGCAGGTGACGAAGACGTCCGCGCCGCGCTGGCCGGCCTGGGCTTCGCCGATGAGGCCGGGCTCGCCGCCGCCATCCGGGCGGGCGAGCTGGCGGACCGCCCGGGCCCGGAGATAACCGCGTGTCTGCGGACGCTGGTGCGACATCGATTAGCCGTCGCGCATCCCGGGTACGACAGCGAAAAGGAGCCAGCCCCGTGACCTCTATCTCTGCCAGCTCTGCCGAAACCATCGTCGACGTGGCCGACCGCCTGTTCACGGCCATCGAGAACAGCGACATGGCAGCGGTTGACCGGATGTGGAGCGCCGATATCGCCGTCTGGCGGGTGGGCGCGGGCGGAGACGACGATAAAGCTCGCGCGCTACGCGTCATCGACTGGTTCATCACCACCACCACCGAGCGCAGCTACCAGGTCCTCGATCGTCAGTTGTTCGACAGCGGATCCGTCCGGGGCTTCGTTCAGCAGCACATCTTGCACGCCACCGGACACGCCGGACAATCGATCTCATTGCGGGTCTGCATCGTGATCAAGGTGGGCGCAGACGGCTTGATCAATAGGATCGACGAGTACTTCGACCCCGCTGGGATCGGCCCGCTGCTCGACTGAGACCTCGACTAGGTGACGAAGGGTAACCAGGAGTGACCATGACGACGCTGGAAACACTGCTCCTCGATCCCGACATGGCCGGCGTATGGAACCTGGCTCCGGATCGCTCGGCCATCACCTTCAAGATCAGGAACATGTGGGGCCTGCTCCGAGTCAAAGGCCGGTTCACCGAGTTCAGTGGCGATGGGCAACTCACCGGCAATGGGGCGGTCTACGGCCGCCTCGACATCCGCGCGGCGTCGTTGCGCACCGGTATCGGCCGCCGCGACCAGCACCTGCGCTCGGCGGACTTCTTCGATGTCGAGCGCTACCCCGAGATCAGCGTCGTCGTCACCGCTCTGCAGCCGACCACCGGCAATGCGGCCGAGCTGCAGGCCAGCTTCACGGTCAAAGGCAACAACGAGCCGGTACCGCTGCCCATCACGGTCGCGGAGCTGGACGACGGCTCGGTGCGGATATCCGGCGAAACCAAGGTCGATCGAGCCCAGTTCGGCCTGGGCTGGAACAAGTTAGGCGTGATGAGCGCGACGGCGACGATCGCGGCAGACGCGATCTTCGTGCGGGCCACCCAATGAGGCCGGGCGGAAACCAGTAGCATCTGCTCCGTGCCCGATTCGAGCCCCGATTCGTCATTAGCCCTGCGGATCCTCGTCTACAGCAACAACGTCAAGACCCGCGAAGACGTGATGCGGGCCTTGGGCAAACACCTGCATCCGGATCTGCCCGAGCTGAGCTACGTCGAGGTAGCGACCGGCCCGATGGTGATACAGCAAATGGATGCCGGCGGTATCGATCTGGCCATCCTGGACGGGGAGGCGGCGCCGACCGGTGGCATGGGCATTGCCAAACAGCTGAAAGATGAACTCGCGGTGTGCCCACCGATTCTGGTGCTCACCGGGCGCCCAGACGATGCCTGGCTGGCCACTTGGTCGCGCGCCGAGGCCTCGGTGTCCCATCCCGTGGACCCCATCGTGCTGGGCCGGACGGTGCTCGGGCTGCTACGCGCCCCGGTGCAATAGCTGATTGGCTAACTGGGCCACACCAACTTGCCATGACTGAAGTACGGGCCGCCCCCCGGGTCGTACTGTGAATAGCCCTCGTTGACCACGGGCGTCAGCATGGTGTTCAGATGGTCGATAATCGGCGCCGGCACACCGAACGTTTGCAGTGGCAGCAGCAGCGGAAGGATCGTTGCCGGGACCATGTAGGTGGTCGTGATCCCACCCGCCGAGTTCGTCACCGAGGACACCGTGACCACCTGGTCCTGCGAGGTGAACTCCGTGTCGAGGTGGTAGTGGTTCACCCCCATGACGGCGTTCGCGTCGGCCAGCAGGTTCCAGGGGCGGTCGGGAGGATTGGCGAAACCTTCGTACTGGTGGTAGACGATCGTCGTGTTGTACGGGGTCACCGGCGGGTTTTCAACGGTGTATCCGAGGGGCGGGACATGCGCGCCGGCGGGCAGGTAGGTGTCGGCCAGGCCCCGCTCGGGGTTGGAGAACTCGACGAATGTCACCTGATTCGGCGATGGCGCGGTGGGTTGGGTGGCCAGATATGCCTCCTCGCGGTCGATCGTCATCGAGCCCAGCGACTCGCCCGCTACCACCACCGTCTGGCCGTTGCTGGTGGCGTTGAGGATGTCGGTGTTCAGCGCCTTCTGGCCGATGGCCATCGACTGATCGGCGGTGGGTTTGAAGAACCCGCTGAGGAGCCCGGTGGTGGCCGGGTAATTCACCACTTCCGGCGTGGTGCCGGGGAACCAGTTCTCACCCACTGCTGACTTGAGGAGCGAATACGACGGCAGATTCAACAGGGGCGCAATCAGCGGCTGATTCTCAAAGATGTAGGCGGGAGCAACGGTGATGCGGGTGCCGGTGTACGAGCCCAGCGAGCCCGACGTGCCCAGAGCCGGGGTCGACACGGTTTGCGCCGCCTGTCGCCATGGCATCAGTTGGCCCACCGCCGCTGAGGCCGCCCCGTGATAGCCCACCATCGCGGCCACGTCCTGGGCCCACATCTGCTCGTAGTCGGCTTCGATCACCGCGATGGCCGGAGCGTTCAGCCCGAGCAGGTTCGACCTGACCAGCGACACCAATTGCGCGCGATTGGCCCCGACCACCGCCGGATGTACCGTCGCGGCGAACGCCGCCTCGAACGCCGCGGCCGACGCCCGGATCTGGGTGGCCGACTGCTCGGCCCGGGAAGTCGCCTCGGTCAGCCAGGCCACATAGGGAGCGGCCGCCGCGCGCATCGCCGCGGCCGACGGACCCTGCCAGGGCCCACTCGTCACGCCGGACACCACCGACCCGAACGAGGCCGCCGCTGACTGCAGCTCGTCGGCCAACGCGTCCCAGGCACGCGCCGCCGCCAACATCGGCCCCGAACCCGTTCCGGAGAACATCCGCGAAGAGTTCACCTCGGGCCGTAGTACCAAAAAATCCATCAGCACGCCCCGCCTGTAATTTCGTGCAGCCAGCAGGTCTCGGCACCGGCCCAAGCACCGAGCTCATCATGGTATTCCGCGGTACCCCAACTGTTGGGCGTTCGAAGCAAATTCCGTTCGCTTTGCGCAACCTGCGCAGGCGTTGGATCATGAGCCGACCCCAAGGACGGGCTCCGCCGGTCACGACGCTATGTTGAGGTCACTGCGACGGCCCACAAGCCCGGTCCGTCACAGCAGCCCGGCCACCCGCCCGGCCCGTCCGCTGGCGGCCCATACGACGGATCATGGAGCGAGTTGAACGCCTACATACCCATCCTGGTACTTGGAGCGATCGCCACCGCCTTTGCCGTGGGCTCGGCGGTGATCGCGAGCCTCGCCGGCCCGAGACGCTACAACCGGTCCAAGCTGGCGCCCTACGAATGCGGAATCGAGCCCACCGAGACATCGGTCAGCGGCCCGAACGCGACGGCCGGACAGCGGTTCCCGGTGAAGTATTACCTGACCGCAATGCTATTTATCGTCTTCGACATCGAAATCGTGTTCTTGTATCCCTGGGCGGTCAGCTACGACGCGCTCGGGACGTTCGCACTGGTCGAAATGGTGGTGTTCATGCTCACGGTCTTCGTGGCCTACGCCTACGTGTGGCGCCGCGGGGGCCTGACCTGGGATTGAGGTAAGACGTGGGCCTGGAAGAACAGCTGCCCGGTGGCATCCTGCTGTCAACTGTCGAAAAGGTGGCCGGCTACGTCCGCAAAAACTCGCTGTGGCCGGCGACGTTCGGGTTGGCCTGCTGCGCGATCGAGATGATGGCGACCGCCGGGCCGAGGTTTGACATAGCACGGTTCGGAATGGAGCGATTCTCGGCGACACCGCGGCAGGCGGATCTGATGATCGTGGCCGGGCGGGTCAGCCAGAAAATGGCTCCGGTGTTGCGCCAGATCTACGACCAGATGGCCGAGCCGAAATGGGTTCTGGCCATGGGTGTGTGCGCGTCCTCGGGCGGGATGTTCAACAACTACGCGATCGTGCAGGGCGTCGACCACGTCGTCCCGGTGGACATCTACCTGCCCGGCTGCCCGCCGCGTCCGGAGATGCTGTTGCACGCAATCCTCAAGCTGCACGAGAAGATTCAGGAAATGCCATTGGGCGTCAACCGGGAGACCGCCATCGCCGAGGCCGAGCAGGCCGCGCTGGCCGTCAGGCCCACGATCGAGATGCACGGACTTCTGCGATGAGCTCTCCGGACCAGGAAACACCGGAAACAAAAGGCGACGACGAAGTGATCAACGTGCGCCGCGGCATGTTCGGGGTCACCGGCAGCGGCGACACCTCCGGCTACGGCCGGCTGGTGCGTGAGATCACGCTCCCGGGCAGCAGCCCCCGACCCTACGGCTTCTACTTCGATGACGTCGTCGACGGGCTGGCCGAGGCGCTGGGCCGCAACGGCGTCGAATTCGAGGACGCGATCGAAAAGGTCGTCGTCTACCGCAACGAACTGACCCTGCACGTCCGCCGGGAGCTGCTGCCGCAGGTCGCCCAGCGGCTGCGCGACGAACCGGAGTTGCGCTTCGAGATGTGCCTGGGCGTCAGCGGGGTGCACTACCCGCACGAGACTGGCCGGGAACTGCACGCGGTCTATCCACTGCAGTCGATTACCCACAACCGCCGCGTCCGGCTGGAAGTGGCTGCGCCGGATAGCGATCCGCACGTCCCGTCGCTTTTTGGGATCTATCCGACCAACGACTGGCACGAGCGCGAAACCTACGACTTCTTCGGCATCATCTTCGACGGCCATCCGTCGCTGACCAGAATCGAGATGCCCGACGACTGGCACGGGCATCCGCAGCGCAAGGACTACCCGTTGGGCGGCGTCCCGGTCGAATACAAGGGCGCGCAGATACCCCCGCCCGACGAGCGGAGGGGTTACAACTAAATGAAAACCGAGCGAAAATGACCGACACCGAAACTGTCTTGGTCGCCGGCGGCCAGGACTGGGAGCAGATCGTCGAAGCCGCCCGCGACGCGGATCCCGGCGAGCGCATCGTCGTCAACATGGGGCCCCAGCACCCGTCCACCCACGGCGTGCTGCGGCTGATCCTCGAGATCGAGGGCGAAACGGTCACCGACGTCCGATGCGGAATCGGCTACCTGCACACCGGGATCGAGAAAAACCTCGAGTACCGCTACTGGACCCAGGGCGTCACCTTCGTGACCCGGATGGATTACCTGGCACCGTTTTTCAACGAGACCGCCTACTGCCTGGGTGTGGAGAAGCTGCTCGGCATCACCGACGAGATACCGGAGCGGGTCAACGTCATCCGGGTCATGATGATGGAGCTCAACCGGATCTCGTCGCATCTGGTCGCGTTGGCGACCGGCGGCATGGAACTGGGCGCCATGACACCGATGTTCGTCGGTTTCCGGGGACGCGAGATCATCCTGACCCTGTTCGAGTCGATCAGCGGTCTGCGGATGAACAGCGCCTACATCCGGCCCGGCGGCGTGGCGCAGGACCTACCGCCCCACGCACAGACCGAGATCCACGAAGCCCTGAAGCAGTTGCGCGTGGTCCTGCGCGAAATGGGCGAGCTGCTCAATGAGAACGCGATCTGGAAGGCCCGCACCAAGGACGTCGGCTACCTGGACCTGACCGGGTGCATCGCGCTGGGCATCACCGGCCCGATCCTGCGTGCCACCGGATTGCCCCACGATCTGCGGAAGAGCGAACCCTACTGCGGATACGAAAACTACGAGTTCGACGTGATCACCGACGACGGGTGTGATGCCTACGGGCGCTACATCATTCGCGTCAAAGAGATGTGGGAGTCGGTGAAGATCGTCGAGCAATGCCTGGATAAGTTGCGACCGGGCCCGACCATGATCGAGGACCGTAAGATCGCCTGGCCTGCCGACCTCAAGGTAGGCCCCGACGGCATGGGCAACTCGCCGGAGCACATCGCCAAGATCATGGGCGGCTCGATGGAGGCACTGATCCACCACTTCAAACTGGTCACCGAGGGCATCCGGGTTCCGGCCGGCCAGGTCTACTCGGCGGTGGAATCGCCGCGCGGCGAGCTCGGCGTGCACATGGTCAGCGACGGCGGAACCCGGCCCTACCGGGTGCACTACCGCGACCCGTCATTCACCAATCTGCAGTCCGTCGCCGCGATGTGTGAGGGCGGCATGGTCGCCGACCTGATCACCGCGGTGGCCAGCATCGACCCCGTGATGGGAGGGGTGGACCGGTGACAGAGCCCATTCCTTCCGACCCTGTCCCCAGCTCGGGCGAGCGCGTCTTCATCCGCCTCGGCCCCCCGCCCGAAGAACCCAACCAGTTCGTCGTCGAGGGTGCGCCGCAGTCGTACCCGCCGGAGCTGCAGGCGCGGTTGGAGGTCGAGGCCAAGGAGATCATCGGCCGTTATCCCAACAAGCGTTCGGCGCTGTTGCCGTTGCTGCACCTAGTGCAGGGCGAGGACTCCTACGTGACACCGGCCGGATTGGAATTCTGCGCCACCCAACTCGGACTGACCGGCGCCGAGGTGTCGGCGGTGGCCAGCTTCTACACCATGTACCGCCGCGGCCCCACCGGCGACTACTTCGTCGGTGTCTGCACCAACACGCTGTGCGCGGTCATGGGCGGCGACGCGATCTTCGCGGACCTCAAAGAGCACCTCGGCATCGGCAACGACCAGACCACCTCCGACGGAACGGTCACCCTGCAGCACATCGAGTGCAACGCCGCCTGCGACTACGCGCCGGTGGTGATGGTCAACTGGGAGTTCTACGACAACCAGACGCCGGAGTCGGCGCGCGAACTCGTCGACTCGCTGCGCTCGGGCGAGCCCAAGGCGCCGACTCGTGGCGCGCCGCTGTGCAAGTTCCGCGAGACGTCGCGCATCCTTGCCGGCCTGCCCGACCAGCGCCCCGACGAAGGCCAGGGCGGCGCCGGCGCGGCCACATTGGCCGGTCTACGCGTGGCGCAGGAAAATGGCATGGAGGCGCCACCCGCGCCGGAGGGTCAGTCATGACGACACCTCTGACCCCGGTACTCAGCCGGTACTGGGACGACCCCGAGTCGTGGAGTCTGGCGACGTACGAACGTCCGGATCGCTACAAGGGTTATCAGGCTCTGAAGAAGGCCCTGGCGATGGACCCCGACGCGGTGATCGGTGCCGTCAAGGACTCCGGGCTGCGCGGCCGCGGCGGTGCCGGATTCTCCACCGGGACGAAATGGTCGTTCATCCCCCAGGGCGACGCCGGTCCCGCCGCCAAGCCGCACTACCTGGTGGTCAACGCCGACGAGTCGGAACCCGGTACGTGCAAAGACATTCCGCTGATGTTCGCGGCGCCGCACGTCCTCGTCGAGGGCGTCATCATCGCCTCCTACGCGATCCGGGCCAGCCACGCGTTCATCTACGTGCGCGGCGAGGTGGTGCCGGTGTTGCGCCGTCTGCAGAACGCGGTGGCCGAGGCCTACGCGGCCGGTTACGTGGGCCGCGACATCAACGGTTCCGGCTTCGACCTGGAGCTGGTGGTCCACGCCGGCGCGGGCGCCTACATCTGCGGCGAGGAGACCGCGCTGCTCGACTCCCTGGAAGGCCGGCGGGGCCAGCCCAGGCTGCGGCCGCCGTTCCCCGCGGTGGCCGGGCTCTACGGCTGCCCAACGGTGATCAACAATGTCGAAACGATCGCCAGCGTGCCGTCGATCATTCTCAACGGGGTCGAATGGTTCCGCTCGATGGGCAGCGAGAAGTCGCCCGGCTACACGCTGTATTCGCTGTCCGGCCACGTCACGCGTCCGGGACAGTACGAAGCGCCGCTGGGCATCACGCTGCGCGAGCTGCTCGAGTACGCCGGCGGGGTCCGCGCCGGGCACCGGCTGAAGTTCTGGACGCCGGGCGGGTCGTCGACGCCGCTGCTCACCGACGAGCACCTCGACGTGCCGTTGGACTACGAGGGTGTCGGCGCCGCCGGCTCGATGCTGGGGACCAAGGCGCTGGAGATCTTCGACGAGACCACCTGTGTGGTGCGCGCGGTTGGCCGATGGACCGATTTCTACAAGCACGAGTCATGCGGCAAATGCACGCCGTGCCGGGAGGGCACCTTCTGGCTCAGCCAGATCTACGAGCGGCTGGAGACTGGCGCGGGCACCCTCGAGGACATCGACAAGCTGTTGGACATCGCCGACGCCATCTTGGGAAAGTCGTTCTGCGCGTTGGGCGATGGCGCGGCCAGCCCGATCGCATCGTCGATCCAGTACTTCCGCGACGAATACATCGCCCACGTCGAAGGGGGCGGCTGCCCGTTCGACCCACGAGAGTCCATGCTCACGGCGAACGGAAAGGCGTGACACGCCGATGACACGCGCTGGCGACGATGCAGAGCAGGAAAGCGATGTGGGGGCACCCCCCGCTTGCGGGGGAGAGGAGCGGCGCTCATGACAAGTGCGGCCAAGACTGAAACGGGTGATGAACTGCGTCCGCCGGACATGGTGACGCTGACGATCGACGACGCCGAAATCAGTGTTCCCAAGGGAACTCTGGTGATTCGCGCAGCCGAGTTGATGGGTGTACAGATCCCGCGGTTCTGCGATCACCCGCTACTCGACCCGGTCGGCGCCTGCCGGCAATGTCTGGTCGAGGTGGAAGGACAACGGAAGCCGATGGCGTCGTGCACCATCGTCTGCACCGACGACATGGTGGTCCGCACCCAGTTCACCTCGCCGGCCGCCGACAAGGCCCAGCACGGCGTGATGGAACTGCTGTTGATCAACCATCCGCTGGACTGCCCGATGTGCGACAAGGGCGGCGAGTGTCCGCTGCAGAACCAGGCAATGTCCAACGGCCGCCCCGATTCTCGCTTCGAGGACGTCAAGCGGACGTTCGCCAAGCCGATCAACATCTCCTCGCAGGTGCTGCTTGATCGCGAGCGCTGCATCCTGTGCGCCCGCTGCACCCGGTTCTCCGAGCAGATCGCGGGGGATCCGTTCATCGACATGCAGGAGCGCGGCGCGCTGCAGCAGGTCGGCATCTACGCCAACGAGCCGTTCGATTCCTACTTTTCGGGCAATACGGTGCAGATCTGCCCGGTCGGCGCGCTGACCGGGACCGCCTACCGGTTCCGTGCCCGCCCGTTCGACCTGGTCTCGAGCCCGAGCGTGTGCGAGCACTGCGCGTGCGGCTGCGCGGAACGCACCGATCACCGCCGCGGCAAGGTGCTGCGCCGTCTCGCCGGCGACGACCCGGAAGTCAACGAGGAGTGGAACTGCGACAAGGGGCGGTGGGCGTTCAGATACGCGACGCTGCCGGACGTGATCACCACTCCCCTGATCCGCGACGCCGACGGCACGCTACAACCAGCGTCCTGGTCGCACGCGATCGCGGTGGCGGTCAGTGGCCTTGAGGCCGCCCGCGGGCGCACGGGTGTCCTGGTCGGCGGCCGGGTCACCTGGGAGGACGCCTACGCTTACTCCAAGTTCGCGCGAATCACGTTGGACACCAACGATATCGACTTCCGCGCTCGTCCTTACTCGGCCGAGGAGACCGACTTCCTCGCCGCCCGCATCGCCGGCCAGCCCGTCACCGTGAGTTATTCCGACCTGGAATCGGCCCCGGCGGTGTTGCTGGTCGGGTTTGAGCCGGAGGAAGAGGCACCCATCGTCTTCCTTCGGCTGCGCAAGGCCGCGCGCAAGAACGGTGTGCCGATCATTTCCGTGGCTCCGTTCGCGACCCGCGCGCTGGACAAGATGTCCGGGCGCCTGCTGAAAACCGTTCCCGGCGAGGAAGCCTCGGCGCTGGACGCACTGGCCACGGGTGAGGTAGCAGATCTGCTGTCCACCCCCGGCGCGGTGATCATGGTCGGGGAACGGCTGGCCACGGTGCCGGGTGGTTTGTCCGCCGCGGCCCGCCTCGCCGACGCGACCGGGGCGCGGCTGGCCTGGGTGCCGCGGCGGGCCGGGGAACGCGGCGCGCTGGAAGCCGGGGCGCTGCCCAACCTGCTGCCCGGCGGGCGCCCGGTGGCAGACGAGGCCGCCCGCGCACAGGTCACCGCGGCCTGGCACGTCACCGAATTGCCTTCCGCGCCTGGACGTGATGCCGATGGCATTCTGGCCGGCGCCGCCGACGGGAGCCTTGCCGCGCTGGTTGTCGGCGGCATCGAACCCGCCGACTTCGCCGATCCCGACGCCGTGCTGGCCGCACTCGATGCCGCCGGCTTCGTGGTCAGCCTGGAGCTGCGGCACAGCGCCGTCACCGAACGCGCCGACGTGGTGTTCCCGGTCGCGCCGACGACGCAGAAGGCCGGCGCCTTCGTCAACTGGGAGGGTCGGTACCGGCCGTTCGAACCCGCACTGCAGGGCAGCACGCAGCAGGCCCGCCAGTCGGATCACCAGGTGCTCGACACGCTGGCCGACGAAATGGGCGTGTACCTCGGCGCTGCCACGGTCGAGACGGCCCGCGAGGAACTGGCCGGGCTGGGCGCCTGGGACGGCGAACGCGCCGCAGGACCCCAGATCTCGGCCCCGCAGCCACCCCAACCGGGATCCGGTGAGGCCGTGTTGACGGGTTGGCGGATGCTGCTCGACGAGGGCCGGTTGCAGGACGGCGAACCGCATCTGGCCGGCACCGCGCGCAAACCAGTGGTGCGGCTGTCCGCCGACACGGCGGCCGAGATCGGCGCTGCCGATGGAGATGAGGTGACGGTCAGCACGCCGCGCGGCTCAATCACCTTGCCGCTGAACATCACCGACATGCCCGACCGGGTCGTGTGGCTTCCGCTGAACTCACCGGGTTCCGCGGTGAATCGGCAGTTGGGTGCGACGCTAGGCAGCTTGGTCAAAATCGGGGCGAAGATCGGAGTAGGCGCATGACCGACTTCGGGAACGACCCCTGGTGGCTGGTGCTGGGCAAAGCGTTGGCCATCTTCGTGTTCCTCATGCTGAATGTGTTGTTGGCGATCCTGTTCGAGCGCAAGATCCTGGGCTGGATGCAGCTGCGGCCCGGCCCCAACCGGGCGGGGCCGTGGGGCGTCCTGCAGAGCCTGGCCGACGGGATCAAGCTGGCGCTGAAGGAGAGCATCACTCCCCGCGGCGTCGACTGGTTCGTATACATGGCGGCGCCGGTCATCTCGACGATTCCCGCATTCACCGCGTTCGCGTTCATCCCGTTCGGCCCCGAGGTGTCGGTGTTCGGGCACCGCACGCCGTTGCAGCTGACCGACCTGCCGGTCGCGGTGCTGTTCATCCTGGGGTTCTCGGCGATCGGGGTGTACGGCATCGTGCTGGGCGGTTGGGCATCTGGTTCCACCTATCCGCTGCTCGGCGGGGTGCGGTCCACCGCCCAGGTCATCTCCTACGAGGTCGCGATGGGGCTGTCGTTCGCGGCGGTGTTCCTCTACGCCGGCACCATGTCGACCTCGGGGATCGTGGCCGCCCAGGACCGGGTCTGGTACGTCTTCCTGTTGCTGCCGTCGTTCATCATCTATCTCATCTCGATGGTGGGCGAAACTAACCGCGCCCCATTCGACTTACCTGAAGCCGAGGGCGAACTCGTCGCCGGCTTCCACACCGAGTACTCATCGCTGAAGTTCGCGATGTTCATGTTGGCCGAATACGTCAACATGATGACGGTTTCGTCACTGGCGGCCGTCATGTTCCTCGGCGGCTGGCACGCCCCCTGGCCGCTCGACATGTGGGCGGGGGCCAACACCGGCTGGTGGCCGGTGCTCTGGTTCACCGCCAAGATGTGGACCTTCCTTTTCATGTATATGTGGTTGCGAGCCAGCCTGCCCCGGCTCCGCTACGACCAGTTCATGGCGCTGGGCTGGAAGCTCCTGATCCCCGCGTCGCTCGTCTGGGTGGTGATCGCGGCGGTCATCCGCACGCTGCGCAACCAGGGCTACGAGCATTGGACCCCGCTGCTGGTGGCCAGCAGCGCCGTCTTCGCGGTGGCGTTGGTGCTATTGCTGCGAAAGCCGATCAGCGCGAGCAGTAATCGCTCGTTCGAGCGAGCGCTGCGCCGACAGCGCGAAAGGGGGACCGCGCCGGAGATCCCGGTATCGGCATTCCCGACACCGCCGCTGCCAACGAAGTCCCTGAAGCCGCTGGCGGCTGCGAGCAAGGAGAACGTACGTGGCTAAATTCTTGGATGGCGTCGCCGGGTTCGGCGTGACGTTCGGGGCGATGTTCAAAAAGAGGGTCACCGAGGGATATCCGGAGAAGCCAGGTCCGATCAAGGCGCGCTATCACGGCCGGCACCAACTCAACCGCTACCCCGACGGCCTGGAGAAGTGCATCGGCTGCGAGCTGTGCGCTTGGGCGTGCCCGGCCGACGCGATCTACGTCGAGGGCGCCGACAACACCGACGAGGCGAGGTTTTCGCCGGGCGAGCGCTACGGCCGGGTGTACCAGATCAACTATCTGCGCTGCATCGGCTGCGGCCTGTGCATCGAGGCCTGCCCGACCAGGGCCCTGACGATGACCAACGACTACGAGATGGCCGACGATAACCGCGCCGGCCTGATCTACGAGAAGGACCGGCTGCTGGCCCCGCTGCTGCAGGACATGCTCGCGCCGCCGCACCCCAGGGCGGAGGGTGCGACCGACAAGGACTACTACCAGGGCAACGTGACCCCAGATGGCTTGCGCGAGAAGCGGAACGCCGATGCGAAAACCGGAGAAGCCCAATGAACGTGGCTAATCTGGCCTCAGAGGTCATCGCCCGCACCTCCACCGGTGAGGCGGTCACGTTCTGGCTGCTCGGCGCGCTGGCCGTCATCGGCGCGCTAGGTGTGGTGCTGGCCGTCAACGCGGTGTATTCGGCGATGTTCCTCGCGACGACGATGATCAGCCTGGCGGTGTTCTACATGATCGAGGACGCGCTGTTCTTGGGTGTCGTTCAGGTCGTGGTGTACACCGGCGCAGTGATGATGCTGTTCTTGTTCGTGCTGATGCTGATCGGCGTGGATTCGGCGGAATCGCTGAAGGAAACGCTGCGCGGACAGCGGGTCGCCGCGGTGATCACCGGGATCGGCTTCGGCATTCTGCTGATCGCCGCCATCGGCACCGCGGGGACCGGGAGTTTCGTCGGACTGACCGTCGCCAACTCCAACGGCAACGTCGAGGGCTTGGCGGCGCTGATCTTCTTCCGCTATCTGTGGGCGTTCGAGTTGACCAGCGCGCTGCTGATCACCGCGGCCGTCGGGGCGATGGTGCTGGCCCATCGGGAACGCTTCGAGCGCCGCAAGACGCAGCGCGAGCTGTCCGAGGAGCGCTTCCGTCCCGGCGGTCACCCGACCCCGATGCCCAGCCCAGGCGTCTACGCGCGCCACAACGCGGTCGACGTGGCGGCGATCCTGCCCGACGGGTCCTACTCGCAGCTGTCGGTTTCGCGAATCTTGCGAAGCCGCGGATCCGACGGTAAGGAACTTCCCTCCCCCCAGCCTGTCTCCGGAGCGCTTGAAGGCGGCAAGTCATGAATCCGGCCAATTACCTGTACCTTTCGGCACTGCTGTTCACCATCGGGGCCTCCGGAGTGCTCTTGCGACGCAACGCCATCGTCATGTTCATGTGTGTCGAGCTGATGCTCAATGCCGTCAACCTGGCGTTCGTCACCTTCGCGCGCCTGCACGGCCACCTGGACGGACAGATGATCGCGTTCTTCACGATGGTGGTGGCCGCCTGCGAGGTCGTCATCGGCCTGGCCATCATCATGACGATTTTCCGGGCCCGCAAATCGGCGTCCGTCGACGACGCGAACCTACTCAAAGGCTAAGAACGCCAAGATGACTCAATACAGCTGGCTGTTGGTCGCGCTGCCACTGGCAGGTGCCGCTATCTTGCTGTTCGGCGGCCGGCGCACCGACCCATGGGGCCATTGGCTGGGCTGCGCCGCGGCACTCGGGGCGTTCGCGGTGGGCGCCTCACTGCTCGCCGACATGCTCAGCCGCGACGCCGCCGACCGCACCATCCACCAGACGCTGTTCACCTGGATCCCGGTCAACCAACTTCAGGTCGACTTCGGGTTGCAGATCGACCAGCTGTCCATGTGTTTCGTGTTGTTGATCTCCGGGGTCGGGTCGCTGATCCACATCTACTCGGTCGCCTATATGGCCGAAGACACCGACCGGCGCCGCTTTTTCGGCTACCTCAACCTGTTTCTGGCCTCGATGCTGCTGTTGGTGGTCGCCGACAACTACCTGGTGCTCTACGTCGGCTGGGAAGGTGTCGGCCTGGCGTCCTACCTGCTGATCGGTTTCTGGTACTACAAGCCGACGGCGGCGACGGCGGCCAAGAAGGCGTTTGTGATGAACCGGGTCGGCGACGCGGGCCTGGCCGTGGGCATGTTCGTCATGTTCAGCAACTTCGGCACCCTCTCCTTCTCCGGGGTGTTCGGCGCTGCGCCGGGCGCCGATCAGGGCGCGCTGACCGCGATGGGGTTGCTGCTGTTGATGGGCGCGTGCGCCAAGTCCGCGCAGGTTCCGCTCCAGGCCTGGCTGGGTGACGCCATGGAGGGCCCCACCCCGGTGTCTGCGCTGATCCACGCCGCCACCATGGTGACCGCAGGTGTGTATCTCATCGTGCGCTCCAACCCGATCTACAACCTGTCGCCCGACGCGCGACTGGGCGTGGTCATCGTCGGCGCCGTCACGCTGCTGTTCGGGGCGTTCATCGGCTGCGCCAAGGACGACATCAAACGCGCATTGGCGGCCTCGACGATGAGCCAGATCGGCTACATGGTGCTGGCCGCCGGGTTGGGCCCGGCCGGCTACGCGTTCGCGATCATGCATCTGCTGACACACGGCTTCTTCAAGGCCGGGCTGTTCCTCGGGTCCGGCTCGATCATCCACGCAATGCACGAAGAGCAGAACATGCGCCGCTACGGTGGCCTGCGCAAGGCGCTGCCGATCACGTTCGCCACGTTCGGGCTCGCGTACCTGGCGATCATCGGGGTGTGGCCGTTCGCGGGCTTCTTCTCCAAGGACGCCATCATCGAGGCGGCGCTGGGCTCCGGCGGCGCCCAAGGTTACGTACTGGGCGGCGCCGCGCTGCTGGGTGCGGGCATCACCGCGTTCTACATGACGCGGGTGATGCTGATGACCTTCTTCGGCGAAAAACGCTGGGCCCCGGGCACCCACCCGCACGAGGCACCGGCCCTGATGACCTGGCCGATGATCCTGCTGGCCTTCGGCTCGGTGTTCTCCGGCTTCCTGTTCACCTTCGGTGACTCCTTGCCGCACTGGCTCGAGCCCGTCGTCGGAGCCCGCTTGGAAACCGAGGCAGCCGCCCCGGCAGGGGCGGTCAGCGCCGTGGCCCTGGCGGTCGTCGCCGTCGGCGTCATCGTGGCCTACCGGATGTACGGCGGCAAGGCGGAAATCCCGAGCGTGGCCCCCGTCCAGGTCTCGGTGCTGACGACGGCGGCACGCAACGACCTTTACGGCGACGCCTTCAACGAGGAGGTGTTCATGCGCTCAGGCGCGGAACTGACCGACGCGCTGGTCGAAGTCGACAACGCCGGTGTGGACGGCTCGGTCAATGCGCTGGCGGCGCTGGTGAGCCGGACCTCGAATCGGCTGCGGGAGGCGGAAACCGGCTACGTCCGCAACTACGCCCTGTCCATGCTGACCGGTGCGGCTCTGGTGGCCGCGGCGATCCTGGCGGTGAAGCTGTGGTGAACTCACATGTGCCGTGGCTGAGTGTGCTGTGGCTGGTGCCGCTGGCCGGTTCCGTGCTGACCATCCTGCTGCCGCCGGCGCAGCGGCAGCTGGCCAAGTGGACCGGTCTGGTCGCCAGCGTGCTGACGCTCGCGGTGGCGATCGAGATCACGCTCGGCTTCCATAAGCACGGCGCCACCTACCAATTCGTCGAATCCCACCAGTGGATACCGGCCTTCGGCGCCGGTTACACCCTGGGCGTGGACGGCATTGCGGTGATCTTGGTGCTACTGACCGCAGTGCTGATCCCGCTGCTGGTGGTGGCCGGCTGGAACGACGGCGGCGAACGCAAACCCCGGGGCGTGCACGCCTACGTGGCCTTGACGTTGGCCATCGAGTCCATGGTGCTGATCTCGGTGATCGCGCTGGATGTGTTGCTGTTCTACGTGTTCTTCGAGGCCATGCTCATCCCGATGTACTTCCTCATCGGCGGCTTCGGCAAAGGCTCGGGGCGGTCCCGCGCCGCGGTGAAGTTCCTGATGTACAACCTGTTCGGCGGCTTGATCATGCTGGCCGCGGTGATCGGGCTGTATGTGGTGACCGCGCAACACGGTTCGGGCACCTTCGACCTCCGGGAGATCGTGACCGGCATCGCGACGGGCCGCTTCGCCGGCGTGGACCCCGCGGTCTTCAAGGCGCTGTTCTTGGGCTTCATGTTCGCGTTCGCGATCAAGGCTCCGCTGTGGCCGCTGCACCGCTGGCTGCCGGACGCCGCGGTCGAGGCCACGCCAGCAACCGCGGTGTTGATCACGGCCGTGATGGACAAGGTCGGCACCTTCGGCATGCTGCGTTACTGCCTGCAACTGTTTCCTGAGGCCTCAACGTATTTCCGTCCGCTGATCGTGACGCTGGCGATTATCGGGGTGATTTACGGCGCGATCGTCGCGATCGGCCAGACCGACATGATGCGCCTGATCGCCTACACCTCGATCTCGCACTTCGGGTTCATCATCGCGGGCATCTTCGTGATGACCACGCAGGGTCAGAGCGGATCGACGCTCTACATGCTCAACCACGGCCTGTCCACGGCGGCGGTCTTCCTGATCGCGGGCTTCCTGGTCTCCCGGGGCGGCAGCCGGTCGATCGCCGACTACGGCGGCGTGCAGAAGGTGGCGCCCATCCTCGCGGGCACCTTCCTGGTCTCGTCCATGGCGACGGTCTCGCTGCCCGGCCTCGCACCGTTCGTCAGCGAATTCCTGGTGCTGCTGGGCACTTTCAACCGCTACTGGCTGGCCGCGGCGTTCGGCGTGACCGCATTGGTCCTCGCGGCGATCTACATGCTGTGGCTCTACCAGCGGGTGATGACCGGCCCAGTGGCCAAAGGCAATGAGGGCATCGGTGACCTGAAGGCACGCGAATTGATTGTCGTGGCACCGCTTATCGCGCTGCTGCTGGTTTTCGGGGTCTACCCGAAACCGCTGCTGGAGGTCATCAACCCCGCGGTCGACAACACCATGACCACCACCGGCCAGCATGATCCCGCGCCGCGTGTGCCGGCCGGCATACCCCGGACAGCCGAAGGACCGCACCGATGACCCTCCCCAGCCCGAGCGTCGAGTACTTCCTGCTGTGCCCGATGCTGATCGTCTTTTCCGTTGCGGTAGTCGGTGTGCTGGTAGAAGCCTTCGTGCCGCGTCCGGCCCGCTACGCCGCACAGGTCACCCTGGCGCTGGGCGGGTTGATCGCGGCATTCGTCGCGGTCATCCAGGTGTCAAAGTCGATTCCCACTTCGGGTCGTCAAGCGGTTTTGGGCGCGGTGGCCGTTGATCGGCCCGCCCTGTTCCTGCAGGGCACGCTGCTGTTGGTCGCCATCGTGGCCGTCATCTTCATGGCCGAGCGCACGCGGGCCGTCAACACGAAAGTCGCTGCGACCGTGGGCAGTTCGGGGGGATTGGATTCCTTTACCCCGCAGGCGTCCGCGGTGCCCGACAGCGACGCCGAACGCGAGGCGGAGCGGGCGGGGGCGTCCCAGACCGAGCTCTTCCCGCTAGCGATGCTGTCCGTCGGCGGCATGATGGTTTTCCCGGCGTCCAACGACCTGTTGACCATGTTCGTCGCGCTGGAAGTCCTGTCGCTACCGCTGTATCTGATGTGTGGGCTGGCTCGGCACCGCAGACTGCTGTCGCAGGAATCGGCGATGAAATACTTTCTGCTGGGCGCGTTCTCGTCGGCGTTCTTCCTGTATGGCGTCGCTTTGCTCTACGGCGCGACCGGCACGCTGACCCTGACCGGTATCCGGGATGCGTTGGCCGCGCACGGCGACACCTCGATGGCGTTGGTCGGCGTGGCGCTTCTCTCAGTCGGCCTACTGTTCAAGGTCGGCGCGGTGCCATTCCACTCCTGGATTCCCGATGTCTACCAGGGCGCGCCGACGCCGGTTACCGGGTTCATGGCGGCGGCTACCAAAGTCGCGGCGTTCGGCGCACTGCTGCGCGTGATCTATGTCGCGCTGCCGCCGCTGCATGATCAGTGGCGGCCCGTGCTGTGGGCGATTGCGATCCTGACCATGACGGTCGGCACCATCACCGCGGTCAACCAGACTGACGTCAAGCGCATGCTGGCGTATTCTTCGGTCGCCCACGTGGGCTTCATCCTCACCGGTGTGATCGCCGACAGCGCGGCGGGCCTCTCGGCGACATTGTTCTATTTGGTCGCCTACAGCTTCAGCACCGTCGGCGGGTTCGCCATTCTCGGCCTGATCCGTAACGCCGACGGTGAGGAAGACGCCACCCTGTCCCATTGGGCCGGACTCGGGCAACGCTCTCCCATTGTGGGCGTGATGCTTTCGATGTTTCTGCTGGCTTTTGCCGGTATCCCGCTGACCAGTGGATTCATCAGCAAGTTCGCCGTGTTCAAGGCCGCCGCGCAGGGCGGCGCGGTGCCACTGGTCATCATCGGTGTGATCTCCAGCGGGATAGCCGCCTACTTCTATGTGCGGGTGATCGTGTCGATGTACTTCACCGAGGCATCCGACGACACACCGCACGTGGTGGCACCTAGCGCCCTGAGCAAGGCCGCCATCGCGGTCTGCGCCGTGGTCACCCTAGGGCTGGGCATCGTGCCGCAGCCGCTGCTCGAGCTGGCCGACCACGCCGCTTACCTACTGCGCTGACCCCAAATCCGTACGGGGAGCGGAGAATCCTGCTCTGCGGCGGAGCGCGGCGCCTGGCTAGCGGTCAGCGCCGGCGACCGCTACTGGAGCAGTCACCGGCACCGACACCATGCGGATTTAAAAGTTGAAAATGCCCGATATGTCGTCGGCCTCATTGAAGGCGGTCGAGTCGTGGTCACCGCCGTTGCGGAAACCGGAGTTGTTCGTACCGTGGTTGCCGATGCCCGTCGTCTTGGTGCCGAAGTTGTTGAAGCCGATGTTCGGGAAACCGCCCGAGTTGACGAAAACGAGTCCGCCGCCGAGCCCAGCTCACTTGCCAAGCCTTCCCAGGCCGTCGCTGCCTCCAGCATCGGAGAGGAACCCGGACCCGCCGGGACCGTTGCGGGCCCGAAACGCCACCACCCCTAAAGCGGCTTGTAGACACACGTGACCGCTTAACGTGGGGTGAATCACATTGTTTTACGACCAGTTTTGAATTTAACGGCCGCGTTAACCCACGAACGGGCGCGTGGCCAATACGTAGATGCCTACGACAGCCAGCGGCGCCACCAACGGCAGCCACGGCAACTGGAGCGGGAACGAGGTTGCGACCAGCCCGGCGAAGGTGAACCCGACGGCGGCGACAAGCGTCGCCCAGCTTCTGATTACGGCGCCCGCATACCGACACACCAGGTAACCGGCCGAGCAAAGTCCCGAAAGGGCTGCGAGCAGGTGCGACGGATCGGACAACACAATAGTGAACACCGACAGCAACACGGCAAGCGTCGCGATCGGCCGAAGCACCAAGCCCATGGCCACCGCCACTGCCGCGACCCCGGCGGTGGCCACCGCCGGTCCATGTGCCCCCACGGCGGCCGAGCCCACCATGAGCAGGCCGAATACCAGTGCAAGAGAACGATTTCCGAGTTGACTGACCGCCGCCATACTATCGCCGTCCCCGCACCCGGCGGCGCCCGCGGTCGGGCAGCACACCCATGGACTGCTCCAAGCTGCGATCCCTACGCCAGGAAATGACGTCCACCCCGACGGTGGCCATGTCGCGATACATCGCCGAGCGCTGCAACTCCCACATCCGATTCACCAGGGGATCCTGCTCCCCTTCGAACGGGGAGCTGTCGAGAATGTCGACGGCGATGACGACATGGCCGCGTTTGCGGAGGTCGATCAGGGCCAGGGCGAACTCCGTGTCCAGCAGGGTGGAGAACGCGATGGCGATCGCTCCCGCGGGAACCGCCGCGCGCGGCGCCAGTGTCCCTGTTGTGCTTTCGAATTGGTCACCGGCGCCGAGGACGGTATCGAGCACGCGATAGAACTGGCGCTGCCCGATGTCAGCGCCCAGCCAGCGCGGCCGGTTGCCGCCGAGCGCGACGATCCCCGCGCGATCACCGTTTCGCAGCGCGGTCTGCACCACCTGAGCCGCGCCCCGCACGATTCGTTCGGTGGCCTCCGTCGCCGGGCCCGGGGGCTGTCGATAGGTGTCGATCAACACCACCACGTCGGCCGCTCGGTCAGTGAGCCGCTGTGTCACGTGCAACTGACCGCGGCGGGCACTCACCGGCCAGTTCACCGCCCGCAGTTGATCGCCCGGCACGTAGGGGCGGATGTCGGCGTACTCGACTCCCGGGCCGGTATGCCGGGTGAGGTGGGCCCCAAGGCGGTCGAGCAATTCGGTCTGCGGGATGGACGTCGACTGCGGCGGCGTCAACGGGAACACGATCATCTCCGCCGCGTCGACCGTCGCCGTCCCGGCCAGCAGCCCGCCGCGCGCCGTCGCTTCGACGCGAGCCCGGATGGGATATCGGCCCCACCGTTGCGCCATAGCCGCAACGGTTTTCACCTGCCCCGGTTCCGTATCGAGAACCTCGAGCTGCATCCCATTGACAGCTTCCACGGTGAGCTGCATCGCCGCCGCGCCGGTGTCTTGGGTAACCCACACCTTCACCCGCGCCTGCTCGTTTTCGAAGCACCGCTGCGAATCCGGCTCGGCGTGGACCAGGATCTTCGGCACTGGGCGCTGCCAGCTGATCGAGCACAGCACACCGAGCAGCGGCGTCGCGAACGCGATCAGTTGCCATCGCGCACCGATCACCGCGGCGGCCAGGGCGACCCCCGCGCAGGTCGCGATCGCCCGCGTCAGTGCTGATGCGCGCCAGCGCACCTCGGCTTCGCGGGTTTCGATCACGCCGAACTCACCCGGTTCGCGGCACCGGCAAGCGCCGCAGCAGCTCGCCGACGACATCGGCGCCCTGAATCTTTCGCACCCACATCTCCGGGCGCAACGTAATCCGGTGCGCGACCGCCGCGACGGCGAGCGCCTTGACATCTTCGGGGACCACATAATCCCGACCCAGCAGGAGGGCCCGGGCACGGGCCAGTTGAACCAGATCGAGTTCAGCTCGCGGACTGGCGCCGACGGCGACCTGCGGGTGATGCCGGGTAGCGGTGGCCAGCGACACCACATAGTGCAGGACGTCATCGTGCACTGTGACCTGCTCGACCGATTCGCGCATCGCCAGCAGATCGTGCGCGTCGACGACTTGATTCACCACCTGTTCGCTCGACCCGCGTTCCAGGCGGCGGCGCAGCATCGAGGTCTCGTCGCTCTCGGAGAGGTATCGGAGTTCCAGCCGGATCGCGAACCGATCCAGCTGCGCCTCCGGTAACGGATAGGTGCCTTCGTACTCGATCGGGTTGTCGGTGGCCAACACGACGAACGGCTGTGGCAACTTATGGGTTTCGCCGTCGATGCTCACCTGGCCCTCAGCCATCGCCTCCAACAACGCCGCCTGGGTCTTAGGCGGCGTGCGGTTGATCTCGTCGGCGAGCAACAGGTTGGCGAAAATCGGCCCTTGCCGGAACGCGAAGCGGCCCGACTGCATGTCGTAGATGGTCGAACCGAGCAGGTCCGCCGGTAGCAGATCGGGTGTGAACTGCACCCGCGTGAATTCGAGCCCCAGCGCGGCGGCGAAAGATCGCGCGATCAACGTCTTGCCGAGGCCGGGCAGATCCTCGATGAGCACGTGGCCGCGCGCAAGCACAGCGGTGAGGATCAGCGTCAGCGCGGAGCGCTTCCCCACCACTGCACGTTCGATCTCGTCGAGCACCGCCTCGCAGTGGGCCGTGGTCGTACCAGGAGGCATAGCGGTGGGCAGGGTCATATCCGGATCGCACCTCCATTCATACCTGTTCAAACCTTTGCAGAATTTCTTCGAACTTTGCACGCCCGGGACCGGGTTCGTGGGCTCCCGTGCGCGTGACATTGTTGGGATCGACCCATTCCCACAGTTCGGGGCCGAAGAGCAGTTGTCCGCTGGCATGAAATGTTCTCGGGTCTTTGGCCTGCCCGTGCCCGGTGGCGATTTCGAACCGTCGTGCCAGCATCGGACGCAGATGCCGGTCCCAGTCCGCCCGCGTGGAGTCCGACCACCGGATCGTCGTCTCGGTGGTGACCAGCCAGCGGCGCAACGCATCTCCCAGATCGTCGGCGTCCGGCTCGACCGCGGGTTCCATCCCATGTCCGAGGACACGACGAACATTGAGCAGCACCAGGGCGGCGGCAGCACCGGACGCCGCGAGCACGAAGCGGCGATCATGCAGTATCAGTGCCAGCAGCTCCGTTCCGACGATGAGGCAAACACCGAGCGCGATAAGCCTTTTCATAACGAGCTCACCGCGAGTTCGTCGAGGACCAGCTGAAGCATGCGCATCGCTACTTCACGATGCCCCTCGTTCATCACATGCGGGCTGAACCGCGCCTCCTCGAACAGGTTTACCAACTGCACAGCGTTATCGGCATGCAGCGCATGGTGTTCAACCGCGCGGGCCAGCACCTCGGTTGGGGTGTCGAAATCCTGGGGCACCGCCCCCGGGACGTTGGCGAGTTCACGTTCCATCGCCGCGTAACAGGCGATGATCGCATCCCGTGGTTCGCGGCTGAGGTCGGCCATTTCGGCCAGCCCGACTTCCGCCGCCCGGACTAGTAATTCCGAACGCTTGGGAGGTGCGTCGGATTCGACGTAATCCTCGGCACTGGCGCCCGGTGCCGGCCGACGCCACCGCCGCCGGGTGTTGATGACCGCCGCCGAGACGATTATCAGCAGCAGCGGGACCGCGCTCGCGAGCAGGACCCCGACCATGTCCCCGGGGTCGTTTTGCCTGTTCTGCTTCGGCGACGGGACGGTGTCGTGCGCCGGCGGCGTGGCCGGTTGGAGAGGTTTTGAAGGCGGCGCCGGCGAAACCTCATGCGGCACGAATAAGTGCGCCAGCATCATCGCGATCAGCAGCCACGCCACGATCACCGCGAGCCCGATCAACAGCACGCGCCAGCTCGGCCGGCCCTTGCCGCCGCCGATCATGTCGGACACATCGAACGTGGTGGGCGCCACCGCACGCGGGTCCCGCAGCCGCGCGATGACCGCGATCGTCATCAGGGCCAGCGAGCCGGCCAGGGCCGCGATCACGAACATCATCGCCGCCCGGTTGCCGCCTGCGGCCGCGAGTGGCCCACGGGCCTGGGCGGGAAGATACCCACGCAGGGCGGCGGCGACGGCGATCAGCAGCACGATCAGCGCAACGACCCGCCCCGTCGGCTTGTCAACACCGGGCTTGGTACCAGGCATGTGCACACCTGCCTGCCGCCGTTGCGGCATTGGGTTTTTTCATACTGGCATGTCAGACGCGCCTTATCCACAGTCGGCATTTCATCCACAGATCGATCACCAGCGAACCGTGTTCGCACAATTGTTCGATAGGATCGAGTCGTGGGTTTACTGGTCGCAGCGGCAGCACAAGAGCGGATCAGCGCTGCTCTTGACGCGATCGACGCCGCGCACGACGTGCTGCGTGATACCTCATCGGACTTTTTCGGCATCGACTTCCGTGTCAAGGTGGCCGAACGGCTCGAGACTCAGGAGCGGGTCAACCGCGGACTTATGTATCGGTTCTTCGGAGAAATCGCCGACCCACCCGACGGGACCGGATTCCTACCGATGGTGCGCGACGTCTTGTGGGCACGGCTGCATATCACTCCCCAAGAGATCACGCGCCGCTTCAGGTTGGCTGCGCGGATTCGGCCGCGGCGGTCGCTGACTGGTCCGCCGCTGCCGCCGGAGTTACCGGAGTTGGCAGACGCGGTGCAAGCCGGCACCGTCGGCGAAGACCATATTCGGGCCGTGTGCCGAACTGTCGACGTGCTGCCCGCCTGCGTTCCACCCAACGAGGTGGCAGAAGCCGAGCGCACGCTGGTACGGCACGCGACCAAACTCGACGCCGGAGTAGTCACAAAGCTAGGCCAACGGATCGGCGATCACCTAAATCCCGACGGGCTTTTCAATGACAACGACCGGGCGCGCCGCCGGGGACTACGGTTAGGCCCCCAAGAGCCTGATGGGATGTCCCGATTGCAGGGCTTCGTCGACCCCGAAGCCCGCGCGTACTTCGAAGCCATTGAGGCCGCGGTGCAGCCCGGGCGCCACCAGCCCGACAGCGCGAACGAAGAGCCCGACGCGCGTGATACACGCACAACCGCTCAACGCTGCCATGATGCGTTCAAGTTAGCGATGGAAACCGCGATTGGCGCCGGCCGGATGGGTCAGCACCGCGGTCACCCCGTCACGGTGGTCGTAACCACGACACTGTCCGAAATCAACCAGGCCGCGCACGCGGCAGCCGATCCATCGCTTCCGATGCCTACACCCGCAAGAACCGGCGGCGGCTCACGGCTGCCGATGCGGGATCTGATCCGTATGGCCGCCAAGGCAATCCACTACCTGGCGGTGTTCGACGACCACACAGCGCGACCGCTGTATCTGGGCCGCCAGAAACGGGTGGCCACCGCCGACCAAAGACTCATCTGCCGCGCGCGCGACCGCGGCTGCACCCGTCCCAATTGCCTCGCACCGGGCTATCACTGCGAGGTCCACCATTCGCCGGACTGGGCGAAGGGTGGCCGGACCGATGCGGACAAACTATTTTTCGCCTGCGGTTGCGACCATGGTGCGGCGAGCCGGGGCGAACGGCGCACCGAGGTCACCGAGAGCGGGCGACTTGGCTGGAGCGACGGCACTGGGCCGCCCGAGATCAACCACGCCCACCACCCCGATGAACTCCTCCGCGGAGATCCCGACCCACCCGACGACGAAAGTTGAGGGGCGCCGCCGCGACAGCGAATCGCGCGTGGTGCAGCTGCAGGCGCTCAGCCTTTAGGCCGCCACACCCCGAACCGGTTGCCTTGGGGGTCCTGCAGGTGGGCGAATTCGAGCGGGCCATTGTCGGTGAACGGCACCAGCACGGTGGCGCCGAGCTCAGCTGCCTTGGCGATGGTGGCCTGTACGTCGTCGACTTGGACATAGAAGATGGCCCACGAACCCCCGCCCGTGGTCGCCGTATCCCAAACGCCGCCCTTGTCGCCCTCGACCATCCGATAGTCGCCGGAATTGCCGATCTGCCAGTCGAACAACGTCCGGTAGAAGGACCTGGTACCGCCGGCGTCGGGTGTGCCGACCTCGAAATAGTTCACGACGTTGCCCATGGTGGCCGTCCCTTCGTTCAATCGGGTTCAAACGAGACGAGTATGGCGCGGCCCACCGACAACTAAGCCGCCGTGAAAGGCCGGAAACTGCCGTCGAGCACCTCGCGATGACCGATCGTGCGCCCCGTGACCACGCCCGCGTCCACCAGCGCCAACCGCACCGCTGCCGCCGCGAACTCCTCAGCCGGGGCAGTGTCAACGAATTCGCGGGCGTAGTACGCCAGGCCCGGCGTGAGGATCGGTTTCGATGGCGCCAGCGCATTCACCGCGATGTTGTGGTCTGCCAGATCGAACGCCGCGCACTGGGTCAGATGCTCGAGGGCCGCCTTGGACCCGCCGTAGCCGGGCAGCACTGCACCGCTGCGGTCGGGGTAGGGCCCGTCGCCGGGCATCCGCGATGCCACCGAAGTGATGTTGATGATCGAGCCGCCGCCAGCGGCGATCATGTCCGGGCACACCATTTGCATCAACTCGTAAGCCGCGAACACCGCGATTTCGAAATGCCGCCGGTACGCGGCCAGCGGCGTGCTGACGAACCCCGGCCAGCCGGGTTTGGCGCCGCCAGTGGCGGCCGGCTTGGCGCGCGGTTCGGCACCGGGCACCGGCGGCCGGCCGGGCGCAGTGAACGCCGCATTGTTGACCAGGATCGCGATGGGGCCCAAGGCATCTCGAGCCGCACCGACCAACCGGGCGATATCGTCGCGGTCGGTCAGATCGGCTCGCACCGCCACCGCGCGCCCGCCGGCCGCCTCGATGTCGGTGACCGTCTCACCGATGGTTCCGGGCAACCGGTCGTTCCACACCTGTTCGGTGCGGCCGACGACAGCCACCGCCGCGCCCTCGGCCGCGAACGCCAGCGCGATCGCCCGACCCAGGCCGCGGCTGGCGCCGGTGACGATCGCGGCCCGGTCCGCAAGCCGGCGGGACGGCGAAGTCATCGGGTCACCCCATGCACCACGATCGCGGAGGTCTGGTGCACCCACGCGTCGTCGAGCTTCTCGTCCGGGCGGAGCAGCATCCGCAGCATGGTTGCTCCCCCGATCAATTCGATCAAGCGGTCGGGGTCCACATCGGGGTGGGCTTCTCCGCGGTCGACGGCCGCGCGCAGCCGCACCCCCACCGCGGCGAACAGCTCGGCGAATCGCGACATCACCCGCGCGTTGAGCTCGGGATCGGCTGTCATGTCGGCCACCAAGCCAGCCAACGCGGCCCGCACCACCGGGGTGGTGAACACGTCGCGGGTGGCCTCGATCATCATCCGGATGTCGGCGGCGAAGTCGCCGGCCGGAGCCTCCAGCGCGCTGGGCGCCACCGGGAACGCCGCCTCGTGGACCAGCTCGGCCTTGCTAGACCACCGGCGGTACAGCGCGGATTTGGTGGTTCCGGCGCGCTCGGCGACGGCGGCCAGGCTGAGGTTCGAATAGCCGATCTCCACAAGCAGTTCCGCGGTCGCCGACAGGATGGCCGAATCGATCCGCGGATCCCGGGGCCGCCCGGCGCCGGAGGCCTTGTCAAGGGTGGGTGGGTCTGCTTTCATAACGCTACCTACCGTATCGTAATTGCCTCGAGAAGGAGGCACGTGTGGCCAATGAACCAACCCTCGACAACGTCGAGCGACTTCAGCGCTCCAGCCGCGACGTCACCGCCCTGCCGGCGGTCATGTCGAAATGGCTGTCGACCCTGCTGCCCGGTGGGGCGCAACCGCAGGTAACCGTCGAGAGCGGCGTGGACTCGACCGGCATGTCGTCGGAAACCATCATCCTGACCGCTCGCTGGCAGCAGGACGGTCAGCCGATCGAACAGAAACTCGTCGCCCGGGTGGCGCCGACCGCCGAGGACGTGCAGGTCTTCCCCACCTACCGGCTCGACCACCAATTCGAAGTGATACGAAAGGTCGCCGAACTCACCGACGTCCCCGTCCCGCGGGTGCGCTGGATCGAGACCACCGGCGACGTGCTGGGCACACCCTTCTTTGTGATGGACTACGTCGACGGCGTGGTGCCGCCCGACGTGATGCCCTACACCTTCGGCGGCAACTGGTTCGCCGACGCCCCGGTCGAACAACAGCGACAACTGCAGGACGCCACCGTCGGGGTACTGGCCAAGCTGCACTCAATTCCCGACGCCCAGAAGACGTTCGGCTTTCTCGCCGAGGGCCAGACCGGTGATACCGCACTGCGCAGGAACTTCAATTGGGTGAAGTCGTGGTATGACTTTGCGGTGCCGGACATCGGCCGCTCGCCGCTGATGGAGCGGACTTTGACGTGGCTACAAGACAACTGGCCGGCTGAGGTGGACGCGCGGGAGCCGGTGCTGCTCTGGGGCGACGCCCGGGTGGGCAACGTGTTGTATCGCGATTTCGCGCCGGTGGCGGTGCTGGACTGGGAGATGGTGACGCTCGGGCCGCGCGAGCTTGACGTCGCCTGGATGATATACGCGCACATGGTTTTTCAGGAGCTCACCGGCCTGGCCGGGCTACCGGGATTGCCCGAGGTGATGCGCGAGGAGGATGTCCGCGCCACCTACCAGCGGCTCGCCGGTGTCGAAATCGGCGACCTGCGATGGTTTTACGTCTACTCGGGCGTGATGTGGGCTTGCGTGTTCATGCGCACGGGCGCGCGGCGGGTGCACTTCGGCGAGGTCGAGAAGCCCGACGATGTCGAATCGCTGTTCTACCACGCCGACTTGATGAAACGACTTATCGGAGAGGACAACTAATGCTCGGGCCCCTTGACGAGTTCCCGGTACATCAGCTTCCCCAGCCGATCGCGTGGCCGGGATCCTCGGACCGTAACTTCTACGATCGCTCCTACTTCAACGCCCACGACCGCACCGGGAACATCTTCGTCATCAGCGGTATCGGCTACTACCCCAACCTCGGAGTGAAGGACGCGTACTTCCTCGTCCGGCGCGGGGATACCCAGACGGCGGTGCACGTTTCGGACGCCATCGACCAGGACCGGCTCAACCAGAACGTGATGAACTACCGGATCGAGGTCATCGACCCGCTCCGCAAACTGCGGCTGATCCTCGACGAAACCGAGGGCGTCGCAGCCGATCTCACGTGGGAGGGCCTGTTCGACGTCGTCCAGGAGCAGCCGCACATCCTGCGGTCCGGCAACCGGGTGACGCTCAACGCGCAGCGCTTCGCCCAGCTCGGCAGCTGGAGCGGCCGAATCTCGGTCGATGGCGAGGAGATCGCCGTCGACCCCGGGACCTGGCTCGGCAGCCGCGACCGGTCTTGGGGCATCCGGCCAATCGGCGAGCCCGAACCCGCGGGCCGTCCGGCCGACCCGCCGTTCGAGGGCATGTGGTGGCTCTATGTGCCGATGGCGTTCAAGGACTTCGCCATCGTGCTGATCATCCAGGAGGAGCCCAACGGTTTCCGGTCGCTCAACGACTGCACCCGGGTTTGGCGCGACGGCCGCGTCGAGCAACTGGGCTGGCCGCGGGTCAAGATCCATTACCGGTCCGGCACCCGCATCCCGACCGGCGCCACCATCGACGCAACCGCTCCAGACGGCACACCGGTGCATTTCGACGTGGAGTCCAAGCTGCCGGTGCCGATCCATGTCGGCGGCGGCTATGGCGGCGATTCGGATTGGCTGCACGGCATGTGGAAAGGCGAGAAGTTCGTCGAACGTCTGACCTACGACATGACCGACCCGGGGATCATCGCGCGGTCCGGCTTCGGCGTCATCGACCATGTGGGCCGCGCGCTGTGCCGCGACGGCGACGCGGAGCCGGTGGAGGGCTGGGGCCTGTACGAGCATGGTGCGCTGGGCCGCCACGATCCCTCGGGGTTCGCCGACTGGCTAACGGTTGCGCCCTAAGCGATAGCGGGCGCCGGGGTGGTCGGCCGGCAGTAGTGGCCCCTTGCCTCCGAGTCGTTCCCGCAACGTGGAACGCGGCAGGTGCTCCGGCACCCGTCCGCGGCGGCGCAGCTCCGGCACAACGAACTTCGCGAAGTCGACGAACGTGCCCGGGGTCGTCACGTAGGCCAGATTGAAGCCGTCGACATCGGCCTCGTCGACCCAGCGCTCGAGTTCATCGGCCACTTCGGTGGGCGAACCCACCAGCACCGGGCCGCGGCCGCCGATGCCGATTTCCTCGGCCAGTTCCCGTGCCGTCCAGGTGCGCTCGTCGGTGGTGAACGAGGCCAGCGCGGATCGATTGGCGTCGGTCTCGCTATACCGCAGCGGATCGTCGTCACCGAGCTCGGCCAGGTCCACCCCGGTCCATCCACCGAAGAGAGCCAACGCGCCTGTGGTGCTGACGAATTGCCGGTATTCGGCTAGCTTGGCGACGGCCTGCTCATGAGTTTCGGCGACCACCGGGGTGACCATCGTGAAGATCTTGATGGACCGAGGGTCGCGGCCCAGCTCGGCGGCGGCCGTCCGCAGGGCCCGCACCGGACCACGCACGATCTGCGCCGTCGGCCCAGAGATGAACGCCGCCTCGGCGTGGGCTGCCGCGAACCTGACTCCCCTCGGTGAGGCGCCGGCCTGGAACAGCACCGGTGTGCGTTGGGGTGACGGTTCGCACAGGAATGGGCCGGGGACCGAGAAATAGCGGCCCTTGTGCTCGATGTCGTGCACCTTGGCCGGGTCGGTGAACACGCCTCGTTCCCGATCGCGCACCACCGCGTCGGACTCCCAGGACGCTTCCCACAGCTTGTAGCAGACCTCGAGGTACTCGTCGGCGATCTCGTAGCGCTGGTCGTGCGGAATCTGGGCTTCCAGGCCGAGATTGCGTGCGGCACTGTCCAGATAGGACGTGACGATATTCCAGGCCACCCGCCCGCCGGTGAGATGATCCAGCGTCGAGAGCCGGCGCGCCAGCGCGTAGGGCTGCTCGTAGGTCAGCGACAGCGTGATCCCGAACCCGAGGGTCTCGGTCACCGCGGCCATCGCCGAAACGGCCAACGTCGGGTCATTAACCGGGACCTGCGCGGCGTCGGCCACCGCCGCATCGCGCGAGGCGCCGTACACGTCGTAGACGCCGAGCACGTCGGCCAGGAAGAGCGCGTCGAAGCCGCCGGCTTCCAGAACACGGGCCAGTTCGGTCCAATACCCGAGTTCGCGATACCGATAGCCCTGATCATCGGGGTGGCGCCACAGCCCCGCCGACTGGTGGCCGACGCAGGCCATGTCGAAGGCGTTCAGATAGATCCTGTTCATGCTCACCCGATATTCCCACGGGTTTCAGTCGCCGCGTAGGCCGCCGCGAACGTGATCGCCGCCAGCACAGCGAAATACCCGACGATCAGCCACGGCCTGCCGCCGCCGACGGCCAGCAGAGCCGCGGCAATCAACGGAGAGAAGCCTCCCGACAGCACAGCTCCAATCGAATAACCCAGCGACGACCCACTGTAACGCACCCGGGTGTCAAACAGCTCGGCGAACCAGGCGGCCTGCGGGCCATACATCGAGTCGTGAACAACGTTGACGCCGAACACAATTGCGACCACCACGGCAATCGCCGACCCGGTTCCGGCGGCCACGAAGAACAACGTCAGGGCCACCACGGAAGTCGCTGCGCCGAAAAGATACGGTGGCCGGCGCCCGACCCGATCCGACAGCAGCGCCCAACCCGGAGTGCTGACCAGGCCGACCGCAGACGATATCAGCACCGCGATCAAACCGACGCCCGCCTTGTCAGAGCCCTTGCCGAACAATTCCTGAAGGTAGGTGAGCGAATAGGTGGTCAGCAAGACGAACAGGCCGACCTGCGAAATCCGTAATCCGGTGGTGATCAACACGCTTCGCGGAGCGGTGCGCAGGACCTCCAGCACCGGCAGTCGCGCGAGTTCGTCACGTTGTTTGAGGCGGCTGAAAGCCTCGGCATCGGTGAGCCTGAGCCGGACCAGCATTCCGATCAGTACCAGGAAGACACTGAGCAGGAACGGGATTCGCCACCCGAACGCGAGGAAGGCGGCCGCGCCGGTGACCTTGCGAGTCAGATAGAAGACGGATGTCGCCAACAACATGCCCGCCGGGGAACCCAGCTGGGTGAAGCTGCCGAACAGCCCCCGGCGGCCGGGCGGTGCGTGCTCCACCGACAACACGGCCGCGCCACCCCACTCGGCGCCCACCGCGAGCCCTTGCGCCACACGCAGAGTCGCCAGCAGCGTCGGCGCGAGCAGCCCCGCCTCGGCATAGGTCGGCAACACTCCAATCGCGGCCGTAACGAGACCCATCAACACCAACGCGCCTACCAGAACTGTCTTGCGCCCCAGCCGGTCTCCGAAGTGACCCGACACGATCGCACCGATGGGCCGGGCCCCGAACCCGGCCGCGTAGGTGGCGAACGAGGCCAAAGTCCCTGCCGTCGGCGAAATATGGGGAAAGAACAATGGTTTGAAAACGAGCGCGGACGCGGTCGCATACAGGTAGAAGTCGTACCACTCGATCGTTGTGCCGATCATGCTGGCCAGAGCTACGGTTCGCAGACGCGGTCGTGTGTCGGCAGCTGAGGCCGAAGTGATCGTCACGTGGTCGTAGGATAGCCAACTCGTCGACGCCGGCGCATGTTTGCCCTCGCCGTGATGCGAACGGCGGCTCAGCGAAGCTCGTCGACGATTGCGGCCAGGGTGGACAGCCCGATCGGCGCCGCCTGATACAGGCACACGGTGTCGGAGATGCCGTCTACGCGATCACGGATGTGGGCCGCGACTTCGGCCGGGGTGCCGCAGGCCGCGATGGTGTGCATCAACTCGTCGTCGATCAGCTCCGCCATCTCCTGCCACCGGCCCTGCTTGGACATGGCATTGAGCTCGGGCTGCAGATCCTCCCAGCCGTGCGCGGCCAGCACCGGCCGGTAGGCCGGGGTCGATCCGTAAAAGGCCAGCAGCCGCCGAGTGCCCGCGTCGGCCTGTTCCCGCTCGGCGTCGGTCTCGCCCGCCGACACGATGATTTCGGGCATGACGGCGAACTCGTGGGCCTGCCGGCCGCTGGCCTGCAGGCCTGCGCGCACCGCGGGCATGGTGTTGTGGTGCAGGAACCGCTTCGAGCCGAACGGCATCACCAGCAGACCGTCGGCATGCTCGGCGGTGGCCCGGGTCAGCTTGGGCCCCAGGGCACCGACGTAGACCGGTGGTGGACCGTAGGGGTTGGGCCCCGGGTTGAAGGTCGGTGTCATCAACGTGTGCCGGTAGTACTCGCCGCGAAAATTCAGCCTCGCGCTGCTATCGCCGGAACTCCAGATCTCGAAAATCGCGCGCAGGGCAGCGACCAGCTCGGTCATGCGGGCAACCGGATTGTCGAATTGGGCACCGAACCGCTTCTCGATCTGCGCGCGGACCTGAGTGCCCAGGCCGAGGATGAATCGGCCGCCGCTCAGCAGCTGGTGATCATTGGCCTGATGCGCCAGGTGTATCGGGTTGCGCGGGAACGCTATCGCGACATTCGTCATGAGACCCAGGCCGCCCACCGTCGCGGCCAGCGTCAGCGGCGCGAAGACGTCGTGCGGCCCCTCGAAGGTGGCAACGCCGCTGGCGCCGGCATCGCGCAACTCACGCGCACGCTCGGCGGCATCGGTGAGCCCGTAGAGGGCGGTGAAGACTTTAACGGGGTCAGCCTACGTAATCCGCGCGATGCGGTTGACTGGAGGACGTGACCAACCCGTCCTGGAATGTCGACGTTGTCGTGGTCGGCGCGGGCTTCGCCGGGCTGGCCGCGGCCCGCGAGCTGACCCGACAAGGTCACGACGTGCTGGTATTGGAGGGGCGCGACCGCGTGGGTGGGCGATCGTTCACCGGCAGCGTCGCAGGCCTGCCCGCGGACATGGGCGGCACCTTCGTCGGCCCGACCCAAGACGCGGTCCTGGCGCTGGCGGCCGAACTCGACATCGCGACCACCCCGACCTACAACGACGGCAAAAACCTGATCCAGTGGCGCGGCTGGGCGCGCCCCTACCGCGGCGCGATCCCCAGGCTCTCGCTGACCAGCCTGCTCGACGTCGGCCGGTTGCGCTGGCAGTTCGAACGTATCGCCCGCAGCGTTCCGGTGGCCGCGCCCTGGGATGCGCGGCACGCGCGCAAGCTCGACGACCTCTCGCTCGGCGGTTGGCTGCGGTCGATACGCGCCACCGCCGCGGCGCGCGACTTGATGGCCATCATGGCCCGGGTGACGTGGGGATGCGAACCCGATGAGGTCTCGATGCTGCACGCCGCCCGTTACGCACGCGCGGCCGGCGGGCTGGACCGCCTGCTCGACGTCGAGAACGGCGCCCAGCAGGACCATTTCCCGGGGGGCACCCAACAGATCGCCGAGGCGGCCGCGGCCGAACTCGGCCCGCGCGTCGTGCTCAGCGCTCCGGTGCGTCGCATCGACCGCCACGGTGGCGGCGTGACGATCACCTCCGACCGCGGCCAGGCCGAGGCCGGGTTCGTCATCGTCGCGATACCGCCGGCACATCGCACCTCCATCGAGTTCGCCCCACCGCTGCCATCCGCCTACGACCAACTCGCCAAGCATTGGCCGCAGGGCCGGTTAAGTAAGGCCTACGCGGCCTATGCCACGCCGTTCTGGCGCAACAACGGGTTCTCCGGTCAGACACTGTCCGACAAAGGCCCGGTGTTCATTACCTTCGACGTCAGCCCGCCAGGCGACGGGCCGGGCGTCCTGATGGGATTCGTCGATGCCCGCGCATTCGACTCGCTGCCCGCCGAGCAGCGCCGGCGCGACGCGCTGCGCTGTTTCGCGGCGCTGTTCGGCGAGGAGGCGCTCAAACCTCTCGACTATGTGGACCATCGTTGGGGCGCAGAGGAATTCGCCCCGGGTGGTCCGACCGCCGCAGTTCCGCCGGGGGCGTGGACACGATACGGGCAGTGGCTACGCGAGCCGGTCGGGCCGATCCACTGGGCCGGCACCGAGACCGCAGACGAATGGACCGGCTTTCTGGACGGCGCCGTCAGGTCCGGTCAGCGGGCAGCCGCCGAGATCGCGGCCCTGCTATGAGCTGATCCGCCGCATCCCGGCGGGGTGAGCCACCGATTCGGCGAGCGCCCGCAGGTGGCGGTTCACCTCGTCGGGCTGTTCGAGCATCGAGCAGTGGCCGCCGGGCAGTTCGACAAGACCCACCACGTTGGGAGCGGTACGTGCGATCTTGCGCGCCTGGCTGATCGGCGTGAGCCGATCGCGCTCGCTGCCGATAACCAGGGTCGGCACCGTCAGACCGTCCAACCTGAGGTAGCGCTGCCGCAGCGAATCGACGAGCATCTTTGCGCAACCCCCGCGGCCGAACCTGGCAGCAGGAGAACGCCTTCTACCAATTCATCGGCACACAGCCGGGGATGTGGGCGCAATGGTGCACCATGCTGCACGGCGCCGTGCTCAGCGGGCAATACGCCGCCTCGGAGCTGATGCGCCGACTGGGTGGACGCTCAGTGCTTGCGGTCGCGCACTTTGTAGGTCGACGGCCACGACTTTCGAGACTCGTCTCCGGTCAGCGGCGTTCCCATCCCGCCGACCTTGACGTTGTAGGCCTCTTTGCCCGGGCCGACTTCGCGGTTGGCGTGTTCCTGGGCCAGGTAGTAAAGCTCGTCGATGGTGGCTTCGTCATACGCGACGAATGAGGTTTCGCGGGCGACGTCGTCGATGCCGGCAAGCATCCGGTCGGGTACGAACCGCGACGCCAACGCCGCCGCACCGAACAGCGTGAACGGAATGATCCAGAAACCGACGTAGGACAGCGGGGTCTTGGTGTCGAGCAGCGAGGCACTAACACTCCCGTGATCCAAGATCGGCGGGATCAGCGACGACACCGTCATGGCGGCGAACACGGCGACCCAGATCCAGGTCAGTACCCTGGCCGTCCGCGCGAACACCTCGGTCCTGACCACGTCGGCGGGCTGCTCCGCGGCGGCGTACTCGCGCGCGAACGGTTTGCCGATCAGCACGCTGACGAGCGCCACCAGGAAGATCCCCGTGTCGCCGAGCGCTGGCAGCCACCGCTCCATCGATGGCTCGCTGAGCACAAATGTCAGCACGGTCAAAACAAAAAGCGTTGCCATAGAACCGATTCCAAGCGTGCCCGCCGGTTTCCCGGCACTGCGCCCGAACGCAAACCCGGCGACGGCGACGGCCAGCGCAACCACGGCGGCGGCCTTGAAGGGGACGTTACCGACCAGCACCCAATAGACGATCCAGGGTGCGAACCCAAACAGAATGCCCACGAAGGGTCAGTGTATGGGTGGCTCGCCTGGCCGCAGCGTGGGCGGTCCGGCGACCGCGGCCCGGACCGGCGGTCTGCTATACCGACTGATGGTCTTGTATACCGACCACTGGTCGGTTAGGCTCGCGTTGGTCGCACCACGGAGGTAGCAATGAGTCCGTCGGATCAGTCGCAGGTACGTACCCGCATGTTCGCCCGCGCGTTCGGGCCGTTCTTCACCATCGTCCCGTCCATAGTGGCGGCGCGCGCCACGACGCAGATGCCCGTTCTCCTGCACGAGTTCGCCGGCGATCCGATGTGGCAGTGGGTGTTGGGGGCCGTTCTTCTGATGTGGGGCAGCGTCATCATCGCGTTTCACCAGTACTGGCGTAGCGTCGCTGCCGTCTTGGTGTCGCTGCTGGGCTGGTTTCTCGCCATCCGCGGGGTGCTGGTCCTCGCCATTCCCGACATCTACGACTCGGCCGGAAAAATGTTGGAGCAGAACGATATTCTGGTGGTGCGCGCCATCTTCATCACGCTGGCGCTGGTAGGTCTCTACCTGACCTATGTGGGATGGGTCGCAAAACTGAAACAACAGGAACCGCGGGATGCCGCGGGTCATTAAGCATCCCGACATTCGCCGCGCGGAACTTCTGGATCGTGCCTCGGCGCTGTTCGTGCAGCACGGCTATGACAATGTCAGCCTCAACGATGTGATCGCGGACGCCGGCGTATCCAAAGGTGCTTTCTATCACTGGTTTCGGTCGAAAGACGAGCTGATCACCGCACTAGCCGAGCGCAGCGCCCGCGATCAGTTGACAGCCATCGAAGAGGCGGTCGCCCGGTGCGGAGGCGACGCGTTGGATCGACTCAATGCGCTGTTGCGGGCAGGCTTTGACGTCAAGATGCGAATGGGCGTACCGGAGCACCTGGCCGCGATGGTCTCGCTGCTGCGGCCCGAGAATGCCCACCTCTACGGGCGAATCGTGGCGGTGAGCGAGAATCTGGTGCGGCCCTTGCTGGCCCGCGTGATCTCCGACGGAGTGCGACAAGGCGTGTTTCGTACCTTCGACGCCGACGGCGTCGCGGACATGATTCTGGGCCTGTCGGCACGCGTCAACGCGAACGTCGTTCAGATAGTCGACGCGGCGGACCAAGCGTCCAGGGAACACGCCATCGGCGTTCTGACCAAAAGACTCGAGCTGCACGGATTGGCGGTCGACCGCATCCTCGAGCTGCCCGACGGAAGCGTCACCGTCCTCGATCGTGGGCAGGTCGAAACCATGGTTGCCGTGTTACCGCACAACTGATTTCAGGTAGCCTGACTGTCCAGCTCTTTCGCGCACGCAGTGAATAGCGAGAGGAAGCTCGAGCGCAGCAATCGGCGGGTGACCGCCTCCAGCAGCCTGCCTCCCGCCCAAATCGGATGGGTGTAGTTGGTCAGCCAGTCGACGCGCGTGCCGTTGCCCGACGCCGTGAACGTCAGTGTGCCGCCGTCGTGCTTGAAAGACGGGAACGAGCGAACGATGAGGTAGGAGTAGCTGTGCGGCCGGTCGTAGGCCGTGATTTCTTCGCGGAACCACGCGCCAATCGCGGCCACCTCGCGCACCGCGCCGGCGCCAGGCGCCGACGAACCCTTCGCCCAACCGGCGTTGAGAGTCAACGGAGCGGCGCCCAAATTGGCCGGGTCGGTCATCCAGTCGAAAACCTTTTCCACGGGTGCGGCGATCGTCTGCTCTAGGTGAATCTCGACCATCAGGGCGCAGACGCATTTCGAGTTCTCACTGAGCTCCCACCGGTTGCGGTGCCGCCGGCTGCGGACTGGGCGAAGTGAGCTGCCGATAGATCGTCAGCGATTCGAGCGCCATCCGATCCCAGGTGAAGCGCGATAACGCACGGCTACGACCCGCCGCACCCATGCTTTGCCGAAGAAAACGTTGCGCGTGAAGGCTTCTCAAGGCGCCCGCAAATTCGGCGAGGTTGCTGGGCGACACCAGCAGCCCAGTTACGCCGTGCACTACGACGTCATCCAAGACGCCGACCGGCAGCGTGAGCACTGCCACCCCACTGGCCATGGCCTGTAACACCGTTGTCGCACGCGGCGGCTCGCGCGGCGTGCACGCGACCACGTCGGCAGATCGCAGCAACATCGGCAGCTCGTCGCCAGCGACCTTGCCCATGAAGCGAACTCGGTCAGCCACCCCCAGCTCTGCGGCGAGGCGTTTGAGTCCGGCCCGCGCCTCGTCGTGGCTCTGGTCGGTCATATCGGTTTCCGCGACAACGACTTCCGCGCCCGGAACCCTGGGCAGCGCCCGGATCGCGATATCAAATCCGTTGTACGGCTGTGGATTCGGCGCCAGACAGAGAACACGATGCAGGTCACCATGCGGAAGCGCCGGCCCGACCGGACTGTATCGGTCGACGTCGACGCCCCGCGTCAGAACGGACAACCGCGCGCGCCCGTGACGCAACTTGGCCAGTACGGCCACATCGGCAGTGCTCTCACCGGTCACCCAGGCTGCGTTACGGGCCAAGAGAGACTCGATACGTCCGCGTTCGGTGGTGGCGTCCGCCTCGTCGGCAGTGCCTGAACGCGATATCGTCGCCAGTCCCTGGAAGGTCTGGACGGTCGGCAAATGGCGCCGCCGCGCGGCCAGTTGAGCGGCCAAGCCGCCCAGCCATCCGTACGCGTGCACAACGTCGGGCTGATCCGATGACCATTTGCGCTCAAGTCTGGCCGCCCAGTCACCGACAAAAGGCAATACCTCACGGTCGGATCGCGGCGCTTTGGGACCGACGCACGTCGTCACGATCTGATAACCCGGGTCGGTGCCCTTTCGGGTACGACACCCAGCGCCTCGCCTCACATAGGCGGTGACCTGTTGCCCCTGAGCCGCGAGCGCTGCGCAAATCGGCATGCGGTCAGCACTACTTACGTCGTCGCCGGCGACAATCGCAATCTTCATGGCAGCATCCTTCGAACGATGGCTCGCGCATGCTGCTAGACGCGAAAATTCGCGGAACACTACGTATACCCGGTTCGGCAGCGGCTAAACTACGTCGCGCCACTAGAGGTGGCTGTCGCGGCCGACTAACGCCCACACCGTCTTGCCCGTTGACGTTGGAATACTGCCCCATGCGTGGCACAGTGCGGAAACGATGGCCAAGCCAGACACACCTTCGGCGCCGTGGTCCGTATCTTCGTGCCGGCCCGCCGGAATTCGGCTGCCGTCCTCCACCGCGACGACCACCGTGTCTTGATAGCTCTCGACAATCAATATCGGCGCACTGTCGGTGTGAGCGAGGACGTTTTCGACGAAGATCGTCGCCACCGTGCTCGCAACTGGAATCAGATCGCCCTGGGACCAGGCGGTGAGCCTGTCGGCGATCGAGCCCCGGGCCAGACCAATACTGACCGCGTCGACGGGAAGCTGGGTCCGCACCCGCCGCCGGCGGCGGTGCAACGACCCGCCAGCGACGGTGCCGAGTGCCGACTCGTCGGTCGGATACACGGGCACATACCGGGCAACGCCGCAGCGGGCGATTGCCAACCGACGCTGCGGACGGGCGCACACCAGCAGGATCGGCACGTCCGGCCAGGTGCTGACATACCAGTGGGCGCTGGTCAACACCGACCACCCCGATTCCGAAGGCACGAACAGCTCGTTGACGTCAATGAGCACCGCGCTCGGCTCGTCCAGCGCGGCATCGATGATGGCGTCGCGCAGCGAACGGTGTGTGGTCTCGTCAAGCACTCCAGCGACCTTCAGGACCAACACGTCGTCCCGACGCTGCACGTCAACTCCGATGAGCGGCGATTCAGCCACTGGCCTCACTCCCGAAAGCGATTGCCAATGAAGGGGATAAGGCGTTTACTACCGCCAGATTTGCGTCTTTCGCCCCTTTGCCGATGCACCGAGCCACACCCTTGCTTACCCACTGAGCGCCAGGGCAACCGCACGGACGTGGATAGCTGGGTTCGCCGACGAATTCGCCGCCGCTTCCCAACACCGCTGCTGGCTGCGGCGCACAGACCCGCTGCCGCCGTAGCGCGGGTTTGACCGCAGCCAGGCTGGGCATTCTGGCAAAACAGGTCTCATCAATCCGATGGAGGTGACGATCGTGCCGAACTCGTCGATCAAGAACGAGAAGATGTATCAAGATCTGCGCAAGCAGGGCGATTCGAAGGAAAAGGCCGCCCGGATTTCCAACGCGGCCGCCGGCCGGGGGAAATCCTTGGTTGCGCGTAAGGGCGGCAAGGCTGGCTCCTACGCCGACTGGACGGTGCCGGAATTAAAGAAGCGGGCCAAAGAGCTTGGCATGTCGGGCTATTCCGGGCTAACTAAAGAAAAGTTGGTCGCCAAGTTGCGCAACCACTGAGCGGGCGAGCCCCACCATGTCATCCCCTCGGCTTCGAATCTACGACCGGGCTGCCGTTGTGATTCCCGCCCGCAATGAACGGGCGAACCTGCCGGCGTGCCTGCGGGCGGTGCTCACCGCCACACTGTGTGTTCCGATGCCGGTCACGATAGTGGTGGTCCTGGATGCCAGCGACGACGGCAGCACAAAGCTAGCCGGTCAGTACGGGCCCGATGTGCACTTCGTCAGCGTCGAGGCCGGCAACGTCGGGACCGCGCGCGCGGTCGGCTTCGGTTACGCCTGCTCGCTGTGGGGGGATGACACCGAGTGCTGGTACGCCACCACCGATGCCGACAGCCGAGTGGATCCGGGCTGGCTGGTCCATCAGCTGGGTCTCGGCGCCGACATGGTTTTGGGCGTGGTGCGCGTCACCGACTGGCATCAACGTTCCGCCGACGTCGCTGACCGCTACCTGCAGGCTTACCAGGCGGATCCGCTATTCGATGGCAACCGGCACGAACACATCCATGGCGCGAACATGGGCTTCAGTTCCAGGGCTTACTGGCGCGTGGGTGGCTTTCGCGCGCTGGCCTCCGGAGAGGATGTCGATCTGGTCGAGCGGTTCGAGGCCGCCGGATACCGGATCCACCGGGACGCCGAATTATCGGTTACCACCTCGGCGCGCATCCGCTCCCGGGCCCCAGACGGATTCGCCCACCGCCTCAATCAACTCGACGACAGGACAGCGGCGGGGGATTGCGCTTGACAGGCGGCAACGGTGCCCGATTTGCGGCGATGCCGCTGTCCGGCGGTGGAACGCCGGCGCGGGAATGGCTGATACCCGAGACACTGCCGGCCCTGGATCTGACCGAGTGCCCAGGGCTGATCGTTGTCGCACCGCACCCCGACGACGAGACCCTCGGGCTGGGCGCGATGGCCGCTCAATTAGCCGCGTCGGGCGTCGACGTCCGGGTGGTGTCGGTCAGCGACGGCGGCGCCGCGGATCCCGGTGCGCCGCCGTCGTTGCGGACTCGCCTGGAATCCACACGAAGAAACGAACTACGCAGTGCAACAGGGATTTTGGGAATTCCAACTCCGCTGTCGCTGGGCCTGCCCGACGGCCAATTGGAATACCACGAGGATGGGCTCACAGATGCGCTAGTGGACATCCTCGACGCCGCCACACCCGGGTCCTGGTGTGCCGCCACCTGGCGGGGGGACGGGCATCCCGACCACGAGACCGTCGGACGCGCGGCCGCGGCGGCGTGCGCACGCAGCGGTGCCACGCTGCTGGAGTATCCGGTGTGGATGTGGCACTGGGCCAGCCCGACCGATCCGGCGGTGCCGTGGGACCGCGCCTACTCGGTGCCCGTGCCCACCTGGGCGCGGGATCGCAAACACAATGCCGCGCAATGCTTTCGCAGCCAGTTCGAGGCAAGCGCGCAAGGCGCGGCGCCGACCTTGCCAGCGTTCGTCCTGCAGCGGCTCCTGGCGGTCGGAGAGCTGGTGTTCAGGTGACCGCGCGATTACCCGATGCCTATTTCGACCGAATGTATGCCGGTACCGACGATCCCTGGCAGTTGTCGACGCGATGGTACGAGCAGCGCAAGTACGCGATAACCCTTGCGCTGCTACCCCACCGCCGGTATCGGCATGCTTTCGAGCCCGGCTGTTCCATCGGGGCATTGACAGAGCTGCTGGCGCAGCGCTGCGATCAGGTAACCGCGGTGGACGTCGCCGACGCGGCGCTGCGGACCGCCGATGCGCGCCTGCGCGATGCCGGCTTGCGGGACCAGGTCACGCTGGAACGGTCGTCGCTGGACGACGCCTGGCCGCCCGGACCGTTCGATCTGCTGGTGCTCAGCGAGGTCGCCTACTACCTGGAGGCCGGCACACTGGCCGCGGTGTTGCGCCGCGAATGCCGTGGGCTGCGGCCGGGCGCGACTGTCGTTGCCGCACACTGGCGCCACGCCGTGGCCGACTACCCTCTCACCGGCGACGAGGCCCACGCGGTCATCGCGCAGACGCCCGGGCTCACGCCCCTGGGCTGTTACCGGGACAGCGACGTCGTCATCGAGGTATTCGACAACGGCGACGGCCAGTCGGTCGCCGCCCGCGAAGAGGTGCCCGGGGCCTGCTGATGCGCGTGGCGACCTTCAACATCCTGCACGGCCGCACCGTGGGCGATGGGGTGGACCCGCAGCGGCTGGTGGACTGCGTGCACCGCCTTGATCCCGACGTCCTTGCCTTACAAGAGGTCGACTGTGACCAGCCGCGGTCCGATCGCGCCGACCTCACGGCGGCGGCGGCCGAAGCCATGGGCGCTGTGGAACACCGGTTTGTGGCAGCGATCTCCGGCACTCCCGGGGCCACCTGGGTGGCCGCCACCGGCCATGAACTACCCGGCACCGGCGCCTACGGGATCGCGCTACTGTCTCGCTTTCCGGCCGCCAGTTGGCAGGTCGTGCGATTGCCCCGGATCCCGATGCGCTTCCCCATGTATCTGCCGGGGCCCAACAAGGTGATGATGGTTGACGAGGAACCGCGGGCGGCGGTCATCGCGCAACTCGACACGCCGCTGGGGCCACTGACAGTGGCTAACACTCATTTATCGTTCGTACCCGGCTGGAATCACCGCCAGCTGCGCCGCCTGATGCACGCCCTGCGTGGCCTCCCCGGCCCGCGGCTCCTTGCCGGGGATCTCAACCTCACGCCCAGGGCGGTACACCGCTGCTCGGGCATGCGGCCGCTGGCCGCCGCCGCGACGTTTCCCGCGCCCGCTCCCGACCGCCAGATCGACCACATCCTGACCGACGACGGTTGCCTGCGGGGCGGCACCGTCGAGGCCGAGCTGATGCCGATCTCCGACCACCGGCCGCTGGTGGTCGACCTAGAGCGCGTGCAGGGAGTTTGACCCTCCTGTTCGCGGGTAGAAACCGGCCTATGGCAGCGACGTCCGAGCAGCACGCTCATTCGGGCGCGGCGGCGTCGGCGACCATCCGAGCCGCAACGCCACGCAGCTGGCCGGGATTCGGACGGTGGCACATTATCCGCGGTGCGAATAACCCTGGTAAGCAACCCTTCTCATAAGGAGTGAATACGGAACTGCACCGCCACCGACCAGCTGAACCCTCGCAGCGAGTCAAACCTCTCAATTCGGTGGTTGTTCCGGCAGCGGACCGCGGGGATCGCCCGAACGTCCGATCGCGTCAAGTCGGTGCTGGACACGCGCAATGTCATCCACCGAGGGCAGCTCGTTGGTGACACGGGTGATCTCCACTCCGATATCGGCTGCGTCGACTGGCCGACGCTGTCGCGCAATGAGTTTGCGGGTGATCGCAAGGATTTCGTTGTCGCTAACCCGCCGCCGGAGCAAGGTCAACAGCGGCACGTAGCCGGTGGCGGGCGTGCCGGCCGGGTAACCGGCTCGTAGAAAACCGATGATCGCCGACAACCCACCGGTCAGTTTCATCGCACACCTCGCTCATCCGCCGCGCTTCTCGGTTACGAGCAGCGTTCTTATCCTGCCATGTATAGCCTCGCGTAGCGGTTCAAAACCACCAGCCCACGGCTTGCAATTTGCGTACCGCAAACGTATTGCGACAGAGATCATCTCGTCGGCCTTGCTTTTGGGCTCTTCGGCCACCTCTAAGCGGGCGGGTTCGGCTCGGGCTGGGCTGGGTCGCTCGGGGTTCCCGCTGCCGCAGGACTACGTGACGGCGCGCCGTTGCCACCGCGCGCACCAAGAACGTAATCGTCGTTTGATCATTGGCGATACCGCGACACCACGACGCGACCTACCCTCTGCACCAAGGATTTCCGCATTGGTGCGGGTAGATCGCGCGCCGCGGTATAGCGGGGGCTAGCCCTTGCCGACAATGGCGTCGCGGGCGCGGTCGAGCATCGCCGCGAACGGCCCTGCCAGCAGGTTGGCCACCTGCGATTCGACGCCCGGATGCGGCCGGGTGGGCGCGATCGCCTCGGCGAGTTTGGCTGCGCGACCCATGTTTTCGAGCTCGCCGCTGCTCAATTCCCGGCCCAGCTTGCTGAACTCGTCGTACTCCTCGTGCTTCGCGTGATCGAGTACGGCGTCGCGAAGTCCGGTCAGCTAGCGGGTGAAATCGTCGCTGTCGACGTCGAGCTTCTCCAGCTGCTTGAGGACCGTCTTGGCCTCATGCTCTTCGTGCAATCGCTCGTCGACCACCGCGCCCCCGTTGGCGATCTTTCGTTTGGCCCGAGGGTGAACGATCTCTTCCCCGACGGTCTCGTGCACGGCCAGCAGTTGCCGAAGCTGGACGAAGGACTGCTCGCGCGTCTTCCCAGACGCCGACAGCGTCTGGTCGAACAGACCCTTGATCTGTTGATGCTGGCTGACAAGGAAGTCGACCACATCGGTGGGCGACTTGATGGCGGTCTGTGCCATGGCGTCTCCTCCCGGATAGTCCTGGCGTCGGCGCGCGGGCTGCTTTGCGCGCCTTGACGCGGGCTACCCGTCCGCCCAATCACCGAAACGTTGTGCGCGGCCGCCCTGCTCGCCGCGTGTAGCGGGTCGCAGGCGGGGTATGCGGCACTAAGGAGAAACTATGAACGCGACACAAAAGCCCAGCAATGAAGAAGCCGCAGAGTCGGAAGAGCAACACCACGACCTCACCATGAGGTGGGGCATGGCACTGGCCGAACGACTGCAACGCGTGGTCCGGTACAGCTCGCTGGGCCTGCTCAGTCAGGCGGACGAGCGCAGGTTCCAAGCGCTGTGTGAGGAGCTACACACGTTGTCGGATCTGATCGATCGGTTCGAGCTCACCGAACAGGCCGGCGATAGAAGCCAATAGAACATAGCCGCGAATATCGGGAGCGGTCGTAGGGTTGGGTTACGAGCCGGTCGTCGCCCGCATCGAGCGGGTGCCGGGAAGGCCGGGCCGAGGAGGACCCCTCCGTGACCAACCCGTTTAGTTATGATCCGCTGGGCCGCGCACCCATCGGGCCGCCGGCAGAACCGCCGGAGGAGTTTCCCGAACCCGCCGGACCGCCCTCCCCTCGTGTCAACACCTTCGCGACGTTGTCGCTGGTGTACGCGTTCGTGTTCGCCCCCGCCGGTGCGATCCTCGGACATCTCGGGCTCGCACAAATCCGCCGCACCGGCCAACAGGGCCGCCAGCGCGCCTTGGCGGGGTTGACGCTGTCGTATGTGTTCATCGCGCTCGCCGTCGTCGGGCTGGTGGTATGGGCCACCCTGGGCGCCACCAGCTCCAACCAGACCGCGGCACCTGGGAGCGGGACCACCGCAGCGCCCCCGCCGGCCACGGTGGCGCCGAATGACCTTGCCCAGCTGTTGCCGGGCCTCGCTGATGTCAGAAACATCACGGGAGACCACAATTTGGCGGTCGGCCAAACCTGGGACCATGTCGGCAGGCAGGACCGAGACGGAACCATCGACCGCGCGGAGTGCTGGGGAAGCATCGGCCCCGGCACACCGGACGCCTACAACGTGGAAGCCGTCTTCGGTTATCGCGCGTCGGAGTTTTCCGACAACCGCGACCCGCAGAACCCGCTGCAGGTCATCGCAGGGGTGGCAGCGTTTCGCGACCAGTCCGCGGCCCAAACACAACTGACCAACCTGCTGTCGGGATGGCGCCAATGCGGCGGCTCCGACGTGAAACTGACCCTTCCCTCCGCGCAAGCGCTGACTTTCTCGCTTGGCCTACCCACCGATGCCGGCAACGGCATCACCACCATGGACGTGGCGACAAAGGGACTGGTGCAGCGGCACTCCGTGCGCGCGATCGCCGCCAAGGCCAACGTCGTCATCGACCTGGACCTGTCCTACGTGGCGTCGAGCACCTCCACAACCGACCGGCCCCAACAGGCCGCAGCGATCGCCAACTTCATCCTGGGCAAAGTCCCCGGCTGAGGGCCCAGCGCGCTAGGTGACGAACCCCGGCATGTCGGCGGGCGCAGCTCGGGCAATCACGACCGGCATCGACGTTGCCGCGTTGGTGCGCAGGATCGTGTGGACCACGTCGACGAGGTCCTCGACGGGCATCAACTTGGGCGACATACAGCCACGCGAGAGCCACATCGGGTAGGCCTGCTTGGCGAGCTCGAGGTCCCAGCCGGCGTTGAATCCCGTTTGCCCGTCACCCTCGCCGCCCGCGCATTCCCCGACGATGAGGCAGGTGAAGCCGATCTCCGGGTGCTCGGCTCGCCACGCCTCCACCAGCCTTTCGAGCGCGGCCTTGCTGACGCCATAGGCGCCAAGGCCAGGCCACGGCGGCCCGATCGTGCCCGAGTCGGATGAGAGGTAGACCGCCTTGCCCACGGAGGCCGTCAAGTGTGGCACCGCCGCTGCCGTCGTGAGCGCCGCGCCCGTGACGTTGGTTTCGAAGACGCGTCGCCACGTTTCGGCATCGGTATCGACCAATCGAACGAGCGGCCCGACGCCAGGTGTGTAGACGAGGTTGTCGATGCCGCCAAGGGCGTCGGCGGCCTGGTCGATGGCTGATCGGCACGAGGCCTCGTCGGTGACATCGCACTCGATGGCGATCGTGCCCTCTCCCGCTTCCTGTGCGGCGGCGTCGATACGCTCACGCCGCCGGGCGAGAAGCGCGACACTGTCACCGCGCTGCGCAAGGCCGACACCAATACAGCGCCCGAGCCCACTCGACGCGCCAACTACCACAGTTCTCGACATTTCCGTCCTCATCGGTCGACAACGTTGTCGGCGAGAAACATATCCTGTTCGCTCGCCGCGCACTACCGGATCGCCGTGCCGATGAAGTAGCTGCCGAGTAGCGCCGCGCCGATCAGCACGACCCAGGCGTCCGTCAGCCGGCACAGCAGGACGGGGGCTTGGCGCACTTCCATGAACTCCCGAAAGATGATGCGCACCTTGATGAGTGCGATCACGATCACGCTCGATGTGACCAGCGCGCTGGAGGTAAGCGATCCGCTCAGCGAGTGGTCTATCCACAAATAGCTCAGCGTGAACGCCGCCAGCACCACCCATACGACCAGCAGCCTCTTGTTGAATGTGATGTTCACTTTCACCTCACCACGTACAGCAGCGCAAAGATGAGCACCCACAGGAAGTCGACGGTGTGCCAGTAGGTGGCGCACGTCTCCACGAGCTGTTGCGATCGCCTGACGGGACTTCGGAGTTGATAGACGACGACACCGAGGACGACGAACCCGATCAGCAGGTGCACGAAGTGGATTCCGGTGAGGAAGAAGTAATAGGTGAAGAAGCCGGAGCTGTCAAAGCCGTTGCCAAGTTGTATCTGTCGGACCCACTCGAACACCTTGACACACAGGAACACCAGACCGAAGAACGCGGTGAGGTAGGCGTCGCGGAGTGCCGGTTGGTAGGCGCCGGCGCGGGCCGACTGGACGCAGCGCGCCACCGACCACGAGCTGAGCAGCAAAACGAGGGTGTTGAAGAGGCCGATGCGCAGGTCCAGCTGCGCCTGGGAGTGCAAAAACGCCTCGGGGGTTTGGGTGCGGTAGAACAGGTAGAAGCCGAAATAGGCGGTGAAGACCAGCGTTTCGAACAAAACGAAGGCCCACATGTCCGGCTGCCCCGGCACGAACCTGACGCGATCGCGCTTGTCGGCTAGGTCGACCATTAGGCCGCCGCCTTTTTCCGGGCGAGGTCGGGCTTGGGTTCTGGGAGAGGTCCGGCACCGAAGTCCTCGCGCCGAATCATCTGAAACAGCATGACGATGAAGGTGACTTGGTAGACGGCGAACACGACCATGTCCAGCCACCAAGCGATCTGGCCGTTCCAGGCCAACACGCCGCGCCGAAAGATCCAGCAGGGCGCCACCACGACCTCGGTGAGCGCGTTGCACAGGTTGAGGTAGCCGAACCACTTGGGGAACACCCGATTCTTATCGAGCAGAATCGCGACCATCCAGATCAGCGAGCCGATCAGGAAAACCCCCATGGTTCCGTCGAAGGACAGGAACGCGAAGTCGTAGAGCCAACCGACCGCCTCGGGGTCTCGGTCCGGTCGCAGCGTCCCGACGATCAGCGCAATGCAGAGCAGGTACAGGCCGGGAATCGCACTGAGCGAGTAAATAAGCAGGTACGAGTATCCGAACGCGCGACTGACCGACATGCGTCGCATCGAGTACGCGATGAGGGCATTGTTTATCGCGTTCATGCCGCCGATGGCGAAAATGATGCCGAACCCAACCGGTATCCCGAGGTGGCGTTCGTGGAACCAGTGGACCTGCATCGCGAGGTCCCAGGTGGGCTGCGGCGGGGGCTGGACTTGCGCCACGATGAAGAACACCGGGAAGAACAGGTTGTAGAAGACAATGAGCGTTCCCCAGGCCAACCACAGCTCGCGCTTGGGGCTATGCCATAGATGCCAGGCGATCCGGTGATGCAGCGGCCCCGCGGGCGGCGTGGCCGGGGACGCCGGAGGTGTGATCACCGCACTCATGCGTCGACCAGTTCTCCTCCGCGCCTGCCGTATTCGGCGCGCTCGCGATAAACGGCCTGCCCCAGAACGACGCCCATGACCACGATCCACACGGCTATGGCGATGTTCTTCAGCCAGAACGACAGCACCCCATCCCAGGCGAGCGGGCCGGTCAATGCCACGCCGACGAAAGCCGCAGGCACCAGCGCGAGAGCCACCAGCAGGTTGAAGTGGGCCACCCAACGGTTGAATATCGGGTGCGGCTGATCGTCGAAATAGATTGCCAGGGCGAGGATCACGCTTTGCCCGATCAGATAGGGGACCAGAATGGTGAAGGTGATCCAGGCGAAATCGTTGAGCAGCTGCGTCAGCTCCGGGTTCCGCTCCGGGCGGAAGGCGGCCAGCAGCCAGCAGACGTCGGCGATGAGAAATAGGGTCGGACCGCCGGCCACGCAGCCCAGCATCGCGTAGGAGAAGATCGGCGTGCGATGCGCCATCCTGCGGATCTGCATGACGATCAGGATGAGAATCGGGACGAGGCACACGCCGAACCAGTTGAACAGGATCATGCTGGAGCGGACCGCCGCCAGGTTATCCCGATAGAACGCGGCAACCTGGTCGGCCGGCATCGTGGGCGACATCGGCGACCTGAAGCCCGGGAACAGCAGAAATGCGGAGCCCCAGATGATCGCCGCCGCGGGCAACGTCCACAGCAGGATCACCTCGCCATCGGTGCGTCTCGGCGCGCGTCGCGCAGATCCCGGACCTCCCGCATCGTTCTCGCCGGCGTCGGACAATTTTGACTCCTTCCAGGGCGGCTCCTCTCCAGCACACGGCACACTGGGCTAGCCCCCTTGGCTAGACTGCCGAAACTAGCCGCTCGGCTAGCCATAGGTCAATAGCCGTTCGGCTAGTCTCACTGTGTGGAATCTGCACGACAGCCGGTCGCCGACCGCGAGTTGCGGGTCGTCCAGCACAGCGCCGCCCGGACGCGGGTGCTCGACGCCGCGCTGGCCCTGTTCGCCGAGCACGGCGTCAGCGGCACATCACTGCAGATGATCGCAGACGCGGTCGGCATCACCAAAGCCGCTGTCTACCATCAGTTTCGGACCAAGGAGCAGATCGTGCTCGCGGTCACCGAGCGCGAACTCGGTCGGCTGGGACCGGCACTCGAGGAAGCCGAGGCGCACGGCGACGGGTCGCAAGCCCGCGATGCGCTGCTGGTGCACGTCATCGACATGGCGGTCCGTGACCGCCGGCTGGTACGCACGTTGCAGTTCGATCCCGTCGTGGTGCGGCTGCTGGCCGAACACGAACCATTCCAGCGGTTCATGGACCGGCTCTACCGGGTGCTACTGGGCGAAGGTGAGGACGGAGCGCTGGAAGGCGCGATGTTGTCAGGGGCGATCAGCAGCGGGGTGATGCACCCACTGGTCGGCGATTTCGATGACGACACCCTGCGCACCAAGCTGACCGCTATGTGCCGCCGCTTGCTCGGCATGCCGGTCAAGCCCGTCGCCGGAACCAGCTGACAGAGTTCTGCCCGGAAGGGCATGAAAACGGCGGCTGAATGATGCCGCTAGCGAGCTGTAGTGAAGCTCCTGATGCGAGCTCTAGGCTAGAAGCCTTGCCGCGCCGTGTACGGCACGGCCGCGGGAGTCGTCGAGATGAAGTCGTCGATGAGTTCCGCCACTTTCACCGGCGCTTCGACTTGTGCGAAGTGCCCGACATCGGGAAGCACTTCGAGGCGGCAGTCCGGCCGGGCTTTGAGCGCCGAGTACGCATGCCCCACCGGGATGATGGTGTCCTGCTCGCCCCAGATCGCGAGGGCGGGCAGACCGTCGCGCAGCGTGAGGCGGTTGAGCGCGCTGACGCTTTGCCCGCGGTAGTCGACCACCGACCGAAGCGTGCGCAGGAACGCGTCGCGGGTCTGCCGGTCCGAGAAGGACGAATAGGCGTTCCAGATCTCGGCGCCGCGGGGAGACCGCAGGCCCAGTGAACTGAGCCACGACCTCACCGAATTCCCGGCGCGCAGCACTGGCGATGGTGCGATGACCGGCATGATCAGTTCGGCGCCAGGTGCGGCGAGCAGACGCAGGATAAGCCCGACTTCGGGACCGAGTCCGCCGCTGCTGATCAGAACAACGCGGCGGCAGTAGTCGGGATGCTGGTAAACGAACTGCATCGCGATACCGCCGCCCAGCGAGTGACCGACGACGGTCGCCGACTCGACCTTCAATTCGTCGAGCAGGTCACGTAGCCCGACGGCGAAGGCACCTAACGAGTAGTCGGTCCGCGGCTTGGACGACTGTCCGTGCCCCAACAGATCGGGAGCGATCACCCGGTACTTTTTGGCCAGCACAGGCAGGATGGCCCGCCAGGTCTGCGAGCTTCCCGCCATTCCGTGGATCAGCAGCAGCGCTTCACCCTCGCCCTCATCGCGCACGGCGATCCGATCACCGTGAATATCGATGCACTTGGCCTCGGTCATCAGACCCCTCCGGTCAGCCCCTTTCAAGCGTACCGGCCGGTGACATTCTGGGTCACTACCTAACCTGGGAGCGCGCATTCAGTCATTGACGCGTCGCCATCGGAGAACCGCACGCGGAGCAGCGACTGGCTATGCGCTGCAGTGACGTACAGCTCGTCGCTGTGGGCGCCGCCGATGCATACATTGGTGGGAAGTGATCCGGCGGGTAACTCGATCGTGGCGCATCGGTCGCCGGCAGGATCGATGACATCGATCCGGTCGGCGGCCGTCAGCGCCACCCACGCCTGTCCCGATGGACTGATCACCATGCCGTCGGGCCAACCGTTGTCGAACGTGTGCACCAACCGTGGCCGCGCCCACGTCGGCGAATCCGCTGAAGCCACCTCGTAGGCCAGCAACGCCGACGACAGCGTCGCTGTGACCAACAGCGATCGCGCGTCGCCGGTAAACGCGAGTCCATTGATGAACACCGGCCCGTCCTCGAGGATCCGCTCAGGTTCGGCGCCATCTAGCGGACACGCCCAGACCCACCCGGGCGGACTGGCTTCCGGTGCAGCATAATCGATTTCGGCGCGAGTGTCAGTTACCCACAGCCGGGCGTCCGGCCCGAAGACCAAGTCATTCGGTGCGCCCATGCCGGTGGCGAAGTAGTCGACGGGCCCATCGACAACGATCTGCACCCCGGCGGGTGCCGAACCACTCGCGCCGAAGATGCCCCCGTTCTGAGCAACGTAGAGAACACCATCCGGGCCGAGCGCAAGCCCGTTGGGACCGCCGCCGGTGACGATTCGCTCGACCGGCCCGCCCGCCGGATCGACGACGTACAGACAGCCGTGGCTGATCGAGGTCAGCGCGATCCGTCGGTCGGGCAACCACACCGGCCCTTCGGTGAAACCGAGATTATCCGCGAGCACATCGATACGCATGGTGCCCCTTACACGGCAAACTCGACCCTGCGATTTTGCATCTGACTGCATCATTGCACATGACTGCACCATTGCGCTATCATCGGCGAACCGGGCCAGCGGACTGCAAGGCCAAATCAGGATGGTGGAAACAAGCATGAGCGCGCCAACAACGAAGTCGGTCACGGAGTTCATGGACGACCCGATCAATTTCTTCGGGCAGTCCTACACGCAGATGCACACCATCCCGCGTGCTGAACTCGAGGAGCTGCAGCGGCAGGCGATCGGTATGAGGTTCCAGCAGCATCGCCAGAGCATCGAAATGGTACGTAAGTTGGCCGACCGGCTCGGCGTCGCGGAGCTCAACGACTTCAATGACATTGTCCCGCTGATGTTCTCGCACACGGCGTTCAAGTCGTACCCGTCGTCTTTGATCGACAAGAAGCGATTCGACCTGATGACCAAGTGGCTGGACAAGCTGACCAGCTATGACCTGTCGAATGTCGACACGCAGGGGTGCAAAAGCATCGACGACTGGATCGACCGTCTCGACGAGCAGACTCCGCTGCAGGTAATCACCTCCAGCGGGACCACCGGGACGATATCGATCCTGCCCAAGGACAAGCGCGGCGCCTCGGAAGGGATGGTGCTGTGGAAGATCTGTCTGTTCCAGAACTTCGGTCAAGAACCGACCGACAAAGAGCTCAACCCCAACGTCGATGTGATCTGGCCTAACTTCGCCAGCGGCAAGCTGGGACACCTGCGTATCGCGCAAATGATCAAGCAGGGATTCACCGGTGGGGACGAGTCCAAATTTCATCCCCTGTACCCGGGATCGGTGGAGACCGACCTGATGTTCCTCGCGTCGAAAATGCGCGCGGCAGCCTCCCGTGGGGAGCTGGACCGCCTCGAAATCGACCCGGCACTGGCCGCCCGCAAGGACGAATTCATCGCCATGCAGCTGCGCCAGCCCGAGGAACTGGATGCGTTCTTCGTCAAGATCACCGAAAAGCTGCGCGGCAGACGGGTTTTCATGACCAGCGCTTACCCCCAGATGTACGAGATCGCTAAGGCCGGCCTGGAACGGGGCGTCAGGAACGTCTTCGCCAAGGACTCGGCGATCCTCACCGGTGGCGGAATGAAGGGCGTGGCCCTGCCCGACAATTTCCTGGACGTCATCATGGAGTTTCTTGGCGTCGACACGATCCAGCAGGGCTACGGCTTCTCGGAATCGAGCACGTTTCACTGGGCCTGCGAGGAAGGCCGCTACCACGTCATGCCCTGGGTCATCCCGTTCGTCCTCGACCCCGACACGAGCGCGCCGTTGCCGCGCACCGGGCGGCAGACGGGCCGGGCCGCCGTCTACGACATTCTGCTTCGGGCGCACTGGGGCGGCGTGATCTCCGGCGACGAGGTCACCATCGACTGGGACCTGCAGTGCCCGTGCGGACGCAGCAGCCTGGCTTTCGAGAAGGACATCGTGCGCTACAGCGAGAAGCAGGGGGTCGAGGATGACCGAATCACCTGCGCGGCCACCCAGGAGGTGCAGAACGAGGCGATCGACTTCATGAAGGGTGTCGAATTGTGAGTGGACTCGCTGCCTATACGGTGCCACTGTTCCTGCGTGGACGACTGATTGTCGACGATCTCGTTTCGTTTGGAACCCGCCACGGCATCAACGAATTCCAGGCACCCGACATGGCAAAATACGTCGACCTGCTGCCGCTGAAAAGTCCCGGCGAGATGTCGGACCTCTACGACGTGAGTTTCGACGAGATCCTCGACGTTCTCGAAGCCCTCGGCGAGGCACTGGATTTCGACACCAACGCCCACCTGCAGGAGGCATACGAAGCGTCGCTGGTGGCCAACGTCTTGCCGCCCGAGATGATGCGCAACAGCTATCGGGTGCTTCCCCCGTTGTTCAGCCGTAATCACGTGCTGGAGGTGGCCGACACCCAGGTGGGCTTGGATTATCTCAATGGCTGGGTGCCGCAGCAGCTTTCCGATGGGCGCGAACTGCGGGTGCGTGCGTTTGGGTCACGGGTGCTGCACATCCCGGCCGGCAACGGCGGCCTGGTTTCCGCGGTCACCATCCTGCGCTCGGTCATCGCCCGTTGCGACACGATCATCAAGGCCCCCTCCAACGACCCGCTCACCGCTGTTGCTATTGCCCGCACCCTTGCCGACGTGGCTCCCAACCATCCGATCACCAAGCACCTGGCAGTCGGCTACTGGAAGGGCGGCGATGTCGCGGTCGAGGAGGTGCTATACCAGCCGCAGCACATCGAAAAGATCGTCGCCTGGGGCGGATTGGCCTCGGTCAAGCATGTCACCCGCTACATCCAGCCCGGTCTCGAGCTGATCGCGCTTGACCCCAAACGCAGTGCCACCATCATCGGCGCCGAGGCGTTCACCGATGAGGCCACCCTGCACGAGGTCGCGCGACGGGCCGCCATTGATATCGGCGTCGCCAACCAGGAGGGCTGCGCCAACGCGCGGGTGATCTACACCCTCTCGGGAACCGACGAGACCGGATTGGAGAAAGCGAACAAGCTGGGTGAGCTGATCTACTCCGAACTGCTCGCGCTGCCAACGTTCATCAGCACCCCGCCGCTGTATCCCAACCGGGACCTGTTCGAGCTGCTGGAATCCTCACGCATGACCGACGACTTCTATCGCGTGTTCGGCGGCGAGCGGCGCGAAGGTGCGATCGTGGTGTCACAATTCGACGAACCCGTCGACTACGCGCCGATGCTGTCGGGCCGGGTGGCCAACATCGTGCCCGTTGATGACATCGGCCAGGTCACCCGCGCGGTCAACGCCTATACTCAGACCATTGGTATCTACCCCGAATCACTCAAACGGCAACTGCGCGACACCCTCCCGCTATTCGGGGCACAACGGCTGACCAGCCTCGGCTACGCGTGCAGTGTCGCGATCGCGATGCCCCAGGACGCCATCGAGCCCATCCGCCGGATGTGCAAGTGGATCGTCGACGAGGAATGCGACCCCGAGGTCGTCATTCCGCTGTGGCGCCTGGGCCAGCAGGTTGGGATCCGGCAGTGAACCGGGTCGAGCGGCGCAAAAACGAGCTGCGCGAACGCATCCTGGCTGCGGCGTTCGAATTATTTCTGAGCCAGGGTGTTTCAGCCACCAGGATCGACGAGATCTGCGAGCGCGCCGACATCGCCAGTCGCACCTTCTTCAACCACTTCCCCACCCGGCAGGACATGGTCCGCGCCCTGGCCGAGAGCCGGCTGGTCAACCTGCACGACGTAGTCTTCGCCAGAAGCGACGAGCCGATTCCGCGGCGGCTCGTCGGCGTATTCGACGACATCGCAAGGACCTTGGTCGACTCCGGGGAGACTTACCGCGAGATGATCGGTGAGATGATGGCCGCGGCCGACTACGGCGCTCAACGCGGTTCGCCCTTCCATGACACATTCGTCGAACTCGTCAAGGACGGACTCGCCCGCGGGGAGATCCACACTCGTCACGACCCACAGATCGTCGCAGACATCATCGCCGGTGCCCTGTCGGGTGCGCTGGCTAACTGGCGTGTCGACACCACCTACTCGCTGGAGACCAATCTGCACAGTCTAGGTTTGGCGCTGGCTGACCTGTTGGTCGCGGAGAGATGAGCATGTTTGGTTTTGCCAGCACCGTCGACGAGGTGATCGATGGGGTCGACCTGAGCGGCAAGACCGCCGTGGTGACCGGTGCGTCCAGTGGACTCGGATTGCAGACGGTGGCCACACTGGCCTCGGCAGGCGCGGAAGTCGTTGCAACGGTGCGAGATCCGGACAATTTCCGGGCCTCGGCCGAGTGGGCCGGCCTTGGGGATCTGACGAAGAGGATGGATGCAGTACCGCTGGACCTGGCCCGGCTGGACAGCGTGCGCGCGGCGGGCCAGGCGATCGCGTCGCGGTACCCCCGGGTGGACATCCTGATCAACAACGCGGGTGTGATGTTCACGCCACCGGACACGACCGCCGATGGTTTCGAGTTGCAATTCGGCGTCAATCATCTCGGGCACTTCCTGCTGACGACCCTGCTGCTGCCACAGCTGCGCGCGGCGGCCGCCGCGTCGGGTGACGCTCGCGTGGTCACGCTGACTTCCGAGGCGCATCGGGGCTGGGGAATCGACCTCGACGACATCGACTTCGAACGACGCGGCTTCGATACGTTCCTCGCCTATGGGCAGGCCAAATCGGCGAACATCTTGATGACGGTCGAGCTGCACCGGCGCTTCGGCACCGATGGCATTACCGCGCTGGCCGTTCATCCGGGCACCTGCGCAACCAATCTCGCCCGCTATATGGACCGCGCCACCCTCAAGAAGTTGTTCGCAATGAACACCGAAACCTTCACCCCGGAGAACATGAAGACCGTGGCCCAAGCCGCCGCCACCACGGTATGGGCCGCCACCGAACCGTCCCTGGCCGGACACGGCGGGGCTTACCTGGCTGACTGCCGGATCGACAAGGCCGAGGCCGCAGCTACCGATCCCGCCAGCGCGCAACGGCTGTGGCAGATGTCGCAGCAGTGGGTGGACTCGCCCCCCGGAATTGCTTCAGGCCTACCGGGTCAGCGCAGCCGAGATCTGCCATAGACGTTCGGCGTTGTCTGGGTCGAGCGCGTATGGGGCAACTCCGCCTGTGTGGTCGCCGCGCTCGGTGATTTGTTTTGCCTCCGCGCAGTCTTCGTAGTAACGCCCGCTGACCCCCTCGACATCGGGACTGGCCGCCAGCAATACCGATGTTGCGGCCCCTTGCTCGATCGTCTTCACCGGCGGCAGCGCGAGGCTTGTCTGTTCCCCTAAGGCGGCAAGGTCGTCCGCGGTCATGTGTCGGGCGAGCGCGGTGCTGGCGACGTTGCCCGGCATGAGGGCGTTGACCGCTACGCCGTCGTCGCGCCACCGTTGTGCGGCACCGACGACAAACAACACGTTCGCTGACTTCGACTGGCCGTAGGACGTCCACTGGTCGTATGGGCGAAACCGATAGTGCAGATCGTCGAAGACGACCGGGGAGAAGAGATGCCCGATCGAGGCCACCGAGACGACGCGGGCGCCACCGGCAGCGGCCAGCGACTTGTGTAGCCCGGTGGCCAGCGTGAAGTGACCGAGATGGTTTGTGGCGAACTGCATTTCGTAGCCGGCCGCCGTGCGGACGAGCTCCGGCAAGGCCATGACGCCAGCGTTGTTGACAAGTACGTGCAGCGGCCCCGTCCAAGCATGCACGAATCCGGTGACTGACACGGGATCGGCAAGGTCGAGTGGGGCGACGCGCAGCTCGCCACCCCCGGGCGGCAACGTATCGGCTATCTCGTTCGCGACTCGGGTGCCGGCCTCGAGATTGCGCACCGCGAGCGTCACGTCGGCGCCCGCTGAGGCTAGCGCGCGGGCGGTCTCGGTACCGATGCCCGAGCTAGCGCCGGTCACGATGGCACGTCGCCCGTGCAGATCCAGATCGCGAACGATCTCCGCCGCCGTGGTGGTGGGTCCGTAGGCGCTTATGGACATTGCGAACTCCTTGGGTAGGACCCTGCTGACGGTGGCGCAGCGAACATTAAGCAAGGCAGTCGATCCCGCGGTTACCCAGTGCGTCCGCTTAGCTGCGCGCTGTACCAGATACGACCAACCCTGTACCTGCGCACGCCGGCTGTCCAGACCACATCGTTACTGGTAATTCCAGGGCCACCCTATCGGCGATGCGACGGACTACCCTCTACGCATGGAGACAGCCAGCGCGCTGGCGAGCTTCCTCAGAGCGCGCCGCGAATTGGTCAAGCCCGCCGATGTCGGACTGCCCGACAGTGATCGCAGACGAGTCGAGGGACTGCGTCGAGAAGAAGTCGCGATGCTTGCCGGGATCAGTACCGAGTATTACCTGCGACTGGAACAAGGAAAGGACCATCAGCCGTCCGACCATGTCCTTGACGGTCTTGCCCGCGCGTTACAACTCGACGACGACGCGACCAGCTATCTGCGCGACTTAGCGCACCCGCAACCACGTCGGCGGCGGCGTTCGGCCCCGGAAAGATTCGACCCCGCTGTGCAAAGCCTCATCGACAGTTGGCCGTTGACCGCGGCGTTCGTTCTTAACCGAAACCTGACGATACTCGGGTCCAACAGTCTGGCGCGGACGTTGTCGCGGTTCTTCACATCGGGTGAAAACATCGTGCGCGCAATATTTCTCGAACCCGAGTTGCGCATGGTCTACCGTGACTGGGAGGCGATGACCACCAGAGTTGTCCCCTTCCTCCGCGCCGTCCTCGGCGCCGAACCGCCCGATCGCGAAATGGTCGAGCTCGTCGGCGAACTCAGCATCGCCAGTCAGCGGTTCCGCACGTTATGGGCGCGACACGATGTCAAACATCGAAGCACCGGTCCGGCCCTCTTCTACCACCCACAAGTGGGACCGCTGGATCTGCACTACAGCATCCTGCACCTAGCGGATCAACGTCAGATACTGGTCACCTATCACGCCGACCCGGGTTCGCCATCCGAGGAGAGCTTATGTCTGCTCACGAGCCTGAACAGCTAATTCGGGGCAGCCTAATGGATCAACTCTTGACGGGCGACGAACTTGGTCTAGGTCAAGTTCTGCCAACCGACATTCAGCCGCGCAGCGAGCATCGCCGAATCAATGACGAGCGGAAGGCCTTGCGGCGCATTGCCATGCTGGTCGCCACCGGCGCCGAGCCGGCTGAGGTATTCGACGCGGTAACCGACGAAATCTGCCGATGCGTACCGGCGTCAAACGCTGGGCTGTGGCGCTACGAGACCAGCGGCGAGCTCACGATGCTGTCAGGAGCTGCCGAGCCCACATGGCTGGCGAATTCATCGCCAGGCTCTCAAGGGCCCGTCGACAGCAACACCCTCGCGCAAGCGGTATATCGCTCCGGCCGACCCGCGCGATGCGACACCAACGGCAACTGCAACACATCGGTGGCCGCACATATCCAAGAGGCGGGCGTCCGGTCGGTGGTGGGAGTTCCAGTCATTATCGATGGGCAGGTATGGGGCCTCGCGGCTGCGGGCTCTGTCGAAGCAGGCCCAATGCCCGCCGACACCGAGGCACGCATCGGCGGCTTCGCCGACCTGGTCGCGGCGGCCATCGTTGCCGGATACCGCGACCAGCTCACCCGCCAGTTGGAGGGCGAGGCTTCGCGGCATCCAATGATGATGGACGCATTACTGCACGGACAAATCCTCGACCAATGGAGTATGTGGGAAGCCGCCAATGACCTTCGGCTCCCGAGCCAAGGCCCATTCGTGGTCGTCGCGGCCGCCAAGGTTCCCGGCGTCCGCGAAGTGGCCCTGCCCGAAATCGAGTCGAAGCTGCGCAGCCTGGACGTGTACTCGGCGTGGCGCGTGCTGCCCGATTTGCAGATCGGGATTGTCCACGTCAAGTCCGATCAGCATCTCGACAAGATCCTCGCCCTGCTGTCTCGCTCGACGACCGATCGCGTGGGGGTAAGCGCAAGTTTCCATGATCTTCGGGACACACCGCAGGCTTTGCACGTCGCAAAGATTGCGCTGCGAGGCCGCGCCCACAACGCTTCTCCGGTCGCGGTATTTGATGGCTCGATCCTGGCTACCGCCGCCGTCAGCGCGCCAGACGTGATGGTCAAATCGGTCGCGACGGTATTGGACGGCTTTGGCGACCTTGGTGAGGAGGAGCGGGAACTTCTCTTCGAGACGTTCTGGGTGTGGCAGGACAGCGATGCGTCGGTGCGCGGGACCGCCGAAAAACTCATCTGTCACCCCAATACCGTCCGTTACCGGCTTCGGCGAATCGAGCAGCGCACGGGCCGGTCGCTGTCGCGTCCCAGGGATATAGCCGAACTGTGCCTAGCATTTGAAGTACAGCGACGCCTCATGTAACTGTGCTGCGACTTAGGCTGCCGGATATCAGAAGCGTTGCAGAGTAAGGTCTTCCACTTTGTCTCGGTCGATGTCGTAGCCGAGGCCAGGCTTTTGCGGAGCAGCGATGTAGCCCTTGTCGTCGATCGTTGGGAGATCCGCCATCCCAATGCCCAACAGGTTCTGCGGCACCATGATTTCGGCGAAGTCACAATTGCGGATGGCGAGCGCCACGTTCAGGTACATCGCCAGATTGAGCGGGGGCCCGTAGCTGTGGATCTCGTAGTTGAGACCGAATGCCTCGCAGGCGTGCGCGGACTTGATCATCTGCGTAATCCCGCCTGAGTATTCGGCCAGCGTACGGACGTAGAACCCGCTAGGCCTAGGCAAGTAGCCACGAATAGCGGCGAATCCCGCGAAGTTCTGTTCTCCCACCGACAGGGGCACGCTGAGCTTGCTGGCCAAGAACGCGAGCCCGTCGAGATCCTGATCCGAGATCGGATTCTCAAACCAGTAGAAGTTGAGCTCCTCCAACACCCTGCCCACTGCCAACGCTTGCGGCACCGTGTACGCGCACACCGGATCGATCATGAGATCGATGTGCGGGAATTCCTGCCTGATTGCCCGCGCGAGCTCGATGTCTCGCGCGTACTCGCCGAAGGGATGGAATTTGGCGGCGGTGAATCCCTCGGCAACCGCGGCACGGAGCGCGTCGAGATAGCCCTCAATGGTGGGGTAAGCCACGGTGCTCGCATACGCTCGTATCTCGTGGCGAGCTGCGCCAAGGTACTTGTAGAGAGGCAGATTGGCCGCTTTAGCGTTGATATCCCACAGACACGCATCGGCCCCCGCCAGGGCGGGCGGGTTTGAATAGGGTGGCAGAGCGGTTGTCATTTCGTGATTCAGCGCCGCCACGTCATAGGTATCCCGGCCCACCAGAAGCGTTTTCGCGACCTCGGCGGCGTGCTGAACCGCCGTGGAAGGGATGAGATAGCTGATGTAGTGTCCGTCGATCCCTTCGGCCGTTGAGACGGAGACGAGAACGAGCTGGGGCAGCTTGTCCACCGCGCCGCGTGTCGGGATGACCCCTTCATCGAGCTCGGTGCGAAGTATGGACAGCGTAACGTCGGTGATCTTCATGGTTTTGACCCTGTGACTCGATAGAGCTCAACTCGGAAGGAGTGCCCGCGCATTGATAACCTCTTCGACACCGGCTTCCTTGAGGGTCGCTATGTCCTTGAATCCGCACACCGCCAAACACAAATCGAGTTCAGCCAAGAAGGATCTCAGGTAGTGGGTCAGGCTTTCCGCGCCACCGTAGGACAGGGCGTAGGCATAGGGCCTCCCTAGCCCGACGGCCGTCGCGCCCAGCGCCACCGCGATGATCGCATCGGTCGCCGAGCGCACGCCGGAGTCGAACATGACCGGTGTCGAACCGGCCGCCTTGACGACACCCGGCAGCAACTGCAGCGTCGATACCGCCGAATTCGCCTGACGGCCACCGTGGTTGGTGCAATAGAGCACGTCTGCGCCGTTGTCGATCGCCAGCCGTGCGTCATCGGGGTGTTGAATTCCCTTGATGGCCAAGGGAAGCTTCGTCTGGGACCGGATCCAGCGCAGGTCCTCCCACGACAGTGGATGCGCGAAGATTTTCGTATAGTGCGCCAGGGCGGCCGGCTGGTCTTCTTCGGGCGGCTTGGCAAGGTACTTGGTGAAGTTCACATCCGTGTAGTAGTTCTGCATGCAGAAGCCCCGAAACTGCGGAAAGTTTCCGCGTTCAAGGTCCATGGGTCGGAAGCCGAGGGTCCAGGAGTCCACGGTGACCATCAGGGCGGTATAGCCGCTGGTCTCCGCCCGGTTGATCAAACTTGCCGCCAGCTCCCTGTCGCTGGGCAGGTAGAGCTGATAAAAGATGGGCGTTTCGCCGGCGTGTTTGACCACGTCCTCCATGCGGGTCTGGGTGAACGTCGACAACGTGTAGGGCACTCCGGTGGCCGCCGACGCCTGCGCGGCCGCCACGTCTCCGTGAAAGTCGGGTGCGCACAAGCCGACCAAACCGATCGGGGCCAGGAACATTGGTGAGGCAAGATGTTTGCCAAACAACTGGATCGACAGATCGCGTTCGGGTGGGCTGACCATCATCCGCGGCACGACGCCATAGCAAGAGAACGCGGCGATGTTCGCGCGTTGGGTCCGTCCGTCGCCCGCGGCCGCCGACACGTACCGGTACACCCAATCCGGAAGGGCCTCGGAGGCTTTGCGCTCGATCGAGGCAAAGTCGAAGGGGTATCGGGTAGTTACTCCTTGTACCGCTTCGGCGTAGACCTCATTTTGAAAGTCACCAAAGTTGCTCATAGTTGGATCCTTGGCTCGGCTGAGGCTGGGTGAGCGCGCGAGATACGTGCACCAGCATCACTATCGGGGCACCGAGTCAATCTGTCACTGTCAGTGCTGACAGCGATCAACACCGTCGGCTGTCGCGGAGAACAATCACCGCCGCGGGGCACATTCGGGTCACAGGCGCGTGTACGCCGGGCCGGTCATTTACGTTGAATTCCCGGCCCGGCGTCGATCTCTCACGCGGTGTTATGCCTGCTTGACCGCCTCGATCTCGAGGGTGATCGTCACCTTGTCGCCGACAACCGCACCGCCGGTTTCCAACGGCAAGTCGATGTCAATGCCGAAGTCCTTGCGATTCAACACGACCGACGCTTCGAAACCGGCTACCTCACCGTGGCCCATGCCCGGGTTGGCGCCGTAAAACTCCAGGTCGAGGGCGACGGGCCTGGTAACGCCTTTGAGGGCAAGTTCCCCGTGCAGCACGTAGTTGTCGCCGTTCGGCTCCACCGCGGTGGAGGTGAATGTCGCGACGGGATACGCCTCGACATCGAAGAAGTCGGCCGATTTGACGTGAGCGTCGCGCTGGTCATTGCCGGTGTTGACGGAATTCGCCGCGATCTCGGCGCGCACCGACGGCGTACCGTCTTCGCCGACCACGATCGCGCCGCTAAAGGCGTCGAACTTCCCTCGGACCTTGCTGACCATCAAATGACGTACCCAGAAGTTGATCGACGAGTGCACCGGGTCGATCGCCCACGTGCCGGCGCTGAGCTGAGTGGTTGCGGTTGCAGTCATGTGTGTGTCTTTCTTCTTCGAGCGACGGCCTGCCCGACGCCTTCCCACAGACTAAGCGGACTATAGTCCGGTTCTATTCCCGTCGGGCCTCGGGCGCCTGAAATGACGCAATCAAGCGCGCGACGTCCCGCCGCCGCGACTCGGCCGGCCACACTGCCCAGGTTCGGCGCACCACCGGCTTGCCGGCCAACGGTAGCCATGTCACATTGTCGGGCAGCGGTTGCAGCCCGTGCTCGGGTGCGAGCGCGAATGCCTGTTCGCTGTTTACGGCCGCGAACTTGACGGCAGCGATCAATGCCTGATCGTCCGGAGCCGGCGGTCCGATGTCGACGCCGTGGCTACCCAGGATCCCCGTCAGTTCGTCGTACCAGGCGGGGCTAGCTGGCCGCGGGAAGCCGACCCAATGCAGTCCAACCAGTTGGTCGAGGTGGACACCGTCGAAACCAGCCAGTCGGGCGGCAATTTGCGACGAAACGAGTATTCCAAGGGGTTCCTGGGCGACGAGCATCGCGTCGAATTCGGATCCGGCGGGGCGTTCGCGCACCAGACCCACATCGAGTTGATCGCTGCGCAAGGCGACGAACTGCGCGGCCGTCGAGAGGTGCTGAGGAACAACGCGCGTATACGGAGATTCCGCAGCAAATTTGGCGAGCGCTGACGGCAGCACATCGGGAGCCAACTCCAGTGGGATGCCCAACCTGATGACGCCGCCGGCCTCGGTGCTGTACTTGCTCATGGTCCGGAGGGCCTGGTGGTAGCGAGCTAACACCGCACGCGCCTCACCGAGCAACGTTGCGCCCGCTTCGGTCGGCCGTACGCCGGTGCTGGTGCGCTCCAACAGTGTGACCCCGAGTTCACGTTCCACAGCGCTCACCGTCTGCGATAACGCCGACTGGCTCACATGCAGGCGCCGCGACGCGGCGGACATGCCGCCTTCTTCCACGACCGCCACGAAAGCGCTGAGTTCCCGCAACTCCATAACCGTTGCCCAGCTTATCGCCGCGCTCGACTGTCAGCCGCGCTGATAGCACTCATAAGCTAGACGCATAGCGTCGCTGGTGGGCTGGATTAAATCGACATGGAACCGCGCTATTGCGCACGACATCCGCAGTATTTCCGCCAAGGAGCAATTCTGATGACAACAACACTCAAAGGTTCGACCGCGCTGGTAACCGGGGCCACCTCCGGAATTGGTCGCGCGGTCGCACTGCAACTCGGTCAGCTCGGCGCCGAGGTGGTGGTTCACGGGCGCAGCGCCGAACGCGGTGCCGAGGTGGTGCAGGAGATCCAAAACGCCAGGGGTAAAGCACGTTTCGTCGCTGCCGATCTCGCCGACGCCGACGACGTGCGCCGACTGGCCGCCGAGGCGGGCCAGGTCGACATCTTGATCAACAATGCCGGTGTCTACAAGTTCGGCGCAACCGCCGACACCGACGATGCATTCTTCGACGAGCACATCAACATCAACCTGCGCGCGCCCTACATCCTGGTGCAGCAGTTGGTGCCGGGTATGGCTGAGCGGGGCAACGGCGCCGTCGTCAACCTCAGCACCGTCGCCGCCGCTATTCCGGCACGGATGGGCGGCATATACGGCGCCAGCAAGGCCGGCGTGGAACTGCTCACCCGCGTCTGGGCCGACGAGTTCGGCCGATCCGGGGTGCGGGTGAACGCGGTACAGGCGGGTCCAACCGAAACCCCCGGAACCGCCGTCACCCCCGGACTCACCGATGGTCTTGGTGCTCTCAGCACGCTCGGCCGCGCCGCGCAGGCCGACGAGATCGCCAACGCGATAACCTTTTTGGCTTCCCCGGCTGCCAGCTACATCAACGGCGCGGTCCTGCAGGCCACCGGCGGACAACTGGCCCTCGCCGCTTAACGGACACGTGGAGGTTTTCATGTCAAACAAGGTGTTGGTAACCGGCGCGAGCGGCTTGCTGGGGGTCGCGGCCATCGAGAAATTCTTGTCCGCGGGATGGGAGGTGGTCGGGGTATCCCGTCGCAAGCCCGAGCTACCCAAGCCCCTCAGAGGCCGGGGGATGGAGTTTTTGTCGGTCGATCTGCAGGATCAAGAAGCGGCCCGTGCGGCGTTCGAGCCGCTGACCGACGTCACTCACATCGCCTACTCGGCGCTGCACGAGAAGCCCGACCTGGTCGCGGGCTGGTCGAGCAAAGATCAGATCGAGACCAACAACGCAATGTTGCGCAACGTCGTGGAACCGATCTTGGCTAACGCCACAAACTTTCAGCACATCAGCATCCTGCAGGGAACGAAAGTCTATGGTGTGCATCTGCACCCGATCCCCATCCCGGCGCGGGAACGAGACCCGCGTGACCCGCACGACAATTTCTTCTTGGATCAAGAAGACTATGTGCGAGAGATGGGCGCCAAGCACGGCTTCACTTACACGGCACTGCGCCCGCAACTCGTCACCGGTCCCACACCTGGTGCGTTGAACGTGCTTCCGGCTATCGGGGTCTACGCCGCCATCCAACGCGAGAAGGGCGAACCGTTCAGCTTTACCGGCGGCCCGTCGTTCGTCTGGGAAGCAGCCGACGCCGACCTTGTCGGCAACGTGATGGTCTGGGCTGCGGGATCACCCCGAGCGGCCAACGAGGCGTTCAACATCACCAACGGTGACGTTTTTGAATGGCGAAATGTATGGCCCGCGCTGGGCGAAACCCTCGGTGTCGAGACCGGACCGGATACGCCCATGAGTTTGGCCGCCTACCTGGCGGACCATTCCGACGTGTGGGACCGCATCGTCGCCAAGCACGGCCTTCGTCCGCTGAGCCTGCGCGAATTAGTCGGTCACGGTGACCAGCACGCGGACTTCGCGTTCGCCTACGGCGCACCCGAAGGGCCCCGGGCCTTTGTGAGCACCATCAAGCTGCGCCAGGCGGGGTTCACCGAAGCCGTCGACACCGAGGACGCATTCCGCAACGCACTGCAGTCGCTCATCGACCACAAATTCCTGCCACCCGCAGCGAATTGACACTACCGGGCCGTCCGATCGCAGGAGGTCAGGCGCTCACTTGCGCTTTTGCGCTGGCGAAGGCAGGGACGACGAAGCGACGCAGTATGGACCGGTAGCGCCTGACGTCGCCCTCACCATCCTCGAGGCCGCGCATCACCATCAACGTGACGTCGCCCAGCCACAAGTGGATGTCCGACCGGGGCAGCCCGGGTGGCAGTTCATTGTTCGCCACGGCCGCGTCCAGAACGGGATCCCACATCTCGGCTCGCATCATCTCGGTCGTTCCCGAAGCGATCATTCGTCGGCCAAGGCTCGTGCCATCGGGTTCGATGATATGCCGTGTCAGGGGGTCGCGGCGGGCGTGTTCGGCGGTGTAGAGGACAGTCTCGACGATCTGATCCGGAAGGCTGGTGTGCCGGGCGATCGATTTACGTGCCCGTGCGAGCAATGCCCGCGCGTGCCGTGTGATCAGCTCGATCAGCAGATCGTCGCGGTCGGCGAAGTAGCGGTAGACACTGGGCCGCGACAATCCGACCTCACACGCAACGTCGTCCATCGTGGTCTTGCGGATTCCGTGGCGATCGATGCAGCGTTCAGCAGCGGCCAGGATGCGCTCGCGCGCATCGTCTGTGCTCGTAGCCGCGGTTGGCGGACTGGGCGATCGTCGAGGCATGAAGGCCATGCTACTAGCTACGTCAGTCGTCCGGTGACATATACGCGGCACATCTTATTGGTTGCGCCGCTTGACACGTTGCGAGCGGGGAGCGCATACTGACTGCTGACATATTTCGTTCTTTGTCATTCAGGAGCGCACAGATGCCCATGGGACTGCCGCACCGGATCGCGATAGTCGGCGCCGGATTGATCGGATCGGCGCTGGCCGGTCACCTGATCCTGGCCGGAAACAAGGTCACCATGGGAGCGCGACGCCCCGACGCCTTCACTCCACCCGACTATCAGCGGGAAGACATCGACTATCCGGTCCGCACGATTGAGTCAGCAATCGACGGGGCGGAAGTCGCGATCCTGGCGATCCCGAACGCGGCCGTCGCGTCGTTCGCCGAGGTTTATCGCGATCGGTTGGCCGGCGCGGTCATCATTGATCCTTCGAACCCGTTCGTCTGGCACGACGACGGTGTGATGACCATCAAGGATCTCGGCGGCAAGACTTCCGGAACGGTGACCGCTGAGTTGTTCCCGAAATCATCGGTGGCACGCGCTTTCTCACACCAGCTCGCCGAATCGCTGTGGCTGCGAGGTCGCCGGGAACCTGGCCGATGGGGAATCGGGTACGCGGCCGACGAAAACGACACCGCCTGGATCACCGCCGAAATCATCACCCAAACCGGCTTCGCGCCGGTCCGAGTCGGCACGCTCGCCCACTCCGCGCCCATCGATCCCGGCGGACTGCTATTCCCCGGCCTCCTCGGACTCTTCAGCCCGCAAGGTATGCGGACGACCCTCGCTGATGGGCCATTCACAGGAGAACTGCCATGTCGCACGTGACACCCGCGCCGCTAGCAACTTCAGAGACCGAGCCGGGTCCGCCGAGAGCTGCCTCCACGCCACACAAGCACGGCCCAGTCCTGATTACCGAGAACCAAGTTGCATTTAGCACGGCAGCGGCCGCACCAGTCAGGTCGACCCGCCGCCGGTGGCTGGACACAACCCTGATGGGCGGACTCGGCCGCATCCTCACCGCGCTGACACAGCCCCGGCCGCTCTACCCGCGCCGTGAGCTCGCCTATCTCGAGGCGGCACGGATGTCTCGGGCGATGGACCGGTTATGACGGCGCGGGCGCTCTCCGCGTGCTTGGCAGGCCGGCGCAGCGGCCTGAGGTAAGGAGTGCAATGACCAGACTGATCGCGCTTGGGTACCGATGGTCGTGATAGCTGTTGGGGCAGCAACCGTTTCGTGGTTTCGAGGGTCTTCGGCTCCTACGTGATCTGTGAGATCTACAGCTCGGCGGGCGGAGCGGCAGCCCGAGCTTTCCGGTGCTGGTCACGGCCAGCGAGAGATGTTGGTGACCGGCGCGTTACTGATCGGTTGGCGAAAGGTGGTTAGGTGAAGGCGATTCCAGTTACCGGCGTGGCCGCACGAGCGTGGATACCGCTGGTGCTCGTGGTGGTGTTGGCTGTCTCGGGATTGATCGTTATGCGGCTGCACAAGGTCTTTGGCTCCCAGGACCTCAATGCCAATGCCGGCGCCGGTATCGAGATCGTGCAGTTCAACCCCAAGATTGTGGTCTATGACGTGTTCGGCCCGGGTGGGGCCACCGCCAAGATCGACTACTACGACGCCGATGCCAACACCCACGAAGTCGATGCGGCCCTGCCGTGGTCAACCACGATCTCCACCACGTTGCCCGCGGTCAGCGCCAACATCATGGTGCAGGGCGACAGCGATCACATCGGCTGTCGTATCACCGTGGACGGGACGGTCCGGGATGAGAAAAGTACCGATGGGGTTAACGCCCAGACCTTTTGCCTGGTGAAGTCCGCATGACCGATACGAGCAAGACGCACGCCGTGCCGCACACCAAGCGGCCCTTCTTCGCCCATGCCATGCGCGTGTTGGCGGTGCCGATCATCCTGGGGTGGGTCGCCTTCGCGGTCGTCGTGAGCACGATCGCCCCCTCATTGGAAGTGGTCGGGGAGACGCATTCGTCGCCGATGGCCCCCAAAGATGCGCCGTCCCTGAACGCGATGATGCTGATGGGCCACAACTTCAAGGAATTCGATTCCAACAGTACGGTGATGATCGTCGTCGAGGGCCAGCAGCCGCTCGGCCCGGACGCACACCACTACTACGACAGCATCATTGGCAAGCTGCAGCACGATCCCCAGCATATCCAGCATATCCAGGACTTCTGGGGGGATCCGTTAACGGCGGCCGGAGCCCAGAGCGCCGACGCCAAGGGCGCCTACGTCATGCTCAATCTCGCCGGTGACCAGGGCACGACGTTAGCCAACGAATCCGTCCAGGCTGTCCGCAAGGCGGTGGAAGCAACGCCTGCCCCGCCCGGGGTGAAGGCCTACGTCACCGGCCCGGCCGCGCTCACCTTTGATCAGCACGTCGTCGGCAACGCCAGCCTGAAGAAGATCACGTTGTTTACTCTCGTGGCGATCGCGGGCATGTTGCTGCTGGTCTACCGCTCCATCGTCACCACCCTGATCCAGCTTTTCTTGACCGGGATCGGGTTGCAGTCGTCCCGGGGATTTGTCGCGGTTCTGGGCGACAACAACATTTTCGGGCTCACCACGTTCGTATCGAATATCCTGACCATGCTGGCGATCGCAGCCGCCACCGACTATGGGATCTTCATCTTCGGCCGGTACCGCGAGGCGCGTTCGGCCGGCGAGGATCGCGAAACCGCCTACTACACCACCTTTCGGTCGGTTGGTCCGGTGATCGTGGGTTCGGGCCTGACGATTGCCGGGGCAACGTACTGTCTGAGCTTTGCGCGGCTGCCGTACTTCACCACGATGGGTGCACCCGTGGCGATCGGCATGCTCGTTTTGGTGGCGGCCGCGATCACGCTGGGGCCGGCTGTTCTCTTCGTCGGCAGCCGGTTTGGTCTCTTCGAAGCCAAGCGCGCGGCTCGGGGCCGACTGTGGCGCCGCGTGGGCACCGCGGTGGTCCGGTGGCCCGCCCCGATCCTGGCCGCCAGCTCGGCCGTGGTCCTGATCGGCATGGTCGCCCTGCCCGGATACACGACGAGCTACAACGATCGCTTCTACCAGCCCGCCAGTACCGCGGCCAATCTCGGATACGCTGCCGCCGACCGCCATTTCACCCAGGCCCGGATGAATCCCGACATCCTGATGGTCGACGCCGACCACGACATGCGCAATCCGGCCGACATGCTGGTTCTGGACAAGGTGGCCAGAAACGTCCTCAACACCGAGGGTATCGCCATGGTCCAGGACATCACCCGGCCGCTGGGCATTCCGATTCAGCACAGCTCGATACCGTTCGTGAACAGCATGGGGGGCCAGAGCACCATGCAGCAATATCCGTTCCAGCTAACTACCCTCGCTAATCTGCAGAAGTCGGCCGACGATTTGGAGCTCCTCGCCGAGAACACCGAGCGGCTGTACGGTGTTTTGAGTCAGGTCGTCGCCACCACTCACGACCTGGCTAAAAACACGAACGACCTGACGGCGGTCACCGACGAATTGCGCGATCACATTGCCGATTTCGACGATACCTATCGGCCGCTCAGGGCCTACTTCTATTGGGACAAGCACTGCTTCGATGTTCCAGTGTGCTGGTCGCTGAGGTCGTTATTCGACTCCTTGGACAGCGTAGATCAGCTCACCGAGAAGGTGCACAACGTCAACCAAGACACCCAAAAACTGGATACGCTCTTGCCGCAGACGCTCGCGCTGCTGATCCCGATTATCGAGATCACGAGGTCCAGCCGGGCATCGATACTGGCGACGTTAAGCACCATGACGGCAATACAGCACCAAAATGCGGCGCTCAATGACACCGCGATCGTCATGGGGCAAAGTTTCGACACCGCCAAGAACGGTGACCTCTTCTACCTGCCGCCCGAAGCGTTCCAAAACCCGGAGTTCGTGCGGGGCTTGAAAATGTTCCTCTCACCCGACGGCAAGTCCGCTCGCTTCTTCATCACCCACCAGGAAGATCCGATGACCCCGGAGGGAATCGCGCGTGTCGACGCGGAGAGAAAAGCCGCCCAGGACGGGCTGAAAATGTCCTCCCTGTCGAACGCCAAAATCTATCTGGGTGGGACGGCCGCCACCTTCAAAGACATGCACGACGGCGCCAAATATGACCTCATGATCGTGGTGGTGTCCTCGCTCACCCTGATCTTCCTGATCATGCTGATTCTCACCCGAGCCCTGGTTGCCGCGGCCGTCATCGTCGGCACCGCGGCCAGCTCCATTGCGGCATCCTTTGGGCTCTCGGTGCTCATCTGGCAGGACCTTTTCGGCATGAAAATCCACTGGCTGGTGATGCTGATGTCGGTCATCATCCTGTTGGCTGTCGGATCGGACTACAACCTGCTGCTGGTCTCCCGGATCAAGGACGAGATCCACGCCGGACTCAAGACCGGAATGATCCGGTCCATGGCCGGCACGGGTGGCGTGGTGACCTCTGCGGGCCTGGTGTTCGCCGTCACCATGGCCTCCATGCTCGGAAGCAGTCTGATCATTGTCGCTCAGCTGGGTTCCACCATCGCCATCGGCCTCCTGCTCGACACCCTGATCGTGCGCTCGCTGCTGATGCCCTCGATCGCCACACTCCTGGGACGGTGGTTCTGGTGGCCGCAAGTTGTTTACCCCCGCGGCGACTATAACCGGCCCCGGATTCAGCAGCCGACCGACGAGACGGCCGCGACCCAGCCGCTCCGCGTGGGTGCGATGAGTCACCAAGGACCGCAATGAAATTAGCGAAGCTCTCGGTGCCGGCACTGGTCACGGCGGCCATGGTCGCGCTGGCCGCCTCCGCACACGCCGACCCGGATGCCGATTTCAACAATCAGCTTCACGGCTACGGCATCTACGGTCCCCTTGACCACAACGCATGGCTGGGCAAAATCACGTGTGAACGACTACACAACGGCCTAGACACCACTGCCGACAAGTCCGCCCACTTCGCCTCGGTCAACCTGCCGCGCGGTACCACCACTGGGCAAAGCTACCAATTCCTCGCCGCCGCAATTGGCACCTACTGCCCCGACCAGGTGCCGGTTCTGACCGCGGCCGCGGAACGTCACCAATGATGGTGCAGGCAAGCGCGCGACGCCAACCCACCGCCCTGCCAAGACAGGAGACGCCCATGAACCCACCGAGGCGCCCGCGAGCACGTTGGGTTCTGCGCGACGGGATCGCCGTGCTCACCGGCGCGGTCGCGATATCGGCGTTGCCCGCCACCGCGGTGGCCGACTCCACCGACGATTACCCGATCTCCCACCGGATGATCGTCACCACCTGCACCGCCGAGCAGATCCTCGCCGCCGCACGCGATTACACGCCGATCTACTATGAGCGCTACATGATCGATAAGCACAACAACTCACCCCATGTTCAACAGGCCGCCGTCGACAGTGCGCACTACTTCTATTCGCTGAGCCCTGCGGATCGCAGAGCCTACTCCGAACAAATGGTTACCAACTTTGCCGATCCCATGACGGCGGCGTGGCCCAATTGGGCGAAGATCTTCTTCAACAACAAGGGCGTTACCGCCAAAGAAACCGACCACTGCGCCGACTACCCACCCAGTGACCAATCCGTCTGGGACTGGTCACCCGCCCGATAACGAATCGGAACCCTTGCCGCCGCAATCACTTTGGTCGTCCCGGCGCACGGGCGCTGTAAAGGAGCGCACATGCACCTATCCATGCGGGAGTACGATCTCGTCGTCATCGGTTCAGGCCCCGGCGGGCAGAAGGCGGCCATCGCCGCAGCCAAACTGGGCAAAACCGTGGCGGTCATCGAACGCGACGGGATGCTCGGCGGCGTGTGCACCAACACCGGCACCATCCCGTCGAAGACGCTGCGCGAGGCGGTGCTCTACCTGACTGGCATCACTCAGCGCGAACTCTACGGCGCGAGTTACCGAGTCAAAGAAACCATCACCCCCGCCGACCTGTTGGCCCGCACCCAGCACGTCATTGGCAAGGAGCAGGAGGTGGTGCACTCGCAGCTGATCCGCAACCACATTGAGCTCTACGCGGGCCACGGCCGCTTTATCGACGAGCACACGGTGCTGGTCGAGGACCAGCGCGGTGCTGAGCGGGTCGCCGTCAGCGGGCGCTACATCGTCATCGCCACCGGCACCAAGCCGGCGCAACCACCGGACGTCGAGTTCGACGACGAGAGGGTGCTGGACTCCGACGGGATCCTCAACCTGAAGTTCGTGCCGGGATCAATGGTGGTAGTCGGCGCCGGCGTTGTCGGCATCGAGTACGCGTCGATGTTCGCCGCCCTGGGCACCAAGGTGACCGTCGTCGAAAAACGCCACACCATGCTGGATTTCTGTGATCCCGAGATCGTCGAGGCCCTGCAGTTTTACCTGCGCGAGCTGGCCGTCACGTTCCGGTTCGGCGAGGAGGTGACCGCGGTCGACGTCGGCGCCTCCGGCGCGGTCACCACCCTGGCCAGCGGCAAGCAGATCCCCGCCGAGGCGGTGATGTACTCGGCTGGTCGGCAGGGCCAGACCGAGCATCTGGACCTGGCCAACGCCGGGGTGGAAACCGACAGCCGCGGAAGGGTTTTAGTCGACGGCGAGTTCCGCACTAAAGTCGGACATATCTATGCGGTCGGCGATGTGATCGGGTTCCCGGCGCTGGCCGCCACGTCGACGGAGCAAGGTCGGCTAGCCGCCTACCACGCCTTCGGCGAGCCGACAACCGGCACGCTCGAGTTGCAGCCGATCGGCATCTACACGATCCCGGAGCTGTCCTATGTCGGCGCCACCGAAGTCGAACTCACCAACGACTCGATCGCCTATGAGGTCGGCGTGTCCCGCTACCGAGAACTGGCCCGCGGCCAGATCTCCGGCGCCTGCCACGGCATGCTCAAACTGCTGGTGTCCCCCGACGACCTGAAGCTGCTGGGTGTGCACATCGTCGGCACCAATGCCACCGAACTCGTGCACATCGGGCAGGCGGTGATGGGCTGTGGCGGCACGCTCGAGTATCTGGTGGATGCGGTGTTCAACTACCCGACGTTCGCGGAGGCCTACAAGGTCGCCGCACTGGACGTGATGAACAAAATGCGCACGCTCAGCCGGTTCCGCGCTGGCTGCTGACACCGACATCGGTAGCGAAACCACCGGAGGCTGCGCCGAATCGGCGAAGCGAAATCGGTTGCCTTCAAACGCCTCTTGCGCTCCATATCACTGAAGGCGATCGACCGGGCGGCGGCACGATTGATCGGACCACCGATATTGTCAGCGAATACCGGCCGACGCTCACAGCGTCGGCACCAGCCCGCCGTCGCAGCGCAGCGCTGCTCCAGTCACGTAGGACGCTCGGGCACTGCACAAGAAGGCGGCCACGGCGCCGAACTCGTCCGGCTCTCCATACCGGCCTGCAGGAATCTCACCAACCGAGGATTGCTCGACGTCGGCGACTGGGATGCCGGATCGGGCCGCGGCCGCTTCGTTGATCTGGCGTGCGCGCGGTGTTGCGATTCGGCCGGGCAGTAGAGAGTTCACCGTAATGCCGTGCGGGGCAACCTCACTCGCTAGAGTCTTCAAATAACCTGCCAGCGCGGCACGGCCGAGGTTGGACAACGCGAGGCTGGTAATCGGCGCCACTACACTGGTTGAACTGATGCTCAAAATGCGGCCCCAGCGCTGCGCCAGCATGGCGGGCAGCACTGATCGCACCAGTTGCACTTGGGGCTTCACCAACGCGGCCACTGCGGAATCGACACCCGCATCATCAACGTCTTCCGCACGTCCGGGCGCCGGGCCGGGCCCATTGAGGACGAGGATGTCAATCTTGCCGACCCGCTTGGTCGATTCGCCGAACAGTCGCGCTGCACCATCGGCGGCCACGAGATCGCACCCGATCCCGATCGCGTTCGGAAGCGCGGCTGCCACTTCCTCGGCGCGTTCGCTCGAGCGGCTGGTCACCACGACTCTCGCGCCGTCCTCGCATAGTGCCCGGGCGGTCGCTAGGCCCAGCCCCGACGTTGAGGCGCAGACGAGAGCGGTGCGTTCCGCAAGTCCAAGATCCATGTCACCACCATGCTCAATAGGGGCCGTTCGTGGCGTTCGTAGTGACCCGTCGTCCCAGCTTAACCGGCATGCCCACACATCAGCGAGCAGTGGCAAACACCCGGGCTATGGGCCGCGTTGCGGTACCGGTTACTGTACGGCCGCGCTCTACGCCTGCTCCGAAATATCAAGACTAAAGGGAGATTTAAGGATGACCAGGCCGGGGCTGCCGAGGGGGTGGATAGGCCGTCGCCGTCATCCCGCCATGCCGAGCCGACGACGGCTCATGGTGTAGGCGCTGACAGGAATGGCGATCGTTCGACGGATCGCGTCGTTGATCACGTGCGGCGCCTGCTCGGTCAGCATGTGTCCGGCGTAGGGAACGTGAACGTGTTCTGCGCCGCGGATGGCGGCGGTCAGGTCGGCGGCGTGTGAGCGCGGGGTCAATGGGTCTGCGCCACCGCTGATGACGACGGTACGTGCGTGAACGGATGGCAGAGTTGCGTATTGGTTGTAGGCACGGAGGCTGGGCAGAAACCCGACTGCGGTGGCCACTGGTGTGGTGGTCAACGCTGCGACAGTCACCGCCGCCAGGGTTGCGCTGTACCCATGTCCGCGCCAGCGGCTCAGAGTCGCGCACACCGGCCCCATTACTGCGTGCAGTGCGTACTGCGGGGTGTGATCGATGAGCCCGACCAGCGCCGCGGGGGCGGGGGTCGCTAGCAGCCGGCCCAGGCCGCGTTCGGCGAGCTTGCCGGCGGCGGTGGCGACCAGCACCAGCCCCTGCGGTTCGCCGGGACGCTGGGCAGCGGGCCGGGCGAGGTAGGCCAGCGCCGTCATCCCACCCATCGAGTGCCCGACCAGGGTAAGCCGCCCGGTGACGTCGAGGGCAGCGAGCACCTGGGCGAGGTCGTCGGCGAGTTGGTCGATTCGGTAGGTGTTCATAGGCGCCGCTGCCGACCTGCCGTGGCCGCGGTGGTCGTAGCTGATGACGCGCACGGATCGGCCGTATCGGCGTAGCAGGTAGGTGATTTGGCGTTCCCACGAGGCCTGGTTGAGACAAAGCCCGTGTAGGAAGACCACGGTGTGTTCGGCGCTACGGGGACCGGTGTCGCACACGGCCAAGCGCACCCCGTCGCTGGTGCGGACCAGCGGATGCGTGGGGCGGGGCCGGTCACCGATGTGGCCGAAGCGAACAACAGCAGAATCCACAGCCGGTGCAGCCCCGTTCAGGATGCCCGGGATCGCGGCTGGCGCGGCCGTGCCGCGCCTGGACTTGGAAAGTGTTTGCCCGCGTATCATCTGGCGGTTCCCTTCACTCGTCCCGGACGACGACCAGGTTCGGCAATCCGACTGTTCGTTAGATCGAACTTTATCTTACGTATAACAAACTACGTTTTTTGTCAGTATGTCGCTCAGACCGGCGATATGTCAACCTTTGGCACGATATTCCGCATAACTTGGAGCTATACATCCGACGAATGATGTAATCTCGTGTGCATGCCTCAAGGATCGCGCAGTCAGCCAACGGCACCTACGAGCACAGGCGATGCAAGCGAGCGCATCCTGGCTGCCGCTGAACGCTGCATCGATCGCCACGGAATCCGCAAGACCACCATGGACGACATTGCGTCCGAGGCTGGATTGTCGCGGCCCAGCGTCTACCGCTACTTCGCCGACCGCGACGATCTGATTATCGAGCTGATCTCACGGCACGCGCGGGCATTGGTCGACCGGACACACAAGTCCATCTCCCGGCAGGGCAGCCTTCCGGATCAGATCGTCGAGAGTCTCCTCTACACCGCCGACCACGGCCGCCTCGACCCCCTGACCCGGTACTCGATCGACCCCGATGGCACGAGCCTTGGTCGGCAAATGATCGCTTCGGGGACATCGGAGATGATCAGAGCCGAAATCTGGGATCCCCTCCTCGACGCCGCCCTCGCGAACAATGAACTGCCACCCGGGCTGCCCCGGTCGGACATCCACTTGTGGCTCGGCAACGTCGCGAAGATGCTTATGCGCGGTCTCGAGGATGGTGATGGCGACCTCAAGCGCTACCGGTCGATACTGCGTCGTTGCGTCGCCCCTGCCTTCGCCAGCTCAGACGCACAGTGAGCGCCTGATCAACGACCAGCAGCCACATCGTCCTTAACGCCTTACCTGTACGCACCCGACGCCGAGTCGATGACGGGCACAAGCAAGGCCCGATCACGGCCCAATGACGTGATCATTGCCGAAACGGGAACGTCCTCAATGGGTTTGGCGTCTGCACGGCTGCCTAAAGGTGCGGAGTTTCACAACCAAACCCTATGGGGGGCAATCGGATGGGCAACTCCGGCGGCTTCGGCGCCGCCGTCGCTGCGCCGGATCGTCGGCAGATCCCGATTACCAGCTGGCCATCGCCTACAACGATGCCGCAGCTTGAAACTGTGCGGAGCTTCCGCGCGCCCTGGGCTTTGAGGGTCGTCCCGTAGCCACCGGCGAGCGAATCAACATGTTTCTGGTCAAATGCGTTGTGCGCCCGCCGCGTAAGTCGAGTTCGGCGAGCAGCGAAGGTCAGCTGCCAGCGATCCAGGCCGCTTCCTCGCCGGGTTCGGGTAGGACGCGCCCGCCTTCGATAGCGAAACTGGCCGGGCTGCTCTCAAAGACAACGAGTACCCGCTCGGCGGGGACGTTCGCCACCCCGGCTACCGCAGCAGCGATTTCGGTGGCAAGGCGCGTGACCTCGGTTTTGGGGTGGCCCTCGCGTATCCAGCCGCTGACCAGGACTGGACTGGCCGGTACACCGTCGGTGTAGACGCTGTCGGCGGGCAGCTCGTGGAAAACTACGTTGACGTAGGTACTCGGCACGTGATTGATCTCCGAGTGAATCGTCGCAATCTCACCCGCCAGCGCCTTCTTGGTGTCGGCGGACAACGTTGATTCATTGGTTGTGCAGGTATAGATGGGCACTCTTAGTCCTCCTAGGTCACCCGGTTTGACGCGTCACTGGAATGCATATTTGCGCACCGCCTTCTCGTCCCATTCGAGACCAAGGCCGGGTCCTCGCGCGACTATCGTGCCTTTGTCGGGCAGCAAGGGCTCGGTGAGGACGGCCCCGGCCAGGTCGAGATACTCACACCAGGAAGCGGTTGGTGAGCAGGCCATCGTGTGCACGCTTGCCTCGATGTAGCTATGGCTGGACAACGGTAGGGACGCCGCCTCGGCCTGCCCGGCGGCGGACATCCAGCCCGTGACACCGCCAATCTTGATCATGTCGACCATCGCCAGATCGCTGGCTTTGGCAGCGATGGCATTTGCCATCCCACGGGGGAACCACCAGTTCTCGCCAGTTTGGATAGGAACCGGGCGAACGGCCTCACGAACGACGCGGTGGCCGTGCAGATCCTCGGCGCCAACCGGTTCTTCAACCCAGGTCAGATCAAACTCTTTCAGCCGCAGGATCAGGTCGATGGCACCAGCCGTCGTCTGCGACTGGTTGAGGTCGACCATCAACTTGCGCGTGGGTCCGATCAACTTCCGTACGGCAGCCACGGTTGCGGCCTCATCGGCCACCTCGCTGGCGCCGAGCTTGATCTTGATCGCCTCAAAACCGCTTTCCACCGACGCCTCGAGCAAGGGCAGGTCGGTCTTGATGTCCACCAGACCGTAGCTGTCGTAGGCGGCTAGCGGCTTCACCTCGCCACCGAGCAGCACCGCTACGGGGAGATCGGCCGCCCGTCCAAGCGCATCCCACAGTGCCATGTCGAGCGCACCGATGGCCATGCCGACCACTCCCTGCATGCCCATCAGCTTCAACTGCGTATCGAGCTGTCGCATGCGCTCGCGCGGTGAAACCGTCTGTCCGACCAGCACGGGTGCAACGTCGCGGAGGAACTGCACCAGCGTGCGCAGCATCAGAGGGGTGTAGGCGAAGGCATAACTACGTCCGACAATCCCCTCGTTTGTGTGGACGTCAACAAGGACAAGCGGCGCGGCGGGAACGTCACCCGCCGCGGTGCGGAGCGGCCGTGCCATGGGCACCAGCACCGCGCGCGCCGCAATTGAATCGATGGTGAGCTTGTCAAACATAGATCGCTACGACCTTGTCTTCGCTCGGCCTGGCCAGTCCCGGTTACTGAGATTCGGTCATGACGGCTATCCCAGATGCGCGGCCTGCACTTTTGTCGGCACGACGATCACGGTGGGCCCGTCGATCTTCAGCGCGGCATTGAATTCGTGGGCGAGCTTTTCGCAGTTGTCCACATTGACCGCACGACAGCCGAAACCCGTTGCGAGGGAAGCGATGTCGAGGCCTGGCAAGTCCAGTGCCGGCACGCCGGGTGTCTTTTCCAATACCGCGAACGACTTCAGGATCGAGTATTCGCCGTTGCGCATCGCGACGAACACGATCGGTAGCCGGTGTTGGGCGGCGGTGTAGAGGGCCTGCACCGAGTATTGGAACGACCCGTCGCCGATGGTGGCCAGCACGTGGCGCTTGACGCCACGGGCGCGGTCTCCCAGGGCGACGCCCACCGCCGCGGGCAACCCCCAGCCGATACCGCCGCTGGCAGTGGCGAAAAACGACCCCGGCCGGGTGCTGGGCAGGAATCGCAGTTGTTGGGCCATCGTCGACGTCGATTCGGTGACCAACGGCGAATCGGCGGGCGTGACAGTTCTCAAGGTGGACCAGACCGCATCCGGCTCCAGTGGTGCCGACCCGGTCACGTCAACCGCGGAGGTGGACACCTGTCTAGTCGGTACCGCCCGGTCGCTGTGATCATCGACCATGCTCACCAGTTGCTCCAACGCCAGCAGCGTGTCCCCCAGCACGCTGTCGCCGACCGGCGCCGCACCAGTCAGTCCCGGATCGGCGGTGATCTGCAGCAGTTCGGTGCCCGCGGGCAGGTACTCGCCGGCCACGTAGGGGTAGTACCGGAAGACTTGCGCCCCGATCACCACAACCAGGTCATGGCCGCGCAGCACCTCGGTGACACCGGCGATGGTCATCGGCAGCTGTCCCTGGAATAGCCGGTGATCCTCGGGGAACGATGCCCGGTCGGGCAGCGGGCCGCTGTATACCGGCGCGCCAACCTTCTCGGCGAACGCCACGCCGGCGTCCCAGGCCCCGGCGCGATCGACCTCCGGCCCAAACACCAGCAGTGGCCGCTGCGCACCGTTGATGCGCTCGGCGAATCCGCGCAGCCGCTCGGCATCCGGGCTGACCCGGTGACTCACTGTGCGGATCACGGCCGGACCCAGCGCGGGCTTCTCCCAGTCATCAAGCGGGATCGACAAAAACACCGGGCCGGCAGGTGGCTGTAACGCCACCGCGTAGGCGCGCATGATCGCCGCTGGCACGTCCTCGGCGCGCTTGGGCTCATACGCCCACTTCACCCACGGCTGCGGAAACACAGTTTCGTCCTTGTTGGTCAGATATGGCTCGCACAACACCATTTCGCGGGTCTGCTGACCGGCCGTGACGATCAGCGGGGTGTTGCCCTTAGCCGCCGCCACCAGGTTGCCCATCGCGTTTCCCATCCCCGCGGCGGTGTGCACATTGACCAACGCGGGCTTGCCGGTGGACTGGGCGAATCCATCGGCCATGGCCACCACCGACGCTTCCTGCAATCCCAGGACATAGGTGAAGTCGTCGGGGAAGTTCTTCAAGAACGTCTCCTCGGTAGAGCCCGGGTTGCCGAACACCGTCGTCAGCCCAAGCTCACGAAGCAGGTCGTAGGTCACCTCGTGCACGGTTTTCGCGTTTGCCATCGTCCTGCCGGTCCTTCCGTAGTTGCCGAGCCTTACGACACGCGCAGCATCGCGCTTCGGGTATCACACTCGTCCGAGCCGGTGATGCTGTCGATGTCACGCCGGACAAGCCTGCGAACCGGCCGCTGTGACCGCCCACAATCCTGTGAATGCTGACAGGTTTTTCCCAGGGTCCCACCAGGATTCACCTACGGTGAACGCGCGTTTGGACATCCCCACAGCGCGACGGGCGACAGGTTGTCACAGAATCCATCGACAGCTGCCGGATGTCGCGTTGGAATCCTTGAACATGCGCGCGATTGAAGTCGAGCACACCGGCGGACCGGAGGTCCTTGCCCCCGTCGACAAACCGCGGCCCTCGCCCGGGCCCGGCGAGGTGTCGATCAAGGCCGAGGCGATCGGCGTGAATTTCGTCGACACCTATTTCCGGTCGGGGCTGTATCCGCATGAACTGCCGTTCGTCCTCGGCGCCGAAGTGGCCGGCACCGTGGCGGAGGTGGGTGAAGGCGTGCGGGCACCGCGTGTGGGTGAAAGGGTCGCGACCGCCGACGCCGTCGGTGCCTACGCCGAGTACTGTCTCGCATCGGCCGATGTCGTTGCGGCGGTGCCGGATACGGTGACATCCGACGTCGCCGCGGCGGCGATCCTCAAGGGGATGACCGCCCACTTGTTGATCAAGTCGGTGTATCCCGTGCAATCTGGCGACACGGTGTTGCTGCACGCCGGGGCCGGCGGGGTGGGCCTGATACTGACGCAGTGGGCAACCAGCCTTGGTGCCCAGGTCATCACGACCGCCTCCACTGCGCACAAGAAGGAGCTGTCGCGCCGGGCCGGCGCGGCAGAGGTGCTCGACTATCCCGACGACCCCCAGCAGTTCGCGGCCACGGTTCGACAACTCACCGGCGGCGAGGGCGTCGCCGCTGTTTACGACGGCGTGGGCAAGTCGACGTTCGACGCCAGCCTCGCCAGCCTGGCGGTGCGCGGCACGCTCGCGCTGTTCGGCGCCGCCAGCGGGCCGGTGCCCCCGATGGACCCGCAGCGACTCAACGCCGCCGGTTCGGTGTATCTCACCCGGCCGTCTCGGCCGCATTTCATGCGCACTCGTGACGAGTTCGCTTGGCGCACAACCCAACTTTTCGACGCGATCGGCAGCGGCACCATCGCGGTAACCGTAAGTGACCGCTACCCACTCAGGGACGCGGCCCAAGCCCACCGCGACCTCCAGGACCGCAAGACCGTCGGCTCGGTCGTACTCACGCCCTAGCGGTTCCGACACGACCGACGAGGTACACGTAGCCGTCCTCGTCGACGTAGCCCGAATCGCCGCTGCGCAGCCAGCCCCCGACGATGGCGGCCGCGGTTGCCTCGGGCTGACTCCAATAGCCCTTCATCACGTTGTGACCGCGGACCTGAAGCTCTCCGGTCGTGCCGACCGGCACTTCGTTGCCGCGTTGGTCGACCACCCGCATCAGGACGCCGCTCAGCGGCGGACCGACGGATCCCACCTTGCGTAGCTTGCCCGGTCGGTTGAAGCACGCCGCCGGCGCCAAATCCGAGGGGCCGTAGCCCTCCAACAGGATGCAACCGAACCGCTGCTCATATCGGCGGCGGACGTACTCGGGCATCGACGGGCCGCCGGAAATGCAGACGCGAAGCGAGCCGAAGTCCAGGCCGCAGTCAGCGCTGGTGGTCAGCATGTTCGTATACATCGTGGCCGCAGCCTCGATGACGGTGACATGTTGGGCGGCAACGATTTCCAGCGCACGCCGGGGGTCGAAGCCAGACAACAGATCGAAGGTGGATCCGGTGCAGATGGCGGCCATCAGACCGCACGTGAGGCCAAAAGCATGGGACAGCGGCAAGCATCCCAGCACAACATCCTCGGGCCCGAGGTGCAGCACGCTCCGCGCGATGACGGCCTGGGTGGTGACCAGGCTGGCGTGGGTCAGCTCAACGCCTTTCGGTGTGCCCGAGCCGCCGAACTCGTACACGATTACCGCGTCGTCATCTGCCGCGCGACTGACCGGCCGAGGCCGCCCGGCGAACTCGTCCGTGAGGTCGTTCAGCACGTGGTAATCGAGTTCGATTGGCGCCGCGCCGGCGGCGAGCGCAGCCGCCGTTGCAGCGGGCGCACAACTGGCCGCGAAGAAAAAGAGCTGCGCACCGGTATTCGTCAGCGCCACCTGGACTTCACGCCCGCTCTGCTGCGGATCCAGCAGCACCGCAATGGCTCCCGCGTGCAAGATGCCGTAGAACGCCGCCGCGAACTCCGGTCGGTTGCCCAGCATGATCCCCACTCGATCGCCAGGCTGTACGTCATGTGCGCGGAGGTACGCAGCGAATCGCGCGGCCCTATCCGCGAGCTCTGAATACGTCGTTGAGACCTCTTCACACCGCAGCGCAACGGCGCCGGGGTACATGTCTGCCGACTCGATCAGGAACAGACTCAGGTTGGTCATCGCACTCTCTCGGAGCTGACAGCCGCTGGCGTGTCTCGATCATCGAATCGACTCGCACACAAGTCGATGGCGTCGGCGACAACAACTACCGGCCGTCGATGTTCCGGCGAACAAACACCGTGCCGAGCTTGTCGACCGTCAGGGATACAACACGATGACGTCGGCCACGCAGGCCGGGCGGGACTCGCCTTCTATCTCGTAGGTGAGGGTGAACACCGCTTCCACACCGGCGGTTTTCTGGCGTGCCCGCATCACCGTCACGGTGGCGCGAACCTTCGATCCGACTCGCAGCGGTGCCGGGAAGCGCACCTTTTCGACACCGTAATTCAGCGCGGCGGTCAGCTCGCGGACCTCAAAGACTTCCGAAATCACCATCGGCGCAAGTGCCAACGTGAGGTAGCCGTGCACGATGGCGCCCTTGAACGGGCCGTTGACCGCCCGTGCGGGATCGGTGTGGATCCACTGATGATCGCCCGTGGCATCGGCGAACAAGTTCACCTGCTCCTGGGTGATCTTCATCCAGTCGGTGCTGCCGAGAGGTCGTCCAACGAGGCTGAGCAGATCGGCCGGCTGGTCAACTACGGTGCTCATCGACTGCTCCGTTTATAACCTTGTCGCTTCACGTTGCTTCAATCATGGCGCCGGTCCAGTTCGTTGTCGTTGTGACAGGAGACAACGTCAGGTATCCCGTGGTGTACCGCAGCACACGGCTTGCGAGGCCGTACCGGGCTTGTCGGGCAAGCAGACTCAGCCCGTGGCGGTTCGATTTTCCGGCTGCATGAGACGGCGACGCACTTCGAAGGCGAGACACAGCTCGGCCACGTCGCGGGGCTTCGACAAGGAACGCCCGGTGCGCTGCTCGATGCGGTGCAGCCGGTAGCGCACGGTATTGGGATGGCAGAACAGCAATTCTCCTACGGTGCGCATCGACCCGTCGTTGTCCACCCACGCCTGAAACGTCTCGAACAAGATGTCGCGCTCTTGATCAGACAACTCGGCGAAGCAGTCGATTGTGGGCGCAACGAGCTTGACGAGCACCTCAGGCGCGCTGACCGCCGCGCTTGCCAGTATCGAGCCGTCGAACAGCGACACCAGCAGCCCCGGCTCTGGGCGGCCTCGCAGAGATATCCGGGCAAAGCGGAGTGCCTGAGGGGTGTCGCGCAGGTCATCGAAGCGCGCGCTCACCCCCACCCTCGCGGTGGCAATCCGGGAAATCAATGCCAGCACATCGCCGAGGTGCTTGTCATTCCTGACGTGCACGATGCCTACCTGCAGGTCGGGAAGCAGCCGCCACGCCGAAAACACATCCAGGCTCCGCAGTTTGGACTCGATCTGAGGCAGCGCCTCCCTGCCCACACCATCCGCCTCGGCGGCCACCACCACGTACGGCCCGTCACTGGGTAAGCGAAGAAAATCGGCGGCGTCCCATACGCTGCACTCGTCGACAACTCGGCCGTACAACAGCGTGTCCATGAGCACGGCACGCTCTGCTTCGTCGTTGTGAAACCGGCGACTCTGTTCGGTGCGGTGCCCGACGGCCATCGCGTCGGTGTAGGCCCCTTGTGCGGCCCACAGTTTGGCCGTCAGATCGTGCAACACAGTGCCGTTGAGGCCGGGGCGGGTGGTCGATTCGGTCACCACGGCGTCCCACAATCGGCGGAACCCCACTCGGTAGGCTTCCATCACCGACGACAGCGGCACCCCATCGCGGGCCCGCGCCACCCCCAATTCGGTGGCAGCCTTGGTATCGAACGCGACATCGGCGGCGATGGCGGTACAGATCGGTCGAATATTGGCCGCACAGCCGGCGACGACCATATCGAAACCCAAAGGAAGGCCGTCACGATACAGCGGCACCTCATGTTTGATGGTGCGGGCGAGTGTCACCGCAATCTCGTCGGTGCGCCGGCCAACCGCCTCCGCCACCTCCGACACCTGCTCTTGTACCGCCTGTTGTCCCGCGTGGCAATCCATGCGCTGCAGATTAGGCGCGCACCGCAGAATCCGATTGTTCTGGCGAAACGAAAATCTGGGCCGTCGTTGTCACCCATACAATGACGTGCGGCGACGTGCTGGCTACGGGCCCTCCTGCCGCAGAACCGCGGCGCCGTACCAGTGGCAGGCAAGCAAGGCCACTTCCACATCCAACCGATCGGCGGCGACCTCCCTGCCGCGTCTGGCGATGGCGCGGCCCACGCGGTATTTCACCGTGTTGAAGTGCAGGTTGAGTTCGTCGGCTGCCTGCTTGTAGCTGGACCCGCAACGCAGAAACACCCGCAGCGTTTCGCGCAGTCGGGCGTCGCCGTCGGTGTCGGCGGCCAGGCCGCCCAGCACACCGGCCACCCATGCCCGGGTGTCGGCGATATCGTCGCCCAGCAGTGCGGCAAGGGGCAAGCCGCGGTCTTCGGCCCCGATCACGATCGGCTCGGGACGCGCGCCGACCAGCGCGACACGACGAGCGGCTTCGGCTTCGCGGTGCGACTGACGGAAGCCCTCCAGCCCGGCGGCCATCGTCCCGATGGCGATACTGGGAGTATCCGGTCTCCCCAGGGCGAACTCGCGAACGCATGCCGCGGCGGATTCCGTCGCCGCACGGTACGGCAGCCATCCCCATCCGCAGGTCCGGTCGGCGGCGATGAAGAGTGGGCTGGCCGCGGCTTCGGAAGCATGGCCCAATTCCCTCAGGAACCGTTGCAGCCGGCCGATTTCGTCACCGACGGTGCCTGCGTCGGGGTACCACATCACGAGGCCGAGGTGGTGCCAGCGCAACGGGTAACGGATGGTCGTCGTGGCCGCGTCCACGTCGATAGCCTTCTGCGCCGCAAGTACTTCGCGAACTCGCATGGCGCGCAGGCTGTTCTGGTTCTCCAGCCAGCGCTCGCGTTCATCTTCATAGACGACGACGACCTGCTGGGTAATCGAGTCGATATACTGAAACAGCGTCGCGCTGATCGCTTCCAGGACCGTGTATTTCGCCGGGTCAGGGATGTCGATCGCGCGCACCTCGGCGAACACCAGCTCGTTCATCACATGCTGGCCGAGGCGGTAGGCGCGCACCAGGGCATTGAGCGGAATTCCATATTGCGCCAAGCGCCGCGCATACTCCATCGCGGCGACGGGCACCGCCACCAGGTCCACCGGGATCGCGTAACGCAGAGCGTGCAGAAGGGTCTCGACATTACCCTCGACACTTGGTCCCAACAGCTCCATCGCCCGCGGGTCCCCGCCGAGCTCGGGGATCTGATTCTCCAGGGTCTCCCTCATGCCCGACGACAGCTGTGCTAGTCGATCCTGCAGCCTGGCTGCAGTTTCGGCGACGTATTGGGTTACGTCGGCGTCGCTGTCCATATCCGGTTTCGCCACAGCACCGACGCTAGACCTAGCGCGGTTCGCTTCGCTAGCACTTCGCGTCGACGGAGGATCGCGGCTCGGCCGCCAAAACACGTTCCCGGATTTCGGGCGGGTAGAGGTTTTCGAACGTCGCCGGCAGCGCATGCCCGTCCTCTATCGCGTCGACCAGCCCGTCGTGCACGACAATCGGCCCACGCCCGCTGTGCCGCTCCTCCTCGGTGTAGCACTGATACCACGGCAGGATAGGAACCGGCCAGTGCTCCTGGCGGAGATTCGGATGGATGCGGGTACCGAGCGCCCACAGCACATCCGAGGTGTTCGACGGGTCGATATCGTCATCGAGCACATAGGTCACCGGACACATGTGACCGACCCGGTTGGTGCTCATCGCCTCCCCGATCCGGTGCACAAATTCGATTGTGCTGGTGTCGGGTAGCACATCGCGCCAATGCCGCGGCACGGTGATGATCATCCAGTGGCAGGCCGTGTCCACCAGCAGCCAGGCCGTGGTGATGGGCAGGCCCGCATTGCGCAGCAGCGCGAGCACTTCGGCCGAAACTCCGACCGCCGGGGCGATCTGTGAATCATCGGGCGGGCGGCCGGTGGCGCTGACCGGCCAGATTGGGTTGTCGCGGTAGGTGATCGCCTCGATCGTGTACACCGGTTCCGGGGAGGTCTCCGGAAGCGCATACCCATGGAATTCGGCGTAGGGACCCTCGGTGGCGTCGCGGGTGATCGAAACATGGCCTTCGATAACGACTTCGGCGCTCGCGGGCACATCAAGATCACTCGTCTCGCACTGGACGACCTCGACGGGTTCGCCGTAGAGGGTACCCAGGAACGTTCCCTCATCCACCTCGGCCGGAATGGGCATCCCACCGACCATCGGCACTCCGGGATCACCGCCCTGCACGACGGCGAACGGCATTGGCTTACCAAGCTTTTCCCATTCCGCCCAGATCATCCCGATGTGCTGCTGGGGCAAAAACAAGCCAGTCATGTGGCGGTTGTCGATCGCCATGATCCGGGATATCGACCAGTTGGTCCATCGCCCGTCGGGGGTTCGCGCGACGATAATCCCCCAGGTGTTGAGGTAGCGGCCGCCATCGTCCTGGTGCACCTGCGGAATCGGAAACCGATCGAGCGTGGCGTCGGCGCCCAGCAGAATGTTCTGCTTGCAGGGAGCCGAGCCAGCCGAGATCCGCTTCGGCGGAATCGGTTCCTTTCGATGCACCGCTACCAGATGCTCGACTAATTCTTGCGCCGTAACGTCATGCGACAGTCCGAGCGAAAGCGCAACGCGAGCCATGGGATACCGTGGATGACTCGACAGTGCACCCGGAGCTCCCAGTAGGCGGAATCCCGGCGCTGTTTCCCGGATGTTGTCGAACAATGGCGCCGGCCAACCCTGTTCGGTCGATCGCCGAGTGATGGCGGCTGCCTCCAGCACGGCGCTGACCGGGCGATCGATGCGCACGACATCGTCGAGCGATTCCAATACTCGCAGATATTCGCGGAGATCGCTGATCCTGGCCATTAGTCGTTAACCGCCTTGAGTTTCGAGGCTTTCGCGTCTGACACCCCGTTCCACCGTTGGGCCCCAGGTGATTCGATATCGAACTGGTCCAAAATCCGGGTCACGATGTGATCGACGATGTCGCCGACGGACGCTGGGTGGTTGTAGAACGCCGGCATTGGCGGGACAATGGCGGCGCCCACTCGAGCCAATTCCAGCATGTTCTCGAGATGAATCTGGCTGAGCGGTGTTTCCCGAGGTACCAGCACGAGTCGGCGGCGTTCCTTCAGCGTGACGTCGGCTGCCCGGGCGATCAACCCATCGGCGTACCCCATCCGGATCGCCGCCAGCGTCTTCATGCTGCACGGGGCGATCACCATGCCCTGGGCGCGGAAAGAGCCCGAGGAGATCGCCGCCGCCTGGTCGTCCCACGAATAGCGGACGTCGGCTAAGCCCTCGACGTCGCTTGCCGACAACTCCGTCTCCAGGTGGATGGTTGCGCGCGCCCACCGCGACAGCACCAGGTGCGTCTCAACATCGGCACATCGTTGCAGTCGGCGAAGCAGCTCGATGCCCAGCACGGCACCGGTGGCTCCGGTCATGCCTACTACGATCCGTCTCATCCGGCCCGCTCTCAGACCCGGGGGCTATCTCGGCCCTTCGATCGTTGAGCGGCTCAGCGTCGTTGTCGATGTTCTCGCGTACAACGCGGCATCGCGTCCGATGTGACGCGACACAACGTCACGACTCGCGGACGCCGGCAATGCGGAGCGCGTACTCGCCGTAGAGGTATGCCAATTGATTGATCGACACGTCGCCGCCGGGACGAAACCACCTTGGGACGCCCTCGGCCATCTCAATGATCGCGAATGCCGCGATCTTGGCGTTGGAGATCGACATACGGCCCTGTTTGACGCCCTCGACGAGCAGGTCTTCAAACACCTTGCGGTAGCGGCGTCGTCGGTCATAGACGGCACTCAGTGCGTCGCCCTCGGCCCACCGAAAGTCGCGGATGGCGATCACGGCCTCTTGTGGGTGCTCGACCAGGAAACGCAGCTGAGACTCGGCGGCGCGGCGCAGCTGCTCGACGATATCGGGCGAGCTTGCAATGGCGTCCTGTTGCACGGCAAGGATCGCGTCGAGTGTGTCGATCAGAATCTCGTTCAGCAACTCCGATTTGGATTTGACGTGGCTGTAAATGCTCGTTGCTCCGATGCCCAGTGCATCGGCGATATCGCGCACGCCGGTCGCGCGATATCCCTGCTCCGCGAACAATGCCACCGCCGCTCCGCGCACATCAGAGCGCTCGTTGACCACCCGGGGGCGGCCACGACGCGCCGGAGTCGACGGCCGCGGGGCAGAGGGCGACATGCGATCAACTTTACTTTAAAACCCAATGGACCGTTAATAAAGAACATATGTTCTCCTACCGAGATCACGCGACTACCTTGTAATGATGCGGATCTTGACCTGTCTCGCCGTACGCTCTATCGTCGCAAACGAACACTCGTACGGAAATTGCTTCGGTGCGTCCGTAGCAATCCGGCGTTAACTCGGGCGGCCCGCAGAGGCGCATCGGCGAATGATCAGGAACAAGCGATGAGTGCTCACAACGAGATCACGGTTGCCAGTTGCAACGCGTATGCACTGACTCGGGACGTGTGAAGCCATGGACGGAGTCCTGAGCGCCAGCGAGTTTCGTACTGCGAAGTTCGTGGTGTCCGGCGATGATGTGCAGCCGCATGGTGAGTATCGCCGGCTGGCAGCCGCCGAGGCATCGCGGCGTCCGTTGCTGATCGACGCACTGCTGTATGGACGAATCCTCGACCCGTGGAGTCTGTGGGAAATCGCCAACCACCTTCGGCTGCCCAGCCAGGGCCCCTATGTCGTGGTGGTCGCCGAAACGCCCGGCGTCGGCGAAGTGGCGCTGCCCGAAATCGAATCAAAACTACGCGGCCTCGACATCTACTCGGCCTGGCGCGGACTGCCCGATCTCCAAATCGGCATCGTGCACAGCAAATCCGACCAGCACCTCGACAAGATCCTGGCCCTGCTCTCGCGCACCACCACCGGTCGCGTCGGGATCAGCGCGCGCTTCGACGACCTGCGCGACACACCACAGGCCTTCCACCTCGCCAAGGTGATACTGCGCAGCCGCGCCCACACCACCACAAGGGTCGCGGTCTTTGATGGCTCGATCCTGGCCACCGCCGCGGTCAGCGCCCCGGAGGTGATGGTCAGATCCGTCGCGATCGTGCTCAACGGATTCGACGACCTCGGCGAGGAAGAACGCGAACTGCTTTTTGAGACATTCCGCGTCTGGCGAGACAGCGACGCATCGGTGCGCGCCACCGCCGAAGCCCTTATCTGCCATCCCAACACCGTGCGCTACCGGCTCCGGCGAATCGAACAACGCACCGGACGATCGCTCTCCCGCCCCCGCGACGTCGCCGAACTATGCCTGGCATTCGAAGTGCAACGCCGCCTTATGTAGGCCTTATGTAGCCGAGGGCGCCGCCTGCAGCACCACGACGCTGTGAGCCTCGACGGTGAGCTTGGCCGCCGCGCGCAGCTCCTCGGAGGGACTCGTCTCGTCAGCTCCGGTGTCCACCACAACACGCCACTCTGCACCGAATTCCGCTGGGAGCAAGGTGAATTCGATTGGCTCATAGTGGGCGTTGAAGCACAGCACGAACGAGTCATCGAGCACCCGCTGGCCTCGCGCATCGAGGTCGGGGATGCCGTGGCCGTTGAGGAATACCGCGATGGACTTCGAGAAACCCGCGTCCCAGTCCTCGTCGGTCATCTCGGCGCCGTCGGGCGCAAACCAGGAGATGTCGGGCAGGCCTTCTCGGCCACGGCGCCGCACCGGCTTGCCGCTGAAGAAGCGGCGCCTGCGGAACACGGGGTGGTTCGCCCGCAGCGCTGACACCACACGGGTGAACTCCAGCAGGCCCGCATCGGCCTCGCCCCAATCGATCCAGGTGAGCTCGTTGTCCTGACAGTAACCGTTGTTGTTGCCGCTCTGCGTGCGACCGAGCTCGTCGCCGTGGCAAATCATCGGCACACCCTGGGACAGCAGCAGGGTGGTGAGGAAGTTGCGCTGCTGGCGCCCGCGCAGCTCGTTGACGCCGGCATTTTCGATCGGGTCGGTCAGCCCCTCGGCGCCGCAGTTCCACGAGCGGTTGTGCGACTCGCCGTCGTTGTTGTCCTCGCCGTTGGCCTCGTTGTGTTTTTCGTTGTAGGACACCAGGTCTCGCAACGTGAACCCGTCGTGGGCGGTGACGAAGTTTATCGAGGCCACCGGCCGGCGCCCGGTGTGCTCGTAGAGGTCGGCCGAACCGGACAGTCGGTAGGCGAACTCGTCGAGCGTGGCCGGCTCACCGCGCCAGAAGTCCCGCACGGTGTCGCGGTACTTCCCGTTCCACTCCGTCCACTGCGGCGGGAAATTGCCCACCTGGTAGCCACCGGGCCCGACGTCCCACGGTTCGGCGATCAGCTTGACCTGACTGACCGTCGGATCCTGTTGCACGAGCTCGAAAAACGTGGCCAGGCGGTCCACGTCGTAGAACTCACGGGCCAGTGTCGAGGCCAGGTCGAACCGGAAGCCGTCGACGTGCATCTCGGTAACCCAATAGCGCAGCGAGTCCATGATCAGCTGCAACGAGTGCGGGTGCCCGACGTTGAGGCTGTTGCCCGTGCCGGTGTAGTCCATGTAGTAGCGCTTGTCGTCGTCGACCAGCCGGTAGTAGGCAGCGTTGTCGATGCCGCGCATCGACAACGTCGGGCCCATGTGATTGCCCTCCGCGGTGTGGTTGTAGACCACGTCGAGGATGACCTCGATGTCCGCCTCGTGCAGCGCGCGCACCATGGCCTTGAACTCCTGCACCTGCCCCCCGGGCGATGTGGCGCTGGAGTATTTGAAGTCGGGCGCGAGAAATCCGATCGTGTTGTAACCCCAGTAGTTCGCCAATCCCTTGTCCATCAAGGTCGAGTCGTTGGCGAAGTGGTGCACCGGCATCAGCTCGATCGCGTTGACACCGATGCTCTTGAGGTGCTCGATGATGACCGGGTGTGCCACACCGGCGTAAGTGCCGCGCTGCTGTTCGGGAATCGCCGGGTGGCTCTGCGTCAAGCCCTTGACGTGCGCCTCGTAGATGACCGTATCCGCGTACTGGTGATCCGGTGGGCGGTCGTTGGCCCAGTCGAAGAAGGGGTTGATCACCACCGACTTGGGCATGCTGGCGGCGGAGTCGTCGTCGTTGCGGCTGTCGGGATCGCCGAAGTTGTAGCTGAACAGCGACTGGTTCCACTCAAAGGTGCCGTCGATGGCCTTCGAATACGGGTCGACCAGCAGCTTGTTCGAGTTGCAGCGGAGCCCGGCGTCGGGCTCGTACGGGCCGTGGACGCGGTAGCCGTAGCGCTGGCCCGGCTCGATGTTCGGGATGTACGCGTGCCAGACGAATCCGTCCACCTCGGGCAGGGCGACCCGGCTTTCGAGGCCGTCGGCGTCGAACAGGCACAACTCCACCCGCTCGGCCACCTCGCTGAACACCGCGAAATTGGTGCCCGCACCGTCATAGGTCGCGCCCAGTGGGTAGGCCCTGCCGGGCCACACCTCACGGGCGGGAGCGGGAGCACGGGTATCTGTGCTGATCATGGCGCATATTTACCCACTAACGCGCCGGCCAAACCGTTATGCGAAACACCTTGCTGGACTGAACTTTTCGTGTGGGTCAGCTCACGGCTTCAGCGTGATCTTCACAGCACCGTCCTGTTTTTTCTGAAAGATCTCATAGGCATGCGGGGCCTGGTCGAGGGGCAGCACGTGACTGGCGAAGGAGTCGACGCCGAGCGGGTCCTCGTCGGTCAGCAGCGGCATGATGTCGTCGACCCATTTCTTCACGTTGGCCTGCCCCATTCGCAGCGTCACCTGTTTGTCGAAGCACGATGTCGATGGCAGAGTAAAGGGCACTGAGCCGGCGGTTGATCGCCGAGCGCCGGCCCGCCCCGGTACCCATGCGATGACCTCTTGGATTCCCTTGCAGGCATAGGGAATCCGCTCAGTCCTCGCCGCTCTCCTGTGCGGCTTTGCGCAAAGTGCGGTTGCTGGAACGCAAGTCGGTATTGGCCGTCGAAAGTGTGGTGTTGTCGTCTTCGAGGTCGAGGATGCGGGCGATGCCGGCCAGGTTGATCCCGGCGTCGACCAGCGCGCTGATGCGTCGTAATCGGGCCAAGTCATCGGCGCTGTAGCGCCGGGTTCCGCCCTCGCTGCGAGCCGGTGTGAGCAGGCCGCACCGCTCGTAGAGGCGCAGCGACTGCACCGGGATGCCAGAAAGCTCGGCTGCGACGGAGATGCCGTACACGCCGTGATCGGGCGCTGGCACACCGTTGGGGCCAGGACGATCGACCATCGGACACTCCTCAGGTTCCGGTAGGAAACTTGTCTATCACACTTGCACATAAGTGTCGACAGTGCTATATAAAATCTATGTAGCTAGACATAGGTAATAGACAACCTAGGACAGCAGATTGGAGTGAGAGGTGACAGCCATGCTGATGCGTACCGACCCGTTTCGCGAGCTGGACCGTTTCGCCAACCAGGTGCTGGGCACGGCCGCCCGCCCGGCCGTAATGCCGATGGACGCCTGGCGTGAGGGCGAAGACTTTCTCGTCGAGTTCGACCTCCCGGGTATCAACGCCGATTCGCTGGACATCGACATCGAGCGCAATGTGGTGACTGTGCGCGCCGAGCGCCCAGGCGTCGACCCCAACCGGGAGATGCTTGCCACCGAGCGACCTCGCGGAGTGTTCAGCCGACAGCTGGTGCTCGGCGAGAACCTCGACACCGAAAAGATCGAGGCGTGGTATAGCGAGGGCGTCTTGAGTTTGCGCATCCTGGTGGCCGAAAGGGCTAAGCCGCGCAAGATTTCCATCGACCGCAGACACAAGGCCATCAACGACAACCCGGCAAACCGCGAGATCATCGGCGCCTGATGAACGTGGATGGCGCGGCGACCGCGACCAGCGCGCCGGCATGCCGAGGCGATGATCGTCGCCGGAGCGTGCCGGCGGTTGCGGTCGTCCCCACCCAGGGCGCGGAGCCGTCGGTCGGAATTGGGTTGGGGTGCGGATTGGGCTTGGGAGTTATCTGATGCGAGGAGCAAGGTTCGCGATGAACTGGGATCTCAATGGCCACGCGGCCGATCTCGAACAGGCCTTGGCCGGCGGAGCACCCCAACTAGTGGGCTGGTTCCGGTTCTACTTCGACGACCAGCGGTGGGAATGGTCCGAACAGGTGCAGCGGATCCACGGATATGAGCCCGGCACCGTCACCCCGACCACCGACCTGGTACTGGCACATAAACACCCTGACGACCGCGGTCAGGTCGCGGCCACCATCGATGAAATCCTGAACACCCGCAAGCCGTTCAGCACCCGTCACCGGATCCTCGACACGAGCGGGGATGTGCACTACGTCGTCGTTGTCGGTGACCAGCTCTACGACGACGAGGGCACCGTGATCGGAACGCATGGCTTTTATGTGGACGTCTCTCGGCTGCCCGACCCTGAGGACGAGGACCGCCTTACCGAGAAGCTGGCCGAGATCGCCGGAAAGCGCGCGGCCATCGAGCAGGCCAAGGGCATGTTGATGCTGATCTACGGAATCGACGACGACGCGGCATTCAACCTGCTCAAGTGGCTATCGCAGGACGCCAACGTCAAGCTGCGCCGGCTGGCCGAGCAGGTCGTTGAGGACTTTCGCCACGCCGGCCCAACCTTGACCTCGCAGTCGGAGTTCGACCACCTGCTGCTGACTGCGAGTATGCGCGTCGGCCGCGCCGACACGACCGTCGCCTAAAAGGTCTGAGACTACCGCCACGATGTTTGCTGCCGGAAACCCGTGAGCGTCCCGTCCGGGCTCGGACGCGGCGCTTCGACACAACATTCACCGATGCTCTTGACGCGACAACACCGGCGCGGATAAGTCCGGAGAATACGAAGGCGCTCAGCAATTGTGCGTCAGCGTCACTTCTTACTGGGAATAACGATTACGACGATCAGTGTGAGGATGGAGAAGAAGAGCCCGAGAATTCCCCATCCCAGCGGGTTGCGGCCCTTCATCGCAGCAATGACTCCGCAGACGATAGCAGCGATTACGCTACCGATCAGGACGAAGATTCCCTTAATCCCTCTGAGAATCAACCCCGCCGCTTCCGGGTACTGCGTACTCGCCAGAATTACCGAGTGCAACATGTCGGGTCCTTTCTCGAGGGAAACCCTTACGTGATACCCGCCCGGAAACGGATTAAACCGCACACCGTCGAACGCGCGCCTATGCCCTTAAGGCAAACGTGATAACCGAATCAATTCCCGTATCACGACCGCAACCGTGTTTGCTGTGACCGTCGCCGATTAAGCTCATATGCCGATGGCCAGATTGCCTCGGGTGACGGTGACCGCTTGCCCGGTCAGACTGACCCCGTCATCGCGGAGACGTAGGTCAACGCGACCACCGCGGGCCGACACCTGCAAGCCGCTCAGAGCAGTCTTGCCCAATTTCTTCGACCAGTAGGCACCGAGGGTGCAGTGGGCCGACGCGGTGACAGGGTCCTCGTCGATCCCGGCGGCGGGCGCGAAGAAGCGGGACACAAAATCACTGTCGGCGTCGCCGACTGCAGTGACGATCACACCGCGTGCGTCCAACACGGCGAGCGCGCTCAGGTCCGGGGTCAATCCCCGCACGGTTTCGATCGAGTCCAGTTCCACGAGCAAGTCGAGTCGTCCATGCGATACCGCCAGTGGCGTAACGCCTAATGCCGCTGACAGGGTGGGCGGCCCGGGTACCCGTTGAGGATCATCGAGGGGGAGGTCCAACGTGATCCGTCGATCCGGCTCCCGGTGTGCCCTGAGGATGCCCGCGGATGTATTGAAGGCAAGGGTCTTCGCGGGGTCGCCGGTTTCCCACAGGACGTGTGCTGCCGCCAACGTTCCGCTGCCGCACAGCGCGAGTTCCGCCTTTGGGGTGAACCACCGTAACTCGATGTCGCGCCCGTCATGACGGACGAACGCGCTGGCGGGTAGGTTCAGCTCGCCTGCCAGCTGCTGCAACCACTGGGTCGCAGGCCAATCCGCGTCGAATAGACAGACCGCATTGGGATTGCCGGCGAACGGACGGTTGGTGAAACAGTCCACCGTGAAGACGAGCGGCTCGGCCATTCACACCATCATGCTCGGCTCAGCAAGGAGTGGCGCGTCCCACCGCCAGCGGGTGGACGATCGGCGGCATGCCGCGCCACACGGCGTCGTCGGCTGCAATCGTGAAACCACAGGCGACCATCAGCTCCATGGTCGGGCGGTTGCAGACGCAACCGCCCGCGAAGCGACGCCACGGATGCAGCAGGGTGTTCTGGCATGCCGCGAGGAACCGCGAGCCGGCCCGGACGTGTTCGATGAACAGCAACTGCCCGTCCGGGCGAAGCACACGTGCGATCTCGCCCAGCGCGCGTTCGGGTTCGTCGACGGTGCACAGGACGAGCGTCGAAACGACGGTGTCCACCGACCCGTCGGCCAGCGGCAGGTGCTCCGCGGGCGCGTCCACGATCCGCGCCACGCGCGCATGCCGGCTCAGGCGACGCGCGAGCCGTCTGCGCATCGCCTGCTCGGGCTCGGCGAGGACCAAGTCGGCGATCCCATCGGGATAGTGCGCGATGTTCAGCCCGGTCCCGGCGCCGATCTCGACGACGCGCCCGCGTGCGTCAGCGAGGAGCCTGCGCCGCCGGCGGCGCAGGCCGGCGAGCTCGCCCAGCCACAGAAACGGGTCGTACACCAGGGCCATAATCCGCAGCCACGCCGCGGATGGCGGGTGAACTTGTAGTTCGATGCCGGTCTCCGTCATGCCGTGAACCTACGAGTGGCCGGATGGTGCGCGCGTCGCTCAAGGCGGCCATCTTTCGCGGATGGCCCGTTTCGGCTATTCGGGCGATTTCACAGGAGTCCGAGACGCGCGGCCTCGGCCACGGCGGCCGTCCGTGAGGTGCGACCCAGCTTGCGCCGGATGTTCGCGACGTGGCGGTGAACCGTGTGCGGGCTCAGCACCAGCTGCCCTGCGATCTCGCGATCGCTGAGACCGCGCGCGACGCAGGCGAGGATCTCGCGCTCTCGATCAGACAGCGGGACGGGCCCCGGCCGACTCCCCTGGCGCGGCGATGGCTGCGTCGGGGCGAGCGCCTGGCGGCACGCGCGGACGACGGAATCGATATCACCGTGCCAGGGGAAGTGCGCGCTCCCGTGCAGCGGGGCGAACGTCGCGCCTGGAATTGAGGCCGCGACCTCACGCCCGAGCCGGTACGGCACCGCGCGATCGTCGCGGCGATGCACGACCAGCGCCGGGGCGCGGACGAGGGGAAGGTGCGCGCGTACGTCGAGGCGATAGACGAAACCTAATAGGGCGGCGGCTGTCTCGGCGTTCACCGCCTCCCGCTGGAACCGTGCGAAGTGCTCCTGCTCGGCTGGGTCGGCGCCGCCGATGAAGATGTCGCTGAGCAGCCGCGAGCCGAGGCCCCAATGCGCGCGTATCGCCGCCATGATCGCGTCCCCCACCCCCGGAGCCGTGAGCGCGGTGCCGTCGGCGTACGCCCCGTACAGCACCAGGTGCTTAACACGCTCCGGAAATGCCGCGGCGAATGCGACGGCGGTGCAGCTTGCGGATGACCCGCCGAGGAGCGACACGCGCTCGAGGTTGAGTTCGTCGAGGAGTGCGCGCAGCGTCGCGACTTCTTCGTCGAGGGTCGGATCCGAATCTGGCGCGGTGCGGTCTGACATGCCGACGCCGAGCCGGTCGTAGCGGATCAGTGTGTAGCCGTCCGCAACTCCCTGCCAGAAGCGCCGGAAACCCGCGCTCTGCCAGTCGAGTTCGAGGTGGCTCACCCACCACGCCGGAGCGACCAGCGGCGGCCCGTCCCCGCGTATCTCGTAGGCCACGCGGCGGGCGCCGAGGGGCAGGAACCGGATCGCGCACTTCTCCAGCATCGCCACGAGCCTACGTCGGCCGCCGGGGTGGGCAAAAGGACCGCGACAACGCGCGGATCGCCGGGCGTGGGGCCGCGAATCACCAAGTTCCGCCTCTGCGGGCGACCCCACGCCCGACGACGACTTTTACAGGATGTAGAGCATCTCCTGGTAGGTGGGCAGCGGCCACAAGTCATCGGCCACAACGCTTTCCAGCGTGTCAGCGGCGGCGCGCACCGCTGCCATCGCTGGCAGCAGCGCCTCCTGGGCGTGCTTGGCCTCGGCGAGCGCCGTCTCCGCCGAGTGGTCGGACAGAGCCGACTTCAACTCCGCCAGCCCAGCTTGCAGGTCGGCGATCGGGGCCGAAACCGCTTCCAGCGCAGCCGTGCTCGCCTCGACCCCGGCTTTCTTCAAGGCCGCGACGTTCTGGGCCAGCTCGGTCTGGTAGCGGATCGCGGCCGGCATGATCACCGTCGTCCCGAGTTCCAGCGCCAGCTTGGCCTCGACCGCCACGGTCAGCACGTACTGCTCCAGGCGGACCTCGTAGCGGCTGTGCAGCTCGCGTTCGTTGAACACGCCGTATTTCTCGAAGAGTTCAACCGACTCGGGCTTCACCAGCTCCGGAACGGCGTCCAGCGTGGTCTTGAGGTTCGGCAAACCGCGCTGCGCCGCCTCGATCTGCCACTTCTCCGAGTATCCGTCGCCGTTGTACACGACCGCACCGTGCTCGGTGATGATGTCGGTGAGTAGCAGTTGCACGGCGTTGTCGAAGTCCCCACCGTCTTCGACGGCCTTCTCGAGGATGTTGGCCATGTAGTCGAGCGAGTCCGCCATGATCGTGTTGAGGACGATCAACGGCACGGCGACCGTCTGTCCGGAACCTGGCGCCCGGAACTCGAACCGGTTGCCGGTGAACGCGAACGGGCTGGTGCGGTTGCGGTCACCCGGATCGGTCGGCAGTGGCGGCAGCGTGTCGACACCGATGATCATGGTGCCCTTACCCTTTGACGACGTTGCCGCGCCCTTGGCGATCTGCTCGAACACGTCGGCGAGCTGTTCCCCGAGGAAGATCGAGATGATCGCCGGCGGCGCCTCGTTGGCGCCCAAGCGGTGATCGTTGGTGGCCGACGCCACCGACACCCGAAGCAGCCCCGAGAACTTGTGCACGGCGCGGATCACCGCGGCGCAGAACACCAGGAACTGCGCGTTCTCGTGCGGCGTGTCACCCGGGACCAGCAGCGAGCCGAGCTCGGAATTGCCCAAGGAGAAGTTGACGTGCTTACCGGAGCCGTTGACGCCGGCGAATGGCTTCTCGTGGAACAGGCACTCCATGCCGTGCTTCTTCGCGATCGTCTTGAAGATCGTCATCGTCAGCTGCTGGTGGTCAGAGGCGATGTTGGCCCGCTCGAACATCGGCGCCAGCTCGAACTGCCCGGGAGCCACCTCGTTGTGCCGGGTCTTGGCGGGAATGCCGAGCTTGAACAGCTCGCGCTCGGTGTCCATCATGAAGCCGAGCACACGCTCGGGCACAGCACCGAAGTAGTGGTCGTCGAACTCCTGGCCTTTCGGCGGCTTGGCGCCGAACAGCGTGCGGCCCGAGTTGACCAGGTCCGGGCGCGCCAGGAAGAAGTGCCGATCGACCAGGAAGTACTCCTGCTCGGGCCCGCAGAACGACACGACGTGATTGAGATCCTTGTGACCGAACAGCTTCAGGATGCGCTCGGCGTGCACGCCCATGGCCTGCTGGCTGCGCAGCAACGGCGTCTTGTAGTCCAGTGCCTCACCGGTCATCGAGACGAACACCGTCGGGATGCACAGTGTGTTGCCGTTCGGGTTCTCCAGGATGTAGGCCGGGCTGGTGGCATCCCAGCCGGTGTAGCCGCGTGCCTCGAAGGTGCTGCGCAGCCCACCCGACGGGAAGCTGGAGGCGTCGGGCTCGCCCTGGATAAGGGTCTTGCCCGCGAACTCGGCGAGCGTGTTCCCGTCGCCGACGGGCTCCAGGAAGCTGTCGTGCTTCTCTGCGGTCAGGCCGGTCATCGGGTAGAACACGTGGGCGTAGTGGGTGGCGCCCTTCTCCAGCGCCCAGTCCTTCATGGCTACCGCGACCGTGTCGGCGACCGCTGGGTCAAGCTTGGTGCCTTTTTCGATCGTCGCCACCACGGACTTGTAGACCGACTTGGGTAGCCGTGCCTGCATCTCGGCCTTGGTGAAAACGTTGGAGCCGAATATCTCACCTGGTTCTTCACCAGCTACGAAACTGATAGCCGGGGGGACATAAGCCTCTACGTTGTTGATCGCCTGCAGGCGGACCGCATTTCCACTCAATTGAGTTTCCTATCAGCTAAGGGGTCCGCGGCTTGGCTCCACGGACGGTAGACCGCCTCACCTTAGGAAGCTTCGATGGCAAATTTGTTACGCCAGCGTCAACGGTGAAATGCAATGGTTGCGAACGTGAGACGCCCGCCTCGGCGTCCGGATAGCGATTAGCGGCGCGCAGCGAGCGGCTAGGGGTGTTCCGGAGACCCGCTCGCCTGCTTTGCTCCAGTTTCACCCATAGTTACTTGTGGTGATGCAGTAGAAGCCGTGATCCGCTACTGGCTGGAGTCGCTGATGAGTGACGAGCCCGCTGATAGTCGTTTGAGTCAGGTGGAACGCGCGGCAAAAGGTCGAACAGCGGATCAAAGAACTGCGTCGGCGCAGGACCGAGTTAGCGGCCGGTGAGCGTCCGTCTGCAGGGTCGGTCGAATTGGCGCGTCACCGCGCTGAGGAGTCGCTGCATCGCGCGAAGGACGCACACCACGCCGCGGCCGTAGAGCACGAAAAGTTGGCCCGGGTGCACGAGCGGACGGCGAACACCTATCAGCGCGCTGCCCTTCGAGGAGACGACGGGTCGCCGCACGAGTTGCAGAAAAAGGCCGACCTACACTGGCAGGCTGCCCACGATAGCCACTTACGGAGCATCTCCGACGAGGCGCAAGCCGAGGGCACAAAGCCGTCATCGTCGGGCTAGTTTCCATTGCCTCGCAACAACTCTCGAAGCACGATAGGTGGTTTCAGCAGCCTAGCGGTGCCAGGGACACAGGTCGCGGACGGCGATTCGGACGACCTGCGCCGCCCCGTCCGGACCCAGCCCCGGGTTCGCAGCGGCGAACTGGCTCACCATGTTCTGTCGGCTAAGGCCAGCGTCCATCAGGCCACAGATATCCAGGCCCTGGTCCAATGCCACCTGGTTACCGTTGCTGTCTCCGAGGCCGACCGCACTGATATCTGTCAGGAACGCACGCCGGCCGCACCCCGGACCCGGGCCCGGTGCCGGCCCTTGGGGGCATCCCTGTGCCGGTGCGGCGCTCGCAGCAGCGTCGGGCCCCAAAGCCATGGCCGCCAGGACGGTGATGCCAATTACCCCCGCCCTTCGCGCGCCGCCGTTCGCCCACCTTGACGCGGCCGCATTATCGCGAACTACGCGGGACAGAGTCGACATTTGCCACCCCACTCGGCTGCTCGTGGCCCGCCGGCATTAAAGCCGCACATAACCTCTCCTTTTGATCAAATCGCAGGCGGGTCTACTGGTGCACGGTGTCGCGACCCGCGTTGCTAAGCAATTTTGATCAGCGTGGTTTTAATGGTGGTTACGCGAGCTTGGGCGACGCTGTGATTTGGTTGGGCGTTTCCTTTCATTTCTGCGCACATAACCGTTTGGACATCTCATCCGATTGCCCTTGACCGACGGTGGTGGGCTGCTTCTTGGACAAGCTGCACGCGGCTGGTGAGGCCGAGCTTGCTGTCGAAAATGCGCACATTGCGGCCCGTCGCATGCGTATCTACGAGCCCGGTGTGCAGCGACCCCCATCCACCGGGGCCGCCACCACCGGGCGACCGTCGGGCTGGGCGCTCTCCCACGTCGACCAGATTCCCGCCGAGAAGGGTCCCGGTGCGCCGTTCCGCTCGTAGAAGCCTTGCGGGTCATAGACTTTGGCGCTCGGCCACGGCCATGGGCAAACCACCGACGTTGCCGCGCCCGACCACCGAGTGACCGCCGTATACACCAGTCCGTAGGCCATGAAGGCAACGTTGACGCCGACAAGCATGGCGACGAACGAACCAAGCACCGGCCGGCTCGGCAAGAACTTGGCCCGCCGCGCCAGTCTCTCGGCCACGCTGCGTCCGGTGTCGTCCCGATAGATCAACGCCGCGGCCGGAATCATCAGGATGCTGATGAGCGAGGATTGCCACAATAAGGGGAACTGCCAGCGCGTACCGACGAAGACCGACCCGAAGGGGATGACTTGGGTGAACGTATACAGACCGATGCGGACGCACAGCGCCTCCATCGCGAAGTCGTAGACGAAGCCGAACACGAAGACCAGACCGGACAAGCTGATCAGCGGATGCCGCGACACGAACGAATCCGAAGAGCTGCGAGCTTGCAGGCGCCGTAGGACCAAAATCGCCGGGAAAAACGGTGGCACCACGAACATCGAGATGGCCGCAATGAACAGCGGCTCGACGGTCGGAGACAGCGACACGATTGGCCAGTCATCGGGCCAGTGCCACAAGTCGGGGTTGTACGCCGCGAACGTCACCCAGTTCATGGGCGCGTCCAACCACGCGAGCGTGGTGACCGCAATCGTCATCAGCAGGTATGGATGCTCGGGATGGCGGCGCCAAAGGACGACGATCAGCGCGACGATGCCCACCAGCGCCAGATAACTGAATATCTCGATGGTCACGATCCAGTGGCCATAGCCGAACAGCGGATTCGACAGCGGGTGGGGACCGCCGGTGTCATTGGGGTTGCGAATTCGCGGTGAGACCGCGCCATACCGGGCGTTGTGGATGATCAGCCCGAGTAGCATCGAACCGACGCCGATCGCCACCACCAACCACGCTGAGCGCTTCTTGGACGCATTGCCGGGCGTAGCGAGCTGTTCGGTTGTCATCACTTAATCGCTGGGGCGCCCTGCCACCGATACGCACCGAACACTTCGGGAACGACGATGCCGGGTGGTGCCTTGAGTACGTACGGGATGGCTCGGATCGCCGAGATACCCACGGCGACATAGCCCCCCGAGACGTTGCCGAAGTGGGCTATGGGGTCGGTGTCGACACGAACCTCGGCGGCGATGTTAGGAACGCCGTCGACGGAGATCCGCACGGTGTGGCCGTCAAGCACCAGATCCCAGTCTGGGATGTCGGCCGTGCAGGTCCAGAATTCTTCAACAACCAGGACAGGCTTGCCGCCTCGATATCCCGTCCAAGACAGGATCTGGCCGACTACCGTGCCGGCCCGCGGCGTCGTGCAGTCGAGGGTTACGTCGTTGGGTGACACGGCAGTTCGGATGACGGGGCGTATCTCGTCGATGTGGACGCCAAGCGCATCGGCCGCCGCGCCGATTGCCTGTTCGGATTGGGTTGACACGGCCCGGAACGCGGCCGACTCGACCGAGATCTTCTCGGGTCGCTTACCCATGCCCATCAGGTCGACGAGCATCCGCTCCTCTGGCACATGCGAACAGTCGACGAACTGCTGGACCGTGATGGTGTCGACGCGCTGGCACAGCGCGGTCAGGCCGACAGCCAGCTTCTCCAGCATGAACCCGGGGTGCTCGCCGGCCGGGCAGAACCGCGAGTTCCCCGTCGCGCAGGCTTTGCGGATCCGTTCGCTGACTTCGGAGCCAAGGGTCGGCAAATGCGCATATGACGTCACCGTGATGACACTCTTGCCGGATCCAGGAGCGCCACGATGTCGTCAGTGTTGGCTTGAAAATCACGGAAACCGTAAGCCTTGCTTGCCGAATGCAGCACCACGCCAGCATCAAGGGCCAGGATCGCCGCTTTGTCATTGGTCGCCACGATCCCGATGTCGGGGCGCCCCACCGACGCTCCGGCGTCGACACCGACTTTGCCGGGCGAATAGACGAAAACCCCGACGAGATCGAACTCGGGGTTATCGATGACCTCGCCAAGCTGAACGGACCCCACGGGACCGGTGGTCCATTGGATGACCCGGGTAGTCTTCACTTTCGCTCAGACTCGTTGCGTGGCAAAGACATTCTTGGGGATGGTCAATGGCAGGTCGACGGCGCTCACTAGCCCGGGCGCGGCTGCGACGACGTATGGCACGGCGTTGACGACGCGCATCGCGGTGGCCACCATCGCGCCCGCGCCGGAGGTCATCGCGGCGATCCCGGCCCGACCGGGGTCGCGCAGGGTTGCCGCCATGGTGCAGTCGATGTCGGGGTCGCCGGTGATCACCACGCGGTAGGACAGGTCGCCGATACCGGTCGGCCAGTCCGGAGCGACGCTATGAGCCAGCCGCGTGACGTGTTCGACGATGATCGCCTCACGGCCGTCAACGACGCCGATCGCCTTCATTCGAATCGCACCGCACGTTCCCGCCTCGACGGTACCCATGGCAACTTCGAGGGTCTCGTTGGTCACGGCACGGTCGAAGTCTTCGCGTATCTCTTGGACTTCGACGCCCAAGGCGTCGCCGATCAACCGGAGTTGACCTGCCCACTCGCCGGCGATCGCGCCCGGAAATGAGATCCAGGGCTGGTAGTCCAGGGGTTGGCCGAATCCCAAGCCATTGATCATGATGTCGGGTACGCCGTAATCGTCGTACAACCCGATCTCATAGGAGTGGATCGTCTCGATCGAGGACGACTGGGTGGACAGGACGAGCGGCAGGTAGTCGGCGGCGAATCCAGGTTCGATGCCCGATGCGTAGAGCGATACCTGTCCTTGTTTGGCCGCGGCGACCAGTTGCTCGCGCCACTCCGAAGGCTCATAGGCGTGCGGGTTGACCAGCCGGGTGGTGCTGGTGGTGACGACGTTGATACCTGCTTCGAGTAACTTCACGTAGTCCGGAATCGCCAGGGCATCGCGTTCAGGTCCGCTGGCCGCATAGACCACGCAATCGGGCTTGAGGGCGATCAAAGCATCCGCATCGTTGGTTGCTGCCACACCGATCGGATCACCGTTGGACAACTCGCCGGCGTCCTTGCCCACCTTTTCCTCGGAATGCACCCACACTCCGACGAGATCTAGGTCGGGGCGGTTGGAGATGGTGCGAATAGCGATAGACCCGATCCCGCCTGTCGCCCACACCACCACGCGGTATTTGCCTACGGTCATGGTTTCCTCCTGAATTACGTTGACGCTCTTATCGTCTTGACGGGCAGCCGGGCCCAGCCCCGCACACTGGACGTCCGCGCCCGGCTGGCATGCTCGTAGTCAACTTCCCAGTCGGTCCAGCGCTTGAACACCTCCTCGAGCGCGACCCGCGCTTCCAGTCGCGCCAGCGACGAGCCGAGGCAGAAGTGCAATCCCTGCCCGAAGCTCAAATGTGTTCCCTTGCGGTGGATGTCGTAGCGGTCTGGGTCAGAGAATCGCGTCGCGTCGCGATTGGCCGACGCGTTGAGCAACAGCATGTAGGACCCTTCGGCCACCGTGTTTCCGTAAAGCTCGGTGTCCTGGGCGACGTAACGCGCCTGCACCGGTGATGGTGGCTCATAGCGCAGCGTCTCTTCGACTGCGGAGGGGATCAGCGAGGAATTGGCGACGAGTTCTCTTCTCTGGTCTGGGTTCTCACCGAGCAGCTGGCCCATGAATCCGATCAACCGAGCCGTGGTTTCGTTGCCCGCGCCGGCGATCATCGCGGTGTAGGCCAGAACCTCGGTGCGCTCGAGGGAGCGCAAGGTTCCGTCAGGCTCTTCCACCTGTGCGTTAAGCAGTTCCGTCATCAGATCATCGGAAGGATGTGTCGCTCTCCACTCGATGTAATCGGCGAACAGTGCGATCGAATCCTCGACAGCCGTCGGGCTGATCCCACCGCCCTCGGCATCAACGGTGATGCTCTGGTCGTTGCGATCGCGGATCTGTTGTTGGCCCTCCTCGGGGATACCCAGCAGGTAGCCGATCGTCCGCATCGGCATGATTGCGCCGAGATCAGCGACGAAGTCAAAGCCGTCCAAGTCACGAAGCGGATCCAGCGCGCGCGCACACAAGTCACGAACCAGTTCTTCTACCGCCAACATGCGGCGGGGGGTGAAAACCCGCGATAACAAACGCCGGTGCAAGTCGTGTAGCGGTGGGTCCTCCCATAGCAAGATGCCCGGTGGTATGTCGATGCCGGCGAACAAGATGTCGGCTGTCGTGCCGTGGCCCGAGCGATAGGTCTGCCAGTCGTGCAGGGCTGGTGCGACGTCGTCGTAACGACTGAGCGCATAAAAGTTGTGCTTGTCGTTGTAATACAGCGGGGCCTCGGCGCGCATCCGTTTCCAGACGGGATATGGATCGTCGTCGATGCCGTGGTCGAACGGGTCGTAGTACAGCTCGACAGTTGTATCGGCCAAGATTTGTCTTCCTACTTTGGTTGGTTGGGTGTGCCCGGGTACAGCTGCTCGGTGGGTCCTGCGGTCACCCAGCCGCCCAGCTTCGTGATGAGGTGTGGCGCGAAGACCGCGCCGTAAACCAGGTGCCCGACGACGACGACGGCGACGACGGACAGGACCGACGACTGCACGCGACTGGTGGATTTCTTATCGGCCCACATCTCGATGACATTGCGGCCCTTGGAATCGGTGCGCCCGAGGAGGTACGTGAAGACCATCATCTCGATACCCATGGCGAGCGAGTCGTACAGCGGATACTGATGTTTGGTCCCCTCGAATATCGCGAGTCCAGGAATCACGTAGCCGTAGTAGAAGTTGCCGAAATGCGCCCCCGTGATGGCATTGAAGACGAAAGCCCAGCAGAACCCCACGACCAGGCCGACCGTGAGGAGGGTGATTGGCCTGCGCCAGTGGAATTTTGCGCTCAGCCATCGTCCGAGGGCTGGCTCCGATCAGGGCGGGCAGCACGAAGTAGGAGATGTATCCGATCGGTACCGACGACGGCAGCCCGCCCCATGTCACGTTCAGCGGCCACCAGGACGGCATCCGGGGCAGGGCGGGCGGGAACTGCGCATACATCGCCCAGTCGTAGGGTGACTCGATCCACGAGATCGAGAGCGCCGAAATGCTGAGCAGGAGCAGCGGATGCATGCGCTTGCGGCGATAGCTCAGATAGATCCCGATCGAGAAAGAACGCGGTGCCACTCACGATAGGCGAAGTACATGGCGCCCGCCATCATCGGCGTCATGAGCGGCTCTCCTGGCTCGGGGCTTGCGGTTCCGGGTCGAAGCGAAGAACCAGGCCGAATACCAGCGCGATCAGTCCGAACAACGTGCCTAGCATGATCACAGCACCCACGTCCGTACCCCTCTCGATGCAAGCTCGACCTTTAGATAGTGCAGACTATCCTAAAGACAGTCAACCACCGAACGCGGTTCAAGGGAGTCAACAACCGTGTCCCAGCGACCTTCCGCCAGAAAGCAGGCCGAGGCGAGACCCCGGCCCAGGGCTTGCGTAGGCCGCGTGGCGCACCCCGGAAGCTTTTGCTCGCCGCCGCCCGCGACCTCTTCGCTCGCCAGGACTACCGCAGCACGACGACGCGTGAAATCGCCGAGGCCGCTGGGGTTACCGAACATCTGCTGTTCCGCAACTTCGGTTCGAAAGCAGGGCTGTTCCGGGAAGCCCTGGTCTTGCCCTTTACCGGATTTGTCGACGCCTTTGGCGGCACGTGGGATTCGGTGGTTCCCGAGGAGACCGACGAGAAGGAGCTGGCTCGGCGCTTCGTCGGGCAGCTCTACGACGTTTTCGTAGAACACCAGGGCCTGCTTTTGACGCTTATGGCGGCCGAGGCTCTCAGCGAGGAGGAAATGGCTGAAGCCGGCATTGCCGACATCAGGCGGGCCCTCACCGTGCTCAGCCAGATCGGCGCGGAGGGCATGCGCATCCGCGGCATGCGTTCCAGCAAGCCAGACCTGCCGGCGCACTCAACAGTTGCGATGATCGCCGGCATGGCCGCATTGCGTTCCACTTATTTCGGAACCGAACAACCACCGAGAGAAGCCATTGTCGAGGAACTCGTCCAAGCGATTCTGCACGGGTTCCTGCACCGGCAAGACTGACGAGATCCAGCGCCGCCGATTACCTCAACCGGGTCGATATTGGTGGTGTTGCTAAGCGTCTAAGCGGCTGAACTCATCAGCTCGGTACAGCTGCACACACTCGGCTCGTCTGACCTTGCCGCTTGTAGTGATGGGAATCGAGCCAGGAGAAACCAGAACGAGATCCGCCACGCTCAAGCCGTGCGAGGTAGATATCGCCGAGGTGACTTCACGCTTGACGACACCTAGGTTGCCCATCGCATCCTCTTCGGTGACACCCAACATCTTGAGTTCGATGATGGCGACCAGCTGCTCGATGTCATCGTTGGGAACCGCGATTGCCACGCAGCGGCCTCGGGTGATCTCCTGGATCGTAGCCTCGATGTCATCGGGAGAGTGGTTGCGCCCGTACACGATCAAAAGATCTTTGATGCGGCCGATGATGAACAACTCACCCTCACAGATGAAGCCCGAATCTCCGGTTCGAAGCCAAGGCTCTTCGGGTGCGCCGGCCGACGCAGCGACAAGCCTTCCTCCGAAGGTGCAATGGGTCTCAGTGGGCCTGTTCCAATAGCCGTCGGAGACGTTGTCGCCAAACACCCAGATCTCACCGACCGTTCCGTCTGGACACTCGGCCTGGGTCTCAGGATCGACGATCCGCACGGCGGGTGGTGGACGCAGGGAGTAACTGACCAGTGGTGTGCCCTCCGCGCCCGGGCACCGCTCGGCGTGGCCGGCGGAAAGTCTCTCGGAATCGAAGTGAACGATTTTCGGTGGCGCACCGGCACCGCTGGTCGCCACGAACACCGTTGCTTCTGCCAACCCGTATGAGGGGCGTAACGCCTTGGCGTGGAGGTTGAAGCGGGCGAACCGGTCAGCGAAGCGTCTGAGCGTTGCCTCGTGTACCCGTTCGCTGCCGCTGATGATGCTGTGCACGCCACCGAGATCAAGCCCGGCCATGTCGTCGTCGGAGACTTTGCGTGCCGCCAATTCGTAGGCGAAGTTCGGTGCTGCCGAAAATACTTGAGAATTGCTCGCCATCAGCTGCATCCACCGGGCCGGCCGCTGCAGGAACGCCATCGGGCTGGTGAGCACGGTCCGAAATCCGCCGAGGAGCGGTCCGCAAACTCCCAGAAACAAACCCATGTCGTGATAGAACGGCAGCCACGACACAATAGTTAAGTCCGATGGCGCCACGCCTCCGCGGTCCGCAAAATAGCCGGACATCAGCTGCGTGAAGTTGGCCAGCAGGTTCCGATGGGACATCATGACCCCAGCCGGTTGGCGGGTTGACCCAGACGTATATTGCAAATATGCGGTAGTCGGATAGTCATCGTCGCCAGCACCAGATTGGCTGGGAGAGTTGAGATTTAACAGATCAACTTCGATGATCGATGGGACGGGTTCATCGGGCCGCGACGTAACATGCTGGACGACACTGCCTATGACAGAAGATGTCGTGAGAATGATGGTGGGCGTGGCGTCGCGCAGCACCGAATCGACACGTTCATCGGTGGCGCCGCCCAGCGGCACCAAAAGCGGAACCGCGATGAGTCCGGCCTGCATGGCGCCCAGAAAGGCAACAATGTAGTCGGCTCCCTGCGGCGCCAATATCACGGCACGGTCGCCGACCGATGCATGAAGTCTGAGTTCCTGCGCCAAGTTCAGCACTCGGCGATACAACTGCAACCAAGTCAGGGTTTCGGCAACACCGGCCCAATCCTGCTCGTAATCAATAAAAGTGAACGCCGCGCCGTCGGGCTGCAGATTGACACACTGGCGCAACATTGCGGGAAGTGATTGCTCAATCACAGGAACACACCACCTATTAGATGTCCGTTGGGATTAATGGGATTAGTGATTACCGGAGGCGCGTTGCTCGTGAGCGGCCCGTAGGATCGAGCCGGCAATCACGAATGCGGGTTTAGCGCGGTCACCTGCCTCGATGGGCAGGTTGGCGGCGCAGCGCAGCACCATCACGGCGAGCGCGCTGTAGGTAGCATACGAAACGATCAGCAGGTTCGCACAGGCGTCCCCGCCGTTGACGGTCATTACGTGCTGGCGTTTGTGTTCCCATCCGGTCCAGTTGAGCTCAGGTGGTCGTTGTAGCGGTGGCCAGTTGACGCTGATGGAGCTGATGTCTCCGAGCATGGGAGTCAGGACCGCAACAAGCTTGGGTAATTCATTGGTGATGCGGTCTGCGCGTGGCCACCACGCGCCGTCGATGTCGCGGCCGAGCTCGCGAGCCACGGACAACCGTATGGGATTGGCTCGCCGTCGACACCCGACTAAATACGTCACTGCAGGTGTCGCTTTCGGTGCCCGATGCACCCGATGATCACGTGGCGCGTCTGGTGCCCGAGCAAGGCGAGCGTCTGATACCTGGTGGTAGCGCCGCGGCCAAGGCTGCATAATCCACGGGCGGTTCCTTCTACGGTCGGCATCATCCGCCCGGCGGACGCGGGGCGGATGGAGGAATCACATTGCCCATGGGTTGAGTCCGCGCCAAGTCGCGGTGCACCACCGCTGACAACGAAACGGCTCACGCCAGACGTTACACCACCAGCGGCGTTTAGACGGTCTAATGGCTAAACCAGCCCTCGGCGTCTTGAAGAGCCACGACACCACCCGTCGCGACCTATTCGGAGGTCACAGGTCTCCCTGCACCTCGATGAGCCCCACTACGTCGCGCCAACGGCGTACCCGGTGCTTGGTGCGATGAACGGCGATTTGCCCGCAGCGGTGTCGTGAAATCCGCCCGTTGACGGGCGGCTACAACCCATGCCGCGGCGAACCAGCCCATCCCAGCGACATCGACCGCGAAAGAAGCACCGATGGGCGTCTAGAAAGTTGTCGTTATTTTTTCAAGTACCTGCGCACCAAGTCGTCTTCCCCGAACGTGCCCGTGTGCTGCAGGCCCTCGCTATCGCGGCTGAAAAATGTCCACTGCCGCGGAGCTGTCTGCGGCCCGCCGATCAGCCTGACCGTGCAGCGCGCGCCGCTGGGTTGAGTCGTGCCGATGATGTCACCGACCTTGATCTGCGACGGATGAATCTCAGGTGCATCCCACCAGTCCTGTACAGCCACCATGTCTACCCATCCTCGTCTGTGTTGCCATCACCGTACCCGCGATTCGCGTCCCACATCGACGCACGGAACAATTTGGCCCCAACAGCGGAGCTGCGACCATCACTGATTCCCGTTCACACATCCCTTCACAAGTGGCATGAAAATGGCCCCCGGAGATTTTTCCGGGGGCCACTTCGATCGGTAGCGGGGACAGGATTCGAACCTGCGACCTCTGGGTTATGAGCTACGCACTGGGAGTTTTCTATTGTTCGCACGATCTCAAAAGTGCAGGTCAGTGCCGATGGTCCAGCTCAATAATCGCGGCCCGTCGCAGCGATTTGAGCCAGTTTCGCGGAGTTTTGTTCCCAAATCTGTTCCCAAATCCTGCGGCCGGTGGGCCGCTCAGCAGACGGTTAATCCGACTCTCGCCAGCTTCCCGATCTGGGCCGGAAGGCAGGCGGACCTCGCCGACGCGGTGGTACGCGGAGAGGTGACCGCTAACGCCGCAGCACGGCAGAAGGGCTGGCGTCCGCCACGTATCGAGCTACGCGATCCAACGGTGGTCGCTGCCCGAATACGCGAGCACTTCAGCCGCGAGCAGATCGACCTGCTCATCGCACTGTTTAGCGAAAGAAAACCTATGACGAGCCCAGGGAATCCGTTTACTGTAGACCGGTCGAGTTCGCCGCACGAAGGAGCCGCCGACGGTCAACAGAGGCAAGACCCCACCGACCGACCCGCTCACGCCTGGCGAACGCCGTGCCATGCTGATAGCGGTCGGCGTTGTCGTTGGTGTCATTGCTGCCGGCTCGACGGCATGGGCAATGACCGGCCACTCGTCGACCTACGACCGATCGGGTGATGGCTGCGTGAATGTCACGATCGCGAGTTCGATGGGCGGCGCACTCGAGCACGCATGTGGTACGGCCGCGCGTGACTGGTGTCGCGCCGTCTACGCGCAACATGACGCCCACGCTGAAGCGGTTCAGGCTCAATGTCGCGTCGCGGGGATTCTGCCGTAGGGCACTGCCGGCTCGTGATCAGCGAGCCTAAGACGACCCACAGCCGTCGCGAGGTGCCGCTGCACGCGACCACCGATCGTTAGCGTTGCGAATGTTCCCAAAAGTGTTCCCATCGGGCATGAAAATGGCCCCCGGAGATTTTTCCGGGGGCCACTTCGATTGGTAGCGGGGACAGGATTCGAACCTGCGACCTCTGGGTTATGAGCCCAGCGAGCTACCGAGCTGCTCCACCCCGCGTCGGGTAAATGCAAGGTTACCGAATGCGTCCCAAGGTCGCCAAATCGCGGGTCAGGCCCCGGTTCAGTGCGAGGGCGCGTTGAGCCCGTACCGGGCCACGATGTCGTCCATCCAGTCCGGATATCCGTAGGTCAGCCCGTACTTGTCGGCCAGTTCGCCGAATTCGGGCAGCTCATGCAGGACCTTGCCCACCGGATCGTTCGCATGCTCGACGAGCAACTCACCGAGCTCCCGGAAATAATTCTCGAAGCCGCCAGGAGTGATGACCTCGACGATGCGACCGGGCTCGCTGCCGGCGTTCCACATCGCGTGCATTTGTCCGCGCGGCTTGGTGATATAGCCACCGGGACCGAGGACCACTTCACTGTCATCGGAGCGGAAGCCGATCTCGCCCGCCAGCACGATCGAATGCTCGTCCTCGCGGGTGTGCCGATGCGCCGCGGTGAGCAAACCGACCTCAAAGGGATGCTCGACGATCGACACCTCGCCCCCGTTCGTCTTGCCGGATAGCTTGAACACCGCACCAAAGCCGGGGAGAGCGACGTAGTCCCCTTCCCCCGGCTGTACGACGGTGACCCCGATTTCATTCACCTCGGCCATCTGACGTACCTCCTCGTGTCGTCAGCCGCATCCGGATGGCTCCCGGGTTACTTGGTGTTGTTGAACTTGGTGATGGCGTCATCGAGCCGCTGCAGAGCGGAACCGTACGCGGCGAAGTCACCCTTCTTCTGCGCGTCGCGCGCCGCGCCGATCGCGGCCTGAATGTCTTGCAGCGCAGCGGCTTTGGCTGGCGACAACGTGGCCGTCGCGTCGGGAGCGGGTGGTACCGCCGCCGCCGGCACAGGCGGCGTTCCCGGTGCACCGGCGGGCGTCGGGGCGCTCGCGGGCGGATTCGAGTTCGGCGGGGCACCGGCATCGGTGGGTTCTATCCCGGTCGCGGCGGCGGCTGCACCGGGCCCGAACAACCCGGTGAGGGCGTCACCCACGGTGGGGCCGTACCCGATCTTGTCGTTGTACATCATCGCAACCCGGATCAGCCGCGGGTACGACGAAGCGGCGTCGCTGGCTCCCGGAGACGCATAGACCGGTTCGACGTACAGCAATCCACCCTGGGCTACCGGCAGCGTCAGCAAGTTGCCCCACTTGATCCGGTTTTGGTTGTCACGCCCGATCACACCGAGGTCCTGCGACACCGCGGGATCGGTGGTGATCGCGTTGTTGGCCAGTTTCGGGCCGTTGACGTTGCCGGGAATGGTCAGCACCGTGATCTTGCCGTACGTCGCGGGATCGGAGCTGGCGCTGATGTAGGCGGCCAGGTAGTCGCGCTTGAACCTGTTCATCGCGCTCGTCAGCTGGTATGACGCCGAATTGTCGTTCTTGAGAATGTTTTTCGCGACGATATAGTAGGGCGGCTGATAGCTACTGGCCGTCGGATTCGGATCCAGCGGCACATCCCAGAAATCCGAGGTGTTGAAGAAGGTCACCGGGTCGTTGACGTGGTATTTGGCCAGCAGCATCCGCTGCACCTTGAACATGTCCTCGGGATAGCGCAGATGCTCGGCGAGTTCGGGCGTGATGTCGGTCTTGGGCTTGACCGTGCCGGGAAACACCTGCATCCAGGCTTTCAGCACCGGATCCTGTTCGTCCTGCTGGTAAAGCGTGACGGTGCCGTCGTAGGCGTCCACCGTGGCTTTCACCGAGTTGCGGATGTAGGAAACCTGCTTGTCGGGAGCCAACCGGTTGAAGGCCACCTCGGTGGAATCCGCCGTCGCCGACGACAGGGAGGTGAGTTCGGAATACGGGTAGTTGTCCAGGGTGGTGTAGCCGTCGAGGATCCACACCAGTCGCTTGTTGACGATCGCCGGGTACACGGCGCTGTCGGTCGTCAGCCACGGCGCCACCGCCTCCACCCGCTGCGCGGGATCGCGGTTGAACAAAATCTTGCTGTTGGAGCCAATCACGGTGGAGAACAAGAAGTTTCGCTCGGCGAACTTCGCGGCGAACACGCTGCGGGACAGCCAGTTGCCGATCGGGACGCCACCGCCTCCGGTGTAGGTGTATCTCTTGGTATCGGTGTTGGTCTCGTAGTCGTATTCCCGGTCGTCACCGTTCTTGCCGACAATCGCATAGTCGGCCGCAGTGTTGGAGATCACCGGACCGAAGTAGACGCGCGGCTGATCCAGCGGCGCCGGCCCGTCGGACACCACACCGCCGTTGGCCCCGACGACGTTGACCAGGAACTGGGGATAACCGCCATTCTGATTCGGGTCATTGGCGATACCCCGCACGGTGTTGGCCGGTGATGCGATGAAGCCGTTGCCGTGGGTGTAGACGGTGTGCCGGTTGATCCAGTCGCGTTGGTTGTCGATCAACCGATCCGGGTTGAGTTCGCGGGCGGCGACGACGTAGTCGCGCAAGGCGCCGTTGCGGTCGACGTAGCGGTCGATAGAGAGCTGGTCGGGGAAATAGTAGAAGTTCTTGCCCTGCTGGAACTGGGTGAACGCCGGGCTGATGATGGTGGGGTCGAGCAGCCGGATGTTCGAGGTGGTGGCGCGGTCGGTGGCGACCTGCTGGGCGTTTGCCGGCGCGTCGCCGTTGTAATTGCGGTAACTCACCACGTCTTCGGTCAGACCATAGGCCTGCCGCGTCGCGAGGATACTTCGATAGATGTACTCGCTTTCCTTGCGAGCGGCATCGGGCTTGACGCTGATCTGCTCGACGATCAACGGCCAGCCGGCACCCACGATCAACGACGACAACAGCAACAGAACTAAGCCGATGGCAGGAATCCGCAAGTCCCGCAAGATGACTGCGGAGAACACGGCGGCTGCACAGATCAGTGCGATCACCATCAGGATCAGCTTGGCCGGCAGCACGGCGTTGATGTCGGTGTATCCGGCCCCGGTGAACGGCTTGCCGCCACGGGTATGCGACAGCAGCTCATACCGATCCAGCCAATAGGCAGCGGCTTTGAGCAACACCAGTACACCCACCGCGGTGACCAACTGGATACGCGCCGAGCGGCTGAGCGCACCGGCGCGTCCCGACAGCCGGATGCCGCCAAAGACGTAGTGCGCCACCAGGTTCGCCGCAAACGCGAGAAACGCCGCAACGAAAAGGTAGCTGAGCACCAGCCGGTAGAACGGCAACTCGAATGCGTAGAAGCCGAGGTCCTTGCCGAACTGTGGGTCCCGTATCCCGAAGTTGCCGCCGTGCAGGAATAGCTGGATCAGCACCCAATAGCTTTGCGCGACCACGCCGGCCAGCAGGCCGATCGCAGCCGGGATCCCGATGCCTAGCGGCCGCAGCCGCGACATCACCAAAGTGCGGTAGCGCGCTATCGGGTCGTTGTCGCTGCTCGGGACGAAGACGGGTCGGGTGCGATAGGCCAGGGCAAGCCCGGCGAACACGATGCCGCCGACCAGCACCCCGGCCACCAGGAACACCACGATGCGGGTAACCAGCACGGTCGTGAACACCGAGCGGTAGCCCAGCTCACCGAACCACAGCCAGTCCACGTATGCGTCGATCAGTCGCGGACCCGCGAGCAGCAACACCATCACACCCAGTGCGATCAGGATCAAAATCCGGCTACGCCGAGTCAGTTTCGGCATCCTCGCGGTGGGCCGCATCCCCACTAGCTACGCTCCCTGCTCGATGTGTAGACGATCACAACTCTACGCACGCGACACGCTCCGGTTTCGGGCTGATTTGACTGGGTCCGCTAACAACTCGGCGGCTGTCCCCCGGACGTCACGGCGTGCAGCGCGTCCACCGCTTTGTCGAGGGTCTCGACCTTCACCAATCGCAGGCCGGTCGGGTTATCGGAGGCCGCCTCGTAGCAGTTCTTGGCGGGTACCAGGAACACCGTGGCGCCTGCCGACCGGGCCGCGGCCATCTTGTGCCCGATGCCACCGATGGGGCCCACCTTGCCATCGATGCTGATCGTGCCGGTGCCCGCGACGAAGGTCGAACCCGCCAAGTCGCCGGTGGTGAGCTTGTCGACAACCGCCAGGCTGAACATCAATCCCGCCGAGGGGCCGCCCACGTTGGCGAGGTTGAAGTCCACGACGAATGGCGCCCATGGTGCGTCAAGCACGGCGACACCCATGAAGCCGTAGTCGCGATCTTTGTTGGTGCCCAACGTGATCTGCGTGACGCCGGCCGGCTCGTTCTTGCGCCGATAGTCGATGGTCACCACTTGGCCGGGCTTGGTCTTCTTCAGGTATGCCGTGAACTGCTCGACATTCGCCACCGGGGTGCCGTCGACCATGTCCAAGGCGTCACCGGCCTTCAGCTTGCCCGCCGACGGACCGGGATCGCTGACCATCGCGGCGGTAACTGCCGTCGGGTACTTCAAATATCCCAACGCCGCATACTCGGCGCTGTCCTCGGAGTTCTTGAAATCGGTGTTGTTGGCCTTGTCGACGTCCTCCCGCGACTTGCCCGGCGGGTAGACCAGATCGTGGGGTACCAGCTGTTCATGGCCGGACACCCACAGCGTCAGGGCCTCTCCCAAGGTCAGGTCGTCACGCTGGGACACCGTGGTCATGTTGAGGTGGCCTGAGGTCGGGTGAGTTTGGGTGCCCTGGATCGCGACCACCTGCTTGCCGTCCACCTCACCCAACGTGTCAAAGGTGGGGCCCGGGCCCAGCGACACAAACGGCACCGTCACCACCGCGAGCAACACGCCGAAGACCAGGACCGGCGCCAGCGCGACCATCAAGGTCAGAATCCGCCTGTTCACGCCGCTTACACTAGACGGACCCGGCGAGGGCTGGTTCAGCTACGAGCGTGACCGGACATCGCACGTTCTGTTCCGCCGATGAGTACCGTTGACGTCATGGCTGACCCGCCTTTCGGCTTCTCCTCCGGAGACGACTCTCCCAAAGATGAGTCGGGCCGCGACAAACACGGCAAAAACGATCCCGATTCCGGCTCGAGCCCGTCAGACCCGCTGGCCGCGTTCGGCATCGGCGGCAACTTCGGCATGGGCGACTTGGGGCAGATCTTCAGCCAACTGGGTCAGATGTTCAGCAGCGCGGGCAGTGCCATGGCTTCGGGCACCCAGTCAGGCCCGATCAACTACGACCTGGCGAGCCGGGTCGCGACGAATTCGATCGGGTTCGTCGCGCCGATTCCGGCGACGACGCACGCGGCGATCGCCGATGCGGTGCACCTCGCCGAGACCTGGCTGGACGGCGCCACCGCGCTGCCCGCAGGCACCAGCAAAGCGGAAGGCTGGAGCCCCGGCGACTGGGTCAACAACACCATGGAGACCTGGAAGCGGCTGTGCGATCCGATGGCCGAACAGATCTCGACGGTGTGGGCGGCGTCGCTGCCCGAGGAGGCCAAGACCATGGCCGGCCCGCTGCTGTCGATGATGTCGCAGATGGGCGGCATGGCGTTCGGCTCGCAGCTCGGCCAGGCACTGGGCCGGTTGTCCCGCGAGGTGGTGACCTCGACCGACATCGGTCTGCCGCTGGGGCCCAAGGGGGTGGCCGCGATACTGCCCGATTCCCTCGAATCCTTCGCCGCCGGACTCGAGCAGCCGCGCAGCGAGATCCTGACATTCCTGGCCGCCCGTGAGGCCGCGCACCACCGGCTGTTCAGCCACGTGCCTTGGCTGGCCAGTCAATTGCTAGGCGCAGTCGAGGCCTACGCCAAGGGCATGAAGATCGACATGTCCGGAATCGAGGAACTGGCGCGCGACTTCAACCCGGCCGCGCTGTCGGACCCCGCGGCCATCGAGAACCTGCTCGGGCAGGGAGTGTTCGAGCCCAAGGCGACCCCGGCACAGACGCAGGCGCTGGAACGGCTCGAAACGTTGCTCGCGCTGATCGAGGGCTGGGTACAGGTGGTGGTGACCGCGGCGCTGGGCGAGCGGATTCCGGGCGCGGCCGCGCTCGGCGAGACACTGCGCCGGCGCCGGGCCAGCGGCGGGCCGGCCGAACAGACCTTCGCCACGCTGGTCGGCCTGGAGCTGCGGCCCCGCAAGCTACGGGAGGCCGCTGCGCTGTGGGAGCGCCTGACCCAGGCCGCCGGCGCCGACGCGCGAGACGCCATCTGGCAACACCCGGATCTGCTGCCCGGCGCAGACGATCTCGACGATCCGGCTGGCTTCATCGACCGGGTCATCGGCGGCGACACCAGCGGTCTGGACGAGGCGATCGCCGAACTCGAGCGAGACAGCGACCGTGAGGACCCGGGCTCCGGCGGCCCTGTGGATAACTGATCGAGGCGTTTGCGTCCGGCGTGCAGTCTCAAGTCATGCCCCGGGCTGTCTCCGCTCTCTATCCGCTGGGCCGCGCGATGCCGCGGCAGCACCGTGCAGAACCCGGCACCATATTCGCCGCCACACCGACGACGCACCAACGTTGGTCCCGATAACAACGACGACGAAACAGGCCGACGCGACGATTAGAAGCTGGAAATCGAGTACCGAACTCCGCGTGTGCCTGGCGCGGTCCGCAAGAAAAATCCGCATAATCCGCATAGGGGCCGAGGAGAGAGGAAGTCCAATGGCTAAAGCTGCTCTATGCACAGTTTGGGGGGACCCCATACCTGGGCGGGAGAAGCAAGCCCTCAATATCTACAACGAAGCGATGCAGTACTGGGCGGGTCTTCAGCAAGAAGGAAAAATCGAGCGCTTTGACGTGACCGTTCTCACGTTCTCCGGTGGAAATGTCGCCGGATTGCTTGTCGTGCGCGGCACCGCGGAGCAGATCGACTCAGTGCGCCGTAGCAAGGAGTTTCAGCAATACGTCGCTCGTGGACGGCTGGTCGCCTCTCACGTCAGCGTCGCCAACGCTTACGTTGACGAGGGGCTCGCTCAATTTATGGGTTGGTACCAGAAAGTGATCGAACTGGCGATCTGACCAGGGTTAAGCGGGAAACGAAATCGCCCTAGTCCGCGTCTGAATAGTTGATGGGACCGCCCTGCTCTCCTTGGCGGCCGCTCGGTCCATCGCCAAAGAACCGTCATCCCGCTTGCCGCCGCCAGGACGGCAGTGCCACTCATGAGAACCCAAGTGCCTGGCTGATTACTAGCGGGAATCACTTCCGGGTGCGCAGCGCGGTGTCGCAGCAGAATCCACGCACGTTGGCTCCACATACCCATGCCGGACATGGTTGGGTGTGGCACGGACCCAACCGGGCGGTAGTCCGCGTAGGCCTTGAGATTCAGCGTCTTTCGATGTGCTTTAGGCCCGCCCAGTACGCAGCCTCTTTGGTGATTCCTTGGGCATCTCGAGCTTGGAGCTGTGCGGCTCCATAGCGCCCGACGAGACGCCGCACGCCGACCAGCCATTTTTTCGGTAACTCGGCTACGGTCGACCTGGCCGCAATATTTCCGAGAACGAACCCAATGAGGTCGGACACATGGCGGAAAGACCCCCGCTTCGGGACCCGGAACCAAACTTGGAGCCGCCCACCGAGGAGTTAAAGCTCATCGGGACGCCTCGAATCGAGGAGACCGATGAGGCGGTCTACAGCGTGCACATTGAATTATCCCGCAAACTCACGGCTGGCGAACAAGACTATGTCGCGGGATGGGGTACGCCGCCTCGCAGCCCGGCTGGCTGGGTGAAAATTGAGCGGGATCTGAGGCATTTGACTGTCACCGACACCACCATCGAAAAGGTGGGACAACATCGCGACTCCCTTCGGGAAATCGTTTCCAAGATCGCCGCTGAGGGTGAGGAATACCGGAAGCGCGCCGTTGAGGCACGGCACCAGGCAGGCGAGGAAGGTGCAGCCCGCCAGGCAGAGCGCGAGAGGAGAAAGGACCTCGCAAACGAAATCAAATTCGATTAACGGGTTGGCGAAACGGCGCGGCTCCCGCAGCTGCCTGGGCCATTCTTACTTGGTCTTGCGAATACTTGCGGTGGCCGCATGACAGGTATCGCGCCATTAGCTGCCTCCTAAGGGCCTCGGGCAGTCTGGCTAAAGCTCGTCAACGTTAACCGAGTTGGCCCCGTTTGCCAACAGTCTGGGGGGCGAAGAAGAACCGCATGTCAAGGCCAGCCCGACGGTGGTCCTGTGGATAACTGAGGGAGGCGTCTGCGTCCGGCGTGGCACAGTCTCAAGTCATGCCCAGGACCGTCCCCGCTCTCTATGCGCTGGACCCGGCGATGCCGGTGCTGCTGCGGCCAGACGGTGCGGTACAGGTGGGCTGGGATCCCCGCCGGGCCGTGCTGGTGCACCCACCGTCGGGCCTGACGTCGGTAGAGCTGGCCGCGCTGCTGCGGTCCATGCGCTCTCCGACACCGATCACCGACTTGCAGCGCCAGGCCGCCGGCCGCGGGTCGGTCGACGATGACGAGCTGGCCAACCTCGTCACGCAACTGGTGGGCGCGGGCGTCGCGACCCGCGGATGCCGGCAGTCTGGCGGCCGGGCTGCGTCGATCCGGGTGCACGGTCGCGGTCCCCTATCGGACCTGCTCGTCGAGGCATTGCGCTGCTCGGGGGCCCGGATTGCCCACAGCAGCCAGCCGCATGCCGCGGTCACGTCGGCCGCGGTCGACCTGGTCATCCTGTCGGACTCGCTCGTCGCCGACCCTCGTATGGTGCGCGACCTGCACAGCCGGGGCGTCCCGCATCTTCCCGTCCGGGTGCGCGACGGCATCGGGCTGGTGGGGCCGCTGGTGATCCCGGGCGTGACCAGCTGTTTGGGTTGCGCTGATCTACACCGCAGCGACCGCGACGCCGCGTGGCCGGCCATCGCCGCCCAGCTTCGCGACACCGTCGGCGTGGCCGATCGGGCCACGCTGCTGGCGACCGCGGCGCTGGCACTCAGCCAGGTCAACCGGGTAATCGCCGCCGTGCGCGGGCACGAGGCGGTGCCCGATCCCGGACCGCCGCCGGCGCTGAACGCGACGCTCGAATTCGATCTCAACGCGGGCTCCATCGTCGCGCGGCCCTGGAGCAGACATCCCTTGTGCTCGTGTTGACGCGTGTCTGCCGAGCAGACAAGGGCCCCCGACCTGCCTGGGCTTTTGCGTCAACGCGTCAACACGGTGTATTAGCGGCCGGCAGGCCCCGGCCGTCATGGATGATAGGTATGTGTCAGACATCAAACGTGGCCGCGCCGCGCGCAACGCGAAGCTGGCCAGCATCCCGGTCGGCTTTGCCGGCCGGGCAGCGCTCGGAGTTGGCAAACGGCTGGCCGGCAAGTCGAAGGACGAGGTCCAGGCCGAGTTGCTGGAGAAGGCCGCCAATCAGTTGTTCACCGTCCTAGGCGAGCTCAAGGGCGGGGCGATGAAGGTCGGCCAGGCGTTGTCGGTGATGGAGGCCGCCATTCCCGAGCAGTTCGGCGAGCCCTACCGCGAAGCTCTGACCAAGTTGCAGAAAGACGCTCCACCGCTGCCCGCGGCCAAGGTGCACCGGGTGCTCGACGCGCAGCTGGGCACGAAATGGCGGACTCGGTTCAGTTCGTTCGACGACGCGCCGGTGGCCTCGGCCAGCATCGGCCAGGTGCACAAGGCGGTGTGGTCCGATGGCCGTGACGTGGCCGTCAAGATCCAATACCCGGGTGCCGACGAGGCGTTGCGGGCCGACCTGAAGACCATGCAGCGCATGGTCGGGATGTTCAGGCAGCTCTCTCCGGGTGCCGACATCCAAGGCGTGGTCGACGAGCTCATCGAGCGCACCGAGATGGAACTCGACTACCGGCTGGAGGCCGACAACCAGCGCGCTTTCGCCAAGGCATACCAGGGCCACCCGCGCTTCGGGGTGCCACACATCGTGGCCAGCGCCCCAAAGGTGGTGATCCAGGAGTGGATCCAGGGCATCCCGATGGCCGAAATCATCCGCAACGGGACCACCGAACAGCGCGACCTGATCGGCACGCGCCTGCTAGAGCTCACCTTCGACGCGCCACGCCGGCTGGGCATGATGCACGGCGACGCCCACCCCGGAAACTTCATGCTGCTGCCCGACGGCCGGATGGGCGTCATCGACTTCGGCGCCGTGGCGCCACTGCCCGATGGCCTCCCCATAGAGCTCGGGATGGGCATTCGATTGGCCCGCGACAAGAACTATGACCTGCTGATGCCGACGATGGAGAAGGCCGGGTTCATCCAGCGAGGACAACAGGTGTCGGTGCGCGAGATCGACGAGATGCTGCGCCAGTACGTCGAACCCGTCGAGGTCGAGGTGTTCCATTACACCCGCAAGTGGCTGCAGAGAATGACCGCGGTTCAGATCGACCGATCGGTGGCGCAGATCAAGATGGCACGGCAAATGGACCTGCCTGCCAAGCTCGCAATTCCGATGCGGGTGGTCGCATCGGTGTCCGCCATCCTCTGCCAGCTGGATGCGCATGTCCCCATCAAGCGGTTGATGGAGGAGATGGTGCCCGGCTTTGCCGAGCCCGATACCGCCGCTGTCTAATACGGCCTGATACCGCCTAAGCGGCCACATCGTCTTTGCGCGGACGTCCGCGCGGACGTTTGCGACTCACGATCGAGCCGCGATCGAAAATCTCACCGCCCCACACACCCCATGGTTCGGCGCGTTCCAGCGCCGCCATCAGGCACTGGCGCCGGACCGGGCAGCTCGCGCAGAGCGTCTTGGCGCGCTCCAGGCCGTCCGGGGTTTCGGCGAACCACAGGTCGGGATCGCCGAGGTGACACGGCAACTCGGGCAGCGACTGTCTGGGGACTGTCAGTGCCGACATGTCCTCTTCACCTGCTTCCTGGTCTGGTGGCTGTCTCTTCGGCGATCCGGACCAGGTCGGGAGGTTTTCCCAAAAACTATGGCCACGGATCCTGGTGACTTCGGGTCCGTGGCCATTTGGGTGTCGGGTTAGTTAGAGATAACCCCGATTCACGGACGCGTCAGTCGCGGCGGCAGCGTGGTGCTTACCCGCGGCCGCCGTCATAGCGGCGGCATGCGCGACGTGGGCTACATGGGCGGCAGCCACTACTACACGGAACGCGTTGCCGTTAACCACGTGGCCACCTCCTTCCAAGCACCAGCCAGTGTGAACGCGGTTTCGAGGGTAGATGATAGCAGCCGCCGGTGACAAACGATTTTCTGACCTGCACGTTTGTCGCTCAGGCACGGGCGCGAACCAACTCCAGCACGTCGGGCCCGTACTGCTCGAGCTTGCGGGCGCCGATGCCCGGAATCGCGATCAGGGCCGCGTCATCGTCGGGCAGCATCTCGGCGATCGCGATCAGTGTGTTGTCGCTGAAGACGATGTAGGCCGGCACGTTCTGTTCTTTGGCGACGCCGGTTCGCCAGTCCTTGAGCTGCAGCAGCAGTTCTTCGTCGACATCACCGGCGCATGTTTCACACCGCCGCAGCATTACCGCCGCCGGCGTGGTGAGGTTGTTGTTGCAGATCCGGCAGCGGGTCGCCACGCCCCGGTTGCGACGGGACTTGCTCTGCGCCGGATCTTGACGCGTCTGTGGCGCGATGCCGTTCAGGAACCGCGACGGCTTGCGGCTCTGCCGCCCGCCGGGGCTGCGCGCTAACGCCCAACTGAGCGCCAAATGCACTCGGGCCCTGGTGATTCCGACGTAGAGCAGTCGACGCTCTTCCTCGACGGGTTCGCTCTCGGCGCCGTGAGCCAACGCGTGCGAGATGGGCAGCGTGCCGTCGGCCAGCCCGACCAGGAACACCGCGTCCCATTCCAGTCCCTTGGCGGCGTGCAGCGACGCCAGCGTGACGCCCTGCACCACCGGGGGGTGCCGCGAGTCGGCCCGCGTCCGCAACTCGGCCACCAGCCCGGGAAGTTCGAGGTGTGGACGCTGTGCCACTTCGTCGGCGACCAGCTGAGCCAGGGCCGTCAGCGCCTCCCAGCGCTCCCGGGCGCGCGTGCCGACGGGTTCCTCGGCCGTCAGCCCCAGCGGTTCCAGCACGCCTCTGACCAGACCGACCACGTCGAGCAATGAACCGTCGGCACCGCGCTCGGCGGCACGTTGCAGCGCCAGCAGCGCCTGCTTGATCTCCTGGCGGTTGAAGAACCCTTCCCCGCCGCGAACCTGGTAGGCGATGCCCGCTTCGGTCAGCGCCTCCTCGTAGACCTCCGACTGGGCATTAACGCGGTAGAGCACCGCGATCTCGGACGGTGGCGTACCGGATTCGATGAGCCGGGCGATCGACGCCGCGACCGCCGCGGCCTCGGCGGACTCGTCGGGATGCTCGTGAAATGACGGGGCCGGGCCCGGTTCACGCTGGCCAGTCAGTTGCAGCTTGCTGCCCGCGACCCGGCCCCGGGCCGCGGCGATCATCTGGTTGGCCAGCGACACCACCTGTGGCGTGGATCGGTAGTCCCGCTCCAAGCGCACCACCGTGGCGTCCGGAAACCGGCGCGAGAAATCGAGCAGGAAGCGCGGTGAGGCCCCGGTGAACGAGTAGATGGTCTGGTTGGGGTCGCCGACGACGGTCAGGTCGTCCCGATCGCCCAACCAGGCCGAAAGCACCCGCTGCTGCAACGGGGTCACGTCCTGGTACTCGTCGACGACGAAGCAGCGGTAGCGGTCGCGGAACTCCTCCGCCACCGCGGCGTCGTTCTCGATCGCGGCCGCGGTGTGCAGCAGCAGGTCATCGAAGTCGAGCAGCGTGATCGATTCGTCGCGGACCTTGAGCGCCTCGTACGCGGTGTAGACGGCCGCGACTTTTTCGGCGTCCAGCGGGATGTCGCGGCCGGCGGCGGCCACCGCGGCCGGGTACTCCTCGGGGCCGATCAACGATGCCTTGGCCCACTCGATTTCGCCGGCGAGGTCGCGCACGTCGTCGGTGCTGGTGTTCAGCCTGGTGCGGCTGGCCGCGCGGGCCACGACGGCGAACTTGGTGTCCAGCAGCTGCCAGCCGGTGTCACCGATGACCCGCGGCCAGAAGTACCGCAGCTGGCGGTGCGCGGCGGCGTGAAACGTCAGCGCCTGCACTGAGCCAACGCCGGAACCGGTCCCACCGGCGGCTTCGAGCGCTCGCAACCGAGAGCGCATCTCCCCCGCCGCACGCTGGGTGAATGTCACCGCCAGGACCTGTCCCGGGGCAACGTGACCGCTCGCGGCGAGCTGGGCAATGCGCTGAGTGATCGTGCGGGTCTTGCCCGTTCCGGCTCCCGCGAGCACACAGACCGGTCCGCGCGCAGCCAGGACGGCCTCGCGTTGCTCGTCGTCCAGTCCGGCGGTCAATGGGTCTGCGACCATCGGCATGGGCTCCATCTTGGCAGCGATGGCCGACAAACGTGGTGCAGCGCCACGCGGCGAATCGAATCGCCCGGCATGTCCCGCTGCGCGGAATGCATCGTCACCGGGCTACGTTAACGAGCTATGACCAATGCTCCGCTCACCATTTACACAACGTCGTGGTGTGGCTATTGCCATCGGCTTATGACAGTGCTCAAGGCGAACGGGATCTCCTACGACGAGGTCGACATCGAGCAGGACGGCGCTGCCGCCGAATTCGTCGGCTCGGTTAACGGCGGCAATACAACGGTGCCGACGGTGAAGTTCGCCGACGGGTCGACGCTGACCAACCCGAGCGCGAACGAGGTCAAGGCAAAGCTCGCTGACGTGGCCGGCTAGCAGGGTTTCAGTCACCGGCCGCCCAGGATTCGATGATCACCCGGGCGATCGAAATCGACCCGGGCAGTAGCAGTTTCGACGCCGAGGCGCTGGACCAATCGCCGGCGTCGAGTGCTTCGCGTACCTCATCGCGGGTGAACCACGCGGCCTCGGCGATCTCGCCGTCGTTGAACGAAAAATCCTCGTCCGGGTCACCCAAGGCGTGGAAGCCGACCATCAGCGAGCGCGGGAAGGGCCAGGGCTGACTGCCCAGGTAACGCACATCGCGGACGGTCAGGCCGATCTCCTCGCGGATCTCGCGGACGACGCAGACCTCAAACGACTCGCCGGCCTCGACGAACCCGGCCAGCAGCGAGAACATCCGCTCGGGCCACACCGCCTGGCGGGCCAGCACCGCACGGTCCCCGCCGTCATGGACCAGGCAGATCACCGCGGGGTCGATTCGCGGGAACTCCTCGTGGCCGGTGAGCGGGTTGACCCGTGACCAGCCCGCCCTGGACGGTTTGGTCGCCGAGCCGTCGGTTGCGCTGAATCGTGCGCTGTCATGCCAATTCAGTAGCGCGATGGCCGACGACACCAGTTGGCTGCTGGTGTCGTCGAAGATCGGGCCGAGACTCCGTAGGTTCACGACCTCGGCTTGCACGTCGAGATCCGCGGGGGCTTCCAGCACGCCCCGGATACCCCAGACATGCCGGCCACCCTCGATGCGGCCCAGGAACACCGCGTCCGGCGGCGGCTTTCCGCCCAGCGCGACCGTCGAGCCGAGGACGACCCTGCCGTTGGCGACCAGCACCTGATTGCGGGAATCTACGCGCAACAGGGCCGCATCTGCCCATCCCGCGATGGCCGCGTCGACATCTGTGCGGACTTGATCGGCCCGATCGGCGCCGACGCGCGACAGCAGTGGAACACTGCGCAGCTGAAAATCCACGCTAGACCCCTCCGTGACGACCCGCTGCGCCCGGCTGCGCCGCGCTTACGATCGCCACTAGTGTCCCGTGACGACCCGCTGCGCCCGGCTGCGCCGCGCTTGCGATCGCCACTAGTGTCCCGTGACGACCCGCTGCGCCCGGCTGCGCCGCGCTTGCGATCGCCACTAGTGTCCCGTGACGACCCGCTGCGCCCGGCTGCGCCGCGCTTGCGATCGCCACTAGTGTCCCGTGACGACCCGCTGCGCCCGGCTGCGCCGCGCTTGCGATCGCCACTAGTGTCCCGTGACGACCCGCTGCGCCCGGCTGCGCCGCGCTTGCGATCGCCACTAGTGTCCCGCGTGCCGGATGTAGAGCAGCCGGTCGGTGGCCTCGATGGCGTCCACCTCGGGCGCACCGATGCGCAGCAGGTGGCCGTCGCGCACCACACCGAGCACGATGTCGCGCAGATGCCGCGGGGATCCGCCGATTTCGGTCTCCTCCACCTCGCGTTCGGCAATAGCCAGCCCGGCGTGCGGGGTCAGCAGATCCTCGATCATCTCCACGACACTGGGCGTGGTGGTGGCCAGGCCGAGCAGCCGACCAGCGGTCTCCGAGGAGACCACCACCGAGTCCGCGCCCGATTGCTGCAAGAGGTGCTGGTTTTCGGCCTCGCGGATCGACGCCACGATCTTGGCCTTGGGCGCAAGCTCGCGGGCCGTCAGCGTTACCAGCACGGCCGTGTCGTCGCGGTTGGTGGCGACGATGATCGAGGATGCGTGCTGAGCGCCGGCCAACCGCAGCACATCGGATTTGGTGGCGTCGCCGTGCACGGTGACCAGGCCGGCGGTCGCGGCGTGTTCGAGCGCGGTGCGATCGGTGTCAACGACGACGATCTCGCCCTGAGCGTCTTCGTCTCCGAGCCTGGCACCGACCGCCGTTTTGCCCTTGGTGCCATAGCCGATCACGATGGTGTGGTTGCGCACTCTGCTCCTCCAGCGCTGAATCTTCCATGCCTGCCGGGACCGCTCGGACAGGACCTCGAGCGTCGTGCCGACCAATACGGCCAGGAATGCGATCCGCAGCGGCGTAAAGACCAGGGTGTTGACCAACCGCGCCGCTTCCGTGTACGGGGTGATATCGCCGTAACCGGTCGTCGACAGCGACACCGCCGCGAAGTAGAGGCAGTCCAGGAAGGTAACCCCGTCGCCGCGTATGTCGCGGTAGCCGCTTCGGTCTGCGTAGACGACGAAGGTGGCGGCGAACAACACCGCCAACGCGATGACCATTCGGCGCGTGATCACGCGCACCGGGCTGGCGTGGTCTTCGGGGATCCGCAGAACACCGACCAAGAGATGACCGGGTTGAGTGGTCAGCGCTTGATCGAGACCGCTCAGCCGCCGCAACCTACCGCTGCGCACGACACTCCATCATCCCTCAACCCAGCGCACGACACCTATGTAACCACGATCTACCGGTGGCCACCGGCGGAGACGGCCAGCAGTGCGGTCAGCTCCGCGGGATCGGGCAGGTCATCCGGAAGGACGGCGACTCCAGTGCGCACGTAGTAGAAGGCGGCGCGCACCGAGGATTCCGGGCATCCGGACAACGCGGCCCACGCGAGGCGGTAGACAGCGAGCTGGACGGCGGCCTGCCGCAGTGCTTCCGGCCCCCGGGGCGGCTCACCGGTCTTCCAGTCCACGACGGTCGCACCGCCGTCGGGTTCGGCGAAAACAGCGTCGATGCGGCCGCGTAGCACGGTGTCGCCGATGGGCATTTCGAACGGCACCTCGACCGCGAGGGGTGTGCGCGCCGCCCACTGCGATCCGCCGAAGGCCGCCTGCAGGGCGGCTAATTCTTCGGTGTTGCCGACGTCGGAGTCCGCCGCGCCCGGCAAGTCGCCGAGATCGAATAGCCGCTCTGCACCGTAGAACCGCTGAACCCAGGCGTGAAAAGCGGTGCCCAGCAACGCATGCGGGTCCGGTCGAGTCGGCAGCCGATGCATGAGCCGCCGCGCCGCCCCCGCCGGGTCGCGGGCCAGGTCCACCAGCGAGCTGACCGACAACTGGCTGGGCAGGGCGCCGACCGACGATCGTGTGGCGCACGCACGTTCGGCCAGCAGCGCATCGACATCGGCGACCCAGCCGTCGACGTCGGCATCCGACGGGGCCGGGTGGGCGGACATCACCTGAGCCACCAGCGCCGCGCCGCGTTCGACGTCGTCGCGCCGCCCGGCCAGCGGATCGGCGGGCCACATCGCCTCGACGACACTGTCGCGCAGCGGGTTTCGCTCACCGTCGGCGGGCGCGGCCGCCCACTGTTCCACCAGCCCGCAGGGGTCGCCGGCTGCTGCCGAACGGTCGATCACGTCCTTGAGTTCGCACAGGAAATCCGACGGGCCGCGGGGTTTGATCCCGGTGGAACCCCAGTGATGGCCGGAGACCAGCAGGGTGTCCTCGGCCCGGGTGATGCCCACATACAACAGTCGGCGCTCCTCGTCGACGCGCCGCTGGTCGAGCTGACGGCGATGCTCAGAGATCTTGTCCGACAGCCTCTTTCGATTGGTGACGTCCGACGTGTCCAGCACCGGTATGCCGAGTGCGCCCGCGCAGGCGCGGTCGCCGCGCAGCAGCGGCGGCAGTTCGGCGGCGTCGGTGAGCCAGCTGCTCCGCGACGCCGTCGACGGGAATACCCCGCCGGACAGGTGCGCCACCGCCACCACCTGCCACTCCAAACCTTTAGCGGAGTGCACGGTGAGCACTTGGACCCGGTCCCTGGCTACGGCCAACTGGGCGGGCGCCAAACCGTTCTCGACCTCCTCGGCCGCGTCCAGGTAGGACAGCAGGCCCAAGACGGACGGTCCAGTAGACGATGTCGTGGCGGTTGCGCGTTCGGCGTAGCCGGCGACCACATCGGCGAACGCGTCGAGGTGCTCGGCTCCCGACCAGCCCTCGGACGCAGCCACCGCGGCCCGGACTTCGCAATCGACGCCCAGCACGCGCCGCACCTCGGCGACCAGATCGGGCAGGGAATGGCCGAGATGGCCTCGCAGCGCCTGCAATTCGCCGGCTAGCGCGCAGATGCGCTGATATCCCGCAGCCGAATACGAGCCGGCCGGGCCGGGATCGCTGATCGCGTCGGCCAGACACGCGCTGTCCGTGTCGGGACCGGCTGCCATGGCGATCGACTCGGGTGTGCACGCCTCGCCTGACTGTCCCCCACCCAACGCGACCGCGCGGCGCCACAGCGCGGCGATATCCCGAGCACCCAGCCGCCATCGTGGACCGGTCAGCACCCGCATCGCGGCCGCGCCGGCCGTAGGGTCGGCGACCAGCCGCAGCATGGCCACCACGTCGGCGACCTCGGGGACAGAAAGCAAGCCGGACAAGCCGACAACCTCGACGGGAATTCCGCGGGCACGCAAGGCATCCGCGATGGGTGCGGCGTCGGCGTTGCGGCGCACCAGCACCGCGGCGGTCGGCGGGCTGACGCCGTCGGCCCGGGCTTGCTGGTAATGCGCGTGCAGGTGGTCGGCGATCCAGTCGCGTTCGGCGCGCACGTCGGGAAGCAACGCGCAACGGACGGTGCCCGGCGGGGCGTCCGGACGCGAGCGCAGCGCTTGCACCGCAACCGAGCGTCGTCGCGCCTCCGCCGAAATGGCATTGGCGACGTGCAGGGCCCGCGGCGGGTTGCGCCAGCTGGTCCGCAGCTCCAGAGCCGGCGCGGGGCTGCCGTCGGATCGCGGGAAGTCAGTACAAAAGCGCGGCAGGTTGGTCGCCGAGGCGCCGCGCCAGCCGTAGATCGACTGGATCGGGTCGCCGACCGCCGTCAACGCCAGCCCATCGTCGCGGCCACCCCCGAACAGCGCCGACAGCGCGACACGCTGGGCGTGCCCGGTGTCCTGGTATTCGTCGAGCAGCACCACCCGATAGCGGTTTCGCAGGTCGTGACCGACCTGCGGGAACGCCGCCGCCAGCCGCGCTGCGGACGCCATCTGCGCGCCGAAGTCCATCACTTTCGCGGCGCGCATGCGTTCGGCCAGCGCATCAAGCAGCGGCACCAGCTCCGCGCGCTCGGTCTGCGTGGCCAGCAAGCGCAGCAGCCACTGGCTGGGGCCGCGATCGCGCTGGTAGGGGCCCGCCGGCAGGTGATGAATCAGCCGCTCCAGCTCCACGTGGGTATCGCGCAGCTGGCCGGTGTCCACCAAGTGCTCGGCGAGCTGACCCCACAAGCGCAGCACCATCGACGTCACCGTGGCCGGCGTCTTGCCGGTTTGCAGCTCGCCGCCATAGCCGTTGACGACATCGAAGGCCAGCTGCCACAGCTCGGTCTCGCTGAGCAACCGGGCGTCGGGTTCGACGGGCAACAACAGGCCGTAGTCACGCAGCAGCGAGCCGGCGAAGGCATGGTAGGTGCTGACCACCGGGGTGTCCGCAGCCTCCACGGATGCCGGGCCGGCGGGGCTGGTCGCGCCTAAGCCGATGCCGGCCAGCCGCGCCAGCCGGGACCGCACACGGCGCAGCAGCTGACCCGCGGCCTTGCGGGTGAACGTCAATCCCAGCACCTGACCGGGTTCGGCGTAGCCGTTGGCGACGAGCCACACCACCCGCGCGGCCATCGTTTCGGTTTTGCCCGCACCCGCCCCCGCGATGACGACCAGCGGGCCCGGTGGCGCGGCGATGACCGCGGTCTGCTCGGCGGTGGACGGGAAAAGACCTAGTGCGGAAGCTAATTCAGTGGGGCTGTACCGCTCCTGTGGTGATCGCGAGGGCGGCGGAGCCGGGCGAAACGGGTCACCACGCACAGCCCCGGTCACTGCCCTGACCCTTCGGCGTGCGCCGGACACGACGGCCGGATCGGGCAGTGCGCGCACCCGTCGTTGCGTCGAGCGATGAACCGCGGCCCGGCTGTGGCGTCGGCGGCCTGTCGGATGAGGTTGCGCCACTCTTCGCGGGCGGTGGGTGTCAACGGATCCTGTTCGCGTTCAACGACTCCCGAAGCCCCGGTCTTGGCGGGGTAGACCAGGCGCGCGCCGCCGGGTTCCGCACCGGCGGGCAACAGGCCGTCGGCCACTGCCAGCTGATACATCGCCAGCTGGGCGTGTCGTTGGGCGTCGTCCTTGCTGACGGGTGTCTTGCCGGTTTTGACGTCGACGATCACCAGGCGGCCGGCCGCGTCGCGTTCCAGCCGGTCGACTCGGCCGCGCAGCCGAACCTCTCCGCCGTCCTCGCGCTGAACTCCGAGCACGCCGTCAACGTCGACCTCGACGCCAACCTCGGTCAGTTCGCGTCGGCTCTGGGTTCGCCACTCAACGAAAGCCTCGATCATGGCGCGGTACCGGGCCAGCTCGTTGTCCGAATGCCACTGCGCCTGGTATGGCAGATGCTCCCACGCGCGCTCCAGCTCGGCGAGCAGTTGCGATTCGGTTTTGCCTGGTTGAGCGATCAGCGCGTGCAGCACGGAGCCGATCGTCGACCGCAGATCACGGGCGTTGGTTCCGCCGTGCCGCTCGGCCAGCCAGCGCAGCGGGCAGTCGGTGAGCGCCTGCAGGGTCGACGGCGTCAATGTGACGACATCCGCCGCGCCGCAAAGTGAATCGTCGGTGGTGACCGGCGTGAGCCCGTGCCAGCTGGCCGGGTCGGCGCCCGGCACATCGGCGTCCGCCAATCGCGCCAGTTGCGTTGCCGCACAACCGCGAGCGGCGTCGTCCACGGCACCTTCGGGCGCGCACACCACACCGCGCAACCGGCCCACCAGCGCCGCCGCCGAAAGCACCCGGGGCGCGCTAATCGGCGCCAGTGGTTCGGGGTCACCTGCATCGGAATCCCAGGCAGCGAGCTCGAAGAAGAACGGCGACGGCAGCGCGGCCTCCTCGCCCGCCCCGCCGGTGTCACTGTCTACCGCGGTCACCAGCAGTCGGCGCCGGGCCCGGCCCATCGCCGCCACCAGCAGCCGGCGTTCCTCGGCCAGCAGGGGCGCCCGTACCGAGGCGTCCTCGGTGACCCCGTCGAGCGCATCGAGCAACCGCTGGGTGCCGAGCACGCCTCCGCGCGGAATCGTGTTGGGCCACAACCCGTCCTGCAGGCCGGCGATGACCACCAGGTCCCATTCGTGTCCGAGCGCTGCGTGCGCGCTGAGCACCCTGACCTGCTGCGCCCCGTCGGCGGGCTCGGCGGTGACGCCGGGCAGCTGAAGCGCCGCGATGTGCTCGACGAGTCCGCGCAACGACGCACCGGGCGTACGAGACACGTACTGGTCGGTGACGTCGAACAACGCGGTCACCGCATCGAGATCCCTGGTGGCCTGGGCACCACCCGGGCCACCGCGCTCGCTGGCCGCCAGCCAGCGCCGCTGCAGACCTGACCGCTGCCACGCCGCCCACAGGGTGTAGCGCGGATCTTGGCCGTCGCGATCGCAGCGGGTGGCCGCGTCCAGCACCCCGCGCACCCGCAGCACCGCCCGGGACGGCGCGCCGGATAGCGGGGCGTCGCCGGACAGCGCGTCAACCAACAGGTCACCGGAACTTCCCGTTGCACCAACGGGCTTGGCGCGCTGAAGCGTTCGGCGCAGCTGGCGCAGCGAGACCGGGTCGACGCGGCCGATGGGCCCAGTTAGCAACTCCAGTGCGCGTGCACCGTCGAGCCCGTCAGCGGTCGCGGCCAGAACCGTGAGCAGCGCGTGCGCCGCGGGTTCTTCGGACAGCGGGCGCCCGAACGCGGGTGGGACCACCGGAACTCCGGCGGCGGCCAAAGCACGCGGCAACCGCGAGCCGGCCCGTGCCACCGAGCGGACGATCACCGCCATCTGCGACCACGGCAACCCGTCAATCAGGTGGGCACGCCGCAACGCGTCGGCGATCATCGCCGCCTCGGCGTGTGCCGAGGCAGCCAGGCGCACGGTGACCGATCCGCCTTCGCTCCCGGTGCCGTCGATGTGCCTGCCGCTGCTGCCGCCGGGCAATCGGCTCGCAACGCCGCTGACCGCGCGCGCGACTGCCGGGGCGCAGCGATGCGACACCGTCAAGTTGACCGAGGGGCCGTCTTCGGTGAGTAGCCCGGCGGGCTCGCCACCGCGGAAGCCGAACACCGCCTGGTTGGGATCGCCGGCCACGAGGGCCAGCTCGGTGCCCGCGGCCAGCACCCGAATCAGGCTGGCAGCCTGCGGGTCGAGTTGCTGCGCGTCGTCGATCAACAACACGCGGACCCTGCCGCGTTCGGCAGCCAGCAACTCGGGATCGACGGCGAAAGCCTCCAACGCGGCGCCGACCAGCTCGGAGGCACCCAGCGCGGGCGCCGTCGCCTGCGGGGCCGCCATTCCGACCGCCGCCCGCAGCAGCAGCACTTGCTCGTACTGTCGCGCGAATTGGCCGGCGGCGGTCCACTCCGGCCGCCGGCGCCGCCGGCCGAGCCGCTCCAGCTCCGTGGGGTCCACACCGCGTTCGGAGCAGCGCGCCAACAGGTTGCGCAGCTCGGTGGCAAACCCGGCGGTGCTCAGGGCAGGCCGCAGATGCTCTGGCCAGGTGGTGGCGGCGTCCGGTCCGTCTTCGAGGTCACCGGCCAGCAGTTCGCGGATGATGGCGTCCTGTTCTGCGCTGGTGACCAGCCGCGGAGGGGCATCGCCGGCGCGCTCGGCGGCCCGCCGCAGGACCGCATAGGCGTAGCTGTGCACGGTGCGGACCAACGGCTCGCGGACCGCGGCGCGGAAGGGACCCGTGGCGCGTGAACGCAGCAGCGCCGTCGTCAACGTGGTGCGCGCCCGCATCCCGAGCCGGCCCGAACCGGTAAGCAGCAGAACTGATTCCGGATCCACACCGGCGGCGATGCGGTTGACCGCGGCGTCGACGAGCAGGCTGCTCTTGCCGGTCCCCGGACCGCCCAGGACACGCACCCGGCCGCGTGTGCCGGGCTGCAGAACGGTACCCGCCTCGGCTCCCCAGCTGAATGTCATAGCGGCATGACACCACGAGGGTCCGACAAGTCGGTGTGTTGATGAAGGCGGTGACTATTCGGCGAGATCCAGCGCTGCCCCGACGATGGAATCGGCATCGATGCCGTGGTAGCGGTAGACGTCCTCGAGACCGCCGGCCTGCCCGAACCTGGTCACACCCAACGATGCAGCGGGCACCTTGTTGATGCCGGAAAGGAACGCCAGCGTGTGGGGGTGACCGTCGAGAACGGTGACCATCGGTGCCGCCCGCTCCGCCGGGAAGACCTGGTCCAGAATCCACGTCGGCGCCTCGGCGAGCCCGTGCCGTGCCTGCTGCGCTTCGAACAGCCGTCCGGGACTGGTCACGCACACCACCTCCGCCGCAATATCCAAGCTCGCCAAGCGTTCTGCGGCGTGCAGAGCTTCGGTGATCACCGGACCCATGCCGACGATGCTGACGGCGGGGTGCCGCGCGGCGCGCAGGACGTAAGCGCCGGCCAGCACTTGGCGTCGGCGCCGGTCCCGGGCGGCCGGATCACTCGGCACGCCTGCCAACGCCTGGTTGACCGGGCGGGTGGACAGCCGCAGGTACGACGAACTGCCATCCGGTCGGCCGAGCCGTGAGATGGCTTCGAGCAGAACCCATTCCACCTCGACTGCGAACGCCGGCTCGTACGCGACGCATCCGGGCTGCTCGAGTCCGATCGATGGAGTCTTGATCGATTGGTGCGCCCCGCCCTCCGGCGCCAGGCTGACCCCGGCGGGGGTACCGACCAGGATGGATTGGCCGCCCGCGTAAATCCCGAAGGACCACGGCTCGAGCGCGCGTTCGACGAAAGGATCGTAGAGCACACCGATCGGGAAAAGCGGCTGGCCCCAACGGCTCCAGGTTGCACCTAGCTCGCCCATCAGGCCCACGAGGTTGACCTCGGCGATGCCGAGTTCCATGTGCTGGCCCGTCGGTCGCTCGCGCCAGTGCATGATCGTCTCTGCGTCATCGGCGAACCAGTCGCGCCGCTCGGTCGGCGACCACACACCGACCTTGTTCAACCACCCGGCCAGATTGGTCGACGAACTGACGTCGGGGCTCACGGTGACGATTCGCTTGGCCGCCTCGGGCGCCTCGCGGATCAGGTCGAGCAGGGCACGACCGAGCGCAGCCTGCGTTGTCGACGTGCCCGACGGCGTGCGCCCGATATCGGTGGGCACGGACGGCGGTGCCGTGTAGGGGTTCTCATCGCGGCGCAACCGGGTTGCCGTCGCGGCGCACAGCCGTCCCGCGAGACTGTTGGGGTCGAACCGTTGCCACGGATGCTCAGCGTCCATGCCGAGACGTGCGGCCAGTTGGTCGAACTGTTCGACCGTCAGCAGCGAGGAGTGGTTTTGCGGATGTCCTTGTGTGGGAAGACCGTACCCCTTGATGGTGTAGGCGATGATCACCGTCGGGCGGCCGTCGTCTATCCGCGCATATGCCTCGCGCAGTGCGTCGAGGTCGTGGCCGCCGAGGTTACGAATCGCGCGCAGCAACGTGGCGTCGTCGAGGCCGGACACCAGGCCACCGATGACGTCTGCGTCCGGACCTGTCCCGGGCAGCCGCGCGCGCAGCGCGTCGGCGTCGCACCGCAGCAACCGCTGGTATTCGGGGTTGGGCATCTGCAAGATCCGCTCGCGCAGCGCGGTGCCGCCCGGGCGGGTGAATATCGCTTCGAGCAGCTTGCCGAACACGACGATGATCACCTGCCAACCGGCGGCGGCGAACATCCTCTCCAGACGGCCGGCCGCGATGTTGGGAACCACCCGGTCCAACGACTGGCGGTTCAGATCGACGATCCAGACGATCTCGCCGAGTTCGGTGACGGAGGTGTCCAACACCGCCTCCCACACCGCACCCTCGTCCAGCTCGGCGTCCCCGACGATCGAGTACTGGCGACCCGAACCGGTATCCCCCAGCGCGGCGTTCACATAGCGGCGCGCGACGGCGCCCCAAATGGGTGCGGTGGCACCGATTCCCACCGAACCGGTTGAGTAGTCCACCGGATCGGGATCCTTGGACCGGCTGGGGTAGGACTGCAACCCGCCGAATTCGCGCAACATGGGCAGGTATTTCTCATCGAGATCACCCAACAGAAAGTTGATCGCGTGCAGCACGGGCGACGCGTGCGGTTTGACCGAGACCCGATCGCCCGCCCGCAGCTGCTCGAACCACAGCGAGGCCATGATCGACACCATCGACGCACTCGACGCCTGATGACCGCCGACCTTCAGTCCGGACGGATTCGGCGGCCGGACCCGGTTGGCGTGATGGATCATCGCGGTCGACAGCCACAGCAGTCGCTGCTCGATGTCCACCACGGGATCGCCTTCCAGGCGAGGGCCGACTGCCCCCGGCAGCGGCGCGGAAACGGCGGCGGGCATGATGACTCCCTTTGGCAGATAGTTGATCCAGTGCAGCAGCCACGAGCCAATACGGCAATCAATGCTCTAAAGTTTGAGCAAAATGCGTGCTTTCTGGTCGCGCGCTGATTGAGAGGTCACCAATATGTCAAGCGGCAGCATCGCCGACGCGGTCGACGCGCGTTTGCTGCGCGCCCTGGCGGACGACCCGCGGGCGTCCACCGTGGCGCTGGCCGAACGGATCGGGGTCTCGCGCAACACCGTGCAGGCGCGGTTGGCGCGCTGGGACGACGCGTCGGTGCTGGGCTCATTCGAGCGCACGATCACGCCCGATTTCCTGGGGTACCCCTTGCGTGCGTTCGTGTTGACCAACGTCAAACAACGGATGCTGGGTGACGTGGCCGCGGCGCTGGCCCGCGTCCCCGAAGTGGTCGAGGTCCACGGACTAACTGGCGTGGCTGATCTGTTGATCCAGGTTGTCGCCCGCGATGCCGACGATTTATATCGGGTAACGGGACACATCCTGGGCATTCGAGGCGTCAAGCGGACGAACACGGCACTTGTGATGCGCGAGCTGGTGGATTTTCGGCTCTCGCCCTTGATCGATCGCCTGTTGCCCGACGGCAGCGCCCGGCCCGCCTGACCTTTCAGCGCCGCCGCAGTGTGTGTGACGGCGTCTCGCCGAATTTGTGTTCGTAGTGCGCGGCGAATCGCCCGAGGTGATTGAACCCCCACCGGTACGCCACGTCACTGACGGTGGTCACCTCATCGCCGCCGATCAGATCCGACCGCGCCCCGTCCAGCCGCACGTTGCGTAGGTAATTCGCCGGACTCATGTCGAACTCGTCGCGGAACAGTTTCTGAAGTTGCCGCACGCCGACGCCGGCGGCTTGAGCAAGGTCAGCAACAGTGTGCTGAGCACCGGGCGCTTCGGCGACGAGGGTAACGGCCTTGCGCAATGCTGATGAGCTCGCGCGGACCGGTCCGCTACGGATCGCCTCCGTCATGGAATGCTGCTGACTTGCCAGCAATCCGGCGATCACCGCACGTTCGAGGTAGCGGATCTGCATCGCCAAGGCGGCATCGGGAATTGCGCCTGGGCGGGCGATGACGTCAAGCAATATCTCGACAATGGATCGCCACCGCTTGCCGGCGGAGGAGGTCATGTCAAAACCGATGTCAAAGCAGACTCGCCGATCGACTGGCCGGCCAAGAATACGCGCAAGTTCGCTTTCGAGCGCCGCCCGGTCGATCTTGATACTGACCTGGGTGGCGACGTCAGCCCAAGACTTGACGAAGGTGTGCTCGCCGGGGCTGTACACCGCCACGCAGTCGGGCGTAGCAACCAGTTCTTGGGTGCCACAGCTTGTTGCGACCGACCCCACGAGGGGCATGTCGATGTGGTAGCCGCCCATGTCGCCGGGGTCGATTGATACTTCGGCTCCGAAGTGGACGATTCCGATCGTCAAATCGGTCAGCCGATATGCCATCATCGCGGCATTGGACAATCGAGCGCTCGGATCCACCAGTTCCAGTCGCGCTGGATAGTAGACGCCGTTAATGGTGTCGCGATAGACGTCAAAATCGTCGGTTGCGCAGACGACTCTGCGCCGCTCATCGCTCGACGGGTTCGCTAGCGAACTGCCCAGCTTCGGTACCGCAGACATTGCTGACCTCGTTATTCCAGCTCCTGCATCACATAGTAAGGGCTGCATATCGCCGCGCGCCCCAAACGATGAACCGGCCTCGAACACAGAGGTCGGACGGGCCGCAGGTGGCCGCACGGCGGACAAGCTATCTCGCAAAGTGGATTTTCCCTCTGCTCTGCCGACTCTAACGTCGGCCACAGCGATGCGCACCGTCTTCGGTGGCATCGCTCGCATCCGAGTAAATGGCGCTGGCTCAGTGACAGAAAGAACGAACAGATGACAGCTGTTGACGCAATCGAATACTCGGAAATCCCGGCACGGGCAAAGAAAGTTCTGGAGGGATTTCTGCCTCCCGAAGATAGAATTGCGGCTCGGGTCGCCGAATTGGGGCCCGTGCCACCGAGAGCGTTTGACAGCGAAGGCGATCAGGAAGTCCTCGACGGAGTGGTTTTTGCACACCACTTTGTCGACGCACCCGGCGACGACGAAACTGTCCGGTTTCACTACGTCGAGGCTGGGCAGGGCGAGCCGATCGTATTCCTCCACGGAATTCCCGACGCGTGGTACCAGTGGCACCACCAGATGGCTGCCCTGTCCGCTACAAATCGCTGTATCGCCTTCGATTTGAAGGGATACGGGCAGTCCGACAAGAAAGTCGGTAACTACCGACACGAGGCGGCCGCGGACCAACTGCTGGAGGCAATCAGTCTGGCCGGCCTCGATGAGTTCAACCTGGTGACTCACGACCGTGGCACGGTCCAGGCCGACTTCATCGCCGCTAAGCACCCAGACCGGGTCCTACGGTACGGCCGCGGTGAACAACACCTCTACCACTTCCACCCTGACCTAGCGCCTCAAGGTGCACTGTTCGCCAATGCACCGCGCTCCGGGCTGATGGACGATCCCGCCTACTTTGTTACTTGGGTATATACCTGGATCTGCAAATATCCCGTCCCCGACGACGAGATGCGGCGAACAATTCAGGAATTCGCCTACCCCGGTGTCAACGAAGCAGTGCCACGCTACTTCAACTCGAATTCGTTCAGGCAGGAATGGCTGCGGCGCCGAAGAGACCTCATGGGCGCGTGGAGCTGCCCGATAATGATCATGCAGGGATACGACAGCAAGACTCAGCCACGCGAATTCTACGAGAACGCGCGTGAATACATCCCCAATGCGCCCAGTGTGGGCGTCGAGTACATCGATGCCGGTCACTTCTGGTCGATGGAGCAACCCGAGGCGGTCACGGCCTTGATCAAAAAGCTGCTGCAAACCTGATGAATGTATGCGGAGGCGGTATTTGGTCGCACACCGGCCAAACCATCTCGCAATTCGGATTTCCCGCCGAGATGCCGGACCCTAACCTCGGAACATCACCAACGTGACGTGTCTACCACCGGCGTCGGCCTGACCCAACGCGGAGCCGATCAGCACGGCCAAACCACCACAGTGCCAGACGAATTCGCCCAAGGAGATTGTCCGCGATGTCCGCCAAGCCAAAGTTCGCCCACGTTGTTTTCCAAACCGGTCAACAACAGGAGATGTGCGACTGGTATTGCACGGTGCTCGACGGGCACGTCGTCTACCAGGATCAGCAGTTGTGCTTCATCACCTTCGATGACGAACACCATCGAGTTGCCCTGCTGACTCCGCCGATGCTGCTGGAGCGAAGGGGTCCCACCACCGCCTGCACCCATCACGTCGCCTACACCTTCGACAATCTCGACGACCTGCTCGATCGCTATGTGCTGCTGCGAGACAACGGCGTTCGTCCCGCGGTTTCCATCGCGCACGGGGTGACGACTTCGCTGTACTACCAAGATCCGGACGGCAATTTCGTCGAAATGCAGATCGACAATTTCGCCGAGCCCCACCAAGCCACCGAATACATGCACGGCCCGGAATACGCCGCTGATTCGGTCGGGCCGGCCTTCGACCCCGAAGCGATGCTCGCCGCCCGCCGCGCCGGGGTCGGCGTCGAAGAACTCACCGACCGCGCTTGGTCACTTCGGGCGGGACTGCCCAACCCGATGGACGTGCTCATCGGCGCACGCTGAAATCCGAAAGGCGACCGTTATGGCAACCAAACACCACACCAAAAGGACGGTGGGATGCGCCGACACCGGAATCGATCGGCAACGCGCCCGTGAGCTGATGGCCGGGATCTGCGCACCGGTGACGATCGTGACCACCGCCGACGCCCACCGTCCATACGGCGCGACGGTCAGTTCGTTCGCCGCGCTATCACTGGAGCCGCCGCTGGTCACGGTGGCCTTCGAGCGTCAATCGATGCTGCTGCAGCGGATCCTGGACGCCGGCCGGTTCGGCGTTAACCTGCTCGGCCACGGCCAGGACGAGCTGGCGGTGCTGTTCGCTCGCCGGGGAGCCGACCGATTCGCTTGCACCGCTTGGCATTACGACTGCGCGCTGCCCCGCATCGATGGCGCGGCGGGCTGGGCGGCCTGCGATCTGTACAACGCTATCGACGGCGGCGACCACCTACTGCTGCTGGGACTCATCACGCGCGCCCAGCATGTTCAACTGCCGCCGCTGGTCTACGCCCACCGCACCTTCGGCACCCACTCCCGTCACGCCGAGCGCCCTCGGCCTCCGATCGTCGACCAGATCATCGCCTGCTCGAACTGAGCAGGTAACCCGAGAGGAACTACGCCATGTCAACCGTTGGTGCACCCGTCGCCATTCCCGCCGCCGCCGAGCTGGTCGAGCGGATCCGCGCATTGCAGCCCATGCTCGCAAAGAATGCCGCCCAGGGCGAGACCGACCGCCGGGTGGTCGAGGAATCGATCACCGCGCTCACCGACGCCGGTGTCTTTCGGATCGCCCAACCGCGACGCTACGGCGGATATGAGACTTCGATGCGCACCATGCTCGATGTGTCCGCGGCTGTGGCCGAGGCTGACGGCGGCACCGCCTGGGTGGTCACCCTCTGCAACGTCTGCGCCTGGATGACCGGGTTGTTCCCCGAACGGGCTCAAAACGACGTGTGGGGCGATACACCTGATGCGAAGGTTTCCGGGGTACTTGCGCCGACCTCCGAGGCGGTCAAAGTCGACGGCGGATTTCGGGTAACCGGCCGCTGGTTCTACAACTCTGGCTCCTGGCACGCCAGCTGGGCGGTCCTGGGTATCCCGATCACCGACGACGCCGGCGAGGCGATCGACCAGGGCCTGGCGCTGGTCCCCTACGCCGACCTCGAGTTGGAGGACACGTGGTTTGTGGCGGGGATGAAGTCGACGGGCTCCAACTGCCTGATCGCCACTGACGTGTTCGTTCCGCAACACCGAATCGTTTCGGTTCCGCAGACGATCGGCGGCAGCTACGCCACCGAGCACACCGAAGAAACCCTGTACCGGTCGGCGTTCGTGCCATTGCTGTCGCTGGTGCTAGCCGGCCCGCAGCTTGGTATGGGCCGCAAGGCGCTCGAAATCGTGCGCGAAAAAGCTGCCAAGAAACCCATCTCCTACACCTTCTACACCGCCCAGTCCGACTCGGTGGCCTTCCAGCTACAACTGGCGCGCGCAGCGATGATGGTGGACACCGCGCATCTGCACGCCTACCGAGCCGCCGACGACATCGACACCGCAGCCGCTGCCGGAGTCTTTCCCGATGAGCTTTCCCGCACGCGGGTGCGCGCCGACACGGGCTGGGTCCTCGAGCACATCACCAAGGCCATCGACATCCTGCTCAGCGCACACGGCGCGGCGAGCTTCGCCGAAATCAATCCGCTGCAACGTATTTGGCGCGATTCCAGCGTCGGCGCCCGACACGCCGTGGTGTTGCCCACGGTCAGCTACGAAATCTACGGTAAGGCCCTTTTGGGCCGTGACGACCAGATCACCCCACTGATCTGACGTCAGAGATCAACGAAAGGGGCAGCACATGACTGATGCGGCGGCACCCGGGGACGGGTGCGCGGTGTGCGCTATGGACCGAGTCAACGAGGCCTCGGTCGTGTTTCGGGACGAGTTGTGGGCGGCCGAAGTCATGCCGGGCGCCGAAGTACCCGGCTGGATCGTTTTGCGCGTCCGCCGCCACGCCGAGCGCATCACCGGCCTCGACGACGCTGAGAGCGCCACATTTGGTCGCCGAGTTCGTGATCTGGCTGCTGCGCTCACCGAGGCTACCGCCGCGCCTGCGACATACATTTTGGCATTCTGCGAAAACCACGCGCATTTTCACGCGCTGATCACCGCACGCGGCGTACACGTTCCTGAGGATCGGCGCCGCGGGGATATTTTGAAACTCCTTGCGACCCACGTTGACCCGGTGCAAGCCACCGCCCTGGTTCCAGCCGTACGCAACGCGTACCACAACCTGTTGTCCGGGGCGTCCAATTGAGCGCTCACAAGGGAGACTTCGAGACCAACACCGCATCGATCCTGCAACATTCGAACTGACAACATCGGAGACCGCGTGACACCGACACAACCCGACGCCAGCGCACGAGCCGGCAAAACCGCATTGACCAACGTACGCGTCTTCGACGGGACCGCGCTGAGCGAACCTATAACGATCGTGATCGACGGCGCGGTGATCGGCACGGATGCCTCCGGAGCCGAAGTGATCGACGGAAACGGCGGCGCGCTGCTGCCCGGTCTCATCGATGCCCATGTCCATCTGCACGGCGCTGAGGCACTCGATCGGTTGTGCGCTCACGGGGTGACGACAGCGCTGGACATGGCGACCTGGCCGCCGGCGAAGGTCGACTCCCTCCGCGGCCAGGTCGGTCGCACCGACATCCGCAGTGCGGGCACACCCGCTACCGCCTCCGGTAGCACCCACAGCCACATCCCGGGCTTTCCGTCAGCGGGCTTGGTCGACGGCCCAGGCGCAGCAACCCAATTCGTGGCCGAGCGGATCCACGAGGGTTCAGATTACGTCAAGATCATCGCCGACATTCCCGGGCCCGATCAGCCAACGATGGATGCCATTGTCGCCGCCGCCCACGACCGTGCCACGCGAACAGTCGTGCATGCAACAACCACAGCCACTTTCGCAATGGCGGTCAATGCCAAAGCGGACATGATCACCCACGTACCCATCGAGCAGGCGCTCGATGTGTCGGTCATCGCCCGCATGGCTGCCGCCGGCACTATCGCGATCCCCACGTTGACCATGATGAAGGGAATCGTGGACACGGTCGGCAAGGCGGCGGGCCTCGACTACGGAGCCGCCCGCACAAGCGTCGGCGAGATGTATCGGGCCGGCGTACCCATCCTCGCCGGAACCGACGCCAACGCAACACCGGGTGTGCCCTTCTCGCCTCCGCATGGTGAAAGCCTGCACCAGGAACTCGAGCTTCTCGTCGAGGCCGGCCTGTCCCGTGTCGATGCGCTTCGCGCCGCAACGTCCATGCCTGCCCGCTATTTCGGCCTGCACGATCGGGGCGTGGTGGCGCCGGGCCGCCGGGCAGACCTGATCCTGCTCGACGGGGATCCGCTCGTCGACATCGGTGCTACCCGCAGCATCAGGCGGGTTTGGTGTGCGGGCATTGAAGCCACGAGATCGCATGGCTGACAATCGCGGGACTGCCGACCTAGTCGGCACCCGCGTCGACGTACACACGCATTACCTGGGCGGCTCGGTGGCGCGCCTGTTCGAGTCCGGGTTCACCCTCACCGGCGGCTATCGAATGTCGGCGCACTGGAGTCCCGCCGCGGCCATCGATTTCATGGGCCGTCACTCAATTGCGACCCAAATTCTCTCGGTTCCCTGGTCTTTCACTGATGACCGGCGTGGTGCCGGATTCGCGACCAGGTTCTGCCGTCAGGTCAACGAGGAATATGCCACGCTGATCGACGACCATCCCGGCCGATTCGGCGCGTTCGCCGCCATACCCGCCGACCACCCCGACAGCGCGCTGGCTGAAATCCAATACGCGCTCGACGTCCTCGGACTCGACGGGGTGCTGCTTTCCAGCAACGCGGCGGGGCACTATTTTGGCGGCGAGTTCTACGCGCCGATACTCGCCGAGTTGGCGCGTCGCCAGGTGCCGTGTTTCGTACATCCCGCGGAGTGCCCGCACATCGACGTGCTGGGCTTTGACCGACCGAGCTCGATCATCGAATTCCCCTGCGACACGGCACGTACCATCACCGATGCAATTTACGCCGGTATATTTCTACGGCACCCGACGCTGACGCTGCTCCTCGCCCATTGCGGTGGAATATTGCCGACGCTGGGTTGGCGCATCGCCGAACACACTCAGATGGGCCGGGGCCCCAATGATGCTGAGATCGACTCGGCCCACGTCGGAGAGGTTTTGCGGAATTTGTACTACGAAACCGCGCTGGCGGGTAGTCGCAATTCGCTGCTCCCGACGCTGGAAGTCACTACGGCCGAACACATTTTGTTCGGCACGGACTGGCCCGCCGCACCCGAACCGACAGTGATTCACAACATCGCCAACCTCACCGGCTTCGCCGGCTGGGCAGAGTCCGAGCTGGTTCAAGTGGAAAGCGCCAATGCCATCAAGCTCTTTCCCCGCTGCCGGGAGAAGCGATGACGACAGCCGCAAACCCGAAAGCAGATCTTATGCGCACTATGACTGCGAAGGTCGGGGCGACGCTCGTCGCCGGCCGACTGCACCGGGCTCCTCGGCCGGCTTCCCGCGCCCCGTTGCTCGTCACATTGCACGGCGGGCTGTTCACCGGACGCTACTTCGAAGTCGCCGGTTCCGATGCTGGCTCGTTCGCCGAGATCGCCAACCGCAACGGTTTTGACGTGCTGATCATTGACCGGCCCGGCTACGGTGACAGCGGTCAGCCGCCCGACGACTACGACTACGCGATTCCCGAGCAGGCCCGCGTTCTAAATGCCGCAATCGACGAGTTGGTGACCCAATGCGGCCATCCTCCCGTCATGTTGATCGCGCATTCCATCGGAGGGATGATCGCCTTCGAAATAGCTGCGGCACAACCATCCTGGCACCTGGTTGGTCTGTCGGCCACCGGGATGGGCGCGCGGATCCCGCAGGGCGGAGCCGCCGATCAACTCGGGGCACTGCCGCTCTCTGGCGTCGTCGACATTCCTATCGACGAGCGCGAAAAGCTTTGGTATGGACCGGAGGGTACCTGCAGTGCCGCTGGTATTGCGGCTGCCCGCACATCCTACGCCCCGGCTCCGATGACCGAGCTCACCGCCGCGCCACAATGGGCGGCGCAACGCTTGAACCTCACCGCACCGGACATCACGGTGCCCATTTTTCATGCGTTGGCGGAATTCGACGCGCTCTGGGACGGGTCGCCGGAGGCTCGCGAACTCTTCATGTCGAAATTCTCCAACACCCAACGTGTTCGGTCGGAGATCGTCGACGGTGTCGGGCACTGCATCGAGCATCATCTGATCGGTGCTTCGATCCACTATCAGCAGCTAGCCTTCGCCCACACGTGCGTCCATCGTCAACCGCCAAAACAGCGGGCTTAATGGGCGCCCGGACGCATGCCTCAGAACATATTCCAACATAGGAGTTTTCATGCGAGTTGCTAATCTCGACAACCGTGCGGTTCTGGTGATCGGTAAGGCCGGTGCCGAACAAAGTGTCGATATCGCTACCGCGTCCCACGGTCGTTTTGGACCCGACCTTCCTGCCGTATACACAGCCTGGAAACAGTTCACCGGGTGGGCCTCCGAGCTGGAAACCGACAAGTTGAGCGGCTGTGCTCGCATTGACCGCCGCCTTCTGGGCGCGCCCTCCCCCGCGCCGCGACAGGTGTTCGCGGTCGGGCTGAACTACCACTCCCACGCAGCGGAATCCGGATTCGCTGCCCCCACCGACGCACCGCCGGTGTTCACCAAATACGTGTCCAGCTTCAGTGGTCCCGACAGCGAGGTCGTCATCCCGACCGGCGGCAGTGTGGACTGGGAAGTGGAATTGGTCGTCGTGCTGGGCCGCGAAGCCAGCCGAGTTGGCGAGCGCGACGCCATATCCTATGTGGCGGGACTCACTGTGGGGCAGGACATTTCCGAGCGAGTGCGGCAAATGCGGGGGTCAGCACCACAATTCGGGCTCGCCAAGTCGTTCCCAGGCTTCTCCCCGCAAGGCCCGTGGCTCGTCACACCGGACGAATTCAACGACCTCGATGACCTGGAACTCGGCTGCGCCGTCGACGGTGAGGAGATGCAGAAGGGCCGCACACGCGACCTGATCTTCCCGGTCCGCGCGCTCGTGAGCATGCTGTCACAGAATGTGACACTTTATGCCGGCGACGTGATTTTCACCGGCACGCCTGCCGGTGTCGGCGTCGGCCGCGAACCGCAACGCTTCCTGCGGGCCGGCGAGCGCCTCGACAGTTGGATCGAGGGCATCGGCGAGCTCCACCAGACGTTCGTTGCCGACAGCGGCGCACGATAACAGACTGGTCAGGCATGGCGCTGCATGGGCTCAGTTCCGTCACCATCGGGGTACCCAACGTCCGTGAAACCGTTTCCTACTACGCCGATTTCGGGCTGGATCCACAGGGAGGTTGGCTGTGTACTCGCGACGGCGGCCGCCAGCTCCACGTTGTCCACGCACCCACCCGTCGGCTGATCGAGCTGCGGGTGGGCGCCGACGATGCCGACGACATCGGTCGCGTCGCCACCAACCTGGACCGCCTCGACGTCGAGATCAGACGCGACGAGCGAAGCGTTACCGCTGTCGACAAAGCGACCGGCGTGCTGGCAACCGTCGAGATCGCCGCACGGCTGAACCAGCCGGCGGCGCCCGCTACCCGTTACAACGGGCCCGGACGGATCGAGCGGTCAGATTGCCGAGCACCCGGGGTCCTGCGCACCGGTCGAGTCATTCCCCGCAAGCTGGGGCACGCGGTCATCGGCACGACCGACCTGGCGTCGACGCGGTCGTTTTTCACCGACGGCCTCGGGTTTAAAGTCAGCGACTTGATCAAGGATGCCGGTGCATTCCTGCGGTGTTCCACCGACCACCACAACGTGCTCGTGCTCAATGCGCCGGTGAGCTTTCTGCACCACACCTCCTGGCAGGTCGACGACGTCGACGAGGTCGGACGCGCTGCGTTGGCGATGCTCGAGGGCCACCCGGAGCGGCATGTCTGGGGGCTCGGCCGCCACCATGCCGGGTCGAACTTCTTCTGGTACCTCAAGGACCCCGCCGGCAACTTCAGCGAGTACTACTCCGACATGGATTGCATTATTGAGGACCAACTTTGGACCCCCGAAACGCTAGAAGGTGCCCGGGGACTATTCAACTGGGGTCCTCCGCCACCAGCATCCTTTCTTGCACCCGAGGACCTGGCCGCGCTGATGACCGGCGTCCACAGCACCGGCTGACCCGCGTCGTTATCGGCATAGAAAGGATACTTCGTTGCGCATCATCACCGTCGAAGAACATTTCCATCATCCCGGCGCGGTCGCACGCGTGCTGGAACTTGCCGGGTCAGCGCCCGTCGTTCCTGACGAGGGTTTCGGCGCTTTCCTTCGGGACTTCATGCCCGACCGGGACTCAGCAGAGCGGCTGGGCGGCAGCCGCCTAGCCCACATGGACCAGGTTGGCATCGACGTGCAGGTTGTCTCGCACGGTGCTAACAGTCCCGGCAACCTCGTTCACTCGGAGGCCGTAGCGTTATGCAAGCGAGTTAACGATGATCTCGCTCAACAGATTTCCGAGCACTCCACACGATTCCGGGGATTTGCGACCCTACCATTGCACGACCCCGCCGCGGCGGCCGACGAACTCAAGCGATGTGTCAACGAGCTGGGCTTCGTGGGGACTTTGGTTTCGGGAAGCTGCGGCGGCTTGTTCCTCGACGACGAGCGATTCGACCCGGTCCTAGCCGCAGCCGAGAAGGTTGATTTGCCTATCTACGTCCACCCGGGACTACCGGAGAATCCGGTGTCTCGGGCCTACTATGCAGGGCACTGGCCGGCTGCGTTGCATTTCCTGTTCTCCGGGCCCGCTTTTGGTTGGCATGCCGAGGCAGGTGTTCACCTGCTGCGGCTCATCTTGTCGGGGGCGCTGGATCGCCACCCCAGCCTGAAGCTGCTCAGTGGCCATTGGGGTGAATTCGTCGCGGGCTGGCTCGATCGACTCGACGAGGCCATCGGCTGGGGCGGCCCCGATCTCGAACGCCAGGTAAGCGAGTATTACCGCGAGCAGGTCTGGGTCACGCCATCCGGCATGTTCAGCCAGAACCAGCTGAACTTCATCATCGCTGAGATCGGTGCCGAACGCCTCATCTATTCCGAAGATTTCCCGTACATCGTCCGCGACAACGTGTCGGAGTTCCTTGAGGAAGCCAAACTCACCGATGATCAGCGAAACTCGATCGCACACGGTAACGCAGAAAACATCATGAACCTCTAATCGGTTGAGCTGTACCGAATTATGTCGAGGCCTGGTTTGCCGGCGCCCCGGCGCCAAGACTAACCGGGCGGATATGCGGGCGGCGGGTTGACGCCTCTGAGGATCCAGGCGAACCAGTCGAAACCGTGCTCCAATTCGTCGCTCGCGTCATAGCTGGGGCTGGGATCGGGCGGCGTGTCCGGTTCCGGCGCGGCACTACCGTCTGGGAGCCTCGGGCGTGGTCGATCCTGTTGCCCGTACACGGCGACGACGACGGTGCGGTCGGGGCTGTTTTCGGACCACACGCCGATGCTGTTATAGGTGCAGTTCTGCATGATCGCGAGGTCTGCGGGGTTGTAGTACCACTGATTGATCAGTTCGATTCCGCTGATGGCCAAAGCCGGATTGATCGCGACGGTTTCGGCGACGTTACCGCGAAATCCCGCTGCGGTCGCCCGGCCTTGAGGGGCCGACCCGTCGGTGCCGACGTCGCCGCCGAGGGCTCGGTTGTTCAGCATATCCACGGCGTGCCACTGCGCCGCCAACTGCAGTCGCGGATCGATCCGCACGTCATTGGTGCAGCCGGCCTGGTGCTGAATCGTGTAGACGTTGGCGACGACGCCGTCGTTGAGCCGCTTGTTGTCTGCGTGCGCGGTGGGCGCCGCCGACGCCGCACCGGCCGCGAGTGCAACCGCAACAAAAGCCACGGGTGATCGAGAACGCACGGGGTGGACGATAAGCCGGCCTTTCTGTGCGGTCATGACGCGGGTGGACGGTAGTGGCCTGCTGAGTTGCGCAACCGCCAGATCGACGCCGGACATAGCTCGTTGACCGCCTGGGTGATCAGGTAGGACGCCTGGTACTCGTCGGTCGTGCCGAAGTCGGCCTTGACATCGTTCATGAGGTCGGCATAACCGCGACCCTGGGCGACCTTGTCGCAGATGCCCTGTCCGTAGGCGAGAGCGTCAGCGGGCGAGGCGAAATGGTAGCCGGGCCTTATCGTTACGTTGAACAGATAAGCCGTCGCGTCGGCGGATGCGGACGGCGCCGCCAACGCGCCGAACACACCGATAGTCGCCGCGGTCAGCGCCGGCGCCGCCAGTGAACGCATACTAAATCGGATCGAAACCGGCGATCAGCCAGCGACCGCCGACCTTGTCAAGAGTGACCCGAACCCGCGAGGCGGTATTGCTGGGCGGATCGCTGCCCATCGCGATCGTCTGGTCGACGAATACCAGAACAACCGCGTGGGTTTCCGAGGCCGAAACCGAGGCCGCCGCCGGGACGACGGCCGTCGCGGAAATCTGCTTCTGGCGCGAGCCGGGAATCACGACATCGTGCGTCAGCGCGGTGTACGAGTCTTTGAGGCTGCCGCTCAGCCGGTCTCGCGCCGCCGCGAGGTCGCGTTCGACGGTATCCGGTCGGTAGGACAGCATGGCGATGGTGCTGTCGGTGGCAGCGCGGACGGACTCCGCGCGGGCCGACTGGGAATCGCGGGCGGCGAAGTCCCGAAACTTGAGATAGCCCGCGCCCAGCGTCAAGATCAGCGCCGAGGCGGGCAACACACCGTAGGCCAGCACCCTGCCCCAGCGGACACCATTTTGCCGCCGCGCATCCTCGTCGGGGTTGGCGTGGCCGGCCGCGGGTGAGTCGGATTCTGTTGCAGCGCCGTCGTTTCGGTGCCGCCGGTTCTGAAGCCAATGCCGTGTCATGGGACAAACTCCACGTTCGATACCTTTGCGTTGTTGCCGACGCGTTGCACGCTGATGCGCATACGCCAAGCCCGCGGCTGCTGCTCGGCGGCCCCGGCGTTGGATGTCTTGACGGTTACCGCGACCAGTACCCGCGCCTGGTCACCCTGTTCCGACTCCAAACCGGCTTCGACGATGGTTCCTTCGGATTTTGATTGGGCCTGCCTGACCACGTCGATGAACGGCTGCGATCGTTTCTGAAAGTCGTCGCGGAACTGGCCGGTCGCCGAATCGAGGATGCGCTGCACGTCGGCGTCAACCCGCGTGTAGTCGATGGTGGTCAGGTTCATCGCGCCTTGGCGCGCGACCTGAATGAAGAGGTGGCGCTGCTGCTGGGCTTGATGGGATTCGTAGGCCCGACCACCCAGCCACGTGATCAATCCCACCACGGCGATGACCGTCACCAGCCCAACCACCGACGCCAGCCGAATGCCGCCGGGCGGACCCGCGTTCTCGACGGCGTGCGCGTCCTCGTCGGAGGCCGTTTGGTTCTGCGGTTCGTCCGTGTGTTCTTCGGTATCCGGCTCGCTCACTTCCTCGGCGGCGGCATCAGCATCGACTGCCATGTTTGCTCCTTCGGCGCGACTTGGGATAGGTCGGATTGGGTGTACAGGTGCCCGTCCGGTCCGATGTAAGTGCCGGTGGCCGGGTCGTATTCGGCGGCCGCGATCGGCGGCGGGGCCGGCGCCGGTAGCGGCGGACCGCGGCCAGGCGCCGAACCGGGCGGCAGTTGTGGCACGTCCTGGCCCGAGAGAGTGGCGTTGGGGTCGCCCTTCCAGTTGTATCCGTCGTTGAGTGGCACGTACTGCTGGTCGCTTTCGCACATCTTGACCGTGGGGGCCCGCTTCCCCGGAACGGTCAGGCACGGATAGTTGCGTGCGCCACGGACGTTGAACGACGAGTCCTGCGGCACCCGGCAGTACAGGTCGCCGGCCGGCCGGGACGGGTAGTCCTCGAAGGACGAGACTCGCTGTTGTTGGGACGGAAGGAAACCCGTAGTGCAGATCGGCGGCAGGTTCAGGTTGAGGTTGAAGTCCAGGAACAGGCCTTTGTAAGCCTGTTTGGTATTCAAGTTAGCTGTTTCCGTGCCTTGCTCGACGGCCACCGCCTGGGGAAACAGCACCAGCAACTGTTCGATGGCCGGCTGGTAGGTGACGGCCACGTCGGCGACACTGACCAAGTTGGCCAGCAGCAGCGGCAACGTAGGTTGCAGCCGCTGGAATAGCCGGAGACCTTCGTCAGCGGCCGGGCCGCCGTTGCGCAGTAAACCCGCGACCGAGGTGTCGCGGGAGCGCAACTGGTCGGTGACCACGGCGAGGTGCGCCGCCCACGCTTGGATGGAGTCGGCGCTGGTGGCTTGCGAATTGAGGATCGGTTCGGACTTGTCGATCACGGTAGTCAGGGACGCCAGGTTTTTGTCAGCGTCGATGGCCAGGTCGGTGGATCCCTTCACCAGCCGGGACAGATCGGGGCCCAATCCGCCGACAGCGGTGTAGCTTTCGTCGATGACCGTTCTGAGGTTGTCCTGCGGGATCGCGGCCAGCCCGTGGTCGGTGGCGTCGAGCAACGAGTCGATGTCCGGCGGAACCGAGGTGGCCCCAACAGGTATCACGTCGCCGTCCTTCAGCGCGGGGCCGTCCCCGGTGCGCGGCCGCAGCTCGAGGTACAGCTCGCCGATCGCGGATTGGCTATGGACCTGGGCCTGCAGCTGGGCGGGAATCTTGATGCCGGAATCCAGGAGGAGCTCTGCCTGCACACCGGTCTCCGTCAAGCGCACGCTTTGAACTCGGCCAACCTCGGTGCCGCGGTACGTGACGTTGGCGCTGGGGTACAGACCGGCGGCCCGCCGCAGCTCGGCGGTGACCTCATAGTGCCCGATACCGAAAAGCATTGCGGGGGCTTCGATGTAGCGGAATGCCATGATCCCGCCGGCCAACACCGAGATCACGGTAAAGATCACCAGTTGGACTTTGATGCGTCGATCCAGGCGCATGTCAGGGCCCCTGATCGCGGTGGTAAGGAACGATGAGTGGGTTGCCGGCGGTGGCGGGACTGGGCAATTGACCGATGGTGCGGCCCCACTGCATCTCGAGCTGGGTCAGGTTGCCTTCCCACCGGGTGCCGGTGAAGAACGACGTGTCCAAGCGACTCAACGTCAGATCGATGACCATGGTGATGTTGACCGCGTCGCCGCGGACGAACTTGGTGATGTTTTCTTTGGGCCACGGGTAGGTGGCCAGCAGGCTCAGTGAGCGGGTGAGGGCCGGTCCGGCGTTGGCGAGCGAATCCAACACCGGGGCGATGTCTTTGAGCTCGGCAACCAGCGCGTGTTTGGTCTGGTTGGCCGAGTCGGCGGCCAGCGCACTGAATTGGCCGAGCTTGTCCAGCACCTGGACGAGGTTGTCGCGCTGTTCCTTGAGCACCTGCAGCGCATCAGGGATGGTGCGGAAGGCTTTGTCTACCACTGGTTTACGATCGGCGAATTGACCGGCCAGATTATTCAGGCTGTCGGTTGCCGTGAGGATTTCGTTCCTTTGGTCATTGAGATGCCCGATGAATGCGTCGAGCTGCTGGATCAGGCCGCGCAGGTCGTTCTCACGCCCGGCGAACGCGGTGCTGAACGCCGCGGTGATGTCTTGGATCTGACCGAGTCCGCCACCGTTGAACAGCATCGAAGCCACCGAGAGCGTTTGCTCTACGGAAGGATAGGCCCCGGCGTGCGCGAGTGGAATCAGGGATCCGTTGTGCAGCTGGCCTTCCGGCGGTGTGTCGGTGGGCGGTGCCAGCTCGACGTGCAACGTGCCGAGCAGGCTGGTCTGGCCGATCTTGGCCGTGGCGTTGGCGGGCAGGCTCACTTCGCCGTTGAGCCGCATGGTGATCAGGGCGTGCCACCCTTGCCGTTCGATCTTCGTCACGGTGCCCACCGTGACATCGCCGACGCGGACCCGCGAGTTGGGCTGAATGTTCGTCACATCCGGAAGTTGTGCTTGCACCTGATAGGAGCCCGGCCCGTTGCCCTCCGTACCGGGCAGCGGCAGGGAATTCACGCCGCGCCACCCGCAGCCGGTTGCACAGGCGGCGACACAGGCCATCAGCAGACTGATCATTCTGTAGCTCATGGGTTTTCGAGTCATGACCCACCCCCCGGCGGAACCATCAGGCCGCGTAGCCCGTCGGCGGGGCTCGTCGTTGGTGGGGCTTCGGCCGCCGGCGCTGGGCCAGCGGGGGCCGGCGGGGCCGGCGGGGCCTGCGCCGGGGGCGGCGGCCGGTAGTCCGGACGCAGCCAGTCCTCGCTGTAGGTCACCTCGTTGGGCCGAGCCTTGGCATTGACGAACGGGTTCACCCCGATTGGCGGGAAGTTGAACTGCCGGTTCTTGATGATCGGCGCAAGATACTGGACACACAATTTCGCCGACTGTGCATTGTTGAGGCGGGAAGCGGCCTGAATTGCCCCGCACAGGAACGTGATCGGATTGTTGAAGTTGTTCAGCCCCAGAATCCCGGTGATCGAACCGTGTGCCGGATCCCAGATGTTGACGAAATTTTGCAGCGCGTTGGGCAGCACGTGCAGCGCCTGCTTGACATCGTCGAGGCTGTCGGTCAGGGCCTTCGAGACGGACGACAGCTTGTCGGTGGTGGCGCCGAGGGCGTTGCGATTGTCGGCCACGAAGGCGGTGACGTCGGCAACGGCGGTGTCAAGATCGCTGACCGCATGGGCTATCTCGTCGGGGTCGTTGGACAACAGCCCCGTGACCGCCGCCAGATTTCCGTTGAGCTGGCGCATCAGGCCCGCACTGTCGTGGAGCACCGATACCAGCGTCGACAGGTTTTTGACAGTGGAGTAGACGTCGTTGCTGTGATCGCCGAGCACCGAAATCGCCTGTGACAACTTCACGATCGTGTCGCGAAGGTGTTCGCCCTGGCCTCGCAAGTTGTCAGCCGCGGTGTCGATGACCTCCCCCAGTGCGCTGGTGCCGTCGGGCTGGGCGGGCTGCAGGCTGTGACTGAGCTTTTCCAGCTGTTGGCGCAAATCGTCGAATTCCATCGGCACCGCGGTGCGACTTTCGGGGATCACCGCGCCGTCGGTCAGCGCGGGGCCCGCGGTGTAGACGGGAGTGAGCTGGATCGCCCGGGAGGTAATCAGCTTCGGCGATAGGATCACCGCGTTCACTTCGGCGGGAACCTTGTACTTGCTGTCGAACCAGAACGTGATCTTGGCGTGCTGGGGCTGTGGCTCGATGGTGTCGATCCGGCCGACCTTCACGCCGAGGATGACCACGTCGTCGCCGGCGAAGATGCCGTTGCTGTTGTCGAAGTACGCGACCACGCGGGTCCTGGCGATCCCGGGCAGTGAGCGGATGGTGACGAAGCCGGCGGCCAGTATCAGCACGAGTCCGACCGCCAATCCGATCCTGGCGTTACGGCGGGTCATCGGCCGCCGCCGCTCGGCGTGGGCGAGGTAGGCGGCTCCCCGGGCGCGGGCACGTAGACCGGCGAGGGTGTGGGTTCGGGAACCGACGCCAGTCCCGGGGGCGCGGCGGCCGGCGGGCCCGGGGGCGGTCCGCCGGGCGGAGGCGCGGGCGCCGGCTCCCGATACGGATAGCGCGGATCGCCCGGGTTACCGGTGATCGCGTCGGGCAGCGTCAGGTTGGGTGGGCCGCCCTGGCCGGTGCGCGGATACGGCAGCGGCAGTGCGGGGGTACCGGGCTGGCCGGTGGGCGGATCCGTGCGCTGCGAAGGCAACAACACATTGGGGTCGAGCCCCAAATCGGAGAAGGCCGCGTCGACGAACGGCTGGACGAACTGGCCGGGCAGCAGGTTGGCCACGTACGCCTTGAAGAAGGGGCCCGATGACACCGACTCACCCAGAGACATCGCATAGGCGTTGAGTAGTTTGACCGACTGCTGCACCCGCTGTTTGCGGTTGTCGACGATGGTCAGCACGCTGTCGAGCTTTTCCAGCATGGGCCGCAGTTGCCCGCGATTGTCGGCGACGAATCCGGAAAGCTGTTGGGACAGCGCCGTCACGCTGGTGCTGATCTGGTCCAAAGCTGCGCTCTGGGTTCGCAATTGAGCCAACAGCGCGTCGGTGTTGACGATCAGACCGGCTACTTGATCGGCACGCTGGGCCAGCACAGTCGTCACCTTGTTGGCGTTGGCCAGCAGATCGCGCAGCTGGGTGTCACGCTCGTCAATGGACTGCGACAATCGGGCCACCCCCTGCACCGCGGCTTGCAGTTCGGGTGGTGTGTCGTGAAACGCCTGGGCCAGGGTCTGCAGCGACGTGTTGACCTGATCGGTATCAAGGCCGCTGATGGTTCGCGACAAATCTCCCAGGGCGTCCGGCAATTGGTAGGCCGGCATGGTGCGATCAAGTGGGATCGGACCCGACAGGTGGCCGTTTCCGCGCGGGGTGATCGCGAGTACCTTGACCCCAAGCAGGCTTTTGGCCTTGATTGCCGCCTCTGTCCGGTCTCCGAGGTGAATGTCCTTATCCACGTTGAACGTGACCAACACGCGTGGGCCGTCCAATGCCACACCGGTCACCGCACCCACTTGAAACCCCGCCACCTGCACATGCGCACCGGATGTCAGGCCACTGGATTCGGCGAAGTAGGCGGAGTACGTCGCTTTCTGCATGGCGAAAAACGGCAACTTGTCGTAGTTGATTGCACCGATGACGGTTGCCGCAATCACCGCGGCACCGACCACGCCTATGACCATCACATTGCGTTCGGAAAAGGACTTCATTTCGGCGTGCACCGTCCGCTGGGCTGGCCGGCGAGTTTCACGTAGATCGGCTGGCCGCCCTTGCCATTGAGTTTGAGCACCGCATCGCACAGATAGAAGGTGAAATAATCGCCGTACAAACCCTGCCGGGCGACCGCCTGATACGCCTCGGGCAGCGTGTTGAGCAGGTCGTCGAAGTAATCGTGGTCGGCCGCAACGGTGCCGCTCGCCCGATCAGATTGTGCGACAGTACTTTTAAGCGGCTCGCGGGCCTGGGCCAGCAGATCTGCGATCGATCCGGCTGCGGCGTTGCTGTACGCCAACGAGGTCGAAATTGTGGTTTTGCCGGCGGCCAGCCGATCGATCAGCTCGGACAACGATGTCAGCGTCTTGTCGAATTGTCGGTTTTGATCACCCAGCGACCCCAGCACGATGTTGAGATTGGCGATCACCTGTTCAACCAGCTGATCGCGATCGGCCAACGTGTTGGTCACCGCTGCGGTCTGGGCAACAAACGAGGTGATCGCCGCGCCCTGGCCCTGAAACGCCTGGATCAGCTGGCTGGTGAGCGCGTTGACTTTAGTGGGATCCAGCGCCCGGAACAACGGACGAAAGCCACCGATCACAGCGTCCAAGTCGAGCGCGGGTTCGGTGCGTTGCACCGGGATCGTCTGTCCCGGATTGAGCTTGGCGACCCCGCCGGCGCCTTCTTGCAGCTGTAGGAAGCGGTCGCCGATCAGGTTGTCGTAACGGATCAGCGCCCTGGTGCCCTCAGTGAGAACCACGCTTTCGTCGGCGGAGAACTGAACCACCACAACGTTTTCGGGGCTGTTCGGGCTGTTCGGCTTGATCGCGATGTGTTTGACCTTGCCCACCTCAACGCCGGCAATGCGGGTGAAGTCGCCCGTTTTCAACCCACTGACGTTGGTGAATTCGGCGTAGTAGGTGTTCTCGGGTGCAAACCGCAGTTGCGCGAACACCATCAGCAATCCGAACGTTGCCAGACTGCACACCACGACGAAGACGGTCAAGCGCCACAGTGCGCCAACCATGTTGTCTCTCACGACCGCGTTCCCCGGTACGTCATGGCTGCGGCGGTCCCGGTTGCGGCGCCTGCGGCGGGAAGAGCGGCGTGCCGTCCGGGCCGAACAGCGGCGCACCGTACGCGGGTGCGCCGGGGTAAGGGATCGGACCGATTGCGGGAGGCCCGGTTCCGTGAACGGCCGGGGGGTCGGGTAGCCCGCGGGTGACCGGGAAGTAATCCACCCACCAGGGATGCCCGATGCCGGGGTTGGGACGAATGTCCACGCCGGTTCCCCATCCGGTGTTGGTGACCAAAGCCCGAACCGGATAGTTCTTCGCGACCTCGGGCAGCGACCCGCAACCCGGTTTGCCGCCCGGGCCGCCCTTGGCGGCGACGATCGGCAGATTGTCCGGGTATCGGTATGGGTCGTCGCCGAACAGAAAGGCGTCGTCAATGACAATCGTGCTGCCGTTTCCGCCCGCTTGCTGGTAAGCGCCGTTGTCCAGCGTCCATTTGGCACCTTGGAGCAGGCAGGTGTATTCGGGGTCGTACTTCGCCAGCAGATCGGTCGTCGGCTGCAGCGTGGTGATCGCCCGCACCAGGTTGTCCCGGGCCGGACCGATCAGCTCGACCCCGGCTTGAGAAAACCCAATCGCATTGATCAGCAGATCATTCAGGTCACCGGCCTGACGGGTGATCGTGGCACTGGTGGTGCTGGCAGCATCGAGGGTGTCCAGAATATGTTGCGCCGCAGTGCCATAGGCGTCACCGGCACCGGCAAGTGCGCGCCAGTCGTCTCGCACCGTCTCCATTCGCGGGTTGACTGCCGTCAACACGCGATTGGCCGCGGTCGTGGCCATGCCGATTCGGTCGCCGCGGCCGCGTACCGCCTCGGCGACCGCGGTGAGCACCGCGTTCAGCTTTGGCGGATCGATCTGCTTGAGTACGTCGACCAGCGTTTGAAAGACCGTGTTGACTTCGGTGCTGACGTTGCGGGAACGTAGGACTGCCCCCGCCGAGATATGTTGCGCGCTGGGTTCTTCCGGATAGATCAAATCGACATACTTGTTTCCGAACACGGTGGTCGCACGAATTTCGGCCTGCACATTGGCAGGGATGTACCTGATCTGATCGGGAAACAACTCCAGCGTGAGGCGTACCCGCTCACGCCCTCCGTCCACACCCGCTACCCGGCCCACTTCCACGCCGCGCAGCTTGACCTTGGCACCCGACTCCATCACCAGACCGGAGCGCTGCGACGTCAACGTCACGGGCACATATGTTTTCAGCGTCCCGGCAAACAACGCCAAACACAGACAAACGAACGACACGACGACGACCACCAGAATCCCCGTCCACCACGCCGGAGAAATGCGGAGTTTCCGTCGTTTGACGATCATGGCACTAGCCCGACAAATGGAAGTTGCCGGACTGCCCATAAACGGCCAGCGAGATGAGCACTGTCAGCAGGCCCGACGCAACCAGTGAGGTGCGCACGGCCCGGCCGACGGCCTCCCCGACGCCGGCGGGGCCGCCGGACGCGGTAAAGCCGTAGTAGGTGTGCACCAACATGATGACGACGGCCATCGCCACCGCCAGCAGAAACGACCAGACGAGGTCCATTGGATACAGGAAAGTCTTGAAGTAGTGGTCGTAGACACCCGCCGACTGGCCGTAGACCATCGTTGTGCTCAACCGTGCCGCCGTGAACGCCGCGAGCACCGCTACGCAATACAGCGGGACCACTACGATCACACCGGCCACCAACCGGGTGGACGCCAAGTAGGCGATCGAGCGGATGCCCATCACCTCGAGGGCGTCGATCTCCTCGTTGATCCGCATCGCGCCCAGTTGAGCGGTCGCGCCAGCGCCGATGGTGGCCGCCAGCGCTATCGCTGCGGTCAACGGCGCGGCCAACCGGACGTTGAAGTAGGCCGACGCGAACCCGGTCAACGCCTCCACGCCAATCTGGGAAAACTGGTTGTAACCGGCGACCGAAACCAACGCCCCAGTGGTGATCGTCAAGAAGCCGACGATCACGACGGCCCCACCGATTACCGCCAGAGCGCCCGTCCCCAGGCCCATCTGGGCGATCAGTCGTAGCATCTCGATCCGGTAGCGCCCGAACGCGTCGCCGGTGGCGGCGAATGTCCTGGCGTAGAACTCGGTTTGGGTGCCGACCCTGTTCCAGCCCTTCGCGACAGTTCGCAGGGCGAGTGTCAGCCGCGGAAGCCGCGCGGGCGCGATAGTCATGTGCAAGGCCTCATGTGGTGGCCTTCATGCCAACGGCAGTGGCGATAACGTTGATCGCGAACAGCGCCGCGACGGCATACACGACCGTCTCGTTAACGGCGTTCCCCACCCCGGCCGGCCCACCACCGACGGAAATCCCCTTGTAGCAGGCGATTAACCCCGCCGCCAGGCCGAACAAAGCGGCCTTGACCAACGCAATGGCCATGTCGGCGATTCCAGTCAGTACCGTGACGCCCGCCGCATAGGCACCCGGGGTCACGTGCTGGACGAACACCGAGAAAAAGAACCCACCGAAGAGACCGACCGTGATAACTAGCGATGACAGCAGCATCGCGACGAAGGTCGCGGCCAGCACCCGGGGCACCACCAGCGCCTGAATCGGATTGATGCCCATCACCCGAAGTGCGTCGAGCTCCTCGCGAATGGTGCGCGCACCCAGATCGGCGCACATCGCTGTCGCACCGGCGCCGGCCACCACCAACACGGTCACGATCGGGCCGACCTGCGTGACGGTCGCGTAGGCGGCGGTCAGACCGCTGAAGTCCGCGGCACCGAATTCCGACAACAAGATGTTGAAGGTGAAACCCACAAGCACCGTGTAGGGAACTGCCAGCATCAGGGTCGGCAGCAGCGACACCCGCGCGACGAACCACGACTGTAAAACGAGTTCCCGCACCGCGAATGGTCGTCGCGGTATCGCCATGAGCACGTCGAGCGCCATGGCGAAAAAGGCACCGATCGCTGCGGCCGGTTTCGCGGCCGTCGCCGACGTGATCATGACCGGCCGCCCCGGGCGCGGCCACCAATAGGCCCCCGGCTGCGGCAGTGTGCACAGATCACCAACACGGTCCCCCAAGGGATTCACTATATTGCATTGACTTTACTAATATACGAGTGGTGACATGAGTCTGGGATGACCGGCGATGGTTGTCAATACCTGCGACGCAATTGCTGTGGGCACGTCGGGCGTGGTCAGACTGGTGTCATGCGGGCGGCGGCAGGGCAGGGCAGCCGACCTGTTTCGGGTCCTGCGCGCCTGACATCATCCAAGCCGCTGCCGAAATGCTGGCGGCGGCTGCGGCAGAAGGAGATAGAGATGACCGAGCCGTCCTCAGTACAGCATTGGATCGGCGGGGAATGGGTCGGCTCGGCCGAGAACTCGAACAGCGTCGATCCCGCGACCGGCCGCGTGATCGGTACCTTTTGCCAGGCCGACACCGCCGTCGGCCAGGCGGCGATCGACGCCGCCGCGCGCAGTTTCGCCGACAGCCCGTGGCGGCTCGACCCGATGTTGCGCGCGGCTGCGCTCAGCCATCTGGCCGATACCTACACAGACCGCATCGATGACGTCGTGGACACCCTGTGCCGCGAGAACGGCAAGCTGCGCCGAGAAGCCGCCTTCGAGGCGCATTTCATTCCGCGGGCGCTGCGGTTTGCCGCTGGCCTCGCCGTGCATCCGGCCGGGCATGTGGCTGACACCCAGACCGGACGGCAGGCGATGTCGATTCGCCAACCGGTCGGAGTGGCAGGGCTGATCGTCCCCTGGAACTCGCCCGCTTACCTCTCGGTCCGAGCACTTGCGCCGGCATTGGCGGCCGGCTGCGCGGTCGTGGTCAAACTGCCCGGTCAAGCCGCACAGACCGCGGGACTGATGAGCGAAATCCTGGGCAGCGTTCGTGAGATTCCGGCGGGCATCGTCAACGTCGTCGTGGAATCCGGGTCGGACGTCGCGCGACTGCTCGTCGAGTCGCCCCAGGTCCCCGTGATCAGCTTCACCGGCAGCACCCATACCGGCCGGCTGGTCGCCCAGGCCGCAGCGGGGCGCTTCAAACGCGTCGGCCTCGAACTGGGCGGCAAGACTCCGCACCTCGTCTTCGCCGACGCCGACCTTGACCAGGCATTGCCCGCCGTCGTGCATTCCGCAACGGTGTTCGCCGGCCAGTTCTGCATGACGGGCAGCCGAGTGCTCGTGCAACGTGACATCGCCGATGAGTTCATCGACACGCTCGCCGGACTGTTGGAGAACGTCCGCCCGGGTCCCGCCAGCGATCCGGCCAGCGAGATGGGACCGATGATCGACAAGGCGTCGGTCACTCGCGTCAACGACGCCGTCGAGGCGGCGATCGCTGCTGGCGCCAAAGCGATCGTGCGCGGTGGTCCTAGCACCCTCCCGGCATTGTCGGACGGCGCTTTCTATCACCCCACGCTGCTGACGGTCCCGGACTCGTCGCTGCCGATCGTGCAAGACGAGATTTTCGGGCCGGTCCAGACCGTCCAAACATTCGATACGGAACAGGAGGCCGTCGCACTCGCCAACGACACCGAATACGGTCTCAGCGCGAGCATTTGGAGTCGCGACATCGATCTGCCCACGCGGGTCGCCCGACAACTGGACGCGGGTCTGATCTCCATCAACAGCTGGGCGAACCTGACGGTCGAGTTCGAAGAGGGTGGATTCAAGTCCAGCGGAATCGGCCGACTGGGCGGGCTGGGTGGGATTGAGGACTTCCTGGAGTGCAAGCAGATCACCCATGACTACGCGTCACCGAAGGGATAACGCGGTCGTGGTTCCCTATAGTTCAGTCGTGGCACGCAAGCGACTCACCGAGCCCATCGAGGACAGCGACTCGGCGCCACCACGCCAAGGCATCCAATCGGTGGAGCTGGCGATGACGGTACTGCAGGCCCTTGAGGACGGCCGCTGCCCGATGACGCTGACGCAGCTTGCCAGCGCGAGCGGAATGACACCGAGCAAGGTGCACCGCTACCTGGTGAGTTTGGACCGGGTAGGGCTCGTCGCGCGCTCACCGAGCACCGGCCGTTACGACATGGGCCCGGCGCTGCGCCGGCTCGGCGTTGAGTCGCTGCGCCGCATGGACGAGGTCGCGTTGATCTCCGAGCATCTCCCCGGGTTGCGCGATCGGACCACCCACGCGGTCAACCTCGCCGTCTGGTCCGATCACGGTCCCGTCGTCGTGCGGTGGGAGTACGGCTCCTACGCGCTGCCCATCACCGTCCGCATCGGAGCCACCCTGCCGCTCGTCACCTCGTCGGTCGGCCGGGTGTTTTTTGCCTATCTGCCCGAGACACTCACCGAACCGGTGCTGCGCGTCCAACGGGAGACCGCCGACCCGGGCCTGCCCACCGCCGCGGAGATGGCGCGCATCAAAAAGGACGTGCGGCGCAGCGGTGTGGCGATTACCTCAGGCGGCCTCATTCCCGGCATCGCCTCCGTCGCCGCACCGGTCTTCACCGGAGGCGACGCGCTGCCGTTGGTTGTCGCGGCGGTGTTGCCCGCCAGCGCCGCCACCGCCCCGACTCTCGATGCGGTGTCCAAAGAGCTACTCGATCTCACCGAGGCGATGTCACGCGAACTCGGTTCCCGGCTGCAGGCCGACCGCTGACGCAGCCTCGCCCTGCTTGCATTCCCGGTCCGGCGGGAAGCGCTCTGGCGACGCTTGACACGGCGCAAGCCCTATTTGAGTATTAGTGAAGTCAATGCCTAATAGTGAATAGAGGTTCGATGCGGACCATCGGGTTAGAAGAGCACTTCGTCAGCACCGAGCTGGCCCACTACGGCGCGGCCGGGGAGGCGCTCACCACGCCGCACAACTGGGCGAAGGTGTCGCGCCAGTTGCTCGACCTGACCGATCAGCGCCTACGCGACATGGACGAAGCGCGCCTCGACATGCAGGTGCTCTCACTCACCGCCCCCGGCATTCAGGCGGAGCCCGACGCCGCGCGCGCGGTGGCGCAGGCCACCGCGGTCAACGACCTGCTGGCCAACACGATCAACGCCCATCCCGATCGTTTCGCCGGCTTCGCCGCACTGCCGTTGCAAGATCCCCAAGCAGCGGTCAAAGAGCTCGACCGCGCCGTCAACCAGCTTGGACTTTGCGGCGCGCTGGTCAACGCGCACACCCAGGGCCGCTACCTCGACGACCCGTCGATGCGGGTGATCTGGGAATACGCCGAGGGTCTCGAAGTGCCACTGTATCTGCATCCCAGCAACGGCTTCGACACCCCGCACGTGTTCAGCGGCCACCCCGAACTGATCGGCCCGATGTGGAGTTGGGGTGTGGAGACCGCCTCGCACACCTTGCGACTGATTTTCGCTGGGGTCTTCGACGACTTCCCGTCGGCCAAGCTCCTACTCGGCCACATGGGCGAAGGGCTGCCCTTCGTCTTGTGGCGGCTGGATTCGCGTTGGGATTTCTACAACCACCGCGGAATCACGCTTGCCCGGGGCAACCCGTCAGAATACTTGCGCCACAACCTTTTCATCACAACGAGCGGCGTCTGTTCTGCACCGCCACTGCTCTGCTCCTTGACGGCTCTCGACGCAGACCACATCCTGTTCGGCACCGATCACCCGTTCGAGGATATGGCGACGGCGACGGAATTCCTGCGCACCGTACCCATCGACGAGCGGGACCGCGCCAAGATCGCCCACCTCAATGCCGAAAAGCTCTTGCGCCTCTAGAGCTTTCGTCGATGAATTCGCACGTGGGACGCGTCGCCGTGGTGACCGGAGCCGCGCGCGGCTTCGGCCGCGCGATAGCGGCCGAACTCGCCGGTCGCGGCGCCGACATCGTCGCGGTCGACCTGGCACCGTCCGACGAAACTGTCTGCGAGGTAAGAAGCTTCGGCCGTCAAGCCCTATCGCTTTGCGCCGATGTCTCCAAGCCCACCGAAGTTGCCGCCATCCGTGACGACATGATGAGTTTTGCCGGCCGCGTCGACATCCTGGTCAACAATGCCGGCGTGTTTCCATTCAAGGATTTCTTCGAACTCGAATTCGAGCAGTGGAAGCGGACCCAGGAGGTCAACCTCGACTCGCAGTTCTTGATGGCCAAGGCGCTGGTCGGCGGGATGCGGGAGCGCAGCTGGGGCCGCATCGTCAACATCGCGTCCAATTCGCTGGGGCTCGCCGTACCCGGACTGGTCCACTACATGGCCAGCAAGGCCGGAGTGATCGGCCTGACCCGCGGACTGGCCAATGACCTTGCACCGTTCGGCATCACGGTCAACGCCGTAGAACCCACCGCTTCGCGTACGCCCGGGGGACAGCAGAATATCGGCGGGCGAATCCTCGCCGAAGTCGCCCAACAGCAAGCCATCAAACGCGTCGGGACTGCGGGCGATATCACTGGCACGGTCTGCTTTCTTACCAGCGACGACAGCGCCTTTATGACCGGCCAAACCGTCGTCGTCGACGGGGGCCTGCACCGGGTTTAGCGTTCGCACCCCGCCTGGCATCATCGACGCGTGACCGCCGAACTTCACGTGCATCGCTACGGTCCGCCCGGCCCGGTGCGGATGCTGGCCATCCACGGGCTGACCGGTTATGGGGGACGCTGGCAACACCTGGCCGCCGGCTTGCCCGAAATCTCTATCGCCGCACCCGATCTGCTCGGCCACGGCAGGTCTTCGTGGGCGGCGCCGTGGACACTCGACGCCAACGTCTCGGCGTTCGCCCAGCTGCTCGACGACGAAGCCGACGCCCCGGTGCTGGTGGTCGGCCATTCATTCGGTGGCGCGATCGCTTTGCAGCTGGCCGCGGTTCGCCCGGATAAGGTGGCCGCGCTGCTGCTGCTCGACCCGGCGATCGGGCTGGACGGTGCGTGGACGGGTCAGATCGCCGACGCGATGTTCCGCTTCCCCGACTACACGGACGCCGCCGAAGCGCGCACCGAGAAGATGACGGGCTCCTGGGCGGACGTGGACCCCGCGCTGCTCGACGCCGAGCTCAACGAACACCTGGTGCAGCTGCCCAACGGACGGTACGGCTGGCGGGTCAGCATGCCGGCAATGATGTCGTACTGGAGCGAGCTGGCCCGAGAAGTCGTGTTACCGCAGGCGGGAACGACGACGACGCTGGTGCGGGCGAAGTGGACCTCGCCGCCGTATGTCACCGATCAGCTGATCGACGGCCTGCGACAACAATTGGGAGCCGATTTTCAACTGCTGGATTTCGAGTGCAACCACATGGTGCCCAATGCCAAGCCCGTCGAGGTCGCCGCACTGATCCGCGAGCATTTCCAGGAGCGCTGAACATGGCGTCGGTGACCGACGAGCAGGTCGAGCGGGTGCGCTCGCTGGTCGCGGCAATCCCCTCCGGTAGGGTCGCCACCTACGGCGATATCGCCGCTGTCGCAGGACTTTCCAGCCCGCGCATCGTAGGCTGGATCATGCGGACCGACTCCTCGGACCTGCCCTGGCACCGGGTGATCACCGCGTCCGGGCGACCGGCGCGGCACCTGGTTACACGACAACTCGAGCTACTGCGCGCCGAAGGAGTTCTCAGCGTCGACGGCAAGATCCCGCTTGCCGAGGTCCGCTACGAGTTCCCTTCCGGCTGAACGGTTTCAGAGCACCAGCCGGACCAGGGCCGCCGTGCGGGCCAGACCCGGAAACGCCTCGGCGCTGGACCGCGGGTGCAATGCATGTACCGCCAAACGGAACATCAACGCGCGCAACAACATCTGCGGCCACTCGGGCAACGCGTTCCACCGCTCGATGAGCCCGTCGTCGGCCTCACCCCAAGACAACGCATCGATGACGACCACGCCCGCTGCCCATGATGCGGGCCGCCAGTAGGGCGTGATGTCGGTGATCCCCGGCGCGGCGGTGCCCACGAAAAGCACTGTGCCGTAAAGGTCTCCGTGTACCAGCTGGTTGGGGCTCCTGGTCGGTTTGCGCAGCGTTGCCAGCTGGTTGATCAGATCGACCGACCGCTCGCCGTCCGCGGTCGGTGGCGCAGTCCGCGCGCCCGGCGGCACCGACTGCAACGGCCGCTCCTCCCACGCGGCACGGTCGGCGGCGATGAAGACGTCGACGTCCGCCCAGGGCGCCGTGGGTCCCTGGGTCAGGAACCGGGGGCGTTCCAGTTTTCCGGTGGCCTCATGCAGTCGCACCGCCGCCGAGACGACCTCGTCGTGCCTGGGCTCCGGCGTGCCGGCCACGAACGTGTCCGCCCGCCACGCGGAAACCACGTAGCGCCCGTCGGTCGAGCGAACCGGCCGGGCCAGGCGAACGCCGTCGACGAACAACGTCTCCCGCACCCGAGCCGACCAGGCGGCTCGAGCGTGGTCGGCCACGATCGACAACACGACCTCGCCGCATCGCCAGCCACCCTCCCACCCGGCCCCCAAAAGAACGGGTTTCACGCCGGTCAAGCCGAACGCCGACAGCACATGCTCGGGCGGTGGCTCCACTGTCACACTGCGTAGCGTAATAGAGCCTGGTAGGGGCATTGCGTTAGTACATCACCATGTCGGGCTGCATTTGTTTCGCCCACGCCACAATGCCGCCCTGCAAATGGACCGCGTCGGCGAAACCGGCGTTCCTCACCACGGCCAGCGCCTCCGCCGAGCGCACACCCGTCTTGCAGTACAGCACCGGCATCCGGTCCTGCGGCAGCTGCGCCAGACCCTCACCCGAGTTGATCAGCGACTGCGGGATCAGCTGGGCGCCGTCGATATGCACGATGTCCCACTCCGCCGGCTCGCGAACATCGATCAGGGCCAGCTTCTTGCCCGAATCCAGCAAGTCGCGCAACTCCTGCGGGGTAATCGCCGACGCCTCGGCCGCATGCTCCGGCACCGCCCCACAAAACTGCTCGTAGTCGACCAGTTCGGTGATCTTCGGTGACGACGGGTCCTTGCGGATCGTGATCGTGCGATAACTCATCTGCAGCGCGTCGTAGATCAGCAACCGGCCCAGCAGCGCTTCGCCGAGCCCGGTGATCAGCTTGATCGCCTCGGTGCCCATCACCGACGCGATGGACGCGCAGACCATGCCGAGCACGCCGCCTTCGGCGCAGGACGGCACCAGACCGGGCGGCGGCGGTTCGGGGTACAGGTCTCGGTAGTTCAGGCCGCGCCCGTCGGGAGCGTCCTCCCAGAACACCGAGACCTGGCCCTCGAAGCGGTAGATCGACCCCCACACGTACGGCTTTCCGGCCAGCACCGCGGCGTCGTTGACAAGGTAGCGGGTGGCGAAGTTGTCAGTGCCGTCGATGATCAGGTCGTACTGGTTGAACAGGTCGACGGCGTTGCCGGCATCCAGCCGGACCTCATGCAATCGCACCTGGACCAGGGGGTTGATCGCGCCAATGGAGTCGCGCGCCGACTGCGCCTTGGGCCGTCCGACGTCGGCCACGCCATGGATGATCTGACGCTGCAGGTTCGACTCGTCGACGACGTCGAAATCGACGATGCCGATCGTGCCGACGCCGGCCGCGGCGAGGTAAAGCAACGTCGGCGCCCCGAGCCCGCCCGCGCCGATTACCAGCACACGCGCGTTTTTGAGCCGCTTCTGCCCATCGACACCCAGGTCGGGAATGATGAGGTGGCGGCTGTAGCGGGCCACCTCGCCGCGGCTCAGCGCGGCTGCGGGCTCCACCAGCGGCGGCAGCGATTGCGACACCGAACATCTCCTCGATTAGCGATTCAACTTCCATCACAGCAGTCGAGTGGGTCGACGGCAACGCTCGCGGTGCCCGCCGAGCAGACACGGAATCGCATGCGGGAGCCCCGCACAGTGCGATTCTGTGTCTGCTCGCGCCTGTGAACCGGGGAGCTAAGCGATCGGGTACGGCCAGGGGTTGAATCGGCAAGTCTTGCCGTCGGGCTTGACGAATTCGGGATCGAACTTGGCGCCGTCGTCATTGGATGTGGAGAAGGTCTGCTGCATCATGACCGGGGCCAGGGCACCCTGCTTGTCGCACGGCTCGTGGCGCACATAGCCAATGGCGTGGCCGACCTCGTGGTTGATCACGTACTGGCGGTAGGAGCCGACGTCGCCCTCGAACGGGAGCGCTCCGCGCACCCAGCGCGCCTCGTTGATGAAAACCCGGGCTTGCCGGTCTGACCCGTACACCGGGTTGTAGCAGGACGTCTCCAGCCGGAATTCGTAGCCACAGCCTTCACGCACCGTCACCGGAGACACCAGCGAGATCCGGAAGTCGGGCTTGCCGTTATCGATCCGGATGAAGGCGAACTGCGGGTTGTGCGTCCAGCCTTTGGGATTGGCCAGTGTCTGATCCACCATCTGGGCGAACGCGTTGTCACCGCCGAACGTCGTGGCGTCGAGACCGTCCTCGATCTCGACGGTGTACCTGAACACCTTGGCGGTGCCCTGACCGATCTGCGGAGTGGTGCCCGGGACGACATGCCAGGTCTTGTTGCCCGCCTCGGTGAAGGGACCGCCGTCCGGCAGCGTCCCGGCCGGCAGGTTGTCGTCGAACGCGGCGAGCCCGCGAGGTGGCGCGTCGAGGATCGACGTGCCCACCACACCGATGGCCGGCGGGCCCTGGATGGCCTCGCCCGCGGCCGGCTTCACCGCGCTGGTCCCGGTCACCGTCTGGTAGATCACCATCACGGTGAGCGCCGCCAGGACAGGCAGCGCATACGCGCGCCAGCCGTAGGTGGATACGAACCGCCCCAGCCATGTCTGTTTACGCCATTGGCGCTGCCGCTCACGGTCAACGCGGGCCCGTCCGGCGCTCACGGCAAGCGGGTCACGCTGGGCCCGCAGCGGTTCTCGCCATTCGTCGTGTAGCACCGGCACTCGACCGGTGCTACGCACAGGCCGCGGGAACGTCACTTTTCCAGGATCGCACAGCCGGCAGCGGCTGGGAGTCCTGGCGCGCCCGAGAGACCGTCAGACTTCCCGTCTGCCAGCATCGACAGTGCCGCGGCAGGTCGATTGGAGGTTCCAGATAGTCCCCAGGTAGTAATGTCTTTCCGGCGAGCCGCGCGGGAGCTGGGCGGCGATACTGAACGTAATGCGGATAAATAACGTAATGCGGATAATGATGAGGACTCGATGAGCGATCTCGCCAAGGCAACCGAACGTCGGGCCGACACAACGGCCGACCGCGGTGCGTCGCCGGAGGGCTCAGACCGTCCCGGGGCCTCGAATCGGCGCGGCAACCGGTTGCCCCGCGACGAGCGTCGGAGCCAGTTGCTCATCGTCGCCAGCGACGTCTTCGTCGACCACGGCTACCACGCGGCCGCGATGGACGAGATCGCTGACCGCGCGGGAGTCAGCAAACCCGTTCTGTACCAACATTTTTCGAGCAAGCTAGAACTGTATCTTGCGGTGCTGCGCCGCCACGTGGACAACCTGGTCTCGGGCGTGCAGCAGGCGCTAAGCACGACCACCGACAACCGGCAGCGGTTGTACGCCGCGGTCCAGGCGTTCTTCGATTTCGTCGAACACGACAGCCAGGGCTACCGACTGATCTTCGAGAACGACTACATCAGCGAACCTGAGGTTTCCGCGCAGGTGAAGGTGGCTACCGAATCGTGCATCGACGCGGTGTTCGCCCTCATCGCCGCGGACTCCGGGCTGGAACCACATCGCGCCCGGATGATCGCCGTGAGCCTGGTGTCCATGAGCGTCGACTCCGCCAGATACTGGCTGGACGCGGACCGCCCGATTTCCAAGTCGGACGCGGTCGCGGGCACCGTGCACTTCGCCTGGGGCGGGCTGTCACACGTGCCGCTTACCCGCTCGTAGCGGCCTTCCCGGCGTGGCGGCCCCTGGACTCCGCCCCGATTCCGAATCCGACGCGACGCGCGTCGGCGGCCCCCACCTCGACGTAGGCGATCTTGGCGGCGTGAATCAGAAAGCGACGGCCCCGCTCGTCGGTCAGGCCGAGCAGGCCCGAGCCCGCCCGCACCGCGGCGTCGACGGCCTCTTCGACCTCTTCAGGAGTCTGCGTACTGGAGAACACCAGCTCGCGCGGACTGTCCGTGATTCCGATCTTTACCTCCACGGTGACCCCTTCCGGTTGGCGTCCAGCCAGCACTGCAGTCGCAGGCCTGTCAGCAGCAGGTTAGTGGACGCCGCTGGTGCGCTCTGACGCAGATCCATCCACCGGCCCAAAACGGGACCTATCCGGGAGATAACGATTAGCTCCCAGCTCGGCTAACGAGTCGCACGGCGGCCAATCCTCGGCGTTCACGTCAGTAACGTTGGCACCATCAGACACGCACTGGACGATCTCGCGGGCGAAGTCCACGACTACCCCGACTACCCCGACGACGAGATTTACGACACAGACGGAGCCGACTACCTCTCCGATGAGGACGGCTACGACGATCTGGCGTGGCCAGCCGACCGACGCTGGCGCCCGGTCGTCGCAGTTGCCGGCGCGGTGGTGGCGACCTGCGCCATCGCCACCGCGGTCATCCTCAACAGCGGTGACAGCGCAACGACCAAGGCCAGGATAGGTGCGCCGACCCCGACTACCCGGACGCTGATGACGCCATCCACGCAGTCGTCCACGCCGCGCCCCTCCGCCCCGCCCAGCGCGTCAACCACGCCTCAACTGCCGCCCGAGACGGTCACCACCCTGACACCGGCACCGAGCGTCGGTCCGACGAGAACCCCGACCGCCGCGCCGCGCCCCGGACTCCCGCCGCAAGCCCTGCCACCCCAGGCCACGCTGAATCCGCGCGCCGTCCTCTACAGCGTGAATGGGACGAAGCAACTCCTCGACCTGGTGAACATCGTCTACACCGATGCGCAGGGGTACCCGCACACCGAGCTCAACGTGGCGCTGCCGTGGTCGAAGGTCGTCGTCCTCAACCCCGGCGTCCAGACCCAGTCGGTCATCGCCACCAGCATCTACAGCCACCTCAACTGCTCGATCGTCGATGCCGCGGGACAACCGGTCGTGGTATCGACCAACAACTCGATGATCGCGACCTGCACCCGCTAGTCGCGTCTCAGCTCAGGCCGAGTTCGCTCATCCGCTGGTCGTGCGCGTGCTGTAGACGGTCGAAAAACGCACCGACATTGCTTAGGCCATCGGTGCCGGATACCACCAGGTCGACCAGCTCATCGTGGTCGGCCAGCAGGTACTGGGCCTGCGTGATGGTTTCGCCGAAGAGTCGGCGCGCCCACAGCGCCAGCCGGCTGCGCTGCTTGCTGCTGGCGGTCACCGCGCTGCGCACTTCGGCGACGACGAATTGGGAGTGCCCCGTCTCCGACAACGCCGCCTGAATCACCTCGACACATTCGTCGGGCAACCCGCCGGCGATCTCGAGATACAACTCGGACGCCAGGGCATCGGCGACGTAGGTTTTCACCAGGGCTTCCAGCCAGGTGCTCGGCGTCGTCAGCCGGTGGTAGTTCTCCAGCGCCGACACATATTTCGACATCGCGGCCACCGCGTCGACGCCACGGGTTTCCAGGGCGCCGCGCAACACCTCGTAGTGCCCCATCTCGGCGGCGGCAATCCTGGCCATGGAGATGCGTCCGCGCAGGTTGGGAGCCATCTTCGCCTCGTCGGTCAGCCGGTAGAACGCGGCTATCTCGGCGTAGGCCAGCAACGCGAACAGCTCGTTGACGGCCGGGTGATCCGCCGGCAGGCGTGGTGCTGGGGAATCGGCCACCTGGTCCGCGGAAGACGAGGGCATGGCAACACTCTAGTAGGCAGGCTCGCAGGAAACGGGAGCCCGCAGATGTCCATTAGCTATCATGCTTGTAGGTAGTGGCTGTATGAGTGCCGCCAGTACCGGCGAAATGTGCGTGCACAGCTGGCCCCTTCGAACTGGGCCGGCGACTCGGCGACGTAATCGGAGTCGGACTCGTGCGCGCGTGAACCGCGACAGAGAAACACGACACAACCGATAACGTCACCGAAAGGCTCGCTACTCACGCATGACTGCGCTCACAAGCACAACTGAACTGACCCCCCAACCAACATTTGCCGACCTCGGAGTCCGCGACGAAATAGTCCGCGCACTAACCGAAAAGGGCATCGAACAACCATTTGCCATTCAGGAACTCACCCTGCCGATGGCGCTCGCCGGCGACGACGTGATCGGCCAGGCCCGCACCGGCATGGGCAAGACCTTGGCGTTCGGTGTTCCGCTCCTGCAACGCATCACGGACGGCACCGGAACCAGGCCGCTGACCGGCGCACCGCGGGCCTTGGTGGTGGTGCCCACCCGCGAGCTGTGCCTGCAGGTCACCGGCGACCTGGCCGCCGCGGCCAAACACCTGACCGCCGAGGGCGGCCGCAAGCTGTCGGTGATCTCCATCTACGGCGGACGCGCCTACGAGCCGCAGATCGACGCGCTGCGCGCCGGCGCCGACGTGGTGGTGGGCACCCCGGGCCGGCTGCTCGACCTGTGCCAACAGGGCCACCTGCAGCTGGGTGGGCTCTCGGTGCTGATACTCGACGAGGCCGACGAGATGCTCGACCTGGGCTTTTTGCCCGATATCGAGCGCATCCTGCGTCAGATCCCCGCCGACCGGCAGTCGATGCTGTTCTCGGCGACCATGCCGGACCCCATCATCACGCTGGCCCGCACCTTCATGGTCCAACCCACTCACATCCGCGCCGAGGCGCCACATTCGGCGGCCACGCACGACACCACCGAGCAGTTCGTCTATCGCGCCCACGCGCTGGACAAGGTGGAATTGGTCAGCCGGATACTGCAGGCCGAGGGCCGGGGCGCGACGATGATCTTCACCCGCACCAAGCGCACCGCGCAGAAGGTCGCCGACGAGCTGGCCGAGCGGGGCTTCAAGGTCGGCGCCGTACACGGCGATCTCGGGCAGATCGCCCGGGAGAAAGCACTCAAGGCGTTCCGCAACGGTGACGTCGACGTGCTGGTGGCCACCGACGTCGCCGCCCGTGGTATCGACATCGACGACATCACCCACGTCATCAACTACCAGATCCCTGAGGACGAACAGGCCTACGTGCACCGGATCGGACGCACCGGTCGCGCCGGCAAGACCGGTATCGCGGTCACCCTGGTCGACTGGGACGAGCTGCCCCGCTGGTCGATGATCGATAAGGCGCTGAGCCTGGACACCCCCGAGCCAGCCGAGACCTACTCCAACTCCCCGCACCTGTACACCGAGATGGGCATCCCGACCGAGGCGACCGGCACCATCGGTTCGGCGCGCAAGTCGCAGGTCAAACGCCGCAGCACCGAGCGTGACGGGGCCAAGCCGGAGCAGTCGCGACAGCGCACCACCACCAAGCGGCAGCGCACCCGCGCCGGCCAACCTGTCACCGGACACCCCGCCGCGGCCTCCAACGGCGACGGTGTTACTGCTGAAGAGACGCCGTCCGGCTCCCCCGCCGCGCCGAACGGGAACGCCCGGCGGCGTCGTCGCCGCCGCAAGCCGGCGAACGCCGCCGCGCCCGCCAACTGAGCGCGCGCCGCCGCATGGTCAGACCCGAACGCCGGACCAAGGGCGACATTGCGGCGGCGATGACCATCGGCGTGGTTGTGGCCGCGGTCGCGGCGCTGATCTGGTGGACCAGCGATGCCCGCGCGACCATCAGCCGCCCCGCCGCCGTGCCGGTGCCCAATCCGACTCCGGCCCGGGAAGTTCCGGCGTTCCTGAAAGAGCTGTGGACGGCCGCCAGCCCAGCCACCACCGCACCCGTGCTGGTGGGCGGGACGGTGGCCACTGGCGACGGACGCCGCGTGGACGGGCGCGATCCGGCCACCGGCGAGTCTCGCTGGAGCTACGCACGTGACACCGACCTGTGTGGAGTCTCCTGGGTCTACCACTACGCGGTCGCCGTCTACCGAGACGACCGCGGCTGCGGTCAGGTGAGCACCATCGATGGGTCCGCCGGTACCCGCGGGGCCGCCCGCAGCGGTTACGCCGATCCGCACGTGCGCCTGTCCTCTGACGGCACGACCGTCTTGTCCGCGGGCAGCACCCGGTTGGAACTGTGGCGCTCGGACATGGTCCGGATGCTGCTCTACGGCGAGATCGACGCCCGGGTGAAGCCGTCGAACCGCGGCCTGCACTCCGGATGCACGCTGGAATCCGCGGCGGCCAGCTCGTCGGCGGTGTCGGTGCTGGAAGCCTGCGCGAACCAGGCCGACCTGCGGCTCGTGCTGCTGCGCCCGGGCAAGGATGACGACGAACCCCAACAACACCTGGTGGGCGAACCCGGGATCCGCGCGGGTTCGGGTGCGCGGGTGCTGGCGGTCTCGGCGACCAATACCGCGGTATACCTGCCGTCACCGCAACCGAGGGTCGAGGTGATCGACGAAACCGGCACGACCGTGGCGAGCACGTTGCTGCCCAAGCCGCCGTCGGGCTCGGCGGTGGCGACCCAGACGGGCAGCCTGGTGACGTGGTGGACCGGCGAGGCCCTGGTCGTGTTCGACTCGACGAGCCTGACTCAGCGTTACATCATCGCGGCGGGCGACACGACCGCGCCATTGGGGCCGGGCGTGATGATGGCGGGGCAGCTGCTCGTGCCGGTTACCGACGGAATCGGCGTCTACGACCCGCTCAGCGGCGCGAACAACCGCTACATTCCGGTGCACCGGCCACCCGGCAAGCCCGCCGTGGTCCCGGCTGTGTCCGGTTCCCGGGTGTTCGAGCAGCGCGGCGACACCGTGGTGGCGCTCGGTTAGTTCCGGCGAGAAGACGCAAAAGCACCCAAATCTCCGGTGTCGGGGGCTTTTACTGGGGGTACCTCCCGCTTGCGGGGGACTGCTCGCGCTGGTTAGAGCTCCACGTTGAACGTGGGCAGCGGCTTGCCGGACTTCCAGTGCGTCAGCAGCCCCTGCGCCAGCTCGCGATAGGCAGCGGCGCCCTTGTTCTTGCGCCCGGCCATGACCGACGAGCCCGACGCGCTGGCCTCGGCGAAACGCACCGTGCGCGGCACGGGAGGAGCGAGCACCGGCATGCCGTAGCGGTCGGCGACGTCGAGCAGCACGTCGCGGGTGTGGGTGGTCCGGGAGTCGTACAGCGTCGGCAATGCGCCCAGCAGCCGCAGATTCGGGTTGGTGATCTGCTGGACGTCGGCGACCGTGCGCAGGAACTGACCGACACCACGGTGGGCCAGCGTCTCGCACTGCAGCGGCACGATGACCTCGTCGGCGGCGGTGAGCCCGTTGAGAGTGAGCACGCCCAGCGAGGGCGGGCAGTCGATGATGACCACGTCGAACTGGTCGTCGAGCTTGGCCAGCGCACGTTTGAGCGCATACTCGCGGCCCGCCCGCATGAGCAGCATCGCCTCGGCGCCGGCCAGGTCAATGTTGGCCGGCAGCAACGTCATTCCCTCGGCCGTCGTGACCAGCGTGGCGTTGGGCTCGACCTCGCCGAGCAGCACTTCGTGCACCGACACCGGTAGTTTGTCGGGGTCTTGGCCAAGCGAGAACGTCAAACAACCCTGCGGGTCCAGATCGACAAGCAGGACTCGCCGTCCCTTGTCCACCATCGCCGCACCGAGGGAAGCGACCGTCGTCGTTTTGGCCACGCCACCCTTCTGGTTGGCCACCGCCAGTACCCGGGTCTCACTCACAAGCGCTGCCCCTCCTCATCGCTTTGCTTTACATCGTCGCCAGCGCGGTGACAGTGCCCATCCTGGCATGTTTCCCTCCGGCTTCGCTTCGGCATGTCATCCGGCAGAATCTGTCAGCATGGGCTTGCATAACCACCGACTGGTACTTCTCCGCCACGGCGAAACCCTGTGGTCCAAGTCCGGCCAGCACACGGGTCGTACCGATCTCGAGCTGACCGATACCGGCCGACTTCAGGCCGAGCTCGCCGGGCGCGTTCTGCGTGAACTGGAACTCGCTGACCCACTGGTGATCAGCAGCCCGCGAATACGTGCCCTGATCACAGCCAAGTTGGCCGGGCTCGCCGTCGATGAGGTATCTGAGCTGCTCGCCGAATGGGATTACGGTTCCTACGAGGGGTTGACGACCCCGCAAATTCGGGAATCGGTTCCTGATTGGCTGATCTGGACGCACGGGTGCCCCGGCGGCGAGAGTGTGGCGCAAGTCAGCGACCGCGCTGATCGGGCCGTGGCACTGGCGTTAGAGCACATGACGTCGCGCGACGTGGTGTTCGTGGGCCACAGCCACTTTTCCCGCTCCGTGATCACGCGTTGGGTCGAGCTGCCGCTCGTCGAGGGCAGCCGCTTCTGGATGCTCGCCGGCTCGATCGCCGTGTGCGGGTTCGAGCATGGCGTGCGACAGCTCGCTGCGCTCGGATTGACTGGCCGCCCCGAGGCGATCAAACCCGGGTGAGTACGTGCAGCGAACCACCGTTTGCGCTGTGCGGGCCGACACAAACCCTGGTCGCCGACGGGGTCGTAGCGCGCTACAGCGACGTGCGGGCAGCACAGGCGGCGCTGCGGTCCGGGTCCGCGTCAATCGTGTTGGGCGCGTTGCCTTTCGACGTCCACGGACCCGCCGCATTGCTGGTGCCCAAGGTTGTGCGGCGCACCGATGCGCCCCCGAAGCGGCCGACGGGCCCGCTGCCGGCAGTTCGCATCGCCGCCGCCATCCCGCCACCGGCGGACTACCGTGCCCGGATCGGCCGCGCGCGAGATCAGCTCGCGGCACCGGGTAGCGCGTTGCGCAAGGTGGTGTTGGCCCGCGCATTGCGGCTGACCGCCGATGCTGCGCTGGATGGCCGCGTCGTCCTGCGCCGGTTGGTGGACGCCGACCCGACCGTGTACGGATATCTCGTCGACCTGACCGCCGCCGGCGATGACTACGCCGGTGCGGCCCTGGTCGGCGCCAGTCCGGAACTGTTGGTCGCGCGGTTCGGCGACCGCGTGGTGTGCCAGCCGTTCGCCGGTTCGGCCCCGCGCGCCGCCGACCCCGATGTCGACGCCGCCAACGGCGCCGCGCTGGCCGCTTCAGCCAAGGACCGTCATGAGCACCGACTGGTCGTCGACACGATGCGGGCCGTCTTGGAGCCCCTGTGCGACGACCTGACCATCGCACCCGAGCCGCAGTTGAGCCGCACTGCGGCCGTGTGGCACCTGTGCACGCCGATCAGCGGCCGGCTACGCGATACCTCAACCACGGCAATCGATCTCGCGTTGGCCCTGCATCCCACTCCCGCGGTCGGCGGGGTGCCGACGAAGGCCGCAGCCAAGCTGATCGGCGAGCTGGAAGGCGACCGCGGTTTCTACGCCGGGGCGGTGGGCTGGTGCGACGCCGCCGGCGACGGCCGCTGGGTGGTTTCCATCCGCTGTGCGCAACTTTCGGCCGACCGCCGCACTGCGCTCGCCCACGCCGGCGGCGGCATCGTCGCCGAATCCGACCCCGATGACGAAGTCGAGGAAACCACAACGAAATTCGCCACGATACTCAGCGCTCTGGGAGTTGAGCAGTGACCGACAAGATACGCCGCGCCATCCCGGAGGACGCCGCCGACATTACGGCCATGATTCACGGGCTGGCCGAATTCGAGCGCGCCCCCGATCAATGCACCGTTACCGAAAGTCAAATTTCCACAGCGCTTTTCGGTAATTATCCGACGGTTCAAGCGCACGTCGCCGAGGTTAACGGCGAGGTCGCCGCGATGGCGCTGTGGTTTCTTAACTTCTCCACCTGGGACGGCGTCGCCGGCATCTTCTTAGAAGACCTGTTCGTATGGCCGAAGTTTCGCCGCCGCGGCCTGGCCCGCGGACTGCTGGTGGCACTGGCGGCCGAATGCCGCGACAACGGCTACACCCGGTTGTCGTGGGCGGTGCTGAACTGGAACTCCGATGCCATCGCGTTGTACGACGGGATCGGCGCGCAACCGCAGCGCGAGTGGACCACCTATCGGCTGTCCGGCCCAGAGCTGGCCGAGCTGGCCGGACCACGCTGATCGCCACCGGCGGCCCAGCGTACGGCCGCGGGGCTGAACAGCAGTATCAATACGGTCAGCGCCACGATCCCCAGCGGAATCCCGAACGCCGGCTGATGCGAACCCACCGCGAGGTACCAGGCGATGGGCAGCAGCAGCAATTGAGTGAACACGCCCAGCCCGCGTCCCCAGCGCTTGCCGGCGGCGAGGGCGTATCCGGCGGCGAACACTCCCCCGCCGACCACGGCGAACCAGACCGCGGTGCCCAACCCGTTGACCACGCGCTGGTCGGCCCCGGCCAGCCCGCGGACCACCAGCACCGCGGCCACCACCAGCGCGGCCACACCCTGGAGGACAACGATCCAGCCCGCGCCCCGCACGGCGGACGGGGCGGCCGGGCTACTGGGGACTGTCACAGCGTCAGCGTAGCTACGCCTCACGGGCTACACGCGGCTCTCACAGCGCCGGCTTAACCGCCCCGCCTAAGCTGATCGATCATGCGTGCCGTGCTGATCGTGAACCCAACAGCCACTTCCACCACACCGGCCGCCCGCGACCTGCTGGCCAATGCGCTCAGGAGCCGCCTCGAGCTCACCGTTGAACAGACCCATCACCGTGGTCACGGCCACGAGCTCGCACAACAGGCCGCCGCCGACGGCGTCGACCTGGTCGTGGTCCACGGCGGCGACGGCACGGTGAGCGGGGTGGTCAACGGTTTGCTCGGCCGTCCCGGGTCGATACCAGCTGGCCCGGTGCCCGCGGTTGCCGTGGTGCCCGGCGGGTCGGCGAATGTATTAGCCCGGTCGCTGGGCATCGCTAAGGACCCGGTCGCGGCCACCAACCAGCTCATCCAGCTGCTCGACGACTACCGCCGCCACCAAACGTGGCGGCGCATCGGGCTGATCGACTGCGGTGACCAGTGGGCCATGGTCAACGCGGGGATGGGCATCGACGCGGAAGTGGTGGCCGGGGTAGAGGCGCAGCGCGACAAGGGCGTGAAGGTCACGGCGTGGCGCTATTGGCGGGTGGCGATCCCCCTGACGATCGCCTTCAGCCGCCACGAACCGACCCTCACACTGGAACTACCTGGCCGTGAACCCGTTTCGGGCGTGCACTTCGTCTGGGTGTCCAACACCAGTCCCTGGACCTACAGCAACAACCGCCCACTGGTGACCAACCCCGGCTGCAGTTTCGACTCCGGCCTTGGAGTGTTCGCGCTCGACGGCATGAAGGTGCTCCCCACGCTGAACTTGCTGCGCCAGATCTGCTTCAAGGGACCCAAGCCGAACGCCAAACAACTTGTCCGCGACGACGACGCGGCCTGCCTGAAGGTCACCTCCCCAGGCGCCCCAATTGCCAGCCAGTTCGATGGGGAGTACCTCGGCTTGCGCGAGAGCATGACGTTCCGGGCGGTCCCCGATGCGCTGGCGGTGGTCGCTCCGCCCGCCAAAAACCGGGCCTGACCTGCGCCGACAGCAGACGTGACGAGCTCCACACCGGAAAATGCCGGTAAAGTGGCCTGGCAGTGTAGTACAACTGTGTAAGGGCTTTGATACGAGAGTTTCAAGGTGAGATAGCACACCCGCTAACTCCCACTATTGACATCTGTAGAGCCTGTGAAACGATCGAAAGGTTGCACGCAGAAATTCTGTAGGGGTACGGAGCATTTCTTCTGCACGCGCTTAACAGCCGAAGAAAACGCCCGTGCGTCTTGCTGCGCAAACGGTAAGGAGTAATACGTTATGGATTGGCGCCACAGGGCGGTGTGTCGCGACGAGGACCCGGAGCTGTTCTTCCCGGTGGGGAATAGTGGCCCGGCGCTCGCGCAGATCGCTGACGCGAAACTGGTCTGCAATCGGTGTCAGGTGACTACGGATTGCCTCGCCTGGGCCCTGAACACAGGCCAGGACTCGGGCGTCTGGGGCGGCATGAGCGAAGACGAGCGACGCGCGTTGAAGCGTCGCAACTCCCGGACGAAGGCCCGTAGCGGAGTGTGACCCAGTTCCACACCCAGTGCGGCCCCGACAATCGTCGGGGCCGCACTGGTGCGTGCGGCGTCCTCACAAAAGCAGCCGCGCCCGTCGTCCGATCGGTACCCGTAGCACCACATCGGTGCCGCGATCGGATCCTTCACGCATGCCCAAAGAGCCGTCCAGCTCGGCGGACACCAAGGTCCGCACGATCTGTAGACCCAGGCTGTCCGACTTCTCCAGGCTGAAGCCTTCCGGCAACCCGCGTCCGTTGTCGTGCACGACGACATCGAGCCAGCGTGCCGAGCGCTCGGCGAGGATCGTCACCGATCCTTCTTGGGCGGCCGGGTCGAATGCATGCTCGATCGCGTTCTGCACCAGCTCGGTGATCACCATGATCAGGGCCGTCGCACGGTCGGAGTCCAGCACACCGAGTTCCCCCACCCGGTTGATCCGGATCGGCCTGTCCACGGACGCCACATCGTTCATGATCGGCAGGATCCGGTCGATGACCTCGTCAAGGTTGACCTGCTCGTCCACCGACATCGACAACGCGTCGTGGACCAACGCGATCGACGACACCCGGCGCACCGACTCGATCAGCGCCTCACGCCCCTCCGCGTTGGCGGTCCGGCGGGCCTGCAGGCGCAACAGCGCCGCCACGGTCTGCAGGTTGTTCTTCACGCGGTGGTGGATTTCCCGGATCGTGGCGTCCTTGGAGATCAAAGCCCGGTCCCGACGCTTCACCTCGGTGACGTCGCGGATCAGCACCGCCGCACCGGCGCTGCGAGCGTGCACCACCAGCGGCAGTGTCCGCAGCAGTACCGTGGCGCCGCCGGCGTCGACCTCCATCCGCATGCTTTTGCCACCAGCCAGCAGGTCCTGCACGTGTTCGGCAACTTCCTGCGCCTCGAAGGAGTCGGAGATAAGCGGCCGCGTGACCTCGACCAGATTGCGATCCTCCAGCTCGCTGGTCAGGCCCATCCGGTGGTAGGCCGACAGGGCGTTGGGGCTGGCGTAGGCCACGACACCGTTGACATCGAGGCGGATGAAGCCGTCGCCGGCGCGCGGGGTAGAGCGCGACATGGCCACGTCCCGCACGTCGGGAAATGTGCCCTCCGCGAGCATGTGCAGAAGATCCGTCGCGCACGCCCGGTAGGCGGTCTCCAAGTGACCGGAGTTACGCTCGGCCGCTAGTTCGGTCTGGTGCTGCGTGAGCACCGCCACCACCTGCTCGCCATATCGCACGGGCGACGCCGCAACGTGTGGGCCGGGTAGTTGTCGCGAATCCTGTTGGGCCGCATCGCTTTCCCGCACGAGGACGCCGACGGTGGCAGCGGCGAAAGCAGCGGCGAAAGCGTCGGCGACGAGCGGCGCCCGATCGGCGGTGACGACGCTACCCACCGCGTCGGTCTGCATGACGGTCGGTGCGGTGTTTGGCCGGCATTGCGCCACGCACACCAGCATGTCGTCGTCGCGGCGAACCCACATCAGGTAATCGGCGAACGACAGGTCGGCCAGCAGCTGCCACTCCCCGACCACCGCATGCAGGTGATCCACCGCGTTGCCCGGCAGCATCGTGTGTTCGGCGAGCAGATCACCGAGCGTGGACATCAGTTACTTTCGAGTCGTTCCCCGGCGGCAGGTGTGAAGGGGCCGATTTTTTTGGGGAGGCTAGCTGATCACGGCGATGAGGTCGCCAGCCTGGATGACGTCGCCCACCGCCACGCTCACCTTGCTGACGGTGCCGCCGGCTTCGGCCAGGACAGGGATCTCCATCTTCATCGATTCCAGCAGCACCACGATGTCGCCTTTGCGGATCTCGTCGCCCTCGTTCACAACGACTTCGAGCACACTGGCGACGATCTCGGCGCGAACATCCTCGGCCATCTTCACTCCACTCATCCCGGCCATTTCGCATGCTGGCTGCTGGTTTTTCAAGCTTTGGTCAGGCTCATGTATATCGAACCACACGACGGGTCAAGACACCGGTTACGTGGGCCTCATATGGGCCTTCGCTGGCCGCGTCGGATCCCCGTGAGAGACTGGACAGCAATCTGACGGGTGCGGAGCACCTGCATCCAAGCGAAGACGGAGGTTTCCACCATGGCCAAGCGTGGCCGCAAAAAGAAAGACCGCAAGTACAACAAGGCCAACCACGGCAAGCGACCCAACTGCTAGGCGCTAGGGCCGACCCCGGATTATGGTGGTCCGCCGGATCTCCAGCCGGAGGCGCTCCTTGAACCCCTCGGGGGCTTTCTCGCCTTTGCATTTGCTGGCGATCAATGTTTTGATCCGCTCCTCGAGCCCGTAGTGCTTGAAGCATCCCGGGCAAGCCTCGAGGTGCTGGCGCAGCTTCTCCTTGTTCTCGGGTGTGCATTCGCCGTCCAGCAGCGTCCATACCTCGGCGATCACCTGCGCGCAGCCAATGTCGCCATGCGCATCGTCGTTAGGGCACGGCGCGGTCGGACCGGAAAACTCGCTCATGACGGCACCTCCTCGTGCGCCTGCTGACCGCGGATAAAGCCCCGGTCCTTGGCCACATCGGCCAACAGACCACGCAACTGACGACGGCCGCGGTGCAACCGTGACATCACGGTCCCGATCGGCGTATCCATGATCTCCGCGATTTCCTTGTAAGGGAAACCTTCCACATCGGCGTAGTAGACCGCCATCCGGAACTCTTCCGGCAGTGCCTGCAGCGCCTCTTTGATCTCGGTGTCCGGCAGCGCCTCCAGGGCCTCGACCTCGGCGGAGCGCAACCCGGTGGAGGAATGCTCGGCGTTCGCCGCCAACTGCCAGTCGGTGATCTCTTCGGTCGGGTACTCCGACGGCTGGCGCTGCTTCTTGCGGTAGCTGTTGATGTAGGTGTTGGTCAGGATCCGGTACAGCCACGCCTTGAGGTTGGTGCCCTCCCGGAAGGAGCGGAATCCGGCGTAGGCCTTCACCATCGTCTCCTGCAAGAGGTCTTCGGCGTCGGCGGGATTGCGGGTCATGCGCAGCGCGCCGCCGTAGAGCTGGTCCAGCAGAGGAATCGCGTCGCGCTCGAAGCGCGCCGTCAGTTCCGCGTCCGTCTCATCCGGCGGCCTGGGCTCGGGAACCTCCGACCCGGTCGCGCCGTCAATTTCGGCCATGTCGATCAGCACGGTCCCTTCTGTCGCGATGTCGCCGGTGAACACCGGTAGCGACACCGGACTCGCAAACAAGCGAGCCAACTCCTGCTCGTCTAACAGGCTCGTCGCCGTTGACACCAGACTCCTCCTCCCAATCTAAAGGCTGCGACCGACAACGTCTGCGGGTGTACCACCCCGCACCGAAGTAAACCGAATGTTTTAACAGCGGATACCGGCGGGCTATTTCCGACGCCCCCGGTCAATCGGGCGGAGCAGGACGTTAATGTGGCGCCATGTCCCTCAACGGCAAGATCATGTTCATCTCCGGCGCCAGCCGCGGTATCGGCCTTGCGATCGCCAAACGGGCCGCGCAAGACGGCGCCAACATCGCCCTGATCGCCAAGACCGCCGAGCCGCACCCCAAGCTGCCAGGCACGGTGTACACGGCGGCCAAGGAGCTCGAGGAGGCGGGCGGACAGGCTTTGCCGATCGTCGGGGACGTGCGCGACCCGGATTCCGTCGAGTCCGCGGTGGCCAAGACCGTCGAGCAGTTCGGCGGCATCGACATCTGCGTCAACAACGCGTCGGCGATCAACCTGGGGTCCATCAGCGAGGTGCCGATGAAGCGCTTCGACCTGATGAACGGTATCCAGGTGCGCGGCACGTATGCCGTCTCACAAGCGTGCCTCGCGCACATGAAAGGGCGGGAGAACCCGCACGTCCTGACGTTGTCGCCGCCGGTGCTGCTGGGCCAGGAATGGCTGAAGCCGACGGCGTACATGATGGCGAAGTTCGGCATGACGCTGTGCGCGCTGGGGATCGCCGAGGAGATGCGTGAAGAGGGCATCGCGTCGAACACGTTGTGGCCGCGCACCCTGGTGGCGACCGCCGCGGTGCGGAACCTGCTCGGCGGCGACGAGGCGATGAGCCGGGCCCGCAAGCCCGAGGTGTACGCGGATTCCGCCTACGTCATCCTCAACAAGCCGTCGAAGGAGTACACCGGCAACATGCTGCTGTGCGAGGACGTGCTGGTGGATTCCGGCGTCACCGACCTGTCGGTGTACGACTGCATTCCGGGTTCGGAGCTCGGCGTCGACTTCTGGGTGGACGGCGTCAACCCGCCGGGGTACTCGGGTCCTTAAGGGCCCTGACGCCCTAGCGTCCTTGGCATCCGGATGGCCGGCGCAGCAACACCAGGAATCGCCGCGCTCGTCAAAGCCGGTGTGCCACATGAGGTTTTGCACTTCGACGTCGTCACCGACCTGTCGGACTCCGGGGATTTCGCGCCCGAGCAGGTATTCAAGACCCTGATCATCGCGCTGCCCGGGGAACTGGCCGTCGCCGTCGTGCCGGTGCCGTCGAAGTTGTCGCTGAAGGCGGCCGCCGCCGCGCTCGGCGTGCCCAAAGCCGTCATGGCCGAACCCGCCGCGGCCGAGCGGTCCACCGGCTACGTGGTCGGCGGCATTTCCCCGTTCGGCCAGCGCAAGCGGCTGCGTACCGTGCTGGACGTCTCGGCGCTGGGCTGGGAGCGGATGTTGTGCAGCGCCGGCAAGCGAGGTTGGGACGTTGCGGTGGCCCCGCAGGATCTCATCCGGCTGACCAGCGCGATCACCGCCAAGATCCAGGCTTAGCGGAGCCCTCGAAACTGAATTCTGCTCTACCCGAGTCCTGCATCGACCAGCAGACGTGAGAGCCCGAGTTCGGCACACTTGGCAACAGCTGGCGCCAGTTCTTTGCTTGCGTGCGCTGTCCGGCCGGCCGCGGTGAGCGTCTCGCCGAGCAGCAGTTGTGCCTGCAGCGCCGACAGGGGTCTGCGCTCGCCGTCGATTCCCGCGGCCAGATCAGCGGCCCGTCGGCATGCCTGCTCCCGATCAGCCGCGGAATCGCTCGCGGACAACAGGCGAATCCCGGAGTCCTCATCGACTTCGGCTGTCATCGTGTCGATTCCATTGCCGTGGGGGATGGTTCGCGGCGATCGCAAACCGGCACTAACCGCTTGCGGGAGCTCAATGCCCAGCCGGACCCGCTCGTTGTTGATCCTTGCGGCAAGACGCGGGAGCCGCAGCTGCTGTGCTGCGCTCGCGCCGGCCGCCAGACGCTCGACCGCGGACCCGCGATCCCCCTGCGCCGCCTTGATCCGAGCGCCGATCACATACCGGGCGGCCAGATAATCCACTATGCCCAAGTCGGAGCTCAGCAGATTGCACTCGTCCAGCAGGCGCGCCGCCTCGGCAAGGTCGCCAGTTTCGTAGAGCGATTCGCCGAGCAGCGCACCGGCGAGCCGCGCCGCGTGCGAGTGGCGTCCCACACTGGTGGCGATCTCGTACGCTTCGCGGAAGTTTTTCCGGGCATCTGGAATATCGAGCTGATACCTGGCGGCCATGCCAGCCAAACAGCGTCCATAAACAGTGGTGAAGGGTCCCATCGCCTCCTGGTAGGGCGCGGCACGGTCGAGCAACAGCTGGGCCGCAACGAAGTCGAAGCGGTAGATCGCGGCGAACGCCGCGGCATTTCCGGCGACCCCGGGCACCCACGGATGCAGAGTGTCCGGTCTCGACATTGCCTCGGCCACTAGATCATCCACGCGCGCGATCTGATCGGCGAAGGCTTCGGCAACTGCTCGCACCACGTCGGCTTCAGCCCGCAGATCGGCCCGTGTTGCCTCGGCGAGGTCCACGCAGCCCAGGTTCGCCTGGAAGCGGTCCAGCGCGACGTCGGTCGGCGCCGGACGTTGCAACAGGATGTTCGCCCAGGCGACGACCAGCTGGAGCCGCGGTCGCCCGACCACCAGATCGGATGGCAGTTTCTTGATGATCTCGAGCAGCGTGGTCATCTTCGATTGTTCGAGCAGTCTTGTGCCGTCCCGCTCGACAAGATCAACCGCGTAGGCAGCATCGCCCGCGGCCAACGCATGGTCGACGGCCTCATTGAGGTAGCCGTTTTCGGCGAACCACACCGATGCGGTGTGGTGAAGTTCGGATACCCGGTCGGGGTGGTCACGTTCGAGTCGACGGCGCAGAAACTCGGCGAATATGTGATGGAAGCGGAACCAATTCGGGGCATCGTCGACTTGCTGCAGGAATAAACCACGGTGCTCGACCTGCTCCAGCATCGCCTGTCCGTTCGGCGCACCTGCCAGCACGGATGCCAGCCCGCCGCAGGTGCGGTCGGTGATCGATGTCGTCTGCAGAAAATCGCGCACATCGGGTTCGAGGGTGTCGAATACGTTTTCGGCCAAGAAGTCGCCGACCGCGTCGCCGGCAGCAGAAAGCCGGCCCAGCAGGCTGTTCACGTCGCGGCCGCCGCGCAGCGACAACGCGGCCAGTCGTAGGGCCGCGGCCCACCCCTCGGTCGATGTGGTCAACGCCTCGACATCCCCGCGCGACAGCTGTAGGCCGCCGACATCGTTGAGGAACGAGAATGCCTCATCGATGTCGAACCGCAGGGCACGGGAATCGATTTCGATCAATTCATCACTCATCCGCAACCTGCTCAGCGGTAGTCCGGCGCCAGACCAGCTGGTCACGATGATCTGCAGATGATGGCATCCGTTGTCCAACAAGAAACCGAGGACCGCGATAGTGCCAGGGTCAGACACGCGGTGCCAGTCATCGACCACCACAGCAAACCGGTCATCTTGTTCGTGGATTTCGTCGATGAGCGACGTCAAGACATAGCGGCTCGCGTCACCGCCGTGCTGGTCCAACACCTGCCCCAATGACTCGGCGAGAGCCGGACGGACCCGCCGGATCGACTCGAGCAGATGCGCCAGAAACCACACCTCGTTGTTGTCGTCGTCATCGATCGTCAGCCAGGCGACCGTGACGCCGTCGCGCGAGAGTTCGTCGCGCCACTGCGCCGCCAGCGTGCTCTTGCCGAACCCCGACGGCGCGTGGATGAAGATCAGTCGCCGCCGCCCGCCAGCGCGAAGTAGGTCGATGACGCGGCTGCGGGCGACCAGTGATCTGGTGGGGACTGGGGGTTGGTATTTCGTAGCAGGTGTCGGAGGTGCGGTCGTGGACTCCCAACGGACGGGCTTGGACGCGGGGGTTTTTCGGCGCTCCACGCTCAGGTCTACCGGACGGGCCATCTCGTCGACGGCGACACCGCCACGGCGCTGAATCTCACGAAGCTCGTCGCCGAATTCGGCTGCCGTACCTAGTCGATCCGCCGGATCCCGCGCCATCGCCCGCTCGATAATCGCGGCCACGCCAGTCGGTAGTCCCTGCTCGCGCAGGTCCGGGATAGGTTGCGAGGTGATGCGCAGGAACTGGGTGACCACCTGCTCACCGGCGCGGCGCTCGAAGGCGGCGTGGCCGGTCAACGCGCAAAACAACGTCGCGCCCAGCGAATACACATCCGATGCCGGCGTCGGCGCTCCGCCCTCGAGCACTTCCGGGCCGGTGAAAGCCGGCGAACAGGCGATCAACCCGGTCGCCGTCTGGAAAGCCCCGGCGATTCTGGCAATTCCGAAGTCGGTCAGCTGCGGCTCACCGTAGTCGGACAGCAGGATGTTGGCGGGCTTCACATCACGATGCAATATGCCCGCGCCATGCGCGACCTCGAGCGCACCCGCGAGCTTCACGCCGATGCTGACCGTCTCGCGCCAGTCAAGGGTTCCATGCCGGCGGATCACCGCCTCCAGCGAATCCTTGGCGTGGTAAGGCATGACAATGAACGGCCGGCCACTGTCCAGGACGCCGACCTGAAAAACGTGCACGATATGCGGGTGTCCCGAAAGGCGGCCCATGACGCGCTGCTCGCGCAGGAAGCGGGCAAGATTGTCCGGGTCAAGATCGGCGGTCAGCACCTTGACCGCAACCGCACGGTCCAGCATCGGCTGAGCGCAGCGGTAGACGACGCCAAAGCCGCCATGACCGATCTCCTCGACGTCGTCGAATTCCGCCTGGCCCAGTTCCGCGGCGATGTCAGCGACCAGGTCGCGCTGCTTTGCCAGCGGGTCGACGTCGGCCATCGACGTTCACTATCCTCACCCTGGAGGCCAGTCGCCTCCACTCGATCGACTAGTAAATCACCATATCGCCGACCAGCGCGGACCGTATGAGATTGCTGCCAGCCGGGTCGCTATTTCCATACCCGGTGCGGCTACTTCAGCAGTGCGCGTGACATGACGACGCGTTGAATCTGATTAGTGCCTTCATAGATTTGGGTGATCTTGGCGTCGCGCATCATCCGTTCGACCGGGAAATCCCTGGTATAGCCAGCGCCGCCGAACAGCTGTACCGCGTCGGTCGTCACCTCCATGGCCGTGTCGGACGCAAAACACTTCGAGGCCGACGAAATAAAGCCCAGCGCCGGCTCGCCGCGCTCGGCACCCGCGGCAGCACTATAGACCAGCAGCCGGGCCGCCTCCACCTTCATCGCCATATCCGCCAGCATGAACTGCACTCCCTGAAAATTGCTGACCGACTGCCCAAACTGCTTGCGGTCCTTGGTATACGCGATCGCCGCGTCCAAAGCGCCCTGCGCGATGCCGACCGCTTGCGCACCGATGGTCGGGCGGGTGTGATCCAGCGTCGCGAGCGCGGTCTTGAACCCGGTGCCCGGCTCCCCGATGATCCGATCGCCGGGAATGCGGCAGTCCTCGAAATACAACTCGGTGGTCGGCGAGCCCTTGATGCCTAGCTTGCGCTCCTTTGGCCCGACCGTGAAGCCGGGATCGTCCTTGTGCACCACGAACGCCGAGATCCCGTTGGCGCCCTTATCCGGATCGGTCACCGCCATCACCGTGTACCAGGTCGACTTGCCACCGTTGGTGATCCAGCACTTGGCGCCATTGAGCACCCACTCGTCGCCGTCGCGTCGCGCCCGGGTGCGCATCGCCGCGGGGTCACTGCCGGCCTCGCGCTCTGAGAGCGCATACGAGGCCATTGCCTCCCCCGCCGCCAGCGTCGGCAGCACCTGCTTCTTCAGCTCGTCCGAACCCCGCAAAATCAAACCCGTCGTGCCCAGTTTGTTCACCCCGGGGATCAACGACGCCGAGGCGTCAACGCGCGCCACCTCCTCCACCACAATGCAGGCCGCCACCGAATCCGCGCCCTGCCCGCCGTACTCATCGGGCACGTGGACTGCGGAAAACCCCGACGCGCTCAGTGCCGCCAGCGCCTCATCCGGAAAACGCGAATGTTCATCGACATCAGCTGCGTACGGGGCGATCTGGGTCTCGCATAGATCCCGCAACACCGCGCGCAACTCGTTGTGCTCATCGGGCAGCCTGAACAGATCGAACGACGGATCACCGGTCATCGGGATATCCCTCTCTTATCGCTTCTGAAGCAACGGATGGAATTCCAATTGCTTTGGCGCTCAACGCCGCCTTGTTGGACAACAAGGCCTTGGGCTCGGCAAAACCGTAGCGAGCGCGGAGGGCCTTTGCCCCGTCCCCAACTAACCAATTCCCGAGATCGCTTTGTGTTCCAGCGACAACGCATGCGTTTCACGGCACGGCTGGCGAGCGGCGGTCATGGTCGCGGCTCTGCGCGCTTATCGGCCAGCGACAAGGCTGATAGCGATCTTGGTTCCTTGAGGCCGATGGCGGCGGCCTGATCGAGATCTAATCTGCCAGGCATGAATAGCGCGCGACCACTGACGTACTCTGCCACAGGGCATTCGGCGTTTTAGCAGCTCAGCGAGGATTTCCCGGGCAACTGGCCGACTTGTCTGCACTCCTCCATGGTCGGTGCTTGGTCGGCTTTTCCAGTTGTTGGATGCGGGCAGCGAGCCGGGCAGCGGCGCGCGTCAGTCACATTTTGTGTGCCGAAGACACCTTAGTTGTGCTGCGCGGACTGAATAGTCGCCACGCTTGCGCGGTGTAGCGGTTCGCTGTGCGGCATACGCCCGCCGTTGCGAGTTCTGAAATACAGCAGCTCAACCGTCGCGCTCCCGCCGGTACGCGGGCTAACCTCATGACACGGAGCCGGAACCGGGCAGTCCCTCCCGTCTAGACCGGTTCCTGGACGCGAGCAACCCGGGGCGGCGGTGTCTTGAAGACCCAATTTGTGCATCCGCAGTACCTGCCGTCACCGCGGTTCCCGCCGTCTCATTAACGAACCTCATTACAATGTCTGCAAACAAGGATGGTGCCCTAGTGACCACCGACTCAAAGGATGGACCGACGACCTCGAAGTCGGGAATGCCGAGTTGGCTCAAGCGAGTGATCTTGTTCGCGATCCTCGGCGCTGTGCTCGTGATCGTGTATTTCATTCTCGCGGCGTTCCTCCCGCGTTGGTGGGCGGAGCGGATAGGCGAGCTGTCCGATAAAGGTTTCGCCCGGGGTATTACGTGGGGTCTGTTCTTCGGCGGACTGTGCACGCTGGTGCCGTTGCTGCAGCTGCTACTGGCCGTCCTGTTTCGGCACAGGCGCGGCGGGCGGGTCATCGCCGGGATCGCGACCCTTCTCGCGCTCATCTTCGCGTTGCCGAATCTGATGACGCTCAGCGTGGTGCTCGGGGGTAACAACGCCGCGCACGCGGGCCAACGGATCATGGACGTGGAGGCACCCGGATTCCGGGGCGCGTCCCTGGTCGGAGCAATCGTCGCGGCGCTGATATTCGTTGGGGTGGTCGTGTTGACGATTCAGTACCAACGTCGCGGACGTCAGCTTGCGAAGGCACGCGCACAGTAGACGCCCGCTGCTGCCGGGCCGACAGCACCGATGTCGCACCATCCACGCAGCGGCCCTGCGCGTTTCGCCATCCCTTGGCCCCGACGATCGTAATGTTTTCCCCGCTCGCGGGGAGTGCCTCGCTGGCTCAGCGACGACGTTGCCATGCACAGTGGGCGCACGGCGGCGGCGTAGTTCAACTCCCCGACGACCGCTACGAAGTAGCGCAAATGGAGCATCTCCATACCGGTCTCAACTTGCCGGTCAATACCTGCGGCCGGGATTTTGTCTCATCCGTCGCGCGGGGACATTGTCTGCGCGACCAACAACCCGACACCGATGGTGTTCGGCGACAACGACAGCTGGCGGAGCCGGGAACGCACGCGCGGAGCCGAACCATCAAACCGGTTTTCTGACAACGGAATCCGCTTAGAACATCAGTCCGACAGACAGTAAGCGGTCGTAGCAACGCTCTGGATGTCATCGATTTCGCCGCGGCCGCGATCGAAGAAGCCGAGTACGCCGCCCTCGACGCGGTGTATGCACGAACCAGGGCAATCGCGCTCGGCTGATCGCGAGATGCGAAAGCGGCTTCAGACAAACGCGCTGAGACCGGTCAACGAACGCCCGACAATCAACGTGTTCATCTCCCGCGTACCTTCATACGAGTAGATCGCCTCGGCGTCGGCGACGAAGCGGCCCACGTTGTGCTCCAACAGGATTCCGTTTCCGCCGAGTAGCTCGCGCGCCCAGCCCACGGTTTCGCGCATCCGCACGGTGCAAAACGCCTTCGCCAGCGAGGAGTGCCGGTCCTCGGCGTGCCCCTCGTCCTGCAGTTGCGACAGCCGCACGCACAGCCCGTACGACGCCGTGACGTTGCCGAGCATGCGGACCAACAGGTCCTGGACCAGTTGGAAGCCGCCGATCGGCCGGCCGAACTGCTCTCGGCTGCACGCGTACGCCAACGCGTTCTCATAGGCCCCCATCGCGCAACCGACCGCCATCCACGCGACCCCGGCGCGGGTCATGCGCAGCACCTCCGCGGTGTCTTTGAACGAGTCGGCCCGCTGCAGTCGGTCGGATTCGTCGACGCGCACATTGTTGAGTGTGATCAGGCCGTTCTGCACGATTCGCAGCGCGATCTTGTGCATCTGCTTCTCGACGGTGAACCCCGGCGAGGAGTTCTGCACCACAAAGCCTTTCACCCGCCCGTCGGCGACGTCTTTGGCCCAGATGACGGTCAGGTCACCGAAGGTCGAATTGCCGATCCACTTCTTTTGGCCGTTGAGGATCCAGGTGTCCCCCTCGCGGCGGGCCGTCGTCTGCAGCCCACCCGAGGCACCGGAACCGACCTCCGGTTCGGTCAGCCCGAAAGAACCGATCTTTTCGTAGCGCGCCATCGCGGGCAGGAATCGTTCGCGTTGCTCGTCGGAACCGCACAGATAGATCGACCCCATCGACAGCCCGGCATGCACCCCGTTGAAGGTGGCAATCGAGCAGTCGGTGCGGGCCAGCTCCATCGCTATCATGCCGTCGAGCAGGTAACGGCCTCCGCCGCAGCCGTAGCCGTGGTACGGCAGGCCCGCGATTCCCAACTGCCGCATCCCGGGAACGATCTCGACCGGAAACGTAGCACGCGACCAATGCTCGAGAAGGAGCGGCGCCACATCGGCCGTCATGAATTTGCGCACCGCATGCAGAAGGTCGCGCTCCTCGTCGGTGAGCAGGCACTCGTATGAGTAGAAATCCGACTTGTCGATGTCTTGAATGTCGGTGAGACTCATGGTCGTTCTCCCGGCTCGCTAAGAAAATTGTCGACGACGGGGGCGAGTTCTGGCGCGTTGTGCACGAGGTCGATGTGTCCGCCGGGATGCAGGTGCAGCCGCGAATGGGGCAGCAACACTTTCATGATGCGTGCGTTGATCGTCGGGATGATCGGGTCATCGGTGCCCTGCACTATCAGGGTCCGCTGCCGCACGGCGGCCAAGCCGAACAGGCTGGTCCAGATCGAACCCGCCAGCAGCTGGTGCACATAGCCGATCTTCGATCCGGCGTGCAACTGACGCACGAACAGCCGCGCGACGTCTTCCCCGTGTGCCCGGACGGTGCCGCCGTACAGCTCGCCGGCGATGGTTGCGGCATAGTTGGGGTCCGAGAACCTGCGCGGGGTAACCATTTTCGCCAGAATCCTTGGGTGGGCCGGGACCATGATCGCGCCGGTGCCCGTCGCCACCAGCACCAGGCGACGGCAGCGGCGCGGGTTCTGGAAGGCGAACTGCTGCGCAAGAGCGCCGCCCCAGGACAGCCCGAGCACGTCTACCACCCCGATGCCCAGCTTGGACAGCACCCGGCCCAGCACCCAGGCCAGGTAAGGAAAACCGTAGGGGGCAAGGGATGTGGGTGATCCTCCGGTGCCGGGAACATCGAATCTGATGACCGTTCTATCCGGATTCAGTTGTTCCACGAGAGGATCGAGTACTTCCAAGCTGGCGCCGATGCCGTTACACAGCACCAGCGGCACGCCGGTTCCGTGGCGCACGTTCACTCGGATCCGCTGCCCGCCCGCGTTGACGTAACGCTCCTCGCCAATCGTGCTTGGCAATGCCACCATAAGGGCCCTTCGGCGTTGTGCGCTAGGCATGGGTCACTTCTCCATCACATAACTACCCGGGGCGGGGCCGAGCGGCGGGAGATCTTCTCCGCCAAGAGCTTTCGGCGCATCGACCTCGGGGCCGCTGCGCTCGGCTAGCCAGCTGACGTAGTCCGGCCACCAGGAGTCAGCGGACTTCTGAGCGGATTCCAGCCACTGTTGGGGATCGTCGATGTCGACCGGGCCGGTGCGGAACGACGCCTTCGGATTGCCCGGCGGGTTGACCAGCGCCGCGATGTGACCGCTGGTGGACAGCACGAAGCGGTTGTCCTTGCTGCCGAGCAGGCGCGCGCTGCGATAGGTGGCTTGCCACGGGCAAATGTGGTCGGCGACGCCGCCGACGATGTAGGCGTCGGACGTGATCTTGGCCAGGTCGACCGGGCTGCCCAGCATGCTGACCCCGCCAGGCGTGACCAGCGCGTTGCGCAGCCCCATCAGCACCAGGTCCCGGTGCAGCGCGGCCGCCATCCGGGTGGTGTCGGCGTTCCAGAACAACACGTCGAAGGCCGCCGGCTTGCGGCCCTGCACGTAGTTGTTGACCACGTACCGCCACACCAGGTCGGTGGGCCGCAGCCAGGCGAACATCTCCGCCATGTCGCGCCCGTCGAGGTAACCCTTGCGGGCCGACACTCGAATCGCCGCCTGGGCCGCGCGGTCACTCATCGCCGCGGCGGCGAATCCGGCCCGGGTCTCGTCCAGCACGGTGACCGCCAGGTTGAGACCTGCGACCCGATCGCCCTCGCCGATGTCCGCGAGGTGGGCCGCCGTCATCGCCGCGAGGATGCCACCCGAGCAGGTGGCCAACAGGTGGGTGCTGTCGGCTCCGGTGATTCTCTCCGCCGCGTCCATCGCCTCCACGATCGCCGCCCCGTAGGTGTCGAAGCCCCAGTCGCGGTGGCGTGCTTGCGGATTGCGCCAGGAAATCACGAAGACCTGCTGGCCCTGCTGGACAAAGTACTCGATCATGCTGCGTCCGGGCGCGATGTCCATGATGTAGTACTTGTTGATCACCGGCGGCACCATGAGCAATGGAATCGCGCGCACCTTGGGTGTCTGCGGGGCGTATTGGATCAATTCGAACACCGAGGTTTGCAGTACGACGGCCCCTTTGGTGACGGCCAGGTTTTCCCCCACCGCGTAGGCGTCGGGCTCGATCATCGCCGGCACCCGAGGCTTCGAAAGGATGTCCCGGGCAAAGGCTCTCACGCCCCGTACCGCGCTCAGACCGCCGGTATCGATCAGCGCCTTCCAGCCGAGCGGACTGATCAGCGGGTTGTTGCTGGGCGCCAGGCCCTCCACAAAGTTGTCGATGACGAACTGCATTTTCTCGTTGTCGCGCCAATCCAGCTGCGCGTCGGCGAGCAGCCCTTCGGCGGTCTCGGAACCCGCCAGGTAGGCCTGCATGACCCTGTGCAACAACGGATTCTCTTGCCACGCAGGATCGGCGAAGCGTTTGTCGGCCCGCTCCGGAACGCGGTGCGACTTGCCTGCGGCGATGCTGCCGAGCTCACGGGTCAGCGTGCCGACCCGGTCGGCCACCGCGCCGGGGTGCTGAGCCAGGTTGCCGGCGAAGCGCGCCCAGGTGGCGTTCGGCATCATCCGGCTGGCGAAGGGCTTGGTGGCGCTGGTGAGAAGCAGGTCGAGCGGCGCAGCCAGCTCGTCGACTTTGGTGGTGGCGTCCTTGGGATTCGAGGTTTTTGCCATAGTTATCGGGTGCTTTCGGTTGCCGGAACGGCGATGTCGCGTTTCTGGACCTTGCCGGTTGGGCCTTTGGGCAACGCGTCGACGAGCCAGACCTGGCGCGGGTACTTGTAAGCGGCCACCCGGGCCTTGACGTAGTCGCGCAGCTCTTCGGGTGTCGCCGTCGCGTCTTTCTTAAGCGCTACCGCGGCGCCGACTTCTTCGCCGAGGGAGTCGTGCGGGATACCGATGACGGCGGCTTCGGCCACCGCCGGGTGCTCGTAGAGCACTTCTTCGATCTCGCGGGGATAGACGTTGTAGCCGCCGCGGATGATCATGTCCTTGGTGCGGTCGACGATGTAGAAGTAGCCGTCCTCGTCGACGCGTCCGACGTCCCCGGTGTTCAGCCACCCCTCTTCGGTGATGGTGGACTTGGTTGCGTCGGGCAGGTTCCAGTAGCCCTTCATCACGTTGTGGCCGCGGATCTGGATCTCGCCCGTATCCCCCTGCGGGACCTCAACTCCGTCCAGGTCGACCACCCGCATCTCGACGCCTTCGATCGGGGTGCCGATGGAGCCCGCCTTGCGCTCCCGATTCGGGTGATTGAACGCTGCGGCCGGAGAGCTCTCGGAGAGTCCGTAACCCTCGAGAACGGCGCAACCAAACGTCTTTTCGAAGTCGGTCAGAACCTGGACGGGCAGGGCCGCGCCACCGGAGACACAGGTCCGCAGGCTGCGCGTCGCCTCGGCGGAGGCGTCGTCTGCCACGCTGAGCAGCGCCGAATACATCGTCGGCACCCCCTCGAACACCGTGACCGCGTCACGCTCGATCACCTCGAGCGCCTTGCGCGGGTCGAACCGCGGAATGAGGGTCAACATCGCGCCGGCGAGGACCGAACCGTTGAGACCGCAGGTCAGGCCGAAGACGTGGAACAGCGGCAGGCAGCCCATCACCACGTCGTCCGGCCCGGTCTCGACCAGGGTGCGAACGCTGACCTCGGCGTTGCGGCCCAGATTGCCGTGCGTGAGCATGGCGCCCTTGGGCTTGCCGGTGGTGCCGGACGTGTGCAGGATGACCGCGACGTCGTCGTGGCCGCGCTCAATCGGTGACTCCTGAGCGGGCAGGTCGGCAGTCAACTCGGCCAGTCCGGCGTCGTCGACCACCCAGCACTGGGCACCTACCTCGCCCGCGCCGGCGGTGGCCTCCGAGGCGAAGGCCGGCGCCGCGAACAGCGCCTTGGCGCCGCTGTTGGACAGGTAGAAGGACACCTCACGGGACTTCAGCAGCGGATTCATCGGGACCGCGACGGCGCCTCGATACATGATTCCGTAGAACGCAATGGCGAATGCGGGCGTATTGGGCAACATCACCCCGACACGATCGCCGGGCTCGATTCCGGCCACCTCCAGCAACGTCGCCACGCGGGCGGCCGCGGCGTGGAACTCGCGGTAAGTGAACTGCAAATCGTCGCAGCGCAGCGCGACGCGGTTGGGGGTGCGATCTTTCGATGCGACGAGGTTGGCGCTCAAGGCGGTCATCAGGTGCCTCCAGGGTGTACTAAATGCCTGATTCTGGCTTGTCGTGGGGTTTCAATCGTCCTCCCAGCGACCTCGCAAGACAATGTCACGAGGCACAACGACCTGGCCACTTTGGTGTGACTGCGCACAGATCATCGCAGACCGGGGCGAACGCCAACAGGGCAAACGCCGGGTCTGCCCAAGTAGCGGCGCGATTTGCCGACGAGCACGACAGCCTGGCTCGCGATGCTGATATCGAACGTGAACCACAGTACAGCCACCGTCGCAGCCGGCGCGGTCGAGTGTGTTCCGATCGTGCTCTCGCCAGGCGCCATATGCTGCATCGATGTCAGCTCAATATGCCATAGCGGCAGGTTGATTCGAGCCGATTACCCCGTGGACATAATGATCGGCATAGTGATTGGCGGGTCGAAAGCCGTGTCGCGGATGATGTTTGGCTTAATCGCTGCGCTCAGGATCGTTCGTGATCTCGAGCGTAGCCTTCTCCGACTCGACCGAGGCCGGCAGCCGCTTAGGGCCGGTCAGCGGGAGGTTGACGGCGAGGGAGGTCCGCCTGACGCCGCGGGGGGGGATCGCAGAGGCGCGGAACACAACCGCAGTTGAGGCCGACAATACAACCTTCTGGTCCGCTTTCCGGTCCGCGCACAAAACGTCCCGGGACGGCGCCGACGGTTTGGCCCCCGGCAGCCGCTGGAGGTGCGGGCACCGGCGTCAGGTCGGAGAATGGACTCTTCGTAGTCGTAATCGTTGGTGCAGTTGTTATGTTGCTTGGCGACTCGCCGCTGGCACCACCGCCGTACCCGGCCACGATGATAGCCACGGCAGCACCACTGAATAACGTGATCGCTGCTCTGCCTTTATTATTCGTCATACTATGAATAGTCATCGCTTGGCGGCCAAGCGTCATTGTTGGGCGTGACACGGTGTTCGACCGCATATTGGCTTTGAGGATAATGAATTATTGGTCGCCGATATCAGCCTAAATCGTTTCTAGGACAATGCTTTTCATCTTCGAGATACAGTCGATGCCGAACAAAATTATCACCGCTAGTCAGCCATCCGTCATTGTCCGCAGCAACACGATCGCGGCCTGCAAATTGGTAGTAGCGATCAGCGTTTACCATGCCGATGCCGGCCCAGACCTACACGACGGCAATGGAATTAGTCGCACTTAATCGGGTTCCACGGCGCGTTGCACGCGGAAGCCGTTGTAGCACTTATAAACCCGCCGCACGCTTACGAACGCGACTCAGTAAAGAGCGGATCATCCGAATACCTCCTGCAGCCGGTCGGCGAGGATTATCCGGCTGGCGGCTTCGACCAGAGCCAGATGCGAGAACGCCTGGGGGAAGTTCCCCAGGTGACGCGCGGTCGCGACGTCATACTCCTCGGCGTAGAGGCCCAGCGGCGAGGCAACCCTGATCAGGCGCTCCATCAGGTCGCGCGCCCGCTGGTGCTGGTCGATGATGACCAGCGCTGAAACCAACCAGAACGAGCAGATCAGAAACGTGCCCTCTTCGCCCGTGAGCCCGTCGTCGGTTTCGTGGGTCCGGTAGCGCAGCACGTAGCCGTTGTCGGTCAGTTCGTCGGCGATCGCCAGCACGGTAGCGCGGAGGCGCGGGTCGTCGCCGGGTAGGAAGCCAAAGATGGCGGCCAGTAGGGCCGACGCGTCCAGCGCGTCGGTGTCGTAGTGCTGGCGCAGCACGCCGCGGTGGTCGACGCCGCGCTCGAGGATGTCGGCCTTGATCGCCTCCGCGCCCTGTTCCCAGCGCTGCTGCAGCGAGCGATCACCACGGATCTCGGCGAGCTTGGCCCCCCGGTCGAGCGCAACCCAACACATCAGCTTGGAGGAGACGTAGTGCCGGGGTTCGCCGCGCGCCTCCCAAATCCCCTGGTCTGGTTGGCGCCAGACGGCGGTTGCGCACTCGGCCTGGGATTGCACGAGTGGCCACAGCCGCTGCGGCAGTCGTTGGCTGCGCCGGGTATGCAAGAGCACCGAGTCCAGCGCCGCACCGTACACGTCGTTTTGGCGTTGAGCGAAGGCGCCGTTGCCAATTCGGACCGGCCGTGCGCCGGCGTACCCGGACAGCTCTTCGCGCAACGTCTCGGTCAGGTCACGCCGGCCATCGATGCCGTACATGATCTGCAGGGCGCCGTCCTCGTTTCGCTCAAGATCGGCGATGTACTGCATGAACTCATCCGCTTCCCAATCGAGCTCGAGGAAGTGCAGGGTGCGCAGGGTGAATGTCGAGTCGCGGATCCAGGTGTAGCGGTAGTCCCAGTTGCGCTCCCCGCCGGGGGTCTCGGGCAAGGAAGTGGTCAAGGCGGCGACGGTCGCCCCGGTCGGCATGTAGGTGAGGCCTTTGATCGTTAGCGCCGAGCGTTCGATCAGCGGCGACAGCTGGTGATCGGGGATCCGAGCCCTGCTGAGCCACCGGCGCCAAAACCGTGTGGTTGCTTCCAGTTGGCCACGCGCCTGTTCCAGCGTCGCCGGACCAACCAGCCCATCGGCCCAGGAAAGAGCGCAAAACAGTTGCTCGCCCTTGGCCAGTACGTGGCGCGCGCGGACCCGGGTTTCCTCGATCCCCAGCAGCAGATCGGTATAAAGCCGGATGGTGGGGGCGCCGCCCGACGCGTCGGCGCTGTGGCGGTCGTCGGCCAGTGTCCAGTCGGCCGGCGTGCGGCCATAGTCAAATACCGGCTCGCACACGAGGTCGATCTCGACCTCACCGTCCAGGCAGATGACCGTGCGCACGAGCATGTGCGCAGCGTCCTCGTCGCTGGGCGGGCGGGTGTGCGGGGTGACCGTGTCCTCGCCGGACCGCGGCCCCATTACGAGTGCATCGCGGGCCACCGCCCATCCCGTTGCGGTACGCCAAGAGGTCACCAGCGTGTTGGTGCCCGGCTCGTACGTGCGGGCGCTGGGCACGTTAATCCCGAAGGGAGCCAACCGAAATGACCCCGCCCCGCGGTCCAGCAGCGACCCGAAGATGCTCGGGGAGTCGAACCGGGGGACGCATAACCAGTCGATCGCGCCGTCGGGCGCCACCAAAGCGCCGGTGTGACAGTCGGAGAGAAACGCAAAGTCGGCGATGGGCGGAAACGGCGACGGGGTCGCCGCGCTCTGCTCGGCAGCCTGAGACCGAGACGCGTTCTGGGGCATGCGGTTTGCTGCTCCTCGCCCTGAGTGACCGTGTTTCGTTGGTGCGGCCATCGTTTGCCTCCTTTTGGCTTGGGTTTTGGCCCGGCTACTCAAACGGGAAGCGTTCCCCGGTAGAGGTTGCAGCCCGGACCGTGCGCACCGAGGCCCGTGACCCGGAACAGCCGCCCGGCGTCCGGCTGACGGGCAAGCGCCTGCGCGTCGAGCTGCTCGCGGCCGGTCGTGACGAACAGCGTGCCGCGGTCTGCTTCGCCGAACGCACACGAGGTGGCCTGGGCAACCGGAAGTTCTACGACGCCAAGGAGTTCCCCGCCGGGCGAATAGTGATGCACCGCCCAGCCGCCGTACACCGCCACCCAGATATCGCCTCGGTCGTCGACCGTGAGGCCGTCCGGCGCCGGGCCCGGCTGTTCGAACCCCACCAGCGTGCGTCGGTTCCGCGGCTCGCCGGTGCAGGGGTCAACGTCAAACTCGTACAGGCAGCCGGCCCCGCTGTCATTGAGATACATGATGGCGCCGTCGGGGCTCCAGCCGATCCCGTTGGGGATCGTCAATCCGGTCAGCACGGTGCTGATGCTTGCGTCCAGCTCCAGCCGGTGAACCGCTCCGACACCCGGTGACTTGTCGTAGGCCATCGTCCCGACCCAGAATCGCCCCCGCTCGTCGCAGGCCCCGTCGTTGAAACGCACGCCACTCGGGGCGTCGGTCAACGATGCCAGCTCTGTGACGCTGCCGGCCTCATCGACGAACAAAAACGCCCGGGTGGCGGCCGCCACGTACCCGCCGGCGGCGGCCGGGGCCACCACGCCGACATCGCGGTCCAGCTCGACCGTCCGGATCTGGCCGGCGTGGCCGTCGCGCGTCGGGTTTGTGCGGTGCAGCCGGTGCCCGAGAATGTCGACCCACAAAAGCTGTTGGCGTTGCTCATGCCAGCGGGCCCCCTCACTCAGCAGCCCCGGCTGGGGCGACCACACGCTGACCACCGCGGCGCTCATGCACATAGGTCGATGACGACCTTGACGTCGTCAGGGCGGCGCGTCAGCGCCTCGGTCCATCGCTCAAGCGGCACCCGGCGCGTGATCATCGCCGACAACCACGTGGGGTCGGCCGCCGCCAGCGCCGCGACCGCCTGCTCCCAGTGGCGCCGCCCGGCGTTGACGGTCCCGAACATCACGATGTTTCGCAGCACCATCGCACGGTTCATGACGGTTGTGTCGACATCGGGCACCGGGTCGACGTTCATGATCCCGGTCAGGCACAGAATCCCACCGCTGACGAGCCGGCGGGCCGCCGCCCGGCCGACCGCGCCCACCCCCGTGCACTCGATAACCACCTCCGCGTCGACGTCCACCTCGGCCGCGTCACCGACGTGGTAGTGCGCGCCCAGCCCTTCGACCAGGTCGCGCTTGATTCCTCCGCTAGCCAGATCCACCACGTGCATTTCGTAGCCGCGCTGGACACCCAAAAGGCAGGCCAATAGCCCGATCGGCCCAGCACCGCACACCAGACCTTTGCCGCCCAGGAAAAACGCTCGATTCGAGATCTGCTCGATCTGATCCCACGCCTTGGCCAGCACCGAGGCCGGCTCCAACAACACACCGAGGTCTCCCACCGCGCGCGGCAGCGGAACCGCAAACCGCGGCTCGACCCGCCACCGCTCGCTCCCATACCCGTGCCCGCGGACGATCCCGCGTTCGACAAATTGATTGTTCCGGCACATGTCCCATTGCCCCGCGGCACAGGCCGCGCACGGGACGGGATCGGGGCGGCGCACGATGCCGACGACGAGATCGCCGCGCGCGAATCCCGACCCGATGGGCGCCTCGATCACCTCACCCAGTCCCTCGTGGCCCAACACCAGCCGGGCCTCGCCCCGCGGCGGCTCTCCATAGACTCCTTCGGCGATCTCACGGTCGGTGCCGCATACGCCGACCAGCCGCCCCGACACCAACAGCTCACCCTGACTAGCCGGCGGCTCATCGATCGTCTCCACGCCGGCCGTCCCCTTCCCGCCCGGTACTACCGTCATCGCACGCATGAATGCTGTTCCTTCCTAAAGGATTCGATCAGTGGTGTAAATGCCGCGGCGTCGGCGACCAGGTCAACATGTCCGCCGTCGTGCAGATGCATGGTCGCGTGCGGCAGCAGCCGCCCCATGATTCTGGCGTTAACGACCGGGACGATGGGATCGTCAGTGCCGGCGATGATCAAGGTGGGTTGGCGAATCAGCGGCAACGCGAACAGGCTGCTCCACGCTGAAGCTGCGAGCAGTTGGTGGGCGTATCCGGCGGCCGAGCCCGCCAGCAATTGACGGTCGAACAGCAGCTTGACCATTGGGATATCGGTGCGGGCGCTGCCACCGTAGAGCTCACCGGCGATGCTGGCGGCATAGTCGTGATCCATAAACCGTCTCGGGGTCAACAATTTTGACAGCACTGCTGGTCTACCCGGCACCATCCCGATGCCAACGCCGGTCGACACCAAGATCAGGTGCCGACAGCGGCGTGGGTTCTGGAAGGCGAACTGCTGCGCCAGGGCGCCGCCCCACGACAACCCCAGCACGTCAATGCCCTCACCGCCGAGGCCGACCGCACTCAATACCCGGCTAAGTACGACTGCCAGGTACGGAAAGCTATAAGGCAGCGGCGAATCCGCGGATCCGCCGATCCCCGGCACATCGAAGCGCACCACCGTGGTGTCGGGATTCAACTGGTCGACCAGCGGATCGAGCGCCTCCTGGCTCGCTCCAATGCCGTTGCACAACACCAGCGGTACACCCGACCCGGCGCGGACGCTCACCCGGATCCGTTGGCCCAGTGCTGGAATCACACATCGGATACTCCGCTCGGACGACAGCTGGCTCAGCTGTGTCGCTAACCCGTCAGCTCCCCCGCTCGCGCCAGTTATCACCTGCAACGCAGAATCGCTCATGTCGGCTCCGTCCACCGCTGCCTTCCGCACACTTCCATGTTCTCGAGTTGATCGCTTAATGCCTTTGTTGCCGAGACCAATTCCGGAGCCTACACAGTGTGCGGGCGAACACCAGCGCAGGTTTTGGGCCGATGAAGACCCCACGCTTATTGCACGCCACTGTATCTCGAGCTCGAACTTGTCGTCGCAAACAATGCCGACGGTCAACTGTCAATGACACATTAAGCCAATTCAGCGCACATCGCCTGTGCCGATTGGGATTTCCGCGGCTGAACTCAGAGCACTGGGAGGCAACTCAATGGACCTCGACCGTATCACCCACCCATTACGATTGGCCGAGGGATCCCACCGGCCGGGATCGCACACTGGGTGTGCCATGAACGTTATTTCCTATACCCAGGGTGACAGGCACATCACCGACTTCCCGGCGACTGCCGCCCGCCCGCTGGCCGCCTTCGTTCAGCTATGCAATGACCTGCTAGCCGGCCCGGATCGTTACCTGTCGCCGGAAGATAGCCTGCTCGCGCTCGAATTGGCCTGGCAGACCGTAGGAACTGCCGATGCAGCCGACAGCGTCATTCACGCCTGGGTGGCCGAACTGCTGACCGACCCGACTTGGGGTGTCGTTCAATACGCTGAGAGCGCCGCCGTCGCAGCGATCTTCGGCATTGCCGGCCTACATCGCAGACTCGCCTCGGGCGACATGTCCCCGATCACCGCATGGAACAGCGCTGACCGCGCCGCCCGCGCCGTCAGCGCAACGCTAACGGGTGCCGAACTGTACGCTGTGCGGGCCGCCTATCAAGCGACCGCACTTGTGAATACCGAACATTTCGAGACGCTCGACGCGATAACCGGCAACGCTCTGCGCGCCCACGCACTGGCGACCGAGGGCACCGGGGCAGCCCAGATCGTCGACGTCACACGCCACGCCATTCGCTCATGGCGCCGGTTGGGCCGGCTGGACGATCCCGGCCATATCGACCCGGCATCGCTCGACAACTTCCTCGACACATAGGGATTACCGGCACAACAGAAGGGGCAGCTATTCCCGCCCCTGGTCGCTGCCTAAGGTGACCGCAACGGTCCGGCTAACGCCTGATGGCTCAAGGCAGCCCAAGTTGATCTGGGTGCCGGGCGCCCTGGAACGCACGGCAGCGACGAACGCGTTTGCGCTTCCCGTCACGACGTCATCAACCTTCGTTATCACCGAGCCGATAGGCAGCCCGGCCACCGCGGCGGGACTGCCATCTGTCACGCCGGTGATCTCGGCTCCGCGGTTATTAGGGTCATCGCCCACGTCTGCCCCCAACCAACCATGCGTCGCCCTACCGCTGGCGATGAGTTCGCCCGCGATGCGGCTGGCGTTGTCGACCGGAATGGCGAAACCAATTCCGATCGAACCACTCCGGACCCCGCCCGCGCCAGCCAGAGCTGCGATCGCCGAATTCATGCCAATCAGTTCGCCGTCCATGTCGACCAGCGCGCCACCGGAGCTACCCGGGTTGAGCGCGGCGTCAGTTTGGATGGCGTCAAACGCCGCGAGCTGGTTATCGGCGTCGGCGGCCGTCACCACCGCGCGGTTCAGCGCGCTGATGACCCCGGTAGACAGGGTGTTCTGCAGACCGAGTGGCGATCCCACCGCCGCCACCGGCTGACCGACGTGCAGGCCGGCCGAGCGGCCGATCATAACCGGAAAGAGGCCGGTAATCCCCTGTGCCCGAACAACTGCGATGTCAGACTTTGGATCCGTGGCGACCACAACGAATAAGGCGGTTCGGCCATCGTAAAGCGTCACCACGTGGCTCGCCGACTCCGGCGGTCCGGCGTGGATAGGCGCCACAACGTGGTTATTGGTCATGATGAGCCCATCAGAGGTGAGGACGATGCCCGAGCCCATTTCAGATTCGTCGCCTGCCTTGGTCTCCAGCGTGACCACGCTGGGCAACACCCTGGCAGCGACCTGCTCGACCGTAAGCGGAGCAGAGAAGTTGACCGCGTCGCGTGACGCACGAGTACCGGCGGTGAACAGCTGCCCGCCGACGGCGGGCACACGCACGATTACGGCCACGGCAAAGCCTATTGCCGCACAGAATATTACGACTGCGACGCCACGCATAAGGAATTTCCCAACACGAGCCAGCCTCTGCCGCCGCGCAATCACCACATTCGCCCACTGGGAGGAGTCGGGGACCCGATGCCGGCCAGCCGGCTGAGCAGTAGACATTGCCATCACGCTGTCGCAGACATCGCTTGTGTTCCAGCGCCGCCCGCACCGCCGCCGAGCAGCATGCGCAGCTGTCGTCGGCCACGGTGGAGCTGCGAAGCCACGGTCCCGGTCGGAGTGTTGGTAATCGCCGCGATCTCCCGGTAACGGAGCCCCTCGACATCCGCGTAGTACACCACGTCGCGGAATTGCTGCGGCAGTGCCTGCATCGCCGACTTGATGTCGTTGTCCGGCAGAGAATCTAGCGCTTGGTCTTCGGCCGAACGCAGCCCCGCAGGCGCAGAGCGGGCGTAGGTATCCACCAAGCGCTGCTCCGTGATCTCCTCGGTGGAGTACTGCAGGGGTTGGCGCCGCTTCTTGCGATAGTCACTGATATAGCCGTTGATCAAGATTCGCAGCAGCCAAGCCTGCATGTTGGTGTCCCGCCGGAACGAATGGAAACCCGCGTACGCCTTCATCATGGTTTCCTGCACCAGGTCCTCCGCATCAGAGTGATTCCGACTCATCCGAAACGCTTTGCGGTATAGGACGTCGCGTAAAGGTACGGCCTCACGTTCAAACCATGCACTCAATTCGGCTTCGCCTGAACGTCTTTGAACCGATTTGGGCACGCGCGTCGCTCCCAGATGAGACTCGACGGCGGTCATTGTCGTCATGTCGCTGATTCGCCTCACGACGTCATCACATTCACCCAGCGCCGCGACAGCCGCTTGCAGGCACCGTCAAGGGCGTTCCGCGCCGGGGCGTCGTCACCGAACTTCCCAAGGTCCAGATCAACTTTGAATGTGGCCAGCTGCCAACCCAAAAGGTTCAACCGAATGGTCACCTTCATGTCGTGGACCCGGAAATCGCGCGTGGCAGGTTCGAGCACCTTGCCATCGACTCGGCTGAACATAGGGTCGCCGCGTCCCATCGGTCGGGCCGGCAGATGTCGCGTCGTCACGCTGCCACCCGCTTAGATAATGCGTCGAACGTTTCGCCTGCGGTCTTGGCGTCCTTGCGGATCTGGAAGGCCTGCACGATCCGGATCAAGCCGAGAACCACCAATGACACACCGGAAACGACGGTAAGCACGACGATCGAATCGAACGGCCAAACAAGCACCATGCCGCCGGCAATCATGGACATGATGCCAAACACGACGTACCAGCCCCGCCCAGGTAAGTCGTGCTGGCTCAACGCGACCGCATTCTCAGAGACACCCAGGAACATGAAGCCAGCGCCGATCCATATCGACAGGAGTAGAACCGCATAACCGTCGCCGAAGTGGCGGAACGACAAAATCGCCAAGACAAGCGAAAGTGCACCGGTGAGAAACAGCATGACGCGAGTGGCCGCGGACCGGGGCAAAGTGAATGCCAAAAACACTTCCGCTAATCCGCTCATCAGCAGGTAGACACCGAACATGGTTGAGGCGACAAGGATTGTGGGACCAGGCCATGCCAGCACCATGGCGCCCAATACGATGGTCAGCACGCCCGATACCAGCGTGCCTTTCCATAGCTGCTGACCGAGAACGCTACTCATGATGCTCCTTAGTTGATGGGTGGGCTGATCTCGTTGCCGGCCTTACGTTTTCCGCCGACGCATTGATCGTCATGCCGGCCGAAGCCCGCGTCGATGTTTCCTCCGACAACACAACCCGCATCGCGGTGTCGCTACCGACAACGGCGCCACAGCAGCGCAAGGGGACGCGCACAGCCTGGACGCAGCGCCACCGAAACGGGCGCCGCATTGTGCGCGACAACATCGACAACCTCGATCACTGCCCAGACGATCGAGTGATGCAGAAGACCAACTGGCAGCCTATTTGCCAACGCCAGGACCTAGATACCGAACCGGGTCGCTGTGACGACCGTTGCCCGCGAAGGATGAGCGCGACCAGTACCACGGTATTGGTAATCGCCGGGATCGCGACCAGCGCAGTCGGCAGCGGGCTTAACGATGCGACCGCACTCAGCTCACCAAACGGAATCACGGTCAACGTGTTCGACAACCTCGCCTGCCTTCCGCACTACAGCGAAACGTTGGAGAATCAACCACTGCCACGCCCCGTGGCCGCGTTGCGAGACGCTGCTGTCGAGGCGGACGCCGCAATGGTCGTGACCAACTACTACGGGCACATACCCGCGACGGTCCACAACGCCATCGATTGGCTGACGCGGCGGTGGAATCACAGCGCGCTACACCGCAAGCCGCTGGCCGTCATCGGCCCCATGGAAGACGGTTACAGCGGGGTCTGGTCGCGCCACCACACCGAAGAATCCCGCCGCACCGGGGGAACCCGCGTCATCGAACCGGTGACCGTGGCGACCCTGTTCGAGGCCGTCACAAGACTCGCCGAACAGGCAAACATAACCAAGCTGCCGCCCTTGCCGCACTCATTTATCAATAGAGCCTGCGGCCGAGCACAGCTTCATTGAACTCAGCCATTGGTGCCGCCCGACGACATAGGCGACGTCCGGGGCCGCAAGGACGACCTGGTATCCGCAATCGTCTGATCGGCATCAGCTGCGCTAAATAACCCGCCCCGGGACGCGGCGTTGTCGGACGCAACACCGAAGACGGACGCTCGTTGTCACCGGCTCCATCGACTGGCGGCCAAGCCCGATCCCATCATCGAGGAAGCCGAGCCCGTCCGCCCGGGAAGTTTTCATGACCAATTTAAGCGTGTATCTCGTCGAGTCGGCGGACATGTACCCCGACGGCCCCGCGCTGCGCTGCGACGGGACCACAACAACTTTTTCGGAGCTGGCCGACAACGCCGCCCGGTTCGGCGCCTACCTCGCCGACCGAGGTCTGCGTCCGGGTGACCGGGTGGGGGTCATGTTGGCGAACCGTCCTGAGTTCGCGATGGTCTTCTACGGCGTGCTGCACGCTGGTGCCGTCGTGGTGCCGATGGATCCGCTGCGAAGCGCCCGCGAAGTCGAGTTTTTCCTGACCAACACCGGTGCGCGCCTGCTGGTCTTCGCGCCGTCGTGTAAGCCTGCGGCTACCGCCGGTGCACTGGCCGCCGGGGTTCCCCTCATCGGTGTCGGCGAACACACCCTCGAGCAACTGACCGGTGGCTTTCTTGGGCAAGCGTGGCCGGTGACCCACACCAGCGACGACAATGCGGTCATCCTGCACACGTCCAGCCGGACCGGGGCGCCCAAGGGCGCCCAACTCACCCACAGCAACCTGGTCAGCAATCAAGCGGTGATAGCGAGCAGGCTGCTCAACATTGGGCCCGACGACGCCGTGCTGGGTTGCCTGCCACCGTCCGAGGCGTTCGGGATGACATGCGGTCTGGCAGCAGCCATCTCGGCCGGCGCGAGGCTGGCACTGCTTCCCAGGTTTGATCCTGGCACAGCGTTGGAAATGGTTGCGGCCGAACGGGTCACGGTCTTCGAAGGTGCAGCTCCCATGTTTGCGGCGATGCTGGGGGCCGCCATCGTCCACGACCTGGACTTCGGCTCGTTACGCGTCTGCCTCTCCGCGGGCGCGGCGATGCCGGTGGAGCTGCTGCGTCGGTTCGAGGACAAGTTCAACTGCACGGTCCTCGAGGGCTACGGGCTGCCGGAAACGTCCGGGCCCGCGTGCTTTAACCATCCCAACGCTGTGCGCAAGATCGGTTCCGTCGGCACACCCATCGACGGCGCGCAGATGCGGGTGATCGACGAACACGCCACCGAGGTGCCGACCGGGACACCCGGCGAGATTCAAGTCCGGGGCCGCAACGTGATGAAGGGCTACTGGAACTTACCGGAGGCCACCGCGGATGCCCTTGTCGACGGCTGGTTTTCGACTGGCGACATCGGCAGAGTCGACGACGATGGCTACTTCTTCATAATCGCCCATAGGAACGTCTGACCACGTCAGTCGATGCGAGGACGGCGGGCGGCGCGGGAATTCGATACCCGCAAATGCACCTGTTACTAGCTGTCGTCGCGACCAATCCCCGCATGATGATGATGTCGTCGTGAACAATGACGCGCCGCCACGGAGCATCGACGATCAAATCAGGCCTCTTCCAGTCGGCCTCAGGATAAGAACGGTTGGCGATTAGCCCGCCTCAGCATATTAAGGAGTTCTGGTGACTGATCTGAGCACCGAGTTCGAGAAAATTTCCGACAAAGCAAAAGCAGCGACAAATAATGTCCATGCGGCCAGCCAGCACACCAGGGATCAGCTTGCTGCCGACGCAGCCCGCGCCCGCGACAAGGCAACCGCGGCAGCCAATCAGTTGAAGGACAACGCGGTTGACGCCCACAATAAGGCGTCTTCGCACTGGCAGGAGATCCGCGCTAAGTGGAAGGCACACGTGGCCGAGGTGCAAACCCGCCTCGACGACAAGGCGGACAAACTCGACGCTCGCGCGGCGTCCGTGGACGCTGATATCTCCGAGTCCTACGCACGCGATGCCATCGACTTCGCCCAGTCCGCTGTGGAGGAAGCCGAATACGCAGCCCTCGATGCGATGTACGCGCGCGCCGACGCGGACGAGCTCCAAACTGATCACGCGAGCGGTTTGTGAGCTACTCGTGGGTTGCGCCGGCAGAATCGCCGGTTGCAGGACGAGATTTTCAGACAGCTCTGGCGAGACCAGAACCGACTAACCCAAAGGAAATACGGTGAGTGACAACTCCTCTCATACTTCAAATCTGATGCAGGGCATCTGGACGACGGCGATCCTTTCCGGCCTCTTGGCCGTGGTCCTCGGCGTCGTGATCCTGGCTTGGCCACAACCTTCGGTCGTTGCGGCTGCCGCCTTGTTCGGTGTGTACCTCGTGGTCTCAGGCATCGCGCTGGTGATCCTCGCATTCAGCCTGCCCGTCTCCGGCGTCAGCCGCTTCTTGAACTTCATCAGCGGCGTAGCGTCAATCGCCCTTGGGGTCTTGGCGTTTCGCCACTTCGGTGAGGGGTACGCAGTTCTCTTACTCGCCATCTGGATTGCGATCGGATTCATCATGCGCGGTGCGTTTGTCACGGCATCAGCGATTACTGTTCGACCGTTTCCGGGTCGGGGGTGGGCGATTTTCTTTGGAATTATCACCACCATCGCCGGCTTCGTGATGCTTGCATACCCCTTCGATTCGATCGAGACGTTGGCCCTCGTGGTCGGAGCCTGGCTGACCATCCTGGGCGCCACGGAGGTCATCTCCGGGCTGGGGATGCGCAGCGACGTGAAGAAGGTCGAAAGGATGACCGGCACCGTAGCCGCCGCCGCGACGCCGTAATGAGTCATCACTGGCCGGTCGCGGAGCTTACAGACGCCATTACCTGACAAACCGGTTGCGCTGCAGCAGTATTCGCTCTTAACGATGCTGCTGCAGCGTTCGGCGTGCCGCCGGAGACCACCGACGTTACATCAAACGGCGATGCACTTCGAACGCGATACACAATTCGGCGATATCCCTTGGCCGCGAGAGGGATCGGCCGGTTCGTTTCTCAATTCGACGCAAGCGATGGCGGACGGTGTTCGGGTGGCAGAAAAGTCGTTCCGCCGCACCGCACACCGACGCATCGTTGTCCTGCCACACCCGAAACGTTTCGAATAGCATCTCCCGCTCGTCGTCGGGAAGGTCGCCAAACCCGTGCAGCGCAGCACCGACCGTTTGGACCATCACCTCCGGCGCGCTCACTGCAGCGGTAGCCAGGATAGAGCCGTCGAACACAGCGACCGAGGATGTCGAGCCGGTCGGGCCCCGCAGCATCATTGTTGCGAGGTGTAGGGCTTCTGGCGTATCGCGCAGATCCTTGAAGGCCGCGCTTACGCCCACCCGTGCAGTTGTCGTCCGAGACATCAGGGCGACAACCCTGTCGAGTACTTGTTTGGACTTGACGTGCACGATTCCGACCTGCAAATCAGGCCGCAGCCGCCACGCCGAAAAGATGTCAAGGCTGCGAAGCTTCGATTCGATCTCGGGAAGCGGCTCATCACCCACGGCGGGAGCTTGGGCGGCGACGACCACAAAAGGACCACGGACCGGCAACCGAAGACAGCCGGCGACCTCCCACAGGCTCCGATCGTCGAACGCTCGTCCCTCCAGCAGCGCGTCAACCAGACTCAAACGTTGTGACCCCTCGGCCAGGAGCTGCTGCTTCTGCTCGTCGCGACAACCGGCCACGAGTGCAGTGGCGATCAGTTCGGCGAAGCGGCCGATGCTGGCCTCGGTGCCGGCTGGCATAGGGCCAGGTTGCAGGGTACCGACCGCCGCCAGACCCCAGACGCGTCCATCGACGATGATCGGCACCCCCACCGCCGCGCTCACGCCGACCGCGCGCACGCGAGCAGCGATCGGCCCGGCAACATTCTTGTAGCTGTCCATCCGTGCGGGCTGGCCGCTGCGTTGCACGGTCGCCGCGATGGTGTTGTCTTCCAAGGGAGTTCGGGTGCCCACCGGCCATCGTGCCAGCGCCTCCGGAGCAGCAGCGGCGGCCACGATGGTAATCTCGCGATCCGATTCGAAGCGCCACAATCCGGCGGTGTCCGCAGGCACGCATCGGCGCATCTCCTCGGCCACCGCGCCGAAAACCTCCAAAGATCCAACTCCCCGCGCCACCAGCGTGGCCACTCGGCGCAACGCAGCCTGTTCGGCGACGAGCCGGCGATACTTCGCGTACAGCGCGGCATTGTCGACAGACTCGTGGAGTCGCTCGGTTGGGAATTCTTCGACGGTTAAGAGTCCATCCACCGCATCCTGCGCGTCGGGATCGATAGTGCTTGCTGATTCGGTGGCCGAGCAAGGCGAGTTTGCGTTCATCGAAGCACCATCACGTACCCAGCGACACCGGACACCACCGGCAGCATCGCCAGCATTCCAGCCATTGCACTCAGCATTTTTCGCTCTTTTCCTCGTGTGCTCACCGGCGCGGTGTCTGGCCTAGCCTCGGCCGTCGTTCGATTGAGAACGTAATTAGTTGACGATTACTACCATCGCTGTGCGGGCAGCCCAGCACCATCGCCCGAGGATTGATGTTTAGGGCCGCATGGATGTAGTGCTAGGCGGATCCGGTATTTGATGGGCTGGTCAATCAGACCCGCGCATGAGCTGGGTCAATTGGGCGCGGGAGTTGATGCCCAGCTTGGCGAACGCGTTGTGAACGTGGGTTTTCACCGTATGTGGGGAAAGGTGCAGCCGGGTGGCGACGTCGCGGTTGGTCACGCCCGCTGCGACCAGATTGGCCACCGTGAGCTCGGAATCGGTGAGGCTGTCCCAGCCCGTCTTTGCCCGCGGTTGGCTGACAATGCGGCGTTGCACACCGAGCCGGCGCAACTCGCGGCCCACCCGCCGCGCATCGGCGAGCGCTTCGCGCGCCAGGTAGGTGTCGAATGCGGCATTCAGCTGATCAACCGCCTCGTCACCCCGGTCGGCGCGTGCGAGTTCAGCGCCGGCGTCCTCGGCAGCCGCGGCGTAAAGAAGCGGCCGCGAGGACGACTGAAGCACGTCCGCGGCAGCCAGCAGTGCCTGGGCATCACGTTCGAGTATTCCGCGGGCATGCCTGGCCACCCCCGTAAACAACGGAATCGCCGGGTCCTCGCGCTCGAGCAGGTCCGTGGCCTGCAGGACACGTGCGCGCAAGCCGGCATCACCGGCCGCCGACGCCACCCGCGCAGTGAAGATCACCCGATCTAAGACCTGGGTCCAGATTGGTGATTCGAACAGCGTGATGTCGCCGCCCAGCCAGCGCATCGCGTCATGGACATCCTCGCGCTGCCACGCCGCCAGCGCGAGCACATGCGCCGCTCCCCGACGTACCACAGATGAGCCAGTGGAGTAGGCGCCGTGCACGTCATTAACCATCTGCTGCAACAAGTTTCGGTCATCCGTACGCGCCGCCACCTCGGTCAGAATCACCATGCGGATCATGTCCAGCTCGGTCACACCTGTCGGCTGTGGGGGCGGCAGGGAATCGATCGCGGCGCGCGCAGCCGACAACCGGCCCGCAGCTAAGTGGACAAGCCCGTCAACCGGGGCCCACATTGCAAGGGCCATCGCGTTCCCTTCCCGGCGGGCTTGCGCTGTTCCGTCAGCGACCTGGGCCGCAGCGTCGTCCAACCGGCCGACCGCTGCCAGCAGGTGCGCGTAGTGCATTGCGGCCAAGTCATGAGCTGCGGCCGCATCACTCGTGCGGGCGAGCGCGCAAAGCTCCTCGAGGCGGCCTAGGGCGCGGCCCGCATACCCGTCGCCACCGTCTAGCACAGCGAGGGTGAGGTTGGCCAGGATCGTGGACTCGAGATCACCGGTCGATGCCGCGGCCGCGGCCGCCTCGTTGGCCGCCGCGCGCTGTTGCCCACCTTGCTTCTGATTCATCAGGTTGTAGGCCAGCCACCCCAGATGCCGTGCCCGGGTGACCTCGCTGATGTCGAGCAACCGCAGCGCTCGACGATTCTCCTCGACACGCCGCTGTGCAGTGTGCATATTCTTCGTCGCGAGGCGCAGGCGAATCTCGGCCTCCTCTTGGGGCGACGCCACCTCCGAGAGCGCCGCAACGGCCAACTCTTCGGCCTCCACATAGCGGCTGGCCCGGTTGAGCAACCCCACCGTTTCGGCGACCAGTTGCCCGTGGTCAGCGTCGGCGGCGGCCAACAGCTCCAACGCGCGCTTGCTCAAGTCCGCGGCCGCACTGGCATCACTGTGGCCAACTGATTGCGCGGCTTGGCGCAGCGCGTCGATCGCCTCCCTGTCCCCCGGCTCGGCGCTGCGCGCTAGTTGGGTGGCTACCTCGGCCGGGGCCGCGCCCATACCCAGCATGAGCGACGCCGATTGGCGCTCCATGGCGCGCCGCAGCGACTGCGGCAACGACTGCCGGGTGGCCTCGCGCAACAAGTCGTGCCGAAACCTCAACTGCTCATCATCTTCGACGAGCAGATCCGCGCGCACCGCCTCCTCGACAGCCGCCATCAACGACGCCGGCTGGCGTTCCAGCATCGCGGCCAGCAGACCAGCCGAGAACCGGTCGGGCAGCACCGCGGCCACCCGCACCACCTCGCCTGCATCGGCGGAGAGGTGGTCTAGCCGCTGCTGCATACCCGCGCCCAAACGGCGCGGCAAGCGTGCCCGGTGGCCACAGCACGGCCGCCGCTGACATTGAGCCGGCCCTCCTCGCCCAAACCCCCGACCAGCTCCCCGACCAGGAAGGGATTTCCATGAGCTTTCGCGGCCAGATTCAACAGCGACGCGTCCGCGTTCGCCCGCACCGCATCCTGGACCATGTCGGCGACCGCGCCTGGCGACATAGCGGCCATTCGCAGAAATGTGGCATTCGCGCCTTGCAGCACGGATAAGGTCTCCTGGACCGCCGGCCCTCCGGCCCCGGTGCGGGCGGTCAGAACCCACAACACTCGCCCATCCGGCTGCGTGCTGGCCAGCGACCGCAGCGCCAACAACGTCCCGTTATCGGCCCAGTGGATGTCCTCGAGCACGATCGCCAGCGGGGTTTCCGCCGCCGCCGCATGAATCGCGTCGGCCAGATCGTGCACCACCCAGTAGCGCAGATCTTCCGAGCCGCCCAGCCGGCGCAACGCGTCGGCGTCGCCGATCGGAGGATCGGCGCGCAGGGTGGCCATGAATAGCGAGAAAAACGGCACCGTCTGCTGATACTCGAATGCCTCACCGAACAAGGTGCGTACCCCGCCCTTGTCGGCCAGCGTCATCACCTCGGTCAGCAACCGACTCTTCCCGATGCCCGGTGGGCCCTCGATGACCAGCACACCCCCGCGCCCCTGCGCCACCGCCGCCACCAGCGAACCGATCACCTTCAGCTCGTCCGCCCGCCCCCGAATCGGCGGAGTTGCGAGCCGCTGGCCGCCGAGATCATTTAGGCCGGTTGAAGGCCCCACGGGGTGTCCTGTCTACCGTTTGCTGGACTGCCGCTGCAGTGCACGTCATTGTAGGCATCCCATCCACGCGGAATACATCTCGATGTCGCTCAGCGTGCACGCGATCTGTGGCAGCGCCTCGGCGCCGAAAGCCCAACATCAGCGGCGACGACCACCAACGGCGGCTGATCGCACGGCAAGCAGAACCGACAGTTCATCGGTGCGCTGGGAGTGCCGGCATTCATCCCGGTTGATCTGCGACGACATTCGTCTAGCGTGCCGACGCCTGATCGGCGACGCTTTCCCTTAGCGCCAGCAGGCTCTTACCGGTCTCAGCAACCGTAACGGCGGCAGAACGCGGTTGCCAGCCAAGCACTTTGGTGGCCATCTCGGCTGACACCGCCTTCGGAGGGCCTAGCAGGTCGGCGAACGTATTCAGCGCTGGGACGAAACGTCCCACGGTACGCACCACCCAGTCCGGCACCTCTCGCGTTGGAATCCGCGCCCCGCCGTCGCCCAACGCGGCGCGCAGGATCGCAGCGATCTCAGGCAATTTCAGTGGCTGACCGGCCGATGCCAGGAACCGTTGCCCCGCCGCCTCTGGTTTCAGCATGGCCCGTAGATGCAGATCGGCAACGTCACGCACGTCGACGACGGCGAACGACGCCCGGGGCAGCAGCGGCGGTTTGCCTTGCATAAGCATCTGGATTAGGCCGAGAGAGGTGGGCAGGTCCGGCCCGAGGGCCGGCCCGAAGATGCCGACAGGGTTCACCACCGACAGTCCCAGGCCGACCGACGGGTCCGCGACGAAATCCCATGCCGCCCGCTCCGCAAGCGTCTTGCTCTTGACGTACGGCGTGACATCACCCGTCGGATCGGTCCAGTCGGTTTCGTCGTACGGAAGCCCTGACGGCTTCGGGCTGTAGCCGATCGCGGCGAACGAAGACGTGAGCACCACGCGCCGCGTCCCAGCGTCATTGGCAGCCCGCAACACCCGCAGCGTGCCTTCGCGTGCGGGCACGACGAGGTCGTCGGCGTTCCGCGGTTGCTGCGGCGGAAACGGCGATGCCACGTGCAGCACATATTCGCAGCCGGCAACCGCGGGCGGCCATCCGTCATCGATCGTGAGATCGGCGGTGACAAAAGACAGTTGTGTCGTATCGGCGCCCGCGCGCTCCAGCGTTGTGCGCACCTCTGGCGCACGGTCGAGCGACCGGACAGTGGTGCGTACCCGATATCCCTCGTTGAGTAGCCGCAGAATGATATGTGTGGCAAGGAATCCGGAGCCGCCGGTGATCAACACCGGCGCGGTGGTGTCATGCATGGCGTACGTCCGCCTCTTCTCTCAACAACTGGGCGACAAGCTCGTGCACCGTCGCACTGATGGCCGCCTCCGCGGCGGCGTCGCCCTGTACCCTGGCGGCCCAGAGCTCGGCCTTGGCCGACACGTATCGCTCGCGCAGGCGCAGCCGGGCGATCTCGCCCCGAAGCCGATCCGCATGGCCGGCGAAGAGCTCTCGCTGGTCCGCCGCCGCGATCAAGCCGCGCCGCATGTTGGCGACGTAGGTGCGCATGTCCTGCACCGACATTCCAGCGCCGCGTAGACAGCTCACCGCTTCGATGGCGGCGACGAGATCGGGCGGATAGCGGCGATGACCGCTGCTCTCGTCACGGGGGACCGCGTCGATTAGCCCGATTCGCTCGTAATATCGCAGCGCGGACTCCGCCAGTCCGGTGTGCCGTGACACCTGCTGGATGGTGAGGTCCGAATGCTCGGCGATGATGCTCATACCACCACTATCCCGAACTTGAAGCGCTTCAAGTCAAGGCGTGGTCAGTCGCACTTACACGCTGATCTCCGCGTACTCGGATCAGAATCAAACGCTAGCGCGGCTAGACACCCTGCTTGACCACCCCCAACCCCCTTGGAGGACAACAGATGTCGGCTCTCGTGCGGTTAAGCCACCGACCGGCTCACTGACCGGTCCAAAATGGGCGCACCCCATGCGGTTTTGGGCTCCCGAGACGACCCGGCAGTATGCGTCAGGATGCCTGCCTGATTTGGACGTCGTTGATGGTTTGGTACCCCGCTGGGATCCCGCAGGCTGGCACATTAGAGGTAAGTTGGACCGTGCCTGCCAGGGTGTCTGGATCCCACGTGTAGTAGGCGGACACGGCGTTGGGAGCAACGGTACCGTCCGGACAGTTTAGCGTGTGTATGGCGGACTCGAGTGTCCATTGTCCGTTGACCAACCGCGCCTGCGATATAGCCGGTCCACCGGGTGTGAGAGCTAGTGAGGCGCATCCGTCGCCGCAGGGAGTGGCGTACCAATCATCGGTTTCCGATTGACCAGTTTGCGGGTCCGTTTCAATTCTGAGGTAGTGGCCGCTCATCGTCGTTTCAGCCCATGCTGCGCTAGCTGTACCTACAGCTAAACCCGCGAAAATAGCAGTCGCGGCAAATCCCCGTGTGATGGTCATGAGTTTGTTCCTTCCATGGGGCTAATCAGTGCGTCGGGCACTGTTAGTGGTGTAGCACAGGGAACGGTTCAGGTTAATGGGGATTTCGCAAACTTCTGCTTGCACCAACGCCTCGCGCACCTCGCCAAAGAAGTCACCTTTAGGCTCCTTGCCAGCGGGACAGCGGACAAAGCGATGTTGGCAGACCAGTCGCGGAGGCGCTCAACAAGGCGGCGGTGGCGGCGTCCGATTCGCTTCCGGGTTGAACTGCGGTACTACTGCGGTGCCGATTGACGGCGGTCTAGCCATTGTGCCTGGTCACGTGGTGCCCTCGGTGGGATTCGAACCCACACTGGACGGATTTACAGTCCGTGCGGGGGCGCAGCGACGTTGTCACTGCGGACAGCCCTCGCTGCCGATCGCTGTCACAAGTCACATCGACGGCGTCGGCGGCTCGCTCAACGATGGAATTACCTCGCACAGAGGTGAGCCCTGCATCCGATTCGGATCCCAACTGATTACCCGGAGCAAGAACATATGGTCAGGTCACAAATGCAGAAACCGCAACCTGTATCCAGCGACAGTGCAATAGGCGGCCGCCTGTTCCTTCTTGACCTCAGCGACGGCTGTGTCGTTTCGCTGAATCCGGACGGCTCCGACCGCAAGGTCATCGTCACCGAGTGCAGATATCCCGACGGCATCGCGGTCGACGTCGTGGCGGGACACATTTATTGGACCAACATGGGCAACCCGTCGGCGAACGACGGCTCCATCGAGCGAGCAGACCTCGACGGACGGAATCGCCGGACGATCGTTGCCCAGGGCGACACGTTCACGCCCAAGCAACTGCAGCTCGAAAAGAAGAGCGCAAAGCTGTACTGGTGTGACCGCGAGGGCATGCGCCTGATGCGTGCCAACCTCGATGGTTCGGATATCGAGACCCTGGCGGACACAAGCCAGGGCGACCCGCGACCGGGCCCGGATGCTACGAAGTGGTGCGTGGGCGTGGCCATCGATGTCGATGGCGGCAAGGTGTATTGGACGCAAAAAGGTCCCGACAACGCCGGCAAGGGCCGCATGTTCCGCGCCGGCATCGAAATCCCCACCGGACAGACGGCGTCTGATCGAGCAGACATCGAAGTTCTTTATGACGGGCTTCCCGAGCCGATCGATCTGGAGCTCGACCTCAACAATCGCGTCATGTATTGGACCGACCGGGGCGATCCGCCGCGCGGCAACACGGTGAATCGCGCACCGATGGAGGCGGATGCGACGGGCCGTCCGGCTCCGGAGATCGTGTTCACGCACTTGATGGAGGGAATCGGCATCGCCCTGGATCTGAAGGGTGACCGAATGTTTATCACCGACTTCGGCGGCGACGTCCTTTCGGCCGAGCTCGATGGATCGGACAAGAAGGTCGTGCTCGTCGCTCAAGGAAACCTGACCGGCATCGCTTATTCCGAAATGTCTTGAGAAGGAGACGCCATCATGTCATTCGATAAACCAATTCGTTGTGTTGCGCTGGTTGGTACGGGAGTGATCGGTGCCAGTTGGGCGGCTCAGTATTTGGCGCGCGGGTTAGACGTCGTTGCGACCGACCCCGCTCCAAACGCTGAGGCCAATTTGCGCAAATATGTCGACGAGGCCTGGGGGCAGCTTGAAGAAATCGGCCTGTTGCCGGGCGCATCGCGCGACCGCTTGAGCTTCACCAAGGACTCGAAGCAGGCGCTTGCCAGTGCCGATTTCGTGCAGGAAAACGGCCCCGAGCGACCCGACTTCAAAATGAAGTTGTTCGCGGACATGGACGAAGTGACCCCAGTCGATTCGATCATCGCTTCGAGTTCGTCGGGGATAACCCCAAGCGTGATTCAATCGGCTTGCAAGCGCCCGGAGCGGGTCATTGTCGGCCACCCCTTCAACCCGCCCCACATCGTCCCCCTTGTGGAGGTGGTGGGCGGCAAAAAGACATCGCCTGAAGCCATCGAGCACGCGCTGCGTTTCTACGCATCGATCGGCAAGAAGCCCATACATCTGCGCAAGGAACTGCCCGGACACGTGGCCAACCGGCTACAGGCCGCACTTTACCGAGAGATGCTCTATCTCATTGAACAAGATGTGCTGAGCGTCGAGGAAGCCGACACGGCTGTCAGCTACGGGCCCGGACTTCGCTGGGGCGTGATGGGCCAAAGCCTGCAATGGCATTTAGGCGGTGGAGCAGGCGGCATCAATCACTTCATGGAGCAACTCATGGACCCGCTTGTGGCAATGATGAAGACCCTTGGAAATCCAGAAGTAACTCCCGAACTCAAGCAAACCATCGTTGATGGTGTGATGCGCGAAGCCGCAGGACGCTCCGTCGACGAGCTCGCTCGAGAAGAGGACGAGGTAATAATCCGAATTCTCAGGCTGCGAGCGAATGGCGCGAGCTCATCACTGCCGGAAAAGGAAGCTGATCGCGCTAGAGCAACAATTTAATGTGCCCGAGACCCGAGGACCGCGACTTAGCTTGGTCGAGGCCGAGTGCCAACGACGATTCCGCCAGCGCCCCTGAGGATTTCGCGCTGACGATAACAGAAAGAAGGTGCAACTTCGCATGGATCACTACACGGTCGGATACGTCATCGGTAGCCTGTCGGTTGACTCGATCAACCGGACACTGTCCAAGGCGCTGATCCGGTTGGCGCCCGACAACCTTGCGTTCCAAGAGATTTCCATTCGAGATCTTCCGTTGTACAACCGCGATCTCGATGACAACTACCCGCCGGCAGGCCGAGCACTTAAGGACGCGATCGCCGCCGTCGACGCGGTGCTGTTCGTTACGCCGGAATACAACCGCGGCGTGCCGGGCGTCCTGAAGAACGCCATCGACTGGGCCAGCCGCCCGCATGGAACAAACTCATTCGCGCATAAGCCGTCGGCGGTGATCGGCGCCTCGCCGGGCAAGATCGGAACCGCTGTGGCACAACAGAGTCTGCGCAGTACTCTCGGCTTCTGTAACTCACCTCAGATGACTGCACCCGAGGCTTACATCCAATTCACTCCAGGACTGATCACCGACGATGGTGAGGTCACCGAAGCGTCGACTGAGCGATTCCTCCGTGACTATATGGAGGCGTTCGGCGCTTTCGTTACCCGTGTTCTCACCGTGCTGGCGCGCGTGGGCTGACGTTTACCGGTCCCGCAGCGTGATGCCCGAGAAATTGGGTTTCGGCGTGAGGTCGGGATCGGCGCCGGACCGGTTTGCGGTCGACCTAGCGGTGAATTCAGGGACAACGTCTGAGCGTCGTGAAGGAGTCAACTATGCCCGCTGTAACTGCCGACCGTATGCGGTTGCCCCGTCTGGAGGGCCTGCCTCCCGGCGCGCGCGAGCGTGGCGTTGTCAGTGTGACCACCGCACCGACTGGGCTGGAGGGCGAGGGTTTTCCGGTTCATCGCGCTTTCGCGGGAGTGCCACTGGCGCAACTGGATCCGTTCGTGCACATGGACCAGATGGGCGAGGTGCAGTATGCGCCCGGTGAGCCTAAGGGCACCCCCTGGCACCCGCATCGCGGATTCGAAACCGTGACTTACATGATCGACGGACGCTTTCAGCACCAGGATTCCCACGGTGGTGGCGGGATGATCGAGAACGGCGCCACCCAGTGGATGACGGCAGGCTCGGGCATCCTGCACATCGAGACCCCGCCGGAGGAGTTGGTGATCTCCGGCGGACTGTTCCACGGTGTGCAGTTGTGGGTGAATCTGCCCGCCAAGAGCAAGATGATGCCACCGGCCTACCAGAGCATCGAAGCCGACCAGGTCGCCTTGGTGGCCTCCGCTGACGCGGGAGCGCTGGTACGGGTGATCGCCGGCGAGGTCGGCGGCCATCCCGGCCCGGGGTCGACACACACGCCGATCACGCTGCTGCACGCGACGGTGTCGCCCGGCGCGCTGTTGCAGCTGCCCTGGGACCCCACGTTCAACGCGCTGATCTACGTGCTCGCGGGCGCGGGGCGCGTCGGCAGCCAGGGCCGGCCGATACGCGAGGGCCAGCTCGTCGTGCTCGGCGGGGGCGACTGGTTCGAGGTCCGCGCCGACGCTCACCAGGATTCCCGCAGCGCCGCCCTGGAACTGCTCGTCCTGGGGGGCCAACCGATCCGGCAACCGGTCGCGGCGTACGGACCCTTTGTAATGAACACCAAAGCCGAACTCGGACAAGCCCTGGAGGACTTCCAGGCCGGCCTGTTCGGTGAAATCCCGCCCGATGCGCTGATGCCCTATACGCCGGATCCGTCCCCGGTGCGCACCGAAAAGACAGGGATCTGAAGGGCTCCGCGACGGCGTTGGCCCCATTTGCGGACTAGCCAAACCCGCCTGGAGTGCAACGCTCGGCCATGCCATTGTCCGCGCGACACAAAGACCCGCGTCATTGTCATCCGTAGGCGATGACTGGCGCTCCACGACGCCTAGTCGGCCGAAACTACGGCGGGGCGCGATCCCGTCATCGATGGCGGCGGTGGTGGTGTCGCTGGAGCTTCACGGCCGGCCCCCGCGGCCGCACTCGACGCGACGGAAGCCGGCACGCTTCTCGCGAGGCACGCTGGCCAGCTTACGGTTCACCCGGACGTTGGCGGGCGGCCGCGTCGCGCCGCCACTCGCCTGGCCGGCAGGTAGTGACTGCCATGACAAGTCCTGGGCAATGTGATCGGAGCAGACCGAAAAACCCACCCCCGGTGAGGCAGACGCAACGGGTGCCTTTCGCTCGTCCACAGCCTCAATGGGTTTCGGCTACATGAGACGGCGATGCACTTCGAAGGCTAAGCATAGCTCGGCGACATCCCTTGGCCGCGAGAGGGATCGGCCGGTACGTTTCTCGATCCGACGCAACCGGTGGCGGACCGTGTTCGGGTGGCAAATAAGCACCTCAGCCGCACCGCCCACGGACGCATCAGTGTCCCGCCACACCCGAAACGTTTCGAACAGCATCTCGCGCTCCTCGTCGGGAAGGTCACCAAAACCGTCCAGCGCAACGCCGACCGTTTGGACCATCACATCTGGGGCGCTTACGGCAGCGGTGGCCAGGATGGAGCCATCGAACACAGCGACTGAGGATGTGGAGTCGGTCGGGCCCCGCAACATCATTCTTGCCACATGTAGGGCTTGTGGCGTATCGCGCAGATCCCCGAAGGCCGCGCTGACCCCCACCCGCGCAGTTGTCGTCCGAGACATTAGGGCCACAACCCTGTCGAGTTTTTGGTCGGACGTGACGTGCACGATCCCGACCTGCAAATCAGGCAGCCGCTGCCACGCCGAAAAGATGTCAAGGCTACGCAGCTTCGACTCGATCTCGCGGAGCGGCTCATCACCGACGGTGGGAACTTGGGCGGCGACGACCACAAAAGGACCATTGATCGGCAGCCGCAGGGAGCTGGCGACCTCCCGCAGGCTCCGGTCGTCGAAAGCTCGTCCCTCAAGCAGCGCGTCGATCCAGAACGAGCGCCGCGACGCGTCATCGAGCATTTGCCGTCTCTGCTCGTCGCGGTATCCGGCCACCAGGGCAGTGCCGATCAGTTCGGCGAAGCCGCTGATACGGGCCTCGGTGTCGGCCGGCATCGGCCCGGGTTCAACCGAACCCACGACCGCCAGGCCCCACACACGTCCATCGACGATGACCGGCACGCCCACCGCCGCGCGCACACCCGCGTCTCGGAGTCGTGCGGCGAGTTGCCCCTCGCTGTTCTCATAGCTGTCCATCCGCGCGGGCCCGCCGGTGCGTTGCACCATCGCTGCGAGGGTGTTGCCGTCGATCGGAATTCGAGTGCCCACGGGCCACTTCGCCAGCGCATGGGAATGGTAATCCACTGCTAGAAGCGTGATTTCGCCGCTTATCTCGTAGCGCCACAATCCGGCGGCCTGTGCGGGCACACAGCGGCACATTTCGTTTATTACCGCGTCGAACACCTCTGACGGTTCGGCGCCGCGCGCCACCAGCATGGCGAGTCGGCGCAAGGCCGCCTGTTCGGCGGCGAGCTGGCGATACTTCGCGTAAAGCGCGACATTGTCGACAGACTCGTCGAATTCGGTTGGAAATTCCTCAGTGGTTAAGAGTCCGTCCACCGCATCCTCATCAATCGTCAGGTCAGATTGAAACCGTGCGCTCAGTTCGCCATCGTTCGCGCGTCTTGCCAGGGCGTCGTGATCGATAGTGCTACTTGCTGATTTGGCGACCGAGCTAGGTGAGTGTGCGGTCATCGGGACACCATCACGTACCCAGCGACACCGAACACCACCGGCAGCATCGCCAGCATTCCATACGCTGCATTCAGCATCGTTCGCTCATTTCCTCGTGTGCTCACCGGCGCGGTGTCTGGCCTAGCCTCGGCCGTCGTTCGATTGAGAACGTAATTAGTTGATAGCTATTACGATCGCCGCACGGCTGGCGCAGCGCTATCGCCCGAGGGTTGATGTTTAGCGCCGCATGGATGTAGTACTAGCGCACCCGGCATTTGACGGGCGGGTCAATCAGTTTCGCGCGTGAGCTGCGTCAATTGAGCGCGGGAGCTGACGCCCAGCTTGGCGAACGCATTGTGGACGTGGGTTTTCACCGTATGCAGGGAAAGGTGCAGCTGCTCGGCGGCGTCGCGGTTGGTCACGCCCGCTGCGATCAGATTGACCACCGTTAGCTCGGAGTCGGTGAGGCTGTCCCAGCCCGTTTTTGCCCGCGGCTGGCTGACGATGCGACGTTCCACACCTAACCGGCGCAACTCGCGGCCCACCCGGCGCGCATCGGCGAGCGCTTCGTGGCGCACGTAGGTGTCGAATGCGGCAGTGAGCTGATCAACCACCTTGTCTGGGTGATCGGTGCGCGCGAGTTCGGCGCCGGCGTCCTCGGCAGCTGCGGCGTAAAGAAGCGGCCGCGACGACGACTTCAGCACGTCCGCGGCCGCCAGCAGTCCCTGGGCATCACGTTCGAGTATCCCGCGGGCATGCCTGGCCACCCCGGTGAACAGCGGGATCGCTGGGTCCTCACGCTCGAGCAGGTCCGTGGCACCTAGGACACGCGCGCGCAAGCCGGCATCACCGGCGGCTGCCGCCACCCGCGCACCCAAGATCACCTGATCTAAGACCTGGGGCCAGATTGGTGAGCCGAACAGGGTGATGCCGCCGAGCCAGCGCATCGCGTCATGGACGTCGTCGCGCTGCCACGCCGCCAGCGCGAGTGCATGCGCCGTTCCCCGACGTATGACAGATGAGCCAGTAAAGTAGGCGTCGCGCGCGTCATTAACCATCTGCTGCAACAAGTTTCGGTCATCGGTGCGCGCGGCCACCTCGGTCAGAATCACCATCCGGATCATGTCCGGCTCGGACACGCCAGCCCGCTCTGGGGGCGGCAGCGATTCAGTCGCGGCGCGCGCAGCAGACAGCCGGCCTGCAGCGAGATGGACCACCCCTTCAATCGTGGGCCACATATCCAGGGCCATCGCGTTGCCTTCCCGGCGGGCTTGCTCTATTCCATCGGCGACCTGGGCCGCAGCGTCGTCCAACCGGCCGACCAGCGCCAGCAGGATCGCGTAGTGGTTTGCGGCTAAGTCATGAGCTCCGGTCGCATTACTCGTGGTGGCGAGCGCGCAAACCTCCGCGAGGCGACCTAGGGCGCGGCCCGCGTACCCGTCGCCACAGTCGAGCAAAGCCAGGGTGAGGTTGGCCAGGATCGTGGCCTCGAGATCACCGGTCGATGCCGCGGCCACGGCAGCCTCATCGGCCGCCGCGCGCTGTTGCCCACCTTGCTTCTGAAATATCAGGTTGTAGGCCAGCCACGCCAGATGCCGTGCGCGGGTGACCTCGCTGATGTCGTCCAACTGCAGCGCTCGACGATTCTCCTCGATGCGCCGCTGGGTACTGTGCGTATTCTTCGTCGCGAGGCGCAGGCGAATCTCGGCCTCCTCTTGGGGCGACGCCGCCTCCAAGAGCGCCGCAACGGCCAACTCTTCGGCCTCCTGATAGCGGCTGGCGCGGTTGAGCAACCCCACCGTTTCAGCGACCAGTTGCCCGTGGTCAGGGTCTTGGGCGGGCAGCAGTTCCAGCGCGCGCTTGCTCAGGTCCGCGGCCGCACTCGCATCGGTGTGGCCCACTGTTTGCGCGGCCTGCCGCAGCGCACCGGTCGCCTCCCTGTCCCCCGGGTCAGCGCTGCGCGCCAGCTGTGTGGCCACCTCCGCCGGCGCCGCGCCCATCCTCAGCATGACCGACGCCGCTTGGCGCTCCATGGCGCGCCGCAGCGACTGCGGCAACGACTGTCGGGCGTGCTCGGCGTGCACGCGATCTGCAGCAGCGCCTCGTCGCCGACAGCTGAACATCAGCGGCGACAACCACGAACGGCGGGCGCTCGCGCGGGCACGCACAACCGCCAGTTCATCGGTGCACTAGTAGAGGATGTAGTACTAGGCGGGCCAGGTATTCGACGGGCTGGTCAATCAGACCCGCGCAGGACCTGCGTCAATTCGGCGCGGGAGTTGATGCCGAGCTTGGCGAACGCTTTGTGCACGTGGGTTTTCACCGTATGCAGAGAAAGGTGCAGCTGGGTGGCGGCGTCGCGGTTGGTCACGCCCGCTGCGATCAGATTGACAACCGTGAGCTCGGAATCGGTGAGGCTGTCCCAGCCCGTTTTAACCCGCGGACTAACGATGCGGCGTTCCGCACCTAACCGGCGCAACTCGCGCCCCACCCGGCGCGCATCGGCGAGCGCTTCGTGGCGCAGGTAGGTGTCGAACGCGGCATTGAGCTGATCGAGCGCCTCGTCACCACGGTCGCTCTGTGCGAGTTCAGCGCCGGCGTCCTCGGCAGCCGCGGCGTAAAGAAGCGGCCGCGACGACGAGTGGAGCACGTCTGCCGCAGCCAGCAGTGCGTGGGTATCACGTTCGAGCATTCCGCGGGCATGCGTGGCCACCCCGGTGAACAGCTGGATCGCCGGGTCCTCACGCTCGAGCAGGTCCGTGGCCTGCAGGACACGCGCGCGCAAGCCGGCATCACCGGCGGCCGACGCCACCCGTGCACCCAAGATCACCTGATCTAAGACCTGGGGCCAGATTGGTGAGCCGAACAGCGTGATGTCGCCCAGCCAGCGCATCGCGTCATGGACGTCGTCGCGCTGCCACGCCGCCAGCGCTAGCACGTGCGCCGCTGCTCGACGTACCACAGATGAGCCAGTGGGGTAGGCGTCGCGCGCGTCATTGACCATCTGCTGCAACAACGTTCGGTCATCCGTATATGCTGCCACCTCGGCGAGAACCACCATGCGGATCATGTCCGGCTCGGTCACGGCTGTCCGCTCCGGGCGCGGCAGGGACTCGATCGCGCCGCGCGCAGCAGACAACCGGCCCGCAGCCAGGTGGACAACCCCGTCAATCAAGATCCACATATCACGGGCCATCGCGTTGCCTTGCCGGCCGACTTGCTCTATTCCGTCGGCGACCCGGGCCGCAGCGTCATCCAACCGGCCGACCACCGCCAGCAGATTCGCGTAGCTGACCGCGGCCAAGTCATGAGCTGCGGTCACATCACCCGTGCGGGCGAGCGCGCAAACCTCCTCGAGGCGGCGTAGGGCGCGGCCTGCGTACCCGTCGCCACAGTCGAGCAAAGCGAGGGTGAGGTTGGCCACGATCTTCGACTCGAGATCACCGGTCGACGCCGCAGCCGCGGACGCCTCATTGGCCGCCGCGCGCTCTTGCCCACGGTGGTCGTGCAACGTCATGTTGTAGGCCAGCCACCCCAGATGCCGCGCCCGGGTGACCTCGGTGATGTCGCCCAACTGCAGCGCGCGACGATTCTCCTCGACGCGCCGCTGTGCACTGTGCTTATTGAGCGTCCCGAGTCGCAGCCGAATCTCGGCCTCCCCTTCGGACGACGCCACCTCCGAGAGCGCCGCAACCCCCAATGCTTCGGCCTCCACATAGCGGCTCGCGCGGTTGAGCAACCCCACCGTTTCGGCGACCAACGACCCGTGCTCAGGGTCGCCGGCGGCCAACAGCTCCAACGCGCGCTTGCTCAAGTCGGCGGCCGCACCCGCATCACCATGGCCAAGTGATTGCGCGGCCTGCCGCAGCGCGTCGATCGCCTCCCGGTCTCCGGGCTCAGCACTGCGCGCCAGCTGGGTGGCCACCTCGGCCGGGGCCGCGCCCATCCTGAGCATGATCGACGCCGATTGGCGCTCCATCGCCCGGCGCAGCGACTGCGGCAACGACTGGCGGGTGGCCTCGCGCAACAAGTCGTGCCGAAATCTCAGCTGCTCATCGTCTTCGACCAGCAGATCCGCGCGCACCGCCTCCTGGACCGCCGAGAGCAACGACGCCGGCTGGCGGTCCAGCATCGCGGCCAAAAGGCCAGCCGAGAACCGGTCCGGCAGCACCGCGGCCACCCGCACCACCTCGCCAGCACCGCTGGAGAGGTGATCCAGTCGCTGCCGCATACCCGCGCCCAGACGTCGCGGCAGCGCGTGTCCGTTAGCCACCGCACGCCCGTCGCTCACGTGGAGCCGGCCCTCCTCGCCCAGACCTCCCACCAGCTCGCTGACCAGGAACGGATTTCCGTGCGCCTTGGCGGCCAGATTCAGCAACGACTCATCGGCGTTGGCGCGCACCGCGTCGGAGACCATCTCGGCGACCGCGCCCGGCGACATCGCCGCCACCCGAACAAGAGTGGCATCGGCGCGTTGCAGCACCGACAAGGTCTCCTGTACCGCCGGTCCGCCCGCCCCGGTGCGTGCGGTCAAAACCCACAGCACTGCCACCTCCGGGCGCGCGGTGGCCAGCGACCGCAGCGCCAACAACGTGCCGTTATCGGCCCAGTGGATGTCCTCGAGCACAATCGCCAGCGGGGCCTGTGCGGCCGCCGCATAAATCGCGTCGGCCAAATCGTGCACCACCCAGTAGCGCAGATCCGCCGAGCCACCGAGCCGGCGCAGCGCCTCCGCGTCACCAACGGGGGGATCGGCGCGCAGGGTGGCCATGAACAGCGAGAAAAACGGCACCGTCTGCTGATACTCGAACGCCTCACCGAATAAGGTGCGCACCCCGCCCTTGTCGGCCAGCACCATCACCTCGGTCAGCAACCGACTCTTCCCGATGCCCGGCGGGCCCTCGATGACCAGCACACCCCCATGCCCGCCCACCAGCGCCGCAACCTGCGCGCCGATCACCTCCAACTCGCGCGCCCGGCCCCGAATCGGCGGAGTGACGAGCCGCTGGCCGCCAACGTCAAAAAGGCCGGGGGGAGGCCGCATGGGTTGGTCCTGTCCCGTTTACTGGACTGCCGCTGCAGAACACCTCATTCTAGGCATCCGCCCATGTCGTCCACGCGATTTTGCTGTCGATCGCTCAGCTCGTCGAGGTAGCCGTTAACCACCCGTCGGTCAGTCGCTACGGGCGATCGTCAAAGCGGTTAGCCACTGACACTTGTCATTTGGACCAGTGATTGCGACATTCCCAGAAGGGCGGGCTCAGCTGTCCTTCCATTGCGCCTTGCTCGACCCGCGCACGACGAGTACCGGCGCTTCCCAACGGGGCTTGGTTTCGGAGAACTTCACGGGTGGGGCGAGTCGGACCAGTTCTCCGTAGGGGGTTTGCGCGGTGATGCTGTCCGGCACCAGGATTTGGTGTTGCTCGCCGGCCGGCGCGGGGGCGCTCTTGTCGAATTTGCCTAGGGACATGAACCACATCGCGCAGCGGGCCAGGTTGACGCGCACGTGGTAGCTGCCGCCCTCTTTGGCCCGGCGGATGAGGGCAGCTTGGATGCCGGCCGCGCCGAGGTAGCCGGCGATGTAGTCGTTCATCACGTGGGTCGGCGGGAATGCGGGCCGATCGGGGGTGCCCTCTTCGGTGGTGAACCCGGTGACGCACAAGGCTTCCATGTCAAACCCCGCGCGGTTGGCCCATGGCCCGTCGTAGCTGAAGCAGCGCGCCGAAGCGTAGACGATGCCGGGTCGGCGGGCTGCCAGTTCCTCCGGTGACAGACCGAGATTCGATATCTTGCGAGTGCGGTAACTTTCGACGAACACATCCGCGCTCGCAGCCAGTTCGTAGGCCTTTTGGCGGGCGTCGGCCTGGTTGAGGTCCAACCACGCCGACGAGGTGAACCCGGCGCACGGGTCCTGCATCAGGGCCTCGTGCTCAAACTCTTCAGGGTGGGCGATCTGCAGCACCTCGGCACCGTGCTCGGCCAGCGTGCGTGACATCACGTTCCCGGCGATCACGTGGGTTGCCGACAGCACCCGCAGCCCCGACAGCGGACGCGCCGCCGGCGTGAACGGCTCGGGATCACTGTCGCCGATCTTGACGATTTCCACCACCGGCTTTTCGACCAGATGCATGCACTGAGGATGCTGTGCCCACTCTTCGGGCGTCCGGACGAGAGCGAAGACGAGCCCCTTTTCCGCGGCTGCCTCATCGAGTTCCGCACTGTCCCAATTGGACACGGCGGTGGCAATGCTGTCCTTGTCCGGCGAGCATCCCAAGAACGTGCACATGCTGTTCAGCAGGCGCGGGTAGGCCCCCGTGGGCAGGAAGAACCGGCCGTCCTTGGTCCGGTACAGGTCGAACCCCATCGGGTTGCCAAGGAAATATGGCAGTTGATACGGGTAGCCATTGATGGTGGGCATGAATTTGTACATCGGGTTTATACCGTGGATCGCCTTGCGCAGGTCAAGCGTCAGGTCCTGGCCGCGACCGGTGCGCTGGCGCCAGATATCGGCAATCCCGGCCGCCCCCGCCATGATCGGGATACCGATGCAGGCCCCGAGCCGGTGCACGCTCGGGAAAATCGGATCCTCGCCAACGAATGTGATGGTGCCTCCGGTGTCTTCCGGAGACAGCCCGAGATCGTTCATGACTGAGCGGAAGTGCGCGTTGACATCGAAGCCCGAAGTCACCCGTGGTGTAGCTAAAGTATTGCTGCTCAAGATATTTCCCTTCAATCGACAATGGGTAACTCAAGCCTGCTGAAAGCCGCGACTGCGGTCGATGTTGACACGGACAACGCCGACGCCCTTTCGCGCTGCCAGTCAACAGCGGCGGGCGAGACCATGCACGCTAGCTGCGGCGCATGGATTGCGGCGTCAGGCGGTTCGGGTCGTCTTCAAGTGCGCCGCGGTCCCAGCCGCCGAGTTCGGCGGCGGCCTCGTACGTGGTTTGCAAGAACCGGGCGACCGCGCGGTCGGGGTCATCGGCAGTGCGCACGGCTTCGTAGGGCAGCAGGAATTCCCCGAGTTCGTCGCTGAAGTAAGCGGTCTCTGGTTCAACGCGGCGGGCGGAGAAACCCTCCGGCTCCGGATATGCGTAGGAGTAGAACGCGCCCTCTTTGCCGCCTCCGGGCCAAAAACCGCAGCTGCTGAGCTCGCGCGAGTACCCCTCAGCCATCACCCAGTCCGGGCAGTTAGGGGCCCCGCCCGGATGCAGCGGAGCACGCCGTCCGGAAAATCGTGTACAGGCTAAATCCAAAGCGCCCCAGAAGAATTGGACCGGGCTGGCCTTTCCGACGAACGCCGCGCGGAAGTTGGTCATGACACGGTGCGCCTGCACCAGCTGCTGCCAGAACGCGCGCGCCGCGTCGGGGTCGTATTCGGCGTGCTGGTAGTCCTCGGCGAACGGGATAGCCGGATCCACCTCGTTTGGCCGGCCGACGATGTGTGATTCGATGCCGAGACTGTCGAGCGCCGAGAGCGTCTCTCGGTAGAACTCGGCGACCGGTTGGGCGGCCAACGGCACCGCCTTTTGACCACCGTTACTGTGCCGGATCGCAAGCATCTGGCTGACGAAGTCGAATTCCATGTCGAACACCGCATCCCGGTATGGAACTGCGCCGGTGGTCAATCCCCGCGGACTCACATACAGGGTCACTTGCCACCAGTGGTTTATCAGCGGCATATGAACCATGCGGATCTTGCCGACGATCTGTGTCCACATATGCAGGGTGTCGCGGGTGGCCGTCCATTCGTCCACCATCAGGGATGGCCAGTGGTAGGCGCGCACGGGGCCGTTCATGTCGTTGCTCCACCCGCTTCACTTTCGCTCTGCATGGTCAACTCGAGCCTGCTGGAAGCCCACGCCCCTTATCGATATCGGTGCGTACAACATCTCTCGCCTTGCCTAGTGCTTTCGAACAATGGCATGGCGGCAATGTCCACGATGACATTGACCAACGCACTGCGACTGTTCCGAACACATCGACGCCCGGCATAAGCGTGGCGACGATAGGGCATCGACGGGAACTTGGGACCGGCATGAAACGTCGACGACAGCGTGGCCACCAAGGAGCACGACGACTTCGTCCAAGCCGTCCTCGACACTATGTGGCTGCCCGCATACAGCCGAAACGAGACAGCGCTGAGCGCCCATCATGCTCCGCCGTAAGCCTATGGTTCCGGCATGTTTTGGCGGATTTCGAAGGCCAGACACAGTTCGGCGAGTTGATCGGGCACCGCTAGCGAGCGGCCGGTGTGCGCCTCGATGCGGCGCAGACGGTGCCGGACAGTATTCGGATGACAGTAGAGTTGTGCCGCGGTGTTGGCGGTTGAGCCCTTTTGCGCGAGCCACACGCGGAAGGTTTCGAACAGCACACCTTTTTCGTCGCTGGACATATCGTGGAATTGGTCGAGAATGATGGCTGCCACCTTGTTGGTCACATCCGGTGCGCTGACTGCAGCCACGGCCAGCAGGGAGTCTTCGAACACGGTCACGCCAGCCGTTCTGCTGCTTCGCGTCTTCAGTGCGATACGCGCGTAACGGAGGGCTTGCGCCGTGTCAGTGAGGTCATTGAACAGCGGGCTGACGCCAACCCTTGTGGTCGCCTGCCTTTCGAGGAGTTCAACAACCGCGTCGCGTTTGGATTCGGTTGAGACATGGACGATGCCGACCTGAATATCGGGCAGGAGGCGCCACGCGGAGAAGATGTCGGCGGCGCGCAGTTTAGCGGTGATTCCAGGAAGCGCCTGCTTGCCCACCGTTGGACAGGTGGCTGCGATGACCAGGTACGGGCCGGAAATCGGCAAGCGTAGCAGCTGGGCCACTTCCCACAGGGCGTAGTCGTTGAGGTTGCGCCCGTCGAGCAGCGCTTCGGTCAGCGCGGCGCGTTCGGCCTCGTCCTCAAGCACCTGTTGGGTTGTCTGCTGCCGGTACGCGCTCGTCATTGCGTCGGTGTAGGCGTCCTGTATATGCCAAATCCGCTCGGTGGCCGAGATCAGTACGTCGCGGCCGATGCCGGGCTGTGTAATGGCGATTTGCACGAAGGCGTCCCAAAGATGGTGCGAGGCGATGCGGTAGGCGTCCATCACCGCCGGCAGTGGGACGCCCGCGGCGGCGCGCTTGGAACCCGTCGCGACAGCGGGCGAGGTGTCGAAACCCGAGGCGGTTTCAAGATATTTCAACGCAAACTGGAGATTGTCGGCGCTGCTGGCCAGAAGTTCGTCGTTGGTTACCACGCCGGTGCCCTTGTAGAAGTCGACCTCAGCTCTTATCGCGGAGACCACAGATTGGGCGAGCTCGTCGACGCGACTCGCCAACGCCGATGCGATCCCGCGGACCTGCCCGTCAATGCCAGCGCGGGCGCCATGCACGGTGAACAGCCGCGGCCGCTGCCTGGCGCCGTTGCCCGAAAAATCCGCAGTCATGACGTGAAGCAGCGTGGGTCATGCGCGACGACGGCCGCGTAAGGGCAGTTGGACCATGGATGTCTGTCCGCGTTGATATCTCGCGCTCGAAGTGGAGAGACCAGATCAACCGAACGGCCGTTGCTCATGACCGCCCCTTCCCTTATCGAGCGCGGTGCTGACAGCCCTGTCACAATCCATTGTTTTTCACGACGTGATCGACACGGTTGTACGCGGGGACAACGTCGACACCGCGATGGTGTGGTGGGCACCAATGAAGTCCGGTACGTAACGGCGCTAACGGCGGATCAGCTTGCGGCCATGGCGCTTCCGTACCGGCCACATCAGACGCGGCAATGATCGCTCGGAGAATCGGTTAGGTCCAACCCCAAACGCGTTGTATCCATGCACGGTCGGCGGCGTCATTGCAACCGTTGCGGGCAACGATGACGGGAACGCGCGCGGACCGCACGACAGCGCAAGTAACTGAGCCCCAGTGCATCCCGGCGTACCCGCCGCGTCCGCCGCTGCCCAGGACCACGAGTTGGGCCTTCTTGGATTCGTCGTCCAGCCAACGGTCCGGGACGTCACAGACCAGTCGTCTGTGTACCTGCACGTCCGGGTAGCGTTCTTGCCAGCCGGCCAGTCGTTCACCCAACAACTCTGCACCTTCGTCGCGGTAGGTTCTCCAGTCCATGCCGAGCATGGGGAAAACCCCTACGTCGCTCCAAGCCAGCAGCGCCACCAGCGGCACACCGCGCCGCGAGGCTTCGTCGAAAGCCAGCGCGGCGGCCGCTTCCGACCCGGTCGAGCCGTTGATACCCACCAAAACCGGCGCGTTATCACGGATCCCGCGCTGTGCTGATTCTGGTTCAGGAACAATGGTCACCGGGCAGTTCGCGTGGTGTAGCAGCGCCGCGCTGACCGAGCCAAGCATCTTCCGGCGCAAGGCATGTCCGCTGTTCCCCACCACGACCATCTGCGCATCGATCGATGCGTCGACAAGCGTGGGCGCCGCACCGGAGTACTTCCGCTCGGTTTGGATGTTCAGCCGCTCTTCGCCGGTCGACTCCTCGACGATTCGTCGCGCTCGGTTCAAGATCTGACGCGCTCGGTCTTCCTCCGGCTGACTAATGGTGTGGTTCGGCGCCATCGCCGAGCTGACCAGCGTCGGGGCAACCACGTTTATCAGTTTGATCGGCACCGCACGCATCATGGCCTCACGCGCGGCCCAGCCGACAGCGGCATCGGACGCGAGTGACCCGTCGACACCGACGACAATCTTGGACCGCAAAGCCCGGTAAAACATCGCGTCCTCCCGCCAGAAGTACCTCTGGTTGCATCATGGCGCGCGCGCCGATCGCGGTCATCGTGGTCGCGAACAGCATCACCATGCCGACGGTGTCGGCGCGAACACTCGAATATCGCATGACTACCCCACCCTTGGCCGCAACGTCGCCTTACACCCAAACGGAAAGCCCGCTAGGCGGTTTCGCCCGCCGGTCTCCCGATAACCGCTTTCGACGGGACGGCGCCAAGTGTGGTCGTATCGAATTTGTTGCACGGTAGCCTGTTTGGCCGCTGACAGCTGAATCGCGGCCTAAGGACAGGAAGCAACCAAAGCTTCGCGACGTCATCAGAATCATGGCGACTAAAAAAGCAACGAAGAAGATTCTGGTCAGTGCCTCTATGGCTCTCATTGCTGCAGGGCTGGCGGCACCGGTTCCCGCTGCCGCATACCCTGTACAGAAACAACTCTCAGCTCCGGACTTCATGGCTGCAGTGCGGGCAGTAGGCATCACCGGAACGGACCCGGCGATGCTGGAAGACGGTTTCAACGTGTGCTGGGAGCTTTGGGATCAGGACAGCCCGGGTAGTCAGGTGGCTGCGGGTATGCAGAGGGACGATCCGTCACTGACCTTCGACCAAGCGGCTCATTTCGTTATTGCTGCGTATGAGAACCTGTGCCCGGTGCCTGGTGCGTATGACTTTTGGGCTTATAGCACCAGCTAATCACCGCAATAAGCAGGCCGGGAAGCCGCGCTCATCCGCGGTCCTGAGCACCGCGCTCGCTGACCTCGGCATACAACGCTGTTCTGAAGTCCGCTCGGGTCGACCAGCGGTTGCTCAGCTCTCGGCATCGGTGCGCAGGTCGCACACCGTCGGTGCCGAGATCACCGCGACGGTGCCGGACCAATAGTCGCCGACATAGATTCGTTCCCCATCGGGGCTGACCGCCACCGCTTCGGGATAGCCACGCACGTCGACGGTCGTCGCGACAGAGTTCGTTATCGTGTCGACGACCGAGAGCGTACCGTCGCCGAAATTGCTGATGTAGAGCAGCTTTCCGTCGGGGCTGAGTTGCAAACCCCTCGGCAGATAGCCGGTATAGATGTCGTCCGCGTCATTGGTCACCGTGTCAATCACCGTAAGCGAATGTGCATTGCGCACATAGGCGTGCCCGCTGTCCGGAGCGAACACTACAGCCAGCGGAGCGTCCCGAAGCACGAACGCGGTGCTGTTACCGGTCGTCGGGTTGACCGCGGACACCGAACATGTGCCGTAGTGGGTGATGTACAGGTAATCGCCATCCGGACTCACGGTTATGGTTTCCGGACAGGCACCGACGGCGATGCTGTTGATAGCGGCATGGCTGCCGGTGTCAATGATGGTGAGCCCGCCCTCGGGATATTCGTGGTAGGTGCGCCGGTCGCACGAGATCGCGTAGAGGCGGCTGCCGTCCGGGCTTATCGCCAGTGCGCCGACGTCGTCGAGGAGCACCGTGGCAACTATTGTCGCGCAAGCGACATCGATCGCCGAGACCATGCCGTTGGCTCCACCATCGGCGCCCCGGTTGTGGGCCACGTAGAGGTAGCGTCCGTCCGGGCTGACCACCGCATCGGAAGCGTTTCCATCCCAATGCTTTTGGACAGCGTAGTCTCGAGCATCGACGACCAGCACCGAACCGTCGTAGTCGACGAGAAACAGTTGCTTGCCATCCGCGGCCATCGCCAGGCTTTTCGGACGCGCGCTGACCGGAATCCTCGCCACAATGTGGTGGCGGGCGTTGATGACCATAACCGAGTCGGATAGGGCAACATAGACGTGCTCGCCGTCACGGCTCACGGCGATGTCGTGGACGCGACCGGCGACCGGGATCGTCGCAATGGCGATCTCAGCCGGCGTCGACTCCTCGGAGCCGGTCGCGCCGTACCAGGTGGTTATATCAACCCCAGCAGGCAGACATCAAACAAGGTCACAGAGATAAGGATCGATGGGCCAGGCCACGCCAGCACCACGCCACCCAAAATCGCGGTTGCTATACCGGCTGCCAGCGCTTCTTTCCAAGACTGCTGGGCCAGAATGTTATTCATCACTTCGCTCCTCAATCTAGTCGGCGTTCAGGCTGACGGACCTCGTGCCGGCCGTCACTTCCTCGCCGCTGTGTCAATCGTTGAATAGGACTGCGCCAGCGTCGATATAGTCACTAACAACGTGCCTTAGTGCGGGTTGTCGCCGTCAACAGCGCCGGCAACATCAGCGGCTCCGAGATATGCCGAGCAGTAATTGCCGGCGTGTAGTCGGCTATACCGCGTAAGGATCACTTGGCTCACTGCCGCGCCCAGAAGCAATCCACCGAAAGCCGCGATTGACAACATGATCCGTGCAATCCAATCCGTCAGACCGATCCACAGACGTCGTGCGGTAGATAGACAATCAGAAGAGCTCCTATCGGGTTGGAATTGCCGAATACAACATCGCTTGCCCCGAAGGTGTCCGCGCCCAACGATGGCCTATTCAGCGCCCTCCAATTTTGTCAGCTCATCATCGAACCATGCACTCACGTAACGGATCTCGCCCTTGAGTTTGGCGGCCCGCTCCGGCCGCAGTCCCAATCGTGCGACGACCTCTTTGGCCACATGACGTGAGTGATCGGATAGCTCCTCCGCGCTACATTGGCACGGATAGCCCCTCGCGGCAGTGAAATCCCGGTGACGTTCCACGATCTCGCTTATGCAGTCGATGAGATCAGTCATTGTGAGGCTACTTCCTCGCCCGGCCGTCTGCGTTTTCGACATGTCTGCTCCGTCCACAACCGCTCTGCCGACTACTCCACCGTATGGGTCATCGCGCTCGCCGCCCCTGTCGTCGGAGACAACGCCGAGGCTTCCCCGATGTATGGGTGAACACCGCGATCAGATGAGGCGGCGGTGGACCTCGAACGCCAAACATAGTTCGGCGAGATCGCGCGGCCGGGAGAGGGATCGCCCGGTCCGCTTCTCGATTCGGCGCAATCGGTAGCGAACAGTGTTGGGGTGACAACTCAGTAGTTCGGCGGCGGCACCCACCGAGGCGTCGGTTTCCTGCCACACCCGAAACGTCTCGAACAGGATGTCGCGCTCGTCATCGGGAAGGTCGCCAAACGCGCCTAAGGCAGTGCTGGCCGATTTGACCATAACCTCGGGGGCGGCCAGGGCGGCGGTGGCCAAAATGGTGCCGTCAAAGACAGCCACTGGAGACGAATGGTCGAGCCGGCCCCGCAGCGCCATCTTGGCGAAATGCAGCGCCTGCGGCGTCTCGCGCAGATCGTCAAATCGCGCGCTCACCCCGACGCGGTCGACCGCCGACCGAGACACCAAAGCGACAACCTTGTCGAGTTGCTGCTCGGATGCGACGTGCACAATCCCGACCTGCCAATCGGGCAGCAGCCGCCATGCCGAATAGACGTCGATACTGCGTAACTTCGATTCGATGACCGGCAGCGGCTCGCTGCTGCCGGAGGCAACTTCGGCGGCAACGAGCACGAAGGGTCCATCCTTTGGCAGTCGCAGATGGCCAGCGACCTCGCACAAGCTGCAGTCGTCGACGACGCGGCCCTCAAGGAGCGAGTCGATCAACAACCAGCGCCGCGACGTGTCATCGAACATCTGTCGCTTCTGCTCGTCGCGGTATGAGGCCACCAAGGCCGTGCCGACCAGTTCGGCGAAGCCACTGATACGGGCCTCGGTATCGGCCGTCATCGGGCCGGGTTCAACCGAACCCACGGCCGCCAGCCCCCACACCCGTCCGTCGACGATGACCGGCACGCCCACCGCCGTGCGCACGCCCACCTCTCGGACTCGTGCGGCGAGCGACCCGGCGCTGTTCTCATAGCTATCCATCCGCGCGGGCCGGCCGGTGGATTGGACCTTCGCTGCGAGGGTATTGCCGTCGATCGGGGTTCGAGTGCCCACGGGCCACTTCACCGGTGTCGGGGAACGGTGATCGACAGCTAGCAGCGTGATTTCGCCGCTTGTCTCGTAACGCCACAACCCGGCCCGCTCCGTGAGCAGGCATCGGCGCATTTCTTTGACCACTGCGTCGAACACCTCCGCCGGCTCGACCCCGCGGGCCACCAGCGTGGCCAGTCGGCGCAAGGCCGCCTGCTCTGCGGCGAGCCGGCGATATTGCGTGTACAGCAGGGCGTTGTCCAGCGACAAATCGACTTGGCCGCCCGCAAGTTCGTCGGTGGTCTGAAGTTCGTCCATGGCTTTCGCCCCTAGGATTCATCGATATCGGTGTCAGCCCCGGCGAACGAGCCAAGTCGTCCTCATAGGACAGACTGCTCAGCTGCCAAAGCTCGCCCCTTTGTTTGCCGGGCATCCCCAACGATGCGCCGACGAGGTGATACGACAACCATGGACGGAACGCGTGCTGCCGTCTATGTGGTCGGTCACACGATCGTTGGCCGACAGCTGTGCTTGCTCACAACGGCCATATTTGCTCGAGTGAGGCTGCAGACCCATCCGCTCACATCCGCCGGTGAGCAGAGCCTATGGTTTCGGAGTATGAGCGCGGCAACAAATCCCGTCAGCGTCCGGCGCGGCGCCGCCCCCGATCCGCACATCGTCGAGCTCGGCAGACTGATGCTGGCCCGCGCCCCGAAACTGGGGAAAGCGATGGCTGACCTGCTGTGCCGCGAGATCGACGCATACAGCGACGGCACCGTGGTTACCAAGGATGAAGTACGCGAAAGTTGTGTGGCAAACGTGACTTTCATCTTCGACTCGCTCGCCGGGGACGCGGACGCGGATGTCTCACCCGCCGAGCACACCGGCACCGCACGCGCGCTCGCCGGTGTGCCGCTGCCGGCGGTGATGACCGCCTACCGAATCGGTTTCCGCTTCATGTGGGAGCAGACCCTCGCGGCCGCACGCGCCGCGGCCATACCGACGGACTCGATCCTGGATGCCACCGCGCGGGTCTTCCTCGCTCAGGACACCTTTACCCAGGCGATGAGCACCGCGTATCGCCAACAGCTGACAGCACAGATCCTCGAGCGAGAGGAGGAGCGATCGGCGTTGGTGGAAGCGTTGTTGTCCCATCGGATCACCGACAGTCAGAGCCTATGGGAGGCGGCAGACCTGTTGCGGCTGCCCACTACGGGACCCTACGTTGTGGTGGCGGCGGAGCTGCCGGCGATCGGAAAGCTGGGATTACCCACGATCGAAACCAAGCTGTCCATCCGAGATATCCGGTCAGCGTGGCGGCTGCTGCCGGATTTGCAGGTGGGCATCGTCCATCTGCGTGGCCCCGTACCGTCGGACACCCTCGGCGCACTTGTCGAGGTGCTACGACAGGCCGCGACCGCGCGAGTCGGCATCAGTTCGCCGTTTCACGAGCTGGCCGAGACCAGCGACGGGCTGCGATTCGCCCGGCTGGCGGTCACCGGAAAGCCGTTGTCCGACTCACTCGTTGCCGTCTTCGACGACACCCCGCTCGCGGTCGCGGCGGTCAGCGCCCCGGAGGCCATGGCGAAGATCAGGTCGTCGGTGCTCGGGTCGGTCAATGAGCTCCCGGCCGAAGAACGCACAGTGCTGCTCGATACCTTCCAGGCTTGGCTGCAAGCCGACGGCTCCGCCAACGACACCGCGGCGAAGATCTATTGCCACCCAAACACCGTGCGGCACCGCCTGCACCGCATCGAGGAGTTGACCGACCGATCGCTTTCGCGGCCAACGGATCTCGCCGAACTGTGCCTGGCGTTCGAGGTGGAGCGGCGTTTGCCTTAAGTGCGTTGAACGGCGCCGTTCAACGCCTTCGCCCGGTGGCGAACCTGCAAAGCGCTGATCACGTCCATGATGCCGATGGCGATCAGCCAGCAGCCGGCGACCAGGGTCAGGATCTCGATCGAATCGATCGGAGAAATGATCAGCACCCCGCCGCCGATAACGATGATCACTCCGGAGAGCGCCTGCCAGCCGCGTCCAGGAATATGGTCGAAGGATAGCGCCGTGGCGAGCAGGGTCATCCCACGGAACACCCAGCCGATGCCGATCCACAAGGCCAACAGCCAGACGGCCTCGAATTTGTCGCGGAAGCAGAAGAACCCCAGCACCAGCGACACGGCACCGGTGAGGAACGCCAACACTCTCATTGCGGCACCGGCGTGGGTGCCGAAGGCGGCGAACATATAGCCAACCCCGGACACCACCAAGTAGATGCCGAAGAGGACACCCGCCACCACCAGTGACTTGCCCGGGTAGTAAAGCACGATGGCACCGATTGCCACGGACACGATGCCGATGAGGAGAAGCAGCTGCCATGCGCTCCGGGCGAGCTGGTGCAGGGGACCTTCGAAAACAGTCTTTTCGCTGGTTGTCATAGAAAAACGATAGGCCGGGGTCGGCGCAAAGAGAATGTTCGCGCGAACAAAATCCGCATTAAGCGCACATATCGCAATACAAGCGAGCTGTTTTTGTTACCCGAAGACAAGAAGGCGTCGCAAGTTGGTCGGTTGAAGACATCGCTGAGCCGCGGCGGAGTCGCTACATTTCTCATCACGAACACAGCACGAAGTTCCTCAGCAGCCGGCTGAGACTCGAATCACTCACTGCCACAACCCATCCCAATTACCCCGCACCCGCGGAGAAATGTGAGCTAACCATGTCTTCTGTCATCGCCACCTACCTGACCATCGCCGCCATGCTCGCCCTCACCACGTTCCCGGCGCTCATTCCGGTGCTCATCACCACCGGCCACGCCATCCTCCGCCGGACAGCCGGACCGGCCCGCGCAGCCAAGTACCAGCCCACGGTGTCCCGCCGTCTCGTCGGCGCAACCGCCTGACGTCTGCTGGCAAAACCCGATGGACCACCCTGGTCTATCGGGTTTTTTGCTGCAGAACGGCGGCGCCGTACCAGTGACAGGCGAGCAACGCGAGTTCGACGTCGAGCCGGTCTCCCCCAATGGCGTTGCCGATCTCCCGGCCCCGCCTCTCTACGGCGCGGGCCACGCGATACTTCACCGAGTTGAAGTGCAAGTTGAGTTGCTCGGCGGCCACCTTGTAGCTGCCGCCGCACGCCAAATACACCCGCAGCGTCTCACGCAGTCGCGCGTCGTTCTCGCTATCGCTCGCAAGACCCCCGAGCACGCCGGCCACCCACTCACGGGTACCGAGCACGTCACCGCCGAGACGCGCCATGACCGACAACCCGGGATCGATCGCTGCGATCACCGTCGGCGTCGACGAATTAAGCCGTTCGCCGACGATCGCGACGCCGCGGACCTCCTCTGCCTCCCGGTGTGAGCGGCGAAACCCTTCGACACCGCCGGCCACGGACCCGATCGCCAGACTCGGCGAATCCGGTCGAGCCAGCGCGAAGCTGCGGACGCTCTCGACGGCATCGGGAGCCGCGGCGCGATACGGCAGCCACCCCCACCCACAGCTTTGGTCGGCGGCAATGAAGAGCGGGCTGGCGGCGACAGCGGCGGCTTCGCCCAGGTCGCGGACAAACCGTTGCAGCCGGGCAAGTTCGTCGCCTTCGGTTCCCGGGTTCGGGTACCACAGGACCAGCCCAAGATGGTGCCACCGCAGCGGATAGCGGATCGAGGTGGTGGCCGCATCGACGTCGGTCGTCTTATTTGCGTCCAGAATCTCGCGCACCCGCAGGCTGCGAAGACTGTTCTGGTTCTCCAGCCATCGTTCGCGTTCGTCTTCATAGACACCGACGACCTGCTGAGACATCCAGTCGATGTAGGAGAACATCGTATCGGTGATCGCCTCGATTACCGGCACCCGCATCGATTCCGGGATGTCGATCGCCCGCAGTTCGGCGAAAACCAGCTCATTCACCCGGCGCTGACCCAGCCGATAGGCGCGCACCAGTGCGTTGACCGGCACCCCACGCTGGGCCAACCGGCGGGCGTACTCCAGCGCCGCGGTGGGCGCCTCGACACGCTCGACCGCGATGTCGTATCTCAGCGAGTACAGGATTGTGTCGACGTTGCCCTCGACGCTGGTCCCGAGCAAATCCACGAGCGCCGCGTCGCCACGCAGCTCGGGGATCTGATCCTCGAGGGAACGATGGACCGCCGACGACACGTCGACCAACCGATCGTGCAATCGGCCCGCGATCTCGGCGATGTAACTCTTCACCCCAACATCGCTGTCAAGAGGTGGTTTCTTCACATCCACGACGTTAGACGCGGTTGTCGTCCGTCGATAAGACCGCCGCGCAGTTTTGTTGCTCCTTGACTGTGTCAGGCCGAGCGCGCTTCCTAATATTGTCGCCACTCACGGCAAACGACTGTCAAAAGGAGCTACTCAAATGGGATTCACCAAACCCTATTTGCCCGATGTTGATCCGGACACCTTCCTGAAGAAACCGCTGATGGAGCGGATGCGGATCCTCGGCACCGATTGGGGCGAAAACGGCTTCGGCTCACCGAAGATGATCCACACCATCTACATCGTGAAGCTGTTCGTGTTTTTCGCGATCGGCGGCATCACGGTCGCGACGTTGACGTCGGGGCTGCCCGCCTTCTGGCAGGTGTCCGAATGGTGGAACCAGCCGGTCGTCTACCAGAAGGTCATCCTGTGGACAGTGCTGCTGGAAGCCATTGGTGTGGCCGGCTCCTGGGGGCCGTTGGCCGGCAAAATCAAGCCGATGACAGGAGGCATCCTGTTCTGGGCCCGACCGGGAACCATCCGGCTGCGCCCATGGAAGTGGGTGCCGTTCACCAACGGCGACCGGCGCACCTGGTTCGACATCGCGGTGTACCTGGCGCTGCTGGTGAGCCTGGCGGTCCCGCTGCTGTCACCGGGCGCGCATAGCGATTCGCTCTCAACGGCCTTGCCGCACAACATATCCGGCATGGTGAATCCCGCCCTGCTGATCGCGCCGATCGCGCTGCTGGTGCTGATCGGTCTGCGGGACAAGACCATCTTCCTGGCCGCCCGCGGCGAGCAGTACCTGCCGGTGCTGGTGATTTTCGCGGCGTTGCCGTTTGTCAACATGATCATCGCGCTGAAGATGGTGATCGTGGTGGTGTGGGTCGGTGCCGGCTTCTCGAAGTTCGGTAAGCACTTCTCCAACGTCCTCCCGCCGATGGTCAGCAATACGATATTCGCGCCCAAATGGGTGCGACGGGCTCACTACCGCGATTTCGGGCGTGACATGCGGCCGTCGCGGCTGGCGGACTTCATGGCACACGTCAACGGCACCACGGTCGAGATCCTGGCTCCGCTGGTCCTGTTCTTCTCCACGAATAAATGGGTGACGCTGGCCGCGGCGCTGTTGATGGTCGGCTTCCACCTGTTCATCATCTCGACCTTCCCGCTGGCGGTGCCGCTGGAATGGAACGTGGTTTTCGCCTACAGCACGATCTTCCTGTTCCTGGGCTTCCCGAACTGGAACGGATACGCGCCGTGGAACATGACTCCGCCCTGGCTGGCCTTCATCATCGCAGCCGCGCTGCTGTTCTACCCGGTGCTGGGCAATCTGCGGCCCGACAAGGTGTCCTTCCTGCCTTCGATGCGGCAGTACGCGGGCAACTGGGCCTCGGCACTGTGGACCTTCGCGCCCGGTAGCGAGCAGAAGCTGAATCGGGTCACCCGCTCGGCGTCCAACCAGCTCGACCAGTTCGTCGCGGCCGGCTACGAGCCGGAGTGGGCGGAGATCACCCTGCAGAAGACGACCGCGTGGCGAAGCTTGCACAGCCAGGCTCGCGGCCTGTACTCCCTGCTGCTGACCCACCTGCCCGACGTCGACGTCCGCACCGTGCGCGAGGGCGAGTTCGTCTGCAACTCGCTGATCGGCTTCAACTTCGGCGACGGCCACCTGCACAATGCGGACATGATCCGGGCCGTGCAGCGCGAAGCCGCATTCGAGCCGGGCGAGTGCGTCGTCGCCTGGGTGGAGTCGGAGGCCTTCGGCAGCGGTGTGCAGCACTACCAGCTGATCGACGCCGCGCTCGGTGTGGTCGAGCGTGGCACCTGGAAGGTGGACGACGCGGTCGCCGAGCAGCCCTGGCTGTCCAACGGTCCCATCCCGACTAACGTGGAATGGTCCCTCAGCGGCAGCAAACCGGCCGCCCGGGACGACCAGGAACACGGTCACGGAGCGCTGGCATGAGCACCGCAATGGTGGTAGGGGGCGGGCCCAACGGGCTCGCCGCCGCCCTCGCCCTGGCCGCCGAAGGCGTGCAGGTCACCGTGCTCGAGGCCGCCGACGAGGTCGGCGGTGGCACCCGCAGCAGCGAAGCCATCGTCCCCGGCCTGCTGCACGACCACTGCTCGGCGATCCACCCGATGGCCGTTGGCTCGCAGTTCCTGAGCAACTTCGACCTGGACCGGTACGGCCTCTCGTGGCTCTGGCCGGAGATCGATTGTGTACACCCCCTCGACGACGGCAGCGCCGGCGTGCTGCACCGCTCGGTGGAGCAGACCGCGGCCGGCCTCGGTCGCGACGGATCACGGTGGGAGCTCGCATTCGGCTACCCGGCCGCGCATTTCGACGCGCTCAGCGAGGACATCATGCGGCCCCTGCTGCGGTTCCCGCACCATCCGCTGATGCTGGCCCGGTTCGGCGCACCCACCGTGCTTCCTGCCTCCGCATTCGCGCGGTTTTTCCGCACCGCGCAGGGGCGTGCGTTGTTCGGAGGTGTTGCGGCCCATGCCTTCCGGCCGCTGCACTACCCGATGACCTCCGCCATCGGCATGGGCATCATCGCGGCCGGCCACCGGCACGGCTGGGCGGTGGCAGCGGGTGGATCACAGTCGATCACCAACGCGATGGTGGCGCTGTTGAGCGACTTGGGCGGCAAGATCGAGACCGGTGTCCGGGTCGAGAAGGCGTCGCAGCTGCCGCCGGCCGACGTCACGATGTTCGATCTGGCACCCAGTGCGGTGGCCGGGATCCTGGGCGAGCGTCTTCCGCGCCGAATTTCGCGTGCCTTCACCAGGTTCCGGCGCGGTCCGGGTGCGTTCAAAGTCGACTTCGCCGTCGAGGGCAGTGTGCCCTGGACGAACCCGGACGCCCACCGGGCCGGCACGGTGCACCTGGCCGGGACCTACCCGGAACTCGCCGCAACCGAGCGGGAGATCCACGCCGGACGCATGCCCGAGCGGCCGTTCGTATTGGTTGGTCAGCAATATCTGGCCGATCCGCAACGCTCGGTGGGCAATATCCATCCGGTGTGGAGCTACGCGCACGTTCCGAATGGCTACACGGGTGACGCGACCGAGGCGATCACCGCCCAGATCGAACGGTTCGCTCCCGGCTTCCGGGAGCGCATCATCGGGTTGACGGTTCGTTCGACGACTCAGATGGACGCCTATAACCCCAATTACGTCGGCGGCGACATCATGACCGGCGCCAAGGACATTCGTCAGCTGACGTTCGGTCCGCGAATCACGCTGTCGCCCTACACCATTGGGGTGCCGGGCATGTACATCTGCTCGGCGGCCACCCCGCCCGGACCCGGCGCGCACGGCATGTGCGGCGCCAACGCCGCCCAGCTCGCGCTGGCGCACCTGGCCAAGTAGCGCGAGCAGGACGCAAAAGCACCCGACACGCCGAGCGTGCGGGTGCTTTTGCTGGGGGTACCTCCCGCTTGCGGGGGACTGCCCGCCCTTAGAAGGTGACCACGACCTTGTCGGCGGCGCCCGGCGTGCTGGCGAGGTCGAGTGCCTCGCCGACGTTGTCGAACGGGATGGTGTGACTGACGATCAGCGCGTACTTCTCCCAGTTCGCGACGAGATCGCGGGTCACCTCAAAGATTTCGTCGGGATATCCCATGCTGCCGACGATGGTGATCTCGTTGCTCATCACGTTGACGAGCTCGACGGGAACCGGCTCCTTGTGCACACCGACGATTCCGAGGGTAGCGCCCTTCTTGGCGGCGGCCAACGCGGTGTTGACGACTGCGGGCACGCCCGCGGCGTCCAGGTAGATGTCGGTGCCGGCCGCGCCCGGGGACCGAGGAATCACAGTTTCTCCTTCGCCGTGCAGTTCGACCAGGCGCTTGACGACATCCTCGTCGGCCGAGTTGATCACGGCATCGGCGCCGATCCGCAGCGCTTTTTCCAGGCGGGCGGAGATGAGATCGACGACCACGACATGGCTTACGCCAAGGGATTTGAAGGCCAATGTCGCGCCCAGCCCGATCGGACCCGCGCCGAAGATGACAACCTTGTCCGTCGGTTTGGGTTTACAGCGGTTGGCGCCGTGGCGTGCGACCGCCATCGGTTCGTTGAGTGCGGCGACTTCCCACGGGATGTGCTTGGGGATCACTTCGAGACTGGTTCCACGAACGGCGTTTTCGATAAGCAGGTAGTCGGCGAGGGCCCCGGCGGCTCCCCCATTGCCGATAATGCCGCTGGGGGCAGCCATCGGATTGATGACGACGTGATCGCCCACGGCGATGCCCGACACATTGGCGCCGACCTCCACGACTTCGCCTGCCGGTTCGTGGCCGAGCGGCGTGTGCCCCTGGCGCGGCGGGATGCCGCCGATGGTGATGTAGAACGCGTCGGAGCCGCAGATTCCGCAGGCGCGCATCTGGACAACGGCGTCGTTCGGGCCGGCCTGCGGGCGGTCCGCGTCGACGACCTCGGCCTTACCCGGGCCGGTGACCATTGAGACCTTCATGGCGTCCCCTCGAGTTCGATATCAAAAGCATCCAGGTATTCGGCGAAAATCGGCTCGAGCTGTTCGACGCTCAGGCCGTATTGGTCGAGGCTGTACGTGTTGAGCGCGAACAGGTCCTGTGGGTGCGCGGCCAGCCAATTCCGCATGCACGCTTCGGTTTCCGCGGTGAGCGGATCGCCCGCCCACTCGTAGATGCGGCGCATGACGTCCATCGGGTCACGCATCATCTCGTGGTAATACATGTGGAAGAACCGCTCATCCCCGATGCGATCGCGCGCCCGCAGCGGCCGCTCGACGTGGTACTTCATCTGCGCCATAGCGTTGCGCCCCATCGCTTTTAGGTCGATGGCGTCGGGATGCAGCACCATCCCTTTGGGCAGCTTCCACAGGTTACACAGCGATCCCGTTGCCTTGTAAGGGTCGCGATGGGCCCAGATCAAACGCGCGTCGGGGAACACCTTCAGCAGCGCTTCGATGTGTACCGAGTGCGACGGCATCTTCAGGCTCCAGGTGCCCGGCGCGGTCGACTGCAGGACCTGCAGATAGCGCTTCTGGTATTCGTAGGTGCTCGTCATGTCGGTTTCGTGAAACAGCCATTCGGCGTAGCGCGACGTCGACAGGAAAGAGTCCCAAGACAGGCCCTTGAAATCCTGGTTGTGGATGAACATGTCCTCGGTCGGGCCGTCGGCGTCTTCCCAGTGCGGCAGCGGGATTTTCGCCTGCTTGACCATCTCCACAATCTTGCGCTGCTCCTCCAGCAGGGCCAGACATCGTGGATCGGTGCGCAGCGTCTCGGTGCTGGCCGGTGGTATCGGATCCACGCATTGCCAATGGAGCAGCGAACGGCGTGCCGGGTCCTGGTCGAGCAGGTAGCTGATGACAGTCGTGCCGGTGCGGGGCATGCCGAGCACGAACAGCGGACGCTCGACGGGCGCGTCGAGCACTTCGGGGTGCGCCTCAATGTAGGCGTGCACCTGCATGCGCCGCCCCAGGGCGTTGGTCGCGTCATCGAGGACGCGTTCCCGGCCGAACGGAGTGAATGCCGGTGAGCTGTTGAGGTCGTCGAGCATGATCGCCAGGCCGTCTCGCCAAGAGTCGGAGTCGATCTCGGCCAGACCGGTGCGGTTGGCGGCCAGCTTGAAGATGTCGTCTGGTGTTGCAACGCCGTCGAATTCACTCATGTCTGCCGCCTAGACCGTCAGGTATCCGCCGTCGACGGCGATGGTGCTGCCGGTGATGTACGACGCGGCTTCGGTACACAGGAACAGCGCCGCACCGGCGCAGTCCTGCGGTGTTCCGGGTCTGCCCAATGGGGTGTGGAAGCCGATCTCGACGTCCATCACCTCGGGAATGCCCATGGCCGGGTGCGTCATTCGGGTGTCGATGAGCCCGGGGGCGATGGCGTTGACCCGGATCCCGTCGTTGGCCCAGCGGCGGGACAAGTTCATCGTCAATGCGATCAGGCCCATCTTCGATGAGGCGTACCCGGGGACGAAGACCGCCGAGCGGAACGCGGACATCGAGACAACGTTCACGACGCTCGCGCCGCCCGGGGCCTGGCTCGACTTGAGCCGGTCATAGCAACGCATGGTCAGCCGCATGGGGCCGAACATGTTCTGCGTCACCGACGCGACGTAGCCGTCGGGGTCGTATTCGTCGCCCGCCGGGTAGGGGCCGCCCGCGTTGTTGACCAAGATGTCCAGTTCACTCAGCGAGTCCACCAGAGCATCCACGGAGTCGGGATCTTGAATCTGGCACTGGCGGTACGAAAATGCCTCCAGATCAGTCTCGGGGTAGTCCGCGGGCGATCCACGGGTGCCGGTCACCGTCACCGCGGCGCCGGCCTTGGCGAACTCGGCGGCAATCCCGTGGCCGATGCCACTGGTGCCGCCGGTCACCAGCACGTTGGTGCCGGCGAAGTCGAAGCTGACGGTATTCATTCGTGCGTCCTCAATTCGTTGATCTTTTTGGTGAGCCAGGCTTTTTTCCAGAAGTTGTCGGTGTCGGCCAGCAGCGCTTCATGAGCATCGGCCGCCGCCGCGCGGGCGGCCGGATGGTCGGGCTCGGCGGCCAGCACGAGGTCGGTCAAGTGCAGCGTCTCCACCGGCTGCCCGTTGTCCAGGCGGGTGCGAGCAGCCTCGACGAGCGCGTCGGCTCCGGCGGCGCGCACCACGTCAGCGGCGACGGATCCCGGCGCCACGCCGTAGAGCTCGGTGGTGGAGCGGTGCTGGAACCAACCGGCGTACATCTCCCAGATGGCGCGCACATTCCATGAGGTCTGGCCGTAACCTTCGCCGACGTCCAGATGCTCGGGCACCCTGACCTCACGCATCGCGGTGTAGAGGTCGGTGCCGGCGTTCATCAGCTCGACGGTGCGGTCGTGCACTTCTTGCATCGCATCACGCATCGCGGTGACTTCTTCGGCGATCAGGCCGGCACCTTCGATCGGAGCGAAGTGGCCCGTGATCAGCCGTTCCGGCCCGTATGCCAGCACGGCGTTCAGCGCCTCGATGTAGAGAATCGGGTCGCGGTACCGGTCGCCGCGGATGGTCATCAGATTCGGCACGTGACCGAACAGCGGTCCGAACAGGTTGCCGGTGAACAGGATTCGGTCCTCGGGCAGCCACACCACCAGCGCGTCGGTGGTCTCACCACCCGGTGTCCAGGTCAGCTCGATGTCGCGCCCGCCGACCGTCAGTGCATGGTGGCGGTCGAATGTCGTGGTCGGCTCGGGAAAAGAGAAGTCGATCGTGGCGGGATCGATGGTCTTGAAATGCTCGAGCACGGCGTCGGAGAACTTCTGGAAGGCGAACGACGTCTTGGGCACGCGGTAGCCCATGAGGCGTTCGTTGTCGTCGCGCCAGTACCGGTAGTTGCGGTGCATGACGACATTCGTGTCGCCGTCGCGCAACGAGTTGACCCCGCCCCAGTGGTCGGCGTGCCCCTGGGTGATGATGATGGCCCGCGTCGGGCCGGCCAGGTCGGCAAACGCCTTGCGATGCAACGGGCCTTCGAAGACCAGGCCGGCGTTGACGATGACCCGCCCGTCGTCGGTGGCTACCGCGTAGGAGTTGGAGACCCCCGGCGACATCCAGATGTGGTTGCCCAGGGGTATCGCGGGAGTGTCGGCCGCCGCCGCAAGGTCGGCAGCACCGGGACGCTCCCTATGAATCCCAACCATGACTGGTGATCCTCTACAGTTCTAGAGGTAAAGTCAATATCCATGGGACTACAGGGTCTGACCGACAAGGTTGCGGTCGTGGTCGGCGGCGCCACCGGCATCGGTGCAGCGACGGCCGCGCGGCTCGGCGGGGAAGGCTGCCGGGTGGTCATCGGTGACATCGCCGAAGACGCCGCCCGGCAGACCGCCGAACGCATCGCCGCCGCGGGCGGCACGGCGACCCACGTCGCATTCGACCTCGCCGATCCCGGCTCGGTGGCCGACCTAATCGACGCCGCCGCAACGACTTACGACGGAGTCGACCTGTTGTTCAACGTCGGCGCCGACATGAGCGCGATCCGTGCCGATACCGACGTGGTCGATATCGATTTCGACGTGTGGGACCGCGTGATGACGGTGAACCTCCGCGGGTATGTTGCCGCCATGAAATACGCGATCCCGAGAATGCTTGATCGCGGTGGCGGGGCGATCGTCAACATGTCCTCGGCGGCGGCGTTCCAGGGCGAGCCCGCGCGACCGGCCTATGCCACCGCCAAGGCCGGCATCGGCGCGCTCACCCGGCACGTCGCGTCGCGATGGGGAAAGGAAGGCATCCGGTGTAACGCGGTGGCGCCGGGGTTCACCGCGACCGAGGCCATCCGCTCCGTGCCCCAATGGCCGGACCTGCAGGCCGGCGCGCTGAAACGCATCCGTGGAACTCGCGTCGGCGATCCCGACGACATCGCTTCATTGGTCGCCTTCCTGCTCTCCGAGGAAGGCGAGTGGATCAACGGTCAGGTCGTCAACATCGACGGCGGGACGGTCCTGCGCTGACTATGGCAGCCCATCCTTCTCACGGAGCACGCAAACGCGACGGGGACGAGCGTCGGCGCAAACTGTGCGACGCGGCGATCAAGGTGCTGGCCGAGCACGGGTCCCGCGGCCTGACCCACGGACAGGTCGACCGCTGCGCAGGGCTGCCCGATGGCACCACGTCGTACTACTACCGCACCCGCACGGCCCTGTTGCGCGGCGTCGGCAAGCGCGTCGCCGAAATCGATGTCGCCAACCTGCAATCGGTGATCGACGAACCCCTCGACCCGCTCTCGCCGTTCGCGCACCTGGCACAGCTCACCATGATGCAGGCCGACGGGCCCGGGCTCATGCTGAACAGGGCTCGGCATGAACTGCTGCTGGGGGCGGTGCGCGATCCCGATCTCGCCGAGACCTCACAGGATTTCGTCGCCCGGATCAACTCCATGGCCCAAGACGCCATCGCCCATCTACAGCCGGGCACCGACGACCCCGAGCTGCTCGCCGCGCAGACGACGGCCGTCACCACCTTCATCGCGGGCGTGTTCACCCGGCTCGTCTCCGGAGACCGCACCATCAACGACGCCGAGCAACTCAGCCGGCTACTGGAGGCGATCGCCACCGCCGTGTCGCTGCAGCGGGCATAGCGTCGCCGGCCTTCGCAGGGCTGATGACGACCGGCGTGGGCATCAGCAACGCCGACACGATTCAGACCGAGGGACGGTGCCGTTCAGGACGTCGGATACGTGTAGAAGCCCTCGCCGGATTTGACGCCGAGTTTGCCCGCGTCGACATAGGACTGCAACAGGTCGCGCGATTTCTTCGGCAGGTGCGGAAACTCTTCGCAGTAGTGGTTCTCGATGTCGAGCGCGACGTCCAGGCCGACCAGATCCATCATCTGAAACGGTCCCGCCGGCACGCGCCAGTTGACCTTGAACATCCCGTCGACATCCTCGGGCCGGGCCACACCCTCGGCCACCACGGCCAGCGACTCACGCTTGATCGCGGCCCAGACGCGATTGAAGATGAAGCCGGTGCACTCTTTGCGCGCTTCGAAGGGATGCACGCCGAACTCGGGCAGGACGCTCAACAATGTGTCGAGCAGGCCGCGGTCGGTCTCGCCGTCGGACATCAGGTCGAGGGCGTTGAACTGCGGCGGCATGTAGAAGTGGGTGTTGCACAAACGCGTTTTGTCGCCGCACGTTTTCGGCCATCAGCCGTGATGGGTACGACGACGAGTTGGTCGCGAAGATGGTATCCGCGGGCGCCGCCCGGTCGATCTCGCCCCACAGCGGGATCTTGATCTCCAGCTTCTCCGGGACGGACTCAACCGCGAGCCAGGCACCGTCTAACGCCTCCTCAAGCGACCCGGTCCCGACGACGATGCCCACTTCGCCAAAACCGCGGTCCGTCACTAGCTTTGGCAGGTTCTCCGCGACATATTGCGCTGCCTCGGCGCGCTGTTCTTCTCGCCTGGCGTAGATCCGCACGGTTCCCCCGCGGCTGGCGAACATCAGCGCGATACGGGGGCCCAGCGTTCCCGCTCCGATCACCGCGACCGGACGGCTCTGGATGTCTTCGAATGTGTAGGTGTAGGAGCCAGTCACATAACGAATGCTAAGACGTGGCCACTCGCCTGGATCAGTCGCCAATCGACAAACATGTCACGGCCGTTGTCTCCGGGAGATAACTACCTCGGCTTGATGCCCAACCGGCGGACGCCGCGAGCCGCGGACGCGCGGGCCAGGCTCAGCGCCAATTTGGTGCGCCGTCGCGACGCCGGATACCAGAGTATCTCTTTGGCTTGCGTCGGAATGCGCGGCGATGTGATCGCTTGCGGGCGACAGTATTTCCGTATGCCCGCGGCACCGCCCAGCCGAGTGCCGACGCCAGACTCCTTCCAGCCACCCATCGGGAGATCGAAGGCGAACATGTTGGATAAAACGTCGTTGACGTTGACCGCACCGACATTGAGCCGTCGGGCGATGCGTTCACCGCGCTCCCTATCACGGGTCCACACCGTCGCCGACAACCCATACTTTGAGTCGTTGGCCAGCCGGATTGCCTCCGCCTCGTCGGCGACCTTCACCACCGGGATGGTGGGCCCGAACGTCTCCTCGGTCATGCAGGTCATCGACTGGTTGACGTCGACGAGCACCGTCGGCTCGAAAAACGCCCCCGTTCCGGTCGGCTTGCCACCGGTGATCGCGCGAGCACCGGCCGCGATCGCCGCATCGACATGCCCTTTCACTTTGTCGCGCTGTGCCATGTTCGCCAGTGATCCAATGTCGAACGCGAACTTGCGATCGTCCTGGCCCTGCCGAAGTTGGCGGACGTTCGCGGTGAGCTTTGCCAAGAACTCGTCGTAGACCGGCGCCTCGACGTAGACCCGCTCGACCGAGATGCATATCTGGCCCGAGTTCCCCATGCCGCCCCACGCGATCCCGTTGGCGGCCCGGTCGAGATCGGCGTCGGCCAGCACGAGGGCCGGGTCTTTGCCGCCGAGCTCGAGACTGCAGGGAATCAGCCGCTCCGCGCAGGCGACCGCCACCTTCCTGCCGGTGGCCGTGGACCCGGTGAATTGCACGAAATCGGCGTTGTCGATGACCGCCACGCCGGTGTCGCCGTATCCGGTTGCCAGCGCGAGCACCGGCGGCGCGCCGATCTCGGTCCAACCGCGGACGAACTCGACCGCGGACAGCGGCGTCACTTCGGACGGTTTCAGTAGCACAGCGGCGCCTGCAGCCAATGCGGCGACCAAGTCCAACGCCGGCATCACGAACGGGTAATTCCAGGGCGTGATGACGCCGACGACTGGATATGGCCGGTAAACAGTAGTGAGTTTCTTGGTCACGGCGAACGGACTGAAAGAGCGGGGATGCTCGTCGGCGAGGAATTGCTCGGCATGACGCGCCCAGTAATCGAGCAGGGTGGCTGTGAGAGGCGCTTCAATGCTGGCCTCCGATCGCGGCTTGCCGGTCTCCGACTGCAGAACGTCGGTGATGTGCTCGGCGTTGTCGAGCACCCAGTCCTGATACGTCAACAGCCAATGCTTGCGACCGCGTGGACCGAGGGCCTCCCATTCGGGCTGGAAAAGGCGCAGCTCGCGGGCCTTGGCTGCGACGTCAGCGGGCATCTCGATCGGCACAGCGCCGACGACGGATCCGTCCGCGGGGTTGCGCACCGTGATGGTCGTGGCTTCGGTCTTGGGCTGGACTGCGGTCATCAGGGACCCCTTTTCCGGCGTGTCGAAATCCCCCGCGCCTTGCAGTATCCCCCCGACCGGCCGAACTGCCTACAGCAGCTTCATCTGCTCGGGCTGCGGCTCGGCGGGTTCCAGCAGCTCGGGTCCGTTATTGCGGATGCTGTTGACCAGCGTGGAGATCTCACGCAGCTCGATGTCGCGGACGTCTGGCGACTGCGCCAGCAGCTCGGGATCCAGCGGGGCGTCGGGATTCAGCCAGGCGTCCCAGTCGGGTTCGGCCAGCATCAGCGGCATCCGGTCGTGGACTTCGGCCAGCTCCCCCACCGCGTCGGTGGTGATGATCGTGCAACTCAACAGCGGTTCAGCATCTTTGGCCGGTTTCCACACGGACCACAGCCCCGCCATGAACAACATGTCGCCGTCGCTGCGATGCATGAAAAACGGCGTCTTGGCGGTCTTCTTGCCCGCAGCAGAATCGTGGTTGGGCCGCCATTCGTACCAGCCGTCCATCGGCACGAGGCAGCGCTTGCTCTTCGCCGAACCGCGGAAGGCCGGCGAGCTGGCCACCTTGTCGGAGCGGGCATTGATCAGCAGCGGGCCTTTGTTGTCCGGCGCGCCGTCGGGGCCGGCTTTCACCCACGGCGGGATCAATCCCCAGCGCATGAGCCGGACCCGTCGGGTTGGGTCGTCATCGGGCTCGCTATGCCGTGTCACGACGGTCGCGACCGTATTGGTGGGCGCGACGTTGTAATTCGGCGCGTTTGGGGCACCGGTGGCCTCGTCGATTGCCTTGATTTTCTCGGCCAGCAGGGCCGGATCCGTCGTGACTGCGAAACGCCCACACATAGCTCCATGGTGGCAGATGTCGCCGACAAGCCCCGACGAGAGAAGATGGAGCGGTGAGCACATGGCCGGCACCCGTCGCGCCATCCCCTGTGCACGCGACCGTGACCGTTCCCGGCTCGAAATCGCAGACCAACCGCGCGCTGGTGCTCGCGGCGCTGGCAACCGCGCGGGGCGTGGGATCCCCGCGAGCCACCTCGACCATCGGCGGAGCGCTGCGCAGCCGCGATACCGACCTGATGATCGGCGCGCTGCGTAGCCTCGGCCTGCGCGTCGACGGCGACGGGACCGAGCTGACCGTCAGCGGCCGAATCGCGCCCGGCGCGGGCGCCCGGGTGGACTGCGGCCTGGCCGGCACCGTGTTGCGGTTTGTTCCGCCGCTGGCGGCCTTGGCCGATGTGGGAGTGGAGTTCGACGGCGACGAGCAGGCCCGGGTCCGGCCCATCACACCACTGCTGGATGCACTGCGCGGTCTTGGCGTTCGGATCGACGGCACCGGTCTGCCGTTCCGGGTCATCGGCAGCGGATCGGTCGTCGGTGGCACGGTGGGAATCGATGCGTCGGCGTCCTCGCAGTTCGTGTCCGGGCTGCTGCTGTCCGGAACGTCGTTCACCGAGGGCCTGAACGTGCAACACACCGGTTCGACGCTGCCGTCGGCGCCGCACATCGCGATGACGGTGGCGATGCTGCGGCAGGCCGGCGTCGACGTCGACGACTCCGTCGGCAACCGCTGGCAGGTGCGACCCGGCGCGGTCGCGGCCCGGCACTGGGACGTCGAACCCGATCTCACCAACGCGGTCGCGTTCCTGGCGGCCGCCGTGGTCACCGGCGGCACGGTGCGCATCACCGGCTGGCCCGCGACCAGCGTGCAACCCGCCGACGACATCCTGGGCGTCTTGGGCAAGCTCAATGCCGTTGTCAGCCATGCTGATTCAGTCCTTGAGGTGCGCGGGCCGGCAAGCTACGACGGCTTCGATGTCGACCTGCGCGCCGTCGGCGAGCTCACGCCGTCGGTGGCGGCACTGGCGGCGCTGGCCAACCCGGGATCGGTGTCACGGCTGAGCGGCGTCGCCCATTTGCGCGGCCACGAGACGGACCGCCTCGCAGCACTGAGCGCCGAGATCAACCGCCTCGGGGGCGACTGCCAGGAGACACCCGACGGCCTGGTGATCACCGCGACCCCGCTGAAGGCGGGCACCTGGCGCGCCTATGCCGACCATCGGATGGCGATGGCCGGCGCGATCGTCGGGTTGCGGGTGGCCGGGGTCACGGTCGACGACATCGGCGCGACCAGCAAGACGCTGCCGGAGTTCCCGCAGCTGTGGGCCGAGATGCTCGAGGGTTCCAGCGGTTGAGGACCGGCGACTACGACGAGTCCGACGTCAAGGTCCGCTCCGGCAGGGGCTCGCGACCGCGCACCAAGACTCGTCCCGACCACGCCGACGCCGAGTCCGCCATGGTGGTCAGCGTCGACCGCGGCCGCTGGGGGTGCGTGCTGGGCGGCCGTCCCGATCGCCACGTCACGGCCATGCGGGCGCGCGAACTCGGGCGCACCCCGATCGTCGTCGGCGACAACGTCGACATCGTCGGTGACCTGTCCGGGCGCACGGACACCCTGGCCCGCATTGTGCGGCGCGGCCCACGACGAACGGTGTTGCGGCGTACCGCCGATGACACCGACCCCACCGAACGGGTGGTGGTCGCCAACGCGGACCAACTCCTGATGGTGGTGGCGCTGGCCGACCCGCCACCGCGCACCGGACTGGTCGACCGGGCGCTGATCGCCGCCTATGCCGGCGGGCTGACACCGATCCTGTGCCTGACCAAGACCGACCTCGCGCCACCGGAACCGTTCGCCGAACAGTTCGTCGACCTGGACCTGACGGTGGTTGCCGCGGGCGTGGACGATCCCCTGCTCGCGGTGGCCGAGTTGCTTCCCGGCAAGATCACCGTGCTGCTCGGACATTCCGGAGTCGGCAAGTCGACCTTGGTGAATCGTCTTGTGCCCGAAGCTGATCGGGCTGTCGGCGTGGTGACCGATATCGGCCGGGGCCGGCATACCTCGACGCAGTCGGTGGCGCTGCCGCTGGGCGACTCGCTACCGGGTTCCGGTTGGGTCATCGATACCCCGGGCATCCGCTCGTTCGGATTGGCCCACATCGAACCTGACGACGTGCTGTCATCTTTCTCTGACTTGGCCGACACGATCCAGGACTGCCCGCGCGGCTGCGGACACATGGGGCCGCCGGCCGACCCTGAATGCGCGCTGGACGCGCTGTCCGGGCCCGCCATGCGCCGCGTCGCCGCGGCCCGGCGGCTGCTTGCCGCCCTCCGTGAGCACTGACGGTGTACCGAGCGCGCTCGTTTGTACGCCGACACGCCGCATGAGGCGTGCATTTGAGGTCCCTCGCGGTGCTCAGGGAGCCTTGACCAGGCGCATTCCGAGCTCGTCAGACGGCACCAGATGACCTTCGGTGCAGCGGATTTCGACGGAGGCATCCGCACCACAACCCAGATGCGTAAGCCGCAGCCGGTTGTGACCCGGCAGGTGCTGTCGCCCCCACTCGAACATCGCCCAGACCACCGGCATGAAATCGACGCCGGCCTCGGTGAGCACGTACTCGTCACGACTGCGCTGTCCGGGTTCGCGATAGGGCTGCCGGGTCAATAGCCCGAGGTCGACCAGTTCGGCCAGCCGCGCGGAGGTGGCGGCCTTGGTGATGCCCACCCGGCGGGCGAAGTCGTCGAACCGAGTGGTGCCGTAGTACGCCTCGCGCAGGATGAGCATGGCGGATTTGGTGCCGAGCACCGCCATGGTTTTTTCGATGGCGCACTCACCGACCGCCGACCATTTCTCGCGATCGACCAGCACACCTTGCAGGAATGTCACCTAAATCACCTCCATCCTGGGTTGCATTTAGTATACCTAGGCGTTTACCTGAGTATAGTTGGGGATATCTAGCTTAGGACTCAAGGAGGAGTTATGACCAGTCACCAGGGGCGCGACGCCGTCATCGTCGGTGCCGTCCGTACCCCGATCGGCAAGGGCAAGGCCAGCGGCGCGCTGCACGACGTGCTGCCCGTCGACCTGCTGGCGCACAGCCTGCGTGAACTGGTGGCCCGCACCGGAGTGGACGCCGCGCAGATCGACGATGTCATCGCCGGCGCCGTCACCCAGGTCGGCGATCAGGCAGTCAACATCGCGCGCAATGCGTTGCTGGGCGCGGGCTTCCCGGAGTCGGTTCCGGGCGTCACGATCGACCGCCAGTGCGGCAGCAGCCAGCAGGCGATCAGCTTCGCGGCCCATGGCGTCATCGCCGGTGCCTACGACCTGGTGATCGCCGCCGGCGTGGAGTCGATGAGCCGCGTCCCGATGGGCACCCAGGTGCTGCCGGGCAGCGAGCCATTCGGGAAGGGTATGGATGCGCGCTACCCCGAAGGCTTGGTGCCGCAGGGCATCAGCGCCGAACTGATCGCCGCGAAGTGGGGCTTCTCGCGCACCCAGCTCGACGAGTTCTCCGCCGGCAGCCACGACAAGGCGGCACGCGCCACCAAGGACGGGCTGTTCGAGAACGAGCTGATCCCGATCGCCGGGCTGTACACCGACGAGATCATCCGCCCCGCCACCACGGTGGAGACGCTGGCCACGCTCAACCCGGCGTTCTACAGCGACAAGATGAAAGAGCGCTTCCCGCAGATCAATTGGGAGATCACACCGGGCAACTCGTCGCCGCTTTCGGACGGTAGCGCCGCGGTGCTGATCACCACCAGTGAGGTCGCCAAGAAGCTGGGCCTGCGTGCGCTGGCCCGGATTCACACCACCACCGTGGTGGGCGACGACCCGCTTTACATGCTGACCGGCGTCATCCCGGCGACCGAGAAGGTGCTGCAGCGGGCCGGCCTCACGCTGGCCGATATCGACCTTTTCGAGGTCAACGAGGCCTTCGCGCCGGTGGTACTGGCCTGGGCTCACGACACCGGGGCGGATCTGAACAAGACCAACGTCAACGGCGGCGCCATCGCCATCGGCCACCCGCTGGGCGCTAGCGGTGCCCGCATCATGACCACTTTGGTCAACGCCCTTGAGCAGACCGGTGGACGGTATGGCTTGCAGACGATGTGTGAGGGCGGCGGCATGGCCAATGCCACCATCATCGAGCGCCTCAACTAGCCGGGAGCACGAAAATGACCGTAATCCGAGCAGCCGCAGTGCAACTCAGTCCGGTGCTGTACAGCCGGGAAGGCACGGTGCAACGGGTGGTCGACAAGATAGAACAGCTGGGCCGACAAGATGTGCAGTTCGCCGTCTTTCCGGAGACCGTGGTCCCCTACTATCCGTATTTCTCCTTCGTCCAGCGTCCGTTCGAGATGCGGCCGACGGAACACCTCAAGCTGCTCGATCAGGCCGTGACGATACCGTCGCCGGCCACCGAGGCGATCGGTGCGGCGGCCCGCGCCGCCCACATGGTGGTGTCCATCGGGGTCACCGAGCGCGACGGTGGTTCGCTCTACAACGCGCAGTTGCTGTTCGACGCCGACGGCACCTTGATTCAGCGCCGGCGCAAGATCATGCCGACCTACCACGAACGGATGATCTGGGGCCAGGGCGACGGCAGCGGACTGCGGGCCGTCGACAGCGCGGTCGGGCGCATCGGGCAGCTAGCGTGCTATGAGCACTTCAACCCACTGGCGCGCTACGCCATGATCGCCGAGGGCGAGCAGATCCACGCGAGCATGTTTCCCGGATCGTTTGGCGGCGACCTGTTCGCGCGACAGATGGAGGTGAGCGTGCGCAATCACGCTCTGGAGTCAGGCGCCTTCGTGGTGAACGCCACGGCCTGGCTCGACGCCGATCAGCAGGCACAGATCATGGCCGACACGGGCGGTCCGATTGGCCCGATCTCGGGCGGCCAGTTCACCGCGATCATCTCGCCCCAGGGTGAGTACTTGGGCGAGCCACTGCGTTCCGGTGCGGGCGAGGTGATAGCCGATCTCGACTTTTCGCTGATCAACGGTCGAAAGGTGCTGATGGATGCCGTCGGCCACTACGGTCGACCTGGCTTGCTCAGCCTGGTGGTCGATCGCTCGCCCCACCTGTACGTGCATGAGCACATCGAGCAACTTGGCAGCATCGCTGTCGAGGAGGCCGAACATGCCCACATTTGATTCCGGAGAACCCCGCTCCATCCCCTTCGACGGCGTGCGGGTGCGCTACGACAGCGCCAAGAGCTACGACGAGTTGGTGGCCGCGCTGCTGGCCGATATCGGCGAACGGCCGGTTCCGATCGACGAGTTCCCGAAGGCGTTCAACACCTGGGAGTCATACGAGCAGAAGGTCCAATCCTACGTCGGGCCAAGTGGATTCATGTTGTTCGGTTTGTTCAACCATGGCGGCTGGATCACCAAGGCCGGCATCGACCGCAAGGTGTTGCGCGTCATCCTCGGTAACCCGCTGATCGCCATCACGATGTTGCGGCATGATGTGACAGCGGGTCTCTTCGCGCCCGTCGAGGTGCTGATCGCCGACGAGGGCTCCGGCAGCAGCCTGACCTACGTCAAGCCGTCCTCGCTGATGGTCATCGAGCAAAATCCGGAGCTGCTCAGCGCCGCAACGGAACTCGATGTCAAGTTGGCCGCGCTGGCCGCGAAGATTACGGCAGCAGGGAAAGGTGCTCTCACTAAATCTCGACGGTGAATACGACGGGATGAAAGCTGAAAGAGTTATTGCCCGCGGATGACAGGGTTAGCCGTGCGCGGATCATGACCACACTGGTAAACGCTCTCGAACAAAGCGGCGGCCGATATGGCCTAAAGAAAGGGCAGGCTGCTCGAAACCGCGGCGGGTCATCAATCAGACTGTCGTATGCGACCAAATATTTGGACTACATGGTCTATCTCCTGCCCGAATCTATGGTGCAGAAGAGTCATGAAGTCATGCGTACCACTGACGCTTGAACCAAATATGTGTTCCGGCTACAGTGCCCCAAGAAGTCAACTCACGGTTCACTAGGGGGCGCCGATGGCACAGAAAGGGCCCAAACCCCGCCCCCTCGCGGTGACCAACGCGGCGCTCCGCATCGGTGTCAAGGTCATGCCATGGATTCCGCCTTGGCTGAAAGTGCTTCTCGCCGGGGGCCGAAGAGTCACCATCGACGGCAACACCCTTGACGCGACGCTTCAATTGATGTTGGCGGGCCAACGACTTAGCGGCACTGGCGGTCTGGGGGCTTCCGGAGATGTGGGAATTGCCCGCGCCCTGATGCGCAACTCGCACATAGCGATGGGCACCCATGTCGACGTGCGGACCACCGACTTCACGATCCCCGGTCCCAACAGCCCCCTGCGGACGCGGCACTACCAACCGGCCGTCGCGAAGGCCGCCCCGCTACTCGTCTTCTTCCACGGCGGTGGTTTTGTCGTGGGCGACCTCGAATCTCACGACGGTCTGTGCCGAACGATCTGCAGGGACGCGGCAATACATGTGTTGTCGGTGGACTACCGGCTAGCGCCCGAACACAAGGCCCCGGCCGCGGAGGACGACTGCGTCGCCGCCTACCGATGGGCGCTCGGGCACGCCGCCGAACTCGGCGCCGACCCGTCCCGAATCGGTGTCGGCGGCGACAGCGCGGGCGGAACACTCGCAGCGCTCGTCGCGCTCCGCAGTCGTGAAGAGGGTATTCCACAGCCGGCGCTGCAAGTGCTCCTCTATCCGGCTCTCGATCTGTCCGCGAAAACCCGGTCGCGCAGCCTATTCTCGGACGGCTTCTTCGTGACCAAGCAGGAAATAGAGTGGTTCACGGAGCTCTACCTGGGCGGCGTAGACCTCGCAGCCGACGATTGGCGGGTATCGCCACTAAAGACCGTCGACCTGTCCAGTCTGGCGCCAGCGTTGGTGGTTACCGCGGGATTCGATCCGCTGCGCGACGAGGGCAACGAATATGCGGCGGCACTGTGCTCGGCTGGCGTCGCCGTCGACCACCGGCAGTTCGACACGCTTGCCCATGGCTTTGCCAGTGTCGCCCCATTCGGAGGCGGAAGCGCCGATGCGATGGCGGCCACCATCTCCGCCATCCGGGCCCACCTCAGCCGCAGCTGACGCGCGTTTCTCCCGGCTCACGATGCCCCAGCTTCCACCGCCTCATCGGTGGTCGTGCCATTCAAACAGGAGTCCGGGCCGGTCAAGGCGGGACTGAACTTGAGAGCATCTACTAGTCCGTCGATGGCCGATGCAGCCCGCCCATCTACGACAGCTTCCGAGAAGCAGGTCTCCAGGTGGTTATGCAGCATCACCCTGTTGGCGCGTTCCAGCGCCGATTGCGTCGCAGAAATCTGCTTCATGACGTCAACGCAGTACGCATCGGTTTCGAGCATCCGAATAATCCCATCGAGATGCACCATCATCGAGAAGTTGGGCTAGCCTCGCCGCGTCTACTGGCGCCTAGGTGGACCCTGTCTCAAATCGGAGAGGTGCATCGGCGGATAACGCGGCAGCAGTGTTGTCCGGCTTCGGCGGCCACGGAGTCAGAACGATCTTTCCGCCGAGTCCGCCAGCGTCGATGCGAGTGTGGACCTCTGGCGCGGCGGCGAGGGGTAGGCGGTCGATAACCACTGGATGGATGGCCCGGTCGCGCAACAGTGCGAACAGTGCAGCCATATCTGCCTTGAACTCCTCGGGGTGGGTCTTTCGCCGGGCGGTGATGCTGTACCACTTCGCGCGGCGTCTGCGGAATGCGACATTGAAGGTGTCCCAGAGCTTGAGTCGGGCGAGGCCCAACCCTGCCGAAAGTAAGCCTTCGCGTCCGTCGGCCATGGTTTGCGATCCGTACCCGACGAGTAGGCCTCCGGAGGCGAGGCAGGCGTAGGACCGTGCGAAATGCGCTCCGCCGATGGCGTCGAAGACAGCATCGACCCCGGCGGTGAGCTTGTGCAGTGTGTCGACGAAGTCGCCGTCGCGGTAATCGATAGCCTTTGCGCCGAAGCTCTCCACTACTGGCATGTTGGCTGCCGAGCACGTGCCGATTGCGTTCAGACCGAAGTGGCGCGCCAGGTCGAGCAGTGCCGTGCCCACAGTTCCGGAGGCGCCAATCGCGAGGATTGTTGCACCGGGCGCAAGTTGCCGGTAACGGGTGAGCATTTGAAATGCGGTGAGATACGCCAAAGGGATGCAGACCGCCTCGGCGGGATCAACACCGTCGGGCACCGGCACCAGGAACTGTGCGGGGCGTATCGCGTATTGGGTGTAGCCGCCGACCACGCACAGATCGGCTACCGTCTGACCCTCGTGTGGTGATGCCACACCGGGACCGACCTTGTCGACGAGGCCCACGATGTCGTAGCCGGGAATGAAGGGCAACGGTCCCTTGTAGTCCGGGTAGCGCCCACGACGGATGAAGATGTCGGTGAAACCGGTCCCTGCAGCGAGCACTTTGATGCGGACCTCGCCGGGACCGGGCTCCGGGATGGTGGATTCCTCGATCAGATCAAGGACCTCAGGACCACCGAACTGAGATACAGAGATTTTTTGCCATGTCATGAACCGGACACTACGCCTAGTATCCGTGAACAGCTATTTTATGAGAACATGCGAGATTAATTATGTTTGCTCAGCTAACTCCCCCGCGCTTGGAATCGAACGTTCGGTAGGAGTGACCAGTCCGCTCTGAGAGCACCCGAATAGACAGTCGCCGGCTAACGCCAAGCGCGGCCGCAATCGCGCTCGCACCCTCACCGCTCGCCTGGGCAAAGGACGTAGATAGGGGGCAGACAGGCATCCTTGAGCGGACCAACGTGAACGGCGGTGCCATCGCCATCGGTCACCCGCTTGGCGGTAGTGGTGCCCGCATCATGACAACACTCGTCAACGCGCTCGAACAGCGCGGCGGTCGGTACGGCCTGCAGCCGTTCATCGCGTGCGAGCTTCCGCAGCCTCGTCCGCGATGGTGCCGTTCAAACATGAGTCCGGCCCGGTCAAGGCGGGACTGAACTTGAGGGCGTCGACTAGTTCGTCGATGACCGCTGCTGCCCGTCCATCTACCACAGCTTCTGAGAAGCAGGTCTCGAGGTGGTTGTGCAGCATCACCCTGTTGGTGCGTTCCAGCGCCGATTGCGTCGCAGAAATCTGCTTCATGACGTCGACGCAGTACGCGTCGGTTTCGAGCATCCGAATAATCCCATCAAGGTGACCGCGCACCGTCTTGAGCCGGTTGAGTGCCGCACGCTTCTTAGCTGTCAGCTCCTGAGCCATCGTTGTCTCCTGCCCTTCAAGGTGACCTATCTCTTTTCCAGCTTATCCCACCCCACCCCGGGTAGGGTACTATGGTCGCCATCAAGCCATCCCGACAGGAGGTTCAAGCCATGACGAGCACGACCGACGTTTCCCCACCGGCAGACGATTCCGGCGTTACGAGCCAACAACCCGAGAGCTCCCAGCCCCGGCCGAGCCGTCTGAACCAAGCCCTGGCGTGGGTAGGCATCGTAGCCGGAGGCTTGTTCATCGTCGCTGCGATTTTCTTCTCGGGGTTCTTCCTGAGTTCGCGCTTGGGCGGTCCGCCGCATGAACATATGGGGCCGGGGCATATGGCCTGCTGTAGCCAGATGAAACCGGACGAGCACATGAAACCGGGCGCGATGATGCCGCCAGGCAGCCGGATGACACCCGGCGAGATGATGCCAAGCGGGATGATGGGGCCTGACGGAACGACGGGACCGGCGGTGCACTCACCCGCAACCACAACCCCAAGTATCCCTCGCCCGTAGCGCCGACGTGCAGAACCCCACGCTGAGACCACGTCGGCGGTGTCCGGAACGTGCACGCTGATGGGCAACAAAGCAACGGTGACGAGTTTGGAGGCTAGGCGACCATGACGTTGTTCCAGGGAATTGGCTGGACTTGGGCTGGCTGCATCCAGGAGGTTCTGGTGATGGTAGTGCTCTGGGGCACCGTCATCACCGCCATCATCCTTGCAGTCCGCTTTCTCACCAGGCAACGAATCGACCCGCTGGCGCTGAGGGATACGGGCTCCATCCGTATTGAGTACGTGTTGGCGGAAGGCTCTGTTCGAGGCGAGATGGACAACGACCAATGGCACCGCCGATTGATGTAGCCGCGCGAACTGCGTTGATTGCGAAGCTCTTTCACCGCAGACGAATGATCAAGCTGTCCACGAGGTCATCACATGGCTAGATTCACTCGGCGAGCAACGCTCGCCGCGCTCGGTGCAGGTGCGGTAATGAGTATCGGGTACGCGCTTCGCGGAATCCTTGGTTCACCCGGGCTGAGCATCCGCCTGACCGACGGCGGCGGCATGATGGGTGCCACCCCGGCGGACATGAGCCTCTACATGGAGATGTTCAACCGGCACAGCGAGATAACCCGCACCGTCGAGGAGATCCCCGGCGGCATACGCACCATCACACAATCGACTTCGCCCGATCTTGTCGCCCAACTCCAAGCGCACGTATCCAGCATGTACTCCCACGTCGACCAGGGCGCAGAGGTCATCTGCATGAGCGGAAGCCTGCCAACACTATTCAGACATGCGAAAGGTTATCGCCGCCAGTTGACCCTTACCCCAACCGGGGTAATGGCGGAAGAAACCGCTGACGATCCGGCGCTTACGCAAGCGATCCGCGCACACGCCCAGGAGGTGACAGGCTTTGTGCGCGAAGGGATGCCGCCGATGATGCGAGGCATGATGGGCGGAATGATGGGGCCTGGGATGATGGGTCCGCATTGAGCTGAAACCGCGCCAATGCCCACCATCAGCCATCGCCGTATAGGATGTCCCCGGTCGCGAGCGCCTGGGCGGTCTATACCGGAGCCGATCTGGCCAAAACCAATGTCAACGGCGGTGCCATCGCCATCGGCCACCCGCTCGGCGCGAGCGGTGCCCGCATCATGACCACACTGATCAACGCGCTCGAACAGCGCGGCGGTCGCTATGGGCTGCAGACGATGTGCGAGGGCGGCGGCATGGCCAACGCCACCATCATTGAGCGACTCGGCTAGGCGGCCCAGCCGCCCAAGATCACCCGGGCACATCGAGGCCCTCGGCCTGGTTAGGTCGGGGGCTCTAGGCGTCGCGACCGCTGCGGATCGGACCAGCAGGATTCCACCCTCTACATCGGCGTGTGAAGACGACCAGCGAACTCATTGACGCCCGTCATTGACGGTCGCCAATGAACTAGATACTGTTGCCTCCATGGGGTCGCCAAACGCCATCACGGAAGCTGGATTGCCAGTCGGAGGCGTTCGCGAGGTCCGACGGTTGGAAACGCGGGCACGGCTATTCGACGCCGCACTGGCTGAGATTGGCCGATGCGGATTGGCCGGTGCAGATGTCAGTTCCATCGCCAGCGCAGCAGGGGTAGTGCGAGGCACGTTCTACTTTCACTTCCCGACCAAGGAATATGTCTTGGTCGAGTTGGAAAGGAACGAAGAGGCCAGGATCGTCACCGAACTCAACCTCGCGCAGACCGAGACCGATGACTTGGCGTCGGTGTTATCTCAGTTGGTTCGACATGTGGTCGCCGCCGAACGTCGGTTGGGGCCGGTGGTCTTTCGAGACATGTTGGGGCTGCACTTCTCCGCAACTCGACCGGCTGGGGACGAACTGTCAGAGCATCCCCTTGCCGAGTTCGTGATTGCCGCGATCACCGACGCTCAGAACGCGGGCCGAGTCCCGTCAGAGGCAGACGCCAGTGAACTCGGAGTGTTCTTTATGACCGGACTCTTCGCGCTGCTAGCTACTGGCACTCAAGATTCCACGACAGCGGACGCCGTCATGGATCGGTATGTAGTGACGATTGTCAAGGGAATGGAAACACGATGAGCAACACAGGGATCGACGGCTACCGAGACTTCTTGAAGAGGCGCGACGGCGAGGCCGATCTGTTGAATCGACGCTTGGCGAATCGCGAAGACTTCTTCAATAGCATTGAGACCAACGCTGTCCGATCAGCCCGCCCGGCCGACCGCCCGACCTTCCTGCGGAACCTGCGGCGCAGACGACCAGAGGCGGGGTTGGACAGGAAGATGTTGTTTCTGTTGGCCACGGCCAAGCTCAATCAGGCAGAACGATTCGGGGTCGGGCTCGGGGAAACCTACGGCGTCAATAGCGACGAGAACCTGCCACCAGAGCGGGTGTACCTCGAACTTGAAGAGCACTACCACACCCGGCTGCTGGCATACGTGCTGGACATATTCGACCTCACATTCCAAGTGGTGCCCCCGCCGTTCGTCATGCGCCAGTTCGTCAAGACTGGGGTATTCATCCCGGAGCGACTTGGATTCGTGTTTGTAGGAGCAGCAGAGATGGCAGGCTGCGTGATGTTCGACGAACTGCGCCGCGTCGGAATTGAACTGTTCGCCGACGAACCCGACGCCTCCGAACGAATTGCACTGCTCTACAGCGAAATCCTCACCGACGAGGTTGGCCACGTCGGCTACTGCGCATCGCGATGCACTAACGCAGAGCGGGCGGTGATGCGTTGGCTCTACCCGCGCATCGGAAGGCTGTTTGCACGCCAAACCGCTGAGATCGGCCTCCTCATCGACCCCACAAAGCTCCGCGCCCGCCTCGACCGCCCCTTCGACGTTGAGGAATTGACCGCCGGGCTGAGCAACGAGACCTATCTAGTCACACATCCGTGATGGTGCCAGGTTGCGTCAGAAGCACATTCGATTCAAGCGGGCTAGTGGCATTCCTATCCGTGGGTCATTGACCGGGTCGTACTGGCCTGGGCCAAGGACACCGGTGCTGACCTGGCCAAGACCAACGTCAACGGCGGCGCCATCGCGATCGGCCACCCAGCGACTGAAACCCGTCTACATGAACCTAATCACGGCGGAAACGGCTCGGCGGCAAGAGTACGTTGCGAACGGTTCAGCCGATGGGTCTCGATTGAGGTAGCGCACTACGCGTGTCCGAGCCTGCTGGTCTTGCGACACTTTAGTCGAGCGTCGCGAAGGGGCGATGCTTTAGAGCAGGAAAGGATCCCAATGCCTCCTACCAAATATCAAGTCAAGAGCGGCGACACCCTCACGGGGCTGGCCGGACGCTTCTACGGCGACGGCAGCCTGTTTCCCGTCATCTCGGTCATCAACCACCTCGCCGACCCGGATCAAATCGACGCCGGTCAACAACTGCTGATCCCCTACGTCACGTTCCGCCACCAGGTGAGGATTGAGGACGGGAAAGAGGCTCTGGCGCAACAGTTTTACGGTGACCCGAGCCTCTACGAGATCATCCCGATCGCCAACCACATCGGCCAGCGGGACTTTGTCGTCGGCGAGTGGCTGCTGATCCCCGATCTAGCCAACGCGGACGGTCACCAAGTGGTATCGGGCGAGACGTGGGAGGTGCTCGCGGAGCGCTGGTACGGCGAGTCCAACCTATGGCCGATCATCGCGATCGCCAACCACATGGAGAACCAGGACCCTCCAGTCGGTCGGGCGATAATCCACCCGCGCCTGAATTGGCGGCACACCGTCGTCGACGGCGACACCCTGTGGCAACTCGCTGCCTACTACTACGGCGACACGGGCGATGACGGGCGCACACAAACCATGGTCGAAGTGGTCACGGCGGCCAACCACATCGACGATCCCGACCAGGTGCAGGTCGGACAGGTTGTATTCTTCCCGTCGTTTGACTAGAACACAGGCCGCGCCGGCCGCGAGGGTCTGGTGATACGCGACATCTTGCCGTGACTACGAGCTCTTGCTGGCGCGGGCTCACGGCAATGCCGCCGCGTATGCGCAGTTGCGGCACCGCATCGCCACCAACCTTTTCCTCGTCGTCGAACTAGCACACCCGTACGTCGGCGCGGTGTCGACAAGTTCAGACCCTTTGAAAGAAGTGGTCGCGGTGCTATCCCAACCTGTTCGGTAGGTCAGCCCCGACGTGACTTGGTCCACGGGCGCCTGAAAGCTGCCCGCCACCGATGAAAACCGCCAGGCGATCTCTCCGGATTCTCAATACGCAGCACGCCACCTTCGGTCCAAGCGGCTCACGAGAGACATTGGGGTAGACCGAGGATTCGCGCAGCCTGATCGGGCGTTGCCACGGAGCGGCCGAGCTGACGGCAAAGGTCTGCTGCCTCGGTCACGAGCTCGAGGTTGGTCGGCGTGCGGTCGCCACCGTAGAACTCGAGCCCCACGTGCAGGTGACCGCCGCGTTCGAGCGCCAGTTTGGCGATGGGGCTCGCACACAGGTCGCCGCCGACGACGGAGGCAGCCCACGGAATGTCGCATCCATCAAGCAATTCCAGGTAAGCGTCAAGCGCGCGCTCCGTCGGCGGCAACCCGAAAGGCGCTCCCAGGTAACCGCGTTCGGTCGAGAAGTAGAGCTTGATCATCGCCCCCTGGGGCAGTCGGCCCGCGCGCCACCACGCGAGGGTTGCCCGGAGAAACCCGGGTTCGTAGATGGCCAGACTGGGGCCCAGTTTCGCCTCGCGACAGATGTCGAAGGCCCGGCGGATCGATTCGAAGGAGTTGCTGTAGACCAACGCTCCCGCAGGTATCCCGTCGGCATCGGTGCCGCCGAGGTTGACCGACCCGGGGTCGGTAAGCCCGACGCGCAAACCGGCCGCGGCGAGCGGGAGGAGATGTTCGTAGGAAATCGAAGATCCCTGTTCGAAGTGGACCGTTGGATACAGCAGGGCATCCGGCCGAGCAGCGAGCACGGGGCGCCAAGCTTCCAGATAGCGCTCGACCGCCTGCTCCATGCTGACGCCGTAACGGTCGATGTGATTGTGGATGATTGCCGCGCCGGCCGCCATACAGCCGAGGGCATCGGCAACGATCTCCGACGGCTCGACGGGCACGTGGGGATTGGTCGCCTTCGAGGTGACGCCGTTGATGGCGCATTCAATGATGACGGGATTCATTCGGTGGATCCTCTGAGTTCTCGACATTGGGGCCGATGAGAGTATCTCGCGTGACGGGTGCTGGCGTTTCCGATGGTCTTCGGTTAGGAAGAACGATGGAGGCGATGGAGGTAAGTCATGGCGACAGCAAAACTAAGGCCGGTGACCGTCGCACCGTTACGTGTCCAGCCCGCCTACGCCGACCGTGACGCAGTTCGGCGCACGATTCTCGATCACGCCCCGTACCCCATGATGAGTGCCGGCGCAGGGTACGGCGAGATGATGCAATCAGCGCCACTGGAACCGTGGTTCCGGACTACTTGGGCGGCCGGCGCCAACCCTCTTGACGAGTCAATCCAAGCACTGATAGATGATCCGCGGTTCATCGAAGGAGCGGGAAACCTCTTCGGAGCCAAGGTCGTTCGGCCTCAGGCTCTGGTGGTGAACGTGATGGGTCCGATGGCGGCAGGATTTCGCCACGTCGACCTCCCGACCTATCGAGGCATCTCCCCCAGGACTCCGCTCTGGTTTCCCATGGTGATGGGGGTGTCCGGCCTCTTCGAACGATGGGCGGTTCGCGTCGGGGGCGCGCTCACCTGGTTTTACGACGGAACCGACGGGGAGTACGAATACTGGCCGCGGGGCATCGACCAGCCCTCCGAGTCCGAACGCGGACCCTTCGGGAATGTCGCACTCTTCGGTGACAACGATCTGATGTTCCACCAAATCGGCGCGATTGGGGACGCCCAACACTTCAAAGATCAGATCAAGCTGACGGTGCAATCCGAGATCCGGCCCGGCGACGACGGCTGGGAGATAACGGACGGCACCTCCGTCATCGGAACACTGCCGAGTGACCAGGTACGAATCTCACTGCTGTGGAGGGCAATTACGTTTCGTGACGAACGTGAGGCGCATGTTTACGACGCGCACGAAGACGACCTCGACGTCGAAACCGCGATATCCAGATTCTGCGACGACCTCACCGAGCGCGGTATCGATTTCACGCCGCCGCAGGACCCTTTCAACGACCAAACGTGGAGCACGCTCCTCACGCAAACCTATTTAGTGGGTGCATTTGTCTGACCGTAACGGGATCGCGCTCCACTATGAGCGCCTCGGTGCGGGTCCGCGACTGCTGTACTGCAACGGGTCTGGCACCACGGTGGATTCGAGCCGCCCGCTGCTCGACATGTTGTCGGCGCGATTCGAGTTGCTGGCCTTCGACTACCGCGGCATGGGACGCAGCGCGCCGGTAACCGAGCCGTATGCGATGGCCGACGTTGCGGCGGATGTGGCCGCGCTGCTTGACGCCGTCGGGTGGGACCGAACGGCGTTGGCCGGGTTGAGCTTCGGCGGCATGGTCGCGCAGGAATTCGCGGTGACCTTCCCAGGCCGGCTGGACCGGTTGGCCCTCATGGCCACCTCCCCCGGCGGCGCCTTCGCGTCCTATCCGCTGGAGACGCTGGCGGATCTGCCGCCCCTCGAGCGCGGGCTCCGGTCCCTGAATTTGGCCGACCGGCGCTGGACGGCGGAGTGGTTCGCCGCGCACCCCGAAGATGCGGCACTGGTGGGCACCCTCGCCGGAGACATGCCCGCCGAGGAGACCCCGGAGCAGGCCCAGGGACGTCTTCTTCAGTTGCAAGCCCGCAAGGGTCACGATGTGCTTGATCGCCTGCACCGGGTGACGTGTCCGACTTTCGTGGGAAGCGGCAGTTACGACGACATCGCACCGGTGGCCAACGGCCAGGCCATCGTCGACAGGATCACCAACGCCACGCTGCACGTCTACGAGAGCGGCCACCTTTTCCTGTTGCAGGATCCGGCCGCATGGCCGGCAATCGCCGAATTCTTGGGGGCCTAGGCCGCTACGTCTCAATTCGTTGGATGGGACTTCAGCGTGGCGATGAACCCATCCGGGTCCTCAAGGCTGATGTAGAGGCGATGGACCTCCGCCCAGGTTCCGGCCTGAAACCTCACCGATTTCGAGGTAGCAGGGTGGGCAACCTTGAGCTCAACGATGCCGTCTCGTGAACCGTTGACGTACCAGTACTCGCCGGTCGTATGAACTCCCCAGGCCATTGGCCGTTCGGTGATGAGACGCGCGGATTTGATGTCTTTGAGTGGAACATCAAGACGAAAAGCCCAGCCGTACCGGACGTGCAGTGTGTCGTCATCCACCCGGATTGTCGTCCACTTGGGCCCCAAACCGAACACAGTTGCCAGGGGCCGAAACCAGCGGTCATATCGCAGCGCGAAGTCCACATCAACATTCTGCCGTGGGCCCTGCCCTGGTTGACTTGACAGATGGATCTGCTCATCGAGGGCGCGACCCTGCTCGATCTCGACACCGGAGAACTGCACGGCGGATCGTCTGTCCGCGTGGAGGGCGATCGCGTCGTGGAGACCGCTCGCGGTCGGACGCTCGCCGCCAACGGCGAAATCCTTCGGATCGACGCCGGGGATCGCGTGCTGCTCCCCGGTTTCATCGATGCCCACGTGCATGCGGCGTTCACCACCATGAACCTGGCTGACTTGTGGACCCGGGCGCCCTCGCGACGCGCTATCGAAACAAAGAATGTCTTGGAGGCCATGCTGCGCCGCGGCTTCACTACCGTCCGCGACGCCGGCGGGTTGGACAAAGGGATCTCCGAATCACTCGACGCCGGTCTGATCAATGGTCCTCGGGTCTTCAGGTCGGGCCGGGTGCTCAGCCAGACCGGTGGGCACGGCGACGGCCCGAGTACCGGTGAGCCACTGTGTGCTTGCCACATCAAGACGAGCGATTTTTCGCACGTCGCCGACGGGGTGGACGCCGTTCGCCGCGCGGCGCGCGAGGAGCTCAAAAACGGTGCGCACCAAATCAAGGTCATGGCCGGTGGCGGCGTCGCGAGTCCCACCGACCCGATCGACATGGTGCAGTACACCGGCGAGGAAATTCGCGCGGCCGTCACCGAGGCCAGCGCACGACGCACCTACGTCCTGGCTCACGCCTACATTCCCGAAGCGATCATTCAGGCGGTCGAGGCAGGTGTCCGTTCCATTGAGCACGGCAACCTCATCAACGAATCGGCGGCGCGCATCATGGCAGAGCATGACTGCTTCCTCGTTCCCACCCTTGCCACCTACGACGCCCTCGCCAGGCTCGGAAAGCAATTCAATTTCCCGCCCGAAAGCTTGCGCAAATTGACCGACGTGCTCGACGCCGGTGCCAGGGCGATCGAGATCGCCGTCGCCGCGGGCGTGCGCATCGGCTTCGGAACCGACCTGCTCGGCGAAGCCCACGACCAACAGTCCCGAGAGTTCCAGTTACAAGCCGAAGTTCAGTCGCCCCTCGACGTCTTGCGGTCGGCAACGATCACGAATGCCGAGCTGATGGGCAAGGCCGGTGAACTCGGTGTCGTCGCCCCCGGAGCATTCGCCGACCTCGTGCTGGCCGATGGGAACCCGCTCGAGGACATTTCCGTACTTGGTGGCCAGGGCGACCATTTGGATCTCATTGTTCGCGGCGGTGAGGTCATCCAGAGTCGGCTCGGCTAGCTTCGCAGCCGGGTCGGCAGGGCGTCACCATAGTTGACCGGGATGGCGCCATGCTCGGCGAGCCAGGCATCGTTGGACGGCCGGCGATGCCGAGGACCGTGGCCCCGGCGCGCCGGGCGAGTTGAACCGCGATCGAACCGACACCGCCTGCCGCACCGGCGATCGCTACCGTCTCCCCCGGCACGAGGCGCACCGCCCGCACCGCGGCATAGGCAGTGGCGCCCGCGACAAACAGCGAGCCGGCCACCTCCCAGGAAACCTCCGACGGCTTCGCGGTCAACTGGTTTGCCGGCACAGTCACGTATTCGGCGTGGCTGGACCGGCGCATGGAGAACCCGATCACCTCATCGCCCACAGCGAAATCGCTGACGCCGGCGCCGAGTTCGGCCACCACCCCAGCCAGGTCGCTGCCTTGACCTGAGGGAAACGTGGCCGCGAACTGATCGGCCAGGGCGCCACTCCGGATCACCGCCTCACTCGGATTGATGCCGGCGGCCCTGACCTCGACCAGAACCTCCTCGGCTTCCGGAACAGGGCGGGGCACGTCGCGCACCTCGAGTACGTCGACGCCGCCGTACGAATCGAACTGCACTGCTTTAGACATGAGCGCCACCGTAGCAGATTTTACATGATTTATCACTTATATTTCGCCGGGAGCGAACGCTCGTACTTACTCGCACCCTCAGGACAACGATGACGGCGCCGATCGGTCTCCCCGGCGCCGACGCGGAATAAATTGACGGCTTTAAATGCTTGTAGAACTCCATTTCTGGTCGATCAGCTCGCATCGGAGCGCGTCCGGACTGCAGTCCATCACCCCATATCCGATCCGTCGCATCTCGCCGATCACTCCGAACCCAGACTAATTGACAGATCATTTAAATTGATTACCGTAGCACCTATGACTATGTCGGGCTCGAGTTCCTCCCAAGAATCCTCCGGATCGCAGCACATCGATTTCGATGCCCTCTACCGTGGCGAAAGCCCGGGCGAAGGCATAGCGCCGATGACCACACCGCCATGGGATACCAAGGCGCCCAGCGAGAGTGTCATCGCGTGGCAGACCGGCGGCTGGGTGCACGGCGACGTCCTCGACGTCGGTTGCGGGCTCGGCGACAACGCCGTTTATCTGGCCGAGAACGGTTATTCGGTAACAGGGTTGGACATCTCACCCACCGCCCTGATCACCGCCGAGCGCCGGGCCAAGGACGCCGGAGTCGACGTGAAATTCGCGGTGGCCGACTCCACCAAGCTCGACGGCTACAGCGACGCGTTCGACACCGTGATCGACATCGGCCTGTTCCACTCCCTCGACGACGACGGCAGACGTCGTTACGCCGCGGCGGTACACCGGGCTGCCCGACCGGACGCCACCTTGTTGCTCAGCTGCTTCTCCGAAGCCAACCCAGTAGGCGAGGAGCCGCGACCGGCGGTATCCGAAGAGACGCTGCGCGACGTCCTCGGCGGCGCCGGCTGGGACATCGCGTCGGTGGAACCTGCACCGGCCCTTGCCTGCGGGGTTACCAGGAACTTCTCCCCGGTCGCGCGCTTGACATACGCGTGGAACGCATCGGGTTTGAGCATGCCGGCGAGTGAAACCTCCCGGTTGTAGCTACTCGCGAATGTCGTGGTGAGTTCGGCGGCAACCCGGGCCCGGAGCCGGCCGAAAGCCTCGCCCCCGATGCCGGCAAGGAACGGCGTCAGCAGCCACCCGCCAACACCCCACGCCATGCCGTAGTTCCTGGTCAGCGTCGTCGGGCGGGTGTCGAGCCCGCCGTAGATGTACACCTGCTTGTGCACGCTCGACCCATAGCGCGAGTACGCCACCGCGGTCGCGCTCGCCGCTTCCTCCATGCCACTGAGAATCTGACTCGCAAGCGTGCCGCCACCCGTCGCATCGAACGCAAGCGTCGCGGATGTCGCTTTGAGAGCCTCGACGAGGTCGGTCGAGAAGGACGGCGATTCCGAGTTGCAGACATGAACCGCGCTCAGCGACTTCAGCAGCTCCGCTTGGTCGCGCTTGCGGACGATGTTGACCAGCGGCACCCCGTCCGTGTTGCAGAGCTTGACGAGCATCTGGCCCAGATTCGACGCCGCAGCGGTGTGCACCAGAGCTGAATGACCTTCGCGGCGCATGGTTTCCAGCATTCCGAGAGCTGTCAACGGATTGACGAATGACGACGCCCCATCCTTGGCCGTTGTCCCTTCGGGCAGGACAAGGCATGCGGCGGCATCGACCACCCGATACTGCGAGTACATGCCGCCGCCGGCGATCCCCACGATTTTCCCGACCAGGGCCTGTGCCGCTGAGGACGACCCAGCAGCCACGACGGTGCCCGCGCCCTCGTTGCCCACCGGAAGCGGTTGATCCAGCCGCGCGGAAAGCCCTTTCAGCGCCCCCGCTCCCAACGGCGCGGTGACGCTCGGGCGATCCGGCGTGCCCGCCACCGTGGCGGTCGACATGTCAGCACCGGCAATGAGAACGCCCAAGTCTGACGGGTTGATTGGCGAGGCTTCCACCCGTACCAAGACCTCATTAGCGGTCGGGGATGGAAGCGGGACGTCATGCAGTGAGAGCTCGAGCGTGCCCTGCGACGTCACCAACGAACGCAGTTCCAGTGCACTGTCAGGCAAATCTGTGGTCACCGGGGTTCCTCCGTTCGTTCGACCCATTGAGCCCGAGATGGCCCCGGCTCGAACGGGTCGCTGAAGTACTGCGTCTCACGGACCACCTCCCCACCCTCGAATTCCATGATGCTGACCACGTAGGACGGTTGCCCGTCATACGTCATGACCAGTTCGCTGATCCAAAGATCGCCGCCGCCGAGCACGCGTCGCACGGTGAAGCGTTTCGCGTTCGGCTGGGCCTCGCGTGATGCCTGAATGTTTGCTCGACTCCGGATGCGCTCGCCCGACTGCGGATACTCGAGAACTGCGTCAGCACGGTAGATTTGGTGCTCCGTCGCGAAGTCGTTTGCGTCGGAGGCTTCCCAGTGACGCCGCAGCGCGGCCCGCACGTCGTGATCACCCATGGCTGTCTTTCCTCCCAGTGGATATACCGCACCATAGCCCTCGGAGAAGCGTCTTGTCCTGCCGGCCATGGCAGGCGTAGGGTTCGGGCTTGCCAGCACGCGCGGACACGGAGGCAACGCTGATGGATCGTGTTGCGGTGATCACCGGAGCCAGCCGTGGAATCGGCGCGGCGACCGCACTAGTCCTGGCGCAGAGCGGGTTTCGGGTGGTCGTCAACTACCGGTCCAGCGCCGAGGAAGCGGACGAGGTGGTCCGCTCCGCGGCCGCGGCCGGCGGCGAGGCCATCGCGATTCGGGCCGATGTCACCGCATCCGACGACGTCGCCGCGATGTTCGAGCAAACCGAACAGCAATGGGGCCGGGTCGACGTGCTCGTGCACAACGCGCTAATCCCTTACGATGTCACCTCGTTCGGCGATCTGAGCTGGGAGCAGCTCGGTGGCAAGCTGGACCGAGAGCTGCATGCCGCCTATTTGGTGACCAAAGCCGTTGTGCCGGGGATGATTTCCCGCAGCTATGGCCGGCTTATCTTTCTCACCACGGTGTTGTCCCGTCGGCCCCGGCAAGGCATGATCACGGTGGGAACCGCCAAGGCGGCAATGGATCAGTTCGTCCGGTACGTCGCACTCGAGCTGGCGCCGGAGGGGATTACCGCTAACCTCGTTTCCCCCGCCACGGTGGCTGATACCACGGCGAATGCGCTGTTGAAGGCCGAAGAGGTGAGTCAACTCGGCGCGGCCAATCCCATGGGGCGCCTCGTCCGTCCCGACGAGATAGCCAAGGCGGTGGCTTTCTTGGCGAGTGAGGATTCCGGTTTCATCACCGGCCATTGCATGGAGATCAACGGCGGCCTTGCCATGGACTGAAAGGGGCTGTGGCTGTGGAGACGATCGATCTGGCCTATGTCGGGCGTGGTATCCACGAGGAGCTGGTCGCCCACGTTGCCGACCAAGAGGGCTACTTCGAGGATGAGGGTGTCCACGTCGCCATCCGCGACGGGGTCGGCTGGCCGGCGGAGCGTCTGCGCCGCGGCGCGGTGATCGGCCTGGGACGAACGCTGGTGTCGCGGCTTACCGACGGGATCGGTTGGATAGCGGTCAGTTTCAGCACGGATCATCCGCTGTTCTGGTTTCTCGGCAACGCCGATGTGAAGTCGATGGCGGATCTTCGGGGGCGGCGCCTGGCGGTCCACGGCCCCTCCGATCCTCCCGGTACTTTCGCGCGGATCGTCCTGCGTAAGCACGGCCTGGACCCCGATCGCGACCTGGAATGCGTGGTGCGGCATCCGGGTGACTACCAGATGGACCTGCGACGGCTCCGGGACGGCTCAATCGACGCCGCCTACGTAGGCAGCACGCTTTCACCCGAACAGGTCGCCGAGGAAGAGGGCTTTCACGTGCTGGCCTGGGTCGGCGATCACTTCCAGATCCCCACCGTGGGCGTCGTGGTGGACCCCGTTCACATCCCGCTGGAAAGCCCCGCCCTGCAGGCCCTGCTGCGGGCCAACCAGCGCGCGCTGCGATTTCTCGTCGAACAACCAAGCCGGGCCGTCGACTACGTCAACTGGTTCCTCGACCGACTTACGCGCGATGAAGCGCAGCGATACTACGAACGCTACGTCGGGCCGTACTTCGTCCCCGACCGCCAGGTGGACCTCACCGCGGCGCAGCAAGCGATCGATGCCGTCGCCGGAGAGCTCGGTGTCGCCTCGGTACCCGCCGATCAGATGTATCAGCCGGCCCAGTGAACGCCAGATATGCGCTCTCGGAAAGCGGTATGGTTTGCAGACGATGCGTGAGGGGCGGCGGGATAGCCAAACGCCACCATCAGAAGGGTCGGGGCAAATGACCGTAATACGCGCCGCCGCAGTGCAACTCAGTCCGGTTCTCTACAGCCGGGAGGGGACAGTCGAGCGGGTAGTCAAAAAGATCGAACAACTCGCCCGCCAGGATGTGCAGTTCGCGACGTTTCCGGAGACGGTGGTCCCGTATTACCCGTACTTCTCCTTCGTGCAGCGTCCGTTCGAGATGCGTGCGGAGCACCTCAAGCTGCTGGATCAGGCGGTGACGATACCGTCGCCGGCTGTCGAAGCGATCAGTGCGGCGGCCCGAGCCGCCAACATGGTGGTGTCCGTCGGCATCAACGAACGCGACGGCGGTTCGCTCTACAACACACAGTTGTTGTTCGACGCGGACGGCACCCTGATCCAGCGTCGGCGCAAGACCACGCCGACCTACCACGAGCGGATGGTCTGGGGCCAGGGCGACGGCAGCGGATTGCGAGCGGTCGACAGCGCGGTCGGGCGGATCGGACAGTTGGCGTGTTGGGAGCACTACAACCCGCTGGCGCGGTACGCGCTGATCGCCGACGGCGAGCAGATCCACTCGGGCATGTTTCCGGGATCTTTCGGCGGCGAGTTGTTCGCCCAACAGGCCGAAATCAGTGTGCGCAATCACGCTCTCGAGTCAGGTGCTTTCGTCGTCAACGCCACCGCTTGGATCGACCCCGATCAGCAGGCGCAAATCATGGCGGACACCGGTTCCCCGATCGGGCCGATCTCGGGTGGCTTTTTCACCGCGATCATCACGCCCCACGGTGAGTATCTGGGCGAACCGCTGAGATCCGGCGAGGGCGAGGTGATAGCCGACCTCGACCTCTCGTTGATCAACACCCGAAAAATTCTCATGGATGCCAGCGGTCACTACAGCCGCCCCGAACTGCTCAGCCTGATGGTGGACCGCACCCCGAGGCCCCATCTGCACGACCACTTCGAACACGCCGCCGACGTCCTACCCGAACATGCCGACGATGTCCGCGTCTAATCCGCACGAAACCCGGTTCGACGGGGTGCGAGTCCGCTACAACAGCGCGAAAAGCTACGACGAACTAGTGGCCGCGTTATTTGCCGACATCGGCGAGACTCCCGTTGAACTCGACGAATTCGTGAAGGCTCCCGGCAGCTGGCAGTCGTATGAGCAGCAGGTGGAACCCTATGTCGGCCCAAGCGGATTCATGTTATTCAAGCTGTTCGACCATGGCGCCTGGATCACCAAGGCAGGCATCGACCGCAAGGTGTTGCGCGTCATCCTGGGTAACCCGCTGATCGCCATCACGATGTTGCGTCACGACGTGACGGCGGGTTTGTTCGCGCCCGTCGAGGTGCTGCTCGTCGACGAGGGTGATGGCAGCAGCCTGACCTACATCAAACCGTCGTCGCTGATGGTCTTCGAACCCAACCCGCAATTGCTCAGCGCCGCAAAGGATCTTGACACCAAATTGGCCGCGCTGGCCGCGAAGGTGACGGCCTGACCGCCCCCTACGGTGTGCCTTGCCAATGCTTGGCGAGCGGAGTGTCGGCGAACTTTTCCAGCATCACCCGGGAGAAGGACAGCAACGCACTGCGTGGCCGGTGGTTCACCACCACCTGCTGGGTCTGACCCGCGGCGTTGAAGCTGACCCAGACGACGACGTTGGTGCGCACGCCACGGATCTCAGTGCCGTAATCCTCGACAAAACCATAGTCGCCAGCCGGACCGGCGAACCTGAACTCCTGGTTGTCATACACCTCGCGCGCGGCGACCACGATCGAGCGAACATCCTCCGCCCCGCGCGCGGTGCCATCCATTGCCGCTGCTTCCAAGGTGACGTCGTCAGCGAGGTTGTCGAGCCACACCGGGTAATAGGGTTTGCCCATATATGTCATGCCGTGCCTCCCTCGGAAACCGGCACCTAGCCTGCCACACCCTGGTCTGCTACAAAACGAGCGCCGAACGTGAACTCACCGCGAAAAATCACTGGGAATTTCGCAGTGGGAACGCGCTCGGCGCAGAACGCTAGGCGGCGAGGCCGTCGGTGTCGCTGATCTCCGGCTCGGCTCGCTTCATGGCGCGCTTTTGGCGCCGCCACGACCGTACCGTGGCGATGGCGGTCTTCAGCCCGCGGCGGCGTCCGGTCGTGGGATCGACGCCCGCGAAACCGGGCTCCAGCTCGGCGAACATCCGCTCGCTGCAGGTCTCCGGCGCGTTGTCGGCGTCGTCGCTCAGGTACTTGTTCGGCAGCGACAGCTTGGCGATCGTGCGCCACGTCTTGCCGTACTGCACCAGGAACGAGCCTGTGGTGTAAGGCAAGTCGTACTTGTCGCACACCGCGCGCACCCGCACCGATATCTCGTGCAGGCGGTTGCTCGGCAGGTCGGGGTACAGGTGGTGCTCGATCTGGTGGCACAGGTTGCCGCTCATGAATCGCAGCAGCCATCCACCTTCGAAGTTGGCGCTGCCCAGCATCTGTCGCAGGTACCACTGGCCCTTGGTCTCGCCGATCATGTCGGTTTTGGTGAATTTCTCTGCGCCGTCGGGGAAATGCCCGCAGAAGATGACGGCGTTGGCCCACACGTTGCGGATCACGTTGGCAACCGCGTTGGCCGTCGCCGTGGACCGGTATGTCGCGCCGGGTGACAGCGCGGTCAGCGCCGGGAACGCGACATAGTCCTTGAGCACCTGGCGACCGGCCTTGGCCAGGAACTCTTCGGTCCTTTGCCGGGCTTCGTCGTGTTCCATCCGCTTCTTGACGATCTTGCCGATCTCCACGTGCTGCAAGCCGACGCCCCATTCAAAGAGGAGCGCGAGCAGGGTGTTGTAAAGCAGATTGAAGATGTTGAAGCGCCTCCAGCGCTGGTCTCGGGTGACGCGCAGTAGTCCGTAGCCGACGTCGTCGTCCATCCCGAGGATGTTGGTGTATTTGTGGTGCACGAAGTTGTGGGTGTAACGCCAGTGCTTGGACGACCCGCTCATGTCCCACTCCCACGTCGAGGAGTGAATCTCCGGGTCGTTCATCCAGTCCCACTGGCCGTGCATGACGTTGTGGCCGATCTCCATGTTCTCGACGATCTTGGCCACGCCCAGGGTGACGGTGCCTGCCCACCAGGCCGAGCGCCGTGTACTGGCGGCCAGCAGCACCCGGCCGGCCACCTCGATGGCTCGCTGCGCCGCGATGGTGCGGCGGATGTAACGCGCGTCCCGTGCGCCGCGCGAGTCTTCAATGTCCTGGCGGATAGCGTCCAGCTCAACGCCCAGGCTTTCGATGTCGGCGTCCGTCAGATGCGCGAATACGTCGACGTCGGTGATCGCCATCGTGTTCTCTCCTCTGCGGTCTTCGGCTTTTGCCCTAACCTACGATATCGTAACCTACGATCCCGTAAGTTACCAATGGGTAGCCTTTAGATGTCGATCACACAATCGCCCGATGCGGACGAAATGCAGGTCTGGATCCGGGTACCCGGGTCATGTTCGGCCCCGGTACGCAGGTCACGAACGTGGCCTTCCACCAGGCCGACCACGCACGACTGACAGATACCCATCCGGCAGCCGAACGGCATCTGTACACCGACGCCTTCACCCGCATCCATCAGCGACGTCGCCGCATCGGCCGCGACGCTGCGACCACTTCGGGCGAAGGTCACCGTCCCACCCGCTCCGGCGGGGGCGGCCTTGGAGACCGCGAAGCGCTCCAGGTGCAGCCGGTCACCGATGCCCGCCCCCAACCAGACCTTCTCGGCCTGGTTGAGCATGCCCTCCGGCCCGCAGGCCCAGGTCTGGCGCTTGCGCCAGTCCGGCACCTGCTGGCTCAGGCGGGCAAGGTCATACCGCCCCTCGATGCGGGTCTCACGCACCCGCAACCGGTAGCCGGTTTGATCGGCCGCCAGTGCGGCCAGCTCGGAGGCAAACATCACATCAGCTGCCGTGGGTGCCGAGTGCAGGTGGATGACGTCGCCAATTTGGTTGCGGCGCACCAACGTTCGCAGCATCGACATCACCGGCGTGATCCCGGATCCGGCGGTCAAGAACAGAATTGACGGCGGCGCCGGGTCGGGCAATACGAAATTGCCCTGGGGCGCGGCCAGCCGCACGATGGTCCCCGGCTCGACGCCGGCCACCAGGTGACTGGACAGGAAGCCTTCGGGCATCGCCTTGACGGTGATCGTCACCGTCCGGTCGGTGGCCGACCTGGCGGCACCGGCCGGGCTCGACGTCAGCGAATACGAGCGCCAGCGCCAGCGCCCTTCCACCAGCAGCCCGATCCCGATGTACTGGCCCGGCTGGTAGTCGAAGCTGAAGCCCCAGCCCGGCTTGATCACCAGGGTCGCCGAATCCTCCGTCTCCCGGCGGACCTGCATGATGCGGCCCCGCAACTCGCGCGCGGACCACAGCGGATTGGCCAGGTGCAGGTAATCGTCGGGCAATAGTGGCGTCGTGATGCGCGCGGCTATCCTGCGCAGCGCGTGCCAGCCGGGATGCCTGTCGGCTCCGGCGACGGTAGAACGGGTGGTCGCGACGACGTTGGCGGTGACCGGCGCGTATTTCTTACTCATCGGGGATTTCGCTTCCGCTTCGCATGGGGCCGGTTCTGAAGGCTTTAGATGGCTGTCCAACAAAACCCTACGGTACCGTAACCTACGGTACCGTATCGAGCCCGCTTCAGAGCAGGTCGAGCAAAAACGGCAGCTCCTGGGGGCCGTACCAGGCCAAATCGTGATCCTGCGCGTCGCCGACCACCAGGTCCGCGTCCTCGTCGCCCAGGTCAGCCGCATCAATGACGGCGATCGCCGCGGAGACTGCCGGCTCGGCGTCGGAGTTGTCGACGAATGCGGCGACGACGTGGTCGATTGCGACGGGCGCGGCGAGCCTGACGACGGCCTCGTCGAGATCGGGACGACATTTGGCCTCGCCGACGTCCGCGGCCAGCACGGCGCGACGCCGGAGCGTCTCGGGGTCGGCCGCGAGCAGGCGCAGTGATGCCAGCGCCGCCTCGCGCAACGCCACCTCGGCAAGCTCGTCGTCGTCGCCCTCGGCGTAGGCCTCGCGCAAGGTCGGTGTCACCGCGAATGCGGTGCCGTTGATCGGCCACAGCGAGCCGTCGGCGACGAGTTGCTGCAACATGGCCACGGTGGCCGGGATGTAGACCCGCATCATCCGATCAACGTGGCCGCGTAGTCGTCGACGTACTTCGACAGCTCGCGCGGCGGGCGCTGGTAATTGCCACTCACTACCGGCCGCGCCGGCAGCTTGACCTTGGGCCTATCGACTTCCTCGTAGTCGATCGAGGACAGTAGGTGGTGCATCATGTTGAGCCGGGCGTGTTTCTTGTTGTCGGATTCCACGACATACCACGGGCTGCTCGAGGTATCGGTGTGCACCATCATCTCGTCTTTTGCGCGCGAATAGTCCTCCCACCGATATATGGACTCCAAGTCCATGGGGCTGAGTTTCCACTGCCGGACCGGGTCGTTGAAACGTGACTTGAACCGGCGTAGCTGTTCGTCGTCGGACACCGAAAACCAGTATTTGCGCAACAGAATCCCGTCGTCGATCAGCATCTGCTCGAAGATCGGCGTCTGCCGCAAAAACAAAACGTACTCCTGCGGCGTGCAGAAGCCCATGACCTTCTCCACGCCGGCGCGGTTGTACCACGATCGATCGAACAGCACGATTTCACCCTTGGCGGGCAGATGCGCGATGTACCGCTGGTAGTACCACTGACCGCGTTCGCGATCGTTCGGCGCCGGCAACGCCGCGATCTGGGCGACGCGGGGGCTGAGGTATTCGGTGATCCGTTTGATCGCGCCGCCCTTACCCGCGGCGTCGCGGCCCTCGAAAATCACCACCACGCGCGCGCCGCTATAACGCACCCACTCCTGCAACTTCACGAATTCGGTTTGCAGCCGGAATAATTCGGCTTCGTAGACTTCGTCGGAGATCTTGGGTTGCGTGCGGGCGCTCGACTTTTTCTTCTTCGGCTTCGCCGACCCGCCATCGTTTTTCGCGGTGCTCATAGCAACGGATGGTATCTCTAAGCAGCGGTTTTGACCTGCTGGGACGATTTGGGATTATCTGGAAGCTTCCAGCAATTCCTCGAGTGATTGGTTCAGCAGTGCCGGCAGCAGCTCGACATCGCTCATCGCATCCCGGTCGGCATTGATTCCGAAATACAACATCCCGTTGTAGGACGTCACGCTGATCGCGAGCGCCTGGTTGTGCAGCAGCGGCGGCACCGCGTAGGTCTCGAGCAACTTGGTGCCGGCGATGTACATCTGGGACTGAGCCCCGGGAGCGTTGGTGATCAACAGGTTGAACGTGCGCCGCGAGAAGGTGGGATAGCTGGTGGCCACCCGAATACCCATAGCGTGCAGGGTCGGTGGCGCGAAGCCGGACAGCGTGACGATGGTCCTGGCGTCGACCAGGCTAGCCGCCGTCGGGTTCGCTTCGGTCGCGTGGGCGATCTGCGACAGCCGCACCACGGCGTTGCCCTCCCCCACTGGAAGGTCAACCAGGAACGGCGTCACCTGACTGATCGGCTGCCCGGGACCGGTGGAGTCGAGCCCGTCGTCGGCGTACACCGAGAGCGGCGCCATCGCCCGGATCGTCGCGGTCAGGGGCACCCCTTCACCGCGGGACATCAGCCAGTTGCGCAGGGCGCCGGCCACCACCGCCAGCACCACATCGTTGACATCGCAGTCATAGCGCGCCCGCACGGCCCGGTAGTCCTCGAGCTTGCCGCTGGCGACCGTGAACCGCCGGTGGCGCGAAACGGTGGCGTTCAGCGGGCTACTGGGTGCGGTGCCGCGCGCCAACATGCGCGCAACGTCGAAGACCCGGCGACCGGCGTCGATGAGTTGCCCGGAATTCGTTGCCATTCCGGCGATCGCGGACCCGACGGCCTGCATTTGTGAGCCCGGGCCCATCACCCAGTCGCCGAGCGCGCCCACCAACAGCCGGGTATTGCCGGGGTCGCGCTCCGGGATCCAGATGTCTTCGGGGAACGGCGCCGGGCGCCGAGTGCGATCGGCGATGACGTGGCCGATCTCGAGCGCGCTCATGCCGTTGATGAGTGCTTGGTGCGATTTTGTGTAGAGGGCGAGGCGGTTCTTGTTCAGGCCTTCGACGAGATTCATCTCCCACAACGGCCGCGACTTGTCGAGCGGCCGCGCAGCCAACCGGGCGATCAGCTCGTGCAGCTGTTCGTCGCTGCCCGGCGACGGCAGCGCCGAGCGCCTGACGTGGTAGGTGATGTCGAAGTCTGGGTCGTCGATCCACACCGGCCGGGCCATCGGGGCGACCATGAGTCCCCGGACCTTCTGCCGGTATCGCGGTATCTGGGGTAGCCGCTTTTCGACCGTGGCCAGGAGCGTCTCGTAGCTCAATCCGGCGCGCGGGCGGCGCAGGATGGACAGCGATCCGACGTACATCGGGGTGGCGGTGTTCTCCAGCCGGTAGAAGGACGCGTCCGCAGGGGACAACCGGGTCACCATTACGGCCCTGTCCTCCTTACCGATTCGTCGCCGCTGCCGACCGATGTCGCGCGAGCCCACCGTAACCGCTGGCTCGGGCCCCGGACGGCGCGGGTCCGGCGCGGGTACGCGCCGAGCCCGATTGTGCGATGATGACCCGCACAACACTCGTCTGCCACTCTCCAGCAGGCTCCCGTTCAATCGATGCGTTGGAGAGTGCCCCTTGACCAGTAGCGCCGTCAGCCCGCTCGCGAGCCCACCCAGCCGCGACACCTTCGCAGTCATGCCCGTCGCCCAGTACGAGCCGCCGACCCGCGACGTCCAGAACGTTCCGCAGTGCCGGCCATCATCACACGCGACGTTGCGGCGCCGTACCCCCCGTGGGCCCGGTCAGCTCGGCAAGCCGCACCCGCAGGCCGCCCCCATGTCACCGGCCATGTCACCGCCCATGCGCCAGGCGGCCATCTTCGCCGACGCCGCGCTGCGCCGAGTGCTGGAAGTCATCGATCGCCGACGTCCCGCGGCCCAGCTGCGGCCACTGCTGGCACCCAGCCTCGTCGACTCGGTGCTCTCGGCCGGCCGGGCTCTAGTCGGATCGGGAGCCGGATCAGAAGCCGCCGCGGTGCTGCGCCGGATGCGCGTGCAGCCCGTCGGCCGACACGACCCGGACACCGCGGCCGAGGTTTTCGGCACGTACAGCCGCGGGGACCGGATCCACGCCATCGCCTGCCGGGTCGAACAGCTGCCCGCTGGGAACTCTGGCACCGGAACGCGATGGCTGGTGGTTGCCCTGCACATCGGATGACGCTTTAGTTGACGGATGGAAGGCAACACAGTCAGCGTCGAGCGCGTCATCAAAGCGCCGCCCGACAAGATTTTCGCGCTAGTGGCCGACGCGGGCAAACACGCCAGCATCGACGGCACGGACTCGGTGAATCACGCATCCCAAGCAACGGTTCCGTTGTCGATGGGTGCGAAATTCGGGATGGCGATGCGCGGCCGCAAGGAGACACTGTTCATCCCCTACCGGACGAACAACACCGTCATCGAGTACGAACCGGACCGCCGTATCGCGTGGAAGACCACGTTCCTCGGCGGCCGCGTCGGTGGTCGCATCTGGCGTTACGAACTCGAGGCCGCCCCTGAAGGCACCCTGGTGCGCGAAACGTGGGACGTGTCGCAGGATAAGCAGAAACGGATGATCACCAGCTGGTCGATTCCCCAACAGACCGCGGACGGCATGCGCGCCACGCTAGAGCGGATCGCCAAGCTTCTCGAGAGTTAGTGCTGGCCAACCGTTTCGGCCGCGTGCCCGCGTGGCCGCGGTAGCAGCATCGGCACATCGCGGCGGTAATCGCGGTATTGGTCGCCCAGTGCCGCCACCAGGTCGCGCTCTTCCAGCTGTACCGCGATCAGGATGTAGCCGGTCATGCCGATCGCGAAGAGCAGGTGCCCCGCCGTCATGGTGGGCGCCGCCCAGAACGCGATGAGGAAACCGAGCATGAGCGGATGGCGCACCAGCCGATACAGCAATCGAGTGTGAAACCCAATGTTGGCGTAGGGCTTTTCGCGCCACGCCAAATACACCTGCCGAAGGCCGAACAGGTCGAAGTGATTGACCATGAACGTCGATGCCAACGCCGTCGCCCACCCGAGCCAGAACAGCGCCCACAGTGCCAGGCGGCCGGCCGGCAGTCCCACATGCCAGATCACCGCCGGCATCGTTCGCCATTGCCAGTAGAGCAAAAGCAGCACGGCGTTTGCGAGCCACACATAGGTGCTGCGCTCGATCGAGTGCGGGACGAATCGCGCCCACCACCGTTTGAACCCCGGCCGCGCCATCACGCTGTGCTGGACGCCGAACGCACCAAGCAGTGCCAGGTTGACCACGACCGCCTGCCCGATCGGAGCGGCAATCCCGTGGTCAACGTTGCGTGGCACCACGATGGCGCCGACGAAGCCGACCAAATACAGGAAGGTCACCAGGAACAGCGCGTAAGCCGCGCCGCCGTAACCGATTATCAAGTAACGCTTCATGACCTGATTGTCTGCCGCACAGGCGCGTGGGCATATAGGTCGTTTGCCTCATTTTCGCCCGCCGGGCTCTAGTCATTATTGACTAGTCGATCTCAAGGCGCATGTCAGCGCCGAGGTCAGGGCTAGCGCCGTTTGACCGATTTCGGCGGCTTGGTGCCGCGTCCCTGCTGCCGCGCGGCCGCTCGCCGTTCGCGACGGCTGGCGCCGGCCGGCGCCCCGGCCGTGGTCTTCTCGGCGGCACCGCCATTGCGCTGCACCTGCGCAGACCCGTCCTCGGACGGTCCGGAATAGGTCAGCGCGGGCGCCTCGTTGTCAATACCCTTGGCGCGCAAGGTACTTGGCGCCTCCTGGCGCGCCGCGGCCGGGGCGCCGTCGGCACCGTCCTGCCGCGTTGCAACGGCGGGGGCCTCTTCGGTCGCCGCCAATTCCGCCAGCCCCTCAGGTGTTTCCACTGGGGCCACCTGGACGGCGGGCGCCGCCTCCACGGTGACGTTGAACAGGAAGCCGACCGACTCCTCTTTCATGCCATCAAGCATGGCCATAAACATGTCGTAGCCCTCGCGCTGGTACTCCACCAGCGGATCGCGCTGCGCCATCGCGCGCAGTCCGATGCCCTCCTTGAGGTAGTCCATCTCGTAGAGGTGCTCGCGCCATTTGCGGTCGATGACGTTGAGCAACACGTTGCGTTCCAGCTGGCGCATCGCCCCCTCGCCCGCCAGCTCCTCGAGCTCGGCTTCCCTCGCGGCATAGGCGCGTTCGGCGTCTTTGAGCAGCGCGTCCAGCAACTCGTCACGGGTGAGCTCGTCTTGCTCGGAGTCCGTGTCCCGCCGGGTCAGGCTATCGGGAGTGATCCCGACCGGATACAGCGTTTTGAGCGCCGTCCACAACGCGTCAAGATCCCAATCCTCGGCGTAGCCTTCGCTGGTAGCGCCGTCGACGTAGGCGGTGATGACGTCGACCAGCATGTCGGTGGCCTGCTGCTGCAGGTTCTCGCCTTCGAGGATGCGGTGACGCTCGGCGTAGATCACCTTGCGCTGCTGGTTCATCACCTCGTCGTACTTGAGGACGTTCTTGCGCACCTCGAAGTTCTGCTGCTCGACCTGGGTCTGTGCGCTCTTGATCGCGCGGGTCACCATCGGGGATTCGATCGGCACATCGTCGGGAAGGTTGATCCGGGTGAGCATCGTCTCGAGCATGGCGCCGTTGAACCGGCGCATGAGCTCGTCGCCCAGCGACAAGTAAAACCGCGACTCGCCGGGGTCCCCCTGCCGGCCGGAGCGGCCGCGCAGCTGGTTGTCGATGCGCCGCGACTCGTGGCGTTCGGTGCCCAGCACATACAGGCCGCCGGCCTCGATCACTTCCTTGGCCTCCGCGGAGGCCTCCTCTTTGACGAGGGGCAATTCCTCGTGCCAGGCCTGCTCGTACTCGTCGGGCGTCTCCACCGGGTCCAGGCCGCGGGCCCGCAGCCGCAGGTCGGTCAGGAAGTCGACGTTGCCGCCCAGCACGATGTCGGTGCCGCGGCCGGCCATGTTGGTGGCGACGGTGATACCGCCGCGGCGGCCCGCCTCGGCGATGATGGCCGCCTCTTGTTCGTGGTACTTGGCGTTGAGCACGTTGTGCGGGATGCGCCTTTTCTGGAATTGGCGCGAGAGGTATTCCGAGCGCTCCACGCTGGTGGTGCCGATCAGCACCGGTTGGCCCTTCTCGTAGCGCTCGGAGACGTCGTCGACGACCGCGATGTATTTGGCTTCCTCGGTTTTGTAGATGAGGTCGGACTGGTCTTCGCGGATCATCTCCTTGTTGGTCGGGATGCTGACGACGCCGAGCTTGTAGATCTCGTGCAGCTCGGCCGCCTCGGTTTGGGCGGTGCCGGTCATGCCGGCGAGTTTGCCGTAGAGCCGGAAGTAGTTCTGCAGCGTGATGGTGGCCAGGGTCTGGTTCTCGGCCTTGATCTCGACATGTTCCTTGGCCTCGATGGCCTGGTGCATGCCCTCGTTGTAGCGGCGGCCGATCAGCACGCGGCCGGTGAACTCGTCGACGATGAGCACCTCGCCGTCGCGGACGATGTAGTCCTTGTCGCGGTTGAACAGCTCCTTGGCCTTCAGCGCGTTGTTGAGATAGCTGACCAGCGGAGAATTGGCGGCCTCGTAGAGGTTGTCGATGCCGAGCTGGTCCTCGACGAATTCCACACCGAGCTCGTGCACGCCGACGGTGCGTTTACGCAGGTCGATCTCGTAATGGACGTCCTTTTCCATCAGCGGCGCCAACCGCGCGAACTCGGTGTACCAGTTGGAGGCGCTGTCGGCCGGACCCGAGATGATCAGCGGCGTGCGGGCCTCGTCGATCAGGATGGAGTCCACCTCGTCGACGATCGCGTAGCTGTGGCCGCGTTGCACCAGATCGTCGAGCGAATGGGCCATGTTGTCGCGCAGGTAGTCGAAGCCGAACTCGTTGTTGGTGCCGTAGGTGATGTCGGCGTTGTAGGCCACCCTGCGCTGCTCGGGGGTCATCTGCGCCAGGATCACCCCGACCTGAAGCCCGAGGAAGCGGTGCACGCGACCCATCCACTCGCTGTCGCGTTTGGCCAGGTAGTCGTTGACGGTGACGATGTGCACGCCCTCGCCGGCCAGCGAATTGAGATAGGCCGGCAACACACAGGTCAAGGTCTTGCCCTCGCCAGTCTTCATCTCGGCGACGTTGCCCAGATGCAGCGCGGCCGCGCCCATCACCTGCACGTCGAACGGGCGCTGGTCGAGCACCCGCCAGGCGGCCTCGCGGGCCACCGCGAACGCCTCCGGCAGCAGGTCGTCGAGGGTCTCCCCGTCGGCGAGGCGCTTCTTGAACTCGTCGGTCTTGGCCCTCAGCTCGGCGTCGCTGAGCTTCGCAACGTCATCGGACAACGTGTTGACATAGTCGGCCACTCGCTTGAGGCGCTTGACCATGCGACCTTCACCGAGGCGCAGCAACTTCGACAGCACAGGCACAGCTATGTCCCCTGTTGGTAGGAGTCTTCTTCTACGAGGCGACTCCCATCGTAGGTGACGACCCCGCGATGACCGCCGATCGTCGGCCCGGCCTCATCAGGCCGAGGCGATCAGGCCAGCCTGATCAATCCATAGTCGTAGGCGTGCCGACGGTAGACCACCGAGGGCAGTTCGGTCTGCTTGTCGTAGAACAAGAAGAAGTCGTGTCCGACGAGCTCCATCTCGTAGAGGGCGTCGTCCACCGTCATCGGCGTGGCCGTGTGCTCCTTGGTGCGCACGACGCGGCCCGGCGCGTGGTCCTTGTCGAGGAAGACGGCTTCATGTTCGTGCGGCTCGGCCACTTCGTTGTTGAAGGCCTTCTCCGGCGGCGGGGTCACCGCAGTGGCCTCGGCCAGGGAAACCGGAGTCTTGTCGCCGTAGTGGACCTTGCGCCGGTCCTTGCCGCGGCGCAGCCGACTTTCCAGTTTGACGACCGCCGACTCGAGCGCGGCATAGAAGCTGTCGGCACAGGCCTCGCCGCGGACTACCGGCCCGCGGCCCCGCGCGGTGATCTCCACGCGCTGACAAGACTTACGCTGGCGACGGTTGCGTTCATGATTGAGCTCGACATCGAACAGGTAGATGGTTCGGTCGAACCGTTCCAATCGGGCGAGTTTCTCCGAGACATAGATGCGGAAGTGATCGGGGATCTCGACGTTGCGGCCTTTGTACACGATCTCGGCAGTGGGTGCCGGTTCGACCGGCTCGTCGATTCCCACCTGTGCTTGGTCCAGAACCTGACCGGATTCCACGGTTAGCCTTGACATACGCGATGACTCGTTTCTGTTTTCACGCCACGCGCGCCCTGCGCGTCGGCTTTGACAAGAACGCGCCGACGGGGGTTGGAGCGGATTCACAGTGGTTACCGCGCAGGCTGCCCGCCGGTGCAAGGGGTCGAATACTCACCTCCTCCCGCGGTCCGTCTGAAGCTGGGAAATCGCGACCATTAGTCCCAATTAGCCGATGAAGTTGTTCTCGACGTTAGCTCGTGTTCGCCTCGGCGTGCCACCTCTTTGTCCAGTCTGTTGCGAGTTCTTCACATCTCCTCAGCCGATTCCGGCCGTACTCATCAGTAGCGGCATCAGTAGCGTCGGAGGCTCGTCAGGCGAACGCGATCGTCAACACGGCGGCCACCCGGGCCCCGGCGGACTGCAACACCCGGACGGACTCGCGCGCCGTCGCCCCGGTGGTGACGACGTCGTCGACAACCACGACTTCGGTGCGCGGCAGCTTGTTGCACAGCAGCACCCGGCCCGCGACATTGCGCTCGCGGGCGGACGTGGTCAGGCCCACCGAGTCGCGCGCCAGCGCCCGCATGCGCAACGCGCGGACGACGCTGATGTCCGGATGCCCCGCCACCGCGGCCATTGCGACTTTGGTGACGGGGTCGCCTCCGCGCCGGCGCGCCGCCCAACGCCGCGTCGGCGCGGGCACGATCGTCAGCGGGGTCTCGACCATGCCCCACACCAGCAGCCGGTGCACACCGACGGCCAGCACGCGCGCCAAGGGCGCGACGAGGTCGCCCCGGCCACGCTCCTTCATCGCCAGGATCGCTTGGCGACGGGCACCGGCGTAGCGGCCGAGCGCGAACACCGGAATCTGCGGGTCGATGCGGGGGTTCACCACAATCGGCTGCTGGGCGGCCACCGACAGCTCTTTGCCGCAGGTGTCACACCAGCGGGTGGCGGGCGCCCCGCAACCGCCGCACTGCAGCGGCAGGATCAGGTCGAGCACCCCCGCAGTGTGCCGCTTGGGGGTGACATTCCGTTTCCAGATGCCGTAGCGGGGTCCAGGCGGGGCGGCGCAGGTCGTCGGATTCGCTATCCGCGACCGGTGCCCGTGGCACGGCTAATTGCACTGCTCCCGTGAAATGCCTTGGCTCCGTGCATGGCGGCGGCGGACCGGTTACTGGTCCGACTTCCAGGGGAAAGGCATAGCCCCAGGTAGCTCTAGCATGCTTTTGCGAATTGCCTGCAGCGGCAAATCCATCCGCCATTCCGGCAGCATGGCCGAGATCTGCAACGAATCCGCCCCCAAGGTCACGCCGGTGATCAGCAGCCCGTGCGGCAAGTCGGGCAGCGGCACCGGGTGGGCGGGAATCCGCCCCGGTAGCTTCCATCGCCGTTGTCGGGTCTGCCCGGTCAGCAGCGCGCGCGGCCGCACCCACAACGTCGTCCCAACCACGTCAACGTCGACCTCGAGGCTTCCCCAGCCGGGCCGGCGCGCCCAGCGCAGCTGGGCCGTGCTGTCCGCGTTCAGCTGTGCGTGCAGCCGCGGCGCAGCCTGACGCAGCATGTCGTCGAAGACCTTGGGCGGCAGCTCCGTCGACAACTCGACCGGCGCGGCGATCACCAGCGGCGGTACGCCCGGTCGGATGTGTACGTTGCGCAGGACGGCAACGGCGCCCTGCAGGTGCTGGTCAACCCACTCGATGTCGCTGGCGGCCACCCGGATCTCGCCGAGCTGACCGACGGTCAAGCCGCGCGGCTCGAGCTCTGAATCCAGCTCGGTGACAGTCAGCGTCACGTCGTGGTCGCCGATGCGGACGGTGACTCGCTTGCCGACGAGCAGCTGCTGCAGCGTGGTGAACAGAGTCCGGTACGGCGCCGCCACGGCCTGCGCGGCTCCAGCGGTGACGGACGGCAGCCCGGTGGACGACCATAACGAGCCCAGCGCATCCAGCGCGCGGAGGGGATCGTCCCACCGCAAGCGGGGAACTTTGGGCGGCTTCGAAGGCATCGGCGGCATCGGACAGCGACTCCTCACGGCGAGGGTATTCCCGAGATTAGCGCCGCCACGCGCTGCCGTCAGCCACTCAGCCGGGCAATACCGGCACCGCGCCGGCCACCATCAACCCCGTCACCTCCGACCAGCCCTGCTGGTTTTCGGCGACGGCCGCCGAATACTGAAGCACCCCTTGGGAACCCGCAACGTACACCGTCGACGGATTGGCCGCGATCCCCAACAGCGGAACTTGCACACCGCGAGCCGGCGCGTCGGAATTCACCCCGTCGAGGTTCACATACGACACCGGGTGCGCGCCGTCGGTACGGGTTACGACGACGTCGTCGCCGGTTCGCCACGACAACGACACCACCGAGTTGCCCAGCCCGAAACCGAGTCGCCGCGGGTAGGTCAGGGCGAACTGTCCGGCCTGCGTCTGCTCGACGCTGGCCAGGATCACCTGGCCGCCGATCACCATGGCGGCGCGCGTCCCGTCCCGGGACAGCTGCAGGTCCGTGATCGGTCCGGGGAAGCTGCTGGCCACTGCCACCGAATCCACCGGGATGCGCGCGGGCTGGCCCGACGCCGGTTCCTGAATCGCCCGCAGCACATTGTTGGTGTCGACCACCACCCAGACCGCGTCGTCCAGCGACCAGCTGGGCCGCGACAGAGTGTGCCCGTCGGCGGATTCGACCGCCTCGGCACCGAGATCGCCGATCCACAGTGACGCAGCCATGTCGGGTTCGCCGCGTCGCAAGGTCACCACCGACGCCACCTGGCGCCCGCTGCGCGACAGCGCGGCACCCGTCTGGTCGCCCATGCGCCCGAAAGCCCCGGGCACATTGGTGGCCCGCTGCCCGTCCAGGCCGACCAGTGACCCGTTGATCAGCGCATGCAATCCCGCGCCCGCGCCGTCGGCCACGCCCGGGTCGGTGGCGGCGACATCGGACGTCGTCCAGCCCTCGGCGAACCTGTCGTCCAGCGGTGCGCCGTCGGCGTTGATCACGTACGGCCCTCTGATGTCCGCGCGGGCCAGCGTCCAAATGATCTGCGCGGCAAGCAATTGCCTGCTGTGCGGATCGGTGGTGGACAGCTTCTCCAGGTCGATGCGCGCCCCGCCGTAACCCCGCCCGATTCCGCTCTTGCCGCCATCGGCGCGGGTCACCGGCCCGCGCAGCCGCAGCGGCGGAGCGAGCAGGTTGCGGACCGTGTGCGCCATTTCGGGTCGTGGTCCGGCCAGCAACTTGGAGACGAGTTCAGTGGCCAACTGGTCGTGATCGGCGACCGCGACGTAGCGCGGATCGGGCACCACGGTCTTGCCGGTCGGGTCGGCGAAGTACAGCGTGTTGCGTTTGTAGGTCGACTGGAACTGCTGCCAGTCCAGAAAGACACCGTTGGGCAGCCGGTCGATTCGCCAGCCACCGGACGTCTTGACCAACTCGATCTGCCCCGGGTCAGGCAGCACCCCTTCGGCCGTCACGAACACCCCGACGTCGGACAACGAGCCCAGGATGTCTGCCCGCATGGTCGCCGAAACTCGTTCGGCGCCACGGGTTTCGACGAACACGACGTGGTCGATCAGCAGGGCGCTGCCGGCGTCGTCCCACCCGTTGGACGCCGACTGGGTGAGAAACTGGCGCGCCGCCAGATGCCGGTTGGCCGGATCGGCTGTGGCCTTGAGGAATTCGCGCAACAGCACGTCGGGATCCATGCCCGGGGTCGGCTTGGGCAGGTTCGACGGTGCCGGTCGTTCGACGGTGCCGATGGCTTGCGGTGCCGACGAGCTGGGTATGCCCGCACACCCGGCGAGCAACACGGCCAGGAAAAACAGCGCCAGCAGCCGGCGCACTACCCGCTCCACTCGGCGGGCTCGGGTTGGCGCTGACGCTCCTGGCCGGCTGCGTCCGCGGCCGGTGGTGCCGGCTGCGGAATTGGTTTCATGGGCAGCGGACTGGTGGTGACCTTGTGGCCGCGGACCAGGGGCAGCGTCAGCCGGAAGCAGGCGCCCTCACCCGGCTCGCCCCACGCCTCCAGCCGGCCCTGGTGAAGTCGCGCGTCCTCGACGCTGATCGCCAGGCCCAGCCCGGTTCCGCCGGAGCGCCGCACCCGGGACGGGTCCGAGCGCCAGAACCGGCTGAACACCAGCTTCTCCTCGCCGGGCCGCAGCCCGACGCCGAAATCGCGCACCGTGACCGCGACCGTGTCCTCGTCGGCGGCCATCCGGATCCGCACCGGCTCGTGTTCGGCGTGGTCGATGGCGTTGGCGATCAGATTGCGCAGGATCCGCTCGACCCGCCGCGGGTCGACCTCGGCGATCACCTCTTCGGCGGGCACGTCCACCAGCAGTTCGATGCCCGTCTCCTCGGCCAGGTGACCCACGTTGCCCAGCGCGCTGTTCACCGTGGTGCGCAGGTCGACCGCCTCGACCGACAGCTCGGCCACACCGGCGTCGTGCCGGGAGATCTCCAGCAGGTCGTTGAGCAGCGTCTCGAACCGGTCCAGCTCGCTGACCATCAGCTCGGTGGAGCGCCGCAGCGCCGGGTCGAGATCGTCGCTGTGGTCGTAGATCAGGTCGGCGGCCATCCGCACGGTGGTCAGCGGCGTGCGCAGTTCGTGGCTGACGTCGGAGGTGAACCGGCGCTGCAGGTTGCCGAACTCCTCGAGTTGGGCGATCTGCCGGGACAGGCTCTCGGCCATGTCGTTGAACGACACCGCCAACCGGGCCATGTCGTCCTCGCCACGCACCGGCATCCGTTCGGACAGATGCCCCTCGGCGAACCGCTCGGCGATCCGCGACGCCGACCGCACCGGCCCCACGACCTGGCGGGACACCAGCACCGCGATGCCGGAGAGCAGCACCAGCAGCACCAGGCCGCCGGTGGCCATCGTGCCCCGCACCAGCGTGACGGTGGCCTGCTCGTTCTTCAGGGGAAAGATCAGGTAAAGCTCCAGGTTGGCCACCTGCGACGACGTCGGCGTACCGATGATCAGCACCGGCCCGGAGAAACCTTCGGTGTGCACGGTGGCGTACTGGTAGGCCGCCTGCCCCGCCTTGACAAAACCACGCAACGCATTGGGCACCTGATCGACGGGCCCGGCCGAGCTGGCGGCGCGCGGACCGTCACCCGGCACCATCAGCACCGCATCGAACGCGCCGGCCAGCCCGGCGCCCGAGGCCGGGTCGGTCTTCGACGTCAACGTGTTGCGGGCCAGCTGCAGGCTGCTGTCGAGTGACCGCGTCTCCTCGCCGTTGACGATCCCGCTGACGGTGGTGCGCGCCCGCTCGATCTGTTCGATGGCGGCCCTGACCTTGACGTCGAGCACGCGGTTGGTGAGCTGGCTGGTCAGCACGAAGCCGAGCGCCATGATCACGACCAGCGATAGTCCCAGGGTCAACGCGACGACGCGCAGCTGCAGCGATCGGCGCCAGACAATGGCCACGGCTCGGCTCAGCGCACCCACGCCGCGCGTCATGGGGCCGGTGCGCCCCCAACGACTACGAGTGCGTTGGCGAGAGCCCCAGATCAATGGCGCCACTCCTCAGCATCACGACGTCCCCCACAAGCGGCGTCGCTGCCGCGGATCACGGAGGTCCGGCCTTGTATCCCACTCCTCGAACGGTCAGAACCACGGTCGGGTTCTCAGGGTCTTTCTCGACCTTGGCCCGCAGACGCTGGACGTGCACGTTCACCAGACGCGTGTCCGCCGGGTGCCGGTATCCCCACACCTGTTCGAGCAGCACATCACGAGTAAACACCTGGCGCGGTTTGCGCGCCAACGCGACCAGCAGGTCGAATTCCAGCGGCGTCAGCGAGATCTGCTCGCCGTTCCGAGTGACCTTGTGCGCCGGCACGTCGATCTCGACGTCGGCAATGGACAGCATCTCGGCGGGCTCGTCGTCGTTGCGGCGCAGCCGCGCCCGCACCCGGGCCACCAGCTCCTTGGGCTTAAACGGCTTCATGATGTAGTCGTCGGCGCCCGACTCCAGGCCCAGCACCACGTCCACGGTGTCGGTCTTGGCCGTGAGCATGACGATCGGAACGCCGGAGTCGGCGCGTAGCACCCGACACACGTCGATGCCGTTCATGCCGGGCAGCATCAGGTCCAACAGCACCAGATCGGGGCGCAGCTCGCGCACCGCCGTCAGGGCTTGCGTACCGTCGCCGATCACCGCGGTGTCGAAACCCTCACCGCGCAGCACGATGGTCAGCATCTCAGCCAGCGAAGCGTCGTCGTCGACGACCAGAATCCTTTGCCTCATGGAGTCCATGGTGTCACCAGATCGGGACAAAGTCGGCGCACCACACGGGCGTTTCGTGCCCGATACCGCCAAATCGTGACAATTCTGTGCTATTCAGCCGTGAAAGTGGCCGCCAACCGGCCCGGATCGACGTTCGCGTCGACGACCAGCCAGCGCCCGCCCCAGCCCGCGGCGGCCAGACCCGCGTACACCGCGCCGGTGCGCTGCTGAAGTTCGTCGTCCCGTTCGTAGGCGTCGCGCGCCCGGCCCGGTTCGGTGTCTGCGCGGCTGCGGGCCCGCTGCCCGGCGAGCTCCGGGGAGACGTCGAGCAGCACCTGCCAGTCCGGAGAAGGCAGCGCGAACCGGTGGTATTCGAGTTCACCCACCCACGCGACCGCCTCCCCCGCCGAGTCCTGATGCAGGCGCGCCGCGCTGTAGGCCGCGTTGGAGGCGACGTAGCGATCCAGAATCACCACGTCGTGGTCGCGACCCAGCGCCTCGATCTCCCCGACCGCCCCGGCGCGGTCGAGCGCGAACAGCATGGCCATCGCATACACCGACGACGCGAGGTCACCGTGCTGGCCGTGCAGCGCTTCGGCCGCGATATCGGCGGTCGCCGACCGCCCATAACGCGGGAACGCCAGTGTGGCCACCGACTTTCCGGCGTGTTCGAAAGTCCTGCACAGACCCTCGGTCAGAGTCCGCTTGCCGGCGCCGTCGACCCCTTCGATCGCGATCAGCACGGCGGCGAGCCCATGCGCCTTGAAAAAAACGAGCTCAGTAGCGGTAGTGGTCCGGCTTGTAGGGGCCCTCGACGTCGACGCCGAGGTACTCGGCCTGGTCCTTGGTCAGCTTCGTCAAATGCCCACCGAGGGCCTCGACGTGGATGCGGGCCACCTTCTCGTCCAGGTGCTTGGGCAGCCGGTACACCTCTTTGTCGTACTCGTCGTTCTTCGTCCACAGCTCGATCTGGGCGATCGTCTGGTTGGCGAAGCTGTTGCTCATCACGAACGACGGGTGGCCGGTGGCGTTGCCCAGGTTGAGCAGCCGGCCCTCGGACAGCACGATGATCGACTTGCCGCTGTCGCCGAAGGTCCACAGGTCGACCTGGGGCTTGATGTTGAGCCGCGTGGCCCCGGACCGCTCCAGCGCGGCCATGTCGATCTCGTTGTCGAAGTGGCCGATGTTGCCCAGGATGGCGTGGTCCTTCATCGCCTTCATGTGCTCGAGAGAGATGATGTCCTTGTTGCCGGTCGCGGTGACGACGATGTCGGCCGCGGCGATGCCATCCTCGACGGTTACCACGTCGAAGCCTTCCATCAGCGCCTGCAGCGCGTTGATCGGGTCGATCTCGGTGACGCTGACCCGGGCGCCCTGGCCCTTCACCGCCTCCGCGCAGCCCTTACCCACGTCGCCGTAGCCGCAGATCAGTACGGCCTTGCCGCCGATCAGGGCGTCGGTGCCACGGTTGATGCCGTCGATCAGCGAGTGCCGGGTGCCGTACTTGTTGTCGAACTTGGACTTGGTGACCGAGTCGTTGACGTTGATCGCGGGGAAGGCCAAGTCACCGGCCGCCGCGAACTGGTAGAGCCGCAGCACGCCCGTGGTGGTCTCCTCGGTGACGCCCTTGACCGACTCGGCGATCTTGGTCCACTTGTTCTTGTCGGTCTCCAAGCGCCTGCGCACCAGGTTCAGGAAGACCTTCCATTCCGCGGAGTCATCCTCCTCCGCGGGCGGGACCACGCCGGCCTTCTCGTACTGCATGCCGCGCAGCACCAGCATGGTGGCGTCACCGCCGTCGTCGAGGATCATGTTGGCCGGCTTGTCGGCGTCGGGCCAGGTGAGCATCTGCTCGGCGGCCCACCAGTACTCCTCGAGCGTCTCGCCCTTCCACGCGAACACCGGGACGCCCTTGGGCTCCTCGGGAGTGCCGTGCTTGCCGACGACCACGGCCGCGGCCGCGTGGTCCTGGGTCGAGAAGATGTTGCAGGAGGCCCACCGAACCTCGGCGCCCAGTTCGACCAGCGTTTCGATGAGCACGGCGGTCTGGACGGTCATGTGCAGCGAGCCAGAGATGCGGGCCCCCTTCAGCGGCTGCACCTCGGCGTACTCGCGGCGCAGCGACATCAGTCCGGGCATTTCGTACTCGGCCAGGTCGAGTTCTTTGCGGCCGAAATCCGCCAGCGACAGATCGGCGACCTTGAAATCGATGCCGTTTCGAACGTCAGGGGTCAGCGAATTTTCGGTCGTCGTCATGGGGATAACTCATCCTTTTAATTAGCTTGGGTATGTTCTTCCGCCGCCACTCTAGCCGGTCCAATTTAAGGCCCAGAAACTAGGCGAGTCCACGCCGATCAGGGAACGTTGATCACCCCGTGGCGCTCCACGAACGGCGCCATCAACCGGGCCAGGTCCGCCGCGACGTCTGCCCCATCAGCCAAGTCAGACTCGGGCGGCATCGACACGTAGCTCAAGCACAGCCGCACAATCGCACGCGAAATCACGCCGGCGTCCGCATCGCTGATTACCACCCAGGTCTGGTTGAACGCCGACACCAGTCGCTGCGACGCGCGGGTGATGATGGGCGCGCTGTCGGTGGTGATGAGCTGCAGCAGATCGGGCTTGGCGACGCCGGTCAGCAGCGAAATCACCAGCGGATCGGCCGCCGATTCGGCGAAGAACTGTCGAAAACCCTGCAGCAGCGCTTCATGGATGTCGCCGACGTTGGCGTCCAGGGCGGCGTGGACGGTGTCGACCAGGCGATCGGCCAGGCGCAGGGCGTACCCCTGCGCCAGGCCCTGCCGCGAGCCGAACTCGTTGTAAATGGTCTGCCGGCTGATGCCCGCGGCGCTGGCCACATTCGACAGCGTGATTGCCGACCAGTCCCGCGTCAGCAGCAGGTCGCGCATCGCGTCCAAGACGGACTCCCGCAACAACGTCCGCGAGGCCTCGGCGTAAGGAATCCGCTTCACAGGCGCGACGATATCTGTTTTCGCAGTGATAACGGCGCTGATCACGATCGAGCGATCTCCACCATCACGAAGTCGGATTTGGCCGCCCCGCAGTCCGGGCAGCTCCAGTCGTCGGGGATGTCGTCCCAGCGGGTGCCGGGCGCGATGCCGTCTTCGGGCCAGCCCAGCGCCTCGTCGTACTCGAAGCTGCACTGGACGCACTGGAAGAGCTTGTAGTCGCTCACTTGTTTGCTCCTGATTTCTCGAGTTTCTCGAAATCTGGCTTCTCGCGCACCGCGCAGTCGGGACAGCGCCAGTCGTCGGGAACCTGCTCCCACGGCGTGCCAGGCGGAAAGCCTTCCCGCACTTCACCTTTGGACTCGTCGTAGACGTATTCGCAGACCGGGCACTGGTAGGTGGCGCTCATGCCGGGACCCCGTAACGAGCGACCAGCTTCTCGGCCAGGCGTGGTTGCAGGTTGACTCTGGTGATGTCGCCGTCGTAGTGCTCGAGCACCCGGTGGTCCATCACCTTGCGCCACAGCGGCGGGAAGTAGGTCAGCGAGATCATCGACGCGTATCCGCTGGGCAGGTTGGGCGAGCCCGCCATGCTGCGCAGCGTCTGGTAGCGGCGGGTGGGGTTGGCGTGGTGGTCGCTGTGCCGTTGCAGGTGGTACAGGAACAGGTTGGTGACGATGTGGTCGGAATTCCAGCTGTGCACCGGCGCGCAGCGCTCGTAGCGGCCTTTTCCGGAAGCGGTGTCGCTCTTCTGCCGCAGCAGCCCGTAGTGCTCGAGGTAGTTGACGTTCTCCAGCAGGCTGAAGCCGAAGACCGCCTGGATGATCAAGAACGGGATCGCCACCGGGCCGAAGACCGCGATCAGCGCACCGAACAACACCACCGACATCGCCCAGGCGTTGAGCACGTCGTTGGACGGGTAGGTCTTGGGGTTCCACGGGTTGTGGCCGAGTCGGCGGATGCGCTGCGCCTCGAGCCCGACGGCCGAGCGCAGGCCGCCGAAAACGCTGCGCGGCAAGAACTCCCAGAAGGTCTCGCCGAAGCGGGCCGACGCCGGGTCTTCGGGTGTGGACACCCGCACGTGGTGGCCGCGGTTGTGCTCGATGTAGAAGTGGCCGTAGCAGGTCTGCGCCAAGGTGATCTTGGCCAGCCAGCGTTCCAGCGAGTCCTTCTTGTGGCCCATCTCGTGGGCGGTGTTGATGCCCACGCCGCCGAGCATCCCGACCGATAGCGCGACCCCGATCTTGCCGACCCAGCTCAACGGACCGCTAAAGCCCAGCCAACCCAGGTTCGAGGCGGTGAACAGGTAGGCGCCCAAGACCACGCTGAGGTACTGGAACGGGATGTAGATGTAGGTGCAGTAGCGGTAGTACTTGTCGTTCTCGAGCCGCTCCATCACCTCATCGGGCGGGTTCTGCCCGTCGGGCCCGAAGAACACGTCAAGCGCGGGCAGCAGGATGTAGAGCAGGATCGGCCCGATCCACAGTGGCACCTGCGCGGCGCCATGCCAGCCGACACGATTCAAGCCCCAGATGATCGGCAGCATCACGAACAACGCCGTCGGGGCGATCAGTCCCATGAGCCACAGGTAGCGCTTCTTGTCGCGCCATTCGGTTGCGGGCAATTCGCGGCTGATTTGTGTGGTCATATGCCAAACCTCCTTGTGTTCAAGGTTGACAATATATGCCTCTGCGTCTCCTGTCTAGACAAAATATGCTATTTTGTAAAGAAGCCAGCCCCGTCGCCGGCATCGAGTGTGCGGTGAGGGCGCCGATCCGGGCCAAATTCCCGCCCAGATCGCGCACGCAAAGTCGGCCTGCTACACGACTGCCGTGTCAGCGTCGGGGTGGGTTTCCTGCCGACGGCCCTGCGCCGAGTGCCGCAGCCCGTAGCCCAGGTAGATAGCGGTTCCCACCACCAGCCAGACGCCGAAACGGATCCAGGTCAGCGCGGTGAGGTTCAGCATTAGCCAGGCGCACGCGCAGATGGACGCGATCGGCAGCCACGGCACGCCCGGAGCCTGGAATCCCCGCTCCAGATCGGGCCGGGTGCGGCGCAGCACGACGACGCCGGCGGATACCAGGGCGAACGCAAACAGCGTCCCGACGTTGACCATCTCCTCGAGCTTGCTGATCGGGAACACCGCCGCCGTCGCCGCCACCACCACCGCGACCAGCACGGTGATCCGGACGGGTGTCCCCCGCGTGCCCGTCTTGGCTAATCGGCGGGGCAACAGCCCGTCGCGCGCCATCGCGAACAGCACCCGGCACTGCCCGAGCATCAGCACCATCACCACGGTGGTCAGCCCCGCCAGCGCCCCGACGGCGATGATTTTGCTCGCCCAGGTAATCCCATTCGCGGTGAACGCGGTGGCCAGGTTCGCCGAGCCTTGGCCAGGGACCGTCTTGAGCTGGGTGTAGGAAACCATCCCGGACAGCACCACCGAGACCGCCACGTAGAGGACGGTCACGATCGCCAGCGAAGCCAGGATCCCCCGCGGGACGTCGCGCTGCGCGTTCTTGGTCTCCTCGGCCATGGTGGCCACGATGTCGAAGCCGATGAACGCGAAGAACACGATCGATGCCCCCGCCAAGACGCCGTACCAGCCATAATGGCTGCTGTGCGCGCCAGTCAGCAGCGACAACACCGACTGGTTGATGCCTTGGGCGTCGCGCGAGGCTTCCGGCTTCGGAATGAACGGCGAGTAGTTGGCGGACTTGATGTAGAAGGCACCGACCACCACGACCAACAGCACCACCGACACCTTGATCGCGGTGACCACCTGGGAGAACCGCGACGACAGCTTGGTGCCCAGCGCGATCAGAGTCGAGACCGCCGCGACGATCAGCAGGGCGCCCCAGTCGAGCTGGATCGCTCCGAGTTTGACTGTGCCGCCGGCGAATCCGAACACTGTGCCCAAGTAGCTGGACCAGCCCTTGGACACCACTGCGGCGCCGACCGCCAATTCCAGCAGCAGATTCCAGCCGATGATCCAGGCGACGAATTCACCGAAGGTGGCATAGGAGAAGGTGTATGCGCTGCCCGCCACCGGCAGCGTCGAAGCGAACTCCGCGTAGCACAACGCCGCGAGCGCGCAGGTCGCGGCGGCGATCACGAACGAGATCCAGATCGCCGGGCCGGTGATGTCGCCGGTCGTCGACGCGGTGACCGTGAAGATGCCCGCTCCGATCACCACCGCGACACCGAACACCGCCAGGTCCAACCAGGTCAGGTCCTTGCGCAGCCGGGTGTCCGGCTCGTCGGTGTCGGCGATTGACTGTTCGACCGACTTGGTACGCCATCGCCCGGCCATCGCCATGTCCCTTCCCGAACCCGGTAAGCCGCTGAGACCGGACAGTACTGGGTACCATGCGGGGATGCGCGGGACCGGAGCGCACGGAAGGGACCACGCGGTGGTCATCGGCGCCAGCATCGCCGGTTTGAGCGCTGCGCAAGTGCTTTCGGACTTTTTCGGCCGGGTGACGGTTTTCGAGCGCGACGAGTTGCCCCCCGTGCCGGCAAATCGCGCGACGGTGCCCCAGGACCAGCATCTGCACATGCTGATGGCTCGCGGGGCGATCGAGTTCGACAACCTGTTTCCGGGCCTGCTGAAAGACATGACGGCCGCGGGCGTGCCCATGCTGGAAAACCGGCCCGACTGCATCCACCTCGGCGCCGCGGGCCACGTCCTGGGGACCGGGCATACCCTGCGCGAGGAATTCACCGCATACGTGCCCAGCCGGCCGCATCTGGAATGGCAGCTGCGCAAACGGGTGTGCGACATCGACAATGTGGAGATCGTGCGTCGCTCCGTGAAGGAGCCTAGGTTCGACGCTGCGCGGCAACGGGTGACCGGCGTGCTGTTGGACGCGGGCGACGATGCTGTCGGCGCCGACCTCGTCGTCGACGCGGCGGGCCGTGGCACCCGGCTGCCGGTGTGGTTGACGCAGTGGGGATATCAGCGCCCGGCCGAACAAACGGTGGACATCGGCATCAACTACGCCACCCAGCAGTTCCGCATCCCCGACGGCCTGATCGCCGAGAAGGTGGTGGTCGCCGGCGCCTCCCATGACCAGTCACTGGGGTTGGGCATGCTGTGCTACGAGGACGGGACCTGGGTGCTGACGACCTTCGGGGTGGCCAATGCCAAACCGCCGGCGACGTTCCCCGAGATGCTGAAGCTGGCCCACGAGCTGCTGCCGACCCACTTCAACGACGCGCTGGCCCGGGCCGAGCCCGTGGGCGACCCGGCCTTCCACGCATTTCCGGTCAGCAAATGGCGCCGCTACGACAAGCTGGACCGCTTCCCCGCCGGGATCGTCCCCCTCGGTGATGCGGTGGCCAGCTTCAACCCGACCTTCGGGCAGGGCATGACGATGACGTCACTGCAGGCGGGCCATCTGCGACGCGCGTTGCAGTCCCCCGACGGCCCGGACGGCAATGTGGCCCGCCTACTCAACCGGGCCACCGCCAAGACCACCTATCCGGTGTGGATCATGAACGCCATCGGCGACACCACCTTCCACCACGCGGAAGCGGAGTCCGTTCCCTGGTGGTGGCGGCCGTCCGGCGCGCTGTTCGACCAATTCCTCGGGGCCGCCGAAACCGAACCCGTTCTCGCCGAATGGTTTCTGCGGCGATTCTCGCTGCTGGACAGCCTGTACATGGTGCCGCCCCCGCGGATCATCGGCCGTGCCATCGCGCACAATCTGCGGTTGTGGACGCGCGAGCGTCGGGCCGCCAAAGACCGGCGGCGAACGCTCACAACCCTACGGTCGCCCTGAACAACTTGGCGGGCTCGGCCGCAGCCAGCCGGATCGGGCCGTCGTCGGCCGCCACCCAAGCAGCCATACCGCGGTCCAGGGTCAGCGACTTGGACTTGCCATGCACCGTCGTCGCGCCCTCGATGGACAACAAGATCTGCGGGCCCTCGTGGTGCGCCGGCGCGTCGACCTCGTGGCCGAGATGATCGCCGTCGAGCGTCAGCAGCGCGGCCGCGAACTCGTCGGTCGGGGTCTCGTAGATCAGCTCCAGCCCCTCGCGCCGGGTCGGTACCCGCAGCCGCTCCTCGGTGGTCGGGGTGAAGTCCAGCACCCGCAGCAGCTCGGGCACGTCGACGTGCTTGGGGGTGAGGCCTCCGCGTAACACGTTGTCGGAGTTGGCCATTATCTCCACACCGACACCGCGCAGATAGGCGTGCAAGTTGCCGGCCGTCAGGAAGATGGTGTCGCCGGGGGCCAGGCTGATGCGGTTGAGTAACAACGCCGCCAGCACGCCGGCGTCGCCGGGATAGCGTTCGCCGAGTTCCAGCACCGTCTTGGCCTCGGCCTGGAATTCGGTGGCGCCGGAGCTGACGTACTGGATGGCGCCCTCGAGCACCGCGGGTACCAGCACGTCGATGTCGGGCTGGGGCGCGGTGATCCAGGTGGTGAACAGCGCGCGCAGGCCGTCGGCGTCGGACTGGTCGTTGAGCAGATCGATGAACGGGTCGAGGTCGGAGACCGCGAATGCGCGCAGCAACTCGATGGTCCGGGACGCTTGACGAAATCCGGCCAGCGCCTCGAACGGCTGCAACGCCACCAACAACTCCGGCTTGTGCGACGTGTCGCGGTAGTTGCGGACCGGCGACGACACCGGAATGCCCAGTCGTTCCTCCCGCAGGTAGCCTTCGACCGCCTGCTCGGCGCTGGGGTGGGCCTGCAGCGACAGCGGCTCGTCGGCGGCCAGCAACTTAACCAGGAACGGCAGCACGTCGCCGAACCGGGCCCGCGAGGTGGAGCCCAGCTGTCCTTCCGGATCGGCGACCAGCGCCTCCAGTAACGAGGTTTCGCCCTGCTCCGTCTCCAGAAAGGCCGGGTCGCCCGGGTGCGCGCCGAACCACAGTTCGGCCTCGGGGTGAGCGGCCGGCACCGGCCTCCCGGTGAATTCGGCCAGTGCGGTTCGCGATCCCCACGCGTATGTCCGCAACGCTCCGCGTAGTAGTTCCACTGTCTTATCTATCCCCGCACCAGTCGCAAGTAAACCGCGGCCATCTCCAGCCGGACGGCCAAAATCGCCAGTTGCTGCTCGGGACGACCGGCCCCCGTCGTCGTCGGTGCAGCCGCAGATCCGGCCGGGTCGCCGGGCGCATCGGGCACATCCTCGGCCGCGATCAGGTCGATGTCATGCAGCCCGGCGACCCGAGCGGCCACCACCGTCCGCTCGGCGGCCAGGGTCAACGCCAACACCCGCAGCCGCTCGGGCAGCGGCCCGTCGATGTCTTCGTCGTGAAACAGAGCATCCACCGACGACGCGGTATCGCCTTGACCCGAGGTCGCGCGCAGTGCCACGACCGCATCGGCCAGCGCGGTAGCCGCGACCACCTGATCCGAGATCCTCAGCAACACCGAACTCCCGTGCCGGGCGAGCGCGATCGTGGCGGCGCAGTCGCCGGCCAGCGCCGCCCGACGACCGGAAACCCGGGCGGCAAGGGCCTTGGCCGGGTTGGTGAACAGCTCCCGGGCGGCGCTGTTGCGCAGTGCCTCGGCGTCCAGTTCGTCCGCGAGCAACGCAAGGTCGATGCGCAGGTGCGAGTCCACGGTCTGCAACGCGGCCAGGCCCGCGGCCAGGTAGCGGCACAGTCCGAACTCATCGGGGACCGCCAGCCGCGGCGCCAGCACCGCGACGCGCCCCGCCGTGCTGTCGCGCAGCGGTCCTTCGTACGGCGCCACCACGACAACCCGCGCGCCCCGGCGCACCCCGGTCGCGGCCGCCTCGACCAAGGCGGGATCGCCGGGGTCGTCGCCCGCGACGATCAGCAGGTCAAGCGGCCCGATCCACGGCGGCGCCTCGCCGGCGACCACGATCGGCTCCTCGGCCACCCCGGCCAACGTCGCCGCCAGCATGGCTCCGGCGGTCTCGGCGGGACCGCGGCCTGCCACCCAGATCACCGAGCGTGGGCGGTCGTCAACGCGCAGCGAATCCAGTGCGCCTTCCTCGGCCGCGGCGGCCACGGAACGCACCGAGGCGCCGGCCATCGAGGCGGCCCGCAGCAAACCCTCCCGGTCGGCGGCGACCAGGCCCTCGGCGTCTTCGAGATCGATCGCCTGGGTAGTGTTCACGGCGTAGCTTCTCCGGCTGCTGTCTGGGCGCCGATTTGCGCGCTGACCTGTTGAACCACCGCGTCGACATCCGCGGTGGTGCGACCCTCCACATTGAGCCGCAGCAACGGCTCGGTGTTGGAGCTGCGCAGGTTGAACCAGCTGTCGCCGCCCAGATCCACCGTCACCCCGTCCAGGTGATCGATGGAATGAATCCGGGTCTCAAAAGACTTCAACACGGCATCGACACAGTACTCGGCGTCGGCGACTTTGAAGTTGATCTCCCCCGAAGATTCATAGCGTTGGTAGTCGGCGGTCAGTTCCGAGAGTGGCCTTTGCTGCTCGCCGAGCGCTGCCAGCACGTGCAGCGCGGCCAGCATCCCGGAGTCGGCGCCCCAAAAGTCACGGAAGTAGTAGTGCGCCGAATGCTCGCCGCCGAAAATCGCGCCGGTATCGGCCATCAGCGCCTTGATATAGGAGTGCCCCACCCGCGAGCGCAGCGGTGTGCCGCCGCGTTCGGAGACCAGCTCGGGCACCGCGCGCGACGTGATCACGTTGTAGATGACGGTCGCGCCGATCTCCCGGCCGAGCTCGCGGGCGGCCACCAGACTGGTCACCGTCGACGGCGAAACCGGCCGACCGCGTTCGTCGACCACGAAGCATCGGTCGGCATCCCCGTCGAAGGCCAGCCCGATATCGGCGCCGGTGTCGCGCACGTAGGCCTGCAGGTCCACCAGGTTCGCCGGGTCGAGCGGGTTGGCCTCGTGATTGGGAAAGGATCCATCGAGCTCGAAGTACAACGGCAGCAAGGTGATCGAGTCGATCGCGCCGAGCACGGCCGGTGCCGTGTGACCGGCCATGCCGTTGCCGGCGTCAACGGCCACCCGCATCCGGCGCAACCCGGAGGTGTCCACCAGCGAACGCAGGAACTCGCCATAGTCGTGCAGCACATCGCGATCGGTAACCGACCCGGGCCGGCCTTGATACTGGCCCCCGTACTGGCCCCCATATGCCGGGACCCCGGCGATCACGTGGTCGCGGATGATGCTCAGCCCGGTGTCCGCGCCGACCGGCAGGGCGGCGGCCCTGCACAACTTGATGCCGTTGTAGGCCGCCGGGTTGTGGCTCGCGGTGAACATCGCGCCGGGGCAGTCCAGTAGTCCCGAGGCGAAATAAAGCTGATCAGTGGACGACAGGCCAATGCGCACCACATCCAGGCCCTGACCGGTCACCCCGCCGGCAAACGCGGCCGAAAGCTTCGGCGAACTGTCGCGCATGTCGTGGCCGATGGCTACCTGGCGCGCGTTCTCGGCGCGCATCAACCGCGCGAACGCGGCGCCGATCTCGGCAGTCAGCGACTCGTCGATCTCGTCGCCGACCAGCCCCCGAACGTCGTAAGCCTTGATGACACGGTTGACAGCCGCAGCGGGCCGACCCATGCGAGGCCTCCTGACGACATGGATTCTTCGATCCTTCGCCGTCAGCCTATCGGGCCCGAGGAGGCTGCGGTTTGCGCTAGTCCGGCTCCGCCACCACTAGCCCCGATGGTGGCGACCCGCTTCGCCCGGCTGCGCCGCGCTCGCGATCACCACTAGCCCCGATGGTGGCGACCCGCTTCGCCCGGCTGCGCCGCGCTCGCGATCACCACTAGTCCGCAGGATCGGGCAAAACCCGCAAATGCCCACGCCGCCGTCCGGAACGCTGCTCGGGCGGCGCGAGTAGACCGCCGCTAGGCGCGGTGGCGTGTACTCCCGCGTGGTGGACGTGGCCGTTGGAAACGGGCGGGTAGGGGCCAAGAGGGTCCGTAAAGCCGTGCATGCTAGGCCCGGGTGCGCCCGCATGCGAGACCCGATCGGCACCCTCGCGCACCGCGTCGGCCAGGGCGACCAGTTCGTCGTCCTCGTCGGGGTGGGTGGGCAGCGGCCCGGCGTGGCGCACGAGTTCCCAACCGCGCGGTGCGGTGATACGGCCGGCATGGCCGACGCACAGATCCCACGAGTGGGGTTCGCGCGCGGTGGCAAGGGGACCTACCACTGCCGTGGAGTCCGAGTAGACGAACGTCAAGGTCGCTACGGCATAGTGCGGACACCCGGGCCGGCAGCAGCGACGGGGAACGTTCACGAACGAAAGGCTATCGTGGACAAACGCTGCGCAAGCGCCGGACACGCGCATCGGTTCGAGGCACGATGTTCAACCGTTACCATCGGCGCGTGGGCGATTCGCGCAGCTCCCCCCGCGACGGAAGATCGGCCGGCCGGTCGGCTTCCCACCGAGCCGCGCGCCGGGGCCGCGATATGCGCGGCCCGCTGCTGCCGCCGACAGTGCCCGGCTGGCGCAGCCGGGCCGAGCGGTTCGACATGGCGGTGCTGGAGGCCTACGAACCCATCGAGCGGCGCTGGCGCGAGCGGGTGGCCGAACTCGACGTCGCGGTCGACGAAATTCCCCGCATCGCCGCGAAGGACCCCGATGCGGTGCAGTGGCCCCCCGAGGTCGTCGCGGACGGCCCGATCGCGCTTGCCCGCTTGATTCCCGCCGGCGTCGACGTCCGCGGCAATGCCACACGGGCACGAGTTGTCTTGTTCCGCAAGCCAATCGAGAGACGGGCGAAAGACACCATCGAACTCGGCGAATTGCTGCACGAGATCCTGGTGGCTCAGGTGGCGATCTATCTGGACGTCGAGCCCTCGGTCATCGACCCGACGATCGACGACGACTGACCCGGGCCTGGATCAGCCCGGATCAGATAATGCCGCGTTTGAGGCGGCGGCGCTCGCGCTCGGAAAGACCGCCCCAGATGCCGAACCGCTCGTCATGCGCCAGGGCGTACTCGAGGCACTCGCTGCGCACCTCGCACCCCAGGCAGATCTTCTTGGCCTCGCGGGTGGAACCACCCTTCTCGGGGAAGAAGGCCTCGGGGTCCGTTTGCGCGCAGAGCGCACGGTCTTGCCATTGATCGGCGGCCGGCAACTCTTCGTCTTCGAAGGCCAGCGGCGCGGGCTCGAATGCGACCGGCGCCTCGGTCACCAAACTCAAATACGGTCGGGCAGTTAAGGCTTGAGCCGCCGGGGCCGCCCCGATAGTGGTGTGCGGTGGGCCGCCCATTACGCCGCGAAGGTGTTCATAGGACATGCGTGTCCGCCTCCTCACCTATGATTGGAAGTGAATGTGGTTCCCGCTGTTCTGATGTACAGATTCGAACAAGTGATCGAATCTCGGTCTGCGACACCGGAACCGGCCGGCCAACCGGGAAATGACACTGATGTGATTAGACACGGGTTAACCTGCCTGGTCAAGCACTACGGGGCATTTCCATACCATCTCGTGATCAAATTTCGGCGTTTCCGTTGTTTGGCCCCTTCCGGCGTGTCGGAGTGCAACTGCTCACAAACCCGCCGCGGGTACTGTCGTCCGATGTGAAGGTCACCGTTCTGGTCGGCGGAGTCGGCGGCGCCCGCTTCCTGTTGGGGGTGCAGCAGCTGCTGGGTCTGGGTCAGTTTGCGGCGCAACAGTCCACCAATCACCAGCTGACCGCCGTCGTCAACATCGGCGACGACGCCTGGATCCACGGGCTGCGGGTCTGCCCGGATCTGGACACCTGCATGTACACGCTGGGCGGCGGCGTCGACCCGCAACGGGGCTGGGGCCACCGTGACGAAACCTGGCACGCCATGGCCGAACTCGCGCGCTACGGCGTGCAGCCCGACTGGTTCGAACTCGGCGACCGCGATCTGGCCACGCATCTGGTGCGCACCCAGATGCTGCACGCCGGCTACCCGCTGTCGCAGATCACGGCCGCGCTGTGCGACCGTTGGCAGCCCGGCGCACGGTTGCTGCCCGCCAGTGACGACCGGTGTGAGACCCACGCGGTGATCACCGATCCGGTCGACGACAGCCGGCGGGCGATCCATTTCCAGGAGTGGTGGGTGCGCTACCGCGCCCAGTTGGAAACCCACAGCTTCGCGTTTGTGGGAGCCGAAAAGGCGAGCGCCACAACCGAAGCGGTGGAGGCCATCGCCGATGCGGACATCATCATGCTGGCACCGTCGAATCCGGTGGTGAGCGTCGGCGCGGTACTGGCCGTGCCCGGCATTCGCGCTGCGCTGCGCGCGGCCACCGGCCCGGTCGTGGGCTACTCGCCGATCATCGGCGGAAAGCCGTTGCGCGGCATGGCCGATAAATGCCTTTCGGTGATCGGGGTGGAGTCCACCGCCGAGGCGGTGGGCCGCCACTACGGGTCGCGACGCGGCACCGGGATACTCGACTGCTGGCTGGTGAACGAAGGGGACTTGGAAGACTTCAAAGCCGACATCGAGGGGGTCGCGGTGCGGTCGATACCGCTGCTGATGAGCGACCCGAAGGCGACCGCCAAGATGGTCGGCGCCGGGATGGAGCTTGCGGGCGTGGCGGCGTGACCGGTCCGGCGCGTGAGCATGGCACTGCCGCGGCGATCGAAATCCTACCCGTGGCGGGGCTTCCCGAATTCCGGCCCGGCGACGATCTGAGCGCTGCCGTCGCTGCCGCGGCGCCATGGTTGCGCGACGGCGACGTCGTGGTGGTCACCAGCAAGGTGGTGTCCAAATGCGAGGGTCGGCTGGTGCCGGCCCCCGAAGACGCCGAGGCGCGCGACGAGCTGCGCCGCAAGCTGGTCGACGACGAGGCGGTGCGCGTGCTGGCCCGCAAGGGCCGGACCTTGATCACCGAGAACCGGCTCGGGCTGATTCAGGCCGCCGCGGGTGTGGACGGGTCCAACGTCGGCCGGGCCGAACTCGCTCTGCTGCCAGTCGATCCCGACGCCAGTGCCGCTGCCCTGCGGGCCGGGCTGCGCGACCGGCTGGGCGTCACCGTCGCCGTGGTCATCACCGACACGATGGGCCGCGCCTGGCGCAACGGCCAGACCGACGCCGCGGTGGGCTCCGCGGGGCTGGCCGTGCTGCACGGCTACGCGGGCGCCGTCGACCAACACGGCAACGAGTTGGTGGTCACCGAGATCGCGGTGGCCGACGAGGTGGCCGCGGCGGCCGATCTGGTGAAGGGCAAATTGACCGCGATGCCGGTGGCCGTCGTGCGCGGGCTGTCCGTCACCGACGACGGCTCGACGGCGCGACAACTGCTGCGACCCGGCGAGGAAGACCTGTTCTGGCTCGGCACCGCCGAAGCCCTCGACGCGGGCCGTCGGCAGGCCCAGCTGTCGCGCAGGTCGGTGCGCCGCTTCGCCGACCAGCCGGTGCCGCCGGACCTGATCGAGGCCGCCGTCGCGGAGGCGCTCACGGCGCCGGCCCCGCATCACACCCGGCCGGTGCGCTTCGTCTGGCTGCAGACCCCGGCCACCCGGACCCGACTGCTGGACGGCATGAAAGACAAATGGCGCCGCGACCTCGGCGGCGACGGCAGGCCCGCCGACTCGGTAGAGCGGCGAGTGGCGCGCGGCCAGATCCTCTACGACGCACCGGAAATCGTCATCCCGTTCCTGGTCCCCGACGGCGCGCACGCCTACCCCGACGCCGACCGCACCGACGCCGAGCACACCATGTTCACGGTCGCGGTCGGGGCGGCCGTGCAGGCGCTGCTGGTCGCATTGGCCGTGCGCGGGGTGGGCAGCTGCTGGATCGGCTCCACGATCTTCGCCGCCGACCTGGTCCGCGCCGAGCTGGAGCTGCCCGCCGACTGGGAGCCGTTGGGCGCCATCGCGATCGGCTACGCCGAGCAGCCGGCCGGGTTGCGCGACCCGGTCGCGGTCACCGACCTGTTGATCCGCAAATGACGACGTTCGCGGGCAAGACGGCCGCGTCGCCCAACAAGGTCCGCGGCGGCTACTACACGCCCGCCGCGGTGGCCCGGTTCCTGGCCCGCTGGGCCCGCGCGGCCGGGCCGAAGATCCTGGAGCCGTCCTGCGGCGACGGCGCGATCCTGCGTGAGCTGGCCGCGCTGAGCGGCCGGGCCCGCGGTGTCGAGCTCGTCGCACCCGAGGCAGCCAAGGCGCGCGCCTACGCGCGTGTCGACACCGAGAACCTGTTCACCTGGCTGCGTGACCGCGAGGCGGGCGGCTGGGACGCGGTGGCGGGCAACCCGCCCTACATCCGCTTCGGTAACTGGGCAGCCGAGCAACGCGAGCCGGCCCTGGAGTTGATGCGGCGCAGCGGCCTTCGGCCCACCCGGTTGACCAACGCCTGGGTCCCCTTTGTCGTCGCGAGCACCATCCTGACGCGCGACGGCGGACGGGTGGGCCTGGTGCTGCCCGCCGAGTTGCTTCAAGTCACCTACGCCGCCCAGTTGCGCGAGTTTCTGCTCAGCCGGTTCGCCGAGATCACGCTGGTGACGTTCGAGCGGTTGGTGTTCGACGGCATCCTGCAGGAAGTCGTGTTGTTCTGCGGTGTCGTGGGCTCAAATGGCACGGCGCGGATACGCACGGTGCACCTCGACGACGCGGACGCCCTGGCCGGCGCCGAGCTCGACGTCCAACACATTCCTTTAAGGCCCGCGCTGTTGCACGAATCCGAAAAGTGGACAAAGTATTTCCTGCAGCCGGATCAGATCCAGCTGCTGCGAGCGCTCAAGCGCTCCGACACCATGACCTCACTCGGCCGGGTGGCCGACGTTGATGTCGGCATAGTGACCGGACGCAACAGCTTCTTCACCTTCACCGATGCCCAAGCCCAAGCGCTGCGACTGACCCAGCACTGCGTCCCACTCGTCTCGCGCAGCACGCAGTTATCCGGCCTGGTCTACGACAGTGACTGCCGCGCAACCGATATCGCCGCGCAGCACCGGACCTGGCTGCTCGACGCGCCGCGCAACGCGATCGATCCGGCCCTTCTCGAGCACATCGATGCGGGTGAGGCGGCCGGCGTCCACACCGGCTACAAGTGCTCGATCCGCACGCCCTGGTGGAGCACACCGTCGTTGTGGTTTCCCGATCTGTTCATGCTGCGCCAAATCCACCGGGCCCCGCGCCTGACCGTCAACGCCGCGGCGGCAACGAGCACCGACACCGTCCATCGGGTCCGGGTCAAGCCCGACATCGACCCGGGCGGGCTCGCCGCGGTGTTCCACAACAGCGCGACATTCGCCTTCGCCGAGATCATGGGACGCAGCTATGGCGGCGGCATCCTCGAGCTGGAGCCGGGCGAAGCCGAGCAGTTGCCCATTCCCCCACCGGCGTACGCGGGCACCGACCTCGCCGCCGACGTCGATCTGCTATTGAAGGCCAACGAGATTGACAAGGCTCTCGATGTGGTGGATCGCCAGGTGCTGGTCGACGGGCTCGGCTGGTCGCCGGACGTGGTGGCGCAGTGCCGATCGGCGTGGGTCGCGCTGCGCGAACGCCGCACAAAGCGGGGATCCCGGTGAGCGTTCGAGAGTCGGCGATCGCGGTCCTCACCGACTGGCAAGCGCCCGATGCGGCCCAGGATTCGTTGCGGCATGCGGTGCTGGCTTTCGTAGAGGGCCGCGACGACGCCTGCCTCCGCGAGTGCGTACCGGGCCACGTCACGGCTTCGACGCTGGTGCTCGACGACAGCGGCACTCGGGTGCTGCTCACCCTGCACCCGCGGCTGGGTCGCTGGGTACAACTGGGCGGGCACTGCGAGGACGACGACGACATCGTGGCCGCGGCCCTGCGCGAGGCCGTCGAGGAGTCCGGTCTCGCCGACCTGCGCATCGCGCCCGAATTAGTTGCGATCCATGTTCACCCGGTGACGTGCTCGCTGGGCGTGCCGACCCGCCATCTCGATATGCAGTTCGTCGCGCACGCGCCGCCCGGCGCGCAGATCGTGGTCAGCGACGAGTCGGACGACTTGCGGTGGTGGCCAGCTGACGCGTTGCCGCCCGGAACCGATCACGCACTGGCATACCTGGTCGCTCAAGCTACACGTCGGACGAGTAGCGGATCCCGCCGTCGGGAATAACCACACCCGGCCACACCCGAGCGCCGCGCAGTAGCTCGCAGCGCGCGCCGATATCGGCACCGTCGCCGATCACACCGTCGCGGATCAGCGCCCTCGGGCCGATGCGCACACCGAAGCCGATGATCGAGCGCTCGACGACGCTGCCGGCTTCGACCTTGACGCCGTCGAAAATCACCGCGCCGTCGAGCCGCACACCCGGGCCGATCTCGGCGCCACGCCCCACAGCCGTGCCGCCGATCAGCACCGCGCCGGGAGACACCGCCGCTCCGTCGTGCACCCACTGCTCGCCACGGTGGCCCTGCAGCGCCGGCGACGGGGCGATCGCGCGCACCAGATCGGCCGATCCCCGAACGAAGTCTTCGGGCGTGCCCATGTCGCGCCAGTACGTGGCATCGACGTAGCCGCAGACCTTGACGCCGGGGTCGGACAGCAGCGCTGGAAACACCTCGCGTTCCACCGAAACCTGGCGATTCCGCGGAATCCGGTCGAGGATGTCGCGCTCGAAGACATAGCAACCGGCGTTGATCTGGTCGGTCGGCGGATCCTGCGTCTTCTCGAGAAAGGCGACGACGCGGCCCTTTTCGTCGGTGGGCACACAGCCGAACGCCCGCGGGTCACCCACCCGCACCAGGTGCAGTGTCACGTCGGCGTGGTTGGTCTGGTGGAATTCCAGCAGCTCGCCCAGGTCGACGCCGGAGAGCACATCGCCGTTGAACACCATCACGGTGTCGTGCCGCAGCTGGCCGGCGACGTTGGCGATGCCGCCGCCGGTGCCCAGCGGACTGGCCTCGGTCACGTAGTCGATCTGCAGGCCCAGCTTGGACCCGTCGCCGAACTCCGCCTCGAACACCGCGGCTTCATAGGACGTGCTCAGCACCACGTGCTCGATGCCCGCGCCGGCGATCCGGGACAGCAGATGGGTGAGAAACGGCAGCCCGGCGGTGGGCAGCATGGGCTTGGGCGCCGAGAGCGTCAGCGGCCGCAGCCGGGTGCCCTTGCCGCCGACCAGCACCACCGCATCGACGTCAGAAGTCGCCATTGCCACCATTGCCACCATTCAGTGCCGCCTTTCCAGCTTGAGCAATCTGCGGCGCGAGCCGCGCACCATCAAATGAGACCGCAGGGCCAACGACCCCCGCAGCGTCCAGCGCAACGGGGCCCGCAACAAGCCAGGATGCCGGTCGGCGAGGAAGAGGTAGGTGCTTTTGTGGTGGGCGGCCAGGTGGCTGGCGGGGTCGTCTCCGGTGGAATGGCCCTTGTGGTGCAGGACCTCCGACGACGGCACATAGACGCTGAGCCAGCCGGCGTTGCCGAGCCGGTCACCGAGGTCGACGTCCTCCATATACATGAAGTAGCGCTCGTCGAATCCGCCGATCTGGCTGAAAGCCGACCGGCGCACCAGCAGGCACGAACCCGACAACCAGCCAACCTGGCGTTCGCTGGGCTCCAGTCGCTCCTGGCGGTAGGCCGCCGTCCATGGGTTGCGCCGCCAGAACGGTCCCAGCACGGCATGCATGCCGCCGCGGATCAGGCTCGGCAGGTGGCGCGCCGACGGATACACCGATCCGTCAGGGTCCCGGATCAGCGGCCCCAAAGCGCCTGCGCCGGGCCAGCGGGCGGCGGCGTCGAGCAGGGCGTCGATGCTGCCGGGGCCCCACTGCACGTCCGGGTTGGCCACCATTACCCAGTCATCGTCGGCGCCCTCTTCTGCGGTGAGCGCCGCGACCGCGCGATTCACCGCGGTCCCGTATCCGAGGTTGGCGCCGGTCTCGAACAGCCGAACGTTGGGGTAGCGCTCGACCGCGGCCTGCGGCGTTCCGTCGGTAGAGCCGTTGTCGGCCAACACCACGCTCACCGGACGCTCGGTGGCGTGGGACAACGAGGCCAGGAAGCGCTCGAGATGCGGGCCCGGCGAGAAGGTCACCGCGACGACCGGCAGCACGTCAGTCACGCGTAGAGGGTACCGGTCGATCGGCCGCGGCCAGTGCCGCGACAAGCGCACTGCGCCAGGGCCTTAGCGGCGTCAGGCCGCGCTCGGCGGACTCCCGGCTACCCAGCGCCGAGTAGCCCGGCCGGGCCGCCGGCCGCGGGAATTGTGCGGTGCTGACCGGACGCACCCGCTGCGGGTCGGCACCGCATTCCTCGAACACCGCCCGGGCCTGCTCAAATCGAGAGATCGCACCCTCGTTGGCGGCGTGCAGGATGGGCCCGGACACATCCCCGCCGGCCACCTGCAGCAGGGCGCCGGCCAGGTCGGCAACGTAGGTGGGCGAACCGGACTGGTCGTCGACCACGTCGACGGGGCCGTCGCCGGCGGCCAGCCGGCGCATGACCGCGACGAAGTCCTTGCCGGTCCCGCCGGTGTAGACCCAGGCGGTCCGTACCACGACGGCCTGCGGCAGCGCGTCCAGCACGGCCACTTCACCGGCGAGCTTGGTGCGGCCGTATACGCCCAGCGGCGCGGTTTGGTCGCTGGGCTCGTAGGGCCGCGGGCCCTCCGCACCGAAGTCTCCGCTGAACACATAGTCGGTGGAGACGTGGATCAGCTGGGCGCCGGCGCGCGCGCAGGCACGCGCGATGTGTTGCGGGCCGGTGGCGTTGACCGCGTGGGCGGTCGTCTCATCGCTTTCGGCCGCGTCGACGTTGGTGTAGGCAGCGCAATTGATCACGACATCGCCTCTTTGCACGATCCGCTCAGCGGCTTTGGGGTCGGTGATGTCCCACTGCTCCGAGGTCAGGGCCAGCACGTCGTGGTCCCCACGAGCGGCCTGAGCCGCCAACACGCCGCCCAGCTGTCCATCTGCACCAGCGATCACAATCCTGCCCGACATGTGTCGAGTCTGGCATGCGCCCTGCGCGGCCCGGGCACGCCGGGGTTGGCTAACTGGCAAGCGGGTGTGTCGCAAGTAACCTAGTGTGATGCTTGTGCAACGTGTGGTTCGTGCGCTTGCCACGACGTTGGCTGTTGCGATCGTCGTCGGCACCGGGGTGGCGTGGAGCAGCGTCCGGTCATTCGAGGACGGCATCTTCCACATGTTCGCGCCCTCGCTGGGCAAGGGCGGCGACGACGGCGCGATCGACATCTTGCTGGTCGGCCTGGACAGCCGCACCGACGCCCACGGCAACCCGTTGTCGGCCGAGGAGCTGGCGACATTGCGGGCCGGTGATGAGGAAGCCACCAACACCGACACCATCATCCTGATCCGGATACCCAACAACGGGAAGTCGGCCACCGCGATCTCGATTCCGCGGGACTCCTACGTCGCGGCCCAGGGTTTGGGCAAGACCAAGATCAACGGCGTCTACGGCCAAACCAGGGAGGCCAAGCGGGCCAGCCTCGTGCGAGCCGGGGCTTCGGCCGCCGAAGCCGAGGCGGCGGGCACCGAGGCCGGTCGCGAGGCCCTGATCAAGACGGTCGCCGACCTGACCGGCGTCACCGTCGACCACTACGCCGAGATCGGGCTGCTCGGTTTCGCGTTGATCACCGACGCGCTCGGCGGCGTCGAAGTCTGCCTCAAAGAGCCAGTGTTCGAACCTCTTTCGGGTGCCGACTTTCCGGCCGGGCGGCAGAAGCTCAACGGCCCGCAGGCGCTCAGTTTCGTCCGCCAGCGCCACGACCTGCCGCGCGGCGACCTGGACCGGGTGGTGCGCCAGCAGGCGGTGATGGCCTCGCTGGCCCACCGGGTCATCTCGGGCCGGACGCTGTCCAGTCCGTCCACCCTGAGCCGGCTGGAGCAGGCCGTGCAGCGCTCGATGGTGATCTCCTCCGGGTGGGACGTAATGGATTTCCTGCAGCAGCTGCAAAAGCTCGCCGGCGGAAAAGTCGCCTTCGCCACCATTCCGGTGCTCGACGGTGCCGGCTGGAGCGACGACGGCATGCAAAGTGTCGTTCGGGTGGATCCGCATCAGGTGCAGGACTGGATCGCCGGCCTGCTGAACGACCAGTCTCAGGGCAAGACCGAACAGCTCGCCTACACACCCGCCAAGACCAGCGCCGACGTGGTCAACGACACCGACATCAACGGACTGGCCGCGGCGGTGTCAGACGTGTTGAACTCCAAGGGATTCAGCACGGGAACCGTCGGCAACAACGACGGCGGCCACGTGAAGAGCAGCCAGGTGCGCGCCGCGAAGTCCGACGACCTGGGCGCCCAGGAAGTGTCCAAGGAACTCGGCGGATTGCCGGTCGTCGCCGATGCGTCGATACCGCAGGGATCGGTCCGGGTGGTGCTGGCCAACGACTACACCGGTCCGGGCTCCGGGCTCTCCGGCGGCGGCCCGACCGATCAAGTGACGCCCGCGCGTACGTCCAACGGCGGATCCTCCGACGGGAGCGCACCCCCACCCTCGCCGGTCCTTACCGCCGGCTCCGACAAGCCCGAGTGCATCAACTGACCGCGCCGACAACACTCAGCGGGGCGATTTTGGACCCGATGCTGCGCGCCGACCCGGTCGGCCCGCGCATCACCTACTACGACGATGCCACCGGCGAGCGCATCGAATTGTCCGCGGTAACCCTGGCCAACTGGGCCGCCAAGACCGCCAACCTGTTGCGCGAAGAGCTCGGCGCCGGCCCGGCCAGCCGGATCGCGATCCTGCTCCCGGCTCATTGGCAGACGGCGGCGGCGTTGTTCGGGGTGTGGTGGATCGGCGCCGAGGCGGTCCTGGACGACTCTTCAGCCGATATCGCGCTATGCACCGCCGAACGGCTGGACGAGGCCGACACGGCCGTGTCCGGCGGCGAGGTTGCGGTGCTGTCGCTCGATCCGTTCGGCCGGCCGGCACCCGACCTGCCGGTCGGCGTCACCGACTACGCGACCGCGGTGCGGGTGCACGGCGATCAGATAGTCCCCGAACGCCATCCCGGGCCGGCGCTGGCTGCTCGATCGGTCGAGGAGATCCTCGCCGACTGTGAAAACTCCGCGGCGACAAGGGGTTTAACACCAAAAGATCGGGTGCTTTCCAGTGCCTCGTGGTCCGGTCCGGGCGAGTTAGTGGACGGGCTGCTGGCGATCATGGCCGTCGGCGCGTCGCTGGTGCAGGTGGCCAACCCCAATCCGGCGGCGCTGCAGCGCAGGATCGAGACCGAAAAGGTGACCCGGGTCCTCTAAAAGGGTGGTGGGTCGTCGTCGGTGTCGGGTGGGGCGGGTCCGGTTCGGGCCATGCGCGCGTCGCGATTCTGCCGGCGTTCGGTGGCTACGCGGTGGGCGCGGTCTTGGGTGCGGGTGCGGCGGCGTTTGGGCATCATGGTGCTGCGTTGGGCGCAGTAGTTCTCGGGGGGTGGGGCGGCTTCGGGGGCGGGCATGCCGCCGACGGCGTGGCACAGGCTGGGGAATAGCAGGGCGCTGCCTGGGGTGGTGACGTAGGTGTGCCCGGCTGGGGAGGTCAGGATCAGGGTGCCGTCGGATAGTTGCTTTTCCCGCCAGCCCCAAAATGTCTTTAGAAGGTGATGAGTCGGGCAATAACATTTCAGGTTGCCGGCGTGGGTGGGCCCGCCTTGGGCGTGCGGAATCGTGTGGTCGAGCTGGCAGTTGACCGCGGGGACGTCGCAGCCGGGCCATCGGCAGGTCAGGTCGCGGGCGCGCACGAAATCAGCCAGCGCTTTGGACGGGGTGTAGCCGGGCTCGGGTGCGGCGTCGCCGGGGTGGATCAGCGGGATCAGGGTGGCTGACTTGGCGAGTTCGGTGATGAGTTCGGGGGTGATCAGCCCGTCGGCACTGAGCTGGGAGCCCGGCGCTGTTCCGGTCCCGTTGAGGGTGGCGTGTTCGGCGATGACGTGGATGGTCACCGGCGAGGGCGCGCGGCGTTGGCCCGCGGCGCAGTCAGCGCGCCCGCAGCGACAGCCCAGCCGCTCCGCCCCGGCGGCCAACGCGCCCAGGGCATCGGCGCGGCACTCGTCTTTGGTGCGGGGGTCGTGGGCACACACCGTGGCCGCCAACGCGCTCAAGCGGGTGTCGAGGGCGTGGGCGTCGACGGTGAACAGGCTGCCGATGATCTGGGACAGGCCCTCTTGCTCGGCGCCGATCCAGATCTCGCGGTCGGCCTGGGCCTCGGTGCGTCGGCGCACCGCATCCGCGTCGGCGCGGGCCACGATCTTGTCGACCTGGGCGCCCAGTCGGCCCTGGCTCATCGAGGGCCACCGCGCCACATTGGCCGCCAGCTGATGATCCACGGTGGCCATGACGTCGGGGTCGGTGATCAGATCACTGCGGTACACGATCGTGGTGAATGCCCGATAGTCGATATCCCCGGCCTGAAACACCTCACCGACCTGCGGGAGCCGCTCGCGCATCGCCCGGGCATAGCGCAACCGGGACGCGGCGCGGCCCTGGCTGATCCGCAACGCCGCACCCACCTCGGCGGCCACCGCGGCCTCGGTGTCGATCGCCCACTCATCGGTCTCCGAACGCGACGAGTACCGATCGGCGAACAACTGCCCGATCACCACCAGCTGCTCAGCAGCGGCCCGGTTCTCCGCGCGAGCGGCCGCACGCAGGCGCTCCACCCACGCCGCAGACTCCGGCGCGGGCCGCGAGGCATACCGTCGATCGAACATGTGTTCGAGTATGCCACGACCCTCCGACAAGGATGGAGCTCAACCAAACGACTAGGTGATGAGCAGCGACGCCTCAATCCATATTGATATCGCTATATTGCGATGTTAACGTCGGGACGACGCAGACCAGCACGGAAGGTTAGGGCAATGGCGGTGTACGGGCTGTTGGCTAAAGCTGCAGGGACGGTGGTCACGGGATTGGTCGGAGTGACCGCCTACGAGGTGGCACGCAAAGCCCTCAACAAGGCGCCGCTGCACGAGACTGCCGTATCCGCGGCCGAGCTGGGGTTGCGCGGAACCCGCAAGGCCGAGGAAGCCGCGGAGTCCGCGAGGCTCAAAATCGCCGACGTGATGGCCGAAGCCCGCGAACGTATCGGCGAGGAGGCACCCACGCCGGCCGTCGGTGACGTGCACGAGCACGACCACTGACCTCCTGACGTGACCCTCGCCCTCACCAAAGAGCCTGCCCCGACGGTGGTTTCGGATGCGGCTGGGCGCATGCGGGTTCAGGTCGCCTGGGTCCGCTGCGACTCCCGTCGCGCCGTCGCGGTCGAAGAGGCAGTCGCCAAGTGCAACGGCGTGCGGGTGGTGCACGCCTACCCGCGCACCGGGTCCGTCGTCGTGTGGTACTCGCCGAAGCGTTGCGACCGCGCCGCGGTACTGGCTGCGATCGATGACGCCGCACACGTCGCCGCGGACCTGATCCCCGCCCGCGCGCCGCATTCCTCCGAAATCCGCAACACCGACGTCCTTCGCATGGTCATCGGCGGCGCCGCCCTGGCCCTACTCGGTGTGCGCCGATACGTGTTCGCGCGTCCGCCGCTGCTCGGCCCCAGCGGCCGAGTGGTGGCCAGTGGCGTGACCATCTTCACCGGGTATCCGTTCCTGCGCGGTGCGCTGCGCTCGCTCCGCTCCGGCCGGGCCGGCACCGATGCGCTGGTCTCGGCGGCCACCGTGGCCAGCCTCATCCTGCGCGAGAACGTGGTCGCGCTGACCGTGCTGTGGCTGCTCAACATCGGTGAGTACCTGCAAGATCTGACCCTGCGCCGCACCCGGCGGGCCATCTCGGAGCTGCTGCGCGGCAGCCAGGACACGGCCTGGGTCCGACTGGCGGAGGACCCTGCAGGGCAATCCGACGCCGGCACCGAGGTCCAAGTGCCGATCGACACCTTGCAGATCGGCGACGAGGTGGTGGTGCACGACCACGTCGCGATCCCGGTCGACGGCGAAGTGGTCGACGGCGAGGCCGTCGTCAACCAGTCCGCGATCACCGGTGAAAACCTGCCGGTCAGCGTCGGCACCGGGTCGCACGTGCACGCCGGTTCGGTCGTCGTGCGCGGGCGCCTGGTGGTGCGCGCCCAGGCCGTCGGCAACCAGACCACCATCGGGCGCATCATCGCCAGAGTCGAAGAGGCCCAGCTCGATCGGGCGCCGATCCAGACGGTCGGCGAGAACTTCTCCCGCCGCTTCGTTCCGACCTCGTTCATCGTGTCGGCGATCACCCTGGCGATCACCGGCGACGTCCGCCGCGCGATGACCATGCTGCTGATCGCGTGCCCGTGCGCGGTGGGACTGGCCACCCCGACCACGATCAGCGCCGCCATCGGCAACGGCGCCCGCCGCGGCATCCTGATCAAGGGCGGATCCCACCTGGAACAGGCGGGGCGGGTCGACGCGATCGTCTTCGACAAGACCGGGACGTTGACAGTCGGGCGGCCCGTGGTCACGAATATCGTTGCCATGCATAAGGATTGGCAGCCCGAGCAGGTGCTGGCCTATGCGGCCAGCTCGGAGATCCACTCCCGTCACCCGCTGGCCGAAGCGGTGATCCGCTCGACTGAGGAACGCCACATCAGCATCCCGCCGCATGAGGAGTGCGAGGTGCTGGTGGGCCTGGGCATGCGCACGTGGGCCGACGGGCGGACCCTGCTGCTGGGCAGCCCATCGCTGCTGCGCGCCGAAAAGGTGAAGGTGCCCAAGAAGGCGTCGGACTGGGTCGCCAAGCTGCGCGGCGAGGCCGAGACCCCGTTGCTGCTCGCGGTGGACGGCACGCTGGTGGGGCTGATCAGCCTGCGCGACGAAGTGCGGCCCGAGGCCGCCGCGGTGCTGACTAAGTTGCGCGCCAACGGCATTCGCCGGATCGTCATGCTCACCGGGGATCATCCGGACATCGCCGAGGTCGTGGCCGGCGAGCTGGGGATCGACGAGTGGCGCGCCGAGGTGATGCCGGAAGACAAGCTCGAGGTGGTGCGCGATCTGCAGAGCGAGGGCTACATCGTCGGCATGGTCGGCGACGGCATCAACGACGCCCCGGCGCTGGCGGCCGCCGACATCGGAATTGCCATGGGGCTGGCCGGAACCGACGTCGCGGTCGAGACCGCCGACGTGGCGCTGGCCAACGACGATCTGCATCGCCTGCTCGACGTGCGCGACCTGGGCGCGCGGGCGGTCGACGTGATCCGGGAGAACTACGGCATGTCGATCGCCGTCAACGCGGCCGGGCTGCTGATCGGGGCGGGCGGCGCGCTCTCCCCCGTGCTGGCCGCGATCCTGCACAACGCATCGTCGGTTGCGGTGGTGGCCAACAGCTCTCGGCTGATCCGCTACCGCCTGGACTGAGACTTCAACAGCTCTTCAGCAGCCGCAGTCGTGGCCCTGCCAGGCGCGGATGCCCTGCCAGACCGCGACGCCGGCGATGGCGAGGCCGATCGCGGGGTCAACCCACCAGCCGCCCGCCCAGAAAGCCGTAATCGCTAGGCCGACCAGTACTCCGGCGGCCTGGGCCGCGCATAGATAATTCTGCGTTCCCTCGCCCTCGGTGGCCGGCGAGCCCAGTCGCGTGCCCAATTGATGGTTGGCCCGGCCCAGTGCCGGCATCAGCACCAGGGCCAGCGCCGTCAGGCCGATGCCGATCACCGACGTTTCGGCGTGATGCCCGTCCGTCAGGTCGCGGATGGACTCGGCGGCGATGTACGGCGCGGTCAGCCAAAACGACACCGCCACGCCGCGTTGGGCGCGGCGCTCCGCGGTCTGAGACATCGTGCGGGCACCGCTGAAGCGCCACACCACCATCGCGCTGGCCAGCGCCTCGGCGCCGCCGCCCAGCGCCCACCCGGTCAAGGCGACCGATCCGACCGCCAGGCCCTGCCACAGGCCGATGACGCCCTCGATGAGCACCACGGCGAGGCTTACCCAGGCCAACCACCGTGCCCACCGGGCGTCCTGCCGCCATCCGGCGTCCCATGCGACCAGCACCGGCCAAGCGGGTATGGATCCGTGGCAGCGGACCTCGCCTACGACACCGTCGCCGACTGGGTGGGTGATGGTCATCCGGTGATGGTAGGTATGCGATGGTCTCCGAACCGGCTCGAAACCGCCACTGTCGGGTGTCAGTCGTATTACGACGTCAGCGGGGGCGGGGCCAATCGGCGCCCGGCGGGGCTCGTTAATCTGTCTAATCAGCAGGGCACAAGGGTGTTAAAAGGGAGAAGGGACCACCGGGGTGGGGCGCAGCGGCCGTACTGACAATGACACCTGGGATCTGGCGACCAGCGTGGGGGCCACCGCCACCCTGGTGGCCTCGGGACGAGCCAGGGCCACCAGGGCCGCGCTGATCGACGATGCGTTCGCCGAACCGCTGGTGCGCGCCGTGGGCGTCGACTTCTTCACGCGGTGGGCCGCCGGGGAACTCGACTCCGCCGATGTCGACGTCCCGGGTGCGCCGTGGGGCATGCAACGCATGACCGACCTGCTGGCGGCACGCACCCGCTATATCGACGCATTCTTTTCCGACGCGGGCGACGCGGGCATCCGCCAGGTGGTCATCTTGGCCGCCGGCCTCGACGCACGTGGATACCGACTGCCCTGGGCACCGGGAACGACGCTGTTCGAGGTCGACCAGCCGCAAGTCATCGAGTTCAAGACCGGCACGATCGGCGCGCTCGGCGCACTGCCCACGGCCGACGTCCGGGCCGTCGCCATCGACCTGCGCCACGACTGGCCGTCGGCATTGCGACGGGCGGGGTTCGACTCCACGCAACCCGCCGCATGGGCCGCCGAGGGCCTGCTCGGGTTCCTGCCCCCGGACGCGCAGGACCGGTTGCTGGACAACATCACCGCGCTCAGCGCCGATGGCAGCCGACTGGTGGCAGAAGTCTTCATGAATTCGGGCGTCAACGGGGAGGCGTTGAACGCCGCCAGCGAAAAGTGGCGCGATAAGGGCCTCGACATCGCGCTCGGCGATCTGGGCTTCCCTGGCGACCGCAATGACGCGGCGACCTACCTGGAGGAACGCGGCTGGCAGCCGATTCGCACGCCGCTCAATCAATTGTTGGCCGACAACGGATTACCGCTGCAGTCCAGTGACCCCGAGGCCCCGTTCGGCAGAAACTACTACTGCACCACGGTGCTGGACAACCGAAAGGCCGGCTGATGCCGAACAGCAACCCCCCCAAGCCACTTGACGGTTTCCGGGTACTCGACTTCACCCAAAACATAGCCGGACCGATGGCCGGGCAGGTGCTGGCCGACCTGGGCGCCGAGGTCATCAAGATCGAGGCGCCCGTCGGTGAGGCGGCCCGGCACATCACCGCCGTCCTGCCCGGACGCCCGCCGCTGGCCACGTTGTTTCTCCCCCACAACCGCGGCAAGAAGTCGGTGATAGCGGACCTCACCAATGCGGAAACCAAGGAGCAGATACTGCGGCTGGCTGATACCGCGGACGTTGTGCTGGAAGGGTTTCGCCCCGGGGTGATGGAACGCATGGGCCTGGGCCCCGGCGAGATGCGTTCCCGCAACCCGAAACTCATCTACGCGCGCCTGTCGGCCTACGGCGGCAACGGCCCGCACGGCAGCCGACCGGGTGTCGATCTCATGGTCGCGGCCGAGTCCGGCATGACCACCGGGATGCCCACACCCAGCGGCAAGCCGCAGATCATTCCGTTCCAACTCGTCGACGCCGCCAGCGGTCATGTGCTGGCCCAGGCGGTGCTGGCCGCACTGCTCAACCGTGAGCGCCACGGAGTGGGCGACGTCGTGCGCGTCGCGATGTATGACGTCGCGGTGAGCCTGCAGGCCAGTCAATTAACCATCCACCTGAACAAGCCGAGCGAAGCTCCAAAACCGGAACCCGCGCCAAAAGCTCAGCGGCGCAAGGGAGTTGGCTTTGCCACCCAGCCGTCGGACGCGTTCAAAGCCGCCGACGGCTACCTGGTCATCAGCGCCTATGTGCCCAAGCACTGGGCCAAGCTGTGCCAGATCATCGGCCGGCCGGACCTCGTCGACGACGAGCGGTTCGCCGACCAGCGCTCACGGGCGATCAATTACCCCGAGTTGACCGAGGAACTGGAGTCGGCGCTGGCCGCCAAGACCGCCGCCGAATGGGTTGAGGCGCTGCAGGATGGCGGTCTGATGGCCTGCCTCGCCTACACCTGGAAGCAGGTCGTCGGCACCGAGCTGTTCGCCGAGAACGACCTCGCGCTGAAAGTCGGCAGCGGCGAAGGGGCGATCACGGTGGTCCGCTTGCCCGCGCGCTACTCGAGCTTTGACGCCGCGGCCACCGACCCCCCGCCGGCCGCCGGCCAACACACCGAAGAGTTTCTCAGCGCACCACAACCCGCGTCGTAATACTCAGGGCGTGAGCTTGACCGCCCGGTCGTTACCGCGGTCGGCGACGAACACATTGCCGGTACCGTCCACCGTCACCCCCAAGGGGGTGTTGAGCCCCGTGAACGGCAGCACGGTCGGGGTGTTCGACCCGGACACCAATTTCATCACCTGGTTGGCGTCGTGTTGCGTGATGTAGACGGTGCCGGCGTTGTCCACCGCGATGCCCCAGGGCACGGTGACACCGGTGAACGGCAGCACGGTCTGGCTGGCCGCCCCGGCCGCCAACTCCAGCACCCTGTTGTTGTCGGTGTCGGTGACGAAGACGTTGCCGGCGGGATCGACCGCCACGCCATCGGGGTTCTTCAGCCCGGTGAACGGCAGCACCGTCTGGGCGTTCGACCCGGGCGCCAACTTCAACACGCTGCTGTTGCCGCGGTCGGCGACAAACACGTCGCCCTGGCCGTCCACCGCCACACCTTCGGGGTAGTTGAGGCCGCTGAACGGCAGCACGGTCTGGCTGTTCGACCCGGCCGTCAACTTGATCACCCTGTTGTTGAAGTCGGCGACGTACACGGCGCCGGCGTTGTCCACCGCCAGCCCCTGCGGTTGGTAGAGGCCGCTGAACGGCAGCACCGTCGGGGTGCTCGATCCCGCCGGCAACTCCACCACCCGCCCGTACATGCCTTCACTGGTGACGAACACATCGCCGGCTTTGTCCAGCGCCACGCCGCCCGGGGAGAGGCGGAAGTCGATGCCGTTGAACGGCAGCACGGATTGCCCGGACACCGGCTTCGAGGACGCCGATGAGGGACGCGTTCCCAGGTAGCCGGTGACACCGATGGTGGACACGAGCGCCAGTGCGGCAGCGCCGGCGATGATCCAGCGCTTGCGTTTCCGGCCGGGCTCCCGGGCGCCGTGCGTGAAGTCCGGCAGCACCGCGGGCCAGCTGGTGCCGCTCCCGTGTTCGGGCACGGGAATAGGCACCCGGCGCACCATCGTCTCATCGCTGGGCCCGAGGTTGGGAACCGCACCGTAATAGGCCCGTGACGCCGCGCGCAGCGCGTCGGGGCCGCCGGCGAGAAGGCTCGCGTTATCGCCGTGCCGCAAGATCGTGGTTTCCAGGCGCTGGTCGGGTCCGGACAGCGCGTCATGAGCGGCGGCGGCCAGCTCACCGGCGGTGCGAAAACGCTCGTCAGGGTTTTTGGCCATGCCCGTGGCGATCACCTGGTCCAGGGCCACCGGAATCATCCCGGGGCGCAGCTGCTGGCTGGGCCGCGGGACCGGGTCGAGCAGATGCGCGGCGATCAACCGTTCGACACTGTCGGATTGGTACGGCGGCGCCCCGGTCAAGCACTCGCCCAACACGCAGGCCAGCGCGTAGATATCGGCGCGGTAGGTGACCTCGTCGCCGGTGAACCGCTCCGGCGCCATGTAGTTGTAGGTGCCCACGGCGGTCCCGACCTGGGTCAGCCCCGGGTCGGTGGCGGCACGGGCGATACCGAAATCCACCAGATAGGCGAAGTCGTTGCCGCCGATCAGGATGTTTTCCGGTTTGACGTCGCGGTGCGTCACGCCGTTGGAGTGCGCGGCGTCCAGCGCGGCGGCGATCTGGCGCACGACGGCCACCGTCCGCGCCGGGGTCAGCGGACCGTAGTACTTCAGCAGGGTGCGCAGCGAGGCGCCGTCGATCAGCCGCATCTCCACGAAGAACTGCCCGTCGATCTCGCCGTAGTCATGGATCGGCACGATGTGCGGCTCGGTCAGTCGCCCCGCCGTGTCGGCCTCGCGTTGCATCCGCGCGCGAAACACCGAGTCGTTGGAGAACTGCTGGGAGATAAGTTTCAACGCCACCACCCGGTGCTTGCGGGTGTCCTCGGCCTGATAGACCTCGCCCATCCCACCCCGGCCCAACAGTTGCACTAGCTGATAGGGCCCGAAACGCGTCCCTGCCCGCGAAGCCAGCTCACAATCGTTCACTTTCCGACGCTCCCTTCACCCGAGGCTTTTTGATCGCGAGTACTCACGAGATCGCGTTCACGGCTGCCGCGACCCTCGCCTGAAACGAGCTCGGCAGCGGAATGGACCCGTACTGGTCCAAACCGACTTGGCCCGCGCCGATTGCGGCCTGCATGAACGCCTTTACGGCCGCCCCGGTCGCGGAATCCGGGTATTTCGAGCACACGATCTCGTAGGTCGCCTCCACGATCGGGTACGCCCCGGGCTGCGTCGGCTTGTAGAACGACGACGTGTCGACCACCAGGTCATTGCCCTGCCCCGAGATCCTGGCTCCGGCAATAGTATTGGCCACCGAGTCGGTCGTGATCGCCACCGCGTCAGGACCCGCCGACGTGATGATCTGGGCCATGTTCAATTGCCTGCCCACCCCGAACGACCACTCGTTGTAGGTAATCGACCCTTCGGTGTTTTGCACGGCCGCCGACGTGCCGTTGTCGCCACTGGCGCCGTCACCGACGCCCCCGCCGAAGGTCTGGCCGACGCCCTTGCCCCACGCGCCGTTGGATGCGGCATCGAGATACTGCTCGAAATTCGAGGTGTCCGCGGATTGGTCGCTGCGGAAGAAGACGTGAATCGGCTCAGGCGGCAGGTTGGTGCCGGGATTGAGCGCCTTGATCGACGGGTCATCCCAGCGGGTGATGCTGCCGTTGAAAATCTTTGCGAGCGTTGGACCGTCGAGTTTCAGCGAGTTCACGCCGTTGACGTTGTAGGTGACCGCGATCGGTCCGAAAACCGCCGGAAGATCCCACGCCGGCGAACCGCACCGCTGTGCCGCGTGGTCGACCTGACCCTTCGACGGGCTCAACGGATCGCCGGAACCCGCCAAATCGGTGACGTTACTGAGGAAATCAGTCACCCCGGCGCCGGAGCCGTTGGCGTTGTAGTCCAGCGTGTAGCCCGGGCAGGCATGCACGTAGGCGTAGACGAACTGCTCCATCGCGTTCTCTTGCGCGGTCGCGCCGCCGGCCTTGAGTTGCTTCTTACCGCCACATTGCACCGGCGCGGCAGGTGGGTTGGATCCGGGTGACGCGGCGCGGGTAGTGCTGCCGCATCCCGACAGCACCAGTGCGCTGGCAGCTAGGATACTCACTAGTGCGCCAGATCGGTTGAATCGCATAGGAACTCCTCCATTACTCAGGGCGACGGCCACGATCGCTCCGCCACCGGGGAGCCCCCCGAAACACACTGAACATCAAAACCCCCGAACATGGGTGGACGATGAGCGGCGCCTTTGACTGAGCAGAGGATTCGCGGCCCCTTTCAATGAAGATAAGCACCCGATGAGCGTCGCCTTTGAAGATCAGCAGAGCATGGTTTCGCATGGTTCTCAACGCCGTTCGGCGACGTAACTTTGTGTCGTGTTGATTAGCCCCGAACAGCTCGACGCCCAGACCGGTGGCCTCGATGCTGATTTATCTGCTCCGGCCATGGCGGCGATGAACCTTACCCTCGGTTTCGGCACCAAAACCGTTCTGGATCAAGTGAATCTGGACTTTCCCGCGCGTGCGGTCACGTCCCTGCTGGGGCCGACCGGCTCCGGCAAGAGCACCTTCCTGCGGACCCTGAATCGGATGAACGACAAGGTCTCTGGATACCGCCGCAGCGGGGATGTGCTGCTGGACGGGCAGAGCATCTTCAACACCCAGGGCCTGATGGAGTTTCGCCGTAGAGTCGGCATGCTGTTCCAGCGCCCAAATCCGTTCCCGATGTCAATCATCGACAACGTGGTTGCCGGCGTGCGCGCTCACAAAATGGTGCCGCGAAAGGAATTCAAAAACGTCGCCGAGGCACGGCTCACCGAGGTCGGCCTCTGGGATGCGGTCAAGGATCGCCTCGGTGATTCGCCGTTCCGGCTCTCCGGTGGTCAGCAGCAGCTGTTGTGCCTGGCCCGTGCGCTCGCGGTGAACCCCGAGGTGTTGCTGCTCGACGAGCCCACCTCGTCGCTGGACCCGACCACCACCGAGAAGATTGAACAGCTCATTCGCTCACTGGCCAACCGGCTCACCGTGGTCATGGTGACCCACGACCTGGCCCAGGCCGCCCGGATCGGTGACCGCACGGCCCTGTTCTTCGACGGCCGGCTCATCGAGGAAGGGCCGACCGAGCAGTTGTTCTTGGCGCCCAAGCACGCCGAAACCGTCCGATATGTCTCCGGGCTGTTCGGCGACCGCGGGCTGCTGGGCGTTCCGAAAAACTAAGTGGGGGCCACCAAATAGGGAAGCAGACGGGGGAACAGAAAGGTGAAGCCCAGTGAAAAACCCGAGGAAAAATCGATTGCGTACCCTGATGGTCGCTGCGCCAGTGGTTTTGGTCGCGGCGGCCTGCGGCGCCCACTCGACGTCCGGTTCAGCGAGTCCCGGCTCTGGCACCGGTAATCCCGCCGCAACCCCCGCGACGTCGAATGTGGCGTTGGCGGAGACCGGTGCAACCGAGCTCTATCCCCTGATGAATCAATGGGTTCCGGCCTATCACTCGAAATACCCGAACGTCAGCATCAGCACCGGGGCCACGGGATCGGGCGCCGGAATATCTCAGGCCGCTGCCGGAACGGTCAACATCGGTGCCTCCGGTGCCTACCTGTCCGACGGCGACATGTCGGCGCACAAGGGCCTGATGAACATCGCGCTGGCCGTTTCCGCGGAGCAGGTCAACTACAACCTGCCCGGCGTCACCGGACACCTGAAGCTGAACGGCAAGGTGCTGGTGGGCATGTATGAGGGCACCATCAAAACCTGGAACGACCCACAGATCGCCGCGCTGAACCCTGGGGTCAATCTGCCTGCCACGCCGGTGGTTCCGCTACACCGCTCCGACGGGTCCGGCGACACCTTCGTGTTCACCCAGTACCTGTCGAAGCAAGATCCCGGCGGCTGGGGTAAGTCGCCCGGCTTCGGCACCACCGTCGACTTCCCCGCGGTGCCGGGCGCGCTCGGTGAGAACGGCGCCGGCGGCATGGTGACCGGTTGCGCGGCGACCCCCGGCTGCGTCGCCTACATCGGCGTCAGCTACCTGGACCAGGCCAACCAGAAGGGACTGGGCGAGGCTCAATTGGCCAATGCCTCAGGCAATTACCTGCTGCCCGACGCCCAAAGCATCGGCGCCGAGGCCGCCAGCTTCGCCGCACAGACCCCGGCCAACCAGGTTGTCTCGCTGATCAACGGGCCCGCGCCGGATGGGTATCCGATGGTCAACTACGAGTACGCCGTCGTCTACAGCGACCAGAAGAATCCCGCCGTCGCACAAACCATGCGGGCGTTCCTGAACTGGGCGGTGAGCGACGGAAATGCCCCCTCGTTCCTGGACCAGGAGCACATGCAGCCGCTGCCGGCGGCGGTCGCGAAGCTGTCCGACGCCCAGATCGCCAAGATCACCAGCTGAGTACCTCCGGTGACGATCACTGTGCCTTCCAGGCTCCGGAAGCCCACGCGTGCGCGCCGCCTGCCTGACGATCACCGCGACGGCCGCGCCGTCAGGTGGGCGGGCCGGTTCAGTGCGCTGGTGCCGCTGCTGGCGCTGATCTTCGTGCTGGCGACGCTGGTCATCGAGGCACTCCCCGCGATCAGGGTGAACGGGTGGCATTTTTTCACCGGCATCGACTGGAACCCGGGCAACACCTACGGCAGCGTCGAGGCCAGCCACGGTGTCGCGCATCCGGCCGGCGCGGTCTACGGCGCGTTGCCGCTGATCGTCGGGACCCTGGCGAGCTCCGCGATCGCCTTGATCGTGGCGGTGCCGGTGTCCATCGGGGCGGCGCTGGCGATCGTGGATCGGTTGCCCAAGCGGCTGGCGTCGGCCGTCGGCATGGTGCTCGAAATGCTGGCCGGCATCCCCAGCGTCGTCGTCGGCCTGTGGGGTGCGATCACGTTCGGGCCGTTCATCGCGCATCACGTCGCGCCGGTGATCGCCCGCAACGCCCCCGACGTGCCGGTGCTCGACTACTTCCGCGGCAACACCGGCAACGGGGAGGGCATGTTGGTGTCCGGTCTGGTGCTGGCGGTGATGATCATTCCGATCATCGCCAGCACCACCCGGGACCTGATCCGGCAGGTGCCGATGCTGCCGCGCGAGGGCGCCACCGCGCTGGGCATGTCCGATTGGGAGTCCGTGCGCCGGGTCACCCTGCCGTGGGTGTCCAGCGGCATCGTCGGCGCCGTGGTGCTGGGGCTGGGACGGGCGCTGGGCGAGACGATGGCCATCGCCATGGTGTCCGGGGCGGAGCTGGGTGCGCTGCCGTCCAACATCTACTCGACCATGACGACCGTCGCGGGCACCGTGGTCTCACAGCTGGATTCGGCGCTGACCGACTCCACCAACTTCGCAATCGAGACGCTCGCCGAGGTCTCGTTGGTGCTGATGCTGATCACCTTGCTGACCAACATGGCCGCTCGGGCATTGGTGCGCCGGGCGTCGAGCACCGCGCTGCCGGTGGGCCGTGGTGTTTGACATGCGGGTGTCCGACATGCGGTCGGTCGCGACTCGGCGCGGGATCGCCAACTCGGCGTTCTGGGCGGGCTGCCTGTGCTGCCTGGGGGTGGTGATCGGCCCGACGTTGTGGATGCTGATCGGGGTCGTCGGCCGCGCCTGGCCGGTGTTCCATTTCAGCGTGCTGCTGCGCGACACCCAAGGGAACGGCGGTGGCTTGCGCAATGCCATCATCGGCACCGCGGTCCTGGGCCTAGGGGTTACGCTGGTGGCCGGCACCATAAGCGTGCTGGCCGCGATCTATCTGTCCGAATTCGCCACCGGCAGAACACGTTCGATTCTGCGCGGCGCCTACGAGGTGCTGTCCGGTGTCCCGTCCATCGTGCTCGGCTACGTCGGCTACATCGCACTCGTGGTCGAGTTCGACTGGGGTTTTTCCCTCGCGGCCGGGGTGGTGGTGCTGTCGGTGATGAGCATTCCGTACATCACCAAGGCCACCGAGTCCGCGCTGTCTCAGGTGCCGACGTCGTACCGGGAAGGGGCGGAGGCGCTTGGGCTGCCGTTCGGTTGGACCCTACGCAAGATCGTGCTGAAGCCGGCGGTGCCCGGGATCGTCACCGGCATGCTGGTGGCCCTCGCGCTGGCGATCAGCGAGACGGCGCCGATGCTGTACACGGCGGGCTGGTCGGATGCGCCCCCGACGGGACAACTCACCCACTCACCGGTCGCCTACCTGACCTATCCGATCTGGACGTTTTACAACCTGCCGTCGTCCTCGGCGCAGGATTTGTCCTATGACGCGGCCTTCCTGCTGATCGTTTTCCTGCTGCTGCTGAACATTTTCGGGCGGCTGATCAGCCGGTTCGCGCAGCGGCATTCGGAATAGGTATAGGAATGAATTCCCGATGAGCCGCCCACCACCTTCCGACAAAGCGCAGCAATCATCGTGGCAGGCAGTCAGAATGAGTCGATGCAAACCGGGTCAATGCTGCGCAATCTGCGCTACGACCTTCCCGCATCCCTCGTTGTGTTTCTGGTTGCGCTGCCGCTGTCGCTAGGAATCGCCATCGCTTCAGGCGCCCCGCTGATTGCCGGTTTGATCGCCGCGGTGGTGGGCGGCATCGTCGCCGGTTCCATCGGCGGGTCGGCGCTTCAGGTCAGCGGCCCGGCCGCGGGCCTGACCGTGGTGGTCGCCGGACTGATCGAGGACTTCGGTTGGCAGATGACGTGTGTGATCACCATTTGTGCGGGCGCGCTGCAGATCCTGTTCGGGGTGATTCGGGTGGCGCGCGCCGCGCTGGGCGTTGCTCCGGTGGTGGTGCACGCCATGCTGGCCGGCATCGGGGTGACCATCGTCTTGCAGCAGGTTCACGTCTTGATGGGTGGCGATTCCCGGAGGTCGGCGTGGGAGAACATCAAGGCATTGCCCAGCGGCATCCTGCACCACGAACTGCATGAGGTCATCGTCGGCGGGATCGTCATCGCCATCTTGTTGTTATGGCCGAAGCTGCCCGCCAAGGTCCGTGTCATCCCCGGCGCGCTGGTGGCCATCGTGGTCGCGACCGTCGTCGCGGAAGCCGCAGGGCTGGAGGGTGTCGACCGAATCACGCTCTCGGCCAACTTTTTCAAAGCCATCAGCTTGCCCCACCTTGCCGCGCGGCTCCCCGGCGGGCAGCCATGGGTTTCCGAGATCGGCGACATCGCGTTGGGAGTCCTGACCGTCGCGCTGATCGCCAGCGTCGAATCGCTGCTGTCGGCCGTCGCTATCGACAAGCTGCACAACGGGCCGCGCACCAACTTCGACGGGGAAATGATCGGGCAGGGCAGCGCGAATGTGGTGTCGGGATTGCTCGGCGGGCTGCCGGTCACCGGCGTCATCGTGCGCAGCTCCACCAACGTGGCGGCCGGCGCCCGCACCCGGATGTCGGCGGTTCTGCACGGCGCATGGATCCTGCTGTTCGCGTCGTTGTTCACCAAACTGGTGGGACTGATTCCCGAGTCCGCGCTGGCCGGCCTGCTGATCGTGATCGGAATCCAGCTCGTCAAGCTGGCCCACATCAAACTTGCCTGGCGCACAGGCAATTTCGCGGTCTACGTCATCACTATTGGCTGCGTGGTGTTTCTCAACCTGCTGGAGGGCGTGGCGATCGGCCTGGTCGCCGCGATCGGCATCCTGTTGACCCGGCTGGTGCGCGCACCTATCGAAGCCAAACCGTACGGCGACGACGAGTCCAAGCACTGGCGGGTCGACATCGACGGCACGCTCAGCTTCCTGCTGTTGCCCCGGCTGACCAAGGTGCTGTCCGAGCTGCCGCCGGGTTCGGACGTGCGACTGACGCTCAACGCGGACTACATCGACGAGGCGGTGTCCGAGACCATTTCCGACTGGCGACACGCCCACGAGGCGACCGGCGGGACGGTGATCATCGTCGAGACGACGCCGGCGATGATGCAGCACGCGCATACCAGTCGGCCCAGGCGCCACTACACGCCTCGCTCGATCGACCAGGTGCCCTGGCCGCGCAGCCCCGAAGATGGCGCCAAACCGAACGCGTTCTTCCTCACGTGTGCCGACGCGCGGATCATGCCCGACCTCATCACCGCCAGCGGGTCCGGTGACCTCTACACCGTGCGCAACGTCGGCAACCTGGTACCGAGCGATCCCGCCGATCGCTCCGTCGACGCCGCACTCGAGTTCGCGGTCAACCAGCTTCGCGTGAGTTCGGTTGTCGTATGCGGACATTCGTCATGCGGCGCGATGGCGCAACTGCTGCACGACACTCGGGCCGCGGGGGATCGACCGGCCACGGCGCTGAGCGGGTGGCTCGACCATGCCCGCGACAGCCTCGTCGCGTACCGCGATCGCCATCCGGCGCGGGCGAGCGCGCAGGCAGGCGGCTTCGGCGAAGTCGATCAGCTGAGCGTCGTGAATGTGGCCGTGCAGGTGGAAAGGCTCGCCCAGCATCCGATCTTGGCCCCCGCCATGGCTTCTGGTGCTTTACAGGTCGTCGGCATGTTCTTCGACATGTCGACGTCACACGTCTACCAGGTGAACCAGCACGGCATCGTGCGCCCTGCCGAGCCCGCCGGCGCACTGTAGAACGTCAGCTTTGCGGGAGACGGACCACCTGCAAAAAGAACTCATCGATCTGGCGGACCGCGTTCATGAATTGGTCGAGGTCGACCGGCTTGGTGACGTAGGCGTTGGCGTGCAGCTTGTAACTGCGCAAAATGTCCTCCTCTGCCGAGGAGGTGGTGAGCACGACGACCGGGATGCGACTGAGCTCGGGGTCGGACTTGATCTTCTCGAGCAGCTGGCGGCCGTCGTATTTCGGCAGGTTCAGATCGAGCAGGATGAGGTCGGGCCGTGGCGCGTCCTCGTATGCACCGCGCTGGTAAAGGTAGTTCAACCCCTCTTCTCCGTCGTGCGCGACATGCAGCCTGTTCCGCAGCTTGTTGTGCTCGAAAGCTTCCCGGGTGATGAGCTCGTCTCCCGGATCGTCTTCAACGAGCAGGATGTCGATTGCTCGACCGGCTGGTGTCATTCGTTGGCTCCTTCCAGGGCGGCCAAGCGTGTTCCATCAGCGTCGATGGATTCGACGGATTCGACGGATTCGACGGATTCTGCGCGTTCTGTTAAGGGCAGCGTGAACTCGAACCGGGTTCCCCGGTCGTAGGTCGTATCGATCCGGATTGTGCCGCCGTGATGCTCCACAATTTTTTTGCAGACCGCGAGACCCAGACCGGTTCCAGAGTACTGATCGCGACCATGTAGACGCTGGAAGATCACGAAAACCTTGTCGACGAACTCCTCGCCGATGCCGATGCCGTTGTCCGTCACCGTCAGTAACCAGTCGCCGTGGCGATCACCGGCGCCCCGTTGACATTCGATGACAATGCGGGGTGGGTGATCTGCGTGCCGGAACTTCACCGCATTGCCGATCAGGTTCTGCCACAACATCGTCAGCAGGGTGGGGTCCCCGACGATCTGCGGAAGACGCTGCGCTGGGCGCACGATCTCGGCGTTTGATTCCTCGATCGCGGCGGCGAGGTTGGCCAGCGCGTCGTTCAATGCGGTGTCCAGGTCGGCCTCGGCGTGCAGTGCGCCCATCCGGCCGACCCGGGAGAAGCTCAGCAGATCATTGATGAGCACCTGCATACGTTTGGCGCCGTCCACCGCAAAGGCGATGTATTCGACACCGCGCTCGTCGAGCTTGTCGCCGTAGCGCTTCTCGAGCAGCTGACAGAACGAGGCGACCTTTCGTAAGGGTTCCTGCAGATCGTGTGATGCGACATAGGCGAACTGCTCGAGTTCGGCGTTGGAGCGCCGCAATTCGAGCGCCTGCTCGGCCAACTGCGCCCGGGCCGACCGCGCCGCCTCGAGCTCTTCCACTATCCGCTGGCGCATGTCTTCCACGTCCATCGCGATGCTCCGAATGTCCTTCGGCCGCCGCGGGGGCTTGATGGCTTTGCCGAAGTGGCCCTCGGTGATCCGCCGGCATGCCGCGGCCAGGGATTGCAACGGCTGGGTGACCGCGTACCGGGTCAGCAGTCCCAGCATTGTCGCCGTGGCGCAGAACACCACAACCATGGCGATCAGCACCCTGTCGCGCCAGTCTTCAACGCGTTGGAGCTCGTCGGCGGCGTGCGCCCGGGCGATGGCCAGGTCCGCATTCTCGACATTGAAAAGCTCACGGATATGGTCGAATTCGGCCTTGCCGCGTTCGGCGGTGGCGCTGCTGACGAGGTTGGGAGTGTTGGGGGCCACGCTCGCGATAAGCGGCGCGGCATAGTTCGCCCGCCAGGAGGCAGCCGCCTTTTCGATCGCGTCAAGATCCGCGACCAGGTGCGGGTGGGAGCCTATTCGCCGCCGGACCTCGTCGGCCGCTGCCAGTTCGTCATGCTGCCCGTCGTAGTACGGGGCGAGGAATTGCCGATCGGCGGAGATCAGATAACCGCGCAGGCCCGTCTCCTGATCGCGCAGCGCGGCCTGTAACTCGGCCGCCGCGACCCGCGCCGGCTGCATGTTGTCGGTCATCTCGCGCGTCATCTCGTCGGTGCGACCCAGCAGCGCTGCACCGGCCACCGCGCCCGCCAGCACCAGCACGCCCATGGACAACAACACCAGGAATTGCCAACCCCGCACCGTGAGCTGAGGTCGACGCAGCCGGCTGAGCACGGAAGTCACCCGGTGGTCCGCTCCACGCGTACCACCGCGATGTCATCGGTGAGTCCGCCGTGCGCCCGAGCGAGGTCCTCGGCCCCGTCGATGAGCGCGTCGACGAACTCCGGACCCGGCAATCGTGCGTGCGCACGCGCCAGCGCCAGCAAACCGTCTTCGCCGAGACGCTCGCTGCCCCGACCCGAATACCCCTCGAAGAGCCCGTCGGTCAGCAGCAGCAGCCCGTGACCCGCGGGCACCTCGATCTTGTGCCGCGGCCACGCGTCGGCGTGCAGGCCCAGGGCGGGACCAAAAGGGGGTTCGATCCATTCCACCGTGTCGGGACCGTGCAGCAACATCCCGGGATGACCGGCGCGGACGGCTGTGGTCGGCGCGCCGTCGGGAGGGATCTCCAGGCTCAGCACCGTGGCGAAGACCCCTTTTTCGGTGCGTTCGGCGTGCAGTACCTGCTCCAGTTGCGGCATCCGGTCCGCGACTTCCATGCCGGCGAACGTGAGCGTGCGCCAGGCTATCCGTAACGCCGCGCCGAGGGCCGCCTCGTCTGGCCCGTGGCCGGCGACGTCGCCGATCAGGACATGGGTCACCCGGTCTGGGGTTTGCACGACGTCGTAGAAGTCTCCGCACAGCAAGGCGTTCTCGCGGCTGGGCCGGTAGCGGGTGACGATATCGACACCCGGGTCGTCCAGCAGCCGCGGCGAAGGCAGCAGGCCGCGTTCGAGCAGCGCGTTCTCCCGGGCCCTCAGTTCGCTTGCGTATAGGTCTGCGGCGATGAGCTCGGCGCGCTTGCGCTCGATCGCGTAAAGAAGTGCACGACGTAGCATCTCGGGTTCCACGCGCCCTTTGACCAGGTAGTCCTGCGCGCCGGCGGCGACCGCGGAAACCCCGAAGTACTCGTCGTTGCGCCCGGTCAATACGACGATCGGGACGGTCGCATCATGTTTGGCGATGCGATCCAGCGCGTCGATTCCGTTGGCGTCGGGCAGGTTCAGGTCCAGCAGGACGCAGTCGGGGCGCGCGGATGCCAACGCGCGCTCCGCGTGCGCCATCGACTGCGCCCACACCACATCGATATCGGCGACCGCCTCCGCGATCAGCTCTTCCACCAGCACAGCGTCGCCCCGGTCGTCCTCGACCAGCAGCAGCGACATCGATTGCCAACTATCTGGCGCGGGCACGGAACACCACGTCCTTCACGTCACACCCCTGGCCGCGGTGCACCCCTTCAACCATGCCTGCCTTTGCTCCGCCGACGTAAAGGGCGATCCTATTCGGTTCCTATCCGGCAACGCCCGGGTTTGCCCAAAGAATCAGCGCAGCAATGCCCGTGACATCACCACCCGCTGAATTTGGTTGGTGCCCTCGTAGATTTGGGTGATCTTGGCGTCGCGCATCATCCGCTCGACGGGGAAGTCGGTGGTATAGCCGGCGCCGCCGAACAATTGCACGGCATCGGTGGTGACCTCCATCGCCACGTCGGAGGCGAAGCATTTCGACGCCGCCGAGATGAAGCCCAGATCCGGCTCACCGCGTTCGGCGCGGGCGGCCGCGGTGTAGACCATCAGCCGCGCGGCCTCCACCTTCATCGCCATGTCGGCCAGCATGAATTGAACAGCCTGGAAGGTGCTGATCGACTCGCCGAACTGCTTGCGGTCCTTGGTGTAGGCAATCGCGGCGTCCACCGCGCCCTGGGCGATGCCCACGGCCTGGGCGCCGATCGTGGGACGGGTGTGGTCCAGCGTGGCCAGCGCGGTCTTGAAGCCGGTACCGGGCTCGCCGATGATTCGGTCGCCTGGGATGCGGCAGTTCTCGAAATACAGCTCGGTGGTGGGTGAGCCCTTGATTCCGAGCTTCTTCTCTTTCGGACCCACGGTGAACCCCTCGTCGTCCTTGTGCACGACGAACGCCGAAATGCCGTTGGCGCCCTTGTCCGGATCAGTCACGACCATCACGGTGTACCAGGTCGACTTGCCGCCGTTGGTGATCCAGCACTTGGCGCCGTTGAGGATCCAGTCGTCGCCGTCGGCCTTGGCGCGGGTGCGCATCGACGCCGCGTCGCTGCCGGCTTCGCGTTCGCTCAATGCGTAGGACGCCATCGCCCCGTCGGCCAGCGTCGGCAATACCTGCTTTTTCAGCTCGTCGGAACCGCGCAGGATCAGGCCCATGGTGCCGAGCTTGTTCACCGCCGGGATCAGCGACGACGAGGCGCACACTCGAGCGACCTCTTCGATCACGATGCAGGCAGCCACCGAGTCCGCGCCCTGACCGCCGTACTCCTCGGGCACGTGGACCGCGTTGAAGCCCGACGCGTTCAGCGCGGCCAGCGCCTCCTCGGGGAACCGCGGCTTTTCGTCGACGTCGGCGGCATGCGGAGCGATCTCCTTTTCCGCCAGGGCGCGAATCGCCGCCCGGAATTCCTGGTGTTCTTCCGGTAATTGGAAGAGATCGAATGACGGGTCTCCAGCCCATCCAGCCATGTTGGCCTCCTTGCACTCCGCCCGGCTACTGGCCGGTAACTTTACCGTGAAGCTCCTGCAGCGCCGCATCCTTGGCCCGCACGGTCTCGGCAAGCTGGTCCTGGAACGCGACAATGCGCGCACGTAGCTGCGCGTCGGAGGAGCCGAGGATGCGCACGGCCAGCAGGCCGGCGTTGCGGGCGCCGCCGATCGACACCGTCGCCACCGGCACTCCCGCGGGCATCTGCACGATCGACAGCAGCGAGTCCAGGCCGTCGAGTCGGGCCACCGGCACCGGCACCCCGATCACCGGCAGCGGTGTGGCAGCGGCGACCATGCCGGGCAGATGGGCGGCGCCGCCGGCGCCGGCGATGATCACCTCGATGCCGCGATCGGCCGCGCCGCGTGCGTAGTCGAACATCACCGCGGGGGTGCGATGCGCCGAAACCACCCGAACCTCGGTGGGGACGTCGAACTCGGCCAGCGCCTGGGCGGCGTCCTGCATCACCGACCAATCGCTATCGCTGCCCATGATCACACCCACTCGGGGCCGATTAGTCATGCGGATCCCATCCGTCCGTCCACTGCCCGTGTGACAACCAGTGTGCCGCCCGCTCGGCGCGTTCACGCAGCGGCGCCAGATCCGCCGTGTCCGAGCCGACGAAGTTGATATGGCCGACCTTGCGAGCAGGTCGTTCCTCCTTGCCGTACAGGTGCACCCGCGCGTCGGGCATGCGGGCGAACAAGTGGTGCAACCTCTCGTCGAGGGTCATCGCCGGCTGCTGCGGGGCGCCCAGCACGTTGGCCATCACCGTCACCGGGGCGACGGCATCGGTGCCGCCGAGCGGATAGTCCAGTACCGCGCGCAGGTGCTGCTCGAACTGGCTGGTTCGGGCCCCGTCCATGGTCCAGTGGCCGGAGTTATGCGGGCGCATCGCCAGCTCGTTGACCAGCAGCGCGCCGTCGGTTGTCTCGAACAACTCGACCGCAAGCACACCGACGACACCGAGTTCGGCGGCCAAGCGCAGCGCCAGCCCCTGCGCCTCGGCGGCCAGGCCCTCGGGCAGGTCCGGCGCGGGCGCGATCACCAGCACGCATATCCCGTCGGCCTGCACCGTCTCCACCACCGGCCACGCCGCGCCCTGGCCGAACGGCGAGCGGGCCACCAGCGCCGACAGTTCGCGACGCAGCGCTACCCGCTCCTCGACCAACGCCGGCACGCCGTCCGCCAGGTAGGCGCCGGCGATCTCGCGGGCGTGCGCCACGTCGCGGGCCATCCGGACACCGCGGCCGTCGTACCCCCCACGGATCGCCTTGACCACGAGTTGAGCCCCGACACGCCGCGCGAACGCGTCTAAATCGGCTAGGTCGTCCGGCTTCTCTATCGCTGCGTACCGCGGCACCGGGGCGCCCAGCGCCGCCAACCGCCGCCGCATCACCAGCTTGTCCTGGGCGTGCACCAGAGCTTGCGGCGGCGGTTGCACGTTGATGCCCTCGGCGACCAGCTTGTCCAGTAATTCGGTCGGGACGTGCTCATGATCAAAGGTCAGAACATCGGCGCCGGCCGCAACCCTGCGCAGGTCTTCGAGATCGGTGTGCGAGCCGATCACCACATCGGGGGCGACCTGCGCCGCGGGCTCGTCGGGCGCGGCGGCCAGCACCCGCAGGGTCTGCCCCAGGGCGATCGCGGCCTGATGGGTCATCCGGGCCAGCTGACCACCCCCGACCATCGCAACCACGGGCGCGCCTCGGGGGCTGACCGGCGGCGTGGGTGTACTCGGCACGGCCATCATGGTGTCATGACGTCCGATGGCGCGTTGACCGGCCGTGAAGCGAAATTGTTATGCGAAATTGTTATATAGCATTTTGCGTCGATTTCGCGTCCATCCGTAGACTGGCGTGCTGTGTCCTTCGCCGACGCCACCATCGCGCGCCTGCCCCAGTCCATTCAGCCTTTTGCGCTACGCCATCATGAGCTGATCAAATTCGCCATCGTCGGCGGCACCACATTCATTATCGACTCGGCAATTTTCTACACGCTGAAGCTGACGGTTCTCGAGTCCAAACCGGTAACCGCCAAGGTCATCGCGGGCATCGTCGCGGTCATCGCGTCCTACATCCTGAATCGGGAGTGGAGCTTCCGCGACCGCGGCGGCCGCGAGCGCCATCACGAGGCGCTGCTGTTTTTCGCGTTCAGCGGCGTCGGAGTGCTGCTCAGCATGGCACCGCTGTGGGTCTCCAGCTACGTCTTCCAGCTGCGGGTTCCGACGGTGTCGCTGACCGTGGAGAACATCGCCGACTTCATCTCGGCCTACATCATCGGCAACCTGATGCAGATGGCGTTCCGGTTCTGGGCGTTCCGGCGCTGGGTGTTTCCCGACAAGTTCGCGCGCAACCCCGATAAGGCGCTGGAATCGCTCACCGCCGGCGGTATCGCCGAGGTCTTGGAGGACGAGATCGAAGGCGGGAACGTCACCCTGTTGCGCGCCTGGCGCAACCGCAGGGCCAACCGGTTCGCTCAGCTGGGCGGTGACTTGCCGGACCCGTCGGACTCGTCGGACCCGGTGTCGAAAACCTCGTGATACAGCAGCGCGTGCACGTTGCGCAGCTGCGGAATGTCGTGGAATTCCAGCGGATCTTGTGACGCGGATTCGATGATCAACGTCCCGGTGCGAAACATCCGCTCGGCCAGCCGGTCCCGGAATTCCACGCTGTTGATCCGCGCCAACGGGATGTCGATCCCGCTGCGGGTCGCCACGCCGTGCCGAAACATCACCCGCCGGTTGGTGACGACGAAATTGGTGGTCAGCCAGCTCAGGAACGGCCACAGCGTGAGCCAGCCGACGAGCACTAGCCAGATCGCCCAGATGACCCCGTAGACCACGTTCTTGGCGGGCTGGCCCCACTGCGTCGAGTTGACGTACCCCGACCCGAACGCCGCCAGCCCAGTCGCCAGGATGAGCACCACGACGGGCCAGATCAGCCGCTTCCAGTGCGGATGGTGATGCAGGACAACCTGCTCACCCTTGGCCAGAACATTCTCCGGATAGCCCACTGTCCAGACCCTAGCCGCAGGGCCGCCGGAAGTCGGCGTACCCCTAACGTAGATGCACGACGTCCCCGGCGGAGATGACGGTCTCGGTTACGGTGTCGCCGTCGGTGCGCAGGCGCAGCCGGCCCTGGTCGTCGATGCCGGTCGCGGTGCCGACGACCTCGTCGCCGCCGGGCAGCTGCGCGCGCACGCGGGACCCGATGGTCAGGCTGCGCGCCCGGTAGTCGGCGGCCAGCTGGGGGTCCGCGCCGCGGGCCGTGCGCCAGGCGGCGATCCGCCTGCCGAGCTCGCGCAACAGCCCGCCGACGAGCCGCTGCCGGTCAGGGGCCGCCACGCCCAGCTGGAGCAGTGAGGTCGCCCCGGCGACCGCTTCGGGGGCCTGTGTGACGTTGAGTCCGAGACCGATCACTATCGCCGGTCGCGCGACCTCCGCCAGGATGCCCGCCAGCTTGGAGCCATCGACCAGGACGTCGTTGGGCCACTTGAGTCCCGGTTTGGCCCCTTTGATCAGCGGGGACACGGCGTCGACGACCGCCACCCCGGTGGCCAGCGATAACCATCCCCACGTGTGCGTCGGGATGTCGACTGGATCTACCAGGCTCACGCCGACCGACATCGTGATCTGCGCGCCTGGGGTGGCCGACCAGGCCCGGCCGTGACGCCCACGACCGGCGGTCTGATGTTCGGCGATCAGCACCGCCCCGCCGACGTCGATCCCCGATGCTGCCCGCGCCAGCAGGTCGGCATTGGTGGAACCGGTCCGCGCGACGACGTCCAGTCGCCGCCAGCCCGCGTCGATCGCCTCGGCGCGCAGTGCGGCCTCGTCAAGCGGCGGGACATCGCGGTCCATCACCGGCCGCCCTCGAGCATGTCCATTACCGCCAGGTGGCTGAACAGCATGCTCGTCCCGATCGGGTTACCACCACCGGGATATGCCCTACCGCTGGGCGCGGCCATCGTGTTGCCGGCCGCGTATAGGCCGGGGATCGGTTGGCCGGACACGTCGAGCACCCGCGCCGCGGTGTCGGTGCGCAGTCCGCCCTTGGTTCCCAGGTCGGAGATGCCGAACGCGGCCGCGTGGAACGGCGGCTGGTCGATGGACACCAACGGCGAGGCGCCACCGGAGAACGCGCGATCGAAAGCCTCGTCGCCGCGCCCGAAGTCCTCGTCGACGCCGGCGGCGGCAAAGTCGTTGAACCGTGCGACGGTTGCCGCCAAGCGGCCGGCCGGCACGCCGATCTTGTCGGCCAATTCCTCCAGGGTGTCGGCGGTGTGCCACAGCCCGGCCGCGACGTATTTCTCGGTTTCGACGATGGTGACGTTGGCGGCCTTGACCGGCGGTACCTCGCCCTCCTTGTCGTCGTAGATCATCCAGTACGGCAACGTGATTGACCCGTCGCGCAGCTGGGCGATGATCTCCCGGGCCGCCCGGTCGTAGGCCCGGGACTCGTTGACGAACCGGTCGCCGTTTTGGTTGACGAAGATGCCGCCGGTGAACCACAGCGCGAACGCGGAGCGACCGTCGGGATGGGTCATACCCGGCGACCACCACGCCTGATCCATCAAGTCGACGTCCGCGCCCGCCGCGAGGCCGGCTTGCAGCGCCAGGCCACGGCTCCCGCACGATCCCATCGTGTCCCGCGCCACGCCCGGGACTCCGTATCGTTGCCGGAGCTCGTCGTTGCTTTCGAAGCCGCCGGCGGCCAGCAGCACACCCCGGCGGGCGCGGATCGCACGGCGTTCGCCCGCGCTCTCGACGATCGCGCCGAGCACCCGTTTTTCGGGACCGTCGGACAGCACCAACTCGACGAGGGCGGTGTCGCGTTGCAGCGCCGCCGTCGGGTATTGCCCGATGGCCGTGAGGAACCGCGCGATCAGCGCACGGCCACCGATGTAGTAGTCGGGCGGGGTTTCGACGCCGAGCCGGTCGGTGTCCAACGGCCCGCGGATCGCGTCACGCAATTCTGGCGCGGCGGCCACCTTCAACGGCTTCGCCGCGATGTGCCGCTGGCCGTCCAGGCGCGCCTTCGGCGCCGTGCCGTAGTAGTCGGGCCAGGGCAACGGCACGAATTTGAGGTTGGGATCTTGCTCCAGGTACTCGATCAGGGGCGCGCCGCCGCGGACGTAGGTTTCCTGCAGTTCTGGGGGTGTGCGGTCGCCGACCACGGCGCGGTAGTAGGTCAGCGCGTCCTCGATGGTGTCGTCGGTGCCGGCGCGCACCAGCACCGGGTTGCACGGGAACCACACCCCGCCCCCGCCGGAATAGGCGGTGGTGCCGCCGAACCGGTCGGTCGCCTCGATCAGCAGAACATCGAGGCCTTCGCGCGCCGCGGTGTACGCACCGGTGACACCGCCGCCACCGGATCCGGCGACGAGTACGTCGTGTGTCTCAGCCCATTCGAACACCGCTACTCCTCCACAGCCGCCAGCACGCTCTGAATTGCCGGCGCGACAAGCGTGATCAGTGTCTCGCTATCCGCGTTGGCGAGTATGGGAACTCCGACGATTCGTCGTCCGACGACGATACCGACCAGCATTGACGACGCCAGCCCGGCGCGCAGCGCCGCATCCCCGCGGTCCACCGAACGTGAGCGAATGCCGTCGAGCAGCCGGGCCTGGATGAACTCCCGCAGCTGCGCGCTCGCCTGGTCGTTCGCCCCCTCTTTTGCTATGGCGCCCCGCAGCATCGCCATGAGCGGCTCCGAGTCCCGGGGAGAGCCCTCCCACACACTAAGAAAGGCGCGGACCACCCGTTCGCCAAGGTTTTGATCGGGCCCTTCCAAGGGCCCTTCGAACGCGGAGCCCAACCGCGCCAACGCTTCCGGCGAAATCGACATCACCGCGGCGAACAACTCGTTCTTGGACCGGAAGAACTGCATGACCAGTGCCGCATCGACTCCCGCATCGGCCGCGACCCGCCTGATCGTCGTCGCGGCGAAGCCGTCGCTGGCGAACCTGGCGCGCGCCGCATCGAGGACGGCCTGCCGGGTCGTGCTCGCGCCCGGCCGGCGCCCGCGGCGCACCGGCTTGCTGTTGGCGGTCACGCCCAAAACTTACCGCTTTCCGAAAATTATATCAACCGCTGTTGATTTTAGGCTGGTTGAACCTTACGCTCGTTATGCCTGACAAGAAAGGAAGCGCCAATGAGCCACGTAGAGAACGTGTTCGAGCCATCGCACTACGAGGCCGGCGCCGCACACGGACTGCTGAGTGAGTTTGACCCAGGCACCCGAACCCTGCCGGCGGGCTACCAGATCGATCCCCGATTCCGATCGCTACCGACCGACATCGTGTTGGACAAGGACGTCGCCGTCACCATGCGCGACGGCATCACGATCTACGTCGACGTGCTGCGGCCGGGCCGAGACAGGACCCGAAAAGAACCAGTGCCCGTCATCGTCGCCTGGAGTCCGTACGGCAAGAGCCAGGGCACCGCGCCGAGCATCACGTCGCTGTTCGCGATGATCGGGGTGGACAACGCGGCCCTGTCCGGGCTGGAGAAGTTCGAGGGACCCGACCCGGCGTACTGGTGCGCGCAGGGCTACGCGATCTGCAACCCCGATCCCCGCGGCATCGCCCAATCCGAAGGCGACAGCGCGATGTTCGGACGCCACGAGGCCAGGGACTGCCACGACCTGATCGAGTGGCTGGCCGTCCAGGACTGGTGCAACGGCAAGGTCGCGATGAGCGGGACCTCCTACCTGGCGATTTCGCAGTGGTTCACCGCGGCCGAACAGCCACCTCACCTGGCCGCGATCAACCCGTGCGAGGGTTTCAGCGACGTCTATCGCGACCTGGTCATGCGCGGCGGCATGCCCGACATCGGCTTCGCCGAGCGACTGCAGAACAACAGTTACGCCGGCAACAACCGGCGCGAGGACATCCTTTCCGAGGCGCGCAGCTACCCACTGATCAATGACCTCTGGGAAGACAAGATCGCGCGATTCGACAGGATCACCGTTCCGGCCTACGTCGTCGCCAGCTACTCCAACACGCTGCACACGGCGGGCACGTTCCGCGCGTGGCGCAGGATCGCTTCGGCGGACAAGTGGCTGCGTATCCATAACACGCAGGAGTGGCCCGACTACTACGACCAGGCCAATGTCGAGGAGCTGCGCCGGTTCTTCGACCACTACCTCAAGGGCCGCGACAACGGCTGGGAAAAGACGCCCCGCGTCCGTTACAGCGTGCTCGACCTGCACGGCGGCGACCGCGTCGACCAAATCGCCGATGAGTTCCCCCCGGAAGGGGTCGCGAACACGAGGTACTACCTCGACGGCCGCTCACGCACGCTGACCGCCGAGCCGCCGTACGAGGAGGCAATGGTGGGCTACAAGGTGGAATACGACGCCGAATCGCATCCCGGCCTGGCCTCTTTCGTCGCCCGCTTCGGTGCAGAAACACTCATGGTCGGCTACCCCAAGGCGCGGCTGTGGGTGCAGGCCGACGGCGCCGACGACATGGACCTGTTCGTCCTCGTCCAGAAGCTGAACCGCCAGGGGACGCCGCTGCAGCAGTTCACCGTGCCCAACGACGGCGCGCTACTGCAGGACCAAACCGAAAAGGGCGCGTCCGTCCTGCGGTACAAGGGCTCCAACGGGCGCTTGCGCGTTTCCGCTCGACACCTGGACCAGACGTTGACCACCGACGCCGTGCCCGCGCACAGCTTTGATCGCGTCGAGAAACTGCACCCCGGCCAGATCGTCGACATCGAAATCGACCTGTTCCCCATCGGTCTGGTGTTCTACCCCGGCGAACAGCTGCGGCTGGTGATCAGCGCGCATAACGCATTGGGGCCGATCATGCCCGGCACCCGCGACTACATCCCGCACAACAGCGGAAAGCACATCATCCACACCGGCGGGCAGCACGCGTCGTATCTGCAGTTGCCTATCAAGCGGGCCGTCAAGTCCATCAAGACCGCGTGAGACCCAGCCGCGTGGGCTTGCTGCGGGTCCGACCATTACCGCCGCTAAGCTCGAACCCCATGACAAGCGTTACCGACCACACCGCAGAGCCCGCCGCCGAGCACACCATCGACATCCACACCACCGCGGGCAAGCTGGCCGAGCTGCACAAGCGCCGGGAAGAGTCACTGCATCCAGTCGGTGAGGACGCCGTCGACAAGGTGCACGCCAAGGGCAAGCTGACGGCGCGCGAGCGCGTCTATGCCCTGCTGGACGACGACTCGTTCGTCGAGATGGACGCGCTGGCCAAGCACCGCAGCACCAACTTCGGCCTGGAAAGCAACCGCCCGCTGGGTGACGGCGTGGTCACCGGCTACGGCACCATCGACGGCCGCGATGTGTGCATCTTCAGCCAGGACGCCACGGTCTTCGGCGGCAGCCTCGGCGAGGTATACGGCGAGAAGATCGTCAAGATCCAAGAACTGGCGATCAAGACCGGCCGTCCGCTCATCGGCATCAACGACGGCGCCGGCGCGCGCATCCAGGAGGGCGTCGTCTCGCTGGGCCTGTACAGCCGGATCTTCCGCAACAACATCCTGGCATCGGGCGTCGTCCCGCAGATCTCGCTGATCATGGGCGCCGCGGCGGGCGGACACGTGTACTCCCCCGCCCTGACCGACTTCGTGATCATGGTCGACCAGACCAGCCAGATGTTCATCACCGGACCCGACGTCATCAAGACCGTCACCGGCGAGGACGTCACCATGGAGGAACTCGGCGGCGCCCACACCCACATGGCCAAATCGGGCACGTTGCACTACGTCGCCTCCGGCGAGCAGGACGCCTTCGACTGGGTCCGCGACCTGCTGGGTTACCTGCCGCCGAACAACTTCACCGACGCCCCCCGCTACCAAGCGGAGGCGCCAGCAGGGTCCATTGAAGACAACCTCACCGCGGAGGACCTCGAGCTGGACACGCTGATCCCGGACTCCCCCAACCAGCCCTACGACATGCACGAGGTGATCACCCGCATCCTCGACGACGACGAATTCCTGGAGATCCAGGCGGGTTACGCGCAGAACATCGTCGTCGGGTTCGGGCGCATCGACGGCCGACCGGTCGGGATCGTGGCCAACCAGCCCACCCAGTTCGCCGGCTGCCTGGACATCAACGCCTCAGAGAAGGCGGCCAGGTTCGTGCGGACGTGTGACTGCTTCAACATCCCGATCGTCATGCTGGTGGACGTCCCGGGCTTCCTGCCGGGCACCGGCCAGGAATACAACGGCATCATCCGCCGCGGCGCCAAGCTGCTGTTCGCCTACGGCGAGGCCACCGTCCCCAAGATCACCGTCATCACTCGCAAGGCCTACGGCGGCGCCTACTGCGTCATGGGCTCCAAGGACATGGGTTGCGACGTCAACATCGCCTGGCCCACCGCGCAGATCGCGGTGATGGGCGCCTCCGGTGCGGTCGGCTTCGTCTACCGGCAGCAGCTCAAGGAGGCCGCCAAGGAGGGCAAGGACATTGACGAGCTACGGCTTCAGCTGCAGCAGGAGTACGAGGACACCCTCGTCAACCCCTACGTGGCCGCCGAGCGCGGCTATGTCGACGCGGTGATCCCGCCGTCGCACACCCGCGGCTACATCGGTACGGCGCTCCGCCTGTTGGAACGCAAGATCTCCCACCTGCCGCCCAAGAAGCACGGAAACATTCCGTTATGACAGACGTACAGCACCCGCACGAGCCGCACATCCGGATACTCAAGGGCAAACCCACCGACGCGGAACTGGCCGCGCTGATCGCCGTGCTGGGCAGCGCCGGCAGCGCGCCGCCACCCGAGCAGCCGGAGAGCACCCGCTGGGGGCTTCCGGTCGACAAGCTGCGTTACGCGATCAGCAACTACCAGCGAGTCACCTTGCAGGAACGCCTACACATGCGGCGATGACCCGCCTGGTGCTGGGGTCGGCCTCGCCCGGCCGGCTCAAAGTGCTGCGCCAGGCCGGCGTCGAACCGCTGGTGGTCGTTTCCGGCGTCGACGAGGATCTGATCGCTGGCCGACTAGGGCCGGACGCCTCGCCGGGCGAGGTGGTATCCGCGCTCGCGCGGGCCAAGGCCGAGCAGGTGGTCGGCCAACTGGACAGCACCATCGCGGCGGATTGCGTTGTGATCGGCTGTGATTCGATGCTGCATATCGACGGCCGGCTCTGCGGCAAGCCGAGCTCGGTGGCCGACGCGCGCCGGCAATGGGAGTCGATGGCGGGCCGCGCCGGGCAGCTCTGCACCGGCCATTGCCTCATCCGGCTGCTGGACTACGAGATCGTCCACATCGGCACCGAAACATCACTCACCACAGTGCATTTCGGGACGCCCTCACCCGGTGACCTGGAGGCCTACCTGGCCTCGGGGGAATCGTTACGCGTCGCCGGCGGATTCACCCTGGACGGCCTGGGCGGGTGGTTCATCGACGGTGTCGACGGTGACCCCTCGGCCGTGGTGGGCATCGGACTGCCGCTGACGCGCGCACTGCTGCGGGGCGCGGGCCTGTCCATCGCCGCGCTGTGGGCTGCCAATCCAATCCGTCGGGGTGAGTAGGCTTTCTGGTGTGCCGCTTCCCCCAGATCCAAGCCCCACGCTGTCGGACTACGCCCACCCCGAACGGCTCGTCACTGCCGACTGGCTCTCGTCCAACATGGGCACGCCCGGTCTGGCGATCGTCGAATCCGACGAAGACGTCTTGCTCTACGACGTCGGCCACATTCCCGGAGCGGTGAAGATCGACTGGCATACCGACCTCAACGACCCCAGGGTCCGCGACTACATCAGCGGCGAGCAGTTCGCCGACTTGATGAACCGCAAGGGCATTTCCCGCGACGACACCGTGGTGATCTACGGCGACAAGAGCAACTGGTGGGCGGCCTATGCGCTGTGGGTCTTCACGTTGTTCGGCCACCCCGACGTCCGACTGCTCAACGGCGGGCGCGACCTCTGGCTGGCCGAACGCCGCGACACCACGCTGGCCGTCCCGACTGACACGTCTACCGGCTATCCCGTCGTGCAGCGCAACGACGAGCCGATCCGGGCGTTCAAAGACGAGGTGCAGGCCATCCTCGGCTCCCAACCGCTGATCGACGTGCGCTCGCCCGACGAGTACACCGGCAAGCGAACCCACATGCCCGACTACCCGGAGGAGGGTGCGCTGCGCGCCGGCCACATCCCCACCGCCAGGTCGATCCCGTGGGGCAAGGCCGCCGACGAGAGCGGCCGATTCCGCAGCCGCGACGAGCTGGAAGAGCTCTATAGCTTCATCGACCCGGACGACAAGACCGTCGTGTACTGCCGCATCGGCGAGCGGTCCAGCCACACCTGGTTCGTGCTCACCCACCTGCTGGGCAAGCCCGGAGTGCGCAACTACGACGGGTCGTGGACCGAGTGGGGCAACGCCGTGCGGGTGCCGATCGTGGCTGGCGAGGCACCGGGAGTCGTACCGGTCTGATGACTCTTCCCGCGCCGCTGGCCGAGGTGGTATCCGACTTCGCTGAAGTTCAGGGCCAGGACAAGCTGAACCTGCTGCTGGAATTCGCGAACGAATTGCCGCCCCTGCCCACCGACCTGGAAGAAGCGGCGATGGAGCCGGTGCCCGAATGCCAGTCCCCGCTGTTTCTGCACGTCGACGCCCGTGACCTGACCCGGGTGCGCCTGCATTTCAGCGCGCCCCCCGAAGCGCCGACCACCCGCGGATTCGCCTCGATCCTGGCCGCCGGCCTCGACGAACAGCCCGCGGCCGACATCCTGGCCGTGCCCGAGGATTTCTACACCGACCTGGGTCTGGCCGCTCTGATCAGCCCGCTTCGGCTGCGCGGCATGTCGGCCATGCTGGCCCGGATCAAACGCCGGCTTCGCGAGGCGGCCTGATCACCGACGGATTCGAGACCGGGTATCAGCGCTCACGGCGCGCCGCTTAAACTTCCCGGGACAAGACTTGTAAGAAAATCTCTTAGAGACGAAAAAGACGTCCAGCCCCACAGGAGGCGCAGTGGCCAGTCACGCCAGCTCGAGGATCGCCAAGGTGCTCGTCGCCAACCGCGGCGAGATCGCTGTCCGGGTGATCCGGGCGGCCCGCGACGCGGGCCTGCCCAGCGTGGCGGTGTACGCCGAGCCCGACGCCGAGGCGCCGCACGTGCGCCTGGCCGACGAAGCGTTTGCCCTGGGTGGCCAGACGTCGGCCGAGTCCTACCTGGACTTCGGCAAGCTGCTGGACGCGGCGGCGAAATCGGGCGCCAACGCCATCCACCCCGGCTACGGATTCCTTTCGGAGAACGCGGATTTCGCTCAGGCGGTGCTCGACGCCGGCCTGATCTGGATCGGGCCCAGCCCGCAGTCGATCCGCGACCTCGGTGACAAGGTCACCGCGCGCCACATCGCCGCCCGCGCGCAGGCTCCGCTGGTGCCCGGCACCCCCGACCCGGTCAAGGACGCCGACGAGGTAGTGGCCTTCGCCAAGGAATACGGCGTGCCGGTCGCGATCAAGGCCGCCTTCGGCGGCGGCGGTCGCGGCATGAAGGTGGCCCGCAGCATCGAAGAGATCCCAGAGCTGTTCGAGTCGGCCACCCGTGAGGCCGTGGCCGCGTTTGGCCGCGGGGAGTGCTTTGTCGAGCGCTACCTGGACAAGCCGCGCCACGTCGAGGCGCAGGTGATCGCCGACCAGCACGGCAACGTCGTCGTGGCCGGAACCCGCGACTGCTCGCTGCAGCGCCGCTTCCAGAAGCTGGTCGAGGAGGCTCCCGCGCCATTCCTGACCGACGCGCAGCGCAAAGAGATCCACGAGTCGGCGAAGCGGATCTGCAAGGAAGCGCACTACTACGGCGCCGGCACCGTCGAATACCTGGTCGGCCAGGACGGCCTGATCTCGTTCCTGGAGGTCAACACCCGCCTGCAGGTCGAGCACCCGGTCACCGAGGAGACCGCCGGCATCGACCTGGTGTTGCAGCAGTTCAAGATCGCCAACGGCGAAAAGCTCGACATCACCGAGGATCCGACGCCGCGCGGTCACGCCATCGAATTCCGGATCAACGGCGAAGACGCCGGCCGCGGCTTCCTGCCCGCCCCGGGCCCGGTTACCAAGTTCGAGCCGCCGAGCGGCCCGGGTGTGCGGCTGGACTCCGGTGTCGAGACCGGCTCGGTGATCGGCGGTCAGTTCGACTCGATGCTGGCCAAGCTGATCGTGTACGGCGCCACCCGAGAGGAGGCGCTGGCGCGCTCCCGCCGCGCCCTGGACGAGTTCCAGGTGGAAGGCCTGGCGACGGTTATCCCGTTCCACCGTGCGGTGGTGTCCGACCCGGCGTTCATCGGCGACGATAACGGCTTCACGGTGCACACCCGCTGGATCGAGACCGAGTGGGACAACAAGATCGAACCATTCACCGGCGGCGAACCCCTCGACGAAGAGGAGACTCAGCCGCGGCAGAAGGTGGTCGTCGAGGTCGACGGGCGCCGGCTCGAGGTCTCGCTGCCCGGCGATCTGGCCCTGTCCAACGGCGCGGGAGAAGCCGGTGTCAGCGGTGTTATCAGAAAGAAGCCCAAGCCCCGCAAGCGCGGTGCGCACGCCGGCGCGGCGGCCTCCGGTGACGCGGTGACCGCCCCCATGCAGGGCACCGTGGTCAAGGTCGCCGTCGAAGAGGGCCAGCAGGTCGCCGTCGGCGATCTGGTGGTGGTTCTCGAGGCGATGAAGATGGAGAACCCGGTCACCGCGCACAAGGAGGGCACCATCACCGGGCTCGCTGTCGAAGCCGGTGCCGCCATTACCCAGGGCACGGTGCTCGCCGAGATCAAATAGCCTGACAATCAGGCCCTTTAGACCAGCGACTCGGTGAATCGGCTGGCCCACGTTGTAGGTCCGGCTGACCACGAGTACTGTTCGGAACAGGTTGAGTTCACAGCCGTCCGGAAAAACGTCAGCAGTGTTCCGGGGAGGCGAATTCCCTGTCCCCGATTTCTCGCTGTGGCTGGCGTGATCCACAGCAAGAGCCCCACCGACTTGAGGGAGTCAGCAATGACTGTGACCCAATCTTGGCAACGAAGCGGCAGCGCCGAATTCAGCGTCCGTCCGGGCCCGTCGGCCACCGTGATCACCGCACACGGTGAGCTCGACGCCGCGAACGCCAATCAACTCACCGTGTTCGTCGAGCGCGCGGTCCGCGATTCAAGTCATGTGATCGTGGACCTGCGCGGCCTGAATTTCTTTGGTACTGCTGGCTTTTCGGCGCTGCATCGGATCAATGTCGTGTGTTCGGCCGCGGGCGTGCCCTGGGTCCTGGCAGCGGGGCGCGCGGCAGATCGGGTGCTGCGGATCTGCGATCCCGACCACACGCTGCCCACCACCGATTCGCTACCGGAATTCGTCTCGGCGGAGCCCATTTTCGGCGAGCCGCGGCCCCTACTCCAGCTGATCCCGCAGCCGCGTTAGTGATTTAGCCAAAAGACGGGACACGTGCATTTGTGAGATGCCGACCCGCTCGGCAATCTGTGTTTGCGTCATGCTCTCGAAAAACCTGAGCACCAACACCATTCGCTCGCGCTCCGGCAACGCCTCGAGCAACGGACGCAGTGCCTCCCGATTTTCGATCCGGTCCAGGCTGGTGTCGACGTCGCCCAGAGTGTCGGCGATCGCGCGGGCGTCGTCGTCATCGCTGCCGCCGGCACTGTCGATGGACAGGGTGTTGTAGGAGCTGCCCGCGACCAGGCCCTCGACCACCTCGCCGCGATCCATGCCGAGTTCTGCAGCGAGTTCGGTTGCGGTGGGCGCCCGGCCGAGCCGTTGCGACAGGTCGGCGGTGGCCGCCCCCAGCCGCAGGTGTAGTTCCTTCAGGCGCCGGGGGACCTTGACCGACCAGCTGTTATCGCGGAAGTGGCGCCGGACCTCGCCCATGATCGTGGGCACCGCGAACGAGACGAAATCCGATCCGGTCTCGACGTCGAAACGCACCACCGCATTGACCAACCCGACCCGCGCCACCTGAACCAGGTCGTCGCGCGGTTCGCCCCGGCCCTCGAACCGCCGGGCGATGTGGTCGGCCAGCGGCAGGCACCGCTCCACGATCTTGTCGCGGTGACGCTGGAATTCCGTCGAGTCCGCGGCGAAGCTGGCCAGCTCACGGAACATGTCCGGGACATCGGCGTATTCGTTGGGTCGGGAAGGTGAATCGCCGGCTTCTCGCGAAGTCACCTGCTGGAGGCCGCCCGTCGCGCCGTCAGTGTGATGCCGAAAACACTGCCGGACTCATCGGGGTCGCGCCCGTCGTGGAAGGTCTGCACGTCGTCGGCGAGCGAAGTCAGGACGTGCCAGCTGAAGCTGCCCGGTGCCACCACATCGTGGGTGTCGCAGGCCGCGGAAGCCTCCACCACCAATTCGTCGTCGCGGGGATCGACGATGACGACGAGCGTTGCATCCGGAGTGGCCGAGCGGATCAGCCGGGTGCACACTTCGTCCACCGCGAGCCTCAGGTCCGCCACGGCATCGAAATCCAGGTCCTCAAAGGTGCCGATCGCACCGACCAGCGTGCGCAGCATCGCCAGATTCTCCAGGCGGGCAGCAACATGCAACTCCACGGCACGCTGGCCTTGTTGGCGCTTGTTAGCGCGCGATTCGGCATCGCTCATGCGGACTCCCGGCAACATTTCACTGACACTATGCTCCTCTTGGAGATCCTCGTGAAACCCGCCCTGGACGCTGCGTTCGAGCCGGTCAGTCATGATCGCCGCCGGATACGAGCGCCGGGATCACGCCGATCACATTGATCGTGGTGGCTATGGGGCATCTAAAGGCTTTCGGTGCTTTCATCGTCTGTCCCATGATGGGATTACAACCTAACGCTCAACGGCCGGCACTCAATCATGGTCTAGACCTGATACCCGCTCGGCGCGGCGAATAACCCAGCAGCAGGCAATGCATGCTCGGGAAAGTTCTTAACAGCTGAACCGCGCAGACCTACACTTACCGGCATGAGGCAAGTTCTGTCGCGGGCAGTTGTGCTTCTGGGATCGTGGGCGATCGGACTACTGGTGGCGGCCTGGGTTGTCCCCCACGTTTCGGTGTCACTGTCGGGGTTCATCGTCGCCGTGGTGTTGTTCTCGGTGGCGCAGGTGATCCTGTCCCTGGTGATCGTGAGGTTGCCGCACGGGTATGCGTCGCTGCTCCTCGGAGGCACCGGCCTGGTGCTGACGTTCGTCGCGCTTAGCCTCGCCGCGTTACTGACTCACGGGCTCACCATCCACGGCGTCGCGTCCTGGATCGCCGCGACGATCGTGGTGTGGCTCGTGACGACGGTCGGCGCGATCTCGCTGCCGGACACGCTCGGTCGGAGCGCAGCCCGCTCCGCCTGATCCGCTTGTCAGGCAAATTTGTACGTTTCGCCAGGTCCGCCGAGTGAGTAGCATTTCTGTTATCTCATCCGAACAGCAGGGAGAAGTGATGGGCGACAGGCATCGCGACCCGACGGACCATTTCCGGACCACGCAACCGCACGCTGGTATCACGATGAAGGACAACCTCTTTTGGCCCGGATTCATCCTGCTGGCGGTCGCGTTGTCCGGGGTGATCGGCGCCTTGGCCGCCGCCGCCTACAGACACTACGAGTGGCTCGCCACCACGGTGCTCGTCGCTGTACTCGGAACGGTCGCCGGGGCGCTGTGGTTTGTCGTGGAATCCCGCCGGGTGACCCGCATCGACGAGCAGTGGAACGTCGCCGAAGGAGACACCGCCGAAAGCGCGCCGCACCAGGACATTTCCGGCTGAGGTCGGGCTAGAGGCCCATCACCGGGCCGGCGATCGGCGGCACGCTCATGGACAGCGTCACCACCATCAGCGTCAGCAAAAACCAGCCGGCGCCGTGCCATCCCCACCAGGTGCCCTCGTCGCGCCACACGCGGTAGGTCCGCAGAAACGACCACAACCCGGCGACGAACAAGATCAGCGGTCCCCCGAACGCCAGCAGCGTCCGTTCCGGCGGGCCACAGGCCACCGTGTCGACGCTCATTCCGCCGCAGGTGCTGACCCACGCCCCAGCCAGGATGACGAAACCGACGCCTGCGACTGCGGCGATGACCGCGAACCGGATGGCGGCGCGGACCTCGCCGTCCTCCTGCCCAAGGCGATCACCGCCTGCCCGCTGATGCACCCTCTGCATGGTGTCCCTCGTATCCCGCGCTCGGCCGGTAGTGCCTGTAGTTGTTTAGCCGCTAGCTAAATCGCTTTGCTCAGCGTCTTGGTTACATTGGAAAGCCGCCTGGTCGGAATACCCACCCTGAGCACGGTAAAACGCTTGGCGGCTAAGGCCCGGTTAAGTCAAGGCCGTCAGCGCGCCACGCACCCCGGCTACCGCCTCGTCGATGTCGTGGCGTGACACGGTCAGGGCCGGACGGAACCGCACACCGTCCGCGCCGGAGGGCAACAGGATCACGCCCCGCCGCCACAACAGGCGGATCAACTCGTCGCGGTCCGCGGTGGTCGGCAGGCTGAACGCGCACATCAATCCGCGGCCACGCGCGTCGAGCACCAGGGCCGGGAAGTCATCGGCGAGCTCGTCGAGGCGGGCGCGCAGATAGCGGCCGCGGGCGGCCGCACGCTCGAACAGCTCATCGGCCTCGATCACTTCGAGGATGCGGCGTGCGCGCACCATGTCGGCGAGGTTGCCGCCCCACGTCGAGTTGATCCGAGAGCCGACGGTGAACACGTTGTCGGTGATCTCGTCGACCCGGCGGCCCGCCATGATTCCGCACACCTGCGTCTTCTTGCCGAACGCCACGACATCGGGCTGCACGCCCAATTGCTGGTAGGCCCAAGCGGTTCCGGTCAAGCCGCAGCCGGTCTGCACCTCGTCGAAGATCAGCAGCGCGTCGTACTCGTCGCACAGCTCCCGCATCGCCGCGAAGAAACCGGGGCGGAAGTGGCGGTCGCCGCCTTCGCCCTGGATGGGTTCGGCCACAAAGCATGCGATGTCGTGCGGGTGCGCCTCGAAAGCCGCCCGGGCCTGGCGCAGCGACTCGGCTTCCAGCGCATCCATGGCCGTGTCATCCAGCCCGGGCCGCAGGAACGGCGCGTCGATGCGCGGCCAGTCGAACTTGGGGAAACGGGCCACGGTGACCGGCTTGGTGTTGGTCAGCGACAGGGCGTAGCCGCTGCGGCCATGGAACGCTCCGCGCAGGTGTAGCACCCGGGTGCCGAGCGCGGGATCGGTGCCGCGCCTTTCGTTGCGCCGGCTCTTCCAGTCGAACGCCACCTTGAGCGCGTTCTCCACCGCCAGTGCGCCACCGTCGACGAAGAACAGATGCGGCAGAGCCGGGTCGCCCAGGACGCGCGCGAAGGTCTCGACGAAGCGGGCCATCGCCACGGTGTAGACGTCGGAGTTGCTGGGCTTGTTCAGCGCCGCCTGCACCAGTTCGGCGCGGAAGTCGTCGTCGTCGGCCAACGCCGGGTGATTCATGCCCAACGCCGAGGAGGCGAAGAACGTGAACATGTCGAGGTAGCGCCGGCCGTCTCGGGCATCGACCAGATAGGACCCCGCGGAGCGGTCCAGGTCGAGCACCAGGTCGAATCCGTCGGCCAGGATGCTGCGCCCCAGCACCTCGTGCACCTGATCGGGTTCGGTGAGCGCGCCAGACAGGAAGGTGTTGAGGACGGCGGTCATGCCGCCCATCATAGCGAGATTTTTACGGAATCCTGACGCATATGATGTAAATTTTATGGCACATACTGGCGATCACTGTAAAAAGTATTCAATATGATGGTGCTTCGGGTCTGCACGTTGGCGGTCGTCCGGATGCGTTGCAGCAGGTCTTCGAGGGCACGAGGGGACTCGACGCGCACCAGCAGGATGTAGCTTTCCTCGCCGGCCACCGAATGACAGGACTCGATCTCCGCGATGTGTTCCAGGCGGGCCGGCGCATCATCGGGTTGAGACGGATCAAGAGGAGTGATGGCCACGAACGCCGACAGCAGGTGCCCGAGCGCCTCCGGGTTGATCCGCGCGGAATACCCCGACACCACGCCGCGCGTTTCGAGCCGGCGCACCCGCGACTGCACCGCCGAGATGGACAGGCGGGCGCTGGCGGCCAACTCGGACAGTGTGGCGCGCCCGTCGGCAACCAGCTCGCGAACCAGGACCCGGTCGACGTCGTCGAGCGTCTCACCCATGGCCGGAGACTATCGCAGCAGAGCTTGTTTAAAAGGCTCGCCATGACCCACCCGCAGAAGCTGGTGACCTGGCAGCTGCGGGCGCTGTTCGCCGCCGGGCTGTCGGCCATGTACGCCGCCGAGGTACCCGCCTACGGCACGCTGGTACAGGTCAGCGAAGAGGTAAACCGGGATTATGTGACACGCCACCCGGACGCCGAGCGCCTCGGCTCGCTGCAGCGGGTCACCGCCGAGCGGCACGGCGCCATCCGAGTCGGCAGCCCGGCCGAGCTGACCGCGGTCGCCGACCTGTTCGCCGCGTTCGGCATGCTGCCGGTGGGCTACTACGATCTTCGCTCGGCGCGGTCGCCAATTCCGGTGGTGTCCACGGCTTTTCGGCCCGTCGACACCCACGAGCTGGCGCGCAACCCGTTCCGGGTGTTCACCTCGATGCTGGCCACCCGCGACCCCCGCTACTTCGACGCGGGGCTGCGGACCCGCGTGGAGGCGTTCCTTGCGCACCGGCAGCTGTTCGACCCCGCCCTGCTCGCGAAGGCGCGAACGATCGCGGCCGACGGCTACTGCGACGCCGACGCGGCGCGCGATTTCGTCGCCGCGGCGGTGGCAGCCTTCGCGCTCTCCCGCGAACCGATCGACAAGACCTGGTACGACGAGTTGTCCGGGATCTCGGCGGTGGCCGCCGACATCGCCGGGGTCGGCTCGACGCACATCAACCACCTGACGCCGCGCGTCCTGGACATCGACGAGCTGTACGGGCGCATGACCCGGCGCGGCATCACCATGATCGATGCCATCCAGGGCCCACCCCGCACCGACGGGCCCGCCGTGCTGTTGCGCCAGACCTCGTTTCGCGCTCTGGATGAGCCGCGGCTGTTTCGCTGCCGGGACGGCACCGTCGGCCGAAGCAGCCTTCGGGTGCGGTTCGGCGAGGTCGAGGCGCGCGGTGTCGCGCTGACGCCGCTGGGCCGTCAACGCTACGACGCCGCCATGGCTCGCCTTGGCGGAGCAGACGACCCGGCGCAGGTGTGGAGCGACCACTTCCCGCCGACCGATGCGCAGATGGCCGCTCAAGGGCTGGCCTACTACCGCGGCGGCGATCCGACGGCGCCCATCGTCTACGAAGACTTCCTGCCGGCGTCGGCGGCGGGCATTTTCCGCTCCAACCTGGACCGCGACCCGAAGGCCGCCGACCTAGCAGACGATTCTGGCTATGACGGCTATGACATGGGGTGGCTCGCCGGGGCCATCGGCCGCGACATTCACGATCCCTACGCGCTGTACGAAGCACTCTCCCAGGAGGCACTCACATGACCATGACCACGACCGTCGAGTTGTGCGCGGCCGCACGTGACGCCCTGGCCGCCATCATGGGAGAAAGCGCGTGCAAGGCCAGCCTCGACGAGCCGGGTGGGCACGGCCTGCCGGCCAGTACCCCAATCACCGGCGAGACGCTGTTCACCATCGCGGAAACCACCTCCGCGCAGGCCGAACACACGATCGCCGCGGCCGTCGAAGCGTTCCCGGCGTGGCGCAACACACCGGCGCCCCTGCGCGGCGCGCTGGTGGCCCGGCTGGGCGAGCTGGTCACCGAACACAAGAACGACCTGGCCACGCTGGTGACGATCGAGGTCGGCAAGATCACCGCCGAGGCGCTGGGCGAAGTGCAGGAGATGATCGACGTCTGCGGTTTCGCGGTCGGTCTGTCCCGCCAGCTCTACGGACGCACCATCGCTTCCGAGCGTGCCGGGCACCGGCTGGTCGAGACCTGGCATCCGCTCGGTGTGGCGGGCGTGATCACAGCGTTCAATTTTCCGGTTGCGGTGTGGGCATGGAACGCCGCGATAGCGCTGGTGTGCGGGGACACCGTGGTGTGGAAACCGTCGGAGCTGACCCCGTTGACGGCCCTGGCCTGCCAGGCGCTGATCGCCCGGGCCGCCGCCGACGTCGGGGCGCCGCCCGCGGTGAGCGGCCTGCTCCTGGGCGGCCGCGACCTGGGCGAACGGTTGGTCGACGACCCCCGGATCGCGCTGTTGTCCGCGACCGGCTCGGTGCGGATGGGTCAGCAGGTCGGTCCGCGCGTCGCCGCGCGTTTCGGGCGGGCGCTGTTGGAATTGGGCGGCAACAACGCGGCCATCGTGACGCCGTCGGCCGACCTGGACCTGGCCGTGCGCGGCATCGTGTTCGCCGCCGCGGGCACCGCGGGCCAGCGCTGCACCAGCCTGCGCCGGCTGATCGCGCACCGCTCGGTGGCCGACTTAGTGGTGAAGCGGGTGGTGACCGCTTTTAGGCAGCTGCCGATCGGCGACCCGTCGGCGGCGGGCACGCTCGTCGGCCCGCTCATCCACGAGACCGCCTACCGCGACATGGTGGGTGCGCTGGAACAGGCACTCGCCGACGGCGGCGAGGTCACGGGCGGAGCGCGCCAAGACTGTGGCTTGCTCGGAGGCGCGCCGAACGCCTACTACGTGGCGCCGGCCGTGGTCCGGATGCCGTCGCAAACCGCCATTGTGGCGACCGAAACGTTCGCGCCGATCCTCTACGTGCTGACCTACGACGACCTGGATGAGGCGATAGCACTCAACAACGCCGTGCCGCAGGGACTTTCATCGGCGATTTTCACCACCGACCTGCGGGAGGCCGAGCGCTTTCTGGACGAATCCGACTGCGGTATCGCCAACGTCAATATCGGCACGTCGGGCGCCGAGATCGGCGGCGCATTCGGCGGCGAGAAACAGACCGGGGGCGGTCGGGAGTCCGGTTCGGACGCGTGGAAGGCCTACATGCGGCGAGCCACCAACACCGTCAATTACTCCAGCGAGTTGCCGCTGGCCCAGGGTGTCGAGTTCGGCTAGGGCAAAATCTGAGCGGTTCGCTTATCGGCGATGGGTACTATCTGACAGATGACAGCCAGGAGGCGGCTATCCCCCGAGGACCGCCGAGCTGAGCTGCTCGCTCTGGGGGCAGAGGTTTTCGGGAAGCGGCCTTACGACGAGGTCCGCATCGACGAGATCGCTGAGCGGGCTGGGATTTCGCGTGCACTGATGTATCACTACTTCCCTGATAAGCGGACGTTTTTCGCGGCGGTTGTCAAGGATGAGGCCGATCGGCTGTACGAGTCGACCAATGGCCCGCCCCCTTCCGGCATCACGTTTTTCGAAGAGATCCGGATGGGTGTGCTGGCCTACTTCGCCTGGCACGAGCAGAATCCTGAGGCCGCCTGGGCGGCGTATGTCGGCCTCGGCCGGTCCGACCCGGTTCTGCTCGGCATCGACGACGAAGCCAAGAACCGCCAGATGGACCAGATCATGGGCCGTATCGGCGAGTTCGTGAGTGCGAACCCGGGCAAGACCCTGGACCCGGGTGTCGAACGCGACCTACGGGTGATCATTCAAGGCTGGATCACGTTCGTCTTCGAGATATGTCGTCAGCGGATCATGGACCCCACGACCAACGCCGAACGGCTCGCCGACAGCTGTGCGCACGCCCTGCTGGACTCGATCGCCCGGGTGCCGGACATTCCCGACGAACTGGCCGACGCGGCCCTGAGGACCGCACGTCACGCAGCGAAATAATGGCCGTTCGGACGCTTTGTCGGTAGCTATTGGCACCATGGCTAGGTGAGCACTACCGCCGCTGCGTCCCTCGACCCACTGGGCCGATTCAGCGCGACCACCCGCGAATGGTTCACCAGCACCTTCGCCGCACCGACCACCGCGCAGGCGGATGCCTGGGCGGCTATCGCCGATGGCAAGAACACGCTCGTCGTCGCGCCGACCGGCTCCGGCAAGACGCTGGCGGCATTCCTGTGGGCCCTGGATAGCCTCGCCGGCCTAGCTAGTCTCGCCGCCTCCGCCGATCGACCAGCGCAGACCCGCGTGCTGTACGTGTCACCGCTCAAGGCGCTGGCCGTCGACGTCGAGCGCAACCTGCGCACCCCGCTGGCGGGGCTGACCCGGATCGCCGAGCGGCGCGGCCAGCGACCACCCGACATCAGCGTCGGCGTCCGCTCGGGAGACACCCCGCCCGCGCGCCGCCGCCAGCTCATCAGCGGGCCACCCGACGTGCTGATCACCACCCCCGAGTCGCTGTTCCTGATGCTGACTTCGGCCGCCCGCGAAACCCTGGCCGGCGTGCAGACCGTCATTGTCGACGAGATTCACGCCATCGCCGGCGGCAAGCGCGGCGCGCACCTCGCGCTTTCGCTGGAACGCCTCGACGAGTTGCGGCCAGGGCGGCCCGCGCAGCGCATCGGGCTGTCGGCGACCGTGCGTCCCCCCGAGGAGCTGGCGCGGTTCTTGTCCGGCGGAGCCCCGACGACCATCGTTGCTCCCCCGTCGACCAAGACCGTCGAGCTCACTGTGCAGGTGCCCGTGCCCGACATGGCCAACCTGGCGAACAACACCATCTGGCCCGATGTCGAGGCGCGGCTGGTCGACCTGATCGAATCGCACAGTTCGACCATTGTGTTCGCCAATTCGCGGCGGCTGGCAGAACGGCTTACCGCGCGGCTCAACGAAATTCACGCCGAACGCAGCGGTGTCGAGCTTGCGGCTGACACCAACCCGAAGGTGGCCGGCGGTGCCCCGGCCCACATCATGGGGAGCGGCCAGACCTTCGGCGCGCCCCCCGAGCTGGCCCGCGCCCATCACGGTTCGGTCAGCAAGGAGCAGCGCGCCGTGGTCGAAGAGGCCCTCAAACGCGGGCAGCTCAAGGCCGTGGTGGCGACGTCGAGCCTGGAACTGGGCATCGACATGGGCGCGGTCGACCTGGTGATCCAGGTGGCGGCGCCGCCCTCGGTGGCCAGCGGCCTGCAGCGCATCGGGCGGGCCGGACACCAGGTCGGTGAGGTGTCCCGGGGAGTGCTGTTCCCCAAGCACCGCACCGACCTGATCGGCTGCGCGGTCAGCGTGCAGCGGATGCTCGCCGGCCAGATCGAGACGATGCGGGTACCCGCCAACCCGCTGGACATCTTGGCGCAGCACACCGTGGCCGCTGCGGCGCTCGAGCCGCTCGACGCCGACCGCTGGTTTGACACCGTGCGCCGCAGCGCCCCGTTCGCGACGCTGCCGCGCAGCGTCTACGAGGCCACCCTGGACCTGCTGTCCGGCAAGTACCCGTCCACCGAATTCGCCGAACTGCGACCGCGACTGGTCTACGACCGCGATGCCGGTACGCTGACCGCGCGGCCCGGCGCGCAGCGGCTGGCCGTCACCTCTGGGGGCGCCATCCCCGATCGCGGGCTGTTCACCGTCTACTTGGCTTCTTCTGTTGAAGGATCCGAAAAGCCTTCGCGGGTAGGCGAACTCGATGAGGAAATGGTATACGAGTCGCGCCCCGGAGACGTGATCTCGCTGGGGGCCACCAGCTGGCGCATCACCGAGATCACCCACGACCGGGTGCTGGTGATCCCCGCGCCGGGCCAGCCGGCCCGGCTGCCGTTCTGGCGCGGCGACGACGTGGGCCGCCCGGCCGAACTCGGCGCCGCACTCGGCGCGTTCACCGGTGAACTGGCCGGCCTCGACCGCGAAGCGTTCGGTAAGCGCTGTGCCGCTTTGGGTTTCGACGATTACGCGACCGACAACCTGTGGGTGTTGCTGGACGACCAGCGCACCGCCACCGCGGTGGTCCCCACCGATACCACCCTGCTCGTCGAGAGGTTCCGCGACGAGCTGGGCGATTGGCGGGTGATATTGCACTCGCCGTACGGGTTGCGGGTACACGGGCCGCTCGCGCTGGCCGTGGGCCGGCGGCTGCGCGAACGCTACGGCATCGACGAGAAGCCGACCGCCTCCGACGACGGCATTGTGGTGCGCCTGCCCGATACTGGGTTTTTCGGCGGAGACGGTGCCCCACTTGGCGCCGAACTTTTCGTATTCGACGCCGACGAGATCGATCCGATCGTCACCGCCGAGGTGGGCGGTTCGGCGTTGTTCGCGTCGCGGTTTCGGGAATGCGCGGCCCGAGCCCTGCTGCTACCCCGCCGGCACCCCGGCCGCCGATCGCCGCTGTGGCATCAGCGCCAGCGCGCGGCCCAGCTGCTGGATGTGGCGCGCAAATATCCCGACTTCCCGATCGTGCTGGAGACGGTCCGGGAATGCCTGCAAGACGTCTATGACGTTCCCGCGGTCATCGAGCTGATGGCCGGCATCGCCCAGCGCCGGGTGCGGGTGTTGGAGGCCGACACCACGCAGCCGTCACCGTTCGCGGCGTCGCTGTTGTTCGGCTACGTCGGCGCGTTCATGTATGAGGGCGACAGCCCGCTTGCCGAGCGCCGCGCCGCGGCGCTCTCGCTGGACAGCACGCTGCTCGCCCAGCTGCTCGGCCGCGTCGAGCTGCGCGAGCTGCTCGATCCCGGCGTCATCGCCGCGACTGGCCGCCAGCTGCAGCACCTGTCCGACGACCGGCTGGCCCGCGACGCCGAGGCGATCGCCGACCTGCTGCGACTGCTGGGACCGCTCACCGAAGACGAGGTCGCCGCCCGGGCCGCCGCTTCCGACGTGAGCGGCTGGCTGGAGGGCCTGCGCGCCGCCAGGCGGGCTCTCACGGTGTCGTTCGCCGGCCGCAGTTGGTGGGTGGCCATCGAAGACATCGGCCGGCTGCGCGACGGGGTCGGGGCCGCGGTGCCGCTCGGAGTGCCGGCCACCTTCACCGAGGAGGTAGTCGACCCGCTGGGCGAGCTGCTGGGCCGCTACGCCCGCACCCACACCCCGTTCACCACCGCCGAGGCCGCGACCCGGTTCGGCCTGGGACTGCGGGTGACGGCCGACGTGCTCGGCCGGTTGACCGACCCAGCAAGTTCTGCCGGCCGGCTGGTGCGCGGCGACTTCGTGGCCGCCGGGGAGCTTTCCAGCGGCAGCGGCGGCGAGCAGTGGTGCGACGCCGAGGTGCTGCGCATCCTGCGCCGGCGCTCGCTGGCCGCGTTGCGTGCCCAGGTCGAGCCGGTCAGCACCGCCGCCTACGCGCGGTTCCTGCCGGCCTGGCATCGAGTGGGCCGCTCGGGTTCGCAAGGTCCCTCAGGCCTGGACGGGCTGATGTCCGTCGCCGATCAGCTCGCCGGTGTGCGGATGCCAGCCTCGGCGATCGAACCGCTGGTGCTGGCCCCGCGCGTGGCCGACTACTCCCCCGCGATGCTCGACGAGCTGCTCGCGACGGGCGAGGTCACCTGGTCGGGTGCCGGGTCGATCTCGGGCAGCGACGGCTGGATCGCGTTGCACGTCGCCGATTCCGCATCTTTGACCCTCGCCGCACCCGCCGAGATCGACCTGACCGACAGCCACCGAGCAGTACTGGACACCCTGTCGGGAGGCGGCGCGTACTTCTTCCGCCAGCTCGCACAAGACGGGCACCCTGAATCGGACCTCAAAGCCGCGCTATGGGAACTGATCTGGGCCGGCCGGGTCACCGGCGATACGTTCGCTCCGGTGCGCGCCCTGCTCGCTGGCACCGGTAGCCGAAGACGTTCCGCTCCGGCACACCGCGCACACCGCCCGCCGCGGCTGAGCCGATACAGCGTCGCCAACCCGCAGCACCGCAGCACCGACCCGACAGTGGCCGGGCGGTGGTCGGCCCTGCCCGTTCCCGAGCCAGATTCGACGTTGCGGGCCCGCTATCAAGCCGAGCTGCTGTTGAACCGCCATGGTGTGCTGACCAAGGGCGCGGTGGCGGCCGAGGGTGTGCCCGGCGGTTTCGCCACCCTCTACAAGGTGCTGAGCACGTTCGAGGAAGCCGGCAGGTGCCAGCGCGGCTATTTCGTCGAGTCGCTGGGCGGCGCCCAGTTCGCCGTCGCGTCCACCGTCGACCGGCTGCGCAGCTATCTCGACGGTGTCGACCCGGAACGGCCGGAATACCGGGCGGTCGTGCTGGCCGCCGCCGACCCGGCCAATCCCTACGGCGCGGCGCTGCCCTGGCCCGAGCCGGCAACCGAGGGTGCGGCCCGGCCGGGCCGCAAGGCCGGGGCGCTGGTCGTGCTGGTGGACGGCGGACTGGCCTGGTTCCTGGAGCGCGGCGGACGGTCCCTGCTGACATTCACCAGCGATCCGGCGGCCGACCACGCGGCGGCCGTGGCGCTGGCCGACCTGGTCGCCGCGCGACGCGTCGCATCGATCCTGGTCGAGCGCGTCGACGGAGTGCCCGCGCTACAGCCGCAGGGCGGGCCGGGTCCCGTGGCAGACGCGCTGGCAGCGCTATCAGAGGCGGGCTTCGTCCGTACGCCGCGCGGGTTGCGCCTGCGGTGAACCATGCCCGAGGGTGACACCGTCTGGCACACGGCGGCCACGCTGCGAGAGCACCTGGCCGGCCGCACTCTGACCCGCTGCGACATCCGGGTGCCGCGGTTCGCGACCGTCGACCTCACCGGGCACGTGGTGGACGAGGTGCTCAGCCGGGGCAAGCACCTGTTCATCAGGGTCGGGCCGGCCAGCATCCACTCGCATCTGAAGATGGACGGCAGCTGGCGGGTCGGAAACCGCCCGTTAAAGGTCGACCACCGGGCGCGAATCATCCTGGAAGCCGACGACGTGCGCGCGGTCGGCGTCGATCTGGGCGTCCTTGACGTCCTCGAACGCGCCCACGACGGCGACGTGGTCGCACACCTGGGACCCGATCTGCTGGGCGGGGACTGGGACCCGCAGGTCGCCGCGGCCAACCTGACCGCGCGCCCGGACCGCCCGTTGGCCGAGGCCCTGCTGGACCAGCGGGTGCTGGCCGGGGTCGGCAACGTCTATTGCAACGAATTGTGTTTTGTCAGCGGATATCTGCCCACCGCGCCGGTCAGCGCGGTCATAGATCCGGTGCGCCTGCTCACTCGGGCCCAGAACATGCTGTGGATCAACCGTTTCCGCTGGAACCGTTGCACGACCGGCGACACCCGGGCCGGCCGGCAGTTGTGGGTCTACGGGCGCGCGAAGCAGCCTTGCCGTCGCTGCGGCACCCGCATCGAGTTCGACGACACCGCCGAGCGGGTGGCGTACTGGTGTCCGGCCTGCCAACGCTGAACGCCCACGGCATGTCCCTCGAGTTATCGATCGCGCGCGCGGCTTGGGTGGCGCATAGGGTTTCACCAGACTGGGTGACGCGTGTAATGATCCCTTGTCAGCGGCTCTAGAAAGGACGACCACCGAAGTGCATTCGCCCAGCCATGTGCGATCACTCCGCACCGGTCTTGTCCCGTTGGTCGCACTGCTCAGCCTCGTGGGAATGACAGCCCCGACCGCGCATGCCGACGCAGTCGATGACACGTTCCTGTCAGCGCTCAAGGCTAAGGGCATCAACTTCGCGTCCCCGCAAGCCGCGATCGTCGCCGGTCATGAGGTCTGCGACGAACTTGATCTCGGCAGGCAGTCGTCAGACGTCGCAAACGACGTGACGAAAAACAGCAACCTGGACGGCTACCATGGCGGGTTTTTCGTCGGGGTCAGCATTGCGGCGTTCTGCCCGAGACACGCCCAGTAAACCGTTCAGCTCATCCGGCTGACGGCGGTCGGGGCATCACCGTTCCCTTGAGCTCCTTGCCGATCGAAATCTCCTCGTACTTTTGCTGCTTGCGTTTGCGCCAACCGCTGCCTGCCGATGAGATTGGCGGCGGCATCAGCGGCGGCATGGGGAACCCGGAGTCTGACGCGGTAATCGGGGTGGCCGCCGAAGTGAGTTGGACTGGCACTTGCGATGCGGGCAACAGGCCCACCACCGCGGGCGGCGCGGTGAGCTTGCCCACCGACACTCCGACACCTATCGCCGCCGTGGGTTCTGCTGAGAGTCCAGCGGCGCCGAATGCGCCCGCCCCTCCCAGGGCGCCCGCTCCCGCGCCCAGGGCCGACTGACCCTCCGACAGCCCAGTACCGATGTCGCCTCCCACAGTCTGCAGTGCCTGGGCCGAAGTGTTCTGCGCCGCATAGCTGAGCAGGTTGATGGGAAATCCAGACGATATGAACTGGTTGACATACTGGTTGAACAAACCAAAATAGCCGGTCGTCGGGTCCGTAAGGCCAAGGTTGACCGGATCGCCAGCGGCAGCAGCTTGGATCGACGCCAATATCGAAGCCGGAGTGATGGTCGCACCGGGAGTCGCAGAAGTGGTAGCGGCCGACGCCGCACTGGCCTGAGCGGCCGTCCCCGCCGGGTTGGTAATCGCAAGCGGCGAGGAGAACTTCGGCAGCGTGGTGGCTTGCGCCGAGGCCGCCTCGTATCGACTCATCGCCCCCGAATTGTTCGCCCACATGTCCAGGTATTCGTCTTCGGTTTCGGCGATAGCCGGCAGATTGATCCCGAACCGATTGGTGGCCAACAATTGCGTCAGCCGCGTCCTGTTGGCACTCACGGATGCGACCGGAACCACCGACGAACGAGCGGAGTTGAAGGCCGCGATGGCATCCTGCACCGCGACGGCCATTTGCTGGCATTGCTGCGCGGTGGTGCGCAACCAGGTGAGGTAGGGCTCGACAGCCTGGGTCATCGCGGCGGCGGAGGGACCGTGCCAGGCGTCGGCCAATGACGACAATGTCGCGGCATTAATTCCCGCCGATTCCTCCAGACTCGTGCCGAGCCGTTGCCAAGCCCCGGACGCCTCAATGAGGGATTCCGCACCCGGTCCTGAGTGGATCAGCGCAGAGGTGACCTCGGGCGGCAATGCTGTGAACTCCATGACACCTCACATTGACTACCGTGGGAAAACTTTTGGAACATTGCGTTGGCTAGCCCGAGAAAACCCCTGAAACATTGGACATCTATTTGCAACCAGACTAATCCCGTGCGGACTAGTCCAGGGCATGTGTCAGGAAAAACTGCGCAATCACTTCCGACGCGTCGAATGCGCGCGTGGTCGGCCCAATGATGGCCTGGGGCAAATATTGCTTGCCGCCCGGCCAGGTGTGCCCGCCGTCGTCGATCCGGTAGAAGACCACTTCGCTGGACGCCGCGCAGGCCGAGGAATCAAAGCGGCGGACGAGGGTTCCGTCTCCGACGTCGGGCAGCTGTTGTTTTGACGGGTCCCCCTGACACCCGTCGACCGAGCGCCACTTGTCCACCATGCTCGAAGCCGAGAGCGCGTGGCTGACGCCACCGCGGCCGTGCACAGCCCCGCCGTTGAACGGCACCAGCCGATCCGCGGTTCCGTGCGCCGCCAGAACGGACACCGGCCGCGACGGATTGCAGGCCACACCGACGCCGAGGGTGCCCGCGACCGGCGCGATCGCGGCAAAAACATCAGCACGATCACAACCCAATTTGTTGGCCATGAACCCGCCGTTGGACATGCCGGTGACGAAGACGTGGCCCGAAGCGACCCCGAACCCCTTGAGCAGCTTGCTCGTCAACGCCACCAGGAAGCCGACGTCGTCCACGTGATGGCGGTCCGCCGGCGACGACCCCCGCCCGTCGGCCCAGCTCTTGTCATAGCCGTCGGGATAGACCACCAGCAGCTTGTTGACGTCGGCAACGGCGTCGAAGTCGGTGAGACTTTCCTGCCCGACGCCGGTGCCGCCGCCACCGTGCAGATTGAGCACTAGACCAGCGGCGGAACCGGGCGGCACATGCACCCGGTAGGTCCGGTTGAGGCCGCCGAACTGCAATGTCCCGGGCTCATCCCGGGCGCTGGCGGCCGAGACCGGCCGCCCCACACAGCCGACCAGACACACCGCGAGGACGCTGATCGATAGCAGTCGCGCCCACGGCATGTCGTCAAATTACCGATCGCCGCCTGTTCAACCCGCGGCGCCCTCGCGGCCCCGCCGCCCGCAGGTGCCGTCTGGCTCCGCGACCTAACCGACGGGTGAACAGAGGATGTACAAGTACCCGCCGTTCGCAACCTTGGTTGCACCAATCGCGCTGCCCGGCGGAAAATATCAGAGCGTAGAAAAGCCGAATCCTTCAATGCTGGCGGCCCAACATGGTGTCAGCGAGTCAACTCACTTCAGGGAGCACCCGAATGGTTACCCGTCTTCTTGTGGCTGTGGCGGTTGCGTTGATCGGCCCGCTGGGGGCAGTCCAGACCGCTCATGCCGACACCAACGACAACAAGTTCATCGCATTGCTGAACTCCGAGGGAATCACCGACCACGTATCCCCGTCGCACGCGATCGAGGCGGCTCACACCGTTTGCTCGAAGCTCGACGCCGGCATGAGCCCCACGGAGGTGGCGAATGACGTGCTGAACAGCAGCACCATGCCCGCCTACCACTGCGGCTACTTCGTCGGCGCGGCCATCAAGGTGTACTGCCCGCAGTTCACGCCTGAGGAGTCCCCCGCCAACGGCTAGTGCCGATTGGTTTCTCCGTCGTCTGGTCTCGCTGTCCTCCGGTTCGGCCAAAAAACCACCAGCGCCTGACCGGCCTGCGATGATTGCTACAAGCGGTTCAGTGCTGTGCGGAGGCAACGGCGCTTCTACTCAACGGGAGGTTCAGTAATGACGCCCACCCGTACCTCGGCCGCCGGGCTAATACCGGTGATCGCGATGCTTGGCACCCTGGGAGCGGCGGCGCCGATCGCTCATGCCGATGCTGCTGCCGACGACACGTTCACCGCAGCATTGAGCTCGAAGGGCATCAACTTCGCCTCACCGCAATCCGCGATCGTCGCCGGGCATGAGGTCTGCGACGAACTCGGACTCGGAAGGACGCGGGTGCAGGTCGCGACAGACGTGACCAAAAACAGCAACCTGGACGGCTATCACGCCGGGTACTTCGTCGGTCTAGCCGTACGCACGTACTGCCCGCAGCACGCCTCCTAGACTCAGACGTGTATACGTCTCGTTAAATTCTGATCGCATTGGGCCCGCAGGCAGGCATCCGCAGGCCCGCAGCACCTAGCATCCAGGCAGCGACAACTTTGGAGAGCTGACCTGTTGATCACGAAAGTTTTGGTAAGCGGTGCTTGTGCAGCTGTAGCACTCGCGGCCGCGGTGGGGGCAGCGGCGCCAGCCGGCGCAGACCCTACCTTGTTCGGCGTTCTGAGCTGTGGCTGCCAAGAGCCGGCTCCGAGCGACAGCGCAATTTTTTCTGACCACGTAAAGCAGGGAATCCAGCAGGGTCTGACCGACCCGCGGGTGCCGCACTAATCCGCCGCTAGGGTGCGCCGGCTGACGAACTCACGGTGCCGCCCGGTGAGCGGATCATCGAACTCGATGCGCTGCGCCAGCAACTGCAGCGGCGTGCTGAAGTCATCAGCCGCGACGTCAATGATGTTGGGGTACAACGGATCTCCCGTGATCGGCACGCCCAACGACGCCATGTGCACCCGCAGCTGGTGGGTGCGTCCGGTGCGCGGCGTCAGCCGGTAGGGGCCATCCGGCGCTGCCAGCTCCACCAGCGTCTCGGCGTTGGGCAGACCGGGCTCGCACACCGCCTGTAGGCGGCCGCGTCGCTTGATGATGCGGCTGCGCACCACCCGCGGCAACACCAGGTCCGGATCGATCGGCGCCCGCGCCAGGTAGGTCTTGCGCACCAGACCGCGGGCGAACAACGTCTGATAGGCGCCACGTAGTTCGCGGCGGGCGGTGAACAGCAGCACCCCGGCGGTCAGCCGGTCCAGCCGATGGGCCGGGCTCAGCTCGGGCAGTCGCAGTTCCCGCCGCAGGCGCACCAGCGCGGTCTGCGCCACGTGCCGCCCCCTGGGCATGGTGGCCAGGAAGTGCGGCTTATCAACCACCACGATGTCCGCGTCGCGGTACAGCACCGGGACTTCAAAGGGCACGGGCACCTCGTGGGGCAGGTCGCGATACAGGTAGACACGGGCCCCGCGGGGCAGCACGGTGGCCGCATCGACCACCGTCCCGTCGGCGCCGACGACCTCTCCGGCCAAGACTTTGGCGCGAGCCGCCGCGCCGAACCGGGTCGTCAGCTCGGCCAGCACCGGCCCGCCCTGCAGCCGCACCCGGGCCGGCCCCAACCCGTCGCGCACCGGCAGGGGGACGGGTCTCATCGCAGGCTCAATTGAGGGGCACCGGCTCGAGGATCTCGGCGCGCGCCTCGGGCGCACTGGCCCGCAATTCGTCCGCCGACACGTCGTCGGGCTGGGCCTGCGACAGTATCTCGGCCTCGACCCGCGCGGTGTAGTTGTCGACTTCGCGTTCGATGTCCGCGGCGCTCCACCCCAGCACCGGCGCGACCACCTCGGCCACCTCCTGGGCGCAGTCGACGCCGCGGTGTGAGTATTCGATGGAGATCCGCATCCGCCGCGCCAGGATGTCCTCGAGATGCAGGGCCCCCTCGTCGGTGACGGCGTAGAGAGCCTCCACCTTCAGGTAGCCCGGCGCCTCCTTGATCGGGCTCAGCAGCTCGGGCCGGCCGGCGCCCAGGGCCAGCACCTCGTCCATCAGCGACCCGTAGCGGTCCAGCAGGTGGCGCACCCGGTAGGGGTGCAGCCCGACCAGCTCGCCGACGTGTTCGGCCTGGTTGATCAGTGCGAAGTAACCGTCGGCGCCCAGCAGGCTGACCTTCTCGGTGATCGTCGGCGCGACCCGGGCCGGAACGAACTGGACCGCGGCGTCGATCGCGTCGGCGGCCATCACCCGGTAGGTGGTGTACTTGCCGCCGGCGATGGCGACCAGCCCCGGCGCGGGCACCGCGACCGCGTGCTCGCGGGACAGCTTGGAGGTTTCCTCGCTCTCACCCGCGAGCAGTGGGCGCAGGCCGGCGTACACGCCGTCGATGTCGGCGTGCGTCAGCGGTGTGGCCAGCACGGTGTTGACGGTGCCCAGGATGTAGTCGATGTCGACCTTGGTGGCCGCGGGGTGCGCCAGGTCGAGGTTCCAGTCGGTGTCGGTGGTGCCGATGATCCAGTGGTTGCCCCACGGGATGACGAACATCACCGACTTCTGGGTGCGCAGGATGATTGCGACATCGCTGACGATCCGGTCCCGCGGCACCACGATGTGCACGCCCTTGGAGGCGCGCACCTGGAAGCGCCCGCGCTGCTTGGACAGCGCCTGGATCTCGTCGGTCCAGACCCCGGTCGCGTTGACCACGACGTGGCCGCGGACCTCGGTGATCGACCCGTCCTCGGAGTCGCGGACGCGCACGCCGACCACCCGGTCGCCCTCGCGCAGCAACGCCACCACCTGGCTGGAGCACCGCACGACCGCGCCGTAATGCGCCGCGGTACGGGCGACAGTCATGGTGTGGCGGGCGTCGTCGACGACGGTGTCGTAGTAGCTGATGCCGCCGATCAAGGACGTTCGCTTTAACCCCGGACTTAATCGCAATGCCCCGGCGCGGGTCAGATGCTTTTGTGGCGGAACAGATTTGGCGCCGCCTAGGCTGTCGTAGAGAAACATTCCCGCGGCGATATAGGGTCGCTCCCACCCGCGCTTGGTCAGCGGAAACAAGAACGGCAACGGCTTGACCAGATGTGGCGCCAGCCGGGTCAGTGACAGCTCACGCTCGTGCAGCGCCTCGCGCACCAGCCCGAATTCCAGCTGTTCGAGGTAGCGCAATCCCCCGTGGAACATCTTCGACGACCGGCTCGACGTGCCGGAGGCGAAGTCCCGTGCCTCGACCAGCGCCACCTTGAGTCCGCGGGTGGCCGCGTCCAGCGCGCACCCGGAACCCACCACGCCGCCGCCGATGACCACCACGTCGAATTGCTCAGAGCCGAGCCGATCCCAGGCCACCGCGCGTTGCGCGGGTCCCAGGGAAGAAGCCGGCGACGAATCGATCACGAGGAAAAACTCCTATCGGTTACTCGTCGGTAGCGCTGCTCAACCCAGGCTAGTGGCTTTCAGTCCAGATCGTCGTGCGCCATCAGCCGCCGGGCGGCCTCGGTGATCGAGCCGGACAACGACGGGTAAACGGCCAGCGTCTCGGCCAGCGCGTTGACGGTGATGCGGTTCTGCACCGCCACGGCGATCGGCAGGATCAGCTCGGAGGCGATCGGCGCCACCACCACGCCGCCGATCACCACGCCGGTGGTCTTCCGGCAGAAGATCTTGACGAAACCCTGCCGCAGCCCCGACATCTTGGCCCGGGCGTTGGTCCGCAACGGCAGCATGATGGTCCGGGCCTGCACCGAACCGTCGTCGATCATCGATTGCGGCACCCCGACGGCGGCGATCTCGGGCCTGGTGAACACCGTCGCGGCGACCGTGCGCAACCGAATCGGGCTGAGGCCCTCGCCCAGCGCGTGATACATCGCGATCCGGCCCTGCATCGCCGCGACCGAGGCCAACAGCAGCAGCCCGGTGCAGTCGCCGGCGGCATAGATCCCGGGCACCGAGGTGCGCGATACCCGGTCCACTTTCAGGTAGTCGCCCTGGCCCAGCTCGATGCCGACCCGTTCCAGGCCCAGGCCGGTGGTGTTGGGAACCGACCCGATGGTGATCAGGGCATGGCTGCCCGCAACGGTGCGGCCGTCGGTCATCGTCACGAGCACGCCGGTGTCGGTGCGGGTGACCGATTCGGCGCGGGCGTTCTTGAACAGCTGCACGCCGCGTTCGGCGAACGACTCTTCCAGCACCAGCGCCGCGTCCAGATCCTCGTAAGGCAGCACGCGGTCCCGGCTGGCCGCCACCGACACCTGCACGCCGAGTTCGGTGTACGCGTGCACGAACTCGGCGCCGGTGACGCCGGAGCCCACCACGATCAGGTGTTCCGGCAGCGCCTCCAGGTCGTAGAGCTGGCGCCAGGTCAGGATGCGTTCACCGTCGGGCTGGGCCGTCGGCATGATCCGCGGGCTGGCGCCGGTGGCGATCAACACCACGTCGGCGTCGTACTCGCTGATGGTGCCGTCGGCGGCGGTCGCCTTGATGCGGTGCCGCGCCAGCCCGGGAGCGGGGTCGACCAACTCACCGCGTGCCGCGACCAGATTCACATCCACGCTGCGCAGTTGGGCGGCGATGTCGGCGGACTGCTCGGCGGCAAGCCGCTTGACCCGGGCATGGATTTGCGGCAGCGAGATCTTGGCGTCGTCGATGTCGATGTCGAAGCCCAGCCGCGGCGCCCGGCGCAACTCGGTGCGCAGCCAGGTGGCGGCGATGAACGTCTTGGACGGCACGCAGTCGTCCAGAACGGCCGCCCCGCCGATGCCTTCGGACTCGATGATGGTGACGTCGGTGGTTTCGGGGTGTGAGGTGGCGGCCACCAGCGCGGCTTCGTAACCGGCCGGTCCTCCACCGATGATCACGATGCGGGTCACCACAGCCCATAACCTAGCCGCGGAACGCCCAACATGCAGGTGCGCCGCATGCCGGGGCGCCGTTTAAGCTTTTCCCCGTGCCGCTCTACGCCGCGTACGGGTCGAACATGCATCCCGAGCAGATGCAGCAGCGGGCACCCCACTCACCGATGGCGGGAACCGGCTGGTTGCCGGGGTGGCGGCTGACGTTCGGCGGCGAGGACTTCGGGTGGGAAGGGGCACTGGCCACCGTCGTCGAGGATCCGGGATCGCGGGTGTTCGTCGTGCTGTATGACATGACGCCGGCCGATGAGATGAACCTCGACCGCTGGGAGGGCTCCGAGTTCGGCGTCCACAAGAAGATCCGCTGCCGGGTGCAGCGGTTGTCGTCGGACACCGACATCGATCCGGTCCTGGCGTGGCTGTACGTGCTGGACGCCTGGGAGGGTGGGCTGCCGTCGGCGCGTTATCTCGGGGTCATGGCCGATGCGGCCGAGATCGCCGGCGCGCCAAACGATTACGTGCACGACATCCGCACGCGCCCCGCCCGCAATATCGGCCCGGGTACGTCGGCTTAAGCCGACGGCCGCCGAGCGCGCTCATATGTACGCCGACGCGCCGTCGCGGGCGGCATTTTGGGGACGCTCACGCTGCCCGCTGCAGGCGCCGCTCGATCCGCGCGACGAGCTCGACGGGCCGGTATCTGACGTCCTCGGCGATGATCGGCACCACAACCCACACCATGTCTTGTAAGGCCGCAGACCTTTTGCGGTCCCGGCGAAATGCGTCGGGCCCGCTGTGCCAGTCGACACCGTCGTACTCGGCGGCCACCCGAAACTCGGGCCAAGCGAAGTCGAGCCGCCAGAGCCGGCCGGTCAGGTCGATGAGCTCGTACTGCAGCACTGGCCGCGGTAGCCCTCCGTCGATCATGACCAGGCGGGCCTCGCTCTCCATCGGCGACTCGGCAAGCGGCGAAGCCAGGGGAAGAAGTCCCCGAACGTTGACGATGCCGCGACGGCCGGACTGCAATTCGATGGCCCGCGCCAGTTCGCCGAGGCCGCATGTCCTGCTGCGCAGCGCGGCATCGAGGGTCGCGAGCGCGCGAGGCCGCCGCAGGCTGCGGGCGACTTCGATCGCGGTCCATGGGGGTGCCGTGGCCGGCCGACCCCGCACCACAGTCAGCGGTGCCCCGTCTCGACGGTGCACCACCAGACCGCGAGTCGAGTGCAAGCGCCGACCGCCTGGGTTAAGCACATGCAGATTCGAGGTGTCTTCGGTGTCGAATCCATAAGCGGCGGCTGCAGTGTGCATGCACGCCGCGACCGTCGTGCCGGCCAGCAGGTCCAGCCCGCGCAATCGCAACGCAGCGGTCATTTCGCCGCGGCCGTAAATGCCGTGCCAAACCTTCTGCAGCACACCGTATTTCAAGTTCGCTTCCAGGCCGCGACGGGTCAGGAAAGATAACGCCTGGCCGGAGCTAACAACTCCGCCTTGTTCGGCGAGCAACCTGTCGAGCTCAGCATGCATGCCGGCCATCTTCGGCGCCTCGCGCATGGCCCACAATTCACTTGCCGAGCGTCCTCAAAATGCCGGCTTCGACGGCGTGTCGGCGTACATATGAGCGCGCTCGCGGTCAGAAAAGGGCGGACTGCTCGATGATGTTGACCAGTACGCGCACACCGATCCCCAGGGCGCGCTCGTCGAGGTCGAAGGTCGGCTGGTGCAGGTCCAACTGCGGTCCCTCGCCCGACCACACGCCCAAGCGCGCCATCGCGCCCGGAATTTCCTCCAAGTACCAGGAGAAATCCTCACCGCCGCCGGACTGGCGGGTGTCGGCGAGTGTATCGGGGCCGACGGCTTCGATCGCGTGGGTGAGGATGCGCGTCGAGACGTCCTCGTTGACCACCGGCGGCACGCCGCGCCGATATTGCAGGGTGTGTTCGATCGCCAGCGGCGACAGTAGGCCGGCGACGACCTCACGGACCATGCCTTCCAGGTCGACCCAGGTGTGCCGGCTGGCGGTGCGGACGGTGCCGGCCAGCACACCGGTTTGCGGGATGGCGTTGGGCGCCACACCCGCATTGACCGCGCCCCACACCAACACCGTGTTGTTGCGCGGGTCGATGCGGCGCGAAAGCACCCCGGGCAGCCCGGTGATCAGCGTGCCCAGCCCGTAGACCAGGTCCGCGGTCAGATGTGGACGCGACGTGTGCCCGCCGGGCGAATACAGCGTGATCTCGATCTGGTCGGCCGCCGAGGTGATGGGGCCCTGCCGCACCGCGACCTTGCCGACCTCGAGCCGCGGATCGCAGTGCAGGGCGAAGATCCGCGACACTCCGGTGATCGCACCGGCCGCGATGGCGTCAATCGCGCCACCGGGCATCAGCTCCTCGGCGGCCTGGAAGAGCAGCCGTACCCCGACGGGCAACTCGGGCACCGATGCCAAGGCCAGCGCCGTTCCGAGCAGGACCGCGGTGTGCGCGTCATGACCGCAGGCGTGCGCGACGTTGGGCATCGTCGATTCGTACGGCGCGCCGGTCCGCTCGGCCATCGGCAGCGCGTCCATGTCGGCGCGCAGCGCGATCCTGGGCTCGTGCTCGGGACCGAAATCACAGATCAGACCGGTTCCGCCGGGCAGCACCTTCGGGTTAAGCCCGGCGTCGGCCAGCCGCTCGGCGACGAACTGCGTGGTGGCGTACTCCTGACGGCCCAGCTCCGGGTAGCGGTGGATGTGGCGCCGCCAGCCGACCAGGTCGTCGTAGTGTGCGGCAAGCCAGGATTCGGCGGTGTCGGTCAGGCTCATCCGGCGGCCCCGCTAGCCCTGAGTTGCTGTGCCGCCAGCACCCGGTCGCGCTCGGCGGAGTTCTGCGCGAGGTGCACGATCGTGCGCGCCAGCATGATCGCGCCGTCGACAACCGCGCGGTCGGCGCTGGGACCCGCGGCCGCGGCGGCGAAGGCGCGTTGGTGAACCGTGGCGCCGCCGGCGTCGACACCGATCACCGGATGAATCCCCGGCAGCACTTGGGTCACGTTGCCCATGTCGGTGCTGCCCATCGGCAGCGCGGCCTCGATCTCGGGGGTCACCGGCTCGCGACCGAGTCGGCGCATCTCGTCGCGGCAGATCTCAGCGAGCCAGTGGTCGGGCTTGAGTTCGGCGTATGGAGGCGCCGGGTTGTCGATTTCGTATTCACAGCCCGCGGCCAGCGCGCCCGCGGCAAAGCATGCGAACATCCTGCCCTCCAGCTCACGCAGCGAGTCCGATTCGATCGCCCGCATCGCATATTGCAACGTCGCGTGCCCGGGGATGACGTTGACCGCCTGCCCGCCATCGGTGACGATGCCGTGCATCATCTGCCCCGGGGCCAGTTGCTGCCGCAGCAACCCGATGGCCACCTGCGCGACGGTCACGGCGTCGGCGGCGTTGAGTCCCAGATACGGCGCGACGGCGGCATGCGATTCCTTGCCGAGGTAGTGCACGATCGCTTCGGACAGCGCCAGCGAACGGGCCGCGGCGATGTCGGTCGGGCCGGGATGCACCATCACCGCCACGGCGACGTCATCGAACGTACCGGCCTGCAGCATCAGCGCCTTGCCGCCGCCGGCTTCCTCGGCGGGAGTTCCCAGCAATGCCACCCTCAGGCCGAGGTCGTCGGCCACCTCGGACAGCGCCAGCGCCGTGCCCACCGCCGACGCGGCGATGATGTTGTGGCCGCACGCGTGTCCGATCTCGGGCAGCGCGTCATATTCGGCGCAGATCCCGACGACCAGGGGTCCGCTGCCGAAGTCGGCGCGGAAGGCGGTGTCTAGGCCAGCGGCGCCCGCGGTGACCTCGAAACCCCGTTCGGCCACCAGCGCCTGCGCCTTAGCGCAGCTGCGGTGTTCGGCAAACGCCAGCTCCGGCTCGGCGTGGATGGCATGGGACAGCTCGACCAGGTCGCCGCCACGACGCCGCACCACATCCTCGACGACGTCCAGTGGACTGGCTACAGGCATGTCCGCAGTATCTCACCGAGGAGCGTCGGCGGGGATTCAGTAAGGTCACACCAGCCCCGCGATGAATCCCGCCGCCTGGCCGGGGTAGGGCGGGGCGTCGTAATCGTGATGCGCATCGCGGTCGCGACCGCCCACGACGCAGATCGGATCACCGGGGCTGCACAGGTCGATGGCACGGCCGGCGAACAGACCCGTCGACGACAGGGGTGTGTTAAAGCGGTTGCCGGGATTGCCGAACACCGCAACCGCCGCGACCTTGCCGGCCAGACCGGGATCCAGCGCGGGAGCCGACCCGAAGTTGCCGATGGTGTTGCCCAGCGGCGGCACCCCGGCCAGCATCGAGACCGCGGCGGCGCCCTGCGAGAAGCCTCCAAGCACCAGCCGTGTGTCCGGGCACTGGTCGGCCACCTGCGCGATGTGATCGCGTGCGTCGTTGGCTGCGTCGCCGGTGGTCAGAAAGTTATAGCTGGCCGGATAGTTCACCGGATACGCCTCGACGGTGCGCGAGCCGAGGGCGGGCTGCAGCGCGGCGAACAGCGCATCCCCCGCCGCCCCCAGGCCGGGCGGCTCGGCGGTGCCGCGGGCGAAGACGAGTTGGACGTCGGGACACCCGTCGGCTCGTGCCCTTGGCGCCGGACCGCACATGATCGTGGCTACCGACACGGCAACAGCGACAGCCGAGACAACCACCCGCCATCTAGCAAAACCCATGCGGCAGATCTTGACACATCCCGGGCTAAGCTCGCCCACTGTGGCCGAAACCCCGCCCGACCCCGGTGAACTCGCGCGGCGGGCAGCACACGCCATCGCTGAGCGCACCGGCATCGGGGCGCACGACGCCGCGATCGTCCTCGGGTCGGGCTGGTCCCCGGCGGTCGCGGCGTTCGGCGCTCCGACCGCCGTGCTGCCCCAGGCCGACCTGCCTGGGTTCCGGCCGCCAACCGCGGTCGGGCACATTGGTGACCTGTTGTCGGTGCGCATCGGCGAGCATCGCGTCTTGGTGTTGGTCGGTCGCGTGCACGCCTACGAGGGACATGACCTCACGCATGTCGTGCATCCGGTGCGGGCGGCCTGCGCGGCGGGGGCGCGTGTCATCGTGCTCACCAACGCCGCCGGCGGGCTGCGCCCGGACATGGCCGTGGGCCAGGCCGTGCTGATCAGCGACCACCTGAACCTCACGGCGCGGTCGCCGCTGATCGGCGCGCAGTTCGTCGACATGACCGACGCGTACGCGCCGCGGCTCCGCACGCTCGCCCGCGGCCTCGACCCGGAGCTGGTCGAAGGCGTGTACGCGGGGCTGCCGGGCCCGCATTACGAGACGCCGGCGGAAATCCGGATGCTGCGGATGCTGGGCGCCGACCTGGTGGGCATGTCGACGGTGCACGAAACCATCGCGGCCCGGGCGGCCGGCGCCGAGGTGCTCGGTGTGTCGCTGGTGACAAACCTGGCCGCGGGCATCACCGGCGAGCCGCTGAGCCACGTCGATGTGCTGGCCGTCGGGGCCGCGTCGGCGGCACGGATCGGCTCGCTGCTGGCCGCCATCATCGAGCGCATGCCCCGGCTTTAACCACGTGACGCCCGAGGAGTGGATCGCGCACGATCCCGACCCGCAGACGGCCGCCGAGCTCGCTGCATGTGGCCCAGAGGAACTCGCGGCGCGCTTCGCCCGACCACTCGCGTTCGGCACTGCGGGATTGCGCGGACCGGTGCGCGGCGGCCCGGACGCCATGAACCTCGCGGTGGTGCTGCGTGCGACCTGGGCGGTGGCGCAGGCGATCGAAAATCGACCGGGCGCGCTGGTGGTCGTCGGGCGCGACGCTCGGTACGGCTCGGCGGTCTTTGCCATCGCGACGGCTGAAGTTCTTGCTGCCGAGGGTTTTTCGGTGCTATTGCTGCCCGGCCCGGTGCCCACGCCGGTGGTGGCCTTCGCGGTACGCCATACCGGTGCCGCCGCCGGGATACAGATCACGGCCTCGCACAATCCGCCGGCGGACAACGGATACAAGGTGTATTTGGACGGCGGCGTCCAGATCGTCTCCCCCACCGACCTCGCGATCGAAACCGCAATGGCCGCTGCGCCTTTCGCTGACCGGATCGCCCGCAAACCCGTTGACCCCGCCAACCCGAGCCTGATCGAACGCTACATCGAGCGTGCGGCCGGGGTGCGGCGCTCCGCGGGTTCGGTGCGCTCGGTGCGCATAGCCCTGACACCGCTGCACGGCGTGGGAGGCGCGGTGGCCGTCGAGACGCTGCGCCGCGCCGGCTTCGATCAGGTGCACACCGTCGGGGCCCAGTTCGCGCCGGATCCCGACTTCCCCACCGTCGCGTTCCCGAATCCCGAGGAGCCCGGGGCCGCGGACGCGCTGCTCACGCTGGCCGCTGACATCGGGGCCGACGTCGCGATCGCGCTGGATCCCGACGCCGACCGGTGCGCAGTCGGCATACCGACTGGATTACCCGGGGGGTCGGGATGGCGGATGCTGTCGGGTGACGAAACCGGTTGGCTGCTAGGTGATTACATCTTGTCGCATCGCGTTCCTGAGCTCTCCCCCAAGACCAGGATTGTGGCCAGTACGGTGGTGTCCTCGCGGATGCTGGCGGCAATCGCCGCGCACTACGGCGCGGTCCACGTCGAGACGCTCACCGGCTTCAAATGGCTGGCGCGCGCCGACGAGAACCTGGCCGGCACGCTGGTGTACGCGTACGAGGAAGCGATCGGGCACTGCGTGGACCCCGCCGCCGTACGCGACAAGGACGGCATCAGCGCGGCGGTACTGGTGTGCGATCTGGTGGCGGCGCTGAAACAGCAGGGCCGTTCGGTGCCCGAGGAGCTGGACGAGCTCGCCCGCCGCCACGGCGTGCACGAAGTCGCCGCGGTGTCGCGCCGGGTCGCCGACTCCGAGGAGGCCGCCGATTTGATGCGGCGACTGCGGGCCGCCCCGCCGCATCGGCTGGCCGGATTCGACGTCACACTTACAGATATCACCGACGCGCTGATCTTCACCGGCGGCGACGACGACACGTCAGTCAGGGTGGTGGTGCGGCCGTCGGGCACCGAGCCGAAGCTGAAGTGTTACATGGAGGTTCGCCGCGCAGTCACCGGTGACCTGGGCCCCGCCCGGGAACGGGCCGAAACGCTGCGCGACGAGTTGGTGTCCGAGGTACGGCTTTGGTAATCAGGGGGTGAGCTGAGCTAGCGAGGACCGAACTGGCGGTCGCCCGCGTCGCCGAGACCAGGGACTATGTAGGAGATCTCGTTGAGGCCGTCATCGACGGCCGCGGTGAAGAGCCGCACCTGCGGCGCCACCTTCTCTACTGCCGCAAGGCCTTCCGGCGCAGCCACCACACAGAGCACGGTGATGTCGGCCGCGCCGCGGCGCAGCAACAGCCCGATGGTGTGCGTGATCGAGCCGCCGGTGGCCACCATGGGGTCGAGGACCATTACCGGCAGATCGCTCAGGTCATCGGGCAGCGATTCCAGATACGGCATCGGCTGCGCGGTCTCCTCGTCGCGGGCCACGCCGACGAATCCGACCCGCGATTCCGGTATCGCGGCGTGCGCCTCGGAGACCATGCCCAGTCCGGCGCGCAGCACGGGAACCAGCAGCGGCGGTTTGGCCAGCCGCGACCCTGTCGTCTGTGCCAGCGGAGTGCGGATCGGGACGGCCTCGCTGGGCGCGTCCCGGGTGGCCTCGTACACCAGCATCGACGTCAGCTCCCGCAGCGCCGCACGGAAGGTCGCATTGTCGGTGCGTTCGTCGCGCAGTGCGGTCAGCCGTGCGGCGGCCAACGGATGGTCGATGACGCTCACATCCACGGGTTCTGACCCTATATAACAATCAGAAGTAGCTGCGCTGACACGCTTGCGTCCGTCCCGCGAGTTGCCGAAATCCGTTCGTATACTCCCCCGGTGCGGGGCCTGCGGCTGTTGGGAGCGACGCTGCTGGCGGTGCTGGCGCTGGTCTGCCCGGTCACCCCTGGGGTGGTGCTGGCGGCGGGGGTGCTGCCGACGCCGTCGCACGTGGTGATCGTGATCGAGGAGAACCGCTCGCAGGCCAACATCATCGGCAACAAGTCGGCTCCCTTCATCAACGCGCTCGCCGCCGGCGGCGCACTGATGGCGCAGTCGTTCGCCGAGACGCATCCCAGTGAGCCGAACTACCTCGCGCTGTTCGCCGGCGACACATTCGGCGTGACCAAGGACGTCTGCCCGGTGAACGCCGGCGCCGCGCCCAACCTTGCTTCCGAATTGCTTGCTGCCGGTTACACATTCGGCGGCTATGCCGAAGACTTGCCGGCGGTGGGATCGCCCGTCTGCAGCGCGGGCAAGTACGCGCGCAAGCACGTGCCGTGGGCAAACTTCAGCAATGTGCCGCCGGCGAACTCGGTGCCGTTCTTGGCCTTCCCGACGGCGGTGAATTACCCGAACCTGCCGACGGTGTCATTCGTCATCCCCAACAACGACAACAACATGCACGACGGCTCGATCGCCGCGGGCGACGCGTGGCTGAACCGCCAGCTCACCGCATATGCCAACTGGGCCAGCGCCAACAACAGCCTGCTGATCGTGACCTGGGACGAGGACGACGGGAGCCCCCGCAACCAGATCCCCACGGTCATTTACGGCGCGCACGTGCAGCCCGGCACCTACAGCGAGAAGATCAGTCATTACAACGTGCTCTCCACGCTGGAGCAGATGTACGGGCTACCCAAGACGGGCAATGCTGCGATCGCCCCCGCGATCGCCAGCATTTGGAGCGGCTAACCGCTACCGGGCCGGGCCGCTTCGCCCGTCGTCGCTATTCTGTGCCGCATGGCCGACCTCGTACCCATCCGCCTGAGCCTGTCCGCTGGTGACCGCTACACCGTGTGGGCGCCTCGCTGGCGCGATGGCGGCGACGAGTGGGAGGCATTTCTGGGTAGGGACGAGGACCTGTACGGCTTTGAGACCGTCGCTGACCTGGTCGCATTCGTCCGCAGCGATCCCGACAACGATCTCGTCGACCACCCGGCGTGGGACGATCTGACCTCGGCCCACGCGCACACGTTGGAACCCGCGGAAGACAAGCAGTTCGACCTCGTCTCCGTCGAGGAACTGGTGGCCGAAAAGCCGACCGAGGAGTCCTTGAACACGCTGGCGGCCGCGCTGGCGATCGTGTCGTCCATCGGATCGGTGTGCGAACTGGCGGCGGTGTCGAAGTTCTTCAACGGCAATCCCGACCTGGGCACGGTGTCCGGCGGCCTCGACCACTTCGCCGGCAAGGCCGGCCACAAACGCTGGAATTCGATCGCCACGATCATCGGGCGAAGCTGGGACGACGTGCTCAGCGCGATCGAGGGGATCATCAGCACGCCCGACGTCGACGCTGATGCTTCGGCCAAGGCCACCGACGAGCTGGCCGAGGAGCGCGAAGAGCCCGAGGACGGCGGTGAAGAGGAAGAAGCTGTCGACGAGTCCGACGATGAGGCGACAGACGAAGACGACTCCGAGGACGAAGAGACCGAAGACGAGGGAAGAACCGAAGACACCGAAGACACCGAAGACACCGAAGACACCGAAGACGCAGACGAGGCCCGTGCCGAGGGCGACACCGTCGTGCTGGGCGGCGAAGAGGACTTCTGGCTGCAGGTAGGTATCGACCCGATCCGGATCATGACCGATTCCGGCACCTTCTACACGCTGCGCTGCTACCTGGACGACAGCCCGATCTTCCTGGGCCGCAACGGCCGGATCAGCGTGTTCAGCTCCGAACGGGCGCTGGCGCGTTACCTCGCCGACGAACACGACCACGACTTGTCCGACCTGAGCACCTACGACGACATCCGTACGGCCGCCACCGACGGCTCGCTGGCCATCGACATCACCGACGACAACATTTACGTGCTGAGCGGGTTGGGCGACGATTTCGCCGACGGGCCGGACGCCGTGGATCGAGACCAGCTCGAGCTCACCGTCGAGCTGCTCCGCGATATCGGCGACTACTCCGAGGAAAGCACCGTCGACAAGGCCCTCGAAACCGGCCGGCCGCTGGGCAAGCTGGTGGCGTCCGTGCTGGAGCCCGACTCCGTCAGCAAGCCCTCGGCGCCGTATTCCGCGGCGGTGCGGGAGTGGGAGCAGCTAGAACAATTCGTGGAGTCGCGGCTCAGGCGGGAATAGCGCCCCACCGGCCGCGTTTGACGGACCACCGAGACTCCTCTTTACTGGCGGCAGCGTACGCCGGCCCGCAGACGGGCTGCCAAACGGGAAGGTGAGCCGAGTGTCGCTTCCCGGAATCGGCCCCTTACCGCTGTATGGGTTCCAACGCCCGGGGATGCTGCTGTTCGTTGTGGTGCCGCTGGCGCTGCTCGCCGTCTACGTCGTCGTCCAGGCTCGGCGCCGACGACGCCTGCGCCGGTACACCGAGGCCCAGGTGCCGCAGTCACTCTGGCGGCACCTTCCGATCGCCGTGTCGCTGCTCGCCCTGATCCTGCTGACCGTGGCGCTGGCCACCCCCACCCATGACATGCGCATCCCGCGCAACCGCGCCGTCATCATGCTGGTGATCGACATGTCGAATTCCATGCGGGCCACCGATGTCGAGCCCACCCGGCTCAAGGCCGCCGAGGAGGCGGCCGGCCAGTTCGCCAAGCATCTGACGCCGGGCATCAATCTCGGCCTGGTCGGTTTCGCGGGCACGCCTTACCTGCTGGTTCCCCCGACCCCGCAGCACCAGGCGACCCTTGAGGCGTTGAAGAATCTCCAGTTCGGCGACGGCACCGCGACCGGTGAGGCCATCTTCACCGCCCTGCATGCGATCGAAGCCACGGCCGTGGCCGGTGGGGACACTCCACCGCCGGCCCGCATCGTGCTGCTGTCCGACGGCGGCGAAAACCGGCCAACCGATCCCAACGATCCGCATGACGGTGCCTTCACCGCGGCGCGCCTGGCCAAGGATCACGGAGTGCCCATCTCGACGATCGCCTTCGGAACACAAAACGGCGACATCGTCATGGACGGACAACGCGTCGCCGTCCCCGTTTCGGCGGACCAGATGAAGAACATCGCCAAGCTGTCCGGCGGGAAGTCCTACTCCGCCACCAACATCGACGAACTCAACAAGAGCTACAACGCCATCGAGAACGAGATCGGGTATCGCATTGTGCCGGGTCCCGGAAGTGCGGGGTGGCTGCGCCTCGGCGTCATCACGGCGATAATCGCCGCGGCGTTGGGGCTGTTGATCAACCGACGGCTGCCAACCTAACCGATCAGTGATCGGCGCTCAGAGGGGCAGCCTGCGGTTGAGGACCAAACCGGCCAACACGGCGCCGGCCAGGACGACCGCTCCGAGCAGCATCCAGGCGGCGCTGGCGTCGCCCCGCACGGTTTCATAGCCGATCTGCTTCTGCAGGGTCGTATAGACGTCCTTCAAGGATTCCAGGCTGTCGGCGTGGAACGACTGACCGTCGGTGATCTCGCAGATCTTCTGCAGGGTTTGATCGTCGACCGGAACCGGAATGGTGGCACCGTTGTAAACGACGGTGCCGTAGGGCGTCCCGAAGGAGATCGTCGAGATTTGCACGCCCTCGGATTTGGCGGCCCGGGCCGCGGTGAAAGCACCCTGCGGCGCGTTGGGGTCCAGAGGCACGTTCTCGGCGCCGTCGGATTCCAGCACGATGCGTGCGGGTGGCGGACCTTCGCCGCCCCCCAGCACCGCCCCGACCGTGGCGATGGCCTGCATCGCGGTGAAAATGCCCTCGCCCGTCGCGGTTTTCGGCAGGGGCAGCAGGCCGTCGATCGCTGACTTCACGGCGCCCCGGTTGGTCGTCGGTGGCACCAGCAGCGTGGCATTAGCGGCAAATTCCACCAATCCGAGGTTGATAGCCGGCGTCAGCTCGTCGGTGAATTGCTTTCCGGCCTCCTGCGCGGCGGCCAGCCGGCTGGGCGGCACGTCATTGGAGGCCATCGACTCCGAGACGTCGATGACCAGCATCACGACGGCGCGGTTGAGCGGAATCCGGATATCGGACGTCGGCCCGGCCATTGCCGTGGTCAGCAGCACCAACGACGTGACCAGCAGAATCGTCGGCACGTGCCGCCACCGGCCGGAGCGGGCCGGCGCGACGCGCTGCAGCACCTCCATGTTGGCGAACCGCAGCACCCGCCGACGGCGGGCGAACTGCAGCGCGACGTAGATTCCCGTGACCAGCAGCACGGCCAACAGGAACAAGAAGAACCAGGCGTTCTGGAAGCCCGTGAGCGACACGGGACCCAGTAGAGGCAACTTCACCCCACCAACCTGATGGGCGGGCGGCCCGCCGTCAAGTTGGCGTGCTGTTTATCTATTGCCAGCCGGGTGGCAGATCTCCGGCGTGATTGGGACAGTCGCTACGACTGGCGGCCGCCAGGACGTGCGCCGCATCCACCGCCGGCATCTCGGTGGAAAGCACGGCGAACGCGTACTGCATAGATACCCCAAGCAACACCCTGGTCATACCGGCCAGGGTGTTGTCTTTCGCTTCCCAGGGTTCGTCGGCATGGCTGGTACTAGAGATGCAGCGCGGGCTAGTGCAGTGCTACAAATGCTGTCACCGCTGTACCCAGCGGCGGCAGAGTGCCGTCGTCTTCCAGAGAAACGGAATCCCACCATGAAGACGAGAGTATTGATGGCCACGGTCGGAGCGGCAGCCTTGGCCGCTGGTGTTATGTGGACCGCACCATCGGCCTCGGCTGGCACCGACTATTGCAATTCGCTTCCCACCCCCCAGCAAGTTCATGAGTGCAACTGCGGCTTCGACTTCGCACCGGGTAGTCAGGAGTTTCATGATTGCATGTCGGGAAATCCGGTTGCGCCCCCTCCCGCGCAACCTTAGTTAGGCCGCCGTGGGAATCGACAGCAAGCGAAGCGCTTGAGGCACAACGACTGCCGCCCCGGCAACCAGACCGGATCGCGGCGCGCGTCTTCGGGGAGTGGTCAGGGCTTGCCGCGAGTTGGTTCGACAGCGCAAGCGAGCCGCTGAATAGCGACAGCGATCACCGGCATCCGATCCCGACGAACCACCGACGTTTTAACAACTATGTTCTGGAATCCGCATGGGCGACTGCGTATTCGGCGAGGCCGGCGAGCGCCTGCGGCACCGGTTCCCGGTGCAGGACGCCAAGGCGTTGGGTGGCGCGGGTGAGGGCTACGTAGAGTTCGGCCGCGCCGCGCGGGCCGTTGGCGAGGATGCGTTGCGGATCCACGACCAGGACGGCGTCGAACTCCAGGCCCTTCGTCTCTGCCGGTACCACCGCGCCCGGCACACCCGGTGGCCCGATCACGACGCTGGTGCCTTCACGGCCGGCTTCGTTCCGGACGAATTCTTCGATGGCAGCGGGCAGTTCGTCTTCATCGACCCGCCTGGACCATGGCTGGACGCCGCACGCGCGGACCGACTCCGGTGGCTGGACCGCGGGCGCGAACTCGGCGAGCAGCGCGGCGGCGACGTCCATGATCTCCGCGGGGGTGCGGTAGTTCACCGACAGTGGCCGGTAGATCCAGCGGCCAGGCACGTAGGGCTCGAGCATCGCGCTCCACGATGTCGCGCCGGCCTCCGACCGGCGTTGGGCGAGATCGCCGACGATCGTGAAGGATTTGCCCGGGCAGCGCCGCATCAAGACCCGCCAGTCCATTTCGGAGAGTTCTTGGGCTTCGTCGACCACGACGTGCCGGTAGGTCCAGTCCCGGTCCGCGGCGGCGCGTTCGGCGAGTTCACGGGTGTCGCGCTGCAGGAAGCGCTCGGCCAGGTCCTCGGCGTAGATCATGTGCTGGGCGCGCAACTGCTCCTCGTCGTCCATCGAGTCCTCGCTCGCAATTTCGAGGAGGTTCAGCACGCCCGCGGCGTACTCGGCCTCGTGATTCCGTTCCCGCTCGGCGGTTTGGTCTGCCAGCTTGTCGCGGCCCAGCAGGTCGACAAGTTCGTCGAGCAGCGGCACGTCCGATACCGTCCAGGCCTCGCCGTCGGCGCGGCACAGCGCCTGGTGGGCGCCTGCCGCGTGCAGCCGTTCGGGGGACGCGTAAAGCGGTGCTAACAGCGTTTCGGGTGTGAGTATGGGCCAGAGCCGGTCGAGCGCGGCGATGAACTGGTCGTTTTCGGCGAGCTCGTCGAGCAGGTCCGTCCGCAGTTTCTCCCAGGCTGCCCGATCATCCCGGGTCAGCCAGCCCCGGCCGAGCCGGGCGATCGCCCGTTCGGTAAGCACCCAGGTGATGATGTCGCTGAACACCGCGCGGGCCTGGTTGTGCGGCAGCCCGCTAGCGCGCGCTTCCTCCCTGGCCCACTCCGCCGTCTCGGCGTCGATCCGCATCGTGACGTCCGCCAGTTCGATCAATAGCGGTCGCTCGGGCAGCCGCTGTCGATCGGCGACGGCCGCCGCGAGCACGTCCAGGATCTTCAGCGAGCCCTTGAGCCGCGCGGGAAGCGGGGCGTCCTCGGCGGTGACATGCAGGCCGGGCACCAGATCGCCGGCCGTCATGAACACCACGCTGGACTCGCCCAACGACGGTAGGACGCGGTCGACGTGTTTGAGGAACGCGGAGTTGGGTCCGATCACCAGCACACCATGGCGTTCGATCCGCTCCCGCTGGGTGTACAGCAAGTACGCGACGCGGTGTAGCGCCACCACCGTCTTACCGGTGCCCGGGCCGCCCTCGATCACCAACACTCCGGGATGGTCGAGTCGGATGATCTCGTCCTGTTCGGCTTGGATCGTCGCGACGATGTCGCGCATCCCCGCACCGCGCGGTGCGTTGACCGCCGCGAGTAGGGCCGAATCCTCGGAGACTCCCGGTTCTGCGGCGCCGGGGCGGCCGAACGTCTCGTCGGTGAAGTCGACCACGCGTCGATCGCGGGTGTGGAACTGGCGCCGCCGGCGCATGTTCTCCGGGCTGGCGGCGGTAGCGACGTAGAAGGCGCGCGCCGCCGGCGCCCGCCAATCAAGCAACAACGGTTCATACTCGTTCTCCGCGTCGAACAGTCCGATGCGGCCGATGTAGAAACGTTCGCCCGAAATGGCATCCAACCGCCCGAAGCACAGCCCGTAGTCCGCCACGTCCAGCCGGATCACCTCTTTGGCCACCGCACGCACCTCGGCGTCCCGATCCGCCAGCGTCTCGCCCTCTCGCGCTAACGCCGCGCGGTACCTGCCTTTGGCTCGCGCGCGCTCGGCGTCGAGCCGCGCGTAAAGCCCATTCACGTAGCTCTGTTCTAACTCCAATTCGTCTTCGTACCCTCGAGATGACACGTTTGCCTCACTTTCCGTGCTTCGCCGCCACCGCGTCGCGCCAGTTCTGGTCTCGGCCAGCGATTTTGCGCCATGACCCGGGTCTTGCCGCAAGCCCCTCGGTGCGCTCTAGGTCGAAAGCGAAAGCAGTAGAGACGCTCCTTTGCTCTCTCGTCCGCTATAACCCTGCCAGAAGGCGCGAGGCGCCGACCCTCCGTGAGGCGCCCAGCAACTCGCCAATGTGAGCGTACGGCCACAGACCGGTGCGATTGTGTTGTTCACTAATCGACATGTTGCGCGGCAGTGCTACGACTGGGGTGCCCACGCTGTCGCTCGATCTCTACAGCAGAGCAGCGCTGGCCAAGCCCGTGGAGACCTACCGCCGCATCCGCGAGGCGGGAGGCGCCGTCTGGCTGCCGAAGAACCGACTCTGGGTCATGGGCCGCTATCGCGATGTCCGCCAGGCACTTGGCGATGACCAGACCTACGTCAGCGGCAACGGCGTCGCCGCCAATCCGTTAGCCAATGCGCTGACGGCTGGTACCACCCTCGCCAGCGACGGCGAAGCCCATGTCAAACGGCGGCAAAAACTATGGCAATCCCTCTCGTCCAAAGCGCTTTGCGCCGTTGGTCCCCTGCTGCAGGCCGAGGCGTCCGCGCTCATCGACGCGCTGTGCGACCGCGACGAGTTCGATGGGGTTTCCGAGTTCGCCGCGCACCTGCCGATCCGGGTCGTCGCCGATCTGGTCGGTGTCGATATCGACCACAACCGAATGCGGAAATACGGCCGTGCCGGGTTCGACGTGTTGGGCCCGCCAAACCTGCGAACCATGATCGCAACGCCGGCCGGGTTGAGTTTTTGGTACTACGCGCGGTCCATCCGTGCAGGCAACGTCAAGCCCGGCGGGTGGGCGGAATCGCTCCTCACGGCGGGGCGGGATGGCGCACTGAGCCAAGCCGAAGCCAAGGCCATGGTGCTCGACTTCATCGGCCCGAGCCTGGACACCACGATCCTGGCCTCTGCGCAGCTGCTCTGGAGCCTCGGTGCCAACCCCGGCGCCTGGGAAGAACTTCGCAGTAATCCCGATCTGGTACCGGCGGCGGCGGTCGAAGCGATTCGCCTCGGCTCACCGGTGCGCGGTTTCACGCGAATGGTCAAGCGCGACACCGAGGTCGACGGTGCCATCCTGCGCAGGGGCCAGCGCGTGGTGTTGCTCTACGCGTCGGCCAACATGGACGAAACCCAGTTCGACCAACCCGAGGTGTTCTCGCTGCACCGCAAGGGAGCCCACCTCGGGTGGGGCTTCGGCGCCCACAGTTGCGTCGGCATTCACCTGTCCAAGATCGAGATGCACGCGCTGCTGCACGCGATGATCCCCGAAGTCGCGCGCATTAGCGTCGCCAGCCCGGTTGCGCTGTTGAACAACACGCTGCAGGGTTTCGAATCGCTGCGTGCGACGTTTCGTCGGTAGCCAGAAGTTTTCCAAAATTGCCCGGCGATTTCACCGGACTACGTCTACTGTTTTCGGCGGGCCGGAGAATAGCCGGCCGGGAATTTGACCACATCGTTCCTCGCTAGGGGGCCATGGATATGGCAGCTGTCGACGCGCCGCGAAAGGTTGCGAGAGTTGGTGCCGCCGTCCTGGCGGTCGCAGCTTTGGCTGCCGTACCTGACGCGAACGCCGATCCGCCGCCGGGATGCTTCCACGCGACTGGACCGCAGCCGACTCCGGGCTGCGGATTGCGCGCGTTCGTGTCGGATATCAATGCGGCTGGGCTCACGGACGCCAGCGGTAACAGGGTCGCGGCGGATCAGGGCTTGGATATCTGTGGCCTGATGGACGGAGGCCTCAGTCCACAGGGGATGGCGAACCAGTTCTTGGGGGACAATCCGGCGCTGGGTCCTGACCGGGCGACGCAGGTCGTCACGATCGCCGTCAACGACCTGTGCCCCTGGCACCACTGAAAGACGCCCTTCTGGGGGCTAGCCGATCAGCACCGCGTACCTCGGCTTGATCACCTCGTCGATGATCGCTAGCCGCTCGTCGAACGGAATGAAGGCCGACTTCATCGCATTGATGGTGAACCGCTCGAGGTCGCTCCAGCCGTAGCCGAACGCCTCGACCAGTCGGTGCATTTCGCGGCTCATAAACGTGTCGCTCATTAGCCGGTTGTCGGTGTTGACCGTCACCCGGAATCGCGCCCGGGCCAGCAGATCGAACGGATGCTCGGCGATGCTTTTGACCGCGCCGGTCTGCACGTTGGAGCTGGGACACAGTTCCAACGGAATTCGCTTGTCCCGCAGGATCGATGCCTGCCTGCCCAACCGGATACCGCCGCCCTTCACGACGTCGATGTCGTCGACGATCCGCACCCCATGGCCGAGTCGGTCGGCGCCGCAGAACGCGATGGCTTCGTGGATGGACGGCAGCCCGAACGCCTCGCCGGCATGAATTGTGAAGCGCGCGTTGTGGTCTCGCATGTATTCGAAAGCATCCAGGTGCCGCGTCGGCGGGTTGCCGGCCTCGGCGCCGGCGATGTCGAAGCCGACGACGCCCTTGTCCCGGAACCGGATTGCCAGTTCGGCGATCTCCCGGGACACCGCGGCGTGGCGCATCGCGGTCACCAGGAGGCGCACCGTGATCCGACGACCCGCGGCGGCGCAGGCCTGCTCGCCGGCGGCGAAACCCAACAGCACGGCATCGACGATCTCGTCGAAGGACATCCCGCGGTTGATGTGTAGCTCGGGGGCAAACCGCACCTCGGCGTACACCACCGAGTCGGCGGCCAGGTCCTCCACGCATTCGTAGGCGACGCGGTACAACGACTCGGGCGTCTGCATCACCGCCACGGTGTGCGAGAACGGCTCCAGATAACGCTCCAGCGATCCGCTGTGCGACTGGGTGCGAAACCAGGTCGCCAGCTCGTCGGCCCCCGTCGCGGGCAGCCCGTCGTAACCGAGCTGGCCGGCGATCTCCAGTACGGTCGCCGGCCGCAGCCCGCCGTCGAGGTGATCGTGCAGCAGCGCCTTGGGCGCCTCCCTGATCTGCTCTAGGTCCAGCGTCCCCGATGACCCCGACGTCACGGGGTGATCCGATCGATGATGAGCGGCCTCGCCCGCGGCGGGGTATCGCCGACGCTCCACGCGCCGTCCAGTTCGGCCATCGCTGCGCCGAAGCGTTCCGGGGTGTCGGTGTACAGGGTGAACACCGGCTCACCGGTCGAGACCGGCTCCCCAGCACGGCGGTGGATCCTGACGCCCGCGCCCGGCTGCACCTGATCGCCCGGGCGGGACCGGCCCGCGCCGAGCCGCCACGCTGCCAGGCCCACGGCCATCGCGTCGATATCGGCCATCGTCCCGTTACGGTAGGCGATCACGTTCTCCGAACACGCACCGACTGGCAACGGCACCGACAGGTCGCCGCCCTGCGCGCTGACCAGTCGGCGAAACCGGTCCATCGCGGAGCCGTCGCGCAGCGTCTGAGCGGGATCGCGGCCGTCGACGCCAGCCAGCTCGAGCATCCCTTCAGCCAGCCGCAATGTCAGTTCCACCACGTCCGGCGGCCCGCCACCGGCCAGCACTTCGATCGCCTCGGCGACCTCGAGGGCGTTGCCGACGGTCGCCCCCAGCGGGCTGTCCATGTCCGTGAGGAACGCGTGGGTGGGCACCCCGTGCGCGGCGCCCAGCTCGACCATGGTGTGGGCAAGTTCACGACTGGCCGCCTCGGACTCCAGCAGGGCCCCGGCGCCGACCTTGACGTCGAGCACCAACGCGCCGATGCCCTCCGCCAACTTCTTGCTCATCACCGAGCTCGCGATCAGCGGCAGCGACTCGACCGTCGCGGTGATGTCGCGCAGCGCGTAGAGCTTCTTGTCCGCGGGCGCCAGCTGTCCCGCGGCGAAGATGGCCGCACCGATGTCACACAGTTGCTCGCGCACGCGCTGCTTGGACAGCTCGACGGTGCAGCCCGCGATGGATTCCAGCTTGTCCAGCGTGCCGCCGGTATGGCCCAGACCGCGGCCGGACGCCTTGGGCACCACCGCACCGCAGGCAGCGACGATGGGTATCAACGCCAGTGTGGTCTTGTCGCCGACCCCGCCGGTGGAGTGTTTGTCGACGGTAGGCGACCGCAGATCACTGATATCACTGAAATCCATCCGCTCGCCCGACGTCAGCATCGCGGTGGTCCACCTGGCGATCTCACCGCGGTCCATGCCGCGCCAAAAGATCGCCATCAACAGCGCCGCCATCTGTTCGTCGGCCACCCGACCGGCGGTATAAGCGTCGATCACCCAGTCGATGGCGGCATCGGACAGCCGGCCGCCGTCGCGCTTGGTTCGGATCACCGTCGGCGCGTCGAACCCGAAGTCGGTCAAGACGGTCTCCGAGCCAAGTCATCGGGGCCGAAGGCATCGGGCAGCAGGTCGTCGAGCCGGCGCGGCCCGGCCAGATGGTCGATCAGCAGCTCGGGCCCGCCGTGCTCCAGCAGCACCTGACGGCACCGCCCACAGGGCATCAGCGGGGAGCCGTCCGGACCGACGCATGCCAGCGCCACCAGCCGGCCGCCGCCGGTCGCATACAGCGCGCACACCACGCCGCATTCGGCACAGAGACCAAGGCCATATGAGACGTTCTCCACATTGCATCCGGTGACCACCCGGCCGTCGTCGACGAAAGCGGCGGCCCCAACATGGAACCGTGAATACGGGGCGTAGGCCCCGGAGCGGGCCTCAATCGCCTTGTCCCGCAACATATCCCAATCGATATCAGACGACATGTCGGCTACCCCAGACACGCTTCAGCAGGCACTCCGCAACCTTAACCCGGTGACAACACATCAGCCGAGGAACTTCGTCGGTCGGTATCGCGTGCAATCTTGTCAAGTTAAGCTCGATTGCCCCGGCTTTAGCGTCCACCGAAGGCGGTGAGGACTTGGTGAGTAAGCAGGCGACAACCGTGGATCCGGCTTCTCCTGCACCAACACCGGCTTCTTCGCGCAAGCGACGAGCACCTCGCACGCTGTATCGCGGAGACCCCGGTATGTGGTCGTGGGTGCTGCACCGCATCAGCGGCGCGACGATCTTCTTCTTCCTGTTCGTCCACGTCCTGGACAACGCGATGCTGCGGGTGAGCCCGCAGACCTACAACGCGGTGGTGGGCGAGTACAAGACCCCGCTCGTCAGCCTGATGGAGTACGGCCTGATCGCCGCGGTGCTCTTCCACGCGCTGAACGGAATCCGGATCATCCTGATCGACTTCTGGTCGCAGGGCCCGCGCCACCAGCGGCTGATGTTCTTGATCGTCGGCATCGTCTTCCTGCTGCTCATGGTTCCGGCCGGCGTGGTGACCGGCATCCACATCTGGGAGCACCTCCGATGAGCAGCCCCGACCTGCAACTCGGGCGCGGCCAGACGGCACCGGTCCGCCAGCGCAGCCATGACCGCCCCGCCAGCCTGGACAACCCCCGCTCGCCGCGCCGGCGCGCCGGCATCCCCAACTTCGAGAAATTCGCGTGGCTGTTCATGCGGTTCTCCGGGGTCGCGCTGGTGGTCCTGGCCATCGGGCACCTGTTCATCATGCTGATGTGGGACAACGGCGTGTACCGCATCGACTTCAACTACGTGGCGCAGCGCTGGGCGTCGCCGTTCTGGCAGTTCTGGGATCTGGCGCTGCTGTGGCTGGCGCAGCTGCACGGCGGCAACGGGCTGCGCACCATCATCGACGACTACAGCCGCAAGGACAGCACCCGGTTCTGGCTCAACAGCCTGCTGCTGTTGTCGATGGGGTTCACGTTGGTGCTGGGCACCTACGTGCTGCTGACCTTCGACCCCAATATCGGAGGCTGACCGGTGATCTCAGCAACACCGATACGACGTGGTGATCGTCGGCGCGGGCGGTGCCGGGATGCGGGCCGCGGTGGAGGCGGGTCCCCGGGTTCGCACCGCGGTGCTGACCAAGCTCTACCCCACCCGCAGCCACACCGGTGCGGCTCAGGGCGGGATGTGCGCGGCACTGGCCAACGTCGAAGACGACAACTGGGAATGGCACACCTTCGACACCGTCAAGGGCGGCGACTACCTGTGCGACCAGGACGCGGTCGAGATCATGTGCAAGGAAGCCATCGACGCGGTGCTGGACCTGGAGAAAATGGGGATGCCGTTCAACCGCACCCCCGAGGGCCGCATCGACCAGCGCCGCTTCGGCGGACACACCCGCGACCACGGCAAGGCCCCGGTCCGCCGGGCCTGCTATGCGGCCGACCGCACCGGCCACATGATCCTGCAGACGCTGTACCAGAACTGCGTCAAGCACGACGTGCAGTTCTTCAACGAGTTCTATGCGCTGGACCTGGTGCTCACCCAGACCCCGACCGGCCCGGTGGCCACCGGCGTGGTCGCCTACGAGCTGGCCACCGGCGAGATCCACGTCTTCCACGCCAAGGCGGTCGTGATCGCGACCGGCGGCTCGGGCCGCATGTACAAGACGACGTCCAACGCGCACACGCTGACCGGCGACGGCATCGGCATTGTGTTCCGCAAGGGACTTCCGTTGGAGGACATGGAGTTTCACCAGTTCCACCCGACCGGCCTGGCCGGCCTGGGCATCCTGATCTCGGAGGCCGTGCGCGGCGAGGGCGGCCGGCTGCTCAACGGGGAGGGCGAGCGGTTCATGGAGCGCTACGCCCCGACGATCGTCGACCTGGCGCCGCGCGACATCGTCGCCCGCTCCATGGTGCTGGAGGTTCTGCAGGGCCGCGGCGCCGGCCCGCACAAGGACTACGTCTACATCGATGTGCGCCACCTCGGCGAGGACGTGCTGGAGGCCAAGCTGCCCGACATCACCGAGTTCGCCCGCACCTACCTGGGCGTGGATCCGGTCAAGGAGCTGGTCCCGGTCTACCCGACGTGTCACTACGTGATGGGCGGTATCCCCACCACCGTCACCGGACAAGTGCTGGCCGACAACACGTCCACCGTCGCGGGCCTGTACGCCGCCGGCGAGTGCGCCTGCGTGTCGGTGCACGGCGCCAACCGGCTGGGCACCAACTCGCTGCTGGACATCAATGTCTTCGGGCGTCGGGCCGGCATCGCCGCGGCTTCGTATGCCCGCGGCCACGAATTCGTCGACATGCCCCCGGACCCGGAGGCGATGGTCGTCGGCTGGGTCGCCGACATCCTCTCCGAGCACGGCAACGAACGCGTCGCGGACATCCGTGGCGCCCTGCAGCAGTCGATGGACAACAACGCCGCGGTGTTCCGCACCGAGGAGACGCTGAAGCAGGCACTCACCGACATCCATGCGCTCAAGGAGCGGTACTCCCGAATCACAGTGCACGACAAGGGAAAACGCTACAACAGCGACTTGCTGGAAGCGATCGAACTGGGCTTCTTGCTGGAGCTGGCCGAAGTCACGGTGGTCGGCGCGTTGAATCGCAAGGAATCCCGCGGCGGGCATGCGCGCGAGGACTATCCCAACCGCGACGACGTCAACTACATGCGCCACACCATGGCCTACAAGCAGGGCACCGACCTGCTCAGCGACATCGCGCTGGACTTCAAGCCCGTCGTGCAGACCCGCTACGAACCCAAGGAACGGAAGTACTAATGAGTGTTGAGTCTGCAGGCGATGCTTTAGATCCTGAAGTCGAGCCGCAGGTCCAGACGTTAGAACCGCCCCTGCCGCCCATCCCGGACGGCGCGGCGATGGTGACCGTCAAGATTGCCCGGTTCAACCCGGACCAGCCCGACGCGTACGCGGAAACCGGTGGGTGGCAAAGCTTTCGGGTGCCGTGTCTGCCGAGCGACCGGCTGCTCAATCTGCTGATCTACATCAAGGGTTACCTCGACGGCACGTTGACGTTCCGGCGGTCCTGCGCGCACGGGGTGTGCGGGTCGGACGCGATGCGGATCAACGGCGTCAACCGGCTGGCCTGCAAGGTGCTGATGCGCGATCTGCTGCCGGCCGAAAAGAAGGGCAAGACCCTGACCGTCACGGTCGAACCGATCCGCGGGCTGGCCGTGGAGAAGGACCTGATAGTCGACATGGAGCCGTTCTTCGACGCCTACCGCGCGATCAAGCCGTACCTGATCACCACCGGCAATCCGCCGACCCGCGAACGGATTCAGAGCCCCACCGACCGCGCCCGCTACGACGACACCACCAAGTGCATCCTGTGCGCGTGCTGCACCACCAGCTGCCCGGTGTTCTGGCACGAGGGCCAGTACTACGGCCCCGCGGCGATCGTCAACGCGCACCGCTTCATCTTCGACAGCCGCGACGAAGCCGCCGCCGAGCGCCTCGACATCCTCAACGAGGTCGACGGGGTGTGGCGCTGCCGGACCACGTTCAACTGCACCGAATCCTGCCCCCGCGGCATCGAAGTGACCAAGGCGATTCAGGAGGTCAAGCGCGCGCTGCTGTTCTCGCGCTGAGCTGCGGCGCCTTGCCGCGAGCGTGCGCAGAATGCCGCCGTTGGCGGCGTGTCGCCGTGCCAGACACGCACGCTCGCGCCCGGGGGGTCACACTTTGGCGACCTGTCTCGTCTGATCGGTATGACACAGAAAACCCGTATCGAGCCCCTGCCCCCGAAACGCGTCGGCCCGCTGACTCGCGTCATATATCGGGCCGCCAAACGTCGCTACGGCGAGGTTCCCGAGCCCGCCGCCGTCTTCGCGCACCACCGGCGTCTACTGCTCACCTACGCCATGCACGAGGAGTTGCTGAACCGGGCCTCCAAGGCGCTGCCGGCCAGCGTGCGCGAGCTGGCGGTGTTGTGGACCGCGCGCAAAATCGGCTGTTCGTGGTGCGTGGATTTCGGGTCGATGCTGCTGCGCCTAGACGGACTGGATGTCCAGCGGCTGAAGGAGATCGACAACTACGCGACGTCACCTGCGTTCACCGACGACGAACGCGCCGCCATCGCCTATGCCGACGCGATGACCACCGACCCGCACACGGTCACCGACGAGCAGGTCGCCGACCTGCGGGACCGCTTCGGCGACGCCGGGGTGATCGAGCTGACCTATCAGATCGGGCTGGAGAACATGCGGGCGCGGATGAACACCGCGCTGGGCATCACCGAACAGGGCTTCAACTCCGGTGATGCGTGCCGCATCGCCTGGACCGACGAGACGAGCCAAACCGCAGGACAGCGCTAAAGTGGCGGCATGCGCGCCTGGGAACTAGGGCCAGGCCGGCTGATGGTTGCCGGCGCGTTTTCCGACCTCGCGATCCACCATCACCCCGCGGTTCAAATCACCGTGGGCGGGCACGGTTGCTTGGCGGTGACCTATGATCGGGATGCGCAAGACCTGTGCCGGGTGGTGGTGATCGCCAGCGGAGAACGCCATGCCGTGCGGTCAGACGCGGACTCAGGGGCGTTGACGCTGTACCTCGGGCTACACACACCGCAGGGCATCGCGCTGAACACCCTGGCTCGTCAGCACGATCAGCGGCAAGGGATCTGGACCGTCGGTGACGGGCAGACACTTGCCGAGGCGACCGCCGCGTCGCTGGAAGCGAACGGTCCGCACGCGACGGCCGATTTCCTCGTCAACGAGCTTCGCGGGATGGATGATCGACGCTCGGACGGACCACGATCCGTTCACCCGCAGCTACGGCAGGCGATCGAAGTCGTGTCGAGCCGGATGCCGGACCACGTCGATGTCGCGTCGGTCGCTGGTGCCGTGGCGCTGTCGACCGACTACCTCGGACGGTTGTGCAAACAGCAGACCGGAGTCTCGTTTTCGGCAACCATCCGCTGGGAGCGACTGGTGACTGCCGTGAGCTACCTCCTCGATGGTCGCTCGGTCACCGATGCAGCCCACTTGGCCGGGTTTGCCGACGGATCGCACGCCACCAAGGTGTGCTGGGAGATGACCGGGACGACCCCGCGTGAACTCGCCCAAGCGGTTCGCGAAACTCGGATCTGACGGATCCATACAAGCGCTACCCGTCGGGGTTGGCCCACGCTTGGTGGCATGCCTGTGATGTCACGCTTCGAACGAGCCTTTTGCTGCGGCGCCGCGTGGCGCTCCAGCAGCACGACGATCGCGCGTGAACTTCGCACCCAACGACTGGGCCACGACATTCTCGAGATCGGCGCCGGTAGCGGATCCGTCGCCAGGCAACTGCTCTCAAGCGATCCCGAACTTGCCTGGACGGCAATAGATATCGACCCGCACATGACGGAGGCCACCGGCGCGCGGCTGCGTGACTTTCCCAACGCGTTGGCGAAAACGGCAGATGCTACCGCGCTGCCGTTTCCCGACGCTTCCTTCGATTCCGTCGTCAGCTGCCTGATGCTGCATCACATCATCGACTGGGAGCGTGCCGTCGCCGAGGTGGCGCGCGTGTTGCGGGCGGGTGGCACCTTCGTCGGCTACGACCTGGTCCGTACACCGCTAGCCAGTCTGTTTCACCGGTTGGACGGCTCGCCGCATCGACTGCTCGTGCCTGACGACTTTCAGGCCGAGTGCGCGCGCAATGGGCTCACCATCCAACTGCAGTTCCAGCTCGTGGGACATGTCATGCGCTTCGTCGCGCTAAAGAACACGGAGGAAATCTGATGGCACCATTGAGCATTCGCGCGAAATCTAAAGTGGTTCGCACCCTCTACGCATTGCCCAAGCCGGTCCGCCGGTTGATGGCGGGGGCACCTGTGCGCATCGACGGGCAGGAACTAGACGTCGACGCACAACTCGCGATCCGTCTCAAAAACGCCTCGGGCTCCGACGTTTTCGCCGGCGCCATCGAGGCGGCACGGGCACGATACGACGAGCTTCCGGGCATCATCGGTTACGACCCACCCGTGCCCGTCGCATCGCGCGAGATCGTCATTCCCGCCGAGCACGGCGGCATCCCGGTCACCCTGTACACCCCTGCGGATCTACCCGAAGGGTCAGGGCTGCTGGTGTATTTCCACGGTGGTGGCTTCTCGGTCGGCTCGCGGCGAAGCCACGACCCGGTCGCCCGCTATCTGGCAAGCCACACCGGTGTGCGAGTGCTGTCGGTCGAATACCGACGCGCGCCCGAACACCCGTTCCCCGCCGCGGTACAAGACGCCATCGCCGCTTTCGAGTATGCGCACCGCTTCGCCGCCGATCTCGGGGCCGATCCCGGTCGCATCGCCGTCGGGGGCGACAGCGCCGGCGGTAATCTCGCCGCCGTAACCGCGCAGCAGGCGGTGCGACGCGGGGGCCCGGTCCCGGCGTTTCAGCTGCTGATGTATCTGCCGACGGACCTCAGCACGCGCCGGCCTTCGCGCGACCTGTTCGCGCAGGGCTCGACCTTCACGGATCAGAATTACCGCTGGGCGCTAGACAACTACGTACCGCCGGAAGCCGATTTGACCGATCCGTGCCTGTCTCCGCTGCACGGCGATGTCACCGGCTTGCCGCCGACCTATATCGCCACCGCCGGATTCGACCCGGTCCGCGACGACGGCGAGGCGTATGCGGAGAAGCTGCGGGCGGGAGGCGTCCCGGTGGCGCTCAGCCGCCAGGCCGACCTGCCGCACGGATACCTCAACTTCGTGGGTATGGGCGGCCGGTTCGCCGAGGCCGCCAGCGAGGCCGCTGGGGCGCTTCGACTCGGGCTGGCTCCCACCCGCCCAGCCCCGAATGCCGCGTCAGGCTCGCAGCGGAGATCCGGTGAATTTGTCGGGGTTGGCGACATCCCATAGGGCGCAGACCTTTCCGTCGCGCACCGTCATGGCCATGATCCGCGGCATCATCTCCCGATACCCGTCACAGGCCGGGCAGCCCGGCGGTGTAGGCGCCAAGTTCGCCATTGACCATCCCCAGCTGATACGAGGTGAACATCGCCGGCCCGTAGCGTTGCGCGAGGCCGAACAGGAACCGGGTCACCTTGTCTGCCCCGTGGATGACGTTAATCGCGGTGGGCGCCTTGCCATTCGCATCGCCGGTCAAGGTCACGTCGGGATGCAACAGCGCGACTACGGCTTTCAGGTCACCTTCGGCGATCGCGGCCATCAACTTGCCGACCACCTCGTTGTGCGACGGATCGGGTACCGGCGCCGGCGCCGCCGCGACGGCTTTGCGGGCGCGCGACGCCAGCTGACGGGCCGCGGGCTCGTTGGTACCCAGCACGTCGGCCACGTCGGCGAACGGCAGCGAGAACCCGTCGTGCAATACGAATGCGACCCGCTGGTCCGGGCTGAGCCGCTCCAGCACCACCATCGCGGCGAACCGGGCATCCTCGCGCGCCACCACGGCAGACAGCGGATCAGCGTCATCGAAGCCGGTCACCACCGGTTCGGGCAGCCAGTTACCGGTGTAGGTCTCGTGGCGGTGCGCCGCCGATCGCAATCGGTCGAGCCCCAGCCGGCTGACGACGGTGGTCAGCCAGGCCCGCAGGTCGGCGATCGTCGAGCGCTCCTGCGCATCCCAGCGCAGCCAGGCTTCCTGGACGATGTCCTCGGCGTCGGCCACGGTCCCGGTCACCCGATAGGCGACCGCCATGAGATGCGGCCGCAGGGATTCAAATTCGGTGACCTGTGTGGAGGTCATACCGCGAGCCTAGCGTTACGCTGCGGGCACAATGACGAGAAATCTGTGGTTGCACTTCGCCCGGCAGGGCCCGGAATTCACCGCGCCCGTCATCGTTCGCGGCGAGGGCGTCACCATCTACGACGACCGCGGCAAGAGCTACCTGGACGGGCTGTCGGGGCTGTTCACGGTGCAGGTCGGTCACGGCCGCGCCGAACTCGCCGCGGCCGCGGCCCGGCAGGCCGAGACGCTGGCGTTCTTCCCGCTCTGGGGATACGCGACCCCGACCGCGATCGAGCTCTCCGAGCGCCTCGCGCGCTACGCCCCCGGCGACCTGAACCGGGTGTTCTTCACCAGCGGCGGCACCGAGGCCGTCGAAACCGCGTGGAAGGTGGCCAAGCAGTACTTCAAGCTCATCGGCAAACCCGCTAAGCACAAGGTGATTTCGCGCGCGGTCGCCTACCACGGCACCACCCAGGGCGCGCTGGCGATCACCGGCCTGCCGAAGTACAAGGCGCCGTTCGAACCGGTGACGCCCGGCGGCTTCCGGGTGCCCAACACGAACTTCTACCGCGCGCCCGAACCGTTCAGAGCCGGTCTCGAAACCGACCTCAAGGCCTTCGGGCAGTGGGCCGCCGACCGGATCGCCGAGGCGATCGAGTTCGAGGGCCCGGACACCGTCGCCGCGGTGTTTCTGGAACCGGTGCAGAACGCCGGCGGCTCCATTCCGCCGCCGCCCGGCTATTTCGAGCGGGTTCGCGAGATCTGCGACGAGTACGACGTGCTGCTGGTTTCCGACGAGGTGATCTGCGCGTTCGGCCGCATCGGGTCGATGTTCGCCTGTGACGACTTCGGCTACGTGCCCGACATGATCACCTGCGCGAAGGGACTGACGTCGGGGTATTCGCCGTTGGGCGCGATGATCGCCAGCGACCGGTTGTTCGAGCCGTTCTACGACAGCGCCACGATGTTCCCGCACGGCTACACGTTCGGCGGTCACCCGGTGTCGACGGCCGTCGCGCTGGCCAACCTGGACATCTTCGAGCGCGAGGGCCTCAACGACCGCGTCCGACAGCACTCGCCCGCGCTGCGCGCCACGCTGGAAAAGCTCTACGACCTGCCCATCGTCGGCGACGTCCGCGGCGAGGGGTATTTCTTCGGCATCGAACTGGTCAAGGACCAGGCGACCAGGCAGACCTTCACCGACGAGGAACGCCGCGCGCTGCTGGGCCGGGTGTCCTCGGGCCTCTTCGATGCCGGCTTGTACTGCCGCACCGACGACCGCGGTGATTCCGTCATCCAGCTGGCCCCGCCGCTGATCAGTGGTCAGGCCGAGTTCGACACCATCGAATCGATCGTGCGCGGGGTGCTCGTCCAGGAGCGGCTCTAGGGTCGTTGGCATGGCCCGCAAACCACGTATCGACCCGGTCCGGTGGCAGCCCCCACCGGTCGACCCGTTGCCGGACATGCCGACACCGGGCATTACCGTCGTCCCGCTCCCAGGGAACGGGCCCGAGGATGTCGTCGTTGACGCGGCCGGCCAGTTGTGGACGGGTCTGGAGGACGGGCGCATCGTGCGGATTTCAGCCGCCGGCGGCGAGCCCATCGTCGTCGCCGACACCGGCGGGCGACCCCTCGGTCTGCACGTCGCTCGCGACGGCAGAGTCCTGATCTGCGACAGCCATCGCGGATTGCTCGCCCTCGACCCCACCGGCGGCACGCTGGACGTTCTTGTCGAATCGGTCGCCGGCAGACGCCTCAAGTTCTGCTCGAACGTCACCGAAACAGCCGACGGCACAATCTATTTCACCGAGTCAACGAGCGACTTTCATTTCGAGCACTTCACCGCCCCGATCGTGGAGGCGCGCGGACGCGGCGCCTTGTTCCGGCTCGCCACGGACGGCACCGCCGCCACGCTGATCGACGGACTGTACTTCGCCAACGGGTTGACCCCGACGGCCGATGGGTCGGCATTGGTATTCGCCGAGACCCAGGCACGCCGGCTGTCCAAGTACTGGCTGACCGGGCCGCAGGCCGGATCGGTGACACGGTTGGCGGTGAACCTGCCCGGCATGCCCGACAACCTGTCCACTGGCGCCGACGGTCGAATCTGGACCGCGATGGTCAGCGAGGTGAACGCCGCACTGGAATGGATGCTGCCGCGGGCTCCGATCATCCGGAAGCTGACGTGGCGACTGCCGGAAAGGCTGCAGCCGCAGATCAATCCGGAGGTCTGGGCGGTCGCGTTCGATCCCGACAGCGGTGCGCCCGTAGCCGGCCTGCGCACCAAGCACCCCGACTTCGGCGCCGTCACCGGTGTGGTCGAGGCGGCCGGCAGGCTGTGGATGAGCACGATCAGCTTCCCGGCCGTCGCGCACGTGGACCTGGCGGCCACCAAGCTGTAAACGGATTAAGCCCAGAAGCGCCACTTGCCGGCGCGCCGGCCCGGGTCGGCCACGGCGAGACGCCGTTTGACCGCGTCGCTTGCCACCAGCAGGTCGCCGTTGTGCCCCGGACCCGGGTTGCGCAGGAACCGCGCCACGACCTCGCACAGCCGGTCGAGTGCCGCGCGCAGATCCGGGTCGGACGCCGCGTCGCGATGCTGCGTCAGCTCGGCCAGCACCTCGTCGAGTCGCGGGCGCCGAACCTGGGTTGCCTTCTCCACCTGACTGAGTAGGGCCTTGACCGATCGCACGCTTGTACTCTGCCCGACTTTCGCGCGCGGGGCTCGCCGGACCAGGTTTGTCACAACATCCGCCTCATCAGTCACAGCGCGCCACCCTGCAATCGGGCCGCCAATCGCCTAATCTGCACAGACGATGAGCTTCATACGTTCAGCATCATGCCTGGTCGCGGTGGCTTTCCTGGTCGCCGGTCCCGGTCTGCCCGCTGCGCTGGCCGAGCCCACCCCGGGGCCCAATGCCGGCCCGCCGACTTGCCCGTACAAGGTGTCCACGCCGAAGGCGGTGGACTCCTCGGAGGTCCCGACGGCCGGCGACCCGCCGCTGCCGCTGCCGGTGCCACCGAAGCCGGTCGGCGGCGAGGCACTGAGCAGCTGCGACATCGTCACCGCACCCAACACGCCCCCGCCGCCCGGCGACGTCTCCGCCGAGGCATGGCTGGTGGCGGATCTGGACAGCGGCGCGGTCATCGCCGCCCGTGACCCGCACGGCCGTCACCGCCCCGCCAGCGTCATCAAGGTGATGGTCGCGATGGCCTCTCTCAACGCCCTGCCCCTCAACAAGTCCGTCGTCGGGACCGCCGACGACGCGGCCGCCGAGGGCACCAAGGTGGGCGTCGACGACGGCGGCACCTACACCGTCAATCAGCTGCTGCACGGGTTACTGATGCACTCCGGCAACGACGCCGCACACGCGTTGGCCATGCAACTCGGCGGTGTGGAGCAGGCGCTGGAGAAGATCAACGTGCTGGCCGCCAAGCTCGGCGGCCGGGACACCCGGGCGGCGACGCCGTCGGGACTGGACGGGCCCGGCATGAGCACCTCGACCTACGACCTCGGCCTGTTCTACCGGTACGCGTGGCAGAACCCCACCTTCGCCGGCATCGTCGCGACCCGCACCTTCGACTTCCCCGGACACGGCGACCACCCCGGCTACCAGCTGGAAAACGACAACAAGCTGCTCTACAACTATCCGGGCGCACTGGGCGGCAAGACCGGGTACACCGACGACGCCGGCCAGACCTTCGTGGGCGCCGCCAACCACAACGGGCGGCGGCTGATGGCGGTGCTGCTGCATGGCACCCGGCAGCCGATCGCGCCCTGGGAACAGGCGACACACCTGCTGGACTACGGCTTCGGCACCCCCCAGGGCACCCAGGTCGGCACGCTGATCGACCCCGATCCCTCGTTGGTTGCCAAGCCGATCGATTCCGCCGCCCGGCAAACCAACGTGGCCGATGCCGCGGGGCTGATGTCCTCAGCCGAGGCGCTGCCGGTGCGGGTGGGCGTGGCGGTGGTCGGCACGATCGTCGTGTTCACATTGATCATGGCCGCGCGCTCGATGAACCGCCGGCCACAAAACTGAGGATCATTGACCGCCCTGCGCGGGCTGTGACACCGTATCGTCGTGACCGAAGCCCTGTACGAGGATGCCGGCCTGGTGCTCGATGAGGACGGAATCACCATCCGGCGCTACTACTTTCTGCTTTCCGTACCAAAACGCGTCGCCTATAACAAGATTCGCGGCATCAAGGCTAAGCCCATGAGCTGGGCATCGGGCAAGCGTCGCTTCTTGGGGGCGGTCAGTCCGCGTTACCGGCTCCCACGGGACGTGCACCGCGCAAGCAAACAGACCCTGCTGATACTCGAGCTGGGCCGCTGGATAAAGCCGTGCATCACCCCCGAGGACCCCGCACGCGTCATCGCCCTACTGCGCGACCGGGTACGGCCCAGCTGACCGGGGCGGCACGGCGCGGGCTGCTGGTCGGGCTCACCGCGGCCAGCGTCGGCATCATCTACGGCTACGACCTCTCCTGCATAGCCGGGGCGCTGCTGTTCATCACCGACCAATTCCACCTGACAATTCCGCAACAAGAACTGCTGGCGACGATGGCGGTGCTGGGCCAGATCGGTGGGGCATTCGTCGGCGGCATGCTCGCCGATGCGATCGGGCGAAAGAGGTCGACGGTGCTGATTGCCGTCGGCTATGTGGTGTTCGCACTGCTGGACGCGTTCTCGGTCTCGATGCCGATGCTGCTGACAGCCCGGCTATTGATCGGTGTGACCATCGGCGTTTCGGTGGTCGTCGTCCCGGTGTACGTTGCGGAATTGGCACCGGCTGCGATGCGCGGATCATTGGCGACTGCCTATCAACTAGCAATAGTCGGCGGCATCATCCTCGGCTACCTGGCCGGTTACCTGCTTGCCGCCACGCACAGCTGGCGCTGGATCTTCGGGCTGGCCGCCATACTGGCGGCGCTCCTGTTGCCGTTGTTGATTCGCATGCCGGAGACCGCCCGCTGGTATGTGCTCAAGGGCCGGGTCGCCGACGCCCGCAGGGCCCTGCTGCGAGCGGACCCCGAGGCCCGCGTCGAACAGGAGCTGGCCGAGATCGCCAGCGCCCTCAGCGAAGCCAGGAGCCCTGTCAAAAGCGCTGTGTCCGAGATGCTGCGGCGCCCCTATCTGCGGGCCACTATTTTCGTGATCACGCTCGGTGTTCTGTCTCAGATCTCGGGCATCAACGCGATCATCTACTACAGCCCCCGGCTGTTCGAAACCATGGGCTTCAAAGGCAACTTTGCGCTGCTGGGGCTGCCGGCACTAGTGCAGATGGCCGCGTTGGCGGCGGTGTGCGCCGCGATGGTTCTCGTCGACCGACTGGGCCGGCGCCCAATCCTGTTGTCCGGCATCGCCATGATGATCACTGCTGACGCCTTGCTGATCGCTGTATTCGCCCACGGATTCGCACTGATATTCGGGGTGGTGGGCGTCTTGGTGTTCATCGTCGGCTTCAACTTCGGCTTTGGCTCGCTGGTGTGGGTATACGCCGGCGAAGCGTTCCCCACTCGCCTGCGGTCGATGGGATCGAGCACGATGCTGACCTTCACCCTGACCGCCAACGCGATCATCGCCGCCGGGTTCCTCACGATGCTGCATTCACTTAGCGGCGCAGGATCGTTTGCGATATTCGGCTTTGTCGCGATCGTGGCCTTCGCCGTTGTCTACCGGTATGCGCCCGAGACCAAGGGCCGCCAGCTCGAGGAGATTCGGAGTTTCTGGGAGAACGGTGGCCGCTGGCCCAGCGAGATCGATACCGCCGCCGAAACCGGCCCATGATCAGCGCGGGCACCCTCGTCGTCGACGGGCGGGTCTGCCATCCGGGATGGCTGCAGACATCGGGCCGGCAAATCCTGGACTGCGGGGCGGGCACTCCGCCGCGGACCGCCGACCTCGACTTACCTGATTCCGTTGTGGTGCCAGGGTTTATCGACATGCACGTGCACGGCGGCGGCGGTGCCTCCTACACTTCGCGCGACGGTCCGGAGATCGCCCGGGCCGCGGGATTTCACCGGAGCCACGGCACAACCAGCACGCTGGCCAGTCTGGTCACCGCCGCGCCCGCGGAACTGCTTGCCGGCGTGCGGGCGCTGGCCGAGGCGACCCGAGGTGGCATCGTCGCGGGCATCCACCTGGAGGGGCCGTGGCTGAGCCCCGCGCGCTGTGGGGCACACGACCACACGCTCATGCGTGATCCGGACCCCGCCGAGATCGACGCCGTGCTCGCCGCCGGCGGCGACGCGATCCGGATGGTCACGCTGGCGCCCGAGCGACCGGTCAGCGAATGGGCGATCCGGCGCTTCCTTGATGCGGGAGTTGTTGTCGCCGTGGGACATACCGACGCAACGTACGAGCAGGTGAGCCACGCCGTCGAACTGGGCGCGACCATCGGCACCCACGTGTTCAATGCCATGGCACCACTGCATCATCGCGAGCCCGGGCCCGCGCTGGCGTTGCTGCAAGACCCCCGGGTGACCGTCGAGCTGATCGCCGACGGCGTGCATGTGCACCCCGCTGTGGTGCGCGCGGTGATCGAGGCCGCGGGCCCCGACCGGGTCGCAGTGGTCACCGATGCGATCGCCGCGGCCGGCTATGCCGATGGAGCGTTTCGGCTCGGCACGGTGTCGATCGACGTCGTGTCCGGGGTGGCGCGGGTACACGGAACGTCGACGATCGCCGGTAGCACCGCCACCATGGATCAACTCTTCCGGACAGTGGCTGAACCAGGCTCGGATGCGGCGCTCGCCGCCGCGGTTCAGATGACCTCGGCGACCCCCGCCCGGGCGCTCGGGCTCGACGGCGTGGGCCATCTGCGACCCGGCTGTGACGCCAATCTCGTTGTGCTGGACCGTGATCTTCGGGTAACCGCCGTCATGGTCCACGGCGATTGGGTCCAGTGACTTCGCCGTAATCCCTTGTGTCACTTTGGCTTCAGCAGTCACAACTTGGCCGTTCTTGTCGGTGGGCGTTCGTAAAATTTGGGCATGGGTTGCAGTAGTCGCGAGGAGATCGTCGAGGTCTCGAACGCGTTCGACGCCGCCCTGGATCGTTTTTGCGAATTGTCCTTTGATGTCTTGACCATCCCAGAACTGCTAGGCAAGCTCGAACACTTCGAACGCGCCACACGGCGCCTGCGCGCACCGCAGCACAGCATCATCAACCAACTCGACGCACAAGCCGGCGAGGAAGAGTTGGGCGGCACGCTGCGCAGTGCGCTGGCCGACCGGCTGCGGATCACCAAGGCCGAAGCCAGCCGGCGCATCGCCGACGCCGAAGATCTCGGGGAACGCCGCGCGCTGACCGGCGAACCCTTGGCGCCACGGCTCAGTCATACCGCCGCCGCGCAACGCGACGGGCTCATCGGCGACGGGCACGTCAAGGAGATCCGCCGATTTTTCGACCACCTGCCCGCCGAGGTGGACCCCGGTACCCGCGAAGCCGCCGAAGCCGACCTCGCCGGCAAAGCAGCCGGGTATCGCCCCGACGAGCTAGCCAAATACGCCGGGCGGATCATGGACTGGCTGCACCCCGATGGCGAATTCAGCGACGAAGAGCGGGCACGCAAGCGCGGCATCGTATTGGGCACGCAGGAATTCGACGGCATGTCCCGCCTCAGCGGCCTGGTCACCCCCGACCTGCGCGCGGCCATCGAGGCCGCGCTGGCCAAACTCGCCGCCCCCGGGGCGTGCAACCCCGACGACGAAACACCCGTCGTCGACGAGACACCCGACGAGGACGCGGTACGCCGCGATCACCGCTCGGCGGCCCAACGCAACCACGACGGATTGCTCGCCGGACTGCGCGGCCTGATCGCCTCAGGCAAGCTGGGCCAGCACAACGGGCTACCGGTGTCGATCATCGTGACCACGACACTAAAGGACCTCGAGGCCGCCACCGGCAAAGCCCTGACCGGCGGTGGCACCCTAGTGCCGATGTCCGACGTGATCCGCTGGGCCAGCCACGCCCACCACTACCTGGCCATCTTCGACAACGGCAAACCCCTGGCGCTGTATCACACCAAACGCCTAGCATCCCCCGCCCAGCGAATCATGCTCTACGGCAAGGAACGTGGCTGCACCATGCCGGGCTGCGACGCCCCGGCCTACCACAGCCAGGTCCACCACGTGAACGGCTGGACCAAAACCCACCGCACCGACATCGACGACCTCACCCTGGCCTGCGGACCCGACAACCGACTCGCCGAAAAAGGCTGGACCACCCGCAAAAACGCCAAGGGCAACACCGAATGGATCCCACCACCGCACCTAGACTACGGACAACCCCGCATCAACACCTTCCACCACCCCGAGAAACTGCTCGCCCCCGACGACGACGAACCCGAATGACTAACGACGCCAGTGGGTCAACCGCGAAAAGGTCAGTGCGCCAGCGGCTCCCACGGCCATCGCGGTCAGCACCTGACGTAGGCTCAAGCCCTCGTCCACCACCCGGGGGAAGATGATCGCAGGCGCGGGGGGCTCGACGGGCTTGGCGCGCGGATCCTGCGATGCGGTCGCCGCCCACGCGGCGGAGAACAGCAAAAGATACCAGGTGATATAGGCGAACACCATCAAGCCCAACACCGGCCCGAACGCGGCGCCCGCCGGGCTGCCCAACACTTTCTGCAGATAGATCGATCCGACCTGCTTGAACAGTTCGAAGCCCACCGCCGCGATCAAGCCGGCCCGCATCGATTCGACGAGGCTGACCGACTCCCGCGGCAACCGCGCGATCATCAAGGTGAACAGCATCCATGACACCAGCAACGAAGCCAATATCGAAACAATCTGAAAGATCGCGGCGAACACCGAATACTTGGTTATGCCAAGCCATTTCAGTGCCACAGCCATCGGCGAGGCGTGACTCAGCGCGCTAAGAGCGAGGGTCGCCAGGATCACCAGGAACGTGCCCAGTATCGCCAATAGATCCGACAGCTTGTTGCGCACGAAGCCCCGTGAGTCGGGAGGCTGGTCCCACCACATCTCGGTCAACGCCTGCCGTAGGTGCGACATCCAGCCCAGACCCGCCCACGCCGCGGTCGCCAGGCCGATGACACCGACGGATGCGCGCGCCCGGATCGCCGAATTCATCAAGTCGATCACATGTTGCCCCAATTGGCTGGGCACCGCGGCCCGGATGTGGTTGTCGATCTGGGTCAGCAGCTCCGGGCGGCGCGACAACGCGAATCCGACCACCGCGAAACCGACCATCAGCAAAGGGAATAGCGCGAAGATCGTGTAGTACGTCAGGCCGGCCGCGAAAAAGCCGCCCTTGCGGTCGTCGAAGCGCTGGTAGGCGCGCACGATGTGGTCGAACCACCCGAACCGGGCCCGCAGCCGATCAAGAATCCCCGGCTTGCCCGGCTCGCCCATGGTCAACCTATTCCCGTTGCGGAAGGAACCCTAGCCGATCGTAGACCCGCTGAACGGTTTTGCTGGCCACATCGTGGGCGCGCTGCGCGCCGACCGCCAGCACATCCTCCAATTCGGTTAGGTCGGACATCAATTCGTCGACCCGGGCCTTGATCGGGCTGACGAACTCGACGACGGCCTCGGCGGTGTCCTTCTTCAGGTCGCCATAGCCGCGGCCGGCGTAACCGTCGACCAGGGCGCCGATCTCCACCCCGGTGACCGCCGACTGAATGCTCAGCAGGTTCGACACGCCCGGCTTGGCCTCCGGGTCATACCGGATCTCCCGTTCGCTGTCGGTCACCGCCGAGCGAATCTTCTTGGCGGACAACGCCGGATCGTCGAGCAAGTTGATCAACCCGACATCGGAGGACGCCGATTTGCTCATCTTCGATGTCGGGTCGGACAGGTCGTAAATCTTGGCGGTGACCTTCGGAATGAGCACGTCGGGAACCACGAACGTGTCCGGGAAGCGGCTGTTGAACCGTTGCGCGACATCGCGTGCGAGCTCGAGGTGCTGCCGCTGGTCCTCGCCCACGGGCACCAGGTTGGTGTCGTAGGCCAGCACGTCGGCGGCCTGCAAAACCGGGTAGGTGAACAAGCCGACGGTGGTGGAGTCGCCGCCTTGGCGTGTCGACTTGTCTTTGAACTGGGTCATCCGCGATGCCTGTCCGAAACCGGTGAAACAACCCAGCACCCATGCCAACTGGGTGTGGGCGGCTACCTGGCTCTGCACGAAGACGGTGCTGCGACCCGGATCGATGCCCAGCGCCAGGTATTGCGCCGCGGTGACCAGGGTCCGCCGTCGCAGCGCCGTGGGATCCTGCGCGATGGTGATGGCGTGCAGGTCGACCACGCAGAAGAATGCGTCCCAGTCACCTTCCCAGTCGTTCTGCAGCCCGACCCACTGGGCGACGGCGCCCAGCGCATTGCCCAGGTGAAGCGAATCGGAGGTGGGCTGCACGCCGGAGAAAATCCGGCCGGATCCGGTAGCGGTGCTCATGATGCCCCGATCTTGTCATGCAACGGGCCGCCATTGTTCGACACATTGCTTGCGGTACCGGCGGTACCGGATAGTAATGTCGGAAGCATGACGAGTCGCCCGCCGATCCACCTAGGTTCCGGAGAGCCGGTCCTGCTGCTGCATCCGTTCCTGATGTCACAGACGGTGTGGGAGGTCGTCGCCCAGCAGCTCGCCGAGACCGGCCGCTATGAGGTGTTCGCCCCGACGATGGCCGGCCACAACGGTGGGCCGGCCGCGGGCACCTGGTTTCTGAGCTCCTCGGCGCTGGCCGATCACGTCGAGCGCCAGATGGATGAACTGGGCTGGGACACCGCCCACATCGTCGGCAACTCGCTGGGCGGTTGGGTCGCATTCGAGCTGGAGCGTCGCGGGCGGGCCCGCAGCGTCACCGGTATCGCGCCCGCGGGCGGCTGGACGCGATGGAGCCCGGTGAAATTCGAGGTGATCGGCAAGTTCGTGTCAGCCATGCCGATCCTGGCGCTGGTGCGCCTGCTTGGCCAACGGGCGTTGCAGCTGCCGTACAGCCGCCGGCTGGCCACCTTGCCGCTGAGCGGATCACCGGACGGGGTCGGCGCGCGCCAGCTGAGCATGATCATCGACGACGCGGCGCATTGCCCGGCCTACTTCCAGCTGCTGATCAAGGCCCTGCTGCTGCCCGGGCTGCTGGAGTTGGCGCAGACGGCCGTGCCCGCGCACTTGGTGGTGTGCCAGAAGGACCGCGTCGTCCCGCCGAAGAGGTTCAGTCGGCATTTCACCGACTTCCTACCGGCGAACACCCAGTTCACCCAGCTTGACGGGGTTGGACACGTGCCGATGTTCGAGGCACCGGGTCGGGTTACCGAGGTGATCACCGACTTCCTCGATGAGGTCGCCCCGCAGACCCGGGCCGTGAATCGGCTAGACCCGCCGGCTAGCTAGCGGCCGAGCCCGCGAGAGTGCGCAGATGTTCCCCCGCAAGCGGGAGGTGCAACCAACCGTCAGCGGCGTGTCACTGGACAAACACGCACGCTCGCGCACCAACAACTAACCAGTCAGAGCCTTGTCCAGGTTCTCGGCGATGGAGTGGAGGAATTCCTCGCTTTGCTGCCACTCTTGGTCGGGACCGATGAGCAGCGCGAGGTCCTTGGTCATCTTCCCGCTCTCGACCGTCCCGATGACGACGTCCTCCAGCTTCTGGGCAAACTCGATCACCTCCGGGGTGTTGTCCAGCTTGCCGCGGTGCTGTAGTCCGCGCGTCCAGGCGAAGATCGAGGCGATCGGGTTCGTGGAGGTCGGTTTGCCGGCCTGATACTGCCGGAAATGGCGGGTGACGGTGCCGTGGGCGGCTTCGGCCTCGACGGTTTTGCCGTCGGCCGTCATCAGCACCGACGTCATCAGCCCCAGCGAGCCGTAGCCCTGCGCGACGGTGTCGGACTGGACGTCGCCGTCGTAGTTCTTGCAGGCCCACACGTAGCCGCCCTCCCACTTGAGGCAGGCGGCGACCATGTCGTCGATCAGCCGGTGCTCATAGGTGAGCCCCTCGGCTTCGAACTTGTCCTTGAATTCCTCGTCGTAGATTCGCTGGAACTCGTCTTTGAACATGCCGTCGTAGGCCTTGAGGATGGTGTTCTTGGTGGACAGATACACCGGCCATTTCGCGTTGAGGCCGTACGCGAACGACGCGCGCGCGAAATCGCGGATGGAGTCCTTGAAGTTGTACATCCCCATCACGACGCCGCCGTTCTCGGGGATGGAAACCATCTCGTGCACGATCGGCGCGCTGCCATCGGCGGGGGTGAAAGTTATTGCGACAGTGCCCGGCTGGTCGACCTTGAAGTTGGTCGCGCGGTACTGGTCACCAAAAGCGTGACGGCCGATGACGATCGGCTTGGTCCAGCCCGGAACCAGCCGCGGGACATTGGATATCACGATCGGCTCGCGGAAAATGGTGCCACCCAGGATGTTTCGGATTGTCCCGTTGGGTGACAGCCACATCTTCTTGAGGTTGAATTCCTGGACGCGGGTCTCGTCGGGTGTGATCGTCGCGCACTTGACTCCCACGCCATGCCTCTTGATGGCATAAGCCGCATCGATGGTCACCTGGTCGTCGGTGCGGTCACGGTGCTCGATGGCCAGGTCGTAGTAGTCCAGATGGATGTCGAGATGCGGAAGGATCAGCATCTCCTTGATGAGCCTCCAGATGACGCGGGTCATCTCGTCACCGTCGAGCTCAACTACCGGGCCCTTAACTTTGATCTTGGGTTCGTTGGACATCGAGTCCGAGTCCTTCAGCCGTTTGGGTGAGCGGTTGCTCGCCAAGCAACACTACTAGCAGGCCTAATGACCCTGTACCGGCGCTGTTGACATCGAGTCCGTGGCATGCGATACGCTTGGCGTTGGTCATGAGCGCCAGCGTCAAGCCCCGGCTTGCTGGCCGGCAACCCTCCAACCGCGGTGGGGTGCCCCGGGTGATGACCCGGTTGAGTAGCCACCCTCGGCTACGCGGCAAGCGCGGGTCCTCCGTGATGGACCCCTGAGTAGACAGGGAAATTGATACGCACCCATTGCACCCATCGCGCCCATTTTGGGGTCTGCGAGCAACTTCACACCCGCGCGATGACTTCGAGTAGAAAGCGCCGTTCATGACTTCCGAAGACAGCACCGAGACCGATCCGACCGCGCATTGGTCGTTTGAGACGAAGCAGATTCACGCCGGTCAGAGCCCCGATTCGGCCACCCACGCCCGCGCCCTGCCGATCTACCAGACCACGTCCTACACCTTCGATGACACCGCACATGCGGCCGCGCTGTTCGGGCTCGAGGTTCCGGGCAACATCTACACCCGGATTGGCAACCCGACCACCGATGTCGTCGAGCAACGCATCGCCGCGCTCGAGGGCGGCGTGGCCGCGCTGTTCCTGTCCTCCGGGCAGGCCGCGGAAACGCTCGCCATCCTGAACCTCGCCGGCGCGGGCGATCACTTGGTATCCAGCCCGCGACTCTACGGCGGTACCTATAACCTGTTCCACTATTCGCTGCCCAAGCTCGGCATCGAGGTCAGCTTCGTCGACGATCCCGACGATCTTGATTCATGGCAGTCGGCGGTGCGGCCGAACACGAAAGCGTTCTTCGCCGAGACGATCTCCAACCCGCAGATCGACATCCTGGACACGCCCGGGGTTTCGGGGGTCGCCCACGCCAACGGTGTCCCGCTGATCGTCGACAACACGATCGCCACGCCGTACCTGATCCAGCCCTTCACGCAGGGCGCCGACATCGTCGTGCACTCGGCCACCAAATACCTGGGCGGGCACGGCGCCGCGATCGCCGGGGTCATCGTCGACGGCGGCACCTTCGACTGGACGCAGGGCCGCTTCCCCGGTTTCACCACACCCGACCCCAGCTACCACGGCGTCGTGTTCGCCGAACTGGGACCGCCGGCGTTCGCGCTCAAGGCGCGCGTGCAGTTGTTGCGCGACTTTGGTTCTGCGGCTTCGCCGTTCAACGCGTTCCTGGTGGCCCAAGGTCTGGAGACGCTGAGCCTGCGCGTGGAGCGGCACGTGTCCAACGCGCAACAGGTTGCCGAGTATTTGGCCAGCCACCGAGACGACAACCAAGACGTGGTGTCCGTGAACTACGCGGGACTACCCAGTTCGCCATGGCACGAGCGGGCAAAGCAGCTGGCGCCCAAGGGAACCGGAGCCGTTCTGGCGTTCGAGCTGGCCGGCGGCGTTGAGGCGGGCAAGGCGTTCGTGAACGCACTGAAGCTACACAGCCACGTCGCCAACATCGGCGACGTGCGCTCGCTGGTGATCCACCCGGCATCGACCACCCATGCTCAGCTGAGCCCTAAGGAACAGCTGGCCACCGGGGTCAGCCCGGGGCTGGTGCGGCTGGCCGTCGGCCTCGAGGGCATCGACGACATCCTGGCCGACCTGGAGCTCGGCTTCGCCGCGGCCCGCAAATACAGCGGCGAGTCGCAGACCGTGGCGGCTTTCTGAGGGGGTTCTGACGTGACGATCTCCGACGTGCCGACGCAGACGCTGCCCGCCGAGGGTGAGGTCGGCTTAGTCCACATCGGTTCGCTGACCACCGAAAACGGTGCGGTGATCGACGATGTCTGCATCGCCATCCAGCGCTGGGGCAAGCTGTCGCCGGCGCGGGACAACGTGGTGGTGGTGCTGCACGCACTGACCGGTGATTCGCACCTCACCGGCCCGGCCGGCCCCGGGCATCCCACGTCCGGCTGGTGGGACGGGGTGGCCGGCCCGGGTGCGCCGATCGACACCGACCGCTGGTGCGCGGTGGCCACCAACGTGCTGGGCGGCTGCCGCGGCTCCACCGGCCCCAGCTCGCTTGCCCGTGACGGAAAGCCCTGGGGCTCAAGGTTTCCGCTGATATCGGTGCGTGACCAGGTGGAGGCGGACGTCGCCGCGCTGGCCGCGCTGGGCATCACCGAGGTCGCCGCCGTCGTCGGCGGATCCATGGGCGGCGCCCGGGCTTTGGAGTGGATCGTCAGCTACCCGGACCGGGTCCGCTCGGCGCTGCTGCTGGCGGTCGGCGCGCGCGCGACCGCCGACCAGATCGGCACCCAGGCCACCCAAATCGCGGCCATCAAGGCCGATCCGAACTGGCAGGGCGGCAACTACCACGACACCGGGCGCCGGCCGGACGCCGGGCTCAAGATCGCCCGCCGCTTCGCCCACCTGACCTACCGCGGCGAGGTGGAGCTCGATACCCGCTTCGCCAACGACAGCCAGGGCGACGAGGACCCGGCGACCGGTGGCCGCTACGCGGTGCAGAGCTACCTGGAGCACCAGGGCGACAAACTGTTGACGCGATTCGACGCCGGCAGCTATGTGGCCCTGACCGAGACGCTGAGCAGCCACGACGTGGGCCGTGGCCGCGGCGGGGTCGCCGCGGCCCTGCGCAGCTGCCCGGTTCCGGTGGTGGTCGGCGGCATCACCTCCGACCGGCTCTACCCGCTGCGCTTGCAGGAGGAGCTGGCCGAGCTGCTGCCGGGATGCACCGGACTACATGTGGTCGACTCCATCTGCGGACACGACGGATTCCTGGTGGAGTCCGAAGCGGTCGGCGAATTGATCCGGCAGACACTCGAATTGGCAGATGGGGAAGGCGCGTGCCTTAGGTGTCCAAGGTGACCCGCTCCAGGCATGACCGCTCCCTGTCCTTTGGCTCAGCGGCGGCTGCCTACGAGCGGGGCCGCCCGTCATATCCACCCGAGGCGATCGACTGGCTGCTGCCGCCCGGCGCACGCAAGGTCCTGGACCTGGGTGCGGGCACCGGCAAGCTGACGACCAGGCTCGTCGAACGCGGCCTGGACGTGGTGGCCGTCGATCCGATTCCCGACATGCTGGAGGTGCTGCACGCCTCGCTGCCAGAGACACCTGCGCTGGAGGGCACCGCGGAAGAGATTCCGTTGGAGGACAACAGCGTTGACGCCGTACTGGTCGCCCAGGCCTGGCATTGGGTCGACCCGCAGCGCGCCGTTCCCGAGGTGGCCCGGGTGCTGCGGCCCGGCGGGCGGTTGGGTCTGGTGTGGAACACCCGCGACGAACGGCTCGGCTGGGTGCGCGAGCTCGGCGAGATCATCGGTAGCGATGGCGACGGTGGCCGCTTCAACGTGACGCTGCCCGAACCCTTCACCGAGGTGGTGCGCCACCAACTCGAGTGGACGAATTACCTCACCCCGCAAGCGTTGATCGACCTGGTGTCTTCGCGCACCTATTGCATCACCTCGCCAACCGAGGTCCGCACCAGAACCCTCGACCAGGTGCGCGGGTTGCTCGCCACTCATCCGGCGCTGGCGAATTCGGCCGGGTTGGCGCTGCCCTACGTCACCGTGTGCATTCGGGCGACGCTGGCCGGGGCGGCGGAGAATCCGTAAGGGTTTTCCCTGAATCAACCGCTGTCCCGATCGCCCTAGGGTTGGCCACCAAACGTGCTCGGGCCGATTCATCGGTTCGTCAAAAGGTCGGAGGGGACGTTGTGGTATTCGGTACCGGTTCCGGAGCTGGTGACATCGGCGGCGGCGGATTTGGAGAGCCTCGGCTCCGCGCTCAACGCCGCGCACGCGGCCGCGGCACCTCCCACTACTGGGGTGCTGGCCGGAGGCAATGGCGGCAATGGCGCAATGCAGAGCTCATCGGTGACGACGGTGGCAACGGTGGCAATGGCGGTAACGCCGGCCTATGGGAATAACCGATCCAGTTGGCACCGGCGGCGACGGCGGGTTGATCGGCTCAGACGGACAAGACAGTTCCCACGTCGAGTAGGCGCCAGCGGAGCCGGCCCCGGGTTCAGCGCCGCTTGGTTGTCCGGAATCCGGGTCGGGGCAGCCAGTACGGAACGCCCCGGGCGTAGTCGTCGAACGCCGAACCATACATTCGCCGGAATCGAGCCTCCTTGAGCAGCGGCGCGCGCACGCAGTATGCGGTGAACACGACAGCGATGACCAGCTGATCCGGGGTCCAGTTAGGCACAGTCCAAAGCGTCAGGGCGAACGAGACGTAGATCGGGTGGCGGGTCAGCCGGAACAATCCAGTCTGCGGCATCACCGGGTAGACCGGTTGCCGCCGACGGAGCATTGCGATCCAGCCGAGGCTGCCGGTCTGCAGCGCCAATCCCGCGTCCATCATGGACTTTCCGAGCAGCAGCCAGGACGTCGCGTACATCACCACCAGCACCACTAGCGCCGCCCCATGTGGCTGCCACCAGACCGTGCCGCTGGGCGACCACAGCGCGAAGAGCGCCAGCACTTGCAGCGCGGCGATGGTGGCGAACGTGGTCGTCGCCAATGTGGTACCGGTCCCCCGCGGGGCCAAACGCGCCAACAGCCTTCGGCCCCGGTTGGTCAGCAGCGCCGAGTGCACCAGGGGAAACTGGGCGATCAAGGCGGCGTTGGCGATCCAGCTGTATGGGGCCGGCACGGTGCCCAATGACCGACTCATGCCGAAGAACATCGCGATCACCATGGCGCCCACTCCGAAAGCGAAGCAGGAATGGCAGATGAGGCCATAGCACAGGGCTATCGCAGTATGGCCGGCACTGCGTTGGCCGGCTTGAACCGGCGGTGAGTCTCGCATACCCCCCTCGTGCACCTCCTGTTGTTTCTCCCGCGGCACAGTCTGGCATCAGTGCTCCGACCCCATGCGAAAATCGCGACAAATTTCGGCGCCGACCCTCACACGTAACATCTGGAGCGCTATTTGGTTAGAAGTCCAGCCCCGAGAACATGACCCTGTTCGGGCCGTACTTCTTCGGGTCGTACTTCTGCCGGACAGACGTCAGCCGTGACAGGTTCGAGCCGAAGTAGCGTGCCGCCGAAGTGTTGGCCTCGAGGTAGTTGACGTAGCCGCCGACCGAATACGGTTGCACGGCTTGGTGTGCGGTGCTCACCCTGAACACGCCTGAAGTCGCGAACGCTGAAGCGGCACCGCGAAGAAACGTCTGGCGCGAAAAGGTGGCCATGGGGCCGGCTCTTATCCACCGCCGGTGCGAAAATCCGGCGCAGCGGCATGTGTCACATCACAGTGCGGCTTCGATCTTCCGGGGTCTGGCCGCCCATTAACCGACGCGCCGGCCGCACGACACGCACGAAACGCATAGTGCGCAAACCTTTACCCCACCGTGTTGTAAATGTGACTGGGGTAGACAAGGGTTTCTAAAGTGATCAGAGTGCTGATAGTGCACTCCGCGACGGATGGGGAGCCTGTCATGAAAGCACTCGCAACAACTCAGCGGTGGATCTGGCTTTTCCGTCATCAACCACTGACCATTCGCCTGCTGGCCGCGGCGGCGGCGCTGCTCACGGCGGCCGCGGCGTTCGCGCCACCGGCCGAGGCGAACCAGGTCGACGATGACTTCGTCGCCGCCCTGAGCAAATCCGGCGTGCACTACGGCGACCCGGGCAACGCCGTCGCATTGGGTCAGTCCATCTGCCCGATGCTCGCCAAGCCGGGCGGGACCTTCGCCGCGGCGGTGTCAAAGGTCGAGGGCGGCGGCATTTCCGGGGGAATGGCCGGCATGTTCGCCCAGATCGCGATCCAGATGTACTGCCCACAGGTGATGGGCGACCTGGCCAGCGGCAACTTGTCCGGGCTGCCGAAGATTCCCGGGGTACCGGGGATCTAGCCCGTGCCCAACGGGTCGATGGTCCAGGCGATGTAGACCATCGCCGCCGCGACCGTCGCGGTGGTCAAGAAGTCGATGCCTCGGCCGCGCACCACCAAAAGGCCGGCCCGCTCGTCGGACAACACCAAGCGCAGCGCCGCGGCCACGCCGACGCCGACACCGATCAGCAGGGAACCGCGACGCCAGAAGTTGGCGCCCACGAGCACCAACGCCGTCGCAAAGATCAACCCGACCAGCAGGATGGGCCATTGGGCCTGGGCCGCGGCCCGCCCGCTCATCGCTGCTCGGCCAGCTCGACGACGTTGGTCAGCAGGAACGCCCGGGTCAGCGGGCCGACGCCACCGGGATTCGGTGACACATGCCCGGCCACATCCCACACATCCGGGTGCACATCGCCGACCAGCCCCTCCTCAGTGCGGCTCACTCCGACGTCGACGACCGCGGCACCGGGACGCACCATGTCGGCGGTCAACAGGTGCGGTACCCCGACCGCGGCCACGATGATGTCCGCCTGCCTGGTCAGCGCGGCCAGGTCGCGAGTTCCCGTGTGGCACAACGTCACCGTGGCGTTCTCCGAGCGCCGGGTCAGCAGCAGCCCCAACGGGCGGCCTACCGTCACACCGCGGCCGATGACCACCACGTGCGCGCCGGCGATCTCGACGTCGTAGCGGCGCAGCAGGTGCACGATGCCGCGGGCCGTACACGGCAGCGGCGCCGGTTCCATCAGCACCAGCCGGCCCAGGTTCGTCGGGTGCAACCCATCGGCGTCCTTGTCAGGGTCGACGCGCTCCAGCGCCGCGTTCTCGTCGAGATGCTTGGGCAGCGGCAACTGCACGATGTAGCCGGTGCACTCGGGATTGGCGTTGAGTTCGTCGATGGTCTCGTTGAGCTTGGCCGTGGAGATGTCGGCGGGCAGGTCACGACGAAGCGAAGTGATGCCCACCTTCGCGCAGTCCCCGTGCTTGCCACGCACATACGCCTGAGAGCCCGGGTCGTCGCCGACCAGGATGGTGCCCAGCCCGGGCGTGCGGCCTGATTCGGTCAATGCGGCCACGCGGTGCTTCAGGTCGTCGAGGATCTCGTCGCGGGTGGCCTTGCCGTCCAGTGTGTTTGCGCCCACGCCTGACAGTCTTTCATGCCTACCTGCGGTGCCTGATGATGGCGACCCGCCGCGCCCGGCTCCGCGCTTGCGATCGCCGTTAGGCTCCGGGTATGTCTAGCCCTCCGGACGTGTTCAGCCCCGCCAAGCTCGGCCCGATCACGCTGCGCAACCGCATCATCAAGTCGGCGACGTTCGAAGCGCGCACGCCCGACGCGCTGGTGAGTGACGACCTGATCGAATATCACCGCCTGCCGGCCGCCGGCGGGGTCGGCATGACGACGGTCGCCTATTGCGCGGTTTCCCAGGGCGGCCGCACCGAAGGGAACGGGATCTGGATGCGTCCGGAGGCGGTGCCCGGGTTCCGCCGGCTCACCGACGCAATCCACGCTGAGGGGGCGGCGGTGAGCGCGCAGATCGGCCACGCCGGCCCGGTCGCCAATGCCAAGTCCAACAAGGCCACCGCGCTGGCCCCGGTGCGGTTCTTCAATCCGATTGGCATGCGGTTCGCCAAGAAGGCGACCCGCGAAGATATCGACGACGTGATCGCCGGGCACGCCAACGCCGCCCGGCTGGCCATCGAAGCCGGCTTTGACGCCGTCGAAATCCATTTGGGTCACAACTATTTCGCGAGTGCGTTCCTGAGCCCGCTGATCAACCGCCGCGACGACGAGTTCGGCGGATCGCTGGAGAACCGGGCCAAGGTCGCGCGCGGGATGGTGATGGCCGTCCGCCGCGCCGTCGAAAAAGAGGGAACGCCGATCGCAGTGACCGCCAAGCTCAACATGGCCGACGGGGTGCGCGGCGGTATAAGCACCGAAGAGTCGCTGACCACGGCCAAATGGCTGGAAGAAGACGGCGGCCTGGACGCGATCGAACTCACCGCGGGCAGCTCGCTGGTCAATCCCATGTACCTGTTCCGCGGCGATGCACCGCTGAAGGAGTTCGCCGGCGCGTTCAAGCCGCCGCTGCGCTGGGGCATGCGGATGACGGGCAAGAAGTTCCTGCGCGAGTATCCCTACCGGGAGGCGTATCTGTTGCGCGACGCCAAGCTGTTCCGAGCGGAACTCAAGATGCCGCTGATCCTGCTCGGCGGCATCACCAACCGGGAGACCATGGACCTGGCCATGGCGGAGGGGTTCGAGTTCGTCGCGATGGCCCGGGCGCTGCTGGCAGAACCCGACTTGATCAATCGGATCAAGGTCGACGGCGCGCAGGTGCAATCGGCGTGCACGCACTGCAACCAGTGCATGCCCACGATTTACAGCCGGACCAGATGCGTGGTTACCGGCGCGCCGGACACAGCTGGCTGATAGCACCCCAAGTTAAGGTTGGTGCAATGACTCCGCCAGCCCCACCGGCGCTGACCGTTCGGTATGACGGGTCGGAACGGACGTTCGCGGCGGGCCACGACGTGGTGGTCGGGCGTGACCTCCGGGCCGACATGCGCATCACCCACCCGCTGATTTCGCGTGCCCATCTGCTGCTGCGCTTCGATCAAGGCAGGTGGCTTGCGATCGACAACGGTTCGCTCAACGGAACCTTCGTCAACGGCCGGCGGGTGCCGGTGGTCGACATCCAGGACGGCGCGAGCCTCAACATCGGCAATCCCGATGGGCCGTCGCTGCGATTCGAGGTCGGGCGGCACCGTGGGATGGCTGGGCGCCCGCCCCAAACCGCGTCGATGCCCATCGGCCCGGCCTCCGGGACCGCGTGGCCCAGCTCTCAGGCGTCCGGTCAGCCGGGGCCGCCCGGGCGCCCCGCCACATGGGCCGGACCACCACCGCGACCGCATTCCGGCCCCCCCGGCCCCCCCGGCCCCCCCGGTCAGCTGGCGTATTCGGCCGGCGGGGCCCCGCCGCGGCACGGTTCGCATCCGCCTGGCGCGCCGCCGCCGGCCAATTTCCAGCCGCACCCGCAGATGCCCGGGGTGGGGCACGTCGGCCCGAATCAGGCACCGCAGACGCAGATGGCGCCCGCCAAGCCGGCCGAGACGTCGGTGTCCAACCTGGCGACCAAGATGTTTCAGGCGTTGCTGCCTTCCCGGTCCGGGGCCATCCAAAAGCAGGCCGGCTCAGCCACGATCGGCCGTGCCACCGACAACGACATCGTCATCCAGGACGTGCTGGCTTCGCGCCATCACGCGTTCTTGACGCAGACCCCGCTGGGCACCGAGATCCGCGACGCGCACAGCGTCAACGGCACCTTCGTCAACGGGGTCAGGGTCGGGTCCGCGGTGCTCAGCGAGGGCGACGTGGTCACGATCGGCAACGTCGACCTGGTTTTCACCCGCGACACCCTGGTCCGGCGCACCGAAGCCGCCACCCGAACCGGCGGCCTGGAAGTCAACGCGGTCTGCTTCACCGTCGACCGCGGAAAGCAACTGCTCGACCACATCTCGCTGACCGCGCGTCCGGGCACGCTGACCGCCATCATCGGCGGGTCCGGCGCCGGCAAGACCACGCTGTCGCGGCTGATCGCCGGATACACCAGCCCCAGTTCGGGTTCCGTGACATTCGAGGGCCATAACATCCACACCGAGTACGCGTCCATGCGCAGCAGGATCGGGATGGTCCCGCAGGACGACGTCGTGCACCGCCAGCTGACGGTCCACCAGGCACTGGGCTACGCCGCCGAACTTCGGCTGCCGCCCGACACCAGCAAAGCCGATCGGGAGCAGGTCGTCGCTCAGGTACTCGAGGAACTCGAGCTGACCAAACACGCCGACACCCGCGTCGACAAGCTCTCCGGCGGCCAGCGCAAACGCGCCTCGGTAGCCCTCGAGCTGCTCACCGGGCCGTCGCTGCTGATCCTGGACGAGCCGACCACCGGCCTGGACCCGGCGCTGGACCGCCAGGTGATGATGATGCTGCGGCAACTGGCAGACGCCGGTCGCGTGGTGCTGATCGTCACGCACTCGGTGTCCTATCTCGACGTCTGCGATCAGCTGCTGCTGGTCGCGCCCGGCGGCAAGACGGCGTTTCTGGGTCCGCCCAACCAGATCGGCGCGGCCATGGGAACCACCAACTGGGCCGACATCTTCGCCAACGTGGGGGCCGACCCCGACGAGGCCAATCGCCGCTTCCTTGCCGAAAACAAGCCGCCGGTGGCCGCTCCGTCCCAGTCCATGCCCGGCGATCTGGGCGAGCCGGTGCATACCGACGTGTTCCGCCAGTTCTCCACGGTGGCGCGCCGCCAGATTCGGCTGGTGATCTCCGACCGCGGCTACACGGTGTTCTTGGCCCTGTTGCCGTTCCTCATCGGTGTGCTGACGCTGACCGTTCGCGGTAACAGCGGATACGGCATGAGCGACCCGCTGGGCAACAATCCCGCCCAGCCCGACCAGATTCTGGTCATGCTCAACGTCGGCGCGGTGTTCATGGGTACCGCCTTGACCATCCGCGACCTGATCGGCGAGCGTCCCATCTTCCGCCGAGAACAGGCCGTAGGCCTGTCGACGGGGGCCTATATGGGCGCCAAGATCGTGGTGTTCTCGGTGTTCGCGATCGTGCAGGCGGCGATCGCGACGGCGATCTCGGTAATCGGCTGGGGCAAGCCGCTTTCGGGCGCCGTCTTGCTGGGAGACGTCAGACTCGAACTGTTCGTCACCGTCGCCGCGACCTGTGTGGGCGCGGCGCTGCTCGGCATGGCACTGTCGTCGCTCGCCCAATCCCAAGACCAGATCATGCCGATGCTGGTGGTGTCGATCATGTCCCAGCTGGTCTTTTCGGGCGGCATGATCTGGGTTACCGACCGGATCTTCCTGGATCAGTTGTCGTGGGCCACGCCCGCCCGATGGGGCTTCGCGGCGTCGGCCTCGACGATCGACGCCCACCGGCTGATCCCGGGCCCCACCGACCCGAAAGACCAACACTGGGACCACAAGGCCAGCGCCTGGCTGTTCGACATGGCGATGCTCGGGGTGCTGTGCCTGGCCTACAGCGCGATCGTGTGGTGGAGAATCCGGCTCAAGCGCCGGCACTGACCTGATGAATCGACCCGCCCAGCCCGTTGCTGACGGTTCGCGCCCACCAATGCGAGGGCAGCTTCGCCCCGGGCCGTGACGTGGTGCTGCGACTCGGCCAGGTTGACGCCGCTGAAATCGCAATCGGTGAACACGACACGTTCGGTGCGCAATCGGGAAAGGTCGGCGTCGTTGAAGTCGCGGAAATCCCTGCCGGCAAATTCGCCGTCGGTCCAGCTATCCACTGGACGTCAGGCAGTGCATCGCGTATTCGCTCACCGCGATCAGTGCGTCGGTCGCCGACCGACGGTCCCTGGCATCGACGCTGACCATCGGAATGTGCGCGGGCAACGTCAGCGCCCGACGCACCTCATCCATCGGATACCTTGGCGCACCGTCGAATTGGTTGATAGCGACCAGAAACGGCAGTTTGCGGTTCTCGAAGAAATCGACCGCCGGAAAGCTGTCCTGCAGCCGGCGGCAGTCGACCAGCACGATCGCGCCGATCGCGCCGCGCACCAGGTCGTCCCACATGAACCAAAACCGGCGCTGGCCCGGGGTGCCGAACAGGTAGAGCGCCAGGTCGTCGGCCAGGGTGATCCGGCCGAAGTCCATTGCCACCGTGGTGGTCTGCTTGTGCGGTGTGGCCTCGAGCATGTCGACGCCGACCGAGGCGTCGGTAACCATCGCCTCGGTGCGCAGCGGCATGATCTCCGAAACCGCGCCGACGAATGTGGTCTTGCCCGCGCCGAACCCGCCCGCGATGACGATCTTCGTCGACGCGGTGGGGCCGGAGTCAGAGTGCTTTAAGGCCACGCAGCGTCCTTCCTATGAGTTCGCGGCGCTCATCGAGGGTCGAATGGTCGGTCAACGTCCTGTGCACCCGAAGGTAGCCGGACATCACCAGATCGCCGACCAGGACGCGCGCGACACCCAGCGGTAAATCCAGCCGAGCCGAAATCTCGGCGACCGACGGGCTCTTGGTACACAGTTGGATGATTTTGTCTTTCACGTCGTTGGGTGGCCACTTGTGTGCCAGTCCCGCCTGCAGCGTCTGCACCGGCGCCTCCAGGGGAAGGTCGACGCTGGTGTCGGTCCGTCCCGCCGTCAGCGTGTAGGGGCGAACCAGGCTCGCCTCACGCGCGGGTAAGGACCGTTCGTCTTCGTTCATCGCGTCTCACGAGTGCGCCCGGCGGGAGGACTCCACGACGCCGCCCACCTGCTCGACAAGGATGGCCATCTCGTAACCGATCTGACCGATATCGCACGACGAGACGGCCAACGTCGCCAGATGCGAGCCATTACCCACGTGCATCAGCAGCAGATACCCCTTCTGCATCTCGACCACCGACTGCAGCACCGGGCCGCCGTCAAACAGCTGCGCAGCGCCGGCCGAGAGGCTGGCCAGCCCGGAGGCCACCGCGGACAGCTGATCGGCCCGTTCACGCGACAGCCGTTCACTGGCCGCGATGGGCAGCCCGTCGACGGAGACCAACAAGGCATGCGCGACCCCGGGGACCTCGCGCGCGAACTTCGACACCAGCCAGCCCAACGAGTTGTTCGGCGCGTGAGCTCTCATTCCTGCTCATCCCGGTCGGTTTCGCGGGCGTGCGACCGTCCGCTGTGCACGCCGCCGAAATGGCTGCCGATGGACGCACGGACCGCCTCGGGGTCGCGTAGCGCGGCCGCGTGCTGCGGCTGCCGCGCTTCTTCGGGATCCTCATGCTCGTCGGGCCCCGCGGCTCCCCTGCCCGCCCCCGCGCCCGGCACCAGCTGGGCTCCGGGCGTGCGCACCGGCAGGCCGTGGTCGGTGTGCGACTCGACCGGCTTGTCCTCGGCCTCGGCGGCCAGCGACCAGCCGCGGTCCCATACCGACTGCCAATCCAGGTCGGGGCTTTGCACCAGATCGTGCGGGTCGCTCAGCCACTCCGCGAGCATCCCTTGATAGATCACGTCTTCGTCGTCGGGGGCCGCCAGGGCCGGAGTCGCGGGCTCGGCCGGCCGCGACGAGAGCCGAGCGGCAAAGAATCCCGAGGTGTCCGACGGCGCTGGCGACGGCTCTGGTTCCGGCTCCGTCGGCTCAGGGGGTTCCGGCTGCTCCGGCTCGTGCTGGACCCCGTTTTTTCCCCACCAGGGCGTGGCCAGCTCACGCCTCGTCTGCTGCTCCTCGGCGGACTGGGCAGGAACGTCGGTGATGCCACTGGACCCCGGAGTGCGGCGCGGCAACAACGTGACCGGCGGCCCAAATCCCCCGGACCCGTTGCGGTGAGCCACGGGCGGTTCAGCGGGCACGGCGTCCGGCGGTTCGACCGGCGCCGGAAGTTCCATGGGCTCCGGCGGGGGGGTCACCCGTACGCGTGCCGGCGGGACCGCCGCCAGGGTAGCTACCGCGGGCGGCACGGCGGCGGCCTTTGCAAGGCCCTCGACGAGGACGGACGGCGGAAGGTAGATCTCGGCGGTGGTGCCGGTGCTCTCTTCATCGGGTGTCGGGCCGCGCAGCCCGACCCGCAGCCCGTGCCGAACGGCCAACCGGCCGACCACGAAAAGGCCCATGTGGCGCGCATTCTCGGGAGCGGGGTCGGGGGTGACCTCGCCGCCCGACTGCAGTCGCATGTTGGCGATGCGCCGATCGCCGTCGTTCATGCCCAGGCCGGAGTCGGACACCCACAGCAGCACCCCGCCGTCGCCGCCGCGTGCCGCGGAAACCCAGACCGGTGTCGTCGGCGGCGAGTAGCGCAGCGCGTTGTCGATCAATTCGGCCAGCAGATGGATGATGCTGCCGACCGCCGCACCCAGCACCGTGCTTTCCGGCACGCCCGCGATTTGGACGCGGCGATAGTCCTCAACCTCGGACACGGCGGCGCTGATCACCGTCGACAGCTCGACCGGCTCGCGCTGGTCACGGGAGAGCTGCGCGCCGGCCAGCACCAACAGGTTGGCACTGTTGCGGCGCAGCCGGGCCGCCAAGTGATCCAGCCGGAACAGGCTGTCGAGGCGGTCGGGATCCTCCTCGTTGCGCTCCAGCCGGTCAATGAGCGACAGCTGCTGGTCGACCAGTGAACGGCTGCGCCGCGACATGGTCTCGAACATGTCGTTGACCAGCAACCGCAACCGCGCCTCGTCGCCGGCCAGCAGCAGGGCCTGGGCGTGCAGTTCGTCCACGGCGTGGGCTACCTGGCCGATTTCCTCGGTGGTGTAGACCGCCAGCGGCGCGGGAACCGGCTCGCCGCCGGCCCGGATGCGGGTGATCTCGTTCTCGAGGTCGGTGTGGGCAACCTTCAGTGCGCCGTCGCGCAGCACGCGCAGCGGCCGGACCAGCGCACGCGCTACCACCAGCACGATGCCCAGCGCGATCAAGATGGCAGCGAGCATCAGCCCGGTGTCGCGCATCGCGGCTTCGCGCCGAGCGGTGGCCTGCGCCTGCACCGATTTGGTCACCGAGGCGGTGGCGTCATTGATGACCTGTTCGGCGACGCCGTCAGTGGTCTGTATCGATTGCAGCAGGTCGGAGTTGTCGACGAGCGCACTGGCTGGATCCGACATGATCGCCATCCGGGTCACCATCTGCTGCTGCAGCGTCTTGGCTTCGGGCGAGCTGACGCCCAGCACCTCGCTCATCCCGAACAGCGTCGAGGGTTCGGTGCCGGCCAGGGTGATCATCGAGGTGCGCAGTTCCGGCTCGGGAAGGTCGGCGCCGCGGGTCACCAAGATCTCCTGCATCGTCATCTGGCCGCGGGCCCCGACCGCCCGGCTCAGACCCTGCGCCTGCGCCCGGATCTGCTCGCTGTCGACGCGCACCGATGCGTTGATCACATCCTCGGCCGTCAGCAGGATCGGAGCGTAGGTGGTCACCCGGTCTCGCAAACTGATGCCGTTGGCCAGCACCTTGTCCAACAGCGCCTGGCCGCCGTTGAGCAGGGTGCTGACCCCCGACCGGACGTCGGGGATCACGTCGGTGTCCGCCAGTCGCGTCTGCAGCTCGTACTTGCGCGCGTCGTAGTTCTTCCTGGCCCCCTCGACGTCGCGTCCGGTGGAGCTGGCCAGCAATGCGACGTCGAGCGCCGACATGTATTTGGTGATCGCCGGTATGACGTCGGCGCGGGCGGCAGCCAGCCGCAGACTGCTGGCGCTGGCTATCGCACCCTCGACGCGCAACCCGCCGAAAATCGTCGCCAGCACCAGCGGGACCAGCACGATGGCAAGGACTTTCGACCCGACGGGCCAGTTGCTCAGCGCCCAGGCCCGCGGGCGTCTCGCCGGCTTGTTGGGCGAACGCGTCCCTGGCACATTCGGGACACCGGGCGGAAGGGCCGCACCCGGAGCACCCGGGCGGGCAAACATGGTCACTGGACCCCCCTCGCTGGCCTGGCCGCGCGAATGGCCGCAGCGTTGAGTTCTGGCGCTCGGAAAAACGAGAGACTCATGAGACTTCCTGCTTTATTCCGCCCGTACCAGGCGGATGGACGCGAGCGGTGCGAGGCCTGGCAACCCTGCGAGTATGACAGCCCGCGGTCCTAGTCACCACTGCCGTTCGGGGGCGGGTAGCTTCAGCAAATAAAGTCAGGAGCGTCGGCGACGCGCGCGGCAAACCGCACCTTAATCACGATCAGCCACGGCTGCACATGCCGCCGTCTCGGGTGCTTCAGCGGAAGACACCGCCCGGTCCTTGCAACCGTCGCCGGCAATGGCGTAGAGATCCTGGAGAGGCACACGGATACCAAGCCGAACAGCGCCGACCATTCTTCTAGCTGGGCGGGGCTGAAGCGTTCCCGGCAGTCGCATCGGGGAGGATGCCGAGTTGTGTTCAACCTGATGTTGGTATCTCCGCGCATCGCCCCCAACACGGGCAACGTCATCAGGACCGCGGCGGCCACCGGCTGCGAACTCCATCTCGTCGAGCCACTGGGCTTCGACTTGTCCGAACCCAAGCTGCGACGGGCCGGGCTGGACTATCACGACCTGGCGTCGGTCACCGTGCACGCGTCGCTTCAGGCCGCGTGGGATGCGCTGTCGCCGGCGCGGGTGATCGCGTTCACCGCGCACGCGACCACGATGTTCGCCGAGGTCGACTACCAGGCCGGCGACGTGCTGATGTTCGGCCCGGAACCCACCGGTCTGGACGCCGCCACACTGGCCGACGACCACATCACCCAGCAGGTCCGCATTCCCATGCTGGCGGGCCGGCGATCACTGAACCTGTCCAACGCCGCGGCGATCGCGGTCTATGAGGCCTGGCGTCAGCACGCCTATCCCGGCGCCGTCTAGCCCGGGCTTGGTTTTCCTTCGCGAGCGTGCGTTGCTGCACGGTGAGACGCCGCATTGGCCGGCATTCTGCGCACCTTCGCGGGGCTGGCTACCAGGTGTTCCAGTGCGTCAGGCTTTCGGCGGGCAGCCGCTTGGCCGGCCGGAAGTCGGTGCCTTTGGTATAGGCGATCGGAAACAGCCCGCCCTGGCTGTACTTGTCGTAGGGAATGCCGAGCACGTCGGCCACCCCCTTCTCGCCGTCGCCGAGCAGGTGCAGCGTGGTCCAGCACGAGCCCAGTCCGCGGGAGCGCAGCGCCAGGCAGAAACTCCAGACCGCCGGAAAAAGCGACGACCAGAACGACACTCCACCCAACGGCTGCTTGTCTTCCCGACCGTAAATGCAGGGGATCAGCAGGACCGGCGCCTCATGCATGTGCTCGGCGAGATAGGTCGCCGAATCGCGGACCAGGCCCATCCGTTCACCGCGCGTGTCACCCTGGGGATATTCGGCTCCCGGTGCTTTGAGGTAGTCGCGGGCGTGGTCCAGGTAGATGTCGCCGATCGCCTTCTTCTTTTCGGTGTCCTCGACGAACACCCATTGCCAGCCCTGCGAGTTGGAACCGGTCGGGGCCTGCAACGCCAGTTCGAGGCATTCCATCAGCACGTCGCGGCCTACCGGCTTGTCGAAGTCGAGGCGTTTGCGGACCGAGCGGGTGGTGGTGAGGACTTCGTCGACGGACAGGTTGAGGGTCATGTTTGGAGGTTACATTCGGCTTTATGAGCGTCGAACTGACTCAAGAGGTTTCCGACAGGCTGGTCTCGGATCACTACGGCTGGCTGACCACCGTCGCCAAATCGGGGCAACCGGTGCCGCGGCTGATCTGGTTCTACTACTCAGGCGTCTCTGGCGCCGAGCTGACGGTGTATTCCGTGCCGCAAGCGGCCAAAGTCGCCCATATCAGGGCGCGTCCGCAGGTGAGCCTGAACTTGGATTCCGACGGCAACGGCGCGGGCATCATCGTCGTGGCAGGAGTCGCGGCGGTGGACGCCACCGACGTGGACTGCCGCGACGACGAGCCGTACTGGGCCAAGTACGGCGACGAAGCAGCGAGATTCGGCCTGACTGAGGCGATGAAGTCTTACAGCACGCGGCTGAAGATCACGCCGACGAAGGTGTGGACGACGCCGACGGGCTGAGCCTTGGTTAGTCGTGGTCGGTCGATAGTGACACGGCCCGCCAGGTATCGATGTCGGCCTTCAGGTCCGCGATCTTGGCCTCGACCGCGGCGACGCAGTCGGTGCCCAGCAGCAGGTGCACGGGCGGTTCGGCGGCGGCAGCGATGTCGACGATGGCCGTGGCGGCCTTGATCGGGTCGCCGGGCTGGGCGTGGTTGACGTCCGCCGCATGGGCGCGCATGGCCCCGGCGGTGGCTTCGTAGTCGGCGATGACGGTCTCCTCGGTGCCTAGGCTCGATGCGTCGAGGAAGTCGGTGCGGAAATAGCCGGGTTCGACGATGGTGACCCAGATGCCGAGCGGCTTGACTTCCTTGGCAAGCGCTTCGCTGAACCCCTCCATTGCGAACTTGGTGGAGCAGTAGACACCCCATCCGGGCGAGCCGAGCAAGCCACCGACGGAGCTGATGTTGATGATGTGGCCGGAGCGTTGGCGACGCATGATCGGGAGCACGGCTCGCTGCATGGTCAGGGTGCCGAACACGTTGACCTCGTAGACGGCGCGAACCGAGGCGTCGGATGCCTCCTCGACGGCGCCGAGCAGGCCGCGGCCGGCGTTGTTCACCAGCACGTCGATGCGGCCAAATTTGTCGACCGCGGCCTGGACCGCGGCAGCCGCCTGATCGCCATTGGTGACGTCGAGGTCGACCGCAAGCAGGCGGTCTCCGGCGTCGGGAAGCTCGGCGGCGATCTGGCCGGCGCGGCGTGCGGTCGCGACCACGCGATCACCTTGACTCAGGATCTTGCGTGCGATCTCAAGGCCGAAACCACGAGACGCTCCGGTGAGAAACCAAACCTTTTCCGACACTTCTCCTCCTTCTTCTCGCGAGCGTGCCTAGCTCCTCTGCCCCGCGGCGCCGCAGCGTGCGAAGGCCCAGGCCTTTTGCGGGTCTTGGTCGGACAGTGCAGCCGTTCGTCATTCCATAATCGGTGCGTGCGTTTGGGATTGACCACGAGGCCTTCGGCTTTGACGATGGCGCGCGCCTTGTGCCGACCCCACCGCCATGCCACTGCCCCCGAGATCAGGTTGCGGGCGGGGCCGGCTGATCGGGCGGAGTCGCCCCGGCGCAGCCGCCAGGCGGCGGCGGGCCCGGGAGAGGTTCGTCGCCGCCGACGCAGTCGTAGTAGAACTGGGGGCCGGCTATCCAGGTTTTCATCCACTGGTGCCAAAACGACCCGTCGGGGTACTTGTCGCCGTCGCACACGGCCAAATTGCCGTAACCCCATCGACCACCCGGGCAGTAGCCCTTCGTCATGTCCGGCTGGTGCGGGTCAGGCGGATCAGCGCTGGCAACCGCAGTAGAAAGAACAAACGCCGCAGCACAACCCAATATCGCAGCGCCATGGCGAGTAAGCTTGAATTTCATTTCAACTCCCCTTAAACATTGAATCAATACAGCCGATTCAAAGCGATGTCATAACTTGTGACCTTCCTGAGGGCAATCTCAAGTCCGGTTCGTTCTGATCAAGAGCAGGCATTGACGCACTGGTCCGGAAGGCACAACCGTCTTTTCGAATAGTTTATGCCGCGCTTTTCGATAGTTTACGACGCGGCGGATTGGCGATGTCAACTCCGGCGTGTTCCTGGCGCGAAGAAGGCCTGCAGGTCAAGACCCGATCGGCGCGGACGCGGCCCGGGGTGTCCTCGGTCCCTCCGATCGAGACCGACGCACCGAACGTGATGTGGGCGATCGACTTCCAGTTCGATTCCGCCACCGAACGGCAAGGCCATCCAGATCGCCTCGATGATCGACGAACACACCCGTGAACCGCTGATGAACATCGTCGAAGGCTCGATCGCCGCCGAACGCCTCGTCACCGAACTCGAAACGGCGTTCACACTGGCCGGCGGACCGCGAAGGTATTGCGAATGGACAACGGGCCGAAGTTGATTTCTCACGCGCTGCAACAGTTCTGCGAGAACAAACCGGCTTGGTCTACATTCCGCAGCGCCGCCCGTGGATCAACGGCCATATCGAATCGTTCAACAACCGAATACGCAAAGCAGTGCCTTTCCCCGGACGAGGCACAAGCCACGAACGCAAAACAGACGACGAGCGAACCCGACAACCACTTCGGCGTGACATTGGGTGTCTGTACGCGACACGCCGAGAATTGCCGGCATTCTGTGCACGTTCGCGACGGATTTCTAGCGGAAGTCGCGGGACTTCGATCCCACGCTAAGGGAGATGCGGCCCATCCGCTCGGCCACGACGGTAATTGCGCCGCTTGCGTTTTGGACTTGACCGCGGATCAGTAACGCGGGTGCGGTGTTCGCCAGCTTGCGATGCCGCGCCCACACCCCCGGCGTGCAGAGTACGTTGACCATCCCGGTCTCGTCCTCGAGGTTGAGGAAGGTCACCCCCTGCGCCGTCCCGGGTCGCTGCCGGTGGGTCACCGCGCCGGCGATCAGCACCCGGTCGCCGTCGGGCACCGATCCCAGCGCCTCGGCGGGGACCACCCCCATCGCATCCAGGTCCGCCCGCAGGAACTGGGTCGGATAGCTGTCCGGCGAGATGCCGGTGGCCCACACGTCGGCGGCGGCCAGCTCCAGCTCGCTCATCCCCGGCAACGCCGGGATGTGCGACGACGACCCCACCCCGGGTAACCGGTCCGGCCGTTGGGTGGCCGCGGCCCCGGCCGCCCACAGCCCCTCCCGCCGGGACATCCCGAAGCACCCCAGCGCCCCGGCGGTCGCGAGCGCCTCGGTTTGCGGCACGCTCAGCTGTAGCCGGGCGGTCAGGTCCAGCAGAGAGGCGAAGGGGCCGTTGGCGTTTCGGTCCTCAACCAGCCTCTCGGCCAGGTCGTCGCCGATATGGCGGACCGCGCCCAGCCCCAGGCGGACCTCGGTTCCGGAGTTCTCGAGCGTCGCGTGCGCCAGGCTGGCGTTGACGTCCGGGCCGTGCACCGTCACGCCGTGCCTGCGCGCGTCGGCCACCAGCGACTGCGGCGAATAGAAACCCATCGGCTGCGCGCGCAGCAGCGCGGCACAGAACGCCGCCGGGTGGTGCAGCTTGAACCACGACGAGTAGAACACCAGCGACGCGAAGGACAGCGCGTGGCTTTCCGGGAAGCCGAAGTTGGCGAAGGCCTCCAGCTTTTCGTAGGTCCGGTCGATCACCTCGTCGGTGGCGCCGTGCAGTTCGCGCATGCCGTCGTAGAACCGGCCGCGCAGCCGCCGCATCCGTTCGGTGGAACGTTTGGATCCCATCGCGCGGCGCAGCTGGTCGGCCTCGGCGGCCGAAAAGCCGGCGCAGTCGACCGCGAGCTGCATTAGCTGCTCCTGAAAAAGCGGCACCCCCAGCGTCTTTCGCAGCGCGGATTCCATCGAGGGGTGGTCGTAGACGACAGGGTCGATGCCGTTGCGCCGCCGGATGTAGGGATGCACCGACCCGCCCTGGATGGGCCCGGGCCGGATCAGCGCGACTTCGACCACCAGGTCGTAGAACACCCGCGGCTTGAGTCTGGGCAGGGTGGCCATCTGCGCCCGCGACTCCACCTGGAACACGCCGACGGAATCGGCGCGCTGGAGCATCTCGTACACCGCCGACTCGGAGAGATCGAGCCGGGCCAGGTCCACCTCGATGCCCTTGTGCTCGGCTAGCAAATCTATCGCGTAATGCAGCGCCGAGAGCATGCCCAGCCCGAGCAGGTCGAACTTTACCAAACCGATTGCCGCACAGTCGTCTTTGTCCCACTGCAAAACGCTGCGGTTCTCCATGCGCGCCCACTCGACCGGACACACGTCGGCGATCGGACGGTCGCAGATCACCATCCCGCCGGAATGAATGCCCATGTGCCGCGGCAGATTCCGGATCTGGGTCGCCAGGTCGACCACCTGCGGCGGAATATCCTCGATATCGGGCGACTCGGCCAGCCCGTTCCAGTGACTGATCTGTTTGCTCCACGCGTCCTGCTGGCCCTGCGAAAAGCCCAGGGCGCGGGCCATGTCGCGCACCGCGATCCGTCCCCGGTAGGTGATGACGTTGGCGACCTGGGCGGCGTAGTCACGGCCGTATTTGTCGTAGACGTACTGGATGACCTTTTCGCGCTGGTCGGATTCGATGTCCATGTCGATGTCGGGCGGTCCGTCGCGGGCGGGCGACAAGAAGCGCTCGAACAACAGCTCGTTGGCCACCGGATCGACGGCGGTGACACCCAGGGCATAACAGACCGCGGAGTTGGCAGCCGATCCCCTGCCCTGGCACAGGATGTTGTTGTCCCGGCAGAACCGGGCGATATCGTGCACCACCAGGAAATATCCCGGAAAGGTCAGTTGTGCAATGACTTTCAGCTCGCGCTCGATCTGCGCGTACGCTCGCGGCGCCCGGTCGGCCGGTCCGTAGCGGTCGCCCGCGCCCGCCATCGTCAACTGCCGCAGCCAGCTGTCCTCGGTGTGCCCGTCGGGCACGTCGAACGGCGGCAGTTGCGGCGCGATCAGCGCCAGCCCGAACGCGCACTGCTCGCCGAGCTCGGCGGCGGCGGTCACCACCTCGGGCCGCTGCGCGAACAGCCGGGCCATCTCCTCGCCGGACCGTAGGTGCGAACCACCCAGCGGAGCCAGCCACCCGGCGGCAGTGTCCAGGGACTGCCGGGCCCGGACCGCGCCCATCGCCATGGCCAGCCGTCCGCGCGACGGATGCGCGAAATGCGCTGCGGTAGTGGCGACGACGCCCACCCCGAACCGCCGCGCCAGCCCGGCCAGCGTGCCGTTGCGTTCGTCGTCGAGCGGCTGGCCGTAGTGGCTCAACTCGACGCTGACCCGGCTTGCCCCGAACCGGTCCACCAGATCGGCCAGCGCCCGTCCCGCCGCGTCTGGACCGCCCTCGGAAAGCGCCTGGCGCACCTGGCCTTTCCGACATCCGGTCAGGATGTGCCAGTGGCCGCCGGCCGCCTCGGTCAGCGCATCGAAGTCGTAGCGCGGCTTGCCCTTCTCGCCGCCGGCCAGATGCGCGGCGGCCAGCTGCCGCGACAGCCGCCGATAGCCTTCCGGGCCGCGGGCCAGCACCAGCAGATGCGGGCCGGGCGGGTCCGGCTGCTCGGTGCGTGCACCAGACCCCAAAGACAGTTCGGCGCCGAAGACGGTGCGCACGTCAAGTTCCGCGGCCGCTTCGGCGAACCGCACCGCGCCGTACAGGCCGTCGTGGTCGGTCAGCGCCAGCGCGCGCAGATCCAGCCGGGCGGCCTCTTCGACCAGCTCCTCCGGCGTGCTGGCGCCGTCGAGGAAGCTGTACGCCGAATGCGCATGCAGCTCGGCATACGCGACGGACGACCGGACCACCCGCTCGCCATCGGGCGGCTCATACCTCCCGCGCTTGCGCGACAAGGGAACATCGTCGTTGGGCTCCGCAGGCGGCGCACCGGCACGGCGCGGCTTGCCGTCGAGCACCCGCTCCATTTCCGCCCAACTCGGCGGTCCGTTAAACCAGCCCACGTTTCCCAGCTTATCGAAAGTATGTTCGATATGAAACGGGGGCCCGAACAAGGCGCCGCGAACCTTTTTGAGCGACCTGAGGCAATTTGCAAACGGCACCGCGCGGGGGACTATCGCCGCAGTTAAACACATCTTTAACTGCAAAACACGTTCTTAACATGGCAGGCCTACCGTCGCGCGGGCGCCCAACGGATACTGGTACAAGTTAAAAAACGACGTTCGGGGACGGTTCATGGCACAACTGACGGCACTGGATGCGGGCTTTCTAAGAGCTCAAGATCCAGATCGGCAGGCGAGCCTCGCACTCGCTGCGGTAGCCATCGTCGACGGCGCCGTCCCTGACTACGATTTGCTCAAAACGACGCTAGCAGGACGGATTCAGGCGATACCGCGGTGCTCCCAAGTACTGCGGTCGCACCCGTTCGAGGACGTCCAGGAGTGGACGGACTATCCGGAATTCGACCTCACCCACCATGTGCGGCGCGTTGCCCTGCCGCAGCCGGGCGACGACGCCGAACTGTTCGGCGCCATCACTTATGCCTTGGAGCGTCCGCTGGACCTGGACCGTCCGCTGTGGGAATGCTGGGTCATCGAGGGCCTGCGACACAACCAGTGGGCGATCTTGATGAAGGTCCACCACCGGATGGCCGACGGCATCTCGGCCGCCCACATTCTCACCCGGCTCTGCGACGACGCCGACAGCGAGGCATTCGCCAATCACGGTAGCGTCAAACCGGTTTCGGAGTCACAGACGCGGAATTGGGCCGACACGCTGCTGCGGGCTTCGGCCGGCACGGTCGCACGGGCAGCGGAAGCCGCCACCGCGGCGATCTGGCCCGGCGCGCGGATTTCGCCGGTGCGCCCAGTCAAAACCATGCGGCGGTACGGCACGGTACGAGTTCCCATCGCCGCCGTCGACGATGTGTGCCGCAAGTTCGGCGTGACCGCCAACGACGTCGCCCTCGCCGCCATCACCGAGGGCTTCCGTACTGTCCTGCTGCACCGGGGCGAGGAACCGCGCGCGGACTCTTTGCGTACGTTGGAGAAAATCGGCAATCGTCCCTCGGCCATGCTCCCATATCTTCCTGTGGAACACAGCGACCCGGTTCAGCGCCTGCGCACGGTGCATACCCGGTTGAAAGCCAAGCAGAGCGAGCAGCCCAAACCGGGCGGCATCGTGGCATCAGCACTCAACTACATGCCATTCATGTGGTGCGCCAAGGCAGTTCAAACACTGCTGGCTCGGCTGCCCGAACCTGGCATCGTGACGCTGGCGACCAATGGACCCGGGCCCCGGCACCGGTTAGGGCTGATGGGCAAGAAGGTGGATAGCCTGCTGCCCATCCCCCCGACCGCGCTGCAGCTGAGCACCGGAGTCGCGGTGCTCAGCTATGGCGATGAGCTGGTTTTCGGGATCACCGCCGGCTACGACGACGCACCTGAGCTCGAACAGCTCGCCGCCGGCATCGACCGCGGGATCGCACATCTGGTGGCGCTCAGCCAAGACTCCGTGCTGCTGTTCACCAAAGACCGCCGCAAGGGCTCGTCTCGCGCGCTCGCTAACGGTGCGCAACGACGCCGGGCGTCGGCACCGACCGCCCGAGCGCGACGCTAACCGGTCTCAGCCTCATCGATGGGCCGCATGACCACCGTGAGAAGGTTGGTCGTGGGCAAGTCGGAGCCGGTCATCATCGATCCGCGCCGCCATGACGCGGTGCTGTTCGCGCTCCAAGCGTTGGCGACCGACATCGCGTCTGCGGTCACCCTCATCCGGCAACTGCAAGAGATCGGTGTCGGCACTGCCGTTTTCTCGTCAAACCCCGGCTGCGACGATGCGCTGACCGCGGCCGGACTCGGCGATCTGTTTGCCGCGCGCGCCGACGGCCCGGTGTGCCCGAGCGCACTGGTCGGGCTGGCCGGCCGACTGACGGCGCGGCCGGGCCGGTGCGTCGTCGTCGCGACGGACGCGGCTGACGTCACCGCCGGGCGCGAGGGTGGGTTCGCGTTGGTGATCGGCGTGACCAATGGTGTCGACCGGACCGGGCACCGCGATGCGCTGCGCCACAGCGGCGCCGATGCCGTAGTCCCCGACTTGCGCGAGGTCACCGTGCGAACGGGCGACCAGCGGATGGCCCAGCTGCCCGACGCTTTACAGGCCTTCGGCCGGATCGACGGCCTCGCCGCCCGACGCCCGGCCGTGTTCTTCGACTTCGACGGCACGCTGTCAGACATCGTGAATGATCCCGACACGGCCACGCTCGCGCCCGGTGCGGGCGAGGCACTGCACAAGCTGGCCGCGCGTTGTCCGGTCGCGGTGCTGTCCGGCCGGGACCTTGCCGACGTGACTGGGCGCGTCGGTCTGCCCGGTATCTGGTACGCCGGCAGTCACGGTTTCGAGCTGACCGCTCCCGACGGAACACACCACCAAAACGACACCGCCGCGGCGACCATACCGGTGCTGAAACAGGCGGCCGCCGAGCTGCGCGACCAGCTCGGGTCGACTCCGGGTGTTGTCATCGAGCACAAGCGCTTTGGTGTCGCCGTGCACTACCGCAACGCCGCTCGTGACCGGGTCGGCGAAGTGGCCGCGGCGGTGCGCGCGGCCGGCCAGCGCCACGCGCTTCGGGTGACGACCGGCCGCGAGGTCATCGAGCTGCGACCGGACATCGACTGGGACAAGGGAAAGACCCTTCGCTGGGTGATCGATCACCTGCGGCAGGCGGGTTCCGGGCCCCGGGAAAATGTGGTGCCGATCTTTCTCGGTGACGACATCACAGACGAGGACGCGTTCGACGCGGTGCGCCACGACGGTGTTCCGATCGTGGTGCGGCACGACGACGACGGCGACCGCGCCACCGCCGCGCTGTTCGCGCTGGACAGTCCCGCCCGGGTGAGCGAGTTCGCCGAGCGACTGGCACGTCGACTCGCCCAAGAGGCGGGCGGGACCGAGCGTTAGGAGCATGTGCGATCAGCAAGCTTGGCTTCTCGAGCGTCGTCCTGCTCGGGATCAACGGGATCATCGGGGCGGGCATCTTCCTGACCCCGGGCGCGGTGATCAAGCTCGCCGGACCGTATGCGCCACTCGCCTACATTTTGGCCGGTCTCTTCGCGGGCGTCCTGGCGATCGTCTTCGCCACGGCGGCCAGATACGTCAAAACCAATGGCGCGTCCTATGCCTACACGACGGCCGCATTCGGGGAACGCATCGGCATCTATGTCGGTGTCACCCACGCGATCACCGCCTCGATCGCCTGGGGAGTCCTGGCATCGCTGTTCACCTCAACCCTGCTGGAGGTGCTCTTCCCCGACCAGTCCTGGGCCGCGGGCACCGAACTGTTCAGCATCAAGACGTTGACGTTTGTCCTCTTCATCGCCGTGCTGCTGGCCATCAACCTGTTCGGCAACCGGGCGGTCAAATGGGCCAACGGAATCTCAACCGTGGGAAAGGTTTTCGCACTTGCGTTGTTCATCGCCGGCGGTCTGCTCGTTGTGGTGACACGTCACGTGAACAGTTATGCAACGTCATCCGCCGCCTACCACCCGGCGCCGAGCATGGCCGCGAGCTTGACGCTGGCCACCATCGCCGCGCTGTACGCGTACACCGGTTTCGAATCGATCGCGAACGCCGCCGAGGAAATGGACACCCCGGACCGCACCCTCCCAAAAGCCATACCGTTAGCGGTCTTCACTGTCGGCGCCAGCTACGTGCTCGCCGTGGTGGTCGCCATGATGCTTGGAGCGGACAAGATCGCGACGTCCCACGCCACCGTGCAACTGACGGCGGCAATCGGAGACGCGACGTTCCGTACCGTCATGGTTCTCGGAGCCTTGGTGTCGATGTTCGGTATCAACGTGGCCGCGTCGTTCGGCGCTCCGCGACTGTGGACCGCGCTGTCCGACCGTGGGATCCTGCCGATCCGGTTGTCGAACAAGAACCGATTCGGCGTGCCGATGCTCGCTTTCGGAATCACCGCGTCGTTGGCGCTGGCATTCCCGCTGGCGCTGCGGTTTGACAGCCCGACCCTCACCGGCCTCGCGGTGATCGCCCGGTTCATCCAATTCATCATCGTGCCAATAGCTCTCATGGCGCTGGCGTTCGATCGAAACCCAGAGCACGCAACAGTGAAGCGAAATGCGCTCACCGATAAGGTGTTACCGATCATCGCGGTCGTGGTCTCGGTGGCGCTGGCGGTGTCCTTCGACTACCGGACCATCTTCCTGACGCCGCGCGGCGACGCCAACTACTTCTCGATCGCTCTGATCGTGATCACCTTCGTCGTCGTACCGGCGGTCGCCTATCTGCACTACTACCGTCAGCGAGAGCGAATACCGGGCGGCTAACCCTCGGCGTATTCCACCTCGCCGTCGTCGAGCACCACCCGTGCAGCGCCGTCGGAGCCGGCGGCCTCGGTGCGATACACCGCCTTGCCCGGTTCGGTTCGCCAGATCAGCGTGCTCAACGTCTCGCCGGGAAACACCGGCGAGGTGAACCGCGACGCGACCGAGGTGATGTTGGCGGCGACTCCCTTGCCCAGCTCGGCGACCAGCGCCCGGCCCGACACGCCGTAGGTGCACAGCCCGTGCAGGATCGGCTTGGGGAAGCCGGCCATCTCCTTGGCGAACCAGGGGTCACTGTGCAACGGGTTGCGGTCACCGGAGAGCCGATAGATCAGCGCTTGATCCTCGCGGGTGGGCAGGTCGATCCGCGCGTCGGGCGCGCGGTCGGGGAACTCCGGCGCGACGGGCCGCTGGCCCGGCACTCCCCCGAACCCGCCGGCCTGGCGGATGACGGCAGTGCTCAGCGTTTCCGCGACGAGCTCACCCGATTTCGGATCCGTGCCGCGGCCGCGCAGCATGACGATGGCGTTCTTGCCCTCGCCCTTGTCCTGGATGTCGGCGACCTCGGTGACCACCGACAGCTTTCCCGAGGCCGGCAGCGGCGCATGCAGCCGGATGGACTGCGAGCCGTGTAACAGCAAGGCCCAGTTGAACTTTCCGATCAGCGCGCCCGCCGCGAACGCCGGACAGCAGATCACCGCATAGGTCGGCAGCACCTGCTGGGCGAGGTCGTGGCTGTTCTCCGTGGTGAAGGACAAGTCATCGGTGCCGGCGCCGACACCGAGCGCGTAGAGCATGGTGTCCCGCTCATTCCATTCGAACAGCATCGGTTCGGTCGTCGCGCCGATGGCAGTCGGGTCGATCGCCATACGAATCTCCTCTCGATTCCAAAAGGGAAGCTTTTCTGCACCCAACCACTACCCAACCATTGCCAACCCCTTCCCAACGACGCGGTCGGAGGGCAGGCTATTCGATATGCGCGACCGCACCAGGTGGAAGGCCCCCAAAGTCCTGGCCTTGCTCGCCGCCACGGTAATCGTCGGTGCCTGCGGCGGCGGAACACCGCAGGCTCGCAGCATCACCGTGACGTTCGTCCGCAACGCACAGTCCCAGGCCAACGCGGACGGGGTCCTCGACACCGACATCCCGGGCCCCAGCCTCACCGACGAGGGCAAGGGGCAGGCCCAGCAGCTGGTGCGCCAACTCCCCCACAGCGATATCGACGCCATCTACGCCTCGGCCATGGCCGAAGCCCAGCAGACCGCCGCGCCGTTGGCCAGCGAACTCGGCAAGCAGGTCGAAATCATTCAGGGCCTGCAGTCGCTCAATGCCGGCTGGTATAACGGCAAACCCGAATCGATGGCCAACTCGACGTACATGGTGGCGCCGGCGGACTGGTTGAACGGCGACGTCACAGACAGCATCCCGGGCTCGGTCAGCGGCAAAGAGTTCAACGATCAGTTCACCGCCGCGATCCGCAAGGTCTACGACGGCGGCCACAGCAAGCCGGCCGTGTTCTCGCAGGGCACCGCGATCATGGTCTGGACGCTGTTGAACGTGAAGAACCCCAAGAGCAGCCTGCTGACCAGCCATCCCCTGCCCAATGCCGGCCGCGTGGTGATCACCGGTAACCCCATGAACGGCTGGACGCTGGTGGATTGGGACGGCGTCCGCAACTTCAACTGACCGTCCCAGATCGCCTTTCGTTGACGTGCGCGGTTGACGTGCGCCGCCGGGGCCGCCACGATGGGCTGCATGCGGTATGTCGTTACCGGCGGTACCGGGTTTATTGGGGGCCGCGTCATCTCACGCATGTTGGACATCCAGCCGGATGCGCAGGTGTGGGTGCTGGTTCGCCGGCCGTCGCTGGGACGGTTCGAACGCCGGTCTGCGCACTGGGGCGAACGGGTGAAGCCGCTGGTCGCAGACCTGACGGCACTTGAGTTGACCGACGAGACCATCGCCGAGTTGGGCGAGATCGACCACGTGGTGCACTGCGCGGCGATCTACGACATCACCGCCGCCGAGGCCGAGCAGCGGGCCGCAAACGTTGAGGGCACCCGCGCCGTCATCGAGCTGACCCAGCGGCTGGATGCGACTTTGCACCACGTGTCGTCGATCGCGGTGGCCGGCGACTTCGCCGGCGAGTACACCGAGGACGACTTCGACGTCGGCCAGCAGCTGCCGACGCCCTATCACCAGACGAAGTTCGAAGCCGAGATGCTGGTGCGCTCGACGCCCGGACTGCGGTACCGCATCTACCGGCCGGCGGTGGTGGTGGGTGACTCACGCACCGGCGAGATGGACAAGATCGACGGGCCGTACTACTTCTTCGGCGTGCTGTCGAAGCTCGCCGTGCTGCCCCGGTTCACCCCGCTGATGTTGCCCGACACCGGGCGCACCAACATCGTCCCGGTCGACTACGTGGCCGACGCGCTCGCCGCGCTCATGCACGTCGAGAACCGTGACGGCCAGGCGTTCCATCTCACGGCGCCGAAGACCGTCGGACTGCGCGGCATCTACCGCGGAATCGCCGACGCGGCCGGGCTGCCTCCACTGCGCGGGTCGCTGCCCCGCTCGGCGGCCGCACCGGTGCTCAAGGTGCGCGGACGGGCCAGGGTGCTGCGCAACATGGCGGCCACCCAGCTGGGAATTCCAGCCGAGATTTTCGACGTCGTCGACCTGAAGCCCACGTTCACCGCCGACGAGACCCGAAAGGCGTTGCAGGGAACCGGGATTGAGGTGCCTGAGTTCGCCAGCTACGCGCCCAAGCTGTGGCGGTACTGGGCCGAGCACCTCGACCCCGACCGCGCGCGCCGCGACGATCCCAAGGGACCCCTACAGGGCCGACACGTCATCATCACCGGCGCCTCCAGCGGGATCGGCCGGGCGTCGGCGCTCGCCGTCGCGGAGCGGGGCGCGACCGTGTTCGCGCTGGCCCGCAATGCCGACGCACTCGACGACCTGGTCGCCGAGATTCGCGCCAAAGACGGTCAGGCGCACGCCTTCACCTGCGACGTCACGGATTCCACCTCGGTGGAGCACACCGTCAAAGACATCCTGGGACGCTTCGGCCACGTCGACTACCTGGTGAACAACGCCGGCCGGTCGATACGCCGCTCGGTGGTCAACTCCACCGACCGACTGCACGACTACGAACGGGTGATGGCGGTCAACTACTTCGGCGCGGTGCGGATGGTGCTGGCGCTGCTGCCGCACTGGCGTGAGCGCCGATTCGGCCACGTCGTCAACGTTTCCAGTGCCGGTGTGCAGGCCCGCAATCCCAAGTACAGCTCATATTTACCCAGCAAGGCGGCGCTGGACGCGTTCGCCGACGTGGTCGCGGCGGAGACGCTGTCCGACCAGATCACGTTCACCAACATCCATATGCCCTTGGTCAAGACGCCGATGATCGCGCCGTCTCAACGGCTCAACGCGGTGCGGGCGATCAGCCCCGAGCGCGCGGCGGCCATGGTGGTGCGCGGGTTAGTGGACAAGCCGGCGCGTATCGACACCCCGATCGGCACGCTCGCCGAGGCCGGCAACTACTTCGCGCCTAGGACGGCGCGGCGGTTTTTGCATCAGCTCTATCTGGGCTACCCTGATTCGGCTGCGGCACAGGGTATTTCGCCGCCAGAGCCAGATCAGAGCCACACCCAGGCTCCCCGGCATCCCAAGCCCCCGGCGCGCGCCGTCACCCGAATCGGTGTGCCCAAGCCGGTCAAACGCCTGGTCCGATTGGTCCCTGGCGTGCACTGGTAGTCACTTCTCGCACGTGAATTGGTTGACGTCGATGTAGCCGATGCGGAACATCTCGGCGCAGCCCGTCAGGTACTTCACGTATCGCTCGTACATTTCCTCGGATTGCAGCGCGATGGCCTGGTCCTTATTGGCTTGCAGTGCCGCAGACCAGATGTCGAGCGTCTTGGCGTAGTGCGGCTGCAGCGACTGAACGCGGGTCACGGTGAAGCCGTTCGCGGAGGCACGCTCGTGCACCATCGGTATCGACGGCAGACGGCCGCCCGGAAAGATCTCGGTGATCATGAATTTGAGGAATCGGGCGAAAGTGAACGACATGGGCAGGCCGCGTTTGTGCATCTCCTTTGGGTGCAGCCCGGTGATGGTGTGCAGCAGCATGATTCCGTCGGTGGGCAGCAGGCGGTGCGCCAGCGTGAAAAACGCGTCGTAGCGCTCGTGCCCGAAATGCTCGAAGGCGCCGATGCTGACGATCCGGTCGACCGGCTCGTCGAACTGCTCCCATCCTTGCAGCAGGACCCGCCGGGCGCGGGGACTTTCGGACTTGGCGATCAGTTGCTCGACATGGCGGGCCTGGTTACGGCTCAGCGTGAGGCCGATGACGTTGACATCATACTTTTGCGCCGCGCGCATCATGGTGGCGCCCCAGCCGCAGCCGACGTCCAGCACTGTCATGCCGGGTTGTAAGCCGAGTTTGCCCAGCGCCAGGTCGATCTTGGCGATCTGCGCCTCTTCCAGGGTCATGTCGTCGCGCTCGAAGTAGGCACAGCTGTACGTCTGCGTCGGGTCGAGGAACAGCCGGAAGAAGTCGTCGGACAGGTCGTAGTGCGCCTGCACGTCGTCGAAATGCGGGGTCAGGTCGTCTTCTGGGGGCTTGGACACCGTGACAGCGTAGCCCCCAGGAAGCGGCACTAAGGTTGTCGCGGTGGCCCCCGTTTTCGTCGACGTCGATACCGGAGTCGACGATGCGCTGGCGTTGGTCTACCTGCTGGCCAGCCCGGACGCGGATGTGGTCGGCATCGCCTCGACCGGTGGAAACGTTGCGGTGGACCAGGTTTGCGAGAACAACTTGGGGCTGCTCGAGCTGTGTGGGATCACCGACGTACCGGTCTCCAAGGGCTCCGACGAAACACTGACCGGCCCGATCCCTGCTCCCTCAGCAGTGCACGGGACCAGGGGGTTGGGGTATGCCGATCTGCCGCCAACCGACGGCCGGCTCACCGACTACGACTCCGCGACGGCCTGGGTGCGCGCCGCACAAGCCTTTCCCGGCGAGCTGATCGGCGTGGCGACCGCACCGTTGACCAATCTGGCGCTGGCGTTGCGCGCCGAACCGGCGCTGCCGACACTGTTGCGCCGACTCGTGATCATGGGCGGTGCCTACGATTACCGCGGCAACACCACGGCGGTCACGGAATGGAACATCGGCGTGGACCCCGAAGCAGCGGCCGAGGTGTTCGCGGCCTGGTCCGTAAATGTGGTTGAACCGCAACGACTTCCGATCCTATGCGGGTTGGATCTGACGCGCCGGATCGCAATGACACCGGAGCACCTCGCGAGATTGGCGACCGCCGCGGGGTCGAACTCGGCCAATCCGCTGATTCGGCTGATCGACGACGCGGTGCGGTTCTATATGGAGGCCTATCACGGCCTAGGCCATGGATATGTGGCGCATCTGCACGATCCGCTGGCCGCCGCGGTCGCGCTCGACCCGCAGCTGATAGCCACCCAGCCTGCGACGGTGGACGTCGAGCTGACGGGAACCCTGACCCGCGGCATGACGGTAACCGACTGGGCAGGGCGCTGGGGCCGAGAACCCAATGCGCACATCGGCGTTGATGTCGATGCGACCGTGTTCTTCGACCGGTTCATCGAACGGGTCGGGCCGTTCGCCCGCCGGCTGAGTTGAGATGTCGGCCGAGCTAGGACGCCGCGGCAGCAGGCGTTGCTCGGAGCTTTCGGTGCACCAGTGCAGTTATCAGGTTTTCGCCAATAACGGCGATGTCAGCTACAGGCAATTCCACAAGCAGGGCACCGTCCTGAATGGTCCCATGCGGCCGCTGGGCCGAGATTCCCGGAGGACCGCCGACGACGGACGGCGGCTGCCAGCAACGTCGGGTCAGCGGCCGCCGCCACCGCCGCCACCTCCCCCACCGATGCCGCCGCCGCCTCCACCAATGCCGCCACCACCCATGCCGCCGCCTCCACCAATGCCGCCACCACCGTTGCCGCCGCCACCACCGCCGGGTCCGCCGCCGATGCCGCCGGCTCCGCCGCCGGGCCCGCCGGGTGCCCCCGGAGCTCCGCCTGGTCCACCAGGTCCGCCCGGCCCACCAGCTCCGGGAGGCCCGCCCGGCCCGCCAGGTCCACCCGGCCCACCACCTCCGGGAGGCCCGCCCGGCCCGCCGGGTCCGCCCGGCCCACCACCTCCGGGAGGCCCGCCCGGCCCGCCAGGTCCGTCGGGGTGACCGGGTCCGCCCGGCCCACCAGGTGCGCCGGGGTGATCAGGTCCGCCGGGGTGGTACCCCTGCCCGCCCCGCCCCTCATGTCCATGCAGTGGCTGTGGCGGCGGTACCACTTGGACCGGGCCATCGTGGCAGCGGTTCCAGTCCGAGTTCGGACCCCATCCCGGGTCCCAAGAGTCGCCCGGGCACCATTGCGGGAGTGGCCCCGGCTGAGCCTGGGCCTCGTTGGCGGCACCCAATCCGACCACTCCCAAGCCGGCGGCCATCACGACCGTTGCTGCTGCAAAACGTGCGTACTCTTTCATATCGCCTTGTTACCAAGGCAAGCTGTGCATCAAGATCACAGAAGCAGGGAGAAAGCTGTACGTTCAGCATTTGATGGCAGCGAAAGTCTTTGCCGGACACTGAAATACGTGACGCAGCGCACAGTTAGCTGCTGTTGTCCACGCCGCACTGGTCGTTTTCCGTTGCGCACCATGGCAGTTCGCCACCGTCCACTCCCCAAACTGGTATCACATTTAGTGCTTACTCGTATCGCCCTTCCAGATACCACCGTCGTTGGCGGTAGCACAGCAGCAGCGCGTGCTCGCCCTCCAGCAGTACTTGAGCGCGGGCAGTGCGACCCTTCCCCAGGTCCGGATCCCACCACCGCTCGTCGACCGGCCACGGTCCCGCCCACCAACGCAACCGGTCTTCCCTGCCGATAACGCCTGCGCCGGTCAGTCGCGCGGGGTCGGCAGAGAACATCCCCCTACTGGTCACCCGTATCGGATTTCCCTGGGAGTCAAGTAATTCCACCGGGTCGTCGAGCAGCACCGCCGGCGACGGCTGGGGCAGTTGGCCTGGCCATGGCCGATCCGGGTCGGCCCGCGGTTCCGGCTCGTCGCCCAACGAGGTCAGCGTGATGCGTTCGGCCGGCCCGCGACCGCCGGACAGCACCGGCACCAGCACCGCCTCCGGACCCAGCAGACCCTGCACCCGCACCAACGCCCGACGGGCCCGAAGCCGGTCCTCCTCGCCGAGCCCGCCCCATAGCGGTAACTGCAGCGCCTCGGCGGACACCACCTCCACGGCCTGCAGCCGCAACAGCGTGACCGCCGCGGTGGGACGGGGGTCGCGGGTCCGGTTGCTCAACCACCCGTCCAGTTGCCAGCGCACCCGGTCGGCGGTGGCATCCTCGGTCAACGGCTCGGCGCAGCGCCAAACCCGTTCCAGCTCTTCGCCGTTAGCGGTGACGGCGTGAATGGCCAGCCGGGTGCATCCCACCCCGGCGGCCATCAGGGTCTGATGCAGCGTGCCGGCCAACGAGCGTCCGGCGAATGCCGCGGCATCGACCCGGTCGATCGGCGGATCGCAGTCCAGCACCGCCTCCAGTTCCGCTGGCTGCTCCCGCCCGGACGGCCCCCGCTCGGGTTCACCGCGGGCGAACCGGTGCGCGGTCACCCCGTCGGCACCGAACCTGGAAGCCACGTCGGTACGCAACAGCGCGGCGAACTGTCCGATGGTGCGAATCCCCATCCGCCACAACAGATCTGCCAGCCCTTCTCGACCCGGACCGGACAGGCTCGGCTCGGTGGCGAGCTGCCGGATCGACAGCGCCGACAGAAACTTCGCGTCGCCTCCCGCCTGGACGACGCGGCCGGCACGCGCGGCGAAAACCGCGGTGGACAGCTGGTCGGCGATCCCGACCTGACACTCGGCACCGGCCGCGGCCACCGCGTCGATCAGCCGCTCGGCCGCCTGCTCCTCAGACCCGAAATAGCGGGCCGCCCCGCGCACCGGCAACACCAACAGCCCGGGCCGCAGCACCTCGGCGCGGGGCACCAGATCGTCCACCGCCGCGACCACCCACTCGAAAAAGCGGGCGTCGCGGTCAGCATCGGCGGTCGAGACGTGCAGTTGCGGGCAACGGGCGGCCGCCTCCCGGCGCCGTAGCCCTCGCCGCACTCCCGCCGCGCGGGCGGCCGATGAGCAGGCGACCACCCGGTTGGCCAACGTGACCGCGACCGGAGCCATCGCGGACAGGCCCGCGGCCGCCGCGGCCGCGACCGCGGGCCAATCCATGCACCAGATCGCCAGCACCCGGGAAGAGCTCACTCGAATTCACCCCGTCTCATCCCGTCCTGGCCCGGCCGATCGTCCGTCCCCCCGCACACACACCGCTGACCTGCAGCCGCACCCCGCTGATCCGCCCGAATCCGCAGGCTGGTGTGCCCCGACTGCCCGCCGTGATGTCATAGCCGCACACCCGGGCCTGAAGCCGCGTCGGCGCCCCTTCCCAGTCACCGTCGGTGACCAGCAGGGTGCAGCCCTTAGCGCGGGCGCGGGACCCCACCGCCCGCGCCCGGGACCGCGGCACCCGGCGCCCACCCAGACCCAGCGCCACCAGGTCCATGCCGTCGATGAGCACCGCGGCCACCTCCACCGGGTCGGTCCCGGGATCCGGTATCACCGCGAGCCGGCTCAGATCCGCCCCCATCTCCACGGCGGCCAGCAGCCCGATATCGGGCTGGCCGACGATCGCCGCGTTGCCCCCGGCTGCCGTCACCGCGGCCACCATGCCCAACAGCAGCGACCGGGCCCCCGACAACACCGCCACCGTCCCCCGGGGCAAGGGGGCCGGCAGCACCTCGGCTAGCCACTGCGGGACCGCCAGCCCGGCTTCGGACTCCGACAGCAGTTCATCCGGACGAGCGATGGCCTTTCCGGACGGCTTTCCGGAAAGAAAAGCCATCTCCCGGCGCAGCGATTCGAGCTGTTCAGCGCGATCTTCATGCCGTTGATCGGAGGCCAAAGCGGCAGTCATCCCAAGCCTCCTATCAGCATCTTTGGTCGGTAATTCGAATACATGTTCGATAGCTGTTTTCGAGTAAACACCCACCCTCCGACAACCGTCAAGCAACGTGAGAGGCTGCTTTATGCGCTCGGTGCTGGTGGGGCTGATGGTGCTTTCCGGCGGCGTTTTCGTGCCGGCCAAGCTGCCGGCAGTGCCGACAGTGCCGGCCCCGACCTGTCATCCGGCGGACCTCTTCGTCTCCGACAACACCGATCCGCTGTTCGAGATCCAGGCCGACGTGACGATCGCTCAGAACGGCGCCGCGGCGACGGGATCGACCCCGCTCGACGGCGTGTATTGGTCAACCGGGCTGCAGCAGACCAGCTCCGACCGGTCGCGCGAATTCCATCTCTGCAGTCCCGACGAGCTCACGTTGCACACCCTCGCCGACGCGCTGCGCCGCCAGTTCGACCAAGAAGCGGTGCTGACCTTCGACTACCTGCCGCAGGATGCGCCGGGAGCGAACGCGGTCACCGTCACTGTGCCCGACATCGACCTCGCGCGCTTCCGCGATGCGTTCGTGTCCGATCCGGCCGCACACCGTCGACTGCGGGGCGGATCCGTCACCACCACCGACCCCACCCTGATCCTGATCACCGCCACTGGCGATCTCGACGTCGCCCGCCGACTCGTCGCCGAGGCGGGCGGGCGCTGGAATGCGGCCACCATCGCCCATGGCAGGCGTGAATTCGTGGAGTAGCCCCGGCCCTCGAGGTGAACTGGGCTCACGCCGGGACACGAGCGTGAAGCGGGACGAACGTTCGGTCTCCTGGGCTATTCCCACTCGATGGTGCCGGGCGGTTTGCTGGTGATGTCCAGCACCACGCGGTTGACCTCGGGCACCTCGTTGGTGATGCGGGTCGAGATGCGTTCCAGCACCTCGTAGGGCACCCGGGTCCAGTCGGCGGTCATGGCGTCCTCACTGGACACCGGCCGCAGCACGATCGGGTGGCCGTAGGTGCGGTTGTCGCCCTGGACGCCGACCGAGCGGACATCGCCGAGCAGCACCACCGGGCACTGCCAGATCTGGTTGTCCAGGCCCGCTGCGGTCAGCTCCTCGCGCGCGATCGAGTCGGCGCGCCGCAGCGTGTCCAGCCGTTTGGCTGTGACCTCGCCGACGATGCGGATGCCCAGGCCGGGACCCGGAAATGGCTGGCGTGCAACGATTTCCTCGGGCAGCCCCAACTCCCGCCCAACGGCGCGCACCTCGTCTTTGAACAGCAGCCGCAGCGGCTCGACGAGTTTGAACTTCAGGTCGCCGGGCAGGCCGCCGACGTTGTGGTGGCTCTTGATGTTCGCGGTGCCGCTGCCCCCGCCGGACTCCACCACGTCCGGATACAGCGTGCCCTGCACCAGAAACTCAATATCTTTTCCAGGTCCATTGCCTCCTAACACATCCCGTACGGCACCCTCGAACGCCCGGATGAACTGCCGCCCGATGATCTTGCGCTTGCCCTCGGGGTTGCTCACACCCGACAGCGCCTCGAGAAAGGTGTCCGCCGCGTCGACGGTGACCAGATTCGCCCCGGTAGCGGCCACGAAATCGCGCTGCACCTGGGTGCGCTCGCCCTCGCGCAACAGTCCGTGGTCGACGAACACACAGGTCAATCGGTCGCCGATGGCGCGCTGCACCAGCGCCGCGGCCACCGCGGAATCCACCCCGCCGGACAATCCGCAGATCGCATGGCCGTCACCGATCTGCGCACGCACCTGCTCGACCAGCGCATTGGCGATGTTGGCAGCCGTCCAGTCCGCGCCGAGGCCAGCGAAGTCGTGCAGAAACCGGCTGAGCACCTGTTGCCCGTGCGGGGTATGCATCACCTCCGGGTGATACTGCACCCCGGCCAGCTGCCGGTCCCGGTTCTCGAACGCGGCCACCGCTGCACCCGCGGTGCTGGCCACCACGTCGAATCCATCCGGAGCGGCCGTGACCGCGTCACCGTGACTCATCCAGACCGGCTGGACCTCGGGAAGTCCCGAATGCAGTTCGCCGCCAAGTACTTTCAGTTCGGTGCGGCCGTACTCGCTGGTGCCGGTGTGCGCGACGGTGCCGCCGAGCGCCTGGGCCATGGCCTGAAACCCGTAGCAGATCCCGAACACCGGCACGCCGAGCTCGAACACCGCAGGATCGAGTTGCGGAGCCCCTTCGGCATAGACGCTGGCCGGTCCGCCGGACAGCACGAGCGCCAGCGGATGACGGGCCCTGATCTCCTCGACCGAGGCGGTGTGCGGGACAACCTCCGAATAAACGCGGGCTTCTCGAACACGGCGGGCGATCAGCTGCGCATACTGCGCACCGAAATCGACTACCAACACCGGCCGGCCGGCCGGTCCGGTCGCATCGGGGTCAGCAGGTTCGGCCACGGCAGCGAGTCTAGCGAAGGGAAAACGCGGTGCGCATCGCGTCGACGTCAGGCTGGTCGCCGTCGAAGTCGATGCGCCGCAGGGCTGCCTTGCGCTTGGCTTCGGTGGATCCGAGACGGGCCGCGACGAGATCCGCCGCGCTGGCGGTGACGGTGACTGAAGGCCCGCCGTGGGCGCCGGCCAGACGGCCTTGCGTTACGGCGAACTCGAAACGGCGGCCGTCGATCTCGACGCGGTACGTCGCTTCCACACCAGCTGCCCTCGACGAGTTGAAGCCCAGCAGAATTCCGGCAAGGAACCCGTTCAACGGCGTTACCGGACCAACGTCGATCGGGTCGAGCCGATCCAGCCCGAACCACGCGATGCTCTGCAAGACGGGCAGTACCCGCTGCCAGCCCATGTCGCTGAGCGTGTACACGGTACGCGCGATCGGGGGCGGTAGGTCGGCGCGATCAACCAGCCCAGCGTCTTGTAGCTCCTTGAGTCGCTCAGCGAGCAGATTGGTTGCGATACCTGGCAGCTCGTCACGCAGATCGCCGTAGCGGCGAGGTCCGCCCACCAGCTCGCGCAGGATCAGCAATGTCCACCGCTCACCCAGGACATCGAGCCCACGGGCGATCGGACAGTTCTGGTTGTAGTTCCGGCGGGTCGGCACCCTGTTATCCTACCAGGCGATAGACATCTTTTTCAACTTATTACTTGATTTATTTGTCTTATAGCTTTACTGTCTTGTCCATGCCTAGCGGCCCAGTATTCCGAAACCACCCGATCCCCGCGCTCGCCGTCATCTGTCTCAGCGTCTTCGTCATCAGCGTCGACGCCACCATCGTCAACGTCGCGCTGCCCACGCTGTCGCGCGACCTCGGCGCCGACACCGCGCAGCTGCAATGGATCGTCGACGCGTACACCCTGGTGATGTCCGGGTTGCTGCTCTCAGCCGGCAGCCTCAGCGACCGCTACGGCAGGCGTGGCTCGCTCAGCTTCGGTCTCGCGCTGTTTGCGATCACGTCAGGCATTGCGGCACAAGCGAACTCCGCGGATCAACTCATCGCGGCACGGGCTGCCATGGGCGTGGGCGCCGCGGTGATCTTCCCGACGACCCTGGGACTGATCACCAACATCTTCACCGAGCCAACGCCGCGCGCCAAGGCGATCGGCTTGTGGGCGGCCATGGTGGGTGTCGGGGTCGCCGTCGGGCCAATCAGCGGCGGCTGGCTGCTCGAGCACTTCTGGTGGGGCTCGATCTTTATGGTGAACATTCCGATCGCGGTGCTGGCCATCGTCGGCGGCATCTTGTTCGTTCCGACCTCACGCGACCCCGCCGCGCCGCGCGTCGACGTGCCCGGCCTGATCCTGTCCGCCGCTGGAATCACGGCGTTGGTCTACACCGTGATCCAAGCTCCCACCTGGGGGTGGACCAACACCCGGACGGCGACCGGCTTCGTCATCGCCGCAATCGTTCTCGCCGGATTTGCGGCATGGGAGCGACGCAGCACCCATCCCATGCTGGACGTTTCGGTGTTCTTCAGCCGTCGGTTCTCCGGCGGCAGCCTGGCGATCACCGCGGGCTTTCTCACCCTGTTCGGCTTCATCTTCGTCATCACTCAGTACTTCCAATTCATCAAGTCCTACACCGCATTCGAGACCGGTGTGCGGTTGCTGCCGGTTGCCGGATCGATCGCGCTGGCCAGCGTCGCAGGACCCCGGCTAGTCGAACGAATCGGCAGCACCGCCGTCGTCGCGGCCGGCCTCGCTATGTTCGCTGCCGGGCTGGCGTGGGCGTCCACGGTGGACGCGGCCACGCCCTATGGCCAGATCGCACTGCAGATGCTGCTGCTCGGTGGAGGCCTCGGCCTCACGGTAGCGCCGGCCACCGAGGCGATCATGGGATCTTTGTCCGTCGACAAGGCCGGAGTCGGCTCGGCCGTCAACGACACCACGCGTGAGCTCGGCGGCACCCTCGGAGTTGCCATCGCCGGCAGCATCTTTGCATCGGTGTACTCCGGACAGCTCGGCGCGGCTGCTACGTTGACCGGGCTACCGTCCGACGCGATGCGGCACTCGATGGCTGTGGCGCACAAGGTGATCGAACAGCTGCCCGCGCAACGGGCCGGCGATGTCCGCGATGCCGTCAATCATGCATTCCTGGACGGCCTGCAGGTGAGCACGCTGGTGTGCGCGGGCATCGCGCTAGGCGCCGCAATCGTCGTCGGCTGGCTTCTCCCGTCTTGGGAGCCGGCGCATCAAACCGAAAGGGAAATGCTATGAACCATCGTGTGTTGGTAACCGGCGCCACGGGCAGGATCGGCGGCGCGGTCGCCGCCCAACTGCTGGAAAGGGGCGTCACCACCAGAGCCATGGTGCATCGTGACGATGCCCGCAGCGCGCGCTTGCGGGACTTGGGCGCTGAAGTGGTCGTCGCCGATATGTTTGACATCCAACAGGTTACGGCTGCGATGGACGGGGTCGGCCGGCTGTACTTCAACCCCCCGTACCATCCGCATGCGCTCGACAGCGCGGTCACCTTTGCCGTGGCGGCGCGACGCAGCGGCGTGGAAGCGGTGGTGGCGCTGGGCCAGTGGCTGGCCAGCCCCGAGCATCCATCGTTGATGACCCGGCAGGCCTGGCTGACCGACAAGTTGTTCGAGCTGCTGCCGGACACCGCCCACGTCGCGGTCGATCCGGGCTACTTCGCCGACAACTATCTGCAGGTGGTCGGAATGGCCGCCCAGCTGGGCGTGTTGCCGACGCCGACCGGAGCGGGCCGAAATGCGCCTCCCTCCAACGAAGACATCGCCCGGGTTGCGGTGGGTGCGCTTCTTGACCCGCACCGCCATGACGGCCGCGCCTACCGCCCGACCGGACCGGCGCTGCTGAGCGGAGCCGAGATCGCCGACGCGGTCGGTGAGGCGCTGGGCCGGCGCGTGCGCCACATCGATATTCCGCCGTGGATGTTCATGCGCGCGGTGCGCGTGAACGCCAAGCGACTCGGCGCCGACCTGTTCTTCGAGTCCAGCTTGCGCCACTACCTGCCCGAGTACGCCCTGGGGAGCTTTGAAGTGGGCGGCCCGACCACGCATGTCCGTGATGTCGCCGGTGTCGAACCCGAAGACTTCCTGACGATCGCACGCCGCTACGTCACCGGTCCGGAATCCCGCCGTACCGCAGGCAATTTCATCCGCCAGGCGTGGAACTTCATGTTGACCGGACTGGTGCCGATGCACCGGCTGGACAAGTTCGACCGGCTCCAACAGCATCCGCAGCCCGCGCATCCCCGTTTGTCGGGTCAGTCCGCGGTATGGCGAAATGAGCACACCGCAGTAGCCGAGCAGGAAAGGGTAGGAACACGATGACTACGACACCATCTGCCGCACAAAGCGGCAGCACCTATGTGCTGGGCCACGCCGACGCGGAGGTTCGGCGGCTGCTCCTGCAGGGGCGGCTGTACGACGATTACACCGAGCACGCGTTTCGGCTCGCCGGGCTGCGCCCGGGCATGCGGGTGCTCGATATCGGGAGCGGGCCCGGTGACGTGTCCTTCGTCGCCGCACGCCTCGTCGGCCCGACGGGAACCGTTCTGGGTGTGGACGCCGCACCCGAGATGGTCGAACTGGCCCGCGCCCGAGCCGCCGAACAAGGCTTATCTGCGGTGCATTTCGAGCGCGCCGCCGTTGACGCCATCACCTTGGACGAACCGGTTGACGCGGTGGTGGGTCGCTTGATCCTGATGCACCTGCCCGACCCGGCCGCCACGCTGCGGCGCCTCAGTTCCTTGGTGCGCCCGGGCGGGGTGATCGCGTTCTCCGAGAACGACATCACCGGGACGCACAGTATCCCGGAGTTGCCACTGTTCGGCCGGGTAACGGCGGGGATCGTGCGCGCGTTCGAGGCGATGGGGCTCAGTGCGCAGTTTGGCACCACCCTGCACACGATCTTTTCCGACGCCGGTTTGGGTGCCCCACGCCTTACCCTTGGCACGCCAATCGGTACCGCCGCCGACAGCGACATCCTGGCCTACGCCGCGGAAGTCTGGCGGCTGGTATCCCCGGTAGCTCAACAGCTGGGCCTCCAGATCGACGAGCTTGCCGACATCGACGACTTCGTGCCGCGGTTCCGCGAAGAGGCGCGTGCGGTCAATGCCCTCATCACGATGCCTCCGATGATCACCGCATGGGCTCGGGTGCACCCATGAACAACCAGCTGCAGAATCAGTACTCGACCGGCCTGTCGCAACGGAACATCGAGCGGGCGCTGATCGCCGCCGGCAAAGACCTCGACCACCTTGCGCCCGCCGATCTGGCTCTGCTGGAGGACTTCCACACCATGGGCCGCTATGCCACCGGCCAACTGGTGAACCTGGCCGGGATCACAAGCGAGACCAGGGTGCTCGATGCCGGCAGCGGCGTCGGCGGCACCGCCCGCTACGTCGCCGACCATTGCGGCTGCCAGGTTACCGCCGTGGATCTCACCGAGGAATACTGCGAAACGAGCCGTTGGCTCAACCGACTCGTCGGACTCGACGACCGGATATCCGTTCGTCGGGCAGACGTCACCGAACTTCCTTTCGCCGACGGCACTTTCGATGTCGCCATCAGCCAGCATGTTCAGATGAACGTGGCCGACAAGCCGCGCCTGTACTCCGAGGCACGCCGGGTGCTGGTGCTGGGGGGACGGCTTGCCTTGTGGGACATCACGATTGGCGATCGCGGTGAACTCGAGTATCCGCTGCCGTGGGCGGACCAACCCGAGCGCAGCCATCTCGTCGCCCCCGACGAGTTGCGCGCTGCCGTCGAGTCCGCCGGTTTCGCGGTCGAGCACTGGAATGACCTCACCGGGCAGGCCGCCGCGCTCATGCAGACAGTACTGGCCCAGCCGCCCAACCCACTGGGCCTGCACGCCTTCGTCCCCGACTTCAAGCGGAAAGTCGAAAACCTCACCCTTGCTTTGGCGGACGGACGACTTCGAGCCATCCAGGGCGTCGCACGAGCAATCGCCGGAGGTTAAATGCCGTGCAGCTCAACGAGATTCCAGACCGGAGCTACATCATGACATGGAGCGGCGGCCGCGGTGAGGTCAAGTTTGTCCGACGGTCCGATGGGTCCCGGTTGCGCTACTTCAGGACGGGAACCGGTCCACCGCTGGTTCTGCTACACACGGTTCGCACACAGCTGGACTACTTCCAGCGAGTCATGCCTGCGCTCTGGGACGAATTCACGGTCTACGCGCTGGATCTGCCTGGTATGGGTTGGTCCGACATTGTCCCGGGCGCCCGATACGGCGAGCCGGAACTGCGGAGCGCTGTAGTCGAATTCATCAGAATGCTCGACCTGCATGAGGTCACGTTGGCCGGCGAATCGATGGGGGCCGCGATCGCGTTGCTGGCTTCGATCGAACTGACGGACAACGTGAGCAACGTGATCGCCTTCAACGCCTACGACTACCCGAGCGGACTTGAACGGGGCAACTGGTTTGCCCGCCTGATCGGAACGGCCATCCGCCTGCCCGGTTCCGGACCGATCTTCGCCCGGATGGAGAGTCGCATTGTCTTACGAGCTGTGCTGCGGGGCGGCTTCGCCGATTACCACAAGCTCCCGGAAGACTTGCTTGGCGAGCTGCGGCGAAGCGGCCGCAGACACGGCTACCCGACGGTGGCCCGAGCCATCATGCGCAGCCTGAACGGGTTCGTCAGCGCACGAGCCAGGTATGCGAAGGTGAGCACACCCGTGACATTGGTCTATACCGAGCACGATTGGTCGCGCGCGGCGGAACGGGAGCAGGTTGCTCGCCAGCTGACAAATGTCGACACCATCACGGTGCCGGGAGCGGGCCACTTCTCCGCCTTGGAACGCCCAACCGAGATGGTTCGCATCATCCGGCAAAGCACTCGAAGAACTGCCGACACATGACGCAAACTCAACCGAGCCGCGCGGCGTCCTGGCTGCCCGTGCTGATCCGGCTGACCGCGGTCGGGTATCTGCTCTTCTTCGTGCCTGACCTAATTCTCGCGACGACGCAACACATCAACGCGTTGCCGCCGTTGTTCGCCCGACTCTTCAACTGGGGACAGGGCGGCCCGGTATCCATCATGTTCTCCACCGTCTATGTGGTCTGGGCGCTGTTCCTGTACCGGTCCGCGAGAGCGCCTCTGGCCAACCGGTTGTTCCTCGATTTCAACCTCACCGCGAACTCCGCCCACTTCGGTGCCATGCTCCTCATGGCCGTCACCATGCGTGACGAGCACGGGCACCTATCGGGAGTAGTCGCGCTCGGGTTGATCACCACGATCCCGTTGGCGGCATGCTGGCTTCCGATCCGGCACCGCGCCAGAACCTGAGATCGCTGGCGGCGCACAGCCAGGCATGGTGGAGTGGTATCGGCCAACTACTCCGACAGTGAGGATCCCCCTGTGCTGGGTTTGCCAGACAAGGTGCGCGCCTGCCTGTTCGACCTCGACGGCGTGCTCACCGATACCGCCAGCGTGCATACCAAGGCGTGGAAGGCCATGTTCGACGCCTACCTCTCCCAACGGGCCGAACGCACCGGCGACAAGTTCGTCCCGTTTGATCCGGCCGCGGACTACCGCAAATACGTGGACGGCAAGAAACGCGAAGACGGAGTCCGGTCCTTTCTGGATAGCCGGGGAATCCAGCTGCCCGAAGGCAATCCCGGCGACTCCGGCGACGCCGAGACGATATATGGCCTGGGCAATCGCAAGAACGACATGTTCCAGAAGGTCCTGGCAAAGGACGGCGTCGAGGTGTTCGATGGCTCGCGGCGCTACCTGGAGGCGGTCTCGGCCGCCGGTCTCGGCATCGCCGTGGTGTCCTCGAGCGCCAATACTCGCGAGGTGCTCGAGATCACCGGCCTGGACCGATTCGTCCAGCAGCGGGTGGATGGCATCACGCTGCGCGAGGAGCACATCAAGGGCAAGCCGGCCCCCGATTCCTACCTGCGCGGTGCGCAACTGCTCGATGTGCCCCCCGACGCGGCGGCCGTGTTCGAGGACGCATTATCCGGCGTGGCGGCCGGCCATGCCGGTAACTTCGGCTACGTGGTGGGCGTAGACAGAGTGGGCCAGGCCGAGGACTTGCGCCGCAACGGCGCCGACGTGGTGGTGACCGACCTCGCAGAATTGCTGCAGTCGTGATCACCCAGGAAGCGTTCCCCGTCGAACCGTGGCAGGTGCGCGAGACGCGGCTGGATCTGAACCTGATTGCCCAGTCGGAATCGCTGTTCGCCTTGGCCAACGGGCACATCGGGTTGCGCGGCAACCTCGACGAGGGCGAGCCGTACGGCCTGCCGGGCACGTACCTGAACTCCTTCTACGAGATCCGGCCGTTGCCGTACGCCGAGGCCGGCTACGGCTACCCGGAGGCCGGCCAGACCGTCGTCGACGTCACCAACGGCAAGATCATTCGGCTGCTGGTCGGGGACGAGCCGTTCGACGTCCGGTACGGCAAACTGCTCTCCCACGAGCGCGTCCTCGACATGCGCGCCGGGACGCTGACCCGCAACGCCCACTGGAGCTCACCGTCGGGCAAGCAGATCAAGGTGACGTCCACCCGGCTGGTGTCGCTGGCCCAGCGCAGTGTCGCGGCCATCGAGTACTGCGTCGAGGCCGTCGAGGAATTCGTCCGGGTGACCGTGCAGTCCGAGCTCGTCACCAACGAGGACCAGCCCACGACGTCGGCCGATCCGCGGGTGTCGGCCATCCTGGACAACCCGCTGGAAGCGGTCGACCACGAAAACACGGAAACCGGAGCACTTCTCATGCACCGGACCCGGGCCAGCGCGCTGATGATGGCCGCCGGGATGGAGCACGAGATCGACGTGCCGGGGCGAGTGGAGTTCAGCACCGATGCCCGCCCCGACCTGGCCCGGACCACGGTCATCTGCGGGCTGCGCCCGGGACAGAAGCTGCGCATCGTCAAATACATCGCGTACGGCTGGTCGAGCCTGCGCTCCCGCCCGGCACTGCGCGACCAGGCCGCCGCGGCACTGCACAGCGCGCGCTACAGCGGGTGGGAAGCCCTGCTGGACTCCCAACGCAAGTACCTCGACGACTTCTGGGAGAACGCCGACGTCGAGGTCGAAGGCGACGCGGAATCCCAGCAAGCGGTGCGGTTCGGGCTTTTTCACTTGGTGCAGGCCAGTGCGCGCTCCGAAGGACGCGCGATCCCCAGCAAGGGACTCACCGGGACCGGCTACGACGGCCACGCCTTCTGGGACACCGAAGGTTTCGTGCTCCCAGTGCTGACCTACACCTTGCCGCACGCGGTAGCCGACGCGCTGCGCTGGCGCGCCTCGACATTGGACCTCGCCCGGGAGCGGGCGGCCGAACTCGGCCTCAAGGGTGCCGCTTTCCCGTGGCGGACCATCCGCGGACAGGAGTGCTCGGCCTACTGGCCGGCGGGCACGGCGGCCTGGCACATCAACGCCGACATCGCGATGGCCTTCGAGCGCTACCGCGTCGTGACCGGCGATCAGTCGCTCGAAAAGGACTGTGGCCTTACCGTGTTGATCGAGACCGCCCGGCTGTGGATGTCGCTCGGGCACCACGACCGCCATGGCGCCTGGCACCTCGACGGGGTCACCGGTCCCGACGAATACACCGCGATCGTCCGCGACAACGTCTTCACGAACCTGATGGCAGCGCACAACCTGGTCACCGCCGCCGATGCCTGCGTCCGCGATTCCGATGAGGCAGGACAGCTGGGCGTGACCACCGAAGAAATGGCCTGCTGGCGCGATGCGGCCGCCGCGGTCAATATCCCCTACGACGAGGGGCTGGGTGTCCATCAGCAGTGCGAGGGCTTTACCACGTTCGCGGAGTGGGATTTCGAGACCAACGCCACCTATCCGCTGCTGATGCACGAGGCGTATGTGCGGCTTTATCCCGCGCAGGTGATCAAGCAGGCCGACCTGGTGCTGGCGATGCAGTGGCAGAGCCACGCGTTCACGTCCGACCAGAAGGCTCGCAACGTCGACTACTACGAGCGGCGCATGGTGCGCGACTCGTCGCTGTCGGCCTGCACGCAGGCAGTCATGTGCGCCGAGGTCGGCCACCTGGAGCTCGCTCACGACTATGCCTACGAGGCCGGGCTGATCGACCTGCGCGACCTGCACAGCAACACTCGCGACGGGTTGCACATGGCCTCGCTGGCCGGCGCCTGGACCGCGCTGGTCGGGGGTTTCGGTGGGCTGCGCGACGACGAGGGCATCCTGTCCTTGGATCCCCAGCTGCCCGATGGCATTGCGCGGCTGCGGTTCCGGCTGCGCTGGCGCGGATTCCGGGTCACCGTCGACGCCAATCACTCCGACGTCACCTATACCCTGCGCGACGGTCCGGGGGCCGAGCTGACCATCCGGCATGCCGGCGAGGACATCGAGCTGAATGCGGATTCGCCGACGACCATCGAGGTGCGGCCGCGTAAGCCGCTACTGCCGCCACCGCCCCAGCCGCCCGGCCGCGAGCCGCTGCACCGCCGGTCACTGTCGCGGGCGTCCGCTATTTAGGAATTCTTGCGCCGCAGCTAGCGCACCGTCTCGTCAGTGGGGTTCGACGATACGGGCCATCTCGGCACCGACGGCCTCGCGCAATTCGTCGTCCGTCAGCTCGTCGAGACCGGTCGAGGCGCGCAGGAAAGGCTCGAACAGCCGCCAACCGAATTGCAGCGCAGCCGCATTGGCGAGGGCCAGCCGCGCGCTGCGGTCGTCGGTGTGGCGCGGGCGGACTGCATCGAGCAACTCCCACATGCCCGGAAACTGCGTCTGCAGCCGGCCCACCGGATACCCGTCGAGCAACGCGCGGGCGATGACCCGCATATGCCGATCCACGGATCGCTGCAGCTCCGCGGGCGCCGCATCGTTTCGCCGTAAGGTCGTCGAGGCCGCGCCCAGGTGATCGAGCACCGCACCGACCAGCTGGTCCTTGGTGCCGAAGTGCCGAAACACCAGCCCGTGGTTGACCTTCGACCGGGCGGCGATGTCGCGGATCGACGTCGCGGCCGGACCGCGTTCGGCGAACAGGTGGGTGGCTGCCTCCAAGATCGCCGCCGCCACCTCTTCGCGCCCGGTGGGCGTTTGTTTGCGACTGGTTGCCGAACGTGTAGTCATGTGACTACAATAGCCGATAATGTAGCCATTTGACTACACCCGACGTCTCCCAAAAGGAACAGACATGACAGAGCAGGTAACCGTCACCAAGCTGGGTAGCCGCATCGGCGCCCGGGTTGACGGGGTGCAACTTCGCGGCGACCTCGACCCGACGACGGTCGGCGAGATCCGCGAAACGCTGCTGACGCACAAGGTGATCTTCTTCCGCGATCAGCACCACCTCGATGACCAGCAGCAGCTCGCGTTCGCCGGCCTGCTGGGCACGCCGATCGGCCACCCCGCCGCCTCGGTGCTGGCCAACAAGAACGCGCCGGTCATCACCCCCATCAACTCCGAATACGGCAAGGCCAACCGCTGGCACACCGACGTCACGTTCGCCGCGAACTACCCGGCGGCCTCGATCCTGCGCGCGGTCACCCTGCCCAGTTATGGCGGGTCGACGCTGTGGGCCTCGACCGCGGCCGCCTACGAGCAGTTGCCAGAACCGCTCAAGTGCCTCGTCGAGAACCTGTGGGCGGTACACAGCAACCGCTACGACTACGTGACCGAAGAAGCGGTGGTGTCGATGACCGACGCGCAGCGGGCCTTCCGGCAGGCCTTCGAGAAGGCGGATTACCGGACCGAACATCCGGTGGTGCGCGTGCACCCGGAGACCGGTGAACGCACGCTGCTGGCGGGCGACTTCGTGCGCAACTTTGTCGGCCTGGACAGCCACGAATCCGACGTGCTGTTCGAACTGCTACAACGCCGAATCACCATGCCGGAGAACACGGTTCGCTGGAATTGGGAGCAAGGTGACGTTGCCATCTGGGATAACCGGGCGACGCAGCACCGAGCCGTCGACGACTACGACAACCAGCCGCGACTGATGCACCGCGTCACCCTGATGGGCGATGTGCCCGTCAACGTGCACGGCGAACGCAGCCGGGTCCTCAACGGCGCACCGCTCGAGGTACTGGCGAGCTAGCTCGCCGAACTGACCGGGTTGATCGGCAGCCAGCGCAAGGCGCCGGGCGCGTCAGCGGGCACCACCGGGTGCTCCGGCGCGATCGGCGCCAGCCGACGGTAGGTGTCGCCCTGCAGCGGCCGCAGGTCGTGCTCGCCCTTGTTCGGCCACAGCGAGGCGGCCCGCTCGGCTTGGGCGGTGATGGACAGCGACGGGTTGACGCCCAGGTTCGCCGAGATCGCGGCTCCGTCCACCACGAACATGGTCGGGTAGCCGTAGACCCGGTGATACGGGTCGATGACGCCGTGCTCGGGGCTGTCGCCGATCACCGCACCGCCTAGGAAGTGCGCGGTCAGCGGGATGTTGAACAGCTCACCCCAGGTGCCACCGGCCACGCCGTCGATCTTGTCGGCCATGCGGCGGGTGACCGCGTTGCCGACCGGGATCCAGGACGGGTTCGGCTCGCCGTGCCCCTGTTTGCTGCTGTACCAGCGGATACCCAGCTTCCCGCGCTTGGTGAACGTGGTGATCGAGTTGTCCAGGTGTTGCATCACCAGCGCGATCACCGTGCGCTCGCTCCACTGGTGGACATTGAGCATCCGCAGTATGCCGCGCGGGTCTTCGCGGGCCTGAGCCAGCAACTGCTTCCAGCGCGGCACATAGGTCCCATTGGGCCCCTCGGGCCCAGCGCCGTCGGTCATCAGGGTCTGCAGCAACCCCATGGCGTTAGATCCCTTGCCGTACCGGACGGGCTCGATGTGCGTGTCCGGCGTCGGATGGATCGACGACGTGATCGCCACCCCGTGGGTCAGGTCCAGATCGGGCGCGACGTCCATCGTCGCGGCACCCACGATCGACTCGGAGTTGGTCCGCGTCAACACCCCCAGCTGCTGGGACAGCCGCGCCAGCTTGCCGGTATCCCGCATCTTGAACAGCAAATGCTGGGTTCCCCACGTGCCCGCGGCCAGAATCAGGTGCGTCGCGGTGAACGTGCGCCTATCCCTGCGTAGCCAGCTGCCGGTGCGGACGGTGCGCACCTCCCACAGTCCGTCGGGCCGCTGCTCGAATCCTTTCACCGTCGTCATCGGAATCACCTGTGCACCAGCCGATTCCGCGAGGCCAAGGTAGTTCTTCAGCAGTGTATTCTTGGCGCCGTAGCGGCAGCCCGTCATGCAGCAACCGCATTCCAGGCAGCCGGTGCGCGCCGGACCCGCGCCGCCGAAATACGGGTCGGGCACCGTCTTGCCCGGCGTCTGGGTGCCGTCCGGACCGAAGAACACCCCGACCGGCGTCGGCACGAACGTGTCTCCGAAGCCCATCTCGTCGGCGACCTCTTTAACGATGCGGTCCGCGTCGGTGAACGTCGGGTTGAAAACCACGCCCAGCATCCGCTGCGCCTGGTCGTAATGCGGCGCCAGTTCGCTGCGCCAGTCGGTGATGTGCGACCACTGCTGGTCGGCGAAGAACGGGTCCGGTGGCACATACAGCGTGTTGGCGTAGTTCAGCGAACCGCCGCCCACTCCGGCGCCGGCCAGGATCATCACGTTGCGCAGCGGGTGGATCCGCTGGATGCCGTAGCAGCCCAGCCTCGGTGCCCACAGAAACTTGCGCAGATCCCAGGACGTCTTGGCGAACTCCTCGTCCGAGAAGCGCCGGCCGGCCTCCAATACGCCCACGCGGTAGCCCTTTTCGGTCAGCCGCAGCGCGCTGACGCTGCCTCCGAAACCCGAACCGATGATCAGGACGTCGTAATCCGGTTTCATCGCTGCAGTATGACCTTCCTCACAGGTCGTAAACCAGTTAGCCAACCCTAACTGTGGCTATGCCTCGCGGGTGCGGCGGAGCCCGAGCTGAACCGGCACGAGGTGGTCTGGCTGCTATCCGCGGCAAATTTTGGTACGTCCGCACGATTTTCTGACACGCGTGCAGTTGACGGGTTACGCTGCTTTGGACTTCAGCATTGAAGTTTTGGCTTCGATGCCGGGGGCAAAGTGAGTCGACCTGCGGAGCTGCCGCGTTCCCATCCCGGGTTGAAATCCGACAATAGTCTGCTTGAAGCACGGGCGAGAAGAGGTGAGCTGCCGTCAATAGGAAACCTGTGACGCCCATTGCTGTCATCGGCATGGCGTGTCGGCTCCCCCAAGGCATCGATTCGCCAGCGGCGCTGTGGGAAGCAGTTCTGCGGGGCGAGGACCTGATCAGCGAAATTCCCGCCGAGCGGTGGGACGCCGACAGCTACTACGACCCCGAGCCCGGCGTGCCCGACCGATCGGTGTCGCGGTGGGGCGGCTTCCTCGACGACGTGGCGGGCTTCGATCCCGAATTCTTCGGGGTCGGCGAGCGCGAGGCGGCCGCGCTGGACCCGCAGCATCGTTTGCTGCTGGAAGTCTCGTGGGAGGCGGTAGAGCACGCAGGTCTGGCGCCCAAGTCGCTGACCGGCTCGCAGGGGGGCGTGTTCGTCGGACTGTCCCACTCCGACTACGCATTCCTCGCCGCCGACGCAGGTGCCCTCGGCCGGATGTACGGCTTCAGCGGCTCGGCCGCCAGCCTGGCGTCCGGACGGATCGCCCACACCCTGGGGCTGCGCGGCCCGGCGCTGACCGTGGACACGGCGGGCTCGTCGAGCTTGCTCGCGGTTCACATGGCTTGCCGCAGTCTGCACGACGGCGAAAGCGATCTCGCCCTGGCCGGCGGCTGCACGGTGATGCTGGACCCGCGCACATTCACGTCGATGTCGGGCCGGGGCATGCTTTCGCCAACGGGCCGCTGCCGGACGTTCGACATCGGCGCCGACGGGTACGTGCGTTCCGAGGCTTGCGCGATGGTGTTGCTCAAGCGGCTCCCGGACGCGCAGCGCGACGGCGACCGCATCCTTGCCGTGCTGCGCGGCACCGCCGCCAATCAGGACGGCAACAGTGAGAGTTTTGCGACGCCATCGCCCGACGCCCAGGTCGCGGTGTACCGGGCGGCTTTGGCCGCGGCAGGGGTGGACGCCGACACGGTAGGCATGGTCGAGGCGGATGGCGCCGGTACCCCGGGCGGTGACGCGATCGAGTTCGCGAGCCTGGCGCAGGTGTATGGCGCCGCCGGCACCGACTGCGTGCTCGGATCGGTCAAGAGCAATACCGGCCACGCCGATTCCGCGGCGGGCGCGGTCGCCCTGACCAAGGCGATCCTTTCGCTGCGCCAAGGCGTGGTGCCGCCGCTGCTGCACTTCACCCGGCTGCCCGACGACCTCGCCCGGATCGAGACCGGACTCGTTGTGCCGGAGCAGCCAGCACCCTGGCCCGCGACTGACACCAATCCCCGGCGAGCGGCCGTGTCGTCGTACGGGCTGTCGGGAACAAACGTGCACGCGATTCTCGAACAAGCGCCCGATACGGAAGAGGCCCCCACCGAACCCGCCACCCAGGGTCCGCTGCTGTTCGCGCTGTCCTCCACCTCCGGAGACGGGCTGCGCGAGACGTCGCGCCGACTCGCCGATTGGGTGGAGAAGCGTGCGGATTCCGTGGCGCTATCCGACCTGGCGTACACCTTGGCGCGGCGGCGCGGGTATCGGCCGGTGCGCACCGCGCTGGTCGCCGGCGATCTTCCCGAGCTGACCAGCGCACTGCGCAAGGTCGGCAGCGGCTCACTTCAAGGCTCAGATCAAGCTGCCTCGTATCGCGCCGCGGTGGGCCAAGACGACCGCGGCCCGGTTTGGGTGTTCTCCGGGGAAGGTTCGCAGTGGTCCGGGCTGGGCGCCGACCTGATGGCCAACGAACCGGTGTTCGCCGCGACCGTCGCGCAAGCCGAACCGCTGATCGCCGCGGAATCCGGATTCTCGGTGACCGAGGCAATCACCGGGCCGCAAACCATGACCGGGATCGACCGGGCGGAACCGATCCTGTTCACCATGCAGGTCGCGCTGGCCGCCACCATGGAGCAGTCGTACGGCGTGCGCCCAGCCGCGGTCCTCGGACATTCGGCGGGCGAGGTGGCGGCCGCCGTCGTCGCTGGAGCACTGTCACTGGAAGACGGGTTGCGCGTCGTCTGCCGTCGGTCAGCGCTGATGTCGCGGATGGCCGGTGCCGGTGCGATGGCGTCGGTGGAACTGCCCGCCGATCAAGTGCTTTCTGAGCTGATGACCCGCGACGATGACGACGTCGTCATCGCCGTGGTTGCCGCCCCGCAGTCCACGGTGATCGCCGGGCCCGCCGCGGCGGTGCGCGAACTCGTCACCGCATGGGAGCAGCGCGGCGTGGTGGCACGCGAGACGGCCGTCGAGGTAGCGACGAACTCCCCGCACGTCGACCCGATCCTCGACGAGCTATCCGAGGCACTGGCCGACATCAGCCCAACGGCACCGCGGATACCGTTTTATTCGACGAACCTGTTCGACCCGCGGGAGCGGCCGGTCTGCAATGCCGGTTACTGGGTGGACAACGTGCGGCACACCGTGCGGTTCGCCGCGGCCGCGCAGGCGGCGGTGGAAGACGGCCACCGGGTCTTCGCCGAACTGGCCCCGCAACCGCAACTGATCGACGCCGTCGAGCAGACGGCGGCCACCATCGGTGTCCAGGTCGCCGGTCTGGCGGGCATGCCGCCGCTCGGGCCGCGCGGCCTGTTGGCGGATCTGCACAGCGCGGGCGCCGCGGTGGACTTCTCGGTGCTGTACCCGAGTGGGCGCCTGGTGGATGCGCCGCTGCCGGCCTGGACGCATCACACGCACCGCAAGCTGCTCATCGCCCGCGACGGGCGGGACTCCCCGGCGCAGGGCGGTTGCACGGTCTCAGCCCATCCGCTGCTGGGCGCGCACGTGCGCCTGCCCGAGGACCCGGAGCGCCACGTGTGGCAGGCGCAGCTCGGCACCGCGGCACAGCCATGGCTGGCCGACTATCAAATCGACGAGGCCGCCACGCTTCCCGGCGCCGTCTACTGCGAAATGGCGTTGGCCGCGGCCCGCACCGTCGTGGGCGAGGACTCCGAGGTCCGCGATGTCCACTTCGAGCCGATGCTGTCGCTGGATGCCGAGACCTCGTCCAGCGCCGTCGCCTCGGTCTCGAACATCTCGGCCCCCGGCGCCGTCACCTTCACGGTCCAGACCCAGCGGCAGGGCGAACGAAAGCAACGGGCCAGCGCCGAGCTGCATGCCGTCACCGCTGACGACCAGCCACCCGCACTGGACATCGCCGCGCTGCTGGCGGCGCACCCGCGTCGCGTCGAAGGCGCCGAGCTGCGGCAGCGGTTCGACGAGCGCGGTGTGCACCTCGGTCCTGCGTTCACCGGCCTGGCGGTCGCCCACATCGCCGACGAGACCGTCAGCACGGTGCTGGCCGAGGTGGGACCGCCCGGTTCGATCCGGTCGCAGCAAGCGGCCTACGCTGCCCATCCCGCGCTGCTCGACGCGTGTTTCCAGTCCCTGACGGCGCATCCTGCCCTCGACCGCGCGGGCGGCGCTGACGGCGCTGGCAGAGGCGGACCGCTGTTGCCGATCGGTGTGCGCCGGCTGCGCGGCTACGGTCCTACCCGCAACGCCCGCTACTGCTTGGGGCGGGTGACCCTGGCCGCTGGGACCTCCGCCCCCGGCGTTGTAGCGGAGGCCGACCTCGACGTGCTGGACGAGCACGGGGCGGTCCTGCTGACGGTGCGTGGGTTGCAGCTCGCAACCACGGTGTCCGAGAACGAAAGCCGCAATCGCGTGCTCAACGAGCGGCTGCTGACCATCGAATGGCAACAGCGCGAGCTGCCGGAAGAAGACCACGTCCACGCCGGTGCCTGGCTGTTGATCAGCACCTCCGATGCCGCCCATCTGCTGGCAACGGGGTTGACCGATGCGTTGAAGCTGCACGGCGCCGAATGCACGACGATGTTCTGGCCGCAGCGAAGCGACCACAGCGCCGCGGCGCAGGTGCTGCACGGTCAGCTCGGTGAAGGCGGGTTCACCGGCGTCGTCGTCGTCACCGGACCGAAGAACGGCAACCCCGACGAGGAGTGCGCCCTGCGCGGCGGTGAGTACGCCGCGCATGTGGTGCGCATCGCCCGCGAGCTCAGCGAGATCGCCGGCGAGACACCCCGGCTATACGTCGTGACCAGGGGCGCCCAGGCGGTGCTGGACCGCGACCGGGTCAACCTCGAGCAGGGCGGCCTGCGCGGCCTGCTGCGGGTGATCGGCACCGAGCACCCGCACCTGTGGGCCACCCACATCGACATCGACGAGCAGACCGGCGCCGAGCAGGTGGTGCGCCAACTGCTGGCCGGCTCCGACGAGGACGAGACCGCCTGGCGCAACGATGAGTGGTACGCGGCGCGCCTGTCTCTCACCGCGCTGCGGCCCGACGAGGGGCGAATCACCGAGGTGGATCACTCCCGCGACGGCATGCGCCTGCGGCTCCGCATTCCCGGTGACCTGCAGACCATGGAGTTCGTCGCGTTCGACCGGGCCGCGCCGGGCCCGGGACAGATCGAGGTCGCGGTCACCGCGTCCAGCATCAACTTCGCCGACGTGTTGGCCGCGTCCGGCCAGTACCCCAGCTTCGAGGGACAGCCGCCGCAGCCGGGCACCGATTTTGCCGGCGTGGTCACCGCGGTCGGCCCGGACGTCACCGACCACAAAGTTGGTGACCGTGTCGGGGGCATGTCCCCCAACGGTTGCTGGGCCACTTTCGTCACCTGCGATGCCCGCCTGGCCGCCACCCTGCCCGAGGGGTTGACCGACGCCCAGGCCGCCGCGGTGAGCACCGCGTCCGCCATCGCCTGGTACGGACTCAATGATCTGGCCCGCATCAAGGCCGGGGACAAGGTGTTGATCCACTCCGGTACCGGCGGGGTCGGGCAGGCCGCGATCGGGATCGCGCGCGCCGCGGGAGCCGAGATCTTCGCCACCGCCGGTAGCGGGCAGCGCCGAGAACTGTTGCGCGCCATGGGTATCGAGCATGTCTACGACTCGCGAAGCCTTGAGTTCGCCGAGCAGATCCGGCGCGACACCGACGGGTACGGCGTGGACATCGTGCTCAACTCCGCGACCGGTGCCGCGCAACAGGCCGGCCTGGGGCTACTCGCTTTCGGTGGACGGTTCGTCGAGATCGGCAAGCGCGACGTCTACGGCGACACCCGGCTGGGGCTTTTCCCGTTCCGACGCAACCTCACGTTCTCTTATGTGGATCTGGCGTTGATGTCGCTCAACCAGCCCGGCCAGTTCCGGGAGCTGTTGAACACCGTGTACCGGTTGACCGCCGACGGCACGCTGCCAATGCCGCAGAGCACCCACTACCCGCTGGCCGAGGCGCCCACCGCGATTCGGCTGATGAGCGCGGCCCAACACACCGGCAAGCTTGTGCTCGACATGCCGCGCGCGGGGCAAAGTAGCGCGGTGGTGCCGCCGGAACATGCTCAGGTCTTCCGCGGCGACGGCTCCTACGTCATCACCGGCGGCCTCGGTGAGATCGGGCTGGTACTTGCCGAGAGCTTGGCCGTGGCCGGCTGCGGCCGGATCGTGCTCTGCTCGCGCGCGGGGCCCAGCAACACGGCGCAGCAGGCCATCGAGCTGATCCACGCGATCGGGTGCGACGTCGTGGTGGAGCGCGGCGACATCGCCCAACCGGAGACCGCCGGCCGGTTGGTGGCGGCGGCCACCGCCACCGGGCTTCCGCTGCGCGGTGTGCTGCACGCGGCCGGGATCATCGAAAACGCCAGCCTGGCCAAGATCACCGACGAGCTGCTGGCGGGCGAGTGGGCCCCGAAGGTCTACGGCGCTTGGCACTTGCACCAGGCCAGTTCCGGGCAGCCGCTGGACTGGTTCTGCTCGTTCTCCTCCTCAGCGGCCCTACTGGGCTCGCCGGGGCTGGGCGCCCACGCCGCGGCCAACAGCTGGCTGGACGCCTTCACCCACTGGCGGCGGGCCCAGGGCCTGACGGCCACCTCGATCGCATGGCAGGCAGAGGCCGACAGCAACGGCGCAGTCATCACCGTCGAGGAGGGCGCCCACGCGTTGGAGGCGCTGCTGCGCCACGACCGCGCCTACACCGGCTACACGACCGTCATCGGCACCCCGTGGTTGACGGCGCTGGCGCAGCACAGCCCGTTCGCCGAACGGTTCCAGCACAGCGGGCAAAATCGAATGGGCTCAAGCAAATTCCGCGCCGAGCTGATGGCGCTTCCCCTCGAAGAGCGGTCCGCCCGGCTCCGGGAGGTGGTCGCAGAACAGGTCGGCCTGATTCTGCGTCGCAACGTCGATGTAGACCGTCCACTGCACGAGTTCGGACTGGACTCGTTGGGCCACACCGAACTTCGCACCCGCATCGAGGCCGAAACAGGGGTAATTATCAGCCCGGGCGACATCATCACCGTGGGGGGTTTGGCGCAACACCTCGGCGATGCACTGGCACGCCAAGAGCTTTAAACGGAGGGTAAAACTGTGCCGGTGAGCGAATCTTCCATTTTGACGGTGCTGCGCGAGCGCGCCAGTTTGAAGCCCAATAACACGGCCTTCACATTCCTCGACTACCAGCAGGACTGGCTCGGCGTGACCGAAACCCTCACGTGGTCGCAGCTGTATCGACGAGTGTTGAACGTGGCCGGGGAATTGAGCGCGTGCGGTGCGGTTGGAGATCGCGCGGTGATCTTGGCTCCGCAGGGCCTCGACTACATCGCGGCTTTTCTCGGCGCGCTGCAGGCGGGACTCATCGCAGTTCCGCTGTCGGTTCCGACCGGTGGCATCGCCGATGACCGGGTCAATTCGGTGCTGCGCGACGCGTCGCCGTCGATCATCCTCACGACCTCCTCGGTCGTCGGCGATGTGAGCGAGTATGCGAAGCCGCAGTCCGGCGAATCCGCCCCTGCGATCGTCGAAATCGATTTGCTAGATGGGAATTCCAGCAGCGGATCCAGCGCCGGAGGCGATCGGCCGAGTGTCGCGTATTTGCAGTACACCTCCGGCTCGACCCGTCAACCGGCCGGGGTCATGATTTCCCACAAAAACCTGCGGGCCAATATCAAGCAGGTCATGTCCGAGTACTTCGGGGAATACGGCAGGGTCGCTCCGCCGGACATGACTGTCGTGTCGTGGCTGCCGTTCTTCCACGACATGGGTCTTGTCGTGGGGATTTGTCTACCGATACTGGCCGGGCTGCACGGCGTGCTCACCAGTCCGGCATCGTTCTTGCAGCGGCCGGCGCGCTGGATGCAATTGCTGGCAAGCAACAGCAAAGCGTTCTCGGCGGCACCGAACTTCGCCTTCGACCTGGCTGCTCGAAAAACATCGGACGACGACATGGCCGGACTGGACCTCGCCGACGTGCTGCACATCCTCAACGGCGCAGAGCGGGTACAGCCCCCCACCCTCAAGCGCTTCACTGAGCGGTTCGCCCGATTCAACCTGCAGCCCAAGGTAGTTCGGCCGTCCTACGGAATGGCTGAGGCGACGGTGTACGTAGCGACCCGCAGGCCGGGAGATCCGCCAAAAATCGTCCACTTCGAATCCGAGAACCTGTCGGCTGGCCGGGCGAAGCGATCTGCAGACGGAGACGGCGCACCCCTGGTCAGCTACGGCATGCCGGAATCACCGCTGCTACGCATCGTCGATCGCGACACCGGGATCGAGTGTCCGGCCGAAACGGTCGGGGAGATCTGGGTGCACGGCGCCAACGTGGCGATGGGCTATTGGCAGAACCAGCAACTAACGGAACGCACGTTCGGCGCCCGGCTCGTCGCCGCGCCCGAAGGCACCCCCGAAGAGCCGTGGCTGCGGACCGGAGATTTGGGTTTCTTCTGCGACGGCGAGCTTTTCATCGTCGGCCGCGACAAGGACCTCTTGGTCGTCTACGGGCGCAACCACTATCCCGATGACATCGAGGCGACCATCCAGGAGATCACCCGGGGCCGGGCCGCGGCGATAGCGGTCCCAGACGGACACACCGAAAAGCTTGTCGCCATCGTCGAACTCAAGAAGCGCGGCGATTCCCCCGAAGAGGTGATGGACAAGCTCGGCACCGTGAAACGCGAAGTGACTTCGGCCATTTCGCGATCGCACGGCCTGCGCGTCGCGGACCTCGTACTGGTGGCCCCGGGCTCGCTGCCCATCACCACGAGCGGCAAGGTCAGGCGGGCGGCCTGCGTCGAGCAGTACCGCAACCGTCAGTTCGCCCGCCTGGACGCCTCGAGCACTACGGGCACAGCGGGCGCCTAGCTTCACCTGGATTCAGGAGGCCTCAGCTTCCAACGGTCAGGCCGACCTTCTGAAATTCCTTGAGGTCGCAGTAACCGGCCTTGGCCATCGCTCGGCGCAGACCCCCGACGAGGTTGAGGGCGCCGAACGGGTCGTCGGACGGCCCGTTGAGCACCCGCTCCAAAGGTGGGCGTTCGCCGACGGCGATCTGCAGCAACGCCCCCCGCGGTAACGACGGGTGCGCGGCGGCGGCGGGCCAGAACCAGCCGTCGCCGATCGCCTCGGCCGCCTCGGCCAACGGCGTGCCCAACACCACCGCGTCCGCGCCGCAGGCGATGGCCTTGGCCAGCTCCCCGGAGGTGTGGATGTCACCGTCGGCCAGCACATGCACATAGCGGCCGCCGGTCTCGTCGAGGTACTCGCGCCGCGCCGCGGCGGCGTCGGCGATCGCGGTGGCCATCGGCACGGCGATGCCCAGCACCTCGTCGGTGGTGGTGACCCCCCTGGTGGAGCCGTAGCCGACGATGACGCCGGCGGCCCCGGTGCGCATCAGATGCAGCGCCGTGCGGTGATCCTGCACTCCGCCGGCGACCACCGGCACGTCTAGCTCAGAGATAAAGGTCTTCAGGTTGAGCGGCTCCCCGTCGCTGGCGACGCGTTCCGCCGACACGATCGTGCCCTGGATGACCAGCAGATCAATGCCGGCTTGCAGCAGCACCGGTGTCAGCGCCTGGGCGTTTTGCGGGCTGACCCGCACCGCCGTGGTCACGCCGGCCTCACGAATCCGGGCCACCGCGGCGCCCAGCAGCTCCGGGTTCAGCGGCGCGGCATGCAGCTCCTGCAGCAGCCGGATCGCCGCCGACGGTTCGGGCTCCTTGTGCGCGGCCTCGACGAGCTGCGCGATCTTGGCCTCGACGTCGGCGTGCCGGCCGAACAGCCCCTCTCCGTTGAGCACGCCCAGTCCGCCGAGCCGGCCTAGCTCGATGGCGAACTCCGGCGACACCAGGGCGTCGGTGGGGTGCGCCAGCAGGGGGATCTCGAACCGATAGGCGTCCAGCTGCCACGCCGTCGAGACGTCCTTCGACGACCGAGTGCGACGCGACGGCACGATGCCGATATCGCCGAGTTCGTAGGTGCGGCGGGCGGCGCGGCCCATCCCGATCTCGACCATGGCCAGTTCGCTGTTCACCGTGCGTAGTAGTTAGGCGCTTCGACGGTCATGGCGACGTCGTGCGGGTGGCTCTCTTTGAGTCCGGCCGGCGTGATCCTGACGAACTGCGCCTGCTGTAGCACCTCGATGGTGGGCGCGCCGGTGTAGCCCATCGCGGCGCGCAGCCCTCCGGTCAGCTGGTGAATCACCGACGACAGCGGACCGCGGAACGGCACCCGGCCCTCGATGCCCTCGGGTACCAGCTTGTCCTCCGACAGCGCATCGTCGGCGAAGTAACGGTCTTTGGAATACGACTTGCCGCCGCCTCCAGGACCCGAGCGGCCCTGCATGGCGCCCAGCGACCCCATGCCGCGATAGCTCTTGAATTGCTTGCCGTTGACGAAGATCAGCTCACCCGGCGCCTCGGCGGTGCCGGCCAGCAACGAGCCCAGCATGGCCGTCGACGCGCCTGCGGCCAGAGCCTTGGCGATATCGCCGGAGTACTGCAGTCCCCCGTCGGCGATCACCGGCACGCCCGCCGGTCCGCACGCCGCGACGGCCTCCAGAATCGCCGTGATTTGTGGTGCGCCGACGCCGGCCACCACGCGGGTCGTGCAGATCGAGCCCGGGCCCACACCGACCTTCACCGCGTCGGCGCCGGCCTCGACCAGGGCCGTGGCCGCCGAGCGGGTGGCGACGTTGCCGCCGACCACCTCGACCCGGTCGCCGACCTCGGCCTTGAGTTTGCCGACCATGTCGAGCACCAGCCGGTTGTGCGCGTGCGCCGTGTCCACGATCAGCACGTCCACCCCGGCGTCGACCAGCATCATCGCGCGGACCCAGGCGTCGCCTCCGACGCCGACGGCGGCGCCCACCAGCAGCCGGCCGTCGCTGTCCTTGGTGGCCAGGGGGTGTTGTTCGGTCTTGACGAAGTCCTTGACGGTGATCAGCCCGGTCAGCCGGCCGTGGCCGTCGACGATGGGCAGTTTCTCAATCTTGTTGCGCCGCAACAGGCCCAGCGCCGCGTCGGCGCTAACGCCCTCCTGCGCGGTGATCAGCGGGGCCTTGGTCATTACCTCGGCGACCTGCTTGGTCTGGTCGACCTCGAACCGCAGGTCGCGGTTGGTGATGATGCCGACCAGCGTGCCGGATTCGTCGACCACCGGCAGCCCGGAAATCCGGAACTTCGCGCACATCGCTTCGACCTGGGCCAACGTGTTGTCCGGCCGGCAGGTGACCGGGTCGGTGACCATGCCGGCCTCGGAGCGCTTGACCATCTCGACTTGGCCGGCCTGCTCGGCGACCGGCAGATTGCGGTGCAGCACGCCCATGCCGCCCGCCCGGGCCATCGCGATCGCCATCCGCGACTCGGTGACGGTGTCCATCGCGGAGCTGACCAGCGGCACCTTGAGCCGGATCTTTTTGGTGAGCTGGCTGGAGGTGTCCGCTACGGCGGGCACCACATCGGATGCCGCGGGCAGCAGCAGGACGTCGTCGAAGGTCAGCCCCAGCATCGCGATCTTGTTCGGGTTGTCGCCCCCGGTGGGCACCGCGTCGCCCGCCGGGCCACCAAGACGCGTGTCGCGCAGATAAGGACTGGCGACCAGGTCGGAGCTGTCTTCTAGGTGGGACATGCCACGGGACATCGGTGAGGCCCTCCATACGCATGGTTGGAGTGAGAAGCCCATCCTATCGGCTCGCGGATCGCCCGGACCCGCTTGTCCGGGCGTGCCGCCCTGCTGGCGTTATGACGGCCCCCCTGCGTAGTCTAGAGACGTGCGCGACCACCTCCCGCCGGGTTTGCCGCCCGATCCGTTTGCCGACGACCCCTGTGACCCGTCGGCGGCGCTGGACGCCGTCGAGCCGGGTCAACCCCTCGATCAGCAAGAGCGGTTGGCGGTAGAGGCCGACCTGGCCGATCTGGCCGTGTACGAGGCCCTGTTGGCGCACAGGGGCATTCGCGGGCTGGTGGTGTGTTGCGACGAGTGTCAGCAGGACCACTACCACGACTGGGACATGCTGCGCGCAAACCTGCTGCAACTGCTCATCGACGGTACGGTCCGCCCGCACGAGCCCGCCTACGATCCCGAACCCGACGCGTACGTCACCTGGGATTACTGCCGGGGATACGCCGATGCCTCGCTCAATGAGGCCACATCAGACGCCGACGGGTTTCACCGGCGTCACTGACGCCTCCCTCTAGGGTCCAGCGCTTGGCGCCACCGAAGGGTCGGTGTTCTGGCCGTGATGCCGGCGACGGCCCGAGGGCGCAGGCGAGGACGGAATCGGAGCGGTTGAGCTGGCCACCGTCGGCGGTGCGCTGGCCGTATTCGGAGTGGTCACAGGCGAAGTGGCCGCGGAAGCCTTCGGCTTCGTCGCGGGACCCGGAAGCGTCGCGTTGGGGTTCCGGGACTCCACCCTGCTGTTGAGCAGGTTCACCTCGTCCAGCAGATTCTGCCTGCTATTCCCGTCATTTATGGACTGCACCGTGCTGCTGACCTCGGCCAGCTGATTCTGGGCCTGAGCCCATTCGCCCTGGTCGATCATTTGCTGAACCTTGGCCAGCTCGGCCTTGGCGGACAACGTGATCTGCTGCTCGTCGTTGACCCGCGGTGCGTCGAAGAACATCACGTGCAGCCCGTACAGCGGGTCTCCGCGATGGGCGTCAGCGACGAAAGCGCCGAACCCACTGAGCACCAACAGCGTCGCGGCCACCGATCCGATTGCCGCCAAGCCCCGGTGCGCGCGCCGGCGCTCTGCCAACCCCGTGCGCAGCGCCTCGACCGCCTCTTCGGCCGAGACGAGTGCGCTGGCTGGTGGCCACCTCAGGTCGTCGCGCCAGTCCCCCATCAGCACGGCCAGCGCGTCAACCTGGCGATCATCCACATCGACCCGCTCGCGGTCGGCGAGCGCGTCCAGCAGCAGGTCGGTGTGGGCTATCTCGTCCAGCGCCGGCTGATCTCCGAAGGCATATCCAGAATTAGGCATAGTCACCTGCCGCTACGATTTCGTCCTTGAGTCGCTGAAGTGCGCGGTGCTGAGCCACCCGCACCGCGCCCGTGGTGCTGCCGACGGTGGCGGCGGTCTCCTCGGCGGACAGGCCCACTACAACGCGCAGGATGAGGATTTCGCGTTGCCTGGCGGGCAGGATTTCGAGCAATTCGTTCATCCGGCTGACCGAGTCGGCCTCGATCGCTAACTGCTCCGGGCCGGCATCGGCGGATCGGCGTTCGGGAACCGACTCGGCGGGGTAGGCGCGATCACGGCCGGCGGCGCGATGGGCGTCGGCTACCTTGTGGGCCGCGATGCCGTACAGGAAGGCCAGAAATGGTCGTCCGCGGTCCCGATAGCGCGGCAGCGCGGTTATGGCCGCCAAGCAAACCTCCTGTGCCACATCGTCCGCCGACAGGCCGCCGCGCTCGCTGGTGCCGACCCGCGCACGGCAATATCGCACGACGATTGGGCGGATAGTCTCCAGCACTTCCCGAAGCGCATTCTGATCCCCTGCCACCGCCTCTGCAACCACAGCGTCGAGACGTTCCCCTTGCATTGTCATCGACGACGGTCTCTCCAACGTAACGGTCAGGAAGCATCCCGGGCTAACGCACAGCTAGACGATAAAGGCCGCAACGCATTTCAAGCGGTATGCCAGATTCCTCCGGCGCGCCGCACCTGGCCTGCACAAATATCCCGAATTCCGGTGAGTTCGCGCAATTGTTGTTCCGAAACCGTGACGCTTGCGATATCGATCAGCAAGCAAGCCAGCGCCCAGCGAAGCGGTGTCAGTCCGAATTCGCCGGTGGCTTCTAGCGCCGTCTCTGCGACGGCGCGCGCCCGCTCGGTGATACCGGCGCTGCACAGGGCGGCGGCCAGGACCACGTCGCTTTTAACCTGGTGTCGCACCGACGCGATCGCCCGCGCCAGCTCGACCCCTTCCTCGGCATGCCGGACCGCGGTTGCCCCGTCGCCGGCGGCCATCGCCAGCTCGGCGCCCACCCATTGCCGCCGCACCGCCAGCCGCTCCGCCGAGTTGTCGGACAACTCGGCGGGTGCCAGCGCCGCGTCCGCGCGAGTCAACAACGTGGCCGCGGCGGCGAAGCGGCCGACGCCCAGCGCGTCGGCCGCCAGCCCGATCAGTGCGTCGGCGCGAGCCCCGTGGTCGGCGCCGGCCAGCGCCAGCGCGAGGCCGTCCCACCCTCGCGCCAGCGTGTGCCAGCCGAGCTGACGCAGCAACGAGCCCTGCGTGCTGTGCGCCAGCGAGACCAACCGCGGAGTGGCGGGAGCGCGCCGCAGCGCCGCCAGGTCGCCGTAGGCACTGCCATAGCGACCCTGCCCCCCGGACGCGACCGCCCGCAGCCAGAGTTGGTGCGGTGTGCTCGCCGTAGGCAGCGGCCAGGTGCCGGGTTCGTTTCCGAATGCGGCCGTGGCCAGTGTGCGTTGAATTATTGAATCTTGGGGGGTTTCGCTCACGTTGATGGCGGGGGTCTCATTAGGTAAAAAGTCTGTGCTCTCTGCGTTACCGGAATATTACCCAGGGCGTCCGTACCGTATCGGCGACCATCCGGCCAAACGCCTCTGAGCTGCGGGATCTGCGCGTTGATCGGCTTCCGGCTAGCATGCTTCGAGTCTCGGAACCGCGCGACAGATGAACGCGGAGTTAATTCTCTTGCAACGCTTGCGCATTCGGCCCGAGAGCAGAGCTATTGACGGTTTTTTGGTAGCCCTCCTAACGTCTATGGTGACGGGTAGTCATCGGTGACGCAAACCCCATTAAGTTGCACACTCGCGCAGTCGCGAACCTGAACTCCGCTTGAGCGTGCAGTGCAGAGAGGGAAGAAGCCATGCCACAGCCGGAACAGCTACCTGGACCCAACGCCGACATCTGGAACTGGCAATTGCAAGGCCTATGCCGCGGCGTCGATTCGTCGATGTTCTTTCATCCCGACGGCGAGCGCGGACGGGCCCGCATGCAACGCGAACAGCGCGCCAAGGAGATGTGCCGGCGTTGCCCGGTGATCGAGGAATGCCGTTCCCACGCGTTGGGTGTCGGCGAGCCCTACGGCGTTTGGGGCGGCCTGTCCGAGTCGGAGCGCGACATGCTGCTCAAGAGCGACATCGGCCGGGCACGCGGTATTCGCCGTTCGGCGTAACTCCGCGGGGGTTGTCACCTTTATCACCGTCAGTCGTCGACGATTGCGCTGACTTGAATCTCGACCCGCATGCGCGGATCGGCAAGGGCCGCGACGCCGATGCACGTCCACAGCGGAGCGCGTTCTCCCATACGCCGGCGGAACTGTTCTGCCATGGTCGCCAGGTGATCCTGTCCGATCGCGCCGTCAGCGTTGGGCAGGTGGTAGGAGTGGACGCTGACCACGTGGTGCCATGCTGCTCCGGCAGTGGCCAGTGTCCGCTCGACATTGTCGAAGGCCCGAATCACTTCGTCTGCGACCGCGTCTGGAAAGCCCCAGTTGTCGTCCCAACCGCCTTGGCCTGAGATCTCGACCCGGTTGCCGTACCTAACTGCCTGCGAATAGTGCCGGTTCTGCCGCTGACGAGCGCCATAACCCGGAGTTTCGAAGAATAACGGGCTGTTCATGCGGGCAATTTTCCAGGCGCGCTCTTAGCCGCCGGGCATGGCCCCCGAAATCCACATGCTCCAGCACTTACCCGGGGGGCGGCGGCAGCCCGGGAGGCGCCTGGATAAGGGTCGGGGGGCCCGGAGGATTGGTGCCCTCCCAGATGTCTTGACCGACATTGCCCCGGCCCCAGGGCAGGTAGTAATAGGTGTGGCAGACCCTCATGTCCCAATTGATCGGGTTCGCCACGTGATTTTGGGTCAGGTGGAAGAGCGAATCCCCTGGGCACCACTGATTGGGGCCGTAACACACGGGGCCGACCATCGCGTTGGGCGGGCACCAATTCTCCGCGTGGGCGCTACCTGGGGCCAGTCCCACGCCGGCCACCGCGACGCCACCGGACAGCAGCGTCCCGGCAACGATGTTTTTCAGGGTGCGAGGGGGCCGTTGGTTTGCCGCCGAGTGCTTGCGAGATTCTTGCGTCCGCTTCTGCTAGCAGGCATTTGAACTCTCTATGGATTGACGGCCGGCGCCGGAGGTCGGCCGTATCGTCGGCAGATGAGTACCACCCTCACCGACAAGAGTCTGCACCCGAGCAGCAAAGTGCTCTGCGTCGTCTACGGCGGGATCGCGGTCGCGGCCCACGTGGCCACCTGGACCCAGAACACCGCGTATCTGCACGCCGGGATCGGCCCGTTCTTCACCGACTTCCTGGCCGGTGTCGAGGTGACGCCCGCGTCACGGTCCATTGCTTGCGACATTTTGTATTTTTTCCTCGCCGCAGCAATATTCATGGTCATCGAGGCGCGAAAGCATGGCATTCGCTTCGTGTGGGCTTACATCCTCGCCGGAATGCTCATCGACATCAGCGTCGCGTTCCCGCTGTTCTTGATCGCCCGCGAATTACGAATAGGCGCGGCGGATGCGCCACGCCCGCGCCCGGTAGACACGATCCTGCTCGCCGTGCTCGCTGTTGTGGTCGCGGCTCTGACGATCTGGATCGACACGCGTTAACGACATGCAGACAGTCCTGTTCGAGCTCGGGCTGGTGCTGTTCCTGCTCGGCCTGCTCACCGGGTTCGCCGTCCCGGCATTGAAGAACCCACGCATGGCGCTGTCCCAGTCACCTCGAGGCCGTCCTCAACGGCATGTTCCTCGTGGTGGTGGGCCTGCTCTGGCCGCACGTCGAATTGCCGCGCGCGTTAGCCGTTACCGCGGTCGGGCTGATCGTCTACTCCGGCTACACGAACTGGGTGGCGGCGCTGCTCGCCGCGGCGTGGGGCGCCGGCCGCAAACTCGCTCCCATCGCGGCGGGCGACCACCAGGCCTCGGCGACGAAGGAGGGGATCGTCAGCGTTCTGTTGGTGACCCTGTCGCTGTCGATGGTGGTCGGCGTGGGCATCGTGATCGCCGGGCTCTGATTACCAGCCCGATCAACCCGCGCACTGGTGTATCAAGCCGGGCATGTAGCCGCAGGTCAGAGGGCCCGGTTTACGTTAGCCCTGATCGGTTTGCTGATGCTTCGCCAAGCTGAGCAGCCGCGCGCAGCGCAAGCCGACTAAGAGCGCAGTACGCCGACCGTGGGGCCTATGCACGAAAAGCGTTGAGATTTCGTACATCAGCCCCACAGTCGAGCGTCGAGCGAATTAGCCAAGCGGCTACCCGCCTAGCCCTCGAGAGGATTGGCCTTGATACGTCCGGCAGCATTGTTGGCAACCGATGCGGCGGCGGCGCTACCCGGCTTGCGTTCCGCCTGGTCTTGGAAGCACGCCAGAAATTCGCTACCGAATCCTTGCCTTGGATAGCGCGCGAGTATCTCCGCCCTTGCCTTCGCTGGGAACTCCTCCGGTCGCCGTCCGACTACTTCCCAACCGGTAGCGACCTGCAGGATGTGGGACTCGGGGTCTGCTGTCGAAGAGACGTCGCCGCGCATGTGCAGCACGATGATCTCCGTCGCCCTGGCCGCACGATCAGCCGGCCAACCGGCCGCTACCCCGAAAACCCATGCTAAGTACCCGCCCGCCTCCTCGAAGGGCACGCGGTGACTGTCGAAGGCGTCGGTGAGACCGATGTCGTGAAGCAGAGCCGAGACGTATAGGAGTTCGTCGTCGAAGGTGATGCCATGCGCTGACGCGTACATCGCTCCCCACACGTACGAACGGATGCAGTGATTGAGCAGGGCGGGTGAGTAGAAACGGGTAGCCACTGAAAGGGCGGCTGTGGCCGCCGGTGTCTGCGGAAACCTGATCCCTGTTGCCAAATCGGCGATACTTTCCATAGTGTCTTCCTTTCTGTCACTTTAAAACACCGTTGTTGACGAAATTTCCAGGCGGCGAACGTCTTACGGGTTTATCTCGCGCCGATAGCATTCGCGGCCTCGGTGTCCGCATACGAATCGGCACTGGCGGCCAACATGCCCACAAACATGTCATGAACCGCCTCCGCTTGGGCGCTCACGGCCCGATAAATCTGGGCGTGTGCGACGAATTGTGTCGCCGTAAGCGCCGACACCTCATCCGCGCCGGCTGGCACCACCCCAGTCGTCGGAGCCGCCCCGGCCGCATTGCTGGCACTCAACGCCGAACCAATTGCTTGCAGATCGCTTGCCGCCCCGGCCAGTAGGTGCGGTTGTGTGGTTACGAAGGACATCGGGTTTCTCCATTCTCCGAAGCGCCGAAATTGCCTGTCAGCGTGCTCATATCGCCAATGCCCGCTCGCTGGTGCCCAGCCGAGTCTCGTAGTGATGTGTCCAGGACCGGCCAACGGCACCGCGCCCGTTCAGCTGCGCCATCGGCAACGCGCCCCACATGGCTGGCGGCATCCCGGTCCAGATCGGTCCGGCGGCGAGCGTGATACCCGGCGCCGCCGCGAGCCCCGCCGTTGGCGCGACCGTGGTCCAACTGGGCGGCACCGACAAGGCACCGACCCCACCCGCCTTGCCCAGGCTTGCCGACGCGCTCGCAGCAGGTTCAAGCTGGCCCGCGAGCACCCCGGCCCCAGAACCGACCGTGCCCGTGCCCACCAACCCCGATCCGGCAGCCGCGCCGCCACCGGAAGCCACCACCGACGCCTGCGCCGCCGTCCCCACGAGACCCAGCACAATATCCACCACGCCAACAGAGCCGGCCCCGGCTCCGAGGCCTGCACCGACAACTCCGGTGCCCCCGGCCACGACGCCGGCGTACGGGGCCAAGCTGCCCAGTAGGTCCGCTAGCGACGACGACGACACCGGCGACGCGAGGCTCTGCAGTGCCTGGGGCAGCGCGGAAATCAATTGCGGGGCCTCTGATATCCCTGATATGGCGGTCCAGGCGGCGACTCCGGCGGAGCTCGCGCCGGCCCGGGCGGCGGCGGTAGCTTGCGCGGCCCACCCGGCGGCGTTGGTGGTCGGCGCTGGCGGGGCGAACGGTGTCAGCCGGCTTGCGCTCGCCGAGGATCCGGCATAGGCGTACATGGCTGTCGCGTCTTGGGCCCACATCTCGGCATACTGCGCCTCGGTCGCCGCGATCGCCGGCGTGTTTTGCCCCAAGAAATTGGTGGCCACGAGCGCCGCCAACCGGCTGCGGTTGGCCGCGATCACCGGTGGCGGCACTGTCATAGCGAACGCAGTTTGGTAGGCGGCTGCTGCTAACCGGGCGTGCGTGGCGGCCTGCTCGGCCTGCTCGGCGGTGCTGGTCATCCACGCCTTATAGGTATCGCCCGCGGCCGCCATCGACGCCGATGACGGGCCCGACCATACGTCGCTGGTCAACGCGGAGATGACGGCACCATAGGAGGCCGCCGACGAGTACAGGTCCTCGGCTAGACCATCCCAGGCCGCCGCGGCGGTCAGCAGCGGACCTGATCCCGGTCCGGCATAAATTCGGGTGGAGTTGATCTCCGGTGGTAACGCTCCGAAGTCCATTCCTGGCCTCCTCTCGCCACGTTGCGTACCTGTCCGAACAGGTAAATAGGCGAGATTTATTCCAATTCCGCTCACAGCACCGGTTTTCTGTGGAATTGTCTAGGCAGTAGTTGATGGGAAGGCGAGGAGACTATGGCGAAGCCCAGCACGCCACCAGAAGGCAGCGGCCCGACCAGTGTTCCGGTGCCGGCTGCCACATTCGGTGCGCCGATCGCGTATGCGCTCTACCGCGTCGCGCGTCTGCACCGGATGATCGCGGGCAATCTACTGCGCCGCGTCGGTCTGCACCCCACGCAGGAGGTGCTCATGATGTACCTGTGGGAATTGGGTCCCCAGCGCCAGGCCGACCTCATCCGCCTACTCGACTCCGACGCGGCCACGATGACGCGGACTATTCAGCGCCTCGAACACGCGGGCTTCGTGCGGCGCTCGCCAGATGCCGATGACAAGCGCGCGTACCAGATCGAAACCACTCCAGCGGGTCGCGCTCTGCGCCCTGAGGTTGAGCAGATATGGAACGAGGTCGAAGAGAGCATCGTCGGCGGCGTTGGCGAGCGCGAGCGGAAGACGATTCTGCGCATCTTAGAAGGTATGGAGGAGCGGCTCACCCATGCCGCGGAGTCGCGGGTCTAACAAACGGCACCCGAACATGGCCAACACGCGAAACACCCCAGCGTGAATCGGCGGTGTGTCGTCGTGGCATAACTACTAGTGAGAGATGGAGGCGTCAGCATCGGCCTCAGCGGCTGCGGTCAGTTGGGTGATGGCCATGTCGAATGGCTCGGGGCTGCGCAGCACACGGCCGAGGATGAGCGCTCCTTCCACGCTGGTCCACACATTGGTTGCCAGCTGCACGGCCCTGTCGTGGGTGAGGCCCTTTTCGGCGAGGCGTGCGGCCAGCGTGGTGATCAGATCCTGGAAGGCGCGCCGCGTCACATCGCTGAGCTGATCGGAGGCGGGCGTCGACTCGATGACGATGGGAGCCACCGCGCACCCCTCGCGGTAATTGCTTGCGACCAGGTCGTCGCGTTCGCGGCCGACGAATGCCGCGATCAGTTCCGCCGCGGTGCGGGTGGTGGCTGCCGCCCGGTTGATGTCTGCGATGCGGTCGGAGGCGTGCAAGAGAGTGACCTCGGTGGCGAGCTCTTCCTTTCCGCCGGGGAAGTGAAAGTAGATCGAACCGCGCGGGGCGGCGCTCTCGGTGACGACGTCCGACAGAGCAGTGCCCAGATAGCCGTGTTCGCGAAACAGGCGGCGCGCGGCGGCGATCATCCGCTCCTTGCTGTCGGTCTTCTTTGGCATGTCGTCCATCATACATAGTTCTTGACACTTGATCGAATCACCCTGTACCATCGGCGATAGTTCTAAGTATGACGCCCGACATAGTATAAGTGGGTACGTCGGCTGGAACCCAACCCCGCCGGGCGCGAGCCGGGCGGACCGATTGCCGGTGCTGACGGTGCAGCACCGACCTATGAAAAGGAACGACATGCCCGTCTATCAGTGCTATAGCCCAAAGGGTCTGCTGACCGAGTCCGCGAAGGCCAAGATCGCCGAAGAGATGACCACCATGTACTGCGACGCCACCGGGGCACTGGCGTCATGGGTCAACGTCTTGTTCCACGAGCTGCCCGAAGGCGAGTGCTTCGTGGGCGGCAAACCGTCAACGCAATCTTTGATTCTCGGCATCAACCGCCACGGGCGTGACCTCGAAACGCGACGAGCAATGCTGCGTCAGCTCTCGCAGATCTGGACGCGTAACTCGGGCCAGTCGGAAGCCGACCTGTGGATCTCGGTGACCGAAATCGATCACACGAATGTCATGGATGCCGGGTTGTTCATTCCTGAGCCTGGCCACGAGCACGAATGGTTCGAGGAAAACCAGGCCAGGTTGGCCGAATTGGGAGTCGCGGTATGACACGCTCGCGACCTCTGGGGAACCGGCACGTAAGTCGACTTCACTCTCCCACTTGCACTGCCTTCCAAGGCATTTAGATAAAACGACAACAATCAGGAAGTACCATGACTCAATCACTGAATGGATCGATCGAGACAATCTCGCACCAGGTCGACCGGTTGACGATCCAGATCGGCGACACGTTCGATGGGTTCAGGAATCGTTATGAGCAAGCGGTGCCGGTATTCCAGAGCGAACGGTTCGAATCCCTGATCGAGAGGGGCGTCGACTGGCAGACCGTTCTAGAGGCCACGGCAGAGAACGCGACACACGACTTTATTCTGTACTGGTCACACGACTTCACGTCGCTGATGCGGCTGGCCGGAGACGGCGGCCGTTGTGTTGAGTACCTGATGGGCAATCACACCATTGCGCAAAAAATGTACCGTTACAACCCAGCCATTTTGCTCTATGCACCCTTACGCACCGCCATTGTGGAAGACACCGATGGTGCCACTTGGTTCACCGTGGACCAACCCAGCACCCGGTTCGGCAGCTTTGGCACACCTCAAATCACCGTGGTAGGAATCGAGTTGGATCACAAGCTTGCTGCACTGCTACAGCACCTTGATGCTCCAGTGCCGGCCGCGCTCACCGAATCGTGAGCAAGGCCAACGCTTTTCCCGCTAGTCGTTACCTCGCCACCACGGCGGCTGTCCAGAAGCGCCCATCGAAGGAGTAGTGATGGAATTCGCAAAATTTGGCCGCACCGGTCTGGTGGTCTCCCGCCTTTGCCTTGGCACCGGGACATTCGGAACGCAGGCCGACGAAGCGGTGGCCTATCAGATCCTTGACAAAGCCGCCGCTGCCGGAGTGAATTTCATTGACACAGCTGACATCTACCCGATGGGACCCGATCGTGGCGTCGCAGGACGCGCCGAGCAGATCGTCGGACGGTGGCTTCGAGGCAAACGAGACCAATTCATCATCGCAACCAAGGCGGGCGGCCGCATGGGTCCCGCACCCTGGCAACAAGGCGGCTCTCGCAAACACCTTCTCGATGCCATCGACGAATCACTGAAGCGCCTGGGCACCGACTATGTCGATCTATACCAACTTCACTCCGATGATCCCGAGACCCCGCTGGATGAAACCCTTGAGGCGCTCGACACAATCGTCAGAGCGGGCAAGGCGCGCTACATCGGTGTGTCGAACTTTCTCGCGTACCGACTGGCCCGGGCGACCGGGCGTGCCGAGTCTTTGCACCTCACTCGCGTGGCCTCCGTCCAGAACCGCTACAGCCTGCTTTTCCGACAAATCGAGCAGGAGCTTCTTCCGTTGGCACGCGAAGAGGGCATCGCGGTGATTCCATTCAACCCGCTCGCCGGCGGCCTGCTGAGCGGGAAGTACCGCCTCGAGGACAAGCCGACCGAAGGCAGGTTTTCGGCAGAACTCGGGCAACAGTTTGGCGACCTGTATCGCGAGCGATACTGGCACCAGCAGCAATTCGAATCCGTCGAAGAGATGAAGACCCTCGCGGGAGAGATCGGCGAGCCGCCGGCGAAACTTGCGATCGCATGGGTACTCGCCAACCCCACCGTCACGTCGGCCATCCTGGGCGCGAGTCGGCCCGACCAACTGACCGACACCCTCGGCGCAGTCGACCTCGAAGTGACTGCCGAACTAAAGACAAAGCTCGATGACATCACTGGCCAATACCGCTGGTGCGGGTAACGCCGCGGTCTTACGGCCGTCTGTGTGGCGTTGGATGCAAGCGATGCGAGTCTGCTTTGCCTCACTAGACGAAGGCTGAGGTCATCACGCTTTGAAAATTTCCTGATTCTGTGACCTGCTGCGCGTCACGTGAAATAGTCACGTGCATCGCTTGATTGAGCGACGGATCGGGCAACGAAAGGGGAAAGCATCGTGACGATTTTTCGGGGGCTGGCGGTCGGCACCGTGCTTTCTGGCGCAGCGATCGGGTTCGCCGGCCCGGCAATGGCGGAGCCAATCAGCGGAACCTACACGGCAGTGGTGGGCAACACTTCTACGATGACCCAGACCTAGTCTCGGTGGTGCGGGATTAGAGCCAAACCCGCTCGGGCCCGGAGCCGCACACACAAGTTTCACGCCCGCGGCGGAATAGGTTCGCGTGACGCGGGGTTGCGCTGGGTTGTGACCGCATCAGACACCGCCACCCCCGACCTCGGCCGATTCGGCTTCTTCGGACTTGGCGCCACCCGCGAACAAGCGCAGGAGATCGAACGGCTCGGTTACGGCACAATTTGGGTCGGGGGTTCGCCACCCGCCGAATTGTGGGCCGTTGAGACACTTTTGGAGGCGACGACCACCCTGAAGGTGGCCACCGGCATCGTCAATATCTGGACGGCGGCCGCCCAGCCCGTCGCCGAGTCGTTCCACCGCATCAACGCCGCCTACCCGGGCCGCTTCGTGCTCGGCATCGGGGTTGGCCATCCCGAAGTCCAGGGGCAATACCGCAAGCCGTACGAGGCGCTGGTGTCGTACCTCGACGAGCTCGACGAATACGGCGTGCCGGCCAATCAACGTGTGCTCGCTGCGCAAGGGCCGCGAGTGCTAAACCTGGCGGCTGAACGCTCCGCCGGAGCGCACCCGGCCAATGCAACGCCCGAACATGCAGCACGGGCTCGCGAGATTATCGGGCCGAACGCGCTGCTGGCGCCCGTGCATAACGTGGTGCTGTCCGCCCCGGACAAACAAGGAGCCGAGGAAGCGCGGGCGATCGCGCGCACGGCGCTGGACCACTACTTCAGCCTGACGAACTACGTAAGTAGTTGGAAACGGCTAGGTTTCACCGACACCGATGTAACGCGGCCAGGCAGCGACAAGTTCATCGACGCCGTGGTCGCCCACGGGACGCCTGAACAAGTCGCCAAGCGCCTCGGCGAGTATCTGCAGGCCGGTGCCAATCATGTCGCGATCCTGGCGCTGGGCGTGTATGACAATGCATTGCCGATATTGGCCGAGCTCGCTGGGCCACTTGGCCTGTCACGTCAGCAGGACTGATCGCCAGGACGAACTGCTTTTCGCGCTGAGCGATGGCGTCATCGCGATGGGCGACAAGCTGTCCACTCCGTGACCCCTACGTCACAGCGACCGCCGAAGACACCCCCGGCTGATTAGCCGGGGGTGTTTCGTTTCGTCTTCAGGACGCTACTCAGTGAGCGTGACCGTGATGGTGACCATGACCGTGGCCGTCATCCGCTTCCTCGGCCGGCTTCTCGACAATCGCCGTCTCGGTGGTGCTGGATGTAAGCCACGCTCGCCTTGCTCGTCATCCGACTACGAGCAGAACCAATGAGTGAACGACGACGAGGTTTTCAGTTCTCGACGGCGAATACTCGCCATTCGTCAGGCACCCCCTTGAGCACATGAGATCCACGGTCTGCGAACGTGATTCCCGAGCCGGCCACCAAGTCCTTGACCGTCGAGGACACGAGAACCTCGCGCGGTCCGGCGAGCGCCGACACGCGTTGGCCGATGTGGACGGCGATCCCACCGATGTCGGCGCCGCGAAACTCGATCTCACCGGTGTGAAGCCCCGCCCGGACCTCGACACCCAACGGCCGCACGGCCTCGCAGATCGCTCGCGCGCACCGCACGGCACGCGCGGGGCCGTCGAACGTCGCGAGCATGCCGTCACCCGTCGTGTTGATTCTGCGACCACGATGGCGCTCGACCTCATGGGCGACCAAAGCATCGTGGCGATCCAACGTTCGTGTCCACGCATCGTCGCCGAGCGTGGCGGCGCGCTCCGTCGATGAAACGATGTCGGTGAAGAGCACGGTCATCAGAGCGCGATCCGGCGCAGGCACGGGGCGAACGCCGGTGAGGAACTCCTCGATCTCGTCGAGGATTGCGTCCTGGTCTCCGAGGTACGGGAAATAGTCATTGCCCGGAAGTTCCACGACCTTGGCACCAGGAATATGTGCACCCATGTAGCGACTGCCCGCCGCGTGTGTGAGATCCGCCGTCCGATGCACAACGAGCGTCGGTACCCGAATCGCCGGCAAGAGGTGGCGCACGTCCATCTCGCCGATCATCTGCTGGAGCGCGACAGCCGCGCCCGGGCTTGCCGACAGACGTTCCCATCTGCCGTGCACCTTGCGCCACGCAGGATCGTCGACCCGGTCCGGCGTGAGGGCCCAGAGAGGCAAACCTCCCTCCAGCCCGCGGCCCCAGTTCTGCTCGAGATGCTGTAGGCCCCAAGCCCATATCTCCGGTGGTACGCCGTCCGGGTAGTCCGGCGCCCACGCCATGCGCGGATAGGCGCCGTACAGGACGAGCGCTGACACGCGATCCGGGTACGTCGCGGTGAAAAGGACGGAAAGCGCTCCGCCTTCCGAGCTGCCGTACACGGCGGCTCGCTGAGAGCCAGCGGCGTCCATCACCGCGCGCAGATCATCCATTCTTTCCTCGAGCGTCGCCACGGCGACCCGATCGGACAGTCCGGTGCCTCGCTTGTCGAACATGATCAGACGACAGAACGACGAGAGACGCTCGAAGTATCTGCGCTCGTCAGGGTTCTCCCATTGCAGCTCGAGGTTCGAGATGAACGCCGGAACGTGAATGAGATCGAACGGTCCATCGCCGACGACCTGATACGCAATGTTCATGTCACCCGATTTCGCGTACCGAGTTTCGGGGACTTCGAACACGTAAGCAGTTTAGGTCTTGGCCAGGAGACGGGGGCAACCTTGTATCGATTCCGCCATCAAGCGGTTTGCACGAAAAAGGGGGTACGCCGATTCCGGCGTACCCCCTTTGGTCGAAAGCGGTCGTCCGCTACTCAGTGGTGGTGATGACCGTGGCCGTGGTCATCGTCCGCCTCGGCCGGCTTCTCGACAATCGCCGTCTCGGTGGTGAGCACCATCCGGGCCACCGACGCCGCATTGAGCACCGCTGACCTGGTGACCTTGACCGGGTCGACGATGCCGGCGGCGGCCAGGTCCCCGTAGTCCAGGGTGTTGGCGTTCAGTCCGTGCCCGGCGGGCAGCTCGCTGACCTTGTTGACCACGACCGAGCCGTCCAGCCCCGCGTTGGCGGCGATCCAGTACAGCGGGGCGTTCAGGGCCTGGGAGAAGACGTCGACGCCCGCTGCCTCGTCGCCCGAGAGCGACGCGCGCAGCTCCTTGAGCGCCTTACCGGCCTGGATCAGCGCCGACCCGCCGCCCGCGACGATGCCCTCCTCGACGGCTGCCTTAGCGGCCGCGACGGCATCCTCGACACTTTCCTTGCGCTCCTTGAGCGCGGTCTCGGTGGCGGCGCCCACCTTGATGACGGCTACCCCGCCGGCCAGCTTGGCCACCCGTTCCTGCAGCTTCTCGCGATCCCATTCCGAGTCGCTGGCCTCGATCTCGGCGCGCAGCTGCTTGACCCGGTTAGCGACCGCGTCCTTCGCGCCGCCGCCGTCGACGATGATGGTGTCGTCCTTGTTGACCACGACGCGCCGGGCCGAGCCCAGCACGTCCAGCCCGACCTCGCGCAACACCAGGCCGACGTCGGGGTTGACGACCTGCCCGCCGGTGACGATCGCCAGGTCCTCGAGGAAGGCCTTGCGCCGGTCGCCGAAGAACGGCGACTTGACCGCAACCGCTTTAAGTGTCTTGCGGATGGAGTTGACCACCAGTGTCGCCAGCGGCTCACCCTCGACGTCCTCGGCGATGATCACCAGCGGCTTGCCCGCTCCGGCGATCTTCTCCAGCAGCGGCAGCAGGTCGGGCAGCGAGCTGATCTTCTCTTGGTGCAGCAGGATCAGCGGGTCGTCGAGCACGGCCTCCTGGGAGTCGAAGTCGGTCACGAAGTAGGCCGACAGGAAGCCCTTGTCGAACCCGACACCCTCGGTGAACTCCAGCTCGGTGATCATCGTGGAGGATTCCTCGACGCTGACCACGCCGTCGGTTCCGACCTTGGTCATCGCCTCGCCGACCAGCTCACCGATCTGCTCGTCACGGGAGGAGACGGTCGCCACCTGCGCGATGGCCTCCTTGCCGGACACCGGCGTGGCCGCCGCCAGCAGGGCCTCGGACACCGCGTCGGCGGCCTTGCTGATTCCCGAGCCGAGCGCGATCGGGTTGGTGCCGGCGGCAACCATGCGCAGGCCGCCCTTGATCAACGCCTGCGCCAGCACCGTCGCGGTGGTGGTGCCGTCGCCGGCGACGTCGTTGGTCTTGGTGGCCACCGACTTCACCAGCTGGGCGCCGAGGTTCTCGAACGGGTCCTCCAGCTCGATCTCGCGCGCGACGGTGACGCCGTCGTTGGTGACCGTGGGGCCGCCAAATGCCTTGGCCAGCACCACATGCCGGCCGCGCGGACCCAGCGTCACCCGGACCGTGTCGGCGAGCTTGTTCACACCCGCCTCCATGGCGCGGCGCGCGGTTTCGTCGTACTCAATCAGCTTGCTCATCAGGCTCCTTCATAACGCGAGCCGCCCCGGAAATCACCCGCGAACAAACGCGGGGATCCCCGGGGCGGAACACGATCGCTTACTTGGATACGACAGCCAGCACGTCGCGTGCCGACAGGATTAGGTATTCCTCGCCGTTGTACTTGATCTCGGTGCCGCCGTACTTGCTGTAGATGACGGTGTCACCCTCGGACACGTCCACGGGGATGCGCTTCGCGCCATCCTCGTCCCACCGGCCGGGGCCGACTGCGACGACGGTGCCCTCCTGCGGCTTCTCCTTGGCGGTGTCAGGAATGACCAGACCGGACGCGGTCGTGGTCTCGGCCTCGTTGGCCTGCACGAGAATCTTGTCCTCGAGTGGCTTGATGTTCACCTTCGCCACGATTGGAGCCCTCCATAAGTTAGATCGGGTTCGGGGCCTACGCCCCGACCAGAGTTGGCGGTCGGTCCGGGGCTTGCCCCCGGGACCGTCCGAATTACCAGGTGATTCGGCATCCGTCCGTGCCCGAGCGCCGTCGTCGCGGGTGCCGACACAGGGTTTGGCCGATTGCCACCTAGCACTCTATACACGAGAGTGCTAGCACTCAAGGCCGGCCCGCTGCCGAAGCAAAACCACAGGCACACGCCGTGGCGGATCGCTTCCAAGAATCCGCCGACGGTTCATAATCGCAGTGTGTTCACTGGCATGCTCAACCCGGCCCGCACCGCGGGAACGCTGATCGTCGCACTCGCCATCGGTTTTGCCGGGGCCGCGCACGGCGACCCGGGCGGCCAAATGTATGGCAACCCCCAAGCCGCGGCCCGCTATTGGCGATATCAGATCGGAGACGACTGCGGCCTGATGGCCGTCGCCGACGTGGTCGGACAGGTCACCGGGAGAGAACCCATGCAAATCGGCATCGAGCTACGCGGCGTGTTCACTAAAAGCGAAGCCCACCGCGGCAGTGTCTACAAATTTGACGGCACCTCCCCCGAAGACATGGTCATGCTGCTGCAGAAATACGGCGTCCAATCCCAGCTCACGACCGGCAACAGCATGGAGGGACTGGAACAGGACCTGGCCAGCGGCCACAAAGTGATCGCCGCGGTCAACGCCGAAACCATCTGGAACTACCCCGCGGGCCAGGGGCAGCGGACCCAGGCCGACCACGCCGTCGTCGTCACCGGCGTCGACACCCGCGCCGACGTCGTCCATCTCAACGACAGCGGCACCCCCAACGGCCGCGACGAGCAGATCCCGATGGCCAATTTCACGCAGGCCTGGTCGACCGGTAACAACCTGCTCATCGTCGCCTAGCGCGGCGACCGTCAGGGCACCTGCCCGTGCACCACCGGCAGACCGGGGTCGCTTGCGACATCCAGCGGCGACGGCGGCGCACCCGCAGCCACCAGATGGGCGGCGAAGGCGGCGATCATCGCCCCATTGTCGGTGCACAGCCGGGGCCGGGGGATCCGCAGCGTGAGGCCGGCCGCCGCGCAGCGCTGCGCGGCCAGCTCCCGCAGCCGCGAGTTGGCGGCCACTCCCCCCGCGATCAGCAGGGTCGAGACGCCGAGCCGGGTGGCCGCACGCACCGCCTTCATGGTCAGCACGTCGGCGACGGCTTCCTGGAAGCCGGCGGCGACATCCGCGGTCAGCGCGTCGGGATGACTCTCCACGTAGCGCGCAACCGCGGTCTTGAGCCCGGAGAAGCTGAATGCATACGGGTCGTCGGCCGCGCCGGTCATGCCGCGCGGGAATGCGATTGCGTCGCGATCGCCGGTGCGCGCCAGGTCGTCGAGCACCTTGCCGCCCGGATAGCCCAGGCCCAGCAGCCGCGCCACCTTGTCGTAGGCCTCGCCGGCGGCGTCGTCGACGGTGCTGCCCAGCTCGATGATCGGCTCGCCGAGCGAACGCACATGTAGCAGGTGGGTATGGCCGCCCGACACCAGCAGCGCCACACACTCGGGCAGCGGTCCGTGTTCGTACACGTCGGCGGCCAGGTGCCCGCCCAGGTGGTTGACGGCGTAGAACGGCACTCCCCACGCGGCCGAATATGCTTTGGCCGCAGCGACTCCCACCAACAACGCGCCAGCCAGCCCGGGCCCGATGGTGGCCGCGACGATATCGGGCCGGTCCAGACCGGCGCCCGCCAGCGCGCGGCGCATGGCGGGTCCGAGCGCCTCCAGGTGCGCCCGGGAGGCGATCTCGGGGACCACGCCGCCGAACCGGACGTGCTCATTCACGCTGGAGGCCACCTCGTCGGCCAACATGGTCACGGTGCCATCGGAGTCCAGGCGCGCGATGCCGACACCTGTTTCGTCGCAAGAGGTTTCGATGGCCAAGACGATGGTGGTCATAACGCCTCCCGGCGCATCGTGTAGGCGTCGGCGCCGCTGACCCGGTAGTAGCGCTGGCGCAGGCCGACCTGCTCGAATCCCATGCTGCGATACAGCGCGAGGGCCGCCTCGTTGTCGGTACGGACCTCCAGATAGACGACGCCGCCGTCGGCGAACTTCAGCAGTTCGTCCAGCAACGCGCGGCCGATGCCCTGTCCCTGATATGCCGGGTCCACCCCGATGGTGTGCACCTCGTACTCGAAAGGCGGTTTGCGGCCCAATCGCGAGATGCCGGCGTAGCCGACCAGCATGCCGTTGGTGCGCGCGGCGACGTAGTGGTTGTGCGTGGCGGCCAGCTCGCGATGAAACGCCACCGCAGGCCACGGATCGTCTCCGTCGAACAGCTGCGCCTCCAGCTCGGCGCACCGCCCGGCGTCGGCGGGTGTCAGCGCGCCGACAGCGACAGGCTCGAGGTGGGCGGTCATGGGCGCTCCGCCAACGGTTTCGCGTCGGGCCGGCGCAGGTACAGCGCCACCAGCGGCGCCGGGTTGTCCGACCAGTCGGGCACCGCGGCCACCAGGCCGGCGGGCGTCGGGTAGGCCGGCTCACAGCGCGGCAGGTTGAACGGCGCCGCATGCTCGGGCGAGCCGGCCACCGCCCGCGCCGGACCGGGGTCTACGTCGGCCGGGGCGTTGACCGCCGGACCGTCGGTGCGCACCCCGTCTTTGTATCGGGCCCAATAGATCTCGCGCCGCCGAGCATCGGTCACCACCAAGGTGTCGCCGCTGGTCAGCACGCCGATTGCGTCCAGGCTGCAGACGCCGCGCACCGGGATCCCCAGCGCATGCCCGTACGCGGCGGCGCTCGCCATCCCGGCCCGCAGGCCGGTGAACGGGCCGGGACCGCAGCCCACCACGACGGCGTCGAGATCGGCCATCGTCAGTGCGGCGTCGGCCAGCGCGGCCAGCACGTTGGGGGTCAGCCGCTCGGCGTGGGCGCGGGCATCGACGGTGACCCGCTCGGCGAGGACCGCGAGATCGTCGCGCCGCACGATCCCCGCGGTGACGGCCGGGGTGGAAGTATCAAGGGCCAGAACCAGATTCACGTGCGGCGCAGCTCCCAGGTCGCGATCCCCGCATTACGAACGCAAACCACTGTCTCTATTCCTGCAGCTAAAGGCAATTTCCACGCGATTCTAAACGCCGCGGGTGGGCCGTGCCCAAGGCACACGCCCAGTCGAAGGCGGCGCTGGCCCAGCAACTACCGATGTCGAGCTGATCAATCCTGTTCCGGGAATCGTGTAGCGCCCTATGCTGGTGAACCGGGACCTCGGGGGCCGGAAGCGGCGGTGGGTCGGGTGACGGCCATAGCAGCGTGCCGGGCATGTGGCGTTGAGCCTCTGCAGAACGCCCGGTTTTGTCACGGCTGTGGCTCACCAGTCAAAGACGGCGATACCCGGGCCGAGTACAAGCAGGTCACGGTGTTGTTCGCCGACGTGGTGCATTCGATGGACATCGCCTCAGCCGTCGGCGCGGAGCGGCTTCGCGAGATCTTGGCCGGGCTGGTAGACCGGGCGGCAGTCGTGGTGCGGCGCTACGGGGGCACGGTGGACAAGTTCACCGGCGACGGCATCATGGCAGTGTTCGGTGCGCCGGTGGCGTTGGAAGACCACGCTCTTCGTGCCTGTCTGGCGGCATTGGGTGTTCAGGAAGAGGCGAAGCGGCTTGCCATCGAGATCCGAGAACGCGACGGTGTGGATCTGCAGTTGCGGGTGGGACTTAACTCCGGTCAGGTGATCGCCGGTGAAATCGGTTCAGGACCGTTCGGTTACACCTCCGTGGGTGAGCAAGTCGGCATGGCGCAACGGATGGAATCGGCGGCCCCGCGGGGTGGGGTGATGCTCAGCGCGTCGACAGCGCGACTTGTCGATGGCGCAATGGTTCTCGGTGCGCCTGAGCTGGTCCAGATCAAGGGTGCCATCGAGCCCGTGTCCGCCTGTCGGCTGCTGGGCATGGGCGAAGAGCATCGCGCTGCCAGGCGTGGTGAGTCGAATCTGGTCGGTCGGCGGTGGGAGATGTCCGCCGTCGAGGGTTTGTTGGATCGTGCCAACCACGGCCACGGCGCTGTGGTCGGCGTGGTGGGGCCGCCGGGCATCGGTAAAAGCCGTCTGGTGCGCGAGGTTGCGACAATGGCTAGTGACCGCAGTGTGGAAGTGTTCACCACCTTCTGTGAGTCACACACCAGCCGAGTCCCGTTCCATGCCATCACGCGCCTGTTGCGCGCGGTCACCGGCGTCGAGGGTCTGGACGGGCAGACCGCTCGCGATCGAGTGCGCGACCGCGTTCGCGACGCAGACCCCGAGGACTTGCTGCTGCTCCATGACCTACTGGGCATCGCCGACCCGAATACTCCATTACCGGCGATCGATCCCGACGCCCGCCGGCGGCGCTTGACAGCGCTGCTGAATGCGGCTTCCTTGGCTCGGGAAACGCCCGCGGTCTACGTCGTTGAGGACGCCCATTGGATCGACGAAGTCAGCGAGTCGATGATCGCCGATTTCCTGACCGTTATCCCGCAGACTTCCTCGCTGGTGCTGGCCACTTACCGACCGGAGTACGAGGGGGCGTTGGCTCGGGTGCACGGTGCTCAAACCATCGCGCTTGCGCCGCTGAGTGATTCAGAAACCGCGGCGCTGATCTCGGAGCTGCTCGGTCCGGACCCCTCGGTTGGCGCACTGGACCAGACAATCGCGGTTAGGGCCGCCGGGAATCCGTTCTTCGCTGAAGAGATCGTGCGCGACCTGGCCGAGCGCGGTGTGCTGCGCGGGGAGCGCACCGGCTACGTGTCGACAGCCGATATTAGCGAGGTGAGCGTGCCTCCCACTTTGCAGGCGACCATCGCGGCGCGCATTGACCGCCTCGACCCGAAAGCCAAGCGCACGCTCAGCGCGGCGGCGGTCATCGGCTCGAAGTTCAGCCGCAACTTGCTAGAAAAGCTGGGGGTCGATCCTGCCGTTGAGCACCTGGTGGCAAGCCAGTTCATCGATCAGACCAAGTTCACCGGACAGCCCGAGTATGTGTTCCACCATCCACTGGTCCGCACCGTGGCCTACGAATCACAACTCAAATCGGATCGCGCCGAGCTGCACCGCTGCGTCGCAGCCGCAATCGAATCCCGCGACCCGGCAGCGGTCGAGGAAAACGCGGCGCTGATCGCCGAACACCTGGAGGCCGCCGGCGATGGGCACGCCGCCTACGGCTGGCACATGCGCGCCGCAACCTGGGCCACCAACCGCGACATCGGTGCGGCGCGATTTAGTTGGGAGCGTGCAGAAGAGATCGCCGACGCATTACCCGCCGAGGACCCCAACCGGACAGCGATGCGCATCGCGCCCCGCACCATGTTGTGCGGGATCGCCTGGCGAGTCCACGTGAACGTTGCCGGTGACCGGTTCGATGAACTGCGGCAGTTGTGCACCGCCGCCGGTGACAAGGCGTCCCTGGCCATCGCCATGGTCGGGCTGGTGGTGGATCACGCCTACCAGGACAGGATGCTCGAGGCGTCGCGGCTGGCATCGGAAGCCATGGCCCTCATCGAGTCGGTCGGCGATCCGACCTTGACGGTGGGGCTGTCCTTCACGGCCATCTACGCCAAGATGGAAAGCGCCGGGATCGGTGACGCACTGCGGTGGTCGGAACGGGTCATCGACCTGGCCAACGGTGATCCGTCCAGAGGCAACTTCATTGTCGGGTCTCCGTTGGCGCTCGCCTTCACGAACCGGGGTATGGCCCATTGGCTCCTGGGTCGTCGCGGATGGGCAGACGACCTGCGGCATGGCCTGGCGATGGCCCACAGCGCCGACCCGATGTCCTACGCCACGGTCGTCGGCTTCGTCTACATCGCGGGGATACCGTGTGGCGTGGTCAGGCCCGACGATTCCGTGATGCGTGAGATCGAGGATGCCTTGCGGATTGCCGAACGATCCGGTGATGACCGCGCATTGACCTACGCCCGGCTGGCGCTGGGCGTTGCGCTGGTGCAGCGCCACACGGTCGCCGAGCGTGATCGTGGGCAGCATCTCTTGGCCGAGGCCAGCGACGTGTTCCTGCGCCGGGGACACAACCTGGGCGATTTACCGTTGGTCAACGTGTACCTGGCGCGTGAGCGGGCTCGGCGTGGAGATCGCGATGACGCTATACCGCTCATGCGCGCTGCCGTCGACCATCTGTTCCGCGAGGGATGGCTGCTGTTGTGGGGCATTCCCGCGACCGGTGTTCTGGTGGAGACACTGCTCGAACGCGGGGCAGAGAGTGACGTGGTCGAAGCCGAGGCCGCCATCGAGCGGTTAGCGGACGCGCTAGCCGATGAGGGTCTGGTGATGCGCGAGATCTGGCTGCTGCGGCTGCGGGCTCTACTGGCGCGGGCACACGGTGACGAGGCCCGCTATCGCGACTATCGGGATCGCTACCGCGACATGGCGAGAACGCTTGGCTTCGACGGGCATATCGCCTGGGCCGAGTCAATGACATGACGGCCGTTATTTCAGGTCTGAGCTGCGCCATCAGTTGAGCCCCACTCCCACGTCGCGATCCTGGTGTCGGAGTGGCTGATTCGCTCAAGACGGATGTCGAGGTGCCGTTCGGAGAGGCGTTCGGCCAGGCCCTCGCCCCACTCCACCACGACGACCGCGTCTTCAAGATCGGTGTCGAGGTCCAGCGAGTCGAGCTCCCCCAACAGGTCGGTTGCGCTGTGGTCCAACAGCCGGTAGACGTCGACATGAATCATCGCCGGGGCGCCGGGCCGTCGCGGCGGATGCACCCGCGCCAGCACGTAGGTCGGTGAGGTGACCGGGCCGTCGACGTCCATCGCCGCGGCAATCCCCTTGGCCAGCACGGTCTTTCCCGCGCCGAGCGGACCGGACAGCACGACGACGTCGCCGGCTCGCAGCTGCTCACCGAGCCGGGTCCCGAGCGCGACGGTGTCCTCGACGTGCTCCAGCGTCGCCATGCCTGATTCCTTACTCATTGCGCCGCAACCGATCCCGGAATCGTCGGTACCGCTGCGCCATCTTGCTCGGAGAGGCGCGGGCGACCAGCCGCATCAGCCCGTCGTTGATCGCGTCGGGCTTGTCCAGCAGCGCCAGGTGACTGGCACCGCTGACGATGACGAGTTCGGATCGCGGCAGCGAGGCCGCCATCTTTCGCGAGTACTCGTCCGGGGTGAGCAGGTCGTGGTCACCGCAGGCGATCAGCGTCGGGATCCGCAGCAACGTCCACAGGCCGGCGGTTTCGTCATGCACTTCCAGCGCAGGCAGGAAGCCCACCATGGTGGCGATCGGAGTATCGTTCATCATCCGCTGGGAGAACGCATCCAGGCTCCGGCTGACTTGCAGGTCACTGAAGGAGGCGGCGCGCAGGATCGGGGCGATCAACGACCGCGACACGGTGCGGCCGCGGTGCAACAGCCTAGGCGCCGACCGGGCGGTGAACCGGACCGCTTCCAGCGCAGGATTTTTCAGTATTTCGCCCAGCGGGGATCGGGTGACCCCTTCAGCGGCGGAGGAAATCAATGCCGCGCCGACAATCCGGTGGCCGTACCGCGCGGGAAACTGCCGGGCATGCGACAACACCGTCATGCCGCCCATCGAATGACCGACCAACACGATCGGCCCGCGCGGCGCGACCGCCCGCAGCACGGTCTCCAAGTCCTGGCCCAGTTGAGTCAGCGTGTAGGTCTCCGGGTCGGCCTCGGCGGACTCTCCATGCCCGCGCTGGTCGTAGAAGACCATCCGCACATCCGGGCCCCATTGCTCGGCAAGGCGCCGACGCTGAAAATGGAAGGCGCCCATGCGCAGACAGAATCCATGGACGAAGACCACGGTCAGTGGGGCGTCTTTCGGGCCGTCCTCGCGCACCACCAGCGGTACCCCGTCGGGCGCTGTCACCACGTAGCTGCGCTCGACGTCCACCTCGTCGAAATCCTCATCGGCGTAGGGATCTTCGAGCGCGGTGGCACGGTCGGTCATCGAACGCCGGGCCGATGCCCCGACGATGGTGGCGACGGCGGTCAGCCCGGCACCTCCCGCAAGCCAAGCCCTGCGCTTGCGGGTTTCTTCTTCACTCAAGGTCGCTCAGGTCCCTCGGCCTCGCGGTAGGTTCTGGTAATGCGCCCGCGCGGGCTGGTGACCACTTCGTAGTGGATGGTGCCGAGCAGATCCGCCCAGTCCTGCGCGGTGGGCTCGCCGGCAGTGCCGGGCCCGAACAGGATCGCCTCGTCGCCCTCGGCGACATCGAGCTGCCCGGGTCCCAAGTCGACGACGAATTGATCCATGCAGATTCGGCCGACGCCGGGGCGGCGCCTGCCGTTGATCAGCACGTCCAGGCGCCCGCCCAGCGACCGGAACACGCCGTCGGCGTAACCGATCGGCAGCAGCGCCAGATTGGTGTCGCGTTGCGCGGTCCAGGTGTGCCCATACGATACGCTCTCGCCGGCTTGAATTGACTTCACCAGTGCCACGGCGCATTTCACCGTCATCGCCGGTATCAGGCCCATGTCACCCAGCTTCGGCACCGGGCTCAGGCCGTACACCGCGATACCCGGCCGCACCAGGTCGAAGGCCAGGTCGGGACGCGACATCGTGGCTGACGAATTCGACAGGTGCGCCACCTCGAACCGCACCCCCTGGTCACGCGCATGGGTCAGCATCTCGGAAAACCGTTGGGCCTGAACATCATTGATGGGGTTGTCGGGTTGGTCGGCGTAGACCAGGTGCGACATCAGCCCGCGCAGCCGAATCGCATCCTCGGCGACGGCATGACGCAACGCGGTCAGCATCGCCGGGTAGTGCGCCGGGGCGACGCCGTTGCGGTTGAGCCCGGTATCGACCTTGACGGTCACCGTCGCCGGGCAGCCGGTCCGGCGTACCGCGTCCAACAGCTCGTCGAGCTGGCGCACCGAGGAGACCGCGATCTGCACATCGGCCAGCAGCGCGGGCGCGAAGTCGGTGCCAGGCGGATGCAGCCAGGCCAGCACCGGCGCGGTGATGCCGTCGGCGCGCAATGCGCGCGCCTCGTCGACCGTGGCGACCCCCAGTTCGGTCGCACCAGCGGCCAACGCGGCGTAAGCGGCGCGGGTGGCCCCGTGGCCATAGCCGTCGGCCTTGACGACGGCCATCACCTGCGCGGAGCCGGCGTGCTCACACAGCACCCGCACGTTGTGCTCAACGGCTCCCAGGTCCACCACGGCCTCGGCGAGGACGCCCGGAGTCAGGGATATCGGCGTAACAGCCACGACCGCCATTGTCCCAGAACCGCATGGGATCGAGCGCCGCGTGGTCACAGCCGCCACAGGAGTCGCTCTCCCGCGTTGCAGCTACGAGCCGGACAAAAACCAACATCCGTCCCGGCCGGGGCCACTGTGGCGGATGTGACTAATGCGCGAAGTGCTCCGCGTGGTAGTGCCCGCCGGGCTTGAGCTTGTCCAGCGAGGCCAGCGAGGTGCGGGCATCGTCGTGCAGGGCCCGGGCCAGGTCGGCGGAGAGTCCCTCGCGCACCACGATGCGCAGCACCGAGATGTTGGTGGCGTTGTCGGGCATGGTGTAGGCGGGCACCTGCCAGCCGTAACCCCGCAGCTCATGGGAAAGGTCGAACTCGGTGTACCCGCGGTTCTTGGCGAGCCGGAAGGCGATCACCGGGATCGCCGAACCGTCCGAGATCAGCTCGCAGTGGTCGCCGACGCGCAGCTGCTCGCCCAGCCACCGCGCGGTCGACGACAGCGATTGCATGACCTGCGTATACCCCTCGCGGCCCAGCCGCAGGAAGTTGTAGTACTGGCCGATCACCTGGTTGCCGGCGCGGGAGAAATTCAGCGTGAACGTCGGCATGTCACCACCCAGGTAGTTGACCCGGAAGACCAGGTCCTCGGGCAGATATTCCTTGCTGCGCCAGACGACAAATCCGATACCGGGATAGGTCAGCCCGTACTTGTGACCGCTGACATTAATCGACACCACCCGCGGCAGCCGGAAGTCCCACTTGAGTTCCGGGTGCAGGAAGGGCACCACGAATCCGCCGCTGGCGGCGTCGACGTGCACCGGGACATCCACACCACCGCCGGCTGCCAGTTTGTCCAGCGCCGCGCAGATCTCGGCGACGGGTTCCAGCTCACCCGTATAGGTGGTGCCTACGATTGCCACCACGCCGATGGTGTCCTCGTCGACGGCGTCAATGACCTGCTCGGGGGTGATGACGTAGCGCCCCTCCTCCATCGGCAGATAGCGCGGTTCGACATCGAAGTAGCGACAGAACTTCTCCCACACCACCTGGACATTGGAGCCCATCACCAGATTGGGGGTGCGCCCCTTCCAGCCCTTTCCGACCTTTTCCCGCCAGCGCCATTTCAGGGCCAGCCCGCCGAGCATGACCGCCTCGCTGGAGCCGATGGTCGACGCCCCGATGGCGCTGGACGGATCGTCATCACGCAGGTGATCGGCGTGAAAGAGGTCGGCGACCATGCACACGCAGCGCTGCTCGATGGACGCGGTGATCGGATATTCGTCCTTGTCGATCATGTTCTTGTCGAACGTCTCGGCCATCAACTTTTCGGCCTCGGGATCCATCCAGGTGGTGACGAAGGTGGCCAGGTTCAGCCGGGAACTGCCGTCGAGCATCAGCTCGTCGTGGATGAAGCGGTAGGCGGCCTCTGGATCCATCGATTCCTCGGGCAGCCGCAGCGCCGGCACCGGGGTGGTGAACATGCGGCCGGTATAGGCGGGCGCGATGGAGTGCGCGGGCACAGACGGGTGGCTGAGGGTCACGATGGATCCTTTCGTTTGACGGCTTAGAGGTACAGGGCGGCTAGAGGCTGGCAAGGGCCGCCCTGATGTGGTGCAAAATCCGCGACGCCGACGTCGGCGCCTCGCCGGGACCCGGGTCCGCGGCCGACAACGCCGCCGCGTGTGCGTGCACGAACGCGGCGGCCGCGGCCGCCTCGACGGCCGGCAGACCCGAGGCCAGCAGCGCGCCGATCATGCCGGACAGCACGTCGCCGGACCCGGCGGTGGCCGCCCAGGACTGCCCGGCCGGGTTCAGGTAGATCGGGCCGCCGGGGTCGGCGATGACGGTGACATTCCCCTTGAGCAGCACGGTGGCGCCGAACGCGTCGGCCAGCTTGCGGCACGCGCCGACGCGGTCGTCGCCGGGCGGGGCCCCGGCCAGCCGGGCGAACTCGCCGGCGTGCGGGGTCAGCACCGTCGGCGCGGCGCGGTCGACGACCAGCTCGGGATGAGCCGACAGGATGGTCAGCGCGTCGGCGTCGACGATCACGGGTAGGTCGGTGTCGAGCGCGAACCACAGCGCGGCGGCCCCTTTGTCGTCGGTGCCCAACCCCGGCCCGACGACCCAGGCCTGCACCCGCCCCGCCGAGGCCGGGGTGGGCGAGGCGATGACCTCCGGCCAGCGCGCGAGCACCTCGCCGTGCGCGCCGCCGGCGTAGCGAACCATGCCGGAGTGCGTCGCCACGGCGGCACCGGTGCACAGCACCGCAGCGCCCGGATACGTCGACGAGCCGGCCAGCACACCGGTCACGCCCTGGGTGTATTTGTCGTCGCGGGAGCCGGGCACCGGCCAGCGCGCGGCCACATCGCCGGCTTCGAAACCCAGCACGTCCGTCTCGGGCAGGTCCAGCCCGATATCGACCAACCGGACGCGGCCGCAGTCGCCCAGCGCGTGCGCGGGCTTGAGCCCGCCGAAGGTGACGGTCAACGCGGCGTGGACTGCCGGGCCGGTGACCGCGCCGGTCGCCACGTCGACGCCGCTGGGGATGTCGACGGCGACCACCGGAATCCCAGCGGCGTCCACAGCGGCGAACACCTCGGCCGCCGCCGGCCGCAGTGGGCCGGATCCGGAGATGCCCACCACTCCGTCGATGACGAGATCGGTTGCCCTGGAAATGCTGGTGACGGTTTGCACGATGCGGCCGCCGGCCTTGGTGAATGCCGCCAGCCCCTGGCGGTGCGTGCGGTCCGGGTTGAGCAGCACCGCGTCGGCGACCGCGCCGCGACGGCGCAGGAAGGTCGCCGCCCATAGCGCGTCACCGCCGTTGTCGCCCGAGCCGACGACCGCGCACACTCGGCGGCCGGCGACCCCGCCGGTGCGCTGGGTCAGCACGCGGACGATCTCGGTGGCCAGTCCGAAGGCCGCGCGTTTCATCAGCGCACCGTCGGGCAGGCTGGCCAGCAGCGGCGCTTCTGCGTCGCGGATCGCGTCTGCCGAGTAGTAATGCCGCATCAAAGCCAGCATTCCATGCTCGCGCTAGACGGCGGCGAATGCCTTGGTCAACCAGTCACTGATCGCCCTGGCCAACGCTGCACGGTTCTCGCGCTTGACTATCCCGTGTCCGTCGTCGCTGAAGAGCAGGTAGCGCACATCGCGACCGGCCCGGCGCAGCGCCTCGACGATCTGCTCCGATTCGCCGACCGGCACGTTGGTGTCCTTGGCTCCGTGCACCACCAGCAGGGGCGCCGTCAGCGCGTCGACACGGCGCAGCGGCGACAATTCCTCGAGCAGCTCGTGATCGTTGACCGGGTGCCCGTACTTCGGGTACGCCGCGGCGGCGATCCACGGCTCGGTGTGGCGGTAAAACGTGGTGAGGTCGCTCATCCCGCAGATGCTGACGCCCGCCGCGAACAGGGTGGAGTGGAACGTCAGCGCCGCCAGCGTCAGAAAGCCGCCGTAGGACCAGCCCGCGCAGGCGATGCGCCCCGGGTCGGCCAGGCCGTTGTCCACCAGGAAACGCGCGCAGTCGGCGACGTCGTCGATCGCGCCGAACCGCTTTTCCTTGTCGTCGGCATGGACGAATGTCCGGCCGAAACCGGCGGAGCCGCGGACATTCGGCGCCAGCACGCTGATGCCGTCGTCGACCAGGCGGGCGAAGATCTCGCTGTAGCCGGGGCGGGCCTGGCCCTCCGGACCGCCATGCAGGTAGACAACCGCGCCCCCGGCACCGTTTCCGGCCGCCGACCGGTACAGCCATGCGTTCAGGCTCAACCCGTCTCGCGCCGTGATTGTCTCCGGCGCGGTCGCGGCGGAAAATCCCGGGATGATCGGGCCGCGACTGGGTTCGCGGTCGATCGGTTCCCATTGGCGCGAGCGGGGGTCGACCAGCTCGACGGTGCGCGGCGCCGAAGGCCCTTCGACGGTCAATGCGACCATCGACCCGCCGGCGCTGATGGACAGCTCACTTGCGACCAGGCCGGGCAGCGGGATGGGTTCGCTCAGCGTGTCATCGGCGTATTCGAGAATTTGTAACTCGCTGCGGCCCTGTAGGTTCCACAGCAGCGCGACGGTGGACAGGTCGTCACTGACAGCGAACGCGTCGAGATCACAGTCGGGGCGCTCGGCCACCACGTAGTAGCTGACGCCGTCCGGGGTGGCCGTGACTTCCAGCAGCCGGGCATGCTCGCAGCCGTTGTCGCTGCGGAGCAGTGCCCGCACGTATCCGCTGCCGTCCGCACCCGGCTGGTACAGCTCGGTCGCCTCGCCGTCCGGGCCGTACCGGATGCGGCGCGGATGGTGGTCGTCGAGAATCACGCCGTCGGCCACCGTGGACCCGGGATCGGCTGGCAACAAGGCGATTTCGGTCAGGCCATGCAGCATGATCAGTTCGTGGTAGCCGCGCGGCCCGACGCGGATCAGCGCCGCGCCCGCCCAGGCGTCGACGAGCCGGCCGCCGGATCGGCGGTCCAGCACGATGCGACGGCCGTCGGCTGGATCGATCAGACACGAGATCCCCACCCCATCCTCGCCGGTCAGGATCGCGGCCACCCGGGTACCGTCCCAGCTGATCAGCTCGGCGGTCCCGTCATCTTCGCCGTCGATACGGCGGGCCATCCTGTCATCGGGGTCGGTGGTGACGACCCAAATCTGGCTGCGGGTGCCCCCACTGGGCGCCACCTCGCAGGCCAGCCATTGTCCGTCGGCGGAGTGGATGACGCGGGACACCGGGCCCTCGACGGGTAGTTCGACGTCCCGCGATGAGCTGGCCCGCCACCCGCGCAGAAACCGTTGCACCGCACGGGGATAACCGCCGTCGTCGATGAGGTGGGCGAACGCCGTCGCGTCCGGGGACAGCGAAGCGCCGTAGATCGCGCGCACCTGCTGCCCCATCGCCTCAGCCCTCCATGCTCTGCAGCCACATCTCAAGAACAGCCAACTGCCACAACGCGTTCGAGCCCAGCGTGGTCCGGGTCTCGTTGGGCGCGGCCAGCAGGGCTTCAACGGCCTCGGCGCGATACAGCCCGCGCGCCCGGGCCGCGTCGTTGGTTAATGCGTCGCGCACCATGTCGAGCAGCTCGCCGTGCAGATGGCGGATGCCTGGCACCAGGAAGTGTCCCTTGGTCCGGTCGATGACCTCCGCCGGAAGTAGTTGGCGTGAAGCCTCTTTTAGCACACCCTTGCCGCCCGAGGCCAGCTTCAGCTCGGGTGGGCAGCTGGCCGCCAGCTCGACGAAATCATGGTCGAGGAACGGCACCCGCCCCTCCAGCCCCCAGGCCATCGTCATCGTGTCCACGCGTTTGACCGGATCGTCGACGAGCATCACCTGCGTGTCGAGCCGCAACGCCGCGTCTACCGCCGAATCGGCGCCGGGCGCGCCCTGGTGTGCGGTCGCGAACTCGCGGCTCACGTCGGCGTCAATCCCGTACTCGGGGGCGAAGATTGACAACACGTCCTCGTGGCTGCGGTCGAAGAACACCTTGGCGTAGGCCTCGGTGGTCTGTTCGCGGGCGATGTTGGCCAGTGGTGGGTACCAGGAGTAGCCGGCCAGAATCTCGTCGGCGCCCTGCCCGGACTGCACCACTTTCACCGACTTGCTGACTTCGGCCGACAGCAGGTAGAACGCCACGCAATCGTGGCTGACCATCGGTTCGCTCATTGCGGCAATGCTTTTCGGTACCGCGGGCGTCAGCCGCGCGGCGTTGATGTGGATTTTGTGGTGGTCGGTGTCGAAGGTCTTGGCGATCAGGTCCGAGTAGAAGTACTCGTCTCCGGATTCGCCGTCGGATGCGTCGAAGCCGATGCTGAAGGTGGCCAGTCCGTGCTGGCCCTGCTCGGCCAGCAGCGCCACCACGATCGAGGAGTCGATGCCGCCCGACAGCAACACGCCGACGGGCACGTCGGCGACCATGCGGCGTTTCACGGCGGTGCGCAGCGCATCCATCAGCGCGGCTTCCCAGTCGCGGTCCGACCAGGATGCTTTGGCGGGGTCGCGGCCGAAATTCGGTGTCCAGTAGACGATGTCGGTGTGCGAACCGTCGGGCTGGATCGCCCGCACGGTCGCCGGCGGAAGCTTGCGCACGCCGCGGTAGATCGTCAGCGGCGCCGGCACCACGGAGTGAAAAGTCATGTAGTGGTGCAGCGCCTCGCGGTCCAGTTCGGTGTCAATTTCACCTGGGCCGCCGGCATCGAGGAGTGCACGCACGCTGGACGCGAACCGCAGCCGACCGGGCGTCGCCGCCACATACAGCGGCTTGATGCCCAACCGATCCCGCGCCAGCGTCACCACGCCGGTGTCCCGGTCGGCGATGGCGAACGCGAACATCCCCTTGAATCGATCGACGCAGTGCACGCCCCATTTGTGAAAAGCCTTGATCACGACCTCGCTGTCGGCGGTCGAGAAGAACCGGTACCCGTCGGCTCGGAGTTGCTCGCGCAACTCCTGGTAGTTGTAGATGCAGCCGTTGAACACCAACGTCAACCCGAGATCGGCGTCGACCATCGGCTGTGCGCCTCGCGCGGACAGGTCGATGATCGACAACCGCCGGTGGCCGAGTGCGACGGGTCCGTGCGCCACCACCCCGTCGGCGTCGGGTCCGCGCGACGTCATGGCGCCGGTCATCCGGGTGACCGCGCCGACATCGGCCGCTTGCCCGTCCCAGCGGATCTCACCGCAGATACCGCACATGTCAACCGTTTCCGTTCATTTTCCGTTCAGAGGCTCGCTGAGCATCCAGGTGACTTTGCTACCCCCACCGGACGACGAGTTCACGATCCTCGACCCGCGGGAAGCCACTCGCGTCAACGCCGCGGGCATTACGTGCGCCGACACCGAGCCGCTCGCGCCGGCCCGAAGATGGACGAACGCGCGCAGGTCGACGTGATGAGGGTATAGGCCGTCACCGTCGAAGGTGGGATGGGTGGACAGGTTGACCGCCTCCTGGGCAATGAACCGCTCCGGTTGAGTTTCCAGCTCCCGCCGGCGCGCGTCCAGTGCGGCCTCGGAGGCTTCCGGCCCGATCAGCACGCCGCTGCCGCCCAACCCGTCGATGGGTTTCACCACCAGGTCGCCGAGGTTGGCCAGCACGAAATCACGCTGGTCGCGCTCGGCGCAGATCCAGGTCGGCACCTGTGCCAGCTTGGGTTTCTCGCCGAGGTAGTACTCGATGATCGCCGGGACATGGGCGTAGATCGCCTTGTCGTCGGCCACTCCGTTCGCCAGCGCATTGGCAATGGTGAGGTGGCCGTCGGCGATCGCGGCAAGCAGGCCCGGCCGCAGGCGCGCGCCGTCGTATCCAGTCGAAGAAAGCAGCATGTCCTCGTCCATCCGGGCATACACGACGTCGATGCGCCGGACATGGGAACCGATGTGCTGCAACAGCTTTCCGTCGCTCACCGTCAGGTCCGCCGGCTGCACCAACGGGACGTCCATTTCCTCAGCCAGAAAGGTGTGTTCGAACCATGCGGAGTCTTTCCAGCCCGCCGACAGCATCGCCACCACGGGATCCTCGGGCGCGTGCGCCGGTGCCGCCGCGCGCAGGGTTTCGAGCAGCATCTCCGGCGCCCGCCCGGCATCCTCGATCGCGGCGGGCGGTCGCAACTCGGGGATGTGCTTGCCCAGCAACTGGTGGTTGACGATCGCGTACGCGAGGCCCGACGGCACGCGCAGATTGTCTTCAAGCACCATCCACCGACCGGCGCGGTCGCACACGATGTCGGTGCCGCTGATGTGCGCCCGGACCGTGTCGCCCGCGAGGCGTCCGGTTGAGCGGAAACCGGGGGCACGATCGAGGGCCTGCACACCGATGATGCCGTCGGCGACGATCGCCTGCTCGGAGTAGACGTCGCGAAGGAAGGCGTCCAGCGCGCGCGCCCGCTGAGCCAGGCCTTCGGACAGCTGCCCCCATTCCTGCGCGGCCACCATGCGCGGCACCAGGTCGACCGGGAACAGTTGCGCGCGGCTCTGACCGGCGACGCGGAAGGTGATGTTGTCGGCGCGTTGCTCCTGCTCGATGCCCGCTTCCCGGGACCGCAGCTGGGCCACGCCGAGCTGGGCAATGGTGTCGAGGACCGTTCGATAGTGACGCCGTGGCCGGCCGTCGGTATCGACCGCTTCGTCGTAGCTGTCTTCGAGGTCGCCGCCGGCCAAGACGGCCACCGGTTTGACGCCGGGATGGTAGCCGAACAGCAGGGTGGGGTCGTCGCTGACGACGGCCGCGCTGGTCTGCCCGCAGCCGGCGGTCTCGGCGATCAGCTGATCGACCACGTCGGTGAGACGCCCCCGCCGGCGCAGCGCGCGCCGTTGCCGAGCCGACGACGTGCCCACGATCAGCGCCTGACGGCTCAACTCGCTTACGGTCTCCCAATCACCGGTTTGCTCCAGTTGCGGACGCAGCGCGGCAACCAGCCCGCTGACTACCTCTGCTGCCGGGCGGCTGACGGGACCGCTCACGTCAACCAGCTCGCCCTCCAACCCCGACCGGGCGGCTCGCCACAGCGCGGCTCGTCCCACCGCCGGGGACAGGATCGTCGGTTCGATGCCTGCCTGTGCGGCCTCGGCCTCGCGCTCGACCAGAGCCCGGAAGATCCCGGCGATCAGCAACACGGTGTCCACCAACGGGCAACTGTCGCATAGCCGCAGCTCCAACGTCGGCGCGGCGTTCGCCGGCCGGACGTCGAAATAGACCATCCCGGCGTCAGCGATGACTCCGCTGGCTACCAGGTCGTTGACCAGTTCGTCGTATTCCTTGGCCGATTGCACCGGGGCGGCCAGGCCGGTCGTCGGCCAGCGCTGCCAGACGAGCGTGCGCATGCTCGAGTAGCCGGTGTCAGACCCGTCCGACGCGAACGGCGAGCTGGTGGATAAGGCCAGCAGGGTCGGTAGATAGGCGGCCACCCGATAGGCGACGGCGACCGCGGTGTCGCGGCTGGCGACGCCGACATGTACCTGGGTGCCGCAGATCAACTGCTCGCGAGCCAGCAGTTGATAGTCGGCGAGCATCTGCCGGTAGCGCGGTGTCTTGGTCACCTGCATTTCGGCCGGCACCGTCAGCGGCACCGCCCCCGCGGCGACGACTCCCATGCCCAGCGCGGCCGCGGTGTCGACCAAGACGGTGCGGTGGCGGATGATTTCGCCACGCAGCCCGTCGAGCGAATCGACCACCTGCGTGTTCGTCTCGACGACGCAGCGCTGCAGCTCGGCGACGTAGTTCTCGTCCAGCTCGGCCAGCAGTTCGGGGGCGCGCGCTGTGAGTCGCCTCGTCTTCAGGTCGACAAGGTGGAACTCCTCCTCCGCTCCCAACGTTCGCGGCGATCTACGTCGCATTCCGCCACCGTATGGGCACGCAATTACCGTCGCGTTAATTGGAGCGACTCGTTCGACACCCCCGTTAGGTACCCCGCCTCGCGGAATCCCACTCGAAGGGACGCGGACTTGAGCGTCGCCGGATTCAATACTGGCCTCGACGCCCGCGCTCTCGGGCCATCGGGTAAAAGCACAGGCCGATGCGGAGCGAGCAGAAGTGACCAATTGCGGTGAAGTTCGGGTCATCGAGGTCTATCCGCGGGAGGGGAAAACCGAAGATGAGCAGCAGTATCGCGAGGTAGCCCCAGCGCCACGGCCGCGCGATGCGATAGGTGAGCACCGCCTTCACCCCGACCAGGAAGTAGCTGATCCCGATGTCTTCGGCGCCCACCAGCTTGTGCAGCGCCTGGTGATAATCGATCGCGAGGTCGAGCAGGCCTTCGCTGACATGCGTGGCGCCGACATGCGCGGTCAATCCCACGGTGATCCACCGCAGGGTGGCCCAGCCATTGCTCCGCGGGTGCGAGAACAGCGTGAATAGCACAAGGTAGGGGATCCAGTGCCGGCCGTCGATCCACAGCAAGGTCAATCAGGACCTCGAGCGGATCCCGTAGCAAGTGGTGTCGCTACCGATGCATCCGCCGCCGGGTCCACCTTCGCACGCGTGGCGCTTCGCCGTCGGGTCTCAGGTGCCGCCACCAGCACGAGACGTAGACCACCATCGAGATCACCAGCACGACGACCACCCAGAGAACGATTGTGACGTCGATCCAGCTTCCGAACGGGGGCGAATCGGGAAGCGCGTTTCGCAGCGGCATCACCGCAAAGAGCATCGCCGCATACCACGTTGTCATGGGCGGCTGGAATTTTCGTCGGTCCCGTGCCGTCTGAACCGCTACGAATAGGGCCACGCCGGCGAGCGCGATGAGCACCCCGAGGATCACGACGCCGAACGCCACTGTGCTTGACGATCGGTACAAATCCACCCGGTACGGGGCAAACGCGTCTGCCTTGTTGTCGTGGTTCACGTCAATTTTCCAGCCGAGCAGACGGTCGACCATGATCACCGTCGGTATTACCGGTAGTTGCGCGGCGCCGGACAGGAGATGGACGGTGATCGGACCCGAATGGTAGCGATCGAAGGGCCAGTCCGCGACGACGCCGGTAAGGGTGACCGAAACACGAAAAGCGTCTGGCAGCGTGCCCTTCGACCACGTGTGCTTGCTGGCCGAAACCACGGACGTGACAAGCAAACTGAGGTCGTCCTTGAGATTATGGGTCACCGGGTCCAGTAGTTGAGGCCCAGGCGAAATGGTGTAGTTGGCAATGAGCAAGCTGTTGTCCGACTGAATGTCTTCGACATCGACTGTCACCGTGGTCCCGTCGCTCGACGGCGGACTTTCGGCGACCTGATGTGGATGGCCCATACCGTCGTCGACATACAACACAATCGAGGCGACGTATGCCGCAATGAAGACCACGACACCGAGGATGCCCAGTCTCATGAACCGACTATGCCCAGTTATGCCCAGTTATTCAACGGTGACGGACTTGGCCAGGTTGCGCGGCTTGTCGACGTCGTAGCCGCGAGCCCGCGCCACCGACGCGGCGAACACCTGAAGCGGGATCGTCGACAACAGGGGCTGCAAAAGTGTTGACACCGCAGGGATTTCGATCAGGTGATCGGCGTAGGGACGCACGGTGTCGTCGCCCTCTTCGGCGATCACGATAGTCACCGCGCCGCGGGCCTGGATCTCGCGGATGTTGGACAGCAGCTTGGCGTGCAGCGTCGCCGCACCCTTCGGGGACGGCATGACGACGATGACCGGCAGGTCGTCTTCGATCAGGGCGATCGGGCCGTGCTTGAGCTCGCCGGCGGCGAACCCCTCGGCATGCATGTAGGCCAATTCCTTGAGTTTCAGCGCGCCTTCCAGCGCCACCGGGTAGCCGACGTGGCGGCCCAGGAACAGCACGGTAGTCGACTGGGCGAACCGGTACGCCAGGTCGGCCACCGGCTGCATCGACGCGATCACCCGCGCCACCAGATCAGGCATCGCTTCCAGCTCGCGGTAATCGCGCTCTACCTCGTCGGGGTACTTGGTGCCGCGGGCCTGCGCCAGCGCGAGGCCCAGCAGGTAGTTGGCGGCTACCTGGGCCAGGAAGGTTTTCGTCGAGGCCACGCCGATCTCCGGGCCGGCGCGGGTGTAGAGCACCGCATCGCATTCGCGCGGGATCTGGGAGCCGTTGGTGTTGCAGATCGCCAGCACCTTGGCCTTCTGCTCCTTGGCGTGCCGGACCGCTTCCAAAGTGTCCGCGGTTTCACCGGATTGCGAGATTGCCACCACCAGGGTGCTGCGGTCCAGCACCGGGTCCCGGTAGCGGAATTCGCTGGCGAGTTCCACTTCCACCGGCAGCCGTGTCCAGTGCTCGATCGCGTATTTCGCCAGCAACCCGGAATGGTAGGCGGTGCCGCAGGCGACCACGAATACCTTGTCGATCTCGCGCAATTCCTGGTCGGAAAGCCGCTGTTCGTCCAGTACGATCCGGCCGTCGACGAAATGGCCGACCAGCGTGTCGGCCACCGCGGTGGGCTGCTCGGCAATCTCCTTGAGCATGAAGTACTCGTATCCGCCTTTTTCGGCGGCGGCCAGGTCCCAGTCGATGTGAAACTCGCGGAACTCGACATCGTCGTTGCCGTGGAAATCGGTGATCCGGTAGCCGTCCGCGGTGATCACCACGGCCTGGTCCTGGCCCAGTTCGACTGCGCGACGGGTGTGTTCGATGAACGCCGCCACGTCGGAGCCGACGAACATCTCGCCGTCGCCGACCCCCACCACCAGCGGCGTGGACCGCCGTGCGGCGACGATGGTGCCGGGCTCGTCGGCGTTGGCGAACACCAGGGTGAAGTGGCCCTCCAACCGGCGCAGCACGGCGAGTACGGAACCGGGAAAGTCGCCGGCCGTTTCGCCGTGGTGATAGGCCTGCGCCACCAGGTGCACCGCGACCTCGGTGTCGGTGTCGCTGGCGAATTCCACACCGGCCGTTTCCAGCTCATGGCGCAGGTTCGCGAAGTTCTCGATGATGCCGTTGTGGACGACGGCGACCTTGCCTGCCGCGTCGCGGTGCGGGTGCGCATTGCGGTCGGTGGGGCGGCCGTGAGTCGCCCAGCGGGTGTGGCCCAGGCCCGTGCTGCCGGTCAGCGAATCCTTGGACATCTCAGCCATCTCCGCGACTGCGCCCTCGAGGTTGGCCAGCCGGCCGGCACGACGACAGACAGTGAGTCTGCCGTCACCGTCCACCAGGGCGAGTCCCGACGAGTCGTAGCCGCGGTACTCCATCCGGCGCAGCGCGTCCATGATGACCTCGCAGGCGGCGCCCCGCCCGACGTAGCCGACAATTCCGCACATTCTGATCAGGGTAGTGCAAGCGACCGGTTCGGGCGGCTTGCACGGCGCTGACCTGGGGCCATGCGGACGCGGCCCGCGCGCAGCGAGCGCGACCGGGCGAGGTTACCCCGGACAGATGACGGTCAGATGACACGCCCGGTTCCATTTCAATTCATGTCAACTTCCTATTAAATAGAGGTCCTTTTCACCTGATGTCTTTGCGACGTTTTCGGTTCCGTCATTGCCTCAGCAACGTGCGGACTTACTCTCGGAATGTAGGCAAGGCTGGCAACCATCGAGACGCCAGGCGAACTGTGAAATCGGCTAACGCCGAATTGGCAGACCCGCTGGGCGCGACGACGGTGGAGCCAGCGGAAAGGGAGACGGTGTTGACGCCCCCGCATGATCCTGACCTCACCGGGTCCTGGAACAGTCGCAACGGACAAATTATGTTGCAATCCAACGATTTAGCCCGAGCGTTTACCAACTATACAACCGCACGACTGTCCTTTGTCATCAACCTATTCAGCAGGCATCAATGCCGACAGCCATGCTAGCGGATAACCGCACCGGGGGTTGCGTCACGGATCGGCATGATACGAATTCACCATTTCGTGCAAATGCATTCAGCGAATGTTAATTCAAGACAATTGCTAGCCGATTAGATGCCAAGAGCTTTTCGGTCCGGCCAGCACCATCTTCTAGGAGGGAATCATGACCGCTGTTCTGTTAGACGATGTCGATGTAGTCAATGTTGCGACTACCCAGCCCGCCGCACGGCTGGCCGTCGTGGCGCCCGAGCCGCAGCGGGCAACGACGCGGGTTCGTCGAGCGCCGATCGACACCGGGGGTGACCCCATGGTGGATGCAACCACTCGCCTGCTGAGCATCCCGCTGCGCCACGTGTACGCGGCGCTGTGGCGCATGGGTCTGATCGAGGTGCGCTAACGTCCGCTAACGTCGAGGGGTGGCCCGCACCCGCAAGCTCGTCGCCGCCCTCACCCGCCGTGGTCCACACCGGGTTTTGCGTGGTGACCTGGCCTTTGCCGGCTTGCCGGGGGTGGTGTACACCCCGGAAGCGGGGCTGAACCTGCCCGCCATCGCCTTCGGTCACGACTGGCTCGCCCCGACCGAGCGCTATGCGGGTCTGCTGGAGCATCTGGCGTCGTGGGGCATCGTGGCCGGCGCGCCCGGCACACAGCGCGGCCTGGCGCCCTCGGTGCTCAACCTGGCCTCTGACCTCGGTACCGCCCTGGACATCGTGGCGGGCGTGCGCCTCGGGCCCGGCAAGATCAGCGTGCATCCCGCCAAGCTCGGCGTGGCGGGCCATGGCTTCGGCGGCTCGGCCGCGGTGTTCGCCGCGGCCGGCATGCCCGCCAAGCTCGCCGCAGTTGCGGCGATCTTCCCGACGTTCACCAGTCCCCCGGCCGAGCAGCCCGCCGCCACGCTCAAGGTCCCGGGGTTGATCTTGACCACGCCCGGAGATCCCACGACGTTGATTTCCAACGCCCTCTCGTTATCCCGGGTGTGGGATGCGGCCACGCTGCGCATCGTCAAGAAAGGCGAAGCCGCAGGTCTGGCCGAGGGCCGGCGACTGACGCAGGTGATGGGGCTGGGCGGCCCGCACCGCGGCACGCAAAAAGCGGTGCGGGCGCTGATCACCGGTTATCTGCTCGCCACCCTCGCCCGGGACAAGACTTATCGCGACTTCGCCGATCCGGACGTGCAGCTCCCCAGGACCGTGCCGGTGGACCTCGAGGCACCGCCCGCTACCCCGGAAGAGAAGATTGTCGCGCTGCTGAAATAACCCGGGCAGTGATGCGCCCGCAGAGCCATCGCAATTACGCCATACTAAAAGGTCTGGGCGTACGCAATACGACGCAACGTTCACACAGGTCACAAGGTATGAGGTCAAAAATGACCAGTTACGTAAGGCATCGTTGATGCGCATCGGCATTGCCCTGGACTACTCGCGCGGTTTCCACGAGGCCGTCGACCGCATCGTCGAACTCGAGAAGTCGGGTATCGACGTCGCCGTTGTGGCAGAGGCGTATTCCTACGACGCCGTCAGCCAGCTCGGGTATCTGGCCGCCAAGACAAACACCGTCGAATTGGCCTCGGGGGTGTTCCCCATCTACATCCGCACGCCGTCACTGCTGGCGATGACCGCCGCGGGGCTGGATTTCGTGTCCGACGGCCGATTCCGCCTCGGGATCGGGACATCTGGGCCTCAGGTGATCGAGGGATTTCACGGTGTCGAGTTCGACGCGCCCATAGGCCGTACGCGCGAGATCGTAGAGATCTGCCGACAGGTGTGGCGCCGGGAACGGGTGCGATACGACGGCAAGCACTATCAGGTGCCCTTGCCGCCGGACCGCGGAACAGGGTTGGGCAAAGCCCTTCAGCTCATCAATCACCCTGTGCGCGAACGTATTCCAATATCGATCGCGGCGCTGGGCCCCAAGAATGTCGAGCTGACCGCCGAGATCGCCGAGGGCTGGCACCCGGTCTTCTTCTCTCCCGAGAGGGCGTCGTCGGTCTGGGGCGACGCGCTGGCGGCCGGCGCCGCCAAACGCGATCCAGCGCTCGGTCCCCTCGACGTCATGGTGCACGCGTCGCTGGCCATCGGCGACGCCGCCGAGGAGCGGCTGGCGTGGACCAAGCCGCAGCTGGGTCTCTACCTCGGTGGAATGGGCGCCAAAGGGCGGAATTTCTACCACAACGTGGCGACGCGCTACGGGTACGGCGAGGTCGCCGACCGGATTCAGGAGCTGTATTTGACCGGCCGCAAGCGTGCGGCCATCGACGCTGTGCCCGACGAATTGGTGCGCGGGCTCTCGCTGATCGGACCGCGCGGATTCGTCGCCGAACGCCTGGCCGCCTTCGCCGAGGCCGGAGTGACGACGATGTTGGTGAGCCCACTGGCGGCCGACCCCGCCGAAGCCATGCGCTACGTCGAGGAAGTACTCGAGCTGCGGCCGACCTGAGCCTGGTCACTGCCCTGCCTTCGGAAGCTCGTCCGCGGCGATCTCACACGGAGTCTTTTCGCTCGACGGCGGCCCGGCCGCGGGTGGGGGCGCCGCGGCCGGAGGCGGCGCGTCAACCGGCGGTACGGCCGCCGGTGGCGGCGCATTGATCGGTGGCGGTCCGCTGGCCTGCGGCGGCGTGTCGCCCGGTTTAGCCTCCTCGGCCTGTGCGGTCTGGATCTCTTCGGGCTTTTCCGGCTCGGCGTCGGACTCGTCGTCATCATCGGCCTTGTCATCGGGGTCGTCGGTGTCGAGTGCATCGTCAAGCCCCGGCGAATCGTTCAGCTGGTCCCCCGCCGAGCCCAGCAGGCCACTCATCTGGTCGACGATCCGGTTCGCGAGCCCGCCGAGCCCGCCGAGCCCGTCAAGGCCGGCGGGACTACCGAGACCCGCGGGCAGCGCCGCAGCATCACCCAGCCCGGTCCCCAAGTCCGGCGCCGGCGGCGTAAGGGGCGCGGGGGTCCCGGATGTCCCGGATGTCCCGGATGTCGAAGCCGGCGTCAGGCTTGTGGGGGTCGTGGGCGTGGCGGCTGGCGCGGGATCGGGGGCGACGGCGGGAAGTGCGGCGGCGGGCGCGAGCGTCGCGGTCACTGCCGGTGCGCTCGCCGGGGCCGGCTGAAACGGTGCACGGCCGGGCCGGAGATCCTCGGGGATCTCAAAGTAGATGGGCGCCGCGGCGGCGAACTTGTCGATGACCATGTCAAAGGACGTCGCGATCCCGGCCTGCGCCGACCGCATCGCGGTCAGCCATTCGGTGCGAATGTCGTTGTCCACGTACGGTTTTATCTGCTGCTGAACCAGCTCGTCAGCCGTCTGCCGATCCCCCGCTCCGGTCGTGACCGCAGCGGCGGCGGCCATCCACGCCGGCCGGTTCGCCAGCGTGCGATCGTCAACGGCGATGGCCGTCGCGACCTTGACGTCGACCAGGTGCCACAGGTTGTCACGCAGCGACTCGCAACGCTGGGCCGCCGCGCGGACTTCGGTCGCCACGGCGTTTGCCGCTTCGCAGTGACGCTGCAGAAATGCGACCGCGGACTCCGCCCCCGGACCGCTCCACGCCGCCGCCAGCTCGTCGACCTGGGCGCGCTGCATCCGCAGCGCCTCCATGACCGCCCAGGCCGCCGCCCGCAGCTGCGCGCAGTCGGCGTCGAGCGCGCGAAGGTCGAGGCCTTCTTCGCTGTCATACCAGTCGCGGATTTGGTTTGGGCGCGAGGTCAATTCGGGATCGTGGTAGCCGAGCAGCTGGCAGGCCCGCAGGTAAGTCTGCGTGTGCTCGACAGCCGGCTGACCCTCGGCGAGGCGCCCGGCGACGTCTAACCGCTCGGCCATGATCAGGCGATCCGCGCCGCGGCATACACGTCGGCGTCGGCGTAGCGATTGGCGCTGGCCCGCAGGGCGATGGCGATCTCGACGGCGGCCCGTGACCATTGCGACAGCTCGGCCGTCAGCCGGTCCAGCGCGCCGCGCAACGCGTCACCGCGCGCGGTGTGCGCCCGGCCGGCGCTGAACCCGCCGAACGCGAGGCTGGCCATGTGGTCGTACACGGCGTCGTCGACGAGTTCGGCGGCGGCGCCGAACCGATCGGCGATCGCATACACGGCTGCGGGGTCGATACCAGTGTTTCGACTATCGAATCTCATGCCTATTCCGACGCCGCATGTGGCTAGGAGGTTCCAGCATCCCGGCTAGCGCCGAGAGCTCACCGCATCGGCAACACGAGTCGCGACCCGCTGTGCGATCTCTTCGTCTGCCGCTTCCACCATGACCCGGATCATCGGTTCAGTTCCCGAGGGGCGCAACAGGATTCGGCCGGTGTCGCCCAGTTCGGCCTCGGCCTCGTCGACCGCCGCCTGCACTGCTGGCGCGGCGGCGGCGCTCGCCTTGTCGGCGACCTCGACGTTGATCAGCACCTGCGGCAACGACTGCATCGTCGACGCGAGCTCGGCCAGCGACGAGCCGGTCTGCGCGATGCGCGCCATCAATCGCAGCCCCGTGACGATGCCGTCGCCGGTCGAGCCCAGCACCGGCATCACGATGTGGCCGGATTGCTCGCCGCCGAGGCTGTAGTCGCCGGCGCGCAACTCCTCCAGCACGTAGCGGTCGCCGACGCCCGTCGTGCGCACCGTGACGCCGGCCGACCGCATCGCCAGGTGCAGCCCGAGGTTGCTCATCACGGTGGCGACTACCGTGTCGGAGGCCAGTTCGCCGGCTTCCTTCATCGCCAGCGCGAGCACGACCATGATGGCGTCGCCGTCGACCAGGTCGCCGTTGGCGTCGATCGCCAGGCACCGGTCGGCATCGCCATCATGCGCCAGACCCAGGTCGGCGCCGTGGGCAAGCACCGCCGACCGCAGCGAATCGAGGTGCGTCGATCCGCAGTCGTCGTTGATGTTGATGCCGTTGGGCTCGGCGTTGATCGCGACGACCCGGGCGCCGGCCGCGCGGTAGGCCCGCGGCGCCACCGATGACGCCGCGCCGTGGGCGCAGTCGACGACCACGGTCAGTTTGTCGAGCGGCCCGGCGCTCGCCTTGCTGACGTGGCGTAGGTAGCGCTCCGCCGCATCGTCGGCGTCGATGACGCGACCGAGCGCGGCGCCGACGGGGCGCAACCCGGGACCGCCGGCGACCAGGTCTTCGATCTGGTCCTCGGTGTCGTCGTCCAATTTGTGGCCGCCGGGTCCGAAGATCTTGATGCCGTTGTCGGGCATCGGGTTGTGCGACGCCGAGATCATCACCCCGAAGTCGGCCTCATACGCGCCGGTCAGGTACGCCACTGCGGGGGTGGGGAGCACCCCGACCCGCAGCGCGTCGATCCCCTCACTGGTCAGTCCGGCGGTGACGGCGGCCTCGAGCATCTCGCCGCTGGCCCGTGGATCGCGGCCAACAACGGCGACCCGGCGGTGCACTTCGCCCGAACTCGCCAGGCGCCGCGCCGCCGCCGCACCCAGCGCCAACGCCAGCTCGGCGGTCAACTCGCGATTGGCGACCCCGCGAACTCCGTCGGTGCCGAAAAGTCGACCCATGCGGACAAACCTCCCACATTGATGGCCTGGACGTACCGTTTGCCCATTCTTTTCTGGCCGAAATCATCCGCTTTTGTCCGCAGACACGCCGCTGGACTGTGCATAAGATTCACGGTTGCGGCCAGAACGTGATCGCCGATCAGCGCTTGCTGTACTGAGGCGCCTTGCGGGCCTTCTTCAGGCCGTACTTCTTGCGCTCGGTGGCACGCGGGTCACGCGTGAGGAAGCCGGCCTTCTTCAGGGCGGGCCGGTCTTCCGGCGATGCCAGGATCAGCGCCCGGGCGATGCCCAGGCGAAGCGCACCGGCCTGACCGGACGGACCGCCGCCGTGCAGCAGGGCGAAGATGTCGAAGCTCTCGGTTCGGTCGACGGTGACCAGCGGAGCCTTGATGAGCTGCTGGTGCACCTTGTTGGGGAAGTACTCCTCCAGGCTCCGCCCATTGAGGTCGAACTTGCCGGTGCCGGGCACCAGCCGCACACGCACGACGGCCTCCTTGCGGCGGCCGACGGTCTGGATGGGCCGCTCGAACACGAACGATTCGGTGCGCTTGGGCGCCGGGCTCTCGGCCGGGGTGTCTACCACCTCGACGACTTCCACAACTTCCACCACTTCGGTGGTTTCCGGACTGGTTTCCACGCTGGTTTCGGTCTCGGTCACTGGGCCACCTGCTTGATCTCGAACGGAACCGGCTTCTGCGCGGTGTGGGGATGCTGCGGGCCGGCGTAGACGTGCAGCTTGCGCTGGATCTGGCGGCTGAGCTTGTTCTTGGGCAGCATGCCGACGATCGCCTTTTCCACAACGCGGTCGGGTTGCTTTTTCATCAGCTCACCGATCGTGCGTTTGTGCAGGCCGCCGGGGTATCCCGAGTGGCGGTAAGCGATTTTCTGCTGCAGTTTGTCGCCGCCGATGGCGACCTTGTCGGCGTTGATGATGATGACGAAGTCACCGCCATCGACATTGGGAGCGAACGTCGGCTTGTGCTTGCCGCGCAGCAGGTTGGCCGCTGCGACGGCGAGGCGGCCAAGCACCACGTCCGTGGCGTCGATGACGTACCACGACCGCGTGGTGTCACCCGCCTTGGGCGCATATGTAGGCACCGCTTTACCTTCTTCTTCTCGAGGGCGGACCCCGGGTGACCCGGGTACCGGTCAGGCGTTCACGGTGGGGTTTGTCTCGGCGACCGACATTGACCCAAGGCCCCTTGTACTGCACGCGTACCGCACGCCAACCGAGCAGCTTACAGATGGGCGTCCCCGCAGGTCAAAACGGCTCATTGACCCAGCGTGGGCGATTCGCTGAACCAAGACCAACGGTCGGCGAGATCGATCGCCTAGCGGGGCGATGCTCGGGCGGCGCAACGGTCCATCCGCTGGTGCACGCCGGCCAGCAGGACCTCGGGCTAACTAGTAACTCCAGCCAGTTCGTGTGCTACCGCATCGAATGCGCGCAGCGTGTCTAACATGTGCGGCTCATGAGAGTGCGGCTGGGTGGATAACTTGGCGGCGACGACCTCCGCGGCGCGGTTGACGTAGATCATCTGACCGCACATGCCCAGGCACAACACGACGTTGCTTCCCGGGTAGGGGATCCACACTTGGTTGCGGTACATTCCGCCGGGCAATTCGGTGTCGTCAGGGCTGGCGGCGAACGCCCGACGCGAGTCGGGGCCGCCGTCGAGGGTGTCGCCGATCCACGCCGCCGGCACCACTTGCTGGCCGGTCAACGAGACACCGTCGCGTAAGAACAGCGACCCGAACCGGATCATGTCGGTGAGGCAGGCGTTGATGCCGCCGTCGAAAAGTCCAGTGCCGATCGCGTCTACGCCAATGGTGGCGTCGCATTGGGCGCCGATGCGGCTCCACAGCAGTTCCGACATCAGTTCGGGCATCCGCTGGCCGCCGGCGACCTCGCAGATCCAGCCGAGTACGTCGGTTTCACAGGAGCGATATTCGAAGGGGCCGCCGTGGGCCGACTTCTGCCGCAAGGTCAGCAGGAATTCGTGCAGCGTGGCGGGGGCGTCCGGACTGCTTTTGGGCGCCCACCCCATCGCCTGATCGAGGACGTGTATCTCCGCGGCCGGGTCGAGGTAATCTTCCGAGAACGCGATACCCGACCTCATGTCCAGCAGGTGGCGCACCGTCGCACCGGCGTAGCCGCAGTTCGCCAAGGCGGGAACGTATGCCGTGACCGGCGCGTCAAGCTCGATCGCACCGGCCCCGTGCAGCGCGCCTACCACGGCTGCCACCAGCGACTTGCTCACCGAGAACAGCAGGTGCCGGGTCTGGGCCCGCAAGCCGTCGAGGTACTCCTCGGCCACCATCGAACCGCGGCAGGCGACGGCCCACCCGTCGGTAGCGGTGGTGGCCATCACCGCGCCAACGGTGGTGGCCACCCCGTCAGTGCCGGTCACCCGGATCTCGGCCAGCGGAGCAGTGGCTGCGGGCAACGCGGCCGCCGGCCCGGTCCCGCGCGAGATTACCGCGGTCGGCACGAAGTCTTCGACGTGCTGGAACGACCAATGCGCATGTGGCGCCGACAGCCAATTGTCCAGTGAGATACCGGCCGGGACGCGACCGGGTTCGTCGCCGATCATGCGCGCGGCGTCACGGGATCGACGGGTGGTCGGATGACCAAGGGGCCGTGCGGCCGCTGCTCACGCGCGCGCGACGAGCCGCGAGACGATCGGCGCGGCCGGCGCCAGGGGCGTTGAGACGAACTTCGCCTTCATGCCCTTGACCCAGCGCTGGCAGCGTTCGGTGAGCCGGTAGTCGTCGGTCTGCAGGTGTCCACGGGTGACGAGTACGCCGAGTTGGGCGCCCTCGGAGCGTAAGTCGCCGGGCGCCGCGACACGCATGTAAAAGGCCTCGGACCCGTCGAGCAGCGTGGCCCAGTCGTTGGCGGACCGCGCAAAGGAGACGCGACCGTCGTCGTCGATGCGCCATACACCGGTGCGCGGTGTCGCGGTGAAGAGCTCGACATCCGGCGAGGTCTCCGTGATGATCACTTGGCCCCAGACCTCGTCCTCGCCATAGCCCCGCTCCCAGCGCGAGTTGATCTCCTCGATGTCGAGCTCGTACTCCACGTCCATGTACTCGAGCAGGTGAAAGAGAAATAGCGGCATATCGGCGTAGGCCTCAGTCGTCAGGTTCGTCATCGGGCTGGCACCACTGAGGCGGGGGTTCACCTCGCCGAGGTAGAGCTCCCCGGAGTCCAGGTCATGCAGAAGGTCCACCTCGAAGTAGCCCCGGTAACCCTCGCGGCTCAGGACGCCACCCAGTTTTCGCACCATTTCTCGCGCGGCGTGCGTCTGGTCCGGCGGCAGCACCTCGCGCCAGATGTCATTGCCGCACCAGCTGCCCCTGTGCGGAGTCAGCTCCCTATAGCCGACGAGACTCGTCATCGCGGGGCCGATCACGGTGCCGTGGCGGGTCACCGCGCCCTCGATGCACACCTCGACATTGCGGATCCGCTTCATGACTTTGACTTCTTGCTGACCGGTCAGGTCACCGGCGTGCTGGTCCCAGTCGCCCTGACCCTGCACAAAGAACGTCCCGCTGCCGGCGTTGCCATAAGCGACCGATACGACGAGGTCATCTCCTAATCCGGCGTTTTGTGCCAGCGCCAGAAGTTCGTCGTAGGAGCCGGCCCGCCCGATCGCGTGAGGCACGCTCGGCACGCCCGCCTCGTCGGCCAGGCGCGTCATGACGATCTTGGAGCCTAGGCGGTTGCGCAGCTCCACTGGGGGGTGCATGACCTCGAGACCCGCCTGGCGCGCGAGGCCCTGCGTTTCCTGGTCCAGCATCACAAAGCAGGCCTTGCCACCGGGACCTCGGCCCGCGATGAACTCGAGCGTCTCGGGATCGGACAGGAGGTGGTTGCAGACATCCCCCATCGAGTCGAAATCAAGGCGGTCCCGTCGCCGGGGCACGAACACCCGCGAATGTGTGCCCTCGAAAGAGTCAAAGTACGTCAGGTAGAAGAAGTTTCGTACCCAGCGGTCGATTCCCAGCAGGTTGAACGGGGTTGGCGAGATGAAGTACAGCGGTACGGCGTTGGTATGAAAGAACGCGCGCACGTCCGAGATTCCGTTCAGCATGCGACGCGGCTCGGGCCCGCTGGCGTGCACGTTCACGCCAGCCGCGGTGACGTCGTGGCCTGCGGCCGCCGCAGGGGCAGGGACGTTACGGTCAGCGCGACGCCGGTGAGCTCACATATCGCCATGCCATCGATTGTGCCCTGCCTATGGCCGTTGCACACCAATCGATGGCCGTGCGGAATCGTGGAGTGCCCCAACGCCGGACCCACCGACTCTGAACCGAAAATGACTGTGTGGTCCCAGCGGCTCTCCTCCACCAGGACCACACAGAGCTTGTTGCGCGGGCGGCTACCTGGCCCAGACGCCGGCCGCCCGGTGATCGGCGTCTGCCACCTCCTGCGCGCCGTCGCGTACCGCTGTTCCGAGGTCGACCAAGATCTCGTTGAGCGCCGTGGCCGCCTGGTGCCATTTCAGCTGTTCGGCTTGGTAGGCGGCCGCCGCTTCGCGGGTCCAGAGCTGCTGTAACGGCGCGATTTGTGACCTCAGCTCCTCTAGCGCGGCATTGAAGCGCGCCGACGTGGCGTGAATCTCCTGGCGAACGGAGTGCTCGATTTCGTCGAAGTTGTAGGACAGCACCGGATCCACTGGCAATCCTCCTCAATCACAGGTGTCCGCTGGCGGCGGCGATGTGGTGTGCATGGTTCTCGCCGGCCTCCCGCAGCACGGCCTCGTTGAAGCGGATGGTCGCGGCGATGTCGTGCAGGACTTGGTAGAGCCGCATCGACTCGGTGTTCCAGCGATCCACCACCTCCTTGAAGCGCACGGCCGCGAGCCCACCCCAGACCGACGGCGGCACACCACTCACGCGGCCGATGAATGCCTGCAACATCGCGCGGATTTCTTCATTGCGGGTGTCCGTCGTCGCCGCGACGGACCGCATTAGGTCGAAGTCGGCGCCCAGTGCGTTGGCACCTGCTGGTGTGCTCATATTTGATTCGACTGTTGCGATCATCGTTTGGTTCCTCGAAATTCTCGGCTCACTGCACCGCGTGGGCAGAGCGCACCGCCTGCTCGCACACATCGCGGACAGCGTCCTCCCCACCCGGGCGGCTCTGGCATCCGACACTGATCCGCACCACTCCGTCGAGCAGCACCGTCCACCACACCTGGTGTCCCGCGCGCACTTCGCGGTAGGTCACCGCGGGCCTTCCGGCGCTAGTTCCGTACGGGTTGAAGTCGACAAACACCCCGGCCGGCTCGGCATCGATCGCTCGTTTCAACCGCTCGGCCGTTCCACTGAGCGTCTCACCGGCAACCGGGGACTGGGTCACGTGCAATGCCACCTCGGGATCCGACGGTGACGTGACCTGTACCCGCGCCGAACCGGGCCCACCGACCACCCGCTGCGTCGGCCAGTCCGCGGGCACCGTCAGCGCCACTCGACCTTCCACCAGAAATGTCGTCGCCGTGTTGTGCATGGCCTGCCCCTCATGCCGGCCCATCACCCCCACAGCCGGCACCGCCGCGACCACGACGACACCGGCTGCCGCCAGCCAACCCAGCGGCCACGCGCGTGATCGGGAACCATGGGCACCGCCGGTGGACCGTGGCTCGTCAAAATCCGACCGGAGCTGCGATGCCCTCCGCGCCAGTTGCAGCAGCCGCGCGTCGTCGATCTCGGTTACCGTCTGCCCGCCGCCGCCACGCACTGCGTCGGCGATCAACGTCGCGAGGGCCGCCGCTCCGGCGACCGTCTCTGGCGCGTCGATCAACACGGCCGCCCGCGTCCCCGCCGCGATCAAACTTGCGACCTCGTTGGCGACGAGTGGTGGTTCCATCGTGCGCGGTACGGCGACCACGTCGACATTAGGGGCAGCGGCGACCGCCACCAACCGGTCAGCGATCTCCACGACGACCGTCGCATCCGGCCCGGTATCCGACCATGCCTGGGTCAACAGCCACGACCGTGGTTGCGCCTCTGGCCGATTGGGGCCCGGGGCAGCTGCGGTGATCACACCGACGCGCGAGGCCGACCACCACGAGGGGTGAACGACGGTCAGGCCGTCGCCGCTCCCACAGTGCACCGACCGCAGCACCGCTCGCCAGAGCGAACTGACGGCGACCGGTGCCCCGTCCACCAGCGCGACGCGATCGTCTATCGCGTCCAGCGCCGCGACGCACATCTCGGCGTCGATTACCGTGCCTGTGCCACAACACAATCGGCGGATGGTCCCCGGACCCGCTTCGATGATTGTGCGGTGCGTGCTCACGGCGGGCTCCAGGCGACTTGCACACGCTGCTCGTCACCGGTACGGGTGACCAGAACACCGCGGCCGGGCGGCAGCGGCCCGGGGCGGACGGAGCCGAGCAGTGCTCCCTCATCGCTGCGTCCACTCATCGTCAGTCCCATGCAGCCTAGGTCGCGCAGGCTCGCGAGTAGCGGCTCGAACAGGGCACGCGCCGCTCCGCCGCTGCGCCGCGCCACGACGAGATGCAACCCCAGATCCCTGGCGTACGGCAGGTATTCGAGCAACCCTGACAACGGGTTGCCTGCCGGGGTGGCGACGAGGTCATAGTCGTCGACCACGATGTAGATGTCCGGCCCGGACCACCATGACGCGGCCCGCAACTGCGCCTGGGTCAGCTGCGGCGAGGGCATCCGCGCGCGCAGCCGGTCCAGAACGCCGGGCAGCAAGGCGGCGAGCACGGCTGGCGACATGGCATACCCGCCGAGGTGTTCGGACTCGACGACACCGAGTAAGGTGCGCCGAAAATCGACTATCAGCAGCTGGGCCTGACCGGCGGTCCGGGTACGGACGATCTCGCGGCACAGGGTTCGCAGCGTGGCGGTCTTTCCGCACTCGTTGTCACCGACAACCAACAGGTGCGTGTCATGCTCGAAATCGACTGCCACCAACCGCAACCGGCGCTCCTCGATGCCGAGCAGGATGCCCGCGGCGGATGTGTTGCCCGCCCGCTGCACGACGGTGTCGTAGTCCACTCGCGTGGGCAGCAGCGGTATCCGGGGTGCCCCCAATTCACCTTGAAGATGTGGGAGTTCGCCGCCGTCGATGGGCAGCGCAATCAGCATGTGCAGCCCCTCGCGCGAAAGGCCGCGGCCCGGGCTTCCGACGGGCACCTGCCGGGCCCGCTTACGGTCCAGTTCGGAATCGGCGGGATCGCCCAAGCGCAACTCGATGCGCGTGCCCAACTGGTCCTTCAGCGACGGCCTGATCTCCGCCCAGCGCGATGCCGACAACACCACATGCACACCGAATGAAAGCCCTTGCACCGCAAGGGCGGTGATCGCCTCCTCAAGCCAGTCGAACTCATGGCGCACGCTTGCCCAGCCGTCCACGACGAGGAACACGTCCCCGAACGGGTCGGTGTCCGATACCGCAGGCCGCTCCCCTCGTTGCTGACGGTAGCGCGCGATCGAGTCGACGTGGTGCTTGCGAAACCCCTCCTCCCGCGACCGCATGACCGACTCCAGCTCGGCGATCATGCGGACGACCAGCTGCGGCTCGGCCCTGCCGGCGACCGCACCCACATGTGGCAGTGTGCGTAGCGAGGAAGCCAAGGCCCCGCCGCCGAAGTCCAGGCAGTAGAACTGCACCTGTGCGGGATCGTGGGTTGCCGCCAGCGCCGTGATCAACGTACGCAGCGCCGTCGACTTGCCCGTTTGAGGCGCACCAACAACGGCGATATTGCCTGCGGCTCCGAATAACTCGACCATCAATGGTGTTCTGCACTGCTCGAACGGGCGGTCCACGATGCCAATGGGCACGGTCAGGCCGGCCGGCCCAGGTCCAGCTTGATTTAACAGGGCGCGCAATGCCGGTGACTCGTCCAGCGGCGGCAGCCAGACTTGATGCGCGCGCGGTCCGTGTCCAGACACTCGGTCCAGGACCGCCTGCAAAACGCTGCGTCCCGACGCCACGCCCGCCGTGGGCCCAACTAGCCCCATGTTTCGTGAGGTGAACAGCCGCGCGGTCCGTGGCGCCTGCTCCGGCGCGGGCGCGTCGCCCTGCAGCGGTCCCGAAACGAATGAGGCCTGAAAGCGCAGGGGCTCGCCGGTAGAAGAGCGCAGGAAACCCGCACCGGGCGTGTTCGGCAATTGATATGCGTCCAGCGTTCCTAGAACGGTTCGTGATTCGCTGGCAGACAGCACTTTCAGACATATCCGATACGACAGGTGCGCTTCCAATCCGCGCAGCCGTCCCTCGTCGAGCCGCTGACTGGCTAGCAACAGATGCATACCCAGCGACCGGCCCAGCCGACCGATCGCCACGAACATGTCGGCGAAATCGGGATGTTGGCTGAGCAGTTCGGAAAACTCGTCGACGATGATGAACAGCGTCGGCAGCGCAGTCAGTTCCCTCCCGGCTAGGCGCGCGCGCTCGTACGCGGCGACACCGGTGCAACCCGCCGCCCGCAGTAGCTGTTGCCGACGGTTCATTTCACCAGCCAGAGCGTCGCGCATCCGGGCGACCAGCGGCGCGTCCTCGGCGAGGTTAGTGATGACCGCGGCCACGTGCGGCGATCGCGCCAAGTCGAGAAATGTTGCACCGCCCTTGAAGTCGATGAGCAGTAGGTTGAGCACTTCCGGCGAGTTGCGTGCCATCATGCCCAGCGCGATCGTGCGCAGCAATTCGGACTTGCCTGACCCAGTGGCGCCCACACAGAGCCCGTGTGGACCCATGCCGTTTTCGGCGGGCTCCTTGATATCCAGCTCAAGCAGCGCGCCGTCGACCATGGCCCCTATCGGTGCGCTTAGCCGATCGTCGTGATTTTGCGTGCGCCACAACGTGGTCGGGTCAAATGATTCGACGTCGTCAATCCCGACCAGAGTCGACCAGCCCGCCGCCGCGCCCACTTCTCCGGCAGTTTGGCCAGCCAACCGCCGCGCACATACCAACGCGTCGACGAGATCCATCTGATCGGGATGCACCAACACTTCGGCCGCGTCAGGGTGCCTGATCGTCAACGGTGCGCCTTCGCTGCCGGTACCGACCTCCAGCGCGGTCATGGCCCCCATGCCAGCGGGCTCGGTACTCTCATCCAGGTCGACTATCACCACCATGTGCGGCCACGCCAGACCGGCGAGCGCACCGACTGCGTCCGGCCGGGTGGGATACATCATGCGGGCGCGGCCCAGCGCATCGGTGGCGCTCGGATGCCGATTGTGCGGCAACCATTTCAGCCAATCCCATTGGGCTCGATTGCGGTCGCTGATCGCCCCGATGATCAACAATTGGTCGGGTGCGTGCCGGACCGCCAATTGGCAGATCATCGCGCGCAGCAGCGCCCGCGCCCGAGCCTGATCGCCGTCGATAGTGACGGTCGCAAGTTCACGCAACCCGATAGTGATCGGCGCGTCTGCGATCGTCGAGTGTGCGTCCAGGAAACGCTGCAGCGCCGCGGCGGTGACCGGATCCGACCGCTCGACCGGCGGGGTCTCCGGCGCCACCAAACGGGTGGCGAGTGGCCGGATTCCCAGCCCAACACGGACAAGACAGAAGTCGGAGTCGCCGGCTCGCCGGTTCCACATCCGTGAACCGCCGATCAGCGTCCACAGCATGTCGGGCTCGGGATAGTCGACGGCCAGTGACACGCGTTGTACCACAGCAATTTCGGTGATGGTTTGACGCAGACGGCCGAGGTAGCCGAGGTATTCGGTGCGATCGGCGTCGATCCTGCCGCCCCGCCGGCCGTGACGTCCCGTCAGGGCCGTGACCACCATCGAAACCAGCATCATCGCAGGAAAGGCCAGAAACATGGGATTGCGGCTGACGGCCGACCCCGTCAGGAAGGTCGCCGCCATGACGCCCATCGTGGTAACCGCCACGACGACGGGCAGCAGCCGCATTAGCGCGCTAGGCGACGACGGCGCTGGCAGCTCGGGAGGCGCGGACACCGCGAGCTCGGCAGCCGCGAGCTCCGGCAGCAGTTCCGCAGTCGAGTCGGGCCTCCCCACGGTTGCCAGACGCTAAGCAGCACCGCAGCCGGCGGCAAGTCACCTGTGGACAGCCGGATACCGCGGCACCGAAGAAGCGCTACCGTGCTGCCAAATCCATTGAAGGGCCCAATGTTGTCTGCATCCGATCCAGGATTCCGCCGGGTCTCAGTCCACGCCGGCACCACCGTCGTCGATGTGGTCCTGCCGGCCGCCGTCCCCGTCGCGACCCTGATCCCATCGATCATCGATATCCTGGACGACTACAGCGCCGACAGGTCCGGCGATCAGCCGGCTAGAACCTACCGACTGTCCCCTCTCGGCGCGCCGGCTCTGCACGCGTCGACGACGTTGGCGCAGAACGATATCCGCGATGGCGCAGTTCTGATCTTGAACCAATCCCGCGCGGAACTACCCGCTCCCCGCTGTGACGATGTGGCCGAGGCCGTGGCAACCACCCTCGACGCGGACGCTCGGCCGTGGACCAGGCGCGCGGCGAGACTGACCGGCGCGGTTGCGGCGAGCTTCTTCGCCGGTGTCGGTGGCCTAACACTCATTCGAAACACACTCAGCGACAACACCACCCGTCATGTCGGCTCAACCGCCTGGATCACGGCCACGGCCGGACTCATTGCCCTGCTGATAGCGCACCGGGCGGCTCGGGACCCCTTCGCCGGGCTCACCCTGAGCCTGATCGCTACCGCGTTCGCCGCCGTTGCCGGCTTCACCGCGGTTCCAGGGGTTTCCGGTGCCCCTAACGTGCTGTTAGCCGGAATGGCCGCGGCCGTCACATCGGTGGTCGCGATACGGATAACGGGCTGCGGTGTCGTCGCCCTGACCGCGGTGTCGTGCTTCGCGCTCATCACGGCCGGGGCGGCTTTCGCGAGCACGATGACGGCGGCCCCGCTGCACATCATCGCTTCGATATCCGTGCTGGTATCCCTCGGCCTCGTGGGCATTGCGGGGCGGCTGGCCATCGTGTTGGCCGGGCTGTCGCCACACCTGTCGGACGATGCTTCTCTGGTCAACAGGGCGATCCGCGCCGACGCCTGGTTGACCAGCCTGCTCGCCGCGTTCTCGTCGTCAGCCGCAGTCGGTGCCATCGTCACCGCGGCCGCTGCACGGGGGGCGGGCGCGCCGCGGTCCGGCTGTATCGCCATTGCGGCCATCACCGGCGCGCTCCTGCTGCTGCGTGCGCGGTCGGCAGACGTCAAAACAACCCTGGTGTACGTCATCAGTGGAATCGCCACTATCGGAACAACATTCGCGATCTGCGCGGCCGGAGCGCCGGGTCGCGGCCCATGGATAGCCGCGGTCACGGCGATGCTGGTCGCCGCGGCCGTCTATGTGGACTTCGTGGCCCCCGCGACGTCCCCGTCACCCGTCCTACGCCGGTGCGTTGAACTGTCGGAGTATCTGGCCTTACTCGCGATGGCGCCGCTGACCTGCTGGATATGCGGCTTCTATGGCGCCGTTCGCGCGCTGAACCCGACATGAGGAACCCACGCGTCGTTCGCCTGCTGGTCACACCGGCGCTCGCCGCGCTGTTTCAGTTCGGGACGCCGCCTGCACAAGCGGTTTCGCCACCGCCGGTCGACGAGAAGTGGCTGCCCGAACCCGCGGCGCCGGCGCCACCGCAGCCGACTGTACAACGCGAGGTGTGCGCTGCGTTGAGTCCGAGCCCCGCCGAGCCAGGGCGGAGCCCTGATCAGTTCCCAGACCTCGAGCTGCCGCAGGTCTGGCAACTGACCCGCGGCGCAGGTCAGCGAGTGGCGGTAATCGACACCGGTGTTGCGCGACACCAGCGACTGCCCAATGTGGTGCCCGGAGGCGACTACGTTTCCACCGGCGACGGTACCCAGGATTGCGATGCGCACGGCACTTTAGTTGCCGGAATCATCGCCGCTACAGCGGATTCCAAAGCCGACGGCTTCAGCGGTGTGGCGCCCGATGTCACCGTGATCAGCATCCGGCAGTCCAGTGCCAAGTTCGCTCCAACTGACGGGTCCGGCGTCGGCGTCGGCGACGTGGAGACCATGGCGAAAGCCGTCCGGACGGCCGCCGATCTCGGCGCTTCGGTGATCAACATTTCGTCGGTGGCCTGCGTTCCGGCCGCGTCAGTGCTCGACGACCGCGCGCTGGGTGCTGCCCTCGCCTACGCGGTCGATGTCAAGAATGCCGTCGTCGTTGCACCCGCCGGAAATACCGCCGGCAACGCGCAGTGTCCCGCTCAGCAGCCCAACGCAACCTGGGAGAGCGTTACGGTCGCGGTCAGTCCGGCCTGGTATGACGACTACGTGCTGACCGTCGGCTCGGTGAACGCCGCAGGCGCGCCATCGGCATTCACCCTTGCCGGACCCTGGGTGGATGTCGCCGCGACCGGCGAGGGAGTCACGTTATTCGGTTCGGACCCACTGTCGGGCACCAGCTATTCCGCGCCGGTCGTCAGCGGACTGGCCGCACTGATCCGCGCGCGGTTCCCGACCTGGACCGCACGACAGGTGATGCAACGTATCGAGTCGACCGCGCATCCTCCGCCGGCCGGATGGGATCCGTTCGTCGGCAACGGCACGGTCGATGCCCTAGCCGCTGTCAGCACCGACTCGACCTCCGCTTCCACCTCCACACCGCGCACGCCACCGGTTGCGATCAGTCCGCCGCCGCCACCCAGGCCGCCGGACGGTCACGTTCGCGCGACCGCGTTGCGCGGTGCGGCGATCGGCATGGCCGCCCTAGCGCTGGCGCTGGCTTCATTGCGGCTGCGGGGTCCTCGGGGGCCCCGCGACACTGTCCCGGGCGACTGACGCGTTCGCCCGACTCAGTTCCGGTCCGGACGGCAGCGCCGCCAACATCGGCCACGGCGCCGACAGCGCCGCCACCGGCAGCCCGAGGTTGCGCGCCGCCTCGTCATCGTGGATCGCGAACCGCACCCCCGTGTCGGTGACGAGGTAGCGTGTGCCGATTCGGCCATTCGCCCGCACGTAGGCGTTGCGTCCGGGCGGAAGGTAGACCGCATCCAGCACCGGGCCGGCGCCGTCGGCTTGGGCCAAGGTCACCGGCAGCTGGCCGGCCGGCACCGGCAGACCGGTACCCGCCAGGAACGCGACACCGTCGGATCGCCCGGGCGCCCAGGTCGCGCAATAGGCGGTATCGCCGCCCTCCGCCGCCGCCGGAGCCCGATCGGGAAAACTGGCCACCTGCAGGGTGTTGGCCACCGGAACGGCACGGACCACATCGGGTGCCACCGGTATCACATTGGCGGTGTGCTGCGAGTCGCTGAAGCGCAACAGGTCCGCCGCCACCTGGCCGATGCGCTGAAGTCCGGCGGTCAGCACAACGTAATACTCGTCACCGTCGCCGCGGGTGATGCGCAGCACACTGCCGACCGTGAAACCGGGCAGCCCGCTCGCTGCGCCGCCGGCGCCGCGAATCCGCGGAGCGGTGATCGCCGGCGCTTCCGGAACGGCACTCAGCAAAGCCTGCGAGACGACGTGTGGCGCACGGTCCTCCAGCCTGAGCGCACGCACAACCGCAGCGTCGGCGAGATCCACCACGGCCCGCCGCCCGTTGTAGAACAGATAAGCCGGCGAACCAGAACCGGCAGCGACCAGGATGGACCGGTCGGGGGCCAGGCGACGGACCGACGATTCGTCGGTGCGCCCGATGACGATCGTCGTGGCTGCGTTGCCCTCCGTGTCGCAGATCGTCCAGGCTGCTTCATCGCCGGTCAGCGGCCTGCCAAGCAGTTGCGGCGCGCCCGGAATGCCCAGCAGCGGGCCGCGTTTGGTGCGCGCCAAGTCGGATTCGGACACCGGCTGCGGGTTGGCGCCGGTGGCTGCGATCAACCGCGCCGAAGCCAGGTTCAGTACCGGATGCCAGGTATCGCCGACTCGCACGTACAGCGCGCCGGATTCGCGACCCATCGCGATCTGTGCGCGATCCAGTGCCACCTGCGGCCGCAGCAAAGCTGTCATCCCGCATCCCAGCAAGGCGACGCCGGCCAGCACACACCCGAGCGCCAACGCTGCCGTGTGGGCGCGCAGCGGCTCGTTGACGGTGCCGACATCCCTGCGCAGCAACGCACATTCGATGCGGCGAATGAGAAATCGATGAGCGCTGATGTGCAGCCAGGTGGTCGGTTGCCGCGGCAATCGGCGGTTCAAAATCCTCCCGGAAAATTTGTTCGAATCCGTATACATCCATCTGTCGAAGTCAGGTTAAGCCGCACGTCGACACCGCTGTGGCACTCTATCCACAGCTCAGCGGCGTTTCGCGCTGCCTGGTAGCGGGTAAAATTGGGTCGTGATTTCCCATCGAAACCGCTTACGTGGCCCTCGGGCGAGCAGCGCGCGGTCAGCGGGCCGCTGGGTCGGCCTTGGCGCTTCCGCAGTGGTCACCGCCTGCGGCTTGGTGGTCGCCCCTGCCGCGACCCAGGTGGCCTCCGCCGACGACTGCCCGGACGTCGAGGTTATCTTCGCGCGCGGCACCAACGAACCGCCCGGGCTCGGCAAGGTGGGCGACGCCTTCGTCGACTCGTTGCGCCAGCAGACCGGCGGCCTGAACATCGACACCTATGGGGTGAATTACGCCGCCAGCAAGCTGCAGCTGCATGGTGGTGACGGCGCCAACGACGCGATCAATCGCGTCAAGCAAGCGGTGGCGAAGTGCCCGAACACCAAGATCGTGTTGGGCGGTTACTCCCAGGGCGCGTCGGTGATGGACATCGTGGCCGGCGTGCCCATCGGCGGCATCAGCTGGGGCAGTTCGCTGCCGCCGGAATTGGCGAGCCCTGTCGCGGCGGTTGCCACGTTCGGCGACGTGGCTGATCGCGCCGGCGGATCGCTGCCCACCCAGAGCGCGATGTTCGGGTCCAAGGCGATCGACCTGTGCAACCCCAACGACCCGATCTGCCACGCGGGACCCGGCAACGAATGGGAAGGACACACCGAGGGCTACGTCCCCGTGTACACCACCCAAGCAGCGGCTTTCGTCGCGTCCAGGCTGTTGGCCGGCACCGGCCGGCAGGTGCCGGGGTACGGGCCGCCGATACAGGGATACGGCCCCCAAACGCCCGGGTCGCCCGGCTCGCCAGGCTATGGTCCCCAGACGCCGGGGTACGGCCCCCAGACACCGGGGTACGGGCCCCAAACGCCCGGGTCGCCCGGATACGCGCCGCAGACGCCCGCGCCCGGGCCTGGCCCCGACGTACACGGGTCCACCGCACCCGCCCCCGGGTTGGTCACGGCGGTTGACTGACGACGTCGGTCGGTGCACCCGCTCAGGTCTGGCAACAGCTCACATCCCGCGAACCGTTTGACCGGTTCGGCGGCGGCGGTCGCCTCGCTCGCGGCGGCGTTGGTGATTGCCCCGGCGCCGTCGGCATCGGCTGCGTGCCCGGGCGCCGAGGTGGTTTTCGCCCGGGGCCGAGAAGAGCCGCCGGGCCTCGGTCTGGTCGGCGACGCGCTCGTCAACTCGCTGCGGTCCAAGGTGCACATGCCGGTCGGGTCGTATGGCGTGAACTATCCCGCTGACATCGACCCGGCTAAGGGCTCCAACGACATGAGCGCCCACGTCCAATCCATGGCCAAAAGTTGCCCGAACACTCGCGAGGTGCTCGGCGGCTATTCGCTGGGCGCCGCCGCGGCCGACCTCGTGATCGCGGTGACCAAACCGGGTTTCGGGTTCACCAACCCGCTGCCGCCGGGGGTGGATCAGCACGTCGCGGCAGTCGCGTTGTTCGGCAACGGCAGCCGGCGCATTCTGGGCCCGGTGCCCGATTTCAGCCCCGCCTTCGCCGGTAAGACGATCGAAGAGTGCGCGGCCGGCGACCCCATCTGCTCGGGTGGTGATGCGCAGTGGTCGTCGCACCTGCAGCCGGCCTACATCGACTCCGGAATGGTGGATCAGGCCGCCAATTTCGTCGCCGGCAGACTCTAGTCGCGCGAACGCAGATCCCGGGTGATCAACACCCGCGACGCGAGCTCGTCATCCGGCGGATAGTCCACGGCGACCAGCGTCAATCCGTGCGCTGGCGCCGCGGCAAAATCGCTGGAACGGTCTGTCGCAGTGAGCAACTCGCGACACCATAGGGCCGTGCGCCGGTGCTCCCCAACGGCCAGCAGCGCCCCGACCAGGGAGCGCACCATCGACCAGCAGAACGCGTCGGCGCTGACATGCGCGGTGATCACGTCGCCGTCGCTCGACCAGTCCAGCCGCTGCAGATCACGAATCGTGGTGGCACCGTCGCGCCGACGGCAAAACGCTGCAAAGTCGTGCAACCCCAGCAGTTCTCGCGACGCGTCCGTCATCGCGTCCACATCCAGGGGGCGCGGCCAGGCGGTGATGTAGCGGGCCAGCTGCGGAACCACCCCGTAGGGCGCCGTCGATAACCGGTACTGGTAATGACGCCGCAGGGCCGAGAACCGGGAGTCGAAACCCGCTGGCGCCCGGGCGATGTCGAGGACCCGGACGTCGGCGGGCAAGAACCCGCCGAGACGCCGCAGCAGCGGCATAAATTCCGGATCGCGCGGACGGGGTGAGCGTGCGTAGGCATTCGGCAGCGCATCGACGGGCACATCGGCGTGGGCCACCTGCCCGGTGGCGTGCACGCCCGCGTCAGTACGCCCGGCCGCATGCAGCCGCACCGGCGTGCGGAAGACGGTCGTCAGCGCCTCGTCGAGGACGCCGGCGACCGTGCGCTGCCTCGCTTGGACCGCCCAGCCTGCGAAATCGGTTCCGTCGTAGGCGATGTCGAGCCGAAGACGGACGTCTTCGCTAATTCTCGGGCGCCTCTTCAGGCTCCTCGGCCTGGGTCTCCCCGGTCTGAGCCTCTTCGGCCTGGGCCTCTTCGACCTGAGCCTCTTCGGTCTCCTCGGCGGTCGGACCGACCGCCGCCTCGGGCTCGACCGCGGCCTGCGGTGCCGCCGCTGCCGCCACGGGTGCTTCCGCCTTCTTCGAGGCTGTCACCCGACGCGCCCGGTCGGCCTCCGACGTCACCGTCTTCTCCCGCACCAGCTCGATCACGGCCATCGGGGCGTTGTCGCCCTTGCGCGCCTCAACCTTGATGATGCGGGTGTAGCCGCCGTCGCGGTCGGCGAAGAACGGCCCGATCTCAGCGAACAAGGCGTGCACCACGTCCTTGTCACGGATCTTCTTGAGCACCTCGCGACGGTTGTGCAGCGTGCCGTTCTTGGCGTGGGTGATCAGCTTCTCCGCGTAGGGCCGCAACGCCCGCGCCTTCGGCTCGGTCGTCTTGATCCGGCCGTGCTCGAACAGCGACGTGGCCAGGTTGGCCAGCAGGGCTTGCTGGTGCGAAGACGACCCGCCGAGGCGAGGGCCCTTGGTGGGCTTGGGCATTGCTGACGCTCCTGTCTTACGGTCTCAAAGCAGGTTAGAGCTGTTCGGTTTCGGCGTAGTCCTGGTCGTCGTAGGCACCGTCGGTGGACCAGGTGCCGGTGGCGACGTCGTAGCCCGCAACCTCCGACGGGTCGAAGCTCGGCGGGCTGTCCTTCAGCGACAGACCCAGCTGGTGCAGCTTGACCTTCACCTCGTCGATGGACTTCTGCCCGAAGTTGCGGATGTCGAGCAGGTCGGACTCGGTGCGGCTCACCAGCTCACCGACCGTGTGCACACCCTCGCGCTTGAGGCAGTTGTAGGACCGCACGGTCAGATCCAGGTCGTCGATCGGCAGCGCGAACGACGCGATGTGGTCGGCCTCGGCCGGCGACGGCCCGATCTCGATGCCCTCGGCCTCGACGTTGAGTTCGCGTGCCAGGCCGAACAATTCGACCAGCGTCTTGCCTGCCGACGCCAGCGCGTCGCGCGGGCTGATCGAACTCTTGGTTTCGACGTCGAGGATCAGCTTATCGAAGTCGGTGCGCTGCTCGACGCGGGTGGCGTCCACGTTATAAGTCACCTTGAGCACCGGTGAGTAGATGGAATCGACTGGGATGCGGCCGATTTCGGCGCCCGAAGCCCGGTTCTGCACCGCCGGAACGTAGCCACGGCCGCGCTCGACGACCAGCTCCACTTCGAGCTTGCCCTTGTCGTTCAGCGTCGCGATGTGCATGCCGGGGTTGTGCACGGTGACGCCGGCGGGCGGCACGATGTCACCGGCGGTGACTTCACCCGGACCCTGCTTGCGCAGGTACATCGTGACGGGCTCGTCCTCCTCGGACGACACCACGAGACCCTTGAGGTTAAGGATGATGTCGGTGACGTCTTCTTTGACGCCGGGCACGGTGGTGAACTCGTGCAGCACACCGTCGATGCGAATGCTGGTGACGGCCGCGCCGGGAATCGACGACAGCAGCGTCCGACGCAGCGAATTGCCCAGCGTGTAACCGAATCCCGGCTCCAACGGTTCGATGACGAACTGAGACCGGCTGTCGGTGAGGATGTCCTCGGACAGTGTGGGCCGCTGTGAGATCAGCATGGTGTTCTTCTTCTCCTTCTCGGCACCCGCTATTTGATGCCGTTGGGTATTCCGCCGTTGCGGATGCAGTGGCGGAAGTCTGTTACTTCGAGTAGTACTCGACGATCAGCTGCTCGGTGAGCGGCACGTCGATCTGCGCGCGCTCGGGCAACTGGTGGATCAGGATGCGCTGCCGCTCCCCCACCACCTGCAGCCAGCTCGGAAGCGGGCGGTCGCCCGCCGTCTCCCGCGCGATCTGGAACGGCACCGTGTTCAACGACGTGCCCCGCACGTCGATGATGTCGTACTGCGACACCCGGTAGCTGGGCACGTTGACGTGCACGCCGTTAACGCTGAAGTGCCCGTGGCTGACCAGCTGACGGGCCATCCGGCGGGTGCGCGCCAGCCCGGCGCGGTACACGACGTTGTCGAGGCGGCTCTCCAGGATCTGCAGCAGGTTCTCACCGGTCTTGCCGGTGTGCCGAACGGCCTCTTCGTAGTAGCGACGGAACTGCTTTTCCATCACGCCGTAGGTGAAGCGAGCCTTCTGCTTCTCCTGCAGCTGCAGCAGATATTCGCTTTCCTTGATCCGCGCGCGGCCGTGCTGGCCAGGCGGATAAGGGCGCTTCTCGAAGGCCTGGTCGCCACCGACGAGGTCGGTGCGCAGCCGGCGCGATTTGCGAGTCATGGGTCCGGTGTAACGAGCCATGAGTTATCTCCTCCTAGACCCTGCGTCGCTTGGGCGGCCGGCAGCCGTTGTGGGGCTGGGGGGTGACATCGGCAATCGCGCCGACCTCCAGGCCCGCGGCCTGCAGTGACCGGATCGCGGTCTCCCGGCCCGAGCCCGGGCCCTTCACGAACACGTCGACCTTCTTCACGCCGTGCTCCTGGGCCTTGCGTGCGGCGTTCTCGGCGGCCAGCTGCGCGGCGAACGGTGTCGATTTCCGCGAGCCTTTGAAGCCGACGTGACCCGACGACGCCCAGGCGATGACATTGCCCTGCGGGTCGGTGATCGTCACGATCGTGTTGTTGAACGTGCTCTTGATGTGCGCGGCACCGTGCGGGATGTTCTTCTTTTCCCGGCGGCGGGTCTTCTGCCCCTTTTTGGGGGCAGCAGCTGCTGCCTTCTTGGCGGGTGGCATGGGTTACCTGGCCTTCTTCTTGCCTGCGATGGTGCGCTTGGGACCCTTGCGGGTACGCGCGTTGGTCTTGGTGCGCTGGCCACGCACCGGCAGGCCGCGGCGGTGCCGCAGGCCCTGGTAGCAGCCGATCTCGATCTTGCGGCGAATGTCTGCCTGCACCTCGCGGCGCAGGTCACCCTCCACCTTGATGTTGGCTTCGATGTAGTCGCGCAGGTGAGTCACCTGGTCGTCGGTCAGGTCCCTGGTGCGCAGGTCCTTGTCGATGCCCGTCGCTGCCAGAATCTCGTTGGAACGGGTACGTCCAACGCCGAAGATGTACGTCAGCGCGATCTCCATCCGCTTATCGCGCGGCAGATCGACGCCTACTAGTCGTGCCATAGGTGGCGTTTCCTCTTATCTCAAGCGGAGGTCTGTTCCCAGTCCGTTCCCTTGCCCAAAAAACAATTTGGGCCCGGGGCCCGGCCTCCGTCCGGGCGTGGATGAGCTGGCCCATCTCATATAGATGCCAGCCGCTCATTGGTGCTGGGAGGTCTGCATTCAGTTGTTCAGCGGCCGGGTAAGGGCTAACCCTGACGCTGTTTGTGGCGTGGATCGGAGCAGATCACCATGACCCGCCCATGCCGACGGATCACCCTGCACTTGTCGCAGATTGGCTTGACGCTCGGGTTCACCTTCACGGCTGTTCGATCCTGTTCTGTCTGCTCGTAGGTCTGGGTTCTCGTTACTTGTACCGGTACACAATGCGGCCCCGGGACAGGTCGTAGGGCGAGAGCTCTACCACCACCCGGTCCTCGGGCAGGATGCGGATGTAGTGCTGCCGCATCTTGCCGCTGATGTGGGCAAGCACCTTGTGACCGTTCTCCAGCTCAATGCGGAACATCGCATTGGGCAGAGGCTCGACCACGCGGCCCTCGACCTCGATGGCGCCGTCCTTCTTGGCCATAAATTCTCGTCAAATCCTCGTCGTTTAGTTTCATTCTCAACTGCGCCCAGATTGGCACAGCATTCACACCGACCTTGAAACGTGAGCCGGTGACAGGAAATTCCTAGGGACAGGGCACGCAAAAGCCGGCGCGATGAGCACCGTTGGTCAACGATACCTGGTTATTCGGCCTGGCCAAAATCGCTGAACGGCCACCTCAGGGCCACCGGCTCGACTGCATATCCGCTGGACAGCGGGAGCATACTTAGGGGCGATGACTGGACCCGATCCCCAGCCCCGCAAACCCGTAATCCTCAGCGTCGACGACGACCCTGCCGTCTCCAGGGCCGTCGCCCGCGATCTGCGCCGCCACTACGGCGAGCGGTACCGGATCGTGCGCGCCGAATCCGGCCCGGACGCGCTCGAGACGATCAACGAGCTCAAGCTGCGGGGCGACGTAATCGCGGTGTTCGTCGCCGACTACCGGATGCCCGGCATGAGCGGCATCGAGTTCCTGGAAGAAGCTATCGATATCTATCCACTGGCGCGTCGGGTGCTGCTGACCGCATACGCCGACACACACGCGGCCATCGACGCGATCAACCTCGTCGACCTGGACCACTACCTGCTCAAGCCGTGGGATCCACCCGAGGAAAAGCTCTACCCGGTGATCGACGGCCTGCTGGAGTCCTGGCGCGCCCAGGGTGATCGCGCGATCCCCGTCACCAAGGTGATCGGCCACCGCTGGAATCCCCGGTCGTGGGAGGTGCGCCAGTTCCTGGCCCGCAACCAGCACTCGTTCCGCTCCTACATGGCCGACGAATCCAAGGGCAAGCAGTTGTTGGACGCCGCGGGCCTCGACGGCCTGCAGCTGCCCGTGGTGATCACCGAGGGCGGTGAAACCCTCGTCCAGCCGACCAACACGGAGCTGGCCGACATGCTCGGGTTGTCCACCACCCCATTGTTGGAGATGTACGAACTCGCCGTCATCGGCGGTGGCCCCGCCGGTCTAGCCGCAGCCGTGTACGGCGCATCCGAGGGGCTGAAAACCGTGCTCATCGAGAGCACGACCACGGGCGGGCAGGCAGGCCGCAGCTCGAGGATCGAGAACTACCTCGGCTTCCCCACCGGCGTCTCGGGCGCCGAGCTGACGACATCGGCTCGCAGGCAGGCCGAGCGGTTCGGCGCCGAGGTCATCACCACCCGCAAGGCAGTCGGGCTCGACGTGAGCGGCCAGGCCCGCACGATCAAGTTCGAAGACGGCAACACCATCGGCGCCCAGGCCGTCATCCTGGCCACCGGCGTCGACTACCGCCAGCTGCAGGCGCCCGGCTGCTGGGACGACCCGGACAACACCGCCTGCGACTTCATCGGCCGCGGCGTCTACTACGGCGCCTCGGTGTCCGACTCGTCGGAGTGCGCCGGCGAAGACGTCTACATCGTCGGCGGCGCGAACTCGGCGGGTCAGGCGGCCATGTTCATGTCGCGCGAGGCGAAGTCGGTGACGCTGCTCGTGCGTGGGCCGTCGCTCGCCGCCTCGATGTCCTATTACCTCATCCAGCAGATCGAGAGCAGGGACAAAATCCACGTCCGCACCTGCACCGAGGTCGTCGAGGCGACCGGCGAGGACGACCACCTGACCAGCCTCGTACTGGAGAACAAGCAGACCGGAGAGCGGGAGACGGTGATGGCCTCGCGCATGTGTTGCTTCATCGGCGCGACACCCCGCACCAAGTGGCTCGACGGTGTCGTGGCGCGCGACGACCTGGGGTTCATCCTCACCGGACCCGATTTGCAGGACGTGTGCGGCTGGACGCTGGACAGGCCACCGCACCATTTGGAAACAAGTGTGCCGGGTGTGTTCGTTGCAGGTGATGTGCGCGCCGATTCGGCCAAACGGGTCGCGGCCGCGGTCGGCGAAGGGTCGATGGCCGTGATGCTGGTCCACCGCTACCTGTCGGAGTCATGACGGCATGACCACCAAGACACCGTGTGAGCCCGACGAGCTGCGCACCCTGTTCCTGTTCGAGGCCCTCACCGACGAGCAACTCGCGGTGTTGTGCACCAACGGGCAGGTCGCGGACTACCAGCCGGGCCCGATCTGCCTCGAGGGCGAACCCGCGACCTGCTTCTACGTCCTCATCGAGGGGGAGCTGACGATGTCGAAGCTCTCCGGTGGTCAGGACATCGAAACCAACCGGACCTCGCAGCGCGGGGTTTATTGCGGCGCCTGGAAAGCGTTCACCGGCCAACCGCAGCAGAGCTACGACGCATCGGTGCACGTGACCAAGCCGTCCCGGTTTTTCGTCATGGACGCCCCAATGTTCGCCAAGTTCATGAAGGACCAGTTCCCGATGGCGGTCCACCTGCTCGACGGGATCGCCGTCGGCCAGGCGCGGACCCGCCGGATCATCGACAACCGGGAGAAGCTACTGGCTTTGGGCCGGTTGTCGGCCGGGCTGACCCATCAGCTGAACAATCCCGCGGCGGCGATCGCGCGAGCCGCCGATGACCTACGCGGCCGAATCGCCCGCATGCGGTCAAAGCTGGCGATGCTCGCCGACGGCACCGTCACGCCCGAGACGCTGAACGCGCTAGTGCGGCTGCAGGAAGCGATCGCCGAACAAGTCGCCAAGTCGGCCTCGCAGCACCTGAGCGCGATCGAAACCGCCGACCGCGAGGATGCGGTCGGCGAATGGCTGGACGACCACGGCATCGAGGGCGGATGGGACATCGCACCGACATTCGTCGAAGGCGGCATCGACACCGATTGGCTGGAGCGGATTGCCGCGGCCGCAGAGGAATTGGAGGCGTCGACATCGTTGGACGAGGCGATCCGCTGGATCAGCTACACCATCGAAAGCGAGCTCCTGATGAACCAGATTTCTGAAGCGAGCAAGCGGATTTCGGCGTTGGTCGCCGACGCCAAGCAGTACTCCCAGATGGACCGGGCCCCGTTCCAGGTGGCCGATGTGCATGAGCTGCTGCGCAGCACGCTCTCGATGTTCGCCGACCGGTTGAGCAAAGACGCCAGCAAGGACACTAAAGCGGTCACGGTAATCAAGGATTTCGACAAATCGCTACCCGAAATTCCCTGCTATCCAGGCGATCTCAATCAGGTGTGGACCAACATTATCGACAACGCCATCGCCGCGATGCGCGATGAAGGCGGCACGCTGACCGTCCGCACCTGCAGGGATGGCGAGAGCATGGCCCGAGTCGAGATCTGCGACACCGGGCCGGGGGTTCCCGAAGACGTCCGCGAGCACATCTTCGAGCCGTTCTTCACCACCAAGCCATTCGGGGAAGGCACCGGCCTCGGGCTGGATCTGGCCTGGAACATCGTGGTGAAGAAACATCGGGGAGACCTGCGGGTGGAATCGGTGCCCGGCGATACGCGGTTCATCGTGCTGCTGCCGCTGGAGATTGCGCCAGTTGTGGATGAGGTAGCACCCGAGGAATAGCTCCCCCACACTCCCGGTTTCAGCCACCATGACCGATTCTGCTGCTAGCAAGCCCAATCTCGGCCGGTTCGGATCGTTCGGACGCGGCGTAACGCCCCAGCAAGCCAAAGAAATCGAAGCCCTGGGCTACGGGGCCGTCTGGGTGGGGGGTTCACCGCCGGCCGAGCTGGCCTGGGTGGAACCCATTCTCGACGCGACGACCACGTTGCAGGTCGCCACGGGCATCGTCAACATCTGGACTGCGGACGCCAAGCCGGTGGCCGAGTCGTTCCACCGAATCGACAAGGCCTACCCGGGCCGCTTCCTGTTGGGCATCGGCGTCGGCCATCGCGAGGCGATCAGCGAATACCGCAAACCCTACGACGCGCTGGTGGAGTACCTGAACCAGCTCGACGACTATGGCGTGCCCGCCGACCGGCGCGTCGTGGCGGCCCTGGGCCCGCGGGTCCTCGAGCTTTCCGCGGAGCGCAGCGCGGGGGCGCACCCCTACCTCACTACTCCCGAGCACACCGCCCGGGCCCGCGAACTCGTCGGCCCGTCGGCGTTCTTAGCGCCAGAACACAAGGTGGTACTGACCACCGACGCCGAGAAGGCGCGCGCGATAGGTCGCAAAGCGCTCGACATGTACTTCAACTTGGCCAACTACCGCAACAGCTGGAAAAGGCTGGGCTTCACCGAGGACGAAGTCACCCGTCCCGGCAGCGACCGCCTCGTCGATGCGGTGGTGGCCTACGGCACGCCCGAGGCGATCGCGGCCCGGCTCACCGAGCACCTCGACGCCGGCGCTGACCACGTGCCTGTGCAGATCCTCACCAAAGATGAAAACCTGGTTCCGGCGCTGGCCGAATTGGCGGAGCCGCTTGGACTGAATCGCACCTGAGCTCAACGCGGAGGGCACCTGGATGACCGGCACAGTTTCACTCAAACCCGACCTGGGCCGGTTCGGCGCCTGGCTGCCCACTCGCTCCATCACCCCCGAGCTGGCCGCCCAGATCGAGTCGCTCGGTTACCGTGCAATCTGGATCGGCGGGTCACCGGACGCCGATCTGGCCTGGGTCGACGCTGCGCTGTCCGGGACGGAATCCGTGCAACTGGCCACCGGGATCGTCAACATCTGGACGGCACCGGCTCCGGCTGTCGCCGAGTCCTTTCAACGGATCGAAAGCGCCCACCCGGGCAGGTTCCTGCTCGGCATCGGGGCGGGGCACCGCGAGCACACCCAGGATTACGCCAAGCCCTACGACGCGCTGGTCAGCTACCTCGACGAACTCGACGCGGCCATGGTGCCGACCAGCCGTCGGGTACTGGCGGCACTCGGCCCCCGGGTGTTGCAGCTGTCGGCAGAACGCAGCGCAGGCGCCCACCCGTATCTGACCACGCCGCAGCACACGGCCAAGGCGCGCGAGCTGGTGGGTAGCTCGGTGTTCCTGGCGCCGGAGCACAAGGTGGTGCTCACCACCGACCGCGACGAAGCCCGGGCGATCGGCCGCAGATACCTCGAGCACTACCTGGGCCTGAGCAACTATGTGAACAACTGGCTGCGGCTCGGGTTCACCCACGACGACGTACGCAAGCCCGGCAGCGACAAGCTCGTCGACGCAATGGTGGCCTACGGCACGCCCGACGCCATCGCGCAACGCCTCAACGAGCACCTGGACGCCGGTGCCGATCACGTGGGGATCCAAGTGCTGGATGGCTGGCCAGAAGAGAAGCTCCTGCAGGCACTGAGTGAACTAGCCGGGCGACTACTTGGTTAGAAGCTCCGCTATGGTCTTACACCATGCGGCTGCTGGTGACCGGTGGCGCCGGGTTTATCGGCGCTAACTTCGTGCACAGCGCGGTACGCGAGCACCCCGACGACGCGGTCACGGTGCTCGACGCCATGACCTACGCCGGCCGGCGCGAGTCGCTCGCCGACGTCGCCGATTCCATCAGGCTGGTGGAGGGCGACGTCGCGGACGGCGATCTGGTTTCTCGGCTGGTCGCCGAGTGCGACGCGGTCGTACATTTCGCCGCCGAAACCCACGTGGACAACTCGCTGGACGACCCGGAGCTGACCCTGCGCACCAACGTGATCGGGACGTTCGCCGTCTTGGAGGCGGTACGACGACACCGCGTGCGGCTGCACCATGTCTCCACCGACGAGGTCTACGGCGACCTGGAGCTCGACGACCCAATACGGTTCACGGAATCGACGCCCTACAACCCATCGAGCCCGTACTCGGCCACCAAAGCCGCCAGCGACGTGCTGGTCCGGGCCTGGGTGCGTTCGTACGACGTGCAAGCGACAATCTCCAACTGCTCCAACAACTACGGGCCGTATCAGCACGTCGAAAAGTTCGTCCCACGCCAGATCACCAATGTGCTCACCGGCCGGCGGCCCAAGCTGTACGGCAGCGGCGCCAACGTCCGCGACTGGATCCACGTCGACGACCACAACAGCGCGGTGCGGCGGATCCTCGAAAAAGGGCAGATCGGCCGGACCTACCTCATCGGCGCCGAAGGTGAGCGCGACAACCTGAGTGTGCTGCGCACGCTGCTGAAGATGATGGGTCGCGACCCCGACGATTTCGACCACGTCCCCGACCGCGTCGGCCACGACTTGCGATACGCCATCGACCCGTCGGCGCTGTACGACGAATTGTGCTGGGCCCCAGAGCATACCGACTTCAGCGAGGGTCTGCAGGCCACCATTGACTGGTACCGCGACAACGAATGGTGGTGGCGTCCGTTGAAGGACGTCACCGAAGCCCGCTACATGGAACGTGGTCAATGACATGAAAGTTCGAGAGCTCGCGATCCCGGGCGCCTGGGAAATCACTCCTACCATTCACGGCGACTCCCGCGGCTTTTTCTTCGAATGGATCACCGACCGCGGGTTCAGCGGCTTCGCCGGTCACCGTTTGGACGTCCGGCAAGCCAACTGCTCGGTGTCGTCGGCCGGCGTCCTGCGCGGCTTGCACTTCGCACAGGTACCACCGAGCCAGGCCAAGTATGTGACCTGTGCGTCCGGCTCCGTGTTCGATGTGGTCGTCGACGTCCGCGTGGGCTCACCGACCTTCGGCCGCTGGGACTCGGTTCTGCTCAACGACATCGACCGCAGGACGATCTACATCTCCGAAGGGCTGGCGCATGGATTCCTTGCGCTGGAAGACAATTCGACCATCATGTACCTGTGCTCGTCGGAATACAACCCACAGCGCGAGCACACCATCTGTGCCATGGATCCGACCCTGGCGATCGACTGGCCCGTGATCGACGGCGTCGCTCGTTCGTTGTCCGACCGCGACGCGGCGGCGCCGAGCTTCGAAGAAGTGCGCGCGTCCGGCGTCCTGCCGACCTGGGAAGAGACGCAGGCGTTTATCGACGGTATGCGCGCCCCGATCCAATAAAGGGAGAACCCGGTGAGGCGTGAGCTGTTGATCGCCGTGGGCGCCGCAGCGATTGTTGCGGGCATGGCGGGCTGTTCCAGCGACAACAAAGCCGCCGGCCCGTCATCGAGTGCCGCGGCGTCGCCGTCCAGCGCAGCCTCGAGCGCCAGCTCCGCGCCCGCGTTGCGCGCCACTCCCGCCGCGTCCGGACAACCACAGGTCACCATCGGCGGTCAGCCGCAGAGCGTCAGCGGCCCGGTGGTGTGCTCGATGACCAACGGCAAGTTCTCCATCGCCATCGGCGACATGCTGACCGGCGCCATCGTTGGTTTAGAGCAGGACGGATCGGCGGTCCACAATGCCGGGCTCGGCACTGTCAACGGGGTGGTCATGAGCTTCACGGAGGGAGCCCCCGGCAACGGCGCCACCGCCGTCAAGACCGGCAACAACTACAAGATCACCGGCACGGCCAGCGGCGTGGACGCTTCGGGTCAGCAGGTCAGCAAGGACTTCACGGTCGACGTCACCTGTCCCTAGAAGGGCTGGCCGGCGGTGTCTACTTCCGCGATGCCTGCGCGATCGCGTCGAGAGAGGCTGTCGCCGCGATCTTGGCACCAACCGCGTTGAGGTGGACCGCCGAGCCGCCGTCGGAGTTGTTGTACCCGTCATATAGCGCGAAGTACCCCTGGTTGTCGTAGCTACCGGAGACCCTCGTGCCGTCGGGCTTCGTTGACTCGATCGCGGCAATGTCGAACAGGTGATGGCCGGCGTATTCGCCGCGGATCAGCGCGTTAAACCGCTCCCCCGCGACGTTGTCTGCCTGGCCAGCCGCCTCGGTCATCAGGCCCCGGCCTTCAAAGCCCTGAATGTCCACACCTCGGTGCCCCGGGTCGTGGCCCTGGGTGTTCCTGTTGCGGCGCGCCCTGCGGAAGCCCAGTTGAGGCGTATCCCGCAGGCATTCCGGTGACGACTCACCCCGGCCGACGCCATCTGATCAGCACACCCGCCCACAGCAGCACCGTCACCATTTCGGCGGCCACGCTACTTGCCGCGTAGGGCGATGGATCCCATCCCCGCTCGGTAAAGCCCAGAAGCCCCACGGTCCTCGACAGGACGAAGGCCACCAGTGAGCCGCCCGCCACCGCCGCCGCCGCCCAGCGCAGCCATCCGGGACCGCCGACAACGATCAGCAGAGCCACGGCAAAGCAGACACTGGCCTGAATCAGGAACGCGGTACCGATTCTCGGGATATGTTGGTAGCCATGGACATAGAGGTAGGCGTGGCTGGCTGCGCTGACAGCTAACGACGCCGCCAGGCCAACTCGGACGATGAAATTCCGGAAAGTCATTGCAGTGTCCGCTCTTTCAACGCCAGCGCGCTCCGTCCGGTGCTGTAGCTGACCTCGCGGATGCCCAGCGCGTCGCCGAGCTTGCCGGCGGACAGTGTGACCGGCTTCGGCGCCGGACCGTCGCCGGGATGGGGCAGCGGATAGGCGGTCGTCGTCCCGCTGTAGAAAGTCACATTGCCCTCCGTCTTGGAAAATAGTTGGTGCACATGCCCGTTGAGGCAGGTAACCGAAGCAAACCGGCGCAGGTAACCCAACGCCTGGGCGGCGTCGTCGGTGCCCCAGCCCCAGTCCGGATACATCGCGAACAGCGGTATGTGGCTGATCACGATGATGGGAGTGTCACTCGACAACCGCGCGACGTCTTTTTCGACGAACTCCAACTGTTCGACTCCCAGATGCCCAAGCTTCTTCAGGTTCAGCGTGTTGACCAGTGCGATCACATGCACACCGGCGATGTCGAAGCTGTACCACCCGTCGCCGGTGCTGCCCGCGCCGAAAACGCTTCGATACTTCTGACCCGCATCGTCGACCGAGTCGTGCTCGCCGGGCACGGTGAAAACGTGTGGTGTTTTCAGACCGCTCATCATCTGCTTCGCCTGGTCGAATTGGTCCGGGCTGGCCAAGTGCGTGATGTCGCCGGTGTGAATGACGAAGTCCGGTGTGTAGCCGAGGTTATTGATGCGATCGATCGCGTGACCGAACGTGTCGGCGACGTTGGGGTTGGCCGGTCCGGAGAATCCGAGGTGACTGTCGCTGACTTGGGCGAAGCGCAGGGTGGGCCGAGCTCGGGCGTGCTCGGGCGAAGCACCGGCCATTTGCGAGATGACCTCGCCCCCGACCACGGTGAAACCGACCGCGGCTCCGAACCATGCCGTGTGCCGGATGAGCTGGCGGCGACTCATCGTATTGGGGTCACGCGTCATGGGGTCACCACCACCGTGCCGTGCATCATCGGGTGAATGGAGCAGACGTAATCGAACGTGCCGGCCGCGGCGAAGGCGTGCGAGAACGTGGCGCCCGTCCCCATCCCGGGCGAGTGGAACGAACCGTCACTTGCCGCCACCGTATGGGGTTCTTCGTCGTGGTTGGTCCAGGTGACGGTGCTACCGGCGTGAACGGTGAGCGTAGCGGGGACAAACGCGAAGTTGTCGATGTTGACTTGGTCGCCACTCACCGGAACAGCCGGTGAGGTGACCGACATGGTGGGCATCGACATGGAGGGCGTGCCCGAACCGGTGGGCGGCCGCGACGCCGAACATCCGGCCAGCGACAGCACGCCCACCGCCAAGGCGGCAACGGTACGTTTTCGAAGCATGGCAGCAGTCATGCCAAGTAATAGGGCGGTGGGTTACACCGGGCAGACCGCGTTCGAGCCATTGTCTCTGTAATCCCTTGGGCCACTTCCTCTTCAGCAGTCACAACTTGGCCGTTCTTGTCGGTGGGCGTTCGTAAAATTTGGGCATGGGTTGCAGTAGTCGCGAGGAGATCGTCGAGGTCTCGAACGCGTTCGACGCCGCCCTGGATCGTTTTTGCGACTTGTCCTTTGATGTCTTGACCACCCCAGAACTGCTAGGCAAGCTCGAACACTTCGAACGCGCCACACGGCGCCTGCGCGCACCGCAGCACAGCCTCATCAACCAACTCGACGCACAAGCCGGCGAGGAAGAGTTGGGCGGCACGCTGCGCTGCGCGGTGGCCGACCGGCTGCGGATCACCAAGGCCGAAGCCAGCCGGCGCATCGCCGACGCCGAAGATCTCGGGGAACGCCGCGCGCTGACCGGCGAACCGTTGGCGCCACGGCTCAGTCATACCGCCGCCGCGCAACGCGACGGGCTCATCGGGGACGGGCACGTCAAGGAGATCCGCCGATTTTTCGACCACCTGCCCGCCGAGGTGGACCTCGGTACCCGCGAAGCCGCCGAAGCCGACCTGGCCGGCAAAGCAGCCGGGTATCGCCCCGACGAGCTAGCCAAATATGCCGGGCGGATCATGGACTGGCTGCACCCCGATGGGGAATTCAGCGACGAAGAGCGGGCACGCAAGCGCGGCATCGTGTTGGGCACGCAGGAATTCGACGGGATGTCCCGCCTGAGCGGTCTGGTCACCCCCGACCTGCGCGCGGCCATCGAGGCCATGCTGGCCAAACTGGCCGCCCCCGGGGCGTGCAACCCCGACGACGAGACACCCGTCGTGGACGAGACACCCGACGAGGACGCGGTACGCCGCGATCACCGCTCGGCAGCCCAACGCAACCACGACGGATTGCTGGCCGGACTGCGCGGCCTGATCGCCTCGGGAAAGCTGGGCCAGCACAACGGGCTACCGGTGTCGATCATCGTGACCACGACACTAAAGGACCTCGAGGCCGCCACCGGCAAAGCCCTGACCGGCGGTGGCACCCTGGTGCCGATGTCGGACGTGATCCGCTGGGCCAGCCACGCCCACCACTACCTGGCGATCTTCGACAACGGCAAACCCCTGGCGCTGTATCACACCAAACGTCTGGCATCCCCCGCCCAGCGAATCATGCTCTACGGCAAGGAACGTGGCTGCACCATGCCGGGATGCGACGCCCCGGCCTACCACAGCCAGGTCCACCACGTGAACGGCTGGACCAAAACCCACCGCACCGATATCGACGACCTCACCCTGGCCTGCGGACCCGACAACCGACTCGCCGAAAAAGGCTGGACCACCCGCAAAAACGCCAAAGGCGACACCGAATGGATCCCGCCACCGCACCTGGACTACGGGCAACCCCGCATCAACACCTTCCACCACCCCGAGAAACTTCTCGCCCCCGACGACGACGAACCCGAATGACGCGTGCGACCTACGCCGGTTCGACGGGGCTCGCCGGGGCGAACACTTCGATCGCCCCGTTGACCTCGCGAACCATCAACTTTGGCAACGGCTTTGGAGCGATCGGCAATTGGTGGGTGAGCACCTGCCCGCTGGGCGCGAACGACGTCGTGTGGCATGGGCAGTTCAGCCGGTCGTCGGATGCGTCGAACCACAAGCGGCAGCCTTGATGGGTGCACACCCCGGATACGGCTTCGGGCTTGCCGTTGACCCGCCGCACGAATCCGTTAACCGAGCCGAGATCGAAAGGACGCATGACCCCGTCGGGCACTTCCGAACTGGCCGTCACGCGCATCCAGCGTCCATCGTTGGGCGTGAGTTGCCCGGACGCGGCGGGGGCTTCGGCTTGGCCGCCGATGAGGAGTCGGTCGACGGATACCGCCGTGACCGCGGCAGCCGCCGCGGCCGACGTCCCGACGACGACCTGGCGGCGCGTCGTGTTCCACTTCGACTTCGGCGCCGCTTCCGGGGGCGCGCCGGTCGTCTGCTCGGCGAGACGGGCGTGCAGATCGTTGAGGAATTCCGGGCGCGGGGCGTCGTCACCCGGTCGGGCCGCCCGCAGTTCGATCGCCGTTCGGATCTGCGCCGCCTCGAAGTCGTCGGGCTGGAATGCCTTGGGGCGGCGACCCCGCAGCAGATCGTCGATGTATTTGCGCAATCCTCGCGCGTTCACAGCTGGCCCCCGTCATTGACATCATTGACCTGCGCCGCCAGTCGCAGGGCGCGATGTTGCAGCACCTTGGCGTTGGCGACGCTGACCCCGAGTTCCGCGGCTGACTCCTTGATCGAATTACCTTCCAGGAAGCGTAGTTCCAGAATCCGCCGGTAGTTGTCCGGCAATGTGTCGAGAACCTCGGCGACACGTTGGGGTGCGTCGCTGATCGCTTCCTCGCTTTCAGGTGGCTGCTCGATGTCCTCGATCGCGGTGATTTCACGTCCCAGCGTCTCGCGCCAGTGTGCCGCGAGCACCGTCCGGGCGGTGGCCCGCAGGTAGGCGCGCACCTCGCCGACGCTCGCGGTGAGGCGCAGCGGTCGCAGCGCGGCGAGAAACACCTCGGCGGTGAGGTCCTCGGCGTCCGCCCGGTTGCCGACCCGCGCGAACAGGGTGCGGTACACCCAGGTGGCGTTGTCCTGATACACCGCCTCCCAGTCCGCGTAGCCGTCATTGGGCACCGCGCGCAGCTGTCGCGGACCGACGGGTTCGTTTCTGGACACGTGCCTCCTTCACCGATCTATATCAGCTCGGGTTACACGTGCCGGCAGCAAGCGGTGCCGGTCGGCATTCAAAAGTGGCCCTCGTCGGCAGGAGCGCTCGCGCTGACTTCCCCCGGGGGGCGCAAATTCGGGGTCCGATACCCACCACACCGGTAAAGACTAACCCGACTTGCCGGCTCACGGTGGTTGCAGTTACGCCGCCCGGGCCTCGACCACGCTGAGGGGCGAAGCGGTTTGCACCACCCGTGTCACCTGGAATCCGGCTTGGCTAAGCAGATCTCGGTACTCAGCGGCAGTGCGTTCGCGGGCCCCCAAATTCAGCAGCATCTCCAAATCGACCCATTTTCCGGGGAAGTCACGGTTGTGTTTGGGGATGACCAATTCGACGAGCAACACCGTGGCTCCGGGGCCGGCTGCCTTGCGAACGTTACGCAGGATCTGCACCGCCTTGTCGTCGGGCCAGTCGTGCACGATGTTCTTGAGGATGTAGGCGTCACCACCGGCCGGTACGCTGTCAAAAAACGACCCCTCCGCGATACGCACCCGGTCGGCGACTTTGTGCTCGCGCAACACGCTTGGAGCGTTCGCAACAACCCCCGGCAGGTCGTACAGTACGCCCCGCGAAGCCGGCGCCCGCGCCAGGATGGCGGCCAGCAGTGGGCCGTGCCCACCGCCCACGTCGACTATCGTGGGGTAGGCGCTGAAATCGTAACCGGCGACCACCGGCCCGTCCGTCAGCTCCGAAACGCTCGTCATCGTCTGGTTGAAAAGCTCGGCAAGCTCGGGCTGCCCGGCGAAGTATTCGAAGCTCTCCTTGCCGCGCAATGCCGGCACGACCGAACTCCCGGTTCGGATCGAATCCACCATCAGCGTCCAGCGTTCGCGCTGCTCGGCCGACCCGTAGAACTGCGCCGCCCACGTCATCGAGATCGGCGCGTCCGAACGCAGAGTGCCGGCAAGGGAATTCAGCCCATAGCGCCCGTCGTGGCGATGAACGAAGATACCCTTGCTGATCAAGGCCCGCAGCAGCCGGCGTAGCGCGTCCGCGTCCGCGCCCACCCGAGCGGCCAGCTCCTCGATCGGCAGCGGGCCGTTGCTGAGGGCATCGGCGACACCGAGTTGAGCGGCCACAGTGATTGCCTGCGACGTCCAGGCGGCAATGATCATCTCCATCATTGCTGCCGGCGCGGGTGTCAGCCGTTGATGGAGCCGATACAGATAGTGGCGAATCCACTCGACAACGCGGGCCAGCTTGGCGGGCGGCACCTTGGTGATTTTCGCGGTTGAAGACACCGCCTCACCTTCGCGGCTCGTGCGGGGCGACTCGTTCAATTTATTCACTCGCATTCAGGGGCATTCAGTGGCATTCAGTGGCACCGACAAGGTCGGCGGTCGTCTCGACCCCGAGGTCGCGACTGATCTCCGCGGATATCCGGCGATGACTCACCGAACGCAGAAACGTTGTCAGTGCCCAGGTCATGAACCGGTCCGAGATCATTGCGGCCGGTCTAAGCGCGGACTCGCCGCGGGACACTTGCTGCGTGGTCACCCAGGACACGGCCTTGACCTTGCGTCGCCTGGTGTCTTCGTACCAGCGCAGCGCGCTCGAGAGATCGCGGTTGCTGGTGTGCACCCCTTTGCCGCCCCTTGCGAAATCCGACAGCGCCTCGCGCAACACCATCGTGTCGAGCAGCGCCTGATTGGTCCCTTGCGCAAGGGTGGGCGGCATCGTGTGCGCCGCGTCGCCAAGCAACGTCACCGCACCTTGGCCCGAGCGAGGGATCGGATGCCGAAAATGCGGGAACGGCGAAGGGGCCAGATCCTCGTCGGTCAACGTCGCGAGTACACGATCGATCGAGTCGGACCATCCTGTGAAATTGGACCGGATCATCTCGATGGGACGTTGCGGTCTGACGAACTCGCGCGACCATGGCAAGTCGAACCACCACTGCACATCCGAACCTCCAGCGGGCCACAGCCCAACATTTCCGTGCTCGCCGATAATCATTTGTGCGACCTGCTTTTCGACGACGTTTGGAAGGGTGACCAGTCCCTGCCAGCTGCACCAGCCGGTCGGCTCCGCGGACTGCGCGCCGACGATGTCTCGAACCATTGAGTGCAGGCCATCCGCACCGATCAACAAATCGCCTTCGGTCCAGCTACCGTCTTCGAACTCGAGCCGAACTCCGTCTTGCGTACTGACCACCCCGACCGCGCGGGCGTTGCACCAGATGCGTTCGGCCGGAAAGCCTTCCAGCAGCCGTTCCAGCAGGACTCGACGTGGGACCATCCGAACCGGTGCGCCCAGCCGATTCACGATCGCAGTCAGGTCCAAAGTGGCAACCGGGCGACCCGTGGATGTCATGACCCGCAGGGTGGACAGCAGCTCACCGGCCCCATCCATATCGACCCCCAGCTGCTCTAGAACCGTCGCGCCATTGGACCAGATAGTTACGGCGCCCCCACCTGCCTTCACATCCGGCCGCCGGTCGAAGACGGTGACGTCATGTCCGTCGCGCAATAATCCCCGAGCGACGGAAATGCCGCCCACACCGGCGCCGACGACGAGGATCCGAAGCGGCCGAGTCGACCGACCTGGCAGCAGCTTCGAGGAACGCCTCAAATGACGGCTCACTTCAGTCCTCTGCATGGCGATCGTAAGCCCATCGCTCAAGTCGCGCTTGCAACTTCACCAGGCCAAGTCCAACGAACGTCGCGCCGGTTGAAAAGTAGATCATCAGCAGCGGATTCATCTCAAACCTCCTACTAGTACCACGCAGGACCTCGACGAGAAGTTCACCCGGTGCCGGACAAATGGGGCCCGACGATGCTCTGGGCTTGTCAGCGGACAGCCGCCTTCCAGCGCCGGACCGAAGCCCAGCAATGTCTGCCCAATGTCTGTGATTCGCGCGCGGAGTTCCCGGCACGCAACGCGATTTAGTCAGTCCGCGATTTTGCCACTGCGGCAAGCACCGCTTGGGTGGACGCGCGGCCTCCGACGGTGATCCGAGCAGCGCCGTCGGGGTAGTAACGGGCCTTCAGCCCGTCGTTGAATACGTCTCGCCAGGGTCGTCCGACGGCCGGGAGGTAAACAAAGTTGGCGTGCCCGTCGGTGGTGTATATACCCATCGCCCGAAGGCGCCGGCACAGGTAATCCCGCTCACCAGTGATGCGCAGAATGCGTTGCCGCAACTGGTCTTCAGCATCGTAGGACGCCGCCACGGCGGCCAAGCCGGTGATGCCCATGCCGAACGGCAATTGCATCGCCCACAGTGTTCTGGCCAGTTCTGGTGACGCGAAGCCGTACCCGATACGAAGCCCGGCCAATCCGTAGGCCTTCGAAAAGGTCCGTAACACAACGACATTCGGAAAGTGCCGGATCAGGTCCGGCCCGTCGATGCGGTGCTGGGGGGCGACAAACTCGATGTAGGCCTCGTCGAGCAGCACGATCGTGTCGTTCGGCACCCTCCGCAGGAATCGCTGCACATCCTCGACAGGTTCCAGGGTGCCGGTCGGATTGTGCGGGCGACACAAGACGACGACGCGAGCGTCCGCTGCCGCTTCGGCCATTGCCTCCAGGTCGTGGCGGCCACGCTCGTCGAGCGGAACAGTGACCGACGTCAAGCGGGCCATCTGGGTGAAGATCGGATACCCGTCGAAAGTAGGCTCGCTGAACACAATTCGATCACCGGGCCGCGTAGCCGCGTGCAGGACCTGCATCACCACCCCACTAGCACCCGCCCCCAGTACGACCTGCTCGTCGCTGACCCCGATGTGACCGGCGATCAAGCGGCGCAGCCGTTCGGGCAGGAACTCCGGATACCGGTTGGCGACATCGATCGAGCGAATCAGAGCCGAGCGCACCGCCGGCAGCGGCGGAAATGGGTTCTCGTTGAGCGACAAAGCGAATGGGTCGGTCGCGAGCGGCAACGCGTCGAGAATCTCCGCGGTGGCAGTGCTCGCCTCTCGCAGGGGTAGCATCAGCTTCGTCCGCCCCAGCGGACCGCCGCCGCACCCGCGAAATCGCCGGCGTGCGCGAAGGCTGCCATCATCACGACGTCGCCGGCCTTGACCTGACCGTCGGATATCGCATGATCCAGGTTGATCGGGATACCTGCGCCGAACAGGTTGCCGCACTTATCAAAAGTATCGAAGTGTCTCGATTCGGGCACCTCGAGAGCTTCGCGCCAGTTGCGCAGGAACACCCGGTTCGGCTGATTGGTGACCAGCAGGTCGATGTCCTTGGACGGCAGGCCGATTCGATCGCAAACGGCAAGCGCCACTTCGGGGACTTGCTGATTTCCGCGAGCGAGTACCTTGGTGATCTTGGTTTCGGTGAACCCGATGGAGAGCTCACTGTCACCGGCTGCCCACCACTTGCGGGGCGGGTCCGCGGCCAGCACCATCTCGCCGGCGTATTCGCCGTAGGTGCGGCACTCGATATCGAGAATGGGTGACTGGTCGCCCAAAGTGACCAGGCCGACTGCCGCGCCGTCGCCGGGCACTGCGGACTGCGGCTTGCGGCGAACTCCGGCCTGATCGAAGACGTGTCCAGCGGCATTCTGCGCGACGGCGATCAGCGCGGTGCGCCCCTGTCCGGACGCGAGCAATTGACGGGCCACTTTGAGCGCCAACACAAACGCAGCGCACCCGCCGTTGTTCAGGTCGAGCACCCAGGACGGCCGCAAGCCCAGTCGGTGGGCGATGCCGCCGCCTTCGCCGTAGAACGCCATGTCCGGCACCTGGGTATGCGTGATCAGCACGTCGACGTTGGCAATGACGTCGTGGCCGTGCCGCTCGATCAGACCCTGTGCGGCTCGCTCGATCATGTCGATCGCGGTTTCGTCCGGCCCGACGTGATGGCGGAACTTGGGCGCGCGAAACATCAGGTTGTCGCGTAGGGCGTCGGAATCGGCGAACTGCGCGTAGTAGTCAGCGCCGACAGGTTCGCCGGGCAGATAGGTGGAAACGTCGGTCAGGCTGACGGTGGGTTGGTTCATGATGTACTCATCCAGTCCGGCGTGATCGGCAGTCCGTTGCGGTGGCGGTATTCGGCGATTGACTTGAGGTTGTTCAGTTCCAGCGCATGACCGGCACCGAATATGTCCCAGAAGTCGCCCACCCAGCCTGTGCGCTCCGACGGAGCGGCCTCGGGATACGGGTTGGCGTCGTAGAACGGGTGACGGCAATTGGTCCACAGCACAACGGAACCGGGCTTGCCGAGCACCACCTGCGCGTCGAGTACCCGCATCAGGTAGATCATCCACAGGTGCTTGCCCTGGTCCCAGGCGCAGTGGTAGTCGACCGTACGGGCCTCGGCGTTGGCCACCGTGCGGGTGTAGATCTCGGTGTCCGGAAGCAACCGGTCGTAGGCCAGCCAGAGCCCGGGCTCCTCAGTGGGGGTGAAGTCACGCAGGGTATAGGTCCACTCCTCCAGGCTGTTGGTGTGCGCCAAGTATTCGAACAGCTCGTCGGGTGGGCAGTCGACGTAGTCGTTGACCGTGCAGTACTGGCCGAAGACCTCGTCGTGCGGGTACACCGACCGCATCTTCGCCATGAACATCGGTGCGGTCTCCTCGAGTGGCGAGGTCTCGATGCGGACCACTCCCTCGATCGGTTGGTTCGTGCCGCTGTGGACGGCGATATCCTCAAGCGCTGCTAGAGACATGGAAACGGTTCTCCTTTGGTGTTGTGATCTGTTGTTCGACAACGTTGTTGGTGGGTTGTTGGTTCAAAAATGCCGCGAATGGCGGGATTTCGTCGGCAGAGCACTCGACGCTGACGACGGACGGACCATCGACGGCCAATGCCCGTTCCAGCGCTTCGGGCAGTGCGTCGATGTCAGCCACGTCGATCGAAGACAGTCCGGGGAACATGGCCGCCAGACCGGTCCCGAGCTGGCTGGGAGCGAACCGGTTGTAGCTGTACAGGTCGTCGTAGAACAGCTGCTCACGGGTGACGCACATGGCGTGGGCGTTGTTGTTGAACAGTACGAAAGTGATCGGAAGGCGGTACTGCACCGCGGTGTGCACCTCCATGCCGTGCATGAAAAACGCGCCGTCCCCCGCGATCACTACGGTGCGCCGGCGAGGTCCGTCAAGCCCGCGGTTCATCGCGCGGCCGAAGGCCATCCCGATACCGGCACCGAAGCTGTAGCCCATGCCGCCCATGCCGAGTGCGACGGCGAACCGACCGTCCCGGCGAACGGGCAGGTGATGGATTGCCGCTGCGCCGGTGTTGCCGGCGTCGACGACGATGTCGGTTCCGTCGGGCAACACGCGATCGAGCACGACCATGGCGTCGCGGTAGCGCACACCCGTACCGGCGAACGACGGTGGACTGAGTTCGGCGTCCGCTACGAAATCGGGCACGCGTAGTCCCCTTGCCCGCCCGGGCCCGGACAACGCCCGGGTCAGCATCGTCAGCGAGCCTCGCAGATCGTCGGTGTGCACGTGTGTGCACGCCAGGTATGGGGGTGCCGCGCCGATCGAGACCGTCCGCACCGCCGCGAGCGCGTCGTCGAGGCCGGCGCGGGCGGTCACCGACAGTCGGGTGCCGACGACGAGGCACACGGCGCTGGCTGCCACCGCGTCGGCCACTCCGGGATGGCCCATCACGCCGGTCACACCGAGCGCTGAGGACGAACCGGAACCTGGTGTACCGGCTACATCTTTAGCGTCGGGCACACATGCCACCTGCGCGCGCAGCAGGGCCCGCAGCTCCTCGAGTTCGGAGCGGGCATCATCGCGAGCCACCTGCTCGCCGGCGATGATTGTGATAGGTCCAGTCGCTCGGCGCAGAGCGCGCACGATCGCATGTGGATCACCGATGCGCGGTGCCGGGCGCTCGAAACCGCCGTAGCCGTTGACGGGGACCTTCGCCTGCTGAATATCCTTGGGCAGCAACAACACTGCCGGACCACCGGTTCGCGCCGCCGCTATAGCGTCGGGCAACGCCGAAACGATGTCGGCGGGCGTCAACACCCGCCGGCAGAAGACCGACACCGCAGAAAATAACGCCTCGGCATTCAATGAACCGTTGCGGCCACTGGTGTCTTGAAAGCTGCCCCGACCGTCCATCTTGGTCGCGGGCTGACCCACCAATGCCAACACCGGCACCCGGCTGGCCAATGATTCCCCCAGGCCCGGAATAAGATTCAGCGCGCCCCCGCCAGCGGTCGCCGCCACTACCCCCAAACCGGAGCCGCTGCGACTGTACCCGTCGGCCATCGTGGCCGCGGAAAACTCGTGCTTGGCCAACACCGCGGTGATGTCCGAACGGAAATGTGCTGCATCGTAGAGATCTTCGATGTTGGCACCGTCGACACCGAATATGTAATGGCTGTCGATTCTCGCGAGGTGCTCGACGATATGGTCGACCACCCTCTGTGTCCTGGGCATCTTCCCCCCTAGCTTGTATGTCAGTAACACGACCTGCGGGTGACTTCAGTTCACACGGGGCGAAATTCACAGCGAACGCTCAAGGAGCACCTGGCCGTCGTCGGCGGAAACCACCTGCACAGAGGCGATTTGGTCGGCAGGCGTCGAAATGCTGCCAGCGGGCGTCGCCGTGTGCCCCGGATTCGCCACCCAGGTTGCCATCCGAGTGTGACTACCGTCACGACCTACCACGACCATCGCTAGCGTGTCGTGATGAGCGTTCAGCGGGGCCAGGCAGACGCAGTTCATCGAGATGAACGTTCCCCACTGCTCTCTGCTGAGCGAGACCGTCGAGGCCAGCCTGTTCGTCCCGACCTGCGCCATCGGCTGGACCGACACGCTCGCCTGCGGCGGCGTGGGCACGGATGATGTCGGAGAATGGCCCGCACCGCCGACAAACGCGCCGACCGCCAGCACCGCGGCTGCGGCCGCCCCGGCCGTCCACGTCGCGATGCGGGACCGGCGCCGTCGCCAGCTCACCTTTGCCAGCAGCGACGGCAGCAACTCAGCAGGCAGCAACCGTTCTACGCCACTGCGGTCGGCATGGTCGATCTCTAAGTCGATGCCTGCCAACTCGCCGCGATCCAGCCGCGACAGCAGGGCCGGCAAGCCGTTGAGCTCGCCAACGGCGCTGCGGCACAACGGGCAGGCGGTCATGTGCGCTTCGAATTCCCGCCGTTCGGCGGACGACAGCGATCCCAGCACGTATGCGGCATCCCACATCCTGTACTCGTCATGCCCGGCTACGTCACCTCCGTGCGGCGTCCCGGGCCGCCATAGCGGCATCATCATGTAACCCCATCTCCCCTGGCGCATAAGATATTTTGTAGCCGGCGGCCTTTCGGATAGCCGGCAGAGCATCATCGCGCGCCCGTCAGTGCGGCTCTCGTCGATGATTTCTGTTGCGGCGACTGACTCTGAATCGCCCTTACCTATGAAACGATAGAAACGGCTGTTTGGTTCACCCGCGGCACACCGCCACGGTTAGCTCAGCGGCAGGCCGCCAGCGGTCAGACGCCGCCCATCCAGCTGTGGAATCGACCATCCGGGTCGTAGGCCGAGCGCACCTTATCGAGGCGTGCCATGTTCGATTCGGCGATGAATCGCGCCGGACGCCGGCAGAGATTTTCGTCGGCGAGCGAGATGCCTGTCGCCAAGTGGGACATCGCCGCCATGCTGGACGCGGCCCAGTCGCGGTACTTTTCGTCGTCGGCCGGATCCTGCCAGATGGTGTAGAGCGCCAGGTAGATCTCGTCTTCCACGCCGTACACCATGTCCGCGCGCTCCGGGGACGTCTTCCAGCCCGTGAAAATGAAGTGCGAGGGGTGCGGTGGCATGGTTTCAATGATGTTGCGGATGCCCGGCAGTAGTTCTTCTGCGGAAGCCGACGTGAACATGTTGTCCGCGATGTAGCGATGCCCCTTCGGGTAGCTGGCCATCACGGCGGTATACCAATTGGCCAAAGTTGTCGGCGCATAAGGAAGACTGACGATCGCTTTGTCGATGACCGGGCAAGCGCCCAGCGGGGCAAGGGCTTTCGCCGCCTCCTCCTCCGAGTCGGCGAATACCGGGCAGGCGATTGTGATGCCAGGTTGGTCGAGCCCGGATCCCGGAAAGCTCCGCCCGGTGTGGATCTGCAGCTCGACCCGGTCGTCGAGCTCGGAAACGATCGAGCGTGCCCAGGTGAAAACCTCGTCGGCGACCTCGATCGGATACATGTACAGGCAGGTGCCCCAGGCCGCCGGGCGTGGGTAAACCCGCAGTTTGAAGGAGGTGACCACACCGAAGAAGCCCGGTCCGGAGCCGCGGGCTGCCCAATACATGTCTGGGTGGTTTTCGGGGTCGCAGTAGATCTGTTCACCGTCGGCGGTGACGACCTCCACTCCGAGCACGCTCTCGCATGCCGGTCCGAGCACCGGACTGTTCCAGCCGTATCCGCCCTGCAGAAGAAAGCCGCCGAGGCAAATGCCTTCGCAATGGCCGGCGGGAAAGAATAGTCCTTGCGCGTCCAGTTCTGTCGCGAAGATGCTGGCGACCTTGCCCGGGCCGACGTCTGCTGTCATCCGATCCGGATCGACGGTGGAGTGATCGAGGCGGCTGACGTCGAGCAGCAGGCCGCCGTCGCGCAGGTGACTGGCCGCCCAGCTGTGCCCGCCCGAACGTACGCCGACGTGGTGTCCGTTGGCACGCGCATAACGGATCGCCGCGACTACGTCGGCGGCGTCGTGCGCCTGCACGATTACATCGGGAAATCGTTCCGGCAGAAGGCCATTCCATACGGTTGCCCGGCGGGCCGTTTCGTAGCCATCTGCGCCACGGTGGAAGGTCTTTGCGGCGGAGAGCAAAATCATTATATCCCTATACTTTTCAAGTGACGCGTTCCGGCGGGCATCGCCACGGAGGCATCGTCGTCCAATGCTCGCAACTGCCGCCATGGACCAATTCGCTTCAGATAGCCCGCGACTTCCCGGGCCAGTGGCGTCGCGTTGAGACGGATCGCCCGCAGTGGACCATTGGGCGGAATGCCGTACCCGATCGCGAACATTCCGTCGCCGACGTGGGAGGCAAAGCCGCCGCGCGGGTTGCCGTGCTCGTCGAGGACTCCGAGATGTCCGACCAAACCGTCAAGAGCCGTGTCGAACCCGGTAGCTGCAATGATCACCTGCGGCGCTACGGACGTGCCGTCGGCGAGGATCACGCCGTCGGATTCGATCGCCTTGACGGCGCCGACGACCTCGACGCGGCCCATCCGCACAGCGTCGATGAGCTCGTCGGCCAGCGTCGGGATGCGACCGCGTGTCTCCACCGTCGCCTTCAGCCCGAGAGGCGGCCGCTGGAAGCCGTAGGCCGACAGGTCACCACCCCACATCAGGCGGGTCATCCGCGCGATCAGCGGATCGATCATGCGCGCGGGAACTCTCGCGGACAGCTCCAGGAAGATATCCGATGGAAACGGTCCCATGGCCCGCCGAACCAGGTGCGGAGGTGTGCGCACCGCGAGCCAGATCCGTCGCGCGCCGTCGTTGGCGAGCTGAACAGCGATGTCGGCGGCCGAATTGCCTGCGCCAACGACCAGTACGTCGCGGCCGCGGTAGGGCCAAGCGTTTGTGAAATCCGCGGAGTGAATGATCTCGCCGTTGAAGCGACTGAGCCCAGGCCACGCAGGGATGGCGGGTGCACTGTAGTTGCCCGTGGCGAGAACGATTGCCGCGGTTCGGATTACACCCGACGACGTGTCAAGTTGCCATACTCCCCCGGCGCGGTCGACGCGGTGGACCTCGCATCCGAGCTCAAGCGCGATGTTCTGCCGCTGAACGTAGCGATCGAAGTAGCGCACCATGTCCTCCTTGGTCGGCCAACGGCCGGCGTTCAAGGGAATCCGCTGTCCGGGAAGGTGCGACAAGAACCCGGTCGTGTTGAGCCGGAAGTTGTCATAGCGCGTGCGCCAGGACATCGCCGGGGCGGCTGCGCGGTCGAGAACGAGCGCTTTGATGCCATGCTGATGATCGAGTTCGCGCGCGACAGCCAGACCAGCGGGGCCCGCGCCGATGACAACGGCGTCGGGGTTGCCCTGGGTCTCTGTAGTCATCCGCGATCTCCTGTCATGTCCGGTGCCGAGGATCTCGGGCCCCAGGAGTAACACGGTCCAGAACCCCTTGCGGTTCAGTCGGGGCAATCCAGTTGCGGCGGAATCCGTGCGCCTGCCCGTCCAGGAGCATGCCGGGAACGCAGGGCGATTTGCCGTTGACCGGCCTCTTTAACCCGGAGAAGGTGGCCGTCGACTCGGCCGGCGCGTTCATTGGGTGTATCACCCACAACGCGCTTGCCAAGCCCGGCCCAGAGTTACTAGGATATGCAAGTAATCTGGGTGCAACCTCCACGATCAACATTCATTAGGAACAGGCATGACGAGACAGATTCCGCACTTCATCGACGGGCAGCGCACCGCCGGTCAGTCCAGCCGCACCGCTGACGTCCTCAACCCCAGCACCGGCCAGGTCCAGGCCCAGGTGCCGATGGCCGGCAAGGCGGACATCGACGCTGCGGTGGCATCGGCCGCCGAGGCGCAAAAGGGCTGGGCCGCGTGGAATCCGCAACGCCGCGCCCGGGTGCTGATGCGATTCATCGAGCTGGTCAACGAGCACAGCGCCGAGCTCGCCGAGCTGTTGTCCATCGAGCACGGCAAGACGGTGGCCGACGCGCAGGGCGACATTCAGCGCGGCATCGAGGTCATCGAGTTCTGCCTCGGCATCCCACACCTACTCAAGGGCGAATACAGCGAAGGTGCCGGACCGGGCATCGACGTGTACTCGTTGCGCCAGCCGCTGGGTGTGGTCGCGGGCATCACGCCGTTCAACTTCCCGGCGATGATCCCGCTATGGAAGGCCGGGCCGGCCCTTGCGTGCGGAAATGCGTTCGTGCTCAAGCCAAGTGAGCGCGACCCGTCGGTTCCGGTGCGCCTGGCCGAGCTGTTCCTCGAAGCGGGCCTGCCCCCGGGCGTCTTCCAGGTCGTACACGGCGACAAGGAGGCCGTGGACGCCATCCTGCACCACCCCGACATCAAGGCCGTCGGCTTCGTCGGCAGCTCCGACATCGCGCAGTACATCTACTCCACCGCCGCGGCCACCGGCAAGCGGTCGCAATGCTTTGGCGGGGCCAAGAACCACATGATCGTGATGCCCGACGCCGACTTGGACCAGGCCGTCGACGCGCTGATCGGCGCCGGCTACGGCAGCGCGGGCGAACGTTGCATGGCGATCAGCGTTGCGGTACCGGTCGGCGATCAGACCGCGGACCGGTTGCGCGCCAGGCTCGTTGAGCGGATCAACAATCTCCGGGTCGGCCACAGCCTGGACCCCAAGGCCGACTACGGCCCGCTGGTCACCGATGCCGCGCTGGCCCGGGTCCGCGACTACATCGGCCAGGGCGTGGAATCCGGTGCCGAACTCGTCGTCGACGGCCGTGAGCGTGCCAGCGACGACCTGACTTTCGGTGACGCCAACCTGGAGGGCGGCTTTTTCATCGGGCCGACCCTGTTCGACCACGTCACCCCGGACATGTCGATCTACACCGACGAGATCTTCGGACCCGTGCTGTGCATGGTGCGGGCCCATGATTACGAGGAAGCCTTACGGCTGCCTTCCGAGCACGAGTACGGCAACGGGGTCGCGGTCTTCACCCGCGACGGCGACACCGCGCGTGACTTCGTGTCCCGGGTGCAGGTGGGCATGATCGGCGTCAACGTGCCGATCCCGGTCCCGGTGGCTTACCACACGTTCGGCGGCTGGAAGCGTTCCGGCTTCGGCGACCTCAACCAGCACGGTCCGGCGTCGATCCAGTTCTACACCAAGGTCAAGACCGTCACATCGCGGTGGCCGTCTGGGATCAAGGACGGTGCCGAGTTCAGCATCCCGACAATGGATTAGGTTCGGCGGCTTCATGCAGTTCCTCGATCTGAACGACGACGAGCGGGTCATCACCGAGACGGCGGCCGCGTTCGCCGCCAAACGGCTTGCCCCATACACCCTGGAATGGGACGCCAGCAAGCATTTTCCGGTGGACGTGTTGCGCGAGGCCGCCGGACTCGGCATGGCGGCCATCTATTGTCGCGACGACGTCGGCGGCAGCGGGCTGCGCCGTCTGGACGGTGTGCGGATCTTCGAGCAGTTGGCCATCGCGTGCCCGACGATCGCCGCGTTCCTGTCGATCCACAATATGTGCGCGTGGATGATCGACAGCTTCGGCACCGATGAGCAACGCAAGGGTTGGATTCCGCGGCTGGCGCCAATGGATGTCATCGCCAGCTACTGCCTGACCGAGCCGGGCGCCGGGTCCGACGCCAGCGCGCTGAGCACCCGCGCCGTCAAACAGGGCCCAGAAAAAAACGCAGACTATGTGCTCGACGGCGTCAAGCAGTTCATTTCCGGCGCGGGAGCCTCCGACGTCTACGTGGTGATGGCGAGAACGGGTGGGCCAGAAAAACCCGGCCCGCGCGGTATATCCGCGTTCATCGTCGAAAAGGGCACTCCGGGAATGAGTTTCGGGGCACTCGAAGAGAAGATGGGTTGGCATGCGCAACCCACCGCGCAGGTGATCCTGGAGGGCGTGCGGGTACCCGCGGACGCGATGTTGGGCGGCGCGGACGGTGAGGGCGCCGGCTTCGGCATCGCGATGAAGGGCCTCAACGGTGGCCGCCTGAACATCGCGGCATGCTCGCTTGGCGGCGCGCAGGCCGCCTTCGACAAAGCAGGCGCCTACGTTCGCGAGCGACAGGCCTTCGGGTCTCCCCTGCTCGACGAGCCCACGATCAGGTTCACCCTGGCCGACATGGCAACCGGGCTGGAGACGTCGCGAATGTTGTTGTGGCGGGCCGCGAGTGCGCTGGACGCCGACGACCCCGACAAGGTCGAGCTGTGCGCAATGGCCAAGCGCTACGTCACTGACACCTGCTTCGAGGTCGCTGACAAGGCGCTACAGCTGCACGGCGGCTACGGCTACCTGCGCGAGTATGGTCTGGAAAAGATCGTCCGCGACCTGCGGGTGCATCGAATTCTGGAAGGGACGAACGAAATCATGCGAGTGGTCATCGGTCGCGCCGAGGCCGCGCGGTTCAAAGCTCCTACAGCGAGCGCCTAAGAGGGGGACTGCATGTCGGCAATCGCGTTCTTGGGGCTCGGCAACATGGGCGGCCCGATGTCGGCGAACCTGATCGCCGCCGGCCAGACCGTGCGCGGCTTCGATCCGGTGCCCGCGGCGGTGACCGCCGCGGCCGCCGGCGGTGTTGCGGTGTTCGACAGCGCCGCCGAAGCGGTGGCCGATGCCGACGTGGTCATCACCATGCTGCCCAATGGCGACATCGTCAAACGCTGCTACGCCGAGATTCTGCCCGCCGCCCGCGAAGGTGCGTTGTTGATCGACAGTTCCACGATCTCGGTCAACGACGCCCGCGAAGTCCATGCATTGGCCGCCTCACACGGCCTACCCCAGCTCGACGCGCCGGTGTCCGGCGGGGTGAAGGGTGCCTTGGCCGGGACGCTGGCCTTCATGGTGGGCGGCGACGGGGCCGCGGTACAGCGTGCGCGGCCGGTCCTGGAACCGATGGCGGGCAAGATCATTCACTGCGGCACGACCGGCGCAGGGCAGGCCGCCAAGGTGTGCAACAACATGGTGCTGGCGGTGCAGCAGATCGCGGTCGGCGAGGCGTTCGTGTTGGCCGAAAACCTCGGGTTGTCCGCGCAGTCGTTGTTCGACGTCATCACCGGCGCCACCGGCAATTGCTGGGCTGTGCACACCAATTGCCCGGTGCCGGGTCCGGTCCCGACCTCGCCGGCCAACAATGACTTCAAGCCCGGCTTCGCGACCGCGCTGATGAACAAGGACTTGGGCCTGGCGATGGATGCGGTGGGCGCGACCGGTTCGGCGGCACCGCTGGGCAGCCACGCAGCCGAGCTTTACGCCAAGTTCGCCGCCGACCACGCCGACAAGGACTTCAGCGCCGTGATCGAGATGCTGCGCAACGGCTGACCCTCGTTCGTCAGAAGTCGCCCGCGTTGCGCCGCAGCGTTTCGATGGACGACACCAGCGCGCGCGACTCGTCAGCCGTGATCCCGATGTCGCCGAACACCAGCTCGTTGAGCGTTACCGTCGCGTCCTCGACCGTGGAGCGGCCGAGTTCGGTGATCTGCACCAGCGTCGTGCGCCCATCGGTGGGGTGCGGCACGCGGTGCACCAGCCCGTCGGCCTCCAGCCGGCGGATGGCGTGCGTGACGCTGGTGACGTGAACCTGAAGGCGGTCGGAGGCTTTGGTGATCGGCAACGCCCCGGTCCGGCTGAACGCCAGCAGCCGCAGCAACTCGTAGCGGGAGAAACTCAGGTCGTAGGGACGCAGCGCCGTCTCGACGCGCGCCAGCAGGATCTGGTGCGCGCGCATCACCGATGTCACCGCCACCATGCCCTGCGACACATCGCCCCACCCGGCACGCTCCCAGTTGGCCCGTGCCGCGGCGATCGGGTCGCGCTTCTTCTCCGGGGCCACGCCCTTTCATACCGCACTTGCGGTAGGAAGCGCGCCAATCCGGGCAGGATTCGGGTTGGACGCCCGGCTTCCCCTGTCCCCTCCGCAGGGGAAGCCGGGCTCGGCGGATTTCAGCGTGCGGTCATTGCAGGGGGCGTCCCCAACTCAGACACCGCCGCCAACACCGCCAGGCTGGACTCGCGGGCGCCCACGGTGATTCGTGCGGCGCCGTCGGCGTAGTGCCGAATGTGGAGCCCGGTATCTGCGAACACGTCGCTCCACGGCCGACCCTGCCCACCCCTCGAGGGCAGGAATATGAAGTTCGCGTGTGCGTCCGTGGTGTAGATCCCCATGGCGCCCAGCCGCATCCGCAGGTAGCGGCGCTGGGCGGTGATCTGCCGGATCCTTTGCAGCAGTTGGTATTCGGCGTCGTAGGACGCCGCGACCGCAAGCAAGCTGGTGATCGCGATGCCGAACGGCAGCTGCTGGGTCCACAGCGCCTCGGCCAGCTGCGCGGATGCCACGCCGTAACCAATGCGCAAGCCCGCCAGCCCGTAGGCCTTCGAGAAGGTCCGCACCACCACCACGTTGGGAAAGTGTGCGGTCAGCGCCGAAACGTCGATCCGGTGCTCGGGCGCGGCGAATTCGATATACGCCTCGTCGAGCAGCACGATGGTATCGCGCGGTACCTGCCGAAGGAATCTCACGATCTCGGCCGTCGGCTCCAACGTGCCGGTCGGGTTGTGCGGCCGGCACACCACCACCGCGCGCGCCGTCGCGGCGGCGTCGGCCAGCCCATCGAGCTCGTTATGGCCGTGCTGGTCGAGCGGCACTATCACCGGATTCAGCCGCGCCATCTGGGCGATGATCGGATACCCGTCGAAGGTCGGCGACGAGAAGACGATCGTGTCGCCCGCGTTGGTCAGTGCCTGCAGGGCCTGCAACACCACGCCGGTCGCACCGGCGCCCAACACCACCCGGTCGGCTGGCAGGCCGATACGACCGGCAATCAGGCTCCGCAACCGCTCGGGCAGAAACTCCGGATACCGGTTCGCCGCATCAATCGAACGAATCAAAGCCGACCGCACCCCCGGGAGCGGTGGGAAAGGATTCTCGTTGAGCGACAACGCAAAAGAGTCGATCGCGGTGGGAAACTCGCCATCGATCTCGGCGGCGACAGGGCTCGCGGCGGGGTGCATCAGTTCCGCCCGCCCCAGCGCACCGCCGCCGCGCCGGCGAAGTCGCCGGCGTGCGCGAAGCCTGCCATCATGACCACGTCGCCTGCCTTGACCTGACCGTCGGATATCGCATGATCCAGGTTGATCGGGATACCGGCGCCGAACAGGTTGCCGCACTCGTCAAAGGTGTCGCGATGCCGTTCCTTGGGCAATTCGAGCGCTTCCCGCCAATTGCGCAGAAACGCCCGGTTGGGCTGGTTGGTGACCAGCAGATCGATATTCTTGGTGGACAAGCCGATTCGGTCACAAACCGCCAGCGCCACTTCGGGAACCTGGCGGTTGCCGCGGGCCAGCACCTTGGTGACTTTGCTTTCGGTGAATCCGATGGAGAGTTCGCCGTTACCGGCCGCCCACCACTTACGGGGCGGGTCCGGGGCCAGCACCATCTCGCCGGCGTATTCGCCGTAGGTGCGGCACTCGATATCGAGAATGGGTGATTGGTCGGACAGCGTGACCAGGCCCACCGCCGCGCCGTCGCCGGGCACTGCCGACTGCGCCTTGCGGCGAACTCCGGGCTGATCGAAGACGTGTCCTGCGGCATTTTGCGCGATGGCGATCAGCGCGGTGTGCCCTGCGCCCGACGACAGCAGTTGACGAGCCACGTTGAGCGCCAGCACAAACGCAGCGCACCCGCCGTTATTCAGGTCGAGCACCCAGGAAGGCCGCAAGCCCAGGCGGTGCGCGATGCCGCCGCCTTCGCCGTAGAACGCCATGTCCGGTACCTGCGTGTGGGTGATCAACACGTCGGCGCCTTCGATGACGTCTTCGCCGTGCCGTTCGATCAGACCCTGCGCCGCCCGCTCGACCATGTCGATCGCGGTCTCCTCGGGCGCGACGTGATGGCGGAATTTGGGGGCGCGGAACATGACGTTGTCACGTAGGTCGTCGGACTCGGCGAATTGCGCGTAGTAATCTGCGCCGATCGGCTCGCCGGGCAGGTAAGTGGAAACGTCGGTCAGGCTGACGGTGGGTTGGCTCATATTGTCCTCGCCTCTCCTCAGCGCATCCAGTCGGGCGTCACCGGCAGGCCATTGTGATGGCGGTACTCGGCGATCGCCTTGAGGTTCTTCATTTCCAGCATGTGGCCGGCGCCGAACATGTCCCAGAAATCGCCGACCCACACCGGTCGCTCGGCGGGCGCCGTCTCCGGATACGGGTTGTTGTCGTAGAACGGGTGATGGCAATTGGTCCACAGCACAACCGAACCGGGCTTGTCGAGGACTACCTGCGCGTCGATGACGCGCATCAGGTAGATCATCCACAGGTGTTTGCCCTGATCCCATGCGCAGTGGTAGTCGACGGTGCGGGCCTGCTCGTTGACGATCGTGCGGGTGTAGATCTCCGTCTCCGAACCGAGCCGGTCATAGGCCAGCCAGAGGCCCGGTTCGTCGGTCGGGGTGAAACCGCGCAGGCTGTAGGTCCACTCCTCGAGGCTGCGGGTGTCGGCCAGGTACTGGAATAACTCGTCGGGCGGGCAGTCGATGTAATCGTTGACGGTGCAGTACTCACCGAAGACCTGGTCGTGCGGGTACACCGACCGCATCGCATCCATGATGATCGGGGTGGCCTTTTCGCGGGGGTGGGTCTCGATGCGAGTCACCCCGTCGATTTGAGTGGGGATATCCTCAAGCGCTGGCAGCGACATCGGTTCGGTTCTCCTTTGCGGTTGGAATCTCTTCTGTGGCAGTGGTTTTAACCGCTTGACCGGCGAGAAACGGCGCGAATGGCGGGATTTCGTCGGCGGCGCATTCAACGCTGACCACCGCCGGGCCCTCGACGTCCAACGCCGCGCGCATCGCGGCGGCAAACCCGTCGAGATCGGTGGCGTCAACCGACGTCAGGCCCGGGAACATCGCTGCCAGACCGGCACCCAGCCGGCTGGAACGGAATCGGTTGTAGCTGTACAGGTCGTCATAGAACAGCTGCTCGCGGGTCACGCACATGGCGTGGGCGTTGTTGTTGAACAACACGAACGTCACCGGGAGCCGGTAGTGCACCGCGGTGTGCACCTCCATGCCATGCATGAAAAACGCGCCGTCCCCGGCGATCACCACCGTGCGCCCGCCGCGCCGTCCGCTGTTGGCCCGACCGAACGCCATCCCGATGCCGGCGCCGAAGCTGTAGCCCATGCCGCCCATGCCGAGCGCGACCGCAAATCTGCCGCCCCGCCGCGCCGGAAGGTAGTGGACCGCCGACGCGCCGGTATTGCCGGCGTCGACCACGACGTCTGTCCCGTCGGGCAGGGCGCCGTCCAGCACCGCCATGGCGTCGCGGTACCGCACCCCGGCGCCCCCGTACGGCGGGGGCTTCAGTTCGGTGTGGCGCACCACATCGGGCACCCGCAAGCCGGTGGGCCGTCCGCGGCCGGACAGTGCCTGGGTCAGCATGCGCAGCGAGCCACGCAGGTCGTCGGTGTGCACGTGGGTGCACGGAACATAGGGCGGCGCGGACCCAATGGACAGCGTCCGCACCCTGGCCAGCACGTCGTCCAGGCCGGTGCGGGCGGTGACCGACAGTCGGGTGCCGACCACCAGGCACACGGCACTGGCGGCCGCCGCTTCGGCCACCCCCGGGTGGCCCATCACGCCAGTCACCCCTAGCGCGGACGAGGAACCGAAGCCCGGTGTGCCGGCGGCATCTTTCGCGTCCGGGACGGTAGCCACCTGCGCGCGCAACACCGCACGCAGCGCCTCGAGCTCGACCCGGGCGTTGTCCCGGGCCACCTGCTCGCCGACGATGATGGTGACCGGACCGTTCGCGTTGCGCAGCACTGCGGCGATCGCATAGGGGTTGCCGATGGGCCGCAGCTCGCCGCCCGGGTGTCCCTTACGGTGGGCCCGGATATCCGGGATCTCAATGTAGGCCTGCTGAATGTCCTTGGGCAGCAACAAGACTGCCGGGCCGCCCGTACGCGCCGCGGCGATGGCCCGAGGCAGTGCGGGGATGATGTCGGCCGGCTTGAGCACCCGCTCGCAGGACAGCGACACCGCGGAGAACACCGCATCGGCATCCAGCGATCCGTTGCAGCCGCTGGTGTCCTGAAAGCTGCCCAACCCGTCCATCGGGGTGGGGGTCTGGCCGACCAGAGCCAGCACCGGAACGCGGCTGGCCAACGCTTCCCCCAGGCCGGCGACGAGATTCAGCGCGCCGCCGCCCGAAGTCGCCGCCACCACCCCCAGTCCGGCCCCGCTACGGCTGTACCCGTCGGCCATCGTTGCAGCGGAGAACTCGTGCTTGGCCAGCACCGCGGTGATTCCGGGGTGGAAGTGGGCCGCGTCGTACAGGTCCTCAATGTTGGCACCGTCCACCCCGAAGATGTGGTCGATTCCGACTGCCGCGAGGTGTTCGACGATGTGGTCGACCACCCGGTGCGTCCTTGGCATGCAGTTAACACGACGGGCGAGTGGCTTGGGTTCAAAGCCGGCGCGAATTTTACAGCGATCGCTGCAGCAGAACCTGGCCTGTATCAGCGGAAACGATTTGCACGGCGGCGATCTGGTTGACCGGCGTCGAAATGCTGCCGGCGGGCGTCGCGGTGTGACCGGGATCGGCCACCCAGGTCGCCAGCCGGGTTTGGCTGCCGTCGCGACCCACCACGACCATCGCCAACGTGTCATGGTGCGCAGTCAGCGGAGCCAGGCAGACGCATTTCATGTTGATGAACGTCCCCCAGTGCTGGCCGGACACCGACACCGTCGAGGTCAGCAGGTTCGTCCCGACCTGTGCCATCGGGTCGGCCGACGCGGTCACCTGCTGCGCGGCCGGCGAGGATTGGCTTTCGACGCCGACGAACACACCGACGCCCAGCACCGCGGCCGCGGCCGCCGAGGCCACCCAGGTCGCCACGCGGGTGCGGCGGCGGCGGAAGCGCACCGCTCCCAACAGCGATGGCAACATGTCCGGCGACATCTTGGGCAGCGCCGTTGGCACCAGTCCGGGCTCCGGAGCGGCCCTGGGTTCGTCGATCGCGAGGACATCCTCCCGGTCGAGCAGCGACAGCAGCGCCGGCACACCACTGAGTTCGCTGACGGCTTCCCGGCAGTCCGCGCAGGTGGCCATGTGCACCTCGAATTCGCGGCGATCGGCCGCGGACAGTGACCCCAACACGTACGCGGCGTCCCACGTCGCGTAGCGGTGGTTGTCACCCATGGTCAAGACCTCGTTGTTAGTGGGGTTCCCGGGCGGGCCAATTCCCCATAATGGCGTCCTCATATCGTTCATCTCCTGTCACCCTTCAAGCATTCGGAGCCGATGACCAGCTGGATTGGCTGCGCTGTCATCGGGTAACCCCAAGTTCCTGCAGAGTGAGTCGCAATGCCCGCACGGCATAGTGTAGTCGCGACTTCACTGTTCCCTCGGCGATCTGTAGGTCTGCGGCAATCTGCGCCGTGGTCCATCCGCGGTAGTAGGACCGCTCGATCACGGCCCGGTGCTCGGTGGACAGTTGTGCCATCGCGTCCGCGATCAGCAGCCGGTCCAGCGCTGCGTTCACCTCGTCCGGCGTGGACTGCTCGGGCGCGCCCTCCTCGTCCGTCGAAGCGACGACATTGCGATGCCGTGCGCTGCGTCGGTCGTCGATGATCATGTTGCGAGCGACGGTAAACAGCCACGCCCGCGCCGATCGCTCGGTGTCGCCGATCACCTCTGGATGCTGCCAGGCCCGCAGCAGCGTCTCCTGGACGACGTCCTCGGCCTGGCTGGCGTCGCCCGTCAACCGGAGCGCATAGCGCCACAAAACCGCGGCATGCTCGTCGTAGAGCGCCTTCATCAGAGCGGCTTCAGAAGCCGCCGTGCTGGCCACACGAGCCACTCGATCACCTCCACTTAGTGAAACGAGTGCGATTGATGTTTAGTTCACTACCGTTGCGGGTACCGGGTTCGGCGCACGTCAGGCCAGGGTCAGGATGCGGGGTCCGTCCTCGGTAACCGCCACGGTGTGTTCCCAGTGTGCAGCACGTGACCCGTCGGCGGTGGTGACCGTCCACTGGTCGTCGAGGACCACCGTTTTGCCGGTGCCTAGCGTCAGCATCGGCTCAATGGCCAGTACCGAACCGGGGGCCAGCAGCGGGCCGCGCCCGGGGGCGCCCTCGTTGGGCAGGAAGGGATCCATGTGCATGTGACGGCCGATGCCGTGGCCCCCGTATCCCTGCACGATCCCGAACGCACGTCCATAGCGGGCCTCGGCCGCGCGGGTACCGCGTTCAATGGCGTGCGCCACGTCGGTCAGCCGGTTGCCCACGACCATCGCGGCGATTCCGGCTTCCAGCGATTCCCTGGTGGCGTCCGAGAGCGCTTCGTCGGCCGGGTCGAGGGATCCGATCCCGAAGCTGACCGCCGCGTCACCGTGCCAGCCATCTAGCACCGCACCGCAGTCGATGGACACCAGGTCACCGGGTGACAGGGTCTCCGCGGCAGACGGGATGCCATGCACCACCCGGTCGTTGACCGAGGCGCAGATCGACGCCGGGTAGCCGTGATAGCCCAGGAACGACGGGATGGCGCCGGCTTCCCGGATCACCGACTCGGCGATCTCGTCGAGGCTCAGGGTCGACACCCCGGGACTCGCGGCCGCATAGACGGCCTGCAGCGCGGTAGCGACCACGGCGCCGGCCGCGGCCATCGCGTCGAGTTCATTTGCAGTGCGTTGCGGCACGACCCTGCGACCTCGGAGCCGGGCCAGAGCGCGCATAGCCGATTATTTCCCCAACGCGCGCAGCGCCCGGGCGAACACTTCGTCCACGCTGCCGAGAGCGTCGACCGTCTTCAGCTGTCCGCTGTAGTACTCCAGCAGCGGCGCGGTCTCGTCGCGATAGACCTTCATCCGGTTGCGGATGACGTCCTCGGTGTCGTCGGCGCGGCCGCGCGCTTTGAGGCGTTCGAACAACTCGTCCTCCGACACCCGGAACTCCACCACCGCGTCGATGTCGGTGCCGCGGCGTTCGAGCATCTCGTGCAGCGCCTTGGCCTGCGCCACCGAGCGTGGATACCCGTCCAGGATGAACCCCTTGGCCGCGTCGGCATGGTCCAGCCGCTCATCGACGAGCTGATTGGTCAGCTCGGCCGGTACCAGGTCGCCGGCGTCCAGGTAGCGTTTGGCCTCCAGGCCGAGCTTCGTGCCGTCGCCGATGTTCTGCCGGAAGAGCTCTCCGGTGGAGATCTGCGGGATCCCAAGTTTCTCGGAAAGCTTCTCAGCCTGCGTCCCCTTGCCCGCCCCCGGCGGTCCAAGCAAAACCATCTTCACTTGAGGAACCCTTCGTAGTTGCGCTGCATGAGTTGACTCTCGATTTGTTTGACCGTATCCAAACCGACGCCGATCATGATCAGAACCGCTGTACCGCCGAACGGCAAGTTCTGGACTCCGCCGGAGGCGCCGATCTGCAGGAACAGATTGGGCAGCACCGCGATCACGCCCAGATAAATCGAGCCGGGCAGGGTAATCCTGCTCAGCACAAAGCGCAGATAGTCCGCGGTCGGCTTGCCGGGCCGAATGCCGGGAATGAAGCCGCCGAACTTCTTCATCTCGTCGGCACGTTCGTCTGGGTTGAAGGTCACCGACACGTAGAAGTAGGTGAAGAAAATGATGAGCCCGAAGTAGATGCTGATGTACACCGGGTCACTCGGGTCGGACAGGTAGGTCCCGACGAATTTGTCCCACCAGCTATTGCCCACCCCACCGGAGCCGCTGCGGACCAGCTGGGTGATCAGATGCGGAATGTAGATCAGCGAGGACGCGAAGATGACCGGGATTACGCCGGCCTGGTTGACCTTCAGCGGCAGATAGGTCGAGGTTCCGCCGTACATGCGCCGGCCTACCATCCGCTTGGCGTATTGCACCGGGATTCGGCGCTGGCCCTGCTCGACGAACACCACGCCGACGATGATGATCAGCGCGGCCACGCAGACGGCGGCGAAGATCATCCCGCCGCGGCTGTCCAGGATCTGTTTACCTTCGGACGGAATGCGGGCCGCGATGCCGGTGAAGATGAGCAGCGACATACCGTTGCCGATACCGCGTTCGGTGATCAGCTCGCCCATCCACATCACCAGGGCCGCTCCGGCCGTCATGACCAGCACTATGACGATCAGGGTGAAGGTGCTCTGGTCGACGATGATGTCTTGTTGGCAGCCCTGGAGCAGCCCGCCGTTGGCCGCCAGCGCCACGATGCTGGTGGCTTGCAGGATGGCCAGCGCGATCGCCAGATAGCGGGTGTACTGCGTCATCTTGGCCTGGCCCGCTTGGCCCTCTTTGCGCAGTTCCTCAAAGCGTGGAATGACCACCGTGAGCAGCTGCACGATGATGCTGGCGGTGATGTAGGGCATCACGCCCACCGCGAACACCGTCAGCTTCAGTAGCGCACCGCCGGAAAACAGGTTGATCAGCGAGTAGATCTGTCCGGCTTCGCCGCCGGTGGCCTCTTTGATGCACTGCTGCACGTTCTTGTAGTTGACGCCGGGGGATGGCAGCGCGGCACCGACGCGGTAGAGGACGACGATGCCCAGGGTGAAGAGGATCTTCCGTCTCAGGTCGACTGTCCGCAGCGATGAGATGAAAGCCGAAAGCACTCGTTCCTCCTGCGCAGCCGGGGGGTCGATCCTGCGTCACGCGCCCAATAACCCGCAGGCAGCAATACGGCCCAGTTAGACCGTGCGCGTACAAACCGTGTACGAGACTAACAGCTGGCGTGCGCAGGCCCTTTGCGGGCCGCCGGGGAGCCCCCCAAAAAGCAGGTACAGTTTCAGATGACTCTTTACATTCGCTAAATATCGAAACCGGTCTCTCGAAGGCTCACACAGGAGCACCATGACACGCACTGACCAGGACACCTGGGACCTGGCCTCGAGCGTCGGCGCCACGGCCACGATGGTCGCCGCCACGCGCGCACTGGCCAGCGCGGAGCCCAACCCGATCATCAATGACCCGTTCGCGGCGCCGTTGGTGCGCGCGGTCGGCCTCAACTTCTTCGTCCGTTTGGTCAACGGCGACATTGTTGCGTCCCAGACCCACGACCAAGCAGTTCAGGCCGAACGGGACTTGCAGCTCGAGACCGATTCGATCGCGGTGCGTACCCGCTTCTTCGACGACTTCTTCCTGAACGCCTCGCGCGACGGTGTGCGTCAGGCGGTGATTCTGGCCGCCGGCCTCGACGCTCGGCCTTACCGATTGTCGTGGCCGAGCGGCAGCGTCGTCTATGAAGTCGACCAGCCCAAGGTCATCGAGTTCAAGAGCGCCGTGATGTCGGCGCTTAGCGCCGCCCCGGCCGCCGACCGGCGAACGGTCAGCATTGATCTGCGGGAGGACTGGCCGGCCGCCTTGCGCCGCAGCGGATTTGACGACACACAACCAACCGCCTGGAGCGCGGAGGGCCTGCTGATGTACCTCCCGCCCGACGCGCAGGACCGGCTCTTCGACAACATCACCGCGCTGTCCGCGCCCGGAAGCAGGCTGGCCACCGAGTACCACGGCGACGATTCCGGCCCGACGATGAGCGAACGTGCGGCGCAATTCAACAAGCGGTGGGCCACACTGGGCTGTGACATCGACCTCTCGGGGCTTTTCTTCGACGGCGAGCGCAGCAATGTCGCGGAATACCTGAATGATCGAGGCTGGCAGGTGAGCACTCGTCCGCGGCGAGACTTGTTCGCCGATTACGGCCGCGTGTTCCCCGACGACGACACATCCCAGCTCCGCAACATCGTCAGCCTCACCGCTACGCACGCATAGGCGGGCAGGATGACCGACGACATCAAGCGATCTGACGGCGACAGTTGGGATTTGGCGTCCAGCGTGGGGGCCACCGCCACCGCGGTGGCCGCTCGGCGCGCGCTGGCCTCCAAGGGCCCGAACCCCCTGATCGACGATCCCTTCGCGGAGCCGCTGGTCAGAGCCGTCGGGGTCGATGCCTTCATCCGGATGATGAACGGCGAGATCGAGCTCGCCGAGGACGATCCCGCCTTCACGCCCCAGCGGCTCAGCGAAGGCATGGCGGTGCGCACCCGGTTCTTCGATTCGCACTTTCTCGACGCCGCCCAAGCCGGCGTACGCCAGTCGGTGATCCTGGCCTCCGGGTTGGACACGCGTGCGTACCGGCTGGCGTGGCCGGACGCAAGCGTGGTCTACGAGGTCGACCAGCCCCGGGTGATCGAGTTCAAGACCAGCACCCTGGCCGGACTGGGTGCAACCCCAGCCGTCGAGCACCGGGCGGTGGGCGTCGACCTGCGCGATGACTGGCCGGCCGCATTGCGCGACAACGGGTTTGACCCAACTCGGCCGACGGCCTGGAGCGCCGAGGGGCTACTGGCGTATCTGCCGCCGGACGCCCAGGACCGGTTATTCGACAACATCACCGCGCTGAGCGCCCCCGGCAGCAGGCTGGGGACCGGCTATGTACCGGACATCCGCGACCGTCTGGAAAAGCGGGGTCGCGATATCAGCGAACGCTGGCGGCGGCTCGGCTTGAACCTCAACTGGTCCGACTTGGTCTACGACGGCAAGCGCAACGACGTCGTGGCCTACCTGTTGGATCGCGGTTGGCAGGTGACGGCGCGCAGTACACCGGAGATGTACGCCGAGAACGGATTTCAGTTTCCCGACCAGCCATCCATGGTCGCCTTCGGCGATATCAGATACGTATCCGCTAAATTGAGTTCCGGATAAGTGGGTCGCCCGGCGTAGCTTAGCCGGGCCAGGATCGCTTCGAGGTTCTTAACGTCTTTGACGGGTGGTCCTACGCGGGATCGGCGGCCGGCGCCCGGACGACCATCGGCACGGCGGGAAAGAATCCGGCCATCTCCGAGCGCGACTTGCGCAGCGCCGCGGTGCCGTAGCCCTTCTTGCGGTGTTCGGGGTGAATCCAGATCCGCACGTTCACCTCGCCACCGACGAGCTCGCCGAATACCATTCCGACCTTCTCGCCGCTCGACTCGGCGACGAACCACACGGCCTCTTCTTCATAGACACGCTTGAGCGCGGCGCGGATCTCGTCGTCGATGCTGCCCGCCGGGCCGCGGGAGCCATCGCCGGCCTCGCCGATTTCCGCGGTGCGCGTTGCGAAGAGGTCGCGGTCCTCGGCGGCGGAGAAGGGCCGGAGCTCCAAGTCCTCGCCCGAACTCGCCGGGCGGTCTCCGAGGGTGAAGCTGAGCTGTTTGTTCAGGTCGTCGAGTTCGGCGAGGATCTTCTTGCGCGCGTCCATCGTGAAAAGGTCGAACGACATGCCCATCACCGCTTCGGCGGCAATGTGGGACGTGTCCAGCAGGGTCACGATCGCCTCGACCGCCGCCGCTTTGTTCTTGGACTCGACCACGGCGTCGGCCACCTCGTGTCGGCGTTCAAGGGCTTTCAGCAATGCGTCAGCGATCTCTCGGCGGACAGCTGTGCGGTCGTGGTCGGTCATTAGACAAGACTAGAACGACACACCGGACACCGCGTCAGATGGGACCAGACGGCCGGGCGCCCAACTCCAGGAACCGTCGGTAGCGGTCGTCGACCGCGTCCGCCCACGCCGGGCGGGGATCGACGATGCGCTCGGTGGCGGCCCAGCGCGCGCCGTCGTTGATCGACGATTCCAGACCGGCCGCCATGCGGCCCAGGAAAGCCGCGCCCAGCGCCGCGCCCTCGGCCACCGCGGAAACCTCGACCGGCCGGCCGGTCGCGTCGGCGATGGCCTGCATCCACGGCTGCATCCGGGTGCCCCCACCGGTGGCCACGATGCGCGACACCGGCGCTCCGCTCAGTTCGATGAGCTGACGGACGACGAAGCCAGAGGCCTCGTAGGCGGCCCGGCGCACGGAGGCGGCGTCGTGGGTGAGATCGAGGGCATCGAGCACGGCGCGGCGATCCGGATCGTGGAACGGGGTGCGCTCGCCGCGGATATACGGCGACCACACCGGCACCCGCCGAGGGTCGGCTTTCTCTGCATCACCCGATGCCAGCAGGCGATCCACCCAGCCCAGGAACAGCCCGCCGGCGTTGCTGGCGCCGCCGATCTGGCTCTTGCCAACGGAGGTGTGCGGAATGGTCCACAGGCCGGGCACCTGCCGGGGCTCGGCGACAATGGTCCACACGATCAGCGTGGTGCCACACATCACCAGCACGTCGCCCTCGCGATCCGCGCCGGCCAGGATCTGCTCGCAGATCGCGTCGATGGCGCCGATCCCTAACACAGCGCCGCTGCCCCGCACCCGCCCAACCGCCGTTCCGATCGTCTCCACCCGCGGCATCTGATCGGCGGTCGCGCCGCGCTCAACGCATGCCGCCGGGTTCCAGCCGGTCCCGTCGAACAAGGGGAACGCGGTGGCGGCGGTGGCGACGTCGATCACCGCCTCGCCGGCCAGCGCGTGGTTGGCCACCGCCGGCGCGGGCCAGTATCCGGCCGCGCCGGGCGCTTCGGCGGCCGTCCAGCGCAGAAACTCGGCAGCCTCGCCCAGCGCCGGCAGCAGCTGGTTGTCGGCGCCCGGCGCGCGGCCCCTGTCGTCGCCGTACAGCAATCCCGGGGTAACCGGCCGGCCCGCAGTATCGACGGCGGTCAGCGACGGCACCATCGCCGCGACGGCCACCGCCCGGGCGTCCGCAACGCCAAGCCGGTCGAGTGCCGTCAGCGGACCCCGCCGCCACGCCTCGTCGGCGTCGTGCTCGAGCAGGTCGGGGGCCGGCACCCGAAGCTGGTGCGGGATCCGCACCCGCGCGGTCACCTGACCGTTCTCGTCGGCGGCTACCGCTTTGACCGCGGTGGTACCGATGTCGATGCCGATTGTGACGTCTTTGCGTGACACGGGCGTCACCGTACGCCAGCATTGGCAATCGTGGCGCCCAGGTACCCGTTGGACGCCCGCTGGCCGCGGGCCGGTTTCCGCCGCGCCATTGTCCGCTGGCGACGAGCAAGCTCTTTGGCTGCGCGCCTTCCGTGCTCGGGGTGCGGCAGGTCGTATTCGGAGTCGGTGGTGGTCGCCACGGCGCGCACACCCCAGTCGATGCCGATCGACTGATCGCAGGCCGGCAGCGCCCAGCCGTCGCGCTGGACAACGAAGCTGTCATACCAGTGCCCAATGCTGTCGCGGTAGACGCGGACACTGCTGGGCTCGGCGGGCAGTTGCCGCGACCACACAACCGGGATGGAAAGGCCGCCAGCAAGACACAAACGGCCATCCTTGAGTGCGAATCCACGTTTGGTGTAGTTCAGGCTCGGCAGGCAGCGTTTGGCGGACTTGAACTTGCGCCGCCCCCTGCCCTTGGCGCGTTTGGCGCGGAAGTTGCGCAGCATCTGCTGTTGGGCCACCACCGAGCCCTCCCGCAGCCAGTCATGCTCACCTCGCCAGTCGGTCAAAGTGCTGTCGCGGACCCACTCGCCAGTCTCGTTGAGTCGTTCGACCGCCCGGTTCCACACCCACCGGCAGCGGTCCCACTCGGCCACCAACGCCGCCATCGCGGTCGCACCGGGACGGAGCCGGTATCGATAGCGGACGACGTTCACGCATCGAACGCTATCGCCGCGGTACGACAACACCGCCCATTCCTTCCCGGCCTAAAGGCCGAGGCTCTCTGGGCGGTATCACGGTGACGTCAAGACCGCGTGCCCTGGTGACCGCCCCGCTGCGTGGACCGGGGTTCGACAAGCTTAAAGAGCTGGCCGATGTGGTGTATGACCCTTGGATAACTGAGCTCGATCAGACCCCGCTACGGATCTACAGCGCCGAGCAGCTCGCCGAGCGGATCGCCGCCGAGTCCGCCGATGTCGTTGTGGTGGAAAGCGACTCGGTCGCCGGCCCGGTCTTCGAGCTAGGGTTGCGCGTTGTCGCGTCCACCCGAGGGAACCCCAACAACGTCGACATCGCGGCGGCCACCGCCGCCGGCATACCGGTGCTCAACGCACCGGCGCGCAATGCCGACGCGGTCGCCGAGATGGCGGTCGCGCTGCTGCTGGCCGCCACCCGCCACCTGGTGACCGCGGACGCGGATGTGCGCAGCGGCAACATATTCCGCGACGGCGTCATCCCGTATCAGCGGTTCCGCGGCTGGGAGATCGCCGGGCGCACGGCGGGGCTGGTGGGCCTCGGCGCTGTCGGCCGGGCGCTGCGGTGGCGGCTTTCCGGGTTGGGCCTGCGGGTCATCGCGTACGACCCGTACCACGACGAAGCTCTGCACAGCCTCGACGCGCTGCTCGGCGAGGCCGACATCGTCTCCCTGCACGCACCGGTCACCGACGACACCGTCGGGATGATCGGCGCCGAGCAGTTCGCGGCCATGCGCGACGGCGTCGTCTTCCTCAACACCGCCCGAGCCCAACTGCACGACACCGACGCGCTTGTCGACGCGCTGCGCACCGGCAAGGTGGCCGCCGCCGGCCTGGACCACTTCGCCGGCGAGTGGCTGCCGACCGATCACCCGCTGGTCGGCATGCCCAACGTCGTCCTGACCCCTCACATCGGCGGGGCCACGTGGAACACTGAGGCTCGGCAGGCACAGATGGTCGCCGACGATCTGGAAGCGCTGCTGAGCGGCAAGACGCCCGCTTATATCGTCAACCCGGAGGTGCTCAGACCATGACGGTCGTGAAATCCGTTGACAATGCCGAGGCCGCGGTGCTGGCGGCGGCCAAGGACATGCTGCGCCGCGGCCTGGTCGAGGGAACGGCCGGCAACATCTCGGCGCGCCGCTCCGACGGCAACATCGTCGTCACACCGTCGTCGGTCGACTACGCCGACATGGTGCTCGAGGATCTCGTACTGGTCGACCCGGACGGCGGTGTGCTGCAAGCCAAGGACGGTCGCATGCCGTCGACGGAATCGAAGCTGCACCTGGCCTGCTACGAGGCGTTCGACGACATCGGCAGCGTCATTCACAGTCATCCGGTATGGGCGACCATGTTCGCCATCGCGCATCAGCCGATTCCCGCCTGCATCGACGAGTTCGCCGTGTACTGCGGCGGCGACGTGCGCTGCGCCGAGTACGCCGCATCCGGAACGCCCGACGTCGGGGCCAACGCGGTCAAGGCTTTGGAGGGGCGCGGCGCCGCCCTGATCGCCAATCACGGCCTGGTCGCCGTCGGGCTCCGCCCCGACAAGGTCATGCACATCACCGCGCTAGTGGAGCGCACCGCCCAAATCGTTTGGGGCGCACGCGCTCTCGGCGGTCCGGTGGCCATTCCCGAGGAAGTGAATCGCAACTTCGCCGGCGTCTACAGCTACCTGCGCGCCAACACTTAGCCCGAATGGTGAACCGGGTCCGCCTGGGTCGCGCCAGCGTGGCGCGCATCGTCGAGTTTCAGTTCGAGTTAGCGACCAGGTTTTTCCCTCGAACGCCGCCATCGGGGTGGCGGGACAATGCCGACCTGCTGGTGCCGGACTTCTTTGACCCCGACACCGATCGGTGGCGCATCGCGGTTCAAAGCTGGGTCGTCGAGGTCGACGGACTGACCGTCGTCGTGGACACCGGCGTCGGAAACGACCGCCAACGCCCGCACATGCCGCCCCTGGACCACCTGAACACCGCGTTCCTCGCCGCGCTGCAGTCGGCGGGCGTCGACCGCAATGCCGTGGACGTCGTGATCAATACCCACATCCACTCGGATCACGTCGGCTGGAACACCATGCTGGACAAAGACGCCTGGGTGCCGACGTTTCCCAACGCCCGATATGTGGTGCCCGCCGCCGACTACCACCACTTTGCACCCGACGGACCCGCGGCACGGCAATCACCGCGCAGCGAAGAGGAAGCCGCCCAGCAGCGCGGTGACCAGTTGGTGTTCGCGGACAGCGTGTTGCCCATCGGCGAGACCGGTCAGCTCGTTCAATGGTCCGACGACTATCAGCTCAGCCAGTCGCTGCGACTGCGGCCCGCCCCCGGGCACACCCCCGGCTCCTCGGTGCTGTGGCTGGACGCGGGTCAGCCGGCGGTCTTCGTCGGCGATCTCACCCACAGCCCGCTGCAACTGCGTCTACCCGACGACCCCTGCGCCTTCGACATCGATGGCACCGCTGCCGCAGTCACCCGGCGCCGGGTATTCACCGAGGCCGCACAGGCAAAGGCCGCCGTAGTACCCGCGCACTATCCCGGGTGCGGCGGTGCAACTCTGCGCGCCGTCGAGGACCAGTTCGAGATCGATCACTGGTTGGACATCGAGCCGCTCTGAGGACCCTCGCTCAGGTCGCATTGGAGACGTGATTCAGGCTGACCGGATGCCGGCCGTCGACGGTTAAGGTTGGGCATGCCGCCGTACCGAGTAGTCCAGTGGTCGACCGGCAACATCGGCAGCCGAGCGCTGGGCGCCCTGCTGGACCGCGACGATTTCGACGTGGTGGGCGTCCATGCATTCGGTTCTGACAAGGTGGGCCGCGACGCGGGTGTACTGGCCGAACAGTCCCCGGTCGGTGTTGCCGCAACCGCCGATATCGACGCGTTGATCGAGCTCCGACCGGATTGCGTGAACTACATGCCGCGCGCCATCGACTACGAACTGGTGACCAGGTTGCTGCGCGCCGGCATCAACGTCGTCACCACGGGAGACTTCCTGACCGGCACGCATCATCCAACCGAACTGCCGGCGCTCGAGGAGGCGGCGCGGCACGGAAACGCGACGTTCCTGGGAACCGGATTCGAGCCGGGCTTCATCAACGTCGTCGCCGGCTTTCTCACCGGCGCGTGCCGACGGGTGCACAGCGTCAGGCTCGTCGAGACGTTGGACTGCACCACCTACCCCGTCTGGGAGGTATGGCGGGTGCTCGGATTTGGCAAACCATCCCGTGCCCGGGTGACGCAAATCGACCCGGAAACACAACGATACGGCCTCGGCTACTTCGAGACGCTGGACATGATCGCCGCCATGCTGGGCGTCGAACTCGACTCCAAGGACGCCTTTGTCGAGCCCGCGACGCTGACCCGGGATCTGAATCTGGGCTGGGTGGACTTCGCCGCCGGCACGGTCGGTGGCCAGCGCCGCACCTATCGCGGCCATCGCGGCGGCCGCCCGGTGATCGAGCTGGCCATCTGCTGGACCATGAGCGACGACGCGCTCGAACCGCAATGGAGCGACCCCAAGGGTTTCAGCGTGGTGATCGAAGGCGAACCCCGCGTCGACGCGACGATTCGGTTCGGCGAACCCGGACAGGACGTGATGACCGTGTTAATGGATAGCACCGCCGTCGCGGCGGTCAACGCCATACCGTTCGTCTGCGAGGCGCAGCCGGGGGTCATCACCCCGATTGACTTGCCTATCACCGGATCCCAAGGCGCCCTGACGGTCTGATTTGCGCACTTCCTACCGCAACGGCCGGCCGCGCCATTTGCGGGGCGAGGCGCCGTGCGCCCGGCTGAAGAGCCTGCTGAAATAACCGGGGTCGGTCACCCCCACCCGCCTGGCTATCTCCGCGACCGGAAGATCGGTTTCGGCCAGCAAGCTGCGGGCTTCAGCCATGCGGCGTTCGATGATCCACTCCTGCACGGTGCGTCCGGTGCGGCGGCGCACGACGGTGGTCAGGTGTCCCGGCGTCATGCCGACTTCGCGCGCCACGTCGCGCAGCGATAGCGGCTCGCCGTGCCGTTCGTCGATCACCGCGAACACGTCGGCCAGCAGCGGTTCGCCGCTGCGCCGCAGATCGGCCACCACGTCGCGGGCCAGCCGCGCGAGCTCGATGAGTAGCAGCGTCAGGTGCGCCAGGACCGCCTGTCGATAACCGTCCTCCCCCGCGGCCAGTTCCGTTTCGATTGAGCGGATCGCGTTGTCCCACACCGGTCGCCGGGCCGCGGGAACATCCAGCCGCAGCACCCCGCCCGCGTGTCCATGCAGGAACGGAAAGAGCAGCGGGTGCGCACGCCATGCCGGCCACGGCGATCTCGCGTCCTCGCCGAGCGCGGTCGGGTCGAAGAACACGGCGACCCCGGAATCCGGCCGCGGCGGCTCCAACACCTCGCCCGGGGCCGCCACGTACACCAGGCCATCGGCAGGGACGTACCACAGCGCCGGGAAGTCGTGTATATGACGGCCCAGGTCGGGAGTGCCGCGGTGGTCGTGCCGGTGCACCGAGACCGGGGGAATGTCCGGATCGGTCCGGTACTGGTAGATGGGGACGCCGTCGCGGTGGCTGATCGGCCGGGTCGTCTGTGTCATCATCATCTCGCTAAGGGTCGCCAAATATTGTCCAACTTTTGGCAAGCATCGCCCAATTATCTTGCAAAATCGCGGCTCAGTATGGATTCTATGCTCAAACATCATTCACATGACTACATGCCCGCCGCCGGCCACGACGCCTTTCTTCCCGGTTACGACTTGCTGACCCGGTTGTTCGGCTTCAGCCGCGTCCATGAACGGCTCATCGATCAGGCCGAACTCGCCGACGGCCAGCGAGTCTTGGAAATCGGCTGTGGCACCGGCAATCTCACCGTCCGGGCGAAGAAGACCCAGCCATCGATTGACGTGGTTGGATCCGACCCCGACCCGCTGGCGCTGAAGCGCGCACAGCGAAAGGCACGCCGGCTCACTGGGATTCGCTTCGAGCGCGGCTACGCGCAGCGGCTCCCCTACACCGACGGCGAATTCGACCGGGTGCTCTCGTCGATGATGCTGCACCATCTGGACAGCGACGCGAAAACCGTTGCCGCTGCCGAAGTTTTCCGTGTCCTGCGGCCCGGCGGGCGGCTGCATTTGGTCGATATGGGCGGCGATATGACCGTCGATGACGGCCTGTCGGCGCGGCTTGCCCTGCGCGGATCGCACGTGGCCGGCAACCTCGGCGATGCGATCCCTCGAGTGCTGCGTGCGGCCGGATTCGATTGCACCGAGGTCGCCACGCACCGAAACCGCGGCGTTGGACGGCTCACCTACTATCGCGCCACCCGCCCGGCCTAGCGCTGGACTAGCGCTGGTCGAAAGCCACCTTGATGGCGCCACTGTCGGCCTGGTTGGCGATCGCGAAAAAGGCATCGCGCCACTGGTCCAGCCGGAAGGTGTGGGTCAGCATGGGCCGCAGGTCCACCCGGCCGTCCTTGACCAGGTCGAGGTAGTGGGCGATGGCGTGTTGGCGCTTCCCGTCGACCTCCTCGAACCCGAACGCGTTGGAGCCGACCCAGCTGATCTCCTTGAAGTACAGCGGGCTCCACTCCCACCGTCCGGGCGCGTGCACGCCGGCCTTGACCAGCGTCCCGCGGGCGGCCATGACCCGGACACCGACTTCGAACGTCTCCGGCTTGCCGATGGTGTCGTAGACGACATCGATCGGCCCGGGGTAGGCCATCGGCAACCCCTGCAGGGGCTGCCGCAGCCGCCCGCCGCCCCAGGCGACGATCTCTTCGATGACGGCCAGCCGCGGTTCGTGCGCAAGCACTTTGACGGCCCCGAACTGCCTGGCCAGCTCAGCCTGGGCGTCGAAGCGCGCCACGACGGCCACCTCCACTTCCGGGTACAGCGCCCGCAGGATCGCGACCGCGCACAATCCGAGCGAGCCCGCGCCGTACACCAGAACCCGTCCCGAACGGGGCGGCGGGTGGCGGGTGATCGCGTGCAGGGACACCGAGAACGGATCGGCGAACACGGCCACCTCGTCTGGCACCGAATCCGGGACGGCGAAGAGCATGCTGTCGTGGGCGGGCATCAACTCGGCGTATCCACCGGTCGCGTCGGCCGACACCCCGGTGTGGATGCCGGGCTTGATGTCGCCGTCGGCGAAGCTCCAGCACAGGGTGTAGTCGCCGTTTTCGCATGCGGGGCAGACCGGATCGATGCCTCGGGGCGCACACGACAGCCACGGGTTGAGCACCACCCGCTGGCCGACCTCGAGGCCGCGCGCCTTCGGGCCCACCTCGACCACGTCGGCGACCACCTCGTGGCCCATCACCTGAGGGAACGAACAGAAGGCGGCCATCGCGTTGTCGACGTCGTCCTCGCCGAAGTCCATCAGGATCTGCTTGGAGTCCGACCCGCAGATGCCGGTCAGCCGCGGCCGCGTGATCACCCAATCCTGGTGCAACGGTTGCGGATCGGGCACCTCGCGCAGCGCCGTCGGGGTGCGCGACAGGTTCTCGGTCAGCAGGTTTGCGTTATCGGGAACGTCGAAGGGCTCCGGCGGTACGCCGTAGACGAGCGCCTTCATCGCGGCGCCATCCCGGCGACACCGGCGATGAACGTGTCGATGTCGGAATTTTTCACGTCAACCACCGCCTTCATGTCGGGGACGTAGTGCTCGAAGCGGTCGGTGCCCAGGGCCGCGATGATGCCGTCGGCCACCTCGTCGGCCGCCACCTTGGGCCCCTGGTAGAGGGGCTCCTCGCTGCCGGGCTGGTCCCAGATCTCGGTGTCGACCGGGCCCGGTTCGATCAGCTTCACCGTGACTCCGGTGCCGTGCAGGTCGACCGCCATCGCTTCGCTCCAGCCGCATAACGCGAACTTGCTTGCACAGTAGGCGGTTTCGTGGATGATCCCGAGCCGGCCGCCGACGCTGGACACATTGACGATCATGCCGGAGCCGCGGTCGAGCATCCGCGGCAGCAGGGCCAACGTGAGCCGCATCGGGGCGAAGAAGTTGACCCGCATGACGTTCTCGACCTCGTCCGGCTCCAACTCGGTGACGGCCCGGCGCTTTGGGATCGCAGCGTTGTTGATCAGCACGTCGACACCGCCGAGCCCGTCCCACGCTTGCAGTGCCAATTCGCCGACGGCCGCGGTGTCGGCCAGGTCGGCGGCCCACATCGCCGAGGCCGGCGAGGTCCGCCGGCAGTCGGCCAGGACTTCACCCAGGCGATCGTGCCGGCGGGCGATGAGGCCCACCACCGCTCCCTGGGCGGCCAATTGCCTGGCCAGGGCCGCGCCCAGCCCGGACGAAGCACCGGTGATGAGCATTCGTTTCCCGGCCGCCGCGTACGTCATCGCTCTAGATTGCCCTGCGTGCGGCTCCGTGGGAACCCTTTGGGAGGAAAGCTCGTTACACTGTCTAAGTAATAGCTCGAGTAACTATGTCTGATAGGGGGATCACATGACTTCCACCACCTCTCGCTACGAGGGAGATACCTGGGACCTGGCGTCAAGCGTCGGGGTGACCGCGACCATGGTCGCGGCGGCCCGTGCGATGGCGACCCGCGCCGACACACCGCTGATCAACGACCCGTTCGCCGAGCCGTTGGTGCGCGCGGTCGGTGTGGACCTGCTCGCCCGGCTGGCCAGCGGGGAATTAGACCCATCCGAATTGAACGACGTGCACGACGTTCAGGACGGCGCTACCGGATCGGCCGGGGCCATGTCCCGGATGGCCGACAGCATGGCCGTGCGCACCAAGTTCTTCGACGAGTTCTTCCTGGGCGCGACCAAGGCCGGCATCAAGCAGGCCGTCATCCTGGCGTCCGGGCTGGACTCCCGCGCTTACCGGCTAACCTGGCCCGCGGGCACCGTCGTCTACGAGATCGACCAACCGCAGGTCATCGAATTCAAAACCCAAACGCTGGCCGAGCTGGGCGCGACACCCACCGCCGACCGGCGCGTGGTGGCCATCGATCTGCGCGAGGACTGGCCAGCCGCGCTGCGCGCCGCCGGATTCGACCCCGAGCAGCCGACCGCGTGGAGCGCCGAGGGCCTGCTCGGCTATCTGCCCCCGGAGGCGCAGGACCGACTGCTGGACACCATCAGCGAGCTCAGCGCGCCGGGCAGCCGGTTCGCCACCGAGAGCGCGCGCAACATCGAGCCCGGCGACGAGGAGAAGATGATGGAACGCATGCAGCGAATCGCCGAGCGCTGGAGTGCCCACGGTTTCGACCTCGACATGACCGGCCTGGTCTACTTCGGCGACCGCAACGAGGCGGCTCCCTACCTGGCCGACCACGGTTGGCAGCTGACCGCCAGCAGCGTGGGTGATCTCTTCGCGGCCAACGGACTTCCGCCCTTCGAGGACGACGATGTCCGCATGGGCGACCTGCTCTACGTCAGCGGCACGCTCGACACGACCAACAACTAGGAGCCATTCGAATGACAAACAACTCGGTACGCACCGACGGCGACAGCTGGGGACCCGCGTCCAGCGTGGGAGCGACGGCCACCATGGTCGCCGCATCCCGCGCCGTGGCGTCGCAGGGACCCAATGCGCTACTTGACGACCCGCTGGCCGATCCCCTGGTTCGCGCCGTGGGGTTGGATCCCTTCATCCGCATCATCGACGGCGAGATCGATTTCGAAGACGACCCGATATTCAACCGCAAAGCCAGAACCGAGCAGATGGCGGTGCGCACCAGGTTTTTCGACGACTTCTTCACTAGCGCTACCGCAGACGGTGTACGGCAGGCGGTGATCCTGGCTTCCGGTCTGGACACCAGGGCCTATCGGTTGCGGTGGCCGGCCGGCACGGTCGTCTACGAGATCGACCAGCCCCAGGTGATCGCGTTCAAAACCAACACGCTGGCCGACCTCGGCGCCGCCCCGACCGCCGCGCGGCGCACGATCAGCATCGACCTGCGCGACGACTGGCCAGCGGCATTGCGGGAGAGTGGTTTTGACATCACGCAACCGACCGCGTGGAGCGCCGAAGGCCTGCTGCCCTACCTGCCGCCCGAGGCTCAGGACCGACTGTTCGACAACATCACCGCGCTCAGCGCGCCGGCCAGCCGGCTGGCTACCGAACACGTCCCCGACCCGAACGCGTTTTCCGATGAGCGCGTGCAGCGCATCTCCGAGCGGTGGCAGCGCTTCGGTTTCGACCTCAACGCGGCCGACCTGTTCTACCGCGGCGAGCGCAACGTCGTCCTCGACTACCTGACCACCCACGGCTGGCAGGTGACACCCCATCCCGCCCGGGAGTTGTACGTCCACAATGGGTTCAAATTCCCCGAAGAGGAGATGGCGGGCGCGTTCGGCGAAATGAGTTACGTCGACGCGACCCTCAAATAGGGTTGCGTCATGCCACGCACTGACGACGACAATTGGGATCTGGCGTCCAGCGTCGGCGCCACCGCGACCTTCGTCGCGTCCGGGCGCGCGATGGCGACGAAGGATCCCCGCGGCTTGATCAACGATCCGTTCGCCGAACCCTTGGTGCGCGCGGTGGGGTTGGATTTCTTCACCAAGATGATGGACGGTGAGCTCGACACCTCGACGATCGACAACGCGTCGCCGGCACGCAAGCAGGCGATGATCGACGGGATGGCGGTGCGCACCAAGTACTTCGACGATTACCTCATCGACGCCACCAACGACGGCGTGCGGCAAGCGGTGATCCTCGCGTCCGGTTTGGACGCGAGGGCTTATCGGCTGCCCTGGCCCGCCGGGACCGTGGTCTATGAACTCGATCAGCCGCAGGTGATCGATTTCAAGACAACCACTTTGGCCGGCATCGGTGCCCAGCCACTCACCACTCGACGCACCATCCCCATCGATCTGCGCCAAGACTGGCCGGCGGCGCTCAAGGCGGCCGGACTGGACCTGACGGCACCGATCGCGTGGTTGGCCGAGGGCCTGCTGATCTACCTGCCGCCGGACGCCCAAGACCGGTTGTTCGACAACATCACCGAGCTGAGCGTTCCGGGCAGCAGGGTCGCCACCGAATTCGTGCCCGGCATCATCGATTTCGATGCCGACCGGGTGCGGGAGACAATGGCGAGTTCCTTCCTCCGCGACCACGGCATCGACGTCGACATGCCGTCGCTGGTCTATGCCGGCCAGCGCAACCACGTCGCCGACTATCTGCGGGCCAAGGGCTGGGACGTCGACGGCGTGACGCGCGCGGAATTGTTCGAACGCAATGGCATCGAGGCGCCGGCCCCCGAAAACGACGACCCGCTAGGCGAGATCATCTTCATCAGCGGTGCCCGAACCGGCTAGAAGCGCGACTGCCCCAGCCACAGCACGTTAGCGCCGCTCAGCGTCTGCTCGACGTGTTCGAGGATCCCGGTCACCGTGCGGCCCAGCAGCGCGCCCACCGCATCCGGCAGCGACGCGGCGGCCGGTTGCGACGAGGACCGGGGCCGCACCAGGTCCAGCAACGACGAGCCTGGGTAGCTAACGAGCCGGACGTCGGCATCCTCATCCAGGCCGGCTAGGACTTTGGCTCGCCGCACCGCAGTCCGAAATCCACCGAGCTCGTCGATCAGGCCGCGCTCCAGAGCGTCGGCGCCGGTCCAGATCCGCCCGCGCGCAACGGCATCCACGGCTTCGGCACTCACCTTGCGGCCTGCAGCGACGCGTTCCACGAAATCGGCGTAGAACCGGTCCGCTTCGGCTTCCCTGTCCGCCTGCTGCTCCGGCGTGAACAGCTCGTCAGCCGACCAAACATCGGCATTAGCGTTGGTGCGCACGGTTTCTGACCCGACTCCCAGCCGGTCCTTGAGGTCCCGAACCACCAGCTTGCCGCTCATCACGCCGATCGAACCCGTGATCGTGCCCGGGTTGGCCACGATCGCGTCGGCGTCCATCGAGACGTAGTAGCCGCCGGAGGCGGCCACCGTACCCATCGACGCCACCACCGGCTTGCCCCGCTGGCGCGCCCTCTTCACCTCGCGCCAGATGGTCTCCGACGCGGTGAGCGAACCGCCGGGGCTGTCCACCCGCAGCACGATCGCGGACACCGCATCGTCGGCAGCCACCTCCCGCAGTGCCGCCGCGATGGTGTCAGCACCGGCGTTCGAGGAGCCGAACGGCAGGAATTGCCGCCCGCCACGCCCGTTGACGATAGCGCCCTCGCACGTGACCACGGCGATCGTGGGCTTGGACCGGCGACCCGGAATCGACGGCACGGGTAGCGCGAGCCGCGACCGGGCAGCACCGGCGTAGCGCGACAGATAGAGCCGCGGCACGGCATCTTCGTCTTCTTCGTTGGAAACATTGTCCACGCCAACCAGTTCCGCAATGCGGGCCAAGGCCTCGTCGCGGAATCCGATCCGGTCCACCAGACCGGATTCCACGGCTTCATCGCGCAATAGCGGTGCCCGGTCGGCCAGCGCATCCAGCGCGCCCGCGTCGATGTTGCGTGATTCGGCGACGGCCTGCCACACCTGGTCCTGCAGGCTTTCCAGCATCCGGGTGACCGCCTCGCGGTGCGCCTCGGTGAAGCCACCCTCAGTGAAAAGGTTTGCCGCCGACTTGTATTCGCCTCGCGCGGTGAACTGGGCTTCGATCCCCGCCTTATCCAGCGCGTCGCGCAGGAAGGTGGCACTGCTGGCAAAACCGACCAGTCCGACGCTGCCCGAGGACTGCATCCAGACTTCACCGAATGCCGAAGCCAGGTAGTAGGACAGCGTGCCCGGATAGGTTTCCGCCCAGGCCAGTGACGGCTTGACGGCGCTGAAAGCCGCGATGGCTTCGCGCAGTTCTTGAACCGCGCCCACCGGCGACGCCGCAAGCTGCACGCGGGCAATCAGTCCGGCAACGCGTCGATCTTCGGCGGCGCGGTGCAGCGCGGCGACGGCGTCGCGCAGGGCCATCGCCCGGCCGCCACCGGTGAGGATCGTCAGGGGGTCAAAGCCCGTCGTCTCCGGGGGCACCGCTTGCAGGTTGAACTCGAGCACGCAACCGCTGGGTATCCCGTGGTGGCGGGCGGTGTCGACCCGGTTGACCAGGGCACGCACGTCATCAACCCCGGGAACAGAAGGCAGAAAACCGAACATGTCGGCAAGCCTACCGATCGGCCGCCGTACGGTGATGGGGTGAGGTTTTCCATCGCCATCCCCCAATTCGATTCCGATGGCTTCGATGCCGCCGGGCTGCGCGCATATCTTGCCCGCGCTGAGGAGCTTGGATTCGAGGGCGGCTGGGTGCTCGAGCAGACCATCGGCCAGGCGCCGCTGCTGGCACCGCTGGAGCTGCTCGCGTATTGCGCCGCCTGCACCGAGCGGCTGCGCTTGGGTGTCGCCGTCCTGGTGTCGTCGCTGCACGACCCGCTGCAGTTGGCGTCGGCCATCACGGCCGTTGACCGGCTCAGTCACGGCCGGCTGGACGTCGGCGTCGCGCCGGGCGGCGGGGGCCGCCAGTTCGCCGCCTTCGGCGTGGACAAGGACACGTTCATCAGCTATTTCACCGAGGGCCTGCAGCTGATGAAGGCGGCCTGGTCGGACGAACCCAGGGTGACATTCCACGGCCGGTTCCGCGACGTCGACGACCTTCCCGTCCAGCCGAAGCCGGTGCAGCGACCGCACCCGCCGATCTGGTTCGGCGGCCTTGCTCCCAAGGCCCTGGCCAGGGCGGTGCGTCACGGTGACTCATTTTTGGGCGCGGGCTCGTCGACCACCGAAGCCTTTGCCGGAGCCGTCAAGATAGTCCGCAGTGAACTTGCCGAACAGGACAAGGACCCCAGCGACCCCACCCACTTCACCATCGGCAAGCGGGTTTATCTGATGATCGACGACGACGCCAGCAAGGCCCGCGAACGGGTGCTCGCCGGGCTGCGGCGCATCTACGGGCAGATGCGCGGCATCGATGCGGTCCCGGTGTCTGGCACACCCGACGATGTCGCCCGCGGACTGCGTGAGGTGATCGACGCCGGCGCCGAGATGCTGCTACTCAATCCCGTCGGTTCCGACGTTCCGGAGAACCGAGAGCAGATGGAACGCCTTGCCGCAGAGGTGATTCCGCTGCTGAGCTAGCGTGGTGAGCAGTCACAGAAGCCCCCGACACGCCGGGCGTGCGGGGGCTTCTGCTGGGGGTACCTCCGGCTTGCGGGGGACTGCTCGCGGTACTAAAGTTCCGTCGCCGAGCCGCCGGCGGCGGTGATCTTTTCGCGCGCGCTGCCGCTGAACTTGTGCGCGGTCAGGTCGACCTTGACGGTCAACTCGCCGTCGCCGAGGACCTTGACCAGACAGTTCTTGCGAACGGCTCCCTTGGCCACCAGATCGTCCACGCCGACGGCACCGCCCTTGGGGAACAGCCGGCTGATGTCGCCGACGTTGACGATCTCGTATTCGGTGCGGAACCGGTTGCGGAAGCCCTTGAGCTTGGGCAGCCGCATGTGGATCGGCATCTGCCCGCCCTCGAACCGCACCGGCACGTTCTTGCGGGCTCCGGTGCCCTTGGTGCCACGGCCGGCGGTCTTGCCCTTGGAGCCTTCACCACGTCCGACGCGGGTGCGAGCGGTTTTGGACCCCGGCGCCGGCTTCAGGTCGTGCAGCTTGATGGTCACTTGGCCTCCTCCACCGCGACGAGATGACGTACCACCGCAATGAGTCCGCGGGTCTGTGGGCTGTCATCGCGGATCACCGAATGGCGAATCCGCCGCAGGCCCAGGGTGCGTAGGCTCTCACGCTGCTTCCAGCGTGCGCCAATCGTGCTGCGCACCTGGGTGATCTTGAGCTGGGTCATGGCTGTGGCGTTCCCTCCCGCGCGGCACTGGCAGCCAGCGCGTCACTTTCGCGTCGCGCCTTCAGCAACGAGGCCGGCGCCACGTCCTCGATCGGCAGTCCCCGGCGGGCGGCCACCTCTTCGGGGCGCTGCAGCAGCTTGAGGGCGGCCACGGTGGCGTGCACCACGTTGATCGCGTTGTCGCTGCCCAACGACTTGGCCAGGATGTCGTGCACCCCGGCGCATTCCAGCACCGCGCGCACCGCACCACCGGCGATCACACCGGTACCCGGGCTGGCGGGGCGCAACAGCACCACACCGGCGGCTTTCTCACCCTGCACCGGGTGAGTAATGGTGCCGCCGATCAGCGGCACCCGGAAAAAGCCCTTGCGCGCTTCCTCGACGCCCTTGGCGATGGCGGCCGGGACTTCCTTGGCCTTGCCATAGCCGACACCCACCATGCCGTTGCCGTCACCGACAATGACCAACGCGGTGAAGCTGAACCGCCGGCCACCCTTGACGACCTTGGAGACGCGGTTGATGGCGACGACCCGTTCCAGGTAGTTGCTCTTCTCGCCGTCACGGTCGCGGCCACCACGCCCGCCGCCGTCGCGGCGGCCGCGGCCATCGCGACTGTCGCGGCCGTCACCGCGCCCGTCACGGCTGTCACCGCGGGCGTCGGCCTGCGGCCCGCCCGGCTGCTCCGACATTATGCGGTCCTTCCAGTCTTACGTGTCATCAGAACTTCAATCCGTTCTCGCGGGCGGCGTCGGCCAGCGCCGCGATCCGTCCCCCGTAGGTGTATCCGCCACGGTCGAATACCACCGTGTCGATGCCGGCCGCCTTGGCGCGCTCGGCGATCAATTGGCCGACCCGCACGCTGCGGGCTTTCTTGTCGCCGTCGACGCCGCGAACATCGGCCTCAATCGAGGACGCGGCGGCCACCGTGGTGCCGTTTTCGTCGTTGACCAGTTGCACGTGGATATGCCGCGCGGACCGATTGATCACCAGCCGTGGGCGTTGCGTGGTGCCCGCGACTTTCTTGCGCAGCCGTGCGTGCCTGCGCAGCCGGGCGATCCGCCGAGTCGCGGATACGCTCCGCCCCAGTGGCTTTCGCGCTGTGGTGTCAGCTTTTGATTGCGCCATGACTACTTACCTGTCTTTCCGACCTTGCGGCGCACCTGCTCGCCTTCGTAGCGCACGCCCTTGCCCTTGTACGGGTCGGGACGGCGCAGACGGCGGATGTTCGCCGAGATCTGACCGACCTTCTGCTTGTCGATCCCGGTGATGGTGAACTTCGTCGGTGACTGAACGGCGAACGTGATGCCGTCTGGGGCCTCGATCAGCACCGGATGGCTGTAGCCCAGCGCGAACTCGAGGTTGGAACCCTTGAGCTGCACGCGATAACCCACACCGAAGATTTCCATGTTGGTGGTGTAACCCTGTGTCACACCGGTGACCAGGTTGGACACCAGGGTGCGCGACAGCCCGTGCAGTGAGCGGTTGTGCCGCTCGTCGTCGGGACGGGTGACCACAATCGCGCCATCGTCGTTGCGCGCCACCGTGATCGGCTCGGCGACCGTCAAACTCAGGCTGCCCTTGGGTCCCTTCACCGAGACGTTCTGGCCCTCGATCGTTACGTCGACTCCGGCGGGAACCGGAACCGGCTGCTTACCAATGCGCGACATTTCTTTTTACGCTGCCTCTCCCGCTACCACACGTACGCGAGGACTTCGCCGCCCACGCCCTGTCTGGCTGCCTGACGGTCGGTGAGCAGGCCCGAGGAGGTCGAGATGATCGCCACACCCAGGCCGCCGAGCACCCGCGGCAGGCTGCCGGATTTCGCGTACACCCGCAAACCCGGCTTGGACACGCGGCGCAAACCGGCGATGCTGCGCTCCCGGCTGGGCCCGTACTTGAGCTGGACGACCAGCGACTTGCCGACCCGAGCGTCCTCGGTGTGGAAGTCGGTGATGTAGCCCTCGGCCTTGAGGATCTGGGCGATGTTCGCCTTGATCTTGGAGTGCGGCAGGCTCACCTCGTCGTGATATGCCGAGTTGGCGTTGCGCAGACGCGTCAAAAAGTCCGCGATCGGGTCCGTCATCGTCATAGTGTCTAGTCCTGTGTCCCGTTACCAGCTGCTCTTCTGCACACCGGGCAACTCACCCGCATGCGCCATCTCGCGCAGGCAGATCCTGCACAGCCCGAACTTGCGGAACACCGCACGCGGACGGCCGCACCTGTTGCAGCGGGTGTAGCCGCGCACCGCGAACTTCGGTTTGCTTGCGGCCTTATTGACCAGTGCCTTCTTCGCCATTCAGTCAGTTCTCCTTGAACGGAAAGCCGAGGGCCCGCAACAGCGCTCGTCCTTCGTCGTCGGTCGTCGCCGAGGTGACGACGTTGATGTCCATGCCGCGGACCCGGTCGATCTTGTCCACGTCGATCTCGTGGAACACCGATTGCTCGGCCAGCCCGAAGGTGTAGTTGCCGACACCGTCGAACTGCTTGGGCGAAAGCCCGCGGAAGTCACGAATACGTGGCAGCGCGATCGACGTGAGCCGGTCGAGGAACTCCCACATCCGATCCCCGCGCAAGGTCACCCGGACACCGATCGGCATGCCCTCGCGCAATTTGAACTGCGCTATCGATACGCGCGCCTTGCGGATTTCCGGCCGTTGCCCGGTGATCAGCGCCAGGTCGTTGACCGCGCCGTTGATCAGCTTGGCGTCCCGGGCCGCTTCGCCAACGCCCATGTTGACGACGACCTTGGTGACGGTCGGGATCTGCATGACGTTGCCGAAATTGAATTCCTTGTGCAGCGCATCGCGAATCTCGTTGCGGTAGCGCTGCTTAAGGCGCGGCTGAGCTTTCACATCCGCCTCTGTTGTGGTCATGCTAGATGTCCTTGCCGTTGCGCTTGGAGATACGGACGCGCTTGCCGGTCTCCTCGTCTACCCGGTAGCCGATTCGGGCGGGCTTGCCGTCCGAGTCGACGACCATCACGTTGGAGACGTGGATCGGGGCTTCCTGGGTGACGATCCCGCCCGAGCGGGCTCCGCGCTGCGTGGTCGAAACAGCGGTGTGCTTCTTGATCCGGTTGACGCCCTCGACGAGCACCCGATTGCGGGTCGGGTAGGCCTGCAAGACTTTGCCCTTGGCCCCTTTGTCTTTGCCGGCGATGACCAAGACGGTGTCGCCCTTGTGGACCTTCATCTACAACACCTCCGGGGCCAACGAGATGATCTTCATGAATCGCTTCTCCCGCAGTTCGCGGCCGACCGGCCCGAAGATGCGGGTCCCGCGGGGGTCGTTGTCGGGCTTGATGATCACGGCCGCGTTCTCGTCGAACTTTATGTAGCTGCCGTCGGCACGCCTGCGCTCCTTGACGGTGCGCACCACCACGGCCTTGACGATCTCACCACGCTTGACATTGCCGCCGGGGATGGCCTCCTTGACGGTGGCGACGATGACGTCGCCGATGCCGGCGTAGCGTCGCGACGATCCGCCGAGCACCCGGATGCACAAGATCTCCCTGGCGCCGGTGTTGTCGGCGACCTTCAGCCGCGATTCCTGCTGAATCACTAGATCTCCTGACCTGGTTCACGTGCGCACGCAGGAGAAAGTGAGCACCTGACGTGTGCGGTCTTGTAAAGCAGTAGTCACCGAAGGGCACGCGGGGCCGGCAATGTTGTTCACAAGCCAGCCAAGGTCTGCCCAGGGCAACCCCTAGAGTCTAGGGGAAGAGCTGCTCAGCGCCAAATTTGTGCCGGACGGACCCTACCTGGACCTAGCTGGAGTGCCGGTACCACGCGGCGACGTACAGGACCAGCGCTGTGGCCAGCGCGATCAGCACCCAGATCACGACGGCTTGGTCGATCCATGAACCCGCCGGAGGGTTGCCGGGGAGGATATTTCGCAACGGCACCACGGCGAACAGCATCGCGGCGTACCAGGTGGAAAACGGCGGCAGGAATTGTCTCCGGCCGGTCAGCATCTGAATGGCCACGAACAGTGCCAGCGTCGGCAGGGTGATGAGGACCAGACAGATGCCCAGGTCGAAGACCAGCGGCCCCTTGGCCCGATGCAGGGTGATGATGACGTTGTCCGGGCGATCGGGGTCGTCCTTGTTGCGGGCAACCCGGGTGGTGGCGATGTCCCAGCCTTCCAGCGATCCCGTCACTTCGACCCGGCCGGGTTTGTACTGGCGATTTTCGCCAGTGCCCACGAGGACGTCCGCCTGGATGGTGTCGGTCTTGTACGAGTCGAACGGCCAGTCGCCCGGGTCACCGTGGGCCTCGATGGTGGTGGTCACCTGTGCCGGCAACTTCCCCACCGGGTATTGCAAGTCCCCCAGGTCGTTCTGCGGGAAGAACCGCACCGAGGTGTCCGTGTTGAGCACGTTGAAGTGTTTGTCGATCATCGAACTGTCGGGCATCACCAGGACCTTCACATCGAGGCGATTTGCCACGGTGTGCAGTTGCTCGAAGCGCACCAGGACCACGGTGCCGTCGTCGGTGTTGAGCACCGGCTCGGGCAGCGGACCCGGCGCGGTGGCCAGCAAGTGGTAACCGAGCAGCGACAGGACGTAGATAACGACGACGCCGGCGATGATGGAGATATCGAGCAGCAGATGTCGTCGTCTCGGTTTGCGCGCCGGCCGCGCGGGCTGCTCGGTCGCCGGGGGCTGCGGCGCCGGCGCGGCAGGCACCGGCGCGGTGCCGGCCAGGTGCAGCTCGGGCCTTACCTCAGCAGGGCGATTACTCGCAGCCGCAGCTGAGCCGCTGATGATTGACACGAAGCAAGACGTTATCAACGTGCGTGTTTGCTGACTCCGGGTAGAACAGTACCCTTACAAGCTTTTAACAGCGCCGATACGAGCGGCGGCGAAAATCAATCGCCTTGCCGAACCCAGGCGAGGATATACAGGCTCATCGCCGTCACCAGCCCGATCAGTACCCACTGCACGATGGCTTGGTCGATCCACGAGCCCGGCGGTGGGGCGCCGGGGAGGATGTTGCGCAGCGGGACGATGGCAAACAGGTTGGCGGCGTACCACGTCGCGAACGGCGGCAAGAATTTCCTCCTGCCCAGCGCCATCGGAATGGCCACCAACAGCGCCAAGGTGGGCAGGGCGATGAGGACCAGGCAGATACCCAGGTCGAAGATCAGCGGGCCCTTGGCCCTCTTCAAGGTGATGACCACGTTCCCGTTGTCGGAACCTCGTTGGGTTGGGAGCGCGGCGGGATCGTGGACCCGGTTGACGCTGACGTCCCACCCGTCCAACTCTCCGGTTACTTCGACGCGGGCGGGTACCTTCTTGATGTTTTCGCCGGACCCGACGAACGCGTCGGCCGAGATCGGCTCTGTGCTGTACGTGTCGAAGGGCCAGTTACCGACGTCGCCGTGCGCCTCGACGGTGGTGCTCAGTTGCGCCGGCGCCTTTCCTTTCGGGTAATGCAGGTCCCCCAGGTCGCTCGTTGGATACAGGCGCACGGCAACGTCGGTGGCCAGCACGTCGAAGCGGTTGTCGTAGGACGAAATCCCTGGGTAGACAAGCACATTCACCGTGAGGCGATTCGCGGTGGGTTTCAGCTCCTCGAGGCGCAGCTGCACGATGGTCGCATCGCCGCCGCCCTGGCTCAGATCCAGTGGAGGAAGCGGGGCCTCTGCTTCTTGCAGCTGGTGGACGCCGAGCAGCGACAGCACATACACGCTGACGACGACCATCAGAATGATCACGCCGATCACGATGCGCGGTCTGCTCCGGGTCTTCGGCGGCGCCGGGGGGGACGTCGGCGGCGACTCGTCCGCCGGCGGCGGCGGAGCTGTTGTTAGCGGAGCCTCGGCGGTCGTTGGCGCTTCAGCGCTCATTGGTCGCCGCCGGCCCGGACGGAAGGCACCACGGGGTGAGATGTTAGCTAATGCGCCCGCCGACCGCGCGGCGAAATCATCACTGTCCTCGCGCGAGCTGGCCTTCCGTCACCCGCTGGCCACCTAGCGTTAACCTATTGGCCCGAAACCGGATTCGCTACGCAGCGAAAGCCGATGTGTGTGGTCGCGGTGTCTTGCGATTGCGGCGACCGCGCCGCCGGGCGGTAACGGTGGCAGTACTCCGGCGCGCACAAGTGCGAACCGCCTTTCAACGTCTGGTTGACGCTCGGGTCTGCGGGGCCCGACGGTGTGCAACAGGCTTTCGGCGGCTGATCGAGCCGGTGGTGTGCCGAGAACTCGGTGGCGGTCCACTCCCAGACGTTGCCGATCATGTCCACCAAGCCGAAACCGTTGGGCGGAAACGTCCCAACCGGCGACGTTCCCACCCAGCCGAGCGCACCGTCGTTGCGGTACGGGAACCTGCCCTGCCAGGTGTTCGCCATCAACTGGCCGTCGGGTTTCGCCTCCTCGCCCCACGAATAGGTGCACGTGTCCCCCGCGCCTGGGCCGCGGGCCGCATACTCCCACTCGGCCTCGCTAGGCAGCCGCCGCCCGGCCCACCGCGCGTAGGCTGCGGCGTCGGGATACGCCACCTGCACGACCGGGTGATCGGCGCTTTCCGCACCGGTGCTCTCCGGGCTGTGCGGCCCAAACGGGTGGCGCCAATTCGCACCCGGTACCCAGTCCCACCACTGCCGCCAGTCGCGCAGGTCGACCGGGCCCGTGGTGGGGCGGAAAACCATGGCACCCGGGCACAGGTCGCCTGCGTCTGCCCCCGGGTAAAGCGCCGGGTCGATCGGCTGCTCAGCGACCGTCACATAGCCTGTGGCAGCGACGAATTCGGCGAACTGCGCGTTGGTCACCGGGTGCCGCTCCACGGCGAAGGAACCCACTGTCACCGTGTGGATCGGTGCCTCTTCGGGGTAGAAGCTCGTCGAGCCCATGCGGAATGATCCGCCTGGCACGTCAATTAGCTCGGTGAGCACCCCTTCAGGGTATGACGCCCGCGAGCCGGCTCCAGTACGACCCGTTCACCTGATGTTTGTTTGCGGGTTGGTCCGATAGCTGTAAATGTCGACATATCTCGAAACAGGGCTGACGTTGGCGCGCGCCCCGACACCGAGCCTGCCGCCGACGCCGGGCGCCACCGTGGTCGACGAGACGGGCCCGTCTCACCGTTGTTGCTCCCAAGGAGGCAATCGACGTGCCGCACTCACGCCCACGTGTCGCGATGAGCTTGCTGGCCGCGGGTGCGCTGGCGCTGTCGGCATGTAACCAAGACCACGCGACCCTGTCCTATACCAGTGGGGTCAAGGTGGACTGCGGCGGCAAACAGACCCTAGCCGCCAGCGGCTCCACCGCGCAGGCCAACGCGATGACCCGGTTCATCGACGCCTATAAGAAGGTCTGCCCCGGGCAGTCGCTGAACTACACTGCCAACGGATCGGGCAACGGGATCAGCGAATTCCTCGCTGGCAAAACCGATTTCGGCGGATCGGACACACCCCTGTCCGGGGACCAATACGCCGCCGCCAAACAACGATGCGGCGGCGCCGACGCCTGGAACCTGCCCGTGGTATTCGGGCCGATGGCCATCACCTACAACATTGCCGCCGTCGACTCTTTGGTGCTCGACGCGCCGACGCTGGCCAAGATCTTCAACGGCACCATCACGCGTTGGGACGACCCGGCGCTCACCTCGCTCAATGCATCCATGCCGGCAGAGGACATCAAGGTCATCTACCGCAGCGACGCATCGGGCACCACCTACAACTTCCAGTCCTACCTCCAGGCCGCATCCGGCGGAGCGTGGACTCAGGGCGTAGCCAAGACATTCAACGGCGGCGTCGGCGCCGCCGCCCAAGGCAACAAAGGCACCTCGGCGCTGGTGAAAACCACCGAGGGCGCGATCAGCTACAACGAATTGTCATACGCGCTCGAGCAAGGGCTCTACGCCGCCGAGATCAAGACCCCGGCAAGCCGCAGGTCGCTACGCCCGGTGCGGATCGGCACCGACACCGTCGGCAAGACCATCAAGGGCGCTAAAATCACCGGCACCGGCAACAACCTCGTGCTCGATCTTTCGTCGTTCTATAACCCGGCCCAGCCCGATGTCTACCCGATCGTGTTGGCCACCTACGAGATCGTCTGCTCCAAATATCCCAATCCCGAGGACACCCAGGCGATCAAGTCTTTCCTGCAGACGGCGATCGGTCCCGGCCAGATCGACCTCAACAAAGTCGGCTACATCCCGCTGTCGCCCGACTTTCAAGCACGAGTCTCGAGCGCCGTCGACGCCATCACCTGAGCCGACCCGCGGCGATATCAGCTCTTTTTCGGCTGTTTTCGGTCCCGATGCCGCCACCAGGCGAGGGTGAACAGGGCCATGGCGACGACCAGCCCGATCAACACCCCACAGCACCACGGCTTGGTCGATCCACGAGCCGAGCGGTGGATTGCCGGGAAGGAAGTTGCGCAGCGGGACGATGGCGAACAGCATCGCGCCGTACCACGTGATGAACGGTGGCAAGAACGACGTCCTGCCCAGCAGCATCGGAATGGCCACCCACAGCGGCCCCACCACCACACCAACTACCAGGCACGCCCATCCGAGGACGGCGAAGAAGCGTTTCGCCGGTGCTTCAGTCGCGCGAAAAGGCAAGCGCGAGTTCTCTTTCCAGATCTTCATACGGCTTGCCGGAGATGTCGACGGTGACCTGCGCGATCGTGCCGCCGGTGAATCGGAAAGGCGCTTTGTAGCGTCGGGAGACTCCCGAACCGGTGTTGCGCCCCACCATGACGCTGGCACCGGCCAACGCGAACGTTCCCGGTTGCGTCGTCATATCCGGCAGCGACGCGACCGCGGCCTCGTCGATGAACAGCGTGCCCTCACCCAGTGGCGTGTGACTATTTTCCACGGTTCCGGTCCGCGAAAAGCGAACGCCGAACAGGTGCCTGCCCAGCGGCACCGCGCCGGGCGACGAGATCAGCTGCTCGCGCTCACCGAGGAAGTTGTATACGTAGTGCAACCGCCCGTCCTGGATGAACAGCACGTGCCCGCCGTGCGCGCAGCCGTGTTTGAAGAGCACCCCTTCGGCGCCGGTGGTATCAACGGTCACCTCGGCTACCACAGAGTAGGACTGCCCGCGCAGTTCGACGGCGGCGCCGGTGCCGACCTCGGCGGCATCGGGGTAGTAGGTGAAAGACTGCCGGTTGACGCCCAGGTAGGGCCGGAACCGCGTCAACGTTTCGAAGATGTTCAGATCCGCCAGCGGTAGGCCGTTGTACTTCGCGGCCTCGGAAAACCACAGCGCCTTGAGCTCTTCCAGCTTGTCGGGTTGCTCGGCAGCCAGGTCGTGGCATTGGCTGCGGTCGGCTTCGATGTGGAAGAGTTCCCAGCGGTCGGCATCGAAATGCGACCAACCCGCGGGTGTGGCCGCATGGATGGTGTTGGCGAACCAGCCCCGGTGCCAGATCCCGCGGGTTCCCAGCATGGTGTAGAACTGGGTGTCCTTGCCGGTGTCTGCGGCCGGATTGTCAAGGGCCGCTTTGAAACTCACACCGTCCAGCGGTTTCTGCGAGATCCCCTTGACGGTCTCCGGCGGGGTGATACCCAGCAGGTCGTAGATGGTCGGGCTGATGTCGCAGACATTGACGTAGTTGTCGCGAACCTCCCCGTGCGCCGCAATACCGTTGGGCCAGGACACGATTGCCGTGTCGGCGATCCCGCCCTCGTGCGAGGCGTACCGCTTGTAGAGCTTGTAGGGCGTGTTGAAGGCCATCGCCCACCCGATCGGGTAGTGGTTGTATGTCTCGGGGCCACCGAGCCGGTCGAAGTACTTCATGCTCTCCTCGACGGTGTCGATGTAGCCGTTAAAGAACTTGCCCTCGTTCACCGACCCGTTGGGCCCACCCTCGCCGCTGGCTCCGTTGTCGGAGATCACCACGATGATGGTGTTGTCGAGCTGACCGGATTCTTCGAGATAGTCCAGGATTCGGCCGATCTGGGCGTCGGTGTAGCTCAGGAACCCGGCGAACACCTCGGCCATCCGGCTGAACAGCTTCTTGTCCTCATCGTTGAGGGAGTCCCAGGGCCGCACGGTGTCCTGCAGTGGCCACGGCTCGCCTTGCGGCCCTTTGACGTCCAGATACGGGTTGACGGGCGACAGCTCGGTGTCCGGCGGCACGATCCCCATCGACTTCTGCTTTTCCAGCACGATGTCGCGGTAGCGCTCGTAGCCCATGTCGAACTTACCGGCGTACTTGTCCGCCCATTCTTTGAAGACGTGGTGCGGCGCATGCCCGGCGCCGGGGCAGACGTAGCTGAACCACGGTTTGTCGGGCGCGATCACCTTGGCGTCGCGGATGAATTCGATGGTCTTGTCGGCGAGGTCCTTTGACAAGTGGTAGCCGTCCTCGGGAGTGGCCGGCGGTGTGATCGGGTGGTTGTCGTACACCAAGTCGGGGTACCACTGGTCGGTCTCCCCGCCCATGAACCCGTAGAACCGTTCGAAGCCGCGCGACGTGGGCCAGTGCCGTTTCGTCGACGCAAGATTCGACTCTTCCAGCGGCGTCAGGTGCCACTTGCCGACGCAGTAGGTGTTGTAGCCACGTTCGTTGAGCACCTCCGACAGCAGCGCGGTGTCGTCCGGGATCCGGCCGTTGCAATTCGGGAAGCCGTCGGTGAACTCTTCGATGGTGGCCATGCCCACGGTGGTCGCGTTGCGACCGGTCAGCAGCGACGCCCGCGTCGGTGAACACAGCGCGGTGGTATGGAATTGCGACAGCCGCACACCGCGGTCGGCGATCCTCGTCATCGCGGGCATCTCGACCAGACCGCCGAAGCAGTCCCAGGTCGCGATGCCGGTGTCATCCCACACCAAATAAAGGACGTTCGGCGAATTCTCGGGCGCGGTCGGCGCTGCGTACGGACCCCAGTCAGGCTCCGAGTCACGAATATCCAGCTCGATCTTGCCGTTAAACCCCGCCATCGCGCACTCCGCTCTCACGTCCCCGGGACACCGCGTGCAGATTACACCGGCGAAGCCACACCCACGCCAACAGACGCGAAAGCCCCCGACACGCTATGGGCGTCCGGGGGCTTTCGCGACTGTTCGCCAGTGCTTACTTGGCCTTCTCCAGGATCTCGACGAGCCGCCAGCGTTTGGTCGCCGACAGCGGACGCGTTTCCATCAGCGAGACACGGTCGCCGATGCCGGCGACGCTGTCCTCGTCGTGCGCCTTGACCTTCTTGGTGGTCCGGATGATCTTGCCGTACAGCGGGTGCCGCATGCGGTCTTCCAGCTCGACCACGATGGTCTTTTGCATCTTGTCGCTCACCACGTAGCCGATGCGCGTCTTGCGCCGGCCGCGTGGCTTCGGGGTGGCCGGAGTGTTCTTGGGGCCTTTATCTTTCGCCGCAGCGTCTTTGGTCGCGGCGGCCTTGGATGCGGCTTTCTTAGGGGCTGCCTTCGTCGCCTTGGCGGCCTTCTCGCCGGTAGTAGCTTCTGCCATCACGATTCCTTCTCATCGGAGCCACCGGGACCGGACGCCAGGCCCAGTTCTCGTTCCCGCAGCACGGTGTAGACGCGCGCGATCTCCTGCCGCACGATGCGCAGCCGACGGTTGTTGGTCAGCTGGCCCGTCGCAATCTGGAAGCGCAGGTTGAACAGCTCCTCCTTGGATTCGCGCACCCGCTCGGCCAGCTCCTCGTCGGTGAGCTCACGCAGTTCGCCAGGGGACACTCCCACTGCCATCAGAACTGCTCCTCTCGGGTCACGATGCGCGCCTTGATCGGCAACTTGTGGATCGCGCGGGTCAGCGCGGCCCGGGCGGTCTGCTCGTTGGGGTAACTGAGCTCGAACAGCACCCGGCCGGGCTTGACGTTGACCACCCACCATTCCGGCGAGCCCTTGCCCGACCCCATCCTGGTCTCCGCGGGCTTCTTGGTCAGCGGGCGGTCGGGGAACACGTTGATCCACACCTTGCCGCCACGCTTAATGTGGCGGTTGATGGCGATACGAGCCGACTCGATCTGCCTGTTGGTGACGTAGGCGTGCTCGAGCGCCTGGATACCGTAGTCGCCGAAGTTCACCTGCGTGCCGCCACTGGCGATGCCGCGCTGGCGCGGATGGTGTTGCTTACGATGCTTGACTTTGCGGGGAATCAACATGATTCAGCTCTCCGTGCTCTGCGGTTCGGGGGCCGCCTTGGACGCATCCGCCCCATCATCTGAGGCAGGAGCGGCAGCGGGCGCAGCGCTTACAGTGCTTTCATCGCCACCTGCGGCTCTGCCCGCTTCGGTGCTGGTCGCCGTGGTGCCCGACGCGCCACTGCGGCGCGGACGCGTACCCGACGGCCGCTCACGGCGCGGACGCTCGGCGCCCGCCGGTGCGGCGGCTGCCAGTTCGCGCTTGCCACCGACGATGTCGCCCTTGTAAATCCACACCTTCACACCGATCCGGCCGAAGGTGGTCTTGGCCTCGTAGAGGCCGTAGTCGATGTCGGCGCGCAGCGTGTGCAGCGGAACCCGACCTTCGCGGTAGAACTCCGACCGGCTCATCTCAGCTCCACCGAGACGGCCCGAGCACTGCACCCGGATGCCTTTGACGTTGGGCTGACGCATCGCCGATTGGATGGCCTTGCGCATCGCGCGGCGGAACGCCACCCGGTTGCTCAGCTGTTCGGCAACGCCCTGGGCCACCAATTGTGCTTGCGATTCCGGGTTTTTGACTTCGAGGATGTTGAGCTGCACCTGCTTTTTGGTCAGCTTCTCCAGGTCGGCACGGATCCGGTCGGCCTCGGTACCACGGCGCCCGATGACGATGCCGGGACGGGCGGTGTGGATGTCCACCCGCACCCGGTCGCGGGTGCGCTCGATCTCGACGTCGGCGATTCCGGCGCGCTCCAGACCGCTGGACAGCAGCCGGCGGATCGCGACGTCTTCCTTGACGTACTCGGAGTATTGCTTGTCGGCGTACCACCGGGACTTCCAGTCGGTGGTGATGCCTAGTCGGAAGCCGTGCGGATTGATCTTCTGGCCCACTAGTCTGAGCCTCCCTTCGCTTCAGAAGTCTCAGAAGTCTTGGCTTCGGGACTAGTCGCGGCCTTTTTTGCCTTGGAACTAGGCACAGCCTTCTTTGCGGGGACCTTGGCCTCCGCTTTCTTGGCGGGCGCCTTGGTCACAGAAGGCCCAGCCTTCTTCGCCTTGGAACCAGGTGCAGCCTTCGCCGCGGCCTTGCTGGCCTCGGCGCGGCGAGCCCTCGTCGACTTCGCCGATTGCTGATCCTTAGCGGGCCGGCTTTCCACGATCACCGTGATGTGACTGGTGCGCCTGCGGATCCGGAAGGCGCGCCCCTGGGCGCGCGGCCGGATGCGCTTGGCGGTCGGGCCCCCGTCGGCATAGACCGTGGCCACCACCAAGGTCGCCGGGTCCAGTCCGTTGTTGTTCTGGGCGTTGGCCGCTGCGCTCGCGATCACCTTGGCCACCGGTTCACTGGCGGCTTGCGGCGCCCAGCGCAGGATGTCCAAGGCGTCGGCCACCGACCTGCCACGCACCAGGTCGATCACCCGGCGCGCCTTGGTCGGCGACACCCGGACGAACCGCGCTACGGCGCTCGCCGACGGGAATTCAGTGGTGGTCATCGCTGCCCTCTGCTCTTCGCGCAAGCGCTCATCGCCGCTTCGCCTTCCGGTCGTCCTTGATGTGTCCCTTGAAGGTGCGCGTCGGCGCGAATTCACCAAGTTTGTGACCCACCATCGCCTCGGTGACGAACACCGGGACATGCTTGCGTCCGTCGTGCACGGCGAAGGTGTGGCCGATGAAGTCCGGAATGATCGTTGATCGGCGCGACCAAGTCTTGATGACCTGCTTGCTGTTCTTCTCGTTCTGCACGTCGACCTTCTTGAGCAGATGGCCGTCGACGAACGGGCCCTTCTTGAGGCTGCGTGGCATGGTTGGCTACTCCTGGCTTCCTAGCGCGAGTGCTTCTTGCCGGTGCGCCGGCGGCGGACGATGAGCTTGTTGCTCTGCTTGTTCCGGTGGCGGGTGCGGCCCTCGGGCTTGCCCCACGGGCTGACCGGGTGCCGGCCACCAGAGGTCTTGCCTTCACCACCGCCGTGCGGGTGGTCGACCGGGTTCATGACGACACCACGGACGGACGGGCGCTTGCCCTTCCACCGCATCCGGCCGGCCTTGCCCCAGTTGATGTTTGCCTGCTCGGCATTGCCCACCTCGCCGACGGTCGCGCGACAGCGCACGTCGACGCGGCGGATCTCACCACTGGGCATACGCAGCGATGCGTAGGTGCCCTCCTTGCCGAGCAGCTGGATGCTCGACCCGGCCGACCGCGCCAGCTTGGCGCCACCGCCCGGTCGCAGCTCCACGGCGTGGATCAGGGTACCGGCCGGGATATTGCGCAACGGCAGGTTGTTGCCCGGCTTGATGTCGGCGTTGGCGCCGGATTCCACCACGTCGCCCTGCGACAAGCCCTGCGGCGCAATGATGTAACGCTTCTCGCCGTCAAGAAAGTGAAGCAGCGCGATGTTGGCGGTGCGGTTCGGGTCGTACTCGATGTGCGCGACCTTCGCGTTGACCCCGTCTTTGTCGTTGCGGCGAAAGTCGATTACCCGGTAGGCGCGCTTGTGACCACCACCCTGGTGGCGGGTGGTGATGCGGCCGTGTGCGTTGCGCCCCCCGTGACTGTGCAGCGGGCGCACCAACGACTTCTCCGGGCTCGACCGGGTGATCTCGGTGAAGTCGGACACGCTTGCACCGCGGCGACCGGGGGTCGTCGGCTTGTACTTGCGAATTGCCATGTCTAATCAGGTCTTTCTCTCGCGCCCGGCTATGCCGGCGCTCCGAACAGGTCGATCGGCTTGCTGCCCGGCGCCAGCGTGACGATGGCGCGCTTGGTGTTCTTGCGCTTGCCGAATCCGGTCCTGGTGCGCTTGCGCTTGCCCTGGCGATTTGCGGTGTTCACCGACGCGACCTTGACCGAGAAGATCTTCTCGACAGCGATCTTGATCTGCGTCTTGTTCGAATCGGGGTGCACCACGAACGTGTACACGTTGTTGTCGAGTAGCCCGTAGGACTTCTCCGAGATGACCGGGGCCAGGATGATGTCGCGGGGATCAGCGATGGTCGCCATCAGGCCGTAACCTCCTCGGAATTAGCCGTTTTGGCCGCGTGAGCAGTGATGTAGGCGTTGAGGGCTTCGACGCTGAACACCACGTCATCGGCGCGCAACACGTCGTACGTGTTGAGCTGGTCCGGCGCCAGAATGTGCACACCGGGCAGGTTGCGCACGCTCTTCACACCGGTCTCGTCGCTGCGGCCGACGACGACCAACACCTGCTTGCGATCCGTCAGCGTGCCCAGAAACTCTCGGGCGCTCTTGGTCGACGGGGTCTGACCCGCCACCAGCTCGGTGACCGCGTGGATGCGCCCGTTGCGTGCCCGGTCCGACAAAGCCCCGCGCAACGCCGCAGCGATCATCTTCTTCGGTGTGCGCTGGGAGTAGTCCCGCGGCTTGGGACCGTGCACGGTACCGCCGCCGGCGAACTGCGGGGCCCGCGTCGAGCCTTGCCGGGCGCGACCGGTCCCCTTCTGCCGGTACGGCTTCCGGCCGCCGCCGCTGACCTCGCCGCGCGTCTTGGTCGAGTGCGTACCCTGCCGGGCCGCCGCTCGCTGGGCGATGACCACCTGGTGCATCAGCGCGATATTGGCCGGGGCATCGAACAATTCGGCCGGCAGCTCGATGGAGCCGTCGACCTTGCCGTCCGGCGTCTTAACGTCGATCTTCAGGTTCTTCTGATCCGTCTTCGCGGTTGCCATTAGTTGTCACCTCGTTTGATCGCGCTGCGGACCATGACGAGTCCACCGGTGCGGCCGGGAACCGCACCCTTGATCAGCAGCACGCCGTTCTCGGCATCGACTTTGTGCACCAACAGGTTCTGCGCAGTCACCCGGTCGTTGCCCATGCGGCCCGACATCCGGGTCCCCTTGAACACCCGTGCGGGGGTGGAACATCCACCGATGGACCCGGGACGGCGGTGGACCGCCTGGGCGCCGTGGCTGGCGCCCTGCCCGCGGAAGCCGTGCCGCTTCATCGTGCCGGCGAAACCCTTGCCCTTGGAGGTGCCGGTCACGTCGACATAGCTGCCGTCGGCGAAGATCTCGGCGGTCAACTCCTGGCCGACCTCGTATTCGGCCGCCGCGTCCGGGGTTTCCAGCCGCAGCTCGGCCACGTGGCGGCGCGGGTTGACACCAGCAGCGGTGTACTGACCGGTCACCGGCTTGTTGACCTTGCGCGGGCTGATCTCCCCGTAGGCCAACTGCACAGCGCTGTAGCCGTCGCGCTCCGGGGTGCGGATGCGGGTCACCACGTTCGGTCCCGCCTTGACCACAGTCACCGGAACAACCCTGTTGTTCTCGTCGAACACCTGCGTCATGCCCAGTTTGGTGCCCAGAATGCCTTTTCTCGCCATTGCTCTGGATCTCCTACTGGATGTTGACGTCGACACTGGCCGGCAGATCGATGCGCATGAGGGCGTCAACGGTCTTCGGCGTCGGATCGAGGATGTCGATCAGCCGCTTGTGCGTGCGCATTTCGAAGTGCTCCCGCGAGTCCTTGTACTTGTGCGGGGAGCGGATGACGCAGTACACATTTTTCTCGGTCGGCAGCGGCACCGGCCCTACGACGCTGGCACCGGTGCGGACGACGGTCTCGACGATCTTGCGCGCCGAGGCGTCAATAGCCTCATGGTCGTAGGCCTTAAGCCTGATGCGGATCTTCTGTCCCGCCACGCTTCTCCTACCCTCACTCTCCTTGAGGCCCGAATCCGGGCCTGGTGCCCCCGGCACGCCAATCGGCCCGCCCAAATCTGGGCCGATCTAGCCTCGCGCCGGATACTGCGCCGCTGTTTACCTGTCGTGGTCCAACCGGCCCCCGCGCTCGGGTGTGTCACCCGCACGCAGCCTTGTTCGCGGCCGGAAATTAGTCGCGCTCCAAGGATGAGACCGGACGCGCCCGTGTGGACGCTGGTCGTATGCCCAACCAGGCGCAAACCTGGCGCAAGGCAACCCGACTAGTATGCCTCAGATCACCGTGACGGCCAAATTCCTGGCCATAGTTCTGGCCGCGCTGGCGACCGCACGGCCCGTGCCGCCCGCGATCACCGAACTCACCTGCCCGTAAGGGTTGCCAGCGTCTTGTCGAACTGTCTGGTCAGAGCTGCCAGACGAGCTCCGGATTGCTTCGAACGTGGAGTGTAACGAGCGCCTTGGACGCGGGCGGTACCAGCAGTCTTGTGATTCCCCCGCAGTGTTGCCAGCTCGGTCCGCGAGCTGCTGTGCGCGGGCCGCATTTGGCCGGAGCGGCCATCTGCCGCCCGGTGGGCGCGCAACTGGTGGTCGGGTCGGCCGTGTCGGCCACCGTCCTTGCGCAGGCCAGAGTGTTGCTGGCGCAGGTGGGGCGCGGCGCCGGGGCGGTGCATCCCGAAGGCGTGCTCGGCGTTGTGTGAGGAATTGCCAAGGGCGGCGTGGGCAGCAGCGGCGAACAGGACTAACAACGCAGCGCCGGCGGCGAGCAGGGCCAAGAAGCCGGTGACGCGGGCCGCGGTGGCGGTCTTGGCGCTGGGGGTACTGGTCATGAGTTTCCTTTTCTCGGGCGGCTTGGTGCGTTGAGAAAGGTTCTGAGGTGCCCCTGGAGGAATGCTTGAAAAAACCTTGTCGTGCAGGCAGGCGCGGTGGAATCAGGCTAAGAGCGCCGACGGCAAGGTCGCAAAGCCGGCTTCGTCGGAGCGGTCTGGCCCTATGCGCCACAGCGCTGCTGATCCGGTGGGCTGACGCCGGCACCGCACCAATAGAGATCGCCGCCTTGCCAGCCGGGGAAGCCCTTCAACACCGTCTGCTTGAGCAAGCCGGGCGCCTGCGAGACCAGCTGGAGCGAGTCACCCACGGACGTCGACGGACCCGGGCTGGGGTTGGCCGGGGTCGTCTGGCCGTTTTTCAGGCCGTAACTCACGGCGGTGACCGTAAGCGTCAGCTGCGTCTCGTCACCCGACACCACCCCCAGCGTGTCGGTCTCCGAGCAGGCGGCCTGTCCCTGACTGCACGGGCCCATGTCCAGGCCCGCGAAGAGAGTGGCCGTTGTCGCAGTGATGTCCAGGGTCGAGACGTGGCGCTGCCAGTGGCCAACGAACCGGGCGCTGGCCGTCCCCGAGGCACTTGCCGTGCTGGTCGCCGAGGGGGCCGCTGGACTTGGGGAGGCACCCGTGGTCGAGGACGCGCCGGTGCCGGACGTATTCGTCGCGCATCCTGCCGCGGCCACCGTGACAATCCCGGCGATGGCAGTGACCAACCCGGAGACCAACCCGGACTTGGCCACCGAGACCTGTGCTGTCATCTGACTGTCCCTTCAATCGCTTGCAACCACGCCGCGGGCGCAGTCGACCGATGGGATACCTCATTAAAAGATTAAGTCGTCCGGTGTCAGGAGTACCGAACAGGCCTAGGCTTACGCCCGAGCCGCGCCGCTGCGGCGCACGATAGGGAGGACGTCATGAACAAAGCTTCAAGTCTGACCGCATCGTTGGTCGGCGCGGCTCTGGCCGTGTCCCTTGCCGGGTGCTTGAATTCCGGCACGACCACGAGTTCCACCACACCGACCGCTTCCACCACGACCACTACCGCGCCATCCGCGTCGCCGTCGGGCTCGTCGGCGACCACGTCCGCCTCGCCGGCGCCCCAGGCCACAACGAAGGGGTCGGCGGGCGGCATCGACGTCACCATTACCGCGCCGGGGCCCACGGCGGTGCGGCCCGGCGGGGCGCCGATGCCCTTCAGCGTCACGCTGCTCAACACGACGACCGCCAGCATCGCCCAACTGGGGATGGTGGTGTCGCTGGGGCACTGTTCATGCAACCCGTCTGGCGTCGCGATGATGCCTGCCGGGACGATGCAGCTGCAAAGCTCCGACACCAACGCGTGGGTGACCGTGCCGTATGTCGCCGAAGGGACCGGGACGGATTTCCTCGCCCAACCGGTGCTTGCGCCGCTTACGCTCAATCAAGGGCAGACCATCACCTATCAGCTTCAGCTGCAGCTCAACCCAAATCAGAATTTCACCGTCAACCAGGGTGCGTCCGCCGTCGACGTGACGATGACCAACATCAGTACCAACGCCCCGATCGGCGCCAGCCCCACGGCCTCACTGCCCATCACCGTCGGACCGTAGCCGGCCAGACGGGCGCCGGTCATTAGGTTTGGCGTCATGACCGGTACCCGCAGTACCTATAGAGCATGGCAAACTCTTTCCGGCCGTCCCGGCGGCACCCGCCTGTTCTCGATGGCCGCGGTGGCACGCGTCCCCTATTTCGCCTCGATCCTGCCGCATGTTGTGCGCATGGAGCCGGGCCTGGCCGAAGTCGCCGTGCCCAAGTGGTTTTTCGTGCACAACCACTTGCACACGGTGCACGCGATCGCGTCCTGCAACGCCGCCGAGATGGCGATGGGAATGTTGATGGAGGCCACGGTGCCGCCTAGCCACCGGTGGATCCCGAAAGCGATGACGGTGCAGTATCTGGCCAAAGCCACTACATCACTGCACGCGCAGGCCCGGCTGGACCCGCCCGACTTTTCGCAGATCACTGAGGGTGTCGAGGTGATAGTGCCGGTGCGGGTGACCGACCGCGACGGTACCGAAGTGGTGCACGCCGACATCACGACGTGGGTGACACTCGCAACCTGAAGCTTCAGAGGATTCGAAAGCCGGCCGAAAACCTAACCGACACTTGGCATTCGGCTCTGGGCGCGCTGAGGCCTGCGACTTGTGCTGTTCATCGGCACTCTGCTGATGGCGGTGGGTTTCGCCAGCCGGCACGGACTAAATCCGCATTCGACGTATCCCGAGTTCGCGTGGCCGACGTTGATACTCGCCACCGGCATCGGAATGTGCACGGCGTCAACGACTTCAGCGATCATGGGCGCGGTTCCCGACGAAAAGCAGGGCGTCGCCTCCGCCGTCAACGACACCTCGCGAGAGATGGGCGGCGCGCTGGGTATCGCGGTCGCCGGCTCAATCCTGGCCGGACGCTATTCCCACGAACTCGCACCCAGGCTGGCGGACTTTCCCGCCGCGGTCCGCGTGCCCGCGACCGATTCGCTGGCCAAAGCCGTCGAGCTGGCCGGCAAGCTTGGGCCCCAAGGGCGCCAGCTGGCCGAATTCAGCAAGACCGCATTCCTGACAGCCATGCACGCTTCTACGATCACAATGGCCGTCATCGTCAGCCTTGCGGCGATCCTGATCGGACTGTGGGCGCCCGGGCGTGATGGGCGCCAGCTAAGGCTTCGCGAGAAATTAGGGCCCCTCGCTTCTGCAATAACACCTCGGCGGAACCAGAGATCGCGTTACGCTCCGCTCGGAACACGATCGCCAGGGGGACGGCGAGCGATGTCCGGACTAGCTGGGGGCCCCCTTGTCATACGTGATCGCGGCACCGGAGTATGTAGCGGCGGCAGCAACAGATCTAGCGAATATCGGTTCGGCGCTCGGCGACGCCAACTCGGCGGCGTTGGGCCCCACATCAAGCGTGTTTGCCGCCGGTGCCGACGAGGTATCGGCGGCCATCTCGGCGTTGTTCAACTCACACGCGCAGACCTACCAAGCGCTCAGCACCCAAGCGGCGCTGTTCCATCAGCAATTTGTGAATCTCATGACCGGCGGCGCGTCCGAATACGCCCTGACCGAGGCCGCCAACGCCGCACCGCTGCAGACCGTTGAGCAGGGCATGCTTGGGGCGATCAACGCACCCAGCCAGGCGCTGACGACCGCGCAGCCGCTGGCCGGCAGCGCCGCTTCGGCGGCTTCGGCGGCTTCGGCGGCTTCGGCGCCGGCGGCCACGGCGGGGCTGGCGGGTGGTTCGGCACCGGCCACTCCGGCAGCACCGCTGGCGACGGCGGTTGCGCCGGCGTCGTCGGTGCCGTCGGCGCTCGTTCCGGCCGGCGCGCCGGCGGCAGCGGTGCAGGCGGCGCCGACCGGGTCAGCGGCACTGGTACCGGCCAGCACGGCGGCAGCGGCAGTGCCGGTGGAATCGGGAGTTCCTTCGGTATCCGGGGCGCCGGCGTCAGCCGCCACATCGATAGCGGCAGTGGAGGCCGAAGCGCCGGCATTTTCTCCGTTAACGGCCATACCGCCCGTGCCACTAAGCGGCACCTCGGCGGCGGCTGCGCCGGCCGTTGCACCCCCGGCAACGGCTGGGCCGGCGGGCACCAGCAACGAGCAACCGGCAGTGACACCCGCGTCGGCGGCACGGGCGGAGTAATCGAGCTTCACCCAACAAATTCGGCCGCGCGGTGCCCGAGCATCACGATCGTCGCATGTGGACCGCGGCCGGGCACTACCGGCAGGATCGAGCCATCGATAACCCACAGGTTGTCGATGCCGCGGACCCGACAGTGTTGGTCGACAACAGCTTTCGGATCATCATCGACGCCCAGCGGGGCGCTACCACACAGGTGCTGCGACGTAGACCACACGGCTGGGCCGATGTGCGTTGTCGCACCGCATAATTCACGCGCCAACTCGCTGGCCTGCCGCAGCAGCGCTATGTCGGCCGGCTCGCTGTCGTAGCGGTGCTCGATCAGGGGCGGCACGGTGGAATCGGCCGAGACCAGGGTGATGCGTCCGCGCGACCGTGGCCGCATCAGCGCCACCCCGATATGCGGCCAGTCGCGGTGTCCCGGGGTACCGTCTCCCGTCATCGCAACGAAACCACCTGTGTACGGCCGGATCTCGATGCCGTCCGAGGTGCTCAGCACCACCTCTAGCACGGGACGATCCACCGCCACCGTCCAGCTGGTCGGCATCACCCATTCCGGGTGATCACTGCAGCCCATGCCTACCCGCAGCGGCACAACCACGTCAACGCCGGCAGCCTTCAGCATTGCCTCGTCACCGACACCGGAGAGCATCAGCAGGTGCGCCGACTGAATCGCTCCGGCGCACAGCACAATTCGATCGGCCGTCAAGGTCACCAATCCTGCGGGGCCAACCGCGTCGACTCCCACCACGGTTGCCGAGGAAATACGCAGCCGCACCGCCCGCATTTGCGCCAGCAGCGTCAGGTTGGCCCGCCCCAGCGCGGGCAGCAAAAAGCCGGCCCCTGCGCTGGTGCGCACGCCGTCGACGATATTGAGTGGGACCGCACCCACTCCCGACGGCAGTTCGGGACCGACGTCGTTGAGGTCGGCGATCCACGGAAACCCGGCCCGCTGGGTCGCGGCCAGAAAGTTTTCGGTGGTCCCCGTCATGTCGTGGGTGCGGCGAACCGGGATGGGACCGCTGTCGCCGTGGGCGGGAGTGTAGAAATCCAGGTCGGTCTCGATGGCCCGGAAGTGATCGAGGACGTCGAACCACCCCCATCCCGGCAAGCCGATGCCGTCGAAGTCCGCCGGCAGCCCGCGGCAGAAGTAGCCGCCATTGACCGCGCCGGAGCCGCCGATCGTGGTCCCGCGCACGATGGGCAGCTGGCGGGCCGGTCGATCGGTGAGCTTGGTCAGAAAACGATGGACCAGCGGGCTGCCCACGCCGATCGGGAGTTGCAACCCATTGGCAGTCTGTGCCAAAAGCCCCGGGTCGGTGAGCCCAGGCCCAGCCTCGAGGACGGTCACGCTACGGCTGGGATCGGCGGAAAGACGTTCGGCAACAACCGATCCAGCGCTGCCGGCACCGACGATCAGCACATCGCTGTGCGAGACGGCTGTAATCAAGGCAGGCTCAAGACGGGGTCAAAGCGACGGCTAAGTCCGAATCTGGGGTTTGAGCGCGCGAAGGTTGCGTTCGCGCGCTACGCCCCACCACAGGCCGATGCCGTAGGCCAGGTCATCGACCCGCTTCAGCAGCAGATAGGTCAGCAGTCCGATCGGTTCGGCATCGTCGCCGGTGGCATCCCTGCGGCTGAGCCAGTCCACCACGCCGTCCAGGACGGCGGCGACCAGCACCACCCGCCTGCAGTGCCGCGAGAGCGTGGCCGCCAGCAAGGCCAGCGGCCAGTAGTGCCGGCAGATGGCCGATGCCAGTTGCAGCGCCGCCGACCACAGGCCGCGGGTGGCGACCTCGACGACATCGCGTAACGAAGTCTCGGAGCTGCGCATGGCCCTGGCGATCCGGCGACCGGTCAGGAAGGCGACCACCAACGATGCCAGCTGACCGATGCTGGTCCCGACAGCCATCAGGATCCAGACCATCAGCGCCCAGCCGGAGATCACCACCGGGGCGGTCTTGTCCGGGTGCCGCACGGACAGCGGAGCCGCCGACCCGCCGTAAAACGCCTTGCGCGCAAGCCAATCCCGCAGCTCGGTGCGGTGGTCGTGGGCGACCAGCGCGATGGGCTCGTAGCGCAGCCGGGCGCCCGCTTCGATGAGCCGCCAGCACAGGTCGACGTCCTCGCCGGACTGCAGGGTCTCGTCGAAGCCGCCGACGTCATGAATGGCCGACCTGCGACAGATGATCGCGGCGCTGGGAACATAGGACACCGTGCTGTGCGGTAACACCGGCGCTTCTCGCTGACCGAGATCCAGCGACGAGTGCACCGCCTCATAGCGGGCTACCGCATTCTCGCTGTGCGAAAGCCCGATGATGCGCGGGGCGACCAGGGCGACGGTCGGGTCGCAGAAATGCCCGAGCAGCGCCTCCAGCCAGCCCCGCCGGGGCGCGACGTCCGAATCGAGGAATGCGACGAAGTCGGTGGTGCAGGCGGCCAGACCCGTGTTGCGCGCTGCCCCCGGCCCCTTGCTGCGGGGGTGGCGCAGCACGTCGATATCGCAGTGTGCGCCGATGAAGTCCTCCGGCTCGATGGGGCACGCCGAACCGTCGTCCACCACGACGACGCGCAGCCCGCGAAGCGCGCTCACCAAACGGCGCACACCAGGAGTGTTGTCCCGCACCGGAATAACCACGGTTACGTCGCGGTGTGACGGACCACCCGCGGGCCGGGGATGCGCGACGGTGGCGTCCAGCAGGGTGCGCGCCAGTTGGGCGCTGACCTCGTCACGCACCTTCAACCGGCCATCGGACAGCATGTCCTGGGCGGCGGGAGCCAGCCTCAGCAGCCGGGTGGGCGAGCCGCCGAGCAGGGCCGAGCCGTCACCGAGCACCCGCACACGGCGATCGACCTGAACGGCGAACCCGTCAGGCAGTCGAGCTTGAGTCATGTCAGCATCCCGTCGGGGCCGGGCGACCACCGCGCGACTCGACGCATGCACCCGTCGACCATCTCATCGAAGAGGCGTTTGCCCTCGACTGCCGTCGCGGTCGTCGGGTCCCCCAGGACGCCGACCCGGCTCACCGCCGCGACTCCCCCGCGGCGCATGGACGGGAGCAGTTCGGGCAGTGGCGCGCCGTTACCGGCGAGCCACCGGTCGGTCAGCACGTCGCCCGGCGAAATATGGAGCAACACCGATGTTTCGGTATGCCCGGCGTGGGCGTCGCCGCCGACGGCGGTGCACGGGCACCACCCGACGTCGCGACCCTCGGCGCGAAGCCGGCTCACCGCGCGGGTCAGCGCATCCATGTTGCCGCCGTGGCCGTTGACGAAGACCAGGCGGCCGGCCCAGCAGGCCGCCGACCTGCCGTACTCCACCAGCAGCAACGTCAGGGCCTCGGTGCCGATGGAGATCGTGCCGGCAAAATCTTGGTGTTCACCGCTGGCGCCGTACGCGATGGCCGGTGCCACCAGCCAGTCGCTCTCGAGCCGGGCACCGGCGCAGCGGGCGACCGCCGTCGCGATCCGGGTGTCGGTATCCAGCGGCAAGTGCGGACCGTGTTGCTCGGTAGAGCCCAGTGGGATCAGTAGTGACAGCGGCATGGTGGATAGCTCGATCGACGTCGCATTCCCCAGTTCGACGCGTACGGGCACTCGCCGATGGTAGGACGAATTAACCTGGTGTGCACCAATTGTTGCACCATCCATTTAGTATTTTTTATCGCCAGACGATCGATGAGTGCAAATTCGGCTCGTCCGCCACGATGGCCACGCCTGTACCACGGTTTGGACTTAAGTGGCTAGCGCTCCCCAACAGACGGCTCACCGAGGACCCGGGCGAATCCGGACGGCACCAGGATGTCGTCGGGGCCCAGGTCGTGGACCGAGGCGAGCCCCAGGCCCATCAGCGCCGAGTCGATGCCCCCGCGCAGGATGTCGAGGACGTTTTCAACGCCGACCTGGCCGCCCGCCGCGAGGCCCCACAGGTACGCGCGGCCGATCATCACCGCTCGCGCACCCAATGCCACCGCCTTGACCACGTCGCTGCCGCGCCGGATCCCGCCGTCCAGCAACACCTCGATCTGGTCCCCGACCGCCGCCGCCACCGCGGGCAGGGCGCGAATCGACGCGGGAGTGCCGTCCAGGTTGTTGCCACCGTGGTTAGACACCGAGATCGCCGAAACACCAGCATCCACGGCCCTTTTGGCATCGTCGACGCGCATCACGCCCTTGAGCATGAAGGGTCCACCCCATAGCTCGCGCAGCCAAGCGATGTCTTCCCAGGTCGGCGGTGGCGTGCCCATCCACTCCCCGTAGGCCTGGAAGAAGGGTGGACCGGCCTCGCCGCGGCGGCCCTGGTTGGGCACCCGCAGGTCCGGTGGGTGCAGCGTCTTGCCGTACTTCCACAGCCAGCGGGGCTTGAAGACCGCCTCCGGGGACAACCGCAGGATGGTCCGCAGGTTCATCTCTTCCGGGATCTTGGGGCTACCCCAGTCGCGCCCGTGCGAGAAGCTCCAGTCGGTGGTGACGATCAATCCGACCGCGCCGGCCTGACGTGCCCGCTCGACACGCTCGGCAATCGCGTCGCGGCCGCCGAGCCAGTACACCTGGAAGAAGAGTTTGGGGTTAGCGGCGATTACCTCTTCGATCGGCTTGCTGGCGAACGAGGACAGACCCATCGCGGTCCCCCGCGCCGCCGCCGCTCGCGCGACAGCAACCTCACCGTCTGGATCGACCGCCTGGACGCCGGTGGGCGAAATGAGGACCGGCAGCGAAATATCTTGTCCCATAACGGTGGTCGAGAGATCGCGCTTCTCCACCGCACCAACGACGTGCGGTGCAAAGCCGAGTTCACCGAAGGCGTCGACATTGTCGGCGACCGTGATTCCCCTTTCGCTGGCCGCAACGAGCGCGGAGTAAACCGACTTCGGCAGCCGCCGCTTAGCGCGTTGCTGCGCGATGGCGACCGTTTCGAACCATTCGTCGGCCATGGCTACAGCGGGCTTTCGTTGCACAGCCTGGACGGCGGCCTGACAGTGAGCGTCAGCGGCACCGGTTCGCGGACGGGCCGCCCATGCGAGTGGTCGACCCGCGGCCGCGGTGTCTGGCGCTCGCGCGACAACGCCGGCGCGCCATAACCTTGCACGCATTCGGGATCTGGACCGTCGAGCGGCAGTCCGGTGAAGAACTTCGCGGCCATGCATCCGCCCCGGCAGCTGTCGTAGTGTCCGCAGCTGCCGCAGGCGCCCGCAGACTGGGGTTCGCGTAGCTCGCGGAACAGCGGGGCGTTTTTCCACACGTTGTCGAAACCCGAGTCGGACAACACATTTCCGGCCAAGAACCGGTCGTGGATGGCGAATGGGCAAGCGTACACGTCACCCACCGGGTCGATCAGGCACACCACCCGGCCGGCGCCACACATGTTCAACCCCGCCAGCGCGCCGGACTGGCCCAGCGGTGCCAGGTGGAAGAAGGAGTCGCCGGTCAACACCCGCTCACCCTTGGCGACCAGCCAGTTGTATAGCTGCACTTGCTGAGCGGCGGTGGGGTGCAGGTCTTCCCAGACATCGGCCCCACGGCCCGACGGGCGTAGCCGGGTGATCCGCAGTGTGGCGCCGTAACGACTTGCCAGCGCGGCGAATTCGTCGAGCTGGTCAACGTTGTGCCGAGTGACCACGACCGATATCTTGGCGTCGCGGAAACCTGCGGCGGCGAGGTTCTCCAGCGCACGCACCGCCATGGCGTAGGACCCGGCGCCGCGCACGGCGTCGTTGACCTTTGCGGTAGCGCCGTCGAGCGAGATCTGGACATCCACGTAGTCGCTGGCCGCCAACCGCGCGGCAACCTCCGGGGTGATTCGAACACCGTTAGTGGAGAACTTCACGCCGACGTGGTGCGCTGTGGCGTAGTCCACCAGCTCCCAAAAGTCCGGGCGCACCGTCGGTTCCCCACCGCCGATGTTCACGTAGAACACCTGCATGCGCTCCAGCTCGTCGATGATGTCCATGCATTGGCGGGTGGACAACTCGCGGGGGTCGCGCTTGCCCGACGACGAAAGGCAGTGCACGCACGCCAAATTGCAGGCGTAGGTCAGCTCCCAGGTCAGGCAGATGGGCGCGTCGAGGCCGCGCTCGAACTGCTCGATCAGCCGGGGTACCGGCGCTGTTGGGGCGCTCATCTATATCTCCTTGGGCACCAGCATGTTGGAATCGGCCAGCGCTTTCAGCGCGTGCAGGTAAGGCTCCTGGCCTGAGTCGTCGACCCCGGCGGCGCGGCAGGCCGACCGGGCATCGGGATGGTCGGCCAGCGATCGCACCACCGTGAGGATGGTGCGATTTTTCAGAAACGACAGCTTGCGGGTGCCGAAGTGATAGAGCAGCGCGCCAAAAGGCTCTGGCCGAACCGCCACCTGTGGATGCAGCCGCCAGCCGCGATCGGGATCGAAGACCCCGGACGCGGCCCGTGCGGGCGCCGTCACGGTCAGTAGACCCCGCACATCCCGTCGATGGACACCTCTTCGACCAGAGTCTCGGTGACGAGCTCGGTGTCAGTCTGGTTTTCCTGGTCCATGTGAATTCGCCTCTCTTTGGGACTCGACAACGATGGATCGTTCTGGACACAATATGGCATCGAGTGCCGCAATGGAAGGGCGGGTCTGATGTCGCCGCAGTCTCGGGTAGGTAGGCGCCGCTCGACGACACCAGAGCACATCACCGACGTCGCTCTCGAGTTGTTCGCCGCCCGCGGTTTCGACGAAGTGAGTGTCGACGATGTCGCGCATGCGGCCGGCATCGCGCGCCGCACGCTTTTCCGTTATTACGCGTCCAAGAACGCCATTTTGTGGGGCGACTTCGACGCCCACCTTGCGCATCTACGCGAGCTGCTCGACAACGTCGACCCGAGGGTGGCGATGGGCGAGGCGCTGCGCACGGCACTGTTGGCCTTCAACACGTTTGACCAGTCCGAGACCGTGCGCCACCGACAGCGCATGCGGATCATCCTGGAAACTGCTGAGCTGCAAGCCTATTCGATGACGATGTATGCCGGCTGGCGCGAGGTGATGGCCGGTTTCATCGCGGGCCGGCTGAGCGTCAAAACAACCGACCCGCTCCCCCAGACCGTCGCCTGGACCATGCTCGGGGTCGCGCTAAGCGCCTACGAGCAGTGGCTGAGCGACGAATCGGTCACGCTGCCCGAAGCACTCGGGAACGCGTTCGACGTCCTCGGCGCCGGGCTTAACGGGTTGGACGCATGAGCACCGACCACCTGGTGCATACGCTGCGGTCGCAGGGGCAGTTCTGCGGTGCCTCCGGTTCCCCGATGTACGACGAGCTGTTCGAACTGGTGGCCAAAGACGTCGAAGCCGGCGGTGTCTTCGCGACGATTCTGTCCGGCCACGAAGACGACCCGTCGCGCCAGGCGGTACCGCTTCGACTGCTCGGCGGCCTGCACCGGTTGGCCCTCGACGGGCGCGCACCGACGTTGCGGCGCTTCTATCCCAGCACAGGCGGAACCTGGGACGCGGCGGCCGCGTGGCCCGAAATCGTGCTTACCGCGCGGGACCGGATGGACGATCTGCGCGCTGCCCTGAATCAGCCGCCGCAGACCAACGAGGTGGGCCGGTCGGCCGTGCTGATCGGCGGGCTGCTGTTTCTCATTCGCCAATTCGATTTGCCGGTACGGCTTTTCGAGATCGGAACGAGTGCGGGATTGAACCTGCGCGCGGAGCATTACCGCTATAGCTATCCCGGCGGCCAGTGGGGACCTGCCGACTCGCCCGTGACGATCGACGACGCGTGGCATGGCGAATTGCCGCCGCCGGACGGTGCGGTGCGCATCGTCGAACGGCACGGATACGACATCGCACCCATCGATGTCACGGGCACCGACGGGGAAATGACGGTGCTGAGCTACGTGTGGCCCGACCAGAGCGCCCGGCTGGAGCGGCTGCGCGGCGCAATCGCGGTGGCGCGCAGCGTTCCGGCTCGGCTACACAGCGTGAGGGCTGCCGATGCGGTCGCCGGCATGACCCTGGCCGACGGTGCGCTGACCGTGCTGTGGCATTCGATCACCTGGCAGTACCTGTCCGACGACGAACGCGCCGCGATCCGCGACGGCGTCGACGCATTGGCCGCACAAGCCGATGGCTCCGCACCGTTCGCGCACCTGACGCTGGAGCCCGCGCGCGACGGGCCCGGCGCGCCGATCAAGTTTCTGGTGCGCGCTCGTTGTTGGCCGGGTGGCGAGTTGCAGCTCCTTGGCGAATGCCACCCGCACGGGCCTCCGGTGAATTGGCGCTAGATTTTCACGCAAACCCCGTCGGAGTTCACCCCGCGACGGCGACGATAAAGGTGTGAGCGCCCAAGCGGACCACCAATCCGACGCTCGGCACGCGCTGCTAGCGCTATACGACGAGGCCCTTCCGGTGGTCTACGGGTATTTCGTCCGGCGTTGTGGTGATCGTGGCACGGCCGAGGACCTGACGTCGGAGACCTTTCTGGCTGCGATGGATGCGGCACGCAAGAGCGATCCGCCGCCGCTCGCGGTGCCCTGGCTGCTGGGCGTGGCACGGCACAAACTGGCAGACCACTATCGGCGCCGTCATGATCGGTTGACCGTGCCGGTCGCCGAGCCGCCGGAGCCGGTCGGGGTGGCCGACGACTGGGACGCCGAGCTGGATCGGATGGTCGCCGAAAGCGTCCTGGCCCGGCTGACCGAGCCGCACCGCACGGTGTTGGTGCTGCGCTACATGGACGACTGCTCGGTCGGCGAATGCGCCGAGCTGATCGGGCGCACCGTGCATGCCACTGAGGCGGTGCTGGTCCGCGCCCGGCGAGCTTTCAAACAACAGTATCCGGAAGGAGGCAGGTCATGACTCAGCGCGAGCGCTGGGATCCACTGAGCGTGCTGCACACCGATGACCTTCCGGTGCAACCCGATCCGGCGTTCGCCGCACGACTGCGCCGGCGCCTGGAATCCGCACTGTCAATGCCGGACGGAACACAGGGAGAAATTGTCATGAGCGGCACCCCAGAAGCCATTTCCGAATTGACCGACCCATCAGCCACTAACGAGTCCGCCACGGCCCCGCGACCGGCGGCGCTGCCCTATCTGAGCGTGGGCAACGCACGCGCGGCGATCGCCTGGTACACGGATGCCCTGAACGCGGTCCTGGTCGGGAACCCAATCGTGATGGACGACGGGCGAATTGGACACGCGGAAATCGCGATCGCCGATGGTGTCCTGTATCTGGCCGACGAACATCCAGAATACGGACTGAAAGCTCCTGCGCCGGGCGCGGTCTCGGTCAGCCTGATGCTGCACGTCGCCGATGCCGATGCCGCCCTGCAACGGGCGCGCGGACGCGGCGCGACCGTCGAGCGCGAGATCTACGAGAACTATGGAACGCGCAACGCGACCATCATCGACCCGTTCGGCCACCGCTGGATGCTATCCGGCCCGGTTGCCACATCCGTCGCAATCCAGCATGGCGACATCGGATACGTCTCGGTGTGGACGCCTGACGCCGACCGCGCGGCCGCGTTCTACGGACATGTCCTGGGCTGGACATACGATCCGGGCGCGCACAAGGTCACGAATACCGAACTGTCGACTGGTATTTCGGCCAATACCGGACGGCCCAGCTTCTTTTGCTGCTACGCCGTCAACGATGTGCAGGCTGCTCGCGCGGCGATTTCCGAGGCAGGCGGTGTCCCTGGTGAAATCCGCCAAACCGATTACGGCATCATTCTCGACGCCACCGATCCGCAGGGTGTGGCGTTCGCGGTTTATCACCCGCCCGCTTCAGACAAGCGTCCAGAGCTCAACGGCTCCGGTCCCGGCGAGCTGTCGTATGTCACTTATCAGGTGACGGACTCCGCCGGCTTCCGCGATTTCTACGGCCGCGTGCTGGGTTGGACCTTCGAGCCCGGGCGCGTGGCGGACGGCTGGCAGGTGACACCGGTCCATCCGATGTCCGGTGTCGCCGGCGGCAACGACCATCCGGCCACCGTGCCGATGTGGAGGGTGGCCGATATCGACGCGGCCGTCGCGCGGGTCCGCGAAGCCGGCGGGGCCGTACTGCAGGAGCCGGCGCGCCAACCCTATGGCGTGACCGCCGAATGCACCGACGATCAGGGCGGGCGCTTCTACCTGGGCGAATTCTAGGCCGGGTCCAGCATTTCGGAGATTGGCGCGCCGGCGGCAATCTTGGCGCGCGCCTTCATGACCTTGCCGGGCAACCCGCCGCCGACCACGCCGACCAGCACGCCGTCGCGCTCGTAATAGGCCAGGAACTTGCGACCGTCGTCCTCGATCATATGGACGATGTCGGTGGCCTGCGGCTCCCCCAGGCACTGGATCTTCACGTCGTACTGGTCGCTCCAGAAATACGGGACGACCACGTTGGACGGCACGTCGCGCCCCAGCATCGCGGGCACCACGACACGGGCCTGGTCGGCGACGTTGCTCCAATGTTCGACGCGCGCTTGGTGTCCCATCGGATCGCGCCAGGAGGCGACGTCGCCGAGCGCCCACACATTCGGTGCGCTGGTGCGGCCGGCTTCGTCGCAGAGCACACCGTTGTCGACCTCGATGCCGCTGCCGTCCAACCACTCGGTCGCCGGGCGTGAGCCGATGCCCACCACCACCAGGTCGGCCGGCAGTTCCGTGCCGTCCGTCAACACCACCGTGTCGACGTGCCCCTCTCCGCGTACCTCGGTGACCCCGACATTGAGGCGGACGTCGACACCCTCGTCGCGGTGTAGCCGCGCCACCAATTCGCCGATCTGCTCGCCGAGCACCGCGGCGAGCGGTTGCGGTTGCGGCTCGACCAGCACGACGTCCACCCCGACGCCGCGCATGCTGGCGGCCACCTCACAGCCGATGAAACCGGCACCGACCACCACGGCGTGCCGCGCGGCCGATGCGTGTTCGCGCAGCGCCAAACTTTCGTCGAACGACCGCAGCACCCGAATGCCCTCGAGATCGGGAAACGCCGGAATGCGCCGCGGCACCAGGCCGGTCGCGATCACCAGCTCGTCGTAGCCGAGCACCGTCCCGTTGGCGAGAGTCAGTGTCTGTTCGCCGGTGTCGAGGCCGGTGGCGGCCGAACCCAGCCGCAGGGTGATGTCGTTCTCGTCGTACCAGTCGCGTGGCTTGAGCGCGGTGTCGTCGACCTCCTTGCGCAGCACTTCCTTGGAAAGCGGCGGACGGTCGTACGGGAGGTGCACCTCATCGCTGACGATGGTGACGGGGCCGGTGTACTCGGAGCGTCGCAGTTGTTCGGCGGTCCTGGCGGCGGCCAGACCCCCGCCGACGATCACGATTCCGTTATTGGTCACGTGGAGTTCATAGCATGATGGCCGGCTAGTACTTTAGGGCACCCTTATCCACGGGGATCTGCGTGCCCGACAATGTGCCCGACCCGTCACCAGCGAGCCACGCCACGACGTCGGACACCTCGTCGGCCGTCATAAAACCCTTGTACTGCAACGGCATTGGCGGGAAGCTGTGCACGAAACGGGGATGATCGGCAAATATCCGCGTCATCGCCTCCGGCTCGATCATGGGGGTGTCGACCGAATACGGGTGGATTGAGTTGACCTTGATGTTGTACTCGCCGAGCTCAATCGCCAGCGTGTTGGTCAGCGCGGTGAGGCCGTACTTGCTGGCCGCGTAATGGCCGTTGCCCGGCGTTGCCCTCAGTCCCGCCGCGGAACTGACGATGACGATGGAGCCGCCGTTGCCGGCCTCGATCATCGCGGGCACCGCGGCGCGCAGCGTACGCCACGTGCCGGTCAAGTTCACCCCGATGACCGTGTCCCACTGCTCGTCGGTCAGCTCCCAGACACGGCCCCAGCCCAACACGCCGGCGTTGGCCACCAGGATGTCCAGCCGGCCGAACTGCTCAACGCCGTCGGCCACCAGTTGCCGCACCGCCGGGTCGTCGCGGATGTCGACCTCGCGGGCCAGCACCTTGCGGCCCTCGGCTTCCACCAATCGGACGGTCTCGCTGAGGTCTTCCGGAGTGGCCGGCGCATAGCTCAGGGTGTCGGACACCGGCGCGCAGATATCCAGCGCGATGATGTCGGCGCCTTCCCGGGCCAGCCGCACCGCATGCGCCCGCCCCTGCGCACGAGCGGCGCCGGTAATAAATGCCACGCGCCCTTGCAATGATCCGGTCTGCCCAACCACGACTGACAGGTTAGCAGCGAAACTGAAACGTGTTCTAGTTGGCCTCTGCCTTTCGGCGAGCAGACGTCAGATCTCGGAGATGATCTGAGCGCGTCTGGCGGTGTATTCCTGTTCAGTCAAAGCCCCGCTGGTGCGCAACGTCTCCAGCTCCTGCAGCCGCAGAGCGACCGACTGCTGCGGCGCGGCAACCGGTGCCGGCTGCGCGGCGGGCGCCTGCTGCTGGACCGCGCGGCGCACCACCGCCTGGATCTGCTGGCGCAGAGCCGGGTTCGATCGGATGTCGACCATCCGGTTGAGCGGAATGTTGTTGGCCTTGAGGATCTGCAGGATCTCCATCAACGGGCCGGCCTGCCCGCTGAGGTCGTAGGTCCTGTTGTCTTCGGCAAGGGTGAACTGCGCGGGCACCAGGCCGTTGACCAAAGCGCTACGCTCCCAGTCGATTTGGTACTGCTGGGTGGTGGGGTTGACCAAGACGACGAGCTTGCGCGCCGTGAGGTTACCCAGCCGAGTGACGCTGGCGATCACCCGGTCTTGACTGTCGAACGGCACAAACCCCGGTCCGGAGATGTGCAGGTCCAGCTTCACCAGCGGTTGCTCGTTGATCCGGGTCCCCGTCTCGGTGAGCCCGGTGATCTGAGCGAGCGCCAGCACCCCGTGCTGTTCGAGCTCCGCCTTTTTGGCAGCCGACTTCGCGCCGGAGTTCGCCAACCAGAGCGCGATGAGCACGTCGGCCACGCTGACGAGCAGACCGACGTACAGCATCCACTGCAACACGTCGTGGAACGGGAGGACGAAGTAAACGATCAAGAAGATCGGCCCCACCAGACCGCCGCACAGCAAAACCAGCAACTGTGTCTTCAGATAGCGCGCCAACATCTGCCGGCTCCTCGCCTTGCTGGGAAGTTCGTGTCAGAGTAGCCGCCGCACGGTTACCGTGAGCGGCCATACGCGCAAAGCCCGGATTGCCGATAATCGGCAATCCGGGCTTTGTACGTAACGCGACTTACTTGATGATCTTGACGACCCGGCCGGCACCGACGGTGCGGCCACCTTCGCGGATCGCGAACCGCAGGCCCTCGTCCATGGCGACGGGCTGGATCAGCTTCACGTTGATGTTGGTGTTGTCACCGGGCATCACCATCTCGGTGCCCTCCGGCAGCGTCACCACACCGGTCACGTCGGTGGTGCGGAAGTAGAACTGCGGACGGTAGTTGTTGAAGAACGGCGTGTGCCGGCCGCCCTCGTCCTTGGACAGGATGTAGACCTGGCCCTCGAACTCGGTGTGCGGCGTAGTGGTACCGGGCTTGACGACGACCTGGCCGCGCTCGACGTCCTCGCGCTTGATCCCACGCAGCAGCAAACCGACGTTGTCGCCGGCCTGGCCCTGGTCGAGCAGCTTGCGGAACATCTCCACACCGGTGACGGTCGTCTTGGTGCTGGTCGGCTTGATACCGACGATCTCAACTTCCTCGTTCACGTTGATCACACCGCGCTCCACACGACCGGTGACCACCGTGCCACGCCCGGTGATGGTGAAGACGTCCTCGACGGGCATCAGGAACGGCTTCTCGGTGTCGCGGACCGGGTCCGGAATCGACTCGTCGACCGCGTCCATCAGCTCCTCGACGGACGAGACCCACTTGGCGTCGCCCTCAAGCGCCTTCAGCGCCGAGACACGGATGACCGGAGCCTCCTCGTCGAACTCCTGGGCCGCGAGCAGTTCACGGACCTCCAGCTCGACGAGCTCGAGCAGCTCCTCGTCGTCCACGGCGTCGGCCTTGTTCAGCGCGACCAGGATGTAGGGCACCCCGACCTGACGGGCGAGCAGCACGTGCTCACGCGTCTGCGGCATCGGGCCGTCGGTGGCGGCGACCACCAGAATCGCGCCGTCCATCTGGGCGGCACCGGTGATCATGTTCTTGATGTAGTCGGCGTGACCGGGGGCGTCGACGTGCGCGTAGTGGCGCTTGTCGGTCTGGTACTCGACGTGCGCGATGTTGATGGTGATGCCGCGCTGACGCTCCTCGGGAGCGTTGTCGATCTGGTCGAACGCCTTCGACTCGTTCAGCTCGGGGAACTTGTCGTGCAGCACTTTGGTGATAGCCGCGGTCAGGGTGGTCTTGCCGTGGTCAACGTGACCGATGGTCCCAATGTTGACGTGGGGCTTGGTCCGCTGGAACTTCGCCTTCGCCACTTCTGTGTCCTCCTGGACTTGTTGGTGCTTGAAAAAGCAGTGTTGATGTTTCTAGTTGTGCCGCGTGCTAACCGCGTCAGCTTACGCGTACGCCTCGGTTTACTCTCCAGTCGCCTTCGCGATGATCTCCTTCGACACCTGTGCCGGCACTTCGGCGTAGTTGTCGAACACCATGGAGTAGTTCGCCCGGCCTTGAGTCTTTGACCGAAGGTCGCCGACGTAGCCGAACATCTCCGACAGCGGAACGTGCGCCTTGACGACACGCGCACCGCTCCGCTCCTCCATGGCCTGGATCTGGCCACGGCGAGAGTTCAGGTCGCCGATCACGTCGCCCATGTAGTCCTCGGGCGTGGTGACTTCGACGGCCATGATCGGTTCCAGGATCACCGGCTGCGCTTGCGCCGCAGCCTTTTTCAGCACCTGCGAACCGGCGATCTTGAAGGCCATCTCGGACGAGTCGACCTCGTGGAAGCTGCCGTCGAGCAGGGTGACCTTCAAGTTCACCAACGGGTAGCCGGCCAGCACGCCGTACTGCATGGCGTCCTGCGCCCCGGCGTCCACCGAAGGGATGTACTCGCGCGGAATGCGCCCACCGGTGACTTTGCTCTCGAACTCGTAGGTCGCGCCGTCCTCCCCGTGGAACGGCTCGAGGCTGATCAGCACCTTGGCGAACTGGCCCGAGCCGCCGGTCTGCTTCTTGTGAGTGAACTCGACCTTTTCCACCTTCCGCTTGATGGTCTCCTTGTAGGCGACCTGCGGTTTGCCGACGTTGGCCTCGACCTTGAATTCGCGACGCATGCGGTCCACCAGGATGTCCAGGTGCAGTTCGCCCATGCCGCCGATCACGGTCTGGCCGGTTTCGACGTCCTGGTGCACCTTGAAGGTCGGGTCCTCCTCGGCGAGCTTCTGGATCGACAGGCTCAGCTTCTCCTGGTCGCTCTTGGTCTTGGGCTCGATGGCCACCTCGATGACCGGGGCGGGGAAGGTCATCGACTCGAGCACGATCTGGTTGTTCGGATCGCTCAGGGTGTCACCGGTGGTGGTGTCCTTCAGACCGATCACCGCGTAGATGTGACCCGCCGACGCGGTCTCCACCGGGTTCTCCTTGTTGGAGTGCATCTGGAACAGCTTGCCTAGCCGCTCCTTTTTGCCCTTCGTGGAGTTGATGACCTGGCTGCCGGAGTCGACCTTGCCGGAGTACACCCGCACGTAGGTCAGCTTGCCGAAGAACGGGTGCGTTGCGACCTTGAACGCCAGCGCGGAGAACGGCTCGTCGGTCGACGGCTTGCGTACGATCTCCACGTCCTCTTTGCCCGGCGCATGGCCGATCGCCGGCGGCACGTCCAGCGGCGAGGGCAGGTAATCGATGACCGCGTCCAGCATGGGCTGCACGCCCTTGTTCTTGAACGCGCTGCCGCACAGGACGGGGTAAGCCTCCGAGCTGATGGTCAGCTTCCGGATCGCGCCCTTGATCTCGTCGACGGTCAGTTCTTCCCCGCCGAAGTACTTCTCCAGCAGCGCCTCGTCGGTCTCGGCGACCGCCTCGAGCAGCTTGGTCCGGTACTCGTCGGCCTTCTCCTGCAGGTCGGCCGGGATCTCGATGGTGTCGTAGGTTTCGCCCAGCTTCGTCTCGCCACGCCACACCTTGGCGTTCATCTCGACCAGGTCGACGACGCCTTCGAAGTCGCCCTCGGAGCCGACGGGCAGCTGGATCGGGATGACGTGGGCGCCCAACCGCTCCTCCATGGTGCGTACGGAGAAGTAGAAGTCGGCGCCGACCTTATCCATCTTGTTCACGAAACAGATCCGCGGGACGTCGTACTTGTCGGCCTGCCGCCAGACCTGTTCGGACTGCGGCTCAACGCCTTCTTTCCCGTCGAACACGGCTACGGCGCCGTCAAGAACGCGCAGGGAGCGCTCGACTTCCACGGTGAAGTCGACGTGGCCGGGGGTGTCGATGATGTTGATCTGGTTGTCGTTCCAGAAGCAGGTGGTGGCCGCGGAGGTGATGGTGATGCCGCGTTCCTGCTCCTGCTCCATCCAGTCCATGGTGGCGGCGCCGTCGTGCACCTCACCGATCTTGTAGCTGATACCGGTGTAGTAGAGGATGCGCTCCGTCGTCGTGGTCTTGCCAGCGTCGATGTGCGCCATGATGCCGATGTTGCGGACCTTGGTGAGGTCGGTCAGCACGTCCTTCTGTGCCACAGAAGTCTTCCCACTCTTTCGGTTGCTTAGTAGTTCGCTGTCAGTTCGCGCCCGGCACTCCGCCAGTTTGGCGCCGGGGCGCCGCTACCAGCGATAGTGCGCAAAGGCGCGGTTTGCCTCGGCCATCTTGTGGGTGTCCTCGCGTCGCTTGACGGAGGCTCCGAGGCCATTGCTGGCGTCCAAGATCTCGTTTGCCAGCCGCTCGACCATGGTCTTCTCCCGGCGTTGCCGCGAGAAGCCGACAAGCCAGCGCAGCGCCAACGTGGTGGACCGGTCCGGACGCACCTCGACAGGCACCTGGTAGGTCGCACCACCGACGCGACGGCTGCGCACTTCCAGGGCCGGTTTGACGTTGTCCAACGCCCGCTTGAGGGTGATGACGGGATCGGTGCCAGTCTTGTCGCGGGCTTGTTCGAGCGCACCATAAACAATGCGCTCAGCCAGCGATTTCTTCCCCTTGAGCAGAATCTTGTTCACCAGCTGGGTGACCAGCTGCGACCCGTAGACCGGGTCGTTGACCAACGGACGCTTAGGCGCGGGCCCCTTGCGCGGCATTAGCTCTTCTCCTTCTTGGCGCCGTAGCGGCTGCGAGCCTGCTTGCGATTCTTGACACCCTGGGTGTCCAGCGAACCGCGGATGATCTTGTACCGCACGCCCGGCAGGTCCTTGACTCGGCCGCCACGCACCAGCACCATCGAGTGCTCCTGCAGGTTGTGGCCCTCACCGGGGATGTATGCCGTGACCTCGACCTGACTCGTCAGCTTCACACGCGCGACCTTCCGAAGCGCCGAGTTCGGCTTCTTCGGAGTGGTGGTGTACACGCGGGTGCACACTCCACGACGCTGCGGGCTGCCCTTCAGAGCCGCGGTCTTGACCTTGGCGATCTTGTCCCGGCGACCCTTGCGGACCAGCTGCTGAATGGTTGGCATCTACCGGCTTTCTGTGTTCGACGTATTGGTTGTTGCTTCAAAAAGTCTCTGTACTGCAGTTATGCCCCGCCTTGGGAGCGGATTCCGTGTAAATCCACTACCCCGCGGTCGGGTGTGTCGCAGGCACTTAGCACCGCACCTAGCCGTTGCATCGTGGACATACGAATTAGCCCGGCATCCGCTTCCTTACGTCAGGCGCCGCAAGCCGCCAGGCACGAGGATCCACAATACCCGTCGGCGGTCTGGCAGGTCAAAGCGAGTTCACTGGCCGACCTAAGGGGGCCTCAAGTGGGCCTCAAGTGGGCCTGGCGCCACCGGCGGCGGTACGCCTGTCCAAGCTGACCGCCAGCCGCAGCACCATGTCGGAGAACACCACGTCGGTGTCGATGTCGTCCATGACGCCGGTCATTTCCAGCAACACGAACCCATGCATTGCCGACCAGAACTCCAGCGCAGCGTGGAAGGCCTTGTCGCCGTCGAGACCGTAGGAGGACAGCACCGCGATCACCGGTGCCGCCGCGCTCCGGGTCGCCGCGGTGTACTCCGGGTCATCACCGCCCAACGGCATGCGGGTGAACGCCGAGTACCGGCCGGGATGGTGATGTGCATAGCTGCGGTAGGCGCCGGCCATGACCAACACCGCGTCGTCGCGGGCGCGCCCCTCGCCCACCCGGTTCAGCATCGTGATGATGTCGTCGATCACCCGGATCCGCACGGCGCGACGCAGGTCCTCCAGGCTGTCCACGTGGTTGTACAGCGACGGCCCCTTGGTCCCCAGCTGCGTCGCCAGCGCGTTGATGGTCAGCGAGTCCCAGCCCTCCCGGTCCAGGAATGTGAGTGCGCCGTCGACGATGCTGGCGCGGCTCAGCTTGCCCGGGCGGGCGGCCGATCGGCCCGTACGCTGGCGCCCACCCGCTGACGGAGGTCCCGGAGGTTCCGGCTGAGCTGCCATGGCGATTGCCCTTCGGTTGCGATGACCGTTTCTCGGCGGACGTTGAACTAATGACTCTAGTTGACCGCCCGCTGAAATCACCCAGCCAGACGCGGGGCGGGGGCTGCATCCGGCAAATGCAAAGAACCTGTTCATCACGCGGGCAAATGCACGTAGGCTTTTTCGCACATCACTCGCGATGGCGAAGGGGGCCCCGTGACATGGATGTGAAATGGACACGCCTCGCCGGGTCGCTGGCTACCTGTGTCGTTACCTTCGCCGCCGCCCCGGCTGTCCTTTTCGGGCCCGCGCCGACCGCGCACGCCAAGAACGGTGACACCCACGTCATCGGGCAGGGCATCGAGCAGGTGCTGGACTGCAACGACGCCACCCTGATGGTCAATGGCACGTCAAATATCGTCACGGCGAAGGGAAACTGCTGGGCGGTCACGGTGATGGGCTCGTCCAACACGGTCGTCGCCGACTCCGTGACCCACGACATCACCGTCTACGGCTACGACGAAACGGTGTTCTTCCACAATGGCGATCCGATCATCTGGGACCGCGGCCGCGAACTGGGCATGGTCAACCGACTCCAGCGGGTCGGCCCCTGAAGCAACTGGACTCTCATCAATCGAAGTCATCCAAACCCAAAGGGGAGTCAACAGACAATGCGTGTCCGTACGTTTGACCACTCGTCCCGACTGGCCGCCCTCGCCGCGGCGCTGACTGTCGTGCCGGCGGCTTTCGGGCTGGCCGGCTGTAGTTCGACCGCCAACCCCCCGGGCGGCGCCCCGACGTCTGGAACAACCACCACCACCGCGCCGACGAGCACCAGCGCGGCCGCGACACCGACGACATCGGGCGGCAATAGCGTCAGCACTTCAGTCGAGATCGGCAATTCACTGGAGTACGGATCGTTCAACACCACCGCGACCCTTGACTGCGCCAACGGAAAGTCCCTGAACGTGGCCGGATCGAACAACACGCTGACGGTCACCGGAACCTGCGAGACAGTCAGCATCGGGGGCACCGGCAACAAGATGACCATCGACAAGATCAACACCCGCATCACGGTGCTGGGCGTCGAGAACACCATCACCTACAAGGACGGCGACCCCAAGGTGGACGACATCGGCACGAACAACAACATCAAGAAGGGCAGCTGACCCGCTAGCTCGCGGGTGCGCCGTGGCGGCCGGCCCCCGCGGCGAACCGTCCGGCCCCTTCGTTGGCTTCGGCAGCCACGCGAGAGATGCTGGCGAATTCGACGTCGATGGCCTCGGATTCTGACAATCCCCACTGGCGCAGCGCCGACAGCCGATCCGAGCGCATGCACTGCTGCGGCAGTGTGGCCAGCTGAGCGGCCAGCTCCTCGGCCGCTCGCCGGGCTTCGCCCTTGGGCACCACACGATTTGCTAACCCCATCGCCAGCGCTTCATCGGCCTGCACCGCGCGGCCGGTGAGGATCATGTCCATCGCGCGGCTGTGCCCGATCAGCCGCGGCAGCCGCACCGTGCCACCGTCGATAAGCGGTACGCCCCATCGGCGGCAGAACACGCCGAACACGGCATCCTCCTCAGCCACCCGCAGATCGCACCACAACGCCAACTCCAGACCCCCGGCGACGGCGTAGCCGCTGACCGCGGCGATCACCGGTTTCGACAGCACCATCCGCGACGGGCCCATCGGGCCGGGACCGGTCCGGTGCACGACGTTGGCATCCGGCGTCCCGAACGCCTTCAAATCCGCTCCCGCGCAGAAGGTTCCGCCGTCGCCCCACAGCACGGCCACCGACGCGCTGTCGTCACGGTCGAACTGCTCGAAGGCCGCATACAGTGCCGCAGCCGTCGGGCCGTTGACGGCGTTGCGCGCGCCCGGCCGGTGCAGGATCACCGTGGTCACCGGGCCGTTGCGCTCCACGCGCACCGGGTCACTCATGTCGCCTCCAGGAGTTGGGTCATGTCGCGTCGTTCGGAAAGTTCTTTGGCGAAGTCGTGGTAGGAAGCGCGCAGCGCGGCGCCGGGCCAATCAACGGGCAGCAATTCGGCGGGCAGCATCGGGTCGGTGAGCAGGTGGCGCACCATCGCGGCGGCCACCACGAACCGGCCGGGAACGTCGGTGGCCGTGACCATCTCGTCGAGCAGCCGGCGGCCGGTGTCGGCCCAGCCGCACAGGTCCCACAGCTGGCCGGCCAGCTCAGCAGGTTCGTCGTCGCGTGCCTTCAGGACTCGCACCCGGGCCGTCACCTCGTGGTCCAGCTCGAGGTCGAGGTTGTCGGGCCGTATCCACACGCCTTCGCGCAGTTCACCGAAACGCTTGTGGTGCATGGTGGTTCGCAGGGCGGCCCGGCTGCGGGCATCGGTGCCCACGCTGGTGACGATCAGCACGACCCAGTCCCCGCGCCAGGCCTTGACCCGCGGCCGCATCGCTTCGTCCTGGCGGCGCTGGCGGGCCAGCAATCGATCGGAGAGCCGGTAGCCGTCGGCCGAGCGGATCAGGTCGCCGGCACTGACCATGCGGGTCAGCGCGACCCGCAACGTCGACTCCTTGATGCCGAAATCAGCCGTGAGCCTGATTAATTCGCTTGCGCTGGCCCACGCCGGATGGGCACCGAGCAGCACGCTGAGCACCACTGACCGGGCCGTCATGTTCGGCATGGCTTACACCTGGGACGTCTGGCGGCCGTAATCGCCGAACGGCTCGTCGCGGTGCTTGACTGCATCCCGGAAACCGTGCTCGACCGCGTCCGCGACGAAGGCGTGCCCCTCGGGCGTGTGCCGGGCGATGCCGTCGAACACGGTGCTGACCATCCTGCTGGTCGCCACACCCTGTTGCAGCAGAGCGGAATTCAGCGCGAGCTTGACCATGATCAGCTGGTTGACCGGCACCGCCGCGATCCGCTCCACCAGCCGCTCGGTGCGCTCGTCGAGATCTTTGGCGTCCGGCGCCTCGACCGCCAGACCCCACTCGGCGGCTTGCGCGCCAGTGATGCAATCGCCGGTGAACAGCAGCCGTTTGGCGCGCTGGTCGCCGAGCCGGTGCGCCCACAGCCCGGCCGCCGGGACTCCCCACACCCGCGTCGGCGGGTAACCGATCTTGGCATCGGCGGCCGCGATCACCTGGTCGGCGTGCAGCGCGATGTCGGTGCCGCCGGCCACGCAGTAGCCGTGGATCTTGACCACCGTCGGCTTGTCGGCGTGCATCAGGCTGGAGAACCCGCGCACAAAGCGGCTCATCATCTGGTAGTCGATCATTGGGTCCCACGGCTGGTTGGGCAGATGATTGACGCCCTGGGTCTTGCCGTCCAGCACCGTGCCGCGGTACGCGCCTTTAAGACCCCCGTCGCCGGCCGAGCCGGTGCGATCGGCGTAGGCGCTCAGGTCGAAGCCCGCGCAAAAGCCCTCGCCGCGGCCGGACACCAGGATGACGTGCACGTTGGGATCGAGGTCGGCGCGCTCCACCAACGCGGACAGCTCCAGCGGGGTATCGGCGATGATCGCGTTGCCCTTCTCCGGCCGGTTGAAGGTAATCCGGGCAACCCGGTCAGTGACCTCGTAGGTCATCGTTTTCAGGTTATCGAAGTCGACTGGCCTGATCGCGTGAGTCACGTTGCGGCTCAGCCTTTTACGAGAGCACGCTCGAGAATGGGCGCCAGGTCCAGCCCGGCCGGCATGGTGCCGAATGCCCCGCCCCACTGGCCGGCGAGCCGGGTCGTCAGGAACGCCTCGGCGACGGCGGGATGCCCGTGGCGCACCAGCAGCGACCCCTGCAACGCCAGGCAGATGTCCTCGGCGACCTTGCGGGCGCGGTAGGCAATGGTCTCCAGATCGCTCAGTTGCTGCCGCAGGTTCTCGACGTGGCTGTCCAGCCGGGCATCCTGGCCCGTACTCTGCGCCAGCTCGTCGAACAGTGCCTCGATGCATTCGGGGCGAGTTGCCATGGCGCGCAACGTATCCAGTGCGCTGATATTGCCCGAGCCCTCCCAGATGCCCATCAGCGGTGCCTCACGGTAGAGCCGGGGCATCCCGGATTCCTCCACATAGCCGTTGCCGCCCAAGCATTCCAGCGCCTCCGCGGCGTGCGGGGTGGAACGCTTGCACACCCAGTACTTGCTGGCGGCCAGGCCGATGCGGCGGAACAGCGCTTCAGTCTGGTCGCCGCGAACCGCCTTGTCGGTGGCGCCTGCCATCCGCATCGCGACCATCGTGGCGGCCTCGGCCTCGACGGCCAAGTCCGCCAGCACGTTGCGCATCAGCGGCTGGTCGATCAGATAGGCGCCGAACGCCTTTCGGTGTTGGGCATGGTGGATCGCGCGGGTCAGACCGGTGCGCATGCTGGTGGCACTGCCCAGCGTGCAGTCCAGCCGGGTGAGATTCACCATCTCGATGATGGTCGGTACGCCGCGTCCCTCCTCGCCGACCAACCACGCTGTGGCGCCGTCGTATTCGACCTCGCTCGACGCGTTGGCATGGTTGCCGAGCTTGTCCTTGAGCCGTTGCAGAAACATCCGGTTCCGGGTGCCGTCGGGCAGGATGCGCGGCAACATGAAGCAAGACAGCCCATCTGGCGCCTGCGCGAGGACCAGGAAGATGTCGCACATCGGCGCCGAGGTGAACCACTTGTGGCCGGTCAGGCTGTAGGTGCCGTCGGCGTTGGGGGTCGCCTCGGTGGTACCGGCGCGCACGTCGGAGCCGCCCTGCTTCTCGGTCATTGACATCCCCGCGGTGATGCCGGGCTTGGTGCTGGCCAGCCTGAGCTCCGGGTCGTACTCGCGGCTGGTCAGCAACGGCTCGTAGACAGCCGCCAGCTCGGGGTTGAAGCGCAGCGCCGGCACGACGGCATACGTCATCGAGATCGGACAGACATGGCCGGGCTCGACGGTCCACACCGAGGTCAAGGCGGCCCGCACCACGTGCGCACCCGGCCGCTCGTCGGCCCACGGTGCGGCGTGCAGGCCGTGGCGGATCGCCGTGCGCATCAGCTCGTGGTAGGCCGGGTCGTAATCCACCTCGTCGACGCGGTGCCCGTACTGGTCGTGGGTATGCAGGACGGGTCGATTGCGGTCGGCGAGCTCGCCCCAGCGCTGGGCTTCGCGGCTGCCGTTGATCGCTCCGAGCTCGCTCACCTGGTCTAGGCCCCACTGGCCGCCTTCGCGGATCAGCGCCTCGACAAGTACCGGGGACGTGGCGGGGTTGTAGTCCTGTAGGGCCGGGACCTGGTTGGTGACGACATGGGTGTCTGGCATGCCTCCCATATTACAGTTTTCCAACAACTGCACAAGAGGTGTAATACTAGCGCGAGTGTGCGGCGAAGAACTCCCACAGCGTCCCGGTAGCGAAGGGCGGCCACTCGTGGCCACCCTGGTCGACGGTGATGAGCACGGCGCCGCGGTTGTCGGCACATGTGGCGGTCGACGTGATGACTGGGCCATTGGTCGTGATAGCCGGGGCGCCGCACTGATCAACACTGCGCCAGAACGCATTCACGTCTGGCACCGATGGACCGTTGATGGCGCCGAAACCCTGCCCACCACCGTAGGGAACAAGTCGATCCGCGGTGCCGTGCACCGCCATGACCGACGTCGGATGCGGTGACCGGCACCGGTTCAGCTGGATGCCGGCGACCGGGCCTATCGCCGCGAAAATGTCGGTGGTGCACGCCAGGGTGTACGACATGATGCCGCCGTTACTCATGCCGGTGGCATAGACCCTGGCACGGTTGATGCCGACGTTATTGACGACCTCGGCTATGGCCGCGCTGATGAAGCCGACGTCATCGACGCCTTCACGTCCGGACCGGCCGCAGCAGGTTTCCCCGTTGACGTTCCAGGCTCGGTTGAGGCCATCCGGGTAGACGACGACGAACTTGCCCGAATCGGCCAATCCGTCCCATTGGTAATCTGTTTCGGCCTGCTTGCCACTGCCTGAGTAGCCGTGCAGCATGACGACCAGCGGCGCCGATGCGGGCAATCCCGCGGGCTTGTAGAGCCGGTAGGTGCGGTCATGTCCGCCGATAGTGATGGTGTGTCGGCTGGTGCCGGTCACGAAGCCCGACGGTAGTGTCTCGTCCTGCCAAAACGAGCAACCCGCGACGACCAGGATTAAGCCGACAATCGCGGCGAGTCGACGGGTCACTGCCGATCAGCCGGTGATCTGCTCTCGCAGGAACGCGATGTCGTCCTTGCGGCCCTCGTCGGCGGTTTCGCAGATCACCGGGGCGTCGGCCGCTTTGACTGCCGCCACCAGCAGGTCGGTGTCGATCTGGCCACTGCCCAGGTTGGCGTGGCGGTCACGACCCGAGCCGGCAGTGTCCTTGGAATCGTTGCAGTGCACCAGGTCGATGCGGCCGGTGATGGCCTTGATGCGGTCCACGGCATCCACCAGCGCCTCACCCGCCGCCCATGCGTGACAGGTATCCAGGCAGAAGCCAATCCCCTTGTCGCCGATGACATCCCAGAGCCGCGCGATGATGTCGAAGTGGCGCGCCATTGCGTGGTCGCCGCCGGCCGTGTTCTCCAGGTACACCGGAACCTTGGTCTCCAGCTGGTCGAGCGCCTTGCCCCAGCGCTGGAAACCCTCGTCGAGGTCGTTGTCGTCGGCGACGTGGCCGCCGTGGACGATCACCGCCGCAGCGCCGATGGCGGCCGCCGCGTCACACGTCTCCTGCAGGATCTTGCGCGACGGGATCCGCACCCGGTTGTTCGCCGACGCGACATTGATCAGGTACGGGGCGTGCACATAGATCGGCAGGGCCGCCGCTTTCAGCCGCTCCGCGTCCTCACGTGGCTTGGGCGCCTTCCAGCTCTGCGGGTTGCCGAGAAATATCTGCACGACGTCAGCGCCCTCGGCCTCCGCTGCGGCGAGCGGATCGGTCGGGCTGACATGGGAACCGATAAGCACGTGGTCGAGTGTAGTGGGTCGCCAGGTGGTGGCGAGCAGACGCAAAAGCCCCCGACACGCCGTGGCGTGCGGGGGCTTTTGCGTCTGCTCGCGCTACCGAATCTAGCGGTAGTCGGAATACCCGTAGTCGTCCAGCGGAACCGCGGCTCCGGTCGCCTGGCCGAAGTCCGGGCTGTAGTACTGATCCTCGTACGACGGGATCGTGTAGGCCGCGGCCCGGGCCTCCTCGGTGGGCTGCACCTGGATGTTGCGGTAGCGGTTGATACCGGTACCGGCCGGGATCAGCTTGCCGATGATCACGTTCTCCTTCAGACCCTGCAGCTTGTCGCTGCGGCAGTTGATCGCCGCATCGGTCAGCACTCGCGTGGTTTCCTGGAACGACGCCGCGGACAGCCACGAGTCGGTGGCCAGCGACGCCTTGGTGATACCCATCAGCACCGGACGGCCGGCGGCGGGCTCGCCGCCCTCGGCCACCACCCGGCGGTTCGCCGCCTCGAACTCCGCACGGTCGATCAGCGAGCCGGGCAGGAACTCTGTCGCGCCCGAATCGATGATGGTCACCCGCCGCAGCATCTGCCGGACGATCACCTCGATGTGCTTGTCGTGGATCGACACACCCTGAGCGCGGTAGACCTCTTGGGTCTCCCGGACCAGGTGGATCTGCACCTGGCGGGGGCCCTGCACCCGCAGCACCTCGTGCGGGTCGGCGGAGCCTTCCATCAGCTGCTGGCCTACCTCGACGTGGTCGCCGTCGGACAGCACCCGCTCGGAACCGTCCTCGTGCTTGAACACGCGCAGGCGTTGCCGCTTGGACAGCTTGTCGTAGACGACTTCCTCGCCCCCGTCGTCGGGAACGACGGTGATCTTGTAGAAGCGCTCGCCGTCCTCGAGCCGGACCCGGCCGGTGACGTCGGCGATCGGCGCCTTGCCGCGCGGCACGCGGGCCTCGAACAACTCCTGTACACGGGGCAGACCGCCGGTGATGTCCTCGCCCACGCCACCCTGGTGGAAGGTACGCATGGTCAGCTGCGTGCCCGGCTCACCAATGGACTGGGCCGCGACGATACCGACGGCTTCGCCGATGTCGACCAGTTTGCCGGTGGCCATGGACCGCCCGTAACAGGTCGCGCAGACGCCGGTACCGGTGGTACACGTCAACACCGAACGCACCTTGACCTGCGTGATGCCCGCCGCCAGCAGGGCGTCGATCGAGGGGTCACCCAGGTCCTCGCCGCGCGCGACGACGACGTTGCCGGCTTCGTCGACCGCGTCGGTGCCCAAAGTCCGCGCGTACGCCGATGTTTCGATGTACGGGTCGCGGATCAGCGTGCCGTCGGGCTGACGCTCGGCCAGCTCCACGACGATGCCGCGCTCGGTCTGGCAGTCGTGCTCGCGGACGATGACGTCCTGCGAGACGTCCACCAGACGACGGGTCAGGTACCCGGAGTCGGCGGTACGCAACGCGGTGTCCGCCAAGCCCTTTCGAGCGCCGTGGGTGTTGATGAAGTACTCCAGCACGGTCAGGCCCTCACGGAACGACGACTTGACCGGACGCGGGATGAACTCACCCTTCGGGTTGGTCACCAAACCCTTCATGCCGGCCAGCGTTCGGGTCTGGGTGAAGTTACCCGTGGCGCCCGAGTCGACGATCGTGATGATCGGGTTGTCGACCGGGTAGTGGTCCCGCAGCGCCTGACCGACCTCGTCGGTGGCTTCCTTCCAGATCTCCACCAGCGCCTCGTTGCGCTCACCGTGGTTCAAAGCGCCACGCTGGAACTGCTTTTCGACCTTCTCGGCCCGCTCCTCGTACTGGTCGAGGATCTCCTTCTTGCGCGGCGGCACCAGCACGTCGGCCATCGAGACCGTCACACCGCTGCGGGTCGCCCAGTAGAAGCCGGTGTCCTTGAGCTTGTCGACGGTCTGGGCGACCACGATCATCGGGTAGCGCTCGGCCAGGTCGTTGATGATGGCGGCCTGGACCTTCTTGTGCATCTGCTTGTTCACGAAGGCATAACCCAGCGGCAACAGCTCGTTGAACAGCACCCGGCCCAGCGTGGTCTCGGCCATCCAGGCGTCGCCCGGCTGCCAGCCGTTGGCACCGAACCGCTCGGCCTCGATCTCGGCGGGCGGACGCAGCTGGGTCAGCCGCACCTTGATCTTGGACCGCACCGAGAGCACACCACGGTCGACCGCCATGATCGCCTCGGCCGGTGAGGAGTACACACCGACTTCCGGCTGATCCTTTGCCGACGCCTGGTATTCGCCGACGCCGCCGTCCACCTCGGTGGTCAGGTAGTACAGCCCGGTCACCATGTCCAGCCGCGGCATGGCCAGCGGGCGGCCGGATGCCGGCGACAGGATGTTGTTGGACGACAGCATCAGAATGCGGGCCTCGGCCTGCGCCTCGGCGCTCAGCGGCAGGTGCACCGCCATCTGGTCGCCGTCGAAGTCGGCGTTGAACGCCTCACAGACCAACGGGTGCAGCTGAATAGCCTTGCCTTCCACCAGCATTGGCTCGAAGGCCTGGATACCCAGCCTGTGCAGAGTGGGTGCGCGGTTCAGCAGCACCGGGTGCTCGGCGATGACCTCTTCGAGCACGTCCCACACCTGCGGACGCTGGCGCTCCACCATTCGCTTGGCGCTCTTGATGTTCTGCGCGTGGTTGAGGTCCACCAGCCGCTTCATCACGAACGGCTTGAACAGCTCCAGCGCCATCAGCTTGGGCAGACCGCACTGGTGCAGCTTGAGCTGCGGGCCGACCACGATGACCGAACGGCCGGAGTAGTCGACACGCTTACCGAGCAGGTTCTGACGGAACCGGCCCTGCTTGCCCTTGAGCAGATCGCTCAGCGACTTCAGCGGACGGTTGCCCGGCCCGGTGACCGGACGGCCGCGGCGGCCGTTGTCGAACAGCGCGTCCACGGACTCCTGCAGCATCCGCTTCTCGTTGTTGACGATGATCTCGGGCGCACCCAGATCGATCAGCCTCTTGAGGCGGTTGTTGCGGTTGATCACGCGGCGATACAGGTCGTTGAGGTCGCTGGTGGCGAACCGGCCGCCGTCGAGCTGCACCATCGGCCGCAGCTCCGGCGGGATGACCGGGACGGCGGCGAGCACCATGCCCATCGGCGAGTTGCCCGACTGCTGGAAGGCCGCAACCACCTTGAGCCGCTTCAGCGCACGAAGCTTCTTCTGCCCCTTGCCGTTTCGGATGACGTCACGCAACGAGTCGGCCTCGGCGTCGATGTCGAAGTTCTCGATCAGCTTCTGAATCGACTCCGCGCCCATGGCGCCGGTGAAGTACTCGCCGTAGCGGTCGATGAGCTCGCGGTAGAGGTTCTCGTCGACGATCAGCTGCTTGGGAGCCAGCTTGGTGAAGGTATTCCAGATGTCCTCCAGCCGGTCCAGCTCACGCTGCGCGCGGTCGCGGAGCTGCCGCATCTCCCGCTCGCCACCGTCGCGAACCTTGCGCCGGGCATCGGCTTTCGCGCCCTCGGCCTCCAGCTCGGCCAGGTCGGCCTCCAGCTTCTGCGCACGGGCCTCCAAGTCGGCATCACGCTGATCCTCAACACCCTTGCGCTCCACCAGGATTTCGGCCTCGAGCGTCGATAGCTCGTTGTGCCGCATCTCCTCGTCGACGGAAGTGATGACATAGGCGGCGAAGTAGATGATCTTCTCGAGATCCTTCGGCGCCAAGTCGAGCAGGTAGCCAAGCCGGCTCGGCACACCCTTGAAGTACCAGATGTGCGTGACCGGCGCGGCCAACTCAATGTGGCCCATCCGCTCGCGGCGCACCTTGGCGCGGGTCACCTCGACGCCACAGCGCTCACAGATGATGCCCTTGAAGCGCACCCGCTTGTATTTGCCGCAGTAGCACTCCCAGTCGCGAGTCGGTCCGAAGATCTTCTCGCAGAACAGGCCGTCCTTCTCCGGCTTCAGCGTGCGGTAGTTGATCGTCTCCGGCTTCTTAACCTCGCCGTAAGACCATTGCCTGATGTCCTCCGCAGTAGCCAGGCCGATACGGAGTTCATCGAAGAAGTTGACGTCGAGCACGTAACTCCCTTTCCCCTTGCGGGTTTAGTAGCTTTCCAAAAGATCTAGGCCAAGTCCTCAACGGACGCAGATTCGTTGCGCGACAAGTTGATTCCCAGATTCGCCGCAGCGCGCTCCAGGTCCTCGTCCTCGCCTTCGCGCAGCTCGATGGCCGCGCCGTCGGACGAGAGCACCTCGACGTTGAGGCACAGCGACTGCAGCTCCTTGAGCAGCACCTTGAACGACTCGGGAATGCCGGGCTCGGGGATGTTTTCGCCCTTGACGATCGCCTCGTACACCTTGACCCGGCCGACGGTGTCGTCGGACTTGATGGTCAACAGCTCCTGCAGCGTGTACGCAGCGCCGTAGGCCTGCATGGCCCAGCACTCCATCTCACCGAACCGCTGCCCACCGAACTGCGCCTTCCCGCCCAGCGGCTGCTGGGTGATCATCGAGTACGGGCCGGTGGAGCGGGCGTGGATCTTGTCGTCCACCAGGTGGTGCAGCTTCATGATGTACATGTAGCCAACGGTCACCGGATACGGGAACGGCTCACCGCTGCGGCCGTCGAACAGGACGGCCTTGCCGTCGCCGTCGACCATCACCTCGCCGTCGCGGTTGGGCAGCGTGCACGACAACAAGCCCTGCAGCTCCTCCTCCTTGGCGCCGTCGAACACCGGCGTCGACACGATCCCGTTCGGTTCGGCGTTCTGCAGCGCTGCGGGCAGGTTGGCGGCCCACTCGGGCGAACCCTCGATGTTCCAGCCGGACTTGGCCACCCAGCCCAAATGGGTCTCCAGGATCTGGCCGATGTTCATCCGTCGCGGCACACCGTGGGTGTTCAGGATGATGTCCACCGGGGTGCCGTCCGGCAGGAATGGCATGTCCTCGGCCGGCAGGATCTTGCCGATGACGCCCTTGTTGCCATGCCGTCCGGCCAGCTTGTCGCCGTCGGAGATCTTGCGCTTCTGGGCCACGTACACCCGGACCAGCTCGTTGACGCCGGCGGGCAGTTCGTCGTCATCCTCGCGGGAGAACACCCGGATGCCGATCACCTTGCCGGATTCCCCGTGCGGCACCTTCAGCGAGGTGTCGCGGACCTCACGGGCCTTCTCGCCGAAGATCGCGCGCAGCAGCCGCTCCTCCGGGGTCAGCTCGGTCTCCCCCTTCGGGGTGACCTTGCCGACCAGGATGTCGCCGTCGCGGACCTCGGCACCGATGCGCACGATGCCACGCTCGTCCAGGTCGGCGAGCACCTCGTCGGAGACGTTCGGGATGTCCCGGGTGATCTCCTCGGCGCCCAGCTTGGTGTCGCGGGCGTCGATCTCGTGCTCCTCGATGTGGATCGAGGTAAGCACGTCCTCCTCAACCAGACGGTTGGAGAGGATGATCGCGTCCTCGTAGTTGTGACCCTCCCACGGCATGATCGCCACGAGCAGGTTCTTGCCCAGCGCCATCTCGCCGTTTTGGGTGCAGGGACCGTCGGCGATCACCTGGCCGGCCTCGACGCGGTCTCCCGCATCGACGATCGGCGACTGGTTGGCGCAGGTGCCGTGGTTGGACCGGGCGAACTTGCGCATCCGGTAGGTGCGCCGAGTGCCGCTGTCGTGCATCACGGTGATGTAGTCGGCCGACACCTCCTCGATGACGCCGCTCTCCTCGGCGACGACGACGTCGCCGGCGTCGATCGCCGCACGCAGCTCCATGCCGGTACCCACCAGCGGCGCCTCGCTGCGCACCAGCGGAACCGCCTGGCGCTGCATGTTGGCACCCATCAGGGCACGGTTGGCGTCGTCGTGCTCGAGGAACGGAATCATGGCGGTGGCCACCGACACCATCTGACGCGGCGAGACGTCCATGTAGTCCACCTCGGACGACGGCACGTACTCGACCTCGCCCGCCTTGCGGCGGACCAGGACGCGTGGCTCGACGAACCGGCCATCGCCGTCGATCGGCGAGTTGGCCTGCGCCACGACGTGGCGGTCCTCCTCGTCGGCGGTCAGGTAGTGGATCTCGTCGGAGACGACGCCGTCGACGACCTTGCGGTACGGCGTCTCGATGAACCCGAACGGGTTGACCCGCGCGTACACCGACAGCGAGCCGATCAGACCGATGTTCGGACCCTCCGGGGTCTCGATCGGGCACATCCGGCCGTAGTGCGACGGGTGCACGTCACGGACCTCCAGTCCGGCGCGCTCACGCGACAGACCGCCCGGCCCCAGTGCCGACAGGCGGCGCTTGTGGGTCAGCCCCGACAGGGGGTTGTTCTGGTCCATGAACTGCGAGAGCTGGCTGGTGCCGAAGAACTCCTTGATCGCGGCGACGACGGGCCGGATGTTGATCAGCGTCTGGGGCGTGATCGCCTCGACGTCCTGAGTGGTCATCCGCTCCCGGACGACGCGCTCCATCCGCGACATGCCGACCCGGATCTGGTTCTGGATCAGCTCGCCGACGGTGCGCAGGCGGCGGTTGCCGAAGTGGTCGATGTCGTCGGTTTCCACCGGCACCTCGGAGCCGCCGGGGACGGTCATCGTGGCCTGTCCCTCGTGCAGGCGGACCAGATACTCGATGGTGGCGACGACGTCTTCCTCGGTCAGCGTCGAGCTCGTGATCGGCTCACCCGCGTGCAGGCCGAGCTTCTTGTTGACCTTATAGCGGCCCACGCGGGCCAGGTCGTAGCGCTTCTCCTTGAAGAACAGGTTCTCCAGCAGGGTCTGCGCCGACTCCTTGGTCGGCGGCTCGCCCGGGCGCAGCTTGCGGTAGATGTCCAGCAGCGCCTCGTCGGTGCCGGCGGTGTTGTCCTTCTCCAGCGTCGACATCATGATCTCGGAGAAACCGAACCGCTCGCGGATCTGCTCGTTGGTCCAGCCCAGCGCCTTGAGCAGCACGGTGACGGGCTGGCGGCGCTTGCGGTCGATACGGACACCGACGGTGTCGCGCTTGTCGACGTCGAACTCGAGCCACGCACCACGGCTCGGGATCACCTTGACGCTGTGCAGCAGCTTCTCGGTGGACTTGTCGATGTTCTCGTCGAAGTACACGCCCGGCGACCGCACCAGCTGGCTGACGACCACACGCTCGGTCCCGTTGATGATGAAGGTGCCCTTCTCGGTCATCATCGGGAAGTCACCCATGAACACCGTCTGGCTTTTGATCTCGCCGGTGTTGTTGTTGATGAACTCGGCCGTGACGAACAGCGGGGCCGCGTACGTCATGTCCTTGTCTTTGCACTCGTCGACCGGCGCCTTGACCTCGTCGAACCGCGGGTCGGAGAACGATAGCGACATGGAGCCGGAAAAGTCCTCGATCGGCGACAACTCGTCGAGCACCTCTTCGAGGCCGCCCTTGGGGGCCACCTCTCCGCGCTCCACCGCGCGCTCTCGCCAGCCGGGCGAACCGATCAACCACTCGAACGAGTCGGTCTGCACGTCAAGAAGACCCGGAACCTCAAGAGGTTCGCGAAGCTTGGCGAAGGAAATTCGGTTTGGCGCTCCGGGCACGGAGTTGTTAGAGGAACTTTGTGGGCGATCCGTCTTGCTCTGGCGATCTGCCAAGATGCATCCTTCCAGCACCTCGTGCGACTCACGAGAACCGGGGCCACCGGGCCTGTTCGCCGCGACAATTGTGTTAACTCGGCCGGCGGACGATCTGCCCGTATCCCACGCGCGCAACTAAACAACTGAGCCAAACGGGGCTCAGGCAAAGGCCACGGTGTCAGGTGGCGGGTGAGGTGGGCAGGAGGTAGCCAGCGCAACGTCCAACAATAGCGCAGACGCGCGCATTCCTCAACCACCCATCCAGGGGGCTTCGGCGCTGGCTGGCATCTCGACTTCCCCATGGACACATGCTGCCCAACAGATTGACCCGTTTGGGCCCGTCAGTCAAGGGGAGACGCGTCAAGTTGTCGTGAAAATTGCCAACAAAGCCCCATCTGGGCGCAGCATGCTGTGGCCAACCGCACGTCGTATTGTGGCCCACCTCACATCCGGGGCCCTCCGCGTGGGGTCCTAGTCGGGGATCTCGTGCGAGGCGTACTTGTGCGTGCCCTCCAGGTCATCGAGGATCGCCGCCTGCGCAGTCTTCGGCAGGGTGTGCAACATCGCGCGCACCCGGGCCTGGCGCCGGCCCACCGCCTTGCGCTCCGGCATGCCCGGCGACGCGACGATCTGCGGCGGTACGCCCTCGACCTCCTCGACACCGCCGGCGTGCTGACCCGCGTCGAGCGCGGCCTGCTCTTCGGCCATGGTCGCCTCGTCTTTTTCCTCGGACATGCCGATCGGCCCGATGCGGCGGCCGTTGAGGAATTGCCGCACCACCGGCTCGTCGCTGGTCAACAGCACCTCGCGGGGGCCGAACATGACCAGGTGCCGCCGGAACAACATGCCCATGTTGTCCGGCACCGTGCGGGCGATGTTGATGTTGTGCGTGACGATCAGGATGGTCGCGTCGATCTGGGCATTGATGTCCAGGATGAGTTGGCTCAGGTAGGCGGTACGGACCGGGTCCAGACCCGAGTCGGGCTCGTCACACAAAATGATCTGCGGGTCGAGCACCAACGAGCGGGCCAAGCCGGCACGCTTGCGCATACCGCCGGAGATCTCACCGGGGAACTTCTTCTCGTCTCCGCCAAGGCCGACCAGCTCCAGCTTCTCCATGACGATGTCACGGATCTCGCCTTCCTTCTTCTTGGTGTGCTCACGCAGCGGGAACGCGGTGTTGTCGAACAGGTTCATCGAGCCGAACAGCGCGCCGTCCTGGAACATGACGCCGAACAGCGTGCGGATCTCGTAGAGCTCCTTGGCCGAGCATTCGATGATGTCGGTGCCGTCGATGACGATCGAGCCGCGCTCAGGGCGCAGCAGACCGATGAGGGACTTCAGGAACACCGATTTGCCGGTACCCGACGGCCCCAGTAGGACGCTGACCTCCCCAGCGGGAATCTCCAACGACACGTCTTCCCAAATCCTCGAGGATCCGAAGGACTTCGTGAGTCCATTCACCTCGATAGCGATGCCCATGTGGGAATCCTTCCGTCGACGCGCATACCGCCACCTGCCCCTTTGTGTGGCTTGAGTCACTGTAGCGCACGCCGGCGGCGCGACATCAGGGTTGCAGAGATAACAATCCTGTCCGCCTTGTCCCGCCCACTAGGCAGAAGGCGCCCAGTTGCCGTGAAAGCCCATCGGTACCCGCTGCGGCAGGTGCACGGTCGCCACTGTCTCGAGCGTCTGGGCATCCAGCAGCAACAACTGGCCTTCGTCTCTGCTGCGGTGACAGCCGTAGCCCATCAGGATCCCGTCGTCTTCAGAGTCTTCAGGGCCGGCCGCTCCGGTCGGGGGGTTCGGCACGAAGCACATTTCACCCAGCAGCAGGTCGGGATCGAGTGCGGCGAGGGTCGTGGATCCGGTGGCGTAGTCGTGCTTGTACAGCGATGTCGACATCTCCGCAGCGGCGGCAAACCCACCGTCGACGCCGACGGTGTAGCCGAACCGGTGCCGGGCGCCCGTTAGGTTCTCGTTGATTCGGGGAAACTCCTGCGACCGATCGTCGCGGCATTCGGTGCTCACGGCGCCGGTCGCCAGGTTGATGGTCCACCGGTCCAGGGAAGGCAGGCTCTCGCCCGGCCCACGCCGGTCACGGTCGAACATTCGCGAGTAGCGCACCACATCGAGCACCAGCACCTCGGCCCCGTCACGGATTTCCGAGTAGGCGTTGAGCGGGTGGTAGACGTAGCACGGCTCGATTTCGAACCAGCGGACATCTTTATTAGTGCCATCCCGGGGCAGGACGCCGATGCGCGCCGGATAGTCGTTGTTCCAGGCATACGGGAATCCGGACGCGCGACGCCTGTCCCGGTTGACCATCGCCGCGACCGGGCTGGGGAACCGGACGCGTCCGATTACCGACTGCAGGACCAGCCGGGCGGGCAGTTGCAGCCAGCGCGGCACCGACGCGGGCAACACCTGCACCGGGTCGAACGTCACCGGCAGGTCGTAGATCACGACGTACTTGTCGGTGAGCGAGAAGTCGTGCATCATCGGCGACCCCGACACCTCGATGTCGACCGTGCGGCGAGCGTGGCCGGCGGTGTCGATCACCGAGTACTGCACGGTCCGTCCGCGCGCGAACGAGTAGGACACCGCGTGCAGCTCGCCCGTTGCCGGATCACGGTGCGGGTGGGCGGTGTAGCCGCCGGGCAGGGTGCCGTCGAAGTCGCATGTCCCGACGGTGTCCAGCTCGTCGGTGAGTTCGTAGTTGGCGACTCCGGCTTCGATGAGCGCCAGGGTCTTTCCGGCGTGGGCCAGCACATTGGTGTTGGCGCCCAGGCCGAGCATGCCGGCCCGCGGGTCGACACGGTCGGACCTCGGCTCGCCGAGGGTGGCGCATACCGCCGGGCTTCGCACCCAGCGGTTGCGGTACCAGCGGGCCTCGCCGTCGCGCAGCGCTACCCCGTGCACCATGCCGTCGCCGGTGAACCAGTGATAGGTGGCCGCATCGACCTCTTCGGCCGGGTTGGGTCCGTTGCGCAGATAGCGCCCGTCCAGATGCTGCGGGATATGCCCGGTGACCTCGAGGTCGGTGGCGGTCACTTCGGCGCGTACCGGCGCCAGGAAGCCCTCGAGGTAAGAGTTCTGGGATTCTGCGGTTTGCAAAGACGTCATGTCTGAGCTCCTATAACATTGTTATTTCAGTGTTATGGACTGTACGCTCCCGATGACAAGATGGCAAGGATGGTTGGGGTCATGAGACCTGAGGCTCAACGCAGCGTTCGTGATGAGATGCTGCATGCGGCCGTGGGCCTGCTCGACGAGCATGGGCCCGATGCGCTACAGACCCGCAAGGTGGCCAGTGCCGCCGGGACCTCGACGATGGCGGTGTACACCCATTTCGGCGGGATGCAGGCCCTGATCGCTGCGGTCGCCGAGGAGGGGTTGCGGCAGTTCGACACGGCGCTGACGGTTTCTCAGACTGGCGACCCGGTAACCGACTTGTTTGTCGCCGGCGCCGCCTATCGCCGCTACGCGATCGAGCACCCGCACATGTATCGCCTCATGTTCGGCAGCACCAGCGCGCACGGCATCAATGCACCGGCGGGCAACGTCCTGGCGCTGACGGTCGCCGAGATCGAGCAGCACGTCCCCAGTTTCGCGCGGTTGGTGCGCGCGGTGCACCGGTCGATCCTGGCGGGCCGGATCACCGCGTGTTCGGCAGATGACGACGCGGCAGTCGTCGCTACAGCGGCCCAGTTCTGGGCGTTGATACACGGGTTCGTAATGCTCGAACTCGCCGGGTATTACGGCGACGACGGCGCCGCCGTCGCCCCGGTGCTTGGCAGGGTAACCTCTAATCTGCTTGTAGCGCTGGGAGATTCACCCGAGCGGGTGAAGCAGTCGCGGCGGGCGGCGGCCAAGGCCTAAGAAGGCCTGAGCACGCGAAAAGCCCCCCGGGGCTGGCGCTTTCCAGGGGGGCTTTTCGTGCAGTCGACCTACTTGACGGTGACGGTGGCGCCGGCGGCCTCGAGCTTGGCCTTGGCCTCGTCGGCGGCCTCCTTGGCGACCTTCTCCAACAGCGGCTTGGGCGCGCCGTCGACCAGATCCTTGGCCTCCTTGAGGCCTAGGCCGGAAACGATCTCGCGGACAACCTTGATGACGCCGATCTTCTTGTCACCGGCGGCCTCGAGGATGACGTCGAACTCGGACTGCTCCTCGGCGGCCTCGGCCGGGGCACCACCGGCCGCGGGGCCCGCGGCGGCGACCGCGACCGGAGCGGCCGCGGTGACCTCGAAGGTGTCCTCGAACTTCTTGACGAAGTCCGAGAGCTCCAACAGGGTCATTTCCTTGAAGGCGTCGAGCAGTTCGTCGCTGGAGAGCTTTGGCATGGGATGGGTCCTTCCTGATTTTCTGGGGTTTTAAGGGTTTCTCGGGTGGCTGGGTGTTATTCGGCTTCAGCTTCAGCCGGCGCCTCAGAAGTCTCCGCGGGCGCCTCTGCGGCCGGTTCTGCAGCTGGCGTGGGGGCTGGCTCGGGAGCAGGCTCTGCGGCCGCCGCGGGGGCTGGCTCTGAAGCCTTCTTTTCCTGCAGTGCGGCCAGCAGCCGGGCCACCTGCGACGCGGGCGCATTGAAGAGGCCGGCCGCCTTGGCGAGGTTGCCCTTCATCGCGCCGGCCAGCTTGGCCAGCAACACCTCGCGGGACTCCAGATCGGCGATGCGCTCGACTTCGGCGACGGTCAGCGCGTGGCCGTCCATGTAGCCGCCCTTGATGACCAGCGCCTTGTTGTCCTTGGCGAAGGTCTTGATGGCCTTGGCGGCGTCGACCGGTTCGCCGGTGACGAACGCGATCGCCGTCGGGCCCGCGAACAGCTCGTCCAGGCCCTCGATGCCGGCTTCCGAAGCCGCCCGCTTGATCAGCGTGTTCTTGGCCACCGAGTAGGTGGCCGATCCGGCCAGGGAGCGGCGCAGCTCGGCCAGGCTCGCCACTGTCAGACCGCGGTATTCGGTGATCAACGTCGCGGTCGAGTCCTTGAACCGCTCTGCGATGTCTGCAACGGCGGTGGCCTTGTCAGCCTTGGCCATGCATGCCTCCTTGGGAGTGAAGTCGTGCTACGACTTGTCGTCTGCGACCACCTTGAAACGTCGGAGAACGCCGAACGCCCCGGCGCAGGAAGCGGCCGGGGCGTTGAAATACGCCGGCGTGCGCCGGCGATGATGCCTCGTCCTCCTGCGTGGGCCGCCGGGATGTTCCCGGACCTTCAACCGATTACTCGGTGACCGACGGTCTTCGGTGGATCGGCACCTACAATAGCGCGGCCCGACGCGATCAGCCAAAACCAGCCAAAACGACGCTAATCACCGCGCCGGTTGGCGGTGATTCCACGCGCGTTCGATCTGGCGCTCGAGGGCGGGATAGACGATCAGGTACCGAAACGGCTTGATAAAGGCCATGTAGGCCTCACCGAATCGGCCGCGCGGCTTGACATAAACGGCCATCTGCCCTTGGTGGCGACCGTCGCCGCGGTCGATCCAGGTCAGGTGCAGCACCCCGTGCACGGTGCGGTTCGAGATCTCGGCGGCGAATTCGTTCGCGGTCCGGTAGAGAGGCACGAAGGGCAGATTGTCGAAGTGAACGCCGTCGGCCGTGCCGCGCAGATCTGCCGGCAGTCGCTCGGCCAGTGAGTGCTCCTGGGTCCCGGGAATCGGCAGCCGGTCCGCGCCCGCAGGCCCGGAGGCCGGAACGGCGACCCGACCCATGGCGAACCAGGCACCGAGCCGATCGCGCAGGCCCCACAGCAGGCGCGTCGGCAAGGATTCGGCCTTGGCCGGGTTGAACTTCGCGGTCATCTCGACCGCGGCGGCAAAGTCGTCCGTTCCCCCACCGACCAAGGGCAAGGTCCAGACATCCTCGAGCGTGAAGTCGGCGACGACGGGGTGGATGCGCCATGGCTGCGCCAGCTGTACCTCGTTGGAGACCCGCACGTCAGCTCCTTTATACGGTGACGTATAAATGTTAGCGGGGACGCTCTCATCGGTCAATACGCCGCCGTATAATGCCGTGTCGTGCCAGCGCGAAAGACGCCCCCGGAGGCATGGATCGATGCGGCATTGACCGCGCTGGCGGAGGGCGGCCCGGACGCCATTCGGGTCGAGGCGCTCGCATCGTCGCTCGGCGTTACCAAGGGTGGCTTCTACGGCGAGTTCGCCGATCGCAACGCGCTGGTGGAGCGCGCGCTCGACACGTGGGAGCACGCGGTGGTTGACGACGTCATCGCCCGGATCGAGAACACCGACGATGACGCGCGCACGAAGCTGCGGCATCTATTCTCGCTGGCGCGCGATCACGCCCGCGCCGGCCAGGGACTCGCGGTCGAACTGGCCATCCGCGACTGGGCCCGCCGCAGCCCCGGCGTCAGCGAGCGACTGCACCGCGTGGACAACCGGCGGATGGCCTACCTGCGCGCACTATTCCGGCAGATCAGCGTCGACGACAACGATGCGGAAGCGCGCAGTCTTCTGGCGTTCTCGCTGTTCGTCGGCAACAGCCTGATCACCGCCGAGCACGACGGCCACCCTCGGCGCGAGGTGGTAGGCCACGCCCTGGACAGGCTGCTCGGCTCCTCCTGACGCTGACCGCGGCGGGCAGGATCGTATGCGATGATCCCCGGCTATGAGCGACCTGAACGACCAAGCCCAACCACGGTGCAAGGTCATCCTCGAGGATTGGCACCCCGAAGTGGAGGCCGCCATTTGGTCGGATCCCTCACCCGATGCGCTGCGGACCGGCATCGACGCACTGGCAGAACTATTGACCAGTCTTGTTGACCGCCCGGACTATGTCACCTTGGTCACCCTCGTCCTTCCTGTTGACATATCGCAGGCAGTGCTGCGGCGAGATCCCTCCGTTCATGACGCGGTGGAGCGGGGTGCAGGGAATGTCGGCGGCCGAACGATGCTGCGCAAGGATGGCCGTGTCGAAGTCATCGTCGACGCCAATTCCCTGATCAATGCCGATAGCAGCGGCTTCAAACCCACCGCCGCCGGCCTCCCCAGTGTCAAGCCAGACGGCCTGCAGATGCTTCGCCGCACTGTCGCCCATGAAGCGCAGCACGCGATCATGGAGCTGCAGGGGTCCGGGTTGGTCGCTTACCGATATCAGTCGACCTGGCAGGGAGCCCCTAATCTCCTGTTCGCTGTGGCAAGGAAGATGTGCGACGAGCATCGCGCCGAGTGGAACGCAGTTCAGGTTGTTGGCGCTGCAGCCCCGACTGCCAGCGACGTTCTCGATGTCGTCTGCCCGGTGGGTCAAGGACTCGCGGCGGCTGTTGACCGTTTTGAACGGTCCACTCGTGAGCCCGTCGATATCAAACGGCTAAAGGACGATGTGTATGCGGCGGGTATCCCCCTGTGGACCTGGGTTGCTTACTGGGCCGCCGAGTATCGCCAAGGCGGTGAGATCAGCGAGGTCCCCGGAGAGATCGCGCGGTTAAAGGTATGGCAGCGATACGTGGGCCCAACATGGCAAACGATGGCGACGGCGCTGAGTCGACTACCAGTGACCCTGGCCGCCTCGCCGGACGCGCTGCATCAGGGAGCCCGGAGGGTCGCGGTGGCGGTCAAGGCATCGCTGGAATACATCGGGTTTCGCCACCAGGACAGTGCCGCCCTGAATGAGCTCTTCCATATCGAGCGCCACGACTTCCCCTCAGCGCGCGAGTAGGTACATCACAGCCCGGCGAGCCTGGCCGCGCCGACCAGGCCGGCGTCCCCACCGAGCTCGGCCGGCGCGACGCGCAGACCGGCCAGAAAGTCCAGCCGGGCGTATTCGGTCAATGCCGTGCGCAGCGGATCAAAGAGCAGGGGGCCGGATTTGGCGACGCCTCCCCCGATGACGACGAAGTCCAAGTCGCACACCGCCCCCACCGAGGCGATCATCGCCGCGAGCGCGCGGGCGCTCCTGTGGAACGCCTGTAGCGCCGCCGGATCTCCCATCGCCGCCGCATCGGCCAGCTCTTTTGCGCCGGCATCGGGTAGTGCGGACCAGCCGTTGGCGCGCGCCCAGCGCACCATCCATGGGCCGGACGCGACGGTCTCCACGCAGCCGCGACCGCCACACGTGCACAACTCGCCGTGTTGTTCGACCACCACGTGGCCGACGTGCCCGGCGTTGCCGGTGCGGCCGGTGTAGGGAGCGCCGTCGAGCACCAATCCGCCGCCCACGCCGGTGGACACCACCATGCCCAGCAGGAAGCGGGCGTCCCGTCCGGCGCCGCGCCAGTGCTCGCCCAGCGCCATGCAGACCCCGTCGCCGCCGAGCTTTACCGGTACGCCGGGGAGCACGGCCGCGACCCTGTCCCGCAGTGGGAAACCGCGCCAGGCTGGAATGTTGATTGGGCTGACGGTGCCGTTGGGCAGGTGGACGGGCCCGGACGCGGCTATGCCCACCGAGCCCACCGAGCCCACCGCGGCGACCGCGCCGCCGGCCGCGCGCAACGCGTCGGCGATCATCGCGTCTACCACGGCCCAGACCTGTTCGGCGTCGCCGGTTGCCGGGGTCGGACGGGTGGCGGTGTGGACCAGCGCGCCGTCCGGATCGGCCAGGCCGGCGGCGATCTTGGTGCCGCCGATATCGAGGCAGAGGGTGAGCATCAGTGCCGGTGGGTGTTGTCGGGTTGGCGCGGGTCGCCGGGATGCTCGTAGCCCGGGGCCAGCTCGACCAGCGCCGCCCGGCGCGCATCCAGCCACACCCGGAAGGCGCGTCTTCGCGCGGCGCCCAATAGATGCTCGGCGATCACGGACCGCACCTGCGCTAACGGCGGCGCGACGAACGACGGGGCGCGCCAGCCGTGGCTGCCGGGGCGGGGCGGGGCAAACCGGAGCGGGTTGCGGGCATGGAAGTCGGCCACCTCGTGGTCGCCGACCCGCACCCCCGCGGTGACGTCGGCGAACAGCGCCCGCGCGCGCCAATCCGCCAGGGCGGCCGCGGCCACGCTGCCGATCTCCAGCCGGGCGGTCACGTCGGGCAACAGGTCAGCCTCCGTAGGCGCGTCCGTCGCGGTCAACCCGCGCGCGGCCGCCTCGGCGGCCACCACCCGCTCGGTCACGATCAGTTGGGTGAGCCAGCGCCGCAGTTGCCGTCCCTCGCTGGTGCCGCTGGCCGGTAGCGCTGCCCCGCGCGGACCGTTGCGCAGCCGCGCTTCGGCCGCGTCGACCTCATCGACCGGAACCGGGGCGCCGGCCACCGTGGCGATCAGTTGCCTGCTCATGTGACCGTCACCTGCACCGCCGGTGAGTAGAGCAGCCGACCGGCGCAGCCGATCCGTACCAGGGCCCACCACTGGCCGGGTTCCAGCCAGGCCGGAGGGGTCACGTCGAAGCCGAGTTCGACCGTGCCACGGGCGGGCAGGGCGGCGCCGCACGCCGCGGGGCCGATCCACTCCCAGGTGCCCCAGGGGCTGATCAGATGCGCCTCCAGCGCCAACTCCGCGCAGGCATGGCTCCCCACCGTGACGGTCAGCCGCGCGGTATCGCCCGCCGCCAGGGCGATGTCGGCAGGGTCGCTGGGGCCCTCCGCGAGGTAGACCAGCTCCGCTTCCCGGCGCGCACCGACCTGCACGACGCAGACGTCCTCGACCACCTGGTGCCAGGCCTCCGGCGCTGGATAGTCGCTGCCGTCCGTGATGCACAGCTGGGCCCGGATCGGGTATGGGCCCGGTCGCGCGCGAGCCGGAATCGTCAGCACGACATCGGTTTCTACGTGTTCGGCGGCGCACAGCGTGAAGGGCAGCTCCGCGGGCACGGCCTTCCAGCCTTCCGGGTACGCCACCGCGACGGTGCCGCTCAGGGTGGCGTCGCTGCAATCGCTGGCCGCAGTGAGCCGCAGCACCACTTCGTCGCCCGGCTCGGCGGTCGCCGACTGCGGGTGCAGGTGCGCCACGGCGGGCAGTCCGCCGAGTGGCGCGGGGCCGCGGTTGTGCAGCCAATACCGCGCATACAGGGGCTGAGCGGCTTCCGACTGGGGGGCCAGCTGGCAGGGGTTTGCGTCCAGCGTGGGTAGCTCGAGCCGGGCCCGCACGGTGGCCACCTGGTAGCCGTGCAGGTCCACCGACCGTTTGCGGCGTCCCGAGTTTTCCAGCGGCGTTTCCAGCAGGTCGGCGAGCCGAGGCGCGCGCACCTTGCCCAGCTCCGAGCCGATGGCGACGCGGGTGCTGGTCCCAGTCGTTTCCACCAGCCGCAAGGCCACGGTGCCGGGGTCGACCGGCTCCGCGCTGCCGCCCGCCAGCGGGTTGCCGGCCGCCTTGAGGGCGCCCAGGTGCACCGAGTCGGCGGGATCGACGTGCAGCAGCGAGCCCACCGGCGCCAGCCGTTGCCGCCGTTCTCCTGAGACCTGAGGGATATTGGTGAGCAGCGGATGGGAGAACTGCGCACTGCTGCCGGCGATCTGCGCGTGCCGCCAGTCGCCTTCTCCGCTCACCAGGGCGTAGTCGAAAACGTGGGTCCAGTGCTGAAGTTGGAAGTTCGAGCCGTCGGGCGCGGTGCGGCGCGGTTCGTCGATCCAGATGCCGGACGGCCAGCCGGTGCAGGACCGCATCAGCGCGGTATGCAGGGTGCCGTCGGTCTCGACGGCGAAGCTCGGGACGCCACGGTTGAGCAGCGCAACGGTGCGGGCATCGAAAGGTTCCATGCCCGCGGGGGCCTGCTGGCTGACGACGATCTGGGCGTCGGCGAGGTCGTCGGTCACCGCCGCGATCGCGGCGCCCAGGCTTTTCTCGTCCGACGCGTCGATCACCAGCACCGGCAGCGCCCGCACAGCACGCAGGTCGGCGCCGGGGACCCACACCTCCGCCAACGGGGTCGCCGCCGGCACCCACACCCGGGCCCGGCCGGTCTCGGCCAGCTGCCGGTCGAGTTCTTCCGTGTAGATCGGATCGGCCTGCGCCAGCACGGCTTTGGTGAAGGCGTTGCGGGCTGGGCCGCCCAGCGCGATCCGCGTATCCGGCAGGTTGGAGTCGACGTCGAGGTGGCCGTAGCGGGGCTTGTCGGCACCGCTACAGGTGGCGGTGACGCCGGCGCGGACCAGCGCGACCATCAGGTCGCGCGCCAGCGGGCCCGACATCGCCTCGGCGGGCGACACCACCTCGGCCACCGACACCGCCCGCACCGAATCGTCAACACGCACCCGAGCCGCCGAGGACAGCCCGAACCAGCTGTAGGCCGGGTTGTCCAGCGTCCGCAGGTGCTCGGCGGTGTCCACCGATTCGGGGCCCCCAGAAACCTTGTGCAGCAACGCAAAACCACGCCCTACGACGGCGTCGCCCACCGCACTGACCGGCGCCGCGCCGGGCACCGGACACGGCCAGCGCAGCCGCACCAACCGGTCTTCCCCGATGAACTCGTCGATGGTGGTGCGGCAATCCACCCGCGCCAGTCCGCGCCACAGGGTCAGTGTCTGGGTGTAGCGCAGCAGCGCGCCGATCGCGCCGCGCACCACGAGCCGCTCGCCGAGGGGGCAGTGGTAGGCCTGGACCTGGGCGGGCGATTCCGAGGAGCACACCACCGGCCCCTTGGGCAGCAGCTGCCACGGGCCCTCACCCTGCGTCGGGTGCGACGGGTATTCCTCGTAGACGGCGAGCTCGTTGGCCACCCGGCCGTCGGCGATCAGCTCACGATCGTCCTGGACTAACGACGAGACGCCGCCGCCGCGGGCCGCGTCGACCACCAGCCGGTAGTGCTCGTTAGAAATGCCGAAGCCGGCCGCCGGCTGCCAGCCCGCCGCTGCGCTGGTCGCGCCGCCGGGGACGAATCGGTAGGCCCGCCAACCCAGCGACGGGACATCGCGCGCCAGCCAGGTGACCGACCATCCGTGGTCCTCGACGTGCGCCGGTACTTCGGTCCCGTCGGCGTCAAGCACCCGGACACCGGCGGCGAGCGGCGAGTCGAGCCGGGCGGTGACAATGTCGCTGCGCCGCTGGGCCAACGGATTCCACACGATCGCGTCACCCTCGATAGCACTGGACAGCGATTCCAGGGAGTTGTCGCGGGCCGCGCGGCCCAGCTCCCACGCGTCGCGCCAGCCGGTCAGCAGGTCGAGGTAAACCTGGTCGGACTCCGAGCCGGTGATGGCGTCGTGGTGCGCGCCGTATGCCAGCTGCACCCACGCCTTGGCCAGCGCCGCCTGCGGGTAGTCGGCGCCGGTCATCAGCGCGGCGAACACGGCGAAGCGCTCGGCGTCCAGGACGGCATTCTCGGCGGCCCGGTTGGCTTGTTTGGTGTCGATGTAGGACACGTCCTTGCCGGTGTAAATCGGGTTCATGTCGCGGGTTTGCGGCGATGGTGCACAAGGCGCACCGCCCCCGTCCGCCAGCTCGGAGCGCACGGCCGCGAAGAACTCGCGCGGTATCGCGCAGACGAACCGCGGCCACGTGTAGCGCGCGCCCCAGTCGCGATGAATTGCGGTGACCCACTTGTTCGGTGGGGTGTAGTCGGTGCCGACCGGCAGGAGCACATTGCGGGTCAGCGCGACCGTCTTCAGCTGGTGGAAAAGCGCATAGGTGGCCGCCTCTGCCTCGGCCAGCGAGGGCGACGAGTCCATCCCCCAACCCGCCCCATAATGCGCCGGCATGTAGTGGGTGAGCAGGCCGCGGCCCGACGGCGAGATCCACTCGAACTCGCTGCTGAACTGCATGCGTTCAACGGACCCGCCCTGGGTCGGACCCCATTGGTGGTGCGGTCCGCGGGCCCACGAACTCGATGTCAGCCCGGCGTCGGCGGCCATCCCGGGGAATTGCGGGTCGTGGCCGAACACGTCCAGCTGCCACGCGGTGGCCGGGTCAGCTCCCAGCACGTTACGCTGAAAACCCATGCCGTGCACCAGGTTTCGGATGGTTGTCTCGGGGCCGGTGAGGTTGGTGTTGGGTTCGTTGTAAGTGCCGCCCATGATCTCGACGCGGCCCTGCGCGATGAACCTGCGCAGGTCGGCGCGGTCCTCGGGGTGGGTGTCCCAGTACGGCTTGAGGTAATCCACTTCGGCGAGCACGAATTTGTACTCGGGCTCGCGACGAGCCATCTCCAGATGCGCGTGCACCAGCTCGAAGCCGTTGGTCTGCCGCCCCGGCTGGTCCTCCCGCCACTCGCTGGTGTAGGCGCCCTGGGTGTTCCACCAGACCGGGTCGTAGTGGAAGTGGCTGACCATGAACATCGTCCAACCGGGCTCGGCGACGGTGAATTCGAAGTGCGCGCTGGCACCGGCAGCGCGCACCCGCGCGGCTCGCCGCTGGCCGACAACGGGACGCGCAGCGGTGACCGGAACCTCGATGACCTCCTGGCCGGCCTCGACGAGCGCCTCCCCACTCACGCCGTCGCCGTCGATGCGGACCGGCGTCGGCTCGGCGACCCCGGTGACGGTGACGCGGGCCAGCTGGATCGGCGCGTCCGGCGGGCCAACGAAAAGCTCGGTCGATTCCGCCGAAATCACCTGCATGCCAAAAGCATGTCACCCCGTGGTGGAAAGCTCCCTGTCGTGAGTGGATCTGACCAAATCGTCGACCAGGAGGATTGAGCATGCCCGCCCTCGCCCCGCCCGTTGCCGACGAACGCAGCGCACTACGCGAATACTTGGCCTTCCACCAAAGCGCCTACTTCGCGGTGTCCTACGGCCTCACCGACGAACAGGCCCGGTCTGCACCGTCGGTCAGTGCGCTGTCGATCGGCGGGCTGGTCAAGCACGCCACCAGCATGCAGCGCAACTGGATGGGTCGGGTGGCCGCCGCGCCGGAGGCGCCGCCGAAAGACTCTCGCCCCTTCGACCAGATCTCCAAGGAGTTCGGGGACCAGCACGTGATGCGGCCTGACGAGACGCTGGACGGGCTGTTACAGGCATTCGAAGCGCAGAACGCAAAATCACTGCGGCTGGTGGAAACCGCGGACCTCGACACCGTGGTGCCCGTTCCGCACGAGATCCCGTGGTTCCCCAAAGACCTGGAGGCCTGGTCGGTGCGCTGGGTGATCCTGCACGTGATCAACGAGCTCGCCCGGCACGCCGGGCACGCCGACATCATCCGGGAGACCATCGACGGCGCCACGATGTACGACTTGATCGCCGGGCTGGAGGGCTGGCAGCTCGAGGGGTGGGTCAAGCCCTGGCGGCCCCGGTAGAAAAGAGAACGTGCTCACCAGCAGCCCCAGCAGAACCGGCATCGCAGGCCGCGAGACGCCCGACGGGACCGTCGAGCTGTATTACGAGGACCTCGGCGACCCGGCCGGGCCGCCAGCGCTGCTCATCATGGGCCTCGGCGCCCAGCTGCCGATGTGGCCCGACGGCTTTTGCGCCCGGCTCGTCGACCGCGGCTACCGCGTCGTCCGCTTCGACCACCGCGACACCGGGCTGTCGGCCAAGATGCACGGGTTGCGCGCGCAAGGCTCGATCTACCCACGGATCGGCCGCTACCTGCTGGGCCGCCCCAGTCGCGTGCCGTACACCCTGGTCGACATGACCCAGGACGTGGTCGCACTGCTGGACCACCTGGGCATGACCCGCGCACACGTGGTGGGCGCCTCGCTGGGCGGCATGATCGCGCAGATCCTGGCCGCTGCCGAGCCGGACCGGGTGGCGTCGCTGGGCGTCATCATGTCGACGACGGGCAAGCCGCTGTCCGCGCTGCCGGCCTGGCGGGTCATCAGGCTGGCGTTCGACTCGCCGGGCAAAGACGCCCCGGCCGAGGAGAAGTTGGCGTCCGAAGTGCGCAACATCGCGGTGTTCAACGGGCCGAATTTTCTGCCGCCCGAACCCGAGCTGCGAAGGCGTGTGCGGGAACTTGCGGACCGCTGTACCTACCCCGCCGGGATGCTGCGCCAGTTCGACGCCGTGCTGGGCACCGGCAGCCTGCTCGGTTACAGCAAGGCGATCACCGCGCCGACCGTGGTGCTGCACGGCTCGGCGGACCCCATGGTGCGGCCGCGCAACGGACGCGCGGTCGCGGCGGCTATTCCCGGCGCGCGATTCGTAGTGGTCGACGGGATGGGACACGACCTTCCCGAACCGGTGTGGCCGCCGATCATCGAGATCCTCTGCGAGAACTTCGCCCGCGCGCGTCGCTGACCCCGCTGGTGATGGTGGCGACCCGCTTCGCCCGGCTCCGCCGCGCTCGCGATCGCCACGGTGAGCGGGCTCACACGAATGGGACTTGACACCACAGTTTTGGCACACTGCATCAATGAGCTCCACCAAACACCGCGAGGTGGCCAAGCTTGATCGGGTGCCCCTGCCAGTGGAAGCGGCCCGGATGGCCGTCACCGGCTGGCAGGTCACCCGCACCGCCGCCCGCATCGTCAGCAAGCTGCCGGGCAAGGGCCCATGGCAGTCCAAAATGATCAAACAGCTCCCGCAGACGTTCGCCGATCTGGGGCCGACGTACGTGAAGTTCGGCCAGATCATCGCGTCCAGCCCTGGCGCATTCGGCGAATCGCTGTCCCGCGAGTTCCGCAGCCTGCTCGACCGGGTGCCACCGGCCGACACCAAAGAGGTGCACAAGCTCTTCGTCGACGAGCTCGGTGGTGACCCTGCCGAGCTGTTCGCCAAATGGGACGAAGAGCCGTTCGCGTCGGCATCCATCGCGCAGGTGCACTACGCGACGCTGCACAGTGGCGAGGAGGTCGTCGTCAAGATCCAGCGGCCGGGCATCCGCCGCCGGGTCGCCGCCGACCTGCAGATCCTGAAGCGGTTCGCCCAGGCCGTCGAACTGGCCAAGCTGGGCCGTCGCCTGTCGGCACAAGACGTGGTCGCCGACTTCGCCGACAACCTGGCCGAAGAGTTGAACTTCCGCCTCGAGGCGCAGTCCATGGAGGCCTGGGTCTCGCACCTGCACGCGTCACCACTGGGCAAGAACATCCGGGTGCCGCAGGTGCACTGGGACTTCACCAGCGACAGGGTGCTGACGATGGAGCGGGTGCAGGGCATCCGCATCGACGACGTCGCCGCCATTCGCAAGGCCGGGTTCGACGGCACCGAGCTGGTCAAGGCGCTGCTGTTCTCGCTGTTCGAGGGCGGGCTGCGGCACGGGCTGTTCCACGGCGACCTGCACGCCGGCAACATCTACGTCGACGACCAGGGCCGCATCGTGTTCTTCGACTTCGGGATCATGGGCCGCATCGATCCCCGCACCCGGTGGCTGCTGCGCGAGCTGGTCTACGCGCTGCTGGTGAAGAAGGACCACGCCTCGGCCGGCAAGATCGTCGTGCTGATGGGGGCCGTCGGCACGACGAAACCCGAGGCCGAGGCCGCCAAGGATCTGGAGAAGTTCGCCACCCCGCTGACCGTGCGGACGTTGGGCGACATGTCCTACGCCGACATCGGCCGCCAGCTCTCGACGCTGGCCGACGCCTACGACGTCAAGCTGCCGCGCGAGCTGGTGCTGATCGGCAAGCAGTTCCTCTACGTCGAGCGCTACATGAAACTGCTGGCACCGAAGTGGCAGATGATGTCCGACCCGCAGTTGACGGGCTACTTCGCCAACTTCATGGTCGAGGTCAGCCGCGAGCACCAGACCGACGTCGAGGTATAGGAGCGGTCTGATGGAGGTCCGTACGGGCTTTGCCGAATTGGGGGCGCTATCGGGCGACTTGAAGCTCTACTACGAGGACATGGGCGACATCGACCACCCGCCCGTACTGCTGATCATGGGACTGGGCGCCCAGCTGCTGCTGTGGCGAACCGCGTTCTGCGAGAACCTCGTTGGCCAAGGGTTACGCGTCATCCGCTACGACAACCGCGACGTCGGTCTGTCCAGCAAGACCGAGCATCACAGCTCGGGACAGCCGCTCGTGGCGCGGCTGGCCCGGTCCTGGCTCGGTATGCGGAGCCGGGCGGGATACACGCTCGAGGACATGGCCGACGACGCCGCGGCACTGCTGGATCACCTGGACATCACGCAGGCTCATATCGTCGGAGCGTCGATGGGCGGCATGATCGCCCAGATCTTCGCCGCACGGTTTCCCGAGCGGACCAAAACCTTGGCGATCCTCTTTTCCAGCAACAATTCAGCGTTCCTGCCGCCGCCGGCCCCGCGCGCCTTGCTCGCGCTGCTGAAGGGGCCGCCCCCGAATTCGCCCCGCGAGGTAATCATCGACAACGCGGTCCGGGTCAGCAAGATCATCGGCAGCCCGCGCTATCGCATGCCCGAAGAGCAGATTCGCGCGGACGCCGCCGAGGGATACGACCGCAACTACTACCCGCAAGGCGTTGCCCGGCATTTCAGCGCGGTCATGGGCAGCGGCAGCCTCGCGCGTTACGACCGGCGCATCGTCGCGCCGACCGTGGTGATCCACGGGCGCGCCGACAAGCTGATGCGGCCCTTCGGCGGCCGCAAAGTAGCGCGCGCGATCGACGGCGCTCGATTGGTGTTATTCGACGGCATGGGCCATGATTTGCCCCAACAGCTGTGGGAACGGTTGATCGGCGCGCTGACGAATAACTTCGCCAAGGCCGCCTAGCGTGGAGCAAAGACCTAACTCCCCCTGTGGGTTTCGCGGAGAAACCCACAGGGTTGTACGGTTGCCTAAGGAGGTTGTCCCATATGACTAAGCTGAGACCTTATTACGAAGAGTCGCAGGCTACTTACGACATTTCGGACGACTTTTTCGCGTTGTTCCTGGATCCCAACATGATCTACACCTGCGCGTACTTCGAGCGCGACGACATGACGCTGGAAGAGGCGCAGCTCGCCAAGTTGGATTTGGGGCTGGACAAGCTGAACCTCGAGCCGGGGATGACGTTGCTGGATGTCGGGTGCGGCTGGGGCGGGGCGGTGGTCCGGGCCGTTGAGAAGTATGACGTCAATGTCATCGGCATCACCCTTAGCCGGAATCACTACGAGCGGACTAAAGCCAGGCTGGCCGCGATCCCCACGACGCGGCGCGCCGAGGCGCGGCTGCAGGGCTGGGAGGAGTTCGACTATAGGGTCGATCGCATCATCAGCTTCGAGGCCTTCGACGCGTTCAAAAAGGAGCGTTGGCCCGCGTTCTTCGATCGCAGCTACGAGATCCTGCCCGACGACGGCCGGATGCTGTTGCACAGCATTTTCACGTATCCGCAGACGCACTGGCGCGAGGTTGGCATCACGGTGACCATGAGCGATCTGCGGTTTTTTCGCTTCCTCGCGACGGAGATCTTCCCGGGCGGGGGGATGTGCGGCGAAGCCGACATCATCGACAATTCCAAAAACAGCGGGTTCTCGATCGGTGAAATTCAATATCTGCAGGCAGATTACGCGCGCACTTTGGACATATGGGCGGCAAATCTGAGTGCCAACCGCGAACGCGCCATCGCCATCCAGTCCGAAGAGGTCTACGAGCGCTTCATGCGCTACCTGACCGGCTGCGCGAACCTCTTCCGGAAAGGCATCTCCAACGTCGGCCAATTCTCCCTGGCGAAGTAGACTGTCACTCAGCTGCCCCGCCCGCGCTGAATGAGCGCGGCGTCTAGGCCCAGGCCTGGGATGATTCGGTCGCCGTTTTCGTGGTGCCGCGCCGAGTCGGTTAGCATGTCCGCGAGCGGGCATCGGGGGACATTCCCGGTGCGTTTTGGCGCAACCACTAATGAGCCTGCAAGTTCAGAAGGGCAGACACTGTCTTGGCTGCGAAATTGAGGCCGCACTTCGCCGATGTGCAGGCGCATTACGACCTATCCGACGACTTCTTCCGGCTGTTTCTGGACCCGACTCAGACCTACAGTTGCGCTTACTTCGAGCGCGAGGACATGACGCTGGAAGAGGCTCAGATCGCCAAGATCGATTTGGCGCTGGGCAAGCTGGGCCTGCAGCCTGGGATGACGTTGCTCGATGTCGGCTGCGGCTGGGGTGCCACCATGCGGCGGGCGATCGAAAAGTACGACGTCAACGTCATCGGCCTGACGTTGTCGAAGAACCAGGCCACCCACGTGCAGAAATCGTTCGACCAAGTGGACAGCCCACGCGGCAAGCGGGTGTTACTGGAGGGCTGGGAACAGTTCGCCGAGCCCGTCGACCGCATCGTGTCCATCGGTGCGTTCGAGCACTTCGGCCACGACCGCTATGACGACTTCTTCAAGATGGCCCATTCCATCCTGCCCGCTGACGGGCGAATGCTGCTGCACACGATCACTGCACTGACCGGTCCGCAGATTGTGGAGCGCGGCATGCCGCTGACGTTCGAGATGGCCCGGTTCGCCAAGTTCATCCTCACCGAGATCTTCCCGGGCGGCCGGTTGCCGTCGATCGAGAAGGTGGAGGAGCACTCGACGAAGCGGGGTTTCAGGTTGACCCGCCGCCAGTCGCTGCAACCGCATTACGCCAAGACCCTCGACCTGTGGGCCGAGGCCCTCGAGGCGCACAAGGACGAAGCCATCAAGGTCGCTTCGGGCGAGGTGTACGAGCGGTACATGAAATACCTGACCGGCTGCGCCAACTCTTTCCGGATCGGCTATATCGACGTCAACCAATTCACCCTGGAAAAGTAATGGGAACCCGAGTCAGGTTGGCATCGGATGGAACTCGACCGAAAAAGGCGGGGTCAAGCGGCCTTAAATACATGGGATGCGCCAGGCCGCGTGTAGGGTCCCGAAGATGGCTACCTGGTGAGGTTGCCCGCCTCGGGAGGGCATATGTCTAAGAACTCAACGGGCTCCGCGCATACGCAGCAGCACACCGACGACGTGCAAGCCCACTACGACCTATCGAACGAGTTTTTCGCGCTGTTCCAGGATCCGACCCGCACCTACAGCTGCGCGTATTTCCCGCGCGAGGACATGACCCTGCACGAAGCGCAGCTCGCCAAGCTCGACCTGACCCTCGGCAAGCTGGGGCTGGAGCCGGGGATGACCCTGCTCGACGTCGGCTGCGGCTGGGGTTCGACAATGAAACACGCCATCGAGAAGTACGACGTCAACGTCGTCGGACTGACCCTGTCCAGAAACCAGGTCGAACACTGCCGACGAATGCTTGACACCGTCGACACCAACCGTTCGCACCGGGTCTACCTGCGCGACTGGGGAGCGTTCAGCGAACCGGTGGACCGCGTCGTCACCATCGAAGCGCTGGAGCATTTCGGTTTCGAGCGCTACAACGACTTCTTCAAGTTTGCCTACAACATCCTGCCCGCTGACGGTGTGATGCTGCTGCACTCGATCACCGGTTTGACGGGAGGGCAGATCGTCGAGCGCGGCATGCCCGTGTCGTTTGAGGTGGCCCGCTTCATCAAGTTCATCATGACCGACATCTTCCCGGGTGGCCGGGTGCCGTCGATCGAGAAGGTCGACGAGCACGCGATCAAGGCGGGTTTCAACGTGGCCCGCGTCCAGTCGCTGCAGCTGGACTTCGCCAGGACCCTCGACTTCTGGGCCGCGGCCTTGGAGGAGCACAAGGACGAGGCCATCGAGATTCAGTCCGAAGAGGTCTACGACCGGTATATGAAGTATCTGATCGGTTGCGCCAAGGCGTTTCGGATCGGCTACACCGACTGCAACCAGTTCACGTTGGAAAAGTAGTCTAAGGGGCACGCCGAATCTTCGGGTAACAAGATCTTCCAGGGAGCAACAGCACAATGGCCGAGAAATCGACTGGCCCGACGAAGACCCGGACGCGGTTCGAAGACATCCAGGCGCACTACGACGTCTCGGATGATTTCTTCGCGCTGTTCCAGGACCCCACGCGGACCTACAGCTGCGCCTACTTCGAACCACCTGACATCACGCTGGAAGAAGCCCAATACACAAAGATCGACCTCAACCTGGACAAGCTGGACCTGCGGCCCGGCATGACGCTGCTGGACGTCGGCTGCGGCTGGGGCACCACCATGAAGCGAGCGATCCAGAAGTACGACGTCAACGTCATCGGCCTGACGTTGTCCAAGAACCAGCACGCTCGCAGCGAGAGAGTGCTGAGCGAACTCGACACCGCCCGCTCCCACCAGGTGCGGTTGCAGGGCTGGGAGGATTTCAACGAGCCCGTCGACCGCATCGTGTCGATCGAGGCCTTCGAGCACTTCGGGCACGAGAACTACGACGACTTCTTCAAACGGTGTTTCGACATCATGCCCGACGACGGCCGGATGACTGTGCAAAGCAGCGTGAGCTACCACCCCTACAACATGCATGAGCGCGGTAAGAAACTGACGTTCGAGACGGTGCGGTTCATCAAGTTCATCATCACCGAGATCTTCCCGGGCGGTCGGCTGCCGTCTACCGAGATGATGGTCGAACGCGGCCAGACGGCGGGATTCATTGTCCCCGAGCCTCTTTCGCTGCGGCCGCACTACATCAAGACGCTGCACATCTGGGGCGACACGCTGGAGTCCAACCGGGCGAAGGCCATCGAGGCCACCTCCGAAGAGGTTTACGACCGCTACATGAAGTATCTGCGCGGCTGCGAGCATTACTTCTCCGACGAGATGCTTGACTGCAGCCTGGTGACCTACCTCAAGCCGGGTGCAGTCGCCGCGTAGTTTTTTGTTCCCGCGCCGGCTGTCGGATTGCCCGTGCGTTGTTCGTCTAACAGGTAGAGAGTGGAACACAGGGTTTCGCTCACTACCGGAGGTGACGACAAAATGCAGTACTTCGCCTTGTTGATCGATAAGGAGCGCGACCGTACGCCCGAAGAGTGGGCGGCCGGCATGGCCGCGTGGGAGAGCTTCCACGCCAAAGCCGGCGCGGCGATTCGCGCCGGGGACGCCCTGGCACCCGCGGCGGGCGGGGTGCGGATCACCGGCGGTGCGGATGCCCCGTTGATCACCGACGGCCCGTTTGCCGAGTCGGCCGAGGTGGCCTGCGGCTACTACGTTTTCGAGGCGGAGAACCTCGACGAGGCGCTGGCACTGGCGCGCGACATCCCGGTCGCCACCGTCGGGGCCGTGGAACTGTGGCCGGTGGTCCACTCGATCGAACCGTCCCGCAAGCTCACCGGCAACGACTGGCTCGCGCTGCTGCTGGAACCGCCCGCATCCGCGCACACACCCGGCACACCGGAGTGGGAGGCGCAGGCGGCACGCCACGGCCAGTTCGCGACCGCGGCGGGCGACCACATCATCAGCGGCGCCGCCCTGCACGACCGATCCACGGCGACGACCGTGCGGGTACGCGACGGCGAAACCCTGATCACGGACGGGCCGTTCGCGGAGGGCTCGGAAATCGCGACCGGCGTCTATCTCCTCAGCGCAGGCGACCGTGACGAGGCCGTCAAGCTCGCGTCGATGATTCCCGCCTCGACCGTCGAGGTCCGGCAGCTTGCCGGAGTGTCGGGGCTGTAGCTGCCCCGATGGCCAACCTGGACGGCGTCTTCCGCCGGGAATGGGGACCCGCCGTCGCCGCGCTCGCGCGGTGGTCGGGTGACCTGTCCGTCGCGGAGGACGCCGTCCAGGAAGCCTGCGCCGAGGCGCTTCGCAGCTGGCCCGGTGACGGTGTGCCCGACCATCCAGGCGGGTGGCTGATCACGGTTGCGCGCAACCGCGCCCGTGACCGGCTACGTCGCGAATCCATCCGTCCCGGAAAGGAATTGGCGGCTGTGCTGGACGATATTCGGGCGCGCACCGAACACAGCGACCCGCATCCGGTCCGCGACGATGAGCTGCGGATGATGTTCACCTGCGCGCACCCGGCGCTGGACCGGCAGTCGCAGCTGGCGCTGACGCTGCGGTTGGTCTCCGGGCTGACCGTCGCCGAGATCGCCCGTGCGCTGCTGCAGACGGAGGTGGCAGTCGGCCAGCGAATCACTCGCGCTAAGAACAAGGTCCGGCACGCCAACATCCCGCTGCGGGTGCCACCCGCCGAGCTGCTGCCAGAGCGCACACCGCACGTGCTGAGTTGCATCTATTCGGTGTTCACCGAGGGCTATTGGTCGACGGCGGGCCCGTCGGCGATCCGTGACGAGCTCTGCGACGAAGGGGTGCGGCTGGCCGGCGAGCTATGCACGCTGATGCCGCGCGAGCTCGAGGCGCACGCGGTGGCGGCCCTGATGCTGCTGCACGATTCGCGACGAACAACCCGGGTGAACGACGCCGGCGCGTTGGTGCCGCTTGAGGAACAAGACCGGCGGCGATGGGACCGCGCTCGCATCAGCCGCGGCCTGGACCGGCTGCGTCAGGCCCAGGGATCCACCGGCCCCTATCTGCCGCAGGCGGTGATCGCCGCGCTGCACGCGACGGCGCCGTCCTGGGAACAGACCGACTGGACCGTAATCTGCGCGGCGTATGACCGGCTGTTGCAGATGACCGATTCGCCCGTCGTGCGCGCCAACCGAGCGCTCGCGGTCGGCTTCCGCGACGGCCCCGACAGCGGCCTGGCCGCGCTGGACAAGGTGGCGCATGACCCCCGGCTGGCCCGCTCGAATCTCGTCACGACGGTGCGCGCCGACCTGCTGCGGCGCGCGGGACGGCCCGCCGACGCCCTCACGTGGTACCGAGCGGCGTTGGAGTCCAACGGATCTGAGCCCGGCCGCGACTTCTTGCGGCGGCGCATCGCTGAGTGCGGCGGGTAACTACCTCTGGCGACCAGACGCAAAAGCACCCGACACGCCGATGAAAATGGGGCTTTGCGTCTGCTCGCGGGGGAAAACTAGGCGTCGGCGAGGTTGCGGGTGATCGACGGGTCGACCGGAATACCCGGGCCCGTCGTCGTCGAGACGACGATCTTCTTCAGGTAGCGGCCCTTCGAGGACGAGGGCTTGTGCCGCAGCACCTCTTCGAGCGCGGCGGCGTAGTTCTCCGCCAGGTCCTTCTCGTCGAACGACGCCTTACCGATGACGAAGTGCAGGTTGGCCTGCTTGTCGACGCGGAAGTTGATCTTGCCGCCCTTGATGTCGGCCACGGCCTTGGCGACGTCGGGGGTGACGGTACCGGTTTTGGGGTTCGGCATCAGGCCGCGCGGGCCCAGCACGCGGGCGATACGACCGACCTTGGCCATCTGGTCAGGGGTCGCGATCGCAGCGTCGAATTCCAGCCAGCCGCCCTGGATCTTCTCGATCAGGTCATCGCTGCCTACAACGTCGGCGCCGGCGGCCTGGGCCTGCTCTGCCTTGTCCCCCACCGCGAACACGGCAACCCGGGCGGTCTTGCCGGTCCCGTGCGGCAGGTTGACCGTGCCGCGGACCATCTGGTCCGCCTTGCGCGGGTCGACACCGAGCCGGATGGCCACCTCGACGGTCGCGTCCTGCTTGGTCGACGACGTTTCCTTGGCGAGCTTGGCCGCCTGCAGCGGGGTGTACAGGTTGTTGCGGTCCACCTTCTCGGCGGCGGCGCGGTATGCCTTGCTGTCCTTGCTCATTTAGCTATCCAATCTGGTGTTGGGTCGTGGTTACCATGCGGGCCGAAGCTGGCCCTCCCACGTGCCGAACTAGGTAAACCTATGCAGACCTATTCAACGGTTATCCCCATCGACCGGGCGGTGCCGGCGATGATCTTGGCGGCGGCGTCGATGTCATTGGCGTTGAGGTCGGTCTTCTTGGTCTCGGCGATCTCGCGGACCTGATCCCAGCTGACCTTGGCGACCTTGGTCTTGTGCGGCTCCGCCGAGCCCTTGGCTACCCCGGCGGCCTTGAGCAGCAGCTTCGCCGCCGGCGGCGTCTTGAGGGCGAACGTGAAGCTGCGGTCCTCGTACACCGTGATCTCGACCGGGATGACGGTGCCGCGCTGGTTCTCGGTCGCGGCGTTGTACGCCTTGCAGAACTCCATGATGTTGACGCCGTGCTGGCCGAGCGCGGGTCCGACCGGCGGCGCAGGGTTGGCCTGCCCCGCCACGATCTGCAGCTTGATCAGCCCGGTGACTTTCTTCTTCGGGGGCATGACGTTTCGATGTTCCTTCCTGGGGCTTGTTTTGATGGTAGTGACCCGCTGCGCCCGGCTTCGCCGCGCTGGCGATCACTACTCCCTAAATCTTGGAGACCTGGGTAAAGGTCAGTTCCACTGGTGTTTCGCGGCCGAAGATCGACACCAGCACCTTCAGCTTCTGCTGTTCGGCGTTGACCTCGTTGATCGTGGCCGGCAAGGTGGCGAACGGTCCATCCATGACCGTCACCGATTCGCCCACCTCGTAATCGACCTCGACAACCGGACGTTCCAGCCCGCCCGCCTCGGCCGCGGCGGTCGCGGTGGCCGCACCCTTGGTGGCCTTCTTCGCCGCTCCGGGCGGCAGCAAGAACTTGACCACGTCGTCGAGGGCAAGCGCCGACGGGCGAGACGTCGCACCTACGAAGCCGGTGACCCCCGGCGTGTTGCGCACTGCGGCCCACGAGTCGTCGGTCAAATCCATGCGCACCAGGATGTAGCCGGGCAGCACCTTACGGTTGACTTGCTTGCGCTGGCCGTTCTTGATCTCGGTGACCTCTTCGGTGGGTACCTCCACCTGGAAGATGTAGTCGCCGACGTCGAGGTTCTGCACGCGGGTCTCGAGGTTGGCCTTGACCTTGTTCTCGTATCCCGCGTAGGAGTGCACGACGTACCAGTCGCCGGGCCTCTTGCGCAGCTCCGCCTTGAGCGCGGTGGCGGGGTCAACCTCTTCGGCCGGTTCTTCAGCCGGTTCCGTGTCAGGGACCTCAGTGACCTCAGCGACCGTCTCGGGTCCCTGGTCGGTGTCGTCGACCTGCTCGTCGATCTCCTGCACATCCACCGCCTCACCCGCTGACGGGTCACCGTCGAAGGTAGTCACGGTTGTCTGTCCTCTCTGTCGCTAAAAACCTCAGCCGAACACCAGCATCACCAGCTTGGTCAGGCCTAAATCGGCCAGACCGACCAGCGCCACCATGAAGGCGAGAAATGCCAGCACCACCGAGGTGTAGGTAAGCATCTGTTTGCGGTTCGGCCAGATGACCTTCCGCATCTCGGCAACGACCTGCTTGAGGTAGGTGTAGACGAACACGATCGGATTTGCCGGGCGATCGCTGGATTTCTTCGGCTTCTTGGGCTTCGTGCCAGCCTTGGCCTTCGCGGCCTTCGCGGCCTTCCGGGCTTTCTTGCTGCCCGAGTCCTCCTTGGCGTCGTCCACCTCGGTCGACGACCGCTTTCCGTCGGCGTCTTCCCCGATGTCGGAGGTGTCCGCCGCTCGCTGCCGCGACCGCTTGCCGGTAGGACGCTGCGGCCGTGTGACAGACTTCGTCACCACCGCCGTCCGACCGCCGCTCGCACCGCTGTCCTCGGTTTGGCCGCCGTCGCTGGCGGCGTCGTCGGCAACGTCGCCTTCGTCGCTCACCGCGTGCTCCTTTGTTCTCCTGATCGGGCACTAACTCTCAGTGTCCACCACTGTCCACCATTACACGTTCGCCGTCAGCAGGGGCGACAGGACTTGAACCTGCAACCTGCGGTTTTGGAGACCGCTGCTCTGCCAGTTGAGCTACGCCCCTTCGCGGTTGGCAGGCCAACCTGCGCTTACCTACCGGGGCTTACATGAAGCGCGCGCTCCCGCTTGTTTTCAGACTCACGGAAAGCGCGCTGATGCTGGGAAACCCCGAGGTCCGAGTGTACATCGGCGCGGGAGTCAGATACTAATTACGCGGTTCTGACGACCTGTCCCGATTCCTTGTCCCATCTGAGCTTGGCGGTTTCGCTGTCGAAGTACTGGCCCATGAGGGTGGTGTAGGCCTCCAACACGACTTCACCATCGTCGTTGGTGCAGATGTTCTTGGTGACCACGATGTCGGCGCCAAAACGCTCGTCCACCGAGCGGACATCCATCCGGGCCCACAACTTGTCCCCGGCGAGCACCGGCTTGTGAAACACGAACCGCTGGTCGACCTGCACGATCAGCATTCTTTCCATGCCGATGTCAACGTGCTGGAAGAAGTCCACCTGGACGTACTTGGCCAAGATCGACACGAAGGTAATCGGAGCGACGATCGCGTTATGGCCGAGTTTCGCGGCGGCGTCCTCGTCAAAGAAGGCCGGGTGGTCGCATTTGACGGATCGGGCAAACTCTCGAAGCTGTTCGCGGCCCGCAACGAAGTAGTCCGGGTACCGCCAGATCATTCCGCGGATATCGGTTTTGAGAGCCATACACCAGCCTCCGACTAGCTCAAGCCAGCGTGGCTGAGGCGATGGCCCGCCCGAAGATCTTCTTGCCGCCGGCGGTGGCGGTCAGGGCGATCGTCACCGACTTGCTCTCCGGGTCGACAGACTTCACCCGGCCGCTGAACACGAGCTCGGCACCCTTTCCATCGTTGGGCACCGGCACCACGGCGGTGAACCGCACGTTGTACTCGGTGACCGCACCAGGGTCGCCCACCCACGAGGTCACGTAGCCGCCGCCGATACCCATCGTCAGCATGCCGTGGGCGATCGCGGTGTCCAGTCCGATGACACTGGCGATGTCGTCGTCCCAGTGGATCGGGTTCAGGTCGCCGGAGACCCCCGCGTAGTTGACCAGGTCCTGGCGGGTCAACGGGTAGATCCTCTCCGGGAGCTGGTCCCCCACCTTGACCGAACTGAACTCACGCAGCGCCATCAGAAAATCCCACTTCCCCATCGTCGCCGGCACGGCCCGCCAGGGTCGTGTAGGTCTCCTGCACCACGTCACCGGCTTGGTTGGTGATGATGTTCTTGGTCACGATGAGCTGGGTGCCGTGCGCCACACGCGTCGAATCCACGTACACGTCGCAGTACAGCTTGTCGCCCGCCACGATCGGCTGGTCGAATTTCAGCACTTGGTCGACCTGGACGATCTGCTCTTCGGTGACCGCTATGCCGGCATGCTTGAAGAACGCCGACTGCGCCTTGTAGGCGAACACACAGATGAACGTCAGCGGGGCCAACAACCCCTTATAGCCGAGCTCGGCCGCCGCGTCCTCCTCGAAGAACGGGGCGTCGTCGTTTTGGACCGCAACCGCGTACTCGCGGATCTTCTCGCGCTCGACCTCGTAATGGTCGGGATACCGGTAGTGCATCCCGACGAGGTCTGTGGCCAATCCCACGGGTCTAGAACCTACCTAGTCAGTCTGAGCAAATGCTCGTGGGATCGCTAGCGTGTCTCGCGGTGTGGTTGGTGCTTGCCGCAGTTCGGGCAGAACTTCTTCAGCTCCATCCGGTCGGGGTCGTTGCGGCGGTTCTTCTTGGTGATGTAGTTGCGGTGCTTGCACTCCTCGCATGCCAGAGTGATCTTCGGCCGCACATCGGTACTGGAAGCCATGTTTCTCTCTCGGTCTCTCTCAAATCTGTCTCGCGTATTGGGTTGTAGCGATGGCCGGACTCGAACCGGCGACCTAACGATTATGAGTCGTTCGCTCTAACCGACTGAGCTACATCGCCTCGGGGCCTTAGCCCCCGTTATGCGCCGCCAGCCTGCTCGGCGTCCGCCGAGCCCCCTAACGGAATCGAACCGTTGACCTTTTCCTTACCATGGAAACGCTCTACCGACTGAGCTAAGGGGGCCGTTCACCCGTAGCGACCAGTCGTGCCGCGGGCCTAAAAGAGGTTACAGCCTGGCTCGCAACGCGACCAAACCGCGGGCGTGAGGCTCTCACCGGCTGTCGCTTGGTGGCCGGCGGCGCCACGCTTCCAGATCGCTGAACTCGTCGTAGTCGTCTTCCTCATTGAGGTGTCCGCCTTCGGACTCGCTGAGAAGGTTGCGCAGCGCGAGGTGGACGGCCTCGCTCCTGCCGGCCAGGCGGTATTTACGGATCACCGCCTGGACCAGGTCGTCGTCGATCTCGATCGCGACGTTCTTCAGCATGGACCAAACAATACCCAGTGCATTCAAACCTGACTGGGAAGATTTCCGGCAATCGAGTCCCGGGTGGGGCGGGTTTTGGACGAGCCATAGTCTGGTGAACGTGTCAGAGGACCGGCTGTACTTCCGTCAACTGCTCGCCGGCCGCGATTTCGCCGCCGGCGACGTGTTTGCGATGCAAATGCGTAATTTCGCCTACCTGATCGGCGACCGCGAGACCGGGGACTGCGTGGTGGTCGATCCGGCGTACGCCGCCGGTGATCTGGTCGACGCAATCGAGACGGACGGTATGCGGCTGTCCGGGGTGCTGGTGACCCATCATCACCCCGACCACGTGGGCGGTTCGATGATGGGCTTTCAACTGGCGGGACTGGCCGAGTTGCTGGAGCGGACAGCCGTGCCGGTACATGTGAACACCCACGAGGCGCTTTGGGTTTCGCGGGTCACCGGGATCGGCCTCGGCGACCTCACCACCCACGAGCACCGCGACAAGATCAGCATCGGCGAAATCGAAATCGAGCTGTTGCACACCCCGGGCCACACGCCGGGCAGCCAATGCTTCCTGCTGGACGGCCGGCTGGTCGCCGGTGACACGTTGTTCCTGGAAGGCTGCGGGCGCACTGACTTTCCCGGCGGCGACTCCGACGAGATGTACCGCAGCCTGCACCAACTCGCCCAGCTTCCGGGGGACCCAACGGTATTTCCCGGGCATTGGTATTCGGCTGATCCGAGCGCGTCGTTGTCGGAGGTCAAGCGTTCAAATTATGTGTATCGCGCCGCTAACCTCGATCAGTGGCGCATGTTGATGGGCGGCTGAGCCGCCGATCCCTGTGATATAAGCGGAGGATGGATTCAATGGGGTGGGTCCAGGGCAGCTGGCACGGGGTAACGGAAGTGGGGTCCAGCACCTGGTTGGCGTGGGCGGCGTGGGCGGCGCTTGCGCTTGGTGTCGTCGCGCTGCTCTTCGCAAACGCGCAGATCAAGCGCAACCGTAGGTTGGCCACCGAGCCCACCCGGCCGGATGTCGCCATGCTGATGGAGCCGCACGCCGCGGACTGGCACGTGATCGAACTGGTGGTCCGGAATTTCGGCCAAACGGCGGCCTACGATATTCGCTTTTCGTTCCCGACTCCGCCGACCGTGGCCGAATACGAAAATGCCGCTGACGGCTACGCCAAGATCGTCGAACTGAAACTCCCCGCCGAGTTGCCGGTGCTGGCGCCCGGCCAGGAGTGGCGAATGGTGTGGGATTCGGCACTCGACCGCGCCGAAATCGGGAATGGTATCGAGTCCCGGTTCACCGGCAGCGTGCTCTACCACGACCGCCCAGAGCAGCCGCGCGGTTGGCGGTTCGGGCAACGCGAGCGGCCTGTGTTGGAGACCAACGTGGTGTTGGACTGGAACGCCCTGCCGCCCGTCCAGCGCATCGAATTGATGACCAACCACGACCGGGCGAAGAGGGAAAAGCAGAAGCTGGAGCTGCTGCGCAGCCTGCTGACCTATTTCCACTACGCAAGCAAGGAAACGCGTCCCGACGTGTTCCGCAGCGAGATCGATCGGATCAACGTCGCTGTGGCCGAGACTCAGGACAGGTGGCGCACGCGCCAACTCGACGAACCCACCGACGTCAGACTGCGGTGGGGTAATGCGGAAAACGAACTGGGCAAGCACCACAGCCAGCGCGTCTGATTCAATCGACGGGCCTGCCCTTGGGCAAGAAGAAGCGCGAAGGAGCAACCATGAGCGGCCCGGTCATCTACAGCCACAAGGACTCCATCGCGGTCATCAGGATGGACGACGGCAAGGTCAACGCGCTGGGCCCGACCATGCAGCAGGCGCTCAACGAGGCGATCGACAACGCCGACCGTGACGACGTCGGCGCATTGGTGATCGCCGGCAACGAGCGGGTCTTCAGCGGCGGCTTCGACCTGAAGATCCTGACCTCCGGCGAGACCCAGCCCGCTATCGACATGCTCAGGGGCGGGTTCGAGCTGGCGTATCGGCTGTTGTCCTACCCCAAGCCGGTGGTGATGGCCTGCACCGGCCCGGCCATCGCGATGGGGGCGTTCCTGCTGTCGTCCGGCGATCACCGGGTAGCCGCCCACGCGTACAACATTCAGGCCAACGAAGTTGCGATCGGCATGACGATCCCGTACGCGGCGCTGGAGATCATGAAGCTGCGCCTGACGCCCTCGGCGTACCAGCAAGCCGCCGGGCTGGCCAAGACCTTCTTCGGGGAAACCGCGCTGGCCGCCGGCTTCGTCGACGAGATAGTGCTGCCGGAGATCGTCGTCAGTCGCTCCGAAGAGGCCGCACGGGAACTCGCCGGCCTGCACCAGCACGCCCATGCCGCGACCAAGTTGCGCGCACGCGGCGACGCGCTCAAAGCGATCCGCGCCGGCATCGACGGGATTGAAGCCGAGTTCGGGCTGTAACGCTCGGCCCTCGGGTCACTTCACCCGGCGACGGGACGGGGGCGGGCGCCGCCACGACGGAGCGCTTGGCCAGAACCGTTCGAGGTACGTCGGCCAATCCCAGGTGGACACAAACTGCTGCGCCGCCGCATAGCCGCTGTCGTAGAGCTCTTCCAGACGGCCTCGGGGGGCATCGAAGTCGAGCACGCCCACGTGGGTCGACTCGACCGTGATTGCGCGGGCAGCGACCCACGGCTGACTCAGATGGGTCTGGTCGTGGCCGGCCAGCATGGTGGTAAGCAGGCTTTCCAGTAATGCCGTCTGTTCAAGAAGTCGCAGGGGTTTCAGCACGGGCATCACCGCGCCGATGCCCTCGGTAGGCGTCGGCAGGATGGTGATCCCAAACGTGGGCCAGCGTGGCGGTTTGCCGTCATGCCGGTCGAAGGTGTCGATCGGAAAATTCGACAACACGCCGCCATCTACCAGGGTGGATGTCGCTCCGCTGGCGGCGGTCAGGGCGACCGGGCGGTAAAAGAACGGAATCGCCATCGAAGCGCGCACCGCGTCGGCCACCAGCTGCTCATCGGGATCCAGCCCGTAGAGCCGCCGGTAATCCCACGGCAGTCGCACCAGCTGCGCCGCCGTCAGGTCAGCGACAGTCACCACCAACCGGTAGCGCCGTTCTTCGAGCAGACGGTCTTCGTCGAGCTCCAGATCACCGAAGGTGGTGACACCCAGGTTCTTCAGCTCGCTGCGAACCCACTCGTAGGCGGCGTCACCGCGGTACAGGCTCGTGTCCCGTAGCAGCCCCCACGCGGCACCGAGGTAAGGAACGGGTCCCGCGTCGCGCCATTTGCCCAGCGGCACCGACAAGGCGAGTTCCTTCACTTCCTCACCTGTCAGCTGGTCACCTTTGGACGCGGCCGACAAAACCGCCGCGACCACCGAGCCGGCCGAAACGCCGGACACCCTCTGGAATGAGTATCCGGCGTCCATCAGCGCGACTATGGCGCCCACCAAGCCGATGAACTTGACACCGCCGCCGGAGAGAACAAGGTCGGCGGGTTTTGGCTGATCTTTCTTGACGGCCATCTAGTTCTCCGCCGAAACCCAGTCGTAGGCAAGGAATTTCCCGTCGAACGTCACAACCACGCGATCGCCGGACGGGTGCGATTTCTTTTGCAGGTCCACGCTGAAGTTGATCGCGCTCATGATGCCGTCGCCGAACTGCTCGTGGATCAGCTCTTTGATCGCGCCGCCGTAGACCTGAAGCGCCTCGTAGAAGCGGTAAATGGTGGGGTCGGTGGGCGCCCCCCCGTTTGAGGAAGTGGGCGGCCCGCCGCGCATAGGAGGTGCCGCCAGCACCGGCACCGCCGACTCGTCGAGACCCAGCATCCCGACCAGGACCTTGCCGAGCGCGGACGGAATCGGGTGCTGACCGAGCAACGCCGCGGTGGTCCACACGACCGGCCTGTCGATGGCGTCGGCCAACTCCTGCCAGCTCAGGCCTTTTCGCAGGCGGCCGACGACGATCTGTTCGGTGATCTCGTTTCTGTTCATGAGCCCCAGCATTCACTCCTTTTCACAACTAGATGTACGCCGCCGCCCAGCGTCAGATCTTCAGCCCCGAGGATCGGGAACGCCAGGCCTACGGCGCGGCCAACCGGGATCCGCGGCGCTTCCCTGACCCCAGCGCATTCGATCCCCAGCGCCCCAACAACGAGCATGTGGGCCAGGGGCGCGGCTGAAATCACCCCGGTTTGGTGGCGGTGACCAAACGGGTGGAAAACCAGGGGCCGCCGTACCACATCCGCCATCCGAGGTTGCGGCGCCGCACATTCAGCCAGCCCAGTTCCCGCAAGTGTTCGGCGTGCTGGCGGGTCTCCCAGAGGTCAGCGATGGCCAGCCGGCCGCCCGGGCGCAGCACGCGCACCGCGTGATCCAAAGCCAGGCGGCGACCGGTGCGGGTCGGAATGTTGTGGATGGCAAGGTTGCTGACCACCACGTCGACGCTCTCGTCGGGCAACGGCAGAACCGTCATGTCGGCGGTGTGCAACTCGACGCGATCAGCGACGCCTTCCAGTTCCGCGTTGGCCTGGGTGGCCTGCGGAGAGTTGTCGGTCTGGTCGGCCTGCCACAGATCGACGCCGATCGCGCGGCCCCGCGGCAACCGCTTGGCCGCGGCGAGCAGCACGGCGCCGCGCCCACATCCCAGGTCGAGCAGGGTTTCGTCGCCACGCAATCGCAGGTCGTCGAGAATCCCATCCCACACTCGGAATTTTCCGGATCGCGTTGCGTAGATGAACGAGGCCGCCGTCCCGATGATCTCGACGGCCAGAAACATTTGGGCCGCCGCCAGTGCCGCGGCCAACCGGTTACCGCGCGCAAGGGAGACGCCCGCCCCCGCGAGTAGGGCGGCCGATCCGACGCCGACGGCGGCCAGCTGCGTTCCCGCCGAGACGGTGTGGAAAGACCCGTCGTATCCGTACTCGCCTCGATGCTCGGCCATCGGGTCACCAATGCCCACGATGGACGACCTCGTCGAAAGGCCGCCGATCCGGCTTGTGGATCGGGCGCAGTGGGCGATCGGCGGGATATCCGATGCCGAGCATGAAGGCCGCCAGGTGATCGTCGGGAACACCGAGGATGGCACGCGCCCTGTCCTGATCCCCCACCGACGAATGCCCCGTCCCGATGCCCAGGTCGGTGGCCGCGATCATCATCGCCATCGTCGCCTGCCCGACGTCGTATTGATCGGTCACCAGCCTGCGATCATCCGGCGGCTGCGGGACGACCAGCACAATCGCCGCCGCGGCGCCCGCGATGTGGCCCGCGCCCCGCCAGACCGTGGAGAGCTCTTGCAGCTGAGCCTTGTCGGTGACGATGACAAAATCCCACGGCTGACGGTTTTTCGCCGACGGTGCCCGCCATCCGGCCTCGGCGATGCGATTCAGGTCTGCTTCCGAGACCGGCTCCGGCGTGTACTGCCGCACGTTACGCCGGGAACAGATCGCGTCCCAGGTCTCCATTTTTTTCCTCCGTCCGGCTAAGCGCTTTGGCGGTTGACCGCTTGCTCGAGCGCGTCGAACACATCGCGAAGCTCGCCGACCATCCAGCTGTGGGTGCGCTGGCCGAATACCTCGAGAAGCAACCGGTAGTACCACAGCTGCAGCTGCGGATCCTGCACACTGAACCGCTGCCACACCTCGTTTCCCAACGCGCGGAAGTCACGCAGGATCGCCCGGGCATTGTCGAGCTTATCGGCCAGGGAGACCAGCACCGCATCCTCCGACGCCACCCGCAGGTGGTCGATGTACCGCTCCTTGCGCGCGCGCCAGGGCGGCTTCGGCGCCTCGAATGTGTCGCTGCACTCGGCAACGATCGACGCCACGCCTGCGCCGAACTTCTCGTCGATCTCGGCGAGGGTCCGTTCGCCGCCCTGGTCCTCGGCGGCATCGTGCAGCAACGCGGCGATTGCCTGTGTCTCGGTACCGTCCGCCTCGATGACCAAGCCCGCCACCGATAGCAGGTGGCCGAGGTATGGAACTTCGCTGGCTTTGCGTGTCTGCGTCGCATGCTTGCGCGCCGCGTACCCCAGGGCCTCGATGAACTTGGGCGTGAGGCGCGGGGACGCCACCTGATTGGCCATGCTGCCTCCTAGTTGAGGGGCTTCCCCTTCACTGTGGCATGGCGGTGTGACACTCGGTCGGTCGGGAAGTCGGCCGGAACCGCTCACGCGACGTCGGTGTGACGTTCTAAGGTGGCGCTCGATGGCGCTTCATCTTCACCGGGCCGAGCGGACCGACGTGCTTGCCGATGGCCTCGGCGCTCTGCTGGCCGAACCGCTGCCCGACCCGTTCGCCGAGGAGCTGGTCCTGGTACCGGCCCGCGGCGTGGAACGCTGGCTGAGCCAGCGGCTTTCGCACGCCCTCGGGTGCGCAAACGGCAGCCGTGACGGCGTGTGCGCGGGGGTGGTGTTTCGCAGTCCCGGCTCGCTCATCGCCGAGATGACCGGCACGAATGACGATGACCCGTGGTCGCCGGAGGCGATGACCTGGCCGCTGCTGGACGTGATCGACTGCAGTCTCGACGAGCCGTGGTGCGCGACGCTGGCGAAACATTTGGGCCACTTCGACATCAACGCCGACGAGGCCGAGCTGCGTAGGGGCCGGCGCTACGCGGTGGCTCGCCGGCTGGCGGGGCTGTTCGCCTCTTACATCCGGCAGCGGCCGGCGCTTCTCGTCGACTGGCTCGAGGGCAGGCCGGGCGACCTTGACGCCGATCTGACCTGGCAGCCCGAATTGTGGCGAGCGCTGGTCGCCGCCGTCTCCGCCGATCCCCCACAGATCCGGCACGAGAAGACCGTCGCCCGGCTGCGAGAAGGCCCAGCCGACCTGCCCTCGCGGTTATCGCTGTTCGGGCACACCCGGCTGGCGTGCACCGACATCGAGCTGCTCGACGCGTTGGCCACCCACCACGACCTGCACCTGTGGCTGCCGCACCCCAGCGACGAGCTGTGGCAGGCGCTCGCCGGCAGGCACGGCGCGATTCCCCGCCGCGACGACACCAGCCACCGCGCGGTGGGCCATCCCCTGCTGGCGACTCTCGGGCGAGACCTGCGCGAACTTCAACGCGGCCTGCCCACGGATGTGCAGACCGACGAATACCTCCCTGGCCGTGTTGATCAGGAGCGCCCCGACACGCTGCTCGGGTGGTTGCAGTCCGACATCGCCGCCAATGTGGTTCGGCCACAAGGGCGCACACTCGCCGCCGATGACCGCTCCGTGCAGGTACACAACTGCCACGGTCCAGCCCGCCAGGTCGATGTGCTGCGCGAGGTCTTACTGGGCCTGCTGCAAGACGACCCGACCTTGGAGCCACGCGACGTCCTGGTGATGTGCCCCGATATTGAGACCTACGCGCCGCTGATCGTCGCCGACTTCGGGCTCGGCGACGTGGTACACGGCGCGCATCCCGCACACCGCTTGAGGGTGCGGCTGGCGGACCGATCGCTGATCCAAACCAACCCGCTGCTCGGCGTGGCCGCGCAGTTGCTGGCGCTGGCCGGCGGCAGGGTGACGGCCAGCGAGGTGCTCAACTTCGCCCAGGGGGCGCCGGTGCGCGCTCGCTTCGGTTTCACCGATGACGATTTGGACGACATCACCCGCTGGGTCCGGCAGGCGAACATCCGGTGGGGCTTCGACCGGGAGCACCGGCGGCCGTTTCACGTCGACTTCGTGCACAACACTTGGCGTTTCGGCATCGACAGGGTGCTGGCCGGCGTCGCGATGTCCGAGGACTCGCACGCCTGGATCGACACCACGCTGCCCCTCGACGACGTCAGCAGCAACCGCGTCCAATTGGCGGGCCAGTTGGCCGAATTCGTCGGCCGGCTGCAGCATGTGGTCGATTCGCTGACCGGCACCCGCCCGCTGCGGGAGTGGCTGGCCGCCCTGACCGAAGGCATCACCCTGTTGGCGCACATCGACGATGCCGACCTTTGGCAGGTCAGCCAGATGCAGCGTGAGTTTGCCGAGGTGATCGCCGATGCCGGTCCGCGGGCCGACACCCTGCTGCGGCTGCCCGACATCCGTGCACTGCTGGACCGACACCTCGCCGGTCGCCCGACGCGGGCCAACTTCCGCACCGGCACGCTGACGGTGTGCACCATGGTGCCGATGCGCTCGGTGCCGCACCGGGTGGTTTGCCTGGTCGGCCTCGACGACGGGGTGTTCCCACGTCTGAGTGTCGTCGACGGTGACGACGTGCTCGCCCGCAACCCGATGACCGGCGAACGCGACATCCGTTCGGAGGACCGGCAATTGCTGCTCGACGCCGTCGGCGCGGCCACCGAGAAACTCGTGATCACGTATACCGGGGCCAACGAGTACTCGGGTCAGCCGCGGCCGCCCTCGGTGCCGCTGGCCGAACTGCTGGACACCCTCGACATGACGACACCGAACAATATCCGCGGCGGCATTGTCGTCCAACATCCGTTGCAGCCGTTTGATATTCGCAATGTCGAACCCGGAAGGTTGGTGCCGAAAGTTCCGTTCAGTTTCGACCCGACCGCGCTGCGGGCAGCGCGGGCCAGCACCGGCCAACGCGGCGAATCGCCCAAGTTCATCTGCGGGCCGCTGCCGGCGCCGCCCGCCGATGACGTCATCCTCGCCGACCTCGTCGGGTTCTTCAAAGACCCGGTGAAGGGCTTCTTCCGCGCACTGGAGTTCACGCTGCCGCGCGACGTCGACGGTGTGCAGGACTCCATGCCGGTCGACATCAACAGCCTCGAGGAGTGGACGGTCGGCGACCGGATGCTGCGCGACATGTTGCAAGGGATGACCCCGGACGATGCGCGTCAGGCCGAGTGGCGCCGGGGCACGCTGCCGCCCGGTCAGCTGGGTTGGCGCAGGGCCAACGAGATTCGCGAGCAGGCCACCCTGTTGGGTACTACGGCACAGCAATACCGGCGGGCGCAAGCGCGGGCGTATGACGTCGATATCGATCTGGGTTCCGGGCGGCGGCTCACCGGCACGGTGTCACCGGTGTACGGCGAGCGGCTGGTGTCGGTGACCTATTCCAAGCTGGACGGCAAGCACCTGCTCGAGTCGTGGATCCCGTTGCTGGCGTTGATCGCTCACGATCGCAACCGCGACTGGTCGGCGGTTTGCATCGGGCGCCCCAAGCGGGGCGGCACGCCGCGGGCGGAGGGGCTGGGGCGGCCGCAGGGTGAGGCCGCCCGGGTGTTGCGCGAGCTGGTGGCGATTTACGACGCGGGCCGTCGCGAGCCGATTCCGTTGCCCATCAAGACGTCCTACGCGTGGGCGACCGCGCGGCACTGCGGTGACGATCCGGTGCGCGAGGCGCAATTCCGTTGGAAGACACAGCGTTTCCCGGCCGAGGACCAAGCGCCCGCCCACGTGCGGGCATGGGGCAAAAACGCTCGGCTGGAAGACCTGATGCAACCCCTGCGACCGGGCGAGGAGCACGACGGCGAAGACAATCGGCTCGGCGCTTACTCCGCGCGGCTGTGGCTGCCGATGTTGCGCGCGGAGAGGAAGCCTTCCTGATGAAGCGTTTCAACCTGCTCGGGCCGCTGCCCGCTGAACGATCCACCACGGTGCTGCAGGCCAGCGCGGGCACCGGCAAGACCTTCGCGCTGGCCGGTCTTGTCACCCGCTACGTCGCCGAGGGTGCGGCGACACTGGAGCAGATGCTGCTTATCACGTTCTCCCGGGCGGCCAGCCAGGAGCTCAGGGAGCGCGTCCGCTCCCAAATCGTACAGGCTGTAAGGGCTTTCGATGATCCGACGGCCGCCGGCGACAACGAGTTGGTGGCATATCTGCTGAAGGGCACCGGCGATGAGCGAGGGGAACGCAAGCGCCGGCTTCGCGACGCACTGGCCGGCTTCGACGCGGCGACAATCGCCACCACGCACCAGTTCTGCCAGTTGGTGTTGAAGTCGCTCGGGGTGGCCGGTGACACCGCCGCGAGTGCCACGCTGCTGGAAAGCCTCGATGAGTTGGTCGCCGAGATCGTGGACGATCTGTACCTGGCCCACTTCGGACAGGAACGCGACGATCCGGTGCTGTCGTATCGCGACGCGCTGCGGGTGGCGCGCGAGGTGGTCAACAACCCGTCGACCGATCTACGGCCCCACGACGCGGAACCCGGTTCATGGGCCGCCATCTGCGTTGATTTCGCGAAAGCCGTTCTTGCCGAGCTGGATACCCGCAAGCGGCGCCTGGGCGTCCTCAGCTACGACGACCTGCTGATCCGACTGTCCGATGCGCTGGTCACCGACGATTCCCCCGCGCGGCTGCGTATGCATCGACGCTGGCCGATCGTCATGGTCGACGAGTTCCAAGACACCGACCCGGTGCAATGGCAGGTGATCGATCGCGCGTTCAGCGGGCGCTGCACCGTGATTCTCATCGGTGATCCCAAGCAGGCCATCTATGCGTTCCGCGGCGGCGACATCGTGACCTACCTGCACGCGGCCGACAGCGCGGGCGAAAAGAAGACACTGGCCACCAATTGGCGCACCGATGCCGCGCTCGTCGAGCGGCTGCAAGTCGTGCTGCGCGGCGCCCAGCTCGGTAACGCGGCCATCGTGGTGGATGACGTCGAGGCCGCCCACCAAGGTCACCGACTCGCGGGTGCGCCGCGCAATGACCCGTTTCGGTTGCGGGTGGTGCGACGAGCGACGTTGGGGCGCAGCGGTCTTGCCAACCTGCCCATCGACGAGCTGCGGCAGCATATCGGCGCCGATCTCGCGGCCGACATCGGCGCGTTGCTGGCCAGCGACGCAACATTCGACGGTAGACCACTGCAGGCACGCGACATCGCCGTGATCGTAGAAAAGCACAAGGATGCAGGAGCATGCTTCAGGGCGCTGTGCGATGCCGGTATTCCGGCGGTCTACACCGGCGACTCCGATGTGTTCACCTCGGATGCCGCCGAGGATTGGCTATGTCTGCTGGAGGCATTCGACCAGCCCCACCGTCCCGGAATGGTGCGCGCCGCCGCGGCGACCATGTTCTTCGGCGACACCGCGGAGTCGCTTGCCGCTGGCGGCGATGCGCTGACCGATCGGGTCGCGGAAACACTGCGTGAATGGGCCGGACATGCGCGCGAACGCGGCGTCGCGGCGATCTTTGAGGCCGCGCAGTTACGGGGCATGGGTGATCGCCTGCTGTCCCGGCAGGGCGGGGAGCGTCACATGACCGACCTGGCGCACATCACCCAGTTGCTGCAAGAGGTCGCGCACCGCGAGCAGCACAGCCTGCCCGCACTGCGCGATTGGCTGCGCAGACAACGCGACGAACGCAGCGGCGCCACGGAACGCAACCGGCGGCTGGACAGCGACGCCGCCGCCGTGCAGATCATGACGGTGTATGTCAGCAAGGGTCTGCAATATCCGATCGTGTATCTACCGTTCGCGTTCAACCGCAATATCCAGGACCGCGACGTCGTGCTGTTCCACGACGAAAACGACGTGCGCTGCCTGTATATCGGCGGCAAGGACGGCCCGAACTTCAGGGCCGTCCAGGAGCGGGGCCGCACGGAGGACGCCAGTGACGACAGCCGGCTGACCTACGTGGCGATGACCCGCGCGCAGTCGCAGGTGGTGGCATGGTGGTCGCCGGCCCGCGACGAGCCCAACGGCGGGCTGTCGCGGCTGTTGCGCGGACGTCGGCGCGGGGAGCCGCTCGTGCCCGACGTATGTGAGCCCGCGAAGATCTCCGACGACGACGCGATGGTCCGGTTGCGCGAGTGGGAGGCCGCGGGAGGGCCGGTGATCGAGGACTCGGTGATAGCGGAGGCCCCTGCGGTGCCGCCGCAGCAAGTGCCGACGAACCTCGACAGCCGCCACTTTCACCGCACCATCGACACCGCGTGGCGGCGCACCTCCTACTCCGGTCTGATCCGGGTGACTGAAACCTCCGCGTCCGCCGGCGTGAGCAGTGAGCCCGAGGTCACCGAATTGGACGACGAGGTAAGCGATATCGCGTTGCCCGAATTGTCCGGGGCCGCGTCCGGGCCGGATCTGCCGTCACCGATGGCGGATCTTCCGATGGGTGCGAAGTTCGGCACGCTCGTGCACGCCGTGCTGGAGACGGCCGATCCGTTCGCCGCTGACCTGGCCACCGAGTTGGAGTCGCAGATCCGGCTGCACTCGGTGTGGTGGCCGGTCGATGTGACGTCGGAGGCCCTGGCCGCGGCGATGGTGCCGATGCACGACACTCCGCTGGGCCCGCTGGCCGATGGTCTGACGCTGCGGCAGATCGGGTTACGGGATCGACTGCGGGAACTGGACTTTGAGTTGCCGCTGGCAGGTGGCGACCTGGGTTCGGCTGCCGCCGAGAGTCATCTGGCCGACGTGGGGAGGTTGTTGCACGAGCACCTGCCGGCCGATGATGTGATGGCGCCCTACGCCGACCGGTTGACCGGCCAGTTGCTCGGCAGCCAGTCGTTGCGCGGATACCTCACCGGCTCAATCGACGCCGTGTTACGCGTGCCCAACGGTGCGGGGTATCGATACCTGGTTGTGGACTACAAGACAAACTGGCTCGGCGATCCGGAGCGGGCACTGAGCGCCGCCGATTACGACCGTCCACGGCTGGTCGAGGCGATGCTGCACTCGGACTATCCACTGCAGGCGCTGCTGTACAGCGCTGTGCTGCACCGCTTCTTGCGTTGGCGGGTACCGGACTACGATCCCGTCCGGCATCTTGGCGGGATCCTCTATCTGTTCGTGCGCGGCATGTGCGGCCCGGACACGCCAATCCTGGACGGGCACCCGTCAGGGGTGTTCAGTTGGCAGCCACCACCGTCTCTGATCGTGGCGTTGTCGGATCTGCTCGATGCGGGGCGGGTGGCCGCGTGACGGTGGAGGTGATCGCCGCGGAAGGGCTACTGCGGACCTTCAGCGATGCCGAGGTCCTTGAAGCCGCTGATGTCCATGTAGCACAACGGCTTACGGCGCTCGTCGGCGAAACCGACGAGCGGGTGGCGCTCGCGGTCGCTTTGGTGGTGCGCGCGCTGCGGGGCGGTTCGGTGTGCGTGGACCTGCGGGAAGCCCAAGCGCAGATCGGCTTAACTCACCCAGCCGACCTCCCGTGGCCCGATGCCGATGGTTGGATGGCCGGCATACGCGCCAGTCCGTTGCTCGAGTCGCCGCCGGTGCTGCGGCTGCTCGGGGAGTTGCTGTACCTGGACCGGTACTGGCTCGAGGAAGAACAGGTGTGCGCCGATCTGCTCGCGCTATCGGCCAGTCGCGCGACTGTCGAATTGCCGGGCTACGAAAGGCTTTTCCCGCCGGGATATGAGGAGCAGCGGACGGCCGCCGAGATCGCGCTGTCGCAGGCGGTGACCGTGCTGACCGGTGGACCCGGCACCGGCAAGACCCACACCGTCGCGCGGCTGCTGGCGCTCCTGGTCGAGCACGCCGAGATCGCCGGCGCACCGCGCCCCCGGATCGCGCTGGCCGCACCGACCGGCAAGGCGGCGGCGCGACTGACCGAGGCGGTGGCCGCCGAGGTCGAGAAGCTCGACGCGGTGGACGCGACGCGGTTGGCCGGCGTGCGGGCGACGACACTGCACCGGCTGCTGGGCCCCCGGCCCGATACCTCGGTGCGGTTCAAGCACAATCGCGGCAATCGGCTGCCGCACGACGTGATCGTGGTCGACGAGACGTCGATGGTGTCGCTGACGATGATGTCCCGGCTGCTCGAAGCGGTGCGTCCGGATACCCGGCTGATCCTGGTCGGCGATCCCGACCAGCTGGCCTCGGTGGAAGCCGGTGCCGTGCTGGCGGATTTGGTGGAAGGCCTGACCGCTCGTCACGATGTGCGGGTGGCTGCCCTGCACACCAGGTACCGGTTCGGTGAGTCGATAGGCGCGCTGGCCGAAGCGATCCGGATCGGCGACGCCGAGGGTACGGTGGACGTGCTGCGGGCCGGCGGTGAGCATGTCGAGTGGATCGACACCGACCGCCCGGCCGAGCGGCTGCGCGAGGTGCTGGTTCCGCACGCGCTGCGGGTGCGGGAAGCCGCGGTGCTGGGTGATGCGGAGCTGGCGCTGGCGATCCTCGACGAGCACCGGCTGTTGTGCGCGCACCGGCAGGGACCGTACGGGGCATCGCACTGGAACCGACAGATGCAGCGCTGGCTCTCGGACGAGACGGGTCAGCCGCCGTCGCTGGAGTGGTATGCCGGCAGACCGTTGTTGGTGACGGCCAATGACTATGGCCTGCGTATCTACAACGGCGACACCGGTGTCGTGGTCGCCGGCCGCGATGGTTTGCGGGCCGTCATCGCCGGTGCCGGCGGGCGGTTGGACTTCGCGACAAGCCGCCTGGCGGAAATCGAGACCATGCATGCCATGACGATTCACAAAAGCCAGGGCAGCCAGGCCGCCGAAGTCACGGTGCTGATGCCGCCACAGGATTCGCGATTGCTTACCCGCGAGCTGTTCTACACCGCGGTGACCCGAGCCAAGGTCAAGGTCCGGGTGGTCGGTTCCGAGGCCGAAGTGCGCGCCGCGCTCGACCGTCGCGCTATTCGGGCGAGTGGGCTGCGGCTGCGACTGCAGGCTGCGGCAAGTACTGCTTGAATACGTGATCAGCATGGTCGAAAGCGAAGGTCTCCCATCGCGAAGACGCCACATCGTGCAGCTCGCCGTGTTCGCCGGCTTTCTGGTCGTGATGTTCTACCTGGTGGCCGTCGCGCGAGTCATCGACATCGACGAAGTGCGGCGGGCGATCTCGGCGACCGGCCCCGCAGCGCCGCTGGTGTATGTCCTGGTGTCGGCCGTCCTCGGCTCCTTATTTGTCCCGGGCGCGATCCTGGCCGCGGGCAGCGGGATTCTGTTTGGTCCCGTGCTAGGCATCTTCGTGACGCTGGGTGCGACGGTGGGCACCGCGATCGTCGCGAGCCGCGTCGGCCGTCGGGCCGGCCGAGACAGCGCGCGTGCTGTGCTCGGGGCACAACGGACCGACCGCATCGAGGCGCTGATCGAACGGGGCGGACTGTGGGCGGTCGTCGGGCAGCGCTTCATCCCCGGCACCTCGGATGCGGTGTTCTCCTATGCGTTCGGGGCGATGGGAGTTCCGTTGTGGCAGATGGCCGTCGGTGCGTTCATCGGCTCGGCGCCGCGGGCATTCGTCTACACCGCGCTGGGCGCCTCGCTCGGGAAACCGTCGTCGCCGTTGGCGTACGCGGCGGTCGCGGTCTGGTGCGTGACCGCCATCGTCGGCGCGTTCGCCGCGCGGCGTGGATACCAGAAGTGGCGCGGGCACGCTCGCCCGGACTCAGATCCGAAAACTGAGGCGTAACCACACGGTTCGAGCGTGCGCAGTTGCACGTCCGCGACGGCGTGTCGTCGTACAAACACGCACGCTCGCGGCTGTGCCGGCTAGCTATGGGCGGGTGTGAGCATGTCCTTCCACCCGTTATCTCCGGTATTCCTCGAATTCTCAACGGAATACACCACGCCGTCGGGGCCCACCACCAGGCCGCTCTGCACGTCGTACAGTGACGTGGGCGCGGCGCTCGGGGTGTAGACGCACGGGTTGGGTTGCTGCCCGTTGCACTGGACGGTGCCCGAACCGGGTCGCTGCAACGGGTCGCTGACCGGTGGTGGTGTGCCCGGCAGCTCATCGGCGGACAGCGGGTTGCGGCCATTGTTGACCGACGGCGCCGGGATCACCTGTCCGGGCTTCACCGGCTGGTCACAGCGCGCGGCCGGCGCCGGGCAGGTGAGGATCTGGTTCGGATCGCCGTACCAGGGGTTGGTACCCAACGGCACATAGGGCTCGCTGCTGCGGCACTCCCGGGGGCTTGCTGCCCGCTTACCCGGCACGTCCACACACGGGTAATTGCGTGCTCCGCGAACCACATTCGTCGCATCCATCGGGATCTTGCAGTAGGTGCCGGCCGGTAGCGGCGCGGTGCTGGTGTCGGCCGGAGCGCGCCATTGCGATGCGGGCAGGAAACCGGTCAGGCACGGTGGTGGTGTGTTGAAGGACAGCGCGCCGGCGCCCAGGGCCGCCTGGCCGGGCTTTAACGCGGTGACCGACTGGGCGACCGCGCCAGACTGCGGCAAGAACACCAACGCCTGCTCGAAGCCATTGTGGTAGCGCTTGAGCATGTCGAGCACGACCTCGAGGTTGGCCAGCGTCTGCGGCAACGACTCCCGCACGTCGTTGAACGTGGCGTTGACCTGGTCGGCGGTCGGTGCCGCGTTGGCCAAGATGCTGCGCAGGGCCGGATCCTGCTGCACGGTCTGCGCGGTCAGGGTGTTGAGATTGGCTGCCCAGCGCGCGATGTCGTCACCGGAATTGGCCTGGCTGTCGATGATCGGCCCCGAGTGCGCGATGATGTCGTCGATGTCGTCGATGCTGCCCCTGAAGTCGTGGGCGATCGCCCCCGTGGCATCGACCAGGCGCCGCAGGGCTGGCCCCAGTCCACCCACGGCCACTGACGTCTCGTGCAGCAGCGAGCCCACCTTGTCTTTGGGCAGCGACGCCAGCGCGCGGTCCGCGGCGTCCAGCGCGGGGCCGATCTGTGCAGGCACCGTGGTCTTGGTGATCGTCTGCTGGTTGGCCAGGTACGGGCCGCCGGTACGGGACGACACCAGGTCGAGGTACTGCTCCCCGACCGCCGACACCGAGTGCACATTGGCTGAGGCATCGGCGGGAATCTGGTAGCCATCGTCGATGCTCATCGTCGCCCGCGCGCCGCGCTCGGTGGGTTCGACGGCCGTGACGGTGCCGATCGTGATACCCCGATACGTGACGTTGGCGGTCCGATACAGTCCGCCGGACTGCGGCAATTGGGCATACAGCGTGTAGCGGCCGACGCCGACCAGGCTAGGTATCCGCAGGAAGTACCAGACCAGCACCACCACCGCCGCAACCGCCAACACCAAGAACAATGCCAGCTGCGTTTTGATGAGACGTGTCAACATCTTTCACTCGCCCCTCTCCACCAGCGGCCCTCCGGGCGCGTCATTCGGGTTGGGCGTGTAGCGGACGTCCGGGATCATGGTCGCCGGATCGCGTCCCCACGCCTGTTCGAGCGCCCGCAACGCCCCGGAGAAACCCGTTCCGCTCAGTATCGTGTTGTCGATGGTGGACAGCGTCAGGTCGAACTCGCCCGACACGTTGAGGTAGTCGCCGCGGATCACCTTGGCTACGTCATCGATGTTGAACGGCGCTGTGAACGCTAACCTCAACGCGCCGAGTACATATGGCGCGGCCCGGACGAGTTGGATCAACGGTCGCTGCAGCGACTGCAGGCTCTGGTGCAGGTTTGGCTGGGTGTCTGCCAACGCGCGATTTGCGACGTCGCTGAACCGCCCCAGGGATTCGGTTGCATCGGCGAATAGGGTGCGCGTGTCGGCGAAATGCTGGATCAGCGGCGGGATGTCGGTGAGCACCCGATCCAGCGTCTCCCTGCGATTCGCGATGATGCTCAACAGTTGGTTGCTTGAGTCGATCGCACGAGTGAGGTCGCCACGCTGGCGATTCAGTTCGGCGGTGAAGGTGTCCAGCCGCCCGAGCAGTTCGCGGAACTGATCGACGTGGCCGCCGAGGATATTGAGGATCTCGCTCTGGATCACGTCGAGATTCGCGATGCCGCCGCCGTTGAGGATCACCGCGACGCTGGCCAATGTCCGTTCGACGGTGGGATAGGCCGAGGAGTTCATCAGGGGAATGGTGTCGCCGTTGCGCAACGGCTGCGGCGACGGGTTCGGCGGCGCGGCCAGCTCGACGTGCTGGGTGCCCAACAGGCTGGTCTGGCCGATCTTCGCGGTCGCGTTCAACGGAAGCTTCACCGCCGCATCAACATCCAGCGTCAGGGTCGCGATCCAGTTCTTCAGCCTGATGTCCCGCACCGTGCCGACCCACACGTCAGCGACCCGCACCCGGCTGTTGGTGTTCAGCGCAAGCGTGTCGGGCACCTGAACGTAGATCGTCATGTGACCCGAACCCGTGCCGCGGCCGACGGGTAGCGGCACGTTGGCGATGCCGCGCCAGGTACACGATGTCAGCACCACCACGACCACCAACAACACCAGGCCGCGACGACTGGCGCGCCTCATCGGCCCGCTCCCGGCTGCGGATACCACGGCGGCGGCAACGGATTGGTCTCGTCATAAGCGTTCGGCGGCCCGGGCAGGTTGGTTCCCGGCGGCGGGGGCGGCGCATCCGGGCCACCCATGAGCTCGCTCAACGATTCTGGCGTCAGCATGTTCGCCGTCGCGGGCTGAATATGGGTGCCCTGCATCCCCGGTGCGACGACCCAGCCCGGTTCATGGTTGCCGTACGAGAACGGGGTATCCGGCGAGAAGATCCCGGGGACGGTGGTGTCCTTGAACCCGGACGGCGGGTGCAGCCGGTCCTCGGAGTAGGCCACCTCCTTGGGCAAGGCGGCCGCCGAGCCGAAGAGGTTCGCGCCGAACGGAAAGTAATTGAACTTGATGACGTCCAGAACCGGAGCCAGATACTGCGCGCACAGCTCGGCGGAGTCCTGATACCCTAACCGGCTGCCAGCCTGGATGGCGCTGCAGATGAACTGAATTGGGTTCGCGAAGCTGGGGAACACGATCAGGCCCCCGAGCGAGCCGTGCACCGGGTAGTAGAGGTTGTTGAAGTTGCCGGCAAAGGTGGGCAGCACGTGCAGCGCGGTTTCCAGGCCGTCGCGCGGCTCGGGTTGCAGGATGGTGGTGGTCACGTCGGCGAGGTTGTTGACGTCGTGAGCGAGCACAGATCCGTTATCGCTGACAAACTTTCGCGCGGCGGCCAGTACGTCGTCGACCCGCGTGACGGTGTCGGCGACGTCATGGTCGGATTTGGTGAACCAGTCGGTGAACTGGGCGAGGTTGTCGTTGAGTGCGACGAATTGTTGGTCGTTGCGGTACAGCGCGCTGATGAATTGCGCCAGACTGTGTGTGATTACGACGAAGTCCCCGCGGCCCTCGTTGAGCGCGCTCAACGCGTCCGACAAGCTGTTCAGGGCTTCGTTGATCTGTTTGCCCTTCCCGGCGAGGTTGTCCGCGGCGGATTCAACGACCTCGCCGAACGGGCCCTTCGGGTGTTCCGGTGTCGGACCGAGCTGCCGGAGGATTCCGTTGATGGAGTCGCGCAGGTGATCCCACTCGACAGGCACCTGGGTGCGCTCAATCGGGATCACCGCGCCGTCCTTCAGTACCGGCCCATCGGTGTAGGCCGGCGACAGCTGGATGGTGCGCGAGGCCACCAGGCTGGGGTTGAGGATCGACGCGGTGGCGTTGGCGGGCACCGGGTATTTGTTGCTGTAGTGCAAGGTGACCCGCATCTTGTCGCCGAGCGGCTCGATCTTGTCGATCGAACCGACCCGCACGCCCATGATCTCAACTTTGTCGCCCGGGTAGAGCGCGGTCGCCTCGGAGAAATACGCGACGACCGAATTGGTGGTCAGTTTCCGGTAGAGCTCTCTTCCGGCGAACAGCCCGACAGCGACCAAGACCAAGCCCAGAACCATCACCAACGCCCCGATAAAGATCACCCTGCGAGGGACTTTCGACACAAGACTGCGGATGTCGAAGATGGTGCTCATTGGCCGGGCTCCGTCCGTGCGCCCGGAGGCGCGTTCGCCGGCAGCGGCACCGCAGTGCCGGGCGCGGCGGGCGGCGACTCACCGGGCCGGCCCGCGCTCGGCACGCCGGGTGCCGGCGGTGACGCCTCGGGGTTCGGCGGCGATGTGTCGACGTCGAGCGGCGCCGGGAAAGCGGGACCACCGAACGGGCCAACCGCGGCGCCCGCGCAGGGCAGCGGGTTGTCGGGGCGCGGTGTCGCGCCCGCCGCCGGCGTGTACGAACACGGCGATCCCGGTGGCACCGCGGGTGCCGGGTGATCCGGCGTGCCCTCCAGCACCGGTGGCGCCGGAGGCGGCGCGCCGTTGGGGAATCGGGCGCCGTTGGGGTCGGGGAACCGGAATGCCGGCAGCCCGGCACTGCGCCAAAACTGCTCGGGATCGATGCCCCGCTTCTTGAACGCGGCGTCGACCCACGGCTGAAGAATTTGGGAGGGAAGCAGATTCACCACCATCGTCTTGAAGAACGGCCCCGAACCGACGGCCTCGGTCAGGGCGGCGGTGTACCTGCTCAGCATTATCAGCACGTCGGAGAGTTCCTTCTTGCGCTTGCTCAACTCGTCGCTGACCGTGCTCAACTGCCGCAGCACATGGTTGAGGTTGGGGTTTTCCTTGATCAGGCCGGACACCTGGGTCGACACCTGCGACACGTTGCTCAGCAGGATGCTCAGCGCCTGGCTGCGTTGCTTGAACGCGGCCAGCAGCGTGTTGGCATTGACCAGCAGCCCGTTGATCTGTCCGCTGCGGTCGCCGAGCACCCGAGCGATTTTGTTGGCGTTCGCCAGCAGTTGCTTGAGCTGTTCGCCGCGCTGACCGATGGTATCGGAAAACACCTTGACGCCGTTGAGGGCGGCGCTCAGGTGCGGAGCCGTCTGATCGAAGGTCTCCGACAACACCTTCAGCGAGCGCTTGGTGGCCTCGACGTCCCAGCCCGCCGCCGCCTTCGTGGCGTCGACGAACGCATCGTAGACTTGGTAGGGCGTTGTGGTCTGCGCCGAGGGAAGAAATCCGTTGGGCTGCAATGGTTGCGAACCACGTGATTCGATCTCCATGTTTTTGCGCCCGAGGATGGTATCGGTGCGAATCGCGACCCGGCTTTGCATCCCGATCGTCCTGCCGGGTAGCGAGAACCCGATGAGGACCCGGTTGCCGCGGATCGCCAACGAGCGCACCAGGCCGACTTCCACGCCGGCGATCTCCACCTTGTCCCCCGCGCTAATGCCGCCCGTGTCGACGAATTGGGCGTAGTAGGTGGGTGTGGCGAACAGCATCGGCACGCTGGTAAAGCTTTGCCCCACACCAACTGCGAGCAGGGTGACCACCACGCCCATCAACCCGACCCGGCCCCGGTTGAATTCCGTCAGGGTTCTCATTGCGGGGTGCACCTCCCGGAGGGCTGCCCGAAGAGTTTGACGACACGCACCGGACCGCCTGGCTGTAATCCGTTGACCTTCAGCGAGATATCGCACAGATAGAAGTTGTAGAAATCGCCGTAAATGCCGCCGACGCGGCCGATGATCCGATATGCGTCAGGCAGCTTGCGCAACACCTCGTCGAGACTCCCGACCTGGTCAATGATCGGCTGCTGGACACCCTCGAGTTGACCGACTGTGTTGTGCAGCAACGGCCGGTCCTCTCCCAGCAGGTCGGCGAGGGTTCCCGCGGCGTTGCTGATGTGTGCTACGGCCGCAGCCAAGGGGTCGGCCCTGTTCTTCAGTCCGGTGATCAGCAGCTCTAACTTGTCGACCGTGCGGTCAAACTCCTGCTGGTGCTTGACCGTGGTGGCCAGCACGGTGTTCAGGTTCGTGATGATCTCGCCGATCGCCTGGTTGCGGTCCGCCAGCGTTGCGGTGAGTGACGAGGTCTGGTCGAGGATGTCGTTGACGGTGGCGCCCTGCCCCTGGAACACGGTGATGATCGACTGGGCGATGCTGTTGACCTTGTCCGGATCCAGCGCCTTGAAAAGCGGGCGGAAGCCGCCGATCAGCGCGTCGAGATCCAGCGCCGGTTGGGTGTGCTCGAGCGGGATGGTGCCGCCCGGGGCCAGCCGCCGACCGCTGTCGCCGTGTTTGAGCTCCAGGTAACGGTCGCCGATCAGGTTCAGGTAGCGGATCGATGCCGTCGTCGCCTGATCCAGCGGCAGTGAGCTGTCCACCGCAAAGTCGACCAATACCCTGGTGTCCCCGTCGATCAGCGTGACCTTGGAGACCTTGCCGACCTCCACCCCGGCGGCGCGGACGAACTGTCCGGCCCGGAGCATGCTGGCGTTGGTGAACAACGCGGAATACCCGGTAGTGCGGCTGAACCGGATCTGACCGAACACGATCACGATCGTCACGGTGAAAACCAAAAGGACCAACCACAGGATGCCGAGTTTGACTGCCGTGCCAGTTGTTTTCATGGATTGATCGTGTTCTCCCCGAATTGACGTCCCCACACGTATTCGCTGAACATCGGCTGGCCGAGCTCGAAGTGGTTGTACGGCGCGAGGCTGGCGCCGGTGTCCATCACCAGATAGGGCGCCGGCCACAACTGCGGGGTGATCGGCTGCCAGCACCCCGGACGCCCACCGGGCCCGCCGTGCGCATTCACCCGCGGCAGATTGTCCGGATAGACATAGGGATTGGGCGCTCCCAGAATCGTTCCGGCGGCCGACAGCGAATAGCCGTTGCCGCCGACCGCATGAGCGATTTTGGGGGCGGCGTCGTGAAAGTTGCGGACGGTGCAGAACAGTTCGGGGCTGTAGGTGTCGAGCAGCGCCGCGGTGGGTACCAGGTCGGCGGCTCCGCGCGACAGAAACGGTCCGCCCCGGCTGAAGATATCTTCGCCGGTCTTGCCCGCGCCGACTGCCGCCAACAACGCGGCATCCAGTTCGCTTTGTTGTCGGGTCAGTGTGCGCGCCGTCGTCGCCGCGTTCTGCAGGAAGCCCCACAAGTCCGGCGACGAACGGCTATAAATATCCGCGAGATCCGCCAACCGCCGCACGTCGTAATTGAACTGCGGCATATGGGGATTCAGCTGGGAAAGAATCTGATTGCCGTTGGCGATCGATTCGCCGAAGTTGCTGCCCAGCCCATCCAGGGCCTGCGCCGCGGCGGACAGCGTCGCGTTCAGCTCGATCGGATCCACCTTCTGCGCGATCGAGGTGATCGTCTCGAACAACGTGTTGAACTCGGTGGTCACCGAGCGCACATCGATCACATCGTGCGATGAGATCCGTCGCTGCGTCGGGTGGTCCGGCGCGGTGAGTGAGACATACTTGTTGCCGAACAGGGTGGCCGCCTCGATATTGGCAACCACGTTTTGCGGAATCAGCTTGATATATTTCGGATTCACATTCAGCACCAGCTTGGCCGCCGGCTTGCCGTCGGACTGCATTTCCGAGATGGTGGCTACCCGGCCGATCTCCACCCCGTTGTAGGTGACCTTCGAGCCCGGTTCCATGACCAGTCCCGCTCGCGAGGCCACGATCGTCAGTTCGGTCTTCGGGGTGAAGTCCCCGCGAAATTGCTTGTACACCAAAACGAGAACCAACGATCCGACGAGGAGCAGGACTACGCCCTCGACGTACAACCACGCCCGTCGGTGCTTGCGCATGGCGGTTACACCGTGAGATTGAAGTTCGGGTCGACGCCGTACAGCGCCAACTCGGCCAGCAGGACGACCACCACAACCGAGACCAACGAGAAGCGCATCGATCGGCCGACGGCCTGGCCGACGCCGACCGGTCCACCGCTGGCCGTGTAGCCGTAGTAGCAATGGCTGATCATCACCACCACCGCCATGACGACGACTTGCACGACCGACCACCCGACGTCCTCGGGGCGCAGGAAGGTGCGGAAGTAGTGCTGGTACGTCCCGTTCGACTGGCCGTAGAACACCACTGTGACCACCTGGCCGGACGTGAAGGCCATGTCGAGGGCCAGGGCGTACAGCGGCACGATCACCACCAGCCCGCCCAGGACCCGGGTGGAGACCAGAAACGAGATCGACTTGATGCCCATGACTTCCAGCGCGTCGATCTCCTCGCTGATCCGCATGGCACCCAACTGGGCGGTGGCGCCGGCACCAACCGTGGCGGCCAGCGCGACGCCCGCGACGATAGGTGCGGCGATGCGTGTATTGGCCAGTGCGGCAAAGAAACCGGTGAACGCCTCGACGCCGATGTTGCCCAGCGACGCGAAGCCCTGGATGGCGATCAGCGAGCCGCCGGACAGTGTCACAAAGCCGATGATGGCGACCGTGCCGCCGAGGACGGCCATCGCGCCGGTGCCCATGCCGATTTCGGCGATGAGCCGTAGCGTCTCCCTGCGGTAGCGGCGCAACGCCCAGCCGACCTCGATGAGACTTAGCCGGGTGAATCTCGCGAAAATGCCGATCTGCTCTAGTCTTCGGGCCGCTCTGCCGCCGAAACGGTTGAGGTTGGCCGCTGTTCGCGGGTAGCGGGCGCGCAATACGGCGGCTGACTGGGACATCTAGCGTCCCGTCCCGAACCGCACGCCGATCGTGGTCAGCACTACATTGACCGCGAACAGCGCGATCACGCACAACACCAGCGTCTCGTTGACGGCGGTGCCGACGCCCTTCGGGCCGCCCTTGGTGGTCAGCCCGCGGTAGCAGCCGACCAGGCCGGCAATCATGCCGAACGTGGCCGACTTGATCACGGAGATAACCACTTCGGGCAGACCGGTGACGAGGGTGAGGGTGCCGACGTAGGCGCCGGCCGAAACGTGTTGGATGTAAACGCCGAAGACGAAGCCGCCGACCAGGCCGATCGTTATCACCGCACCGTTGAGCAGGGTGGCGACGATGGTCGCGGCGACGACGCGGGGCACCACCAGCCGATGGATGGGATCGATGCCGAGCACCTCCATCGCGTCAATCTCCTCGCGGATGGTGCGAGCGCCGAGGTCGGCGCAGATGGCTGTCGCACCGGCGCCCGCGATCACCAGCACTGTGGTCAGCGGGCCCAGCTGGGTGACCGCGCCTAGCGCCGCGCCCGCACCGGAGATGTCGGCGGCCCCGAACTCGGCCAGCAGGATGTTGAGCGTGAAGATGATCAGCACGGTAAGCGGGATCGAGACCGCCAGGGTCGGCAGTAACGAGACACTGGTGATGAACCAGCCCTGCTCGATCGCCTCACGCCAGTGGAAGGGCCGTCGAAACAGTGCCTTTCCGGTCAAGACGCAGGTCCGGTAGAAGCCACCGACCGCGTCGATCCCGGGTTGCATCTGGCCGCGGAGATAGGTGGCCACGCTCTGGGTGGTCATCGGCGTTTCCGGCGGTTTCGTGGACTGTCGAGTGCGGCCAGCAACGTTGCGTTCGCGAGTTCGAGGTCGTCTTCGGCGGCCTCCTTCGCACCGGCGGAATCACCCGAGCAGATCGCATCAGCCAGTTTTCGGTAGGCATCGGGACGCTTGACCTCAGCGGTCATCGCACCGGCCAGGACAACCAGCGCCGGCTCGTATGCGTCGCGAAACGCGTTGTACATCAACCGATATACGATCGAACCGGCGCCGTCGACCACGTACTCCCAGAACTCGAGTGCCTGGCGTTGCCACTCGAGCAGGTCTTTTTCCGTCTCGAGCGTGCGCAGCGAATCCCCGAGCACTTGCGCCAACTCGGGTCCGTGCCGTTCGGCCGCGAGCTCCGCGACCTTCGGACCGATGCGCAGGCGGGCCTCGAGGATGCTGCGGAAAACGGCGGCGTCGAGCTCGCCATTGGCAAACAGCAACCGAGGCAACAGGTCCAGGCCGGCATGGCGCCGGAAGTCACGCACGGTGGTGAGACCGCCGTGGCGCACCTCAACCAGACCGGCCGACGAAAGCCGCTTGAGCCCCTCGCGGACAGCGGGCCGGGATACCCCGAGGACGTCCGCCAACCGACGCTCGCTGGGCAACGGCTCGCCGGGCTGCATCTCCCCGCTGAGCACATCGGCAGCGATCTGCTCGAAAACCTCTTCAGGCACCGATCGACGAGTCACGGGCTGCAGCGCCACGCGCTTAGTGTGGCTGGTCATAGGTCAGACGTCAAGTGACACGACGTCCGGTGGTCATACCAATCCTGTTCGCTTAGTGCTCGGCAGGCTTCGGCATACGCTGCCACCAGGGGCGGCGGCGAGAGGGAGAGCAAAATGTCTCCGGCGATTCGCATAACGGCCGGATTCGTTGCGTACGTGGTCGTGGTCGCGTCGGCGCCGCCGGCCGGCGCCGATCCGATGGACCCGATCCCCGGGAACAGTGTCTTCCTCGTGGGCCCCGACATCGCGTCCGGCCTCTACCGCACGGCCGGGTCGGCGTCGACCTTTGGCGTTTGGATCAACAACGTGCCGACCCAGGCCTCAATGTGCTCCTGGTTTACTTACAGCACGCCTGATGCGAACAAGGAGCATGTACTTTCAGGTGAATACCTCGGTCGGCCCGATGTACGCGAGTATTCCCGCAACGGTCAAGGCCTTTGAATCACAGAACTGCCAGCCGTGGGAGCGGGTGCCTTAAGCCGCGTCGTCGTCATCCTCGTCGCGTAAAAGCTTTTCGGGGTGGTGGAAGGTGTTGATGCGGGGTTGCCCGTAGTCCAGGTGCGGTGGTGGGATCCATTCGGTGTCGCCTTTGGCGTTTTTGCGGGTGGTCCAGCCTTTTTCGGCGAGTCGGTTGTCGGGTCCGCAGGCCAGGGTGAGGTCGTCGATGTCGGTGCGGTGGGTTTTGGTCCAGCCGTTCACGTGGTGGACCTGGCTGTGGTAGGCCGGGGCGTCGCATCCCGGCATGGTGCAGCCACGTTCCTTGCCGTAGAGCATGATTCGCTGTGCGGGGGATGCTAGGCGTTTGGTGTGGTAGAGCGCCAGGGGTTTGCCGCGATCGAAGATCGCCAGGTAGTGGTGGGCGTGGCTGGCCCAGCGGATCACGTCCGACATCGGCACCAGGGTGCCACCGCCGGTCAGGGCTTTGCCGGTGGCGGCCTCGAGGTCCTTTAGTGTCGTGGTCACGATGATCGACACCGGTAGCCCGTTGTGCTGGCCCAGCTTTCCCGAGGCGATCAGGCCGCGCAGTCCGGCGAGCAATCCGTCGTGGTTGCGTTGGGCTGCCGAGCGGTGATCGCGGCGTACCGCGTCCTCGTCGGGTGTCTCGTCCACGACGGGTGTTTCGTCGTCGGGGTTGCACGCCCCGGGGGCGGCCAGTTTGGCCAGCATGGCCTCGATGGCGGCCCGCAGCTCGGGGGTGACCAGGCCGCTGAGGCGGGACATGCCGTCGAATTCCTGCGTGCCCAATACGATGCCGCGTTTGCGGGCGCGTTCCTCGTCGCTGAACTCCCCATCGGGATTGAGCCAATCCATGACCCGCGCGGTGTACTTCGCCAACTCATCGGGGCGATACCCGACCGCCTTACCGGCCAGATCGGCTTCGGCGGCTTCGCGGGTACCGGGGTCCACCTCGGCGGGCAGGTGGTCGAAAAATCGGCGGATCTCCTTGACGTGCCCGTCGCCGATGAGCCCGTCGCGTTGCGCGGCGGCGGTATGACTGAGCCGTGGCGCCAAGGGTTCGCCGGTCAGCGCGCGGCGTTCCCCGAGATCCTCGGCGTCGGCGATGCGCCGGCTGGCTTCGGCCTTGGTGATCCGCAGCCGGTCGGCCAGCGCACTGCGCAGCGTGCCGCCCAACTCTTCCTCGCCGGCTTGTGCGTCGAGTTGGTTGATGATGCTGTGCTGCGGTGCGCGCAGGCGCCGTGTGGCGCGTTCGAAGTGTTCGAGTTTGCCTAGCAGTTCCGGGGTGGTCAACACGTCAAAGGTCAACTCACACAAGCGGTCCAGGGCTGCGTCGAGCGCGTCGAAGACCTCGACGATCTCCTCGCGACTGCTGCAACCCATGCCCTAAATTTTACGAAGACCCACCGACAAGAACGCCCCGATTGTGACTAGTGAAACCAAAGTGGCACAAGGGATTATGTCGCATCGCGAACCAGCTCATACACATACGATCGATCGCCCTTGCGACTCACCCAAATACCCCCGGGCGGCAGGTCGCCATCGCCGGGATCGTCAAACGGGCGAGAGAAAACCTCGCCGGAGCTCGTGCACACAGCCCAGCCGAAGTTCGGAAGTCGTCGACACCACAGGTCGGCGTCAACCCTTCGATACGAAGGGAAACCATGAGCATCTCCATCGCGGACGAAGTCGTAAGTCAACCCGTCCACGCGTCGCACGAACTTCAGGTTCGTCAAGCCCCCGGCTTGTGCGCGGCCGTGAACAGATTGCCCGGAACCAGGTCCTCGACCTCTTTGGGAGCGCGGCGGCCATAGCCGGCCATCAACTCGAGCGACGGCGTCACCGTCACGTCAAAGCCGCGGCGCCGGAACCAGTCGCCGACGTCTTCGCGCTCCTCGAAGTACCACAGCTCATCGGTCCTGGGAACCTGGCGCTGCGGGTCCACTTCGGCCACGACGGCGCGAATCCGATCCATCCGCTCACGACGCTTGGTGCGAAACTCCGGGTCGATGAACTTCGGTCCCAGCGCCTCCACGGCGACCCGGCTGCCGGCGGCGGTGAGCCCCTGAACTCGCTCGAACAGCAAGTCTTGGGCCGCGGCAGGCAAATACGGCATCAGGCCCTCCGCCGACCACGCGCTGGGAACCGACGGGTCAAAACCCGCCTGCCGCAACGCCGCCGGCCAATCCTGCCGCAGGTCCACCGCGACCGCGACCCGATTGCACGCAGGCTCGGCCCCGTGCTCGGCCAACGTCGACAGTTTGAATTCCAGGACCCTAGGCTGGTCGAGCTCGTAGACCGTCGTGCCGTCCGGCCAGGGCAGCCGCCAGGAACGACTGTCCAGGCCCGCCGCCAAAATCACCACCTGACGAATGCCCCCGCGGGTTGCATCGAGGAAGAACTGATCGAAAAATGCTGTGCGGCAAGCCATATAGCTGACCATCGACTGCATCTGCAGCGGCAGCTCGGGCTCGGCTTCGATGACCTCGGCGGGCAGCTCCGGACCGGAGTGCCAATTCCACACTCCGTCACCCACCGCATCGAGGAACACCTGCGCGAACGGATCGCTGATCAAAGGATTTTCACTGCGGGTTTCCGCCGCGCGCGCCGACGCCACACCCAGCGCCGTCGCTCCCACACTCTCGGTGATCTCCCAGCTGTCGTTGTCGGTTCTGGTCACGATTACTCCTCCCCTGCCCGCTCGGCTGCTACGAAAAAAGTCTTCGGCGCGGCGTCTTCGACGTCCGGGGGTGTGCGCCCGTAATTGGCCATCAGGACTTCGGCCGGCGTCACCGCCACGTCCCAACCGTTCCGGCGCAGCCAGTCGCCGACGTCCTCGCGTTCCTCGAAGTACCACAGGTCTTGAATATCCCAGACGTCGGGGATGTCGCGTTCGGGTTCGAGCTTGACCATCAGGTCGCGCACCTGCTGCATGTTCTCCCGCTGCTTGGCCTGGGAGGCCTCGTCGAGGAAGTCGGAGCCGGGCGCCTCCACGGCGATCCGGCTGCCCGCGGCGCCGAGCTCCTGAACGCGCTCGAACAGCAGCTCCTGAGCGGCGGCCGGCAAGAACGGCAACAGGCCCTCAGCCGACCAGGCGCTGGGCGCCGAGGGGTCAAAACCGGCCTGCCGCAATGCGGCCGGCCAGTCGTGGCGCAGGTCGACCGGAACGGGAACCAGATTGCACGTCGGCTGCGCACCGTGTTCGCGCAGCGTCGACGACTTGAACTCCAACACCCGGGGCTGGTCGAGTTCGTAGACCGTGGTGCCGTCGGGCCATGGCAGCCGCCACGCCCGCGAGTCCAAACCTGCGGCCAAGATCACCACCTGGTGCACGCCCGCGCGGGTCGCATCCAGGAAGAACTGGTCGAAGAACGACGTCCGCGCAGCCATGTAGTCGACCATTCCCCGCATCCGCGGCACCAGTTCGGGTTGGGCCTCGACGATCTCGGCCGGCAGGTCTGGAGCGGCGAACCAGTTCCACAGACCTTCTCCGGCGGCGTCCAGAAACACCCGGGCAAAAGGGTCGCTGATCAGCGGATCTTCGCTCTCGGTTTCGGCCGCGCGGGCCGCCGCGACGCCCAGGGCCGTCGCGCCCACGCTCTCGGTGATCTCCCAGGTGTCGTTGTCAGTCCGGGCCACGCGCATGCCCTCCAATTTTGCTAGTACGCCTACCTAACGAACCCTACGCGCGCTGGATGTGAACAAGCTGTCCGTCAAGACGTACATCCGGTTAAGTTGTCGGCGGGCCGCCAACAACGCGGCTGATCCGAAAAAGATCCCGAAGGGATCCCTGCGACATGCGAGTTGACGGGCGCGAAATCGGCGTTTCGGGCAGCTTGCTGCAACCCATGCCCCGACGGACCAACGACATCCTGCGGCTCGTTGTGGCGGCGGCGTTGCTCGCGATAGTGATCACGAGTTCACTGATCACCCGCCCGCGCTGGGTCGCGCTGGAGAAATCCATCTCCGAGATCGTCGGGGTGCTGTCCCCCACCCAGTCGAACCTGGTGTACCTGATCTACGGCATCGCGATTCTGGCGTTGCCCTTCGTGATCCTGATCGCGCTGATCATCAGGCGGCAGTGGAAACTGCTCGGCGCCTACGCGGCCGCCGGGGCGCTCGCCATCCTCCCGTTCTCGATCAGTGGCAACGGCATCGCGGCGCCCCGATGGCGGCACTTCGACCTCTCCGACCGTCTCAACACGGTGCTGGCGCAATTCCTCGACGACCCGCGGTGGATTGCGATGCTGGCGGCGGTGCTCACCGTGTCCGGCCCGTGGCTGCCGGCCCGCTGGCGCCACTGGTGGTGGACGCTGCTGCTGGCGTTCGTGCCGATCCACCTCGTCGTGAGCGCCGTGGTGCCCGACCGCGCGGTCTTGGGGCTGGCGGTGGGGTGGTTCGTCGGGGCACTCGTGGTCCTGGTCGTCGGCACCCCCGCCCTGGAAGTGCCGCTGGAGGATGCGGTTCGGGCGATGGCCCGGCGCGGATTCCTGGTGTCGGGGCTCAGGGTGGTCCGGCCGGCCGGACGGGGGCCGTTGGTGCTTTCGGCGGCATGTGCGGAATCCGAAGCGGCGGCGGTGGCCGAACTGTACGGACCGCATCAACGCAGCGGCGGCACACTGCGCCAGCTCTGGCGGAAACTCCGATTGCGCGGCTCGGAGACCGCGCCGCTGCAGACCTCCATGCGCCGTGCCGTGGAACATCGCGCACTGATGGCCATCGCCGTCGGTGACCTGGGCGTCGCCAACACGGCACCGATCGCCGTCGCGGAACTCGAACGGGGATGGACGTTGTACGCGCACAAAGCCATTCGCGGCGTCCCCATCATCGATTGCGCGAAAACGACACCGGTTAGCCGTATCTGGGAATCGCTGGCAGCGCTACACGACTGCCAGATTTCGCACGGCGACCTGAGCGTCAGGGAAATCACCGTGGACGACGGCGCAGTGCTCTTCGGCGGGTTCGGCAGCGCCGAATACGGCGCCGCCGACCCCCAACTCCAATCCGACCTCGCCCAGCTCCTGGTGACGACGTCAGCGCTCTACGACGCGGAGTCCGCGGTGGGTGCAGCGATCGACGCGTTCGGGAAGGACGCGGTGCTGACGGCGTCGCGCCGACTCACCAAGGCCGGCGTGCCGGCAAGAATTCGTGACTTGGTCGACGGCGCGGGCGCCGCCCTGGCCAGCGCCCGCGCCGAGGTGAAGCGCCAAACGGGCGCCGACCAGATCAAAACCGCGACGATCACGCGGTTCACGCGCGGCCAGGTCGTACAACTGGTGCTGCTGGGTGCGCTGGTCTATGTCGCCTATCCCTTCATCAGCACCGCGCCGACCTTCTTCTCCGGACTGAAAACCGCCAACTGGTGGTGGGCGCTGCTGGGCTTGACGGTGTCCGCGCTGACCTATGTCGGCGCGGCGGCCGCATTGTGGGCAAGCACCGACGGGACGGTGAGCTTCTGGAAGCTGTCAATCGCCCAGGTAGCCAACACTTTTGCCGCGACCACAACCCCGGCCGGCGTGGGCGGGCTCGCGCTCAGCACCCGGTTCTTGCAGAAAAGCGGTCTGTCCACCATGCGCGCCACCGCCGCGGTGGCGCTGCAGCAGACGATGCAGGTGATCGTCCATGTCCTGTTGCTGATCTTTTTCAGTACCGTTGCGGGCGTCTCGGCCGACCTGTCTCACTTCGTCCCGAAGGCCGCGGTGCTGTATCTGATCGCAGGCGTGGCGCTGGGTATCGTCGGCGCATTCCTGTTCGTGCCCAAGCTGCGAAAGTGGCTGGCGACGGACGTGCGCCCGAGGCTGAAGGAGGTCACCGGCGATCTGGTCGACCTCGCCCGCGAACCGCGGCGACTGGGATTGATCGTACTCGGTTGTGCCGGAACAACTCTCGGTGCGGCGCTGGCGCTGTGGGCCAGCGTTGAGGCCTTCGGCGGTGGGGCGACGTTCGTCACCTGCACGGTGGTGACGATGGTCGGCGGAACGCTCGCTTCGGCCGCCCCCACACCGGGAGGTGTCGGTGCCGTCGAGGCGGCGCTGATCGGTGGTCTCGCCGCGTTCGGCGTACCCGGGGCTATTACCGTGCCGTCGGTTCTGCTGTATCGCGTGCTCACCTGCTGGATTCCGGTATTCGTGGGCTGGCCGGTGATGCGTTGGCTCACCGAGAACGACATGGTCTAGCGCGGAGGGTCACTCGTCAGGCTGGGCAACGACAACGAGTACCAACGACTTCCTGATGCTCTGGCCGACCGTGGTGGTTAGGGATACCAGGTAGTACTCGTCGGGCACGGACTGCGCCGTGATCGCGACGTCGACGGCGGCCGACCCGTCGGCGGCGAAGTGCCCCGACGCGGGCGCCACCGTGATCCCGCTGTCCGAGGACGTGCCGGTGACGGTGTAGTCGCCGGCGCCGTCGATCATCCGTTGGACATCGAGTTTCAGGGCGGCCGTGCTTCCCGGCGCGAGCGTGACGATGGGCTGGGAGACGTTAACGGTCACCGCGGAACTACCCACCCCGAACGACGGTGGCGCCGAGGGCTCGGCAGTCCCCCAGTCCTGGTTGGGGTGGGCGGAGAGCGAGTACACGAGGTCGCCGCCGGTGCGGATGATCGACTCCGGAAGAAACGTCTTGTCGGTGGCGTGGCCGTCGATGGTGAGGCCACGGATGTACTTCAGGTGACTCGGCGCCGACGCGCCCGGTGCGGAGATCCGGATGGATTGGCTTGCCGGAAGGGTGATTACGGCGCGATCGAAGATCGGAGTGCTGACGGTGAGAATCGACGTTCCCGGGGTGCTCGGGTAGAGGCCGAGGGCAGCCCAGACGTACCAGCTGGACATCGCGCCGAGGTCGTCGTTGCCGGGCTCGCCGTCAGGTACCGGACCGAAGAGGCCGCGCACCCGGTCGACTGTGTGTTGGGTCTTCCAGGGTTGACCGATGTAGTTGTAGAGCCACGGCACCCCGAAGCCCGGCTCGTTGCCGGCCCATAGATACGGGTCGTTGGGGCCCTCGTTGAGCTTTTCGGTCAAGCGGTCGAGTCGGTCGGCCGCCGCCTTGCGGCCGCCGAGGGCGGTCACCAGCCCGGCGATGTTGTGCGGCACCCACCAGAGGTACTGCGCGGCATTGCCCTCGTCGAATCCGTACTGGCCGAAGCGATTTGGAGAGTCCACAAACCCGGGTCCGTCGGGGAAGAATCCGCTCAGGTTGCGCGGCGAGATGTAATGCGTGGTGGGATTAAACAGGTTCTGCCAGTATTGCGCCCGGCTCTGGAAGGCGGCGGCGGTCGGGGCGTCGCCGAGCGCGTCGGCGAATCGGGAGACGGCGAAGTCGTCAACGGACCACTCCAGTGTGATCGAGGCGCTGGGGCCGACCGGGTCGGGCGCGTAACCCAACTGCGTATAGGCGGGGGCCCCCGGCCGTTCGACATAGCCGCCCCGCCCGACACCGCCGGTGATCGCCCCGTGCGCCATGTAAAGCAGCGCCGTTTGGAGGTCGAAGTCCTTGGCGCCGTATGCGTAAAGGTTCACAATGAGCGGTATCACGCTGTCGCCGGTCATCTGGCCGGTCGCGGCATTCGCGAGCGCCCACCGCGGAAACGATCCGCTTTGCACCGCATCGTTGACCAGCGACTGGGCCATGTCGCTGGCTTGCTTCGGGAAAAGCAGTGCCTGCAAGGCGGCAAGACATCGATAGGTGTCCCAGTCGGAGAAGTTCGTGTACTGGGTGTGCCCTTCGGCAACGGTGTGGACGACACCGTCAAATCCGAGATAGCGTCCGTCGGAGTCGTTGAAAGTGTTGGGGTGCAACAGAGATCGGTACAGCGACGTGTAGAAGGTCGTCACATCGTCGCCATCCCTGCCGGCTACCGAGATACGCGACAGCGCGGCGTTCCACTGGCTCGATGCGGCAGCACGGACCGCGCCGAAGGGCGCCGTGCCCTCGACCGCCAGGTTGGCGCGCGCCCCGTCGACACCGACGTAGGAGATCGCGGTGCGCACCTCGAGCTCGGAGCCGGGCGGAAACTCCACGTATCCCCCGCTGTACGGCGACGCCGCACCGCGGACGCCGGGATAGACCGCGTAGCCGTCCCAGCTGCCGTACGAGGTGAACGGCTGGCTGAACTTCATCGCGAAATACACAGTGTAGGTGTTGTTCTTGTCGCAGAAGCCGCCGCTGGTCGCCCATCCGGTGATCGTCGTGTTGTCCTCGCCGATCTGGATGGTCGCGCGGGAATTACCCGCCAGCGATGCGCCGGAGCGCACGTGGAACAGCGCGGGCCGACCGTTGCGCGGGTACCTGAAGCGGGCGACGCCGGTGCGGGTGGTGGCGGTGAGTTCCGCGGTCACTCCGGTGGCGGGGAACCGCACGGTGTAGTAACCGGGAACGCCTTGTTCCGTGTCGTCGTGGGCGATCCTTTCCCAGGCGTTCCAGGGCTGCGATCCGATGGCGGTAGTGGTCGGCAGCATAGAGATGTCGCCGAACGCCGCGCAGCCCACCGACGCGTGGGTCATGCTGAACCCGGTGGAGCGCGAGTTGTCGTAGTTGTATCCGGCGTAGGTGTCGGTGGTATCGGGTGAAAACTGCACCATTCCGAACGGCACGGTGGCGCCGGGGAAGTTGTCGATCTCCCCTACCGTCTCACCGCCCGTTCCGGTGCCGATGAGGGTGTCGACGTGCTCGACGGGATTCGCGACGAAGGCGGGCTCGCCGTCGTACGCGCGCGGCGGAACCGCGGCGATGAATGCGATGATGACAGCCAGGGCGGCCAACACCGCTGTCACCGCGATGAGGGCCCTGCGCAATCGCATAGCTGTCTCTTACTGCAAAACCGCCGGTCCCGTGGGGTGTTTGGTGGGATGGGCGAGCGCGAGATGTAGTAGCAACGTTGCACATCGTGTCGGCTAGTGTTCAGTGCTACGCGGACGGCGCTGATGCCGGCCCATTTTTGGGAGATGCAATTGATGAAGTACTTCACGGCGGCAATCGCGACTGCGGCGCTGGGATTGGCGCTGGTCGGTTGCGGTTCTGACAACAAGTCCAGCACGACATCAACATCGACGAGCACATCGACCTCGACGTCGGCGACATCGGGGGCGACGTCGTCCGCAACCAGCGCGGCACCGGGCGCGCAGGCGCACAAGACCATCGGCGACTACATCACCGAAAACAAGATCACCGAGACCCCCATCCATCGCGGCGATCCCGGGTCCCCCAATATCGATCTGCCGCTGCCCCCGGGCTGGAAGGTGGCCGACGGGGACACCGGCACGTCCTATGGCGGCATCGTTCTGGCGCAGCCCGCGAATCCCGCCGACCCACCGACCATCGTGGCCCAGGTGTCCAAACTGGCCGGTGACGTGGACCAGGCGAAGCTCATTCAGTACGCCTCGGGTGACCTGCAAAATCTGCCCGGATACGACGGCTCCGCCGGACAGGCGTCCACGCTGAGCGGCTTTCAGGCATGGCAGCTGGGCGGCTCATACAACAAGAACGGCGCGAAACGGACCGCTGCGCAGAAGACCGTGGTGATTCCCGCCCAGGGTGCGGTGTTCGTGCTCGAGCTCGACGCTGACGCTGCCGACAGCGATCACGACGCGTTGATGGATGCGGTGAACATCATCGACGACCAGACGACCATCGCCGTCACCTAAACCGAGGGACTACGAGGCGGATCGGGCCGCGGAGACGAACACGCTCCGCGGCCGTCCATCCTCTGTCCCCTCCGGAACGGTGCGCCCGTAGCGCGCCAGCAACTCCTCGGCCGGTGTTGCCGACACGTCCCAGCCGTGGTCACGCAACCACTCGGCGACGTCGGCGCGGTCCTCCAGGTACCACAGGTCCTCGAAGTCGGGAGTCTCGCGCCCGCCCACCTTCGCCGCGACCTCGCGGTAGCGCCGCATCAGCGATCGCTGCCGTTCCCGGGCGTCGGGATCGTTGAAGGCGGGGCCGGGCGCCTCCACGGCGATCCGGCTGCCCGCCTGGGTCAGCGCCTGAACCCGCTCGAACAGCAGATCTTGCGCCACTGCCGGCAAGAACGGCAACAACCCTTCGGCCGACCACACGCTCGGGGCCGAGGTGTCAAACCCGGCCTGCTGCAACGCCGTTGGCCAATCGTGGCGTAGGTCGACGGCGACCTCGACCCGGTGGCACGTCGGCTGCGCACCGTGTTGGCGCAACGTCGACGACTTGAACTCCAGCACCTTGGGTTGGTCGAGCTCGTACACCCTCATCCCATCGGGCCAGGGCAATCGGTACGCCCGCGAGTCCAGGCCGGCCGCCAGGATGACCGCCTGTCGCACCCCGGCTTTGGCGGCGTCGAGGAAAAATCCGTCGAAAAACGCTGTCCGCGAGGCCATGTAGTCGACCCGCCCGTCCAGCCATCGCGCCACGTCGGGTTCGGCTTCGGCAATCTCTGCCGGCAGCTCGGGAACCCCGAACATGTTCCAGATGCCGTCGCCGGCGGCGTCAATGAAGACCCGTGCGAAGGGATCGCTGATCAACGGGTTCTCGCGCTCGGTCTCGGTGGCGCGGGATGCCGCCACCCCCAGCGCGGTCGCACCGACGCTCTCCGTGATGTCCCAGGTGTCGTTTTCGCTTCTGGCCATTTCATCCCTCCCGTGGCGGCTACGCTCCGATCGAAGCCTAGGAGTCTGTGAGCCGAATGGGTACCAGCAAGCACCGCGCTGTGCTTGGAGCCCGATTGGCCTTAGGGTGTCGGCATGGCAGAACAGTCGTATGCGATAGACGTCGGGCATCCACCGGACGCCCTGCTCCGTCTCGTCAACCCGCTGCTAAGTGCGCTGCTGCGCACTCCGCTGGCGGGCCCTTTTGGCAAGCAGCTGATGGTGTTGAGCTTCACTGGGCGAAAGTCAGGGCGGCAGTTCACCATTCCGGTGAGCGCCCACGTGATCGACAATGACCTTTATGCGCTGACCGGCGCCTCCTGGAAGGCGAACTTCCGCGGCGGCGCCCCCGCCCGGGTCGTCTACAACGGCAAGACCTCCACCATGCATGGCGAGCTCATCCGAGACCGTGCCGGTGGTCTCCGACCTGTACCTGCGGTGCACCCAGTCCTATGGCGTCAAGCGCGCGCAGCGCATGATCGGGGTGAAGTTCCGCGAGCAGCGCATACCGACGCTCGAGGAGTTCGGCGAGGCGGTCGACCGGATGCACCTGGCAGCCATCAAGTTCACTCCGGGCAAGTGACCCGGCAATCAGAGTTGGTCGCGCAGTCTTTGAACGAGACTGAGCAACTTCGCGTGATGTGACCCGGCCCAGTAGATCCGCCCGCAATCGGGGCAGCGGCTGAATTCCTCGTAGTACCGACGGGTCAACGGCTCGAGGTCGTGAGCGATCTCGCCTTTGGAGACCGCGGCCAACTTGCCATTACAGCGCACGCACCGGGTGAGTGGCGCCAAGCGTTGCGGTAGGTCCAGTCGTCGTATCACCTCGAGCGTTTGCTCCTCGGGGTGCTGGGAGTGGACGAATAGACCATGCGTAATGGCCCTGCGCTTCAGCAGGCCCCGGTCGCGGGTCAGCAGGATCCGCTGCTCGCCCAGGCTGATGTCAGCCAGGGTCTTGTCATCGGCGTCATTCGACCACCACACGTCGAACCCGAGCAGCCGCAGCAGCCGCGCGAGCCTGCCGAGGTTGACGTCAACAACAAAGCGCGTGTCGCGCAACGGCACCGGCCGCAGCCTGGCGGTCGACCCGATGTCGAGCGCCTCGAACATCGGGTATGCGGCGATGCGGTCGCCCACGCTCGGGCGGTAGCTGAAGCCCCGCGGAGACCCGTTCACCACGATGAGGTCGACCTCGGTGTGTGGAATGCCCATCGCCTCCAACACGTCCTTGACGGTCTGATGACTCCGGAACGGTCGGCGCACCGTCACACCGCGCGACTCGGGTGCCAAGAAGTCGTTGAGCTCGGCGTATGCCCGAACCTGTACGTAGGAGGCGTAGCCGCCCGGCTCGCTCACCCACACGGTCCTGCGCCCGCGGCCGCACGGGTGCGGGTGATCACCGGCTGCGCAAAGCCGGCCTCGCACACCGCCCGTCGCACCGCGTCGCCGACCACGTCTGCCCGGTCGGTCGGCACCAAGGCGATCACACAGCCCCCGAAGCCGCCGCCGGTCATCCGGGCGCCGAGAGCACCCGCGCGCGTTGCGGTGTCGGCGATCAGGTCGATGTGTTCGGTGGTGATTTCGAAATCGTCGCGCATGGACGCGTGCGAGGCGGTGAAGATCCGCCCGGCTTCGGTGAAGTCCGAATCACCAAGCGCTGCAACACAATCCAGCACCCGGCGGTTCTCGGTCAGCACATGGCGGGCGCGCCGGGCGTCGACCGGGTCGTTCACCGCGGCGACGACCGAGGGCCCGCGATCCTGGACCTCACGCAGCGACGACGCCCCCAGATCGGCGGCCGCCCGCTCGCACGACTGCGCGTCTGCGCCGCATAGTCGCCGCCGGCGTGACGATGCCGCGCGCGAGAGTCGATCAGCAGCAGCGCAACACCATGAGCGTCCGGGTCGAAGGGCACCGGCGTGACGGTGAGGTCGCGAAAGTCGATCAGCAGCGCCGTCGACGGCTCACCGAACAACGATGCCAGCTGGTCGAGCAAACCCGTTGGGGCGCCGACATAGTCGTTCTCCGCCCGCTGGGCGATCCGCGCCTGTTCTTTGGCGTCGATGCGGACACCGGTGGCCGACGCGATGGCGCCCAGCGCCGCGCATTCCAGCGCCGCGGAGGACGACAGGCCCGACCCCATCTCGACATCGCTGGTGATCGACATCGTGCCGCCGGGCACCGGATGCCCGGCTTGACGCAGCGCCCAGATCACCCCGGCCACGTAGCCGGCCCAGCCCGCCACGTCACCCGGAATGGTGTCGAGTGAGATGCGCTCCGGGCTCTCGGCGCGATCGCTGCCCACGATGATCGCGTCGCCGGCCTCGGGCGCGAACGTGACCACCGTGCGCTGCGGCAGCGCGATCGGCAGCGCGAAGCCGAGGTTGTAGTCGGTGTGCTCCCCGATCAGGTTGATCCGCCCAGGTGCCGCGTAGCGGACCCTCATCCGAGTTCCCGCAGCCGCTGGGCCACACTTTCGGGCATCACGTCGCCGATGAACGCGTCCATCGCCGATTCCGAGGCCGCCAAGTACTTGAGCTTGGTGGCGCTGCGCCGGATCGACATCAACTCGACGTGAAAATAGCCGTCAGCCTGGGCATCGGTTCCGTTGAACTGGTGCAGCGCCGAAATATACGGCAGCGGAGCCGAATACATCCGGTCGAACCGCCCCAGCACGTCGAGGTAGACCTGTGCGAATCCGTCCAGTTCATCCTCGTCGAATTCGACTAAGTTGCGCACGAACCTGTTCGGGTAGATGTGCACCTCGACCGGCCAGCGCGCCGCGAACGGCACGAACGCCGTGAACAGCTCGGTGCGCGCGACAATGCGACTGCCGTCTGCGACCTCGCGCGCCAAAATGTCGCCAAAGAGGTTGCCGCCGTGCCGCATTCGATGTTCGCGCGCCTGGCCTAGCATGGCGGCGGTTCGCGGCGTGAGGTAGGGATAGCCGAAGATCTGACCGTGCGGGTGGGTCAGCGTCACCCCGATCTCCTCGCCGCGGTTCTCGAAACAGAACACCTGCTCGATGCCCGGTGCGGCCATCAGGTCAGTGGTGCGGTGGCGCCACGCCTCGACGACCAAGCGCGCATGTGCCGGTTCCAACTCCGCGAACGACCCGCTGTGGTCGCTGGAAAAGCAGATCACCTCGCAGCGGCCGTGCCCCGGAGCGGACACAAAGCCGGTCACCGGCGGGCGTGGGCGCCATCTCGCCCGCGCCGGACAGGCTTGGGAATCGGTTCTCGAAGACGACGACGTCGTAGTCGGGGGCGGGCACCTCGCTGGTCAGGCCGGTCGGACCCGGACACAGCGGGCACTGGTCGGCGGGCGGCTTGTAGGTGCGGTCTTGGCGCAGGGCCGCGATGATCACCCACTGCCCGGTTGACCGGTCGAACCGCAGCTGCGACTGGTCAGGGTCACGCTCCGGCAGCGGCCTGCGGTCTTCGACCGGTGCCGGACGGTGGCCCGGCAGCGCGAAGAACAGCAGGTCACGGCCGTCGGCCAGCTTCGCCCGCGTCGGCGCCGTCACGATGTCGAAGACTAGCTTGGCCGCTGCGACGCAGTTCGGGTAACCATGTGGTAGCAGAAGGGGGGGTCGGGAGATAACTGTTCTCTACGAGCGAGCCCGCAACTGGTGGATCGGCTCGGATCCCGGATTGTTGCGGCTGCGGATGGCGACCCGGACGACGGCCGCGCTCGGCTGTTCCCTGCTGATCATGTACCTGGTGACCAAGGCGACCGGACAGCCTCTGACGGTCGCTTTGCTCGGCGTCGTCATCACCATGGTCGCGTCGCGATCCGTCAACGAGCCGGACCTCCGCCGACAGCAGATCACGATGGCGCTGCTGCCCGTGCCCGCCGCAGTCGCCATCACCGCCGCCGCGCTGCTCGCGCCGCACACCGTCGCCAGCGACGCCGTCTTCGTGGTGATCGTCTTCGCCGCGGTGTACATCCGCCGCTTCGGGGCGCGCGGGAGGGCGCTGGGCATGGTCGCGTTCATGTCCTATTTCTTCACTTTGTATCTGCGAGCCCGCATTTCGGAGTTGCCCTGGTTGATCGGGGCGGTCCTGGTGGGAACGCTGTGCACGTATGTCATGAGCACATACGTTCTGCCCGACCACCCCGAACGCGTGCTGCGCGCCACGATTCGGGCGCTGCGGGCCCGGATGGCCATCGTGGTCGACACCACCGCCGAAGCGGTGCGTACCGGCCGCCTCGACGAACGGCGTCGCCGCCGCATGCGCGCTCGCACCATCCGGCTCAACGAGACCGCCCTGATGGTGCAGGCTCAGATCGAAGACAAAGCCGACCCCGCCACGCTCTGGCCCGGGGTTACCAGCGAACGACTGGCCCCGTGGCTGTTCGACGCCGAGCTGTCGATCGAATGGGTCGCCACCGCGGGCCGACGAGCAGCCGCCCTCTCCGCCGACATATCCGCCACCACCCGCGTCGAACTGGTCGGGGCGCTCACCCAACTCGCGCGGGCGATCCGCACGCCGCAGGCCGGCGGGCTCAGTCAGGCCGCGAGCCAGGCACAACGGATTCTTGACCAGCAGTCAACGGATACAACGGCCGACGACCCCGGCGACGTTGCCGTACGACGCCTCGCCCTGGCGATCATCAATGCGGCAACGGCGACTGCCGAAGTCCGGGCAAGAGTCGAGGCCGCGACCGGCCGCACACCACCGCCGGCGTCCGACAGCGTCGCCCCAGCCGCCGAGGACGCCGCCTGTGAGCAAGAGGACAGTGGTCTGCGACAGACGACCCGGCAAGCCATCCAGGTGGCCGTCGCCGCGTCGTTGGCCATCGTCGTCGGCGAGTTGGTGTCGCCGTCTCGCTGGTTTTGGGCGGTGATCGCGGCTTTTGTGATCTTCGCCGGGACCAACTCCTGGGGCGAAACCCTCACCAAAGGCTGGCAGCGGCTGCTCGGCACCATGCTCGGCGTGCCCTCTGGCGTGCTGGTGGCCACGCTGTTCGCCGGCAACTCGACCGCATCGCTCGCCGCGATCTTCGTGTGTCTGTTCTGCGCCTTCTATTTCATGACGGTCACCTACAGCTTGATGACCTTCTGGATCACCACGATGCTGGCGTTGCTGTACGGCCTGCTCGGCGAATTCTCCTTCGGCGTACTGCTTTTGCGGATCGAAGAGACCGCGATCGGTGCCGTGATCGGCGTTGCCGTGGCCATCCTGGTGCTGCCGACGCATACCAGAACCGCCATCCGCGACGACACCCGCGCGTTTTTGACGAGCCTGTCCGCGCTGATCGAGATCTCCACCGAGACCATGTTCGGTGGGGACGAGACGGCGAGCCCGACCGAGCAAGCACGCGAACTCGACCGAAACCTGCAGCAGTTCCGGGTCACCGCCAAACCGATGCTGGCCGGGGTCGCCGGCCTTGCCGGCCGGCGCAGCATCCGACGTGGCCTACGGCTATTGGGCGCGTGCGATCGTTACGGGCGAAGCCTGGCGCGCAATGCCGAGCAGTACCAAAATCCCGATCGGGTCAGAACCGCTCGCGCATGCGTTCACGTCGGCCGCAGCGCAGACGCGCAGCAACATCGATGCGCTGGTCGCCATCATCGACGGTGCAGTCGGGGTGCACATTAACTCGACCACCGACGAACTCGACGCCGCCGAGACCGTCGCCCGCCACCAGCACGGCGGGGCCGAACCGAGTCCCGATACCCGACGATTCCTCACCGCGGTGCACGCGCTTCGCCAGATCGAACGGGCCGTCGTCACCGGGGCAACCAACCTCGGCGCGCACGACGGCGCGAAGGTGCCCAGCCCGATCGCGAGCTGAAGATCGCGGGTCGGTTTCCTTTCCCCCAAGCGGCCGGTTCCCCAGCCGGCCCGTTTTTGCCGCAGTGGGGTTGAAGCCCGCACCGCCAGCACCGCCGTTGCCAGCCGGAAAGGTGAACGCGGCGCCATGTTCTCCTACCTCTCGATGAACTGCCGCGGCCAGCCACCGACCAGCCGCCAGGTCGTCGTGCAATCGCTCGCCGCGACCACCAGCGCGGGCTCAGCGTCCACGCCGAACCCGACACCACCAGCCACCACAAAGCCGTCACGACAGCCGAATCGCGAGATGACAGCTGTCAGGAGACGGGAACCCTCGTCGAACACGAGTTGCACGGTGAACAGAGCTACCGGCTCAAGCCGGCGACACGCCGAACGTCAACCTGGGAAAGCACGATCGACGAGCCCTCAGCTGATCACCCACAAGGTGCCGCCTAACAAGCTGATCGCGTAGACGTCGCCGTTGGGGCCGACCGCCACCGTCTGTAGGGCTTGGCCGCCGAGGGGGCCGACGGGGATGGTGGGCAAGACGTTGTTGGTGGGGCTGATCACCTCCAGCGAGGGCAAGCCGCTGTTTGAGGCGTCGCTGAAGCTGACGTAGACGTCGCCGACGTTGGGGGCGCCGGTGGGGGCGACCGCCACACCACCTGGGATGGAGTCGATGGCGAAGATAGGGTTGACGGCGCTGGTGGTGGGGTTGATCACCGACACCGTGCTGGTGAAGCTGCTATTGGCGACGTAGATATCGCCGGTGACGGGGCTGACCGCCACTTCCTGGGGCCCACCTTGGCCGACGGGGATGTTGTTGATGGGTGCGGCGGCGTTGGTGGGGCTGAACACGTGCACCGTGCCCAACTGATCGGTGACGTAGACGTCGCCGGCGTTGGGGGTGCCGGCGGGGGCGACCGCCACCTCTTCCGGCCCGGTGTTGACGCCGGTCTGCAGGGTGGTGGGGAGGACGCCATTCGTGGGGGTGATCACCGTCACCGAGGAGCTGCCCGGGTTGACGACGTAGACGTCGCCGGCGTTGGGGGTGCCGGCGGGGGCGACCGCCACCCCGTCTGTCTGGCCCAAGCCGACGGGGATGCCGGAGTTGACGACGGTGGTGTTGTCGGGGCTGATCACCGTCACCGTGCCGCCCATCCCGTTGTTGTTACCAATCACGTTGGTGACGTAGACGTCGCCGGCGTTGGGGGTGCCGGCGGGGGCGACCGCCACCTGGTGGTCGCCGAAGCCGACGGGGATCGTTGTGATGAATTTGCCCGAGGAGTCGTACACCAACACCTGGCCGGGATTGCCGGTGGAGTTGCCGGTTAAGGTGGCGACGTAGACGTCGCCGGCGTTGGGGGTGCCGGCGGGGGCGACCGCCAGCCCCGTTGGTTCGTCGCCGGCAGGGAGGTTGATGGGGGTGACGGTGGGGCTCTGGCCGCCGCTGCCGGTGCCGCCTTGGCCGCCCTGGCCGCCGCCGCCGCCTTGACCTCCGGTGGTGCCGATGGGTGCAGAGCCTTGGCTGCCCGAGTTGCCGGCAGTACCGCTACCGCCGGATCCGCCGCCGGTGCCGACCCCGCCGGTGCCACCCGTGCCGCCTTGAGCGCCCTGGCCGCCGGTGCCGCCGGAGTGGCCGGTGCTGCCGGTGCCACCCGTGCCGCCGGCCCCGCCGGTGCCGCCGGTGCCGCCAGTGCCGGCGGTGCCCGTCGCGTTCGAACCGCCGACCCCGCCTTGGCCGCCTTGGCCGCCTAGGCCGCCGTTGGAGCCCGCGCCGCTCACCGGGGAGGCGCCGACGCCGCCTTGGCCGCCTTGGCCGCCTTGGCCGCCCGCACCGGCGGTGTCACCGCCGGTCGTGGTAGCGCCGCCTTGACCGCCGGTGCCGCCGGTGCCGCCGGTGCCGGTCGCGCCCACGGTGCCGCCGGTGCCGGCCGCGCCGCCGGTGCCGCCTTGGCCGCCTTGGCCTCCGGTGCCGCCGGCGCCGGCGTTGTTGGTGCCGGTGTCAGCGGCGCCGGTTCCCCCGGCGCCGCCTTGGCCGCCCGTGCCGCCGGCGCCGCCACTGCCGTTGGTGCCGTTGGCGCCCGCGCTGCCTGACCCGCCCGTGGCTACGCCGCCGCCCTGACCGCCGTTGCCACCGAGACCGCCGTTACCGGCGCTGCCGCCGGTGCCGCCGGTGCCGCCTGCGCCGTTGTTGGTGCCAGCCACACCGTTGGCGCCGCTGGCACCGTTGCCGCCGTTACCGCCGCCAGCGCCGACCCCACCGGCGCCGCCTTGGCCGCCGTTGCCCGATATTGAGCCGCCTAAGCCGCCGGCACCGCCGTGGCCACCGGCCCCACCGGCCGTCCCGTTGGTGCCGTTGCCGTTCGTGCCGGTGACGCCGTTGGTGCCGGCGACACCGTTGCCGCCTTTGCCGCCGTTGCCGCCGTTGCCGACCGTCCCGCCATTGCCGCCGGCCCCGCCGTTACCGCCGCTGGTGCCCGGGGCGGCGTTCGGGTCGCTGGCCGCGTCATAACCCGCACCGCCGTTACCGCCGCTACCGCCGCCGGTGCCCGCGGCGCCCGAGGCGCCGGTGGCCCCCGCGGTGCCACCACTACCGGTGCCGGCCGCCCCACCGGCGCCGCCGGCTCCCGCGCTGCCGGCGCTGCCGGTGCCGGCGTTACCGCCGGCGCCGCCGGTGGGGTTGGCCGCCGTACCCGCGGCACCGTTGCCGCCATTGCCGCTCGCGCCGCCGTTGCCGCCGTGGCCACCGGCCCCACCGTTGCCCGCGCTGCCCGCAACCCCGTGCGCCGCCGTACCGGCGGCCCCACCCTGCCCGCCGGCCCCACCGGCAGCACCATTACCCCCACTACCGCCGTTGCCGCCCGCGCCGTTATTGACACCGGCCACACCGGCCGCACCGCCGACGCCACTGCCACCGTTACCGCCGGCCCCGCCGCCCCCGCCGACCCCGCCGTTACCCCCGTTACCCGACGTCGAGCCACCGGCACCGCCGGCACCACCCCTACCGCCACCCCCACCGGCCGTGCCACTAGTGCCGTTGCCGCCGGCGGCGCCATCGCCACCGGCGCCACCGTTACCGCCGTTGCCGACCGTCCCGCCATTGCCGCCGGCCCCGCCGTTACCGCCGCTGGTACCCGGGGCGGCGTTCGGGTCGCTGGCCGCGTCATAACCCGCACCGCCGTTACCGCCGCTACCGCCGCCGGTGCCCGCGGCGCCCGAGGCGCCGGTGGCCCCCGCGGTGCCACCACTACCGGTGCCGGCCGCCCCACCGGCGCCGCCGGCTCCCGCGCTGCCGGCGCTGCCGGTGCCGGCGTTACCGCCGGCGCCGCCGGTGGGGTTGGCCGCCGTACCCGCGGCACCGTTGCCGCCATTGCCGCTCGCGCCGCCGTTGCCGCCGTGGCCACCGGCCCCACCGTTGCCCGCGCTGCCCGCAACCCCGTGCGCCGCCGTACCGGCGGCCCCACCCTGCCCGCCGGCCCCACCGGCAGCACCATTACCCCCACTACCGCCGTTGCCGCCCGCGCCGTTATTGACACCGGCCACACCGGCCGCACCGCCGACGCCACTGCCACCGTTACCGCCGGCCCCACCGCCCCCGCCGACCCCGCCGTTACCCCCGTTACCCGACGTCGAGCCACCGGCACCGCCGGCACCACCCCTACCGCCACCCCCACCGGCCGTGCCACTAGTGCCGTTGCCGCCGGCGGCGCCATCGCCACCGGCGCCGCCGTTGCCGCCGTTGCCGACCGTCCCGCCATTGCCGCCGGCCCCGCCGTTACCGCCGCTGGTACCCGGGGCGGCGTTCGGGTCGCTGGCCGCGTCATAACCCGCCCCGCCGTTACCGCCGCTACCGCCGCCGGTGCCCGCGGCGCCCGAGGCGCCGGTGGCCCCCGCGGTGCCACCACTACCGGTGCCGGCCGCCCCGCCGGCGCCGCCGGCTCCCGCGCTGCCGGCGCTGCCGGTGCCGGCGTTACCGCCAGCGCCGCCGGTGGGGTTGGCCGCCGTACCCGCGGCACCGTTGCCGCCATTGCCGGCCGCGCCGCCGTTGCCGCCGTGGCCACCGGCCCCACCGTTGCCCGCGCTGCCCGCAACCCCGTGCGCCGCCGTACCGGCGGCCCCACCCTGCCCGCCGGCCCCACCGGCAGCACCATTACCCCCACTACCGCCGTTGCCGCCCGCGCCGTTATTGACACCGGCCACACCGGCCGCACCGCCGACGCCACTGCCACCGTTACCGCCGGCCCCACCGCCCCCGCCGACCCCGCCGTTACCCCCGTTACCCGACGTCGAGCCACCGGCACCGCCGGCACCACCCCTACCGCCACCCCCACCGGCCGTGCCACTAGTGCCGTTGCCGCCGGCGGCGCCATCGCCACCGGCGCCACCGTTACCGCCGTTGCCGACCGTCCCGCCATTGCCGCCGGCCCCGCCGTTACCGCCGCTGGTGCCCGGGGCGGCGTTCGGGTCGCTGGCCGCGTCATAACCCGCACCGCCGTTACCGCCGCTACCGCCGCCGGTGCCCGCGGCGCCCGAGGCGCCGGTGGCCCCCGCGGTGCCACCACTACCAGTGCCGGCCGCCCCACCGGCGCCGCCGGCTCCCGCGCTGCCGGCGCTGCCGGTGCCGGCGTTACCGCCGGCGCCGCCGGTGGGGTTGGCCGCCGTACCCGCGGCACCGTTGCCGCCATTGCCGGCCGTGCCGGCGTTGCCGCCGTGGCCACCGGCCCCACCGTTACCGGCGCTGCCCGCAACACCGTGCGCCGCCGTACCGGCGGCCCCACCCTGCCCGCCGGCCCCACCGGCGGCCCCATTACCCCCACTACCGCCGTTGCCGCCCGCGCCGTTATTGACACCGGCCACACCGGCCGCACCGCCGACGCCACTGCCACCGTTACCGCCGGCCCCGCCGCCCCCGCCGACCCCGCCGTTACCCCCGTTACCCGACGTCGAGCCACCGGCACCGCCGGCACCACCCTTACCGCCACCCCCACCGGCCGTGCCATTAGTAGTCCCGTTGCCGTCGGTGCCGGCGGCGCCATTGCCACCGGCACCGCCCACCCCGCCGTTGCCGACCGATCCGGCGTTACCGCCGGCCCCACCGTTACCGGCGGTCACGCCAGTGCCGCCGGTGCCGCCAGTGCCGCCGTTACCCGATGTCACGCCACCCAAGCCGCCGGCCCCGCCGGTGCCGCCGACCTCACCGGCCCCGCCGACCCCGCCTTTGCCACCGTCGCCGATCATCCCCCCATTGCCGCCGGCCCCGCCGGTGCCGCCGTTACCGCCGCCGGTGGGGCTATAGCCGGCGCCGCCAGTGCCGCCGTTACCGCCGCTGGTGGCCGCAGAGCCGGCCGCCCCGGTCGTCCCAGCGGTGGCGCCGGTGCCGCCGGCCGCCCCGCCGTTACCGCCGCCGCCCGCGCCGCCCGGGTTACCGCCGTTGCCGCCCATCCCGCCGGTGGTAGTGGTCGCATTGCCGGCGCCGCCGGTGCCGCCGTTACCACCCACCCCGGCCGCGCCGCCCGCCCCACCGGTGCCGCCATTGCCGTTGGCGCCCGCGGCGCCCAACAAACCACCTTTGCCGCCGACCCCGCCCGCACCGCCGGTGCCGCCGGTGCCGCCGGTGCCGCCGGTGCCGCCGTCACCGGCGTTGCCGCCCGCCGCGCCCGCGGCGGTCGCGTCCGTGCCGGCACCGCCGGTACCGCCGCTACCGCCTTGGCCGCCGGCCCCGCCCTGGCCGCCCGCCCCGCCCTGGCCGAACAGCCCGCCGGCCCCACCGGCCCCACCGGCCCCAGCGGTGCCGCCGTTGCCGCCGGTACCGCCGTTACCGCCCGCGGTGCCCGTGCTGCCCGTGTTGCCCGTGGTGCCGACCCCGCCGGTCCCGCCGTTACCGCCATGGCCGAAGAAGCCCGCCGAACCACCGTTACCGCCGTTTTGCCCGGGCGCACCCGCCGCGCCGTTGCCGCCGTTGCCGAACAAGATCCCGCCAGCCCCGCCATTGCCCCCCGGCGTCGTGGCGTTGGCGCCGTTGCCGATAATCGGGCGACCCGTCGCTGCCGCAACGGGCGAAAACACCGCTAGGCGCTGGGCGCCGGCCACCACCGCCGCCAACGGCGAGGCATTAGCCGCCTCGGCGGCCGCATACGCGCCCCCCGCCGCCTTCAACGCCCCGGTGAACTGGACATGAAACGTCCCCGCCTGCGCGCTCAGCGTCTGAAACGCCTGGCCGTGGCCAGAAAACAACGACGCAATCGCCGCCGACACCTCATCCTCGGCCGCGGCCACTATCGCGGTGGTCGGGGCCGCGGCCACCGAATTGGCCGCGCTCAGCGACGAACCGATGCCCGCCACGTCCGCTGCGGCCGTCGCCAGCATGTCCGTTGCTGCGATCACATACGACATGGCAGTACTCCCATCAGACCGCTGTTCATCATTAAAGATATGAATTTGACCATAAGTACGTACGACAAGCTATCGCCTTATTTTCGGTTTTGCTAGCGTTTGCCACCCTCTGCTCCCGCGCCATATGCCAACGGGTTCATCGGTGCCATGCATCATCAGATCGCGAGGTATCGACGTCGGCGCGGCTAGCATCTCCCCAACAGCAGTCCAAGGAGCAATCCCATGGCCACTCCGAATCTCCCGCCGGGTTTTGACTTCACCGATCCCGAGATCTACGCCCACCGGCTGCCGGTGCAGGAGTTGGCCGAGCTGCGCCGCACGGCGCCGATCTGGTGGAATGAGCAGCCGCCCGATCGGGGCGGGTTCGGCGACGGCGGCTACTGGGTGGTGAGCAAGCACCGCGACGTCCGCGAGGTCTCGCTGCGCAGCGACGTCTTCTCGTCCGCCAAGAAGTCCATCGTGCCTCGCTACCCGGAAGAGCTGGCGCAGGGCCAAATCGAGGCCGGCCGGACGTCGATGATCATGATGGACGACCCCGAACACAGCCGGCTGCGTAAGATCATCGCCCGCGGCTTCACCCCGCGCGCCGTCGAGCGGCTACGTGCCGACCTTGGCGAGCGTGCGCAGCGCATCGCCCAACGCGCCGCAGAGGAGGGCTCGGGCGACTTCGTTCTTCAGGTGGCCGCCGAGTTGCCGCTGCAGGCCATCGCCGGGCTGCTCGGGGTTCCGCCCGAGGACCGTGGCAAGTTGTTCGACTGGTCCAACCAGATGATCGGGAGCGACGACCCGGAGTTCGCTCACCACAACTCGCTGACCTCGGCCGGCGAAATGATGTGGTACGCCATGCAATTGGCGGCCCGCAAGGCCGAGGAACCCGGTGACGACATTGTCACCACGCTGATCCAGGCCGACGCCGAGGGCCAACGGCTGTCCGAGGCGGAGTTCGGCATGTTCGTGGTCACGCTCGCGATCGCGGGCAACGAGACGACCCGCAACTCGATCACGCAGGGCATGATGGCCTTTACCGACAACCCCGACCAGTGGGAGTTATTCAAGGCGCAACGACCCAAGACCGCCGCCGACGAGATCATCCGCTGGGCCACCCCGATCACGGCGTTTCAGCGCACCGCGCTGACCGACACCGAACTCGGCGGTGTGGCAGTCACAATGGGCCAGCGGCTGGTGTTGTTCTACCGCTCAGCCAACTTCGACGAAGAGGTCTTCGACGACCCGTACACCTTCAACATCTTGCGCGACCCCAACCCGCACCTCGGATTCGGCGGCACCGGGGCTCATTACTGTATTGGCGCCAACCTCGCGCGCATGACGGTCGACCTGATGATCAACGCGATCGCCGACCACATGCCCGACCTGGCCCCGACGGGAGTCCCCCAGCGGCTGCGCTCACCGTTCATCAACGGCATCAAGCACTGGCCGGTCGACTACGGGGGCCAGTGAAAATCGGGCCCCGTGCCGCACTGAATTCGCGCCCGCGCCCCTCACGCTTCCACAGCACCCCGTCACCGGCGGTCGGGCCGGCCTTGATGAGCTCGCGCTTGAGGATCTTGTTGGTCGCGGTGCGGGGCAGCTCGGTGTTGATCCGCACATACCTCGGCCACGCTTTCGGTGACAGGTCCGCCTGGGCGGCAAGGAACTCTTCAAACTCCTTGGGCGACAACGCTTCGTTGAGCACCAACGCCACCATCACCTGATCGCCGACCTGCTCGTCGGGGATCGCGTACACGGCCACCTGGTTGATCACCGGCAGGCGTTGCAGGATGCGCTCGATCGGTCCCGCCGCCAGGTTTTCCCCGTCCACCCGCATCCAGTCGGCGGTGCGCCCGGCCAGATAGATCCAGCCGTCCGCGTCGCGGTAGGCCAGATCGCCCGACCAGTACATTCCGTGTCGCATCCGTTCGGCGGTGGCGTCGGGATCGTTGTAGTAACCGGTGAACCCGCCCACACCGTAGGTGTTGACCAACTCGCCTACGGCTTCGTCGAAATTGGCGAGCGCGCCGTGCTCGTCGAAAACCGCTGTCGCACATTCGGTCACGGTCTCTGGGTGGTACACGCTGACACCCGGATAACCCTTGCCGATCGAGCCGGGCGGCGTCCCGTCCTCCCGCATCACCACGACGGCGAACTCGCTGGACCCGAAGCTGTCCACCACCCGACAGCCGAAACGCTTTGCGAATTGCTCGATATCGCGCTCGGTGGCCTCGTTGCCGAACGCCGCGCGCAGGGTGTTGTCGGCGTCGTCGGGACGTTCCGGGGTCGCCAGCAGCAGCGCCAACGGCTTGCCGACATAGTTCATGTACGTCACGCCATACCTACGGATGTCGGCCAGAAAGCGCGACGGCGAAAACTTGGCCGGTACCATCGCGGCACCGCTGTTGATCGCCACCGCCCAGCCCGCCGCGACACCGTTGGAGTGAAACAGCGGCATCGCCAGGTAACACACGTCGTCGCCGGTGATCTCGAACCGGTCGACTAGGCTCGCGCCGCACAAGACCGCCATCGCGTGGGCGAAGCGCACCGCCTTCGGGTCACCGCTGGTGCCCGACGTGAAGATCATCGTCACGGGGTCGAGGCCCGAGACTTCGTGGGCAACCAGCGGTCCCTCGGCCGTCACCGCGTCGCGGTACGCGTCGCTGTCGACGTCCAGGACCGGTACACCGCCCAGGTCGAGCCCGTCGAGCAGCGCCAGGTGTTCGGTGTCGACGAGCACGACTTGGCAGTCGGCGCGCCGAATGTCGGCGGCCAGACCCCCGCCGCGGCGGGTGGTGTTGATCCCGCACAGCACGTATCCGCCGAGTGCGGCGCCCGCCATCGACCGCAGCATGGCCGGGGAATTACCCAGCAGCGCGCCGACGTGCGCCGGCCGGGCGGCATCGAGAAGGGCCGTCAGAACGGACGCCTCGGTTGACGCCTCGCTCAGGTGCTCACGCCAGGTCCAGGTCCGGTCGCCGTGCAGCACCGCGACCGTGTCGTCGGCCAGGCGTGAACGCAGCAACTGCTGCACCGTCTCAAACATCGGCAGGCCTGTACCGCAGCAGCGTGACGTCTCCGGCGTCGCAGAACACCGGGGACACCCGCATGCCGATCCGGATGTCGTCCGGTTCGACGTCGACCAGTTCGGTGCTGACGCGAGGGCCCACGTCCCACTCGACAACCGCGAGCAGCTGCGGCAGCTGGTTGGTCCACGGCGGGCCGGTCGGGCGCCGCGCGACGGTGTAGGTGTACAGCGTTCCCGCGCCGTCGATTTCGCGCCACTCCAGATCGTCGGCCAGAGTCCCGGGGGCAAGTGTGCGGGGATAGAAGACGTACTTCCCTGCCGACGGCGAATACTGGATCACAATCCGGTGCTCGCGCAACGCATCCCAGAATGGCCGCGATACGGGTGTCGGCTCGGGGACCGGGCACGGTTCGGTCAAATCAGTCACCCCCTAACAGCAGGGCCACCTGCTCGCTCATGATGCCGCCGTTGCCGGTCACGAACGCCGTGTTGCACTCGCCCACTTGCGCCTCCCCGGAGCGGCCCATGATCTGGCGCGCACCGTCGACCACGTGGTGCATGCCGCCGGCCATGCCGGCTTGTCCGAACGACAGCTGGCCTCCGGCGGTGTTCAGCGGGAAGTCGCCGCGGAAGGTCAGGTCGTGCTCGGTCAGCCACTTCATGCCCTCGCCCTTGCCACAGAATCCGGCGTCCTCGAGCGTCATCAGCACGGTGATCGTGTAGCAGTCATAGATCGATGCGACGTCGACGTCGGCGCGCTGTAGCCCCGCCATGGTGAACGCCTTGTCGGCGGCCCGGGCGATCGGCGTGCGCATGAGATCGTCGGCGTACGTGGGGGTTTTGAATCGGATGTGCTCGCCGAACCCCTTCACCCACACGGGCCGGTGGCGGGCCCGGCGCGCCACGTCGGCGTTGGCGACGAGCACACCAGCGCCGCCCTGGACGCGCATCACCGTTTCGAGCATGTGGATCGGATCGGCGATCACCGGACTGTTCAGCACGTCGTCGACGGTGATCGGCTTGCCGTGAAACACCGCGCCGGGGTGCGCGCACGCGTTGGCGCGCTGGTGTACCGCGATCGTCGCCAAAGCCGCAGCATCGTAACCGAATTCGGCGGCATACCGCTGCGCGATCTGCGCGTACGGGGCGTTCTGGCCGACGTTGCCGTACGGGATCTCAAACTCGGCCTGCGGTGATCCGTAGTTGTTGCTCGACGCCCCGTACCAGCCGAGGGTGCGCGCGGGCCGCTGCTCCGATCGCGGAATCAAGGACCCCGGCACCACCGCGAGCACCGCGTCGCACACCCCCAGTTCGACCGCCGCCGCCGCCCGCCACAGCATGCCTGCCGCGGTCGCACCCCCGAGGTCGACCCGGTCGCCGAAGTCCAGCGGAAGGCCAAGATACTCCGACAGCGTCGCGGGTGCGAACATGTCCGACTCCGCGATCCCGTGGCACGACAAGCCGTTCACCACGGCGGGTTCCACGCCCGCGTCCTCGATCACCAGCTTCGCCAGCAACGCGTACTGGTCAAGCGTGAACGACGGCGGCCGGCTCTGGCGGCGTTCGGCCGGCAACTCCGCGATGCCGATGATGGCCGCTTCCCCGCGTAGGCCGGTCATCGCGCGCCCCCGAGCGGTAGCGCGACGGTCGCGGTGCCGGGCATCAACACGTCGTCGCCGCGCCGGCAGAAGATGTCCAGATCCACCTGCGCCACGCCGTCCGTTATCCGCTTGTCGGTGACCACGCCGCCGAAGGTCAGCTCTTGGCCCGGATGGGCGATCGCGCGGTTTTGCACCGAGAACGCGACCAGCCAGCCGTCGCCGCCGATCCAGTCAGTCAGTGCCCGCGACAACAACGCCGCTTGCAACGGCCCGTGGACGAGGACGTTGTCGTAGCCCTCGACGTTGCGCGCGAAGTCCTTATCGTAATGGATGCGATGACCGTTGTACGTGGCGGCGCTGAAGAAGAACATCTGGGTCTCGCTGACCGTAACGGTCAAAGGCGTTATTGCAGTGCCGGTTTCGACGTCCTCATAACACAGCTGCCCTGTCATGCGGGCCGCGCGATCATAGACATGCTGGCTTCGGCGACCAGCTCGCGGTCCTGGTTGCGGTATTCGCCCCGCCAGGTCACCAACACGAATCTGCCTGATCTGCCTTCCTTTTCCACGATCGACTCGACGGTGCGCACCATTTCGATCTGGTCGCGGTGATAGGCGGGCAGGTGGAAGGTGGTGCTCTCGCCGCCGGCCATGCGCCGTGGCGCCCGTGGAAACGCCAGGCTGCCGGTCACGGCGCCGGACGACCCGTCGGGCCGCAGGTCACCCAGCTCACTCACGCCGAGGACGGCGTATTGCAAAAACAGCGGCGGGCAGATGGCGTCGCGGTAGCCGTGCGCCCGCGCGTATTCGCCGTCGAACCACAGTGGGTTGTGGTCGCCGACGGCCGCAGCCCACCGCTGCCAATCGCGCCTGTTCACCTCGCCGCTCGCGGTGGCGACGACGGTACCAACCCGCGCGGCGGATTCAGCGTCGATGAGGCTTTCGGTCATCGCGGCGCCTCCCAATCCATCTCGTCCGCAAGCCATTGCGCGGCGACATCGGCGCCGCCACCCAACGTCGCCAGCACGCGGGCACGCTCGGAGAACAGGTGCAAATCGGTGTCAAGCACATAGCCCATCCCGCCATGTAGCTGGTGGGCATTGAGCGTGATCTGTTTAACCGCGGCGGCGCGCATCTTGGCGATGGCGGTTTCCCGGGTGGCGGTGCGGCCGCGGCCGATCCAGAACACCGCCGACTGGGCGGCCAGCCGGGCCGCGGCCAACGCGATGTGCATGTCGGCCACCAGATGCTGGGCGGCCTGGAAGGACGCGATCGGGCGGCCGAACTGTTCGCGCATTTTGATGTAGTCGACCGTGCGCTGCAGCACCGCCTCGGCCACTCCGACCAAATCGAGGCACAGCAATGCCACGGCGGCATTGGCCACCCGCCGTAGATCGCGCTCAGCGAGTCCCCCGGCGCCGCCCAGGATCCGGCGGTGATCGTCGACGAGCACGCCGTCGAATCTCACGGTGAATGCGCGGTGCCCGCCCATCATGGCCAGTGGTTCGACGGAAAGCCCAGCCGAGCTCACATCAACGACGAAACCCAGTGTGCCGCCGTCCACTTCGGCGCTCACGACGATCAGGTCCGCGAGGTCGGCGTCCGCAACGAAGTCGGCCACGCCGTGCAGCCGCCAGCCACCGCCGTCGTCGTGGGCGCGCAGCGACAGGGTCAGCACGGAAGCGTCGCGAGGGTTCCATAACGCGGTGGTCCCCCGCGCGCTCCCCGACGCCAGCGGAGGCAGCCAGGTCTCGCGCGCCCCGCCTGAGCCCAGCCAATCGACGGCACGGGCCGCATGCAGCGTGCTGTGAACAGCCATGGGGCACAAGGCCTGTCCGGCTTCTACGCAGAACACCCCGAGATCGACCAGCCCGCCGCCGGAGCCGCCAAGCTCCTCCTCGATGGCCAGCCCCAGCACCCCGGCCTCGGCGAGCGCCTTCCACAACCCCGGTGTGACGCGCACGCCGTCCGGGGTGTGCAGAGCGCGGGCGAGCGTGGTCGGGCATTCGGCGGTCAACACGTCGCGACACATGGCGGCCAGATCGCGCTGGTCTTGATCGGGAATCAGTCTCATACCGGTCACCGCCCGTAGGAGGGCATTCGGTGACCGCGCTGGGCGATCACATCGCGGAGTACCTCGTTGGTCCCACCACCGAAGCGCATCAACGGTGACACCCGGTAGAGGCGCTCGAAGAAGCCGTCCAACGGCGCGTCCGGGCTGCGATGCGCGATCAGCCCGTCGGGGCCCAACAGGTCGATCGCCAAATCGGCGATCCGCTGGCGCAGTTCGCTGGTGAAGATCTTCTCGACGCTGACCTCGACGGTCGGGATACTCCCGCAGTCGAGCATCGACGCGGCCTCGTAGCCCATCAGCCGTGCGACCTCGACGTCGGCCTCGACTTGCGCGAGGCGGCGGCGAAACACCGGGTCCCGCGCCGGCACCGACCCGTCGCGCAGCGGCCGGGCCACCAGAGCAATCAGATCGTCAAGCGCCCGACGCAGGTCGCCGGCGTTAGTCAGCGCACCGCGCTCGAGATCGAGGGCACCGGTGATGTAGGTCCAGCCCATGTTGACCTCGCCGATCAGGTTGGTGACCGGTACCCGCACGTCGCGGAAGAACGTCTCGTTGGTCCGGTAGCCCGACCACGCGTACAGCGGGTGGATCTCGATGCCGGGCTGGTCGATCGGCACCATGATCACCGAGATCCCGCGGTGCCGCGGGGCGTCGGGATCGGTGCGTACGCAGAGCCACTCGTGCGTCGACCGTTGGGCACCGCTGTTCCAGATCTTGGATCCGGTGATCACCCAGTCGTCGCCGTCGCGCACCGCGCGCGTTCGCAGGCTGGCCAGGTCGGTGCCGGCGTTGGGCTCGGAATAGCCGACGGCGCAAACGATCTCGCCCCGAGCGATGCCCGGCAAGAATTCCTTCTTGTTCTGTTCGGTGCCGTGCCGCATGATCATCGGTGCCACGGAGGTGACGGTGAGATCGGGTCCCGGTACGCCCCAGTATTCGAACTCGCTCATCAGCAGGTGCTGATGCATGGCGGTGAGTCCCAGGCCCCCGTACTCCGGGGGCCAGTTCAGACCGAACCAGCCGCGCTCCCCGATCTTGCGGCGGAACGCCGACAGCTCACCGCCCTGGAACTCCAGACCGTGCTCGGCCATCTCGGCCCGCAGTGCGAGCGTGACGTTGTCCTCTAGGAAGCGCCGCACCTCGGCCAGCCACGCCCGCTGCTCGTCGTCGAGCTCGAAATCCACAACGGCGACATTAGTCGCTGAGCGCTAATTCGCTACCGCGGGTTTCGAAAAGTCGTTACGGGGACGGGCCTCGTCAGATAAGCCGGGAGTAGGTCGCGCCGAGTCGATCCAACAGATGCTGAACGCGCTTCTCGTACTCTGCTATCGCGCCACGGATACCACCAGATTTGACCTCGATGGGACGGGTGGTCCCGACGTCGAGGGTTCCCACGTGTTCGCGGCCGAGGGCCCGCAGCAGATCCGGCAGGAGCTTTTCGTAGTCGCTGAGCGAGGCCTGCAGGTCGCCGGCCTGCTGTCGAGCACGTGCCAGCTTGGCCCGGCTCAACAGGGTTTCCGGGTGATCCGCGCCGCGTAATCGGGTCAATTCCGCCGCCGTCCGCTCCAGGCTCGGCAGGGATTCGGGCATCGATGATCCCCTTTCGTCGTCGTGGATTTCTCCACGCTAGCGGGCTTCGTTGCCCCTATCCAAGACTTGAACCTGAAACCGCACGAAACCCAGGACCCGCGGTCTCGACGAGGCTAGTATCCGGGCCAGCAATGGAGGCAGGCAGAGGGTAGGTCGTTGGCCGGGATCTCGCGTTTTCGCTCCGCCGAAGCACGCGACGATTTCTGCCGGCTCTACAACCAGGCTGTCGCCGATAGCCCCATCCCGCTTAGCGAATCAGACATCGACACATCCTGGGGACGCACGCATGTGCTTGCCGCCGGCGATCCGTCGAGCCCGCCACTTGTTGCGATACATGGCAAGTCGTTCAACGCGACATCGTGGTTGTCGATGCTGCCGGTACTCGCGGCCGGTCACCGGGTCACGATGATCGACGTGGTGGGTGATTTGACCAAGAGCGTCGCAGCAAAACCGATCTCCAAGGCGAGCCACATAGTTGCCTGGCTTGATGAAACGCTTCGAGCACTTGAGGTCGAGCGGGCCTCGTTCGCCGGTATGTCGTTCGGCGGCTGGATGGCGGCACAGTACGCGATGGCCTTCCCCGGGCGCGTCGATCAACTGGCTTTGATATGCCCGGCAGGCCTGGTTAGCAGTCTGCAGCTCGGCTGGCTTCTGCATGCCTACGGCGCCACCGCCGTTCGCCCCACCCCCGCTGGCGTGTCCGCCTTCCTTGACACCATGGCAACTCCGGCGGGGCGGCAACGCCTGCGCGCCGATCCGTGGCGCCTCGTCCGTGAACAGTTCATCGTCGGCACGTTGGGCTTCAGGCCCGCCCTGATCAGCGTTCGGCCGACCCGGTGTGACCTGCGCGCGCTTGCCGCGGCGGAGTTTCCGATTATGGCGATAATCGGCAAACAGGAATCACTGCACGACGGCCCAAAGATGGCTAGCCGGTTGCGCCGACAGCTGCCTGCTGCGCATATCGCGGAGATCGATGGCGCCAACCACATCGTCCCCGCCGACCAGCCCCAGATCGTCGCGCGACTGCTCGTCGACTTTCTGCGGCTGCCCTGATAAACGCCGAGCGCCCGTGCACCAACGGTTTTCGCGGCAACTGCCGCGAGTGACAAATCAGCACCAAATTGGCAGGCTCTAACTACATGGGAGGTGCGCGCGGATGAACATCACCGGCAACACTGTTTTCATCCCTGGCTCGACTAGCGGGATCGGTCTGGCGCTGGCCCTGCGGTTACACGCCAAGGGCAACACCGTGATCGTCGGGGGACGCAGGACCGAATTGCTCGAGCAGATCGCCGCCGAGCACCCCGGCATCGACACGGTGCAGATCGACACCGCCGACGCCGCTAGCGTGCGATCGGCCGCCGAGCACGTGCTGGCGCGCCACCCCGGCCTCAATGTCATCATCACGATGGCCGGGATCATGAAGATCGAAGACTGGCACCACCCCGACACGTTTCTCGAGTCCGCCGAGTCGATCATCACCACCAACGTGCTCGGCGCCATCCGCCTCATCGCGGCGTTCATCGAACACCTACAGGCGCAGCCCGACGCCACCATCATCACCGTCTCGTCCGGACTGGCATTCGCGCCGCTGAAGGTCACCCCCAGCTACAACGCGTCGAAGGCCGCCATCCACATGCTCACCGAGTCCGTGCGGCTGCAACTGGCCGACACCACGGTGAAGGTCAAAGAGCTCGAGCCGCCCGCCGTACAGACCGATTTGATTCCGGGGCAACAGGAAAGCGAATGGGCAGTCCCCCTCGACGAATTCGCCGACGACGTGATCCATTTGCTCGAAACCGAGCCCGACGCCAACGAGATCCAGGTCGAGCGCGTCAAGTTCCTGCGCTACGGCGAGGCCCGCGGCGACTACGACAAGGTGGTCGCGACCCTGAACTCGCTCGACCCGCACGGTAATTAACAGCACCTGTGTCGCGAGCGCGCGTGTCTGTACAACGACACGCCGAAAATCGTGGCACTTTGCGTACGCTCGCCGTGCGCCTGCCGCTATGTGCGGTGGACGAAGGCATCGATCGGCCGCTCGTGTCCGCGCAAGTTGAGTCGCCGCCGCGGCGTGTTTTCCATCAGCTCATCGGCCACTCCGGATGCGACGAGCAACTCCCCGCCGGCGGCGTGTCGTTGCATCCGCGCCGAGACGTTGACCGGGTCACCGAGGGCAGTGAAGTCGACCACCGCTCCCCCCACGTTGCCGACGTACGCGACGCCGGCATTGACGGCCACGCCCAACTCGAGCCAGGGTCCTTCGTCGCTGCCGTACCCAACCGTGTTGAGCAGCTCCATTCCCGCCAGGACCGCGCGGCGTCGGTACAGCGGACCGCTGATGCCCCGCACAAAGAAAGCCATGATCTCGTCGCCAATGAGTTTGTCGATCACCGCGTCATGCCGCAGCAGGGTTCGGGTCGCCGCGATGTAGAACCGGTTGAGCACCGCGGCGAAATCGGCGGCAACACCGCGCTGGCCCAGCGCCGTGGAGCCACGCACGTCAGCGAACAGCACCGCGACGTCCACCTCGGCGCCGCCCGCGGGAAGCGCATCACAACATCGACTGCACAGATTGGGGTTCTTGCGCGACGGGCTGAATCCGGCTGCGGCGAAAGCACGTCCGACCGGGCCGCCGAACGGGTTGTTGCACACCTTGCATCGCGGCGCCGACGGCAGGAAGCGAAACACCCGCCGCGCCCTCACCAAAGACGCGTGACCGTCTGTCAGCAGCGAGTCCCACTGTGGAATCGCCGCAGCGGTCTCGCGTACGACATTGTCGACAACCATGATGAAATGGTCGACCCGACACGATTTCGGCACATGAGGCATCCGCCTCAAAAACGGCACACGTGAACGTACTACCGGGTCAGAATGGGGGCGTGCACCCGACCCGGACGCTGCACGACTCGAGAAAAGGCCTGCGCAGGGCCGAGTTGCTGGCGGCGATATCGTTGGCGATCGATCTCGGCCTGGGACAGCCAATGGAACACATGCTTCGGTCGTCACTGATCGCGACGCGTGTCGCCGAGCGGATGGGCCTCGATGGCCAACAGCTGGCCACGGTGTACTACGCCAACCTGGTGGGTTGGATCGGTTGTCACGCCGACTCCCACGAGCTTTCGGGGCTGTTCGGCGACGACATCGCCTATCGGGCCGACACGTACGCGGTGGACATGACCGGGCTGCCATTCCTGCGCCTGATGGTTAGTCACGTGGGGCGCGGATTGCCAAGCTGGGAGCGCGGCATCCGCTCGGCCGCCTTTGTGCTCACGGCACGCAACCAGGTCGCCAGGCTGATCAATTCGCATTGCAGTTCCGCTGGAGTTCTTTGCGATCGGATGGGCATGGACCGGCAGGTCGGGGAAGCGCTGGCGTATGTCTTCGAGCGCTGGGACGGCCGGGGGATGCCGAACGGCGCTCGTGGAGAGGATATTCCGCTCGAAATCCACATTGTTCACCTGGCTGATGTCGTCGAGGTGCACCTTCGGACGGGTGGCCTCGCAGCGGCCGTCGACGTCGTCCATTCCCGGCGTGGCACGCAGTTCAGCCCTGCAGTGGCCGAGGTGTTCGAGGAAGATGCCGCCGCGATTGTCGACGGGCTGCTCGAAACGGATGTCTGGACCGCGGCATTGGCAAAGGCACCGGATCGTGACCGTATTCTCGACGATGACGAAATCGACGAGTTACTCGGAGCCATAGCAGACTTCGTCGACCTCAAGTGCCCGTGTTCGCCGGGCTACTCGCGCGCCGTTGGCGATCTGGTCACCGCTGCTGCCCGGCATCTGCGGATGCCGTCGGCGGATATCACGCGTCTGTACCGCGCCGGCCTCGTGCACGGCCTCGGCAGATTGGGTGTGTCCAACCAGATCTGGGAGAAGAAGGGGCCGCTCAGCACGGCTGAATGGGAACGGCTGCGGATGTACCCGTATCTGACCGGACGGATACTGAGCCGGGTCGGCGGCTTGGAGTCAGTGGTTGCCCTCGCGACCCGGCACGAGGAACGGGTCGACGGGTCCGGCTTTCCCCGAGGACTCGCCGGCGCCGAGTTGACTGTGCCGGACCGGTTGCTGGCCGCGGCGGTGGCCTATCAGCAACTGCTCGAGCCACGTCCCGATCACGCCGCCCTCGATCCTGTAGGAGCGGCCGGCCAGCTGCGCCAAGAGGCGCGAGCCGGACGCCTCGACGCCGAGTCGGTGAACACCGTCTTGGTGGCAGCAGGGCATCGGGCATCGCGGCGGGCGCCCTGGTCGGCGGGGCTCACTTCCCGCGAGGTCGAGGTGCTGCGACTCGTCGCGCAGGGCCGGTCGAACCGTGAGATCGCCGCCGAGCTTTTCATCGCCGAGAAGACGGCGCGCAACCACGTCGAGCGTGTCTACGCCAAGCTGGGCGTCAAAAACCGGACGCAGGCGACGCTCGCAGCCATCGATCGGGGACTGGCGGGCTCGAGTGGTCGCGGCGGACCCGAATAGCACCGCGCGTCCAACGATTTGAGGCAAACGCCTCATGCGATCACGGCGCCGCCGAACGACGATCACACCATGACTAACACTCTGATAGGTCCGGCCGGCGCGCGGGTCGATGCGGTCAACGTAAGTCGACGTATCGGCGTGCGCCAGATCCTCCACGAAATGTCGCTGTCGGTCGAACCGGGCGAGTTGGTTGCCATCGCCGGCGGCAGCGGAGCCGGCAAGACCACCTTGCTGGAGGTCCTCGCGGGACTGCAATCGCCGTCTGTCGGGGAGGTTCGCCACGATGGGGTCCTTCGGGGTGCCCGACTGAGCGCCGAGACCCGTATCGGCTATGTGCCCCAGGACGACATCATCCACCTCGAGATGCCCTTGCGCCGCACGCTGCGCTACGCCGCGCGGCTACGGCTGCCGGCGGGCACATCGGCGGCCGAGGCGGACCGGATAGTCGAGCAGACCATGCATGACCTCGACCTGACCGATCGGGCCGAGGTGCCGGTCCGTGCGCTGTCCGGCGGCCAGCGCAAGCGGGCCAGTATCGCCGTGGAGCTACTGACCCGTCCAAGCCTTTTCTTCCTCGACGAACCCACCTCGGGGCTCGATCCGTCGACCGCAGCCGATGTGATGCGGCTGCTGCGCCGGCTCAGCCAGCGCGGGGTCACGGTCGTCCTCACGACGCACGAGCCGGCCGGCATCGACCGATGTGACCGGGTGGTATTCCTGGCTCGCGATGGGCACCTGGCCTTCGCCGGCAGCCCGACCGAGGCTCGGCGCTACTTCGGCGTGGCGGATCTCAACGAGGCATATGGCCGGTTGGCGGGAGAGGACACCCCAGCGATCTGGGCGAAGCGATTCGCGAAAAGCCATGTTGCATCGGTGGATTCGGAAATCCGGCCCGACGTGACGCCGGCAGACATCAAGCGCACGGGCGTGGTCCGTCAATGGTGGTTACTCACCCGGCGCAACGTTGATGTCCTTGTTCGCAATCGGCTGACGCTGGCGGTCCTGCTCGGTTCACCGGTGCTGGTCACGGCGATGATGGCGACGCTGTTCAGGCGCGGCGCCTTCGATCCGGGTGGCGCAGCCGGTGTCGGCCCGGCCCAGATCGTGTTCTGGATTGCATTTGACGGCTTCTTTTTCGGCCTGACCTACGGACTCCTCCAAATCGTCGGGGAGATGGCCGTCTTCCGGCGGGAGCGCCTGGCCGGGCTCAGCGTGGCAGCCTACGTGGCGTCCAAGATCACCGCGCTGCTTCCGGTGCTGGCCGGGGTCAGCGCGGTGCTTCTCGGTGTGCTGCGGGTGCTTGGTCGGCTGCCCGCCGCCGGATGGGACGTGTATGCGTTTCTGTTCGTGACCATCGTGATCGAGGCGACCTCGGCACTGGCCCTCGGACTGCTCGCGTCGGCCGCGGTCTCCAACGCCGCGCAGGCCGCCCTCGCCCTGCCGATGCTGTGCTTCCCTCAGGTTCTGTTCGGTGGCGCCATCGTCCCCGTTGATCAGATGGCCACCCCGGGACGCCTGCTGAGCCTCGCCCTCTCCAACCGTCACGCATTCGCCGCATTGGGCCGGGGCCTGGATCTCGACCGGTACACCACCACGCTGCCGGCAATGTCCGCCTACCGCAATACCTTCCACGGGGGCACCGCTGCCTGCCTCATCGCGCTCGCCTCGTTTGCCGTGGTACTCACCCTGGCCACAGTGTGGGTACTGGACCGGCGGTCGGCCCCCGGCGCATCCCGGCGATAAACCCCGGGACCTCGCGGCGTGACAATACGCAGTGAAACTTGTGTATGGCGACCGCCTTGGGAGGTCGCCATACCTGAGCCAGTCCTGGCGAGCAATGAGTCCTGCGCCTTAACGGCACTCAAGATCGGCGCCGAGCACCCTGCGTCGTTGACAGTCAGGGACACTGGCCATACATTGTGTGAAAGTTGTCCGCGAGCCCTGGCCCAGCGGAATCGCACTGCGCAGGCGGGCAGGTGAACGATTGTCTTTGATCATGATCAACAACCCCGCGCATCTTCCGTGGCAGACCAATGTGTTCGACGTGTGGCCGGCGCCAGGAACACCATGGCGTCGCAGGACCCCGAGGAGGCTGCGATGACCGTCGGTGCCGCTCCTGCAAGCGTTTTCGACGCTGATCTGCCGACGCTCACCTATGAGCAAAACGAAACCCCTGCGCAGATTTATCCCCGCATCCAGGCGGCCCAACAGTTGGGCCCCATCGCGCTCGGTCCGTACGGGCCCGAGGTGCTCTCCTACCATCTGGTCCGTTCGGTGCTGCGGGACACCCGGTTCCAGATCCCGCCGGGCCTGAATCTCCTTGTGCAGGGGATTACTTCGGGTCCGCTGTGGGACAAGGTGGTTAACAGCTTGCTGTGCCTGGAAGGCGATGCGCACCATCGGCTGCGCAGTCTGACCTCCACGGCATTCACCCCCCGAGCCACCCTGCGCCTGCACGACACCATGGTCGAGGTGATGAACGGGCTGGTCGATCGCATCGCCGGCGCGGGCCGCTGCGACGTCGTCACCGACCTTGCCCGCCCCTATCCCGTCCCGATCATCTGCGCATTGCTCGGCGCGCCCCGCGAGGATTGGCAACAGTTTTCGTTGTGGGCCGACGACGTCTTCAAGGCCTTCACCCTCACCGTCGGAGTGCGCGAAATCGAGTCGGTCGTCATGCGCGCGTGGGGCCAACTCGACGAGTATGTCGACGACATGGTGGACCGGCGCCGGCACAGCCTGACCGACGACCTGCTCTCCGACCTGATTCGCGCCGAGGACGACGGCGATCGCCTCAACCCCGCCGAACTGCGCATGCTCGCGGGCGGCCTGCTGCTGGCGGGGACGGACACCACCCGCAACCAGTTGGCCGCCTCGGCGCACGTCCTGTGTGAACATCCGGAGCAGTGGAACCTGCTCAGGGAGCACCCCGAACTGGCAATGCACGCGGTCGAAGAAACCATGCGCCACTCGCCGATCGCCTGCGGAACTCTTCGCCTGGTTGTCGAGGACGCCGAGCTCGACGGCTACATATTCCCCGCCGGCACCATGGTCGTGGTGAATACCGCTGCGGCCAACCGTGATCCCGCTGTCTACGACGACCCGAATCGCGTCGACATCACGCGCGAGGGAGCGCCGCCGATATTGACTTTCGGGGGCGGCATCCACTACTGCCTAGGCGCCAACCTGGCCCGGCGTGAGCTCGCCGAAGCGCTCAACGTGCTCTCGGCTCGGTTACTGAACCCGCGTATCGCCGGACCGGTTCCATGGAAGCCGATGCTGAGCCTGAGCGGGCCGACGAGCCTGCCGATCGAGTTCGACACGGACCGCTGAGTCCCGCGAGCACCGGGCGCCGCGTAGGGCCCGAAGCGTGACCGATTTCGTGAGATCGCGGAGGCGGCCCGGTTAGCCGTGGCGCTTCAGAGATCTTGCTGTCTGACTTGCCCACCGTTAGGTAGTAGGTTGCGGCCGACAAGCGCGTTGCCCTGTGCGGCCGAACATCCGCTCAACAGCAGCACGGCGATCGCGATCGCGGCGGTCGAACGGGGTTTCATCGCGGGCCTTCCTGAATCAGAGTCGTAGCTATCTGTGGGACAAAACGTCCGAATCCAAACGCCCAAATGGACGGCACGGCCCGATCGGAGTTGAACCGGTGTCGCCGTGAGCCGACCCGCGCATGCGCCGATGCCCCGAGATCCGGATTCCGGTTTTCGCCAGCGCCGATAGCCACTAGGTGTACAGTTGAACTGGGCCGTTTCGCGTCAACGGTGATCCCGAATCGTAAATCACCAAATGACCAGCCCCCGATTCGCTCCCACAGCGATCGTGTAACCCGTTTCACCGCAACATAGCCGGGTCAGCCCTGCTAATTCGTAAGGACATAGTCCATGGATTTTTCCGACTTGTTTTCTCACCCGCAGGAGCCTGAGATTATTTCTTCTGGCGACGCCTCAGTAGGGCCAGTGGAGCATCCCACTTTCTCGGACCGGCCGGACGCGAACGCCCCAGGCGCGACATCGCTATAACCGTGAACGGCATGACGGGCTCGCGGCGTTTGGCCCGACCCGTGCGGATTGCCCTGGCCACCCTCCTAGGCAGCGACATCGATGGGGCGTGGTGGCCGCGCACGGCTTCGGTCGCAGGTGAACTGCCCGAGCTCATCGAGGCTTTGCATCGACCGCTGGGCGAAATCAACCACATCGGCATCAACTGGTCGTCGACGGAGCGGGCGGCTGATCTGGACTCGATGAGCTACGGCGGGAAGTCGATGCCGGGTTGGCGGGACCAGCGTCAACGCATCATGGTGATTGCCGGTGTTCGCGCTCGCGCGAAGCTGCTGGTTGTACCGCACCTGACGGCGCCAACCCTTGGCTGGATGCTCTTGCGCCGGGCGGCCGCTGCACCGATTCCTGATGCAGAACAAGACAGCCAGGTGTTTCACACCGCCGACCTCGTTATGCGTGCAGCGCAAATCGAAAGTGCATCATGGACAAGTTGAACGCTTGGCGCCCAAGCCGCCGAAAGCCAATGGCGCCAGCGTCGCACAACCGCGAGCAGTCTCCCAGGGGCTAAAACACCCCAGAAACACCGTTGGGCTGGTGCGGCATCGCCACACCAGCCCACGGTTATGTGTGCTCAGCTAGACCTCAGCTAGACCGCGGTCACTCCGACGGCCTGGGGACCCTTCTGCCCTTGCTCGATGTCGAACTGGACACGCTGGTTTTCCTCGAGCGTACGGAAGCCGCTGCCTTGGACCTCGGAATAGTGGACGAAAACGTCCTTGCTGCCATCGTCAGGAGCGATGAAGCCAAAGCCCTTTTCACCGTTGAACCATTTCACAGTTCCCTGTGCCATTACTTAACTTCTCTCATTCAGTGGATGAACCAAAAACATCCGGTTTCGCAGTATACACGACTATTAGCAAAAAATTATGCGGGCGATCACCGTCCGCACGTGGAAATCGTTGCGCCTCATCGTTCGCCGGCGTTGTTTCGACGATCGGCTGAACACGAATGCGCCTTCCGCAGCAGGCGCCGCTACCCCATCACGTCCGCTGGTATCGAGTACTCCGTTGTGGGCGGCTGGACCGGCGACGGCGTCGCTGCCCGGCGACACCCGATCGAGGGCCGTGGGAAGGTTGCGACGGAGCAGATTTGGAGGCGGGAGCCTGGTAGGGGGCGGGCTCACCGACCAGCGCATGCACGGCGGGCGAATCGGCGGCCACCAGCTGCGGAGTGACATGGATACCGGCCCTACGCAACAACGCCTGGGTGTCCTTACGCTGCTCGGGCAACACCACAGTGACCACGTCACCCGCGTTTCCGGCCCGCGCCGTGCGCCCGGAACGATGGAGATAGGCCTTGTGTTCGTTGGGCGGATCTATGTGGACCACCAACTCGATCTCGTCGACGTGCACGCCACGTGCAGCGATGTCGGTCGCCACCAACACCCGGGCCTTGCCCGCGGCGAACGCGGCGAGATTGCGATCGCGCGCGGGCTGAGACAGGTTGCCGTGCAAGTCGACTGACGGAATCCCTGATTCGTTGAGCTGCTTAGCGAGCCTGCGGGCGTGGTGTTTGGTGCGCATGAACAGAATGCGGCGTCCGGTGCCGGAGGCGAGCCGATGCACAAGCTCCTTTTTGGCGTCAACACCGGCGACGTGGAACACGTGATGGGTCATAGCGTCCACCGGCGCGTTCAGCTCATCCACGGAGTGCAGAACCTGGTTTTGGAGAAATCGGTTGACTAGTTTGTCGACTCCGTTGTCGAGGGTTGCGGAAAACAGCAGCCGCTGGCCACCCGCCGGCGTGGCGGCCAAGATCCGCGTGACACCCGGCAGGAACCCGAGGTCGGCCATGTGGTCCGCTTCGTCGATCACGGTGATCTCGACGGCGTCGAGGCTGATCAAACGTTGCTTCATCAGGTCCTCGAGCCGCCCTGGACAGGCCACCACGATGTCGACGCCGGATCTTAGGGCGGCCACCTGCCTGGTTTGGGGGACACCGCCGAAGATCGTCGTGACCCGCAGGTCGTAGACGGCTGCCAACGGTTCCAGCGCCGCACTGATCTGGGTTGCCAACTCACGGGTGGGTGCCAGCACCAAGCCTGACGGTCGCGACGAGCGCCGCTTGTTGTCAGCAAGCCTGAAGACCAACGGAATCGCAAACGCGAGCGTCTTTCCGCTGCCCGTCTTGCCGCGGCCGAGGACATCACGTCCGGCGAGGGTGTCGGGGAGGCTCTCGACCTGAATCGGGAACGGCTGGGTGATGCCGCCCGCAGTGAGCACGCTGATCAGTGCCGGCGGCACGCCGAGATCAGCGAAGGTCTTGTCTGTAGTCAATTTTTCGAGTGCCTTTCGGGCATCGGGTGTGCCTGCTGTCGTCGCGACGGTTCGCGCGCCAATGTCAGCACAATGTGGCGAGATTGCCAGTGGGCAAAATCGATCGCCGCGAGACGAGTAGTGCGGGTGCACGGATCATCTGGAATCGGTGCTGGCCCGGAATTCGGGGCGGCTCCGGTGGAGGATGAAGAAGCGTTCCACGACGTGTCGGCATCTGTTGTCGTGAGGCCAACGTCTCGAACAGCATAGCGCACGGCCGTCCTCAACCGACAATCGCCGGTCAACGGCGCAAGCTGAAACTGTCGACGAGCGTGACCAACGTCTCCATGCGCCGCTCGTAGGCCCGGCGCGCCCGGGTCGGACTGTCGATCAGCGCGCCGAGGTCCTTCAGGCCGTCTGTCGTCGCGACTAGCACGGCGGCAAGGTCGTCGGCGTCGACGGTCTCGGGCAGGTCCCCTTCGGCCTGCGCCTGTCTGATGAGTCCTGCGACGAGACCGACCCAGGTGCGCATGTGGTCGCGGACCACATCGCTGACACCGGCGACGCGGGCCAGGTCGCGGGTGAGCCGAGACACGCTGAAAGCGCTGGGGTCGCGGTGAACCTTCACCAACGCCGAGGCGACCGCACGCAGCTGGTCGAACGCGCCGGGCTCGGCACCGATCGCCTGCAGCACCGAATCAATCCACTGCCGCTGCTTCTCCTCGATGACGGCCAGGGCGAGTTGTTCTTTGGAGGAGAAGTGAAAGTAGAACGCCCCCTTGGTCAGTCCGCTGCGCGTGATGAGCTGGGCCATCGTGGTCTCGGCGTAGCCGCGTTCGGCGAACACCTCGGCCGCGATTTGCAGCAGAAACGCGCGGGTGGCGGCGCCCTTCGGGGTGACTGCGGGTGATGACACGGCCTAACTTTATCAAAAACCGACCGAGCGGTATGGCTAGACATACCGCTCGGTCGGTTTTATTGTCGTCGGTGGGCACTTCAGAAAGGTGACGACCATGGAGTACAAAGGCCAACGGGCATTGGTGACGGGCGCTTCTTCGGGGATCGGAGCGGTGTTTGCCCGAGAATTCGCTCGGCGCGGCGCTGACCTGGTGTTGGTCGCCCGGTCCGAGGGGAAGCTTGCCGCCCTCGCCGACGAATTGAGCGGTGCGTATGGCGTGGACGCCGACATCGCGGTCGCCGACCTGGCCAAACCGTCGGCGGCCGCCGAGCTGGCCGCGTCGCTGCCGGACGCGCGATCTGCAGATCGACATCCTGATCAACAACGCCGGATTCGGCCTATTCGCACCGGTTTACCAGGCCGATCACGCCGTGCTATCCGACATGGTCCGCCTCAACGTGGAGGCGCTGGTTGACCTGACGCGGGAGTATCTGCCGGGCATGCTCGAACGCGACCGCGGGGCGATCGTCAACGTCGGTTCGACGGCGGGATTCCAGCCCGTCCCCTACATGGCGGTCTACGGAGCGACCAAGGCCTTCGTGCTGTCGTTCACCGAGGCGCTGTGGGCCGAGACCCGCGGCACCGGCGTGCGGGTGACCGCGCTGTGTCCCGGATCGACCGACACCGGGTTCTTCGATGTCGCCGGCGACGACGCGCAAGTCGGCCGCCGCATCGCGCCGGAGCGGGTGGTGCACGCGGCATTTCGTGCCCTTGACCGGCGGTCCAGCACCGTGGTCACCGGCGGCTTGGAAAGCTGGATGCTGACTAATTCGTCGCGGCTGGCACCGCGCCAACTGGTTGCCCGGATAGCCGAGCGGACCATGCGGCCGAATAAGCGCGCCAGACAGGCTGTGAAGACGCCGACCAACTAGCGCTGACCCGCGAAGGTTGGCGGCAGACCAGCGCTGAACCTGGCTGCTGGGATGGCGCTGGGATCAGAATCCGCGCAGCCGTGTGACCACGTATTGTCCAGGCGCGCACTAGATTTCAGCGAATCCGTGGCGCCGTTCAGCTGACACCCGCTAGCTATTGCCATGCCTTGCCTGTAGGAGGACGATGAAGTAGTCCGGCGGCGCCGTCGAGACGCTGCCCCAGATACAACGGAGGCAGATCATGTATGCACGAAGCACCACCATCCAGGGGCAGCCCTCGTCCATTGACGCCGGTATTGCGCATACGCGCGACAGCGTGATGCCCGCGCTCGAGGGCATCGACGGGTGCGTTGGCTTGTCCCTGTTGGTCGACCGAACGTCCGGCCGCTGCATTGTTACCTCCTCCTGGGCGTCCGAGGAGGCGATGCACGCGAGCGAGGAGTCGATTCGGCCGATTCGTGACCGGGCCGCGGAGCTTTTGGGTGGTAGCAGGCAGGTCGAGGAATGGGAGATCGCTGCCCTGCACCGCGACCACCACTCACGTGAGGGTGCGTGTGTCCGTGCCACTTGGGTCAAGGTCGGCCCGGATCAGATGGACCAGGGCATCGATTTCTACAAGATGACTCTCCTGCCCGCACTCGAGGAGCTGGAGGGATTCTGCAGCGCCAGCCTGCTGGTCCACCGAGCGTCCGGTCGTGGCGTGGCCTCGGCGACCTTCGACAGCGTCGAAGCGCTGCAGCGGAACAAAGACCAGTTGGACAGGATCAGGGCCACGGGCAGCCAGGAAGCACGCGCAGAGGTGCTCGACGAGTGCGACTTCGAGTTGGCGGTCGCACACCTGCGTGTGCCCGAGATGGTCTGACCGGCTCCAGGTGCCGCTACCGGTCCTTCAGCGACTTGCGGAACGTCACGAAGATCCGCGTGTCCGACATGAGATCAACAGCGGTGTCTGCGCCTCGGTGTCGGCATAAACACGGGGCCGCTTTCAGGTGCGGCAACGCTTTTCGTTACGGGTCACTACCAGGCTGACCACGACGCCGGCGTCAGCGAATCGCCGGGTGATCAGACGACCAGGGATGGGCCGATTCCAGTTGGGCCGCAACGCGAATAAGGACATCCTCCCGTCCGTAGCCGGCGGCGAGCTGAATTCCCATCGGTAGGCCCTCGGCGTTGCGGTGCAGGGGCAGGTTGATCGCCGGCTGCCCGCTCATGTTGAACTGCGGCGTGAAGGCGGCGAACTGACCGGCCCGACGCATCGGCGCGGTGGGATGCTCGGGATTGTTCTCGAATTCCGTTAGCAGCGGCGGCGGTTCGGCCACCGTTGGCGTAAGCAGCAGGTCCCACCCGTCGGCCCACCACTGCTGCAGCGCACGCCGGAAGGCCCATCCCGCGGCCTGCGCTACGGCGTAGTCGACAGCGGTCAACCGCTGCGCCTGCTCGATGAGCACCCAGTTCACCGGCTCGATGTCGTCGGCAGTCACTTCGCGCCCGAGCGTCTCGCTGAATCCGCGCGCCGCCATCGCCATCTGCGTCGCCCACAGCCCCATGAACTTCTGCGGCAACGTGGCGTCGGAAAGACACGCCGGCCAGGCCGGCTCGATGATGTGCCCCAGCCCCTCCAGCATCGACGCCGCGGAGCGCACCGCCGAGACGCAGTCCTCGTGCAGGAATTCGCCGCGCGGGTGGACGTCGAGCAGCCCGATGCGCAATCGCCCGGGCTCGGCGCCGACCTCGTCGACGTATGGCCGCTCCGGCGCTGGCGCTATTACGGTGTCGCCGATACCGGGACCGCGCACCGCGTCGAGCAGCCTCGCCGTGTCACGCACCGTGCGGCTGACGCACAGTTCCACCCCCAGTCCGGATTCGGCGCGCGCCGGTCCGACCGTGATCCGCCCCTGGCTCGGCTTGAGCCCCACCAGCCCGCAGCACGACGCCGGGATGCGAATGCTCCCGCCCCCGTCCGAGGCGTTGGCGAACGGGACCATCCCGGCGGCCACGGCGGCTGCGGCGCCGCCACTGGACCCACCCGGCGTGCGCTCCAGCGCCCACGGATTGCGGGTTGGCCCCCACGCCACCGGCTGTGCGGTCGGCAGGCTGCCCATTTCGGAGCTATTCGTCCGCCCGGCGATTACCAGCCCGGCCGCCTTGAACCGCGCCACCAGCGTTGTGTCGGCGGTGTCGATCTTGGCCGCCTCTTTCAGCGCCACATTGCCGTTCGACAGCGTCTGGCCCGCGAAACTCGTGTAGAGGTCCTTGAGCAAAAACGGGACGCCGCGAAACGGACCCTCGGGCAGGTGCGGATCGGCGGCAATGGAGCGGGCGTGATCGAACCACTCGATAACCACGGCGTTCAACGCCGGGTTCGACTGCTCGATCCGCCGGATCGCCGCCTCTACGAGCTCGCTCGGCGTGACCTCGCCCTTGGCCACCAGCGTCGCCTGGTCTGTGGCATCCATCCACCGTGTCTCATCGGCCAGAGCAGTCATGGTTCTCGGTTTACCACGTCGGGTCGACACCGTCCCGAGTCGCGGTATGGGCAGAACACCTCTAGGCTCACTATTCGGGGTCTTAGCGGGGGGCTTGCTGATGTATGTCACTAAGGGCTGTGCATGTCTAAGTGCAGTATTGCAATATTCGCTTTGGCCGCTTGTCTAACGGCCTCCTGTTCAGCGACGAGTGCGCCACCGCCGGCGCCCGCGGCCAAACCGACCACCTACGCTCCTCCCACCGCGGCCGCCAGTAAGGTCGCCCCGCCGCCTACCGAGACAAGCCCGCTGGCGAAAGATTGGAAAAGCTACGGCGGGACCGCCTACTTCGGCTGTCCCGAAGAATTCACCGTCAGCAAGTCAGTGCTGGAGGACATCCGCCCCAAAGTATTCGATCCGAAAACAGGGCAGTTCGCCTCACCCGATATGCCCATGATTCCCGCTGACGAAATCGTGACCGGGGCCATGTGCGCGCTGTCGAACACCGTAGACGACATGAAAGTTGTCTATCTGATAACGACTGCCAAACCGGCGCAAGCACCGGCACCCGAAGTCACCAAGACGACGGCGTATTTGTTCGATCTCAAGTCGAGCCAGCCGTTGGCCACAAAAGAACTGCAACCGCCAACGCCCGACCTGAAGTTGACGGCAGCGAACGAATGGCGGCTCTCTGCGACCCGAAGCGGCGTGGCGTTGGTCAACGCCTTCACCGACGGGCACGGCGCGGAGGCGCCGCCACGGACCGTGATTCTGTCCAATACCGACCTGTCGATGATGTGGAACGATCCCCAACCGGGTCAGGTTTGGCAGGATGTTCTTTCGTTCCAACGGAATACCGCTGTCGGTAAAACGTCGGGAGCGGAGCTGCGACTGCCGACGGGCGAACCCGTATTTCAGGACAACGACATCTGGACCGTCGACGCCGAGCTGTCTGACGGGCCGGACAAATTGGTCAAGCTCACGCGCTGGGATTCTTACAACCCGCCAGTTGCGTCGACAATGTTCTACGACTTGAACTCCAAGTCCCTCATCAAGTTCGGCGATTCCGACCGGATTTCCGGTGGTGATTTGATGGCCACACTGGCGGACGGGAAATTGTTTGTCGACGGTCGCGGTTCGAATAATTCACAGTTCGGGTTCGGTGTTTGGAACCTGGGCACGAAGCAGTGGGACCTGCTCAAGAACCGAGACGAAGCCACCAAAATGGCCATCGCCAAACTGAGCTTCTTCGACGACCGTCTCTACGTCACGTACAGCAACGGCGCGCTGTCGGTGATCGCCTTGCCGGCGGCCAATCAGGTCGCGTCCAGCTGGTCCGTTCGGCCGTTCGGGCGGATAACCGGGTGGACGCTGGTGTGCCGCGGCGAAACGGCGACGTCCAAGGGTGGTGACTGCAAGGAAATCGTGCTGGTGCAAGACGAGGACGGCCACTACCCCGGCCCTTGGGCCTGAACTTTGCCGCCACGGAAAGTGGCATTCTCAAAAACGCGATTTCATTCTCTAATTTGTGATGGTGCTTCTCTGATGGCGAGAGTACGTTATCGGGCCATGGAAACGGTGCGTAGTTTCTGCCGCATCTGCACCTCCGTCTGCGGCATCCTCGTGGACGTCGAGGGAGACGAGGTGATTCGCGTCCGCGGCGACCAAGACCACCCGTTCTCGCGCGGTTACACCTGCCAGAAGGGTCGTGCGCTGGGGCAGGTGCACCACCACCCAGACCGCCTCGAACGACCGCGAATGCGAATCGACGGGCGGCTGCAGGACACCACCTGGGACGTGTGCCTCGATGACCTGGGTACGCGGCTGAAGGACATCATCGACCGGCACGGACCCGAATCGGTCGCCTTCTACTTCTCCACCATGGAAAGTGCCGGCTTCCGGATGGCCGAAGCCTTGCACGCGGCGATCGGCACGCCGGCGAAGTTCAGCCCGCTGACCATCGACGGCACCGCCAAACCGTTGGTCTCGGATCTGGTGGGCGGATTCATGGGGCTGTCCGGCCGAACGGACCTCGACAACGCCGACTTTCTGTTGCTCGTCGGTGTGAATCCCGTTGTGTCGCATGGCCATGCGATCTCGATGCCCAACCCGACCGGCACCGTGCGCGACATCGCCAAGCGCGGCCAGGTGTGGGTGATCGATCCGCGGCGCACCGAGACCGCGCGACTGGCCACCGGCCATCTGGCGCCGCGTCCCAGTACCGACCATGCGGTGCTGGCGTATCTGGTTCGCGAGATCCTACGCGACGGCATGAAGACGGATGTGCCGGTGCAGGGCATCGAGGCGCTGGCGGCCGCGGTCGAGCCGTTCACCCTCGAACACGCCGCGCGGCTCGCCGATGTGACCGAGGCAGAACTGACCCGGTTGTGCGCGGCGGTGCGCGCCGCCGAGTGCGTCGCGATCGAAACCGGGACCGGCGTCACCATGACGGCCGACCGGGCCAACGTCACCCAGTGGCTGGCGTGGGTGCTGATGATCCTCACCGGCGCCATGAACCGACCCGGCGGGACGTGGTTCCATCCCGGATTCGCCTATCAATTAGAGGCTTTCGGCGACCTGCTGCCGATCACGCCGATCGAGGGATCGTTCGGCCCCGGTCCGCGCAGTCGCCCGGAGGCGCAGGCGTTCATCAACGAGTGGCCGTGCGCCGTGCTGCCCGACGAAATCGCTGCCGGCAATGTCCGCGCCCTGATCAACGTCGGCGGCAGCCTGGTCACCAGCTTCCCGGAGACGGGGAAGTTGATCCCGGCCCTGCAGAACCTCGAAGTCTTCGCCACCACGGAGATCATCAACAACGAGACCACGGAGTTGGCCACCCACGTCCTGCCGACCAAGGATCCGCTGGAACGGCCCGACATCACCATTCACGACATCCTCAATTCGCGCGTGTCCGTGCAATACAGCCCTGCCGTCGTCAAACCGGTCGGCGAGCGGCGATCGATGTGGTGGGTCTTCGCCGAACTCGGCCGCCGGCTCGGTTACGAGCTCGGCAGTCTCGGTAACCCCGACACCAGCACCGACGACGACGTCCTGACCGTGCTGCTGGCCGGCGCCCGAGCCAAGTACGACGAGGTGGCGGCCACCGGTTGGGCGGAGGTCCCCCGTGAGCTACCGGCGCCCTGGGTCGACGATCACATCGAGCGGATGGGCGGCTGGCGGCTGGCGCCGCCCCTTTTGGTCGATCAACTCGCCGCCCTCGCGCCACCCGCGCCGCTGGTGATGGTGCCGCGCCGGCAGCGCAAGAAGCTGAACGGACAGCTCGATTTTCTCGGCGAACCCCCCGAAATCTTCATCCATCCCGATGACGGCGCGGCCGCCGGCGTCGTGGACGGCCAACGGGTAACGGTTCGCAGCGCGAACGGGGAATTGACCGGCGTCGCCAAGGTCAACGATTCGATACGGCGCGGAGCGGTGTCGATTCCACACGGCCACCACGAGGCCAACGTCAATCGCCTGACCAGCAAGGACGACATCGACGTGGTGACCGGCATGGTGCGCTATTCCGGCATACCCGTCAGCCTGCACCCGGCGTGAATCAACGGTCCCTGACGTCCAGCATCGGGGTTCTTCACCACCCTGACCCACCTGCCGCGCTGGTCGGTCACCCCTGCCGAGGCTCAGGTATAGCCGAGGCCGGGCTCGGGGGTGACGTTCTGTGCGGTGATCTCCTCACCGCAGTGTGCACAGGTCAACCGCGCATCGGCGACCTGGCCGCAGTCGTTGTGGCGCAGCACGATTGGCGGCCCGTTGGGGTGCGGCAGATGCTCGTCGCCCCATCGCATGAGTGCGACGATCGCACCGAATAGATCCCGGCCGGCGGCGGTGAGCCGGTATTCGTGGCGCTCCGGGTCGAGGGAGTAGGGCACCCGCTCCAGCAGTTCCGCTTCGACCAGCATCCGCAGCCGCGACGACAGCGTGGGCCGCGGGATGTTCAGGTTGCGGGCCAGCTGCCCGAAGCGGCGAACCCCGAAGAAGGTCTCCCGCAGGATCAACAGCGTCCACCGCTCGCCGACCAGCTCGAGAGCCCGGCCCACGGACTCGCCCTCGAAGCGGTGGGACAGATCAGTGGAGGCGGCCATGGTTCAATCATCTTACCGGTTCAAATGCTGAACCAGTAGTGGTAACGTAAATGAACCATGACTACTGGCTACGACGACATCGAGGTGACCAGCCGGCGGATCGCCGACGCCGCCGCGAAAATGTGGGGCGAGATCGACTCTGCCCGGCGCCTTCCCGACGAGCTGGTGGCGATGCTGCGCGACAGCGGGCTTTTGCGCGCCGGCGCGCCGGCGGAGGTCGGGGGGTTAGAACTGCCGCCGCAGGTGGGGCTTCGCGCGGCCGAGGAACTGGCGCGCGGCGACGCGTCGACGGGCTGGTGCGTCGCGATAGGAATCACCAGCACCCTGCTCGTCGCGTACCTGCCGCCGTCGAGCCGCGACCAATTGTTCGGCGACGGACGCGGATTGGCGGCGGGCGTGTGGGCGCCGCGCGGTAAGGGTCGGTCGGTCGACGGCGGCGTCGTGGTCTCGGGCCGGTGGGCATTCTGCAGCGGCATCTGCCATGCCGACGTGCTGTTCGCCGGATGCATGGTCGACGAAGCATCCGTGCCCTCCGTCGTCGCACTGCCGACCAAAGACCTTCAGCTCCTGGACAATTGGCACACTCTGGGATTGCGGGGCACCGGCAGCCACGACACCGTCGCCGACGAAGTCTTCGTGCCCGTCGACCGGGTCGTGTCGCTCTTCGATGGTCCCGTCGTGGACCGGCCCCTGTACCGCTTTCCGCCGTTTGGCTTCTTCGCGTTGTCGGTCGCCGCGCCGGCGCTGGGCAACGCGCGCGCGGCCATCGACGACCTCGTGGAATTGGCCGGCGGCAAGAAAGGTCTCGGGTCGACCCGCACATTGGCCGAACGTACCGCCACGCAGGCGGCGGTCGCGGCCGCCGAGTCGGCCCTCGGCGCGGCAAGGGCGCTCTACTACCTGGCGATCGACGACGCCTGGCAGGCCAGCCAAACCAGCGACAACCAAGTGCCGGTCTCGGTCGAACTGCGTAATCGCTTGCGCCTGGCCGCAACCCACGCCGCGCGAACATCCGCCGACGTGGTTCGCGCCATGTACGACCTCGCGGGCGGTAGCGCGATCTACGACGACTCGCCGTTGCAGCGACGGTTCCGCGACGCATTTACCGCCACCGCGCACTTCCAGGTCAACGAGGCGTCACGCGAGCTACCCGGCCGGATCCTGCTGGGCCAACGCGCCGACACGTCGACGTTGTGAGGACGCTATGAGCGCACGGGTCGAGGCCGTTCTGCCCTTCTGGCTGGACCGGCCCGACGAGGAAGCCCTCGACATCGCGCGAACCGTCAGCGATGTTGCGTTGGACGCCTTGTGGATTGGCGAAATGGCGACCTACGACGCCTTCGCGTTGGCCACCGCGATCGGCCATCGCGTGCCCGGCTTGCCCCTGCGACTCGGACCGCTGGCGGTCGGTGTGCGCAGCCCGGTCACACTCGCGCTCGGCGCCAGCTCGGTCGCAACGCTAACCGGGACGACGGTCGATATCGCGCTTGGCGCCTCCAGCCCCATGATCGTGGCCGGCTGGCACGATCGCGAGTGGGCGCACGCGGCGCCGCGTGTGCGTGAGACGATCGCGTGCCTGCGCTCCCTATTCGCCGGCGAGCGCAGCGATTACGACGGCAGCCAGGTTCGCAGTCACGGTTTCCGGCTGCGTCGGCCCCGGCCCGAGACCCGCATTGCGGTCGGGGCTTTCGGACCCGCGATCACCCGAGTGGCGGCCCGGCATGCCGACGAGGTCGTCCTCAATCTTGTTCCGCCGCAACGGGTAGCTCAGGTGCGCGCCACCCTCGACGGCGAGGCCGCCAAGGTCGGCCGCACGCCGCCGAGCCTGACGGTATGGGTCCCCGCCGCATACGAGCCCGGCGAAGAGGCGCTACGCCAATTGGCGGCCCAGCTGGCGGTCTATCTGGCCCCACCCGGATACGGCGAGATGTTCTGCGAGCTTGGCTACGGCGACCTCGTCCGGCGCGCCCGCGCGGGCGCCGGACGCCGGGAACTGGCCGACCACGTCCCCGCGGACCTGCTCGGCCAGATCTGCGTGGCCGGTTCCACCGAACGCATCGCCGAGACCCTGCGCGCCTACCACGGGGCGGGCGCCGACTGCGTCGCGGTGGTGCCTTCCACCGCCGGGGACCCCGGCGGCCGGGCCGTCCTGGCCGCCGTCGCCGAGGCAAGGACCCGAAACAAATCCTGAGAAAAGCGATTTAGCTCGACTATCCGAGTTTTAATTATTTGTTCTCAGCTTTCGCTATTTTTCACATTTGCGCCGCTTTAGACCCCACAATTACGCCACCGTCAAAAAGAAAGGAAGTGCATCAAATGCCCTCACCCCGCTGGCTGGCCGCACTAACTGTCCCCGTAATGGTCGGCACCGCCCTGGTTACCAACGCTGCGACTGCGACTGCCGACCCCGTTAATGACGCTTACCTCGCTCAACTGCGCGGCGCCGGCATCACTTGGCCGGCGGGCCACGACGAGGCCCTCATCGGGATGGCGCACCTCATCTGCGACGATCTCGGGTGGGGTTGGACGCCACAGCAGATTGCCAACCACGTCCACGCCAACCTGGACCCGACAGGCGTCGCGTTGGGCGACGTCGGATCCATGGTCAACATCGCACATGCGACCTATTGCGCCAACCAGAGGTGCTGGGCTCCCCACTGCTGAGCCGTCCAGCCATCGATCCCGCGCGCCTTTACGGCGTGCGTGAACGAAAACGCCGATTTCGGCCGGGCCAGCTCCCGGGCGTCCCATTCTGCGGTCGCCACGACCGCCGGATCTGCGTAGTTCCGCTTGCGGCGGGCCGACCGGTCATTACGATAGGTCCGGGTCCCGCTGGAGGGGAACTTGGCATGCACCTGCGCTTCACCTTGCCATCCCCTTGCAGCGCCGTCCGACGGACGGCGCCCGTTACGGCGGGCCCTGCGCCGTGACGACGCCCGTACTCGACATCGGCGGCCGTGTGGTCGACCGACGGAGCGCGTCGAGCCCAACGCGTCGCCACAGGTCGCGCCGCAATCGCTGTTCTCCATTTCCAGCGCGCAGAAGGCTTCCGAAAACTTGGGGGAAGCCCGTGAAAAGCCCTCGCCCTGAGCGGCATTGAACGACGCCGTCTGGCGCAGTCGCCTTTTGCGGCGCGCAGAGTTGGCCAACTGATCACATGGCGGATACCCGGCCATGGCACCGTACCCGTGTGCGAGCCGAACCGCGGGCCAGCCAATTACGCCTGGCGGGCCGATTTCACGATGTGTGTGAGGCGGTCGTTGGTCGGCTTCCGTTCGGGCTGAGATCGGTCGTTGCACCGACATTTCTCGGCTTCTGCCTGATCAACGGCCTCACCTTCGCCGTCGATCTGATAATCCTCACTGGTCTGCACAGTGGCCTTCGCCTTCCGGTGCCGATCGCCGTCACGGCCGCTTATGTCTGCGCATTCACGCTGAGCTACGTGCTCAATCGCACCTTCAACTTTCAGTCCCACGCGCCGGTCGGTCCCCAGCTTGCGGTCTATGTCGTCGTGGTCGTCGTCAACTACCTGGCTTTCATCCTCGGGGTGACCAGTGTGTTGGCAGCCATTGGCGTGCACTACCAGCTATCGCGGATAGTCGCGGGCATTTGTGAAGCGGTGTACATGTACTGCGCGATGAGGTGGGTGGTCTTCCGCCGCTGACCTTTCGCGCTGTCTGGCCATGCGGCCATCAAGTACGCCAGACGACAAGTCAGCAGAGCATTCACGTCCGAATTACGACATGTGGCGCCCGCACGGCCGCCGCTGATGGGGCCACGCAGCTCAGCGCCCGTCACTGCGGTGGCGGGCCTTCCCATAGCTCAGCGTGTCGCTTCGCCCAGTCGATGGTGCTGTAGGCGCCGTGGTGGACGTGCGTCGAGACGCCACCCTCCGGCGCCTCCCGGACCACCAGAATCCACGGGAGGTCTTGGCTTGCTGCCCCGGTGGGGTCGTGGAAGACCCGGTATTCATGCTTGCCGCTGATCGCACGGTAGCGCTCGAACGGGTAGGTCGCGTTCTCGTCCACTGTTTCCCATTGCAGCATGGTTATCTATGATCCCGCGCCTCTCCTGGCCTGGTGAACCGGCCCCAGTCTGTCTACCTGCCTAGACAATTCCTAAAGGAAATACCGAGCCACACCAGGCAACTGGTCACGCCGCATGTCTTGCTGCGTGCGGCGCCGTGCCCGGCCGCTAGCCGCTAGTCGTCAGATCCGCGCTTCTTTCCGACGATTGATCCCATCCAGGCGACAAGGCCCATTGCTATCCCCAACCCCCCGTAGCCCAGCGCCAGGGGCCACCAGGGTTGGGTGGGTTGGGTGGGTTGGGCGGACTCCTCGTGGAGAGCGGCCAGCGCCACTAAGAAGCTGCCATTGTCGGTCGACCCGACGCCCGGCAGCGACTGGGTCTTGGTCACCGTGATCTGGGCGGTGCTGCTGGGATCGTTGACCTGACCCCAGGCCAAGGTGGAGTCGTCGAGCAGGAAGGTGTCCTGGTTGCCCGCGGGTTGGCTATCGTCGTGGCCCACCACCTCCACTTGGCCGACTTCCACGGTCTGGTTGTCGGCGGGGACATAGGCCGAGACGTAGTGGTACACCTCCGGGGGCGCCGGCGGAGTGTAGTTTGGCGGCGGTGGGCCGTCCCAGCCGTCCGGCGGTATCGAGGCCCCGCCGTAGAAGCTGCCCGACGCCACATAGCTGTCGCCCACCGCGGTGAACGGGAACAGGCCAACGGTGGCGACATCGAGCACGATCCGGCCACCGGCCGGCACGTACGCCTCCCGGTCGGCGCCGTTGTAGAAGTAGCGGAAGGTCATCGCCTGATTGAGCGGGTTGTACACGCTCGGGCGGTGATGGTCGTTTTCGTAGTCGAGATAGTCCCAGTGGCGGGGACGAACCAACGCCTGGTTGTCGACCTTTACGACGTCAACGTTGCCGCTGTGGGCGTTGACCACATTCTGCACCTGGTGGTTGAAGTCCACCTGCGTCGGCGGCTTCGGTGGGGTGGCGGGGTTAACCCGCGTCGCCGGTGCGGCCTTGGCGGCCGCGACCGCCTGCGGTGGCGCATCCAGCGCCTTCGGCGGTGCCACCAGCGAGGCGTTTCTTGGCGCCTCGAGGACCGGCGGGATCTTCGGGGTCTGCACCTGAATCGTGCTCGGGGGCGGGGGACTTGGCGGAACGACCTGTGGGGTCTGCACCGGCGTCACGCTCGGGGGCGCGGGCTCCGGGGGCGCCTGCGGAGTCAGTACCGGCACTCTGCTCGGGGACGCAATGACCGGGGGCCTGTCGTCGTAGCACTGGCGTGTCGTCTGAATGTGATATTCCGCCGTCAAATCCAGACAGAGCTGGCAAGGTACTTGGGTTGGTTTGACAACGCCGGCACATGGAGCCGCCTGCGCCACACCGGGTGCGGTGGCTACCACCGAGAACGGTGCGAAAGCCAGGCCGGCTGCCGCCGCCGCCGCGATAACCTTGCCCATTCCGCCCTGGCCGATCAGCATCGGCAGCCGGTAACGCTCGAACCCCACGTCGCCCTTCTCACACCCCCACCCGGACATGCTAGCAACCCACCAGCTAAAAGGACGGTTCTTGGGAGGGGAGGTACTCACCGTAGATGCCGCGGTCGTCGCCGACAGGCAACGGGACGTTCGGGGTACAGGTGCCCAGACCGATCCCGCTTGCGGCTCTGGTGATGGGCCGATCGGTGGTGCTTACGCCTTATCGCGGGATTGCACCTCTCGCCTGAGCTCGATCACCTGTTTCTCAAGGTCGATCACAGCCTTGGAGCACATGGCTGTCAGTCCAATGAGTTTCACGACTACCGCCCATATCCGGCTGTGGCCGGTAAAGGATTCGTCGAACTCGGCGAACCGCTCGAGGAGTTCCCTTCCGATAACGGATTCGGGATCGAGCTGTATCCGCCGCATTTTGCTGAACGCCGAGAAGTCGGCTGTTTCTTCGGGATGGGGCTCCATCTTTCGAGCGTAGGCCGCTTACCGCGGCCGGTGGGCCGAAAGAATCTTTCCCTGGCAGCGGGCTATCGACCTCAATCCGCTTGTGAACCCGTGCATCTACGCCAGCGGCGCATTCCGACCGCAGAACGCGGCGGGCCTACCTGGACCGCAGCCGCATCGACCCGGGACTCTTACACAACGGCGACCCAGCCGTACACGTCTTCATCGACCGTGGCTGGCGGTGGGGTGGCTACTGGACGACTCCCATCGACCACGAACACTCGAGCGGCCCTGATCCTCTCCCGCCTGCTCAGACGTTAACCCCTGTCGACGGTGCGTGACCCTTCTACCAGCGCATATCCCGCGAGATGGGTTGAGCCCCCTGTCAGGATTGAACTGTTCTGACGCCCCAGCAGACGAGGCCGAAAAGCCGTCCTAGCAGCGGAAGTTCGGTAAAGTCCAGGGCCGTGGTGCACGACGTCTTCGGGTGATTCTCCGACTTGGTGACTTAGGCGGTCAGTGCTGCTGGGTTCTGTGGGGGTGTCGGTGGTGAGCCGGGATTTGCCGAGGACGCTTGACCATCTCTGGCGCAATGCAGGCGGGGTCGCCCGACTCAACAAACCCAGCCATCGAGCAGCTCCCGTGCCTTCACTGACAGTGCACGCTGAAAGTACGGTCCGAAACTGATCCGCCCGACGCCCAGTGGACCGAACGACGCGGGATCGTCCTGGTCGGGGTACGCGATCGCATTGACCGGCAGCGGCAGTTCGGCCGTTAGCCGTTTCAGGGTTTCCGGGTCGCGACAACCTGCCGGATACAGGCTGTCGGCGCCTGCCTGCGCGGCCAACTTGAGCCGGGCCACCGCCCGCTCGACGCGATCGGCGACGTCCCCGTCGTTGCGCAGGAACAGATCGGTGCGGGCGTTGATGACCACGTGCACGTCCGCGGCGTCGGCAGCCTTGCGGAGCTCACCGACCAGTGCCGCGTGCTCCTCGGCGCTGCGCAACCGCTTGCCCTCCTTGTGCACGGTGTCCTCGACGTTGAGGCCGACCGCACCAGCCGACAGCAGTCCCTCGATGAGTCGCTGCGGCGGTTCGCCGTAACCCGATTCGATGTCGACCGAGATCGGAACGTCAACGGCGCCGGTGATTTGCGCAACGCGGTTGGTCAGGTCGTCGAACGACATGCCCTCGCCGTCCGGCTTGCCGACCGAGTCGGCAACGGGATGACTGCCGACGGTGAGCGCGGCAAACCCTGCGTCGACGGCCAACTTGGCCGACCACGCATCCCACACCGTCGGCAGGATCGCCGGGTTTCCTGGCACGTGCAGGGCCAGCAGCGCAGCCGCCCTGTCTTGCAGAACCTGCTTGGACAACTCCTCAACCTCCACTCTTTAACGTGACGCTTGTCGCTAGCGGCCATGTACATCCGCCGTCGAGACGGCGCCGCCACGATGTAGGTCACCTACCGCTTAGTGGCCCGCGCTCTGGCCGCCGTCGACGTGCAGGATCTCGCCGGTGACGAATGTTGCGGTCTCGAGGTAAAGCACCCCTGCGACGATGTCGTCGACCGTGCCCAGCCGCCCCAGCGGATGCAAACCGGCCAGGGCGGCGTGATCGGCGTCGGCGTGCATCGGAGTATCGATGACCCCCGGCGAGATCGCGTTGACCCGAATTCCACTGCGCGCGTACTCGGTTGCCAACGATTTGGTGACGGCCGCCAGGCCGCCCTTGGTCAGCGAGGCCAGCGCCGACGGAATGCGGGCGTCGGCGTGCTCAACCAACGTGGTGGTCACATTGACCACGTGCCCGCCCTCACCCTGGGACAGCAGCTGCGCGATGACACGTTGGGTGAGGTGAAAAAAGCCGGTCAGGTTCACCGCGGTGACATGCGCGTAGTCGGCCTGCGTGTACTCGGTGAACGGCTTTGCGACGAACACGCCGGCGTTGTTGATCAGCGAGTCCACCCGTCCGAACCGTTCGACCGCCGTCGCCACGAGGCTATCGGCCGTGGCCGGATCGGCGATGTCCCCCGCGACCGCGGCCACCCCGGGATCGCCGGCAGCGGTGATGCTGCGCGAGTTCGCCACCACCGCGTAGTTCAGCTTGCGGTAGGCGCCAACCAACGCCGCGCCCATTCCCTGCGAGGCGCCCGTGATGATCACCACCGGTTGCGGGCGCAGGCCCGTCGCGGTCGGTCGTGCTGAAACGTCTCGGTCAGCCATGGTGGCCTCCTGTCATCGGTCGGTTCTATTCGATCGTTCGCGCTGTCTGACAGCCCATCGCGGCGGCCAACACCCTTCCCGCTCACTGGGCAAGGAAGTCCAGCAGGGCCTTGTTGACTTCCTCGGGGTGGGTCCACCCGATGTTGTGTGGCCCGCCGTGGATTTCGATGAACCGGACGTCCTTCACCAGGCCGGGCAGGCGTCGGCCGGTGGCATCGATGGGCAGGATGCGGTCCTCGGCACCTTGCACGACCAGCATGGGCACCTCGATCTTCGGCAAGTCGGCGCGGAAATCGGTGAGCCAGGTCGACACGCAGGCCAGCGTCGCGTAGGCCGACGAACCGACGGCGACCTGGAAGCTGGCGTTCCACGCCTCCTGGCTAATGCGGGTGCCGCGCAGCTTATCGACGTTGTAGAAGTTGTCGAAGAAGAACGTAAACCACGCATAGCGGTCCGTGGTGATCCTCTTCTCGAACCCGTCGAAGACGCTCTGCGCTACTCCCAGCGGGTTGTCGTCGGTCTGCAGCAGAAACGGTGGCAGCGGACCGAACAGTGCCGCCTTGGTGACTCGGTCGGATCCGTAGGTTCCCAGGTATCGGGTGATCTCGCCGGTTCCCATCGAGAAGCCGGCCAGCACCGCCTCGCGCAGGTCGAGCCTGTCGACCAAGGCCTTGAGGTCAGCGGCGAAGGTGTCGTAGTCATAGCCCGTCGTGGGTTGGCTCGAGCGGCCAAACCCGCGCCGGTCGTAGGTGATCACCCGCTTGCCCGCTGCCAGCAGCACGGGCAGCTGTTTCTCCCACGAGTGGCCGTCCAGCGGATAGCCGTGGATCAGCACCACCGGCTGTCCGGAGCCGTGATCCTCGTAATACAGCTCGATCGGGGCCGAATTCTCTTGTCCAACAGTCACGTATGGCATCTACTGGTCTTTCCTCTTGTCGCGAATACGGCGTCAGTCTCGGCCGGGATGCCGGGTGGTGACCTCCTGGACCAGCCACGCATTGCCGTCGGGATCGGCGAACGCGAAAAACGACCCGTAACTGGTGCGCTCGGGGTCGGGGCCGGGCAGCCGTGCCTCCAGGGGGAACGGCGCCCCGTGCCACATCTCGCTGGCCTCGATGCCACGGCTGACGAAGTCGTCATGGGCGGCTTGGATGTCGCTGACGGTCAGCGCCGTCGTGGCCGAGCCAGGCGCACCCGGGGTGATTCCGGTGCCGAAGGTGATCGAGGCGCCCGAGCCTGGCGGGGTGTACTGGACGATGCGGACGTCGTTTGCCGGGGCGACGTCGTCGTCGAATCTCCACCCCAAACGGTCGTAGAACTTCTTGGATCGCTCGACGTCGGCGACGGGGATGATGGTGACCTCAAGGTGCATGTCGGCCATGTCGACCTTCCGAAAGTGAGTGCGGGGCCGGGTTTCAGTGGGTTTCAAACCCCAGCCGTACCGGATTTCCGGCACACCACGACGCTAAGCGAGGGCCGGTGATCACGTCAGCGGCAGAAACGCCACGTTTGATAGCATTTCCGACATCGAGATAGCAGTCTTGGTCCAAGACGGCGTGTTCGACTCCGGACTCGCCGCGATCCTCGACGTGCTCGACTTTGCGAACGCGATGGCCGATCAGGTCCCCGAGGCCCCGTCCTGGCATGCGACTCTGGTCGGCCTGCAACCCGAGATCCGTACCGGCGCTGGGCATCTGGTGACGACCGAGCCCGTCGCGCAGGTCGAGGGGGCGGATCTGCTGATGGTCCCCGCCCGGGCCGCCCGCCGCCCCTCGGAGGTCCTCGACTACGTCATCGGCGACCAGTCGCTGCCCGCGCGCACCCTGATCGCCTCGACTCGTGAACGCGGCACGGCGATCGCCTCCGCGTGCGCCGGCACCGTCTTGCTGGCCGAGGCGGGCATCCTGGACGGGCTACGCGCCACGACGAGTTGGTGGTTGTCACCAGCGTTCCGGAGCCGCTACCCGACCGTCCAACTCGACGAGGGCCGGATGGTCGTCGCCTCGGACGGCATCACCACCGCAGGTGCGGCGTTCGGACACGTGGACCTGGCCCTGGCGGTCGTGCGCACGACCAGTCCCACCGTGGCCGACCTGGTGACGCGTTACCTGGTGATCGACGAACGTCCGTCACAGTCGGTCTACGCCATCCCCAGCGCCTTGGCTCAGAGCGACCCCACCGTTGCGGCCTTCGAACGCTGGGTTCGCGAACGTCTCAACGAGCCCATCAGCGTCCCCCAGGCCGCCAAGGCCATCGGAGTGAGCGAACGAATGCTGCAACGCGCCGTCCAACGCACCCTGGGCACCTCACCCATCCGCTTCATTCAGGACCTCAGGATCGAACGGGCATCGCATCTGCTGCGCACAACCGAACTCTCCCTGGAGACGATCTCCCGGAAAATCGGCTACAAACACCCCAACACCTTGCGAGTGCTCCTGCGCGAACGAACCGGCAAGACCACCGCGGCCCTCAGAGGCTTTTAGCCGACGTTTCGCACCACACCGTTGACACGGATGCAATTCCAGCGTCCTGGTGTGCCCGTGTGCAGCAAGTTTCGCCCGAGTTGTGACAAAGCGTGACAACTCAGGCGTACTCGAAGCGTAGCCAGAGACCAAAACAGCCGCTGACCTGGTGGTGGCAGGTACTGGATTCGAACCAGTGAAGCTTGCGCGACGGATTTACAGTCCGCTCCCATTGGCCGCTCGGGCAACCTGCCGCCTAGCAGGTTACAACGAGCGGGTAGACAGTTCACAATCACCAGAGGAAGGGAGGATCGGATGGCGGATTCATCGTTCGACATCGTCAGCAAGGTCGACCGCCAGGAGGTCGACAACGCGCTCAACCAGGCCGCCAAGGAGCTGTCCACGCGCTTTGACTTCCGCGGCACCGACACCAAGATCGCTTGGAAGGGCGACGAGGCGATCGAGCTGACCTCGTCCACCGAGGAGCGCGTCAAGGCCGCCGTCGACGTCTTCAAGGAAAAGCTGATCCGCCGCGACATCTCGATGAAGGCCTTCGACGCCGGCGAACCTCAGGCCTCCGGCAAGACCTACAAGGTCACGGGCACGCTCAAGCAGGGCATCGACAGCGAAAACGCCAAGAAGATCACCAAGCTCATTCGCGACGAGGGGCCCAAGACCGTCAAGACCCAGATCCAGGGCGACGAGGTCCGCGTCACCAGCAAGAAGCGCGACGACCTGCAGGCCGTCATCGCGATGCTGAAGAAGGCCGACCTCGAGGTGGCGCTGCAGTTCGTCAACTACCGCTAGCCCGCGCGGGCCTAATGTGGTGGGCGTGACCACCCAGCAAGGCATCGACGTCGACGCCGACGTCCTCATCGTCGGCGCCGGCATCTCCGGCCTCGGTGCGGCCTACCGGCTCCACGAGCGAAACCCCCGGTTGACGTACATCATCGTGGAGCGGCGGGCACAGATCGGCGGTACGTGGGATTTGTTCCGCTACCCCGGGGTGCGCTCCGATAGCAGCATGTTCACGCTGTCCTTTCCGTGGGAGCCCTGGACCCGCAGGGAAGGCGTCGCCGACGCCGAGCACATCCGCGAGTACATGACGGCCACCGCGCACAAGTACGGCATCGACCGCCACATCCGGTTCGACAGCTACGTCCGCTCAGCGGACTGGGATTCCGCCACCGACACCTGGACAGTCACCGTCGAGCACAACGGTGCACGCAGGCTCTACCGCAGCCGCTTCCTGTTCTTCGGCAGCGGCTACTACAACTACGATGAGGGCTTCACCCCGGACTTCCCTGGCATCGAACAGTTCGGCGGCAGTGTCGTCCATCCGCAGCACTGGCCAGAAGGCCTGGACTACACCGGCAAGAAGATCGTGGTGATCGGCAGCGGGGCCACCGCGGTCACGCTGATCCCGTCGCTGACCGACCGGGCGGAAAAGGTGACGATGCTGCAGCGTTCGCCGACCTACATGATGGCGGCATCCAAGTACAGCAAGTTCGCTGCCGTTGTGCGTAAAGTGTTGCCCCGCAGACCTTCCCATGCGCTCATCCGAATGCAGGTTGCGTTGACGGAGGCGGTCTTCGTTTTCCTGTCCCGCAAGCTACCAGGTCTCGTGAAGTGGCTGGTGCGGTACCGAGCGATCAGAAAGCTGCCCGAGGGCTACGACGTCGACACCCACTTCAAACCCCGGTACAACCCGTGGGACCAACGCATGTGCCTGATCCCTGACGCCGACCTCTACACCGCGATCACCGAGGGACGGGCCGACGTGGTCACCGACCACATCGACCATTTCGACGCCACCGGTATCGCACTCGAATCCGGCGCGCACCTCGATGCCGATATCGTCGTCACCGCCACCGGCCTGAAGTTGCAGGTACTCGGCGGAGCCACGATCAGCCTGGACGGCGTCGAGATCAATCCGTGCGATCGCTTCGTCTACAAGGCACACATGCTCGACGATGTGCCCAACCTGTTCTGGTGTGTGGGCTACACGAAGGCATCCTGGACGCTGCGCGCCGACATCACGGCCCGAGCCACGGCAAAACTGCTGGCTCACATGGCTTCTCGGGGTTACACCCACGCCTACCCACAGCGCGGCAACCAGCCGATGCGCGAAAAGCCGTCCTGGGACATTCAGGCCAACTATGTGAAGCGGTCGCTGCACGCGCTGCCCAAGTCGGGCACCAAACGGCCGTGGAACGTGCGGCAGAACTATGTCGCCGACGCCCTCGACTACCGCTTCGACCGCATCGAGGAGTCGATGGTGTTCGGCCGCGCCGCCGAACGCGTGCCTGTGGCGGGGTGACCGTCGCGCGAGATGAACACCTACTAAATCTCCGGTTTCGGCAATACGCTGATTCCCATGGCAGCGGAGAAGCGCGAACCCACAGTCGTTGTCCTCGGTGGCGGTTCCTGGGGCACCACCGTGGCGTCAATCTGCGCGCGCCGCGGACCGACGCTGCAGTGGGTGCGCTCCGAGGCGACCGCCAAGGACATCAACGAACATCACAACAACAGCCGCTACCTCGGTAATGACGTCGTCCTGAGCGACACGCTGCGCGCCACCACCGACTTCGCCGAGGCCGCCCACTGCGCCGACGTCGTCATCATGGGCGTGCCCTCACATGGTTTCCGCGGCGTGCTCACCGAACTGGCCAAGGAACTGCGGCCGTGGGTGCCGGTGGTGTCACTGGTCAAGGGGCTCGAACAGGGCACCAACATGCGGATGTCACAGATCGTCGAGGAAGTGCTGCCCGGTCATCCGGCGGGCATCCTGGCCGGGCCGAACATCGCCCGCGAGGTGGCCGAGGGTTACGCCGCCGCGGCGGTGCTCGCGATGCCCGACCAGCATCTGGCAACCCGGCTGGCGGCGTTGTTCCGCACCCGGCGCTTCCGCGTCTACACCAGCGACGACGTGGTCGGCGTCGAGATGGCGGGCGCACTCAAGAACGTCTTCGCCATCGCGGTCGGGATGGGCTACTCGGGGGGCATCGGCGAAAACACGCGCGCACTTCTGATCGCCCGCGCGCTGCGCGAGATGACCAAGCTGGGCGTGGCGCTGGGCGGGCAGAGCGAAACCTTCCCCGGACTGGCCGGCCTGGGCGACCTCATCGTCACCTGCACCAGCCAGCGCAGCCGCAACCGCCACGTCGGTGAGCAGCTCGGCGCGGGCAAGTCGATCGACGAGATCATCGCGTCGATGAATCAGGTCGCCGAAGGAGTCAAAGCCGCGAGCGTGATCATGGAGTTCGCCAACGAGTTTGGGTTGAGGATGCCGATCGCGCGCGAAGTGGACGCCGTGATCAACCACGGGTCGACCGCCGAGCAAGCCTATGAAGGCCTGATAGCCGAGATTCCGGGGCACGAGGTGCACGGCTCCGGGTTCTGACCCGGGGCCGGGTGCGGATTTAAATCTTTGCGTTCCGTATGCACGCAGCTCGTCAGCTTGACCCGTGCTGCGCCGCCCCAATACCGTCGAACCAGTAGCCAGGCGTGCCGGGCGCGAACAGTTGCGCCGTAATTGCCTGTGCAGCAACCAGTTACGTTGAAGTAACGTCCCCCCGCTAAGACCTAACGAGGGAGTTCACCGATGCAATCCGACCGACTTCGATCAGTTCTTCGGTACGACTTGCCCGCATCACTCGTGGTGTTCCTTGTTGCGCTTCCGTTATCGCTAGGGATCGCGATCGCATCCAACGCCCCGGTGCTCGCCGGTCTAATCGCCGCTATCGTAGGGGGAGTCATCGCCGGCGCCATCGGCGGATCACCGCTGCAGGTGAGCGGACCCGCAGCCGGTCTGACCGTCGTCGTCGCCGATCTGGTTTCGGATTTCGGTTGGGCGGTGACGTGTTTCATCACCGTTGCCGCGGGTGTCCTGCAAGTCGCATTGGGGCTCAGCCGTGTTGCTCGAGCCGCGCTTGCGATCTCACCCGTCGTCGTCCACGCGATGCTGGCCGGCATCGGAATCACGATCGCACTGCAACAAACCCACGTACTACTGGGCGGCAAATCCAAAAGTCACGGCCTGGCACAACGTCATTGAGCTTCCGGCGCAAGTCATCGGAGCCCACCGGCCCGGGGTTCTTCTGGGCGTACTGGTGATCGTCGATACTGGTCGCCTGGCGGTGGGTTCCGGCTAGGTCCGCCGTATTCCCGGCCCGTTGGTTGCCATTGTTGGCGTCACGGTCGATCTCAATGGTTTTCCCGTTCGATGTGCGGCGGATCGACCTCGAGGGTTCGGCGCTGGGCGCACTGGAACTTCCCGATATTCCGCACGGCGACTGGGGCGAGATCGCAGTCGCCGTCGTAACCATTACGCTCATCACCAGTGTCCAGAGCCTGTTGACCGCCGTGTCGATCGACCGGATGCACAACGGGCCACGAACCGACTTCAATCGCGAGCTGATCGGACAAGGCGCCGCCAACATCGTTTCCGGTGCGGTCAGCGGCCTTGCAATCGCCGGCGTAATCGTCCGTAGCGCAGCCAATGTCAGCGCCGGAGCCAAAACCCGCGCCTCGACAATCATGCATGGCTTCTGGATCCTGCTGTTTACCATCCCGTTCGCTGAGTTGGTCGAACAGATCCCTACCGCCGCGCTTGCCGGCCTACTCATTGTGATCGGCATCGAGCTGCTGAAACCGGCCCACATCGAAACCGCACTACGTAACGGCGATTTCGCTGTCTACGCAGTGACGACTTTCAGCGTCGTTTTCCTCAATCTGTTGCAAGGCGTGATGATTGGACTCGCGCTGGCCATAGCGCTGACCGGATGGCGGGTGATCCGGGCCACGGTTGAGGCCGGGCCCGTAGGTGAGGACTGGTGCGTAACGGTGAAGGGAGCATGCACCTTCCTGGCACTGCCTCGGCTGACACGCGTGCTGGCGTCGATCCCTGCCGGCAGGAATGTGGAGGTCACCATTTCGGTGAACTACCTCGATCATGCGGCACATCAAGCGATCACCGACTGGCAGCGGCAGCACCAAGCCACGGGTGCCACCGTTCGGATCCATGGTGTGGTCGAGACCGGTCAACTCGCACGCCGAACCGTTAGCGACCTATTTGAAGCCGAACGGCCCGAAGCCGCCTAGATTAAGCAGCCCGCGACGCAAGAATTTCGCAAGAATTTCGCGAGCTGTCTGCGGCAACCTCGGTACTGAACCGGTCTTGCGTGGGGTGGCCGGGGCAGACAACCGGCGCGCGCAGAAATGCAGAAGAGAAGTCACCGATGAGGATCACAGCGTTAGCGATGGCCGGCGTGGTGGCCGGCACGCTGATAACGGCCAGTCCGGCGCAGGCAGATGGGGCGGCGCAACCCGCACTCACCCGTCTCTACCCGCAGCAACCCACCTTCAGCCTGAGCCCCCAATCCGATGCGGAAGAGGTGCGGCGGGAAATCGCCGACCTGGACGCAGCCTGGGGGAGCCTGAACCCGGCGGAACGAAATCAGCGGCTGACACAGATCCAGCAGCAGCTCACCAATTTGGATTTTGAGACCCGCAATATGCCTCAAGATCAAAAGGCGGGTGTGGACTTGATTCTGTCGCCGTCGCTCGTCAACCTGGGGCGCCTGGTCGGTAAGGCTCAGGGGCCTAATCAGCCGTGCTACTTCCCGGCCTGCTTACCTGGGCTGTAACAGCGGGTTTTACCCGCGCGCCATCTCCTCCAGCCGGCGAATGCGGTCCTCGATCGGCGGGTGCGTCGAGAACATCAAACCGATCCGGTCACCCGCACGGAACGGGTTGGCGATCATCAGGTGCGCCTGACTGGCCAGCTGCGGTTCCGGCGGCAGCGGGGCCGCCTGCACGCCGCCCGAAATCTTGCGCAGCGCCGACGCCAGCGCGAGCGGGTCGCCGGTCAGCATCGCGCCCGATTCGTCCGCCTGGTACTCCCGCGACCGCGACACCGCCAGCCGCACCACCGTGGCGGCGATGGGGCCCAACAACGAAACCAGCAGCAGCGCAAAGAGATTCTCACCATCTCGGCTGCCGCCGAACATACGCATCCACAGCGCCATGTTGGCCAGCGCGGTGATCACCCCGGCCAGCGCGCCGGCGACACAAGAGATCAGGATGTCGCGGTTGTAGACGTGCGAAAGCTCGTGTCCCAGCACGGCGCGCAACTCGCGCTCGTTGAGGATGTCCAGGATGCCGGTGGTGCAACAGACCGCGGCATTGCGCGGGTTGCGGCCGGTGGCGAACGCGTTCGGCGCGTTGGTGTCACTGATGAACAGCCGTGGCATCGGCTGGTGCGCGGCGGTGGCCAGCTCGCGCACGATCCGGTACATCGCCGGCTCCTCCAGCTCGGAAACCTGCTTCGCGTGCATCGCCCGCAGCGCCAGCTTGTCGCTGTTGAAGTACGTGTAGACGTTCATCCCGACGGCGAACAGGGCCGCCAAAAACAGCGCCGTCCTGCCGAACAGCGCGCCGACGGCCACGATCATGGTGGACATACCGACCAACAAGACGAACGTCTTCAAGCTGTTGGCATGGGGATGCCAGGTCATCAGTGTCCTCCTACGAACACACGGCTAATGCTCACAACCCATTCAACGCCTGGGATGACCACCTGGGTTCCATCTGTCTTTCGGCGACGCGCGATGAGCCGCCACTAGCCTTGCCGGCTGATGGTGTAGTCGACCAGGGCGGCAAGTGCGCGGCGGCCAGGGACGTCGGGCAGCAGGTCCAGCTCGTGACGCGCCTGGGTCGCGTACCGGGCCAGGACGTCCTTGGCCTTCGCCATTCCCGGCGACGCGCGCAACAGCGTCAGCGCCTCGAGGACCTCGGCGTCGTCTGTTATCGGTCCGGCCAACAGCTCGCGCAGGCGCGCGCCTTCGGGTCCGGTCTCGGACAGCGCGTAGAGCATCGGCAGGGTACGGACGCCTTCGCGCAGATCGGTGCCGGGCACCTTGCCCGACTCCTCGGACTCACTGTCGATGTCGATGATGTCGTCGGAGATCTGAAACGCGGTTCCGACGAGGCCGCCCAGCCGATCCAGCCGCTCGACCTGCTCGTCGTCGGCGCCGGAGAACATGGCGCCGAACCGGCCGGCCGCGCCGATCAGGCAACCGGTCTTCTCGTGCACCACCTTCAGGTAGTGCTCGACCGAATCCACCCCCTCGGCGGCGCCGCGGGTCTCGCGCATCTGCCCGGTCACCAGCTGAGCGAACGTCTCGGCGATCAACCGCACCGCCTCGGGTCCCAGCCGCGACACCAGTCGCGACGCCGTCGCGAACAGATAGTCACCCGCCAGGATGGCGACATTGTTGCCCCAGCGCGCGTTGGCGCTGGGCGCGCCGCGGCGCACGGCCGCCTCGTCCATCACGTCGTCGTGGTACAGCGTCGCCAGGTGCACCATCTCGATGACCGCGGCTGCCGTCGTCACCTCCCAGGAGTCCGGCCGCGGCCCGATCTGGGCGGCTAACACCGTGAAAAGCGGCCGGAATCGTTTACCGCCGGCCAAAAACAGGTGCAGCAGCGAATCGGTCATCACCTCATCGGCACCGCGCAGTTCGGTGTCCATGAGTTGCTCGACCCGCGCGACCCCGTCTCGCACGGTCGCGGCGAACTCGGCGTCGCCGAACTCGACGCCCGCCACCACCGTCGCCGGAGTACCCATTCGACCAACATACTGGTGGGCGTGGAGACAAAAGCCTCCAGCGCCGACCTGGTCGTCGTGGGCGCCGGACCCGCCGGATCGGCCGCGGCCGCCTGGGCAGCGCGCGCCGGCACCGACGTGCTCGTCATCGACTCGGCCAGCTTTCCCCGCGACAAGGCCTGCGGTGACGGGTTGACGCCGCGCGCGGTCGCCGAGCTGGAACGGCTGGGGCTGGGCGATTGGCTGGATACCCGCATCCGGCACCGGGGCTTGCGGATGAGCGGTTTCGGCGGCGAGGTGGAAGTGGACTGGCCCGGCCCGTCTTTCCCGTCGACCGGCAGCGCGGTGGCCCGCCTGGAGTTGGACGACCGGATCCGCAAAGTCGCTGAGGAGTCCGGGGCGCGCATGCTGCTCGGCACCAAAGCCGTTGGCGTTCATCATGACTCATCGAGGCGCGTGGTATCGCTGACGCTGGCCGACGGCACCGAGGTGGCCTGCCGCGAGCTGATCGTCGCCGACGGGGCCCGGTCCTCACTGGGTCGCAAACTGGGACGGCGATGGCACCAGGAGACGGCGTATGGCGTCGCCGCGCGCGGGTATCTGAGCACCGACCGCAGCGACGACCCCTGGCTGACGTCGCATCTGGAACTGCGCTCCCCCGACGGCGCCGTGCTGCCCGGCTACGGCTGGATTTTCCCGCTCGGCAACGGCGAGGTGAACATCGGCGTCGGAGCGTTGTCGACGTCAAAGCGGCCGGCGGACCTGGCGCTGCGACCGCTGATCTCGTACTACGCCGACCTGCGCCGCGACGAGTGGGGTTTTACCGGCGAGCCGCGCGCGGTGTCGTCGGCGCTGCTGCCGATGGGCGGCGCGGTTTCCGGGGTGGCCGGGCCGAACTGGATGCTGATCGGCGACGCCGCGGCATGCGTCAATCCCCTAAACGGCGAAGGCATCGACTACGGACTGGAGACGGGGCGGCTGGCCGTGGAGTTGCTGGGCGCGCGTGACCTGTCGCACGCGTGGCCGTCGCTACTGCAGCAGCACTACGGCCGCGGGTTTTCGGTCGCGCGCCGGCTCGCGCTGTTGCTGACCTTCCAACGGTTCCTGCCGACGACCGGACCGATCGCGGTGCGCTCCAGCGCGCTGATGACGATTGCCGTGCGGGTGATGGCCAACTTGGTCACCGACGACGACGCCGACTGGGTGGCGCGGGTGTGGCGGGGCGGGGGGCGTATGTCGCGGCTGCTCGATCGCCGACCACCGTTCAGCTGAGTACGGCGAGCACGGTCGGCCCCAGGCCATCGGGGCAGGCAACGAACAGCCGCGCCTACCCGATCCGCCCGACTGCGAATTCGACTTCGTCAATGGCGTGACCAATATTCTCTTTCATCAACATCCCCCATCAACAATCGCGGGGCAGGAATGACACAACAGACACGCTGCCGCACTTTCCATCTTCTTTCCTATGGATTAAGGACGCTCTGTTTCCGGCGCTAACGGCGGTAATACCGGTCCTCCTACCGGTCCTCCTACCGCCGCGGGAGGTGGTGCCGGAACTGGCAGACCTTCACCGGGAAGAACGGGTGCACTCGCAAATCCAGCCGGTTCCATATGATCTTTGCACGCATTCGGAACAGGAACCATATACCATTTCCAAGCGCCAGGGGGATTTGGTGCCGGTGCCATGCTGTTGTCGGGGCACCGCCATGTGCAACTGACACCGCCGGCACCCAAGCCGCCAAGGCCGAGAGTGGAACCCCCGGCAATAGCCGCGCCAACGTCAACACCCACGCCCCCGGCCTCACAGTGCAAATGTGATCCATTGATTTCGGTAGGCCAATCACAGTAAGCCCCCTGGGCAACGAAAACGTTTCCTCCGGTGAGGACAGCTGGATAATCACATAAACCGGCATTGGCCCTCGCTGGCGGGAAAATAAAAATCGCACTAGATACCATTATCGGAACGAGCCAGATTTTATTCATTGACTACCTTCAATTGTGTTCCAAACATGTCATCACCGATACGTCATACCCGGGCCGGGAATTCCCCTGACCAGCGAGGAATTGGCGGGCGTCGAACCATACTGCGATGCGGGCACTGCAAGGGTTTTCCACATTGTTCCAACTTTTCACCGGCTGGCCCGCCTATCCGTGCCGCGCGTCCACCAGGCTCCGCGGTGGGCGCAGGCGAAGCCGCGTACGTCGATACGCCGCCTGCCCACGCCATGCCTCCAATTTGCCCAGTCACAGACAAACATCGGAGGACGACGGCGAAGTGTTACACAGGTAGCGCGTTCCACGGTCCAGCGACCAGACCTGGTCATGTATCGCCCGCTGCAGCGCCACCGCCTCGGGCGCGCTGACCGCCCGCCAGCCGGGACCGCCTTCATCGCCAGCCTGGGCGCCGCACTGATGGCCGGAGGGCTGATCGCCGCAGCACCGCCAGCTTCCAGCAGGCCGACATCACTTCGTTCACCGGCTATGACGACCGGTTCGACACCATCGTCGACAGCACCCTGTTCCATTCGATCCCGGTCGAGGCCCGCGAGGGCTACCAGCAGTCGATCGTCCGCGCCGCCGCCCCGGGTGCGTCCTACTTCGCCCTCGTCTTCGACAAGGCCGCGGTGAACGACAGGCCCGATCAACGCGGTCACCAAGGACGAGCTCCGCGACGTGGTGTCCAAGTACTGGGTTGTCGATGACATCAAGCCGGCCCGGCTGCACGCCAAGGCGCCGAAGGACTTCTTCGGGATCCCCGGCATGGAGGTCCGCGAGGAGGCCGATGGATACGTGTCGGTCGGCGGTTGACGATTGTCGGCGCACCTGGAGCGAGGTGTATAGTCCGCCTAATGAAGGGTCTGAGCCTCGCTGCCGGGGTTGCCGCGGCAGTCTCCGCAATCGCACTTGCCGCGCCGGCGCAGGCGGACGACTGGGACTACCCGTTCAACGCTCAGCTGCACGCCTACGGGATCTACGGCCCGCAGGACTTTAACGCGTGGCTGGCCAAGATCAGCTGCGAGCGGATCACCAGGGGCGTAGACCACGATCCCTACAAGTCGGCCACTTTCATCCAGCACAACCTGCCGCGGGGCACCACCGAAGGCCAGGCGTTCCAGTTCCTGGGCGCCGCGATCGACCATTACTGCCCCGACCAGGTCGGCTTCATCCAGCAGGCCGGCGCTCACTAGGCCTGCTTATAGCCGGCGTGCAGCGCCACGATGCCGCCGGTCAGATTGCGCCAACGCACAGCTGACCACCCCGCCCCGGAAATCCGGTGCGCCAGCGTCGCCTGGTCCGGCCAGGCTCTGATCGACTCGGCGAGGTAGACGTAGGCGTCGGGGTTGCTGGACACCGCTTGCGCCACGCGCGGCAGTGCCCGCATCAAATACTCCTTGTACACGGTGGCGAACAGCGCGTTGGTGGGTGTGGAGAATTCGCACACCACTAGTCGGCCGCCGGGCCGGGTGACGCGGGCCATCTCCCGCAGGCCCGCCTGCGGGTCGGCGACGTTGCGCAACCCGAAACTGATCGTGACCGCGTCGAATACCCCGTCGGCAAACGGCAGCCGGGTGGCGTCGCCGGCAACCTTGGGCACCTTGCGCGCCTCACCGGCCCCGAGCATCCCGACCGAAAAGTCGGCCGCCACACACCACGCCCCGGACTTGGCCAGCTCCACCGTGGACACCGCGGTACCCGCGGCCAGGTCCAGCACCTTGTCGCCTGGCCCGATCCGCAGCGCCGAGCGGGTGGCGCGCCGCCAGTGCCGATCCTGGCCCAGCGACAGCACGGTATTGGTCAGGTCATAGCGACGGGCGACGCCGTCGAACATCGACGCGACGTCCCGGGGGTCCTTGTCCAGGGCGGCGCGACTCATGGCGTCGACGCTACCGTGCGGGAATGGTGTGTCGGCGAATGCGTTACAGAACTGCGTGAGCGAAAAAGTTTGGTTTATCACCGGCACCTCGCGCGGCTTCGGGCGCGAATGGGCGATCGCCGCGCTGCAACGCGGCGACAAGGTCGCAGCGACGGCCCGCAACACCGAAGCGCTGGACGATCTGGTGGAGCGCTACGGCTATGGTGACGGTGCGCTGCTGCCGATTCGCCTGGACGTCACCGATCGAGACGCCGACTTCGCGGCGGTCAAGCAGGCACACGACCATTTCGGTCGGCTGGACATCGTGGTGAACAACGCCGGCTACGGCCAATTCGGGTTTGTCGAGGAACTGACCGAGCAAGAGGCACGCGACCAGATCGAGACCAACGTGTTCGGGGCGCTGTGGATCACCCAGGCCGCGTTGCCCTACCTGCGCAAGCAGGGCAGCGGGCACATCATCCAGGTGTCCTCGATCGGCGGCGTCACCGCGTTTCGGGACGTCGGCATCTACCACGCCTCGAAGTGGGCGCTGGAGGGATTCTCCCAGTCGCTGGCCCAGGAGGTGGCACCGTTCGGCGTGCACGTCACGTTGATCGAACCGGCTAGTTACTCCACCGACTGGGGCGGCTCGTCGGCAAAACACGCCGCCCGCCTGCCCGACTATGACGAGGTTCATGCGGCGACCGAAGCCGAACGCAATCGGCGGTGGTCGCAACGGGGCAACCCCACTGCGTCGGCGGCCGCGCTGCTGAAGGTCGTTGATGCCGAGGAGCCGCCGCTGCGGGCGTTCTTCGGCGCTTCGGCGCTGGCTACCGCGAAGGCCGACTACGAAAACCGGCTACGCACCTGGGAGCGGTGGCAGCCGGTCGCCGAGCTGGCGCAGGGCTAGTCACTCCCCCTGCGCGTATCGCCTCAGCGACGTACGAGCCATGCGCGCCCGCGCGTGCGGCGACTGCACCGCCTCGTAGTGGCCGAGCAGCTCGTCACAAATGACCGGCCAGCTGCGGCCGAGCACGCTGCGCCGGGCGGCTGGCGAATACCGGTGGCGTTCTTCCAGGAGCGCGGCAACAGCCTCGGGTAGCCGCGCCTCGAACTCGTTGACTCCCAACAGCAGCCCGGTGCGGAAGGGCGCTACCAGGTCGCGTGGTCCGCCGGCGTCGGGGGCGATCACCGGCAACCCCGACGCCAGCGCTTCCTGCACGACTTGGCAAAACGTCTCGTGCTCACCCGTATGCACGAAAACATCCATGCTGGCATACGCCGCGGCGAGCTCGTTGGCGTACAACGCACCGGTGAAAACCGCTGTGGGCATAGCTGATTGCAGCTTCTGTCGATCGACGCCGTCGCCCACGATGACGAGCTGGACCGCGTCGTTGGCGGCCAACGCCCGCAGCCGCTCGGCATGCTTCTCCGGCGCCAGCCGCCCGACGAACCCGACGATCGGTTTGCGGTTCGGCGACCACCGCCGCCGGAGTTCCTCGTCACGAGCAGACGGCGCGAACCGTAGTATATCGACACCTCGCGCCCACCGATGTACCCGTGGAAATCGCTGGGCTACAAGGGATTCCATCGTCGCGCTGGACGGCGCCAGGGTGCGGTCGGCGAGGCCGTGCAGGTGGCGGAACCAAGCCCACGCGGCACGGGTCGTGATCCCGATGCCGTAGCTGGCCGCGAAACCAGGGACGTCGGTTTGGTATACCGCTACCGTCGGGACGCCCATACGCCGAGCAGCTCGCACGCCGCCGTAACCCAGCAGCGCCGGCGAGGCGAGATGGATTACGTGGGGATCGAATCCGCGTAGCGCGCGGGCGATTCCGGGCACGGGCACACCCAGCGGCAAGGTTGTCACCTTCGGAAACATGCGAGACGGCACCCGATGGATTCGGATGCCGTCGTGGATTCGTTCCGCCCGGGGTTCGCCCGGAGGGTTATCGGGGGCGACAACTAGGGCTTCGTGACCTGTTCGGCGCAGATGCTCGAGTATCCGAAGAACTGAGTTGCTGACACCATTGACTTGCGGGAGGAAGGACTCGGCGACGATCGCAACGCGCACGACACCGATAGTGTCAGCACCGGCTGTCGATAAGGTTTCGTGAGGGCATACGGGGCGCGAAATTTGCTGGTTAAAGCCGCTTGTCCAGCAGCGCCAAACCCACCAGCAGGATCGTTGCGGCCAGCCAGCACACCACCGCGATGGACCCCGCCGGGATGATCGCCAGCCCGGCGTTGCGGTGCTGCACCCGGACCAGGTTCGGGTCTTTCTTGTTGTATTCGACGTAAATCCGCATGCCGGTGGCCAATTCGGACGGGTACAGCACGCCGAGTTCGGGCCGGTAGGCGACGCGTTGGGGTGTGACGAACTCGATCGTGGAGCGCCGCGGCCCCGCGCTGAGCACTTCGGCTTGCGCGACGCCCATGTTGTGTTGAATTGCCAGATCGTCGCGGTAGGTGCCGGCCACCAGCAGCACTGACTGCAAGGTGACCAAAGCGGTCACGATCAGAATGGCGATCCGGACCCAGCGCAGGGCACTCCGTGCCCGGGTTTTCGGTGGCTCATCGCTGCGTCCGTGAATAAGTAGGCGCAGCAGCGATTTCGGCGATATCAAAGCGCGGCCTTGATGGCGGAGTGTAGCTGTCGCAGCGTGGAGCGATCGGCCTTCACTTCCAGCACCCGCATACCGCCACCGGGTTCGTCGAGCGCTGCTTGCAGCTCGTCGACTTCGATCTGCCGGCTCTCCACGTGATAGGCGCGACACAGCGCGCCCACGTCGACGTCGTGGGGGGTGCCGAAGATTCGCGCCGACACGTCGGAGAACCTCGGGTCGCCCTGCTCGAGTAGTTCGAAAATGCCGCCGCCGTTGTCGTTGGACACCACGATCGTCAGCTGTTGCGGTGTCGGTTCGGTGGGCCCGATCAGCAGCCCGGAGCTGTCGTGGACGAACGTCAAGTCGCCGATCAGCGCGACGGTGCGTCCCCCGTTGGCGCCCTCATGCGCCTTCTCATGTGCGAGAGCCGCACCGATCGCGGTGGACACGGTGCCGTCGATGCCGGCCACACCGCGATTGGACCGCACCCGAATGCCGTGGGTGTTGAGGCCGACCAGCGCCGCGTCGCGGACCGGGTTGGACGCGCCCAGCACCAACTGATCACCCGGCCGCAGCGCGTCCGCGACGGCGGCGGCGACGTGCAGGCCGGTCGTCAGCGGGTGCGCTGCCAGCTGGCTGCGGACCGCCGCGTAGGCGTGCCGGTTCGCCTCCGCGCAGCGGTGCAGCCAGGCCGGGTCCGGTGTGCCGGTGGTGACCGCCCGCGTGCCGGTGGCCTGCGAGTTACCCGAGACGTCCGGCCAGCGCGGTCCGGTGGTCAACGCGTAGACCGGCACTCTCGGGTCGGCCAGCAGCGCCGACACCGGGCGGTGCAGTGTGGGGCGGCCGAGCATGATCACCTGCTTAGGGTGTAGCAGCGGCAGCGCCAGTGGGTGCAACGGGTTGGCCCCCGACGGCGGAGACGGTGCAGTCGGCTCGGCGACGGTCGGCAATCCGGCCAGGTTGGGGTGCACGCCCGCGCCGTGCCCGGCGATCACAACGGTGTCGGGCGTCAGGTCGATGTCCAGTGGCTGGTCGAAAGTGACCGGCGGCGTGTAGGTCCACGGCTTACCGTCGGGCCGGCCCTGCGGAGTCACCGCGCCGTGCGGCTCCGGGTCCGGCACCAGCGGCTCGCGCAGCGGGATGTCGAACTGCACCGGCCCGGCGTTGGCGGAGCGAGAACCGGTGGCGGCCGCCAATACTCGGCAGGTTGCCGATCGCCAGGTGGCGTTGAGCGAATCCAGCCGCTCGGGCGCGTCCTCGGCTAGGCCCAGGCTGATGTTGGCGCGAACCTGGGTGCCGAAGTAGCCCAGCTGCTCCATTGTCTGATTGGCCCCGGTGCCGAGCAACTCGTAGGGCCGGTTGGCCGAGAGCACGACCAGCGGCACCCGGGCGTAGTTGGCCTCGACCACCGCCGGCCCGAGGTTGGCCACGGCGCTGCCCGACGTCATCGCGACACACACCGGCGCGTCGGCGGAGATCGCCAACCCGATGGCCAGATAGCCCGCGGTGCGCTCGTCGATGCGGACATGCAACCGGATCCGGCCGCCACGGTCGGCTTCCTGCAGCGCGAACGCCAGCGGCGCGTTCCGCGACCCCGGGCACAGCACCACGTCGCGGACGCCGCCGCGGATCAGCTCGTCAACGACGACGCGGGCCTGTGTCGTCGAGGGGTTCACTCCTACAGGGTGTCACAGCCCGGCACGCCGGGCTTCTTGCCACATCCGTCACATTGGCCTCTGGCCCGTGGGCATGTGCTTAAAGTCCACCTACGAGCGACTCCGCAGTTGTCGCGCGGAGGCGGACAAATTAGATACCTTGTCCGACGCAGAGACGCATGTGGCACCTGTGAACTGCCGACCAGCTCAGGCCTTGACGCCGGCGAAGAACTGCAGCGCGGCGGCGTTGACAGCCTGCGGCCGCTCGAAGAACCCGAGATGACCGGCATCGGGTATCTGTAGGTAGCGACCGTTGGGCAGGGCGTCGGCGACCTCGCGTCCGAGGTACGGCGGAGTCACCACGTCGTCGGCGAAACCGATCACCAGCACCGGTGCGGCGACATTGCGGTAAGCGGGCAACCGATTGTCCTGCGGGGCGACGTCCAACTGGCACCGCAGTCCCGGGGTGGACTTGATCGGCCACATGTTGAACATATCGATCCAGTCGGCTACGGCCACATCGTCATTGAGCGTCTTACGCGAAAAGCTTTCCAGCAGACGAGATTTCGTTTCGTAAGCGGCGGGCAGCTGGATGCCCGCCGCATAGAGCTCAGCCTCGGCATTACGGAAAGACTCGCGGGTACGGTCCAGTCGGCCGCGGGTGGCCATCAACACCGCCGCGGTGACCAACTCGGGCCGGGCCACCATGAGTTCCTGCGCGATGTACGAGCCCATCGACACCCCGACGATGCGCGCCGGGCCGGCGTTCAGCGATTCGATCAGGGCGACGGTGTCAGCGATCATGGTTTGGATCGTGAACCCTTCGGCGTTTTCGGTGGCACCGATCCCCCGGTTGTCAAAGGTGATGCAGCGGTATCCAGCCGCCAGGAATGCCGGGACCTGATGGGGTAGCCAGGTGCGCCCCGCGCCGCCGCGACCGGCGATGAAGACGACGGCCTCACCGGTCCCGCGGTCGTCGTATGCCAGGTTGGTCACCCGCACACGGTACAAGCAGCGGATAGCAGTCCTTGACCCGGTCGATCCACCATTGCCGACGCTGCGGGGGGGCGGCCCGTGCCTGCAGCCGCGCCGGGTCGGGTGTCACCGCAGCGACCGCCAGGTTGCCGTCCACCGGCGCAGCGATCTCCGCGACATCTTCGATGAACAACCCCCCGGTGCCCAGCCCGCAGGCGTGACCGAGTCGCGGCAGCGCCGCGGCAGCAGTCAACCCTTGGCTGATGCCGACGGCCGAATCGAGCGCGCTGGACACCACGACGGGGATGTCGATCTGCGCGGCGATGCCGAGCAGGGCCGAAACCCCGCCCAGCGGAGCGACTTTCAGCACCGCGATGTCGGCGGCGCGGGCGCGGACGACGGCCAGCGGGTCGTCGGCCTTGCGGATGCTTTCGTCGGCGGCGATCGGGACCTCAATCCGCCGGCGCAGCGCGGCGAGTTCGTCGACGGTGGCGCAGGGCTGTTCGAGGTACTCCAGCGGGCCGTCGGCGGTCAGGGCGGCGGCGGCCGCGGCGGCTTCGTCGACGCTCCAGCCGCCGTTGGCGTCCACCCGCACCGTCGGGACCAGTTCGCGCACCGCGTTGACCCGGTCGACGTCGTCGGCCAGCGTCTGCCCCGGCTCGGCGACCTTCACCTTGGCGGTGCGGGCCCCGGGGAACCGCTCCAGCACCTCCGCCACCTGGGCGGCCGCAACGGCCGGCACGGTGGCGTTGATCGGGATGCGGTCGCGCAGCAGCGGCGGCGGCTCGCGGTAGGCGGCCTCGATTCCCGACGCCAGCCAGTGCGCGGCCTCGGGCGGCCCGTATTCGACGAATGCGCCGAACTCCCCCCAGCCCACCGGGCCCTCGATCAGCGCGACCTCACGGGTGGTGATGCCGCGGAAACGCACGCGCATCGGTAACGCCACCACATGCAGGCGGTCGAGCAGCTCTTCCAGGGTGGGTATCACGGGCCATCTGCGACCGCGAGCGCCTCGGCCGTGGGCCGCTCCTCGTCGACGGTTAACAAGGTTCCGGTGATGACGAGGTCCGCATCGGCCATGTAAAGGAATGCTAGTGGCGATCGCGAGTGCGGCGGAGCCGCGCGAAGCGGGTCGCCACAGTTAGACACTGTGACCGAGGGCGCGGCGGACCCGAATTGCAACACGTTCTAGTCTGGCCACATGAGTGACGAGCTGTTGCGCAACCCGACCCACAACGGCCACCTGCTGGTGGGCGCGCTCAAACGGCACAAGAACAGGCCGGTGCTGTTCCTCGGCGACACCACGCTGACCGGTGGTCAGCTCGCCGAGCGGATCAGCCAGTACACCCAGGCGTTCGAGGCGCTGGGCGCCGGCACCGGCGTCACGGTCGGCCTGCTGTCGCTCAACCGCCCCGAAGTGCTGATGATCCTGGGCGCCGGGCAGACCCGGGGCTACCGGCGCACCGCCCTGCACCCGCTCGGCTCGCTGGACGACCACGCCTACGTGCTCTCCGACGCCGGCGCCAGCTCGCTGATCATCGACCCCAACCCGATGTTCGTCGAGCGCGCGCTGGGGCTGCTGGACAAGGTGGGCTCGCTCAAGCAGATCCTGACCATCGGTCCGGTGCCCGAAGAGCTTAAAGACGTGGCAGTGGATGTGTCGGCGGAGGCCGCCAAGTACTCCCCGAAGCCGCTCGTCGTCGCCGACCTGTCGCCCAACCACATCGGCGGCCTCACCTACACCGGCGGCACCACGGGCAAGCCCAAGGGCGTGATCGGCACCACCGGCAACATCGCCAGCATGACGCAAATCCAACTCGCGGAATGGGAATGGCCGGAGAACCCGCGGTTCTTGATGTGCACGCCGCTGTCGCACGCCGGTGCGGCGTTCTTCACGCCGACGGTGGTCAAGGGCGGCGAGATGGTCGTGCTGGGCAAATTCGACCCGGCCGAGGTGCTGAGAGTCATTGAAGAACAACGCATTACGGCCACCATGCTGGTGCCATCGATGCTCTATGCGCTGATGGACCACCCGGATTCGCACACCCGCGACCTGTCGTCGCTGGAGACCGTCTATTACGGCGCGTCGGCGATGAACCCCGTGCGGCTGGCCGAGGCGATCCGGCGGTTCGGCCCGATCTTCGCCCAGTACTACGGGCAGTCCGAGGCGCCGATGGCGATCACGTACTTGTCCAAGGCGGATCACGACGAGAAGCGACTCACATCCTGCGGGCGCCCAACGCTTTTCGCGCGCGTGGCGCTGCTGGGCGAGGACGGCAAGCCGGTGCCGCAGGGTGAACCGGGCGAAATCTGTGTCAGCGGACCGCTGTTGGCCGGCGGCTACTGGAACCTGCCGGAGGCGACCGCCGACACCTTCAAGGACGGGTGGCTGCACACCGGCGACATGGCCCGCGAGGACGACGACGGCTTCTACTTCATCGTCGACCGGGTCAAGGACATGATCGTCACCGGCGGCTTCAACGTGTTCCCGCGCGAGGTCGAGGACGTCATCGCCGAGCACGCTGCGGTCGCACAGGTCTGTGTGGTTGGGACGCCCGACGACAAGTGGGGCGAGGCCGTCACCGCGGTGGTGGTGCTGCGCGCCGACGCGCCCCGGGATGACGCCGCGATCGAGACGATGACCGCCGAGATCCAGGCCGCGGTCAAGGACCGCAAGGGCTCGGTGCAGTCGCCCAAGCGAGTGGTGATGGTCGACGCGCTGCCGCTGACCGGACTGGGCAAGCCGGACAAGAAGGCCGTCCGGGCCCAGTTCTGGGAGGGCGCCGGCCGCGCCGTCGGCTGACGCTCCACCGCGAGCAGATTAGCGAGCCACCCCGGCCGCCAGCAGGTCGAGCATGCGGCCTGTCTGGTCGGGCGAACCGCTAGCCAAGAAGATGCCGATCAGGCTGGACACCACGTCGTCGGCTTGCACGTCAGAGCGCAACGTCCCGTCCTCTACGCCGGCCCGCAGCAGCGCGTCCACTGCGCCGACGATGCTGTCGCGTGTCTGGCTGGGCTCCATGGCGCCGGAGTCGAAGATCGCGTGCAACGACTCGGCCATTCCGCGCTTGGCTGCCACGAAGCTTGCATAGCGGTCCATCCAGCTCCGCAGGGCAGTCTGGGGCGGGTGCCGCTTGAGCAGCTGCCCGGCGGCCGCGGCCACTTCGGCGAGCTCGGCCCGGTAAATCGCCTCGACGAGGGCCTCCCTATTGGGGAAGTGGCGGTAGAGCGTGCCGATCCCGACGCCGGCGTCGCGCGCAATGGACTCTAGCGACACCGGCCGCCCCTGCGCGGTGGCGAACGCAGCGGTTGCCACCTCGAGCAACCTGTCGCGGTTGCGGCGCGCGTCGGCCCGAACACTTTCAGCCAAAGCGGAGGCTCCTCCGTTTCTGCTACTCTGGGCTAATCGGAGGGTCCTCCGCATTGTCCAGTGTGTCACGAGGAGAGCAGCATGACAGACCAACTGGGTCAGATCGGCACGAAGACCGTCGCCCGCATGGGCTACGGCGCAATGCAACTGTTCGAGGCGACGTCCCCGGCGGACGCGACCGCCGTGCTGCGTCGCGCAGTCGAACTCGGCGTCAACCACATTGACACCGCGTCGTTTTACGGCCTCGGCGAGGTGAACCGCCGCATCCGCGAGGCGCTGGCCCCCTACCCGGACGAGCTCGTCATCGTCAGCAAGGTGGGTGCGCGATACACCGGCGAAGAACCCGTGCCCCTGGCTTCCGCGCAAAAACCCGCCGAACTGCGCGCCGCGGTCGAAGACGACCTACGCCAGCTCGGGCTCGACCGCGTACCGGTGGTGAATCTGCGGCGCCTCGACCTAGGGCCCGGCCTGGCCGCCGAGGGCGACGAGATCGTCGACCTCGACGATCAACTGGCCGAGATGGTCGCGCTGCGCGACGAAGGCAAGATCGGCGCGATCGGGATGAGCAACGTGCCACTCGACGTGCTGCAGCGCGCGTTGCCCGCGGGCATCGTCTGCGTGCAGAACGCCTACAGCCTGCTTGACCGCAGCCACGAAGACATACTCGATTTCTGCACGGCCGAGGCGATCGCGTGGGTGCCGTTCTTCCCGCTCGGATCCGCGTTCGCCGGCTTTCCCAGCGTCGCCGATAACGCGGTGGTGCAAGAGATCGCCGGCGAACTCGGCGCCACACCGGCACAAGTCGGGCTGGCGTGGTTACTGGCCCATTCGCCCAACACGTTGCTGATTCCGGGTACCCGGTCGATCGATCACCTCGAGGAGAACGTCGGCGCGGCCGGCGTCGCCCTGAACGACGACGCGCTCGCACGGCTCGACGCCGTCAGCACACCGGAGGATAGCCCGCGCTACCAGCATGGCATCGAGGCGTTTCAGGACAGGTAACGTCGCTGCCATGGGCAGCGACAAACCGGTCCGGCCGCCGTGGTGGCTCAAGCCGGCCAACAAGGTCTTCATCCAGATGTCGCGACTGGGAATGAGTTTCGGCGGCGAAAGCCCGGTCGTGTTGACGGTGCCGGGCCGCAAGTCCGGCACTCCGCGGTCGACGCCGGTGACGCCGATGACGGTGGACGGCAAGCGCTATGTCGTCGGCGGCTTCCCCGGTGCGGATTGGGTGCAAAACGTCCGCGCCGCAGGCGAAGTCACGCTGCGTCGTGGCCGCACCACCGAGCGCGTGCGCACGGTGGAACTGTCCCCCGAGGACGCCAAGCCGCTACTGCGGGCGTTCCCCACCGAGGTGCCCAGCGGTGTCGGGTTCATGAAGCGCTCCGGGCTCATCAAGGACGGTCACCCCGAGGAGTTCGAGGCGCTGGCCGGACGGTGCGCCGTTTTCCGCTTCGACCCGATTTAGTCGCCGGAAATGCGACGTGTGCTCCCCAATACCGGGCACGGCGGCGACGATTTGGCCGTCCGATACCGTAACGGCAACGTCTGCGCAGGATCCCGCGGCGACCTCGGCGCAGACGATCAGCTGCGGTGACCTCACCATCGGCCAGGACGGAGTTCAACAGCCTTGAGTGACAACCCCTTTGATGCCTCGGCATGGCGACCCGTCGAGGGTTTCGGCGAGCTGACCGATATCACCTACCACCGCCACGTCGAGGACGCGACGGTGCGGGTGGCGTTCAACCGGCCTGAGGTGCGCAACGCTTTCCGGCCGCACACCGTCGACGAGCTGTACCGAGTGCTCGACCACGCCCGGATGTCCCCCGATGTGGGCGTGGTGCTGCTGACCGGGAACGGGCCGTCGCCAAAGGACGGCGGCTGGGCGTTTTGCTCCGGCGGCGATCAGCGCATCCGCGGCCGATCCGGCTATCAATACGCCGCTGGCGAGACCGCGGACACCGTCGATGCCGCCCGCGCGGGCCGGTTGCACATCCTCGAGGTGCAACGCCTGATCCGGTTCATGCCCAAGGTCGTCATCTGCCTAGTCAACGGGTGGGCGGCCGGCGGCGGACACAGCCTGCACGTGGTCTGCGACCTCACCCTGGCCAGCCGCGAGCACGCCCGCTTCAAGCAGACCGACGCCGACGTCGGCAGCTTCGACGGCGGTTACGGCAGCGCGTATCTGGCCCGTCAGGTGGGCCAGAAATTCGCCCGCGAGATATTCTTCCTGGGTCGCAGCTACACCGCCGAGCAGATGCACCACATGGGCGCGGTCAACGAGGTCGTCGACCACGCCGAACTGGAGGCCGCGGGTATGCAGTGGGCGTCCGAGATCAACGCGAAATCGCCTCAGGCGCAACGGATGCTGAAGTACGCGTTCAATCTGCTCGACGACGGCCTGGTGGGGCAGCAGCTGTTCGCCGGTGAGGCGACCCGGCTGGCCTACATGACCGACGAGGCCGTCGAGGGCCGCGATGCCTTCTTGGAGAAGCGCCCCCCGGACTGGAGCCCGTTCCCGCGCTACTTCTAGAGCCGCCCGCTCGTCGAGCGTCACGGCAGCGTGACGCTCGGAGACCCGAAACCACACACCCCTAGACTGCCCACGTGAGTAAGAGTCCGCTGCGCCGGTTCACCGAGCAGATCGCGCTGGCGAGCATGCGACCGCCCGCCGCCCCGCAATTGCTGGTCAACCGACCCGCGATCAAACCCGTCGAGCTCGCCGGTAAGCGCATCCTGCTCACCGGGGCGTCGACGGGCATCGGCGAGGCCGCGGCTGAACAGTTCGCCCGTCACGGCGCCACCGTCGTCGCAGTCGCCCGCCGTCAGGACTTACTGGATGAGCTGGCGGACCGGATCACGGCGTCGGGCGGTACGGCGATGGCGATCCCGTGTGACCTCTCGGACATGGACGCCGTCGACGCTCTGGTCGCCGACGTGCAGGAACGCATCGGCGGGGTGGACATCCTGATCAACAACGCCGCCCGGTCGATCCGCCGACCGCTGGCGGAGTCGCTGGAACGCTGGCATGACGTCGAGCGGACCATGGTGCTCAACTACTACGCGCCGCTGCGGCTGATTCGCGGCTTCGCACCCGGAATGCTCGAGCGCGGCGACGGCCACATCATCAACGTCACCACCTGGGGCGTGCTGACGGAGGCGGCACCGCTGTTCTCGGTGTACAACGCGTCAAAGGCCGCGCTGTCGGCGGTGAGCCGGATCGGCGAGACCGAGTGGGGACCCAAAGGCGTGCATTCGACGACGCTGTACTACCCGCTGGTGGCCACCCCGATGATCGCACCGACGAGGGCTTACGACGGGATGCCCGCGCTGACACCGGACGAGGCCGCCGACTGGATGGTCACCGCCGCGCGAACCCGGCCGGTACGGATCGCGCCGCGGATCGCGATCGCGGCCAGGGCACTGGACACCATCGGCCCCCGCTGGGTCAACACGCTCATGCAGCGGCGCGGCAACCAGCTCGACAAGCGCCATTAGCTGTGTCAACGGCCCCGGCCTGACGTGGGCGTGATAGACACGAGGCCATGGAGATCCTGGCCAGCCGGATGCTTCTCCGGCCGGCGGACTATGAGCGGTCGTTGAGCTTCTACCGCGACCAGATCGGACTGGCGATCGCCCGAGAATACGGCGCGGGCACAGTGTTTTTCGCCGGCCAGTCGCTGCTCGAATTGGCCGGCTACGGCTCGCCCGACCATTCCCGGGGACCCTTTCCCGGCGCGCTGTGGCTTCAGGTCCGCGACCTGCTCGCGACCCAGGCCGAGCTGCAAGACCGGGGGGTGTCGATCGCCCGCGAGGCGCGGCGCGAATCATGGGGTTTGCACGAGATGCATGTGACCGATCCGGACGGAATCACGCTTATTTTCATAGAGATTCCCGCCGATCACCCGCTGCGCCGAGACACCCGAGGCGGGCAGTGACAACGCTCGGTTAACTAACGGCTAACATCTGGCGACGAGTAAAGATACTCTCGCGTTTTGCCTATTCGCGCATTCGACAATATAAACCTCCTACCACCAGAATCAGGCGCTGTGAACATCAACTTGTTCCTCTTGATCATTGTCGTAGTAACGGCACTGGCATTTGACTTCACCAATGGCTTCCACGACACCGCCAACGCCATGGCGACCTCCATCGCCAGTGGCGCGCTCAAGCCCAAGGCAGCGGTCGCACTGTCGGCGGTCCTGAACTTGGTGGGAGCGTTCTTGTCCACCGCTGTCGCGGCCACGATCGCCAAAGGACTGATCGACGGGCACATCGTGACGCTGGAACTGGTGTTCGCCGGCCTCGTGGGCGGCATCGTCTGGAACCTGCTCACCTGGCTCTTCGGTATCCCCTCGAGTTCGTCACACGCGCTGATCGGCGGCATCGTCGGCGCCACGATCGCTGCCGTCGGCGCGCACGGGGTGATCTGGAAGGGCATCACGTCCAAGGCGATCATCCCGGCAGTCGTGTCCGCGCTCCTGGCCATCCTCGTCGGGGCGGTGGCCACCTGGCTGGTGTACCGGATCACCCGCGGTGTGGGCGAGACGCGCACCGAGGCCGGCTTCCGGCGCGGCCAGATCGGCTCAGCGTCGCTGGTCTCGCTAGCGCACGGCACTAACGACGCGCAGAAGACAATGGGCATCATCTTCCTCGCGCTGATGACCTACGGCTCCGTCAGCAGGACCGCCTCGTCACCGCCGTTCTGGGTCATCCTGGGTTGTGCCCTGGCCATGGCGTCGGGTACCTACCTGGGCGGCTGGCGGATCATCCGCACCCTGGGCAAGGGCCTGGTCGAGATCAAGTCGCCGCAAGGAATGGCCGCCGAATCATCTTCGGCCGCAATCATTCTGCTCTCCGCCCATTTCGGCTACGCGCTGTCGACCACGCAGGTCTGCACGGGTTCGGTGATGGGCAGCGGGCTGGGCAAGCCCGGTGGCGAGGTGCGCTGGGGCGTGGCCGGCCGGATGGTGGTCGCGTGGCTGGTCACCCTTCCGCTGGCCGGGCTGGTCGGTGCGATCACCTACTGGATCGTGCACCTGATCGGCGGATACCCCGGCGCGATCATCGGCTTCTCCTTGTTGATCGCGGTCTCTGCCACCATCTACATCCGGTCGCGCAAGAACAAGGTCGACCACAACAACGTCAACAACGAGTGGGAAGGTGGCCTGACCGCCGGACTCGAAGACGACGCAGGCAAGCCATCCGACACGAGCGCCAAGGTGGGCGCCGGCGCCGGCTCCGATGACCAGACGATCTAGGGGAGGAACGCCTGATGCACGAGTTCAGCCAATGGTTCAATTATCAAGCCTCTCTCAAGATCTTGGTGTTCGCCATGCTGGCCGGCGCCGCCCTGCCGGGGCTGTTCGCCCTGGGGATCCGGTTTCAAGCCGTCGGAGCTGGACAACAGGCCACAGCTGACGGCCACACACCGGACAAGAATCCGGTGATGCTGGCGGCCGCCTACGTGATCTACGCACTCGTAGTCCTGGTGATTGCCTTCGCACTGCTGTATATCGCCCGCGACTTCATCGCGCACCAGACGGGCTCCCCCTTCCTGGGAGCCAAACCCAAGTAGCATCGAAATCGTGGTCCACCGCATTGCCGAACCCGCTCGTGGAGGTGAGTGCTAAGTGAACCGATTCCTGAACTCGGTTGTCTCGTGGTTGCGCGCCGGGTATCCGGAAGGCGTTCCGCCGACGGATACCTTCGCGCTGCTCGCGCTGCTGACCCGCCGATTGAGCAACGACGAAGTCAAATTGGTGGCCCATGAACTGATGCGGCGCGACAACTTCGACGACATCGACATCGGTGTCATGGTCAGCAAGCTCACCGACGAGCTGCCGTCGGAGGAGGACATCGAGCGGGTGCGAGCACGGTTGGCAGCCAAGGGCTGGCCGCTCGATGACGCGCGCGACCCGCTCGACAATGGAGACCACGCATAGCCATACTGCGTGCGCTGCGCGTCCCGCCGGGCCGTGCCGCCGCGGTGCTGTTGCCCACCCTGGAACGGGTGCTGGACGGTCGTGATCCCGCGCTGGTCACGGTGACCGCCGATGGTGATCACGAATCTGTGCTGCGTGCGTTGCGCGTAGGTTCCGACATTGACGACGACGTGGCCTTGGTGGTGACGACATCAGGAACCACCGGCGCGCCCAAGGGTGCCATGCTGACCGCCGCCGCCCTGACTGCCAGCGCGTCGGCCACCCACCAGCGTCTCGGCGGCCCGGGCAGCTGGCTGCTGGCTCTGCCGCCGTATCACATCGCCGGTCTACAGGTGCTGGTGCGCAGCGCGCTCGCCGGTTCCGTACCCGTCGAGCTGGACGTCACAAGTGCGTCCAGGGGCTTCGACATCTCCGAATTGCCCAGCGCCGTGGACCGATTGGGCTCCGGCCGGCGATACACGTCGCTGGTCGCCGCCCAGCTGGCCAAGGCGCTCACCGACCCGGCGGCCGCGGCGGCGCTCGCCGAATTGGATGGCGTGCTGATCGGCGGCGGACCGGCTCCCCGGCCGATCCTCAACGCCGCCGCAGCCGCCGGCATCGCCGTGGTCCGCACCTACGGGATGAGCGAGACCGCGGGGGGCTGCGTCTACGACGGTGCCCCGCTCGACGGCGTCCAACTGCGCGTGCTGTCCGATGGCCGCATCGCGATCGGCGGCGCGACGGTGGCCAAGGGCTACCGCAACCCCGTCTTCCCCGACCCGTTCGCCGAACCTGGCTGGTTCTACACCGACGACCTCGGCGCCTTGGATTACTCAGGCGGTTCGGGCGTGCTGACCGTGCTGGGCCGCGCCGACGACGCGATCAGCACCGGCGGGTTGACAGTGCTGCCCCAGCCCGTCGAGGCCGCGCTGTGCACTCACCCGGCGGTCAGTGATTGCGCGGTGTTCGGCCTTGACGACGACCGGCTGGGTCAGCGGGTGGTCGCCGCGGTTGTGCTGGCCGACGGGTGCACCCCACCGACTCTGGACACGCTGCGCGCCGTCGTCGTGCAGACTTTGGACGCCACCGCCGCGCCCCGCGAGCTGCACGTCGTTGATGCGCTGCCGCGGCGCGGCATCGGCAAGGTCGACCGTGCCGCCCTGGTGCGCCGATTCACCGATGCGGGCGATCAATAGGCTGGGCGATCGTGAGGATTGCGCGGCGGGAAGCCTTTCCTGAGATAGGAGCCGTCGCGGTCGCGGTCGTTCTGGTGGCGGCCGCGTTCGTGCTGCCCCGGCTGAACTGGGGCATCAACCCACGGAGCGATATCGGGCTGGAGCGCTTCGGCACGCATGCCGGCGCCGCACCGATCTTCGGCTACTGGGACATCCACGCCGGCTGGGGCACCGTACCGGCGCTTCTCATCGCGGTGGCCGCCGTGGTGTGGGGACCGGCTGTCGCACAACGGCTTTCGTGGCGATTGCTGACGCTGGGCACCTGGGCCACCGCCTGCGGGTGGGCCTTTTCGCTGGCGATGATCGACGGCTGGCAGCGCGGCTTCGCCGGCCGGTTGACGACCCGCGACGAGTATCTGTCGCAGGCGCCGGGCATCACCGACATTGCGGCCACGGTGCGGACATTCTCCCGCCGGATCCTCGATTTCCAGCCCGACTCCTGGACCACGCACGTCTCGGGCCATCCGCCGGGTGCGCTGCTGACGTTCGTGTGGCTGGACCGGATCGGCCTGCACGGCGGCGCCTGGGCCGGGCTGCTGTGCCTGCTGGTCGGCTCCAGCGCGGCGGCCGCCGTGGTGATCACAATCCGCGCGCTGGCCGACGAACGGACGGCGCGGCGCGCGGCGCCGTTCGTCGCGGTGGCACCGACGGCGATCTGGGTGGCGGTGTCGGCCGACGGATACTTCTCGGGGGTCGCGGCGTGGGGTATCGCGCTGTTGGCGGTCGCGGTGCGCCGCCCTGCTCGGTTCCCCGCACTGGTCGCCGCCGGTGCGGGTCTGTTGCTCGGCTGTGGGGTCTTCCTCAGTTACGGCCTGATGCTGATGGGGCTTCCGGCGCTGGCGGTACTGGTGTCCGCCCCCGGTTGGCGAGCGGCCCTGCAGGCACTCGGCCCGGCTGTCTTGGCCGCGGTCGCGGTCGCGGTGGCCTTCGCCGTTGCCGGGTTCTACTGGTTCGACGGCTACACCCTTGTGCAACAACGCTATTGGCAAGGGGTCGCCAAGGACCGACCGTTCCAGTATTGGGTGTGGGCCAATCTGGCGTGCGTGGTGTGTGCGATCGGGCTGGGCAGCGTCGCCGGAATCAGCCGAGTGTTCGACCGGGCCGCCATCCGCGGCCGATCCGGTTTGCACCTGCTGCTGCTGGCCATGCTGGCGGTCATCGTGTGCGCCGATTTGAGCATGCTGAGCAAGGCCGAGACGGAACGGATCTGGCTGCCCTTCACCATCTGGCTCACCGCGGCGCCCGCGCTGCTGCCGACACGTTCACACCGCCTGTGGCTGGCGCTCAATGCCGCCGGCGCCCTGCTATTGAACAGCGTCATCCTCACGAATTGGTGATCGGACATGGAGCAACCTTCCCTGGAACGTCGGCTCGGCACGGCCGACGCCGTGGTGATCGGACTGGGATCGATGATCGGCGCCGGGGTGTTCTCGGCGTTCGGCCCGGCGGCCCGGGCGGCTGGCGCCGGCCTGCTGATTGGGCTGGTGCTCGCCGCGGCGATCGCATACTGCAACGCCACCGCCTCGGCGCAACTGGCCGCGGTCTACCCCACCTCGGGCGGCACGTACATCTACGGGCGTGAACGCCTGGGCCCGTGGTGGGGCTTCATCGCCGGCTGGGGATTTGTGATCGGCAAGACCGCCTCCTGCGCGGCGATGGCATTGACCTTCGCCAACTACGCGATCCCCGGCTCCTGGTGGTTGCAGCGAATCGCCGCGATCGCCGCGGTGGTGGCGCTGAGCGCGCTGAACTACCGAGGCGTCACCAAGACCGCGGTGCTGGCCCGAATACTGGTGGCGTGCACGCTGATTGCGCTGACCGCATTTGTGGTGGGCATCGCGCTGGCCAAGCCGTCGCACCTGAGCCTCGGCGTCTGGCCGACCGCTTCGCTGTACGGCGTGCTGCAGTCGGCCGGTCTGCTGTTTTTCGCGTTCGCCGGGTATGCGCGGATCGCGACGATGGGCGAAGAGGTCCGCGACCCGGCCCGCACCATCCCCAGGGCGATCACCCTCGCGCTGGTGATCGCGGTGGCCGTCTATCTCGTCGTCGGGGTGGCCGCGCTGCTGGCCGCCGGACCGGACCGGCTCGCCCACGCCGCGGCGCCACTGACCGAGGCGGTGCGGGCCGTCGGTGCGACAGGTCTGGTTCCCGTGCTGGCGGTCGGGGGTGCGCTGGCCAGTCTCGGTGCGCTGCTGGCCCTGATCGCCGGGCTCGGGCGCACCACACTGGCGATGGCCCGGCATCGGGACCTGCCCGCCTGGCTGGCGGCTGTGCACCCGCACCACCGCGTACCCCACCACGCCGAGATCGCGCTCGGCGTAGTGGTCTGCGTTTTGGTGGCCACCGTCGACCTGCGCGGGGTGATCGGCTTCTCGTCGTTCGGGGTGTTGATCTACTACGCGATCGCCAACGCCGCTGCCTACACGCTGCCCGATGCCAGGCGCTGGGCGCGGGTCCGGGATGTGTGCGGGGTGGCGGGGTGTCTGGTGCTGGTCACCACCTTGCCGTGGCAATCGGCGGTCGCCGGGCTGGGCATGTTCGCTCTCGGGATCGTCGGGCGCGCCGTGGTATCGAGTGTGCGTTGACGGCTTCGTGTGTGCGCCCAGGGCGGAAATCCGACGATTTTTCCGCCGTCAGCGCACACTCGATGCGCGCTTCAGAGCCCGGCCGCGCGGGTGACCCGCGCGAACCGGCTGGCGGGTGCGCAGACATCGCGAACCGCGGCGACGTGCTCGACGACGTCGAAGTCGGCCAGCTGCTGCACGGGTGCCACGTCGATGCCGTTGTCCCGCAAGGCCTTTAACGTGAGCACTCCGGTGTCGGGCTGCGACATCGGGACAGTGCGCAGGCAGTCGGCGGCCACCGGCGTCCACACCCCGAGCACCCACCAGCCGCCGTCGTGCGCCAGCCCGAGCACGGCCGGCGTCTCGAGCAGCCGGCCCGCGCAACTGGCCAGCAGTTCGACGGTCACCTGCGGGGTGTCCATCCCGATTTGCAGCACCGGATACCCCCCAAAGCCTGAGCTCGCGTCGGCGTGTGCGTTGGCGAGCCGATCGGCGAAGCTGTCGCCGCGCTGCTCGATCACCGTGAACGCCTCGAGGCGATGCCGGATCTCGCTGCCGGAGGCGGCACCGGCCAGGTCGCCGGTGAGCGCCACCACCCGGGCGGTGACGGGTGCGGCGGCCATCGCGTCCAACGTGTCCAGCAGCGCGGCGGCGGCGATCTCGGCGGCGACGCGGTCGCCGACCGTGGCGGCCAGCCGCGTCTTGGCCTTGCCGGGTTCCGGCGCCTTGGCAACCAGCAGCAGGGTCACCGGCAACCCGTTCACGAGATCACCTTCCAGAAGTCCAGGATCGCGATGATACTGCCCCGCAGCGAACCGCTGACCTTCGATTTGCCGCCCGTCCTGGGTCCGTAGCTCACGTCGAGCTCGACCACGCGCCAGCCGGCGGCCGCGGCGCGGACCAGCAGTTCCAGCGGATATCCCGACCGTCGATCCTCGACGCCGAGATTCAGCAACGCGTCACGCCGCGCCACCCGCATCGGCGCGATGTCATGCACCGGCAGGCCGTGACGGGTGCGCAGCCGCCAGCTCATCACCACGGTGCCCACCCGGGCGACCCACGGCCAGTGCAGGCCGGGCACGGGCCGCCGCCGCCCGATCACCAGGTCCGCGCCCCCGTCGAGGGCATCGACCAGCCGCGGTAAGTCACCGGCGTCCATCGAGCCGTCGGCGTCGATGACCGCCACGATCGGGGTCGTCGCGGCGACAATGCCCGCGTGCACCGCCGACCCGTAGCCGGCCCGCGCTTCGGCAACTACTTGGGCGCCGTGGCGTCGGGCGACCGCGGCGGTGTCATCGGTGCTGTTGTTGTCGACCACCAGCGCGCGATAGCCGGCGGGTACGGCCGCCAGCACCGCCGGCAGCGACTCCTCCTCGTTGAGGCACGGCAGCACCACGGTGACGACGGTGACGGCATTGGGCATGGCTCTAGTGGTGGCCGCTGTGCGGCGGCGTCGCCGGCTGCGGGTTGGCCGGCTTCGGGGCCACGGTCTGCTGCGTCTGTACGTGCGGCGGCGCCACCGTGTGCTGAGCGCTTGGCGGGGCGGCACTCGACGGCGGTTGCGACGAGATGTACGGCGCCTTCGAGCTCGGCGGCGGCGCCGACGACGGGGTTGACGGTGCACTCGAGGGCGTCGACGGCGCCGATGGGGTCGAGTGCGTCGACGGCGTCGACGGGGCCGATGGGGTCGAGGGCGTAGACGGTGTCACCGGTGTACTCGGCGGGTACGACGGCGGCGTGCTCGGCGGGGTCGAGGACGTAATCGACGGCGGCGTGAGGTAGGTCGACGTCGGCCCGATCGGCGGCCGATTTGGCGGATAACCTGGCCTCCAGCCTGGGAACGGAACGATGATCGGGATCGGGATCGGCCCGTTCGGGTTGGGCACGAGGCCGGGAGTGCCGGGCGATGCGGGAACCGGAGCAGGACCCTCACCGGGAGATATCAGCTGCGGCGGAATGTTGCCGTTGGTGTCCGGAATGATTCCGCCCTGGTACCCCGCATTCGGCTGATCGGCCGGAGGCGCCGGTACCGGAGCCTGCTGCTGGGTCGGCAACAGTGGCATGAACTTTCCCGGGGCGGCGTTTTGGTGTCCCACCACGGGCTCTGCGGCCGCGGTCGGCCGGACCGTGACCGCCACCGCGACGGCCAGCGAGGCGAACCCGATCACCGCGAATGCGACGACAGCGTTGCTGATCAGCAAGGACCGGCCGCTGAGCCGCTGAGCCGTGGTCTGGGCTTCCTCGTCGTCGTAGTACTCATGAAAGTCAGGGCCGAATTCACCCTCGACCGGAAGCGGTTCGCCATCGTCGGTCATCGAGTACGCCAGCTGCGGCTCCTCGGCCCGCGATTCCGCGAGTCCGGCCGTGGGGGCAATCGTCATGGCGTCGCCGGCCGGCCCCACCGCGGGAGCCATTGCCGTCGCGTCGGGGCTGGCCAGGGCCGCGGCAGGGGCCATCGCGGTCGCCTCTCCGTCGAGCGCAACCGTGGGGGCCATCGCCGTCGCGTCCCCGTCGAGCCCGACCGCGGGAGCCATCGCCGTCGCGGCTTCCGACTCGTCCAGCACCACCACGTTCTGCACGCCGGAATCTTCCAATGCCCGCCGCAGCTCATCGACTCGTTGCGGATCCGACCACCACAGCCGGGTGGCGGACAGCCGATGGTTTTCGTCAGCCAACAATCGATTCGTGCCGACGACGGTGTTGGTCAAGGTCTGAATGGGGTTGTCCGCCAAATCGACGACGGACTGGTCGATCACATCCTGACCCTGCGCAGCCGCTTCGACGAGCGTCAGGCGCGCGATTCGATCTGCGACCGCCACCCCCAAAACGACGTCCACCGCGGCTCTCCTTCGGCTGGGCGCCCCAACCAGCAAATGTCCCAGCAATCATTACACTGCGATTGGACGGCAGTATCCATCATTTGGATTAGATTCGCCTATGAGCGCAGCGTAACCGGAACCGCAACCGCCAGGACGGTTGCCGCGGACAGCACCTCCGCGAAATTGCCTGCTCCCAGCCATTGCCGCGCCGTCCGAACGGAGAATATGTTCGCAAGCGAGCAACGCACTCCGCCCAACATGGTGGCGCCTCGCCGCACCACCTTCTTTGACGTTCATTGACACCTGGGGGCATCGTGAGCCAAGGCAGCGACGACGCGCTTACCGGCCCCATCAGGCCGCAGACCCAGCCGGGGGCCCCGCGGGCGGTCGGGGGCCCGCTGCGCCGCTGGAACATCGTGCGCAACCTGACCGCCGGAGTCCTGCTCGTCGTTGCGCTGTTCCTGCCGTGGAATCTGTATTTCGGCGTCGGCGTTCCGGGCAGCCGGGCGGCGCTGTTCGCGGTCTTGGGGGTGGTGACGCTGCTGTCCCTGCTTTCCCTCGCCATGACCCGGCTCCGCGTACCGCTGAACGTCCCCTACCAGTTGCTGGTGATCGTTTTCATCGTGTTCGACGTGGTCCAAACGATCCGATCCGGCAGCGGCGTGCACGTGCCGGGTGGCGTCGGGCCAGGGGCATGGCTGGGGGTCGCCGGCTCATTGTTGGCCGCGCAGCCGGTTATTGGCGCAGACGGTGACCGGTTCCGGTCCGCCCAGATCATCGGCTACGCGTCGATGGTCGTCGCGTCGCTGTGCACCGCCTTCCACCTGTGGTGGCGGGTGCGCTACGCCTTGCAGGGCTCGTCCGGTTTTGGCAAGCAGAACATCGCGGTCATCGCGACGGCGGTGGTGTACGGCGCGGTGGCGTTGGCCGCCGTCGTCATCGCCTCACGGTGGCTGCTGCGCAGCACCAAGGCTTCCCGGCTCGCGACCATCGCGCTTGGGGCCTCGACCCTGGTGGCCGGGATCCTGGTGTGGGGCCTTCCCGTCGGCCGCGACATCGACGCGTTCCACGCCATCGCGCAGAACACGTCGACGGCCGGCGTCGGTTACGAGGGTTATCTGGCCTGGGCCGCCGGCGCGGCGATCTTCGCGCCACGGACGCTGTTGGGCTACCGCAGCGCGGAGGCTGAGAGTCCTTGGCGGCCGGCGGCCCGAAAAGCCTTGCTGCTCATCGCCGTATGGTGTCTGGGATCGGTGCTGATGCGGATCACCGACCTCGCCGTCGCGGTGACGTTGGATTACCCGTACTCGCGCTATGACGCCATGACGCTGGCCGCGTTCGACCTGGCCACCGGGGTACTTGCGATCTGGCTTCGGGGCAACCTGGCCAATGCCTCGGTGTCGACGAGGCTGACCACGTCGCTGTGTGGACTGCTCTGCACGCTGAGCATTTCGCGTGTCGTGGTGGGGGTCGTGCTGGCTCCGCGGTTTCAGGAGCCCCCCAACGGCGGCGGGTGGGCCAACCCGGTCTACGGAAACGATCTCGCCCAGCAGATCACCAGCACCTTCGATGTGGCGTTGTGCGGGCTGGCGCTGGGTATCCTTGCCGCCGCGATCATTTCGGGTCGCAAAACCGGTGCGCGCCCCGTCCAAAGAGGCCCGAAGCGTCGCGCCGCCCACACCCGTACCGCAAAGCCGCCCACCCCGGTTCCGCCGTCGGCCGCCGCGACGACGCGTGTCCCAACCCGACCCGCCGGGGAAGCGCCCACCGCCGTGCTGTCGCGGCCGGCCGGGGCGCCCCGGATCTTCCGCGGTGACGACTCCGCCACCCGACAGATCCAAATTCCACAGACATCCAAACCCAGGATCTATCGGCCGCCGCACGACCCGACCTAAGCGAATTACCGTAACGGTGCGAACGCGAATTCGCGTAGACCCTCGCGCGGATCGACGGCCGCGCGGAAACCCAGCACCTGCTCGGCGCGTGCGGGGTCGGCGACGATGTGACGCACATCCCCGCTGCGGTATTGCCCGGTGATCACCGGCGAGGGCGCGCCTGCGCGCGGGTCGCTCAGTGCGCTGGCCACCTCCAGGATCGAAATGGGCTGCCCGGAACAGACATTGACGGCGGTAAAGCCTTCGCGCTCAATGGTGGCCGCCGCGAGGTTGGCCGCGGCCACGTCGTCGACGTGGACAAAGTCACGCATCTGGCCGCCGTCCTCGAAAACCCTTGGCGGCTCGTCTTTTTCGAGGGACGAGCGGAAGATCGCGGCCACCCCGGAATAGGGGGTGTCGCGCGGCATGCCGGGGCCGTAGACGTTGTGGTAGCGCAATGCCACCACCGAGCCGCCCGTCGACTCCGACCACGCCAGCGCGTAATGCTCCTGCGCGGTCTTGCTGGCCGCGTACAGGCTGCGCGGCCGCAGCGGGGCATCCTCGGCGACCAGCCGCCAGCTGACCGGCACCCCGCAGGCCGGACAGCGATGCTCGAAGACCCCGGCGTCGAGGTCGGCGCGCCGCCGCGGCAGCGGGTCGACCAGCCCATGGTCGGGGCAGGCGTAGTTGCCCTGCCCGTACACCACCATCGACGACGCCAGCACCAGGCGGCGCACCCCGGCGGCGAACATCTGCGCCAGCAGCACCGTGGTGGCGAAATCGTTGTGGCCGCCGTAGGCGGGCGCGTCGGCGGCGTCCACGCCGGCACCGACCATCGCGGCCTGGTGGCACACCAGATCGACTCCGGCCAATAGCGGGGCCAGCGCGTCGGCGTCGCGGACGTCGACTTGCCGGCATCCGTCCGGGAGCACCGGGTCGGGTCCGTGTGCGGCGGGCAGCAGTACATCGATGCCGACGACGTCGTGGCCGGCCGCCCGCAGCGCGGCGCCCACCCGGGACCCGATGAAACCGGCTGCGCCAGTTAGCAATACCCTCATGGCAGCTCGAACGGCAGCGTGACTCCGGTGTGCGCCAGGCAGTGCGTGCACGTGCGCTCCGCGGCCACCTGACCGATCGCCTCGCGCACCAGCTTCTTAAGCAGTTCCATGTTCTTCTCGAACTGAGCGAACACGTCGACGGCTTTCACCCCCTCGCCGACCGCGACACCGGCGTCCAGATCTGTTACCAAAGCGATTGCCGCATAGCATATTTCAAGTTCACGAGCGAGTACCGCCTCCGGGTAGCCGGTCATGTTCACCAGGGTGAAACCGGCGGCGGCGAACCAGCGGCTTTCTGCCCGAGTGGAAAATCGCGGGCCCTGGATCACCACCATGGTGCCGCCGTCGACCACACCGGGCTGGCCGGTGACGGCGGTTCGCAGCGTCGGGCAATACGGGTCCGCGAAGTCGACGTGGATGGCGCCGGAATCGAAATAGGTGTCGGCGCGGCCACGCGTGCGATCGACGAGCTGGTCGGGCACGGCCACGGTGCCCGGACCGAGTTCTTGGGTCAGGCTGCCAACCGCGCACGGGGCGAGAACGCGTCGCACGCCGAGCTTGCGCAGCGCCCACATGTTGGCGCGATAGGGCACGGTGTGCGCCGAGTACTCGTGCTGCGCGCCGTGGCGGGGCAGGAACGCGACCTCGTGCTCCCCGACGGTGCCTACCGTGATCGGCGCGCTGGGTTCGCCATACGGGGTGTCGACGTGGACGTCGCGGTTAGCGGAACCGAAGAAGGTGTAGAAGCCGCTGCCGCCAATCACACCGAGCATCCGCCCATTGTGGTGCATAAGGCAGGATGCCCTGGTGGCCACTTTCGCGCAGTGGATCTCCGGCGCCCGGCCGCGCACCTTGCCCAACGCGGTGGCACCGATCATCGCGGGTACCGGTGCGGCGGCGTGGCTGCACGCCGCGGTGTGGTGGAAGGCGCTGCTGGCGCTGGCCGTCGCGCTCGCATTGATCATCGGAGTCAACTACGCCAACGACTACTCCGACGGCATCCGCGGCACCGACGACGAGCGGGCCGGCCCGCTGCGCCTGGTCGGTTCGCGGCTGGCGGCCCCACGATCGGTGCTGGCCGCAGCGATTGTCAGCCTGACCGTCGGCGCGGTGGCCGGGCTGGTGCTGGCGCTGCTGACCGCGCCGTGGCTGATCGCGGTCGGCGCCGCGTGCATCGCCGGGGCGTGGCTGTACACGGGCGGCTCGAAACCCTACGGCTATGCGGGCTTCGGCGAAGTCGCGGTGTTCGTGTTCTTCGGTCTGGTCGCGGTGCTCGGCACCCAGTACACCCAGGCCCTGCGGGTGGACTGGGTGGGGCTGGTGCTGGCGGTGTCGACCGGGGCGTTGTCGTCGGCGGTGCTGGTGGCCAACAACCTGCGCGACATCCCCACCGACGCGCAGTCGGGCAAGGTCACCCTGGCGGTGCGCCTGGGCGACGGCCGCACCCGGGTCCTCTACCGGGCGCTGCTGGTCACCGCCGGAGTGCTGACCCTGGTGCTGATGTTGGCGACGCCGTGGTGTGCCGTCGGATTGGTGGCGACGCCGCTGGCCGTGCGCGCGGCGGGGCCGGTGCGATCCGGCCGCGGTGGGCCTGAGTTGATCCCCGTGCTGCGCGACACCGGGCTGGCGATGCTGGTGTGGGCGATCGCGGTGGCGGCGGCTTTGGCGCTAGCCGCCTAACGGCGAGCAGTCGCAAAAGCGCCTGAACAACCGGCGTGTCGGGGGTTTTTGCGTCTGCTCGCGCAATCGCGCTAAGCGGCCCTGTCCAACAGCGCGAGGATCGCCGCGCGCAGCTGCGAGGTGTATACGTGCTCGGTGATCAGGCCGAGGGCCTCCTTGTCGCCGCTGCGCAGAATGCCCAGTAGCAGGTGCTCGCAGCCGATCTCGTTGTCCTTGTGAACCAAGGCTTCTCGCACCGCGTACTCAAGTGTCTTCTTGGCGGGACGCGTGAACGGGATATGCCCCCGCCGCCGGCGACGCCGTCCCGACTGCGACAGCGCGTTGTCGAACGCGTCGGGGCCGAAGGTGCGGGCCACGCTGTCGCGCACGGCCGCCAGGTCGATGCCGATGGCACGCAACGCCTCGGCCTCCTCGTCGGTTTTCGGGGCGGCCTCGATCAGCCGCGCCCGCACCGCGTCGGCCGTCAGCCCGTGGCCACTCAACACGGAGGACAGGTCGTTGCCGGCCGACTGCAGGATTCCCAGCAGCAGGTGCTGCGGAGCGATCTCGCGGGTGCGCAGCTCGCGGGCCTCCTCCTGGGCGAGTACGACGGCCACCCGAGCGTGACGGGTGAAGCGCTCGAACATGCGTCATCTCCTCCGGTTGTACTTCTGGTGCACGGCCTGCCGACTCACGCCGAGGGCCTCGGCGATGGCCTGCCAACTCCAGCCCTGTTCGCGCGCGTTGGCGACGTGGATCGCCTCCAGGCGCTCCTGCAGCCGCTGCAGCGCGCGCACCGCGCGCAGCCCGATCGCCGGGTCGGCGGTGCCCGCCGCGTCTGCGGCCGGCCCCACGTCGAGGTGGGACAGGTCGGACAGGTCGCTCATGGTTGTCAACGTAACTTGACACCCGCGTCGCGTCAAGAAAGCTTGACAACCGGCTCGGCTTTCCTTGGCACCTGCGCCCCGGGGCCCACAGCAACGCGCATACAGTCGATGCAGCATCCCCAGATAAGGACAGGAATGAGTCAAATCGCCACGACCAGCGGGCCGAAGAACGTCGGCTTGCTCAGCGTCGGCTCCTACCGGCCCGAACGGGTGGTCAGCAACGACGAGATCTGCCAGAACATCGATTCTTCCGACGAGTGGATCTACTCCCGAACCGGAATCAAGACGCGCAGATTCGCCGCCGATGACGAATCCGCGGCTTCCATGGCGACCGAGGCCGGCCGGCGCGCACTGTCCATCGCCGCGCTCACCCCGGCCGACATCGACGGCGTGATCGTCACCACCAACACCCATTTCCTGCAAACCCCACCCGCTGCCCCAATGGTCGCATCGGCGCTGGGCGCCCAGGGCGTTCTCGGCTTCGACATCTCGGCGGGGTGCGCCGGCTTCGGGTACGCGCTCGGTGCGGCGGCCGACATGATCCGGGGTGGAGCCGCCGCCAAGATGCTGGTGATCGGCACGGAAAAACTGTCCCCCACCATCGACATGCGCGACCGCGGCAACTGCTTCATCTTCGCCGACGGCGCGGCCGCAGTGGTGGTGGGCGAGACACCCGTGCAAGGGATCGGACCGATCGTTGCCGGTAGCGACGGCGAACAGGCCAGCGCCATCCGTCAGGACATCGACTGGATCACGTTCGCGCAGAACCCAAGTGGCCCGCGCCCGTTCGTGCGGCTGGAAGGTCCGGCGGTATTCCGTTGGGCGGCATTCCAAATGGGCGACGTCGGTCGGCGGGCGCTGGACGCGGCAGGAGTCGGGCCCGATCAGATCGACGTGTTCGTCCCTCATCAAGCGAATAGCCGCATCAATGAACTGCTGGCCAAGACGCTGCAGTTGCGTCCGGATGCGGTTATTGCCAATGACATTGAGCACACCGGAAACACGTCGGCGGCTTCCATTCCCCTGGCGATGGCCGAACTACTGGAAACCGGTGCGGCCAAGCCCGGCGATCTGGCCCTGCTAATCGGTTACGGCGCGGGTCTGACCTACGCCGCGCAGGTCGTGCGGATGCCGCCCGGCATTGCTTGATCCCAGGCTGAGCTCACTCCTGCTCGGACGTCTCGTCGGGTGGGGCCTCGCCGCGCAGCCGGGCCCGCAATTGATCACGTTCCCGACGGCGGCGCTCGCCGCTGACGGCGAGCGCGGCGGTGGCACGCCGGCGCAGCGGACTGAACAGCCAGATGCCCAGGGGCATCGCGATGATCAACGCGAACAACGCCGCCACGACGATGGGGAATTCGTTGACCCCCAGCAACCGCGCCGCCCCGTAGATCGCGGCGCTGAGCGCGACCACCAGTAGCAGCCGGGCCGTCGCGTACAGCACAACGTCGGCTATGACCCTAGACCCGGCGGGGCCCCCAGTGCTGTTGCCGCTCGGCCCTTCTGACACGGGGTCGAGCCTACGGCGCGGGTATATTCGCTCCAAGGAGGTGTCGCGTGCTCTACCTGCTCCTCGTCCTGGTGCTCGGGACACTGATCTACGTTGGCTGGCGAGCAGCGCGGTCACAGGCCAATCGGTCGAAGACTCGCGTGATCGGTCCTGACGACGATCCGGACTTCCTGCGGCGGCTAGGGCACGGGGACTAAGAGCCCGGGGCGGGCCGCGAGTCGCTCGGGAACCCATCGGCAACAACGGCCGCGAGCTCGGTGAGCGCTTCGCTGGTGGACCGCCGCAACCGGTCCAGGCTGATCTCGGCGCCGTCCTCAAGGTGAGGGTCGAAGGGCACCAACCGCACCGCGCGGCAGCGCCGCGCGAAGTGATCGACCACCTTTTGCATGTCGACGTTGCCCGTCCGTGGCCGCACGGCGTTGATGACCGCGACCGAGTTGCGCACCAGGTCCTCGTGGCCGTGCGCGTCGAGCCAGTCCAGCGTCGCCGAGGCACTGCGCGCGCCGTCGATGGATCCCGAGCTGACCACGACGAGCACATCGGCCTTGTCCAGCACCGATGACATCGCCGAGTGCAGCAGGCCGGTGCCGCAATCGGTGAGGACCAGGCCATAGAACCGTTCCAGGATCTCCATGGCATTGGTGTAGTCGTCGGCGCTGAACGCGTCCGAGATCGCCGGATCGCTCTCCGAGGCCAGCACCTCCAGCCCGCTCGGTCCCCGCGAGGTGTAGCGACGGATGTCGCTGTAGCGCTCGACGGCTTTCGCGTCCTGCAGTAGCTGCCGAACGCTGGACGCCGTCTCCAGCGGCACCTTCTGATTCAGGGTGCCGCGGTCGGGGCTGGCGTCCACGGCCATCACCCGGTCGCCGCGCAGGGCGGCGAAGGTAGTTCCCAGTGTCGCGGTGATCGTGGTTTTGCCGACGCCACCCTTCAGCGACACCATCGCGACCCGGTAGCAACCCCGCAGCGGCCGGTTCACCCGGGCCACCAAGTCGTGGTACCGCGCCGCCCGGGGACTCTCACCCAGATTGATCAGCTGACCGGACAGCGTGTAGAGCAGCCGGCGCCAGCCGTCCGATGGCGGCGGTTTGACCTGACGCAACAGCATGCTGGTGGACAGTTCGGGATACGGCGTGTGCGGGATGAGCTCGGGGCGGTACGAGGAGTGCGACGCGTCCAGGGGCCGCACGGGCGCGTCGGCCGGGCCGCCGTGATAGCCCCCGAAGCCCGCCGGATCGACCCGCGGGATGCCGGTCACCGGAGTGGAATCCCACGGTGGCCGCACGGCCGGCGCCGCAGGCCGGGCATCGGCCGCAGGCCGGCGCTGCTCGGTGCGGAAGCCGGCGAAGGCCCGAGTCGGCGCTTCACCGCCGGGATCTGCGTGCGATTCGCCTTGCGATTGGCCTACGTACGCCGCGGGCGGCAATTCGTTGGTCGGATGGTCCACGCCGTTGCGGCTATGCAACGTCTCGGGCGCGTCTACGCCGGTTGTCGGATCGTCGGACACGTGTACTCCCCCTTTTCGTAAGTACTCGGGTCAATCGCCGCAGAGCAGTCAGCCTACGCCCGCATAGGAGTGCAGGCCGACGGTGACCAGGTTAACGAAGAACAGATTGAAGACCATGGCCACGAATCCGGCGACGTTGATCCATGCTGCTTTCCTGTCTCGCCATCCCGCGGTCGACCTGGCATGTAGATAGGCCGCATAGATCACCCATGCGACGAAAGACACGGTCTCCTTGGGATCCCAGCCCCAGTACCTGCCCCAGGCTTCTTCGGCCCAGATCGCACCGAAAATTACCCCAAAACCGAACACCGGAAACGCGAAGATCGTCGTCCGGTAGGCGATCCGGTCCAGCGTCTGTGCGTCGGGCAAACGCTGCACCACGCGCGCCAGCCGGCTGTCGGAGTTTGCGGGATTGTCGGGGTCACCCAGCCGCGAGGTGCGCAGCAGGAACAGGATGCTGGAGATGCCGGCGACCAGGAACACCCCCGAACCGAGGCTCACCACCGACACGTGAATGGGCAGCCAGTAGGACTGCAGCGCCGGCATCACCGGTGCGGCGTTGGCGTAAAGCCAGCGTCCAGACACCGTGAGCAGCACCAGCACCGGCACCAACAGGAACACCCACAGCGGGCGGTACTGCGGGCGGCGCAACACGATCGCGCCCGCCACCAGCCCGCTCAAGCAGGTCAGGTTGATGAACTCGTACATGTTGCCCCAGGGCACCCGCATGGTGGCCAGGCCGCGCAGCACGACGCACGTCAGCAACAGCCCGATGCCGAGGTAGACCACGGCCAGTCCGGCCCGCCCGACGCGTTCGTCGAACGGCCGTGCTGCGGCGTCCTCGACGACACCGGGGGTCGCGCTGTCGGCGGCCACCGACCCTGCCAGCACCCGCGCACGGGTGTCCGCGCGGCGGCCGCCCACGTACGCCAGCTCGAAGGCCAGCAGCAGCATCGCGACGACCAGCACCACCACGGCCGAGGTGAACGCCCAGTCCGAGTAGCGCGCCAGGCCGATGTTGACGTGCAGGGTATTCATCTGGCGTCCCTTCCGGCCCTTCCAGCCTGGGCAGCGGTGGTGGCCGCGGCTGCTGAGTTTGGGGGCTCGCCGAGCCCGGCCACCAGCCTCTCGGTCAGCCGCTCGAACTCGTCGCCCCACCCGGAATTGTCGGTGCGCGCCAGGCCGCCCAGCTCGACATTCACCGTACCGGGGGCGTCCTCGCCGGCTTCCTGGGCGGCAGAGGTGAGCCGGACCCACACCCGGCGGCGGCGCACCAGCAGCGACACCAGCAGTCCGGCCATCATCGTGACGGCGAAGACCAGCACCCACGTCTGGCCGGGGTCGTGCGACACCTGCAGGTTCACGAATGGGACCGCGCCGTCGAAGCGGACGACGATGCCGGCCGCCGGGCCCTGGTCGATCCGGACCTGTTCGCCGGCGCGCAGGTTGACTCGCTTTTCCTTGGTCAGCCGACCCTGATCGATCAGCCGGTGGTCCAGCGAGAACAGCGATTGGGGCCGCCCGGTGTCCAGGCCGGTGTCACCGCGGTAGATGTCGATGGCCACCGCCGGGGCGTTCAGCGCCGGGAAGCGCGACGACAGCAGGACGCCGTCGAGCTGTGCGGTCGGCGCCAGCAGGCCCTGGATCGCGATCTCGTGTTTGCGTCGCTCGTCGGAGTTGGGATAACTGCCGGCGGGCGGGTCGATGCGGGCCACCCCCGATGACAGCAGGGTCTGCGGATTGTCGGGTCGCCACTGCACGGTCGAGGTGCGCGTCTGCCCGTCCGGGAAGATCACGGTGAAGGTGGGCGCGTAGCCGTGGCCCTGCAGGTACACCCGGTCCCCGCCGATTCGCAGCGGGTGGTTGACCTCCAGCCGGTAGGGCCGCCAGGTGTTCGCCGTCAGGTCGCCGCCCGATTGGTAGTCGATGTCCGCGGCGAACGAGGTGGCCTGCCCCGACGGCAGGTAGTGCGCCGCAAAGTCGTTGACCCGGACGCAGATCGGATGCAGCGACGTGCCGTCGACGGTGTTGCCGGCGCGGAACGAGTCGAACGCGGCCGGCGATGCCGAGCAGAAGCCCGGGCCGCCGTCGGCGATGACGATCACGTTGCCCTCGTAGCCGAAGAGCTTGCCGACGGCCACCGCGACCAGCAGTCCCAACAGCGAGAAGTGGAACACCAGGTTGCCGAATTCGCGCAGGTAGCCTTTCTCGGCGGACACCTCCACCGTTTCAGAGACCGTTTCGGGGTCGCTGTCGTCGGGGTGCCTGATGGTCGAGCGCCAGCCGCGCAACCGGCCGGCGATGGTGTTGGCGGTGTTTTCCAGGGCGTTTGGGTCCCCGGAATCGGCGGAAAGCCGCGAGCTGGTGTACTTGGGCAGCCGGGCCAGGTTGCGCGGGGCGGCCACCGGCATGGCACGCAAGCTGCGGGCATGCTCGATCATCCGCGGGGTCAGGCAGCCGACCAGCGACACGAACAGCAGCACGTAGATGGCGGTGAACCAGAAGCTGGAGAACACGTCGAAGGCCTGCAGCGCATCCAGCCAGGGGCCGACCACCGGGTGGGCGGCCAGGTAGTCGTTGACCTTGCCGGCGTTGAGGCTGCGCTGCGGCAGCAGCGCGCCGGGTATCGCGCCGAGTGCGAGCAGGAACAGCAGCACCAGCGCGGTGCCCATCGAGGTCAGCGAGCGCCAGAGGTTGCGGACTTTTGCGGCGAGCAGACTCAAATCGGCAGCCTCACGTCGGTGACGAGCGCGTCGCGCAGCCACGAGATGAAGTCGTTCCACACGCCGGTGACCAGCGCGGCGCCGACCGCAATCAGCAGGGCGCCGCCGAAGATCTGGATGCCGCGGCTGTGCCGCCGCAGCCAACCCAGGCCCGACATCGCCCCCGCCGAACCGAACGCCAGCAGCACGAACGGAATCCCCAACCCCATGCAGTAGGCGATCGTCAAGACGATCCCGCGGGCCACGTTGGCGCCGTCAGTGGCCGCGGCGACGGTGATCACCCCGCTCAGCGTCGGCCCCAGGCACGGCGTCCAGCCGAGCGCGAACACCGCGCCGAGCAGCGGCGCCCCGGCCACCGTCGTCAGCTGCCGCGGGCTGAACCGCGCCGGGTGCTGCAACGCCGGGATGAGACCAACGAACACCAGGCCCATCACGATGGTCAGCACTCCCCCGACCCGCTGCAGCAGCACCTGGTTGGTGATCAGCGTGGTCGTCATGCCCAGCACCGCGACGGTGCCCAGCACGAACACCGTGGTGAACCCGGCCACGAACAGCGCCGCCGATCCGGCGGCCCGCCACCGGGCGGACGAAGGGGCTTTAATGGGGCCGGTCGGCCCCTCGGACACGCCGACGCCTCCAACGATGGAAGCCAGATACGACAGGTAGCCCGGCACCAGCGGCACCACACACGGCGAGGCGAACGACACCAGCCCCGCCAGCAGGCACACCCCGAGCGCCAGCAGCAGCGGTCCGGCGGCGGCAATTTGAGTGAAGCCGGTCATTTCTCGGAAGCCAACCGTTGCACCACCGGCTGCAGGTCCTCGGCCAACAGTTCACGCAGATATACCGCGGCGACGCGGTGCTGGCGATCCAGCACCAGTGTGGACGGGATCACGGTGGTGGGGTACTTGCCGCCAAAAGCGATGAGGGTGCGCATGGCCGGGTCATAGATCGACGGGTAGGTGACGTGGTGGTCGTCGACGAAATCCTGGGCCGCTTGGCGGTTGCTGTCGCGAACGTCGATGCCCAGGAAGGTAACTCCGGCGCTTCGAATGGCGTCATACACCCGCTGCAATTGGGTAACCTCGGCGCGGCACGGCCCGCACCACTGCCCCCAGACGTTGATGACGACCACGTTGCCGGCGAACGGCCCGGCAGCCTCGTCGAGCGAGATTGTGCGCGCCGGATTCGCCAGGTCCGGACCGGACAGCGGGCCCGGGCGGCCACGACTTGCGGGCGGGTCGTAGGAGATGTCGGTCTTGCCGCCGGGCGAGACGAATTCGAACGTGCCGCCCTGGGCGACCGCGTCGCGTCCCGAACAGCCCGCCAACACCGTCACCAACAGTGCACCGGCAATCGCCAGCCTGCGCATGGTCAAGCGCCCGCCTGTTGGCTGTACTCGACATCGACGAGGCGGTCGCCGTCGTAGACCAGGGTGGTCACCGAGGCGAGCCCGCATTCCCGTCGCCGCGGGTCATGCCAGAGCCGCTGACCGGTGAGATACAGCCGCAGTGTCCACACCGGCAATTGGTGGCTGACGCACACCACCTCGTGCCCGGCGCCCCGGGCGCGCGCCTTGTCGACCGCGGTCGCCATCCGTTCGGCGATCTGCCGGTAGGGCTCGCCCCACGACGGCCTGAACGGGTTGCGCAATTGCCACCAGAACCGGGGGTCGCGCCAGGCGCCGTCGCCCGGGCCCATGCGCTTGCCCTCGAAGAAGTTGGCCGATTCGATCAGGTCGGCATCGGTGTCCACCGGCAGGCCGTGCTTGGCGGCGATGGGCGCGGCCGTCTCCTGAGCGCGCTGCAGCGGGGAGGCGATCACCGCGACGATGTCGCGGTCGGCCAGCGCGTCGGCCACCGCTGCCGCCTGCGCCCTGCCCTTGTCGGAGAGGTGGTAGCCGGGCAGCCGGCCGTAGAGGACGCCGGTGGGGTTGTCCACCTCGCCGTGCCGCACCACGTGAACGCGGGTGTGCTCCGCCATCAGGACTCCCGCTCGCGAGCGGCCGCAGCGGCCGCAACAGGAAGAGCGTCAGCGATGCACTCGAACGCGGTGTCGTCGAGCGCGGCCGAGACGAACCACGCCTCGTAGGGGCTGCACGGCGGGTAGACGCCCGCGTCCAGCAGCGCATGAAAAAAGGGAGCATAACGGTGCGTCTCGCTGGCCCGGGCCGACGCGAAGTCGGTCACCGGGGTTTCGGAGAAGAAGACGCTGAGCATGTTGCCCGCCCGCGGAATCTGGTGCGGCACACCGGCATTCGTCAGGGCCTCGGCGAACAACCCGGCCAGACGGTCGGCGTTGGCGTCCAGGGTCGCGTATACCGCATCGTTGGCGGTGCGCAGCGTGGCCAGCCCGGCAGCCATCGCCACCGGGTTACCCGACAGCGTCCCGGCCTGGTACACCGGCCCCAGCGGTGCCAGCCGTTCCATCACCTCGACCCGGCCGCCGAATGCGGCAGCCGGCAGCCCGCCGCTCATCACCTTCCCGAAGGTGAACAGGTCGGCGGCGACCGGATCGATTCCGTACCAACCACTTCGGCTGACCCGGAATCCCGTCATGACTTCGTCGACGATCAGCAGCGCGCCGTGCTCGGCGGTGATCGCGCGCAGCGCCGCGTTGTAGCCGGCCGCGGGCGGGACGACGCCCATGTTGCCGGGGCTGGCTTCGGTGATCACCGCGGCGATCTCTTCGCCGAAGCGGGCGAACGTCTGCTGCACGGCGTCGATGTCGTTGTAGGGCAACACAATTGTGTCGGCCGCGGTCGCGCCGGTGACCCCGGGCGAGGACGGCAGGCCCAGCGTCGCCACCCCCGAACCCGCGTCGGCGAGCAGCGCGTCGACGTGGCCGTGGTAACAGCCGGAGAACTTGACGATCTTGGCGCGGCCGGTGAATCCGCGCGCCAGCCGCACGGCGCTCATGGTGGCCTCGGTGCCGGAGTTCACCATGCGGATCCGCTCGACGGGTGCCACCCGCCCGATGATCTCGCTGGCCAGCTGACTCTCGGCCGGGGTGGGCGCGCCGAACGACAGGCCATTGGCGGCGGCCTTGGTGACGGCCTCGACCACGGCCGGATGCGCGTGCCCCAGGATCATCGGCCCCCACGAGCACACCAGGTCGACGTAGCGGTTGCCGTCGGCGTCGGTGAGCCAGCAGCCGTGGGCTTCGGTGATGAACCGCGGGGTGCCGCCCACCGCGGTGAAGGCCCGAACCGGGGAGTTCACCCCGCCGGGAATGACCGCGCAGGCTTCCTCGAACAGCTGTGCCGAGGTACGCACCCGCGCGATCGCCTGGTCAGTGCTACCCATGCCGACCAGTGTCCCAGCCTTCTCGACCCGTTCAACTACAGGGTGTAAGAGTTGGTCATGCAACTTCCTCAGCGGCTGGCTCGGTTCAACCGCCACGTCACCAATCCCATCCAGCGGATGTGGGCCGGCTGGGCACCGACGTTCGCCATCATCGAGCACGTCGGAAGACGCTCCGGAAAGCCCTACCGCACGCCGGTGAATGCATTCAACACCGAGGTCGACGGCAAACCCGGCGTGGCCGTGCTGCTGAGCTACGGCCCCGATCGCGACTGGCTGAAGAACCTCAAGGCGGCAGGCAACGGAAAAATGCGCCGCAGCGGCAAGACGTTCGGCATCACGGACCCACGCGTCGTCAGCAGGGCCGAAGCGGCGACGCACGTTATCCGTGGGCGGCGGGTCTTCGCTCGGATTCCGTTCGAGGAAGCGGTCTTATTCACTAAAACCAGGTGACGAAACTCACCGCCATCGTCGAGCGGCCGGTCCGATTGCAGGGCAGCCCGGCCAATGCGCTGGTCAACTTCTCCGGCCACACGGTCTCGTTGGTGGCACTGACCGCCGTCCGCCACGGAAAGCCCGCGGTGGGGGCGGCGTTCAACTCGATCGGCCGCTTCGCCCAGAGCGGGATACTGCGCGACCGGATGATCCCGCGCGTGCTCGCCGCATCCCCGGACGCGCTGCTGGACGACTCGGGACGCATCGACCCGGCCGCGGTTTTGGCCTGCGCGCTCGCCGACGAGAAGCCAGGCGGTCACGGCGACCGGGCGGCCGCGGCCGCGGCCCTGGAGCTGGCGTGCTGGGACCTCAACGCCAAACTCGATGACGAACCCGCCTACGCGACCATCGCGCGGCGCTTCGGGCGGGAGGCGGCCCCGACGGTTGCGGTGTATGCCGCCGGCGGCTACTACTATCCCGGATACCGCGCAGGCGCTGGACTCGATGAATTGCGCGAGGAGATGCGCGGCTACCGTGAGCTGGGCTACGACGCGGTCAAGATGAAGATCGGCGGCGCGTCGCCGAGCGAGGACTTGGCCCGCATCGAAGCGGTCATTGACGTCGTCGGCGACGCGGGACGAGTCGCCGTCGACGCCAACGGCAGGTTCGACCGATCGACCGCGACACAGTGGGCGGCGGCGTTGGCCCACTACGGCCTGCGCTGGTACGAAGAACCCGGCGACCCATTGGATTTCGAGCTGAACCACGCGGTGACGGCCCGCTACGACGGGGCGGTGGCCACCGGCGAAAATCTGTTCTCCGCGCCCGACGTGACCAATCTGGTTCGATACGGAGGCATGCGGCCGGGACATGACATCTTCCAGATGGACGCCGGCTTGAGTTACGGATTGACCGAGTACGCGCGCATGCTCGAGGTGCTCGAGACCCACGGCTTCGATCGCCGATTCGCCTTTCCGCACGGCGGACATCTGATCAACCTGCACATCGCGGCCGGCCTGGGCCTGGGCGGATGCGAGTCGTATCCCAGTGTGTTCCAACCCTTCGGCGGGTATCCCGACGACTGCGTTGTCGCCGAAGGCCGGATCGAACCGGCCGACGCCCCGGGCTTCGGCCTCGAGCGGAAAGCCGGCCTAGCCGAATTGATCGCCGAACTGACAGCCTGACCACGGAGCGCGCGGATGAAAATCGCAGTAATCGGTTGTGGTGCAATGGGCTCCATCTATGCCGCCAAACTCGCTGCCGCAGGCAACGACGTAGTGGCGATCGACTCCGACGAAGCCAGCATGGCCCAGGTCGCCCAACATGGCTTGCGGGTCACCGGCCCCGGCTCCGATCAGGTGGTACCGCTGCGGGCGAGCACGGTCGCGCCGGCCGAGACAATGGACCTGATCGTGCTCGCCGTCAAAGCCGCGGATGTGATATCGGGTGCGCAGCAAGCGCTTCCGATGCTGGGCGACAGCACGCCGGTACTGACCATCCAGAACGGCCTCGGGTCGGCGGAGACCGTCGCCGGCATCGTCGGGGATGAGCGGCTCGCGGTCGGGATCGCCAGCGGGTTCGGGGCGTCGCGCGTCGCTCCCGGCCATGTGCATCACAACGCCATGCGGGCCATGCGTTTCGGGGCCTATGCGGCGCTGCCGCACGCGACGGTCGAGTCGATCGCACACGCCTGGACGGATGCCGGATTCGACGCCGCCGCAGTCACCGACATTGCCGCCATGCAGTGGGAGAAGCTAATCTGCAACGTCGCCTACAGCGCGCCGTGCGCGTTGACGCACATGACCGTCGGCCAGGTGATGGACGACCCGGAGATAGGTCCGGTCAGTCAGGCGGCCGCGACGGAGGCATTCGACGTCGCCCGCGCGTCGAGGATCGCGATCGCGGTGACCGACCCGGTCACGCATGTGCGGGAATTCGGCGCCCGGATGCCCGACGCCAAACCATCGGCGCTACTCGATCACGAGGCGCGCCGGGTCAGCGAGATCGACGTCATCAACGGGGCCGTCCCGCGGCAGGGAGCGCGCGTCGGCGTCGATGCGCCGGTGAACGCGACGCTCACCGCGATCATCAAGTCCGTCGAAAGACAATGGGCCTAAGGCGAATTCACGTCGGGGACCCGGCTGATCTTTTTGCGCGCACGCGCGCCAAAGTACAACCCGATCACCACGGCCCAGGACAGCAGGCTGAGCCACAGCTGGCTGCGGGCGGTGTGGTCGAACGCCATCTGCACCAGCACGGCGGTGATTCCGGCGAGCGTGAGAACCGACAGCACCGGAAAAAACCACATCTTCACCCGCAGCTTTTCGTCAGGTGTGCGGCGGCGCAACACAATCTGCGACAAAGCGATCAGCCAGTAGACGAACAAGATGATGGCGCCCGACGAGTTGAGCAGGAAGAGAAACACCGTGCGCGGCGCGATCCACGCCATGATGACGCAACCGAAGCCGACCGCCGACGAAAACAGGATCGCGACGTAGGGCACCCCGCGCCGGCTCAGCTTAACCAGCCGAGCCGGCGCCTCGTGTCGGTCGGCGAGCACGAACAGCATCCGCGACGAGGTGTACAGGCCGGAGTTCAGACAGGACAGCACCGCGGTGAGCACCACCGCATTCATCACCTGGTCCGCGCCGGGCAGTCCCAGGTGTTTGAGCGCGGCGACGTAGGGCGACGAGCCGAGCTCCACGGAGTTCCACGGCAGGACCACGACGAGCAGAAACACCGAACCGACGAAGAAGATCGCGATGCGCGCGACCACCGATTTCGTCGCGCGCTGGACCGCCCGCTCGGGGTCGGAGCTTTCGGCGGCGGCGATGGTGACGACTTCCGCGCCCACCATCGAGAAGATCACCACCACGATGGCGGCGAAGACGGCGCCGACGCCTTTCGGGAAGAAGCCGCCGTGCGAGGTGAGGTTGGCGAAATCGGTGTGATGGCCCGGCAGCGCGCCCACCGCGTACAGCGTGCCGACGACGAGAAAGATCACGATGGTCGCGACTTTGATTCCGGCGAACCAGAATTCGAACTCGCCGAAGGATGACACCGAGAACAAGTTGGTCGCGGTCATCAGCAGCATCAGGCACAGCGCCGATAGCCACAGCGGCATCGGAGACCAGTAGTTGAGGACTTTTCCGCCGGCGACCGCCTCGAAGCCGACCACGATCACCCAGAAGTACCAATACAGCCAGCCCACCGAAAAGCCCGCCCAGCCACCGAGGGCCTGTGCAGCGTAATCGGCGAACGATCCGGTCGACGGGTTGGCGGCCGCCATCTCGCCCAGCATCCGCATCACGAGAATGATGAGCAGACCGCAGATCGCGTAGGTCAGGAACGCGGCGGGCCCGGTGTCTTTGATCACCACTCCGGATCCGACGAACAGCCCGGCGCCGATCACCCCGCCGAGGGCGATCATGTTGAGCTGCCGCTGCGACAGACCTTGCCGCAGTTGCGGAGTGCTGGCCATGGCTCACCACAGCACATCGGCCGGGCCGGGCACCAACCGGGCTGCGCCCGAGTCTGCGGTGACGGCGCCGCGAAAAGTTAGTGCGCCGACGAGACCGCGAATGGCGTCGACGCGGCCGGTTGGGACGTGCGGTTGGGATGCGTCCAGAGACCCTTGCGCTCGAGCAGCGGCAGGACGCCCTCGCCAAACCAGTAGGCCTCCTCCAGGTGCGGGTAGCCCGACAGGATGAAGTGGTCGATGCCCAGCGCGGCGTATTCGGCCAGTCGGTCGGCGACCTCGGCGTGCGAGCCGACCAGGGCGGTGCCGGCACCGCCGCGCACCAGGCCCACTCCGGCCCACAGGTTGGGCGCTATCAGCAGCGTGTCGCTGCTGCCGCCGTGCAACCGCAGCATGCGCCGCTGGCCCTCCGATTCGCTGCGCGCCAGGCTGGATTGCACCCGCTCGACGTCCGCCGGGTCGACGGCCGCCAACAGTCGGTCGGCTTCGGCCCACGCTTGTTCTGAGGTGTCGCGGCTGATCACGTGGATGCGCAGGCCGAACTGCAGCTGCCGGCCGTTCTCGGCGGCCAAGCCGCGAATCCAGTCCAGTTTCTCGCCGACGGCGGCCGGCGGCTCACCCCAGGTCAGGTAGACGTCGGAGTACTTGGCCGCGACCGGTCCGGCGGGTCCTGAGGATCCGCCGAAGAACACCGCGGGCACTGGGTCGGGTGGGTTGTTCAGCGCGGCGCCCTCAACCCGAATGTGGTCACCCGTGAAGGTCACCGGCTCACGAGAAGTCCACAGTTCCCGCACGACATGCAAGAACTCGGCGGTGCGCGCGTAGCGCGACTGTTTGTCCAGGTAATCCCCGTAGGCCTGCTGTTCGTGCGGCTCTCCGCCGGTGACGACATTGAGCAGCAGCCGTCCGCGCGAATGCCGCTGGAAGGTTCCGGCCATCTGGGCGGCCAGGGTCGGACTGAGCAGCCCGGGACGAAAAGCAACCAGGAATTTCAGGGTCTCGGTGCCCTCGATCAGCATCGCAGTCGTCAACCAGGCGTCCTCGCACCACAACCCGGTGGGGGTGAGCACCGCCTCGAAACCGTTGTCTTCGGCCGCCCCGCAAATCTGGTGCAAATAGCGCAAACTCGCAGGACGGTCGCCCTGCATCGCCGTGCCGTGCCCGCCGGCCACCAGGTTTCGTGAATCCCCATACGTCGGCAGGAACCAGTGAAATGCCAGGCTCATTCGCTCTCCTTTTGCGCCTCCGGTCGGCGCGATATTGACGCGACACCGAATAATCAATCCTCCTGGAGGCCGGCCCGCCACGCGAGGGTTGAAACCGGCGAGATCGGATCCCGACTGTCACGGCGCAGTCACGGTGCTTTCCGGCCCGGCGTGGCTGTGGCGGCAAACGCGACGCGGAGCGGCATTATGTCGCTCGTGCCTCACCTGAAACGCCGTGCGGTATTGCGCATGGGCGCCGGTGCCGGCGCGGCTGCCGCCGGCGTCTTTGCGCTCAGCGCCCTGCTGGATCCGCTCGAACCGCAAGCGGCGCCGCAGCGGGCTCCCACGCCGTTCGAGCCGCCGCATGGTCCCGCGCCGTTCGAGCCCCCGACCGCGGGCGCCACCCTTCCGACCAAGCTCACCGGCTCGTTCGTCTCAGCGGCCCGCGGCGGCATCAAAACCAATTGGGTGATCGCCATGCCGCCGGGCCAGACCGGAATGCTGCGGCCGGTGATCGCACTGCACGGTATGGACGCCGACGCCACCCAGATGCTGGAAATGGGTGTCGAAGAGGGCCTGGCCAAACTCGTCAAGGACGGCAGGCCGCCATTCGCCGTGGTGGGCGTCGACGGCGGCAACACCTACTGGCACCGCAGGGCTTCGGGCGGGGACTCCGGTGCGATGGTGCTCGACGAGCTGCTGCCGATGCTGAGCTCGATGGGCATGGACACCTCCCGGGTGGGCTTCATGGGGTGGTCGATGGGCGGATACGGCTCGCTGCTGCTGGGCGCGCGGCTGGGACCGTCGCGAGTCGCCGGGATCTGCGCGATCAGCCCGGCGTTGTACACCTCGTTCACCGGTAGCGCGCCGGGGGCGTTCGACAGCTACGACGACTACGTGCAAAACAGCGTGCTGGGTCTGCCGGCGCTGAACTCGATTCCCCTGCGAGTGGACTGCGGCACCTTCGATCGCTTCTATTTCGCCACCCGCCAATTCGTCGGCCAGCTGAAGAAGCCGCCGGCGGGCAGCTTCTCCCTCGGCGGCCACGACACGGTCTACTGGCGCACGCAACTACCCAGCGAGCTGGCCTGGATGGCGTCGTAGCCACCAAAAGGAAAGGTATGACTGACCGGCAGGTAGACACCTCCAGCGGCGCCCGTCAAGCGGAGCGGCGGGTTTCTCGGGGCAAGTTCCGTCCGGACATCGAGGGTTTGCGCGCCGTCGCGGTGCTGGTGGTCGTCCTGTGCCACGCGGGCGTCCCGGGTCTTTCCGGCGGCTACATCGGCGTCGACGTCTTCTTCGTCATCTCCGGCTTCCTCATCACCGGGCTGCTCTGGCGCGAGGCGACGACCACCAACACCATCCGGCTTGCCCGGTTTTACGGTGCGCGGGCTCGCCGCCTGCTCCCGGCGGCGGCCACCGTCGCCATCGCTACCGCAATCGCGGCGGCCGTCGCGCTGCCGCCATTGCAGGCACGAAACGTCCTGCTGGACGGTATCGCCAGTGCCCTCTATGTCGGCAACTACTGGTTCGCCCTGCGGGGCACCGGCACCGACAGTCTGGCCTGGGACACCGCGCCGTCGCCGTTCCAGCACTACTGGTCGCTGGGCGTCGGGGAGCAGTTCTATCTGATCTGGCCGGCGTTGATCATCGGCGCGGCGTGGCTGGTCGGCCGCGCGCGGCGGGGCGCCGCGTCGCAGGCGGTGCCGTACGCAGCCCTTGGGTTGGTCGGGGCGGCGTCGTTGGCGGCGGCTGTGCTGTGGACCCGCACGGCGCCGCCCTGGGCGTTCTTCTCGCTGCCCACCCGCGCCTGGGAGCTGGTCGCCGGCGGTCTGGTGGCCCTCTCGATCCGCCAATGGCGCCGGCTACCCGTGCTGCCTGCGGCGATCGCAGGGTGGGGTGGCCTGGCCCTGATCGTGCTGACCTGCCACCAGCTGGGCCCGACGACGCCGTATCCCGGCACCGCGGCGCTGCTGCCGGTGCTGGGCACCGCGCTGGTGATCGGCGGCGGCTGTGTCACCGGCGGCATGGGTCCCGGTCGCCTGCTGTACCGGCCGGTCATGCGGGCGCTCGGCCGGGTGTCCTACTCGTGGTACCTCTGGCACTGGCCGGTGCTGCTCCTCCTGCCGCGATTGCTGGGTCAGCCGGCGAGCCTGCCGGCCAAGCTGGCCGCGACGCTGGTCTCCGCCGGACTCGCGGTGATCACTCTGTATCTGGTCGAGAATCCCGGTCGGTTCGCCGCTGCCCCGCGCGGTTCGGCGAAGGCCAGCCTCGCCCTCGCCGGCCTGGCCATCGCGACCACCGCGACCGCGTGCGTGCTGCTGCTGCTGACCCTGATACCGGAGATCTGACCGCCGAGTACGCGCAATTATTGGCACCCGTGCTCGGCGCGTTGGCCGATCGCGCCGTGTGCGGACAACTAAACTCGGGTGAACTTTCCACCGAAGCAGCACGTCATACCAATAAGTTCTTGGGGAGGTTTTTACGATGACTCCGCTGCTGATGCTCTGCCTCTCGGCCGCCACACCACTCGCCGCTATTGGGTTGCTGAATTTGCAAGCACGCCTTGAGCGCTGGGACTACGAGCGCCACGCAGAGGACTAAACGCCTTGTGCGGCGGGCACTTTGCTCACCGGGACAGTTGCATGCGAATGAGCGGCGCGATCTTGTCCGCCAGATACTGATGCCCCGCATCGTTGGGGTGCACGCCATCCACGCCGATCAGGTCGGGCCGATCGACGAACCAGCGGTCGCCGATCGGATCGACGAACGCTGCTCCCACGGCCCGGGCCTGGGATCTGATCACGTCGCGAACCTGTAATACGGATGCGGGTACATCGGCGGTCGGCCACGGCGGTCCGATCACCAGGAACCTCGCGGTCGGCGCAAAGCGCCGGCCCAAAAGGAAGGCTGCGCGGGCCTTTTCGGCGACGAGCCCGGGATCGACGCCCTGGTCGTTGCGGGAGCCGAAGAAGACCACCAGCGCATCGTCGGGCTTGACCGCCCTGGCCGTCAGATCCTCGAAGATACTGCCGTGGTCGCCGGGCACCGCGTAGCCGGCCTTGCCCTCCGCAGCCACATCGGCTCCGATCTGCATGCCTCGCTGAGCCAGCGTCTGACAGGCGCGAGCGGTCCACGCATTCGAGCCCTGGCCGCCTTCGTCGGTGCCGGTGGTGTAGGAGTCGCCGACCACTGCGACGTGTTTCAGCAAGAAGTCCTGGGTGAGTAAGTCATAGGCCCCTACCCGTCGCGGGTGCGCCGGGTTTCCCAGCATCTCGAACACCAGGCCGACCAGAAGACCCAGACTAACGATCACCGTGCGAAAACGACTCACTCACACCCCCACCACAAAACGAATCATCGTGTGCCGCACACCAAATCAGTACAATTGTACGACGCGAGCTGGGTCACACCGCGCGCGCCGAAACCCCTTCCAGCCCGCCGTCGATCTGATGCAGCTTGGCGCTTGCCGGCTCCCCGGCCTCGGCATTCGCGCTGGCGGGCCTGATGTCGACCATTCTGCGCATCCAACGACGGGCAGGCTCTTCGATGAAGTGATACATCAGGCTGGAGAAAGCCACGGCGATCGCGAGCAGGCCGAAGATGTTCCACTTCCATGGCGAGTCGGACTGCCACGGCGTGAGCTGGAACTCCACCACGGCCCATGTCCAGCCGGTATGCACCAGCTCGTGCACCATGTACAGGCAGAACGAGATCTGGCCGCCGTACACCATCACCCGGGTCGACAGCAGCCTCGGCAGGCTGCCCACACCGATCGCCAGCGTGATCACCAGCGGAACGAACAGCACGTCGACCACGCCACCGCTGTCCAGGACGCCGTGGATCGGATACGCGTCTAAAAGATAGATGCTGCCCACCATGGCGACGATGACGAGCAGCGAAACGTACCCGACCACGCGGCGGGCGCGATCGCTGAGCTCCAGCCTGCGCACGGCGGCGCAGGCCAGCGCACCCGCAATGAACTGGGTGACGATGCGTGGCAGCCAGCTCCACGGCGTGTAGAAGAAGCCGCTGGTCAGCAGCAGCACCATCGGCGGCAGCTGCGCCACAAACGCCAGCACCATCAGGGTGCGCGCCCGCGTGGCGAGCTTCAGCCGGAAAATCACCAAAACGAGCAGGCCGAACAGCAGGTAGGCCAGCCATTCCGCGCTGATCGACCAGGCCGGGCCGTCCCAGCTGGTCCCGTCGAAGAACGGCTCAAACCACAGCTGCACCAGCAGGATCTGGCGCACGTAGCTGATCGCCGTGAGCTTGGCCAGGTCCGGCGACGGCACGTGACCGACGTGCAGGGTGAAAATTATCCACAGGACCGCCAGGTGCAACGTGACCAGGTAAACCGGCCACACCCTGGCCAGCCGCAGCCACAGGAAGTGCACCGTCTCGCGCCTCGACCACGACCGGCCCATGCGTTCGAGGTAGTTCCAGGTGAGCACGAACCCGCTGAGGATGAAGAACAGGTCGACGCCCTGGGCGCCACAGTTGAGCACCGGGGAGAGACCCTCGCGGAAATCGGGCGACACGTCGCTCACCATGGGCCGGAAGTGAAACAGCACCACCCACACCGCGGCGAGGATGCGCAGTCCCGTCAGGGCCTTGATCTCGCCCCTGATCTCTGCGCCGCGCACGATGCTCTTTCCGTCCGGACCCTGCTGTTTCGTTCGCCTTATAGCTCGGCTGACCGGGCGGCTGATCCGTGCCACAGGCCATGTCACAAGCCCCCCGACCAGCAACCGAGCCATCGCAGCCTAACAGCGCGATCGCCGCGATGGCGTGAGGGCCACGTGAGGCAACAGGGCGTGGCTGCGCCGCCGACGCCCCGATCGGCCGTCCTCGACGTTGCCCGGGCCCCCGCAGCCCCGCAAAAAGCCGGTTATTTAGCAAAGAGTTAGACGCGGCTTCCGGTCTCCTTAGATTTTGCTGCTTTGGTGGGAGTCAGGTTTTCATCGGTGCTTGGGGACTTGGGGAAGGTGACCGCTAATGACTCTCGCGATCGTTGAGCCGGCGTCGGATGCCAGCACCTTCGACTACGGCGGCGCTCGGGTCCGGGCGCACTGCCGGCACCTCGCGACGGTGGTGACCATCCGAGGCGAAATCGACGGCCTCAACGTCGATCGAATCGGCGAGTACATCAGGCGTTTTATCCTCGAGCAAACCAACCTGGTGTTGGACATGAGCGACGTGACCCACTTTGCTCCGGCTGGCATCTCGCTGTTGCACGGGCTCGATGAAGACTGCCTCGCCGCCGGGGTGGAGTGGACATTGGTCGCGAGCCCCGCGGTCATCGAGCTGCTGAATGACGTGTTTCCGATTGCGGGCTCGGTACACGCGGCCCTGCGCAACCTGGCCGACGCCATCGTCAGCCGGCGTCAGCTGGTGCTGCCGCTGATCAGGAAGACGGCCTGAACCGTCCTGCCCGAGAGCGCCTGAGCCGGGTCGTCCCGACCACGAGCAATATCCCCGCGAGCATCGCCAGCAACATGGTGAGCAAAAGCTGCTGAGGGTCATACACCAATGACGTGGTGGACGGCTGCCCGTCCGCGATCGGCGCGACGCCTACCGTGTGACGCGCGTGCGACCAGCTGACCCCGGCGCCCGCCAGCGCGGCGAGCGCCAGGCCGAGTTCGAGTAGAGCCCGGTACCGGCCGATCATCGGGGGAACCCGTCGTCGTCGTCATACTCGTCGTCGTCGCTGAGATCCGGCGCCGGGCCGACACGCTCCTGGACCAATGGGACGAGCGCGTCGCGAAGGTGGCGGTGGCGGCGTGCCCAGGCCTGTGCGGTGCGGCCCCCGGTGAGCCTCAAACCGATGCCGACCCGGCCGCGCGGGACCCCGTTGAGTTCACCCAGCGTCCGCGCCGTCTGCCAGCGCGCCAGCGGCAGCCCGGACTGGACGGAATTCTCGGCCTCCGGATAGACCTCGACGATTTCGCGAACCAGGATCGTCTCGGTGCCGTGCCGCAGCGCATCCTCGGTCAGCTCGACCGAGGTGTGCATGCGCGCCGCCTTGACCTGGATTCCCAAGAACAGCGACACCATCACCAGAAAGATCACCGGAATCGTCAGCCCTACGCCGGCGTGGCCAGATCTTTCGATCAGGATCATCGACACCGCCGCCGCCGGGCCCGCCAGCAGCCAATACCAGCTGGCGCCGGGTTCGTAGAACAACGGCTTGGTCGTGTGGTCCCCCGCCGACCACGGCGGCGTCATGTGCGGCCCCATCCCGTGATTGTCACCACCCTCTGCGCCGTTCACGAAAGCCAATCCGCCGCGGCAGCGGCCCAGTAGGTGAGGACGATGTCGGCTCCGGCGCGCCGGATGCTGGTCAGCGATTCCAGCGCCGCGGCCCGCTCGTCGATCCAATTGTTCGCCGCCGCGGCACAAATCATCGCGTACTCCCCCGAGACCTGGTACGCGGCCACCGGCACCGGCGAAATCGAGGCCGCCGCGGACACCACGTCCAGGTAGCCCAACGCCGGTTTGACCATCACGATGTCGGCACCCTCGCCGAGATCCAGTTCGATCTCGCGCAGCGCCTCGCGGGCGTTGCCCGGCTCCTGCTGATAGGTGCGCCGGTCGCCGGACAGGCTCGAGCTCACCGCCTCGCGGAACGGGCCGTAGAACGCCGAGGCGAACTTCGCGGCGTAGGCCAGGACCACCACGTCGGTGTAGCCGGCGGCGTCCAGGCCGTCGCGGATGGCGCCCACCTGGCCGTCCATCATTCCGCTGGGTCCGACCACGTGTGCACCCGATTCCGCTTGTGCCACCGCAAGTTTCACGTAGCGGGCCAACGTCGCGTCGTTGTCCACCCGGCCCCGGTCGTCGAGGACGCCGCAATGTCCGTGATCGGTGAACTCGTCCAGGCAGGTGTCGGCCATCAAGACGGTTGCGTCACCGAGGTCCTTGGCCAGGTCGCGCAGGGCGACGTTGAGGATGCCATCGGGGTCGGTGCCGGCCGAACCGGTCGCGTCCTTGTCCCCTTCGCGCGGAACACCGAAGAGCATCACCCCGCCCACCCCGGCGGCGACGGCAGCGGCGGCGGCGCTGCGCAGCGAGTCCCGGGTGTGCTGCACCACCCCCGGCATCGAGGCAATGGGCCGCGGTTCGTCGATACCGTCGGCGACGAACATCGGCAGCACCAAATGCCTTGGCTCCAAAGAGGTTTGCGCAACCAAGCGACGAAGCGCGGGGGTTGAGCGGAGCCGGCGCGGGCGCTGCCGCGGGTAGGCACCCATGCTCATTGAGTGGCGGCCCGTTGCGCGATTTCGCTGCCGCGAGCGTGCGCAAAATGCCAGCCCCGACGGCGTGTCGGTGTACAGACACGCTCCCCCGCAAGCGGGAGGTGCCCCCAGCTCGGCTGTCCCGCGGCCACTAGCGCCTGCGGCTCTTCTTGCGGGGCGGAGGTAGCGCGCCCTCGGCGCGCAGGCGCGCGGCATGTTCGGCCAGCGCGTCGACCAGCGGTCCGACCGCGGCGGTGTCGGGCTGCACATCCACCCGCAACCCGAATTCGGCTGCGGTCTCCGCGGTTTTGGGGCCGATGCAGGCGATGATGGTCCGCGCGTGCGGCTTGCCGGCGATGCCGACCAGGTTGCGCACCGTGGAGCTCGAGGTGAAGCACACCGCGTCGAAGCCGCCCGTCTTGATCATCTCGCGGGTGGCCGCCGGCGGCGGTGCGGCGCGCACGGTCCGGTAGGCCGTGACGTCCTCGATCTCCCAGCCGCGCTCACGCAGGCCCTCGGCCAGCGTCTCGGTGGCGATGTCGGCGCGCGGCAGCAAGACCCGGTTGACCGGGTCGAAAATGCTGTCGTACTCCGGGAAATCGTCCAGCAAACCCAGCGAGGACTGTTCGCCGGCCGGCACCAGCTCGGGGCTGATGCCGAAAGCGCGAACCCGGTCGGCCGTCGACTCGCCGACGCACGCGATCTTCACCCCGGAGAAGGCGCGGGCGTCCAGACCGAACTCGCCGAACTTCTCCCACACCGCACGCACCGCGTTGGTGGAGGTAAATACCACCCACTGGAAACGGCCGTCGACCAGGCCCTTGACGGCGCGCTCCATCTGCGCGGGGCTGCGCGGCGGTTCGACGGCGATGGTGGGCACCTCGACCGGCAGGGCGCCGTAGGACGTCAGCCGCTCGCTCATCTCGCCGGCCTGGTCCTTGGTCCGCGGCACCAGCACGGTCCAGCCGTAGAGGGCGCGGCTCTCCCACCAATTCAGCTTCGCCCTGCTGGCCACCGTCTTGCCGATGGTCACCACCAGCGGCCCGCCCAGCGGATCCCCGCCGGTTGAGAGGGACAGCTTGGCCCCCTGATCCTGCAAGGTGCCGCTCAGGACGGCCGGGTCGGTCAATCCCTGCAGTGTGGTTTCGACGGAACGCTGCTGACAGGTGGTGCCTTGGGCGGTCACCACGCACGGAGTGGTCTCGGCCAGCTCCTGCTCGATCAAGGTGCGCGCCGCCTCGGCCAGATGCGAGGCGGTGGCTTGCAGGATCAGCGGCCCGGGAGCCGCGGCCAGCGCCTCCCAGTCCACGTCGCCGCGCACGTCGGCCACCGTGTGCGACGAACCCAGCGGCAGTCCCGCATAGGTCGGGACGGCGCTGGTGGCCGCCAGGCCGGGCACGATCTCGATGTGCAAGTGGGTGCGCGCAACGGCATTCACCTCGGTGATGACGGCGTCCACGGTCAGCGGGTCACCCGCGACCAGCCGCACCACGTCGGCGCCCGCCTTGGCCTCGGCGGTCAGCGTCTTGGCGACCTCGGCCGGATCGCCCAGCGCCGGGCGGATGTCGGGGCCGCCGGGCACCACCGCCGGCGCGCTCTCCTGCTCGGCGCTGTCCGCGTCCGGGTTCCCGGCCGCCGGTTCGGCCGGCACCGGGCCCGAGACGGGCGGCAGGTCCTTACCGATCAGCGCTAGCACCGGTTCGGGCACGTCCGGGTCGGTGAACACCAGGGCCGCGTTCGCCAGCACAGCGGCGGCCCGCGTGGTCAGCAGTCCCGGGTCGCCCGGTCCGGAGCCCACGAAGATGATGCGGCCCGGTCTCGGCTTACGCCCTCGCACGGTTGGTTGGCGAGTCATTGTCGCTCCCAATCATTTCCAGTACCTTCTCGCGCGGGGTCTTGCCCCGCTCCCCACATCAGCTCCCGGGCGCCCAGCTCGAACAGCTCCGCGGCGACCGAGAGCCCCAGCTCGCGTGCCCGATCGGAGGCGCCGACGCCGGACGCACGGATCACGTCCGATCCGTCCAGCGCCGCCACGCAGCCGCGCAGCGAGAGCTCTTCGAAGACGCGGCCTTCCTCATCGATGGACTCGACCACTTCTGCGATCGCGCCCACCGGTGCGGAGCAACCGGCCTCCAGTTCGGCGAGCAGGGCTCGCTCCGCGGTGACGGCCGCACGCGTATCGGCGTCGTCCAACTCCGCCAGCACCGCCGCTAACCGGCTGTCACTGGCGCGGCACTCGACCGCGAGCGCGCCTTGAGCCGGTGCTGGCAACATCTGCACCGGCTCTAACGTCTCAGTGACGTCGTCGAGGCGGCCCAGTCGGGCCAGACCGGCCCGGGCCACGACGACGGCGTCAAGATCACCACTGCTTACCCTGTTCAACCTGGTATCTAGGTTGCCTCGTAGGGGGCGGATTTCCAAACCGAGACCCAATGCTCTAAGCTGTGCGGCCCGCCGCGGGGACGAGGTGCCCACCACCGAGCCCGTTGGCAACTCCGCCAGCACCAGCCCGTCGCGCGCTACCACCGCGTCGCGGGGGTCGTTGCGCGGCGGTATGGCGGCGATGGTGAACCTCGGGTCGGGGGCCGTCGGCAAATCCTTGTGCGAGTGCACAGCCGCGTCGATACGGCCGTCGTCGATGGCCTCGCGCAACGCGGTGGTGAAGACGCCCACCCCCAGACTTTCGATGGGCGCCGAGGATCGGTCGCCCGCGGTGCTAATGATCACCAACTCGGCGGGATGGCCGTTGGCGATGAGAGAGTCCCTGACGGCAGCGGCCTGGGTGGTGGCCAGCGCACTGCCCCGAGTGCCTATCCGGATCACGTGAGCCAATCAGCTACTCGGCGAAAGGTGTTGGGGTTCCGGCGTCGAAATCGCTTCGCACCACAGGCAATTCGCCCGCGGCAACGGCGTCGACGGCGGTCTGGTCGAGTTCGAAAAGTTCGCGCAGCGCCTCGGCGTAGCTGTCGCCGCCGGGGGCACTAGCCAGCTGCTTGATCCGCACTGTGGGTGCGTGCAGCAACTTGTCCACGACCCGGCGCACGGTGCGGGCCACCTCTTCACGCTCGGCGCTTTCCAGCCCCGGCAGCCGGTTGTCCAGGCGGAGCAGTTCCGCTTCGACCACATCGGCGGCCCGCTGGCGCAACGCCGTCACCGTGGGGGTGACCTCGGCCATCCGCTGCCCCACCAGATAGCCGGCGACTTCATTCGCGACGATGCCCCGGGCGGCGTCGACGTCGGTGGCGGCGGCGTGGGCCGCCGGCTCGTGCTGGACGCGGTCCACGTCGACGACCCAGACGCCGGGCAGACCGGCCACCGCCGGATCGACGTCGCGCGGCATGCCCAGGTCGCATATCACCAGCGGTTGGGTTGCTTCTTGGGCTTCACTGCGGTGCGCGCCCGCCAGCGCGTGATGCACGTCGGCCAGCGACACCACCGGGGTGACCGCCCCGGTGCAGCTGACCACGATGTCGGCATCCGCCAGCGCGTCGGCCAGGCCGTCGAACGTCAACGCCTCGGCCTCCACACCCGATTCACGGATTTTGCGGACCAGCCGGTGCGCCCGGGACGACGACCGGTTGAGCACGTGGATGTGACCGATGCCCGCGCGGGTGAGCTGCGCCGCCGCGAGCGCGCCCATGGCCCCGGCGCCGATCAGGAGTGCGGTTTTCCCGGGCAGCCGGCCCAGCTTGCGTTCGGCCATGCCCAGCGCGACCGACACCACCGAGGCGCCGGCGGCGTCGATCGCCGTTTCGGAATGCACCCGCTTACCCACCGACAGCGCCCGCTGGGCCAGCTCGTGCAGCACCCGGCCGACGGTGCGGTTGGCCTCCGCGGCGGCATACGCGCGGCGCACCTGACCCAGCACCTGTTGCTCGCCGATCACCGCTGAATCCAGTCCGCTGGCGACCGCGAACAGGTGCTCGACGGCGGCCTCGCTGTAGCGGACGTAGGCGTATTTGGTCAGGTCGCCCATCGACATCCCGGAGTGCTCCGAGAGCACCTGCCCGATCACCGCCAGGCCGGCGTGGAACGCGTCCACCACGGCGTAGACCTCGACCCGGTTACACGTCGACAGCACCATGGCCTCGGTCACCAGCGACGACTGCAGCACTCGGTCGACAATCTTGGTCTGGTCGGATTCGTCGAGGCTGAGTTGTTCCAGGACGGAGACCGGCGCACTGCGGTGCGAAACCCCGAAGAGCAGGATGCTCACGGCAGCATCACCTGGCCAGCTCCTTTGCTTTCCAAGCCGTAAATGAACTGCTGTCTACGGTAATCGTTGATGAGCTGGGGAACCAAATGATGGTGCGCGGGCAGGGGCTGATAGCAAGGCGGTTAACGGGCCGCCAGATCCGCGCGCAGCCGGGTTTCGTCGATCTCCCAGTAACTATGTTCGCGGCCGTCCAGCAGGATCACCGGCAGCCGGTCACCGAACTCGGCCCGCAGCCCGGGGTCGCCCGCCGACGCCGCGGCATCCACGTCCGTCGTGGACAGGTCGAAGCCCAGTTCACCGGCCAGTTCAGCCAGCCGGGCGTGTACCCGTACGCAGATAGCGCACCCGTCGCGGGTCAGCAACTCCACCAGCGGGGCCTGGGTCACGCCCACCAGTGTGGATCCTCAGGGTGAATTCTGGCCAGGCCCGGTGGGCGTTACGTTGCCGCCATGGGCGGCGACAACACCCTCAAGGTGGATCCCGCGCGGCGATGCAGCGATTCGCTTCGGGGCTGAGTGGCGGCGCCAAGGACCTGCAGAATCGGCTGGCCGAGTTGGACGGTCAGGTCGGCGAGCTGCTGGGCGGCTGGCGCGGCGCGTCCGGCGGCGCTTATGCCGCTGCATGGGAGCTGTGGCGTCGCGGGGCCGGCGAGGTACAGCTGGGGTTGTCGCAGCTGGCCGAGGCGGTCGGCGATCCCGGCATGGGCTATCAGCAGAACGAGGCCGCCTCCGCCCGAGCGCTGCGGGACGTGCGGAATGGCTGAGGCGTTCCGGGTGGATCCGGAGGCGCTGGCCGACGCGGTGCGCCGGATGGCGGATTTCGGCCGCCACACCGAGAGCATGCTCGGCGAAATCGATTCTCTGGTAACCGATTTGCACGCGACGTGGACGGGGCAAGGCGCTGCGGCCCACGCCCAGGCGCACCAGCGCTGGGTTCGCGGCGAGGCGATGATGCGCGAGGCGCTGGGCCGGTTGCGGGCCGCTGGTGCGACCGCGCACCGCAACTACACGGGTGCCGTGACGACGAACGTGGCCATCTGGTCATGACCTGATGGCGTCGAGCGTGCCGCTGGCGTCACGCTCGGCACCTCCTTCACACGCGTGCCGGATAGTCTTGGTACCGGCCACTGGGCGGGCACGGCGATTGAGGAGGTTTGTCGATGACTTCCGCTGAACCCGGCAACGCAGACCGCACCGGCCGCGTTGACGTGGAGACGCTGGCCGACAGTCTGAGTGACAATGCCAGCGCCAGCCGTGCGCTTGATGACCTGAAGGCCGCGCAGGCCACTGAGGCCCCTGCGGTCGCTTCGGATGATCGTCCACAGCCGCCCGTCGACCTGACCGCCGCCGCGTTCTTCGACGTAGACAACACGCTGGTGCAGGGTTCGTCGGCGGTGCATTTCGGCCGCGGGCTGGCGGCCCGAAACTACTTCACCTATCGCGACGTGCTCGGATTCATCTACGCGCAAGCCAAGTTTCAGTTGCTCGGCAAGGAAAACAGTGACGACGTCGCCGCCGGGCGGCGCAAGGCGCTCGCGTTCATCGAAGGCCGATCGGTCGAGCAGCTGATAGCTCTCGGCGAGGAGATCTACGACGAGATCATCGTCGACAAGATCTGGACCGGCACCCGCGAGCTCACGCAGATGCACCTCGATGCCGGCCAGCAGGTCTGGCTCATCACCGCCACGCCCTACGAGCTCGCGTCCACCATCGCGCGCCGCCTCGGGCTGACCGGTGCGCTGGGCACCGTCGCCGAATCGGCCGACGGTGTGTTCACCGGCAGACTGGTCGGCGAGATTCTGCACGGCCCCGGCAAAGCCCACGCCGTGCGGTCGCTGGCCATCCGCGAGGGTCTCAATCTGAAACGCTGCACCGCCTATTCCGACAGCTTCAACGACGTGCCGATGTTGTCGCTGGTCGGCACCGCAGTCGCCATCAACCCCGACGCCCGGCTGCGCAGCCTGGCCCGCGAACGGGGGTGGGAGATCCGCGATTTTCGAACCGCGCGCAAGGCCGCTCGGATCGGGGTGCCGTCGGCGCTGGCGCTCGGCGCGGCGGGCGGTGCGCTGGCCGCGTTGGCGTCCAAACGCCAATCACGCTGATAGGCTGCGCCGCTAGCGTCTATTCGAGCGGAGAGCAAGCGTCATGACAGTCTTCCAGGGAGCCGAAGAAGTCATCGGCAGCCATTACCGTGCGTCGGACTACTTCGAGGTCGGACGGGAGAAGATCCGCGAGTTCGCGCTCGCGGTGCAGGACGACCACCCGATGCACTACAGCGAGGCGGACGCCGCGGACGCCGGTTACCCGGCGCTGCTCGCTCCCCTGACCTTCCTGGCCGTTGCGGGACGCCGTGTGCAGCTGGAGCTCTTCACCAAGTTCCAGATCCCGATCAACATCGCCCGGGTCGTCCACCGCGACCAGAAATTCCTGTTTCACCGCCCGATCGTGGCGCACGATAGGCTGTACTTCGACACCTATCTAGACTCGGTGGTCGAATCCCACGGCGCCGTGATCACCGAGATCCGCAGCGAAGTCACAGACGCCGAGGGAAATCCGGTCGTCACCAGTGTCGTCACGATGCTGGGGGAGGCCGCGTACCAAGACGCTGGCACTGAAGAAACCGTCGCCGCCATAGCATCAATATCTGCGGGAAAGTAGGGGCAATTGCAATGACGTCACAGGGTGAAACGGGTGGCACCCAGCTGAAGCCGCCAGTCGAGGCAGTCCGGTCCCATTACGACAAGTCCAACGACTTCTTCAAGCTCTGGCTGGACCCGTCGATGACCTACAGCTGCGGCTATTTCGAAGAGCGTCCGAACATGACGCTGGAAGAGGCCCAGTACGCCAAGCGCAAGCTCGCGCTGGACAAGCTGAACCTCGAGCCCGGCATGACGCTGCTCGACATCGGCTGCGGCTGGGGCTCGACGATGCGGCACGCGGTGCAGGAGTACGACGTCGACGTGATCGGCTTGACGCTGAGCGAGAATCAGTACGCCCATGATGTGGCCAAGTTCGAAGAGATGGACAGCCCCCGTCGCAAAGAGGTGCGGATCCAGGGCTGGGAACAATTCGACGAGCCCGTGGACCGCATCGTGTCGCTGGGCGCGTTCGAGCACTTTGCCGACGGAGCGGGCGATGCCGGATACGAGCGTTACGGCGTCTTCTTCAAGAAGTTCTACAGCTTGCTGCCCGACGACGGCAGCATGTTGCTGCACACCATCGTGGTGCCCACCGCCGAGGAGGCGAAGGAAAAAGGCCTGAAGACGACGATGACCCTGCTGCGGTTTATCAGTTTCATCTTGAGGGAGATCTACCCGGGCGGTAAGTTGCCCCAGGTCGATCTGGTCGACAGTTACTCCACGGACGCCGGATTCAAGATCGAGCGTCGCCACTTCATCGGGAAGAACTACGTTCCGACGTTGACGGCCTGGGGAGACGCTCTTGAAGCGCACAAGGACGAGGCGATTGCCCTGAAGGGGCAGGAGACCTACGACATCTACCTGCACTACCTGCGGGGCTGCTCGGACCTGTTCCGCGACGGCTACACGAACGTCTGCCAGTTCACCCTGGTCAAGTAGGGAACTCAGCCGAAGAAGATATTGCGACGACCAGCCAGCAGGCGGTACAGGGTCTGCTGGATGGTCTCCCGCACCTGATCGGTCAACTCGAACGTCACCATCGGGTCCTCGGCGTCGCTGGCGGCGTAGTCGGTGGTGTGGATCGGCTCTCCGAACGCGATGCGCCACTTCGACGGCAGCGGCACCAGACCCGCGGGCCCGGCCAGCGGGAACAGCGGCGTGATCGGGAAATAGGGCAGGCCGAACAGCCGCGCCAGCAACTTGACGTCGGTCAGCATCGGGTAGATCTCTTCGGAGCCGACGATCGAGCACGGAATGATCGGCGCCTTGGTGTGCAGCGCCGCGGTGACGAAGCCGCCACGGCCGAATCGCTGCAGCCGGTAGCGGTCCTCGAAGCGCTTGCCCAGGCCCTTGTAGCCCTCGGGGAACACGGCGGTGAGCTCGCCGGAGGCGAGCAGTCGCTGCGCGTCCGTCGTGCAGGCCATGGTGTGGCCGGCCTTGCGGGCCGCCGCACCGAGGATGGGCAGGTCGAACACCATGTCGGCGGCCAGCAGCCGCAAGTCGCGCTCGGACGGGTGATTGTCATGAACCGCCACCGACAGCATCAGCCCGTCGAACGGCAAGACGCCGGCGTGGTTGGCCACCAACAACGCGGCGCCATCACTCGGCAGGTTCTCGATGCCGCTGACTTCGACGCGGAACCATGACCTGAAGAAAAACCTCAGCAAGGGCCGAACGATCGCGCTGTTGAAGTGCGGATCGAATCCGAACTCGTCGACGCTGTAGTCACCGGTCAGCCGTTTGCGGAGGAATCCGGACACGGCGGCGACGCGCTCGGCGAGTTCGTTGAGTGGCGCCTCGGCTGTGCCCGGGGTGCCGCCCGCGCCCGCGCCGCGCCGGTGCTCGTCGATTTCGCGAACGACGGCAGCGATCTCTTCGGCCGATGCGCCGCTGCGTGGATCAGAAAGTAAGGAGGGATGCTGACCGGAGTCTTCTGCCCGTTGAGCCGATCTCCGACGCCCCGCTACCCGGCCCCGATTCGTGTGCAGTGGAATGACATTCGCTCTGGTTTCACCCGCCACGATATCTACCTGACCCCACCCCATGGAATTGGATTTCGGCTACCCCAACGCTGGGCAATCGCGATAGCGCGATCCTCCAAGGAGCGTACCCGATGCGGGTCGATTATGGGAGTCAAGCCGCGGCCGCGAACGTAGTCATCGAACGCCTCGGCCGTCGTCCATTTGGGCTGGTAGCGAAGTTCTGAGCGCATCCGGCTGGTGTCCATCACCCGGCCGTAACTCAAGTAATTGAATTGATCGCGGGTGATCTCGGTGTATCGGTTAGCCCGTCTCAGCGAATCAAGCGCAAACACGCCAAAACCGGGTACTGGCAACGGGATTCGGCCGGCGCGCCGGATCGCCTGTGACAGCATCATGATGCCCTCGGCGCCGATGTTGAAGGTGCCGGCCTTGCCGGTCATCGCCGCGCGCTCGAGTGCGCCCAGCGCATCTTGCTCGTGTAGCAACTGCAGTCGCGCATCGCGGCCGAACATCGTCGGGACCAGCGGCCCGGCCAGGTACCGCGACAACGTGGTGTCCATCGCGGGGCCAACCATGTTGGCCAGCCGCAGAATCGTGACCGCTATGTCGGGCCGGCGCCGGGCCAGTCCGCGCGCGTAACCCTCGATGTCGAGGCTGTCCTTGGCGAAACCATCGCGAAACGGCCGACGGCTGCTGCTGTCCTCGGTGAACATCACCGGATCGCGCGCGCTGGACCCGTACACCTCCGACGTCGACTTCAGCACGACACGACGCACCGACGGCGCCTTCTGACAGGCGGCGAAGAGTTGCATCGCGCCCATCACGTTGATTTCCTTCAACGCGGCAATACCGCCGGAGCGCGGCGCGTACGACGCCGCGGCCGCATGCACCACCGTGTCGACGTCGCCGTTTCGAATCACCTTGGCGATAAACGGATTGCGGATATCGGCGCGGACGAACTCGGCCCGGCCCATTCGGCGCAGCATGTCCTTGCTCGGCGCGATCGCGTCGACCGCGATGACCCCGTTGATGAGCGGGTTTTGCGCGAGCCGAGCAGTCAGGTAGCCGCCCAGAAATCGGCACGCGCCGGTGACCAGCACGACTTTGGGGTAATGGACGGTGCCGCTTGTCCCGGCATCGTCAGGACCACTCGACGTATCCACCCAAACAGCCTAGCGGCCGAGGAGCTACAACGGCGTTACCGACGGGTGACTTCGGCTCAAGACTTCCAAGGACTTACTTGCCAAGTTTTCTGCGCTGCACCCGGGTGCGACGCAGCAGCTTGCGGTGCTTCTTCTTCGACATGCGCTTGCGCCGCTTCTTGATGACTGAACCCATAACTCCGCTATCTGACTGCTATCTGGCCGCCGGCCTGCTTCAAAGATTGGACCCGGACACCTTACCCGGCGGGACGCACGCAACACCAAACCGGCATCGAACCGGCTTCAAACTGGCATAGCGTGACCAACCGCGAGACCACCGCGTAACCACCAAGCCCAGCGCCGCCGGCAGGCGGCCCGGTGTGACCTCAGCCCGCGTCGAAGTACGACGTCTCCAGCATGTCGTGGACGGCCTTGGCATGCACCCGGAAGGAACGACCAACCCGAACCGCGGGCAGCTCACCGTTGTGCACCAGCCGGTACACCGTCATCTTGGAGACCCGCATCAGCGCGGCCACCTCGGCGACGGTCAGAAATTGTGTCCTGGCCTGCTGGCCATCGACGGAACCGGTGTCCCGCGACTTAGCAGCGGAATCTCGCGCCGATGGCCCGTTCATAGACGTCATCGCAACCCAATCGTGTCAGGCACGCGCAATGCCATCGGCTTCCCCTCCGCTGGCACCCACACGTGCATACACACAGGAGAATAGCGGGACTAGTGGGGTTACTGGTACTGGTGGGGGCTAATCAATTCGAAATCTTAAAATTATTCGGATGTAATTCTTAGCTGCTCGGAGCGGCTTTTGGCGGCCTGTACGGCGGCGTCCACGGCCGCCCGCAAGCCCCCGCGTTCGAGTTCTCGCAGCGCAGCGGCGGTGGTGCCGCCGGGCGAGGTGACCGTGGCCCGCAGTTGCGCGGCCGTTGCGTCGACCTGCATCCCCAGCGACGCGCCTTCGGCCGACGGCCGGTCCTGGTTCATCCGTTCCAGCAGCATCGCCGCTGATCCGGCCATCGTCTGGACGGTCAGGTCGGCGGCCACCGGACGGCTCAGACCCGCCGCGACGCCGGCGTCGACCAGGGCCTCGACCAGCAAGAAGAAATATGCCGGTCCCGAACCGGACAGTGCGGTCACCGCGTCCATCTGCGACTCGGGAACGGTCAACACGCCCCCGACCGCGTCGAACAGGGCCGAGACCTCCTCGAGCTGTGGCGGCGTGACGAAACGGCCCTTGGCCAGCGCCGTCACCCCCGCGCCCACCAGCGCCGCCGCGTTCGGCATCGCCCGGATCACCGGGGTGCCGGCCGGCAGCCGGGATTCGAAGTAGGTGATCGTGATGCCGGCGGCCACGGTCACGAAAACCTGCTCAGCGCTGTCGTCATCGGCCTTGGCAGCCGCTTCGGCCAGCTCCGCCAGCACGGACTCGACGTCGGCGGGCTTCACCGCGACCACGACGAACGTCGCATTGTCCACCGCATCGGTCACCGACGAGGTCACCAACACCGAATAGGTGTCCGCCAGGTACTTGGCGCGGTCCGGAATCCGCTCGGCCGCCACCAGGTCTTTGGCCTGCCGCCCTGCCCGCAGCAAGCCAGACAGCAATGCCTCGCCGATGCTGCCACCACCGATGATCGCGATCCTTGCCATGTCGGAAAGCATCGCAGACGGCACGGCCCGACGTTGCTATTGGGCGGCTACCGGGCGGGGGGCACCATCGCCAATTGGCGCGACTGCGCCACGATGCGGCCCGTCTGGTCGACGACGAGGTGGTCCTCGTCGAACCAGTCCTGCCCGATTTCGACGCAGCTGCAGATCACTCGCAGCCAGCCATCGGCGGGCAAAGCCCGAAGGAACGCGGTCAGCTGAATGGTGGGCGCCCAGCCAGTGCGTTCCACCGCGAAGGTCACCGGCGCCGACACGTCCCCGCACATGAGCGCGAACAGCGCGTCCGGGGCGACGCCGCGCGGGCGCGCCCACATCTGGATCACCGGCGGGCGCCCGTCTGCGCTGGGCCCCAGCGTCGACAGCACCGTCCGGATGTCGCACCCTTCGCCGAGGTGCACCAGGCCGGCCAGCGGGTGGCCAGGCTCGATCGGCGCGATGTCGCCGGGCGGTTCGGGTGGCATCAAATCCAGGACCGGGTTCGCCGATAGCAGCGGTACAGTCCCGTGCTCGGGCTCACCGAGGTTGACGACGGCGTGCACCGCGGTGCGGTCGCCCTGGGTCAGCTCGACATCGACCACGCTGATTCGGCGGCCGCGCTTGCGGATCGACGTCGTCAGCAGCATCGGCCCCGGGTCCGGCGCCCACAGAAAGCTCGCCGACACGGAAACCGGTTGAGGGCCCTCAGATGGCCCACCGCCACCCGCGGTGCGCGCGGCGTTGGCACACAGCGCCAGCATCGCGCCGCCGTGCACCTTGGGCCCGATGGTCCAGTGCTTGTTCAGCTCGCCTTCAAAAGTGCGTGGGTAGACGCCGGGGCCGACCTCGCGCAGCGTCATGGCTTCGGTGAATAACGCGGTCATACTCTCCTACGATGTCAGCGCAGCAAGTGCGTGCGGGCGAACTGCAACGATTCGGTCAGCATGTCTTCACGCTCATTGGCCGAACGCGCGCTTGATGTGGACACCTCCAGAATGACGTGGCCGGCGAAATGGCTGCCGGCCAGCATCTGGCACACCTCCATGGTGGGTTGGGTGCCGCGGCCGGGCACCATGTGCTCGTCGGCGGGCAGGCCGCTGCCGTCGCACAGGTGCAGGTGCACCAGCCCCCGGCCCATCCGCCGCGCCATCTCCAGCGCGTCGGTGCCTGCGGTCGAGGTATGCGAGAGGTCCAGCGTGTAGTGCGCGTGGTTGCCGTCGAGCGGGTCGTAGGACGGCGCGAACGCCGAAAACCCGGGTCCTGGGCCACCGCCGCGCCGGCGCATCCTTTCTCGTGACTGGTCGGCCCCGAAGAATCGGTCCGCCCGGAACGGGAACATGTTCTCGACGGCGACCATCACGTCGCTGGACGCTTCGAGGGCCACCACCTGTTCGCTGAACCCGTCGGCGTAGCGCCGCTGCCACCGGAACGGCGGATGCACGACGACCGTTTGCGCGCCCAGTTGTTCGGCGGCCTGCACGCTGCGCTCCAGCTTGGGAATCGGATTGGAGCCCCACACCCGCTGCGAGATCAGCAGGCAGGGCGCGTGCACCGAGAGCACCGGCATGCGATAGCGCTGCGACAGCTTCTCGACGGCGTCGATGTCCTGGCTTACCGTCTCGCCCCACACCATCAGCTCGACGCCGTCGTAGCCCAGCCTGGCCGCGTACTCGAATGCGGCCTCGGCCCGCAACGGGTACACCGAGGCCGTCGATAAGCCGACTTTGATCGCTGGGCGCACTGTCTGTGTGGTGCCCACCTAGCCCGATTGCAACGACAGCGCCAGCGGTCCCAGTGTGATCAGCGCCCCCACCGCGACGGCAATCAACGTACTGGCGATGTCCTCGGTCTTGCGGACGACCCGCACCCCGACCACTAGGCCCAGGATGACCAGTACCGAAAGCACCAGGGCCACAATGCTATTCCAGCGCCACAGCTGGTCGAAGGCCACAAATAGGCCCGCACCGAACGCGACGGCCAGGATCGACTGCAGCACCACCAGGCTGCCTCGCCACAACGCTTCGAACCTGCCCGGCAACGGCTGAGCCTGCCCGCCGGCTTCCTCCGGCCGTTCCGGCGCGGCCGGCTCTGCCGGCTGTGCGGGCCCAGTCGTGCCCGCCGCTTCGTCGCCGCGCCGCCGAGCCAACTCGTCCGCGAGGGTCTGTCCCCCGAACAGGGTCGAATCCGAAGACAACGTCGAATCCGAAGCCTGCAGGTAGGAGCGCACGTATGCGGAATCCTCGGTCGCGACTTCCGCCGCGCGGACTTCGGAGTCCATGACGTCGACCGGGATGTCGGCGTAGTCGTCGGCCGGATCGGGGCTCATGCCCTCGGCGTCCGACTCCAGCTCGGCCGACCCGTTTTGACCATCCGCGTGCTCGGCGTCGCTGGCGGTGTGGCCCACCGGTCGGGGGTAGGCACTGAGCTGCGGCCCCGACGGGCGTTGAGCCCGCGGCGGAGACTTGGGCCAGCGCGGCTCGGGTTCGGACCAGTAGGCGACGTGCTCCGCACTGGCGTTGGCAGGTTGCTCGTCCCCAGCCTCCCTAGCCTCCGGGGCCTTTGGGGCCGGCGCGGGCCGCTCGGTCTCGGCCTCGTCGTCGCGGATAACCGGAATTTCACCAGTGAGCTCGGCAACCGAGACGGCGTCGCTGTCACCGCGCCGACGGCGCCGGCGCCGGGTGACCGCCGGCGCGCCAATCGTCCCGTTTCTGGCCAGCAATTCGGCGACCGAGATCGGCCGGGTCTCGGGGCTCTCCGTCTCGGGGTGTGGTCCAGTCATGATTTGTCGCCTTTCGACCGGTTAACCGCGTTCCGATCTACTTCCTGGGCTTTAGCATCGCGCACCGAGGTCTCAACCAAGGCCGTTCCGTCGGCTTCACTGTCAAGTTTCCGCAAGATGAGACCTTCCCGTAATGCCCACGGGCAGATATCCACGGTTTCCATTGACAGCGCTCGCATGCTCGCCTCTGCCACCAGCGCGCCCGCCACGATCTGCGGTGCCCGCTCGGCGCTAACTCCTTCCAGTTCTGCGCGGTCAGCGGTCGTCATCCTAGAGATGAAAGATATGAGTTGTCTGAGGCCGTTTGCCGTGAGTGTTCGCTTCACTCGTGGTCCAGCGGCCGACGGCGCGGCGCCGGTGAGCCGCGCCAGCGAGCGGAACGTCTTCGAGGTGGCCACCGCGAGTTCGGCGGCGCCGGCGTCCAGCACGGTCTCGCTGGCCTCGGCCAGCTCGGCGTCCAGCCAGTCGCGCAGCATCGCGATCCGGCGCCGGCCGGGCGGATCGTCGGGCAGCCACTCGCGGGTCAACCGTCCGGCGCCCAGCGGCAGCGACAGCGCGACTTCGGGCTCCTCATCGACTCCGCTGGACAACTCTAGCGAGCCGCCACCGATGTCCAGGTTGATGATCCGCCCCGCGCTCCACCCGTACCAACGGCGCACCGCCAGGAAGGTCAGCCGCGACTCGTCGACCCCGCGCAGCACCTGCAACTCGACGCCGGCCTCTTTGCGCACCCGCGCCAGCACGTCGTCGGAATTCTCGGCGTCGCGCACCGCGGACGTGGCGAAGGCCATCAACTGCTCACAACCGGAGCTGATCGCGATCTTGGCGAACTCGTCAATCGTGGAGATGAGCTTCTCGGCGCCGCGCTTGGTGATCTTGCCCGAGCTATCGGTGGCCTCGGCCAGTCGCAGTGTGGCCTTCGTCGAACTCATCGGCGTCGGATGCCCGCCGCGGTGGGCATCTACCACCAGTAGATGGACCGTGTTGCTGCCCACGTCGAGAACGCCCAATCGCACAGTGTAAAACCTAGCGGGGCGACGATGTGCGCGACTGAGCAGTCCGGCAAACCGACACGACGCGAGCCGCGCTTGCAGCCGAATCGTGGTCTAACGTTGAGTCCGTGGCAAATTCGCGCCCAGAGCCGGCGCCTCCGGCTGAAGAAGTGGAATTGGATTTCGCCCGTGAGTGGGTGGAGTTCCTCGACCCGGAGAATCCCGAGCACCTGATCGCGGCCGACCTCACCTGGTTGCTGTCGCGCTGGACGTGTGTGTTCGGCACCCCGGCGTGCCGCGGCACGGTGGCGGGCCGGCCGGACGATGGATGTTGCTCGCATGGCGCGTTCCTGTCCGACGACGACGACCGCGCCCGGTTGGATGACGCGGTGAAGAAACTGACCGACGACGATTGGCAGTTCCGCGAGAAAGGCTTGGGCCGCAAGGGCTACCTGGAGTTGGACGAGAATGAGGGCCAATCGCAATTTCGCACGCGCAAATACAAAGACGCGTGCATCTTCTTGAATCGGCCCGGGTTCGCCGGCGGGGTCGGCTGCGCGCTGCACAGTAAGGCCCTCAAGCTGGGCGTGCCGCCGCTGACAATGAAACCCGATGTCTGCTGGCAGTTGCCGATCCGGCGCAGCCAGGAGTGGGTGACCCGGCCGGACGGCACGGAGATCCTCAAGACCACCGTCACCGAATTCGACCGGCGCGGCTGGGGCTCTGGTGGCGCCGACCTGTACTGGTACTGCACCGGCGACCCGGCCGCTCACGTCGGCGCCAAGCAGGTGTGGGAGAGCCTGGCCGACGAACTGACCGAACTTCTCGGCAAGAAGGCGTATGCGGAGCTCGCGTCAATGTGCAAGCGCCGCAGCAAGTTAGGGCTAATCGCGGTACACCCGGCGACGCGGCTCGCGGAGTAGCCGGCTAAGTCTCCGAGCCGCGTCGATAACACGCGACCATGCGCAGCGCGCTGGCGCGCAGGTATGCCTCGACCGCCGCGGCGGCGGCCGCGGCGTCGCGCGCGACCACGGCGTCGGTGATCCCCCGCAGGTCGGCCACGACGGGCTCGGGGTCGTCGTAGGCCGCGGTGAGCTCGTGCTCGCGGCCGCCGAAGGCGTGCTCGACCCAGCGATACAGCAAGCCCAACGCGCGGTTGCGGGTGCCGTGGATGAGGACGCGGAAGTAGGCGAGGTCCGCCGCCTGGCGCGCCACGGCCGTGTCCGCCTGCCGCACCGCTGTCAGCGCATCGCGTAGCGCCTCGGCATCGTCGGGCGTGTGCCGCTCGGCTGCCAACTGGCCGATCACGGGACCAAGGGCCGCGCGGATCTCCAGCAACTCGACGAGGAACTCGGGGCCCAGTTTGCGCACCAGCGCCTCGACCACCGCGGGATGGGTGAGCCCCTCCGGGTCGCGGACCAGGTTGCCGCTGCCGTGCCGGGCCTCGATCAGGCCCATCTGCTGCAACCGGGCCAGACCCTGCCGCAGCGACGTGCGGTTCACCCCAAGCTGTTCGGCCAAGTCGCGCTCGGGCGGCAGCGTCGAGCCCGGCGCGAAGACGCCGTCGACGATGGCATCGGCGATCGACGCGGCGATCTGTTCGTCGACCCGATGCCGATCGGGTGGCTGAATCGGACTTGACTGGCTCATTGGCTCAACCAATATAGTGGATGGATCGACGCACGAATCGGCATCGAGTGTGTCCAGGGCGGAAAATTGCCGGTTTTTGCGCCCTGAGCGCACACTCGGCGCCCTGAAAGCACAGTCGATCCCAACTCAACCGGAGGCGAGCAGTGGACCAAGAACTGCGATCGGCCGCCGCCCCGCGCTGGCGTGGCAAGGCCGGCCGGCTGGAAGTCTGGTACGCCACCCTGTCCGATCCGCAGACCCGCGCCGGCCTGTGGGTGCACTGCGAGACGGTCGCCCCGACGCACGGCCCGGCCTATGCGCACGGCTGGGTCACCTGGTTTCCCGCCGACGGGCCGCCACGCACCGAGCGGTTCGGGCCCGAGCCCGCCCGGCCTGCCCAGCCTTCAGTGGGCGCGGCCTGGTTCGACGCCGCCGGAGCACGCGTGAGCCAGGAGGAGCTTGCGGGAGGTCGCGGGTCGCTGGCGTGGGAGCTGTCCTGGAAGGACACCGGGGCGCCGTTGTGGACGTTCCCCCGCCTGGCGTGGGAGCGCGAGTTGCTGCCCGGCGCGCAGGTGGTGCTCGCACCCACCGCCGACTTCACCGGCTCACTGACCGTCGACGGCACCGTCCACCGCGTCGACGGCTGGCGCGGCGGCGTCGCCCACATCTACGGACACGGCAACGCCAAACGCTGGGGATGGATTCATGCGGACCTCGGTGGCGGCGACGTCCTGGAAGCAGTGTCGGCTGTCTCGCACCGACCTGGCCTGCGCCGGCTCGCGCCGCTGGCGTTCATTCGTTTGCGCCTCGATGGAAAGGATTGGCCCGCAAGCCCTTTGCCGTCGCTGCGGATGCGCACAACATTGGGCCTGCGGCACTGGCAGATGGAGGGACGCGTCGGCGGCAAAGCCGCGCTCATCCGCGTCGACCAGTCGCCGCAGCGGTGCGTGAGCCTGCACTACACCGATCCCGACGGGGGCACCGCGGTGTGCACCAACACCGAACAGGCCGACATCCACATCGAGATCGGCGACCGGCAGTGGTCGGTGCTGGGCACCGGCCACGCCGAAGTCGGTCTGCGCGGTGCCTTGGCCCCTACCGTCGACGAAAGGATCCCGTCATGAGTTTTCTGCTTGACCCGCCGCTGCTGTTCGCCTCCGGGGTGCTCATCGAGCGGGCGCTACCGCCAGAGCGCCGCGACGTGGCCGAGGCCGCCACCCTCGGCGTGTTCTTCGGCGGCTCCTTCGGGCTCTACAACAACGTGCCCGGACTCGGGCTGCTGTGGCGCCCCTTCCGCGCCCGCAACGGCCGCGACTTCATGTGGAACAGCGGCGTTTTCGGCGTGAACACCACGCCGGAAACCGGCACGCGGGAGTGGCCGCTGCACGCGGCGGCCGGAGGCATCTTCGCGACCTACCCGTTCTTCCTCAAGCTCGGGCGAAAGCTCGGGCGCCGCAAGTGAACTCGTTAGCGTCCTTCGGCACCGCGCTACTGCCCGAAGAGCACGGCGGACCCTCACCGGCTGTGCTGGTCGATCGCGTCGACCGTTATCTGGCGCGGATGCCGTCGACCTCGCGGCTGGCGCTGCGCGCCGGGTTGCTGTCGGTCGGCGCGGCGAGCTACCTGACCACCGGCCGGTCCCTGGCCCGGCTCAGCCCGAGCCAACGCGACCAGGTGTTGCGGCGGGTGGCCGCGCTCAGCCCGGACGCCGGCGCGGCCGTCGAGGCCATGAAGGTGATCGTGCTGCTGGCCAACGGCGCCGACACCTATGCACCGGAGTTGCTCGCCCGGGCCCAAAAGCACGACGTGGCGCGGCCCGACGCGGCCCTGACCGTCACCCCGTCCACCGAAAGCCCTTCCATCGTCGCCGCCGACGTGGTGGTCGTCGGGTCCGGCGCCGGTGGAGCGATGGCGGCCCGCACCCTGGCTCGGGCGGGCTTGGACGTCGTCGTGCTCGAGGAGGGCCGGCGTTGGACGGTCGAGGAGTTCCGCAGCACCCACCCGATCGACCGGTATGCCGGGCTGTACCGCGGCGCGGGCGCCACCGTCGCACTGGGCCGTCCGTCGGTGGTGCTGCCCGTCGGGCGGGCGGTCGGTGGCACCACCGTCGTCAACTCCGGCACCTGTTTCCAACCGCCGCTGGCGGTGCAGCGGCGCTGGCGCGACGAATTCGGTTTGGGCATGGCGGATCCGGACCGGCTGGCCGGCCACCTTGACGACGTCGAGCGCACCCTGCGGGTGGCGCCGGTGCCGCTGAACATCATGGGTCGCAACGGGCGCCTGCTGCTCGACGCCGCCGAGTCGCTGGGCTGGCGCGCGGCGCCCATCCCCCGCAACGCGCCGGGCTGCGAGGGCTGTTGCCAGTGCGCGATCGGCTGCCCGCGCAACGCCAAGTCCGGCGTCCATCTCAACGCGCTGCCGCAGGCGTGCGCGGCGGGCGCGCGGATCATCTCGCGGGCGCGGGTGGACCGGGTGCTGCATCAACACGGACGCGCCCGCGGCGTGCGGGCCCGCCGACCCGACGGCACGGCGCTGGACGTGCTTGCGGACACCGTCATCGTCGCGGCCGGCGCAACCGAGACGCCAGGGTTGTTGCGGCGCAGCGGGATTGGAATGCATCCGCGGCTCGGCCGAAACCTCGCGCTGCATCCGGCGACTATGCTGGCCGGGCGTTTCGATGACAACGTCGTCGCATGGCGCGGCGTGCTGCAGAGCGCCGCCGTGCACGAGTTTCACGAGTCGGACGGCGTGTTGATCGAGGCGACCTCGACGCCACCGGGCATGGGGTCGATGGTCTTTCCCGGCTACGGCGCCGAGCTGCTGAGCTGGCTCGACCGGGCACCACAGGTCGCGACGTTCGGGGCGATGGTGGCCGATCGCGGTGTTGGCTCGGTGTCCTCGGTGCGCGGCGAGACACTCGTGCGCTACACCATCGACCGGGCCGACATCGCCAAGCTACTGGTCGCGCTCGAGGCAATGGGCCGGCTGCTGTTCGCCGCCGGTGCGGTCGAGGTGCTCACTGGTCTGCCCGGCGCGCCGACCGTGACTTCGCTGCCCGCGCTGCAGGAGGTGTTGCGCAGCCGCGACCCGCGAAGCCTGCACCTGGCCGCGTTTCATCCGACGGGTACCGCGGCCGCCGGCGCCAACGAACAGCTCTGTCCTGTCGACGAACACGGCCGGTTGCGCGGCGTCGACGGTGTGTGGGTGGCCGACGCGTCGATCCTGCCCAGCAGCCCTGAGGTGAACCCGCAGCTCTCGATCATGGCGCTGGCACTAGCAGTCGCCGACGAAGTGTCGGCGACTCGGTAGGTCAGTCAGGTTCGCAGACGGGGTTGAGGGTGTCGCTGTCGCCGGTGACGCCCGCTGTGAGGCTGACCGGCACCGCATCCAGGCCGGGGTTTGCCAGTAATTCCTCGACGCATGCTTCGGATGCGCCGATATACGTGCTGTCGTGGTCGATTTCGGTCGCCACGCACCAGGCGTGGTCGGCTGGCCACCATAGGTTGCACGACAGGTGCACGCCGGTGTTGGAGCTCACGGACTGGGCAGCCGCTGCGAGCGCACCGTGAGCGAGATGGTAATTGCGTTGTGGTAGCTGGAAAGTCGGATGACCATGAAACGCCGCGTCGAGGAAACCCCAGCCCTCCCACACCGCAAACCAGCAGTCGTCAGTCGACGTGGTATGCGCGGCCAGGCTTTGGGCCAGCGTTGCGGCAACCTCGACGGGCAGAACCCCGACCGCCGGCGCATTGTCGAAGAGGCCGGGCTGTCTGTCGGGGTACCCGGGACTGTATCGCGATGCGTAACCGATCAAGCGGTTGAACTGCATCTGCGGGTGGGCAATTCGCTGGTGCGCGCGGGCGATCTGCGACCAACTCACCCGGTCAGCGTCGTTGTAGGCGGGGTGAAGGACCCGGGCGTAGGCGCCGAAGGTGGCCGGCACGAGCGACCCGACGTCCACGGCAAAGCTGCGGATGTTCTCAGTCAACCACTGTGCCGGACGCAGATCATCGACGACGAGCAGCGCACCGACCGCAGCCACGACTCGGGATCGCGCTAACCCTCGAGCTTATAGCCCAGCCCCCGCACCGTGACCAGGTGCACCGGGTTGGCCGGGTCGGCCTCGATCTTGGACCGCAGCCGCTTCACATGCACGTCAAGGGTTTTGGTGTCGCCGACGTAGTCGGCGCCCCACACGCGATCGATCAGCTGGCCGCGGGTCAGCACCCGCCCGCTGTTGCGCATCAAGTACTCGAGTAGGTCGAATTCCTTGAGCGGCAATGTGATTGTGTCGCCGTTGACCGAGACGACGTGGCGCTCGACGTCCATCCGCACCGGTCCGGACTCCAGCACTCCGTCGCTGAGCTCGGAGTCGTCGTCGCCGCCACGGCGCAGCACCGCGCGGATCCGAGCGATCAACTCACGCGCCGAATAGGGCTTGGTCACATAGTCGTCGGCGCCCAGCTCCAGACCGACCACCTTGTCGATCTCGCTGTCCCGCGCGGTCACCATGATCACCGGCACGCTGGAACGGGCACGCAGCTGCTTGCACACGTCGGTGCCGGACATGCCGGGCAGCATCAAGTCGAGCAGCACGATGTCAGCACCGGCGCGATCGAACTCGGCAAGCGCCGACGGCCCGTCGGTCACCACCGTAGCCTCAAAGCCCTCCTTGCGGAGTAGGAACGCCAGCGGATCGGCCAGCGACTCCTCGTCCTCAACGATCATCACGCTCGTCATCGACTTAGTTCTTCCTCTCGTTGTGACCTATTGGGCCGTATCTCACGGCCCTGCGGTTGCTCGGGGTGCTCGCCCTCGTCCTGATACATCGGGATGGACAAGGTGAACGTCGATCCGGTACCAGGCTTGCTCCACACGCCAATGCTGCCGTTGTGATTGGCCGCGACGTGCTTGACGATAGCGAGCCCCAAGCCACTGCCGCCAGTGGCTCGCGAACGTGCTTTGTCTCCTCGGAAGAATCGCTCGAAGACCCGCTCCTGGTCTTCGAGCGCGATCCCGATACCGCGATCGGTGACGGCGATCTCGATGTCGTCGCCACGGCGGCGGCGGCTGATCGATACCAGTGAGCCACGCGGCGAATAGGCAATCGCGTTCGACACCAGGTTGGCCAGCGCGGTCACCAATAAGGTCTGGTCCCCCAGCACCATCAGGCGGCTTGGCGCGTCGGTGCGAACCTCGATATCAGCGTTTTCCGCGGCCACCTTGTGGCGTGAAATCGCCTCGGACACAATGCTATCGACTTCAACGTCGGTCACGTTGGGCAACCGCTCGGCACCCTGCAGCCGGGACAGCTCGATCAGCTCGGCGACCATGTCTCCCAGTCGGTTGGCCTCGATGAGCACCTTTTCGGCGAACCGGCGTACGGTGTCGGCGTCGTCCGCCGAAGCGAGCAGGGCCTCGGCGAGCAAGGCCATGGCGCCGACCGGTGTCTTGAGTTCGTGGCTGACGTTGGCCACGAAGTCGCGCCTGGCCGCCTCCATCCGCGCGTAGTCGGACTGGTCATGGACGAAGACCACCGCGAAGCGCCGGTCTTCCTCACTCAGCAGCCGGGCGTGTCCGTGCACCGACAGCCCCGACCGACCGCTGCCCGCGCGCCGTCCGGGCGCGAGGTCGAACTCGGCATCGTCGCCGCCTAGCGCCTGCTGCGCGGCCCGCCAGGCTTGGTCATCGAGCTGCCGGTCGCGGACCAGGCCGAGCTCTTTGGCCCGCTCGTTGAGGTACACCACGTCCTGATGGGTGTCGACCACGGCAGCGCCCAATGGCATCAGCGCGACGATGCGTTCCAGCATCTGCGAGACGGTGATCCCCGCCCACTCGGTGGCCACCCGTTGGCGGCGCGCCACTACCCGCTGCGACAGCCGGATTCCGACCCCGATACCTATGGCCAGACCCACTGCCGACAAAACCCCGGCCAGCAACAGCGCCGAGAACACACTCACAAACAAAATCCTACAAATCTGGTGAACGCCACCCTAGCGGAGCGCAGCCAAAATCGGACAAGTCACGCTTTGCGCTACAGGTGTTCCGCTGCTGTTCATGGGATGTTTCGAAAACAGGGCTTTCTAGCCCTGCGGCGACACTACGGAGGCTCTACCCGCGTCCTTGGTTAGCTACCGCGGCGGCACCGGCGGCGGCCGCGTCCGGGTCGAGGTAGGTACCGCCGGGCACCACCGGGCGCATCTCGCCATCCAGGTCGTAACGCAGCGGAATGCCGGTCGGGATGTTCAGGCCGACGATCTCGTCGTCAGACATCTGGTCCAGGTGCTTGACCAGCGCGCGCAACGAGTTGCCGTGCGCAACGATCAGCACCGTCTTACCGAACCGAAGGTCCGGCACGATCACGTCGGTGAAATACGGCAGGAACCGGGCCACCACGTCGGCCAGACATTCCGTCAGCGGGCCACCGCCGATGTCGGCGTACCGCGGATCGCCGTCCTGGCTGAACTGGCTGCCCTTCTCGATCAGCGGCGGCGGGGTGTCGTAGCTGCGCCGCCAGGCCATGAACTGCTCTTCGCCGTAGCGCGCCTTGGTCTCGGCCTTGTCCAGACCCTGCAGCGCGCCGTAGTGCCGCTCGTTGAGCCGCCAGCTGCGCCGCACCGGAATCCACAGCCGGTCGGCGGTGTCCAGGGCCAAGTGCGCGGTGCTGATCGCGCGTCGCAGCAGCGACGTGTAGAGCACGTCGGGCGCCAGGTTGTGCTCGGCGATCAACTCGCCGCTGCGCACCGCCTCGGCCCGGCCCTTTTCGGTCAGCCCGACGTCGACCCAGCCGGTGAACAGGTTGAGGGCATTCCATTCGCTCTCGCCGTGGCGGAGCAGCACCAGCGTGGCAGTGTCTCCCATGGCGGCTAGTCTCTCACGCACCCGCGCTCAGTCATTCTGAGTCGTCGTCGTCGTCTTCGTCGTCGATCAAGTGCGCGAACGCCTGCAGGTTCTTCAGCGACTCCCCGCGAGACACCCGCCACTCCCACTCTTTTTGAATCGAGGACCGAAAACCCAACTCCAGCAACGTATTAAAGTCCGAGTCCACCGCTTCGAGCACCTGCCCGAGCACCCTGTCGATCTCGTCGGCGTCGACAGAGGCCAGCGACATCCGGCCCACCAGATAGATGTCGCCGACGTTGTCCAGCGTGTAGGCGACCCCGTAGAGCCGACGGTTGCGCTTGAGCAGGAAGCGGTAGACGCCCTCGTGGTTCTCGTCGGGCTTGCGACAGACGAACGCCTCGACGCGCACGGAATGCTCACCGATGCTCAGGATCGTGTTGGTCTTGAGCTTGCGCTCGCCGGGCAGCTCCACGACCAGCCCGGGCTGCCCGCCGTGCGCGCCCGGGTGCTCCGAGTAGCTCAGCTGGCTGGCCTGCAGCGCCTCCTCGATCACGGCCTGAATGGTCATGCGTCCACACCTCGGCGCGGGGCCCACCGGCGGGGCTTGCGCATCGACGCCCGGTCGCGAAACCGGCGCTGGCGCTCGGCGGTGAAGTCGCGGATCGCGCGCCGATAGCTGGCCAGCAGCGCGTCGGTGGTGTGTTCCCAGGAGAACGTGGCCGCGTGTGCGGCGGCGGCGCGGCTCATCGCCTGCGCCTGCGGGGCGTCCAGCCGCAGCAGCCGGTCGAGCGCGTCGGCCCACTGACCGGCTTCATGCCCGGCCACCAGAACGCCGGTGATCCCGTCGCGCACCGCTACCGGCAGCCCCCCAACCGCGGCCGCCACCACCGGTGTGCCGCAGGCCTCCGCCTCGACGGCGACCAGCCCGAACGACTCCGAATAGCTCGGCACCGCAACCAGATCGGCCGCCTGGAACAAGGTGGCCAGGTCCGCGCGGGACTGCGGCGGCAAAAATGTCACCCGCTGGCTGATGCCCAGTTCGTCGGCCAGCCGCACCAGGCCGTCCGGCGAGGACAGGCCACTGCCCGACGGGCCGCCGGCCACCACGACGCGCACCCCCGGTAGCTTCGCGGCGGCGCGCAGCACGATGTCGGGCGCCTTCAGCGGCTGGATGCGTCCGACGAACGCCACCAGCGGGTCGTCGGGCGGCAGCCCCAGCGCGGCCCGGGCGGCCCGCCGATCCCCCGCGCGGAACACGTCCAGATCGACACCGGGATGCACCACGTCGATTCGCGCGGGATCGGCATGATGAAGCGAAATCAATTGCTTCGCTTCGTCATCGGTGTTGACGATCAGCCGATCCGCCTCGTCGACCACCTGCTGCTCGCCGACCGTGCGCAGCGGCGGCTCGGGAGCGTCGCCCTCGGCCAGTGCGGCGTTCTTCACCGCGGCCAGCGTGTGCGCGGTGTGCACCAGCGGCACCGCCCAGCGGTCGCGGGCCAGCCAACCGACCTGGCCCGACAGCCAGTAGTGCGAGTGCACGATGTCGTAGTAGCCCGGCTCGTGGGCCGCTTCGGCGCGCAGCACCCCGGCCGCGAACCCGCATAGCTGGGTGGGCAGATCGTATTTGTCCAGGCCCTCGAACGGCCCCGCCACCACGTTGCGCACCAGCACGCCGGGCGCCACCCTTACGATCGGCGGATCGGCGGACGCGGTCGCCCGGGTGAAGATCTCCACCTCGATGCCCCGGCGCGCCAGGTGCAGCGCGCTCTGCAGCACGTAGACGTTCATGCCGCCGGCGTCGCCGATGCCCGGCTGGGCCAGCGGCGAGGTGTGTACCGCCAGCACCGCGACCCGGCGCGGCGCATTCACTGTGGCAACGCTTCGATTCGCTGGCAGGAAGATGTCGTCACGCCGCACACTGTCATATTTACAGGACCGGTGTTCAAGCGGCCCAAACGTGCCGGTAGTGCGCGGTTAAGCGGATGACTCCGGGGCGGCGTCGGGCAGCCGCGAAACCAGTGCTCCGGCGCGGCGCATCGCGCTCAGCGGATCGGCGTAGAGCCCGCCCAGCGAGACGATCCCCGCCCCGGCCTCCTGTACCCGGTTGCCGAAGACGGTGACGCGGACATCGCGCGGCGGCAGCACCGAGCGTGCGGTGAACGCCGCCTCCACCTCCGCCATCCCCTCCGGGTATTCGGTGAATGCCTGGCCGCCGACCACCAGCTCGTCGGGATTGAGCAGGTCACGCAGTAGCGCGACCGCCTCACCCAGCACCCGGGCCCGCTCCGTCAGCAGCTCCTTGGCCTGCCGGTTGCCGGCCCGAGCCACCCGCAACAGGTCGGTGATCGCGGTGGCCGACCCGCCGGTGCGGGTCGCCGGTGCGCTGGGCAGCACCCGCAGCCGGCGCGCGGCGGCCAAAACCGCCTCATCGCTGACGGTGGACTCCAGCTGGCCGGTGCCGCCGAGCAGCTCGGAGTGAACGGGCAGGGGCGCGATGGTGCCGGGGCCGCTGGCCGGGCAATGCACGCGCCCGCCGATCACCAGCGCATAGCCCACCGTCTCGCGGGCGTAGACGTACAGGCTGGTCGGCGAGCTCGGCGCGAACCGCCGCATGCCGAGCAGTAGCTCGGCGCCGGCCATGGCGTCGACGTGGGACGCCACCGACACCGGCAGGCCCAGCGCGTCGGCCAGCACGGGGCCCACGGGTGCCTGCCGCCAGCCCAGCCGGGCGTGGTCGACGTGCCCGGTGGCGCTGTCGACGGCGCCACCGATGGCCACGCCGACCCACAGCGGTCGGCGCCGATGCCAGCGCCGCAGGTACCGCGCGGCGCTGTCGGCCAGCGACGCCAGGGCCGGCCCCGCCGCGTTGAGCGGTGTCGGCATCTCGACCGTGTCGAGTGTGCGGCCGAACAGGTCGGTGGCCACGATGCTGGTGGTTCGCGCGCCGACGTGGATGCCCAGCGTCACGAAGGGTTCGTGGTTGACCTCGACGGGCACGCGTGGGCGCCCGATGGCCCCGGAGACCGCCAAGTCCGCGCGCTCGCGCAGCAGACCCGCCTCAAGAAGGGCGATGACCTGGCGGTTCACCGTCGCGATGCTTAGCGAGGTGACCGCGGCGATGACGTCACGGCCGACCGGGCCGCGCAACCGCACGGCACGGAAGACCGACGCCGCCGCGGAGTCGGACAGGTGCAGCGACGGCGGCATGATCTGGCGGTGTGACCGCAGCGGGCCCTTTTGGCCGGGTGCGTGGCCGGGCACGTGGCCGGCGGCGCGAAGCGATGAATGATGGGTAAGAGCAGTGGTGCGCACGGGCGTCCTTTGATCCGAGTTCCTATGGCCGGTCTTGGCCGCACTTGCTGACGTGGGCGTCAGGCGCGGCAAAGTGCGCGGCAACAACACTCACAGGCCGCGCGAAGGCACGCGGCCGAAGTGTTGAACAAGGCGCTGTGATGCACATCAGGAATTTAGCACGTTTATTAGAGTTGCTTGGATGACTTCATCCGATCGAAACGCACGTGTTGCTGTGGTAACCGGCGCCAGTTCCGGAATCGGCGAGGCAACCGCCAGAACCCTTGCGGCCCTTGGGTTTCACGTCGTGGCGGTGGCGCGCCGCAAAGACCGGATCAATGCGCTGGCCGACGAGATCGGCGGCACCGCCGTTGTGGCCGACGTCACAGACGACGAGGCGGTGGCCGCGCTGGCGAACGGGTTGAGCCGGGTCGATGTGTTGGTCAACAACGCCGGTGGAGCACGCGGACTGGAGTTCGTCGCCGACGCGGACTTGGAGCACTGGCAATGGATGTGGGAGACCAACGTGATGGGCACGCTGCGGGTAACCCGGGCGCTGCTGCCCAAGCTGATCGCCTCGGGCGACGGCCTGATCGTCACCATCACCTCGATCGCGGCGATGGAGATTTACGACGGCGGCGCGGGCTACACGGCGGCCAAGCACGCCCAGGGTGCGCTGCACCGAACGCTGCGCGGCGAGCTGTTGGGAAAGCCGGTGCGGCTCACCGAAATCGCCCCGGGCGCGGTCGAAACCGAGTTCTCTCTGGTTCGCTTCGACGGCGACCAGAAGCGCGCGGGCGCCATCTACACGGGCATCACACCGCTGACGGCAAGCGACGTCGCCGAGGTGATCGGTTTCGTGGCCTCGCGGCCCTCCCATGTCAACCTGGACCAGATCATCATCCGGCCCCGTGACCAAGCGTCAGCGGGCCGGTTTAACCGCCGGGGCTAGACGTCGCTGTGGTTGTCGGGGTCGTGGTCGTGGGCGTGCCCGACAAGCTGGGCGCGGTCGACGGTGTGACCGGCGCGGTGACCGGAATCTGACTTGCCGGCGGATGCGCATTGGGCGGCGGTAGCGCCGACATCGCCACCCAGGTATCCCAGTCCACGGCCCAGTCCCAAATATCGCCGTCGGAGTAGGACAGCTGGATGCTGCTTCCGGTCACCTCGACCGGGTCGCCGTAGATCGCGGTGGCGTAGTACTCCGAGGCGTCACCTGTCGACAGATTGATGCAACCGTTGGTGACGTTGGTGTTGCCCTGCGCACCCGCGCTCGACGGGTTGGCGTGGATGAACTCGCCGTTGTTGGAAATCCGCACCGCCCAGCGTTCGTGGGCATTGCTGTAACCCGCGGCCGGGTTGGACATGTAGAAGTCGGCGTATTTCTCGCTGACCACATGGATGCCGTTGCGGGTGACGTTGCGAGCCTTGTCGGCCTCGCCGTAGCTGCACGGGAAGTCCATGATGACGCCGGCGTCGGTAACCACCTGGATGCGGTGCGACGTGACCTCGGCTTTGACGACCTGCCGCCGGCCGATCTGGAAGTGCAACGAAATGTCCTGGTCGCCGTAGGCGCCGTCGCCGAACGGCACTCCGTACAGCTTGGCGTCGACGTTGACTTTGGTACCCGGCGGGTAGTACTCGCGGGAGCGGTAGTGGATGCGGGCGCCTTGCGCCTCGTCGGGCAGCCACGCCCAACTGCCCTCGACGGGCGGGTCGGTGGTGACGTTGAGCGCTTTCTCGACGGCGGCCTTGTCGCTGATCGGTGCGTCGAACTGGATGATGATCGGCGCCGCGACTCCCACGGTCTGGCCGTCCGCCAGCTGGAAGCCCCCGCCGATCTTCTTGCTGGGCGTCACGGTGTTGAACTTGCCCTTCAACGCCATCGCCTTGCCGTCGTGGCCGACGGCCGAGCCGCTCCAGGTGTAGGTCGCGTCGTAACCCAACGGTTCGGTGATCGTGTAGAGGGTGCGGTCCTGGTTGAACGCGCCGGCCACGACCTTCCCGGAAGAACTCGTCAGCGCGACGTGCTGCAGCCAGCCGTCGCTGACCTGGATGCTGACCGGCGCGACCGGTACCACGTCGGAGGCCGCGTCCGCCGGCACGAACGTCAGGTGGGGCGACGGCGGCGTCGGCTTGACCGCCTGCGTGATCGATTTGGGCGAGCAGGCCGCCAAGACGGCCGGTGCAAACACCCCGACCCCGAGCGCCGCCAAGGCCAGGCGCCGATTAACCGGCCCCTGCCCGTTCGAAGCGCTGGAGGTGTTCACGACACCCAAAGATACCGGGCGCGACGGCCCCGAAACGCCTGCCGCCCCGCCACAACGCGCCGTGCCCAGGCGTTTTCGCACCAAAATCGCCGCTACAACACGCACCCAACCAGGACGGGTTCGGGTGTGAGTGTGATACCAAACACGTCGCGCACCCCGTCTCGGATGGTGCGGGCCAGCGTGAGCACGTCCTCGGCCGTGGCACCGCCGCGGTTGGTCAGAGCAAGCGCATGCTTGGTGGACAGCCGGCAGCGAGCCGCGTCGTCCGGATAGCCCTTGCCGAAGCCCGCACGCTCCACCAGCCAGCCGGCGGCCAGCTTGACGCCGTCCGGTGCCGGATAGCGCGGCACCTCGCCATCGAACCCGTCGACGCTGCCGGCCAGCCGCTCGTAGACCTCCGCAGCGACCACCGGGTTGGTGAAGAACGACCCGACGCTCCAGGTGTCGTGGTCGGCAGCGTCGAGCACCATGGCCTTGCGGGCGCGCAGGGCCAGCACCGCGTCACGGACCGCTTGCGGGGCGGCGCGCTCCCCGCTGGCCGCATCGAGCGCGGCGGTCAGCTCGCCGTAGCGCAACGGCGCGCTGCGACCCGAAGCGTCCAGCGCGAACTCGACTTCCAGCACGACGGCGGTTTTCTGGGCGGGAATCTCGAGGCCGCCGGGGTGCTTAAGCACGCTGGTCCGGTAGCCGAAGCCCAACTCGCTGCCGGGAACCCAGCGCACCTCGCCGCTGCTGCGGTCCAGCAGGCGGACCCGGGTGATGGTGTCGGACACTTCCGCGCCGTAGGCGCCCACGTTCTGCACCGGCGTGGCCCCGACCGATCCGGGGATGCCGGAGAGGCATTCCAGCCCACCCAGACCGTGCTCGATGGCCCTGATCACCACGTCGTCCCATACCGCGCCCGCCTCCGCGCGCACCAGGTTGCCGTCGACCGTGATGGCGTTGTTGGCCAGCCGCACCACGGTCAGGTCGGTCAGGGTGTCTGCGATCACCAGGTTGGAGCCGCCGGCCAACACCAGCGGCGAGCGATGGGCCTGAGCGTCCAACTGCCGCAGCACGGCGACCACTTGTTCGCTCGTGGTGCAAGTGATGACTCGGCGTGCGACCGGTCCGATCCGGAGCGTGGTCAGCGGCGCCAGCGGCACCGATTCGGCGATCTGCGCACCGGCGAAGAGCGAACCGGCAGCGCTCTGATTCATGGCCCGTAACGGTAGCCTGGCCTGCTATGCCGCGTTCATTCGACGTGTCCGCCGACTACCAGGGCAGCGTCGGGGATATCCATCGCGCCTTCACCGAGGCCGACTACTGGCTCGCCAGGCTTGAGTATTCCTCCGTCGACGAATCGAAGCTGGAGTCGATGCGGGTCGGTGGTGAGTCAGGCAGCGACGGCACCATCGACGTGGTCACCCTGCAAGTGATGCACCGTCAGAACCTGCCTGGCGTGGTCACTCAGGTGCACCGCGGCGATCTGTGCGTCAGGCGCGAGGAGACCTGGACTCCACTCACCGACGGGATCACGACGGCGTCCATTCGGGGATCTATCCTCGACTCTCCGGTGAGCGTGGCGGGCACCGCCGTGCTCTCTCCGCTCGCAGCGTCAGGTGGCGCCAGGCTCGACGTCCAGTTCACCGTCCATGTGCGTATCCCGCTGATCGGCGGCAAGCTGGAAAACCTCATCGGCGCCCAATTGGCCACGTTGGTGGCAGAGGACCAACGCTTCACCACGATGTGGCTCGACAGCCGCGCCTAAGCCCGATTGCCCGGCTCCTCCTCGCGCCGCACAGCGGCGCGCATCGTCGCCGCGCCTAAGCTGACGCCCATGCGAATCGCGTTGGCTCAGATCCTCAGTGGCACCGATCCGGCCGCGAATCTGGAGCTGGTCCGCGACTACGCCGGACAGGCCGCCGACGCCGGCGCGCAGCTGGTCGTGTTCCCCGAGGCGACCATGTGCCGGTTCGGCGTTCCGCTGGGACCGATCGCCGAGCCCCTGAACGGCCCCGACGGGGCCTGGGCAGACGGTGTTCGGCGCATCGCGACCGAGGCCGGCATCACCGTGATCGCCGGAATGTTCGTCCCCGCCGGCGACGGGCGGGTGACGAACACGCTGATCGCTGTGGGCCCTGGGGGCCCGGGCACCCCCAATCAGCCGGACGACCACTATCACAAGATCCACCTCTATGACGCGTTCGGCTTCACGGAGTCGCGGACGGTCGCACCCGGACACGAACCGGTCGTCATCACGGTCGACGACGTCCGGGTGGGGCTGACTGTTTGCTACGACATTCGCTTTCCGGCGCTCTACACGGAGCTGGCCCGCCGGGGTGCCCAGGTGATCGCCATCTGCGCATCGTGGGGTGGCGGCCCCGGCAAACTCGAGCAATGGACGCTGTTATCCCGCGCCCGGGCACTGGACTCGATGAGTTACGTTCTCGCGGCCGGCCAGGCTGACCCCGGCGACACCTTGACCGTCCCGGGTTCGGGCTCAGGCGCGCCGACCGGGGTGGGCGGCAGCCTGGTGGCATCACCCTTGGGCGAAGTCGTGGCCTCAGCCGGCGCGGGCCCGCAACTGGTGCTCGCCGACATCGACGTCGACCAGGTTGCGGCGGCCCGCGAGAGCATCGCGGTGCTGCGCAACCGCTCAAGCTTTGCTCAGCCTGATAGGGCAGAATCGCTTGGGTGACCAACCCGCAAGGACCACCAAACGAAGGCCCACCGCCGTGGGGGCCGCCCGGCAACGAGGGTCTGTTTGGCCAGCCGCAAGCACCCACCGAGCGGATGCGACCCGGTGATCCCGGGGCTGGTCGCGCGCAAGAACCTCCGAATGCGGCGCAGCAGCAGACCGAGCAGTTCGGCGCGGCCAATCCCAACCCGCCGCAACCCAGCTACCCGCCGCCGCCCGCCCCGCCCAGGGCGCGCACGGCTCGGATAGCGGCACCCGACGCCGAGCCGGCGCCGGTGAAAAAGAAACGCAGCCTTCGCGACCCGCTATCCATCCTGCTCGTGCTCATCATCGTGGTCTCGCTGGTCGTCGCGGGACTGATCGGAGCCGAGCTGTACGTCCGCAACCAGGCGAACAATAAGGTCGCCGAAGCGGTGGCGTGCGAGGTAAAGGACAAGGCCACCGCGAAGTTCGGTGTGGCGCCGTTGGTGTTGTGGCAGTTCGCTACGCAGCATTTCACCAACATCTCGGTGCAGACGGCCGGTAACCAGATCCGCGACGCCAAGGGCATGCAGATCAAATTGACCATCGACAACGTCCAGCTCAATTCGACCTCGAACTCCAAGGGCACCATCGGCGCACTCAACGCCGACATCACCTGGACGTCTGAAGGCATCAAGGAGTCGGTACAGAACGCGATTCCGATCCTGGGTCCCTTCGTCACCAACAGCGTGGTCACCTCTCCGGCCGACGGGACCGTCGAGTTGAAGGGCATGCTCAACGACATCAAGGCCAAGCCGGTGGTGTCCGGCAACGGCCTGCAACTGCAGATCATCGACTTCAACACGCTCGGCTTCACCCTGCCCAAAGAGACCGTCCAATCGACACTGGACGAGTTCACCTCCAACCAGACCAAGAATTTCCCGCTGGGCATCCACGCGGACAGCGTGCAGGTCACCTCGACCGGCGTGCAGAGCCACTTCTCGACTCAGAACGCCACCATCCCCACCGGTGGCCCCACGGATCCCTGCTTCGCCAATATCTGATAACTGCGGGATCTGATGACTACGGGTCTGGGCTGAGCCCGTCGAGCACCGCCCGGGTGCCGGACAGGCCCAGCCGGGTGGCGCCGGCGTCGAGCATCGCGACCGCGCCGGCGGCGGTGCGGATGCCGCCGCTGGCCTTGACCCCGAGTCGCCCACCGACGGTGTCGGCCATCACCGCGACGGCTTCGACCGACGCCCCGCCGGCGGGATGAAACCCGGTCGAGGTCTTGACGAAGTCCGCGCCGGCGTCCTCAGCGGCGCGGCACACCTGCGCCAGCGTGCGTCGGCTCGCGTGTTCCAACAGTGCCGCGGACTCCACGATCACCTTGAGCACCGCCCCGGCCGCCCCGTCGCGCACCGCTGCGATGTCGCTCCGCACGGCGTCGATGTCACCGGCCAGCGCCGCCCCAACGTCGATCACCATGTCGATCTCACCTGCACCGGCTGCGACGGCCTGGGCCGCCTCGAGCGCCTTGACCGTCGACACGTGCTTACCCGACGGAAAGCCCGCCACCGCGGCGACCCGCACGCCACCGGCTTGGACCGCGACCGGAACCATCGACGGCGAGACGCACACCGCGTAGACGCCCAGCTCGGCGGCCTCGGTGACCAGAGCGACCACATCAGCGGCAGTGGCCTCGGGTTTGAGCAGTGTGTGGTCGACCAGTGCCGCCACCTGCGCGCGGGTGAGCTGACGCGCCACTAGAACGGTTCCTCCGCGCCGCCCGGATTGCAGCCCGACGCCACCATCTCGGCATCGTCGACGACGGGCCGCCACGGTTCGAGGTTCCAGCTGGTCTTGCCGGGTTGCGCAATTTCGGCGAACTGCCAGTGACAGCTGAACTGCGCGCGCATGCCGGGGGTGTCGGCGTCCGGGGACAGCGTCAGTACCTCGGCCCAGGCCTCGTCGGCAGCCGCTGTCGTCCCGGGCTGTCTGGCGGCCGCCCGCGCCGACGGTGTCGGGTACACGCGCAGGCTGGTCAGGCGTCCCCAGTGCGTCCACTCGGTGTGGTCGACGAACGGCGGGGAAAAGGTAGGGCTGGTTACCCCGGTGCCGGGATCAGCCAGCCCGGGCGCGGCGTCCAGCAACGCGACAAGCACCGCCGCCGACACGGCGACGAGGGCTTTCATCAGCTAGCGCGACTTACCTTGAATGTCGAGAAGTTTGGGCCGCACATCGACCAGATATACGCCGGCCGCACAGGCGGCTACCGCCATCCCGAACACGCCGATAAAGGAAAGTGCCGCGGCCACGCCGAGGATTATCAGCCACACCGGCTTGGTCAGCTTCTCGGCGGCGGTGTAAGCGTCAGGTCGCTGCATGGCCGCGTGTACAAACGCGTACACGGTCGTCACCAGGACAGCGATCATCAAGACCGACAGGACGGTATCCACGAGGGGAGGCACGTAATAAGCGTATGGGGGAGTGCCCAAAACGTCGACTCCGAGTTGCCCAGGTAACACGCGGGCAACTCGGAGTCGAGTGGGTGAACTACTTCTGGGTGACCTTCTTGGCCGGAGCCTTCTTCGCCGGAGCCTTCTTGGCGGCGGCCTTCTTGGCGGGAGCCTTCTTGGCCGAAGCCTTCTTGGCCGGAGCCTTCTTGGGCAGGTCGATACCGACTAGCTTGGCGGCACGCTCGCCGACCGCGCGAGTCCGCGACGACACGGTGCCCAGCGCCTCCTGGGTCAGCTCGACAGCCTGGTCGACCGACGCCTGGGCGCGGGCCGAGGCGTCCTCGAAGGTCGACTGGCTGCGCAGCCGGTCCAGGGCGGCCTCGCCGCGCTCGACCAGCTCGTTGTACCGGCTGGTCGCGGCCTCCAGGTAGCCCTCGGCGGCCTTGCGCAGCTCGTCAGAGGTGAACCGCTCGCGCAACTCGCGCAGCTGCTCGGGCAGGTCCTCCTGCAGCCTGGTCAGGCGAGCGCGGCTCTCCTCGACCCGGCTGCGGGTGTCGGTGCGGGTTTCCCCGGCCCGGTCGCGCAGGTCCGTGATCAGCTCGTTGACGGTGGCAAGGGCCAAGTCGGCCGCGCCAAGCGCTGCCAACAACGGAGCCCGCAGGTCGTCGATGTTCGGGTTGTCAGCCATAGTTTTTCCTTTCCTGAATTTTCGATATCGGCGGTATTACTGATTTGGTCTAAAGATTGGGGGCAAGCGTCGGGCTCCTCGGCGAGAAGTAGTCAAGACCCGCGGATTGACATGGCACGCGCTTGCAGGTGACCTCCTGAGTCGTCGGGTCGGGTTCATGGTCGGGTTCGTGGCGGGACCGGGCGGCGCCGGACCGGAGACGTCAGGCGGGGCGACAGCAGAACGCGCTGTCGGTACCGTTCGTCATCTCGGTGTTCTCCTCACTTACTGGGGAGGTGGCCGGAGCCCCTCGTATGGGGTAACCAAGTGGCCGGTCACCTAGACATCGCCGGCGTGATTTGCGCCATAGTTCACTCGTCGGTATGCGAACCGTTTGCGGGGTCGGGCGGGGTGTCGAACTGGGTTTGACACCCCTCACGGGCGGACTCGTTTTGGAAGGTGAACGACGCGTAGATGTCGAGCAGTACTTGCTTCTGCCGCTCGGTTATCGCCGTGTCGGTGATGATCACGTCACGCACCTGGCTGGCCTCGCTTGGCTCGAGGATTCCGGCCCGCACGTAGAGGACCTCCGCGGAAACCCGCAGCGCTTTGGCAATCTGGGCCAGCACATCGGCGGACGGCTTGCGCAATCCTCGCTCGACCTGGCTCAGGTACGGATTGCTGACACCGGCCCGCTCGGCGAGTTGTCGCACCGAGACTTGCGCGTTTTCGCGCTGGCTTCGGATGAAGCTGCCGATGTCGGACGCCACTTCCGAAGCAGCCGTCGACACCTTGGCGGAGAGCGTCTCCTCGGGTGCCATTGCGTGCTCCTGGGTCTGTTGGCCGATCTTGCGGCCCAGACTACGGAGAAGTGCTTGCTTTTGCAAGCACTTGTTAGCACACCTTAGAACAACAGCTGCGCGGCCGCATAGATCACCAGCCCCGCCAGGGCGCCCACCACGGTTCCGTTGATCCGGATGAATTGCAGGTCACGGCCCACATGCAGTTCGATCCGCCGGCTGGCCTCCTCGGCATCCCAGCGCTCGATGGTGTCGGTGATGATCGCCGTAATCTCCACCCCATACTGCGACACCAGATGCTCGGCCGCGCGCACCATCCAGTTCTCTACCTTGTCGCGCAGCTCGGCGTCGTCGCGCAGCGATTCCCCGATGCGCACCACGGTGTCGGCGATGCGGGTGCGCAGCGTGCTGGACGGGTCGTCCACCCCTTCGAGCACCAGCCGTTTGAGCGTCTTCCATGCCGTCGCGGCGGCGGTGGCGACCTCGTCGCGCGCCATCAGCTGCTCTTTGACCGCATCGGCGCGCGCGATGGTGGCCGGGTCGTGCTGGAGATCGTCGGCGAACTCGAACAGGAAGCGGGTCGCCGACCGCCGTAGTTCGTGGTCGGGGTTGCGCCGCACCTTGTCGGTGAAGTCCATCAGCTCACGGTGGATGCGGTCGCCAACGAGATGGTCGATGAACCGCGGTGACCAGGTCGGCGAGTCCCGCTCCACGACCCGCTGGATGACCTCGTCCGCGTTCAGCGCCCACTGAAACGCGCGGTCGGCCAGCAACTGGATCAGGGCCTCCTGCCGATTCTCGGCCAGCAGGGTCGACAGCACCCGGCCCACCGGCGGACCCCACTGCGGCTCGGCGATGCGGCGCACGATCATCCGGTCGATCACTTGCTGGACGTCCTCGTCACGCAGGAGTTCCACCAGCACCCGCAGCACGGTCGCCGCCTCGCCCGCGACCCGCTGGGCATGCGATTCATCCGACAGCCACTTGCCGAGGCGACTGGGCACCTGTGCGTCGCGCAACTTGGTCTCGACGACCGCGGCCGACAGGAAGTTCTCCCGCACAAACGTCCCCAGCCCCTCACCCAGCTGGTCTTTCTTGCGCTTGATGATCGCCGTGTGCGGGATCGGTATGCCCAGCGGATGCTTGAACAGCGCGGTCACGGCGAACCAGTCCGCCAGGGCGCCCACCATGCCGGCCTCCGCGGCAGCACCGACATAACCGACCCAGACGGCGGCGGCGCCGTGGGCCTGCGCCCACCGGCAGACCAAAAAGATGCAGCTGGCGCCGACCAGAAAGCCCAGCGCCACCATCTTCATCCGACGCAGCCCGACCCGGCGCTGGGCATCGGCGTCCGGATCGGCTCCGGCAAACGATTCGGCGAACGACGCACGCACCGCGCCCGCCGCCTCCAAGGGAGGTGTCGGCGTGTCCGGCCGGAGCGCCGGCGAACTCGGCGCTCCGCCCCTCAGCGGGACCCTGTGTGCCACCACACCATCATGTATCGCCCGGGCCCTGTTTTGCGACGACAACACATCTGCAACCCAGTACGCGTGCCGCCGAAACAGGAGACGAGCCGCCGGAAGCCGTAGTATCGAGGCGTCTAATGAATGGGAAAACGGCGACGGTGGCAGAGCAAACCCCGGCTGTGACGGCGAAAACGGATGGCCGTAAGCGGCGCTGGCACAAACACAAGGTGGAGCGCCGCAACGAGCTGGTAGACGGCACCATCGTGGCGATTCGCCGGCAGGGCCGCTTCATCAGCATGGACGAGATCGCGGCGGAGATCGGGGTCTCCAAGACAGTGCTGTACCGCTACTTCGTCGACAAGAACGACCTGACGACGGCAGTCATGATGCGGTTCACGCAGACCACGCTGATCCCCAACATGGCCGCTGCGCTGTCATCCAACCTGGATGGCATCGACCTGACCCGCGAGGTCATCCGGGTGTACGTCGACACCGTGGCGGACGAACCCGAGCCCTATCGGTTCGTGATGGCCAACAGCTCGGCCAGCAAGAGCAAGGTGATCGCCGACTCCGAGCGGATCATTGCCCGCATGCTCGCGGTGATGATGCGCCGGCGCATGCAGCAGGCCGGGATCGACACCGGCGGCGCCGAACCGTGGTCCTACCTGATCGTCGGCGGGGTGCAGCTGGCCACCCACTCGTGGATGTCGGATCCGCGGACGAGCCGCGACGAGCTGATCGACTACCTGACGATGCTCAGTTGGAGCGCGCTGTGCGGGATCGTCGAGGTCAGCGGATCGCTGGAAAAGTTCCGCGAGGAGCCGCATCCCTCGCCGATCGTCCCGCCCCCGGCTTCAGATGCTTGAGCCTGAGGTGAGCGTCGGCTCACGGCTCAGATCGTGGGCGTACGCACTTCGCACCACCAACCCGCCACCTGACGGACCCATCGACGCCGTCACCCGCTGGCTTGTCGTGACTCGCGCGGCGCTGCTGCCGATGACGCTGTTTTCGGGCCTGGTGGCAGCGCTGCTGGCGGTCGGCAAACCCGGCCTGGACGTGCGCTGGCTGGTGCTGGCGGTGCTGGGAATCACACTCGCGCATACCGCCAACAACCTGATGAACGACCTGTACGACACCAAGGTCGGCACCGACAGCGCCGACTACCCGCGCGCCCTCTACGCGCCACACCCCGTGCTGTCGGGGCTGGTCACCCGCCGCACGCTGAGCCTGGCGATTCTGCTGGTGAACGTCGCCGATCTGGCGATCCTCGTGACGCTGGCGTGGGCTCGCGGCTGGCCCGTGGTGGCCTTTGCGCTCAGCGGGTTCGCACTGAGCGTCGCCTACACGGCGCCACCGCTGCGACTGAAGAAACGCGGACTGGGAGAACCCGACGTTTTCATCGTCTGGGGTCCGCTGATGGTGTGCGGAACTTATTACTCCGCGGTCGGCGCGGTCGGTTGGGCCGTCGTGCTGGCGTCGCTCCCCTACGGGCTGTTGTGCACCACCGTGCTGATGGGCAAGCACATCGACAAGATCCCCTACGACGAGCCGCTCGGCATCCGGACGCTGCCGGTCCTGCTCGGCGAGGCGCGCGCCCGCGTCGTGACGTTGGCGATGATGGTCGGCTTCTACGTGCTGGTCGCCGCGGCCGTCTCCGTGGGGGCGATGCCGTGGCCCGCGTTGGTCGTCGTGTTGGCGCTGCCCCGGCTGGCAAAGGTATGGCCGTATTTCCGGCGCCCGAGGCCCGAGGAGCCGCCACCGAAGTTTCCGGTATGGCCACTTTGGTACGCCGCGCTGGCGTGGCTGCACGTGCGTCAGGCGGGTGCGTTGCTCGTCGTAGGACTCGCCATCGGTGCCCTGCTGCGCGCACTCTGACTCCGCCGGATTGTGACCAAAAGCAAGCGCGCAAATGCGACTACGACGCCCCGAGCGGCTAGCATGCTGGGAATGCATCGGGGGCTCCGCCGGGGTGCGTTGTTTCGCGACGCCCTCAACGACCCCCGAGAAACAGGAAGGCTCTTCTCGCCATGGCCGTGCAGCTCACGCCGCATTTTGTCAACGTCCAAGCCCATTACGACCTCTCTGACGACTTCTTCCGGCTCTTCCTGGACCCCACCCAGACCTACAGCTGCGCCTACTTCGAACGTGACGACGTGACGCTCGAGGAGGCCCAGATCGCCAAGATCGACCTCGCGCTGGGCAAGTTGAACCTCGAGCCCGGGATGACGTTGCTGGACATCGGCTGCGGCTGGGGCGCCACCATGAGACGCGCCATCGAGAGATACGACGTCAACGTCGTGGGCCTGACGTTGTCCGAGAACCAGGCCAGCCACGTCCAGCGGATGTTCGACGAGCTGGACACTCCGCGGTCAACACAGGTGTTGCTGGAGGGCTGGGAGAAGTTCGACGAGCCGGTTGACCGCGTCGTCTCGATCGGCGCGTTCGAGCACTTCGGCCGCCAGCGCTGGGGCCACTTCTTCAAGATGGCCCACCGGGTGCTGCCGACCGACGGCGTCGCGTTGCTGCACACCATCACGCGCCCCACCTTCAAAAACGCCAGGGCGCAAGGCAATCCGTTGACCCACGAAATCGTCCACTTCACCCAGTTCATCCTGGCCGAGATCTTCCCCGGCGGCTGGCTGCCGACACCCCCGTCGGTCGAAGAGTACGCCCTCGCGGCGGGCTTCAAGCTGACCCGAGTGCAGTCGCTGCAGCTGCACTACGCGAGGACCCTGGAGTTGTGGGCCGCCGCCCTCGATGCCAACAAGGACAAGGCCATCGCCATCCAGTCCGAAGAGATGTACGACCGGTACATGAAGTACCTGACCGGCTGCGCCAAGCTGTTCCGCCAGGGGTACACCGACGTCAACCAGTTCACGCTGGAGAAGTAAGCGCGTGGGCTACTTCACGCAGGTGAATTGGCCCACGTTGCTGATGCCTTTGCGGAAGAAGTTCTCACATCCGGTGAGATAGTGCATGTAACGCTCGTAGATCTCTTCGGATTGGATGGCGATGGCCTGGTCCTTGTTGGCCTCCAGGTTGGCCGCCCAGATGTTCAGGGTGCGCTCGTAGTGCTCCTGCAGTAATTGCACCTTCTCGATCGTGAACCCAGAGTCGGCCGCCAATTTGAAAAGGTCTTCCTGCGCCGGCAACTGGCCGCCCGGGAAAATTACCTCACCAATGAACTTCGCGAATCGGAGGTCGCGCATGGTGAGGCTGACGCCGCGTTCGTACATCTGTTTCTGGGTGTAGGTCAAAATCGTGTGCAACAGCATGCGACCGTCGTCGGGAAGGGCGTCGTAGGCGCGCTGGAAGAACGCGGCGTAACGCTCGCTCTTGAACGCCTCGAAGGCGCCGATGGTGACGATGCGGTCGACCTTGTCATCGAACTCTTCCCAGCCCTGCAGCCGTACCTCGACGCTGCGCTCGGTGGGGACCTTGGCCAGTTTGGCCTTGCTGTACTCGAACTGGTTGCGGCTCAGGGTGATTCCAATGACGTTGACATCGAACTTCTCGATCGCCCGGGCCAGCGCTCCGCCCCAGCCGCAACCGATGTCGAGCAGGGTCATCCCGGGCTCGAGGTTGAGCTTGCCCAGCGCCAGGTCGAACTTCGCGTTGGACGCCTCTTCCAGCGTCATGTCGTCACGCTCGAAGTAAGCGCACGTGTACGCCATCGTCGGGTCCAGGAACAACGCGAAAAACTCGTCGGAGACGTCGTAAATAGACTGCGACTCCTCGTAATAGGGCTTTAGCTGGGTCATGCTCGGAAGATACCTCTCGTTTCTTGATTCTCAGGCGCAACGCGGCCCGGGGCCGCTCAACCGTTTCAATAACTATTAATAGGTATAGAAACCCTGACCGGACTTCTTGCCGAGCAGACCCGCCTCGACCATGCGCAGCAAGAGCGGCGGCGGACCATAGTGCGGCTCCTTGAATTCCTCGAACATCTTGTCCGCGATCAGTTTCAGCGTGTCCAGACCGACCAGATCGGACAGCCGCAGCGGACCCATCGGGTGCGACAGCCCCGCGACAACGGCCTTGTCGACGTCTTCGACGGTGGCGAACCCGGCCTCGACCATCCGGATCGCCGACAGCAGGTAAGGAACCAGCAGCGCGTTCACCACGAAACCGGACCGGTCGGAGCAACGCACCACCTGCTTGCCGAGCACCGCGCTGGCGAATTCCTCGGTGCGGGCGGCGGCGGCGTCGTCGGTGACGAGCGTGCTGACCAACTCGACCAGCGGCAACACCGGAACGGGATTGAAGAAGTGCAAGCCCAGCACGCGCTGCGGGTTCTTGGTCGCCGCCGCGATCTTCATGATCGGGATGCTCGAGGTGTTCGACGCAAGCACCGCGTCGGGATCGGTGATGACCCGGTCGAGTTCGGCAAAGATCTGGGCTTTGACGGCCTCGTCCTCGACGACGGCCTCGATCACTAGTTGCCGGTCGGCCAGGTCTTTGAGCTCGGTGGTGAAGGCCAGCTGGTCGAGCGCGCGGTCGCGCTCGCGCTCGGTCACCTTGCCTGCGCTGACGCCACGCCCCAGCGACTTCACGATGCGGTTGCGTCCCGCGGTGATCAGCGCTTCGCTCGTTTCGAACACCGTGACGGCGACGCCGGCGCGGACGGCGACCTCGGCGATACCGGAACCCATCTGCCCGGCCCCGACAACGCCCACCCGCTCGATCGCTGCGTCGCTCACTATCTCTCTTTCGTCATCTTTGCATTCATTGCAATAGGCCCCGCCCAGGGTCGCTGGGCAGGGCCTATGCTGTCAACTTCTATTGAGTGACCTGCGCCACTCGCGGGCGAGTCCCCTTAGTGGCTTTGAGCCTTCGGTTCCACTTCCTCGTCGCGGGTTACACCCGCTCCTCGTCAGTGACTCAAGGCTTCGGTTCCACTTCCTCGTCGCGGGTTACACCCGCTCCTCGTCAGTGACTCAAGGCTTCGGTTCCACTTCCTCGTCGCGGGTTACACCCGCTCCTCGTCAGTGGAACTGGCCCTCTTCGGTGGAGCCGGTCAGAGCGGTGGTCGAGGAGTTCGGGTCGACCGTGGTGGCGATGCGGTCGAAGTAACCGGCGCCGACCTCACGCTGGTGTTTGGTCGCGGTGTAACCGCGCTCCTCGGCGTCGAACTCGCGCTCCTGTAGCTCGACGTAGGCGCTCATCTGGTTGCGGGCGTAGCCGTAGGCCAGATCGAACATCGAGTAGTTGAGCGCGTGGAAGCCGGCCAGCGTGATGAACTGGAATTTGAATCCCATTGCGCCAAGCTCCTTCTGGAACTTCGCGATGGTCGCGTCGTCCAGGTGCTTCTTCCAGTTGAACGACGGCGAGCAGTTGTAGGCCAGCATCTGGTCCGGGAACTCGGCCTTGACGCCCTCGGCAAACTTCGCCGCCAACTCCAGGTCCGGGGTGCCGGTCTCCATCCAGATCAGGTCGGAGTACGGCGCGTAGGCCTTGGCGCGGGCGATGCAGGGCTCCAGGCCGTTCTTCACCCGGTAGAAGCCTTCCTTGGTCCGCTCGCCGGTGATGAACGGCTGGTCGCGCTCGTCGACGTCGGAGGTGATCAGCGTCGCCGCTTCGGCGTCGGTGCGGGCGATGACAACGGTCGGAGCGTCACAGACGTCGGCCGCCAGGCGCGCCGAGGTCAGCGTGCGGATGTGCTGCTGGGTCGGGATCAGCACCTTGCCACCGAGGTGGCCGCACTTCTTCTCAGAGGCCAGCTGGTCCTCCCAGTGCGAACCAGCGACACCGGCGGCGATCATGGCCTTCTGCAGTTCGTAGACGTTCAGCGCGCCGCCGAACCCGGCCTCGCCGTCGGCGACGATCGGCGCCAGCCAGTTCTTCACCGAGGTGTCACCCTCGACCTTGGCGATCTGGTCGGCGCGGAGCAGCGCGTTGTTGATCCGGCGGACGACCTGCGGCACCGAGTTGGCCGGGTAGAGGCTCTGGTCGGGGTAGGTGTGGCCGGACAGGTTGGCGTCACCGGCGACCTGCCAACCCGACAGGTAGATGGCCTTCAGACCCGCGCGCACCTGCTGAACCGCCATGTTGCCGGTCAGCGCGCCCAGCGCGTTGACGAACTCCAGCTGGTGCAGCTGGTCCCACAGCACCTCCGCGCCGCGGCGGGCCAGGGTGGACTCCTCGACAACACTGCCTTGCAAAGCCACGACGTCCTCAGCGGTGTAGGTGCGAGTGACGTCCTTCCAGCGCGGGTTGGTGTCCCAGTCGTGCTGGATCTGCTCGGCGCTCTTAGGCGTGCCAACGTTAGACATTGGGTTGCTCCTTAACGGTTTCCTCGTGATCACCGAGGCATGACCGCCTTTTTGGGTTGCCAACGGCTTTTCTTCACTGCTGTGTTAACTCGACGATGACACAGCGTGTTCCCCCTGGCCAGCCATTTCAATTGCCAATTTCGGCAACGACTTTCGCGGATTTTGCAAACCTTGCGAAGGCGGCTTACGGCTTAACCGTTTCAGAAGCTACCGGCCAGTAACCAAAACTCGCAGGTCAACCGATGATTTACCAGGACGCTTGTCCGGTTAGAGCGCGAACAGCGCGGCGACGGCTCTCGTCTCGTCGCCCACCGCATATGTGAGCGTTATAACAGGGCGATCGGCCAGGCCGGCACCGAATTGATCGGTCGAGCCAGCGGGGTGAACATGCGAGATGACGTCCAGCTTGTCGCCCAGCGCCACCGGCGACTCGTGCTCGATCGCCACCCGCAGCGGGGCCGCCAGCAGGTCGGAGTGAGACGCCAGGTAATCCTCGATGACGCTCCAGTACACCGAGTTGTTCACGTGATCGAACAGGTCGATGTCGGTGATGCGGACCGGGAACTCGTGGATTTCCGTCGCGTCCTCGCGGCTGCCCGGCCTCAGATAGCCCTTCCAGCGCAGCCGGTCGACGGAAGTGGTCCGGAACAGCCCCTCCAGGAAGTCGTCGGCGATGCGCGCCGGCATCTCGGTTTCCTTGTTCACATGGATCCAGAACGCCTCGGATTCGATCAGGCCGCCGTTGCGTCCGTCGATGCGGACCCGCATCTCACACCAGCGGTTCGAGGTGCCCGAACACCAGCGCCGCATCCGCAACATGTCGCGGAATTCGATCGGGCGGATCAGGTCGACCATGGTGCGCCGAACGATCCAGAGCGGATGGGTCTCCTCGAAACCCATCTCGCGCAGTTGGTCCTGGCCGATGTCCTGCATGTGCCGGCAGGCCGCGTCCAAGCGGAGCCGGCCGGTGCGGTCGATGTCACCCATTCGCAGCGGCCATTCGCAGTCGAACACATCGGGGTGGCCGTCGGGCACCGGCATCATTTCTTTGTCCAGGCTCACGGCCGCTCTCCCCTCTTTGACCCCTCTTAGGCGCTCCCGGGTTTACCCCGGGGTGCCCGATGCGAATCATGCCAATGAGGTCCGACAAACACCAACCCATCTGCCATGCCAACTCTGCGAACCAGGTCTTCACAGGCAGGTACGCTTAGTTAAGTGTCCAAAACATCCCGAACGTTCGTAGGCTCGCGCGTGCGCCAACTGCGCAGCGAGCGCGGGTTCAGCCAGGCGGCACTGGCCCAGATGCTGGAGATCTCCCCGAGTTACCTCAACCAGATCGAGCACGACGTCCGCCCGCTGACGGTGGCCGTGTTGCTCCGGATCACCGAGGTGTTCGGGGTGGACGCGACGTTCTTCGCCTCCCAGGACGACACCCGGCTGGTCGCCGAACTGCGGGAGGTGACGATGGACCGCGATCTGGATATCGCCGTCGACCCGCCCGAAGTCGCCGAGATGGTCAGCGCCCACCCGGCCCTGGCCCGCGCGGTGGTCAATCTGCACCGGCGCTACCGGATCACCACCGCGCAGCTGGCCGCTGCCACCGAGGAGCGCTTCTTCGACGGCAGTGGCAGCGGCTCAATCACCATGCCCCATGAAGAGGTGCGCGACTACTTCTACCAACGGCAGAACTACCTGCACCAGCTGGACACCGCCGCCGAAGACCTAACGATCCAGATGCGGCTGCACCATGGCGACCTGGCGCGCGAATTGACCCGCCGGCTTACCGAGGTGCACGGGGTGCGGATCAACCGGCGGATCGATCTCGGCGACAGCGTGTTGCATCGCTACGACTCCAAGACCAACACCCTGGAAATCAGCAGTCACCTGTCGGCGGGTCAGCAGGTCTTCAAGATGGCTGCCGAGTTGGCCTATCTCGAGTTCGGCGATCTCATCGACAGCATGGTGGAAGAGGGCAAGTTCACCAGTGCCGAGTCGCGCACCCTGGCCCGGCTGGGTTTGGCCAATTATTTCGCCGCCGCCGCGGTGCTGCCCTACCGCCAGTTCCACGACGTCGCCGAGAATTTCCGCTACGACGTCGAACGGCTGTCAGCCTTCTACTCGGCCAGTTACGAAACCATCGCGCACCGGCTGTCGACGCTGCAACGGCCGACGATGCGGGGGGTGCCGTTCTCGTTCATCCGGGTGGACCGGGCCGGCAACATGTCAAAACGCCAGTCCGCCACGGGTTTTCACTTCTCCTCCAGCGGCGGCACCTGCCCGTTGTGGAACGTCTACGAAACGTTCGCCAACCCGGGCAAAATTCTGGTGCAGATCGCCCAGATGCCCGACGGCCGCAACTACATGTGGGTGGCCCGTACCGTAGAGCGCCGCGCTGCCCGATATGGTCAGCCCGGTAAGACTTTCGCGATCGGGCTGGGCTGCGAACTTCGCCACGCCCACCGGCTCGTCTACTCGGAAGGACTCGCCTTGTCAGGCGATATCGCGACACCGATCGGCGCGGGTTGCCGTGTCTGCGAACGGGACAAGTGCCCCCAGCGGGCGTTCCCCGCCTTGGGGCGCGCCCTCGATATCGACGAGCACCGCAGCACCGTGTCCCCGTATCTGGTGAAGCAGCCGTGAACGGCTCGCAAGGCCGCATCCCGTCCGGCCGGTTCCGCGAGCTGGGTCCGATCAACTGGGTGGTCGCGAAGGTGGGCGCGCGCACTATGCGGGTGCCGGAGATGCATCTGTTCACCACGTTGGGTCAGCGCCAAGTGCTGTTCTGGGCTTGGGCGATTTATGGCGCCCGGGTGCTGCGGGGGCGGCTGCCGGCGATCGACACCGAGTTGGTGATCCTGCGGGTCGCACATCTGCGCTCATGTGAATACGAGCTACAGCACCACCGCCGGATGGCGCGAAAGGTTGGCCTTGACGCGCAGACGCAGGCCGCGATCTTCTCCTGGCCCGACGTTTCCGATGCAAGATTCAGCGCCCGGCAGCGTGCTTTGCTTACGGCAACGGATGAATTCGTCAAGGACCGGACCGTCACCAGCGCCACCTGGGAACAGCTGACCAGCCACTTGGATCGCCGTCAACTGATCGAATTCTGTTTGCTCGCAAGCCACTACGACGGGCTGGCCGCGACGATGTCCGCACTCGAGATCCCGCTGGACAACCCGCAATAGTTGCTAGACGTAGAGGTTGGTCAGCACGGCCAACGTCAGCAGCACGGGAAGTATCGGCAGGCTGAACGCAAATGCCGCTCCGACATATTTGCCGCGCCGGCGCATTGACCAGCCCCACACCCCCGCACAGACCGCCAGCACGGCCGACCCGAGCAACACCAGCAGGCTCCACTTGCTCACCGTCGTGACGTCGTCTCCGATCGAAATGGCAATCAGCCACAGCACATAACCGACGACGACGCCGCCGATGGCACTGACAAAATTCCCGCTGCTATCTGTGTTTGTCATCTGCCGGCTCAGAAGTTGATCATGTGGCCGATCAGGCCGTGGAAGCATTCCTGTAGCGCCTCGGACATCGTCGGATGGGTGTGCACGTTGCGGGCAAGCTCGTTGGCGGTCAGGTCCCATTTCTGGGCCAGCGTGAGTTCCGGCAGCAGCTCGGAGACGTCGTGGCCGATCAGGTGTCCGCCCAGCAGCTCGCCGTACTTGGCGTCGGCGACGAGCTTGACGAAACCGCTGGGATCGCCCACGCCGTGCGCTTTGGCGTTGGCGGTGAACGGAAACTTGGCCACCACCACGTCGTAACCTTCGTCGCGGGCTTGCTCCTCGGTGAGCCCGAAGCTGGCGACGTTGGGCTGGCAGAACGTGGCGCGGGGCAACATGCGATAGTCGCCGAGGGCCAAAGTCTCTGCGCCGGCGATGGTTTCGGCCGCCACCACGCCTTGGGCCTCGGCGACATGCGCCAATTGCAGTAGCCCGGTGACGTCGCCGATGGCGTAGATGTGGTCGACGTTGGTGCGCATGTAGTCGGTGATGCCGATGGCATTGCGCTCGGTCAGCGCCACCCCGGCCTTGTCCAGTCCGTAGCCCTCGACGTTGGGCGCAAACCCGATGGCCTGCAACACTTTTTCGGCCTGAAGCTCTTGCGCCTGACCGTCCTTGCTGACGGTCACGGTGACCACCGAACCACTGTCGGAGATGGAGTCGACTTTGGTTCCGGTGAGAATCTTCACCCCGAGTTTCTTGAACTGCTTCTCGATCTCTTTGGACACCTCGGCGTCCTCGTTGGGCAGCGCGCGGGGCAGGAATTCGACGACGGTCACGTCGACGCCGTAGTTCTTCAGCACGTAGCCGAACTCCATGCCGATGGCGCCCGCCCCGGCGATGATGATCGACTCCGGCAGCTCCCGCGACAGGATCTGTTCCTCGTAGGTGACCACGTTTTCTGAGAGCGAGGTGCCCGGAACCAGCCGGGTGCTGCTGCCGGTGGCAATGATCACGTTGTCGAATGTGACCGTCTCCGTTCCCCCGTCGTTGAGTTCGACGGCCAGCGTGCGCGGGTCGGTGAATCGGCCGTAGCCATGGATCTCGGTGATCTTGTTCTTCTTCATCAGGAAATGCACGCCGGCGACGCGGCCCTCGGCCACTTTGCGGCTGCGGTCGAAGGCGGCCCCGTAGTCGAAAGTCGCGTCGCCGCTGATGCCAAAAGTCTTGGCTTCCTTGGTGAAGATGTGGGCCAGTTCGGCGTTGCGCAGCAGCGCCTTGGACGGGATGCAGCCGACGTTGAGGCAGACTCCGCCCCAGTACTTCGGTTCGACGACCGCGGTGTTCAGGCCGAGCTGCGCGGCGCGAATAGCCGCGACGTATCCGCCGGGACCGGCGCCAAGGACGACGACGTCATAGTGGGTCACGGCACTACCCTAGTGGCCGGGTAGCCGGGGAGCTCAATAGGGAATGAAGCCGCCCAGGCAGTGGCCCACCCGCTCGCAGTAGTAGTAGCCGTAGAGCGGTGCCGCAGCGGCAACGGACGCAAACGGCCCCGACATCACCGCGAGCGCCAACGCCGACATCATCGGCCGGCCCTGGACCATCGCCAGTATCACGCCCGCGACGACACACGCGACGACGTAGACCAGGACCATGTACACCGCCGCCGTCTTGTCGACCGTGTGATACCACCAATAGAACAGACTCAGCCCCACCTCCGCCGCGGCGAACCACACGCCGAGGAGCACCAGCAACAGCTTCCACCACTGCACGTACTGGTATCGGCCGGGCACGGCGATCGGCGCGGCGCTCGATTCGCTTTCCGATTCGTGCTCGGGCTCGTCCTTCGGCGTCGACTCCGTGACCCGTTGCAACGGCTGCGAGCCGGTGTCGTCAAAGTTGGGCACGAAGGGCACCGAGTCCTCGCCCGTGTCATCAAAATCGGGCACGAACGCCGCGGTTCCCGGGTCGGAGTCGAGATCCTTGTCAGCCACCAGAGACCACCCGAAGGGCAACCAGCACCCCCAACCAGCCGGGCGCCAGCGCGAGCAGGAACGCGCCCAGCATCGTGACCCAGCGGCGCCCGGAAAGCAGGATCGACACCACCCCGATGACGCTGGGAATCCCGACCACCAGCGCGATGGCCGGGATGACTAGGTCCGGCCGGACGCGCCCATGCAACAGCGCGGTGGACGCCACTCCCGCCAACAGCCCCACCGCGCTGCCGATCAGCATGGCGCTGGCCAGCAGCCAGGCGCGCGGAAGTGGAATCACCCTCGCGACCTTACTGCGGCATCAACACGTTCCTGGCGCGTTGCCGGCTACAACCTGGCCACGATTCGATGGCCGTTCGCCCCGCTCGTAGGCCGCACCTGTGATCACCGGGATGGCCTCTACCAGCGCTTTCTCTGCATCGGTAAAGACCCGGCCACGACTGAGGAACCGCAGGCCCTCGGGAGCCTCCAGGCTGAACCCGCCACCGCGGCCCGGCACCACGTCGATGACGAGCTGGGTGTGCTTCCACGCTTGATATTGCGGACCCGAGATCCACACCGGCACGCCCTCGGGACCGACGTCGAGGACACCGAGCAAGACGTCGCGGTCACCGACCAGGAAGTCCCCGAGCGGGTAGCACATCGGCGACGATCCGTCGCAGCAGCCGCCGGACTGGTGGAACATCACCGGGCCGCGGCGGTCCTGCAGTCGGGTCAGCAACTCGGCCGCGGCGGCGGTGATGACCGCACCGGCCGGAGCGCTCATCAGAAGAAGCCCTGCGCCTTGTCGGCGTAGGACACCAGCAGGTTTTTGGTCTGCTGGTAGTGGTCGAGCGCCATCTTGTGGGTCTCCCGGCCGAAACCGGATTGCTTGTAGCCGCCGAACGCCGCGTGCGGCGGGTAGACGTGGTAGCAGTTGACCCACACCCGGCCGGCCTTGATGTCGCGGCCGGCGCGGTAGGCGGTGTTACCGTCGCGGCTCCACACGCCCGCGCCCAGACCGTAGAGGGTGTCGTTGGCGATGCCCATCGCGTCGGCGTAATCCGTGAACGGCGTCACCGCCACCACAGGGCCGAAGATCTCCTCCTGGAAGATGCGCATCTTGTTGTTGCCGGCAAAGATCGTCGGCTGTACGTAGTAGCCGCCGGACAGTTCGCCACCCAGCTCGGCGCGCTCGCCGCCGGTGATCAGCTTGGCGCCCTCTTCCTTGCCGATTTCGATGTAGGACAAGATCTTTTCCAGCTGATCGTTGGACGCCTGGGAACCCAGCATGGTCTGGATGTCCAGCGGGTCGCCCTGCCGGACGGCCTTGGTACGGATCGCCGCCAATTCCAGGAACTCGTCATAGATGTCGGACTGGATCAGGCTGCGCGACGGGCAGGTGCACACCTCACCCTGGTTGAGGGCGAACATGGTGAACCCCTCCAGCGCCTTGTCCTGGAAGTCGTCGTTGGCCGCCATCACGTCGGAGAAGAAGATGTTGGGGCTTTTGCCGCCGAGTTCGAGGGTGACCGGGATCAGGTTGTGCGATGCGTATTGCATGATCAGTCGCCCGGTCGTGGTTTCCCCGGTGAACGAGACCTTGGCGATGCGATCGCTGGATGCCAGCGGCTTGCCGGCTTCCACGCCGAAACCGCTGACGACGTTGACCACCCCGGCCGGCAGCAGGTCGCCGATCAGCGACATCAGGTACAGGATCGAGGCCGGCGTCTGTTCGGCGGGTTTGAGCACCACCGTGTTGCCGGCAGCCAGCGCGGGCGCCAGTTTCCACGCGCCCATCAGGATCGGGAAGTTCCACGGGATGATCTGTCCCACCACCCCGAGCGGTTCGTGGAAGTGATAGGCGACGGTGTCCTCGTCGATCTGGCTCAGCGAACCCTCCTGGGCGCGGATCGCCGCGGCGAAATACCGGAAATGGTCGGCGGCCAGCGGGATGTCGGCGGCCAGTGCCTCGCGGACCGGTTTGCCGTTGTCCCAGACCTCGGCCACCGCCAGCGCTTCGGTGTTCTCTTCGATGCGGTCGGCGATCTTGTTCAGGATCGCCGCGCGCTCGGCCGGGGCGGTCTTGCCCCACGCCGGGGCCGCCGCGTGCGCGGCGTCGAGCGCCTTGTCGACGTCGGCCTCGTCGGAGCGCGCCACTTCGCAAAACGTCTGGCCGGTGACCGGGGTCGGGTTCTCGAAGTACAGACCCTTGGCAGGTGCCACCCACTCGCCGCCGATGAAGTTGTCGTATCGCGATTCGTAGGACATCAATGCCCCGGCGGAACCCGGACGTGCGAAAACAGTCATTGCTCGGCTCCTCGACTTAGCCGTCAATCGATGTAATACACCTCACACTACCGTCGCCGTCGCCCGCACAATGGCTTCCTTGACGTCCTCCACCGGCTCAAGCCGGTGGATTCCAACCCCGTCCCGCCTAGGCGGCAAGAGTTGAGGTTCACGGTTCACAGACCGGCCAGCGCCGAGGTCTCCCCGTGCTGTCACCGCCCGTCCGGCGGCGATGTTGCGTGCTGCGTTCACGTCGGCATTGCACGGCCCCGCACCGCAGGCGACGCACTGGAAGACCGCTTGGCTCTTGCGGTTTTCCGGCGCCACATGCCCGCAGTAAGAGCATCGCTGCGACGTAAACGCTGCCGAGACGAATTCCAACCGCCCCGCGGCCTTGGGCTGCAAGCGCGCCGCCAGCCGTCCCCACCCTTGGCGGCTGATCTCGCGGTTGAGGCCCCGTTTCTGCGCGACACCTGTGCCCGGGCATTCACAACTACCGCGCGCCGAGCGGGTCATCTCAGACACCCTCAAGTCCTCCACGCGAATGGTCTGGAAGCGGCGCGCCACATCGGTGGTGGTCTTTTCCACCCAGTCACGGCGGCGATCGGTTTCACGGGCGCGCACCTTCGCAATGGCTAGCTTGGTTCGTGCGCGCCGATGAGATCCGCGCTGCGCCCGGGCCAGACGCCGCTGCAACCTGCAGAGTCGTTGGGTTTCGCCGGCACGAAGACCAGGAGCATGCAGCATCTCCCCGTTGGACAGGGCAGCCGAGACCGCGTGGATGACGAAATAGCAGAACTTACGGACCGGGGGCGGCCATGACCATCTCCGGCCGCGCCGCCATCCGCAGAACGGTAGTCCGCCAGCGCTATGGCAAAAGTGGAGGCTGCACTGTCCTACCGGGGAGGCAGGTTATCCGCTGGCCTACCGGGGACGCAGGTTATCCGCTGGCAACCCGCAGCCAGCGCTCATCGCATTCGCTTGTCGCGCCGTCACAGCTCTCTTCTGCCGCTCAGCGCTCTTCCAGCAGCGCGTCTTTAGGCACCGAGTTCCTGGTGGACTTGCGGCCAGTAGCGCACCCCGTCCGGGGACAGGAACAGCCAGTCGTGGAATTCGCCGTTAACCAGTGCGAAGCTGATCGGGGCACCCTGGGCGACGGCTTCTTGCTGCAGGAGGAGCACGTCGGGTGCGACCAGGTCCAGCGACCCCGCATAGACATAGGTCGGCGGGAGTCCCTTGAGCGATCCGTTCAACGGGCTCACCTCATAGTTGCTGACGGGGAGATTGCCTGCCCACTCCTTGCCGATCTGTTGCCCAGCCCCGGTAGCCGCCGGGCCACCTGGGAAGGGAGAGTCGACTAAACCGATGTTTGGATTGGCATAGGTTAGGTCAAGCGCGGGAGACAGCAGAACCATCGACGCCGGTACGGTCTCGTTGTTTGCCACCAGATATTCGACAGACGCGAGGGCGATGTTGCCGCCCGCCGAGTCCCCGAGCACGCTGACGTGGGGAGCGCCGTGGGCGGCGATCTCCGATTCGATGAGACCCGCCACCTTTGGTATCACTACGCCAGCGGTGCCGCCCTGCTGCACCAACGGGTAGATCGGCACCACGACGGTCGCGCCGGTCTGGTAGGCCATCATGCTGTAGTCGATCCAGCCGAAGATCATGGGCGGCCAGACAAACGCGCCACCGTGCAGGGCGACCACGTAGTTGCCGTCGGGATGGGCCGGGGCGATCTGCACGACGGGCATCCCCTGATAGCTGGTCTGGGTGACCGTCTCCCCCAGCAGCGCCGGCAACAGCTTCGGCGGGGTGTTGGAAAAGATCGGGGAGAGCAGCCCGCTGGAAAACAGCTTTTGAACCGGGGAGCCCAGCACCCCGAATTGATTCCAGAATCCGGAGACGGTCAGGAGATCGTTGACTCGGCGCAGCAGCGCGGTCTCCATCTGATTGAGCAGCGACGGGCTGCCGGTGAAGGTCGGATTCTTCGAGGCCGGGATCGGCGAGAGGGCCGGGGAGCCGGTGATAGTGGTGAGGAGCGTGTTTCCCAACACCGCAAGATTGGCGGCCTCCGTGCTGACGTAGGAACCCGCACCCGCGTTGAGAGTCTGCGCAAACTGCTCGGCGGCGGCGTTGAGCTGCACACCGAGGGCGTGGAAGCCCTGACCGTGGGCGGAGAACACCGCCGCAATCGCCGCCGATACCTCATCCTCGGCTGCGGCCAGCACCCCCGTAGTCTGGGCGGCCGCCGCCGTGTGGGCCTCGCTGAGCGACGAGCCGATGCCCGCGACATCTGCCGCCGCTGCCGCCAACATTTCCGGCGCTGCGATCACATACGACATCGTTGACCTCCGACCTGAGTTATCGATCCGTTAGGAGGGAAAAAACAAGCTTCAGACCGAAAAATATAAAGTCAACGCGATTTGGCGAAACTTCATATGAAACCCATAAGCGGACCCAGCGACACGGGCCGCCCCTGCTCTCCTCGGGGGCGGCTCGGTTTGTGTCAAAGAATGTACGACTGATACACCCTTGAGTTGTTCTCACAACCAGAAGCCCAAAACGGACCGCCTGCACAATCCCGAAAGAACGCCGCCGATCTTCGTTATGGCCAGGCGCTTTTCGGCCTGGCTGCCAGTGCCGGTGCTGCTCTACGGCAAGATTCCACACAAACCTGGCATGACGGCAATGTTCAGCCAACATCGCCGCCTGCTCAAGACTGGGAAGCAACCGAAATCTGCCCATATCAACAACCTAGGCAGCACCACCGACAATCCATCGAAAGGAGGGAAGCCGCGTTTCCTCCCCCGGACAAATTCGGGGATCCACGCCGCAAATTCCATGACATCTGATGCGACATCTGAGGTGCCCGAAGACCCCTACCTGTGGCTCGAGGAAGTCACCGACGACAAGGCGCTGGATTGGGTGCGCGCCCACAACGATCCGACGCTGGCGGAGTTCGGCGGTGCGCTGTTCGAACAGATGCGCGCCGAGGCACTCGAGGTGCTCGACACCGATGCCCGCATTCCGTATGTGACCCGCCGCGGCGAATACCTCTACAACTTTTGGCGCGATGCCACCAACCCGCGCGGGCTGTGGCGCCGCACCACGCTGGACAGCTACCGCACCGACTCCCCCGAGTGGGATGTGCTGATCGATGTCGATGAACTCGGTCGAGCTGACGATCAAAATTGGGTCTGGGGCGGCGCCAACGTCCTCGAACCCGATCTGACGCGAGCGCTGGTCGTCCTGTCTCCGGGCGGCTCGGACGCAGCCGTCTGGCGTGAATTCGACATGCAGACACGCGAATTCGTGGTCGGCGGCTTCGAGCTGGCAGAGGCCAAGTCGCAAGTAGCCTGGGCCGACCCGGACACAGTGCTGGTGGGCACCGACTTCGGCGCCGACTCGCTGACCGAATCGGGCTATCCGCGCGTGATCAAGCGTTGGCGGCGCGGCACACCGTTGGCCGACGCGGAGACCGTGTTCGAGGTGGAACGCTCCGAGGTGCGCGCCTTCGTGTCGGTGGATCGCACACCGGACTTCGAGCGAACCGTGGTGGGACGGGCCATCGACTTCTGGAACGACGAGCTGTACGAGCTGCGGGACTCGGAGCTGACTCGCATCGACGCACCCACCGACGCCGGTGTGTCGCTGCACCGCGATTGGATCTTGATCGAGCTGCGCAGCGATTGGACCGTCGGTGACACCACCTACCCCGCGGGCTCGCTGCTGGCCGCACACCATGACGAATTCCTCGCCGGCACAGCGGAATTGCGGCTGGTGTTCGAGCCAGACGAGCACACCGCGCTGAACCACTATGCGTGGACCCGGGACCGCCTGCTGATGGTGACGCTGGCCGACGTGGCCAGCCGCGTCGAGATCGTCAGCCCAGGCTCCATGGGTGACGACCCGCTGCGCCCGGCTGCCCCGAGCTTGCGATCGTCACCTGGCAGCTGGCAGCGCGCGCCGGTGCCGGGCATCCCGGACGCCACCAACACCGTCATTGTCTCGGCCGACGACACCGGCGACGAATTCTTCCTCGATTCCAGCGGATTCGAGACGCCGTCGCGGTTGATGCGCGGCACGGGTGACGGGCAACTGGACCAGATCAAATCCGCCCCGGCTTTCTTCGATGCCGAAAACATCACCGTCACACAGCATTTCGTCGCCTCCAAGGACGGCACCTCGATCCCCTACTTTGTCGTACGGCCCGATAGCGTCGGTGATTCCAGGGGCCCTGGGCCCACTTTGCTCTACGGCTACGGCGGGTTCGAGGCGTCCTACACGCCGAGTTACAGCGGTGTGCTGGGCCGGTTGTGGCTGGCCCGCGGAGGCACCTACGTGCTGGCCAATATCCGCGGCGGTGGCGAGTACGGGCCGAGCTGGCACACCCAGACACTGCGCGAGGGCCGGCACAAGGTGGCAGAGGACTTCGCCGCGGTGGCCGACGATTTGGTCAACCGCGGCATCACCACCGTCGGGCAGCTTGGCGCCCGGGGCGGCAGCAACGGCGGCCTGCTGATGGGCATCATGCTGACCAAATATCCGGAGAAATTCGGCGCGCTGGTCTGCGACGTGCCGCTGCTGGACATGAAGCGTTACCACCTGCTGCTGGCCGGCGCCTCCTGGGTAGCCGAATACGGCGACCCGGACAATCCCGACGAGTGGAAGTTCATTTCGGAATACTCGCCCTACCAAAACATTTCGACCGGCGCGGCAGTACCCGCCGGTCCTGTTCAGCACGTCCACCCGCGACGACCGGGTGCATCCGGGCCACGCCCGCAAAATGACGGCGGCCCTGGAAGCGGCAGGCTATCGGGTCTGGCTCTACGAGAACATCGAGGGCGGCCACGCCGGCGCGGCGGATAACGAACAGCTCGCCTTCAAGTCGGCGCTGAGTCACTCGTTCCTGTGGCGAATGCTGGGCGGCACTTGACACCTGAGTCCGGGGGCGACTTCGCTTCGGCTATGTCACTTCCCAAGTCAAACCCCGACTTCGAGACGCTCCTGTACAGAACGGCCGGTCCGGTCGCCACCATCACGCTCAACCGCCCGGAGCAGCTCAACACCATCGTCCCGCCCATGCCCGACGAGATCGAGGCGGCCATCGGGCTGGCCGAGCGGGACTGGGACATCAAGGTCATCGTGTTGCGCGGCGCCGGCCGCGCGTTCTCCGCCGGCTACGACTTCGGTGCCGGCTTCCAGCACTGGGGCGAAGACATGATGACGGACGGGAAGTGGGACCCGGGCAAGGACTTCGCCATGGTCACCTCTCGCGAGATCGCACCGGGGCAGAAGTTCATGGCCATCTGGCGGGCGTCCAAACCGGTGATCGCCCAGTTGCACGGCTGGTGCGTCGGCGGGGCCAGCGACTACGCGCTGTGCGCCGATATCGTCATCGCCAGCGAGGACGCGGTGATCGGCACGCCGTACAGCCGAATGTGGGGGGCGTATCTGACCGGGATGTGGCTGTATCGGCTGAGCCTGGCCAAGGTCAAGTGGCACTCGCTGACCGGCCGACCGCTGAACGGCGTCCAGGCCGCCGAGGTCGAACTGATCAACGAGGCGGTGCCGTTCGAGCGCCTCGAGGCCCGCGTCGCCGAGATCGCCGCCGAGCTTTCGCGCATCCCGTTGTCGCAGTTGCGGGCCCAGAAGCTGATCGTCAACCAGGCCTACGAGAACATGGGCCTGGCGACCACCCAGACGCTGGGCGTCATCCTGGACGGCCTGATGCGCAACACCCCCGACGCGCTCGACTTCATCAAGACGGCCGAAAGCCAGGGTGTGCGGGCCGCGGTCGAACGCCGCGACGGCCCGTTCGGTGACTACAGCCAGGCCCCGCCCGAGCTGCGGCCGGATCCCAAACACGTCATCGTGCCTGATGGCGGGGGATAGTGAGATGGACTACGAATATCTCCCTGCGCTCACATGCGGGATCTGAAAGTGTTAGGGTGAACACTATGTCTCGGCTTAGTAACAGCCTGCGCGCAGGCGCTGTTTTTCTTTCCCTCACCCTGGCTGCTGCGGTTTTCCCGAAGACCGCGGTAGCCGACTCCACGGACGACTTCCCGATTCCGCGCAGGCAGATCGCCACCACCTGCGACGCCGAACAATATTTGGCGGCCGCCAGGGACACCAGCCCGATCTACTACCAGCGCTACATGATCGACTTCCACAACCGGCCGCCGGACATCCAGCAGGGTGCGATCGACCGGATCCACTGGTTCTACTCCCTAGACTCCGCCGGCCGCAGACAGTACTCCGAGGACACCTCGACCAACATCTACTACGAGCAGATGGCGACGCACTGGGGTAACTGGGCGAAGATCTTCTTCAACAACAAGGGTGTGGTCGCCAAGGCCACCGACGTGTGCGAGCAGTACCCCAAGGGCGACATGTCGGTCTGGGACTGGACTGCCTGATCCCGCTCGATCCGATTGCCTTCAGCCGGCAGTGGGTTGCGGCGTGGAACGCCCACGACGTGGAGGCCGTGCTCGAGCACTTCCGCGACGACGTCGTATTCACTTCGCCGGTGGCCGCCCGGCTCCTGCCGGACACGCACGGGGTCGTTCGCGGTAAGCCGGCGTTGCGCCACTATTGGACCGTGGCGCTCGCGGAGATTCCGAATCTCCGGTTCACCGTCGAAGGCGTCTACCAGGGCATCGACACCGTCGTCATCGCCTACCGCAACCAAGACGGCGGTCTGGTCAGTGAGGTGCTGCGCTTCAGCGATGGCCTGGTGATCGAAGGCCACGGGACCTACCGAACCTAGTCACCGAACACCGTGGCCCAGTCGTTGCGGACGCTGACGACGGTCCAGCCCTTCGCCGCCGCTTCATCGAGTGCCTTTTCCGCACCGGCGACGTAGTCGAACTCGCGGTGGGCATCGTCGTGCCGCACGAGCATGCACAGCGACGGCCTCGGCGGTTCTGAGGCCTGGGTGTACTGCAGCATCTGGATGTCGCCGTTGGAGTTGCCGGCCGCCAGGATCGGCCGTCGTCCCGTGCGTCCCCAGATCCGCACCGGCTTGATCGGCCCGTCGTCCAAGAACTCCGGCCGCGACGTCGTCAGCAGGTGACCGTCCTTGAAGTCCAAGCCCACCGAGCTGCCGATCACGCGTTCCGGCGGTAGGCCGTACATCCCGGCGACCACGGGTCGCATAAAGTCGCGGCCACCGCCGGAGGCGATGTAGATGGTGAATGCGTTGGCCTCGAGATAGCGCAGCAACTCGACCATCGGCGTATACCCGCAGGCCGTGTATGGGCGGTTCAGGGTCGGGTGCGTGGCGTCGGCGAAGAACGCCGTCACGCGCTGCGCGTGTTGCTCCACGGTGAGCCCGTGAAAGGCCGAAAGAATGGCCCCGGCAAGAATTTTGATGTCGGAGTCGTCACCGTGGTAGTGCTTGGTGATGGCGCCACCGAACCAGGACAGGTCGCCGGCCGCCGCGGCGAGGTAGGGCTGTTTGTCCTTGAGAGAGCCGTCCGCGGCGGCTTGCTCGGCCAATCGCCGGACTAGGAAGTCCAGCTGGATGTACGCCGGTTTCTCGCACCACAGCGTTCCGTCGTTGTCGAACACCGCGATTCGCGCTTCGGCGGGCACAAAATCCGGGCCGCCTTGCGCGGTGACGCGCCCGACAAAGTCGACGATGGCCGACTTTGCGGCGCCGTCATTCCACGACTTGAGCATCCATCTAGTCCTGGGCAAGAAACTCTTTGAGCTTCTCGACCGCCTGGTCGATGCTGAAGCTGGCGGGCGGATGCCGGGGCGGGAACTCCTTGAACGTCTCAAGGAATTTGGTGGCCATCGCCGTCGCGTAGAACACGAAGAAATCGCGGCGAATCAGCCAGTCCCAGTAGGTGTTCGAGGTGATGTCGGCGTATTCGAACGGATCGGTACGAAGGTTGAACAGCTTCGGCACCCGCAGCACGGTAAACGGTTCGGCCCAGATTGCCAGGGTGCCCTGGCAGCGCTGCTCGGCGAACACCACCTTCCAGTTCTCGAACCGCATGGCGACCAGGTCGCCGTCGTCGGAGAAGTAGAAGAAGCCGCGCCGCGGACTGTGCTCGACCTCCCCCATCAGATACGGCAGCAGGTTGAAGCCGTCGATGTGGACCTTGTATTCGACGTCGCCGATTTGATAACCCTTTTTCAGCTTGTCCATGACATCGGGGTCCCCCGCGGCCGCCAGCAGAGTCGGCAGCCAGTCGTGGTGCTGGATGATGTCGTTGGAGACGCTGCCCGCCTTGATCTTTCCGGGCCAGCGGATCATCTCCGGCACCCGAAATGCGCCCTCCCAATTGGTGTTCTTCTCGCTGCGGAACGGCGTGGTGCCGGCGTCCGGCCAGCTGTTGCGGTGCGGGCCGTTGTCGGTGGAGTAGATGACGATGGTGTCCTCGGCGATGCCGAGCTCGTCCAGCACGTCGAGCACCCGGCCCACGTTGCGGTCGTGGTCGATCATCGTGTCGTGGTACGGCGACTGCCACAGGCCGGCCTGGCCGATGCTCTCCGGCTTGGTGTGGGTGAACGCGTGCATGTGGGTGAAGTTGCACCACAAGAAGAACGGGTTGCCCGCGGCGTGCTGGCGCTTGATGTAATCGACTGTGGCGTCCGCGACTTCGTCGTCGATGGTCTCCATCCGCTTCTTGTTCAGCGGCCCGGTGTCCTCGATGGTCTGCTTGCCGACCGGCCCGTACTTCGGGTCATCGGGTTCGGTGGACACCTCGGCGGTGGCCTTGCACTTGAGCACGCCGCGCGGATGCGCCAGCTCGTAGAGCAGCGGGAACTGGTCCTTGTGCGGATAGTCCTCCTGCTCGGGTTCCTCCTCGGCGTTGAGGTGATACAGATTGCCGAAGAACTCGTCGAACCCGTGCACCGTCGGCAGGTACTTGTTCAGGTCGCCGAAGTGGTTCTTGCCGAACTGGCCGGTGGCGTAGCCGAGCGGCTTGAGCAGTTCGGCGATCGTCGGATCCTCAGCGACCCAACCGATGTCGGCACCGGGTATACCGACCTTACTCATGCCGGTGCGGTACACGCTCTGCCCGCTGATGAACGCGGCCCGGCCCGCCGTGCAGCTCTGCTCACCGTAGGAATCGGTGAACCGCATGCCCTCGTGGGCGATCCGATCGATGTTCGGCGTGCGATAGCCCATCAGGCCGTCGCTGTAACAACTCAGATTGCTGATCCCGATGTCGTCGCCCCAGACCACCACAATGTTGGGCTTACCGTTAGGCATGAATTCAGCCTAACGGGATCTGAGGCGCCCCGGTCCCTCAGTAGTGCGGCGCGCTCGCCGGCAACCGATCGGTGCTCCCCGTCTCCCCGTTGGGCGACTCGCCTTGCCTGGAGCCTCTCGGATCCGTGGGGTCCCAGGGCAGCATGTAGGCACGAACTGCGGACCGAGGCCCGTACGGCCGAAGCATCTGACTGGCGGGACGAGTGCGCACTTTTTGAGGCCACCAGAACCAGCGCCCCATCAGCGCAGCGACGGACGGCATCATGAACGAGCGCACGATCAACGTGTCGAACAACAGACCCAGAGCGATGGTGGTACCCACCTGCCCCATGACCCGCAGAGGGCTGATCGCAAACGTCGACATGGTGGCGGCGAACACCAGACCGGCAGACGTCACCACGGCGCCGGTGCCGGCCATCGAGCGGATGATCCCGGTCTTTATTCCGGCAGGGATCTCCTCTTTGAAACGGGAGACCAGCAGCAGGTTGTAGTCGGATCCCACCGCCAACAGCAGGATGACCGACATCGCCAGCACCATCCAGTGCAGTCGAATGCCCATGATGTCCTGCCAGACCAGCACCGAGAGGCCGAATGAGGCCCCCAACGAAAGCAGTACCGTCCCCACGATGGTGATCGCGGCAACCAGGCTCCGGGTGATGATCAACATGATGATCAAAATCAGGCTGGCCGCCGATATCCCGGCGATCATCAGGTCGTACTTGGACCCGTCGCGCATGTCCTTGTAGACCGCGGCCGTGCCGCCAAGCCAAATCTTGGCACCCTCCAATGGCGTTCCCTTGATCGCTTCCTTCGCCGCTAACTTGATCGGGTCGACGTGCGAAATGCCTTCAGGCGTCGCCGGAGGGACGTCATGGGAGATGATGAAACGGGCGGCGTGGCCGTCGGGCGACAGAAACATCTTCAAGCCGCGCTTGAAGTCGGGGTTGTCGAAGACCTCCGGCTGAATGTAGAACGAGTCGTCGTTCTTGGCCGCGTCGTAGGCCTGACCCATGGCGGTGGAGTTCTGACTCATCACGTCCATCTGGTCATACATCGAATTCATCGAGCTGTGCATCGTCAGCATCATTTGCTTCATCGTCGACATGGTCGCGATCATCGGCGGCATCTGCGCGAGCATCTGCGGCAGCAACGCGTCCAGTTGAGATAAGTCGTTCGTAAGATAGGTGAACTTCTCGGTGATCTGATCCAAACCGTCTAGTGCCGCCATTCGTCATCGAAATTGGCGATGTTGTCGCGGGCCTCATATCCGACGATCGCCTTCGTGCTCTCAGGCAGATAATCGCGGTTGTCGTAATCCGTCTTATACCCGGGCAGCGCGAGCAACCCGATCAGCGCGATGGCGATCGACACGGCCAGAATCGGCCCGGGCCACCGGACAATGGCGGTGCCCACGCGCCGCCAGCCCCGCGTCCGCATCTTCCGCTTCGGGTCGAACAGGCCGAACCGACTCCCCACCGTCAACACGGCCGGGCCCAGCGTGAGCGCCGCAAGCACGGCGACAAGTGTTCCGACCGCGCACGGGACGCCAAGGCTCTGGAAGTACGGAAGCCGGGTGAAGCTGAGGCAATACATCGCACCGGCGATGGTCAAGCCGGAGCCCAGCACCACGTGCGCGGTCCCGTGGAACATGGTGAAGAAGGCCTGTTCTCGGTCCTCGCCGAGCGACCTCGCCTCCTGATAACGGCCCAGCACGAAGATCGCGTAGTCGGTACTCGCCGCGATCACCATCAACACCAGCAGATTCACCGCGAAGGTCGATAGGCCAATGATGTTGTTATTGGCCAGAAACGCGACAACCTGCCGCGCCGCGAACAGTTCGAGCACCACCATCAGCAGGGTGATCAAGACGGTGACGATCGAGCGGTAGACCCACAGCAGCATCACGATGATCACGACGAACGTGAGCATGGTGACCAAGATGACGCCCTTCTCGCCGGCCGCCGACTGATCGGCGGTCAGGGCCGCCGCGCCGGTCACGTAGGCCTTGACCCCGGGCGGCGGAGGCGTGTCGTCCACCAGCTTGCGGACCGACCTGACGGACTCATTGGCCTTGGTCTCACCCTGATTACCCCTGAGATACACCTGCACGTAGGCGGCCTTACCGTCCGTGCTCTGCGAGCCGGCCGCCGTCAGCGGATCCCCCCAGAAGTCCTGGACGTGCTCGACGTGTTTCGTGTCCGCCTCGAGTTTTTTGATCAGCCCGTCGTAGTAGTGGTGGGCGTCATCGCCGAGCGGCTGGCTGCCCTCGAGGACGATCATGATCGCGCTGTCGCTCTCAAACTCGTTGAACACCTTGACGACGCGCTGCGTCGCCTGCATCGATGCCGCCTCTTTCGGACTCATCGATACGGTGTGTTCCTTACCGACCTTGTCCAAAGAGGGCACGAACATGCTGAGGCATACGACGAGCCCGACCCATACCAGGATTATCAGCGGCGCGAACTTGTGCACCGACCGCGCAAACCACGGCATGTGTGGCAGGCCCACGGCCTGGTTATCGGTGGTCATGCGGACTTCACTATGCAGAAGGTTTCGGCGTTCACTCCGTTGACCGACCTTTCATCCTTGACTACGTCATTCACGATGATTCGGCAGCCGATCTGGTCACCGTCGGTCTGCGCGACCACGTTGACGCTCACCGACGGCAGCGTCGTGATGACCGACAGCGTCCAGGGCAGGGGCACGTTGTCTATTCGCCGCGGCTGGGCGTTGATGTCCAAATAGTTGATGTTCGCGGTGGCCCCGGCCCCGTAGACCTCGTAGACCACGTGCTTGGGATTGAAGGGTTTGATGTCGTCGGCACTTGCCGCTGGTAATCCCGCGATTGTCGTGATCGCCGAAGACGCTGCGCAGCCGAGTGACGACGAAGCCCGCCACCAGAATGACGACCAGGATGACCAAGGCGATCCATACTTTTTTCACCGCGTTGGCAACTGGAACCTTGGCCATCCAATCACCTCCCGCTAACCGGGCCCGGGTGCGCCCATTTGATTGCTTCAGCAGACACGCGAAAACGCCCGCCGCCGTGGTCATCCCACCGTTTGCTTTGCTGCGCTAAGTACCTTAGCCGCAGCTGCGGACCCGCGCGCGATACGGTCCTCACTTCACACCTTCTTTGGGCGAGGGCGATCCGGAGCTGAGACCGATACAGGTCGCGGTGAGCACTCGGGTCAGCGCGGATGCGAAATCGATATTCCACTCCGGCGGGAGGGATTCCGGCTCCTCGGCGTAGACGTCGGACAGCCGCTCCGGGGGTTGGCGATCTGCCAGAAAGCGGCGGCCAACGAGTACGCGGCGATCAACATATCGAAGGCACCCGAGCGCCCGAGCACGGGTAACGCGCGCTCGATCGCGTCCGCCAGCGCGATCGCGGCGGCGGCGATGGTCCGCCTGATCTCGACAACCCTGTCGATATGCACCTCGTGCTCGAGGTGCAGATGCAGGTTGGCCAGCAGATCACAGAACAGCGGGTCGGCGCCCAGACCGTTGGCCAGCGTCTCAGCGACGCGCGACGGCGACATCGGACCCGGCTCGGCCAACCTTTCGCACACAGTGCCCGACCACCGCACCCAACCTTCGGCGGCGAGGTGCAGCAGCACCTCTTTGTGGGAGGTGAAGTAGCGGCGCACCGCGGAGTAATGGATCCCGGCGCGGCCGGCGACGGCGGTCAGCGTTACCGACGCGACACCGGTCTCGACTGCCAGTGAGCGCGCGGCCTCGACGAGCGCCGTCGCACGTCGGCGCTTGTTTTCTTCCGTGCGGGCACGCTGAAACGTGAGGGGCGCCACCGGCTGAGGATAACGCACATCATGTGATTTGTATAACGCACGTCATGTGATTTGCGCTGGCTCAGAGCGTCTTCGCTTACCGTTACGCACGTGATATGCGTTACACTCCAGGCGGTCCAGGAAGGAGTCACTCGCACCGCCACGCCCATGATTAACTTAGGCAAGGCTTAGTTGTGCGAAAAAGGCAAGCGGTCGGCGCGACGACCGTCCGCGAAGAGGAAATGCCGACCGGTAAGGGGGTTTGAGATTTTCAAGGTGCTGTCGCGGACTTGGATCCCACTGGTCATCTTGGCGGTGGTGGTAGTCGGGGGATTCGTCGTGGACCGAGTCCACGGCTACTTCGGTTCCGAAAAGCGCCCATCGTATGCCGACAGCAACCTGGAGAGTCCCAAGCCGTTCAACCCGAAAGAAATCTCCTACGAAGTCTTCGGCCCACCGGGAACAGTCGCCGACATCAGCTATTTCGACGTCAACTCTGACCCGAAACGCGTCGACGGAGCGCCGTTGCCATGGTCGCTGAACATCACCACCACAAAGGCGGCGATGATGGGAGACCTTGTGGCGCAAGGAAATAGCGACAGCATCGGCTGCCGGATCGTGGTGGACGGCGTCGTCAAAGCGGAGAAGATTTCCAACGAGGTCCATGCCTTCACCTTCTGCCTGGTGAAGTCCGCGTGAGTACCAACTTTGCCGTACTGCCCGGCGAAAAGCATGCCGAACGGCCCTTCATCGCCAGGATGTTGCATACCCTCGCGGCGCCGATCATCCTGTTCTGGCTGGCAATTGCCGTCATCCTCAGTGTGTTCGTCCCATCGCTGGAAGAGGTCGGCCAAGAGCGGTCGGTATCACTGAGCCCAACCGACGCGCCATCGATGGTGGCGATGAAACACATCGGCCGCACCTTCAACGAAGGTGAAACCGACAGTGCGGGGATGATCGTCCTGGAGGGTGACAAACCCCTGGGTGACGACGCGCACAGGTTCTACGACACCCTGATTCGCAAGTTGCGCGACGACAAGAAACACGTGCTCAGCATCCAGGACTTCTGGGGGGATCCACTCACAGCGGCGGGCGCGCAAAGCAACGACGGCAAGGCCGCGACCGTCCAGGTGAATCTCGCCGGTAACCAGGGCGAGCCACTGGCCAACGAATCCGTCGAGGCGGTCCGCAAAATCGTGGACAGCACGTCGGCGCCACCGGGAGTCAAGGCCTACGTCACCGGGGCGTCGGCGCTGACCGCGGATCTACATGCAAGCGGCGACAAATCGATGGTCAAGATCACCGCCACCACGGTCGCGGTGATCCTGATCATGCTGCTGTTCGTCTACCGCTCGATCATCACCGTGATCTTGTTGCTGGTCACAGTCGGTTTCGAATTGGTCATCGCACGTGGGGCAGTCGCGGTGGTAGGGCACACCGGAATCATCGGACTTTCCACCTTCGCGGTCAGCCTGCTCACCTCACTGGCCATCGCCGCCGGTACCGACTACGGGATCTTCATCATCGGTCGCTACCAGGAAGCCCGCCACGCCGGTGAGGACAGGGAAACGGCCTTCTACACCATGTATCGCGGGACGGCCCACGTCATCCTGGGCTCCGGATTGACCATCGCCGGGGCGACGTTCTGCCTGAGCTTCGCCCGGATGCCCTATTTCAAAACCCTGGGCATCCCCTGCGCGGTCGGCATGCTGACTGCGGTCGCGGTCGCCCTCACGCTGGGGCCGGCGGTCCTGACCGTGGGCAGCCGCTTCGGTCTGTTCGACCCCAAGCGGAAATGGAGCGTTCGGGGCTGGCGACAGGTCGGTACCGCGGTGGTTCGCTGGCCGCTGCCCATCCTCGCCGTCAGCTCCGCCGTGGCCCTCGTCGGCCTGCTCACCCTGCCCGGATACAAGCCCAGCTACGAGGATCGGTCGTATCTCCCCAAATTCATCCCCGCCAATCAAGGCTTCGCGGTCGCGGATCGCCACTTTTCCCAGGCCCGCATGAAACCAGAGATTCTGATGATCGAGTCGGATCACGATATGCGCAATCCGACGGACTTCCTGGTCTTAGACAAGCTGGCCAAGGGTATCTTCCGGGTTCCGGGGATCTCCCGCGTACAGGCGATAACCCGGCCCGACGGAACGACGATGGACCACACGTCGATACCGTTCCAAATGAGCATGCAAAACGCCGGTCAGATGCAGACCATGAAATACCAGCGCGACCGGATGAACGACATGCTCCAGCAGGCCGAAGAGATGGCCAAGACGATCGCGACCATGCAACGGATGTACGGCTTGATGAAGCAGCTCAGCGCGACCACCCACCGCATGGTCGGCGACACCGAACAAGTGCAACAAATCACCAACGAGCTACGCGATGACATCGCGAACTTCGAAGATTTCTGGCGTCCCGTCCGCAGCTACTTTTATTGGGAAAGGCACTGCTTCGATATTCCGATCTGCTTTTCGCTTCGGTCGATATTCGACACGATCGACGGTGTCGATAGGATCGACGACAAACTGAACACTCTCGTCGGTGACATCAAACAGCTCGATACGCTGATGCCGCAGATGATCGCGCAGTTCCCCCCGATGATCGACACCATGGTGAACATGCGGACCATGATGCTGACCATGCACAGCACCATGTCGGGCATCTTCGATCAGATGGACGAGATGAGCGACAACGCGACGGCCATGGGTCACGCTTTCGACGGCGCTAAAAACGACGATTCGTTCTACCTGCCGCCAGAGGTGTTCAAGAACGCGGACTTTAAACGCGCCATGAAGAACTTCCTGTCGCCGGACGGGCACGCGGCGCGCTTCATCATCTTGCACCGGGGCGATCCCGCATCGGCCGAGGGGATCGCGAGCATCAACGCGATACGTATCGCGGCCGAGGAGTCGACCAAGGGAACTCCGTTGGAGGACGCAAAAATCTACCTAGCCGGGACGGGGGCCGTCTTCAAGGACATCTCCGAAGGCGCCAAATGGGATCTGGTGATCGCGGGAATTTCGTCGCTGTGCCTCATTTTCATCATCATGCTGATCCTCACCCGCGCGTTGATCGCCGCCGCGGTCATCGTGGGCACGGTGGCGATTTCCCTGGGCTCTTCTTTCGGGCTGTCGGTGCTGTTCTGGCAGCACATTCTCGGTATCCCGTTGCACTGGTTGGTGATTGCGATGTCGGTCATCGTTTTGTTGGCCGTGGGATCTGACTACAACCTGCTGCTGGTGTCCCGGTTCAAACAGGAAATTCATGCCGGGCTCAAGACCGGCATCATCCGATCCATGGGCGGCACCGGCAAGGTCGTGACCAACGCGGGCCTGGTGTTCGCGTTCACCATGGCGGCCATGGTCGTCAGCGACGTTCGGATGATCGGACAGGTGGGCACCACCATCGGCCTGGGTCTGATGTTCGACACGTTGATCGTGCGCGCGTTCATGACGCCGTCCATCGCCGCGCTGATGGGACGCTGGTTCTGGTGGCCGATGAGGGTGCGCTCCAGGCCACCGAGGTCCCAGGCTGCGCCGGTCGAGTCCCGTCCGGACCAATCCCTGGCTTACAGCGACTAGCCGTCCCGTCGGTGGCGCCCGTCATAACCGTCCATAACCCCGGTCACTCCGAATTACTGCCATGCTGACCATCGCGCTGATCGGGTTTCTCGGTGGCCTGATCACCGGCATCTCGCCGTGCATCTTGCCGGTGCTTCCGGTGTTGTTCTTGTCCGGCTTGAGCAGCAGCCGGGTCGGCACCTCCGCTGCGCGGCCGTACCTGGTGATCGCGGGCCTGGTCTGTAGCTTCAGCGTGGTCACCCTGGCCGGCTCCGCGCTGTTGTCGGCGCTGCATCTGCCCCAGGACGCGATCCGGTGGGCCGCGTTGGCGACGTTGACCGCGATTGGTCTCGGACTGATCTTCCCGACGGTGATGCACCTGCTGGAACGACCGTTCGCGCGCATCCCACTGCGTGTCAAAGAAGGCCAGACCGACCGTGGCAGAAGCGGTTTCGGGCTTGGCCTGACATTGGGCGCGCTTTACGTGCCGTGCGCCGGACCGGTGCTGGCCGCGATCGTCGTGGCCGGCGGCACCGGGTCCATCGGCCTGCCGACGCTCGTCCTGACCGCGACATTCGCCATCGGCACCGCGTTGCCGCTGCTGGTTTTCGCGCTGGCCGGCCGCGGCGTCACCGAACGTGTCTCCGCATTCCGCCGCCGGCAGCGCGCCATACAGGTCGCCGGTGGAATCACGATGATCGTGCTGGCCGTCGCGCTGGTGTTCAACCTTCCCGCGATGCTGCAGCGCGCCGTTCCCGACTACACCGTCGCGATGCAGAAAGGGATCGGGGCCGGCGATATACAGCGCAAGCTGAACCAGGGTGGCACGGTGAAAGGCCAACTGGCCGACTGCACAGACGGCGCTACCGAACTGCAACAGTGCGGGCCGGGGCCCGCGATAAGTGGGATCACCCAGTGGCTCAACACGCCGGACGGCAAGCCGATCGACGTCGCGTCGTTGCGCGGCAGGGTGGTGCTGATCGACTTCTGGGCGTACTCGTGCATCAACTGCCAGCGCGCCATCGGCCACGTGGTGGACTGGTACAACCGGTACCGCGACGACGGTTTGGTGGTCATCGGGGTGCATACCCCGGAGTACGCCTTCGAACGGGTCCCCGGCAATGTGGCCAGCGGCGCCGCCGCATTACACATCAACTACCCCGTCGCGCTGGACAACGACTACAAGACCTGGAACAACTACCAGAACCTGTACTGGCCGGCCGAGTACCTGATCGACGCGAACGGAACCGTCCGGCACACCAAATTCGGCGAGGGCGACTACGACGGAACCGAGAAGCTGATCCGCCAGCTGCTTGCTCATACATCAGGGGCCAATCCGGACGCCCGGCTGCCCGCTCCGTCCAACTCGGTAGACACCACCCCGCAGGCCGTGCTCACCCCCGAGACCTACCTGGGGGTCCATCGAGCCATAAACTACGGCGGCCCCGGCGATTACAAGTCGGGCAGCTTCCGCTATCCCGCGGCGTTGGGGGCTGACAAGTTCGCCCTGCGCGGTCGCTGGACCCTCGACGACCAGGGCGCGACGGCCGACAGCGAGGACGCCGCGATCGCCCTGAACTACACCGCAAAGGCCGTCTACGTCGTCGTCGGCGGTACTGGCACCCTCACGGTCACCCGGGATCAACAGACCATCACCACACCGATCAGCGGGCCCCCGACCCTGCACCAAATCGCCGGCGGTGGCAGTGCCGACACCGCGCACCGGGATCAGCTGGACATGCGGGTCAGCAAAGGCTTGCAATTGTTTTCGTTCACGTTCGGGTAGCGCCCGTCCATCGGCGCGCGGGCGCCGAATGCCTATCGTGCGATGCAGGGCCCGGCGGGCTGGCGATAGGCTACGGATCGATGACCGGACCGCGGCGGCTAAGCAGCGACCTCGACGCCTTGTTGCGCCACGTGGCGCAAGGCGACAGGGACGCGTTCGCAGCGCTGTACGACCTCACCAAGACCCGGGTGTACGGACTGGTGGTTCGGGTGTTGCGTGATGCCGGCTACAGCGAGGAAACCACCCAGGAGGTCTATTTCGAGGTGTGGCGTGGCGCGTCGGCATACGACCCCGCCAAGGGTTCCGCGCTGGCCTGGCTGCTGACCATGGCGCACCGGCGCGCCATCGACCGGGTGCGCACCGAGCAGGCCGGCAGCCGCCGCGAATCGCGTTACGGCGCAGCCAATGTGGATCCGGCCGGTGGCCCCGCCGGCGACACCGTCGCCGACTCGGCGATCGCCGGCGATGAGCGGCGCCGGGTGCTCGCCTGCCTTGACGCGCTGACGGATGTTCAGCGGGAATGCATCGACCTCGCCTACTACGGCGGGCTGACGTATGCCGAGGTGTCACAGCGGTTGGCCACCAATTTGTCGACGATCAAGTCCCGCATGCGCGATGCGCTGCGCGGCCTGCGCAATTGCTTGGACGTGTCATGACCGCGCCGGCGACGATGCAGAGCGCAGCAATGGAAGGGAGCGGCGCTGATGACCGCGCCGGCGACGATGCAGAGCGCAGCGATGAGGAGGAGCGGCACTGATGACTGAGCCGACCGACTTCGAACTGCTCGAGCTGGCCACACCGTATGCCCTGCATGCGATGTCGGACGCGGAGCGCGCCGACCTCGACCGGCGGATCGCCGCCGCACCCGCACCGGTCGCGGCGGCCTTTGCCGACGAAGTTCGTGGTGTCCGCGAGGCGATGGCGATCATGTCGGCGGCAACAGCTGTCGAACCGTCCGAGCACCTGCGAGCGGCGACGCTCGCCGTGGCGAGACCTGCTACCGATCGCCAGTCTCGTTGGCGCACAGCCGCTTTGGCATCAGCGGCGGCGGTGGTCGTGGTGGGCGCCGCGGCGTTCGGCGTCGGGGTGCTGATGCGACCGCACCCGGCACAGACGGTCGCCGAGCAGATCATGACGGCCCCTGACGTGCGGACGGTCTCCCGCCCGCTCGCCAACGGGACCGCGACGGTGATGTTCTCTCACGACCGCAATGCGGGTGTGCTGGTGATGAACAATGTCCCGCCGCCGGCTCTGGGGACCGTCTATCAGATGTGGCTGATTGGGTCCAACGGTCCGACATCGGCGGGGACGATGGGCACCACCGCGGTGACGCCCTCGACGACGCACATGTTCAACGACTTGGGGAGCTCGACGGCCCTGGCGTTCACCGTCGAGCCCGGCAACGGGTCACCGCAGCCGACCAGCGCGATATTGGCCGAGCTGCCCCTGAGTTGATCGGCGCGCCTAGCGGCGTTTACGGGGCAACAGCTCGAAGCCCTGTGGTTTGAGCGTGAGCGATTCGGCAATCCGCAGCTGGTAGCCGTCGGTCGCGCTCAGGTCATAGCGGTGCAGGATCAACGCGAGCGCCAGCACGGCCTCGTGCAGGGCGAAGTGTCGCCCGATGCAGGCCCGCTTGCCGGTCCCGAATGGTTTGTACGCGTGCGGCGGACGGTTTCGAGCGCGACCCGGGGCGAACCGGTCGGGATCGAACCGCTCCGGATCCGGCCACACCTGCGGGTCGCGGTGCAGCAGCGGCAGGAAAACCATCGCCCAGTCGCCCTGGTTCATCCGGTACTGCCCACCGACCATTGTGTCAGTGCGGGCGGCTCTTAGGTACGCGGGCGCGGTGGGCCACAATCGCAGCGCCTCGTCCAGCGCCGCACGTACATATCGCAGTTTGGCGATGTCCCCGAAACTGGGCTCGGGGTTGTCGGCCTCGCCCCACAACGCGTCAACCTCTGCTTGTGCTTGAGCCAGCGTCCTCGGATCCCGGGTCAGGAAGTAGAGCGCGAACGACAATGCCCCCGAGGTGGTCTCGTGGCCGGCGATGATGAAGGTGATCACCTGTTGGCGAATGTTGACCGGGTCCAGACGGCGGCCGGTCTCGGGATGGGCAGTGCGCAGCATCAGGCCAAGCAGGTCGGATGCATCGCAAGCCGGGTCGTCGCTGCGGGCTTGGATGACGTCGTCGACAACCCGCTCCATCGTCGCGACGTCCGCGCGGTATTGCGCCTCGGAGCTGCCCAGGACCCGCCGCACCGGTCCCCAAGGGATGATCGCCGAGATCCTGGAGTGGCGCAGCGCGCGCGTCATGGCGCTGACGAACGGGTGCGGCCGGTCGCTTTCGAAGGAAGCGAACCGGTAACCGAATCCGGCGCGACCGATGTTCTCCATGGTCAACCGCGTCATGTCCGCGGATACGTCAACCAGCTGCCCGCGGTCGGCGGCGGCGTCCCAGCGGGCCAGCAACTCCCGGGCCACCTCGAGCATGATGGGGTGGTAGCCACTCATCGCCTCGCGGGTGAACGCCGGAGCCAGGATGTCATGCGCCAGTTGCCAATTGGGTTCGTCGTTCTCGGCGGTGAATAATGCGTCGCCGACGATGCGGCGCAGCGGAGGCAGGTGGAGTCCCACGAACTTGCAGAAGCGCGCATCATCGGCCAGTTCACCCGCCAAGTCGGCCCCGCCCACCGTGACGATCTCGGTCCCCAACACCTTGCGGACCGAGATCGGCCCCAGGTCGCGCATCAACCGTAAGGCTGACTGGACCGGCGTGCTGAGATTGATGCCCATCACGTCGCCGAGGACGGGCAGGCGGCGAGGTGGATGAGGAAGCGTGGCGGTGTCCACGGCGCACCTCCTGATGAATTGAGGTCAGTGACTTCACAATGCAGGACTTATGCCGGAGTTATCGGCATGGACACCATGATGCCCACGGGTCAGGCCGAACGCTTCGACCGCAAGACGCTGCCCAGTATCGCGACGAGCACCCCGAGGCCGGCCAGCACTACTCCCGCGATCAACGTCAGGTTCAGCCAGAAGTGCATGCCGGCCTCGGCATGACGGACCATCACGTCGGCTATCTGCCGAATATCGCCGGTGGTCCCAGTGAGCGCTTCGTTGAGGTAGCGGCTGCCGATTTCGATGCCCGCCCATCCGGCGGCGCCGACCAGCAGGGCTGAGACGCCCAGGCTGGTCAGCGCCTTACCGCGGCGCCGCGCCGCAGCAAGCGTCAGCAGCCCGAAGAAACCGCTGAGGACCGCCGCACCCAGGCTCACCCAGGGACCCCAGGCCGCGAGCCGGCTCAGCTGTCCCTGCCGCACCGACTGGCCCGACAGCGATACGGTCAGCGGAACCGTCAGCGTCGCGGGCACCTTCACGTTGTGGCTGCTCAACACCTGCGCAAACGCGCTGTCCTTCAGCATCGGCGCCACGTCGATCACCCACGAATCACCTGAACTGGCCTGAGAAACAGGCTCGGAGAACAAATAGCGGTGTGCCGCCCGGTTCGCGTCTGCGAATAGCGGCGGAAACGACGGTCCGGCCGTGAACGCGGCGGCGATCTCGTGCACCTGCGCACCCTCGACCGGGTGCTTTTCGCCCCCGTGCGCGGCGATCAACGCCATCGCCCGCGTGGTGAGTTCAGCCGCCGCGGCGGCCTGCAGGGCCGGGTCGCCCGCGGCCTTGCGGGCGAACGCGGCGTAGCCGTCCTCGTCGATGATGTTGAGCTGCGCCCATCCCGCCGGGACTGCCAGCACCAGCGCGGCGGTGGCGGCCAGCCACAGCATCACCGCTACCGCGAATCGCACTTGGCCAATCTACGGTGCGATCCCGCGCAGGTAGGCGGCCTGGCCAAGGTGCTGTGCGCAGTCGTCGATGATGCTCACCAGCCGTGCGCTGGCGGTGACCGGCGGATCCCAGTTGGTGTCGACGATGCGGGACAGCTCGTCGGCCGTCACCCCGGCGACGTATTCAAGGGTGAGCTGGTGCACCGCGTGGTAGTAGCCGGACAGCAGGTCGACGGGCACCCGCACCTTGTCGACGTCGTCGGGGCTGTGGCCGTAGCCGGTGTCACGGCGCGGCAGCTCCAGCCCAAACCGGTCCACCCAGCCGTCGCGGGTCCACACCTCCTCCACATCGGCCACCTGGGCCAGCTGAATGTCTTGCACTCGGGCGCTGTGCCAGATCAGCCAGGCGATGCTGTTGGCGGCCCGCGTCGGCCGGTAGTTGGAGGTGTCGTCGGTCAGCCCGTCGGTGAGCTCGTCGACGTGTTCGATCAACCGGGTGAAGGCGTCCCGGAGTAGTTCTTGGGTTGCGGCTGCGGTTTTTTCGGCCTCTCCCATACCGGCGACCCTACGCTCGCGCGTCGTGGCGATCGCGAGCGCGGCGGAGCCGGGCGAAGCGGGTCGCCACCATCAGGACCCGTGATAGACCGCTTCGATGTTGTTGCCGTCGGGGTCGCGGACGAAGGCGCCGAAGCAGCCCAGGTGGTATTCGGGCCAGAGCCGCGGCGCATGCAGCGACTCGGCGCCCAGGGCCAGTGCGGCTTGGTGGAAGGCGCGTACGGCTACGGGCGCGACGGCAAGCCGTCGTTCTGGCCCTGCCGAAATCCATCTGACGTGAGAAACCCAGCACGCCGAGCACCGTGTCGTAGGACTCCGCGGCTCTCGCCCTTACTCGTCCCTGTCGGCGCAGTTGATTCCGGTGTGGTCGATCACACCCCGATCCTGGCATGACGCACCACTGGGGTCGTAGATTATTTAGATGACCTACGACCTCCTCATCCGCAATGGCACGATCGTCGACGGGCTGGGGGGCGAGCCTTACGTCGGCGACATCGGAGTGCGCGACGGCGTTATCACGGCGGTGGGACACGTGAACGGCGACACCGCCGAGCGCGAGATCGACGCCACCGGGCTGCTGGTCACCCCGGGCTTCGTCGACCTGCACACCCACTACGACGGCCAGGCCATCTGGTCGGAGCGCCTCACGCCGTCGTCGGCGCACGGCGTCACCACGGTGGTGGTCGGCAACTGCGGGGTCGGCTTCGCACCATGCCGCAAAGAAGACCACGACGTCCTCGTCGACGTGATGGCCGGCGTCGAGGACATTCCTGGCGTCGTGATGACCGACGGACTGCCGTGGAACTGGGAAACCTTCCCCGAATACATGGACGCGCTGGATGCTGGCAAACGCGATATCGACGTGGCCGCGTATCTTCCGCACTCCCCGCTGCGGGTCTATGTGATGGGGCAGCGTGGCGCCGACCGCGAGCCGGCCACCGCCGAGGACCTGGCGAAGATGCGTGCGCTGGCCGCGGAGGCGATGGAGGTCGGGGCGCTGGGCTTCGCGTCGTCGCGGTTGACGATCCACAAGACCGAGAGCGGCTCGCCGATCCCCAGCTACGACGCCGCCCGCGAGGAGATCGAGCAGATCGCCCGAGGCGTGGTCGACGCCGGCGGTGGCCTGCTGCAGTTCGTGCCCGACATCCCGGCCGGCGGCTACCAGCCCGTGCTGCAGACCGTGTTCGACGTCGCCGAGGACGTCGGCCTGCCGGTCACCTTCACACTGGTCGTAGCAAACGCGGGCGACCCGACGTGGCCGGACGCCATCACCATGATCGAGAAGGCCAATGCAGCCGGCGGAGATGTCACCGCGCAGCTGTTGCCCCGCCCGATCGGGCTGATCATCGGGCTGCAGCTGACCGCCAACCCGTTCGTGCTCTACCCCAGCTACCGCGAGATCGCACACCTGCCGCTGGCCGAGCGCGTCGCCGAGATGCGCAAGCCCGAGGTCCGCGCCCGCATTCTGGCCGACAAACCCGGCAAGGGTCACCCGATCCTGTACGTGACCCAGATGTGGGATTGGATCTTCCCGCTGGCCGACAACCCCAACTACGAACCCAACCCGTCGGACAGCATCGGGGCCCGGGCCCGGGCCAAGGGCATGGACCCGATGGAGGAGGCCTACGACCGGCTGCTCGACGACGACGGCCGGGCCATGCTGCTGGTCGCCACCAGCAACCTGGAGAACAACTCGTTGGACACCGTCGGCGAGCTGCTGCACCGCGAGGACGTGGTGCTGGGGCTGGGCGACGGCGGCGCCCACTACGGCATGATCTGCGACGCCAGCTACTCGACGTACTTCCTGGCGCACTGGGCACGCGACCGGAGATCCGGCCGTTTCACCGTGCCCGAAGCGGTCCGCGAACTCACCACCGTCCCGGCGCGCATTGCCGGGCTGGCCGACCGCGGTCGCATCGCCGTCGGCTACAAGGCCGACCTCAACGTCATCGACCACGCCGCGTTACGCCTGCACAAGCCTGTGATCAGCTACGACCTGCCCGCCGGCGGGCGTCGCCTGGACCAGACGGCGGAGGGCTACGTCGCAACCGTGGTTTCCGGCCAGGTGATCGCCGAGAACGGGGTGCCGACCGACGCCCGTCCCGGCAAGTTGGTCCGCGGCCGTCAAACTGCCCCCAACTCGGGCTGAAAACGCACACAGCGACGCGTCTTGGCCGGTAGTTTGGATTGGTGACAAACCCGCACTTCGCGTGGTTGCCGCCTGAGATCAATTCGGCACTAATGTTCGCCGGTCCCGGCTCGGGCCCGCTGCTTGCCGCGGCCGCGGCATGGAACGAACTTGCCTCCGAATTGGCGTCCTCGGCGGGTTCTTTCGGCTCTGTCACATCCGACCTGACCAGTGGTTCCTGGCTGGGCCCGACGTCGGCGGCCATGATGGCCGTGGCGTCGCAGTACTCGACGTTCCTCATGGGGGCCGCGGCCCAGGCGGAGGAGGCCGCCAGCCAGGCCGGGGCCGCCGCGGCCGCGTTCGAATCAGCGCTGGCGGCCACCGTGCAGCCCGCGGTGGTTGCGGCCAACCGCGCCCTGATGCAGGTGTTGGCGAACACCAACTTTCTCGGCCAGAACGCTCCGGCAATCGCGGACATCGAAGCCGCATACGAGCAGATGTGGGCGCTGGATGTCTCGGCGATGGCGGGCTACCACTTCGACGCGTCGGCGGCGGCCGAGCGTTTGGCTCCTTGGCGGAAGATCCTGCGCGCCATCGGCGCCGGCCAGGCTCAGAGCCGCGAAACCTACGCCAGGCACCACCACGGCGGTCTGGCCACCAGCGTTGCCGCCTCAAGTCTGAGCAACGAACTCAGCGCACTCTTCGGCAACCAGTCCGGCAACGATCATTCGAACCTGGGCCCAGGAAACGCCGGCAGCCAAAATGTGGGCTCCGGAAACTCCGGAAGCCACAACATAGGGTTCGGCAACCTCGGTAACTCAAACATCGGCTTCGGCAATACCGGCAACGGGGATATCGGGTTCGGGCTCACCGGCGACCATCAGATCGGCTTCGGCGGCTTCAATTCCGGCAGCGGCAATATCGGCTTCGGGAATTCCGGCACCGGAAACATCGGCTTCTTCAACTCCGGCACCGGAAACGTGGGCATCGGGAACTCGGGCTCCTTCAACACCGGCCTGCTGAACTCGGGGACCGCCATCAACGGCGCCATGAGTACGAACTTGTGGGGCCCAGGGCTGGCAGGAACCGGCGTGGCGGTGACGCCGAACCTAGACGCAAGCTTGTTGAACTCCGGCAACTACGTCACGGGCGGTTTGAACGCAGCAAACCTCAGCACGAGCGTCCTCAACCCGTCGGTCGGGAACGCGGCCTTCAACCCAGGCTTCGCAACCCCCGACGTGATGACCGCGGCCCCGGTAAGCTCGGGTTTTGCCGGCGCACCGAATCCGGCCACTGCAACCTACGACCTGGGCACCCCGAACCCGTTTGTCAGCGCGAGCAGTGGCCAGAACGCGACCACCCCGCTCCTGCGCACCGCGGCCCCCACGGGCTTCTTCGGCTCGGGCGGTAACGACGCTGGAGCCCGGAGCGCCGCTGCCGTCACCCGTGACTTGGGCGACGGCAGCTCGGGCTCCGAGGGCATCCCGAGCTCGGACTTCTATAACAGCGATGGCAACTCCAACGTTTTCGACCTGGCCTCGAGCCGGCGTGGCCCGACGAAGTAGCGCCTATCCTCGAACGCATGGGCGCCAAGACCGCTAAGAAGGTCGACCTGCAGCGGCTGGCTGCCGCTCTCGACGACTTCCCGTTCGCCTACCTGATCACGGTCGACGAGGACTATCGCGTGCACACCGTGACGGTCGACCCAACGCTGCGCGAGGCGATCATCGACGTCGGACTTATCGGCGGGCGCACGCGGAAAAACCTGGCCCAGCGTGCTGACGTGACCCTGCTGTGGCCCCCGCAGGAACCGGGTGGCTACTCGCTGATCGTCGACGGCAGGGCTCACACCTCTGACGCGGGCGAGGAGACCGCCCGGCTTGAGGTCGTACCCACCCGCGCACTGCTGCACCGCGAGGCTGACTCCCCCGCTGGGTCGGTTAGCGCCAGGGGCTGCCTGCACGACTGCGTGGTGTTCTCCCTGCCTGCCTGAGGCCGTACAGTTCGTCGCGTGAGCCGCATCGCACCGCTCGCTCCGCCGTGGAGCGAAGAAGATGCCACGAGCATCAACAGCTGGGGTCACCCGGACCGCACCTACGAGCCGCTGCTGTTGGTGCGCTGCCTGCAACGCCATCCGGCGCTGGCCAGCCGGCTGCGCAAGCTCGGTGAATCCCTTTACGTCGCAGCGCTTTTGCCGGGCCGCACGCGCACGATCGCGATCCTTCGCATCTGCGCGCTGGTCGGCTGCGAATACGAGTGGGGCGGGCAGGCGGCGTTCTGGGGTCCGATCGCGGGCGTCAGCGACGAGGAGTGCGACGCGTTGGTGACCGGCGGCAAGGATGCCCCCGCCGACCCGCGGTGGAGCCCGGCCGAGCGGACGGTGATCGAGGCGGTCGACGAACTGGAGCGCACCGGCTCGTGGTCGGAGGCGACGTGGTCGGCACTGGGGCGCTTCCTTGATGACGAGCAGCGGATCGAATTGCTCACCGCCGTCGGCTGGTACCGCACGATCTGCACGCTGTGCAACGCGCTCGCGCTCCCGGTGGAGGGCTGGATGCGGCGCTGGCCCGAGTCAGCTCGCTGACCGGTCCCTGCCTAAGTCTCTTTTAAGGCCGGGATGCTGGTTCTTCAATAGCGGCAAGAGCAGCCGTCGCGGCATGAACTGAAACAGGCGGGTGGTGATGTGGCTCGGCAGCCCGGGGATCACCGTTCCGCTGTCGTGGTCTAGCGCGTTGACGCCAGCGCGCGCCACCTCGCGCGACGGCTTCCACAGGAACTTCGGGAAAGCGTTCGCGAATTCCCGTTCGTCCATCCCCGCACTTTTCACGAATTCGGTGCGCACCGGGCCCGGGCACAGCAGTGCGACGGTGACGCCGGTGCCGGCGAGTTCACCGCGCAGCCCTTGGGTGTAGTTATTGACGAACGCCTTGGTGGCGGCGTAGCCGACCTGCCCCGGGAAGGGTTGGTAGCCAGCGGTGGATCCGACGTTGAGGATCGCGCCGCGGCCGCGCGGCACCATCTGCTGGACCGCGCGGGTGGTCAGGTCAATGACGGCCTCGACGTTGACCCGCACCTGGGCGATCTCGTCTTCGACGGGCGTTTTCGTCACCGACCCGATGGTGCCGATGCCGGCGTTGTTGACCAGGATGTCGGTGGTGAGCCCGCGCTGGTCGACCTCGTCGAACAGGCCGGCGCGAGCGGCGGGATCGGCGATGTCGCAGGCGATCACCTCGACGCGTACGCGGCCGGCGAGTTCGTCGGCCAGCTCACGCAGCCGGTCTTCCCGGCGGGCGACGAGCGTGACGCCGTGGCCGCGGTCGGCCAATTCGCGCGCGATGTCGGTGCCGATGCCCGACGAGGCGCCCGTGATGACGGCGGTGCTGGTCGGTGATGGAGTCGGAAGGGCCACGAGATAACCCTATGGCGCCGAGTGTGGGCCCTAGGTACTGGAACCGCCGGCGTACTTATCCCCCACACTCGCCGACACGAAAAAGCCCGGCCCCACTGAAGGTTTCCCAGGGAGCCGGGCTTTTTCGTTTGAGACTTGGACTTAGAAGTCCATACCGCCCATGCCGCCGGTCGGGTCGCCCACAGGAGCGGCCGCCTTCTCCGGCTTGTCGGCCACGACGGCCTCGGTGGTCAGGAACAGCCCCGCTATGGACGCCGCGTTCTGCAGCGCCGAACGGGTCACCTTGACCGGGTCGGCGACGCCTGCCTTGAGCAGGTCCTCGTACTCATTGGTGGCGGCGTTCAGGCCGGTGCCGGCCTTCGAGTTGCGGACCTTCTCGGCCACAACACCGGGCTCCAGCCCGGAGTTGAAGGCGATCTGCTTCAGCGGAGCCTCCAGCGCCACGCGGACGATGTTGGCACCGGTGGCCTCGTCGCCCTTGAGCTTGAGCTCATCCAGGGCCGGGGCCGCCTGCAGTAGGGCCACGCCACCACCGGCGACGATGCCCTCCTCGACGGCCGCCTTGGCGTTTCGGACCGCGTCCTCGATACGGTGCTTGCGCTCCTTGAGCTCCACCTCGGTGGCAGCTCCGGCCTTGATCACCGCAACACCGCCGGCCAGCTTGGCCAGGCGCTCCTGCAGCTTCTCGCGGTCGTAGTCGGAGTCGCTGTTTTCGATCTCGGCGCGGATCTGGCTCACCCGGCCGGCGATGGCGTCGGGGTCACCGGCGCCCTCGACCAGGGTGGTCTCGTCCTTGGTGATGACCACCTTGCGGGCCTTGCCCAGCAGCGAGATGTCGGCGGTCTCCAGGGAGAGGCCGACCTCTTCGCTGACGACCTGACCACCGGTGAGGATGGCCATGTCCTGCAGCATCGCCTTGCGCCGGTCACCGAAGCCGGGGGCCTTGACCGCCACCGACTTGAAGGTGCCGCGGATCTTGTTGACGACCAGGGTGGACAGCGCCTCGCCCTCGACGTCCTCGGCGATGATCAGCAGCGGCTTGCCGCCCTGGATGACCTTCTCCAGCAACGGCAACAGGTCCTTGACGGTGGAGACCTTGGAGCTGACCAGCAGGATGTAGGGGTCCTCCAGGACCGCTTCCTGACGTTCGGCGTCGGTGACGAAGTAGCCCGAGATGTAGCCCTTGTCGAACCGCATGCCCTCGGTGAGCTCGAGCTGCAGGCCGAACGTGTTGGACTCCTCGACGGTGATGACGCCCTCGTTGCCGACCTTGTCCATCGCCTCGGCGATCAGGTCGCCGATCGACTGGTCGCCCGCCGAGATTGCCGCGGTGGCAGCGATCTGCTCCTTGGTCTCGACGTCCTTGGCCGACTTGAGCAGCGTCTCGGTGATCTTCTCGACGGCCTTCTCAATGCCGCGCTTGAGAGCCAGCGGGTTGGCCCCCGCCGCGACGTTACGCAGACCTTCTTTGACCAGCGCCTGGGCCAGCACCGTGGCCGTCGTCGTACCGTCACCGGCGACGTCGTCGGTCTTCTTGGCGACTTCCTTGACCAGCTCGGCGCCGATCTTCTCGTACGGGTCGTCCAGCTCGATCTCCTTGGCGATGGACACACCATCGTTGGTGATCGTGGGGGCGCCCCACTTCTTCTCCAGGACGACGTTGCGGCCCTTGGGACCCAACGTCACCCGTACCGCGTCGGCGAGGGCGTTGAGGCCCCGCTCGAGGCCGCGGCGGGCCTCTTCGTCGTACGCAATTTGCTTGGCCATTGCGAAGTGATTCCTCCGGATTGGGGATGACACGTTCTGGCCGGGCGCAGTGCCCGCGACGGACGACCGCAGCTGTCTAGGGGCTTGGTCTCACCGTCCCGACCTAGCACTCACCGGTCGCGAGTGCCAACGTCATTCTTAGCACTCGCCTATGTCGAGTGCAAGGAAAGGGGTGGCCGACGGGCGACCCGGCCGGCTCACGGCAAGTCGAGCAGCTGCTCGTAGAAACCGCCGAAGCCGCCGACGCGATCGATCAGATGGATTTCCAGGATCCAGTGACACAGACGCCCGCTGGGGTCCCTCCGCCGCATCGGCTTGTCCGATCCGGGCATGATGTACCACTCGGCGCCGTTACCAGCGATCTTCTTGTGCGAGAACTCTCCCAGGAGATGCCCGGCGATGTGGCTGCCCCACTCGAAGCCCTCGGCACGGGCCGCACCCACGACGTACTCGAACAACTCGGCCCCGGTGGCCTCGGGGCGGCTGGCGAAATAGTCGCGCCCGGACTGCCACACCCGGGGCAGCGCGTCGCAGAGGGCCGTCTTCTGCGGATCGTCGCCCAGCACGAACGTGCGCCCGAAGTCGGCCTCCCACGCCTCGAAGACCGGACCCAGGTCAAGGAACACGATGTCGTCGGTGGCGATCACCCGGTCCGGCGGGTGTTCCTTAAAGGGCTGCAATGTGTTCTCGCCGGCCCGAACGATCCGCCGATGCCAATGCCGAGTCACGCCTAACATCTCCGCAGCCAGGTCGCGGATCTCGTCGGACAGCTGCTGTTCCCCCACCCCTGGGCGGATCATGGCGCGTCGCTCGATTTCGTTGAAGAGTTGTGCCGCCTTGTCCTGTGCGTCGAGGAGCCGTCCCACCCGAACTTCTTCCCCGGCGTCCAGCCTCTCCACACTGGCGATGCTAATAGGCCCACAGAGCGGGGCACACTGGAAGACGTGTCACTCGTCGTGCCGCCCTATCCGCCGACCCGCTACACCGAGGACAAGCCCGAAGTCAGCGCCTGGCTCAAGCGTGCTGACTCGCCGGCGGATTACCAATCGCCGGCCGGGGTCAGCTACCACTACCTGGCCAACCAGCGCGCGACCGACGGCGACTACGGCCTGTACCGGGTCGACATTGCCCCCGCCGCCGGCGGGCCCGGCCCGCACTTCCACCGCGCCATGTCCGAGGCGTTCTTCGTGCTGTCCGGGACGATGCGGCTGTACGACGGCACCGACTGGGTCGACGGCTACCAAGGCGACTTCCTCTACGTCCCGCCTGGCGGCGTGCACGGTTTCCGCAACGAAGCCGACGAGCCAGCCTCAATCCTGATGCTGTTCGCCCCCGGGGCGCCCCGCGAGGCCTACTTCGAAGGTTTCAGCGCGCTGGCCGACATGACCGACGACGAACGCCGGGAGTGGTTCATTCGCCACGACAACTACTGGGTTCAGTAGCCGTCAGGTCACCATCGACGTAGTGCTGCAGGTTGGGGGTAATGGCGGCAATCACCTCGTCCTCGGCCATCGACGCGATGGGCTCGATCTTCCAGACGTAGCGCATCAGCGCGAAGCCCATCATCTGCGACGAGATGAGCCCGCTGCGGATCAGCCGGTCCCGTTCGTCGCCGCCCAGCCCCGAGACGCCCATCAGGCTGCCCTCCACCACGCGCCGCAGCTTCTCCCGGGTGGACGGCTCGTGCGCGGCGGTCTGCAGGATGGCGCGCAGCGTCGGCCCGATCTCGTCGTCGGCCCAGCTGGCCAGCAGCAACTCGATCAACGCGGCGCCGAGCCGGTCGATGGGCGTGGTCCAGACCTTGGCGACGCTTTCCAGCCATTTCTGCGGCGGGTTCGTCGCGGCGTCGAGCAGGCCTTCCTTCGATCCGAAGTAGTGGTAGACCAGCGCGGGATCGACATCAGCACTCCGCGCCACCGCCCGGATGGTGGCGCCGGCCCAGCCGTGTTCGGCGAACTCGTCGCGGGCCGCCGCAACTATCCGCGCGGATAGCACCCCGCGTTCATCCCGGGGCCCGGGCGATATCGATCCTTTCGGCATAAGTTTCATCATAGCGTGAATTTCCTCTTGCGTTGAGACTTTTTTCAACGTACCGTGAGACTCGTTCAGAATTTCAACAAAGCGTGAAAAGCTAGGAGGCGCGCCATGAGCCGCAACCAGAACCCCGATGTGCTCGTTGTCGGCGCCGGCCCGGTGGGCCTGGTCGCCGCCTGCGAACTGGCGCGACGCGGCGTTAGCGTCCGGGTCATCGACAAGCTGACGCAACCCACCGACCAGTCCCGCGCGATCGCGGTGCACGCTCGCAGCCTGGACATGTTCGACCGGATGGGCATCGTCGACGAGATGATGAGCACCGGGATCAAGGCCACCGCGATGCAGCTCTACGCGGGGCGCAGCAAGCTGTTCCGCGTCCCGCTCGGTGACGTCGACAGCGCGTTCCCGTTCACGTTGACCACGGCGCAGACCGAGACCGAGCGCGTGCTGGGCGAGCACCTGGAGTCGCTCGGTGTCACGGTCGATCGCGGTGTCGAGCTGGTCGCGCTAAGCCAGGACGATCGGGCCGTGCACCTGACCCTGCGGCGCGACGACGGATCGACCGAACAGGTCAGCCCCCCCTGGGTGATCGGCGCCGATGGCGGGCACAGCAACGTGCGAAAGATGGTCGGCACGAAGCTGGCCGGTTCCTTTGTCGGCGAGCGATTCCTGCTGGCCGACGTCGACGCCGAGCACACCCTGGACCTCGACGCCATGCACACCTTCTTCTCCCCCGATGGTCCGGTGGTGGTGTTGCCGATGGCCGGCGGCCGGATGCGCTTCCTCGCCGAGGTGCACGACAGTGCCGGTAGTCCTTCGGACATGCAGCAGCACATGAATCCGACCCAGGACGAGCTGCAGGCGATACTCGACCGTCGGATCGGTGGCATCCGGGTGGTGCACTCGCACTGGTTGACCAGCTTCGAGATCCACCACGCGCGGGTGCCGGCCTACCGCTGGGGCCGGGTCTTCCTGGCCGGCGACGCCGCTCACATCCACAGCCCGGCCGGCGGCCAGGGCATGAACACCGGTATGCAGGACGCGTTCAACCTGGCCTGGAAGCTGGCGGCGGTGATCGGTGGCCAAGCCGGCCAGCCACTGCTCGACAGCTATGAGGCCGAGCGCATCCCGGTCGCCGACGGCGTCATCGCGTTCACCGATCGGCTCACCCGCGCCGGCACGCTGTCCGGTGTGCCCCGCCAGATCCGCGACCTGGTGATTCGGATGCTATCGAACGTCCCCGCCGCGCGACGCTTCATGGCCGAGACCGCCGAGGAGGTCAACGTCGCCTACCGCACCAGCCCGATCGCCGTGGGCCGGCGCCCGAGGCACGCCAAAGTGGCTGCCGGCGAACATGTTCCGCACATGACCGACGCGGCGCTGCAGAAGCAGCTGCGCGCTGCGTGCGGCCCGGACAACACCGGCCACGTCGTGCTCACCGTCGCGTCCGGGCAACCCGCCCCGGCCGCGGGCGAAGGTCAGGTCCAGGTGTTGGTGACGGCACACGACACCCACGTCGCCGGCTACGACACCGTCATCGCCGACCCGAAAGGCCTGGTGGCACATCGATTCGGACTCAAGAACGGCGGGCGCGTCGTGATCCGCCCGGACAGCTACATCGGCGCCGTCGCCTCGCTCGACGACACCACAACGCTCACCGACTACTTCGCCAAAGTTACGAGCTGAACACCATGTACATCTACGACATCTCCGCTGCGGACATGTTCGAAGACCGCACCCACCAGTTCGAGAAGTTCGGCATCCCGCTCGACGACATCAAGCGGGTCGGAGCCGCAGTCACCGACATGTGGGCCGATGCGCCCGGCGGCTGGGTTTATGAATGGTCCAAGCTGGCCGAGGAATACGCCGACCGCGGCGACCACTACCTGGCGTCATTGACCTACGGCTGCGCGAAGTTTCCCTGCCTGATCGATCAGGGGCGGGTGCGGGCCATGCAAAAGCAGCTCGAGCAATTCGAGTTGGCGGCCAAGGATTTCCCGGTGGCCTTCGAGCGCCGCATCATCACCGTGCCCTACCGCGACGGCACCGTCGAGGTGCCCGTGCACCTGTACTCCATGGACGGCAACTATGCGGCCCGGCCGGTGCTGATCGCCAGCGGCGGAGTGGACACCTGGAAGATGGACATCCACCCGTGGTGGGTCGGCTTCACCATGGGCGCAGGGGTGACCACCCTGGCCTTCGACCACCCTGGCACCGGCGAAACCTCGATCCCGCTCGACAATCACGCCGACGAGGTGATCCGCGGAATCGCCGACTACGCCCGGTCACTCGGCGACGGCAGAACCGCGCACTTCGGCGCCTCGTTCGGCGGGAACTTCGCCGCGATGTCGGGCCTGGCGGGGATCGTGGACGCCGCAGTCGATCTCGGCGGCCCGGTGGTGGACTCGTTCGAGCCCGAGCACGTGCAGAAGCTGCCCTACGGCATGCACGACATCATCGGCAACGCCATGCACTGGGACCACTCGCCCACCCTCGACGAGCTCAGCGCCGGTCTAGATCAGCTGAACCGGCGGGATCTGCTTGCCCAGCAGCGAAATTCGAAGATGCTGGTCGTCAACGGCGCCGACGACTACTTCATCCCGCAGTCGGACACGCTGGTCTTCGAAGGCCGCCCAAACACCGAGGTGCACCTGATCGAGGGCACCGGGCACGTCGCGATGAGCAAGGCGCCCGAGGTGGTGCCGATGATCATCGCCTGGCTGCGCAGCCAGTTCGCTCAGGAAAACTCGTAGTCGCCGGCAACCATGCTGCGGGTACGTTCAAAGAATTTCCGCCCGCTGTATGGCAATTGGGTCACGACCTTGCCGCTGGGGTGGCGAAAGTAGTTGGTGCAGGCCAGCCAGACCTTGCCGTGCATCTCGGCCTGGATCTCGTCGTTGTAGCGCCGCTGCGCATCGGCCGTCACCTCGACGGTGCGGGCTCCGCGGCCAGCCATCACGTCGATGATGTGCCGGACGAAGGTCGTTTGCGCCTCGTGGATGTAGATGATCGAGTTGACCCCATTCGTGTTGGGGCCGTAAAGCATAAAGAAATTGGGATACCCGGCGGCCAGCGTGCCGAGGTAGGCCTCCGCGCCGTCGCTCCAATCGTCGCGAAGGCGACGCCCGCCGCTTCCGTACACATCGATGCTGGCCAGGTAGTCGGCGGCGGTGAACCCGGTGCCGTAGATGACTGTGTCGACGCGGTGTTCGACGCCGTCGACCGTGCGCACCCCCCGTTCGGTCAGCTCGGCGATAGCGGTCGTTTCCAGGTTGACGTGCGGCAGTGCGAAAGTGGGATACCACTCACGCGACATCAGCGGCCGCTTACAGCCGGCCGGATAGTCCGGCGTCAGCTTTGCCCGCAACTCGGGATCGGCCACTTTGCGCATCAGATAACTGCGGGCCAGTTCGGTCGCTTCGCGAGTCTGTTCGGCGTCGACATCGAAGCTGGCGGACTCGTAGGCATCGAAGGCCTCGTCGCGCAGCTTTTGCGCCGCGCTCGGGTCGCGCTCGAATAGCTCGTGCTGCTCGGGGGTGAACGGGAAGTCGAACCGGGGCGCAATCCAGATCGGGGTCCGCTGAAACACCGTGAGCTGTGCGGTTTTTGGAGCGATCGCGGGAACATATTGGATCGCGCTGGCGCCCGTACCGATGGACGCGACCCGCTCCCCCGCCGTTGACCGACTGTGATCCCAACGCGACGAATGGAATTGTCGGCCCCGAAACCGCTGTGCCCCAGGGATGTCGGGAATGTGGGGCACATCGAGCATTCCGACCGCGCTTACCACCACATCGAATCCGTGCTCCCGCCCGTCGTCGGTGGACAGCGTCCAGCATCGCGCGCTGTCCGACCACCGCACGGCGGTGACCGCGGTGTTGGGCCGCAAGTATGGGCCGAGCCCGTGGTCGGCGGCCACCTTCTCGAGGTAGGCGAGGATCTCGGGCTGGTTCGCATACGTCTTGCTCCACCGCGGGTTGAGTGCGAACGAATACGAGTACAGATGCGACGGGACATCGCAGGCCGCACCCGGGAACGTGTTGTGGCGCCAGGTCCCGCCGAAGCCGTCGGCGCGGTCGAAGATCGTGAAGTCGTATCCGGCGTCGGCCAGCTGGATTGCCATAGCGATGCCGCCGGCGCCCGCACCGATGACGCCGACCTTCGGCCGCGTCACCCCCATTGCGCGAAGTACGGATGCTCGGGCCGGCTCTTCTCCACGAGAATGAAAACCACGCCCCACGGATCGACGAACCAGGTAGTGCGCACCCGCGCGACATCGGCGATTCCGCCGACAAGGAAGCGCACTCCCTTGGCCTCGAGTTCGGCCCGCGTGGCGTCGATGTCCTCGCAGATCAGCCCGACGTGGGAGAGCCCGTGATCGGTCAGGGCCCGGTCGGCGGCCCCCCGCTCAGAGCCGCCGGCATCACCTTCGATGTTGAGGTATTCGATCACCTCGAGGACACGGTCGCCGTCGCCCGGCAATCCGACGATGGCCGCCTTCATGGTGGGATCCGACACCAGCTCACCCATGTCGTTGCGAAGGGCGTTACCGGCCATGACATACGGCGGCGACAGCACACGCAGGCCCAACACGTCGCGGTAGAACGCCACCGCGGCCTCGCAGTCGGGAACGCACACGCCGGTGTGGGCCAGCCCGGTAATCACGTTCTCGACTCTACGTCCGCTGATGCCGACGGCGGCCCGCGGTGAGTATGTTGGCGCCCATGAGTTCAAACGCCCGCAAGTGGGAAGAGGCCGACGTCCCGGACCAGAGCGGCCGTGTCGCCGTCGTCACCGGCGCCAATACCGGCATCGGGTATCACACCGCGTCCGTGCTCGCCTACCGTGGGGCGCACGTCGTGCTTGCGGTGCGCAACCTGGAGAAGGGCAACGCCGCCCTATCGCGAATGGTGGCCGCCAGCCCGGGCGCCGACGTCACACTGCAGGCACTCGACCTGAGCTCGCTGGACTCGGTGCGCACCGCCGCCGATGCGCTGCGGTCGGCATACCCGCGCATCGACTTGCTGATCAACAACGCCGGGGTGATGTATACACCGAAGCAGGTCACCAAAGACGGCTTCGAAATGCAGTTCGGCACAAACCATCTCGGTCATTTCGCGCTGACCGGGCTGCTGCTCGACCATTTGCTGCCGGTGCGCGGGTCGCGGGTGGTGACGGTCAGCAGCATGGGCCACCGGATCCGCGCCTCGATCCACTTCGACGACCTGCAGTGGGAACGCCGCTACGACCGGATCGCCGCCTACGGGCAATCCAAGCTGGCCAACCTGCTGTTCACCTATGAACTGCAGCGCCGACTGAGCGCCAGGCCCGGTGCGGACAAGTCCACCATCGCCGTCGCCGCACACCCAGGCACCTCCAACACCGAGCTGGCCCGCAACCTGCCTCGGATCATCAGGCCGATGGCCGATGTGTTCGGACCGGTGCTGTTTCAGAGCGCGGCGATGGGCGCCCTGCCGACGCTGCGGGCGGCAACCGACCCGGCCGTCCAGGGCAGCCAGTACTACGGCCCCGAGGGTTTCGCCCAGCAGCGCGGCCACCCGAAGCTGGTCGACTCCAGCGCGCAGTCCCACGACGAGGACCTGCAGCGCCGGCTCTGGACCGTGTCCGAGGAACTCACCGGCGTTACGTTCCCGGTCTGACGGACAATGGCGGAAAATGGCCGTGTGCGCTCTGTCGAAGAACATCAGCGTGTCGTAGCCGAGATGATCCGTGCCCGGCCGGCGGCCATGGTCCCGTTGGCCGAGGCGCAAGGGCTGGTCCTGGCCGACGATGTGGTCGCCCAGCTGTCACTGCCGGTGTTCGACAACTCGGCGATGGACGGCTACGCGGTGCGCGCCGAGGACGCCGCGGGCGCCACTGCGGATCACCCGGTGCTGTTGCCGGTCGCCGAGGACATCCCCGCCGGGCGGACCGACCACTTGACGCTGCAACCCGGTACCGCCCACCGGATCATGACCGGCGCCCCGGTACCGGCCGGTGCGACGGGCATCGTGCCGGTCGAAGCCACCGACGGCGGTTTGGAAAGCGGCGGGGCATCGGTCGCGATCCGCGAGGCCCCCCAGCCCGGTAAGCACATCCGGTTGGCCGGCGAAGACGTCGCCGCGGGCACCACCGTGCTGCGCAAGGGCCAGCTCGTGACGCCGGCGACGCTCGGCCTGGCCGCGGCGCTGGGGATGGCCGAGCTGCCGGTGTTGCCGCGTCAGCGCGTGCTGGTGATATCCACCGGGTCGGAGCTGGTGTCGCCGGGCGGCCCGCTGCGGCCGGGGCAGATCTACGAGTCGAACTCGGTCATGCTGACGGGGGCCGTTCGCGACGCGGGCGCGGCCGTGATCGCCACCGCGACCGCCGGCGACGACGTCGCACAGTTCAGTTCGATCCTGGACCGATACGCGTCAGACGCCGACCTGATCATCACCAGCGGGGGCGTCAGCGCCGGCGCCTACGAGGTCGTCAAGGACGCCTTCGGCCGTGACGGCGAGCAGGGCGTCGAATTCGTCAAGGTCGCGATGCAACCGGGGATGCCGCAGGGGATAGGCCGCTTGCGGACAAATGGAGCCGGCGCCACGATCGTCACGCTGCCCGGCAACCCGGTCAGCGCGCTGGTGTCGTTCGAGGTGTTCATCCGTCCCGCGCTGCGGACGGCCATGGGTCTACCGGACCCGCAGCGAACGCGGCGGCCCGCCGTGCTGACCGAGGCGCTGACCTCGCCGCGCGGCAAACGGCAGTTCCGCCGCGCGATCCTCGACATCCGAGAAGGCGAGGTGGGCACCGTCACGAGCTACGGCCCACCGGCGTCGCACCACTTGCGCTGGCTGGCTTCCGCCAACGCGTTACTGGACATCCCCGAGGACGTCGTGGAAGTGTCGGCCGGAACCCAGCTACAGGTCTGGGACCTCACCTAACCCACATCTCCGTAGGATGACCGCGTGGCTAAACGCCCCCGCCCCGGCGGCCCGCAGCACATGCTGGAGTTGGTCCGCTCGACCATTCCGCCGATTCATTCCGCCGGACGGCCGTTCATCGCCACCGGCCTCGCCGTTGCCGTCGTCGGACGCGACCACCGGTGGCTGCGCCGCGCGGGCCTGCTGGCGGCGGGTGCCTGCGCGGGCTTCTTCCGCCATCCGCCGCGGGTGCCACCCTCCCGGCCCGGTGCCGTCGCCGCGCCCGCCGACGGCATCATCTGCGTGATCGACGCCGCGGCCCCGCCCGCCGAGCTCGGCATGGGCGACACACCGCTGCCGCGGGTCAGTATCTTCCTGTCGCTGTTGGACGCCCACGTGCAGCGCGCACCGGTGAGCGGCGAGGTGATCGGCAGGCAACACCGGCCCGGCCGGTTCGGGTCGGCCGATCTGGCCGAGGCGAGCACCGAGAACGAGCGGACCAGTCTGCGGATCCGGACGGACCGCGGTTCTGACGTCGTCGTCGTGCAGGTCGCCGGTCTGCTGGCGCGCCGCATCGTGTGCGACGCCCACGTCGGGGACAAGCTGTCGATCGGCGACACCTACGGCCTGATCCGGTTCGGCTCCCGGCTGGACACCTACCTGCCGCCGGGCACCGAGCCGCTCGTCAACGTCGGCCAGCGCGCGGTCGCCGGCGAGACCGTGCTGGCGGAGCTGCCATGATCGACAAGCCCCGGGGCAGGCGGACCATGAGCCTGCAACTCCTGCCCAGCGCGATGACGGTGCTGTCGATGTGCGCGGGGTTGACGTCGATCAAGTTCGCCCTCGAGCACCAGCCCATTCCCGCGATGGCACTGATCGCCGCGGCGGCCATCCTCGACGCACTCGACGGTCGGGTGGCCCGCATCCTGGGCGCCCAGTCGCAACTGGGCGCCGAAATCGACTCGCTGGCCGACGCGGTGAACTTCGGCGTGACGCCCGCGCTGGTGGTCTACGTGACGCTGCTGTCGAAGTGGCCGGTTGGCTGGGCGGTGGTGCTGCTGTACATGGTGTGCGTCGTGCTACGGCTGGCCCGCTACAACGCGCTGCAGGACGACGAATCCCAGCCCTCCTACGCAAAGGAATTCTTCGTCGGGATGCCCGCGCCGGCGGGCGCGGTTTCCATGATCGGCCTGATGGGACTCAAACTTCAGTTCCACGGCGACGGCTGGTGGAGCTCGCTGTGGTTCCTGGCCATCTGGATCACCGGGACGTCGATCCTCATGGTCAGCACGATCCCGATGAAAAAGATGCATACCGTAGCGATTCCGCCGAACCTGGCAGCCCCGCTGCTGGCGGTACTGGCGGTCGTTGCGGCGGCCGCGGTCCTGGCGCCCTACATCCTGATCTGGGTGATCATCATCTCCTACGTCTGCCACATCCCGTTCGCGGTGCGCAGCAAGCGCTGGCTGGCCAACCACCCCGAGATGTGGGACGACAAGCCCGGGCAACGTCGCGCGGCGCGCCGCGCCACCCGGCGGGCGCAGCCGAACCGCCGGTCGGTGGCGCGGCTCGGCCTGCGCAAGCCAAGCGGGCGGCTGTGACTGGCTCCGGTCAGCTCACCCTTACCGCCCGGCTGAATACCTCTGCGGTCGACTCCCGTCGCGGCGTGATCCGGTTACACCCGAGCGTCGTTGCCGCCATCGGCATCCGGGAATGGGATGCGGTATCGCTGACCGGGGCGCGGACCACCGCGGCGGTGGCCGGCCTGGCCGATCGGGACATCCCCGTCGGCACCGTGCTGCTCGACGACGTGACGCTGTCCAACGCCGGGCTGCGTGAGGGCACCGCGGTGATCGTCAGCGCGGTCATCGTGTACGGCGCGCGGTCGGTGACTTTGAGCGGCTCTTCGCTTGCCACCCAATCGGTTTCGTCGGCCACCCTGCGACAGGCCTTGCTCGGCAAGGTGATGACGGTCGGCGATGCGGTATCGCTGCTGCCCCGCGACCTGGGCCCAGGCACGTCAACGTCGGCGGCCAGCCGTGCGCTGGCGTCGGCGGTCGGGATCAGCTGGACCTCGGAGCTGCTGACCGTCACCGGGGTCGACCCCGACGGCCCGGTCAGCGTGCAGCCCAACTCCCTGGTCTCCTGGGGCGACGGAATCCCGCACAGCGCGGCCTCTACCTTAGGGGGGCCTAGACACCAACAGGTTAGCGTGGCAAGCCCCGCGATCGGAGTCGACGACCTGAAGGGCTCGCAAGCCCAGGCCGCCAAGCTCACCGAATGGCTCAAGCTCGCGCTCGACGAGCCACACCTGCTGAAAACCCTTGGCGCCGGCACCAACCTGGGTGTGCTGGTGTCGGGCCCGGCCGGCGTCGGCAAGACGACGCTGGTGCGTGCGGTGTGTGCCGGCCGTAGGCTGGTGCAGCTGGACGGCCCGGAAGTCGGCGCGCTGGCCGCCGAAGACCGGCTCAAAACCGTGGCCTCGGCGGTGACCGCGATTCGCGGTGACCGGCAGCAAGGCGGCGGCGTGCTGCTGATCACCGATGTCGACGCCCTGCTGCCGGCCACCGCCGATCCGGTGGCAGCGTTGATCCTGGCCGAGCTTCGCACCGCGGTGGCCACCGAAGGCGTCGCGCTGATCGCCACCTCCGCGCGACCCGACCAGCTCGATGCGCGGCTGCGCGCACCGGAGCTGTGCGACCGCGAGCTGGGCGTGCCGCTGCCCGACGCCGCCACCCGCAAGGCACTGCTAGAGACGCTACTGAAGGCCGTGCCCACCGGCGACCTCCAGCTCGATGAGATTGCCAGCCGCACACCGGGTTTTGTCGCCGCCGACCTAGCTGCGCTGGTGCGTGAGGCGGCGCTGCGGGCGGCGTCGCGGGCCAGCACCGAGGGCCAAGCGCCGACGCTAAACCAGGACGATCTGGTCGGTGCGCTCAGCGTCATCCGGCCGTTGTCTCGCTCGGCCAGCGAGGAGCTGACCATCGGCAACTTGACGTTCGACGACGTCGGTGACATGGCCGACGCCAAACAGTCACTCACCGAAGCGGTGCTGTGGCCCTTGCAACACCCCGACACCTTCGCCCGGCTCGGTGTCGATCCGCCGCACGGTGTGTTGCTGTACGGTCCGCCGGGCTGCGGCAAGACCTTCGTGGTCCGCGCACTGGCCAGCACCGGGCAGCTGAGCGTGCATGCCGTCAAAGGCTCCGAGCTGATGGACAAGTGGGTGGGCGCTTCGGAAAAGGCGGTCCGCGAATTGTTCCGGCGCGCAAGGGATTCTGCACCTTCGCTGGTGTTCCTCGACGAAGTGGACGCGCTGGCGCCGCGGCGGGGCCAGAGCTTCGACTCCGGCGTGACCGATCGAGTGGTGGCCGCGCTGCTGACCGAGCTCGACGGCATCGAGCCGCTGCGCGATGTCGTGGTGCTGGGCGCCACCAACCGGCCCGACCTGATCGATCCCGCGCTGCTGCGCCCGGGCCGGCTGGAACGTCTGGTGTTCGTCGAGCCGCCCGACGCGGCGGCGCGGCGCGAAATCCTGCGTACCGCAGGGAAATCGATTCCGCTGAGCGCCGATGTGGACCTGGACGCGGTGGCCGCCGAACTCGACGGCTACAGCGCCGCCGACTGTGTGGCGCTGCTGCGCGAGGCCGCGCTCACCGCGATGCGTCGCTCCATCGATGCCGCCGACGTGACCGCCGCCGATCTCGAGGCGGCCCGCAAGGCCGTGCGCCCGTCGTTGGATCCTGCGCAGGTGGAGGCGCTACGAGTGTTCGCCGCTCAGTAGCGTCGCCGCGGCATCGAGTGTGCGCGTAGGGCGTTCAGTGTGCGTGTGGGGCGGGATTTTTCACGATTTCCCGCCCTGGACGCACACTCGATTCCGCCGGACAGCTATTCGGACAGCTGAAACTCCACGATCGCGGCCACCGAGTCCACGGCCTCACTGAGCGCGACGAGGCGATCGGCGACCGACGGCGCCGACAGCACGGCATAGCGGTCGGCCGGGCCGATCGGCAGGCGAGATGCCAACGTGTACAACCAGTCTGCGGCGTCACCGGTGTCGCGGTCGGCACCCAGCAGCACATCGCGGCTCGGCAGCCGCGCGTCGCGGGCGGCCGCGATCCGCTCGAACAAGGCGATCACCCGGTCCTCCAGTTCGAGTATCGAGTCCGCCGAAACCGCATCCCCCGGATCGTCGGGCCAAACGCGCGCCATCGCGCGCGGGTACGGATCGTCGGGCAGCCACTCGGACACCCGGATCCGCTCGCCGGTCCGGCAGCGCAGGGCGTACCGGCCCGAAGCCACTTCGGCGCATTCGACGATCCTTGCCAACACGCCGACGTCGGAGCGCACGTCTCCGCCGCCGACCTCTCGGCCCTGCGAGATCAGCACGACGCCGAAGCGGGGTTCGGGGCTGCGCATGCAGTCGATCACCAACGCCTGGTAGCGCGGCTCGAAGATGCGCAGCGGCAGATCCTCGTTGGGCAGCAGCGCCGACTGCAGCGGAAACATCGCCAGCGCAACGGGTTCGGGACCTCCGGAAGACTCCGTCATGACTAGATGTCCAGCTCCCCAACCAGCGCATCCACCACGGCACGCAGGTCGCCGTCGTGTTCCTCGGCAACCCGCCGCTGTCGCTGGTAGGACGCGCCGTCGCGGTAAATGTCGCACACCGCGGCGAGTTCCTCCACGCAGTGCAGGGACTTCGCGACCGGCTCCAGCCGGGTGAGCAAGTCCGAGAGGTCGTCGGTGACCAGCCGCTCGTTGCTGTCGGCGTCGAGGATGATCACCGCGTCCAGGCCGTAGCGAGCAGCGCGCCACTTGTTCTCCTGGACATGCCACGGCGGCATGGTCGGCAGCGTCTCGCCGGCGTCCAGCCGACGGTCCAGGTCGACAACCAAACAGTGCGTCAGCGCGACCAGCGCGCTCAGCTCACGCAGGTTGGACACCCCGTCGCAGATCCGCACCTCGAGGGTGCCCAGATGCGGCGACGGCCTGATGTCCCAACGGATTTCGTCCATGTGATCGATGATGCCGGTCTTCTTCTGATCGTAGACAAAGCCCTCGAACTCCGCCCACCTCTGAAAGTGAAACGGCAGCCCGGCGGTGGGCAGTTGCTGAAACATCATCGCCCGGTTGCTGGCATAGCCGGTGTCCTCGCCACCCCACCACGGCGAGGACGCCGACAGCGCCAGCAGGTGCGGGTAGTAGTTGAGCAGTGACGTCATGATCGGCATCACCTTGGCGGCCGAGGAAATCCCGACGTGTACGTGGACACCCCAAATCAGCATCTGCCGCCCCCACCACTGAGTGCGCTTGATCAGCTCGGCGTAGCGCGGCGCGTCGGTGAGCTTCTGGCTCGACCACCGCGCAAACGGATGGGTGCCGGCGCAGAACAGTTCCATCCCGCGGGCCCGGACGATCTCGCGTGCCGGGCCCAGGGTTTCGCGAAGATCCTCCATCGCCTCCGCGGCGCATTCGCAGATGCCACTGACGACCTCGACGGTGTTGCGCAGCAATTCCTTGTGCACGCGTGGGTTTTCGCCGATCTCGGCGATGACCGCGGGCCCTTCGTTGCTCAGGTCACGGGTCTGCGCGTCGACGAGCGCGAATTCCCACTCCACCCCGATCGTCGGCCGGGGTGAGCCGTCGAAGTCGATGTGCGCTCGAACTCTAGCCGGCACCGATGACACCGCACGCCACCCGCTTGCCGGCGTCACCGGTAGTCATCGTCACCTCGTCGGGACCGGGCGCCCCGTTGACCTGGGTGTAGCGATCCGGCGGAATGTTGCCGAAGTTGTCGGAACCGGCGTGAATGATGATCGCGGTCTTCTCGCCGGCCAACAGGTCGTCCATGGTGAAGGCGTCCGTGGTCGTCACCAGCATTCCGGTACCGTCCTTGCGCACCTCGAGCGAGGTCAGGTCGCCACTGGCCGGCTCGGCCGCGTGCCCGGCCGCTTGGAAGTGCCCGCCGGCGGACAGGAAGTCGCCCGGCGCGCCGCCGGTCGGCGCGGCGGAGTTGGGCTCACACTTGCCGACCTTGTGGATGTGCACCCCGTGAAAACCGGGAGCGAGCACACCGACAGCGACCGTCTCGACCCTGACGGTGGCGTGGCTGCTGGTGAACTCGAATTCCGCGATCGCGACCTGGTGGCCGTCGGGCGCCTTGAGATGGGTGGTGATCCTCTTCTGTGGCGTCGCCGGCGCCGCCTCCATCCCCGGCGTCTTAGCCGACGACGGCGAGGGTGATCCGGTCCAGATCGCCGGCGTGGTACCCGGGACTGACGACGCGTGCTGGGGCGACGAGCACGCGCTCACTAACGCGGCAAAGGACGCGAAAAAGGACGTGGTGGCGACGGCGACGTTACGGTGACCGGCAAGTTTAGGCATAGCGAGAGCCTAGCCCGGCGACTTGCCGTCCGAAACGACTTGCGCGGGAGCGTGTCAGCCCGCGACGAGAACGATGACGCCGGGTGGCTGATTGGCGAGTGCGGGGATGCGCGCCTCGACGGGCGCTTGTAGCTTCTGGCCCACCGCATCGGCGGTGGCGTGCTCACCGTCGGCGTCGGTGTAGTACACCGTGGTCGCCTTGACATCGGGCACCGGCAGGTTCCCGACTTCGGTGACCTTGAAGCCGGCGGCCGTGAGTTGGTCCTTAGTGTGGGCGGCCACGCCCTCTTGCGAAGAGATGTTGTACACCCGGACCTCGGCCTGGTTCGGCGCGGGTTTGGCGCTCGTCGAGGACCCAGACGCTGGCGTGGTCGAGGTCACGCTCGACGCCGGCGAGGCCGACTCGTCATCGGAGTTCCCGGAGGAGCTCAGCGCCTGCCAACCCAGCAGCAGGAAAATGACTCCGAGGAACAGCAGCACCATCACCATGGCCCGCAGGGGAAGCCCCGACGAATCGGGAACGCGCTCATTCATCGGCCACCACTGTAGCCAGGAACGGGCTTAAACCCGCAAAGGCGGCGCATCGAGACCAGACGCGGCGTCAGGTCACCTCGAAGCCGAGGCGCCGCGCCGCCCGCGCCTTCTGGCGACTGGCGCGCAATCGCCGCAACCGCTTCACCAGCATGGGATCGGCTGCCAGCGCCTCGGGCCGGTCGACCAGCGCATTGAGCACTTGGTAGTAGCGCGTCGCCGACATCGAGAACAACTCTTTGATGGCTTCTTCCTTGACACCGGCGAATTTCCACCACTGACGTTCGAATGCCAGGATGTCGTGTTCCCGGCGGCTGAGCCCATCGGCGATATCAGCGTCGTCCCCCGCTTGGTTTGCCCGCGCCATGGCGCTGTCCATATCGCTCCCCTGGGCCCTTCCGGCGAATTCTCAAACTGCTTGCATGACTGATAGTTCGGAGCGTGTTTTGCGCGAATATTGAACCACGCCCCCAACCCTCAAGGTGTCATCTAGACCCGCGAGTCGGCCGACTTAATTGGATTACCGCGCACAGTGTGCCCGAAAGCTCGACGGTCGGCGAGTTTAAGCTAGCCGACCATGGCAGTCGTACCCATTCGCATTGTCGGAGATCCGGTGTTGCACGCTCCGACGACGCCGGTCCAGGTCGGCGCCGACGGTTCGTTGCCGGCCGATCTGGCCGGGTTGATCGCCACCATGTACGACACTATGGACGCCGCGCACGGGGTGGGCCTGGCCGCCAACCAGATCGGGTACGCAGTGCGGGTGTTCGTCTACGACTGTGCCGACGACCGCGGGACGACCGACCGGCGCCGCGGTGTGGTCATCAATCCGATCCTGGAAACCTCCGAGATACCCGAGACCATGCCCGACCCGGGCGACGACGACGAAGGCTGCCTGTCGGTGCCCGGCGAGTCGTTCCCCACCGGCCGGGCCAAGTGGGCACGGGTCACCGGTCTGGACGCCGACGGCAATCCGGTCGCCATCGAGGGCACCGGCCTGTTCGCCCGGATGCTGCAGCACGAAACGGGTCACCTCGACGGATTTCTCTACCTGGACCGGCTGATCGGCCGGCACGCGCGTGCCGCCAAGCGCGCCGTCAAGTCGCACGGCTGGGGAGTTCCCGGACTGTCGTGGACACCGGGCGAAGTGCCCGACCCGTTCGGCCACTGATGGTCTCGTGGCCGGACCTCGGAACACGGGTGACGCTTCGCTACCGGCGCCACGCCGGGTCGATCCCGCCGCTGACCGATGCGGTAGGCCACCTGTTGGCCGTCGATCCGGTGGTTCGGGTGCGGACGAAGACGGGCGCCGTAGCCGAGTGCGCGCCCGCCGACGTGGTCGCGCTGCGGATACTGACCGACGCACCGGTGCGCACCTCCGAGATCCGAGCCCTCGAGCATGCGGCCGCGGCGGGCCTTGCAGGCCCGGAAGAAACTGTGCAACAAACCTGGCTGGACGGCTGGCTGCTCCGGGCCGGACCGGATGCCGAACTCGAAGCCAATTCGGCAGTGCCACTGGATATTTCGGCTCGCCCTGATTCCATCCCGGCGATCGTCGCCTGGTACACGGATCGCGGCCTGACCCCGCGGCTGGTCATCCCGGATCGCCTGCTGCGGGCGCCCGCCGGCCTGACCGCCGAACGCCAGGAGCGCATGCTGGTGCGCGACGTACCCCTCGAGAATCACCCCAGCGCGGCGCCCGGCGAGTTCGCCGCGGTGACCGACGCGCCCGACGGCACCCGCTGGGTGGGCCTGTCGGCAATCGACGCGGTGGCCGGGCTCGCGGGTCCGTCGTGCGAAGCACTACTGGCCTGGGCTGCCCAGCGCGGCGCCGCCCGCGCCTACGTGCGGGTCGGCGACCGCGACACGGACGCGATCGCCCTCGCCGAGTCGCTGGGGTTCCAGCTACACCATCGGCGGAGCCATTTCCGGCTTGCCACCGGCCGGCTGGATAATCTCTAGCCATGCCCGACGGCACGATTGATGGCGGCGACCCGCTGCGCCCGGCTTCGCCGCGCTTGCGATCGCCGCGTGATGGCGGCGACCCGCTGCGCCTGAGACTGGCCACCTGGAACGTGAATTCGATTCGCAGCCGGCTGGACCGCGTCACCGATTGGCTGGCCCGCGCCGATGTCGACGTGCTGGCCATGCAGGAGACCAAATGCTCCGACAGCCAATTTCCCACGCTGCCGCTGTTCGAACTCGGCTACGAGGTCGCCCACGTCGGCTTCAATCAGTGGAACGGCGTGGCGATCGCCTCCCGGGTCGGCCTCGACGATGTGCAGGTCGGCTTCGACGGCCAGCCCACCTGGAGCAGCAAGCCGGAGGTGGCCGCCACCGCGGAAGCCCGTGCCCTGGGCGCCACCTGCGGCGGCGTGCGGGTGTGGAGTCTCTACGTGCCCAACGGCCGCACCCTGGACGACCCGCACTACGGCTACAAGCTGGATTGGCTTGCCGCACTGCGTGATACGGCCGCAGGCTGGCTGCGCGACGATCCCGCGGCGCCGATCGCACTGGTCGGCGACTGGAACATCGCCCCGACCGACGAGGACGTCTGGAGCCCCGAATTCTTCGCCGGCTCCACGCACGTCTCCGAGCCGGAACGTAAAGCGTTCAACGCCATCGTCGACGCGCAATTCACCGATGTGGTAAGACCTTTCACCCCGGGCCCGGACGTCTACACCTACTGGGATTACACGCAGCTGCGGTTCCCCAAAAGGCAGGGCATGCGTATCGACTTCATCCTCGCCTCACCGGCCTTGGCCGCGCGGGTGACCGATGCCCAGATCGTGCGTGAGGAACGCAAAGGCAAGGCGCCCAGCGACCACGCGCCGGTGCTGGTCGATGTGCGCGGCGAATGAATCACAGCCGGGCGTAGGCTCCATATGAGCAGCTCAATTCCAGATGATCGTTGTCTAGATGTTTGCGACATGGCAGGCTTAACGTGGCAGGCTTGTGGATGAAAGCCGCTGTTAACAATCGCGTAGATCCTGTTAACTGTGCGATCAACGGGTATACACGGACGTAGCGAACGAGATCTGCAGCGACCGAGACTAAAGGCCAGGGAGTCATCATGGGTGTCGTCGGCGGAGCAGTTCGCGGCGTGGGTCGAACAGTGAATCGTGCGGCGGCGGCGACCACAGCGACGGCGGGCGCGATAGGCGGCGCCGCGGTGAACGGCGTTGTCGGAGGGGTCAAGGGAACCGCAGAAGGTATCCAGCGCGGCGTCGGATCCGGGAGCAAGTCAACGGCCGCCGCCGCGGTGGCGATCGGCGCGCTCGGCGTCACCGGCCTGGTCGAGTGGCCGATTCTGTTGGCCGTCGGCGGCGGGGCGTTGGTGCTGCAGCGGTTGAACCGCAAGTCTGAGGAGTCAACCCCGGCAACGAAGCCGGCGCCGACGGCGAAGTTGACGACCGTACCCACCGAGCCGGAGCCAAAAGAAGCGACGCAGCCCAAAGCCTCTTCCCGCAAAGCGGCGGCGAAGAAGGCGGCTGGGCGGCGCGCGGGCTCGGGCGCGTTACGCAGCACCAACTGACCGGGCACCAATTGAGCTTTGCCACGTCAATACGCCGGTCTTTGCCGCTGCGTTTCGTTGCGTCCGGTGTGCAGGCGACCACCAACCTGACCACCACCTTGGCCAAGACCGGTGTCGGGATCGCCGCCATCCCGCTGCGAGAAGGCGCCAAGGTGCTCTCCGGCGAGATCTCCCGCGAGACGCTCAGCCGCAACTGCTGGCGCAACGAAAGACGCGCGTGGATCGAGGTGCGCGGACTCGGGAGTGACGACGACGGCGAACTCGGGCGGGTCGTGGTCGACGCGATCCGCGCCCACCCGGGCGTCACATCGGTCAGCCTGAATCACCCGCTGTCACGCGCGGTCGTCGACATCGACGACCCAAACCTCTCGCTGCGCGACCTGTGCCGGACGGTCGAGGCGGCCGAAAAGCGTTGCGGCGACAGCAAAGACGAGTCGGTCTTCGCGAGAAGTCTGCCGGGCGACGGCGTGGTGCTGGCGACCAGGGCGTTGACCGTTGCCGTCAGTGCGACCGGGCTGGGCGTCGCGCTGACCGGTCGGGCGCTGGGCTTGCGTCCGTTACCCGCCGCCATCTCGGCCAGCGTGGCTTTCGTGGACTACCAGCCCTGGCTGCGTCGCGTGTTCGCGGACCGGCTCGGCGGACCCACCACCGACACTGTGCTGACGCTGGCCGCGGCGGCGGCGCAAACCCTCACCCAGTCACCGACGTCATTGGCGTTGGGGCTGACCATGCAGTCGATGAAAGCCGCCGAGGTCCGCGCGGAGGCCCAAAGCTGGGCGCACCACGAACCGGAGTTGGCGCGGCACGCCGACCAACCGCGGATGCACCCAGGAAGAACGAGGCCGCGGCCGCAGCCGTCAAGACCCGTCGAGCGGGCCGCGGGTCGGTTCGCGCTCCTGCAGGCGCTCAGCGCCGGGGCGATCGGCGCGGGCACCCGCAATCTGGCCATGGCCGCCACCGCGGTGCAGGTAACCACCCCCAAAGCCAGCCGGACCACGCCCGAGGCATTCGCTTCGACCCTGGGCCGCGGACTGGCCGACCAACACGCGGTACTGCCACTGCGGCCGGAAAGCCTGCGCCGGCTGGACAAAATCGACGCGATCGTCATCGATCCCCGGATTTTGTGCGCCGACACGCTGCGCGTGGCACGAATCCGCGGCGCCGACGACACCGAGTTGACCGCGGCGTGGAACCGCGCCCAACTCATGCTGGAGAAAAACAGCCTGCGCCCCGGCTGGCGGGCAGTGCGCGGGATATCCGGCAACCAGCCGAACGCAGGAGTCGAAGCCCTCTTCCTGCCCGCGCACGATCCGCTGGCCTCGGCCGTCGTCGCCGAAGCGCATCGCACTGGGGCAGAACTGATCTCGGTCGACGTCGACTCACTGGACGAGCTGCGGCCGGCGTTCGACGACGTCCGGCCCGTCAAAAGCGGGACCGACAGCTCCATCGACGACGCGCTGGCCGCCGCGGTGGCCGATCTGCAGCAGGCCGGACGAACGGTGGCTGTCTTGTCATCATCTGGCGCGCAAGCGATTACGTCGGCCAGCCTGCTGCTGGGCGTCCAACCAAAGCAAGGCGCTCCGCCGTGGAACGCCGACCTGCTGCTGCCGGATCTGGCGGCCGCCTGGCGGGTGCTGCACGCGCTGCCGGCGGCCAAGGCCGCAACCCAGCGCGGCATCGGGATCGCGGCCGGCGCAACGGCCATGGGTTCGCTGTTCATGATCCCGGGCGTGCGGGGCAATCTCGGATCCGAGTCGGTCAACGCCGGCGCGGCGGCCGGTCTCATGTCGGGATACCTGCTTGCGCGCGGCATCCTCAACGCGGACACCCCACGCCCGGCCGCCGTGCACGAATGGCATGCGATGTCGGTCGAACAGGTCCGCAAAGCGCTACCCCCGCTCGATCCCGACCTCTCCGAAACAGCGCGCGCCGGTACCAGCACGGAATCGAGCGATTCGCCGCTGCAAGCGATTTGGCAGCTCGCCAAGGCGGTACGGGCCGAATTGTCCGACCCGCTCACCCCGGTGATGGCGCTCGGTTCGGCGGCCAGCGCGATCCTCGGCTCGCCAGTCGACGCGGTGCTGGTCGGGTCGGTGCTGACCGGGAACTCGATACTGGCTGCCGCTCAACGGCTTCGGGCCGAAAAGCGGTTGACCCACCTGCTGGCTCAGCAGACTCCGGCGGCCCGCAAGGTAATTGCCGGCCTGGACGGTGAGCGGGCGTACACGGAGGTCGACGCCGGGCTACTGCGACCCGGCGATGTCATCGAAGTGCGCACCCACGAGGTGGTGCCCGCCGACGCCCGGCTCATCGAGGAGGTCGACGTCGAGGTCGACGAGTCGACGCTCACCGGTGAGTCGCTGTCGGTGGAGAAGCAGGTCGATGCGACGCCCGGTGCCCCGCTCGCCGAACGTCGCTGCATGCTGTTCGCCGGGACCACGGTGGTGGCCGGCACCGCGGTCGCGCTGGTGACCGCCGTCGGCGCGGACACCCAGCAGCGGCGTGCCGCCGACCTTATCTCCGGCGAGCTGTCGTCCGACATCGGCCTGCAGCATCAGCTCGGACAGCTGACGAGTCAGGCCCTTCCGGTGAGCATCGCCGGCGGCGCACTCGTCGGCGCGCTCGGGCTGCTGCGCCGCACCCCGTTGCAGCACGCGGTGTCCAGCGCCATCGCCATCGCGGTCGCCGCGGTCCCCGAAGGGATGCCCTTGGTGGCCACGCTGGCGCAGGCGGCGTCGGCCCGGCGACTGACGAAGTTCGGTGCGCTGGTTCGTGTTCCGCGTTCGGTCGAGGCGCTCGGCCGTATCGAAGTGGTCTGCTTCGATAAGACCGGAACGCTCAGCGAGAACCGCCTGCGGGTGTCGCAGGTCCACCCCGCTGCCGGCGATTCGGAAGCCTTGAAAACCGAAGTGTTGCGCTGCGCGGCGCACGCCGCGCCGGTGACCAACGGCGGGCCGCAGCTACACGCGACCGACGTCGCCATCGTGGAAGCGGCCGAGGCAGCAGGAGCGGCCGGGACCAACGGCTCGGGCCCCATCGCTCACCTGCCGTTCCGCTCCGGCAGGTCGTTCTCGGCCTCGGCGACGGAAACCGAGCTGACCGTTAAAGGCGCCCCGGAAGTGGTGCTGTCAGCTTGCGGCGACGTCGGGAAAGTCGAAGCACTGGACGGTACTGTCGCCGAAATGGCCGCCGGCGGGTTGCGGGTGATCGCGGTCGCGAAGCGCAAGCTGACGGCCAAGCAGGCTCAGGCGATCAAGGAAAACCCCGACGACATCGCCGAGTACTGCAAAGACGGATTGACCCTGGCCGGATTCCTGGGACTGTCCGACACGCCCCGCCCGCAATCCGCCGACCTGCTGTCCACCCTGCTGTCCCAGGGCGTGGGCATCAAGCTGATCACCGGCGATCACCCGATCACCGCCAGGGCGATTGCCGAGGAGCTCGGCGTGCCGGTGAGCGCCGGGCAGGTGATCACCGGCGCCGAATGGGATTCGTTGTCCCGCAAGGACCAAGAGCGCGTCGTCACCGAGCGGATCATCTTCGCCCGGATGACCCCGGAGAACAAAATCCAGGTTGTCCAGACGCTGGAAAACGCCGGTGTGCGGACGGCGATGGTCGGTGACGGCGCCAACGACGCCGCCGCCATCCGAGCGGCCACGGTCGGGATCGGTGTGGTCGCGCACGGCAGCGAATCGGCCCACCTGGTGGCCGACGTGGTGCTGGTCGACGGCCGTATCGACGCGCTGCTGGAAGCGATCGAAGAAGGGCGCCAGCTCTGGCGACGGGTGCAGGCGGCCGTATCGGTGCTGCTCGGCGGAAATGCCGGTGAAGTGATCTTCGCGATCATCGGCAGCGCGATCAGCGGGACTTCCCCCCTGAACACCCGCCAGCTGCTGCTGGTCAACACCATCACCGACGCCCTGCCGGCCGCGGCCCTCGCGGTCAGCAAGCCGCGCGGCACAGTGGACCCCAACCTGCGCGGCGTGGATCAAGCGGCGCTGTGGAATGACGTCGCCATCCGCGCCGGTACGACGGCAGCGGCGACGACGGCGGCGTGGATGATGGCGGGCGGCGTCACCCTGCCGGGACTCAACGGATTGCCCGGACTCCCCGCACTGCCGGGGATGAACCTCCTGCTCGGAGCCACCGGACTGCCGCAACGCGCGTCGACCGCGGCCCTGGTCGCGCTGATCGCGACTGAGTTGGGCCAGACCCTGGTGGAGTCCCAGGCCCCAATGGTGGTGCTCACCGCACTGGGTTCACTGGGCTTCGTGGGCGCCTTGATCAGCATTCCGGGAGTCAGTCAACTGCTCGGCTGCACACCGCTCGATCCGCTCGGCTGGGTCGTAGCCCTGGGACCCGCGGCGGTCGCGACGCTCGCCGTGGTCGCCCTCAGCCGCGTCTTTGACGATCGGGAGCTGCCAGAGACGCCCCAGCCCCCTCAGCCGCCCGAGCCGCCCGACGATCCCGACGAGGAGCCGGTTCGGGCTGCACAGTCTCCCCGATCTCCAGGACGCCCACGCGCCACAAGAACGCATAGAGTTCCATCATCGGAGCACGCAGGAACAAGGCAAGCGGTGAAATCAGCGGATCGGCCTGCGGGCGGTCGGTCCTCCCCATACGTCCGACGGTGACCGCACCATCCGGCTCATCGGCAAATCCTTCGTTACCGAAAGGCAAATGATGGCGGAAAAGAATGCTCGGCGGGCAACGTCCCAAAGTGAGGCGGTCGAAAAGGTCCGCGAAGGCGAAACCTTCGTCGTGAACCTGCCGCTGCTCGGCCAGACCGAGATTCCACGGCCGGAGCAGCTGGCCTACTACGGCGGTCTGGCGGCGCTGGCAGCCCTGGAACTCATCGATTGGCCGGTCGCGTTGGTCATCGCCGCCGGACACCTGTTGGCGGCCAACCATCACAACAAGCTCCTCGAGGAGCTCGGCGAGGCGATGGAAGAGGTCTAGCCGGGGACCGCGTGGTCGAACACCATCGTCACCCGGGTGCCCCATCGATCGCGGACGGTGTCGACCCGATCGGCGAGTCCGCTCATCAACGTGAGCCCGCGCCCGCGCCGGTAGCTACGCAGGCTGGCCGAGGAGTCGCCCGACCAACGACCGGAGTCGGCGACGGTGATGGTGCGGGTGTCCATGACCGCCGCCGCCACCGCATTGAGCAGGTTGAGACGACGCGTGCTGAGCACCCGTTCGGTGGTCTCGCTGACGGTGGCCATGACCCCGTAGAAGACTCCGGTGTCGCGCATCAGCGGGCTGTAGCTGAAGGTGAAATACCGTTGGCCGCGCCGGCCGCCGGTGATCACCGGCAGGAGTAGGTCGTCGACCCAGACGGCTTTGCCGGTAGCGATGACGCTGGCGATCAGCGGGCCGATCGAGTCCCAGATGTCCCACCACACTCGCTCGCTGCGTTGGCCCAGCGCAGCCGGGTGTCTGTTGCCCAGGATCGGAATGTAGGCGTCGTTGTACAGCATGAACAGATCGTCTGGGCCCAACCACAGCAGATAGGGAAACCGCGAGGTCAGCGCGGCCGCCACGATTGTCCGCATCTCGGCCGGCCAATCCTGCGGCCGACCGAGCGGATGTGCCGCCCAGTCGAATTCGGCGAACCGGCGGCCCATCTCGCTACCCAGCGCGACCGCCGCCTCCAGGTCGGCGGGCAGGTCGGGGCGCGAGGCAGCGCCCTGGCTCATCCGTGCTTCTCGCGCTCCCGGGGATCAAAGCTTCCCAGCGCGTCGGTGAGCGTGCGGTGCACCTCGAAAACATGATCCAGCTTCGTCACCTCGAGCGGGCGAAGCACGTAGTCGTTGTCTGCCACCACCAGCCGGACTGACGTCCCGGCGGCCAGACCAAGCTCTCGGCAGTCGAATATCGCATTCAGACCGGCGCTTCCGAAGAAGGTCACGGGTTGCAGGTCGATGACGAGCAGGCGAGCCGGATGCGTGGCAGCCAGGTCCAGCGCGGCCGTCAGCTGGGAGCTGAGCTGGCCGACGGTTATCGAATCGACATCGCCTTGAACGCGGACGAGTACCGCGTCCTCGCTAGCCTCCTGGTCGACCACCAACGATTCCATCGCGCCCACCGCCTCGAAATTCAGCCACCGCCCCGGCTACCGCACGTTTCGAGCCTAATACTGCACCGGCTAGCGGTCCGGATCGGCGGGGACGCGCTCGTGGACGCTCAGCAGCAGGTGGTCGAACTGACTTTGCACGTCGGCCGACGGGGGCGGCAGCGTGGCGATTTCGCTGACCAGTTGTCTGGCCAGAGAGCGCAGCTTGGTGTTGGTCTCCTGTGATCGCCACTGCAGCACTCGGAAGGCCTGTTCGGCGCTGACCCGGTAGACAGCCATCAACACGCCCTTGGCCTGCTCGATCGCCGCGCGGTTCTCGAACAGGTCGGGCAGCGCGGCGTCGAGGACCTCCTGGCGGGTCTCGTCGCGGGTCTCGTCGAAGGTGTCGGTGAGGTCGATGTAGTAGCCGGCGGTCCCCACCACCGCGCCCGAGTCGTCCAGCATGCGGTCGGCCGCCACGATCGCGTCGTGCACCGTGCCCGCGGTATCGACGAACCGGTGGCGACTCGAAAACGACCCCCCCGAGTGCAGCGCGTAATCAAGCAGATCCTGTACGTGCGCGCGATCGTCCGGATGCTTGTGCGACAGCAGCAGTTCCGTCGTCGGCACCACGGATCCGGGTTCGTAGCCGTGCATCAGCGCGACCTCGTCGGACCACTCCCAGCGCTGACCCACGAACCAGAACCGAAAGCTTCCCACCTTCAGGTACCCGCCGTCGCCGGCCTCTGACATCTTGATCTCCCGCATGCGAATCCCGGCTGGTGTCGCCCCCCATGTCTGGTCGGGCGACCGCTCGGGTTGGTTCACGGTGTGAATCATCGCATTGCACGGGTACCGCGGCCAGCGACCCCGCCCGCATGCGGCCACCGACCTGAAGCGGGAGTAGCCTCGCATGCGGACACTCCAAAAAAACTAGACACGGGAGCGCACGCCGAGTGCGCTGAGAGGACGGCTCGGGGCCGTCGACCGTACGAACCTGACCGGGTAATGCCGGCGTAGGGAGACGAGATGACCGACACCTTGGCCAAAACCGATGCGCCCTCCGTTACCACCGGACCCATCGCGGGCAGCAGCAAGGCTTACCTCGAGCTGGACGGTGTGCCAGGCGCGCGAGTGCCATTCCGGCGGGTGAACCTGTCCACCGGAGACCACTTCGATCTCTACGACACCTCCGGGCCCTACACCGACCCGGACGCGGCGATCGACCTGGCGGCGGGCCTGCCGCCGCGGCCCGGGGTGATCCGCGACCGCGGCACGCAGCTGCAGCGCGCCCGTGCCGGCGAGATCACCGCGGAGATGGCGTTCATCGCCGCGCGCGAGGGCATGCCCGCCGAACTGGTCCGCGACGAGGTCGCCCTCGGCCGCGCGGTCATCCCGGCCAACCACAACCACGCCGAGAGCGAGCCGATGATCATCGGCAAGGCCTTCGCGGTCAAGGTCAACGCGAACATCGGCAACTCGGCGGTGACGTCGTCGATAGCCGAGGAGGTCGACAAGATGGTGTGGGCCACCCGCTGGGGGGCGGACACCATCATGGACCTGTCGACCGGGAAGAACATCCACGAAACCCGTGAGTGGATCCTGCGCAATTCCCCGGTCCCGGTCGGCACGGTGCCGATCTACCAGGCGCTGGAGAAGGTCAAGGGCGACCCGACCGAGCTGACCTGGGAGATCTACCGAGAGACGGTGCTCGAGCAGTGCGAGCAGGGCGTGGACTACATGACCGTGCACGCCGGCGTGTTGCTGCGCTACGTGCCGCTGACCGCCAAGCGAGTCACCGGCATCGTGTCCCGGGGCGGGTCGATCATGGCGGCGTGGTGCCTGGCGCATCATCGGGAGTCGTTCCTGTACACCAACTTCGAGGAACTCTGCGACATCCTGGCCGGCTACGACGTCACCTTCTCGCTGGGCGACGGGCTGCGGCCGGGTTCGATCGCCGACGCCAACGACGCCGCGCAGTTCGCCGAGCTGCGCACCCTGGGCGAGCTGACCAAGATCGCGAAAGCCCATGGCGCACAGGTGATGATCGAAGGCCCCGGGCACGTCCCGATGCACAAGATCGTCGAGAACGTGCGGCTGGAAGAGGAGCTGTGCGAAGAGGCCCCCTTCTACACCCTGGGCCCGCTGGCCACCGACATCGCGCCGGCCTACGACCACATCACCTCCGCGATCGGCGCGGCCATCATCGCGCAGGCCGGCACCGCGATGCTGTGCTACGTCACCCCGAAGGAGCATCTCGGGCTACCGGACCGCAAGGACGTCAAGGACGGCGTGATCGCCTACAAGATCGCGGCGCACGCAGGCGATCTGGCGAAGGGCCATCCGCACGCTCAGGAGCGCGACAATGCGTTGAGCACGGCGCGGTTCGAGTTCCGCTGGCACGACCAGTTCGCGCTGTCGCTGGACCCCGACACCGCGCGCGAGTACCACGACGAGACCCTGCCAGCCGAGCCCGCCAAGACCGCGCACTTCTGCTCGATGTGCGGGCCGAAGTTCTGCTCGATGCGCATCACGCAGGACGTCCGGGACTACGCCGCCAAGCACGGGCTGGAGACCGAGGAAGACATCGAGGCCATGATGGCCAGCGGGATGGAAGAAAAGTCACGCGAGTTCGCCGAACACGGCAACCGCGTGTATCTGCCGCTCACCCAGTGAATTACCTGCCGCTGGCGCCGCCCGGCGGCACGCCGCTGCGCGTGCTGACCATCGCGGGATCGGACTCCGGCGGCGGGGCAGGCATCCAGGCCGATATCCGCACCATGGCGCTGCTGGGTGTGCACGCGTGCGTCGCGGTCACCGCGGTTACCGTGCAGAACACGTTGGGAGTCAAGAGCTTTCACGAGGTGCCCGACGATGTGGTGGCCGGACAGATCGACGCTGTGGTCACCGATATCGGCGTACAGGCCGCCAAGACCGGAATGTTGGCGTCGTCGGACATCATCGCCACTGTGGCCACCACGTGGCGCCGGCTGGACCTGACGATTCCGCTCGTCGTCGACCCGGTCTGCGCATCCATGCACGGAGACGCGCTGCTCGCGCCGTCCGCACTGGATTCGCTTCGCGCTGAACTGTTCCCGTTGGCCACGCTGGTGACACCGAACCTCGACGAAGTGCGCCTGCTGGTCGACATTGAGGTTGTCGACTCGGCATCGCAGCGCGCGGCGGCCAAGGTCCTGCATGCGCTGGGCCCGCGCTGGGCGTTGGTCAAGGGCGGACACCTGCGGTCCTCCGAGCGCAGCTGCGACCTGCTCTATGATGGCGCCGACTTCTACGAATTCGACGCAGCGCGGGTGCCCACCGGCAACGACCACGGCGGCGGCGACACGCTAGCGACCGCGGCGGCCTGCGCGCTGGCGCACGGATACAGCGTGCCCGACGCCGTCGGCTTCGGGAAGCGATGGGTGACCGAATGCCTGCGCGCGGCTTATCCACTCGGGCACGGCCACGGCCCGGTCTCCCCATTCTTCCGGCTGTCATGACCCTCGATCAGATCGCGGGCATCGCGCATGAACCTTCCGGTACCCCAGCCGGCGTGGTTGTCTTAACCCACGGCGCCGGCGGTAGCCGGGAATCCACACTGCTGCAACGGATTTGCGACGAGTGGGCGCGGCGCGGCTGGCTGGCGGTGCGCTACAACCTCCCCTATCGCCGGCGCCGGCCCAAGGGTCCGCCGTCGGGCTCGGCCGCCACCGACCGCGCGGGGATCGTCGAGGCGATCGACGTGTGCCGCGGCCTGGCCGAGGGCCCGCTGATTGTCGGCGGACATTCCTACGGCGGGCGTCAGACGTCGATGGTGGTGGCCAGCCCCGAAGCGACTTCAATAAGCACGGACGTGTTGACGCTGTTCTCCTACCCGGTTCATCCGCCGGGCAAGCCAGAGCGCGCACGCACCGAGCACCTGCCCGACATCACGACGCCCACGGTATTCACCCATGGCACCTCGGACCCCTTCGGCACGCCGGCGGAGCTGCGCGATGCGGCGGCGCTGATCTCCGCACCGACCGAGGTCGTCGAGATCACCGGCGCGCGGCACGACTTGGGCTCGAAGACCCTCGACGTGCCCGTGCTCGCGGTGGATGCGGCGCTGCGGCTGCTGCGCCTTTCCGGGGCTCCCTGAGCGTCAGTAAGTTGACGCATATGTTGGAGACGATTCGCAAGGTGCTCGATTTCCAGATCACCATCGGCCAACTCATGGCCATCGGATTGATGATTGGCACTCCGTATCTGGTGGTCGGAACGATTTGGTCGGCAACACATACCGAACATTTGCACCAGATGCACGGAGTCGATCTGGCGGTGTCGTTCCTGGGTTCGATCGTGTCATGGCCTGTCCTGTTATTCGCGAACGTCTGCATGACTTGAGCCCCGACCGAAATTAGTCAGCTAAGACTGGACAGTTTCAACTGATTAATCTACCGTGGTGGTGTGGACGGTATCGCCGAATCGGCCGCAGCGGCGGCCCGCGAGCTGCGGGTGGTGGTCAGCCGGCTGCGCCGTCAATTGCGGGGCCTCGCGATTGACGGCGATCTGACACCGTCGCAGACGGCGGTGCTGACCCGGCTCTGGAAAGAGGGGGCGTCATCGGCCAGCGCACTTGCCGGTGCCGAACGGGTGCGTCCACAGTCCATGGCCACGATTGTGGCCGCACTCGAGCAACGGAGGCTGATCGAGCGCACGCCCGATCCCGAAGATGGTCGCCGCCAAGTGATCTCGCTGACCATGGTGGGTCGGCAGCGCGCCGAGAGTGACCGTCAAGTGCGTGAGGAATGGCTGGCACGCGCCATCCATGAGCGCTACTCAGAATCAGAGCGCCACACCATCCTTGACGCGCTCTCCCTGCTCGAGCGGCTAACCGAATGAAAGGGGAATAGCTGCAATGGAATTCGGAATACACTTCATCGACTTTCTGCCAGGGGATCCGGCGGCGCTAGGCCCGACTCTGGTGGAGTCGGCCGAAGCCGCCGAGCAGGGCGGCGCCACGCTGTTCACCTTGGCCGACCATTTCTTCCAAATGGAAAACATTGGGCGAGCGGAAGACCCGTTCCTCGAGGGCTATACGTCGTTGGGTTTCTTGGCCGGACAGACCGCGACGATCGAGTTGACCTTGCTGGTCACCGGGGTCACCTATCGCTACCCCGGCGTGTTGGCCAAAGCGGTGACCACCCTCGACGTGCTGTCGCAGGGCCGATCGATGTTGGGACTGGGCGCGGCCTGGTACGACCGCGAGCATGTCGCCCTCGGCATCCCCTATCCGCCACTGAGCACACGCTTTGAGATGCTCGAAGAGACGCTGCAGATCTGCCGGCAGATGTGGAGCGACAACGACGGGCCGTACCACGGCAAGCACTATCAGCTAGCCGAGACACTTTGTGTCCCGCAACCGATTCGGCGCCCTCCGATTCTGATCGGCGGCGACGGCGAAAAGAAGACACTACGACTGGTCGCGCAGTACGCCGACATCTGGAACAGCATGACCACCGACGTGGACGAGCTCAAGCACAAGGTGGATGTGCTCAACCGGCACTGCGACACGGTGGGCCGGGATCCCGGTGAAATCCGTAGAACCTGCGGCGGCCTGGCCGTCGTCGACCCCTTCGAGGACACCGACGAGTACCTGAAGACCGTTCAGTGCTATGCCGAGCTTGGCATCGAGATGATCAACGTCGGCCCCCTCCCCGGCAACCCCGATCCCGTCGGGTTCATCCGCCGGTTCGGCGATCAACTCGCGCCCAGGCTCGCTCAGATCGGCTGAAACGGCGAAACCGCCTGCGGTTCAACAATTACCACCGTAACGGGCGCGCCCGAACGAGAGCTTGGCTTGTGCTCGTGCCCGGCGTTGCGGATTCCCGAGACGGTGATGATAGCGATGAGGATCGCGCCGATGATTATTCCGGCAATCGCCAAACCACGGCCACGCTGACCGGTCTGCTGGATCTGGTTCAGCGCGAGAAAACCGAAAATCAAACCCAGGAGGGGCCCGATGATGCAAATCCAGCCGATCGAGGAGCACAGCAACGACGCGATAGCCATGCGATTCAAGCGGGCGCCTGGTGGCGGCGGCGGTTCCGTCACGGGCGCTGACCTATGAAGGCGGCCGGCACCCTGGCACCGTCGGCATAGCCGGTCACGCGGGATATCGCGAGTAGCACGCGTCCATATTGCCAGCCACGCCGCCGCGGAACGCCGCTATCCGGGTGAAACCGGCCGGCACCGTGGCAGCGTCGGCGTCGCTGGCGACCAGGTGGTTGGTGAGTAGCCCGGAGACGGCTTTGTCGACGTCACCGGCGGTCAGCAACAGCTGCTTGTGCGACGGCAGGTCGATGGGCTCGGCCATCATGCGGTGCGTAAACCCCGTCAGGCACGCCGTCCGCAGCGCGGTCCACGGGCTCTGCATCGGCAAGCCGCGCTCATGCTGCACCGCCAGCGCGTACCTCGACATCACGATCGACAGGGCGGTGTCGTCACCCTGCGGTAGCTCGTGTTGATCCCTGCCGCCGACTTTGGCCATGGCGGTCAGCGCGGGCAGGTCGACCACGATGGTGTTGGCGGCCGGGCAGTACGACGCCGGTGGGCTGACCTTCGCGTCGGGGCAATCGGCCGGCTTGTAGGACAGCGTCGGCGGTTGCTTGGGACTGAAGATCTGTCCCATCACCTCCATCAGCGTCGACAGGGTGTCGTCGTCGATCGTGACCTCACCGGTCTCGGTTTCCCCCGTGGGATCCGTCCGCAGGACCGTGGGCAGGTCACCGCGACGCTGCTCGATTTCCTTCATGTTTATTGCCGCGCATGCCGAGGCGCCGCTGATGAAGCCCGTCTGGAAGGCGCTGACCCGGTCCAGGGCCGACCCGTGCTCGTTGTCGGTTTCCCTGTCCTCGATCGGGTCGCGCATGGTGATCAGCCCTGCAAGCACGTGGTCGAGCCCGTCGCCGGTGCTCAGCGTGAAGCGCGGCGACTTGCCAGCCGCCACCCAGTACAGATACACGCCCGCGAAGCAATCGGCTTGCTGTTCGAAGACGATGGTGGGGTCACTTTTGGAGACCAGTTTCGCCATCCGCTGCAGCGCGTGGCCGAACTCGTGGGCCAGCACCCCGGTGACGGACATATCGCCGAAATAGCGTTGCGCGGGCGGGAGGAACACCCCGCGGTCCCAGGCGATCAGGTCGCAACGACTGTTGAAGAAGGCGTTGACGAACTTGTAGGTCTTGCGGTGGCAGATGAGGGGACTGTTGGGATCGTTGGAGTCGTAGGAAATGAATTTGTCGACCCGCTTGAAGCTGCCTTTGAGGGACTGGCTGTAGACGCCCTTCCAGTACTCCTCGATGTCGTTGATCGAGAGCAACGCCAACTTGTCGATGGGCCCGTTGTTGGTGTTGACCACCTTGCCCGTCGGAGCCGGTGCGTTCGGGCGGGGCCCGCTGGGACCGTCGGTCGCGGGCAGATCCCCCACCCGGAACGGGTCGTTGAGCATCGACAACGCCCGCCCCTCGACGATCGTGCTGCACCCAACCACGAGCAGTACCGCCGCGGCACAGGCGATCGCCGCCCGCACCACCGCGATCGCGCGCCCGCGGTTATTCATGGCCAACCTCATCCCGACCTGCCTGCCCGGCTGCTTCAAAGGGATATCAGTGTAGAACGGTTGGTTTGCTGGCAGGGCAGAAAGCCGCGGCTCACTAGGAATTCACACACGCGACCGCTAGCCCACCCTAAGGCACCCGGGTGCGATGCCGCTTGTCGTGGGGCGGGACGCCATTGACTCCCCCGATCGACTCGGCGTAACAGCCCACCGCGTAGGCGACGCCAGAACCCATGACCCCCAGTGCTTCCCGGTTGACGTTGCCTACCGTGTCCCGGGCGCTCTGATAGTTCGGGTCGAACCAGACGCCGGCCTGACCACCCCAGAGTCGGGCCTGCACAGTGGTTTTCATCTGCGAAGCGCCACCGGTCATGCCCCCGACCGGCACGCCGGCCACCATGAAGGGGTGATAGTCGGTCCTGGTGCTCAACGGCATGTCGGCGGGCCGCTTGCCGGCCTGGTACAGATAGCTGCCCAGGGTGCGCTCAACTCCGGCCGAGCCTTCCGGGACATCCGCGGCCGAAATACCCGTCCCCGGCGGACCGGACTGGTCGCCGTCGTCGGTGAAGAAGCCCGCGTTGGCCGAACCCAGCATGACGAAGTCCAGATACAGGGCGATGTCATTGAGTCGCTCGGGGTCCAGGCCGAAGACGTAGTCCATGGCGCCGTTGGGACCGTCCTGATCGGCTCCCCAGAACACGAACCGCACCGCGTTGTTCACCGCTGGCAACGGGCCCAACTGCAGCGCCGTTTCTAGCACCGCCGCCACCCCGGACCCGTTGTCGTTGATGCCCGGACCGTTGCGCGGGCCGTCGAGATGCGCGCCGACCATCACCACGTCGTGTGGCGAGCCGGTCTTGGTCTGCGCCAGCACGTTTCGCGACGTGATCTTGACGTTCTCGGCGTCCAGCACCAGGCGCACCGGCGCGGTGCCAGTGGTCGCAGCGGCCAGCGCGGCACCCCCGTAGGCACCGACAACCGCGACCGGCACGGTCAACTGGTTGTAATAACCGGGACCGAACAACGTGGGTGGGGCGCCCGCGCCGGTGGGCTGACTGACCACGATCAGCCCTGCGGCGCCCTTGGCCAGCGCGCTGTTCTGCTTGTCGACCACCGAGCAGCGACTGTCGTCGACGACGGCGATCGAACCCGGCGGGACGACGGACGGGTAATCGCCGGCGGTGCAGCCGGCCGGTCGGCTGGGGCGGATCGGCGTCCCGGTGAGGCCGCCGGGTCGTGTCCGGACCAGCAACGAGGCCTGGTCAACCGGATAGCTGCGGCCGCCTATCGTCAGCGTCGGCTTGCCCGGGGATACGGTGGACAACCGGTCGAATTGCGGCGTCATCACGTCAAAACCACTGCTGCGCAACGCTTTCGCCACATAGTCGACGCTGGCGTCGTAGCCCGGTGTGCCCGCTGCCCGGTTTCCCCCGTTCGCATTGGCGATATCCTGCAGCGCGCGCAGGTGGGCCAGCATCCGATCCGCGGTCACCTTTCCGGCCAATCCGTGGCCGAGGTCGGGCGCGCCGGACGGCGGCCCCGAGCGCGGCGAGCAGCCCGCCAACAGTCCCGTCAGCAACAGTAAGGTCGCGACCAGCCGGCGGATCATTTTTTAGCGAGCACGTGGCGCGTGCGGTCGTCCATGACCGGAATCCCGTTGCGGCCGCCAAGGTCCTGCGCGTAGAGCGCGACCGCGTAAGCGACGCCCCCGCCGTTGATGCCCAGCGAGGTCCGATCGATGTGGTCAAGGGTGTCGGTCTTCTTGTGATAGTTCGGGTCGAACGGCTCGTTGGCGGTCCCGCCCCACAGCTTGGCCTGATCATCGCTTTTCTTGCTCTCCGCGCCCGAGAACAGCCCGCCCGCCGGGATGCCCGCCAGGGTGAATCCGTCGTAGTCGGAGCGACCGTCGAACGAGGTGTCCTGCGCGGCCTTGCCCGCCGACTTCAGGTAGGCGACCAGCGTGCGTTCGATGCCGGCCGAACCCTCGGGTACCACCGGCTGGCCGCGGGTGTCCGCGGGCAGCGATTGGTCCCCGTCGTAGGTGAAATAGCCAGGATTGGGCGATGCCAGCATGTCGAAGTTGAGGTACAGCGCAATGTCCTTCAGCGCGTCCAGGCCCAGCGACTCAACGTAATTCCGCGACCCGATCAGTCCGAGCTCCTCTGCCCCCCAGAAGCCGAACCGTACCGCGTTGCGCACGTTCGGCGAGTTCCCCAGCTGCACAGCGGTCTCCAGTACCGCGGCCACCCCCGAGCCGTCGTCGTTGATGCCCGGGCCTTCCGGCACGCTGTCCAGGTGCGCGCCGGCCATCACGACGTCGGTGGTTGACCCCGTCTTGGTCTGCGCGATGATGTTGCGCGCCTTGACGCTTTGGGTGCTCGCATTGAGCTTGACGGTCGCCTGTCCAGGCTGCCCGCGCAGCAGCAGACCGGTGGACTTGGTGACGCTGACCGCCGGGATCTTCACGTCGGTGTCCGCCCCCAGGGTGCCGCCCATCTGCTGCTCGTCGACGTTGTCGACGACGATCATCGCCACCGCACCCCGCCGCGCCGCCCCGTCTTCCTTCTGCGCGAACGGGCACTTGCCGCGCTCCACCAGCACCACGGCGCGTTGCGCCGGCAGCTTGTCGTAGTCGGCGGCGTTGCATCCCGAAGTGTCGCCGTCCGGCACGGACACTAGCGGCCCGCTCACCCCGTCCGCGGCTGTCCCGAGGCTGTATTCCAGCGCCCGCGCGTCGAAATTCTTACCGCCGAGGCTCACAGACCCCTTTTCGGCGTGAAACACCCGGGCGGAGAATTCGGGCGTCTGCACGTCAAACCCTTTGCCGCGCAACGTGTTGACGACATAGTCGATGCTGGCTTCATAACCGGGGGTGCCCACCGCCCGGGTGCCGTTGTTCGCGTTGGCGATGTCCTGGAGTTTGGAGAGGTGCGCCATCATCGCATCGGCAGTGACCCGGTTGCGTAACGCGGTGGCGAAGTCGGCCGCGGCAGGGTTGGCCTGCTGTTGCGAAGTAGCCGAGCGATGGGAGCAGCCGGCCGCGAATAGCGTGACGGCGACCACGACGAGCAGCACCAGGTTAGACGCAGGCTTCCTGGGCCGGCCAAAGTCAGACATACAGGCCGGTGAATGGCGCAAAAGGGATGTTGCGCACCACAAACCACGCCATCACCAACGACAGCGTCACCGCCGCAGCCCAGCGATGGCGTTGCCAGCTCGCGATCCGCCGGCCCGTCAGCCGACCGTAGGTCCAGGTCCCGTATGCCCACACCAGCAGCACCACCGCCACCAGACCCAGCGCGTTGAACCGCACGGCCGCCAACAGGTCGCCGTGCATGAGCGAATACAACATCCGCAAACTGCCGCATCCGGGGCAGTCGATACCCAGCAGCGCCTTGGTAGGGCATACCGGCAGCGGACCGTGCGGGGTGGTCGGGTCACCGACCCAAATGGCCGCGCACACCAACGTCGTGGACGCAGCCACCGCCAGGGGCGCGCGCAGGCGTAGCGGCGCGGATGCTGGGCGGGTCACCATGGCAAACCCGGCTCAGAACGTCGCGGCAAGCATCGCCGCGTTCGAATGGTCGCCGCTCTTCGTCGCGTAGTAGATGGATATGGGGACGCTGATGAGGCCGAGGACAGCCGAAATGATCACCCACGTCCTGGCCCGGGCTGACGCCTTCTGCGCCTCCGCGTAACGCCCTTGCGCCCACAGCCCGTTGACCTGAGCGGAAAAGACGATCGCCACAATCCCGGGGATTAGGCAGCAGAACAACGTCACCAAGATGGACCACACCAGGTAGTTCTTCGGCGCCTGCGCCGAGGGGGGCTGCGGAGGGTAACCGGGAGGCGGCGGCTGAGCAGTCATACGGTTCTCCAGTCCAGAGATAACTGGCCTAAGACGGTGCTTAACCATACCCGACGGGCGTCGCGACGACACCACCGATTTGAGAATCTCGCTGCATGCCGAGGGCTGGGTGGTTGAAATCGACCGGCTACATTGTATTTTCAATATCTGTGCGGCACCGGGCATCGGGCCTGCCTGATGAAGGAGTCAGAGAATGTCTCATCTCGCCAATGCGTTGCGAGCCGCAACGGCTGCAGCGCTGATGGGCAGCTTTGCCTGGCTGGCTGGCGGCACCGCGACGGCGGATCCCGATCCCAATCCCGACCCCGGTACCGGCAACCAAGCGGACGTCAACACACTCTCCGCCAACCTGTCGAAGGGCTACGGCCTCAACAACTGCACCGCCCAGCCGATTACCGGTGGCCAACTGGCCTCCCTCTTGTGCGGACAAAGCCCAGACCGCAACGGGCCCGTCCAAGCTAAGTACTTTCTCTTCAGCAAAAGCGACGATTTGGCTACCTGGTTCAAAAACAGCGCGAAGGATGACGTGCTGGTCAATTGCGGAGACAGCAGCACCAAAGGGCCCGCCCCGTGGCACCAGGGCAGCAACGCCACCAGCAACGGGGGACAAATGCTCTGCGGCACCTACCAGGACGGCGCCGAGATCATTTGGACCACCGACGCCAAGAACATATTGAGCTACCTTCGCGCGGCCAACGGTGACGTCACCGCGCTCTACAAGTGGTGGCAGGCCAACGGCTGAGTTTCCCGACGACTTGCGTTGGGCTACAACCGATGTGAAATCAGCTCGGCCACCGCGCGCATCCCGGCGCCGTTGGGGTGCAGCGGGGCGGGGCGGCCCGGGAGCGGCACACCGGTTCGCACCGTCCAGGGTTCGGCCGACCAGGCGTGGTGCTGAAGGCTGGCCGCGGCCGCGCCGACGACCTCGCAGCCCGTCGCCGCGGCCGCGTCAGCCGTGAGTCGTTCCAGGGTGGCGGCCACGTGCCGGCCCAGATCGGTGTCCGCGAGCGACAGTGGGGGCGCCGGCACACCCGCGGGCGGCAGCACCGTCAGGTAGTCGACGAAGAACACCCGGGCCTGGGGGGCGCGCTGGCGTACTGCCGCACCCACCGCGCACAACGAGTCAAAGACGTCGGCCAGGGCTCGATCGCGCGCCGCACGGTCCAACAGTTCACCGATGCGCCCGCCGAGCAGCGGCAGGCGACGCGCGACCCGCGGCAGCGAAGCGGCCATCAACAGCGGAATGTATCCGACGTCGTTGCCGCCGATGGTGACCGTCACCAACGTCTCCGAGCCGTCCAGCGCATTGATTTGGGGTGGCGCGCCGCGCTGGCGATCGGCGAGCACGTGGGCGGTGGTGGCGCCGGAGAACGTGACGTCCACCAGGTCGACGCTCAGTCGTTCGGCGACCAGATGCGGATAGTTGCGGGCGGATCGCCCTGCCGCCCAGGGCGCGCCCGCTGCGCGGGGCCGGATGCCGGGGCCAGCGGCCATCGAACTGCCCAGTGCCACATACCGTTTCATCGCCTCAATTGCCCGACTCCTCAGCGGGCCACTGCGCGGCCCGCATCGTCGCCAGGCCGGCTGGCGGGCTGGATGCTTGAGCCCAGAAGCGCTTCGGGATCCGCCCGGCCCGGCGCGCCAGGTAGCCGGCGGTGACGGCGGCGGCCATCGCGGTGGCCATCGCCGGCGGATCGGCCGCCCGGGTCACCGCGGTGGCCAATAGCACGGCGTCGCAACCCAATTCCATCGCCAGCGCGGCGTCGCTGGCGGTACCGATGCCGGCGTCGAGCACCACCGGTACGGCCGCCTGGGCCACGATCATCTCGATATTGTGCGGGTTGATGATGCCCAGGCCCGTACCGATCGGCGAGCCGAGCGGCATCACCGCCGCGCAACCGGTGTCCTCCAGCCGACGGGCCAGCACGGGGTCGTCGTTGGTGTAGGGCAGCACCACGAACCCGTCGTCGACTAATTGCTCTGCTGCCTTTACCAATTCGACTGCGTCCGGCAACAGGGTCCGTTCGTCGGCGATCACTTCTAGCTTGATCCAGTTGGTGTTCAGCGCCTCGCGGGCCAGCTGCGCAGTCAGCACCGCCTCGGCGGCGCTGCGGCAGCCCGCGGTGTTGGGCAGCGGCGTGATGTCCAGCCGGTTGAGCAGGTCGAGCATCCCGGTGCCGCCCTCGGCGTCAACCCGGCGCATCGCGACCGTGGTCAGTTCGGTGCCCGACGCGATCAGCGCCTCTTCCAGCACCGCCAGGTTGGTGGCTCCGCCGGTGCCCATGATGAGCCGCGAGGCGAAGCTGCGGTCGCCGATAGTGAGTTTCGAATCAGCCACCTTGCACCGCCGTCACCACCTCGAGGCGTACGGGAGCGCCGGGAAGCTTCGAAAGCTCTGTTGTCCAGTGCGATCGGGGCAGCACGGACAAGTCCAGCGCCACCGCGATCCCCCGGTCCGGAAAGCCTAACGACTCCAGCAGGGCGGCGACGGTGGTCTGCTCGTCCACCTCGACCTGTTTCTCGTTGACAACCACGATCATCAGTAGGCTCCGACCGGCAGAAGCTCGGACACAATCTGTTCGGCCGTCCAGGGCGCCAACAGAAAACCGGATCGTCCGTGGCCGGCGGCGACCAGGGTACGTTCGTCCAGGCGTTGCACGATCGGCAGGTTGTCGGGTGTCATCGGGCGCAGCCCGGCGGCGCACTCAGCCAGCTCGTACTCACCCAGCGCCGGCAGCACCGCGCACGCGTCGTCGAGCAGGTCTCGGACGCCCGAGACCACCGGGGCGGTGTCGCGGCCGTGTTCGTACTGGGTAGCGCCCACGACGACCCCGTCCGCGCGCGGGACCAAGTACACCTGCCGCCCGTGCACTCGCGCACGAATAACCCTCTGCGGCAGCGGCATACAGCCCTTTCGCCAGCGCAGCCGCAGCACCTCGCCCTTCACCGGCCGCACGGGCAGGCCGGGCCATAGCGCGGGGGCGTCAATGCCGTTGGCGATCACCACCGCGTCGCCCTCGACGCGGGACAGCTCATTCACCGATGCCGCCCAGCGGATTCCGAGTCGCTCGCAGTCCGCACACAGCGCGTTGAGCACCGCGCGGTTGTCCACCGCCAGCTCGGTGGGCGCCCGGAAGCCGTGCCGGATGCCCTGCGCCAACAGGGGTTCGACGTCACGGGCGGCCGACTCCCAGACCACCGCGTGTCCCTGCGCGGACAACCAGTCCGCAACCGTACGCAAATCGGCGACATCGGCCCGGTCGACGGCCACCACCAGCGACTCGCGCGCGGTGACCACCTGGGGCGGCAGCCCGTCCAGAAACCCACCCTCGCGCCACAGCCGCAAGGACTCGATGCCCAGCCGCAACAGCCGTTCCTCACCGGGCCAGCCTTCGCTGTGCGGGGCCAGCATCCCGCCGGCGACCCAGGACGCGCCCCGCTCGCCGGTGCGGTGCACGCGCACGGACCATCCGGCTTGCGCCGCTCGGCGCGCCACCGACAGCCCGATGACACCGCCGCCAATCACGGCTAAAGACCCCATCCTCTGCTCCCTTCGCCGGCATGACCCGGATCAGGTTCGACGGTAAGGGCAGGCGCGCCCACTCTCAGTCCCCGCTCGCTAGGACTCCCGTGCTCTTCGGGGTCCACGCTAGCGCGATAACGTCGAGATGTGCACCAGCCTGGTTCCCGTCTCGCGGCGACACGGCTTTATCTGTGCACCGACGCGCGCCGCGAGCGCGGCGACCTGGCGCAATTCGCGGATGCCGCGCTGGCCGGCGGAGTGGACATCATCCAGCTGCGCGACAAGGGTTCGGCCGGTGAGCAGCGGTTCGGCCGGCTTGAGGCGCGCGACGAGCTCGCCGCATGCGAGATCCTCGCCGACGCGGCCCGCCGGCACGGCGCCCTGTTTGCGGTCAATGACCGCGCCGACATCGCCCGGGTGGCGGGCGCCGACGCGCTGCACCTGGGTCAGGGCGATCTGCCGCTGGATCTGGCGCGCGAGATCGTCGGGCCGGCCACGCTGCTCGGGCTGTCGACCCATGATGCGAGCGAGGCGGCCTCGGCCGCCAAGGGTGGGGCCGACTATTTCTGCGTCGGCCCCTGCTGGCCCACCCCGACCAAGCCGGGCCGCGCGGCGCCGGGCCTGCAGCTGGTACGCGCCGCGTCCGAACTCGGTGGCGGCAAGCCGTGGTTCGCGATCGGCGGTATCGACGTCCGGCGGCTGCCCGATGTCCTGGCCGCCGGTGCTCGCCGGGTCGTGGTGGTGCGGGCGATTACCGCGGCCGAGGACCCACGGGCCGCGGCCGAGCAGCTCAGTTCAGCGCTTGCAGCAGCGAGTTGATCCGGGGACTCAGCTGCGACGATGCCTGACCTAACTGAATTGGGTCACCCGGCATGCACCAGATGAAAACCCCGGCCTCGATCTCCATGGTCCGCGGCAGCCGCCGGCGGCGTTCGTCACCATGGCCCAGCGGCACGGTGGCCGGGGCCGTGCGCAACCGTTGCCAGCTGTCCGCGAATCCGGGATGCAGCGGCAGGGCGGCCACTTCGTCCTCGCCCACCCAGCGCAGCTCGGCGCTCTCCCGGTTGGGCACGGTGTGCAGCAGCTCATCGGCATCGGCGACGACCGTGGTGTAGGTCCAGTGGCTGCCGCCGAGCCCCGCGACTTCCGCGGTGATCACCGTCGCCCGCACCGAAAGCCGTTCGGCCGACAGCCCGGCCTCTTCGCGCGCTTCGCGGACCGCGGTCTCCTCAGCGGACTCGTGGCTGTCCCGGGCACCGCCCGGCAACGCCCACGTGCCGCCCTGATGGCTCCACACAGCGCGGTGCTGCAGTAGCACCGCAGGGGTTCCGTCCGGGCGCGGAGCCCGCAGCAGCAGACCGGCCGCGCCGTACCTGCCCCAGTAGTGCGCGCCGCTGTCGGACACCACCCATCCGTCACCGTCGCCATGCACGCGTTCAGGATAAGCAGTCCCTCTGCAACTGAATTGCGTCCGCATCCCCCATCCGGTCGAACATGCTCTTAGAATTCGCTTATAGAGTTTGGGGAGACGGCGAAAAGACGCTGAAAGATATGGGGTTCGAGCAGACGTGACGGTTGAGCTGGCGCACCCGTCGACCGAGCCGTTGGGGTCGCGGTCGCCGGCCGAACCCGCCCATCCCCGTTGGTGGTTCGTCTCCACGACCCCGGGCCGCATCTTGACCATCGGGATCGTCCTGGCATGCCTCGGCGTTGCCAGCGCGTTCGCCACCTCGACGACGATCAACCACCGGCAGCAGGTGCTGAGCACGGTGCTCAACCACACCGAGCCGCTGTCGTTCGCCGCCGGACGGCTCTACACCACGCTGTCGGTGGCCGACGCGGCGGCCGCCACCGCGTTCATCGCCCAAGCGGAACCGCGCGGGGTCCGGCTGCGCTACGAGCAGGCCATCACCGATGCCTCCGTCGCCGTGACGCGGGCGTCGAGCGGGCTGACCGACCACCCGCTGGTGGAATTGCTCGGCCGGATCAACGCCGAACTGGCGGTCTACACCGGGTTGATCGAAGTCGCGCGGACCAACAACCGGGAAGGCAACCCGGTCGGGTCGTCCTACCTGTCGGAGGCGTCGGGACTGATGCAGTCGACGATCCTGCCCGACGCGCAACAGCTCTACAAGGCGACGTCGGAGCGGGTGGACTCGGAAACCACTGCGTCCACTGAGATCCCGGCTCCGGTGATCCTGGTCGTCACGGCCACCGTGGTCTTCGGCGCGTTCTCCCATCGCTGGCTGGCCCGGCGCACCAGGCGCCGGATCAATCCCGGGCTTGTCGTTGGCGCTCTCGGTATTCTCGTCATGATGGTGTGGGTGGGGACAGCGCTGGCCATTTCGACGACCGCCAGCCGCAGCGCCAAGGACACCGCGGCCGACTCACTCAAGATCGTCACCAACGTCGAGATCACCGCCCAGCAGGCGCGAGCCGACGAGACGCTGTCGCTTATCCGGCGCGGCGACGAGGAAATCCGCAAGCAGTCCTTCTATCAGCGCATCGACGCGATGCACGAGCAGATCGACAAATACATGGCCCGCCCCGACGCTGTCGACAAGGACGACCTGCAGGGCGCCGACCAGCTGCTGGTCCGCTGGCGGCAGGCCAATGACCGGATCAACTCCTACATCTCGGTCGGCAACTACCGGGCCGCCACCGAGGTCGCGCTGGGCAGCGGTGAGAACGATTCCACCCCCGCCTTCGACAAGCTCGACGAATCGCTGGTCAAGGTCATGGACCAAAGCCGCACCCACCTGCGCAACGACGTCCTCAACGCGCGCAGCGGGCTATCCGGCGCCCAGCTCGGCGGCGTGGTACTCAGCCTGGGCGCCGCCGTCGCGGTGGCGCTGGGCCTGTGGCCGCGGCTGAAGGAGTATCGATGAAGACCCGGCCAACCCGGCAGACCCGGCAGACCCGGCAGACCCGGCCGACCCGCTGGCGCGGCATCCGACGAGCGTTAGCTGTGCTCACTGGACTCACTGTGTCGATCGTGCTGGCCGGGTGCGGCCACACCGAATCCCTGAGGGTGGCGGCGATTCCGACGCTGCCGCCACCCACACCCGTCGGCATGGACCAGCTGCCACCAGAGTCCCCACTGCCCCCGGACGACGCCAGCAGCGACTGCAACCTGACCGCCAGCCTTCGGCCCTTCGGAACCAAGGCCGAGGCCGACGCCGCGGTCGCCGACATCCGCGCGCGCGGCAGGCTGATCGTCGGGCTCGACATCGGCAGCAACCTGTTCAGCTTTCGCGACCCGATCACCGGGGAGATCACCGGGTTCGACGTCGACATCGCCGGCGAGATCGCGCGTGACATCTTCGGCAGCCCAACCCATGTCGAGTACCGGATCCTGTCGGCCGAGGAACGCGTTACCGCGCTGCAGAAGTCTGAGGTCGACGTCGTCGTCAAGACCATGACCATCACCTGCGACCGGCGCAAGCTGGTGAACTTCTCCACCGTTTACCTCGACGCCAACCAGCGCATCCTCGCCCCGCGCGACTCGTCGATCATGAGGGTGGCCGACCTGTCCGGCAAGCGGGTCTGCGTCGCGAGGGGAACCACCTCGCTGCACCGAATCCGGCAGATCGCGCCGCCGCCGGTGATCGTGTCGGTGGTGAACTGGGCCGACTGCCTGGTGGCCATGCAGCAACGCGAGATCGACGCCGTCAGCACCGACGACTCGATACTGGCCGGGCTGGTCGAAGAAGACCCGTATTTGCACATCGTCGGGCCCAACATGGCCACCCAGCCCTACGGCGTCGGGGTCAACCTCAACGACCCCGGGCTGGTCAGGTTCGTCAACGGCACGCTGGAGCGCATCCGCCGGGACGGTACGTGGAACACGCTGTATCGCAAGTGGTTGACGGTGCTCGGCCCAGCGCCCGCCCCGCCGACGCCGAGGTACTTGGACTAATGGCCGAACACCTCGAACCGGACTCCGGCGACTCCGGAGACATGGGCCCCGCCACCCAGCGGGCCGACCCACCGTCGGGCGCGACGGGGGTGCGCCTGCAGTCCACCGAGGCGGTCTTCCGACCCGATTTCGACGACGACGACTTTCCGCACATCTCCATCCCCAGCGTGGATACCGAGCCGCAGGATCGCATGACGTCGGCCACGCGGGTGCTCCCGCTGGTGAGGCAACTCGGCGGCGGCCTCGTGGAAATTCCCCGGATACCCGACACCGACCCGCTAGAAGCACTGATGACCAATCCAGTGGTGCCGGAATCCAAGCGGTTCTGCTGGAACTGCGGACGGCCGGTCGGGCGGTCCGACTCGGAGGGTGAAGGCTCCGAGGGCTCGGAGGGCTCGGAGGGTGAAGGCTCGGAGGGCTCGGAGGGCTCCGAGGGTAAGGGCCAGTCGGAGGGCTGGTGCCCATACTGCGGCAGTCCGTACACGTTCGTGCCCCAGTTGCGTGCCGGTGACACCGTCGCCGGCCAGTACGAGGTCAAGGGCTGCATCGCGCACGGCGGCCTGGGCTGGGTCTATCTGGCGGTCGACCACAACGTCAACGGCCGCCCGGTGGTGCTCAAAGGCCTGGTGCACTCCGGTGACGCCGAGGCGCAGGCGATCGCGATGGCCGAACGGCAGTTCCTCGCCGAGGTCGTGCACCCGCAGATCGTGCAGATCTTCAACTTCGTCGAACACACCGACCGGCACGGGGATCCCGTCGGCTACATCGTCATGGAGTACATCGGCGGGCAATCGCTGAAGCGAAGCTCCAAGAAGGGCGGCAAGAAAGGCGAGAAACTGCCGGTCGCCGAGGCGATCGCCTACCTGCTGGAAATCCTGCCCGCGCTGAGCTACTTGCATTCGATCGGCCTGGTCTATAACGACCTGAAGCCGGAAAACATCATGCTCACCGAGGAACAGCTCAAGCTGATCGACCTGGGCGCGGTGTCGCGCGTCAATTCCTTCGGCTACCTCTACGGCACACCTGGCTACCAGGCACCGGAAATCGTCCGGACCGGCCCGACGGTGGCCACCGACATCTACACCGTCGGGCGCACACTCGCCGCGCTCACGTTGAACCTGCGCACCCGCAATGGGCGCTACGTGGACGGGTTGCCCGAAGACGACCCAGTGCTGGCCACCTACGACTCCTTCGGCCGCCTGCTACGCCGCGCGATCGACCCTGACCCGCGTCGCCGGTTCACCTCCGCCGAGGAGATCTCGGCGCAGTTGATGGGCGTGCTGCGCGAGGTGGTCGCCCAGGACACCGCGGTGCCACGACCAGGGTTGTCGACGCTGTTCAGCCCCAGCCGATCGACGTTCGGGGTGGACCTGCTGGTCGCGCACACCGACGTGTATCTGGACGGCCAGGTGCACTCGGAGAAGCTGACCGGCAGGGAAATCGTCACCGCACTGTCGGTACCGCTGGTCGACCAGGCAGACGTCGCCGCCCCCGTGCTGCAGGCGACGGTGCTCTCCCAGCCGGTGCAGACGCTGGACTCGCTGCGCGCGGCCCGCCACGGCACGCTGGACGCGGAGGGCGTCGACTTGTCGGAGTCGGCCGAGCTGCCGCTGATGGAGGTCCGCGCCCTGCTGGACCTGGGCGATGTGGCCAAGGCCAGCCGCAAACTCGACGACCTGGCCGAGCGGGTCGGCTGGCGATGGCGGTTGGTGTGGTACAAGGCCGTCGCCGAGCTGCTCACCGGCGACTACGACTCCGCCATCAAACATTTCACCGAGGTGCTGGACACCTTTCCCGGCGAGCTGGCACCGAAACTGGCGCTGGCCGCGACCGCCGAACTGGCCGGCGAGCGCGACGAGCAGAAGTACTACCAGACGGTGTGGCAGACCAACGACGGCGTGATCTCGGCGGCCTTCGGGCTGGCCAGATCCCGGTCGGCCGGGGGCGACCGAACCGGCGCGGTACGCACGCTCGACGACGTGCCGCCCACTTCACGCCACTTCACCACCGCACGCCTGACCAGTGCGGTGACCCTGCTCTCCGGCGGCTCGAGGAGCGAAATCACCGAGGAGCAGATCCGCGACGCCGCCCGGCGGGTGGAGGCGCTGCCGCCGACCGAACCCCGCGTGCTGCAGATCCGCGCCCTGGTGCTGGGTGGCGCGATGGACTGGCTGGAGGACCACCACGAGGCCAGCACCAACCACATCCTCGGGTTCCCGTTCACCAAACACGGGCTGCGGCTGGGCGTGGAGGCGTCGTTGCGCACCCTGGCCCGGGTGGCGCCCACTCAACGGCACCGCTACACGCTGGTCGACATGGCCAACCAGGTGCGGCCCACCAGCACGTTCTAGTTTTCGCGTTTCGCGCTTTCGCGCTTTCGCATCGAGTGTGCGTACAGGGCGGAAAAATCGCCTAGATCCCGCCCTGCGCGCACACTCGATGCGGCCGTCGATTCACCCTCCGACCAGGCACGCAAGGAAGTCACAAGGGAACTCAGCCACAGTTGACGCATGGCCGGGGAGTCCACGCAGTGGGTCAGCGCTGCCCGGGTGCTGCGGCGGGCCGGCTTCGGGGTGACCGGCCCGGAGGTCGACGCTGCGCTCACCCGCGACTGGCCGGCCTACATCGACGCCATGCTGGGCGCCAACCCCGACGCCGACCCGGGCGCGGTCGCGACTCCGATGCCCACCCTGCCGTCGCCGCGCGCCCCCGCCAAAGGCGCGACACAAGCGGCGCGCAAGGAGTTTGGCCGCCAGCTGGCCGAGCAACAGGGCGTGCTGTCGGGCTGGTGGCTGCGGCGCATGGTCGCCGTCGGACAACCGGTTCACGAAAAGCTAACCCTGTTGTGGCACAACCACTTTGCCACGTCCGCCCAGAAGGTCCGGGCCGCGTCGCACATGGCCGCACAGAATCAGAAGCTGCGCACCCTTTCGCTGGGCGATTTCCGCACCCTGGCGTACTCGATGCTCACCGACGCCGCGATGCTGCGCTGGCTGGACGGGCAATCCAGTACCGCCAAGGCCCCCAACGAAAACCTGGCTCGCGAATTCATGGAGTTGTTCGCGCTCGGCCACGGCAACGGCTACACCGAGGACGACGTACGAGCCGGGGCCCGGGCCCTGACGGGATGGGTCATCGGCGCCGACGACGAGACCTCGGTGATCCCCAAACGCCACGACGCCACGGCCAAGACGCTGTTCGGCGTGACCCGCAATTTCGACGCCGCCGGTTTCTGCGACGCGGTGCTGGCTCAACCCAAGTCGGCGCAATACATCGCAGGACGGTTGTGGCAGCAATTGGCCTCCGACGAACCACCGTCACCTCAGGCGCTCGAACGGCTCGTCTCCGCCTACGGCCCGGCCCGCGATCTGCGGGCACTGACCCGCGCGATCCTCACCGACGACGACTTCACCGGCCGCCGCGCCAACAAGGTCAACACCCCGGTCGAATGGCTGGTCGGCGTGCTGCGCTCGCTGCGGGTGCCGCTGGATCAGCCCGCGCAGCTGAAGATGGCCGAGGCGACGTTGCGGGCACTGGGGCAACGGCCGTTCTACCCGCCCAGCGTCGGCGGCTGGCCACTCGGCCAGGTGTGGCTGTCCACCGCCAGCGCCGAGGCCCGGTTGCGCGCCGCGAGCCGGATGGCCCGCACCGCCGACCTGTCCGGTATCGAGGACTTCGCCCCCGGTGACCGCATCGACGCCGTCGGTTATCTGATCGGCATCGGAACCTGGTCGGACCGGACCGTCAACGGGCTGCGACCGCTGGTGCGCACACCGCCGCGGCTGGTCGCCGCGGCCGTCAACACGCCCGAATACCTGACGTCATGATGCCCGAAATCAACCGCCGCAGATTCCTGATCACCAGCGCGGGCGCCGGCGCCGCCAGCCTGCTGTCGGCGACAGTGGCGCTCAGTTGGCACGACCTGATGCGCGCCGCTCAAGACCGACCGCTGCCCGAGGGCGCCGGTGTGCTGGTGATCGTCACCCTCTACGGCGGCAACGACGGGATCAACACCTTGATCCCCTACGCCGACAACGCTTATCACGACGCCCGGCCCGAGCTTGCCTATGCGCCGGGCGATGTCTTGCACCTGGACTCCGAGCTTGGACTCAACCCGGGAATGAAGGGCCTGGCCCAACTGTGGGCCAAGCGGCAGCTCGCCATCGTGCGCGGCGTGGGCTATCCACAGCCCGACCACAGCCACTTCCGGTCGATGGACATCTGGCAGACGGCATCGCCGGCCGAGCCCGTCTCCACCGGCTGGATCGGGCGTTGGCTCGACGCCACCGGCGACGACCCCCTGCGCGCGGTCAACATCGGCCCCGTGCTGCCGCCGCTCGCTGTCGGCGAAAAGTATACGGCCGCGGCACTTTCCCCCAATCAGCTGCAGGCCGAGCGTGCGGACAGGTTCGACGCCATCATGGGTACGCTCGGCACCGACGACCCCACCGACACCCCGGCGATGGCCGCGGTGTGCAAAGCCTATCGCGCCGCACGCACCACCAACGCGAGGTTCGCGTCAGTCAAATCGACTGCCAACGAGCACAACTCGTTGGCCGCCCAGCTGTCCATGGTGGCCAGCGCAGTAAAGGCCCGAGTCCCGACGCGGGTGTACACGGTGCAACTGGGCGGATTCGACACGCACGCCAACGAACGCGAGACCCAGCAGCGCCTGCTGCAGACTCTCGACGAAGCCGTAACGCCGTTCCTGCACCAGATGGCCGGCGATCCCTGCGGCAAAAACGTCGTGCTGATCACGTATTCGGAATTCGGGCGACGGGTGCGCGCCAACGCCTCCCAAGGCACCGACCATGGCACCGCCGGTCCCGTTTTCGTGGCGGGCGCGCCGGTCAAAGGTGGCTTCTATGGGGATGAACCTAGCCTGAAAGACCTCGACAACGGAGACCTGAAATTCACCACCGACTTTCGCGACATCTACTACGAGCTGCTGTCGCGCACCGTCGGGACCGACCCGACATCGTCGGTCGGCGCGGGACGAACCGCCCTAGGATTCCTCTAAGTTTTCCAGCACCCCGACGCAGTCGCGGGCGATGGCCAGCTCTTCGTTGGTCGGAATCACCAGGATCGAAATCGGTGAATCGTCTGTGGAAATGCGGCGCTCACCGCTCGCGTTGCGGTCGTCGTCAATGATCACACCGAGTTCGGCCATGCCGACCACCGCATCCCTGCGCACCGCCGCGGCATTCTCGCCGATCCCAGCGGTGAAGGTGATCACGTCGGTATGCTCCAGCACGGCCAGGTACGCTCCGACGTACTTGCGCAGTCGGTGAATGAACACGTCGTAAGCCAATTTCGCTGCACTGTCACCGGACTCGATCATGTCGCGCAGTCGGCGGAAATCGCGCTCCCCCGCCAGCCCCAACACCCCCGACCGGAGGTTCAGCATGGATTCGACCTCGTCCACGCTCATGTTCGCGCGGCGGGTCAGATAGCTGACGACGCTGGGGTCGATGTCGCCGCTGCGCGTGCCCATCACGAGGCCCTCCAGCGGAGTCAAGCCCATCGACGTGTCGATCGGCCGGCCACCGGCGATCGCCGAAGCCGAGGCGCCGTTACCCAGATGCAGCACAATCTGATTCAGACTGTTCAGCGGCCTGCCCAGAAAGCTGGCGGCCTGCTCGCTCACATAGCGGTGCGAAGTGCCGTGAAATCCGTACCGGCGGATCTCCCACTGCTCGGCCAACACGTGATCGATCGCGTAGGTGGCGGCCTGCAATGGCAGGTCGTGAAAAAATGCCGTGTCGAACACCGCAACGTGCGGTGTGTCGGGTAGCAGCTTGCGCGCCACCTCAATTCCCTTGACCGCGGGCGGGTTGTGCAGCGGAGCCAGTTCCGACAGCTCCTCGATCTCGGCGACCACCGCGTCGTCCAGGATTGTCGGCCGGTGAAACCGCCTGCCGCCGTGCACTACCCGATGCCCGACCGCCGCCAGGCCGACGGCCTTCAGGTCAATACCCGCCCCGGCCAGCTCGTCGAACGCCCGACGCAGCGCCGCTTCGTGATCGGCCACCGGGGAAGATTCTTCACCGATCCGCTCGATCGTGCCGCCCGCCCGGGACGCGCCGGACGCGGGCTCGACCAGCTGGTATTTCAGCGAGGACGAGCCGGAGTTGATCACCAGGACAACCTGATTGGCGGCCTCAGTGGACATGGACGCCTTGCGCTTGGATCGCGGTGATGGCGACGGTATTGACGATGTCGTCGACCAACGCGCCCCGGGACAGGTCGTTCACCGGCTTGCGCAGACCTTGTAGCACTGGTCCGATCGCGATCGCCCCGGCGCTGCGCTGCACCGCCTTGTAGGTGTTGTTACCGGTGTTGAGGTCAGGAAAGATCAGTACCGTCGCGCGACCAGCCACCGGCGAATCAGTCATCTTGGTGGCCGCGACGGACGGATCCACCGCGGCGTCGTACTGGATGGGGCCCTCGACCGGCAGTTGCGGATCCCGGGCACGCACCAAATCCGTTGCAGCTCTGACCTTATCGACGTCTGCGCCCGTGCCGGATTCCCCGGTGGAGTAAGACAGCATGGCCACCCGAGGCTCGATTCCGAACTGCGCCGCGGTGCGCGCCGAGCAGATCGCAATGTCGGCGAGCTGTTCCGGCGTCGGGTTGGGGACGATCGCGCAGTCACCGTAGGCCAGCACCCGATCGGGCAGGCACATCAAAAAGACGCTGGACACCGTGGAGACGCCCGGAACGGTTCTGATGATCTCGAATGCCGGCCGAACAGTGTGTGCCGTGGTGTGCGCGGCGCCGGACACCATGCCGTCGACCATGCCGTTGTACACCAGCATGACACCGAAATACGATGAGTCATACATGATCTCATGCGCCTGCTCGACGGTGATTCCCTTCGCCTTGCGCAATTCCAGGTACTGGTCGGCGAAATGATCCCGCAATTCCGTGACATGTGGATCGATGACCTTTGCCGCACTCACGTCGACACCGAGTTCAGCCGAGCGTAAGCGGATTTGGGCTTCGTCGCCGAGTATGGTCAGGTCGGCGACACCGTGCTGGAGCAGGCGGCCGGCAGATTTGAGGATACGATCGTCGTCGCCTTCGGGAAGCACGATGTGCTTACGATCCGAACGGGCCTGCTGCTCCAGGCGATGGGTGAACATTTGCGGCGTGACCACGGTCGGGATGGGGATGGCGAGCTGCGTCAACAGGTCCGCCAAATCGACATAACGGTCCATCAATTCCAGTGCGGTATCGATCTTGCGCTGCGAGGTCGCCGTGAGCCGGCCGCGGGCCGCGGCGGCCGCGCTGGCCGTGTTGTAGGTGCCCAGCTCGGTCGTGATGATGGGCAGCCGCAACCGCAGGCCGGTGACGAGGGCCGCGATCGACGCATGCAGCTGGTACCCGCCGTTGAGGATGATGCAGGCCAGTGCCGGAAAGCCCTGGGCCGCATGGGCACTGGCGACGGCAAGCACCACGTCGGAGCGATCGGCGGGAGTAATTACCGCCATCCCGTCACGCAGCCGTTCCAGGACGTGGTCGGCGGTCATTCCGGCGACGAGGATGCCGGTGACCTCGCGTTCGCACAGCTCGGTGTCACCGCTGATCGGCGTTCCGTCGACGGCCTTGGCCAGTTCGTTCACCGTCGGCGCGGACAGTAGCGGCTCCTCTGGCAGCACGTAGCTGCGCGCCGCGAACATGTGCACGGCCTCGGACACGGCCGCGAGGTCGGCCGGCGCACACCGGTTGGCCACCACCGCCGCGGTGTGTGCGTGCTGCGCTGACAGCTCGGCCAGGCAGACCTCGACGACACCGGCGACCTCGTCGGCGCTGCGGCCTTTGGCGCTAACCGCCAGCAGCACCGGCGCACCGAGGTTGGCCGCGATCCGGGCATTGACCGAAAGCTCAGCGGGAGTGGCGATATCGGTGTAGTCGCTGCCGACGATCACCACCGCGTCGCACGCCTGCGCCATCTCGTAATACGAGGCGACGATGTCGGCGATCGCGGCGTCGGCGTCGGCGTGTAGCTGCTGATAGGTGACGCCGACGCACCGTTCGTAGGGCAGGCCAGCCGTGGCATGTTCCAGCAGCAGTTCCAGGATGTAGTCGCGGTCCGCGCCGGACCGCGTGATCGGCCGGAACACACCGACTTTCGCAACCTGTGCGGCCAACCGGTGTAATAAGCCGAGAGCGATCGTCGCCTTGCCGGAGGCCGGCTCGGGCGCGGCGATGTAGATCGCAGCGGTCACAGCCGCCGCAGCCGGGGCGCCAGGTCCTTTTCGAACAGCTCCAGAAACCGGCGCTGGTCGTGACCGGGCGCGTGGAAGACCAGATGGTTAAAGCCCCACGCCACATACTGAGCGACCTTTTCGACGGCCTCGTCGGGGTCCGAAGCCACGATCCAGCGTTTGGCGATCTGCTCGATGGGCAGTGCGTCGGCGGCCTTTTCCATCTCGATCGGGTCGTCGATGCTGTGCTTCTGCTCGGCGGTCAGCGACAGCGGGGCCCAGAACCGGGTGTTCTCCAGAGCCAGATCCGGGTCGGTGTCGTAGGAGATCTTGATCTCGATCATCTTGTCGATGTCGTCGGCATTGCGGTTGGCCGCCGCTGCACCCTCGAGCACGGCGGGCATCAGCTTTTCGGTGTACAACTCCTCGCCCTTGCCGGACGTGCAGATGAAGCCGTCGCCGGCGCGGCCCGCGTATTTGGCCACCACGGCGCCGCCGGCGGCGATGTAGACGGGCACCCCGCCTTCGGGTACGTCGTAGATCGAGGCGCCTTTGAGGTGGTAGTACTCGCCGTCGAAGTCGACGCGGTCACCGTGCCACAGCTCGCGCATCAGCCGCACCGATTCGCGCAGCCGGGCGAACCTCTCTTTGAAGTCCGGCCAGGCACCCTTATGCCCGGTGGCGATCTCGTTCAGCGCCTCACCGGTGCCCACTCCGAGGAAGATGCGGTTCGGGTACAGGCAGGCCATGGTGGCGAAGGCCTGCGCGGTGACGGCGGGGTTGTACCGAAAGGTCGGGGTGAGCACCGAAGTGCCCAGCACGATCCTTTGGGTGCGTTCGCCGACGGCGGTGATCCAGGACTTCGAAAACGGCGCATGCCCGCCCTTGTGCCGCCACGGCTGGAAATGGTCACTGACGGTGGCGCTGTCCATGCCGTGTGCTTCGGCGGCGACACCAAGTTCGACGAGCTCGCGCGGTGCGAATTGTTCCGCAGATGCTTTGTATCCGAGTTTTAGTTCAGCCACGGATTATTTCTACTCCTAAAGTCTCGGTCGCGACCCGCTGCGCCCGGCTTCGCCGCGCTTGCGATCGCTCCTAAACTCTCGGTCGCGACCCGCTGCGCCCGGCTTCGCCGCGCTTGCGATCGCTCCTAGGAACGCTCTCGGTCGCGACCCGCTGCGCCCGGCTTCGCCGCGCTTGCGATCGCTCCTAGACTCTCGGGCATGCCCCACGAGTCGAAGGCACTGACCCTTTTTCAGGTCACCGACAACGTGCATTTCGCCCGGGGCCGCGCGGTGAACTGGGTGCTGGTCACCGACGACACCGGCGTGATGTTGATCGACGCCGGCTATCCCGGCGACCGCCAGGACGTGCTGGCATCCCTGAGCCAACTCGGCTACGACGCCGGCGACGTGCACGCCATCCTGCTGACCCACGCACACATCGACCACTTCGGCTCGGCGATCTGGTTCGCCAACGAGCACGGCACTCCGGTGTACTGCCACGCCGAAGAGGTGGGCCACGCCAAGCGGGAGTACCTAGAGCAGGCGTCGATTCTCGATGTCGCGCTGCGTATCTGGCGTCCCCGCTGGGCGGTGTGGGGTGCTCATGTGGTCCGAAGTGGCGGCCTGATCCGCGACGGCATTCCGACGGCCCGGCCGCTGACCGCCGAGAAGGCCGCAGAGCTGCCGGGCTACCCGATGGCCATTTTCACCCCGGGGCACACCAGTGGGCACTGCTCGTATCTCGTCGACGGTGTACTGGTCAGCGGTGACGCGCTTGTCACCGGCCATCCGCTGCTGCGCCACCGCGGGCCGCAGCTGCTGCCGGAGGTGTTCAGCCACAGCCAGCAGGCCAGCCTGCGCAGCCTGGACGCGCTGGCGCTGCTGGAGACCGAGATATTGCTGCCCGGTCACGGCGATGTGTGGCGGGGCCCGATCCGTGAGGCGACGGACGCGGCGGGCGGACTAGCCCGCTAGACCCAAATGCTCGCGCAGTGTCTCGCCCGCGTAGCCGGTGCGGAACGCGCCGCGTTCCTGTAACAGCGGCACCACCGTATCGACGAATTCGTCCAAGCCGTGCGGTGTCAGGTGTGGCACGAGGATGAACCCGTCGCACGCGTCGGCTTGGACGTAGCGGTCGATCTCGTCGGCGATCTGCGCGGCGGTGCCGACGAACTGCTCCCGGCTGGTGACCGCGATGATCAGCTCCCGGATCGACAGGTTTTCGGCCTGGGCGCGTTCGCGCCAGCGGCGGCCCAGCGTGACCGGATCGCCGTGCCGCACCCGGCCCTGCGTGATGCCAGTGTCGCCGGCCGGGTCGAAATTGGGCAGCGGGCCGTCCGGGTCGTAGCCGGACAGGTCGCGGCCCCACACCTGCTCGAGCATCGCGATCGCCGTCGCGCCGCTGACCTGCTGATAGCGGATGTGCCGCGCCATGTCCCGCGCATCGTCAGCGCTGCCGCCGATGACGAACGTCGCGGCCGGAAAAACTTTGAGCTGATCAGGATCTCGACCGTAAGACTTCGCCCGGCCCTTGACGTCGGCATAGTAGCGCTGGCCGTCCTCTAGCGACGCGTGCAGGGTGAACAGGGCGTCGGCGTGACGAGCGCCGAAAGCCCGGCCCTCGGGAGAGTCGCCGGCCTGCAACAGAATTGGATGACCCTGCGGCCCGGCGGGCAGTGTCGCGAACCCCCGAACGTCAAACTGGGCGCTGGAGAACTCGACGCTGCGAATTCGATCCGGGTCGACATACGCCCCGCTTGCGACATCCGCCAGCACGGCGTCTGCTTCCCAGCTGTCCCAAAACTTTTGCGCTACAGCGAGGAACTCCTCGGCCCGCAGATACCGGTCGGCATGATCGAGGAAGCCGCCGCGCCGGAAGTTGGCGCCGGTGAACGCGTCCGACGAGGTAACGATGTTCCATCCGGCGCGGCCATCGGACAGGTGGTCAAGTGTGGCGAATTGCCTTGCCACTTCGAAGGGTTCGTTGAAGGTGGTGTTGATAGTGCCGGTGAGCCCGATCCGGTCGGTGACGCCCGCCAGGGCCGCCAGCACGGTGAAGGTGTCCGGCCGGCCCACCACGTCGAGGTCGTGGATCCGTCCTCGATGCTCACGCAACCGCAGGCCTTCGGCGAGGAAGAAGAAGTCGAACAGTCCGCGTTCGGCGGTGCGGGCGAGATGTACGAAGGAGTCGAAATCGATCTGACTGCCCGCCCTGGGGTCGGTCCACACGGTGGTGTTGTTGACGCCCGGGAAGTGCGCGGCCAAATGGATCGGCTTGCGGGTCAAGGGATCAGCCCCCATCTTTCAGCGATCAGCCGATGGGAACGCAGCCTGTCTTCGTGGCGGTGGGTCACCGACGTGACAACAAGTTCGTCGGCATCGGTCAGCCGCTGCAAAGCAGATAATCGCTCTGCGACCTCGTCCGGGTCGCCGACGAATTGCGTTTCCAGCCTGTCTTTTACGACCGGCATTTGTTCATCGGTGAGCGGCGGACAATCGTCGGGATCCGGATAAGGCATGGCGCCGACGCCGGTTCGGATGGAATACACCCATTGCCCGTAGCCGGTGGCGAGATGCTTTGCGGCAGCGCTGTCGTCGGCAACGACGATGTCGGCAGAGACCACGACGTAGGGCCGCTTCAGCGCGGCCGACGGGACGAACGTGTCACGGTACGCCTCGATGGCCTCCAGGGCTGTCGCCGGAGTGATGTGATAGCTTGCGACGAACGGCAGCCCACGCGCTCCGGCCACCCGGGCGCTCTGGCCCCGGGTGCTGCCAAAGACCCACGGCGTCAGGCCGGATCGCTCGCCCGGCACCGCGTGCACGTCGAAACCCTCGGCTTCGTAGCTACCGTCGAGCATGGCGAGGATGTCGGCGAGTTGCTCGGCGAAGTCGGGCGATACCGCCTCGGGTTGTTGCAAGATCCCCATGGTGGCCTGCACCCGCTCCGTGTCGAGGAGCCCACGCAGATCGAACGGCAGCGGAATCACCACTCCGTCCACCTCGCGCCACTGCCGCGGCGGGCGCGTTTTGGCCGACGGCTGCTTGGGCTTGAACCCGGTGTCGCGTCGCTGCCCGCGGCCCACACCCAAGTCGATGCGGCCCGGATGGAAGGCTTCGAGCATCCCGAAACTTTCGACCACCGCGGCGGCCGTGGTGTGGCTAAGCTGAATGGCGGCGGCACCCACGCGAATCCTGTTGGTAGCGGCCGCGATTTGGCCGATCAGCACCGCTGGCGCCGAGCTGGCGACTCCGACGAAGTGGTGCTCGGCGATCCAGAACCGGTGAAAACCCCACCGCTCGGCGTGCTGCGCCAGATCGATGGTGTTACGCAAGGCCGTCGCGGCGTCGCTGCCGGCGCTGATCGGCGCCAGGTCCAGGATCGAGAGCGGTATCATCGGTTCACCGCCGCGTAGCGGTTGGCGGCCGCCGGCAGGCCGAGCCGTTCGCGCAGCGATTCGCCCTCCCGGTAACCGGCACGAAATCGTCGGGCTCGCTGCAACATTGGCACCACATCATCGACGATCGCCGGGAGGTCGGTGGCGTTGACGGCTGGCCGCAACCGCGCCCCGTCAATGCCAAGGCGCTGCCATTCCAGCAGCATGTCCACCAATTCCGTCGCACTACCGGCGAACACGAGCGCGTCGGACTTGAAGTCGCCGTCACCGTCGAACGCCACCACCACGTCGGCGAACACTTTCAGGCGCCCGCCGTCGGCGGCGCGCACCTCATCGAGGATGGTCCGCACCGTGGCGTCATCAGTCGGCGTGATGAACACGACATCGGCGCTGGCCGAGGCGAATTCGTAGACCGGGCCGGCGTGTGCGAGCGCGGCCACCACCGGCTGGCCCTGCGGCGGCCGTGGCGTGATCGACGGCCCCTTCACCGAGAAGTACTTTCCAGCGAAGTCGATGTAATGCAGTTTGTCCGTGTCGACGTAGCGCCCGGTGCTCACGTCGCGGATCACCGCGTCGTCCTCCCAGCTGTCCCACAATCGGCGCACCACGTCGACGTACTCGACGGCTTCGTCGAAAAGGGGAATCTGAGATCCGTCACGGCGGCCGAACAGCGCCGCCTCGTGTGTGGTCACGCTGACCCGCGGCTGCCAGCCCGCCCGGCCATGCGAGACATAGTCAAGGGTGGCAACGGCTTTGGAGATGTGGAACGGCTCGGTGTGGGTGACGGTGGCCACCGGAATCAGGCCGATGTGCCGTGTCGCGGGCGCGATACGGGCCGCGACGAGCACAGCGTCGCCGCGACCGGCCAACCGTCGCGGATCGATTCGCTCGCGGCGCCCCGGCTGCGGCATCAGCGTGTCGTCGATGGTGAGGAAGTCGAGCAGCCCACGCTCGGCGGTGCGGGCAAGCTCGGCCCAGTAGCGGCCGCTGAGCGCGGACGGGGCGTCGGGGTATTCAGCTGCGAGCGTGGCGCGCCATGCCTGGGGGTGCCAGCCGTACCCGTCCAGCGCGACGGCCAGATGCAATTGATCCGTCATGCGAGCCGCTTCTCGAACGCGATCGGAAGAACCAGGCCCGAGGTGGGTAGCGGCGCGGGCAGCCGGGTGTATCCGGTCGCCCGGTAGAGCTCCTCGGCCTCGGGCTGGCGATGGCCGGTCACCAAGTAGACCTTCCGGTAGCCGGTGGCCGCGATCTGTGCTTCCAGCTCGGCCAACAGCGCCATGGCGAAACCGCGGCGCCGATGCGCGCTGTCCGTCCAGACTCTCTTCACTTCGGCGGTCTCGGCGTCTAATCGCACGAATCCGCCGCCGGTAACCGGCCGCCCATCCAACAACCCGATCAGCAGGCCGCCGTCGGGCGGTGCGAATTCGCCGACAGGGCCCTTTTTCAGCCACGCCAAGATCGTCGGCGGCGTGCTGCCGTAGCGGTCGGCATACTCGACGGCCAGCTCGTCAAGCAGTGGCTGCGCCAGCGCGTCGTCCAACGCGGCCGGCACAAACTGCAGCTGAGATCTGGTCATCACCTAATTTTCTAACGCGCATCACTCAAAAGCATTCCAACTGAATTCCAGGCGCAATTAAACCCGGGTCGCGGTGACGTGACGCGGGCTGTTGCCCGCGTCACTGTCGTCGCCGCCAGCCCTCCACGAATGCCCGACCGGCCTCCAGCTGAGACGTGGTCCAGGTGGGCATGTGATCGGCGGCGAACGCGGTTACCACGGGATCGTCGCCGCCATGCCCATACCGCTGGTTCTCGACCACCTGAATGACGGACTCCACCCCTATACGGCGCGAACCAAAGGCTCGGCGAACGGGTCGTCGATCAGCCCTTTGTTGCTGGCCACAGCCCTGGCCGCCGCGCCGAACGTCGCGGTCATTCCGACGCCGGTGGCGCGATCCCAGGTGTCGCCGTCTCTGCGTGTCATCGGCGCCGCAGGGCCAGCCCGACACTCGCTCGCCAACCGAGCAGCAACATCGCAGTGACCGACGATGCCACCACCACGAAACTCGCTGCCACGCCCGCCGAACTGGCTTTGCGCAACAGCATGCCGACCGCCACGGTGCAGATCCAGACGACCACCCCGGTGGGGACCACAGCCGTGGGGCGCCGCCAGCCACGGGACGCCAGCCAGCCGACGACGGTCCCGGTGAGGAACGGCCATGCGGTCGACGCGACGCCGGTGACGCTGAGACCCTCGGCGTGGCTGCGCCGTCCGACAGCGCAAAACACCAGCACGCCGACGACGTCTGTGGCCAGCCATGCCAGCCACACCGGTACGCGCCCTTGCATGCCTGACACTGAAGCGAGACTACGCAATCCTTGACCCCGTCGCCGCGGCGAACCTAGATTCGTGAGCAATGAATGCCTATTCACACGGCAGGCTCGCGGTGGTGACCGGCGCCGGATCGGGCATTGGCAAGGCGATAGCGCTGGCGTTCGCCGCGCAGGGCGACCGGGTGGTCGCCGCGGACCTCGACGAGGCGGCGGCAGCGGCCACCGCTAAGAAGCAACCCGAGCTGATCACGGCGTTGCCGGTGGACGTCGCCGACCCCGCCCAAGTCGACACCCTGCGGGAGAGGACACACGCCGAGGTGGGCGTGCCCAACATCGTCATCAATGCGGCCGGTTGGGACCGAACAGACCAATTCCTCAACGCCACACCAGAATTCGCGAGCAAGGTGGTAGCCATCAACTACCTGGGGCCGGTGCATATCTGCCGAGCGTTTCTGCCCGGGATGATCGAGGCGCAGGCCGGCGGACGCATTGTCAACCTGGCCAGCGACGCCGGCCGCGTCGGCAGCGCCGGCGAAACCATCTACGCCGGCGCCAAGGGCGGAGTGATCGCACTCACCAAGTCGCTGGCCCGGGAAATGGCCCGCCACCAGATCACGGCCAATTGCGTGTGCCCCGGTCCCACCGACACGCCGCTGTTTCACGCACAACCCGAGAAGCTGAAAGAGGCTCTGGTGAAAGCGATTCCGTTCCGCCGACTGGCCCGACCCGAGGAGGTCGCCGCGCCGGTGCTGTTCTTCGCGTCGGAAGCCGCGTCGTTCATCACCGGCCAGGTGATCAGCGTCAGCGGCGGACTTACTATGGCCGGTTAGAAGGGCTGAATTCCATGAGCACAAAAACACCACCCGCTTTCGACCGGGACGACCCGCTGGGCCTCGACGCGTCGCTGTCCAGCGACGAGCTCGCGGTGCGCGACACCGTGCGAAAGTTCTGCGCCGAACACGTCATCCCGCACGTCGCCGAATGGTTCGAAATCGGTGACCTGCCGGCCCGCCAACTGGCCAAGCAATTCGGCGAACTCGGCCTGCTCGGCATGCATCTACACGGCTACGGATGTGGCGGCGCCTCGGCCGTGCACTATGGCCTGGCCTGCGTGGAACTGGAGGCAGCCGACTCCGGCGTCCGGTCGATGGTCTCGGTGCAGGGATCGCTGGCGATGTTCGCCATCTGGAACTTCGGTTCCGAGGAGCAGAAGCAGCAGTGGCTGCCCGGCATGGCCGCGGGCGAGCTGCTGGGGTGCTTCGGGCTGACCGAGCCCGACGCCGGCTCCGACCCGGCGGCGATGACAACCCGGGCCCGCCGTGATGGCTCGGATTGGGTGGTCAACGGGCGCAAGATGTGGATCACCAACGGCTCGGTGGCCGACGTCGCGATCGTGTGGGCCGCCACTGACGACGGGATTCGCGGCTTCATCGTGCCGACCAACGCCCCGGGCTTCACCGCCAACACCATCCACCACAAGCTGTCGCTGCGCGCCTCGATCACCAGCGAGCTGGTGCTCGACGACGTGCGACTGCCCGCCGACGCAATGCTGCCCGAGGCCAAGGGCCTGCGGGGGCCGTTGTCCTGTCTGTCGGAGGCGCGCTACGGAATCATCTGGGGGTCGATGGGAGCCGCCCGCTCGGCGTGGCAGGCCGCGCTCGACTACGCGACGCAGCGCACCCAATTCGGCCGTCCGATCGCCGGATTCCAGTTGACTCAGGCGAAACTCGTCGACATGGCGGTCGAATTGCACAAGGGCCAGCTGCTGTCGCTGCACCTGGGCCGCCTCAAAGACAGCGGCGGGTTGCGCCCCGAGCAGGTCAGCTTCGGCAAATTGAACAACACCCGCGAGGCGATCAAGATCTGCCGAACAGCTCGAACGATATTGGGCGGCAACGGGATATCGCTGGAATACCCGGTCATCCGGCACATGGTCAACCTGGAATCGGTGCTGACCTACGAGGGCACACCAGAGATGCATCAGCTCGTCCTCGGCCAGGCGTTCACCGGCATCGACGCCTTCCGCTGACAGTGTAGGAAGTAGCCATGGGATTTATCGCATATCGGATCGGTGTGGGTATCGCAGCGTGTGGCCTTGCCTTGGCGGCCGGCATGCCCACCGCCGACGCCGACCCCATCACGCTGCCCGCGATGGCATCCACCAACGGCGGCCCTATCATCGGTGGCGGCGGCGCCGCGCCGCAGATGTCGCAGCAACTCAAGAGCTTGAGTGATCCCAACGTTCAAGAGGTCGACGGCCCGGACGCGGCTCAATTCATCGCGGCCGCAGCCGCTGTCACGAACCGCGATCTCGCCGGCCCCTTCATGGCGCTGCAGCGAGCGTTGAGCTGCCAGCAGAACAACGCGGGTTTTGGGGCGCGCGCCTACCGGCGCAACGACGGGCTGTGGGGCGGCGCAATGCTGGTCATCGCCAAAAGCGCGTACCCGAACACCGACGCGATGAAAAGCTGCGAGATGTCCAATTGGCGAAGGCCTTCGGCGGGCAGCACCACGTCGATGTGCAACATGGGGTGGACCTATCCCCCGCTGACCTTCAACAAGCAAGGCGGCGACTATTCCGTCTTGCTCGCCGGCACGAACTCCGACTTCTGCGACCGGCTGAACGGGAACTACAAGAACAACGCGAGCGCGTGGCCGTGAGTTAAAAAGGCGGCGGCTCGTCCGGGTTCGGCGGCGGACCGTGCGCGGCCAGCCGGGTTTGGCGGTTTTGCCGGCGTTCTTCGGCGACGTAGCTGGCGCGGTTTTGGGCGCGGGGTCGCCGACGCTGCGGCATCATCATGACCCGAACAGTGCAGCGGTCGGCTGGCGCCTGGCTGGGGACAGGCAAATCTCCGGTGGGTGCGCACAGGCTGGGGAACAGCAGCGCGCTGCCCGGGGTGGTGACATAGGTCTGCCCCGACGGCGAGGTCCAGATCACCGTGCCGTCGGGGTGTTGGCGATCGCGCCAGCGGTCGGGACCTGACCAGAAAGTTTTGAGCAAGTGATGACGTCGGATCAAGACGTCCGGCTTGGCCGACTTGGCCGTGTCACGACTTTCAAGTCTTCGCCGCGCCTGTGGACGTGAGGATGGTGCGTGCCACGAGAGCGGGGTCGTCCATCATTGGGTCGTGCCCTACGTCTTCGAGGATTATGAACGTCGCCCCTGGCAGGCGATCGCGGGCATTAGGGCCGTACGAGGCAACCGGCAACATGGCGTCTTTCTCAGACCACGCCAGAGTGATTGGGCACGGCAGAGGGTCGAGTGGCGCAACCTGCTCTTCATCGGTCGAGAAGATTTCGTTGTAGACCGTGCACGCAAGGTACTCGTCAATGATCTCGACGCCTCGCTGTGCACTTATCCGGTCCCCGTGCTCTGCAGCGGCCCCTCGGAACCACAGCCGTCGCATCGTCGCCGACTTCAGCGCAAACGGTGTGATAGGTCGCGTCAGGCGAGCTATCCCGGCGCTGCTTGTAACCTTTCCCATCGTCCGCTTGCGCAATCCGTCACCAGACGACCAGAAGCCGCCCGGGGACAACGCGCATACCGTTGCGGCTCGGCCGCGTCGTGCCAATTCAATGGCCACAAAGCCACCCATCGAGTGGCCGACGAGATGGGGGCGCTGTAGGTCCTGTTCGTCTAGGTAGCGTTCGGCCCAATCGACAACGTCGCCAATCGTCGCTGGTCGCCGCTGCACTGGTGGTCCGCCACGATGCCCTATCGCGGTTGGTGCGTAAACCTCGTGATAGCTACTAAGAAGCGGGATGACATCTTGCCATGCGCGTGCAGACGCGTTGAGGCCATGCAGAAGCACAACAGCCGAGCCGTCCGAAGGCATGCGGCAAAGTGTTACACAAGTTAACTAGCACGGGCATCGACTCATCCGATTTCTGCCAGGACGCAAGTTGCGGCAGCACCAGAGGGTATTTCAGCCAGTCGGTAATGCTCTCTGCACAGGCACTTGAGATTTGAGGGATGCGTCGGGCCGATCGGATACGGAATCGTATGGTCGGCGTCACAGAACTCGGCGGGGTCCTCCGGTGAGCCCCAGTCGATAAGTTCCATGGCCACGGTCCCGTCACGCAAGCAGGCAATGATCGCGCGGCCCGCGTGATCGGGTACCCACTTGCGAGGCGGACGCGAACCATTCTCCACATCGATTTCGTCGCATTCTTTAGGGGGATGTCGTCAAGCGCCAATGAGTTTCAGGTGTTTTCGACAGGCGGAGTCCGCCAGTCGATCTGGTAAAGCTGGATCGCGTGTTCAAAGCCTTTAAAATGGGCTTTGCCTATATCACTGAAGGCGCTATCCAGGTGTTCCGCCTTGCACAGCTCAAAAATGATCCCGGAAACCAGCACCTGCTCCGGTTCACAATGGCTGCATACCCGCGCCGCCAGTTGAACGGTCATCCCGAACAAATCATCGTTGCGTTCGACGGGTTCGCCAGCATTTAGCCCGATTCGCACATGCAGCGGCAAGCGGGGATTGGCGCCGTTAAACTGCTGAAAAGCCCGCTGGATGTCGATGGCGCAGCGAACCGAACTGGCAACATCGGTGAAGGCCGCCATCATGCCGTCGCCAGTATGCTTGATATAGCGGCCATGATTGGCTTCCAGCGCCTTGCGGATGATTTTGTCGTGCAGTTCTAACAACTCAAACGCGGCGGCATCGCCAATTTTGCGGGACATGGCGGTTGAATCTTGCAGATCAGTGAACATGATGCAGCGAAAAGCGCCGTCGAAGTGCAGCCGTTTTTCGCCAGAGGCGGTCGTTTCCGGTTCGGGGTCGGCACTACGACCCAGAAACGCCTCCACATTTTTCAGATCAACCGGGATAATCTCGCTTGGGATCAGCCCATGTGATTCACTGTGGACTTTGCGGATAACCTCTTCGTCAGGCGCGTCAATCAGACAAAAGACACTGCCGTCTCGACAGTCAAACCAGTAAGTCAAGAACCGCAGGTGATATTTATCCTGAATTTCGAGGTCTTTTTGGTGTGCGGCTTGGACTGCATCATCCGTTGCGCCCTGTACGATATGGCGATCCATGAAAATCGGCATTGAATTCCTCCAACCCGGCATCTATCGACTGTTCTACGAAGTGCTTAGAGAAAAATCCACACCCGAATAATATTGATCCGGCGATAATAGAAGATATGACTCGAACGATTCTGCACCTCGATCTCGACGCCTTCTTCTGCGCCGTCGAAGGCAGTACAACCCGACGGCGGCGATCGCTAGCGCCGCAACAGCCCCAGCTTAGACCGGCAATCTAGGGGTGTGTCTTCCAAGACTGCCCCGGGTGCCGTCCGGCAGTTGTTGGTCGCGCCAGCCCCAAAACGTCTTCAAAAGATGATGAAAACGGCACAGGCACTTGAGGTTCGACGCATGGGTGGCCCCGCCCGTGGCATAGGGGACGGTGTGGTCCGGGTCGCACTGCGTGGCCGGGCGGTCACAGCCGGGCGCGCGGCACGTCAGATCCCGGCACCGCACAAAATCGGCGAGCGTGGCCGAGGGCGTGTACCCCTGCTCCGGCGCCGCATCACGAAACGGGGTCAGCGGCGCCAGCTTTGCCGACTTGGCCAGCTCAGCGATCAGCTCAGCCGGAATCACCCCTTGGCACCGACCAGCACACCCGGAGTGCTCCCGGCGCCCTGCACGCTGGCCTGCTCGGTGACCACGTGAATCACCACCGGCCGCGGCACCGGAGTCGTCGCGGCCGCGCAGTGCGGCTTTCGGCACTGGCAGTCCAACCGGTCGGCTCCGGTGGCCAACGCCCCCATCGCGTCGGCGCGGCGTTGCTTACGTGTGCGCGGGTCATCGTCACACACCGAGGCGGCCAACGCCTCTAAGCGCGCATCCACCGCGTGCGCGTCGCTGGTAGGCAATCTGCCGAAGACCTCGGTCAGGCCCTGGCCGCCGTCCCAGATCGAGAACTCCCGATTCGCGTGCGCCTCCCGACGGCGCCGCACCGCATCGCGATCGGCGCGCTCGACCACCATGTCGACATATGCGGCCGACCGGGCGCGCGTCAGCGACGGCCAACGCCGCACCTTGAGGGCCACCTCGGCATCGACAGCGGCCATCACACCCGGGTCGGTGATCAAAGTGGTGCGGTAGACGATCGTCTGAAACATCGCATAGCTGATATCACCGGCCAGCAACGCGGCCCCCACCTGCGGAAGCCGCAGACGCATCGCGCGCGCATAGTCCAGCAGGCTTGATGCCAGCGCCGCACTGATCCCCAACGCCGCAGCCACCTCGGCGCCGATCGCATCCCAGGTATCCGTCGACCACGTCTCACGCTCCCCGCATTCGCGCAACCGCAACACATCGAGCTCACCGATCGCGGCCAACCGCTCCCCGGCCGCTCGGTTCTCCGCGCGCGACGCCGCACACATGCGATCCACGACCGCTGCGGCATCCTTGCCGGTCTTTATCGAACATACTTTCGATCTTGGTCTGCTCCGGTGACAACTTTTTGGCAGTGTCCGGTCCGGCGATAGACAATCAGCGGTATGTCCCGACATCGCGTCGTCATCATCGGAAGCGGATTCGGCGGCCTGAACGCGGCCAAAGCGCTCAAACGCGCGGATGTGGACGTCACGCTGATCTCGAAGACGACCACCCATCTGTTCCAGCCGCTGCTGTATCAGGTGGCGACGGGAATCTTGTCCGAAGGCGACGTCGCCCCGACCACCAGGATGATCCTGCGCAAGCAGAAGAACGTCCGGGTGTTGTGGGGCGAGGTCAGCGCGATCGATCTGAAGGCGCAGACGGTCACGTCGCACCTGATGGGGATGGAGACGGTGACGCCCTACGACAGCGTCATCGTGGCCGCCGGCGCGCAGCAGTCCTACTTCGGCAACGACGAATTCGCCACCTACGCCCCCGGCATGAAGAGCATCGACGACGCCCTGGAGCTGCGCGGCCGCATCCTCAGTTCGTTCGAGGCGGCCGAGGTCGCCACCGATCCCGCGGAGCGCGCACGGCGGCTCACCTTCGTCGTGGTCGGGGCCGGACCCACCGGTGTCGAGTTGGCCGGCGAGATCGTCCAATTGGCCGGGCGCACCCTGGCCGGGGCATTCCGCACCATCACGCCCAGTGAGTGCCGGGTGGTCCTGCTCGACGCCGCGTCCGCTGTGTTGCCGCCGATGGGTCCCAAGTTGGGCCGCAAGGCACAACAGCGGCTGCAGAAGATGGGTGTCGACATCCAGCTCAACGCGATGGTGACGGCCGTTGACTACAAAGGCATCACGATCAAAGAGAAGGACGGCGGCGAACGCCGGATCGAGTGTGCGTGCAAGGTGTGGGCGGCCGGCGTTCAGGCCAGCGGGCTGGGCAAGATGATCGCCGATCAGTCCGACGGCACCGAAACCGACCGGGCCGGAAGGGTAATCGTGGAGCCCGACCTCACCGTCAAGGGGCACCCGAACGTCTTCGTCATCGGCGATCTGATGTCCGTGCCGGACGTGCCCGGAATGGCGCAGGGCGCGATCCAGGGGGCGCGCTACGCCACCACCGTGATCAAGCAGGCTGTGAAGGGACACGACGACCCGGCCGCCCGCAAGCCGTTCCACTACTTCAACAAGGGCAGCATGGCCCTCATCTCCCGATACAGTGCGGTCGCGCAGGTCGGCAAGCTGGAGTTCGCCGGCTTTATCGCCTGGTTGGCGTGGCTGGCGCTGCACCTGTATTACCTGGTCGGCCACCGCAACCGCATCGCCGCCATGTTCTCCTGGGGCATTTCATTTTTGGGTCGTACTCGCGGTCAGATGGCCATCACCAGCCAGATGATCTACGCCAGGGTCGTGACCAACTGGATGGAAGACGCACTGGACGCCGCCGAACGCGTCGAAGAGGACGAAAAGGCTGCGGGCTAAGGGGGCTAGCCGAGGGCCTGGTCGATATCGGCGATCAGGTCGTCGGTGCCTTCCAGCCCGACCGAGATGCGGACCACGCCGTCACCGAGGCCGATCGCGGCGCGACCCTCCGGACCCATCGCCCGGTGAGTTGTGGTGGCCGGGTGCGTGATTAGCGATTTGGCGTCGCCGAGGTTGTTGGAAATGTCGATCAGTCGCAGCTTGTCCAAAAGCTCGAAGGCTCGTTCCTTGGCTGTGCCTTCCGCCGTGTCGAGCTCGAAGGTGACGACCGTCCCGCCGCCGGACATCTGCCGCTTGGCCAGGTCGAACTGCGGGTGCGACGCCAGAAACGGGTAGCGTACCCACCGCACCGCCGGATGGCCCTCGAGGAACTCCGCGATCCGGTGCGCCGAGGAATTGCAGTGCTCGACCCGAACCGCAAGCGTCTCAAGGCCTTTCAGCAACACCCAGGCATTGAAGGCACTCATCGCCGGGCCGGTGTGTCGCATCAGCTTCTGCACCGGACCGTCGATGTACTCCTTGTCGCCGAGGATCGCACCGCCCAGCACGCGACCCTGGCCGTCGATGTGCTTGGTGCCCGAATACACCACCACGTCAACACCGAACGGAAAGCCCTGCTGCAGCAGCGGTGTGGCAAAAACGTTGTCCAGCACCACTTTTGCGCCTGCAGCATGGGCCATTTCGGTCACGGCGGCGATATCCACCAGCGACTGCATCGGATTCGACGGTGTTTCAAAGAAGACAGCCTGCGTCGGCTTGGACAGCGCCTGCTCCCATTGCGCGAGGTCGTCGCCGTCGACGAAGACCGTCTCGACGCCCCACCGCGGCAGGATCTCGTTGCAGACCACGAAACACGATCCGAACAGGCTGCGCGCGGCGACCAACCGGTCACCGGCGGCCAGCAGCGCGCCCAGCGAGGTGAACACCGCGGCCATGCCACTCGCGGTGGCGAAGGCCGCGGGTGCTCCCTCGATCAGGCGTAACCGTTCCTCGAACATGGTCACGGTGGGGTTGCCGTAGCGCGAGTAGACGAAGTGGTCCAGCTCGCCGGTGAACGACTTCTCCGCGACGGCCGCCGACGGGTAGACGTAGCCGGAGGACAAGAACATCGCCTCGGCGGTCTCTTCGAACCCGGATCGCAAGAGCCCGCCGCGCACGCCGATGGTGGCCTGGCTGACGCCGTCGGGCAGCTCCTTGGGCGTGCGGACCGAGGGCTGGTCGGTCATCCCTGCTACCCCTGCTTCCAGGGCAACCCGACTGCCCGCCAGCCGGTCTCACCGCGGTGGCCGTGGGCATCGAGCTGGCCTTCGAAGCCGTCCAGCACGTTGTAGGACGGGGCGATGCCGGCCTCGGTGGCGACCTCGGCGGCGCCGATGGAGCGGTTGCCCGAGCGACACAGGAACACCACCGGCCGCTCCCCCTGGCCGGGTGGGATCTGGTCCCGTAGTTCGGTCAGGAAGCTCTCGTTGCGCCTCCCGTCGGAGGTGTTCCACTCGAGGTAGACGACCTCACGGCCAAGGCTGGACAAGTCCGGCACGCCCACGAACCGCCATTCGGCGTCGGTGCGCACGTCCACCAGCACCGCGTGCGGGTTGTCACTGAGCAGCTTCCAGGCCTCGAGCGGCGTGATATCTCCTGCGTAGCTCACCCGCGTGAGTCTCGCACATTCAGCGCGGCCGCGACTTGTCGGGCACGGTCGCGTGCTGTCGCGATATCCGGTGCGGTAGCCAGTGCCACCATTTTTGGAGCACCCGACACGCGGACATCGCTTTCCGGCACACCAAGCGCAGCGGTCAGCTTGTCGGCGCTCGGCGCGCCGGCATTCGAATTCAGCACGCGGGCGGCGCCCGGCGACACCATCATGGTGTCCACCGGAAGACCCAGAATGGCGCGGGCTTGCAGTTCGAACGCCGAGAGCCGCTGGCTGCGCAGCGTCACCCAGGCGCTCGGATGCGGGCACGCGGTGACGTCGGCGAAATACACCTCGTCACCGTTGATCATCAACTCGACGCTGAAGACGCCGCGCCCGCCGAGCGCCTTGACGATCCGCGCGGCGACCGACTTGGCGGCGTCGGTAGCGGCCGGACTCAGCTCCTGCGGCTGCCAGGACTCCAGCCCGCCCGCGGCGCCGTGATGACCGATGGGCGCGCAGAACTCGATCACCGGGCCCGCCGGGCCATCGGTGCGCACGGCGAGCAGGCTGATCTCGAATTCGATGTCTACCGCCGTTTCGGCTAATACCCGCTGAGGCGCTGTCCCCTGCCCCACCGCAAGATGCCAGGCGAGCTCGATATCGTCGGGCCCCGCGACCACCTGGCGCTGGCGGGCCGCCCCCGCCGGCTTCAGCAGTAACGGGAACCCGGCGTGGCCGGCCACCTCCTTGAGTTCGCCGACCGACCCGACGAACCAGAACGGCGCGGTGGGCAGGCCCAGCTCGTCGGCGGCCAGCCGGCGCATGCCCTCCCGGTCGGTGGTGAGCCGAACGCTGCGGGCGCTGGGCACCAGCTCGGTGAACTCCTCGTCCGTCCCGGCCAAGACCGCCTCGATGGCCTCGACGGCCGCAAGCGTCGCGTCGGAGATGGAGTCGGTGACCGTCACCACGAAATCGGGTTCCAGCCTTGCCAACTCGGCCGACACCCCCGGCGGGTCGGCGTCGGCGACGTCGTCATTGACGGCGGTCACCTCCGCGCCGAGGTGCCGCAAGGCGGTTTGCAGCTCCCGGCTGAGCTCACCCGAACCCAGCAGCATCACCCGGGGACCGGCGGGATCGCTCATGGCTGCCCGGGCAACAACCGCACCATCAGGCCGTTGCCCTCGGCCAATACCGTCTCGCTCGCGTCGACCAATTCGGCGGACACGAACGCCTTGCGGCCCTCGGTCTTGGTGACTCGTCCCCGCATCAGCAACGGCGCCTCGGTCGGGGTGATCTTGCGATAGTCGACGTGCAGGAAGGCCGTGCGGCTGATCGGCCTGCCGGCCGCGTGCGAGACCATTCCGAACGTGTGGTCGAACAGCAGCGGCAGCACACCCCCGTGCACCGCCATGTTGCCGCCGACGTGAAACCGGGTGAAATATCCCGTCATTTCGACGCCGTCGGGGCCGTACTGGGTCAGCATCCAGGGCGGCAGCAGCAGGCTGCCCATGCCGGGCAAGCCAGGGGTCCGCCCGGCCGGCGCCGCACCTTCGGCGGCCCGGAACGGGTCCAGCAGCTCGACGAGCGCCTCAGCGCGGTCCGCCGCGTCGTCCCACACCGAGTCTCCGGGGTCGGCGGACACGGCCAGGTCCTGCACCCGGCGCATCGCCGCCACGAAGCGGCCGAAACCCGGGCCGGGGCTGGCCGGGCCGTATTCCGGAAAACCGCCGTGGTGGTGGTATTCGGGGTCGAGTTGTTCTGGATCCTGGATAGCGTCCGTCACGCGCGGGCCGCCAGGACGTCGCGGCGCACGATGGTCTGATCCCGCCCCGGACCGACGCCAATGCACGAAACCGGTGCTCCGGCAAGCTCTTCCAGGCGCAGTACGTAGTCGCGCGCCTTGGCGGGCAGGTCGTCGAACTGCCGCGCGGCCGAGATGTCCTCCCACCAGCCGGGCAGCTCCTCGTAGATCGGCGTGGCGCGGTGCAGTTCGCTTTGCGTCATCGGCATCTCGGGGGTGCGCTTCCCGTCGACCTCATAGCCGACGCAGATCGGCACCGTATCCAGGCTGGACAGCACGTCGAGCTTGGTCAGGAAGTAGTCGGTGATGCCGTTGACCCGGGTGGCATAGCGGGCGATCACGGCGTCGAACCAGCCGCAGCGCCGCCGCCGCCCGGTCGTCACGCCGAACTCTCCGCCGGTCTTGGACAGGTATTCGCCGTTCTCGTCGAACAGCTCGGTGGGGAACGGCCCCGAGCCCACCCGGGTGGTGTAGGCCTTGAGGATCCCCAGCACGGTGCGGATGCGGGTGGGGCCGATACCGGAGCCCACCGCCGCGCCGCCCGCCGTCGGGTTCGATGACGTGACGTAGGGATAGGTGCCGTGGTCGACGTCGAGCAGGGTGCCCTGCGAGCCCTCCAGCAGGACCGTTTCGCCGGCCTCCAGCGCGTTGTTGAGCAGCAGCCGGGTGTCGGCGATGCGATGCCGGAAGCCTTCGGCCTGTTCGAGCAGGGCCTCGACCACCTGCTCGGGCTCCAGCGCCTTGCGGTTATAGATCTTGACCAGTATCTGGTTCTTGAGTTCCAGCGCGGCCTCGATCTTGTGGGTGAGCAGCTCGGGGTCGAGCACGTCGGCGACCCGGATCCCCATGCGCGCGATCTTGTCCTGATAGCACGGCCCGATGCCGCGGCCGGTGGTGCCGATCTTCTTGCTGCCCATGTAGCGCTCTGTGACCTTGTCAATGGCCACGTGGTAGGGCATCAGCAGGTGGGCGTCGGCGGAGATCAGCAGCTTGGAGGTGTCGACGCCGCGGTCCTCGAGGCTTTTCAGCTCGTCGAGCAGCACACCCGGGTCGACCACGACGCCGTTGCCGATGACGTTGGTGACGCCCGGCGTCAGTACCCCCGACGGGATGAGGTGCAGCGCGAAATTCTCCCCGCTGGGCAGGACGACTGTGTGCCCGGCGTTGTTGCCACCCTGGTAGCGGACCACCCACTGGACGCGCCCGCCGAGCAGGTCAGTGGCCTTACCCTTGCCCTCGTCACCCCATTGGGCGCCGATGAGGACGATTGCCGGCATGACATGCTCCCTGCTTAGTGTTGTCCAGCCGGTGACACACCCTATCCCAGCAGGTTGCGAGGAGTCTCTTGATTTCCAGTGTGGCGGTGTTGCTGTTCGGCGATCACCAGCCCCGGAGTCAGCTCGGGAGTCTCGGGGGCCTGCCCACCCATCGGGTCGCTGGTCCGGCCGATATCGATGCCGCGATCGGGCCGTACCGACGGCTTGCGGTGGTCGGCGGCGATGCCGACCTGGCCGCGGTACTCAACCGCCTGTTGCGCGCCGAGCGACTCGACATCGAGGTGGCCTACGTGCCGCGCCGGCGCACGGCGGCGACCCGGGTCTACCGGCTACCGGCCGGGCGTCGGGCAGCGCGGCGCAGCAGGAGCGGTTCGGCGCGGCGGGCGCCGCTGATCCGCGACGAGACCGGGTCGGTAATCGTCGGCCGGGCCGATTGGCAGCCGGCCGACGGTCGGCAGCTGGTCCACGGTGAGGCAGTCGTCGACGACACCTCGCTGTTCGACGGCGAGGTCGCCGGCGTACGCATCGAGCCGACGGCGGCCCTGCCCGGCCTGCGGGCCAGCGTTTACGGCAGCAGATTCTGGCGCCGGTGGATCACCGGCCGCGCGGTCCAGCTAGGCAGCACCGGCGTCGCCGTGGTCCGAGACGGTGTCCCGGCCCCTCGCGCGGCACGCCGATCGACGTTTTATCGCAACGTCGAAGGCTGGCTCCTGGTCAAGTAGCGAACCGCCCTGAACAGCAACAACAGCCGCCTTTCTATGAATCGTGTTTGAGCGGCGAAAATTCCGAGTTGGATCTGACAGGTTTGCGCGACACTCTTTGCCTGCCCCGGGGGTAGATGACGCTGGTAGGAGGACAGAAATGTCGAGTGTGGTCGCAGCCCCGGAGCTGATCGTTGCGGCGGCAACGGATTTGGCCGATCTCGGTTCGACGCTTCGCGCGGCCCACGCGGCGGCGGCCACCCAGACTACGGGGGTGCTGGCCGCGGCCGAGGATGAGGTGTCGGCGGCCATTGCGGCGGTGTTCTCCGCCCACGGCCAGCAGTTTCAGTCGCTCAGCGCGCAGGCGGCGACGTTTCATACCCAGTTCGCGCAGGCCCTGGATAGCACGGGCAGCGCCTATGCGGCCGCCGAAGCGGCTGGCGCCTCGCCGTTGGCCGCGGTGGTGTCGGGTGCCCAGAGCCTGGCGGTGTTTTCGCCCGTTGCGGCAGCGACGGGGCGCCCGATTATCGGCAACGGAGCCAATGCAGCTGCGGGCACCGGGCAGAACGGGGGCGACGGCGGATGGCTGTACGGCAACGGCGGCAACGGTGGGTCGGGTGCGCCCGGCGGCAACGGCGGGGCAGGCGGGTCGGCCGGCCTGTTCGGCCACGGCGGGAACGGCGGGGCCGGCGGGAACGCGCAAAACTCCGGCTACTGGCAGGGCGGGGACGGCGGGGCTGGCGGGGCCAGCGGCCTTCTGGGCGGCGGACACGGCGGTAACGGCGGGGCGGGCGGTGCGGGCCTGACCGACACTCTCGCCGGCGGGACAGGGGGGAACGGCGGGGCCGGCGGCGCCAATAAGCAGCTGATGTTCGGCGCCGGCGGAAACGGCGGGGCCGGCGGGGCCGGCGGGGACGGGAGCGTCGGTGGCAAGGGCGGCCCCGGTGGGGCCGGTGGCAGCGCCAACCACGCGCTGCTGCCCGGCACGGGCGGCGACGGGGGTAACGGCGGGGACGGCGGCCCCGGCGGCGACGGCGGAGTCGGTGCAACAGGGACGGGCAGCAGCCCCGCCGGCCCGGGCGGCGACGGCGGCGCTGGCGGGGCCGGCGGCAATGGTGGCAATGCTGGGCAGGGCGGAATAAACGGGAGCGGCGGCAACGGCGGCCAGAGCGGGCACGGAGGCGCCGGCGGCGCCGGCTACGCCGATGACGGCACCAACGACGCCGGTTCCGGCGGCAACGGCGGCTGGGGTGGCATCGGCGGCCGCGGCGGCGCGGTCGGCACCGGCGGCACCGGCGGCACTCCCGGAGCCGGCGGCTCCGGCGGGAACGGCGCGGCCGGCGGCCAAGGCGGCGCCACCACCACCAGCGGTCACCTCGCCGGGGCCGGCGGCGAAGGCGGCTCCGGCGGCTACGCCGGCGATGGCGGCACCGGCCCCGTCGGCGGTACCGGCGGCCCCGGCGGCACCGGCGGCAATGGCGCCGCGGGCGGTGCGGGCGGCAACGCAGTCACCGGCGCAACCAGCGGCGCCGGCGGCGACGGCGGCTGGGGCGGCGCCGGCGGCCTCGGGGGCACCGGCGGCACCGACGACGGCGGCAACAACGCCGGCACCGGCGGCACCGGCGGTGCCGGGGGCAACGGCGGTGCGGCCGGCGCGAACGGTAGCGGCGGTACCGTCGCTACTCCGAACGCACCACGCGCCGGCGTCGCCGGCTTCGGCGGCTTCGGCGGGCAAGGCGGATTCGGCGGCTCCACCTTTATCAGCGGTCACACAGCCGGGGCCGGCGGCAACGGCGGCGCCGGCGGCCAAGGCGCCGCTGGTGTCAACGGCCCGATCGGTGAAAACGGCGATACCGGCGGCACCGGGGGCAGCGGCGGGAGGGGCGGTACCGGCGGCTTCGCCGTCTCCGGCGCAACCAACGGCCACGGTGGCGACGGCGGCGTCGGCGGCACCGGCGGCACCGGGGGCAGCGGCGGCGCCGACGACGGCACCCATGCCGGCGTCGGCGGCACCGGCGGCACCGGCGGCTTCGGCGGCGACGGCGGCACCGGCGGCAGCGGCCCCGGCAAAGCCGGCACCGGGGGGTCCGCCGGCGTCGGCGGCACCGGTGGCACCGGCGGCGTCGGCGGCACCGGCGGCACCGGCAACTCGGGCAACCCCGGCGAACCCGCCATGGGCACTACCGGCGGGGCCGGCGGCACCGGCGGGGCCGGCGGCTCCTAGGGTGCAGGTCCTCGGGGCGCCGTTCTATCGCAACGTCGAAGGCTGGCTGCCGGTCAGGTAGTCGACCCAGGTCAGAGCGCAGTCGGGGGTGGCGCGGCCACAAAACACTGATTTTCCAGCGCGGATGAAAAGCATGTGATTAAGCTCACATCGCCTTGGTGACCATTAGGCAACCGTCGCATCCGGTCGATTGGAGATGCATATGTCGTTTGTGGTCGCGGCGCCGGAGCAGATGCAGGCGGCAGCTGAAAATTTGGCAGATATCCGCTCGATGCTGGCCGAAGCGTTTACATCCGTTGCGGTTCCCACGACCGGGGTGGTTCCCGCGGCCGCGGACGAGGTGTCGGCCGCGATCGCGGCGATGTTCGGCAACTTCGGCCAGGAATATCAACTTTTTAGCGCCCGAATGGAAGCGTTCCACGCGGAGTTTGTCGATTCGTTGAGCGCTGGCGCGGGTGCCTATTTCAGCACAGATATCGCCAACGCAGCAGCGGCCGGTGCCGCTTCGAGATCTGCCGACCTGGTCCAGGCCATTTATCTCCCGCTTCACGGGGTCGGCGAAGCGTACATTGCCAGTCCGCTCGGTAAGGCGATCGACCCGATTATTAATGCGCCCACCCAGTTGCTGTTCCACCGTGATCTGATCGGCAACGGCATCGCCGGAACACTGACACACCCCAATGGCGGTCCCGGCGGGCTCCTGTTTGGTGACGGCGGGGCCGGCTACGACGCCGCGGGCGGGGCTGGCGGGGCCGGGATGGCCGGCGGTAACGGCGGGGCGGCCGGGCTGATCGGCAACGGCGGTGTCGGCGGCAACGGGGCCAACGGCGGGGCCGGCGAGGCCGGCAGCGCCGGCGGGGTCGGCGGTACCGGCGGGTTCCTGATCGGCAACGGCGGCGACGGCGGCAACGGCGGTGTCAGTGGCGCAGGCATGAATGGCGGGGCCGGCGGAGCCGGCGCGAACAAGGGGCACTTCATCTTCGGCTTCGGCAACTTCTTCGGCAACGCTGGCAACGGCGGCAACGGCGGTGACGGCGGGGCAGGCGTCCCCGGCATGGACGGCACTGCTACCAGTCCCGCCACCGGCGGCAGTGCTGGCGGCGCCGGTGGGGCCGGCGGCACCGGCGGGGCTGCCGGGCTCCTGTTCAGCCTTGGCGGCAACGGCGGCCTCGGCGGCGACGGCGGGGTCGGCGGGGCCGGCGGCAACGGCTCCGACGCCAGCACCGTCGCGGGCATGAACGGCGGCAACGCCGGCAACGGCGGCAACGGCGGCAACGCCGGGACCGGCGGGGCCGGCGGAGTTGGCGGCCTTTTGGGCGGAGGAGGCAACGGCGGTGACGGCGGCACCGGCGGCGAAGCCGGAATAGCCGGCACCGGCGGCGACGCCGGCACCGGCGGGGTCGGCGGCACCGGCGGCAACGGCGGGGTGGGTGGTAACGGCGGTGACGGCGGGAATTCCGGTCTAGTCGGCTATACCCATCCCGTGGGGGCCAACGGCAACGGCGGTGACGGCGGGGCAGGCGGCACCGGCGGCGCTCCCGGAACCGGAACCACCACCGGCATCGGCGGGGCTGCCGGCAGCGGCGGGGCCGCCGGTGCGGCCGGCAGCACCCCCAACAGCGGCGGCACCCCCGGCACTCCCGGCATACCCGGCGCCATGCCTTTCGCGGATCCCCTCACCGGTGTCCATCCCCTCGCGGGTTTGGATCTGAGCAGTCTTCTTCACCCGAGCGGTCTTGCGGTTGATCCGGCGTTGGCTTTGCCATCCTTGCCATCAGATCCACTGGCTGGCCTCGCGCTGTCGATCGATCCGGCGGCCGGTGCTTCACTGGTTAACAGTGTGGTCCAGGGCTTCTACCTCCCGCTCCACGGGCTCGGCGAAGCTTATATTGCAAGTCCGCTCGGTCAACTGATCGACCCGCTTATCAATACGCCCTTTCAGTTGCTGTTCGGTCGCGGTCTGATCGACAACGGTGCTGCCGGAATCGCGGGAGGAACGTTGGCACAAGCCGACGGCGCTCCCGGCGGGATCCTCTTCGGGGACGGCGGGGCGGGGGCGACCGATGCGGCCGGTGTGGGCGGGGCCGGTGGCAAGGCCGGGTTGACCGGCAACGGCGGCGCCGGCGGTGCCGGGGCCGACGGCGGCGCCGGCGGGGTCGGCGGCAGGGGCGGGTTCCTGCTCGGCAACGGCGGTGCCGGCGGCAACGGCGGGGCCGGCGGCGCAGGTATGAACGGCGGGGTCGGCGGGGCCGGCGGCAACAGCGGGTTCTACCTCGGCATGGGCGGCAACGGCGGCAACGGCGGGGCCGGCGGGGCGGGCACGGTCGGCGAACCGGGCACTGCAAGCACCCCGGGCACCAACGGCGACAGCGGTGGCATGGGTGGGGACGGCGGTGCCGGCGGCGGCGCCGCGCACCTCTACAGCGAGGGCGGCAACGGCGGTGCCGGCGGCGCCGGCGGGACCGGCGGAGCCGGCGGCACCGGCTTCGACGCCAGCACCGTCGCGGGCATGAACGGCGGCAACGCCGGCAGCGGCGGCAACGGCGGCAACGCCGGGGCTGGCGGGGCCGGCGGCGAAGGCGGCCTTCTGAGCCAGGGTGGCAACGGCGGGGACGGCGGCACCGGCGGCAAGGCCGGAATAGCCGGCACCGGCGGCGACGCCGGGGCCGGCGCGGTCAGCGGCAACGGCGGCAACGGCGGGATCGGTGGTAACGGCGGCGCCGGCGGGAATGCCGGCGAACTCGGCCTCTTGGGCCCGCCGGGCGGCAACGGCAACGGCGGCAACGGCGGTGCCGGCGGCACAGGCGGCGGCCCTGGAACCGGAAGCACCACCGGCACCGGCGGGGCGGACGGCAGCGGCGGGACCGGCGGGGCGGCCGGCGCCGGAGGCAACGGCGGCACCGGTGGCACCCCCGGCGCCCCCGGCTGAAACCGGTCCATTTCCGGGGTTGGGCTACGGGGCCGTGCCGCCGGCCGAATCGATTCGCTGCACTGGGCGTCCGAGGACCCCGAGGGGGTGCGCGTGGTCGACGAGCCCATAGATGTCGAGGAACGCGTCGTAGCCGACTAGCCGAAGGAAGTCGTCGGGGAGTTCCCGTGCCACTTCCTGCGGGATGGCGAGGTATGGATTCTCCTGCTGTCGCAGCCAGGCACAGTTGTAGTTCACGTTCACGCCGAGCCGAGCATGTGGGGAGTGGTTTGCACCACCACCGTGAAAAAGGCCTCCGTTCCAGAGCAGGACCGAGCCCGGGTCCATTTCGGCGCTGACCGTCTGACAAGCATCAGGCAGCGTAGTGAGGTCTTGGCTCTTGGGGACCAGCATCGTGGCGCCGTTCTCCCGGGTGAATTCGGTGATCGCCCACATCGTGTTCACAATGAGCGGCGGATGCGGGCGCGAGATGGGAAACAGCACATCGTCTTGGTGAAATGGCTGCGCCGTCTCGCCGGGGTGGATCTCGATCGCGTTGACGATCGAGACCTGGGGATGGCCCAGCACGGTGCGCACGAGCTCGACAACCGGCGGATGGCCTACCAGACAATCGGTGGCACGAGTTTTCGCTAGGACGTTGTGGAGCCGGCGGGTCCGGGAGCCGAAGAACTCCCCCCGCGCCCACGGCTGTCGTGCAAGCAGCGGGGTGAGGGCGCGCCTGATCTCTTCGACCTCGAGCGCGGAGAGCAACCCTGGCAGGATCACGTAGCCGTCGATTTGCAGCTGCCGAAGCGCCTCGCTCATCGTCATTGCCTTTTCTCGACTGCCAGCGCGCAAGTCAGGGCGCCAGCGACATTGTCGCTCATGGGTTGCACTACGGCGGAGGTAATCGCAACGTCGAAGGCAGGCTGCCGCTCAGGTAGCTTCAGGTAACTTCGATGGGTGCGCGAATCGGTGCGGCCCAGCCCGCTGTTTCTGGGCTTGATCGCGTTGACGGCGGTCGGGGGCGCGCTGGCGTGGCTGGCCGGGAACAGCGTGCGGCCGATGGCCTACGCCGGAGTGTTCACCTTCGTGATCGCCGGCTGGCTGGTGTCGCTGTGCCTGCACGAATTCGGGCACGCGCTGACCGCCTGGCGATTCGGCGACCACGACCCCGAGGTGCGCGGGTACCTGACCCTGGATCCGCGGCGCTACAGCCATCCCGCGCTGTCGCTGCTGCTGCCGATCATCGCTATCGCGCTGGGCGGGATTGGCTTGCCGGGCGCCGCGGTGTACGTACGGACCTGGTTCATGAGTCCACGGCGCCGCACCCTGGTCAGCCTGGCGGGGCCGGCGGCCAACCTGGTGCTCGCGGTGCTGCTGCTGACGCTGACCCGGTTGCTCTACGACCCGGACCATTTGGTGCTGTGGTCGGGGGTGGCCTTCCTGGGATTCCTGCAAATCATGGCGGTGTTGCTGAATCTGCTGCCCGTCCCGGGCCTGGACGGATACGACGCCCTGGAACCGCATTTGAGTCCCGAGACGCAGCGCGCGCTGGCACCGGCCAAGCAATACGGCTTTTTCATCCTGCTGTTCGTGCTCCTGGCGGCCAGCCCGTGGATCTTCGGGATTGTGCTGTGGTTCTTCGGTTTCTCCGGTGTGCCGGAGGTGCTGGTGAGTTGGGGCAACTCGCTGACCCGCTTCTGGAGCCGCTGGTTCTGAGCCTTGCGATATATGCGTTAATACGCATATATTACTGATTATGGGCGCCGGTCACAGTCACACCCCGGCCGAGGCCGATTCGTCTCGGATGATCCCCCGCATGATCGTCGCCGCCGCGATCCTGGCGACGTTCTTCGTTGTCGAACTCACCACATCGCTGCTGATCAATTCGATTGCGCTACTGGCCGACGCCGGGCACATGCTCACCGACGTGGTTGCCGTGTTCATGGGGCTGGCCGCCGTCACGCTGGCCAGGCGCGGCAGCTCGTCACCCGCGCGCACCTACGGGTGGCATCGCGCCGAGGTGTTCACCGCGGTCGCCAACGCCGCGCTGCTCGTCGGGGTGGCCTTGTTCATCTTCTACGAAGCGATCGAACGGCTCAAAGAGGCTCCGTCCATCCCTGGCGTGCCGATGGTCGTGGTGGCGCTGGCCGGCCTGGCCGCCAACTTCGCGGTGGCGTTGTTGCTGCGTTCGCACTCCGAGGACAGCCTGGCGGTCAAGGGCGCCTACATGGAGGTCGTCGCGGACACCGTCGGCAGCATCGGTGTGCTGATCGCCGGCGTCGTCACCATCACCACACACTGGCCCTACGCCGACGTGGTGGTCGCGGTGCTGGTGGCGCTGTGGGTGCTGCCGCGGGCGATCTCGCTGGCTCGGGCGGCGTTGCGGATCCTCTCCGAATCGTCGCCGGCCCACATCGACGTCGAGGAGCTGCGTTCGGCGCTGGGCGCCGTCGACGGCGTGACCGAGGTGCACGATCTGCACGTGTGGACCCTTTCGCCCGGCAAGGACATGTGCACCGCGCACCTGAGAAGCGCCGCCGACTCCGCCCGGGTGCTGAGTGACGCACGCGCGGTGCTGCACGAGCGCGGACTGGATCACGCCACCGTCCAGATCGAGCGCCCGGATGGCTCCGGGCACTGCGAGGAGACCTTCTAGAGCCCTTCTAGAAACCCAGAGCCTTGCGGGCCTCGGGGTCGCAATCGTCGAGCAGATCCAGGCAGCGTCGGAACTCGTCGGTCTCGCCGATGTTGTCCGCGGCCCGCGCCAGCGCCGCCACGCACCGCAAAAAGCCCCGATTGGGCTCGTGCGAATACGGCACCGGGCCGAAGCCCTTCCAGCCGTGGCGGCGCAGCTGGTCCAGGCCCCGGTGGTAGCCGGTGCGCGCGTAGGCGTAGGCCGTAACGGCTTTGTCGTCGGCCAGCGCCTCCTCGGCGAGCGTCGCCCAGGCCACCGACGCCGACGGATGGGCACCGGCGACGATGGCCGGGTTCTCATCGGCCAACAATTCCGCCTCGGCGTCAGTGTCAGCGGGCAGCAGGGTCGGATCAGGTCCCAGAAGGTCACCCATCGGCGTCATGGTTGACCATTCTGCCGTTCCGCCCTTCACCGCAATCGGGGGCCGGGTCGCTAAGCTCCAACTACCGACTCGATAGCGGGAGGAAAGCCGCACCCATGCCCAATCCACCCGAGCCCGACCGCGACGAAGAGCTCACCGAGGCCCAACCCCTCGTGCCCCACGACTCCGAGACCGAGACCGTGGTGATCCAACCCGATCCCGAGGGTGAACCGGAGGCGACATCCGCGGGACAACCGCGCGAACGGCGGTTCACGGCACCTGGCTTCGACGCCAAGGAGACCGCGATCATCGCCACCCCACCCGAACCGGCGACGGAAGTCTTTGCAACGCCGTCAGTTCCGCCCGGCTCGCCGGGGCAAGGCGCAACACCCCCGGCGGCTCCGCCGAATCTCGCGCCTCCCCAACATCCGCCGGCCGGTCCGAAAACTGCTACGCCACAATCGATCCCCCCGCGGCTAGGCATGAAGCTGCCGACATCGCGGCAATACAACTGGGGCTGGGTGCTGGCGATCGTCGTGATCGTCTTGGCGTTGGCCGCCATCGCGATCCTGGGCACGGTGTTGCTGACCCGACATAAAAAAGTGTCGGCCTCGCCGGAAGTCCAGGTGCGCCAGACCATCCAAAGCTTTGACGTCGCGGTGCAGCGGGGCGACCTGAAAACGTTGCGCAGCATCACATGTGGCGCCACCCGCGACGGATACGTGGATTACGACGAGCACGCGTGGGACGAGACCTACCAGCGGGTTTCGGCGGCCAAGCAATTTCCGGTGATCGCCAGCATCGACCAGGTCGTCGTCAACGGCCAGCACGCCGAGGCGAATATCACCACGTTCATGGCCTACGACCCTCAGCTCCGGTCGACACGCAGCCTGGACCTACAGTTCCGCGACGATCAGTGGAAGATCTGCCAGTCCCCCAGCGGCTAGCGCGCGGCGGCCGGGTCAGGCACTGACTGACTTCCCGGCGCAGTGCAGATCGTTGCACGCCTCGATGACCCGCTCGGTCATCGACGCCTCGGCCTTCTTGAGGTAGCTGCGCGGGTCGTACACCTTCTTGCTGCCTACGTCGCCGTCGACCTTGAGCACGCCGTCGTAGTTGGTGAACATATGGGCGGCGATCGGGCGGGTGAACGCGTACTGGGCGTCGGTGTCGACGTTCATCTTCACCACGCCGTAGCGCAGCGCCTCTTCGATCTCCGACTTCTCCGAGCCCGAACCGCCGTGGAACACGAAGTCGAAGGGCTTGGCGTCATCGGCCAATCCGAGCTTGGCCGCCGCGACCTTCTGACCCTGGGCCAGGATGTCGGGGCGCAGCTTGACGTTGCCGGGCTTGTAGACGCCGTGCACGTTGCCGAATGTCGCGGCCAGCAGGTACTTGCCGTGCTCGCCGTGGCCCAGCGCGTCGACGGTCTTCTCGAAGTCCTCCGGGGTGGTGTACAGCTTCTCGTCGATCGCGCCGACCACGCCGTCCTCTTCGCCGCCGACCACGCCGATTTCGACCTCCAGGATGATCTTGGCGGCCGCCGCCGCCTTGAGCAGCTCCTGGGCGATGGTCAGGTTCTCGTCGAGCGCGACCGCGGATCCGTCCCACATGTGCGACTGGAACAGCGGATTCTTGCCCGCCGCGACCCGCTCGGCCGAGATCGCGAGCAGCGGGCGCACGTAGGCGTCCAGCTTGTCCTTGGGGCAATGGTCGGTGTGCAGCGCGACGTTGATCGGGTATCTGGCCGCGATCGCACGGGTGAACTTGGCGAGCGCAACCGCACCGGACACCATGTCCTTGACCCCGAGGCCGGACGCGAACTCCGCGCCGCCGGTGGAGAACTGGATGATGCCGTCGCTGCCGGCGTCGGCGAATCCTTTAATGGCGGCGTTGACGGTCTCCGAAGACGTGCAGTTGATGGCCGGGAAGGCGTACGAGTTCTCCTTGGCGCGTCCCAACATCTCCGCGTAGATCTCGGGCGTTGCGATAGGCATGGACTTCCTTCCTGACGACTGGGTCCGTTCAGTATTGCAACGCCGGTATGTTGAAGCATCATGAGCACCACCGTGATGGCCTCGGGGAGCATCCTCGACCCGATGTTTTGGATCGGCCCTCAGGGTCTGTTCGCGTCGGCGGTATTACCGACCATCCTCGTCATCATCTTCGTGGAGACCGGGCTGCTGTTCCCGCTGCTCCCGGGTGAGTCACTACTGTTCACCGGCGGGTTGCTGGCCGCCCAGGGCACGCTCAACATTTGGGTCCTGGCACCGGCCGTCGCCGTCGTCGCCATCCTCGGTGACCAGACCGGGTATTTCATCGGGCGCCGGATCGGGCCGGCGCTGTTCAAAAAGGAAGACTCCCGGTTCTTCAAAAAGCACTACGTGACCGAGTCGCACGCCTTCTTCGAGAAGTACGGGCCGATGGCCATCATTCTGGCCAGGTTCATGCCTTTCGTGCGGACATTCACGCCGGTGGTGGCCGGAGTGTCCTACATGCGCTATCCGGTGTATCTGGCGTTCGACATCGTCGGCGGCGCCCTCTGGGGTGGCGGCGTGACGGTCGCCGGCTACTTCCTGGGCACCGCGCCGTTCGTTCACCAGAACCTGGAAAAGATCATCCTGGCCATCCTCTTCGTGTCAATGATGCCGGCGATGATCGCCGCCTGGCGTGGCTATCGGGGACGCCGCAACTCGGCTCGAAAAATCGGGGAAGCGGTGCAGGCTGCGGACGAGCCGGACCGGCTGGTGCTACCCGAGTGAATCGGTGACGCTGTTGGCCGCCTCCATCAGCATCCAGCCCGACAGCTGCACCGACAGGTCTCGTTCGGCGACCTCGGAGCTGCTCACCGTGCCCGCAACGAACTGCGCGTCTGCGCCCTCGTCGCTGCCGCCTGCCGTGGGTAGCTCCGCGTCGCGGTCCCAAAACGCCCCGAACACCGGCAGCCCCTCCACCGTTTGCCGGTAGTCCCACGCCGATTTCGCGCTGGCCAGCACTATCTTGCGCGCCGTAGCACGGGCCGCGACGTCCTCGGCCTGCTCCCCCGGCAGCGCGGTGGCGACCAGAGCGAGATAGCGGGCGGTGATGCCCGAGAACAGGCCGCCGTCCCCGCCACCGCCGCCCTGCAACACACCCGACGGCGCCATGTGTTCCTTGATGGCGTCGACCAGGCGGTGCACCCGTGCCGCGTGCCGCTGCCTGGCATCCGAGTCGGTGCGGGCCGCCAACTCGGTTTCCAGCCCGAGCACCACACCCTGGCAGTAGGTGTACTGGGCGCGCACCAGAGAGCCGGCCTTGATGCCGTCGAACACCAGATGGGTCTCCGGGTCGATCAGCGTTCGGTCGATCCAGTCACCCATCTGCTCGGCCCGGCGCAGCCGGTCGCCGTAGCGGGCCAGAAAAATCCCCGCGGGCCCGTTGGCCGGGGCGTTGAAGAATTGGTCTTGCTTGCGCCACGGGATCCCGCCGCCGTCTTCGGGCACCCATGCCTTGACGAACTGGTCGGCGAGCTTCGGTAGCGCGCGGCGGCGCTCCACACCGGTCAATCGGGCGGCACGTTCCAGCGCCAGCGCGAGCCACGCCATGTCGTCGTAGTAGTTGTTGGTCCACGAGAAGTTGTTGCGCAGCCGGTGCGAGCGGATCTGCCGGTTGATCTTGGCGCGCCGTTCCGGCTGCGGGTCACGCAGCTGGGCATCGATCAGGCAGTCCAGCAGATGCGCCTGCCACCAGTAGTGCCAGGTGCCGAACAGCCGGTCCTTGCGGTCCGACGGCCAGGCCACCACTCCCAACTGCGTTCCCGGTAACGCCCAGAGCCGCTTCAGGTGCCGCTGGGTGATCGCGGTTTCGGTGGTGGCCGCCCGGTTCGCCCATACCTGTTCCATGGACTAAATCCTGCCTCAGCCCGCCGGCCGCCATCCTCGATGACCCCTACCACGCGCGCCCCAGGTCCCCGTGCTGCCTGATCCAGGCGTGCATGGCGATCCCGGCCGCCACGCCGGCGTTGATGCTGCGCGTCGAGCCGAATTGGGCGATCGACACCGTGATCGCCGCACCCGATCGGGTGTCGTCGGTGATGCCGGGACCTTCTTGACCGAAAACCAATAGGCACTCGCGCGGCAGCGTGGTCTGCTCCAGGCGCGCGGCCCCGGGAACGTTATCGACCGCCACCACGGTCAACCCGGCACCCGCGGCGAAATCCAAAAGCTCGGCGGTGCTGTCGTGATGACGCAGCCGTTGGTAGCGATCGGTCACCATCGCACCGCGGCGATTCCAGCGCCGGCGCCCGACGATGTGCACGGTATCGACGGCGAACGCGTTGGCGGTGCGCACCACCGATCCGATGTTGGCGTCGTGGCCGAAGTTCTCGATCGCGATGTGCAGCGGGTGGCGACGCCCGTCGATGTCGGCGATGATCGCATCCCGGGTCCAGTACCGGTAGGCGTCGACGACATTGCGAGTGTCGCCGTCGCGCAACAGAACTGGGTCGTAGCGCGGGTGCTCGGGGAGATCGCCTTGCCAGGGCCCGACGCCGGCGGCCGGTGCGCCCCATTCCGTGGGTCCGGGTTCGGTCACTTGACGGTCCAGACACTGGCATGCGTGCCGGCGACCGCCACCGTCGCGTACAGCAACGCCTCGTTGATCTCACCCTGAGTGCACAGCGACGCGTTGACGCGCACCGCTTCCAGCGACGCATCGGGAAGGATCAGCACCGAGGATCCGTACACCGCGCAGGCCGGATTCAGTCCCTTGCCGGGCAGGGACGGCGCAGCGAGCAGCATCATCGGGCCTCCCCGGGCCGCGGACTCGTCGCGGTAGCGGGCCGCGATGGCGTCGGCTTGAAGCCCCAACAGCATGTAGCCGTTGCCGGTGAACGCCGCCGGATCACCGAGCTGGTCTTTGGTCACCGGGGTGCCGTCGGCGCGCCAGGCCGTCAGGCTGGTGGTCTTGATCTCCACGCCGGTGTCGTTGCCGTTGGTCGGCAGCACCCCAACGGGAAACGCCGCGCCGTAGGCGACGGTGGTTTTCGGTATCCGGTCGTGCGGCGAGTAGGCGTACACCCCGCGGACGGCGCTGCGGTCCTTCAGCGGGCCCAGGCAGACCGTGCCGGTGAGCCGGTTGGGGGGAGCCGACAGCGGCGAGCCGATGTCGTGCACCTGGGTCACCGCGTCATCGCAGCTGCCCAGCCCGCCCGCCTCCAGCGGATGGGCTAGCGCGCCGTAGAGCCCGAAGCGCACTTCCTCGGGTTTGGCGTGCGACGCCTTGGGGTCCGTCGGTGCCGCGTCGATGTCGACCAGCACATAGTCGTCGTCCCAGCGCAGGTTCGACACCGACATGTTCCAGCCCAGCAAGCCCAGCGTTTCACCCAGCCGCGCCCCCTGGGCGCTGTAGGGGCGAACGGGATGATTGGAGTCCGAACAGCCCGCCAGACATGCCGCCAGGCAGGCGACTGTCGCGACGACGATGCGCACCGCCGCCGGCCTAGCCCAGCCCCAGATCGGCAAGGCCCAGCACGCTGCGGTATGGCAATCCCTCGGCTTCGATGGCCTCGGCGGCGCCGGTGGCGCGGTCCACCACGGTGGCTACCCCGATCACCTCGCCGCCCGCGTCTTGAACCGCGTGCACCGCCGTCAGCGCCGAGTTGCCCGTGGTACTGGTGTCCTCGACCACCAGGACGCGCTGGCCGGAGACCTCGGATCCTTCGATAAGGCGTTGCAGACCATGGGTTTTCGTTGACTTCCGCACCACGAACGCGTCGATGGGACGGCCGGACGCGTGCATGATGGCGGTCGCGACGGGGTCTGCGCCCAGGGTCAGTCCGCCCACCACCGCGTAGTCCCAGTCTTCGGTGAGTTCGCGCATCAGCGTGCCGATCAGCGCGGAGGCCCGGTGGTGCAGGGTGGCGCGGCGCAGGTCGACGTAGTAGTCGGCCTCCTTGCCCGACGACAGCGTGACCCGGCCGTGCACCACCGACAGCGTGCGCACCAGCTCCGCCAGCTCCTGCCTAGGTTCGGCCACGGCCACCTCCGGCTCGTTTGACTGCGGAGCGCATCAGCCCGCGCGGAATCAGCCGCCCGGCGCCCACCAGCGCCTTGTATTGGATGCCCGGAACGCTGATCACCTTGCCGGCGGCGATGTCAGCCAGGCTCGTGCTGACCACGTCGTCGACCTCGAGCCACAAAAACGAAGGCAGCTTGGCCATGTCGATCCCGGCCCGGGCGTGAAATTCGGTGTGCACGAACCCCGGGCACACGACGTGGATGCCGACGCCGGTCCCGTGCAACCCACCCGCCAGGCCCTCGCTGAACGCGATCACCCAAGCCTTCGACGCCGAATAAGTCGACCCGCGTCCGGGAACCAGCCCGGCAACACTGGCGACGTTGATGACGGTGCCGGCACCGGCGTCGAGCATGGCCGGCAGCGCGGCGTGGGTGAGGCGCATCACCGCGGTCACGTTGACGTCAAGCTGCGCCTGCAGCAGTGCGGGATCGGCCGTCCAGAATTCACCGGACGTCCCGAAGCCGGCGTTGTTCACCAATACCCGCACTCCCCCGGCGAGCCGGTCGGCGACCTCCTCGCGGTCGGCGGCGTCGGTCAGGTCCGCGGGCAGAATCTCGACCCGGCCGGCCTCGGCTTCCAGCTCGCCGGCCAATTGCTTAAGACGGTCGACATCACGGGCGACCAGAACCAGGTCGTAGCCGTCGCGCGCATAGCGTCGCGCGTAGCCGCCGCCGATCCCGGACGTCGGCCCGGTGATCAGGGCTACCGGACGCGGCACGCTGTCAGTGCTGGTAGTGGCTGGCTTGACTGCCGTTGCGACCCACCGGCGGCGGGCGCCGGAAGCCTTCGGCGCGACCCTCATCGCGGCGGACCGGCTCCGGGGCAGCCCGATTGGCGTCACCCAGCAGCCCGGCGACATCCTGTTCGGGCCGCCGCTGCGGCAACTCGGCCCGGCCGGCCGGAGCCAACGGACGGCCCGGCGCCGCATTGCGCAACGCCAGCGGCGCTCCTGTTGCCTCCAGGCTTTCATGCGGCAAGGGCGGCAGCACCCGCAGCAGGTCGTTGAATTGGCGCACGGTGCGCAGGCCCTCGTCCCACTGGGTGCGGGTGCTGGCGATCGGCATCGCGACCAACGTCCAGTTCTGCTCGTTCCACATGATCTCGGCGCAGTCCGGTGCGGTGTGCGCGAAGGTGACCATGCGCCGGTCGCAGGCCCGCCGGGCCGCGTCCAGATTCGTGGAGTACACCATCCGCGGCCCGATCGCGCCCAGCAGCCAAATGTCGTTCTCCCGCGGCTCTTTCAGCCCCTTGAGCCGGAGGTCGACCACGACGTTGGTGCCCACCTTGCGGTGCAGCGCGATCACCGTGGCGACTTCCTCGAGGTCGAATATGTAGACCGCCTCGCCGCGGATCTGACCCAGCACGACGTTGTGGGCCGGGACGTCGCCGACCGTCGACATCACGCCGCGCTTCCAGCGCTTCAGGATGTCGGTGGATTCGCGCTCGTAGTCGAATCCGTGCGACCGCGCCCAAGACTTACGGCGCCTGCTACGCCCCCGGCGCCGATCGATATCGACGTACAACAACACCACCGCACCGACGAAGCACAGCGCGGAGAGCGTGAACCAGAGGGGGACCATCCCAAACAGGGTATCTGCTGTTGCGCCAGAACCGACAACGCGACCAGGTCACAACCCCATTACAGCGTGGCGATCGCGAGCGCGGCGCAGCCGGGCGAAGCGGGTCGCCACCATTCACTCAGCCCAGAACTAGCGCGTCGCCGTCCGCACTGACATTGACCGGAACTACGTCGCCGTCGTGCACCTCGCCGGCCAGTAGCATCTTCGCCAACTGGTCGCCGATCGCCTGCTGCACCAGGCGGCGCAATGGCCGCGCGCCGTACACCGGATCGAACCCGCGGTGCGCCAGCCACTTCTTGGCCGGCAGCGACACCTCGAGCTGCAGCCGTCGTTGCGCGAGCCGCTTGGCCAGCTGCTGAAGCTGGATGTCGACGATCTCCACCAACTCCTCGGGGTTGAGCGCGTCGAAGATCAGCACGTCGTCGAGGCGGTTGATGAACTCCGGCTTGAACGCCGCGCGCACCGCCGCCATCACCTGCTCCTCGCTGCCACCCGACCCGAGGTTGGACGTCAGGATGAGGATGGTGTTGCGGAAGTCGACCGTCCGGCCCTGCCCATCGGTGAGCCGGCCTTCGTCGAGCACCTGCAGCAGCACGTCGAAAACGTCGGGGTGGGCTTTTTCGACCTCGTCGAACAGGACCACCGTGTAGGGCCGCCGGCGCACCGCCTCGGTCAGCTGGCCGCCCTGGTCGTACCCGATGTAGCCGGGGGGTGCGCCCACCAGGCGGGCAACCGAGTGCTTCTCGCCGTACTCGCTCATGTCGATGCGGACCATCGCGCGCTCGTCGTCAAAGAGGAAGTCGGCCAAAGCCTTGGCCAGCTCGGTCTTGCCGACGCCGGTGGGGCCGAGGAACAAGAACGATCCGGTCGGCCGGTTGGGGTCGGCGACCCCGGCCCGGCTACGGCGCACCGCGTCAGAGACTGCCTGGACGGCCTTCTTCTGACCGACGACGCGCTTACCGAGCTCGTCCTCCATACGCAGCAGCTTGGCGGTCTCGCCTTCCAGCAGCCGCCCGGCCGGGATGCCCGTCCATGCCGACACCACGTCGGCGATGTCGTCGGGTCCGACCTCTTCCTTGAGCATGACGTTCTCGCGGGCCTCAGCCTGCGGCAGCGCGGCGTCCAGCTTCTTTTCCACCTCGGGAATGCGCCCGTACCGCAGCTCGGCGGCCTTCGCCAGGTCGCCGTCGCGCTCGGCACGCTCGGACTCCCCGCGCAAAATCTCCAGCTGCTCCTTGAATTCGCGAACGGTGTCGATCGCACTCTTCTCGTTGTGCCACCTGGTGGTCAGTTCGGCCAGCTTTTCTTTCTGGTCGGCCAACTCGGATCGCAGCTTTTCCAAGCGCTCCTTGGACGCCTCGTCCTCCTCCTTGGCCAGCGCCATCTCTTCGATCTCGAGCCGACGCACGAGCCGCTCCACCTCGTCGATCTCCACGGGGCGTGAGTCGATCTCCATCTTCAACCGGCTGGCGGCCTCGTCGACGAGGTCGATGGCCTTGTCCGGCAGGAAGCGCGCGGTGATGTAGCGGTCGGACAGCGTGGCCGCGGCGACCAGCGCGGAGTCGGTGATGCGCACCCCGTGGTGCACCTCGTAGCGGTCCTTGAGGCCGCGCAGGATGCCGACGGTGTCCTCCACCGACGGCTCGCCGACGAACACCTGCTGGAAGCGGCGCTCCAGCGCGGCGTCCTTTTCGATGTACTTGCGGTACTCGTCGAGCGTGGTGGCGCCGACCAAGCGCAACTCACCGCGGGCCAGCATCGGCTTGATCATGTTGCCGGCGTCCATCGCCGATTCGCCGGTCGCGCCGGCGCCGACGATGGTGTGCAACTCATCGATGAACGTGATGATCTGCCCGGCGGAGTTCTTGATGTCATCGAGGACGGCCTTGAGGCGTTCCTCGAACTCACCGCGGTACTTGGCGCCGGCCACCATCGAGCCCAGGTCCAGGCTGACGACGGTCTTGTCGCGCAGGCTTTCCGGCACATCGCCGGCCACGATGCGCTGGGCCAGGCCCTCCACGATCGCGGTCTTGCCGACGCCGGGCTCGCCGATGAGCACCGGGTTGTTCTTGGTGCGACGGGAGAGCACCTGCACCACGCGGCGAATCTCGTTGTCCCGCCCGATGACCGGGTCGAGCTTGCCCTCCCGGGCCTGGGCGGTCAGGTCGGTGGAGTACTTCTCCAGCGCCTGGTAGGTGGCCTCGGGATCGGCGCTGGTGACCCGCGCGCTGCCGCGGACCTTGACGAACGCGTCGCGTAAAGCTTGCGGGGAGGCGCCGTGCCCGGTCAGCAGCTTGGCGACGTCGGAGTCGCCGGTGGCCAGCCCTACCATCAGGTGCTCGGTGGAGACGTACTCGTCATCCATCTCCGTGGCCAGCTGCTGGGCGGTGGTGATGGCGGCCAGCGATTCGCGGGATAGCTGCGGTTGCGAGCTGGCGCCGCTGATCTGGGGCAACCGGTCGACCAGATGCTGGGCTTCGGCGCGGATGGTGGCGGGCTCGACACCGACAGCCTCCAGCAGCGGTGCGGCGATGCCGTCGTTCTGCGTCAGCAACGCCATTAGCAGATGAGCGGGCCTGATCTCGGGATTACCGGCAGCAGTCGCTGCCTGTAGCGCCGACGTCAGGGCAGCCTGCGTCTTGGTTGTCGGGTTGAAAGAGTCCACGAAGTGCCTCCAATCGGGGCCTGGAAAGTGGGTACACAAAATGCTTGTCGCGTTGTTCAACGCCGTCAAGGTTGAGTCTGTTCCGCTCAACTCTAGCGAGTTTTCACGGCATCGCGCGCCCGCGGAAATTTCGAGTGGCTAAACCGACCCGTTCGTTCGCCCTGCTCGTGCCGAACAGCAATCCGCCAGTTCCGCCGACGCCGGGCGCCCCGTTGGCGCCATTGCCGATCAGCGGACGCCCGACGAGTGCCTCGGTCGGCTTATTTACCGCGTTCAGCATGGTTTGCTCAGCATTGGCGCCGCGACTCTGCGTCGCGCACTCCCAGCCACGCGCGCGGCCGCACCGGGTTGAATTCGGCTCGTCGCACTTAGAATCGGCGTCCGTGGGCTTGGACGACCGGGATGCGCTGCGGGTGTTGCATGACGCCTTCGGCCAGGAAGACGCGGGTGCGGGCAATGAGCTCGCCCGCCGCTTCTACACCCGCTGGTTCGCCCTCGACCCCTCCGTGCGCGATTTGTTTCCACCCGAAATGGATGGCCAGCGAGCGGCTTTCGCACATGCGCTGCACTGGGTGTACGGCGAGCTGGTCGCGCAGCGCGCGCAGGAGCCGGTGGCCTTCCTTGCCCAGCTGGGCCGGGATCACCGCAAATTTGGTGTGCTGCCAGGCCATTACGACACAATGCGAAGCGCCCTGTACGGCGCGCTGCGCACCCATCTGGGTGACGCCTGGACCGACGCGGTCGACGACGCGGCCGGTCAGTCGCTCAACCTGATCACCGGGGTGATGAGCGGCGCGGCCGACGCCGACGAGGGACCCGCGTGGTGGGACGGCACGGTGATCCAGCACATGCGGGTGTCGCGCGACCTGGCCGTCGTCCGGCTGCGCCTGGACCGTCCGCTGCAGTATCACGCGGGCCAGTACGTCAACGTCCAGGTGCCGCAATGCCCGCGCCGGTGGCGATACCTGAGCCCCGCGATTCCGGCCGACCCCGACGGCGGCATCGAATTTCACGTCCGCCTGGTTCCCGGCGGCCTGGTAAGCACGGCTGTCGTCAACGAAACGCGGCCCGGCGACCGGTGGCGGTTATCCAGTCCGCACGGCGCCATGCGGGTCGACCGCGACGGTGCGGACGTGCTGATGGTGGCCGGGAGCACCGGCCTGGCACCCCTGCGGGCGCTGATCATGGACCTCAGCCGCTTCGCCGTGAACCCCCGGGTGCACCTCTTCTTCGGCGCCCGCTACCAGTGCGAGCTCTACGACTTGCGCACGCTGTGGGAGATTGCGACGCACAACCCGTGGCTGTCGGTCTCGCCGATGTCGGAGTACAACCTGGATCCGCCGTGGGCCGCCGACTATCCCGACGTGAAGCCGCCGCGCGGCCTGCACGTGCGCCAGACCGGCCGGCTGCCCGATGTGGTGACAAAATATGGTGGCTGGGGCGACCGGCAGATCCTGATCTGCGGCGGGCCGGCCATGGTCCACGCGACTAAGGCCGCTCTGATCGCCAAAGGCGCTCCGCCGGAACGCATCCAGCACGATCCACTATCGAGGTAGGCCATGCACATCGTCACACTGACCGACCCGTCATCATCGGTGGCCGCACAGTTCGTGCCCGAAGCCGGCATGATCGGCATCTCACTGACCGACGCCGGCGTGGAACTCCTCGGCCAGCGGCGCGGCCTGGACGCCTACATCACCGCCGGCAAGACGATGGGCATCCCAATTCTCTACCCCTGGGCAAATCGGTTGGGCACCAACAACTACACGGTCGACGGCGAGAAGGTCACGCTGACGCCGGGCGCCTCGGGTGTCCGGGCCGACCCGAACGGGCTGCCGATTCACGGCATGCTCGCCGCGTATAGCGGTTGGCGGGTAATGACCGAGACGGCCGACGAGCTGATCGCCGAGGTCGACTTCGGCGCCGATCCCGCGCTGCTAGCCGGCTTCCCCTTCCCGCACCTGCTGGCGGTGCGGGCCGCACTCGCCGACCGCACGCTGAGCGTGCACACCACCGTGGCGGCGACCACCGACAAGGCCGTGCCGCTGTGTTTCGGTTTCCATCCGTACCTTCGGCTGCCTGAGGTGCCGCGCGCGCAGTGGACCATCGAAACACCCCAGCTACGCCACCTGATCGTTGACCAACGCGGACTGCCGACCGGCGAGACCGCCGCACAGCCAGCTACGTCGGAATTATTGGGCGACAAGGCTTTTGACGATGGCTACGACCAGGTCACCGACGGCGCGGAATTCGCGGTGTCCGGCGGTGACCGCCGCATCGAGGTTCGCTTCGACTACGGTTACCCGGCGGCGCAGATCTTCGCGCCCCGCGGGGAGGACCTGGTGTGCTTCGAGCCGATGGCCGCACCGACCGACGCCTTGCGCCGCGGCGGCTACCGCTGTGCGCGCCCCGGCGAGCCGGCGGTCGCCCAGTTCTCGCTCCGCGTTTAGCGAGGCCTGCGCGGTTGCCAGACCACCAGCGCGGTGCTCTTGGGAACCACCGCGACCTCGCGGCGCTGGTTGGCGCGCAACGCCACCACCTCTTCGGCCAATTCGTGCACCTTCGCCTGCAGCGCCTCGACCTGGTTGCTCAGCTCGATGATGCGCTTGATGCCGGCCAAGTTGACGCCCTCGTCCTGCGAAAGCCGCTGCACCTGACGCAGCAAGTCGACGTCATGCTCCGAATAGCGGCGGCCACCGCCCGACGTACGGTTCGGGCTGACCAGCCCGAGCCGATCGTAGGTCCGCAGGGTCTGCGCATGCATGCCGGCCAATTCAGCGGCTACCGAGATCAAAAACGTCCGCGCTTCAGATCGCTTGGGGTTCTTCGCCATCAGCGATTACCGGCCCATCCCGCCCGCGGGTCGAAGCCACTAGCCCGCTCGGCCGCCGCGTAGGCCTGCAACGCCTCCTCGGCTGAGCCCTCCACGTTCGGCGGGACGGCCACCTTGACGGTGACCAGCAAGTCCCCGTTGCCGCCGCTGCGCTTGGGCACACCGCGTCCACGCACCCGCAGAATGCGGCCGTCGGCGGTGCCCTTCGGCACCCGCACACCCACCGTGCCGTCCAGCGTCGGCACCGAAAGCGTTGAACCCAAGGCTAATTCGGTGAAGCTGACCGGAACGGTCACGGTGAGGTCGTCGCCGTCACGGCCGAAGACCTTGTCTGGGCGCACATGCACCGTCACATACAGATCCCCCGACGGGGCACCGCGCAACCCGGCCTCGCCCTGCCCGGCCAACCGAATACGTTGTCCGTCTTCGACGCCCGGCGGAATCCGCACATTGATCGTGCGGGTGCGGGTGGTGACGCCGGTCCCCTTGCACTCGTCGCAGGGGTGCTCGATGATCGAGCCGCTGCCCCGGCAATCGGTGCAGGGTTCGGAGAAGCCGAAGGCGCCCTGGTTGCGGTTGATCACGCCGGAGCCATTACAGCTGGGACACACCTTCGGGCTGGTGCCCGGCCGCGCGCCGCTGCCATGACAGTTGGTGCACGGCGCCGGACTGGTCAGCCGCAGCGGCATCGCCACGCCCTTGGCGGCCTCGATGAAATTCAGCTCGGTCTCGGTCTCCAGGTCGTTGCCCCGCCGCGGCCGACTCGGACGCGCGCTCGCGCCGCGCCCGAATAACCCGCCGAACAGATCGCCGATGTTGGCGCCGCCGGTTCGCCCGGCGGCGTCGAACAAATCGTTGAGGTTGAAGTCGGCGCCGTCGCCACCCACGTTGAATCCGCCAAAGCCACCGCTGTCGAACCTGCGGCCGCCCAACCCGCCCCCGGCAAACAGCCGACGGGTTTCGTCGTACTCCTTGCGCTTGGCCTCGTCGGACAAGACGCTGTAGGCCTCGGAGACCGCCTTGAACCGTTCTGCTCCGCCAGGGTTCTTGTCCGGGTGCAGATCCGAGGCCAGCTTGCGGTAGGCCGTCTTGATGTCTTTCTGGCTGGCGTCAGAGGAGACGCCCAGCTCCTTATAGAAGTCCTTTTCGACCCATTCACGCTGGGCCATGTTGCGTCACCTCCTCACCTACTTGTTGATTCTGGGCCCTATTCAGCTGTGGCGTCGTTGTTATCGCCCGTGTCGGGCTGCTCGGCTTGTGCGCCGGTTTCACCCGCGTCACCGGCGGTGGCGTCTGAGAAGGTGTCGACGACGCCGACCAGCGCATGCCGCAGCACGTTGTCATCGAGTTTGTAGCCGTGGCGCATGACGGTGCCGATCACGGGCCTCGAGCCCTCGCCGCCGTCGCCCTCGTGCTGCACGGCTTCGTGCAGCACCGGGTCGAAGTCCTCGCCTTCGGCCCCGAACGCCGTCAGGCCGAGCCCGCTGAGCGCACTGTCCAGCTTGTCGGCGACCGACTTCAGCGGTCCCGATTCCAGATCGCCGTGCTTGCGTGCCCGATCGAGATCGTCGAGCACGCCCAGCAATTGGCTGACGACGGCGGCCTTGGCCCGGTCCGTCGCCGCCTGCTGGTCGCGCAGCGCCCGCTTGCGGTAGTTGGCGAAATCGGCCTGCACCCGCTGCAGATCGGCGGTCAGCTCGGCGACTTTCTCATCGGCCGGACCGCCACCCGATTCGCCGGCTGAGTCTGATGCCGGGGCCGCCCCTCCCGGCGCACCGCCGGGAGGGACATGCCGTACTTCGCCGGTCTCGGGATCAATCCGCCGCTTGTCGGTGACCGTCACCTGTTCCGGATTGCTTTCGGTCACTTGGACTCCCGGTCATCTTCGACCACCTCCGCGTCCACCACGTCGTCAGCGGACCCGGCCTGGGGACCGCTGGCGTAGGCGTCACCGCCCGGCTGTCCGCCGCCCTCAGCCTGGGTGGCCTCGTAGATCGCCTGTCCAAGAGCTTGAGACTCTTGGCCGAGCTTCTCCATCGCCGACTTGATCGCGCCGATGTCGGTACCGCCCAGCGCCGTCTTGGCTTCTGCCACAGCGGCATCCACCTTGTTCAGCGTGTCCTCGGGGACCTTCGACCCACCTTCGGCTGAGCGCTGTTCGGCGACGAACTTCTCCGTCTGGTACACCAGCGTCTCGGCCTGGTTGCGAACATCGGCCTCCTCGCGACGGGTGCGGTCCTCCTCGGCGTGGGCCTCGGCGTCCTTGATCATCCGGTCGATCTCCTCCTTGGACAGGCCGGAGCCCTCCTGGATTCGGATCGTGTTCTCCTTGCCGGTGCCTTTGTCCTTGGCCGTCACGTGCACGATGCCGTTGGCGTCGATGTCGAAGGTGACCTCGATCTGCGGGACACCGCGCGACGCCGGCGGGATGCCGGTCAGCTCGAAGGAGCCGAGCAGCTTGTTGTGCGAGGCGATCTCACGCTCACCCTGGTAGACCTGGATCTGCACCGACGGCTGGTTGTCGTCGGCGGTGGTGAAGGTCTCCGACCGCTTGGTCGGGATCGTGGTGTTGCGCTCGATGAGCTTGGTCATCACGCCGCCCTTGGTCTCGATACCCAGGCTCAGCGGCGTAACATCAAGCAGCAGAACGTCTTTCACCTCACCCTTGAGGACACCGGCCTGCAGCGCAGCGCCCACGGCCACCACCTCGTCGGGGTTGACGCCCTTGTTGGGCTCCTTGCCGCCGGTCATCTCCTTGACCAGATCCGACACCGCGGGCATCCGCGTCGAACCGCCCACCAGCACGACGTGGTCGATGTCGGACACCGAGATGCCGGCATCGGCGATCACCGACTGGAACGGCTTGCGGGTGCGGTCCAGCAGGTCCTGCGTGATCTTCTGAAACTCCGCTCGCGTGAGCTGCTCGTCCAGGAACAGCGGGTTCTTGTCGGCGTCGACGGTGATGTAGGGCAGATTGATCGACGTGCTGCCCGACGAGGACAACTCGATCTTGGCTTTCTCGGCCGCTTCCCGCAGCCGCTGCATCGCCATCTTGTCCTTGGTCAGGTCGATGCCGCTGGTGCCCTTGAACTTGTCGACCAGCCACTGCACAACGCGCTCGTCCCAGTCGTCGCCACCGAGGTGGTTGTCACCGGAGGTGGCACGGACCTCGACCACGCCCTCGCCGATCTCGAGCAGCGAGACGTCGAAGGTGCCGCCGCCCAGGTCGAAGACCAGGATGGTCTGCTCCTTCTCGCCCTTGTCCAGGCCGTAGGCCAGCGCCGCGGCGGTCGGCTCGTTGACGATGCGCAGCACGTTGAGGCCGGCGATCTGGCCGGCGTCCTTGGTGGCCTGACGCTGGGCGTCGTTGAAGTAGGCGGGCACGGTGATCACCGCGTCGGCGATGTCCTCGCCGAGGTAGGCCTCGGCGTCGCGCTTCAGCTTCATCAGCACACGGGCGCTGATTTCTGGGGCGGTGTAGTTCTTGCCGTCGATCTCGACGGACCAGTCGGTGCCCATGTGCCGCTTGACCGAACGAATGGTGCGGTCGACGTTGGTCACCGCCTGGTTCTTGGCGGGCTGGCCGACCAGCACTTCGCCGTTGCGCGCGAACGCGACGACGGATGGCGTCGTCCTGGAGCCCTCGGAGTTGGCGACGACGACGGGCTCGCCACCCTCCAGAACCGCGACGACGGAGTTGGTGGTCCCGAGGTCGATTCCGACCGCACGAGCCATAGTGATTCCTCCTGGATAGTAGATCTTTGTCCTGCATTATGCTGAGTGAACCCCGCTCAAGCCTGCCCCTGGGGGTATCGGCCTGTCAACTCAGCATTGAGTCTGAGTCACTCAACTTATTGATCATCCTAACGGCGGGCATCGGCATCTTGTTCCCGGGGGGTCACGCTCGTCCTCAACGACGGACATCGCACCGCGCAGTTGCTGCGGTTGGACAAACTGGCCCGGGTCAAGAGCCTGCCGCTGACGCTCAGCGTCCCGTGGGGGCTGGCGCCGGTCCCGCTGCCGCATTTCCCGCTTCCGGCGAAGATCCGCATCCAGGTGCTCGAGCCGATCGATCTGCGCACCCGATTCGGGGATGAACCGGACTGGGATCACGCCCGCGACTACGTCACCAACGTCATGCAGGTCGGGCTGTCCCAGCTGGCCAGTAGGACCGTCGTTCCGATGATCCGATGACATGACCCAGACCGTCAGCGTTTCCCGCCACATCCGGTGCCCCGCCGACGAAGCCAGCGCCGTCGTGACCGACCCGCGCAACCTGCTCGCCAAAATCGAAGACCATCAGCCGCTGCCGGTTCATCGAATCCGGCGACGACGGCGAACTGTGGGATGTCTATCTGGACAGCGGCACAGTCCATTTGGGCGGACGAGTGCTGATCACATCTCCCGACAAGAATCGGATGCAATGGAAGTCGGTATCGGACGCGGTCTGGTCACTCGCAACCTGGAAGCCATCGCCGAGGAAATCGGCACCGTCTCGAATTCGAGAAGTAGCAGGCCGCGTTACCCGGCGCTGTTCCGTTCGATCCACTGGGTGAGCGCATCCTCCAGCGCGGCAGCGACGCCCACGCCGGCGCCGTCGGCGGCCTGCTCGAACCGGTCGACCAAATCCGCAGGGACTGAGGCGTTTACCTTGCGTTTCGGATTTGTCTCCTGGGCCCGGACCACCGGTGGATGCCGTGCGACAGTCGCTTCCATGGTTTCACGCAGCGCGGGGATCTCGTCGAGCAAGCGGTCGAGATCATCGCGCTCGATACGCAGCACCTCGGCCGGTCCGATCGTCGTTACCGTCGCAGAACGCAATTTCCCACGGCGGAGCGCAGATTCACCGATCACCTCGCCGGGCCCCAACACAGCAATGCGGTCCTGGCCGACATACACCCCTACCTCTCCGCTGAGCAGGATGTAGCAGGCATCCGAGGGGGTCTGTTCACGAATCAGCGGCCACGGCATCGACCGGGAAATGTGATGCGCAGTTTGAACGAGACGCTCGAGCTCACCATCCGAAAAGTTGTCGAATGCGGTGAACTCTCGCAGTCGACGGGCATGTTGCCCAAGTTCCTTGGCGTCGAACGTCATAGTGGGCTCCGATGCGCGATGTGACCGTGACATCAAGGAGCCTAACGCACGTCACGGCGCCCGCAGCGACACGAGCTCACCGGGACTAACTTCGAGGAGCGCCGAGCCGAGCTGTTCGACGCGGTGGCGACCCGGTTGCGTTATGCGCCAGAGTGTTTAGCAGGTCGCCACGTCGATGGCGGCGACCGCGACCGGCTAGTTTTCCTCGAACAGCGGGGGCAGCTTTTCCTCAATCAGCGACAGCAGGGCGCGGGTGGCCGCGCTGGGCGGACGGGTCGCCGACGTCGCGACGTACAGCCGCCAGGTCAGGTCGCCGTCGGAGACCGGGACCGTCACCAGGCCCGCGTCGTCGCTGATATCCAACATCGTCCAGCTCAGGAAGCCGATGCCGAGCCCGTTGCGGATGTAGGTCGCGGCAGTGCCGATGTCGGCGACCTCCAGCGCAACGGTCCGTTCCACGCCCGCAGCGGCGAATGCGTTGTCGACCACGGTTCGATTGCCGTATCCGGGCGGGCCGTCGACGAACGACATTCCCGCCAGATCGGCCAGCGACACCGAATCCCGTTGGGCCAGTAGGTGATCGGCGGGGACCATGAGCAGCAATGCGATTTTGGCGACGAGTCGGGCGTGTAGGTCGGCCGGTGGTGCACCGGTGAAGACCAGGAATGCGACGTCGAGATCGCCGTCGCGTAACTGGCGGGCCAGGCCCGTCGTACCGGCGCTGGCGGCGCGCAACTGGATCCGGACTTCGGGATGCCGGGCATGTAGGTCAGTCAACAGGGCGGGCAGGTCGATGACGCTGATCGACGTCAGGGTCCCCAGGGTGACGGTGCCGCGGACGGCCCCACGGGTGGCGTTGACCGCGTCTTTGGCCGCGCGGGCGGCGTCGAGCGTCGCACGGGCCCCGGGCCGCAACTCCTGTCCCGCATGCGTCAGCGTCACACCGGCCGGACCCCGGACGAACAGCTCGGCGCCGAGTTCGCGCTCCAGGACCTTGATCGTCGCGGACACTCCGGACTGGACGACGTGCAGCCTCTTGGCGGCCCTGGAGAAGCTGCGCATGTCGGCGACGGCGAGGAAGTACTCGAGGTGACGAAGCTCCACCCAGTCATTATCACCACTAGTGCTGGCAGCTATCGAAAGTTTTCATTGGCCGTGATCGCGTAGGCGCCGTAACGTCGACTCGTGAAGGTGAGCAGGACCCGTTGGTCGTCGGCGTCCGACCAGGACCAATTCGCAGTCGATAACCCGGCGACCGGTCAGCCGGTCGCAGTGGTCCAGGGGTCCGGGCCAGAGCAGGTGGACCAGGCCGTAAAAGCCGCCCACGCAGCACACCTGGACTGGAAGCAGCGCCCGGCCCGTCAGCGCGGCCACTACCTGCGCAAGGTCGCCGACGTCATCCGCGCCCACGCGGACGAAATCGCCGCGCTGGAATCCCTGGAGATGGGGAAGCCGATCACCCAGGCCCGGCACTTCGACGTCGAAGCCGCGATCAGCATCTTCGATTACTTCGGCAGCATGGTCGAGGTGCTGCCCAGCCAGGCGCGCGACTACGGCCCCGTCTTCGACGTGACCACGCTGGAACCGTTCGGAGTGATCGCCGGCATCGTGCCGTTCAATTGGCCGCCCATCCACACCGCCGGGAAGACGGCACCCGCACTGGCGGTGGGCAACGCCATCGTGCTGAAGCCACCCGAACAGACGCCCTCGGTGGTGCTGCGCATGGTGGAACTCATCGCGTCGGTGCTGCCCGACGACGTCGTACACGTGGTACCCGGGGCTGGCGCGGTCGGAGCCGCGCTGGCCGGCCATCCCCTGGTGGGCAAGGTGTCCTTCACCGGTTCCCCACAGACGGGCTCGGCGGTGTTGCGCACCGCGGCCGACAACCTCACCCCGACGCTGATGGAGCTGGGCGGAAAGAACCCGCTGCTGGTCTTCGACGATGCCGATCTGCATGAGGCGCTGCTGGCCGCCGTCGACGGCGGCTTCTTCAACCAAGGCGAAGCTTGCACCGCGGCCTCACGGATCCTGGTGCAGGACAACATCTTCACTGAGTTCGAGCGCAGGCTGGCCACCGCGGTGGGCCGGTTGCGGGTGGGCGATGGCGCCGACCCCGCCACCGAAGTCGGTCCGTTGGTCACCGCCGCGCAGCAGAGACGAGTGTTCGACTACCTCGACATCGGCGCGGCGGAAGGCGCTCGCATCGCCGCGCAGGCGCCGCTGCCCAGCGATCCACGACTGGCGAACGGCTTCTACGTGCCGCCCACCCTGTTGACCGACGTCACTCCCGACATGCGGGTGGCCACCGAGGAGATCTTCGGTCCGGTCGTCGCACTGATCCCGTTCTCCGACGAGGACGAGGCGGTGCGGATCGCCAACGGCACCCAATTCGGCCTCGTCGCAGGGGTTTTCACCCAGGACAGCGACCGCGTCATGCGGGTGAGCCGGCAGATCAATGCCGGGACCGTCTTCGTCAACAACTATTTCCGAGTCGCCGTGGGTAGTGGATTCGGCGGCATCGGCCACAGCGGGTTCGGGCGCGAGCACGCGCAGGAGACGCTGGCCGAATACGGGTATCACAAAAACGTCCGGCTGGCCGGCCGGCGCGACGAGCTGCCGCGCTGGTCCGCGGCCACTAGAGTGTTGGAGGACTAGACATGAGAACTATTGCCCTTGAAGAGCATTACGCGACAACAGCATTCCTGAACGGACCGGGCAGCTGGCATAAATCACGCCCCAACTTGGCCGAACAGCTCACCGACCTCGGCGACGGGCGCATCGCGGCGATGGACGAGGCGGGCGTGGACCTGTCCGTGCTGTCGCTGGTCGCACCCGGGGTGGAGCAACTGGATGCCCCCGCGGCCGTGCGCACGGCCCGCACGTGCAACGACGAGCTGGCCGCGGCGATGCGCCGGTACCCGGATCGGCTGGCCGGCTTCGCCACCCTGCCCATCAGCGCGCCCGACGCTGCGGCTGAGGAATTGCAGCGAGCGGTGCGCGAACTCGGTTTCGTGGGCGCGGTCATCAACGGCCACTGCCAAGGTGTCTACCTGGACGATCCGCACTTCGAACCGGTTCTGGCCCGCGCGGAGGACCTCGACGTCCCGATCTACCTGCACCCCACCATTCCGCCGGCGGCCGTGATCGAATCCTGCTATGGCGGGTTTTCCGACGAAGTCACCTTCGCGCTCGCCACGGTGGGTTGGGGTTGGCACATCAACACGGCCACACACGTGCTGCGCATGATTCTCGGTGGGGTGTTCGACCGCCACCCCACGTTGCAGATCGTCATCGGTCACATGGGCGAGGCGACGTCGTTCATGCTGCCCCGGTTCGACGCCACGCTGAGGCCGGAGCTGACCGGCCTGCGGTACCCGGTGAGTACCTACCTGCGGGAGAACTTGCACTACACCTTCGCCAACTTCAACGACGAAGCAACCTACGCGAATCTCGTCGCGCAGGTCGGCGTCGGCCGGGTGGCGTTCTCGACCGACTACCCCTTCGGCTCGATGAAAAATGCGCGCGCGTTCCTGGACAATCTGCCCCTCGCGGACGACGACCGCGCCAGCATCAGCCACCGCAACGCCGAGCGACTGCTGGATCTGTAACCGGCCACCCGTTCAGCGAGCCTGTCGCGCGCACGTCGGTTAGCCTGACAGCCAGTCCGTGCGATAGGAGCTCGAAAAAAATGGGGCCACCGCAAGACACTGCCGCCGAAAGGCTGGGACGCGAAGACGCGGGCTACCACAAGTCCCTCAAGAACCGGCAAATTCAGATGATCGCCCTCGGCGGCGCCATCGGCACCGGCCTTTTCCTCGGCGCCAGCGGCAGGCTTGCGTCGGCGGGGCCCGGGTTGTTCATTGTCTACGGCATCTGCGGCATCTTCGTCTTCTTGATCCTGCGCGCGCTCGGCGAGCTGGTGCTGCACCGCCCGTCGTCGGGATCGTTCGTGTCCTACGCCCGCGAATTCTTCGGCGAGAAGGTGGCTTTCGCCGCTGGCTGGATGTACTTCCTGAACTGGGCGATGACCGGGATCGTGGATACCACCGCGATCGCGCACTACTGCCACTACTGGAAGGCGTTCCACGTCATCCCGCAGTGGACGCTCGCTTTGGTCGCGCTGGTGGTAGTGGTGTCGATGAACCTGATCTCGGTCAAGCTCTTCGGCGAGCTGGAGTTTTGGGCCTCGCTGGTCAAGGTGCTGGCGCTGGTGACATTCCTCGTCGTCGGTACCGTCTTTCTGGCCGGGCGCTTCAAGGTCGACGGCCAGGACACCGGGCCGGGGCTGTGGAGCAGCCACGGCGGGCTGTTGCCGTCCGGCCTGCTGCCCCTGGTGCTCGTCACCTCGGGTGTCGTATTCGCCTACGCTGCCGTCGAATTGGTCGGCATCGCGGCGGGGGAAACAGAGAATCCGGAGAAGATCATGCCGCGCGCGATCAACTCGGTGGTGTTCCGCATCGCGGTCTTCTACGTCGGATCCACCATCCTGCTGGGGCTGCTGCTGCCCTACACCGCCTACCGCGCCGATACGAGCCCCTTCGTGACGTTCTTCTCCAAGGCCGGCTTCCACGGTGCGGGCAGCCTGATGAACCTGGTGGTGCTCACCGCCGCGCTGTCCAGCCTGAACGCCGGGCTGTACTCCACGGGCCGGATCCTGCGGTCGATGGCGATCAACGGCAGCGGCCCGAAGTTCACCGCGCCGATGTCGAGGAACGGCGTGCCGTACCGCGGGATCCTGCTCACCGCCGGGATCGGCCTGTTCGGCATCGCCCTCAACGCGTTCGTACCCCACCAGGCCTTCGAAATCGTGCTGCACATCGCGTCGGTGGGTGTCGTGGTGGCGTGGGGCACGATCGTCGCGTGCCAGCTGCGGTTCCATCAGTTGGCGAAGGCCGGGCAGTTGGAGCGGCCCGCGTTCCGGATGCCGTTCGCGCCCTACAGCGGCTATGCCACGCTGCTTTTCCTGGTTTGCGTGCTGGTCCTGATGTTCTTCGACAAAGTGCAAGGTCCGTGGATGCTCGGCGCGGCGGTGATCGGCATTCCCGCCCTCATCGGCGGCTGGTATCTGGTCCGCGATCGCGTGCGGACCACCGCCGCCGAAGGCAGCACGGGCGCTTAGCTTCAGCGAGAAGCTCTGTGCGGTAACAGCTTGCCATCGGCGCGGTTCCAAAACCGCGTCACTGCAGTAACTTGCGTCACCTCGTGCGTACTCTTGGCGCGTGCGGTTACTGCGTCAGGCACGATGGGCCGTGCTGGCCTGCGCCCTGCTTGTTGCCGGCTGCAGCACGATCATCGACGGCAAGCCGGTCGCTCTGCCGGGAACGGGGCCGACCGAACCCTCCTTCCCCACCCCCCGGCTGAGCCCCATGCCCTCCACGACGCTGCCGGCGCCGACCGCGAGTCCGGGCCCACCGACCTCGCCGGCAAGCCCAACCGCGCCGGCCGGTGCCATTCCTTTGCCGCCCGACCAGAACGGCTACGTCTTCATCGAAACCAAGTCCGGCATGACGCGCTGCCAGATCAATAAGGACACCGTCGGCTGCGAAGCACCCTTCACCCACTCACCCCTGCAAGACGGCGAACACGCCAACGGCGTCAGCATCACCGCCGGGGGCTCCGTCCAGTGGGTGCTGGGCAACCTGGGCGCCATCCCGACGGTCACCATCGACTACAAGACCTACGACGCGCTGGGCTGGACGATCACCGCCACCACCGATGGCACCAAGTTCACCAACAGCCACACTCACCACGGCATGTTCGTCAGCATCGAGAAGGTCAACACCTTCTGAGCGCCTGAAAGCGCACGTCAGAGGGTCAGTGGACCGATTTGGTCCGCAGTGAGTCCGCAGCAGATTTGATCGCTACGTCCAGGCGCACGGCGACGCCGTCGAGGTCATCATCGAATAGGTCCGCATACACGTCTAGCGTCATCGCGTCGGCAGGGCACTAGTGGCCTGCTGGCATTGCAGGAGGTCACCGAAGTCCTCCGAGATGCCTGGCCAAACAGCGACTTCATGAAAGCGATAACGCGATTAGCCCCCTGAGAGGGCTGGATGCGAGCAACAAAGTCCAAAGCCCCACGAGGCTCGTTACCGTTACGTCTCGTTCGCCTCATCCGGTCAACAGCGCACGTCAGAGGAGTACGCCCGAATTTTGGCCGTGAGCCAAAGGATTTGTGTGCGCGAATTGTCTTGAAAAAGCCAACTTTGGGCTAATTTTTGCGGATCACACATAATCGGCACCCGCTTCATATGCAACCGCGCCTAGAGCGCAGGCCCTACGTTGATTGGACGTCCTCGGGCGATACAAATGATTTCATCTCATGACGTCGTGAGTGGGCGCGGCGGGATGGATTATTAATCAGCAATCCACGAAAATCGGGGCCGGTTTCGATTAAGGGTGTTGTTCGCCAGATCGACGCGGTCTAGCGTCTTAGTTACCCGATGAAGGAGGCAGCAATGTCGCTCTCAGCCCCTACTGTGCGCCGTGCGCTGGCAGGTACGTTCGCTACCGGTGCCATCAGCGGCGCAATGCTATTTGGTAGCGCCGCGATCGCCGCGGCCGATCCGCCGCCCAATTGCACTGCCGCCGACCTGGCCCGCGTTCAATCCGGTGTTTCGGCTGCCACGTCGGACTACATGTTCAACCATCCCGACGTCAACGCTTTCTTCACCGGCCTTAAGGGCCAGGACCGCGATGTGCTGCGCAACAACGCGCAGAACTACCTCAACGCCAACCCCCAGGTACAAGGTGACCTTCAAGGCATCCGTCAGCCTTTGGATGATTTCAAGGCTCGCTGCCAATAAACCCATGCGCCAGCCCACGGTTCTAATTTCTTTGATCTAGCTCGGCCCGTCGGAAGGATGACTGCCATGCGAATTAGGCGCACCTATCTCACAGCGCTCGGGACGGCTCCCGTCGCCGCAGCGGCGATTCTTGCCGCCGTCATCGCGAGTCCACCGCATGTCCAACTCAGCTCTGCTCCCATCCACAACGCACCCCTCGATGACCTGAACATCCCCGGCGTGCCCGGCAACATGGACTTTGATGTCCCAGACGTCAACGTGCCAGACATTATCGACGTCCCGCACGTCGACGTGCCAAACATCAACTTGCCCAACGTCAACCCGGGGCACGTCGGTCGGCCAGGTCGCGGACGGTAGCGCCGCATCGCCCACGAGCGCACCGAAGCCACTCGAGCACTTCACCTTTCTCGAACCGCACACGGCGCTCCCCGGGAGCAGTCTGAGCGCTCAGAAGGTCACGCCTCTGCGAAGCGCAGTTAGGAAGCGGTCCGCTGTTTGGCGTTGGTCGACCGGGAAATCGGTTTCTGGAATCGTGGTCTCCCAGTCGGTGAACGTGACCGTGACGGGGTCGGCAGGGTAGTAAGTGTCTTGCATTGCCTGTGCCTCGGAGACGGCACCCCATCGGAGTCCGATGACGCCAGTGAGTGGCCGGACCCAGGCGGATTGGTTTGACGGCGTGAGCGCATGTCTGTGCTCTTCGCTGCGTCTCCCACGATGTGCGCCTCGGGCGGTTCGGGTTCGCGTGCGATTCGGCCGTCCGCCCGCTGGATGGCGCAGGTCCAAATTTTGAGGGCCGAGTCGGTGATGCCGCGGATCGGACCCATCACCCGCTGCGAGCCGTCGCCTTCCCACTTGTCGGCGAACAGGGCGCCGAGGCGGGCAGCGGGACGTTTGGGTGTGGGTTGGTTGCGGTGGGCATGGCTTCTCCCTCGCTTTGTGAGAGCCTGCGATCATGCCCACTGCGACCGCGGGCGTCGTTTCTTGCTCGAAGTCAAAGTTGACAGCGCAACGACCTGGCGGGGCATCCCCGGCGAGCAGCTTGCCGATGCGGCCGGGCTGTCAATACCGCGCGTCTATCAGATCAGGGACGGGCGGCGGTAGCGTCCGCAGCCGGTCCGCAGCAGTATTTTTCGCAACTCCCGGCGCCCAGCACAACCATCTCGGTGACCTGCCGATTCGTCGCACAACCGTCTGAGTTTAAGCCAGCAAACGCCCAGAAACGCTCGTCAGCATCGAGCAGGTCAACACCTTCTGATCAGCACTGACAGCTGGCGTCAGTACCATCGTTGCCGTGGCAGGTAACGGCCCATCGGACGACTTCAACAACCAGCAGACGACGAAGGCCGCCTACGGCGTAGACGGGGAAACCCCCGAACCCGAACACGCGGGGTTCCAGCCGGCCCCGTGGTATCGCAGCCCCCCGCTGCTGATCGCCTGGCTGCTGCTGGTTCTGATCCTGATCGCGCTGATCGTCTACGGGATCGGCGAACTGATGGGCGCTGACGAAGGCACCAGCCCGGCCCCGTCGTCGACGACGACCATCACAGCCACCACCCCGACGACGACGCCGCCACCGGCCAGCTCGACGACCGAGACGACGCCGCCCCCCAGCAGCGAAGTCCCGCCGCCGACACAGCAGCAACCGACATACCAGCCAACCAACCCACCGACAACGAAGCATCACCCACACCTGCCCCAGCTGCCTCCGGGGATAAAGCTGCCGTTTTGACCACCGATCGGTAACGGCGCGCGTGCCAGCGATTAGCGGCTTGATGATCCCGCTATGGTGAGGACGGCGAGCCGACCGCCAGCGATCCGACAAACACAGGGGTATGCGATATGACCGAGTCGCTGGGGCTGTCGATCGGCGTGGCCAATCTGGTCGCCGCCCGGGTGGGCAGCACCGCGGTGAGCCGCAAATCCGTGTTGACGATCTTCGACCATCGGGCGGGCGAAGTTGGCCTGCCGGAGGAAAACCCGAACCTCAACGAGCCCGGCCTGGTGATGCGGGGGTTCGTCGAGCGGGTCGGTGACGGGTCCCCATTGGTGGCGGCCGACGGGACGAAATACCTCGGCGAGGCGCTGACGGTCGAAGCGCTCGAGGCGATGGCACGAACGGTCGGCTACGGAACACCGATCGCGATCGCGATCCCCGCATATTGGTCCGAGCGCCAGTCCGCGGCGCTGCGTGACGAGTTTTTCGCCCAGCCGGCCCTGGCGCCCAACGGCGTGCCTCCGCTGCTGATCTCGGACGCCACGGCCGCGCTCACTGCACTGCGCACCAGACCGGGGTTCCCGACGAACGGCGTCGTCGCCCTGTGCGACTTCGGCGCCGGCGGCACCAGCATCACCCTGAGCAATGCCGGGTCGAACTTTCAGCAGGTCGGCTCGTCCGTCCGCTACGGCGAATTCTCCGGCGACGAGATCGATCAGCTGATCGCAAATCACCTGCGCGCGACCGGTTCCGGCGCCGAAGTGACCGGCACCGTACGAATGGGGTCGCAGGCGCGCCTGCTCGGTGAATGCCAGCGCGCCAAGGAAGAACTGTCAGGTGCCAGCGAGGCCACCATCGCCTCCATCCCCGGGAGTGCCGGTGCCGATATCCGGCTGTCCCGCACGGAATTTGAGCAACTGATCTCCGGACCGCTGGACCGATTCGTCTCCACTGTCGAAGAGATCTTGCAGCGCAACGGAATTCGTGCCAACCTGGCGGCCGTGGCGACCGTCGGCGGCGGCGCCAGCATTCCGGTGCTCACCACCCGACTGTCGGAACGCCTGCAGGTGCCGATCTTCACCACACCGCAACCCGTCGTCAGCGCTGCCGTCGGCGCGGCCGTGCTCGGTCAGCAGCAATCGTCGGGTGGCGCGCCGACGGCCGCGGCACCCGTCATCGAAACACCAACCCAAATGGCCAGCGCCGCCCCACCGACCCAGGCCGTTCCCACCGCGTCGGCAACGCCAGCGCCGCTAGCATGGTCCGAAGACGCCGACGAGGGCGACGAGCCGGTTCTCTACACCGGTGGCGAACACAGCGGCGAATATGTCAGGGAGGCAGCGGGATTCGACGATCCGGCCGACCAGCGATACGCGGAGGAGGCCGCACGGCTGCCGTGGTACAAACGCACGGCGCTGGTCCTCAGCGTGGCCGGCGCCCTTATAGCCATTCTGGTTGCCGTGGTGTTGGCGCTGACCCTTGGCCACACCAACACCAACCCGGTCAACACCACCCCGCCCAGCGCGCCCCCGCCAACGCCGCAAACCGTGACGATCACCGCGCCCGACAACAGCACCTCCACAACCGTGATCCCGCCGCCCCCCACCACCAACAACCCGCCGCCGGTGACGACGACCTACGAGCCCACCACCACGGCCGCGCCGCCACCGACCACGACGGCCCCGCCGCCCACGACCACTCAGCCGCCCACAACGTCGGAGGTGACCACCACCGCGCCCCCGCCCACGCGGGAAAGGCCGTTCCCGCTGCGGCCCTTCGAGCCTCCTTGGCGGCGCTGAGTCGCAGGCCAGCGGCATGGATGAACGGCAGGTTAGGGCAGCCTTTCTCGCGTCGGAAGCGGCGCGGATGTCACTATGAGCAAGCTGATCGATCGAGTTTTCGTCGAGTGACTATGCATTGGGGAGACCTTCTGTGACCACGCAGACGCTCATCAGACTGGTGCTGGGCCTGAGCATGACGGCAATCGTGGGATTGTTTGCTGCGCGCCGCGTTTTCTGGCTGTTCAAGCTGATCATGTCCGGCCAATCGGTCAGCGGGCGCACCGACGAGCTGGGTGCCCGGATCTGGGCGCAGATCTCCGAGGTGTTCGGGCAGCGCAAGCTGCTGAAGTGGTCGGTGCCGGGCTTGGCGCACTTCTTCACCATGTGGGGCTTCTTCATCCTGCTCACGGTCTACATCGAGGCCTACGGCGTGCTGTTCCAGCCGAACTTCCACCTCCCGATCATCGGCCGCTGGGACGCGTTGGGCGCCCTGCAGGACTTCTTCGCGCTGGCCGTGGCCACCGGCATCATCACGTTCGCGATCATCCGGTTGCGCAGCGAGCCCAAGGAATACGGCCGCGGCTCCCGCTTCTACGGTTCACACACCGGCGGCGCATGGCTGATCCTGGTCATGATCTTCAACGTCATCTGGACATACGCCATCTTCCGCGGCGCGTCGGTGAACGCGCTGGGCAACGAATTCCCGTACGGCAAGGGCGCCTTCTTTTCGCACTTCATGGGAAACCTGCTGGCACCGCTGGGGCACAACACCAACGAGATCATCGAGACCGTCGCGCTGATGCTGCACATCGGCGTCATGCTCTCCTTCCTGCTGATCGTGTTGCACTCCAAGCATTTACACATCTTCCTGGCACCGATCAACGTCACCTTCAAGCGCCTCCCCGACGGGCTGGGCCCGCTGCTGCCGGTCGAGTCCGACGGCAAGGCCATCGACTTCGAAAACCCACCGGACGACGCCGAATTCGGCCGCGGCAAGATCGAGGACTTCACCTGGAAGGGCATGCTCGACTTCGCCACCTGTACCGAGTGCGGGCGCTGCCAGTCGCAATGCCCCGCCTGGAATACCGGCAAGCCGCTGTCACCCAAGCTCGTCATCATGGACCTGCGCGACCACTGGATGGCCAAGGCGCCCTACCTCCTGGGCGAGAAGACCTCGGAGCCGCTGGAGGGTCTCGACCTCGAGACGGTCAAGGAAGAGGGCCACCACGTGCCGGAGTCCGGCTTCGGCCGGGTACCCGGGCACGGGCCCGAGCAAGCGGCCCGCCCGCTGGTCGGCACCGCCGAGCAAGGCGGCGTCATCGATCCCGACGTGCTGTGGTCCTGCGTGACCTGCGGCGCCTGCGTCGAGCAGTGCCCGGTCGACATCGAGCACATCGACCACATCGTCGATATGCGCCGCTACCAGGTGATGATGGAGTCGGAGTTTCCCGCCGAGCTGTCCACGCTGTTCAAGAACCTGGAAACCAAGGGCAACCCCTGGGGACAGAACGCCGCCGACCGGACCAACTGGATCAGCGAGGTCGACTTCGACGTGCCGGTCTACGGCGAGGACGTCGACAGCTTCGACGGCTACGAATACCTGTTCTGGGTGGGTTGCGCGGGCGCCTACGACGACAAGGCCAAAAAGACCACCAAGGCCGTCGCCGAACTGCTCGCCATCGCCGGGGTCAAGTACCTGGTGCTGGGCACCGGGGAATCCTGCAACGGCGACTCAGCGCGCCGCTCGGGCAACGAGTTCCTGTTTCAGCAGCTGGCTCAACAGGCCGTCGAGACTCTGGACGGGGTATTCGAAGGTGTGGAGACCGTCGACCGCAAGATCGTGGTCACCTGCCCGCACTGCTTCAACACCATCGGCAAGGAATACCGGCAGCTCGGGGCCAACTACTCGGTGTTGCACCACACCCAGCTGCTCAACCGGCTGGTGCGCGACAAGAAGCTGGTCCCCGTTACCCCTGTCTCGCAAGACATCACCTACCACGACCCGTGCTACCTGGGCCGGCACAACAAGGTGTACGAGGCGCCGCGCGAGCTGATCGGGGCCGCGGGAGCCAACCTCACCGAAATGCCGCGCCACGCCGACCGCAGCTTCTGCTGCGGCGCGGGCGGCGCACGCATGTGGATGGAAGAGCACATCGGCAAGCGAATCAACCACGAACGCGTCGACGAGGCGCTGGCCACCGGGGCCGCCACCGTCGCCACTGCCTGCCCGTTCTGCCGGGTGATGGTCACCGACGGCGTCAACGACCGACAGGAAGAAGCCGGTCGCAGCGGCGTTGAGGTGCTCGACGTGGCCCAGATACTGCTCGGGTCGCTCGAATACGACAAGGCGACGCTGCCGGAGAAGGGCACGGCGGCCAAGGAAGCCTCCGAGCAGGCCGACGCGCGCGCCGCCAAAGCACCCAAGGCCGCCGCACCGGCCGCACTGGCCGAGGCGCCCGCCAAAGAAGCGCCCGCGGAGCCTTCAGAAAAGCCCTCGACGGAGCCCTCTGCGGAGCCTGCAGCCGCGGCGGCCGCCGCACCCGCGAAGGGGCTGGGCATCGCCGGCGGCGCCAAGAAGCCCGGCGCCAAGAAGGCGGCACCTGCCGAAGCGAAGGCGGCCGAGGCACCCGCCGCCGCTGCGCCCGCCAAGGGGCTCGGCATCGCCGGCGGCGCCAAGAAGCCCGGCGCCAAGAAGGCCGCTCCCGCCGAAGCCACGGAAGCCACGGCTCCCGCGGCACCAGCCGCACCAGTTAAAGGCCTCGGCATGGCTGCCGGAGCTAAGCGACCCGGCGCCAAGAAGACTTCGACTCTAGAGGCCCCCGCCGCTGAAAAACCGGCGGACGCGGAGCCGACAGCCGAGGCACCGGCCCAACCGGAAGCCGCGGCGCCCGCGGCACCCGTGAAGGGCCTGGGCATCGCCGCCGGCGCCAAGCGGCCCGGCGCCAAGAAAGCGGCGGCCCCAGTTGCCGAGCCGGAGGCCGAGCCCGAAGTAAAGCCAGAACCCGAGGCCGAAAAAGAGACCGACGGCGAAGCCGCCTCGCCTGCCGCGCCGGCAAAGGGGCTGGGAATCGCACGCGGAGCCCGTCCTCCGGGCAAGCGCTGATCACGGTTCGATAAGAGTCAGCAAATTTCGGTAGACAGCAATGGCACCATAGGTGACGTGACACCTCACCAGCTGCCCGTGCACGCGCCCGGTCATCACCGGCCGCGGGCGTTCGCGCAGTCGTCCAAGCTCCAGGACGTCCTGTACGAAATCCGCGGCCCGGTACACCAGCACGCGGCGCGGTTGGAGGGCGAAGGACACCGCATCCTCAAGCTCAATATCGGCAACCCGGCGCCGTTCGGCTTCGAGGCTCCCGACGTGATCATGCGCGACATGATCCAGGCGCTGCCGTACGCGCAGGGCTATTCCGACTCGAAGGGCATCCTGCCGGCCCGGCGTGCGGTGGTCACCCGCTACGAGCTGGTCGACGGCTTCCCCCGGTTCGATGTCGACGACGTCTATCTGGGCAACGGGGTCTCCGAGCTAATCACGATGACGCTGCAGGCCCTGCTGGACAACGGGGATCAGGTGCTGATCCCGGCGCCCGATTACCCGCTGTGGACGGCGTCGACCTCGCTGGCGGGCGGCACACCGGTGCATTACCTATGCGACGAGACCCAGGGCTGGCAGCCCGACATCGCCGACATGGAATCGAAGATCACCGAGCGCACCAAGGCGCTGGTCGTGATCAACCCGAACAATCCCACCGGCGCCGTCTACAGCCGCGAGGTCCTCACCCAGATCGTCGACCTGGCGCGCAAGCACCAGTTGCTGCTGCTCGCCGACGAAATCTACGACAAGATCCTCTACGACGACGCTCAGCACATCAGCCTGGCCACCCTGGCGCCGGATCTGCTGTGCCTGACGTTCAACGGCCTGTCCAAGGCCTACCGGGTCGCCGGGTACCGGGCCGGCTGGCTGGCCATCACCGGGCCCAAGGACCACGCCGGCAGCTTCATCGAGGGCATCAGCCTGCTGGCGAATATGCGGCTATGCCCGAACGTCCCCGCGCAGCACGCGATTCAGGTCGCCCTCGGCGGCCATCAGAGCATCGAGGACCTGGTGCTACCCGGCGGTCGGCTGCTTGAGCAGCGCGACGTGGCCTGGACCAAGCTCAACGAGATACCCGGGGTGTCCTGCGTCAAACCGGAGGGTGCCCTGTATGCATTCCCCCGGCTGGATCCCGAGGTCTACGACATCGCCGACGACGAGCAGCTGGTCCTCGACCTGTTGCTGCAGGAAAAGATCCTGGTCACGCAGGGCACCGGGTTCAACTGGCCCGCACCCGACCATCTGCGGATCGTGACGCTGCCGTGGTCGCGTGATCTCGCCGCCGCGATCGACCGGTTGGGAAACTTCCTGACCAGCTACCGGCAGTAAGGGCAGATCACCCGAGCAGGTCGCGCACGCCCGTCTGCAAAGGTGACGCGTTCTCCGCCTCAGCAGTCGCATACGCCTGGCCCGAGGCGCTTACGTTCTGAACAAACTGCTGGTGAAAATCGGCGATCTGAGTGCGAATGCCCTGGTAGGCCTCCGCGTGCTCGGAAAACATCTGTGCAATCGCCACCGACACCTGATCGGCGGCCGCCGCGAGCTCACCCCTGGTAGAAGCCCCTGCGACCGCGCTGGCAGCGTCGATTGTCGAACCGATGTTCGTCAAATCCTGGGCGGCTGATGCCACCGCTTCGGTTGCCGCGACGACAAACGACATACCGGTTCCTCCCGACGCTAATCACGAGATCGTATCGCCGTTCGGGTGGCGCAGTCCTCGATTTGACCAACCTTGTGACAAACAACCCTACCGTGGAGCGGGTGACCCACGCGCATGCGCATTCGCACGGCTTGTCGTCGGGGCCCTCACCGACGAAGTCCCTGGATCCGCTGCCCGCCAAAATCGTCGTCGGGCTGCTGGCCGTGATCGGTGTCGCGGTGATAGCCGGTGCGGTCTGGCTATGGCCGAGCCGCCAGCATGTCGACGTCCCGATGCCGTACCAGAACGCCTCGGGCGGCGCGGTAACCACCGTGGGCGGACACGTGCTGTCCAGCGGGTTGGGCGACTGCGGCAGCCCGTCGGCCGGGCAGGTGGTGACCACTGCGCCGCTTCCCGCAACCCCGGGCGCCGGGCGGTGCGTGCTAGCCCGGGTGGCGATCGATTCCGGACCGAACGCGGGCGCCGGGACCTTGCTGGAGTTCTCCCCCGGCCCCGGGCAGCCGCAGCTCGCCGCGGGCGATCACATCCGGGTGATCCGGTCCGTCGACGCACAGGGCACCACGACGTATGCGTTTTACGACTTCGAACGCGGTTGGCCGCTGGTCGTTCTTGCGCTGGCGTTCGCGGTGGTGATCGTCGCGGTGGCCCGCTGGCGCGGGCTGCTTGCCCTAGTCGGCATCGTGGTCGCCTTCGCCGTGCTGGTGGTGTTCCTGCTGCCGGCACTGCGCGACGGCGCACCCGCTGTCCCGGCGGCGCTGGTGGCGTCGGCGGCGATCCTGTATGCGGTGATCTACCTCGCGCACGGGGTCAATCTGCGGACCAGCGCCGCCCTGTTAGGCACCTTGTCGTCGTTGCTATTGGCGGCGGGATTGTCTTGGGCAGCAATCGATCTGGCTCATCTGACGGGCCTGTCGGATGAACAGAACTCTCAGGTCACCGTGTATCTCGGCAACGTGTCGATCAGCGGCCTGTTGCTGGCCGGCTTCATCATCGGTTCGCTGGGTGTGCTCAACGATGTCACCGTGACCCAGGCGTCGACGGTGTTCGAGCTCGCCCGTCTCGGCGGGAACACCTCGCGGCGGGCCATTTTCCTGGGCGCGATCCGGGTGGGCCGCGACCACATCGCCAGCACGGTGTACACGTTGGTGCTGGCCTACGCCGGCAGTTCGCTGCCGCTGCTGTTGCTGTTCAGCGTCGCCAACCGGTCGCTGAGTGACGTGCTGGTCAGCGAGGGCGTGGCCATCGAGCTGGCCCGCTCGGCGGTGGGCGGCATCGCTCTGGCGCTCTCGGTGCCGCTGACGACGGCGATCGCCGCGGTGCTGGCCAAACCAGGCGGGGTCAGCGAGGACGTTCCAGTAGCTCCAGCAGGTAGCGGCCATACCCGGACTTGACGACGGTGCGGGCATGTTCGGCCAACTCCTCGTCGGTGATCCAGCCCCGCCGCCAGGCGATCTCCTCGGGAACGCTGACCTTCAGGCCCTGCCGCCGTTCCAGCGTGCGCACGAAATCGCTGGCGTCCAGCAGCGAGTCGAACGTGCCGGTGTCCAGCCAGGCCGTGCCGCGGACCATCTGCTCGACGGCCAGCCGGCCCCGGTTGAGGTAGATCCGGTTGATGTCGGTGATCTCATACTCACCGCGCGCCGATTTCTCCAAGCCCTTGGCGATCTCGATGACGTCGTTGTCGTAGAAATACAGCCCTGGTATCGCGTAATTGGACTTCGGTGTTTCGGGTTTCTCCTCCAGCGACAGCGCCATGCCGTCCTCTCTGAATTCGACAACACCGTAGGCCGAGGGATTGGACACCCAATACGCGAAAATGGCTCCGCCGCTGATGGATTGGAAGCGACTCAAGCTGGTGCCCAGTCCGGGACCGTAGAAGATGTTGTCCCCCAACACCAAAGCCGCGGAGTCGTTGCCGATGTGATTTTCGCCGAGGACGAAAGCCTGCGCCAGACCGTCGGGTTGATCCTGCCTCACATAGCTGAGGTTGATGCCGAATTGCGAGCCGTCGCCAAGGAGCCGCTGAAACCCGGCCGCGTCGTGGGGGGTTGTGATCACCAGGATGTCGCGGATGCCGGCCATCATCAGCGTGGACAGGGGGTAGTAGACCATCGGCTTGTCGTACACCGGCAGCAACTGCTTGCTGATGCCCATGGTGATCGGGTGCAAGCGGGTGCCCGAACCCCCGGCCAAGATGATTCCGCGCATGTAAGGCTCCTTTGCCTCAAATGACCCCTAAGTTACGAGGTCGGCTTCGCTAAGTTCGGTGGCGTCCAGCGCCGACGCCAAGTCATCATGCCGGAACACCGCGGTGACGTGGTCGCGAACTATCCGAAATGCCGATGCGGCGGTCGTGGCGGCGCCGGGATCGTCGGGATCGCTGATCTTCTGTTCGACGACCACGACGCCGTCGTGCACGTAGATGCGGCCCGGCTCCGCGGTCGCGGTATGGGAGGCGGCCCACCGGCGCAACGCCGCATGACCCTGGGTGGCTCCGTGCGCGTCGCCGATGTCGATGTCGTCGCTGGACAGGGCCACCAGGGTGTCGAGGTCCGCGGCGTTGAGGGCGTCGTGCCAAGCGAGAACGGTGGCGAGCTCCGATGTGGTCATGGTGTGCAAATTACCGTGCGCTTTTGCTAAAGCGGCGTTCGGTCCAGCCACTTTTGCCACACCGCGTCGTCGCCGAACACCGCGATGCCGGTATCGGCGACCGGAACTCGGCGCACCATCGCCAGCAGCAGCTCGGTCGCGCCACCGCGCAGCGCCACGGTGCCCTTGCCGTGCTCGTGTGACCAGGTGATCCGGTCGTCGCGGGCACCGACCGTCCATTCGCCCGCTTCACCCAGGCCCGGGTCGGTGGCGTGCATATGCATGGTGTTGCCGTCCTCGAGCGGCAGTGGCGCCCCTTTGGTTCCGGCCCGAATGACGATGCGCTCCAGCCATTCGGTGATCCCGTCCGCCGCGATGTCGGGTTCGAGCGTGAAGTCGCTGCCTTGTGCGATGGCGACGTCGGCGCGGTGCACCGCCACCTCATGCAGGCGTCGTCGTATCCACCAGTTCGCCGGGCGCGGCCCGAGGAACGTCCAGACCGGGGTTTCCACGCCGGACAGCTCGACGGCGTCGAGCAGCCGTTGCGCGCCGCCGTGCAGCCAGGAGATCGTGTCGTCGGGATTTGGTGGCGGCTTGCCGCCTTCGACGCTGCGGGGATCGAGGTAGTCGTCGCGTCGTTCGCTGACGATCTGCGCTGCCCAGCGGTCGCCTCGGCCCACGTGGCGCAACAGTTTCTGGATGTTCCAGCCCGGGCAGGTGGGCACGGGCAGGGACTCGTCGGCGTCGCGGATCAGGTCCGAAAAAGCGCGATTCTGTTGGAGAAATGCGGCCGCGTAGTCCACGTCGGTCAGGCTACCCGGCGTGGTTATCCACAGTTGCAACTTTATCCACAGCCTGCGATTTCGACGGGTGCGTGTTGCCTCACGTCAAGATGCGCGCGAGGGCGGTTTCGTTGCCTCATGTGATTGTGCGCGCTTGGGGATGCGGTTCTGGTGGCGGATTGCGACTTGCTGGTGGTCATTTTGTGGAGCTGTGCGGTCAGGGCCTGGATCTGACGTTGGGTGGCGGCGGGATTGATCAGAGCGTGGGTTCGGGCGAGAGCGGCTATGCGGTCCACGGTGGTGTCGGGATGATTGATGGCGCGGCGGAATGGGGTGGTCGCGGTGTCGTATCTCTTGGTCACCTTGGCGCCGTCACGGACCTTGGATATCAGCTTCTGCTGTGGGTAGAAGAAGTTGGTCAACTGGGACTGTAGATGCCATATTTCGTTGAGTAACAGTTCTGGTGCGGTGTTGTAGCGGTGGTAGCCGACAACTGTGCGGACCACTGCCCAGTTTTTCTGCTCGACGTGGCAGCCGTCGTTCTTATTCGTCGGCCGCGCGCGGGTGAAGGTGATCTCGCGGTTCTTGCACCAGACGAAGAGATAGACGTTGATGAACTCAGCTCCGTTGTCAGAATCCACCCCCATGATCGGAAACGGCATCTTGTTGGCGATGCTTTCCAACGCGCCCAAGACGCACTTGGCCTCTTTACTGGGCACTGAACGGTTCTCGGTCCAACCAGTAGCGACGTCAGTGACGGTGAGCGTGAAGGCGAACGGGCCTATAGGGTTGCCGCCGTCGTGGGAGACCAAGTCGATCTCAACGAAGCCCGGCTTAGCGTCGTCCCAGTGCCCAGGTGCGTATCGGGATCTGACTTCTCAGCAGCGACCCGGGCTTGGTGGCGCGACGCCCCTTGAGCTGACGTTTGGCTCGTTCACCTGCCAGGCGACGATCAATGGTGGCCGCCGACATCGACACCAACAGTTCTGCGGTGTCATCGTCGATGACCAGCTCGCCAAAGTGCCGTAACACTGCCACGAGTTCGTTCAACATCGGCGCCAGCCTCGTGCCGGCCGGCATCCCCAGTACCAGCCAGCACGCCGTAAGCGCAGCGATCACAGTCGGCCCATAAACGGGGAGACGCGGACTTCGCCTCGGCGCCACCACCTTGGGCCGCAGCGCCGCCTTAAGCGCCTTACGGGCATGGTTACGGTGCCAACCGGTATTGGCGCACAACTCGTCCAGAATCCTGCCCTTGACTCGCCGATCCGCCACCACGTAGCGGATCGCGGTCATCTCGGTCACAGCCCTGCGCTCAGCCAACGTCAACCCCATCGTCTGGGCCTACCGAGACCCTGAGCGATCCCTCAGGCAGGCACGCCGCACGCGCGCATTTTCAATGAGGCAACGAATAGCCACTTCGCGCGCATAAAAGGCGATTCAACGCGGGACTCTCGCCCTAAAATCGCAAGTATGTTCGATGAATTGTGCGGGCGCCGACGACGCCGCGGTGGTGGCCGGGATCGAGGAGGCCGCGCGGGCGGAGGCAGCCGCGGCTGCGCGCCGGCTGTCCGCGATCGCCGAGCTGGTATCCCGCCACGCCGATGGGCCCACTCACCACGCGCACTGGTCGTGCGACAACTGGGACGCCATAGCCGCCGAAGTGGCCGCCGCACAGAACATCAGCCACACCATGGCCTCGGGCTAGATGTATCTGGCGGTGGCACTGCGGGCCCGGCTGCCCAAAGTGGCTGCTCTATTCGCTGAGGGCATCCATCAGCACCCGACTGGCGACCGCGATCGTCTGGCACACCGACTTGATCACCGACCCCGACACCATGCGTCTCGTCGACACCACTCTTGCCGATGAGGCGAGGCGTTTCGGACCGCTGTCGGTAGCCAAGTCCGCGATTGCCATCGACGCCATCGTCGACCGGCACGACTCGGAGGCGGTGCGGCGCACCCGGGCCGGCGCACGCGGGCGTGACGTAGTGATCGGCCCGGACGATGACGGCAGCGGCGCCACGTCGCTATGGGGCTCGTTGCTGAGCAACGACGCCGCCGTGTTGGACCGCCGGCTCACCCAAATGGCCCACCAGGTCTGCGACGCAGATCCCCGCACCATCGCCCAGCGCCGCGCAGACGCCCTGGGGACGGTGGCCGCCGGAAGTGAACAGCTGGTCTGCGCGTGCGGGACTCCCGATTGCCCCGCCAGCGCCGACACCCACCCCCGGGCGACCGCCGTCGTCGTCCACGTGGTGGCCGAGGCCTCAGCGCTCACCGCCCACCCCAAGGCGACGTCGCCGAAGTCCCCGACCGCGTCGGGGCCGACTGGATCAGGCAGGGTTGGGCCACCGAATCCAAACCCGCTGCGCCACGCAAAGCGAAGCCGGGCTGATAGAACCTCGGTGCGCCCGGCGTCAAAGCAGCCACCCGCGAGGTTGCATCCTCTTCGGCGCGGATGGCAGCCATGGGCAGGCCAAGACGGTGCTGAGCATGCACCCGAGCCATGCCCAGCGCCGGACGCACCGACCACCCCTGCCAGCAGCGCAAGCTGGATCAGTTATGCGGTTTTTTCCGGGCGTGCCACTCGTACACCTGCATCGGTGTCAGTGTCACCAACGCGATCCCAGCTGCGATTGCGTTCAGGATCAAGGCCGTCATCACACCAGGCTGGCACTCCCCGCTTGCGAGATTCTTGCGAAATTCTTGTGTTCGCGGTTGCGAAGGTGAACCCGCATAGGAATGGAAACCGGCGACCATCGTGACCGCATCGACCGCATTTGGCGGGCACTCTTCGACGTCCCTAGCACCGCCGTCATCAGCCCTCAGAACCGCTTGGACATATTGGTGGTTGAGCACCGGCTGCGCGCGGAACGACTGGCAACCGCGCGGTTGACGCGGGCGACGTGGGTGCTTGTTGCGGCGAATGGAGTACTTGCCCTAGCGACCATCGCATTGGTGTACGTCACACTCACCGGGCACTAGCAGTAGAACATCGCTCCTAAAACGTACTTCGACGATTCGCTACCACCACCTGGCGAACACGTTTCCCCCGAGGTCTGGGACCGTGTGGTTGTCATCGACTGGCCAGCGCTACCGCAAGCCCACGCGGCAATGGCGCAGCTTGACCCCGCGACTATCGGACTTGCATTGGAGCACCACCTACAAGTGCGAGTGCAACCGCTCGCCAATGCATCCCGACGAACAAAAGGTGGCGGCTGGCGAACTGTTGACAGGGCAAAGAGCAAATCACGCGGAGCGCGTGCTGAGGCCGCCATCGGCGCGTTCGCGGAAGTAGTCGATCGACTCTGGGATGTCGCTGCGGCCTACGAGAACGGATATGCGCCGCTGCCGGTGTCGACGCGGTGCGTCAGGCCAGTCGAACTGCTGTTGCACCGCCAGACGGGCGGTCAGTCCGCCAATTACAGCGTGTAGTGCAGGCCCGAACACCCGCCAGCTTGGCGTGGTCGGTGCGAGCTGATCGCCAACTACGGGCGACTCGCAAATGGTATGACTCATGCAACCGACGAGCAGGCTCTGCCTGACGACAAGGGGGGTCAGCGTGGATGCAGTGCGGCGATTTGAGCACACCACGGATGGAATCGATTGGTACTGCGAACAGCGGGGAGAAGGGCCGCCCGTCGTCTTGGTGCCTTCTGGCGAAGGGGACTGCGCGTCGTTCGAACAGGTAGCGGCACAGTTAGCCGACGACTTCACCGTGCTGACGTTCGACATGCCGGGATTTTCCAGGAGCCACGTTCGAAGTCCAGATGATGTTTCGGTACCAAAACTCGCTCACCAAATTGCCGGCCTCGTCGAGTCTTTAAAGTTATGTCCCGCAACATTTTACGGATGCAGTTCCGGCGGGTTCGCTGTTCTTGACCTCGTCGTCCGACACCCAAACGTAGTCCAGACCGCCATCGTCCATGAGGTAGCTGACGCCGCCGCCGCCCCGTTGCTCAGCCTGACAGCGTTGGACGATGCGGCGATCGTGGAGACTTGCAAGTTTGTCTACGGGCAGATAATGAACGACGATCTCGCTGCTTGGGAAGCACTCGGGGACGAGTATCACGCGCGACTTGCAGAGAACTATGTGACCTGGGTTCGACGCTACCTAGCCCCGCCGTTACCAGCGTCGCATTCGCCAGATGATCTCGCGGACAAGCCCATTACTTGGACAATCGGGGGCGTCACTCCAGCGGCCGCGTTCTTTGAGAACGTCGTGCTGGCGGTCAAATCTGGCCTGCCTATCAATCTATTGATGTGCAAACATTTTCCGCAGGTCAGCGCTCCAGCGATGCTAGCCGAGCATATTCGGAACAATAGTCTCGCCCACTAAGCCGTCTCCGCGCGTTGGCACAAGAAGCGGAGGGCATCGCACCGCATCGGTGAGCTACCACCTTCTGAAGTGTTCTTCGCCCAATCGCAGTCACCGGATGCACACGCGCTTACCGCAGACGAAATGAGTTTGGCCCTAACCCACCGCTATGTAGACGTGACGGCGAAGAGATGCCACTCGCCGGGCACGCCCTTGAGTCGGTGAGCGCCGCGCTCCTCGAACTCGAGCCCTGACCCGATCACAAGGTCGCGCAGCGTGCTGGACACCAGCACGTCATTCGGCCCTGCCAGGGCGCTCACGCGCGCCCCGATGTGCACGGCGATCCCGCCGATGTCGTCACTACGAACCTCGCACTCACCGGTGTGCAACCCGGCCCGCACCTCAATGCCCAGCGCCTGCACTGCGTCGCGGATCGCCATCGCGCAGCGGATCGCTCGCTGAGGGCCGTCGAACATCGCGAGGAAGCCGTCACCCGATGTGTTCACCTCACGGCCTCGAAACCGAGCGAGCTGCGATCGAACGATGGCGTCGTGAGCATCCAGCAACGCGCGCCAGTCACGATCGCCCATTTCTGCGGCCCGGCGCGTCGAGTCGACAATGTCGGTGAAGAGCACCGTGGCCAGCACCCGATCATCGGCCACGTCGGCCTGCTCGCCGGTGAGGAACTCGGCGATCTCCTGGAACGACGCGCGCCATGGTTCCACGTAGTGGTACATGTTGCGCCCTGGCAGCTCGACGTACTTCGCGCCCGGTATGTGGTCGGCGACGTACTTGCCCCACTCGGACGGCTGAAGCGGATTGTCGGCGTGTTGCACGACAAGGGTCGGCACGCGGATCGTCGGAAGCACTGCCCGCGCGTCGACTTCGGTAAGCAAAGGTAGGAGGAGAGCAAAAGTCGCTGGGCTTGCCGCTAGGCGGTCATGTCGCGCCCACGTTGCCCGGATCTCGTCATTCCACGGCATGTCCGGATTGATGATGTGTTGGGATTCGCCAGTCCCCCACATCGCGGTCAAGGCAGCTACGACTTCCTCAGCATCGAGCCCATCAGCGCGTTCAGTCATAGGCTTCGCATAGCCCTCGAGCGCGACTAGCGCGGTGGTGCGGGACGGATGTGTTGCCGCGAACAGGGCACCAGTCGGGAATGCACCGTCGAGGGCGATGAGAACCGCTTCGCGACTTCCTAAATCGTCAAGTACAGCAGTGATGCTGTCCGACCACTGTTCAAGGGTCGGCAGCGCGCTCGGCGTGACAGGATCGGAGGCTCCCGTGCCCGGCTGGTCGAAGAAGATGAGCCGTCCGAGCGACGTCATCGCGTCGACCCAGCCTCGCAGGGAGGGTAGTTCCGGCAAGAGTTCGCAGCAGGTGAACCAGTGCGGGATGACCACGATGTCGCGAGGGCCTTCGCGCGACGTGCGATAGGCGACGCGCAAGTCCCCGTTCATCGCATAGCGCGTCTCCGAGAACACGCCGGAAGTCTAAGCCCAGGAGCGGGTCGAGCGGTGCGCATCAGCAGCGTTAATGCTGCTCACAAGCGTTCCCTTGAAGTGTTCTTCAGCCAGTCGGTGCCATCACTTGCTCAAAACCTTCTGGTCAGGTCCCGACCGCTGGCGCGATCGCCAACACCCCGACGGCGCTATCACCTGGACATCTCCGAGCGGACACACCTACATCACCCGACCCGGTAGCCGGCTGCTGTTTCCGGCCCTATGCCTGCCCACCGGCGAATTGCCAAGCGCCCCAACGGCAGAACGCCCGAGCGGGCTGCGCGGCATCATGATGCCCATCCGCCGCCGGACCCGAGAACAGGACCGCGCGTACCGCATCGATGCCGAGCGGGCCCTGAACACCGGCCGCGCCGCGGAACGCAACAAGCCGCCGCCCTTCTGATCCGGCCTGACCTCGATTTAACGTCCCGGACCCCGCGCCGACACGACATGGCGCAACATTTATCGGGGAAAGGGAGTACAGGGTGATCAACAATCCCTTTTGGGACGCCGTCAAGGATTACGTTGAGGCCGACCGCTTCCAGGGCAACCCGGTGGTCGGCGAGTTCCGTTTGGACCTAAGCGTGGCGGAGAGCATGGCCCGCTTCCCGAACCGGCTACGGCTCGTCAGGAAGTACTGCTGGACCATTCCCGACCCCGATACCGTGGCGTTCGTGGCCGAGCATGCTCAAGGCAGCTTAGTCGATCCGATTGCGGGGACGGGCTATTGGGCCTACCTGCTCGGGCAGCTGGGGGTCGATGTCGTCTGCTACGACCTGAACCCCGGTACGACGCTGCTGACCAATGGTTGGCACGCCGAGGACCTCTACGCCAGGGTCGGCCCGAAGGACTGCGTCGAGGCCGTGGCACTGCACCCTGACAGGACGCTATTCCTTTCCTGGCCGCCCTATGCCCAGGGCGTCGGTGCCCGCGTAGTGGCGGCCTACCAGGGGAATCGCATCATCTACATCGACGAGGACGAGGTTCACACGGGCGATGACGAGATCAACCTGATACTCGAAAAGGGTTGGACCAAAATCGATTCCCGCCAGCCGGTTCAATTTTGGGGCATACACGACCGGCTGATCGTGTATGAGCGGCGCTCCTAGGGGCCCGAAGGCCTGGGCGCGCCGAGCCTGAACACGCGCCAGCCGGCCTGCTGCCAGTGCGCGGCATCAAGGCAATTGCGGCCGTCGACGATCACTCGGGCTCGCACCTGGTCGGCCAAGTCGTCGGGGCGGAGGTCGATGAACTCCTGCCATTCGGTGAGCACCAGGACCGCGTCCGCGCCCTCGCACGCCTCCTCGACGGAGACCGCGTAGTTCAGCGTCGGGAACTGGCGACGGGCATTGTCCATGGCCTTTGGGTCGTACACGTTGACCGCCGCACCGTTGAGCTGCAGCTGGCCCGCGACGTTAAGCGCAGGCGAGTCGCGCACATCGTCGGATTCGGGTTTGAACGCCGCGCCGAGCACGGCGATGTTGGCACCCAACAGCGAGCCGCCGCACGCTGCGGTGGCCAGTTCGACCATCCGGGTGCGTCGGCGCATGTTGATGCTGTCCACCTCGCGCAGGAAGGTCAGCGCCTGGTTGGCCCCGAGCTCGCCGGCGCGGGCCATGAACGCGCGGATGTCCTTGGGCAGGCATCCGCCGCCGAAACCCAAACCCGCGTTGAGGAATTTGCGCCCGATCCGTGAGTCGTGTCCGAGCACATCGGCCAACAGGGTGACGTCGGCGCCCGCCGCCTCGCACACCTCAGAGATGGCGTTGATGAACGAAATCTTCGTCGCCAGAAAGGCATTGGCCGCCACCTTGGCCAACTCAGCTGTCTGTAGATCGGTTATCAAGAACGGCACACCGGCGTCGAGCATCGGCGCGTACAGCTCACGCACCACCGCCTCGGCGCGGGGCGAATCATCTTGTACGCCAAGCACAATGCGGTCCGGTTCCAGGGTGTCGTGCACCGCGAACCCCTCGCGCAGGAACTCCGGATTCCAGGCGATTTCGACGTGGACTCCCGGGCGCGCCAGCGCGGCGGCCCGCTGCGCCAGCTCGGCGGCGGTGCCCACCGGAACGGTCGACTTACCAACGAGCACAGCCGATCTGGTCAGCTTCGGCACCAGCGTGTCGATGACGGCATGCACGTGGCGCAGGTCGGCCCCGTATTCGCCCTTCTTTTGCGGCGTACCAACGCCCAGGAAATGCACGTCGGCGAACTCGGCCGCCATGTCGTAGTCGGTGGTGAACCGAAGCCTGCCCGCGGCGAGGTTTTTGGTCAGCAGCTTTCGTAAGCCGGGCTCGTAGAACGGGATGTCGCCGCCGGCGAGCTTTGCGACCTTACCTGGATCGATATCGACCCCGATGACCTCGTGCCCGAGTTCCGCCATCCCGACCGCGTGGGTGGCACCCAGATAACCGGTGCCAAAGACGGTGCATCGCATACCACTGTGTGTAGGCGGCTGCGATGAGCTAATTGCATCGCGCTGCTGATCGGGAGGCAAACGCCAGGTGACAGATGGCTGTGGGTGAACTAGATGCCAGGGGTATCCGAGATCACGAACCGCTAGCCGCGACCGTGACCACCGCCGTGTCCGCCACCGAACCCGCCGCCGAAGTGGCCACCACCCGGGAACCCTCCGCCACCCGGGAACCCGGGGAACCCGCCCTCGCCATGACCCCCGCCTTCACCGTGACCCCCGCCTTCACCGTGACCCCCGCCGCCCGGCCCACCGAAGATCGGGGGAAGTGGTAACGGAACTGGCATTGGAATGGGGGCCGCCGGCACCGGGGCAGGAACCGGAGCGGGAGCCTCAGGCACCCGCACTGGCGCAGGAGCGGGAGCCTGCGGCACCGGCACTGGCGCCGGAGCGGGAACCGCCACCGGAGCTGGAGGCGGAGCGGGCGCAGGAGCGGGAACCACGGCTGCCGGCTCCGGTGCAGGTGCGACGACGTTGTGGCCGGGATTGGGTCGCACACCGGCCGTCGGCCGGATGGTGATCGCCAGCGAAACCACCAGCGCCGCCACGCCGACGACGAAAATCGCCGCCAACGCGCTACCGATCAGCGTGAACGACCTGCGTTCGGGATCGACGACGCCGGCCGCGGCGGTACTTGAGGCCGTGGAGGCGTCGGCGAAGTCGTCAGGAACGGCGCTGTAGGCGAGTGCATCGGCTGCGTCCGCGCCGGCGGGCACGTCGTAGTAACCGTGGTGGGCGACCGCATACGGCAGCACGGCACCCGTGCCGGGATCCTGTGCGTAGGCGCGCGCGGCGGTAGACGACACGAACAGGGGCGCATTCGCCGAGGCCAACGCCGCTCCGCGGGCCAGTGCGGTCTCCGGCTCTTCTGGCGCACTCACCGGAAGGGCGGTCGCCGCCTCCAGCGTCGGCTTGATCAGCGGAAGGTCGATGCCGGAGCCGACGACGAACACCCCGTCCGGGCGGGTGTCCAACGCCTCAGCGCCCGAGACCATCGTGGTCAACTCGGCCACCGCAGCGTCGTCGTCTTCGGGCAGGGCGCGCCGTTCAACATCGACGATCGACCCGTCAGCGGTGTCTACGACCGCCAGCGTGGCGGTATCGGGCTCGATGAACAGCAGCGCGGTGTGGGCGTAGTTGGTCGCATTGCCGACTGCCTGCGCCAGCGCGGCAGCAGCCAAGAACGCCGAGACCAACATGACGTTCTCGAGCTTGTGGGCAGCCAGCGCGTCGCGCAGGGCGGCAGCCTCGACCGGGTCCGTCCAGGTCACCCCGGTCGACTTGAGCTGGTAGCCGCCTTCGACGGCTCCTTCCCGGGTCCCCAATATGGCGGAAATCACCCGGTCGGCTGCGCTGGCCGGAGCCGTGTCCTCGCCAGCGGCGACATCGAAATTGTCTTCGTCGACGGTGGCGCCATCACCGTTTTCGCCTTCGACCAGCACCATTCGGACGGCCGTCGGCGCCATCGACACACCAAGAACTGTGTCCAAAGCTCCCCCAATAATCTTTGGTCGCCGGTTACGTCCACCCGACGACCTACGTCGTCCTGGATCTCCTCTGTATTCCCTGCACCCGTCGATTTTACGCGTGTCCGGGCGTGCGCGCTTAGGGCCGGGTGCCCCGCGCCCCGGCGCTACCGGTGGCCAAACCCACCGAACCCGTGACCCCCACCAAAACCACCGAAGCCATGTCCAAAGCCGCCGAATCCGTGGCCGCCGAAAAGCCCGCCGAACCCACCATGGCCGCCGCCGAAAGGCCCGCGCCTAAAAGGCTCCTCACCGTGCTCTCGCGGAGCCACCGGGCCGCGCATCGGACGCTCGATGGCCGGCGCACGGACCGGCGCCATGGGGATGGGCACGGGCACGGGAACTACCGGAACCGGAGCCGGTGCCGCCCTGGGGATGGGCGCCGGTGCCGGCGCGTTCAACAGCCGAGGCGCCGCAATGGGCGAGGGCATTCGGATTTGCGGCTGCGGGACGGATGCCTGAGCCGGCGGGCGCTGTTGCTGGGCCGGGACGATGAGATTTTCATTTGGGTTGGGGCGCAAGGCAACTGTCGGCCGAATACTTATCGCCAGGGCGATCTCCAGCGCGACAACCGCACTGATGAAGATCACCGCCAACGCGCTGCCCAGTAGCAGGATCGGCCTGCGCCGCGGCACGCTCTCCAGGCCGGCGTCGTCGGCTTGCTCCGCCATTCCGGTGTCGGCGTCGGCGTCCTCGTCCCCGACGGCGCTGTAGGCGACGTTGTCCTTACCCGGTTTGCTCTGGTACGGGGTCTGGTATCCGCGATGGCCCACCCCACCGGTGCCGTAGTCCAGCGCGTAAGCGAGCGCCGCCGTGGACGACGCGAACAATGGGGCATTCGCCGACGCCAGCGCCGCACCGTGGGCCAGCGCCATCTCGGGTTCTTCGGGTGTGGACAGCTGAAGGGAAGTCGCGGCCTGCAACGCGGGCTTGATCATCGGGATGTCGACGCCAGAACCCACGACGACCACGCCGTTCGGGTGGGCGTGTAGCGATTCAGCGCGGGAGATCAGCTCGACCAGTCGGGCCACCGCCCGGTCCTCGTCGTCGGGCAGGAGCCGGCGGTGCACCTCGGCGATCGACCCGTCGGCGCTTTTGACCGCGGCCAAAGTCGCGCTGTACGGCTCGACGTAAAGCAGCGCGGTCTGGGCGTAGTCGGTGGCGTCGCCGATCGCCTGAGCCAGCGCGGCGGCGGCCATGAACGCCGAAACCAGCATGACGTTTTCGACCTTGTAGGCGATCAGCGCATCACGCAACGCTGCAGCCTGGGCGGGATCGGTCCAGGTCACGCCCGTTGATAGCAGCTGAAAGCCAGCCTCAGCAGCGCCTTCCCGAGTGCCCAAGATGGCCGAGATCACCTGAGTGGCCGCGGTGGAAGCGCACGAGTTCGCGGTCACGTCGAGGTTGTCCTGGTCGACGGTGACCCCGTGGGCGTTTTCACCTTCGACCAGCACCATGCGGACTTTCGTCGGCGCCATCGAGACACCGAGCACGATGCCCACCACCGCTGAAGCCCCCTTTGCGTTGTCTGTTGTACAAACTACGGATTTCATTGCCACCGCAGGCGCGGCCAAAATCCGGGATTAGCTGGGCTCTATGAAGTTCTGATGGGAAGGGACGGCTCGGCTTCTTAACCGCCCGCGATAGTCTTTGACGCTACTCGCGTAGGACGGCACGGATTGTAAAAATTCAGTTGCGGCTAGTGGTGGCCGCCACCACCACCGAAGCCGCCGCCACTGTGGCCGCCACCACCGAAGCCGCCGCCACTGTGGCCGCCGCCACCGAAGCCGCCGCCACTGTGGCCACCGCCACCAAAGCCACCACCGCCGAAGGGTCCACCCCCGAAGCCGCCGCCGCCGAAGGGTCCGCCGCCGCCACCACCGAAGGGTCCGCCGCCGCCAGGTTCGCCGCCGCCAAAGTGGCCACCCCCATTAGGTGCGCCACCACCAAACGGACCGGGTTCTGGGCCGGAGGCGCCACCGCCAAAGTGGCCACCCCCATTAGGTGCGCCACCACCAAACGGACCGGGTTCTGGGCCGGAGGCGCCACCACCGAAGGGGCCACCACCGAAGGGGCCACCACCAAACGGGCCGCCGCCCGGTTCTGGGCCGGGACCGTTAATGGGCCCGCCGCCGCGACCCGGCGAGGGGCCGCTGGCCGGTCCGCTGCCCTCGCCGCCCGGGCTTTTGGGCTTGGGCGACGTCCATTGCTGCCACGGCGGAGTTTGGTGATCGGGCCAAGATTGCTGCGGGACGTATGTCCGGGGCTGGAGAATCTGAGGCTCCAACGGCCGTATAGGCGCGTCGATGACAGGCGGGTGCACTATCGGCGCGGGAACGATCACCGGCGGGACCACCACGGGAACCGGCACGATCGCCGGAGCCGGCGGCGCAGCCACGGGCAGGGGCGCCGGTGCCGGCAGGTTCAACGGCTTGGGCGCGGCCAGCGCAATCGGCGCCTCGATCTTCGGCTGCGCAAGCGATGCCTCAGGGTTCGGGCGCGCGGGCGCCTGCTCGGCCGGCACGATGAGGTGCTGGCCGGGGGTCGGCTGCTGCAACGCGACCGTGGTGCGGATGCCGACCGCCAGTGCGATCTCCAGCGCCACCACCGCGGCGATGCCCGCAACCGCCAGTCCGCTGCCGAGCAACAGGGTCGGCCTGCGACGCACATGGCCGTCGTCCAGGCGGACGGGCGCGCCGATGACGACGGTTGGGCTGTCGGCATCCTCGTCTCCCACAGCGCTGTAGGCGAGGTCGCCGTCACCAAGCTCGTCACCGGTGGCAGCAGCGTTAGCACTGAGATATTCGGGCAGGGCGTGCGGGTCGACCGCGCCGGTGCCGGGGTCTTGGGCGTAGGCGAGCGCCGCCGTCGACGACGCGAACAGCGGCGCGTTCGCCGAGGCCAGCGCCGCCCCGCGGGCAAGCGCCGTCTGCGGCTCCTCGGGCGCGCTCACGCTGAGCGAAGTCGCCGACTCCAGCGCGGGCTTGATCGAGGCGATGTCGACGCCCGAGCCGACCACGAACACACCGCCTGGAGCTAACGCCGTCTCCTCCAGCCCGGCGAGCATCCCAGTGAGTTGGGCAGTCGCCTCATCGGTAGTTGCGTCGTCGATCCGCTCTTTGTAGAAATCGGCGATGGAACCGTCGGAGGTTTCGACGACAGCCAAAGTCGCGCTGTCGGGTTCCACGAAGAGCACCGCGGTGCGGTCGTAACCCATTGCCCCGCCGACGGATTGGCCTAATGCCGCCGCGGCAAGGAACGCCGACACCAGCATGACGTTCTCGAGCTTGTAGGCGGCCAGCGCGTCGCGCAGCACGGCCGCCTCGAGCTGGTCGGTCCACGTCACGCCGATAGCCGACAACTGCAGGCCCGCGTCGGCGGCGCCCTCGCGGGTGCCCAGGATGACGGAGATCACGTGGTCGGGCGCACTGGCGCCCTTCAACACATCAACATCGGTGACGACGAGTTCGTCCTCTTCGACCGTCACGCCCTCGGCATTTTCACCCTCGAGGACGACCATCTGGATCGATGACGGTGCCATCGACACCCCAAGCACGATATCCAAGACCCCTCCAGAGGTTCTCCTGTGTGGCCATGGTCCGCGCGGAGGAGAAAGCGCGGATCAATCAATGATCGCGCACGTTTGCTGTGCCGGCACCTTCTTGAACTTATGTAGATCTTATGAAGTTCTCGTAGGACCGAGACGGTGTCGGTCCCCGTTGCCCCTGGTATTTCGAGCCGACGCGCGAACTGCCGTAGGGATATTCAGCCGGGCTGGTCAATCGCAGGATGCACAGCTGACCGATCTTCATGCCCGGCCACAGCGTGATCGGCAGGTTGGCGACGTTGGACAGCTCTAGCGTGATATGACCGCTGAAGCCGGGATCGATGAAGCCGGCGGTCGAGTGTGTCAGCAGGCCCAGGCGGCCCAGGGACGACTTGCCTTCCAGGCGCCCCGCCAGATCGTCGGGCAGGGTGAAGAGCTCGAGTGTGGACCCGAGCACGAACTCACCCGGATGCAGCACAAACGGTTCCCCGGCAGCGGGTTCCACCAGGCTGGTCAGCTCGTCCTGCTGCTTCGCGGGGTCGATATGGGTGTAACGGGTGTTGTTGAAGACCCGGAACATGGAGTCGAGCCGGACATCGATGCTGGATGGCTGCACCAAGGTGTCGTCGAACGGGTCGATGCCCAACCGCCCGCCGGTGATTTCGGCCCTGAGGTCACGATCAGAGAGCAGCACCCGGAAAGCGTATCTGCCTGCGGACGCGACGCCGGCTCAGTGTGGCTCAGCGGAGATAGGTTTCCCGACCCGTGGGGTATCCGCCTCCGAGCGTGGTGACGTGGACGTGGTCGTAGTGACCCATCCCCATTGCCCGCGCACCATGCGGCGTGTAGTACATGCCGCGCCAAATCGCGTCTTGCATCGCAAATCGATCCGCGTTCTGCAGCACAAACGCGACGATCTGGTCGCCGAGGGCGATGCCTTCGGCGGAGCTGGGGTTGGGAATCATGACGTCGATCGCCAGGCCGTTGGGGTGCCACGGCAGCGGATCCGGTCGTACCCCACCGATTTCGTGGATCTCGGGGAAAGCCGCACTGATGGCGCGAGCCGCCAGGATGGTTCTGACCTGTAGGCCTTGCTCGTTTGCCGCCCCGAGTGGCAACACGCGGCTGTCGACTCGCAATCTCGATGCTCGAACGAGTTGGCCTTGGTCTGCCCCCGCAGCCGCCGCAGCCTTGCCCGCGATCGGTGCCGCCACAATCTCCAAGCAGCACGGCGCGACCTCGCTGACAACCGGCTTGGCGTGCTCGCTGGCGGCGACGGCGTAGACGTCTCCTCCGGCCGCAAAGAACGCGGCGGCCGCGGCGACGCCCGCAGCCAGGACTATCGGCGACTTTCGCCGAGTCCTGGGTAATGAATGCCGACCCACGGAGAGCACATTACGACAAGATAACGAAAGAATAAATATCGGGCCTTCATGAGCAACGGGCCGAAATTCTTTCGTGGCGTCTACGAGGGCGGACGGGTTACTTGGACCGCGGCAAAAAGCTCTCTACTTTGATAGCGGCGCTCGATTCCCGCGCTTGAAATTACTTTCCGCATCTGCGCCCGGGCGGTGCCGCTGTGATTCGGAAGCCGTCTGCCGGCCCGGGCCGGGATGCTAGCCTTCTCAGGCCAGACTTCCCGGGCGCGCCGATGTAGTTCAATGGCAGAACATCAGCTTCCCAAGCTGAATACGCGGGTTCGATTCCCGTCATCGGCTCAACTCTGACCAGGGCCGACGCTGTTCGAACGTCGGTTCAACCTCCGGCCCGTAGCCCTCCCGTACCCCGACTCGTCGAGGCCCCGCGCGGGCCGTGTGTGAACGCAGGAGCGAAATCTGAGGGCCTTCTGACGGCGGCGATGCCAGAATACTGAAGTGAACGATTCGGGAGTGCGCTACGCACGTAACGGCGACATTCACCTCGCGTACCGGGAGTTGGGCGAAGGCGACATCACACTCGTGTGGATCCCAGGGTGGGTCAGCAATGTCGATGTGTTGGACATTCCCGAAGTGCCTTTCGCATCGTTCCCGGACCAACTTGCACAGGAAACGCGGCTGATCTTGTGGGACAAGCGGGGCACCGGACTGTCGGATCCCGTGACCCATGTCCCTCCACTCGATGAGCGGATGGATGACTTGCAAGCAGTGTTGGATGCCGCCGAAGCGCAGTGTCCGGCCATCTTTGGTATCTCTGAGGGCGGCCCGATGAGCATTCTCTTCGCGGCTACCTATCCGGAACGGGTTCGGTCGTTGGTGCTCTACGGGACCTTGCCACGATTCATGCCGGAATTGCCTGATTATCCCTGGGGTTTCACCCCCGAACAGGCTGCCGCGTATGAAGAAGAGATCAAAACACACTGGGGCGAGGGAGCACTGGCGGAGTTGTTTTTCGGTCCGCTAGCCGACATACCCGGCTTTCGCGACTTCTACGGAAGGTTCCAACGGACCTCCGCTAGCCCGATGATGGCGCTGATGCTGTGGAAGGCGCTTTCAAACATTGACGTGCGACCCATACTGAATGCCGTCCGCGTCCCGACGCTCATCCTGGGACGACAAGGCGATCTAGTCGCACCTCTTGACGCTGCCAAGGAGCTGGCGGACGGAATACCCGACGCCCAGTTTCGGGAGCTCCCGCCCGGACCGCACGGACTCGTAGACGACGCGATGGCGGAAGCCATCCTCGATTTCGTGTGCGGTGAACATACCGTTGGAACCAACGAACGCGTGCTCTCCACGGTCTTCTTCACCGACATCGTCAGTTCAACAGAACTGCTCAGTGCTCAGGGGGATGCGCAGTGGCGCCATGAGCTTGATGCCCACGACTGGCTGGTCGACAGGTTATTGGGCAAGTACGGGGGTCGCCGGGTCAAACACACCGGCGATGGAGTGTTCGCGTTGTTTGAAGGTCCCACCAAGGCAGCGCGATGCGGCCTGGAGCTGGTACCCGCACTCGCGACGCGCGGAATCCGCATCCGCGTAGGCATCCACACCGGTGAATGCGAACGACGCGGAGAGGAGTGGAGCGGCGTGGCCGTCCACGTCGGCGCTCGAATCGGTGCGATGGCGGGGCCTGACGAGGTGTTCACGAGTCGCACAGTCCGCGATCTCTCAGCGGGCTCGGGACTGCGCTTCCAAAGCCTGGGCGCACATCACCTCAAGGGCCTGCCCGAAGAGGTCGATATCTATCGGGTCACGACACCAACAATCAGGGCCTAGGCATGCAGCGGCACAACATTTTCCGCGTAGGTCGGCTTCGGCGCGGCCAGCGCTCCCAGTGCGGCCATGTGGTGTTGCATCCTTTCCGGCCACCCCAAGATTGGGAAATCGTTCCTCGTCTTGGCCATCGCCCTCGCCGCAGCGAGCGGTGGTGAGGTGCTGGGTGTGCGCGTCGAACAGCGGCCGGTGTTGTATCTGGCGTTAGAAGACAATGATCGCCGCCTACAGCATCGCGCCAGGAAGCTGCTCGACGACGCGCACCGCTTCCGGAGGAGTTCTACTACCTCGTGCGGGAGAACGGGGACGCCGCTATGGAGGTCGCATCGGACTGGGTGCAAGCTCACAGCCACAAGAAGCCGATGGTCATCGTCGATACGCTGGAAAAGGTTCGCGGGCCACGTAGTAACAGTGCGTACGCCGATGACTACGCAGCGGGGACTTCCCTCCAAACGCTTCTCGCGGCGGATGGCACTGTCATTGCGGTGCATCACAATCGCAAGAACGAGTCGGATGACTTCCTCGACGATGTGTCGGGAACGCTTGGACTTGCCGGCTCAGTTGACACCGTGATCACGTTGAAGCGCAAGCGGACCGACGTGGCCGCCACCCTGACTGTGACTGGGCGTGATGTCGACGAGATGGTGTACAAGGTGATCTTCGCCGATGGCAAGTGGAAAGCCGACGGCACGGACTTGTCGGACGCTGCCAGGAAGGTGACCGAAGGGAAGCTCGGCGAGAAGATGCGGGCGGTGTTGGAGTTCGTCAACTCGCGGCTGTCGACGACTGCTTCTGACGCGGCAGAGGCGTTGGGACTTAAGGAAGATACTGCCCGCCAGTATCTTCGGCGCCTCGCCGATGACCACGGCCTGATCGTCCGGATCAGCACCGGCCTATACGGTCCTGTCACGGTGTCACAAGTGTCACGCGATCAGGATCGCGTCGGGTCGGCCGATGAGCAGCCTGCCGACGCTCGCGACTCCCGCGACGCCGAAGGGGTGATCGATCCGTCACAGGGTGAGCTTGTGCTGTCCGGCGCATAGCTCAGCGGCGTGAGCGAAAGGATCGACGGACGCAGGAAGGCCCTCGGTGACTCAATCCTGAAGGCGGCCCGTAAGGATCTTCGCGGCAGCTGGGTTGCACAGTTGTCCTGCCAAGCCGGGTACGGTTCTGGTGGTGATCGGCCTCGTCGCCACATTCGTCGGCGGTCCGGAAGCACTTTCCTTGTTTGCGCTGAGTGGTGTGGTCAGCACCAACGGGCAAGCCATTACCCGTGCCGCAATTGGATGTTGTTTCACATAGTCCCAGGCGGACCGCTTCCGGCATGCAGCTGCCGAATCGAGCAGACGCTTACGCCGGTGGCTTGCACGACTCCATCGACTCTAATTTCACAGTGTGTACCGACCGGATTGGCGTTCGCGTTCTTGTAAACCGCCACCATGTAGGCCCACTGAGTCGGGTCGTCCATAGTGGTCTCACGCGTCCAGATCTCACCGGGCGACAAAAATAAATTGGAATCGCCGCCACGGGAAGGACTTTGTTGATCGACCGGTTCATTGTATACGTAGCTGACACTGAAGCCGTTCGGGGCCGGGTTATCCACCCACAGGGTGTAGGTGACGGTGTGTGCCCCGGCGTTAGCGGCAGGGGCCACAATTAGTCCCGCGGCGGTTACGGCGGTGGCACCGATTGTCTTGACGTGCCTCATTATGCGATTTCCTCTTTACTTCTTTATGGTGCTGGTGGTGGTGTCAGGTCACTGAGAACGGCTTCGGCGATGGGTAGGACGACAATTGGAGCGAAAGTATTAACAACGTCTTCGGCGGCTTGTTCGCCCGGGATGGGCTGCGTGAACACCAACTGAGGTTCCACCCCTGATTGTGCTAACGAATCTATGACGGCGCCGATGTTATGGGCTTGATCAAGCGGGCCGACTGGGGAAATGCTGGTGGCTCCGGTAACGGGGTCGGTGGTGACAAACGGGAGTGCGTAGTTGAGGCCGGGGGCGTTGGGTAGGCCGTTGACTACTGGTATTTCGCGTTGTAGGGCGGTGGCAAATTCGCCTTGGATGAAGTAGTGCTGGACTTGTCCGTCGGCGGCTTGAGCGAAGGTTGCTTGGGGGTCCATTCCGAGACTTTGCAGGTAGCCGGGCGATAGCCCTTGGGCTTCGAAGGTGATGGCGGTGGTGCCGTTGTTGAGGGCCCCGGCGGCGGCTTCTCCACCGCCCATGGAATGTCCGGTGGCGGCGACGTTTCCGGCGCCGAAGTTGTTGAGCAGGCCACTCATGACCTGGACAGCCATCTTGTATTGGGGTGGGTTGCCGCCGACTTCCTCAACAACCACCGCAGCTTGATCGAACTGGTTTTCGGCCCCGGCGAACGAACCCACATAGTGCCCAGCGCCGTCAGTGAGCACGCCGACGTGCACACCGGAGGCCATGTTGTCCGGGTTGATCCCGGTGAGCTGCTCCACCTGCGCCGAACTGAGCTGCGACCAGCCTGCGGGCAGAGGCTGGGCCGGATCATAAACGCGTTGCACCAGCTGCGCCATGGTCAACGCATTGTTGGCGTTCGGCCTTGTGGGGTCGGGGGTGTTGGTGATTTGCCCCGACCATGAATCCGGTGGTGGTGGCTTCGGTAGTCCTTGGCTGGCGGCCTGGGTGGCGCCTTGCTGTCCGGCTTGTTGGGTGACCTGGCTGACAGCTTGGTCTGGGGCCGGGTATCCGGAGTTGGCGCCGCTTTGATAATCCGGCAACTGATTGGGCATGCCCGCCGGCTGAAAACCGGAGGTATCCGGACCCAACAGCTCAGGCACTGGCGACCCAGGCCCCAACGGCGGTGCCGATGGTCCGGGTTCCCCCGGCAATGGCGGCGGGGCTGGTGGGTCCGCGTGTGCCACGCCAGCGCCAATACCGAGGGCGGCCATGCCCAGCGCGCCAGCGAGGGCGGATCCTGCCAACAGGTGCCTGATACGCATGCGCAGAGTTTACCGTCGAGCTACGTCAGCCAAACTGGGTCCGCGGTGACACAAGATTGACACAACTCGCCCGAAACTCGCCCGTCAAACCGCCTGAGACGGCTATGGACTCACATGGACCCTGACGGACGAATCCTCGCAGGTCAGAGGTCAATTCCGGGCCTCTGAGTGTGAACCCTGGCAGACGGCCGCGATCCTGGCAGACGGGTCGAACCGACTTCCCAAGCTGATTACGCGGGTTCGATTCCCGTCATCGGCTCCGCTCTGACCAGCATCGCCGCTGTTCGAAACGTTCGAACACCGATGTCCGATGTCACACGTTGTCACCCATAGACAACTGAGGATTGCGGCTCCGGCTGTTATCCCCTAAGGCGTGGCTGTAGACGCCATTAGAAACCGCGGAGCGCCCATCGTGACGAGCCAGCTAACGTGACGACCGAGGCCGCTACCGCAAGACAGCGAAAGCCTTTGATTTCGAGGGACATATCTCCTGGGTCGACGCGATGCCTTGACGGCGGTCATTCAGTCAACGCTCGGCGTCAGCTGCGCCACTGTTTGCCGTGTGCTCGCGAGCAGAGCCACTAGTTGTCGATAAGTTGCGAAAGGCGATAGGGCCGCGTCGGTTTGTGGTCCTAACGCTCGCCTCCGGAATCTGGTGCGCTGTCAGAAGCAGTAGTTCGACGTCAGCCTAGGGAACGGTGGACCCGGGCACGGGATACGGGGGTGGGCTGGTCGGGTTATTGGGGCACCACGGGTTGCGCGGCACGTCCAGGCACGGATCGGGCATGCTCGGCTGCGGGGGCAGCGGCATCATCTGGACCACTGTCCGGCGCGGGTAGTTCGAGACCGGGGTTTTCGGGCAGTTCCCGAGGTCCTCGGAGTCGCAGGCGACCTGCAGACTGAGGATGCTGATGATCCCTTTGCCCTTGTCCGGGATTCCGCAGATGCTGTGGGGGAAGAACTGGATCAAGGGCGGGGCGCTCGTGACCCGTGGGCGACCTTCGAAAAGGGTGGGGTGGATGGCTGCGCCCGACGTATCGACGTTGCCGTGAAAGCAGTTGCCGGGATACGCGAGGTTCGAGATCTCCGCGAGGTCGACGTTTCTCGGGTTGCCAAAGAAGCCGTTGTGGCTCAGCGTGTTGTTCTCGATCTCGTTGCCGAAGTCGTTGTAGTAGCAGAACGACAGCGCCTTCGCGCCGACGCCGCCCTTGCAGTGGGCGATCGGTATCCAGGTCTCGTTGTCGACCTCAGGGGTCAGCAGCACGCCCCACGCGCCGTTGTCGTGGATGTCGTTGGCATCGACGGTGTCGTACCGGCCTCCGACGATCAAGACGCCGGTTCCGCCTGGAGCGCCGGCGACGTCGGAGCTCGTGGGTGTGTTTGCGTTGTTGTTGTCGTGCACCGAGTTGTGCGTAACCAGCCAGCACGAATGGGTGCCTGTCGGACCGGTCTCGTTACCGGGGCAGTGGCCGGACTGGGGCGACGGTTGGTCGTCGTTGTTCTGGCTGTTGGTGACGATCCCAATGGAGTTGTGGTCGAACTCGGAGTTCTCGATGATCAGGCGGCCGCCGGAATTGGTTCCCGAGTAGCCCTCGGCCGAGTTCTGGCCGTGGGCGTGGTCGAGGATCGTGTTGCAGTCCGGGCAACCGCCGATGTAAAACGCGGCGTCGCCCATGTTGTTCCCGTACACCTGCGTGAACAACCCCGGCCCGAAGGTGTTGGAGGCATAGATCCCGTACTGAGCGAACGGCTGGTTCTCGCCGGCGAAGTAGCTCGAGGTGGCCGATAGATACGCACCGCGCCAGCTTCCGATCTGCTGGGTGCCGCTCGAGCCGCCGCCGTCGAACCAGATCTCATCGCCGGGGGTGTTGGAGCCCGAGAGGAAATTGCACGCGGTCAGGTTCTCGACACTGACACCGGACGCCTTGAACACGATCAGGCCGTTTCGCCCCGTCGAGGCGCCGCCGGAACCGAGCGGACCGAGGTCCTGGTCGGCCGTCGCGGAGCTGCATTGAGACGCCCCCGGCTTGGCGCCGTCGAGCACGACCCCGTTGCGGTCCATGCCGCGGATCCAGATGCCGGGGGTGGTCACGAGCACGGCGGCCCCCGCCGTGTCGTCGCCGACGGCCCCGGGGGGGACGCGATTGCCGGTCTCGTGGTAGTCGCCCGGACCGATGAGCACCCAGTCCCCGGGCCGCGCAGCGTCGACCGCTGCCTGGATGCTCGAGTACTGCCCGGGAATCCCTTGATAGCTGCCGACGAGCAGGACCGCGCCGGGGGCCCATGGGGCAGCATGCGCCACGGACACGCCCCCCGCGACAAGCACGCACACGGCCCCGGCGACAAGCACCCGCGGCCACCGCCACAACGGCGCCCGCGAAATCCGGCCACGACGATCTTCCACCGCCGGCATACCCTCCTCATCTGATTGGAGTGCGCATACGGCACTCAAGTCACGTCAACAACACTGAGTTACCGCCGTCACATCTAGAACACGGTGAGATAAACGTTCGAGCGGAGATTCCCTCGCCTTGTGACCTCGAGCCGAAAAGAACTTCACCCAGTCCGCGGCCAGTCCGCAGCAGTCTCGAACGCAGCAGATTCCAGCCCGCGCCTACAAACATCATTGGTGCAGGTGAAACTACAAATATCGGCTTATCTTGAGTCCGACCAGACCGAACAAACGTCCGGGTCGCCACACTTTCAATCCGCAGGTTTCGTTTCGACGGGCGCCGGAGCGATTAGAGCCGTCCAGGGTAGTGATTAAATATCGCTGTCGAGCGGATCGACCACCTGCGAGAGTGTCACGACGCTGTCACAAGTAGTCGCGACGACAGCGGACAATCCCCGACACTCATGGACGCTAATCCGCAGTTCACCCCACTCCGCGGATAATCTAAGGCAATCACGGACACCCCAAATCGACTTCCCAAGCTGAATACGCGGGTTCGATTCCCGACATCGGCTCCACGTTGGCCTCGGGCTGCTTCAGCCGTCGCGCCGGCTCATGTCCCCGGTCGCGGGCGTGCCATCGGCGAGCCCGTAGCGTAGGAAAACGATGCCCTTCGGTCCCGCCACCGGCGGTTCGAGCAGTGTGACGTTCGTGGGCACCGCACCACCGTCGAACACCTTCTTCCCGACACCGAGCACGACCGGGTGCACCCAGAGATCGAGACGGTCGAAGAGCCGCTCGCGCAGAAGGGTCTGCACCAGATTCAGGCTCCCGACGACCTTCACATGCTCGTGCCGGTCACGCAGCTCGCGCACCGCGCCCGCCAGATCCGGGCCGAGCTGCGTTGACCCGGCCCACGAGAGGTCGGGCCTGCCGCGGGAGGCCACGTACTTCGGGACGCTGTTGAAGAGCACGGCGATCTCGTTGTCCTCGCCACCCTGCTGGTGCGGCCAGTAGCCGGCGAAGATGTCGTACGTCCGTCGGCCGAGCAGTAGAGCGTCCGTGCCCTCATACGCGGCGCCGACCTGTCCCCCAACGACCTCGTCGACCAGCGGCGCCTGCCAGCCGCTGAACGGGAACCCCACCGGATCCTCGTCCGGGCCCCCGGGGCCCTGCCCGACGAGGTCCAGGGTTGCGAACAGCGCAATGTGAATGAGACCCATGCCTTGACAGACCTGCCGACCCACGCAGACTCATCGCTGCGTCGATCAGGCTGCCTCACATCGGGACGCAGTCCGGTAGGCGAGGATTGCTACGGCAACGGCCGCCAGGACGGTCCCGAAAGCGAGCACCACGTTTTGCGGTCGGTCGGCCATCAGGAAAGCGGCGGCCAAGGTGATGGCCGGTACTCCCCACTGAACGGCGCCGAGAAGACCGGTACGACCGGACGCGGCTCGTCGTAGTCGAAGCCGCAACCACACCGAGGCGAGCGCGATGATCACCGTGGAAAGCACTCCCGCGCCGATCCACGGGCCACGTCTGCTGCCGTCGGCGATCAGGGCGACACCGGTGATGAAGGTCAGCAGCGCCAGAATCGGCATGGACCAGAGCGCGGCCTGCAGTGCTGGCACGACAGGTCTGGCGGGCACGCTGATTCGTAGGCGTGCTAGTTCGGCGCTTTGCACTCCGACGGTGATCGTGAGCGCGATCGCGATGGTGATGTGGGTGGCGAGCAGCAGCGGGTTAGCCGTGGGTGTCACGTATAGAGGACGAGATGCGAAGCACGGAAGTTACGGTGATCGGCATGCGATGGGTCGCGGCGGCTGTTGCGGTCACGGCGCTAGCGCTGGGATCGCATCCGTCTCCGGCGCCACCGAGCCTGTCGATCGGGCTGGCAGACCGCAGTTTTCCCATGGCTCCGCCCGGCGACTCTGGCGACGGTTCCGCGCCGCCTGACGGGCGCACGCTGACGCCATTCGATGTGCAGTACGCGGCGGTCGGACGCCTCGACCCTGCCCTGTTGAGCGCGATTCAGAATGCCGCCACGGCAGCCGCGGCGGACGGCATCACCATGACCATCACCTCGGGCTGGCGGTCACCGGAGTTTCAGCAACGGCTGCTGGACAAGGCCATCCAGACCTACGGCAGCTACGCGGTGGCACGCCAATACGTGCAAACCCCGGCGGCGTCCAAACACGTCACCGGCCAGGCCGTCGACGTCGGGAGCCAGGGCGCCGATCAGTGGCTCATCGCCAACGGATCCCGCTTCGGGCTGTGCCAGATTTACGCCAACGAACTGTGGCACTTCGAATTGGCCACGGATGCGGCGGGCAGATGCCCGGCACTGCTCCCCAACGCGGCCGGTTAGCGCGGCCGGTAGCGGCCATGTTCAGTGACGACGGCGGTGATGAACTCGGCCGGGGTCACGTCGAAGGCCGGATTGAAGACGTCCGCGTCGGCCGGGGTGATCGCGGTGCCGGTGAACGTCCTGAGTTCGTCGGGCGCGCGTTCTTCGATGGCGATTTCGGCACCGCTGGCGAGCGACCCGTCGACCGTGGACGAAGGCGCGACCACAATGAGTGGCACGTCGTGATGATGCGCCGCGATGGCCAGGCCGTAGGTGCCGATCTTGTTGGCGACGTCGCCGTTGGCCGCGATCCGATCGGCGCCGACGAGCACACAGTCGACGAGTCCACGCGCCATCGCCGCCGCCGCGGCGCCGTCCGGCTGCACCCGGTAGGGCACGCCCGCCTGCGCCAGCTCCCACGCCGTGAGCCGGGCACCCTGCAGCAGTGGACGTGTCTCATCGACGAGCACCGACTCGACCAGTCCGCGTTCGTGCAGGTGCCAGACGACGCCGAGCGCGCTGCCCCAGGCCACGGTGGCGAGGTGCCCGGCGTTGCAGTGGGTGAGCAGCCGCAGCGGGCGTCTATTACATAGTGCGAGAACGATTTCGGCGGCGTGGGCGGACGCGGCGCGGTTGAGGCGTTCGTCCTCATCGAGGATTTCCAACGCCTCGGCGAGCACCGCTTCGGCGCCCTCATCGAGCTTGTCGAGTGCGCGCGCGACTCCCCAGCTGAGGTTGACAGCGGTCGGTCGTGCCTTCGCGACTCGTTCGGCTGAGGCCCGGATGTCGCCTGCCTCGCGAGCCGCGAGCACCACGCCAAGCGCGCCCGCCGCGCCCAGCGCCGGAGCACCCCGCACCGCCAGGCGGCGGATGGCGTCGATCAGCTCGTCGACGGTGCGCAGAGTGAGGACGCGGTAGTCCGCCGGCAGCGCTGTCTGGTCAATGATCGTGACTGCGTCGCCGTCCCAGTCGATGGTCCTGCGCACCAGCCGACCCTAGGTCCTCATGGCTGCAGAATGGGGCGAATCAACTGCAACACTTTGGGATCCTCGATGGTCGACGGTATCGGCCCGTCTTCACCCCGGCTCATGTCGCGCATGGTTTTCCGCAAGATCTTCCCGGAGCGGGTCTTGGGTAGCGCGGGCACGACATCTACCTGTTTGAAGCAGGCCACGGCTCCGATCTCGTTGCGCACCGTCGCGATGAGATCCTCGGCAAGACCGTCGGCCGACGCGCCACGCTTGAGCACGACGAGTGCGCGCGGAACCTGCCCCTTGATGTCGTCGGCGGCTCCGATGACGGCGCACTCGGCGACGGCAGGATGCGCGGCCACCAGCGCCTCGATGGGGCCGGTCGACAGGCGATGCCCGGAGACGTTGATCACGTCGTCGATGCGGCCCAGCACGTACAGGTAGCCGTCCTCGTCGAGGTAGCCGCCGTCCCCGGTGAGGTAGTAGCCGGGATGCTCACGGAGATAGGAGGTTTCGAAGCGCGCGTCGTCGCCCCAGAGCGTGGACAGCGCGCCCGGCGGCAGCGGCAATCTGACGCAGATCGCGCCCTCTTCGCCGGTTTCGCACGGCGACCCGTCGGCGCGAAGGACATGCACGTCGTAGCCCGGCATCGGCAGCGTCGGTGAGCCCGGCTTGATCGGAAACCGCTCGACGCCCATCGGATTGGCGGCGATGGCCCAGCCGGTTTCGGTCTGCCACCAGTGGTCGATGACCGGGATGCCGAGCGTCTCGGAAGCCCACGTGTACGTATCGGGGTCGAGGCGTTCCCCGGCTTGGAACAGGTACCGCAGCGCAGAGAGGTCGTACTTGTCCCGATGTGTGCCGTCCGGGTCTTCTTTGCGGATTGCGCGGATCGCCGTGGGCGCGGTGAACAGCGCCTTGACCCGGTGTTCGGATGCCACTCGCCAGAACGCGCCGGGATCCGGTGTGCCGACCGGCTTACTCTCGTAGAGCAGCGTCGTCGCACCGAGCAGCAGCGGCCCGTACACGATGTAGGAATGTCCGACGACCCAGCCCACATCCGATGCCGCCCAAAATACTTCGCCGGGGTGGATGTCGTAGATGTGCCGCATGCTCCACAGCAAGGCCACGGCGTGGCCGCCGTTGTCACGCACGATGCCCTTTGGCTTGCCGGTCGTGCCCGAGGTGTAGAGCACATACAGGGGGTCGGTGGCGGCTACGGGCACCGCATCGGCGGGTTCGCTGTTGGCCATCACCGCGTGCCAATCCACATCGCGCCCTGCGGTGAGCGGGCAGCGGTGCTGATCTCGCTGCACGATGACGCAGCTGCGCGGTTTGTGCTGAGCGGACTGGAGTGCCGCGTCAAGCATCGGCTGGTATTCGACCGGTCCCGACGGCTCGATTCCGCAGGAGGCGGAAACGACGACGGTCGGGCGCGCATCGTCGATTCGCGTGGCGAGCTCGTTTGCGGCGAAGCCGCCGAACACCACCGAGTGCACCGCGCCCAGGCGTGCACAGGCCAGCATCGCGATGACCGCCTCGGGGATCATCGGCATGTAGAGCAAGACCCGGTCGCCCTTGGCGACGCCGAGGGCACGTAATGCGCCCGCGAACCGGGCAGTCTGGTCCAGCAGCTCACCGTAGGTGTAGGTGCGCTTGACGCCGGTCACCGGCGAGTCGTAGATCAGCGCGGCTTGTTCAGCGCGGCCGTCGGCGACGTGGCGGTCCAGCGCATTGGCGCAGGTGTTGAGGGTGGCGTCGGGGAACCACCGGTAGAACGGCGGATGACTATCGTCGAACACCCGCTGCGGGGGCCACAGCCACGACACGGCGTGCGCGGCGTGCGCCCAGAAGGCTTCGGGGTCGTTGATGCTTGCTGTGAACAGTTCTCGGTAGCCGCCCATTTGTGATGCACGGTAACCGTCTGACCTCGCTGATGCCAAGATGTCGATATGAGCGACCGACGTGTTCGCTACGCACGCAACGGCACTGTTCGGCTCGCGTACCGCGAGTTCGGAGAGGGCGACACCACGCTCGTGTGGAACCCCGGTTGGTTCAGCAACGTGGATCTTGTCGACGAACCCGCAAGCCCGATCACGGCCGTCGTCGAACAGCTGGCGGAGGTCACGCGGGTGATTGTGTGGGACAAACGCGGCACTGGCCTCTCGGATCCGGCCGCCCACGTCCCTCCTCTCGACGAGCGAATGGATGATCTGCGTGCCGTTCTCGACGCCGCGAAGGTCGATCGCCCGGCCCTTTTTGGTATGTCCGAGGGTGGCCCGATGAGCCTCTTGTTCGCGGCGACGTACCCAGGACGCGTTCAGTCACTGGTGATGTACGGCGCGGTGGCACGGTTTTCCCAGGAGTTGCCGGATTACCCCTGGGGATTTACCGCCGAAGAGAAGGCCGACCATCTGGAGGCCATCGAAAGCCATTGGGGTGAAGGCGCGCTCGCCGAACTGTTCTTCGGCGAGATTGCCGACATACCAGGATTTCGCGACCTCTACGGCCGGTATCAACGGACGAGCGCGAGCCCAACGATGGCCGCGTGGCTGTGGCAGGCACTCCTGGAGATCGACGTTCGCGGCATTCTTGGTTCCATCCGCGCCCCAACTCTTGTGCTGGTGAGGCCGAATGATCGAATCGCTCCATTAGAGGGCGCGAAGGCGCTGGCTGCTGCCATTCCCGGGTCCCGGTTCAAGACACTGCCCGAGGGGCCGCACGCGCTCGTCGATGAGGCGGTGGGTTCGGCCATCCTCGACTTCGTCTGCGGTACATCGAGTGCCGCCGTCGACGAACGAGTGTTCAAGACGGTGCTGTTCACCGACATCGTCAGCTCCACCGAACTGCTCAGTGCTCGCGGCGATGCCCAGTGGCGTCGTCAGCTCGACGCACACGACAAAGTGGTCGACTGGTTGTTGGAGAAGTACGGTGGCCGCCGCGCGAAACACACGGGAGATGGGATCTTCGCGCTGTTCGACGGGCCGACCAAGGCCGCCCGCTGCGCGTTGGAACTGGTCCCGGCCCTCGCCACGCGTGGTATCCGGATCCGGGCGGGCGTCCACACCGGTGAATGTGAGCGGCGCGGCGATGAGTGGAGCGGCGTGGCTGTGCACACCGGCGCTCGCATCGGCGCGTTGGCGGGTACGGGCGAGGTGCTGGCCAGCCGCACGGTCCGCGATCTCTCCGCCGGATCAGGGCTAACCTTCGAAAGCCTTGGACCACAACACCTCAAGGGCCTGCCCGAGGAGGTCGACGTTTATCGAGTCACTACACCAACGGCCTAGATTGCGCAACGGCGAACCAAGGCGAGTCGGATCGCATAGAGAAGTGCGCTGGCGATGAACATGGCAGCGGTGAGCAATAGCCAACGGCCCTAGCCGATACCTGTGGTCAAAGCCTCGGGTGCCGTGACATGGTAGATCTCCAGGTGAACGGTCACGTTGCACTAGCTGGGAGCTGTGAGTCAATGAAGACCACCGTGGCGATTGCCAACAAGCAGGGCGACGACTTCTCACTAGAGGAGGTGGAGCTCGACGGCCCGCGCGACGACGAGATTCTCGTCCGGATCGTCGCAACGGGGCTCTGCCACACCGACATCCACCTCAAGGACACCCTCCCGGAAGCGATGTTCCCGAGGGTTTTCGGCCACGAAGGCTCTGGGGTCGTCGAGGCGGTGGGCCCCGGCGTCAGCGGTGTCGACGTCGACGACCACGTGGTGCTCAGCTTCCGCTCCTGTCGCGCCTGCGGGGACTGCGCCAATGGACTGGTCGGCTATTGCGGAGCCGCAATGACCCTCAACTACATGGGCATGCGGACGGACGGCTCGACGACGTACAGCCGCGACGGCTCCCCCGTCTTCGGCAACTTCTTCGGGCAGTCCAGCCTCTCGATGCACGCGATCGCGTACGCCGACAACTGCGTCGTCGTCGACAAGTCCGTCGACCTGACCAAGGTGGCGCCGTACGGGTGCGGCTTTCAGACCGGCGCCGGCACCGTACTCAACGTGCTGAAGCCGGGACCGGCCGACAGCCTGGTCGTCTACGGCGTCGGCGCGGTCGGCCTGGCCGCGCTCGCGGCCGCCAAGCACCTGAGGCTCGGCACGATCGTCGCGGTCGACCCGCTGCAGAGCCGTCGTGACGCCGCCTCGACGTACGGCGCGGTCGGCGTCGACCCAGCGGCCGACGAGGTCGTCGGGAAGGTAAAGGAACTGACCGGCGGGGGCGCGAGCTACGCGATCGACACCACCGCGATCTCAGCCGTGGTCAAGCAGGCCCAGCAATCGCTGAGGAGCCGCGGCACGCTGATCGCGCTCGGCCTCGGCGCCGAGGAGTACACGATCGACGCGCTCGACCTGCTGCAGACGGGCAAGGTCATCAGATCCAGCATCGAGGGCGACTCGGACCCGCAGGAGATGGTGCCGCGCCTGATCGGACTGAATGCGGCCGGCGAGTTCGACGTCGACGGCCTGATCGCGACCTACCCGTTCAGCGAGATCAACACCGCCGTCGCCGACGTGCTCTCCGGCAGGGTCGTCAAGCCGGTCTTTGTCTGGTGACCGACGGCGTGAACCGCACGGGCATGGAGTGAATGCCGTTGACCAGTGTTGAGGGCATGCGCTCGACCGGCCCGGCCAATTCCATGTTCTTCATCCGGGACAGCACTTCGGGCACCAGCGCGGCCGCCTCCACCCGGGCCAGGTTCGCGCCGAGGCAGAAATGCATGCCGCCACCACCAAACGCCAAGTGCGGGTTGGGTTTACGACCCAAGTCGAGGCGGTCGGGATCGGTGAAGTGGGCCTCGTCTCGGTTGGCGGACGGGTAAAACATCGCGACCCGGTCGCCCTTCTTCACCGGCACCCCACGTAGTTCGGTGTCCCTCATGGCCGTTCGGACGAACGCGATGATCGGGCTGACGTAGCGCAGCAGCTCTTCGACCGCCGTCGACACCAGCAACGGGTCGGCCTCGAGTTTGGCCCGCTGCTCCGGATGGTCCATCAGCACGCACATGCCGCCGGCGACCAGGTTGCGGGTGGTATCGCCGCCCGCCGAGATCAGCAGCACGAAGAAGAAGTTGAACTCCATGTCGGTGAGGCGCTGGCCGTCAACCTCGGCTTGCAGCAGCGATGTTGCGATGTCATCGGCGGGGTCCGCGCGTTTGCGTGCCGCGAGTTCCGTTGCGTAGGTGAACAACTGGAGGCCCGCCTCATCGGAACGCGGGTCACCGACGAGGCCGGTGTGAACGATCTCGACCAGCTCGTAGAGCCGGTAGCCGTCTTCTAGCGGAATACCGAGCAGTTCGGCGATGACATACGAAGGCAGCGCCCCGGCGACGTCCTTGACGAAGTCGCACTCGCCCCGTTCGATGACGCTGTCGACCACGTCGCGCGCCATGTCTGTGATGCGCTCGTGGAGCTTCGCGACCTGTCGCGGCGTGAAGCCCTTGCTGACCAGAGCCCGTAGCGCGGTGTGCCGCGGCGGGTCCATCGTCAACATCATCACGCCCCGCATGTCGGCGAAGTCGTCGGCACCGGGCACATCGAAGTACACCCCGTCCACCTCCGACGACCACGTGGTGCTGTCGCGGGACACGGCGAAGACCTCGTCGTAGCCGGTGAGCGCGAGGAACCCAGGTCCGTCCTTGTACGGGTGCCACGCAACCGGCGCGCGCTCGCGAAGCTTGCGGAACGCCTCGCACGGGATCCCGGCCGCGTAGGTCCGTGAATCGGCGAGGTCGACGCCGCCGATACTGATGGCGTCTTCGGTCACGTCCCACCTCCATGTGACAGCACAAGCGCGCAACACGGTACGCAAAACCGAGTGAATGTGCCGCCAGTTGGGCGCCGCTCATATCGTTTTCATTAGTTTCAGAGTGAGACGGTGAAGTCAGGCGGAAGAACCGTGGCAGCAGCAGATGATCTGCGCGCCAACCTGATCGGAGCCTGGACGCTGCAGTCGTATGTGAGCATGTCCATCGAGAGGTCGAACGTGGTTTATCCGCTGGGCGTCGATGCCCGTGGGCTTAACCAGGAACAGCGCAATTGGGGTGTGACTGACATGATCACTTGGACGCCGGTGGTTTTCCGACGGCTTGACGCTATTCCGCCAGGACCACCGATGAATCAGGGATTCCCCTGCAATTTCGGGGCGGCTACAGGGCGCTAGCTCCGTTGTAAAGCACCATCGCACCGATCACGACCAGGATGGCTGCCATCAGCGCGGCGTTTTCCTTATCCATCCAATCCTTCAGCCGTGCCATCACGTCGTCCAGGCGGTGACCGGCTGCCGCGTAGGCCAGGATGGGGAGGGCAACCGTTGATGCCGCGATGGCGACGAAGAACGCGGCGGCTACCCAGTCATCAGCCGCGTCCATCCCGCTTCCGCCGATGGCCAATCCGGCCGGAATGCAGATCAACAGCACGTCAGGTCTGATGGCCACCAGCGCCGCCCCCGTTATCGCCGCGCGCGCCGGGGCGATGGTGGCGAACGAACGCATCCAGCCCGGCGACTCGGTGTGGCGATGCCGGGTGAACCACCGGTAAATGCCGAACACGATAAGGGCCGCCCCGAGGATCACGCGCAGCCAGGAAGCCCACCTCGGCGCCGGCTTGTGTAGCCCGCCGAGCAGGCCGGAGGCCGCGACGGAGACCGCCGTCAGCGCGGCCAGGCCCAGCACCCAACCGGCGAGGAAAGCGAGGCCGCTCGGTCTTGGCCGCGGCGCCTGTAGCACCAGCACCGCCGGGATAACCGTGATCGGTGAGAGCGCGATGACCAGCCCGAGCGGAATGAGCGCGCCCAGCACAGAGCCCCAACTTTGCGTCACGGGCAGCAATCTTCCCATCGGCACCGCCGGTGTGCCCAGAAAACTGCGTTGCTACAGAGCGTGAATTCCGTTGTAGAGCACAAACAGGCCGATCAGGACCAGAATGACCGCCATCATCGCGGCGTGGTTTTCTTCCATCCAGACTTTGAGCCGTTCCAGCGCGTCGTCGAGGCGGTCGCCGGCGGCGATAAACGCCAAGATGGGGATGGCTACCGTCGATGCGGAGACGACGACGAAGACGACGCTGGACGCCCAGGCAGCCGCGGTGCTCAGTCCGCCGGTGCCGATGGCCAGGCCGGCCGCCGCACCCAGGATCAGCACCTCGGGTCGTACCACCACCAGCACCGCCCCGGTCACTCCCGCGCGCACGGGGGTGAGTCTGGAGAAGGACCGCAACCAGGCCGGAGTCTTGCGGCCGCGATGCCGGGTCAGCCAGGTATAGACGCCGAACGCGATCAGCGCCGACCCGAGGACCACCCGCAGCCAGGACGCCCACCTCGGCGGCGCCTGGTGCAGACCGCCGACCAGGTCGGAGGCTCCGACGAACACCGCGGTGAGCGCGACGAGGCCCAGCACCCAACCGGTGAGGAAGGCGAGGCTGGCGGGCCTCGGCCGCGGCGCGTGCAGGACCAGCACCGCCGGAATGACAGTGATCGGTGAGAGCGCGATAACCAGTCCGAGCGGAATGAGCTTGGTCAGCACAGAAACCCAGTCGCCTGTCACGCCAGCATCATCGCCTATTAGCCCTTCCGGCGCAGCGTCCAGGCCGGTATCCAGTGCGTCACGGTTTTGCGCTGGGATCCGTAGACGATCGGGTAGGTCACCAGCCCCCACCAGTCGCCCTGCTCGCAGATGCCCCAGCAGCTCAGCCGCCCCTCCACCACCTTGTGCAACTGCAGACCATTGGGCTGATACCGGCCCGAGCGGTGCGGCTCGCGCGGGAAGACCACCGTCAGGTCGACCAGCACCGTGATCGGCGGGCGCACCACCCGAAACGGGCTGCGGACCGGCTGACCGTTGTACCCGATCGACCCGAGCGGAGCCATCAGTCGATCATACGTTCGAATGGCACCATAGCGGTGTGTCGCGGCGTCTTGACCCGTTGATCGTCGGGGTGCTGGCCGCCGCAATCAGCCTGGCCGGCGCCGCCCGCCCGTCTTTCTGGTACGACGAGGCCGCCACGATCTCCGCCTCGTACAACCGGTCCCTTGGTCAGCTGTGGCAGATGTTGGGCAGCGTCGACGCGGTGCACGGCCTGTACTACCTGTTCATGCACGGCTGGTTCCAGATCTTCCCGCCCACGGAGTTCTGGTCGCGTGCGCCCAGCGGTCTGGCCGCTGGAGGTGCAGCGGCGGGAATTGTGGTGCTGGGCAAGCAATTCTCCTCGCGCACCGTCGCTTTGAGCGCCGGAGTCCTCTGCGGAATCCTGCCCCGGACGACATGGGCGGGTATCGAGGCCCGCCCCTATGCCATATCGATGATGGCGGCAGTGTGGCTGACCGTGCTGCTCGTGGTCGCCGCGCGGCGGGAAAGCCGTTGGTGCTGGCTGTCTTACGGGATCGCCCTGGCATTGTCGATCCTGCTCGACATGTATCTGGCGCTGGTGCTGCTGGCGCACGTTGTCTTCATGTGCATCTTCCGGCGTACTCGAACGGCCCTGATCTCATTCGCCGTTACGTCAGTTCTGACTGTTTGCGCTCTGGCGCCGTTCATGATCGAGGTCGTCGGACAAGTTCAACAGATCAAATGGATCGCACCAATCGGGCGCCGCACCATCGAAGATGTGCTGGTGCAGCAGTACTTTGAGCGAAGCCCGCCGTTCGCGGTGCTGTCGGCGCTGGTAGTGTTGGCGGCTATTGTCGTGTGGCGCTGGACATCCGCAACACTGGCGGCGACAGATCGGCAATTACTGACCTTGGCCGCGGCATGGCTGGTGATACCGACCGCCCTGATCGTGATCTGGTCGGCCGCTGTCCACCCCATCTACACGCCGCGGTATTTGTCCTTCACCGCGCCGGCGATGGCACTGGTCCTTGGCGTCTGCATCGGTGCCTTGGCCGTCAAACCGTGGGTGGCAACGGCTTTGGTGAGCCTGTTCGCGTTAGCGGCGGCTCCGAACTATATTCGTGCGCAACGTAATCCGTATGCCAAATACGGCATGGACTACAGCCAGGTTGCCGACCTGATCACCGCGAAGGCAGTGCCGGGCGATTGCTTGCTCGTCAACGACACAGTGACATTCATGCCCGCCCCGATGCGCCCGTTGATGGCGGCGCGCCCCGATGCCTATCGGAAGCTGATCGATCTCACCCTGTGGCAACGGGCCACCGACCGCAATGACGTCTTCGACACCAACCTCATCCCAGAGGTCGTCGCCACGCCGTTGAGCCACTGCCGCGTCGTATGGATCATCACCCAAGCCGAGAACTCGATGCCCGCCCATGAGCAGGGTGCGGCGCTGCCGCCCGGCCCGCTCTACGGTGGGACACCAGCCTTCGCCGTTCCGCACGACCTGGGCTTCCGGCTCGTCGAACGCTGGCAGTTCAACCTGGTTCAGGTCATCAAGGCAACCCGATGAGTCGTTACCAGATGCGTAGGTAGTCGACGAGCATCGCCGCCGGGAAGGTACCTGCGGCGGGATCGCCGGCACCGACCCCACCGACGGCGAGCGTGAACATGGGAGTCATCCAGTAGCCGGGATTGTTGAACGGCCACCGGAAGTCGTCAGGCGCGCCGCCGTGGACCTTGATGGGTTTGTTGGGAACACTGAAGTACGGTGCCCCATCGCGCGCGAAGTGGAACCCGTCCTCGGCCCAATGCATTTGCCACGTGTGCCAACCGCCGTCCACCAGACCCGGGATCGATCTTCCCTCCCAGGTTTTCCCGTTGGAGGCCGCGTGGACCGTGGTACCCGGGGCCCACGCGCCGTTGCCGTACCACTCGAAGATATCGACCTCGCCGTCCGGCAGCGGATCCTCGTTGACGCCCCAGAACGAGGGCCACAGGCCGGGGAACAAACAGTCCAGCTTGATCCGCGCTTCCCAGGTTTGGTTGATCATGCTGCGGAAGTTGCCGCGCAGTTTGCCGCTGAAGTAGTCGCCCATCTCCTGGGTGGCGCAGAGGACCAAATTCGACTTGCCGTCGACGAACACGTTTCGGCGATCGTTGCGGTATATCCCCGCGACCGGCGGGAACACGTCGTCCTGCCAGGTCTGTATCGTCCACTTGCCCGGGTCGGGAGCCGAGCCCGCCGGGCCGTCGAATTCGTCCTGGAAGATGTAAGGCCCGGCGTGGGCCTCGGGGAGGCGGATCGCAGCAGCAAGCATGCCCATCCCCGCCATCGTCAACATGCTGCGACGATCCATTCACATACCACCAATCGACCAGGACGCCGGCCTCGGCGTCATCCCCCAAGCAACTTCCGCAAACGGTGTTATGAAACCACGTGCCGAACCGCTGCGCATCCCACTAAAGGGCGTGCGGCGACGATCCACCTCTGCACAAGCAAGCGACGATATCAGCTGCTGGCCAGCATCAAGCTGGTTGACATTAACGGAGTCGGTGGTATCAAGGAAGTTGATACTTCACCTGGACCTCATGGAAAGGAAACGACAACGATGTCTGGTGGCGGATTTTTCGGCGGCTTCGGGGGGCCCGGTTTCGGTGGCCCCGGTTTTGGGCCTGGCTTTGGCGGGCCGGGCTTTGGAGGCTTTGGCGGCCCCGGGTGGGGCCATGGCGGCCACGGGCACGGACACGGGGGCCACGGCCCCTTCGGCAAACAAGGCCCGTGGCGCCTGAAGCGGGCCGCATTGGCGACCGCAGCGATGCTGCTCGACGGGCCGGCCGACGCCGCGCAGGTCGTGCAGCGGGTGTCGGAAAAGACCGACGGCGCCTTCACCCCTCCGCAGGAGATCGCGGAGCTTGCCATCGGACTGCTCGCCGGCCGGGGCGCGGTGACGGTCGACAATGGCGTGGCCACGCTCACCGAGCTCGGCAAGAACTTTCTGGCGTGGCGGGGCATCAGCAGCGAGACCGCGCAGGCGTTCTTGGCGCGGGCAGCTCAGTTCGGCGACGTGTTCAAGATCCGCCGCGAGCTCTTCGAGCTCGCCGGGCTGGCCCGCACGATCACCTGGACCGGCACTGACGAGCAGAAGCAACTGCTCGCCGAGACCCGAACCAAGGTGCTGGAAGCCCTGACCGAAGCCAAGAAGACGCTGCACCGCGCCCTGGGTGAGAGCTAGCCCAAAGCTAGCTCAGCCGGACCAGCATCTTGCCGATGTTGGCGCCGGTGAACAGGCCGTTGAGGGCGTCGACGCAGGATTCGATGCCCTCGAAGATGGTCTGCCGGTGCTTGAGCTGACCGTCCAGCTCCCACTGATGTAGCGCGGCGAAGGCTTCGTCGAAGCGGCTCCACTCCTCCAGCGCGTTGAATCCCTGCATGAGCGCCGACTTGGCCAGCAGGCTCACGTAGTTGGCCGGACCCGGGTGCTCGCCCGTCAGGTAGCTGGAGATGACGCCGCAGAGCACGACCCGTGCCTTGTGCGCCAGCCGGCCCAGCACCGCGTCGAGGATCGGCCCGCCCACGTTGTCGAAGTAGACGTCGACCCCGCGGGGGCAGTGCGTCTTGAGCGCCGCCGGCAGGTCGCCCTCGCGGTAGTCGATGCAGGCGTCGAAGCCGAAATCCTCGACGACCGCCCGGCACTTCTCCGGTCCGCCGGCGATACCGACCACGCGGGCGCCGGCGATTTTGGCGATCTGCCCCGCCACCGACCCGGTGGCGCCCGCGGCGGCCGACACGACCACCGTCTCCCCCGGCTGGGGCCGCCCGATGCCGGTCATCCCGAAGTAGGCGGTGGCGCCGGTCGGGCCGTACACCGACATCACCGCCAGCTGGTCCAGCTTGTCCGGGCCCCGACCCGGGACGGGCGTGGTGAACAGATCGTCGCGGACGATCACGTACTCCTGGAATCCGGTCAGCGTGGTGACCACGTCGCCGACGGCGTAGGCGTCGCAGCGCGACGCCACCACCTCGCCGATCCCGGCGGCGCGGATGACGTCGCCCAATTCGACGGGCGGGAGGTAACCCGGTTGCCCGTCGAGCCAGGTGCGGGCCGCGGCGTCGACGCCCACGTAAGTGGTTCGGACCAGCGCCTCACCCTCGGCCGGCTCGGGTGCCGGCGAGGTGATCAGCTCGGTGTCATCGGGTTGTACCAGCCCCGTGGGGCGGCGACGCAACAAGATTTGGCGGTTCGGCAGTTCGGGCACATTGCTGAAACTACCCATTGGCCACGATCCGATGGGAGCATCTTTTTGCATGAACGCAGAGGACGACCCGGAACGACGGATCCGGGAGTTGGAGCAGCCACTGTCCGACGCGGCGCGCGCGTCCGAATTGGGCGGCGCGCAACCGGCCGGCGGTTACAACTACCAGTCGCCGCCCTGGGCCGGCGCACCGGTCCCGCCGCCACCGCCTCCAGGAAGTTACGGCGGCGGCCCGTTTATGGCGCCGCGTCCACCGTCGGGCAACCGCGCATGGTGGATCTTAGGCGCCCTGTTCGTGGTTGGCGTACTGGCTCTCGTCGGGGGCATCGCCGCCTATGCCGCCCACCAGTTTTCCCGCGCCGGCTCGGTCGTGCTCTCGACTCCGCCCAGCATCTCCCGGACCACCACAGCGCCCAGGACTTTGCCCAGTACCGGGCCTAGACAGACGCCCGGGCTAACGCCCAGCAATCCCAGCGCCGCGCCATCGACGGCACCCCCCGGCGGCAACCTCACCGTGGCGGGCATCAACGAGAATCAGACGATCGCATGCAACGACAACACGGTCGACGTCAGCGGGGTCTCGAACACGGTCGTGATCACCGGTCACTGCACAAGCCTCACGGTGTCCGGCGTGCAGAACGCGATCACGGTCGATGCCGTCGACACCATCGACGCCTCCGGCTTCAACAACACGATCACCTATCACACCGGCTCGCCGAAGATCAGCAAGTCCGGCGAAGGGAACGTCATCCAACAGGGCTGACAGGGGCTGAAGGGGCTGCCTAGCTCATCGCTTCGGCCTGCGCCTGATATCCCTCGAAGTCGGCCTCAGATGCCTTGGCCCGCATGCGTTCCAGGAACTGCTGGTGGCCGGGCTCATCGCCACGCGCCCAGGCCAGCAGGGCGCGTAGCCGCAGCACCGGAAGCTCGTGCAGCACGAATCCCGGTTCGGTGGGTACCGCCGCCAGTCTGTCGATCGCAAGCTCCGCATCTTTGATGTCGGCAGCAGAGCCGCGCAACAACAGGGCCTCGACCAGTACTGTGGTAGCGGGCCCGCGGAAGATCATCTCCCCGGTGTCGAACTGCTCGGCGAGAACCGTTGTGGCCAAATCGATCGCGCCGTCCAGATCCCCGGATCGCGCACGCTCGCGGGCAACTTCGATATCGGACATTCGCCGCAGCGTCACGATGAGCTGTTCGTTCACGATCATCTCGCGCGCCTGCGCCAGAAATTCCAGGCCGGCCGCCGTGTCCTCCGCGTCGTTGTGGATCAACGTGGTGGCCCGATTGAGCAGGGCGTACGCGACGGCGGTGTTATTCGCGGAATGCTGTGCAATGTCCAGGGTTTCGGCCGCCTGTGCCACGTCGTGCGCATCGGGCAGCACCGCGCCATTCTGCGTCGCGGCCGCGTACCTGTACAGCTCCACAAAAGGCCGGGTGGTTTTGCCGCCAACCGACCGGGCCAGGGCAACCGCTTCGTCGAGGTCGTCTCGCCATCCGCGCCGTCCCAAGGACATTCCGGCCGCTCCTTTGACCGCAATCGCCCAGGCAAGCGGAGACCCGACCACAAAACTACCCATGGTGGGATCACCGCCGGCGAGATCGATAATGCGTTGCGCCAACCGCAGACCCTCGCTCGCTTCACCGGCTTCCCACTTCGCCTGGGCGGCTGCGTAGAACAGCCCGACCGTCATCGCGGGATCGTCGATCGACTCGACGAGGGTGGCGAACTCCGACGCCATGCTAGCAGCCTCGGCATGACGCGCGTTGAACGTCAGCGTGGTGAGGTGACCCGACATTCCGATGGCCAATGACTTCTTATCACCGGCGGCGGCAGTGAGCTCGCGCAATTCCTCGAAACCGGTGTCTGATGGAGTGCCTCCCACCTGAAACGTGCTGCCACACAACAACGCTCGCGGGGCGATCCGCATAGCCAGCCGATCAGGGTCGTCGTCGGGGAGCCGGTCGGCGGCTGCAAGCGCCTTCTGCCAACTCTTGCGGGCCGCCGGGATATCGCGCGCGCCATACCAGGTCGCCGCCTGCATGTGCCAGTCGTATGCGTCGCGCAGATCACCGGCGGCCGCGTACTGGGTGGCGACGACGGCGGCCTCCTGGCCGGTGAACCCTCCGTGCGTTCGTTGCAACACTGCGGCCACCCGACGGTGCAGCTCCGAGCGGCCGGCCTTCAATTGGGATTCGTATGCCACCTGCTGAATAAGCGGATGACAGAAGGCGTATGTCGGGTGTGGCTTGAAGCTGACCTGTTCGACGAGTTGCGCCTCGATCAGCGGTGCGACATCGATCGAGTCCAACAGACACTCCAACAATTCGGTATCGAACTGTGCGCCAATGACAGCCGCCGCGCTCAGCGTGCGCTTCGCCGTAACGGTGAGCCGATCGATGCGGGCTCCGATGATCGCTTGCAGACTGGCCGGAACATGGACATCGCGCACTTCGCGGACGCAGACGTACGCACCCGGATCACCCTCGAGCTCGCCCCGCTCGGCCAGATCGCGCACGATCTCCTCGGCGGCGAACGGTACGCCCGCCGCCCGGTCGGCGATCACCGTCGACAGTCCGAGTACCGAAGGATGCTCGCCCAGCAGCCCTTTGATCAGCTCGGCGGTCTGCGAATCACTTAGCGGCCTAAGCGTGACGAGATGGGCCGCGGGGATGCGCGACAAAGCCCCCGAATATTGGGGCCGGTATGCGACGAGCAACATTGCCCGCATCCTGGGTACCGCCGCCGCGAAATCGGCGAGCAGCTTCTCGCTGACGTCGTCGATCCATTGGGCGTCCTCGACGACGTAAACCGCCGCCCCCGGGCGGGCCCGCGAAATCGTTTTGATGAGCTCGATGAGACGACGGCGCCGGGCGTCCGGATTGACGTCGGGACACGGGGCGCCGCAGATGCCGAGCAGGTCGTCGAGCAGCAGCAGATCCTCCGCACCGGCCTCCGGGATCTGGCTGCGAACCCGTACGCGGGCTTCCTCGGGTGTGAGACCGACGATGCCGAAAATCGCGCGCAACAGCCGCGAGATCACGTACAACGGGACGTCACGAGTGTGGGATTCGCAGTAGGTGACGAATACCTCAAACCCACGGCTGGCCGCCGTTTCGACCGACTCACGGACCAACCTGGTCTTTCCGACGCCCGGCCGGCCGGTCACCGCGACGATGGCTCCCTCGCCGCGACCAGTCTGGTCCAGTAACCCCGTGACGGCGTCCTTCTCCGATTGGCGTCCGACGAGCCGGGACTCGTGATGGGCTTTTTGACGATGCTCGAGATCGGCGGCAAGCAGACGACGCGCGGGCACGCCCACGTCGACGCCCTTGATGTGGACGGTCTCGCGCTCACCCAGCACGGCCCGATCCTCGACGAGTCGCGCTGTCGACTCGCTGAGCATGACCCCGCCCGGTGGTGCCGCCGATTCCATCCGCTGCGCCATGCCCACCTGTTCACCGACCGCGGTGTAACCGAGGTGGGTGGCGCCGACCTCGCCGGCGATCACTTCACCGGAATTCAGGCCGACGCGCACTTGCAAGTCGATCCCGTCTCGGCGTGCGACGTCAACAGCCACTTGCCGAGCAACTTGCTGTATCTCCAGAGCCGCGAGGCACGCGCGATATGCGTGGTGCTCCAATGCGATTGGCGCGCCGAACAGCGCCATGATCCCGTCGCCGGTGAACTTGTCCACGGTACCGCCATAGCGCTGCACCGCGGCTACCGACCGATCGACCAGCTCGGTCACCACCTCACGCAGCCGCTCCGGACCAAGCGACGCGGCGATATCCATCGACCGCACCACGTCGGCGAACAGGACCGTGACTTGTTTGTATTCGGCCGGGTCGACGACGACCGTCAGCGCGGAGCCGCAAGCATCGCAGAACCGCGCACCCTTGCGCGGCTCCGAGCCGCAGACGTGGCACACCAGCGATGTTGCAGTCACGATCGATCTGAGTATGCCCGAGATTCGATTACGTCGGCTCTTCCGGGTCGTCGAGGACGCTGACCGCGATGCCGTACGGCAGGAAACGCACCTTGCGCTTCGCATCGACGTTGTTCTTGTTCGCGCGCAGCGCATCGAGTTCGCTGGCATAGACCTCTTCGACGCGGGCGCCGCCGTCGGCGTCCACCGTGTAGATGGCCCACACCCCGTCACCGGCCTCGCCGGTGGTTTCCGGGCCGGGCCGCGAGCGCCGCGACAGATCCTCGAACACCGCCGACCAGCCCGTTCGAGCGCCCGGACCACCCAAGAACCTGCCGATCCGGTCGAACGCGTCGCGCAGGCCCTCGCTGCCCTCCCGGATCACTCGATCCAAGTCCTCGGGATCAAATCCGAACGCTCCGCCGTGCTCGCCCACGCGACCTCCCTGCCGCTAGTACCGATGCTCCCAGTGTGCGCTTAGTCGACACGGTCCGCCACGACGTTTGCTGAAGGCTAAGGCGCCGGCGGCTGCGGTGGGGTGGCGGGGTGATCGGAATCGGGACCTGGTCGACCACCTGATCGGCAGCAGCCAGCCCAATGTGATCCTGTTCCACGGTGGCACCGTCGGCGTTCTCGCCCTCGATAAGCAGCAGCGAGGAATTAGTAGGAGCCGGACCCGGGGAACGGGTTCTGCCCGTAGCCGCCGCCACCCGGATACTGCGGGTACTGCGGGTACTGCGGGTATTGGGGAGCCGGGTTCGGCGGAGCCGCGCTCTTTGGCACGGGAACCGGTATCGGGATCGGCAGTAGCGGGACGTGGATCCACTCCGTCGTCATCGGCACGGTCGTGGTGGTCGTCGGCGGCGGAGGTGGCGTGGTCGTCGTGTCAGACGGCGGCGGAGGCGGAGGCTGAGATGTCTGGGTCGTCATGGCCGTCGTGGGCGGCGGCGGAGGAGGCGGAGGAGGCGTCGTCCTAGTTACCACCGGCGGCGGAGCCGCGGTCGTGACCACCACCGGCGGCGGCGGTGGCGACGGCGGCGGGGGTGGTGGTGGCGGCGGTGGCTCAGTGCTGGGCACCGGCGCGACGCTGGGAACCGGTGCGGCCGACGGCGGCGGTGGGACGACAGTGGGCAACACGGAGCTGGGCGGCGGCGCCGGCAGGGGCGCGATGTTCGGTACGACGGGGGCCTGGTGGTTCTCGATCCCGGTCAACGTGTAGGCCACACCGCCGATCGCGGTCATCGCCACTAGGGCGCACAGGCCGATGACGAACTGCGACAGCCGAAGCCGGCGCCACGCCCGTCCTTGGGGCTGGTCGATCAGGTTCAGGCGCATCGACCACCCGGCGGCAGCGTCTTCGTCGTAGGAGTGGTCGGCGTACCGCGCCGGCACTTCGCCCCATTCGGTCTGCGACCAGGCCAACTCGCGATCCGTCATGGCGTCGTGGTCGATGACCAGCACATCGCCGGCCGGCGATTCGATGGCGCCGCTACGGGCGGCGGCCGTGAACAGGCCGATGGATGACCGCGTCCGCATATCCAGCTTTTCGCCACGCGAGGCCAGCGCCAACGCGCCGGTCGCGGCCGCGAGCGTGGGCTGCGACACGGTCAGGACCGGTGTCCGGCCGTGTCTTGAAAGGCGTTGAGTGACAAGCGGAATGCTGGCGCCACCGCCGACCGTGACCACCGCCGCAAGATCCGCCCAGGTCTTCTTATTGCGCCTCAGCATGTCGTCGAATGCGTAGATGACACTGTTCAGCCGGTCTTGTATCAGGTCTTCGAGCTCGTCTCGAGTCACCGTCATGCTGCACCGGCGCCTCCCGAGTACACCGGCCAATTCGGTGGTGGTGTCGGTCGACAACCGCTCTTTGGCGGCACGGCACTGGTCCCTGAGTTCGCCGAGTTCCCCGACGCCGGCGGTGCTGGCCGGGTCGATACCGCTGCCGTGGCCCAGTTCCTCGAAGACCCGAAGCAGCAACGCGTGGTCGATCTCGTCACCGGAAAAGTCCGTGCAACGCATTGTGGCGCAGAGGGGTTCGAAATCGCTTGCGGCCTCGAGCAAGGTGGCGGAGGTGCCACCGCCGCCGAAGTCGAGCACCCCGAATATGCCTTCGTCGGGGAGGTCCAGTTCGGCGTTGGCGGCCGTCAACGACGCGACCGCGTCCGAGACCAGGCGCGGTGCCATGCCGCTGCGGACGAAGCCCACGTGCGTGCGTAAAGCGTTACGCAGCGCCTGTATCTTCGCCGGTTTCCAGTACGCCGGAACGGCAATCGCGATCTCCGAAGAACCCGAATCGGCATCGGCGATAACCACCATCGCGTCCAGCGCCTCGACCATCAACAGGTCGGGGTCGTGACTGGATCCGTCGCTGGACACCAGCGCCACGGAGTCGCCGATGCGCTCGACAAAGCCGCTCATCGGCATTCCGGGCTCGATCACGCCCGAATCCTCCGCGGACACACCGACTTTCGGCGCGCAATGCGGATACAGCGTCAGGACAGCCCGGCGAGCTACCGGCGGGCTACCGTCGCGGGCCGCGACCAGGTTCGTGGTCCCAATCGACAACCCAAGAGGGTCGTACATAGAGCGAATACCTTCGTCTATAGGGGTCGGTGGCCAGCGTTAACCATAGCGGCAGACACGCTGAAAGCCGATGGGTTGCAATACCATTGGTATATGGCCGATGCGCTTGTGTCACCGAAGCGGTACCAAATACCCCTTGACAAATACGCGTTGAACGCGTCGGGCTCACACCACGGTCAGCGGCAGCGAACGCCTCGGCTCGAACTGAAATGTCGATCCCCGACTGACTTTGGCCACCGCTACCTCTGGTAGTTCGGCCGCCGGGGTATCGGTCTCAACCAGTTCCGCGGTCCACTCGGTACTCGTGCCGCTAACCCGAACCTGGATATTCGGGTCCACCGCGGTGGCGATCGCCTGCAGCGGCTGCACGGAGTCGGGAGAGCACAGCGAGATCCAGGCCCCGTCATCATGGGCCGGCGACGCGTGCACCGCTAACCTACCGGCGTCCGTCTCGGCCACGACATAACCGGCCGGGTTAAGCAACGGGTGCAACTCGAGCACCCGCAACGCGCCCTCGATCCCGCCGGGCAGATCCAGGGCGCGGTGGATCCGTTCTGCGCCGAGCCCGGCCAGCCCGGTCAACTGGCGGGTGCCTATCGAGACGGCCCGTTCGGTGTCGTCGGCTCGCGCCCGCACCGCGATCGCGAACGACAGGTTCAGCAGGTGCATCTGCAGGCACACTTCGTCGGCCATCCGCACCAGGGCCGAATGCGAGAATGCGGCGAAGTCGAAGTCGGACACCAATGGGCCGGAATAGTCCGCCAGCCCTTCCTCGGATCGATCGATTGCGCCGAGTTTCCAAGTGGCGGCATTGGTTTCACGAACAATGTCGAGTGCGGGGATGCCCTGTGCCGCCGGGTAGGACTCGTCGATGATGACGGTCCACGCGCAGTGCGGGTGCCGATCCGCCGGCGTCCGGGGCGGGCGGTGCAGGGGTCGCATCTGCGCATGCGGGTTGGTTGCCACCGCGGTGGCGTCGAACGTCGGGTCCTCGATGGTGTGACACATGCCGAAGACGAAATCCTCGCCCATCGGCTCCACATCGAGCAGAGCGCCGCAATGGTCGAGGTGGAATTCGCCGTGCCAGCGGTCGTGCAGGGTGTAGCGGAAATCCATGAATTGCGGCGGAGCGCCGATGTCTAGCTGTAGGCCCTTGAAGATGGTGGGCACATCGTCGCCTTCGTAGTTCAGCGCTTGTTGCATGCGCTTGGTGTAAACCGGGCTCGCGCCCGCCCACTCCTCGATAGCGACCTGCAGCATTTCTTCGTGACCGAATTCCTGGATACACCAGGCCATGCCGGAACGGTCGATCATATGTCCGATCAGCAGCAGCTCGGGCACCAGAACTGTCAGCTCGTGACGGGACAACTGTGCGTATCGGGATGGGCTCACCGCCCAAAAATAGACTCGACTATGTTATAAAGTCAACAATGTCCATTGCTCCCACTCGGCGAACCAGCGCGCCGCGGAAACGCGGCGATGACACTCGCGTGAAGATCATCGACGAGACCGTCCGCTGCATCAGGGAGGAAGGATTCGCCGCTGCCACCGCCAAGCACGTGGCCGAACGCGCCGGCGTGACATGGGGAGTCATCCAGTACCACTTCGGCGACCGCAACGGTCTGTTGATGGCCGTCGTCGACGATGGGGTGGCCAGGCTGGTCGACAGCCTGTCGTCGGCCGACGTCAGCGAATTACCGCTGCGCGAGCGCATCGCGGTCGTCATCGACATCGCCTGGCGCTGCTATAGCAGCCCGACGTCGATGGCGGCCTTCGAAATCCTGCGGGCCACCCGCGGCGGCCCGGGCGAGTCCTCGCGGCGGCATCTGCTCGAAATGAACTCCGCGATCGGCCAGCTGGGCCGACTGATCACCGAGGACCCGTCCAATGCTGGTGTGGCCGAAGTGATTTGGGCCACGCTGCGGGGTGTGGTGCTGGCACAGATGGTCATAGGGACCGACATCGATTGGAGCCGCGAACGAAGCGCGCTGATCGACATGGTCACCCGTGTGCTGCAATGACGCTCCGACCGCACCGCGACACTTAAACCACGCACACGACACGCCGCCACCCCGGTTTAAATCTCGGCGAAAGCCCAGCCGTCCGACTGACCGGAGCCCAGCTTTTGCCGTGTGCTGCAATGACGGGATGACCCCCCAAGACTTAGCCGCCACTCTCGCCGATGTCGAAGCCATCAAGCAGGTCAAGTACCGATACATGCGTGCGCTGGACACCAAGCACTGGGACGAGTACGCCGACACGCTGGCCGAGGACATCAAAGCCGACTACGGGCCGTCGATCGGCAATGAGTTGCATTTCACCAACCGCACCGAGCTGGTGGACTACATGCGCTCGGCGCTCGGCCCGAATGTCATCACCGAACACCGGGTGACCCATCCCGAAATCACCGTGACCGGCGATACCGCGTCGGGCACCTGGTACCTGCAGGACCGCGTCATCGTGGCAGAGTTCGACTTCATGCTGATCGGCGCGGCGTTCTATCGCGACCAATACCGGCGCACCGACGATGGCTGGAAGATCAGCGTCACCGGCTACGACAGGACCTACGACGCGACGATGTCGTTGAAAGGCTTGGACTTTAAGATCAAGCCCGGCCGCGCGCTAGCTACTTCGTAATCGCGATCACCGCGCCGGGCTGTAGCCAGCGCATGATCTGCACCAGGGTGGCGTCGTCGATCGCCACACACCCCTCGGTGGGCCCGCCGTCGGTGGTGTGAAAGAAGAACGCCGCCCCGCCGCCGGGGACCTTGTTCTTGTTGACGCCCATTACCACCGCGTGCTTGTACTGCGGGATATCGAGGTTCTCGCTGGCGGCCGTGCTGAACCGGCACTGCGACTTTTGGCAAATCTGCATGCTGTTGAACGTGGGGCTGTGGTCGTCGCCGCTCCACCAGTGGTTGGACCCGACTTGCGTATACGGCAGTCCGGTACCGGGATTCGGCGCCGTGCCGAATGCGGAATCCAGGGTGAAGACACCCATCGGGGTGGCCGGGACCTCGCTCTTGGCCTGCGGCGCCATGCCCGCCGACCCGACGTGGGTGGGAATGCCGGTCTTGAGCGCCTGCCAGCCGGCGGTGGTGCGCTGATAGATGTCCATTTGCGCGTTCGATCCGCCGGTGCTGACCACCGAAACCACTTGCGTGGCATTGCCAACCGAGTTCGCGAACCATGGGGCAGCCGCGTCGCTGTCCGGAGCCAGCGCGACCGACGCCCAGCCCAAGGCGAGAGCGCACAGCAGAGCCACCAGTCCGCGCATAGGTTTTATGGTCAGGCGGCGTCACCCCGGGGTCAAGTAAAGCTTTGGACCCGGTTCGGTCACTGCCCCGTGATGCCCGCGGCCATACTGGGCTCATGGCGGTCTTCGTTCGAAAGTTGTTCGGAATCGGCAAGCTTCCCGCCGACCTGCGCACTCAGGTCGAAGCCGAGGGACTCCTCTACCTCGCCGAGTATGTCGCTGTCACCCGACGGTTCAGCGGCGCCATCCCCGGGATGCGCGCCTCGCACAGCGTCGGCAGCTACGCGGGTTCGCTGGCGTTCACCTCACAGCGGGTGCTGGGGACGCTGTCGGTGGTCCCCAAGTTGGCCGGCCGGGCCATCGACGTGCCCTGGGACCAGGCGCAGGCCGGCGCCGCGACGGCCGAGATCTCGTCGACGGGCCTGCAACTCGAGCTCGACGTCGCCGATGTCGACCCGAAGTTCAGCGGCCAACTGTCGCTGCACTACAAGGACGCCATCCCCGACGAGGTGCTGACCCGGTTGCCGCGCCGCTCGCTGGCCTTCGATGTGCCGCCGGAATATGTCTTCCGCGCGGTCGGCGTCACCTATAGTCCGTGAGCGTGATCCGCGGCCAGGGCGGTTGACGCAGCACCGCCAGGCTGCCGATCACCGCCGCCAGCAGGCCGGTGAGCACCCCGATCAGCGCTACCCGGTTGGTATCGACGGCCGGCACCCAATACGCGTCATCTCCCCGGACGACGAACACGCCGATCGGCGCACCCGCGAACCCCCGGCCTTCCCTGATCTTGGCGACCGGGATCACGGTGACGCCGTCCGGCGTCACATAGGGCTCCCCGTAGACGCGCCGCACGTTGCGGTCGTTGGGCAGTTGGTCGAGTACTTCGGGAAACTTCACGCGGTTCACGCTAATGGCACCTCGACTTTCTAGAGGCTTTCTAGGATGACCTTGTGGCCGATCACGTGTTCACCGCTCAAGAGCGCCGGGCCGTGTATCGGGTGATTTCCGAACGGCGCGACATGCGCCGGTTCGTGCCCGGCGGCGTGGTGCCCGAGGATGTGCTGGCGCGCTTGCTGCAAGCCGCGCACGCCGCTCCCAGCGTCGGTTTGATGCAGCCGTGGCGCTTCATCCGGATCACCGATCGGCGGCTCCGCGAACGCATCCACGCCCTGGTCGACGAGGAGCGCGCCCGCACCGCACACGCGCTGGGTGCGCGCGGCGAGGAATTTTTGCGGCTCAAGGTCGAGGGCATTCTCGAATGCGCCGAGCTGCTGGTGGTGGCTTTATGCGACGACCGCGACCGGCACGTCTTCGGCCGGCGCACGCTGCCGCAGATGGACCTCGCGTCGGTGTCCTGCGCGATCCAGAACCTGTGGCTGGCGGCTCGGTCCGAAGGCCTCGGCATGGGCTGGGTGTCCCTGTTCGACCCGCGACGGCTGGGTGCCCTGCTGGCGATGCCGGGCGATGCCGAGCCGGTGGCCGTCCTGTGCCTGGGTCCGGTGCCCGAGTTTCCGGACCGGCCGGCCCTGGAATTGGACGGCTGGGCCTTCGCGCGACCGCTGGCCGAATTCGTCTCCGAGAACCGCTGGGGTCAGCCGGCGCCGGGCCACCCCGCCGCTGCGGCGGGCGCGGGAATGCCCACCACCATGCCGTCCCAGCCGGTGTGATCCGCCAAACGCTGCGGCCCGGGCCAGTGCGCGGCGACCACGAAGAGGGTGGAGCCGTCCGCCCCGCCAAGCATGCACGCGAACGCGCCGCGATCGAGTTGGACCCGGTCGGTGACCTCGCCGCCCTCCCGGACGCGCACACAGCAGCGATCCCCGACGTCGGCGTACCACACCGCTCCGTCGCGGTCCAGGCAGATGCCGTCGGGTGAGTGCGAGCCCAGGTCCGCCCAGGCCCGACGATTCGACAGTGCGCCGTCGGCGCCGATGTCGAAGGCGGTCAGCCGGTGCCGGTACGACTCGGCGACGATGAGCGTGGCGTTGTCCGCGGTGACGGCCATCCCGTTGGGGAACGCCAGATCGTCGGCCACCACCCGGGCGCGTCCCGCGCTGACCCCCTCTTTGACCCCCTCGCTGACCAGGGCCACAAAGCCCGGCGCCGGGTCGCCGGCGGGTGGCCCCGCGGCGAAGTCGAAATTCACGTTGTTGACGTAGGCGTTGCCGCGGCCGTCGATCACGATGTCGTTGTAGCCGTGCGGCGACAGCGCCGACAGGTCGGCATAGGAGCTCAGCGTGCCGTGTCCCGACAGCCGAAGCAGCGCCCGCCGGCTGCTCGACGCCAGCACCAGTCCCTCGTTTGCTGGCACGTCCGGCAGGAAGTCGAAGCACAGGGGCAACGACCGGTGTTCGACCACGATCCGGACATCGCCCGCGGGGTCGATCGCGCGGATCAGCCCGGCCGTCCAATCCGCCACCCACAGCCGCCCGTCGCGCCAACGCGGCGACTCCAGCAGACCCAGACCGGTGATCAACGTGTCCATACCGCGCACCTCACTGTCGTGTCGAGGAGATTGTTTCAGCCGTGCCGTTATCACAGGCAACGCGCATTCGGCTGCGGTATCGTCGCCGATCGGGATGACGGAGATGACGGAGATGGTGTGGCAGAAGGCCTAGAAAATGTGCTGATCGTGCACTGGCACGATCTGGGACGCCAGCTCGGGGCCTACGGTCACCCAGACGTCGTCAGCCCGCACCTGGACCGGCTTGCCGCCGAGGGCATCCTGTTCACCAGTGCCCATGCCACCGCGCCGCTGTGCTCACCATCGCGGGGGTCGCTGTTCACCGGCCGCTACCCGCAGAGCAACGGGCTCGTCGGGCTGGCCCACCACGGCTGGGAATACCGCGCCGGAGTGCGGACCCTTCCGCACCTGTTGTCTGAAAACGGTTGGTACTCAGCTCTTTTCGGTATGCAGCACGAGACGTCCTACCCGAAACGCTTGGGCTACGACGAATTCGACGTGTCCAACTCCTATTGCGACTACGTGGTGGAAGAAGCCCAGCAGTGGCTGCGGGAAATGGCCCCGGCGCTTTCCGGGCAACCGTTCCTGTTGACGGCCGGGTTCTTTGAGGTACACCGGCCCTACCCGCCGGAGCGCTACCAACCCGCCGACACCGCAGCCGTCGATCTGCCTGCCTACCTGCCCGACACTCCCGACGTGCGCGAGGACTGGGCCGCCTTCTACGGGTCCATCACCACCGCGGACGCAGCGGTCGGCCGGCTGCTGGACACGCTGGCCGAGACGGGACTGGACGCCACCACCTGGGTGGTGTTCCTCACCGATCACGGCCCGGCGTTCCCGCGCGCGAAATCCACGCTGTACGACGCCGGAACGGGCATCGCGATGCTGCTGCGCCCGCCCACCAACCGGACCGTGCCACCGCGCGTCTACGACGAACTGTTCAGCGGCGTCGACCTGGTCCCCACGCTGCTGGACCTGCTGGGCATCGATGTGCCGACGGACATCGAGGGCGTGTCACACGCGCACACCCTGCTGGCTTCCGAAACCGACAAGGACACCCAAACCGATCCGGCGCGCGATCACGTGTACACCACGAAGACCTATCACGACGCCTTCGATCCCATTCGCGCGATCCGCACGAAGGAATACAGCTACATCGAGAACTATGTGCCCCGCCCACTGCTGGACCTGCCGTGGGACATCGAGGCGAGCCCGTCCGGCGTGGCCGTCGCGCCGTCATCCAGGTCGCCGCGCCCGCAGCGGGAGCTTTACGATCTGCGCTCCGACCCCACCGAGACCAACAACCTGCTTGCCGATGACCACAGCCGCGACATCGCTGCGATCGCCGCCGACCTGGCCGCCCGGCTGGCGGACTGGCGCCACCGCACCGGCGATGTGATCCCGTCGGAGTTCACTGGCACCCGGGTCGCGACGCGCTACGCCGAAACGTATCTGCGTATCCATCACACATCGCCGACGAGCCGGTCGGCGCTTGCCGTCGACCGCGGCATCGAGGAGTGAGTTGCGCTTGTGTTCAGTGTGAAGGTAATTCGTCCGAACCCGACCGGGATGAGTTGCCGTTAGGCTCATCCGGTGCCCTGTCCTGCGACGTCGTACCTGGTGGTCGCCACCCAGCGCAGCGGTAGCACCCTGCTGGTGGAGTCGCTGCGCGCGACTGGATGCGCCGGGGAACCCCAGGAGTTTTTCCAGTACCTGCCGCACACCGGAATGGCGCCACAGCCCCGGGATTGGTTTGCTGGCGTCGACGACGAGTCGATCTTTCGGTTGCTCGATCCCGTCGATGAGCGTGGCACGCCGGACACCGCGACCCCGGTTGCCTGGCGGGAGCACATCCGCAGTTCCGGCCGCACACCCAACGGTGTGTGGGGCGGCAAGCTGATGTGGAACCAGACGACGCTGTTGCAGGAGCGGGCGTCGCAACTGCCGGACCGCTCCGGGGACGGCCTGCGCGCGGCGATCGGCGATGTGATCGGCAGCGAGCCGGTCTACGTGCACGTGCACCGACCGGATGTGGTGTCGCAGGCGGTGTCGTTCTGGCGCGCCGTGCAGACCCGGGTGTGGCGGGGTCATCCGGACCCCGAGCGCGACTCGCGAGCCGTCTACCACGCCGGCGCCATCGCGCACATCGTCAAGAACCTGCGCGATCAGGAAGACAGCTGGCGCGCCTGGTTCGCCGCGGAGTCGATCACACCGATCGATATCTCGTACCCGGTGCTGTGGCGCAACCTCACCCCGATCGTCGGGCGCGTTCTCGAGGCAGTCGGGCAGGATCCTCGGCTGGCGCCGCCACCGACGCTGGAACGGCAGGCCGATCAGCGCTCCGACGAGTGGGTCGACCGCTACCGTGCGGAGGCGCCCGGGCTGGAGTTACCTACGTGAGCGGTTGGTGCCGCCGACTTCGGCGACGACGAACACCCGCCGGAACGGGAAGATCGTCGTGCCATCGGCCCGGGGCGGGTAGGCATCGGCCAGCAGCGGAATCAGTTCTTGGCGAAACTGCTCCCACCGTTGGTCGTCGAGCCGCTCGCGCACCGGGACCAGCGCGGTCCCGGTGATCCACTCCAGCACCGGGTGCTCGCCGGTCAGCTGATGCAGGTACGTCGTCTCCCAGACGTCGACGCGGCACCCCGCGTCCATCAGCAGGTTGGCGTACTGTGCCGGCGGATGGACCACCGCCCCGACGCGAAACGGTATGTCGGCCATGACTTTTGCGTACGGTTCGCGACGGGCCAACGCGCGCACCGTGGCGTGCGACGGGGTCTCGAAGTTGCCCGGGAGCTGCACGGCGATCCACGATCCCGGCGACAGCTCGCCGGCCCACCGGACCAGTAAGTCGGCGTGCTCGGGTACCCAGTGCAGCGCCGCATTGCTGACCACCACGTCGGTATCCGGCTTGGGCTTCCAGTCGCGCAAGTCGGCGGTGCTGGCATCGATCCCGCGTTCGCGGGCGGCAGCCACCATCTCCGGCGAGCTGTCCAGCGCCTCGACCACCGCGCCGGGCCAGCGCTTGGCCAGATACTTAGTCAGGTGCCCCGGCCCGCATCCGAGGTCGACTACCCGGCGTGCGCGCTCGGTACCCACCCGCGACACCAGGTCGTAGAAGGGGCGGCCGCGATGGTCGGCAAACGCCAGGTAGACGTCGGGATCCCACATATCGATCCTCCTGATCAACACCGTCGCTAGTCCGCTGATATAGACAAACCGTATTACGCCAGGTTCCGCCGCCTGAGCGGGATAGGCCGGGATAGCATCGGCTATGTCCGAGATTCCGGTTCTGGGTGCGCAGGGTGCCCAAGGAGCCCTGGGCGCAGATGTACCCCCTAGTGCCGAGGGATTACCGGCCCGCTCGGACCTGTCGCCCCGTCAGCGCGCGGTGGTCGACGTATCCGCGGTCGGCGACCTCGCGCTGCGGACGGCGGCCTCGTCGCTGCTGTCGGCGACGGTGGCGCCGGCCGTCGTAGCCAACGCCATCCGCCACCCCGGCGGCGAGCGCAGCAATCTGGCCTTCTACGCCGAGCTGGCAGCCGAGCGGGATACGGCGAAATCGTTTCCGGCGCCCACCGAATTACCGCACGTCGAGTCGCGACCGGCCAGCCTGCTCGCCGAGTGGCTCGCGAACGGGACCGTCGACAACATCTCGTTCCGCAGCAGCTTCAGCGCGGTCAACCCCGCGATGCGAAAGCGGTGGCGCGCATTCACTTCCAATAACGTTGTGCATGCGCAGCACTGGCGCCATGACGACGGACCGCGCCCGACGCTCTGCGTCATTCACGGCTTCATGGGTTCGTCCTACCTGCTCAATGGCTTGTTCTTCTCGCTGCCGTGGTATTACCGGTCGGGCTACGACGTGCTGTTGTACACCTTGCCTTTTCACGGCCGCCGCGCCGAAAGGTTCTCGCCTTTCAGCGGTTACGGCTACTTCGCCAGCGGGCTCAGCGGTTTCGCCGAGTCGATGGCCCAGGCCGTGCACGACTTCCGCTCCATCGTCGATTATCTGCGCCACACCGGTGTCCAACGTGTCGCACTGACCGGGATTTCGCTGGGCGGTTACACCTCAGCGCTGCTGGCGACGGTCGAAGACCGGCTCGAGGCCGTGATCCCCAACTGTCCCGTCGTCACCCCGGCGAAGTTGTTCGACGAATGGTTCCCGGCCAACGCACTGGTCGGGCTGGGCCTTCGGCTCGCCAACATCAACCGCGACGAGCTGAACGCCGGGCTGTCCTACCACTGCCCACTGAACTATTTACCGGTGATCCCCAAGGACCGCCGGATGATCATCACCGGGCTGGGCGATCGGATGGCTCCGCCGGACCAGTCCGTAAAGCTTTGGGAGCATTGGGATCACTGCGCGCTGCACTGGTTCCCCGGCAGTCACGTGGCGCACGTGAGTCAGCTGGACTACCTGCGGCGGATGACGCCGTTCCTGCACGAGGTCATGTTCTAGCTTCGGCCAGCGGGGCCCGATGCGCCCCGGCCAGCGGGGTGGGCCAGTCCAGCCGTGTCAGCAGATCGTCGGACACGCCCGTGTGTCCGTCGAGCCGCTGGGTGGACAACAGATCCAATGCCGCCAACGCCGGCCGCTGGTTTCCGCGCTGCGGGGTCAGGCCGGGCAGCGGCGCCGCGGCCGACGGCGGCTCATCGGTCAGCAGCGCGCAGGCGACCGCAACCGTGTGGCTTGCTCCCGATGCCCCTGCGCCGGCGATCTCCAGTGCGGTCCACGCCTCGCGTGCCGGCTGCGACAGAATCGCGTCGAGGGTCCCCGGAAGCGCGTCATCCGCGCTGACCCGATATGCCGCAAGGTAACCCGAGCCGGCCTGCACTGCGCGCCACGTCTCCCGACCGGCCGAGTCGAGCAGCTGGGGAACGACGTCGGGTCCAGACACCGTTGCCTCCCAACCGATCTCGCGCAAGTGGTCGGCGAGCCGGCGCACGGCGACCTGGGTGGTCTCGCGCAACGGGATGCGCGATGAGCGGGCCTGCAGCGCCGCCAGGTTGTCGGCGGCCGATACGGTCAGCGCGATCCAGGTCTGGCAGGCGTCGGATGCGGTGGTGCGGCTGGTGATTCGGATCGTGTCGGCGCGAATGCCGTAGCAGTTCAGATAACCGGCGATCAGCGACAGTGGGAGCACATCCTGGTCACCGGCCGGCGGGCCGAGCCGCAGCAGCGCGGTGGTCCGCGCTGCCAGCCCGGTCTCGGGGGCGGGCACGGTGCTCGGACCACCACTCCGGCGCATCATCGCCAACCGGCGGCGCAGAATCGTCGTGAAATGCAGTCCGCCCCACCAACCGAACAACAGGATGACCACGGCGACGGCGATGCCCAGCACCCATTGCTCGCGGGGCGAGCGCCAAGGGTAGGCCATCACCGCGGGCACCACGGCCAACAGCGCCAAGGTGATCCGGCCGCTTCCCGGCAACGGCACAGTTCGGCTCATCGGGTGAACTCCTTTCGACGGCGCGCGGCAATTGCAGCAGTCGCCGCAACCGCCGCGACAACCAGGGCCAGCACGGCAGTCCCGACGAACGCCACGGTCCGCGGGTTGTTGTCCTTCGGCGCCGGCGCCGGCGGAACGGCGACCGGCTTTGCCTGCGCGACAGGTGTTTCTGGGTTCGCGGGCAGCTCCCAGGTCAGGGCTGCAACCGGGTCCACGGTGCCGGTGCCGACGACGTTGGAGGGCGCCCGGGCACCGTTGTGCGCGGTCGCGGTGATCCGGCGCACCACCTGCGTGGCAGTCAGCGCCGGATACTTGCTGCGTACCAGCGCCGCGACTCCCGACACGTAGCCGGCCGCGTAGCTGGTTCCGCTCAGCGCGGTCTGTTGGTCGTGGTCGTTGGGCAGGCCGTTAGCCAGGCCGCCGCCGTCGCGGTTGCTCACCGACGCGATGTTTTCGCCGGGCGCCGCGACACCCACCCACGGCCCGGCCATGGTGAATTTCGACGGCTGGCCCTCCGCCGTCAGCGAAGCCGTCGAGAGCACATACTGTTGCCACCACGACGGGCTGGAGATTGACGTGACGCCGGCCCAGTTGCGCGGATCGTCGGGACGACCCAAATCGGTCAACGGATTTGATTCGCACGACGTCCCGCCGGCCAGCGATCCGGTCGGCCCGGTGTTGCCCGCGGCCGCCACGATCACCGCATCCTTATCCACCGCCGCGTACTTGAGCGCCGCACCCAGCGCGGCCTGGTCGACGGGCCGATCGGCGGGCACGCAAGTTACCGCGGAGATGTTGATCACCCGGGCCCCGAGATCGGCCGCATGGACGATGGCCCGACTCAGCGTGGCCACCTCGAGTGACGCCTGCGCGAGCTGCGGATCGCCGCCCGGCGTCCGGGGTGCGAACTTGGCCGATGTCACCCTGATGGACAGCACCCGTGCGCCGGGTGCGACGCCCGAGAAGCCGTCGTCTCCCGGCTGGCCGGCGATGATCCCGGCAACCAGGGTTCCATGCCCGTCGCAGTCGGTCAGGCCGTCGGTCGCCTCCACAAAGTCGCCGCCGGGATCGACATTCGGCAGGCGCGGACTGGGCCGCGACCCGGTGTCGAGCACCGCCACCAGCTGGCCGTCGCCGCGGGAGAACTGCCACGCCGCAGGAAGATTCAACACCGCCTGGCTGGGTGTCATTGCGCCGGGATCGGTACCTGGAATGATTCCGGTGACGCTGCACGGGCCGCGCTGCTCCATCGGCTGCACGGGCCCCGGGGCCCCGCTCGGCGGCGGCACGCCAGGGTCGACCACCGGCTTTACGATCGCCCATGCCGACGGAGCCGTCGACAGCGCGGCAGCTAAAACCGCGGTGAGGCAGGCTATTCCAGTTCGTGGTACGGCCCGCATCAGCGATTGAGCACCCAGGTGAACAAACCGACCAGATAGGCCATGACGGGGATCAGCGAAGCATCCAGACCGGCGGCGACAAAGCCCAGCAGTCGGCGCAGGGGCAGCGAGTAGCTCTCCGGCGACGCGATGCGCGGGTTCAGCGCTACCACAATCCACACCGACACCAGGGCGACGAGCACCAGCGCCGAAACCAAGGCGGCGACGTAGCGGCCCGTCGAGGCGTAGAGCACCAGCAGGACACCGGCCGTCAGATAGGGCTGAGCGAGCAGCCACGCCTTGCACGTGGCCGAATCCCACACCCGCGCGCGCAGGATGGCCGTGATCGCGGTGGCGGCCACCACATACCAACCCACCACGCTGAGCGCCTCGGGTCGCAACGCGATCGCCACCGAGCCCAGGACGCTGAGCAGCACCGCCGCGGCGATGAATCCGTTCTGATGGGCGTCGCCGACGCGCACCCGCCGCGGCAGATCCTCGAGCACCCGCAACGACGGCGCCGACGGGGTGGGGTCACCCGGCGCCGGGATGACGGGCAGCGGGAAGCGTGCCCACAACGCAGACAGGTGCGCAGCCTCGATGGTGATCAGCAAGGCCGCCACGATCAGCCCACAGCCGATAGCCAATATCGAAAGCTGCCAAAGCAATTCGGCACCGGCCGCCAACGCGACGCCGGCACCGACCACCGCCACCGCGGTGAAGAAGCCCACGACCCGCTCGCGCTCGGGGGCGGGGATGATCAGAACGATCAGCGACCACGCGGTGGCGCCGGCGGCGGCGAGCAGAAGCTGCGCCGGCCCAAACCGGCCGGGCACCTCCAGCGCCAACGCCGCGGCGATCGGCACCAGCGCCGTGATCGACAGCGCTTGGGCGGCGCGCGCCGATCGAGAGCCGATCAGCAGACTCGTCACGGCAACGACTACCGCGATCGCGGCCACCGCGAGCAGTCCGCTCAGCGCGCCGGTGGCCGCCCGATAGGTGACCGCCAGACCTGTCGCCAACAGGACCACGAGGATCGCCGCGGCCAGCGCCCCGCGCTGGATATGCGCTGTGCCCCAAGGCTTGCGCCGCGAGGTCGAGAAGATCATCGCGGCATCGGCGATGTCCTCGACGATGCCCGGTGCGGCCGGGCCGGTGGGCACCGGCTGCAACGCAAGCAGGTCACCGTCGACGACTCCGACGGTGTCCAGGCTGGCGTCCAGGCTGAACGGCGCACCGCCGATGGGTGCCAGGCTCAGCTGGGCGACCGCGCCGGCATCGGTGTCAGTGCTTCCGTTGGAGGCTGCGGGGGCCGCCAGACGCTGCACCGCGGGCAGTATTTCGCGCAGCGGCAACTCGGCGGGCAGGGCCATCTCCGTTAGCCTGCTGTCGGTGAGGATGGCTACGCGCACGATCGGCAGCACGGCGCCGGACGTCACCGGGCGATCCAATCCTGGGGCATGGTGTTTCTCTTTCTATCTGGTTCTATCTTCGGTTACATCGCTCGGGCAGAAAAGTCTCTGGCCAGCCGCTGGCTCGAGAACCATTGGCCATCTGGCAAATTGGCGGTCAGCTGCTCGATCGCGACCGCGATGGCGAAGGGTGTGCCGGGGCTGAATGTCGACACCCATTCGCCGTCGAACGCGCACGACGGGCTGACCAGCACCCGGCCCGCGGCGGTGTCGACGATGCTCATCCCCACCTCGGTGGTGGCGTGCTTCCCGTCGCGGTGGCAGCCGGCGACGATCTCGACATAGCTGCGCGGGCCGGAGAACACCGACTCCACCACCGGTCGCGCCGAAGCCGGGATACCCAGGTAGTCAAGGACTTCGGAGAGCGGCGTGCCGGCGCGCAGCCGCTCGTCGGCCCGGGCTCCGACGCGCGTCGGCATGCTGAACTCGTCGAACCGCGCCGGCGGCCGCTGCGCCAGCCCGACACAGAGGACGGGAACCAGCGCCCGGGGATCGTCGACATCGATTGCGGTGAAGGTGATCAGCTGCGCGCTGCGCAGCGCGACAATCGTTTTGCCGGTCTTTCCGTCCTCTGCGCCACGCTGAGCAACTATGCCGCGCAGCAACTCGCCGGTGCCGTTGGCCTTCTGGTTCAGGGCCGGGCCCAAATAACGCAGATCCAGCCAACGGTCCGGAAAGCACACCACTCTGATCCACTCGGCGACCGCCGGGTTGATCCCTCCGCCGTTCGAGCTGCCCGGCTCCAAGAGACCCATCCGGATCAGGTCGGCCTTTTGACGTTCGAGGAACGCGTCCCGCTGCGCGGCATCGCAGTAGGGCGGGGTGATCGCCAGCACCCACGGGAAGCTGCCCGCCCCAATGGTTTCGGCGATGAACCACGCGTGATCGACCGTCAGCTCGACGGCGTTGGGTGCCCCGTTCATCTAACGTTCATTTACAGTCGTCTAGGCACGAATTAGCCGCCCCATTTTGCGGCTTCGGCGGCGTCGCGGGCGTACATCGCCAACGTGTTGGATTCGTGAGTGCTGGACATCGCCTGGTAGGCCCGCACCAGCTGCTCCATCGCCTGGTTCCACTGCGCCTGCCAGACCTGATAGGTCATACCCGTGTCGCCTTGCCAGGCGTTGGACAGCGCGGCCTGTTCGCTGGCGATATCGGCGCCCAGCCCCTGCAACGTGCCGGCGTAGCCCGACATGTCCCCGGCGTGGGCGAGCATCGCCGGGTAGTTGTACATAATCTGCGACATCACAAGTCCTTTCGCGGTTATACCGGTCGGATCAGAATCCGGTGTAGGTCGACGCGGCGGCGGCGTCGGCGGCCACGTAGGTGCCGGCGGCGTCACCGAGGTTGGCCTGGGCGATATCCAGCAGGGTGTTGATCCTTGCGGCTACCGCTACGAAGCGGGCGTGCGAGGCCTGAAACGCCGCGGACGCCTCGCCGACGTGAAATCCCTGCGCCGACATTGCTTCCTGCTCGGCCTGGCTGATGGTGCTGCGCATCAACGCCGCCTTGGTGGAAAACGCCGACTGCGCGGCCACCAGTTGCGGGATATGAGCATCTAGAAGACTCATAATGTGTTCTCTCCCTTCGAATTTCGGTTATTCTCTAGCACGCTGCGAACTATCTTTTTAACCGTCCGCACCCCCTCTCCCAGGTTCCCAGGTGCGTGGCACCATCGGCATCCGTGGACCGCCGCCGAACTCATCGCCGGCCAGCATGGTCAATCCCGCTGCCTGCGTCACCGCTTCTTTGTGCGCGGTTCCGGCGAAGCCCAGGGTGCCGGCCCCGTGATCGGAAGCCTCCGTTCCGTATTCGGGAACGACGCCGATGTCGGAGTCCATGTCCAGATATTCGTCGCCATGGTCGTGCATCGCGGCCCGCCGGCGCCGCTGGGCCCGCGCCCGTGCGCTGGTAGCGATCGCCGAACCGGCGGCCGGGATGGTCGCCGCGGGCGCCCTGACCCCGGTGCGGCCACCGAGCGTCGGGCCCACGCTTGGTCCCCAATCATCAATGCCGCCCACCGCATAAAGGAAGCCCGGCGTCGCCGGAGCCGCCGCCGGGGCGGTGGGCGCGGGAGCACCCATCGGCGTCCCTGAGGCCGCCGGCGCCGCTGCGGGACTCGGCGTGGGTGCAGAGACTGCGGCGGCGGGCAAGCTGTGCTGCTCGGCGCCGGCCGCAACCGGCGCCGGCATGGGATCGAAGTTGGGAAAATCCAGTTGGATGAGACCGAGCAGACCCAGCATCGCAACCCCGGTGGTCAGTATCGACGACGCCCACAGGGGCGAACTAAGGATGACTCCCCAAAGGCCAAATCCGACCGGCTCCCAGAACGCCTGATACGCGAGGTTGAACAGCAAGGGTCCCCAAGTGACCAAGGCTTGCGCCGGGTTTGTCGCGAAATCGGTGATTATTTGCTGGGTCTCGGAGACGGGGTTCGTCAGGAAGTTCCAGATCGCATCCCCGTCGGGCAACGACTTCACGTACGACTCCAGCGCCTGGACGATCGCGTTCGAGCTGTCCAGTGACGAACCCGAATTGGCGGCCGGCGCCGCTGCGGCAGTCTGGGCCGCGTTGGCCGTCGCCGCGGTCTCGCCGGCACCGGGTGTCAGCACGACCGGCGCCGCGGTGGTTCGCGGCGCCGACGCCAGCGCCGCACCCGATACCGACTGATAAAGACCCATGGCCGTGGCGGCTTGGAGCCACATCCGCACGTAGTCCGCCTCATTGAGGGCGATTGGAATCGTATTGATCCCAAAGAAATTCGTCGCCGCCAACACGCCGTGAACGACATGGTTGGCGGCCAGCTCCACCAATGTCGGCATTGTCACGACGGCGGCGGTGTACGCCGTCGCCGCGACCTCGTGCTGAGCCGCCACCCCCGCGCTGTCGGCGCTGGCCTGCTCCAACCACGCCACGTACGGCGCATGCGCGGACACATACCGCTCGGCACTCGGTCCCTGCCACGCCCCCGCTTGCACCGCACCCAAGAGCCCGCTGAGTTCGGCTGCCGCCGACGCGTATTCGGCGCTGAGCGAGTTCCAGGAACCGGCGGCCGCTAGCAGCGACCCCGGTCCCGGACCAGCGCTCAGCAACGCCGAATGCACTTCCGGCGGCGAAGCCATCCACAGGGACCCAAGGGGGGACGTCATAATCAGCCGGCTGCGATCCCATACGTCGCGGCGGCCGCGGCATCGCCGGCGAGATAGCTGGCACCGGACTCGCCCACACCCACTCCCGCTCGGCCCAGCTCCTCGACACCCTGAGCCGCCACGGCGGCGTGCTCCTGACCCTGGGCGCTGAACCCCGCGGCCGTCTGCAGCGACACCGGATCCGCCGCCGGCGGGATCACCGCGGTAATCAGCGGAGCCGCGGCCGCATGCGCGGCGGCCAGCCGTGCCGTCAGCGCCTCCACCGCCGCACTGGTGGCGGCCAGGCCCTCGGGAACCACTCGCAGTGTCATGACAACTACCCCTCCTGTTGCGTTTCATTAGCCATCGCCGCCTCATCGGCGAGCGGGTTGACCAACTGCACATACGTCGGACTGTCACTATCGTCCAACAGAACTGCCCGGCCTGCGGGCAGCCGGCCGAATCGCTGACCACGGATCTTGCCGCTGTCGGCCGCATTGCCCGACAACATCAGCGCGGTGGCCTGCAAGTCGCTGAAGCGACGCAGCAACGTGTTGGTCATCAGCGAATGCCCCGAACCGCTGGCGCGCGCCGTCACGATCACCCGCAGCCCCAGATCGCTTGCCTGCGACAGTAACCCGATGATCGGCGTCCAGGGGCGCTGTCCGAGGTACGGCCCGCTCGTCGCCGGGGAATCCGGTATCTGGTCGACGTCGTCGATGATGAGGTAGTGGGTGTGGCCCTGGTAGCTCCACCGGGACAGTTCGGCCGGCGACAAGCCCGCCGGTGGCCGCCGTAATTCGATCAGATTGGCCAGCCCGAGCATCGCCGGCATGATCCGGTCGATGTTGGGGGTGTATTCGTTGTCGGGAAACAGCGGCTCGTCGACGAGGTGCAGTCGGCGATCCAGCACGGTGAAGGCCACCCGGTCGGCCGACGAGTTTTCCCGAATGGTGCGGATGATGTGCCGCAGCAGCGTGGTCTTACCCGACTTGCTGTCGCCGAACACCATCAACAACGGGTTCTCGGCGAAGTCGAGAAGCACCGGCGCCAGGTCCTCTTCGCGCTGGCCGATGACCACCCGGTCCGGGCCCCGATAGAGCACACCCACCGCGGCGGGCGCGAGGTTGGTGGGCAGCAACCGCACCGGCGGCGCGGCCACACCGGGATGCCGGGCGTTGATCGCGGCGATCTGGTCCAGCTCCGGAGCCGCGAACAGGAAATGCTCAGCCGCCATCGTCAACCCGCGCCCCGGCTGGTCGTGCGGGACGGCGTCGGCCGGCCGGCGCAGGGCGCCGACCACGCGCACATTGCTGTCCCGCGCGTCGTGCAGTCTGAGCTCGAGTCGCAGCCCCAGGCCGTCGCGCATCGACAGCGGCACCTCCAGCCAGCTCGGGGTGGTGATGAGCACGTGGATGCCATACGCCAGACCGACGTTGACCAGCTCGGTTACCTTGGCCAGCAAGGGATTACGAGTGTTGAATTGGTCGGTGTTGTCGCGGCCGAAGGCGTAGAGGTTGTCGATCACCAGGAACACCTCGCCGAAGCCGTCGTCGGGAGCCTTGCCGTGACCATTACCCGCGCGGTCCGCAGGCCGGTCCCGGAAGGTCTCGCGCTGCTGGCGGGACAGCAACAGTTGCTCCAGCTCGCCGAAGGTGCGGCGGATGCGTTCGGGTTCCAGTGCGGACGCGACGCTGCCGACGTGCGCCAGATCCTGAAGCGCCCGCAGCTGCCCACCGCCGTAGTCCAGGCAGTAGAACGTGACATCGCGCGGCGAGTGCAGGCTGGCCGCCGACAGGATAAATGTTTGCAGCGCAGTCGATTTACCCGATTTGGCGCCACCGTGGATCACCATGTTCCCGGACGACGACGACGCGTCGAACACCAGCGGATCGCGGCGCATCTCGAAGGGCTTGTCGATCTCGCCCAGCGGCCAGCGCCAGTGCCGTTGCGGAATCGCGGCCCGGTCCAGCACAGTGGTCAGCGGGATCGGCTCGTCGAGCGGCGGCAGCCACAGCTGCGGGGCTTGCGGCCCATAGCGCGCCAACTGTTCGCCGATGGTCGCGATCAGCTTGCGCGGCGGACCGGCTTCGTCGTCCGCACCGTCAGATATCAGCGTGGCTTGCTCTGACTCTACCGCTGCGGCAGTGAACAGCCTCGGCTCCGGAGTAGATTGCACGACAAGGGTTTTCGCTGTCTGCGGCGGCTCGTAGATGCCATCGACATAGGTGCTGCGGAACTTGATCGGCGTCGCGCCGGGGGCGGGCACCAAGAAACCCAAGCCCTTGTGCTCTTTGCCGGATTCGATGTGGTAGGCATCCTCCACGCCGATGATCTGACGGGAAACGCTGGGACTGGCCACCTTCAACCCGATCCGGTAGGAGGTGTTCTTGTCGATGTCCTTGATCTTGCCGACATCCAGCGTCTGGGACGCGAACAGGATATGGATCCGGAACGAGCGGCCCTTGCGTGCCACGTAGTCGAACAGCTCCGCGTATTCCGGGTGATCCGCCAGCATCAGGGTGAACTCGTCGGCGACCACGAAGAGCGTCGGGATCGGCGGGAGGTCGAATGCGCCGGCGGCCCCGGATTCGCGAGCGTTCTCGTACTCGGTCACCGAGTTGAAGGCGCTGCCCTGCACCTGGCGGCCGGCCTCACGGAGCAGCACTTCACGGCGCGCCACCTCGCCGCGCAACGTGTCGGCGAACCGGTCGGCCAGCGACTTCTTCTCGGCCATGTTCGAGATCACGGCGACGACCTGCGGGAAGTTCCGGAAGCTGTCGGCGCCGGCCTCACCCTTGAAGTCGGCGTAGATGACGATCAGTCGGTCCGCCGAGTGAGTCGTCAACAGCGACAACAGGATCGACATCAGGGTCTGCGACTTGCCCGAACCGGTCATGCCGATCATCAGGCCATGCGGCCCCATCCCGCCCTCGGCCTCGTCCTTGAGGTCGAACATCAGCGGCTCGCCGGTCGCGGTGACACCGATCGGGACGCGCAATTCGTCGTCGCGGCGACGCGGCGCCCACAATGCCGGCACGTCCAGTTGCGACGCGTCCGGGATACCCAGCAGCGTGGGGAAAGTCGCGCCGCGGGTGGCCTCCGAGCGCAGGCCGGCGTGGGTCGGGTTGGAGTCCCACCGCGACAGCCGCCGAGCCAGATGCGCGCACTCGTCGGCGCCGAGTCGATCGGCGGCGTCGATGTAGGGCAGCCAGCCGCCCGTCTGCCAGCGCTGGATCGCACCGCGCGCGATCCGCAGGATCGGCTTCTCGGGATCCGAATACTGTTCGCGGTGCGGCGCCGTGTCGGAGCAGTGCACCATCGTCACTCCCGCACGGCCCGCCGCCAGGGTGGAGGCGTCGATCTCGTAGTCGGGGTCGTCGACCACGATCAGCAAGTGCCGCAACGCATCTGCCGGCCCTCCGGTGAACGGCGGGCGGTCTTCCAGTGCCGGTCCCAGCAGCGAGACCAGCTCGTCGGAGTCGGTCGTCAGGTAACGGGCCGGGCCAACGCCGTCGATCTGGCCGGGAATATCGATGTGCGGCAACCACTTCAGCCACGACCAGTCCCGACCCTCCACATCACGCGCGGCCAGCGCCACCCCGAGCACGGTTGGGTCGTGCCAGGTCACTGCCTGCGCGATCCAGGCGCGCAACGCGGCGCGCACTTCGTCTGGCTCACCCAGGACCGTGATGCGCGATACCTTGGTCAGGTCGATTCCGGTCGGCACGTCACGGACGGTGCGCTGGGTGTCGAGCAGGCTACGTAATGCGCTGTGCGACACCGGTTCCAGATCGATCTCGTCGGCGGAGTCGTTGACCCGCAACGTGGTGGCCAGCGGCACGTGGTGGCGCCCGGCCCGCAGCAACAGGAAGTCCGAGTCGTGCGGGTCACGTTCCCACTGGCGGCGGGATCCGGGTACCGATGCCAGCGTCGCCGGGTCCGGATGAGACCACTGTGCGGCCGCGCGCTGCTCGGCGGCCTGGGTCCGGATGTTGTCCCGGACCACCGACAGGTAGCGGAGGTAGTCGGCCCGTTCGGCGTCGACCTCTTCGGTGCGCATCTTGTTGTCGTTGCCGCGGTACAGAGCGGTCGCCGCCAGCAGCAACACGAACGGGAAGAACAACGTCTGCGGGGAGATCACCCGCATCCCCGTGGCGACCAACGCGATGATCATGCCGACGATCAAAATCACGATCAGGTAGGGCATCGCGCGCCGCAGTAGCGACGGCGGAATTACGCGGGGCAGCTCCGGCGGCGCCTCGATGGTGATGGTGCCCTTGCGCGTGCTTGGTGGCGGCACCCGCCGGCGGGCTTCGAAGATCAGCCGGCTCATCGGGCTCCTCCCTCGGCCGATACGGGGCGAGCGGGCCTGGTGTCGGGCGGCAATCCGTCATGCGCCAGCAGCGCGTCGGCGCGGGATAGCGCTGGGCCGGTGGCGAACAGCGTCAGCATCGACCACGGGACGGGAACGGCGGGCTCCTTCAGGCCAAGGGCCTCAATTGTTTTCCCGTGTCCGTCGGCTTCGGTGTCGATGCCGTAACGCACCCCGGTGTCAGAGACCCAGAACAACGACCCGGCGGCCGGCGCGGACGCACCACCGCCCACACTCTGGGTGAAGTAACCGGTGCCGGGCGCCAGCGCGACGCGGGTTGCGCCGTTGACCGAGCCGACCAGGTCGAGGGTGCGCACCCCATCCGGCACCGGTAGTGCCGAGCCGGACAGCAGGCTCAGGGTGCTGGTGGCGGCTCCGGCCGACTTGCGCCAGAACGCACACGTGACGGGATCGTGGGCCGCATCGACGAGGCCGACTTGCTGGCCCGGGTAACGCGCTGTGTCCAGCAGCCTCGACACCGGAAGCTTGGCGACCTCGTCGGCGCTCAACCGCGGCGGCTGTTGCAAGCCATAGGAATTCGTGTTGCGCAGGATCGCGGCCAGCACCGATGAGATGGGCTGCAGGCCGTCGGGGAGCACCGCGAAATACCGCATGGTGTCCGATGAGGTCTTGTCCCGCGGCTCCAATCCGTACGACACCACCACCGCCCCGATCGGGGCAGGAACCGAAAAGCCCGCGGGGGCACCGGCGTTCGGGATCGCCGGCGGCGTTAGTGGCGGAGCCTCGGGTATCGCGTTGAACAGGCCCGGCGCGATGGGACGCGGCGCGGGCGCCTCTGAACCCAGGCCGAGGGCACTGGTCACGGCGTGGTCGCCCAGGTCGATCTGGCTGCGCTTGCCGTCCCAGAGCAGCCAGGTGCTGCTGCCCTGCTCGGTCGGGGAGCCGACCAGGATCGCGTGCCCGGAGTCAAGGGCAGCCGCCCGCGCGCCGCCGTTGTCGAGCGGTCCGGCGATCACGGTGACGCCGGTGCTGTGCGCCGCCCGTGAAGTGCCGCTGACGCCATCACAGGCCGTCCAGTTCGCGTCGCGCGAAGTATTCTGCACCATCCGCTCCGGGGCGCCCGGAATGCCGATCAGGTTGCCGCGCGGAAATCGGTCCAGCTCACTGCTTTTCACGCTGGTGGGGTTAGCCGGCTGGCCGACGATCAGCCGGGCCGACGTGAGGTTGAGCACCGGATGCAGGTCGTCGCCGACGCGGACATACAGCGCAGCGGTCGACCGATCGGCCAGCACCGTGTTGTTGCCCGCCGACCCACTGGGCCGGATGAATGAGAACACGAAGCAGCCCGCCAAGCCGGTGACCAAGAGCAGCACACCCATTAGCACGGCACGCGACTGAGTGCGCAACGGGTCGACCAGCATTCGGGTGTCGTGCAGGGCGATACCGGAGGCGATCCGGCGCATCACGAACCGCCAGCCGGTCACCTGGTGCCGGGTGACGAAGCCACGGCGGTAGGCGACCTTGTCGGGGTTGTCGTTGGCGGGGGTGCGCGACGCGAACGAGCGTCGTTGGTCCTGTGGCTCCGGGTTGGTCATGCCCGCTCCACCAGGCCGAGACCTTGCAGCAGCGGCTCGACCGAGTTGCCGAGGTCACCCGCATTGATCGTCATCAGTTCCTCGTCAGTGAACTCGCCGGTTTCGGCGTGTGCGGAGTGGTCCAATCTGAATTCGCGTTCCTCTTCGGACTTTTCGACAACGTTGCGGACGAACCGGCCGTTGCCGGCGATATCCAGTCCGCGACGTTCCACCCCGGTCGCGTCGGGCTTCGACGTACTGGCCAGATGCGTGAACAACGCTTCGAGATCGTGGAGGGCGGCCTGGTCGAAGACGCTGTCGCGCTTGGCGGCCATGAAGTTCGCGATCTCGATCAACTCAGCCGGCTTGTACGACGGGAAGTCGATGCTGCGGGTAAACCGCGATCGCAGACCCTGGTTGGTGTCCAGGAATCGATCCAGGTCGGCGCGGTATCCGGCGACGATGACGACCAGCCGATCGCGGTCGTTTTCCATCCGCGCCAGCAGCGTGTCGATGGCGACCAGTCCGAAGTCGTTTTTGGCGCCGGTGGCCACCAGGGCATAGGCCTCGTCGAGGAACAGCACGCCGTCCAGTGCACTGTCGATCATCGCGTTGGTCTTGGCCTCGGTCTCCCCGATGTGCTGGCCGATCAGGTCGGCGCGGTGCACCTCCCGGATGTTCTCCTTCTTCAACAGGCCCAGGCCGCAATAGATCTTGGCGATGACGCGGGCGATGGTGGTCTTGCCGGTTCCGGGCGGCCCGGTGAAGACCAGGTGGTGGGTGCGCTGCGCGACCTCCAGTCCGCGCTGCTTTCGCACCAGTTCCATTGCCACCGCGCTCTTCAACCGCGCGACCTGGTCCTTGACCTTGTCGAGGCCGATGAACTCGTCCAGCTCTCGTTCGGCTTCTGCTAGCAGCACGCGCTTGCGCTCTTGGGCTCCGGGATCGACGAATTCGCCTGGGTTGGGCTCGGTTTCGGGGTCCCACGGGTCGGTGCGCGCCGCGATGCGGTCGGCGGTGGTGGTGACCAGCCCGAAGCTGGTATCCGACAGCGCCTGCTCGACCTCCTCGTTTTCGGGGTTGGCCGCGTACAGATCCTGCAGGACTTCCTCGGCGCTTTCCTCGTCGACGTGGGCGCGCAGCACGAGGGCCTTGGCCAGCGCGCCGTCCACCGCCGCCACCGCGACCGGGCCCTCGGGCTCCTCGAGATACGACAGCGCCGGGGCGAACATGCCCAAGCGAGCCAGCGCGATGCCCAGGGTGATCTTGGCCGCGTGGGTAAAGGCGGCGTCGAGGTCGGGGTCGTTGACGATCGGGGTCAGCAGCTTGACGACGTCCGACCAGCGCTGCGCGCGGTAGTTGACGACGACTGCGATCCACCGGGCTTCGCGCCAGCTTGGGCGGCGCGCTCGGATGCCGGCGACCAGTTGGTCTGCCTGGGCAAAAGCTTCGGCTCCGCCCGTCGAAGCCAACGCCCCGGCGTAGGCGAGGTGGAAGTCGTCCGGGCCGGTCGCCCGAAAACGCAGGTAGAGCCCGGTGTCGTAGATGAATCCCAAGGCGTCGGGCGCCAATTCCACCCGGCGTTGCAATGTGCCCGCCGTGGCCGCGGTGCGCGAAGCCGCTTCCAGCACCGGGGTGGACAGGTCGCCGGCGGCGGCCAGACCGGTCCACGCGTCGCACTGTTCATAGGCGATGCGCGTGAGCGCGGCGAAACCCGACCGGGCTGCGGCCAAGTCGGCCGGTCGCTGACGGTCGTAAACGACGATGCCGAGCGCACGGCAGCAGGTGGCGAACCGGCTGACGACGTCGCCGTCAACCCTGCCGTCCGCCTTGCTTTCTACCCGGGATGCACTTGGTCGAGCTGCGAGCATGCCGATGTCACCGCCTTCCACAGCTGCACCCTCTCCCGTATGTAGTGTGCCCTAACTTGACCCGCCTGAAGTTAGCATTGCCTAAACTTATTGTCGAGGCGCCTCCGCCCGAATGATTCACGACTCTGCCCACCCTTCCGACAGCGCTGATCAGGAGGTTCGGGGCGATCATCGGCGTGCGGGTCCGGTTGCCAAGCACCCGTAAGCGGATGCGTCGAGCCGCGTGGTCGGGGTTTCGAGGGTGATGGTGGCGGCGGGCCACCAGATCGGGCACGCAGCCTCATGAGGTGTCAGCTTTCTCGGGGTGCACCGCCCCGGGCTAGCAGGACGCGATGACGCGAGTCTCCTGGCTCTCGGATCATCGCTCGCCTCGCCTTCCAACCTGTGGCCGTGGCGTGTGAGGGTCGCTCCCCGATGACAGTGGCGGGACCGCGCCGGATTCGCACCGGCTTCCTGCGTCGTCATCGCCTTACGGGCAACAGCGTCGCATCTTTGAACGCGGCGCGGGCCGCAGTCGCGGAAATCCTGCGGACGCAGCTTGGGCGGAAGCTGTATTGCCTCCCGTACGTGGCGTCGCCCAACCTAATCCGCCTCAGATCAGCATTTTCTAAGCGACTTGTCGAGGCGCATGGGCTCGATCCACTCACGACTCCGCACCCCTCCCGGCGGCGCTGATCACAACAGACTCCGCTAACGAGTGGAGCTTACTGAATATGATTTTCATTAGCAAAGCCCGGGGTTCAGCTTTCCCAGGTGCCCGGAACCAGGGGCACCAAGGGCCCGCCACCGAACCCGTCGCCGGCCAATGTGGCCAACCCCGCCGCCTCGACAGCGGCGTCCCGGCGCTCCGTCCCGGCAAAACCCAAAGGCCCTGTGCCATGCCCCGAGGCCACTGTTGACCCGACCGGCTCCGTCGCTTTCCAGTCCGGTTCGACCTGAACATCCATATCCATAAACTCGTGGCCGTGCCTGCGTAGCTTTGCCCGCCGGCGCCGCCGCGCCCGGGCCTGCTCTCCATCGGCCGCCGCGGCCGAAGCGGCGGCGGCATCGGGCTCAGGCGCTTTCTTTTTGGAGCCGGCGCGGGCGCTGGTGCTCATGGACGAGCCCAATCCCGCGTTGGGGCCGACTAAGTAGGGGAAGCCAAAGCCTCCGGGACCGGCGGGTGGCGCCGGCGAGGCGGCCGCGGGTGCGGCGGCCGCAGGGGCCGCCGCAGCCGGAGCGGGCGCGGGAGCAGGAGCTGGGGCGGGCGCCGGGGCAGGGCTCCCGGCTGACGTAAGAACGGCCGGCGGGCTGGGCGCGGCGGCCGGGATCGGCGCGGCTGATGCCGCCACCTCGACGGGTTGTTGGATCCCTGCAAGGGCGGCCATCCCCGCGAACCCGCCCAACGGTGTGGGGGCAGCGAGCAGCGCGCCGAGCGCAATCGCGCCGAATTGCAAGGGGAATGCCTGGTAAGCCTCGATCGCGTGGCCGGACTCGTCGAGCGTCAGCTGCACAACATCGGTCAGCAGCTGGACGGTTCCTTGCTGTGGATTTTGGAGGATCTCGCCAAAGTCCCTGCCCAAAGTGTCGGTGATTTCTGTGACCCGATTGGTCCACCAGGCCAGCTGGTGTGGGTTGCCGCCGTCATTGTCGATAATGTCTTTGGTACCGGGCGGAAGGCCGACTCCACCGTGCGAATATTCCTTCGCTAATTTCACGATGTTCGGCGGCCAGTATGGGCTGCTCTCGGCCTTTGCCAGTTCCGTGGCGGCAAGGGCTTCAAAGGCGTTCGCTTCATAGGTGACCATCGTGATGGCGGCCTGAAGCCACATCCGCACGTAGTCCCCCTCGTTGAGCGCGATCGGAATGGTGTTGATCCCAAAGAAATTCGTCGCCACCAACACCCCATGGACGGCATGGTTAGCGGCCAACTCGGGCAGCGTGGGCATCGCCGCCAATGCACTGGTGTAGGCCGCGGCCACGGTCTCGTGCTGGGCGGCTGCCGTCGCGGCGTTGGCACTGGCCTGCATCAACCACGCCAAATACGGCACGTGCGCGGCCACGTACACCTCCGCGCTCGGCCCCTGCCATGCCCCGGCTTGCACCGCCCCCAGCACCGCGGTGAGTTCCTCCGCGATCGATGCGTATTCGGCGCTCAACAAACTCCACGCGCTGGCCGCAGCCAGCAACGACCCCGGTCCCGGCCCGCTGCTCAGCAACGTCGAATGCACCTCCGGCGGCGAGGCCATCCAGATCGGCGCGGTCATTATCGGGCTTCCTCGGCTAGTGGACGGTCGAACTCAGATTGGGCTCATAGGTAGTAGTCGCGGCCCGGCATGGAAAAGTTCCATCACGGGGAGTCGGGCAGCCGGATAAGAAATCCGCTCACGATCAGCGCTCGCGCCAGCTCCGTCTGTTGTGCCGTATGCAACCCGGGCAGATCGCGAACCCGGAAGGGCTCGGTACTCCTGGAGAGGAACAGCATCGCGGCTTCGTGGTCGGCATCGCCGCGTATCGACAATTGAGCAAACTGCAACGCAACGCCACCGGCGACAGGGCTTACCCGAGAATAGAGCGGTTGGTACTTCACCACCGGAGTGTGTCCGTCGATTCCGGCGGCGTTCGAGATCTGTGCGACCGGTGGGCATCGGCCGCGCCGGACCAGCGCGTCCTGCAATGTGTCCAGACTTTCGCGATGACGCTCGGGTGCTCGACGGTGCTGACCACGTCGCCCACGGCGACTTCCAGGCCCGCACGGAGGCGCGGGTCATCCAGATACCGCGGCGGCAGGCGGGTGTGGGCGCGGTCATCCCGCAAACTCAGCGAATGCAGTGCCCGGATCATCAGCGTAAGCACGGTGGGCGCGTGGATTCCGACGGTCAAGTGCAGCGACGGCGCCGAACCGGTTTCCGCGCCATGAACTCGGCCGCGCGGCAGGTACAGCACGTCGCCGACTTCCAGGAGTAGGCCGCTCGGTGACGGGAGGCCAGCCGTATCGACCGCCTCTCGGCGCTCCATCGCGTGCGGCGGCACGTCGACGTCGTACAGATGCCAGGTCTTGGCTCCCTGGACCTGATGGATCAACACGTCGTGCTCGTCGTAATGGGGGACGAAGCCGCCCGATTCGGGTGGCGTGACGTACGCGTTGACCTGTGTCGGGAAGTTCAGCTCAACCTCGATGGAGTGCGACAACGAGCCAATCGTGCGCATGTACCGGTCGACGTTGTCCAGGACGATGGTGTAACCGTCGGCGAAGTCGTTGCGGATGCGGGCCAGGTCGAGACCGCCATCGGCAAGCCGGTAGGCGTCAGGGTCCTTCTTGTCGTTGCCCCTTACCAGGCGCACCGCGGCCGACGGCTCGCGCCGATAACACTCCAAGAGTTCTTCGACCGCCGTCGGCCCGTGCAGAAGACCGTCGAAGTAACCCGCGAGGCCTCGCTTGACGTGCTAATGCGTTGCGCCCCATACCGTGTCAAGAAAGGTCTGCACCGCAAGCGGTTGCAGCAACCAGGCTAGGGAGGACTCGACGGTGACCCTCCTCAAACTTGGCGGGCGGTCATTCCTTGACGGCGCTGACCAAAGTATTACGGGCGACCGCTGACCCGAATTCGGATTCGGATCCGGGCACCGGACGGCCGACTTCGCGCAGGTACTCGCCCAGTGGAGTACCGACCGCGGTCCAGCCCCGGTTGCCGAACCATTCGGTGGCCGTCGCATGCTGCTCGTTGTAGACCAACTGGAAGAACGCGCGCTGGCCGGGCGTGGAGCGCTCTTCTTCGAGCCTGGCTTCGTATTCGTCTTGCGCCAGCGGGGCGCCGTCCTCCACGGCGACATGGCTGCCCGGGCAGGACAACGAGTCGATGCCGGTGAACAGCTGCTCCTCCGCGGCGGCGGGCAAATAGATCAGCAGGCCCTCGGCAATCCATGCTGACGGCTTGGCCACATCAAAGCCGTTGTCCCGCAATGCCTGTGGCCAGTCCTCCCGCAGATCGACGGCAACCTCACGACGCTCGGCGCGCGGTTGGGCATCGAGGCCGGCTAGCACCGCGCCCTTGAAATTGAGGACGTCGGGACGGTCCAACTCGAAGATCGTCGTTCCGCCCGGCCACGACAACCGGTAGGCACGGGAGTCCAGACCCGCCGCCAGAACGACCACCTGCCGCACGCCGGCCTCAGCGGCGCGACGGAAATACTCATCGAAATACTTGGTACGCGCACCCTGGAAGTTGACGAAATGCTGGCCGAAGTCGGCGGTCTTGAGCTCGTGGTCGGGAATCTTGCCGTCGAGCACGTCGGCAGCACGACCGCCGACGGCACGGCAGAACACCTCCGCATACGGGTCGACGGCCACCGGGTCGGGCTTCTGCGCCTCCAGCGCTCGCGCGGTCGCTACGAACAACGCGGTCGCACCGACACTTGTTGTGATGTCCCAGCTATCGCCTTCGCTACGCACCCAACCGACACTACGCCGACGAGCGGGGATGCCTATTTCGGTGCGGCTCAACTGCACTGGGCAACCCAACTAGCTGGATCTATGCGGGTGATTGCCGGCCGCCGTAGCGCCGGCGGAATTTCTCCACTTGTCCGGCGGTGTCGACGATACGGCGTCCACCAGTCCAGAACGGGTGTGAATCCGAAGTGACCTCAACGACGACCAGCGGGTACGTGCGCACGCCTTGCAGCGTCTTCCACTCGATGGTGCGTGAACTCGTGATGGTCGATCGGGTCAAGAATGTCGCACCGGTGGTGGCGTCTTGGAAGACGACGGGGTGGTAATCGGGGTGGATGTCGGGTTTCATCCGCGGTCTCCGTCCTGGGCGTGGTGGGCGGGTGTGTCTTCGGCACCTTCGGCCATGGCTCCGCAGGGGTCTTCGTGCCAGTCGCCGAACGGATCGTCGTATCCGATCCAGTCCTGCGGGGACGCAAGCTCGTCATCGGTGAGCAGCGCGCCGTCGAGGCCGTCGCGGATTTCTGCGGCACTCGCGCCGCACATCAAAACGGTCATCGCCGTGTGGCGGTCGCCGTGCTGCTCGTCCCACATCAGCTCGGCGAAAATGCGTCGTTCGACATCGACATGGGCCAGCTCGGGGCCGGTGAGGGCGGCCAGCCATTTACCGGCCGAACTGACCCGCAAACCACCGCCGGCCGATTCCAGCCACATCGCGTGCTCGTGCTGGCTGGCCAACCACAGTCGCCCCCGGGTTCGGATCACGCCCTCGAGCAGCAGGTCCAGACACGCGTGCAGACGTTGCGGGTGAAACGGGCGCCGAGCACTGAACTCGACCAGTCTGATCGGGCCGCGAGAATCCAGCGGCGGCTGTCCGACGAGCAACGGGCCATGCGGTTCGTCACTCCGCCCGCGCCGCGCGTCGCGGTAAAGATTGCGCAGCGCATGCTCGATGCCGTCGGGACCCACTTGCACGCGCGTTCGCGGTGACAGGCGGCGCAGCACGCCCGCCAGGAACGGGTCAGCGCGGTTGAGCACGGCCACATCGGCGAATTCGGCCTGTCCGACCACCACCTGGGCCACCGTGCGCCCGTCGTCGAGTTGATCGTCACCGAGCGCCTGGCTCAGCCACACCGGTGAATCGACACAGGTCACCACCGCGGCGATCGAAACATCAAGTGCCGCAGGTCCGTCGACGTATCCCGGCGCCACGCGTACCCGGACATGGTTGATGGCGAAGCAGATCGGTTCGGGTTCCAGCCACGGCGCCAGGTGCACCACGACCCGGTCGACGTCGTCGCGCCGGTGCAACTGACGCAACAGCACCATCAGGTCGTTGCGGATGGTGCACGACACGCACCCGTGGGCGATTTCGAGCCCGGTCTCCGCGGTCGTCAACACGCCGTGTTGCAGGGTCACCGTCGTTCGGCGCACCACGTGACCGTCGAGTCGGTGCTCAACGACCACGGTTCCGGGCGTGCGCAGCAGCGCCCCCACGACCGGGCCGGATTCCTGCTGACCGGCGACCAGGATGACGGGCGTCCGCATCGATCTCCTTATTGGTAATCATTTTCGTTAGAGCTACCCATACGGTACCGTCTCCCGCAGGGCTTGTCGAAAATGATTTTCAATAACGCGTGCAGGTTCACGGAGGGGAAAGTGTCTGCTCATTGCCAAGTGACCGGCCGGGCACCGGGTTTCGGCAACGCGGTGTCGCACTCGCATCGCCGGAGCAGTCGGCGCTGGTCACCCAACATCCAGCTCAAGACCTACTACCTGCCGTCGGAGGGGCGCCGGATTCGCCTGCGGGTCAGCGCTAAGGGCATCAAGGTCATCGACCGCGACGGCATCGAAGCCGTCGTCGCGAGGCTGCGCCGCGAAGGGCAGCGGATCTAGTGGCGCGCAATGAGATTCGCCTCATCGTCAAACTGCGTTCCACGGCGGGCACCGGCTACACCTACGTCACCCGCAAGAACCGGCGCAACGACCCGGACCGGCTGGTGCTGCGCAAGTACGACCCGGTGTTTCGCCGCCACGTCGACTTTCGAGAGGAGCGCTGAGCATGGCGAAAAAACCTCAACGGGCCACCACCGCGCTGCGCGCCACCGCCATCAAGAACGCGCGCGAAATGGCGCTGCTGCCTTGACTCCCCCGCGCCGCGCCACCGAGCGCCCGTTCACCGTCATCGTCTGCACCGCCTGTGCGGCCGACCAGAATCTGTCGGTGATCGACGAACTACGTCCTACCATCCGGCGCTGTCCGCACGCCATGCTCGTCGCCGCCCCGTGCATGCTCGGCCCACTCACGTGCGCATCTCGTCCGACGGGCGTCATGGCTGTGGTGCAACCGTGCACCAAGGACCGGCTAGCCTGCGGACCGACGCACTGGATCGGCCCTGTCACCGACAACGACGACGCGGCCGCACTGCGGGACTGGCTAGAGCTCGGCCAATGGGAAAACACGCCAATGCCAACACAACTCAGCAGGCACCAGCTCTGGGCTCGCCACCGCAATCGACGCAACTGACGACCCTCAACGCGGGTAGTCGTACGGGTTGGGCGGGGCATCGATGCGGATGAGCGCGGTGGCCTGCAATGTCGGGATCGTCACCGAGTGCGGCTGTCGGGGTGCCGCTATGACCTCCCCCTCGACCCGAAGCCAGGTGTTGTCGGTCAGCCCGGCGGCCTCCGCGGCCGCCGGACCCCTCAGGTGGACGCGGGCCAGCTGGGCGTCGGCGGCACAACAGATGATGACGATGCGGCCGAGGTCCACCCCCTGCGCCTCGTTGAGGACAAAGCCGGTCACGGTGATCGTCCGATTCGTCAACGCGCCGCTGGTGTCCTGAGCCTCCCGCATCAGTACCTCCGGCAGCGAGAGCTCTGGGGCGCGGCCCGGCGGCAGCGGCGGAAATGCCCGATTCAGAACGTCATTCGACACCGCGGTCACGGACGGGGCGGCGGCTGAGGGCCGCAGCGCCGGCGGCGTAATGAAGATCAAGACCAGGATCGGAACAAGCAGCAGCCACACCATGCCGGTCCGGTGGGAGTGTTCGTCGCCGTGATCGCTGGGCTGATCGCTAGTCCGGGGTCCGCCGCGGCGGACATCGCCGATGATCGCCGCCAATGCCAACACGATCAGCAGCGCCGCCGACGCCGCCAACCACGGCAGCAGTCCGGGTTTGACGTAGCGGGTGAATGCGCCCGTCACGGTGACCATGGTGATGCTGATGCCCACCAGCAGCAGAAGGGTGTTCTCGGTTTCGCGGCTCACTTATCGACCACCGAGAACCAAAAGCCCGACGGCGCACGCGCTCGCCACCGCCACCAGCAAGGTGGCCGGGGCGAAGCGCGCCGCGAAAGCCCGACCGAACATGCCTGCCTGCATCGCAAACAGCTTCACATCGACGGCCGGGCCGACGACCAGAAATACGAGGCGGGGCAGCAGCGGCACCATCGTCATGCTGGCCGCCACGAACGCGTCCGCCTCCGAACACAACGCCAACACCACCGCAAGCGCGGCCATCACTGCCACACCGAGGATCAAATGCGCCGCCAGATGGTCGAAAACCGACCGCGGCACCACCACGTGCAGTGCGGCCGCCGCGGCGGCACCCAAGACTAGATAGGACGCGGCGACCAGGAAGTCGTGCCGGGCGGCCTCGGCGAATTGCACCCAACGGGATTCGGTGTCTTCCGAGTCAGTTGGGCCGGTGCGGGGCAGCCGCCGGGTGACCCACTCCGGGCGGCCCCACCGCGCCCATGCCCAGCCCATGATCACCGCGGTCAGCAGCGACGCCCCCGCCCGGGCAAGAACCATCATCGGCGCACCGGGAAACGCCACCGCGGTGGCGACCAGCACCACCGGATTGATCGCCGGAGCGGCCAGCATGAACGTCAAAGCCGCCGCGCCGGTGGCCCCCGATTCGCCGAACAATCGCCGCCCCACCGGAACCGACCCGCATTCGCAGCCCGGCAGCACCGCTCCCCCGACCCCCGCCGCCAGCACCGCCACCGCGGGACGGCTAGGCAGCCAGCGCGCCAACCGCTCTGGCGAGACGAACACCGCGATCAACCCGCTGACCACGACCCCGAGTGCCAGGAACGGAATCGCCTGGACGAAAACACCGCAGAACACGGTGCCCGCTGTCGAGAATGCCGCGCTGCCCGAGACCGCCTTGCGCAGCATCGTCGCCGATACGGCGCACGCCAGCAGGATGCCCACCAGCAGTTCCATCGAGCCGAACCGAATCCGGCGCACAAAGCTCAGCGCTGTCACCAAGCCATTGTGTCAGCGCGCGGGACGCCCGTCGGGATCCCACGTGCCGGGCAGCATCGGCATCCGCGGTCCGCCGCCGAATTCGTCACCGGCCAGTGTGGTCAGGCCGGCCGCCTCGGCGCCCGCTTCCTTGGCTGCCGTGCCGGCGAACCCCAGGCTTCCGGCGCCCCGATCCGAGGCCAGCGCGCTCCAGTCCGGATCAACCTCGACGTTCATGTCCATGAACTCGTCGCCATGATCCCGCTGCTTGGCGCGCCGGCGCCGGCGCGCGCGCGCAGCGTCCCGCGCTGCAGAGGCGGCCGCCAACGCGGCGGCGTCGGGCTCCGAGCCCTTCTTTTTGGCGCTGGAGCTGGCGCTGGTCTTCATCCCCGTGCCGGCTCCGACACCGGGAGGGCCCACCACATACGGAGGGAAGAAAGCCGGCCCTGCCGCGGCCGCGGGCGGAGGTGCCGGCGCCGGAGTCGCGGGGGCGGGAGGGCTGGACGGCGTGGGCGGCGGCGCCTGCGCCGTCGTGGGAGCAGCGGCCGGCGCGGCGACACTCGTTGTGATCGCGGCGACCGGCACGAGTGCGGGTACGGCTGCGGCGGGAGCCAGCACCGGCGCGGCGGCCGGTGGCACGGCGGCCAGGCTGGCCAGCGCCCCCAGGCCGCCGGTCGCCGCGAGGGGCGAGAGGGCGGGGAGCGCCGCCAGAGCCGCCACCGGGTTCTCGACCAAGTACTCGGCGACTTCCAGTATGTGCGTTGGGAAATCGAACAGTTGCCAGCTGATGAACCACTGAACGGCCTCGACCGGATTTGTCCTGAGAAGGACCCCGAAGTTTTGAAAGTCCTCGATGAGCTCGAGGCTTCGAGCGACCCAGAACGAGGCCTGACCGGGATTCGCGTAATCGTCGTATTCCAGTCCGTTGATCGTGCCATGCGCCGGATCCCAGTTGATGCCGGCGAAGCGCTGCAGCAGGCTCGCAAGATAGTTGTCGATCGCATTGTCGATCGTCGGGTCGTGGGCAAGTTGGCTATTTCCAATGCCGAACTTTTCCAAGGCATTCACGAGCCCCTGCGGTATCCCGTAAGGGTTGTCGCTGTTGATGTGGGTTTGAATGATCTGCTCGATCTGCTGCCGGAGCCCCAATGGGTTTTTCGTGAACTGCTCGATGTTCTGCAGGATCCCCTGCAACGGGTTTGAGCTTGAGGCGGGTTCGGCCGACCCATTGGATTTCACGATTTGCGGCGCCGGGGTGGTCTGCGGCGTCGACGTCACCGCCGTGCTGGATATCGCTTGATAAATGCCCATCGTGGTGGCGGCTTGCATCCACATCCGTACGTAGTCGGCCTCGTTGAGCGCAATCGGGATGGTGTTGATCCCGAAGAAATTGGTCGCCAGCAAGACCCCATGGACGACGTGGTTGGCGGCGAGTTCGGGCAGCGTCGGCATTGCCGCCAACGCGGCGGTGTAGGCAGCGGCGGCCGTCTCATGACTGGCCGCGATTCCCGCGCTGGTGGCGCTGGCCTGCGTCAACCAGGCCAGGTAGGGGGCATGCGCGGCCACGTACGATTCGACGCTCGGCCCTTGCCACGTCCCGGCCTGCACCGCGGCCAGCAGCTCGGCGAGTTCGTCTGCCAGCTCGGCGTATTCGGTGCTGAGCAAGCCCCACGCGCCGGCCGCCGCCAGCAGGGAACCCGGCCCCGGACCGCTGCTGAGCAGCGCCGAGTGCACCTCCGGCGGCTCGCCCATCCAAGGGGCCATCCAGATCGGCGCGGTCATAGAAGAGCTCCTCGGGCTGGGAGGGAACCCGAGTGAGCTTAATGAATATGATTGTCGTTATCAACCGGACGCGCCCGTTAGACCAAGGGGCGCCCGGTCCTGATCCGGCGGTCCAGATCCCAGAGCAGCACGTTGAACGGAAACTCTCGGACAAACCGCGGCAGCACGCGGTTCACCGCGCCCAGCGCGGCCATCAGCCGGTCGAAGCGCCGTTGCCTGACGGCGTCCCAGGGCAACCGCATCTCGTCGCGAAACCGTTGCGGCAGAAAGCCCGTGGTGATCAGCAAGGCGATGCTTTCCGGCAGCCGCCGCACTGGGCCCGGCAGCGCCATCCCGCGCACACGGGACACGGCGATGGGATACAGGTAGTCCCGGACGGTGTCGTCGATGTGAACCTTGGCCAGCGACTCGCGCCAGTAGCGGTCGAATGCAGCCCGGTCCGCCGGCCACATCTCCGGCGGCACCTGCAATGTGGTGGCCAACGTCATGGCCTGGCGATAGTTGCGCTCGGCGTCCCGCTCGTTCAGTTCACCGACGAAGGTGCGGTGGACGTCGACCCCACCCTTGTACATACACGCCGCCACCCACAGCTGCAGGTCCGGGTCGAACGCGTTGTACTGCACGGGACTTTCGGGTGTGGAGTACACCTGAGCGTGCGCGCCGTCCACCGCGCGACGGAAAGCCGCCTTCTGGGCATCGTTGCCCGCGATGGCCACCGCGAGGTACGTGAAGGTGGTGCGGGCCCGCTTGATCGGATGCCGATCAATCCGGCCGCTCTCGACGCGGCTTTCCTGCACGCCGTGGCCGACGGCGGGTCGTGCCAACTGCATGATCACATTGGCCGGGCCGGCCAGCAGCGATATGCCCATCAAACCGTCCGCGAAGGTGGAACCCGCCCGTCCGCGCCGGCCCGACGCACGGGGCGGATCGGCGACCGCGCGCTCGACATGCTTGATGGGCTCGTGCACCGCCTTGAAATCGGTCACCTGAAGCGCCTCTCGCGTTGCACCGGCCCGCTAATTGTGAGGACAGTCGTTTCCTGATGTTGTCTGCGTCTGGCGCCGGTGTCAAGATGAGATCATGGCGGAGACCCCGAGCACCCGGCCGTACCGCGGCGTCGAGGCGGGCGAGCGGCTGGCCACGCGCCGTCGCCTGCTTTTGGCCGCCGGCCTGGACGTGTTGGGATCGGGCCGGCAGGACATCGCCGGGTTGACCGTCCGTGAGGTTTGCCGACGGGCCGGGCTGGCTTCCCGCTATTTCTACGAAAGCTTCGCCGACAAGGACGAGTTCATCAGCGGCGTCTTCGATTGGGTCGTCGCCGATGTTGCCGCCACCACCCAGGCCGCGGTGGCGGCGGTGCCGGCGCACGAGCAGTCCCGCGCGGGGATGGCCAACATCGTGCGGACCATCGCCGAGGACGCCCGCATCGGGCACCTGCTGTTCAGCACGCAGTTGGCCAACTCGGTGATCGCGCGCAAGCGCGCTGAGTCGAGCGCACTGTTCGCAATGCTGTCCGGCCAGTATGCGGGTGACGCGCTACGCATGCCGGCAAACGACCGCATCAAGGCGGGCGCGCACTTCGCGGTCGGCGGCGTCGGGCAGACCCTGAGCGCCTGGCTCGGCGGCGACGTCCGGCTCGAGCCCGACCAACTCGTCGAGCAGTTGGCCTCGCTGCTAGACCAACTCACCGACCCAGCCGTGTACGGACTCACGGGAACAACGGCAGTTGCCACAGCCGCGTCTCAGGATCCATCCGCCGCAAACGCATCATCGTGAGTCGTACAATGCGCTGCGCACCGGTGATCATGAAGATCGCCAGCGGCACCTCGATCAGCAGCGCCGTGACCACTGACAGCCAGAGGTCCTTGGGGCCGGCCGTCATCAGGTCGAACCACGCGTCGCAGATCAGCAACACCCCGGAGGTAAACGCCGCAAGCATCAGCAGCTGCCGACGCAGGTACCCCAGTACCGCCGTTGCCAGCATGAACCCGACCAACAGGATGTCGAAGCCCACCCAGGTGACAGTCCAATTGTGGGCAACATAGCGGTCCGGCAGCGTCACGTACAGATATGCCAGCCAGGGAATCATTGCGATCGAGCCACCGATCATCAGGCTTAATCGGAAACGCCGTATCCGACCGAGATACTCCGGGTCAATCAGGTCGCTCAGGGGTTGCTCCAGCCGGGAAATCAGCTCCGCACGTTCCTCAGGCGTCAGCGCCGCGATCTGCTCGTCGGTCAAAATGCTGTCGGTCGTCATGAGCATCCCCCGGCTCGGGCGCGGTTTTGCCGATTAGCGTACGGCCTGCACAGCGGGTCGCCGGTCGGCCGCGGTCTTCGGCGTGGTCTGGTTGTCACTTTCGGTGAATTCCTTTACCCAGCAAGCGAATTCCAATGTGATGCCATCGGGGTCCTGGAAGTAGAACGAGCGCACATACACCCCGGGGTGCACCGTCGCGGAGACCTGCCGTTCGCTCTCGTCGTGGTTGAGCACTGGGCCGACCCGCACGCCCCTATCTTTGAGCCGCTGCCGGTACTCGTCGAACTTCTCGGCCGGCACGTGAAACGCCAGATGGTTCATGGTGCTGATGGCGCTGGTGATGTCACCGATGCCCGGGATGGCGCCCGGCGACGAGATACCCGGCACCCGATCGGGCGCGTCGGCAAACCAGAAGAACGCGACACAGTCGCCGTTGCCGGCGTCAAAGAAGAAATGCTGCCCCTGACCGCGCGGCAGATCGAGCGATTTGATAAGCGGCATTCCGAGGATGTTGCTGTAAAAGTCCACCGTGCGCGCCATGTCCGAACACACCAAGGCGACATGGTTGATCCCGCCGAGCTCGAACTCGCTGTTGGTGTTGTGTGGCTTGATCACTGCTCAATAATAAATCTGAATCGAACATCAGATTCGCATAGTCATCTAACATCGGATTCACATATTCGAGAGGGGTGCGACGGGGGAGGTGCGCCAGGTGTCGACCGCTTCACAGCCGGCGCGCCATCCTCCGGGAATCCGGGTCTTCCCCACGCGCCGCGGGCGCCGGACACAGGCCGCGATTGACGCCGCCGCCCGAACGGTGATCGCGCGCAAAGGCATTCTGGCGGCGACCATCGGCGACATCGCCGCCGAAGCAGGCCGCTCGGCGGCGTCCTTTTACAACTACTACGACTCCAAAGAGGCGATGGCCCGGCAGTGGGCGGTGCGCTTCCGCGACGAGGCCAACCAGCGGGCGCTCTCGGTGACCCGGCACGGCCTATCCCCCCGCGAGCGCGCTTACGAGGCCGCCGCCGCCCACTGGCACACCTACCGCAACCGGCTCGCGGAAGTGATCAGCGTGTCGCAGCTGGCCATGGTGAACGACGACTTCGCGCAGTTCTGGGCCGAGATATGCGCGGTACCGATCTCGTTCATCGCGGAGTCGGTCCGGCGTGCTCAGGCCGAGGGCTACTGCCCCGGTGATGACCCACAGCTGATCGCCGAGGCAATTGTGGCGATGCTCAACCAGTTCTGCTATCTCCAACTCAGCCGGGCCGGCCAGCCCGACGACCAGGCCTGCATCCAGACGCTCGCCAACATCTACTACCGCGCGATCTACGGCAAGGAGGCGTGAATGCCGCGCCATGGCGGTACGCCGGGGGTTATCCACGAGTTCGTCGGGTTGCCGTCGCGCACCGCTGCGCGCGCCGGGGCCGGCGGTCATCCTTGCCAAGGGCTGTACCACCGCGGTGTGGGGCGCAAGCCGAAGGTGGCGATGATTGCCACGCACTATCAGATCGACTTCTCCGAGCATTATCTCGCCGACTACATGGCCACCCGCGGCGTCGGATTTCTGGGCTGGAACACCCGCTACCGCGGCTTCGAAAGCAGCTTCCAGCTCGACCACGCGCTGGTCGACATCGGCGTCGGGGTCCGCTGGCTTCGGGAAGTGCAGGGCGTGGAAGCGGTTGTCTTGCTGGGTAATTCGGGTGGCGGTTCGTTGATGGCAGCCTACCAGTCGCAGGCGGTAGACCCGAACGTGACGCCACTGGACGGAATGCGGCCGGCGGCTGGATTGACAGAGTTGCCCGCCGCCGACGGTTACGTCGCCACCGCCGCCCATCCCGGGCGACCGGATGTGCTGACCGCCTGGATGGACGCCGCCGTCGTCGACGAATACGACCCGGTTGCCACCGATCCCGAGCTTGACTTGTTCAGCCAGTGCAACGGTCCGCCGTACTCGCCCGAGTTTCTCAGCCGCTACCGTTCGGCGCAGGCCGCCCGCAACCACGCCATCACCGATTGGGCCGAGGCGGAGCTCAAACGTGTTCGCGCCGCGGGGTTTTCCGATCGGCCGTTCACCGTGATGCGGACCTGGGCCGATCCCCGCATGGTGGACCCCAGCATCGAGCCCACCCGCCGTCACCCCAACCTGTGTTACATGGGCGTGCCGGCCAAGGCGAACCGATCCGCCAACGGCATCGCCGCGGCCTGCACGCTGCGCAACTGGCTGGGCATGTGGAGCCTGCGAGTGGCGCAGACCCGGGCGGAGCCACACCTGGCCCGCATCACCTGCCCGGCCCTGGTGATCAACGCCCTGGCCGATACCGGGGTCTTTCCCTCTGACGCCCAACGCGTCTACGACGCGCTCGCCAGCACCGACAAGACACAGGTTTCGATCGCCACCGACCACTACTTCACCACCCCGGGTGCGCGCAGCGAGCAGGCCGACACCATCGCCAAGTGGATCCACAAACGGTGGCGCTGAGGATCTCGTGAAAGTCCTGGCCCACTTCGTCCCCGGTGACAAGGTGCTCGATTTCCTTGCGCCCGAGTTGGATTGGCTTGACATCCGATGGTGCGCCGATGACGATGACACCGGCTTCTACCGGGAATTGCCTGAGGCAGAGGTGATTTGGCATGTGCTGCGGCCCCTTTCGGGCGCCGACCTGCGGCGCGGGCGGCGGTTGCGGCTGGTGCACAAACTCGGTGCAGGCGTGAACACCATCGACGTGCAGACCGCGACCGAACTCGGTATCGCGGTCGCCAATATGCCAGGCGCCAATGCGCAGTCGGTGGCCGAAGGCACGGTGCTGCTGATGCTGGCTGCGTTGCGCCGGGTGACGTCGCTGGACCGCGACATCCGCCTCGGGCGCGGCTGGCCGGCGAATCCGCAACTGGGCGAGACGGTGCGCGATATCGGCAGTTGCACCGTCGGGCTGGTCGGCTACGGCAACATCGCCAAACGGGTGGGCGACATCGTCGCCGCGATGGGCGCCACGGTCCTGCACACCAGCACCAAGGACGACGGGCGGCCCGGCTGGCGCCAGCTGCCGGAACTGCTGGCCGCCAGCGACATCGTCTCGCTGCACCTGCCGTTGACCACCGATACGCGTCACCTGCTGGGCTCCGACGCAATGGCCTTGATGAAACCGGCTGCGGTGCTGGTGAATACGTCTCGCGGCGCCGTTGTCGACGAGGACGCGCTGGTAGCCGCGCTGCGCAGCGGGCGGCTGGCCGCCGCGGGGCTCGATGTTTTCGAGGTCGAACCGGTGGCGCCGGACAATCCGCTGCTGGGTCTGGACAACGTGGTGCTGACACCGCACATCACCTGGTACACCGCTGACACCATGCGGCGCTATCTGACCGAGGCCGTTGCGAACTGCCGCCGGCTGCATGACGGGCAGCCACTGGCGCACCTAGTGACCCCTGTAGTCAACCAACCGACTGGTTGTTAGCTTGGAAGGTGCTGGCCGAAGCAGGCCGAAAGCACCCCATAAGCAGATGGAAGGCGACCAGTGCCGATCGCACTAACTCCTGAGCATCAAGACCTGGCCGATTCAGTGCGGTCCCTGGTGGCGCGGGTAGCGCCGTCCGATGTGCTGCACGCCGCTATGGAGACGCCCCTGGAAAAACTGGAGAACCCGCCGCCGTACTGGCAGGCCGCGGCCGAACAGGGCCTACACGGTCTGCATTTGGCCGAAGCGGTCGGCGGACAGGGTTACGGCATCCTCGAGCTGTCGATCGCGCTGGCGGAGTTCGGCTACGGGGCGGTGCCCGGCCCGTTCGTGCCGTCGGCGATCGCCAGCGCGTTGATCTCCGCGCATGACCCGGAGGCCAAGGTGCTGGCCGAACTGGCATCGGGCGCGGCCATCGGCGCCTATGCGCTGGATTCCGGGCTGACCGCAACCCCGCAGGGCCCGGATGAGGCAACGCTGGTGATTCGCGGCGAAGTCCGCGCCGTTCCCGCCGCAGCCCAGGCCTCCGTACTGGTGCTCCCGGTGGCGATCGCCAGCGGCGACGAGTGGGTCGTGCTGCGCGCCGACCGGCTGGAGATCCAGCCGGTCAAGAGCATTGACCCGCTGCGTCCGATCGCGCATGTGCGGGCGGATGCCGTCGAGGTCGGCGAGGACGCGGTGTTGAGCAGACTGAGCATGACAACCGCCTACGCGTTGATGTCCACCCTGCTGTCCGCTGAGGCCGTCGGCGTGGCGCGCTGGGCAACCGACACGGCGGCGCAGTACGCCAAGATCCGCGAGCAGTTTGGCAGGCCGATCGGCCAGTTCCAGGCCATCAAACACAAGTGTGCAGAGATGATCGCCGACACCGAACGGGCCACCGCCGCGGTGTGGGACGCCGCACGCGCTTTGGACGAGGCACGAGAGGCCAACCAAAACAACTGGGACACAACCGGTTCCAAGGTCGAATTCGCTGCGGCGGTGGCAGCCACGCTGGCCCCGGCCGCCGCCCAGCGGTGCACGCAGGATTGCATCCAGGTGCACGGCGGCATCGGCTTCACCTGGGAGCACGACACGAACGTCTACTACCGGCGGGCGTTGATACTGGCCGCGTGCTTCGGCCGCAGCTCGGAGTACCCGCAGAGAGTGGTGGACACCGCGACGGACACGGGTTTGCGCGCGGTGGACATCGACTTGGATCCCGACACCGAAAAGCTGCGGGCCGAGATCCGGGCCGAGGTGACCGCGCTCAAGTCGATGGAGCGCGACCCACGGACGGTCGCGATCGCCGAGGGCGGGTGGGTGCTGCCCCACCTTCCCAAGCCGTGGGGACGCGCCGCCAGCCCGGTCGAGCAGATCATCATCGCGCAGGAGTTCAGCACCGGGCGGGTCAAGCGGCCGCAGGTGGGTATCGCGGCGTGGATCATCCCGTCGATCGTCGCGTTCGGGACCGAGGAGCAAAAGCAGCGGTTCCTGCCGCCGACCTTCCGCGGTGAAATGATCTGGTGCCAGCTGTTTTCCGAGCCTGGCGCCGGGTCGGACCTGGCGGGGCTCTCGACCAAGGCGACGCCGGTGGAAGGCGGCTGGCGCATCAGCGGCCAGAAAATCTGGACCACGGCCGCGCAGTTCTCGCAGTGGGGCGCGCTACTGGCCCGGACCGACCCGAGCGCTCCAAAACATAACGGCATCACCTACTTCCTGCTGGACATGAAGAGCGAAGGCGTCACCGTCAAGCCGCTGCGTGAGCTCACGGGTGCCGAGTTCTTCAACACGGTCTACATCGACGACGTGTTCGTGCCCGACGAGTACGTGCTCGGCGAAGTCAACAGGGGCTGGGAGGTCAGCCGCAACACGCTGACGGCGGAGCGGGTATCGATCGGCGGCAGCGACAACAATTTTCTGGCGACACTTCCCGAGTTCGTCGAGTTCGTTCGCGACGGGCAGTTCGACCAGGTCGGGCAGCACCGGGCCGGCCAGCTGATCGCTGAGGGCCACGCCGCCAAGGTGCTGAACCTGCGCTCCACGCTGTTGACGCTGGCCGGGGGTGACGCCATGCCGTCGGCGGCGATCTCGAAGTTGTTGTCGATGCGCACCGGCCAGGGCTACGCCGAATTCGCGGTGTCCTCCTTCGGCACCGATGCCGCGATCGGCGACCCCGACGAACTAGCGGGCAAGTGGGGCGATTACCTGTTGTCCAGCCGGGCCACCACGATCTACGGCGGCACGTCGGAGGTGCAACTCAACATCATCGCCGAACGGCTGCTGGGGCTGCCCCGCGATCCCTAAACAGAACCGTGCCGGCCTGACGGTTGTCAGGCCGGCATGGTTCTCCCTCCTAACGTGGGGCGGCCAGCCTAGGAATTGCCGGTCAGACCTCGCTGGTCAGCACCCACGCGCGTTGGTGGCTCACCACCATGGCCGGAAGCCCAAACCAGGGGGGCCCCAACCACCGTGGCCCCAGCCAGGGTGGCCATAACCACCGTGGCCATAACCACCGTGGCCATAACCACCGTGGCCATAACCACCGTGGCCGCCCCAACCGCCGCCGCGGCCAAATCCGCCGCCATGGCCGCCCCATCCGCCAACGTGGCCGCCTCTGCCGCCGCCCCAGCTTAGGGTTCGAGAATTGGTAACGTGGCCGCCGCCGCCGTGGCCCCAACCGCCGTGGCCGCCGCCGCCGCTGCCCCAACCGCCGCCGCCATGTTCGGGAACGATACCGGGCCCGCCCGGCCCAAAAGTCGCGAAGCTTGTGCCTGGCGTGGGTGCGGGAGCGGCCTGCGCCGCTGGTGCGCCGCCGAACAGCATCGCTCCGGTCAGCGCGCCGGCACCGACTGCACCGGCGGCCGCAGCGCGGACCGATCGCAGTGAGATCAACATTGGGAAGCTCCTTCCAAGACCTTTGTACTGACGCATTGGATATTACCCATGAAAATGGTAGGCAAACAAGAAAAATAAGATTCAAAAATGCTGTGAGTAAGTTGTAGCTTTGCTCAAAGATACTGATTTGATATCCAGTTCGCTGGCTATTTTATGAATATCCGTATTTGCGAAATTCAAGACCTTCTGATCTACTGAGATCAGTATACGCACCACGGCCTAAAATGGCAGTTCAGACGGGATATACTGACCTACTGAGATACGTATTCACGAGCTTCAGTAGCTCAGGATTTGCACGTTGAATTGGTCAGATTAAAGGGCAGCAGCCAAAATTGACACACCTACAACCCTGCATACATCTATTGGATATAGCCCACCTGTCGTCTGGCACGATCTATTATATGTAGCTAACGTCTTGAATAGCATTATAAATCCGCTGGTAGAACGCGGGGTCTTCCCATGTCCCGGGTTCACCGGCTACGCGACACGCCGCGCCGGCGGCGTACCCTGCGAGATTCCGTGTCCACTCCTAAACTGAAGTACTGACTTACTGATTTGGCCACGGGAGGAGAGTCGCCGCGGTGGTGATCAACCCAGGGCACATCGAACCCAGCGCCGGATCGTTTCGTACCCACATGTCGGCGAGGACGCCACCCGGGGACGCGGCACCCACCGAGCGCCTCAACTTGAACCCCCGGGAGACGCCCGCCCAACGCGTGCTCAGCCAACCCGCCGTCGACCACCGGACACGCGATCAGCCAGCACGTTCCCAACGAACGCGACGCACCGTCGACCTGCCGGCCCCCACCCACCGAGCCCTCGACATCTGGCAGCGCGAAGCCGCCGACCGCCTGGGAGTCGCCCGGGTAACCGGGCAGGAGGTCCTCACCGCCCTCATCGACCAACTGCTGGTCGACTCGCAACTCACCGCCCAAATCACCCGGGCCATTCAGGCTCGTCGCTGAGCTCGGCGCCGTAGGCCCTAGTCGATCTCCATCTCGCGCAGCTCGCGCTTGAGGACCTTGCCGGTGGGGTTACGCGGCAGCTCCTCGAGGAAGATCACTTCGCGTGGCACCTTGTAGCGGGCCAGGTGCTCGCGCACGTACCCCTTGATGTCGTCCTCGGCGACGCTCGCGCCGTCCTTCTTGACTACGAAGGCGCGCAACCGGTGTCCGTATTCCTTATCCTCCACGCCGATCGCGGTGGCCTCTACCACGTCGGGATGCCCGCTGATCAGGTCCTCCACCTCGGCCGGGAACACGTTCTCGCCACCGGAGACGATCATCTCGTCGTCACGGCCGCTGACATAAAGCAAGCCGTCTTCGTCGAAGTAGCCGACGTCGCCCGACGACATAAGGCCGTCGATGATCTGCTTGTGACCACCGCCGGTGTAACCCTCGAACGGGAAGGCGTTGCCGACGAAAATCCGCCCGACATCGCCCTGCGGCAGTTCGTTGCCGTTGTCGTCGAGGATCTTGACCTTCACACCCTTGACCACCGGACCGACGGTCGACGCATTCTTTTCCAGATCCTTTGGCCCGGCGATGGTGGCGAACGCGATCTCGGTCGAGCCGTACATGTTGTAGATGACCGGGCCGAGGTCTTTGAGCGCGCGGCCGGCCAGCTCGGCGCCCAACTGGGATCCGGAGATGAACACGATGTTCAAGCTGGACAGGTCGGGCTTCTCGTCCATCTTCTCGACCGCGTCGAGGATCCGGGACAGCATCACCGGGACCACGACCATGGCGGTCACCTTGTGCTTCTCGATGTCTTCGAGCACCAGCGGCGGCTTGAACTTGCGCCGCAAGACCAGCGTCGACCCAAGGAACATCGCCAGCGTGGCGTGCAGGTAGCCCAGGGCGTGGAACATCGGCGCGGGCAGCGAGGTCACCTCGTTCGCCTTGAACGGAACATGCGACAGGATGCCGCCCACCGGCGCCAGCGTCGGCGGGGTACTGCGATTGGCCCCCTTCGGCGTGCCGGTCGTGCCGCTAGTCAGGATGATGATCGACGCGTGCTTGCTGGCCTTGGGCGCGGGGTCTTTGCTACTGCGCTCGATCAGATCGGCCAGCGTCTGGTCCTCGCTACCCGAGGGCTCGTCCGAGTCGGGGTTGGTGCCCAGTGCGCGCAGCTTGCCCAGCTCTGGGTCCGCCTTGCTGACGGCCTTGGTGTATTCGTCGTCGTAGATGATCACCTTGGCGCCCTCGCGCTCCGCCACCTCCTTGATCTGCGGGCCGGAGAATTCGCTGTTCAGCAGGATGATCCGGGCCCCGGCCCGGGCGGCGCCGAAGTTGGCGATGAGAAACCAGCGGCTGTTGCGTGCCAGGATCGCCACACCGTCGCCGCCGCGCACGCCCTTCTCACGCAGCCCGTTGGCCACCGCATGGGCGGCCTCGTCGAGTTCCCGGTAGGTGAACTCGCCGTCTTCGTCGATGCACGCCGCGCGGTCAGGATGGCGTCTCGCGTTGAGCGACGGCAGCATCCCGAACTCGCCCCACTTATAGATGTCGGTCGCCATCCCGGCGACGTTCTGCGGCGGCTCCAGCCGGAACGCGCCGGCTTCGAAGATTTTGCGCACGTAGTGCAGTTCGGCTGAGCCGCGTTCGATGTACTCCTGAAGCTTGTTGACAGCCTGGCCCGGCAGTCCCATGAGGTTAGCCATGACTTCACCATATGTGACCATTTGTGACCCAGGTCGCACTCCGTCCAGAAATTCTCCGGACATACCATGAAGCCCATGAGCGGTCCGGCGGCACTGGAAGTGGCCGGACGTCCGGTCACCATCACCCATCCGGACAAGGTGGTCTTCCCCGCCCACGCGGATTCCGGCCCGTATACCAAGCTCGACCTGTTGCGCTATTACCTGGCCGTCGCCGATGGGGCGCTGCGCGGCGTGGCGGGCCGGCCGATGATTCTGAAACGCTTCGTCAAGGGCATCTCCGAGGAGGCCGTATTTCAGAAGAGGGCACCTGCGAAACGGCCGGACTGGGTGGATGTCGCCGAGCTGCGCTACGCGTCCGGCACCTTCGCCGCCGAAGCGGTTATCAATGACGCCGCCGGGCTGGCGTGGGCGATCAACCTGGGCTGCGTCGACCTCAATCCGCACCCGGTGCTCGCCGGCGACCTCGACCACCCCGACGAGTTGCGGGTCGACTTGGACCCGATGCCCGGGGTCGCCTGGCGGCGGATCGTTGACGTCGCGCTGGTGGCGCGCGAAGTGCTGGAGGACTACGGCCTGGTCGCGTGGCCGAAAACTTCGGGGTCGCGGGGCTTTCACATCTATGCCCGCATCGCGCCGCGCTGGCGGTTCCCCCAGGTCCGACTGGCTGCCCAGACCGTCGCGCGGGAGGTGGAGCGACGCATCCCGGATGCAGCAACCAGCCGCTGGTGGAAGGAAGAACGCGAGGGGGTGTTCGTCGACTTCAACCAGAACGCCAAAGACCGCACGGTCGCCTCGGCCTATTCGGTGCGGGCCACTCCCGACGCGCGGGTGTCCACGCCGCTGCACTGGGACGAGGTCGCCGACTGCGCGCCCGAGGCCTTCACCATGGCCACCGTGCCCGACCGGTTCGCCGACATCGGTGACCCGTGGGCGGGGATGGACCCCTCCAACCAAGCAGCGGTCGGCGAGCTGGACCGGCTATTGCTGCTCGCCGAAGAACTGGGGCCGCCCGAGAAGGCGCCGAAGGGGTCCGGAACGCGGAGCCAGCATGCCAGTGGAAGGCGCGTCTCGTCGAAGCCGCTCATCGAAATCGCCCGCACCAAGACCAAGGACGAGGCGCTGGCCGCGCTGGACACCTGGCGTGACCGCTACCCCGCCCCCGCCGCCCTGCTGCAGCCGTCCGACGTGCTGGTCGACGGCATGCGCGGTCCCAGTTCGATCTGGTACCGCATCCGGATCAACCTGCAGCACGTCCCGAAAGAACAGCGCCCGCCGCAGGAGGAGCTGATCGCCGATTACAGCCCTTGGAAACAGGCTCAGCTTGGTTACCCGCCGCCGTCCAGACCGGGCGCGCGGCGTGCGGGAGAATCGCCCCATGCAGGCGACTGACCGGCCCCTGGGTCTGCGGGAACGGAAGAAGATCAAGACCCGCCAGGCCATTCGGCGGGAGGCGTTCCGGCTGATCGACGAGAACGGCTACGCCGCCACGACCGTCGAACAGATCGCCGACGCCGCCGACGTGTCACCCAGCACCTTCTTCCGCTACTTCCCGTCCAAGGAGTCGCTGCTGCTGGCCGACGACCTGGACCCGCTGATATTGGCGGCCTTGGATGCGCAGCCGCCCGACCTGCCGCCGACCCAGGCGATCCGGCGGGCCTACGCGGCCGCCATGGCGCGCCTTCCCGCCGAGCAGTTGGAGTTCGAAAATACCCGGCAGCGACTGATGTTTTCGATACCCGAGCTCAAGGCCGCGATGTACGACGAGTACTACCGCACCATCAACGTGATGGCCGATGCGATCGGGCGCCGAATCGGGCGCCCCGCAAGCGATTTCGAAGTCCGGGTATTTGTCGGTGCGCTGACCGGCGCCATGATGGCCGCCTTCGACAGCGCACCACAGGCGGCAGACACGATCTATCGGGCGCTGGACTTCGTGGACGCCGGTATGCCGCTGAGCTGAATCGAGTCGGGCACGCGATACTCTCACGCGGTGCGACAAGGGCGACAAGGGTGGAATCGGCGCAGATTCTTGCAGCTCGCCGGGGCCGCAGGGGTCGCCGCGGTCGCCCCGATCACTGGGCTGGTATCAGCCTGCTCGTCGCCGAAATCTGCGCCCGGCAACCCTGGCGCCGGCGGGGTGACCATCACCCACCTTTTCGGGCAGACCGTCATCAAGGAGCCGCCGAAGCGCGTCGTCAGCGCCGGCTATACCGAGCAGGACGACCTGCTGGCGGTGGGAGTGTTGCCCATCGCGGTTACCAGCTGGTGGGGCGATCAGCCCTTCGCGGTGTGGCCGTGGGCCCAGCCCAAGCTCGGCGGCGCGCAGCCGGTGGTGTTGAACCTGGACAACGGGATTCCCGTCGACCAGATCGCCGGCCTCAAACCCGACCTGATCGTGGCGATCAATGCCGGTGTGGACGCCGACACCTACCAAAAGCTGTCGGCGATCGCCCCGACCATCCCACAGGGGGACGGCGATGCATTTTTCGAGCCGTGGAAAGACCAGGCCACCACGATCGGCCAGGCGGTGTTCCAGGCCGACCAGATGAAGTCACTGGTCGACGGCGTCGGCCAGAAGTTCGCTGCCGTGGCGCAGAAGAATCCGGCTTGGCTGGGCAAGAAGGCGTTGCTGATGGAGGGCACGCTGTGGCAAGGCACCGTGGTGGCTACAGTGGCGGGCTGGCGCACCGACTTCCTGAACCAGATGGGGCTGGTCATCGACGACAGCGTCAAACCTTTCGGCGTCGATCACCGGGCGGTCATCCCGCGCGATCACATCAAAGCCGTGCTCGATTCCGCCGATGTGGTGATCTGGACGACCGAAAGTCCGGATGACCAAAAGGCCCTGCTGGCCGACCCCGACGTGGCGGCTTCGCAGGCGATCGCCCAGAACCGCCACATCTTCACCACCAAGGACCAGGCGGGCGCGATTGCGTTTTCGTCGGTACTGAGCTACCCGATGCTCGCCGATCAACTGCCGCCGCTGATCAGCAAAATCCTGGGTTAGATCCCCGCTGTTTGAGCGTTTGCTAAGGCACCTCTGGCAGTGCTCGAAAATCCGTGGCCGGCCCCTGTCCGTACCACGCTCGCGGAGTTACTGTCGAGTAATGAGCGTGACGGACCTCTCCAGCGACCTCTCTGGCAATCTCTCCGAGGGCCTGGTCGGCAACACGGTTCTGGACTACGGCGACCAAGCGCTGATGGTGCAATGCGGCAGCACCGCAGAGGTATTGGCGTGGGCGGCCGCCCTGCGTGCCGGGGCCTGGCCCGGTGTGCTCGACATCGTCCCGGCCGCCCGCACCGTGCTGGTGAAACTCGACGGCCCCTACTGCCAAGCTGTTATCCGTCAGCGTCTGCGCAAGCTGCGGGTCGACATGGACGAGGCCGGGGCCGCCCCGGCGGATCGCAGCCCCGATGCGGTGATCGACGTCGTCTATGACGGCCCGGACCTCGCCGAGGTCGCCGCCCATACCGGGCTGACCACAGCGCAGGTCATCGACGCCCACACCGCCACGCTGTGGCGGGTCGGATTCAGTGGCTTCGCACCGGGTTTCGCGTACCTGGTGGACGGCGACCCGCGCCTGCGGGTGCCGCGCCGGTCTGATCCGCGGACCGCGGTGCCGGCCGGCTCGGTCGCCCTCGCCGGCGAATTCAGCGCGATATACCCGCGGCGGTCGCCCGGCGGCTGGCAGCTCATCGGCCACACCGACGCGACACTGTGGGACATCGAGCGGCCCGATCCCGCCTTGCTGACGCAGGCCATGTGGGTTCAATTCCGGGCAGTGTGAAGGACCGGAAGGAGCACGCCGTGACAGAGCCGGAAATCAAGCTGGAAATCCTGGGCACCGGACCGCTGGCCGTCGTCCAGGACCTGGGCCGGGCCGGGCTGGCCCACCTCGGGGTCGGGCGGTCCGGAGCCGCCGACCGCCGCTCGCACACGCTGGCCAACCGACTGGTTGCCAACCCCGACGACCGCGCCACCGTCGAGGTGACGTTCGGCGGTTTCTCGGCGCGCGTCCGCGGCGGGGACGTCGACGTCGCGGTGACGGGCGCCGACACCAACCCCGCCGTCAACGGAAAGGTGTTCGGCACCAACAGCATTCGTCACGTCCGCGATGGCCAGGTGATCTCCCTGGGCGCCCCGCGAGCCGGACTGCGCAGCTATTTGGCGGTGCGCGGCGGCTTCTGCGTGCAGTCGGTGCTCGGCTCGCGCAGCTACGACATGATGTCGGCGATCGGCCCGTCGCCGCTGCAGGCCGGGGACCAGCTGCCGGTCGGCGAGCACACCGACGACTATCCCGAACTCGACCAGGCCCCGGTCGCGGCGATCTCCGCGCAACTGGTGGAACTTCAGGTGATGCCCGGACCGCGCGACGACTGGTTCGTCGATCCCGACGCCTTGGTGCACACGATTTGGATGGCTTCCGACCGCAGCGACCGGGTCGGAATGCGGCTCGAGGGCCGCCCTGTGCGGTACCGCTACCCCGACCGGCAGCTGCCGAGCGAGGGCACCACCCGCGGCGCGATTCAGGTGCCACCCAACGGGTTACCGGTCATCCTGGGCCCCGATCACCCGGTCACCGGCGGCTACCCGGTCGTGGGCGTGATCGTCGACGAGGACATCGACAAGGTCGCTCAGGTGCGGCCGGGCCAACATGTGCGGCTGCACTGGGCACGGCCCCGCTCTCCGTTTGCGGCTGAAAGAGCGGACCTGGCTCGCGGGGTGTAAACAGATAGGGTGCACACCCAGGTACACACCGCCCGCCTGGTCCACACCGCCGATCTCGACAGCGAGACCCGTGCGCGCATGTGCCAGATGGTCACCGAAGCATTCGCCGGTGACTTCACCGACACCGACTGGGAGCACGCGCTGGGCGGGATGCACGCGCTGGTCTGGCGTCACGGCGCGATCATCGCGCACGCGTCAGTGGTGCAACGGCGAATGATCTACCGCGGTAGCGCGCTGCGCTGCGGTTACGTCGAGGGCGTCGCGGTGCGGGAGGACTGCCGTGGCCAAGGGCTGGTGTACGCGCTGCTCGACGCCGTCGAACAGGTGATGCGCGGCGCCTACCAGCTCGGGGCCGTCAGTTCTTCGCTGCGGGCCAGCGGCCTGTTCGCGTCGCGCGGGTGGTTGCCCTGGCGCGGGCCGACGTCGGTGCTGGCGCCCACCGGTCCGACCCGCACGCCCGACGACGACGGAACGGTGTTCGTGTTGCCGGTGGAAATCAGCCTGGATACCTCGGCCGACTTGATGTGCGATTGGCGCGCCGGAGACGTTTGGTAAGCTGAACTCGCCAGTTACCTTGTATCGTAAGGATATTCGGCACACCTGACCGGCCCTCACACCGGGGCCGCGGTGGCAGTGATCGGAAATTCACGGCGGGGTCACCGCCCGCAGCGCCGGGGCAATAAAGAATTCATAGCGTGACGCCATGGGAATCTCGCTGGCTCGTTCGCATCTCCTCCCCGACTGGGACCCCGAAGACACCGTGGCATGGGAAGCAGGCAACAAAAAGATTGCCCGCCGCAACCTGATCTGGTCGGTGGCCGCCGAGCACATCGGCTTCTCGATCTGGTCTCTCTGGTCGGTAATGGTGCTGTTCATGCCGACATCGGTGTACGGCTTTTCGGCGGGAGACAAGTTCTTGCTGGGCGCTACCGCGACGCTGGTCGGGGCGTGCCTGCGATTCCCCTACACGTTTGCCACCGCGAGGTTCGGCGGGCGCAACTGGACCATATTCTCGGCGCTGGTGCTCCTGATCCCCACCGTCGGCACCATGGCGCTGCTGGCTAATCCCGGTCTGCCGCTGTGGCCGTACCTGGTGTGCGCGGCGCTGGCCGGTCTCGGCGGCGGCAACTTCGCCTCGTCGATGACGAACATCAACGCGTTTTACCCGCAGCGGCTCAAGGGCTGGGCACTGGCGCTCAACGCCGGCGGCGGCAACCTCGGGGTGCCGATAGTCCAGTTGGTCGGCCTGCTGGTCATCGCAACCCTCGGCAACCGACAGCCGTACTGGGTGTGCGCGGTATACCTGGTGCTGCTTGCGGTCGCGGCGATCGGTGCGGCGCTGTACATGGATAATCTGCAGCACTACCAAATTCAGCTGAGCACCATGCGGGCGGTGCTCGCCGAGCGGCACACCTGGGTGATCGCGCTGCTCTACATCGGCACCTTCGGCTCGTTCATCGGTTTCTCGTTCGCGTTTGGACAGGTACTGCAGATCAATTTCATTGCCAGCGGCCAGACTACGGCGCAGGCGTCGCTGCATGCCGCCCAGATCGCCTTTGCGGGACCACTATTGGGGTCGCTGTCGCGGGTATACGGCGGCAGGCTCGCCGACCGTATCGGTGGCGGTCGGGTCACCCTCGGCGTCTTCTGCTCCATGATCCTGGCCGCCGGAATCCTAGTCAGTGTAAGCACTTTCAGCGGACGTCACACCGCCGGGCCGGCGCCCGCGGGGACGATGATCGGGTATGTGGCCGGCTTCATCGCACTATTCATTCTGTCCGGCATCGGCAATGGCTCGGTGTACAAGATGATTCCGACGATCTTCGAGGCACGCAGCCACTCGTTGCAAGTCAGCGAAACCGAACGCCGGCAGTGGTCTCGGTCCATGGCCGGCGCACTCATCGGCCTTACCGGGGCGATCGGCGCGCTCGGCGGCGTCGGCGTCAATCTGGCGCTGCGACAGTCCTATTTGAGCAACGGCACCGCAACAGCGGCGTTTTGGGCCTTCGCGGTGTTCTACGTCGCCGCCTCGGTACTGACCTGGGCGATATACGTGCGCCGGCCGCTGCGGGCCACCGCCTTGGACGCGCAAGCCGCGCCCGAGCCTGCCTCGCAAGCCGGTTTGGCTTATGTGTAAAGCATGAGATGTATTCCAGCTCACAAAAACACACCTGTCAGCGATCTACCAGATAACTGGGATTCAATTTTCAGCGGATAACGGCCATATTGAGTTGACGGCCTTTTGTCGATGATGTGAGCATCGAAACAGATTTACGGGTGACCCCTCCACGAAAGGTCAAGGCAAGACTCGTTATGGGCCGCAACCATCGCATCACCGAGTGGAATCCCGAAGACACCGCCGCCTGGGAAGGCGGCAACAACGCCATCGCGCGTCGCAATCTGCTCTGCACAGTGGCGGGCGACCACGTCGCCTTTTCGATCTGGAGCCTGTGGTCTGTCATGGCGCTGTTCATGCCGGCGTCGGTCTACGGATTCTCCGCCGGCGACAAGCTGTTGCTCGGCGCCGTTGCCACGCTGGTCGGTGGTTGCGTGCGGATCCCCTACACCTTGGGCATCGCCGCGTTCGGGGGCCGTAACTGGACAACGTTCTCCGCGTTCGTGCTGCTGGTCCCGACGGTCGGAACCATGGTGCTGCTGGCCAATCCCGGCCTGCCGCTGTGGCCATATGTGGTGTGCGCCGCGCTGACCGGGCTGGGCGGTGGCAACTACGCCGCATCGCTGGCCAACGTCAACGCCTTCTACCCACAGCGCCTCAAGGGCGCGGCGCTCGCGATCAACGCCGGTGTCGGCAACCTCGGGGTCGCGGTGATCCAGCTGGTCGGACTCCTGGTGCTGGCGACACACCCATTAGGGGGGCACCAAGCGCCGTACTGGGTCTGCGCGGTCTACCTGGTGTTGTTGGCGATCGTCGGCATCGCGGCAGCGATGTTCATGGACAACCTCGACCACGGCATCGAGGTGAACCACATGCGGTCGATCCTGTTCGAGCGCGACACCTATGTCATCTCGCTGCTGTACATCTGCACGTTCGGCTCCTGGATCGGGTTCGCGTTCGCGTTCGGTCAGGTGTTACAGGTCAACTTCTTGGCCAACGGCGAAGCCGCCAAGCACGCGGCGCTGCACGCCGCGCAGATCGCCTTCGTTGGACCGCTATTGGGGTCGCTGGCCCGGATCTACGGCGGGAGGCTGGCCGATCGCCTGGGCGGTGGTCGCGTCACCCTGGGCGTCCTCGGCGGCATGATCCTGGCCGCCGGGCTGCTGGTCGGTATCAGCAGCGTCGACGATCACGCCGCTGGCACGCGCTCGAGCGCACTGGCCGGTTACGTCTTCGGCTTTATCGTCCTGTTCATCCTGTCCGGGATGGGCAATGGGTCGGTGTTCAAACTGATTCCGTCGGTCTTCGAAGCACGCAGCCGCTCGCTGGACGTCAGCGAAGCTGAGCGCCGGCGTTGGTCGCGCGCGATGTCGGGATCGCTGATCGGCTTCTGCGCGGCGGTCGGCGCCCTGGGCGGTGTGGGAATCAACTTGGCGCTGCGCGAGTCCTACCTCAGCAGCGGCACGGAGACCTCCGCGTACTGGATGTTCTCGGTCTCATATGTCGTCGCGGCGATTCTGGCCTGGATGACGTACGTCCGCGGCCGGATTTCGCACACCGGCCTCCCGGAGACGGAAGCCGAACCAGAGCTAGCCGCGGTGTGATCGGCACCTCAGTGGTGGGCAATGCGTCAGCAATTGCGGAGTAACGCAATGGAAATCTGCCAGGCATAGACAGGTGACATGACCCAGCCAGATTCTGCACCTCTGACCGGGTACCGGATCGCGGTGACGTCTGCGCGCCGCGCCGAAGAGCTCTGCGCGTTGCTGGGCCGCCACGGCGCCGAGGTCTGCAGCGCCCCGGCGATCAACATGATCGCGCTGCCCGACGATGACGAACTACACGGCAACACCAAAGCGTTGATCGCCGAGCCGCCCGACATTCTGGTGGCGCACACCGGCATCGGCTTCCGCGGCTGGGTAGCCGCGGCCGAGGGGTGGGGGCTGTCCAACCAGCTGATCGCGGCGTTGTCGTCGGCCCGGATCGTCGCCCGCGGACCGAAGGCGACCGGTGCGCTGCGCGCCGCCGGCCTGCACGAGGAGTGGTCCCCGAAATCCGAATCCTCACACGACGTGCTGAAGTATCTCCTCGAGTCAGGCGTATCGGGTAAGCGCGTGGCCATCCAACTGCACGGGGCGGCCGACGCCTGGGACCCGTTCCCGGAATTCATGGGCGGATTGCGTTCCGCGGGTGCCGAAGTCGTGCCCATCCGGGTGTACCGGTGGAAGTCGACGGCGTTGGGCGGCGAGTTCGACCAGCTGGTCACCGCGATCGCCCGACGACAATTCGATGCGGTCAGCTTCACGTCGGCACCCGCCGCGGCGGCGGTGCTGGAACGCAGCCGCGACCTCGGCATCGAGGACCAGCTGCTGGAAGCACTGCGCACCGATGTCCATGCGATGTGCGTGGGCCCGGTAACCTCCCAGCCGTTGAGGCGGAAGGGCGTCCCGACGTCATCGCCAGAGCGAATGCGGTTGGGAGCCTTGGCCCGGCACATCACCGAGCAGCTACCGCTGCTGGGCTCGTGCACCGTGGTCGCCGCCGGCCACGTGGTCGACATCCGCGGCACCTGCGTACTGGTGGATGGTTCGATCAAATTGCTGCCGCCGTCCGGCATGGCGATACTGCGTGCGCTGGCGCAACGTCCCGGCGACGTCGTCTCGCGTCCCGACCTGCTGCGCGTACTTCCCGGCAACAGCAACGACCCGCACGCCGTCGACACGGCCGTGCTGCGGCTGCGGACGGCATTGGACGACAAGAACATTGTCGCAACGGTGGTCAAGCGCGGCTACCGGCTCGCGGTCGGTGTCCCGGCAGGTGTCGGATGAGTCTGCTCCTCGTCGCGCACGGCACCCGCAGACCGGGGGGTGTCGAGATGGTCGGCGACCTCGCGGCCCGGGTGAGCACGCTGATCGGCCGCCGCGTGCAGGTTGCCTTCGTCGACGTGTTGGGGCCGACTCCCAGCGAGGTGCTGTCGGGTACCGACGGGCCGGCGATCGTGGTGCCCGCGTTTTTGTCCCGCGGCTATCACGTGCGCACCGATCTGCCCACCCACGTCGCCGCCAGCGGGCACCCTGACGTCACCGTCACTCCGGCCCTGGGGCCGGGCCGGGCGGTCGTGCGGATAGTGGCCGAGCAGCTGGTGAAATCCGGTTGGCGTCGCGGTGATTCGGTCATTCTGGCGGCGGCGGGCACGTCGGACCAACGGGCGCAGGCCGACTTGCGCACTACCGCCGCGCTGCTGTCGGCGCTGCTCGGATCCCCCGTGGACCCGGGGTTTGTGGCCACCGGCGAGCCGCGTCTGCAGGAGACCGTGCAGCGAGCGCGGGCCCGACGCAGCAATCGGCGCGTCGCGGTCGCCTCCTACCTGCTCGCCGATGGGCTGTTTCAGGAACGGTTGCGCGCCTGCGGGGCCGAAGTCGTCAGCCCGGCCCTGGGCACCCATCCCGGGCTGGCGCGACTTGTCGCGAGCCGGTTCCGCGAGGCCGTGTCACTTCCCCGCGGAGCGGTGCCGGCGGGGCGCGCCCGTTGCTAAAAATGCCGACAATGCTTGATCTTTGATCAGCAACGGGTGATCCTGGCAGCATGGCCCGTCGCCAAGAGCCATCTCGGGGGATCCTGGATCCGGTAGCGAAGATGCTGCGTTTGCCATTTGGCACACCGGAGTTCATCGACCGTATCTTCACCGGAAGCGTCAACACCGTAGGCCGCCGCACGCTGCACCTGCTGATCACCACCTGGGACGCGGCGGGCGGCGGCCCGTTTGCCGCCAGCGCGATCGCGTCGACCGGCCTGGCCAAAACGGCCGAAATCGTGCAGTCCATGTTCGTCGGGCCGATCTTCAACCCGCTGCTCAGGATGCTCGGGGCGGACAAGATCGCCGTCCGGGCGTCGCTATGCGCCTCTCAGCTCGTCGGACTGGGCATCCTGCGTTACGGAATACGCTCCGAGCCAATCCATTCGATGACGGTAGACCAGCTTGTCGACGCCATCGGCCCGACGATGCAGCGCTATCTCGTCGGTGATATCGGCCACTAAACTGGCCAGTACTAGCCCGCCAGCCGTGCGATCTGAATCTGGCCTGCGGGTGTGAGGCGGACCTGGTAGACCGGGACCGACACCCGCGGGTCGTCCAGGCAGCAACCGTCGTCCAGTGCGAAAGCCTGTTTCAGGATGGGCGATTGGACCGTCGCGCGCCCCCCTCGATCGCCGACGATCCCGCGGGACAGGACCGCCGCGCCGGAGAACGGGTCGATGTTACCCAGCGCGTGCAGCGACCCGTCGTCCAGCCGGAACAACGCCGCCTGGCTGCCGTCGTCGAGCAGCACGCCGACGCCACGGCCGGGAATCAGGTGGTCGTACGCGCAGGCGTTCGTCCACACCTGAATGTCGTTGAGAAGTGTCACAATTCCTCCTTAAGACGAGCGAAATCCCGGGAACTTTGGCATACCAATGGGGACAGGGACTTTACGTCCAGCGTGTTCGGTGAAAGAGACCGTCGAGTCAACGGCGTCCGGGGCGTTGACGAAGGAGACGAACCGCGACAGCTTGTCCGGATCCTCCAGCACGCCTTTCCATTCGCACGCGTAGTTCTGCACGTGCCGCTCGATCGCGGCCTCGAATTCGGCGGCCAGGCCCAGCGAGTCGTCGCAGACGACCTCGCGGACGTGATCCAGCCCGCCGTCCAGCGATTCGACCCATGGCGCAGTGCGTTGCAACCGGTCGGCCGTGCGGATGTAGTACATCAAGAACCGGTCGACGTAGCGGACCAGCGTCTCGGTGTCGAGGTCGGCGGCAAGCAGTTGGGCATGTTTGGGAGTCATGCCGCCGTTGCCGCCGACGTAGAGGTTCCAGCCCTGCTCGGTGGCGATGACGCCGACGTCCTTGCCGCGCGCCTCGGCGCATTCGCGCGCACACCCGGAGACGCCGAGCTTGATCTTGTGCGGCGCGCGCAGGCCGCGGTAGCGCAGCTCCAAGTCGATGGCCAGCTGCACCGAATCCTGCTGGCCGTAGCGGCACCAGTCGCTGCCCACGCAGCTCTTGACCGTGCGCAACGCCTTGCCGTAGGCGTGGCCGGATTCCATGCCGCCGCCGACCAGTCGCTTCCAGATCTGCGGCAGCTGGTCCACCCGCGCGCCGAACATATCGATCCGCTGGCCGCCGGTGATCTTGGTGTACAGCCCGAAGTCCTGCGCGATCTGGCCGATCAGGATCAGATGCTCGGGCTTGATGTCGCCGCCGGGAACCCGCGGCACCACCGAGTAACTGCCGTTCTTCTGGATGTTGGCCAGAAAGTGGTCGTTGGAGTCCTGCAGCGAGGCCTGCTCGCCTTCCAGAATGTGGTCGGAGCCGGTCGATGCCAGGATAGAAGCGACCACGGGTTTGCAGATGTCGCAACCCTTTCCGCGGCCGAAGCGCTCCAGCAGCCCGGAGAACGTGCGGATCTCGGTGGCGCAGACGATTTCAAACAGTTCGGCGCGCGACTGGCTGAAGTGCTCGCACAGCGCCTTGGACTGCTCCACCCCCTCGGCTTCCAGCAACTGTTTGAGCAGCGGTACGCAGGATCCACACGACGTGCCTGCCGCCGTGCACGCCTTGAGCGCGGGCACGTCGCCGCAGCCGTCGGCGATCGCGCACTTCAGGTCGCCCTTGGTGACGTTGTTGCACGAGCAGATCTGCGCCGAGTCCGGCAGCGCGCCGATTCCCAAAGCCGAAGCGCCACTGCCTGATTGGGCAGGTGCAATCAGCGCCAGTGGGTCGCCGGGCAGCTCGCTGCCGACCATCGGGCGCAAGACACCGTAGGACGAAGCGTCGCCCACCAGCACCCCGCCGAGCAGGGTCTTAGCATCGTCGGAGAGCACCAGTTTGGCGTACGTCCGGTTCACCGCGTCGTTGATGGCGACCTCGAGACAGTTTTCGCTGGCGCCCATCGCGTCGCCGAAGCTGGCGACGTCCACCCCCAGCAGCTTCAGCTTTGTCGACAGGTCGGCCTCGGGGAACTCGGCGGTGCCGTCCAGCAGCCGGTCGGCCACCACCTCGGCGGAGGTGTAGCCGGGTCCGACCAGGCCGTAACACCGTCCCTCGATGGCGGCCACCTCGCCGACCGCGTAGATGTCGGGATCGCTTGTCTGGCAGGATAAGTCGGTGAGCACGCCGCCGCGCTCGGCGAGGGTCAGCCCAGTCGCTTTGGCCAGTTCGTCGCGCGGCCGGATCCCCGCGGCGAAGATCACCACGCCGGCGTCGATGACTTCCCCGCCGCTCAGGCGCAACCGCACGTCCGAATGCTCCAGGGGCTCGATCGATTCGGTGCCCGTTGCGACATGCACCGCGATTCCGAGGTCGCTGATCATCCGCGACAGCAGCGCGCCCCCGCCGTCGTCGATCTGCTGGGCCATCAGGCGCGGCATCATCTCGACAACGTGCGTCCGTAACCCGAACTGGCTCAGCGCATTAGCTGCTTCGAGTCCCAGCAGTCCGCCGCCGATCACCACTCCCGTGCCGGTGCGGCCGGCCTCCGCCGCGCGGAGGGCGGCGGCGCGGATGGCGTCGAGGTCGTCGAGCGTGCGGTACACGTGGCACGCGGGCAGGTCGTGACCGGGCACCGGCGGGACGAAGGCGTAGGACCCGGTGGCCAGCACCAGGGTGTCGTAGCCGTGTCGTTGGCCGTCCGCGGTGACCACCGACTTTGTGGCGCGGTCGATTTCGGCGACACGGGTGTTCAGTACCAGACGCACCCGCTCGTCACCGGCGTAGTCGTTACCGGGCAGGGCCAGCAGGGCGCGGTCCCATTTTTCGGTGTAGGAGGTCAGCCCGACGCGGTCGTAGGCAGCGTCGGCTTCCTCGGCCAGCACAGTGATCCGCAGCGACTCGGCGGTGTCGCGAGCACGCAGTGCCTCGACCAGTCGGTGGCCGACCATGCCGTGCCCGACAACGATGATGCGACGGGCCGCACAGTGCGCACGCGGAAGTCCGGCAGGGGCCATGCCTTGAGGCTATGGGGGAGAAATTACGCGAGAAATCACGAAATGTGACGCACCTATCACGTCGTGCTCACGGCTGAAAATCAGCTGTGTGAGCTGCGTTCGCTCTGGGCGAACGTCGAGGTGGAACTTAAGCGTGGGTGACTCAAGTTAGTAGTGGTAGCCGGCCGACAAGGCGCCGGGCACAGCAAACTCACAACATAGTTCAAAGGGATCCGAAGGATCAGAAAGAGAGAGCCATGAGCAACCTTGCAGTATGGTCGCGCCCGGCCTGGGGCACCGACCGGTGGTTACGCGACTTTTTCGGCCCCGCCGCAGCGGACTGGAACAGGCCTGTGACCAGCGGTTTCCGCCCGGCCGCAGACATCGTCAGGGACGGTGACGACGCGGTGGTCCGCCTGGAACTGCCCGGTGTCGACGTCGAGAAGGACGTGAACGTCGAGGTGGACTCCAAAAACGGGGTAAGCCGCCTCGTTATACACGGCGAACATCGCGACGAGCACTCCGAGGAGAACCAGGGCCGCACCCTGCGGGAGATCCGCTACGGATCGTTCCGCCGGTCGTTCCAGCTGCCCGCCCACGTCACCAGCGAGGCCATCACGGCTTCCTACGACGCCGGCGTGCTGACGGTACGGGTGACCGGTGTGCATAAAGACCCAGCCGGAACTCAGGCACAGAAGATCGCGATCACCAAGTAATTCGCGGCGAATAATTGATCCGGCGGGGCTTGTCGGTCCCGCCGGATTCGCCGTCTCAGGATCCGAAAGAGGCTCCGAAAGCCTGGTCGGTGTCAACTCCGATGAGCCGCAACAGGTTTACCACATTGCCGTCCAGGCTTTCGCCCACCTTGGTGACGTCCGCGATGCCGAGACTGCCGAACGCGGCACTGGGCTGGTCCATGGAGAAGACCGCATTACCGTCGGCATCGGCGTAGATCAACAGCCGCAGCGGCGCATACAGCAGCGCTTTCGGGTCATGCCGGAACATCGTCTCGGCAATCGTGTGGTTTCCCAGCAGGTATTCCGCCGCCTTGGTCGTGTGGCCGGCAAGACCCAGCAGCGGCAGTGCGTCGATCTTGGCGTAGACCATCAGATCGTTCGGCGCGCTGATCGCCGCGGCCGCGAGGACGTCGTCCCAACTGCCACCGCGCTCGACGATCGCCTGCACCCCCGCCGGGTCGAACGGCGGCGCAGCCTTTTCGAAAGCCGCAATGAAGCCGTCGAACTCGAGACCGGTAAAGATGTCGATGCGGTTCATGGTGTGCGCCACCACACGGTGGTCGGCCTTGGTTGTCATGGCATTCCTTCTAACAGGTCGGGTCTAGGACGATGACGCCGCGCACCTCGCGGCTTTCCAGCCGCCGATGAGCCTCGGCAGCCTGGCTCAGCGGCAACGTCTCGTCCACCTGGGACTTGATCTGCCCGTTCCGAAGGCCGTCGGCGACAAAGCGCAGCGCGTTGCCGATCAACTCGGGCCGGTCGTAGAACACCGGAAGGTAGAAACCGATCAGCGCTTGCGATTTCGTCATCAAGCGGCGCGGCGCGAACGGCTGGCCGGGTCCGCGCGTGGAACCGAGCAACAGATAGCGGCCGAAGGTGGCCAGTGCATCAAAGTTCTGCTCGAACACGTCGCCGCCGATCGATTCGATCAACACGTCCACACCGCGACCCGCGGTCAGCTCGCGCACCTGCTCGGTCCATCCGGGTTCGTCGTAGGAGATCGCCGCATCGGCGCCCAGGGCCATGACGAACTCCCGCCGTGCCGCGGTGCTGGCCGTCCCGATCACCGGGCCGGCACCGAGCGCCTTGGCGATCTGCACCGCGAGGCTGCCGACGCCGCCCGCCGCGCCGTGCACCAGCAGCGACTCACCGGGACGCAGGATGGTCGAGGCCTGCAGCAGCAGGTGCGCACAGGTGGCCTGGGCGGCGAAACCGGCCAGCGCCGCGAGGTCGGCGCCCGAGCCATCGCTGGAGACCACCGCGCACAGGGCCTCCTCGGCCACGGCAAGCTGGGCGTACGCCCCCTTCTTCATCAGCGCCACCACGCGGCGGCCTACCGGCACCGACGTCTGCGGACCGGTCGCGACGACGGTGCCCGCGACGGCGAGGCCGCCCACCTGCGGCAGCCGCACCCCGCCCACTCGCGTCTCCGCCTTGTTGTAGACGCCGAGGCGCTCGCGGATGTCGGGAAAGTTCACCCCGATCGCGGCGGTCTCGATGAGCAGTTCCCCCGCACCCGGCGCGGGGTCCGGAATATCCAGGTACTCAAGAACTTCCGGCCCACCGAAGCGCTCGTAGCTGATTGCCTTCACGACGGCACACCCCATGGTTCGGTGAATGAACTTACGAAAATCGAGTATACGGTTCGGTCACCGAACCGACAAGATGCGATAATGGCCACGTGGCCCTTCCCCGCGAATACCCCGCCGAGAGTTGCCCCATCGCGCGGTCCCTGGAGATCGTCGGCGAACGCTGGACCCTGCTGATCGTGCGCGACGCCTTCTACGGGGTGCGGCGATTCAGCGACTTCCACAGTCATCTGGGCATTCCCAAAGCGGTGCTGGCCGACCGACTGGCGTTCCTGGTGGAACAGCGCGTGCTGACAAAGGACGCTGGCGAGTATCAGTTGACCGACAAGGGCAAGCAGCTGTGGCCGCTGGTCTGGTCGATGATCAGCTGGGGCAACGAGAATTATCTGGAGAAGGCCAGCCGACGGACCTACCGGCACGCCGGGTGCGGCGGCCTCGTCGGGCAAGATCGCGTCTGTCAGCGGTGCGGGCAGGTCCCCGACGTCTCCGATCTCGTCGCACACCCACCACGCCGTCCGCGCGATCCGGGTCGCAACGATCCGGTCAGCCGCGCCCTCCGACGGCCACACCGGATGCTGGATCCGGTCTAAGCCAGCGCGATCCGCTCTAGCGCACATCAACGCCGCGCAGTGGATAGTATCGGGGGCGTACTGTGATCCATGCCACCGTCCGATCGCGGAGATCGAGGAGATCAAAGTTGTCAGCCCCCGCCACCGAACTGACCGAACTGCACGATCTCATTGGCGGCCTGCGGCGGTGTGTGGCGGCGCTGAAGGCGAGGTACGGCGACAGCCCGGCGATGCGGCGCGTCGTCATCGACGCCGATCGGATCCTCAGCGACATTGAATTGCTTGATACCGACGTTTCCGAATTGGATTTCGATCGCGCCACCGTGCAGCAGTACGGCGAAAAAATCGCCATTCCCGACGGCGACTACGACCGCGACTTCTGGCGCGATGTCGACGACGAGGGTGTCGGAGGTCACAACAGGCACTGACAACCCAAGCCCCCCGAGAAATAGGGGGTTCTCTCTGTGTACCCTTCGTCCAGACAGCCCGTTCGAAGAGGAACACTACATGAGCGCACCAACGGCGAACCGTCCTGCGTCGGGGGTCTTTTCCCCCACCCGCGCCCGAATAGCGCAAAATACGCTTCGCACCGACCGGTGGTGGTTGTCGCCGTTGCGGGTCGACCTGGGTTTCGCCGCATTCCTCATCTACGCGACGGCGCGCGGGTTGCAGAAGGCTTACTTCTTCGTCCCGCAGTACCACTACCTGACGCCGTTCTACTCGCCGTGCATGAGCAAGGCCTGCGGTGAGGCCAGCGAGTTCTGGCCGCAGATCCTGCCGAATTGGTGGTTTGTGCCGTACGCGGCGCTGACGCTGCCATTCCTGCTGCTGTTCCGACTGACCTGCTACTACTACCGCGGCGCCTACTACCGCACGGTGTGGCAGTCCCCCACCGCCTGCGGCGTGGCCGAGCCCCGCGCCCACTACTCCGGCGAGACCAAGCTGCCGCTGATCATCCAGAACACGCACCGGTACTTCTTCTATATTGCCGTGATCATCTCGGTGATCAACAGCTACGACGCGATCGTGGCGTTCCATTCCGAGACCGGACCGGGTGGGTTCGGCTTCGGCCTGGGCAACCTGATCCTGCTCGGCAACGTCATCATGCTGTGGGTCTACACGCTGTCCTGCCATTCGTGCCGGCACGTGACCGGCGGGCGGCTCAGGCACTTCTCCAAACACCCTGTGCGGTACTGGATCTGGACTCAAGTCAGTCGACTCAACACCCGGCACAAGCTGTACGCGTGGATCACGCTGGGCACCCTGATGCTCACCGATTTCTACGTCGCGCTGGTGGCCAGCGGCACCATCCACGACCTGAGATTCATTGGCTGAGAAGCCATTTCAAGGACTACCAGAAATAGCTGAGCGAGGTTTCAATGACTGAGGTCGAACGGCACTCCTACGACGTTGTCGTGATCGGTGCCGGCGGCGCGGGGTTGCGCGCGGTCATCGAGGCGCGCGAACGCGGCCTCAAGGTCGCGGTGGTGTGCAAATCCCTGTTCGGCAAAGCCCACACGGTGATGGCCGAGGGTGGTTGTGCCGCGTCGATGGGCAACACCAACCCGAAAGACAACTGGCAGATCCACTTCGGCGACACGATGCGCGGTGGGAAGTTCCTGAACAACTGGCGGATGGCCGAGCTGCACGCCAAGGAGGCCCCCGACCGGGTCTGGGAGCTCGAGACCTACGGCGCGCTCTTCGACCGCCTCAAGGACGGCAAGATCAGCCAGCGCAACTTCGGCGGACACACCTACCCACGGTTGGCGCACGTCGGGGACCGTACTGGCCTGGAGCTGATCCGCACCATGCAGCAGAAGATCGTCTCGCTGCAGCAGGAGGATTACGCCGAACTGGGCGACTACGAAGCTCGGATCAAGGTGTTCGCCGAATGCACGATCACCGAGCTGCTCAAAGAGCAGGGCGCGATTGCCGGAGCCTTCGGCTACTGGCGCGAGAGCGGTCGCTTCATCGTGTTCGAGGCCCCCGCGGTGGTGCTGGCCACCGGCGGGATCGGCAAGTCGTTCAAGGTGACCTCCAATTCGTGGGAGTACACCGGCGACGGGCACGCGCTGGCGCTGCGGGCCGGCGCGACGCTGATCAACATGGAGTTCGTCCAGTTCCACCCGACCGGCATGGTGTGGCCGCCGAGTGTGAAAGGGATCCTGGTCACTGAGGGTGTCCGCGGTGACGGCGGCGTGCTGAAGAACTCCGATGGCACGCGGTTCATGTTCGGCTACATCCCGCCGGTGTTCAAAGGCCAGTACGCCGAGACCGAGCAAGAGGCGGACCAGTGGCTCAAGGACAACGACTCGGCCCGTCGCACCCCCGACCTGCTGCCCCGCGATGAGGTGGCTCGCGCGATCAACTCGGAGGTCAAGGCCGGCCGCGGCACCCCACACGGCGGCGTCTACCTCGACATCGCGTCGCGCTTGACCCCCGAGGAGATCAAACGACGGCTGCCGTCGATGTACCACCAGTTCATGGAGCTGGCCGAGGTCGACATCACCAAGCAGCCAATGGAAGTCGGACCCACCTGCCACTACGTAATGGGCGGTGTCGAGGTCGACGCCGACACCGGCGCGGCCACGGTTCCCGGGCTGTTCGCCGCCGGCGAGTGTTCCGGCGGCATGCACGGCTCCAACCGGCTGGGCGGCAACTCGCTGTCGGACCTGTTGGTGTTCGGCCGCAGGGCCGGCCTGGGAGCCGCGGACTACGTGCGGGCACTGGGCAGCCGGCCGGCGGTCTCGCCCGACGCCGTCGACGCGGCGGCAAAGGTGGCGCTCAAGCCGTTCGACGGGCCGACGGACGGCACAGAAGGCGGAGCCCCGGAGAATCCGTACACGCTGCACATCGACTTGCAGCAGACGATGAACGACCTGGTCGGCATCATCCGCAAAGAGGACGAGATCGCCAAGGCGTTGACCCAGTTGGACGGGCTCTGGAAGCGCTACCAGAACGTGCAGGTCGAGGGCCCTCGCGAATACAACCCGGGCTGGAACCTGGCCATCGACCTGCGCAACATGCTGCTGGTCAGCGAGTGCGTTGCCAAGGCCGCGCTGGAACGCACCGAAAGCCGCGGCGGCCACACCCGCGACGACCATCCCGGCATGGACGCCAATTGGCGCAAAACCTTGCTGGTATGCCGTGTCGGGTACGGCGACACCAGCGATTCCCGCATCATCGTCACCCGCCAGCCACAGATACCGATGCGGGCCGACTTGCTGGAGCTCTTCGAGATCTCCGAGCTGGAGAAGTACTACACCGATGAAGAGCTGGCCGACCACCCAGGACGGACCCCAAGGACGGAGAGCTAATGGGCTACAACGCAAGCTTGCGAGTGTGGCGCGGCGACGAGAGCGCCGGTGCGCTCGAGGACTTCACCGTCGAGGTCAACGAGGGTGAGGTGGTGCTCGACGTCATCCACCGTCTGCAGCAGACCCAGACGCCCGACCTCGCGGTGCGGTGGAACTGCAAAGCGGGCAAGTGCGGATCCTGCTCGGCGGAGATCAACGGCAAGCCAAAGTTGATGTGCATGACGCGGATGTCCACATTTGCCGAGGACGAGGTGGTCACGGTGACGCCACTGCGGACCTTCCCGGTGATCCGCGACCTGGTCACCGACGTCTCGTTCAACTACGAAAAGGCGCGCGAGATCCCATCTTTCACGCCACCCAAGGACCTGCAGCCCGGGGAATACCGGATGGCGCAGGCCGACGTTGCGCGCTCGCAGGAGTTCCGCAAGTGCATCGAGTGCTTCCTGTGCCAGGACGTCTGTCACGTGGTCCGCGACCACGAGGAGAACAAGAAGGCGTTCGCCGGGCCGCGATTCCTGATGCGGGTCGCCGAACTGGAAATGCACCCACTCGACACGCGCGACCGGCGCGACCAGGCGCAGGAAGAGCTCGGGCTGGGCTACTGCAACATCACCAAATGCTGCACCGAGGTCTGCCCGGAGCACATCAAGATCACCGACAACGCGCTGATCCCGATGAAAGAGCGGGTTGCCGACCGCAAATACGATCCCGTGGTGTGGCTGGGTAACAAGCTGTTCCGGCGTTAAACCCGTTAGACAGAGATCGCACCGGGTACCCGATGCTGATGCGAGAAACCACCAGCATCAACGACATTCGAACCGCGATCCGAGAGCAGTCCGTCCGCGCCGAACTGGCGCACAAAGAGGGCCGCGACGATGACGCCGCCGAAATCGAGCAGCGCATCCAGGGCTATCGGGACGAACTCAGCAACCGCCGCTGACGATCCGGCGGAACTCGCTGCGGTGGAACACGATGGGCGCTATCGCGGCGTCCACGGTCACCTCGCTGACCCTCAGCACCACGATGGTGTGATCGCCGGCCGGAATGAGTTGCTCGATCGCGCTTTCCAGCCACAGGCCGGTGCCCCTGATGAACACCGCGCCGCTCTCGCGCGACACCGTCTCCAAGCCGGCGAACCGATCTCCGGTCTTGGCAGCCAGGGCGCGCGCGGCCTCGTCGTGCGCCTCGCCCAGCACGCTGATACCGAGCATCGGTAGGCCCTTGAGCTTGGGCCACGTCGTCGAGACGTTCTGCACGCAAAACGACACCAGCGGAGGGTCCAGCGAGACGGGCACGAAGGTGCTAGCCGCCAGGCCTTCACGCACGCCATTGATCTCGGCCGCAATGGCCACCACCCCGGACGGGAAGTGCCCAAAGGCCTCACGCAGTGACGTCGGCGTCAGGTTGCTATTCGGGTGCACCGGACTTCATTCCCCTTCAGGCCGGGAACGGAATTCTCGCGATCGAGCCTACCTGGGCGCGTAACCGTGAGCCGCCGCGACATCCGGGTGAGCGCGCAATCGGCTCTTCCAGGCGTTCCGGCCGTAGACAGAGTAGATCGGATCCGAAGGGTCCGTGCGCAATTCGGAGCGGGCAGCCAGCTCGGCCGGCAGCGACAGCACCGGGACCTGCGCGTCCAGCCGCGGGTTGAAGAAGTACGCGATCGAGATGCGCTCGGCCCGCGCGGACCCAGCGCACCCAGTGGACCGCAGTTCCACCCGGTGTTCGGTGGCGCGCAGGTAACCACCGGTCGCGACTTCGAGCAGTTCACCGATGTTGACGACGAACGCCCCGTCCAGTCCGGGAACATCCACCCATTCCGAGACCCAGTCCCGGGAGTCGGGCCGCCGCACCTGCAGGCCCCGGGAGCCCGGCTCGGCCAACAACAGGGTGAGCACCCCGGAATCTTTGTGGGCGCCCACGCCTTGGGCGGTGGCCGCGTGGGCGGGGTAGCGAATCACCTTGATCAGCGTGGCGGGTGTTCCGGCGAAGGCTGCGTCGAAGACATCGGGCGGGCTGCCCAGTGAGGCTGCCCAGTGCCGGAGCAGGGTGCGGGCCACCCCGGAGAGCGCGGCGTCCCACTCGTCGATGATCCCGGGCAACTCCGGCAACCCGGCCGGCCACTGGTTGGGGCCCTGCAGCCACAGATAGTCGGGCTTGCCGGGCCCGCCGATCGGCGGGCGCTGCGGTCCGATGTCGATCTGCTCGCGCCAGTCCACCTCGCCGCGGGTCAGCTCACCACCCAACCGGGTGTAGCCACGGAAGTGCGGACTGCGCACCATCGCGATGGCGTCCTTGTCCGCGGGGGATAGCGCGAAGAGCCCACGCGCCGCCTCGAGCACCTTGCCGGACAGCGCCGCCGGGACATCGTGACCCGTCAAATAGAAGAAACCCACCTCGTGAGCCGCCTCGCGAAGGCGGTCACGCAGTTGGCCCGGGGCCGCCTGCAGGTCGACCACGGGCAGCGCAGCGACGCTCGGCACATTACCCACTTCACCATCATCGTCGCAGCTCAAGCGGGATGCCACCGTCTCGATCAGCGTGAACCCAACCGGTTGGTTGATTAGGCAATGAAATTTAGCTCACACTTGGTTGCATTCAAGTTACTGATCGGTATAGTTTTAGTCAGTTACTGGTGGGTAACTTAGCCCTAGTACCCAACCACAGGTGGCATTCTCAACGAGGAGGAATAGTGAGCCACTACAAGAGCAACGTCCGCGACCAGGTGTTCAACCTGTTTGAGGTGTTGGGCGTTGACAAAGCATTAGGTCAAGGCGAGTACAGCGACCTGGACGTCGACACGGCCCGCGAAATGCTGACGGAGATTAGCCGGCTGGCCGAAGGGCCGATCGCCGAGTCGTTCGTCGACGGCGACCGCAACCCGCCGGTGTTCGACCCGGAGAGCCATTCGGTGACGCTGCCGGAGTCGTTCAAGAAATCGGTCCACGCATTGATCGAAGCCGGCTGGGACAAGGCCGGCGTCGACGAGGCGCTGGGCGGCATGCCGATGCCCAGGGCGCTGCAGTGGGCGCTGCACGAGCACGTCCTCGGCGCCAACCCGGCAGCGTGGATGTACGCGGGCGGCGCAGGCTTCGGCAACGTCATCTACCACCTCGGTACCGAGGAGCAGAAGAAGTGGGCCGTGCTGTGCGCGGAGCGCGGTTGGGGCGCGACCATGGTGCTGACCGAGCCGGACGCCGGCTCGGACGTCGGCGCCGGCCGTACCAAGGCGGTCCAGCAGGACGACGGCTCCTGGCACATCGACGGCGTCAAGCGGTTCATCACCTCCGGTGACTCCGGCGACCTGTTCGAGAACATCATCCACTTGGTGCTGGCCCGCCCCGAGGGCGCCGGCCCCGGTACCAAGGGACTTTCGCTGTTCATCGTGCCCAAGTTCTTGTTCGACCCCGAAACCGGCGAGCCCGGCGAGCGCAACGGCGCCTTCGTGACCAACGTCGAGCACAAGATGGGCCTGAAAGCCTCGGCTACGTGTGAACTGTCGTTGGGCCAGCACGGCGTGCCCGCCAAGGGCTGGCTGGTCGGCGAGGTGCACAACGGCATCGCGCAGATGTTCGAGGTCATCGAGATGGCCCGGATGATGGTCGGCACCAAGGCGATCGCCACGCTGTCGACCGGTTACCTGAACGCCCTGGAATACGCCAAGTCCCGGGTGCAGGGCGCCGACCTGACCCAGATGACCGACAAGACCGCACCACGGGTGACCATCACGCATCACCCCGACGTGCGCCGCTCGCTGATGACCCAGAAGGCCTACGCCGAAGGTCTGCGCGCGCTGTACCTCTACACCGCGACCTTCCAGGACGCGGCGGTTGCCGAGGCGCTGCACGGCGTCGACGCCGATCTGGCCGTCAGGATCAACGACCTGATGCTGCCGGTGGTGAAGGGCGCGGGCTCCGAACAGGCCTACGCGAAGCTCACCGAGAGCCTGCAAACCTTCGGCGGCTCGGGCTTCTTGCAGGACTACCCGATCGAGCAGTACATCCGGGACGCCAAGATCGACTCGCTGTACGAAGGCACCACCGCCATCCAGGCGCAGGACTTCTTCTTCCGCAAGATCGTCCGGGACAAGGGACAGGCGCTGGCCTACGTGTCGGGCGAGATCCAGAAGTTCGTCGACAGCGAGTCCGGCAACGGCCGGCTCAAGACCGAACGCGAGCAGCTGGCCAAGGCGCTGGCCGACGTTCAGGCGATGGCGGCCACGATGACCGGCTACCTGATGGACGCGCAGCAGAACGTCACCAGCCTGTACAAGGTGGGCCTGGGTTCGGTGCGCTTCCTGCTGAGCGTCGGTGACCTGATCATCGGCTGGCTGCTACAGCAACAGGCCGCGGTGGCCGTGGCCGCGCTCGATGCCGGCGCCAGCGGTGCCGAGCGGTCCTTCTACGAGGGCAAGGTCGCGGTGGCGTCGTTCTTCGCGAAGAACTTCCTGCCGCTGTTGGCCAGCACCCGCGAGGTGATCGAGACCGTCGACAACGACATCATGGAGCTCGACGAGGCGGCTTTTTAGTTTCTAGAAGATCGCAAACAAGATCCCCCGCTTCCAGGCGGGGGATCTTGTGTCTGCGTTGAAAAAGACCGCCGCTGGATCCCCTCACTCCAGCGGCGGCCCTTTTCGCGCGCCCGTCTGCGCTGACCGGCGATCGCTTGTAGAGATGCCCCGTATTGTCATCGGGGTCGGGGGTCAGACCACAACACGGGGCTATCCGCGAATCAAATACCCATTTGCCCGGGCCACAAAACCCGCAGGCGGAAAAATCTGGAGCATCACGTTTCCAGAATCGCCGCGACACCCTGCCCGCCGGCGGCGCAGATCGAAATCAGCGCGCGAACCGGCCCGTTCTTCGCCGCCTTCTTCTCGGCGAGCTGCTTGGCGGTCTGCGCGAGAATCCGCCCGCCCGTGGCCGCGAAGGGGTGGCCGGCAGCTAATGACGAACCGTTGACGTTAAGCCTGGACCGATCGATCGGCCCCAGTGCGGCGTCCAGGCCCAGCCGCCCCTTGCAGTACTCGTCTGACTCCCAGGCCTGCAGATGCGCCAGCACCACCGACGCGAACGCTTCGTGGATTTCGTAGAAGTCGAAGTCCTGCAGGCTCAACCCATTTCGGGCCAGCAGCCGCGGTACCGCGTAGGTGGGCGCCATCAGCAGGCCGTCGTTGCCGTTGACGTAGTCCACCGCCGCGGTTTCGGCGTCCACGAAGTAGGCGAGCGGGGCGAGGGCGTGTTCCTCCGTCCACTGCTCGGTGGCCAGCAACGCGACCGAGGCGCCGTCGGTCAGCGGCGTCGAATTGCCCGCCGTCATCGTCGCGTCGCCGGCCTTCACGCCGAAAACCGGTCGCAGCCCGGCCAGCTTCTCGACGCTGGCGTCGGGCCGCAGGTTGTCGTCGCGGTACAACCCCAGGAAAGGCGTGACCAAATCGTCAAAGAAGCCGCGATCGTAGGCGTCGGCCATGTTGCGGTGGCTGGCGACGGCCAGTTCGTCCTGATCGACGCGCCTGATGCCCAGCTGCTTGGCGGTGATGGCGGCGTGCTCGCCCATCGACAGGCCGGTGCGCGGCTCGCTGTTGGCCGGGATCGCGATGCCGAGGTTGGCGGGCAGCGTCCCCACCAACTTGAGCCGCTCCACGTTGGACTTGGATCGCCGCAGTTTCAGCAGGTTGCGGCGCAAATCGTCGCCCAGGCCGATCGGCGCGTCCGAGGTGGTGTCCACGCCGCCGGCTGCCGCGACCTCGTAGCGTCCGGCGGCGATGCCGTCGGCGGCGGCGATCGCGGCCTGCAGGCCGGTGCCGCAGGCCTGCTGCAGGTCGAACGCCGGTGTGTAGGGGGACAACTGCGACCCCAGCACGCACTCGCGCATCAGGTTGAAGTCGCGGCTGTGCTTGAGCACCGCGCCGCCGACCACCGCACCCAGCTGTTCACCGGCCAGCCCGAACCGGTCCACCAGCCCGCCCAGCGCCGCGGTGAACATGTCCTGGTTGGACGCCTCCGCGTAGGCGCGGTCTGAGCGTGCGAAAGGAATGCGATTTCCGCCCAGTACGGCGACGCGTCGCTTCTCCGTTGTCGAGGCCACCATGTATCTCCCGTGTCTCTTTATGTGTCGTTGCTGGCAGTTTGGGTATCGGCCCTCGGGGCCATACTACGCACTGTTCTTACTCTCAAGTAAGTTCGTCTCGGTTCCTCCGAGATACGGTTGGCCCTATACCGCCCCCATACAGCCAAGCCCCGACACGGAAGGTAGCGCAGTGGCTCCCAAAGGCTCGTCCGACCTGTTCTCGCAGGTCGTCAACTCCGGCCCCGGTTCGTTTGTGGCCAAGCAGCTTGGTGTTCCGCAGCCCGAGCCCCTGCGCCGTTACAGGGCGGGTGATCCGCCGCTGGCGGGATCGTTGTTGATCGGCGGAGAGGGCCGGGTGGTCGAGCCGCTGCGCGCGGCGCTCGACGCGGACTACGACGTGGTGGGCAACAACCTGGGTGGCCGGTGGGCCGACTCGTTCGGCGGGCTGGTCTTCGACGCGACCGGCATCACGACGCCGGCCGGGCTCAAGGGCCTGTACGAGTTCTTCACGCCCGTGCTGCGCAACCTCGGCCACTGCGCGCGCGTGGTTGTCGTCGGCACCACCCCCGAAGCCGCGGCCGGTACCGACGAGCGGATCGCTCAGCGCGCGCTCGAGGGTTTCACCCGCTCGCTGGGCAAGGAGCTGCGCCGCGGCTCCACCGTGGCGCTGGTGTACCTGGCGCCGGATGCCAAACCGGCCGCGACGGGTCTGGAATCCACCCTGCGGTTCCTCCTGTCGGCCAAGTCGGCCTACGTCGACGGCCAGGTTTTCTTTGTCGGGGCGGCCGACTCCACGCCACCGGTCGAGTGGGACCGGCCACTGGACGGCAAGGTCGCCGTCGTGACCGGCGCCGCCCGCGGTATCGGCGCGACGATCGCCGAGGTGTTCGCGCGCGACGGCGCCCGCGTCGTCGCGATCGACGTGGAATCCGCCGCCGAGTCGCTGGCCGAGACCGCCAGCCACGTCGGTGGCACCGCGCTGTGGCTCGACGTCACCGCCGACGATGCCGTCGACAAGATCGCCGAGCATCTGCGCGATCATTACGCCGGGCACGCCGATATCCTGGTCAACAACGCCGGTATCACCCGGGACAAGCTGTTGGCCAATATGGACGACGCCCGCTGGGATGCCGTGTTGGCCGTCAATCTTCTTGCCCCCCTTCGGCTTACCGAGGGGCTGATCGGTAACGGCAGCATCGGCGAGGGTGGCCGGGTGATCGGGCTGTCGTCGATGGCCGGCATCGCGGGCAACCGCGGACAGACCAACTACGCCACCACCAAGGCCGGGATGATCGGCCTCACCCAGGCGCTGGCCCCGCAACTGGCGGACAAAGGCGTCACGATCAACGCCGTCGCACCGGGGTTCATCGAAACCCAGATGACGGCCGCCATCCCGCTCGCCACCCGCGAGGTGGGCCGCCGACTCAACTCGCTGCTGCAGGGCGGTCAGCCCGTCGACGTCGCCGAGACAATCGCGTACTTCGCCAGCCCGGCGTCGAACGCCGTGACCGGCAACGTCATTCGCGTGTGCGGCCAGGCGATGCTGGGGGCGTGAGATGAACCAGCCAAGCGGCCTGAGAAACATGCTGCGCGCCGCCGCCGGGGCGTTGCCGGTGGTGCCCCGCGGAAACCAGTTGCCCACCCGGACGGTGACCGTCGAGGAATTGCCCATCGACCACGCCAACGTCGCCGCGTACGCGGCGGTCACCGGTCTGCGCTACGGCAACAACGTGCCGCTGACCTACCCGTTTGCGCTGACCTTTCCCACCATGATGTCGCTGGTGACCGGGTTCGACTTTCCCTTTGCCGCAATGGGTTCGGTGCACCTGGAGAACCACATCACGCAGTACCGGCCGATCGCGGCCACCGACACGGTCGGCGTGCGGGTGCATGCCGAGAACCTGCGTGAACACCGCAAAGGCCTGTTGGTCGACCTGCTGACCGACGTCAACGTCGGCAACGACATCGCCTGGCACCAGGTGACGACCTTCCTGCATCAGCAACGCACCAGCCTGTCCGACGAGCCCAAGCCGCCGCCGCAGAAGCAGCCCAAGCTTCCCCCGCCCAGCGCGGTGCTGCGGATCACGCCCAGCCAAATCCGCCGCTATGCCGTCGTCGGCGGCGATCACAACCCGATCCACACCAACCCGATCGCCGCCAAGCTGTTCGGATTCCCGACCGTTATCGCGCACGGAATGTTCAGTGCCGCAGCGGTGTTGGCCAACATCGAAGCGCGACTTCCGGATGCCGTGGAATATTCAGTGCGTTTCGCCAAACCGGTGGTGCTGCCCGCCACCGCGGGGTTCTACGTCGACGAGGGTGCTGACGGCTGGGAACTCGCGTTGCGCAACATCGCCAAGGGCTACCCGCACCTGACCGGCACGGTGCGCGCGCTATGAGGATCGAGGATCAGGTGGCAGCTTGACCCACAGCTCGTTGGCCGTGCCCACCGGGTGTTCAGCCGGCGGGAGGAGATCAGTGAACAGGACAAGCGTTTCACCCAGTTTGGTGGCCGCAGGGGCCACTAGGCCATGGAAATCGAGCTGGTGAGCTGCCGCGGAGACATTCTGGCAGGCCGCGTACGCAGCCTTGTCGGACGTATCGGATTGCAGTTGTTTCAGCGTCAACCCGCTGAGCGCAAGGGTGGCCGCTGATCGGAGGTCGAGGATGTTTGTTACCGACACTTCGCAAGTGAGCAAAACTCTCGGCCTGATGGGCGGTACCGCACTGCCGTTGGCCACGACGGGATCAATCAGGTGACGGTAGGCCTCGACGACAACCGAGTCGGTGGGCTTGCCGAGGTAGAGCACGGGATCGCCGCCCGCGGTACCCCACCTGCCCACTGCTGACCGTCCCTGCAGACCGGTTCCGGCAAAACGCGCCGGTACGTGGCGTTGCCAGGTGCCGACGACCTTGACAGATGAGCTTCGGGACAATCGTGCCGGCAGGGGGTCCATCGAGCTACATGCCGCCCGCGACCCACTTGGCCTCGTCAATTACCTTGTCGATCTCACCGCCGACGATCAGGTCGATCGGTCGCTGCATGTCGAGGTTGCGGTTGCGGGAGTGCAGCCAGATATCGATGCCCTCGTCGGTATAGGAGTCGCTGAGCAACGTGATCACGGTGCGGACATCCAGTAGGCGCTTGACGGCCTCTCCGCGTGGCGCGTTGTGTCCACTGGCCCAGTTCTGCACAGCACGCGGCCCGGACCCAACGGCGCGCGCCAACTCGGCTTGCGTGATCCCCGCCCTCGTCACATCGTTGACCACACGCACATAGGTGACCGATGACTCTTTTTTAACGCGTGTGGCTTTGGTGTTGGTTACGGGCATTTTCGTATCACCTACTTATTATGATGCATGCGAAGTGCTTAACAAGGTGCGTAATAGTTTGCGTAGTACATGCTAACACGGTCGCCGAAGCCCTAGCCCGCGTGCGTTGGGGTGCGGCCCTTGAGGAAGACCTTGAGTCTGTGCGAAACGGTCGCGGTCAGCAGGAAAAGCAGCAGCAGCCAGAGCGGGGGCCGGGCGAGTTCCCAGACGAAGATCGCCGCCCAGATCGGTGAGCCCTGGGTGACCGCGAGCACCCCGGCGGCACCGGCCAGCGAGACGGCCGGCGTGTGCAGGTGTGTCCCGGCAAGCCGATTGATGGTCAGGATCAGTACCGATCCCGCCGCGGCGCCGGTGGCCAGCGAGGGTGTGAGCAAGCCGCCGGCCCCGCCCGCGCGCAGGAACAGCGCGGTCAACAGCGGCTTGAGCAGCAGAATCGCGGCCGCCGATGTCAGCGTCATGGTGGAGTCAAGGCTGACGGTCAGGATGCTGCGCCCGTTGCCGGGCAACTCTGGCCACCAATGCGAGCAGATGCCCATCACCAATCCGGCACCGGCGAGCGCCGGGATCAGCACCCAAGTTCGGATCAGGCGGGCCGGCCGCGCCGCTGCCACGAGCCAGTTGAACGCCAGTCCCACCACCAGGGCGAGCGGGGCCAATAGCAGGCCGTGCGCGGTCAACAAATACGTCGACTCCAGGGCCGGCCAGGCCAGGGTAGGTTGATCGTGCGTGCTGGCCGAGCCGATCGCGACGGCCAGGCTGGAGGTGAGCAACGCCGCACCGAGCGCCCGCGGCTGCCAAGTGTTCAGCAAGATCCGCGCCGAGAACATCGCGCCGGCCAGTGGCACGGCATAGACCGCGCCCAAGCCGGCGCCGGCGGCGCAGGCCAGCAGGATCTCGCGGTCGCGCGGTGAGAGCCGCTTGAGCCATCCGGTCCCCAAATCACCTAGGGCTGCGGCGAATTGGCGTGGAGCGCCTTCGCGGCCCAGCGATGCACCGGAGCCGACCAGCAGCACCTGCAGCGCCGCGTCGATGCTCCAGGTCAGCCGCGGGACCCGGTCATGGCGGGCGATGGTCGACGCCAACGGTGGCACTTCCGTTCTGCGCCGAAGGATCCACCACCCCAGACCTGCCAACGCGGCCCCGATTATCGGCCCCACCGCGCGGCGAATCGGACTGCTGGCGGTGACCCCGGCGAGCAGGGCGCCGAAGGTGTAGTGATAGGTCGCGTGCTGAATGAAGCGCAGCACGAACGTCGTCGCTGTTCCCGCTAACCCGGCCAGGATTCCGACGATGACCACCGCGCAGAAGAAGTCCAGATTCGGCCGGGACCGGGGCACTCGTTGAATCTAGCCCGCTGCGACGTTCCGGCCGAGATCGCGCTCGGCCGGTGTGCCTTTCAGGCCGCGCCAGAACAGGTCGATCATCAGTTCGGCCGCCTCGTCGACTTCGGTGTCGCCGGTGGACAGCCGGTTGGCTATCGCTTCACCGGCGCCCACCAGGGCCACGGCCATCGTTTCGATGTCGTCGTCGGCTCGCGGGTTGCGGGTGCCGGACCGCAGCAGCCCGGCCACCAGGTCGATGATCTGCTCGCGTCCCTCACGCACCTTGTGGGCGAACGCCTGCGAGCTGGTGGCCTGGGTGTACATCACTATCCACGACGCCCGGTTCGCGTCGATGTAACGCAAGAACGACCCAATGGTGTTGCGCAGCAGGTCTTTTGGGCTCCGGTTGAAGTCGATGTCGGCGCGCACCGCATCGATGAACCGGCCCATCTCACGGTCCAGGCAGGCACCGAACAGGTCCTCCTTGGAGCCGTAGTACAGGTACAGCATCGGCTTGGAGATCTGGGCTTCGGCGGCGATGGCGTCCATCGAGGTCTCGTGGTAGCCGTTGACCGAGAACATCTGCACGGCGGCATCCAGCATCTGCTGCTCACGGACAGCGCGCGGCAGTCGCTTGGTACCACCTGCCATTACGCTTACCCTTCTGTGCCCTTTTGTGGCCCCTCTATCTCTACCTAAGAGTAAGCGCTAGGGCCCGCACTTCGGGCTGTGGCCCTTCATCGCGGCCACTCGCTTCACCGAAGCGTCGATATCCGGCATCTTCAATTCGCCTGCCGCCAGCGCCTTTTCCAGCCGGTCCAGGACCGCGGGCACCTCGTCGGTGGTCACCCACAACGCGATGTCGGTACCGGCCTGCAAGGCACGCAGCACCGCGTCGGATACGCCGTACTTGCTCGAGATCGCAACCATGCTGGACAGGTCGTCGCTGAACACGGGGCCGTCGAAGGGTGGGCCGCCGTAGCCGATGCCGTCGCGCAGCAGGTCCACCGCGGCCTTGCTCAGGCTGGCCGGGTCGTCGTCACCGGTCAAACCGGGAACCTGCAGATGACCCACCATCACGCCGACCGGGGTTTGCGTGACCAGCGTCCGGTACGGCACCAGGTCGTTGCCCTGCAGCTGGCTCAGCGGTGGCGTGATTACCCCGCCCTTGTGCGAATCGCCCGAGCCGTGGCCGTGGCCGGGGAAATGTTTGAGTACAGGCAGCACCCCGGCGTCCCGTAGGCCTTGGGCAAACGCCCCGGCGTAGGTGGTGACCGTCTGCGGATCAGAGCCGAACGAGCGGTCCCCGATCACGGTGTCGTCCGGGGCATCCGTGACGTCGACCACGGGGGCGAAATCGATGGTGATGCCCAGCTTTTTCATCGCCTGACCGCGCTGCAGCGCCAGGTCGTGGACCTGCTGGGGGGTTTGGGTCTGGGCCAGCTGCTTGGGTGACGGCACCGTGCCGATCCTCGCCTTCAACCGCGAGACGCGTCCGCCTTCTTCGTCGACGCTGACCGCCAGGGGCAGGAGGCCCGGATTGGCCGCGATGTCGGCTAGCGGGCCGTCGAAGATCGTCAGGTCGGTCCAGCTGCCGATGAAGATGCCGCCGACGTGGTGGTTGGCGACGACGGCTTTGGCGTCGTCGGCGTTTTTCACCCCGACCATCAGCAGTTGGGCCAGCTTGTCGCGCGGCGGCAGCGTGGTCGGGTCACCGCAGATGGGCGGTGGAGGCGCGGCCGTCGGCGTACTGACCTTGTTTGACGAGGTGGCGGACGGCTTTGAACCGGTGTGGCTGCAGGCCATCAGCAGCGCCGATACGGCGGCAAGCACAGCCAGGGTGCTCAGGGAGCGGCGTAAAGCCATCGGGCCATGTTGTCACGGCCTTGTTAGGAAGGGATCCCGGCCTCCGGATGCGGGGCACGCCGGAGGGCGATTCTTGCCCGGCCGATCCAGGCAGCTCCTGTTACGTTGACCCTGACGACTGGCAGGGAGGGGCCAGCGATGACCGGGTTCACCCTTGCCGCGGCGGCCAGCATCTTCGCGGGTGTATCGATCGGCGCCGCCGCGACCGTCGGCGTCACGCTCGCCATCGCCGATCACAGCGCGCCACCGGCCGTGCCGGCGCCGCGGAACCCTTCTGGGCCACATCTGGTGGACTATGGCGACCGCTGCTATCACGGGCATTGCGCGCCCTGCTCCAGCCCGCAGGACTGCTTGAACAAGCTGCCACCGTGGCTGCGACCGTAACGGGGTCGCGACGGCCGTTCTGCTAGGTTGGCTCTGGTTGTCTAGCGACCGCAAGCCCCGAGGAGCCGATCGATGAACCGGATCATTGCGCCCGCCGCCGCGAGCGTGGTGGTTGGTCTGTTGTTGGGCGCGGCCGCGATCTTCGGGATCACGCTGATGGTGCAGCAGGACACCAAGCCGCCCCTTCCGGGCGGTGATCCGCAGTCGTCGGTGCTCAACAGGGTTGAGTACGGGAACCGTAGCTAGCCGGGCTCGGGCGGCAAAGACGGCGAAGTCGCTGCCTACGGAACCGGATTCGCCGGCCGTGCCGCTTTCTCGTCGGTGGCTGCTGTTGGTCGGCGCGGTCGCGCTGGCGTTGACGTTCGCGCAATCCCCGGGGCAGATCTCCCCCGACACCAAGCTCGACCTCACCGCGAACCCGCTGCGCTTCCTGGCGCGGGCGACCAACCTGTGGAACAGCGAACTACCGTTCGGCCAGGCGCAGAATCAGGCCTACGGCTACCTGTTTCCGCACGGCACGTTCTTCTTGATCGGCCAGCTGCTAGGCGTGCCCGGGTGGATCACCCAGCGGTTGTGGTGGGCGCTGCTGTTGACGGTTGGCTTCTGGGGTCTGCTGCGGGTCGCCGAGGCGCTGGGGATCGGCAGCCCGTCGTCGCGGGTGATCGGCGCGGCGGCGTTCGCGCTGTCGCCGCGGGTGCTGACCACGCTCGGCTCGATCTCGTCGGAGACACTGCCGATGATGCTGGCGCCGTGGGTGCTGCTGCCCACGATTCTTGCCCTGCGCGGTACTTCGGGCCGGTCGGTGCGGGTCCTCGCCGCGCAGGCCGGGCTGGCGGTCGCGCTGATGGGCGCGGTCAACGCGATTGCGACGCTGGCCGCTTGCCTGCCAGCCGTGATCTGGTGGGCCTGTCATCGGCCGAACCGGTCGTGGTGGCGCTATACAGCGTGGTCGTTGCTGGCCTTCGCCCTGGCAATCCTGTGGTGGGTGGTGGCGCTGGTCCTGCTGCGCAACGTCAGCCCCCCGTTCCTGGACTTCATCGAATCCTCCGGCGTGACGACGCAGTGGTCGTCGCTGGTCGAGATGCTGCGCGGTACCGACAGCTGGACCCCGTTCGTGGCACCGACCGCCACCGCGGGCGCGCCGCTGGTCACCGGGTCGGTCGCCATCCTGGGCACCTGCCTGGTCGCGGCGGCCGGACTGGCCGGCCTGGCCAGCCGCGAGATGCCGGCGCGGGGGCGGCTGGTGACGATGCTGCTGATCGGGGTCGTCTTGATGGCCGCCGGCTACAGCGGCGGGCTGGGCTCGCCGCTGGCCGACCAGATACAGGCGTTCCTGGACGCCGGCGGCGCACCTTTGCGCAACGTGCACAAGCTGGGGTCGGTGATCCGGATCCCGCTGGTGCTCGGCTTGGCGCAGGTGCTGGGCCGGATACCGCTTCCCGGTAGTGGGCCGGTGCAGGCGTGGCTGAGTGCGTTCGCCCACCCCGAGCGCGACAGGCGCGTGGCGGCCGGAATTGTCGTGCTGACCGCTTTGGTGGTCAGCACCTCGCTGGCCTGGACGGGCCGGCTCACCCCGCCGGGCGCGTTCAGCGCGATACCTCAGTATTGGCATGAGGCCGCCGACTGGCTCGGCGAGCACAACACCGGAACACCCACCCCCGGGCGGGTGTTGGTGGTCCCGGGCGCGCCGTTCGCCACCCAGGTGTGGGGCACCAGCCACGACGAGCCGTTGCAGGTGCTCGGCAGCAGCCCGTGGGGAGTCCGCGACTCCATTCCCCTGACGCCGCCGCAGACGATCCGCGCGCTGGATTCGGTGCAACGTCTGTTGGCGGCCGGGCGCCCTTCAGTTGGCTTGGCCGATACGCTTGCTCGCCAAGGCATTTCGTACATGGTGCTGCGCAACGACCTGGACCCCGAGACGTCGCGGTCGGCGCGCCCGATCCTGGTGCACCGCGCCATCGCAGGGTCTCCGGGGCTGCAGCCGGTGGCGCAGTTCGGCGCGCCGGTGGGCCCCGGCACCCTGGCGGGCTTCGTCGCCGACAGCGGGCTGCGGCCGCGGTATCCCGCGGTGGAGATCTACCGCGTCACGGTTGCCGGCGATCCCGGTGCGCCGTATTTCGCCGATATCGGCGGCCTGCCGCGCATCGACGGTGGGCCTGAGGTGCTGCTGCGCCTCGACGAGCGACGGCGGCTACTGGGCCAGCCGCCGTTGGGTCCGGTGTTGACGACCGCCGACGCCCGGGGTGCAGGGCTGCCGACACAGGACATCACCATCACCGACACCCCGGTGGCACGCGAGACCGACTACGGCCGGGTGGACCAACATTCGTCGGCGATCTGGGCGGCCGGAGACGCCCGGCGTACCTACAACCGGGTGCCGGATTACCCGGTCCCGGGCACCGACACCGTTTTCGGCGGGTGGACCGGTGGCCGCATCACGGTGTCGAGCTCGTCGTCGGATGCCACCGCCATGCCCGACGTCGCGCCGGCCACCTCCCCCACGGCCGCGATCGACGGCGACCCGGCAACCGCGTGGGTATCCAACGCGCTGCAGGCGGCCGTCGGGCAGTGGCTGCAGGTGGATTTCGACCACCCCGTGAGCAACGCCGTCATGACCGTCACGCCCAGCGCTACCGCCGTGGGCGCCCAGGTCCGCCGCATCGAGATCGAGACCGCCACCGGCAGCACCACTCTGCGGTTCGACGAGGCCGGCAAGCCGCTCACCGTGGCGCTGCCCTACGGGGAAACCCCGTGGGTGCGGCTCACCGCCGCGGCCACCAACGACGGGTCGGCCGGCGTGCAGTTCGGCATCACCGACCTGTCGATCACTCAGTACGACGCGTCCGGATTCGCCCACCCGCTCACGCTGCGGCACACCGCGCTGGTTCCCGGGCCACCGTCTGGTTCGGCGGTCGCGGGGTGGGATCTGGGGTCGGAGCTGCTCGGCAGGCCGGGCTGCGCCCCGGCGCCCGACGGCGTGCACTGCGCGGCGTCGATGGCGCTCGCGCCGGAGGAGCCGGTCAATTTCAGCCGCACGCTGACCGTTCCGAGTCCGATGGCGGTGAGCCCGACGCTGTGGGTGCGGCCGCGGCAGGGCCCGAAGCTAGCCGATCTGATCGCCGAGCCGAATACCACCCAGGCGCACGGCGATTCCGATGCGATCGACATCCTCGGCTCGGCTTATGCGGCCACCGACGGCGACCCGACCACCGCATGGACGGCGCCGCAGCGGGTGGTGCAACACAAGACCCCGCCGACGCTGACCCTGACCCTGCCGCGGCGGACCGAGGTCGCCGGGCTACGCCTGGTGCCCAGCCAGTCGGCCTTGCCCACGCACCCGACGATGGTGGCCGTCAACCTCGGAGACGGCCCACAGGTTCGGGAGTTGAAGGCGGACGAGCCGCAGACTGTCTCGCTGAACCCCCGGGTCACCGACACCGTCACCCTCAGCCTGCTCGACTGGCAAGACGTCATCGACCGCAATGCGCTGGGATTCGACCAGCTCAAGCCGCCGGGGCTGGCCGACGTCGCGGTGCTGGGCGCCGACGGCAGGCCGATCGCCCTCGTCGACGCCGGCCGCAACCGGTCGCGCGAGATCGTCGTCGACTGCGACGGCGATATCCAGGGCCCGGTGATAGCGGTGGCCGGCCGGTTTGTGCACACCTCGATCCGGACGACGGCGGGCGCGCTGCTGGACGGCGGGCCGGTTCGCGCCGTCGCCTGCGACCGCGACCCGATCGCGCTGCCGGCCGGGCAGCAGGAGTTGCTGATCAGCCCCGGCGAGGCGTTCGTGGTGGACGGAGCCCAGCTGACCCAGACGTCGATGGCTGGCGGCGCCGCTGCCGGGAGCCCTCCGGTGACTCCGGCCGCCACCGGTGCATGGGGCCCGAGCCGCCGAGAGATATCCGCGCCCGCATCCGCCGCCCCCCGGGTGCTGGTCATCCCCGAAAGCATCAACCCGGGCTGGATAGCGCGCACGAGCACTGGGGCCCGGTTGACGCCTGTGGCCGTTAACGGCTGGCAGCAGGGCTGGGTGGTGCCCGCGGGCAACCCCGGCACCATCACCTTGACCTTCGCGTCCAACTCGCTGTACCGGGCGGGTCTGGCGCTCGGCCTGGCGCTGCTGCCGGTGTTGGCCATGCTTGCCTGCTGGCGTATCCGGCGCAGACGCGCCGACGAGGCACCGGCGCACCCCTGGTCGCCCGGGGCGGGGGCTGCGGTCGGGGTAATAGCCGCCGGGGCGGTGATCGCCGGCGCGGCCGGGGCCGTAGTCGCCGGGGTAGCCCTGGGTCTGCGGTACGCGCTGCGCCGCCGCGAGCTTTTGCGCGACCGCGCCACCGTGTGGCTGAGCTCCGGCGGGCTGATTCTGGCCGGAGCGGCACTGTCCCGGCACCCGTGGCGATCCGTCGACGGCTACGCGGGCCATTCCGCGAATGTGCAACTGCTGGCGTTGATTTCGCTCGCCGCGGTGGCCGCGTCGGTGGTGAGCATCCCGGGCCGAGCGCCCGTGACTCGTGACGAATAGTTGGCTAGTGGTTTACCGGCTGGTTGACTGGTTACGCGCGTTGGTGTGTTCGCCGACGTCCGAGGAGTTGCGGCCATGGGATGGTTTTCGGCACCCGAGTACTGGCTGGGCAGGCTGGTGCTCGAGCGTGGCGCGGCAGCCCTCTACCTGATCGCCTTCGTCGCCGCCGCGCGGCAGTTCCGGGCACTCATCGGCGAAGACGGGATGCTCCCGGTGCCACGGTATTTGGCTGGGCAGTCTTTCTGGCGCAGCCCAAGCCTGTTTCATCTGCGCTATTCCGACCGGCTGTTCGCCTCCGTGGCCTGGTCGGGGGCGGCGCTGTCGGCGGCAGTCGTTGCCGGGGCGGCTGACCTGGTTCCGTTGTGGGCCGCGATGTTGATGTGGCTGACGTTGTGGGTGCTGTATCTGTCGATCGTCAACGTCGGTCAGACCTGGTATGGGTTCGGCTGGGAGTCGCTGCTACTGGAGACGGGATTTTTGGCGATCTTCCTCGGCAATGACCGCACGGCTCCCCCGGTGCTGATCTTGTGGCTGGCGCGATGGCTGCTGTTCCGCGTCGAGTTCGGCGCCGGGTTGATCAAAATGCGCGGCGATCCGTGCTGGCGCAATCTGACTTGCCTGTTCTATCACCACGAAACGCAGCCGATGCCTGGGCCGTTCAGCTGGTTCTTCCATCACCTGCCCAAGCCGCTGCATCGAATTGAGGTGGCGGGCAACCACTTTGCCCAGCTCGTCGTGCCGTTCGGGTTGTTCGCTCCGCAGCCGGTGGCGAGCGTGGCCGCGGCGATCATCGTCGTCACCCAGCTGTGGCTGGTCATCTCGGGCAACTTTGCCTGGCTCAATTGGGTGACGATCATCCTGGCGTTCAGCGCGATCGACCAGTCTTGGATAAAGCCGGGACTGCCGGCCTTATCGGGACCGCCGGGGCCCCCAGCGTGGTTCGCCGGGCTGGTGATCGCATTCACGGCCGCGATCGCGTTCCTAAGCTACTGGCCGGCGCGCAACATGCTCTCGTCTCAGCAGCGGATGAACATGTCGTTCAATCCCTTTCACCTGGCGAACACCTACGGAGCCTTCGGCAGCATCGGCCGCATCCGCCAGGAGGTGGTGATCGAAGGCACCGACGAGCCAGAGATCACCAAGCAGACGGTGTGGAAGGAATACGAATTCAAGGGCAAGCCGGGTGCGGTGCGGCGGCTACCGCGTCAATGGGCCCCCTATCACCTGCGGCTGGATTGGCTGATGTGGTTCGCGGCCATCTCACCGGGCTATGCGCAACCCTGGCTGACGCCGTTTTTGCAGCGGCTGCTGCGCAACGATCCGCCAACGCTGCGGCTGTTGGGGCGCAATCCTTTTCCGGAATCGCCGCCCCGTTATGTGCGCGCGCAACTCTACGTGTACCGCTTCACCACGCCGGCCGAACTGCGGCGCGATCGGGCATGGTGGAGCCGCACCCTGGTAGGCGGTTACGTCCGACCCATAACGCTGCAGAAAGTGACGTACCCGCACAAGAACTGAGCGCTGACCGCACTGAAGCACCGGGGCGGCTGGGCAATTCACCCCGCCGCCCCGGTGGTCCGACGCGTCTACTTCTGGTACGAGACGGCTCCGGTTCCAGCGAGCTTTCCGCCCTCGACGATCAGGTAATCCGGACGGATCGGCTTGCCCGCGAACCAGCATTCGAGGATTTCCCGGGTGCCGGCGGCATACCGGGCCTGAGCCGACAGGGAGGTTCCGGACACATGCGGCGTCATGGCGTTGTTGGGCATCGTCCGCCATGGGTGGTCGGCCGGCGGTGGCTGCGGGAACCACACGTCGCCGGCGTAACCCGCGAGCTGGCCACTTCGCAGCGCGGCCGCGATCGCCTCGGGTACGGTTTCTTCGGCGCGCGCGGTGTTGACGATGTACGAGCCGCGCCGCATCGAGGCCAGCAGCGTCTCGTCGAACATCGCACGTGTGTCCTCGTACAGCGGAGAGTGCACCGACACCACGTCGACGGCCTCCACCAGCGACTGCACGTCGGGATGGAACGTCGCGTTCAACTCCGTCTCGACCTCGGGCGGCAGCCGGTGCGTGTCGGTGTAGTGCAGATTGACGTCGAACGGCGCCAACCTGCGCAGGACTGCCCGTCCGATCCGGCCGGCCGCGATCACCCCGACGTCCATGCCCTCGAGGTCGTAGGCGCGCTCCACGCAATCGGCGATGTTCCACCCACCTTCGGCGGCCCACCGGTGCGAAGGGACGAAGTTGCGCACCAGGGTGAGGATCTGCATCACGGCGTGCTCGGCGACGCTGATGCTATTGCTGTAGGTCACCTCGGCGACCGTGATGTCGCGCTCCTTTGCCGCATCGAGATCCACGTGGTCCGAGCCGATGCCTGCCGTCAGCGCCAGCTTGAGTTTGGACGCCTTGGCAATGCGATCCTTGGTCAAATATGCAGGCCAAAACGGTTGCGAGACAACGATATCGGCATCGGGCAGTTCTCGCTCGAACTCCGAGTCCGGGCCATCCTTGTCCGAGGTCACCACCAGCTCGTGGCCGCCGTCTTCGAAGAACTTGCGCAGCCCCAGCGCACCCGAAACACACCCGAGCAGCTCACCCGGCGTGAAGTCGATCTTCGACGGCGTCGGCACGGTGCTGCCACCGGGGTAGCTGTGGATCGTGGGGATGCTGTCGCGGGCGTACTCCGGCGGATACCCGTTGAGGGGGTCGGGGTACAGCACCATCACACATTTGGCCATGGGAATCCTCCTAATATGCCTTTCCTGAACCGTTTCAGTCTCTCGGTGCATCGTCGAGACTGTCCAAGTCGAGGTTCCGATCGGCTGATAGGAGCGGCCGATCAGCTACGTCGAGAAGGTGAGCACGTCATCGATTCGAGCCTGCTGCGCGGTCTGCACCAATGCACGTGCCAACACCGAACCAGGCTCGGCGTTGTTCGTCACGAGCGCCATTAGGGAGGTGACGGATGGGCTGTGTAGCCGCAGCACCGAAGCCCCAGCGGGTGGGCCCAGGGTGCGGATCCAGGTGTGCGGGACAATGCTCGCCCACCGGCCCGTGCCAACGTGTGCGAACAGCGCCACCACCGAGTCGGTCTCGAGCTGCGGTCTCACCGCGAGATCCTGAGTGGCCAGCGCGTCATCGATGATCTGGCGCCCACGCATCCCCGTGGTGAGCAGGCACAGCGGTAACGCCGTTGCGTCCGACCAGCTGATGGTGTCCGATTTGCCACTGAGTTCAGTGCTCGCGATGACTACCTGCTGCTCCTCGTATAACGGGGTGACCAGCAGATCGGCGGTGTCCTGTCGATCCGGGTAGAGAATTCCTGCGTCCAGCTCGAAGCGGCAGATGCGTTCGACGATGTCGGCCGATCGCAGATTGGTCTCGAGTTGAACCCGCACCAATGGGTGCCCGGCACAGAACGGATCCGTCAGCAGCGCAACGGTGGTCGCCGCGGCCGGGACCACCCCCAAGCGGAGCTCGCCGGCGAGGCCGGTCTGTAGCGCCGCGACCTCCTGCCTGAGAGCCTCGTGATCGGCCAGGATGCGTCGCGCCCAATGCACCAGCCGCTCACCTTCGGGTGTGAGGCCTTCAAACTTCTGCCCGCGCCGGACCAGCGGAACTTTCAGCTCGTGCTCGAGCTTGCGGATCGCTTCCGACAGCGCCGGCTGAGACACGTGACAGGCATCCGCGGCGCGCGCGAAGTGGCGCTCCCGGGCAAGCGCCACGAAGTACTCCAACTGGCGAAACAGCATGAAAACTACAACGTCTCGTCCAGCTCGCCGAGCCGGTCGGTGAGCCGCAGATTCTCGGAGTAGTCGACCGGGCAGCAGATCAGCGACACCCCGTCGTCGTCGAGTGCGGCCTGCAAAGTCGGTAATAGCTCCGCGGCGCTAGTGATCCGATAGCCCTTGGCGCCAAAGCTTTCCGCATAGGTCACCACGTCGGGGTTGCCGAACCGTACGTAGTAATGCGCTCCGAGCTCGAGATCCATCTTCCATTCGATCAGGCCGTAGCCGCCGTCATCCCAGATCAGCACCACCAGCGGTATGCGCTCCCGGACGGCGGTCTCGATCTCCTGCGAGTTCATCAAGAACGCGCCGTCACCCACCACGGCGAGCACCTTCGACTCGGGCCTGGCCAGCTTGACACCGAGCGCCCCCGGCAGCGCGAAGCCCATGGTGGACAAGCCGTTTGAGATCAGGCAGGTGTTGCGTTCGTAGGTCGGGTACAGCCGCGCCATCCACATCTTGGTAGCGCCGGTGTCCACCAGCACCACGTCGTCGCGACCCATTGCCGCGCGGGTGTCGGCGACCACCCGCTGCGGCGCCAGCGGGTAGCGCGAATCCTGTTGTCCCCGAGTGCATTCTTCGGCGAGCAGGCCGGAACCGGGGATCTCCGGATCGGCCTCGTAGCCGTGGCCGGCGAGGCCGTCCGTCAGCGCGTCGAGCGAGGCGCTGATGTCGCCGATGATCCCGACGTCGACCGAGTAGTGCGCGTCGACCTCGGCCGGGAACCGATGAATGTGGATGATCTGCTTGTCGGCCTGCGGGTTGATCCGAACCGGGTCGAACTCCTGCAGTTCGTAGCCGACCGCGATGACAACGTCGGCGTTGTCGAACCCGAAGTTGACGTAGTCGTGCCGCATGAAGCCGATGGTCCCGATGCTGTTGGGGTGGTCGTCGGGCATCACCCCTTTGCCGTGAAAGGTGTTCGCCACCGGGATGGCGAATTCTTCGGAGAACCGCACCAGCGCCTTGGTCGCGTCGGCGCGGGCGGCGCCGTGCCCGGCCAGCACCACCGGCCGCCTCGCCTTGCGCAGGATGTCAACGGCGCGTTCCACCTGACCGGGCGCCGGGGCCTCGGCACGAACGACGTTGCGCGGCAACGGCATCAGGTCGGCATAGTCGGCGGCATCTGCGTCTATGTGCTCGGGCACCGCCAAGTAGACCGCGGCCGGGCGTTCGGTCTCGGCGACCTTGAACGCCTTGCGGAACATCTCCGGTATGGCGCGCGTGGTGGGGACGCCGGCGGCCCAGCGGGTGATCGGAGCGAACATCGACACGAGGTCGACGTACTGGTGTGACTCCTTGTACTCGCGATCCTGGCCGACCTGGGCGGAGATCGCCACCATCGGGGTGCTGTTGGTGGTGGCGTCGGCGACGCCGAGTTGCATGTTGATCGCGCCCGGGCCCAAGGTGGCGGATACCACCGCCGCACGGCCGGTGACCCGCCCATACATCTCCGCCATGAACGCCGCCGCCTGCTCGTGGCGGGTCAGCACGTACCGGATGCTCTTCGAGGAGGCCAGCGCCTGAATGAACCGGATGTTCTCCTCGCCGGGTATCCCGAAGACGACGGACACGCCCTCGTTCTCCAGGCACTTGACCATCAGCTGAGCGGCTTTACTCATCCGACACCTCCCGTTGGGAACGATAGTGGCAGGCTATGTGTTGAAATTTTTACTCACCATCGCAAAGCGAAGGATGTCACCGTGCCCATCGCCACCATCAACCCGGCCACCGGCGAGACAGTCAAGACCTTCACCCCCGCAACAGACGACGAAGTCGACGCCGCAATAGCGCGCGCTCACAAGCGCTTCCTCGACTATCGCCACTCCACCACCTTCGCCCAGCGCGCCGAATGGGCCAACGCCACCGCCGACCTCCTGGAGAAGGAAGCCGACGACGTCGCCGCCATGATGACCCTCGAGATGGGCAAGACGCTGAAGTCGGCCAAGGCCGAAGCGCTCAAGTGCGCCAAGGGTTTTCGTTACTACGCGGAGAATGCAGAGAAGCTGCTCGCCGACGAGCCCGCGGAAGCGTCGAAGGTCGGCGCCAAAAAGGCCTACACCCGTTACCAGCCGCTCGGGGTGGTCCTCGCCGTGATGCCGTGGAACTTCCCGCTCTGGCAGGCCGTCCGGTTCGCCGCGCCCGCGTTGATGGCGGGCAACGTCGGTCTGCTCAAGCACGCTTCCAATGTGCCGCAGTCTGCGCTGTATCTCTCCGACGTCATCACCCGCGGCGGCTTCCCGGAGGGCTGCTTCCAGACGCTGCTCGTTTCGTCCAGCGCCGTCGAGCGCATCCTGCGTGATCCCCGGGTCATGGCGGCCACCCTCACCGGCAGCGAGCCGGCCGGTCAGTCGGTCGCCGCCATCTGTGGCGATGAGATCAAACCCACCGTGATGGAGCTCGGTGGCAGCGACCCGTTCATCGTCATGCCGTCAGTAGACCTCGACGAGGCCGTCAAGACCGCCGTCACCGGCCGAGTGCAGAACAACGGCCAATCCTGCATCGCCGCCAAGCGGTTCATCGTGCACACCGACATCTACGACGCGTTCGTCGACAAATTCGTCGAGCGGATGGAGGCACTGAAGGTCGGCGACCCGACCGACCCGGACACCGACGTGGGTCCGCTGGCCACCGAGTCGGGCCGCGACGAGATCGCACAGCAGGTCGACGACGCCCTCGCGGCCGGAGCGAAGATCCGCTGCGGCGGCAAGCGTCCCGACGGTCCGGGGTGGTTCTACCCGCCCACGGTGGTCACAGAGATCACCAAGGACATGGCGCTGTATATGGAAGAAGTCTTCGGCCCGGTCGCCTCGATGTACCGCGCTTCGGGCATCGACGAGGCCATCGAGATCGCCAACGCCACCACCTTCGGGCTGGGGTCCAACGCCTGGACCAATGACGAAGCCGAGCAGCAGCGCTTCGTCGACGACATTGAGGCCGGCCAGGTCTTCATCAACGGGATGACGGTGTCCTACCCGGAATTGGGCTTCGGCGGCGTCAAGCGGTCGGGCTACGGTCGCGAGCTCGCGGGCCTCGGGATCCGTGCGTTCTGCAACGCCAAGACCGTCTGGGTGGGCTAAAAGTTCGGTGGCGAGCAGTCGCCGTTTAGACGCCGGCCAGGGCCTTCTCGTCCTCTTCGGCGAAGGTGTCTTCGAGCTGCACCGGCGAGTAGTCGAGGTCGATCTCTTCGAGCGGACGCCCGCGGGCACTGCCGATCGTGCCGAAGCGTCGCATCCCCTTGTCGGAGGAGTACTGCACGAACTCCTGCACCGACATGTTGAACGGCATCGGGTCGTAGAGGGCGAAAGCCTGCTCGGTGGCGAGTAACGCCAACGGGATGAGTTCGTTCATCCGCGTTTCGAAGACCGTCCAGTTTTCGTCGTCGGCGGCCACGTGGCGACGGCAGGTGAAGGTGCCCCAGGCCATGTGTCGTCGCTCATCGTCGCCGATCCGCCGCACCAGCTCCTGCATCCCGGGCAGGATGCCGCGGTCCACGCAGATCTTGTGCCAGGCAAAGTAACCGGTCAACGCCAGCATGCCCTCGACGACGTGGTTGTAGGTCACGGCGGCGCGGATCTGGGCGGCCGGTGACGGATCTGTCGTCAGGGCGCTGAGGCACTCCGGGAGCTCCTGGTAGAAGATCTGCCGGTACGCCACGAGCTCATCGAGATAGCCGTGCAGGTCCTCGGTGATCCCGACGGCATCCAGCCACAGCCGGAACACCTGCGTGTGCTTGGCCTCTTCGAAGGCGAACTGGGTCAAATACATTTCGTCGCCCAGCCTGCCCTCGGCGCGCATCGCCGCCATGAACGGCTGGATGTCCTCGGTCACCGCTTCTTCCCCGGCGATGAACTGGGCGCACAACCGGGTGGCCAGGTGGCGTTCGTCGTCGGCCAGCTTTTCCCAGTCCGCGCGGTCGCGGGAGAAATCGATGTCGGCCGGATCCCAGAACTTCGCGTTGCCGCCGGCGAACAGCTTCAACGGCAGGCTGTCCCAGTTGAGCCCGCCCGCAGCGAGCGAGCCCGAATGTGTCCGTATCACGTGACCTCCTCAGATTTCATGGCCGGATCCGGTGAGAACGCGGCCGACAGGACGGCGACGAGCCGGCGCACGGCCAGTGCCGGCTGTTCCGGTGTGGGCTCGTCGAGCCCGAGGACCGGGTCCAGACCGCGCATGTAGGGGGCCAGCGCCAGGTGCGGAAAGATCAGCAGCAGCAGCGACAGCAGCGCGTCTATGTCGGCATCCGCCCGCAGATCGCCCCGCACCGCGGCGTCGCGCGCCAACGGCCGCAGCACTTCGAGGTAATGGCGGTGAATCACGGTGTTGACGCTGATGCGCGCATCGGTGTCGACCTCCAACGTCGCCGCGGCATGCAGCGCACGTTCGTGCGGATGATCGGCGAAGTAGGCGACCCAGCCGTCGAGCCAGTCGGTGAGGAATTCGAAGAACGGCCTGCTGGGGTCCAGCTCGCGGATCATGTCCTCCATATACGAGCGCACCCGCTGGCTGCCGATGTCGGCGATGAACGCGTACAGGTCGCGCTTGTCGGCGAAGTATTGGAACAGGCTGCCCTTGGCGACCCCCGCCCGCCGCGCGATGACGTTCAGGCTGCCCCCGGAAAACCCGTGCGCCCCGAACTCCGCCTCGGCGGCTTCGATAATTGCGGCGCGACGGGCCGGATCGACACGCGCCCACGTCACCGTCGGCATGTAACCCCCTAGCGAGAATGACCAGTGGTCATTTTACTGTGATCGGCGTCACAGTCAAGGGCGCGAAGGGTCAGTGCCGCATCACGGGCGCATCTCGTACGCGCCGTTGAGCGGCAGCACGTGTTCCTTCCAGACCTGTTCGTAGCGGCCGCGGTCGTTGACCGGGCGCCGGATCATCCGCATCGCGAAACGCGCCTGCTCGTCCGTCGTCGCCGCCTTGTCGTGCAGTTCAACGGCGTAGGTATTGAAGTCGCGCACCAGCAGGGCGAAGATCTCGTCCATCAGCGGCTCGGACAATCGGGACATCGGGGCCTCTTCCAGGATGAGCTGCGCATACGGGACCAGCGCGAAGAGTTGGCCCACGCCGAAGGCGAAGTCGATGTCCTTCTGCTGCGCCGCATCCGGGGTGGCCGAGGCCAACATCTCGGCGAGCACGTCGATCTGGTCGCGCAGTAACGCGACATTGGGCAGGTGGGCGTAGCCACTGGAGCCGCTGAATGACGCACGCCAATCGTGGAAGCGGACCTTCCCCAACCCGCCGGTGGGGCCCTGGGCGAACAGGAACGCGTCGTCGACCGCGTCGTCTCGGCGGCCGATCACCGGCAGCGCGGCATCGGGGGCGAACAGGTAGTTGGGCATGAACTTGGCCAGCAGCCCGATGTTGATGTGGACGGTGCCCTCCAGCCGCGGCAGCAGGCCGATCTCGCGGGCCACCGTCTCGAAGAAGGTGTCCTTCTCCACGCCCTTGGCGGCGATGACGTCCCACAGCGCGGTGATCACCCGCTCCCCTTCGCTGGTGACCTTCGCCTTGGTGAGCGGACTGTAGAGCAGGTAGCGGCGATCGTCGGCCGACGCGCTGCGCATGTAGTCGGAAGCGCGGGTGCACACCAGCCGCATGGCGACCAGCCGCGCGTAGGCGTCGGTGAGCAGCCGGCGCACGTGGCTGAAGTCGGTGACGACCGTGCCGTACAGGTAGCGGTTGGCCGCGTGGGTGACCGACTCGTACATGGCGTGCGTGCACATGCCGACCGCACCCCAGCCCAGGTTGTACTTGCAGACGTTGACCGTGTTGAGGGCGGCGTGAAACGCCCCGATGCCGCGGTGCAGCATGTCGGCCTCGGTGACCGGATAGTCGCGCAGCGCGTAGTTGGCCACGTAGTTCTGCGAATTGACGACGTTCTTGCGCAGGTCGTAGCGGTCGTGCTGGGAGTCGGCCGCGAAGAACACGTACTCGGGGTCTGTTGAAGTCCCGTCGATCTTGCCGAAGGTCGACACCATCCGGGCGACGTTGGCGTTGCCGATGTAGTACTTCTCGCCGGTGGCGGTCCAGCCGTGTTCAGACGGCGTGAGGATCATGTCGGTCTTGTAAACGTCGGCGCCGTGTCGTTGCTCCGAGAGACCGAAGGCGAACACCTCGCCCTGCTCCAGCTGGGCGGCGGCCTTGCGTTTGGCGTCCTCGTTGTCGCTCATCCAGATCGGGCCCAGGCCCAGCGCGGTCACCTGGAAGGGGTACCAGTAGCTCAGCCCGTAGAAGCCGATGATCTCGGCGAACTCACTGATCCGGTAGGTGTCCCAACGACAATCGCTCGCGCCGTACTCGGTTGGCGTCAGTAGGGACGCGAAAATGCGTTCCTTGGCGATGAAGTTGAGGAAGTCGGAGTACCACACGCGCTCGTGGTCGTCGTGCTTGAGCCGCGCCTTGCCGCGGGACTCGAAGAAGTCCACGGTCGCGGCCATGATCTCCCCCGAGCGCGCGTCCGGGTATTTGCGTTGCAACCGGTTGGGATTGAGCAGCATGAGGCGAACGTACTGCAAACGCCTCTGTCGGTGAACCGCCCCGGCGACTTAGCATCAGCTTTGTGTCAGAACTAAGCACCGCGCGCGGAACCATCGATACCGCCGATCTGGGCGTCACGCTCATGCACGAGCACGTCTTCATCATGACCACCGAAATCGCGCTGAACTATCCCGATGCCTGGGGCGACGAGGAGAAGCGGGTGGCCGATGCCATCGCGCGCCTCAACGAGCTGAAGTCCCGCGGCGTGGACACCATCGTCGACCTCACCGTGATCGGGCTGGGCCGCTACATTCCGCGCATCGCCCGGGTGGCGGCGGCCACCGAGCTGAATATCGTTGTGGCGACCGGGCTTTACACCTACAACGAGCTGCCGTTCCGGTTCCACTACGAGGGCCCGGGCGGGCTGCTCGGCGGTCCGGAAGTCATGACCGACATGTTCGTCAAGGACATCGAAGACGGCATCGCCGACACCGGCATCAAGGCCGGCATCCTCAAATGCGCCACCGACGAACCCGGCATCACCCCGGGTGTCGAGCGGGTGCTGCGCGCCGTCGCGCAAGCGCACAAGCGCACCGGGGTGCCGATCTCCACGCACACCCATGCCGGACTGCGGCGCGGGCTGGAGCAGCAGCGCATCTTCGAAGAGGAGGGCGTCGACCTGAGTCGGGTGGTCATCGGTCACTCGGGCGACAGCACCGACGTCGGCTATCTCGAGGAACTCATCGCCGCCGGCTCCTACCTCGGGATGGACCGGTTCGGCATCGATGTGATCCTGCCGTTCGAGGAGCGGGTGGGCATCGTGGCGCAGATGTGCGAGCGCGGCCACGCCGACAAGATGGTGCTCTCGCACGACGCCAACTGCTACTTCGACGCGCTCCCCGAAGCGCTGATGCCACAGATGGCGCCGAACTGGAATTACCTGCACATCCACAACGACGTGATCCCCGCGCTGAAAGAGCGCGGTGTCACCGACGAGCAGCTGCACACCATGCTGGTGGATAACCCACGCCGCGTCTTCGAGCGTCAGGGCGCGTATGAGTGAGCCGGTTCCCTCGATCGGCGCACAGATTTCGGCGCTGGCCGCCGTCGCTCCCGACGAGCCCGCGGTCACCTGCGATGGGCTGACCCTCACCCGCGCCGAGCTCGACCGGTCGACGAACAGGTTGGCCCGGGCCTACGCCGAGCGCGGCGTGGGCGTCGGCGACTACGTGACCATGGTGCTGCCCAACTCGATCGAGTGGATCCAGGCCGCGGTCGCGTGCTGGAAGCTGGGCGCGGTGCCGCAGCCGCTGTCCGCGCGGTTGCCGGACGCGGAGCTGCAGGGTCTCCTGGAGTTGCGGCCGCCGGCCTTGCTGGTGGGCCGTGCAGGCGATCGCCAGCTCGGCGAAGCCGGGCGCAGCGGGTCGCCGACCGGACAGCCTAGCCACTCTCAGATACCGAGCGTGCCAGCTGGTTTCACTCCCGATCTGGCGGTGTCCGACGCCGGGTTGCCCGAAGCGGTCTCGCCGGTGTGGAAAGCGATGGGGTCCGGCGGCAGCACCGGCAGGCCCAAGCTCATCGAATCCGGCGGTGACAGCCGGATACCGGCCGCCATCGGCTATCCACTCGGCGCGCAGGAGGGCGACACCACCTTGGTGCCGATCCCGCTGTCCCACAACACCGGCTTCACCACCGCGACGATCGCCTTGCTGATGCGCCACCATCTGGTGTTGATGGGCCGGTTCGACCCGCAGCAGTTCCTCCGGCTGATCACCGACCATCGCGTCACGTTCCTGACCACGGTGCCGACGATCATGCAGCGGACGCTGCCCGTCTACCACGCCGACCCGCAGGCCTACGACCTGTCGTCGCTTCGGCGGTTCTGGCACATGGGGGCGCCGTGCCCGCCTTCCGTCAAGGAGGCGTGGATCAACCTCGTCGGTCCCGAGGTCGTCTGGGAGCTCTACGGCGGCACCGAATTACAAGCGCTCACCTTCATCTCCGGCGATCAGTGGCTGACCCACCGCGGCTCGGTCGGTCTCGTGGTCGCCGGCGAGATGAAGGTCCTCGACGACGACGGCAATCCCTGCCCGCCCGGCGTGGTCGGCGAGATCTACATGCGGCCCAACCCCGGCAGCGCGCCGACGTACCGCTACGTCGGCGTCACCGCGAAGAGCCGCGACGGCTGGGACTCGCTGGGCGATCTCGGCTATTTCGACGAAGACGGATTTCTCTACCTGTCGGACCGCCGGGTGGACATGTTCACCGTCGGCGGCCGCAACGTCTACCCCGCCGAGATCGAGAGCGCGCTATCGGCGCACCCGGAAGTGCTGTCGTGTCTGGTCGTCGGCGTACCCGATCCGAACTCGGGTGACCTCGGCCAGGTGCCGTACGCGTTAGTGCACACGGCCGACGGCTCGGCGCTGGATGCCGACGGCGTGAAAGAGTTCCTGCACGAAGGGATTTCGTCATACAAGGTGCCGCACATGGTCGAATTCGTCGACACCCCGCTGCGCGACGACGCCGGCAAGGCGCGGCGCTCGGCGGTGCGCGATGAGGTCATGGCGCGATTGAGTCCGCCTCAGCATCGATGACACTATTACCGGTGGGTGGCGCCGACTGCGTTCGTTTCTCCCAGCGCCGCAACGCTTCTCGGGCGGGCGACTCGACCAGGCCGTAGCTGACGGCCGCGATCGCGAAGCCGAAGATCAGCGTCAGCAGCAACACCGTAGGCATCCGCCCGGTGAACGGGAACGTCCCGATCACCGGGAACACCATGGCCAGCGCGGCCAGGTGCCAGATGAACAGGCCATAGGACCAGCGGCCTAACGTCACCATCGCGGTGCGGCCCAGCAGCCGGTGCGGCGTGTCCGGGCGATCCAGTACCAACGGCGCCACCAGCGCCCACGCCACCACGGCGCCCGCGGCCGTCTTCACCGCGAACTGCAGGTCGCTACCCACCGCCAGCCCCGCGGGGCCGGCCAGCGGGGAGGCCGCCACCAGGTAGGCCAGCACCGCGAGCACCGCCATCGGCACCCGCCGGCGCGCCAACCGGTGCGGCAAGCTGATCGGGCTGTGGACCCACTCGGCCAGCAACATGCCCGCCGCGAACCAGGAGAAGAACGCCGGCGGCCAGTTAAGCGGGTTGATCCCAAGCTGGGTGTGCCCCGAACATATGGGCACCCAGGCCCACGCCCAGCTGAGGGCGCCGAGGGCGGCGATCGCCGGCACCCGGGCGCGGACCGGGACGCGGCGGGCCAGCAGCGCCAGAATGGGCAGCGCCAGATAGAAGGTGACCTCGACGGACAGGCTCCACATCTGGGTCAGTCCGCCGGTCAGGGTGAGCGGCACGTAGATCTGGGTCAGCGTCAGGTTTGCCAACCACACCGTCAGGCTTGCGTGATCAGAGTCCGGCAGCAGGGACAGGATCACCCCGACCGCCACTACATAGGCCGGCATGATGCGGACCACCCGCGATCGCAGGTAGTGACCGGTGGTGGGACGGCCCCCCAGGTCTCGGGCCGCCGCGGCGTGCCCGCGCCACAACAGGAATCCCGACAGTGCGAAGAACACCGCCACCGCGAGGTCGAAACGGCCGAACAGTCGGCCCGCGACACCGCTGGAGTGCCCCGTCTGAAACGCGACGTGCGTTACCACCACACCCATGGCCGCGCAAGCGCGCATACCCTCGACGGCGGGGAGGAAACTGCGGGTCCCACCTACCTGCTGGCCGTCGGTCACCATCACAGTCTGCCTGCAGCTGTTGCTGTTAGGGTCGAACGGGTTTTGCTCGCTGCTTGGTCAGGTCGGCGGCCGACGAAGGAGGTCACACCAACGTGAACCGAGCCGTCATGTTGCGGTTCGCCGCATGCGGGACCATCGGACTCGGAGCCGCCCTGTTGATCGCCGCGCTGCTGTTGTCGACGTACACCAGCAGCAGAATCACCAAGATCCCGCTCAATATCGACACCACGTTGATGAGCGACGGCACCGGGACCGCACTGGACTCGGCGTCGTTGTCCGGTGATCACATCGTCATCAACCAGAACGTGCCGCTGGCCTCTCAGCAACAGATCACCGTCGAATCGCCGGCCAACGCCGATGTCGTCACGCTGCAAGCCGGCACCTCGGTCCGGCGCACCGACAAGCAGAAGGACAGCGGGCTGCTGCTGGCGATCGTCGACACCGTGACCCTCAACCGCAAAACCGCGATGGCCGTCTCGGACGACACCCACACCGGCGGCTCGGTGCAGAAGCCGCGCAGCGTCAACGACGAGAACCCGCCGACCGCGCTGCCGCTGCGCCACGACGGGCTGTCCTACCGGTTTCCGTTCCACACCGAGAAGAAGACGTATCCCTATTTCGACCCGATCGCGCAGAAGGCGTTCGACGTCAATTACCAAGGCCAAGAAGACGTCAACGGTTTGACCACGTACCGCTTCACCCAGGACGTCGGCTACAACGCGGAGGGCAAGCTGGTGGCTCCGGTCACCTACCCGTCGTTGTACGCCGGCGACGAGGACGGCAAAGTCACCGCCTCCGCGGCGATGTGGGGGCTGCAGGGTGGCGACCCGGCAGAGCAGATCACCATGGTCCGCTACTACGCCGCGCAGCGGACCTTCTTGGTGGACCCCGTGACGGGCACCATCGTCAAGGAAACCGATCGCGCCAACCACTACTTCGCCCGTGATCCGCTGAAGCCCGAGGTGACGCTGGCCGATTACAAGGTGACCTCGACGGAAGACACCGTCGAATCCCAGGTCAATTCCGCTCGCGACGAACGCGACCGGCTGGCGCTGTGGTCGCGGGTGCTGCCGATCACGTTCACCGCCGTCGGCTTGATCGCGCTCATCGGCGGCGCGCTGCTCGCCTCGTTCAGCCTGCGGACCGAGAGCGCGCTGGCCGCGCCCGACCGCGACCTCGACGACCAGGAATTCGGCCGCGCCGAGGAGCGCGTACCCGGTGCCGAGGCCGAGACCGAGAAGTTGCCCACGCAACGCCCTCGCGATGATCCGAGTCCGCCCGGGGCCGACCGGCCCGAGCCAGGTTCGGGAGAGTCGACCCCGCCCGATCCGGAGCCGCCGGAGCCTTCGAGCTCCGGTCCGCCCGAACGGGATTAGCTCTATGCGGGCCAGCATGGCCCGGCCGGGGTACGCGTTGTTCCTGGCGCTGCTCGTGGTTGCGCCGCTGTTGAGGCCCGGGTACTTGCTGCTGCGCGACGCGGTGTCCACACCGCGGTCGTATCTGTCCGATACCGCGTTGGGGCTGACGTCGGCTCCGCGGGCGACGCCGCAGGATTTCGCGGTGGCGCTGGCCTCTTCGCTCGTCGACGGCGGCGTCGTGGTGAAAGCGCTGTTGGTGTTGGGATTGTGGCTGGCGGGGTGGGGCGCGGCGCGGTTGGTTGCTGTTGTGCTGCCTTCGGCGGGCGCCGGCGGCCAGTTCGTGGCGATCACCGTGGCGATCTGGAATCCGTATGTCGCCGAGCGGCTGCTGCAGGGCCATTGGAGCCTGCTGGTCGGCTACGGGTGTCTGCCATGGGTTGCGACGGCGATGCTTGAGCTGCGGACCTCTGGTGGCGCGTTCTTCGGGCTTGGGTTCTGGGTCGCGGTGGCCGGGCTGACCCCGACCGGGCTACTGCTGGCAGCGACGGTGGCGCTGGTCTGTGTGGGCGCGCCCGGTATGGGCCGGCCGCGTTGGCTGTGCGCGGCCGCGGCTTTGGGTGTTGCGGTGGCGGCCGCGCTGCCGTGGCTGACGGCGGCGGTGGCGGGCTCGTCGTTGGGCGCCCCCACCGGTGGGGCTGGGGTGACCGTGTTCGCGGCGCGCGCCGAGCCCGGTCTCGGCACCCTTGTCAGCCTGGCCAGCCTCGGCGGGATCTGGAACGGCCAGGCCGTACCCGGTTCGCGGGCAACGCTTTTCGCGGTGGCATCGGCCGCGGTGCTGCTGGGTGTGGTGGCGGCCGGCCTGCCGGCCGTCGTGCGTCGGCCCGCGGCGGTGCCGCTGCTGGCGCTCGCGGCGGTGGCTGTCGTGGTGCCGGCGGGTTTGGCGACCGGCCCCGGCCTGCATCTGCTGAGTGCGGTGGTTGACGCCGCGCCCGCCCTCGGGGTGCTGCGCGACGGGCAGAAGTGGGTCTCGCTCGCGATGCCGGGATACGCGCTTGCCGGCGCCGGCGCGGTGCTGACGCTGGGGCGGTGGCTGCGGCGGCCCGGGGCGGCGTTGGTGTGCTGTCTCGCGCTGGTCCTGGCGCTACCCGACCTGGCCTGGGGGGTGTGGGGCCGCGTGGCGCCGGTGCACTATCTGGCGGGGTGGGCGGCCGTGGCGACGGCGATCAACGAGCATCCCGGCCCGGTGGCGGTGTTGCCCGCCGGCACCATGCGGCGCTTTTCGTGGTCCGGTTCGGCACCGGTTCTCGATCCGCTGCAGCGTTGGGTCCGTGGCGACGTGCTGGCCACCGGTGACCTAGTCATTTCCGGGGTGACCGTGCCCGGGGAGGGCGCTCACGCGCGAGCGGTGCAGGGGTTGCTGCTGAGCGGGCCCGACCCGTCGGCGTTGGCGTCGGCCGGGGTGGCGTGGCTGGTCGTGGAATCCGGCACCCCCGGTGACATGGGTGCTACGGCGCGCACCCTGGACCGGCTCTCGCCGGCGTATCACGACCGCGAGTTGGCGCTGTATCGGATCGGCGGCCACTTCGCCGGTGCATCTTCTGCCCACCTCCGAGCGACAATCGCCGCGCATTGGGTGTGGCTGGCGTTGCTGGTCGGATGTGGGGCAGGCGCGGCCCTTCGCCGTCTCCGTCCCGCTTAAGGCGGAGGCTGAAGTGACGTTCGTCGCGCCCCGTGAAACGCTCCGTCATGGGGCGAGCCGATTATCGGCTGGGGTTAAGCGGCAAGTTTGTGGTCAGGACCTCGCCGGCGTTGCACGCGCGGCTCGTCATCGAAGCCGCTGAGCAAAACGTGTCGATGAATCAGTGGGTGGTCCAAAAGCTTTCGGGGAGGTTTGACCGGCCGCTTTGCGGCCCCTTCGATTTCGATTAGCTGGATGGTGATATCACATGTGCCATCAGTTTTCGGAACTGGGTGATGACCAGGCCGCCGGTGCTGGTGCGGCTGCTGGGACACCGAGTGACTAAACCACGCCGCTGACTAGAGTGCCGGCTTGCACGGCTTGCAGCACGGTGCGCATCGCGTCGGCGCTTTGCGTCCAGGAGAACTCGACGCTGCGCGCCTGCGCCTTGGCGCCGAGTTGGTCACGCAGGACCGGGTCGCGCAGCAGCCGCTCGAGGCGATCCACCAGCGCGGCGTGGTTGTCCACCAAGATTCCGGTGACGCCGTCGACGATCGAGTCGGAGAGTCCGCCGGAGGATCGGTAGCCGACGGTGGGCACCTTGTGCTGAGCCGCCTCCACGACCGCCAGACCCCAGCCCTCCTTGCGTGAGGGCAGCACATGGACCCAAGAGCTTTGCAGCACATGGTGTTTCGTGATGTCATCGACGTGACCGTGGAACGTCACCGCGTCGGACACGTCGAGCCGGTGCGCATGGCCGACGAGTCGCTGTCGCCACCATCCGTCACCGACGATGTCGAGGTGCAGGCCCGGTATCCGCTTCCGTAACTCGGCCACCGCCTCCAGCGCATCCTCGATCTGCTTGTGCGGTACCAGCCGCGAGAGCACCACCACTCGCGGCCCGGCCGCGCGCGGCCCGGACAACGTGTGCGCCGGCGCTTCGTCGAGACCGTTGCGCACCACCGCGATCCGTCCGTTTCCGACGCCCAGCGCGACCAGATCGCGAGCCGACGGCAGCGACACCGTCACGTACTGATTGCGGCGGTTCAGCCGGGGCGACAACCGCGACTCGACAAACCAGCCGAGCCGACCGAGCACCGGACCGGCCACCGGCCACTGCTCGCGATGACAGTGGTGCACCAGCACCACCACCCGCCGGCCGTAAACCAGCCTGGCGAGGAACGGCAAGCCGTTCTGAGTATCGACCACGACGTCAGGTCTGACCCGCCGCAGCGGCCCGAGTCCGATGCGCGCCCCTAATTCGTTGAAGGCCATCGCGAGCAGCGCCCAGACATAAACGGAGTAACGTCCGCCAGCGCGGCTGATCCGCACGCCGTCGACGATTTCGCGTCGCGGCGCACCGGCATAGCGGGCGGTGCGCAGCGTGACGTCGATGCCCGACGCCGCGAGTTGCGCGCCGATGCGCTGCAAGTAGGTTTCGCTGCCACCGCCCTGTGGGTGCCCGGTATCGCGCCAGCACAGCAGCAGTACGGAGCGGGGACCAGACATTGTTCGACAGCCTAGCCCCGACCTAACTGGCCGCGAGCACTCAAGGCCGACCGTAGGGTTGGCCAGTGGCCGTCACCGACCTCTTCGCGCAGCGGGCGACGCTCGCCCGCTCGGTGCGGCTGCTGTCAGAGTTCCGCTACGAACAGGCCGACCCGCCCCGGTTCTACGGAGCACTGGCAGCCGACACCGCGGCGATGGTCGCTGATCTGTGGAGGGGCGCGCACAGCGAAGCCCCGGTCGGTCGCACACTGCTCGACGTCGGCGGCGGACCCGGATACTTCGCGACGGCCTTCGCCGATGCCGGGCTCCGCTACATCGGCGTCGAGCCGGACCCAGGCGGAATGCATGCCCCCGGAACGACTTTCGAACGCGAGTCGGGGACGGTCGTGCGCGGTTCGGGACTGGCGCTGCCGTTCGCCGATGACTCGGTGGACATCTGCCTGTCGTCCAATGTCGCCGAACACGTGCCGCGGCCCTGGCAGCTCGGCGGCGAGATGCTGCGGGTGACCAGGCCGGGCGGGTTGGCGGTGCTGTCCTACACCGTCTGGCTGGGCCCGTTCGGCGGGCACGAGATGGGCTTGACGCACTACCTGGGCGGCGAGCGGGCCGCCGCCCGGTATGCGCGCAAACACGGTCATCCCGCCAAAAACAACTACGGGTCGTCGTTGTTCGCGGTGTCCGCCGCCGAGGGTCTGAGCTGGGCCGAGAATACCGGGGCCTTGATAGCCGCATTCCCGCGCTACCACCCCCGATGGGCGTGGTGGCCGACGTCGGTGCCGATGCTGCGCGAGTTCGCGGTCAGCAATCTCGTGCTGGTGCTTCAGCCACCGGAATGAACATGTTCTCGTTTTGCTTCCGCTTGGGTAGGGTGGCGGCCATGAGCGATGACGCCAAGACCGAATACGACAAACTTTTCATCGGCGGCAAGTGGACCGAGCCGTCGACCTCCGAAGTCATCGAGGTGCACTGTCCGGCCACCGGCGAGTACGTCGGCAAGGTGCCGATGGCGGCCGCGGCCGACGTTGACGCGGCGGTTGCCGCCGCGCGCGCCGCATTCGACAACGGCCCGTGGCCCACGACGCCACCGAAGGAACGCGCGGCCGTCATCGCCAACGCGCTCAAGCTGATGGAGGAGCGCAAGGACGGCTTCGTCAAACTGCTCGGCCTCGAGACCGGCCAGCCGCCGACCTCCGTCGAGACGATGCAGTGGATGAGTGGGATCGGGGCGATGAACTTCTTCGCCGGCCCCGCCGTCGACCAGGTGAAGTGGCAGGAGATCCGCAACGGCGGCTACGGGCAGACCATCGTCCGCCGCGAGCCGCTCGGCGTGGTCGGCGCGATCGTGGCGTGGAACGTGCCGCTGTTCCTGGCGATCAACAAGCTGGGCCCGGCGCTGCTGGCCGGTTGCACGGTGGTGCTCAAGCCGGCGGCTGAAACACCTTTGAGCGCAAATGCTTTCGCGGAGGTGTTCGCCGAGGCCGGGCTGCCCGAGGGTGTGCTGTCGGTGGTGCCCGGCGGCATCGAGACCGGCCAGGCGCTGACCTCCAACCGGGACATCGACATCTTCTCCTTCACCGGCAGCTCGGCTGTGGGCAAGGAGATCGGCCAGCGCGCGGCGGAGATGCTCAAGCCGTGCACCCTGGAACTCGGCGGCAAGTCGGCGGCCATCATCCTTGACGACGTCGACCTGGCCGCCTCGATCCCGATGCTGGTGTTCTCCGGGATCATGAACACCGGGCAGGCCTGCGTGGCCCAGACCCGCATCCTGGCGCCACGCTCGCGCTACGACGAAATCATCGACGCGGTGAGCAATTTCGTGCAGATGCTGCCGGTCGGGACGCCGTCGGACCCGGCCGCCCAGATCGGGTCGCTGATCTCGGAGAAGCAGCGCGCCCGGGTCGAGGGCTACATCGCCAAGGGCATCGAGGAGGGCGCGCGGCTGGTGTGCGGCGGCGGCCGTCCTGAGGGCCTGGACAGCGGATTCTTCGTGCAGCCGACGGTGTTCGCCGACGTCGACAACAAGATGACGATCGCCCAGGAGGAGATCTTCGGTCCGGTGCTGAGCATCATTCCGTATGACACCGAGGACGAGGCGATCAAGATCGCCAACGACTCGGCATACGGGCTGGCCGGCAGCGTGTGGACCACCAGCGTGCCGCGTGGCATCGAGATCTCGGAGCAGATCCGCACCGGGACGTACGCGATCAACTGGTACGCCTTCGACCCGTGCTGTCCGTTCGGCGGCTACAAGAACTCCGGCATCGGTCGCGAGAACGGCCCCGAAGGCGTCGAGCATTTCACCCAGCAGAAGAGCGTACTAATGCCGATGGGCTACACGCTCGACAGCTAGAACCAAACGGCAGAGTAAGTTGGCCAGTGCAGGTTAGCGCCCGTTGAAGTGCGCCTGTCGTCGCTCGATGAACGACTGCACACCCTCGGCGGCGTCCTCGCTGGCGAAAAGCTCCGCGACGGCGGGACGCAGGCGGGCGATCGCGGCCGCCTCACCCTCCACGCGCGACAGATGCGCGGACGCCAGGGTGGCCCGCACGCCTAACGGTGCGGCGCGGTCGGCGATGGTGTGCGCAATCTCCCGGGCCCGGGCCAACGCAGCTGCGCCGTCGTCGGCCACCTCCTGCACCAGCCCGATGCGGTGCGCCTCGGCGGCGTCGAACTCGTCGCCGGTGAGCAGCCAGCGCATGGCGTTGCCCCACCCGGCCTCGCGGGGCAGCCGGATGGTCGCGCCGCCGAAGGGGTAGATGCCACGCTGCACTTCGAGTTGGGTGAACCGCGTCCCGGTTGCCGCGATGCGAATGTCGGCGGCCAGTAGCAATTCGATGCCCAGCGTCATGCACCAACCGTGCGCGACGGCCACCAGCGGCGTGGCCCACGCACCGTCGAGCCGCCACGGGTCCCGCCCGTCCTCCGGGAGCTCCAACTGCCCGGCCGCGACGGTGGGACCGACGTCGACGAGGTCCAGGCCGGCGGTGAAGTGGTCGCCGTGCGCGAACAGCACTCCGGCACGCAGTGAGTCGTCCGACTCCAGTCAGCCCGTAGGCGCGGGACAACTCGGCCAGCATCGTCCGGTCGAACGAATTGCGCTTCTTGGGCCGGTTCAGGCCGATGAGCAGGACATGTCCATCCCGCTCCAGTGTCACGGTGTCGAGGGTCGGCATTGCAGGCGCGCTGGTCATCGGCAAAGTCAATCGCAGATCCACGATTTATGCAAGAGAGCATAGAAATCGATCGTTATGTTCAGACCGACTGAAACCAGTGACGCACGCCACATTGCTATATGCCGTGCTCTCGCCCGTTGCTTAGCCAATAAAACTTGATTACTTCACCGCTGTCTTATATGATTCTCACCATATTCAGGGCGCATGCTGAGGAGAAGCCATGTGGTTCATCGAGGTCAACGTCGCGGGCTATCACTTCAGCCGCGAGGTACCTGACGTGCGGCGTCGACCCTTCAGGTTCAATCCACGCAATGTGCACTGGCCGACGCTGCGGCACTCCAACGCCGCGTGACGCCGCCTAGCGAAGCGCTCATGGTCCAGAAGACCGGCGACACCTGTTCGGACGCCGCCCCGACAAAGCGCGGCGACACCCGCAAGAAAATGCTGATCAGCGCCGCCGAGGTGATGCGTGAGCGCGGCGCAGCGGGCGTGACTATCGATGCGGTGCTGGCACGCAGCGGCGCCCCGCGCGGCTCCGTGTACCACCACTTTCCCGAGGGACGCAATCAGATTCTGCTCGAGGCGCTGCGGTACGCCGGCGACTCCATCACCGAGATCATCGACGACGCCGCGGACCGGGGCGCCAGGGTCCTGGTGCACAAGTTCATCGAGTATTGGGAAAGCCGGCTGTTCGACGGCGGCTTCAACGCGGGGTGCCCCGTCGTCGCCGCCGCGCTTGGGTCGGCCGACGACGAACCCCAACTCTGTTCCGACGCCGGCGTCATCCTGGGCCGCTGGTGTACCTCGTTGACCCGCGCGTTCGTCTCCGATGGCTTCAGCGAGGAGGATGCGGCGTCACTGTCGGTGACGTCGATCGCGGCCTTGGAGGGCGCGATCATGCTGTGCCGCTCGACTCGCAGCGCGGCCCCGCTGCGCCAGGTCGGCGACCAGCTCGAATTCCTGATCAAGGCAAGGGAATTCGTCGCCCGGCAATCGCCATAGCGTCTTGTTAAGGACGCGAGGGTCCAACCGAACGTCCTAGCAGCGTCAGTCGCTGGCGGGCAGCGGCTTGACCTCTTTGAGCGACAACGCGGTTTGGCCGACGCTCAGGCTCCCGGCGCCGGGCTTGGTCACCAGCACCTCGGCACCGGTTTCGTCGACGTAGCGCTTGCCCATCACGGTGCCGTCGGCGAACGCGGGATCGAGTTCGCCGGACCGCTCACCACCGATCGGCACCATCGGCACGCCGCCGCAGCGCAGGTCGTCGAGGCTGTCGGCACTCCTGACGACGATGACCTGGGTGTCACACACCTGGCTGGCCAGACGGGTTCCGTTCTTGATCATGCGTGTAGTCCTTCTAGCGTCTCGATGATTTCCCGGCGAAGTACCTTGCCGGTGGGAGTCGTGGGCAGCTCGTCGCGAAACACTACCCGGTCCGGGGTACGCGACCCGCGCAAACTCTTGCGCACGTGTTCGCGAAGTTCCTCGGGATCGGGGTCGACGCCCGGTTGCGGCACCACCACGGCGACGATCGCCTGGCCCCACTGCGGGTCCTCGACTCCGACCACCGCGACGTCGCGCACCTGGGGGTGCTCGATCAGCACCTCCTCCAGCTCGGCGGGCGCGATGTTCTCGCCGCCGCGGATGATGGTGTCGTCGCTGCGCCCGCCGATGAACAGGTAGCCCTCTTCATCGAGCATGGCGATGTCTTTGGTTGGGAACCAACCGTTTTCGTCGAGCACCGAGCCGATCCCGGTGTAGCGGCCGGAGACCTGCTCGCCGCGCACGAAGAGCTCGCCGATCTCACCCGGGCCCAGCACCTTGCCCTCGTTGTCGCGGATCTCCAACTCGATGCCGGGCACCGGCTGCCCGACCGAGCCCAGCCGCTTGGCCGCGGCGGCGTCCTTGGTGGAGTGCGCGGCGCGGTGGTCGTCGGGGGTTAGCACCGCGATCGTCGAGCTCGTCTCGGTCAGCCCGTAGGCGTTGACGAAGCCGACGGCCGGCAAGAGTTCCAGCGCGCGGCGCACCAGCGGCAGGCCGACCTTCGAGCCGCCGTAGGCCAGGTTGCGCAGCGACGGGAGCTCGTGTCCGTTCGTCTCCAGCACGGTGACGATGCGGTCCAGCATGGTGGGCACCACGGTCGCGGTGGTGACCCGCTCGGCGTTGACCAGGCGCACCCATTCCTCGGGATCGAAGCTGGGCAGGTAGACCATCTTGCGGCCGGCATACAGGTTCGACAGCGCCGCGCCGACCCCGGCGATGTGATAGGGCGGCACGCAGATCAGCGCGGCGTCTTCCGCGCCGGCCGACTCGAATTCGACCGTCCCGGTGACGTAGCTGGTCAGGTTGTTGTGGGACAGCTCGACGGCCTTGGGCTGCGACGTGGTGCCCGAGGTGAACAGCACGATCGCCACCGAGTCCGGGTCGGGGAACTCGGCTGCGGGCTCGGCGGTGCGCGCGGCCTGCAGAAACTCCTCGGACTCCAGCACCCGCCCGGCGCCATCCCCGACCGCCTCCCGGTAGCGGCTGTCGACGATCACCAGGGGTTCGGGCAGCCGCTCGATCAGCGCCCGAATACCGTCGGCCGACAGGCGATAGTTGATCGGGGTGAACGCCAGCCCGGCGCGCGCCGAGGCGAAGATCAGGATTGGCAGCATCGCACCGCCGGTGCCGATGTAGACGACGTGCTGGGCGCCCGAGGCCGCGATCACCCCCGCGCCGCCGTCGGCGAGGTCGCTGAGCTGCTGAGTCGTCAACCGCAGGTCTCCCGACACGACGGCCGTGCGATCAGGGTCGCTCGACGCGGCCATCTCGAGCAGCAACGAAACGCTCATCCTCGATCCTTCTGGGCCCCCGGCCCTTTACAAATCTCGGCCGTAGTGTAACTCATCGCCTGAGGGCTACTCACCGCGCACCCGCCCCGATCGCGGGCACCTCCCCGCCTCCGTTATGTTCCGGTCCAGCGGGGTGCGCGCTTCTCGGCGAACGCGATCGCGCCCTCCTTGGCGTCGTTCGACGAGAACACCGGCATCAGGATCTTGTTCTGCTCGGCCCACATGGACTCCGGGGTCCAGCTGCGGGACTCGACGATGATCCGCTTGGTGGCGGCCACCGCCAGCGGCCCGTTGCCGGCGATCTTTTCGGCCAGCGCGATCGCGGCGTCCAGGGCCTGGCCCGGCTCGGCCAGCACATTGACCAGCCCCAGGTCGTGCGCGCGTTCGGCGGACAGGTTGTCACCGGTCAGCGCCAGCTCCATGGCGATCGCGTACGGGATACGAGTGGGCAGCCGCAACAATCCCCCGCCGCCGGCCACCAGACCCCGCTTCACCTCGGGGATGCCGAAGGCCGAGTCCCTGGCGGCCACGATCAGGTCGGTGGCCAGGGCCAGCTCCGTGCCGCCGGCCAGGGCAAATCCCTCCACGGCCGCGATGAGCGGCTTGTCCGGCGGGCGTTCGGTGAAGCCCATGCCGCGGCCCTCGACGAGGGGTACTTCGCCCCGCGCGAACGCCTTGAGATCCATGCCCGCGCAGAACGAGCCGCCCGCGCCGGTCAGCACCGCCACCGACAGGCCGGCGTCGCCGTCGAGACGATCCATCGCGTCGGCCAGGCCGTGGCTGACCGCCGCGTTGACCGCATTTTTGGCCTTCGGCCGGTTGATGGTGATGAGGAGAATCCGGTCGCGCTGCTCGACCAGGACCTCGGGTTCGGTGTTTTGGGCTTCTTCGCTCACGGTGCTGATGGTAACGGCCGCCCATCGCAACCTGGAGAGGCCTGCGTCAAGCCTTTGGTCAAGCCGGAGCCATCGCCTCCGGCACCTCCGTTAGGCGCTTGGAAACCCCTGCGGCCCGACGTATTTCGATGAAGTCGGCGATCATCGCCTCCGTCACCTCGTGCGGGTCCTTGACGGTCGAGCCGTCGGAGAGCACCGAGATGTTGAGCTGGTCGACGTAGCTCCACACGGTGACGTTCAGGCCGCTGCCCGCGGTCAACGGGCCCACCGAGTAGATCTCGGTGACCAGAGCGCCGCCCACCCGGCCGCGCTCGCGCGGCCCGGGCACGTTCGAGATGTTGAGGTTGAGGATTTTGTTCTGCCCGTCGCGGTTGGACAGCCACCGGAACACGGCTTCCGTACCCGCCGGCGGCATGTAGGCCGCCCAGCGCGCGATCAACTCCGGACCCATGAGCTGGTGGCTCTCCTTCGCCGAGACCGCGTTCTCGTGACAGAGTCGCACCCGTTCCAGCGGGTCGTGGGAGTCGGCCGGCAGCGCCACCATCATTCCGGTGAACCGGTTGCCGGAGATCCGTTCCGGCGAGAAGTCGTAACTCACCGGAACCGACGCCAGCAGCGGTTCGGCTTGGCCGTCGTAGCGCAGGAGCAGAGTCCGCAGCGCTCCGGTGGACATGGCCAGCACCATGTCGTTGATCGTCGCATCCAGCTTCTTGGCAGTCTCCTTGACATCGGCGAATGCCAGTGTGGCGGTGGCGAACATGCGCTCCGGGGTGATCTTGTGGTTCATGAAGGTCGGCGGCGGGGTGAACGGCATGGTCAGTTCCGGCGAGAGCTTGCGCGAGCTGCGTCGCACCCGACCCAATCCCTGCGCGGTGTAGCGGACGGTCGCCGGGATTCGGCCGATGTGCCGCATGTGGTCGGCGAACGCCGACGTCATCAACTCCCGCTTGGAGGGCTCCGGATCGGGTGTATAGGAGCCGACCTGCGGTGTCGGCATCAGGTCCATGCCGTGGGCCATCAGGTTCGCCGAGGCGACACCATCGGCGAGCGCGTGGTGGATCTTGACCACCACCGCGATGCGGTCGTTGGCCAGGCCCTCGACGAAGTACATCTCCCACAGCGGGCGGTCGCGATCCAGCGGGATGCCGGCGATCTGCCCGATCGCCTCGTCGAGCTCGCGGCGACCGCCCGGAGCGGCCAACTGGAAGGGCCGGATGTGGTAGCTGAAATCGACGTCGCAGTTTTCCCGCCACATCGGATGGTGGAACTTCAGCGGGACCTCGATCAGCTGGTAGCCCAACGGCACAAGCTTGTCCATCCGGCCGGCGATGACCCCGCGGAACGCGTCGATATCAAAACCCCGACTGTCCGCGTCTAATTCGATGACCGCGGCCTTGATGGTGTGCATGTGAACGTTCGGCGCTTCGCTGTACAGCAGCACCGCATCCCAGCCGCTGAGCCGTTTCACCGCTGAGCCTTCCCCATAGGGGCGACCTTACTCAGCGACTCAGAACTCAGTGGCTCAGATGACCTCTTTCGCCCCGATCGGCGCCCTGCTGCGGTAGACCTGGTTGAGGAACAGCGACGTCGCATGTGCGGCGACGCCGGCCCGCTCACCGTCGATGAGGTCGAAGCCGTGGCCCGCCCCCGGCAACTCCAGGTAGCCGACCATCGAATGCGAGGTCGCCCGCATCCGCTCGACAAAGCTGCGCGCCTGCTCGACCGGGATGACGCTGTCTTTGCTGCCATGAATCACCAAGAACGGCGGGGCATTCCGATGCGCCCGCGCGATCGGCGACGCATCGCGGAACACCTCGGGATGACGGGCGATGGTCCGTTTGACCACCACCCGCTCCAGGAATTCGACGAACTGAGCACGCTCGCGGGTGGATTGGTCCTGCCAGTCGTAGCGGCCGTAGATCCCGACCACCGCGTCCACCGAGCTGTCGGCGCCCTCGGGCAGCTTGGCCGCGTACTGCGGGTCGTCGGGGGTCAGCCCGGCAAGCGCCGACAGGTGACCGCCGGCCGAACAGCCCGCCACCGCAACGAAATTGCGGTCGCCGCCGAACTTGTCCACATTGGCCCGCGCCCACGCGATGGCGGTCTTGACGTCGATGATGTGGCGCGGCCAGCGGTGGTGTGGCGAGACGCGGTAGTCGATCGCCAGGCACACCCACCCCAGCTCGGCCATGCGTGACAACAGGGCGGAGCCCTGCAGCATGCTGCTGCCGTGCACCCAGGCGCCGCCCGGGACGAAGATCAGCACCGGCGCGGGTTCGGCGGGCAGATCCTTGCGGCGCCAGACATCGAGCACCTGCGCCGGGTGGTCGCCATAGTGGACCGCGCGGCGGTGCAGATAACGGCGCTCGCGCAACGCATCCCAGATCGGCGGCGTCCGCGCCGCAACGGGCCATTCGAGGTCCAGATCGGCCGTCGAGACCACCCCGCGCAGGGCTGCGACGGAAACCTCGCGCGTGCTTTCCCGGTCCCGACGGCGTTCATCGTTGATGCCCGGGGCGAACCAGTCCTTCTTGGCTGCAGCGGAGACGAATTCGGGTGCGAGTCGGGCACCCCAGATGCCCATCGCGGTCATGCCGCCCAGCGGTTCCAGGTGCTTGCCCACCACGGGCAGCGAAGTCCCGGCGACGCTTAAGGCCAGCATATAGTCGCCGGGGCGGGCCCGCAGCAACCATCTCAAATAGGGTGTCAGGCGCGGTCGCCTCTCCGTCATGTAGGGGACTGTACCCCCGTGCGGGCCGCGGAACTGACGATTGCGTAAAGGCTGTCGTCGGCGTCGCGGGAAGGCCCTGCTGCGCGTTTGCCCTGAGCGGTATTTACAACGACAGCTATGGATTTGAGGGTTGGCTGCGGGGGCCGTCGGCGGCTCGCCGACACGCAACGGCGCGCCGCGTGGCGTAGCCGACGGCGCTGACGCCGAACATCACCGCGGTGAGCAGCAGCCACCTGCCCAGGAACGGCTGCTGGGTCTGGCCGGTCGCCGCCTGGTAGACGGTCGCACCCTGTTCGATGATGCCCGGGAGGAAGATCAGCAGCGTCAGTCCGGCGGCCAGTGCCGGTACGCGAATGTAGTTGCGCACCACGACTTCTGGGCGCCGGTTAACTCTGCGCCTTAGGGCGAGTACCCGGTCGGCGAGCGCGTAGAGCGGGAAGAGCACGAAGTCATGTGCGACAACCGCGGCGACGAACCACACCCCAATCGACTGCCACCAGGTGCCCTGGTTCCACAGCTCCGACGGCGTGAGGGTGACCAGCGTGTAGCCCAACAGCGCGAAACCGGACAGCATGGTCAGCAGGTGCACCGGGTGAGCCCCGTACGACTTCCTGATAAGCCTGAAAAGCGCTGCCATGCTTGCCATCTCAGGTCTGCTCGAATTCGATGGCGGCGACCCACTTGGTGGCGTGCACACCGGGCAGGGCGGGGACGATGATCCGGGCCGGGTACCCGTGATCCAGCGACAGGTCGGCGCCGTCGACTCGCAGTGCCAGCAGCGCGTCGGGATCACCGACCTGATTGGCCGCCAGCCGGGCCTCGCCGAATGCGCCGCCGCGCTGCAGGGAGATCACTCGCGCCGAATTCGGCTGCGGCACACCGGCTTTGTCGGCCAATTCGGCCAGTCGCACCCCGCTCCAGGTCTGAACGGTGGACCACCCTTCGACGCAGGCGATCGGCAGCCGCGCGGTGTGTTGCGGCATGCCGGCCAGGGTGGCGCGGTCCAACACCACCTCCGAGGGTCCGCCGCGCAGGGTCAACCGCCAGTTCGCGCCGGTGGCCTCCGGCGTGATCCCGGCGGCGACGGCGGTCTTGTTGATCGGGAAATCACCCGGACTGGGGACCCGGCCCCGCGGCAACAGCAGGGCGGCCTTGCGGGTGATCCCGCCGAGGGTCTGTCCGGCGGTCAGCACGCCGATGAGCAGTACGCCTCCACCCACCAGCCCCAGCGCACCGCGCCTGCTCACCGTCGGTTCGCCGGGATCGGCAGGTACGAGCCCGTCGGGGTCGCGCGGCTCGGGGCGAGTGTCGGTCACGTTGGTGCGCAACACTTCTCGCATCGGCAGCGAGCGCAATCCCGCGATCATCCGCGGAATCTTGACCGCGATGTGCATCAGGAAACCGGCGATGAAAACCCACGCCCCGAAGTAGTGAGCCGTGTAGAAGCTGAACCCGAAGATGTAGTCGTACTGGATGTTGAGCACGCCGGTGACGATCTCGAACAGGATCCCGCCGACCAGCATCAGCACCGAGGCCCGCTCGAGCAGCTGCGCGAGCGAACGCGCCGGCGGCCACACGAACAGCCGCGGTATCACCGACCACAGCTTGGCTAGCACCACCGGGATGATCAGCAGGCCCAGCCCCACATGCAGACCCTGGGTCAGCCGGTACAGCCACGACGGACGGGTGGGCCAGCCGAAACCGGGCAGCCGCAGCCAGCCGACGTGACCGGGGATGGCCTGGCCCAACTGCGGCTCGTAGGCGATGTAGGACAGCAGCCCGGTGATGATGACGATCGGCAGCGTCACCAGGAGCACGAGACCGAAGACCGACGTCAGCCACGGGCCGCGCAGCGGGCTTCGGAACGGGCTCTGCAACCGGCTCTGCAACCGGCTCACGGTGACGCCAGATCCGCGATCACCCGGCCGCCGATGAGGCGAACACCGCTCAGCGTCAGGCCGACTTGACCGGCCAGCGCGTCGGCGCTGTCCACGCCGACCGATGCCCAGCGGAACCACGGCCCGATGGCGCGAGCCGACTCCAGCCGCACCCAGCGGGCGCGGATGCCGACCGCTTCGGCGTCGAACTCGGCCACGCAGCGCCCGCCATGGCACAGCAATTCGGCGGCGCGGCCCAGAATCCGTCGAGGGTCGCCGCCGAGGCCGATGTTGCCGTCGACGAGCAATACCGTCTGCCAGTGGCCCATTCCGGGCAGCGGCTCGAACACGTCGCCGAGTAGGGCCGGAGCGCCGCCGCGGCCGGCCAATCGGATCGCGCTGGCGGACCGATCGATGCCGAGCGCGGGTATCCCGCGCCGGATGAGCCGCGCGACCAACCGTGCGGGTCCGCATCCCAGTTCGATCGTCGGCGCACTGCACATCTGCGTGACGGCCTCATCAAACGGCTCACCGTCGGGGCGAGCGCCCAGCCAACGATGAGCGGGCAGCGGACGGACCTCACCGTCCTCATGGCGGATCCAACATCGCTCGCCGCCGAGCGCTCGATCGTAGAGATGCCCCAACATGTCAAGCCTCTCGCAGCGTTTCCGACAGGCGGCCCTGATTTTCACCGATACCCCGCTCCTCGATCGGCTACACCAAGCCCGGCCAAACCCAACTAAAGGCCATTCGGTGCCCAACGCATACTGGATCGGTGCTGAGCGAGGATTTTCACCCGGACCTGCGCCGTGCCGCCCGCTTCGCCCCACGACATATGGTCGGTCCCCGGACTTACCGACTGATCCGCGCTTTGTCCAAGCTGGCGCCGCAACGGCAGCCGGCGTTGCCGAAGTGATCACCTTGAGTTCCGGGGCCGGCGTACGGTTGTTCCGGCCCGACCATGAGCCTGGAGGGGTCACCGAGCCCGCGCCCGCACTGCTGTGGATTCATGGCGGTGGCTACGTGATCGGCAACGCCCAGATGGACGACCCGGTATGCGCTGAGTTCAGCAAAAAGCTGGGCATCACGGTCGCGTCGGTGGAATACCGGCTGGCCCCCGAATATCCGTATCCAGCGTCGCTGGAGGACTGCTATTCCGCGTTGACGTGGTTGGCGGGGCTGCCCACGGTGGATCCGGGGCGGGTGGCGATCGGCGGCGCGAGTGCCGGCGGTGGCCTTGCGGCGGCTCTGGCCCTGCTGGCCCACGACCGCGGGTCATCAGACCAAGGAGTCACGCCCGCGTTTCAGTTACTGGTGTACCCGATGCTGGACGACCGCAGTTGGATCACCGCCGACAACCCGAACTACCGGCTGTGGAGCCGGCGCGCCAATCGCTTCGGCTGGACCGCCTACCTCGGCGACGCGGATCCGCAGGTCGCCGTCCCGGCACGGCGCGACGACCTCAGCGGGCTTCCGCCGGCGTGGATCGGCGTCGGCACGAATCATCTGCTCCACGACGAGGATCTGGCCTATGCCGACCGCCTCAAGGCCGCCGGCATGCCATGCGACGTCGAACTGGTGCCCGGCGCCTTCCATGGCTTCGACATCTGGGCGTCGAAATCGCGGGTGTCGCAGCGATTTTTCGACAGCCAGTGCGAGATGTTGGGTGCGGCGCTGGCCCCGGGCAGTCACATCGCGAAGTAGACGAGCTCACCGCCGATGATCGTGGCGGCCACCATCCCGGCGTCCAGCTCGGCCAGCGCCGTCTGCGGTGACTCGGTCAGCACGCAGAGGTCCCCCGGCTGCCCCGGTGCGACGGACCGCGGCTGGCCCGGCCGATCCGGCCAGCCCAGAAACATCGTCAAAGCCGTTCGCGCCGAGACACATTCGTCCGCGTTGAGGACGGCGCCGCTGAGTGTAGTGCGGTGCACCGCGGCGCGCATCGCCGTCCACGGGTCGCCGTGGCCGAACGGCATGTCGGTGGAAAACCCTACTGGCACCGCGGCTTCCAGCAGCGACGCGACCCGCCATAGTTGACCGTGATCGGCGGTGGGGATGTCGGTGAGGTACTGGTCGCCGCGCTCGGCGACGAAGTTGGGCTGCGTCACCACGGTGAGGCCCCGCTCGGCCAGATCGGCCAGGTCGGCCAGATTGTCGTCGGGCACCACCGACGCGTGCTCGATGCGATCGAGCGGATGGCTGCCGGCGGAACGAAGAGCAGCGATGGTCACGACGAGTTGGGCTGCGGTCACACAGTGCACGGCGACCGGCCGGCCGGTGCTGTGCTGATCGGTGATCCAGTCGGTCAGCGCGTCCAGGTCCAGACGGTCGTCCTGCAGGATTTTCTTACCCGGGGCCAGGAAACGCAGCCCCGGCCGGAACTCACCCCGACGGTGCGCCATCATCAGCGAGACCATGTCGTCGACATCGAGGTCGGGGGTGGCGTCGGTGACGCCGGTGACGCCGGTCGCGGTGATTCGGCGGCTGAGTTCTGCCAGGTCGGTTTCGCGCCGCCGCAACGCCTCCGACCATCCGCGGTCGGCGCTGCGCAGGCGCCCGTCGGGATGTCCGGGCAGGCCGACGCGGCCCAGTGCGGCGGTGTTGAGGATCCACAGTGCGCCACTGCGGTGTTGGATGCGCACCGGGATATGAGGTACTACGGCGTCAAGAGCGGCCCGGTCCAGGTCTCCGGCAACCGACTCGTGATAGCCGACGGCGCGAATCCACCCATCGGGACCCGGCGTGGCATTCGACAGCATCTGCGCCAGTTGGGTTTTGGTGCTGACGCCGGGCGGTCCGACGCTAAACGAATCCAGCGCCGAGGCCGCCGAACGAACGTGCACATGGTGGTCGTGCAGTCCGGGCAGCACGGTGCCACCGCCCGCGTCGAGCAGACCCTCGCCCTGGCGGGCAGCGAGGTTGTCGCCCACCTCATCGATCTGCGTGCCGACCCGGACATCGACCTGTCTACCGTCCAGCAACGTCGCCCGCTGAATCAGCATGATAGACAGCGTCTTTCAGAGATCAGGCGTCGCACGGCCTCGTTGTCGGCGCCGAGGTCGGGCGCCGACTTCGCGGCCGGCGGGGCCGCGGGTGGCGGGGCCGGGTGGGTGCAGACCGACGCCGTCGTCGGCAGCGCCGCATAGGTCGCGGCGACCGCGGCCATGGAGACCTCAATCAACTCGCCTCCCGCGCGGCCCAGCGATTCGGTCACCGCCAGTGCCGCCTCCAGCCCCGTGAGCGGGTCGGCGATGGCGTCGCCGCAGAACACCGGGGCTTCCGTACTGCCGCCCACCAGGCCGCCGGCCACCGCGGCGTCGTCGCCGAACGCCGGCCGGCCGGAGTCGCCGTCAAACCCGGTGATCCGCAACCAGATTCGTCCGGCACGAGGCGCCACGTCGTGCGGCCCGAGCCGGCGCCGCGCCAGGGCCGCGGGTCGCGAGCCTTCGATCACGATGTCGGCGACAGTCAGCAGCTCGCGCAGCTCGTCGGCCTGGCTGTCGAAATCGACGCAGTAGGAAAGCTTTTCACCGTTGATCCAGTCGAAGAACGCGCGATCGCCGGCTCGGGTGCCGTCCGGGCGACGCGGGCTTTCGACTTTGACCACGGTTGCTCCGGCGCGAGCACACAGATGCCCGCACAGCGGCCCCGCCCACATTGACGACAAGTCGGCCACCAGCAGACCCGCCAACGCACGCACCGATCCCGCCGGCCCCATTCGACGTATCCGCGGTCCAGTGGCCGCCGCCTCGCCCAGCGCGGCCGCGGGGACGTCTAGCAGCCCGGCCCGCTCGATAATCGCGGAGACCGGACGGGTCGCGACCCACCGCTGCAGCGTGGGCCACGGGTCGACGGGCACGTCGTCGGCGTGCAGCAGCGCGGGGACGGCCGCGACGTCGTCGGGGCGGGACAGCGTGAACGCGCACCAGCCGTCGGAGGCCGCCAGCAATCGGGTGGCGCCACCCGCGGACACCCGGCCGCCGCGGGTGAGTCCAAGCAATGCGGCCCGCCCGGTCAGCAGTGTGGCCGCGTCGGCGGTGATCCGCTCGGCGCGAGCCAGCACGTTCGCGCGGGAGAAGTCGGGAGGCCCGTCGGGCGGGCCCGTCAGGTAGGCCATCCCGCTGGTCGCCCACTTGTTGACCCACGGGGACGGCGCCGAACTCACACCACCATGGTGCTCGCATGGTGGGTTTGGGTGTGGTGTGGGCGGGGGAGCAGAGACGATTTGAGTGATTTTTGGAGCTATCCGGCGTGCGGCGTGCGATCTGCTATCGTTCGCATCTGCGCCACGTGCACGACCTAGTTGGTCCTGCTTGAGCTAGTTGGGGTGGTCTCCATATGTCGTATGTGTCCGCGATACCGGAGATGGTGACTGCGGCAGCCGCAGATTTGGCGGGTATCGGTTCCGCGATCGAGGGCGCCAACGTGGCCGCGGCGGGCCCCACCACTAACCTGCTGGCCGCCGCCCAAGACGAGGTGTCGACGGCCATTGCGGCGCTGTTCGGCACCCACGCCCGCGAGTTTCAGGCCCTCAGTGCGCAAGCGGCGGCCTTTCACAACCAGTTCACGCAGGCGCTGTCCAAGAGTGCGGGCTCCTACAGCCTCGCTGAGGCCGCCAACAGCTCGTTGTTGCACACCCTGCTCAACGACGTCAATACCCCCACCGAGGAGCTGTTCGGGCGTCCGCTGATCGGCAACGGCACTAACGGGGACCCGGGGACCGGGCAACCGGGTGGGGCCGGTGGGCTGCTGATTGGCAATGGCGGCAACGGCGGGTCGGGTGCCCCCGGGCAGGAGGGCGGTGCCGGCGGCGCGGCCGGGCTGTTCGGCCACGGTGGTTCCGGCGGGACCGGCGGGTCCTCATCGACCGGCAACGCCGCCACCGGCGGGGCCGGCGGGAGCGGCGGCTTCCTGATCGGCAGCGGCGGCGCCGGTGGCGCGGGCGGCGCGGCCACCGGGGCTACCGGGGACGGCGGCGCCGGCGGGGCCGCCGGGCACGCCGGGCTGATCGGCACCGGCGGCGCCGGCGGGGCCGGCGGCACCAGCAACGGTGGAGTCGGCGGCGCCGGCGCGGACGGCGCCCACGGCGGGCTACTGGCGGGCACAGGCGGGACCGGCGGGGCCGGCGGCAACAGCATGGACACCCCTGGTAGCGCCGGGGCCGGCGGAAACGCCGGGTTCCTGCTCGGCACCGGCGGCACCGGCGGCGCGGGCGGCGCGGCCACCGGGCCTACCGGGGACGGCGCCGCCGGCGGGGCCGCCGGGCGCGCCGGGCTGATCGGCACCGGCGGGCTCGGCGGGGCCGGCGGGGGCAGTGTCGGTGGAGTCGGCGGCGCCGGCGCGGACGGCGGCCACGGCGGGCTACTGGCGGGCGGAGGCGGGACCGGCGGGGCCGGCGGCAACGGCATGGACACCCCCGGTAGCGCCGGGGCCGGCGGAAACGCCGGGTTCCTGATCGGCAGCGGCGGCGCCGGCGGCGCGGGCGGCGCGGCCACCGGGCCTACCGGGGACGGCGCCGCCGGCGGGGCCGCCGGGCGCGCCGGGATGATCGGCACCGGCGGGCTCGGCGGGGCCGGCGGGGGCAGTGTCGGTGGAGTCGGCGGCGCCGGCGCGGACGGCGGCCACGGCGGGCTACTGGCGGGCGACAGGCGGGACCGGCGGGGCCGGCGGCAGCAGCATGGACACCCCCGGTAGCGCCGGGGCCGGCGGAAACGCCGGGTTGCTGATCGGCGGCGGCGGCGCCGGCGGCGCGGGCGGCGCGGCCACCGGGCCTACCGGGGACGGCGCCGCCGGCGGGGCCGCCGGGCGCGCCGGGCTGATCGGCACCGGCGGGCTCGGCGGGGCCGGCGGGGGCAGTGTCGGTGGAGTCGGCGGCGCCGGCGCGGACGGCGGCCACGGCGGGCTACTGGCGGGCACAGGCGGGACCGGCGGGGCCGGCGGCAGCAGCATGGACACCCCCGGTAGCGCCGGGGCCGGCGGAAACGCCGGGTTGCTGATCGGCGGCGGCGGCGCCGGCGGCGCGGGCGGCGCGGCCACCGGGCCTACCGGGGACGGCGCCGCCGGCGGGGCCGCCGGGCGCGCCGGGCTGATCGGCACCGGCGGGCTCGGCGGGGCCGGCGGCGGCAGTATCGGTGGAGTCGGCGGCGCCGGCGCGGACGGCGGCCACGGCGGGCTACTGGCGGGCAAAGGCGGGACCGGCGGGGCCGGCGGCAACAGCATGGACACCCCCGGTAGCGCCGGGGCCGGCGGAAACGCCGGGTTCCTGATCGGCGGCGGCGGCGCCGGCGGCGCGGGCGGCGCGGCCACCGGGCCTACCGGGGACGGCGCCGGCGGCGGGGCCGCCGGGCACGCCGGGCTGATCGGCACCGGCGGGGCCGGCGGGGCCGGCGGGGGCAGTGTCGGTGGAGACGGCGGTGCTGGCGCGGCCGGCGCCCACGGCGGCTTGCTGTTCGGCCCCGGCGGTCAAGGCGGTAATGGCGGCGCCGGTGGGGAAAGCACCGCTTCCACGCCTGGCGGTACCGGCGGCCTGGGCGGCGATGGTGGCGACGGCGGGGTGATCGGCCACGGCGGGGCCGGTGGCACCGGCGGGACCGGCGGGGCCAACACGAACGACGGCCCCGGTGGGACCGGTGGCGGCGGTGGTGTCGGCGGCAACGCCCAGTTCATCGGTAACGGTGGGGCCGGTGGCGCCGGGGGCACCGGCGGGGCGGGCACTCCGACCGGAGACAGTGGGGCTGGTGGACCTGGTGGCCACGGCGGGCTGATCGGCCAGAGCGGGTCGCCCGGCACATCCCCCTAACACGGGGTGAAGCAGGCCATTCACGTAGCTCCGTCTCACAGGCTATCCGGTGTACACGCTCGTCACCGACATCCGCTGGGTCGCCGCATCTGCGCAGCTCGCGTGCCATGGCGGTGGGGGTTAGCTGCCGTCACGGTGGTTGATGGCGCGGCCGGCGCCGGCGGGACGGGCGGCAACGCCGGTACCTCCGGCACCGGTGGCGCGGGCGGCACACTCGGCACGCACGGCTGAGACCGGCCGGTTAGAACTGCAAAGCGCTGAACCGCCAGTCCAGCACCGGCCGGTCGAGCTCGTCGGCAGAGTCGCTGACCGCGTACACCACCGAACGCAGTCCCAGCACGCCGCCGTGGGCTAGAGACTCGGCGGCCACGGCGGACTCGACATGCAGCTCGCTGTAGAGCGTGTCGCCCTCGTGCACCGGGCCGGTGTGGTCGCAGGATTCCCAGCCCAGCACCGTCACCAGATTCGGCAGCAGCCGGCTCGCCTGCGCGAGGGCGAGCCCGATGGTGTGCCCGCCGTACACCAGCCGCTGGCCGCCCACACGCGAATCATGATGCGTGGCAGCGATGTTCAGGGTGAGCCGGGCCAGCTCCGGTGCGCTGCTGACCACGTCGCCAGTGCTGTGCAGCACCGCACCTGCCAGGCCCGCGTCGAAGTGCGGACCGGGCACCCGATTTCGGAAAACCGCACCATCCCAGTGCGCGGTCGGATCGACGGCCGGTGGCGCGGCGTCGGCGCCAATGCCGGACAGGTCGTCGTCGGGCGCGCCGTCGGGATTCCAATCCGGGCTGGCGGGCAGCATGGCGCAGCGGTAGAAGTCGAGCACCAATTGATCCGCCTGGTCGATGGTGATCATCCGCAGCGCGGCCAGCCCCGTCGGCGCGCGGCCCGGCTTGACCGAATTAGCCCGCAGCCCAACCACTTCGGTGCGGGTGTAGATGCTGTCACCGATGACCGGAAAGCGGTGGAATGTCAGCCCGCGGTAGAACAGGTTGGCTTTGACCCGCTGGGTCACCAGCGTCGACTGGCCGATCGCCACGTTGCACACCAGGCCCGGATGTGCCAGCGCCCCCGGCGAACCGGTCACCGCGGCGCACAGATCGGCGTCCAGGGCCAGCCGCATCCGGTCGCCAAGGATCGCCTGGTGCGAAGCGGCCAGTCCAGACGAGAGCGTCGCCGACGGCGCCCAGTCGAACACCTGGCCCACCGTGAGGTCGTCGAAGTAGGGCCCGCCCTCGCGTTGCCCCGAGTACCCATTCGCAGTCACAACGCCACATGCTGGCAGGCTGTCGAACCGGGGGTCAATCTGGAGGGTGATCACAGGTGAGCAGCGAACTGAACGACGACGAAGAGATGCTGGTCGCCACCGTGCGGGCATTCATCGACCGCGACGTCAAACCCACCGTCCGTGAGGTCGAGCACGCCAACACCTACCCGGAGGCGTGGATCGAGCAGATGAAGCGGATCGGCATCTACGGCTTAGCCATTCCCGAGGAATACGGTGGCTCGCCGGTGTCGATGCCGTGTTATGTGCACGTCACCCAGGAGCTGGCGCGCGGCTGGATGAGCCTGGCCGGCGCGATGGGCGGGCACACCGTGGTGGCCAAGCTGCTGACGCTGTTCGGCACCGAGGAACAGAAGCGGATATACCTGCCGCCGATGGCCACCGGCGAACTGCGCGCCACCATGGCACTGACCGAGCCGGGCGGCGGCTCCGACCTGCAGAACATGGCCACCACCGCGCTACCGGACGCTGCCGGAGGTCCAGATACCTTGCTGATCAACGGCTCCAAGACGTGGATCAGCAACGCGCGCCGTTCCGGATTGATTGCGCTGCTGTGCAAGACCGATCCCAACGCCGCGCCGCGTCACACCGGCATCTCGATCGTGCTCGTCGAACACGGGCCGGGGCTGACGGTGTCGCGCGACCTGCCCAAGCTGGGTTACAAGGGCGTCGAGTCCTGTGAGCTGTCGTTCGACAACTTCTCCGTGCCGGCGTCGGCCGTCCTGGGAGACGTTATGGGCCAGGGCTTTTCGCAGATGATGAAAGGCCTTGAGACGGGCCGCATCCAGGTGGCCGCGCGCGCCCTGGGCGTGGCGACGGCGGCGCTGCAGGACGCGCTCGCCTATGCCCAGCAACGGGAGAGCTTCGGCCAGCCGATCTGGAAGCATCAGGCCGTCGGTAACTACCTGGCCGACATGGCGACCAAACTCACCGCCGCCCGTCAGCTCACCCGCTATGCCGCCGAGCGCTATGACAGCGGCGAGCGCTGCGATATGGAGGCCGGGATGGCCAAGCTGTTCGCCTCGGAGGCCGCGATGGAGATCGCGCTGAATGCCGTACGCATCCACGGCGGCTACGGCTATTCCACCGAATACGACGTGGAGCGTTACTTCCGCGACGCGCCCCTGATGATCGTCGGAGAAGGCACCAACGAGATCCAGCGCAATGTGATCGCCGCACAGCTGGTCGCCCGGGGCGGAATCTGAGTTTGCCCGTTGCCCGTGCTGTATATTTGCGGGACTTCGCCGCCAACCCAGAAGGCAGTTGCCATGAGTTATCCGCCAGGACCCTACGAGGGTTCGCCAGGTTGGCAAGGCCAGCAGCCGGGCTGGCCATCCCAGCCGCCACAGCCGGGATGGCCGGGGCCGCAGCCGGGATGGCAAGGCCAGCCCGAGCCGGACAACCACCTTGTCTGGGCGATTCTGTGCACGGTGCTGTGTTGTCTCCCGTTTGGGATTGTGTCGCTGGTGTATTCCAACAAGGTCTCCGGGCTGTGGAGTCAGGGCCGCTGGGCCGAAGCGCAGGCCGCCGCCGACAACGCCAAGAAGTGGGCCATCATCGGCGCCATCGCCGGCGCCGTCTTCGCCGTGATCATTGCGGTTCTGTGGGTGAGCTTCGCGGTTTTCGTGTCCAACCTTCCGGCGACCACCACCACGACCACGTATCCGGGTTTTTAACGTTGAACGCCAGCAGGTTTGGCGTCAGGCCGGTGCGATCGCGTCCACCAGCCCCCAGGCCAGTGCGGTATCGGCGTCGATAGTTCGTCCGGACAGCACGAGATAGGCCGCACGCCAACGGCCGATTCGGCGCGTCACGCTCACGGTACCGCCGGCGCCGGGGATCAACCCCAGCCCCAACTCCGGCAGTCCGAGCAACGAATCACCTTGCGCCTCAACCCATCCACAAAACGCCGCCATCTCCAGCCCGCTGCCCAGCACCCGGCCGTGCACCCGGGCTCGGCAGGCCCGGCCGAACCGGGCGGTGAGCGCGTCGAGCACCAAGGCCGGGCTGTGCAGGGTGCGGGCCAGGTGCGCACTGGCCGGATCGGTGAAGGTGCCGAACTCGGCGAGGTCTCCCCCGCTGCAGAACGACGGGCCGTTGCCGCTCAACACGATCCCAGTCACCGAATGGTCCAGCTGCGCGACGGCCAGCGCCTCCAGCAGGGCGGCGCGCGCATCGGTGGAGAACGCGTTGTGCCGCTGCGGCCGGTTGAACGTGACGTGCAGAGTGTCGCCGTCGCGCTGCGCCACCACTGGGTCGGCGATGACGGGCACCCGGGCCGGGCCGCGTTCGTCGAGCCAGCGCGCGAACTCCGGGCCGGCCTGCAGCGTCGAGTACGCGAGCGACTCGGTGATCACCCCGGCCAGGGTCGCACCGTCGGGGTCGATCGCGCGCAGCACGTCGTCGCACACCGCGCTGGCGTGCGGCCAGCGTTCGCAGCGTGCGGTCAGCTCGGCCAGGGTCTCGGGCACAGAGTCGACGGTGACCACCCGGGGGTCAGCGCACGGGTCCTCGGTCAGTGTGAAAGTCGCCGCGTCGAGCCAAGATTCGCCCGCTAGCGCACCAACGGCGACGATCACGCCGGGCGGCCCGGTGTCGGGCGCATCCGACAGGTCGACCACCCGCAAGGTCACACCGAATACTTCTCGATCAACGCGTTCTTGTAGAGCTTCCCGGTGTCGGTGCGCGGCAGCTGCGCCTCGAACGCGATCGACCGCGGACACTTGAAGTGCGACAAGCGGTCTCGCAGCCAGTCGAGCAGTTCGCCGGCGAACTGGTCGGTGGCATCGGCCTCCTCGACGGTCTGCACGGCGGCCACCACGCGTTGACCCATCTCGTCATCGGGAATGCCAAACACCGCCGCGTCCAACACCTTCGGGTGGGTGACCAGAAGGTTCTCGGCTTCTTGCGGGTAGATGTTCACCCCGCCGGAGATGATCATGTGGTGGCGCCGGTCGGTCAGGAACAGGTAGCCGTCGTCATCGAGGTAGCCGATGTCGCCGACGGTCATCCAGCCGTGCTTGTCGCGTGACGCAGCCGTTTTCGACGCGTCGTTGAGGTATTCGAAGGAATATCCGCCCTCGAAATAGATCTCCCCCGCCTGCCCTGGCGGCAGCTCGTTGCCGTTCTCGTCGAGAATGTGCACCCCGCCCATCATGGGCTTGCCCACCGAACCCGGGTGTGCGAGCCAATCCTCGGCGGTGATCAGCGTCGACCCGATCGCCTCCGAAGAGGCGTAGTACTCGTCGATGATCGGACCCCACCAGTCCATCATCTGTTTCTTGATCTCCACGGGGCACGGCGCGGCGGCGTGCATCACCCGTTTGAGGCTGGACAGGTCATACGAATGGCGCACCGCCTCAGGCAGTTTCAGCATCCGGACGAACATGGCCGGCACGAACTGGCCGTGGGTCACCCGGTGGCGCTGGATGGCGTCGAGAGTTCCCTCGGGATCGAAGTTCTCCAGCACCACCGTGGTGACGCCACCGGCCTGCGCGCTCATCGACCACACCGACGGCGCGGTGTGGTAGAGCGGCGCCGGGCTCAGATACACCGCTTCAGGATCCATCCAGAACCCGACCAGGGCCGCCATCATCCCCGGCGCCTGATCCGGCGGGACGTGCGGCAGTTCGCGTTTGATCCCCTTGGGCCGGCCGGTGGTGCCCGACGAATACTGCAGCAGGTCGCCCTCGATCTCGTCGTTGATCGGCGTATCCGGTTGACCCGCAACGCATTCCGGGTAACGCTCCCAGCCGTCCATGTCGCCTGGCGGAATAGGACCAGCGATCATCAGCAGCTGCGGCAGCCCGCCCGGAAGATGCGCCGCCAGACCCACACACGTGTCCCGCAACGCCGCCGACCCGATGATCGCCTTGGCACTGCTGTTGTCGACGATGTAGGCCGCCTCGGCCGCGGTCAGGTGGGTGTTGATCGGCACGTAGTACAGGCCGCTGCGCCGGGCCGCCCACATGGCCGCGTGGATGTGCTCGTTGTTCTCCATCAGGATCGCGACGGTGTCGCCCTCGCGCAGGCCGGCCTGACGGAACCGGTGGGCTAGCCGGTTGGCGCGGGCCTCCAGGTCGTCGAAGGTGACGACGGTTCCGGACGGGTGCAGGATGACAGCAGGTTTGTCGGCGCCTCCCTGACCGGAAGTGTAGGGGCGAATCTGCATGGGCTGACTGTACGACGCGGACGTTGACGCCTGTCATGCGGGCAGCAGCAGGGCGCTGTCGCCGAATTCGTGCCACAGATACCCGTGTTCGACGGCCTCCCGGTACGCCGCGGCGACCAGGTCGGGGCCCGCGACGGCCTCCAGCAGCAACAGGTGCGAGGCGCCGGCATCGTGCCATCCGGTGATCAGGCCGTCGACCACCCGGCACGGGCGCCCGGCGCCGAGCACCAGGTCCGTCCAGCCGGCCGCCCGGTGCACGACGCCGTCGGCGGCGTCGATATTCGTGGCCGACTCCAGCGCGCGGGTCACCGTGGTCCCGACCGCGACCACCCGTCGGCCCGCCGCCCGGGTGAGGTTCACCAGTCGCGCGGTGGCGGCTGGCACGTCGAACAGCTCCGGGACAAGTGGCTCGCCCGGCTCCGCCGAGGACACCCCGGCGTGCAGCGTGATCGGCGCGATCGCGACGCCGTCGGCCACCAGGGTGGTTGCCAACTCGGCGCTGAACGGTCGTGCCGCGCTGGGCATTTCCGCGCTGCCGGGCCTGCGAGCAAACACGGTTTGGTAGTAGCTCAGCGGCCATGGTCGCGGCACGTATGAATACCTGATCGGCCGGCCGTAGCGGGCCAGGTACGACAGCACGCTGCCGTCGGGGCCCTCCAGGACCACCCGCGCGGTCCACAGCCGCCCGCCGTCGACCCCGGGTTGCGGGTAGGACGACCCGATCACGATGGCGCCGCCGCCTACCATGTCGATGCGTTCGCCGGGCCGGATGTCGGTCAAGGGCCCGGTCGCGTTCGCCGCCGGGCGCACTTCCACCACCCAGATTTTTTCGGCGCGTGCGGTGGCGAATTGGATGGCGACCGGACGCCCGGTGCGGTAGCCGTCAATCGCGGCGGGCAGGGTCGCGGAATTGTTGACCACCAGCAGGTCACCGGGACGCAGATGGTCGCCGAGGTCGGAGAATCGGGCGTGGCTGATCCCGCCCGGCCGGGCGACCAGCAGCTTGACGGCGTCGCGGGCGACGCCGTGGGCCTCCGGCGGCTCGGTGGCGTCCGAGTCCGGGGGCCGCCGGAAATGCGTGCGCGGGCTTACCAGACTCGCCGAAGTCATAGCCGCACACCGGATAACCGTAGATCCGCGGCCCGGTAGCGACCGGAGGCCGGCCGGGTGTCGAGCAGGCGCAACAGCGCCGGCACGACGGACTCCGGCTCCGCGCGATCGGAGATGTCCTCGCCGGGGAAGGCGGCCTGATGCATTTCGGTCCGCATGTCGCCCGGGTCGAAGGCGTAAACCGGCACGGTGGGTGCCTCGGCGCCCAGCACGGCCGAAAGCTGATCGAGCGCGGCCTTCGACGAGCCATACCCACCCCAGCCCGGATACGGCTCCACGGCCGCGTCGGAGGTGAGGTTGACGATCACCCCGCCGTTGCCGGTCAGCGCTGGCAGCGCGGCCTGGATCAGGGCAAGCGGCGCAACCAGGTTCGTGTCATACACGGCCCACAGTTCGCCCGTCGGGTAGTCGGCCAGGGCGGGTTGCGGGCTGGGGCCCAGCCGGCTGGCGTTGTTCACCAGCAGGCGGAGCGGTCCCGCGCCGGTTGCGGCGCCGACCAGGGCGTCGCGATGTGACGCATCAGTGACGTCGCCGGCCAGCGCGATCAGCCGCGCCGAGTTGAGTTCGCGGGCCGTTGTTTCCAGTTCATAGGCGCGGCGGGCATCGCCGACGACGGTCCAGCCGCGGTCCAGCAGTGCGGCGGTGACCGCTCGGCCGAACCCGCGCGAGGCGCCGGTAACTATTGCCACCGGAGTGGTTTCAGAAATCGTCATACGGCCATACTGGTAGTTGAAGTTAACTTCAAGTCAAGTGAGTAACATGGATAAACGAGATTTGTTCACCGTCAGCGAGATTGCGAAGCGCAGCGGCTTCGCGCCCTCGGCGATCCGGTTTTACGAGGGCCAGGGTCTGATCACGGCGACCCGCACGTCCGGCGGTCAGCGCCGATTCGAACGCCAGATGCTGCGGCGCCTGGCGTTCATCCGGGCCGCGCGAAACGTCGGGTTGAGCCTGGACGAGGTGGCGGCCGCGCTCGCGCGGCTGCCGGACGGTCGCACCCCTACCCGCGCCGATTGGACCCGGCTGTCGAAGGATTGGCGCGCGCGCCTCGACGATCAGATCGCCGGGCTGACAGCACTGCGCGACAGTTTGGACTCGTGCATCGGCTGCGGCTGCCTGTCGCTGCAGCGCTGCGCCATCTACAACCCGCGAGACACAGCGGCGGTCGCCGGACCGGGCGCCGTCTACCTGCCGGGATCGTTGCGACGCGAGTGAGGACGGTTAATCGACGGCGTTAAGCGGGCGGCTCACCCCCGTCGATGGTCAGCCGTGCGGCGCCTCAGAGATCTTGCTGTCGGGCTTGCCCAGCGTTTGGCACCAGGTCTGAGCCGACAGGCGCGTCGCGTCGATCTGCAAATTGGTCGGGTCGGTGCCGCTCTTGTCCTTGAGCATCTTGCTGATCTCGTCGTTCTGCTTCTTCTGGTCCTGGGTGGTGAAGTCCTTGCACTGCGTGTCGCCACCGGTGTTGATCACCGATGAGGCTGAGCAGCCGCTGAACAAAATTCCCACTGCCGCAGCCGCGATCGCGATTGCTGGGGGTGTACGTGACGTCGGTGACTTCATTGTCGGCCTTCCGGGAAGAGGGGTCTGTCAGCTGTCTGTAGACCGAATCCCACCGTGCCAAACCCTCCGCCGAGCAGTCCCCCGCAAGGCGGGAGGTGCCCCCAGCAAAATCCCCCGACACGCCGGGCGCGCGGGGGATTTTGCGTCTGCTCGCGGTGCTGGCGGTCTTCTACGCCTCGGCCAAGCGTTGCTTGAGCGCCTCGAACTCGTCCTTGACGCCGGTGGGCAGCTTGTCACCGACGAACTCGAGCCACTCCTCGATCAGCGGCAGCTCGTCGCGCCACTCGGCGGCGTTGACCGCCAGCGCCGTATTGACGTCGTCGGCGTCCACGTCGAGCCCGTCCAGGTCCAGGTCCGCGGCGCTCGGCACGACGCCGATCGCGGTGTCCTGGCCGCCGGCCTGGTGCTCGATGCGATCGACGATCCACTTCAGCACCCGGCTGTTCTCGCCGAAGCCCGGCCACAGGAACTTGCCGCCGTCGCCGCGACGGAACCAGTTGACGAAGAAGATCTTGGGCAGCTTGGACTCGTCGGAGTTCTTGCCGAGGTCGAGCCAGTGCTGGAAGTAGTCGCCGACGTGGTAGCCCAGGAACGGCAGCATGGCCATCGGGTCGCGGCGCACGGCGCCGACCTTGCCCTCGGCGGCCGCCGTCTGCTCGCTGCCCATGGTGGCTCCCATGAACACGCCGTGCTGCCAGTCGCGCGCCTCGGTGACCAAAGGGACGGTGGTCTTGCGGCGGGCGCCGAACAGAATGCCCGAGATCGGCACGCCCTGCGGGTCATCCCACTCCGGCGCCAGAATCGGGCACTGCGACATTGGCGTGCAGTACCGCGAATTCGGATGCGCGGCTTTGGTTTCCGTCTCGCGCAGATCCCAGTCGTTGCCCTTCCAGTCGATCAGGTGATCCGGCTCGCCCTCCAGGCCCTCCCACCAGACGTCGTCGTCGTCGGTGAGTGCGACATTGGTGAACACGGTGTTGCCTGCGGCGATGGTGCGCATGGCGTTGGGGTTGGACTTCCAGTTGGTGCCCGGCGCCACGCCGAAGAAACCGAACTCGGGGTTGACCGCGTACAGGCGGCCGTCCTTGCCGAACCGCATCCAGGCGATGTCGTCGCCGAGCGTCTCGGCCCGCCAGCCCGGGATGGTCGGCTGCAGCATCGCCAGGTTCGTCTTGCCGCAGGCCGACGGGAACGCCGCGGCGAAGTAGTAGGCCTTGTTCTCCGGGGAGATCAGCTTGAGGATCAGCATGTGCTCGGCCAGCCAGCCCTCGTCGCGGGCCATCGCCGAGGCGATGCGCAGCGAGTAACACTTCTTGCCCAGTAGCGCGTTGCCGCCGTAGCCCGAGCCGTAGCTCCAGATCTCGCGGGTCTCGGGGAAATGGGTGATGTATTTGGTGTCGTTGCATGGCCACGGCACGTCTTTCTCGCCGTCCTGAAGCGGGGCCCCGACGGAGTGCAGCGCCTTGACGAAGAACCCGTCGTCGCCGATCTTCTCCAGGGCGGCCTTGCCCATCCGGGTCATGGTGCGCATGGAGACGACGACGTACTCGGAGTCGGTGATCTCCACGCCCAGCTTCGGGTCCTCGGCGCCCAGCGGGCCCATGCAGAACGGCACCACCCACATAGTGCGGCCGCGCATGCAGCCGCGGTACAGGTCGGTCAGGGTCGACCGCATCTCGGCCGGGTCCATCCAGTTGTTGGTCGGGCCGGCGTCGATCTCATTCTCCGAACAGATGAACGTCCGCGACTCCACGCGCGCCACGTCCGACGGGTCAGACAGCGCCAGGTAGGAGTTGGGGTGCTTCTTCTCGTTCAGCTTCTTGAAGGTGCCGGCCTCGACGAGCTGCGCGGCGAGCCGGTTGAACTCCTCCTCGGAGCCGTCGGCGAACACCACCCGGTCGGGCTGGGTGAGCTCCGCGACCTCCTCCACCCACGACAGCAGCCCCTGATGATTCGTGGGCGCGGTATCCAGACCGGGAATGGTCGCTGAGGTCATCGAACTCTCCTGAATTCTGCTTGCGTACTTGCTGGGTCTTTAACGGCGTCTTGCGAGCGTCTTCGCGTTACGTTTGGCTTCGATTAGACAACTGTTGACGCGTTGGAGCTTTATTTACAGGTTATCGTGATCACCTTGCTAGGGAAGGTCCGGGCGGGTATAAGACTCCTCACAACAACGATTCAGAAACTTCGCCGAACGTCACGAATCGTCGCCGTTCGCCCCGTTCTCGGGCAGGGGAATACCCGGATCACCCAGTTCTGCACGCACGGCGTCCAGCGCGGCCTTTATCGTGGGCATTTGCTGGTCACGTGCGGTCGCGGCCCGCGCGGCGGCGATGGCGTATTCACGCAGTTCGCTGTCGATCGCACTGACCTGTTCGGCCACCCGCGCGTTCTCGGCCTCGTCACGCGCAGCCAGCGCGGTGGTCAGCACCGACTCGGCCAGCAGCACCCGGGTGGCGACCAACTCCTCGACCACCGCCCGCAGCGACGCCGTCACCTCACCCGCCCAGCGGTCCAGCAGCGCGCGGTCCCGCAGCAGCCCGCGCAAGGTGACCACCACGAAGGTGAGCGCGAGTCCGACCGCAACGCACCCCACCGCACCGGCCACCTCCAGGCCGGGCGCAAGACCAGGCCCGCGGTGCGGGGTCAGACCGGCCAGCATCCGGCTCAGCGTCAACCCGACGCCCAGCCCGAACCCGGCGCCGAGCAGCAGCATCAGCGCGGTTTCCTGCCGCCGCGATTTCAGGGGCGGGGGCGCGACCTGGACTACTGGGACTACTGGGACTACTGGGACTACTGGCAGCTGCTCGACAGCCGGTAGCGCCAGCGGCACGCCCATCACCTCGGCGACGTCGGCCAGGTGCGTGTCGGTGCCTTCGCTGACCTCGGCGACCACCTGTTCGACCCGCCCGCGGGTAAACCCCTCGAAGCCCCCCATCTTGCGCCGCGACAGCGCGGCGGCATCCTCTTGCAATTCGCCGCGCAACGACGTGCAGCGGTTGCGGGCGAAGTAGGACAACTGGACCCGGGCCTGCTGGATCTGGCCGCGCAGCGTGATGCTCCGCTCGGTTTTCGACTGGCGCCGATCCCGCAGGGCCGTGCTGCGCGCTTCGCGCAACGCGTCGACCCGGGCCCGCCGGCCGGCGCCCTCGGCGTCGTGATCGAACCTCTGCGCGACCGTCTGCAGTCGAGATTCCCACGCTCGCAACCTGTTTCGTCGCGCGATGTCCGGATCGTCCAGCTGCGCCGCGACGGCGTCGACCAGGTCGTCAACGCGCGCCTCCCCCAGCTCGGGCATCGCGGCCGTCCCCACCCAGGGCACCTTGGCGTGGCGCGGCGCGTGCGCCGCCAGCGCGTCGCGGTTGGCGGCGAGCACATCGCGCCAGGTGTGGTGCACGTCGATTTTCGCCACCACACCGACCACCACGTCGGCGTGTTCGGCGGCGGCGTCGAGCAACGCGCAGTCGGATCCGGTCAAGTGGGCCGCAGCAGAAACGACGAACACCACCGCCAACGGCGCATCGCCGGGCCCCAGGTCGGTCGACTCGACGAACTTGTGCTGCGGCAGCCGTTCGCGCAGCGCCGCGGCCACACCGCTCACGCCGGCCATCCACGGCCCGGCCACCAGCACCACGTCGCGAAGGTTGATCGGGGGCGGATCCAGCCGCGGCCCGACCGCGGCCACCAGGGCGTCCACCCCGGCGACCGGATCGTCGTGCGCCTCGTCGGTCACGGTGCTTCCCCTGCCTCCCCGCCCGCGCGTGACCAGAGCCGCAACGATCCCCTGGCGATATCCGCGCCACAGGCGCGGTGCACAGCGCTCGCTTGTTCGCGGCTGTAGCGCTGCCATCGCGCCGCCCGCGACAGGTACCCCGCCGGGTCGCGGCACGAGCCGACTTGCAATCCGTCGGATTGGGCCAGGGACTCGGCCAAATCCAAGGCGGCGGCCATCCGGGCGAGCACCGTGTCGTCGCGCGCCAGGAAGTCGCCGATTTCGCCAGCCGAGCCCTCAGAGACGGCCAGCGCCTCGAGTTCGGCGACGGCGTCCAGCACCCGCCGGTAGCGCACTTCGGCGCCGACGGCGCCGACCTGGTCCAGGACCGCGTCGACGCCGCTGACCAGCCGCAACAGGGCACGCACCTGAGCGGCCGTCTTGCTCCGCCGGACCGCGGCCACCGCGACAGCGACGCCGAACAGGCCGAGGGTGTCTAGCAGGCGCAGCCGAACGTCGGCCGGGACCGAACCAACCGAACCATCGGCGGCCAGCGTCCGCAGCGCGGCCCACGACGCGTCGTCGAGCACGTCCTCTTGCGCGGCCACGGCAAGCAAACCGCTCATGGGCTCCACGGATACCCCGAGCAGCGCGGAAAAATGCTTGCAGCGCGCCCGCGCGAGCGCCATCGGCCCGCCCCCGGCGAAACCGGTCACATCGGCTTTATTCAGCACCGCCAGCACCGGACATCGCGCGGCGACGAGGGCCTGGACAGCCCGGGAGTCCTCGGGCTTGACCACCTCGGCGATGACGTAGACAACTAAGTCCGGCTCGTCCGGCACGATCCCGGCATGGTTCAGCGCGCGCGTCACCAGGGAGCAACCCACGCCCCGACGTCCGCGCACGGCCACCCGCAGCGGCCCCGCGGCTCGCCGCGCGATCGCCGTCAGCCGCCCGTCCGCCGCCCCGGCGGCATATCGCGCCAGCTCCCCGACGAACGCCTGGTCCCCCTGTCGCCGCATGCACCGAATGGTGACACCTGCGTCGCCGAGACGCGAGCCACCGGTTGGTAGCAGCCCAAGGCAACTGTTGGGTATCAATTCGGATCTGAGGCGGCTACATCGGCGATTCATGGGCCACCATGGACGGATGCATGCGCAACCCGGAGTGCGGGCGCGTCCCCACACACCGGTGGCGGAGCAGGCGGAACAGGCGGCGCCGAACAGGCGTATTCCGGCCACCACCTTCCGCTCGCGGCATTCCGCCCTGTCCGAACTGCAGCGCGACACCTGGGAGCGGCTATGGCCGGAACTCGGTGTCTCGGTGATTCCCGAGCCCGCTGGGTCCTCTGGGGAGCCGCTGGATACCGAAGCGTGGTTTGGCCGTCGCGCGCCGCTGGTGCTGGAGATCGGTTGCGGCAACGGCGCGTCGACGCTGGCGATGGCGCAGGACGAGCCGGACATCGACGTGATCGCGGTGGAAATCTACCGGCGGGGGTTGGCGCAGTTGCTCTCCGCGATCGAGCGTGAACAGGTAGGCAATATCCGGTTGATCCGTGGGAACGGGATCGACGTGCTGGAGCAGCTCATCGCGCCGGATTCGCTGACCGGTGTTCGCGTCTTCTTTCCCGATCCGTGGCCCAAGGCGCGCCACCACAAGCGCAGGTTCCTGCAGCCGGCGACGGTTGACCTGATCGCCGACCGGCTACTCCCCGGTGGTGTCCTGCACGCCGCGACGGACCACCCCGGCTACGCCGAACACATAGCCGCCGTCGGCGATGAAGCCGGGGGGGCCGATCCTCGGCTCGTCCGCGTCGAACCCGGCACCGAATCACTACCGATCTCGGTAGTTCGCCCCACTACTAAATACGAGACGAAGGCCCAAGAAGCGGGCAGCGACGTCACCGAGCTGATCTGGAAAAGACGATGACCATGAGCGTGACAGAAGAAGTGACAGAACAAGCAGCGCCGTCGGCGCTGCCCGAGAACGACCTCGAGAAAGGCCCGGGCGACCTCGCGCCGCCGATCCGGCGCGTCCTGCTGGTGTGGGACGCCCCCAACCTCGACATGGGGCTGGGCTCCATCCTCGGCCGACGGCCGACGGCCCTGGAGCGCCCGCGATTCGACGCGTTGGGCCGCTGGCTGCTGGCCCGCACGGCGGACGTCTCGGCCGCGCGAGCCGGCGTCACCATCGAGCCCGAGGCCACCGTGTTCACCAACATCGCGCCGGGCAGCGCCGACATTGTCCGACCGTGGGTGGAGGCGCTGCGTAACGTGGGCTTCGCGGTCTTCGCCAAGCCGAAGATCGACGAGGACAGCGACGTCGACCGCGACATGCTCGAGCACATCGAGCGCCGGCGCACCGACGGGCTCGCCGCCCTGGTGGTGGCTTCCGCGGACGGTCAGGCGTTCCGTCAACCTCTGGAAGAGGTGGCCCGCGACGGAACCCCAGTTCAGGTCATTGGATTTCGTGAACACGCGAGCTGGGCACTAGCGTCGGATACCTTGGAGTTCGTCGACCTGGAGGACATCACAGGTGTTTTCCGGGAGCCGTTGCCGCGAATCGGCCTGGATTCGCTGCCTGAACAAGGGGCGTGGCTGCAGCCGTTCCGGCCGCTGTCAGCGCTGTTGACGTCGCGTGTGTGAGACTGGGAAGCCACTGCGCGGGTCGCTAGGGATCCAGTAAGGAGCGTACGTGTTCGCCTGGTGGGGTCGAACTGTGTACCGGTACCGGTACATCGTTATCGGGGTCATGGTGGCCCTGTGCCTCGGCGGCGGCCTGTTCGGGATGGACCTGGGTAAACACGTCACGCAGAGCGGTTTCTACGACGACGGCAGCCAATCCGTGAAGGCCTCGATCCTCGGCGACAAGACCTACGGCCGGGACCGCACCGGCCACATCGTCGCCACCTTCACCGCCCCCGACGGCAAGACCGTCGACGACCCGGATTGGCACCAGAAGATCGTCGATGAGCTCAACAAGTTCAAAAACGACCACCCCGACCAGGTCCTCGGCTGGGCCGGCTACCTGGCTCTACCGCCCGGCACCGATCCCCCCAACGCCCAGATCAAGGGGATGGCGACCGAGGACAAGAAGCACACCTTCGTCAGCATCCCGCTGAAGGGCAATGACGACGACACCATCCTCAACAACTACAAGACCATCGCACCGGACCTGCAGAAGCTCGACGGCGGCACCGTCGAACTCGCCGGCCTGGAGCCCATCATGAGTTCCCTGACCGGCACCATCGCCACCGACCAGCGCCGCATGGAGGTCCTCGCGCTGCCGCTGGTGACGGTGGTGCTGTTCCTGGTGTTCGGCGGCGCGATCGCCGCCGGCCTCCCGGTGATGGTGGGTGGATTGAGCATCGCGGGTGCGCTGGGCATCCTGCGTTTCATCGCGCTGTTCGCGCCGGTGCACTTCTTCGCGCAACCCGTCGTGTCGCTGGTCGGTCTGGGCCTGGCCATCGACTACGGGCTTTTTGTGGTGAGCCGGTTCCGTGAGGAGATCGCCGAAGGCTACGACACCGAGGCCGCGGTGCGACGCACGGTCATGACGGCCGGTCGCACGGTGACGTTCTCGGCGGTGCTGATCATCGCCTCGGGCGCCAGCCTGCTGTTGTTGCCGCAGGGCTTCGTGAAGTCGCTGACCTACGCGCTGATCGCGGCGGTCGGACTTGCGGCGCTGCTATCGATCACGCTGTTGCCCGCGTGCCTGGGGATCCTCGGCAAACACGTCGACGCGCTCGGCGTGCGAACGGCTTTCCGGGTGCCGTTCCTGCGCAACTGGAAGGTGTCCCGCGCCTACCTCAATTGGCTCGCCGATCGGCTGCAGAAGACCAAGACCCGCGAAGAAGTCGAGGCCGGCTTCTGGGGCAAACTGGTCACCTGGGTGATGAAGCGGCCGCTGGCCTTCGCCATCCCGATCGTCATCGGCATGATCCTGCTGGTCATCCCGCTGGGCAATCTGCAGCTCGGTGGCATCAGCGAGAAGTACCTGCCGCCGAACAACCCGGCCCGCGTGGCGCAGGAGCACTTCGACAACCTCTTCCCCGGATACCGCACCGAGCAGCTGACGCTGGTGATCCAGAGCGACAACCACAGCCCCGTCACCGACCAGCAGGTCGCCGACGTCCGCAACAGGGTCTCGGGCATCACCGGGTTCACCAGTAAGCAGTGGGACGAACGGCCCTGCCCGGCCATTGCCGGTAATCCGTGCGTCGCCGGACCCAACGGGACGACTCACCCCGAAGACGCCTCGATCCGAGTGATCGAGAACGGCTTGCTCACGCGCAACGACGCCGCCAAGAAGATCGACGAGTTGCGCTCCATCGGCGCGCCCAAGGGTCTGGAGGTCTTCGTCGGCGGTACTCCCGCGCTCGAGCAAGACAGCATTCACGCCTTGTTCGACAAGGCCGGGTTGATGCTGGTGGTTCTCATCAGCACGACCATGTTGTTGATGTTCCTGGCGTTCGGGTCGGTGGTGCTGCCGATCAAGGCCGCGGTGATGAGCGCGCTGACGCTGGGCTCCACGATGGGCATCCTGACGTGGATCTTTGTCGACGGACACTTCGCGAAGCAGCTCAATTTCACCCCGACGCCGCTGATGGTGATCATCATCGCGCTGGTCGTCGCCGTCGGCTACGGCCTGGCCACCGACTACGAGGTGTTCCTGGTGTCCCGCATGGTGGAGGCGCGAGCGCGCGGCATGTCCACCGCGGAGGCCATCCGGATCGGTACCGCGACCACCGGGCGCCTCATTACCGCCGCCGCCTTGGTTCTCGCCGTGGTCGCCGGTTCGTTCGTGTTCTCCGACCTGGTGATGATGAAGTACCTGGCGTTCGGGCTGATGGCGGCTCTGCTGCTGGACGCGACCGTGGTGCGGATGTTCCTGGTGCCATCGGTGATGAAGTTGCTCGGCGACGACTGCTGGTGGGCCCCGCGCTGGGCGCGGCGCCTGCAGAACCGCCTCGGGTTGGGCGAGATCGACCTGCCTGACGAGCACAAGCGCCCCAGCGTCAACGGCCGTGCCGCGCGGCCTCCGGTCAAGGCGGCCAGCCTGGCCGCCGCGCCGCCGCGCCCACCGCACGACCCCACCCATCCCGGCCCCCCGGGGCCGCGCCCGGCCGAGCTTCCCTCCGGCGCCAGCACCACACGGCTGAATACCAGGCCCAGCCAGCCGACCGAAGCGAGCACCACCCGTATGTCGGTGCCCGGCCAGCCGGAGGGTGCGCCCCCGCCGCCGCCACCACCGACGCGGGCGGCGCCGGTTTCGGGGCCGGTTCCCAGCGAGACCGCGAGCGACCCGGCCGACCCCACCGCCGCCCTGCCGATCATGCGGCCCGAGACCGACGACTCCGAGGCGGCCACCGAGAAGATAAACGCCCGCGGCCAGGCCGATCAGAGCGATAACGGCGATGAGGCGCGCCCGCGCCGCCGCGGTGGCGGCGGGGGCGTCAGTGCCGCGGATTTGCTGCGCCGCGAGGGACGGTTATAGCGCCAGTCTCTGCCACCCCTTCACCTGGCTCGCCGAGTGTGGGGCTTATGCACGCCAGATCGGGAAATTACGTACATAGAGCCACACTCGAGCGGGCGTGCAGGCGCTACAGGCTTACTCGGCGCTGTCGTCGGGCTGGGCCGCGACGATGCCGCCGCCCTTGGCGTCGCCGTCCTCGGCCTGTTTCTCCGCTTCGGCCGAGGGATCGGGGGCCAGCAACACCTGCACCGCGTTGTTGAGGAACGCGACCGTCGGCACCGCGAGCAAGGCGCCGACGGCCCCCGCGAGCACGCCGCCGGTGGCAATGGCGAGCACCACCCCCAGCGGGTGAATCGAGACCGCGCGCCCCATCACCAGCGGCTGTAGCAAATGCGCCTCGAGTTGGTTGATCACCACCAGCAAACCGAGCGTGGCCAGCGCATAGACGATGCCTTTGGCGAGCAGGGCGACAATCACGGCCAGAAAGCCGGCGATTACCGCACCAACCAGGGGGATGAACGCGCCGAGAAAGACCAGCGAAGCCAGCGGCAGCGCAAGCGGCACCCCCATGATCGCCAGCCCAGTGCCCACCCCGGCCGCATCGGTCAGCGCCACCAGGAACGTCGCCCGCACGTACCCGATCAGCGACCCGTATCCGGCGCGGCCCGCCTCGACCACCCTGTCCCGCGCACCGGCCGGGACGATCTTGGTGACGTACTGCCAGATGTTGCGGCCGCCATACAGGAAAAAAATCAGCGTGAACAGCACCAACACCGCGGCGGTGACCAGCTCGGTGACGGTGGCCGCGGTGGACAGCGCGCCGCTGGTCAACTTCGCCTGGTTATTGTGCAGCGCCTGGATCGCCGCGTTGCCGGCGTTGTCGATCTGTTCGCCGCGCAGATGCGCGGGCCCTTCGATCAGCCACCTGCGGGTGGAGTCGATGCTGTGCTCCACCTGCTTGGTCAAATCGGGCAAACCATAGACGAACTGGCTGATGACGAACGTCAGGATGCCACCCAGGATCGCGAATCCGACCAGCAAGACCAGCGTCACCGCGCCACCGCGCGGCAGACCCCGCCGGTCCAGCCAGTCCACGGGTGGCACCAGCAACGCGCTGATCATCAACGCCAGCAACACCGGGACGACGATCACTTCAAGTTTTTCCACGACCCACAACACGGCGACCACCGCGGCCAGAATGACCAGCAAACGCCACGCCCAGGCAGCGGCCTTGCGGACCAGGGGTTCGACCGACGCAACGTCGTCGAAGTTCGCCATCCAGCAAGCCTAACTGGGGGCCCGGGCCCGTCCGGGCCGGCACGATCCGGTTACAACGACGACACAGTCGTCGTTGCGCAGCGATCGGTGCGCCACCTGCGCGGTTACCCTAAACCACGTGTCGCACGACGCCACCGCCCGCAAGCTGGTCAGCCAGCGCGACGCTGCCCCGCGCGGCAAATACTGGTGGGTGCGCTGGGTGGTGCTCGGCGTCGTCGCCGTCGTGCTGGCCGTCGAGATAGCCCTGGGCTGGGACCAGCTGGCCAAGGCGTGGAAAAGCCTGTTCGAGGCCAACTGGTGGTGGCTGCTGGCCGCGGTGGCCGCCGCCGTCGCGTCGATGCACAGCTTCGCCCAGATCCAGCGCACCCTGCTGGCATCCGCCGGAGTGCACGTCAAGCAGTTGCGCTCGGAAGCCGCGTTCTACGCGGCCAACTCGCTGAGCACCACACTGCCGGGCGGCCCCGTGCTCTCGGCCACGTTCCTGCTGCGTCAGCAACGCATCTGGGGCGCTTCGACGGTGGTGGCGTCGTGGCAGCTGGTCATGTCGGGGGTGCTGCAGGCGGTGGGCTTGGCGGTGCTCGGCCTGGGTGGCGCGTTCTTCCTGGGCGCCAAGAACAACCCGTTCTCGCTGCTGTTCACCCTCGGTGGTTTCGTCGCGTTGCTGCTGCTGGCCCAGGCGGTGGCCTCGCGCCCAGAGCTGATCGAGGGGATCGGCAGCCGGGTCCTGGCGTGGGTCAACTCGGTTCGTGGCCGGCCCGCCGAGACCGGCGTGGAAAAGTGGCGCGAGACGCTCATGCAGCTGGAATCGGTCAGCCTGGGCCGACGCGACCTGGGGGTGGCGTTCAGCTGGTCCCTGTTCAACTGGATCGCCGACGTGGCCTGCCTGGGCTTTGCCGCCTACGCGGCCGGTGATCACGCCTCGGTCGCCGGGTTGGCCGTGGCCTACGCGGCCGCCCGCGCGGTCGGCACGATACCGCTGATGCCGGGTGGGCTGCTGGTCGTCGAGGCCGTGCTAGTCCCCGGACTGGTGTCCAGTGGGATGTCGCTGCCCAATGCCATCTCGGCGATGCTGATCTACCGGCTGATCAGCTGGCTGCTAATCTCCGCCGTCGGCTGGGTGGTGTTCTTCTTCGTGTTTCGCACCGAGAAAACCAACGACTCCGACGACGACTCACCCACCGGGCCACTGCCCGCCTTACCGGCTCCGCTGCACTGCGACGACCCTTCGGATACCGCGTTGCAGGGCCCGTTGCCGCCACTTGACCGGGAGCCCGAGCGAGCCATCGGAATCGACCCCCGTTAGCCGACGGTATTACCGCGCGACGGCCCCGGAAGTGTGCTGCCCGTCGAGGGCGAGACCGGCGCGGCAGGCGGCGCAGGCGGCAACCCACCCGCGCCCTGCGCCTGCTGCATCAGGCCCATCGCCTGCGGGATCGTGATCGGCAGCTTGCACTGCGTCGACAGCCCGGTCAGCGGCTGCGCAATGGACGTCATGTCCATGGCCACCTTCGGGTTGGCTTCGAAATAGGACTTCAGCGAGGTCACCGATTGCGGGCCCGCTTGCTGCTGCAGGATCGTCGTCATCGCCTGGTTGGTCTCCGGGTGGGAGTCCAGGTAGTCGCCCATCGACTTGGCGACCGAACCGATCGTCCGCGCGACCTCGCTGGCCGCACACGGATCGGTCGCACCGGTGGCAGGCGGGCCCGCCATCAGTGCGACGGTGAGGGCGGCGGCACTCGGCAGTGCGGCTCCGATCAGCCCCGCGACGCACACGCGGCGCATGGTCGCATCGCCAAATTTCATGGATATCTCCTCACGATTACCTGAGCCCACAGGGCGATCCACTCACTTGCGCCCCCCGACACCCGCGCGGCCACCCGATATCCTGCCATCGAAGGCGAGACCGGTACCAACTCCTGTGACCAACGCCGCTCGGCGGCGGGGCGGGTCCAGGCTCGCAAAACGTCTTCACAACGACTTTGTAGCGTCTCCGCAGCATCGGCGTCGCCGCAGCTCAGCACCCGATAAGCTGACTTTATTCACAGGGCGTTGCGGTACGCTCGCGTGCACTGAGCGACATATGGGGAGACCGAGATCCAGCAGTTCATGATGCGCCTAAGCCGCAACCTGCGCAGGTTCCGCTGGTTGGTCTTCGCAAGCTGGCTGCTCGCGCTGGTTCCGGCAATGTATGTAGTGCTGACGCAGTCCGGGCACCTCACCGGCGGCGGTTTCGACGTCGCCGGGTCGCAGTCGCTGCGGGTTCACGATCAACTCGAAGCCCAATACCACGACCAGGGGGCGTCCTCGTTGGCGCTGGTCGCAGCACCCCGCGCGGACGCCAGGACCTAAGCTTCGATAGACCACCTCCGTGGCCGCTCGCCAAACATCACGCCCTCCAGACATTGCTCAGCCAAGTTCGACACCGGGCGGCTTGACACAGGGCGACTCATGCCTACTCGTCGTCGTCGTTCATCAACGCCGCATTGACCAGGTCGTCGAGGTCCATGTCCGCGATATCTTTTTCCGTGGTCACTGCACGGACTGCCGCCTGCGCGTTGCCGTCGGCTTCATTTGCCAACGCTAGCAACAGTTCTAAAACTCCCGCCTGCCGAAGGCGCTTTACCGGAATCGACCCCACAACGCGCTGGATTTCGACTTCCCCGGGCGCAGCGGCCGGGCTGTGTTGCTCCGGTGTGGCGACGAGTTCTCGGTGCATGTAACCGGCCAGCGCGGCGGAGTTCGGGTAGTCGAAGATCAGCGTCGGTGAAAGCGCCAGGCCACTAGTAGTTTTCAGCCGGTTGCGCATCTCGACAGCGGTCAGCGAGTCAAAGCCCAACTCCTGGAACGCCCTGTCCGGGTCGATGGTCTGAGGGTTGGAGTGGCCCAGCACAACCGCGATGTGTGAACGCACCAGGTCGAGTAGTAGGTCGTGTTGTTGGTCGAGGGTCAGTCCGTGGAGTCGTTGGGCCAGTGCCGATTTGACTGCGGTCGCCTCGGTGGTGACCAGCCGCCGCAGGGGGTGGCGGACCAGATCGGTAAACAGCGGCGGTAGCCGCGTGCTGAGGGTGGCGTTGGCCAGCGCGGTGCGGTCCAGGAGGGCGGCCACCACGGTGGGGTGATTAACGATGAGCGCGGTGTCAAACAGCTCCAGTGCTTGATCGGTTGTCATCGCCGCCACACCGCTATGGCTCATTCGGGTCAGGGCTTGCTCCCAGAATCCCCACGCCATCGATACCGCCGGGAGCCCAGCCGCGCGCCGGTGAGTGGCCAACCCGTCCAGGAAAGCGTTGGCCGCCGCGTAATTACCCTGCCCTGGAGAGCCCACCGTGCCGGCCAGCGAGGAAAATATGACAAACATCGACAGGTTCAGATCCCGGGTCAACTCGTGTAGGTTCCACGCCCCATCGGCCTTGGCCGCCAACACCGTATCGATCCGGTCAGGCGTCAACGAGGTGATCACCGCGTCATCGATCATCCCGGCGGCGTGTATGACCGCGGTCAACGGCGGGTACTGCGCGGGCAGTCCCGCCAACAACGCTGCCACCGCGTCACGATCGGCCACATCACAGGCCACCACCTGTACCTCGGCACCGGCCTGGGTCAACTCGGCCACCAACTCACCGGCCCCTTCGGCGCGATCCCCACGGCGACTGGCCAGCACCACATGACCCACCCCATACCGATGCACAACATGCCGGGCCAGTACCGCCCCGGCCATCCCGGTCCCACCAGTAATCAACACCGTGCCCGCCCCCAGGGCATCGGAGGTTTGATCGGGCATGGTCAGGACCACTTTGCCGATGTGCCGAGCCTGACAGACGAACCGGAGGGCGTGTGGGGCATACCGGATGTCCCAGGTAGTGACCGGCAACTGATGCACGGTGTGGGTGTCAAACAATCCGCTCAACTCCGCGAGCATCTGCTCAATGCGCTGCGGGCCGGCCTCAGCCAGGTCAAAGGCCCGGTACAACACCCCTGGATGTGTTTGGGCGACGACCTGGGGGTCGCGGATGTCGGCTTTGCCCATCTCGATGAAACGCCCCCCACCCGGCAGTAACCGCAGCGAAGCGTCCAAAAACTCGCCGGCCAGTGAGTTCAACACCACATCGACCCCGCGCCCTCCGGTGGCGGATAAGAATTTCTCCGCAAACTCCAGCGTGCGCGAATCGGCGATATGGTCCTCGTCGAATCCCATGGCGCGCAACGTGTCCCACTTATCGCGGCTGGCGGTGACAAAAGGTTCCATCCCCCAGTGCCGCGCCAACTGCACGGCCGCCATCCCCACCCCGCCGGTCGCGGCATGGATCAGCACCGATTCCCCCGCCCGCACCCCGGCCAAATCCGCCAACCCGTAGTAGGCGGTCAAAAACACCATCGACACACCGGCGGCCTCGGCGAACGACCACCCCGGCGGTACCCGAACAATCAGCCGCTGGTCCACCACGGCCTCCGGACCCGCCGCACCCAACAAACCCATCACGTGATCACCTACGACCACACCGCTTAAGCCCGGGCCAACTTCGACAACCACTCCCGCCCCCTCCGCGCCCAGCTCCGCGGGACCGGGATACATTCCCAACGCCATCACTACATCGCGGAAATTGACGCCCACCGCCCGCACCTCAACCCGCACCTGCCCCACCCGCAACGCCGCTTCCGCCCGCGCACGGGGCTCTGCCACCACGTCCTCGAACGTCCCCCCACCTCTGACTCCCAACCGCCACAACCCGTTTGGTAGCGGCAGCGGTTGAGGTGTGCTCGGGGCCAGACGGGCGACGCAAGCCTTGCCGGTGCGGATCACCAGTTGGGGTTCCCCGCTGCCGGTCAGCGGGGCCAAATCCACTGGCGCGTCAGTATCGACCAGCAAGATCCGGCCCGGATTCTCGCTTTGCGCCGAACGCACCAATCCCCAAACCGCTGCTCCAGCCAGATCGGTGACATCCTCGCCGGCCACTCCCACCGCACCATGGGTCAGCACCACCAACGTGGACGCTCGATCCACAGCCAGCCAGGATTGCAGCACCCCTAACACCTGATGAGTGGCGGTATACACCGAACTCAACCCACCACCAGAACCCGACTGGCCCTTACTGCTCCATTCCCACACCACCGCATCCCGATCGGCCGTATTGGTCTCTGGGGCGCCAGCGCCGGTCAGCATCTCGTCCCAGGTGATCACCGAGGGGCCACCGTGGTCATCAACGCTGCTGTGGTCCAGGGCGATTGGTGTCCATACCACTTCCAGCAGTTCTTGACGTGTCTGACAACCTGCCGCTGTCACCGCAGCGGCCAACTGCTGTGCGGTGATTGGCCGCACCATTAACGACTGCACCGATAAAACCGGTGACCCGATGGTGTCGGTCAGCTCCAAAGACACCGCGCCGTCCCCGGCCGGCGCGAGGCGTGCCCGTACCCGGGTGGCCCCCGTGGCGTGCAGCGACACTCCCGCCCAGGTGAACGGCAACACCATGTCACCGGCCTGCTCGGGCTCGGTGAGCAACCCGGCATGCAACACCGCATCCAACAAGGCCGGATGAATCCCAAACGCGCCGACCTCCACCCCGTCGGGCACGGCGACCTCGGCAAAGACTTCCTGCCCCCGCCGCCACAGCGCCTGCAACCCTTGAAACGCCGGACCGTACCCGTAGCCGCGCGCGGCCAGTCGCTCATAAGCGCCGGTCACATCGACGGCGGTGGCCCCAGCGGGCGGCCACACCGACAAATCCGCCGCCGAGGACGCCGCTGCGGGGCTGACCCCCAGCATGCCCTGGGCATGTAACACCCACTCCGCATCGGGTTGGTCGCCACTCGAATACACCGATACCTGACGGCTACCGGATTTACCAGGGCCAGAGACAACCACCTGCACCCGCACCGCGGCCCCCTCGGGCAGCACCAGCGGCGCTATCAGCGTCAACTCCTCCACCACCGCGCAGCCGACCTCATCACCAGCGCGGATGGCCAACTCCACAAAACCCGTCCCCGCCAGCACCACCATCCCGGCCAACGCGTAGTCGGCCAGCCACGGGTCAACACCCACCGATAGCCGGCCGGTCAACACCACCCCACCGGAATCGGGCCGCTCGACCACCGCACCCAACAACGCATGCTCTGCCCCGGCCAACCCGACACCACGCACATCCCCGGCCCCCGCCGATGCCGCCGCCAACCAAAACCGCTGCCGCTGAAACGCGTACGTCGGCAACTCCACCGTGCGAGCGTCGCTACCGGCGAACACCCCGGACCAGTCCACGCCCAAACCCGCAACGTAGGCCTGGCCCACCGACGTCCAAAACCGTTGCAACCCACCGTCATCGCGACCCAACGTCGGAATCACCACCGCGCCCACGGGTTCTCGGCCGCCCTCAGCGACGATGCCCTCAATGTCGGCGATCAACACCGGATGCGGACTGGGCTCGATGAACACGTGGTAACCGTCTTCCCACAACCCACGGACCGCGGACTCGAACTGGACGGTCTCACGGAGATTCCGATACCAGTAGTTGTTGTCCAGATCTGTCGTATCTACCAAGCCGCCGGTGACTGTCGAATAGAATTCGATGTCGGTCGACCGCATCGGCTCTATCGCGTCTAACTCCCTGAGTAATTCATCCTTGAAACGTTCGATCATCGGAGAATGACCGGAGACGCTCGAGGGAATCCGAAACGCTCGAACTCCAGATTCTCCACACTCGACGACAATGCTCCTGAGGTCCTTCACCGCACCGGAAAGAACCGTCGTCCTAGGGCCATTGATCGCAGCCACCACCACGGCCCCCGGCCAACGGTCCAAGCGTTGCATCACCTCGGTGGCGGGCAGACAAACCACAGCCATTCCACCCGCCCCCTCCGCGCCGGCCGACTGCACCAATAACCGGCTGCGTAACGCCACCACCGCCGCCGCATCCCGCAGCGACAGCGCCCCGGCCACATACGCCGCGGCGATCTCGCCCTGTGAATGCCCGACCACGGCATCAGGAACCACGCCCACCGACTGCCATACCCGGGCCAACGACACCATCACCGCCCACAACACCGGCTGCACCACATCGACCCGATCCAACCCCGGTGCGCCCTCTACCCCCTGCACCACATCAAGCAGCGACCAATCCACAAACTCCGCCAGCACCTCACCGCAACAACGCATCTGGTCAGCGAACACCGGCGAGGAATCCAACAACGGCACCGCCATTCCCGCCCACTGCGAACCCTGGCCGGGAAAGACCATCACCGTCTTTCCCACCGAATCGGCCCGACCCAACACCACCTCGGCACCCGGCCGGCCGTCGGCCAACCCCGCCAACCCCGCCATCAATTGCTGCCGATCAGCCCCCACCACCACCGCCCGATGCTCAAACACCGACCGGGCGGTAACCAACGACCACCCCACATCCACCGGATCCAACCGCTCATCAGCTTGCACCGAGGCCAGCAACCGGGCCGCCTGCCCGGCCAGCGCCTCAGCCGACCTAGCCGCCAGCACCCACGGCACCACCGACAACCCTGCACCACGCGAATCACCTGTCCAGGCCGCGGTTTCGGTCACCTCGGTCGGCGGTGGAGCCTGCTCGAGAATCACGTGAGCATTGGTGCCGCCCATCCCGAACGACGACACCCCCGCCCGCCGCGGCCGGCCCTCCGCAACTGGCCAGGGTGATAGCGCCCGATTAACTCTCAGGCCCAACTTCTCAAGATCAACTTCAGGATTACCGTGCGAGTAATTGAGGCTTGCCGGAATCTCGGCATTTTCCATTGCCAGGACCGTCTTGAGCAGCCCGGCAATGCCAGCGGCGGCGCCGAGGTGGCCGATGTTCGACTTCACAGAACCCACGTGCAGTGGGCGGGCCCCGCGCCCCGCGAACACCTGGCCGAGCGCCGTCGCCTCGATCGGGTCACCCACGTGGGTGCCCGCACCATGCAACTCCACGTAATCCACTTGTGCGCTGTCCAGGCTTGCGCGAGCGTATGCCCGCCGCAGAACGGCAGCTTGTCCCGCAACGGAAGGCGCGGTCAATCCAGCAGCATTCCTGCCGGCATGACCCACGACGCTTCCACGAATTACGGCACGGATCCGATCTCCGTCAGCTATCGCCGCATCGAGCGGCTTCAACAGAACCAGGCCGCCTCCCTCACCCCGCACGTACCCGTCGGCGCGTTCATCGAATGCATACGTGTGGCCCGAACCCGACAGAGCACCGAACTTTGCCTCGAGACGCGCGGTTTCGGCGGCCAAGTTCAGCTGGATCCCTCCTGCGACTGCCAGCGATGACTCCCCACTCCGAAGGCTCTCGCACGCAAGATGCACCGCTACTAGAGAGGAAGATTGACCGCAGTCCACGGTGAAACTGGGCCCATGCATCCCGAATGCGAATGAAATTCGGTTGGCGATTAATCCTCGATTGAGGCCCACAAACGAGTGATGATCGAGATCGGCTCCGCGACTGCGGAGGGAAAGGAACGCATAGTCGTCGTTCATCGCTCCGATATAAACGGCGGCATGATCTCCATGCATTCTGTCGGGCGCCATCAGGGAAGCCTCGAGTAATTCCCATGTCAGCTCGAGAGCGAACCGCTGCCGCGGATCCATCGAGCGAGCTTCACGCGGCGATATGCCGAAGAAATGTGCATCGAAATCAGATACGTTGCTTACGTATCCCTCTCGCTGCTGATCAAGACCTGTGCTGCTACCGAGCGGATCCAGCTGGGACCTATGAGCGGGCGGCGGGGTGGTAACTTCTTCGCCACCTCGGAGAATTCTCCAAAATTCGGCCGGGTTTGACGCACCTGGAAATCGGCATGCCATCCCGATCACGGCAATCCCTACCGATTGCAAGCCGTTCTCCATGGACTGACCGCCTCCCGACGAGGGATGCACATAACCTCTCGTAGGTAACTATTTGCAGTCGTCGCTACCGTCCGGTCGCGACGGGCCTCTGCAAGAACCTTGATGGGCAAAGCCTATACGGCAGCCAGTCCGCAGAGCCGCACCGGTGATGGGTGCTCAACCGGGGCCGGTCCAAGAAGGCGTCGACCTCGGCCTCGGCAGCGGTCCGGATGATCAACCCGACACCTAGGCACGAGACATCCTCGATGGCCTCCCCCAGAGCTCCCGCGAGCTGTGTACACGGCGTCGATCTCATTATCATCGAGTCGGTGCGCGAGACTCATGTTGACACGGGGATCGTCTTCCCGCGGCTGAGTCGGTAGCTGGGCAACCTACGTTCGTTGTCGTTTGCTAGCGTCGACGCCCGGGACGACCGACCTTACCTGCGGGTCAGACGGGTAGTCTCGACACAAGTAAGGAATTCAACCAGCTGTTTCCACAGGGGCCGGAGAGCGGTGCCCCTCTCCACTAGGGCTTGGGCAGATTTGAGGATCAACACCACCACCGGCGGGTTCGACCGCCGGCAATGGGCTGTGGACCAACTGGTCTGTCCTAGTACCAATCAAGAAGAAATACTGAAACTGTGCCAACATCACCGATATACGAAATAACAAAGCAGCGGTCCGACCAGGACTATCTCGTTGTGGTTGGCGCGGGAGTAATGGGCACAAGCATTGCATCGATGGCACTCGCGCATGGCGTTTCCGTTATCCTGATTGATTCAGATGCGAATCAGCTCGACCGAGCAAGCCGTCAGATTGCTACGCAACTTCGCCACGGGCGCCTATTATCCAAATTACCGTTCGACCAGCCGACTGGACAGCTTGCGATCGACACGAAATTCGATCTAACTGGTGGCGTCATTGCCGTGATCGAGGCAATTACCGAGAACCTCGACCTAAAATGCGATGTTCTTCGGCAGGCCGAGAGGCAGGTCGATCCGACGACGCCACTTATTTCCAATACGTCGGGAATTCCTATCGATGAGCTCGCCAGTATTCTGACACATCCCGAGAGCCTCGTAGGTGCTCATTTCATGAATCCCGCTTACCTGATCAAGATGGTCGAAGTGGTGCGCGGGCCACGGACGGCTCCAATCACCATCAACGCAGTCCACAATTTGCTAAACAGACTCGCACGACAGATGGTCGTCGTGAACGACAGTCCCGGATTTGTTACAAGTCGGCTATTGCACCCAATGCTGAATGACGCAGCGCGCATCGTCGAGGAGGGCGTGGCCACTGTCGAATCCATCGATTCGTTAATCGTGGAATGCCTCGGGCATTCGGTTGGCCCACTTCGCACCGCAGACCTGATCGGGATCGACAACCTGGTCGACTCGTTGGATTCTCTATACGAACGGACCGGGCACGAACGTTACCGACCATGCAATCTGCTTGTTGATAAAGTGAAAAGCGGCAATCTAGGTCGTAAGACTGGTTGTGGGTTCTACGAATACGGCGAGGGTGTGGAGTGAACTCTGAGAATTATCTTCAAGCTGATTCATCGGAAGACCGAGTTACAGGTGAACTGCTCGCAATGCTTCGCAAGCGATTGAAGACCACGGTGCGGCCCGAACAGGATTTATTTACCGAGGGCATGATCAATTCTATGTTTGCTTTGGAACTAGTCGTGCAGATAGAAAACGCATTTGATGTCGCGGTCGAAGGTCGCGATTTGGACATGGCGAACTTCCGCTCCGTAAATGCAATGGCTAACCTTGTTCGGCGACTCGCAGAATAATGACAATCGAACAAGAACTAGCCGACCAGTGTCGTTTCGTCGACGAACTTATCGGAGATCAAGCCTCGGAATGGGACGCGCAAGCCAAGATCCCAAACGATATCCTCCGGCACCTCGGAACACATGGATTACTGTGCCCCCAGGTTCCTGCGTCCGTCGGGGGGCCCGGTTTCAGTAGCTTAGATGCCGGCGAATTGACCGCTCACCTGGGCAGCCGCTGCAGCTCCACTCGTAGCGTGATGACTTCACACGGAATGGCGGCCTGGTGCATTCAAAAGCTCGCCGACCACGACCAACGCAAGCTTTACCTGCCCGAGTTAACCAGCGGCAAATTGGCGGCAGTCGGTTTCACAGAGCCAGGTGCAGGCAGCGACTTGTCAGAAATGACTACTCGTATAAGTCGCCGCGGGAAGGGCGCTGTAGTCGACGGACACAAGGTTTGGGTTACTGGCGCGAGCTATGCAGATTTTGTGGTTGTGTTCGGGCGTATCGAGAATGGTGCTGTAGCGGTAGTAGTGCCCATGTCTTCGCCCGGCGTTCGGGTAGAAGCTATCACCGATGCACTTGGCTGCCGTGCAGCCGGGCACGCGAACATCTATTTCGATAACGTTCAGGTGCCAGCAGACAACATCTTAGGGCATGAAGCTCAATCTCTGCCGCTGATAATAACGACGGCGCTGTCGTACGGGCGGTTGTCTGTTGCGTGGGGATGTGTCGGCATATTGAGAGCCTGCCTTGCCCAAGCTGCATCACATGCACGAACTCGCCGACAATTCGGGAAACCGCTGGAACAGCACCAGCTGATTAAGCGCTATCTCGCGGAATTGTTCGTACTTGAGCAATCCGCGGCGCAGCTATGCGAACATGCCAGTCGGTCATGGGATGCAGCAACTCCCGATACGGCGATAAAGGCTGTGCTTGCTAAGCAGGTGAGTGCCCGAAACGCTGCTCAGGCCTCTGCGATGGCGGTACAGGTACTCGCGTCGGCAGGAGCGCGAGGCAGTGGCCTGGTGACACGCGCCTATCGCGATTCGAAGCTGATGGAAATCATCGAGGGCAGCACGGAAATATGCCAACTGCTCTTGGCAGATCACGCAATGTCGTTGTATTAGATGGATTGAGTGGAGCTGCGCATGGCTCAACAAGGTAGTGCCATCAAGTGTCTCGTCTGGGACCTCGATGACACCTTGTGGAACGGCACCCTCCTGGAGGGTGACCCCGTTTTCATCGCTGACGAAGTTCGGCATACGGTCGAGGTCCTTGACTCGCGCGGCATCCTCCAGTCGATCGCAAGTAAAAATGACCACGATTTGGCCTGGTCACGTCTTTCCGAGCTTGGAGTTGCTGACTACTTTATTCTGCCGCAAATTTCTTGGAGTCCAAAGTCGGACGCTATCTCATATATTGCGAAACAACTGAACTTTTCGCTGGACAGAATTGCTTTTGTGGACGATCAGCCCGCAGAACGTGCAGAGGTGGCTTTTCATTTGCCCGAAGTTCGTTGTTACTCCAAAAATCAGATTTCAGTTCTGCATGAACTCCCTGAATTCAATCCAGAGATTGTGACAATCGACGCTAGCCGGCGACGGCATATGTACCAGGCTGCTGCGCGGCGGGATGAATACCGTGACGGGTTCCAGGGGCCGGATGATGCGTTTTTGCGTTCGCTCGACCTTAGGCTGCGTATCGAGCGGGCGGCGGTCGAAGATCTACCGCGTGCTGAGGAGCTGACACTTCGCACCAGTCAGATGAATGCAACGGGGGTTCATTACTCCGAGGCGATGTTGCGAGAATTATGTGTTGATCCTGATCACGAGGTGATATTAGCGAGTCTGGACGATCGCTTTGGGTCCCACGGCGTGGTTGGTCTTGTACTGGTGGAGAAGCACGGGGCTTATTGGCACCTTAAACTGCTCGCGACTTCCTGTCGCGTCGTTAGTTTCGGCGTGGGCACGACCGTATTGAACTGGTTGATCGGCCACGCCGCGGATGCAGGTGTGCATTTGATTGCCGATTTTCGTGCGACCGAGCGCAATAGGATTATGGAGATAACTTACCGGTTTCTCGGTTTCAACGACTCCGGTTGCCCTTGCCACAATTTGTTGCCCCAACGCGACGGCATCCAACGCATGCACTTAGTACCGGAGCCGCGCGAGGTGCCCACTACCATGCAACTGCGTCGCTCCAGACCTCAAATCTCCCTCTTCAGCGCGAGAGTAATTCCGTCTGCCATTGGTAACGTGGACAAATCGATCCGGCTATCGCGGAGCAATGACGAGTTGAGTTCTCTAACCTCAGCTACCTCAGGGCTGTCATCTTCAACGTCGGCCACTCTACCAAATAGCAACGTGTTGTCGATGACGATTAACCCGCCCGAGCGAACCAGCAGAAGCGCTTTCTCGTAGTACGTGCGATAGTTCATTTTGTCGGCGTCAATAAAGGCGAGGTCAAAAAATCCCGAGCCCTTCTCGACTAGGAGGCTTTCGAGCGTTTCGGCTGCATCACCGATCTTTACCTCGATTCGGCTGTCAACGGAAGCTCGCTGCCAATATTGCATGCCGATTTTCGGCCACCGATTGGTAATATCGCACGTGATGAGATGCCCATTGGGTGGTAGAGCCCTCGCCATGCAGAGCGTGCTATAACCCGTAAAAGTGCCGACTTCCAATACATTCCGGGCATTTATCAGTTTCACTAAAAGCGCGAGAAACTGACCCTCTTCAGCCATGACTTGCATTACTCGCCCCATCGGATAAGTGGCGGTTTCTTCACGAAGTTCTCGGAGGAGCTCGTCTTCGCGCAATGACTCAGCGCGAAGGTATGCCAATAATTCTGGCGATAAGGGGGTCTGGTCTGCCATCTGTCTCCGAACATTTTCGCTTGCTGCTCTGATCTGGGCAATTGAAGCAGTGCTTGAACCGCCGCGGGGTCGGCATGTTGGGTCAGACGGCGGATCTGACGGGGCTGTCGGCGTAAGTTACCGCGGCGTTGGCCGACACGTAGCAGAGGCCATGGAGCAAAAGATTCACCGCGCGGGAGGCGAGCTGGCCCCGCCGATCTGGCCGCTGCGGAAGCCGACGGCGCGGACTGTGTGGACAGGGCCGCCCAGTTGTGGACCGATCCCGACGATGCGGCCGACCATCGGATCCGTTTTGCACCCGTCCCGCTAGTTGTTGTGAGATGTGCCTGACCACCGCCAATGGCCAGCCGAGTACAGTCACGCCATGGATGGTGCGCCAGGTGTTGAACTGGAACAGAGTGCACCGAGCGTAGCGTCACCTGCCCTCGGATGGGTAGAAGGTCCTCTTCTAAAGGTGTCCCGTTTTCAGCCGGTGTTCTGCTTCCAGAAGGTATTCCGTTTTTAGAGGACAGGAGTAACGGACGTTTTGAAAACCCTCCGGAGTTAGCCATACTCACCGGTAACATTCATGGGTAGGGCAGCAGCTGGTCGAAAAATGGCGTCGCCCATTCGTGCAGCAACTTCCGTGTCTTGGCGGGGGCCGCATCCCGGAAGTGGTAGACGGCCAAATGTTAGTTGAAGGTTAGGCGAGGTTAGCGATGGTTGATCAACTCCAGCATGCGACCGAAGCGCTGCGGAAAGCGGTGGCCCAGGTTGAACGCCTGAAACGCACCAATCGTGCGTTGCTGGAGCGGTCGAGTGAGCCGATCGCGATCGTCGGGATGTCCTGCCGCTTCCCGGGCGGGGTCGATAGCCCGGAAAGCCTGTGGCAGATGGTGGCCGACGGCCGCGACGTGATATCGGAGTTTCCGGCCGATCGCGGATGGGATCTGGCGAAGTTATTCGACCCCGATCCCGACGTGCGCCACAAGTCGTACGCGCGCACCGGGGGCTTCGTGGACGGTGTCGCGGACTTCGATCCCGCGTTCTTTGGTGTAGGGACGACTGAGGCGCTGGCGATGGATCCCCAGCACCGGATGTTGCTGGAGCTGTCGTGGGAGGCGTTGGAACGGGCGGGGATTGATCCCACCGGGTTGCGCGGTAGCGCGACCGGAGTTTTCGCCGGAGTAGTCGCCCAGGGCTACGGCATGTTGGCCGAGGAAACCGAGGGCTATCGGCTGACAGGCACGACCTCCAGCGTCGCATCCGGGCGGGTGTCGTATGTGCTGGGGTTGGAGGGGCCGGCGGTGTCGGTGGATACCGCGTGTTCGTCGTCGTTGGTGGCGTTGCATATGGCCGTGCAGTCGTTGCGTTCGGGTGAGTGTGACCTGGCGCTGGCCGGCGGGGCGACCGTCTTCGCCACGCCGACTGTCTTCGTGGAGTTCAGCCGGCACCGGGGGCTCGCGCCAGATGGCCGGTGCAAGGCCTACGCCGGCGCGGCCGACGGGGTCGGCTGGTCCGAGGGCGGTGGCATCCTGGCGGTGGAGCGGTTGTCGGATGCGCGGCGGTTGGGTCATCCGGTGTTGGCGGTGGTGCGCGGTTCCGCGGTTAATCAGGACGGCGCGTCCAACGGGCTGACTGCGCCGAATGGGCCCTCCCAGCAGCGGGTCGTGCGTGCGGCGTTGGCTAACGCGGGGTTGAGCGCGGCTGAGGTGGATGCGGTCGAGGGGCATGGGACCGGGACCACGTTGGGTGATCCGATTGAGGCTCAGGCGTTGTTGGCGACCTACGGGCAGGGCAGAACCGAACCGCTGTGGTTGGGGTCGATCAAGTCGAACATGGGTCACACGCAGGCCGCTGCGGGTGTGGCGGGTGTGATCAAGATGGTGTTGGCGCTGCGTCATGAAATGTTGCCGGCGACGCTGCATGTGGATGCGCCGAGCCCGCATGTGGATTGGTCGGCGGGTTCGGTGTCGTTGTTGACCGAGGCGCGACCGTGGCCGGCGGCGGGTGGGGTGCAGGGTCGGCTTAGAAGGGCGGGGGTGTCGTCGTTTGGGGTGAGTGGCACCAATGCGCATGTGATTGTGGAGGCGGCCGCGCCCGAGTCGGAACCAGTCTCGAAACCAGTCGAAGCCGGGCCCAGGCCGCCGGCGGTGCCGTGGGTGGTTTCGGCGAAGTCGGCGAGCGCGCTGCGGGCTCAGGCAGCCAGGTTGGCAGAGGATGCCGGCGCACATCCAGAACTTGATGTTGCTGATGTCGCGTGGTCGTTGGCGGGCCGGTCGACCTTTGAGCATCGGGCCGTTGTCGTTGGTGGTGATCGGGATCGGTTGCTGGCCGGGCTAGATGCATTGGCCGGCGACGAGCTGAGCGGCTCGGTCATCGGGGGCGCGGCGGTGCCCGCGGGTAAGACCGTGTTCGTCTTCCCCGGCCAAGGCTCCCAATGGCTGGGTATGGGTATCGAATTACTAGATACCGCACCGGTATTCGCGCGGCAGATCGAAGCGTGCGCGGAGGCTTTCACGGAATTTGTCGGCTGGTCGCTGACCGAGGTTCTGCGCGGTACGCCTGGCGCTCCGGGCATGGATCGCGTGGACGTGGTGCAGCCGGTGCTCTTTGCGGTGATGGTGTCGCTGGCCGAACTGTGGAAGTCGGTGGGAGTAAGTCCAGATGCTGTGATCGGCCATTCGCAAGGTGAGATCGCCGCGGCCTATGTCGCGGGTGCACTGTCGTTGCGCGATGCTGCACGGGTGGTCACGCTGCGCAGTAAGTTGCTGACGTCAATGGCCGGTCCCGGCGGCATGGTTTCCATCGCGTGCAGTGCCGAGCGAGCACGGGACCTGTTGGCGCCCTACCGTAATCGGGCCGGCATCGCTGCCGTCAACGGCCGCGCAGCCGTCGTGGTATCGGGTGAAGTGGCCGTGTTGGAGGAGCTCATCGACTTCTGCGCGGACCTGGATTTGCGCACCCGCCGGATCGATGTCAACTATGCGTCGCATTCGGCTGAGGTGGAGGCGATCCGCGCTGAGCTCATCTCGGTTCTAAGCGGCATCGAGCCGCGTTCTTCGCGTACTGCTTTCTTTTCTACGGTGACCGGAACCCGTTTGGACACCGGCGGTTTGGATGCCGACTACTGGTACCGCAACATCCGGCAAACTGTGCAGTTCGACCAGGCAGTGCGCAGCGCGTGCGAGCACGGCTACCGCACGTTCATCGAGTCCAGTCCGCATCCCGCGCTGATCGCCGGGATCGAAGACACCTTCAACGACTGCCTCGGCGGCGACGCTGAGGCCATCGTCATCCCCACCCTGGGGCGTGATGACGGTGGGCTCGAGCGGTTCCTGATGTCGGCCGGCTCGGCGTTTGTTGCGGGTGTCGGTGTCGATTGGCGTGGCGTGTTGGATGGGGCAGGATTTGTACAGCTCCCGACGTACGCCTTTGAGCGACACCGGTTTTGGCTCCCCAGTGACAGTGCTGCGGCCGACGCAGCCGGGTTGGGGCAGGGGGCCAGCGAGCATGCGCTGCTGGGCGCGGTGGTGGAGCTGCCGGCCTCGGGCGGGTTGGTGTTGACCGGTCGCTTGTCGCCCAGCATGCAGGGGTGGTTGGCCGATCACGCAGTGTCCGGGACAGTGGTGTTCCCGGGCGCCGGGTTCGTCGAATTGGCGATCCGCGCCGGCGACGAAGTCGGCTGTACGGTGGTCGACGAGCTGACACTGCTGGCGCCGATGATGTTGCCGGCCGGGGATTCCGGGTTGGGATCGGTTGCGGTGCAAGTGGTCGTAGGTCCCCCCGAAGAGTCCGGGGAGTCAAGTCAGCGCAGCATCTCGGTCTTTTCCCGTCCCGACGGCGATGCGGATTCCGGATGGGTGTGCCACGCGGAGGGCACGTTGAGCTCCGGGTCGGTCGAGCCGAGTGCCGATTTGTCGGTGTGGCCACCGGCCGGTGCGCTCGCCATAGACCTGGCTGATGGCTATGAGCGGTTGGCGGCGCGCGGGTACGGATACGGCCCGGCGTTTAGGGGATTGACCGCGATGTGGGCCCGCGGCGACGAGATGTTTGCCGAGGTGCAGCTGCCGGACGCGGCTGGCGGTGTCAGCGGATTCGGTATGCACCCGGCACTACTCGACGCGGCGCTGCACATCGCGATCATGGCCAGCGAGACCCCCGAAGTCGTATTGCCGTTCTCTTGGCAGGGCGTGTCGTTACATGCCGCGGGTGCCTCCGCAGTGCGGGCGCGGATCGCACCGGCTGGCCCGTCGGCAGTGTCCATCGAATTGGCTGACGGGCTGGGGTTGCCGGTGCTGTCGGTGGGCGCGATGGTCGCCCGCCCGGTGACCGAGCGGCAGTTGCGGGAGGCGGTGTCGGGCTCGGGCCGGGACCGGCTGTTCGAGGTGGTTTGGTCACCAGCGACGGCAACCGCGGCGATCGGCGCCAATCCGGCTCCGTCCTACCAGCTGCTGGAATCCGTTGCTGTTGAACATGATCCGGTGACCGGAAGCTACGAGCGTACGCACCAGGCGCTGGCCGCCGTGCAGTCCTGGCTGACCGAGCGTGACTCGGGGCTGCTGGTGGTGGCAACCCGGGGCGCGATGGGGTTGGTGGGGGAAGATGTCACCGATTTGGCGGGCGCCGCGGTGTGGGGGTTGGTGCGGTCGGCACAGACCGAGCATCCCGGTCGGATCGTGCTCGTTGACTCCGATACGTCCTTGGACGGTCAAGCGGTAGCCGCGGCACTCGCAGTCGGCGAGCCACAAGTCTTGCTAAGAGGCGGAACGGTTTACGTCCCGCGGGTGCGCGGTAACCGCGCAGTTGATGCTCTGTTGTCCCCACCGGACGACGTGCCGTGGCGGCTGGGAATAGCGAATGCGGGCACGTTCGAGAATCTGCAGTTGGAGCCTGTCCCCAACGCCGACGCACCGTTGGAGCCCGGCTGGGTACGAGTGGCGCTGCATGCCGTGGCGGCGAACTTCCGCGACATCATGATCACGCTGGGCATGTTCACCCACGACGCCGTGCTCGGCGGTGAAGGCGCCGGCGTGGTGGTCGAAGTCGGACCGGGTGTTACCGAATTCGCAGTCGGTGATTCGGTGTACGGATTCTTCCCCGACGGCAGTGGCACGCTGGCCCCCGGCGACGTTCGCCTGCTGCTTCCGAAGCCTGCCGACTGGTCATACGCCGAAGCCGCCGCGATATCGGCCGTCTTCACGACCGCATGGATGGCCTTTGTACATCTGGCTGATGTCAAGCCGGGGCAGCGGGTGTTGGTGCATGCGGCCGCTGGTGGGGTGGGGATGGCTGCGGTGCAGTTGGCGCGGCATTTGGGGTTGGAGGTGTTCGCCACGGCCAGTCGCGGCAAGTGGGACACCCTGCGGGCGATGGGTTTTGATGAGGATCACATTTCTGATTCACGCAGCTTGGAGTTCGAGGACAAGTTCCGGGCGGTCACCGGTGGGCGTGGCGTGGATGTGGTGCTGGACTCGCTGGCCGGTGATTTCGTGGATGCATCGCTGCGGCTGGTTGCCCCCGGTGGGGTGTTTTTGGAGATGGGCAAGACCGACATCCGCGACCCCGGAGTCATCGCCCGAGAGTACCCGGGTGTGCGCTACCGCGCCTTCGACCTCTTCGAGCCCGGCCGTCCCAAGATCCATCAGTACATGCTCGACCTCGCCGAACGGTTTGACGCTGGAGTGTTGCGGCCGTTGCCGGTGACGAGGTTTGATGTGCGGCGCGCGCCTGCGGCGTTGCGGTATCTGAGTCAGGCCCGCCATGTGGGCAAGGTTGTGATGACGATGCCGGATGCGTGGGCGGCGGGCACGGTGTTGATCACCGGTGCTACCGGGATGGCGGGTTCGGCGTTGGCTCGTCATGTGGTGGCCCGTCATGGGGCGCGTCATTTGATGTTGGTGAGTCGGCGTGGTCCGGATGCGCCCGGAGCTGCGGAATTGGTCGCTGATTTGGAGGCGGCCGGTGCCCAGGTGCAGGTGGTGGCCTGTGATGTGGCCGAGCGGGCGGCGGTGGCCAAAGTGCTTGCCGATATTCCGGTGCAACATCCGTTGTCGGGGGTGGTCCATGCCGCCGGGGTGCTCGATGATGCGGTGGTGACATCGCTGACGCCCGAGCGAGTTGATGTGGTGTTGCGGGCCAAGGTGGATGCGGCGTGGAACCTGCACGAACTGACCCGGGACTTGGATGTGTCGGCGTTCGTGATGTTTTCATCGATGGCCGGTCTGGTGGGGTCCTCGGGCCAGGGCAACTACGCGGCGGCGAACTCGTTCCTGGACGGGCTGGCCTCGCACAGGCGGGCTCACGGGCTGCCGGCGATCTCACTGGGCTGGGGACTATGGGACCAAGCCAGCGACATGACCGGCGGCTTGGACGCCGCCGACCTGGCCCGACTGGGCCGCGACGGGATTTTGGCGTTGCCATCGGAAGAAGCGATGGAATTGTTCGACACCGCCCTCATCGTCGACGAACCATTCATGGCGCCCGCCCGCATCGACCTCAGGGCGCTGCGGGCGCATGCCGTTGCGGTGCCCCCGATGTTCGCCGAACTCATCAAGGCGCCGACCCGGCGCCGGGTCGACGACTCGCTGGTGGCGGCGAAATCGAAATCCGCTCTGGCGCAACGCCTGCACGGACTTCCCGAACCCGAACAGCACGCCGTCCTGCTGGACCTGGTGCGCGCAAACATCGCCACCGTTTTGGGCACCACCACGCCCGAAGCGATCGACCCGGAGAAGGCGTTCCAGGAGTTGGGCTTCGACTCGCTGACCGCGGTCGAAATGCGCAACCGCCTCAAAACCGCCACCGGGCTGGCGCTTTCACCGACACTGATCTTCGACTACCCGACACCCAACAGCCTGGCCGGCTACATCCGCACCGAACTCGCCGGAGTCCCCCAAGAAATCAGCCACGCTCCAGCGGTCCGTGTCACGGGCGACGATGAGATCGCGATCGTCGCCATGTCGTGCCGATACCCGGGCGGGATAAATTCCCCCGACGATCTCTGGGACATGCTGACGCAGGGTCGCGACGTGCTCTCCGAATTCCCGAGCGATCGCGGCTGGAATCTGGCCGGGCTGTACAACCCGGATCCCGACGTCTCGGGTGCGTGTATCACCCGCACCGGTGGCTTCGTGGACGGCGTTGCGGACTTTGACGCCGCCTTCTTTGGGGTGCCGCCCAGTGAGGCGCTGGCGATGGACCCCCAGCAACGGTTGTTCCTCGAGTTGTCCTGGGAAGCATTGGAACGAGCGGGAATTGAGCCCGGCAAGCTGCGGGGCAGCGCCACCGGGGTGTTCGCCGGAATTATCGCGCAGGGTTACGGCATGTCCGGGGGTGTCTCCTCTTCCGAAGCGGCGGAAGGCTTCCGGCTGACCGGGCAGTCGTCCAGTGTGGCGTCAGGGCGGGTGTCCTATGTGCTCGGCCTGGAGGGGCCGGCGGTGTCGGTGGATACCGCATGTTCGTCTTCATTGGTGGCGTTGCATATGGCGGCGCAATCGTTGCGTTCGGGCGAATGCGACCTGGCGCTGGCCGGCGGTGTCACCGTCAACGCCACACCCGACATCTTTGTCGAGTTCAGCCGCATGCGCGGGTTGTCTGCGGATGGCCGGTGCAAGGCGTACGCAGGGGCCGCCGACGGCACCGGGTTCTCCGAAGGCGGCGGAATGCTGGTGGTGGAGCGGTTGTCGGATGCGCGGCGGTTGGGTCATCCGGTGTTGGCGGTGGTGCGAGGTTCCGCGGTTAATCAGGACGGCGCGTCCAACGGGCTGACCGCACCGAATGGTCCCTCCCAGCAGCGGGTCGTGCGTTCGGCGCTGGCCAATGCCGGGTTGTCGGCGACGGAGGTGGACGTCGTTGAAGGCCACGGAACGGGCACCATGTTGGGCGATCCCATTGAGGCTCAGGCGCTGTTGGCAACCTACGGGCAGGGCAGAACCGAACCGCTGTGGTTGGGGTCGATCAAGTCGAACATGGGCCACACGCAGGCCGCCGCCGGCGTCGCCGGCGTGATCAAGATGGTTCTGGCACTGCGCCACGAGCTACTGCCGGCGACCCTGCACGTCGATGAACCCAGCCCGCATGTGGATTGGTCAGTGGGCTCGGTTTCGTTGTTGACCGAGGCGCGACCGTGGCCGGCCGCAGGTGGGGTGCAGGGCCGGGTCAGAAGGGCCGGGGTGTCGTCGTTTGGGATTAGTGGCACCAATGCGCATGTGATTGTGGAGGCGGCCGCGCCCGAGTCAGAACCAGTCTCGAAACCAGTCGAAGCCGGCCCCCGAGTGCCGGTGGTGCCGTGGGTGGTTTCGGCGAAGTCGGCAAACGCGTTGGGGGCTCAGGCAGCTCGGTTGGCCGAGCATGTGGGCGCGCTTCCAGAGCTTGATGTTGCTGACGTGGGGTGGTCGTTAGCGGGCCGGTCGACCTTCGAGCATCGGGCCGTCGTGCTCGGCGCCGACCGCGAGGCGTTGTTGGCCGGGCTCGACGAGGTGGCGGGCGACGCAGTGGTTTCGGCGATTCGGGGCACCGCCAAAACAGGCGGCAAGACGGTGTTCGTCTTCCCCGGTCAGGGTTCCCAGCTGCTCGGAATGGGAATGGAACTGCACGCCGCGTATCCGGTCTTCGCCGAGGCGTTCAACACTGTAGTGGGCGAACTGGACCGCCACCTGTTGCGCCCGCTGCGCGAGGTGATGTGGGGTCACGACGAAAGCCTTTTGAGCACTACCGAATTTGCTCAGCCGGCGCTGTTCGCGGTGGAAGTTGCACTATTCCGGCTGTTGGACTCGTGGGGTGTGCGTCCCGATTTCGTGATGGGCCACTCGGTCGGCGAGCTGACCGCCGCCCACGTCGCCGGCGTCCTCTCCCTGGAGAACGCTGCGGTCCTGGTCGTTGCCCGCGGCCGGTTCATGCAGGCGCTGCCCGCGGGCGGGGCCATGTTCGCGCTGCAGGCCACCGAGGACGAGGTGCGGCCGCTTCTCGGTGAAACCGTCAGTATCGCCGCGGTCAACGGTCCGGCCTCAGTAGTGATTTCGGGCTCCGAGGACGGGGTGACCGCAGTCGCGGAACGGCTGCGCGCCGAAGGGCGCCGGGTGCACCGGCTGGCCGTTTCGCACGCGTTCCATTCCCCGTTGATGGATCCCATGATCGACGAATTCGGCACCGTTGCCCGCAGTCTCACCGTCGGGCGTCCCACCATCCCGATCGTGTCGAACCTGACCGGCCGGCAGGCGAAGGACGACTTCGGAACCGCGGCCTACTGGCAGCGGCACGTCCGGGACGCGGTGCGGTTCGCCGACAGCGTCCGCTTCGTACATGCGGCCGGGGCAACCCGGTTCTTGGAAGTCGGGCCGAGCAGCCTGACCGCGGCGATCGACGAATCGCTGGCCTCAGAAGCGGCAATCACGCGAGTCACCATCATGTCCGCGCTGCGCAAAGACCGCCCAGAGCCGGCAACCCTGACGGACGCGGTCGCGCAGGGGTTTGTCGCCGGGATGGACGTAGACTGGCGTGGCGCGCTCGGTGACGCCAATTTCGTGGAATTGCCCACGTATGTCTTTGACCGGCGGCGGTTTTGGCTCAGCGGCGATGGAGCCGTAGCGGATGCTGCCGGTTTGGGACTGGTGGCCAGCGAGCACGCGTTGCTGGGGGCGGTGATGGAGCTGCCGGCATCGGGCGGGGTGGTGCTGACGGGTCGGTTGTCTTCCGGCGCGCAGGGCTGGTTGGCCGATCACACCATTGGTGGCGTCGCGCTATTCCCGGGCGCGGGGTTCGTGGAGTTGGCGATCCGCGCCGGTGACGAGGTGGGCTGCGGAACCCTCGACGAGCTGAATTTGGCGGCGCCGCTGGTCTTGCCGGCTGGGGATTCTGGTCGATCGGTGGCGGTGCAGGTAGTGGTTGGCGGTCCAGACGACTCAGGTGTTCGTGCGGTATCGATATTCTCGCGTGCCGAGACTGGTTCCGGCTGGTTGTTGCACGCCGAGGGCGTGCTGCGAGCAGGGTCGGTGCAGCCGAGCGCGGATCTGTCCGTGTGGCCGCCGGTGGGTGCGGTCCCAGTGGACGTAGGCGACGGGTACGAACGGCTGGCCCAGCGTGGGTATGGGTACGGGCCCGCATTCCGAGGCTTGACCTCAATGTGGCGTCGCGGCGATGAAGTATTCGCCGAAGTGACCCTCCCCGCAGACGCCGGTGTATCCGTGGCCGGGTTCGGGGTCCACCCGGTGCTGCTGGACGCGGCATTGCATTCGGTGATCTTGGCCTCCAATGGTGCCGAGGGCACGGGGGTTGACGAAGGCTCGATATTGGTGCCGTTCTCCTGGCAGCAGGTGTCGTTGCATGCCGCCGGTGCGGCGGCGGTACGGGCGCGGATCGTGCCGGTGGGCCCTCCCCCGCAAGCGGGCGGCACCCCCACGGCAGTGTCCATCGAATTGGCCGATGGGTTGGGGCTGCCGGTGCTCTCGGTCGCGTCGATGGTAGCCCGGCCCGTGACCGATCAGCAGTTGCTGGCCGCAGTGTCGCAGTCGGGTCCCGACGGGCTCTTCGAGGTGATCTGGTCCGCACAGCCATCAGACACGGCGCAGCCGGTATCGGTGTGCGCCTGGGGGACAAAGGACTTGGAGAAGGACTTGGAAACCGCCGTGGCCGAGCCGTCGGCGGTGGTGTTCGAGTCTGCGTCAGTGGTCGGTGACGTCTTGGGACAGGTCTACGAGGCTACGCGTGCGGTGCTGACCGTGCTGCAGTCGTGGTTAGCCGGCGACCGGGCCGGGACATTGGTGGTGGCGACCCGCGGCGCGATGGGGTTGGCGGGGGAAGATGTCACCGATTTGGCGGGTGCCGCGGTGTGGGGGTTGGTGCGGTCGGCGCAAACCGAGCATCCCGGTCGGATCGTGCTCGTTGATTCCGATTCACCCCTGGGTGATCCAGCCGATGATGCGGTAGCCGCCGTTTTGGCGACCGGTGAGCCGCAAGTGTTGCTACGCGACGGAACCGTCTACACCGCGCGGGTGCGTGGCAGTCGGGCGGTTAGCGGTGTCCTGGTGCCGCCGGGTGATGGACCCTGGCGATTGGGCATGAGCAGTTCCGGCACGTTTGAGAATCTACGGCTGGAGCGCATTCCCGACGCCGATGCGCCACTGGGGTCCGGCCAGGTTCGGGTCGCATTGTCAGCTGTCGCCGCCAACTTCCGCGACGTCATGATCGCCTTGGGTCTCTACCCGGAGGATGCCGTCATGGGCATTGAGGGCTCCGGCGTCGTCGTCGACAATGCTTCGGACGACGGCCGTTTCGCGGTTGGCGACCGGGTAATGGGCATATTCCCGGAGGGCACCGGGACGGTCGCCGTCACCGACCAGCGACTGCTGGTAAAGGTGCCGGCGGGATGGTCGAGCACTGCCGCCGCGACGACCTCGGTGGTTTTCGCCACCGCCTTCTACGCGCTGGTGGACCTAGCCCCGGATCCGGCCGGGCGTAAGCCGGGGCAGCGGGTGTTGGTGCATGCGGCCGCTGGTGGGGTGGGGATGGCTGCGGTGCAGTTGGCGCGGCGTTTGGGGTTGGAGGTGTTCGCCACGGCCAGTCGCGGCAAGTGGGACACCCTGCGGGCGATGGGTTTTGATGAGGATCACATTTCTGATTCACGCAGCTTGGAGTTCGAGGACAAGTTCCGGGCGGTCACCGGTGGGCGTGGCGTGGATGTGGTGCTGGACTCGCTGGCCGGTGATTTCGTGGATGCATCGCTGCGGCTGGTTGCCCCCGGTGGGGTGTTTTTGGAGATGGGCAAGACCGACATCCGCGACCCCGGAGTCATCGCCCGAGAGTACCCGGGTGTGCGCTACCGCGCCTTCGACCTCTTCGAAGCGGGACCGGAGCGCATTCAACAGATGCTCGCCGAGTTGGCTGTGCTCTTCAGCGAAGACGTGCTGCGGCCGTTGCCGGTGACGAGGTTTGATGTGCGGCGCGCGCCTGCGGCGTTGCGGTATCTGAGTCAGGCCCGCCATGTGGGCAAGGTTGTGATGACGATGCCGGATGCGTGGGCGGCGGGCACGGTGTTGATCACCGGTGCTACCGGGATGGCGGGTTCGGCGTTGGCTCGTCATGTGGTGGCCCGTCATGGGGCGCGTCATTTGATGTTGGTGAGTCGGCGTGGTCCGGATGCGCCCGGAGCTGCGGAATTGGTCGCTGATTTGGAGGCGGCCGGTGCCCAGGTGCAGGTGGTGGCCTGTGATGTGGCCGAGCGGGCGGCGGTGGCCAAAGTGCTTGCCGATATTCCGGTGCAACATCCGTTGTCGGGGGTGGTCCATGCCGCCGGGGTGCTCGATGATGCGGTGGTGACGTCGCTGACGCCCGAGCGGGTTGATGTGGTGTTGCGGGCCAAGGTGGATGCGGCGTGGAACCTGCACGAACTGACCCGGGACTTGGATGTGTCGGCGTTCGTGATGTTTTCATCGATGGCCGGTCTGGTGGGGTCCTCGGGCCAGGGCAACTACGGGGCGGCGAACTCGTTCCTGGACGGGCTGGCCTCGCACCGGCGGGCTCACGGGCTGCCGGCGATCTCACTGGGCTGGGGACTGTGGGATCAGACCAGCGCGATGACCGGTGCACTCGGCGCCGCCGACCTGGCCCGGTTCAGTCGGGACGGGATTGTCGCGATGTCTTCGGATCAGGCGCTGGAATTGATGGATACCGCCCTGATCATCGACGAGCCTTACATGTCGCCTGCCCATATCGACTTGGCGGCGTTGCGGGTCAAGTTCGATTCCGGCACGTTGCCGCCGATGTTCATTGATCTGATCAACGCGCCGACCCGGCGTCAGGTTGACGACTCGCTGGCCGCGGCGAAATCGAAATCCGCTCTGCTACAACGCCTCGAAGGGCTGCCCGAAGACGACCAACACGCGGTTCTGCTGGACTTGGTGCGTTCCAACGTCGCCACTGTGCTGGGCAACTCCAACCCGCAGACCATCGACCCGGACCGGGCGTTCCAGGAGTTGGGCTTCGACTCACTGACCGCGGTCGAAATGCGCAACCGGCTGAAAACCGCTACCGGGCTGGCGCTTTCACCAACGTTGATCTTCGACTACCCGAACTCCGCCGCGCTGGCCGGTTACATACACCGAGAACTCGTCGCCACATCGGAGCAACACAAACCGGCGGCTGCGCCCGGGGAGGTCGAAATCCAGCGCGTTGTCGGGTCGATTCCGGTAAAGCGCCTTCGGCAGGCGGGAGTTCTAGAATTGTTGCTCGCGTTGGCAAACGAAACCGACGGCAACGGGCAGCCGGCAGGCCCTGCAGTGACCACCGAAAAGGATATCGCGGACATGGACCTCGACGACCTGGTCAACACGGCGTTGATGAACGACGACGAGTAGGCATGAGTTGCCCTATGTCAAGCCGCCCGGTGTCGATCTTGGCTGAGCAATGTCTGGAGGGCGCCAGGTTTGGCGGGGTCGTAGGCGACTCCGTCTTGCCGGATGGTGCGCCAGTAAGCGAGGGTAGTCAGTGAGAATCGCGGTCACCGGGGCTAGTGGTGTGCTCGGCCGCGGTCTTGCAGCTCGATTGCTCTTCCAGGGTCACGATGTCGTAGGGATCGCCCGTCATCGACCCGAAAGCTGGCCGAATACAGCAGATTTCGTCGCGGCAGATATCCGTGACACCGCCGCGGTCAATCGCTCCGTCGCCGGTGCGGACATCGTCGCGCATTGCGCATGGGCAAAGAGCCCCGGTCCCGACGACCGGATCAGCCACCAGGTCAATATCGGGGGCACGCTCAACGTCCTTGAGGCGATGGCCGAGACCGGAACCGGGCGCATCGTTTTCGCTTCGTCGGCACACGTCTACGGCTGGGGCGACGCGGCAAAAGCCGAGCACGACGCGATAACCCCGGCGTCTGCCGACGGCATGTACAAGGCCCGGGTCGAAGAAATGCTGGCCGCCTCCGATGTGCAATGGGTCGCGATCCGCTCCGCGCTCATCGTCGGCCGTAGCGTCGACAACTGGGTGCGCCGGCTGCTGGCGCTGCCGGCATTTCCCGACATCGACGGGTCTGCCAATCGACATGTGCAAGTCGTCCACATCGACGACGCGCTTCGGTTGTTGGCACGCGCGGTCCTGGACACCGGAATCGACAGCGGCCCGGTCAATCTCGCCGCCCCGGGCGTGCCGACCTTTCGTCAGATCGCTGCCGCGCTCGGGCGCCCGATCGTGCCGCTAGTCGGCCCGTTGGCGGTGTTACGCCGACGCGACGTGGGCGCGCTCGCCGAACTGGAATTGGTGCAGAGCGCGCCGCTGATGGACACCTCGCGGTTGCGCGACGAGTGGGGGTTCCTGCCGGCCTGGAACTCCGACGAATGTGTCGAAGATTTCGCACTGGCGGTGCGCGGCCGGGTCGCGGTGGGCAAGCGGGTGGTGTCGCTGCCTTGGCGGCAGGCCAATATTCAGGATTTGCCTGCTGTCGACGCACCGGCTGACGACGGGGTGGTGCCCAGACTTGCTGGCCCAGAAGGAAATAACGGCGAATTCGACACCCCGATTGACCCGCGTTTCCCGACCTACCTGGCCACCAATTTGTCAGAGGCGCTGCCCGGCCCGTTCTCGCCGTCATCGGCTTCGGTGACCGTGCGTGGGCTGCGCGCCGGCGGCGTACGGATCGCCGAGCGGCTGCGGCCCGGCGGGATCATCCAGCGTGAAATCGCGATGCGAACCGTCGGGGTGTTCGCCCACCGACTCTATGGGGCCATCACGTCGGCGCATTTCATGGCCGAAACCGTTCCGTTCGCCAAGCCCGCGACCATTGTCAGCAACAGCGGGTTCTTCGGGCCCAGCATGGCGTCCTTACCGATCTTCGGTGAGCAGCGTCCGCCTTCCGAATCCAGCCGCGCCCGAAGGCGACTGCGCACCGTCCGCAACATCGGGGTATTCGGCGTCAACCTGGTCGGCATGAGCGCCGGATCGCCCCTCGACACCCGAGAATTCATTGCCGATGTTGATCGTCTGGAACGTCTGGCCGGCGGTGACCTCACCCAACTAGACGATTGTCGGCTACTCAGCCTGATCCTGTTGGCACGCGACCACGTCGTACACGGCTGGCTGCTGGCCTCGGGGTCATTCATGCTGTGCGCCGCGTTCAACGTGTTGTTGCGCGGCTTGTGCGGGCGAGACACCGCGCCGCCGGCTGGGCCGGAATTGGTCAGTGCGCGATCGGTGGAGGCGGTGCAGCGGCTGGTGGTCGCGGCGCGGCGCGACCCCAACGTGACTCGTCTGCTGGCCGAACCCGCCAAGCATCTTGATGCGCTGGCCACGCAGGCGCCGGAATTTCATGCCGCGGTAACGGCCGAGCTGGCGCTGATCGGGCACCGCGGTCCGGCGGAGGTCGAGATGCTGTCGACCAGCTACGCCGATGATCCCGAGTTGCTGGTCCGGATGGTGGTCAGAGCAATGAGCGCGCCTGCGCTGCAGCCCGACCATCCGGTGATTCCATTGCGGGCCCGACCCGTGGCGCTGCTGGCTGCACGCCAACTCCGCGACCGCGAAGTCCGCCGCGACAAGATGGTGCGGGCCATCTGGGTGTTGCGCAGCCTGCTGCGTGAATACGGCCGCCGGTTGGCCGACGCCGGTGTCTTCGACACCGCCGACGACGTGTTCTACCTGCTGGTCGACGAACTCGAAGCGCTCCCGGCAGACGTGTCGGAGCTGGTGGCCCGCCGCCGAGCCGAACAACGCAGGCTGGCCGCCGTCGTTCCGCCGACGGTGTTCAGCGGGAGCTGGCAGCCGACCACCACATTGTCGACGGTCCTCACTACCGGGGACACCCTGCGCGGAGTCGGTGTGTGCGGGGGACGGGTACGCGGCCGGGTGCGGATCGTGCGGCCAGAGACCATCGACGACCTCCAACCCGGGGAGATTCTAGTCGCGAAGGTCACCGACGTCGGGTACACCGCCACTTTCTGCTATGCCGCGGCCGTGGTGACCGAGCTCGGCGGCCCGATGTCACACGCCGCCGTGGTGGCCCGCGAGTTCGGGTTCCCGTGTGTGGTCGACGCCCAGGGCGCTACCCGGTCTTTGCCGTCGGGAGCGCTCGTCGAGGTCGACGGCACTACAGGCGAAATTCATGTGCTTGAACTGGCCCCCGAAGGCAACCCGTCGCTTCCCGCAAGCGACCGCAGCCGGTGAAATCGTTTGCGAAGCCGCAAGTCTTCGGGCCTTAAAATGCCATCTGAACTGCTGTGGAGCTGGTGCGCGATACTGGGATCGTCAGCGCAGGATCGTCGGGACTACGCGACAGTCGAACTCGCGTCGTGCCCAGTCATGCCGTCCGCCCGTGCCTACGGATCAGAAGGTTGGGGATTCGAATCCCTTCGGGCGCGCCATCGAAAATGTCTAAAGATATGAGACAGACGCCCATGCGGACTTGAAGTTCGGAGTAGAGGCGCGCAGCGGCAGCACGCTCGTACGATAGCGTGGTGGTGGCTACCTTCCAGCCCCCATTCAAGGGTCCCAGCAAGGCATCAGCTGGGATACGGACGTCGTCGAAAAACACCTCGGCGAAATCTTCCTCACCGTTGAGTGTCATCAGCGGTCGGGCGGTGATTCCCGGCAGCCTCATATCGACAATAAAGCACGAAACACCTTGATGTTTAGGTAGATCCGGATTGGTCCGGACATACAGCTGACACCAGTCGGCTCGGTGCCCGAGGGACGTCCAGATCTTCTGCCCATTGACAACGTAGTGTTCGCCGTCGCGTTGCGCACGGGTGCGCAACGCGGCGAGGTCGGAGCCGGACTCGGGTTCGGACATGCCCTGATGTGACCAAATCCGCTCTGCGGCGGAAGGGCGATGTCCAGTTCACAACAACTCGGTAGCGTCTCCGCAGCATCAGCGTCGCCGCAGCTCAGCACCCGATAAGCTGACTTTATTCACAGGGCGTTGCGGTACGCTCGCGTGCACTGAGCGACATTTGGGGAGATCGAGATCCAGCAGTTCATGATGCGCCTAAGCCGCAACCTGCGTAGGTTCCGCTGGTTGGTCTTCGCAAGCTGGCTGCTCGCGCTGGTTCCGGCAATGTATGTAGTGCTGACGCAGTCCGGGCATCTGACCGGCGGCGGTTTCGACGTGGCCGGGTCGCAGTCGCTGCTGGTTCACGATCAACTCGAGGCTCAATACCACGACCAGGGGGCGTCCTCGTTGGCGCTGGTCGCGGCGCCCCGCGCGGATGCCAGCTACCAGGACATGAACGACGCCGTGGCGCAGCTGCGACGGACCGCTGCTGAGTTCCCCGGGGTAACCGAGGTACCCAACCCCGCCCAGCGAGCGCCGCAACCCGACCGGCCGTATGTGGTGACATTGCGGCTCGACTCGCACAACACCAGCGACGTCGCCAAGAAGCTGCGCGAAAAGGTGGGCATCCACGGGGATCAGAGCGGGCAGACCGCGAACGGCCGGGTGCGGCTTTATGTCATCGGGCAGGGCGCGCTGTCCGCGGCGGCGGCGGCGAACACCAAGCACGACATCGCCAAAGCCGAGGAATGGAACCTGCCGATCATCCTGATCGTGTTGCTCACGGTGTTCGGTTCGCTGGCCGCCGCGGCCATCCCGCTGGCGCTCGGCATATGCACGGTCGTGCTCACCATGGCCCTGGTCTATCTGCTGTCGATGCACGTGACGATGTCGGTGTTCGTCACCTCGACGGTGTCCATGTTCGGCATCGCGCTCGCCGTCGATTATTCCCTGTTCATCCTGATGCGGTTCCGTGAGGAGCTGCGCGCCGGCCGTCAGCCCACCGAGGCGGTCGACGCGGCGATGGCCACTTCCGGGCTGGCGGTGGTGTTGTCCGGGATGACCGTCATCGCTTCGCTCACCGCGATGTATCTGATCAACACCCCGGCGCTGAAGTCGATGGCCACCGGGGCGATCCTGGCCGTCGCGGTCGCGATGCTGACGGCGGCCACCCTGACCCCGGCGGTACTGGCGACGTTCGGCCGGTCAGCCGCCAAAAGATCGGCGCTGCTGCATTGGTCCCGCCAGCCGGAGAGCACGCAGTCGCGGTTCTGGACCCGTTGGGTCGGGGGGGTGATGCGGCGGCCGTGGATGTCGGCGCTGGCGGCGTCGGCCCTGCTGCTCATCATGGCGGTACCGGCGGCCTCGATGGTGCTGGGCAACAGCTTGCTGCGCCAGTTCGACTCCTCGCACGAGATCCGTGCCGGGGTGGCCGCGGCGGCCCAGGCGCTGGGGCCGGGCGCGCTGGGCCCGGTGCAGGTGCTGGTCACGTTTCCCGACGGCGGGGCGTCCAAGCCCGCCCAGGCCGAGATGCTCGTCGCGATCCGCCAGCGGATGGCACAGGCCCCCAACATCGACTCGGTGGGACCGCCGCAGTTTGCCGACGACAATGGCAGCGCGCTGCTGTCCGCGGTGTTGTCGATCGATCCCGAAGACCTGACTGCCCGCAAGACCATCGACTGGATGCGCACGGAGCTGCCCGAGGCTCCGGGTAGTGCCACGGGGCAAGTCGCCCAGGTGGACGTCGGCGGCTCGACGGCGCTGATCAAGGATTTTGACCAGCGTGTCTCGTCGACCGAGCCGCTGGTGTTGGCTTTCGTCGCACTGATCGCGTTCGTGATGCTGCTGGTCTCGATCCACTCGGTGTTCCTGGCGTTGAAGGGCGTCCTGATGACGTTGCTGTCGGTGGCCGCGGCCTACGGCAGCCTGGTGGTGGTGTTTCAGTGGGGCTGGCTGGACAAACTCGGGTTGCTCAGTTTTCCGGAGCTCGGTTCGATCGACAGCATCGTTCCCCCGCTGGTGCTGGCGATGACCTTCGGGCTGTCGATGGACTACGAGATCTTTCTGCTCACCCGCATCCGGGAACGGTTCGTGCAATCCGAGCTGACCCGCGACGCGGTGGCGTACGGCGTGAGCACCAGCGCGCGCACCATCACCAGCGCCGCCCTGATCATGATCGCGGTGTTCATCGGCTTCGCGTTCGCCGGCATGCCGCTGGTCGCCGAAATCGGCGTGGCCTGCGCCGTCGCGATCGCGGTGGACGCCACCGTGGTCCGGTTGGTCTTGGTGCCGGCGCTGATGGCCATGTTCGCTCAGTGGAACTGGTGGCTGCCCCGCTGGATGTCCCGCGTTTTACCGTCGGTTGACTTCGACAGGGCGCTGCCCGAGGTCGACCTCGGTGACATTCTGGTCATCCCCGACGACATTTCGGCCCTGATAGCGCCCAATGCGGACCTGCGGATGGTGCTCAAGTCGGCCGCGAAGCTCAAGCACTTGGCGCCCGACGCCGTGTGCGTGGCCGACCCGCTCGCCTTCACCGGCTGCGGACGCATGTGCACCGAGCTCGAACCGGAGACGGCTGGCGAAGAAACATCGAGCGCCGACGGTCACACCGGGGCCCGCAAGCTCGTCGCCCGCGCGATGACGAGGGGCGATCGGCCGGTGCATCCGGTCACCCTGTGGCGCGGGCGGCTCTCGGTCGCCATCGACGCGCTGCAGACAAAACACGGCACCACCGATAAACGCGCCCGCCAGTCCTACCAGCGGCGGAGCCCGGTGGAGACCACCCACGTCCAATTGCCCACCGGTGACCGGCTGCTGATCCCGACGGGAGCCGAAGCGCTGCGCCTCAAGGGCTACCTGATCATGTGCCGTAACAGCCGGCGCGACTACACCGAATTCGCTGACATGGTCGACGCGATGGAACCCGAAACCGCAGCGACGGTGCTGGCCGGGATGGATAGTTATTACTGTCGTCAACCGGCTGAGCCGCTCCCCCAACAGCACTGGATGGCGACCCAGTTGGTCCGTCGGCTTGCGGATCCGGATCCGGCTGACATCGGTGAAACCCAGTCGTCGGAAGCGGATGCCAGGGCAGACTGGGAGGACGTCCGGCAGCGCTGCCTGTCGGTGGCGGTAGCGATGCTGGAGGAGGCGAAGTGACGTTGGCGGCCGCCCGCAGCGAACCAAGCCCCGCACCGCCCCCGCGGCAGCCCTCCGGGGACCAGCAGCCCGTCGAGTTCTGGTCCACCGCCGCGATCCGTTCGGCGCTGCAAAGCGGCGACATCGACACCTGGAAGCGCATCGCCGCCGCGCTCAAACGCGACCCGTACGGACGCACGGCCCGCCAGGTCGAAGAAGTCCTCGAGGGCACCCGACCGTCGGGCATCGCCAAGGCGCTTTGGGAGGTGCTGGAGCGCGCCCGCGCCCACCTGGAAGCCAACGAACGTGCCGAGGTGGCCCGCCACGTGCGCCTGCTCATGGACCGTTCCGGCCTGGGACAACCGGAGTTCGCATCCCGGATCGGGGTAGCACCCGAGGAGCTCGCCGCCTACGTCGACGGCAGTGCCAGCCCGTCGGCTTCCCTGATGATCCGGATGCGACGGTTGTCGGACCGGTTCGTCAAGGTGAACGCCGATCGTTCGGCCGAATCCAACTGACCTGTCAGCGTGAGTCAGCGTGAGTTCATAGGGACCACGTCCGACACCAGCCAGTCGCCGCCGCGCTTGATCAAGGCCACCCGCAACGCGGGCGCCGCTCGACTGGGCGGCTGGCCCGGCGTGTTCTGGGTAACCCGCAGGATCACCGCCACACTGGCCACCGAGGGGCCGAGCGCCTCTATCCCGGCCGCGAGGGTGGCGGCCTGTGCCGTGACGTTGTGCTGCGCCATCTCGGCGCTGGACTTTTTGTATTGCTCCTTGAACGCGTTCGCCTGCTCCGGCACCATCATCGCGGCGGCCCGGTCGATGGAGCTGCTCGGGGCGCTCGGGGTGAACGACGCCATCGCCTCCGCCATCCCCGTGGCGACCTGCACCACCTCTCGGGAATCCCTTTTGAAGTCGCGGTCGGGCGTCGCCCAGTGGGTGTAGCCGGTCAGCACGGCCGCCGCCAGGGCGGCAGTGCACAAAAAGACGACGGCCAGCCGCAGCCCGGGTGCGTCGTCGTCGGTGCCGACGCTGACCGAATCACGCCGCAGCAGCCAGAAGTTGGCCGCCACTCCCTCGATGATTAGCAGCACCAGCACCGAGCACGCCGACACCCACCACAGCGGCCAGCCGAGCACGACCCCGATGATCACCAGCGCGCCGATCGCGGCCAGCGGCGCCACGATGTCGAACGCCAGCAGCCGCCACAGGTTTCTCATCGGACCGACTCCAAGTGAGAGATCATCAGCTTGCCGTCCACGTTGGCGACGTCGAGCCGCAGGTTCCAGTGCACCGTCTGCGGCTTCGCCCCGGCGTTCTCGCTGACCGACGTCGCGACCACTATCACCGAGTCCGTCCGGCTGGCGAACGGCGGCAGCTTGGTGGTCACCACCGGCCGGGACACACCGGGCTGGGTGTCCAGGTCATGGTGCACCGTGTCGATCGCCACCGCCTCGATCCGGCCGGCGCTCTGCGACTGCAGCTTTTCCACCACCTGCCGGTACGGCTGCACGGCCGCGTCGAAGTCGGAGTTGAGTTCGCCGACCGTCCCGTCGTGCAGCCGCTGCAGGCTGGCGTCGACGTTGCCGCTGTTCATGTTGATCAGCACGCCCGTCCAGTCGGCGGCGGTCTGCATCACCCGGGTGAGGTAGGCGCGTTCGCCCACCTCGTCGCGGTGTGCGGTCCAGATGAACACACCGAGCACGACCGCGGCGACCGACAGCACCCCGAGAACGGCCGACGCTATGCCGTAATTGGAGAACACGCCGGATTCCGGTTCTGCGGAGCCGGAACCGGATTCGGCCTCTGTTTCGGTGTGCTCCCCGTCTGACATGGCCCGATCGTCGCACCCAAAAAGAGATGGAAGGATGGCGGGGTGACATTAGAGGCCATCCGCTCGGGCATCGACCTGAGCTACGTCGACACCGATGCCCGACCCCAAGACGACCTGTTCGGTCACGTCAACGGCCGCTGGCTGGCCGACTACGACATCCCCGCGGACCGGGCCACCGACGGCGCCTTCCGCTACCTGTACGACCGTGCCGAAGAGCAGGTGCGCGACCTGATCACCGAGGCCAGCTCGTCACGAGCCGGCACCGGCACCGACGAGCAGCGCATCGGCGACCTCTACGCCAGCTTCCTCGACAAGGACGCCGTCGAACGCAGGGGCACCCAACCGCTGCTCGATGAGCTGGCCACGATCGACAACGCCGCCGACGCCGACGAGCTGGCCGCCGCCATCGGCGCGCTGCAACGCACCGGGGTGGGCGGCGGCGTCGGCATCTATGTCGATACCGATTCCAAGAACTCGACGCGCTACCTGGTGCACTTCAGCCAGTCCGGCATCGGACTGCCCGACGAATCCTATTTCCGCGACGAGCAGCACGCCGAGGTGCTGGCGGCCTATCCCGGACACATCGCAACGATGTTCGGCCTGGCGCTCGGGGGCGACCCGGAACAGCACGCCGAAACCGCGGCGCGCATCGTGGCCCTGGAGACCAAACTGGCCGCCGCGCACTGGGACGTGGTCAAGCGCCGCGACGCCGACCTCACCTACAACCTGCGCACCTTCGCCGACCTGCAGGCCGAAGGGGTGGGCTTCGACTGGGTCGGCTGGGTGACCGCACTGGGCGGCACATCGGAGCAGGTCGCGGAATTGGTTGTGCGCCAACCTGATTACCTCACCGCATTCGCGGCGCTGTGGGGCAGCGAGGACCTCGAAGACTGGAAGCGCTGGGCGCGTTGGCGTTTGATCCGCGCCCGCGCTCCCTGGCTGACCGACGCCATCGTGGCCGCGGACTTCGACTTCTACGGCCGCCTGCTGACGGGCACCGAGCAGATTCGCGACCGCTGGAAGCGCGCGGTGTCACTGGTCGAAGTCCTGATCGGTGATGCGGTCGGAAAGCTCTATGTGGCAAGGTATTTCCCACCTGACGCCAAGGCGCGCATCGACACCCTGGTCGACAACCTGAAAGAGGCCTACCGGATCAGCATCAGCGATCTGGACTGGATGACGCCGCAGACCCGGCAGCGCGCGCAGACCAAGCTGGACAAGTTCACCGCCAAGGTCGCCTATCCGGAGAAGTGGCGGGACTACTCGGCGCTGGTGATCGACCGCGACGACCTGTACGGCAACTACCAACGCGGATACGCCGTCAACCATGACCGCGAGCTGGCCAAGCTCGGCGGCCCGGTGGATCGCGACGAGTGGTTCATGACACCGCAGACGGTCAACGCCTACTACAACCCGGGAATGAACGAAATCGTCTTTCCTGCAGCCATTTTGCAACCGCCATTCTTCGACGCTGACGCCGACGACGCCGCTAACTATGGCGGCATCGGAGCCGTGATCGGCCACGAGATCGGGCACGGCTTCGACGACCAGGGCGCCAAGTACGACGGCGACGGCAACCTGGTCGACTGGTGGACCGACGACGACCGCACCGAGTTCGGCGCCCGCACCAAGGCGCTGATCGAGCAGTACGAGGCGTACACGCCCCGAGCACTCGATACCGGCCACCACGTGAACGGCGCGTTCACCGTCGGCGAGAACATCGGCGACCTCGGCGGGCTGTCCATCGCGCTGTTGGCGTACCAGCTGTCGCTGAACGGCAAGCCGGCACCCGTCATCGACGGCCTCACCGGCGTGCAGCGCGTGTTCTTCAGCTGGGCACAGGTGTGGCGGACCAAATCCCGCGACGCGGAAGCGATCCGGCGGTTGGCGGTGGATCCCCACTCACCGCCGGAGTTCCGCTGCAACGGCGTCATCCGCAACGTCGACGCCTTCTACGACGCCTTCGACGTCGCCGAGGACGACGCGTTGTACCTGGACCCACAGCGCCGGGTCCGGATCTGGAACTAGGCTCGCGCCCCTAGCGCGAGCAGACACAGAATCGCACAGTTCAGCGGCTAAACGTGCGATTCCACGTCTGCTCGGCGAATATCAGCCGGCACGTGCTTGTGCCACGGCGTGCCCGCATACTTGTCACGCCATTCCGTCGACGTGAGCGCGTTGGGCGCGACACCGGGGACGACGGTGCTGCCGTCGTCGCCAACGTAGTCGAGCCCAAAACCGTTGGGCAGGGCCGCATGTCCGGGCAGCATCGTCTCGGTGATCTCGACGGTGGCCTCGGCGCTGCCGGCCGCCGTGGTGATCCGGGCCCGGCAACCGTCGGAAAGCCCAAGGGCCTGCGCATCTTCGACGCTGACGCGCAGCGCCCCGTCGGCGTCGCGTTTGCGCCAGGTCGGGTCGCGGAAGATGTCGTTAGCGGTGTAGGCGCGCCGCTCGCCCACCGACAGCACGATCGGCAATTCCGAGGTGGTCAGCTGGGGTGGTGCTGCGGTCAATGCCCTTAAATCGTCCAGCATTTCGGGGATTTCCAGGGCGATCGTGTGATCGGCATGGCTGATCAGTGCGAAGTCGTCCTCGTAGTTGTGCGCGGTGAACGTGACCCCGGACGGGCTGTCCAGGATCGCGTCGAACAACGCGTTCCCGTCGGCGTGACCGGCGCGCCGAACGGCCTCAGGATAGGCCATCGCCGTCTTTTGGGCCAGGCCCCACAGCGCGGCCGCTCCCGCCAAACCATCTGGCAGCGTTGGTCCGAGCGTTTCGTAGAGCACGTAGGGGAGCAACTTCGACAGGGTTGGGTTGCCGGCCACCGCCCCGAGAAACGCCTCGGTGTACGCCTGGCGCCCCAGCTGTGCGGCCTCCCGCAGTGGTCGCAGGTCGGCATCCTCGACCACGCCGAGCGCACGCACCAGCCGGGCCCAGATCTCGGGTTCGGGCAGGGTTCCCGGTAACGGTTCGAGCAGCGGCTGGCGCAGCTGAAAGCCATTGTGCGGGAACTCGAAATTGAAGAACGTGGCTTCCGGCTTCTCGAACTGGGATGCCGCGGGCAGCACATAGTGGGCGAGCCTGGCCGTCTCGGTCATCGCGACGTCGACGACCACCATCAGTTCCAGCGCTTGGAATGCCTTCCGGCAGGCGGTCGAATTGGCCAGCGAATGAGCAGGATTGCCGCTCTCGACGATCATCGCCCGGAATCGGTCGGGGTGGTCGGTCAGAATCTCCTCGGGCACCACATTGGCCGGCACCAGCCCGGAGATGATGGGGGCACCGGTGACCGGCGTGCGACCGGAGACCGTGCTGAACAGCGGCGCGAACGACGAATGTAGGTGCTGGCCACCCTTTTTCCCGAAGTTGCCGGTGAGAATCCACAGCAGCTTGTTCAGATAAGAGCACAGGGTGCTGTTGGGTGCCTGCTGAATACCGAGGTCTTCGAACACCGAGACGCTGTGCGCCGCGCCGATGCGCCGCGCGGCGGCTCGCAGCAGCTCTTCTTCCACCCCGCAGTGCTGCGCATAGTCACCGATCGGTACTTCGCGCAGCGTGTCGCGCACGGTGTCGACGCCATGCACGTGCTCCGCGAGAAACGTTTCGTTACAGAGGCTTTCCTGAACGAGAACGGCTGCCAGGGCGGCCAGACACCACGCGTCGGTACCGGGCCGCACCCGCAAGTGGAAGTCGGCCATCTTCGCGGTGTCGGTGAGTACCGGGTCGATCACGATCATCGACCGCGCCGGGTCTTTGGCGATCTCGTTGAGCACCACCCGCGCCCGCGGGAAACTCTGCGACATCCACGGGTTCTTCCCGACGAACACCGACACCTCGGCGTGCTCGAACTCACCGCGTGTGTGGCCGCCGTACAAATGCGCATCGACCCACGCTTCGCCGGTTTTCTCCTGCGCCAGCGCATTGGACCGGTAGCGCGACCCGAGGGCCTTCAGGAATGCGCCGCTATAGGCCCCGCCCAGGTGGTTGCCCTGCCCGCCGCCGCCGTAGTAGAAGATCTTGTCTCCGCCATAGGCGTCGCGGATGTGCTTGAACCCTTCGGCGATCTCGATAATCGCTGTGTCCCAGTCGATCTCCTCGTAGGTTCCGTCAGCCCGTCGTCGCATCGGAGAGGTCAGCCGGGCACGGTTGTTCTGGTAGTGGTCCAGCCGCAGCGCCTTGTTGCAGGTGTAGCCCTGCGAACCCGGATGCTCCTTGTCGCCCCGGATGCGGGCCAGCGTGCGGTCCTCGACTTGCACGACGATCCCGCAGTTGCACTCGCACAGGATGCATGCGGTCGGCTGCCAATCAGCGGTCATCGCGGGGATCCTTTCTCACTCCGAAATACGTTGCGCAGCTGGCGGTGAACGACATCAAGCGGCGTCAGGTCGCGGTGCACCCGGGCCAGCAGGATCGCACCCTCGATCGCCGAGGTCGCCAACACCGCCAGTTCGGTGGCTCGGTCTGCGGGAAGGCCGTCGGTAATGAACCGCTGCGCGATCAGGTCGGTCCAGCGGTCGAACGCCGCCGCCGCGCGCTCGGTGGCGGAGTTGGCCGGGGCCGTCCGTTCGCGCGCCCCGTCCCTCTCGAAACCCGCTTCGACGGCGACCGCCACGACGGGACAGCCCGCGCGGAAATCGCTATCGAGCAGCTGCTGGCGGTACTTCTCGATCAAGGTGTCCAACAGCTCGAGACTCCCCGCGGCCTCGGTGATGATCCCCGCGACATGCTCGCCGGCGAAGTCGACCGCCTCACAGAGCAGTTGGGTACGCCCACCCGGGAAGTAGTGATAGGCCGACCCGCGCGGGGCGCCGCTGTGCTCGAGGACGTCCGAGATCGCGGTGGCATGCGCGCCGCGCTCCCTGATCAACAGCGCGGCCGACACCACCATCCGTTCGCGTGGGCTTGGCATATGTATGATGCTATACATAATCGCGGGACCTGCGAAAGCCATCGCCAATATCGCGCGGTGAGTTGTTAGTTGATCCAGTCGCTGGAGCCGTCGTTCTTCTTGTAATCGCCGCCGCTGGAGTTCTTCACGATGATGGGATCCCCGGGGCCGAAGTTGTCGAAGAACCACTTCGCGTTGGTAGGACTGATGTTGATGCAGCCGTGGCTGACGTCGCGCTTGCCCTGGTCGTCCACCGACCACGGAGCGCTGTGTACGAAGTCGCCGACGTTGTCGAAGCGGACGGCCAGTTCGACCGTCACCTTGTAGCCATAGGCCGAGCTGACCGGAACCCCGTAGGTGGAGGAATCCATCACCACCGACGGCATCTTCTCTTGCACGTAGTAGGTGCCATTGGGGGTCTGGTGATTGCCGGACGTCATTCCCATCGACATCGGGATTGTCTTCTCCACGGTGCCGTTGCGGGTGACCGTGAGCTGGTGCGTGGCGTCGTCGGCCGTAGCGATCAGCGTGTCACCGGTTTGGAAGCTCGACACCGTGCCGCCCGCGTCGACGGTCACCGCGGTGTGGGCGGGCCAGAAGCTCAACGGGCGCCAGCGCAGCTGGGTCGGGGTCATCCAGTAGAACTTGCCCGGAACCGGCGGGACCGACGAAACATGAACCGCGTCGATAGCCGCGCCCGCGTCATCAACCCGGCCAGGGAAGTTGATGATGATCGGCTGGGCCACCCCCACCGTCGAGCCGTTTTTCGGGACGAACGACGGCGGCCCGAATGGCGCCGTGCCGGTGAACGGTGTCGGGTTCTGCCCGTCGGCTGGGCCAATCGCCGCCGGAAAGGCCGGCGAGAATGGCGGTGGCAGAGCCAACGGGGCAGGCAGGGGCGGTGGCGGTGGAAACGGAGCGGGTAGGGGCGGTGGCGCCGCAAGGGGCGGGGGCGCGGGCGGGTCAGCTGGCGCCGCGACGTTTGGGTCGCCGGGGGCCGGGTCCGGGTCTGCAGCCGCGGTCCCCGCGCCCAGCACCAGCGAAGCGGCCAGCCCGGCTGCGCTCAGAGTGGCGAAGAGACCCCTCGTCCAGCTCGGCATGTGCATCCCTCCTGTCACGTTGTCGGACCCCAGTCTCGCACAGTGCGGAAGCCAGCTACCTATTCCACGCTCCCAGAGGGGCGATCAGCGGCCCAAATCGAGGCTGTGAACTGCCGAGCTATGAATCGGGTGAGCTTGGCCCAGCAACGTCCCTACAGCTGCCAGTCCTGGGCGCCGTCGTTCTGGGTGTACGCGCCAACAGAGTTCTTCACCACGACGGGATCACCGCTGCCGAAGTTGTCGTAGAACCACTTCGCGTTGGTGGGGCTGAGGTTGATGCAGCCGTGGCTGACATCGCGCTTGCCCTGATCGCCGACCGACCACGGCGCGCTGTGCACGAAATTGCCGCTGTTGTCGATCCGGACCGCGTCGTTGACCGTCACCTTGTAACCCCACGACGAGTCGACCGCAACACCGTACGTCGAGGAATCCATCACCACCGACGGCATCTTCTCCAGCACGTAGTAGGTGCCGTTCGGGGTCTGGTGGTGGCCCGCCGACATCCCCATCGACATGGGAAAGGTCTGCACCACCGTGCCGTTGCGGGTGATCGTCATCTGGTGGGTGGCGTCGTCGGCGGTGGCCACCAGCGAGTCACCGGTCCGGAAGCTCGACCTGGTACCGGCCGCATCGATGTTCACGACGGTGTTAGCCGGCCAGAACTCAAGCGGGCGCCAGCGCAGCTGGGTGGGGCTCATCCAGTAGAACTTCCCCGGCACCGGCGGGACCGATGAAATGTGGACGGCCCTTTCGGCCATCGCCTGGTCGGCGATCGGCACCTGGAAGTTGATCATGATCGGCTTGGCCACACCGACCATCGAGCCGTTGAGTGGATTGAACGTCGGCGGATGGAACGGCGGCGCGCCGGTGAACGGCGTCGAGTCCTGCCCGGCAGCCGGGCCCGCCGCCACCGGCAGCCCCACCGGGCCGGGCGGCGGGGGCTGCGGTGGCGCTAAGGGGTCAGCGGGAGGCGGTGGCATCAGCCACGGGGGCAGGGCCGGCGGCGGAGGCGGGGCTGGCGGGTCGGCCGGTGCCGCGACGTTGGGATCGCCGGGCGGCTGGTCCGGGTCCGCGGCAGCGGTGCCCGCGCTCAGCATCAGCACCGGGCTCAAGAGGAAGGCGACGAAGAAGCTTCCCTTCCTCCAGCCCGGCATATGCGTCCCTCCGGTCACTCGGGTGAACTCGCCTCGGCGACATCGAATGTCTGCCGGTTGGCCGCCATACCGACCAGCGCGATACCCACCAAGCCCGCCGAGGCGGTCAGCATCGTCGCCACGCTGCGCTCATACAAGAGCCCGCCGGTCAGCGAGCCGGCCATGATGCCCACCTGAAACGCGGTCACGTACAGGCCGGACGCGCCGTCGGGGTCGTCGGCCCCACTGCGCATCGCCACGGATTGCAGCATCGGCGTCACGCCGGTCGCGGTGGCGCCCCACAGCACGATCGCGCCCGTGCCGATCAGCGCCGTCCCCGCCGTGGGCTGTCCACCGAAGGCGAGCAGCGTCAGCAGCAGGAACGCGGCCGCGAGTCCGACCGTGCAGCAAAGGATGGCGCCCCTGGGTCGACGGTCCAGCGGCCGCGCCACCAGGGGCACCGCCAGCACTCCGGCGAACCCGTAGGCGGCCAGCAGCCAGGCCAGGTTCGGTCCGCGCACACCGACGACGTCGCGGATGATCACCGCGATGTACGTGTAAGAGACGAAATGGCCGGTGACGCCGATCATGGTGATCACGCTGACGATGATCAACCGCCGATTCCGGTGATGACGCGACCGCGGACCGACGTGGGCGAGCTGATCCGTGCTGAGCATCATCTCCGGCAGCATGGTCCGCGCTGCCACGGTGACGATGGCCGCCGCGACGGTCACGCACGCCACCGCAAGCCGCCAGCCCCACATCAGGCTCATGGCCGCCGTGAGCGGGCTGCCGAGCACCAGCGCCAGGCTGGTTCCGACATAGATCGATGTCGTGGCGCGCCCGGCATGGCTTGGCGGAACCAGCCGGGTCGCGATCGGGGCGATAACCGACCACAGCAGGCCGTGGGTGACCGCGCAGAGCACCCGCCCCGCGGCCAGCACCGCGAAGTTAGGCGCCAGCGCCGAGATGAGTTGAGAAACGGTCAGGCAGGCGAGGCTGACTACCAGCACCCGGCGCCGCGGCAGGTGCGCGGTCCAACGCACCAGCGGAATGGTGGTCAGCGCCGCCACCAGGGCGTACCAGGACAGCAGGGTGCCCACCAGCACCAAGCTGACGTTCAGGTTGCGCGCGATCGCCGACAGCGCCCCCACCGGCAAGAGTTCGGCGGTGACATAGATGAACGCCGCCGCGGCCAGCACAGCGAGTTGCACGGCGATCCGTGGCGTCCACGGTCGTGTGCCAAGGGTGGCGGCTCGGGTTTCGGCGGTCATGGCGTGGGAATGCGATATCGGCTCGGTAACGCTGGTGTTCCTGACGCGATCACACTGACCCTAACCGTACGCACTGCACCCGCGCGTTTTAAGGACCTTGCCGTGTCAACACGCCCGCGTTATCAGGAGCGAACAAGGCGTGCGATGGCGGCCGAGGCCTCAGCAAGCTTGTCCTCCGCCTCACCGCCGCCCTCGGCCACCGCGCGGGTAACGCAGTGACTCAGGTGCTCGTCCAGCAGGTTCAGCGCCACCGAACGCAGCGCATTGTGGGCCGCGCTGATCTGGGTGAGGACGTCGATGCAGTACTTGTCCTCATCGATCATCCGTGCGATGCCCCGGACCTGTCCCTCGATGCGCCGCAGCCGCTTCGCGTAATTGTCCTTCTGCTGCGTGTACCCGTGTGGGGTCGTCATGCGTATTCATGATACTCGGTACCCCGATGGGGTATGACCCGCGGATTTTCGGCACGATCGCGCCGCGCATACTTGCACGATGGCCCCTGACATCAAGCCCCGCAGTCGCGACGTCACCGACGGTCTGGAGAAGGCCGCCGCCCGTGGCATGCTGCGCGCGGTAGGCATGGGCGACGAGGACTTCGCCAAGCCGCAGATCGGTGTCGCATCGTCGTGGAACGAAATCACGCCGTGCAACCTGTCGCTGGACCGGCTGGCCAAGTCCGTCAAGGACGGCGTGTTCTCGGCCGGCGGTTACCCGCTCGAGTTCGGGACGATCTCGGTGTCCGACGGCATCTCGATGGGCCACGAGGGCATGCACTTCTCGCTGGTGTCACGCGAGGTGATCGCCGACAGCGTCGAGACCGTGATGCAGGCCGAACGGCTGGACGGCTCGGTGTTGCTGGCCGGGTGCGACAAATCGCTGCCCGGGATGCTGATGGCCGCCGCCCGCCTGGACCTGGCGGCGGTGTTCCTGTACGCGGGCTCGATCCTGCCCGGTCGCGCCAAGCTCTCCGACGGCACCGAGCGCGAGGTCACGATCATCGACGCGTTCGAGGCCGTCGGCGCCTGCGCGCGCGGCTTGATGCCGCGCGAAGACGTCGACGCCATCGAGCGCGCGATCTGTCCCGGCGAGGGAGCGTGCGGCGGCATGTTCACCGCCAACACCATGGCCAGCGCCGCCGAGGCACTCGGCATGTCGCTGCCGGGCAGCGCGGCACCGCCGGCCACCGACCGTCGCCGCGACGGGTTCGCCCGGCGTAGCGGTCAGGCCGTGATCGAACTGCTGCGCCGCGGCATCACGGCGCGCGACATCCTCACCAAGGAGGCGTTCGAGAACGCGATCGCGGTGGTGATGGCGTTCGGCGGCTCGACCAACGCGGTGCTACATCTGCTGGCCATCGCCAACGAGGCCGACGTCGCGCTGTCACTCGAGGACTTCAGCCGGATCGGCTCGAAGGTCCCGCATCTGGCCGACGTCAAGCCCTTTGGCCGCCACGTCATGTTCGACGTCGACCGCATCGGCGGCGTTCCGGTGATGATGAAGGCACTGCTGGACGCGGGCCTGCTGCACGGTGACTGCCTGACCGTGACCGGGCAGACAATGGCCGAGAATTTGGCCGCCATCGCCCCGCCCGACCCGGACGGCAAGGTGCTGCGCGCGCTGGACAACCCGATCCACCCGACCGGGGGCATCACCATCCTGCGCGGATCGTTGGCGCCCGACGGCGCGGTGGTCAAGACGGCCGGCTTCGACTCCGACGTGTTCGAAGGCACCGCAAGGGTTTTCGACGGCGAACGGGCCGCGCTGGATGCCCTCGAGGACGGCACCATCACCACGGGTGACGCCGTGGTGATCCGCTACGAGGGCCCCAAGGGTGGGCCCGGGATGCGCGAAATGCTCGCCATCACCGGTGCGATCAAGGGCGCGGGGCTCGGTAAAGACGTGCTGTTGCTGACCGACGGTCGGTTCTCCGGCGGGACCACCGGGCTGTGTGTAGGGCACGTCGCCCCGGAGGCGGTCGACGCCGGACCGATCGCGTTCCTGCGCGACGGTGACCGGATCCGGCTCGACGTCGCGAGCGCCACGCTCGACGTGTTGGGCGATGCCGGCGAATTCGATTCTCGGCGCAAGGATTTCACCCCTCCCCCGCCGCGCTATAAGACCGGCGTGCTGGCCAAGTACGTCAAGCTGGTCGGTTCGGCGTCGGGCGGCGCGATCTGCGGCTAGCGCACCGTCGCGAAGGCGAAGCCGTCCCAATGCTTGGCCCCGACCGTCTGGATCGCGGCGGCGTCCAACCGAGGATCCTCGCCCATCATCCGCAGCGTCTCCCGCACCGCGTACGCCGCGGCATCCTCTGACGTTGCAGTGAGCACGCGGCCGTCTCGAATAACGTTGTCCGCCACGATGATTGCGCCGGGACGGGCCAGCCGGACTGCCCACTCCAAGTAGGCGACGTAATTGTCCTTGTCGGCGTCGATGAACACCAGATCGAACGGGCCGTCGGTCACCGTCGGCAACGTGTCCAGGGCGGCACCGACCTTGATCTCCACTCGATCGCCCACACCGGCGCGCTCCAGGTTGGCCCGGGCGACCTCGGCGTGCTTGGGCTCGTACTCTAGCGTCACCACCCGCCCCTGCGGGCCCGCACCCCGCGCCAGCCAAATGGTGCTGAAGCCGCCCAGCGTGCCGATCTCGAGGATGCGGCGCGCCTGGATTGCACCGGCCAGCAGCGACAGAAACTTGCCCTGCTGGAACGAGACAGCGATGTGCGGCAGTCCGGCGGCATCGCTGTCTCGCAGCGCCGCCGACAGTGCCGGGTCGTCGCCAACCAGCGTGCTGTCCAGGAACGCGTCGACGTCTTGCGGGGTGGGTTTGTCGATCATAGGGACAACGTTAGCCGTGACCCTTTACCATATACCCGTACTGGGTATAGCCTGGCGTGGAATCAACCACTGATCCAAATGCAGAAGGGTGAGGAAAAATGGCGAACTATGCCGAGGGAACATTGCTGACGTGCGGCCACGAGGGCTGCGGGTGTCGCGTTCGCATCGAGGTCTCATGCCACTGCGCTGGATCCGGTGAGCCGTACCGCTGCACCTGCGGCGACGAATTGGTTGCGGTCAAGTAGGCGGTCCCACCCGAGGACAACAACTGCACAAACCGGGCATTAGCCGAATAACCGCGTAATCGCCGCGGACACCTCATCGGCGGCCGCAGACACGATCGACGTCATCGAGGGTTCCGCCGCCGACGTCGCTTCCTTGATCGCCTCCCCGACCCCACTCAAGCCAGCTGACGCCGAAGCCAAAGCCTCAGGCGCAGCATTTAGATGAGACGACACCACGGCCCTGTCACCGCAAGGTGTAACTCGGAAATTGCACAGACGGTCCAACAAACTGTACGCGCGTCGAACTGATTAGAGGGACTCGAACGAGCGCCCGCTCAGGTCGACCTCAGCCGTTAACCGCAGGGCTACCGCCGACGCGCCCACCGCCACCGTGTGGCGGCCTGAGTTGATGCGCCAGCTTCGTGCCCGCCGTCGTAGCGGGCGAGCAACCGGGGATCGGCCTCGATGGTCACGCGGCGGGTTTCGGCGGGCTCGAGCTCGACCCGCTCGAATCCCAGCAGCCGTAACCGTTGCTCGCCGGGCGCGGCTGGTCAGGTACAGCTGGGGGACAATGCCCCACTGCTGTCGCCGGTGTTGGTGACGCTGAAGCTAGCGCGAACGCTGTCACCGCCAGTCAGCACCAAGTCGTGGTAGTCAAAGTCGGTGTAGGACAACCCATGACCGAACGCGAACATCGGCGTTTGGTCTGTGTGCGCAAACCACCGGTAGCCGACCTCGGCGCCTTCGGTGTAGTTGATCGTGCTCGGCGTCCCAAATGGGGCGCCGAGGTCGGGCAGCTCCGGGCGCGGTGTCTGACCGAGATCCACCGGGAAGGTGATCGGCAACCGACCCGACGGATTCACTTGGCCGGCAATGATTTCCGCGATGGCCTGGGCGCCGGCCTGGCCCGGATACCACGCCTGCACGATGGCGTTCACCGAGCCTCTCCAGGGCATGGACACCGGGTTGCCGGTCTCGAGCACCACGACGGTGTTCGGGTTGACGGCCGAGACCGCGGTGATCACCGCGTCCTGGCCCCACGGCAGCGACAGGTCGGCGCTGTCGAAGCCTTCCCCTTCGACGCGGATCGCGAACACGATCGCGATGTCCGCCCGTCGGGCCGCAAGCACCGCTTCGGCCGGGCTGATGCCGGGATCGAACTCGATCTGCGCGTTCGGCAGTTGTTTTCGCAGCTCATCGAGCGGCCTGGACGGCAGCAGGTACAGATTGCGCAACCCACCCGTCAGGCCGGGCCCCCCGATCGGGATCACGTCGGCGAAGCCACCCGGGGGGACGACGGCGCTGGACCCACTGCCGATCGGAACACCGATGTGCGCGTAGCCGCCGATGACGGCGATCCGCGCGGCCGAATCCGGTGCCAGGGGCAGCACCCCGCGGTTCTGCAGCAGCACGATCCCCTGGCGCGCTATTTGCAGCGCAATCTCGTTGTGCCCAGCCATATCCGGAGCGGCGGCCTGGTCCCACCGGTCGATTCCGATGGCGAACATCGAACGCAGGATCCGCCGGACCATGTCCGACAGGCGGTCTTTGGGAAATCTGCCGTCGGCGTAGGCGGCTCGCAGTCGATCGGTGAACGCCTCGGACTGCCACAGGATGGCATCGATCTGCGCGCCGCACTCTTGGTCGAGGCCGCCCAGCGCGCACTCCCAGCTCGGTGTGCCGCCCCAATCGGACATGACCCAACCGCGGTATTCCCAAGCGCCTTTCAGCACCTCATTGATCAAGACGTTGTTCGCGGCGGCATAGTCGCCGTTGACCTTGTTGTACGCCGCCATCACGGCGCCGGGCTGCGCGCGCTCGATGGCGATCTCGAAGGCCAGCAGGTCGGACTCGCGGTGCGCGTCGGGATCGATGACCGCGTCCAGCCAGTGCCGGTTGGTCTCGTTGCAGTTCAGCGAGTAGTGCTTGGCCGTCGAGATCACGCCCTGAGACTGAATCCCGTTGATCGACTCCGCGGCCATCGTGGCGCTCAAAAGCGGGTCTTCCGAAAGGTATTCGAAGTTGCGGCCGTTGCGCGGGTCGCGCGCCAGGTTCATCGCGGGCGCCAGCTGGACGTTGAACCCGCGGCTGCGCGCCTCCCGGCCGATCGCCCCACCCGCGGCACGCGCCAACGCAGGATTGAAACTGCCGGCCAGCGCCAGCGTGGACGGCAGTGCTGTCGCGGTGTCCCCGGGACGGTAGCCGGGGTTGGTGACACCGAGGCCGGCATCGCTCATTTGCAGCGCCGGGACACCGAGCCTGGGCACGCCGGGCACGTACCCGGCGCTCATCGCAACGCCGGGCGGGATGCGCTCATCGGCCAGTGGCCACGATTCGCCGGCCCCCATCACCCCGACAAGCAGCGAGAAGCGCTCGTCGTCGGTCATCGACGCCTCGGTCTCGCGAGCGCGGAGGTCCGCCTCCGTATCCGGCGCGCCGCGACTCACGGCGTCGCGAACGTGACGTCCAGAATCTGCTTGGCGCCTTTGGTGACGGTCAGCCCCGAATCATTCACGCTGATCGAGTCCGCCGTGAATGCGATGCCGGTGGGCGCGACGGACGGGTCGCTCTGTGGGTCGACCGTCACCTTGCTGATCGCGGGCGCCCCGGTGAACTTGTAGACCGGGCCGTTGAAGGTGCCTGTCCCTAGCCGCGCACTCATGAGAAACGTCTCGGTCACCTGGGTTCCCGTGACGTCGAAGCTGGCGTTTACCTGCACGAGCTTGTTGCGCGTGCTGTACAGCGTTCCCTTGGGCCAGCTGACGGGGACGGTTCCTGTGATGGTGTTGGTGAATACTTCGTCGGCCGTTGGGTAGTTCGCGGACAGCGAGACGGTCGAGCCGTTGAGCGAGGCGGGCGGAGGCGGCGGAGCCGCCGCAGACGTGGTGGTGGTCGCGCCGACCGTACCGGTGCTCGACGTCCCGGATGTCGAAGGGGCGCCGCCTCCGCAGCCGGCGACGAGGGCGGTTAGGGCGCTCAGCGCGACAATCGCAACGGTCAGCGGTACTCGTGTCGTCACGGGTTTCCACTATGCCGTGATCACACCCCGAACGGTAGCGTCAGCGCACGCCCTCTTTGGCGTACACGACGCGCAGCACGTGCCCAAGTTCCGGTCCCATCACCAGCGCGGTCAGCGTGCACATCGTCGCGACGAACTCCGCGCCGTGCGCCGGCTGCTCCCGGCACAGGTGATGGGCCACCTCATGGAGTACCACCAGCTCGCGCATCGCCCAGTCGGCGGTGTCTCGGTCGGGGACCGCGATAACACCTGCGCCATCATGGTTTTCGTAGTGCGCGGCGGTGGCCGCCCGCCGCGCCCGTACTCGCGGCGGCGACACCTCCGGCCACTGTTGCCGCACCGCAGGCAATGCGAGCACGTCGTCGACGTAGCGCTGTACGGACGCAACCGACCCGAACCGCGCCTCCGGCGGCAACGTCAATTGCGTCCCGAAGAAATCGACGGTGGGTGACCCGTGTTCGGCAGCGCGGTCGAACATCGTCCGGACGAACTCTTCGGCGGCGTAAACCTTGGCGCGCTGGGAGTCCCTGTTCGAGGAATCCCGTGGCGCGTCCCCACCGGTCACCGGCCCAGAGCGGTGCGCGCCCCCGGCAGCTCGGGGCTGTTGCCCAGACGCGCCCGTCTGCCGGCCCGGTCGCCCGCCCGCCGCGCCGCCGATGAGTACCCGGCCGTGGCCCTGCTGGCCTGCCAGGTGCCGCGTGCCTTCGACGCGCTGCGGTAGTGGTCGTGCAACTCGACATCCTTGTCCCGCAAGGCAATAGCGGTGCCCGGCGGGCGGCGACGGTCCTTGGTGGCTTCGCGCCGGGTCTCCTCTCGGGCCTCGGCGAGTCGCCGCCCGACGCGGGACCCGAACGCCAGCTGGAAGTTGAGGCGGGCCGTGATCGTCGGCGTGGGTCGGTGCGCACCGGAGGCCAGGTAGCTGTCCGAGGCCCGCACCATCTGGACAACAAGGCTGGCGTACAGCGCGTGACTGGCGTCGATGTCCTCGGCGAACCCGTACGCGTAGACGAACGTCGAATTGGACGCGACATCGCAGCGCACGTCATTGGCCGTCGCGATCACCACGAACAGCTGCACATACGTCCGCAGCCCGCGGGTGCCCGCCGACCCGATGGTGATGGTGCGCTGGGTGGGGGCCTGCGCGGCCGAACGGTTTGCGGCGTGCGAGCGGGCCACCGCCAGGTCGATGGAGGCGGCCGTCGCCAGCCTTTGGGCGGCGGTCATGAAGGCGTCGGCCTCGTGGGTGTTGTCGGTGCCTTCGGCCTGACGTAGCAGCGCGGCGATGCGCGCCAGCGTTTTGTCGTCGTTCGCCGTTTTGTAATCGGTCACAGCGCCAAACTAGCGGAGCGGTACGACATCCGGCGTTACAGCCGTTTGGTGATCCAGGAGACCACGTCGTCGAGCACTTGGTCGCGTTCCGGTTCGTTGAAGACTTCGTGGTACAGCCCGGGGTAGACCTTCAACTCGACGTCGGTCGATCCCACGCAGTCGATCAGGCGGCGGCTGCCGCCGAGTGGGATCAGCCGGTCGTCGGAACCGTGGACCACCAGAAGCGGCGCGTGTAATGCCGGTGCCCGCTGCGGCATGGTCTCGCCGACCTGTAGCAGCGCACGGCCGATACCGAAGGGGACCTTGCCGTGGTACACCAGCGGATCGCTCTTGTAGGCCGCCACCACCGCGGGGTCGCGCGAGATGGCGTCGACGTCGAGTTCCTGCACCGGCAGGCCGGGCAGCAGGACGCCGAGCCCTTTGGCGGCGAAGGCCATCAGCGGGTTCACCAGTTCCTGGGCCGCCACCGCCGGCGCCGACAACACCATCAGGTCGTAGTTGTCCGGGCGTTCCACGCCGTAGGCGAACACGATCCCGCCGCCCATGCTGTGGCCTAGCACGATGCATTTGAGGGCGGGGTGCTCGCGTTTGGCGATCCCGACCAGGGTGTCGAAGTCACCGGTGTACTCGGAGATGTCCCGCACCAGCATCCGCTTGCCATCCGAGCGGCCGTGTCCACGGTGGTCCAGCGCGTAGGTGACCAGCCCGTCCTGGCCGAATCGCTGCGCCACGTGGTCATAGCGGCGGGCGTACTCACCGAGGCCGTGTGACAGCACCACCACCGCTCGCGGCGGGGTGTCCGGCGTCCAGACGTCGTAGACGATGCGCACGCCGCCACTGGACTCACTGCCGTCGAAATGCCGTTCAGTGCGGGTTGTCATTACGGGCAGCGTAGTGGCTCCTCGAAGTGGGATGTCACAGAGTCTGCGTAGGCTCGTGCGGGTGAGCGTGCTGGACGACCCCTCAGACGTCCCAGCCGCAACCGGCGGGGATTTCTCGACACATGCCGAGCCCTACCGGCGTGAGCTGCTGGCACACTGCTATCGGATGACCGGATCGCTGCACGACGCGGAAGACCTGGTGCAGGAGACATTCCTGCGGGCCTGGAAGGCCTTCGACCAATTCGAGGGCAGGTCGTCGATACGGACCTGGCTACACCGCATCGCCACCAACACCTGCCTGAGCGCGCTGGAGGGTCGCCAGCGCCGGCCGCTGCCGACCGGGCTGGGGACGTCCAGCTCCGATCCGACGGCTGAGCTCGTGGAACGCCGTGAGGTGCCCTGGCTGGAGCCCCTGCCCGACCTGACGGACGATGCGGCCGACCCCGCGGTCATCACCGGGTCCCGCGAGTCCGTGCGGTTGGCGTTTGTCGCCGCGCTGCAACACCTCTCCCCCAGGCAGCGCGCGGTGCTGGTGCTGCGCGACGTGCTGCAGTTCAAGTCCGCCGAGGTGGCCGAGGCGATTGGGACCACCACGATCGCCGTCAACAGCCTGCTGCAGCGGGCCCGGTCCCAGCTGGAGGCCCTCGGGCCCGGCGAAGACGACCGGCTGTCGGATCCCGATTCGCCGGAGGCGCAGGACAGGCTGGCCCGCTACATCGCTGCGTTCGAGACCTACGACATCGACCGCCTAGTGGAGCTGTTCACCAGCGAGGCCGTCTGGGAGATGCCACCGTACACCGGTTGGTATCAAGGTGCGCCGGCCATCATCACCCTCATCCACCAGCAGTGCCCCGCCGAATCCCCCGGCGACATGCGCATGCTCCCGCTGATCGCCAACGGCCAGCCGGCCGCGGCCCTGTACCTGCGCGCGGGTGAGGTGCACGTGCCTTTCCAATTGCACGTGCTGGATATGCGCGCCGACGGGGTATCGCGCGTGGTGGCATTCCTCGACGACACGTTGTTCGCGAAATTCGGGTTGCCCCCTAAGCTCTAGCGAATGACGGATCCAGTCCTCGAAGGCATACCCGGGAAACCCTCTCTGCTGCTGGGCGCTTTCGAGATCGACAGCGTGGGATATGTCGCCGAGGAGTTCTTCGTCTCCGGAACCGCGTCGTCGTACGGCCCCGAAGGAGAGCTGGGTGCCGACGGCCAGTGGCGGGTAACGCCGTCCGGCACCGCTGATTTCACCACTCGGGTGGTGGCGATGACGCCGGCCGACCGGTCGCAGTTCAACGGCACCGTGCTCGTCGAATGGCTCAATGTGAGCGGGGGAATCGACGCGCCGGCCCTATGGCTGATGGCGCATCGCGAAGTCATCCGAGCGGGCTATGCCTACGTCGCGGTCTCGGCGCAGAAGGTCGGCGTGGACGGCGGCGCGAGCCTGCTCGGCATCGACATGTCGCTCAAAGCCCAGAATCCGACCCGATATGCGAGCCTGAGTCACCCGGGCGACGCCTTCGCCTTTGACATCTTCTCCCAGATCGGCCGGCTTCTCGGAAGCGACGCCGGCCTTCTCGGCGACCTGCGCCCGCAACACGTCGTCGCCCTCGGCGAGTCCCAGTCGGCGATGTTCCTCACCACATATATCAACGCCGTCGATCCGCTCGCCCGGGTCTACGACGGCTTCCTGGTGCACTCCCGATTCGGGCCGGCGGCCCCGCTGGACGGCAGGTCCTTGATCGAAGAGTTGCAGTCGCCCAGTGGCCCGCAGGCCGCGGTGAGGTTCCGGCCGGACCTGCGCGTCCCGGTCGTCACGGTCATCACCGAAACCGACCTTTTCGGCGAAAATCCGCCGGGCTACTACTTCGCGAGACAACCCGACAACGAGTGGTTGCGGGTCTGGGAGATTCCCGGCACCGCTCATGCCGACAACTACACGATCCAAGTCGCGGCGATCGACACCGGCTCGGCGCCACTCGCCGACATCGTGACGGCCTACGCGCCAACCAAGATGCTGATGGGTCAGCAACTCGGGCACTACATCAACTTCGCGCCGCAACATCACTACGTGGTGCAGGCCGCGATCGCCGCACTCACCAAATGGGTCCGAACTTCAGAGCCCGCGCCCAGCGCCCCGACCATCGAGGTGCGCGAAACCGAAGCGCCCCAACCGGTTCTGGATGGCAACGGCGTGGCCCAGGGCGGCATCAGGACCCCGTGGGTGGACGTCCCGTCCGCGCGGACATCCGGCGTCCTCCCCCCAGAGGCCGCCGCGGAAAGCATCATGGCCTGGCTCTTCGGCTGCGGTGAACCCTTCGACGCCGCCACTCTGCGCCGGCTCTATCCCGGCGGGCCCACCGAGTACCAGGAAAGCTTCACGGCCGCGCTCGACACCGCGATCGGGTCCGGGTTCATCCTGCCTGCCGATCGTTCCGAGATTCTTGCGCTCGCCGCCGCGACCTACCCCGGCGGCTAGCTGGCGGGTCTCCACATTTCCTCGGTGGACTCGGCGCCGCCGGGCAGCTCGATGAACTCGATCGGAGTGCCGTCGGGGTCGTAGACGAACATCATCCGCACTCCCCCGATGTCGACGGGTGGCACGCATTTCACGTCGCCTCGCCCTACGACGTGTTGGTGGACGGCGTCGACGTCGGCGACGGTGAACGACATGTTGGTGTAGCCCCGATGAGGACCGTCGGGGACCGCGGGCACATCACCGAGATCGAGCAGTTCGACCATGGTCCCGCCGATCAGCCCGCCGACCATCCGCCCCGCGGCGCTGCTCGTTCCGGTCACGGCGTCCAAGCCGGCGCCGTCGAGCTGGACGTCGAATATCACGTCCATCCCGAGCAGGCCGGTGTAGAAGGCCAACGAGGTGTCCATGTCGGAGACGCCGACACACAGGTGGGAGAAACGCTGGATCGGAAGCGGATCGGGGCTGGTCACGCAGCAGAGTGTATTGCGCCGCGACCGTTCAGCTTTCGTCGACCAGCACGTCGCGCACCGCGGCGTCGACGGTGCTCAGCAGATCCGGATCTACGCCGGTGCGCCCGCGCACCAATACCGTGGCGCAGTTGGCCGCAGGCAGTCCTTCGGCCGGGCACAAACCGTCGGGAAGCTTTCCGATCATCGGCAGCAGCGCCAACCCAAGCCCTGAACGCACCGCCGCGTAAAGCCCCGCCAAATCGGCGCATTCGGCGGCGATCTCGTAAGCGATCCCCCTGTTTCTCGAGGATCGCAAAGGCCGGCTCGCGCACGGGGCCGAACAGAGTCAATGCCCGTCGGACACGCCTCTGCCGCTGCTAGAGGAGGCGACTGTCCGGTGAGGGCCCGGCCACGGGGCGGACCAGGCCGACCCCGGTGACCAACGGCAGGTCCAGGGCGGACAGCAGGCCGGGCGGGGCCGCGCACACGGCGGGGATGGCGTTGACCATCCGCGACGAGCCCGCCATGCGCGCACCCAAGTCATGGTCGTGGTCGTCGGCCATCTCGAATTCGCACCGCATGCTGGGCGAACCCTCGATCTCGACGCGGTACAGACCGCGGCCGCTCGCCAACCCGTAGCCGAGGTCTTTGGGCTCGATCGTGATGTGCGGCTGTGGCCAGTCCGGGGCGACGTCGTCGCGCATGCGCGTCACGTGGTCGACGACGAAGGTCGCGTTGTCGCCGACATACCCGGTCAGCGTGGAGCGCATCGCCGCGATCGTCCCGGCCGCAATGTGGCCGGTGGGGGTGTCGAACGACTCGGTGGCGGGGATCCGTTCGTTGCTCTCCTCGATGTGGTCGATCTTGGTCCCGAGCGCGGCGGCTAGCTGGTGCAGGACCGGGCCCCAGCCGAAGGTGAACACCCCGGGCGTGGCGGCGAAGGCGGTGAATTCCGGCGGCTTGCCGAAGCCGAGGATCTCGTACACCGCGGCCTTGTCCGGGTAGGTGGCGTAGTTGAACATCTCGGTCACCCGTACCGACTCGATGACCCGCGACACTCCGGTAAGCACAAGCGGCAGAACGTCATTGGCGAACCCGGAGTCGATGCCGGTGGTGAAGAACGACACCCCGCCGTCCAGCGCGGCCTGCCGCAACGGCTCGGTGAACGCTGAGCGCTCCGGTTCTGGAGCGTCAGGGAACACCAACGGCACCACCGAACACGACACCACGTTCTTACCGGCCCGCAGGATCGACACCATATCCTCGACGGCCTCCAGCGGCCGCAGATTGGCCCCCGCCGCGTACACCACCACGTCGGCGTCCCCGGCGAGCAGCGCGGCCGGGTCCTGCGTGGCCACCACACCCACCGGCGCGATACCGCACAACTCTCCCGCGTCGCGCCCGGCTTTGGCGTCGCTGTGCACGACAACGTCGACCAGCTCCAGCTCCGGGTGGTCGATCACCCCACGCAGGGCGATCACACCCATGGAACCCGGACCCCAGACGGCCACCTTCAACACGAGATATTCTCCTAATATTAGGATGACTATTGCTATATTTAGGAAAATCGTAAGGAGCCGACCATCGCTGCGTCAACCGCCAAGTCGCCACCCACCGCTCGGGTGATGGACGTGCTCGGCGCGCTGGCGGATTCGCCCGGCGGGCGCACGTCGGCCGAACTGGCGAAGGTCTGCGGGATCAGCACCTCGACCTGTGCCCTGCTGCTCGCCGAGCTGGAACGCGGCGCGTGGGTGACGCGACGCGAGGACCGCCGTTATGCGCTGGGCAGCGGCTTGTTCGGACTGGTCCACGGCCTGCGCAGGCAGTTCCCCTTGCTGGACCGCGGCCGCGACGCCCTGAGCTTCCTGCACGAGACGCTCGGCGCGGGCTGCTCGATGTCGAAGATCGGCGACCGGCATCTGATCACCGTCGACACCGTCGGCCACGGCACCGACGGCGAGCACGCGGTCGGGCAGCGCTTCCCCATCGACCCGCCCTTCGGGTTGGTCGCGATGGCCTGGCGCGACGACGATTTCGTGCAGGCCTGGCTGCACCGCGTCCTGCCGCGGCTGAGCCGCACTGAGATCGCGCAGCATCAGCGGGTACTCACCGATATCCGCGCTCGCGGCTATGGCGCGTGGCGGTTCGACGACACCCATCAATCGCTGCACCACCGGCTGGCCAGCGTGCTGGCGTCGCTGCAGCCCACCATGGAGGTAAGTCGCCAGCTCACCACCCTGATGACGATGGTGACGCTGCAGTCGGTCACCGATAAACTCGAAACAGAGCTCGCTGCAACGGAATTCGTCGTGCTGCCGATTTTCGGGCAGGACGGCCAGCCGGAATACCAGATCGAGATCCACCTGGGCCGCTCGGCCGGGCTGACACTTGGCGAGCTCGACGCCGCGCTGCGCCACGCCCAGGAGCTGCTGGCGGCACTACCCTGAGGATCATGCCCGCCACCATGGAGATCCGCCGTGCAGCGGAACGGGCCGTCACCAAGACATCCTGGTTGCAATCGAGGCATTCGTTCTCCTTCGGCGACCACTACGAACCGGACAACACCCACCACGGGCTGTTACTGGTCAACAACGACGACCTGGTACAGCCGGCCGCCGGTTTTGACACCCACCCGCATCGCGACATGGAAATCGTGACCTGGGTACTGCAGGGCGCACTGGCGCATCAGGATTCCGCCGGCAATCGTGGGGTGATCTATCCCGGCCTGGCCCAACGCATGTCGGCGGGCAGCGGGATCCTGCATTCGGAGAAGAACGATTCCGACACGGCGCCAGTGCATTTCGTGCAGATGTGGGTGATCCCGGATGAGGCCGGGATCTCGCCCGGCTACCAGCAATCCGAGATCGACGCCGATCTGCTGTGCGGCCTGGTCACCGTCGCCTCGGGCATACCCGGCCGTGACGCGGCCATCACGTTGCACAACCGCAACGCCGCCCTGCACGTCGCGCGGTTGCAGCGCGGCGACACCATCACCCTGCCTGCGGCACCGTACCTGCACCTGTTCGTCGCGCAAGGCCGGCTCGGGCTGGAAGGCGCCGGCAACCTCGACCAGGGTGACGCGGTCCGGTTCACCGACGCCGACGGCCGCCGCCTGACCGCGGTCGAACCCGCGGAAGTGCTGATCTGGGAGATGCATGCAAAGCTTGGCGACTAGGGGTCAGGATCACCCCGAAGGAGCTCGTCGGGGTGGTGCGCGTGATTGATCCGGGGAGGTCCACTGCCGTCGGTCCATCCGAGCCGGCCGCTGTCGGTGACCACGGTCTGCTGCTCGCCCCGGCTCGCCGCGCCGTGATCGCAACCGCAGGCGAAAAACAGCTTGTCTGCGTCGGTGCGGCCACCCTGCGCCCAGTCCGGCGAATGGTGAACTTCGCTGCGATAACCGGGCACCAGACAATTCGGGCGAGTGCAGCCCCGATCGCGGGCGTGGCAGATGAGTCGCTGGTCGGCGGTGGCAAGCCGATTCTGCCGGCCCAGGTATAGCGGGCGCTCGGTGTGATCTTCGAACACCGCCAGGTAGTGAATAGCTTTGGTGGCCATGCGAATTAGATCTGCCATCGGCAATCGAGAGCCACCGCCGGTCCTGGCCGGCGTGGGCATGGGGACCGCGGTGTCGATGACGGCGTGCGCCGCTTGGTTCAGTTCGGCCAATGTGGTGGTGACGATCACCGTCACCGGATGGCCACGGTGAACACCGAGCCGCCCGGAGGCAATGGCGCTTTCCATACCCAACTTGAATGCGTCGTGGCAACGCTGTGCGGGCGTGCGGTTGTCGCGCTGCTCGGGTTGGTTGCCAGCGTCATCCGGCTGATGGCGGCCGGGCCGCACCGCGGCCTCGATCGCTTCGAAGTACGCGCGCGCCTCGGGATCGATCAATCCGTTCAGGCGGGACATGCCGTCGGGTCCCTCTGGGCCCATGTGCAGCCCGCGGCGCCGGGCCCGGTCCTCGTCGGTGAACAGACCATCGGGATTGAGGTAGTCGGCGATCTGTTGACCGAGCCTCTCCACGACTTTGGCGTCGACGATGCCCGCATGCTCGACCAGTCGGCGCTCGGCATTGGCCACGTCAGGGCGCGAGACGCCGGCGGGCAGCACGTCAACCGCTCGGCACACCGCTCGAATGTGGTCCTCACCAACGTCACCGGCCTCCACCGCTGCGGCCAACGCAGGCAGCTCCGCCGGCAATGGCGGACCGGTCAGCGACCGCCGCGGTCGAATCCGGGCCGCCAGTTTGAATCGGCGCGTGATTTCCGCGGGAGTGATCCGCAGGCGCGCCCACAGCTTGTCCCGTACCGCGGGCACGAACCCTGCCTCGTCGGGCGGATCGGCGATCTCCCCGAAGATCCGGTACATCAGGCCGCGATTGGTGCGCTCCTGCGTCTCCAGCCGAGCGGCCACGTCGACGCGGAAATCGCTGCCTACAAGATCCGACGGGGTATCACGGAGCACGTCATGGGCGGCGTCGATCGCGTCGAGAGCAGCGCTGATCCGCTCTCGTGCCTCTACGGCGCTCACCCAGCTACCCATGCCATCAACGCTATCGAACATATGTTCGAGCCAGCTACCTCCGGTCGCCGATCTGTGGAAAAACCGGCAACTGTGGATAACGAGGGAGCCGCTGCCTTGAGCGCTCGCCAACATAGAGTGGGCACGAGTGAACAGGAACCCGCATGTCTGAATCACAGCCGCGGCACGCGGCGCCAAACCCGAAGGCGAACATCAAAGCGCCACGAGCCGTGCGATTTTGGGCGTTCCCGATCCTTGCCACGCTGGCGCTCATGTCGGCGCTTGCCGCGTTGTATTTGGGTGGGATCTTGAATCCCATCACGAACCTTCGCCACTTCCCGATCGCCGTGGTAAACGAGGACTCCGGGCCGTGGGGCACAAGGCTTGTCGAAGGTCTGCTTAAACAGGCGGACAAAAACGCCTACGACCTCCGAGTGCTTAAGCATGAAGAGGCGCAGCGGCAACTGGACAACGCCAAGGTGTATGGGGAACTCCTCATCCCACCGACCTTCTCGTCTAATCTCGGCGATTTCGCGGAAAGCGCCGTTACGCCAGCGCATTCGGATCGCCCGTCAGTCACCATCTTTACCAACCAGCGTGCCGGCACGTTGGGATCCAGTATCGCCGGGCAGACCCTGACCAAAGCCATGACGATCGCCAATAGCCAAGTGGGCAATGAGCTTTCGGCACAGATCGCAGAGCAAGCCGGAGGGACGCCGCTGAGTGGAGCGTCTGCGACGGTGTTGGCCAACCCCATTGAGGTCAAACCGGCCGTCTACAACCCGTTGCCGAACGGCACCGGCAACGGACTATCGGCCTTCTACTATGCGCTGTTGCTCTTGCTGGCAGGCTTCACCGGCAGCATTGTGGTTAGCACGCTGGTGGATTCGATGCTCGGCTACGTGCCGGCCGAGTGGGGCCCGGTGTATCGATTCGCCGAGCAGGCCAGGATCTCGCGCTTGCAGACGCTGATGGTCAAGTGGGCAATCATGGTCATGTTGGGGTTGCTGACGTCGGCGATCTATTTGGCGATCGCGCACGGTCTCGGCATGCCCATACCGCTCGGCTGGCAGCTGTGGCTCTACGGGGTATTCGCCATCAGCGCGGTGGGTATCACGTCCAGCTCGCTCATCGCGGTGTTGGGGTCGATGGGCCTGTTGTTCAGCATGCTGGTCTTCGTGATCCTCGGCCTACCGTCGGCGGGCGCCACCGTCCCGTTGGAAGCGGTACCCCCGTTCTTCCGCTGGCTGGCCGAGTTCGAGCCGATGCATCAAGTGTTCCTGGGCGTGCGCTCACTGCTCTATCTCAACGGCCACGCGGATGCCGGCCTGTCCCAGGCGTTGGTTATGACGTCGATCGGCCTGGTGATCGGACTGTTGGTGGGCGGCATCATCACGCACATCTACGACCGCAAGGGCTTCCACCGGATTCAGGGAGCAGCAGGACTGGCGATCGCCGCCGAACACCAGGCGCAACATCAAGCGCGCCAGAGCAAGGACGAAAGCCCAAGCGAGCAAACGTAATTGCGGCGCGGCCGAAGTGTCGCTCGATTGTTACTTTTGTTGACAGAGTGGCCAATGTGACTGATCCTGAGCAGGTCCCTTCTTCATCAGGGTTCATCCGGGCTTGAAAGGGCTAACGTGCTTCCCCCCATCGCCAGCTTGCGTCGGCTGGCGGCCGGGTGTTCTGCGGTGGCTTCCACGATGGTGCTCTGCGCGACGCTCACCGTCACCACGGGCCAACCGGTCGCGCACGCCGCTGACGGGCGCGAGATGCTCGCGAGCGCCATCAGCACCACCCAGGGTTCATACCTGGTCTACAACTTCGGCGCCGGTCACCCCACGCCGATGCTCAACGCCGGCGGCAGCTGGTACGAGGGGAATAACGGCGGGCACCTGATGATCATCAAGAGTGCGGCGGAACGGCTTTCACCGCACCTTCTGGTCGACACCCACCAGGGTGACCAGGCGCGCTGCGAGAGCAATCCCGGAGCCCGCACGGGCGAGGGGCTGATGCAGGCCTCCGAGGTCTACGCGCCGCTGCAGGCGTGGCAGCGAATGGGCGAACCGACGATCGCGATCAACGCGAACTTCTTCGACGTACGCGGGCAAAAGGGCGGCACGTGGCGCACCACCGGCTGCAGTTCACCGCTGGGCGCGTTTGTGGACAACACCCACGGCCAGGGCCGAGCTAACGAGGCAGTCACGGGTACCATCGCCTATCCCGGCAAGCAAGGCCTTTCGGGCGGGGGCGAGAGCTGGAGCGCGTTGACGACGATGATCCTGCCCTCCGGTGGTGCGCCGTATGTCGTGCGGCCCAAGGGCACACAGGATTACGACGTTGCCACTCCGGTAGTCCAGGACCTGCTCAACAAGAACGAGAGGTTCGTCGCGGTGTCCGGGATCGGGCTGTTGTCCCCCGGTAGAACCGGCCAGCTCAACGACGGCGGGCCCAGCGCGGCGCGAACGGCCCTCGCCTATGCCAAGCAGAAAGACGAGATGTACATCTTCGAGGGCGGCAGCTACACGCCGGACAACATCCAGGACCTGTTCCGCGGCCTGGGTAGCGATACCGCGATCCTGCTCGACGGCGGCGGGTCGTCGGCCATTGTGCTGCGCCGCGACACCGGCGGCATGTGGGCGGGCGCGGGCTCGCCGCGGGGATCCTGCGATACCCGCCAGGTTCTCTGCGATTCGCATGAGCGAGCGCTGCCCAGCTGGCTAGCATTCAATTAGTTTCAGCCACAGGCTGTTTCGCACCGGCCGGGCCAAACCGGAAGACCAGCATACTGACCGTGATCACCGCCGCCGTCAGCACGAACACCGGTGCGACGACGTATCGCGACATGGTCGCGCCGAGAAAAGCGCCGGCGCACATGGTGAAAACTACGCTGAAGCGCAGCGTTTGGCGGGCACCGGTGCCGCCGGCCAGATGACTGTCCAGACCGAGGCTGACGATCGTCGACGTCAACACGGTGGTGGAGAATTCTTGAATCCCGAATTGGCGGGCGCTGGAGTGCTGTAGCCCGAACGTCACCGCGAGCAGGCTGATGATGACGAGTTTGGTGTTGTCGTGATAGCGCAGCACACCGGTGCCGGCCAGGATCGACAACGCCAGCAACAACACGATTTCGGTAGCCAGCACCGTGATGATCCACCGCCGAGTCCTCTCGCCGAAATGCCGGAACAACCGGCCACTGACGATGGTCGCGCAGACAAAGGTCGGGAGTGCCACCACCACGGCGGTCAGGTCGATGGTGGTCCGCGGGGCGAGCCAGAAGCCAAGGAAGATCACGTTGCCCGTCATGTTGGCGACGAACACATGGCCGAGCACCAGGATGCTGATCGCGTCGGCCAGCCCCGTGGCGAAGGTCAGCAACAATAGCGCGATCACGGTCGACCGGTCCGATACCGGCGAAGCAACGGCCATCGGGTCCAGCTACAGGTGAGGCGTCAGATCCAGCGAGGTGATGGTCGTCATCCTGGTCACCAGCCAGCGGCCGTTGTCGCGCTTCATGATCAGCCGGTAGGACAGGTATTTCAGCGACGGGACGTTCTTGGTCAGCGGGCTGGTGGACGTGGTGTTGGTGTACACGATGGCGACAGCATTCGAGCCTTCCAGCGATTCCACCGCTGCGCCGGTGACTTCGGTGTTGTTGGTTATCTTGGCCTGTTTGTTGGGGGCCACGATCGCATCGACGAATTTGCGGTACTGGGCGGCGAAATCACCGCTGAGGTACGTCGCGGCCCGGTCGGCCAGGCTGTCCATGTTTTCCGGCGTGTAGGTCCACAGCGTCGTGATCGCGTTGGCGGCGGTGCGCTTCACCTTCAGTTTGGTTACGACGACGGCGCGGTTGGACAGGTAGGGCTGCATGGTCGCGCCCGCGAATGCCGCAGAACCGACGAAGAGCACGGCCGCGATTGCGGCGGCGATGGCGATCCGCTTGCCGGCCGGTCGCCTGGTCCGCATCATAACGTCTTCGGCGGGCGCCTCAGCGTCACCGTCGGGCTGTTCTGAGGCGTCCTCTGGCTCCGGCGTGTCGTCGACGGTCAGATCACCTGCAGCAGGTTGCTGATCTTCCACTGACTCCCTTCCTGCTTGGCGGTTGCCGTCCAACGATTGGTTTTCTCGAATACCTGTTTTTCATCCGGCGATTTCGAGGTGACCCCGGTAGCCACCAACACGTTGGCGCTGCCGTCGTCGTTCCACCTTTCCACGCCGGCGTCGAGGACCGTACCGCTGGTCGGCTCGGCACGAGCGACCTGCAGCAGGATCTCGTTCGCCTTGTCGTGGTACTGCTTGGCGAAATCGCCGGTCGCCTGGGCCAAAATCCGCTCTATGTAATCGTTGGCGTGATACGGGTCAATGGACGTGAAATCCGCCATGAACCATCTGACATAGCTGAGCACCTCGCGGTCCTTTGTCGCCGTACGCTCCCGGGATTGATGCCAGATCAGCATTAGCGTGGATGCCGTGACCGCCGCCACCATGAGCAACGCGGAAACCGTTGCCGCAAGCGGCAATCCCCAGTGGCTCCGCAGCTGGGCGGTGTGTGCGACGAGGAGAGATTCCTCGCCGGGGCGAAACTTGCGGCGGGGACTCATTTTCCGTTCCCGGGCGGTTTCGGCTTGGCCAGCACGGTGAGGTCGTCAACGCGCCAGCGCCCGTCTCCGCCTTTGGCGAAATTCACCTGCACGGTTGCGGTGATATAGCGTTCCTCGCCCCCTTCGCCGCGCCGGCCATGCATAAACAACAGCATCGTCGCCCGATCGGGCGTCGCCGATTGAATGGCGGCATCGTTGCGCCAGTACTCGTTGACGACGGGGTGGCCCTTCTTCACTAACTCCTGCTGCTCGACCAATTTGGGCCGATACTTGTCGGTGGCCAGCAACTGGGCGCGCGCGAAGTCGTCCTGCAACGATTTCGGGTCGTAGGTCAGCATCTGTGCGACGAGCTTCGGTCCCTGAACCGAAATCTCTTGGCGCGTTTGAGCGATCGCCCGATCGCGGGAGTCCACCACCACGTAGCTGAGCACCGCACCCGCCACGCACACGAACGCGCACGTCAGCACCGCCGCCGCGGTCCACCGCCGTATATTGCCCGGCCGCTCGTCTGGTTCGACGCATCGCACCTCGGTGCCCAGCAACATATCCGAGAAAGTCCGGCGTCGTGAATCCCACAGCGGCCATAGCCATCCCACGAACAACGACGCGGTGTCGAGCAGGTGGGCCAGGTCCCGCAGCACCAGCCGCCACGGTCCGGGGGCTACCCCGTCGCGACCTACCACCGCAATCCCAGAGACAGCGCGTCCCAAGCTCCACCCAGTGATCGTCGGCAGCACCAAGCGGTTGACCAACACCAGCAAAAAGGCCACCCCGGCAACCGAAATGCTCACCCACCACCACACGCCGCGCGGCGGCACGGTGAAAGAGACCAACGCCATCGTGGCCACCACGGCGAAACCCGGCAGGACGTCGACGGCGAACGCGCCGACGCGAACATGCCACGGCGCCAAGCTATTCTGCGGTGACTCTGAGATGACCTCCGTGGTCGGAATCGTGGTCTTAGTCTCCTGGACCACCACCGTCACTTCGTCACCTGGTCGAGTCTGGCGATCTTGTACTGCCCGTCAACCGGTGCCATTTTCACCCGCAGGCGGTAGCCGGTTTCCTGGTTCTGTGTCTGATCGTTGGACACCTTGACGCGGAGCGCGACGAGCACATCGATTGAACCGTCGCTGTCGTTGCGCTCGACCGCCGCCCGCTCATCGGACACCTGAACATGTACGTTCGCAGCCTGATACGCCTGGAGCAGCATGCTGGTGTACAGCAGGGCCTGGCTGCGGTACACGTCGGTGCCACAGTCGATGATCTTCTGTTCGCTGGCGGCCATCGTGCTGGTGTCCGGTGCCTGCGTAGCCGCCACACAAACCTTCGCGGCTTCCAGCGCGGCGGCGTTGTTACGCGCCGACGTCTGGCTTTGCTGGTGGGCCCGCAACGCGAAATAGCCGCCGGCCCCGATGCCGCCGGCGATCAAGACGAGCGCCGCAGCGATGCCGGCTACCCATCCGAGCCCGACGCGCGACGGCCCTCGCTCGGTGGCCTCGGATTCCGGCGACTCTTCGGCCGCCGCTTCGGGCACGGCCTCGGTGGCCTCGGGTTCCACCGCCTCTTCGGTCGCCGCTTCGAGACTGGCCTGCTCGGTCGGAGCCTCGGATTCTGGCGAATCCTCGCTCGCTACCGTGCTGATCTGCTCGGTTCCGGTCTCGGATTCTTCCGAATCCTCGGCGGTCACCTCGGGAGTGGTCTGCTCGGTTGCGGCAGCGGATTCCTCAAGAATCGTTGGCCGCCGGTTACGCAGACGTCGGATCATCGACATCGGTGGTGGTTCAGCCGGCGATTGGCGCCAGCATCTCCTTCCATCCGTCGTCTCCTGTTTTGGTCGAGTTTCGGACGGAGTATTTGACTCCGTCGGGCCCTACCAGCTCACCGCTCTGGGGACTGTATACCGCAGTCGGAGGCCCGCCCGGAGTGTAGACACACGGGTTCGGCTGCTGTCCGTTGCACTGCACGCTGCCCGAACCGGGTCGCTGCAGCGGGTCGCTGATCGGGGGCGGCGTCAGCCCGCCCGGCGGCAGCTTGTTGGCCGGTGCCGGGTTCAAACCGTTGTCCACCGACGGCGCCGGGATCACCATGCCGGGCCGTACCGACTGGTCGCAGCGCGCCGAGGGCGCCGGGCAGGTCAGAAGCTGGTTCGGCTCGCCGTACCAGGGGTTGGTCCCCAGCGGGACGTACGGTTTGGGGTCGCGGCACTCCCGTGGCGAGGCCGCCCGCTTGCCCGGGACGTCAACACACGGGATGTTGCGCGATCCGCGCACGCTGTTGGCCGGCGTATCCATCGGAATCTTGCAGTACGTGCCGGTGGGCAACGGCGCCAGGCTGGTGTCCGCCGGCGAGCGCCACTCCGATGGCGGAATGAAGCCCGTCAGACATGGCGGGGGCTGGTTGATGGACAACGCAAGGTCGAGCGCGGCTTGATGCGGGAACGGCGCGGCCGCCGTCTGCGCGATCGACGCACCCTGCGGCAGGAACACCAGCGTTTGCTCGAGGCCGGTGTGGTAGCGCTTGAGTAGATCGAAGACAATCTCGAGGTTCGCCAGCGTCTGTGGCAGCGAATCCCGGACGTCGCTGAATAACTCGTTGACCTGATCGGCGGTGGGCGCAGCTTGAGTCAGGATGCTCTTCACGTGCTGGTCATTTTGGGCGGTCTGCGCGGACAACGTGTTGAGGTTGCGCGCCCAGCGCTCGATTGCACTCCCCGAGTTGACCTGACTGTCCAGGACCGGTCCGGAGTGCTGGATGATGTCGTTGACGTCGGTGATCTGGTTCTTGAAATCACCGACGATCGCCTGAGTCGCGTCGACCAGCCGTTGCAGCGCGGGACCCAAACCGCCGACCGATTGTGCTGTCTCATCGAGCAGCTTGGGGATCTTGTCCGCCGGCAACGCCGCGAGGCCCCGGTTGGCGGTGTCCAGCGCCGGCCCGATCTCACTGGGAACCGTGCCCTTGCCGACGGTTTGGCCGTCTGAAAAGTACTTGCCGGGGTTGCCGGTCGGCACCAGGTCCAGGTACTGCTCACCGACCGCCGAGACCGAATGCACGTTCGCGACCGTACCGATCGGGATCTTGTAGCGGCTGGCGATGCTCATCGTCGCTTCGGCGCCCTGTTCGGTCGGCTCAACTTGAGTGACCTTGCCGATGGTGATGCCGCGGTAGGTCACGTTGGCCGTCGGGTACAGACCCCCCGATGCCGGCAGCTCGGCCTTGAGCGTGTACTGGCCGATCCCCACCAGGCTGGGAACCTGCAGGTAGTACACGCCCAGCACGAAAATCGAGACCACGGTCAAGATGGCGAACGCGATCAGCTGGCGTCTGATGAAAGGAGTCAGCATTGGCCGCGCTCCGCCCTCTCCACCAGCGGTCCGCCGGGCGCGTCGTTGGGGTTCGGCGTGTAGCGCACGTCGGGAATCATCGTCTCGGGGTCGCGTCCGAACGACTGCTCGAGCGCACGCAACGCTCCGGACAACCCGGTGCCGGTGAGGAAGGCGTTGTCGATGGAGCTGTAGGTCACGTCCAGTGTCAGCGACACGTTCTGGTAGTCGCCGCGGAAGATCTTCGGAACCGTGTCGATGTCGTACGGCTGGGTGAGGATCAACTTCAGCGCGCCGATCAGATACGGCGAGGCGCGCCCGAGTTCCCGCAACGGGCATTGCAGCGACTGCAGGTTGGTGTGCAGGGGTCCACGTGCTTCCGACAGGTACTGGTCGGCGTACTTGGAGAGCTGCCCAACCGCGTCGACGGCATTGATCAGCAGGTTCTTGGTGTCGGCGAAATGTTTGATCAGCGGCGGGATGTCGGTCAGCACCCGGTCGATCACGTCATCCCGCCGACCGACATAAGTCAGCAGCCGGTTGGTCGAGTCGATCGCGTGAGTGATGTCATCGCGTTGCTGGTTGAGCTGGTCGGTGAAGGTATCCAACTTGCCCAGGAAAGCCCGGATCTGGTCGCCTCGCCCGTTGAAGATGTTGTAGACCTCGTTCTGCAGCGCTTCCAAGTTGGGGATGCCGCCACCGTGCAAGATCATCGAGAGACTGGCCAGTGTCTGCTCAGTAGTCGGATATGCCGACGAGTTCTTCAGCGGAATGGTGTCGCCGTCCTTCAGTCGCTCGGACGACGGGTTCGGCGGAGAGAGCAGTTGCACGTGCTGAGAACCCAGCAGAGAAGTCTGGCCGATCTTGGCGAGCGCGTTCTTGGGTAGCTTGACGCTCTTGGACACCCCCAGCGTCAGGGTGGCGATCCAGTTCTTCAGGTTGATGGCCTTGATTGAGCCGACATAGACGTCGGCGACCATCACCTTGCTGTTGCCGTTGATCGCCAGCGTGTCCGGCACCTGAACGTAGAGGGTGTAGGAACCCGACCCCCCGCCCGGACCGCCCGGAATCGCCACGTTGGAGATGCCATGCCAGCCGCACGAGCTTGCGATCAGCGCGATCGCCAGCAGCACCAGCCCCTGCCAGGTCTTTCGGCGGATCATCCGACCGAGCCGCGACGCCCTCACTGGCCGGCTCCTACCTCAGCGGGCAGCGGCGGGCCGCCGGCATTGGGCGCCGGCGCCGATACCGGCGCGGGCGTCGGGGCGACGGGACCGGGGAGCACGTCCGGCCCCGGTGGCGGCGGCTGGATCGGCACCGGAACATTCAAACCGTTGACCGGCAGCACCGGGACCTCGTCGTAGGCGTTCGGATATCCCGGCGGAGTCTGCAGGTTCGACTCAACGGGCTCGATGTTGGGGCCGCCCATCAGCTCGGACAACGACTCGGGGGTCATCAGGCCAGCCGTGATCGGCCCGACCTGCTGGCCTTGCATCCCCGGGGCGACGATCCAGCCATGTTGGGTGTTGCGGTGCGAGAGCGGCGTATCCGGCGCCCAGATCCCCGGGACGGTGGTGTCCTTATAGCCGTTGGGCGGATGCAGCCGCGGCTCGGAGTAGGCGACCTCTTTGGGCAGCGTCTCGGCGGTGCTGAACAGGTTCAAGCCGAATGGGAAGTAGTTGAACTTGATCGCGTCAAGGATCGGCGACAGATACTGCGCGCAGAGTTCGGCGGACTCTTGATACCCGAGCCGGCTGCCGGCCTGGATCGAGCTGCAGATGAACTGCATCGGGTTCGAGAAGGTGATCGCCGGAATGGCGACAACGGAGCCGTGCGTCGGGTGGTAGATCTGGTTGACGTTGGCTACCGCCGTCGGACCGACGTGCAGGAAGGTCTCCAGCCCGTTCAGGGAATCCGGTTGAAGTATCGTGTTCGTGAAGTCGGCCAGGTTGTTGACGTCCTGAGTCAGCACCCCGCGGTTCTGCGCGAGCCACGGGCGAATCGTGGTGAGCAGACCGTCGAACTGCTGCACCGCGTTGGCGAGGTCGGTGTCGGAGTGCGCGAGCCGCGTGCTGAAGTCCGCGAGGTTCTGGTTGAGCGCGACAAACTGTTGGTCGTCCTGGTGTAGCGCGTTGACGAACAGCGCCAGGCTGCGTACCACCGCGAAGAAGTCGCCGCGGCCCTGGTTCAGCGCGGTCAACGCCTGCGACAAGCTGTTCAGCGTCGTGTTGATCTGCTTGCCCTTGCCGGCCAGCCCGTCGGCGAACGATTCCAGGACCTCACCGAACGGACCCTTCGGCTGCTCGGGCGTGGGGCCCAGCTTGGAGATGATGTTGGTGATGCTGTTGCGCAGCTGGTCCCACTCGGTCGGGACCTGGGTGCGTTCTTCCGGGATCACCGCGTTGTCGGCCATCACCGGGCCACCCTTGTACGGCGGCTCCAGCTGGATGGCCCGCGAGGCCACCAGCGTCGGGTTGAGGATCACCGCGGAGGCGTTGGCGGGAACCTTGTATTTGTTGAGGTAGTGCAGAGTGACCCTCATCTTGTCGCCGGCCGGCTCGATCTTGTCGATCTGGCCCACCCGCAAGCCCATGATCTGGACCCTGTCGCCCGCGTAGAGCGCGTTCGCCGCCGGGAAGTAGGCGACCACGGTGTTGTTCGTCAGCTTCTGGTACAGCCGGAAGCCGACATACCCGACGACCAGGGCCAAGATCACCACCAGCGACCCGATGATCACCGACGTGCGTGACAGCTTTGGCAGTCTCAGGCTGCGGATATCAAAGATGGTGCTCAATTCTCGCTACCTCCCGTCACGCCGCTACCCCCGGACCCGCCCGGATTAATGAACGGGGCCGGCAGCTGCGGCCCAGGCCCGGGTGCTGCGGGCGGACCCGGTGGTAACCCCGGCGGCAGCGAGAACGGTGCCGGTGGCACCGGCATGGTGCGCGCGCCGGGTGGTGCGTCGGGCAGCGGCACCGGGGTGCCCGGAACGTTCGGGGGCGGGCCGCCCGGAGGCGCGGCGGCCGGGACACCCGGCGTAGGCGGCAAACCGTTCGGGTCCGGCGGCGAAATCTGAACGTCGATCGGCGCGGGGAAGCCGCCGCCACCGAACGGGCCGACCGCCGCGCCCGCGCAGGGCAACGGATTCCAGGGCCGCGGCAGGCCCTCGTCCCCGAGGGTGATATTGCCGTTCGGATTCGCCGGGGCGTAGGAGCAGGGCGACCCGGGCCCGACCGCCGGCCCCGGATGATCCGGAGTGCCCTCCAGCACCTGTGGCGGCGGGGGCGGCGCACCGTTGGGGAAGCGGGTGCCGTTGGGGTCGGGCCAGCGGTATGCCGGCAGCCCGGCGCCGCGCCAGAAGTTCTCCGGGTCCAGGCCACGCCGCTTGAACGCGGCATCGATGAACGGCTGCACGATCTGGCCCTGGGCCAGGTTGTGCAGGACCACTTTAAAGTACGGTCCCGACGCGATGGCCTCGTTCAACGACGGCAGGAACCCGCCGACCTCGGTAAGCCCCTTGGCCAAGTCGTCTTTGCGCTGCACCAGGATGCCGCTGAGCGTGTGCAATTGCTCGAGAACGTGGTTCAAGTTCGGGTTGTCGTTGATCAGCCCCTTGACCTGTTGCGAGAACGCGGCGACGTTACCCAGCAACGCGTCGATGGCCTGTCCGCGCTCGTTGAACGCGGCGATCAGCGTCTTCGCGTTGACCAACAGCCGGTCGAACTGCTGGCTGCGGTCACCCAGGATGCTGGCAACCTGGTTGGCCTGGGCGAGCAGATGGGTGATCTCCTCGTCGCGTTTGCCGATCGTGTCGGAGAACTTCGCCACACCGTCCAGCGCTGCGCTCAGGTGCGGGTAGGTCTGATCGACGGTTTCCGATAACACGTGCAGCGACTGCTTGACCGTGTCGATGTTCCAACCCTGGGCCGCTTTGGTGACGTCGAAGAAGGCATCGTAGATCTGATAGGGAGTGGTGCTTTGACCCAGCGGCAGTGTGGCTCCGGGGCGTAGCTGCTGGTTGCCCCGCGCCTCGACCTCCAGGACCTTCTTCCCGAGGATGGTGTCGGTGCGGATCGCCAGCCGGCTCTCGGTGCCGATGCTGTTGGTGCCGAGGGAGAACTTGATCACGATGTGGTCGCCGTCGATGGAGAGCCCCTCCACCTTGCCGACGTCCATGCCGGCAATGCGTACCTTGTCGCCCTTGCTGAGTCCGCCGGTGTCGGTGAACTGGCCGTAGTAGCTGGGCCTGGCGAAGATCATCGGAACACTGGTGAAGCTCTGACCCACGCCGATGACGAGCAACACGACCAGGATGCCCATGAGGCCGATGCGCAGCCGATTCGAAGGTTCCAGCGATCTCATTGCGGCGAGCACCTACCAGACGGCTGGTTGAAGAGCCGGACCGTACGGACCGGGCCGCCGGACTGCAGCCCGTTGATCTTGAGGGTGATGTCGCAGGCATAAAAGCTCACGAAGTCTCCGTAGGAGCCGATGTTCCGCCCGATCAGGTTCAACGCGGTCGGCAACTTGTGCAGGTAGTCGCTCAGCTGATCTCCCTGATCGATGAGCGGCTGCTGAACCGCGTCCAGGTAGTTCAGGGTCTTATGCAGCAGACCGCGGTCTTCGGCCAGCAGATCGGCGACCGTTCCGGCGGCGTTGCTGATGTGCGCGGTACCGGCCGCCAGCGGATCGGCGTGGTTCTTCAGCCCGGTGATCAGCACCTCAAGGTTGTTGATGGTCTGATCGAATTGCTGGCGGTGCCGAACCGTGGTGTCCAGCACGATGTTCAAGTTCTTGACCACCTCGCCGATCGCCTGGTCACGCTGGCCGATCTGCGCGGTCAGCTGCGCGGTGTGGTCGAGGATGTCGTTGATGGTGCCGCCCTGACCTTGAAACACGGTGACCAGGGCGGTCGCGATGGTGTTGACCTTCTCCGGGTCCAGCGCCCGAAACAGCGGTTTGAATCCGCCGATCAGCGCGTCGAGGTCCAGCGCCGGCGAGGTTCGCGCCACCGGGATGAATCCACCCGGCGGCAGGACCTTGTCATAGCCTTCGCCCTCGCCGCGGTTGAGCTCGAGGTAGCGGTTGCCGATCAGGTCGAGGTAGCGGATCTGTGCGGACGTCGACTGGTACAGCGGTATCGAGCGATCGACGTTGAAGTCCACCCGCACCCGGGTGCCGCCGTCGATCAGGTGCACCGAGTCGACCTTGCCGATCTCCACCCCCGACGCCCGGACGAACTGGCCTGCCCGCAGCCCGCTGATGTTGCTGAATTCCGCGGTGTAGCCATTGGTCCGGTCGAACCGGAGCTGACCGAAAACAACGAAGATCATGACAGTGAAAAGCAGCAGCACCAGGGAGACGATGCTGAGTCGGACGATCGTGCCGGTGATTTTCATGGGTTGATCGTGTTATCCCCTACCTGACGGCCCCACACGTACTCGATGGCGTAGGGCGAACCGGTGTCCAGGTGGTTATACGGCGCAATGCTGTTGCCGGTGTCCATCACCAACTCCGGGGCCGGCCACAGATCGTGGGTGATGTGCTGCCAGCAACCCGGCGCGCCCCCCGGTCCGCCGCGGGCGTTCACCCGCGGCAGGTTCTCCGGGTACATGTAGGGATTCGGTGCCCCGCCGACCACCCCGGCCAGCCCGCCGAATATCGAGGCAAGTGTGGCGACCGCCGCCACCGGGTTGAGGAACAGGCCCAACCCCGACATCAGCTCGGTGTGGGTATTGAGCGAGTAGCCGTTACCGCCGAGGAACTCTCTGGCTTTGGGTTCGATGTCGTGATAGTTACGCACCGTGCAGAACAACTCCGGGCTGTAGGTGTCCAGGAGCTGGGCGGTGGGCACCAGGTCCGCGGACCCGCGCGCCAGATACGGCCCGCCCCGCTTGAAGATGTCGGCGCCGGTGTTGCCGAATCCGGCCGCCGACAGCAACGCCTGGTCCAAATCCTTCTGCTGGGCGTTGATCGTGCGCGACGTGACCACCGCGTTGTTGAGGAAGTCGAGCAGATCTGGGGAGGCGTTGGCGTAGGTGTCGCCCAGGGCCGCCAGCTGTTGGATGTCGCGGCGGGCCTGCGGCATCTGCGGGTTGACATCGTCGAGGATCGCGTTGGCGTTGACGATCGACTGCCCGAACCGGTCGCCCAGGCCGGCCAGCGATTGGGCTGCCGCGCTCAGCGTCAGGTTCAGCTTGACCGGATCCACCTTCTCCGATATCGAGGTGATGGTCTCGAACAACGTGTTGATCTCGGTGGTGACACAGCTGTGCGACGGCGCGCCGTGTTCGTCGATGCATGCGAACGCATCAATCGTGGTGGACGGGTTGAGATGCCCCTTGGCGACGCTGTTCCCGTTGGCGTCTTTGGGCGTGGTCAACGAGACGTACTTGCCGCCGAAGACCGTGGTCGCCTTGATCTGTGCATCGACGTTCGCCGGAATCAGTGCGAGATACTGCGGGTACACGTCCAAAGTGAACTTGGCCCCCGGCTTACCGTCGCGGCCCGTGGTCTCCGAGATGTTGGCGACCCGGCCGATCTGCACCCCGTTGTAGGTGACCTTCGAACCAGGATCCATCACCAGCCCCGCCCGAGGAGCCACCATCGTCAACTTGGTCTTGGGTGTGAAATCCCCGCGGAACTGCCCGTACACCAGGTAAACAGCCACCGCGGCTATCACCAGCATGCCCACGGCCGCCAGCTTGTACGGGGGGGTCCGTTGCGCGTTGGTCTTGACAGGTGTCGTCATGGCGGTTACACCGTGAGCGCGAAGTTGGGATTGACGCCGTAGAGCGCCAATGCGGCGGACAACACGACAACCTGCACCGAGACCAGCGATAAACGCATCGAACGGCCGACGGCCTCGCCGACGCCCACGGGTCCGCCACCGGCGTTGTACCCGTAGTAGCAGTGGGTGATCATCACGACCAGCGTGATGATGATGGCCTCCAGGAACGACCAGAACACGTCGTCGGGGCGCAGGAACGTTCGGAAGTAGTGGTCATAGGTGCCGTGCGACTGCCCGTACAGCACCGTCGTGGTGATCTGGGGGGACAAGAAGCACATGATGATCGCTAGCGCGTAGATCGGGATGATGACGACCATCCCGGCTATCACCCGGGTGCTCGCCAAAAACGAGATCGACTTGATCCCCATCACTTCCAGCGCGTCGATCTCCTCGCTGATCCGCATGGCCCCGAGCTCGGCGGTCGCGCCGGCGCCGACCGTGGCGGCCATGGCGATACCAGTGACGACCGGGGCGGCGATGCGCACATTGATCAGTGCGGCGAAGAATCCGGTGAACGCCTCGACACCGATGTTTCCCAGCGACGCGAAACCCTGGATGGCGACCAGGGAGCTGCCGGACAGCGTCACGAAACCGACGATGGCGACGGTTCCACCCACCACGGCCATGGCGCCGGTGCCCATGCCGATCTGCGCGATCAGCCGCAGCGTCTCCTTGCGGTAGCGGCTCAGCGCGTTCGGGATGTTCCCGATGACTTGCAACGCGAACCACGTCATCTGGCCGGCGACGTCGAACCCGCGGGCCGCCCGATTCAGATTTTCACCGACCCGCGGGAAGCGGGACCGAAGTACCTCGGTGGTCGACATGTCAGTGCCCCGTTCCGAAACGCACGCCGATCGTGGTCAGCACCACGTTGACCGCATACAGCGCCACAACACACAGCACCACGGTCTCGTTGACCGCGACGCCCAGACCTTTCGAACCGCCGCGCACGGTCAGCCCGCGGAAACAGCCGACCAACCCGGCGATGAGCCCGAACGTCGCGGCTTTGACCGTGGCGATGACCACCTCGGGCAGACCGGTGATGGTGGTCAGGGTCGCCAGGTAGGCGCCGCCCGACACGTTCTGCAGATAGACGCCGAACAGGTAGCCGCCCACCAGGCCGACGGTGATCACCAGACCGTTGAGCAGCGTGGCGACCAGGGTCGCGGCGATGACCCGCGGCACCACCAGCCGGTGGATCGGGTCGATGCCGAGCACCTCCATCGCGTCGATTTCCTCGCGGATGGTGCGAGCGCCCAAGTCGGCGCAGATCGCCGTCGATCCGGCGCCGGCCACCACCAGCACCGTGGTCAAGGGGCCGAGCTGGGTGACCGCGCCGATGGCGGCGCCCGCGCCGGACAGGTCGGCGGCACCGAACTGGGCCAGCAGAACGTTGAGGGTGAAGATCAGCAGCACGGTCAGCGGGATCGAGACCATGATGGTCGGCAGGAATGCGACCCGCATGATGAACCAGCACTGCTGGATGAACTCTTGCCATTGAAATGGCCAGCGGAACAACGCTTTTCCGGTCAGGACGCACATCCGGAAGAACCCGCCGATGAGGGTGAGCGGCGTCTGCATCTGGTCGCGGAAATAACCGACCAGATGCGGACGCGAATCCGTGGTCACCGCTTCCCCCCTTGCCCCGATCCTACGTGTGTGACCATCGGCTCCTTACTGGCAAGTAGTAACGGCGACCACAGGAATGTACCCGATGGCCGAAACCGTGTGAACCGCATCCGCACAATTAATCCTTCGTCAACAGCTGGCAAACGTTACAGGTTCCGTTAACCTTCCTTTCTTGGCGCAAAATCCATTGACAGAGGCCATCTCTCACGATATGGGACCTCCGTAGCGCAAACGCAATTCAGTCTTGAGAACCTTTCCCGCAGGGTTGCGGGGCAACGCGTCGACGATCTCGAGCGCCCTGGGGTGCTTGTAGCGCGCGAGCCGCTCGGCAAGGAACTCAACTAGGTGTTCGACCCGCAACTCGTCGTCCGTTACAGCGGCGACAGCGATCGGCACCTCGCCCCACTTTTCGTGGAAGCGGCCGATGACGGCGACTTCGACAATGCCGGGATGGTCGGCGAGCACGTTCTCCACCTCGGCGCAGTAGATGTTCTCGCCGCCGGAGATGATCATGTCCTTCTTCCGATCGACCACCCAGACGTAGCCTTCCTCGTCCATCCGAACGAGGTCTCCGGAGTGGAACCAGCCGCCCGCGAACGCCTCCGCGGTGGCCTCCGGATTGTTCCAGTAGCCGCTCATCAATGTCGGTGCGCGGTAGACGATTTCGCCTACCTCGCCGACGGGCACCTCATTCATGTCCGCGTCGACCACACGGGCGGCGACGGTCGGGATCACCTTGCCGACGGACCCGCGCTTGCGGATCGCATCGTCGCCCAGCAGCATGCAGGTGACCGGCGACATCTCCGTCTGGCCGAATGCGGCCAGTATCTGGGTTCCGGGAAAAACTGCCGACATCTCCCGCAGCAGCGCATCCGGCGCCGGCGCCGCCCCCCACGACATCACCCGCAGCTTCAGGTCACGGGGTCGTGCCTGCTGCTCGACGCAGACCGCCTGCCACTGTGCCGGAACCAGGAAGATGCCGGTGACCTTCTCGGCGGCCAGCACATCGAGCAGCTGCCCGGGTTCGAACGCGCCGAGCGGATAGATCACGGTGGGAACGCCGAGCAGCAACCCGGACAGAATGTTGCCGATTCCAGCGATGTGGAAAAGCGGGACGCCGATGAAGCCGACGTCGTTGTTGATGTCGGCGCCCATGGTGTACAGGCCGCTCATGGTCTGGCCGGTCAAATTGGTGTGGGTCAGCACGGCGCCCTTGGGACGGCCCGTGGTGCCCGAGGTGTACATGATCAGGGCCGGCGATTCGTCGGGAATGTCCACCGGCTCTGGCGGATTGCCGGGCTCGTTGAGCATGTCTTCGTAGCTCAGCACTTCGTATCCGGATGAGTCGCCGGAGGGGCCGCCGGCCACGACGATCGTGTCCAGCAGCGGCTGGACGTTGCGGACGCCGGTGGCCACCGGAGCCAGCACCGCTTCGGTGATCATCACCTGCGCTTCGCAGTCCTCGACCAGGAAGGCGATTTCGGCTGCGGTGAGCCGGAAGTTGAGCGGGACCGCGATGGCCCCGATCATGTTGGCCGCCAGCACCGACTCGACGAACTCGGGGCGGTTGAGCATCAGGATCATGACCCGGTCCCCGAAACCGACCCCTCGGCGGCTCAGCGCATCGGCCAGCGCCGAAACCCGACGCCGCAGGTCGGCCCAGGTCGTCGTACGACCAAGGTGCCGCAGCGCTGTAGCGCCAGGTTGCATCAGCGCGTGCCGCTCGAGCTGGTTAACCCAGTTCTGCCGGCGAGCGAGATACGGTTGCTCAGCGACCTGTGTTAGATGGCTGACCAGTTGCGCGGTCAATTAACCCTTCCCTTCACTCCCGCACCGCTTGCGCCAGATTGATATTTGATAAAACATGGTGTTGTCTGGGTCACACTATGGCCTCAGTGGCACGAAAGACAAGCCCCTAAAAGTCCTGGCAGCTCATGTGAACGCTCCGATATCTGCGCGACCGCGTAGCCGGCGCCCGCTGCGCCGGGCGCAGTTGTCCGACGAGGTCGCGGGCCACTTACGTTCGGCGATCATGTCCGGGAAATTGCGCCCGGGGACGTACGTGCGCCTTGACGAGACCGCGGCGGAACTCGGGGTCAGCATCACGCCGGTGCGCGAGGCTCTGCTGAAGCTGCGCGGCGAGGGCATGGTGCAGCTGGAGCCGCACCGCGGGCACGTCGTTTTGCCGTTGACCCGGCAGGACGTTAACGACATTTTCTGGCTGCAGGCAACGATCGCGCAGGAATTGGCCGCCTCGGCCACCGACCGCATCACCGATGTCGAGATCGCGGAGCTCGACCACATCAACGACGCCCAGGCGGCGGCCGTCGCATCGGGCGACGCCGAAACCATCGCGACGCTCGAGTTCGCCTTTCATCGCGTCTTCAACCAGGCAAGCGGGCGGATCAAGCTGGCGTGGTTCCTGCTCAATGCTGCGCGCTACATGCCGGCGCTGATCTACGCCGGCGACCCGCAGTGGGGCGCGGCCGCGGTGGATCACCACCGACAGTTGGTCGCCGCGCTGCGTCAACGTGACACTGGCGCCGTCGTCGAGCACACCGTCTGGCAATTCACCGACGCGGCGCGCCGGTCAACGGACATGCTGGACGAGGCCGGAATCTTCGGCTGAGGCGCACCTAGCTGGCGGCCAAAGGATCAGCCGTGAGCGTGCGCGTTTGTGGGATGACACGCCGTGGGAGCCGTGCAACTGCGCACGCTCGAACCGGGCGCCACAATCAGCAGACGCCTAGCTGGCAGCCAACTCCTCGGCGCGCTGCTTGAGGCTTTCAGCGAGACTCTCGAGCACGTTGTTGAGCAGCATCTTCACCATCGGCGCGGGCACCGGCAGCGTGGACTCGACGTCGGCGTCCACCGTCAGCAAGCACGTCTGTCCGGTCTCCACCACGCTGAACAGTTGCTCCTGTTTGGCGAACAGGTCGCCTTGCTGCATGACGGTTTGAATCTGATTCGCGCCCGGGTAGTACACGGCCTGGATGTATGTGCCCGGCATCCCGTTGATCTCAGTGTCGAGCCGCAGCTGGCTGGGGCGCCCGTCGTCGTAGCGGGCGAGTATCCATACGCCTTTGATCGGCTCATTCCACTGCGGGTACGCCTCGAAATCCGCCACGATGGCCATGATCGATGCGGCGGTGGCACCGACCTCGACGGTCTTGCTCAGAACTGGCATTGCCGAAGCATATCCGGGCCCGCGACGGACTCCGAAAAGCGCGCAAAGGCTTAGAAAGGTGGGTGCGCTGGGCGCGGGTGGGTCGGCGTTGGGGCATCATCGCGCTGCGCTCGCCGCAGTAATCCGGTGGCGGGTCGGTTTCGGGTGCGGGCATGCCGCCCACGGCGCGGCACAGGCTGGGAACAGCAGCGCGCTGCCTGTGGGTTGGTGACAAAGGTGTGTCCGGCCGGGGAGGTCAGGATCAGTGTCGCGTCGGGGAGTTGTTGTTGCGGTGCTGGTACCGATTAGTCGAACTACCGTTTAAAGCGATGACGGCCGGTGACCGTCACCCGGCCGGGGGTCCGACGCCCAGTGGCCGGCAGACATTGGTCGTCGGGTCCCACCACTGCCCGGGCTCGCAAGCCAGAGGCTGCGGCCCGACGCCGAGTGGCCGGCAGATGTTGCCGCTCGGGTCCCACCACTGCCCGGGCTGGCAGGCCAGCGGTTGGGGTCCGACGCCCAGTGGCAGGCAGGTCTTGCTGAACGGCTCCCAATACTGCCCGGGCTCGCACGCCGAGCTCACCGCCGGCGTCCCGATCGTCGTGACTGCCATCGCCGCTGCCGCGAGCATGACGACTGCCGCCAACCTGCCCACCAGATTTCGCATCGCAGATCTCTTGGAAAGCATGTAAAGGGATGCTAGGGGTATGGCGATGCCTCGGCCGCAAGCATTGCCGATGGTGGATAGGCTGACCCAATTACCTGTCAACGCTTTGCGAGTAATCGCCGGTCAGACGGCGGTGGAAGCCGCTCTGCCAGCACGACGCCGTAGCGCGAGTGGGATCAACGGTCTATTGATCGACGCAGGCCGTCGACAGCAGCGACCGGATCGCTTCGGGAATCGGGACCGGTTTGCGGCTGGTCCGATCGACATAAACATGCACCCAATGACCCAGGGCGGTGATCGGCTGCGCCTCTGCCCGGAACACGCCGAGCCGGTAGGTGACGCTGCTGCGGCCCAGCCGGGTCACCGCCAGGCCCACCACGAGGCTCTCCGGGAAATGCAGTTCCGAGAAGTAGCGACAGCCCGACTCGGCGACGATGCCGAGCACAGGCGTACTGAGGGGGTCGACCCCGGTAGCGGTGTTGATCCACGCGTTGATCGCGGTGTCGAACAGTTGGTAGTAGACGGCGTTGTTGAGGTGGCCGAACATGTCGTTGTCGGCCCAGCGGGTTCCGACCGGCCACAACACCGGGAAGTCGGTGCTTTTGAGGTTGTCCGGCGCGGCCATGTTTGTATTTCAGCACGCCCTGATCACTCGCCATAGAACGCGTTCGACAGGGCGTGCCCTTGCAGCGTGAACAGCCGCTCCGAGATGGACCAGTCGGGGAACAGCGAATCGAATCCGTGACACGTGCGGGCAAACACGTGCAGCTCGGTCGAGACGCCAGCGTGGAGCAGCCGCACCGCGTAGTCCACGGCTTCGTCCCGGAAGGGATCGATTTCCGCGCAGGTGATCAAAGTTGTTGGAAGACCGGCTAATCCGTCGCGCCGTGCGGGCACGGCAGCGGCCGCGGCGGTTTCCGTACCGAGGTAATGGCGCCACATCAGTTCCGCGGCCTCGCCGTCGAAGGCGGGGCTGGTGCGGAACTCGGTCTTCGACCCGGTCGCGCGATCGTCGAGCACCGGCTGGTGCAGCAGCTGGAACATGACCGGCGGCAGCGACCCTGCGGCGGCTCCGTGGGCCATGCATGCGGCCAGGGCGCCGCCGGCGCTGCTGCCCGCAACCGCCAGGCGCTCGGCGTCGACGCCCAGTTCTGCCGCGTTGGCGGCCACCCAATTCAGCACCGCGGCAGTGTCGCTGAGCGCAGCCGGATAGGGGTGTTCCGGCGCCAGCCGGTAATCGACGGACACCACCGTGCAGCGGGCGCGCCGCGCAAGCTCCACGCACTGCCGGTGATCGGTGTCCAGGTTTCCCAACGCGAATCCGCCTGCGTGGCAGTAGACAACCGCCGGTGCTGGCGAACCGGAGCCACGATAGATCCGAACGAGTACTCCGCCGGATTCGGATATCACGGTGTCCTCGTTGATTTGTACGCCGGACGTGTCGGTGTGTTCGGCGGTTTCCCGACGACGCTGGTTGAAGGGCGCCCGAATGACCTGAATCGATTCGAGCGAAAAGTCCGTTCGCGTCGTCGCCACGGCGCGGAGAACGGGATCAAGCCGCTCGGCGCCGTCCAGTTCCGTCATCGACTTGTGCTCATCGGATCTGCAGGCATTGCCCACCATCGACGACGAGTTCCGAGCCGGTGATGAACGACGCCTCCTCGGACACCAAAAACGCCACGGCGTCGGCCACCTCGTCGGGGCGGCCGATCCGGCCAAAGCTCGACACCGCGGCCAGCCGCGCCTGGGTGGCTTCGTCGAGCATCGGGGTGGCGATCGGCCCGGGGAAGACCGCGTTGACCCGGATGCCGGACGGGGCCAATTCCGCTGCGGCGGTTTGAGTCAGGCCCCGAAGGGCCCACTTCGACGAGCCGTAGGCGCAGTGCTGCGGGAAGGGGCGGATCGCTCCCGTGCTGCAGATGTTGACGATGGCCGCGTGCTCCGCTTCATGCAGCCGGCCGAGCGCCGCCCGCATGCCTAGAAAGGCGCCCAGACAGTTGATCCGCCAGGCGTTTTCGAAGTCTTCGACCGTCTCCTCGGCCAGCGCGGCGCGGCGCAGCAGGCCGGCCGCATTGACCAGTGTGGTCAGCGACCCGAATCGATCGACGACCCGGTCGACGGCCGCATCCCATTGTGGCGCGGAGGTGACGTCAAGCTCGATCGCGATCATTTCCTCGTCGCCCAACTCGTCGACCAAGTCCGATAAGTCTTCGGCGCGGCGATCGCAGGCCGCCACGCAATAGCCCGCTACGCGAAGCCGTTTGGCGATCGCCCAACCCTGGCCGCCGGCAGCTCCGGTCACCAGCGCGACACCTCGAGGCGTCATGGACCCTCCGGGCTGTCAGACAGGCCGCGGCTGGTGACGAATTGGCAGCGCCGCCGCTGGAAGCACCACTGCCCACCCTCGGTGCCCTGGCGAACGAATTCGTCATCGTATAACGCCGGGCGCAGATGCAGGTCGACGGCCCTGACGAACAGCACCTGTGACCGGGCAGTGGCAGCGTCGCCGCGGACATCGATCCGCGAGACACCGGTCAGATGGAGTCCGTGGGGCGCGTCCTGAAACATCTTGCGGATACCCTCATGACCGTCGAAAGACCGCCCATAAACCAAAAATTGGGCATCCGGGGTGAACAACTGCACACACCCTTCAATATCGCCCGCGTCAAGGGCCAACGCGTAGGCGGCAATCAATTCGCGGACCGCGACGGTATCTGTCATTGTATCTGTCACTGTCCGGTCGCCTCGCGTAGGTGCTCCACCGCTCCCCGCCGCAGCGCCTGCGATTCGGCCGCCAGCGTGATCATCCGAAATCCCAGCTCCGCCATGGCGCGACCGGTCTTGCCCTCACTGGCGTGAATCGCGGCGACGAGCCCGGCTTCGGCCGCCGCGCGCTGGATTCGGCCGATCGCGTCCAGCACCTCAGGATGCCTGGTCGATCCGACGGCATCGACGCCCAGCGAGAGCGCCAGATCGGCTGGACCAACGTAGATTCCGGCCAGTCCACCGACGGCACAGATCTCGCGCAGGTTATCCAGCGCCGCTGCGGTTTCGATCATTGCGAACACGCTTACCCGGGACTCAAGGGCGGCGCTGTCGTAACCCAGACTGGCGCGCAGCGGGCCGAAGCTGCGGACGCCAGCGGGCGGATATCGGGTGGCGGCCACCGCCGCGGCGGCCTCGTCGGCCGTTTCGATCATCGCGATGATGACGGCGTCGGCGCCGGCGTCGAGCACTCGCCCGATCGGCGCCGCGTCGGCATTGGGCAGTCGCACCGCGGTGGCGATCGGCACGTGTTCCATTCGACGGAGTATGCCCGCAACATCGGCGTCGTCGAGGTAGCCGTGCTGTGCGTCGAAGCCGACGTAATCGTAACCCGCCCTGGCGAATTCCTCCGGACCGATCAGGGTGGGGCCGGTAATCCAGCCACCCCATATCGGCGTCTCCCGGGTCAGGGCGCGCTGCAGACCGCTTTCAGACATCAGTCGGCAATCGCGATCTTGACACGCTCCGGGTCGGGCCGGCAGGCCAAGTCGAACGCGGCCTGCGCGTCGTCGACCCCGAAGGTGTGTGTGAGATACGTGCCGAGCAGCTCGGGATGTTCGGCGGCGAATTTGCCGGCCAGCTCCAATACCCGGCGACGGTCAAGGGTGACACCGGATTTCAGCGTCAGGTTGTTGCGCAGCATCAGGCGCATGCTGATCGGATAGGCCTCGTCGTCGGCAACGCCGAAATACAAGACGGTGCCGCCGAACGCGGCGGCCTCGATCGCGTGCCCCAATGTAGCCACCTGATGACCAACGGCCTCGATGACGACGTCGGCGCGATCGGCGGCGGCCAGCTGGCTCACCCACCGATCGCTGGTGGCCCGCACCGCGTCGTCGACTCCGAATGCCGTTGCGAGGCTTCGACGGTCGACGGGATCGACCCCGGTGACGCGCCGGGCGCCTGCCGCCTTGACGGCGTAGGAGAACAGCAGCCCGATCGAGCCCTGGCCGATGATCGCGACGTGCCGGCCGGCCAGATCGGGCAATTGCTCGCAGGCATAGACGACACACGCCAGCGGTTGCAGGCCGACCGCCTGCGCCGGGGTAAGCCCCGGATCGTATGGTGCAAGCCCGTTGCCGTCGCTGATCACCCGCTCCATCAGGCCGTCGAACCCGGAGGCCCAGCCCACCACTCGGTCGCCCGGACGGTGCTCAGGATGGCGGCTGGCGATCACCTCGCCGGCGATCTCGTGGATCGGGAAGCCGTCTTTTTCAGCGGCACTAACGCCATCGTCACCGGGAAGCAGTCCCTTGGCGCCGCGAAAGGCCGGCATGTCGCTGCCGCAGACACCGGCGGCCAGAAACCGCAGCAGCACTTGACCATCGGTCAGGTCGTCGGGTGTCTTGTCGGCGATCGACGTGCGCTCCAACAGATATGGAGCGATGATCCGGTAGGACCACATGTCAGACCTCCACCGGGATCTTGTTCCATCCCCACTGGAAGCTGGACGGCAGCCGGGTGGCGGCGTCGGTCTGGATCGCGAAGTCCGGCACCCGCCGCAGCCATTCGGCGAGCAGCACATCGATTTCCAGCCGCGCCAGGTGGTAGCCGATGCAGAAGTGCTGGCCGCGCCCGAACGCGAGCGAGCGAGGGATGGGCCGATCCCAGATGAACTCGTCGGGTTCGGAGTACTCCCGCTCGTCGCGGTTGGCCGACGCGAGCAGGGTGATGACGCGTTGGCCCGGCTCGATGGTCTGGCCGTGAACGGTGAAGGGTCTGCGCGCCGTTCGGGCGAACCATTGCGCCGGCGCGCAATAGCGGATCATCTCCTCGCGCGCGACCGGGACGTTGGCGGCAGGGTCGGCGCGCACCGCGGCCATCTGGTGGGGCCGCTGACTGAGCTCCCATAACCCGTGGGCGACGATCTTGGGCACCGTCTCCGTCCCACCGATGAAGATGCATAGCATCTGGGTCGCGACCTCGACGTCGGACAGGGCGCTGCCGTCGGGCAACCGGTAGCCCAGCAGGCCGTCGACAACCGGCAGCGCAGCACCGGACGAGTCGGCCCGGCGGCGCTCGACGACCGGTATGAGGTATTCGAGATAGTTGGGCCGGGCTTGCGCGGTGTCGACGCCCTCGCCGGGCTCGGCTAGGCTGCCGGCATTGACCGCGCCCAACACTTGCGGCGCGAGATCGTCTGGCAGGCCCAATAATCCGCACACCATCGAAGCCGAAACGATGCCTCCGTACTCCTGGGTCAGGTCGAAGGAGCCCTGCGGCAGCAACACATCGAGGCGCTCGTTGGCCAGCGTGCGGATTCTGGCTTCCAGCCCGGCGACCGACCTCGGACGCAACGGCTGGGAATGCGCGCGACGGATCTCGGCGTACAAATCCGTGTCGAACACCGCGTGAAACGGCAACGGGTGCAGCGGCGGATCGTCGAGCGGCCCGTCGTTGTGCTGAGCCAGCACCGATGCCGGAGGCAACGTCCCCTCCGTCGCGACGAATGTCCCGTCGTTGACTTCCAGTACCTGCCAGATGTCCTCGAAACGGGACAGCGCGAAGGTGTCCCACTGCGGCATGTAGTACGCCGGATACTGATCCCGCAGAATGCGGTAGTAGGGCAACGGGTTTGCCATCACCTCGGGATCGAAGGGGTCGTAGCTGAAGTCCACGCTCTGACTCATCACTGCAGCGGCGAGGGCGGTAGGGCCTGCAGAATCGAGTCTTCCCAGCCGTCGCGCAGCGCCGGGGCCACGCTCATCCAGGTGACGATCTCTGCGGGCGGGCTGTCCTTCCACGAGGGGTAGTGGTTGGCGAAGCATTCCCAGCCGCCGTCCAGTGCCCAGTAATGGATGACCTCGTTGAACCGAAAGGTGGTAGTGAAGGACCCCAGCCAGCGTTTACCGGTGCGCTCCGACCACGGGACATAGAGCCGCTCCAGCTCGCGGATGTAGTCGTCTTGGCGTCCCGGCTTGGTCTGCATGATCTCCTGGATCACCACCGGCGCAGTGATATTGGCCTCGCGCAGCTGTTCCAACGTCTTGTTGCTGGGCCCGGGGTACATGATGCGTCCCTCCCCCGAGGCCCCGATGTCGGCCAGAAACGCCGACCACTTGCCCGCCGCTGCCTCATGGCTGCCGCCGCGCGCCTGCGCGGCACCGATCCTGGCGTAGTCGGCGAACTTGTCGATCTCCCAGATGATCGTCACCTGCGGCCAGTGACCGTTGTACGGGGTTGATTCCCAGATCGCGAACAGCCGGGCCCCTAGCTCGGCCATCATGGGCTGATAGGTGTCGGTGAACACCTCGGTGAAGCGGTCACTTCGCCCGGACCCCAGGTCGATCGTCTCGTGCAGGTAGAGCAGCGTGTGGCCGTAGTACTTCTTCATCGGCTAGCCGAGTCGGACCCGGTCAAAGTCCGCCGACGTGCATGCCGCCATGTCGTACAGCATCGCCTCAGTGGGATCGACTGTGCCACAACGAATCCCAGCCACCGCCAGCGCGTGACCCTTGAAAGTCCGTGCCGCCGAGCTGAGTACGTGTTGCACCCGGTCCATGCCCCGATTAACGGCCAGGGGCCACCCCTCGCCCCACAGCGCGACTTCTGTCAACCCGTGGTTCAGTGCCTTGAGCACCATCTCACGGATCCGGTGATCGGCGGCGAATACCTCGGCGCTGACCGCCAGGCTATGGGTCTTGTGGGTCGCCGAACCCGTACGGTCGAGCCCGGCCTCCAGGTCCATTGCTTTCACCCCGAGGATCCGCAGCGGTCGGGAGTCGCAGCTCTGCGGCAGCAGCACGGTCACCTCCCACCCGGCCATTGCCCGGTCATACAGCCACCCCCCGGCCGAGTGCACTGCGTCGGCGGCGCTGGCCGCGACGACGTCGAGCCGATAGCGCAAACACTCGCCGTCCGTGCGGGCCGGCCGGGCCGTCCGGATGGACCGGACCCTGTTGCTGTCGCTGATGTCGAAAGTTGGCGTGACCATTCAATCCGTTCCTCATCGCCACGTGTGATGGGCTGTGTGGGCGCATCACCCAGGGTGACGCAACCCACGGGACAGCGTGACACTTTTGCGTAAATTTGTAAAGGTGGCCGGAGCGGGTCAGGCGTCGCGGCGGGCCTTCAGTTCAGCGAGAACTTCCTCGGTGTGTTGTCCGAGTTCCGGTGCCGCAGAACGCGGCGCCCAGGGCGTGCCGTGGAAATCCGCCGGGGTGGCCACCATCGCCACGCTGGATTCTCCGTCCGGTACGTCTGGTACATAGACGATGCCGCCCGCGGCGTGGAACTGCTCATCGGCGACGACATCCTCGAGGCTGTTGACCGGCGACCAGAAGAAATCGGGCTCGGTCGCAAAGACCTCCGCCCATTCGTCCAGCGAACGGGTCGCAAAGATCGCGTCCAGCTCGGCGATCAGTTCCGGCCCGTTGACGAAGCGGGCACGGGCATCGCTGAATCGTGGGTCGTCCAGCCACTCGGCGCGGCCGACCGCGCGACACAGCGGGGGCCAGTGCCGATCGCCTTCGAGCCCGACGATCCAGAACCGCCGGCCGTCGCCCGCGGCGTAGTTGTTCATGCACGGGTTGCCCATGGTTTCGCGCTGCCCGACCGCGATCGGTTGACCGGTCAACAGGTAGGTGTTGAGGTCGAAGCTCACGGTGTAGGCGCCCTGCCGATAGAGCGAGGTGGTCACCAGCTGACCGGTTCCGGTGCGTGCCCGGGCAACCAGGGCGGCGCAGATGGCCGCGGCCAAAGTCATGCCGGCCGAGTGGTCGCCCATCCCGCCGCGCTGGAACGGCGGGGTGTCCCCGGGGCGGGTGAGCAGATGGGCCACGCCGGCGCGGGACCAGAACGCGGCCACGTCGTAGGCCGCGCGGTCGGCGTCGGGTCCGGTTTCGCCGTACCCGGTGATCAGGCCGTAGACCAGGCGGGGGTTGTGGGCGGACACCGACTCGAAGTCGAACCCGAGACGCCGCAACGCCCCCGGCCGCACATTGGTCACGAAAACGTCTGCGTCGGCCAGCAATTCGAACGCGGTGTCGCGGCCTGCGTCGGTGGTGAGGTCCAAGACGATGCTGCGCTTGGAGCGGTTGTCCATTTCGAACGGCGGGTTGACCCCGAGATCGCAGCCCAGCATCCGGCCGAACATGCGCCCCGGGTCACCGGCCGGCGGCTCGATCTTGATGACGTCGGCGCCCCAGTCCGCCAGAATGGCGGCCGCCGCCGGCCCGGCCACCCAAACCCCGAGCTCGATGACTTTGATGCCTTCCACCGGTCCAGCCATGACTGGGACCTTAGCGTCTGGGCTAGTGGCCCGGACTGACCAGTTCCCAGTCCTTGACGGTCGCGACGGGGCCGAGGAGGTCGGCGGGGAGATCCCCGGCCAGGGTTTGCCCGGTCCGGACAAGGTGCGGCCAGTTGCGATTGGCCAGAGCGGGTTTAGCAGGGCGATGACATCGGCGGCCCCGGATTCGATGACGCTCGCCGCATCGTAGGGATCGTCGAGGTGCCCATTGGCGATGACCGTCAAGCCGCTGTGTTGTTTGGCGAGCATAGAGCACCTCGCCGCCGAGGTTCCGCACAAGCTCGTGCACACTGCGGACGGCCGTTCGGCTCCTAACCATGAAAGCCAAATGCTGCAACCCGACGCGATGCCGCGAATACGGGGCACCGGCATCGGCCGCCGGATAGAAGAACAGAAACGTCCCCGGCTTGGCTCCCGCCGGACGAAACGCAAACTGGTCGTCCGTCGATAGAAACGGTTCGAATCCCACCAGCGGCATCAGAACGCCGTAGTAATCCTCCGCCGCTGCTAGGTCGGGAACGTTGATTCCGATGTGTCCGAGCATGGCTCATCTTGTACGACGCGCCACAGATATTTTCTGGCCGGGTCACCTTCGTGCGCACCTGCGACGGGTGAGTCCTGGCCGACCCTCCGCGGCCTACGCTGGGGTATGGCCGCTCTACGGAAGGTGTTGTGCCTGATGCGTCCGGTATCGGTGCAAGCGCCGCTGTGTTTCGCGGTCTTTAGCGCGATCTCGTCGACGACGACGCGATCGGCGGCCGCTGACCCCCAGCAGTTCCCCGACCTCAGCGGCTGCACCGACGTCAACTACAAGGACTACCTGACCTACTCGGCGTACTCGACCACCGGCGCGCAGTTCGTTACGCCCGGTGGCTACCGGTGCCGGATCGGTTATATCTTCAAAGCTCCGGCATCGCTGATGCAGTGTTGGGGTTCGCTGCCCGGTACCGCGAACAATCTCGTCGGGCTGAGCTATCCGGGCGGACCAGACAAGGGAGGACAACCATGAGTTTGGTAGCGGGACGCGGTCCGCTCAGCGCCGATCCCGCGGGACGGTTTTCTCCGCCAGTACCCCCTGACCTCAACATTGGGGTCTACATCGAGCCGCACCCCCGCCGCGTCCAGGCAGTCCGTAACGGGCACTTGGTGATTGACACCGAACGGGCGCTGATGGTGCATCGGCAGGGGCACCCGCTCAGCTACGCCTTTCCGGCCGAGGTGGTTGGCGACTTGCCGGCCGAGCCGGTCGCGCAGGCGCCGGGTTTTGTCCACGTGCCGTGGGATGCCGTCGACACGTGGTTGGAGGAAGGGCGCAAACTCGTGCACTACCCGCCGAACCCGTACCACCGCGTCGACTGTCGCCCGACAAAGCGCCGGCTAAGCGTCTCGGCGGCCGGCACCACCCTGGTGGACACCGACGACACCGTGATCCTCTTCGAGACCGCGCTCGAGCCCCGGCTTTATGTCGACCCTTCACACGTTCGCACCGATCTGCTGCGGCGATCCGAGACGACGAGCTATTGCAACTACAAGGGTGTTGCGACGTACTGGTCGGCCAAGATCGGCGACGTCGCCGACGGCCTACTCGAAGATGTCGCCTGGAGCTACGAGGACACGCTGCCGGAAAGCCTGCCCATCAAGGGATTTCTGAGTTTCGACGACGCTCGTGTCGACGTGGTCGCCGAACTGCCGCTCAGCCGCCGTAGCTAGGGCGTCCGAGCCCGAGTTCGTGCTGGGCGATCATGTTGCGGAAAACCTCAAGGGTGCCGCCGTAGATCCCGGCCGGAACGGCCAGGCGCAGAAGGGCTTCCGTCGTCCCGTCGTCGACGGCGCCCTGGGCTTCGATCGGCAGCGCCGACGCGGTACCCAACAGATCCATCAATTCCGGAGAGATGTCGCGCATCGTTTGCGCGATCGCGACGCGTCCGTATGGCCCCGGAGTGGACACCGACGCCTCCATCCGCGCGATACAACGGCCGAGCCGGTATCGCACCGACTCGTCGTCGATCCGCCTCGACCCGTCGGGTTCCGGTCGCGTTACCAGCGACGCGACCTTGTCCACCGCCTCGGCCATCTCGGTGCCGTGGGCCGACATGGCCGAAATGTATTGCAAGCCCTGGTCGTCGCGATCGACGATGCCGTGTTCGGCATCGAGTGCGAACCGCATCACGGTCCAGCCGCCGTTGACCTCACCGATGCGGTACCCGTCGTCGACGCGGACGTCGCTGTAGTAGACGATGTTGGTGCGGTCGCCGTCCAGGGTCCGGATGCCCTGGATCTCGATGCCCGGTGAATCCAGCGGCACCAGAAACATGGTCAGGTTCCGGTGTTTACGACCCTCCGGGTCGGAGTTGGTGAGCAGGAAGACGTATTGGGCGTTTTGCGCGTTCGAGGTGAACATCTTGGAGCCATTAATAATCCAGCTAGATCCCTCGCCATCGCGCACCGCGCGGGTCTTGCAGGTGGCGACGTCCGAACCGCCCTCGGGCTCGGTGTAGCCCAGGCACAGCCGGATCTGACCCGACAACACACCGGGCAGCACCTTGCCGACCAGTTCGGGCGACCCGAATTGCTGCACCATCCGCGCGACCATGGCGGTCGTGCCCCAGTGGTACCACGGCGTGTGGGCTCGGGCGATCTCGAGATGAAAGATCCTTCGGCGGACCGCACTGAAGCCGCCGTCGGACTCATCCTGCCAATCCCCGGCCAGGTAGTCCGCCGCGGCCAGCGCCAAATGCACTCGCTCGTCGAAGTTTTCGCCGGTCTCCCGATCGCGGCGCAGCACGTCCTCGGTGACCACCTCGGCCAAGAGCTGCCGGGTCCGGTCCTTGAAGTCCTTGTCCTCCGCCGAAAGGGCGACCGCAGAAAAGTCCATCAGATCGCGTCGACGACAAGGGTGCGGAACCGCTCAAGCGTGTCGAGCGCATGCGCCATGCTGTCCCCTGGCAGGTGGACGCTCACCCATGTCACTCCCAGCTTCGCCAGCTTTTCCAAACCATCGAGGTAAGCCCCGGCGTTGAAGTCGTCGTTCGCCGGGCTCCCGCCTTCGGAGTTCGTGAAGGTGACGTCGAGCGCGGACCAGTCTCTTCCGATCGCGTCGCAACGGCGCCGTAGATCGTCGATGGCACCCGCGAGGTCGTCAACGGAGGTGATGGCCGCCGTGCCCGCTGTCTGAGCCAGTTGAGGCGGGGCGGGGAACGGACACCAACCGTCGCCATACTGCGCTACTCGCTGCCGGGCGGTGGTGGTGTTGCCGCCGATCCAGATCGGTGGATGCGGGTTACTGACCGGCCTGGGGTGCGCGGTGATCCCACGCGCGCTGAAATGCTTTCCCTCAAAGGAGATGTCATCTTCGGTCCAGATGGCGCGGATCACCTGCAACGCTTCGTCGAACAGCTCGGCCCGCTCGTCGTAGCTCACACCCAACGCCGCGAACTCCCGCTTGAGATAACCGACACCGACCGCGAGCGTGAATCGGCCGCCCGAGAGCAAGTCCAGAGTCGCTCCAGACTTGGCCACCACAAACGGGTTTCGGTAAGGCAGCACCACAATGTTAGGAATCAGCCGCAGGGTCGTCGTCGTAGCGGCAGCGAAACCCAAAGCGACAAAAGGATCTAACGCGTCGTGGCCCCCCGCTTCCAGCCACCGCTGCGATGGCGCCGGATGGTCGGTGAAGCCGAACCCGTGGATCCCGGCCGCTTCGGCGGCCGCGGCCACTTTCCCAATGCCGGCCCCACTCACCAACTCCGGGTTGTACGGATGACTGTGCATCGGGTGGGTGATGGTGAAGTACATCTATATATTTCCTGCAGTCAGAACCGCGCGCGGGAATCGATCGACGTGTCGGTGGTGCGCAGCGGGCGGATCAGCGACTCCTGCGCGAAGGAGCACAGCAGCTCGCCCTCCTCCGAGTGCACGGCGCCGCGCACGTAGGACATGCCCGCGCCGACCTGGGTGCTCTCGTGGGTGTAGAGCAGCCACCCGCCCCAACTCACCGGTTCGTGGAAGGCGACCGAGATGCTCATCGGCGCGGTCGACACGGTCAGGTGCGCCTGGCTGGTGCCGATCCCGGCGTGTGCACGCATGGTGGTGGAAATCCCCAGATGCCCGGTGAAGTACGCGACGAGTGCCTTGGCCTGATCGTCTCGGGCCGGGATCGGGTCGTAGTGCAGCCAGGCATACAGCTCCGGCGGTCCGACCTCGTCGGGGCTGTTCACGTCGACCACGTCGACCAGTCGCAGTTCCCGGCCGATCATCGGCATCGGGGAGACGTTCGCGTCGGCCGGTGCGGCCACGTCGGGCCGCGGCAGGTGGTGGCGGATGACATCGCCCGTCGGGACGTCGGCCAGCACCGTGATGCTCAGGCAGCGTCGCCCGTTCTGGTGCACGGCGACGATCGCGGTGGCGGTGGACCGGCCTTCGGCCACGACGTCGAGGACGAGTTCCACCGGCGGCCCGACGACGACGGCACGGGAGAACACCGCGTGCGCCGAGCGCACCGACTTGTCCGGAAATCGTTTCGCCACAGCGATGATCGCCTGCGCGAGCACCTGGGTGCCTTCCACCACCTGCCGGCCGTCCTGCCCGGCGATCCCGGTGTCGCCGGTGAACCGGTCTTGCCCGTCGGCCTGCACGTCAAACAGGTCTAGCAGGCCCTGAACCGTCCACTCAGCCTGCTCAGATTCTGTGGTCAACTCCGCTTCACCTCTCGATAGCAGCTCACGGCACAGCGTGACACTTTGACTAGGATTTGTAAAGCTTAGCTAACAAGACAGGAGGGCAACACAATTGGGCATAGCGACGACCACTTCGGAGACCGCCTTCACCCAATCCGCCGAAACGGTGTACGACTTCGTCACCAACCCGGAGAACTGGACGAACACGCGGCTGTCGCGCGCGAGCTCGCGGCCGCATCAGATTGACACCAGTGCCCGCGCTGCATGACACTTTTGCGGTGTTTTGTAAAGGCATGAGCGGATGACCCCCAAGCCGCTGGCCAACGGGTTCTGCTTTGCCGAAGGCCCGCGCTGGTTCGAGGGACTGCTGTGGTTCTCCGACGTGCTGGGTGAAGCCGTCCACACCTCGACCCTGAGCGGGGCGCTGACGACACTGCCGCTGCCCGGGCACTCGCCGGCCGGCCTGGGCTTCCGGCCGGACGGGTCGTTGCTGATTGTCTCGACCGAGGATCGGCAGGTGTTGCGCTACGACGGCGAAACCGTGGTCACCATCGCCGATCTAGCCGACCTCGTGCCGGCCAGCCTCGGCGACATGGTCGTCGACGACGCGGGCCGGGCCTATATCGGATCGCAGGCCCGTGAGGGCGGCGTGATCGTTCGCCTCGATCCCGACGACAGCGCGACCGTCGTGGCCGAAAACCTCGACTTTCCCAACGGGATGGTCATCACCGCGGACCGCAAGACGCTGATCGTCGCCGAGTCGACCGGCCGACGGCTGACCGCGTTCACCATTGTCGAAGGAGACAATCAAGGTGCGCTCAGCGACCGCCGGGTATTCGCCGACGGCCTCGACGGCCCGCCCGACGGTATCGCGCTGGACGCCGAAGGCGGGGTATGGACGTCGATGACCCTGGCTCACGAGTTCGAGCGGATCCTCGAAGGCGGCGAGGTGACCGACCGCATCGACATGGGTGAGCGCGTCGCCATCGCCTGCGCGCTCGGCGGTCCCGAACGGCGCACATTGTTCCTACTGTCGAGCACCGACGCGTATCCGAAGCGCCTGGTCGGCACCCGGCTCTCACAGCTGGACGCCGTGCTGGTCGATACTCCGGGTGCCGGCCTGCCCTGATACACCCCCGAGAGGTGGACGAGTGACGGACTCTTACTACGAGCTGATCGACGCCGACATGTTGGGCGAAAAGTTCAAGGCGACCGACATGGCGCGCGGCACCTGGTCGGCGGCGATCCAGCACGGCGGTCCGGTGTCGGCGTTGCTGGTGCGCGCGCTGGAACGGTGTGAGCAGCGCGACGACACCCGCCTGTCCCGCGTCGTCATCGACCTGCTGGGCGGGGTGCCCTCCGAGGGCGATCTGTGGGTCAGTTCGCAAGTGCAACGCGGCGGCAAGCAGATCGAGTTGGTCAGCGCCGAGATGCGGGCGCAGGGTCCCGATGGGCAGCCCCGGCCGGTCGCCCGCGCCAGCGGATGGCGGTTGCAGCGGCAGAACACCGAGCCCGTCGCGCACGCGGCGGCCGCCCTGCCGCGCCCGTGGACCGAGGCGCGCGTCCGCAACATGAAGCCTATGGACTGGGACCGCAACTACGTGCACAGCCTGGAGTGGCTATGGCTGACCGAACCGCTGACGCCGGGACCCGGGGAATCCTGGATCAACCCGACCGTGGACCTCGTCAATGGCGAAACGATGACGCAGCTGGAACGACTGTTCGCGGTGGCCGATTGCGCCAACGGCATCGGCAGCAAGCTGGACATCTCCAAGTGGACTTTCCTGAATACCGATCTCGCCGTGCACGTGTTCCGCGTCCCCGAGGGGAAGTGGATCGGCATTCGGGCGGAGACCAGCTACGGGCCCGACGGCATTGGAACGACAATCGGCACGCTGTTCGATGAGCAGGGCGCCGTCGGGGCGATCCAGCAATCGGTGCTGGTGCGGCAGCGCCCGAGACGTCAGCCATGACGCAGCCCGCAGTAACCTCAGTGACCGAGACCGACACCTCGACGCGTCAGCGGATCTTGGCGGCCACCGCCGAGGTGCTCGGCCGCAACGGCAAGACCAAGCTCAGTTTGTCGGAAGTCGCTGCGCAGGCCGGGGTTTCGCGTCCCACCCTGTACCGTTGGTTCGCGTCCAAAGAGGAGTTGCTCTCGGCATTTTCGAGCTACGAGCGGCAGGTCTTCGAAAGCGGCCTGATCCTGGCGACCGCGGGGCTCAAGGGCGCCGACAAGCTCGACGCGGTGCTGCGATTCATCGTCGAATACCAACACTCCTACTCGGGTGTGCGGATGGTCGATGTCGAGCCCGAGCACACCATCGCCCAGTTCGGGGGCGTAATCCCGGAGATGCGTGCGGGTCTGGAGCGGCATCTTCCCGGACCCAACGCCGCGGTCAAGGCGGCCACCGTGATCCGGATCGCGATATCGCATTACATCGTCCCCAGCGACGACGCCGATCAGTTCCTGGCGCAACTGCGCCATGCGGTCGGGATCAAGGCGCAGGGCTGATCAGTCGAAAAGCACTGCGGCGTTGAGGTATCCGGTCGGATCCAGTGCCGCCTTGATTGTCCGCATCGCCGCGATATCGGCGGGCTCGCGCGACATCCCGAGATAGGCACGCTTGCGGCTGCCGACGCCGTGTTCGGAGCTGACGTTGCCGCCGCACTGCGCGATGAGGTCCATCATCGGCGTGTACAACGCAGTCTCCCGCTCGAGCGGAACACGCAGAACGTTGAGGTGCAGGTTGCCCTCGCCGATATGGCCGAACAGCAGCGGCAGCGCGTCGGTGATGTGCGCGTGGATCAAAGCGACTGCGTCCCTGGCGAATCCGCTGATTTCCGACAGGGGCATCGAGACGTCGAACTTCAATGGCGGGCCGTACACACCGAGCACGTCGGCCAGCGATTCGCGGACGCGCCACAACCGTTGCTGCGCAGCGACATCCACGCCCACCGCTGGCTCGCCGCACAGCTGGGCGCCGTCGAGAAGCTCGGCGAGCCGCTCGGTCTGATCATGGTCGGCGGCCAGTTCCACCAGCAGCAGCCAATCGCCGTCAACGGGGGCGGCCACGCCGAGATGCTCGCGCGTCAGCGCGGCCGCCCGACCGTCGATCAACTCCAGCGCCGCGATCCCGTCCACGTCGCGAAACGCCCGGCCGGTGTCGACAAGCGCCTCAAGCTCGGCGAACCCGCAGACCGCCGTCACCCGATGCGACGGCGTGGGGTGCAGCCGCAGATCCAGCGCGGTGATGACACCGAGGGTGCCCTCGGCGCCGACGAACAGCGCCGGCAGGTCGTAGCCGGTGTTGTCGCTGCGCACCCGGCTGTCGCGGTGCAGCAGCGAACCGTCGGGCAGCGCCACCGCTAGCCCGACGACTTGCTCGCCCATGTTGCCGTAGCGAACCGTGCGCAGGCCGCCCGCGTTCGTCGACGCCATGCCGCCGACGGTCGCGGTGTCGCGCGCCGCCAAGTCCACGCCGAACACCAGACCCGCGCGGATCGCGGCGTGCTGCACCGCGGCCAGCGTGGCTCCCGACCCGACCTGCACGCGGCGCTCGACGGCGTCGACATCGCTTACGGCACAAAGCCGCTCGGTGGACAGCAACACGTCGTCGTGCTCCGGAACGGTGCCCGCCACCAGCGAGGTGCGGCCACCCTGCACGGTGACGTGCGCCCCGGCGTCGCGACACACCCGCAGTACCTCGGCGACCTGTTCGGCGGAACTCGGCCGCACCAGCGCGCTGGCCTGGCCCCGATAGCGGCCGGTGTGGTCGACGCTGCGGCCGGCCAGCACATCGGGATCGGTGACGACGTGGTTCGATCCGACGATGTCTTTCAGGTCTTTCAGGCCGGGAAGGCTGCGGGACATGCTCGCGGTTATAGCACCTCGGCGGCGATCTTTTTGTAAGCGGCCGTCGGCGCGATACCTTTCCAGGCGACGCGGGCCGATTGACCGACGCGAGGAGCGCGGATGTATGACCTTGAGGACGTGATCAGACAACGCCGCTCGATCAGGATGTTTCTGCCCGATCGGCCGGTGCCCCGGAAACTGCTCGACGAAGCGCTGGACCTGGCGATTCGCGCACCGTCGAACTCGAACATTCAACCGTGGCACGTCGTGTTCGTGTCCGGCGCGGCCAGGAACCGGTTGGTGGCGGCGCTGCTCGAAGCGGCTAACGCGGGGCCACCGAAAGTCCCGGCGCTGCCCGAGGATTTCACTCATTTTCGCAGCGAAACGGGCAAGGTCGTCTATGGGTCGATGGGTATCGCGCGCGACGACGCCGCGGGCAGGCGCACCGCCGTGCTGCGCAACTGGGAGTTCTTCCACGCGCCGCTGGCCGGCATCGTGTGCATGGATCTCGAACTGGGGCTGGTCGACAGCCTCGGCGTTGGGATGTTCCTGCAGACATTGGTGCTGGCGCCGACCGCGCGCGGGTTGGGCACCTGTGTTCAGGTCGCGATCGCGGGCTACCCCGAGATCCTGCGCGAGCAGTTGGACATCCCCGAGCAGTTCACGATCCTGTGCGGCCTGTCAATCGGATACGCGGACCCGGACTTCCCCGCGAACAAAATCCGCGTCGGCCGGGAACCGACCGAGAAGAACGTGGTGTTTTTGGACGGCTAGCGCCAGGAGGTCGCTAAAACTCCTTGTGGTTCACGTCGGTCACCAGGCCACCGTCCATGACGAATTCGCTGCCGGTGGCGTAGGACGACTCGTCGCTGGCCAGGAACAGGACGAACGTCGCAACCTCGCGCACTTCGCCCGGACGGCCCAGCGGAATAGTGACCAAGTCTTCCGGTAGGTGCGCGGTCATCGGGGTGCGGATGAAACCGGGATGGATCGAATTCACCCGAATGTTCAACGGCGCCAACTCCAGCGCCGCCGACTTGGCCAGGCCACGCACGCCCCACTTGGACGCGACGTAGGGATGCACCGCGGGCGCGCCACGCAGTCCCTCGATGGACGACACGTTGATGATGGAGCCGCCCCCGGCCGCGGTCATCGGCTCGACGGCCACCCGCATGCCCAGGAACGTGCCGGTGAGATTGACGTCAATCACCCTCTGCCACTTGCCCAGATCAAAATTCTTCAGTTGCCCGAGTGCGACGGTTCCCGCGTTGTTGACCAGCACGTTGAGCTTGCCGAATTCGCCGACGGCGGTCGCGACCGCGGCGTCCCACTGGTCGGGCTGTGTGACGTCGAGGTGCACGTAGCGCGCGGAGTCGCCGATTTCGTCGGCCAGCGCCTTGCCCTGGTCGTCCAGGATGTCGCCGATAACCACCTTGGCGCCTTCCTCGACGAGCAGGCGCGCATCTTCGGCGCCCATGCCGCCGGCCCCGCCACTGATGAGCGCTACCTTGCCGTCTACCCGTCCCATTCACAGTCCTCTCGGATTTACTTGGCTACCAAGGTGTTTGGTGCGTAGAGGCCCTTGCCGGTGACCAGCGGCAGATCCAGCGTGGTCCTGATCCCCGGCGGCGCGGCGATCACCGCCGGGATCGCGTTGACGATGCGGCCGGCGGCGCCCGCGATCGCGGCGTGGTTGTGGTCGCCCTTGCGACTGCTCGGAATGATGTCCACCGCATAGGAGGGCTCGCCGGTGATCTCGACGCGGTACGAGCCGTCGCCCGCGGCGGGCTGCGGCAGGTCGGGCCGCAAGTCGGGCCGCAACCGGGTGACGTGCTCGATGACGATGGCGGGGTGGCCGTTGACCATGCCGCGGATCTCGAACTGCAGCACGGCCAGCGTGCCCTTGGCGACCCGACCTATCGCGATGTCGAAGTCCTCCGGCGCCGGCTCGCGCTGGTAGGACTCGGTGATCTCGTCGACCTCGATGCCGAGACCGGCCGCCAGCTGACGGATCGCCGTCCCCCACGCGATGCTGAGAATGCCCGGTTGCAGCAGCATCGGGATTTCATCCAGGGGCTGGGCGAACCCCATGTAGTTCATGACCTCGACGCCGCTGTACGACGCGTAGTCGTGAATCTCCATGCAGCGCACCTGCTCGATGCGCTGGCAGGTCCCGGCGAGCGCGAACGGAATCAGGTCGTTGGCGAATCCCGGGTCGACACCGCTGATGAATATGCTCGAATTACCTTGCCGGGCGGCGTCTTCCACGCGGGCGATGTACTTTTCGGGCATGACGCCCCACGGGTACTGCAGTAGCCCGGGTGAAGATCCGACGACGTTGATGCCAGCCGCCAGGATCCGCATGACGTCCGCCATCGCGTCGGGCAGGCGGGTGTCGCCCATGGCGCAGTAGACGACGCAGTCGGGCTTGGTGGCGAGGATGGGGTCGAGGTCGGCGACGGCCTCGATACCGGTGACGGTCCCTTTTTGCAAGTCGGAATCGAGCCCGACTCCACACAGCGCGCCGGCGTCGCGGCCCACCTTCTCCGGCGTCGACACACACACCCCGGTCAACTCAAAGGCCGGATTGGTGATGAGTTCGGTCAGGGCCAGGCCTCCGACATTCCCGGTGCCGACATGCGCGACGCGGATCGCCATGAGTGTCCTCCGTCCCTGCTGTGAACGCGCAAAACGTTTCTAGACACTAGTCCATAATTTCTGTGGCGCCTACCCGGACAACCCGTTGGTACAAACGCGGGAATTCCAGAGGGGACGGCTCTACCCTCAGTTAATACCTAATACCCGCGGTTACGGATCGGTCGGGAGGACGGGGAGATGGAGTACCTAGTCACTGCTCCGGAGCTATTGGCGACGACTGCCGCCGACGTCGGAGAAATCGGGTCGGCGATCACCGACGCCAACGCAAGCGCGGCGGGTCCGACAGCTGGTTTGGTGGCGGCAGCCAAAGACGAGGTATCGGAGGCCATCGCCAAACTGTTCGGCGAATACGGCCAGCAGTACCAAGCGGTGCTCACCAAAGCGGCGGCATTCCACGACGACTTCTCCCGGGCGCTGGCCGCCGCGGGAAACGCCTACGCACAAGCCGAGACCAGCACCGCGGCGCTCCTCACGGGCGGAACACCCAGCGCGCTCAACGCGCTGGGCACGTCCACGCTGACCGGGTTCGCGAACCCCTCTGCCCAACAAGTGGTGGCGTTGATCATGGGCGGCACCGGGAACCCGCTCCCCGATCCTGTCTACCTGGGGAACGTCAACCTGTCGTACATCCTGCCGCACTTCCCCGGGTCCAATCCGCTGGCCCAGTTCACACCCGAGCAGTTCTGGCCGGTTACCCCGCAACTCGGCAACGAGACGTTCGGCACGTCCGTCGCCCAGGGTGTCAGCCTGCTGGACGCCGGGATCAAAGCCCAACTCGCCCTTGGCAACAAGGTCGTCGTGTTCGGTTACTCCCAGAGCGCCACGATCGCCACGGATGAAATAAGAAACCTCATGGCAGCCGGCTCGCCCAATACAGGCGACCTGTCCTTTGTGCTGGCTGGTAATCCCAACAACCCCGACGGCGGGCTGCTCGAGCGTTTCAACGGCTTTGACATCCCATTCCTGAATGTGCATTTCAACGGTGCGACTCCGCCAAATTCTCCCTACCCGACCAGCATTTACACCATCCAATACGACGGCATCGCCGACGCACCCCAGTACCCGCTCAACGTCGTGTCCGACCTCAACGCGTTCCTGGGCTACTTCGTGGTGCACAGCAACTATCCGATCCTGACGCCCGATCAGGTGGCCGGTGCTGTGCACTTGGCGACCTCTCCCGGCTACACCGGCGTCACCCAGTACTACATGGTGATGACCCAGAACCTGCCGTTGATCCAGTTCATTCGTGACATCCCGTATGCGGGTCCCCCGATAGCGGACATCTTCCAGCCCGACCTGCGGGTGCTCGTCGACTTGGGCTACGGCGACATCGGACCCGGCGGCGGTTATGCGAACCTTCCGACCCCCGCCTCGCTCCTGTCGGTCCCCAATGTGGGCAGAGTCGCCGTCGACCTGGCCGAGGGGGCCGTGCAGGGTCCGTGGTCGGCCGTGGTGGACATTGTGGTCGAGTCTGGATACACGCCGGCCACGTCGTGGTACCCGGACGCCTACCCGTACCTGCCGTCCCCGGATCCGCACCTGCACATCTACCTTGGCCAGCCCAGTGTGACCGGGCTGTCCAGGTTGACTAGCGGCCTCGGGTCGATCCTGGGACTGATTCCGGCGTTCTCCTGAGCTCTAAGGCCCAAGCGGGGATTTCTCGCGGACGGACTCGTCGCGGATCAGGCCCCGCAGCAGCGCGGTGCTGAACTCGGCGGCGATTTCCTTGGCCGTGCGCCGCCCGCTCGGCCGCAACCATCGGTAGCTGCCCAGCGTCATTCCGATGTAGCCCAGCGCCAAGACGTGCGAGTCGCACTCGAAGAACTCGCCACTGGCGATCCCGCGGTCGATGAGGCCGTGCACGTGGTGGTAGACCTGAGCCTCTTTCTCGCGGACCTCGGCGACCTGCTCGGCGGTGAACCACTCGGTGATGTAGGGCTGCTCCTGGAAGTACACGGCGGCCCGCTCCGGGTCACCCGCGATCCCGGTGAGCAGCCGGACCGTGTACTGGTAGAGCGCTTCGCGGGCGGTCCAGGACGGATCGTCATGGACGGCGGCAAGGGTGCCCTCGGCGGCTTGGCGGTAGATGTCGAACAGGATCAGCGACTTGCTCGCGTAGTAGTGATACACCGTCGCCTTGTTCAGCCCGATCACATCGGCGACGTCGTCCATCCGGGTGCCGTGATAGCCACGCGCGGCGAACAGCTTGGTGGCAACACCCAGTAACTCCTCACGGCGCGAAAGCCCGTTCTCGGATGGCATGTCTAGTTCTTACTACTCTCTGTCGTGCGTCCCTTGCGAAGCAATTATCAATCAACTGGTTGGACAGTTTAGGCACGGCCCCCGCAGCCTGTCGCGAAGATGCGGGTGGGACTAGACTGCCTCAGTGAACTAGTCGCAAGTCGAGAGGTGGGCGAATGGATCCAAGTCCGGACTACGACATGAGCGACGAGATCGAGTACTTCTTCCGATACCTCACCTGGGGATTGCGCGGGGTGGAAAACGGGCAGGGATATCCGCCGCCCGCCTATCCGCCCGTCTAGGCTTGATTGCCCGACTCTCCCCCGCAAGCGGGGCGCATCGTCGTCGGGCTAAAGCGCTTTGAGTTCCTCGGCGACCTGCGTCACCGACTTCTTGGCGTCGCCGAACAACATGGTGGTGCCGTCGGCGTAGAACAGCGGGTTGTCGATGCCGGCGAACCCTGAGTTCATCGACCGTTTGAGCACGATCACCGACTTGGCCTTGTCCACGTTGAGGATTGGCATGCCGTAGATCGGACTGGACTGTTCGTTGCGGGCCGCCGGGTTGGTGACGTCGTTGGCGCCGATGACGATCGCGACGTCGGTGCGCGCGAATTCGTCGTTGATGTCGTCCATGTCTTTCATGGCGTCGTAGTCGACTTCGGCCTCGGCCAGCAGGACGTTCATGTGCCCGGGCATCCGCCCGGCAACCGGATGGATCGCGTATTTCACCGCCACACCCTTGTCTTCCAGCAGGTTGGCCAGGTCCTTGACGGCGTGCTGGGCCTGTGCGACGGCCAAGCCGTAGCCCGGGACCACGATCACCTGGTTGGCGTAGGCCATCTGAATCGCGGCATCGGCGGCCGACGTGGACCTGACGTGCTTGTCGCCGCCGTCGTCGCCGCTGGGCGCCACGCCGCCGCCGCCGAACCCCCCCGCGACGATCGCCGGGATGGAGCGGTTCATCGCCTTGGCCATCAGGTTGGTCAGGATCGAGCCGGACGCACCCACGATCATGCCCGCCACGATCATCGCGGTGTTGTCGAGCGCCAAACCCGCTGCGGCGGCCGACAACCCGGTCATCGCGTTGAGCAACGAGATGACCACCGGCATGTCGGCGCCGCCGATGGGCAGCACCACCATCAGGCCCAGCACACCGGCGGCGACCAGCAGCCCGATCATCCACCACAGTGACGCCCCGCCGCTGCCGGGATGCGCGCCCATACCGACGACGACCGCGGCGGTCACCGCGGCGGCCAGCAATAGCAGGTTGACCGCTTGCTGGGCCTTGCCCAACCCGATCGGCGCCCCGGAGATGATCTCCTGCAATTTCCCAAACGCGATGATCGAGCCCCAGAACGAGATCGAGCCGATGATCGCGGCGAACAGCGACGCCACCACGATGTGCACGGTCGGCGATTCGCCGTGCTGGAAGGCGGAAAAGCCGCTGGTCTCGATGAACTCCGCGAGCGCGATGAGCGCGACGGTTCCGCCGCCGACGCCGTTGAAGAACGCCACCAGCTGCGGCATGGCCGTCATCTTGGTCAGCCGCGCCGGCGGCACGCCGAGCACGACGCCGACCACCAAGCCGGCGATGATCAGCACCCATTGGTCGGTGTCCCGGATTTTGATCAGTGTCGCCGTCACCGCGAGGGCCATGCCGACAGCGGCGATCAGGTTGCCGCGCACGGCGGTCTTGGGCCCGGTCAGGCCCATCAAGCCGTAGATGAAAAGCGCGAACGAGATGATGTAGAGGACGGTCACCAAGTAGTTCATTTGGCGGCCGGCTCCTCTGTCTTGGCGGGTTCGGCCGTCACCGCTGCCTTCTTCTTCTTGCCCTTGAACATCCCCAGCATCCGGTCGGTGACGATGAAGCCGCCGATGACATTCAGCGTCCCGAACACCACCGCGACGAACAGGATGATCTGCACGGCCAGCGACGGGTGCTCAACCTCCCCGAACACCACCAGCGCGCCGACCACGACGATGCCGTGGATGGCGTTGGTCCCCGACATCAGCGGGGTGTGCAGCGTGTTGGGCACCTTGGAGATCACCGCGAACCCGACGAATCCGGACAGCACCAGAATCGCTAAGTTGGCCAGAAGTTCGTCGTACATCTTAGGAATCCTCACGATCATTTTGGAGCGTCACACACGATTCCGCGATGACTTCGTCGTCAAAGTCGGGGGCGAGCTTGCCGTCCTTGATCAGCAGGTCCAGCAGCGCGGTGACGTTCTTGCTGTAGAGCTCGCTGGCGTGTTCGGGCATGGTCGACGGCAGGTTCAGCGGCGAGGCGATGGTGACATCGTGCTTGACCACCGTCTGCCCCGGTTCGGTGAGCTCGCAGTTACCGCCGGTCTCCCCGGCGAGGTCCACCACCACGCTGCCAGGCTTCATCCCCTGCACCGCGCCGGCGGTCACCAGCCGCGGCGCCGGGCGCCCCGGGACCAACGCCGTGGTGATCACCACGTCGAATCCGCTGATCGCGTCCTCGAGGGCCTTCTGCTGCTGGGCGCGTTCGTCGTCGGTGAGCTCACGGGCGTACCCGCCCTCGCCGGCGGCCTCGATTCCGACATCCAGCCACTGAGCCCCCACCGAACGCACCTGGTCGGCGACCTCCGGACGCACGTCGTAGCCGGTGGTGCGGGCGCCCAGCCGCTTGGCCGTCGCCAGCGCCTGCAGCCCGGCCACCCCGACGCCGAGCACCAGCACGCTGGCCGGCTTCACCGTTCCGGCGGCCGTCGTCAGCATCGGGAAAAAGCGGGTCGACTCCGAGGCGGCGAGCAGGACGGCCTTGTATCCGGACACGTTGCCTTGCGACGACAACGCGTCCATCGCCTGCGCCCGCGAGATGCGCGGGATGGCTTCGAGCGCGAACGCTTGCACACCGGCTTGCTTCAGCGCACCGATCGAGTTGTCGGCGTTGCGGGGGGCCAGGAAGCCGATGAGCGTCTGCCCGCTGTGCAGCCGGCCGACCTCGTCGGCGGTCGGCGGCGCCACCTTGACGACGATGTCGGCCGCCCACGCATCCCCGATGGTGGCGCCGGCCGCGGTGTACAGGTCGTCGGGAAGCAGCGCCCCCCCACCCGCGCCGGCCTCGACCACGACGGTCACACCACTGTTCACCAGCGACGCGACCGCCTTGGGTACCAGCGCAACGCGCCGCTCGTCGGCGCCGGATTCGGCGACCACCCCGACCGTAACGAGCACCGTCTGCGGTTCTGTCATGACGCAAACATCTACTTTCCTTCAGTCAGCCTTGTTCGGCCTTACTCGCCCGCTATACCCCGTCGGATTGAACACCCTATCGGCAGCTACCAGAGCGGGAAATCTTGGCCGTGTTCTGCTGCTGGGCGGGGGCCGAAGTAGCGTCGCTCGGATTCGGTGATCGGCACGTCGTTGATGCTGGCTTCGCGGCGCGCCATCAAACCCGACGGCGAGAATTCCCATAGCTCGTTGCCGTAGCTGCGGTACCACTGACCCTCGGGGTCATGGCACTCGTATTGGAACCGCACGGCGATGCGGTTGCCGTCGAAGCTCCACAAACCCTTGCGCAGCGAATAGTCGAGTTCGCGCTGCCACTTGCGGGTCAGGAAGGCGACGATCTCTTCGCGGCCGACGACATGTTCGCCGCGGTTTCGCCATTGCGAGTCGACCGTGTAGGCGCGGCTGACGCGTTCGGCGTCGCAGGTGTTCCAGGCGTCTTCGGCGGCCTGGACCTTCTGCAAAGCGGTTTCGAGGGTGAACGGCGGGAATGGCGGGAGGGATTCGGTCATACCTTCATCTTCTCCCGCGGGCACCGCCCGCTTGCACGTGTCCTATCGTTGCGGACATGGACTTCGCGATGTCGCCCAAGGCCATCGACTACCACAAGCGGTTGTCCCACTTCATGACCGAGTACGTCTTCCCGGCCGAAGCCGATTACGACAAATACCGCCACGCAGCGGGCCCGCACGACCACAGCGTCCCGCCGATCATCGAGGAGCTGAAAACCACGGCCAAGGCGGCCGGGCTGTGGAACCTGTTCCTGCCGGCCGAGTCGGGCTTGACCAACCTGGACTACGCGCCGCTGGCCGAGCTCACCGGCTGGAGCCTGGAGATCGCGCCCGAGGCACTGAACTGCGCGGCACCCGACACCGGCAACATGGAAACCCTGCACCTGTTCGCCACCGATGAACAGCGCAAGCAGTGGCTGGAGCCGCTGCTGGCCGGCGAGATCCGCAGCGCCTTTTCGATGACCGAGCCGGCGGTCGCCAGCAGCGACGCCCGCAACATCGAGACGTCCATCGATCGCGACGGCGGCGACTACGTGATCAACGGCCGCAAGTGGTGGACCTCGGGGGCGGCGGACCCGCGCTGCAAGATCCTCATCGTGATGGGCCGTACCAACCCCGAGGCGGCCGGCCACCAACAGCAGTCGATGGTTCTGGTGCCGATCGATACGCCGGGTGTGACCGTTGTCCGCTCGACAACGGTCTTCGGTTATCAGGACCAGCCCGGGCACTGCGAGATCAGCTACGACAACGTCCGGGTACCGGTCACCAACCTGCTCGGCGAGGAAGGTGGCGGCTTCGCGATCGCGCAGGCCAGGCTGGGGCCGGGTCGCATCCACCACTGCATGCGCGCCCTCGGCGGAGCCGAACGCGCGCTCGCGCTCATGGTGGACCGGGCCCGCAACCGGGTGGCGTTCGGCCGTCCGCTGGCCGAGCAGGGCGTCGTACGGGAGACAATTGCCAAGTGCCGCAACGAAATTGACCAGGCCAGGCTGCTGTGCGAAAAGGCGGCGTGGACGATCGACCAGCACGGCAACAGGGCCGCTCATCTACTGGTGTCGCAGATCAAGGCGGTGGCGCCCCAGGTGGCGTGCGACGTCATCGACCGCGCCATCCAGGTGCACGGGGCCGCCGGTGTCAGCGAGGACACGACGCTGGCCCGGCAGTACGCCTGGCATCGAGCCATGCGCATCTTCGACGGACCCGACGAGGTGCACATGCGAACGATCGCGCGCACCGAGATCGGCCGCGAGCAGTCCGCACTCGCAGCCGCGGTCACCGCGCATGGCTGAGGTCGGTGTCCGGGAATTGCCGGGCGCGTGGAACTTTCGTGATGTCGCCGACGAAACCGGCGGGCTGCGGCCGGGCCGGCTGTTCCGGTCCAGCGAGCTGAGTCGCCTCGACGACGACGGCCGGGAAACACTGCGCCGGCTGGGGATCACCGACGTCGCCGACCTACGCGCGACGCGAGAGGTGGCGCGGCGCGGTCCGGGACTGGTCCCCGACGGCATCGATGTCCACCTGCTGCCGTTCCCCGATCTGGGCGATCACGACGACAGTGACGGTGAAGCGCCGCACGAGCACGCATTTCGGCAGATGCTGAGCGGCGAGGGCATCGAATCCGACGGGTCGGACGAATCCGGCGAGTCGCCCGCCGAGGCCGCCGCCCGCTACATGGGCGACGAATACCGCCAATTCCCAACGCGCAAGGGAGCACAACGCGCGCTGCATCGGGTCGTCACACTGCTCGGCTCAGGGCGCCCGGTACTCACGCATTGCTTCGCCGGTAAGGATCGCACCGGCTTCGTGATCGCCACGGTGCTGGAGACGATCGGCATCGATCGCGACGTCATCGTTGCCGACTACTTGCGCAGCAACGACTCCGTGGCGCAGCTGCGGGAGCGGATCACCGAGATGCTCCAGCAACGTTCGGACACCGAACTGACCCCGGAGGTGGTGAAGTTCACCGAGGCACGCCTGTCCGACGAGGTACTCGGGGTCCGCGCCGAGTACTTGGACGCGGCGCGGCGAACGATCGACGAGACCTTCGGGTCACTGGACGCCTACCTGCGCGACGCCGGCATCACTGCGCCCGACGTCGACCGACTGCGCGGCGCGCTGCTCGCCTGAACCCGGCGCTGCGGTCAGGGTTCGGCACTTTTGCTTAAAGCAGCCCTAACCACCCGTGAGATCGCTCTACGCTGACGACACCATCGTGGGGAAGGGCGGGCGGATGACCTCGTATGTGATCACGGAGCCGCAGATAATTTCGGCGGTTGCGCAGGGGAACCTCATCAACGCGATCGGGTATCTGATCGCCGCTGACGTGGGGTTGGCCACCGTGGCGGGCTTGGTTGAGTTCGCCGTCATCGGGTCAGCGGTCAGCACCACCATTCGAGATATCGAGAGCCTCATTCCCTAACCCGCAGTGCTGGTTTCGGCCGCGTCTTCACCGCTGTCTCGGGTTTTGGGGGGCACGCGGCAAGATCGGCGTTGGCGTACGGTACCGGACGGACGGTAAGGAGGGTCGGTGAAAGCCATTCCTAAACTGTTGGCACTCGCGCTTGTTCAGCTTGCCGTGTTCGGCTCGATACTGTTTTTGTCAGCCGGCACGTTCCACTACTGGCAGGCATGGGTTCTTCTGGTGGCGGCGCTGTCGACGTGGATCCCCGGCATCTACTTGCTGCATACGAATCCCGTAGCGGTGCAACGGCGAATGCGTGGGGGGCCGACAGCAGAGACCCGAACGGTGCAGAAGGTCGCCATGGGTGGCGTATGGCTCTCGTTGGCCGCGATGGTCGTGATCAGCGTCCTTGACCATCGTTTCGGCTGGTCGCCGGCACCAACGACAATCTGCTTGGTTGGTGATGTCCTGGTAGCCGTTGGACTGGGTGTGGCGATGCTGGTGGTCATTCAGAACAGCCACGCGGCCGCCACCGTCCGGGTCGAGGCAGGCCAGCAGGTGGTCTCTACCGGCCTCTACGGGCTGGTGCGCCACCCCATGTACACCGGCAATCTGATCCTGATGATCGGCATCCCTCTGGCGCTCGGTTCCTATTGGGGACTCGTCTTCGTCGTGCCCGGCCTGATGGTGCTCGCCCTGCGCATCCGCGACGAGGAGAAGCTCCTCCAGGAAGAGTTGGACGGATACCGCGAGTACACCCAGAAGGTTCGCTATCGCCTGATGCCATTTATGTGGTGACCGGCGCACGGCCTGCACCTGAATCCGATCAGCGTCGCGGCGTCGATGAACTTGTCCAGCGTGAGGTCGTCGGGGTGCACCTCGGTGGTGTCGCGGCCGTGCACGGACGCAAAACTGGGCCCCTTGGCCCGGGCTTTCGCTCGGCCTCGATGTCGTCGGCGTGGGTCTTACGGATCGCTGGCCGGGCTCACGGCGCGAACTTCTTCCGCTGAGCTGACATGTCTGCCCAACTGCTGGCTCAAGCTTCTCACGGACGGCGCGTCGAATAAGGTGCGCACCGCAAGGTGGATTTCCAGGGCTGTATTGATCGCGGCGATCGCCCGCATCGCGGAAAGCGAATCCCCGCCCAGGTCGAAAAACGACTCATCGACCCCGACGCGGTCTACACCCAGCACCTGGGCGTAGATGCCGGCCAGGATCTGCTCGACCGGGGTGGCCGGGGCGCGATGACCATCACCGTTGCCGTGGTACTCGGGTCCCCACACCGCCGTGGTCGCCCGCTGGGTCAAGGCCGCCCGGTTACCGACCTCGTCGAGGCGGGCGTGCTCACGCTCATCGAGCACATCCATCGCCGACAACCGCCGGCCCGGATGGGAGGTCATGGCCGCCAACACCCGCTTGAATCGCTTGATCAGCGCTTCGATGCCGGCCAAGCCGAAAACATCCGTGCGAAATTGGACGCGAAGGTCCAGTTTGCGGCCCGGCCCGGCTTGGACCGTAAGCGGGTAGTGGTAGTAGTCGCGGCTGGTGAACTCGGCGATGGCCAAGCCGTCGACGCCGATCGGCGCGGCGGTGTCGGTCGGGTAGTTTTCGTACACGAAAACGGTGTCGAACAGTCTTTCCTGACCGGTGACGCGGTGAATTTCGCTGAGCGCCAGGTGCTGGTGCTCGAGTGTGTCGTTGTGAGCGCTTTGCAGCCGGTCGAGCAGGTCGGTGGTGGTGGTTGCCGGCGTGATGCGCGCCCGGACCGGCACCGTGTTGATCAACAGGCCCACCATCGATTCCGCGCCGACCACCTCCGCCGGCCGCCCCGAGACCACGGTGCCGAAGGCCACATCATGGTGGCCGGTCAGCGAAGTCAGCAGTAACGCCCAGGCACCCTGCAGCACGATGCTGACGGTGGTGTGGTGCGAGCGCGCCAGCTTGCCAAGCGCCCGCGTGGTGGCGGCAGACAGCTGAAACGATTCGGTGGCTCGAGCACCGAGCCCTACCCGGTCCGGTGGGCCGACCAGGGTGGGGGTGTGAAAACCGGCTAGCACCGCACGCCACGCCGCTTGGGCGGCAGCGCGATCCCGATCGGCCAGCCAGGTCACAAACCTGCGATACGACGCGGCCGCGAGCAGCCGCTGCCCGTAATAGCCGGCGAATACCTCCTGCAGCAGGATCGGCATCGACCAGCCATCGAGCACGATGTGGTGATTAGTCAGCACAAACCGGTGCCGGTCTTCTGCGATGCGGATCAACGCCACCCGAAAGGCCGGCTGGTCGGCGAGGTCGCAGACCGCGGCGCGTTCGGCGGCACACAGCCGCTGGATCTGCTCGTCGAGGTCCGGGTCGCCCCCGCTGAGGTCGACATACCGCCAGGGCGCCACGGGATCAGCCGGGATGATCTGCACCGGCTCGTCAAACTGTTGGCAGAATCGGGCCGCCAGGTTGGGATGCCGGTTGACCACCATGTGCACCGCATCGCGCAGCCGGTGCCGATCGAGCGGGCCGCTTAACGTGATATCCAGCTGCACCGCATACACATCGTCGCCGGAGCCCTGCGCGATGCTGGCGTGAAAAAGCAGCCCCTGCTGCAAGGGGGTTAACGGCAAAATATCGGCGACCTCGCATTGGCGCTGCAGCTCGTCGATCTGCGGCTGGGTAAGCCGGGCGGGCGCGATATCCGACGGCGTCAACCCGCCCCCACCGCTCCGCACATACGCGCAGATGCCGGCCAGGGCGTCAAACCACAACCGGCTCAGCCGACTGACCTGCGCGTGATCCAGTGCCGAGGGCGCCCACGTCCAGTTGGCGTTCAGGTGCGGGCCGGTGTCGGTGTCGATGGTGGTGGCGTTGAGGTCCACGGTGTGCATCAGCGGCATGGGTATAGCCGCGGCAGCGCCGATCAACGACAAGCCCTCCTGGCTGAAGCGCCATACGTTGCCGGACGCGTAGGCCGCCGGGACGCCTAGGCGCCCCAGGTAGTTGAACCCAATCGGCGGGTCAGACCCGGCCAGGTCAACATCGGTGTTCAGATAGCGCAGCACACCATAGGTCAAACCGTCCGGGAGGGCCCGAAGCTGCTCTTTGGCGTTCTTGATCACCGCCCCCAGCGCCGCCTCGCCGGCCAGCACCTGCGCCCAGGACAACCCACCCACCGGCCCCCCTACGTTCAAAGCCACCGGGTATTTGGTGGTGAACCACCCCACCGTGCGCGACAAGTCGGCATCGGGGGACAGCTCCTCCTGGCGGCCATGACCCTCCACATCGATACCGATCGGCGCGCCGCCAGCGCCCAAAAACTCCGCCCACGCCAACCCGAACGCGATCAACAGAATGTCGTGCACCCCGGCATGAAACGCCGCGGGCACCTCACCCAGCAGCATCCGGGTCGTCTCCACATCCAGCGACACCGACAACTGCCCAGCCGTGGCGAACGTATCCACCCCGGGTTGCACCGCCGGCAACGCCGCCGGGGTCGCCGCCACCTGCCGCCACGCCTCGGCCTGGCCAACCACGTCCGGATGGCGCGCATATTCAGCCAGCAGCTGCGCCCACCGGGCAAACGACGTTCCGCCCGCCGGCAACACCACCTGCTGCCCACCGCGATGCTGGGCCCAGGCGATGTTGAGGTCCTCCAACACAATCCGCCACGACACCCCGTCGACGGCCAAATGGTGAATGATCAACACCAGCTGACCCGTGGAGACCACCCACAGCGCGCTGAGCATCACCCCGGCCGCCGGGTCCAACCGCGACCGCGCCACCACCAGCGCCTCATCGGACAACACGTGCACCGATTGCAGGCACCCACCAGCATCGACTGCACCCGGCTCGGGCACCTGGAGCGACCAATCGCCGTCGTCATCGACGCGCAACCGCAGCATGGCGTGCCGATCCAGCAAGGCCTGCAACACCAGCACCACGTCGGCCTCGGTCACCCCGGCGGGAGCCTGCAGCAGCACCGTCTGGTTGAACTGCCCAACCGGGCCCTCCACGCCCCGCAGCCAGCCCATGATCGGGGTCGCGACCACCGGCCCGACACCCTCATCGATCGGGCCCGTTGTACCGCCGGGCAACCAGACTACTTTGGCTACCCGGGCCAGCCGGGCCACGGTCTGCTCGACGAAAATATCGCGCGGCCGACAGAGCACACCGGCGACACCGGCCCGTATCGCGACCTGCATCGACAGAATGCTGTCCCCGCCCAGGTCGAAGAAGGAGTCGTCGACCCCGACCCGCTCCAGCCCCAGCACCTGGGCGTAGATGGCGGCCAGGATCTCCTCGACGGTGCCGTCCGGGGCGCGGTAACGACCGCTGTCCTGATACTCCGGCGCCGGCAGGGCGCGGGTGTCCAGTTTGCCGTTAGGGGTCAGTGGCAGCTCCGCCAACACCACCACCGCGGCCGGCACCATATAGGCCGGCAACCGCTCGGCCAACACCGCGCGCGCACCGCCCGGGTCCGCGGTCCCGGTCACATAACCCACCAGACGCTTATCACCGGAGCGGTCCTCGCGGGCGATCACCACCGCCTGCTCCACGCCCTCCAGCCCGGCCAACACCGCGCGCACTTCACCCAGCTCGATGCGATACCCGCGAATCTTGACCTGCTCATCGGCACGCCCCAGATAGTCCAGCTGCCCATCAGCGCGCCAACACACCAGATCCCCGGTGCGATACATACGTGCTCCGGTCGCCTCGGCTCCGACGAACGGACACGCCACAAACCGCGACGCCGTCAAACCTGCCCGGCCGACATATCCGACACCCACGCCACCGCCCGCCACATACAACTCACCGACCACCCCGACCGGCACCGCCCGCAACCACCTATCGAGCACAAAAAAGCCAAGGTGCGCCAAGGGCACCCCGACGGGGCTGGCTGGGCTGTCGACATCGCCGTCGACGATCTCCCGAAACGAAGCGTGCACCGTCGTCTCTGTGATGCCATACATGTTGATCAAGCGCGGTAAACCCGGGTGGTGGTCCAACCACGTCCCAAGACGCTGCGGTTCCAGCGCTTCACCACCGAACACCACAGTCTCAAGCTTGAGCTGTTGTCCCAGCTCGGGCGCCAGCGCATCGGCGCTTTGCAACGCATAAAACGCCGACGGGGTCTGGCTCAGGACACTGACCTGCTCAGCCACCAGCAAGGCGTGGAAATCTTCCGGTGAACGCGCCACCGACTCGGGCACTACCACCAGCCGCCCACCACCCAGCAGCGCACCCCAGATCTCCCACACCGAAAAGTCGAAGGCCAAGGAATGACACTGCGTCCACACCTGCCCCGGCGACAGCTCCAGGCCGACGTCCAGGGACTCCAGCAGCCGAGTCACATTGTGGTGGGGGATCGCCACCCCCTTGGGCACACCGGTAGTGCCCGAGGTGTAGATGAGGTAAGCGATGTCCTCGGGGGCCGGCGCCGGCAATGCGGTGCTGGGCTGGCTGTCAACAGCGGGGGCCCGGATATCCGCGACGTCGATGACCAACAGATCGTGCCCGTCCAGCCGGGCGGCCAGCTCGGTGGTGGTGATCGCGGCGATCGGCGCGGCGTCGGTGAGCATGAACTCGATCCGTGCATCCGGCACCGCCGGGTCGATCGGCAGATACGCCGCGCCGGTCTTCAGCACCGCCAGCATCGCGATGATCGCCTCCGCGGAGCGCTCCAATAGCAGCGCCACACGCTCACCCGGGCCCACCCCCTGGCCGGCCAACAGGTGCGCCAACCGGTTCGCGGCCTCCTCCAGCTCGCGGTACGTCCACGAACGCTCCCCGCAACTGATCGCCACCCCCTCCGGGGCGCGCGCCACCTGCGCGGCGAACAACACCGGAATCGACACACCAGAAGATGCGCCCCCGCTCAACAGCGCCCGATTGCCCCACCAATCCAGGCGGGCGTGCTCAGCCTCATCGAGCACATCTACCGACGAGAGCCGGCGCCCCGGGTCGGCGGTCATCGCCACCAACACCCGCCGCCACCGCAGGGTGAGCGCTTCGATGCTTTCCGCGTCGAACACATCGGTGCGGAATTCCACCGTCCCGCCGATCCCGGCGGGCTCACCGGCCTCGCTCCAGCGTTCGGCTAGGGAAAACACCAAATCCATGCGGGCGGTGTGGGTGTCCACCGGCAGCGGCGTGACCCGCAGATCACCCAAGGCCAGCCCCGCGGCGGGGTCGTTGTCGTGTCCGGGGACGTTCTGCCAGGCCAACATCACCTGGACCAGCGGGTGATGGGTCAGGCTTCGGGTGGGGTTGAGCCGCTCCACGAGCACCTCAAAGGGCACGTCTTGGTGCTCGTAGGCGGCCAGGCTGCGCCCTCGCACCTGGGCCAGCAACTCAGCGACATTGGGATCACCGGCCACGTCGACCCGCAGCACCAAGGTGTTGACGAAAAACCCGACCAGCTCATCAAGGGCGGGGTCGCCGCGGCCCGCGATCGGGAACCCCACCGCCACCTCGCCGCTGGCGCTGAGCTTGGCTAGCAGCACCGCCAGGGCGGCCTGGACCACCATGAAGCTGGTCGCGTTGTGCTCACCGGCCACCCGAGCAACCTGCTGCTGCAGCCCCGCCGACCAGTCCAGCGCCACCCTGGCGCCGCGGTGATCGGCAACCGGCGGGTAGGGCCGATCGGTGGGAAGCTGCAGGTGTTCGGGCATCCCGGCCAGGGCCTGCTGCCAGTAGGCCAGCTGCGCGGCGATGCGGCTGTGGCTGTCGTCGAGATCACCAAGCTGCGCGCGCTGCCACAGCGTGTAATCGACGTACTGCACCGGCAAATCGGCCCAGCCCGGGGCTTGGCCCGCACACCGGCTGGCATACGCCACACCCAGATCGCGCACCAGCGGGGTGATTGACCAGCCGTCCGCGGCGATATGGTGCACCACGCCCACCAGCACGTGCTCGTCCTCGGCGACGCGGAAAAGCCGTGCCCGCAACGGGATCTCGGCTGCCAGGTCAAAACTGTAGCGGGCCGCGGTGTCGATGGCCTCACCCAGTCGGCTAGCCGACCAACCGGTGGCATCAACAACGTCCCAGCCCAAATCGGCCCGCTTGACCGGCACCACCAGCTGCCGCGGTATCCCCTCGACCGCCGGGAACAGCGTGCGCAGGCTCTCATGGCGACCCACCACATCGGCCAGCGCCGCACCCAACGCGTCGACATCAAGGCGCCCGCGCAGCCGCAACCCCACCGCCAGGTTGTAAACCGGGGAGGGCCCCTGCAACTGATCGATGAACCACAACCGGTTCTGGGCAAACGACAGCGGAATCACCTGGGGCCGCTGGCCGGCCACCAACGGCTCCAGCCGACCTTCATCCCCACCGATACGGGGCGCCAACTGGGCAACCGTGGGCGACTCAAACACGGCGTGGACCGCAAGGCCGGCATCCAGGCCGGTGTTGACCGCGGCGACCAGGCGCATCGCCGACAGCGAATCCCCGCCAAGGTCGAAAAACGACTGGTTGACCCCTATAAGCTGGGGCGGCTCGATACCGAGCACCCGGGCGTAGATGGCGGCCAGGATCTCCTCGGTCGGGCTGGCCGGGGCGCGGTAACGATCAGCGTCCTGGTACTCCGGTGCCGGCAGGGCCCGTTTGTCGAGCTTGCCGTTGACCGTCAGCGGCAGCGCCCCCAACACCACCACCGCGGCCGGAACCATGTAGGGCGGCAGCCGCTCGGCCAGCGCGGCACGCACCCCGGCCGGGTCCGCGGTCCCGGTCACATAACCCACCAGACGCTTATCACCGGGACGGTCCTCGCGGGCGATCACCACCGCCTGCTCTACCCCATCCAGCCCCGTCAGTGCGGCCTGCACCTCACCAGGCTCGATGCGATACCCGCGGATCTTGACCTGCTCATCAGCGCGCCCCAGATAGTCCAGCTGCCCATCTGTACCCCACCAAACCAGATCCCCGGTGCGATACATACGTGCTCCGGTCGCCCCGGCCCCGCCGAACGGACACGCCACAAACCGCGACGCGCTCAACCCCGCCCGGCCCACATACCCATACCCCACCCCGGCGCCGGCCACATACAACTCCCCGACCACCCCCGCCGGCACCGCCCGCAACCACCCATCGAGCACAAAAAAACCAAGGTGGCCCAACGGCACCCCAATGGGACTGGGACTGCTGTCGACGTCACGGCCGAGGATCTCCCGAAACGAGGCATGCACCGTCGTCTCGGTGGTGCCATACAGGTTGAGCAAGCGCGGTAAACCCGGGTGGTGGTCCAACCACGTCCCAAGACGCTGCGGTTCCAGCGCTTCACCACCGAACACCACAGCCTGAAGCTTGAGCTGTTGTCCCAGCTCGGGCGCCAGCGCGTCGGCGCTTTGCAACGCATAAAACGCCGACGGCGTCTGACTTAGGACACTGACCTGTTCACTAACCAATAACGCGTGGAAATCTTCCGGTGAACGCGCCACCGACTCGGGCACCACCACTAGGCGCCCACCGTATAAAAGCGCACCCCAGATCTCGCACACCGAGACGTCGAAGGCCAAGGAATGACACTGTGACCAGACCTGCCCCGGCGACAGCTCCAGGCCGACGTCCAGGGACTCCAGCAGCCGAGTCACGTTGTGGTGGGGGATCGCCACCCCCTTGGGCACACCGGTAGTGCCCGAGGTGTAGATGAGGTAGGCGATGTCCTCGGGGGCCGGCGCCGGCAGTGCGGTGCTGGGTTGACTGTCGACAGCGGGGTCTTCAATATCCGCGACATCGATGACCAGCAGATCGCACCCGTCCAGCCGATCGGCCAACCCTGCGGTGGTGATCGCGGCGATCGGCGCGGCATCGCCAACCATGAACTCGATCCGCGCCGCCGGAACCGCCGGGTCGATCGGCAGATACGCCGCCCCGGTCTTCAGCACCGCCAGCATCGCCACGATCGCCTCAGCCGACCGGGAAAACAGCAGCGCGACACGCTCACCCGGGCCCACCCCCTGGCCGGCCAACAGGTGCGCCAACCGGTTCGCGGCCTCCTCCAGTTCGCGGTACGTCCACGAACGCTCCCCGCAACTGATCGCCACCCCCTCCGGGGCGCGCGCCACCTGCGCGGCGAACAACACCGGAATCGACACCGCAGGGGGTGTGGGCCGGGTCAACACCGCCCGATTGCCCCACCCATCCAGCTGGGTGTGCTCACCGTCGTCGAGCAGATCCATCGACAACAATCGCCGTGTGGGATCGGGGCTCATGATTGCTGCACCGAATCGCCGGTCATGGCCACCAGCACTCGCTTGAACCGCTCGATGAGTCTTTCGATGCTGGCCGGGTCGAACACGTCGGTGTCGAATTCGACACGGAAGCCTAGTTCGGTGCCGGGCGTGGCTTGCAGGGTCAGCGGGTAGTGGTTGTATTCGCGGCCGGTGGACTCGGTGACGGCCAACCCGTTGGCGCCGAACAACGCGGCGTTGTCCACCGGATAGTTCTGGTAGACGAAGAGGGTGTCGAAGAGTTGGTCGTGGCCGGTGGCGCGGTGGATCTCACTGAGTGCCAGATGCTGGTGCTCGAGGGTCTTGGTGTAAGCGCGTTGCAGTTGGCCGAGCAGGTCGGCGATGGTGGTGGCCGGGGTGACGGTGGCTCGGACTGGCACGGTGTTGATCAGCAGGCCCACCATCGATTCCGCGCCGGTCACCTCGGCTGATCGCCCCGAGACCGCGGCGCCGAAGGCGACGTCGTGGTGGCCGGTCAGCCACATCAGCAGCTGCGCCCAGGCGGCTTGGAGCACGGTGTTGACTGTGGTGTGGCAACTGCGGGCCAGCTCGTTGATGGCCCGGGTGGTCTGGGCGGGCATCCGGAACGACTCGGTGCCTCGCCGCCCTGGTCCCGACCGGCGTCTAGGGGCGACCAGGGTGGGGGTGTCGAAGTCGGCCAGGACTTCGCGCCAGGCGGTGTGGGCGGCGTCGAGGTCTCGATCGGCCAGCCACGTGACGAACCTGCGGTAGGACCCGGCGGCGGGGAGCCGCTGCCCGTAGTAGCTGGCGAATATTTCTTGCAGCAGGATCGGAAGTGACCAGCCATCGAGCACGATGTGGTGATTAGTCAGCACAAACCGGTGCCGGCCGTCGGCGGTGCGGATCAGCGCCGTGCGTAAGGCCGGCTGGCGGGCGAGGTCACAGACCGCGGCGCGTTCGGCCGCGCACAGCCGCTGGATCTGCTCGTCCACACCGGGGTCTTCGGTGGCCAGCTCGATGTACTGCCAGGGGACTGCGGGGTCGGCGGGGATGATCTGCACCGGTTGGTCGAAACGTTGGCTGAAGCGGGCGGCCAGGTTGGGGTGGCGGTTGACCACGGTGTGGACGGCCTCGCGCAGCCGGTCGGGGTCCAGTGGGCCGGCGATGGTGATGTCGAGTTGCATGGCGTAGACGTCGTCGTCGTTGCCGTTGGCGGCGTTGGCGTTGGCGTGGAACAGCAGTCCCTGTTGTAGGGGGGTCAGGGGCAGGACGTCAGCGATTCGGTAGTGCTGGTTTAGCTCGTCGATCTGGTGTTGGGTGAGCCGGGCGGGGGTGATGTCGGAGGGGGTCAGGCCGCCGCCGCCGTGGTGGACGTGGGCGCAGATGCCGGTCAGGGCGTCGAACCAGAGTTGGCTGAGTCGGCTGATCTGGGTGTCGTCCAGCGCCGAGGGCGCCCACGTCCAGGTGGCGTGCAGGTGCGGACCGGCATCGGTGTCGACGGTGCCGGCGTTGAGTTCCACGGTGTGGCTCAGTGGCATCGGTACCGCCGTCGCGGCGGCGGTGACCGACAATCCGTCGTGGCTGACCTGCCACAGATCGCCGGAGGCCTCGGCCTCGGCCGTCGCGGTCGCGCCGAGCCGGCCGAGGTAGTTGAACCCGATGGTGGGGTCGGGTCCGGGCAGGTCCACGTCGGGGTTGAGGTAGCGCAGCAGTCCGTAGGTCAGCCCGTCGGGTAGGGCGCGGAGTTGTTCCTTGGCGTCCTTGATCACCGGGCCCAGCGCCGGCTCGCCGGCCACCACCTGGGACCAACGCAGCCCGCCGGGCGGCGCCCCGACGTTCAAAGCCACCGGGTACTTGGTGGTGAACCAGCCGACGGTGCGGGACAGGTCGACATCGGGAGCGAGGTCTTCGTCGCGGCCGTGGCCCTCGACGTCGATGCCGACCGGCGCGGCGTTGGTGTCGCTGTTGTCTAAGAACTGCGCCAACGCCAGTCCGTAGGCGATCACCAGGATGTCGTGGATCCCGGCGTGAAACGCCGCCGGGACTTCACCGAGCAGCAGGCGGGTCGTCTCGACGTCCAGTGCTGCCGTCAGGTGCCCAGCGGTGGCGTAAGTGTCCAGCTCGGGTCGTACCGCCGGCATCGCGGCCGGGGTCGCCAACACTCGTCGCCAGCCGTCGGCCTGATCCACCACTGTCGGGGCGTGCGCTTGCTCACCGAGCAGCGACGCCCACCGGGCGAATGAGGTTCCGGTCGCCGGCAATGTCACCGGTTGTCCGTGGTGGTGTTGGGCCCAGGCGATGTTGAGGTCCTCGAGCAGGATCCGCCAGGACACCGCGTCGATGGCCAGGTGGTGAATGATCATCACCAGCTGGCCGGTGGGCGCCACCCATAGCGCGCTGACCATTGCCCCGGCGGCCGGGTTCAACCGGGACCGCGCCGCCACCAGCGCCTCATCGGAGAGCACGTCCGCCACGTGCAGGCACCCGCTGGCATTCACCGCACCCGCCTCGGCCACCCGTAGTGACCAGCCCCCGTCGCCGTCGACGCGTAGCCGCAACATGGCGTGCCGATCCAGCAGGGCCTGCAGCACGACCTCCACGTCGGCCGTGGTCACCCCCGCCGGGGCTTGCACCACCATCGTCTGGTTGAACTGGTCGACCGGGCCGCCGGTCCTCTCAATGTCGTGCAGCCAACGGATGATCGGGGTCGCCACCACCGGCCCGACACCCTCGTCAATCGGGCCGACTTCACCGCCGGCCACCCCGACCACTTGAGCCAGTCGGGCCACGGTCTGCTCGACGAAAATGTCGCGGGGCCGACACAGCACACCGGCCGCCCGGGCCCGGGCCACCACCTGCATCGACAAGATGCTGTCCCCGCCCAGGTCGAAGAACGAGTCGTCGACCCCCACCCGCTCGAGCCCGAGGACTTGGGCGTAAATGCCGGCCAGGATCTCCTCAATCGCGTCCGCCGGGGCGCGGTACCGATCGTCGTCTTGGTATTCCGGTGCCGGCAGGGCGCGGGTGTCGAGTTTGCCGTTGACCGTCAACGGCAACGCGTCTAGCACGATGACCGCGGCTGGGACCATGTACGGGGGGAGCCGCTCGGCCAACGCGGTCCGCATCCCGGCTGGGTCCACCGCGCCGGTCACCGACTCGGTGACGTAGCCGACCAGGCGTTTCGCGTCAGGATGGTCTTCGCGGGCGATCACCACCGCCTGCGCCACCCCGTCCAGTCCAGCTAGTGCGGCCTGAACCTCCCCGAGTTCGATGCGGTACCCGCGGATCTTGACTTGGTCGTCGGCGCGCCCCAGATACTGCAGCTGCCTGTCGGCGCGCCAACACACCAGGTCGCCGGTGCGATACATCCTTTCTCCGGGTGCTCCGGCTCTGCCGAACGGGCACGCCACGAATCGTGCTGCCGTTAAACCCGACCGGCCCAGGTACCCACACGCCACCCCACTACCGGCCACGTACAGCTCACCGACCACGCCGACGGGCACCGGTCGCAACCATTCGTCCAGCACGAACAGCGCCGCGGTCGATACCGGCGCACCGATCGGGGCCGCCCCGGACCCCGCCGTTAGCGGCGCGCTCATCGACGCGTAGACCGTGATCTCGCTGGGGCCGTAGGCGTTGATCAGCACCCGCCCGGGCGCCCACCGGTCCACCACCTCGGCCGGGCAGGCTTCACCGCCGAGCAGCAACGCCACCGACTCCAAACCCTGCGGGGAGAGCGCCGCGACCGCCGACGGGGTCTGGGTGAGCACGTTGACCCGCTCGCTGACTAGGAGGGCATGGAAGTCGTCGGGCGAGGTCGCCACCGACTCGGGCACAATCACCAGCCGCGCTCCGCTCAGCAGCGCAGCCCAGATCTCCCACACTGAGAAGTCGAAGGCATAGGAATGGCACTGCGTCCACACCTGCGCCGCCGGCAGGTGTTGAGGCGATGAGTCCGCCAAGTGCGTCAGATTTCGGTGGGTGACCGCCACGCCCTTGGGGACACCGGTCGTGCCCGAGGTGTAGATGATGTAGGCGATGTCCTCGGCCGCGGGTACGGGCAAACCCGTGCACGGATGGCTGGGAATGCGGGGGGCCTCGACATCACTGACGTCGATGACCGCGAGGTCACACGCGTCCAGCCGGTCGTGAAGGTCGGTAGTGGTGATCGCGGCGACCGGCGCGGCATCGGCCAGCATGAACTCGATCCGGGCCGCCGGTACCGCGGGGTCGATCGCCAGATAGGCCGCCCCGGTCTTCAGTACCGCCAGCATCGCGACGATCGCCTCCGCGGAGCGCTCCAATAGCAGCGCTACGCAGTGTCCTGGGCCTGCGCCCTGGCCGGCCAAGAGGTGGGCCAATCGGTTGGCGGCGTCGTCGAGTTCGCGGTACGTCATGGACGTGCCGTCGGAGGTCACCGCCACCGCCTCCGGGGAGCGGGCGACCTGCGCGGCGAACAACACGGGAACCGACACCGGCGTGGCTGCGGGCCGCGACAACGCCGCCCGATTACCGATCTCATCGACGCGGGCGTGCTCACCGGCATCGAGCAGGTCGATCGATGACAACCGCTGGGCTGGGTCGGTGGTCATGGCCACCACCACTCGCTGCAGCCGCCCGATCAGTGTTTCGATGCTGGCCGGGTCGAACACGTCGGTGCGGAATTCCACCGTTCCGCCGATCCCGGCGGGCTCACCGGCCTCGGTCCGACGTTCAGACAGGGAGAAGCTCAGGTCCATGCGGGCGGTGTGGGTGTCTGCCGGCATCGGCGTAGCTTGAAGATCACCCAACACCAGCCCGGCGGCGGGATCGTTGTTGTCGTGTCCGGGAAGGTTCTGCCAGGCCAACGCCACCTGGATCAGCGGGTGATGAGCCAGGGATCGGGTGGGGTTGAGCCGCTCCACGAGCACCTCAAAGGGCACGTCTTGGTGCTCGTAGGCGGCCAGGCTGCGCCGCCGCACCTGGACCAGCAACTCAGCAACGGTGGGATCACCGGCCAAATCAAGCCGCAGCACCAAGGTGTTAACGAAAAATCCGACCAACTCATCGAGCGCAGGGTCACTACGCCCAGCGATCGGGAACCCCACCGCCACATCAGAACTGGCGCTCAACTGCGACAGCAGCACCGCCAGCGCGGCCTGGATCACCATGAAGCTGGTCGCGTTGTACTCGGCGGCCACCTCGCGTACCCGCTGCTGCAACTCCGCCGGCCAGTCCACGGCCACAGTGGCGCCGCGCTGATCGGCAACCGGCGGGTAGGGCCGATCGGTCGGCAGCTGCAGGCGTTCGGGCATCCCGGCCAGCGCATCCTGCCAGTAGGCCAACTGTGTGGCGATGGGGCTGTCGGTGTCGTGGAGATCACCGAACTGGGCGCGCTGCCACAGCGTGTAATCGACGTACTGGACCGGCAATTCAGCCCACTGCGGGGCTTGCCCCGCGCACCGGCTGGCATAGGCCACGCCCAGATCGCGCACCAGCGGGGTGATCGACCAGCCGTCGGCGGCGATGTGGTGCGCCACGCCCACCAGCACGTGCTCGTCCTCGGCGACGCGGAAAAGCCGTGCCCGCAAAGGGATCTCGGTCGCCAGGTCAAATGAGTAACGCGCCGCGACGCCGATGGCCTCCTCTAACCGGCCCGCCGCCCAACCAGCGGCATCGACGACGTCCCAACCAAAGTCGGCCCGCTCGGCGGGCACCACCAGCTGCCGCGGTATCCCCTCGACCGCCGGGAACAGCGTGCGCAGGCTCTCATGGCGACTCACCACATCAGCCAGCGCCGCACCCAACACATCGGCATCCAGGCGCCCGCGCAGCCGCAACCCCACCGCCAGGTTGTAGACCGGGGAGGGCCCCTGCAACTGGTCAACGAACCACAACCGGGATTGGGCAAACGACAACGGAATCACCGCGGGCCGCTCACCGGCCACCAACGGCTCCAGCCGACCCGCATCCCCACCGATACGAGGCGCCAACTGGGCCACCGTGGGCGCCTCAAACACGGCGCGCACCGCAAGGCCGGCATCCAGGCCGGTGTTGACCGCGGCGACCAGGCGCATCGCCGACAGCGAATCCCCACCCAGGTCGAAAAACGACTCATCGACCCCAACCCGCTCGAGCCCGAGCACCCGGGCGTAGATGCCGGCCAGGATCTCCTCGACCGCGCTGGCCGGGGCGCGGTACCGATCGGCCTCCTGATATTCGGGTGCCGGTAGGGCGCGGGTGTCGAGCTTGCCGTTGACCGTCAACGGCAGCGCTTCCAGCACCACCACCGCGCCGGGCACCATGTACGCCGGGAGCCGCTCGGCCAGCGCGGCACGTATCTCGGCCGGGTCCGCGGCCCCGGTCACATAACCCACCAGGCGTTTGTCGCCGGGACAGTCCTCGCGGGCGATCACCACCGCCTGCTCCACCCCATCCAGCGCGGCCAGTGCGGCCTGAACCTCACCGGGCTCGATGCGATGCCCGCGGATCTTGACCTGCTCATCGGCGCGCCCCAGATACTGCAGCTGGCCATCGGCACCCCAACACACCAGATCCCCGGTGCGATACATACGTTGTCCCGGCGCTCCCGCGCCGACGAACGGACACGCCACAAACCGCGATGCGGTCAAATCAGCCCGGCCGACGTATCCGACGCCCACGCCGCGACCGGCCACATACAATTCACCGACCACACCCGCCGGCACCGGCCGTAACCACTCGTCGAGGACGAACAGCGCCGCGGTCGATACCGGCGAGCCGATCGGCGCCGCCCCCGAACCCGGCGACCCCGCCTGCAAAGGCGCGCTCATCGACGCATACACCGTGGCCTCGGTGGGGCCGTAGGCGTTGATCACCACCCGGCCGGGCGCCCACCGCTCCACCACCTCGGCCGGGCAGGCCTCACCGCCGAGCAGCAACGCCGCCGATCCCAAACCCTCAGGTGAGAGCACCTTCACAGCAGAAGGGGTCTGGGTAAGCACGTTGACCTGTTCACTGATCAGCAGAGCGTGGAAATCGTCTGGTGAGCCGGCCACCGACTCGGGTACGACCACCAGCCGCCCCCCACCGAGCAGCGCAGCCCAGATCTCCCACACCGAGAAGTCGAAAGCATAGGAGTGGCATTGCGTCCACACCTGCTCCGCCGGCAAGTGTGTGGGCAATGACTCCGCCAAGTGAGTCAGGTTGTGGTGGGTGACGGCCACCCCTTTGGGGACGCCGGTGGTGCCTGAGGTGTAAATGAGATACGCGACGTCATCCGGGGCCGGAGCAGGCAAACCCGTGCGCGGGTAGCTGTCCGCCGCGGGGTCGTTGATATCGATGACCAGCACGTCGCACCCATCCAGCCGCGACTGCAGGCCCGCCGTGGTGATGACGGCGGTCGGCGCGGCATCGGTGAGCATGAATTCGACCCGCGCATCGGGCAGCGCGGGGTCGATCGGCAGATACGCCGCCCCGGTCTTCAAGACCGCCAGCATCGCCACGATCGCCTGGGCTGAGCGCTCCGACAGCAGCGCCACACACTGCCCCGGCCCCACGCCCCGGCCGGCCAAAAGGTGCGCCAACCGGTTAGCGGCCTCATCGAGGTCGCGGTACGTCAGTGAGCGGCCCTCGAAGCTGATCGCCACCGCCTCGGGGGCGCGGGCCACCTGGTCGGTGAACAGCACCGGAACCGACACCGGCGCGGTCGCCGGCTGGGTCAACACCGCGCGGTTGCCGATCTCATCGAGGCGGGCGTGCTCATCGGCATCGAGCACATCCACCGACGACAACGACCGCCCCGGGTCGGCGGTCATCGCCACCAACACCCGCCGCCACCACTCGATCAGTGTTTCGATGCTGTCCGCGTCGAACACATCGGTGCGGAATTCCACCGTCCCGGAAATCCCGGCGGGCTCACCGGCCTCGCTCCAGCGTTCGGCCAAAGAAAACGACAGGTCCATGCGGGCGGTATGGGTGTCCACCGGCAGCTGGGTGACCTGCAGATCACCCAACGCCAGCCCGGCGGCGGGGTCGCTGTCGTGTCCGGGGACGTTCTGCCAGGCCAACATCACCTGCACCAGCGGGTGGTGGGTCAGGCTTCGGGTGGGGTTGAGCCGCTCGACGAGCACCTCGAAGGGCACGTCTTGGTGCTCGTAGGCGCCCAGGCTGCGCCGGCGCACCTGGGCCAGCAGCTCGGCAAAACTGGGATCTCCGGCCAGGTCGACCCGCAGTACCAAGGTGTTGACGAAAAATCCGACCAGCTCATCCAGGGCGGGGTCGCCGCGGCCCGCGATCGGGAACCCCACCGCCACGTCGGAACTCGCGCTCAGCCGAGACAGCAACACCGCCAGAGCGGCCTGCACCACCATGAAGCTGGTCGCGTTGTGCTCACTGGCCACCCCGCGCACCCGCTGCTGCAGCTCGGCGGGCCAGTCCACGGCCACATTAGCGCCGCGCTGATCAGCCACCAGCGGATAGGGCCGATCGGTGGGCAGCGCCAGCCGCTCGGGCATCCCGGCCAGCGCATCCTCCCAATAAGCCAGCTGCGCGGCGATACGGCTGTGGCTATCGGCCAGATCACCAAAATGGGCGCGCTGCCACAACGTGTAATCGACATACTGCACCGCCAAATCGGCCCAGCCCGGGGCCAGCCCCGCACACCGGCTGGCATAGGCCACCCCCAGATCGCGCACCAGCGGGGTGATCGACCAGCCGTCCGCGGCGATATGGTGCACCACGCCCACCAACACGTGCTCATCCTCGGCGACGCGGAAAAGCCGTGCCCGCAACGGGATCTCGGTGGCCAGGTCAAACGGGTGACGCGCCGTTTCCTCGATGGCCTCACCCAGCCGGCTTACCGGCCATCCGGTGGCATCGACGACCTGCCAACCGAAGTCGGCCCGCTCGGCTGAAACGACCAGCTGCCGGGGTATCCCCCCGACCGCCGGGAACAGCGTGCGCAGGCTCTCATGGCGGCCCACCACATCGGCCAGCGCCGCGCCCAACGCCTCGGCAGCAAGGGGACCGCGCAGTTGCAGCGCCACCGCCATGTTGTAGACCGGGGAGGGCCCCTGGAACTGGTCAACGAACCACAACCGGGATTGGGCAAACGACAGCGGAATCACCTGGGGCCGCTGGCCGGCCACCAACGGCTCCAGCCGACCTTCATCCCCGCCGATACGGGGGGCCAACTCGGCGACCGTGGGTGCCTCGAACACGGTGCGCACCGAAAGGCCGGCATCCAGGCCGGTGTTGACCGCGGCGACCAGGCGCATCGTCGACAACGAATCCCCACCCAGGTCGAAGAACGAGTCGTCGACCCCAACTCGGTCGACACCGAGGACCTGGGCGTAGATGCCGGCCAGGATCTCCTCGACCGCGCTGGCGGGGGCGCGATAACGCCCGCCATCCCGATATTCCGGTGCCGGCAGCGCGCGGGTGTCCAGTTTGCCGTTGACCGTGATCGGCAGCGCGTCTAACACCACCACCGCGGCCGGCACCATATACGCCGGCAGCCGCTCGGCCAGCGCGGCACGTATTTCGGCCGGGTCCGCGGTCCCGGTGAGATAACCGACCAGGCGCTAGGCGGCGGGACGGTCCTCGCGGGCGATCACCACCGCCTGCTGCACTCCATCGAGCGCGGCCAGGGCGGCCTGGACTTCACCGAGTTCGATGCGATACCCGCGGATCTTGACCTGCTCATCGGCGCGCCCCAGGTATTGCAGCTGCCCATCGGAACCCCACCGCACCAGATCCCCGGTGCGATACATACGTGTTCCGGGCGCGAACGGACACGCCACAAACCGCGACGCCGTCAACCCCGCCCGGCGCCAATACCCACATCCCACGCCGCGGCCGGCCACATACAACTCACCGACCACACCGGCCGGCACCGGCCGCAACCAGCCATCCAGCACAAACAACGCCGCGCCGGGCACCGGTGAACCAATCGGCGGCCCGCCCGCCCCGACTGACCCCGGCTTTAAAGGCGCACTGATCGTCGCAAACACCGTCGTCTCAGTGGGGCCGTAGACGTTGAGCATCAACCTCCCGGACGCCCATCGCTCCACCACCGCGGGCGGGCAGGGCTCAGCGCCGATCACCAACGCCGCCGACTCCAAACCCTCAGGTGAGAGCGCTCTCACCGCCGAGGGGGTTTGGCTGAACACGCTGACCTGTTCAGTGACCAGCAGGTCGTGGAAGTCTTCCGCTGAACGGGTCACCGCGTCGGGCACCACCACCACGCGCCCACCATGCAGCAGCGCACCCCAGATCTCCCACACCGAGAAGTCGAAGGCATAAGAGTGAAACTGCGCCCACACCTGCCTGGGCGCCAGTTGCACGCCGAAGTCGGGTGAGTCGAACAGCCGGGTCACGTTGTGGTGGGTGACGGCCACCCCTTTGGGGACACCGGTGGTGCCCGAGGTGTAGATGATGTGCGCGACGTCATCCGGGGCAGGAGCAGGCAAACCCGTGCCCGGGTAGCTGTCGACCATGGGGTCGCTGACGTCGATGACCGTCAGGTCACACCCATCCAGCCGGTCGACCAGAGCGGTGGTGGTGATCGCGGCGATCGGCGCGGCATCGTCGACCATGAACCGGATCCGCGCAGCCGGCACCGCCGGGTCGATCGGCAGATATGCCGCCCCGGTTTTGAGCACGGCCAAGATCGCCACGATCGCCTCAGCGGACCGGGTGAACAGCAGCGCCACACACTGCCCGGGGGCGGCCCCGTGCCCGGCCAACAGGTGCGCCAACCGGTTAGCGGCCTCCTCGAGTTCCCGATACGTCAGTGAGCGGCCCTCGAAGCTGATCGCCACCGCCTCGGGGGCGCGCGCCACCTGGGCGGCGAACAACACCGGAATCGACATCGGCACTGTGGGCTGGGTCAATACGGCCCGGTTGCCGACCTCATCGAGGCGGCGGCGCTCACTCTCATCGAGCACATCCATCGCCGACAACCGCCGGCCCGGGTCTGCGGTCATGGCCTCTAGCACCCGCCGCAACCACTCGATCAGTGTTTCGATGAGGGCCGCGTCGAAAACTTCGGTGTCGAATTCGACGCGGAGGCCCAGTTCGTGGCCCGGCCGGGCCACCACCGAAAGCGGGTAGTGGTTGTATTCGCGGCTGGTGAACCCGGTGATGGTCAACTCGTGGGCGCCGGACAACGCCGTGGTGTCGACCGGGTAGTTTTCGAACACGAACAGGGCGTCGAACAGCTGGTCGTGGCCGGTGAGGCGGTGGATCTCGCTGAGCGCAAGATGTTGGTGCTCAAGGGTCTTGGTGTGGGCGCATTGCAGCTGGTCGAGCAGGTCGGCGGTGGTGGTTGCCGCCGTGATGCGCGCCCGCATCGGCACCGTGTTGATCAGCAGGCCCACCATCGATTCCGCACCGACCAACTCAGCTGGCCGCCCCGAGACCGCGACGCCGAAGGCGACATCTTGGTGGCCGGTCAGCCACATCAGCAGCTGCGCGAAGGCGCCCTGCAGCACGGTGCTGACGGTGGTGTGACACGAACGCGCCAGCTCGCTGAGCGCCCGCGTGGTGGCGGCAGACAACTGAAACGATTCGATGGCTCGAGCGCCTTGGCCTACCCGGTCTGGTGGGCCGACCAGGGTGGGGGTGTCGAAACCGGCCAGCATCTCGGTCCAGGAGGCCTGGGCGCCGGCAAGGTCGCGGTCGGCCAGCCAGGTCACAAACCTGCGAAACGAGACCGGCGCAGGCAACCGCTGCCCGTAATAGGCGGCAAATATCTCCTGCAGCAGGATCGGCAGCGACCAGCCATCGAGCACGATGTGGTGGTTAGTGAGCACAAGCTGGTGCCGGTTGTCTGCGGTGCGGACGAGAGCGGCTCGAAAGGCGGGCTGATGGGTGGGGTCGGAGACCGCAGCGCATTCGGCGGCGCATAGCCGCTGCATCTGCTTATCGGGGTCGCCGGCGTCCAGCTCGACATACCGCCAGGGCACCACGGGATCAGCGGGGATGATCTGTACCGGCTCGTCGAAGTTTTGGCAGAATCGGGCTGCCAGGTTGGGGTGGCGGTTGACCACGGTATGCATGGCATCGCGTACGCGGTGCTGGTCCAGCGGACCGCTTAACGTGATATCCAGCTGCACCGCATACAGATCGTCGTTGCCCTGCGCGGCGTGGAAGAGCAGCCCCTGCTGCAAGGGGGTCAACGGCAAAATATCGGCGACCTCATATTGGCGCTGCAGCTCCTCGATCTGCTGCTGGCTCAGCGAAGCAGGCGCGATATCCGACGGCGTCAAGCCGCCCCCACCACCTCGCACATGCGCACAGATGCCGGCCAGGGCGTCAAACCACAGCTGGCTCAGCCGGAGGACCTGCGTGCGATCCAGCGCCGAGGGCGCCCACGTCCAGTTGGCATGCAGGTGGGGGCCGGCGTCGGTGTCGACGGTGCCGGCATTGAGCTCCAGAGTGTGCGCCAGCGGCATAGGCACCGCCGCGCTGGTGCCGGTAGATGACAGACCTTCCTGGCCGATCCGCCACACGTCGCCGGAGAGCTCGCCCGCCCCTGGGCCCAGGCGCCCCAGATAGTTAAAGCCGATCGTCGGGTCGGGCTCGGCCAGGTCAACGTCGCTGTTCAGATAACGCAACAGTCCGTAGGTGAGGCCGTCGGGCAGGGCCCGAAGCTGCTCTTTGGCATCTTTGATCACCGACCCCAGCGCCGCCTCACCGCCCAGCACCTGCGCCCAGCGCAGCCTACCGAGGGGCCCACCGACGTTCAAAGCCACCGGGTACTTGGTGGTAAACCAGCCGACGGTGCGCGACAGGTCGACTTGCTCGTTCGAGGCGGCCAGTTCCTCCTGGCGCCCGTGACCCTCCACATCGATGCCGATCGGCGCGCCAGTGCCCAAAAACTCCGCCACCGCGAACCCGAAGGCGATCACCAAGATGTCGTGCACGCCGGCGTGAAACGCTGCGGCCACCTCGCCGAGCAGCAGGCGGCTGGTCTCCACATCCAGCGACACCGACAGGTGCCCGGCGCGGGCGTAGGTGTCGATCTCGGGTTGTACCGCTGGCAGCGCGGCCGGGGTCGCCAACACCTGCCGCCACGCCTCCGCCTGGCCAACGACTTCTGGGTGGCGCGCGTGCTCAGCCAGCAGCGACGCCCACCGGGCAAACGACGTCCCGCCCGCCGGCAGGGCTACGGGTTGTCCGCTGTGATGTTGGGCCCAGGCGATGTTGAGGTCTTCGAGCAGGATCCGCCACGACACCCCGTCGATGGCCAGGTGGTGAACGATCAGCGCCAGCTGACCCGTGGAGGCAACCCACAGCGCGCTCAGCATCACCCCGGCGGCCGGGTTTAACCGCAACCGGGCCGCTACCAACGCCTCATCGGATAAGGCGTCCACCGCTTGCAGGCATCCGCGCGCGTCCACCGACCCCACCTCGGGCACCTGTAGTGACCAGCCGCAGGCGCCGTCGTCATCCACGCGAACCCGCAGCATGCCGTGTCGGTCCAGCAACGCTTGGAGCATGACCAGCATGTCGGCTTCGGTGGCACCCGCGGGGGCCTGCACGACGACGGCCTGGTTGAACTCGCCGACCGGGCCGTCGACGCTGTGCAGCCAGCGCATGATCGGGGTGGGCACCACACTGCCGATGCCCTCGTCGATGGGGCCGATATGCCCGCCGGTGATTGTGGCGACTCGGGCCAGCCGGGCCACGGTCTGCTCGACGAAGATGTCGCGGGGGCGACACGTGACACCGGCCGCGCGGGCGCGCGCCACCACCTGCATCGACAGAATGCTGTCGCCGCCAAGGTCGAAGAACGAGTCATCGACGCCGACCCGTTCGAGGCCGAGGACTTGGGCGTAGATGCCTGCGAGAATTACTTCGACGGCATTGGCGGGGGCGCGGTACTGATCGACGTCGCGGTATTCCGGCGCAGGCAGGGCGCGGGTGTCGAGTTTGTTATTGGGTGTCAGCGGCAGCGCTTCCAAGACCACCACCGCCGTCGGCACCATGTAGGCCGGCAGCCGCTCGGCCAACACCGCGCGCGCGGTGGCCGGGTCGGCTGTTCCGGTGATATAGCCGACCAGGCGCTTGTCGCCGGGGCGGTCCTCGCGGGCGATCACCGCCGCCTGCTCGACACCGTCCAGCCCGGCCAGGGCGGCCTGGACTTCACCGAGCTCGATGCGGTAGCCGCGGATCTTGACCTGCTCGTCGGCGCGGCCCAGGTATTGCAGCTGCCCGTCCGGCCGCCAGCACACCAGGTCCCCGGTGCGATACATGCGCGCCCCGTGCCCGCCGAACGGGCACGCCACAAATCGCGACGCAGTCAAGTCGGCCCGGCCGACATATCCCACGCCCACGCCCTGGCCGGCCACGTACAACTCGCCGACCACCCCGGCGGGCACCGGACGCAACGACTCGTCGAGCACGAACAGCGCCGCCCCACTGACCGGCGAGCCGATCGGCACTCCCCACCCCGGCGACCCCGCTGTTAAAGGCGCACTGATCGCCACACACATCGTCGTCTCGGTGGGGCCATAGGCGTTGATCATCACCCGGCCAGGTGCCCACTGCTCCACCACCTCAGGCGGGCAAGCTTCCCCGACCACCACCAACGCCGCCGAATCCAACCCCTCAGGCGGCAAAACCCGTACCGCGGAAGGCGTCTGGGTGAGCACGTTGACCTGTTCGCGCACCAGCAAGGCGTGGAAGTCTTCCGGTGAGCCCGCCACCTCCTCGGGTACCACCACCACCCGGCCACCACGCAACAGCGGACCGAAGATCTCCCACACCGAGACGTCGAAGGCCAACGAATGACACTGCGGCCACACACCCGCGCGCGGCAGCCCGGCATCGAGCGACCCCAACAATTGGGTCACGTTGTGGTGAGTGATCGCCACCCCCTTCGGCACGCCGGTAGTGCCCGACGTGTAGATGAGGTAGGCGATGTCATCCGGGGCGGGCGCCGGTAGTACAGGTTGGACGTCCGCAGCGGGGGTCTCGATATCACTGACGTCGATGACGGCCAGATCGCACCCGTCCAGCCGCGCCCGCAAATCGGCGGTGGTGATCGCGGCGATCGGCGCGGCGTCGGCGATCACGAAATCCATCCGCGCCGCCGGCACCGCCGCGTCGAGCGGCAGATAGGCCGCGCCGGTCTTGAGCACCGCCAGGATCGCCACGATCGCCTCGGCGGAACGGTCCAACAGCAGTGCCACGCACTGCCCCGGGCCGGCACCCCGGCCGGCGAGCAGGTGCGCCAACCGGTTTGCGGCCGCGTCGAGTTCGCGGTAGGTCCACGAATGCTGCCCGGAGCTGATCGCGACCGCCTCGGGGCAGCGCAGCACGTGTTCGGCGAACAACGCCGGCACCGACACCGCCGCGGCCACCGGCTGGGTCAACACCGCCCGGTTACCGATCTCATCCAGGCGGGCGTGCTCACCGGCCTCGAGCACATCCAGCGACGACAAGCGTGCCGCCGGGTCGGACGTCATTGCCGTCAACACCCGCCGTAGCCGATCGATCAGTGTGGCGATGCTATGGGCGTCGAACACGTCGGTGCGGAATTCCACCGTTCCGTCGATCCCCGCGGGACCACCGGTCTCGGTGAAGTGTTCCGACATCGAGAACATCAGGTCCATGCGTGCGGTGTGGGTGTCCACCGGCAACTGGGTGACCTGCAGATCACCCAGAGCCAGGCCGGCCGCGGGGTCGCCGGTGTGCCCGGGAGCGTTCTGCCAGGCCAACGCCACCTGGACCAGCGGGTGATGGGTCAGGTTTCGGGTGGGGTTGAGCCGCTCGACGAGCACCTCGAACGGCACGTCTTGGTGCTCGTAGGCGTCCAGGCTGCGCCGGCGCACCTGGGCCAGCACATCGGCAACACTGGGATCCCCGGCCAGATCGACCCGCAGCACCAAGGTATTGACGAAGAACCCGACCAGCTCATCTAGCGCGGGGGTGCGGCGCCCGGCGATCGGGAATCCCACCGCCACATCAGAACTCGCGCTCAGCCGAGACAGCAGCACCGCCAAAGCGGCCTGCACCACCATGAAGCTGGTCGCGTTGTGCTCGCGGGCGACATCGCGCACCGCGTGCTGCAGCTCGGCCGGCCAGTCCAGCGCCACGGTGGCGCCACGCTGATCGGCAATCGGCGGATACGGCCGATCGGTGGGAAGCTGCAAGCGCTCCGGCATGCCGGCCAGCGCGTCCAGCCAGTAGGCCAGCTGGGCGGCGATAGGGCTGTCGCTGTCGTCGAGATCGCCGAACTGCTGGCGCTGCCACAACGTGTAATCCACGTACTGCACCGGCAATTCAGCCCAACCCGGCGCCTGCCCTGCGCACCGGTTGGCATACGCGTCGCCCAGATCACGCACCAGCGGGGCGATCGACCAGCCGTCGGCAGCGATGTGGTGCGCCACGCCTACCAGCACGTATTCGTCATCGGTAACGAGGAAAAGTCTTGCCCGCAAAGGGATCTCGGTCGCGAGGTCAAAACTGTGGCTGGCGGTTTCCTCGATGGCCGCCTCCAGTTGGGCCGCAGACCATGCGGTGGCATCGACGACGTCCCAACCGAAGTCGGCACGCTCGGGCGGCATCACCAGCTGCTGGGGTATGCCGTCGGGTGCGGCGATCAGTGTGCGCAGGCTTTCGTGGCGGGCCACCACATCGGCCAGCGCAGCGCCCAGCGCGTCGGCATCAAGGCGCCCGCGCAGTTGCAGCGCCACCGCCATGTTGTAGACCGGGGAGGGTCCCTGCAATTGGTCGATGAACCACAACCGGTTTTGGGCAAATGACAGCGGAACCACCGTGGGCCGCTCGACAGCCACCAACGGGTCAAGCCCACCCGTCTCCCCACCGATTCGGGGCGCCAACTGGGCAACCGTGGGCAGGTCGAACAGGGCCCGCACCGCAAGGCCGGCATCCAAAGATTTGTTGATCGCGGCGACCAGACGCATTGCGGAAAGCGAATCGCCACCCAGGTCGAAGAACGAGTCGTCGACCCCGACCCGCCCGAGCCCGAGGACGTGGGCGTAGATGCCTGCCAGTATTTCCTCGACTGGGCTGGCCGGGGCGCGGTAATGATCGGTGTCGTGGTAGGCGGGTGCGGGTAGGGCTCGGGTGTCGAGTTTGCCGTTGACCGTTAGCGGCAGCGCATCGATCACCACCACCGCGCCCGGGACCATGTAGGTCGGGAGCCGCTGGGCCAGCTGGGCGCGGATCTGGGCCGGGTCGGCGGTACCGGTGATATAGCCGATCAGGCGTTTGTCGCCGGGGCGGTCCTCGCGGGCGATCACCACCGCCTGCTTGACCCCGTCGAGCCCGGCCAGGGCTGCCTGGACGTCACCGAGTTCGATGCGATAGCCGCGGATCTTGACCTGTTCATCGGCGCGCCCGAGGTATTGCAGGTGCCCATCGGCGCCCCACCGCACCAGATCGCCGGTCCGATACATGCGCGCCCCGGGCTCCCCGAAAGGGCAGGCCACAAACCGCGACGCGGTCAACCCGGCCCGTCGCACATAGCCACACCCCACGCCACGGCCGGCCACATACAACTCACCGACCACCCCGGCCGGCACCGGGCGCAACCACCCGTCCAGCACGAACAACGCCGCCCCAGCCACCGGCGCACCGATCGGCACCACCCCCGACCCCGGTGACCCCGCTGTTAAAGGCGCACTGATTGACGCATACACCGTGGTCTCGGTGGGGCCATAGGCGTTGATCATCACCCGCCCGGGCGCCCACCGATCCACTAGCTCAGGCGGGCAGGCTTCCCCGGCCACCACCAACGCCGCCGACTCCAAACCCTGCGGCGAGAGCATCCCAACCGCCGACGGGGTTTGGCTTAACACGCTGACGTGTTCAGCAACCAGCAAGGCGTGGAAGTCCTCGGGTGAGCCGGCCACCACTTCGGGCACCACCACCAGCCGCCCACCGTGCAGCAGCGCACCGAAGATCTCCCACACCGAGACGTCGAAGCTATAAGAGTGCCACTGCGTCCAGACCTGCCCCGGTCCCGATGGCAGGCCGGCGTCCAGTGAGTCGAACAGCCGGGTCACGTTGTGGTGGGGGATTGCCACCCCCTTAGGGACACCGGTGGTGCCCGAGGTGTAGATGATGTAGGCGATGTCCTCGGGGGCCGGCGCCTGCAGTGCGGTGCTGGGTTGGGTGTCAACAGCGGGGTCGTCGATATCGCTGACATCGATGACCCGCAGGTCACACCCATCCAGCTGCGGCCGCAGGTCCGCGGTGGTGATCGCGGCGAGCGGCGCGGCATCAGCAACCATGAACCCGATCCGCGCCATCGGTAGCGCCGGGTCGATCGGCAAATAAGCCGCCCCGGTCTTGAGCACCGCCAAAATCGCCACGATCGCCTCAGCCGACCGGGAAAACAGCAGCGCCACACACTCACCCGGGCCCACTCCCTGGCCGGCCAAAAGGTGCGCCAGCCGGTTAGCGGCCTCCTCCAGCTCGCGGTAGGTCCACGAGTCCTCCCCGGAGGTCAGCGCGACCGCCTCCGGGGTGCGGGCCACCTGCGCGGCGAACAACACCGGAACGGACACTGGGGCCGGTGCTGGCTGAGTCAGCACCGCCCGATTACCGACCTCGTCGAGGCGGGCGTGCTCACGCTCATCGAGCACATCCATCGCCGACAATCGCCGTGCCGGGTCGGCTGTCATCGCCACCAACACCCGCTGCAACCGCTCGATCAGTGTTTCGATGCTGTCGGTGTCGAACACGTCGCTGTCGAATTCGACGCGAAGGCCCAGTTCGGGGCCGGGCAGGGCTTGCACCGCAAGCGGGTAGTGGTTGTATTCGCGGTTGCTGAACTCGGTGATGGCCAACCCGTCGACGCCCAACGGCGCGGCGGTGTCGATCGGGTAGTTTTCGAACACGAAAAGGGTGTCGAACAGGTGTTCCTGACCGGTGACGCGGTGAATTTCGCTGAGCGCCAGGTGCTGGTGCTCAAGGGTTTTGGTGTGGGCACTTTGCAGCTGGCCGAGCAGGTCGGCGGTGGTGGTCGCGGCGGTAATGCGCACCCGCACCGGCACCGTGTTGATCAACAGGCCCACCATCGATTCCGCGCCGACCAACTCCGCCGGCCGCCCCGAGACCGCGACGCCGAAGGCCACATCGTGCTGACCCGTGAGCGAGGTCAGTAGTAACGCCCAGGCGCCCTGCAACACGGTGCTGACGGTGGTGTGGTGCGAGCGCGCCAGCTCGCCAAGGGCACGCGTAGTCTGCTCGGGTACTCGAAACGATTCAACGCCTCGCCGCCCCAGCTCTAACCGGCCCGGCGGCCCCACCAATGTGGGGGTGTCAAAACCGGCGAACACCCGGCGCCACGCCGCGTGGGCGCCGGCAAGGTCACGATCGGCCAGCCAGATCACAAACCTGCGATACGACGCGGCCGCGAGCAGCCGCTGCCCGTAATAGCCGGCGAATACCTCCTGCAGCAGGATCGGCATCGACCAGCCATCGAGCACGATGTGGTGATTAGTCAGCACAAACCGGTGCCGGTCTTCTGCGATGCGGATCAACGCCACCCGAAAGGCCGGCTGGTCGGCGAGGTCGCAGACCGCGGCGCGTTCGGCGGCACACAGCCGCTGGATCTGCTCGTCGAGGTCCGGGTCGCCCCCGCTGAGGTCGACATACCGCCAGGGCGCCACGGGATCAGCCGGGATGATCTGCACCGGCTCGTCAAACTGTTGGCAGAATCGGGCCGCCAGGTTGGGATGCCGGTTGACCACGGTGTGCACCGCATCGCGCAGCCGGTGCTGATCGAGCGGGCCGCTTAACGTGATATCCAGCTGCACCGCATACACATCGTCGCCGGAGCCCTGCGCGATGCTGGCGTGAAAAAGCAGCCCCTGCTGCATCGGGGTCAGCGGTAGTACGTCGGTGATGCGGTATTGCTGCTGCAGCTCGTCGATCTGCGGCTGGGTAAGCCGGGCGGGCGCGATATCCGACGGCGTCAACCCGCCCCCACCGCTCCGCACATACGCGCAGATGCCGGCCAGGGCGTCAAACCACAACCGGCTCAGCCGGCTGACCTGCGCGTGATCCAGTGCCGAGGGCGCCCACGTCCAGTTGGCGTTCAGGTGCGGGCCGGTGTCGGTGTCGATGGTGGTGGCGTTGAGGTCCACGGTGTGCATCAGCGGCATGGGCGTCGCCGTGGCAGCGCCGGTGAGCGACACGCTTTCTCGGCAGATCCGCCATAGATCATCGGAGACCTCGGCCGCACCTGCGCCTAGGCGCCCCAGGTAGTTGAACCCAATCGGCGGGTCAGACCCGGCCAGGTCAACATCGCTGTTCAGATAGCGCAGCACACCATAGGTCAAACCGTCCGGGAGGGCCCGAAGCTGCTCTTTGGCGTTCTTGATCACCGCCCCCAGCGCCGCCTCGCCGGCCAGCACCTGCGCCCAGGACAACCCACCCACCGGCCCCCCTACGTTCAAAGCCACCGGGTATTTGGTGGTGAACCACCCCACCGTGCGCGACAAGTCGGCATCGGGGGACAGCTCCTCCTGGCGGCCATGACCCTCCACATCGATACCGATCGGCGCGCCGCCAGCGCCCAAAAACTCCGCCCACGCCAACCCGAACGCGATCAACAGAATGTCGTGCACCCCGGCATGAAACGCCGCGGGCACCTCACCGAGCAGCATCCGGGTCGTCTCCACATCCAGCGACACCGACAACTGCCCAGCCGTGGCGAACGTATCCACCCCGGGTTGCACCGCCGGCAACGCCGCCGGGGTCGCCGCCACCTGCCGCCACGCCTCGGCCTGGCCAACCACGTCCGGATGGCGCGCATATTCAGCCAGCAGCTGCGCCCACCGGGCAAACGACGTTCCGCCCGCCGGCAACACCACCTGCTGCCCACCGCGATGCTGGGCCCAGGCGATGTTGAGGTCCTCCAACACAATCCGCCACGACACCCCGTCGACGGCCAAATGGTGAATGATCAACACCAGCTGACCCGTGGAGACCACCCACAGCGCGCTGAGCATCACCCCGGCCGCCGGGTTCAACCGCGACCGCGCCACCACCAGCGCCTCATCGGACAACACGTGCACCGATTGCAGGCACCCACCAGCATCGACTGCACCCGGCTCGGGCACCTGGAGCGACCAATCGCCGTCGTCATCGACGCGCAACCGCAGCATGGCGTGCCGATCCAGCAAGGCCTGCAACACCAGCACCACGTCGGCCTCGGTCACCCCGGCGGGAGCCTGCAGCAGCACCGTCTGGTTGAACTGCCCAACCGGGCCCTCCACGCCCCGCAGCCAGCCCATGATCGGGGTCGCGACCACCGGCCCGACACCCTCATCGATCGGGCGACCCGCACCGCCGGCCACCCCGGCCACCCGGGCCAGCCCGGCCACGGTCTGCTCAACGAAAACATCGCGCGGCCGACACACCAGGCCGGCGGCACGGGCCCGCGAGGCCACCTGCATCGACAAGATGCTGTCCCCGCCCAGGTCGAAGAACGAGTCATCGACCCCGACCCGCTCCAGCCCCAGCACCTGGGCGTAGATGCCGGCCAGGATCTCCTCGGTGGGGCTGGCCGGGGCGCGGTAACGATCGGTGTCCTGGTACTCCGGTGCCGGCAGGGCCCGTTTGTCGAGTTTGCCGTTGACCGTCAGCGGCAGCGCCGCCAACACCACGACCGCGGCCGGAACCATATACGGCGGCAGCCGCTCGGCCAGCGCGGCGCGCACCCCGGCCGGGTCCGCGGTCCCGGTCACATAACCCACCAGACGCTTATCACCGGGACGGTCCTCGCGGGCGATCACCACCGCCTGCTCCACCCCATCCAGCCCCGTCAGTGCGGCCTGCACCTCACCAGGCTCGATGCGATACCCGCGGATCTTGACCTGCTCATCGGCACGCCCCAGATAGTCCAGCTGCCCATCAGCGCGCCAACACACCAGATCCCCGGTGCGATACATACGTGCTCCGGTCGCCTCGGCTCCGACGAACGGACACGCCACAAACCGCGACGCCGTCAAACCTGCCCGGCCGACATATCCGACACCCACGCCACCGCCCGCCACATACAACTCACCGACCACCCCGACCGGCACCGGCCGCAACCAGCCATCCAGCACAAACAACGCCGCGCCGGGCACCGGCGCACCGATCGGTACCACCCCCGATCCCGGTGGCCCCACCGTCAAAGGCGCACTGATCGCCGCATACACCGTGGCCTCGGTCGGGCCGTAGGCGTTGATCACCACCCCCGCGGGCGCCCACCGCTCCACCAGCTCAGGCGGGCAGGCCTCACCGGCCACCACCAACGTCGTCGACTCCAAGCCCTGCGGCGAAAGCATCCCCACCGCCGAAGGGGTTTGGCTTAACACGCTGACCCGTTGGGTGACCAGCAGGTCGTGGAAGTCGTCCGGCGAGCCGGCCACCACTTCGGGCACCACCACCAGTCGCCCACCATGAAGCAGCGCGCCGAAGATCTCACACACCGAGACGTCGAAGCTATAGGAGTGCCACTGCGACCACACCTGCCCGGGTCGCGCTGGCAGGCCGGCGTTCAGCGACTCCAGCAGTTGGGTGACGTTGTGGTGAGTCACGGCCACACCTTTGGGGACCCCGGTGGTGCCCGAGGTGTAGATGAGGTAAGCGATGTCCTCGGGGACCGGAGCCGGCAAATCCGTGCTCGGGTAACTGTCAATGTGGGGGTCGTTGACGTCGATGACCACCAGATCATGGCCGTCCAGCCGATCGGCCAACCCTGCGGTGGTGATCGCGGCGAGCGGCGCGGCATCGGCGATCACGAAGGCGATCCGCGCCGCCGGCACCGCCGGGTCTATCGGTAGGTAGGCCGCCCCGGTTTTCAGCACCGCCAATATCGCCACGATCGCCTCAGCCGAGCGGGAAAACAGCAGCGCGACATGCTTACCCGGGCCTGCCCCCCGATCGGCCAGCAGGTGCGCCAACCGGTTAGCGGTCTCATCGAGTTCTTGGTACGTCATGGATGCGCCCTCGAAGGTCACCGCCACCGCCTCCGGCGTGCGCGCCACCTGCGCGGCAAACAACACCGGAATCGACACCGCGGACGATGCGCCCGCACTCAACACGGCTCGGTTGCCCCAGCCATCCAGCCGCGCATGTTCACCGGCATCCAGCAGATCCATCGACGACAACGGCCGGGTGGGATCGGCGGTCATCGCCATCAACACCCGCTCCAGCCGCGCCACTAAATCGCGGACGTCGCAATCCGAAAACAATTTCCCAGGACCAGCTGTGTTGAGAAATAGCTGGTCATCGGACCTAATGAACCACAGTTCAAGCTGATCCTCGAAGCCAGAATGGGTCACAGCCCCCGATCCTGGAGCGCCAGCGAAATCCCTTGAACGTGTAGCCGGAATGAAATTAACAACTACCCGATTCGGGGCCTCTTCGGAGGCGCGCAGACCCGTCTTCTTCTCAATAATGTGCACCGGGAACCGCTGGTGTTGCAGGGCTTCTTGCATTCGCGTGTCGACATGTTGACAAAAAGCAGCAACCGCAGATCCTGGCGAAGTTTTCAACACCAGCGGTACCACCCCGGAAATCATTCCGGGCACCGTCTGTGCCTCCGGACGCACGCGCCGGGTTACCGGAAAATCGAGCACCACATCCGAACCCTCGACGTCGCACGCGCGCACCAGCAGCGCGCACGCCGCGGTAATCACCGACGCTCGCCGTACCCCCAGCGCCTGCGAAAACCGGCGGATTTCGTTAACGACGAACGGGTTCAATTGAACCGGCGCAGAAGACTCACCGGGATCGCGGCCGCCCGCGGCGTGCGCCAATCGATAGCGCGGTTGGCTTTCCGGCGGAAGGTTCGTCGTCCAATAGGCCTGATCATCGAGGTAATCGGTGGACGCTTCGTATTCTAATTCGCAATCAATCAGTTCACTTAGGGACCCAAAAAAAGCAGGCGGAATCGACGCACCAGTAGCAATCGCAGAATAGACATCCGCGACCCGATGACAAATAAGAGCGATGCCCATTCCGTCTATCACGATGTGATGACAGCACACGAACCAATAAAATTCGTCTACCCGTGTCTGCAACAACGCGAATTTGAACAACGGGCCGCCAAGCGGCATAAGCGTGCGTTGGATCGATGCCGCTCGCCGATAGGCATCCCGCGCGGGATCGTGCGAGCCCATGAGGTCATAGCGAGCAAGCTCAACGTCTGGGTAATCAACCGCCTTTTGGAAAATCTGGCCATTCACTTCGAAAATGGCAGCTCTCAGCGGTTCGGCTTCGCGCACCACTTGACTGACCGCCCGCTCAACCAAATCAGGCTCTACCGTGCCCTCAATTCGCCCAAGCAGGCCCAGCTGATACTTCGCAGCGAAGCGACCGGTTTCCTCCGCAAGCCAGATGTCTAGCTGTCCGCGCGTCAGCGGAAGTGCCCGGTCATCAAATTCCATCGGACTCTTCCCCCTATTTACATCACAAATGCCGGGCCCGCTGCCACCCTCTCGCGCAGACTCTTCGGCAGTGCATCGGTCCAGTTGTTTTCGATGTGGTCGAGACACGCGGCGAGATCCACTTCGCCGCGCACCACCCGCCGGCCGGCCGGAACATCATCCAAGGCTGGCCGCAAGATGCGTTGCTCCTCGTGGGTGACAAAAACGAAAGGGCTGCCGTTATCGTCGCCGAAGGGATTGATGCTCAACGGTTCTCCGGTCCATCTAGTCGACATGAGTGGAACACCACTTCGAACCCTACTGGAGAGTAAGTGCCTCGGTCGGCGGTTTCGACAAAGTTGCGCGGACGTGTCCCATTCGCTCAGCTCAGTCTTTCGGTGCGCGGCGCGGGTTGCCGGCAGTGGGTGACTTGTAATGCCGGAACTGCAGCGATGGATTTTGTGGTGCTGGCGTTTCGCTACCGCGCGGGCATGGGCCTCGCGGGGACGATGAACTCTTCGGTGCTCGTTAGTGCCGCGAGCGAACACCACCGCGATGCCGCTGCTCATCCAGTGGCGCCTCGATAGCCCGATCGAAGATTTCATAGCCGAGGATTTTTTGTCAACCTGCGCAAGCTCGTTGGCGATCAGCTCTTCGTCGTCGCTGCGAACCCGTTCTGATATGGGGTACACGTTTGTCAAGGGCGGGGTGAAGCGGCGGCCGTAACCGCCGTTTCGACGCGGGTCAGTCTGATATGCGCGGGTTGGCTACCGTAGGACGGCGCTTTCGGCGGGAGTGGATCGCTTGTCTCGGATCAAGCGTGAATCTTTGTTAGACAACGGATTTGCCCATGGAACGGACGCGGATCACTCTGTCAATGCTTGCCGGCGCTTCGGAGCCCATCTGGGCGCCTACCGATGGGATTTAGTCATCGAGGACTGCGGCGGGCGAAATCTTCCACAAGATCGGCCGCGGCCGCAACGCTGGCGGCGGGTTTGCTCATCTGGCTGGCGATCTCGCGGGCCCGGGTGACGTAGTGCGGGGCCAGGATGGTGCGCAGGTCCGCGACCAGCGATTTCTCGGTAGTGGTCGAAAAGCGCCGGGCGGTGCCCACCTTCAGTCGTTTGACCCGAGCTCCCCAGAGCTTATGTTCGAGGTCCATCGAAAGGACCAGCGTGGGGACTCCTGCGCGCAGGCCTATGGCCGTGGTGCCCACGCCACCGTGGTGCACCACCGCGCGGCAGGCCGGAAACGTGGCCGCGTAATTCACCGCGCCCACCACCTTGACGTGCTCGAAATGGGGGACCTGGCTGAAGTCGCTCCAGCCGGCGCCAACCAACGCCCGCTCGCCTAGCTGCGCGCAGGCCGCGCCGATCATGGTGATCGTGTCGGCGGGAGATTCGACCGGTATGCTGCCGAACCCGAAGAAAATCGGCGGTGTTCCCGCGGCAATCCACGACGCGACCTCTTCCTCGGTATCCGTTGGCAACTCCATCGTCAGCGCGCCGACAAAGGGCCGTCGGCCATCGAATTTCGCCCATTCGGCTGCCAGCCCGGGAAAGCAAACCTCGTCGTAGGCCTGGATTTCCAGCGATCCGCGTTCGGCGATCCGTCGCGGCGCGGGGCCCGTGGCCTTCGGCAGGCCCAGTTCACGGCGCTGCGCGTCCTCAAGCTTCTTCCCCATGCGCCAAGCCACCCACTCGAACACCGTCATTGCGGAGCGGCCCAGCGGCGCCGGCAGCATCGGAACGAACTGGCCGTTGGCCCGCAGCGGGGAGATATGCAGCGTGGCCAACGGAATGTCGTAATACTCCGCGACGTTGGCAGCGGGCTGCTCGAAATTCACGCCGGTGATCAGCAGGTCGGCCCCGTCCGCCAGCGACATCAGCGTCGTGCTGATCTCTCCCCAGCGCTGGATAACGGGCTCCTCAACTTCGCGCCGCAACCTGATCAGATCCTGGATCTTCCAGAAATTGCGGAAGAAAAACGTCCAGAAGTTGCGGTGCGCGTTCAGAATGGCCCGCGTATCCGGGCCGTAGACGACCGCCTCAGGCCCAGCCGCCTCGACGAAGCCAACCAGGTCGGGCGGGACGGCCATGCGCACGTCGTGCCCGCGGCGTAGCAGCTCACGTCCGACAGCCAGGCAGGGCTCGATATCGCCGCGACTTCCCCAGCTTGCCAGCACAAATTTCATCGCGGATCCTGGCCTTTCACTTCCCGTGCGTGAACTGCGAAATGAAAGCGGCAGCCTCGCGTTCCCGGCTCAGCCGCCCGGCAGTTTAACCCGATACCCGCGCTATCGACCTGAAATCCAGAAGTTTTGGGCAAGCGGCCGACAACACCGGACCATCGCGGGAGAGCCCCTGGACTATCCATCAGCCACTGCCAACCCAAGGGGATGCAATCAGCAACCAGCATATCGGTATGAGAACCCCGTTTTGCATTGCCAGTAGGGCCTACCACCTTCACGCCGGTTTGACTGCAGGCTAAGCCTTGCAGAAACGCCCGCACGCGGCGATCGATCATGTCGTGCATCCGTGGCCGGTTTTTCTCCGGCCCCGCGGCGATCCCATCAACCCACGCCGAGGCAATCGGCCAGACGTGGCCGGCGCCGATCACCCCGACCGCCCGCCGTCGCCGATCAGCCAACACGCCTGAGGCGGCGAAATCTTCCACAAGACCAGCGGCGTTGGCAACGCTTTCGGCGGGATTGGTCATCCGGGTGGGCGGTCTCGCGGGCTCGGGCTCGGGGAGGCGGCCGCTGCAGCCGCACGCACCGACACCTTCCTCGACGAACGCTACCGCCGTATCGTCAAGCGCCGCGGCAGACTCAAGGCCCTGGTCGCGGTTGCCCGCTCGATCTTGGTCATTATCTGGCGCTTGCTCGCCGATCGAGCAGCCCGCTTCCGCGACCTCGGATCCGACTACCACATGCATCCACACCGAACGCAAGCTGCGCAACCACATCGCCCAACTCACCGCCATGGGCTACCGGGTCACCCTCGAACCCGCCGCCTGAGCCTCCAAACACACACCAGCGCAACCTCACCCGGCTCCGCAAGCTCCGCCGGGTGCTTCGCCTGCCGACTCACCAACTCATTTTGCCGGTCAGACCGAGACAACCTCCTGGACCGCCGCGGGAGAGAGCGCCCGGACTATCCATCAACGGCTGCGGATCCAAGAAGGTGCGACGAGCAACTACGCCCAGCGGAAAAGACGCGGCGATCCACAACGGTCTGGCACGAGCGGCGCAGACCACACGCGGACTCGACTGGTTCGAGGTGCAATCGGTGCGTTGCCTACCTCGAAAACAGAGCAATCGCACAACTCCAAGCAATGATCAAAGTAGACTTTCGATCCGAAGACGTAGAGGGGGCATCGGTAGCATGGAACCCCAGCAAAGACCAGGGACCGAGCACAGCTGCCGTATATGCGGCGGTGTTCTTCGTGAGGTCCTCGACCTCGGTCGCCAGCCCGTCTCGAATGCATTTGTCAAACCCGGGGAAACCGCCAGGGTGCCGTTCTTCCGACTTGCGGTCGGCCTCTGTACGTCCTGCACAATGGTGCAGCAGCTTGACGAGGTTCCACCCCGCGAGATGTTCCGCTCGGATTATCCCTACCGCGCGTCCGGATCCTTGCTGATCAGCAGGCATTTCGAGGACGTGGCCCAGCGCATCGTTCAGACGTGGCCGGGCGATCGGGACGGCTTCGTCGTCGAGATCGGCAGCAACGACGGCGTCATGCTGAAGACGCTCGGCAAGGCTGGAATCCGACATCTGGGGGTGGACCCGGCTGCCGGCGCGGCCGACGTAGCCCGGTCGCATGGTGTCAACGTGCGCACGGATTTCTTCAACGCGTCAACGGCCAGCGAGATCCGCGCCGAGCATGGGCCGGCGCACCTGATCTTCTCGGCGAACACGATCAGTCACATTTCCTACCTCGACTCGATTTTCCGTGGAGTCGGCTTGCTGTTGGCGCCGGACGGACTGTTCGTGGTCGAGGACCGCTGGCTGGGTGCCATCCTGACGCATGTCTACTTCGACCAGATCTACGACGAGCACATCTATCTTTTCTCGGTCCGCTCGGTGCAGGCGATGGCAGCTCGTTTCGGCTTCGAGTTGATCGATGCCGAATACATTCCCCTGCACGGGGGTTCCATCCGGTACACGATCGCCAGGCCGGGCAGCCGGCAGCCGACCGCCGCCGTCGCGGAATTTCTGGCGCAGGAGACAGCCGACGGGGTTGCCGAGGAAGCGACGTTCGTGCAGTTCTCGGCCGAATTCGAGCGCATCCGGGCGGACCTTGTCGCTCTTCTCCGCGACATGCGTTCCAACGGGCGACGCGTCGTCGGTTACGGCGCCACGTCGAGGAGCGCCACCGTGCTGAACTATTGCAATATCGGCCCGGATCTGCTTCCTCTGGTGTGTGATTCGACCCCAGAGAAGCAGGGCTGTCTCACACCGGGCTCGAACATTCCGGTGTGCCCGCCCGAAGTCTTTTCCGACCCCTACCCGGACTACGCATTGCTGTTCGCTTGGAACCACGCCGAGGAGATCATGACCAAGGAACGTCTGTTTCACGAGAAAGGTGGACGGTGGATTCTGTACGTGCCGCGAGTCCATATCGTCTGACGTCCGGGTTGCACGCAGGTTTGACTGCGGGCTAAGCCCTACAAAAACGCCCGCACGCGGCGATCGATCATGTCGTGCATCGGTGGCGAGTTTTTCTCCAGCCCGGCGGTGATCCCATCGACCCACGCCGAGGCAATCGGCCAGACGTGGCCGGCGCCGATCACCCCAACCGCCCGCCGTCACCGATCAGCCAACACGCCGCAAGCGGGCGAAATCTTCCACAAGATCAGTTGCGGCCGCAACGCTTTCGGCGGGTTTGGTCATCTGGGTGGCGAACTCGCGGGCCCGGGCGACGTATTGCGGGGCCAGGATGGTGCGCAGGTCCGTGACCAGCGATTCCCGGGTAGTGGTCGAAAGGCGCCGGACGGTGCCCACCTTCAGCCGTTTGACGGCAGCTCCCCAGATCGCCTGCTCGCCAAACGTCGAAAGGATCAACGTGGGGACCCCGGCGCGCAGGCCCGCGGCCGTGGTGCCCCCGCCGCCGTGGTGGACGACCGCGCGGCAGGCCGGAAAGGCGGCCGCGTAACTCATCGCGCCCACCACCTTGACATGCTCGAAATGGGAGGCTTCGCTGAAGTCACTCCAACCGCCGCAAACCAACGCCCGCTCGCCTAACTGCGCGCAGGCCGCGCTGACCATGGCGACCGTGTCGGCGACAGATTCGACCGACATGCTGCCAAAGCCGAAGAAAATCGGCGGTGTTCCCGCGGCAATCCACGATGCGACCTCCTCATCGGCTTCCGTCGGCAACTCCATCGCCAGCGGTCCGACAAAGCGTCGACCATCGAATTTCGCCCATTCGGCTGCCAGCCCGGGAAAGCAAACCTCGTCGTAGGCCTGGATTTCCAGCGATCCGCGTTCGGCGATCCTTCGCGACGAAGGGCCAGTTGCCTTGGGTAGGCCCAGTTCACGGCGCTGTGCGTCCTCGAGCTTCTTCGTCATGGGCCAACCCAGCCACTCGGACACCGTCATTGCGGAGCGGGTCAGCGGCGCCGGCAGCGTCGGAACGAGCTGACCGTTGGCCCGCATCGGGAAGGTATGCGGCGTGGCCAACGGGATGTCGTAATACTCCGCGACGTTGGCAGCGGTCTGCTCGGCAATCACGCCGGTGACTAGCAGGTCGGCCCCGTCCGCCAGCGACATCAGCGTCGTGCTGATCTCCTCCCAGCACTGGGTAAAGAGTTCAAAATCTTCGCGCCGCAACCTGATCAGATCCTGGATCTTCCAGAATTTGCGGATATGCGTCATTAAGTCACGGTGCAGGTCCTGCCACGTCCGCGGATCCGGTCCGCAACCGACCGCCGCAAGCCCAACGGACTCGACGAACCGAACCAGGTCAGGCGCGACCACCATGCGCACGTCGTGCCCGCGGCGCAGCAGTTCACGGCCGATGGCGGCGCAGGGCTCGACATCGCCACGAGTTCCATAACTTGCCAGCACGAACTTCATCGCGGATCTTAGCCTTTCAATTATCGTGCGCTTTCTGCGAACTGAAACCGGGAACCTCCCTTCCGCTGGCTCAGCCGCCCCGCAGCATAACCTCAATACCCGCGCCATCGACCTGAAACCCAGAAGTTTGGGCAACGGGCCGACAACACCGGACGTCGCAGGAGAGTCCCGGGACTATCCTTCAGCCGCTGCCAACATTGTCGCAGTCGCCCCCGGCGATATAGCTAACCCAGTGCAGCGCAGCATCTTCGGTGTTCCGACCTACAGCGCACGAGGTCACCGTCGAAAACGGAGTGGTGTGGGCCATCGCAGCCGACAAGACGTTCACCGTTATGCGGCAAGATATCTCAGTGATCGCTAACCCGTACTCAGCATTCACCGCCGATAGCGCGCATGTGCGCGGCACCATGAGGCTGGGCTACGGATTTACGCATCCGGCGAGTGTCGTCAAAATTGTCGCGGCACCGCCTGGTTCGTAATCCAAGACGCTGACCCAGGCCTGGCGCGCGTGGTGACCGCTTCCGCGACCCCGCTTCGGGGGCTGCTAGCCGCGCGTCTACTCGAAACGGGGATGTGTCCGGTCTCGGGTGGGCCACTGGTACCAGAAGGATGTTGCGCCGGGACGGAGAACCGGATGCCGAGCAAGAGCGACCGCGCGGGAACGGCATGGCCCCTTCCGCCGAATTGCCCTGCGCATCCTGTAATACTCCACTGATGAGCCTCAGAAGCCGCTTGGATTGGGCCGCAGAATCCTCGCAATTCCTGGCTAAGTGCTTCTATTCCCTCACCAGCCGCTTCAGCGGTGATGATCTGGTGTTCCTCAACTTGGGCTACGAGGAAGATCCGCCGATGGCCCTGCAGCTCGAGGCGTCCGACGAACCCAACCGGTTCTTCATTCAGCTCTACCATCGCACGGCAACCCAAGTCGACCTCACCGACAACCGGGTGCTGGAAGTCAGTTGCGGGCACGGCGGCGGAGCCTCCTACCTGATGCGCACCTTGCACCCGGCCTCCTACACTGGGCTGGACTTAAACCGCGCCGGCATCGACTTCTGCCGAAAAATGCACCAAGTGCCCGGCCTGGATTTCGTGTGCGGCAACGCCGAGAACCTGCCCTTTGCCGATCGATCCTTCGATGCGGTAATCAACATCGAAGCCGCGGCCTACTACCCTCAGTTTCCCCGCTTCCTCGCCGAGGTGGCCCGCGTGCTGCGCCCGGGAGGCCATTTCCTGTACGCCGACCTCCGCCCACGCGACCAAATCGCCAAGTGGGAGGAGGAGCTGGGCAACTCCCCCATGCGCCTCGTGTCGGAAAGGGTCATCAGTGATGAGGTTGCGCGCGGGCTGGAGACGAATACGCCGCGGATGAAGGAATCGAATGTTCGCTATCTTCCCGGGTCCATGGCCGACAAGACTTTGTCGAAGATCTGCCACAACCTGCGAAGCAGAGAAACCTCTTACCGGATGTACTGCTTCGCCAACGACTGAGGCGCATCGCAGGCAGAAATTTGGTGCCAAGATAGCTGGGTCGACGGTGGAAGATGCGGCAGGCGTTATTCATGCCGACGCCGCCCAGCCGTCTCGATGCCCCTGCGTGGGTGTGTGGAACCCGCAGGGGCGCAGCAGTCGAGTCCGGTTCGTGGGCTGAAGCCTGTCCTACAGGAAGGTAACCGCAGTTCAGACGGGTTTCATCTTCCCGAATCGCGCTGCTCGGCCCGTGTCACAGCGAGTTTTGCGAAAAATCTAGGCTACTGTCGTGCACCGCGGTTTGACTGCGAGCTAAGCCTTAGAGAGAAACGCCCGCACGCGGCGATCGATCACGTCGTGCATCCGTGGCGAGTTTCTCTCCAGCCCGGCGGCGATCCCATCAACCCACACCGAGGCAATCGGCCAGACTTGGCCGGCGCCCATCATCTCGACGGCCCGTCACCGATCAGCCAACACGCTTGAGGCGGGCGAAATTTTCCACAAGATCAGCAGCAGCCGCAACGCTGTCGGCGGGTTTGGTCATCCGGGTGGCGATCTCACGGGCTCGGGTGACATATTTCGGGTCGAGGATCCGGCGCAGTTCCGCGACCAGCGACTTCTCGGTAGCGCTCGAAAAGCGTCGCCCAGAGCCAACTTTCAGCCGTTTGAGCTGAGCTCCCCAGATCGCCTGCTCGGGCGTCCACGAGAGGATCAACGCTGGGGCTCCTGCGCGCAGACCCGCGGCCGTGGTGCCCGCGCCACCGTGGTACACGACCGCGCGGCAGGCCGGAAAGACGGCCGCCTGGTTCACCGTGCCCACCACCTTGACGTGGTCGAAATGGGGGACCTGGCTGTAGTCACTCCCTGCGCCGCATACCAACGCCCGCTCGCCTAGCTGCGCGCAGGCCGCGCTGATCATGGCGAGCGTGTCGGCGGGAGATTCGACCGACATGCTGCCAAAGCCGAAGTAAATCGGCGGTTTTCCCGCGGCAATCCATGACGCGACCTCCTCATCGGCATCCGTTGGCAACTCCATCGTCAGCGCACCGACAAAGGGCCGTCGGCCATCGAATTTCGCCCATTCGGCTGCCAGCCCGGGAAAGCAAACCTCGTCGTAGGCCTGGATTTCCAGCGATCCGCGTTCGGAGATCCGTCGCTGCGCGGGGCCCGTAGCCTTTGGTAGGCCCAGTTCACGGCGCTGCGCATCGTCGAGCTTCTTCGTCACGGGCCAAGCCAGCCACTCGACCACCGTCATTGCGAAGCGGCCCAACGGCGCCGGCAGGAATGGCAGGACCTGGCCGTTGGCCCGCAACGGGAAGTAATGCAGCGTGACCAACGGAATGTCGTAATACTCCGCGACATTGGCAGCGGCCTCCTCGAAACCCTGGCCGGTGAATAGCAGGTCGGCCCCGTCCGCCACCGACGTCAGCGTCGTGCTCATCTGCCCCCAGAACTGGGTGGAAAGCTCCCCAAGTTCGCGCCGCGACCTGATCAGATCGCGGATCCTCCAGAAGTTGTGGAATAAGCGCGTCCAGAAGTCGCGGTACGCGTCCTGCCACACCTGCCTCTCCGGCCCGTAAGCGACCGCCGCAAGCCCAGCCGACTCGACGAAGCCAACCAGGTCGGGCGGGACTGCCATGCGGACGTCGTGCCCTCTGCGCAGCAGCTCACGGCCGACAGCGGCGCAGGGCTCGATATCGCCACGACTTCCATAGCTTGCCAGCACAAATTTCATCGCGGATCCTTCGGCATGCAATCTCCCTCCGATCTGTCGCGAACTGCGCTGTAGCAACTGATCTTTGGCGCTGGGTAGTTAACGGCTAACCCACGACAGTGCGGTGTAATGCGAGATGTGACTATAACTTAGAAATAGTTAGGCTAGCCTGTTGCAAGTTCTCAGTTATGCGGATTACGGCCGGCCGGTATGAGCGGGGAGAGGCAGACCCGGTGGTGGAGGCGTTCTGCACGCACTTGGGGAGCCCACTATGACGGCTCTTAACGATGGAGAGCGGGAACTACCTCACCCGACGACGGAGCGCGCGGAGCGAGCGACCCCGATGCCCGACGAACCGACTGCGCTGCAGGGTAAAAGAAGGTACTTCCCGACTTGGCTGCTGTCTCGCCGGTACGTCGGCGTGATTATCGCTATGGGCGGCGCGCAGCTGATGGCGATGATGGACGGCCCCGTCGCGGTCTTCGCGCTTCCTAGGATCCAGAACGAGCTGGGCCTGTCGAATGCCGGGCGCAGCTGGGTGATCACCGCCTACTTGCTGACCTTTGCTGGCCTGCTGCTGGTGGGCGGCCGCCTCGGTGACACCATCGGCCGCAAGCGCACCTTCATCGTCGGGGTCGCGCTGTTCACCATCGCCTCGGTCGTGTGCGGCATCGCCTGGGACGGGGGCGTGCTCGTGCTGGCCCGGCTGCTGCATGGCGCGGCCGCCGCGATCGTGGCACCGACTTGTTTGGCACTGGTGGCGACCACGTTCCCGAAGGGGCCTGTGCGCAACGCGGCGTCGGCGGTGTTCGGCGCGATGGCCGGTCTCGGCGCGGTTATGGGCATGGTGGTGGGCCCGGCACTCACCGAGGTGTCGTGGCGGCTGGCGTTTTTGGTGAACGTGCCGATCGGGCTGCTGACGATCTATCTGGCCCGCACCACGCTGCGGGAAACCCAGAAGGAGCGGATGAAGCTCGACGCCACCGGGGCTGTGCTGGCCACGTTGGCCTGCACCGCGGCGGTTTTCGGGTTCTCGATGGGGCCGGAGGCGGGCTGGCTGTCGGCCACCACGATCGGTTCGGGTCTGGTGGCTCTGGGCGCTTTCGTGGCGTTCGCCGTGGTGGAGCGCACGGCCGAGAACCCCATCCTGCCGTTCAGCCTGTTCCTCGACCGCAACCGGCTGGCCACGTTCGCGGCCATGTTCCTGTCCGGTGGGGTGAGTTTCACCCTGACCGTGCTGGTCGGCCTATATGTGCAAAACATCATGGGCTACGGTCCGCTGCGCGCAGGTATCGGCTTCATTCCGTTCGCCATCGCGACGGCCATCGGCGTAGGGGCGTCGTCGCGGCTGGTGTCGCGGTTCCCGCCGCGGGCGGTGGTGATCGCCGGCGGCACCCTGGTGCTGGGCGCGACGCTGTACGGCTCGACGCTCAACCGCGGCATCTCATACTTCCCAAATCTGTTGCTGCCGATCGTCGTTGGCGGTATCGGTCTCGGCATGATCAGCGTCCCGCTCACCCTATCGCTGGTCGCCAGCGTCGGCTTCGACCGGATCGGGCCCACATCCGCGATCGCACTGATGCTGCAGACCCTCGGCGGGCCGCTGGTGCTGGCCGTCATCCAGGCCGTCATCACGTCGCGCACGCTGCACCTGGGCGGCACCCCCGGGCCGGTGAAGTTCATGAACGCCGCCCAGTTGCATGCGCTGGACCATGGCTTAACCTACGGTCTGCAGTGGCTGGCCGGGGTGGTCACCCTGCTCGCCGTGGTGGCGCTGTTCATCGGCTACACCGCGCAGCAGGTGGCGCACGCGCAGGAAGTCAAGAAGGCCATCGACGCCGGAGAACTGTAGCTCAACGCTAAAGTCCCCGGCAGTAACTCGCTGCGCGCGGCCTCGGCGAGGTGACAGACCGACTTCGTCCTACCCGGTTTTCGCGGTGACAGCCACCGAAAACACCGATACAGGGCTGGCGTGCCGAAGTCTTCCCATTCGCCGACGAAGTCGGCGCCGGCAGGCAGCAGGACGTTGGGAGTGTTGATGGCGGGGGTTGCGGGGGTCGCTTGCGACGCCTTGTCGTCTTGGTTCCTGAGACCGTGTAAGGCCTGAATCAGCAGGGATGTCGTCGGCCGGTACTGTCTCAACGCAACGCTACAGACTGGTGAGTGTCTGCATTCCAATCATCGTTTCGGCATCCGCCGGCCAGTCTAGGCCCAAGTCCCGCGGCGCCGGTGAGCCATCGCGAGGATCTCGTAGTTCAGCTTCACGATGGACGGCGGGAGGAGCCGGACGAGCCTGCTGTTGAACAAGTCGCCGCAATTCTCGAACGCCGTCCGGAAATCATGTTCGCCCGCCCGATACGCCTCGAAAAGCCGATCCAGCGCAGACTGATCCCAGGGCTCGTCCCGGGCGGCCGCGCGCAGCGCTTCGTAGACCGTGGACATCCAGTCTGTGCCAAAGCGGTCTGTCACCGGGCCGCAGTGTCGCTGGCGCCGAAGATCCGGTGTGAGAAACTCCTCGATTGCGCATTCATCCCGGGTGTTCAGATCGATCGCGAGCGCCGCGGAAATCCGCGTTATTTCCCGCCGCCAGTTGTCGAGGAGGTTGGCGTAGTCGACGAACACGCGCGGCAGGGCGCGCGTGTGTCTCTCGGCCAGCAGATTGTATTTCAGCCACAAAGCACTCGAGAGCTCCGGCGAGGCTCGAACGGCCGCCGCCCCCGACGCGATGACCTCCTGCGGGTGGCGCACCGGAATCACGACCGCGACGTCGAGTCCGGCCAGACGCGCCGCCTCGAACCACACGCCGGACAGCAGCGTTATCCTGTTTTCCTTGATGAGCACGAGCGGCGCGGCCGGCAGCCTGTTGAGAAACGCCCCGATCTCGGCGATGCAGGCGGCCTTGTCTTCGGCGTCGAACGCACCTTCCTCCTGCAGGCGCAGTGACGGGTCGAACGCGGCGCTGCCGTGGCGGCGCAGGATTGCGTCGTTGAGATGGAGCGCTTTGCGCGGCTCCCAATAGCCACGCGGATTGGCCCGGTCGGCGCCCTTCATCCCGGCCGGGAGCGTAGCACCGCAAAGCGAGAGAACCCGCGCGAGCGCCGACGTTCCGGACCGGGGCATGCCCAGCACGAACAGAGCGACCGGGCGGGCCGCTGTGCCGGTCTGCGCGGCCGAGCTCACGAGCACAACTCCGCGCTCGACGCCGCGCGCGGCGCCGGAGCACGGTGCTCCGCCATAAGATGGTCCGGCGGCAGGCCGGCCCGGTACCGTCGGTACATCGGTTCGAAAAGCGTTTCGAGGTTGCGAGTGACTGCCGCGCCATTGAACCGTGAGCTCTTGGCGCGTATGGCCGCATGGAGTTGACCGATCTGCGCTGTCGCCGGACGGAAGGAAGAAGATCCTGCGGCGTGCTTCGCGGCAGCGCGTCGGCTCTGGCTCATAGCTGCAGAATAGACGTGACCCCGCATCGCCGTGAATCACTATTTGTCATGTGCCGCATGATGCCTGGGGCGCGCCGGACTCAGCCCCGGTACCCAGCGCAGCTTGCCAGCGGGCGCGCCGACCCCCGCGGTCAACGCCGTCATCGCGACGACCCGTTTCCAAATTTCAACCCAGACTGGACGTCAGGCGTCCGGGTTCGACATAAGCGCTGGCGGAAAACTGCCCGGCCGCGGACGTATGCAGATAGACCGGGTAACCCAAGGCGGGTTCGATATCGACGTAAGTCTCGGCCCCCGGCGTCGTCGACCACGGCTGGGGTCTGGGCGACATTGCCGGGCCGATCTGGAGCACCCGGATCGGCTACCCTCATGTGATGAATTGGGCCGACCCCACCGAGGCATACGCCGTCCCGCGCGGCGTCGCCCTCCATGAGCAGGTGTGCGCCCCACAGGGCGTCACGGGCGAATCCTGTGTCATCGGAGGCTGATCAGTGCCGGCCCGGGTACGTCGTGCACGCGCATCCTTAGAGAGCCGCGCATCCAACGGCGATGCGCGGCCGGATAATCGGCTCACGCACATGGACCACGGCATGTTTGCGCAGCATCACGCCATCGGCCGAAACCTAGTCATCCAGGTCGTGTGGGATTACGAGCACGCGATCGATCTCGATGGGCTGAGGCGTTTCCACCACAATCTCGGTTGCCGGTTGTTGGGACGGCGCATCGAGCGTTCGCCGCTGCCGTTCGCCCGGAATCGGTGGGTCTTAGATCGGGGGCCGTCGGACATCGATATCGCTGAGTGCGCCCGTCCACGGGCTGAACTCAGCGACTGGGCCGATGAACGCGCACAACTACCTATTGATCCGGAATGGGGGCCCGGCTGGCATCTCGGCGTCCTTCCCCTTACGGACGGCTCGACCGCGGTCAGCCTGGTGCATTCCCACTACCTGCTCGATGGCCTCGGGCTCGCCATCGCGCTAGCTGATGCGCACCTGGGCAACACGCGCGATCTTGGCTATCCGCCGCCGCATTCCCGCGCTCGAACACGCGCGGTGGTCCAGGATGCCCGACAAACAGCCCGGGACACACCTGAGGTTGCCCGGGCGCTTGTCGCGGTGGCGAAACTGGCGCGAAAACAGGCCCGTGGGCGGCAGGATAGTGCCCAATCACCGGCGCCGCGACCCGTCGCCCCCCGCGGAGCCGACGGCGATGACGCTGTCGTCGTGCCGACTATCGCGATCCACGTCGACCTGGATGACTGGGATGCCCGTGCGAGGGCTCTTGGCGGAACGACTAACACGCTAGTAGCCGCGTTCGTCGCGAAGCTCGGGGAGCGCGTGGGGCGCCGACGTGCCCGCGACAATGCCGTCGTCTTGCAACTCCCTATCAGCAACCGCGCCGAGGGTGATACGCGCGCGAACGCAATGTCGTTTGCGACCGTCAGCGTCGACCCGACGGGGGTAACGACGGATCTGCGTGACACCCGCGCCGCCATCAAGCAGGCGCTGAAGACTCTGCGGGAGACGCCTGATGACTCATTAAAGTTCCTCTGGCTGGCCTCGTTCACGCCGAAGCGGGCGTGGAGACGAATGAACGATGCGATGCCTGCCGACCCCGATGTCCCGGTGTTTTGCTCCAACATGGGCGATTTCGGCCCGCTGGTGTGCCGCCCCGATGGCACCCACGGTGAGCTCGCCCGGACACGCGTGGTTGCCCAACACGAAAGCCGACAATGGCTCGAGCGAACCGGCGGCCAAATGACTGTGCAGGCTTGGCGCTGCGGCGGCGAGATTATTCACATCACCGTCTCGGCCTACCAACCGGGCGCCGAGAACACAAAGCCCGCGTTGCGTGAGCTGGCTGCGCACACGCTGGCTGAGTTCGACCTGACTGGCGAGATCGACTGACGAATCGGTCCCTGCGGCCTCAACGCGCGACAACGCCCGCGACCGTCCGGCCGTACTCACGCTTGCAGGCGGTTTCGAAGGCATAGTCATCTTCGATGCGGCCCGATCGGTCGTTCGCGATTTCAGCAAACTCTAACGTGTCGCGCGGCGCACAAACCGCCGCGCCTGCAACGGTTCTCCGATACTCCCCGCACGCCAAGCCCCACCGCCAGAGCCGGCGACATATGGCGTTGCACGCTGTCCCGACCGGGTTGGCACACCCACCCAAGACTGCCGGAACGGGCGTAAAAACAGAGGTCAAAACGCAGACATACTAACGAAGTCGGCCTAGTGTACTGAGTGCCGGCACCGCGATGGCCGAGCTCGCTGGGTCATCGGTTTCACAGTGTCGTCGGTACCACAGTCGAATACCCCTGCTCGCGAAGGGAACAGCCGATGACAACCTTGCTCACGGAACCGCAATTAGTGGAGACGGCTGCCGCGAACGTAGCGGAAATCAGGTCGGAGATCAGCGAAGCCAAAGCGGCCGCCGCCGGCCCGACAACCGGTCTGGCGGCAGCGGCCCAAGACGAGGTGTCAGCGGCCACCGCAAAATTGTTTGGCGCATATGCCCAGGAGTATCAGTCGGTCCTCACGCAGGCAGGCGCGTTCCACGAGGAGTTCGCTGCGGCGCTGGCGTCCGCCGGGAACGCGTATGCAGCGGCCGAGGCCGCGAACGCCAGCGCCATCTCTAGGGTGGCGCCCACGCTGACTTCAGCGGTGGTGCAGCCGCCGTTGCAGGGAACGACCATCGGTTTGATCATGGGCGGCAGCGGCCTGCCGATACCCCCACCGTCCTACGTGAGCGCCGTCCTCAACTACGTCAACGCACACTTCAATGTGGCCCTGCCTAATGCGCAAGCTGTGTTCACTCCCGAAGGCTTATATCCGATTGACGGTATCAAGCAGTTGACCTTCGATGCTTCGGTGTCACAGGGCCTCCAGATTCTCGACAGCTCGATCAAAAACACGCTCGCCACCAACCCCTCGGGCAGCGTTGCCGTGTTGGGCTACTCGCAGAGCGCCGACATCTCCTCGCTGGAAATGTTGAACCTCGCGAACCCCATGCTCAACCCGAACCCGCCGACCGCAAATCAACTCGGCTTCACCCTGCTGGGTGATCAGATGAATCCCAATGGCGGCATCTTCGCGCGCTTCCCGGGCTTCCCGGCGGGCACGAACCTCACCATCCCGAGCCTGGGGATCACGTTCTACGGTGCGACGCCATCCAACACCATCTACCCCACCAACATCTACACGCTGGAATACGACGGATACGCCGACTTCCCGCAGTACCCGATCAACTTCATTTCCGACCTGAACGCCTTTGCCGGCATCGCCTTTGTGCACGGCACCTATCCGTCGCTGAATCCGTCGGCGCTTCCCCCTGGCTTTGCCATTCAGCAATTGCCGACGTCGCCGGGCTACACCGGCGTTACCAACTACTACATGATGACCACGCCGAACGGTCTGCCGCTGCTGGAGCCGCTGCGGGCGATACCGGTCATCGGCAACCCGCTCGCCGACCTGCTGCAACCGGATCTGACGACCATCGTCAACCTGGGCTACGGCAGCCCCACCCAGGGGTGGTCGACGGGCTTCGCGAATGAGCAGACTTTCTTCGGGCTGTTCCCGCACGTCAGCCAGGCCGCCATTGCTCAAGATCTGATCGCCGGAGCCCATCAGGGGACCACCGCCTTCATGAGCGACATCCACGCAGAAGCCTCGGGGGTGTCGCTCGCCAGCCTCTCCCACTCGCTGCCATCATCGATAACAGCAACGGGCGGAGGGCATGTGTCCCTGCCTGCTCTGACGTCCGCCATAGCGGCAAGCTTGTCGCCCGACAGCATTATCGGAACCATCCAAGGGGCGGTCACCAATTTCACCAACGAGATCTCGAATACTGCCGCGAATCTTTACGCAGTTGCGCTTCCGACCGCGGACATCGCAAATTTCCTGGTTACCGTGGTCCCGGCCTATGACGTCAACCTTTTCCTGAGCGGGATCCAGCAAGCAATCGACGGGAATGTTCTCGGAGGATTGCAATATGCGCTCATCGCTCCACTTGCCGCCGACACGGCATTGTTCACACTCGCAGGTGGTTTCGAGCTCGAAGTGGTGTTGGGTGCACTCGGATTGAGCCTCTAGCTCACTAGCGCCCGCTCCGCGGTGGCCGGGTAAAAATACGTGGTCGTGAAGGGAATAGCCGATGACGAACTTGCTCACGCAGCCGCAATCGATCGCGGCGGCTGCCGCGGATGTGGCGGAAATTCGTTCGGCGATCGGCGCGGTCAATGCGGCCGCCGCGGGCCAGACAACCGGCTTGGTGGCAGCCGCCCAAGACGAGGTATCTGCGGCCACTGCGAGGCTGTTCAGCTCATACGCCCAGGAGTATCAGGCGGTCATTAAGCAGGCGGCGGCGTTTCACGAGCAGTTCACCCAGGCACTGGCCGCCGGAGGGCTCGCCTACGCCGAGACCGAGATCGCCAATGCCGCCGCCACGTCCAAGGGGGCTCTGGGTTCGATCACCCAGTCGCTAATGGGCGGCACCGCTGCCTCCGCCACGGTGGCCATCGGAGGGGCCGCAGCGCCGATAATAAAGGCACTGTCGGACCCGGTCGGTACCGTCACGACGTTGGTCTTGGGTGCCAGCGGACTCCCGATACCCCCGCCGCCGTATATAAAAGGAATTCCCCCCTTATACATCGACCCCTTCTATGGCGCCGGCACCAACGTGGGCGTGAACACGCCCGAGGGGTTATATCCGCTTACCGGTGTGAAGAGCCTGACCTTCGACGCGTCGGTGAGTCAGGGCGTCACGATCCTGAATAACGCAATCCAGTCGTTGGCCACCCCCGGCTCAGGCAACCAGATCAACGTCTTCGGCTATTCGCAGAGCGCCGCCATCGTGTCACTGGAAATGCAGGCACTCAACCCGACCAACACCCTGGGCGGGAGCTTGCTACCCAGCGGTGTGAACCTGAACTTCACACTCGTCGGTGATGTGTCGAATCCCAACGGCGGCCTGCTGGCCCGCTTCCCGGGTCTGAGCCTGCCAAGTCTGGGCTTCACGTTCGGCACCACGACTCCGGACAATTCCTTCCCGACCAGGATTTACACGATCGAGTACGACGGCTTCGCCGACTTCCCGCAATACCCGATCGACGTCTTCTCCGATCTCAATGCCTTTATCGGCATCCTCACCCTGCACGGCCAATATCCGTTCCTCACCCCCACCGAGATCGCGAACGCTGTTCAACTGACGAATACCGTCGGCCCCACCCAGACCGAGTACTTCATTGTCCCGACCTCGGATCTGCTGTCTCCAGCCCTGCAGGGTCTGCCGCTTCTGGATCCGGTCCGCGCGATACCAGTCATCGGCAAACCGATCGCAGACCTGCTCCAACCCGACCTGACAGTCCTCGTCGATCTGGGCTACGGCAGCACCACCCAGGGCTGGTCAACCGGTCCGCCTAACGTTGCCACGCCGTTCGGCGTGCTGCCGCCGGTTCCGGCACACGAGATTGTCAGCGCTCTGGCCACTGCGGCCCCACAAGGGGTGAGCGCTTTCTCGCTGGACGTCAGGGGACTGATCGCGTCGCCCCCGCACCTCCCACCACTGTCCCACCTGGAGTCGACGATCGGATCGGTGTCCAGCCACCTGTCAACCGGCGTGACGGGGCTGACGTCGTCGCTGTCCTCGCCGGACAGCTTCATCGAGGCCCTGGAGACGGCGAACACCCGCTTCGCCAACACGGTTTCGGCTGTGGCGTCCGACGCTTACTCCACCCTGCTTCCGACAGCTGACATCGCGAATGCGCTGTTGACCTCTGTCCCGGCCTATGACTTCGACCTGTTTTCGAGCGGGATACAGATGGCGCTCAACGGTGACTTAGTTGGGGGGCTGGTCTACGCATTCGGCGCGCCGCTTGCTGCCGACACGGCATTGTTGACGCTCTTCGGCGGCTTCGAACTCCGAGTCATCGAGCACGCGCTCCAACAGATCATTGACGTCATCAGGGGCATCACACCCGCGCCGCCCGGGGGCGTGACCCTGTAGATTCCTACGGCTCGAGGACGAGCTTGCCCAGCACACCGCCGTCGGCCAGGCACTGCAACGCCGCCTGGGCTTCCGACAACGGATAGCGCTGCGGCGGAGGCGGTTTCAGCCCCAAGAAACCAGCGCAAAGGCCATGCGGCGTGGCCTCGAACGTTTTGCGTGCCATCGAGGGCCAGCACACGAATCGCGTCGTCGGAGGTCGGGCACCGATGGGATCGACGACGATGTCGACGTCTCGACCGTGGGTCTGTTCGCACCCCCTCGGCCCAACGAAACCGCTTGAGCGTCATCGAGTTCCGCCGGACTGCGGACCACGTTGGCCACCGGAACCGCCACCCGCTCCGCGTAGCCGCCGAGAACACGCTGAAAACCGTTCGTCCACACGGAATCCCGACGTAGCCGGCGCACACCGGACGACGCCCGCGGTTTCCATCCCGGGAATACAGGGCGGCAGCAACGCGGAATGGGCGGTCGAGATAATCGAGAACAGAGGCAAACCGAAGACATACTAACGAGGTCGCTCTAAGCTACCTAGTGCCGGCACCGCGATGGCCGGTTCGCCGGGTCATCGGTTTCACGGCGGCGGCGGTATCACAGACGAATACTCCTGGTCGCGAAGGGAACAGCCGATGACGGGCGTGCTCACGGAACCGCAATTGATCAACACGGCCGCCGGGAACGTAGCGGAAATTAGATCGGCGATCGGCGCGGCCAAAGCGGCCGCCGCGGGCCCGACAACCGGTGTGGCGGCAGCGGCCGCCGATGAGGTGTCAGCGGCGGCCGCAAAGCTGTTTGGCAGCTACGCCCAGGAGTATCAGGCCGTCCTCACTCAAGCTTCGATTTTTCATGAGGATTTCGCCGCGGCGTTGGCCTCCGCTGGGAACGCATACGCGGCGGCCGAGACCGCAAACGCCAGCGCGATCGCTGGCGCGCTGGGAGCGCTCACCGCGCCCGTCCGGTCGTTGCTGGGCGGTGGCGGCGCGACCCCTGCACTGCTGGGGGGCGGCGGCAGCTCACCGACGCCATTGGTGGTTCAGCCGCCACTGCAGGGAACGACCGTTGGTTTAGTCATCGGCGGCAGCGGCCAGCCGATACCCCCGCCGTCCTCCGTTACAGCCGCTCTCAACTATTTCAACCAAATCTTCACTGTGCTTCCCTCCAATGCACATGCCCTGTTTACGCCGGAGGGCTTATATCCGCTCACCGGTGTCAAGAGCTTGACCCTCGACGTGTCGGTGAGCCAGGGCCTGCAGATTCTCGACAGCGCGATCAAAAACACGCTCGCCGCCAACCCCTCGGGCAGCGTTGCCGTCTTCGGCACATCGCAGAGCGCCGACATTGCCTCGCTGGAAATGGAGAACCTCGCGAACCCCTTGCTCAACCCGAGCCCGCCGACGGCAAATCAACTCGGCTTCGTCCTGGTGGCTGACGAGATGAATCCCAACGGCGGCATCTTGGCGCGGTTCCCGGGCTTCCCGGCGGGTCAGCCACTACAGATTCCGAGTCTGGGGTTCACGTTCTACGGCGCGACTCCCTCGAACACCATCTACCCGACCAACATCTACTCGCTGGAATACGACGGATTCGCCGACTTCCCGCAATACCCGATCAACTTGGTTTCGGACCTGAACGCCTTTGCGGGCATCTACTATGTGCACAACACCTATCCGGGGAATCCGTCGGCGCTTCCCCCTGGCTTCAACATTCAGCAACTGCCGACGTCGCCGGGCTACACCGGCGTTACCAACTACTACATGTACACCACGCAGAACGGGCTGCCGCTGTTGGATCCGGTGCGGGCGATACCGGTCATCGGCAACCCCATCGCAGACCTGCTGCAGCCGGATCTGACGACGATCGTCAACTTGGGATACGGCAGCCCCACTCAGGGCTGGTCGACGGGCTTTGCGAATGTGCCCACCAATTTCGGGCTGTTCCCCCACGTGAGCCAGGCCCTCATCGCTCAGGATCTGGTCACCGGAGCCCATCAGGGGGCCACCGCCTTCGTGAGCGACATCCACGCAGAAGCCGCGGGCGTGTCGCTGTCCAGCCTGTCCCACTCGCTGACGTCGATGACGGGAACGGGCGCAGCGGATCTGTCCGCGCTGACGTCGGCGCTATCCTCGCCCGACAGCATTATCGAGACCATCCAGGGGGCGGTCACCAATGTCGCCAACGAGATCTCGGGTACTGCCGCGAATCTTTACGCCGCTTTGCTTCCGACGGCAGACATCGTGAATGGCATCGTTACCGTGTTCCCGGCCTACGACGTCAACTTGTTCCTGAGCGGGATCCAGCAAGCGATCAACGGGAACGTTCTCGGCGGATTGGAATATGCACTCGTCGCTCCGATTGCTGCCGACACGGGATTGCTCACACTCGCAGGTGGTTTTGAGCTTCTAGTGCTGGTGGCAGCCCTCTAATTGAGCCGGTTGGCGGATGAGCCGGGCCCGGCCTCGCTGATTCCTACGGCTCGAGGACAAGCTTGCCGAGCACACCGCCGTCGGCCAGGCACTGCAACGCCGCTTGGGCTTCCGACAACGGATAGCGTTGCGGCGGCGGCGGTTTCAGCCCCAGGAAGACCAGCTGGCTCAGGCCCCAGGCAAACAAGGCCGCCGAACCGGGAACCTTGTTGAGGTACTCGCCCCACGCCACGCCCACCACGCTGACGTTGCGCAGCAGCAGCCGGTTGACCTTGACGGTGGGGATGCCGCCCGCCGCAAAGCCGATCACCAGCAGCTTGCCGTCGACGGCCAGCACGCGGATCGCGTCGTCGAACGTAGGGCCACCGATGGGATCGACGACGATATCGACGCCCCGGTCGTGAGTGAGCTCGCGCACCTGCTGCGCCCAGTCGTCCGTCAGCAGCAGCACCTCGTCGGCGCCGAGCGACGCGACGTAGTCGGTCGCCATTTGGCGGTGCGTCACGGCTATCACCTGGCTGGCGCCCATCGCCTTCGCGATCTGAATGGCCGCCGTGCCCACCCCACCGGCACCGCCCAGTACCAGCACGCTGTCACCCGGCCGCATCGCGGCGCGCCGGGCCAGCGCGAAGTACATGGTGTTGTAGTTCACCAGCAACGAAACCGCTTGAGCGTCATCGAGTTCCGCCGGACTACGGACCACGTTGCCCACCGGGACCGCCACCCGCTCCGCGTAGCCGCCGAGAACTCCGAACGCTGAAACCCGTTCGCCCACCCGGAATCCCGACGTGGCCGGCGCAGACCGGACGACGCCCGCGGTTTCCATGCCGGGAACGAAGGGCGGCGGCAACTTCAGTTGATACTCGCCCTTCGTCAGCAGCAGGTCGGGAAAGCACACCCCAGCGGCGCGAACATCGATGACGACGTTGTCATCGTCGCCGGTGACATCGTCGATATCGGAGTAGACCATCCCGGATGGTCCCGAAAGCTCCTGTACGACACAGGCTTTCATACGTGAGAGCTTGTTCTAGAGCTTGAATCCGGCTTTTTGGGCGGCCGACAGGTCGGTGATCTCGGCCCACCGGGCGGCGATATCGTCCACCGACGGCGGCTTGTCGAAGGTGACGCCATCGTTCTGGAACAGCGCGGTGCGCTGCACCTTGCCGCCGCCGACGATGAACACCGAGCCGTTCTCGGCGCATTCCTCGGTGCACAGGTAGCCGATCACCGGTGCGACATAATCCGGCGTCAGCTTCTCGAACACCTCCGGTGGCAGGATGTCCTGCGTCATCCTGGTCGCCGCGATCGGCGCCAGCGCGTTGGCGTGGATGTTGTATTTGGCACCCTCGAGCGCCAGGGAATTGATCAGGCCGACCAGGCCGAGTTTGGCAGCGCCGTAATTGGTCTGGCCGAAGTTGCCGAACAGCCCACTGGTGGAGGTGGCGACGACGACCCGGCCGTAGCTCTGCTCGCGGAAGTGCGGCCAGGCAGCGCGGATCACGTTGTACCCGCCGTAGAGGTGCACCTTGAGCACGGCGTCCCAGTTCTCCGACGTCATCTTGTGGAAGGTGCCGTCGCGCAGGATCCCCGCGTTGCTGACCACGCCGTGGACCGCGCCGAACTCGTCGAGCGCGGTTTTGATGATGCCCGCCGCGCCGTCCTCGGTGGCGACGCTGTCGTAGTTGGCGGCCGCACGCCCACCCGCGTCTTTGATCTCGGCGACGACCTGATCGGCCATCGCCGATCCGGCGCCGGTGCCGTCGCGGGCTCCACCGAGGTCGTTGACGACGACACTGGCGCCGTCCCGAGCCAGGGTCAGGGCGTATTCACGACCCAATCCCCCACCGGCTCCGGTGACGACGATGACACGGTCCTGCACTCCGGGCATTACGTTCCTCTCTGCGAAGGCGATTCGGGGCGAACAACAATCAGAACATGCGGCGAGCCAGCTTGAACGCGCGCTCGGTGTAGGGCGGGTAGATGATGCTGGAGAAGTCGGGCCGGGTGGGCTTGGTCAGCACCGACTTGCGATGGCTGAACTCGTCGAATCCCCATTTGCCGTGATACGCACCCATGCCCGAGGCGCCGACGCCGCCGAACGGCAGCTTGGCCGTCGACACCTGGAAGGCGATGTGGTTGACCAGCATGCCGCCCGCCGGCACCTGCTTGATGAACCGCTCGCGGGTGTCACGTGACTTGGTGAACAGGTACGCCGACAGCGGCTTGGGCCGCGCGTTGATGAAACCTATTGCGTCGTCGAGGGATTTGACGGTGAGCACCGGCAGGATCGGCCCGAAGATCTCGTTCTTCATCAACGGCCCGTCGGGGTCGGGATCGACGACCACGGTCGGCTGGATACGCAGGTTCGATGCGTCGCACTTGCCGCCGACGGCGACCTGGCTCTTGTCGTCGGCTTCCGCGTCGGAGATGTAGCCGCTCAACCGGTCGAACTGACGCTGGTTGACGATGCGCATTCCGGCCTGGTCGTCCTCGGAGCGGAACTTGGTGAGGGCGGCGCCGATCTTGCTGACCAACTCGTCGCGGATGGTGGCGTCGGCCAGCACGTAGTCGGGGGCGACGCAGGTCTGGCCCGCATTGAGGATCTTCATCCAGGCGATCCGCTTGGCCGCGACGTCAATGTCGCCGTCGGCCGCCACGACCACCGGGCTCTTGCCGCCGAGCTCGAGGGTGACCGGGGTCAGGTGCCGGGCGGCGCCCTCGTAGACCTTGCGGCCGATCTCGGTGCCGCCGGTGAACATGACGCGGTCCAGGCCCTGGGCGATCAGCTCCTGGCTCACCATGCCGTCGCCCTCGACCACCGCGATCGCGTCACGGTCGAGGTAACGCGGAACCAGCTCGGCCATCAACCGTGACGACGCCGCGGCGATTTCCGAGGGCTTCAAGATCACGGCATTTCCGGCGGCGATCGCCCCGGCCGCGGGGCCCAGCGTCAGGTAGAACGGATAATTCCAGGCGCCGATAATCAACACGGTGCCGTAGGGCTCGTACTCCACCCAGCCGCGGCCGGGCAGCTGCGGCAGTTCCAGCAGCAGGTATTTGCGGCGCATCCATTTGCGCACCTTCTTGGCCGCATACTTCGCCTCGCTGACCGTCGTCGCAACGTCGGCGATGAAAGCCTCGACCGGGTTGCGGTCAAGATCCTCGGCAAGCGCCTTGGCGATCGCGTCCTCGTTCTCTTCCATCAACGCTGCCAGCGCAAGCAACTGCTGCTTTCGCCACTCGACACTGCGGGTGCGCCCGCTGGCAAAGGTCTTGCGCAGCCGGGCCACGGTTTCGGCCACTCCAGTTGGGGAGCCGGTCGAGGCCTCGTGCTCGGGTTGTTGCGTCTTCGGTGCAACCGATTCGGTCGTCATCGCTGTCTTCCCTTCTCGGATATCCCCGAAAGTGCCCGCGCTACGTCGCGGCCGCTCATAGGTGATAACCGCGATCCTAGCCATCGGGTCAGAACAGCAGTAGGGAAGGATGCGCCCGTCGGCGCTTGGGTCAGGGCTTGGCGGCCGTGACGAAGCTGTTCACAAACGGCCGCGCGTCCGACTGCGGCGTCCGGCCCAGCCGCACCGCTTCGTCGAAAGCACTCACCGACACGGTGGTCCAGCCGCGCGCGGCGAACCAATCGGCCGGCTCGGAGCGGCCCCCGTGATCGAACCAGAGGTCGAACGGGTTGAACGAGGTATCCTCGCCGCGCGCTTTGCGTTTGGCCCGCAACGCGGCCCACTTCTCTTCGGCCTCTTTGCGTTTCTCTTCGTCGGCACCGAAGATCTCGACGGCCGCCCGGCTGCCGGGACCGCTGAGCTGGTCGACCGAGTCGAACATGGCTTCCTGCGCAGCGGCCGGCAGAAACGGCAGCAGTCCTTCGGCCAGCCACGCCGTCGGACGAGCAGGGTCGAAACCGGCGTCACGCAACGCCTGCGGCCAATCGTCACGCAGGTCGACGGGTACCCCTCGCCGGTCCGTCGTCGGCTCGGCGCCGTGCAGCGCCAGCGTCTGGGCTTTGTATTCCAGCACCTTGGGCAGGTCGATCTCGTACACGACGGTGCCGTCCGGCCACGCCAGCCGGTACGCGCGCGAATCCAGACCGGCCGCCAAGATCACCACCTGCCGGATACCGGCGCCGGTGGCCTGGGTGAAATACGCGTCGAAGAAGTGGGTGCGCACCGCCTGGTAGTTGATCATCTGCTGGGCGCCGACCGCGAAATCGACCTCATCCTCGCGGTCTCCGGCCCACCAGGCCGCCACCTGTTCGCGCACCCCATCGAGCTCGGGCGTCGACACCAGCGGCTCGGCGAACTGATCCCGGATGAGCGGGTCGTCGCTGGCGGTTTCGGCCGCCCGGGCCAATGCGACCATCACCGCGGTAGCCCCGACGCTGGTTGCGATGTCCCAGGAGTCGTCCGCGGTGCGCGGCATTACAAGCGCTCCGCGACCACGAAGTCGGAGAAGGCATCCTTGTCGTCGGCCATCGGGACATTCTCGATCCAGCGGCCCAGCCGCTGCATCTCGTCGGCCGACGCCTGCGCGGTGGCGCGCCAGCCGTGGTTGTTGAGCCACTCGGTGACGTCGGCGCGGTGCTCGTCGCGGTACATCAGCTCCCCGATGTCAAGGCTCTGCTCCTCCAGCCCAAGCTCTTCGGAAACCTTCTTGAACCGCTCGCGCATCTGCTGGCGCCGTTCGTCGGCGTGCGCGGGTGCGGTTTCGGCCGAGACCCGGCTCCCCGGCGAACTCAACTCGCCGATCTGGGTGAACAACTTGTCTTGCGCTTCGGCTGGCAGGTACATCAACAGCCCCTCGGCCAGCCATGCGGTCGGCGCCGTCGGGTCGAAGCCCGCGGCGCGCAAAGCGGCCGGCCAGTCCTGCCTCAGGTCGATGGCCACCTCGCGGCGATCGGCCGACGGCGTCACGCCGTTTTCGGCCAACGTCGTGGACTTGTAGGCCAACACCTGGGGCTGGTCGATCTCGTACACCGTGGTGCCGGCCGGCCAGTCCAGCCGGTAGGCACGCGAATCCAGCCCGGACGCCAGAATCACTACTTGCCGGATTCCGGTGGCCGGGTCTTTAGTGGCGTCGAGGAAATAGGTGTCGAAGAAGTTCGTCCGCACCGCCTGATAGCCGCGCATGTGGTGCAGATGGGCCGCGGATTCGGCGTCGATCGATTCGATCTTGGCCGCGAGCGCCGGGTCGAGCATGGCCTCCCACATGACGCCGGCGCCCGCGCTGGTGACGAGCAGCTTGGCGTAGGGGTCGCGAATCAGCGGATCGGGCTGCTCGGTTTCGACTGCCCGGGCCGCGGCGACCATCACGGCCGTCGTTCCGACACTCGTCTTGATGTCCCAGGTGTCGTCATGGGTGCGCAATGAGCTCATTGCTTCTCTCCTTGGGCTCCATAAATCGGTCCGAGACGCGCCCGCAGCAGCGTGCTGCGGACGGCCTCGTCGGTGAGGTCTTCGGGTACGGGGCGGCCCAGCCGGGCCATCTCGTCGCGGTTGTTGACGCTGTGCACCTGCCAGCCGTGCTCGGTCAGCCAGCCGGCGGGGTCGGAACGGTCGGGCTCGTGAAAGGTCAGCGCTTCGACATTGACGTCCAGACCAAGCCGCTCCCGCATCCGCTTCCAGCGATTGGTGTTGCTGTTGGGATTCACGCCGAACACCTCGACGGCAACACGACTGCCCGGCGCGCTGAGCGCGGTGAACTTCTCGAACAACCGGTCCTGGGCGTCGCCCGGCAGGTAGGGCAGCAGGCCTTCGGCGAGCCATGCGGTCGGTTGGGTGCGGTCGAACCCGGCGGCCAGCAGCGCGGCCGGCCAGTCGTCGCGCAGATCCACCGGGACCGGGCGCCGCCTGGACGCGGGAACCACGCCATGCGCTTCCAGGACTCCGGTCTTGTACCCCAGCACCTTGGGCTGGTCGATCTCGTAGACCGTGGTGCCCGCGGGCCAATCCAGCCGGTAGGCCCGCGAGTCCAGTCCGGCGGCGAGGATGACCACCTGACGAATCCCGTCCTCAACGGCGGCGCGGAAGTAGTCGTCGAAGAAGTGGGTGCGCACCGCCTGGTAGTCGATGCCGAGCCGATGGACCCGTTTCCCGTGCTGGTCGTCGTCGAGCCAGGCCAGCTTGGGGTCCGCCAGCCGGGCCCAGGCCTGGCCGGCCGAGGACACCAGGGTCCCGGCGAAGTTGTCGCGAATCAGCGGATCGACTCCGGCCGTTTCGGCGGCGCGAGCGGCGGCCACTCCCAAGGCGGTGGCGCCGACGAGTTCGGTGATGGCCCAGCTGTCGCCGGCAGTTCGTAACGACGGAGGCAACGAAGACGGTTCGTCGAGGTCAGTCATATCCCGACCATGGTACCGAATAAGTTAGTTAGCCTATGCGCTTTGTGGGCCACATCACCCGTGCTCCTGAGGGCGCCTAGCCGGCGCCCAGCTGGTCAGGCGCCGCGCTCCCAGAATGCGCCCTCCAGTAGGTGGCGCAACGTATCGGTGACGGCTTGCATCTCTTGATAGTTCCGGAGATAACCGGCATAGAAGCCCACACCGCAGAGCACCATTAGCAGCGTCTCGGCCAACGAAGGGACATCCGTGTCTGTTTTGAGCTCGCCACGCTTGATGGCATCGTCGACGGCCCAATTCAGAAATTCGCGGCTAACTACGACAGCGTCGTTTTCGGCTCGATTCAATTCCGGGTGTCGCTGCGATTCCAGCACGGCGGTGACCAGAAACGCTGAGACCGAAGGATTCTCAGTATGGGCATGCATCGCCACGCCGATGAATTCCGTAAGCCGACTCATCAGGGTCGTCACCCGCTTGGCCTGTTCGATGCCGGTCGTGACGACGAGATCGTTGGTCTGGTCCACCACCTCGCGGTACAGCAGCTTCTTGCTGGAAAAGTAGTGATTGATCGCGGGGCGGGTCAGGTCGGCGCGGACGGCTATCGCCTGGAACGTCGCCCCGTCGTAACCACGTTCACTGAACACCTCACGCGCAGCGCGCACAATGCGCTTACGCGTCTCATCGGCCTTCGCTGCCGGGGGACGCCCGGGCCTTCGATGCGCCGCGGTCGGCATTATTGGATTGTGCCACCGCCGCGGTGTGGCATTAGTGCGTTCGGCGGGACTTCGCCAAATTTTCCGGCTTGGTAGTCCTCGATCGCCTTGATCAATTCAACTTTGGAGTTCATTACGAAAGGTCCGTAGTGAAATACCGGTTCGCGAATAGGCTGCCCGCCCAGGATCAATGCATCAAGGACACCTGGGGCCCCGTGAATCGGGTGGGCACCGACGGTGATCCGATCGCCGGGCCCGAGAACGGCCAACTGGCCCTGCTGGATCGGGTGAGCCTCCGGACCCACATAGCCGCTGCCGGACAGCACGTACACCAGCGCGTTGAAGTCACGCCGCCACGGCATGTTCAGCCGCGCCCCAGCCTGGATCGTCGCGTGCGCCAGCGTGATCGGGGTGTGGGTGACGCCCGGTCCGCGGTGGCCGTCGACCTCACCGGCGATGATGCGCAGCAGCGCCCCGCCGTCGTCGGAGGAGAGCAATCGAGCGTCGGTGCCCTCGATGGCCTGGTAGCGGGGCGGCGCGAACTTGTCCTTGCGCGGCAGATTGACCCACAGCTGGATGCCGTGGAAGACGCCGCCACTTTCCACCAGCTCGGCCGGCGGGGTCTCGATGTGCAGGATGCCGGAACCGGCCGTCATCCATTGCGTCGCGCCGTCGGTGATCAGACCGCCGCCGCCGTGGGAATCCTGGTGCGCGAACTTGCCGTCGATCATGTAGGTGACCGTCTCGAAGCCCCGGTGCGGATGCCAATCGGTGCCTCTGGGCTCGCCGGGCTCGTAGTCCACCTCGCCCATCTGGTCCATATGCACGAACGGATCCAGGGCGGCGGTACTGACCCCGGCGAAGGCGCGGACCACCGGGAATCCCTCGCCCTCGTAGCCTCGCGGGCCGGTGGTGATCGATCGAACGGGGCGCTCGGTGTCGGCGGGGCCGGCCGGGCGCACCCGCGCCAACGTGAGCGTGTCTGCGGTGATAGCAGGCATTTCCATCTCCTTATTTGAGGGTTACCCGTATAACCGGACTGTGGTCCGTTTATTCCCCTCCGCCTATGATGGACGAACCCCGGCCCGCAGCGGCTCCGCCCGCCGCTGCAGGCGGGCGCTTCGGCGCCTCGATCCGCACGTCGGGCTACCTGCGCAAGTGGTTCCTGCTGGGCATCACGATCGGTGTCGTTGCCGGCCTCGGTGGCTACCTGTATGCCCGTGCCTTCCACGCCTGCGTTGCGCTCACCCACCGGCTTCCGGGTGGGCAAGTGCTCAAGCCGGCGATCGGCGGACTCCTGGTCGGCCTGCTCGGACTACTCATCCCCCAAGTCCTGAGCAGCGGCTACGGCTGGGCACAGCTGGCCGCCGATCGCGAATCGCTGCTGCACATCCCGTTGTGGATCGTGCTCGTCCTGCCGATCGCCAAGATCGTGGCCACGTCGCTGTCGATTGGCACCGGCGGGTCCGGCGGGCTGTTCGGGCCCGGCATCGTGATCGGCGCCTTCCTTGGAGCCGCCGTCTGGCGACTGGGCGAGCTGTGCGGCCTACCCGGGGTGCCCGGCGGGCCGGGGATCTTCGTGATGGTGGGGATGATGGCGTGCTTCGGCAGCGTCTCCCGCGCGCCGCTGGCCATCATGATCATGGTCGCGGAGATGACGGGCTCGTTCTCGGTGGTTCCCTGGGCGATCATCGCCGTCGGTATCGCGTCATTGCTGCTGTCTCGCACCAACGTCACGATCTACGAAGCGCAACGGCTGGACCGTAGGCCCGCCTTCGAAGAAAGAAAAGCCGAGCGCGAGCGGCAAGAAGCCGCCGAGTAAAACCGCTCGAATTATTTCGCCTTGCGCCGCGCGGTGTTTGCGGCGCTCTTTTCGCTGGACGAACCCGCGTGAGCCAATTTCCCACCCGAACTCTCCAGGTGCGCCCGGACGAACCACTGGAACTTCTCCAGCGCCCCGGCCTGGTCGATCAGCAGATCCTGGGTGACCAAGTCGATGTCATCTGTCTCGTCGATGGCCTTCCGGACATCTTCGATCACGCCGTTGTAGACCAGGTCCAGTGCGGCCAGATGCGCCTGCGCGGCGTCACGCCCGATGGCGTAGTCGTCCCAGGAGCGGTCCCTGACGATCGCGCCGGGGGTGCCTTCCGGCGACGCACCGAGAGCCGCGATCCGCTCGGCGACATCGTCGGCGAATGCGCGCACCGCCTCCACCTGCGGGTCAATCATTTCGTGAACGCCAATGAAGTTGGGGCCCACCACATTCCAGTGGATGTGCTTCAGCGTCAAGTGTAGGTCGTTGTAGGTGCTCAGCTGGCGCTGCAGCAACTCGGTAAGCCGCGCTGCCTGCTTGTCGGTCAACCCCGGAATGGTGAACTGTGTCATCGGCTACGAGTACCCGAAGGCCACTCTCGGAAACACTTGGAAACACTCGCCGTTTGTCCGCTGGGCTAAATCGAGTGGATGTGCTGCACAGGCAGCCGGGCCCCGCGGCGCGGCTCGTATGCCAGTCCGCTCGCTTCGAGCAGGCGAACCACCCGATGGCGGTGCGGTCTCATTGGTTCCAGCAGTTCCAGCATGCCGTCGTCGTCGACCGGGCGACCCAGTAGCGTCCAGCCAATCATCTTCGAGATGTGGTAGTCGCCCACCGAAACGGCATCGGCGTCACCGAACGCCCGTTGCGCGGTCTCGGCGGCGGTCCACACCCCGACGCCCGGCAGCGAGGTCAGCGCTTCGCGGGCCTGGGCCGGCGGCCACGACGCCAGCCGCTCCAGCGACGCAGCTCGCTGCGCGCAGCTCACCACGGTCCGGGCCCGCCCCGGGTCGACATTGGCGCGGTGGAACTCCCACGACGGGATGGTTCGCCACACTTGGGCCGACGGCGGCACACGCATCTCGGCCGGCGCCGGTCCGGGCGGTGGCGTTCCGTACTTGGTCAGCAGCACCCGCCAGGACCGGAAGGCGTCGGCGCCGGGCACCCGCTGCTCGATGACCGCCGGAACCAGGGCTTCCAGCACCTGTCCGGTGCGACCCAGGCGCAGGTGCGGAACCCGTTGGTGCGCGACGGCGACCGTCGGGTCCGTCGGCTCGAAATCCGAAGCGTCATCGTCGGCGCCGAGCAGCGCGGGCAGCAACTCGAGGAATTCCTCGGCACCATCGCCCCACGCCTCGCAGTGGGCGGCGTTGGAGGCCGCGCGGCTGATCCGCGCTGAGACGGGCCCGGTGGGGAGCAGGCTGGTTCGCCAGGTATTGCCGTCTGCGGTGACCTGGAAACTCGGGTCTCGAGGACCCCGACGAAGCGGCGCCAAAGTGTGCCCGAAGGTGCCGGTGCCGGAGAACGTGACCGTGCGCTCGCTCTTCACCTCAATAGCTCCCAGGCCGCCATCATTGACCGCAATCTGTCTACCAAGACACTATGACCATGTGACCACGCCGTTCGACGACCCGCAGGCCGAACTGGCGTGGATGTTTCTGCAGACGCTGTGCGATGGCGCGGATCTCGACGAAGGCCTGGCGCTGCTCAGTGACGACTTCAGCTACTGGAGCATCATCACCGGTACTTCCTTCGGCAAGGAAACGCTGCGCACGGCGATCGAGCAACGCAAACACCTTCTCCCAGAGATCAACATCGAGCTGATCCGCTGCGTCAACGAGGGCGAAACGGTGGTCATCGAAGGGCACGTCGAGGCCACCACCGAAACGGGAGCCCGCTATGACAGCCCGTTCGTCTGCATCTTCGATACCCGAGACGGGTTGATCGTGTCGATGCGCGAATACAGCGACACCCGGATGGCGGCGACCGTGTTTCCCGGGTTCAGTTAGTCACCTACGACGGTGATCTCGGCTTTGTTGGGGTAGAAGGCGACGTGTCCGGCAATCTCCGCAACAGCGGGATAGGGCTCTTCGTAGAACCAGATCGCATCCTCGACGGTGTCGCCGGCCGACGTGGTCACGCTGTAGTAGCTGGCGTCCCCCTTGAAGGGGCAGTAGGTGCCGGTTTCGGTTCGAGTCAGCCGTTCTTGAGCTACGTCGACCAGCGGAATGTATTGCACCGCAGGCAAAGTGGCCTCCTGCAACACCAGCGCCGCCGTGGTGTCGGCGACCAGGTCGCCATTGACGCGAACCTGTACCCGTCCCTTTGTCGGCTCGATGGTGATCGGGTGTCCGGCGCTGGGTTCTAAGACTTCCCGGTGGGCCATGGTTGGTTCCTCCTCAGACGCAGATGCTTGGTGCAACACCGACCGGCGCTCAACGCTTCCCGATTTCGGGTTGCCCGAACGCGTAGCGGTGGTATTGCCCGATGTTGCGCCATGGTGGTATCACCGCCATCGTCCTCCCCAGCCAGCGATTTGCCGGCGTCAGCAGATTGAACGTGTCGCTGTCGAATACCGATTGCCACGCCAAAAGACGGGTCGCAGGAACCGCGTCGACGATGTCGCCGGGCTTGTTGATCGCCCAGTGCAGCATCGAGCCCGAGCGGCGCACGATGGGGTTAATGAACCGCGCCGTCCGGACCCCGAACGTGCTGAACGCATCGAACTGCAGTTCACCAGACGGGAACCGATCCACGACACGACGCAGTAGCGCCAGCCCGTCGTCCCTGGTCAGGTATGGCGTCAGGCCCTCGCCAATGAGCAGAGCGGGACTGTCGGCCGGTATTTCGGCCAGCCAGGACGGATCGGTCGCGGACGCCGGCAGCATTCGATAATTCGCTCGGCCGGGATACACGCGTTCGCGCAATCCGATGACATCGGGGTAGTCGATGTCATACCAGTGCACACCCGGAGGTGGATCCAGTCGATACACGCGCGCATCCAGGCCACAACCCACGTGCAACACTGCGACTTCCTGGTGGGCGCGCTCGTGCGCGGCCAGGAACTGGCGGGTCCAGTTGTCGAAGTGCAGCGTGCGGATGGCGACCGACGGCGCCCTCCGCGCATTGATAGTCGTTGCTTCCCAGTCGTAGTCGATGCGCGCCACGGCCGCCTTGGCGTAGTGGTCGCTCAGGATCGAGCGGGGCGCATCGGCGTCGAGCGCCTTGGCGTACAGCGTCGCCAGCATGGTTTGGGGCGGCCCGTCTAAGTCGACACGAATGCGCTCCACGGGGGCGAGCTTATTCGGGTTGGGCGGCGGTCCTGTTTTTGGTGTTTCTCCCGGCGTCGCGCATCGCGGCCCAGAACCGGGCGGCGTCGCGAATCGATTCCTCGACCGGGCGCGGCTGCCAGCCCAGCTCGCGGACCGCCTTGCTGTGGTCGACATCGGCTTCGGCGCGCATCATCCGCACCGATTTGAGGCTGAGTTCGGCGTCTTTGCCGGTGAGCCGGGCTTTCAGGCTGCCCAGTGCGGCCAGCGCATACAGCGCGGGCACCGAGATCGAGCGTGCCGGCGGCGGCACACCGGCCTCGTCGGCCGCGATCCGCACCACGTCCGTCAGCGGGATCATGCGTTCGGAGATGAGGTAGCGCTCGCCGATGCGCCCGTGTTCCGCGGCGAGAATCATTGCCCTGGCGGCATCGTCGACGCCGACTACTTCCAGCTGGATGCCGTTCATCACGAACGGCAGCTTGCCGAAGACCGCGCCGGCGATGAAGGCGCCGTGCGGGGTGCGGCCCCAGTCGCCGCCGCCGTAGGTCGTCGAGACGCACATTGCGACGGCAGGCAGGCCGGCCTCGGTCACGTACCGCATCACCAAATTCTCGGCCTGAACGCGGGATCGAACGTAGGGCGTCAATCCGCCCGAGCCGATCACGTCGTCCTCGGTCGCCACGTGGCCATGCCGCCGGCCCACCGTCGCGTAGGTGCTGGTGAAGATGAACCGGTGCAGGTCGGGTTGCTTGACGGCGACATCGAGGACGTTGCGCAGGCCTTCGACGTTGGTGCGAAACAGCGGCGCCGGGTCACGCAACCAGGCGCGGGTGTCGACGACGCAGTAGTACACGTCGTCGACTCCGTCCATCGCCGCACGCAACGTGTCGGTGTCGAAGACGTCGCCATGAAAGCGGGTGACCTGAAGGTCGTCGATGGCGCGGGTGTTCGCGTTCGGCCGCACCATGGCACGTACTTGTTCGCCGTCGGTGACCAGTTGGCGGGTGACGTGCGAACCCAAAAATCCGTTGGCACCTATGACCAATTTGTCCCGTTTGGGTTTGCTGCTCACTTCGGCACACCGTTCTCGCGCATCCAACGCGCGGCGTCGTCGTCGAGTGTGCCCAGCTCCTGCGCCTTCGCGCACCACTTCAGACCCGCCTGCAGAAAGCGCAACGGGTTATAGATGTCTTCTTGACGGCGCCACAGGCCGTCGCCGGCATAGGTGATGATCGAGATGTTGGTCGCGGCGATCACCGAGCCGTCGCCGGGGTCGCGCATCGGGTTGTCGAGCTCCATGATGATCCGCCCGGTGGGCTCGTCGATGACCGACCACAACGACGGAAACGCCACCATGTGGCTGCCCGGGAAGGTCGTCATCGTCCGCTGAATCCAGTCGCGCACCTGCTCGCGACCTTTCATGGTGCCCATGGCGTGCTCGATGTAATCGACGTCGGGTGTGTAGTGCTCGACCCAGGCGTCCCAGTCGTGTGTCTCGGCGGCGCGGGCGACGGTTTCTTCGAATTTCTCGAAGGCCGCGGCCAATTCATTACGCGGGAACTCTGGGCTGTTCACGAGCCGTTACACCTCACGGGCGGAGTGTAGCGTGGCCCCTGAGGAGGACAAAGAAATGGCAAGTACCCAAAAAGTGATCCTCGCCGGCGGCTGCTTCTGGGGAATGCAAGACCTGATCCGCAAGCAGCCGGGTGTGCTTTCGACCCGGGTCGGCTACAGCGGCGGCGAGGTCCCCAACGCGACCTACCGCAATCACGGCATGCACGCCGAGGCCGTCGAAATCGTGTACGACCCGGCGGTCACCGACTACCGCACGCTGCTGGAGTTCTTCTTCCAGATCCACGACCCCACAACGAAGAACCGGCAGGGCAACGACAGGGGGCCCAGCTACCGGTCGGCCATCTTCTACCTCGATGACGAGCAGAAGCGAATCGCGCTGGACACCATCGCCGACGTCGAGGCGTCAGGCCTGTGGCCCGGCGAGGTGGTGACCGAGGTCAGCCCGGCCGGGGATTTCTGGGAGGCCGAGCCCGAGCATCAGGATTACCTCGAGCGCTACCCCAACGGGTACACCTGCCACTACGTGCGTCCCGGCTGGAAGCTACCGCGACGGGCTTCCGCTAACCAATAGACTCAGCGACGGCGCACGACGATTCGTCCGCCGTCTTTCGGGGTGTAGGCGACACCGCGGCAGTACCAGTCCTCGGCGGGGGCGTCGGTGGTCTCGATAGTAAAGTGGCGCAACACCGTTCGCAGCACTACGTCCATCTCCATGTTGGCGAACGCGGCCCCCACACACCGGCGGGTGCCACCGCCGAACGGAATCCACGCGAAGGCGGACGGCTTGGATCCTATGTAGCGCTGCGGATCAAAACGTTCCGGGTTGGGGAAGACGTTGGGGTTGTCGTGTATCCGCGCGATACTCACGATCATCGAATACCCGCGCGGAATGACCCATTCGCCAAGTTGGTATACGGGCGGATAGATGCTGCGTGCCGCGAAATCGATGACGGTCCTGGACCGTTGGACTTCCAGGATGGAGGCCTGACGCAGCTCGTGGCCATCACGGTCGGCCTCCTCGACCAGTGCGGCCAGCAGTTCCGGGTGGCGGGTCAACCGCTCGAACGCCCAGGCCAGCGTGGAGGCGGTGGTTTCGTGACCGGCGGCCAGCAGGGTGAGTAGTTCGTCGCCGATGTCCTTGCGCGACATGACCGAACCGTCGTCGTAGGTGCTGCGCAGCATCAACGCGAGCACATCGGTGCGGTCGACGAAGTTCGGGTCCGCCCGCTCGTCGGCGATCAGCTTGTCGATGACGTCGTCGTAATGGCGCCGCCACGCCTCCAGCCGGCCCCACGGGCTGTAGCGTCCATAGCTCCGTTTGGGTTTCGGGAATGCCGCCAGTCGCGAGCCGAGCGTGACCCACGGCGGGATCAGCCGGCGCAGCTCGCCGAGTTCGGCCCCGTCGGCCCCGAAGACCGCGCGCAGGATCGCATTGAGCGTGATGTGCATCATCGATGGCAGCGTTGGAAACGGTTGGCCTTCCGGCCATTTCGCGATCTCACGCAGGGTTTCTTCTTCGATGATCGCCTCGTAGTTCTTCATGCTCTTGCCGTGGAACGGAGGCGCCAACAACCGTCGCCGACGGCGGTGCTCCTCGCGATCGAGGGCGAACACCGAGCCGCTTCCGAACAAGCGGCTGAGATTGGGCTGGATGTTGCCGAGCTCGTCGGGGCTGGTGGTGAAGATCTGCTTGGCCAGCTCCGGGTCGGCGACCACAACGACGCGGCCGAACGTTGGGACATTCAGTATGAAGACGTTGCCATAGCGGCGCACCAGATGCCGGATCATCCATCGCCGCGACATCACAAAGGCCATGCCCTGGAACACCTTTGGGAGCCGGGACGCAGGCGGCAGTCTGATCGCGGGTGGCGCCGGCGGGGCGATGACTGCTTCGCTCATGGCGGGACGCTCCCAACATCTGCCCCCGAATTCGGGGGTTGGTACCGCGGTGTACCGTCGCTTTTCCGGTACGGTACTCTGTGGTACCAAAGATGACAAGGTGTTTTGAGGTTCCGCATTCGAGTGCAGGGGGGCGCCGTCCGTGACACCAATGGCATCAGCGGCCGTCGACCCCATTCTCGACGACACCGACCCGTTCCGGCTTCGGCTGCTCGACGGGTTGGCGGCCTCGATCGGCGAGCGTGGCTATGGCGCCACCACGATCGCCGACATCGTCCGCCACGCGCGCACGTCGAAGCGCACGTTCTATGACCAGTACGCGAGCAAAGAGCAATGCTTCCTCGAACTGCTGCTGGCCGACAACGAGAAACTTGGCGAGAGCATCCGGGCAGCCGTCGATCCCGAGGCCGACTGGCAACTGCAGATTCGTCAGGCCGTCGAGGCCTACGTCAAAACCATCGAAGCCCGGCGGGCCGTCACGTTGAGCTGGATTCGTGAGCTCCCGTCGCTCGGGGACGCCGCTCGCCCCGTGCAGCGCCGCGGGTTGCGGCTGTTGTCCAGCCTGCTGATCGATCTCAGTGCCAGCCCGGGCTTTCGGCGGGCCGAGCTGCCGCCGTTGACCGCGCCGCTGGCCGTGATCCTGCTGGGCGGCCTGCGTGAACTGACCGCGCTTGCCGTCGAAGATGGGCGACCCGTCCGGGAGATCGTCGAACCGGCAGTGGATGCGTCGGTAGCATTGCTCGGGCCTCGACACTGAGCGCAAGTGGCCTAGGCTCATCGCTAACCGGCTAGAAACGGAGGACTGCGATGCGGCTATCCACCCGGAACCAGCTCAAGGGCGTCATCACCGAGGTCGACCTGGGCAGCGTGATGGCGATCGTGAAGGTTCGACTCGACGGCGGCGATCAGATCGTGACTTCCTCGGTGACCAAGGACGCCGCTGCTGACCTCGGCCTGGCGGTCGGTCAGCCCGCGACGGTGTTCATCAAGTCGACAGAAGTCGCGATCGGCGTCGAATAACCATGGCGGCCACCATGCGCGCCGAACGCTTCTACGCGGACGGCAAAAGGATTGCGCTGGAAGATGTTCCGATCCCGGAGCCGGGGCCCGGCGAGGTTCTCGTCAAAGTCGCTTTCTGCGGGATATGCCACTCGGACCTCAGTTTGATCAACGGCACGTTCCCGACCCAGTTACCGGTCGTGATTCAGGGCCACGAAGCCTCGGGCACCATCGCAGCCCTCGGTCCCGACGTGACCGGCTGGACCGAGGGCGATCGGGTAGTGGTTGCCGCCGGCCGACCGTGCCAGACATGCCCGAACTGCCGACGCGGCGACGTGGTGAACTGCCTGCGGATCCAGTTGATGGCCTTCGCATACGACGGCGCGTGGGCCGAATACACCGTGGCGCAGGCCGCCGGGCTGACCCGAGTGCCCGACAACGTCCCACTGGAGCAGGCCGCGATCTTGGCCGATGCGGTGTCGACGCCGTACGGCGCAGTGGTCCGAACCGGGAAGGTGGCGGTCGGGGAATCGGTCGGTGTGTGGGGTGTCGGCGGCCTGGGCACCCACGTCGTCCAGCTCGCACGGTTGGTCGGCGCGGTACCGGTGATCGCCGTCGACATCAACCCGGTCGTTCTGGATCGCGCTCTCGAGCTCGGCGCGGACCACGCGTTTGACTCGCGCGACGACCGGCTGCGCGACAAGATCGCCGAGGTCACCGAGGGACGGAAGCTGGATGTGGCCTTCGACGCGGTAGGCCTGAAAGCGACGTTCGAGCAAGCCCTTGACTGTCTGACTCCCGGCGGCCGGCTGGTGGGCGTCGGGATGAGCGCTGAGGTGCCGACCGTCGGACCTACGGCCATGTTCGGGTTGACCCGCAAGCAGGTGCTCGGCCACCTCGGCTATCAGAACGTCGACATCGCAACCCTGGCGAAACTGGTGTCGTGCGGGCGCCTCGATGTGTCGCGTTCGATCAGCGAAATCGTTTCACTCGAGGATGTCGCGTTGGGCATCGAGATGCTCGAGCGTCAGGACGGCAACCCGATCCGCATCCTGGTCAAGCCCTGAGGAAGGCGCGGATCCGGTCCAGCACCAGCTCGGGTCGCTGCTCGACGATCCAGTGGCCGACGCCGTCCACCAGCTCGACCTCGAAATCGCTTGCGCGGTCGGCATATCCGTCAAGAATGTCGGGTGTGATCACCGGATCGCCGGTTCCATGTAGCCAGCGGACGGGTACGTCGACGCGACCGTCGAACTCGCCGCGAATCCAGCGCAGCACCTCCCTGGTCTGGAATGTGCGATACCAACGCGAACCGGCCTCAGCGTGCCCGGGCTGGCGCATGCATTCGACATACATGTGAATGTCCTTCTCGGGCACGCCGAATCCACCGGCGAGGGTCCGCAGGTAACGACCCTTCGGATCACCGATGACCCGAGGGCCGATGACCGGGAGCACCATGGGGATTTGGTACCAGAATCTCCAGATGTTGCGCAGCGCCGAGAGATTGGGCGTCACCCAGGGCGCCGAGGTATTCACACCCATGAAGCCAGTCACCTTCGACGGATGGCGCAGCATCATGATGAACGCCACCGGTCCGCCCCAGTCGTGGGCGACAAGCTTCACCGTGTCAACGCCCAAGTGGTTGAGGACGGCCGCCAAGTCCTCGGCCATCTCGTCCTTGGTGTAGCCGCTACGGGGCGCCGAGCTCCAGCCGGCGCCGCGCAGGTCGGGGCACAACACCCGGTAGCCGTCGGCGGCCAGCGGTCCGATCAGGTCGTGCCACTCCCACCAGTTCTCGGGGAAGCCGTGCACGAGCATCACCGCCGGACCATCGGCGGGGCCGGCGTCGGCGACGTGGATCGTGACGCCCTCGACGGGACCGCCGAGATCCACGTACCTGTGTTCGACACCGTCCAGGGCGGGCATTGCCACCACGCGTTGAGGCATGTGATGAGGCTAGGTCAGGAACCGCTCGACATACGGCGCGAAGCGGGAACGCAGATCGTCCGGGCGCAGCCCGAACATCTCGTGGGACGTTTCAACGCTTCCCAGCCGGCCGCGCTGGTGGCCACTCAGATAGTCGGCGACAGCGCCGCATGCTGGTTCGGTGAACGGTTCGCCGGCCAGCGCGTATACCTTTTCGGCAACCCCGATTTCGTCGACCATGAAATCGTCGAAACGGATGTCGATCGAGCGGTCCGGCCCGATGTTGTCGCGGTCGCGGACCAGTGCGTTGAGCATCTGCTCGAGACGGTCGATCCAGGAGTTCGCGATCCGTGCCACCGGCACCGGTGCCCGGTGCATGCGGGCGGAGTAGGTGATCATCGCGACCATCGACAGCGCCACCGGCACCGGGTCGCGGTGGGTGAACACGACGATGCTGCCGGGGAAAACGCGATCCAGCACCGGCACCTGCTCGAGGTGCTGGGGCGATTTGAGCAGCCAGCGCCGCCCCCCGCGCAGGAACTGCATCGCCTTGAGCTGGGTGGCCAGGTATTCGTAGTGGGGCGTCTGGTCATGGCTGCGGTAGTAGTCACGCCAGCGCGGCACGTCGGCGAGAGTCTCGAACAGCATGGTGGACACGTCGTTGGCGAGCAGCTGGATCTCTTCGTGGACGTGGTCGGTGGTCATCTCGTGCATGAGCGCGAAATGCGGCATCACGGTGTTGACCACCGTGACCGCGACGTCCATCCGCGTCCGTCGTGGATCCGGCTTGATTCCTGCCTCCTGCGCCAGCGGGAACGGCTCGTTGCTTTCCCAGTACGGCATGGTGCGGAAGGTGGGCGCCGCGGCCAGCAGGTTGTGCAGGTGGGTGGTGCCGGTGCGGGGCAGCCCGGCGATCACCACCGGCGGCCGCAGTTCGATGTCGTCGATCTCGGGGTGCCGGCTCAGCAGGTCGGTCAGCAGCAGCCGGTTCTTGAGCAACTGCAGCAGCTGCCCGTAGAAGTTGACCACCCCCGCGTCGTGCAGGCCGTCGATCTCGCGCAGCGCGGCGAGGTAGACGTCGAACCGTTCCCGATAGTCGTCGGAACCGAAATCGCGCAGGCCGGTGTCGGCACTGGCCTGGGCGTGTAGCGCGTCGGCATCCAACGGGCACTGGGGGGCCATCGCGGCCATCATGTCGAGGATCTGCCGGGCCTCGGTGCTGAATTGGGGCTCGGCCAGGTCTTTTAAGCGAACGGCGTCGGTCACGCCGACTTATGTTACTCTGAGTTTCGTAATGGTTGTTGATTTTGGTAGACCCCGTGACCCGCGCATCGACAGCGCGGTGCTGCGCGCCACGGTCGAGCTTCTCGCCGAAACCGGCTATCCCGGGCTGCTGGTCTCCGCCATCGCCGAGCGGGCCGGCACCAGCAAGCCGGCGATCTACCGGCGCTGGCCGAGCAAAGCGCACCTCGTGCACGAGGCTGTATTCCCGATCGGCGCCGCGACAGCCATTCCCGATTCCGGATCGCTGCCCGAGGACCTGCGTGAAATGGTGCGCCGCGCAATGGTTTTCCTGACGACACCGGCCGCCAAGGCGGCGCTGCCGGGGCTGGTCGGCGAGATGGCGAGCGATCCGACGCTGCATTCGGCGCTGTTGGAGCGGTTCGCCGGCATCATCGGCGGCGGGCTCGCCGAATTGCTGGAACGGGCCGCGGCGCGCGGCGAGGTCCGCGCCGACGTGAGCGCCGGGGAGCTCGCCTCCCAATTAACGGAAGCCATCGCCGGGATCACCCTGATGGGCCTGCTAACCCGCGTCACCGAACTGGACGACACCTGGGTCGATCGCACCACCACGTTGCTCCTGAAAGGAATCGGCGTATGACACACGAATCCACGGCCGCTTGGAAAGAGTTGCTTGCCACCATCGGTGACCTTGACCGCTCATTCCTCGAAGGCGACCGTGCGGTGACCGACGACCGGCACATCGCCGACGGCTACCGCATGCTCGCCACCACTCTGGGGGTGGCATTCGACACCTACCTGTTCGCGGAGCCCGGTCGGCCGCAGTTCGTCGCGGTGAACACGCCGTTCCGTCGCGATCGTCGCTGGGGCGGCGACAACACCGACGCGTATTACTTCATCTGCCCAGTCGATCCGAGGCGGCGCTACCGCATCAAGGGCAATAAGGGCGACAGCGTGTACTTCTCGCTGACCGCCTACAACGAACCGTCGCCCGGAGCCTGGTCGGACCGGATCGTTGCGATAGTCCGTGACACCGACCTCGACGTCGACGCCGACGGCAACTTCGCCTTCGAATTCCCCCCGACGCCCGATGCGGCCGTGCTGATGACCCGTGACTATCAAGCCGACCCGCTGACCGGGCGCCCGGTTTCCTGGCATATCGAAGCGCTCGACGGACCGGATCCGATACGACACGGCGACGCGGAGACCGCAGCAAGTCTGCGGGCGACTGCTACCTGGTTGCGAACCATGTTTGCCATCATGCCGCTGGCCGTCGGGGCACGGGTCGACGACGAGCATGCACTAGGGCACGAGACTGCCCACGCCGCAAACCAATTCGCCGATCCCTATCAGGTGCCCGACGCCAACTTCGGCTGGTCGGCGCGCGACGCCTGCTACTCGTACGGCAGTTTCGTGCTCGACGACGACGAAGCGCTGGTCATCACACACCGGCCTCCGTCGTGCCGATTCTGGAACCTGGTCGTGTGGAACCAATTCATGGCCACCTATGGCGCCCCCGATGACCGCTGCTCCATCAACGGCCACAGCGCCGTACCCAATAGTGACGGCTCGGTGACCGTCGTGTTGTCCCGCGGCATGACTGCCCACCCGAATTCACTGACCGCGCTGGGCTATCCGCGGGGCAACCTCGCCTTCCGGTGGTTCCTCACCGACGGGGTGCCGGCACGGCCCGAGGTAGAACTCGTGAAGACTTCGGACGCGCCGACCGACGTGTACTAAACCTCGCGAACCAGCTCGATGGCCCGCCCCAGCGTGGTCAGCTTGGCATCCACGGTGTCCCCCGCCGGATACAGCCGCACGGTGTTCACGCCGGCGTCTCGCCAGACGGCGAGTCGCGCCCGCACCATCTCCTGAGTCCCGATCAGGGTGGTGGCCAGCACCATCTCGTCGGTCACCAGCGCGGACGCGCCGTCGCGGTCGCCGCCCTGCCAGCGCTCGCGTACCTCGGCCGCGACGTCGGCCCAGCCCTGCCGGCTGTATGCCTGGTTGTAGTAGTTCGTGCTCGACGATCCCATGCCGCCCAAGCTGAACGCGAGTTCTTTCTTGCGGTCGGCGACCATGCCGGTGAGTTCGTCTTCGTCGGCGGCGAAGGCGACTTCGGCACCCTGACAGATGTCGATGTCGGCACGCGTGCGGGCGGCGGCCGCCAGCCCGTCGTCGAGGTATGCGAAGTAGGCGTCGCCCGCGCCTTCCGGGACAAAGCTGGTGCCCAGCCAGCCGTCGGCGATCTCTCCGGTCAACCGCAGCATTGCCGGTGACAGCGCGGCCAGATAGATCGGGATGTCGTGCTCCGGACGCGTCGACAATCGCATCGGCACCGCTTCCCCGCCAGGGCGAGGAATCTGAAACTCTTTGCCGGAGTATGAGATTTTTCCTCCCGCGAAGACCTGACGTACGATCTCGACGGTCTCCCGCAGCCGCGTCAGCGGCCGGCTGAAGGAGACTCCGTGCAGGCCCTCGATCACCTGCGGACCGGAGGCGCCCAGGCCGAGCAGAAACCGCCCAGCGGACAGGTTGGACAATGTGATCGCGGTCTGGGCCACCACGACGGGCGAGCGGGTGCCGACCTGCACGACACCCGAACCGAGCAGCATGCGGTCCGTGCGTGCCGCGAGATAGCCCAGCGCCGACGGCGCGTCGGTCCCCCACGCCTCGGCGACCCAGCAGACGTCCAGCCCCAGCTTTTCGGCCTCGACGACAAACGTGACGACATCGTTGCCGGCACCGGACAATTCGACCGTCGTCGCGGTCCGCATCACCGCACCCCGTGTTCGGCCAGCCGCTTGATCGCCGCCAGGGTCTTGTCGATCGCGGCCTCGAACTCGCGCAGCCGGACAAAGACGATCTTTTCTTCCTTGTCGGGCATCGAGTCGATCGCCACCGACAGGCCCGAGCGTCCCGGGCCCATCTGCATCCAGAAGCTCAGCGCGGTACCGCCGTCGCGGGGCGTTAGCCGAAAGCGCCATTTCGCCGAGGGATTGTCGGGCTCGCCTACCGCCCAAGCGAATTCACGGGGCTCGTCGTACGCGATGATCTGCGAGGTGGTGCTCCATTGTCCGAACGCATCGTGCTCGTTGTATCCGACGAAGCGGGCACCCACCCGGGGCCTGTCGGCTCCGTCGGCCCACTGGACCCGTTGCAGTTCGTTGCTGAGTGTCGGCATCAGCTGGATATCGGAGACCAGACTCCACACTCGTTCTGGATCGGCGTCGATCCAGGTCGATGCTTCCACTGTTGGGTTGTCCGCGTAGCGGGCGCCGGTCCATTCCACGGCCCCATTGTGCCCCCACCCGGAGGTGGGCAACACCCGCCAATTACGCGGCGGCGAGCTCTCGATCGACCGGCTTCGCCTTGCGCGACTCCGGGAAGGCCAGCTTGACGATCTTGCGGACGACGGTGCCGAACTGCCGCGGCAGCGAGCCACTGTTGTACGGGATGCCGTAGCGTTCGCAGATCTCTTGCACCTCGGGCGCGATGTCGGCGTACCGGCGCGCCGGAACGTCCGGGAATAGGTGGTGCTCGATCTGGTGCGACAGGTTGCCGGACAGCAGATGAAAGATCTTACCGCCGGTCAGGTTCGCCGAACCGAGGACCTGACGGAAATACCACATGCCGCGAGACTCGTCCTTGGTCTCCTCGACGGTGAATTCCTGTGTGCCATCCGGGAAGTGGCCGCAAAAGATGATCATGTACGACCACACGTTGCGCATCAAGTTGGCCGTGAGGTTGCCGGTGAAGACGAACGGCGCGAACGGTCCGGCCAGTAGCGGGAAGGCGACGTAGTCCTTGAGCGTCTGCCGGCGCGTCTTCTTCCAGATGGCCTTCGCGGTGTCGCGCTTGTCGGCAAGCTTGATCTCACCGGAGGTGATGCGCTCGGTTTCCATTTCGTGCAGCGCGACGCCGTACTGGAAGAGCACCATCAGCAGGAACGCGTAGACCGGGTTGCCCAGGAAATACGGGCTCCACTTCTGGTCTTCGCTCATCCGCAGGATGCCGTAGCCGATGTCGCGGTCCATCCCCACGATGTTTGTGTGGGTGTGGTGCATGTAGTTGTGCGAATGCCGCCACTGATCGGCGGGGCAAGCGGTGTCCCACTCGAAGGATTGGCCGGAGATCGCCGGGTCACGCATCCAGTCGTACTGACCATGCATGATGTTGTGGCCGATCTCCATGTTGTCCAGGATTTTCGCGATGCCGAGCATCCCGGTACCCAGCAGCCACGCCGGGGGCAGGAACCCGGCAAACAGCAGCGCCCGGCCACCGACTTCGAGCGCGCGCTGGGTTTTGATGACGCGACGGATGTAGTCGGCGTCTTTTTCGCCGAGGTCTGCTATCACGCGTTCTTTGATGGCGTCGAGTTCGCGGCCAAACGCATCGGCCTGCTCGGGGGTGAGGGTGATCGTGTTGTTTGACATGGCTTTTCTTTCCTTGCAGGTCTGGTTGGATTAGAGGGCCAGCTCGACGTCGCCGACCGGGACGGACACGCAGATCTGCACGTCTTCGTCGGGGCCGGTGGAGACCGAGCCGGTGGTCAGGTTTCGCACGGTGCCGGCGGTCTTGCGCCGTGTGCAGGTGTGGCAGATGCCTATCCGGCAGCCGTTCTGTGGCGTGAGGCCGGCCGACTCGGCCTGGTCCAACAGTGGGCGGCCGTCGTCGGTGACGTCAATACCGCTGTTCGAGAACGTTATTCGGCCACCGGACGGATTCGCCGACGGCTCGAACACCGGCGGCACGAAGTTCTCGGTGTACACGTTTTCGCAGTGCTGCTGGACGGCCTGCACCAAAGTGGTTGGCCCGCAGACGAACACCACGTCAGGCGATCGCATCGCCGCAGCCAGATGCTGCGGTCCGATGGAGCCGACGAGATCGCCGGCGCCCGATCGGGTGTATCCGTGCAGCACCCGTACGCGCCTAAGTGCAGCGAGCTCTTCGCGGTAGCACGCCTCTTCCGGGCTGCGCGCGTAATGGACGAACGCGATCTCGCCCCGGTGGCCCTCGGCGACCAGCGTCCGCAGCATCGCCATGACGGGCGTGATGCCGCTTCCGCCGGAGACGAACAGAATTCGTCGGGGTCGCTGCTCGGGCAACACGAAGTCGCCGCCGACACCAGCCAGGCCGACCACCATGCCGCGACGGGCATGCTCGTAGAGGTAGGTCGAGACCAGGCCACCGTCGTGGTGACCGATCGTCAGCTCGAGGTTGGGGCCGCCTTCGGCGTTGGCGGGCGAGTAGCAGCGAGTGTGCCGGCGGCCGTCGATGTCGACCGTGAGGTTAACGTACTGACCGGCCTTGACGGAGTAGGTGGAGGTGAAGGTCTGGTTCGGAGCGAGCGTGAGGGTGACGCTGCGCGGAGTGGTCCGGCGCACGTCGACGACCCTGGCGCGGGCCTCACCGATCGTCCAGGTCGGCGCGACCAGCTCGGTGTAGCGGTCAACGCCGTGCGGACCGGTAAGCAGGTCTACCAGGTCTGAACTCAAGACTCGCTTGCGTAAACTCTGAGCAAGAGTCCGAGTGGAAGTTTGAGTGAACATATGTACACCGTGCGGCTAGATACCCCAGCTAGTCAAGGCTTTTTTGCTGGTCTGTGGTAGGTTTCACACAGTGAACAGCCGTACTCCTAGCTCACACCCGCGCCGGTCGGGGCGGGACCGTTCACGCGAAAGCCCGTCACGCGAGGAACGCAAGGAGGCGACGCGGCGCGCCATCATCGCCGCCGCCCTCAAGCTGCTGCAGGACGGCAGCTTTTCCAGCCTCAGCCTGCGCGAGGTCACCCGCGAGGTCGGGATCGTGCCCGCGGCGTTCTACCGCCACTTCGAGTCGATGGAAGCCCTCGGATTGGTGCTGATCGACGAGTCGTTCCGCATCTTGCGCGACACCCTGCGCGGAGCGCGCACGGGCAAGCTCGACCCGACCCGGGTCATCGAATCATCCGTCGAGATCCTGGTTGGCAGCGTCGCCGAACGACGCGAGCACTGGCGCCTCATCGGCCGGGAGCGCTCCAGCGGCCTGTCCGTGCTGCGCTACGCCATCCGCACCGAGATCCGGCTGATCACCTCCGAGCTGGCCACCGACCTGGCGCGCTTCCCGGGGCTCAACGCCTGGAGCACCGAAGACCTCAACGTGCTGGCGACGCTTTTCGTGAACGCCATGATCGCCACCGCCGAGGCCATCGAGGACGCCCAGAGCGCCGAAGCGCTGGAAGAGATCCGGCGCGTCGCCGTCAAGCAGCTACGGATGATCGCCATCGGTATCGCCGGCTGGCGCAGCAGCCCCTGAGACGGCATTTCCCTATACGCTGCGGCGCATGTACTACCGTGCATTTGTCACCGCTGCGGCCATCGTGGCCGCTGGGATCGCTGGGACCGGGATTCCGGCGCCCGCCCGGGCGGACGTCGCCGACGACTACTTCCTCCAAGCCCTCGATGGCCAAGGCCTGCAGTACGGCACTCTCGACAAAGCGATCTCGGTGGCCAAGAACGATGTCTGCGCCCAATTGGACGCCAACCCCGGCACATCGATTAACGACATTGTTCCCGTCGTGGCAGCCGACGCCAACCTGTCGACCGCCGACAGCTCCTTCTTCACCGGGTCGGCCATCGCCGCGTACTGCCCGCAGTACAAATCCATCGTCAACGCGCCACCAGCACCGACGGACAACCCGACACCGGTGCCGGGCGGGCCGATGAACGTGCCGATTTCCTAGGGCTTAGCGCGGCTGCCGCCACATCGGCCACATAATCGGACCGCCTTCAGGCAGGACGATCTCGTCAGTCACTTCAAAGCCAAAGCGCTGGTAGTAAGCAAGATTCTGGTGTTTCGTCGACTCCAGGTAGGCCGGGGCATGCTCAGCGTCCACGCGATCCAAGCGCGATTGCATCAACACCTGCCCGAAGCCTTTGCCCCGGACGCTGGGATCGCTACCAATTACGCCTAAATACCAGTGCGGTTCCTCGGGGTGCACGCGCTTCATCAGTTCCTGTACCGCACGCCCCCGCATCGAATGCGAGCCGAACACCCGGATGAACGTCGGCGTCATCGCCAGCTGCGCCCAGCGCGTCTCTTGCCACTCGTTGGGCGGATCCCACAGTGCCGCCGCGCCGATGCCCGGTCCCTCGTAGGCCACCTCCACGCCGCCGCGGGCCAAGTGGTGATGGCGGGTCATGGTCGCGAACAATCGGTACAACTGCTCGGTCCGCGGCGTCTCATCGGGCAGCAGCCACACCATCACCGGGTCGTCGTAAAACGCGCGCGCCAGGGTGCGTGACAACTCGCGCACATCGGCCTTGCGCGCCGAACGGGCCTGGGGAGCCACGGCTCAGGACGCCCAGGGGCCCATGCCGCCGATCTTGTCGATGCGGATGCGAGTCAGGAATCCAGGCGGTGCTCCGGCCGGCGGAAACACGTCCGGGTTGGACAGGGTCTGCGCGAGTCCCTTGAGCACCTCGGGCGCGCCGCCCTCGACAATCCGGGCGGTGCCGTAGACGACGAGGTAGGGGCGCATCTCCGGGGCGACGTCTCCCACGGCGGCGATCGTCAGCGCCACCCGCGGATCGTTGCGGACGTTGCGTACCTTCTTGTGCTCGCCGAGGTGCGCGGTGACGAGTTCGTCTCCGTCCGGCGTCGACTGCAGTGCGACCCAGACCAGGGACACCTGGGGGCTGCCGTCGGGATTGAGGGTGACCAGCGTGGCGTCGGCACCCTTTCCGATGAGGTCACGTGCCGCGTCGTTGAGCTTCATATCGTTGTTCTACCGCTTCCCGTCGCAATTCATTCCCGCATCTACGATGGGGTGACTTCATCAACTATGCCGGTGCGACGTCGCACTGGGGAACGGTTGGCCGACGGTGTGGGACTTCGAAACGGACCCGGAATACCAGGCGAAGCTGGACTGGGTGGAAAAGTTCATGGTCGAGGAACTCGAACCACTCGATCTGGTCTCCCTTGATCCTTACGAGAAGAAGAACGCCGAGATGATGGCGATCCTGCGGCCGCTGCAGCAGCAGGTGAAGGACCAGGGGTTGTGGGCCGCGCATCTGGGGCCTGAACTCGGCGGCCAGGGCTACGGCCAGGTCAAGCTCGCGCTGCTCAACGAGATCCTCGGGCGCTCACGCTGGGCGCCGTCGGTGTTCGGCTGCCAGGCACCCGACTCGGGAAACGCCGAGATTCTGGCGCTGTTCGGCACCGACGAGCAAAAGGCCCGCTACCTGCAGCCGCTGCTGGACGGCGAGATCACGTCCTGCTATTCGATGACCGAACCGCAGGGCGGGTCCGATCCCGGGATGTTCGTGACGTCGGCGACCCGCGACGGCGACGACTGGGTGATCAACGGGGAGAAGTGGTTTTCCAGCAACGCCAAACACGCCTCGTTCTTCATCGTGATGGCCGTGACCAAGCCCGACGCCCGCACCTACGACAAGATGTCGCTGTTCATCGTGCCCGGCGAGACACCGGGCATCGAGATCATCCGCAACGTCGCGGTGGGCGGCGAGTCGGGCAAGCACGGCTCGCACGGCTACGTCCGCTACAACGACGTCCGGGTGCCGGCCGATCACGTGTTGGGCGGCGAGGGCTCGGCGTTCATGATCGCGCAGACCCGCCTCGGCGGTGGCCGCATTCACCACGCGATGCGCACAATCGCGTTGGCGCGCAAGGCCTTCGACATGATGTGTGAGCGCGCGGTGTCGCGACAGACCAGGCACGGCAAGCTCGCCGACTTCCAGATGACCCAGGAGAAGATCGCCGACAGCTGGATCCAGATCGAGCAGTTCCGGCTGCTGGTGCTGCGCACCGCGTGGCTGATCGACAAGCACCACGACTATCAGAAGGTGCGCCGCGACATCGCCGCGGTCAAGGTCGCCATGCCGCAGGTGCTACATGACGTCGCGCAGCGGGCCCTGCACCTGCACGGTGCGCTCGGCGTCTCCGACGAGATGCCGTTCGTCAAGATGATGGTGGCCGCCGAGTCGCTGGGCATCGCCGATGGCGCGACCGAACTGCACAAGATGACGGTGGCCCGCCGCACGCTGCGTGAATACCAGCCTGTGACAACGCCTTTCCCGTCGCAGCACATACCCACCCGGCGCGCCGAAGCCCAGGCCCGGTTGGCTGAGCGCCTGGAGCACTCCGTCGCGGAGTTCTGAGCGGGTCGCGAGTTATTTCCACCTGTCACGTCAGTCACTGACTGGTTGGGATGTATAGATTTGTCCACCTCCGAGCGACAAAATCTCGTGCGTAACCGCGGTTGTCGCTCAGAGGTGGATAAACCGGTATGTCCCCCCGAAGCGGAGACGGATGTTGCAGATGTGACCCAGGCTGCTACGAAACGTAGCGGACGATACTTTCGGCCACGCAAGCCGGCTTGGGCGACCCGTCGATCTCGACGGTGGTCGACACGACCGCCTGCACGGCCCCGTTGCCGACGTCTTCGACACCGACCAACGAGCAGTTGGCGCGAACCCGAGACCCGACGGGCACCGGCGAGGGAAAGCGAACCTTGTTGAGGCCGTAGTTGATTGCCAGCTTGATGCCGTTCACGCTGTAGATCTCGTGCTGGAGCCGGGGCAGCAGCGAAAGTGTCATATAGCCGTGCGCGATGGTCGTCCCGAACGGGCCCTTGGCCGCGCGTTCGGGGTCGACGTGGATCCACTGGTGGTCGCCGGTCGCATCAGCGAACAGGTTGACGTCTTCCTGGGTGATGGTCACCCAGTCGCTCTGCCCGATGGTCTCGCCTGCGGCCGCCGCAAGGTCTGTTACTGACTCGAAAGTGCGCATGGGGGGTAAGCATAGGACCTGTGAGGCTGCTGCTGATTGCCGATACCCATGTCCCCACACGCGCACGCGACCTGCCCGCACAGGTCTGGCACGAAGTCGTGAAGGCGGATGTCGTCATACACGCCGGCGACTGGGTAACGCCGGACCTGCTCGACGAGCTGGAAGCCAGGGCGGCCCGACTGATCGCGTGCTGGGGAAACAACGACGGCTCCGCCTTGAGGCAGCGGTTGCCGGAGCGCGCAGACGCGACGCTCGCGGGCGTGCGTTTCACCGTCGTGCATGAGACCGGGGCGGCGGCCGGCCGCGAGGGCCGGATGTCGCGGCTGTATCCGGACCGCGACGTCCTGGTGTTCGGGCACAGTCACATCCCTTGGGATACGACGTCGAGCACCGGGTTGCGCCTGCTCAATCCCGGTTCGCCGACCGACCGCCGCCGACAACCGTTCTGCACCTACATGACCGCGGGAGTCGACGACGGCGCACTGACGGACGTGGCGCTCCATCGACTCTCGAAAAGTAGCTGACAGCTAGCCCAGACATAGCCAGCGCACATATATAGCTCGTAAACAGAGGTATATATGAACGCACTAAAGGAACGCACCGATCTGGCCGCCGAGTTGTCCCGCGTCGTGGGCAGATTTCGCCGGCAACTCCGCCGGACGGCCGGTCGCGGGTTCGATTCCGCACGGCTCACCGAATCGCAAACGGAACTGTTATGGCTGGTCGGCCGGCGACCGGGGATCTCGGTCAGCGCCGCCGCCGCCGAACTCGGACTGGTGCCCAACACCGCCTCGACGTTGGTTTCCAAGCTGGTGGCCAACGGCTTGCTGATCCGGACGGTCGGCGACACCGACCGTCGCGTAGGCCATCTACGGCTCGCCAAGCCCAGCCAGCGGATCGTCGACGAGTCCCGCGCCGCTCGCCGAGCGTTGCTCTCCGAGATGCTCGACGACCTCGACGGCAACCAAATCGATTGTCTAACAAAGGGGTTAGAGGTTCTCAACACGATGTCCCGACTATTGCAGGAGCGACGTTCATGAGTGGATCACTGCCGATGGCCATCGACTGCCGGAACCTCACCTACCGCTACGGCAAGTTCACCGCCGTCGACGACCTGACACTGCAGGTACGGCCCGGCGAGACCATGGGCCTGCTTGGGCCCAACGGCGCGGGAAAGACAACGGTGGTGCGTATGCTCACCACGCTGACACCGGTGCAACAGGGCGAGCTACGCATCTTCGGAATGGACTCGCTCGCTCAAACCGTCGATATCCGAAGCAACATCGGCTATGTCCCGCAACAGCTTTCGATCGAGCCGGCGCTGACCGGCCGGCAGAACGTGGAATGGTTCGCTCGACTGTACGGGGTGCCCCGCGCCCAGCGCGCCGAGCGCGCCGATCAGGCACTGGGCGCCATGCAGTTGCATGACGTGGCCGACCGGCTGGCCGGGACCTACTCCGGCGGCATGGTGCGCCGCCTGGAAGTGGCCCAGGCGCTGGTCAACCGCCCGTCGCTGCTGGTGCTCGACGAACCGACCGTTGGGCTGGATCCGATTGCCCGCGACGGCGTCTGGACACAAGTGCAGAACATGCAGTCTCAGTTCGGCATGACCGTCCTGTTGACCACCCACTACATGGAGGAGGCCGACGCGTTGTGCGACCGGGTCGCGTTGATGCATCACGGTGTGCTGCGCGCCGTGGGCACTCCCACCGAATTGAAGGCCCAGATTTCCAAAGTGAGGCCGCACGCTTCGCTCGAGGATGTGTTCCGGCACTACACGGCGCACGACTTGTCCCAGGAATCGGAAGCCTCGGAGCAGACAGAGGAAGCCGGGTCCTTCCGCCAAATCCGTTCCAGCAGAACGGTTGCCAGCCGTGCAAGTTGATGATGCCTTGAAAGGCCCAGCAGTCACCCTGGTCCTCGCCCCGCGCGGCTGGCACCGGGTGACCGCCACGCTGGACCGCGTCAGCGCGTTCGCGATCGTCGAACTGCAGAAGCTGGCGCACGACCGCACCGAACTGGTCACCCGGATGGTGCAACCCGCGCTTTGGCTGTTGATCTTCGGCACCACATTCAGCAAGCTGCACGTCATTCACACCGGGTCGGTGTCCTATCTGGCGTTTCTGGCGCCGGGGATCATCGCCCAGTCGGCGCTTTTCATCTCGATCTTCTACGGCATACAAATCATCTGGGATCGTGACGCCGGCATCCTCGCCAAACTCATGGTGACCCCGGCGCCGGCGTCGGCGCTGATCACCGGCAAGGCATTTGCGGCGGGCGTGCGGTCGGTCGCCCAGGTCGTCGGCGTGATGGCGCTGGCCTATCTGATGGACATCGGCCTGACCATCAACCCATTGCGCATCCTGGGGGCGATGGCCATCGTCATGCTCGGTGCCGCCTTCTTCGCGTGCCTGTCGATGACGCTGGCCGGGTTAGTGCGCAGTCGCGATCGCCTGATGGGGATCGGGCAAGCCATCACCATGCCGCTGTTCTTCGCGTCCAATGCGCTGTACCCCGTCGATGTGATGCCCGGCTGGCTGCACGCGCTCAGCGCGGTCAACCCGCTCAGTTACGAGGTCAACGCCTTGCGCGCGTTGTTGATCGGCACGCCGTTCAATCCACTCGACATCGTCGTGTTGGTGGCGGCCGCGCTGATCGGAATCGCGACGGCGTCAACGTTGTTGCGCCGCTTGGTTGCGTAGCCGACTCCTAATCGTTAGCCAACCGCGACGTCGCGCTCCGGCCGCGACATCCGAATCGAGCCGTTCCCCTGTGTTTCACTCGCCCTGAACAGATTCGACCGCATGACGCGGCACCAAAGAGTCGATGAAAGTTGGGATGGGTAGAAGCTATGACGCTCTTCGAGGGGATGCGAAAGTTGCGCGGCGCCAGGGCAAAGCTGCCGCGCCGGCTGGCTGCTGCGACTATGGGAGCTGCCGTGTTGTCCGGTCTTGTCTGTGCCGTCGGCGGCACGGCGACCGCGGGGGCGTTCTCCAAGCCGGGTCTTCCGGTGGAATACCTGCAGGTTCCGTCACCGTCGATGGGCCGCGAAATCAAAGTGCAGTTCCAGGGCGGCGGGGCACACGCCGTCTACTTGCTGGACGGCCTGCGCGCACAGGACGACTTCAACGGCTGGGACATCAACACCAACGCCTTCGAGGAGTACTACCAGTCGGGTCTGTCGGTGATCATGCCGGTCGGCGGTGAGTCCAGTTTCTACAGCAACTGGTACCAGCCGTCGTCGGGCAACGGGCAGAACTACACCTATAAATGGGAAACGTTCCTCACTCAGGAGATGCCCGCCTGGCTGCAGGCCAACAAGCAGGTTTCACCGGTCGGCAACGCGGCGGTGGGCTTGTCGATGTCCGGCGGCTCCTCGCTGATCCTGGCCGCGTACTACCCGCAGCAATTCCCGTACGCTGCATCGCTTTCCGGCTTCCTCAACCCGTCCGAGGGCTGGTGGCCGACGCTGATCGGCCTGGCGATGAACGACTCGGGCGGCTACAACGCCAACAGCATGTGGGGCCCGTCGACCGACCCGGCGTGGAAGCGCAACGACCCGATGCTCCAGATTCCGCGGCTGGTCGCCAACAACACCCGGGTCTGGGTCTACTGCGGTAACGGCAATCCCGGCGACCTCGGCGGTGACAACGTGCCGGCGAAGATGCTCGAAGGCATGACCCTGCGCACCAACGAGCAATTCCAGCAGACCTACGCGGCTTCGGGTGGGCGCAACGGAGTGTTCAACTTCCCGGCCAACGGGACGCACTCGTGGCCCTACTGGAACGCCCAGCTGGTCGCGATGAAGCCCGACATCCAGCAGGTGCTCAACGCAAGCAACAACTCTGCGTAGGGATCGCCGGTAACACCAAGCCAGCATCGGCAGCAGCGCAACGGCCAGCGCTGCTGCCGATGCTTCTTTTTGCGGCTCAGTCGAATTGAGCGCGGCGATCCTGGTGGAAGTAGGTGTAGCCGGTTGTCAGCGCGCACATGACCGAGGCGACCACCAGCATCCAGGCCCCATTGACGAGCACGCCGATGCAGCCGCCCACCGCCGCGCCCAGAACGAAGCTGACGAAGAGCAGAAGGTAGCCGAGCCAGTCCGACGGTTTTCCCCCGGCAACGTGGCGTTCGATGCCCTGGCCCATTTTGACTAGCGTGCCGGTCACATAGCTCAAGGGCACCGACACCTCGCCGTCCTTGACAAACGAGGTGTTCAGCGCGCCAATGCCGAAGGCCACCAACATGATCGGCGCGAAATCGAGCTGAACTTCTTCCCAGCCCTCATCGATGACGTCCAGGACGGTGGCGGCCAGCAGACTGAAGGTGGTCAGCACGGTAGGGCCGTGCGGATGTCCCGCCCAGAAGCGTCGCCGGCACATCGACGCGACCACGACGCCGGCGACGAAGCACAGTATGAGCACCCCCGCTGAGACCGCCAGCTGCACATCATCCTGGAAGTACCCCAGCACAGCGCGTTGCGCATTCCCCGTCATGAAGGTCACGAAGTATCCCGCGGAGTGCATGTACGCCGTTGCCCCCAGTACGCCGGCCAGCACCGCCAGCACCCACGACAACCGCGACTCACTGTTGAAGATCTCACCCGCCACACGGACATGCTTTCATCCGCACGCGACTGACTACACAGCGGTGAGCCGGGCGATGGACCGCACTGGGATCGGTAGCCATCCGGGGCGGTGTCGCGCCTCGTACCCGACCTCGTACACCGCTTTGTCGAGTTCATACGCGGCCAGCAGTAGCGCCGAATCGCGCGGGTCGGTTCCCGAGGCGGCCGCATAGCCGTCGCAGAACGCGGTGCGGTTGCGGTCGACCCACTCCCGCGCGCGGGCCGCGCGTTGCTTGTCGGTGGATTGGTCCACCAGCGGCCCGTAGGCGGCGTACTCGTAGGAGCGCAGCACGCCGGCCACGTCGCGCAGGGGTGAATCCGGCGCGCGCCGCTCGTCCAGCGGCCGGCCCGGCTCCCCTTCGAAGTCGATCAGCAGCCAGCTTTCGGGCGTGCGCAGCACCTGGCCGAGGTGCAGATCACCATGCACCCGTTGCACGGTGATCGCCTCGTTGGCCAGCTTCTGAAATCGCTCTTCGACCGTCGCCGCATGCTCGCGCAGCTCGGGAACGGTCGCCGCGGTTGACGACAACCGCGCCAGCACGTTGTCCACCGGAAACGTTGTTTGCGCGGTTCCGAGGCACTCGGCCAGGGTGGCGTGCACGGACGCGACCGCCTCGCCGAGCCGGTAGGACTCGCCGGCGAAGTCACCGCCGACCTCGTAGGCGTACAAGTCGCCCTCCGCGAACAGGTCGCGGACGCTGGCAGTGGCCATCGCCCAGCCCTCGGCGGCGTTGCCCGCAAACTCGGTCACCATGCCCAGCGGGCAGGCCTCATCCGGGTTCGGCGCGGCTATCTCGTAGGTGCCAAACAGCCGGGCCACGTGCGGATTGGCGGCCCGCGCCAACACCCGGTTCAGTTCGATGTCCGGATTGATGCCTTCGCTGACCCGGCGGAACACCTTGAAGATGGCGCGCCGGTCGAAGATCACGCTGGTGTTGGACTGCTCGGCATCGGAGACATGCGGATCGGACTCCAGCGGCAGTTGGACGTCGGGCTCCTTGCTGAATGCCACTTCGACGCCAGACGCCTCGCGCACGGCCGCCGTATCCATCAGCGACAGCAGAAACTGCGGCCCGTCGGAGGCATATAGCGCGTCGAAGCCGGTGCGATCCCCGGCAGCGCCGATGGTGGCCACAGTGCTGTACTCGGAGACCGGCGCGGAATCCCAGCCGACGATCACCTGGTAGCGCTCCGATGCGCCGTCGGTGTAGTCGGCGTCAATGAGCACCAGGTCGAGGTCGTCGCGCAGCGGAACGACTACGGCGGGCTCGGCGGCGGACAGCTCGCGGTTGCGTCCCGCGTACCAACGTTGCTGAGGCAGCCACTCAGACCAAGGCAGCTTGGCTGGTTCAGTCATGCGTTGTTCTCCTCAGATGGGATCAGCTGGAACCAGTAGAATCCGTGTCCGGGCAGTGTCAGCAGATAGGGCAGGTGTCCGATGCGCGGAAACTCGACCTGTCCGGTCAGCTCGACCGGCGTGCTGCCGTTCCAATGCTGCAGGTTCAATTCGATGGGCTGGGGGAACCGCGAAAGGTTGTTGATGCAGAGCACTGTGTCGCGATCACCTGGTGCTTCGCGCACGAATGCCAGCACCGACGGGTTCGACCCGCCCAATTCCTGGAATGTGCCGGTGGCGAACCCGTCGTGCCGACGGCGTACGGCCAGCATGGTGCGAGTCCAGTTGAGCAGCGAGGCCGAGGTGTCGCGTTGCGCCTCGACGTTAACGGCCTGATAGCCGTATACCGGATCCTGACTGGGCGGCAGGTACAGGCGCCCCGGGTTGGCGGTGGAGAATCCGGCGTTGCGGTCCGGCGTCCACTGCATTGGCGTGCGCACTCCGTCGCGGTCCCCGAGCCAGATGACGTCGCCCATCCCGATTTCGTCGCCGTAATACAGCACCGGAGAGCCGGGCAGCGACAGCAGCAGCGCGTTGAACAACCGCATCTGGTTGAAGTCGTTATCGAGAAGCGGCGCCAATCGGCGACGGATCCCGACGTTGGCCTTCATCCGCGGATCCTTGGCGTACTCGGAGTACATGTAGTCGCGTTCTTCGTCGCTGACCATTTCCAGCGTCAACTCGTCGTGGTTGCGCAGAAAGATGCCCCACTGAGCCGTGTCCGGGATCGGCGGCGTCTGCGCCATGATCTCCGAGATCGGAAACCGCGACTCGCGACGGACCGCCATGAAGATGCGCGGCATCAGCGGGAAGTGAAACGCCATGTGGCATTCGTCGCCACCGGTGCTGGCTTCGCCGAAGTACTCGACGACATCGCCCGGCCACTGATTGGCCTCGGCCAGCAGCACGCGGCCGGGAAACTCGTCGTCGACGACTTTGCGGACGCGCTTGAGGAACGCGTGCGTCTCGGGCAGGTTCTCGCAATTGGTGCCTTCGCGTTCGAAGAGGTACGGCACCGCGTCCAGCCGAAACCCGTCGATGCCCAGGTCGAGCCAGAAGCGAAGGACGTCGATCATCGCCTCCTGCACGGCCGGGTTGTCGTAGTTCAGGTCCGGCTGGTGGGAGAAGAACCGGTGCCAGTAGAACTGGCGGCGGACCGGATCGAACGTCCAGTTCGACTCTTCGGTGTCGACGAAGATGATGCGGGCGTCGATGTACTTATCGCTGGTGTCGCTCCACACGTAGTAATCGCCGTACGGCCCGTCGGGATCGTGCCGCGACTCCTGAAACCACGGGTGCGACTCGGATGTGTGATTCATCACCAAGTCGGTGATCACCCGGATGCCGCGCCGGTGAGCGGCGTCGACCAGCGCGACGAAATCGTCGACGGTGCCGAACTCGGGCAGCACCTTGTAAAAATCCCGGATGTCGTAGCCACCGTCCCGCAGCGGTGAGTCGTAGAACGGGGGCAGCCAGATGCAATCGATGCCGAGCCACTGCAGGTAGTCCAGGCGGTCCAAAAGTCCACGCAGGTCGCCGGAACCGTCCGCACTCGCGTCGAAGAACGCCCGGACCAGCACCTCGTAGAAAACCGCACGTTTGAACCAGGTCGCGTCGGTGGGCAGTACCGCGGCGTCGCCGAAATCGTCGGCGCTCGGGTGCTCGACCACACCTCCTTGGACGTGACTGCCCCCGGCTGGAGGGTGTTCGACAGCGTCTCTTGCGTCGTTCATCAATTCCACGATGCCACGGGTACCCGAGGCGCGACATCGGGAATCACGCCCGCCAACAACCGGCAAATCGGCTCTGGCGGAAGCGAAATTGGCCAACAGCCAGGCATGATACGGGCTGTCAGGCTGGAGGCCCGTCGGCCAATGTGACATTCACGGTGCGTACGTTGCCCGACGCGCCGCGATAGGTCAGCGCGATGTTGTCACCAGGGTGATGTGGGACGAGCACATCCGCCATCGCGGTGGCCGAAGTGACGGCGGCACCGTTTACCGAAGTGATGACGTCGCCCGGAGACAGCCCGGCCTCCGAGGCGGGACCGGTCCCGACGACGCGTTCGACCCGCGCGCCACTGCCGTTGTTGTCCACCACACCCAGACCAAGGAAGGCCGTGGGCCCGACGTGCACGGTGGGCCCCCCGCCACCGCCCCGGATCGCGCCGGCGACGCCCATCGCATGACCGATAGGGATGGCGAAGCCCGTCCCGCCCGACATCTTGAAGCTGTCGGTGGCGGCGGTGGTCAGCCCGATCACCTGCCCGGCGTTATTCACGACCGGCCCGCCCGAGTCGCCGGGCTTGATCGGCGCGTCGACCTGGATCAACCCGTTCAGCGTTTCTTCGGCCCCGGTCAGGGAGTCCGATGCATGGACGGTCTGGTTGAGGGCAACCACGCGGCCCGGCATCACGCCGGGTGCTCCGCCCTGGCCACCGGTGTTGCCCAGCGCGACGATCGGCTCGCCGACGGAGGCCCCGCCACCGATCGCCGCGGAGGGAAGCCCGCCTCCGCCGCGCAGCTGCAGCACCGCGACGTCCTGGCTGCGGTCGTAGCCGATCACGTCGACGGCGTACGTCTGGCCGTTTGCGTTGGAGAACGCGCTGATCTCGGTCGCGCCCGAAATCACGTGGTTGTTCGTCAGCACCACACCGCCCGGATCGATGACGATGCCGGTTCCTGCTCCCACCGCGTTGTTGAACCCGAAGCTGGTGTTGATATTGACCACCTGCGGCGAAACCATCCCCGCGGGATCGAGCTTCGGCGCGGGCCGCTCGCTGAACCCGTTCAGGGCAGGTGTGAGCGGCACGGAAGGTTCGGCGGACGCCGGCACCGTGGCCAGTCCCAGCCCGACCACGGCCAGCACGCTCACTAACCATGACCACCTGGGCGAGCGGGGGTGCCATTTGCTCATCGAGTTCCTCCTGCGTCGGGGTTGAATCAGCATTGCCCCAGCCTCTAGGTCTGGGCGGCACATCGTCGGTGAGTTCACCGTAAACTACGTTGCTAACCCTGGGCTTGGTCAGGCATCCCGTCAACTTGAACCGCAGCTCTTAAGCTGGCCTAGTGGGCGAATTCGACCCGCGGGCGGGCTTTCGCCGGTCCTCGGTGGCGCGCCTGGCCACCGTCACGCCCGACGGGGTGCCGCACCTGGTGCCGGTGGTCTTCGCGGTCGACCCGGACGGGGCAGAGACCGTCTATACGGCTGTCGACGCGAAACCGAAGACGACGCAGCGGCTGCGCCGCCTGGCCAACATCGAGAACAATCCGCAGGCCAGCCTGTTGGTCGACCATTACTCCGATGACTGGACGCAGTTGTGGTGGGTGCGGGCCGACGGTATCGCCACGATTCATCACGACGGCGAACAGATGCACACGGGATACCGGCTGCTGCGCGCCAAATACCCTCAGTACCAATCAGTTGCGTTGAACGGCCCGGTGATCGCGCTCGCCGTGCGGCGCTGGTCGAGCTGGCACGCCTGAGCCGGGCACTGCGTGACCTCGCGCGTCAACCCGTTGTGTCTGGTCCGTGGCCTTGTGTTGGGCGGCGGTTGGGGGAAAAGTTGCTTACGGGTGTGGCCCAGAACACACCGGACACACCGGCACATCTGCATCCGGGCGAGCGAACACTGGAGGAAGTCATGGCCGACAGAGCGAATGGTTCCCAGGGCGCGGGAGTCGCTCCCACTGCGGACGGTCCGAGCGCCGTTCGCAATGTGGTCTTGGTCGGGCCGTCAGGCGGCGGCAAGACCACACTCGTCGATGCGCTGCTGGTCGCGGCCGGGGTGCTGTCCCGGCAGGGCTCGGTGGTAGACGGCACCACGGTCAGCGACTTCGAAGAGGCGGAGATCCGGCAGCAGCGTTCGGTCGGGGTGGCCGTGGCTTCCCTGTTGCACGACGGCATCAAGGTCAACCTCGTCGACACGCCCGGATACGCCGATTTCATGGGTGAGCTGCGGGCCGGGTTGCGAGCCGCGGATTGCGCGCTGTTCGTCATCGCGGCAAACGAAGGTGTCGACGAGCCGACCAAGTCGCTGTGGCAGGAATGCAGCCAGGTCGGCATGCCCCGTGCCGTGGTGGTCACCAAGCTCGACCATGCCAGGGCGAACTACCAAGAGGCGCTGGCCGCAGCGCAAGACGCGTTCGGGGACAAGGTTTTACCGCTCTATCTGCCGACCGGCACGCCAGCCTGCACAGGCCTGATCGGATTGCTTTCCCAGACTTTTTACAAGTACGACGGCGGCGAGCGCACCACACAGCCGCCGGACCCGTCGGACGCCGACCGGATCGAGGAGGCGCGGGGCACCCTGATCGAGGGGATCATCGAGGAGTCCGAGGACGAATCCCTGATGGAGCGCTACCTCGGCGGCGAGAAGATCGACGAGTCGGTGCTGGTCGAGGACTTGGAGCGAGCCGTTGCCCGAGGTTCCTTCTTTCCGGTGATCCCGGTGTGCAGCGGCACCGGCGTCGGCACGCTCGAATTGCTGGAGATCGCTACCCGCGGCTTCCCGTCCCCGCTGGAACACCCGCTGCCGGAGGTCTTTACGCCGCAGGGCGCCGGCCACGCCACGCTGGCCTGCGACGCCAACGGGCCGCTGCTGGCCGAGGTGGTCAAGACCACGTCGGACCCCTACGTCGGCAGGGTCAGCCTGGTCCGGGTGTTCTCCGGGACCATCAAGCCCGACGCGACGGTTCACGTGTCGGGCCATTTTTCGTCCTTCTTCGGGGAATCCAACGGGAGCTCTGGTAGCCATGGGAATCTCAACTCGCACCCCGACCACGACGAAGACGAACGGATCGGGGTGCTGTCGTTCCCGCTCGGCAAGCAGCAGCGCCCGGCGTCGGCCGTGGTAGCGGGAGACATCTGCGCAATCGGCAAGCTGAGCCGCGCCGAGACCGGCGACACGCTCTCGGACAAGACCGAACCGCTGGTGCTGAGACCATGGACCATGCCGGAGCCGCTGCTGCCGATCGCAATTCAGGCGCACGCCAAAGCCGATGAAGACAAGCTGTCGGTCGGCCTGGGGCGGTTGGCCGCCGAAGACCCGACACTGCGGATCGAGCAGAACCAGGAGACGCATCAGATCGTGCTCTGGTGCATGGGCGAGGCCCATGCCGGCGTCGTTCTCGACGCACTGGCCAACCGGTACGGCGTCACCGTGGACACGATCGAGCTGCGGGTACCGCTGCGGGAAACCATCAGCGGCAAGGCGAAAGGCCATGGCCGCCACATCAAGCAGTCCGGCGGGCACGGCCAGTACGCGGTGTGCGACATCGAGGTGGAGTCGCTGCCGGAGGGCTCCGGCTTCGAGTTCGTCGACAAGGTGGTGGGCGGAGCCGTGCCGCGAAACTTCATCCCCAGCGTGGAGAAGGGTGTCCGCGCGCAGATGGAAAAGGGCGTGCAGGCGGGTTACCCGGTGGTCGACATCCGGGTCACGTTGTTCGACGGCAAGGCGCACAGCGTCGACTCTTCGGATTTCGCCTTCCAGATGGCGGGCGGGCTGGCGTTGCGGGAGGCGGCGGCCGCGGCCAAGGTGACCTTGCTCGAGCCGATCGACGAGATCTCGGTACTGATACCCGACAATTTCGTCGGCGCGGTGATGGGTGACCTGTCGAGTCGTCGCGGCCGGGTGCTCGGCACCGACACCGCGGGCCACGAACGGACGGTCGTGAAAGCCGAAGTCCCGCAGGTCGAGCTGACGCGGTACGCGATCGACCTGCGCTCGCTGGCGCACGGGGCGGCGTCCTTCACCCGTTCGTTTGTCCGCTACGAACCGATGCCGGAATCCGCGGCGGCCAAAGTGAAATCTGACGTCTCCTAGAGTCCCGCGGACTCATGGCTACGTTCACTACGGTCAACGGCCTTCCCGCCCATATCCTGCTCAACCATTTCGTCGTTGTCCTGGGCCCACTGACCGCGATCCTGGCGATCCTTTGCGCGCTGTGGCCCGCGGCGCGACGCCGACTGATCTGGCTGGTGCTGGTGCTGTCGGTGGGCACGCTGATCCTGACGCCGTTGACCACCAACTCGGGTGCGTGGTTGGTGGGTAAGGTCGGCGCCTCGCCGCCGGTCAAGATTCACCAGGAACTGGGTGAAACCCTGATCTACATGGTGGCGGCGCTGGTGGCCACCGTCGTTCTGTTGACCGCCGTCCACATTCGCCAGACACGCGGACGCACGGTGCAAGTCGGCGTGCACGCGGTGGTGGGGGTGTTGGTCATCGCCGCCGCCGTTGCCATGCTGGTGCAGACCTACCGCGTCGGAGAATCGGGTGCGCGCGCAGCATGGGGAAGCACGGCGTCTGACTCGGCCGGGTCCCTGCCGTAGCGGATTAGACCCCGCCGCCGAACTGTTCGGCAACGGCGCGGCGATCGAGCGAGCCTTTTGCGGTGTGCGGCAGGGCGCCCGCCTCCCGGAAGCTGGCCGGCACCTCGAAGGCCGCCAGCCGCTCGCGGCAGAACTGCGCGAGCTCCGCCGGTGTCGGCGCCGCGGATTCGCGCGGCACGATCACCGCGGCCACCGTCTCCCCGTACAGCTCGTCCGGGACGCCCAACACGGCGACCTCCAGCACGTCGGGATGGCTGGCCAGCACGCCTTCGACCCGCTCCGGTGAGATATTCTCGCCGGCGCGGATGATGAGTTCCTTGATCCGGCCGCGGATGGTCAGGTCGCCCTCCGCCGACAGTGACCCCAGATCACCGGTGCGCAACCAGCCCTCGGTGAAGTTGGCCGCGGTGATCGCCGGGTCGCCAAGGTAGCCGCGCACCACGGTCGGGCCGTGCAGCCAGACCTCGCCGACGTCCCCCTGGGGCAGCGGTTGACCGTCTGGTCCGACGATGCGGATCTGCGGCCCAGTCGAGCGGCCCACCAGACCCGCTAGACTCGTTGTCACGGCGGGGTTTTCGTCGCTGTCGATACTGGTGGTGCTCACCTGGTGGGTGGCTTCGGTCATGCCGAAGGCGCACACCACTGGCGCCGAGAACACATCGTGCAGCGCTTGCGCCGTCTCTGGGGTGAGCGGCGCGCTGCAGCTACGGATGAACCGCAATGCAGCCGGATCCGCTGAGCCGGCTCCCGGGTGGGTCTTGTTGCGCTCCAACAGGATCTGGTGAATCGTCGGCACCGCCGTGTACCAGGTGGCACCGACGGCGTCGATGTCCTCCCAGAACGTGTGCGCCGAGAACCGCCCGCGAGCGGGCAGCAACACGGTGCCCCCGGATGCCAGGGTCGACAGCAAGGCGGCGATCAGCCCGTGCCCGTGGTAGAGCGGCATCACCGCGACGGTCGCATCCTGCGGGCCAAGCCCGTACTCGGCGACGATGGCCCGCACTGAGCCGGCGATGTTGGCCTGCGTCCAGGGCACCATCTTCGGCAAACCCGTTGTCCCGCCGGTGAACATGATCATCGCGTCGTCCGGCTGGAGCCCGTCGGGCGCGAAATCCACCGGGTTGGGTGGCGTGGATGCGTCCAGCCGGACTGACGGGTCCCGAGCGACGGACACCGCGATCGGCCAGCACGGTAGCTTCGATTCACCCGCGTCGTCGGGACCCTCTGCATCGACGAGCATCACCCGCGCGCCGGCCGCTGCGCTGCGGGCGTGCTGGTCGCTGACCGGCAGGGCCGGGTCCAGCGGAACCACGATCAGCTCCGCCCGAGATGCCGCCAACAAGCCGACCACGAATTCGGCGTTGCCGGCCGTGCGCAGCGCGACCCGATCACCCGGCAGCAAGCCACCCCGCGTCAACTGGCCGGCCAGGTCGTCGACCAGGCTGACCAGGTCGCGGTAGCTGAGCGGAACGCGATCGGCAGTGACGACGAGCGCCGGCGCGCCGCCCGGTTGCCGGGTTGCCGCCGCTTCGACCAGATCGGCGATGCGCGAGCTCGCGAATTCGGTGCTGGTGATCGGGTGAGATGTCATCGCCGGACTCCTTTTCGAAATCGGTTCTACTGAGAACCATGCCGGGCCACCTCGCGCGTCGTCCAATACCGATCCGCTACCGGTCTATAACCGGTAGCTATTGAATGGTCGATAGACGGCGTGAATCGCCGGATAGCCGCTGGGTCTTGGACACCTGCGGGTCACCCGGACCACAGTGAGTAGTGAGCACAGACACGCAAAGGAGTCGCGACATGACCACGACCCGTTTGACCGATGGCTTCCATCTCATGGTGGACGCCCTGAAGGCCAACGACGTCGACACGATCTACGGGATCGTCGGCATCCCGATCACCGACCTCGCTCGCGTCGCACAGGCGTCCGGAATCCGCTACATCGGCTTCCGGCAGGAGACCTCCGCCGGCAACGCGGCCGCCGCCGCCGGATACCTGACCAAGCGGCCCGGCGTCTGCCTCACGACATCGGGCCCTGGCTTTCTCAATGGTCTGCCCGCGCTGGCCAACGCCACCACCAACTGCTTTCCGATGGTCCAGATCTCGGGATCGAGCAGCCGGGCGATCGTGGACTTGCAAAGGGGTGACTACCAAGACCTCGACCAGCTCAGCGCCGCAAGGTCTTTCGCGAAGGCGGCCTACCGGATCAGCCGGGTGGAGGACATCGGGCGCGGGGTCGCGCGCGCCATCCGCACCGCGATCTCCGGCCGGCCGGGCGGCGTCTACCTCGACATCCCCGGTGATGTTCTGGGGCAGTCCATGGAAACCTCGGCCGCCGCCGACACGATCTGGCGCGTCGTTGACCCGGCACCGCGGCAACTGCCCGCTCCGGAGGCCGTCGACCGCGCGCTCGGCGTGCTGACCCAGGCGCAACGGCCGCTGATCGTGCTCGGCAAGGGCGCGGCATATGCACAGGCCGACAACGTGATTCGAGAATTCGTCGAGACCACCGGAATTCCGTTCCTGCCGATGTCGATGGCCAAAGGGCTACTGCCGGACTCCCACCCGCAGTCGGTCGCCGCGGCGCGCTCGCTGGCGATCGCCCGCGCGGATGCGGTCTTGCTGGTCGGTGCCCGGCTGAACTGGCTGCTCGGCCACGGGGAGTCGCCGCAATGGTCCGCCGATGCCAAGTTCATTCAAGTCGACATCGCCGCAACGGAGTTCGACAGCAACCAGCCGATCGCGGCGCCACTGGCCGGCGACATCGGCTCGGTGATGTCGGCGCTACTCGACGGCGTGTCGGCGCAACCGCTCGCCATCTCCGCCGACTGGGTCGGTGAACTGACCGAGCGCAAGACAACCAACGACGCCAAGATGCGCCGGCAACTGGCCGACGACCCGCACCCGATGCGGTTCTACAACGCGTTGGGCGCCATTCGTGATGTCCTGCAGTCGAATCCCGAGGTCTATGTCGTCAACGAGGGCGCTAATGCACTCGACCTGGCGCGCAACGTCATCAACATGGAGGCGCCGCGGCACAGGCTCGACACCGGAACCTGGGGCGTGATGGGTATCGGCATGGGCTACGCCATCGCCGCGGCCGTGGAGACCGGCAAGCCGGTGGTCGCGATCGAGGGCGACAGCGCATTTGGCTTCAGCGGCATGGAAATCGAGACCATCTGCCGCTACCAACTGCCGGTCACCGTTGTCATCCTCAACAATGGCGGGGTCTACCGCGGTGACGAGCCCACGACGGCCGGCGACCCGGCACCGACCGTGCTGAACGCCCACGCGCGTCACGAATTGATCGCGGAAGCGTTCGGCGGCAAGGGATATCACGTCGCCACTCCACCCGAGCTGTATAAGGCGTTGACCGAAGCGATCGCGTCGAACGGTCCGTCGATCATCGACTGCGAACTGGACCCGGCCGCGGGGGTGGAAAGCGGGCACCTGGCCAGCCGCAACCCGACCAGCGCGGCCAAAGCGACGTCGCCGCCAATCAGCGCCGTCGGGTGATCCCCGCGAGCTGGGCGTCGAAGAACTCGTGCAGCGCCAGCTCCGTTGCGCAGGCGGTGAGCGCGCGCGCCACCGGGGAACCCGGCCCGGCGGAGTTGGTGGCCAGCGCAACCTCGGCGGTCAGCACCGGGTCCGACATCTCGACCGCGCGGATATCCCCACCCATCGGGCTGGTCCACAGCCAGGTGTGCGGAACGATGGAGGCCCAATTCCCGGTGGCGGCTTGCGCGAATAGCGAAGCAACCGAGTCGGTTTCGACCTGTGGAGTGACCGAGATGGAGTGGCCGGCGAAGGCCCGGTCGATCATCTGGCGGTCGCGCATGTCGGGAGTGAGCAGCGCCAGCGGCAGCTGCGCGGCGTCCGGCCACGTGAGGGTCGTTGCCCCGGAGGGCAGCATATCCGCCGGCGCCAGCAGCACGTAGTGCTCTTCATACAGCGGGACCAGGTCCACCTCGTGGCCGTCGTCGGGCGCGGCGTGCACGATCACCGCGTCGAGTTCGAAGTCGGCCATCCGCCGGTACAGCTCGGTGGTGGCCAGCCGGGAACGGATCTGCACCTTCACCAACGGATGCGCCGAACAGAACGCGGACAGCACCAGCGATGCCGTCGTCGAGGCGGTGGGAACCGTCCCGAGCCGAAGCATGCCGGTGATGCCGGATCGCACCGCGTCCACCTCGGCCTTGAACGCGTCGTGTTCGGCCAGAATCCGCTTGGCCCACACGACCAAGCGCTCGCCCTCAGGCGTGAGGCCCTCGAAGCTGTGTCCGCGGTTGATCAGCGTGACATTGAGCTCGCGTTCCAGCTTGGCGATCGCCGCCGACAGCGCGGGCTGGGACACGTAGCACTTCTCGGCCGCCCGCGCGAAGTGCCGCTCCTGGGCGACCGCGACGAAGTACTCCAGTTGACGGAAGAGCACGACACCCCTTCCTTCGGCTACTGGGCCAGCCAGTCCAGTGTCGCAGAGAGATCCCGGACGTCCACCCCGATGGCACGACATTCGTCGACACCGCGGTCGTACAGGCCCGAGACCGCGTCGGACACCAACACGATCCGGAAGTCGCGTTCAGAGGCTTCGTAGATCGACGTCCTGGGGCAGTTTGGGAAGTTGCATCCCGCGAAAACCACGGTATCGATGCCGCTTTCACGCAGATGCCGCTCGAGGCTGGTGCGGTAGAAGGCACCCCACCGCGGTTTGTAGACCACGTGCTCGGCTGTCCCGATCTGCTGCAGGCCACCGGAGAGCAGCAATTCATGGTCCAGCTCAACAACATCTGGCAACAGATCCGCGGCGATCTGCGATCCGGCGCTGCCCGGTGCGGCGATCCGCGCGCCTTGTTCGATCAGTCGCCGCCGCACCAAGTCGACGTTGGAACCGTCCGGCTGATACAGCCGGACGATATGCACAATCGGGAGCCCACGTTCGCGGAAGGCTTTCGCCAACTTGGACATTGCGGCGATCGCTGCGGCCGTCCCCGCGACCGGCATCGAAGCTTCCTCGCCGCCCATGTCATCTGAGACGTCCACGAAATCGCGCTGCACATCGATCAGCACCAATGCGGCCGAGCCCGCTGATGGGCGCGTGTACGGATCGCCGATGGTCATCCCTACTCTCCTCGCCCTGAACGCTGAGGCCAGGACCGAAATCGAACGGTGACCGGGCCGTTACCGGGACGATCGGCAACCGTGCCACAGTTTGCTAAAACCACGAATTGGGTAGATGACCACTACAATACGGTTGTGTTGATCGCGCCGTCTCGAAGGGTTTAACGCTATGCGCCGGGCTGTTCGTTATCTGTTCGTTATCGGCGTAATGGCGGTAATGGCGCTGACGGGTTCGATCAGCCGCAGCCAGGCCGCGGTCCCGGTAGCCCAGCCGGTTCCCGCCGTCGCTTCCGTTCTGCCGGCTGATGGCGCGGTGGTGGGCGTGGCGCATCCCGTCGTCGTGACGTTCATCGCGCCGGTCGCCGACCGCGTCGCCGCCGAACGGTCCATCCGCGTCACCTCCCCCGGCAACACGACCGGACACTTCGAGTGGGTCGACAGCAATGTCGTGCAGTGGGTTCCTGCCCAGTACTGGCCCGCCCATACCCATGTGTCAGTGGGCGTGCAGGCGCTGACGACGGGCTTCGACACCGGTGATGCGCTGCTCGGTGTCGCCAGCCTCTCCGCGCACACCTTCACCGTCAGCAGAAACGGAGAGGTTCTCCGCACCATGCCGGCATCAATGGGCAAGCCCACCCGCCCGACGCCGATCGGCAGCTTCACCGCCTTGGAGAAGGATCGTTCCGTCGTGATGGACTCGCGGACCATCGGCATCCCGCTGAGTTCGCCCGAGGGGTACAAGATCACCGCCCAATACGCGGTCCGCGTCACCTGGAGCGGCGTCTACGTGCACTCCGCCCCGTGGTCGGTGGACTCGCAAGGCAACGCCAACGTCAGCCACGGATGCATCAACCTGAGCCCGGACAACGCCGCGTGGTACTTCAACAATGTGAGCGTCGGCGACCCCATCGAGGTCGTAGCCTGACCCGACGGTAAAGCCTGAAAAAGACTGTGGCACAGCGCAAATACCGCTAGCTGGGTAGCCCCTTCTTGACCGCGGCGTCCTGCTTGCGGCCGATGTCCTTCGCAACATCTGCATCGATCGGATCGTTGGGCGCGCTGTCGAATTCCAGGTTCACCAGCGCCTTGCCCTCGGTGAACAACAGCACCGTGATCGCCTGGGAATTGTCTGGCGAAGTGCCGGAGATCAGCGCTCCATTGGAGCCGACATCGACCGGCTGCCAGCTACCGCTGACCTTGCCCGCGTAATTGGTTTTGGTGTTGTCAAGTCCGGCCGCTGCCGTCGCGGGATCAGCGACGATCAAGATGGTGTCCCGGATGCGGCGGCTGTTGTCGTAGTTGGCGAATAGTTGTGCACTCCGGACGCGCCATTGGGATTCAGCACGGGTGGTTGGGGAGCGTTGAGGTCTACGCCGATATCGCTGGCCTTAATCAGCAACTAGCTGTAATCCGTGGGTTGTGCCGGAGCCGCTGTGCCCGAGCCGCTCGATGAAGCCGCCGAACTGGAGGATGTTGCCCCTGACGAGGTGCGACGGTGCCGCAGTCTTGGTTCCAGTGCTGCAGCCGGTGCTCACGGCGCCGACCGCGAGGGTGGCGGCCGCCCAGCCGGCGACGGTGACCCGGACGAGCTCCATGGCACTCCCTCCAATCCCGCGGCGCTTGACGCTACTGCGAAATGGTGTCGCCAACAAGGCGGTGCCGGTCCGCGGTTGGCCGCCTATGCTGGCGCGGGGCGGGGCGAGATTCGATTGGGGCAGGAGCACGAGATGACGGCTACCCGGCTTTCCAAGGCGCGAGCGGTACGGTTCGACCGTTACGGCGGCCGTGAGGTGTTGTATGTGGCGGACATCGACATGCCGTCGCCCGGCCCGGGCGAGGTCGTGGTCGAGGTTCGCGCCGCGGGGATCAACCCGGGCGAAGCCGGCATCCGGGTCGGTGCGATGCATGAGATGTTTCCGGCCACCTTTCCGTCCGGCGAGGGCAGCGACCTTGCCGGTGTGGTGACCGCCGTGGGCCCCGACGTCACCGAGTTCTCCGTCGGCGACGAGGTCCTGGGGTTCAGCTTCCGCCGGTCCAGCCATGCCACCCACACCGCTGTGCCGGTGGACCAACTGATCCGCAAGCCACCCCAAATGAGTTGGGAAGTAGCCGGTTCCCTCTACGTGGTCGGCGCCACCGCCTATGCCGCCGTCCGGGCGGTCGCACCACAACCCGGTGAGACCGTCGCCGTTTCGGCGGCCGCGGGCGGAGTCGGCAGCCTCACCGTGCAACTGTTGGTTCTACGCAAGGCACGCGTACTCGGCATCGCGGGGCCCGGCAACGCCGACTGGCTGCGCGCCCACCATGTCATCCCGATTGCTTACGGTGACGGGCTGGCTGATCGGTTACGCGAGGCGGCACCAGACGGAATCGATGCGTTCATCGACTTGTTCGGCCCCGACTATGTCCAGCTCGCCGTCGACCTCGGTGTGTCGCCCGAGCGGATCGACACCATCATCTCGTTTCAGAAGGCCGGCGAGGTCGGCGCCAAGACCGAGGGCAGTGTGGATGCGTCGACACCGCAGGTGCTGGCCGAACTGGCCGACCTGATCGTCACCGGCGCCATCGATTTCGAGATCGCCGCGACCTATCCGATGGACCGGGTCGCCGACGCGTTCGAGGAACTCGAGAAACGGCACACGCGCGGCAAAATCGTTCTGCTGCCGAACGGTTCACCATGAGCCGGCCGGCGCAGCGATGGCGACGTCGACGACTTTGATCACCACGAACACGACGGCCAAGATCAGGTAACCCCGCAGCGTCAACAGCCCCGCCCGGCGGATCGGCGACATGACCGGCCGGTCCAGCGCGGCCAGACTCGGGGTCTGCCAGTTCGCCCGGTCCTGTCGAAGCACGGCGCGCCGTTCGGCCCGCGTGAGAGACGGGGTGTCATCGATCTCGTCGACCTCCTCGGGGTTTAGGCCGCCGCCGAACGCCCGCGAGATGACTTCCGCGTCCCGCCGGTCACTCGACCGACGACCGGCGATGATCGCGACAGCGCCGCCGACGATTCCGATCACCGCGCCCGCCGCAAGCCCGGCCTCGATGGTGGTGGTGGGCAGGTCCTTGAAGAACGTCGTGGCCGTCAATGCCAATGACAACAACACCAGAGACCAGACGATGGTCCACGCGAGGATGTTCCGCCGCACGGTGTTTACCCACGGGCCCAACACCGCGCGGTCGTTGCAGAGCAGAACCAGGAACACGGTCGCCGAGGGCAACAAGACACCGGCGAGCGCCTGCACGCCTTGGGTCACCAGGCCCAGGATGTGGTCCGGGCTGAACGCCACCGCCGCCGACACTGCGAGCAGCAATGCGTATCCGCCGTAGAACAACGGGGCCTCGGAGATCTTCCAATGCAGCGAGTGCCGCTTGCCCATCGCGTCACCGACTGCGTAGGTGGTGGCCAGCCCGATGGCGTTGGCCCCGATCAGCGACGCGTCCAGCAAGATGACCGCGAAGAGCACCCCCATCGTGTGGCTGACGTGGTGGGCCAGGGCGGTCGCAACCGCACCCGCGTCGGTGAAGTTCCCGGCGTCGGGGGTGCCGGCCAAACCGAACGCGGTCACCGCCATCAGCACCGACGCGCCGGCCATGACCACGACAATCCCGATGACCAAATCGGCTCGCGCGTAAGGAATCCAGCGTGCCGTGATGCGCTTGTCCACGACGTTGGACTGCTGGAAGAACAACTGCCAGGGCGCCACCGTGGTACCTACGATCGCGACGGTCAACAGCAGCACGGTGGAGTTCAGGCCGCCCGGGAATTGCGGAACCAGCCCGGCGGCAGTCGCTTTCGCAGCTGGATGCACCATCAGCGCCATCGGGATGATCAGCACGTTCACCGCGATCAGCAGGAACATCAGCCCTTCCCAGCGGCGGAACGACCCCCCGGCTATCACGGCGAACAACAGCACGGCAGCGGCCGGGACCGCAACGATCTTCGGGCAGCCCAAGAACCCGAGAGCCAGTGCCACGCCGATGAATTCGGTGACGATGGTCAAGGCGTTGACGATCAGCAGATCACCAATGCTGAAGGCACCCCAGAACTTACCGAAACGCTCGAATATCAAGCGCGCGTGGCCCACCCGGGCGACCGCGCCCAACCGCAGCACCATCTCCTGGTTCACGTACAGCACCGGGATCAGCAGGGCCAGCGTCCACAACAGTCCCATCCCGTAGTTCTGCCCGGCCTGGGTGTAGGTAGCGACACCACCTGCGTCGTTGTCGCCCACCATCACAATCAATCCGGGACCGGTGATGACCATCAGCGTCCGCAGGCGCCGGAAGCGACCCGTGAAGCCTTCGTAGGCGTCGGTGCCGTCGCGCCGGATACGGCCGAACGCGCCGACGATGTCGCCGACGTGCGCAGAATCCAGCACGGCCTGCCCCGGTTCGGGGTTTTCCTTCGGGGCCGCCGGAGCGCTGCGGCCGAGGATGGCGGCGCGCAGGCCGCCGCGGTGCTGCGCAGAGATCGAAGCCATGGGATTCTCGCTATCTCAGGGGGTCAAGCTAGGGCGTGTCCTGGCGGCGGGCACCGGATCGGCGCCCGCCGCTAGGAATTCGCGGCGTAATCAGTCACTGGTGGTCTCCCCCGGCCGGCGGCGCGAGTACCGCAATCGGCATCCGCGAGACGTACCGGTTGGCCCGCTCTTGCGGAGTCGGGATACGCCATCCGCGCAACTTGTTCGTCAGCTGGCGGCCCGCACGCCGCATCGAACGAAGGTGCAGCATTGGGAAACCGCTACCACGGTGTGCAACAACAAAGGTCATGATCTTCTCCTGCCAGGAAGCCCGACGGCTTTCGGCATCCAGAAGCATTCGAAAAGCGAACGTCTGAGAAAACTCAGGCAGCAGAGGGAATGCCGGAACCGGATCGGGACAAGACGGATTTGGGATACGGACTATCGCTGGTATCGCTCATCTCGCCCTCACCTCCTCACGGCCGGGACACACGCGGGTGTCGCCACAGTCACCTGTACGGGAGGGGCAGAAAAGCCCGACGGAAACACCGCCGAACGCACCCCTCTCGTCGGAGCTTCGGCACTGCACGGCGTATCCGGGACGGAATCCCAGAAGCCACTTGGGCTCAACCCTTGGGTCCGGGAAGAGCTGTCCTGACCCGGGGCGTCTCTCGACGTTCGGGGTCAGTGGCCTGTATCCATGCAGACGCCTCACCTACCGAGGTGCTTGCAATGTTCCATGGTGGCACGCGACCCACCGCACGTCAAACCCGTTTACGCAACGCTTACGGCCGGGGGTGACCCCTCTCACGAGGCCTACCCTCGTGGGTATGCCCAACACGTTGCAAGATCCCAGAGTCGCGGCCGAGCTCGACCGGATGTACACCGAGTCCAAAAACCAGATGTCGAAGCTGCGCGACATGCACGCCGACCTCGGTCGCCCCATGACCGCCCAGGAACGCACCGAGGCGATGAGCGAGTTCTACATCCCGGTGACACCCGAATCCGGCCGGCTGCTCTACGCGTTGGTGCGGGCGACTCGTCCGGCGACGGTGGTCGAATTCGGGATGTCCTTCGGTATCTCCGCCATTCACTTGGCGTCAGCGGTGCGCGACAACGCCATCGGCCGCGTGGTGACCACCGAGCTCAGCGATACCAAGATCGCCGCGGCGAAGCAGACGTTCGCGAAGACCGGATTGGACAGCGTGATCACCATTCTCGAAGGGGATGCACTTTCCACACTGGCGGAGCTGGACGGTCCGGTCGATTTCGTATTGCTCGACGGGTGGAAAGACCTGTACCTGCCGGTGATAAAGCTGCTCGAACCACGTCTGTCAGCCGGTGTGCTGGTCGTCGCCGACAACGCCAGCGCACCGGACATGAAGCCCTACCTCGACTACGTGCGAAACCCCGATAACGGCTACGTGAGCTTCAACTTCCTGGCCCGGGAAAGCGACAGCGTGGAAGTCAGTTGTCGCACCGGCGATTAGCGACTCCGCACCGAATCCTCGAGCCACGGCGTCAGCCACTTCACGCCTTCCGGGGTGAGGTGGACGCCGTCGCTGCGGACCTTGATGCCGTCGACCTTGGCGGTGTAAACACCGTCCGGGCATAGCTTCTTGTTCAGATCGAGGATCTGCACATTCGGGTGGTGGCCAACCGTGTTGCGCAGCATGGTATTCCACTGGTTGACCCGGTACGGCTGATCCTCCGGATACAGCTTGCCGTCCGGCTTCTCACCACCGCGGCTGTAGGGCACGGTGGCGACCATCACTCGAACGCCGGTGGAGCCCACGATATTCAGCGCTCGCTCCAGTTCGGCGTTGAGGTAGGCGTCGAAGGTCGGATCCCCGATGTGGGTCCATTTGCCTTCGTTGACCCGGTCGACGGTCTCCCAGCGGCCGATGATCAGCAGCGCGACGTCAGGCTGGTCGTGGCTGATCTGCGTCGACCATCGGAGTGGCCAGGCGTCGCATTCCGGTCTCTGCTCCAGCGTTTGGCCGATATACCGATACGGTGTGCCGCGCACCAGGCTGCAGCCGACGACGGTGTGGTCGACGAACGCGAAGCCTGGTGTCGGCGGAAGATAATGCATCCAGGTCCAACCGATCGAATCGCCGAACACCGAAACGGTGAACGGCCGGTTGGGATCTCGCGGCCCGGCTGAGTGATTGCCCCCCGGCGGCGACGGCGAGACCGCGGCGACCGCCGACACGCCGGGCGGCAGGCCCTCGCGTAGTTCGGGTCCGGTGCCCACCGGAACCACAAGCAACGTCACCGCCGCGGCGCTGGCCACCGTGGCCGCCGCCAACGGCAACAACGGCACCCGCGACGGTCGCCAGCGCCGGATCGGTTGTTCGATCAGCCACCACGACGCGGCGGCTACTGCCACCGTCACGGCACACCGAGCGGCGAACAGCGGAACGCCCGACCATCCGGTGCGTTCGTTGTTGAGCGCCAGAAAGATCGGCCAGTGCCACAAGTAGACGCCATACGAAATGGCACCCAGCCACACCAACGGGCGCCAGGCCAGCACGCGGGCAACGGCTCCGCGCTGCTCGAGCGCTACCGGGGCCACCACCAGAACGGCCGCGGCCGCGACCGCGACCAGCAAGCCGTGTCGGAACTCAGCGACGCTGCCCGTTGCGTAATGTGCCGCCGCCGCCAACCCCGCCACCCCGACGAACGGCAGCAGACGCGCGACCCGCCGGCCACCGCGAGTCCGGATCAGGCACCAGCCGCGGTTCAGCGAGGGCCAATCGCGGACCAGCAGAGCCGATACCGCGGAGCCGATGAGCAACGCCTGCGCCCGGGTGTCGGTGCCGAAATACACCCGGTCGCGGGTCGCTTCCGAGACAACGACGATCGCCACCGCGGCCGACGCCAGCGCGCCCAGGGTGGCCAGCACGAAGATCGCGAACCGGACGTCGCCCACGGTGGCTTTGGCGAAGTAGCGCCTGGCCCGCGCCGCCAGCAGTAGGGTCACCGCGATCAGCAGGATTGGCCAGAGCACGTAATACTGCTCCTCCACCCCTAGCGACCAGGTGTGCTGCAGGGGCGAGGGCGGGGCGCCCTGGGTGAAGTAGTCGGTCTTCTGGGCGACGAACCGCCAATTCGCCATCCAGAAGAAGGCGGCGAGCGCGTCGCTTCGCAGCCCGGTGAGGGATTGGTTGGGTAGCAGTTCGCGTGCCACGGCGACGGTGAGCACCATCAACACCAGCGCCGGCAGCAGCCGTCGTGCACGGCGAATCCAGAATCCGGTCAGCTCGACGCGACCGGTGCGCCCCAACTCGTCGAGCAGCAACGACGTGATCAGGAATCCGCTGAGGACGAAGAAGATGTCGACCCCGATGAACCCGCCACCCACACCGGGGATGCCGCCGTGCCCGACGAGCACGAGCGCAACCGCGATCGCGCGCAGGCCGTCCAGCGCGGGGATGCCGTCCCGCCGTTCCGGTTTGTCCCAAATCGCCAGCCGGCCGACGCGGCGCACCGGAGCGACCCACCGCCGCCCAGCAGAAGAACCCGGCGCGGGGGAAACCCCGGCCGGTTCAGCGCTCGCTGTTAGCGCGCCTTGACCTCGTCGCCCGGCGCCGTAATTGCTGCCGATACGTCGCTGTCCCTCCTCGTGATCTCAGCAAGCTTAGAGGCGAAAAAGCCGGGATCACGGGAGGACACGCGCGCCTAGAGCTCCGTCACAGCTGGGCGAAGACCGACTTTTTCTTCAGGTAGGCTTCGACGCCCTCGCGGCCGAATTCGTGGCCCCAGCCGGACTGCTTGTACCCGCCGAACGGCACGCTGTGATCGAAGACCAACTGGCAGTTGATCGAGACCGTTCCGGCCTCGAGCCGCTTGGCCAGCGTGTGGGCGCGGCTGAGGTTATTGGTCCACACGGTGGCCGCCAACCCGTAGGTGGTGTCGTTGGCCATCGCGACGGCTTCGTCGTCGTCGTCGAACGGCAGGATCGTCACCACCGGACCGAAGATCTCCTGCTGGAACAGCCGCATCCCGCGATCGACGTTGGTCAGCACGGTCGGGTGGACGAAGTAGCCCTTGCGGTCGAGCCGGTGGCCGCCGGTGACCACCTCCACGCCGTCGCGCTTGCCCTCGTCGAGGAAGCCCATCACGCGGGTGAGCTGCTTGGCGCTGATCAACGGGCCGCTCATGCAACCCTCTTCCTTCGGGCCACCCAGCTTCATCATGTTCGCCACCCCCGCGATGCCCTCGACCACCTGGTCGTAGACCCCGCGCTCGACGAAGATCCGCGAGCCGCACACACATCCCTGACCCGAGTGCACGAAGATCCCCATGGCCGCCATGAAAATGGCCTTGTCCAAGTCGGCGTCGCCGTAGATCAGCACCGGCGACTTGCCGCCCAGTTCGAGCATGACCTTCTTGAGGTTGCCCGCCGACGCTCGCACGATCTCCTTGCCGACCTCGGTCGACCCGGTGAAGGCGACCTTCTCCACATCGGGATGCGCGGTGATGGCCGCGCCCGCGGTGTGGCCGTAACCGGTCAACAGGTTGACGACACCGTCGGGCACGCCGGCCTCGGCGATGAGGCGGTCGAGCAGCAGCGCGGACAGCGGGGTTTCCTCCGCGGGCTTGACCACGCTGCTGCAGCCCGCGGCGAGGGCGGGCGCCAGCTTGGCGCTGGCGTTGAAGATCGGGCCGTTCCACGGAAAGATCAGGCCGACAACGCCGTAGGGCTCGTTGAGCGTGTACGCGTGCTGGTCGACGTACTTGTCCGAGGCGATGCCGCTGGTCTTCACGTCGTAGGCTTGGCCGTTCAGTTTGGTACACCAGCCCGCGTAATAGCGGAAGAACTCGGCACAGGTGGGCACGATCAGCTCGGCCTGCATCAACGGCATACCGGTGTTCGTCGCGTCGATCTCGGCGAATTCCGCGGCGTGTTCTTCGATCAGATCGGCGATGCGCCACATGATCTTGGCGCGTTCCCGCCCGGGCAAGCCGGCCCAGACGCCGGCCTCGTACGACGCCTTGGCCCGTGCCACGGCCTCGTCGACGGCCTCTGGGCCGCAGTCGGTGAACTCGGTGAGCTGCTCTTCGGTCACCGGGTCGATGATCGGGATCACCTCCCCCGTGCCGGGTCGCTTCTGAATCTCGTCCAGGACCGTCTGCAGCGTCATCGTCTATTCCTCTCATCAGCCGCGGTGCGGCGGGGCGCTGAGCACTTGCTTAGCATTACATCCGCGGCGGGGTCAATGTGGGGGGTGAGCATCGTTCGGGGCATCTTCGGCGCATCACAGCGGAAACCGGTTGCGGACGCCGTTGAAACGCTCCCACATCAAAGCGCTGCGTTCGGCGCTTGTGACGCGTGCGGTTTCCGGGGGTAGCGCACGCGTAAGTTCCGCATGCTCGACGACCCGGGTGGTCAATGCCGCGGGCTGACCCGCGAGCATGTGCCGGTAGGTGAGGTTCCCGCGTTCGAATCCCTGGGTGTCGATCCAGTTGTGGAAGCCCGGGTCGTGATGGGCCAGCATCAGTCTGACTTTGCCGTCGTCGTCGACCGATGCGCGGCTCGGCGTGTAGCTCACCGGCCGGTAGAGGAAATCCATGCTGGTGAAGTACGCGCCCATGTTGGTGATCATCCACAAGCCCTCGTGGGCGTCGAACTCGACGATGAGCGCGTCGTCTGGGCCCAGTTCCCAGTACATGTTGGCGGCGGCTCGGCCGCGTTTGCCGTCCGCCTCGGATGTGTCGAGTCGGGGGAACTGATTCGGATGCTCGCTGTCGACGCCCCCGTAGGTGAAGGGAAACTCGGGCCAGTCGCCCATGAGTCCGGTGACGAAATCGCCCGCCCAGTGCATTGCCTCGACCATCGTGTCGGGAGTCGGCAGCGGCTTCGGCGAGGTCATGTCGATGCGCTCGATCCGCATCCGTGCCGGCAGCTCATCCCAGCGGTCGAAGCCCTGGCGGATGAACAGCTTGCGCGAATCCGCGGTGGTCGGTAGCCAGTTCGGCCCGCGGTCGGGACCACCGATATACAGCTCGAAGCTTCCGTCCGGCTCAACGTGAAGTTGGTGGCCCAGCAGGTTCACCTCCGGCACGTCGCCGAACGGCTCATGCAGGACGTGCGGGCCGTCCGGACGCGCGCCCTGCACGGTGATGTTGAAAAATGGCGCGGTGCCGCGGGTTCCGGTGATGCGGTAGGTCGACTCGCCGTCGATCCAGACCTGTTGGTAGGTGAAATCGGCGCAGTCGCCGCCTAGTTTGCGGGTCGGGTTGCAGAAGGCGTGAATGACCGGATAGCAGGTGTCGCGGGTTTCCAGGGCCAGATCGAAGGCCTGCCCCAGGTTCTGGGTAAGAAAGCGAAACGCGTCGGCGCGCTGCAAGCCGGAGGTCGCGTTGAAATCCTTGAACGCTTGCCGACCGGCGGCTTTCAATCGCTCGCAGAACTCGCTCCACGCACCATCTAGTGCCGCGTCGTCAGCCCCATCACCGAAAGCCACTGCACCCCTCCTTTTCTCGGCCGCCGAGCCTGTCGAGCATCGCGCTCACCGTCGCGCACGCTCGCCCGGCCGCCGCCAACCGGCCCTCCGCTTCGATTCGCGGCCCGAGCAATTCCAGGTCGAAACCGAACCGGTAGCCGTCGGCCAACGCTTGAGCCACGAAGGACTCGATCGGAATCGCACCGTCACCGGGCACCGCGCGCGCCGGTAGCGCCCGGTCGCCCAAGACGTAATCACTTAACTGGATCAGTTGTGTGCGCGGAAGCGCCAGCCGCAGCAGGCCGGCGAGATCGGCTTCGGCCCAGCAGTGAAACAGGTCGATGCAGATGCCAACGCCCGCCAGCTCGGCGAGGGTGATGGTGTCACGCAGGCTGTGGGCGAGATGGATGTCGGCGTAGAGGCTAGACGCGTTCTCGATGGCCAGGCTGACGCCGGCCTGCTGGGCCTGGTGTACGCACGGCTCGGTCGCGTGACAGAACCGCTCGGCCGCCTGTTCCCAGGTGAGTCCACTTCGGCCGCCGGTGAGCATGTAGATGCACCGCGCACCCGCGGCGGCGGCGGCATCGATCAGCCGGGACAGGTCGGCACGTGCGGCGTGGACCCATTGCGCATCCCCGGACAACCGACCGGCGCCGAAAAGGTGGTAGACCGCCTCGACCGCGTACTCCTCGGCTCGAAGCAGGCGGACGAAGCCGGGATCGAGAAGTTGCGTGTCCAGGACGCTCAGGTGTCGCAGGCCAAGAGACGCCCAATTACTACGTAACTCAGCAGGATCCGCCCCGAGAAACGTCACGTTGTGGACCGACAGCCCTTCGTGCATGAGCATCTCAATCGCGTTTTTCGATGCTGACTCCGAACCTCGCGCGGAACGGCGCGAATTCCGCGTGCAGATCGTCGAGGTTCTCCCCGATGTCGATCAGCAAGCGGGTGGAGTACCGGAACTTCCCGTAGCGGTCGCCGCGGTTGTAGGCCAGGTAATCACGCATCGACGCCTCGGCCTCGCGGGTGAGGGCCCGCCCGCAAAATGCGTAATAGCGGCCCACGGTGGCGATCGGGTCGGCGATGAAGTCGGTATAGGGGATGTGCAGGATCCGCGGATCGTCCACCATCGGGTTGGTCATGGTGTTGGCGATGCTGGCCCGGGTCATCTCGAGGTGCTTTTTCGTCTCGACCGCGAGGTCGATCGGGCCGACGATGCCGTCGAGGATGTCGGCCATCATCATCGTGCGCGACGCCGCGACCTGCACCGGGTCACGATGCAACCACAGCAGATTCGCGTCGGGATAGGTGTCGAAGAACTCTTGGAGGCGAAAGCCGTGGAACCCCTTCAGTACCCAGTACTTTCGCGGCCGGCTGTACTGGAACTGTTGCAGCATCGCCTTGTGCAGACGGTATTGTGCGGCCGCATCCGTCGGCAACCCACCCACCAGCGTCTGCATCGGCACCCGCCACCACGCCGTCGGCGTCATCACCCGAAAGTCGAAGGCCCAGGTGCGCTCATCCTCGGGAAGACCGTCACCGAGCATGTCGTTGTAGGGGTGGCTGAGCAACCACTTCGGCATCTTCGCGTTGATCTCGCGCCAGTCGGCGTCGGCCCGGGCCCGGCGGGGATCGTCCGGGCGTGTGGCGCCGGGAGGCGGTGACGGGTACATCACCTCCCAGAACCGGAGCGCCCGCGCGTTCGGGTCCACCGCCATCAGCGCGTGCATGAGCGTGGTACCCGAGCGCGGCTCGCCCGTCACGAACATCGGCTGGTCGATCACCTCCGCAGCGATCGGATAGCGGTAGCGGTCCTCGATGAACTCCAGCCGCGACGTCAGCAGCCAATGACAGACACTTTCGGCCTGCTCAATGCCGTTGGCGTCCATGCCGATATCGTTCAAGTGGTCGACGGCCAAGGCGAACCGCTCCGGCAGCGTCGGATCACCGTAGTCGTCCAGTCCCGTCTCGTCCCGCGCGCGGGCGAGCATCGCGGCAGCGTCGAGTGCCGCCATCATGGCTGAGTTCCACACAAAGTCAACAATTCGTCCTCCGTCTTGCGCACGTTGGCTGCCGACGCCGCACTGAACTCCAGTCCGGCCATCGCTCCGTAATCTAGGATCTTCGGAACGCGGAGCCCGGCATCCACATACGACTTGATGATTCGGGCAACCTGTTGTGGTGTGCCGTGCGGCACGACCGCCAAAATCGCCTCGGGCTCGACGCGGTCCAGGAAGTCGACGATCCGTTCGCGCGTCAGCGTCGTCGGGTCGATGTCATGGAACCCGCCCCAGTCATCGCCCATCGGGTGGTCAAAGCCGAAGCGGCGCAGTACTTCCGCCGAAACCTGCAGCAGGAAGGAACGTACCAGCGGAGCGCGGACGATCCGGTCGAGGGCCTCGTCGTCCTCGCCGATCAGGCATACCTGGACAAAGCACGGCGCGATCGCCATCGGGTCGCGACCGGCCCGCTCCGCCGATTGCCTTATGGTGCTGAGCATCTCGGCGTAGTGGTCGGGAGTCCATGCGCCGGCCGGCCACCAGCCGTCGGCGTAGCGACCGACGATATCGAGCATCCGGGGTCCGCTGGCGCCGATCCAGATCGGCGGGAAGCGCCCGTCGTAGGGCTCGGTGTCCAGCCGGGCGTGCTTCAGTTGATAGAACCGGCCGTTGAAGTCCACCGGCCCGTCGCGGTCCCAGAGCAGACGGATGACCTGCAGCGCCTCCTCGAAGCGGCCGACGGGCCGGGCGAAGTCGAATCCATACGGCACGATGTTTTCGCTCTCGCCGCTGCCCAGACCGAGGATGAAGCGCCCCCGGGACAGATGGTCGATGGTCAGCGCGCTCTGCGCCAGCGAGGCGGGGTGACGCCGCACCGTGTCCACGACACTGGTGGCAAGTGGCACGGTATCGGTCAGCACGGCCGCGGCGGCGGCGACCGCCATGCCGTCCAGGTTGCGGTGTGGCGATGGCGATGCCGTTGCGAGGTCGGTGAATTCGGGTGTCCACAGCGCGTCCGGCCAAAAGCTCACCATGTGATCGGGCAGCCAGATCGAGTGATATCGACCGGTATCCAGCTCAGCCAGGGTCGACAGGTTCAGCGGGAGCGTCGTGCGAAAAAACGCGGCGGGCGAAACTTTCACCGCGCGACCCACTGCGAATTCAACGCGAAATCCGACAAATATCTGGTCGAGCTCCAGCCGCCGTCGACGACGATCGTCTGGCCATTGATGAAGCTCGCACCCGGGGAGCACAAGAAGGCGACGGTGCTGGCGATGTCATCGATGGTGCCCAGCCGCTGATGCGGCGTCATCTCGGTGTTGATCTTGCGGAACCGATCGTCCTCCAAGCGCTTCTCGACCATCGGCGTCACCGTCACACCGGGCGCGACGGCGTTACACCGGATGCCGGCGGAACCGTACTGGCAGGCGATGTGGGTGGTCAGCGCAGTCAGCCCACCTTTGGCCGCAGAATAGGCACCGCCGCGCAGCCCGCCGACGACGGCGAACGTCGACGTGATGTTGATAATCGCCGAACCGGGCCCCATGTGCGGCAGCACGTCGCGCGCCAGCCTGAACGGCGCCCGCAGCATCAAACCCAAGAAGTAGTCCAGTGTTTCGTCGTCTGTTTCGTGTAGCGGTTTGGGACCGCCGACCCCGGCGTTGTTGATCAGAAAGTCGACGTGGCCCCACCGCTCTACGGCTAGGTCGACGATGCGTCGCGGCGCGTCGTCACGGGTCAGATCGACGGCCAGGGTCGCGACCCGCGCCGGGTCGCCAATGGACTTTTCCAGCTCGGCCAGGCGATCCTCGTCGCGGCCGGTGCCGAGGATGGCCATCCCCATCTCGGCGAGTTTCTTCGCGCAGCCCAAACCGATGCCGCTGGTTGCGCCCGTGACGATTGCGACCTGCATCTCAGCCATCCACCTTTGTTAAAGCCGCTCGGATCTGATGCTTGAGGATCTTGCCCGCATCGTTCTTGGGCAGCGCATCCCAGATGACCACCTGTTCGGGGGCCTTGAATTTCGCGACGCCCTTGCTCTGCAGCAGCGCGAGCAGGTTGGCGACGTCCGGCCTCGGCTCGCCTGCGGGCACGATCACCGCACACGCCCGTTCTCCGGTTCGGTCGTCGGGCAGCCCGACGACCGCGATTTCGGCGATGCCGGGGTGGTCGGCGAGCAGGTCCTCGACTTCCTTGGCCGAGATGTTCTCGCCGTTGCGGATGATGACGTCCTTGGCCCGGCCAGTCACGACGAGGTATTGGTCTTCGAAACCGGCGGAGACCCAACGCCCGAGATCTCCGGTGCGGAAAAACCCTGCGGCATCGAACGAGTCGGCGTCGTCGTCGGGATGCCGGTAGCCCAGCAGCATCTGCGGGCCGCGCACACAGATTTCTCCGTCACCGGCCGGCGCGGCTTCGTGCGCTACGAGTTTGATCTCGGCGATGCCGGCCCGTCCGTCGGTGTCCGCGGCTGCGCCGGCTTCGCCCGGACCGGGGGCGCCGACGGTCGCGACGGGCACTTCCGTGCAGCCGTAGACGCGGGTTACCACCGCCCGGTCGAAATATTCGGCGGCGCGGCGGATCAGCGTCGGCGACACGGAGGCGCCGCCACAAATGAATACCTTCAGGTCGGGCAGGCGACTCTCGGCGCGCTCGGCGGCGGACAGCAGCTGCTGCAGGAACGGTGTCGCCCCGGCCATGTGGGTGCAGCGCTCACTGCCCATCAGTGCCACCGCCGCCGACGGATCCCACCGGTCCATGAGTACCGCGGTCGTGCCCAGCAGCAGCGGGCATTCGAAGGCGTATATCGAGCCGCCGATGTGGGCGATGGGCGATGGAACCAGGAACGTGTCGCCCGGCTCGACGTTCCACTGGTCGCGGATCTGGCAGATCAGCGCATGTATCGAATTATGACTGTGCAGAACGCCTTTCGGGCGCCCCGTGGTGCCTGACGTGTAGAGGACCATCCGCACGGCGTCGGGATCCAGGTCCGGTAGCCTGGCGGCATCCGGCTCCAGCCCCAGCAGCGCCGGATACGCTGTGTGTGAGCCTGATTCGCCGCGCAGCACCACCACTTCGGGCGGCGGGCTCATCGCGGCGGTCACACGTTCGAGCATCGCCGCGTAGTCATGACCGCCGAAATGCTCCGGGACGAAGATCATCGCCGTTTCAACGTCTTCGAGAATGAAGCACAGGTCGTGGTCGCGCAACGACGGCAGGATCGGGTTCACCACCATCCCGGCCAGCGTTGCGGCCAGATAGATGACGGCGGCCTCATGCCAGTTCGGCAGCATGAACGAGACGGTGCTGCCGACCGGCATCCGCTGCATCAGGGCGTTCGACAGCCCGGCGGCCTGACTGTAGAGCGCGGCGCAGTCCAGCCGAGTGTCCTTGTCCACCAGCACCGTTCGCTGCGGCGTGATCTCCGCCGCCGCGCGCAGCGAATCGCTCAGCGTGGTGTGCACCCACAACCCTCGGCCATACGCCTGCGTCGCGCGTGCCGTGTCGTGGCGGACCCGGGCAATCACGTCAGCCGGCCGCCTGGCCGCTCACGCGGCGCATGGTCATCGCGTACCGGAAATTCGGCGACAGGTGGGTATTGATCGTCAGCTGAGCCATCTCGCCGTCAGACGTCTTGTAGCGGCGCCGCATCTGCAGCGCTGCGGTCCCCGCCTCAACGCCGAGGCCGTCGGCCAGTTCGGGGGAAAGCAGGACCGCGGCGATTTCCTGGTGCAACTCGGAGATGCTCACACCGAAGAGGTCCTCGATCAATGGAAAGATCGGACCGGTGTGACGTTGCAGCAGCCGGCCGACCGCGGCGAAGGTGCGGCTTATGTAGTACTCCGTGCGGCACAGGGGCACCGGCGCGCCGTCGGCCTGCCGGTAGCCGCGCACCGACAGCCACTGGCTGCCGGGCGCCAGCCCGGTCCGGGCGGCGAGCTCGTCGTCGATGGTCACCATCTCGTTGGACTCGATGATCAGCTGCGCGCCGGCGGCGAACTCGAGCAGGTCGTCGATCGACATCGCGTCCTGCGCATACGAACTGGACGCCGGCCGGGGAACCACCCGGGTGCCCGCCCGTGGTCGGGACGCGACGAGGTTGTCCTCGCGCAGTCGGCGTAGGGCTTCGCGGACGGTGTAGCGGCTGACCGCGAATCGCTCGCACAGTTGGTGTTCGGTGGGCAGCTGCGAGCCCACCGGATATACCCCGTCGACGATCTCCTTGCGCAGTGTGCGCGCGATCTGCAGGTAGCGGTGCTCGCTGGAGATGGCTTGGGACATCAGCAGTTTTCCCGTGACCGCCGCGCTGCCAGGACGCTGCCGTCACCGTCGGCCGAGATGTAGAGGGTCCCGTCGGCCGCGGCGGCGATGCCGGCGAACGGGCCCTGCGGCCCAGAGAATGGCGGCATCCCTTTCAACGGCTTGGCCACCACACCTGGCGGCGGGCCGACCGGCAATCCCGAAGCGATGGTGTGCCGAGCGTTGGTGTTCAGGTCGAACGCGATCAACTCCTTGGCACCGGCATCGACGATGTAGAGCACACCTTCGTGTACGCAAATGCCTTGCGGGCGTTCTAGATCGGACACGACGGTGTCGATCCTTGAGCCGTTCACCTCGACCACCCGTCCGGCACCAGCCTCCGCCACCACGCACGCCCCGTCTGCGCCGATCGCGACACCGACCGGCTCACGCAGGTCGCCGGCCAGCACGTCGACATCACCCAAGACCCGACCCGGCCGCAACGAAAGCACCCGTCCGGTGCCCAACTCGGCAAAGACCACACCATCAGGGCTGAGCGCGAGGCCGTAGAGCTGGTCGAAACCGTCTGCCAGCACGTCGGTTTCGTTAGCCGCCGGCCGATACCGGCTGACCTGGCCACCCGACGTGGTCACCACGAACTCACCGGGTCCACTCGACACGACGCCGCGCAGAAACCCGGGATAGCCGGGACTGAACAGCATCCCCACGGTCTGCAAGGACCCGTCCGGCAGGGCCGTGTAGAAATACGTGCCGTCGGCGATGTAGAGCCGCCCGTCGTGACCCACGGTCAGATCCAGCGGCCAGTTCAGCCCACCGGGCAACACGGTTCGCGTCTCGCCGTCGGGCGCTATCTCGGTGATCTCGCCGGTGAAGTTGGATACCAGCACCCGGTCGCCGACGAAGGTGCAGTTGTCCAGGCCCGGACTCAGCTGGGCCAGCAGCCGCTGTTCGCCGCTACGAGGATCGATGCGCAGCACCTGACCGCTTGCGACCTGGGTCGAGACGATGTAGCCGTGCGGGTCGAATTTGACCGAGTCGGGCACACCGAGATCGCCCGCGACGCGTTGTGGTTCGCCGCCGTCGGGATCAACGCGCCAGATCTCGTTGGCGCCCATCACCGGGAAATACAGCAGACCGTCCGGGCCGACTTCCATCGCGTTCGGTGAGGGCACGCTGTCCAGCAACACCCGCGGCGGGCCGCCGCCGAGGTCGAACTCCAGCAGACGCCCGCCCTCGCGGCATTCACCGATGAACAGCCGGCCGCGATGAACGGTGATGCCGTTGGCCGACGGAACGTCGTCGCGCAGCACCCGGGTGCGCCCGGCGGTATCGCGCATGCTGACCCGACCGTCCATCACCTCGGTCGCGAAGAGGTTGCCGCTCGCGTCGAACGCCACGTCGTCCGGCGCCACGATCTCGCCCCCCTTGGCGCTGAACACCTCCAGTTGCCCGGTGCGGGGATCCAGTGCGCTGATCTGGCTGCCGGTCACCTGCGCGATGTAAACCCGACCGTCCGGGCCGGTGCGCAAACCATTCGCGCCGAACAGCCGGCTCGGGGCGGTGACCCGCTCGAGTCGCCAATCCTGCGCGACGGAGACGTCAGAGACGGGACGGGACAGTCCATACCGCGATGGCTGCGCTGAGCTGGACATGTCTTGCGGAGGTCCTTCCCTTCTCAACGGACGTGCCCGTTTGGGCTGGACGTTATCAAGTTGTCCTAGTCCAGACAATAGCCGCGAGCACGCTGAGTACCTCCTTGACAGGCCGGTCCACCCTTCGGAATAGTATTCTCCAAACGGCAGAACTACGTATGTTGTCCGGACAAACCGGAAGCTTCTGCGGCCCAGGGTGCCGCCGCAGGGAAAGCAGGCTATGCAGGATCACCTCAGACTCGACGGTCGCATCGTGGTGGTTTCCGGTGCCGGCGGTGGTGGCATCGGCACGACCGTGACGGCGATGGCCGCCCGGGCCGGGGCCACGGTGGTCGCGGTGAGCAGGTCGAAGGAAAACCTCGACGAGCACATCGTTCCGCTGGCTCGCCAGGGTCTGGCGGTCGTGCCCGTTGCGGCCGACGCGTCGACCGACGAAGGCATCGCCACGGTTATCGACCAGGCGCGGCGTGCAACCGGGGACCTCTACGGTCTGGTCAATGTCGCCGGCGGCGCGGCGCCGTCGACGTGGATGCCGGCCACCCGGGTGACGCGGGGCGACTGGCGCGAGATCTTCACCGATAACCTCGAGACCGCGTTTTTCATGAGCCGGGCCGTGGCTGCCGAACTCGTCGCGCAACAGCTTCCGGGATCGATCGTGTCGATCTCCTCGATCAGCGGCATGAACACCGCGCCGTTTCACATCGCCTACGGGACGGCCAAGGCCGCGATCACCGCAATGACGCGCACCATGGCGCTAGAGCTCGCGCTGGCCGGAATCCGAGTGAATGCCGTGGCGCCGGGCGTCACCGAGACCGCGGCCTCCCGCACCTACGTCGACGAGGACCCGGACCGGGATCGGCAGGCGATCGCAATGGGCCGGCGCGGCCGGCCCGAGGAGCAGGCCGGCGCCATCCTTTTCCTGCTCTCGGAGTTGTCGAGCTACATCACCGGCCAGACGCTACTCGTCGACGGTGGGCTCGACCTCAAATGGAGCCATCTGGGCGCCGACAACACCTCGTTGTTTCTCAAAGACGAATCCTTCCGCGCGGCCATTAGGAGGATGTGATGACCGATCTGGCCAAGGACGTGAATTCCACTGGGCCTGATACAGAGGCCGAGGAACTCTCGAAGCCGATGACGATCGGTGTGGATGCATATATCAGCGAGAAGTATGCCCGCGCCGAGCGCGACAGGCTGTGGCGAAAAGTCTGGCAGCAGGTCGGCCGCGTCGAAGAGCTGCCCGAGGTGGGCAGCTATTTGACCTACGACATTCTCGACGACTCGATCATCGTGGTACGCACCGGCGAAAACGAATTTCACGCCCACCACAACGTCTGCATGCACCGCGGCCGCCGGCTGATCGACACGCCCGAGGGCGCCAAGAACGCCTGTGGCCGCACCCGCAAGTCGTTCGTCTGCGGCTTCCACGGCTGGACCTATGGCCTGGACGGGGCGTGCACTCACATTCGCGAACAACAGGACTGGCAGGAAACGCTGACACCGGACAACACCCACCTGCGGCCGGTCAAAGTCGACACCTGGGGCGGCTGGTTGTGGATCAACATGGATCCCGACTGCGAGCCGCTCGCCGACCACCTGTTTCCGGCCGCGAAGATCCTCGACCCGTTCGGCCTGGAAAACATGCGCTACAAATGGCGCAAGTGGCTGTCGTTCGATTGCAACTGGAAAGTTGCGATGGAGGCCTTCAACGAGACCTACCACGTCTTCACGACGCATCCGGAGTTCAACAAGTTCGGCGAATTCAAGGGCTGGGCCAAGGCGCAAGGCAAACACAGCAATATCGGCTATGACGCTCCAAAGGACTTGGAGGCCACCAAGTCCAAGATCCGCCTCGGCACGGGGGCCGATCCGCGGATGTCGACCGCGGAGATGCAGGTCTACACGATGGAGGAGACCAACGCCACCACCACCCAGACGCTGGTGAACGCCGCCAAGCGGTTGGTTGACGAATTGCCCGAGGGCACACCGGCCGACAAGGTTCTCGAGCATTGGCTGGCCTCAGCACGCCGCGACGACGAAGCCCGCGGCGTCTTCTGGCCGACGATCCCCTCCGACATCCTCGGGCAGGCCGGCACCGCCTGGCAGATCTTTCCGAACTTCCAGATCGGGCAGGGCCTGACCAGCGCACTGTGCTACAGCGCGCGGCCGCACCCCAGCTACAACCCCGACAAATGCATCTTCGAGGTGTCGGTGTTCGAGCTGTACCCGAAGGGCCAAGAGCCCCAGACACAGTGGGAATACACACCGGTTGGTGACTCCCGGTGGCGGTCGGTTCTCCCTCAGGACTTCTCTAACATGGCCGCCGTGCAGCAGGGCATGAAATCCTTTGGCTTCCCCGGTACCAAGCCCAACCCGTACCGCGAACGCAGCACCGTCAATCTGCACCACCAGTTGGCGAAGTACATGGGTACCGGCGAACCCCAAGAGCTTTCAGGTGAGGAGTCCCCACTGGCATGACCCCCGACATAAGCAAGTACCAAAATGATTGCGGGCCAACACAGACCCCCGACGACGTCGACATCGACGCGCTGCGCGAGAAATACCGGCGGGAGCGCGATAAGCGGCTGCGTCCGGAGGGGTCGAAGCAGTATATGGAACTAAAGGACGACTTTGCAGAATTCTCCGAGGTCGATCCTCACACCCCGGTGACGCCGCGCACGCCGATCGACGAGAACATCGAGGTGGCCGTTCTGGGCGGAGGCATCACCGGACTGCTGGCCGGCGCATACCTCAAGAAGGCGGGCGTCGATGACGTCCACGTCATCGAGATGGGCGGGGACTTCGGCGGGGTCTGGTATTGGAATCGCTTTCCAGGAATCCAATGCGACAACGACGCGTACTGCTACGTCCCGATGCTGGAAGAACTTAACTACCTTCCATCAAAGAAGTTCGCCGACGGTGCCGAGATCTATGAGCATTGCCGCCGCATCGCAAAGCATTTCGGACTCTACGACGGCGCGATCTTCTCCACCCAGGTTCGTGCGGTGCGCTGGGATGAGGCGATCAAGCGCTGGCGCTTGAGCACTAATCGCGGTGACGACATTCGTGCCCGGTTTGTGGTGATGGCACAGGGCTCGTTCAACCGGCCGAAGCTGCCCGGCGTCCCCGGCATCAAGGACTTCAAGGGACATATGTTCCATTCCGCTCGCTGGGATTACGACTACACGGGTGGCGCCGCCGACGGCGGACTGCACAAGCTGCATGACAAGCGGGTTGCGCTCGTCGGTACTGGTGCGACCGGCGTGCAGCTGGTTCCGCACCTGGGCCGAGATGCCCAGCACCTCTATGTCTTTCAGCGCACGCCCTCATCGGTGGACCTGCGTGGCAACGAGCCCACGGACCCGCAGTGGGCGGCTTCCCTGCAGCCCGGCTGGCAGGAGAAACGTAAGCGCAACTTCCACCGCTGGTCACCGTTGGGGGAAGGAGCGGTATTCGACGAGCCAGATATGGTCTGCGATTTCTGGACTGAACTCGGGCGCAACCTGACCGCGCGGATTGCGGCCGCCGACAATCCGGCAGCACTGACCATCGAGCAGATCATGGCGATCCGCGAAGAAGAGGATTACAAGGTGATGGAGCGGTTGCGGCACCGCGTCGGGGAGCTCGTCGAGGAACCGGAGACCGCCGAAGCGCTCAAACCGTACTACCGATTCATGTGCAAGCGGCCCTGCAGCAATGACGAATACCTCCCGACGTTCAATCGCCCGAACGTTACTTTGGTCGATGTGTCGGAATCCAAAGGCGTGGAACGGCTCACCGAGAACGGGATTGTCGCCAACGGCGTTGAGTACGAAGTCGACTGCGTCATCTTCGCCAGCGGTTTCGAGATCACCACTGACATCAGCCGTCGGTACGCGGTCGATGTAATCGAGGGCCGTGACGGTCTGTCGCTCTTCGATCACTGGCGCGACAGCTACAAATCGCTCCATGGCATGACCAGCCGCGGCTTCCCCAATCAGTTCTTCACCGGCTTCATCCAGGGCGGCGTGGCGGGGAACACCACCGCGATGCTCGAGCAACAGGCCGAACACATCGCTTACATTATTTCCGAAGCAGTGGCCCGCCGCGCGACGACCGTCGAGCCGAGCCAGGAAGCTCAAGACAACTGGGTCAAGACGATCCGCGAAACTTCGATAGATGGCTCGGAGTTCGCGATTTCCTGCACGCCAGGTTATTACAACAATGAGGGCGGCGGAGGCGGCGAGGGCATCCGCTCGGCCATCGGTGATCCCTACATGCCGGGCTTCTACGTATTCGACGACCTCATACGGGAGTGGCGCGACAAGGGCGAGCTGGAAGGCCTGGTCTTGGGCCAATGACGATCACAACATTGTCAATTCGCGATCTCACGCCGCGCATCGCCAGCGAAATCCGCGCCGAAAAGCGTGATCTGCTCAGTGGTGTGCACGCCGGTATGCTCCGAGAGCTGCTCGAACGACGGGGGGTGTTGGTCTTTCCGCAGATCCACTTCACCGACGAAGAACAGATCGCGTTTACCGAGACGCTGGGCACGCTGGCGACCGAGCGACGCGGAGAGCAGGTCTACAACGTCACTTTGGATAGCACCGTCAACAAGCAGGCCGACTACCTGAAAGGATCCCTGTACTGGCACATCGACGGGACGATGAACGAAGTGCCCATCTTCGCGTCGTTACTGTCTAGCAAGGCGCTGCCCCGAGACGGCGGCGGTGACACCGAGTTTTGCAACACCTACGCGGCCTACGAGGATCTGTCCGACGAGGACAAGCAGCCGCTTGGGTCGCTGCGGGCGATGCATTCAACGTGGAATACGCTGCTGTACTACGACCCCGAGCCCGACATCACCACGTTGAGACAGATGATGGCCCTCGGCGAGCGGGAACTGCCCTTGGTCTGGACACACCGGTCCGGGCGCAAGTCGCTCATCCTCGGTTGTACCGCCAGTCGTATTCTCGGCATGGACATCATGGCGGGCACCGAAACGCTGGTGCGTCTGCGCGATTGGGCGACTCGGCCGGAATTTGTGTACCGCCACAAGTGGTCAGCCGGCGACCTGGTGATGTGGGACAACACCGGCACGATGCATCGCGCGCGGCCCTACAATCCCGACTCCGGGCGGATGCTGACCCGGACCAAACTCGCCGGTGAGGAACCGTTCACTTGAGCGAAAATCCGTTGCCGCAACTCAGATTCGACGATCGCGTCGCCGTTGTGACCGGCGCCGGTCGCGGGTTGGGCCGCGCATACGCGGAACTGCTGGCCTCGCGCGGAGCCAAGGTCGTGGTCAATGACCCCGGCGGCAGCCTCACCGGCGAGGGGGGCGACGCGGGGCCGGCCGAGCAGGTGGCCGGTGAGATCGTAGCCGCCGGAGGAGAGGCCGTCGCGTGCACCGAGTCGGTGACAACCCGCGACGGCGGCGATGCGATTATCCAGGCCGCGCTCGAACACTACGGTCGCCTCGACATCCTGATCCACAACGCCGGCAACGTCCGTCGCGGCTCGCTGAAGGAGATGCGCTACGAAGATTTCGACGCGGTGCTCGACGTGCACTTGCGCGGCGCGTTTAACGTTGTGCGACCTGCATTTCCGGTGATGTGCCAGGCCGGCTACGGGCGCATCGTGCTGACATCGTCGATCGGCGGCTTGTACGGAAACCGCGACGTGGCCAACTACGCAGCGGCTAAGGCCGGCGTGATCGGGCTGTCCAACGTCGCCGCCCTCGAAGGTGCCGACGAGGGCGTGACATGCAACGTGATCGTTCCGGCCGCGGTAACACGAATGGCCGCGGGAATCGACACCTCGGCCTACCCGCCGATGGGCCCGGACCTCGTTGCGCCCGTGGTGGGTTGGTTGGCCCACGAATCCTGTTCGGTGACCGGTGAGATGTTCATCGCGCTGGCGGGCCGGGTGGCACGGGCGGTCATCGCCGAGGCCCCGGGCGTGTGCCGGCCGTCGTGGACGGTTGAGGATGTCGGCGAGTATTTGGATGCGATTCGAAATGTAGAGGCGCCGCTGGTTTTTCCGGTCGTACCCGACGGCCATGACCAGCACATCCGCTACAGCTTCGAACTGGCGCACCGATCAAGCGATCGAGGCGCACTCCATGGCTAGCTCGACGCGGACGGGACCGCTGGCCGGTGTGCGGGTGATCGACCTCACCGCCATGGTGATGGGACCCTACTGCACACAGATCATGGCCGACATGGGCGCCGACGTGATCAAAGTCGAACCGCCGCAAGGCGATAACACCCGCTACATCTCGGTTGGTCCGGCGCCGGGCATGAGCGGAGTGTTCGTCAACGTCAACCGCGGCAAGCGCGGCATCGTGCTGGACCTGCAAACCGACGCCGGAACACGGGCGCTGCGCGCGCTTGTTGAGACCGCCGATGTATTCATCCACTCGATGCGCGCCAAAGCGATCGCCAAGCTCGGCTTCGGCTACGAGGACGTCGCCGCGATCAACCCGGCGATCGTCTACACCAATTGCTACGGGTACGGTCGGCGCGGACCCGACCGCGACCGGCCCGCCTATGACGACACGATCCAGGCTGAATGCGGCCTGCCGGCGGTACAACAGCAACTGACCGGCGAGGCCGACTACGTCGGAACCATCATGGCCGACAAGGTCGCCGGGCTGACCGCGCTGTACGCGACGACCATGGCGTTGTTTCACCGCGAACGTAGCGGGGAGGGGCAGGAGGTCGAGGTCGCCATGTTCGAAACCATGGCCTCGTTCATGCTCGTCGAGCATGCCAACGGCGCCCTGTTCGACCCTCCGCTGGGGCCGGCGGTGTATCCGCGAACCGTGGCGCCCAACCGTCGTCCGTATCGCACCAGCGACGGCCACATCGCCGCATTGATTTACAACGACAAGCACTGGAACGCGTTCATCAACGCGGTGCGGCCGCCGTGGGCCAGTGAGCTGTATTCGACGCTGGAGCAGCGTGCCCGCCAGATTGACACGGTCTACGGACTAGTGGCCGAGACGATGAAACAGCGGACGACGCAGGAATGGCTGGCGCTGTTCGGCGAACTCGAGATACCGGCCGCGCCACTCAATACGCCCGGCGACTTGTTCGACGATCCGCATCTCAACGCCGTCGGCATGTTCGAGACCGTGGACACCCCGCACGGACCGGTGCGCTTCCCGGGCGTACCCACCTGGTTCTCACGGACACCGGGTCGCGTTGCGGGACCGGCGCCAGAGCTGGGCGCCGACACCGCTGAGATCCTCGAGGAGCTAGATCTGGCGGTCGACGTGACAGCGATGTCGGGGGCCGAAAACGACTCGCTCAATGATATCTATCCCTAAGGAGTTCTCCACCATGGCTGTGCCCGTTTACAAACGCATTCTCGACCTGTTCGAGGCAGAGGGTGTGAATACGTTGTTCGGTATCCCCGACCCGAACTTCGTGCACATGTTCCTCGAGGCGGACTCGCGCGGCTGGTCGGTGGTTTCGCCCCATCACGAGTTGAGCGCCGGGTTCATGGCCGAGGCAGCGTCGCGGATGACGGGGAAGCCCGGTCTGTGCATCGGCACGCTGGGCCCCGGTGTCGCCAACATCGCAGGGGCGATGATGTGCGCCTACGTGGAGAACTCGCCGGTAATCTTCCTCGGTGGTCAGCGGGCACGCATTACCGAACGGCGGGTCCGCCGCGGCCGCATCCAATTCGTGCAGCAGGAGGGGCTTTTCACCCCGTCGGTGAAGTACAGCAGCTCGATCGAGTACGCCGACCAGACCGACGAAATCGTCCGCGAGGCGATCCGACGCGCGATGTCCGGCACGCCGGGACCGTCCTATATCGAGTTCCCGTCGCATGTCATCCTCGAAGAGCTCGACCTGCCGGATCCGTTGCCGCCCAGCAGGTATCGCCTTGTCAACCAGAGCGCGGGGGCAGGTGAGGTCGCAGCAGCCGTCAGGCTGATCCGGGAGGCCAAGAGCCCGATCCTGCTGGTGGGCCACGGCGTGCATACCTCCCGCACCGGACCCGCGGTCAAGGAACTTGCCGACCTGATGGCCTGCCCGGTGATTCAGACCTCCGGTGGCACCTCCTTCATCGCCGGGCTGGAGGACCGCACCTTCGCCTACGGGTTTTCGCCGGCGGCCGTCGAGGCGGTGGTCAAATCCGACCTGTGCGTGGCGCTCGGCACCGAGCTCGGCGAACCGAGCCACTACGGCAAGACTCGGCACTGGTCGGAGAACGACGCCAACCGCAAATGGGTACTGGTTGAGCAGGATCCGGTTGCCATCGGTGTGAACCGTCCGATCGACGTGCCGTTGGTCGGAGACCTGCGCGGTGTGGTCCCCCAACTCGTCGACGCGCTGCGAGACAGTCCGAGACAGCCCACTGTTGACCTCGACCGCTGGATCAAGGAGGACGCCGCAGAACTTGCCCAACTCGCGGAGAACGCGCCGACCGGCCGGACACCGGTGCACCCGGCCCGCTATGTCGTCGAGGCAACCAAGGCGTTCCCGGAGGACGGCATCCTGGTACGCGACGGCGGGGCCACCGTCATCTTCCAGTGGACCTACTCCCAAGCCAAGCCGCACGATGTGATCTGGAACCAGAACTTCGGCCACCTCGGCACCGGCCTGCCTTACGCTGTCGGCGCGTCGGTCGCCGAGGGCGGGAAGCGTCCGGTCATGCTGCTGACGAGCGACTCCGCGTTCCTCTTTCATATCGCCGAACTGGAAACCGCCGCGCGGCAGAACCTGCCGCTGGTGTGTGTGGTCGGCGTCGACCATCAATGGGGACTCGAGGTCGGCGTCTACAAGCGCACGTTCGAGCAGCCGTCGCCGCAGCCCGGCGTGCACTGGAGCAAGGACGTGCGGTTCGACAAGATCGCCGAGGGATTCGGTTGCCACGGCGAGTATGTCGAGAAGGAAGACGAGATCGGGCCTGCCATCGGGCGGGCCTACGCCAGCGGCAAGACAGCAGTTGTGCATGTCTGCATCGACCCGAAGGCCAACTCGGAAGAGATGCCGAAGTACGACGAATTTAGAACCTGGTACGCAGAAGGAACTCAATAGGGAAGGTTGTCATGCGCGAATACCTGAAGTTCTACATCGATGGCAGTTGGGTTGACCCGTTGCGGCCCAATAGTTTTGACGTCGAAAACCCGGCGACCGAGCAGGTGTCCGGGCAGATCTCGCTCGGCTCGGCCGCCGACGTCGACGTGGCGGTCAAGGCCGCCCGACGTGCCTTCACCGGCTGGTCGCAAACCAGTCGGGAACAGCGCCTCGATCTGCTGGAGGCCATCCTGGCCGAATACCAGAAGCGTGCGGGCGACCTTGCCGACGCGGTGACCGAGGAAATGGGTGCCCCGCCGTCGCTGGCCGCCGGCCCGCAGGTCCAACTCGGGATCGGTCATCTGGTGACGGCGATCGACGTGCTGAAGAACTTCGGATTCGAGGAGCAGCACGGGGCAACGCTGATCGCCAAGGAGCCGATCGGCGTGTGCGGGCTGATCACGCCGTGGAACTGGCCGCTCAACCAGATCGCGGTCAAGGTGTATCCGGCGTTGGCGACCGGGTGCACGATGGTCCTGAAACCGTCTGAGGTGGCGCCGTTCTCGGCCTACATCTTCACCGAGATCCTCGATGCCGCGGGCGTGCCGGCCGGTGTCTACAACCTGGTCAACGGCGATGGCCCCGGCGTCGGCGTCGCGCTTGCGAGGCATCCCGACGTCGACATGGTGTCGTTCACCGGATCCACCCGCGCCGGTGTCGAGGTGGCCACGAATGCTGCTCCGACCGTGAAGCGGGTGACACAGGAACTCGGCGGCAAGAGCCCCAACATCGTTCTCGACGACGCGGGCTTCGCCGACAGTGTCCGCGCCGGCGTGGTCAACATGATGCCGAATTCCGGGCAGAGCTGTAACGCACCGTCGCGCATGCTGGTCCCGAATTCGCGTATGGCCGAGGCGATCACCATCGCGCGGGAAACCGCCGAGCAGGTGAAGGTGGGCAGCCCCAGCGATAAAACGGCGATCGGGCCGGTGGCATCGAGGACACAGTTCGACAAGGTCCAGGGCCTGATCAAGAAAGGCATCGACGAGGGCGCGACCGTCGTGGCCGGCGGCCCGGGGCGCCCGGCAGGGCTGGACAAGGGTTACTACGTCAAGCCGACTGTCTTCGCCGACGTCACCAACGACATGGCGATTGCGCGCGAGGAGATCTTCGGGCCGGTGCTGTGCGTCCTCGGCTATGACGACATCGATCAAGCCGTGGAGATCGCCAACGACACCGATTACGGCTTGGCCGGCTATGTCTCGGGGGCCGACTACGACAAGGCGCGAGAGGTGGCCCGCAAGATCCGGGCCGGGTGGGTGGCGATCAATCACGCCTTCGACATGAACGCGGCGTTCGGCGGATACAAGCACAGCGGCAACGGTCGGGAGTGGAGCGAGTTCGGGTTCCACGAGTATTTAGAGGTCAAGAGCACCCTGGGCTACGCGCCCGAAACGGCCGCGCAATAGCTTCAGTCGATCGCAAAGGAATGAGACACAGATGTTTTCAGCAGTTCTGATCGAAAAAGGCGAGGCGGGACAGACGGTTGGGCTGACCGACCTGGACGAGGCGCAACTGCCCGAGGGCTCGGATGGCACGGTCAGCATCGACGTCGAGTACTCCACGCTGAATTACAAGGACGGCCTGGCGATTACGGGCAAATCGCCCGTCGTGCGGAAATTTCCGATGGTCCCGGGTATCGATCTCGCCGGCGTGGTCACCGAGAGTAGCCACGCCGACTGGAGCAAGGGCGACCGCGTGGTGCTCAACGGTTGGGGCGTCGGCGAGACGCATTGGGGCGGCCTCGCTCAGCGCGCCCGCCTCGACGGCGACTGGCTGATACCCCTGCCCTCCGCTTTCACCACCCGCCAGGCGATGGCGATCGGCACCGCCGGCTACACCGCCAGCCTTTGTGTGGACGCCCTGCTGCAGCACGGGGTGTCTCCTGATCAGGGCGAGATCTTGGTCACCGGCGCGACCGGCGGTGTGGGCACCGTCGCGATCGCATTATTGACCGCGGCCGGCTTCAAAGTGGCTGCCGCGACTGGAAAGTCGTCGGAAGAGCCGTTCCTGCAGCAACTCGGCGCCGTGACGGTGTTGGACCGCGCCGAATTCAGCGAGGCCGGCAAGCCGTTGCAGAAGGAGCGCTGGGCTGGCGTCGTCGACACCGTCGGCAGCCATACGCTGGTAAACGCCTGCGCGCAGACCCGCTATGGCGGCGCGGTTACCGCGTGCGGCCTGGCTGGGGGCATGGACTTTCCGGCGACGGTTGCGCCGTTTATCCTGCGCGGCGTTTCGCTGCTTGGCATCGACAGCGTGATGGCGCCCAAGCAGCGGCGCATCACCGCGTGGGAACGCCTAGCCCGCGATCTGAACGCCGGGGCGCTGGATTCGATCGCCAAGGAGGTCGCGCTCGGGGAGGCGATCGCTTCGGCGGCAGAACTCATGGACGGCAAGGTGCGCGGCCGCGTCGTCGTCGACGTCAATCGCTAACGGGAGTAATGATGGCCCAGGAAACAGACAGGGAAACGGACGCGGACACGAGCGGTTCGCCGAGCATCCAACTCGATTTGACCGACGTCGATCACCGGGTGGGCAAGCCGGTCGGTGGCGGGCAGTTGTGGGATCCGTGTAGTTCATCCGACATCCGGCGCTGGGTGATGGCGATGGACTACCCCAATCCGCTGCACTGGGACGAGCAGTTCGCCCATGACTCGAGGTACGGCGGCATAGTCGCACCGCAGTCCATCGCGGTGGCCCTCGACTACGGGCACGGCGCGGCGCCGGCGTGCGTCGGCCATATTCCGAACAGCCATTTGATCTTCGGTGGTGAGGAATGGTGGTTCTACGGCTGTCCGGTGCGGCCCGGGGACAAGCTGTTCCAGGAGCGCCGGTTCCACGACTACAAAGTGACAGAGACGAAATTCGCCGGCCCGACCATGTTCTCGCGCGGTGACACCATCCACACCAACCAGCACGGCACCCTGGTGGCGCGCGAACGTTCCACCGCGATCCGCTATCTCTACGAGGAAGCGACCAAGCGCGGGATGTTCGAGAATCAGCTTGGCGAAATCAAACGTTGGACGCAAACTGAGCTCGAGGAAGTCGACAGGCTGCGGCGTGAGTGGCTCGAGTCCAACCGCATGGGCGTCTCGCCGCGCTTTGACGAGGTGAAGGTTGGTGACACGTTGCCTCGGCGGGTGATCGGCCCGCACAGCATCGCCAGCTTCACCACCGAATACCGGGCGTTCCTGTTCAATATCTGGGGCACCTTCCAGTGGGTGGCACCGCCGGGTATCGAGGATCCGTGGGTCTATCAGGATCCGGGCTGGGGCAAGGACTTTGCGTTCGACGAAGAAGACGCCAAGATCGATCCACGCAAGCGCGACGGGCTTTACGTCGGTCCATCGCGCGGGCACATCGACGCCGAGCGGGCCAGCGAAGTAGGCATGGCGCGCGCCTATGGCTACGGGGCAACGATGGGCGCGTGGTGCACCGACTATCTCGCGTATTGGGCCGGCCATGACGGGATGGTGCGCCATTCCAAGGCGGACTTCCGTACGCCTGCCTTCGAGGGCGATGTGACCTATTTCGACGCCGAGATTGTCGACAAGCAACCGGAGTCGACCTGGGGTGTGCCTCTCGTACAGGTGAAGCTGCGCCTGACAAACCAGAACGGAGAAATGCTGGTGGGTTGCACAGCCGAGGTCGAACTGCCGTTGTAGCCATGGTCGAAAAGACGGGTTCGCAAGCGTCACAACAATTCTCGATAGTCTCTGGGCCGCCCCTATCGGATGAGCCGGGGCTGGGGTCGCTCACGCTACCGGGCTTTCTGCGCGAGGTGACGCAGCAGTACGGCGAGCGCGAAGCATTGGTGTTCCACAACGCCGACGGCGTCACACGTTGGACGTATGCGCAGCTCTGGGAACGCGCGATCGAGGTGGCGCGCGCGTTGCGCCGGTGTGGCCTCGGCAAGGACGCCCGCGTCGGTGTTCTGATGACAAACCGGCCGGAATGGCTTGCCGCGGTGTTCGGTACATCGCTGGCCGGCGGGGTGGCCGTTACCCTCAGCACATTTTCCACTCCCTCCGAATTGGACTATCTGATACGGGCCTCCGCAGTTTCGGTGTTGTTGTTCGAGCGCAGGGTGCTGTCGAAGGACTTCGCTGCCGTTCTGGCCGAGCTGGAACCGGAGATCGGCACAGCGCGGCCAGGGACGCTGGCATCGGTTAAATACCCGTTTTTGCGCCGACTCGCAGTGCTGGGCGAGCCTGTACCGGGTATGGAAGCGTGGGACGAGTTCCTGGCGTCCGGTCATGGGGAACCCCGCGAATTGATCGAGGCGACTGCCGCCGAGGTGCTGCCAAGCGACGCCGCGGTGCTGTTCTTCTCGTCTGGCTCCACGAGCAAGCCCAAAGGCATCCTTAGCGCGCATCGCGGGGTGAGCATCCAGTTGTGGCGATTCCGGCGTATGTACGGATTCAGCCCAGGCGACCATGTTCGCGGCTGGACCGCCAACGGCTTTTTCTGGTCCGGAAATTTCACGATGGTGCTCGGCTCGACGCTGGCCAGCGGCGGGGCGCTCGTCCTGCAATCGACGTTTGACGCCGCCGAGGCGCTTGAACTCATGCAGGCCGAGCGGGTGAACTTTCCGTTCGCTTGGCCCCACCAGTGGGCCCAGCTGGAAGGTGCGCCCAACTGGGGCCGGGTGGATTTGAGTAGTGTGAGATTCGCGGATTTCAAGACCCCGATCGCCCACCATCCCACGGTTTCGGGCGAGTGGTACGAGCCGGGCCACGCCTACGGCAATACCGAAACATTCACGATTACAACAGGTTACCCCGCCAACACTCCGCCCGAAGTCCATGCGGACAGCTTCGGAGTGGCACTGCCCGGTGTGACGCTGAAAATTACGGATCCGCTTACCGGCGGGCTCGCGCCGCGCGGCGAGGCCGGCGAGATCAGCGTCAAGGGACCCACGCTGATGCTCGGCTATATCGGTACTCCACTCGACGAGACGCTCGACTCCGAGGGTTTTTTCCCCACCGGCGACGGTGGCCATCTCGACGACGCCGGCCGACTGTATTGGCAAGGCAGACTCACCGACATCATCAAGACCGGCGGTGCCAATGTCTCGCCCCGCGAGGTTGATGACGCCCTCATCGCGCATTCCGGCGTAAAGGTGGCGCAGACCGTCGGCGTTCCGCACCAAACGCTCGGGGAGGTCGTTGTCTCCTGCGTCGTACCGCACGATGACGTAATCCTTGACACCGGGCAGCTTCTGGCGTTCCTGCGGCAACGATTGGCGAGTTACAAGGTGCCCCGCCATGTGCTGTTCTTTTGTGAAGACGAAGTGGCGCTGACGGGCAACGCAAAGATCAAGGCCGGCGAACTTCGGGAACTGGCCGCCAAGCGGCTGGCCGGCAATTGAGCCGCGCGCAGTCGCGATCACTGGATGGCGCGGCAACGACGAAAGTCAAAAGATGCGGAGCAGCGAACCCGAGCGGTAGGAGGTTGCAATGAAGTGCCGTGCCGCTGTGCTACGCGGGGTCGGCGAGGACTGGGAGATCCGCGAGGTGGAGCTCGACCCGCCACGCAGCGGTGAAGTCCTGGTGCGCATGGCCGTTGCCGGCGTTTGTCACTCCGATGACCACCTGATAACCGGCGATGTGGTGCCGACCCCCGAGGTGCTGGCCGCGACCGGCATGCCTGCACCGGACTGGTTCCCGCTGCTCGGCGGCCACGAGGGCGCTGGTGTCGTCGCAGAAATCGGACCGGGCGTGACGACGGTGCAGCCCGGGGATCACGTGGCGATGTCGTTCATTCCGGCGTGCGGTAACTGCCGGTTTTGTGTCAACGGCCAGAGCTACATCTGCGATTCCGGCGCGAGCCTGTTCATGCGGGAGATGCCCACCGACGGGACGTGCCGCCGGCATCTCGGCGACGAAAACCTTTTGGCCTATGGTCAACTCGGCACATTCGCGGAATATGCGGTGCTATCGGAAAGGTCCGTCATCAAGATCGACGACGCGATCCCGTTTCATGCCGCTTCACTCGTCTCGTGCGGTGTGAGCACCGGATGGGGCTCGGCGACAGTCTCGGCCGGTACCGAGCCCGGCGACACCGTCGTGGTCATCGGAACTGGCGGTGTCGGGATGAACGCCCTGCAAGGAGCGCACGCGGCCGGCGCAACCTATATCGTCGCGGTGGATCCGGTTGAGTACAAACGGGATTCGGCGAAGATCTTCGGCGCCACGCATGCTGCCGCCTCCGCTGAAGAAGCGATGCCGCTGGTGAAAGACGTCACCGCCGGCGTGATGGCCGACCGTGTCATCTTGACTCCTGGTGTTCTGCACGTGGATTTGATCGCGTTGGCGATGGCTCTGCTTCGCAAGGGCGGGACGTGCGTGGCCACCGGCATCACCCCTTACAGTGAGCCCCTGGTTCCGCTGATCCTGCAGGAGATGGTGCTCTCGGCCAAACAACTCAAGGGAGTGCTTTACGGCGGGATGAATCCGCGCACCAGCGTGCCGATGCTGTTGTCGATGTATCAGGCCGGCGTGGTGAAACTCGACGAGTTGGTCACCCGGCACTACCAGCTCGACCAGATCAACGAGGCGTTCGCGGACATGCGCGAAGGACGCAACATTCGCGGCATTATCGATTTCGCCGGCCTGTAAAACCGATACGGCGTCAGGCGGTTTCGAAGTGGCGCCGGATACCGGCCAACATCTCGATGTGCGCCTTGATCCCCTCGCGCGTCGTCATCCGGGCCAGCGGCCGTGGCGCGGCTATCCGTATTCGCTCGGTGACGCGGGTGCCGCCGTCGATCGGCTCGAAGCTCACCCTGCCGCGTAGGCGGACCCCCGGGGACTGATCGGCTTCGGTGAGCACGTCACCGTCGCGCGGGACGTGCAGCCGCGCCTGGTAGGTGATCTTTATGGTCAACGGCCCCAGTGGAATTCGGTCGATCACGCGATAGCTATGCTGGTATCCGTCCGCGGTTTGGGTGCGCGACGTCGTTTGCACGGACACTATCAGCGGGTGCACGAGTTTGATGTTGTCCAGGTCGACGTAGAAAGCCCGCACCGCCTCCGGCGGCGCGGGAACGTCTTCGGACAGCTCCGTTTCGGCGTGCGTGATCCACCAGCTCATAGGTACAGCTCCGCCGCGAGAATGCCTGTGCGCCACCAGATCAACGCGGCAAACAGACCTAGCGCGAAGACGGTCACGGCGGCTTGGATCGCGTTGCGATGTTCCCGCGGCGCGTAGACATATGCTGCAGCGACCAACGCACCTGTGACCAGCCCGCCGACGTGCCCCTGCCAGCTGATCCCTCGAGCAACGAAGGTGAAGACCAAGTTGATCACGATAACCACGACAACCCAGCGCATGTCGAGGTTGAGCCGCTTCGCCACCACGAATGTGGCACCGAAGAGGCCGAATACCGCGCCCGACGCGCCCGCCGTCGCCGTGTTCAGTGTTAGCAGGTAGACCAGCACCGACCCACCCAGCAGGCTCAATGCGTACAGCGCGCCGAACCGCAGCCGGCCGAGCAGCATCTCGAGCGGTGGACCCACGACGTACAGCGCCCACATGTTCAGCAGCAAATGGGTTGTGCCGTAGTGCATGAACGCCGAGGTCACCAGGCGGTAGAGCTGCCCGTCGGCCACGGCCGGTGGCCACAAAGTGAGCTGACTTTGCAAGCCCGCCGCCGACTTCTGCAATATGAACGTCAGCACGTTGATCGCAATCAGCGCATACGTGATCACCGGCATGCCGGCCCGTTCCCGCCCACCGAACTGCGTCTGGGGCTGTCGAATGGTCCGGGCACCCTCCTGCACGCACTCCACGCACTGGTGACCGACCGCGGCCGCGCGCATGCAGTCCGGGCAGATATACCGCTCACATCGGTTGCAACGCAGGTAGGTCGGGCGACCGGGATGCCGATAGCAGGTCGGCGCCGCGGCCTGCGACTGCGGTGTGCTGGGACCGGTCACGGCACCAATCTTGCCTGTTCCCTCGTCCGCTGAGTTGTCTTACTGTGATTTCCGTGCACACGCAGTCGGGCGGGGTGGTCGAGCAGTACTTGGAGTTTCTCGCCGCCCACGATTGGGATGGCCTGGCCGCCACCATCTCCGACGCCGGCTTGATTCGAGAGGGTCCGTTCTGCGACGTCGTTGAGGGCAAGGAGCATTACGTCGCCTACCTGCGCAAAGTTTGCACCACACTCAAAGGCCACCGACTGGACGTCAAGCGCGTCTCGCACGTCGACCGCCGCGTCTCGTTCGTCGAGCTGACCGAAACCTTCGAGATCGACGGCACACCGGCCGAGTGGCCCGAATGCCTGCTGTTCGAGCAGAACGACGACGGCCTGATATCTCACGTCAGCGTGTTCTTCAAGCAACGACACGCCGACACGGGGTAGAGGTCTATTCCCTCACTCGCCGAATTGACCTAACGTGTCAGGATGGAGTCAGACGGAATCCCAGAGCCGGTATCGGTCGAGAAATTGCACTCGGGCGACCCGATCACCGATTGTGGTCAGCGCTACATAGTCCTCGAATCAAAAGCCGTCGGCGATAGCTGCGTAGTTCTCGAGCTGGAGTCCAGAGTGGACCACCGGTTGCAGGTCATCGAGAAATCCTTCCCCGCTGGGTACCAGGTTGGTAGGGCAAACCACCGAATTCTGTAACCGAATCTTCCCGCTCGAATATGCGTGAGTAGCCGATCGACGGCTACCGCATATTCATGTAAGTTCAAGAATGGCTGCGACGGGAGCTACCAAACCGCGTCAGCCGTGTTGAAAACCCTTGCCACCCCGATCAAGTGGGTCGAGATCCAGTCCCAAATAGGTGGCCCGCAGTCGGTCCCAGAGCTCCAGCTGTTGCCACGCGGGCTCGTCGCGGAACTGTTGGGTGTTGGTTAGAAACGGGTTGGGCAGCATCAGCGTCATCATCTGTTCGTCGCGCCCGTTGTACAGGCGCACGCCCCACGAGGTTGGGAACCCGTCATCGCCGATCCGGCGATAGAGCTCGGCCCGCGCGCATCGGCGGATCCGGCCGAGTTCGGGCCCGCTGGCCAGGTGCTCTCCGATGCACAGGTGGAAATGCCAGCGGCCGAAGTCCACCGTCGCGTACCCGTCGTACATCGAGATACGCGTCGGCGGGTTCGGCGCCGCAACTTCCCAGGCCGCGCCCTCGATGAGGGTGCCGAACCAGATTTCGTCCCAATACTCGTCGAAGCAGACGTGGATCAAGTCCAGCAGGCTTTGCTCGTCGGCGGGCAGTGGCCACCGCTGCTCACGTCCACCGTCTTCGGTCTCGACAATCGGGGGGCTAGCGGCGGTGATGTTGGTCATGACCCCTCTATTCCGGCTTGAATTTGGGTTTGCCCGATTCTCCCAAGTTCCGGCCCGCGGCGCGGTCGGAGTGCGACAATATCGCCCGTAAGGCGATGATGATGCAGGAAGCCGGTGCAAATCCGGCGCGGTCCCGCCACTGTCATCGGGGAGCGACCCTCACAAAGCCACGGCCACCGGTCGGAAGGCGAGGCGAGCAGCGATCCGAGAGCACACGACACGCGCGAGTGTGAGGTTTATATCTCGAGGTCAGACTGACCGGCGAGCGTGCTGGCGCGGTCGTTAACCGATCGCGTCCCAGAAGCCGGTGAGCGCCGCCGCGCCGCGGGCCGGGTCCTGCAGCATCCACCAATGTCCCAGCTGATCGAGCACCTCCGTGCGGGCTCCGGCACGATCCGCTGCCCGACGCCGAAGTTCGTCCGAGCCGACGTAGGGATCGTCGGTGGCAAGCAGTGAAAGGCCCGGACGGGCCGCCGCGTTCTGGAGGGCGCGGCCGGCGTCGGCCAGTGCGGGCTGGCGCGCCGAGCGGTACAACGACAGGATCGCTTGACCCATCTCAGGACCCTGAGCCGCGGCGATCGAGGTAGCAATGGGATCTGGTATGCCCATGGATGCCATCCGCTGCGCGCGATCCTCGATCGTGCCACCCAGCAGGGTGTCCACCAGCTGCTCGCCCTCACCCGGTGTCTGCCAGACCTGCGCGAGGTCGTGCCACACGTAGTCGGCGTCGAACAACCCCACCACGTCACTGGCCCAGCTGCGCACCAGCTCCGGGCGATGCATCACCACATTCACCACGTGGCCGCCGCCCCAGTCGTGCCCGACCAAGTCGATAGGTTCGTCGAAGGCTTCCAGCTGTTCCTCGAGCCAGTCGCGGTAGGCGAGGTAGGTCGCCGCGAACCCGTCGGGCAGTGAAGCGCCGAAACCCGGCGGTGACAGCCGCACCACATCGTCACGCTGCAGAGCACCGACCAGCGGGCCCCAGATCGCGTCGGTCTCCGGATTGCCATGCACCAGCACGATCGTCATGACCGACCTCCCGCCGCGTCGGCAGCGTCGGCGACCGCAGCTTGTCCAGGCGGCAAATGACCGGAATGACTTTGCCTGCGTTGCAGATTGACCCGGGCGACTCGGTAGAGGTACGCGGGGCGCACCAGGCGGGGCGGCGCATCGAGAAACCCGGTGACCCGGAAGAACCCGGTGGTGACCCCGGCGTCGGACTCACAGGCGGTCAGCACCCAATCCACGAGTCGATTGGTAACGCGCATCGACGGCGTCCGTCGCCCTTCCACCTGCGGGAATGCCAGGTCGGAGGTGGCTCCGGTTTGCCAGGCCACACCGATCGCTTTGGCCGCAGCGCGAAAGTATCGCCGGGGCAGGTCTGCAACACCTCGACGCAAGCAGTCCCGCAGCGCCATCGCATCCAGCGCCGCCACCGTCATGCCCTGCCCGTAGATCGGATTGAAGCTGCATATCGCGTCGCCGCAAGCCAGCAGACCGTCGGGCAACCGCCGCATTTTGTCGTAACGGCGCCATTGGCTGCATGGCATGCGATGTTGCACCACCGGCCCGAGCGGTTCACCGGTGCGCACAGCGGCCAACAAGTGAGGCGGAGCGCAATCCGCGGCGAAGGACAGCATGCCGGCGAGGTCGCGCGGCGGTTCGTGCCCGGCCATCCCGAAGACCGTGAAGATCCAGGTGTCGTCCTCGTTGCCGGCCAGAAACATCCCCGTCGGCCGACCAGGTGCCGGACTGATGAGGGCCACCATTTCCGTCAGCGTCCCGGGTGGGATTCGCAGCCGTTGGCTGACATAGACCGTATGCATGACGACTCGGTCCTCGACCGGTCGGCCATATCCGAGGCTCTCGAGAAAGGCAGGCGTATGGGCACCGCGGCCCATTGCGTCGACGACAAGGTCCGCCGCCAACTCCTGTTCAGCGTCTCCGCCGCGGTCCGTTACCCGAACTCCGGTTACGCGACTCCGGTCCGCGTTCGAAACCAGTTCGGCGACATCTTGGCCGTCGTGAATCGTCACGTTGTCTAGCGCCTGCAGGCGCCCCCGGACATGGCGTTCCAGAAGGGCGCGGCTTGGCACATACAGTGCCAGTGCCTTGGGATCGCCGGTTATCTTTCCGGACTGCACTACCACGTGGCCGCTGTAGGACATATGCAACCTGGACAGGTCGCCGTCGTCCAAAACCGGGGCGCCCGCTGCAACGAGCTCGTCCAGCAACCCGGGAAAAAGCTCATCCAGGATCCGCGCACCGCGCGCCAGCAGCGCATGCGGGTGCCTGCCCTGCGGTACACCGCGCCGGGTGACCGGGTCGTCGGGTAACTCGTCCCGCTCGATCACCGTGACGGTCCGATAGAAGTCGGCCAGCACCCTGGCGGCGAGCAGCCCGCCCATGCTTGCCCCGAGAACGACCGCGTGATCACCCAGCTTCGGCATGGCAGCGAACCGTAACAGTCGGCCTACCGGAATATCGGAAAATCGACACTAGATATGAAAACTCTTAGCTGCGCGGCGGCCGCTGGTCGTTGGGGTCATCCGGGTCGGGCTCACCAAACCAGCGCGAGGCCACGTGCTCGGGATACGCGTCGTGCCAGGCCCACCACTCGTATGGCTTGGTCTGCGGGTAGCCCTGCGGTGAGTCCTCCCAATCCTCTTGGCGCCCAAGCGCAGTCATGTCCAGAAAGCTCCAGGTGTTGCCCAGCACCTCGTCGCCGCGGTTGTTGATGAAGTAGGTGCGGAACACGCGGGAGCCGTCGCGGATGAACGCGTTGGTGCCGTGCCATTCGTTTACGCCGAAGTCGACGTCGAAGCTGTCGGTGATTGTGTACCAGGGCATTTGCCAGCCCATCCGTGCCTTGAGTCGCTGAATGTCGGCCTGCGGCGCGGGCGAAGCAAACGCCAGCGTGGTGTCGCGGGCGTTGAGATGAGCCAGATGGCCGATGTGGTCGGCGATCATGGAGCAGCCCGGGCACGCGTGGTCCGGCCAGCCGTGCACGCCCGGCTCGAAGAAGGCGCGGTAGACGACCAGCTGGCGCCGCCCATCGAACAGGTCCAGCAGGTGCACTCTATTCTCGGGTCCCTGGGGACCCGAGAACTCGTAGTCCTTGTCCACGGCCACCCATGGCATCCGCCGACGCGCGGCCGCCAGCGCGTCGTGGGCCCGCATCACCTCCTTCTCCTTCACCAGCAGTTGCTGGCGCGCGGCCTCCCAGTCCTGCCCCGACACGATCGAGGGTGTATCCATTTGCGTTGTCCTCCTTTTGGTTACGCCTAAACTTCAGTCCAGGCCGGCCAAGCCTGACGCTGTCAGTAGGTACGCGAGGTGTTCACCGCGATCGCCGTCGGCGATCTGCAGTGCCGACTTGCCGACTTGCTCCGCACTCAACGCGGGTCCCGACGACGCCACGAAGGTCTCGACGTCAACGCCTTGCCGCTCGGCGTAGGCCGCAACCGCCTTGGCACCCAGGTCGGTGGCCGGGGTCAGCTGCGGGAGAACGGAGACGAAGTCGATGCCCAGCCCTGCCCGTTGTGATTCCATGGCGGCATAACTGGTGATGAACCTGACGGTGGACTTGGCCCCGGCGTAGCCACCGGACAGTGGCGACCCTTTGACGGCGGCGCCGCTGGACATGGCGATCACCGTGCTGCCCGGCGCCAGCGGGCGCCGCAGCGCATAACGGGTCCAGTGAAAAGCCTGCGCCACATCCATATTCCAGTTCTGACTGAAGCTCTCCCAGGTCTGATCTTGCAAGGGGGCCATCTGCGGAGCGGCCCCGGCGCACAGCACAAGCGTGCGCGGCCGATACTCGTCGAGCAACCGGCTGGCCGTCGCGGGGTCGGCGGCGTCCGCGGCCACCGCGGTGAAGCTGTCACCCAGTTCGTCACTCAACTCGTCGAGCGCGGAGGAGCCGCGCGCGACACCAACGACGTGAGCGCCGGCCGCCGACAGTGCCGTGGCGATGGCGCGGCCGAATCCGCGGCTGGCCCCGGTCACGATGGCTGTCGAGCCGACGAGGCCTTTGGACTGCGGGAACTGCGGAAAAGTTGTCATGCTCGTGCTCACTTTCAGGTTCGGATCGGTGTGCACTAATTCAGATACCGCGGGACGCCAGGATTCATCGCCGCCCACGTCAACCGATGAGTTCGGGCCGCCGGGCGTATCTATATGAATGTCGGAAGGAGCCTGACCGTGCCGGCTCAGGAGAATTTCATGGAGCAGGCGGCGCCTTTTCGCGCCGAGCTGATTGCGCACTGCTATCGGATGCTCGGGTCGGTGCATGACGCCGAGGATCTGGTCCAGGAGACGTACCTGCGCGCCTGGCGCGGGTATGAGGCTTTCGAACAGCGCGCAGCGTTGCGGACGTGGCTGTACCGGATCGCCACGACGGCATGCCTGCGGGCGCTGCAGAACCGCGCCCGCCGGGTGCTGCCGGCCGGCCTGGGCGAGGCTTCGGTCGACCCCGACACCAGCCTCGGTGAAAACGGCGGGCTCCACGACTGGCTTGAGCCGATCCCTGACGCATTGATGTTCGAAACCCCCGAAGACGCCGTGACCGTAAGGCACAGTGTCCGGCTGGCCGTGATGACGGCCCTGCACGAACTTCCGGTGCGGCAGCGGGCTGTGTTGATTCTGCGCGATGTCGTGCAGTTCAGCGCCGCCGAGGTGGCGGAGCTGCTGGAAACAACGCCCGCCGCGGTCAACAGCTCTCTGCAGCGGGCCCGGGCCCGTCTCGCCGAGGTCTCCCCCATCGAAGAAAACTTGACCGAACCCGACTCGGACTATCCGGCCGATCGACGCGACCTGCTCGACCGCTACTGCGCGGCGTTCGAAAACGCGGACATGGCCGCCCTCACTGCGCTACTACAGGACGACGTCAAGCTCGAAATGCCGCCTGTGCCTATATGGTTCACCGGACGGGACACCGTGGTGCGCTTCCTGGTCGCGCGCGCGTTCACCACACCGGGCGATATCGTGTTGCTCCCGACGGCCGCGAACGGGCAACCCGCCGTCGCTGAATACCGGCGCACTGCCGATGGCGTGATGCGGGCGCACTCGATACATGTCCTGACAATGGGGCCAAAGGGCCACACCGACGGCATCACGGGGATCGCCGCGCTGACCGTCTTTCTCGATCCGGCACTGTTTACCGTGTTTGGTTTACCGCCTACCCGGTAAGCCTCCCAAGGTCGCAGCGATCGGCGCGCTCGCCAGTGGCCGAGATCCATCGCTGCCTGCATATCCGTCCGCATGTCGGTAGACATGTGGCTAAGACGCCATCAGGATTAGGCGCGTATTCGTACTTGGAAGGTGACGGAATGAAGATTCCGGGCGTGCCCGGCCTAGTGAGCAGTTTGGCCGGTGGTGTGACCGGTGGCGCGGCACAGGTGGTGCGCGCCGGGGTCAACGCCGCGACCGGAGCCGCGGGCACGCTGGAGATGCTGGCCAGCCCGGTGGTGGAGCTGGCCGGCCCGGTGGTGCAGTCGGTGGCGCAATCGACGGGCCGGGTGCTCGGCAATTCATCAGGGTCCTTTGGGGGCACCGCCGCCCACGTCGAGCTGCCGGTGCGCTGGCAGAGCGGCCGGCGGGTGCATCTGGACCTGGATCCGCTGCTGCCGTTCCCGCGCTGGGACGAGCATGCGGCGGTAGTAGAAGAACCGGTTCGCAGGATTCCGGGCGTGGCGGAGGCCCACGTCGAGGGCTCACTCGGCCGGCTGGTGTTCGAAATCGAGGAAGATGCCGACGGCAGAGACTTCCAGGCCGTCTTGGACGAGGTGCGTGACGTCGTCGGTGCCGTGGCAGCCGACTTGACCCTGCCAGGAGCGACAGGCGGACCGAAGACTGCGCCCTTCGCCGACCCGGGCAACCCGTTGGCGATTCTGGTGCCGCTCACCGCCGCGGCGATGGACGTGGTCGCGGTGACTGCCGCCGTTACCGGCTGGGTCACGCGACTGCCCGCGGCACCGCAAACCACCCGGGCTGCGGCCGCTCTCATCAATCACCAACCGCGGATGGTGTCGCTCCTGGAGTCGCGACTGGGTCGAGTGGGCACCGATATCGCGCTCGCCGCGGCGACGGCGGCGGCCAACGGGCTGACCCAAGCGGTTGGCACGCCGGTGCTGGATCTGGCGCAACGCAGCTTTCAACTGTCTGAGGCGGCGGCTCACCGAAGGGTGTGGCGAGACCGGGAGCCTCAGCTGGCCTCGCCCAAGCGGCCGCAAGCGCCGGTGGTCCCCGTCATCTCGTCGGCCGGGGCAAATTCGCAGGCGGCGCGGCACAGCTGGGCTGCCGCTGCAGCGGGCGAGGCTTCGCACGTCGTGGTCGGCGGATCCATCGACGCGGCAATCGACACCGAAAAGGGGTCGATGAAAGGGCCCGTGGAGAGCTACGTCGATTCGGCGGCGAACGGTTCGTTGATTGCCGCGGCCAGCGCGTTGGTGGCGGGCGGTGGCACCGAAGACGCGGCCGGCGCGATCGAGGCCGCAGTGCCGAGAGCCGCGCACATGGGCCGGCAGGCATTCGCGGCAGTGCTGGGTCGTGGGCTCGCCGACGCCGGGCTCCTGGTGCTCGACCCCGGCGCTTTGCGCCGCCTGGATCGGGTGCGGGTGGTCGTCATCGACGGCGCCGCGCTGCGCGGTGACCACCGCGCCGTGTTGCTCGCCCGCGGAGATGCGCCCGGCTGGGACGACGACCGTGTCTATGAGGTCGCCGACGCGCTGCTGCACGGCGAGGAGGCACCCGAACCGGACCCGGATGAGTTGCCGGCCACCGGTGCGCGCCTGAGATGGGTTCCGGCACAGGGGCCGTCGGCGACGCCCGCACAAGGCCTCGAGCGCGCGGACCTGGTAGTCGACGGCGACTGCGTCGGCGCCGTCGACGTCGGGTGGGAGGTCGACCCCTATGCGATCCCGCTGCTGCAGACCGCGAACCGCACCGGGGCGCGGGTGGTCCTACGGCATGTGGCCGGCACCGAGGATCTGTCCGCCAGCGTTGGCGCGACGCATCCGCCGGGCACGCCGCTGCTGAAGTTGGTGCGTGATCTGCGGGTGGATCGCGGACCAGTCCTGCTCATCACCGCCTTGCACCGGGACTTCGCCTCGACCGACACGCTGGCGGCGCTCGCCATCGCCGACGTAGGGATCGCGCTCGACGATCCGCGTGCCGCGACGCCGTGGTCCGCGGACATTATCACCGGCACCGATCTGGCCGCTGCAGTGCGACTCCTGTCGGCGTTGCCCGCGGCCCGGTCGGCGAGCGAATCCTCGGTGCGACTTGCCCAGGGCGGTACCACCCTGGCCGGGTTGCTGCTGGTCACCGGTGAGCCCGCCGCGGGAGCCGCAAATTCAATTACGTTGCGGCGCTACTTCAATCCGGTCAACGCGGCCGCAGCGGCTGCGTTGCTGACCGGCGCTTACTCCGCCGGCAAGCTGCTGCGGCTGGCTGATCCCACCCCGCAACCGCTGACCGCTTGGCACGCGCTAGACCCCGAGATCGTGTACTCGCGGCTGGCCGGCGGCCCGCGGCCGATGGCCGTCGAGTCCGGTACGCCGGACTGGCGTCGCCGTCTCAACGACCTGTCCTACACCCCGCTGCTCTCGCCGCTGCGCAAGCCGGCCAGCAACCTAGCGAAGCTTGCGGCCGCCACTCGGCATGAGCTCGCCGATCCGCTGACCCCGATCCTGGCGGTCGGGGCGGCGGCGTCGGCGATCGTCGGCAGCAACGTCGACGCCCTGCTGGTCGGCGGTGTGATGACCGTCAACGCGATAACCGGTGGGGCGCAACGGTTGCGGGCCGAGGCGGCGGCCGCCGAGTTGTTCGCCGAGCAGGACCAGCTGGTGCGGCGCGTCGTGGTGCCGGCGGTGGCGACGACGCGGCGCCGGCTGGAAGCGGCGCAGCACGCCACGCGCACGGCCACGGTGTCGGCGAAGTCGCTGCGGCCCGGCGACGTCATCGACCTAGCCGCGCCGGAGGTGGTGCCGGCGGATGCCCGCATCTTGGTCGCCGAGGACCTCGAGGTCGACGAGTCGTTCCTCACCGGTGAGTCGCTGCCGGTGGACAAGCAGGTGGAGCCGGTCGCCGTCAACGATGCCGACCGCGCCAGCATGCTGTTCGAGGGCAGCACGATCGTCGCCGGACATGCCCGCGCGATCGTGGTGGCCACCGGGGTGGGCACCGCGGCGCACCGCGCGATCTCGGCGGTGGCCGACGTCGAAACGGCCGCCGGGGTGCAGGCCCGGCTGAAAGAACTGACCAGCAAGGTCCTCCCGCTCACGCTCGCCGGTGGCGCCGCGGTGACCGGTCTGGCATTGCTGCGCCGCGCGTCGCTGCGCCAAGCGGTCGCCGACGGCGTCGCGATCGCGGTGGCCGCCGTCCCGGAGGGCTTGCCGCTGGTGGCCACCCTCTCCCAGCTTTCCGCCGCCCAGCGCCTGACAGCGCGCGGAGCGCTGGTCCGCGCCCCCCGAACCATCGAAGCCCTGGGCCGCGTCGACACCGTGTGCTTCGACAAGACCGGCACCCTCACCGAGAACCGGCTGCGCGTGGTGTGCGCCGTGCCGGCCACCGCCCAGCCAAGCGATCCGTTCCCGGACGCCACCGACCCGCACTCGGCGGCGGTGCTGCGCGACGCGGCGCGGGCGTCGACGCAGCCACACGACGGCCAGGGCCACGCGCATGCCACCGACGAGGCGATCCTCACCGCGGCGAGTTCGCTTAACGGCCAAGGCGACTCGGACTGGAAGCTACTCGCCGAGGTGCCGTTCGAGTCCAGTCGCGGCTACGCCGCCGCGATCGGCACAACCGGCGGCAACGGTAAAGCGCCGATGCTGATGCTGAAGGGCGCACCGGAGCAGATCCTGCCGCGGTGCCGGTTCGCCGACCCCGACGCCGACCGTGCGCACGCAGAGACGTTGGTGCACAGCCTGGCCGAGCAGGGCTTGCGCGTGCTCGCCGTGGCGCAGCGCTCCTGGGACCACGAAACCGACGACGATGACGACACCGATGCCGACGCCGTTGACGCCGCCGCGCATGACCTGGAGCTGATCGGCTACGTCGGATTGGCAGACACCGCACGGCCCTCCTCACGTCCGTTGATCGAGGCGCTGGTGGAGGCCGAGCGCAACGTCGTGCTGATCACCGGGGACCACCCGGTCACCGCCCGGGCGATCGCGCGCCAGCTGGGCCTGCCGTCGGATGTGCGCGTGGTGACCGGAGCGGAACTTATCGGACTCGACGAGGACGCGTCCGCCAAACTCGTTGCCCACGTGCAGGTCTTCGCCCGGGTCAGCCCGGAACAGAAGGTGCAGATCGTGGCGGCGCTGCAGCGCTGCGGGCGAGTGACGGCAATGGTCGGTGACGGCGCCAACGACGCCGCGGCCATCCGGATAGCCGACGTGGGCATCGGGGTGAGCGGTCGCGGTTCTTCGGCCGCCCGCGGGGCCGCCGACATCGTGTTGACCGACGACGATCTGGGTGTGCTGCTCGACGCGCTGGTCGAGGGCCGCAGCATGTGGTCGGGCGTTCGTGACGCGGTGACGATCCTGGTCGGCGGCAACGTCGGTGAGGTGCTCTTCACCATCATCGGGACGGCGCTGGGCACCGGGCGGGCGCCGGTGGGAACCCGTCAACTGCTGTTGGTAAACCTGCTCACCGACATGTTCCCCGCACTGGCGGTCGCCGTCACCTCGCAATTCGACGAGCCCGACGACGACGAATTCGAAACCGACGCAGAGGCCAGAGAGGCGCGTCGCGCATATCAGCGCGAGGTGCTGACCGCGCCGACCCCGTCGCTCGACGCGCCGCTGATGCGCCAGATCATCAACCGCGGCGCCGTCACGGCCGCCGGCGCCACCGCAGCGTGGGCCATCGGGCGCTGGACACCGGGCACCGAACGCCGCACGTCGACAATGGGATTGACCGCTTTGGTGTCCACGCAGCTGGCGCAAACCCTGCTCACCCGCAGCCACAGCCCGCTGGTGGTGGCCACGGCGTTGGGCAGCGCAGGCGTGTTGGTGGGCATCGTTCAAACCCCGGTCATCAGCCAGTTTTTCGGGTGCACACCGCTGGGGCCGGTGGCCTGGACGGGCGTGTTGGGCGCCACCGGGGGAGCCACCGCGATCTCCGTGCTGGCACCGAAGTGGCTGAACAAAACGATCGGGATGGTGGTGCCCGGGGGCGAGGACGAGGACACGGCCGAGGAGTGAGGTTCGGTCCACCGCTTAGGTGGCCAGCTCCTTGCGCAGCACCTTCCCGGCGGGATTGCGTGGAATGCTGTCGACGATGCGGATGTCGCGGGGCTGCTCGAAGCGAGACACCTTGCCCTTCAAGTACTCTCGTATCGCCTGCTCGTCGAGACCGCTTCGCGACCGGAGCACGATGAACGCGGCCAGCCGTCGGCCGAACTGCTCGTCGGGCACGCCGACGACTGCGGTTTCGGCGATGCCGGCGTGTTCGGCGAGCGCATTCTCCAGCGCGCGCGGATAAACGTTCTCGCCGCCCGAGACGATCATGTCGTCCTCGCGGCCGACGATGTACAGCCTGCCGGAGTTGTCGAAGTATCCCATGTCGCCGGTGCTGGTGAACCCGTCGATGACGGCTTTGGCGTCACCGCCGGTGTAGCCCGCGCCCAGTCCACCGCCGACGAAGATGCGTCCGGTCACGCGTGGCCCGACGGGCCTGCCGCTTCTGCTGTAGACGCGCACCGGGCATCCCACGACCGGTTTGCCCACGGTTTCGGGGGCATTTCGCAGTTCCAGTGGTGTTGCCAGCGAACCGATTCCGACCTCGGTGGAGCCGTAACCGTTATAAAGGATGTCACCGTAGGCGTCCATGAACCGTCGTCCCAAACTGGGGTCGAGCCGGTCGCCGCTGGATATCACCGCCCGCAACGACGGCACCGGGTTGCGGGCCCGCACGGGCCGGGGCAGATCCAGGAGGCGCGCCAGCATGATGGGGACCACGCTCATCGCGTCGGCGCGCTGCAACGACGCCTGCGCGAGTGTGGTTTCGGCGTCAAAGCGGCGATGGGTCAGCACCGTGCCGCCCAGGCTTACGGTCAGCATCAGCATGCCCAGGCCGAGCCCGTGAAACATCGGCACCGCCACCGCAATTCGCGACCCGACCCGGAGCTGGGTGCGTTCTATAAGTGTCACGCCGACGCCGATACCCGAATTCAATCGGGGCACACGCGGCACGCCCTTGGGTACGCCGGTGGTGCCCGAGGTCAGCAGCACGATGCGCCCGGACGGCGCGACTTTGGGCCGCGGCTCGCCTTGTTGGGTCTGCACGGTTGCCGGATCGATGATCCGGATCGACTCGTGCGCGTCGCGTATCCGCTCGGCAAATTCGTTGTCGCAGAACACGGTCGTGATTTGGTGCGAACTCAACGCGCCGCTGAGCGCATCGGAGCGAAACTCGGTATTCACCAGCACGATGTCGGCACCCACCAGGCCGGTGGCGAACACCGCCGCAACGAAGTCGCGTCCGTTGCGGCACATGATGCCGACCGCTTGCCGTGCGCCAAGCTCGTCGCGGTAGAGCTCACCTGCAAGCGATTCGATCTTCGACTGCAGCTCGCGATAGCTGAGTGCGCCGTCGTCGTCGATGACCGCGGTCCGGTCCGGCCAGCGCGCCGCCGCAATCGCGAACAGGGTGTACAGATTCGTGCCGCCCCGATACACCTCGCGAATCAGCCGCAACACAGCGGCCGGGGCGGGGGGGCCGAGCAGTCCGGACGACACCAGTGCTCGCACTGCCGTGGTGGCCACCTCGGCCGTCATCGCTGGCCGTCGCCGAGTGAATTGTCCTGCCGCCGTGACTGGGCGAAGAATCTGCGGTGCCATAGCCGGGCCGCGCGATCGGCGGGCCCGGCCAGCAGCACCGACGCCAGTTCTGCCGGCCACATCCACGGCGGTTCGATGGTGCGGGGCCGCTCGATGATCGCTTTGGCGATCGCGTCGGCGGCCTCATCCGGATACATGCCCGGCAGCCGGCCCAGCATCGGCGTGGGCTCGATCATGCGGGTGCGGACCAACGCGAAGTAGACCGATGTCACGTCCACTCCGTCGTCGTGGAGTTCCGGTGACACGCTGCGCAGCCAGCGATCGAAGGCGCCTTTGGACGCCTGGTAGGCACCCCACTGCGGGCCGGGTACCACGCGAACGCCAACGCTCGACACGTTTACGAGGTGTCCGCCGCCGCTGTCGCGCATCGCCGGCAGCAGTCCCAGCAGCAGCCAGATCGGGCCTAGGTAGTTGATGTCGATGGTGCGCTGAAAGTCATGTGGCCGGTCGTACTGGTGATGCAGGGACCGGCGCAGCGACTTACCGGCGTTGCTCACCACGATGTCCAGCGGGCCGTGGTTTTCGGTGATTTGCTTGGTCAGGACGTTGACGGCGGCCTCGTCGGTGAGATCGGTCGGGTAGGCAACCGCTCGCCCACCCCCCGCGTTGATCGACGCCGCGAGGTTGTCGAGCCGTTCGGCCGATCGGGCGACCACCAGCACGGTCGCTCCTGCCGCGGCCAGCTTGCGCGCGGTGGCCTCGCCGATTCCGTAGGACGCCCCGGTTACCAAGATCGTCTTGCCGGAGACGGCGCTGCGCAACTTGTCGGGATCGGTTACCCGCGCGGGGTTGACCAATCGGTCTGTGGTCTTTTTCGAGGCCCTTCTCAAGGCCCCGGTCAAGGCCCCGGTTAAGGCCTGTGTTATCACGTCTACCTTCACTGCCGCGTTGGCAATTACCGACCCGAGGTGCGGCTCTGGCTTAACCGTGCTCCTCGACCCCTAAACCTACAGGTAGCAGACCACATCGAGACCATCGCCGAATAACCGGCCGCATCGACCCTCGATGCGCCATTATTTCACGATTCTTCGTGGCCGTCCCGCCATGATAAGACTTCCTCTCCCGCAAGGGATTTAGTGAACGGCGGGTGGCGACGCTCGCACGCTCAGGGCGCGAAGGCGTGCACGACGACCGAAAGCACGCGCACCGTCTCACTGGTGGGATTGCGGTAGTGATGCGGCGTTGCGGGGTCGAAGGCCATGGAGTCCCCTTCCACCAGTCGCAGTGTTTCGAATCCGACGACGGCTTCGAGCTCACCCTGTAGGACGTAAAGGTATTCGCGGCCGTCGTGGCGGAGCGCCCGCCCATTCTCGGTGGACTGACCGCCTGGTTCGTAGACGATCTCGATGAAGTCGACACTGCTGTCATGGTCCGGCGTGAGACGCTCCCAGCGGACGCCCGTCGAAAGTTCGATGGTGTTGCGGTCGTCGGCCCGCTGCACGATGCCCGCCCCGTCGGGGCCGTGGGCGCGACCCCATGGGCGGCCCTCCGGATGCGGCGCCGCTCCCGGTGCGGTGCCGATACCCGGCAATCGCGGCAGCTCTCCGGGTCCCACGTCGCCTGCGCCGAACAGGAAATCCAGTGAGATGCCCAGTTCGTTGGCCAGCGAATACACCACGCCGGCAGAAGGTGTGGTGACGCCACGCTCGACCTGGGAGACCAGGCTCGCCGAGCATCCCGCCCTGCGCGCCAGTTCTCGTACGGACATGCCCCGCGCGGTGCGAATCTCGCGGAGCCGTCCGCCCAGGCCGCCCGGCGCCCCGCCGGCCGCTCGGGACACCGAACCGTCCGTCATGGCCCCTCCTATTGTGCAGTACTATACACGTATGTTTGGTGAACTGTACACCGGCTCGGACGAATCTGGGGGACTACCCGCAGGACAGCGTGACAATGCTCACTTACCTTGACACCGCTACTGCACAGGATGTGCAATATACTGCACACACCTAAGAAGGAGACCGCCGTGACAACTTTCAAGACCAATCGTCGCGCCACCGATGGAGTGCAGCTGTTCCACGCGCCGGACAGCCTGGCCCAGAACTTGCAGAAGGTGCTTGTCGACTTGATCGAGCTGCACCTGCAAGGCAAGCAAGCGCATTGGAACCTCGTCGGCACCAACTTCCGAGACCTGCACCTGCAACTCGACAACATCGTGGACATCGCGCGCGAAGCCGCTGACACGATCGCCGAGCGCATGCGCGCCTTGGACGCGGTTCCCGACGGGCGCACGGACACGGTCGCAGCCACCACATCGGTGCCCGGCGCACCGGCGGGCCTGGTCGGCACCGCGGACACTGTCGACATCATCACCGACCGGATCTACGCCACGGTGGACACGATGCGCGCTGTCCACGATGAGGTCGACGCCGCCGACCCGTCGTCCGCAGATCTGCTGCACGTCATCATCACCGAGTTGGAGAAGCAAGCGTGGATGCTCAAGTCGGAGAACGGCAAAGTCTAAGACGATCTGCTCAAACCTGTTGCATCACGACTAATTCGAGATTACGGAGGGAATGATGGCCCCGACGGCGGAAGTTCAGTTGCTGACAGTCGAGGACGTCCCCAAGGAGGTCTTCACTCGCTGGGACATCACCGAGCACCAGGTGAATCAGCACCTGCTCAATAAGTCACTGACCGGAACACCGGAAATCGTGGCGGACGTGTTGACCTTCCCGCCCGGATTCATCCACCACATGCACCGGCATCCCCATGCCGACATGATCGTGGTCCCGCTAACCGGAAACCTGCAGTTCCTCGGCGATTTCGACCGCACGGAGGACCTCAAGCCCGGCCAGGTACTCGTCATCCCGCGGGACAACTGGCATGAGTTCCGGAATGTCAGCGACGCACCCAGCGAGGTGCTGCACATCTTCAGTGGAGTCGGTGCGGTTGAAGACATCGGCTACGAGCCCCACCCCAATCAGTTCTCAGTTACGCACTGAAGTCATGCGGACCTGAAAGGAGAGAATCATGTCCGAGCATCACATCGGCTGGCTAGGGACCGGTCGGATGGGCAGCGCGATGGCCGCGCGCCTGATCTCCGCCGGCGCCACGGTGACGGTCTGGAATCGCACCGCTGCGAAAACCGCACCGCTAGTTCAGCTGGGCGCCAACCGGGCGGACACCGCGAGCGAGCTTGGCCGTTGCGACATGGTGTTCACATCGGTCACGTCCTCGTCGGACCTACTCGCCGTGACGTTGGGCCCCGAAGGCCTTTTTAACGCGCAGCCCGCACCGCGCATCGTGGTGGACACCTCGACCGTGTCCGCCGAGGCCGCCGCCGAGGTGCGCGCCGAGGCAGCCAGCCGCGGCATCGAATTCCTGTCCGCACCCATCAGCGGCAACGCGAACGTGGTCGCAGAAGGACGGGCGTCGATTGTTGCCTCAGGTCCCCGGTCGGTCTTCGACACCGTCCGGCCGTATCTGCAAGCGATCGCGCCGAGCGTGACCTATGCGGGAGCGGACGAAGAAGCCCGGCTGGTCAAGCTGGCCCACAACCTGATGGTGGGCATCATCACCGAGGCGCTGGCCGAGGTGACGGTGCTGGCCGAGAAGGGTGGCGTCGCCCCGTCGGGGTTCCTGGATTTCATCGACGGCTCGGTGCTGGGTTCGGTGTTCATCGGGTACAAGGGCCAAGCGATCCGCAGCCACGATTACGAACCCACCTTCACCACCGAACTCCTGCGCAAGGACTTCGATCTGGGGCTTGGCGCGGCGCGGTCCCTGGAAGTGCCGATGCCGGTGGCGGCGACCACTTACCAGGCCATCCAGACCGCCATCGGCTACGGATACGGCAAGTCAGACTTCGCCGCCCTCTACGAGGTGGCGGTGCGAGCGGCCGCGATTGCAAGAGATTGAACCCGAAAGGAAATGGAAGAAAATGACTCAGCACGGGACGAATGTGGCTGGCGGCGTCAATATCTCGGACGCGCGTGTGCTGGTAACCGGGGCCAACCGCGGGCTGGGGAAGGCGTTCGTGGAGGAACTGCTGAAACGCGGCGCTGCCGTCGTGTACGCCGCCGCACGCAACCCTGAGACCATCGACGTCGGCGACGACCGGGTCATCCCCATCCGGTTGGACATCACCAATCCCGACGATGTCCGCGAGGCGGCCTCGCGCTGTGCGGACGTCACGGTGCTGATCAACAATGCCGGCGCGATGCTGCGGAGCCCGCTCTTGGCCGCGACCGACGCGGGCGCGGCACGTAGCGAGATGGAGACCAATTACTTTGGGACGCTGGCGATGTGCCGTGTGTTCGCACCCGTGCTCACCGAAAATGGCGGCGGGGCGATAGTCAACATGTTGTCGGTCGCCAGCTGGTTGGCGTCGCCGTTCAACGGCTCCTACTCCGCGTCGAAATCCGCCCAGTGGGCCTTGACCAACGCGATTCGCACCGAACTTCGCGCAACCGGCACCCTCGTCGTCGGCGTGCACGCGGGATGGATCGACACCGACATGGCAGCCAACGTGCCGGAGAGCAAGATTTCGACCGGCGACGTCGCCGCCCAGACACTCGATGCCGTCGAGCGCGGAGATGAAGAAGTGGTCACCGACGACGCGACGCGTCAGGTCAAGGCATCGCTACCCACCGACCAATCGTCGCTCTACCCCGAGATGCAGCGACAGTGGGACGCGAACGACTGGCCCTGGAAGAAGTGAGCAGGACTGAGCAGGACTGATGGCTCAGTCCCGGATAAAACCCTTGTTGCGCATCAGGACGTCGGCCAGGAAGCCGTCGTGCGGGATATGTGGTGCTCCGTAGTAGGTCGGGTGGCGGCCGCGGTACACATTGGTGACCGTCGGTTCGCCGAGTAGGTCGTCAATCAGGTCGTCATCGCCGGTAATCGCGTTGACTACCACCGAATGCCGCAGCGGCTCGATGCCGGCGGCGCGCGACCACGGCGCCACCCACACGCACGGGAACGGCAGCTCGATGTTGAGCTTGTCGGTGAGGGTGCCAGAGCCGGGCTCAGCCAGCATATGCACGGCCGGACGCAGCGCGGCGTACCCGGCACCGACTGGCGCGACGACCTGATCGGCGCCGAGCAGCGGAGTCGTCCCCGCGGTCTTGGCCGCCAGGTAACTCGCCAAAGACCTCGCCTTGTCGAGGGATTGGGTGGGCAGGATCGCTCGCTCGTCTTCGCTCGGCAGCGGCTCGATCGCCGCCAACCGCTCGGCGATCGCCTCCGCGAGCGGGGCGGGATCGCCCTCAAGGAGCACCGCGGTGGTGTTGACGCACGCCATTCCCCCCAAGTTGGCGATCGAATCGACGATGACATCGATGTATTCGCGCCAATCCTGGTCGGCGGTGATCAGGATCTTCGCGCGCCCCGGTCCGTTCACCACCACCGTCGGATCGTGCGCGTACTTGTCCACGACATCCTGGCCCCCGTACACCATCGCGATGTCGGCCGACCGAATGATCTCGTCGGCGCCGTCATGGTCGGTGGGCAGATACACCGCGTCCTCGGCGCGAAACCCAGCCTGGCGCAGGGCGGTAACCAGCCGGTGGGCGGTCAACGGCTCGCGGCGCGACGGTCGCACCGCGATCCGGTAGCCCAGCGCGAGCGCCTGCGGCCAAAGACCGTGCACGCCCGGGCCGTTGCCGGCGGCGTGCACCGCGAAGACCTCGCCGCGCCGAGCCCACACCGCGCTGCCGGTGCGGGTGCGCTCCTCACGCCAGTCGACGGCCGCGCCCACCGGCCGGGCCGGCCGCACGGCGTCTACCGCCGAGGCGACGGCGTCCGCGACGCTGCGCGCTCCGGCACGGGTGGTCGCGATCGGAAGCCCCGAAATACGGCTGGCCAGGGCGACATACGCCTCGAAATCGAGCCCGGCGATGACGGCGGTCGCGAAGACATCGGCCGCGCCGGCCAATGCCGCTTCGCGCTGCGGTGCCGGAAGCGGTCGGACCTTGCGTTGCGCGCCGATGGTGCGCGAAACATACAGCGGTGGCGCGATACTCAGCTCAACCACCGGCGTACCGCCCGTCGTCGCGATGACTTCGCGGTTGCGGGTCCGGTACTCCCCGTTGGGCCCGAGCGCGTCGATGCACACCAGATCCGCCGTGAGTGCCATGGCTAGTACACGCCTTCGATGACGGCCTCACCCTCGAAGCTGGCCACCGGCCGCACCTCGCTCACCGAGTCGCTGAGTTGCCCTGCGGGACCAGGCATCCGGATCGCCTCATCGCGTTCCAGGTTGTTCGGGATGAACATGCCCTTGCTGATGTGGTTCATCACCACCTGACCGCGCTGACCGTAGGGCACCTGTTCGCCGGTGGCGGGGTCGATCACCCAGAAGACGACATACGGGGTCCGGGGGTCGAAGACGAACGAATCCCCGTCGGTGGTGCGGGTGACCGCTTGCGAAAGAACCATGGTGCTGCCAAAGGCCATGGCGATCGTGGTGTTCGGGAAGATGTCACGCAACAGATCGAGGGTGTCGGCGTCCACGTGGGCGCCGCTGAGCAACAGGTAGCGGATCTTGGCGTTCACCAGGTCCACCACGGAGTCGTCCCGGGCGATCGCCGCCAGCAGCGGCGGAGTGGCATGCAAATTCGCGACATCCTGCGTCTGCAGGACGAACACGGCCTGCTCGACAACGTGGTCGACGTAGGCCGCCACTTCCGAGGCGGCGTTGCGGGCGGCGAGCTTCTTGACCCAGCGTGGGTCGATGTCGATCGAGTGGAACACCGAGCCCAGTCGCTCGGAGACCAAGCGGGAGAAGTAGCCCACACCGTGCGGGCCGCTGGGCATCAGGCACAGGAACCCCTGCCCGCGCAGGAAGCCACCCGTGGCGAAGTCCTCTGTTTGCCAGTCGACGACTTGCGCTATCCAATCCGGCAGTTGCACAGTGCGTTTCGGAGCTCCGGTGGTGCCACCGGATTCGAATATCTGGGGCAGCGGCGCCTGGGATCCCTGGGCTCCATACCCGCGCGGTATCAGGTCCTCGACCGGAACACTTCGCAGCTCACTGAGGAGGTTGGGAAACAGACGCAGATCCGCAAAGGTTTGGATGTCGGTCAGCGGGTTGAAGTCCAGTGTCTGGGCTGTGCGCAGCCAGAACGGCGAGCCGGTGTCCTCGCCGAAGTGCCAGGCCATCGCCGCGCGCAGGTAGGCCTCGGGTTCGTCGATCGGTACCGATCGCGGGACGTCCAACAGCGAGAAGTCGATATCGGCCATGCCACCGATCCTGTCGCATCCCGGATCGCACAAGCAATGTGATTGCGCGCCGTTCAGCCGGCGGCAAGTTCGGCGAAGTAGTCCGTTAACGATCGGGGCTCGCGACCCAGAATTGCGCGCAACACCAGTGGGTTGCCACCGGGCAGGCCGTGCCGGTCGTAGTGAGCCATCATCCGCGTCATGCCAGCGCGGAACGGTCCCTCGGGCTTCCCGGACCGGCCATGCGCGGCGAACTGATCCAACGATGTCTGCACCGCAGTGATCGGCCGGCCGAGGACCTCGCTGAGGATCGCGGCGGTCTCATAGCCGTCTTGCATTCCGGGCGCGCACAATTCGAATGTGCCGTAACTGAGTTCGCCGCCGGTCATCGCCAGCGCGCGACCTCGGCAACATCGCGGTAGTCCACCGAGCACATTTTCACCGTCAGCGAGTACGGCTGCGGCAGCCGGTCATGTTCGACGATGTCATCCCAGGACCGCTCGAAATTCTGCATGAACCGAGCCGGCTGCAGCACGGTGAAATCCAGCTCGGAGCTGTACAGCGCCTCCTCCACTGGCAGTTTGGCGACCGCATGATTCGTCATCGCCGAGATGGACGGGTGAATGACCCCGGAATACACGAACTTTCGCACGCCCGCCGCCCGGGCGGCATCGACCATCGCCAGCCCCATCGCCGCCTCCCCCGCCGCGTGCGCCGGGCCGATGTGGAAGACACCTTCCATCCCCGCGACCGCGTCGTTGAGGCTGGCCGGTTCCGTCAGGTCGGCGACAACCGTTTCGGCGGCGCCGTTACGCCGGGCCACCTGTGCCCGTTCCTCATTACGGACCAACGCGCGCACTTCGACGCCCCGTCGGATCAGCTCGCGCAGTACCCAGTGGGCATGGCGTCCGGTGGCGCCGACCATCAGGACTCGCATCGTGGTCTCAGCTCGACGTCATGGCCTGGTTGAAGGCGGGGTAGATGTCGTCGTACGCCCCGTCCCGCTCGGCGAACCGCCATCGCTTGGCATTCTCGACGACGATCTCGTCGGGCTGCGGCTCCGTCTGCAACAACGCCATCGTCTCGGTGATGTACTCGTCCAGCGGCATCGCCCTGGGGTCGAATCCACGCTCGCCCTGCAGCGCCGTCTGCACATGTGGCGGAATGATTTCGATCACCGCGACCGCGGTATCGCGGAGCTGAAAGCGCAGCGACTGGGTGTAAGAGTGCAGCGCGGCTTTGGTAGCGCAGTACGTGGGCGTGAGCGCGCTGGGCATGAACGCCATGGCCGACGTGACGTTGATGATCGTCGCGCGCGGCTTGGCCCGCAGCGACGACAGCAACGCCGCGGTGAGCCGGATCGGTCCCAGCAGGTTGATGGCGATGGTCAGCTCGGCCGCGCCGGGACCACTGGTGGTGAGGTCCTCCACCCACTGGATGCCGGCGTTGTTGACCACGACGTTGAGTTCCGGGTAGCGGTCGGTCACCTCGGTGGCGAATCGCCGGATGTCGGCGGGGTCCGACTGATCCAGCGACATGGCCTGCATGCCCGGGTTGGCCTCCGTGACGGCCTGCAGCGGCTCGCGGCGGCGAGCCGCAACGATGACCTGGTTGCCTAATCGATGAAATGCCTCGGCCAGGCCGCGGCCGATTCCCGTGCCGCCACCGGTAACCAGGATGGTGTTGTCCGCCATCTGCATTACGTCCTCCTTCGCTCGACGTAGCGGGGTGTCCCGGTGGGCAAGCCGCAAACCACGATTCTCGTCCAGGCAGCAGTTCACTTTTTCGGCGGTGTCCCCGCGGCGACATCGCGCACGATCCCGCGAAGCCACAAGTGGGACGGATCCTCGTTGACACGCGGGTGCCAGACGGCGTGGAACTGCACGGCACCGAGCTCGCGTGGCGCCTCGAGAACGCGCACCCGGCTCGAGTCAGCAAACTGGGAGACAAGTCCGGCCGGGACGGCACGAACAGCAACCAGCGTTTTCGGGGTTTGACTAAACGTCTGGCCCCTTTTCGCGGCCAGATGGCGAACGGAGCTCATGGGGTATTTGTCGGCACCCTGAACTAGCCTGTAGCCGTGGCGCTGGTTCCGCGGACCCGGTACGCCAGTTGCGGCGAAATGGACATCGCCTATCAGGTCTTCGGCGATGGCCCGATCGACCTGCTCGTGCTGCCGGGGCCATTGATCCCGATCGACTGCGTCGACCAAGAGCCGTCGATGTACCGCTTTCATCGACGCCTGGCGTCCTTCGGCCGGGTAATCCGGTTCGACCAGCGCGGAATTGGCCTGTCGTCGCGGGTCCCCTCGGTGGACACGATGGGGCCGCAGTCATGGGCGCAGGACGCGATCGCGGTCATGGACGCGGTCGGATGTGAGCGGGCCACGATTTTCGCCCCGGGCTTCACGTCGTTGGCCGGGCTGGTTCTCGCGGCCGACTATCCCGAGCGGGTGAACAACCTGGTGATCTTCAACGGCGGCGCGCGTACTCTGCGCGGGCCCGATTACCCCATCGGCACGGAGGTGATCGATGCCGATCCCTTCACGACGGTTGGGATCCAGCCGGACGCCGTCGAACAGGGCTTCGACATTCTCGGCATCATCGCTCCCTCCGTAGCCGTCGACGACGCATTCCGCGCGTGGTGGGATCACGCGGGCAACCGTGCCGCGTCTCCCAGCATGGCCCGTGCCTTCATCAAGAGGATCAGAGAGGCCGATGTCCGCGACAGACTCGAACGCGTCACCGTGCCGACGCTGATCCTGCATCGCGACAACCCGGACTTCAGCCCGATCGGGCATGGTCACTACCTTGCCGAGCACATCACCGGATCACGCTTCGTCGAGCTGGCGGGCGAAGATGCGCTGTATTGGGTCGGGGACACAGGACTGATGCTCGCCGAGATCGAGGAGTTCATCACCGGGGTGCGGGGCGGCTCCGATAGCGAGCGCGTGCTCACCACGATCGTGTTCACCGACATCGTCGGCTCCACCGAGCGGGCCGCCCTGCTCGGCGACGACCGATGGCGCGACCTGTTGGACAACCACGACATCATCGTGCGCCACGAACTGCAGCGGTTCGCGGGACGTGAAGTCAACACCGCCGGAGACGGATTCGTTGCGACGTTCACCAGCCCCAGCGCCGCGCTTGCGTGCGCCGACGAAATCGTCGATGCGATAAGGGTTTTAGGCATCGAGGTCCGGGTGGGCATCCACGCCGGCGAGGTCGAGGTGCGCGGCGCCGACGTCGCCGGCATGGCCGTGCACATCGGTGCGCGGGTGGCGGCGCTGGCCGGCCCCAGCGAGGTGCTGGTGTCCTCGACGGTGCGCGACATCGTCACCGGATCACGGCACCGGTTCGCCGATCGCGGCGAGCATGCACTCAAGGGCGTGCCGGGCCACTGGCAGCTATGCGCTATGGTGCGCGAGCACGCGGTCGTCAGGCGGTAACGAACTGTACATTTCGTGCAGCCGAGGCCCCGGCCGGTTTCGGCGTAGGCTGCCCGAGGGGGCCGCAAAAGGAAGCATCGGAGCCTGGGCTCGCGTGGCTCCCGACTCGTTGATTTTGACGTCCAGCTTGGCATTTGAACGAAGGAGTACGCATGACCGACGTGCACATTTCGCTGCCTCCGGCGTTGCGCCGAGCGCTGGACCTACTTGCCGATCCGCCCGCGGATCCGGACGTGAGCAAGGGTTATCTCGATCTGCTGGGTGCGGCCGACGACGAGGCCGTCGCGAAAAACACCGGTCCGATCCAGGCGGCATGGGCGTCGCCGATCGGGTCAATGCTCTACGACAACGCCCAGGCCATCTCGCGCCGGCTGATCAGCGCATGGCAACACCCCGCCGAGTGGTTGAACATCCCCCCGGGCGGAACGGCGCTGGACGTCGGCTCGGGTCCGGGCAACGTCACCGCGTCGCTGGCACGCGCCGCCGGACCCGGCGGACTGGCCCTGGGCGTCGACATCTCCGAGCCGATGCTGGCACGCGCCGTCCGCGCTGAATCGGGACCGCAAGTCGGCTTCATACGGGCTGATGCGCAACGACTTCCGTTGCGGGACAGCACCGTCGACGCAGTGGTCTCAATGGCGGTATTGCAGCTGATTCCGGATCCGGCGGCCGCCCTGGCGGAGATGGCGCGGGTGCTGCGACCGGGCGGAAGGCTGGCCATCATGGTCCCCACCGCCGGCAGCGCTGCCCGGTTTTGGCGGAAGTTGCCCAACGTCGGGGCCCATGTGTTCGACGACGACGAAATCGCCGACATCTTGGAAGAAAACGGTTTTGCCAGCGTGCGGGTCAGAAACCTCGGCACGATTCAGTGGGTGCGCGGCAAACGCGGATGAGTGATGGACGACTCATCCGACTTCGGCACCTTCGGTCGCTTCACGGAGACCCCCGTCGACCGCATGCCCCCAGACATGAAAGCCGCGTACGAGTTCACCCGCGAACTGCGCGGGCTGGTTCCGGGCCCGCATAAGATCTGGCTGGCCAATCCCCACCTGTCCCAGACGATCGTGCCGACCGGGGCCTACTTCCAAACCCAGTCGACGCTGACCAAGGCGGAGATCGAGATCGTCACTAACCTGACCACCGGCCGCTGGGGCGCCCCGTACGCCAACTATGAGCACGAGAAGATCGGCGTCGAGCAGGGTCACCTCCCGCCTACAACGGTTGAGGCGTTGATCACCGGTCACCCCATCACCCTCGACGACGCACGCCAGCAGGTCGTGTACGACCTGGCCTCCACGCTGGTCATCCCGCGCTACGTACCGCTGGGCCTGTACCGGCGCGCGGAGGCTCTGCTCGGTGACGCCGGCATCGTCGATGTCACCGTCCTCATCGGATGGTTTACCGCTGTCTCGATGACCCTCGCGGCATTCGACGTTCCGGCCGACGCCGAAGGGCTGGACCAATAGACCCCTCGAATCGAGGATCGCTCATGGCGTTAACCCCTGTTCCCACAGTCACTTTGACTCCGGTCGCGTACTGGCCCGAAGGATATTTCCCGGAGAACCTCGCCGTCCGCGGCGACGGTTCGGTCCTGATCACCGCGATGCTGCAGAAGGAGCTCTGGTGGGTTCCCGGCCCCGAGCCTCGCGCCGAGACCAGCCCGGTGCTGGTGCACACCTTCGATCACCCCGTCACTGGCATCGTCGAGTTCGAGCCAGACGTGTTCATCGTTTGCCTGACCGAGGGCTATACCACCCACGAATCTCATCTGGCGCGTATCGATTTCACCGACTGGACGCCAGGTGACCCGGTGTCGCCGGAGATCATCTTCACCTTCGACGAGCGTGTGCGCGCACTTAACGGATGCTGCCTGCTCGGACCCGAGGTGTTGCTCGTCGCCGATTGCTTCGCGGGCTTGATCTGGCGAATTGACCTCAGAGACAACGCCCGAAGCGCCGAAGCCAGAATCTGGCTGAGCCACGACACGATGGCGATGGACCCGGACAGCGAACTGCCACCACCGCCGCAGCCAGGCGTCAATGGCGTCCGCTACGGCCCGCAGACCGGCTACCTGTTTTACACGTCGACCGCTCAAAAGGTGTTCATGCGGGTCGCGGTCGACCCGTCAACTCTCGATCCCGCGGGCGATGCCGAGTTCGTCGCCGCTATCGACAACGGCGACGACTTCTGTCTCGATGAAAACGCAGGATTTGCTTACGTCACTCGGCACCGCGCCAACACCTTCGACCGAGTCCCACTAGAACCCCGGCATGGCAGCGAGGTCCGTCACATCGCCGGCGATCCGCTCAACGAAGTCCTGGTCGGGCCGTCCAGTGCGGTCTGGGGCAGGGGCCCTGGCGACGACGGCCGAGTGGCTTATGTGACGACCGACGGCGGCACGACCGCCCCACCGGCCGGGATCGTGCGCAAAGCCGCGCTGCTGCGCGTCGAGCTCCACCCAGTGCCGGCCTAGTCGTTGGCAAGCTCGCGGTGCTCGATCAGCTCGCCGAGCCCCGACACACCGAGCCGCTCACGGAACGCCTGGGCGGTGTAGCCGACGACGGTCGCGTCGGTGCGGGCGCGCACGGTCGCCGAGCGCGGCATGTGAAACAGCACACCGATTTCGCCGAAGTAGTCCCCTGGCTTGGCCACCTTGACCAATTCCTCACCGCCGTCGGCCAATTCGCGCACAATATCGAGTTCACCCTCGGACACCAGGTAGATCAGCTCGCCCATCGTGGATTGCTCGAACAGCACCTCGCCGGCCTTCACGCGCACGGTTTCGGGGGGTCGATTCGTCGAGGAGACGGCCGGCATGAGTTCGACGACACGATCGGCCAGCGGCAGCATCCGGCTGTCGTGAGTGGCCACCACCACCACGCGTTCACCCTGCGCAAGCGAGCGGATCAGCCGCAGCACCTCCTCCACCTGAATGAAGTCGAGGTGCGCGGTCGGTTCGTCGGCAAGGATCAGCAGCGGATCCAGTGCGATCGCGCGGGCAACCGCGACGCGTTGCTGCTGCCCGCCGCTCAGGTCGCCCGGGCGGTGTTTCATCCGCTCTGCGAGATTGACCCGCGTCAACAGTTCCTCGGCGCGCTCACGCGCGACCGCGCGCGAGTTACCGGCCGCGCGCAGCGGAACCATCACGTTCTCCAGCGCGGTAAGGCTCGGCACCAGGTTGAACGCCTGGAACACGATGCCCACCTTGTCGCGCCGGTAGTGCGCCAGCGCGCCGCCCTCGAGCTTGGTGATGTCGGTGCCATCGAATTCGACAGACCCGGACTTGGGTCGCAGAATGCCGCCGATGCACGACAACAACGTCGTCTTCCCGCAACCGCTGGGCCCGAGCAGGATCACCAGCGACCCGGCCGCCACGTCGAGGTTCAACCCGTTGATCGGGCGGACCGCGTACCCACCGCTGGAGTATTCAACGACAAGGTCTTTGATGCGTAGGTCGCTCATCGCTCAGGGCCCCCCGAACGCGAGCGCCGGATCGACGGCGACCGCACGCCGGAATCCGGCGAGGCTGGCCAGCAGCCCGATCACCATCGCAGCAGCCGGTAGCGCCACGTAAGCAATGGCAGGGACCACGACGATCATCGGGAACACCGGCGCAAGCAACAGCGAAAATACGACGCCCAGCGCCGCCGCGAGCAGCGCGACGACGACCGCCTGCAGCGCGAGCCCCGCCAGGATCGACCGCGTCGGCACGCCGATCGCCTTGTACACCGCGAAGTCGCGCAGCCGCTCGAGCGCGGAGAGGTACACCACCGACCCGACGATGAGCACCGCCACGATCGACATCATCGCGGCCACGATCGAGATCGCGCCCACGGCGACGTGCTCCGGGCGCAGCAGGTCGTTGACACCGGCCGTCCGGTCGACGAGCTGGTATCCAGCCGGGATTTGCTGCGGGGTGCCCTTGATCGCGATCGACGTGACCGTCGGCTGCCCGTTGTATGACAAGCGCTGCAGGCCCGCGGTGGTCAGGAAGATGTTGGGCGTCTTGGCAAGTGCCGTGGAGTTGGCCACGATGCCGACGATCCGCAGCGTGCGCGCACCGACGCCTAGGTCGTCGCCCACCGCCCGGCCCAGCGTGCTCGACACCGCGACCTCGTCCGGCGTCGACGGTGGGCGCCCCTGCGACACCTGCGGCATGCCCGGTCCGCGCTCCGGCGCCCCGAACGCGGTGACGCTTCGCCGCGAGGTGCCCTCGACGACCGTCGTCGCGGCACAGGCCAGTGGTGCCGCAGCGGTGACGCCGGGCGTGGCGGCCACCTGAGCCACCTCGGCTTCGGCGAATGGTGTGGCCCCCAGCAGCGGTCCTGCGGCGCCTGCCTTGATCACGAACGTGTCGACGCCCATCGAATCGACCGCGCGCTGGGCCTCGACTCGAAAGCCGTTTGCCAGCCCGATCATGACAAGCGTCATCGCAAAGACCAGCCCGGTGCTGATGATCGCAATCACCAGCCGCCGTCTTCGCCACTGCATGTCCCGCAAGGCCGCGAACAGCATGGTCAAACGTTACCGACCGCCACGCGTTTCGGCGCCGAGTTTTCCTTACGTTCTTGTTTAGTCGCGCTTCATGGCGGGGTGGTTGCGGCTCAGCACCGGCATTAGCAGCCCGGGCGGAGCGACCCGGAAGAAGGCGGAAGCGACCCGGTTGACGCGCCCGGGCACGACGACGCCCTTGCCGGCAGCGAGGCCGTCGATCCCGGCCTGCGCCACCTGATCGGCGGGAATCCACATGATCTGTGGCAACGCCGATTCGGCCTCTTCCTTACTGAACCCGGCCGCCTCGCCGAATCCGGTGTCGACCGGCCCCGGACACAGCGCGGTCGCGCTGACCCCGGTGCCGCGCAGCTCACCGCGCAGGCTGTGGGTGTAGGACAGCACGAACGCCTTGGCGGCGCCGTAGGCCGCCTGGCCCGGCAGGGGCCCGAACGCGGCTATCGATGCCACATTCAGCACGGCGCCGCACTTCCGCTCGACCATGCCCGGCAGGAACCTGCTACACAGGTCGACCACCGCGGCCACGTCCACCTCGACCAGGTTAAGTTCTTTCTCTGGAACCGATTTCGCGACGAGTCCGAGCGTCGACAGCCCGGCGTTGTTGATCAGGATGTCGGGGACCAGTCCCAGCGCGGTGACCCGGTCCAGCAGGGCCGCCCGGTCGGTTCGGTCGGACAGGTCGGCGGGCAGGGGGTGCGCCTGCGCACCCAACCGCCCGGCGATGTCTTCAAGGCGGTCGACACTGCGTGCCACCAGCACGACCTGGTAGCCGCGCCGAGCAAGTATCTGGGCGAATTCCTCACCGATGCCTGACGAGGCACCGGTAACGACGGCCGCGCGGTCTTTTCCGGGTTGAGGGAGAGCCATAGGGCGACCGTACCGGTTCTACCCTCCGGTGCTCTGGGCCAGCGTGGCCAGACGGTCCATTGACTCGCGCAGCATGTCGGGCGTCGTCGAACGAGCCTTCTCCAGCCGGGTGCGATCCGTCAGCGAGGTCCAGTCGTAGGTGTGGGTAACGCTGGTGAGTGTCGGGTTGATCTCGCTGAGCTCCCAGCGCCAGAGGTGGCCGGGCGGCTGCTTTCCGGGCTCGGCTGGACGCCAGGCGATCTTGCTGCCTTCGATGAACTCCACGACGTGGTTTTCCCGCACGGCACCGTTGGTCAACGTCGTCTTGAACACATCACCAGCCTGATGGACGCGCTGCCCCGGAGCGGCCGATGCGAGATTGTTGTTGCCGTCCCAGCTCGGCTGGATCGACGGATCGGCGATCAGATCGAAAATCTTCTCGGCGCTGGCAGAGATCATTCGGGTCGCAGTCACAATTCCCTCAGGCGGTTCGGGTTCCATGAACCAATCCAAACACCAATGTGTGGGGCCGTCTCGTTACCGGCCCCACACAAAACATCGGTTTCCGCCGTCAGCTGGCTCGCAGCGCCTCGACCGGCCCAGACAGGGCCGCTTTGATGTGGCGGGTGAGGTCGTCGGCCAGCACCTCCGCGTCTCCGCGCTCGATGGCGTCGACGATCTGGCGCGCTACGTCTCGCGGGTCGTTCTTCGGCACGTCGAACTCTGAGATCATCTCGGTGTCGGTGTAGCCCAGGTGCGCCGCCGTGACCAACGTGCCCTGCTTCTCCAGCTCGATACGCAGCGAGTTGGTTGCCAACCAGAGGGCAGCCTTGGAGTCTCCGTAGCCGCCGAAACCGCCCACCCAGGACAACACCGAAGCGATGTCCACCAGGGCTCCGCCGCCGTTGTCCGCCAGGACCGGCGCGAATGCCTTGGCGACCCGAAGCGCGCCGAAGTAGTTGGTCTCGAAGACCTCCCGGATTTCCTCGATGTCGCTCTCGAGCAGCTTCGGCGCACCGAGAACGCCCGCGTTGTTGATCACGATCTCGGCGTCTGAGGCCGTAACAGCCAGCGCTGCAACCGAATCCGCCTTTGTGACGTCGAGCTCGACACTCACGACACGCGGGTCCTCGCTGGGCTTCGGCGCCCGCGCTGTGGCGTACACCTTGGCCGCGCCGCGCTGCAGGAACTCGTCCACGATGGCCTTGCCGAGTCCGCGCTGCCCGCCAGTGACCACCACTGTCGCTCCCTTGATGTTGACCATGACCAGTTCTCCTTGACTTAGGTAAAGTTCATTTGCATCTGTCAAGATAATTGACCGCGTCGACATAGTCAAGTAGTCTTTGGCTATGTCTTCTGAATGGTCTGCATCACACCGGTACCACAAGGTGCCGGCGCCCGGCGGCCTGGGGCTGGTGCACGATTTCCTCAACACGATCGGCATCGGGATCTACGGCCCGGATCTGCTGGCCGACGCGACGCTCGCGCACGATTGGGCGGACAGCGCGGTGCGGGCGTGGTCGGCGTTGCGCGGACTCGAAGCGCAACCCCCGGCCCTCGACGAGGCGGATCTATCGAAGCTTCGGGCGTTGCGCACCACGATCGCGAAGATGGTCGCCGGGGAACCGCCAGACGAGCGGGCGATCGGCTCCATTCGCTCGGTTTCCGGATCCTTTGCGCTGTCGGACACCGGCGAGGTACGGCTGGAACCCGCTGGAAGCGGTTGGCGCTGGATGGCCTCGGCCCTGTGGAGTGAGATCTTGCTGAGCCAGCAGCACGACACCTGGCGGCGGATCAAGACCTGCCACAACCACCAGTGCGGCTCGGCCTTCTACGACCGCTCGAAGAACAACAGCGGCGTGTGGTGCGACGTCAAGACGTGTGGCAACGCCGCGAACCTGCGTGCGTCCCGGGCCCGCCGCCGCGAACGCGAGCAAAAAGCGGGCAGCAGTTAGCCGTCCAGCGTCTGATCCACGCCGATGTCTTGCCCGAAGGCGTGTCAGCAGCGCTCAGCGCCTTTGCGCATGATCTGCGGGTCGGCGCCGGGCTTGCGGGGCTTGCTTCGCACCACGGCGGACAGCGCGTCGCACGCGCGCGCCTTGATCGGAGCGACCAAATCGAAGTTCGTCGAGCTCTGTCGTGTTGGCACAGCTTTTTTCCTTCGGTTGTGCGGCCAGGGGGTCGCCGCACCAAAATTTCACCGCGACTCTTTTACAACCGCGCCGCGCTCGGGTAAACGGTACGAAAACGCTTTTGTGGCATGAGACACAGCACCGCCGTTTGGGGCGGATCGTCACAGAGTTGATGCCGTTAGGTAATCAGCGGATTTTGGAGCGCTTGTTGGAGCGCTCCGTTGCGTCCGTATGCGAAACCCCCTGTCTCGCAGTGTATCGGACTTGCGGCGTGCCGCACGCCAACTAGTCGAATTCGATCGGATAACGATTGCTGCCCTGGCATGTTCTGGCCGGTGAAGGGAACCGCCTGGCCTGTTCGAAAAGCGGTGATGGCAGGCTCATCTCTGGCACCGACGATGATGGAGGACCCGTGACGCACTCTTCTGATCTGACGACCGGTATTGATGAGGGCCTGCACGAAATCCACACTCCGGCCGGGGTGTTGCGCTATTACGACACCGGCCATGATCTCAATGGACCGCCGCTGTTATTCCTGCACGGCTCGGGACCCGGCGTCACGGGCCACCGCAACTTCCGCGGGGTGTTGCCCACGTTCAGCAGGCACTTCCGTTGTCTGGTGCTGGAATTTCCCGGCTTCGGCGTGAGCCCCGACCTCGGCGGTCATCCGATGATCGCCGCGCACGGAGCGGCCATGTCATTCATCGACGCGCTCTCACTCGACCGCTTCGACATCGTCGGCAACTCGATGGGTGGCAGTGTCGCAATCAACCTGGCGATACAACATCCCCAACGGGTGCGCCGATTGGTCACCATTGGCGGCATTGGCACGAATCTGTTCACGCCCGGGCCCAGTGAGGGCATCCGGCTGCTGCAGGAGTTCACCGAGGACCCCACCCGGCAGCGGCTAATCGACTGGCTGAATTGCATGGTGTACGACCCCGCGCTGATCACCGACGAGTTGATCGAGGAACGCTGGAGCCTGGCCAGCGATCCGCAGGCCTTGCAGGCCGCCCGGCGGATGTACAGCAAGGCCGCCTTCGCGAAGATGACGGCGATGATGGCCAAGTCGGACGCCCCGCTGCCGTGGGCGACGATGCACAAGGTCGCGGCCCCAACCCTGTTGACGTGGGGGCGTGACGACCGGGTGAGCCCGCTGGACATGGCGATCATTCCGATGCGGACCATCCCCAACGCCGAATTGCACGTGTTTCCGAATTGCGGGCATTGGGCCATGATCGAGGCCAAGGAAGCGTTCGAATCGACTGTGTTGGCGTTTTTAACGCGCCAATAGCGTTGCGGCGCTTGCCCGCAACGCGGTGTCCCGGTCAGCGGTCCGTGACACCCATGCACGGTGATCCGTGTTGTTAATCTGGCGAAGTGGACCCCGCCAGCGAAAAGCCGACCAACGCGTCACTTGCCGCCACCAGTCGGGCGCTGCTGTGCATGATGTCCTACGAGGAGGAGATCTCCGGCTACGACCTCAAGAAGTGGATCGACTGGAGCGTCGACCTGTACTACTGGAGCCCGTCGTATAGCCAGATCTACACCGAGCTGAAAAAGCTGGAGAGTCTGGGCCTGGTGACGTCACGCGTCGAGCGCGATGAGGGCACCCGCAGCCGCCGGCTCTACAAAATCACGCGGGCCGGGATGGACGCCGCCATCGAGTGGGTCAATGATGCGCCCGTGGATCCGCCGGTGCTCAAGCACAGTGTGCTGCTGCGGGTGACGTTCGGCCACCTCACCAACCCGGCTCGGCTCAAGGAAGTGTTGCAGGAGTATGCGGCGTACGCCGAAGCCCGCCACCGCAAAGCGGTCGAGGACGCCGAGGGCGCCGAGGTCGAGCCCGCCTGGGCTTACTCGGTGATCGCGCTGCGCTGGGCGGCCAAGTATTACGCCGCCGAGCGTGAGTTAGCGCTGGAGCTGATGAAAGACATCGACGGAGCTGACGCCATCATGAAGAAGGCCGCCAAGGGTGGTTTCGGACAACCGCGTCCCAAGCCGGGCTACTGGCGCGAGGTCGAAAAGCAGGTCGAGGCCAAGCGTGAGGCCGACTAAACGCTGCCCGCCGCGTCGTTGGCCGCAATGTAGCCGTACACCAGTCCCTGCGCGATCGTTGCGCCCGCGCCCGGGTACGTTGCGCCGAACGCGTTGGCGGCGGTATTGCCGATGGCGTACAGGCCGGCGATGACGTCGCCATCCTCGCGCAGCACCCGCGCGCGTTCGTCGGCCTTGAGTCCGCCACAGGTGCCCAGATCACTGAGCACCATTTTCACGGCGTAGAACGGGCCGTTGACCAGCGGACGCAAGTTGGGGTTCGGCGTTATCGTCGGGTCCCCATAATAGCGATCATAGGCGCTGCGGCCCCGGCCGAAGTCGGGATCCTCACCGGCAGAAGCGCTTTCGTTGAATCGAGTCATCGTCTGGGTGAACTCCGACACCGGAACACCAATCTGTGCGCCCAGCTCGGCGAGGCTGTCGGCCCGTTTCGCGATGCCGGCGTCATACCACGCCTGCGGGATCTTCATCCGCGGAAACAGCACGGCGCCAAAGACGTAACTGTTGCGGTACTGCTGGTCGAAGATGATCCACATCGCTTCGACGGGGCTGCCGGATCGCTCCAGCTCAAGCAACCGCTGACCGAACGACATGTAATCCGCGGACTCGTTAGCGAATCGGCGGCCGTTGTGATCCACGATCAGGCACCCGGGCAGCGACCGCTCGGCCAGCATCACCGCGGGCTCCTTGCCGGGCAGCGGCGCGACGGCGGGGAACCACCAGGCCTGGTCCATCAAACCGATGTCGGCACCCAGTTCCTGGGCCGCGCGGATCCCGTCGCCGGTATTGGCCGTGGCGCCCAGGCTGACATTGGCGCCCAGTGACTCGGATTGGAATTTCCACCGCATGTCCATGCTGTGGTCGAAACCGCCGGTGGCCAACACCACGCCGCGTCGCGCGGTGACCGTCACCTCGCGGCCGGCGTGCATGACGACCGCCCCGCGCACGCGGTTGCCGTCGCTGTCGAGTCGCAGCAGCGCGGTGTCGGTCCACACCGGAATGCCGGCACGCAGCACACCCGCGAACAGGCCGGCCGCCAAGCCCTGGCCGCCCGCGGCGTAGCGCCGGCCCAACAGCAGGCCGCCCACTCCCTGCGCTATCCGCTTGGCGAATACCGGGATTCCCTTGCGCGGCACTCGGGCCACCAGATTCATCCAGCGGTAGTCGGCACCCGTCGTCGGTACCGGCACGCTGGCCTCCATCACGCCGGGCTGCAGCCTACTGCGGTACTCGCCGAGCATCGAGGTGTCGAAAGGATGGCATTCGCAGGTGCGACCCGCAGCGCTGCCGCCCGGCTCCTCGGGGTGATAGTCGGAGTAGTCGCGGGCCCAGAAGAAGCGCAGCGGCGTCGTCCGGCGCAGCATCGCGACCGTCGCCGGCACGTGGTTCACAAATGCGGTCGATCGCGCCCGGGGCGCCGATCCGGCAACGACCGAGTCCAGGTAGGTGGCCGCGCGCTCGGCGGTGTCATTGGCGCCGCCTTCGGCAAGCACCGGGCTGGCCGGAAACCACAGCGCCCCGCCGGACCGGGCGGTGGAGCCGCCCACACACGGCGACTTTTCCACGATCAGCACCGATAGCCCCAGTTCGTGGGCGGTCAGCGCCGCGGCCATGCCGGTGCCGGAGCCGACCACCAGCAGGTCCACCGTGGTGTCGTGCGGAGTCACGTGGGAAACGGTAGGCCGCCACGGCGCAAGCGAGAAAGCGCCGTCCTAATGAGCGGAACAGTCACCCCATTGGCCCGCTGATAGGAGTTAAATCGTGGGGTATGACGTCGTCTGGCGCCGACGAGATTCGGCTCATTGAAGCGCAAGCCGCGCCGACCCGGTTCGCCCGGGGCTGGCATTGCCTGGGATTGATCAGAGATTTCGGTGACGGCAAGCCGCACGCGATCAACGCGTTCGGGCAGAAGTTGGTGGTGTTCCGGAGTGGAGACGGCAACATCAACGTGCTCGACAGCTACTGCCGGCACATGGGCGGTGACCTGTCGCAGGGCAAGGTCAAGGGCAACGAGATCGCCTGCCCGTTCCACGACTGGCGCTGGGGCGGCGACGGGCGATGCAAACAGGTGCCGTACGCGCGGCGCGCACCGCGACTGGCCCGCACGGCGACCTGGACGACGCTCGAACAGGACGGCATGTTGTTCGTCTGGAACGACCCCGAAGGCAATCCCCCTCCGCCGGAAGTCACGATCCCGCGCATCGAGGGCGCCACCAGCGACGACTGGACCGACTGGCATTGGTACACCACCGTCGTGCAAAGCAATTGCCGCGAGATCATCGACAACGTGGTGGATATGGCGCACTTCTACTACATCCACGGCGCGCTACCGACGTATTTCAAGAACATTTTCGAGGGACACGTCGCGACGCAGTACATGAACGGCGAGGGCCGCCCCGACATGGGCGGCACCGAAGGCGCACAAATGCTGGGCAACACATCGGTGGCGTCCTACTACGGCCCCTCCTTCATGATCGACGACCTGACCTATCACTACGAGCACGGCGACGCCAAGACGATCCTCATCAACTGCCACTATCCGATCGACTCGAATTCCTTTGTGCTGCAATACGGCATCATCGTCAAGAAGTCGGAAGCGCTGCCCGGTGACGAGGCCATGCGGACCGCGATCAAGCTCGGCGACTACGTCAAGCTGGGATTCGAGCAGGACGTCGAGATCTGGCGGCACAAGGCGCGCATCGACAACCCGCTGCTGGTCGAGGAGGACGGTCCGGTGTACCAGCTGCGGCGCTGGTATCAACAGTTTTATGTAGACGTAGCCGATGTCGCCCAAGATATGGTGGACCGCTTCGAATTTGAGCTGGACACCACCCGCCCCTACGACGCGTGGATGAAAGAGGTCGAGGCGAACATGGCGGCGCAGGCGGGCTCGTTGTCATGACCCTGTCGGTCCGGACCGACAACCGCCTCGACGAGATGCCGATGGCGCCCGTCACATGCCGCAGCTGCGGTGCGCGCGTGCTGGTACGCAAGAGCAGCTGGAACCAGACCAGCGTGCAGTGGAACGGCGACGCATCCGCGCGGTGCGCGGAACGCGTTGAGGCCGAACGCAATGCCGGTCATCGTCTCTTCCTGGTGTGTTCGGCGCTGCGAGATTCCATCGAGGCGGCCGTCACGACCGGGGAGCTGGCCATCGTCGACGCATCATGAGCGGGCGAGTCGCGGTGGTGACCGGGGCTAGCCGTGGCGCCGGACGTGGCATCGCCGCAGCGCTGAGCGCGCGGGGCTGGCGGGTGTATGCGACGGGCCGCAGCATCACCGAAGCGCCCGCCGGCGGAGTCGCGGTCGCTCTGGACCATCGGGACGACGATGCGGTGGCTGCCCTGTTCGAACGGGTGCGCCAGGAGAGTGGCCGGCTGGACCTGCTGGTCAACAACGCCGCGGCGATCTCCGACGAGCTGGTGAGCCCAAAGCCGTTCTGGGAAAAGCCGCTTGGGTTGGCTGATGTGCTGGATGTCGGACTGCGGTCGTCCTATGTCGCGTCGTGGCATGCCGCGCCGCTGCTGGTGGCTCAGGAGCGGGGCCTGATCGCGTTCACCTCTTCGCCGGGATCGGTGTGCTACATGCACGGCCCGGCCTACGGGGCACAGAAGGCCGGCGTGGACAAGATGGCCGCGGACATGGCGGTGGATTTTGTCGGCACTGGCGTGGCGACTGTGTCGATCTGGATGGGAATCCTGTTGACCGAGAAGCTGCGCGGTGCGTTCGCGGGTCACCCCGAAGCATTGGCCAAGACTGCTCAACACGCCGAAACCCCGGAATTCACCGGCTATTTGATCGACGCGCTCTATGGCGACCCTGCGCTCATGGAGCTCAGTGGGCAGACGGCGATCGGTGCGGAGCTCGCCGAGCGGTACGGCGTCACCGACGAGGGTGGCCGTCGCCCGCCGTCACACCGGGAGATGATGGGTTCCCCTCGGGTGCCGAGCACTGTGGTAATCAGGTAGCGCTTCGTCACACCTGCCACACACTTCCCTGGCCGGGGTGGCGCACTTTTTGTCCACCTCTCAGCGACTCGGGCCATATCGGACCTTCAATCAGGTGCAGGCTTTTGCCCGCGGCCGCCAGGTTGCAACTACGAGGTGGACAAAAAGTGTGTCGACCTCCAGACGGTGACCCGTGTGACAGATGCGACCGGCGCCCACCGGCAACGCCCCCCGGACGCTGGCCTCAGGCGTGCGCTCCGCCGTCGACCCGGATCTCGGTGCCGGTGATGAAGGCGCCGTCGTCGGAGGCCACCATGGCGATTACCGACGCGACGGCGGTGGGGTCGCCCAGGATGTCGTTCTCCGTACCGTGCAACAGCGGCGTCTGCTTGGCCCACAAACCGAGGTCGTAGCCCTCGGGCATCTTGTCGAGCGTGCTAAGCGCCAGTGCGGTGGAGACGCCGCCAGGCTGGATGTTGACGGCGCGCAGGCCGCGCTTTGAATATTCGAGCGCCAATGAGTGCGTGAAGGACAGCACTCCACCTTTGCTAGCGGCGTAAGCCGCCATATAGGGATGCGCAAAAGATGCTGCGGTAGAAGTGAAATTGACCACCACACCGCGACCGGAAGCCAACAATGCCGGCAGCGCCTGGCGGGTCATCAAGAAGGTACCAGTCAGGTTGACTGCTAGCGTGGCGTTCCAGTCGGCGAGCATCTGTTCGTGGGTGTGGGCGCAGCGCTGGATGGCCGCCGCATTGACCAGAACATCAAGGCCGCCAAACTCAGCAATTGATTCAGCGACCGAACGGTTGACCGCATCTTCGGACGACACGTCAACTACGGCGGTGCTTAGCCGCTCCGCATGCGCAGTTTCGTCCGCCGCTGCAACGGTAGCTGCCAACCCCTGCTCATTTACGTCGAAACCCATCACCGTTCCGCCTTCATCGAGCAGCCGGGCTACCGTGGCCGCGCCGATGCCTGAGCCCGCCCCAGTGACGATGATCTTGCGGTCGTCGAATCTCTGCATGTCGCGCCTTTCCTTCAATCAGCCGGGATGCAGTACGCGGATATCGCCGATCGAGATGCGAACGTCGAAATGGCGGCTCATGATTCGCCATCCGCCAGCCGTCCTGACGTGTTCGTCGTGATAGGTACCAATTGCCTCGTATGGCGTTAGGTGTGTGCGGTCACCGGAACCGAGGTGAATGACACGAGCTTGTGTGGACGACCTGGCGTGGTCACCGTCTACGTCGACGTGGTAGTTGCCCAGCAGGTGCTGCGAGGGCCCGCATCCACCTAAGAAGCTGCGAATGGACGCGATGATTGCGCTGCGGCCTTTGACGATGGAGCCGTAACGACCCGTTGCATCTGGATGGAATACGTCCTCGAGCCCCGACCAGTCGCGTTCGTCGAGGCAGGTCGAGTAACTGTTGAGTAGATCGACTATCGCGATTCGATCCACGCAGACACAGGTCGTCATGCCATCTGGAAGGCGCTAATCGGCGCCTGGTCGGGATACCTCGTCGGCCCACCGAGATCGTAGGCAGCATTCAAGGTTTGGATGAAGTGGGGATCATGCAGCGGTTCACTCGGCACGTCGAGCTTGATGCCCCTGGCGTTGACGTCATCGACCATCATGTCGATCGCGCGATCGATGGTCAGGTCATCGGAGCCTTCCATGTTCTTCTTCAGCTCGTCGAAGTCGGAGAACACCTCGGCCGACCAGTGCACCAGGAATCGCAACTCGTCGGTGTGATGGCGCGCGATCACGTGGTCGCCGTTCTTCAGCAGCCACTGGTCGCGGTCGTCGGGATCGCCGGTGAAGACGGTGCCGAATGCCAGGCCGACCGGAATCTGTTGGTCCAGTGGACCATTAGCCTCGCCACGGTGCACCATCATCTCGTTCTGCACGACCACGCCGCGATTGTAAACGGGGGGCCGGACGCGCTTGGGGGCGTTCAGGGGGCCGTCGGGCCAATAGGTGAATCCGCTGCCGCCGTCTAGCGAAAACCACGTGATGACTTGGGCCATCTTGATCAGGTAATCGGTGAACAGGCCGGACTTGCCCATCACGCTGCATAGCCACGTCGGCGCGTTTTCATGCCGCACACCACGGAAGCTCGGCGAATCTAGATGTCCCGGATCGTGATTCGCGCACGGCCCGTTGATGTTGAACAGCATTAACTGCGGCTTGGCATACTCGGCGTTCCAGTAGCTCTTGGCCATGGCGAGGAATTCCGCGTTGTAGAAGCAGTCATGCAGTTGCGGATAGAGGAGGGCACCGTAGTTGGCCAGATACCCGCGAAAGGTCGGGGTGAGGAACAGATCCAGCGACGGGGTGAACCCTTCGGGGAAGACGCCGCTCATGGTCGCGATGAGTTCGTCGGCCGAGGCGAAGTGTTGCGCGATGATCAGCTTCCACGGGCCCTCCGTGCGCACCACATCGAGCAGCCGCTCGCGTTGATCATCGGTGTAGACGTCGTCGATCTCGCGCGGCGGTGCGGCCGGCCGCAATATCTCGGAAAGCTCCATTCGCCGCTCGTCGGTGAGCATCAGCTGTCTCCTTCTGACTGTTGTCGATTGGATTGCGTGTGAGCGAACTTCGCTCGCAGCAGCGCGCCGATCTCGGCGATGGCCAGGCGACCGCGCGCGGTCGCGTCCGAACGCATCAGAAAGCCGTGGTACATCCCGGGATAGCGGGTGACGGTGGTCTGTACGCCGGCGTCGCGCAGCCGCTCCGCGTACCGCTCGCCCCAGTCCCGAATCGGGTCGCAACCAGCGGTCGCCACGATCGCCGGCGGCAGGCCAGACAGATCGGTGGCATAGGCCGGAACCAGGTAGGGATCCCGGGGCGGCCCGGCGTCGCCGTCGGCGAGGGCATGCAGGTAATCGATGTCGTCGCGGCTGAGCATGGGCGCATCGGCGAGCGAAGAGATTGACGGGGCAGTCATGTCGCGATCCAGCCCCGGATACAGCAGTACCTGCGCGCAGATCGCCGGTCCGCCACGCTCGCGGGCGGCGAGCGCGACGGCCGCAGCCAACGAACCGCCCGCGCTGTCGCCGACCACCGCGACCCGTTCGGCGTCGACTCCCAGTTCGGCTGCGCTTCGTGACACCCATTCGGTCGCGGCGCGGGCGTCGTCGAACTGCGCTGGCGGCGGCGACTCTGGAGCCAGGCGGTAGTCGACGGCCACCACCACGGCCCCGGAGGCTGCCGCCAAGGCACGGGCGAGTGGCTCGAACGAGTGGTTGGAACCCATGACGAGCCCGCCGCCATGCAGGTAGACAAGGACCGGCGCAATGGAATCGCTTGTCGGACGGTAAATCCGGACCGGGATCGGCCCGGCTGGGCCGGCGACGGCGGTGTCCCTGATACCGGCCATCTCGGGCATGCTGTCGGGCATCGGCGCGCATTCGATCGCGGCGCGTACCGCGGCCAGGCCGCGCTCCCGCATCGACGGGATTTCACCGAACGACGCGACTCGCGCAGCGGCGTCGGGATCCAATGCCGAGGTCATCGTCTTCACCGCCGTCTCAGCGCCGGAGGCTGTTGTTCGGCAAGCACATTCGCACGTTCGGCCATGGCCGAGCCGACGGACGGTTGGGTGAGAAGATAGAAGCGGCCCTCGGCAGCCTGCTCGAACACCGTCTCGGCGGCCGCCAGCGGATCCATGGCCGTGGCCTTGATGGCGAGCATGGCCGAGCGCTGCTCCTCGGCGGCAGCGGCGTCGCTGGCCTCAGCGTCGACACCGCCCGCCGACTCGAAGATGTTGGATACCACGGCGCCAGGTAGCACGGCCTGCACGTGAATGTGGTTGTGCTGCGCTGACTCAACGTCCAGCCTCAAGCATTCGGTCAGCGCCAGCACCGCGTGCTTGCTCGCGATGTAGGGCGCCTGCAAGGGGATCGCCACCACTCCACCGACCGATGACAGGTTCCACACCCAGGCCTGCTCGCCGGCTGCGATCATCTTGGGCAGAAAAGCCCGCACCCCGTAGAAGACTCCACTGATGTTGATGTCGACGACACGACGCCAATTCGGGACCGGCGTGTCCCAGAGATAGCCGAATTGCTCCACCCCGGCGTTGTTCACCAACAATCGCACCGGTCCGACATCCCGGTAGGTCCAGTCGGCGAGCTCCTGCACCGCGTCGGGGTCGCGCACGTCGCACACGACGTCCACCGCCGACGCTCCGGTCGCGCAGAGTTCGTCGCGGAGTACCGCGATAGCGTTGGCGTCGACATCGGCAAGAACGACCGTCATCCCCAATGTCACTGCGTGCCGGGCTATTCCGGCACCGATTCCGCACCCGGCTCCGGTGATGACGGCGACGCCGCCGGAAAACACCTCGCGAGCGTTCACCGGCCCGCGGGGCTGTCGGCGAGCTCGCAGAGCGGCACCGAGTTTTGGGTGTCCAGCACGACGTCCATCTTGGTGAATTTGAGGCCGGACGCCTCGCGACGGACACCGACATCGACCACGCCGCTCGACACGGCGAAGGGTACGAAGTTCGCGATCTGGTTGACGAAGATGTAGAAGCGCGCGTACGTCACATCCCCGTCGACACCGGTGCGGTGCACGTTGGTGGCGTGGTGGCGCAACGGATACGGGCTCTGCCGGCGATGCTCGGATAGCCAGTCCATGACCGCTTGACGGCCGTGTAGTTCGGGCGACATCAGCTCCTCGAACGGGCTGGCACCGGTGTCGCTTCTGGTCAGGTAGTGGACATCCTCGGCGTAGCGCGCTGCCAGCTCGTCGTAATGGGCCGCGTCGTAGTGGCACCAGAATCCCGCGACGAGCTCCTGCAGTTCGGACAACGCGATGTCACTGCTCATGCGGGTCAGTCAACCCCTCGGACGCCGCACCGAGACCCCGGGTGCCCGGTCAGTGGAACATCATCCCCACTCAGTGGCTCAAGGCCTCAATACTCGGTGCCATGAGGACAGGCGCCCCGGTCGATCCCGGCGAGTTACGGGTGAACCTGCGCCAGGCCGACCCCGGAGTGCTGGTCGCGGTGCTGGCTCTGCTGACCGGCGACGCCTCGGTGATCGACAGGTTCGCGGCCAAGATCTCCCACGTCCCCGATCCGCCGGAAAGGGCCGGCGTCACCGATCCCGAGACCGCCGAGACACTGGTGAACGCCGTGATTGCAGCCCTCGAAGCAGACCGGCCTGCGAGCGCCACGCCTGTCGGGGACCCCGAGCTGTTCCGGCGCCTGCTGCTGCTGGCGCTGGGATCAGACGTCGACGACGAGTTCGTCCCACTCCTGCTCGAGCAGGGCGGGTTTCAGCTCTCGCAGCCGATACTGCCGCGCACGGTGCCTATCCCCGAAACGACGAATGTGGCCATCATCGGAGCGGGCATCGCCGGCATCATCGCCGCCCTGGCGGCTGCCGATGCCAGGGTCTGCTACGAAATCTTCGAACGCAACCACGAAGTCGGGGGTACCTGGTTGACCACCACCTACCCCGGCATCGGCGTCGACACCCCCTCGGCCTATTACTCGTTGTCACGCGAGGTGAATCCGGAATGGACGAGTTACTACCCGCAGGGCGCGGAGTACCAAGCCTATCTGGTGGCACTGGCCGATAAACACCAGTTGCGCAAGCACATCCGATTCGGCACCGAGGTCGAGGCCCTGTGGTGGGACGAGGAGCGCGATCAGTGGCAGATCCGATCGGTGGACCGCGACGGCAACCGCGACATCAGCTATGCCCGCGTGGTGATCACCGCCGCCGGCTACCTCAACCGGCCGCGCTGGCCGGAGCTACCGGGCCGGGAGACGTTTGCGGGTACGAGCATTCACACCGCTCAGTGGGATCCTTCGTTGGACCTAAAAGGCAAGCGAGTGGCGATCATCGGTGCAGGCTGCACAGCAGTACAGATCGTCGACGCCTGCGTCGACGAGGTCGAGCATCTGACCGTCTTCCAACGGCAGCCGCACTGGGTTGCTCCGCGCAAGCGGCTGACCGATGACGTTCCCGAGTACCGCCGCTATCTCGGCCGCCATCTGCCGTACTACGCCAACTGGAACCGGCTGAAGTCGTACTGGGGCACAGCGGATAACAACTATCCCGTCATCTTGTGCGACCCGGAGTGGGCGAAGACTCACCTGTCGATCTCCGCCGCCAACGACGTGCTTTTGCAAATGTGCGTGGACTACATCAACACCACCTTCGGTGCGGAAACGGAGTTGGCGAAGAAGGTCACCCCTGACTTCGCGCCATACGGAAAGCGGATCATCCGCGACCCGGGTGGCTACTATGCGGCGCTGACGCGTGACCATGTCAAGGTGGAAGCCAGCGAACCGGCCGAGGTCAATGAGAAGGGCATTGTCACCCAGGACGGTCAGCAGATCGACCTCGACGTCATCATCTACGCCACCGGATACCACCTCGATTTCTTGTCCACCATCCACATTCGCGGCCGCGACGGATGCAAGCTGGCCGACGAGTGGGGTGACAGCCCGCGCGCGTACCGAGGTGGAGCCGTACCGGGATTCCCCAATCTGTTCATCAACTCGGCGCCAAACTACAGCCCAGGCCACGGCGCCGGTGCCAACTTCTCGATGGAAGTGCTTGCGCACTACATCATCGAATGCCTGCAACTGATGGCAATGCGCGGGGCGGCCACCATGGAAGTTACCCGGCAAGCCTACGAGGAGTACGTGGCCGAAATAGACGACATGATGGCGCGCACGGTGTGGTGCCACACGCCCAATGCGCATACCTATTACCGCTCCGGTTCGGGCCGAGTTGTGGTGGCCACGCCGTACCGGCTGGTCGATCTCTGGCACCAACACCGGGCACCGATCGAAGAGCACTTTGAGCTGGTATGAGCGAATTACTGTCCGGTAGAACGGCTTTAGTAACCGGTAGCAGCCGGGGCATCGGCCGGGCGATCGCACAGCGGCTGGCCGCCGAAGGCGCCACCGTGGCGGTGACCGCACGAAGTTACGCACCGTCGCAATCCATCCGTGCGGGCGCGTCCTCCGTGCTGCCGGGCACCATCGACGAAACCGTGGCCCTGATCGAGGACGCCGGAGGTTCGGCGTTCGGCTTGGCCGCCGACCTCGAGGAGGCCGACGCGCGCGATGGCTTGGTCGACACCGTGCTTGACCGCACCGGCCGCATCGACATCTTGGTGAACAACGCGGGCTTCGCCGACTACTCGTTGGTCGAGGACATGTCGCTGCAGACCTTCGACCGCACGGTCGAGCACTATCTTCGCGTGCCCTTCGTCCTGACGAAGGCGGCGGTGCCGTGTATGCGAAAGCAAGGTGCCGGGTGGATCGTCAACATCGGTTCGGTGACCGGGGCCGCTCCGGTGCGGCCGTACCGCGAATACAACAAAACTTCCGGGGACGTGATCTACGGGTCGATGAAGGCCGCGCTGCACCGGTTCACCCAAGGCGTGGCCGCCGAGTTGCTCGACGCCAACATTGCGGTCAATTGCGTTGGTCCGTCGACCGCGGTCCGTACGCCCGGCGCGGCACAACTGATTCCAGACTCCTTCCCGACCGAACCGGTGGAGTACCTCGCCGAGACGGTGCTGGCGATGTGCCACCTGCCGGCCGCCGAGCGCACCGGACTGGTGGCGTTCAGCCTGCACTATCCCTGGTCACAGCAGTTGCCCGTGCACACGCTAGACGGCGTGCAGGTGCTGCCGCCGTTGGAGCCGCCGGCAACGGCCAACCCAAACATTTTGCCCGGGGGCCTGTAGGGGCACGGCTAACTCAGCACCGGCTCGCGCATGGCGCAGAAGCTGTGGCAGACGCGGTCACGGACGATCACGTCGGTGGTCTCGGGGTCGAACCAACGGTCGACCACCGCCCAGTGAATGGGGTGCAGCAAGTAAGTACCCATCAGCCCGTCGGCGTCGCAGAACTCCTGCTCGAACACATGGGTCCACGTCGAGGTGCCGACCGCGTCGGTAACCCGGCTCAGTTGCCAGGCCCGGATCGCGGGTACATAGCGCGGCATCGAGCACAGCTCGCGCTCGAAGCGCGCGACGGCGGCCGCATCGGTCTCGGCCGACACGCGGAGCAGCAGCGTACGATACACCAGGCCGGGGGTATCGCCGGAACTAACGGGCTCACCGGAATATCCGGCCCCGTTGACCCTGGTGACGGCGGGGTCGTCCATCAGTCCGGCGAATTTTGTTGCTGCGCAATCCCAGTGGTCGCGGCTCGCGAATCGCAGGTGCACCAGGACATCACCGCCGTTGCGAGACCCGGGTAGCGTGGGCTGAACGATCCAGCGCGATGCCCCGGCGGTCTCAGCGGCGGTACGCAACTCGGTGAGCACGCGGTCGCGATCGGCCACAGCAACGTCGAGCAGCGCGGTGACGCTATACATCGCAGAGGCGGTCCACGTCTTGGGCTGCCGCGGCCACCGACCGGGATCTCTCCTGCACCAATTCGCCGATCCGCGACCACCATTCGCCCAGCGCAGGATCGGGCCGACCCTTCCATGTCATCTCCCACCACGCCCGTGGGCCGGGCAACGTCCAGGTGACGGTGACGGTGTTGACCTGGTCGTCGAACCAGATCGGTGGGCTGATCAGGATGTCGCGCAGCGTCATGCCTCGTTCACGCGCGCCCGGAGCGTATTCGGCGAGGTAGGTGTCGACGAACCGTCGCGCGCAACCGGGCCGCGTTACCACCCGGTCGATGACGAACACGTCGCCGTCAGCCACACGCAGGCCCTACGGTCGTCCCCAACATTGCGCACACCTGCTTCCGGGCTTCCTGCGCGATTTCCAACGTGGGCATGGTCATGAAACCGTGTATGGCGCCGTCGAATTGGGCGCGGACGACGGGCACCCCGGCAGCCAAGAGCGCATCCGCATACTCCAGCGCCTCGTCCCGCACCGGGTCGTGCCCGGCGACCACCAGCACGGCGGGCGGCAGCCCGTCTAGGTCGGCGTTGACCGGTGTGGCGTACGGGTGGGCGCGGTCGGCCCAGATCGGCACGTACTGGTCCCAATACCACTGCATCGCCGGCTTTGGGTTGTAGTAGCCGTGGCCGAACAACTGATAGGACGCGGTATCGAAATCGGCTGCGAGCACGGGGTAAAGCAGCAACTGCGCGGCCAGGGCGGGGCCGCCGCGGTCCCGGGCCATCAGCGCGGTCACGGCGGCCAGGTTACCGCCGGCGCTGTCGCCGCCGACGACGATGCGGTCCGGGTCGCCGCTTAAGCTCGATGCATTGTGCGCCGCCCACTGGGTGGCCGCGTAGAAGTCTTCGGCGGCCGCGGGCCAGCGATGCTCGGGCGCTAACCGGTATGCCACCGAAATAACCACCGCAGGAACGTGATTGGCGATGTAGCGGCACAGTCCATCGTGGCTATCCAGATCGCAGAACACGAAACCGCCGCCATGCCCGTACACCAAAATCGGGAGAGTATCGGCAGCGCGGCCGGGCCGGTAGATCCGGACCGGGATGTCGCCACCGGGGCCCGGGATCAGGTGGTCGCGGACCTCGGCGACGGGCTCGGGCTTGGCGGCCGGCACAAACCGCGACCGGATCACGGCGCGAGCCTGCGCGCCGGTCATCGTGTGAACCGGCGGGAAGCCGGCATCGAAGCCCTCGATCACCAAGGCGATCTGCGGATCGAGTTTCACGCGTACTGCAAAACTGGCCGCGACGCGGGCCGCAACGGGCGCAACCGTTGCAGGGTCGGCGCGACGCGCCGCGGGCCGTCTTCGACGTTTCGCCAGATGCCCATTGCGGTCATGCGTACCGGTGCGGCCAATCGCTGATCGAACGTCATGCGGTTCATTGGACCACAGACCGATACCGCGGCCACCGCCTCACCCGGGTCGCCGATCGGAGCCGCCACACAACCGAATCCCGGCATCGATTCCTCACGCTCAAACGCGACACCGTGGGCGCGCACCTTGGCCAACTCGGCGGCCAGCTGCGAGCTGGTGGAAATCGAGTACTTGGTCTTGCGGACCCGCAAATCGACTTGGTCAGTTTGGTAGGCGTCGCTGTACGCCAGGATCGCCTTGCCGACGGCGGTGCAGTGTGCGGGCTCACGGCCACCGACCCGGGTCGGGATCGTCCGGTCACCGATCTTCTCGAGGTAGACGACGTCGGCTCCGTCCAGGATGGCGAGGTGCACGACAAGCCCGGTGACGCGGTGCAATTCACCCAGCAGCGGGGCGGCGCCCCGCACCAGCCGGTCCTGATGCACGGCCAGCGAGCCCAGCTCCACCAGCCGCATGCCCAGCTCGTAGTCCCGTCCGCTGCGGCGCAGCCAGCGCAGCTGTACCAGCCGCTCCAGCATTCGGTGCGCCGATGAACGCGGCAGGCCGGTGCGGCGCACGATCTGAGCCAGCGTCAGGCGCCCCGGCCCCTCGAACGCATCCAGGACCAAGGAGATGCGGTCGATAACGGCCGTGGGGGTTTCGACGGGCGCAACGGTCATGGGTCCTCCAAAGAGCTACTTTATATCTGGCCGCTATATTACTATTAGTAATATAGCGGACGGCGACCGGTCGCAAAAGCCCCCGACACGCCGCGCGTGCGGGGGCTTTGTGCCTGCTCGCAGGGTTACCCGTTGGCGGCCGAGCGACCCGCGCGGCGACCGTAGAAGCTGCCGTCGCCGAGCGAAACGCCGCTGGCGTAACCCCAGGCGGCCAATCCGGCGGTGGACCGGCCCGCGGCGAAGAGCCCGGGTATGGGTTCACCGTTGACGTGCAGCACCTCGGCATCCAGCGAGGTGCGCAGGCCGCCCAGGGTGAAGCCGCCGGTGTTCTCGCGCAGGTCGATCGCACCGACCGGCGAGCCGATCGGTTTCAGCCACTCGGGCTTCTTGTGCAGCAGCGGGTCTTCGCCGCGCGCGGCGCCCTCGTTGTAGGCGGCCACGGTCGCCTGCAACGAACCGGGTGCCAGGCCCATGTCGCGTTCCAGGTCGGCGACGGTGTCGGCCACCCAGGTCGCCGGGCGCAGCATGAGTTTGGGCGACCACGAGTTCATCGCCTCGTCCTGAGCGTCACTGTCGATGATCAGGTACGCGGTGTTGTCCTGGTGGTAAAGCGTGAGCTGACCGACGCGACCCGGGTAGGTGTCCTCGGCGACGTAGCGCTGACCGCGTCCGTTGACCAGGATGCCGCGCACCAGTTGTTGCGGGTCAATGAAAATGGCGACCTCGGTGGCGTCCATGTGGGCCAGGTCGGCTCCCAACGCCTGCGCCATCCGGATCGCCTGCCCGTCGTGCTGTTCGATCGACGCGGCCGGGCGTCCGGCGATCCGCGGCGCGTACTGCGCCACCATCGCATCGTTGTAGGCGAAGCTGCCCGTCGCGAGCACGACTCCACGACGCGCCCGGATCGTCATTTCGGTGCCGTACTGCCGCGCCCGGATACCGACGACCCGACCGTCGGATTCCACGATCAGACACCGCGCCCGAACGTCGAACAGCGCCCGCGTGCCGGCCGCCTTCGCCGTCACCACCAAAGGCTCCATCAGCATGTAGCCGGCGCTGGCTTCACCCTGTTTCTTGTTCTGCATCTGCGGGACATGCCCGCGCGGGGCCGGCGTGGCAATTGTGTTGAACGGGTATGAGTTTTCGCCGCCGCTGTACATCAGGCCCTGGTCGCCCATGGGTTCCCAGCCGGGCTCGGAGAAAAACTCCGGCTTGAACGGCACGCCGCACCCGACGAGCCAGTCGAAGTGGGCGACGCTGCCCGCGCAATAGTCAGCGATCCGGTCCTCGTCGGCGCCGGGACCCATCGCCACATTGAGGAATGCCCTCATGTTTTCTACGGAATCATCAAAACCACAAGCCTTTTGCAGCGCGGTGCCGCCGCCCAGGTAGATGAACCCGCCCGCCATGGCCGCCGCCCCGCCCCACGACCCGGTGCGTTCGAGAACCAGCACGTCGGCGCCGGCGCGGGCGGCTTCGACGGCCGCGGCGGCACCCGCGATCCCGTAACCGGCAATGACGACATCGGCCTCGTCATCCCACGACGTGATCGAGTCCGCCGAAATCGGTGTGACGTCGAACTCGGCCGTCACGGCCGCATCGCCGCGGGCAGGTCACTGACCCACTGGTGGCCCCAGTAACTGTCGGCCGTGATTTCCTCTGCGGTGTAATAGGTTTCGTCGACCCGCATGCCCTCGGTACCGAATTCGATGTCCCAGTCACCGGGTGTGCGTACGTAGAACGACACCATCTTGTCATTGGTGTGGCGGCCCAGCGTGGACGACAGCTGGATGCCTTCGGCGTTGATGCGGTCCAGCGCCTGGCCCACCGCGTCAAGCGTGTTGACCTCCACCATGATGTGCACCACGCCGGGGTCGCGTTGATGCATGGCAGGGCAGATCGCCAGGCTGTGGTGGCGTTCATTGATGCCGAGGAAGCGCACCCGGATCGGGCCGAACTCAGGTGGGGTAGGTATCCGGAATGCGCCGCGGGAACGGAAACCCAGCACCTCGATGTAGAAATCGAACAGCCCGTTGGGGTCGCTGGCGGGTACGACGATATGGCCCATGCCCTGATCGCCGGTGATGAACTTAGCGCCGAACGGCGTGATCACCGCGCTGTGGTCGAGCACGGCGCCGTGGAAAACCTCGAGGGTGATGCCAGCCGGGTCCTCGAAGGTGATCGCTTCCTCCACGCGTCGGGCGTCCGCCTCTTCCTGCGACAGTTGCTTGAATGGCACGCCGGCGCCGTCGAGCGTCGCCTTGACTCGCTGAAGCGCGGCGCGATCGCGTACCTCCCAACCGACGTTGATCACCCGCTCGGTGTCGCCGGGAACCAGGATCATCCGCGCCGCCCGCTCGTCCATCCGCAGGTACAGCGCTGATGGATCCGGCCCCTTGCCCTGCGCGAAACCCAGGACACCAAAGGCGAAATGCCGCCAGCGTTCGATGTCGTTAGTCGAAATAGTAATATAACCAAGGCTTTTCAGGTCGGTCACCTAGCGCTCCTTAAATCAAAGCCCGCAGCGGACCCTCGGGCGGTTCGACGCCGAGCGAACTCAGCGCCGACGCATGATAGGTGGTGCCGGGAACGTGGATGGCATGCATCTGGCCGACGTGTACGTCGCGCCAATACCGTTGCAGGGGCTTGTCCATGCGGGCCGCGTTACCACCCGAGCGCGCGAAGATGTCGTCGACCGCCGACACCGCGCGCCACACCGCGCGAACCTGGGTGCGGCGGCCCGCCGCCCGATCGGCGAACGACACTTCCTTGCCCGCGGCGACCATGTCGTAGATGCGGTCGGCGTTGGCCAGCAGTTCCTGGCGGGCCGCGTTGATGTCGGCTGCGGCCTCGCCGACGGCGTACATGACGTAGGGGTCGTCCTTGATCGCGGTTCCGGTGGCACCCACGCGGGCCCGCTGATAGTCCAGGTGCGCGGCGAGCGCTCCCTCGGCGATGCCGATCGTTGCCGCGGAGATGCCCAGCGGGAACATGGTTGACCACGGCATCAGATACAGCGGCTCGGTCATGCCCGCCTCCCGCTGCGCAGTGCCGTCCATCACCTTGGTCGCGTCCATCGTGCGGTAGGTCGGGACGAAGGCATCCTTGACGATGACGTCCTTGGAGCCGGTTCCGCGCAGCCCCACCACATCCCACGAGTCCTCGACGATCTCGTAATCCTTGCGGGGCAGGATCATGTGCAGCATCTGCGGCGGCATGATCGGGATGCCCTTTTCGTCGCCGAGCATCGCGCCCAGGATGATCCAGTCGCAGTGGTCGGTGCCCGAGCTGAACTGCCAGCGACCGTTGAAGATGTAGCCGCCATCGACCGGTTTGGCCACCCCTTGCGGCGCGTAGGGGGAGGCCATCCAGGTGTCCACGTCGTCGGCCCAGACCTCCGCGGCCACTTTGGGATCGGCGTAGGCCAACTGGTAGGGGTGCACGCCCACCACGCCGACGATCCAGCCGGCGGCCGGATCCAGCGCCGCCGTCGCCATCACCGTCTCGGCGAACTCGCGTGGATGGACCTCGAACCCCTGGTAGCTCTTGGGCTGCAGCAGCCGGATCAGACCCGCCGCCTTCATGCTCTTCACGGTGTCGTCGGTCAGCTTGCCGATCTTCTCGGCTTCGGCGCCCTGTTCGCGCAACTGATCCGCCTGGGCCATGACTCGATCCAGTACCCGGTCGCTCATGTGAGTTCGTCCTTACGTGTGTGGGCTTAGTAATGGTCTACCGCAGTCCGCGGCCATCTCGAAGCATGATTCCGGTGAGCGGACGCAATTGGCGTCAGAATTCGATGCGAACTTCGGCGCTGCGCGGCCTGGCCTGGCACGCGAGAATCAGGCCGTCGCGCAGGTCGTCGGGTCCGAGGATGTCGCATGCCACCATGTCGACCTCACCTTGCACGACGGTCGCCACACAGGAACCGCAGTGCCCCTCACGACAGGAGTGGGGCACGTCGATACCCGCAGCCAGCAGCATCTCGACCAGGTTCTGGCCGCGAGGCCAGCGAAAACGACGAAGATGCCCATCCAGGTCGACTTCGACGTGTGCGACTTCTGACATGCGCCGATGGTCTGTGATCGGCGCACAACGGCACACATGCCTGCCCAATGGCCGGGAAAACTGCATCGGATCGCCCGGTGATCGGGACGGGTGGGGTCCTTTAGCACGGACCTACCTACAGTGATTGCTTGTGGACGTAGACGCGCTCGTGGTGGGCGCCGGATTCGCCGGCTTGTACGCGCTGCACAAGCTGCGTGCGCACGGGCTGTCGGTGCGGGTGCTCGAGACCGCACCGGAGCTGGGCGGCACCTGGTATTACAACCGGTATCCCGGTGCGCGCTGCGACGTCGAGAGCGTCGACTACTGCTACTCGTTCTCCGACGAACTGCAGCAGGAGTGGAACTGGACCGAGAAGTACGCCACCCAGGCCGAGATCCTCGAGTATCTGAACTGGGTCGCCGACAAGCTCGATTTGCGCCGCGAAATCACCTTCAGCACCCGCGCCCTGTCGGCGGTGCTCGACGAGACAACCCTGCGCTGGACGGTCACCACCGACGACGGCGAGGTAATCAAGGCGCGGTTCTGCCTAATGGCGACCGGGCCGCTCTCCGCCGCGCTGACCCCGAGCTTCAACGGCCTGGACACCTTCGCCGGCGAGATCTACCACACGGCGCACTGGCCACACGATCCCGTCGACTTCACCGGCAAGCGGGTAGCGGTCATCGGCACGGGATCTTCTGGCATTCAATCGATTCCGATCATCGCCGAGCAGGCCGGCCACCTCTACGTCTTTCAGCGCACGCCCAACTACAGCATCCCGGCGGGGAACAGGCCGTTATCCGCCGAGGAAATGGACGACATCAAAGCGGGCTACGCGGAGCGGCGCCGGCTGTCGTGGCGCAGCGGCGGCGGATCACCGCACCTCACCGCTTCCAAACCGACCATGGAGTTCACCCCCGAGGAGCGCCGCGCGGCGTACGAAAAGCGTTGGCAACTGGGCGGTGTGCTGTACTCCAAGACCTTCCCGGACCAGACCACCGACATGGCGGCCAATGACGAGGCCCGCAAGTTCTACGAGGAGAAGATCCGGTCCGTCATCGACGATCCGGCGATCGCGGACCTGCTGATTCCCAACGATCATCCCATCGGCACCAAGCGAATCTGCACCGATAGCAACTACTTTCAGACTTTCAACCGGTCCAACGTGTCGCTGATCAGCGTGCGGGCCACCCCGATCGAATCCGTCGACGCCACCGGAATCAACACCACCGACGCACACTACGAACTCGACGCGATCGTGCTGGCAACCGGTTTCGACGCGCTGACGGGAGCCCTGGCCAAGATCGACATCGTGGGCCGCGAAGGCGCGATGCTGCGCGACTACTGGGAGCACGGCCCGCGCACGTACCTGGGACTAGGTGTCGACGGGTTTCCCAACCTGTTCGTGCTTTCGGGTCCGGGAGCACCGGCGGTGCTGGCGAACATGGTGCTGCACGCCGAGGCGCACGTGAACTGGATCGCCGATGCCATCGCCCATCTCGACGACCACGGTTACGCTGCAATGGAACCGACTCGCGACGCCGTAGATGGTTGGGTCGCGGAATTGGCCCGACGGGCCGATGCGTCGCTGTTCACCAAAGCCAACTCGTGGTACCTGGGCGCCAATGTTCCTGGAAAGCCGCGGGTTTTCATGCTGTTCATCGGTGGCTTCGCGGCATACAACGAGATCTGCGCCGAGATCGCCGACGCCGGCTACAAGGGCTTCGATCTGATCAAGACCCTTTCATGACGGGATTGACCGGACTAGTCGACAAGGTCGTCGTGGTCACCGGGGCCGGCCGCGGCACCGGGCGGGTGCACTGTCAGCGGTTCGCCGACGAGGGCGCCAACGTGATCGCGCTCGACTTCCCAGACGCCGCCGGCGAATTGCGTGATCTCGCAACCGAAATCGAACAGCGTGGCCGACGCTGCGCGACGGGCCTGGCCGACGTCAGTGACTTCGGCGCCGTCACGGCCGCGGTCGATGCCGGCGTCGCGCAACTGGGGCGCCTGGACGTCGTCGTCGCTAACGCCGGAGTCCACCTGCCGGGCGCGCCATCCTGGGAGCTCGACCCGCAGCTCTGGCAACGCACGCTCGATATCAACCTCACCGGGGTCTGGCACACCGTCAAGGCGGGCGTGCCCCACATCGGGGATGACGGCGGGTCCGTCATTATCATCAGCTCCACCAGTGGTATTCGCGGGTTGCCCAACACCGCGCACTACACCGCCAGCAAGCACGCCGTGGTGGGACTGGCGCGCACGCTGGCCAACGAGCTGGGACCGCGCCGCATTCGGGTCAACACCGTGCACCCCGGGCCGGTCGCGACGCCGATGGTGCTCAACGAGAAGACGTTCCGACGGCTACGGCCCGATCTGGACAACCCGACCGCCGCCGACGCCGCGGAAGTTCTCATGGCGCGCAACCTGCTTCCGGTCCCCTGGGTTGAGCCCGTCGACATCGCCAACGCGGTGGTGTTCCTGGCTTCCGATCAGGCTCGCTACATCACGGGCACGCAGCTCGTCGTGGACGCCGGCTTGACGCAAAAGACAACATGACCGGGCGGCTCACCGGAAAAGTCGCCTTGATCACCGGGGCGGCGCGCGGGATCGGACGCGCCCAGGCCGTGCGATTCGCCCAGGAGGGCGCCGACATCGTGGCGCTCGACGTGTGCGGCCCGGTGGACACGGTGGTGATCCCGCACAGCACACCGGCCGACCTCGACCGGACGGCGTCGCTGGTCACCGAAACCGGCGCGCGTGTACACACCGAGGTCGTCGATGTGCGTGACCTTGCGGGTGTCGCGGCCGCCACCGATCGCGGTGTCGAGCGATTCGGCGGACTCGACGTGGTGTGCGCGACCGCCGGAATCACCTCGCGGGGCATGGCGGTCGACCTGGACGAAAATGCCTGGCGCACCATGCTGGATGTCAACCTCACCGGCGTCTGGCACACGTGCCGGGCCGGCGCGCCGCACCTGATCGCGCGTGGCGGCGGCGCCATGATCCTGACCAACTCCATCGCCGGGTTGCGCGGGCTGGTCGGTGTCGCGCACTACACCGCCGCCAAGCACGGAGTGGTGGGCCTGATGCGCAGCCTCGCCAATGAGCTTGCGCCGCACAATATCCGGGTGAACTGCGTTCATCCGACCAATGTCGACACCCCGATGATCCAGAACGACGCGGTCAGCAGCGCGTTTCGCCCCGACTTGGACCGGCCACCCACCCGGACCGAATTCGCCGAGGCGGCCCGCCGCACGAACATGCTCGGGGTGCCGTGGGTGGATGCGGTGGATGTCGCCAATGCCACGCTGTTCTTGGCCTCCGACGAGGCCCGCTACATCACCGCGGCGACGCTGCCCGTCGACGCGGGTGCCACCCAGCGATAACGAAACGCACTGTTAGGTTGTCTACATGTCTGACGAATGGCCGACTACCGACTTCAGCCAGCTCAAGATGTTGTACGGTCCGTTGGCCGAATCAGTCCGCCGACTTGTCGACATCAGCATCCGCACCGCAGCAGATCCTGCGACGGTTGCAGCCGCGAAGCTCAAAATCGACAGTGCGGCAGATGAATTGAGCGCTTCCGTGCAACCGGGAGCGTTCGGCGTGCAGCTGACACCCGACGGCAACACCATTGCCTGGGGCAACGCCGTGATCGGCCTGCGCAATCCGGTCGCGCCGCCCCTGCTGATACACCACGAAGCCGACGGACAGGTGTGGTCCGAATTCGTTCTCGGCGCACCCTACGAAGGCCCGCCCGGCCACGTCCACGGCGGCGTGTGCGCGCTGATCCTCGACCACGTGCTGGGCGCGACCGCACACCAGCCACATCGACCCGCCTACACCGGCACCCTGATCCTGCGTTATCTGCGCAAGACAGAGCTCGGACGGCCGTTGCGCGCAGAGGCTCACGTCGAGCGTGTCGACGGTGCGAAAACATTCGCCACCGGCCTCATCGCCGACGACGACGGCCCCACGGTCGAAGCGGAGGGCATCTTCATCCATCCCAAGCTGCCGCCCGCTTGACGAGCGGGACGTCAGTTCGTCATGGCGGCGCGCTCGACGTCTAGTAGTTGCTCGCCACGCCGTTCTTCGTCATAGGCTTTGCGGCCACCCCGCAGACCGAACAAACGCTTCGACACCAGCAGATAGATCACCGCGGCCACATTGATGGTGAAGGTCACCAGGCGAGTCATCGTGATGCCCTTCGCCAGGTCATGGATTTCCAGCGGCAAAAAGACCGAGGTGGCTATCACCGCGAAATACTCGCCCCAGCGTTTCAGCAACCACAGGCCGACGCCTTCGACGACTTCTAGTAGTGCGTAGGCAGCCAGCATCAGCGTGAGCAGCGCCAGTGTGGCTGGTTTGGCGGCCAGCGCCTTTTCCAGCTCATGCACGATCGTCATCTGGTCGACCTTGAATCCGGCCGCGCGGAAAATCGGCAGGTCCCGGTCCAGCGTGGCCTGAATGGCCCCTTTCGCACCGCGGAACTTCCACACCGCGTAGGCCGCGAGTGCGATGATCACCGCCCGAAACAAGCGCTCGACCGCCAGGGTGCGAATGATGATCGCCTGACGCAAAGCCTTGCCGCGCATGATCATTGGCGCGTCCTCGGCGTGGCCGCGTGCGCGGGGCGCACCGAGGGTGAACTCTCCACAGCGCAGGCAGCGCCAGACTTCGCCCAGCCCGGTTTTGCCGCTCAGCCGGTCGGCGAGCGCCTCGTCGTCGGGCGCATAGGTGACGTGCCCGCCGAGGGCGCAGGTGACCAATTCCCACCGGTTGATGCCGCCATTTTTCTGACTTGCCACCAGCCGATCATTCAGTGCGGGCAGCAAACCACGCAAGGGGACGCGCTGCGCAACTCTAGAGCCGCACCCGGCTGCGGGGGCGCTGGGCGACGCGGCTCGCCGCCCCCAGCAGCCCGGTAAGTTCGGCGACGGGAATCTCGTCGATGTGGTCGACCGCTGCGACGATGTCGGCGCGCAACGCGTCGTCGCAGAACGGCTCGGCGAGCCAGTGGAATTTCTCCACGACAAGTTCCCAGGACATCGGCCGGGAGGGCGACCCCTCGTAATCGGACTCCTCGCGGCTGAATTCCCGCCCGTCGTGGGTGACCACCTGCACGCGGGCCGCGGTGCGTTGCGGGTAGTCCGCGGTCAGGTCGGCAGCAGGCTCGACTTCGACGCATGCCAACAGGCCCTGGACGTCGGCGCGCCGGACGCGTTCGGTTTCAAGCTGTTCGGGACCCACGCCGCCGTCGAGCAGTGCAACCGCACTGAGATACTTGAGGTTGTAGTCGGCCTGCTCCTTGGTCCACGGGTGGTCCTTGTCGCCGTAGGCTCCCCCACCGGCTATGTCATAAGCGCCCTGGAACACCTCGAGTTTCACCCGCGCGACATCGTCGCCGCGCAGCTCGTTCTCGGTGCGGATCGCCAACACCGCATCAATGATGACCTGCCCGTGAATGAGTGCGCAGTATTGCTTCAGGTAAGTCTGTTCGACCGCGGCCAGTCCGCGGTCGGCGATGTGGAAATCGATGGGTTGATCGAAGAGTTGCACCAAACCCTGCGGGCCTTCGAACAGCGACTTGGGCCCGGTGACTCCGCGGCCGGCCAACATCGTCGTGTAGACCGCGCGCATGCCGGTGATCGCCGGCGAGATGCCCTTCCAGTTCGACACCGGTTCGGCATGCACGCCGGCAAGCGACACGTTGTCGGCCGCGGACGCCGCGATCGCGTTGGCGGTCTGCTCGGCATCCAGCCCCAGCAGCTTCGCCGATCCCGCGGCCACCGACATCGCCAGCTGCAGTGCGTGATTGAGGCCGCGAGCCATCACGGGAACCTTTGCGCTGAAACGGCATTGGATCTCGTAGGCGACCGCGAGGGCCAGCAGGAAATCCGCTCCGCTGCTCTCGACGTGCTCGGCTACGGCCAGGATCGCACCGAAGTTGTCGGCGGGATGGCACAGCCCTCCCACCGTCAGATAGGTGTCGAGCAAATCGGGGTAGCGCACCAGCACCGCGTTGAAGAACGCGGCCTGATCCACCGAGGCGCGTCCGCCACCGACGAGTGTCGCGGTGGCACGGCCGCCGAACTGCTCGGTGTGCTCGCGCAGCGTTTCGATCAGCTCGCCGTCCAGTGATCCGACGGCGCAGGCAACGCTGTCCAGCACGTTGCGTTTCAACAGCGACCGAGACCGCCCGGTCAGATCCGCTTGCCCCGCGCCGACGACGAATCCCCCGAGAGCGTCGACAGCGTAGTTATGCGACATGGCTTCGCTCGCTGATCGCATTAGTCTCGTCGGTGAGCTTGCTGCCGATGACCTGGATCTGCCGCGAGCTGAGGGGGCACAGTGGATGCACGGCCACCATCAGGGCGGCGTGCTGGCGGTGGTCGAAAACCGGTGCGGCGATGGTGACCACGGGCTGCTTTCGGCGACCGGGATTGTCATCCGACAAGAACCCAATCGTGGTGAACTCGGCGAGCAACTGGTCCATGATATGGCGCACCGGAGTCGGCATCTCGTTGCTGTCCAAGGTGAGCACCACCTGCGCGGCCTGGGCCAGCGCCGGCGTTGTCCAGTCGACGTCGTATCCACGCTCGCGGGTGTGTTCCAATACGCGTTCGAGGCGCTCGGCGCGGTCGATGTTGCTGCCCGCACCGCGGCGAACCCACGCCCGTCGCTCCTCGTCGGTGTCCCAGGCGGCCAGCGCAACCCCGAACGGTGGGGCATACGGGATGCGATCACCTGGTATTCCCGACGGCTGGGTAGCGTCGTCACCCTCGAATGCCGTGACCACCAACGAATCACCGAATTTCTCGACCACCGAGCCGGCGTAGCCCACCTCGCGGGAGAGCCGCAGCGCGGCGTCACGGGCGGCATGCGCGAGTGGGCGAGCCGTATCCGTGCGCGCAGCCACGACGGCGAGTGCGGGGCCAAGAGAAAAGGTCTTCGCGACCGGGTCGCGGCTGGCCCAGCCACGGTCACACAGCGTCTTGAGGATCGCGTGCGCCGTCGCCTGAGTGAGATCGAGCTCGCGCACGACGTCGGAGAATCGCAGCGGCATGTTCCCGGACCGCGCCAGGAGCTCGACGACATCAAGTACCCGGGCGGTCGGCGCCGAGGGCGATCCGCGAATCGCTTGACTCCTTTGCGACGAGATTCCTACAGTTGTTGCGAACATTCGAGATCTTATATCGATTATTCGAGAAACTGAACGAGGCTGATGCATTGCGCGCTGTGGTGTTGAGGAATGGCCGACTAGAAGTCCGCGAGACATCCGACCCTGAGCCCGGAACGGGCGAGCTGTTGCTGCGGACGCTGAGCACCGCCATCTGTGCCTCCGACGTGCACTTCATGGACCATCCCGAGCTCGCCATCGACGACCCGACCGGTCGCTCGCTCTACGATGCCGACCTTGACATCGTGCTGGGCCATGAGTTCGTCGGCGAGGTCATCGGGCATGGACCCGGTTGCACCGACCAGTTCGCACTCGGCGCACGGGTAACCGCGATGCCGGTGCGCCTGGTGGACGGCGGCGCCGGCGGCACGCGGATCATCGGCCAGCACCCGGAGGCGCAGGGGAGTTTCGCTGAGCTGCTGGTGGTTACGGAAGTGGCAGCCAAACCCGTCTCGGGCGATATCTCCAGCGATGCCGCTGCGCTGACCGATGCGTTCGCCGTCGGCGAGTTCTACGTCCGCTCGGCGCAGATTCAGCCGGGCGAGGTCGCCATCGTCATCGGCGCCGGAGCGATCGGCCTCTCGGCCGTCGCAGCCCTGGTCAGCCGCGGTGTCGAGCCGATCATCGTGGCGGACTTCAAGTCCGATCGCCGCGAGCTGGCCCGCGACCCCTTCGGCGCGCACATCGTGGTCGATCCCGCCGAGAAGCCGGTTTTCGACGCCTTCCGGGAAGCTCGCGCCCAACACGGATTGCCGGGCCCGGCAGTCGTTTTCGAATGCGTAGGCGCGGCAGGACTCATCCAGAGCATCGTGGAATCCGCCGAGATGGCCACCCGCATCTACTGCGCGGGCGGCTGGTACACCGGCGACACACTGGACATCACCACCGCCACGCGTCAAGGCGTCACAATCCAATTCGGTGGCGGGCCGCATCCGCAGGACTGGTATGGAACGCTGGACGCCATCACCGCGGGACGGCTGGATCCGCTGCCCAGCGTTGGCAAGATCATCACCCTCGACGAAGTGCCCGACGCCCTCGACCTGGCGCGCAGATCCGACGGTCCGCCGCGAATCCTCGTCCATCCGAACGGAGATCCTGCATGACTGAACGCGAAGACCGCCAAGACATCTCGGATGTGCTGGTGCGTTACGCGACCGGGATCGACCGACGCGACTGGCCGCTATTCCGCACCGTGTTCACCGACGACTGTGAACTCGACTACGGAGTGATCGGCGTGTGGAAAGGGATCGACGCCGTCGCGGAATTCATGGAGCAGACCCACGCCATGGCGGGGGACACGCTGCATCGGCTAAGCAATCAGGCCATCACGGTCCACGGCGATGAGGCCACCGCCCGCACCTACATCGACGGACTGATCATGTTCGGCGACAACAAGTCCGGCGTCAACGCAATCGGTTTCTACGACGACGAGATCGTCCGAACACCCGACGGGTGGCGCATCGCACACCGCCGGTACACCCAGGTTCGTCTGACGACGGTCGGCGAAACATAAGGAGTCCCAATGACATTTGCCAGCAAGTACGGACCGTGGGCGCTCGTCGCCGGCGCCTCCGACGGATTGGGTGCCGCATTCGCCGAGGGACTCGCCGAGCGCGGCGTCAATGTTGTGCTGCTGGCACGCCGGCAGGAAGTGCTCGACCAGGTTGCGGCCGAGATCGAATCCCGGACGCAGGCCAAAACCCGTACTCTCGCGATAGATCTCGCCCAGCCGGGCGCGGCAACGACAATCGCCGAGGCCACCGCCGACCTGGAGATCGGGTTCCTGGTGTACTGCGCCGGCGCCGACCCGAATTACCAGCCTTTCCTGTCCAATTCGATCGCTGCCGCCGAAGCGATGGTGCAACGCAACTGCATGGTGCCGATGCAGCTGTGCCATCACTTCGCTGGTGCCATGGTCCAGCGAGGCAGCGGCGGAATCGTCATCTTCGGATCCGGCGCCGGATTGGCCGGCGGACCCAACATGGTCGCCTACGGCGCCTCCAAGGCATTCGACATGGTCTTCACCGAAGCGCTGTGGTCCGAGTTGCACGACACGGGTGTCGACGTGCTGGGTCTCATCCTGGGCAAGACCAATACGCCCGCGCTGCGCCAGCTAGAACACAGCCGCGGCCAGATCGGTTCGCCCGACGACGTGCCACCGGGCGCGGTTGCCGTGGATGACGTGATTAACGAGGCCTTTGAGAACCTCACCAATGGCCCCACCTTGTTCGCGGGCGAGGCCATGCGCGCGGCCGAGCAACTGACAAGTTCGCTGACCCGCAAACAGACGGTCGAACTCTTCGCGCAAATGGCCGTCGCGGCGATGGGATCCGACTAGGGCAGTCGCGGGGCCAGTGGAACTTTGGGCTCCGCCCCGGCGTCGAAATAGCTGTCAAGTTCCACACGTGTGCACGAAACGCTTTGCCGAAGTTTGAATTTAGCCGCGCCTAACTTTCCAAGTGGAGGCGCCTGGCCAGCAAATATGGGACGTCGGATGCCGACACTTTGCCTGTTCCCTACGTTGCTGGGTGAGGGTCGGGCAGGTACGGTGAGCAGGAGGTCACCAACGGCCGCAGAAGTAGCCACCACCGATTACCGATGTCGACGAAATCGATGAATTCCGAAGAAATGGCCATGCTTGCCGTAGACCCTCCCGCCCGGACGACGGCCCGCGCGCCGTGGCGCATCCTGACCCGTTCGGCGGTGATCACCGCCGCATTCATCATCCCGGCACTGGTGGTCCGCATTGCCGGCCTGCATCCCAACCCAATCGCCGCCCTGCTGATCTACGGAGCCGCGGTGGTCGCCGCCAGCTTCCTGCTCGCATGGGCCGCCGAAGCCGCACAGATCGACGTCTCTGGTGGCCTCGCGATCGCGGTGCTCGCAGTGATCGCGGTGCTGCCCGAATACGCCGTCGACCTGTACTACGCGTATAAGTCTGGCCACGTACCGGAATACACGCAGTACGCCGCGGCCAACATGACCGGGTCCAACCGGCTGTTGATGGGCCTGGGCTGGCCGGTCGTGGTGCTGGTCGGCATTGTCGTGGCGCGCAAACGCGGCGCCAACAACCCAAGTAAACCTACTGGTGTGGCCCTGGAACCCGCCAACCGGCTGGAAATCGGGTTCTTGCTGATCGCCGGTATGGTCGCTTTCCTCATACCCGCGACCGGCCAAATCCACCTCGTGCTGGGGCTGGCGCTCCTGGCCTGGTTCGGCTTCTACCTCTACAAACTCAGCCACGGCGATGTCGAAGAGCCCGACCTGGTCGGCACCGCCGCCGCCCTCGGGCACCTGCCCGACCGTGGCCGGCGGATAGCCGTCATCGGTCTGTTCGCGACGTCGTGCGTGGTGATCCTGCTCTGCGCCGCGCCGTTCGCCGACAATCTCGTTGCCGCCGGCACCGAGTTGGGCATCGATCGGTTCCTGCTGGTGCAGTGGCTGGCTCCGCTTGCCTCGGAGGCCCCCGAATTCATCGTCGCGACCATCTTCGCCAGCCGCGGCAAGGGCACGGCGGCGATCGCCACGCTGATCTCGTCCAAGGTCAACCAGTGGACGCTGCTGATCGGATCATTGCCGGTGTCCCACCTGCTGGGCGGTGGCGGGCTCTCCCTGGCGCTCGATTCCCGGCAGGTGGAGGAAGTGCTGCTGACGGCCACCCAAACCCTGATGGGTGTTGCGCTGATTTTGGCGCTGCGTTTCCACCGGGCTACCGCCTTGGCGCTACTTGTGCTGTTCGTCGTCCAGTTCCCGATCAACTCGACCCAGGGGCGATTGGTACTCTGCGGCATTTACACCACGGTGGCCATCGCCGGGCTGATCATCAACCGCCGGCACCTGGCCGCCACCGTTCGGGCACCGTTCGTCGGGACGGCCGTCCGGCATGGCGGTCACCCCCACGAGCCGTCAGACCTCGTGGATTAACCGCATACACGGCGAGTTAGCCCCCTATTCTTAGCCACTGGGGTTTATGCGACCCGAGGATCGGTGGTGCTCACGTGACGACTGCGGGACTGGCGTGCCCGACGTGCGGCACGGAATTGCGCGCCGCCGCGAAGTTCTGCGATGAGTGCGGGTTGCCGACGAAGGCTTCACCGGCGTCGGCCGAGTACAAGCAAGTGACGGTGCTGTTCGCCGATGCGGTGCATTCGATGAACATCGCCGCGGCAGTGGGTGCGGAACGGCTGCGCGAGATCATGGGTGAGCTCGTGGAGCGCGCCGCGGCGGTGGTGCAACGATTCGGCGGCACGGTGGACAAGTTCACCGGCGACGGGCTGATGGCCGTGTTTGGCGCGCCGACCGCGTTGGAGGACCACGCTTTTCGCGCGTGCCTGGCGGCGCTGGGAATTCAGGCCGAGGCGCAACGCATGGCGGGTGGCGTCGCAGAACGCGACGGGATTGACCTGAGGCTGCGGGTGGGGCTGAATTCGGGACAGGTGATCGCCGGTGAAATCGGTTCTGGCGCTTTGGGTTACACCGCGATCGGGGAACAGGTCGGGATGGCTCAGCGGATGGAGTCGGTGGCGCCGCCGGATGGGGTGATGCTCAGCGCGTCCACCGCGCGCCTGGTCGAAGGTGTCGTCATGCTGGCCGAACCGGAAATGGTGCAGATCAAGGGGGCACACGACCCGGTCCCCGCGTACCGCTTGATCGCCACCAGCGCCGATCAGCACACCCGCAGCGACCCAACGCTGGTCGGGCGCAGCTGGGAACTCAGCACCATCGCCGCGATCCTCGACGAAGCCATCGGCGGGGCCGGCTGCGTCATCGGTGTCCTGGGCCCGCCCGGTATCGGCAAGAGCCGCATCGTGCGCGAAGCCGCGGCGATCGCCGACGACCGCGATGTCCAGGTTTTCACCACCTACTGCGAATCCCATACCAGCGACATCCCCTTCCGTGCGGTGACGGGCCTGTTGCGCGCCGGCCTAGGGGTCGAAGGTCTCGACGCCGAATCCGCACGGGCCCAGCTCCGCATCCGCTTTGCCGATGACGATCCCGAAGATGTGCGCCTGCTCGACGACCTGCTCGGCATCGCTGATCCCGACGCCGAGGCGCCCGACATCGAGGGCGACGCCCGACGGCGCCGGCTCACCGCCCTGATCAATGCCGCATCGCTGGCCCGGACCGATCCGGCGCTGTACGTGATCGAGGACGCGCATTGGATCGACGAGGTCAGCGAATCGATGCTGGCCGACTTTCTGGCCGTGATCAGGCAAACCCCCTCGATGGTGCTGATCACCTATCGCCCCGAATACCGCGGCACCCTGACGACGATCCCCGGCGCGCAGACGATCGCCCTGCGGCCGCTGAGCACCACCCAGACCACGGCGTTGATCGATGAGCTCGTCGGCACCGATGCCTCGGTGCAGGGGCTGGCCGCCGTCATCGCCGAACGCGCCGACGGCAACCCGTTTTTCGCCGAGGAGATGGTGCGCGATCTCGCCGAGCGGGGCGCGGTCCGCGGCGCACGCGGCTCCTACCTGCTGCACGGAGATGTCGCCGACACAACGGTGCCGGCAACGTTGCAGGCCGTCATCGCGGCCCGCGTCGATCGGCTCAGCGCCGCGGCCAAGCGCACGCTGAACGCCGCGGCAGTCGTCGGCTCGCGGTTCAGCCCCGAGCTGCTGACCGCGCTGGGGATTGACCCGATCCTCGACGAGCTGGTCGCTGGTGAGCTGATCGACCAGGTCGGGTTCACCCCCAAGATCGAATATGTGTTCCGGCATCCGCTGATTCGTGCCGTGGCCTATGAATCCCAGCTGAGGTCGGATCGCGCAGAGTTGCACGGGCGACTGGCCGCCGCGATCGAACAGCGCGAGCCGGACTTGGTCGACGAAAATGCCGCACTGGTCGCCGAACACTTCAAGGCCGCGGGAGACCTGCACACAGCATTCGACTGGTACATGCGCGCGGGGGGGTGGCTCACGCTCCGCGATCTCACCGCGGCGAGGGCCAGTTGGCAGCACGCTCGCGACGTCGCGGACAGATTGCCCGATACCGACACTGACCGCACCACTATGCGTATCGCGCCTCGTACGCTGCTGTGCGCCAGCGCCTGGCTGGCCGGCGGGACCATGGCCGACACCGGATTCGACGAACTGCGTGAACTCGCCAGCGCGGCCGGTGACAAGGTGTCGCTCGTCATGGGGACGGCCGGGTATCTGCCGGCATTGGTCGTTCACGCCCGAAGCCGCGAAGCGTCCGAGCTGGCTTCCGAACTCGCAGACCTGCTCGAGTCGATCGGCGATCCGGAGCTCACCGTTGGACTGCTCTACAGCGCGATCGCCGCCAAGCTGATAGGCGGCGAGCTCACCGAAGCCGTGCGACTGGCAGACCGAGTGATCGACCTGGCCGACGGTGACGTCACGATGGGCAACTTCATCCTCCCTGCTCCATTGGTTGGCGCAACCATGCTGCGAGGCGTCGCACGATCTGCCCTCGGGGATCGGGGCTGGACGACGGATGTCGAGCAAGCCACAACGATGGTCCGCGCGTTCAACCCGACCTTGCGTGCGTTGGTGCTGTTCTTCAAAGTCATGCTGATTCCCAACGGCATATGTGTGCCGGAATCGGCAGGCTTGCAGGACACAGCCGAGGTGCTCGAGCTTGCGGAGCGATCCGGCGACAACCTCACCCTGGCCTGCGCCCGGCACACGCGCGGCATCGTGCTCGCGGCCGGTGACGGTGCCCAACGAGACGATGCGATCCCGCTGTTGGCCGCGGCTCGTGAAGCCGCTTTGCAAGAGCGCTTCACGCTTTTGGCGGCCACTTGGGTCGACTTGTATTTTGCTCTCGAGAAAGCACACACTGGCGATCTGGACGGAGCAATCGAACTGGCGCGCCCGGCTGTCGAATACGAATACGCTTGCGGCGACATGATTTTGCTGGCATGGGCCAACGCCGCGCTGATCCAGCCACTGCTGCGCAGAGGCGGGCAGACCGACCTGCAGGAGACGCAGGCCGCCATCGACCGGCTGGCGGCGGTGCCGACCGAGCCCGGATTCGTCCTGCACGATATCTGGCTACTGCGGATGCGGGCGTGGGAGGCACAGGCACGCGGCGACAACGCCAGTTATCAGCACTATCGCGACCGGTATCGTGCGATGGCGGATTCACTTAATTTCGAAGGGCATATCGCGTGGGCGTCGGAAATGGAGTAATGGAGTGACGGAAGTTCTGGTCGTGATCGGGGTGGGCGGCATGGGCCAGGCGATCGCTCGCCGGCTGGGCTCGGGCAAGACGGTGCTGTTGGCCGACTACAACGAAGAGACGCTGGCGTCGGTAGCCGAATCGCTTTCCGCGGACGGCCATCACGTCGATAGCCACGCAGTGGACGTCTCGTCGGCGGAATCGGTACGCAACCTCGCCGAGTACGCCGCCTCGCTCGGCGCCGTCACACAGGTGGCGCACACGGCCGGACTCTCCCCAGCTCAGGCCACGGCCGAGGCGATCCTGGCCGTGGATCTGCTCGGAACCGCGCTCGTACTACAGGAATTCGGCGAGATCGTCGCGCCGGGCGGTGCGGGTGTGGTGATCGCCAGCATGGCCGGGCATATGTTCCCTCCACTGGCCGCCGAGCAGGAAAAGGCGTTGGCTCACCACCTGCCAGGTGAATTACTGCAACTCGACTTCATCAGCAGCATCAAGGACCCGAACTTTGCCTATCCAATCGCCAAGCAAGCCAACCACATTCGCGTCCGCGCCGCCAGCGCCCACTGGGGCCGACGCGGTGCGCGCATCAACTCGATCAGCCCGGGCATCATCTCGACACCGATGGGTCAGCAGGAACTCGCCTCCCCGGTCGGCGACGGCATGCGAGCGATGATCGCCATGTCCGCGACGGGCCGCCTGGGTACCCCCGATGACATCGCGGCGGCCGTAGCCTTCCTGCTCGGCCCCAACGCCTCGTTCATCACCGGCACCGACCTGTTGGTCGACGGGGGTGTCATCGCGGCCGTGAAAGCGGGCAACCCCGCCTAGCCGGGATCAGACGAGGTAATACAGGTCGGGCGGGTCTTCGAGGTCGATTGCTTTGGCAGGCGGCCGGCCGACCTCAACGGGGGCCAAGTGGCCGCGGGCATGGCGCACGGCCTTGAGCGTCGCCGAGTATTCCTCGTCTTCTTCGGGGAAGATGTGCTGTGCCGGGAACCAGCTTTGGATCCCGACATTATGCAAGATCCCGAGCGTGTCGGGGCGAACCCCGGCCAACACGATGGTGACGCCGCGCGCGGTCTCTTCGCGGAGGAAATGCTCGATGCGCTCGATGCACACGACGTCCGGGTGACGTACCCGCTTGAGCCGTAGGACCACGTACTTCACGTCATCATCCGCGATCCGTTGGTGCAACGCGACGAGGTAACGGTCCAATTCCGGTGCAGCGCCGAAGAACAGCTCGCCCTCCAGATCATAGATGACGATCGACGGGTCGACGGGATCACCCGGAACACGTTCGCGGACTACGCGTTCGGGAGCGACGATGAGTTCTTTGGCTTTCAGCTTGGCCGCGCGCGGCACGAACAACAGGATCGACAGGATCACGCCGAGCAGCACCGCCTTGTCGAGATCGATCGCCACGCCGGTGAACGCCGTCACGATCACCAGGCCGGCGTCATAGCGCGACGCCTTGAGCGTGTAGAACAACCGCTTGAAATCAACGAGCCGCGCGGCGGTGACGAGCAGCAGCCCGGCCAGCGCGGGCTGCGGAACGTACCGCAGTAACGGTGCGAAGAGGAGTAACGCCGCGGCAACCGTTGCGGCCGAGACGATCCCGGAGAATCGTGTTTTGGCACCAGACTGGTAATTGATCGCCGAGCGCGACAGCGAGCCCGAGCCCGGCAGGCACTGAAAGAAGCCCCCACTGAGGTTGGCCAGGCCTTCGGCCATGATCTGCCGGTTGTAGTCGATCTTCTGTTGGGTCTGGTAGGCAATGGCTTTGGCGATCGACAACGCCTCGATGATGCCGACGAACGCGATGGCCAAAGCGCCCGAGGACAGCTCGGGCAACCAGTCGGTGTGGACCTCGGGGATGTGCGGGGTGGGCAGGCTCCGCGGGACCTTGGCGGCCACCGACACCGCCGTATGTCCGCCGGCACCCGGAACCGACCATCCCGCTAAATAGGCAATCAGGCCGGTGATGACAAGCACGGCAAGCATGTCGATCTGCGGCCACCCGAAGCGCTGGACCAGTTTGCGCAGGACGACCGCCAGCAACACCGCGGCGGCACTGAGCGTCAGCGCGCGGTAGTTGATGTGATCGCCGTGGAACAAGGTGAGCCCCACCCGACGCAACACCTGCATGTGCCCGTTGCCTTTGTCGCGCACCCCCAGCGCATTGCCCAACTGTCCGATGGCAAGCAGAAACGCCGCCGCGGCCATGAAACCGATGATCACCGACTCGGAAATGTAGCGGGTCAGGTTGCCCAGCTTGAACAGGCTGATCACGATTTGAAAGGCGCCAACCAACACGGCCAGGAGAAACAGCCCCTCGAAGAGTTCGGTGGTGTTCTCCGAATCGATGAAGGCCAGGGCAGTGAAGACCAGCAGCGATATGGCGCTCGTTGGCCCGTTGATCAGGTGCGAGGACGAGCCGAAGATCGAGGCGACGATTGTCACGACGATCGCCGAGTACACGCCGAACCGGGGATCTACTCCGGCGATGAGCGCATACGCCATCGCCTGAGGGAATGAGATGGCGGCGACGGTGAGTCCGGCAATGAGATCACGCCGGCCTTTCACCAAGTCGTAGTTCAGCGCGAAGGCCACCCTGTATACGTCTTTCCGCTAGGTTCCCAACGCTGCACCGGGCGGCGCTGAGAGCGTGTCGAGTATGCCGTTGGCGCCGAAGAACTGCTCGTGCGCGTCACTCCAGTCCTTGGCGATGGCGCCGATCGGGAAAAGAGTAAGAGGGGGCAGCCGGTCGGTGTGCTTGGCCAGAATTGCCGGCTTGAAGGGCCGATAGCCGAATACAGCGACCTGCTCTTGTGCGGCGTCGGTGAACAGGTAATTGAGGTAGGCCTTGGCGTAGGTGGCTGTCTTGGGATCGGTCAGATTGGCGTCGACCCAGGCCACGGCGGGCTCGGCGAGGATGCTGACCGGCGGATAGACCAGCTCGAGTTCGTCCTTGTTGGCGGCGACTTCGCGCAACGCCTCGTTCTCCCAGGCCAGCTGCACATCGCCGATCTTCGCCAAAGCGAAGCTGTCGCCCGCGCTGCGCGCACCGGCGTCGGAGACCGCCACATGGTGCAAGAGCGTCCGCACGTACCCGGCCGCTTGGGCCTGGGTACCGCCGCGCGTGGTGACCGAGCCCCACGCCGCCAGAACGCTCAATTGGCCGTTGCCCGAACTGCGCGGATTGGGTGTCACCACCGAAACGTCGCCCTTCACCAGGTCGGGCCAGTCGTGGATGACTTTCGGATTGCCCTTGCGAACCACAAACACGACGGTCGACGTGTAGGGCACCGAATTGTTCGGCAGGCGTTGTTGCCAGTCGGATGCGATCAGCCCGCGCTTGCTCAACGTTTGAACGTCGCTGATCAGCGCCAGTGACACCACGCTGGCTTTCTGGCTGCCCTCGAGGACAGTCCGCAACTGCCGGCCTGAACCACCGTGCGATTCTTCGACGTCCAGCGTGACCCCGGTGCGCGCGCGATATTGCGGGATAAACGCCTTGTCGATCGCCGCGAACAATTCACGTGTCGGGTCATAGGAGACGTTGAGGATTCGGTTGGCCCCGGCATCGGGAACGTTTTTGACCACGATCACCGTGGCGGCAACGACGACGGCAATGACACCCAGGATGTTCAGCCAGGGAAGGCGCCACCGGGTACGAGCGCGCTCATCTAGCGGAGGCGTTTCCACCATCGGCAGGCGTCCTCTCACAGCAATCTTCCAGGCTAATTCGTCTGGCACCCAACTTTTGCTGATGTTAACGATTCGGCCACCTTCTGGCAGCGTTGAGAATCAGCCTGAAGCTAAGTACAGCGGGCGCGGTGCTGCATATGCTGATCAAATGCCGCAACGGGTGTTGCGTGATCGGCTGATCGATCTCGAGGTCCCGGACGAGGATGTGACGCGCGGTCGGGCACTGCGTAAGACCGTGCCGCGACGTGCCCTCGCGCAGCTGACGCCCTCCCCGCGGACTGCCACCGAAATTCTCGTCGCCCAGAATGAGGGCCGGCTAGGCGAACTCGTCCCGCTGCGCTTTGCCCGGATGCTGACCGACCCCTTCTCGTTCTACCGGGGCTCGGCCGCAGTCATGGCGGCCGATCTCGCCCAAAGCCCGACGTCGGGAATCGAAGTCATGTGCTGCGGCGATGCTCACATCTCGAACTTTGGCTTGTACGCCGCGCCACACCGCTCAATTGTCTTTGACCTCAACGATTTTGACGAGGCCGCCGTGGCGCCCGCGGAGTGGGATGTGAAACGCCTGATCACCAGCGCGATCGTCGGGGGTCGCCACGCCGGTTATCCCGCCAAGGCCATCGGCCATTGTGTGCAACACGCAATGGAGGGTTATCGAACCGGTCTGCACACCATGCTCGACATGGACGTTCTGGACCGTTACTACCTGCGAGTGGAACCCGAGAATTACAGCGGCCCAGTGTCGGTATCCAAAGACTTGGTGAAAGTTCTCGAGCGAACGACCTCCCGGGCCCGCACCCGAACATCGGCGCGTGTCGTCAAACAGATCGTGCAGGCCGGACCAGACGGCACCCCGCGGCTTCGGGAGGCGCCGCCGGTTCTCCAACACCTTCCGGGCGAAACCGAAGACAAGCTGCTCGAGTCGATTGAGGAGTATCTGGCCGCAGTCCCGATCGACATCGCGGTTCTGCTGTCGCACTTTCGCGTCACCGATATCGCGCTACGGGTGGTTGGCGTGGGCAGCGTCGGTACCCGGTGTTACTTGATCATCCTGGTCGGCCCCGACGGCGCGCCGCTGGTCCTGCAGATCAAGGAGGCCAATCGATCCGTCCTCGAGGAGTACGGCGGCTGGCGCCAGCCGGACACGTTGACAGCCGCCGTCGAGGCGACGGGTCAGGGTCTGCGCGTGGTCGACGGCCAGCGAATCCTGCAGGCAATGTCGGATGTGTTTCTCGGCACCACACGCAAGGATGGCCGCGACTATTACGTCCGCCAGTTCCACGACATGAAGGGCACCATCGAAACAGAGGGCATGTCGGCTGCCACGTTCAGCGAGTACGTCACCGCCTGCGCCGTTCTGCTGGCGCGCGCGCACTCGCAGAGCGCGAATGCATCAATACTGCGGGGGTACGTCGGCACCAGCGATAGCGTGTGCGATGCAGTCGCCGAGTGGTCATACACCTACGCCGACAAGGCGCTCCACGACTTTCACCAACTTCGTGCGGCGGCTAAGGCCGGCGACATCGAGGTCGCCGAGGACCCTGCCCGGTGAGAAGCCGCGCGGCCATCCTCTACGCATACGGCCGCCCGTGGACCGTCGAAGAGTTCGAGTTGGATCCGCCGCGAGCCGGCGAGGTGCTGCTGCGACTGGCCGCCACCGGGCTGTGCCACTCCGACGAACACATCCGGCAGGGCAAACTGGCCCCGCCCGCCGAAACCCTGCGCTCGCTCCGGTTGCCGGCCATGTCGCCGACGATCGGTGGGCACGAAGGGTCCGGCGTGGTGCTCGAGGTGGGTGAAGGCGTGACCCGCCTCGCGCCCGGCGACTATGTGGTGACATCGTTCGTCGCGGTGTGCGGACGATGCCGGTGGTGCGCCTCGGGGACCGAGTACCTGTGCGACAAAGGTTTTGGGACACTCGCCCCGGGCATGCCGACCGACGGCACCTTCCGACATCACACCCTCGACGGACGAAACCTCGGGCACATCTCCAAGATTGGCGCGTTCGCCGAACACACCGTCGTCTCGGCTGACTCGCTGGTGAAAATCGATCGGGGTTTCCCGCTGGTACCCGCCGCACTGCTGGCGTGCGCGGTTCCGACCGGATACGGCTCGGCTGCGCACCGCGCCAAGGTGCAGGGCGGCGACACGACGGTGGTGATCGGCGCGGGCGGCATCGGCAGCGCGGCCGTTCAGGGCGCGCGCATCAGCGGCGCCGCGCGCATCGTCGCGGTCGACCCGGTCGAGTTCAAGCGCAAGTCCGCGCTGAAGTTCGGTGCCACCCACACCGCGGCAACGGGATCCGAGGCGATCGAGCTGGTGCGTGAGCTGACCCGCGGCGTGATGGCCGACGCGGTCGTCGTCTCTCCCGCGATGATCGGCGCGGCCGACGTCGGGACAGCGCTGGAGCTCACCCGCAAGGGAGGCACCTGTGTGCTCACCGGACTGCCGTCACCGCAGTTGAATTCGGTAGCCGTCACGCTGCAAGACTTCATATTGATGAACAAAACGTTGTGCGGCACGGTGTTTGGATCATGCAACCCCAAAAGCGATATTCCGCTGCTGGCCTCGCTGTACGAGTCGGGTCAATTGCTGCTCGATGAAATGATCACAAAGCGCTACCGGCTGGACGAAATAAACCAGGCGTACGCCGACAAGGCCGCCGGCGAACTGATCCGCGGCGTCATCGACTTCGGCGTGAATGGCTCCTGAACATGGAGGACCAAGCACACATCGAACTCTTGTTTCGATCGTTTCAATCGCCCCAGTCGAGTGGTAGTGTCGAAGCATGACCACCGCAGTCGCACCGCTCGTCCGTGAGGTAGAGGCGCGGATGCGTCGCGACAGCGGCTTCGCCGAAGTGCTCGACGCGCTACTCAAGGCGCCGTCCGCGCCACACGGCCGTCTCGAGCGCGTCGCGGCCGATGGCCTGAATCGTCAGCGGCGCGCCGCGGTGACCAAGGAGTTCGTCGAAGGTGCGTACTCCACCTCCGACGTGCAGTCGCTTCTGGGTTTCGCCACGCCGCAGGCAGTTCATCAACTTCGGCGGCGAGGCAAGCTGTTAGGCGCCGCCGTCGGTAACCAGACGTGGTTTCCTACTTGGCAGTTCGACGGCGACCGGTTACTTCCGGATCTCCCTCGCATCCTCGACTTGCTCGCCCAGTTCACCTCCGATGCGGTGTCCGCTGACCGGGTAATGCGGATCGCTCACGACGAAATCGGCGGCGCATCAATCGCGGACGCACTTCGGCAGCCCGACACGGCCGAGTCAGCGTGGCAGATGCTCACCGCGCTCGGTGCCTGATCTCGCCGCGGGGTACAAAAGCCCACTTTCCGTGGCTCGACCTGCCGGGCTGCGCAGCCGACGCACAAAGGCCGGAATCGAACTCTGGCGCGTCGAGGCCACCCACCCATCCAAATGGGCCTGGACCGGATTTGCGCAGCCGCGGTACCGGTTCGACCCGGCATCGGGAAGCTTCCGCACACGCTATGCCGCCACACAACTGGTCGGCGCCTTCCGCGAGCGATACCGGCCGACCGGCCTCGTGATGCCCAGCGACCATATCGATCACCACCTCGTGCGCCTCGTGGCCACCCGTCCGCTGCGAGTGCTGGACCTTCGCACCGAGAGAAACCTCGACGCACTGCAGGTTGACGACCAAATCAGCACCGGCCGGCACCCAGCGGTTTGGGCGACCTGCCACCAACTCGCGGATGCTTCCAGAGCCTGGTGGTCCGACCTCGATGCCATCGTCTATCGATCTCGCACGACACCCGAAAGCTCGGTCAACTACGCGCTATTCAGCAGCAAGGCCTTCACCATGCACGCCTGGCGGTTGGGCAGCCGCAGCGACATTCTTGCTCAACTTATTCTCCGCCAGGCCTTTACGATCGGTTGGGACCTGGAACCCGCTTAGCGTGACAGAGCTGACGATTCCATGCCCGCTCGCCGGTGTACCGGTGCGGTGCAACCAATCTCGCGGCCGCAGCCTCCGGGTGCGGCGGGCGTAGTCCAGCTCGGTGTAGGGCCATTGGGTAACGATGCGGCCGCTCGGCGAACGGAAGTAACTGTCGCACTGGGTCCAGATGGTGCGTTCAAGATCCGTGGAAAGGCCCTCATTGTAATGCTTTTCGGCCTCGGGGCGCACGTCGAGATAGCCACCCCGCCGTGCCAGCCGCCCCACCGCGCTGGCGACCAGTCGCGCGCCGGCCTCGAGGATGTAGACGATCGAGTTGCCGCCCTGGTTGGTGTTGGGGCCGTAAAGCATAAAGAAGTTTGGGAATCCGCTGACAGCGACGCCCAAGTAGGCGCTAGGGTCGAGTCCCCATTGCTCGTGCAGATGCTGTCCCCCGGTTCCGATGACGTCGATGCCCGACAGGTAGCGCGACGTTTCGAATCCCGTTGCGAGCACGATGGCATCGACGGGACAGGCCTGGCCGGTCCGCGTCACCACCGACGTCTCGGTGACGCGCTCGATGGGGTCGGTGACAAGATCGACATGGTCTTGCTGTAGGGCCCGGTAGTAGTCGTCGCCCAGCAGCACGCGTTTACAGCGGAACGGATAGTCCGGTGTCAGCGCTTGCCGAAGCCGCTCGTCGGCCACCGTGCGCTCGAGGAACGAGGTCGCGATCTGGGTGCGGGCGGTGACAACCGGGTCGTCGGCGAAGGTCGCGGTGTTGTCGTGCTGGAATTTCCAGATCTGCCAGCGCGTGCGGCGGGCCGCCAGCGGGTTGCGCCGGAATTGCGCCAATTCTGTTGCCCTGTACGGGCGGTCAACTTTAGGGACCATCCACGGCGGTGTGCGCTGGAACACCGTTAGGCGCTCGGCGATTTTAGCCAACTCGGGAACGGCCTGCACCCCGCTGGCGCCCGTGCCGATCACCGCCACCTTCTTGCCCGCCAAGTCGATGCTGTGATCCCACTGCGCGGTGTGCATCAGTGTGCCGCCGAAGTCTCTCAGGCCAGCGATATCTGGGAACTTGAGCGACCCGAACAAACCCACCGCGCAGACGACGACGTCGGCGACCAGGGTGGCGGTCTGCCCGGCGCGCTGCACCTGGCAGCCCCACTCCCACGTGTCGGCATTCCAGCGGATGGTGTCGACCCTGGTGTCGAGCATGAGGTGGCGACGCAGATCGAAGTCGTCGACCACCGACTCCAGGTAGGCCAGGATCTCGGGCTGACGGGCGTAGGTGCGGCTCCAGGATTTGTTGAGCGCGAACGAAAACGAATACAGATGACTCTGGATGTCGCAGGCGGCGCCGGGATAGGTGTTGCGTCGCCAGGTGCCCCCGACGCCGTTGTCGGCCTCGATGATCGTCAGGTCGTCGATGCCGGCCCGGCGCAGCGCCACGGCCGTCCCTAGACCGCCGAAACCGGCTCCGATGACCGCCACCTTCAGTGCGGGTCGGCGCCGCGTCGCCGCCCGTACCCGGCCGAGGACGTACTTCATGGAGCGGTCCCGCGAATCTCGAGCCCCTCCAAGTCGCCCTTGGCGCGCCAGGCCGCCAGGATGTCGGCGTACTCGGTCGGTGCGCCGAAGAAGAAGCTGCCCTGCCGAGTCTTGGCGTCCGCCTTGCCTTCCCGGTTGTAGTAGCCGGGAGTGCACGTCTTGGCCCGTTCGGCGGTCAGCGCCGAACGCTGCACAACGGTGTCGACCCAGGCGGCCTCGGCACCGGGTGAAGCTTCGACTTCGGTTGCTCCATGCTCGAGGGCCCAGGCGATGATCCACGCGGCGTGGCTGGCCTGCACGTCCAGCAGGTACGGAAAGTTCACCGTAAGCCCCGCCTGGGCGATGCTTTCGATGAAGCAGTTCGGAAAACCGTTGGCATACAACCCCTGAAACGTGCGGACACCGTCGCGCCATTTCTCGGTCAGCGTCGCGCCGTCGCGGCCGATCAACTCAAACCCGGTGCGGCGGCAGTAATCGGTGCCTACCTCGAAACCCGTTGCGAAGATCAGGCAGTCGAGCTCGTAGTCCACTCCGTCGACGACGACACCCATCTCGGTGATGCGTTCCACGCCGCGGCCGCGGGTGTCGACCAGCGTGACGTTGGCGCGGTTGAACGTTTGCAGGTATTCGTCGTGGAAGCAGGGCCGCTTGCAGAAGTAGCCGTACCAGGGTTTGAGCGCCTCCGCGGTGGCGGGATCGGCCACAATCTCGGCGACCCGCGCGCGGATCTCGTCCATCTTGGCGAAGTCCGCCAGCTCGATGTCGCGCGTGCGTTGCTCGGGGCTCACCGACGCGTCGGTGTCGTGGCGCATCACAGGCAGCTTCCGGGTGATGCTCGTCCAGGCGTCGGCGACCAGGTCTTCCTCCGCCTGACCGCCGGCCGTGAGGATCTGAAAGTTCTGTATCCGCTGTTGTTGCCAGCCCGGCTGTAATGTGTTGGCCCACTGCAGATCCGTGGGCTGGTTGGCGCGCACATCCACCGATGACGGTGTGCGCTGGAAGACGTACAGGTGCTGCGCCGCCGCCGCCAGGTGCGGCACGCACTGGATCGGCGGTGGCCCCGGTGCCGATGATGCCGACGCGGGCGGCGGCCAGGTTTTTCAGTTTCTCGCCGGTGTAGCCGTAGTCCCACCGGCTGGTATGAAACATCGTCCCGCGAAAGGAGCTGATCCCGGGAATGCCAGGCAGCTTCGGCTTCGCCTGATACCCGTTGGCCATGGAGACGAACCTGGCCCGCATCTCGTCACCCCGGTGGGTCCGGATAATCCAGCGGGAACTCGCCGCGTCCCAACGGATCTCATGGACGTCGGTCTGCAGGCACGCGTCGCGATACAGGTCGTAGTGCTCGGCGATGCGTTGACAGTGCGCGAAGATCTCGGCGCCCTTGGCGTATTTATCCGCGGGGATGTAGCCGAGCTCCTCCAGCAACGGGATATAGACATAGGACTCGACGTCGCAGGCGATCCCCGGATACCGATTCCAGTACCACGTGCCGCCCACGTCGGCCGCTCGGTCGATCAACCGCACGCTGTCGACACCGAGTTGACGTAGCCGCGCTCCCGTCAGCAGCCCACCGAACCCGGCGCCGACGATGGCCACGTCGACCTCGTCGGTCATCGGCGCGCGCGTGAATTTCCCATCCACCCAGGGGTCCTCGGCGAACCGGGTGAACTCGCCGGCGATCTCCACGTACTGCGCGATCCCGTCGGGGCGCAGTCGCCGCGCCCGCTCTTCGGCGTACTTCTGCCGCAACGCGTCGACGTCGAAGGCGCATCCAACAGTCTCGGTCAAGGTCTCGACCCCACTCTCCGTGAGCCCGACTCTATAACGACTATCCCTATCTGACCGCGTTCTTGCGGGCGATGCGCGCCCAGAGCACTGCACAGCCCGGGTCTAAAGCGCTGCGCGATGTCGTCACCGAGATCGTCGAGGATGCCCTGGTGCAAGGGCGGCTGTCCGCCGAGACCGATGCGGGCGCCGCAGTGGAAGCCATCTGTGCGCTGACGCGCGGTCTGTCAGAACAGGCGGCCAATCTGCCGCCGGATGACTACGACGCGACGCTGAGCTCGGCCAAGAAGCTGATCAGGGGATCGCTGTTTGCGCGGTCCAGCCGGCGCTAGGTCTGCTCACCGCGCTACCGGTTGTCCTGCCGCGTGGGTAGCGGCCGACGCGGCCATTAACGAGTCGCCTAATGTCCACAGCGCCACGCCGATCAGCACCAGGTCTTTGAGCAGGAATTGGCCCGGCAGCGCCGTCAGTACGGGCAGCCCGGCGGCGTGGGTCCCGACCACTCCGGGGGTGGTGAACAAGAAGCTGATCGTGCCGAGGAAGAGAAGTACCGCCAGCGCACTGCCGGCCGCGGATGCGCGCGGCCAGATCGGGCGCACCGCAATGAGAAGCGCCGCAACGATTTCCATCGTCCCCAGCCCGCGCGCAACCGTGGTGACGCTGAACACGTTGTAGATCCAGCTCATCAGCGGGCTGTGCTCGATGAGCACGCGGGATTCCATCTTCACGTACTTACCGAAACCGATCCAGGCCAGTACGACCACCAGACCGTACCGGCTGACCAGCTGGCCCGCTCGGGTTATGGACTGCGCCAACAGGTTTGGATACTCATCGGCCATTCACCGATATCCTTTCGTCAATCGAGGACGCGCAGCGCGTCGACGATGTCGGCGACCTCGGTGCGGGTCGTGTAGTTCGGGTGCACGTCGATCCAGCGGATGATCCCGGCTCCGTCGACGATGACCACGGTCGGCATCGGCAGACCGTGGGTGCCGTCCGCATTGGCCCGCGACAGGTCGAGGCCGATGGTGAGCTGCGCGGCGCGGGCGGCGGCTCCCGGAGCGGTGAGCACCCCCAATGCTGCGGCAATCTGATTGCCCGGATCAGACAAGACGGTGAAGGTCAGCGCGTTTTGCTCCTGAGCCGACAGTGAACCGTCGGGCTTTTGCGGGCTGATCGCCACCAGTGGGATGTCTCGTTGAGCCAGCAGCGGGACGAGCTCTTCCTGGTAGGCGCGCAGCGTCAGGTTGCAGAAGGGGCACCAGGCCCCGCGGTAGAACACGACCACGGCAGCGCGCCCGCGCATTGCGCTGGCGAGGGTGGTCGGCGCACCATGCACGTCCAGCAGTTGTGCGTCTGGCATCGGGCGGCCCGGTGCAGCGACACCCGCCGGCACCCCGGCGGCCTGCAGGGCGTCCTGTTCGGCGCCGAAGGTCTTGAGAACGTCGCCGGGGAGCTGGCCGGCTATCCCACTCTGCAGTTGGGCGACCCGCTCGGCAATGGTCGCGTGGTTAGTTCCGGTGTCCATGATGCGTTTGCCCTTCGCTGACGATGCCGGGTGGCGCACAACAACTTCCGCAGCCGTCCGGCACCGATTAGTAGACGTATGTTTTCACCCTCCCGGTTCAAAAATGGAGTGTCAACTCCAAAATCGGGTAAGCTTGACGTCCGGCTCGCCGAGCGTGCAGCCACAGCGAAAAGACGCCTGAATCTCGCCCTGGGTGCACGCTCGGCGAAACGGCAGACGGAAGGAGCGAACGGTGCCAGTCGCCTACGAAAAGCTGACCACCAAGGGCCGCGCCACCCGCGAACGCATCGTGGCCGCGGCCTCGGAATTGATGCTGGAGCACGGCGTCGCGCGGACCACTATCGAGGACATTCAGGACGCAGCCGCCATCAGCACCTCGCAGATGTACCACTACTTCACGGACAAGAACGACCTCGTCTCCGCGGTGATCGACTTTCAGACCGACCAGGTGCTCACCTTGCAGCACCTCGGCCTGGACCGCATCGAAAGCATCGAGGACTTGCGCCGCTGGCGCGACATCATGGTCGACATCGTGCGCAAGCTAGGTGGAGCGGGTGGCTGCCCGCTTGGGTCGATGGCCAGCGAGCTGTCCGAATGCGATCCCGTCGCGCGGGCGCGGCTCGCACGGTCATTTGCCCAGTGGGAAAACATGATTAGCGACGGCCTGGCGTCCGTTGCTACACGTGGCGAGCTGGCCGAGGGGACCGACGTCAACCGTATCGCGCTGGCGATGCTCGCTGCTATCCAGGGCGGGCTGCTACTCAGCCAGGTCCGCCGTGACACCGCCCCGTTAGAGGCCGCGGTCGACACCATGATCGAACACCTCAGCCGCCTCGGGATGCGTTGAACCCTGCAATCGCTCCAGTCCGGCGACGATGAGCCGCAAACCGAATTCGAACTCCTCTTCCAGCGGAACGGGGAGCTCGTCGGCGGCCGCGACCGTAGCGGGATAGCGGGAGGGGTCGAGGCGGTGGAATGCGGCCGATACTTCGGCGTCTCGCTGGTCGTCGGCCACCGTCGACCCGAAGAGTTGGATCGCGAAGCCGAGCACATAACGCGACACTGTGGCGTAGGCGTGGGCGGCGGTCGCCGGTGTGAAGCCGTTGTCGAGCAGGACGGACAAAACAAGCTCCCGCTGCGCTAGCGCGTTGGGTCCCACCGGAACGTGCCCGATCAACAGGGACGCCACGTTACCGTGCTGGCCGAGCGCATCAAACATGCTCTGCGCGAAGGACATACACGCGTGTTGCCAGGGTAGCGAGGCAATTGCCCGCATATCGATTTCGCCGATCATCCGGTCGACCACCAACGCGACCAGTTCTGATCGACTACCGAAGTGACGGTACAGCGTGGCGGTGCCCGATCCCAGGCGCTGCGCCAGCGACCGCATGGACAGCGCATCAGCCCCCTGCGCGTCGACGAGTTCCAGAGCCGAGACGAGGATCCGGTCCAGAGGCAGGGCCGGTCGCCCGCGGGAGCGGCTTGGCGACGGGGTATCGGCGGTCACTTGACATCCTCACTATTTATGGACACACTGTAGCCATAAATAATCCTCGGGTCAACGACTTTGACAGCAAGGACATTTCGCCATGCTCCTCCCACTCGCTCCTGAGCCCTACACGGCTCCGACCGACCGCGACCTGCTCCCCTCCGAGCGCCGCGAATTCGTGCGCACCCATCGAACGGCTGTGTTCGGCTACCGTCGTCGCAACGACGGTCCGGCCATGTCGATCGTCTACTACATCCCCACCGACACCGACGAACTGCTGGTGTCCACGATGGCCGGGCGAGGCAAATGCCCGCATCGTCGAACGCGACGGCAAGGTCAGCCTGTGCGTTCTCGACGAGCGCTGGCCGTTCAGCTACCTACAGGTCTACGCCGACGCCACCATCGACCGCGACCGTGAGCTGGCCGTCGACGTCATGATGGCGGTGGCCGGTCGAATGTCGGGCCAGCCACTGCCCGACGAGGCACGCCCGTCCGTCGAAGAGATGTGCGACCGGGAGGACCGCGTCGTCATCCGCTGCCGGCCCTACTCGAGCTATGCGACTCCGCCGCGCCACCTGCATCGCAACGATCAGGTCGAAAAGCTGAGCCACTGGGTTTCCGGCGTGGTCCCGTGGGATGCCTCCGACCCGGACTGATCACCTACTGCGCGGCGTAGCGGTCTCGCAGCTTGGCCAGCGTCGCCTCGATGCCCGCGGCGTTGTCCTTCTGGGAACCCATCAGCTCGTAGTACTTGAGCCATGTTCTTGATCGCGCCGGCGTCGTGAAAGTCGAACGTCTCGGTGACCCGGGTCAGCGTCGGTGAGAGCGACTCGAACTCCCAGCGCCAGCGGTGGCCAACCGGATGGCGCCATTCGACCAATTCGTTGGGTTTGAGGGCGGTCACCGTGCTGGTGATCCGGTAGGGCACCCCATACATCTTCATGCTCGTCGAAAACTTCGATCCCACAGCCATTTCCGCGGGCACCTTGATGTTGTCGCGCACAGTTCCCGATCCATCCAATTCATGGTGGCGCCGGGGATCGGCAGCCATCGCGAACAGCTCGGCTACCGGCGCTGCCACTTCGACCGACCGACAAACCCGTCGAGGTCCTGCGTCGACAACAGTGACAGTCATGATGTCTCCTTCCGCGTGTCCGGCCGCGCCACGTTGAGGCTACGCTTCGCCGAGTGCTCTACCGAGCACCGTTTTGGACAACGACGTTCCCGCAGGGCGGGTTCACTGCCTGCGATCAGGGATCGGCACGAAAGGAACGCAAAAGACCGATGGGTCAGTCACTCTCGGGAAGGGTGGCGCTGATCACCGGCGCCGCGCGCGGACAGGGCCGGGCGCACGCCGTGCGGCTCAGCGCCGAAGGCGCCGACATCATCGCGCTTGATCTTGCCGGGCCGTTGCCAGCCAGTGTTCCGTACGATTCGCCGACGCCGGCCGACCTCGCCGAGACGGCGCAGCTGGTCAGCGCCAACGGCAGGCGGGTCGTCACCGCGGTGGTCGACATCCGTGACCTCGGCGCGCTCCAAACAGCCGTCGACGAGGCGGTCGGGGAACTCGGGCGTCTCGACATCGTCGTCGCCAACGCCGGGATCTGCAGCCCGGCGCCGTGGGATCAGATATCGGCCGAAGCCTTCCGCGACACCATCGATACGAACGTGACCGGCACCTGGAACACCGTGATGGCGAGTGCTCGGCACATCATCGACGGCGGCCGCGGCGGGTCGATCATCCTCATCGGGTCCGCGGCCGGCATCAAGATGGAGCCGTTCATGGTGCACTACGTGGTGAGCAAGCACGCTGTCACCGGGATGGCCCGCGCGTTCGCCGCTGAACTGGGCCGGCACAGCATCCGCGTCAACAGCGTGCACCCGGGGGCAGTCGACAGCCCCATGGGCGGCGACCAGATGCGCGAAGCGATCCGGTCGGCGGGTGACACCTACCCATACCTGCGGGGCCTGAACAGACCGCTGCTACCCGAAGGTAGCGCCCAGCCCGAGGACATCGCCGACGCTGTCGCCTGGTTGGCCTCCGATCAATCCCGATTCGTTACCGGTACCCAGGTTTCGGTCGACATGGGCGTGTCCTACTGCTGATCCTCACGCCGGGATTGGATCATTCCGTCGCATCGACGAGCGGATCGAATCCGGAGGCCGCCGCCTTAGCGCGGTAGCGCCGCATTAACTCGCGGCTACCCGCGACGTCACCCTGCCTGCGTGCCACCAACGCTCGCAGCCGCAACAATGGAAGTGCGTGCAAGACGAAGCCGGGCTCGGTAGGTACGGCGGCCAACCGGTCGATCGCGCCCTGGGCCTCGTCCGGATCGCCGTCGGCGCCCCGCTCCAGCAACGCCTCGACCAGCACCGTGGTGGCAGCGCCCCGCAGGAACATCGCACCCCGGTCGAACATGTCGTCAATGGCAGATCGGGCCAGCTCGATGGCGCCGTCGAGATCGCCGGTTCGGGCCTTCTCCCTTGCGATCTCGGGATCGACGACGGCCATCGCGTTGACGGTGAATCCCCGTTTCAGGACGGCGTCGCGGGCTTCCGTCAGCATTTTGAGGCCCTCCTTCCGGCGGCGACTACCGTGGTGGACTAACACCAGGCCTCGCGTGAGCTGGGCGAGTGCCATTGTGTAATCGTCGCCGGCTTGCTCGGCGATCCGCAGTGCATCGGCGGTCTCGCCCAGAGCCGTCGCATCTGCAGGCGATGCGCCGACCGGGACGGCGACCACGTACTTGTACAGGATCGCGCCGGCATGGGCCATCGGGGTGGACGAGGCTGCGAGCCGGACAGCCTCGTCGAAATCGGATCTCCACCCACGGATGCCAAGGCAGAGTCTGGTGAGGCCACGGTTTCTGGTCGCCATCTCCAGTGGAGACCCCATGACCAGGTGGCTCATGGGGGGATCACCGTCGGACAGGTCGATAACTCGTTGCGCCAGGCGCAACGCCTCGGTCACCTCGCCGACTTCTGCCTTCGCGTAGACGGCGGCGGAGAGCAGACCGACGGTCAACCTCCGATCGCCGATCTCCTCGAGCAGCGCGATCAACTTCGAAGCCTGCTGGGCCGCCTCATGCAGCCGCTGATGCCCCGCGAGCGCCGCAACCTGACCCGCCATGCCGACCGCTAGTGCTGCCCGATCGCCACTGGCCTCGCACAACTCTGCGAGTTCGTCGAAACCGGTGTCGGTGAGGCTGCCGCCGGCCATCCATACGGTCCCGCATATCAGGGTCCGCGGTGCGATCCGCCGCGCCATCCGGTCGGGATCGTCGGCTGGCAGCCTGTCAGCGACCTGACTGGCGCGCTGCCAGCTGATCCCGGCCGCGACTAGGTCGCGGTTGAGCGACCATGCGCCGGCACGCATATGCCAATCGAATGCGGCGCGCAGATCCCCGGCGGCTTCTCGGTGCTCGGCGATTAACGCGGCGTTCTGATCAACCAGCTCCGTGTTGCTCTCCTCGATGACAACTGCTACCCGCCTGTGCAGCTCGGCGCGCCGGGTCCTCAGTTGCGATGCGTAGGCCACGGCGCGGATCAGTGGATGCCGGAACGCGTATTCCGCGCGCCGCGCAAAACCCACCTGGTCGATGAGTTCGCCCCGCTCGAGTTCGGCGATGGCGGTGCCGTTCTCACCGGTCTCGGCCAGAACGGCGCTCAGCAGATCGAGGCTGAACCGGGCACCGATGACGGCGCCGGCGTACAGCGCATGTTTGGCGGGCGCGCCGAGGCGGTCGATGCGGGCGGCAATGGCGGCCTGCAGTGTGCCCGGCACGCGGAGGTCGGCGCTTTTGTCCCGGCAGATATAGGCGCCGCGCTCGCCGCCGAGTACGCCGCGTTCTGCTAAGTCGCGCACGATCTCGTCGGCGAAGAACGGGTTTCCGGCGGCCCGTTCTGCGACGTGAGCCGCCAGCCAGGTGACCGACGGGTGGGTGCCCAACAGTGTGGTTGTCAGCTCAACGGTTTGGACCGCGGTCAACGGCGCCAGATTGATCGTTTGAATATCCGATGCCCGCGACAATGCGCCGCGGTATTCGGGCCGATGGGTGATGAGCACCAGCGACCGGGTCGGGAGCACCGCGGCAATCAATTCGGCGAGCATGGACTCACTGGCCTCGTCGATCCAGTGCACATCCTCGATGACGCACAGCGTCGGCGTCGTCCCTTCGAAGGCGGCGGCCTTCAACAGGGCAGCCAATCGGCGCTGGCGGGCATCGGGGGAGATAACGGGCAGGACCACCCCGGCCTCGCCGATACCGATCAGGTCGTTCAGCAACAGCAGATCCTCGGGGTTCGCGTTTGGGATACGCAAACGCAACCGGGCCCGTGCCGCATCCGGGGCGAGGTCGCGTACCGCGAACACCGTCAGCAGCAGCCGGGCCAGCACACGGTAAGGCACCTCGCGCGCATGCGACTCACAGAACGTGGAGTACACCTGGACCCCCCGGGCAATGGCCAGCTTGGCCGTATCGCCGACAGCCCGGCTCTTGCCAATGCCGGGCGGTCCAACCACCGCGGCCGCACACCCGACGCCGTTGATTGCTCGCTCCAGCATCCCGACGATCGTGGTCATCTCCGCCGCACGCCCGACCAGGGCCGGCCCCCGCCGAGCCAACTGCATGTGTTCACTGCCCGCCGCCAGCAGGCGACGGGCGGCCACCGCGTCGTCGGAGCCTTTGATGCGGACGCGTTCCGGCTCCCCCAGCACCGCCGCATGTTCGACCAACCGCGCGGTCGACTCACTGAGCATCACCCCGCCGGGCGGGGCCACCGACTCCATCCGCTGCGCGAATCCGACCTGTTCACCGATTGCGGTGTAACCACCAGGGCCAGAACTCATTTCACCCGCGATCACCTGACCAGAGTTCAGCCCGATCCGCAGCCGCAACGCGATACCGTCACTGCGGTCCACCTCGGCGGCCAGGCGCTGCATCTCGTCTTGGATTCCCAACGCGGCCAGGCAGGCGCGCAGCGCATGGTCTTCGAGCGCCGACGGCGCGCCGAACACCGCCATGAGTCCGTCGCCGGTGAATTTGTCCACCGTGCCTCCGTACCGCTGCACGACCGCGGTGCTGCGCTGCATCAGCTCGGCCATGATCTCGCGCAGCCGCTCCGGGCCGAGCGCCGCCGCGATCCGCATCGACCCCACCACGTCGGCGAACATCACCGTCACCTGCTTGTACTCGGCAAAGTTGGCGCCGGCGCTGGCCGGGGCGCCGCAACCGTCGCAGAATCGGGCGCCTGGCCGCAGGTCCAGGCCGCAGGACCGGCACAACCGTGCTGACCCCATCCGACCTCCGCCGATTCGTGGTCCGCGATACCCGATCGACCAACCATAAAGTGTGCGCGCGCTCGGTACGTGCCGATCCGGACACGCCCGTCGACTGCCGACACCCGGCGATCGTCGACATCGTAAGCGGCGCTGTTATGGGATAGTTGGTGCTGCCGCCCTGATCTAGCGCCGTTACCAAAGTCATAGGAAGTCATCACTGTTGGGTCATTTTGAACAACTGTCCTTGCTGCATGGCTGGTTGCCGGCGGCGGTGCAGGTGTTAACCCTGCTGGTGACGGTCAGCGCGACAGATTGGCGGAGGCGGCGCTGGCGCAGGTGGGGATTTCCAGTCGCGCTGATCGTGGCGGCCGCGGTGACGGCGCTGGCGTACCGGTACATCGCGTCGCTCGGGGTGGCCGGCGACCCGGCGCCGGCGTCGCTGTGGCTGTGGATAGCGATGAGTGGACTTGCCATCGGCGTGCTGTTGCTGGGCTGGCCCGGCGCCCGTTGGTGGCGGCGCGGGGTGGCGGTGCTGTCGGTGCCCCTGTGCGCGCTGTGCGCGGTGCTGGCGCTGAACGTGTGGGTCGGCTACTTCCCGACGGTGAGCACCGCGTGGAACCAGCTCACCGCCGGGCCATTGCCCGACCAGATCGATCGGCTGAAGGTCACCGCGATGCAGGTGGAGGGGACGAAGCCGAGCAAGGGCGTCGTGGTGCCGGTGACGATCGGCGCCGACGCGTCGCATTTTCCGCACCGTCCCGAATTGGTGTATCTGCCTCCGGCCTGGTTCGCCACCAACCCGCCGCCCCGACTGCCGACGGTGATGATGATCAGTTCCGCGTTCAACACCCCCGCCGACTGGCTGCGCGCCGGCGGCGCATTCGACACCGTGGACAACTTCGCGGCCCATCATCAGGGCTACGCCCCGGCGCTGGTGTTCGTCGATGCCACCGGCGCGTTCGACAACGACACCGAGTGCGTCAACGGCAGCCGCGGTAACGCTGCCGATCACCTGACGAAGGATGTTGTGCCGTTCATGGTCAGCAACTTCGGGGTAAGCGCCGATCGGGCCAATTGGGGCGTCGCCGGATGGTCGATGGGCGGCACCTGCGCCGTTGACCTTACCGTCATGCACCCCGATGTCTTCAGCGCGTTTATCGACGTCGCCGGCGACGTACGCCCCAACGTCGGCACCAAGGAGCAAACCATCGCCCGGTTGTTCGGCGGCAACCAAGCGGCCTGGGCTGCCTACGACCCGATCACCGTCATCAATCGCCACGGTCGCTACTCCGAGGTCTCTGGATGGTTCGACGTGCCCGCACCCAGCGGTCCGCACAACCTCGCCCAGGCGGCCGGTCCGACCGGTACTACTACACCCGACCCCATCGCCAACCCCGAAGGCCAGGACGCCGCCGCCTACTCGTTGTGCAACGCCGCCGCCGCCAGCGGGATCAACTGCGCGGTGGCGACCCAGCCAGGCAGGCATGACTGGCCGTTCGCCGCGCAGGCGTTCGCCGCAGCATTGCCCTGGCTGGCCTCCACGTTGGGAACCCCGAACACCGAGCCCGTGCAGTTGCCCCAACGCCGCGGCCGGGCGCCGCACTGAGTGGAGAATGTCTCTTTCTCCAACAGCTACAGTCACAAATCGATAACCCCATCAGCACCGGCGGGCGCGATCCATGCAGCGTTGAGCGCGCCGACGCAGTGCCCGCGATCAGGTCCGGCGTTGTGCCGTCATCAGCCAGCGCATGCAACATCCGCCACTTCGGCCGCACGGGTTTGCACCGCCAGACAACACGAATGCGGTGGTCATACGGGTATCCCAGCCACCCGCGCGGTGGCCGATCACCGTTGCCGGTCGCCATCGCCCAGTGGGCACCCACGCGTTGTCAGGGCAGTCAGCGCGACACCCGAGCTATCTATCATCAAGCCCTCCCCGGGCGATCCGTGAGGTCGCCCGGACAGTTTCGAAGCGAACCCTCAGCTGACCCCCCGAGGACAATCCGACATATCGCCGCTGCTAGTGGTACGGTTCGCTGCTGTGGACGCGGACTTTGGCAGCACGGGCACCCCTCGCGGGCGCTCGCCTTCCAGCGGAGCGCACCGCAAACAACCCCGGCAAAATCGGGTTAGGTCCGCGGGTTTTTTCGAAGGCATTGCGGTGCCAGAGCTGAACCGCCGTCGTTTCCTCGGGACGCTCGCCGCTGCCACGGTGGCCGGTGTCGGCGCGGCCCGGCTGGTGGTCGATCCACAGCCGCGGACATACGCCCAGACGGCCGGCGGTGCGGCGGCGACCTCGGGTCCAACCGCGCCGGCAGCTTTGTTGCCGCCCCCCTCGCCCAGTGCGCGCATCGCGCTGCCCGGCGGGGGCGCACTCACCAAGATCCCCGGCGAAGGTGATCTGCTCGCGCTGACCCTCGACGACGGCGTCAACACTGAGGTGGTGCGCGCCTACACACAGCTCGCCAAAGACACCGGCATGCGGCTGACATATTTCGTCAACGGCGTATACAACTCATGGACCGAGAACGCGGCGCTACTGCGGCCGTTGGTGGACTCCGGACAAATCCAACTCGGCAACCACACCTGGTCGCACCCGGATTTGACCACGGTAACGAAAAGTGAGATCGCCCAGCAGCTCACCCGCAATGACGATTTCCTGAAGAAGACGTACGGAGTCGGCGCCAAGCCGTACTTCCGGCCGCCGTACGCAAAACACAACGCCACCGTCGATGCGGTGGCAGCCGACCTTGGCTACAAAGTCCCGACCTTGTGGTCGGGTTCGCTGTCGGATTCCACGTTGATCACCGAGGAATACATCGTGAAGATGGCCGACAAGTACTTCACCCCGCAGGACATCGTTATCGGTCACCTCAATCACGCGCCGGTCACCCACGTCTATCCGCAACTCGTCGACATCATCCGATCCCGCAACCTTCGCACCGTCACCCTCAACGACGTATTCCTCAAAACCCCCTGAGCAGTGACGCCCACCGCGCCAACACGCTGCTGCGCCTGCCCAAACGTGAAGGTGGGGGGTTGAGCTTGCTGAAACAATCTCGAAGGTGAGCTTGAGTGCGCCTGATCCGCGACGGCTGGGTGGTCTGGCGTGGACCCGTCGCACCGGCGGCCGGCTATCGAGTGCGGAACGACGGCGTCTTCTCGTTGCGATTGCGATAGGCCAATGCGAGAACGCCGTGGGCAGGGTCAAGCTCGCGCTCGGCCGTATTCCGGAGGTGGCCGCGCGCGTTGACCTGGACACTTTCCAGGTGCCCGATTCGAGGTTCGCGCGCGAGGCCGAAGAGGCGTGCGCGGAATTGCCACCGGCCCTCGAGGGACACTCCTACCGCACCTGGCTGTTCGGGCGTGCGCTGGCGACCGTCGACGGAATTGAGATGGACGACGAGCTCTTCTATTGCGGGTCGCTGCTGCACGACTACGGCATTGCCAGTCCGGCGGCGGACCGTGATTTCACTCTCGGCAGCGTCGATCGGATGCTCACCTGCGCGCACGCCGCGGGAGTGGACGACGCGCGCGCGGATCTACTCGCCGACGGTATCTGCGTGCACACCACACCAGGGATCAAGGTGGACGCCGACGGCTGGGTTGGTTGCTACCTGCAATGGGGAGCGATGGTCGACGGCGCCGGACTGCGGATCTGGGACATCGCTCCCGGCAACGTGCAGGAGGTCTTACGCCGTTACCCGCGAGGTGATTTCAAACGAGAACTCGTTGACATGATGCGCGCCGAGGCGGCGGCGGTGCCGGCGGGGCGCTTCAGGCTGCTCGCTCGTTGCGGCTTGCCCTTGGCCGTGCGGATGGCCCCATTCGACTCCTGAAATCAGGCGATAATCGATCGGGCGAGGCGCTCATCGAGGGTGGCGTGGAAATGGCCAACCGCGCTCTCGTGCCGCCCGAACTCCACGAACTCGTTTGCACCGGCGCGCAATCCGCGCTGTACGCCCGCCGACATCTCGTTATCTTCCACGAGACCGCGCCCAATGAAGCTCCCCTCGCCCGCCAGGTTGCTCTGGGCGTCAAGCGACTCCCGCTCGGCGACGTCGGGCGTGACCATCGAATAGACGGTTACCGTGCTGTGGTCGACGTCTACCGGGTCGATCGAGACCACGGATATCAGATCGGGGAACGTCGCCAACATCACGTTGGGGAACAGCTGATACAGATACGTGACCCGCGCGCCGACCGTCCACGTGCTCACCGGACGATCGCGGAGCCGCTCAATATTTCGGTACGGGAACGTGATACGACTATTCGGGCCGAACGTCTCGACGACGTTGAGGTCGTCATATTGCAGCGGGAAGAACGTGTCTTGGTGCGTCGACCGGATGTGATAGCCCTCCAGGAACTGCTCGACGAGCACCTTCCAGTTGATCGCTCGCAGAGTGGATTCCACAAATACGAGCCGCTCGGCCGGGACGAGCTTGTCGCGCCAAGGACTCCCGTCGGTGAGCCAGCCCATCGCATCGTCGACCCAGGTTTGCGGCCCCGCGTCGACGGGGTCGAGTGGCCCGATGACGATGAGCCCGGCCACTTCGCGGCTCGCGACCTCGACCAGACCACGCGTGGAGGGATCCAGATCGGGGAAGGCGTCGTCGTGGGGCACATGCGCAAGCGACCCGTCCAGACGATACGTCCAACCGTGGTAGCGGCACACGAACGCGTGGGAGCACCCAGCCTCCTCAACAAGGGCGAAGCCGCGATGCCGACACGCGTTGCGGAACACCCGCGCCCGTCGATCGCGTCCGCGCACAGCGAATAGGGGCACCCCGAAGGCCATCCGTTCGACATGGTCGCCCGGGTTCGGGATCGTCGCGGAGGGAACGAACACACTCGGCATCGTGCGCAGCAAGCTGAGTTCCTCGGTGAACCTGCTCGGGTCGAGGTAGTTTTCGACGGGCTCGCGCCAGGCCTCGCCCTCATCGGTAGTTCCGGCGTCGATGTGCGCAAGGATGCGCCGAACGATCTCGGCATCATCGGCCACCAACGTCCTCGTCGGGGAACTCATGCGAGCCAGTATCACACTCTATACATCACGCGTCAATAAATTGGTGATATGCGCAGTGGTTGGTGATCAGCGAAGATAGCTGGGTGCCCGCAGCATCCCAGTCCCGCGTAAGCCACCTGATCGGCAACCGGCCGCTCAGCGCGCGCTCGGTGCTCGCGTCGGCTTTGCTGGGAGCCGACCAGGGCCGTCTCTCGGTGGGCACGCTGGTCACGATGGCCTCGCTGTTCGGGATCAGCGACGGCGCGGCCCGCACGTGCTTGTGGCGAATGGTCTCCAATGGCGAACTCACCACCGACGACGGTAGCTACGCGCTGGCTGGGCACTTGCTGGAACGCCGCGAGCGAGTCGAGGAGGCGTCGCGGATCGACGACGCGGCCACCTACCGATGGGACGGCACGTGGGAACTGGCAATCGTCTCGCTGGAGCGTCGGCCGGCGGCCGATCGCCTCGAGCTCAGGAAAGCAGCGACAGCACTGCATCTGGCCGAGCTTCGCGAGGGCGTGTGGATCCGCCCGGACAACCTTGATCCGCAACGGCTTCCGCCGTTCCGGGCGGTCCTGGATCAGCAGTGCACCCACTTCCATAACGCCGCCACGGACATGACCGCCGACAAGATGCGGTCGGTTTTTTCCCTTGACGAGTGGATGGCCGATGCCAGGGTGCTCACCGAGGCGATGGACGTCGAACTGAAGCCGAACAAGCCCGATGATTCGACCGAAAGTATCCGGTACGAATTCGCATTGTCGATCGCCGTGGTCCGGCTTCTTCAGCTCGACCCGATGCTGCCCGACGAGTTAACGCCACGGCACTGGCCGGGGCACACATTGCGGAGCACTTACCGTCGATTCGACGAAGCGTTCAAACACCGAATAAACGGTGTCGCCCGCCGAAGATAGTGTCAAGGAAAGAGATTGGCGTTTGGGCCGGCCGATCTCATTGCAGCGAGCGGTTGATGAACACCGCGGGCATTACCCGCCGGATTCCGCATCGAGCAACGTTTGCAATATCGTGCGCAGTTCCGCCAGTCGTTGCTCCCCGAGAGTCAGCTCCCAGCGCTTCTCCAAATCAAGCGCGTGGGAACGCATTACGCGCAGCGCCTTACGGCCGCGGGAAGTCAACTCAATGAGTCGGGCGCGCGCATCCACCGGGTCGGGAACCCGCGTCACGTAGCCGTGGCGTTCCAGTGCCGCAATCGCCTGGGCGACCGCCTGTCGGCTCACCCGGAAACGGTCGGCCAGATCCGACGCGTGCAGCCCGCCGGCCGCCAACGGCACCAGCACAGCCGATTGCGCCGGCCGGATCCCGTCGAGACCGGCCGCGGCGAACGCCGCTCTCAGGCGCGGCGCCCCGGACGCAGCCACCAATTGCACGAGGGCCGGAACGGTCGGTTCCCACTCGGCATCCGCAACGCGTCGCATGGCCATGAGTGTGCCACTCGCTGTAAGATTGACAAGTCACTTGTCAAATATTGGACCGGCTGCCACGATGGGGTCATGGGGTTCCGATGGTTTCGGGTGTGCGCAGTGTTTCTCGCCGGGGTGGTGGCGGTGCTCGTCGGCGGGTGTCTTGGTGGCGGTCATGCGTTGGGAACGCCCGACGCCCGGGGCATCCCGGTCGGAGATTCCACTCAGACCGTCGAGGCGGGGGGTGCCAGCCGGACCTTTCACCTCTACCGACCGCAGGGACTGACCGGGCCGGCCCCACTGGTGGTGATGCTGCACGGCGGCTTTGGCACCGGCGATCAGGCTGAGCGTGACTACAACTGGGACGCCGAGGCGGACGGCGGACATTTCCTGGTCGCATACCCCGACGGTCAGGGCCGTGCCTGGAACGCAGGCGCGTGCTGTGGCGAACCGCAGCGCACCAACCTCGACGACGTCGGATTCATCACCACCATGGTCTCCGACATCGAGCAACAGATCCCGATTGATCCGGCCCGGGTCTATGTCACCGGCATGTCCAATGGTGCGATGATGGCGCTTCGGCTGGGCTGCCAGACCGACGTCTTCGCCGCGATCGCACCGGTGGCCGGCACCTTGCTGACGGACTGCTCGAATGCGCGGCCGACATCGGTGTTACAAATCCACGGCACCGCTGACGACAGAGTCCCCTACAACGGCGGACCCGGAAAAACGTTCGCGGCCAACAGTAATCCGCGCGTCGACGGTCCATCGGTGGAATCGGTCAACGCCACCTGGCGATCCATAGACGGGTGCGGGCCACCCAACTCAGGCACCGCAGGTGATGTGACCACCGAGATCGCCGGATGCCCGAACGGGCACACGGTGGAATTGATTTCGGTGGCAGGGGCGGGCCATCAATGGCCCGGCGGTGTGCCCAAACCCGTGCTGCAACAGCTCGTGGGCCTTCCTGCGCCGTCGACGGCGCTCAACGCCACCGACACCATCTGGCAATTCTTTGCGCAGAACCACCGCTGAGTCCCGGTAATACCCTGGGAGTCAAGGCATTACCCGCCGCTCGTCGGGCCCCCACAGCGGCTGCATGTCGCCGGGCAGCGACAGCTGTGTCGCGGTGATGACCTCGGCGAGGTCACGCAACCCGGCGTGCACCGCAGCCAGCAGATCGGCCAGTTCCTCGCGGCGCCCGTCTAGGACCTCCTCCAGCTGCGCGGGATGGGACCGGCGCAGCCGGGTGCTGATCTCGGCAATCGCCCGCTCCGGCCGCGACGACCCCGACGAGCCCGGCAGGTCGCTGAGGTCGGTGCGCAGCCGTTCCAGTTGATACACCAGCGACCGCGGATTGGTCGCGTCGAACAGCATCAACTCGGCCAGGGCGGCAACACTCACCTTGCCCACCGTCCGGCGCCGGTAGATGACCGAGGATTCAGACGCCAGAAGCGTTGACTCGATGACGGTTTGCTCGGCGGCGGCGACACGGACCGTGGTGAGGGTCTCCCGCAGCAAGGCGGTCAGCCACAGGCCGCGTTCGATGCGTTTGCCGATGTCCATCATCGTCCAGCCGACGTCACGCACCATCGACTCTCCGGCCACCCCCGACAATGTCAGCATCCCCGCTAACGTCTGCGCCTGAACGGAGGCCAGCAGGGCGTCGCCCTCGGCGAGCGAGTCCGGCGGGTCGGCCCTGTGCACCATCGCGCGCTCGACGCCGGCCAACACCATCCAGGTGTCGCGCGACAACTGGTCGCGCACCGCCCTCGCGGCCAGCGCCAGCCCATCCACCGACTGCACAAGGGATCCCGGCCGGTCGCGCTCCACCGTCAGCGACCACAACGTCGAGGGTGCGACAGCGATCATTTCCGCGCGATCGCCGGCTACCGCGATGTCGGTCCCGGTGATCCGGACCAGCGCCGCCATGAGCACCGGCACACACTCGCTTTCTTCCGCGTTCTGCTGGTGCCGGAATTCGTGATAGCGCTCGCGGGCGACGATCAGCAACCGGGCCATGTTCTCGGCGCGTTCGCCGTAGCGGCCCATCCAGAACAGGTCGGACAGCACACGCGGCGAGCTGACCCCAAGCGTGCCCGCGCCGGTCTTCACCGGCGGCGCCACCGACGGCAAACTCACCGTCTCGATTTGCGCACGCTCCGTCGGAAGTACCCAGACATCTTTTGCTGCAACAGATTTCAACGTGTATGCGGCTGCACCGGATGCCAATACGTACCCCAGCCCGCCGATCATCGGCGCATAGCCGCTGCGTTGGGCAACCGTGAACAATCGCATGCCGGTACCGGCCGACGACAACACACCAGCATGGTCGGTGGGCGCAGACGAGAACTGGGGTAGCTCCTGGCCGACCCACTGCCACGGCATGGCGTCGATTTGCGCAGCGAGCTCGGCCAGTCGTGTCGACGAAAGTGTAGGTCCGACAAGGGTTTCCCCGCCGGCGGTGGACTTGATCAACAGCGACGAGAGGTTCGCCAGCAGGTGTGAGCGTTCGCTGTCGATGCCGGCCCAGTAGACGGGTGCGGTGTGCAGCAGTGGGGCTTCGCCGAGCAAGCACTCGGCTAGCTCGGGCAGGAACCGCAGCAGCCCAGCGCTTTCCAGGATGCCGCTGCCGAGCGTGTTGACGACGGTCACCGTTCCGCGGCGTTGGGCCTCCACCATCCCGACCACACCGAGCCTCGAATCGGCACGTAGATCCAGCGGGTCCGCGTAGTCCGCGTCGACGCGGCGAAGCACGACGTCGACGCGCTTCAGTGTGCCCAGCGAACGCATCCACAGCTTCCCGTCGCGCACCACCAAGTCCGCGCTCGCCACCAGCGGGAAACCCAGCAGGGTCGCGAGATACGCCTGATCGAAGGCGGTTTCCGAGTAAATGCCCGGGCTGAGCACCACGACGGCGGGGTCCTGTGCGCCGTCGGGTGCCGCGTCGATCAGCGCCAGCCGCAGCGCCTGCGCGAACGGTGTCGTCGGTCGCGGCCCGATCCTCTCGTAGAGATCGGGAATCGCGTGCGCGACAACGCGTCGGTCGGCCAGCGCATAGCCAGCCCCCGATGGCGCCTGCGTCCAGTCGGCATTGATCTGAAAGCTGCCGTCCGGCAGCCGGCTGACGTCACAGGCGTGCATAAAAAGCTGGTGGTGCCCCGGCACCTCGATTCCGTTGGCGACACGCAAATAACCAGGGTGGGCGAACAGCAGTTCTGGCGGCAGCACGCCGGAGGTGAGCGATCGGCGGGGCCCGTACAGGTCGGCGAGAACGGCATCGAGCAGACGTGACCGCTGCACGAGCCCGGCCTCCAGCACCTCCCAATCGGGCACGGACAGCAGCAGCGGCAACGGGTCCAGGCGCCAGGGGCCCGGTTCTGGGCCATGACCACCTGCACCACCTGCGCCGCCGGCGGCCCCTCCGCGTTCGGCGTCGACCCCGGTGTAGGTGATGCCGTCGTTGTCGATCAGGCGATGCACCACCGAGCGCAGCCGGTCCAGCCCCGCCCTTCCCCGCTCCCCGACCGCGGCGGCCAGCTCGGTCCACGCGGGGCGCACGTTGCCGGCTTCGTCGACGAATTCGTCGTAACCGACTCGCGGGCCGTCACGCAGATCGAACAGGGCTTGCTGGGCGCGCGCAGTACGGTATCCGGTCAGCAGGCGGTCGACGTCGGAGCCGTCGCCAGACCCCGCCGACGATTCGCTGGTGCCCAGCGCCGCTTCTGCGGATGCCATTAGCGCAGCACGGTACGCACACGCCGCAGGTCGAGGATGCCCGGCGCGCCGATGTCGGTGGATATCCTGGCCTGTTTTTCCCGTATGCCGGACATATCGGCCTTGCCCGCTGTGAAGCCGGTGGCCTCGAAGCGCCGGCTGCGCCGCGCCTCGGCCTCGACGGCGTTGACCGGCGGGTCATCGTAGGCGCGCCCGCCGGGGTGTGCGACGTGATACGTGCAACCGCCGCGCGATGTTTCGGTGGCGAGGTCGATGAGCTCGAACCGAAGCGGAGCGTCGATCGTGATGCTCGGGTGCAGCGCGCTGGGTGGTTGCCATGCCCTGAACCGCACACCCCCCACTTGAATGTCAGGGTTGTCGGTGGCGAGCAGCGGCATCGGGTAACCGTTGCACGTGACGATGTAGCGCTGACGGTCGGCACCGATGATGCGGACTTGGATGCGCTCGACCGACGAGTCGACGTAGCGGGCGGTACCGGTCGCGGTGGCTTCCTCGCCGAGGGTGTTCCACGGTTCGATCGCGCCACGTAGCTCGATCTCCACGCCGTCGAAGACGGCGGTGCCGATGCGCGGGAAGCGGAATTCCGTGAACGGGTCCAGCCAGCTGGTCTCGAAGGCGATGCCGTGCTCGCGCAGATCGGCCGTCACGGTGGCGATGTCGTTAATCAGGAAGTGCGGCAACAAGTATCGGCCGTGCAGGTTGGCACCGTGCCGGATGAGCGGCGCGCGCAGCGGTTCGTCCCAAAACCACGCCACCAAAGAACGCACCAGCAACGACTGCACCATCGCCATGTACAGATGCGGCGGCATCTCGAAGCCGCGCAGCTCCAGCAGGCCGAGCCTGCCGCGTGCGCTGTCGGGGCTATAGAGCTTGTCGATACAGAACTCGGCGCGATGGGTGTTGCCGGTGATGTCGACGAGCAGGTGCCGCAGCGCTCGGTCGGTCACCCACGGTTTGGGTGAATCATTCGCCGATAGGCGGGCGATCTCTGCGAACGCGATCTCGAGTTCGTACAGCGCCTCGTCGCGGCCCTCGTCCACCCGCGGCGCCTGCGACGTGGTGCCGACGAACCGGCCCGCGAACACGTAGGACAGTGCGGGGTGCCGCTGCCAGTAGGTCAGCAGCGAGACCAGCAGGTCCGGGCGCCGCAGCAACGGGGAGTCGGCCGGCGTTACCCCGCCCAGCGTGATGTGGTTGCCGCCGCCGGTGCCGCCGTGCGTGCCGTCGATATCGAACGACTCGGTAGAAAGCCGGGCCAGCCTGGCCTGCTCGTAGAGGGTCTCCAGCTGCTGACGTTGTTCGGCGAAGCTGGCGGTCGGCGCGATATTGACCTCGATCACACCGGGGTCGGGGGTGATCGTCATCGACGTCAGCCGCGGGTCCGGCGGGGGACCGTAGCCCTCGATCACGACCGTGCAGTCAACCTTGGCGACCGCGGCCTCGATTCTGGCCGTCAGGTCGACGAAATGTTCGAGTGCCTCGGTGGGCGGCAAGAAGATGTACAGCAACCCACCACGAACTTCGCCGACCAGGGCGGTCGTCGGTGCGGTCTCGGGGTCCTCGATCTCCGCTTGCAGCACGCCGGGCTCCGCCGACAGCGCCCGCCCGACCGTCATCGGGTCGAGGTCGAACGACATGCGCGGCGGGCGCCAGCTGATCGACTCCAGCGGCAGCCGCAAACCCGCCGGCGAATCCCCCTCGACCAGCACAATGCGGCCGCGGCGCAACCGCCAATTGGCGCTCGCCCAACCCAGGTCGTCGTCTCGGCGGTGCAGCGGCAGCGCGAACGCCACCGGTGCGGTGACGGACTCGTCGAGACGGCTCAGCAGCGCGGCGCGGTCGGCGGCGCTGTCAGGTGAACTCGGGGGGCCGAGGTCGTCGCTCGATTCCACCGGGTCCCCGTCGGGCATTCGCACTTTGCCCGCCAGCCTGCTCAGCGCATCCTCGTAGGCCGGCCGCACCTGCGACAGTGGCAGTCCAAGACCGTCGGCGATCTCGGCGAGCACGTTGTGGGCCGTTTCGGAGTCAAGCGGGGAATCGGCGGGCCCTGCTCCCGATTGCCAGGGGTCAGCGAGCAGCGCGTCGTTGGTCCACAGCGGGAGGCCGTCGGAGCGCCAGTACAGCGCAATCTGCCAGCGCGGCAGCGGCTCTCCCGGATACCACCTGCCCTGCCCGCGATGGACGAGCCCCTGCGGCGCCCAGCACGACTTGAGCCGGGCAGCCAGGTCCGTTGCCAGCCGGCGCTTGTGCGGGCCGTCAGCAGCTGTCGTCCACTCCTCGTCGACCTGGTTGTCCACCGACACGAACGTCGGCTCGCCGCCGACGGTCAGCCGCACATCCCCGGCGGCCAACCGCCGGTCGACGTCCTCGCCGACCGCACAGATCGCCTGCCACGCCGGCTCGGTGTAGGGCAGCGTGACGCGCGGATCCTCGTGGACGCGGGTGACGGTGTTGGAGTAGTCCAGCACGGTGTTGCAGGGCTCGGTCGTCCCGGTGATCGGTGCGGCGGTCGCAGGGTGCGGCGTGGCAGCCAGCGGAATGTGGCCTTCGCCGGCGAACAGACCCGACGTCGGGTCCAGCCCGATCCAGCCCGCACCCGGGACGTACACCTCGGTCCACGCGTGCAAGTCGGTGAAGTCAGCGGCGGGCCCCGATGGTCCGTCGAGCGCCTGGACGTCGGAGGCGAGCTGCACCAGGTAGCCGGAGACGAACCGGGCGGCCAGTCCCAGCTGGCGCAGCGCCGACACCAGCAGCCATGCCGAGTCCCGGCACGAGCCGATGCCGGTGCGCAGCGTGAAATCCGGTGTCTGCACACCGTGTTCCATCCGCAGGGTGTAACGGACGTCGGCGTTGATCGCATGGTTGAGCGCGACCAGGAAATCGATGGTGCGGGTGCCGTCGGGCACCGAGAAGTCACCCACCCACGCCCGCGCCAACTCGCCGGGGCCGGAGCCCTCGTCGCCCTCGTCGACGGGTCGCAGATAGGGCTTGAGGTCATCGGCCAGTTCCTTGGGGTAGCTGAACCGCGGCGATCCGGGCCAAATCTCGGCCCAATCCTCGATGAAGAAGTCGAACGGGTTGATCACCTTGAGGTCGGCGATGAGCCCGACGGTGATGCTCAGCCGGCGCATCGGCTTCGGGAAGACCAGTCTGGCTAGGAAGTTTCCCAGCGCGTCCTGCTGCCAGTTGACGAAGTGATCGGCGGGGTCGATCCGGAGCGAGTAGGCCTCGATGGGCGTGCGCGAGTGGGGTGCCGGGCGCAGCCGCACGACATGCGGATGCACCTGCACCAGCCGGTCAAAGGCGTAACTGGTGCGGTGCTCCAGCGCGACCTTGATACTCATAATCGCCGATCACATCACAAGAGGCACACTGCCGCATGGCGTAGAAGTTAGCCTCGTGTTTCCAAGCCGGTAGCTGACCAGCCCGCCATGCTCGCTCGGGGCCGAGTGTCCGCCGGTACTTAGCCCGTTTTCAGGGTGGTTTTCTAGGCTGGTTTTGTTGCTGACCAGAAATCTCCGACGACGGCGGGGTAGCTCAAGAGGGCGCGATTTTTCCCGTGCACAGCGCGTGCATGCGCGGTGCTCGCGGTTGTCCTCTGCGGTGCCTGTGCGGGCCCGCCGCACTCGGGACATGGCGGCTCGCCGGCACCCGGGAAACCGCTCGGGCGCAGCGGCTGTGGGCCGCCGCTCACGTATCAGGTGTTCCAGCACGGAGCTTTTGGAGCCGACTGCTCGAAGGCCAACGACCTCATCGCGTTCAACGCCAAGGGAAACCATGGTGTCTTTTAAGGCCTCTTCCACGTCTACACAGCCAAACCGGATGGCGCCGCCCGGCAGCAGGTAGGGGTGGGTTCCGCGACTTTCCCGCAACGCACCACCGGCACTCCTGTGTGGAGCCCATCCGGACAATTCATGGTGTTCGCCGCCGAAAAGTCCACCCACCCGGGCAACTCCGCGGGCGCCACCCCGGGCTGGGGCAGCTACTCCGACCTGTGGGTGGCCACCGCCGACGGCGCGCACGCGTGGCAACTCACCGACGTCCCCACAGACAGAGATCATGGCACCATCATTCCGGAATTCTCGCCCGATGGCCGACTGCTCGCATGGACCGAGCGCACGGCCGCCGGGCAGCTGCTGCGTCCGGATCGCTTCGCCTGGTTCTACGCGCTCGCGCGACGTGTCGTCGCCCAATGGCATCCCGCCGACAGCACACCGGATCCCGCACTCGTTGAAGACCATGCGATCGCCATCCTGGCGTTCGTCAACGGCGTGATGATGACGTTCGTCGCGCGCCAGCCGGCCGCCGACACCGCCGAAAACCTCGACCGGCTCATCCAGGGTGTCATCGCGGGAGTCGCTCACGCCCGCCGCGAGTGAAACAGCGCTCCCTACCGCAGCATCCCGTCGATGAGCCGGTGCAGCACTTGCCTGGTCTCGCGGCGCATCCGTTTGGGGTCGTCGGCGGTGGCGATCACCATCGCCGCCTCGTCGAGCGCGCCGATCAGCACGTGAGCCAGCGGTCGCGTCGGCTGGCGCGCCAGCTGGCCCGCCCGGATCGCCTCGGTGAGCATTTGTTCGGTCATGCCCAGGCTGTACCTCTGAGCGACGTCGCGGAAGGCAGGCCAGCCGAGCACACTGGGCGCATCCAGCAGGATCAGCTGCCGCACCTCCGGGTCCGCGGAGACCTCGAGCCATGCGTCGACGGCGGCCCGGATTGCGTCCGCGGGTGTCGTGGCTCCCGACGAGGCGACCATTGTGGCCATCCGGGCCATCACATCCTGCTCCACGGTCTCGACAACCTCGCTGAATAGCGCAGCCTTGTCAGCGAATTGGTGATACATCGCCCCCCGGGTCACGCCCGCTTCCTTGACGATCTCCGGCGTCCCCACTTCGGCATAACCCCGCAGGCCCCACAGCCTGCGGGCAGCCGAGATCAGCGCGTCGCGGGTGGCCGCAGAGCGCTCTTCCTGGGTGCGTCTCTTGATTTCCATACAACCTGTTGGTAACTTACGAACAGACAGCCTGTTTGTAAATATGATCTCATGAGTGAGGAGTTTCCTATGCCGACGATCGACATTAATGCCGGAACCATCCATTACGAAGCAACCGGACCCGAAAACGGCAGGCCGGTCGTGTTCGTGCACGGCTACATGATGGGCGGCCAACTGTGGCGCCAGGTCGGTGAACGCCTCGGTAGTCTGGGCCTGCGGTGCATCGCGCCCACCTGGCCGCTCGGCGCACATCCGCAGCCACTGCGCCCCGGCGCCGACCGCACCATCACCGGGGTCGCCGGAATCGTCGCCGATGTCCTTGCCGCCCTTGACCTCGAGGACGTGGTGCTGGTCGGTAACGACACCGGCGGGGTCGTCACGCAGCTCGTCGCCGTGCATCATCCCGAGCGGCTCGGCGCGCTGGTGCTCACGAGTTGCGATGCGTTCGAACACTTTCCGCCGCCCATCCTCAAGCCAGTGATCCTTGCGGCCAAGACGAAGACGCTGTTCCGGACGGCCGTTCAGGTGATGCGGGCGCCGGTCGCGCGCAAGCGCGCCTTCGACGGCTTGGCGCACCGCAACATCGACGACCTCACCGAGATCTGGGTGCGGCCGCTGCTCTCCGATCCCGCCGTCGCCGAAGATCTGCGCCAGTTCACCCTGTCGCTGCGCACCGAGGTCACCACGGGCGTCGCGGCCCGCCTGTCCGAGTTCGACAAGCCCGCGCTCATCGCTTGGTCTGCCGACGACACGTTCTTCGAGCTCAGCGACGGCGAACGACTGGCTGCGACCCTCCCCAACGCCCGCCTCGAGGTCATCGAGGGAGCACGGACGTTCTCGATGGTCGACCGGCCGGACCGGCTCGCCGATCTGCTGTCGGCGATCGCGGTGCGCGCCTAGCGGGAGCTCAGCCGCCAGAGTCAGCCACCACCGCCGGGGCCGGGTCGGGGGACGGCGGCGGGAACCTGTGGGTGGCCATTGGGGGGAGCGGCAGGGTGGTGGACAGCACCAGGACAGGTGATGTTACGAATGCACCCGCAGTTGAGGCCGATAATGCACGCACCAGCGGCCGGAACTACCGGCAAGGCTCCCCCGCCCCCAGTAGGGCCGCTGGGATTTGGTGGGGGCGCGGGCGACTCGCTGGATACTGCGGTCGACGCGGTGGTGTTGGCTGTCGCGGCGCCGCCTGATGACACAACGCCCGCGACATCACCGAACCCAACCGCAAAGGCAAACACGACCAAGCCACGCGACGCGATCGCCTTGCCGCATAAGTGAAACTTCACAGAATGGCCCTGCCCTGCCTGGCGACGCATATCGCTCCTCTCGCCCGCTGCGGATCGAAGTCCTCTTGGATTCGGAGTCCAATGCCCGCTGGACGGATTGATAGCGTTTCGGCCATGCCACATGCTACGCCGCCGCTGCAAGGCCGACGGATCCTGATCACCGGCGCCGCGACCGGTATCGGTGCGGCCGCCGTCTCGGTTCTCACCGAGGCGGGCGCCGAGATCGTCGCCACCTATCACCAGACACCGCCGCCGGATGATCTGGTGGCCACCTGGCTGCAGTGCGATGCACGCGACCCCGACGCAGCCTCGACCACGGTGCAAAAAGCCGCCGAACACCTCGGTGGACTGGACGTCTTGGTGAACGCGGCGGGCCTGTGGCAGGCCGGCATACCGGGATACATCGGCGCCGACGACATCTCGTTCCTGTTGGACACCAACGTGAAGGCGACCATCCTCACCAATCAGGCTGCCTACGCCGTCATGAAGGCGCAAGGCGACACGGGCGGCAGGATCATCAACTTCGGATCCTCCGAAGCCGTTATGGGCAGCCCGATCTCGGCCGTCTACGCCGCGACCAAGGGCGCGGTGCAGGCGTGGACCCGATCCGCCGCGCGCGCCTGGGCTGCCGACAATGTCACCGTCAACGCTCTGGCTCCGGCCGTGCAGACACCCGGCGCCGACCGACTCCGCGATTTCCTCGGTCCAGAGGCCGCTGGCCTCATCGACCAGCAGATGAAAATGATGATCCCGCTCGGCGGGGCGCTGGGAGATCCCGCACGAGATGTCGGACCGATCCTGATTTTTCTGGCCGGAACCGGCTCGGGCTTCATTACCGGGCAACTGCTCGCGGTGGACGGCGGCTTGATCATGGTGGGCGGTTAACAGCCGTTCATGCGTGATCTCGGCATCGAGTTCATCAGCGTGTTCGGGCTGCCCCCGGTCGACTTCGTGCACCTGGCGGCCGACCTGGGCTGCCGCTACATCTCCACCGCGCTATCGGGACGGCCGCTGAAATCCCTTGGCTATCCGGCATTCTCACTCAAAGACGACGTTACGCTTCGGCGGCGGGTACTCGCCGCGATGGACGAGCGCGGCGTCGGTATCTCCCTGGGCGAGGGCATGGTCATCGCCCCGGACGCCGACGTGTCCGGCCTGGCCTCCGATCTGGACGTCATGGCCGAACTCGGGGCGGCCCAAATCAACACCCTCAGCTTCGACCCGGACCGCAACCCCACGTTCGACCAACTCGCGACGCTGACCGAGATGGCCGCCGAGCGCGGTATGGGCACCACTATCGAATTGGCACCCGGGATGACGATCGGTGACCCGGACGCACTGCGGGCGGCCATCGAACACGTTGGCAGGCCCGATCTTCGACTCGCACTGGACACCATGCACTGGGTGCGGGCGGGCTTCGGCGCCGGCGAACTTCGCGAACTCGGTCCGGAGAAGATCGGCTACCTCCAACTCAGCGACACTACGCTGAAGCCACGCCTGAAGTCCTACCTGGAGGAGGCGATGTACGAGCGGATGGCTCCAGGCGATGGGGAGCTTCCGCTGGCCGAAATCCTCGCCGCGGTGCCGGCCGATGTGGTGGTCGGTCTGGAGATTCCGATGCGCAGGCTGGCCGAGTCCGGCGTCGGCCCGATGGATCGCCTGCGGCCGTGCGTGGCGGCCGCACGCCAATTATGTTGTGGCTAAGGCTTGTTGATTACGTCGCCTGGGCGGGCCGCGTAGACGCGCTCGCCGGTGATCAGATCGTTCTCGTCGAAGCCGAACACCGCCCATAGCCGGACCTCGAAGGGGCCGCCCCCGGCGGGCGTGCCCCGAAGCCAGAATTCGATCAGCACGTCGCCGGCGTCGAGGTGGGTGAGTTCGATCAACTCGTTGCGCTGATCGGGCACCAGCGCGCGGCCCTCGATCCAGTACTTCATCACGTTTTCGGTGCCGTCGATGATGGCGCCGTCGGGTAGTTCGTAGCGGGCGTGGCTGAACGTCGCCATGGTGCGGTCCCACTCCTGCACGTTCTCGCTCTGCATGTGTTCGATCACTCGGGCTTCCCTGGCTTCCCGGCGAGCAAGCCGATCAGGGTCAGTCATTTCGACGCCTTTCTCTGTGAGGTGTGTCAGCCGATGCGACGGATCGGATCGGTGCCGTCCCAGGCGGCCGCTTGCTCGCGGATATAGGCGAACAACTGGCCCTTGGCGCCGCTGATATCGGAGATCTCAATGACCGTCCCCTGATCATGCTCGGTGTCGAGGTAAGCGAATTTGCCTTGCTCGCCACCGATCTGGCCTTCGTGACCCACGGTGTAGCCGGCCGCCAGAGCGCGCTGGTAGAGGTCTGGAAAGTCGGTGGTCCAGTAGGCGACGTGCTGGGCGCCCGAGCGACCGGAATCGAGGAACTCGCGGTACATCGACGGCGCGTCGTTGCGCTGCTGGATGAGCTCGATCTGGACATCACCTGAGTTGGCCAGCGCGATGCTCATCTGAACCGGGGAGTCGACGCCGCGGTGGCGGAAGTAATCCGTCTGCACCCGTTCGATGTAGAACCACGGCCCCACCCCGTGCCGGACCCACTGCTGCATCGACGCCTCGATGTCGGTCACGACATAGCCGATCTGCGCGATCTGACCAAAGATCCGGCTCATCACGTTAAATTACGTCACGACCTCATCGCTCTAAATTGGGCTGATCAGTCGGCGGGCTCGTAGCGCAGCAGGGTGACCTCGTGTTCGGGATGGTCGAAGAACACCGGCCGCACCCGCATCCCGATGCGCAGCTCGTCGGGATCGACGTTGACTATTTCGGTGGAAAACCGGGGGCCCTCGTCCCATTCGACGATGGCAAGCAACTGCGGGACCGCGTCGGCGAAGTGCGGGCTGACCGGACGCCGTGCCACGGTGTAGGAGTACAGCGTTCCCATACCGGAGATCTCGCGCCATTCCAGGTCGTTGGCCAGCGTGCGCGGAGCGCGCACCCGCGGATAGAACACATAGCTCTGCGACGACGGTGAGTACTGGATGGCGATGCGATGTTGCGCCAACGCATCCCAGAACGGCGCCGTCGTGGGCGTTTTGACCGGCATCGGTCGTTCGAATGTCGTCATGGCTGGTCAGTCTCCCTGCAGGATAAGCGCCGTCTGCTCGGATAGGATCCCGCCGTTCCCGGAGACGAAGGCGCGGTTACATTCTGCGACCTGGGCGTCACCCGCACGGCCCATGATCTGGCGGGTGGCGTCGCACACGTGGTGCATTCCGCCCGCCAATCCCGCTTGGCCGAAGCCGAGTTGGCCGCCAGCGGTGTTGAGCGGGAAGTCGCCGCGGAAGGTGAGGTCGTGGCTGGCGACGAATTCCATGCCCTTGCCCTTTTCGCAGAACCCGGCGTCCTCGAGCGACAACAGCACGGTGATGGTGTAGCAGTCGTAGATCGAGACCATGTCCATCTGGTCGCGGGTCAGATCGGTCATGCCGAACGCGGTGTCGGCGGCCTCCACGATGGGTGTGCGCAGCAGGTCCGCGGCATAGGTCGGAGTCTTGAACGGGACGTGTTCACCGAAGCCTTTGATCCACACCGGCCGGTTGCGTCCCCGACGGGCGAGGTCGGCATTGGCCACGACGACGGCGGCGCCACCGACGCAGGGCATCACGATCTCCAGCATGTGCAACGGGTCGGCGATGACGGGGCTCGCCAGCACGTCATCGATGGTGAGCGGCTTGTCTTTCCAGACCGCACCCTCGGTGTGGTTGGCGTTGACCCGCTGGTCGACGACGATCTTGGCCATCGCCCGCTCGTCGTAGCCGTAGATCGCCGCGTAGCGCTGAGCCACCTGGCCATAGGGGCCGTTCTGGCCGAGGTTGCCGTACGGTATCTCGAATTCTGCTTGCGGGGAACCATATTGGTTGCTCGACGATCCGAAGTACAAGGCGTCGCCCAATGATTTGGGCTTCTTCTTGGACATGGGAGTGATGTACCGCGCAGGCAGTGCGCACAGCACCGCCTCGCAGATGCCCAGTTCGACAGCGGCGGCCGCCCGCCACACCATGGCCGCGGCACTGGCCCCGCCAAGGTCCACGTGTTCGGCGAATCTCGCTCCCACTCCGAGGTATTCGGCGATGGTCGAGGGTACGAAGATCTCCGACTCGCTCAGGTGGGACGCCACGATGCCGTCGACGACCTCGAAGGGCAGCCCCGCGTCCTCGAGCGCGGCGGCGCCGAGTTCAGCCCATTGTTCGATGGCGAACGGCGCCGGCGACGCCTTGTTCATGCGCTCGGGCGGAATCTCGATGTATCCGACGATCGCAGCTTCTCCGCGTAATCCCATGTTGCGTCCTCAATTTTGCTATTTGCGAGGCAGACCGAGAATCATCTGCGCGATGATGTTCAGCTGTATTTCCCTGGTTCCGCCGCCAATGAGCTCGGCGGGAAGGTGCAGGTACGGTTCGACGATGGCGGGAGTCGAGTCCGCGACCATCCCCAGCTTCCCCGCCAACTGCAGCGTGGCCTCAAATGTACGACGCAGCAACACATTCATCGCGACCTTGGCGATGCTCGACGCCGGTCCGGATGCCTGCCCGTCGAGCAGTCGAATGGTTTCGCGCACGCCCAATGCCTTGATGGCGTTGGTGTAGGCGTCGAGTTCGCCGAGCGCGAGCAGCGCGTCGTCGCGATCCGGCCCGGGTTCGGATGCGAGCCGGCGTAACGCCGCCGCCCGGTCGAACTTGACGTAACCGCTGATGGCCGAACGCTCTTCGGCCATGGTGGCGATCGCGAGATTCCAGCCGTCGGTAGGACCGCCCAGCAGCATCTCGTCGGGGATGAAGACATCGTTGAGGAAGACCTCGTTGAAATGCGCCTCCCCGGTCGCCGTTTTGATCGGCTGGACCTCTACCCCGGGGGATCGCATATCGAGGATGAAATAGCCGATGCCGCGGTGCTTGCTGGCTTCGGGGTCGGTGCGCGCCAGCAGCGCGCCCAGGTCCGCGTACTGCGCCAACGACGTCCAGATCTTGTGGCCGTTGATCCGCCAGCCGCCATCGACCTTGGTCGCCCGGGTGGCCAGCGACGCGAGGTCGGAGCCGGCCCCAGGCTCGCTGAACAGCTGGCACCACGTGATGTCGCCACGTTGCGTCGCCGGGATCAGGCTCTCCTGCAAGTCTTTTGGTGCGGCGGCCAGGACCGAGGGCAGGATCCACTCGGCGATGTTCAGCGATGGCCGAACCAGCCCGGGTCGCTTGGCGAACTCCTCGTCGATGATGAGCTGTTTGAGGGGACCCGCATCGACGCCCCACGGCGCCGGCCAATGCGGCGCCATGAGACCGGCGTCGGCGATCAACGTGCGCTGCGGCCCGGTAGCGAGATGCTCATAGTCGCCGTGCGGTGCGGGTTTATCGTTGCGCAACTGCAGGGCGGCATCCAGCGTCTCGGCGACCCAGGACCGGAAGTCCGACTCCGCGTCACCCAAATTGACCGACATGTCGCGCTGCTTCGAACAGGCCAGTTGTCCCAGCATCCGGGCCCAGCGATTCGCAGGTCCGATCGATCCCGCCAGGCTGATGGCCCGCCGCCAGTAGAGGTGCACATCGTGTTCCCAAGTGAAACCGATGGCGCCGAGCATCGTCAGGGCGTCAAGCACCAGATCAGGCGCCGGCGAGATCGCGATCACCGCCGCACCCGCCGCGGCCAGCCGGTGCTGGTCCAGCGATTCGTCCGCGGCACGCACCGCGTCCCAGGCCGCCGCGGTGGCCAACTCGCTGTTAACCAAAAGCATTGCCGCGCTGTGCTGCAACGCCTGGAACGTCCCAATCACCTTGCCGAACTGCTCCCGAGTGCGCAGGTGCGCGGTGACGACGTCGACGCACCACTGCGAGATACCGGCCGTCGTGCTGGCCACCAGCCCCACCACGACACATGCCGCGCGGTTGGCGTCGATTCCGGTGAGAACGTCGCACGTCTCGGCGCAGTAATCGTCGAGTCGCAGGATCCCCACATCGCCGACAAGGTCAGTGCCGTTCGCCGGTTCGACCGCCGCCGTGGGCTGGCCGGTGTCCACCGGCACCCACACCACCTCGCCGTCGCCGGTGCGGGCAGCAAGCAGGATCACGCGCGCCGAGCATGCGCCCGCGACGACCTCCGACGCGCCGGTGATGAGCCACCGCTGCCCGTCGGCGTGCGCCTTGAAGTCACCGTCGCCGGGCAGGACGACGGCGGCCGGAGCGCCCGATGCCAGCTCGCGCACCAGTGCTTCAGCGGCCGGCGCGGTATCGGCCAGCAGCGCAACGGCTCCCGCCGTCACGGTCGACAGCAGCGGGCCGGGTAGCAGCGCCTGGGCCGCCGATTCGAGAACACATGCGGCGTCGATCAGCCGCCCGCCCTGGCCGCCGAGGTGCTCCGGCAGGTGCACCGCGTGAAAGCCGTTGCCGACCAGTGCGTCCCACCAGTCCGGGAGCTGTCCTGCGGCCAGCGTGTCGAAGCTGTCGCGGGTGGCAGCGATCGGGGCGTGCCGCGCGGCGAACTGTGTGACGGCGTCGCTGAGCTCTCGCTGCTCCGGCGTCAATCCCAGCGTCACGGCAGCGCGACATCCTTTCCTGTTACGAGACGGACCGTCTCGTCTTGTGGCAGACTACGGGGGCAGTCAGAAGATGTAAAGCGAGCGCGACCGCCGACAGCGAGGGTCAACCAGATGCCAACCGATCTCACCCCGGTCAGCCCGCCGAGGCGCCGCAGTGAGAAGTCGCGCATGGCGATCGTCACCGCCACCCGCGAATTGCTGCTCGAGCGCGGGTTCGACGGTTTGACCATCGAGGCGGTCGCCGCTCGAGCCGGGGTCGGCAAACAGACCATTTATCGCTGGTGGCCCAGCCGTCCCGCGCTCGTCGCCGACGTCATACTCGACGATGCCGACAAGATCCTCGCGTCGATGGATCACACCGATGACCTGGCCGCTGATCTCGTGGGGTGGGTGCGCAAACTGGCCGCGACTCTCACGTCGGTGCGCGGCTCGGCGATGCTGCGGATCCTGACGGTCGCCGGCATGGAGCACGAAGACACGCAGGCGAAGCTTCGAGCCGGTTTCAGCAAGCCGCTGCACGACAGCGTCCGCACCCGGCTGCTCGCCGAGGGAATCGACGCGGCCACCGCCGAGTCCGCCGCGGATGCGATCGTCGGTGGCGTGGTGTATCCGATCTTGTCGGAAGCACAACGATATTCGCGGCGGCGGGCCGAACTGACCACGCGACTCATCGTCGAGGGGCTCTCACGGCACTGAGATTCACGCGATTGTGATAGCCGCCAGACCCTGACGAATCCACTCGGGTAGCAACCCGCCGCAGGCGAGCCAGTCGTCGAGCGCGATGCGCATCCCAGACTCGCCTAATCGGTTCTTAATGAAATGCGTTAGCCGCCAACGAGTACTGGTCCTCCCTTGCATCAACCTTTTCCTCGCCCAGTAGCTGTCGCGCTGCACGGTGGACGACGGTTCCGACAGTCATGTTGGTGGCGGTGAGCCCTCGGAAGTTATCGACATTGCGGGCTATCCCGAAGTCAGTCAATGGGACTCGCTGCTAACCCTCATCGTCGAGATGGGTCAACATAATGTTGGCGGGCTTCGCGTCGCCGTGCAGTATGAGACTGTGACTCAAGCTGAGGCGTCGAAGGCCGCGTGGCAGTTCTTCCAGCAGATGCTCGCCGACATCACCAAGATCGTGACCGAAGACGCCCAATCGGCGCGCGAGCTACTCGAAGGGCTGCGCGTCATTGCCCGGATATCGTCGCTGTGCTCGCAGATGTCCGTCGAATCCGACCTCGGCAGGCCGGTGTTCTTCGATATGTGTTCGGACAACCGAATGATCGGCGGCCCCAATCCGGACGGCAACTACTTCTTGGCCATGATCCGCGGCGATCGGCGCTACCGCATCACCGGCACCCGCGGCACCAGCGCCTACCTCGGTTTTCAGATCCTCGCGGGCACCGGGCTGACTCCGCGCCGGATGTCCAATTACGTCAGCGACGTCGACCTGGCGCTCAGCGGTGATCAATTCGCACTGGTGCTGTCGTCGGAAGAACCCGACGATCTCGGCGGCGCGCAGTGGGTGCAGATCCCCGACGACGCATCGTCGGTTGTCGTCCGGGAATACATCGGTGATCGCGCCGCCGAAGAGTTGGCCACCTTGAGGATCGAGGCGCTCGACCCAGACCCGGTGGCGCCGCTGACCGACGACGACCTCGCCGAGCAGTTCACCGCGATGGCGTGGTCACTGATGAAGCTGGCCACCCTGCACCGCACCATCAAGCCCGAGTTGCTCGACCGCCCAAATGAGCTGTTGACCGCCGAAGCCGCCGATCTGGGCGCAGCCGACACCACCCCGGACAACCTGTACATGATGGGCACCTTCCGGCTCGAGCCCGGCCAAGCGCTCGTGCTCGACATCGAACCACCCAACACGCGCTACTGGAACGTCACGCTGGAAAACATCTGGCACGAATGCCTGGAGCCGCGCCGTCGCCACAGCTCGGTGACCAACCGGGGGGTGCGCCCGGACGCCGACGGGCGGGTGCGCATCGCGATCTCCGCGGATGACCTCGGGTTCGGCCATTGGCTCGACACCGGTGGCCGGCATCGGGGTTTCGTGGTGTTGCGCTGGCTGGACAATCCGGATCCGCCCGACGTCACGGTGTCGGTGCGCCAGCGCGAGGCACAGCCATGACGCTGCAGGAGCGCTTCACCCCGGAACGGCTCATCGCCACCGCCTGCGACGAGGCGGGCAGCGATGACTTCGGTGCGGCCGGCTGGCAGACCGGGCTGGACCGCCTCACCGAGGGGCTGATCAACGAGGCGCGGCTGTCGGCGATCGGTGTGGAAATCGCCTACCTCGACCTCATGCGCGCCCTGAAGAATCGGCTCGGCGTGATCGCGTGGCGCAAGCAACGCCCCGAGATCGCCAGCAAGCCGATCACCCAGCCGATCGTCATCGTCGGCCAACCCCGCACCGGCACCACGATCCTCTACGACTTGCTCGCCCAAGACCCTGATCTGCGCGCACCGTTGACCTGGGAGGTCGACGAACCCTGCCCGGTCCCCCAGCCCGAGACCTACCACGACGATCCACGCATCGCGCAAGTGCAGGCCAGCATCGAGATGTCCGAGCAGATCGTTCCCGGGTTCCTGGCATTTCACCCGATGGGCGCTCTGGTGGGACAGGAGTGCGTCCGCATCACGGCCAGCGAGTTCACCAGCATGATCTTCACAGTGCAGTACCGCCTGCCGAGCTACTACCGCTGGCTGTTGTATGAGGCCGACCACGCCGGCGCCTACCGCTTCCACCGGATTTTCCTGCAGCACCTGCAATCCGGCGTTCCCGGTCAGTGGTTGCTGAAATCTCCCGCCCACCTGTGGCAGCTGGACGCGCTGCTCGCCGAATACCCCGACGCCTTGATCGTGCAGACGCACCGCGACCCGCTCAACGTCATCTCCTCGATCGCCGCGCTGACCCAGCACCTGCGACGGATGGCCAGCGACGAATCGAATATCTCCGAGTGCGCGGCGCAGTCCTATGAAGAGATCGCCGTCGGTCTTGAGCGCGGTATGGCGCTGCGCGACAGCGGCGCGATTCCCACCGGCCGCATCATCGACGTGCAGTTCGCCGATTTCATGAAGGATCCGTGGAGCACGATCGGCGACATCTATCAGAAGCTGGGTCGCGAGCTGCGACCCGACACCGCACAGAAGATGCGCGATTTCCTCGCCGCCCATCCTTCAGACGGCGGAGGCGCACGTTACACCTGGTCGGACACCGGGCTGGACGCCGCCGAGGTGCGCGACCGGGTGCGCTCATACCAGGACCGCTATGCGGTACCGACCGAGCAGTTGCGCTAACCGGTCATAAACGGACGCAAATCTCCTTCGAATAACGGCGCAAGCGAATTAGACTCCCCGCTTGTGACGTCCGCGTCGAACCCCTGGGGCGACGAATGGGGAAAGCTCTCGCGTCAGCCTTGGACGCGAGACCAGTGTCTTGGCCGCAGGCAGGCGCGACGGCTGAGCCGGCGCTTCGCGCAAGTCGGCGTCGATACCGAGCCACAGCGCCTGCAACAGATGGTCGCGGGTGCGCCGGTTCCGGATGACGAAGTGACCGATGTCCATTTCGCTTTGATCGCGACCCAGATCAAGCGCGACGAGCGCACCGCGAAGTTGGGGCGCCTGCAACGCCGCGGCACCCGATTCCTCATCTTTCTCGGGCTGGTTCTGGTGATGTTGAACTTCCTCTGCTGCATCGCCTACCTGCTGGTCAGCCTCACTCAACAGGCGTAAGAGGCTGCCGCTGCGCCGCGTGGCCGTAGTCTGCGGAGTATGGGACCGCCGCGTAAATCACAAGGCGCCCCGCTGTCGGTCAGTGATTGGTTGGAGGCCGGCTACGCAGTGATCGCCGAGGAGGGCGTGCGGGCGCTCAAGATCGAGCGGTTGTGCCAACAAGTCGGTGCGACCCGTGGCAGCTTCTACTGGCACTTCGAAGACATCGGCAGCTACCGCGAAGCCCTCGTTGCATCGTGGAACTCTTTTCTCGAACAGGACCGGAATTCGCTGGCCAGCCTCGACGAACTCCCGCCGCGCGAGCGGCTGTCCAAGATGATGGACCAGCTGGTCAGCTCCCAGCATTGGATGCTCGAGCGCGCGATGCGCGAGTGGGCACGATCGGACGCGACGGCGGCCGCCAACGTCCGCGCCGCGGACCGTCGCGTGTTGCGCGCGGTGACCAAGGCATTCGAGGACCACGGGTGCACTCAGGGCGAAGCCCGGTTTCGCGCCGAAGCGACGTTCGCCGCCGGCATCGGCTTGCTGCACCTGGCCGGCGCTGCCGCGCAAACCGGGTCGACCGCGCAACGGGAACGGTTCGTCGATCTGATGCTCGCCGACCCGAGGTGAGGACCTCAGATCATGGCGAGCGGTGAAATCGCGGCGCCGATCGATAGCGCCCCGGACAGCTCGCGGCTCAGGTCGTAGTCGAAAACGACGTGGCCCGCCGCGATGTCGACATCGCGTTTGGCGCGCTGCAGCGGGTTGCTCAGAAACTGGGCGCTGGCCCCGGATGCTTCCAGCAGGTCGGCGATGATTGCCCGCGACTCATGCACGGTGTGCGCCGCCGCCGCCCGCGCGTCCGCGCGCATCGCGCGGGGCACCCTGACGCCGGCGGCCACCATCCGCTCGATGCCCGCCGCGGTGTCGGCAACCAGGGCGCTCAGTGCGCGCAGTCGTACCCGTGCGTCGCCGAGGCGGATCTGCGCGGCCGGTTGGTCCTTTTGCGCCACGCCGCTGTAGGCCAGCACCCGCTCCCGCACCCGCTCCTGGTACAGCTCGACCACCTTTTCGGCCGCACCCAACACGGGCATCGCGGCCGTCAGCGCAAGCGCCGGGACCATCGGCCAGCGGTACGTCGCGACGTCATGGGCGATTGACCCCGGGGCGGTCCCGCCGTAGATGTCGACGACGCTGACGACCCGGCGCAGCGGGACGAAAACGTCGGTGACGATGACGTCGTGGGACCCGGTGCCGCGCATGCCCGCGGTGTGCCACACGTCGACGACCTCGGTCTCGTCCGCCGGCAGCGCCACCAGCGCCGGATAGATCCTTTCGCCGGCGGCCCCGCCTTCTATGACGGCGCCGACGATCACCCAGTCGGCGTCCATGATTCCGGTCGCCCACGACCACCGGCCGGTCAACCGGATGCCGCCGTCGACCACGACTCCGCGGCCGGTGGGCGCCAGCGGCGCCGGTGCCAGGACCGGCCCCGAAGCGAACACCTCATCTTGGGCCTCGATGTCGAACAGGGAGAGCATCCAGTTGTGCAGGGTGTAGAAGCCGAGCGTCCAGGCGCTGGAGGCGCATCCGTGGGCCATCCGCCGGACCGGGTCCAGCAGCTGGGAGAACTCGGCTTGGCGGCCGCCGAATCGTTCTGGAAGCAGCAGCGTCGCCAGCCCGCTGGCCTTGAAGTCGCTGATCGTGGCCGCGGGCAGTCTCCTCAACCGCTCGGCCTCGTCGGCCCGCTGAGCCAATGCGGCGACGAACTCGGCATTAACGCCTGCGGCATCTGCTTGGGCCGACTCACCCCCGGACTCAGGCATGCCGGGACCTTAGCATACTTTTTTGTATGGTTACCTGGCGCTCAGGGGTTACCACCCGCTGAATTTCGGAGGGCTGTGTTTATCGACGGTTATCGACGATTAATACAAACGTGAACGACGTCAGCGAATACGATCGCGTGACGGAAATTCAAGCACTGTGTCGCCGCGGCACACGCGGAGCTCGCGCACAACGCCGACCTTGGCGCCACTGCCTTCGCCCAAGACAGCACTGTGCAGCCGGGATTGAAAGGACGGATGACGGCGCATGGCGTCCATGCGTTCTTGTGCACGCCGCTCGGCCGCGGCCCATGCCGGATGTGATTGGAGGCAAATCACTGACGCGTTAAGTGCATTAGCCATGCTCGTGAATACCTCTCAAAGAAAAGCCTTAAACCCCCCTCAGCTACACCTCGCTGTGCGCTGCGCCTACTCGGCGGCGACCTACTACGTCGAAGTACAGCTTGCATGGCGAAGCTGAGCAATGTGCTTAAAACACCCAAGAAGTTGCTGAGAGGCGTGAGCCCTACCGCGACGAGGCGCCGGTTGTGGGCGTACGGCGGCGCATCTGCCCCTTCGAGCGTCGCACCCGCTTGACGGGATCCCGGGTTGTTCCGTGGGCGATTTCGTCGCGCAGTTGCGCGATGTTGGAGAGCTCTGCGTACAGGCCACGGATCGAGTAGTCGAGGACGGCGAAGGAGAAACGCTGGTCAGGGTCATCAACGATGCCCAGCTCGCGAGACCGTTGCCGCGACCACAGTGCTTCGTCCAGCCGAGCCCGGGTGGCCTCCAGATGCCGATCCAAGGTGTCGACGATGTGTTCTGGATCCTCGCCGCGGGCCAGCCAGGTCCGCAGGATGACGGGGTGCTTGATCACGACCTGATCCTGGCCGGGAAAGTGTTGCACCCACCGGCGCAGGGCATCGCGCCCAGCATCCGTGGTCTCGTACAGGGTGATGGCGCGCTTGCCGGATTGGGCACCGATCTCGCCGACCATGCCCCGCGCCAGCAGTCTGTTCAGTTCGCGGCGCACGTGACTGACCGACGGGGACCAGTAGAAGTGGCCGACCGACAGTTCGGCGCGCGTCTTGATCTCGCCGGCGGTGAGTTGCTCGTCGTTCGCCGCCAGGACGCCCAGGACCAGGTAGGCGGTTACCGGCAGCCCGCTGCTGGTGCGCAGCGGGCTCACGGCCGTGCGGTGAAGTACGGCAGGGTGACGTCGGTGGTCTCGGCGCCTAGGGCATGGAACTGCACCTGCACGGGCATGCCGACGGCCAGCTCCTCGGGCGCCACGCCGACGATGTTGGTGAGCATCTGATAGCCCTCGTCCAGGGTGACGATGGCCGGCGCGTAGGGAGGTTCGAATTCCGCCGTTACCGGCCGGTGGACCACCGTCCAGCTGTAGATCTCGCCGGTGCCGCCGCTGTTGCGCCAGTCCAAATCGGCCGACAGGCATTGGCGGCAGTGTTCGGTCGGCGGGAAATTCGACAGGCCACATGCCGCACAACGTTGATAACGCAACTCGCCCGATCGGCATCCCTGCCAGAACGGAACGCTGACCTGACTGCTGGCATGGGGCACGGGGCCGGTCTGAGGTCGCAAGGTAGTCATTGCGGTTCGTCTCCCAGGATCATCAGTGTGGTGAAGAGGGCGCCGGCTCCGCCGTTGCTGCACAACGCGATATGTGCGTCCGGCACCTGCAGGCCGCCCGCCGCACCGCGCAATTGCTGAACGGCTCGAATGGCGCGCTGCATCATCTGCGGATTGGTGCCCGCGTGGCTGAAGGACATGGTTCCCCCGTCTGTGGTGACCGGATGGCTGCCACCGATGGCGATGTGTCCGTCGGCGACGAATTGTCCGCCTTCGCCCTCCCCGCAGAATCCAAACGCCTCGAGTTGACGAATGATCTCGAACGAGAACGGATCGTAGAGCTCCAGCACGTCCACCTCGTCACGCCGAAGTCCCGCGTGACTGAACGCACGGTCGGCGGCCCGGGCACCCACCTGACCGTTCACATGATCGCCGCGCCGGCCGGCCAGGTCCCACGCGGGTGGGTGCTGATACGACGGGCCGTGAAAGTCCGCGCCGCTGCCCAATACGTAGATCGGTTGGCTGGCCTTGTCGACCTTGGCCAGGTTCGCCACCACCAACGCGCATCCGCCCTCCGAGGTGGTCGCGCAATCGAGTAGATGAAACGGCTCGGCGATCGGCCGTGATGCGGTGATGTCTTCCGGGGTGAACGGTCCGCGTTGGTGGTACACGGCTTCGGGGTTTTGTGATCCGTTATTGCGGATGGTCGCAGCGACGACGGAAAGTTGTTCGCGCGTGGTCCCGTAGACGTGCATGTGGCGCCGCGCGATGAGCGCGAACTCGGCGGTGGTGAACATTCCCCAGGGCGCGACGAATTCGTTCTCGGGCCGGGTCCACGGCGCGGTGGCCTCGTGGTCGCGGTATTCACCGGCTTGCGCGGCCACGAGCACCACCACGTCGGCCATGCCGTGCTCGATGGCGGTGGCCGCCTCGGTGATCATGCCGAGGCCGAAGCCCACCCCTTGCCAGGCCGGGCCGATGCGCAGGTCGTAGATCAGCGTCGTGGACAGTGGGCCCGCGCTGATGCCGTCCACGTCCTCGAGACTCAAACCGGCATCGGCGAGCGCACCGTGAATTGCCTTGAGCGCCAAGCCGCGCGAGGTTTCGCCGTCAAGGCGGCGGCCCTGCCGGGTGTTGTGCACCCCGACGATGGCGGCGGTGGGTTTCGTCACCCTGACTCCGTTCTAGTTTTCATCCGCGACCACCCCGAGATAGGTGCCCACGACGTCGTATGGTCGTCCATCGCGAACAATGCGGCCGATCGTTTTGGTCCGCGGCTCGGTGAGCGCCCCGGGAGCTTCTGCGTCCAGGACATCGATCCGCACGTCCACCGGGCGCGCGGTTTGCGGGTCGGTGATCTCGACGACCATCGCCACCGCATGTTCGCGCTCGTCCCACTCGACACCGGTGATCCGGTGTCGCGCAGTTAATTCCATCACCAGCGAGTCCTGGCGCACCAGGAAGCGGACCGGCGCGCAGAGCTCGCCGGGGCGTGGCGGGACACACAACGTGACGGCCATTGCTCGTGCCATTGCTCGTGCCACTTCAAAGGCCTGCCGGACGCACGCTGGTGACCCCTGCTTCGCGCAGACGCACCAGCTCCTGCTCGCTGCGCCCCAGCACTCCCATCAACACCTCGCCGGTGTGCTGCCCATACAGCGGGGGCACGCGGCGCAACCAGCGCCTCGGCTTCCCGACGAACGCAAATGGCATGCCGGTGCACAGGAATGAACCGACGACCGGGTGGTCGACCGTCTCCCAGAAGCCCCGCGCGAGCAGGTGCGGGTCGCTCAACAGCGCCGCGGCTCCGGTCACGGGTGCCGCGGCCACGCCGCAGGCGCGCAGCGCCCCAACGGCTTCGGTCACGGTGCGCCTGCTGGCCCAGTCCGACAGTTGCTTGTCGATGTCGTCGGCACGCTCCCGCCACGCGGCCTCGTCGAGTGCCAGGTCGGGTTGGCCGATGAGCCCCGCAACCGAAGCGCGGGCGGTGTCGTCGAGCGCGGCGAGCGCGACCCACTCGTCGTCGTCACGGCAGCGGTACACGCCCTGGGGGCTGGCGCCGGGTCCCCGGTTTCCCTGACGCCGCATCTCGATTCCGTTGCGCGAGTACTCCACCAGCATTTCGGCGGCGACGTTCAACGCCGACTCCACCATCGTCGATTCGACGTGCATGCCGGCCCCGTCCCGGTCGCGAATCACCAGGGCCGCAATGGCGGCGAACACAGCGTGCAGACCCGCGATCGGGTCGCACACGCCCCGCGGAATCACCGGGGCTCCGTCCGCATGGCCGGTCATCCACGCCATGCCCGTCGCCTGTTCCATCGTCTGGGCGAAGCCGACGCGATCGCGCCACGGGCCGTCGAGGCCGAATGCCGGCATCCGGATCATGATGGCCCGCGGGTTGGCGGCCGTCACGGCGTCCCGGTCCAGACCGAAGTTCTCCATGACCCGCGGTGAGAAGTTCTCGATGACCAGATCGGTTGCGGCGATGAGCTCCAGAGCGATGGCACGTCCGGTGTCGGTGCTGAGCTCGACGCTGACGCTGCGCTTGTTGTTGTTGCTGCACAGGAACACCGGGCCCCATTCCCACCACTGATCCCAGGTGGGTGGGCGGCCCGCGGAGAACCTCATGCCGTCGGGCCGCCGCACGCCCTCGAGCTTGATCACGTCGGCGCCCAGGCATCCGAGCAGTTGGGTCGCGACGGGCCCGGCCCAGAAGGCGGTGAGGTCGGTTACCCGTATGTCGGACAACGGAAGTTGGTCGTCAAGGTGGGACCGCCGGTGCCGAGTAGGCCAGTGGACGCGGCCGTTGTCGGCGCCCAGCGGCGGCGGCCCGGCTCCGGGTGTCCTCGTCGCGATCGCGTCGCTGCGATACGGCACCCGCGGCGCGATCACGCCCGGCTGCGATTCGACGAACACGCCCCGCTGCACAAAGTGGTCGACGGTCGGCAGCGTGGCCGGGGTGGCGATGGGGGCCACCGGAATCCGGAACGCCACCGCGAGATCGACGATCTCCTGCGTGGTGCGGGCCAGCGTCCATTCGGTCACCATGCCGACGAACTCGTCGCGGCGTTCGATCCGGCCGGCGAACGACGCCAGCTCGGCGTCGTCGACCAGGTCAGCGCGATCGATCATCACCAGGAAGTCCTGGAACTGCTGTGCCGTGATGGTGCAGAAGCCGACCAATCCATCGGCGGTGGGGACGATCGACGGCAGCTCCAGACTGCGTTGCTGGATAAGGGAATCCGCGCCCAGCACGCTGGCGGACATGGCGGGTAGGCCGCCCATCGCGATCACCATCGCCTCGTAGACCGAGACGTCGACGATCTCGCCGCGGCCGCCCCGGGCCGCGTGCCTGGCGGTGGCGGCCGCGACCGCGGCGGCGTACGTCCCCGCCAGCCACTCGCCGAGCCGGCCGCCCGCCTGGACCGGTTCGTCGTCCGGCCAGCCCCGGCCGGCGATCGAACCGCACAATGCCTGCAGGATGAATTCGTTTGCGGCGATGTGATCGTCGACGTAGGGGCCCGTCAGCCCGAACGGCGTCACCGCCACGATCACCGCCGACGGGCCGGTGCGCGCGGTGATATCCGCCAGCGTCCAACCGTCGGTCAGGTCGGTGAGCACGACGTCGGCGCCGGCCAGTAGCCCCGCCACCTCCGCTCGGTCGCGATGCACCACCGACCTCTTGCCCGCCGCGAGATAGCCGAACAGGGCCCCGGCCGGTCCGCCCGCGTTCCAGTTCCGTGCCGAATCACCCTGGCGCGACTCGATTTTCACCACGTCGGCGCCCGCGTCGGCGAACATCTTGGCGCAGTACGACACCGCAATCCCGTTCGACAACTCGAGCACACGCCAGTCGGCGAACGGTGCCAGGGCGTGGTCCTCCACGCTCAGTTGCCCAAAGTTGTCACGCGGTCGGCGATTCCGGTGGCCTCCACCGTGGCCGCTGTCGCTTCTGCCCGCGCCTGCAGAGCGAACTGCGTCATCCGGGTCCACGCGTCGCGGTCACGCTGGCTGGCTTGGCGGCCGACATGAGTGACCACATCAACGTCGGTAGCCTGGGCGCGCAGCTGGCCGGCGCGGGCGTGCTCCTTCGGGATGTACCGGAACGGATCGAAAGAGTAAGCGGCCATGGCATTTTCGTGAGTGATCTTGTTGATGGTCGCGTCGTCGAGATGACCCATGGTCTCGATGATGTCCTCGGGCGCGAACGGCCAATTGCTGTCGGAATGCGGGAAGTCGGACTCCCAGCAGAGCATGTCCTCGTTGAACCAGTCCATGTTCCGCACGCCGACTTTGTCGCTGATGAAGCAGGTGTAGAAGTGTCGCTTGAACACGTCGGAGGGTCCGCTGTAGCCCGGTGGGAACTTCGCGAGCGTCCAGCCCGAGTGCCGGTTGTAGACGTGCTCTGCGCGCCAGAGGAAGTACGGCATCCAGCCGACGTCGCCCTCGGTGAGGGAGAACTTGAGTTGTGGGAAGTCGGCCCAGAACTCGGCCCAGATCAGCTCGGTGAAGGTGAACATGCTCATCATCGACGACGCCGTCATCTGCACGCTGGGTGGGGCGTCGCTCGACACCTGCGGAGACCGGGACGCGGAGCCGACATGGGTGCACAGCACCGTCTTGTTCTCGCACACGGCCTCGAACAGCGGATACCAGTACTTGGTGTGAATGCTGGGCATTTCCAACGCTTCCGGGTTCTCCGAGAACGTCACGGCGTGACAGCCCTTGTCCGCCAGGCGTTTGACTTCCTTGGCGGCTTCCTTGACGTCATAGAGGGGCAGGATCCCGCACGGAATGAACCGGCCCGGATACGCTGCGCACCATTCGTCGACGTGCCAGTCGTTGTAGGCCTTGATCATCACCAGATTGGCGTCGCGGTCGGGACCCTGGTTGAGGACTTGGCCCGAGAAGCCGGTGAAATTCGGGAAATTCAAGCCCGCCAGCTGGCCGCCGGCGTTCATGTCGCGGACCCGCTCGTCGACGTTGAAGCACCCCGGCCGCATCTCGTCGTAGCGTGAGGCGTCGATGTTGTACATCTCGCGGGGTTTGCCCGCGACGGCATTCAGGCCCATGTTCCGGCCGCGGATCTCGCCGTAGTACCACTGCTGGATCGCCGTCGGGCTCGAGGACGACCCGGGGCGCGCGGTCCTTGTACTTCGCGGGCACATGCGCGTCGAACATATCGGCCGGCTCGGCGATGTGATCGTCCACGCTGATCAGGATCAGATCGTCCTTGTTCATTGCGGCACTCCTCTGCACCCCGTGCGTCTCCGTACTATCTGACTAGTAGACAATGATTTCAGTCACGATGTCAACGATGCACAGCACTTCCGGTCCGCACTATTTCGGGGCACACAAGGTCAGTTCTATCGACCGCTGGGCGATCGTAAGTCCCTGAATAACAATGGTTCCGAGCTGACACGCATCAGCGATTCCCGTCAGCGTGCGGTCGGCGCGGGATGATTATTTGTCTGAGAGCTGATCGCGCGGTAGACGAGCCATAACTGACTATTAGTCTTCTTCCCTACGGGACTTTCGGAATCAGATCGTGTCTCAGATATCGGGGGGAAACTCGACCGGATAGGACTCGGCGAAATCGGCTGACCTGCTGACCGCTGACCACTTGCGGTCTTCGGCGAGGCGCTCTTGGTCGAGCCGTATCGAGCCCTCTGCCGCGTTCACCCCAAGAGGCAGATTGCGGGGAATGTCGCGACGCTTCGCGACCTGGACGAGTATTTCGGCCGCTCGGTCCGGGTCCCCGGCCGCAACGCCACTGCCCTCCCGACGCCAGGCGAGTATCTCGGCGTACTCCTCAGGAATGGGCCGGACGGTCATCGACGACCCTGCCCAGTCGGTGCGGAAACCGCTCGGCTCGACGACAATCACCTTGATGCCGAACCGCGCGGTCTCGGTCCGCAGCACGCGGCTGAACCCGTCGATCGCGAATTTGGCCGCCTGGTAGGAGGCGATGCCGGGAGAGCCGCCGACGCGGCCGCCCATCGACGAGAACTGCATGATCAATCCGCCTCCTTGTTCTCTCAGCACGGGGATGGCCGCCTTCGAGACGTTGTAGACACCCCAGAAGTTGGTCTCGAACTGGGCGCGGAAGTCCTCGTCATCTCCGGTCTCGACGGGTGAGACGTTGGCGTAGCCCGCGTTGTTGACGATGACGTCGAGCCGGCCGAACCGTTGGCGCGCTTCGCTGATCGCCGCGCCGGCCGCCGCTACGTCGGTGACGTCCAGGGCGAGGGCTTGTAAGCGATCCGGGTAGGCGGTGGCGAGATCATCCAGTTGCTCTCGCCGGCGTGCGGTGGCAGCGACTCGATCACCCGCCTGGAGCGCGGCGCGAGCCAGGGCACGCCCGAAGCCGCGGGACGAACCGGTGATGAACCATGTTTGTGTCATGGCTTTAGTAAAACACCGTTGCGTTAATAGCGCAACAGGGTTGCGCTAAGATTGGCGCGTGGACGCTACGGATTTTCAGAGGGCCCGCAGTCCAGAGGCCAAGCAACACCGCGAAGACGCCATCCTGGCAGCGGCCCGCTCACTCGGCGCCAAACGAGGTATTCGGCAGATCACCCTTACCGATATCGCCGACACGGTCGGCATGCACAAGTCGGCCCTGCTGCGCTACTTCGAGACGCGCGAGCAGATCTTCCTGCGCCTCACAGCCGACGATTGGCGAGAATGGTCGGCGGCGCTGCGCGTGAAATTGGAGAGGTTCGGCGGCTCCCCGACCGCGGAGACTGTGGCGTCCGCCTTCTCCACCACACTGGCCGACCGCGGCATGTTCTGCGACCTGCTCGCCCAGGCGCCGCTTAACCTGGAACGAAACGTGTCCCTGGAAGCCGTACGCGCTTTCAAGCTCGTCACCCATACCGAAGTCGACGCCATCGTCGAAGTCATGCGACAACTCATGCCCGGCCTCACCCAACGAGACGGCATCGACATCATCGCCACCGCGACCTCACTGTCCGGCGCATTCTGGCAAATGGCCAACCCACCCCCAGAAGTGGCGGCGCTTTACCGCAGCGACCCGCGCATGGCGCACGCAGTCTTCGAGATCGAACCGCGCGTACGCAGGATGCTCACCGCGATGCTCAACGGAATGCTGGGTGAGTGAATGCTTAAGGCCGCATCTCGACAGGCAGGGCGGGACGGCCGCCGCCAAAGGAACTACTGGCACGGTCGATCTCGCCGAAGAAGACGATGACGTCGTTTGGGTCCGTTCCTGCCGCCTGTAGGCGAGTCACGATCGCGGAAAGGAGCGAGCGCTTCTTGTCTTTTTCAGTCCCCGATGAGAGCTGGACCTCGATCATCAGGACATGCTCGCTGCGAGGCTTCTGCAGATCGGGATACAGGGGGCTGATGCGAAGGTCGGCTTCTTCCAAACAGATGAACCTCTGGAAGTGATCGTCCTCAGCATAACCAGCGCTGACGCTAGCTTCGTGAATCGCGGCGGATATTGCGTCCTTTTCTGTCACCGTTCTGCCGGAACGCATTGTGACGGTGAAAAGTGGCATACCCGATTCTCTCAGGCGCAGCCATATTCACGGCGGCCAGCCGAACGGACCACCGGCATCATCGTCGAGGCCCTCCGGCGCGGGCACTGATAGCTCGGGCGGAACTACGCAGAACTACGCAGCCAAGACAGGTAGAACTACGCAGGCCCGGACCTGGCCCGATCAGCGACGCTTCCGGGGTGACTAAGACAAGCAGCTTTCCCACCCCGGCCGAACTGGCCGACCGCACCCCGACAGACCGCGACCGAGCCATCGACGTCATCCGAATTACCGGCCTGATCGGCGTGGTGGTCGGCCACACGGTGATGGCAGCCAGCATCATCCGTAACAACGTGCTCATTTGGGACAACCTGCTCACCACCTCACCGGTGTTTCAGGCCCTGACGTGGATTTTCCAGATCATGCCGCTGTTCTTCTTCGCCGGTGTCGCGGCGTGCGAAGCGTCCTGGCGGCCGGGCACCAACTGGGGCGGCTGGCTGCTGAAGCGCTGCAGCCGGTTGTTTCGTCCGCTGTTTTACTACTTCGCGTTTTGGGCGGTCGCGCTGACCGTCCTGTCCACGGTGCTACCCAGGCACGTCTACGAACCGATAGCCGGCGTCAGTATCCAGCTGCTGTGGTTCCTGGGCGCCTATGTCCTGGTGCTGGCCGCGATGCCGGCCCTGTTTCGGGTCACCACCGCAGCCCGCCTCACCGCGGGCGTGGCCACGGTCTACGGCGCCAGCGCAGTCATCGACACGGTCAGGCTGCACTGGCCCGCCGTGTCCTGGCTCGGCTATCTCAACATGGCCGTCTGGCTCATCCCGGGCATGTTCGGCATCGCCTACCGCCGCCGCCTGCTCACCGGCCGCGCCGCGCTGGGCACGGCGGTGGCGTTGCTAGCGGTCAACGTCGCGCTGGTTCACTGGGGGCCTTACGAATTGAGCATGGTCGGCACCGGTGACCACCATCTGTCCAACACGAGCCCGCCGTCGCTGCTGCTGGCGGGGCACGCGATCATCTTGAGCGCGTTGGCAATCCTGGCCGCGCCGACGATCGCCCGATGGGCGCAGCGGCCGCAGGTGTGGTGGTTGACCGCGATCGGCAACTCCGGGGCCATGACCCTGTACCTCTGGCACATGCCCGTGCTGCTGGGCGTGCACCTGCTCTTCGACGGCCTCGGGCACCCCCGCTACCCCGGTCAGCCGCATTTCCTCCTGATCAGCGTCATGCAGCTGGTCATCGTGATCGCCGTGGTGGCCGTGCTCTTCCGCACGCTGCGCCCACTGGAGAACAACCCGCTGTCCGGCTGGGACGGCGCACCCGCGATCACCTCGGTCTGGCGGGGCACGGCGGTCGGGACGCTGCTGTGTGTGGCGGGGGTGGCGACCCTGGCCGCGATCAGGTGGGGCCTCAAAGACGACGGACTTATCTGTGTCGCCACCATGGTGGCCGCACTCGTGCCCGCTCGTGTGCTGGCCGAAACGCGGCAACCACAAATTAGGCTCCGCGCGATCCCGCCGGCCGGATGTTCTGGTTGATGCGGAAGGCGTTGGTGGGATCGTATTGTGCCTTGACTTCGCTGAGCCGCTGGTAGTTCGGGCCGTAGGTCGCCCGGATTCGGTCTTGGCCTTCGTCCATCATGAAGTTGACGTAGGCTCCGCCCGCCGAGTGCGGGTGGGTCGCGTCCCAATAGTCCGCCGTCCACCGCTTCAACGCCTCCGCGTTGGCCGGGTCCGGGTCAACTCCCGCGATGACCTGGGAGAAGTTGACGTCCCGGTAGGCCCACGCGGTGTCGGTTTGTCCGACGCGATGCACCGCCCCGTCGATCGGATAGAGGTGCATCGTGGAGTGCATCGTCGGCAGTTCCTCGATGAAGCGGGCATGGGCTTCAACCGCGCCGTCGGACACCGTCCGGAAGAAGTCGCCACGCCAATACCACTGCAGCCCTTTGGGATACAGGCCATCAAAGGTGGACTGCAGCGCGGGATACGGCGCCGCACCGATACCGTCGAAGGCCGGCTCCATCTGCCGGATCGGCGCGAAGACCTCGTCGGCCCGGGCGGGATCGCCGGTGTAGCACCAGACCACCGCGCACGCCTTTTGCAGGTGGAACGCCTCGGGGAACGGAGCCACCGGCGGGACGGTCATGGCTGCGAAGAACCCGTAGAGATCCTCGTCTTGAGCCGGGAGGAAGTCCCGGTACCAGCCAAGGATGTCGGCGGTGGCCGATGACGGCCACGCCGTGGGACCGCAGATCACGGTGTGCACCGGGTGCAGGCGGAAGGTGAACGAGGTGACCACGCCGAAGTTTCCGCCGCCGCCGCGCAGCGCCCAGAACAGGTCGGGGTGCTCGGATTCGGACGCCGTCACCACCCGGCCATCGGCCAGCACCAGCTCGGCCTCCAGCAGGTTGTCGATGGTCAGGCCGTATTTGCGGGTCAGGTAGCCGTGGCCGCCGCCGAGGGTGAGGCCGCCGACGCCGGTAGTGGAGATGATGCCGGACGGCGTCGCCAGACCGTGCGCGTGGGTCGCTCCGTCCACTTGTGCCCAGGTCGCGCCGCCTTGGACGCGTGCGGTGCGCCGGTCTGGGTCCACGTCAACGCGGTTCATCCGGGACAGGTCGATGACGAGGCCGCCCTCGACGGAACCGAAACCGGGGCCGTTGTGACCGCCCCCGCGGACCGCGACCGCGAGCTTCGACGTCCGCGCAAACTCGAGAGCGCCCGCGATGTCGGAGGTGGATCCGCAGCGCACGATCACCGCCGGCCGCTTGTCGATCATGGCGTTGTGGAGCGCCCGGGCCTCGTCGTATCCCGGGTCGTCGGGCAGGATTACATCGGCACCCAGCCGGGTGCGGAGTTCGTCGGTTGCGGTCGTGAGGCTCATGCTCGAACCTCCTCCTTTGCTTTGCGGGTCTTGATACCGCGACGCTACGAGTCCAGGAGGTAGCGCGTCATGACCACAATGAGGCATTTGCGGGGCGCTCCACGATAGTTACTTCTGACTATTCTCCGGCCAGCGTCAACGCGGCTACGTTATGAGCATGGCGCAGTGGGTGCCACCACCGCTTCCAGCCGAACTGACCGCTCGCCGCCGCGGCCCGCTCGTGGGCCGCGCCGCGGAACTCGCGGCGTTCGAGCAGGCGTGGGAGCGCGTCGAGAGCGGCAACCGCCAGGCGGTGTTCATCGGCGGTGAACCCGGGGCCGGCAAGACACGCCTAGCCGCCGAGGTCGCCGCAACGCTGGCCGACCACGATGTTGGGGTGCTCGTGGGCAGCTCAACGGCCGATGCCGACGTTCCGTACGCACCGTTCGCCGAGGCACTGGATCGTCTGCTGATGGCGGGCCCCCCGGGTTCGATGGTGGACCTGTTGGCGGACGCGGGACCTCAGCTGCGCCGGCTGACAACCCAGGTGGATCGGCACCTGCCGGACGCCGGCGCGGTAGCGGACGACGGCACGGCCCGGCGCGCCCTATTCGACGCGCTCACCGGGTTCTTGCGGCGCCTGGCGATCGACCGCCCGATCGTGTTAATCCTCGACGACCTGCATTGGGCGCAGCTGCCCACCCTCGCGATGCTGGAACAGGTGCTGATCGACTGCGCTGATGTCCGCATGCTGGTGGTGGCCACGTTCCGCACCACCGAACCGGACCGCTCCGACGAACTCACTACCCGGCTGGCTGAACTGCACCGGTTCGACGGCATCCGGCGCCTAGATCTCGCGGGCCTGGACACCGAGGCGATCGCCGAGTTCGTCAGCCGAACCCAGCAGCTGGCCCCTGCGTCGGCGCGCACGGCCGCTGCCCTTCTTCGGGACAAGACCGGCGGCAATCCGTTCTTCTTGACCGAACTGGTCAACGACCTGGAAATCCGGGGCGGGATAGCCACGTTGAGTGTGCAACAGACCGTCCCGGCGTCGATCGGAGATGCCATCGCTCGCCGCCTTGGCGGACTGGGTCACAGCGTCCGCAAGGTCATCGAGCAGGCAGCGGTGCTGGGCGAGACGTTTGATCTGCCCGCGCTGATCGCCTCCGGCGAAACCGACCTCACCGCGACGCTGGCAGCGATCGATTCAGCCGAAGCCGTCGGGCTGGTCCGGGCGGTTCACGACTCCGACGGCGAGTTCTCCTTCGTGCACGCGCTGACCCGCGAGGCCGTCGTCGCCGGCATGGCGGCGTCTCGGCTGCGGATCATGCACGCCCGGGCCGCCGAAGCGCTCGAGGGGCGCGCGGACCCATCGCTGGTTCCCCGCTTGGCGAACCACTACCTGCGGGCGCATGTGCTGGGCTACCACGAGCAGGCATTGCGTTACGCACGTGAGGCGGCCCGGATGGCCGAACAGAGCGTGGCCTACGAGGACGCGGCCAAATGGTTCGAACGGGCGGCGTCGCTGCCCGAGCTGAGCCTCGCGGATCGGGCAAGGATGAACCTCGGTGCGGCCGCGAACCACGTGCGCGCCGGTGATTTCCCCCGTGCGCGGGCCATCTACGAACGCATCAGCACCATGGACGACCCGCTCGTCCGGCTGGAGGCCGCCGTCGGCTACGAGGACGCGAATTGGCGTTACCGGCGGGCCGATTCGAAGGCGGCCGATCTGCTGGCATCGGCGCTGGAATCGTGCGGGTTGCAGACGGACGACCCACGCTACCTGCAAGCCCTCGGCAGTTTCGGACGGGCACTGGCGTTCGGCGGCGAGGTCGTGCGTGCCCGCGAAATCAGCGATCGCGCCATCGAGCGCGCGCGGGTCGGCGCCGATCCGGCGGTGCTGTTGCACACCCTCACGACGAGCCTGTGGCAAGGTATCACCCCGGAATTGTGCGAAATCCAATTGGAGCGTTCGGCCGAGGTCTCGCGCACGGCGCTAGCGAGCCGGAACTACGAGGCGCTTGGTGCGTCTTCGCATTTCGGCGCCATGGCCAGCTATCTGGCCGGCCGGCCAGACGACCTGGCCACGTCGGCGGCCGACATGCGGCGCGCGGCCCAAGCCTCTGGACAACCCGTCTTCGGTTTCGTCGGTGCATGCGTCGAGCAAGCGCTGACCTATCTGCGCGGCGACTTCGCCGGCGCCGAGCGGTGGGCCGAGATCGCCTTGCGCACAGGTAATTTGTTCGACGCCGACGACACCGAGGGCTCCCACGGAGTCCAGATGTTCATAATCCGCCGCGAAACCGGCGACCTGAAAACCTACGGCGGGTTTGTGGATGGGAGCGAGACGTTCGCCGGGCGCTGGGTCCCGGGCTTGCTCGCGTTGTATACCGAGCTCAACTGCGAACGAGGCATGACCCGAGCGCTCAATCAGTTGCTCAACCGCAACCTTTCCGACCGCACCAACGAAGCGCAGTGGCCGATGGAGCTGGTCTTCATGGTCGAGGCGGCGTTAGAGCTGGGCAACCGCGAAGCGCTCCATGCGCTGCGGCCCTACGTTGCCCAGTACGCCGGCAAGAACCTGGTGGCCGGCCAGTTCGTCGCACTGTTCGGCAGCGGCGACCGATACCTCGCCCGGATCGCGGCGTGCGGCGGTGATACCCGTTCGGCCGAAAGCCATTTCGATGCGGCGCTCGAAATGGATCGGCGCATGGGCTCGGTGGTGCATGTCGCGGAGACGCTGGCCCGACAAGCGATATTTGCGGCGTCACGCGGTCGCACGGATGAGGCCCGACGCCTGGCCGATGAGGCCCGCGGCATCGCCGCGCCGATCGGCCAGGTCCGAGTGCTCGACCTGGTGGATGCGTTGCTGACTATGGCTCCCGAGGGCCCAGACGGACTGACGGACCGGGAGGTCGAAGTGCTGCGGCTGCTGGCCACCGGGCTGAGTAATCGCGCGATTGGCGAGCGCCTCTACATCAGCACCAACACGGCAGCCAACCATGTTCGCAGCATCCTGATCAAGACCGGAGCCGCGAACCGAACCCAGGCGGCGATGTACGCCGCGGATCACGAGCTGCTCGGGTGAGGGCTGTCAGATGTCGGACAATGCACCGTCCGGCATGACGCGCTGGTTTACCTCAACGATTACATCGGCGGGAAGCCCGGCACGTGCGGCGGCGGTCCTGATGGCCTCCGGCGACGGTGCCTCATAAAGGCAGTACGTCTTTCGTTTGTCCGCTGACAAAAACGAGTACAGCCAACTAACGCCCTCCTCGGCATTGATCCGATTGATTCCATCGGCGAGGTCGAGGCTGGGTTCCAATTCCTCGGCGAAGGCACGCTCGACCATGAATATCGGCACCTTGGGCTCCTGTTCGTTGTCTCAGGTTCAAATTTACGTCGCGCGGACGAGTCAAGACCCATTAGTGCGCCGTGCCAGTAAGACCTCGGTCAACCGTTCCCACTCCCGCCACACCGATAGGCTGAGCACCCGTCTCCGCGGAGTAGGCGTTGCACCGCTCGAGCCGGTTGAGGTAACGAGCACGACGCGTCGGCAATGCAGACGGTGATCAGGCCTGGGCTTCGTTCTGTTGTGCGGATGCGGGTTTGGTCGGCCACACCGCCATCCGGTCGAGGAGCCTGTCGCGCAGCACGAGCGTGTGAAACAGAACCGCACACAGGTGAGCGGTAAAAGTCAGGAAAAGCAGATACGCAAAGACGCTGTGGCACACCCGGAGCACCGCATAGACATCGACGTCGTGGGGTGCGATACCGGGCAGATGCACCGGCCCCACGAGCGTGATCGGGACTCTCGCGGCCGAGAGCATCGCCCAGCCCACCAAAGGCTGGACGAGCAGCAGGGCGTAGAGCAGGTATTCCGACCACGACGCGATGCGGCGTTCAGCGCGGCTCATGGTGGCCAAAAACGGCGGCAGCTTGTGGGTCAACCGATTGACCAGGCGCACCACGGCGAAGACCAGAATCAGAATCCCCAACGGCCGGTGGATCGCCAGCAGCAGCGGGTAATAGCTCAACGACGCGATCATGGTCACGCCGATGAACAGCTGCGCGATGACCATGGGCGCCATCAGCCAGTGCAGAATCCGGGAGGGCAGCGCGAAACGTTTTGGGGCCTCGCTTATTTCGTCAGTCATGAGCGCACCTGGCTGACGTCGACCTCGCTGGGCGACTTGGGTTCGGTGGCGCGACGGGTGAAGGACCGCGCATACACGGCGGACCTCGCCGCGGGCAGGGGATCATCGGACGCGGTGATGCCGTCCGGCAGTATCAGCGGGTCGAAGTTGATATCGCGCGCGTTGCCGGGCTCCTCCGTCTGCACCGCGGAAATGGTGATGGTGCCGGCTTCGACGGACCGCCTCGACTGCGGCCAGGGTTTGGTGGCGTCGTTGGTCGGGTCGCCCGGCTCCCCGATTGTGATCACCAGCCGCCAAGTCAATGGCCGCTGCGCCACCACGCGAATCAGGTCATCGAACAGGTAGTCCTTGCCGGGCCCCGGCGGGGCCGGTGGAGCCGTCGGGCCGTCTTGCGGAATGACAGACCAGCGGACCGGAACAGTCGCACCCGCGCTGTTGGTGAAGTAGAACGCATTCAGCCCATAAAAGGTGCTGTCTCCGAACCCCGCACTGGGCGGTGATTGTTTGATGATCTTCATCGCCGCGGCGGTCTCGGGGTGGCGGCCGAGGAACGCGGCCATCTTCTGCGGGTCGGCCTTGCCCGTGTCCGGCACGGGTTTGGACGCCAGCAAGCGCTCGTAAAACCCTTGCGGCGTACTGTCGGTGAAAACGGGGATGTTGATCATCGCCGTGCGCCACTGCTGTCCGCTCGCCTCCAACAGCAGGCCCAGGCCTCGGACGGTATCGGGCTTGTCGGGCTGATCGGGCAGACCGCCGCCCAGCGAAAACCGGCCGATCACCGGAACGCTTCCCGGCTGGAAGACCGCTGCCCGGCAGATCGCCGCGGCCGCCCCGGTGCTCGCGAAAGTTCCTGTGGCGCTGAGGCCCTTGGCGTGGTTGCGCCGAAACCCGTCATGTCGGCCGTAGATATGCTCGAAGCGATCAGCGAACCGGGATGGGGTCAGTGCGTCTGGCCGCAGCCAGCCGCCCGCATAGGCAAATCCGCCCACGTCCACCGCGGCGATACCGGCCACCGCGCCCATTCCCACCAACGCACCGCGCCGGGTCAGCGCGGAACGCCAGGCAGGCGCAGAGGGCGCAGTGGGCTCGGCTGCACCAGATTCGTCATGCTGCTCGTCGGGCTCCATGCCGACCATCCTTCCCGATTTTGCAGTGCCGGAACACCACTCGCACCACGACGCAGAAACGGAATTCGTTCACTCGGTGGCGAGCTTGCGATGCCCGATCAGGTCGCGCACGCCCCCCGCACCAATCCGCTCGCGGAACACCGGGGCGGTGTAGCCGATGACGGTCGCGTCGGTGCGGGCGCGTGCGGTCGCCGCGCGAGGCATGTGAAACAGCACGCCGATTTCGCCGAAGTAGTCCCCGGGCTCTGCGATCTTGATCAATTCCTCACCGCCGTCTGCCAATTCATGCACCAGCTCGAACTCACCTTTGGAGACGACGTAGATCAGTTCGCCCATCGTGGACTGTTCGAAGAGCACCTCGCCGGCTTTCACCTCCACCGTTTCCGGTGGCTTGTTCGTTTCGGTGAAATCGGGTGTCAGCTCGACGACACGGTCGGCCATCGGCAGCATCCGGGCGTCGTGGGTGGCGACCACCACCACGCGATCCCCGTCGGCCAGTTCGCGGATCAGCCGCAGCACCTCCTCCACCTGGATGAAATCGAGGTGCGCGGTCGGCTCGTCGGCAAGGATCAACGGCGGATCTAGCGCGATCGCGCGAGCGACCGCCACGCGTTGCTGCTGCCCGCCGCTCAGGTCGCCCGGGCGGTGTTTCATTCGCTCTTCCAGGTTCACCCGCGTGAGCAATTCCTCGGCACGCCTGCGCGCTGCCCGGCGCGACATTCCGGCCTCACGCATCGGGACCATGACGTTCTCGACCGCGGTGAGGCTGGGCACCAGGTTGAACGCCTGGAAGACGATGCCCACCTTGTCGCGCCGATAGTTCGCCAGCGCGGAACCGTCGAGAGTCGTGATGTCGACGTCATCGAACTTGATCGCCCCGGACTTGGGGCGCAGGATGCCGCCGAGGCAGGACAGCAGCGTCGTCTTCCCGCAGCCGCTGGGCCCGAGCAGGATCACCAACGACCCCGCCGCCACATCGAGGTTCAGCCCGTTGATCGGCCGCAGCGCGTATCCGCCGCTGTGATACTCGACGACCAGGTCCTGGATGCTGAGATCGCCCATCGCTTAGGGACCTCCGAACGCGAGCGCCGGATCCACGGCCACCACCCGCCTCAGCCCGGCGAGGCTGGCCAACAGGCCGATCGTGATCGCAACCACCGGTAGCAGTACATAGGCGCCCACAGGCACCGCGACGATCATCGGAAACAGCGGTCCCAGCAGCTGCGCCAAGATGACGCCCAGCACCGCCGCGAGCAGCGCGACGATCAGCGCCTGCATTGCCAGCCCCGCCATGATCGAGCGTGACCGCGTGCCGATCGCCTTGAACACCGCGAAGTCGCGCACCCGCTCGAGCGCGGAGAGGTAGACCACCGATCCGACGATCAGCGCCGCCACCACCCACAGCAAGACGGCCACGATCGAGATCGACGTCACCGCAACGTTCAACGGTCGCACCAAATCCTTGACAGCGCCCGCCCGGTCGTACGTCTGGTAGCCGCCCGGCAGCTGTCGGGGTTTGCCGACCACACCGATCGACGTGACCATGGGCTGCCCGTTGTATGCGACTTGCTGCAGGCCCTGGGTCGTCAGGAAGACGTTGGGGATCTTCGCCAGCGCTGTCGAATTGGGCACAATGCCGACGATCCGCAACGCATGCGCACCGACCTGCAGGGTGTCGCCGATGTGCCGGCCCAGTGTGCTCGACGCCGCGGCCTCGTCCGGCTTGGACGGCGCCTTGCCCTCCGAGACTTGCGGCATCCCGGGCCCGTGCTCGGGCGCGCCGAAGGCCGTGATGTTTCGCGTCGACGTGCCTTCCTTCATGATGGTGCCGACACAGGCCAGTGGGGCCGCCGCCACGACGCCGGGCGAAGCGGCAATCCTGGCCAGGTCGACGTCGGGGAACGGTGTCGAACCCAGGAAGGGTCCGGCCGCGCCGTCTTTGACCACGAATGTGTCGACACCCATCGAATCGACGGTGTTGCGGGCCTCGACCCCAAAGCCGTTCGCGAGCCCGGTCATCACGAGCGTCATCCCGAAAATCAGTGCCGTGCTGACGATCGCGATGATGAGGCGCCGCTTTCGCCATTGCATGTCGCGCAGGGCCGCGAAGAGCATTCACCGAAAATACCAACTGCCCGTCGTCGAAGGCAGAGTTTGCTGTCAGGTGGCCTGCGCCAGGACCTGCTGGATGCGTTGTTCGCGAGCGACGGGTCCCCGAGCAGAATGGATTGATATGAAAAACCCGATTAAACAGACCTTTTCCGTCGTCGGCCTGGGCGCTCATCTGGGCCGCGGAGTCGGCCGGGTGACCACTGACGCGGTCTTGGGAGACAGGCTGGGTCTGCCACGGACGGTCGAAGACATCACCCCCGCTGTCCTCTCCAAGGTCATGGGGACAACTGTCAGATCGATCCGTGTCCTTGGTAGCGACGCGGGGACGTCGTCGCGGGCCCGGCTGGTGCTGACTGGAAGCGGCGTACCCGAGTCGGTGTTCGTCAAGCTGGCGGCAAAGACCGCCGCCACCCGTTTGATGGGCGAACTGGGCCGGCTCGGCCACACCGAGGTGCGCTTCTACAGCCAACTCGCCCCGCAGCTCATCGGGGTCCCGACTGCCTACGGCGCGGCATTCGACACCTGGACCGGCCGTTATCTGCTGGTTCTGGAAGAGTTACCCGCCGCCTCGTGCGAATTTCCCGACACCTTGCACCCGCTTTCTACCGACCAGGCCAGCCTCATCGTCGAGTTGCTGGCCAATCTGCACGCCACCTTCTGGGACCGCCTGCCACGCGATGGGCGCGGCCCGTTGGGATGGCTCTACACCCCATCGGGTGACGTCACCTCCCTATTGACCGGCTCGCTGATGAACACGTCGATCAAACGCCTTGCCGAGCGCACCAGCATCCCCGTCGAAAAGGGCCGCTTCATCGCCGACAACTACCGGGCGGTTGCCGCACTGATCGACACTCCCCCACACACGGTCATGCACGGCGACGCTCACCCCGGCAACATGTACTTCTACGGCGGCAAGGCGGGCCTTCTGGACTGGCAGGCGGTACGGCGCGGACACCCCTCACGCGAACTGGCCTACACCCTGATCACCAGCCTGACACCGGAAGACCGCCGTGCGACTCAACGCGACCTGCTCGACGACTATCGTCGCGCGCTGGCGACTGCCGGCGGACCCGACCTGGATCGCGACGAGCTGTGGCTGCGGTACCGGCAGGGTGCGCTGTACGCCTATGTCGCTCCCCTGATCACCGCCGGAATGGGTGGAATGCAGGTCGAAGCCATCGCCATGGAAGGTCTGCGGCGCGGTGTCGCAGCACTCGACGACCTGGAAACCATCGCGGCAGTAAAGAGTTCTCGGTAGCCGTCGGAAATTCCGCCGAACCCCTTGCCATACCCGCCGCAAGAGTTACGCTACTTCGAGTAGCGTAATGCTGCAGCTCTTGCGTGTCGGTAGCCAATGGCGACAAGGAGAATCTCATGTTCGACCTGAAGATCGTCGGTGGCACTGTCGTCGATGGCACCGGCGCGGAACGTTATCGCGCGGACATCGGCATCAAGGACGGCACGATCGTCGACGTTGTCCGCCGCGGTGCCAACGGCGCAGAGCCGGGCGGTTTGGAGAGAGCGGAGGCCGCCGAGACGATTGACGCAACCGGGAAAGTAGTGGCCCCGGGCTTCGTCGACATCCACACCCACTACGACGGTCAGGTGAGCTGGGACGGCCTGCTCGAGCCGTCCAGTGGCCACGGGGTCACCACGGTGGTCACCGGCAACTGCGGCGTCGGCTTCGCTCCGGTGCGCCCCGGCGCCGAGAAGTGGCTGATCGAGCTGATGGAGGGCGTCGAGGACATCCCGGGCACCGCGCTGACCGAAGGCATCACTTGGGGCTGGGAAACCTATCCCGAGTACCTCGACGCCGTCGGCAAGCAGAAGTTCTCGATCGACGTGGGCAGTCAGGTAGCACACGGGGCCATCCGCGCCTACGCGATGGGCGAGCGGGGCGCCCGCAATGAACCGGCCACGTCCGAGGACATCGCGGCGATGGGTCGACTGGTCACCGAAGCGATCGAAGCCGGGGCGCTCGGATTCTCGACGTCGCGCACGATGGGACACCGCGCGATGGACGGCGAGCCCGTGCCCGGCACCTTCGCCGCCGAGGAAGAGCTGTTCGGCCTTGGCCGCGCCATGGCGGCCGGAGGCCAGGCGGTGTTCGAGCTGGCCCCGCAGGGATCCGCGGGCGAGGACATCGTCGCCCCGAAAAAGGAACTCGACTGGATGCGGCGGCTGGGCGGCGAGATCGACCGGCCGGTGTCGTTCGCACTGATCCAGGTGGACGCCGACCCGAACCTCTGGCGCGAGATGCTGGACCTCTCCGCGGACGCGCACGCGGCGGGCAGCCGGCTGTATCCCCAGGTCGCGGCGCGCCCATTCGGCATGATGATCGGCTTCCAGGGCCACCACGGCTTCAGCCACCGGCCTACCTACCGCCGGCTGGCGGCCGAATGCAACCGCGAAGAGCTGGCGCAGCGCCTGGCCGACCCCGCGGTGAAAGCCGCCATCCTTTCCGAGGACGACCTGCCCGCCGACCCGAGCCTGTTGTTCGACGGCATGTTCGCCCTGGTGCAGTACTCCCTGAAACGGCTGTACGCGCTCGGCAACCCGCCCGACTACGAGCCCACCCCCGACCGCACCGTCGCGGCCATCGCCAAAGCGCGCGGCGAGGACCCGCTGTCGACGCTGTACGACCTGATGCTCGAGCGGAACGCGACGGCCATGCTGATGCTGCCGCTGTTCAACTACGCCGAGGGCAACCACGACGCGATCCGGGAAATGATGCTGCACCCGGCCGGCGTGCTCGGGCTTTCCGACGGCGGCGCGCACTGCGGGATGATCTGTGACGCTTCCTATCCCACGTTCCTGCTGACGCACTGGGCGCGAGACCGCAAGCGGGGCAAGAAGCTGTCGCTGGAATACGTAATCCGCAAACAGTCGAAAGACACCGCCGACCTGTTCGGCCTCACCGATCGCGGCACCATCGAACGCGGCAAGAAGGCCGACATCAACGTGATCGACATGGACGCGCTGACGTTGCACCCGGCGGCGATGGCCTGGGATCTGCCAGCGGGCGGAAACCGGATCCTGCAGGGGGCAAGCGGATACGATGCGACGATCGTCAGCGGAACGGTGACCCGGCGCAAGGATGTCGACACCGGGGCACGTCCCGGCCGGTTGGTCCGCGGAGCCCGCTGAGCAGTGAAGCTGGTCGCGCGCGATCAGACCCGCACCCGCGACGAGGACGCGATCGGAACGCCGCCCGCGTCGCCGACCCTGGTTCCGGCCGAACGCTATTACTCCCCGGCGTTCGCGGCGCTCGAGGCCGAGCGGATGTGGCCGAAAGTGTGGCAGGTCGCCTGCATGGTCGACCATGTCGCCGAGCCTGGTGACTACTTCGAATACCGTTGCGGCCCATATGGAGTGCTGATCGTGCGCGGTGACGACAGTGAACTGCGCGCATTTCAGAACGCGTGTCGCCACCGCGGCAACTCGCTGTGTGTGGGCTCGGGTTCGGGGCTGCGCGAACTCAAGTGCGGCTATCACGGCTGGACCTGGGACCTGGCCGGCGCGCTCAAGCGGGTGCCCAACCGCAAGGGCTTCGGCTCGCTGCGCATGTCCGACTTCCCGCTCGTTCCGGCGTGCGTCGACGTCTGGGAGGGACTGGTCTTCGTCAACCTCGACCTCAACGCGATGCCGTTGATCGAGTACCTAGAGGCCGTGCCCGAAGACCTCGCCTGGTGCAATCTGAGCGACTTCCGCTGCTATGCCACGCTGACCGTCGAGGTCGACGCGAACTGGAAGACGATCGCCGACGGCTACAGCGAGACCTACCACATTCAGACGCTGCATCCGGAGTTGTTGCGCTGCGTGGACGACATTCATGCACCGCAACAGATCTGGGGGCACACCGGCAAATCCGATCAGCCCTACGGTGTGCAAAGCCCCCGGTTTGAGGGCACGCTGAGCGACGAAGAGGTATGGGACGCTTACGTTTACACACAAGGCGCGTTGATGGGCGCGGCCGAAGGCACGCCGTTTCCCGCCGAGCGTCAGCCCGGGCAGACGGTGCAGGACCTGATTGCCGTGCGCACGAGGGCATTTGCGGCCGAGCGCGGGGTCGATCTCGACTGGGCCGACACCGACCAGATCACCCGGCTGCACCAGTACAACGTGTTCCCGAACATGACGCTTCTGGTCAACGCCGACCACCTGACCATCATGTGCTCGCAGCCCGGGCCCGGACCCCGATAAAGGCGAGCTGGTCATGTTCTTGATGACGCACATGCCGTCTGGCGCGCCGTACAACAAGCCGACGGACATCCGCACGTCCGCAGGCGAAGCCGAACCCGGCCTGGTGATCACCCAGGACATCCGGGTTCTCGCGGGCCTCCAGCGCGGCATGCACCAGCCCGGCTTCACTCATGTGGTGCTCTCCAGCGAGGAGCGGCGCGTGATCAACATGCACCGCAACCTCGAGCGCTACCTCGACCTACCTGAATCCGAGCGGATGATCGGCAGCGACCTTCCAGCTCCCCAATAGGTGCGCTAGAGATGGCTCGCCACGAAAGTCGCGGCCTGATTGGGCATCCCGGACTGCTTATAGGAAAGGTGGACCGGGGAGAACAACTCGTCATGCGACGGCAGCGTCAGGGCCGCGCCCGGAGAGCAAACCGGATCGCCGGGCGCACACAAGTCAATGGCCTTCGCCCCGTACCACTGGCTGAGCTCAGTTACGGGCGCCCCCAGAAATCTGCCCGTCGGATTGCCGAAGAGGGCGAGCGCAGCGACGTGATCAGCCTCGTCCGCCGTTAGTATGTCGGGGATCAAGCCCGAAATCGGTACGCGGGCGATGGTGGTCAGATCTATCACACCCGCCCCCTGGGAATATCCGCCGAGCACCAGCTTGGTGTTGGGACAGCTCGCAATCATGGATCGAACGTGAGCGTGCGCATCGTTGGCGCCGGCGGATGCGGATGGAGCGATATCGTCGCCGGCCGGGTAGTTGACGGGATACACCCCGACGGACCGACCCCTAACCTGCGAGCGCAGTGAATCGATAAATTCCTGTCCAACCGCGCCAACACCAGGTGGCTCGTCGGTGCCACGGGCGAACGTCACCTCGATGTCGGGGCAGGGATCAGCGGACGCGGAGGCAATGAGGGTCGATGCGCTCGGCAGCGCGGCCGAGGTTGTCACCACCGCGGCGCTCAGCAGACGAGCGATGGCCGACCGAATGTGGTGATGGGAACTGACGTTCACGTGACGATACTCCCTTTGCCCTGTGCAACAGCAAACAAACTATTCAGGATCGGTTTACGACGATAGCGTCGCTTAGCCTAAACCTACGAGCAGGGCCGCTTCATCATGGCCATGATGAAGACCTGGTCGCCATCCTCCCGCAGTTGGAAGTTGATCAACTCCCAGCGATCTGCGCCAAAGTGATTTGCTCTTTCCATAGCCCATCCCAGTACAGCGTTGACATCGTGATGCATACCTGTCGTGAACCAGCTGTACTCCCAGTTCGTACTCATAACCCGGCAGCCTACGCGGCTGGTTGGCCAGCGTGGCACCTTAGTTACGCGCGGCGCACAACCAGAGCGGCAACCTGTTGACATCTGTAGTTGTCTACCGTTTTATCGACGCATGACGCGCACCCCGGGTGACCTGGTTGTCGAGTTCTGCAAGCTGTGGGCTTCGTCCAATCCGGAAGAACTGGCCAGCTACTTCACCGAAGATGCTGTCTACCACAATATCCCGATGGCGGCGGTGCAGGGCCGTGAGGCGATCAAGGAATTCATCGCGGGCTTTCTCGCCGCATTCGACGGCATCGACTTCCAAATCCACCGGCAGGTCAGCGACGGCAGGGTGGTGATGAACGAACGCACCGACGTGATGCACCGCAAGGGCGGAGGCGAGGTTCCGCTGCCGGTGATGGGTGTGTTCGAGGTCGTTGATGGTCAGATCGCGGCGTGGCGCGACTACTTCGACATGGCGGCCATCACCAGCGCCTTCAGCTGACCGATCGGTCGAAGGTCATTCGCGCGCGGACGACACCCACTCCGGAAACACCGATCGGCCGCCGGATACCCCTGCGCTCGCCGCGTCCAGCGCACCGAGCTGATCGGGCGTCAGTGTCACCGACAGCGAGCCGAGATTCTCCTCGACCCTCGAAGCGCGCCGAGTCCCCGGGATCGGCACCGAGGCCACGCCGAGCTCGTCGGCGCGGTAGCGCAACCACGCCAACGCCACCTGCGCGGCGGTCGCACCCTGTTCGGCGGCGACGGATTCGATGACGTCGACGACCGACAGGTTGGCGTCCAGTGCGCCCTCGGCGAATCGCGGCATCCGGTGGCGGAAGTCGGTCGGCGAGGACAGGTCCGCGGCCGAGCGGATGGTTCCGGTCAAAAAGCCACGGCCCAAGGGCGAATACGGGACGAATCCGACACCGAGCGCCGCAGCTGCCGGCACCACGTTGCGTTCGACATCGCGGCTCCACACCGACCACTCGCTTTGCACCGCGGCGATTGGGTGCACCGCGACCGCCGCGCGCAGCTCGTCGGCCGTCACCTCCGACAACCCCAGATGACGCACTTTGCCGGCGCGCACCAATTCCGCCATCGCACCAACCGTCTCCTCGATCGGCACGCTCAGGTCGCGGCGGTGCAGGTAGTACAGATCCACCACTTCCGTGTCCAGCCGCTGCAAACTCTCGTCGATGCATTGGTGCACGTAGGCGGCGTCGCCGCGGGCCGTCGGGCCGCCGGCTGCCCGGTCGGCGGGATTGCCGGCGATCCCGAATTTCGTGGCAAGGGTGACCTCGTCGCGACGGCCGGCCAGCAGATCGGCGATCAGGCGCTCGTTGTCGCCGCCGCCGTAGACATTGGCGGTGTCGATGAACGTCACGCCCAGATCCAGGCAACTGTTCAGCGTGGCAAGCCCCTCCGCACGGTCGGTCCCGCCGTACGACTGGCTCAGCACCATCGCACCGAATCCGATTGCGCTGACCGTCAATCCGTCCCCTAGGGCCACTGTCGGCGCCATCTGTGTGCTCCTGTTCGCATCGCTGGCGTTGATCGGCCAACGCCCACGCAGCCGAGGCTAGTCCCTGGCCCCCGTCTCGGCACTCATTTGCCATCGACGCGGTGAGTGAGTACTCTCTCACCATGCCCACTGGACCTAATGGCGGACGTGATCGGCTGCTGGCCGCTGCGTTGGAGCTCTTTGCCGCCAACGGGTACGCGGCGACGTCGGTGGCCGACATCCAGCGGGCATCCGGCCTGGCGCCGGGGTCGGGCGCGCTCTACAAGCACTTCGGCTCCAAGCGCGAGTTGTTAGAGGCCGCGGTTGCGCACCGGACCGACAGCATCGTGGCCGCGCGGGAACAGTACGACGCCGGGGCGCCGGGCAGCGTCGAGCAGGCGGTGCGCACCGCAGGCGAGCTGATCTGGAACAACCTCACCCACAGCGAGGACCTGCTCAAGGTCATGCTGCGCGAGCCCGACGAACTCGGCGATCTCGACGAGAAGACCTGGCAGGTGATCACCGACAACGCCTATCAGCGGTTCGCCGACGAACTGGCCGCGTCCAATCGCTCCGGCCGCACGTCCATCCCAGATCCCGAGGCGGCCGCGGCCGTCGCGATCGGGTCGCTGTCCTACGCCGCGACGCTGCAAGCGCTGACCGGCCGCACGCCCGGCAACATCGACGACAAGCGTTACTTCGAGGCGTGGGTCAACCAAACGCTCAGCGTCCTCGCGCAGTACACCAACCGCAAGAAATCCCCGAAAAGCTAAGACAAACAACCAGTTTCAGGAGTGAAAAGCTGTGACGTTCTCAATGCAACTCAGCGACGACGTGATCGAAGTCCGCGATTGGGTGCACCAGTTCGCGGCCGAGGTCATCCGGCCGGCCGCGGCCGAATGGGACGAACGCGAGGAAACTCCGTGGCCCGTGATCCAGGAGGCCGCGAAGGTGGGCCTGTACTCCCCCGAGTTCTTCGCGCAACAGGCGGCCGAGCCGACGGGGCTGGGCATGCTCACCGCCTTCGAGGAAATGTTCTGGGGCGACGCCGGTATCGCCCTATCCATCATGGGCACCGGGCTGGCCGCAGCGGCGTTGGCGGGCAACGGAACTCACGAGCAGATCGGCCGCTGGCTTCCCGACATGTTCGGCACACCCGGCGACCCCAAGCTCGGCGCGTTCTGCTCATCAGAGCCCGACGCGGGTTCTGACGTCGGCGCCATCCGCACTCGCGCCAGCTACGACGAAGGCGCCCGCGAGTGGGTTCTCAACGGCACCAAGACCTGGGCGACCAACGGCGGTATCGCCAACGTGCACATCGTCGTGGCATCGGTCTATCCCGAACTCGGCACCCGCGGGCAAGCGACTTTCGTCATCCCGCCGGGCTCCGAAGGTCTTTCTCAAGGGCAGAAATTCAAGAAGCACGGGATCCGCGCCTCGCACACCGCCGAGGTGGTGCTCGACAACGTCCGCCTACCCGAGGACCTGATTCTCGGCGGCAGGGAGAAGTTCGAAGCCCGGATCGCTCGGGTCAAATCCGGTGCCTCCGCAGGTGGACAGGCGGCGATGAAGACCTTTGAGCGCACCCGGCCCACCGTCGGTGCGATGGCCGTCGGCGTGGCACGGGCCGCCTATGAGTACGCACTCGAATATGCCTCCCAGCGCGAGCAATTCGGTCGCAAGATCGGTGAATTCCAAGCGGTGGCGTTCAAGCTGGCGGACATGAAGAGCCGCATCGACGCGGCTCGGCTATTGGTGTGGCGGGCCGGCTGGATGGCGCGCAACAACCAGAGCTTCGACTCGGCGGAGGGCTCGATGGCCAAGCTGGTGGCAAGCGAGACCGCGGTCTATGTCACCGACGAGGCCATCCAGATCCTGGGCGGCAACGGCTACACCCGCGACTACCCCGTGGAGCGGATGCACCGCGACGCAAAGATCTTCACCATCTTCGAGGGCACCAGCGAGATCCAGCGGCTTGTTATTTCGCGAGCGGTGACGGGCCTGCCCATCCGTTAACCTGGGCGGCGAGACATGATGGCCGCATGACCACCGAGATCCGCGTTCTCGACAGCGAGGACGACCTCCTCGCTGCGGCTAACGTGTTTCGCACCGCCATGGTCGGGTTCCCGCCGCTGTCGAACCTGCAGCCGGGGCAGATCACCAAGATGCTCGAACCCGGCCGCACCATCGGCGCGTTCGTCGGCGGACAGCTCGTCGGCACCGCCGATGCCACCACGGGTGGTCTGACACTTCCCGGTGGAGCGATCGTCGGCCACGCCGCCGTCACACACATCGGGGTGCTGCCATCGTTCACCCGCAAAGGAATTGCCACCGACCTGGTGCGTCATCAGCTGCACGACATCGCCGCCCGGGGTGAGGTAGTCGCGACGTTGCGGGCGTCGGAGGCGACGATCTATGGGCGCTACGGCTACGGCGTCGCGAGTTCGTCGCACACCGTGGAGGTTCAGACGGCGCGGGCAGCGCTGCGTCCGGATGTCGGGGCCGGCGGTCCGGTGCGGCTGCTGGACGCGGCGCAGGCCTGGGATGTCCTGCCCCGCATCTATACGGGGAGTCGTCCGTCCCGGCCGGGCACCGTCGACCGCCCCGCGGTGTGGTGGCAGGGCCTGCGGCTGCGCTCCGAAGCGTTCCCGGGGGCGTCCTATATCGCGGTGCACGGCGAACCCGGTGAAGAGTCCGGATTCGCCCGCTACCGCCCCATCGACACGGAAACCTGGTTCGTGAGCGATCAGCGCACCATCGTGGTCGAGGATTTCTTCGCCCCCACCATGGGCGCCTATCTCGGGCTGATGCGCTTCCTGCTCGGGGTCGATCTCGTCGATCGCGTGACGTTCTGGATGCTGCCCATCGATGACCCGCTGCCCTGGTTGCTTCTCGACCGACGGGCCGCCCGGGTCACCGCGGTGCACGATGAAACGTGGCTTCGCGTCGTCGACACGCAGCAGGCGCTGACGGCACGCCGCTATCAGGGCGAGGGTGCCGTCACCATCGCCGTCAATGACAATCTGTTGCAGAGCAATTCAGCCAGCTTCAGCATCACGGCCGACGGTGCGAGCAAGACGGACCGGCGCCCCCAACTGCACGTCGGTATTGAGGGCCTCGGCACCGTTCTACTCGGCGGCGCCACCTGGCGCGGCCTCGCGATGGCCGGGCTGGCTAGAGCCGACGACCCGTCGGCGCTGGCCGTGGCCGACCGGCTGTTCGCAGTGCCCGATGCGCCGTATGCCGGGTTCTACTTCTAGGGGCGCTTGGGGGGACGAGCCCGTGATTGTCATCATCGGCGCCGGGATATGCGGGCTCGCGGCCGCCTACGAGCTGTCGCGGCGCGGCGAGCGCGCGACCGTGTTCGAGCGCGGCGAGCCGTTCGCCGAGCAATCGGCCGGGCTGGCGCGGATCTTCCGCATCGCACACCGGCGCCCGGCATTGTGCCGGCTCGCGCTGCAGGCCCGCGTCGGGTGGCAGCGCTGGGAGGCTGAGTTCGGCGCGGGGCGACTGCTCGGCTCCGAGGGCTTCGTCGCCGTCGGCGCCGACAAAGACACCGCGGCGGCGATGACGAATGCCGGCGCCGCGTTCTCCTGGTTTGACCGCTCTGAGATCGCGGCGCGCATCCCGTTCTTGGCCGCGCCGTGGGAGACCGGAGTATTCGATCCACTCGGCGGCAGCCTGCGCATCCGCCGCGCGCTGAGCGCCTTGGCGCAGCGGGCCGCCATCTCCCGCGCCGAGGTCGTATCGGTCGCCGACGACGGCACAACAACGCTGGCGGACGGCACCGCGGTTCGCGGCCGCCGCGTCCTCATCTGCGCCGGAGTCCAGACGCCAGCGCTGTTCGGCCCACTGGGCGTCGAATTCGGCCCGCACACTCGCTTCACCTACGAGGGCGCCCACGCGACCGGCGCTGCGTGCCTGTCCGCGCCCGAGGGCTACGGGCTGCCGCTTGGCAGCACGGGCCGCTGGGCCTTCGGGCAGGAGGTGCCAGACCCGGCGACCGTGCGCGCACTGTTCCCAGCACTGACGCCAGTGGGCCGGGTGGACTGTGTCACGGCTCGCGCGCCATGGCTCGACTCCGGCGGGGATGGCTGGACGGTGGCGCGCCGCGGCCGCGTCGTCGCCTTCGTCGGAAGCAACCTGATGAAGTTCGGACCGCTGCTCGGTGAACTGCTCGCTCAGGCCGTGCTGAGCGACGAGCTGCCCGGCGATCTCATCCCAGAGGAAAGACCACCCCGGTGAGTTCTTCGGACACCGTCCACAGCCGCGGCTGCAGCTCGACGTCGTGAGATTGGGCGCTGGACGCGACGACTTTCGGGTAGCCGCGTACTTGGCCGACGCCGTCGGGCCCGAAATACTGGCCGCCGTGCACGCCGGGGTCGGTGGCGGCACGCAGCGTGGGCAGGGCGCCCAGTGCGGCGTCTTGGAACAACGGCGCAAGCAGGTCGGCCGCCACGACCAGCGGCCGGGGCATGTTCCGCATCAGCTCGGTGTTGGAGCCGCCCGGATGAGCCGCCGCCGCGATGGTGTTCCCGCGCGGGGCCAGCCGGCGCGGCGGCCGACAAGGTCACCGAGGTCGCCCTCGACGGCCTCAGGCGTGGCCAACAGTAGGGTTGCGAGACGATAGTTGATAGCCGCCGTTAGAACCCGAACCCCATCAAGATCTGACCGACCATGCCGCCGGGAGAAACAAACCATGAGCGCCGAGCCGACCATCATCTACACGCTGACCGACGAGGCGCCGATGCTGGCGACCTACGCCTTTCTGCCCATCGTGCGCGCCTTTGCCGAGCCCGCGGGAATCAAGATCGAGGCCAGCGACATCTCCGTCGCGGCGCGCATCCTGGCCGAATTTCCCGACGAGCTCACCGAGGAGCAGCGGGTGCCGGACAACTTGGCCGAACTGGCCAAGCTGACGCACGAGCCGGACACCAACATCATCAAGCTGCCGAACGTCAGCGCCTCGGTCCCGCAGCTGGTGGCCGCGATCAAGGAACTGCAGGGCAAGGGCTTCAAGATTCCGGACTTCCCGCAGAACCCGAAGACCGACGAGGAAAAGGAGCTTAGGAAGCGCTACGCCAACGTCCTGGGAAGTGCGGTGAATCCCGTGCTGCGCCAGGGCAACTCGGACCGTCGCGCGCCGAACGCCGTCAAGGACTACGCGCGCAAGCACCCACACAGCATGAGCGAGTGGTCGATGGCCTCCCGCACCCACGTCGCGACCATGAAGCACGGCGACTTCTATCACGGCGAAAAGTCGACGACCCTGGACCGCGACCGCGACGTCAAGATGGAGCTGGTGACCAAGGGCGGCGAGGCGGTCGTGCTTGCGCCCAAGATATCGCTGCTCGAGGGCGACATCATCGACAGCATGTTCATGAGCAAGAAGGCCCTGTGCGCCTTCTACGAAGAGCAGATGGAGGACGCGTACGAGACGGGCGTGATGTTCTCGCTGCACGTCAAGGCGACGATGATGAAGGTCTCGCACCCGATCGTCTTCGGACACGCCGTGAAGATCTTCTACAAGGACGCGTTCGCCAAACACCAGGAGCTTTTCGACGAACTCGGCGTCAACGTCAACAACGGGCTGGTCGATCTCTACAACAAGATCGAGTCGCTACCCGCCTCGCAGCACGACGAGATCATCCGCGACCTGCACGCCTGCCATGAACACCGCCCCGAACTGGCCATGGTCGATTCGGCCAAAGGGATCACCAACTTCCATTCGCCCAGCGACGTGATCGTGGACGCGTCGATGCCCGCGATGATCCGCGCCGGCGGCAAGATGTGGGGCGCCGACGGGCGACAGAAGGACACCAAAGCCGTCAACCCAGAGTCCACGTTCTCCCGGATCTATCAGGAAGTCATCAACTTCTGTAAGACGCATGGGGCATTCGATCCGGCGACGATGGGCACCGTCCCCAACGTCGGGCTCATGGCGCAACAGGCGGAGGAGTACGGCTCGCACGACAAGACGTTCGAGATCCCCGAGGACGGCGTCGCCAACATCGTCGACCTCGACACCGGGGAGGTCCTGATGACGCAGAACGTGGAGGAGGGCGACATCTGGCGCATGCCCGTCGTCAGGGACGAAGCGATCCGCGACTGGGTCAAGCTGGCCGTCACCCGGGCGCGAAACTCAGGCATGCCGGTGGTGTTCTGGCTGGACCAGGAGCGTCCGCATGAGAACGAAATGAGGAAGAAGGTCCACACGTACCTCGCCGATCACGACACCGAGGGTCTCGACATCTCGACCATGTCGCAGGAACGAGCCATGCGGCACACGATCGAGCGCGCGATGCGCGGGCAGGACACCATCGCCGCCACCGGCAACATCCTGCGCGACTACCTCACCGACCTGTTCCCGATCCTGGAGCTGGGCACCAGCGCCAAGATGCTGTCGATCGTCCCGCTGATGTCCGGCGGCGGGATGTACGAGACCGGGGCGGGCGGTTCGGCGCCCAAACATGTTCACCAATTGGTCGAGGAGAACCACCTGCGCTGGGATTCGCTGGGCGAATACCTGGCGCTGGGAGCTTGTTTCGAAGACGTGGGCATCAAGACCGACAACGAGCGGGCCACGATCCTGGGCAAGACGCTCGATTCCGCGATCGGCAAGCTGCTGGACAACAACAAGAGCCCGTCGCGCAAGACCGGCGAGCTCGACAACCGGGGCAGCCAGTTCTACCTCGCCCTGTACTGGGCCCAGGAACTCGCCGCGCAGACCGATGACGAGGAGCTGAGCCAGCACTTCGCGCCACTGGCCGACGCGCTGGCCAAGAACGAGGACACCATCGTCGCCGAGCTCAACAAGGCCCAGGGCGAGGAGGTCGACATCGGCGGCTACTACCTGCCGGACAGCGAGAAGACCACGGCGGTGATGCGGCCGAGCAAGACGTTCAATGCCACGTTGGAGGCCGCGCAAAACTGACGCCCCCCTTGAGTAGGGAGCATGACGGACATCGTCGTGGTCAAGGTCAAGCCGGGCAGCCGCAAGGGGCCGCTTGTCGAGGTCGGTTCCACGGGTGACCTGACGATTTACGTGCGCGAGCCGTCGCCCGCTTGTTGGCGGGCCCATCTCCAATTGCCAAGAAGCCGGATCGAATTGGTGTCTGGAGCTACGTCGCGCCAGAAGCGCTTTCGTATTAGCCGCTGATCACGGCTAACCTGATCGCTGCACCACTCACAGGAGAGAACAATGCTGCACACGTTCTGGGATAACTTCACCCATAACCTGTTCAAGCCGCTCCTGCTGTTCTTCTACTTCGGGTTCTTGATCCCGATCCTGAAGGTGCGTTTCGAGTTTCCGCACGTCATTTACCAGGCCCTGACCATGTATCTGCTGGTCGCGATCGGCTGGAGGGGGGTGAGCAGCTCGCCGCGATCAAGCCGGCGCACATTGGCGCGATCGCCGGTTTCATGGTCTTGGGCTTCGCCTTGAACGTCGCGATCGGTGCCGTCACTTACCTGGCGCTGAGTTGGCTGAGCGCCGTGCGGCGCGTGGACAGGGCGATGGTCGCGGGCTATTACGGCTCGGATTCGGCCGGCACCTTCGCCACCTGCGTGGCCGTGTTGGCCAGCTTGGGCATGGTGTTCGACGCCTATATGCCAGTCATGCTCGCCGTCATGGAGATTCCCGGCTGCCTGATCGCGCTGTATCTGGCCGCACGACTGCGCAACCGAGGCATGGACCCAGCGGGAAACATGCCTGATGAACCCGGCTACAGTGCGCCCGCGACGGTCGGCGCCGAGCCCGCTACCGGGGCGCGCAAACGCGAGATCGCTTCGGGGAAAGGAGAATATCTCGAGCGAGAGCAGCTCCACGGGAATGGTGTGGACCAGCGCGTCTCCAAAACCGAGCTGCTCAACGAGGTGTTGCTCAACCCTGGGATCTGCCTTCTCGTCGGCGCGATTTTCATTGGCTTCATCAGTGGGCTGCAGGGCCAGAAGGTGATTCACGACGACAACACTTTCTTTGTGTCGGCCTTCCAGGGGGCGCTGTGTCTGTTCCTCCTCGAAATGGGCATGGCTGCCTCGCGCAAGCTGAAGGACCTGCGGTCGGCAGGCCTGGGCTTCATCGTCTTCGGTCTGGCTGCACCCAATGTCTTTGCGACACTGGGGATCATCATCGCTCACGGATACGCCTTCTACACCCACACCGAGTTCAAACAGGGCACCTACGCGCTGTTCGCGGTGCTATGTGCCGCCGCGTCCTACATCACCGTCCCGGCCGTCCAGCGGCTAGCCGTCCCCGAAGCCAGCCCGACCCTACCGTTGGCGGCGGCGCTGGGTTTGACGTTTTCCTACAACGCCACCATAGGAATACCGCTCTATATCGAGATCGCTCGCGTCGCCACTTGGTGGGGCCTGTAACCGTTCAGGCGGGACCGCGTCCGTCGCCGGTGAGTTTCACCAGCAGTCGCGTGCCACCCAGTGGGCTGGGGTGCAGAGACGCTGCGCCGCCATGCAATTCGGCCTGCTGGGCGACCAGTGCCAAACCTAATCCGGAGCCCGACCGCGATGCGGTCGACCCGCGGGAGAAGCGTTCGAAGACCGCGGCGCGTTCCTGCTCGGGGATCCCGGTGCCGTTGTCATCGATCGCGATTTCCACGCCTTCGGCGGAACTGGTTACGTTGAGCCGGATTTCGCTCGCGCCGCCATGCTTGACAGCGTTGGCGATGGCATTGTCGATCACCAGCCGCAGGCCGGTAGGCAGCCCGATCATCAGCACGGTGGGCGACGGCACCAGCGACACCTGCACGTCCGGATAGATGCGCAGCGCGTCGTGCGCGGCGCGATCCAACAGCTCGGTGATGTCGAAGGGCACAAAGTCGTCGACGGTGGTCAATTCGCCCTGCGCCAGCCTTTCCAGCGCCGTCAGTGTCGCTTCGATGCGGCTTTGGGTGCGGATGATGTCGCCGATCACCTCGTGACGCTGGTCGGCGGCCAGCTCCAAAGTGGACACCACCTCCAAATTCGTGCGCATCGCCGTCAACGGGGTGCGCAATTCGTGTGAGGCGACGGCGGCGAAGTCGCGGGCCGATTCCAGCGCCGCCCTGGTGCGCTGTTGCTCGTTGCCGATGCGGGCCAGCATGCCCTCGACCGCTTCGGCGATCTCGACGGCCTCACGCACACCGCGGACCTGGACTTCGTCGGGACTGGACTGGGCATTGATGGCGCGTGCCTGCTGCGCCAACAGCAGGAACGGGTTGACCATGATCAACGAGATCACCCAGCCGACCAGAACCGTGCCACCGATGACGCCGGCGCAGATCAGCAACACCCGCAGATGCAGTTCGTTGATCCGATGCTGCGCCTCGGCCAACGGGGCGGCCAGCGCGATCGAGGCCGGGCCCGCGGAAAACGTACGAACGCGGTATTGCACGCCGTTGAGGGTCGTGTTGGCATAGCCGTTCGCGAGTTTGGGCACGACGACGTTGCTGGGCACGGACACGGTCACGCCCCCGATGCGTGCGGTGCGTACCAGGTCACCGTCCGGCGTTGGCCGGTCGGGGTTGGCGAGCTGCGCGGTGTTGAGCAGGCTGTTGATATCACCCAAACTGGTGACCGAATCCAGGCGGCGGTCGAGTTGGCTGTATTGATCGTTGGTGACGCCGATCCACACCCAGGCGCCCAGCGCGAGCACGAGTGCGATCACCGATAGCTGCGAGACGATGACGATGGTGCGTAGCGACAGCACCCGCGTCGGCAGCCGCATCCCCAACACGCGGATGTCGGGCTGCCCTCCGCCGAGAGCGCTTTCTTGTGACATCTGATCAGCCCGCGAGGCCAGCGGCGGCCGCGAATGCTTCGAGTTCTCGCTCGATGCCGGATCCGGCGGGCTGGTAAACGATCTCGGTGACGCCCTGCCCGGCGAGGGCGGCGATCTTCTCCGCGACTTGCTCGGCGGTGCCCGTCAGCGCCATCGAGCTGGCCAGCGGGATGAGGTCGGCAACATAGGGCTCGTCACGCGGGTTGGCCTGCACGAGATGCCCGGCATGGATCGCGAGATGCCGCTCGTCCTCGGGAAACTCCTCGACCGCCTTGCGCCAGTCTTCCCCACCCGGGAATGCGTCCACCGCCACGCCGGCGCGCTCGTACAAGCCATGGTAGAGCAACACCGCAGCGGGCCCCGCGGCATCGATGACGCGCGGCGACGTCAGGTCCTCGCCGTCGTCGAACACGGTGCCGAAGCACAGCAGCGCCCTCCATTCCGTCACCTTCGCGGCATCAGGCTGGGGTACGGAGGCGGAGAACAGGCCGTCGCCGAGCTCGGCGGCAACCGCCAATCCCTTTGGGCCCTCGGCGGCGATCAGTATCGGCACCTGAATCGGTCGCTGCGCCCCGAAGCGGGGCAGGTGCAGCATCGAGATCTTCGCCCCCTCCCACTCGGTGGTGTCGCCGGCCAGAAGAGCCCGCAAGCATCGGACGTAGTCGGCGACCTGGCGCCACGGCATCGGCCGTTGTCCCAGCGCCATCCGGCCGGTAAACCCCGAGCCGACCGCGACCACGACCCGCCCGGGTGCCTGGCCCTCCAGCTCGGCGATCGCGGCGGCATTGACCATCGGATGCCGCAGGCTGGGAACGAGCACGCCCGGCCCGAGACCGATGCGCGTCGTGCGCTCGGCGCATCGGCTCAGCACCATCCACACGTCCGGGTAGAGCGCGGGCGAATCGTAGAGCCACGCATGCCGGTAGCCCAGTGTCTCGGCCAGCTCCACGTGGGCCGGGGTGTCGGACGAGGTGGCAAACGCGCAGGAGATGTCCATCGCCAAACACTAGCCCGGCCGTCAGCGCACGACCTCGCGGTGGCCCGCGTCGAGGCGACGGGTCCAGCCGCGCGCATCCAGGTGTTCAAGCAGCGGGATCACGACCCGCCGGGTGGTGCAAAGGGCTTGCCGCGCTTGGCTTGTGGTGAAGGGTTGTTCCAGCCCGGCCAGAGCCCGCATCGCTAGCGCGGGCGCCGTGGGCAGCAGCACCAAGCCGTCGCGCAGTCGCAGCACCCGTCCGGCACGCTCGGCCGCGGCCAGTTCGCGGGCGCCGAGCCGCAGCGCCGATAGGTCGTCAGCCTCCGGCGCGTGGAACGGCTCGGCTCGCAGCCGCGTCTCGAGCTCAGCGACGGCCGCTTCGGCATTTCCGAGGTCGTCGCGGGTGCCGGCCAGCCGGATGTGCCCGCCGCCCTGCTCGAGTCCCGCGTCGCGGGCGACCGCGTCCAGCAGCGACACGTCCGGCAGGTCCAGCAGGTCGCGGGCCGCACCGCGAGATAGGCCATCCGCCAAAGGATCTCGCGCGTGCAGCTCGCTCACCGCGGACCGCAGTCGCTGCTGCCAGGCGTCGTAGGCCGGGCCGTGTACCCACCAGCCGTCGAGCACCCGAACGCCCATCGGCGGATCAGCGTCGCGGGATAGCAACCCCAACCGGCGTAGGTGGCGCTCTTGCACCGCACCCCGCCGCGCCACCTCGGCTGCCACGTCACCGCCGGCGTCCATTCCGGCAAGCGCCGCGGCCCGCTGAGCGCTGTCGCCGCGGCGCCGCAATGGCGGGGGATCGGCGTCGAGCACCTGCGCACCTCCGAGTGCTTGACTGCCGCCCGGGTAGCGCAATATCAACCGGTCGCCGAGGACCAGCGGCAGCCGCCGGTCCAGGGTCAGCCGGCCGTGCTCGTCGTCGAAAGGTCGCAGCCGCGCCGGCACGGCCGCGGTTCCGACGTGCACGACCAGTTGCGCGGGCGCTTCGGTCAGTGGGCTCCCGGTAACGCGGCGCACGTCGAGGGTGCGGGTGCTCGGCCACGCGTCGGGTGTGAGCAACGCGTCGCCGCGGTGGACGGCGTCGCGGGACACCCCACGCAGGTTCAGCGCGACTCGAGCTACCGGTCCGACCTCGGGGTAGGGTTCGCCGCGGCTCTGCAGACCGCGGATCACCACCGATCGCGTGCGTTGCGCGCCGAGCAGGTCAAGCCGGTCACCACTGGCGAGCGTGCCCGCGGCCAGCGTCCCGGTGACTACGGTTCCCGCACCGGTGATGGTGAAGGAACGGTCGACCCACAGCCGTACCCGCGCGGTGGTCTCGGGCGGGGGCAGCTGCGACAGGACGCGGTCGAGGGCGGCGCCCAATTCGGTCAGCCCGCTGCCGTCGACCGCCGACACGATGACGCCGGGCGAGTCGCCCAACCCGGTTTCCGAAAGCTCCTCGCGAGCCTGCTCAAGGACTTTCGCGGCAGCACCTTCGGGTGCTCGGTCGGCGCGGGTGATCACGATGAGTCCGTGCCGAATACCCAAGGCAGCGAGCGCATCTCGGTGATCGCTGGACTGCGCCTGCCACCCCTCGTCGGCGGCAACGACGAAGCAGACCACGGGTGCCGGACCGAGGCCGGCCAGGGTGTTACCCAGGAAGCGATGGTGGCCGGGTACATCGACGAACGCGACCTGCCGGCCCGACGCCAAGGTGGTCCAAGCGAAGCCGAGATCGATGGTCAGCCCGCGACGACGCTCCTCCTCCCAGCGGTCGGGCTCCATGCCGGTGAGGGCCCGGATAAGGGTGCTCTTGCCGTGGTCGACGTGGCCGGCGGTGGCGACGACGTATGTGTGCGGGGTCTTCAGCGGTCGTCCCGCAGTCGCGCCAACGCGGTACGCACGGCGGCCAGCAGACGGTCGTCGTCGGACTCCGGTATGCAGCGCAGGTCGAGCAGACACGCGCCGTCGTGCACCCGCGGCAGCACCGCGGGGTCACCGGAGCGCAGGGGGCCGGCCGCGGCTTCAGCAAGGCGGACCGCCCAGCCGGGCAGCGGGACGCCGGGGGCTCCCCCGCCGCCGACCCGGCCGTCGTGCGCGACGACCGACGCCCCCACCGCGTCGGCGAGTCGCTCGGCGCGGGCGCGCAGCAGGTCGGGATCGGCGTGCAAGGCCTGGGTCACCGGTGATTCGGCGGCGCGGACGGTCGCCTCGAGCGCGGCCAGCGTGAGTTTGTCGGCGCGGACGGCGCGGGCCAGCGGATGCCGCGCCATTCGGGCGACCACGTCGGCGCGGCCGAGCACGATGCCCGCCTGGGGGCCGCCGAGCAGCTTGTCGCCGCTGGCGGTGACGACATCGGCGCCTTCGGACAGCGCGGTGGCGGCATCGGGCTCATCGGGCAGCAACGGGTCGGGCGCGAGCAGCCCGCTGCCGAGGTCTGCGACTAAGGGCACGTTGTTGGCAGCGGCTAGCTCCCGAAGATCTTGCAGGGCAACGGCTTTCGTGAAACCTTCCACCCGGAAGTTACTCTGGTGCACCTTCAGCACGCATCCGGTCTGTGGGCCGATGGCGTCGGCGTAGTCCTTTAGGTGGGTGCGGTTGGTGGTGCCTACTTCACGCAGGCGGGCGCCGGTGGAAGCGATCAGGTCGGGCAGCCGGAACCCGGCGCCGATTTCGATCAGTTCGCCGCGGCTCACCACCACCTCCGCGCCGGCGGCGAGTGCCGTGGTGGCAAGCACCAGCGCGGCAGCACCGTTGTTGACCACGAGGGCGTCCTCGGCTGCCGGGCAGGCATTGAGAAGCGCCTCGCGGGCGGCGACCCCCCGCTTCGAGCGGGTGCCGGTGGCCAGGTCGAGTTCCACGTCGACGTAGCCGCTCGCGGCGATCAGCGCTTCGACCGCGCCCGAGGCCAGTGGGGCGCGACCCAGGTTGGTGTGGACGACGACACCAGTGGCGTTGAGGACCGGCCGCAACGTCGTGGGGGTGCGCTTGGCCAGCGATGCCACCAGGGCGTCGGGTACCTGGTCGGGCGTCAACTCACCGCGCCGAGCCTGGTCCTGGACATCGCGTACCACCGCTCTGACAACGTGCTCGCCCAGCCGGGTGCGCGCCCCCTGCACTGCCGGGAGCGCCAGCAAGTGATCCGTACGCGGAATCAGTCGGCGCGGGTCGACCTGAGTCACGTGCCTCCTCGTTTCGCGGAGGCGGACGGGAATCGAACCCGCCAGACCGAGATGCTCGATCTCACCGGTTTTGAAGACCGGGGGGACCACCAGGAACCCAAACGCCTCCACCGCACAACCTAGCCGGATTGGTCGCTGCGTGGCCCCTGCGGGAGAACGGTATTCGTTTTGCCTACCTCCGAGCGACAACGCGTGGCGATGCCCGGCACGCTTCATGCCACATCCGTCACAGTGGCCTCTCGGGAGGATGGTGTCCGTTTTTGTCCACCTCTGAGCGACAACGATTTGTCGCTCAGAGGCGGGCAAATTGCACACAGCCCGGCCCAGAGACTCCTGTGGCAGTTGTGACCAATACGCTGTGGGCCATGGGCCCCACGCGCCTCACCGGATACGCGCACGGCGGCGGCTGCGCCTGCAAGATCCCACCCGGTGAGCTCGAGGAAGCGGTCCGCGGTCTCGTCGGGCAGTCGGGCGAGGACGTCCTGGTTGGGCTCGACGACGGCGACGACGCGGCCGTGGTGCGGGTCGGCGATCTTGCGGTGCTGTCCACGGCGGACTTCTTCACACCGGTCGTCGACGACGCCTACGACTGGGGCCGGATCGCCGCGGCCAATGCGCTTTCGGATGTGTACGCGATGGGCGGGCGCCCGGTCATCGCGATCAACCTTGTCGGCTGGCCGCGTGATGTGCTGCCGCTGGAGCTGATGACCGAGGTGCTACGCGGCGGCTTGGCGGTGGCGTCGGAGGCGGGCTGCCCGGTCATCGGCGGCCATTCGATCGACGACCCGGAACCGAAGTACGGGATGGCCGTCACCGGTGTGGCCGACCCGGCTCGGCTGTTGCGCAACAACGCCGCCGAACCGGGCCTGCCGCTCACCCTGACCAAACCGCTCGGTGTCGGGCTGCTCAACAACCGGCACAAACAGACCGGTGAGGTGTTCGCCGAAGCGATAGCCACAATGACGCAGCTCAACCGGGACGCCGCCGAGGCCGCGGTCGCCAGCGGTGTGCGCGCGGCCACCGATGTGACCGGCTTCGGGCTGCTCGGGCACCTCTACAAAATGTGCCGGGCATCCAAGGTCGGCGCCGTCATCGACGTCGCCGGGGTGCCGGTGATCGAGAGCGCCCGCGACGCGTTGCGCGACGGGTTCGTCTCCGGCGGGACTCGCCGCAACCTCGACTGGGTTCGGCCGCAGCTGCGATGCGCGCCGCACGTCAGCGAGGATGACCTGCTGTTGCTCGCCGACGCGCAAACCTCCGGTGGCCTGCTCGTGGTCGGCGAATTGCCCGGTCATCCCGTGATCGGTTACATCGTGGCGGGCGCGGGCATCGAAATCCGTTAGCCCGCTTCAACCAGCAGTCGTGATCGAATCGTCGGTGATACCGGCCGCGCGGCGCGCCGCCAGCCTGCGCTTCTGCGGCTCGATCGTGTAGCGGGGATCGCGCGCGGATTCCTTGCCCGCCTCGAAGACACCGAACCGGGTGAGCGCCGACGCCGTCATAAGCGCCAGACCCGATAGCGCGGCAACGCCCCGGTGCCGCCCGCCAAGCAGCGTGCCGAGCCCGCCGGCGATCACCAGTCGCTCGCTCCACCGCAGCATCCTGCCGGCGTCGCCGTGATGCAGCGGCTCGGCGACCACCGGGTCCATCCGGCGCTCCATCAATTTCGTCGCGGCCAAATCGCCAAGCACACCCAGCACGGCCAGCTTCCGGGCGGGCCCGGCCTCGGCGACGGGGGTGGTGATCATCGCCAGGCCCGAGGCGGCCAGACTCGCCGAACTGACGAACACGAACGGCAGGTCCTCATGGGCGGCGTTCCAGGTCGGGGTTGCGGTGTCGGCGAGCAGCACGGCGGTGTAGACGGCCAGGGGCGGCGCGAAGAGCGCGGCTTCCAATCCGGCGGGCCCCTCCACCGCGCGCAGCACGGGCCGCAACGGGCCCAGCGGGAGTCGCTCGCCGGTCATCCGGTCGATCTCGGACGCCGCGGCGATCCCGATGCCGGCGCTAAAAGCGCTCAGGATCCACGAGCCGAGGCTCATCGGTGAGGTCAGCTTGATGGTCCGCATCATGTTGACGAAGCGTTCGGGCCTACCCAGGTCCTTCACCAGCGCCACCGCGCCCAGCATCACAGCGACCAGGCCGGACAGTCGGGCGTTGCGGCGCAACGTGTTCCGCCCGGTGAGCTGGGCGCCGGCCGCCAGCAGACCGGACCCGCCCGCCACGCCACCCAGGAACAGGTACGCCGCCACCTCGTGTTCCCACGGCGCGGGCTTGACCACCGGGCGCCCGTAATACGAGGTGAACTCGGCTTCGGGGACCATCGGCATCTCGCGCGAGCCGTCCGCAACAGCCCTGCGGCGCTTGCCTTTTCCGTTCCGGCGTCGCTTGCCGCCGGAAGGCTCCGGCGGTCGCAGGCTGTCGAACTCCGACGTCGTCATCGACTTTTCCAGAAGGCCACCACGGCCGCGCCGAACATGCCGGCCGCCGCCAGCCCGGCCCGCTTGAACATGGTCGGCAGGTCGGCGGTGCAGACCCGCGGATCAGGCGGCAGACCGTAAACCTCCGGTTCGTCCAGCAGCAGGAAGACCGACCCGATGCCGCCGACACCGTCGCGCTCATTGGCGCCGTAAAGCCGCGCCTCGGTGCGCCCCTGCGCGTGCAGTTCGGCGACCCGTTCCTTGGCGAGATCGACCAGCTCGTCGTGGTTGCCGAACTTGATCGACGTGGTCGGGCAGGTCTGGGCGCACGCCGGTATCTGGTCTTCGACCAGGCGGTCGTAGCAGAGGGTGCATTTCTGGGCGACGCCCGTGACGAAATCGTGAGCGAGACTGTCCGACTTGCGCTCCGCCGTCGCATACGTTCCATCACTGCGCCGCTCGACCACGCCGAACGGGCATCCGGCCACGCAGGTGCCGCAGCCGTTGCAGACGTCGTGCTGCACCACGACCGTGCCGAACTCGGTACGGAACAGCGCGCCGGTGGGGCAGACGTCCAGACAGCCGGCGTGCGTGCAGTGCTTGCACACGTCGGAGGACATCAGCCAGCGGAACTCCGGGGTGTCCGGCGGGGTGGTGTCGGTGTCGTCTGAGAGGTCGCCGGCAGCGCCCGGCATGGCGGGCATGCCCAAACCTATTAGGGCGCGGCCGGATTCGCGCGCTTCTTCGATGCGGTCGCGGCCCTGCTCGATAAAGGCCACATGCCGCCAGGTGCTCGCCCCCAACGCACCGGTGTTGTCGTAGGACGAGCCCAGCAGTTCCAGGTTCCCGTCGCGCGGGTTGCGGTTCCACTCCTTGCACGCCACTTCGCAGGCCTTGCAGCCGATGCAGATCGAGGTGTCGGTGAAGAAGCCCTTACGCGGCTTGCGATCACCCCAACCGGCGTCGGTAGCCGGGTCAGTCGGTCCCGTTAACTGGCCCATGAACTGCCCTAGCCTCCCCTTGTGTCCCGGTCGATAATCTCCCGGACGGCGTCGCTGATGCGTTCATTGTCCGTCTCGGTCGTGACGCCCGCACGCGACTGGTACTCGGCGATGAGGCGGAGCACGTCCTGGCCCTGCGGTCGCCGGCCCGGCTTGATGTCACAGGATCCGGCCTTCGACTCCTGGATCCGCACGTTCGGGTCGAGGGTGATGCCGAGAAGATCGTTGGCCGCGTCCCCGCTCACCACCGCGTCGCTGCCGACGCCCCAGTGATAGGGCAGCCCGATCTGGTGCACCGTGTGGCCGCCGATGTTCAGCGGGGTCATCCGCTCGGTGACCAGCACCCGAGCCTCGATCGCCGCGCGGGGCGAGATGATCGTGGCCCACCCGTAGGGCTCGAGACCGCGCTCGGCGGCCAGCTCCGGGGAGACCTCGCAGAACATCTCCGGCTGCAGTTCCGAGAGGTAGGGCAGCCACCGGCTCATGCCACCGGCGGTGTGATGCTCGGTGAGCCGGTATGTCGTGAACACGTAGGGGTACACATCGGCGCCGGGATCGCCGGCGCTCGGCGCGCTCAGATTATCCTTGCGCGGGAAGATAATTCGCGCAGGGTTCTGCTGTTGCGGGTAAAGCGCGTTCGCAACCGGCGACTCCTGCGGTTCGTAGTGCGTGGGCAGCGGTCCGTCGACCACGCCCTTAGGCGCGAACAACCAGCCCTTGCCGTCGGCTTGCATGATGAACGGGTCGTCGCCGGCCAGCGCGGCCGGGCCGCCGACCTCGGGGTCAGGGCGGCTGCCCGGCGCCCGGTCCACAACAAAGTCCGGCACGTCATACCCGGCCCACCGCTGCTGTTCCGGATCCCACCAGATCAACTTCTTACGTTCGCTCCACGGCTTGCCGTCCGGGTCGGCCGACGCGCGGTTGTAGAGAATCCGCCGGTCGGCCGGCCACGCCCAACCCCACTCCGACTGGCTGGGCCCCGTGCCGCCGTGTGGCACGCGACGGGCGGCCTGGTTGACGCCGTCGGCGTGCACGCCGCAGTAGATCCAGCAGCCGGCGGCGGTCGACCCGTCGGCGCGTAGCTCGGTGAACGTCGACACCGGCTTGCCGGCGCCGGAGCCGGTCAGGTGATAGCCGTTGACCTCGGCCAGCACCGCCTCGCCGTCGATCTCGCCGTGCTCGTCGGTCGGGTAATCCCACGTCAGGTCCAACAACGGCCGGTCGCGCTCGTCGGTCGAACCGGCCACCCGCGCCCTGATCCGCTTGCCGAGCTCGAAGAAGAACTGGCATTCGCTCCGCGCGTCGCCGGGCGGCTCGAGCGCCTTGTGGCGCCACTGCAGCAGCCGCTGCGTCTGGGTGAACGATCCCGCCTTCTCCACATGCGTTGCCGCGGGAAAGAAGAACACCTCGGTCTCGATGTCCTCGGTGCGCAGTTCGCCCGACGCGATCTCGGGGCCGTCCTTCCACCAGGTCGCCGACTCGATGAGGTTGAGGTCGCGGACCACCAGCCACTTCAGATGAGACATGCCCATGCGCTGCATCCGGCCGTTGGCCGACCCGACCGCGGGATTCTGGCCCAGCAAGAAGTAGCCCTCCACCTCGTCGGCCAACATTCCCACGACGGTCTGGTAGGTCCCGTGCGGGCCGGACAGCCGCGGTAGGTAGTCGTAGGCCCAGTCGTTGTCCTGAAGGGCCGCGTCACCCCACCACGCCTTGAGCAGGCTGACCACATAGGTGTCGGCGTTGGCCCAGAAGCCCTTCTGCTTCTTCGACCCGACCGCGTCGAGGTAGTCGCCGAACGTGTCGTGCGTGCCGGCCTTGGGCATCGGCAGGTAACCGGGGAGCAGATCGAACAGCGTCGGAATGTCGGTGGAGCCCTGGATGCTGGCGTGACCGCGCAGCGCCATGATGCCGCTGCCCGGGCGACCAACGTTACCCATTAATAGTTGCAAAATCGTTGCGGTACGGATGAATTGGGCCCCCAGGGTGTGCTGAGTCCACCCGACGGCGTACGCGAAGCAGGTGGTGCGCTCGCGCCCGGAGTTCTCGACGATGGACCGGGCGAGATAGTCGAAATCCTCGAGACTGATGCCGCAGGCGTCGCTTCACCATCTCCGCGGTGTAGCGGGCGTAATGCCGCTTGAGGATCTGGAACACCGTCCGCGGATGCTCAAGGGTCTCGTCGCGAAGCACCCGGGCGTGTTCGAGCGGCGGACCCCCGCTCCCGAGCGCGTCACCCGTGCCACCATGGGCGTCGCCGCTCTCCTCCTGTTCGGCATAAGCCCACGAGGACGGGTCGTACTGCCCGGTCTCGGGATCGAAGCCGGAGAACAAACCGCCGAGATCTTCGGCGTCCCTGAAGTTTTCGTTGATCAGAGTGGCCGCGTTGGTGTATGCGACGACATACTCCTTGAACCACAGGTCATGGGTGATGATGTGGTTGATAAGGGCACCGAGCAAGACCACATCGGAGCCGGCCCTGATCGGGATGTGCTTGTCCGACACCGCCGAGGTGCGGGTGAAGCGCGGGTCGACGTGGATCACCCTCGCGCCCCGCGCGCGTGCCTCCTCCACCCACTGGAACCCCACCGGATGGCATTCGGCCATGTTCGAGCCCTGGATGATGATGCAATCGGCGTTGGCCATGTCCTGCAGTGATTGGGTGGCGCCGCCGCGCCCGAAGGAGGCTCCCAGACCGGGAACCGTGGAGCTGTGTCAAATACGAGCCTGGTTCTCGATCTGGATCGCGCCCGCGGCGGTAAAGAGCTTCTTGATCAGGTAATTCTCTTCGTTGTCGAGCGTCGCGCCGCCGAGCGAGGCGATGCCCATGGTGCGACGCAGCAGGTTGCCCTTCTTATCGATGTCCTGCCAGGTGTTGCGGCGGGACTCGACGAAGCGGTCGGCCACCATGTCGATCGCGGTGTCCAGGTCGAGGCGCTGCCATTCGGTCGCCCGCGGGGCGCGGTAGAGCACCTCGAGCTGCCGACCGGGCGAGTTGACCAGCTGCTCGCTGGCAGAACCCTTGGGGCACAAGCGGCCTCGTGAGATCGGTGAGTCCGGGTCGCCCTCGATCTGGACGACCTTCTCGTCTTTGACGTACACCCGCTGCCCGCAGCCGACCGCGCAGTAGGGACATACGCTTTGCACCACTCGGTCGGCCGTCGTGGTTCGAGCGGTGATGGCGCGGGTCTGCTTGGAGGTCACCGCCGTCCCGCGGCCGAACCGGTCCCCAGAACGCAACTGACGGACGACGGGCCATTCCAGGAAGATCTTCGGCAGGAAATTGTTTGGGGCCATGCCCGAAAGATTAGTGCGCGCCGGGCACGTGCGCGATGGTCTCAAGCGCGATCATGTCACCGACGCGGTGTAGATCTCCTCGATGTTCGACCCGAGCTTCTTGTCGAATTCGGCGTCAGTCTGCTGGGCGGTCAGCCCCTCCGTCAACGCCCGCGAGAAACTCGCGATGAGGCGGTGATTGCGGGCCAGGATGTCACAACTCTCCGCGAGGCTGTAGCCGCCGGATAGGGCGACCACACGCAGCACGCGGGGATGGTCAATCAGCGGCGCGTAGAGGTTGTCTTCGTCGGGCAACGTCAGCTTGAGCATGACCTGCTTGTCGTCGGGGAGCTCTTCGAGCTTCGCGGTCAGTGCGGCCACCAGCAGAGCATCGGCCTTGGGTTTGTCCGGGCTCTTGATGCTGACCTCGGGCTCGATGATCGGCATCAGCCCGGCCGAGGCGATGGTGTCCGCGTACTCAAATTGCTGGTCGACGATGGCCTTGATGCCCTCGTCGTTGGGCTCCTGGATGAACGAGCGCATCTTGGTACCGAAGATGCCGTTGGCGACGGCGCGCTCCAGCAAGGAGTCGAGCTTCGTCATGGGCTTCATCAGCTGCACGCCGTTCGCGGCGTCACTGAGCCCCTGGTCGACCTTCACGAACGGCACGATGCGCTTCTGCTTCCACAGAAACGCAGCGGACTGCTCGCCGTCGATGGTGCGGTCCATGGTCTGCTCGAACAGGATGGTCGCGATGACCTTTTCACCGGTGAAGCTCAGACTCGAGATCAGCCGCGCGCGCATCTGATGGATGCAGTCGAACATCTGCTCGTCCCCGTCGTATTCGTCTTCCTGAATGCCGTAAAGCTTCAGGGCCTTTGGCGTGCTGCCACCGCTTTGGTCCAGCGCGGCGATGAAGCCACGCCCCGACGCCATCACGTTGCGTTGCTCGTCGTTCACTGTGATCCTTCCGTCGTTGGAAGCCTTCGCCGAAGTTCTAGCATCGCGCACGGCGACCCTATCCGGCTACCACAGGCCGACGAGTTGAAACCGACCTAGCCGCCCCCTGAGGGCCGGGCACGCCGCACCGCGGCCGCGACGGCCTGAGGCGCTTCGGACTGCGGGTAATGGCCGACGCCGTGCAGTTCGGTGACCTCGGCGCGAGGCAGGACCGCGGTCGCCTGCTCAAGAACGTGGCGTCCCGACACCGGATCGTCGAGCCCCCAGACCAGCTGCAAAGGACCGTCCCAGTCAGCCAGGGCCCTCTCCCAGCGGCGGTGATGGGCGACGCGCTCGGCGTTGTAGCGGATGTGCAGATGCGCAAGCTTGTGGCCGTCGTGCCGCGCAACGCCATGCCAGAGGTTGTCGAACTCGGCATCGGTCAGCGGTGATCCGCGGACCGCGTCGAGTGCGGAGCGGAGCCGGTTGGCGGTGATTCGGCGGGCGAGCAGCTTCCCGATGACGGGCAGCGCCAGCAGCTTCTGCAGGCGCGTCGGGCGGTAGGCGCTAAAGACGATGCCGAAGTTCAGCGCGACAAGACTGGAAATGGCGAACCCGAGCTCGTCGGCCAGTACTCGGTCGATGAGCTCCTGGCCGACGATGCCGCCGTAGTCGTGCACCACCAAGCGCACCGAGTCCAACCGAAGGTGGGCCGCCAGATCCTCGACCGTGTCGGCCGATTCGGCGACGGAGTAGTCGTAGGGGTTTGGTTTGTCAGACGCGCCGTACCCGAGGAAATCGAGCGTGATCACGTCGTGGTCGGAAGCCAGGTCGGTGGCGACCTCGGCGTAGTCGTACGACCAGGTGGGGAATCCGTGCAGCAGAAGCACTGTGGGTCCCTGCCCGCGCCTCCGGAAGGCGATGCGATGTCCCCCGCGGGTGATCAACGTCTCGCCTTGGTCGATCCACTCCCGCGCGTCGGGAACGCCGCTCATCGGCGCGCCCACTCCTCGGCGAGCAGCTGATAAGAGCGGACCCGGTCTTGGTGGTCGTGGGTGATCGTCGTGACAATCAGCTCGTCGGCCTCGGTCGCATCGCGTAACCGCTCAAGCTGGTCGGCAACCTGGACTGCGGTTCCGACGAACTGAGTCTCGATGCGATCCGCGACGAGCTCGCGGTCTGCATCGGTCCAGCAGTGGGCACGCGCCTCGTCCCGAGTGGGAAACGGGATCGCACCTTCGGCGGTGCGGATGCTGCGCACCCACGGACCGTACCCTGCAGCCAGGTCACGAGCGGTGGCCTCGTCCTCGGCGACGACGACGTCCGCGGACACGGCGACATAAGGCCGGTCAAGCTCGGCCGAGGGCCGAAAGGCCGCCCGGTAACCATCGGTCGCTTCAAGCACCGTGGCCGGGGCGACGTGATAGTTGGCAGCGAACCGAAGACCCCTTCGGCCGGCGACCGCGGCGCTCTCCCCTCCGCTGCTGCCCAAAATCCAGACTTGCAGATCGGCGCCTCCCCCGGGCACGACACGGGCCTCTTGGCCGTCGGCAGAATAGGTATCGGCGATCAGAGCGAGGATGTCGGCGACCTGCTCGGTGTAGTTCTGCGATTGCGCGCCCGGCAGCTGCAGCAATGCCTTGTGTAACGCCATGCGCGGCGATTTCAACAGCGGCGTCGGGTCAAACTTCGCCGGGATCAACAGCCCGTTCGGTGTGCGTCCGTTGCACGGTGTCCGTTGTGAAGCCCGGGGCGTCGTGGCGGGTGCGGGGTCACGCGGCTTTCCACCGGAACGCCCCAAGCCCAGGTCGAAGCGGCCGGGGTAACGCGCGTCCAGGAGGCCGAACTCCTCCACGGTGGCCAGCGCCGTGCGGTGTCCCATTTGCACTGCGCCCGAACCGAGTCGGATCGTCGAGGTTTCGGCGGCGGCCAGGGCTAGCAGCACGGCGGGCGAGGTGCCGGCAACCCCGGGATTGAGATGGTGTTCGGCAAACCAGTAGCGCACGTAGCCCAGCGCCTCGGCGCGCTGGGCGAGATCGATGCTGTTGCTTAAGGCCTGCGTCGCCGTCGAGCCCGACGAGATCGGGACCAGGTCGAGCACGGCTAGCGGAGTCGTCATGGCGCTTATGAGGCCACCCCGGTCGAGGCATTCCGGTCGGCGGACCGCCGCGGTACCGGCAGCGGCGCCAGGCCCAGGTGGTCGCGCAGCGTGGTGCCGGTGTAGTCGGCACGAAACACGCCGCGTTCCTGCAGGAGCGGCACTACCTGGTCGACGAATGGATCGAGCCCGCCGGGTGTGATGTGCGGGACCAGGATGAATCCGTCGCTGGCATCGCCCTGCACGAGGTCGTTGATGGTTCGGGCAACGGTCTGCGGTGACCCGACGAAGGATTGGCGCCCGGTGACCTCGACGATCAGTTCGCGGGTGGTCAGATTCTCCGCCTCGGCTTTCGCCCGCCATTCGTTGGCGATTGCGATCGAGTCCCGGAACATGCGTACGCTGGCCCGGCCCCGCGAGATGGTGTTTTCCCCCACGACGGGGTCTTCGCTGGGCAGCGGCCCGTCCGGGTCATGGTCGGACAGATCGCGGTTCCAAAGTTGTTCGAGGAACTTGATCGCCGTCTGTGGCGACACCTGCGCGAGCCGCACCTCGTGAGCGATGTCAGCCGCTTCGGCGTCGGTGTCGCCGATCACGAACGTCGCGGCCGGCAGGATGAGCAGTTCGTCGCGACGACGTCCGTAGCGCGCGAGGCGGCCCTTGACGTCTTCGTAAAACGCTTGCCCGGCGCCCAGGGTGCTGTGTCTGGAGAAGATCGCGTCCGCGGCGGCAGCGGCGAAGTCGCGGCCCTCATCGGAGTCACCGGCCTGGAAGATCACCGGCCGACCCTGGGGGCTCCTCGGCACGTTGAACCGCCCTTCGATGTCGAAGTGCGCATCCTTGTGCGCAAACGCGCCGGCGTTCGGATCGGACAGGAAGACCCCGGTCGCCTTATCCGCGACGATCTCGTCGCCGCGCCACGAGTCGAAAAGCTCCTGTGCCGTCCGCAGAAATGTCTTGGCCCGCTCGTAGCGCTGATCCTCCGCCAGGAAACCGCCACGGCGAAAGTTCTCTCCAGTGAACGCATCCCAGGAGGTCACCACGTTCCAGGCGGCGCGGCCGCCGGAGAGGTGGTCCAAAGACGCGAACTGCCGCGCCACCTCGTAGGGCTCATTGAAGGTCGAATTGATCGTGCCAGTCAGCCCCAACCGCTCGGTGACCGCCGCCAGCGCAGCGAGCACGGTGAACGTGTCCGGACGCCCGACCACATCGAGGTCATAAATCTGACCGTTCTGCTCGCGAAGCCGCAGCCCTTCGGCGAGGAACAGGAAATCGAACTTGCCCCGCTCGGCCGTCTGAGCGAATTGCGCGAACGAGCTGAACTCGATGTGACTGCCGGCGGCCGGGTCGCTCCACACTGTGGTGTTATTTACGCCCGGAAAGTGCGCGGCGAGGTGAATCTGCTTGATGGGCTTGCTCATTCGAAAATTCCTCGGTGTCTGGTAGTCAGGCGGCCTGATACCGGTTGGCGGAATGGGTCAAGCCGAGCAACCCGCGAAGCGTGTCGGCTTCGTAGGCGGTGCGAAACAGACCTCGGCGGCGTAGCTCGGGCACCAGATACTCGGTGATCTGGCCGAGGTCGTGCGGCAGCGCGGCGGGCCGCAGCCGAAACCCCGATAACCCGTCGGCATGTCGCTCCTGCAGCAGGTCGGCCAGCTGGGCGGGAGTCCCAGCGAAAATCTCTGCGTCGCTGCGGTATTCGTGTCCGGCGAGATCGTCAAGTCGGCGCCGTCGCGCCTGTGCCGCCTGCGGGGTGCCGTCGAGGAACACGACCACGTCGCCGAAAATGTGTAAGATTTCCCGGCTTCGACCGGCGGCCCACTGCAGCGCCCTGATCTCGCCGACAATGTCGGCTACCTGCGCGGCGTTGTGTGGGGTAACGAATCCGACGTCGGCGCTGCCGGCGATCAACTCGTAGGACTGGCCGCCGTGGCCCAAGACGGCGACAATCGGCTGGCCCTGCGGTGGACGAGGCGTAATCGAGGGTCCTTTGACAGAAAACCAGCGGCCCTCGAAGTCGATGTAGTGCAGCCTGTCCCGGTCGATGAACCGTCCGGTGGCGACATCGCGGATCTCAGCGTTGTCCTCCCAGCTGTCCCACAAACGGCGCAGCACCTCAACGTAATCCGCGGTCTCAGCGAATAACTCGTCGACCAGCTGCTGATCGGCCGGATCGTTTATCCAGTCGGCTGAAAGACGAGGCAGGTCGCGACGCCCAAAGTGCGCCGCCGCATCGGGGCGGGCTGAGATCTGAACCCGAACTCCTGCTCGGCCGGTGCTGACGTAGTCAAGCGTGGCAATCGACTTTGATACATGAAACGGCTCGGTGTGGGTGACGGTGGCTGTCGGCATGAATCCGATTCGTTGGGTGCGCGGCGCGATCCGGGCCGCGATGAGCACCGCGTCCAACCGGCCGCGCACACGATCGATTCGGTCGTCGGGCTCAAAGACATTGTCGGACTGCAACGTGAGCGAATCCTCGATCGTCACGAAGTCGAGCGATCCGCGTTCGGCTTCACCGGCCAAATCGGCCCAGTAGCCGGCGTCGAACAACTCAGCGGGACGAGCGTCGGGTTCACGCCACGCGGCAGGGTGCCACCCGGCACCCTCCAACGCCACGGCCAGGTGTAGGGAACTCGACGAATCAGGCATACCAGACCTGCCTTCCTACGGATACGGCTGGATACAACTAGGGCACGCCGCGCTCAACGGCAGATGGCCCCAGTTACCAGTAACCAGGGGAATCGCTGGTCAATTCCAGAGCGGCCGCCGCACAATCATCAAGTACGCGTTCCCACCACCCGATACGCGGCGGCGCTGCTGAAATCATGGGGATTGCAACCCCCCCTTGACCAGCAATGGCAGCACACCTTCGGCGAACCAGTACGCCTCTTCCAGGTGCGGGTAGCCCGACAGGATGAACTCGTCGAAGCCCAGCGAGTGGTACTCGCGAATCAGGTCGGCGACTTCCTGGTGGCTGCCGACCAGCGCGGTACCGGCACCACCGCGGACCAGACCCACCCCGGCCCACAGATTGGGGTAGATCTCTAGCTTGTCGACCCGCCCGCCGTGCAGCGCGGTCATCCGTCGCTGCCCCTCGGATTCCGAACTGGCAAGCTGCGCGGTAGCTTTGGCGATCTGTTCCTCGCTGAGCTCGTCAAGCAGCTCGCGGGCGACAGCCCACGCTGCATCCGAGGTGTCGCGGCTGATGGTATGCAGCCGAATGCCGAACCGCACTGCCCTGCCCCGGGCGGCAGCTTCCGCCCGCACCTTGTTGATCTTGTCGGCCGCTGCCTGCGGCGGCTCACCCCAGGTGAGGTAGACGTCGGCGAACTCCGCCGCGATCGGCAGCGCCGCCCCCGAGGAACCGCCAAAGTAGATCCCCGGCAACGGATCCGGCGGCGCCGATACCCGGGCGTCGTTCACGGTGTAGTACTTGCCGGTGAAATCCACCGAATCCTGCGTCCAGACCGATGTCACGATCTGCAGGAATTCTGCGGTGCGGGCGTAGCGCTCGTCGTGGCTGAGAAAGTCGCCGAAGCGACGCTGCTCCGCGTCGTCGCTGCCGCTGACGACATTGAGCAGCACCCTTCCTCCGGAAAAGCGTTGCAGCGTCGCGGTCTGCTGCGCGGCCAAGGTAGGTGGGACGAGCCCGGGACGGAATGCGACCAGGAACTTCAGCTTTTCGGTCTCGGCCAACAAGGCGGCCGAGGTGAGCCACGCGTCTTCGCACCAGGTCCCCGTCGGCGTCAGGACGCCCTCAAAGCCCAGTCGATCGGCGGCGCGAGCCACCTCGGCGAGATAGCGCCGGGTAGGTGGACGATATCCCTTCGGATTCGTGCGGTTCGTCGATGCGTGCGACCCGCCCACAATCGAGCGGCTGTCACCGGTGGTGGGTAAGAACCAGAAAAATTTGGGAGACATCTGCCTCGACGCTAGGTTGCCGGTGGGCGGGCATGCAAGTTGCGTTCTAGGCGGATTTAACCCGCGCCACATGAGACAAGCCGGAGTATTTTTGCCTGGCGTGCCGCGAGAACTACACCCGTTGGCCTATGGAATGGACCCGGTGCCCAACCTCGCGGCGCAGGTCGCGGCGGCAGTGCAATTGAGTCGCCCGGGCTGTGGGCGTCATTGCGCCCGAACGAATCCCACACCGGTTGCCGTGTTGACTCCCGCGTCCCGCAGCACCGTGCTCGCCGTGTCCGGCTGGACCGCTCCGTCAGGGAGCGTGGCGGCGGGTATCGCCTTGATGCGGTAGAGAAATTCGGCGGCCGTCTTGATCAGGTCGGCGCTGTCTCCGGTGGGGACGAAGGGGAGGCGCAGCCGGATTCCGTCGGCGTTGCCGCCTTGGTCGACGGGCCACTTGCGGTACAGCGCGTCCCGCAGGTCGGCGGCAGAGAAGCCTTCGGTTTGACTCTGCGCTATACGCACGATCTCGTCGGCATTCGCCGGGTCGGCGAGGAAACGTTGCGCATCCAGTTCGGCCTTCAGCCAGCTTTTGGCGACGTCTGGATGTTTGTCGGTGAACTCCTTGTCCATCACCAGGAAACCGCCGTCGTGCTGGTCGGTCAGTGCACCGCTGGCAACGCGCTTGGCCAGCCCGGCATTCACCAGTTTGGACGCGGTGGGTTCCCAGATGATGGCGCCATCGATGGTGTGGTTTTGGAAGCTGGAGGTGATTACCTCGATGCTCTGGTTGAGGTACGCGGAGGGCTTGACGTTCAGAGCATCGAACGTGGATTGGGCGATGCGGTCGGTGCAACTTCCCTGTGGAGTGGCGACGGTCTTGCCGTCAAACCAGGCGAGCGCGTCGCGCTGGCTGGCGAAGTTCGGCGCATCCGGCCGAACGAGAAATACGCCGCACTGGTCTTGGGAGAGTCCGAGTGTCGCAAGGATTCGCAGATCTCGCGTGCTCCGCTTACTCACGCCGACGATCGCCGGCATGTCGCCCACGTAGCCGATCTGTTGTTTGCCGGCCAGCAGCTGGCTCACGATGATCGACCCCTGCAGGCCGACCTGAAAATCGACCGTCGAGCCGTTCGGCAGGTATTTCTTCCAGAATTCCTTGCCCCGCATGACAAGTCCGGACCACGCTTCGGTGTAGTACGGCTGGTAGCCGACGGTCAGGTGCACGGCGCCGCCGTCGGACACGATGTCGTTTCCCCCGATATTGCCGACCGCGGCGCAGCCGGCGGCGGTGACTATCGTTGTCAGGGCAACGACGAGTGCATGTTTGAGTCGCATCAGCATCTTTCTGTCGTCAAAGGTGTTGGGGTATCGATCAGGTGGTCACCGGCACGTCGGTCGTCCCGGCGGGACGCAGTAAGTCCAGGGCGCGGTGTTTGATGTGTTGCAGCCGGTCGTCGTGCAGAAGATCTGCGCGCTGACGAGGACGGGCGAGGTTGATGGAAAACTCCTCGCGCACCCTGGCCGGTCGTTCGGTCATGATCAGCAAGCGGTCGGCCAGCAGCAGCGCCTCGTCGACGTCGGTGGTGATGAACAACACCGTGCGTCGTTGCTCGGCAAGGAGTTCGGCGGTGTACTCCTGCATCAATTCGCGGGTCATCGCGTCCAAACCGCGAAACGGTTCGTCGAGCACCAGAACGGCGGGTTCGTTGATCAGGGCCCGGGCTAATTCGGCCCGCCGACGCATGCCACCGGACAGTTCACTGGGATATCGGTCGCCGAACTCGGCGAGTCCCACGCGGGTCAGGATGGCGTCCGCGCGCCGCGGCGCCTCCGGACCACGTTCGCCGCGTGCACGCGGCCCGAACATGACGTTCTCGGCAGTCGTCAACCATGGCATCAACGCGTTCTCTTGGAACAACAGCAGTCGTTCGGCCGAAGGCCCGTTCACCTGACGGCCGTCGACGGTGATCAGACCCCTCCAGGGCCGGTGATACCCGGCAAGCAGGTAGCCGATGGTGGTCTTGCCGCCGCCCGAGGGTCCGATCATCGCCACGATCTCACCGGGCGCGAGCCGAAACGAGCAGTCCTCAACCACTTTCACGTCCTGACGACCCCTGCGGACGTCAAACGAGACATGATCGAACAGCACCGCTCCGGCCGGGTTAGCAGTCATGACGCCACGCGCCGCCACGGCATCAGTCGATTTCCGAGCGCCCGCACGAGTCCGCTCGACAGGTAGCCGGCGATGCCAAGGCTGATCATCGCCACGACGACCCGGGGTAAGTTATTGCCCTCGTATGCGTTCCACACGAGGAAGCCCAACCCGCCGTCGCCGGATTGTCGGCCGCCGCCGGAGATCAGTTCCGCCGCGACGACGACCTCCCAGGTAATGCCCATGCCGACCGCCGCCCCCGTCACCAGCGACGGCAGCAGCGCGGGAAACACGACGCGCCGGAAGATGTATGACCGGCTCGCGCCCATCGACTGCGCCGCGAGCACATGGCGGCGGTCGATCTCTTCGGCGCCGCCGACGGTGTTCAGTACGACCGGAAATAGCGCGCCGAGGAAGGTCACGAACGTGATGGACAGTTCTTGGGTCGGCCAGAAGATGATCGCGATCGGCACCCAGGCAAGTGGCGGGATCGGCCGCAAGCATTCGAACACCGGAAAAGCCATGCGCTTGAACCACGGACGGGTTGCCATCAGCAGCCCCACCGTTCCGCCGATTATCAGCGCCAGCGCGAAACCGGCCAGCACCCGCTGGAAGGACAGCGACCAGCTGTTCCAATATCCCGGACTGCCAGCAAGTTTCAGGAAGTCGACGACGACCGCTGACGGAGGCGGCAGCTGGGCGACCAGTGGGACGCGGATGCCGACCCACCCGTTGAGTCGCGTGGCGAACTCCCAGACCGCAGCGAAGATGACAATGCCGATCGCACCGCGTCTGAAGGCGGTCGTCTCCACCTTCTCGGTGCGCCGCAGCAGCACCGGGCGACTTGAAATCGCGGTCATCGCACCATCTCCCGCTCCCCCACGTCAAACGCGCGCCGGGCTTCGTCGCGGACCGCGTCCGAGACTTCGCCGACGAGTTCGCGGAAGTGCGGTGCGGTGACGATGTCGCGGTCCCGGGGCCGATCCAGGTCGATGTCGATCGTCGTCTTGACTCGACCGGGCCGGGTCGTCATGACGGTGACACGACTGCCCAGATACACCGCTTCCTCGATGTCGTGGGTGATGAAAAGCACTGTGACGGCGAATTTGTCGTAGATCTGCAAGAGCGCATCATGCATCGCAGAGCGCGAGATCGCGTCCATTCCGCGAAACGGCTCGTCGAGCAGAAGCACGGCAGGTTCCATGACCAGCGCACGCAGAATCTCGACGCGCCGCTGCACGCCGCTGGACAGCTCGCCCGGGTAGCTGTGCGCTACGTCGCCGAGCCCCACCTCCTGCAGGCGCCCACGCGCGATGCCCGCAGCGTCGCGTCGGCTGAGCCGCCGCTGCGCGACCAGGCCGTAGCCGACGTTGTCGGCGACGGTAAGCCACGGGAAGAGCGTGCTGTCCTGGAAGACGACGACCCGGTCGGGACCGATCCCTGCGGTGGGCCGGCCCGGGCCGCACAGCAGTTGCCCGTCCAGGTCGATCCGCCCCGAGGTGATGTCGGTGAAACCGGCGACGGCCCCGAGCAGGGTGCTCTTGCCGCACCCGGAAGGCCCGACGATCACGTGGAGTTCGCCGGCGCCGACGTCGAGGCTGAAATCCTGCACCGCCGCTACCGGAGCGCCGGCTGTCCGGTATTCCTTGCCCACTGCGTCGAGGACCAGGTTGCCCCCGGTCATGACCCGATGCTCCGCGCCCGATACGCCATCAACCGGCTGCCGACGAAGCGGATCAAAGCGCTGCTGGCAAAACCAACCAAGCCAAGCGTGATCATCGCGATCACGATCGTCGGATAGCGGGTCGTCGTGTAGGAGGCATTGATCAGGTAGCCCAGACCAAACTGGCCCGCGATCATCTCCCCGGCGACCAGCGAGAACCAGGCGACTCCCATCCCGATCTGCAGGCCGGTGAAGATGTAGGGCAACGAACCCGGAATCACCACGGTGCGCAGCACCGTGGTCGGGCCGGCGCCCAGGCAGCGTGCCGCCCGGATCAAGTTCTGATCGATGGAATGCACACCGAGCAACGTGTTCAGCGTGACCGCGTAGAACGCCGCGAGGTAGGTCAGGAAGATGACGGAGCCCTCCCTGGTGTGAAACATCAGCATCGCCAACGGAACCCACGCCAGGATCGGGATCGGACGGATCAACTCAAAGACCGGAAAAGCGTACTGACGAAACCGCGATGACCACCCCAGCAGCAGGCCTAGCGGGATCCCGGTGAACAGAGCCGCGGTGAAGGCAATGGCGACGCGCCGAACGCTCGCCCAGATGTGGGCGTAATAGGACAGCGTGAAAATGGACGTGCCATAGACCGGGTCCGGGCTGACCCATTCCCGGATCACCTCGGTCGGGCCGGGGATGCCACGAAATCGCGGCAGCGCCAGCACGTCGACAGTCAGATACCAGCAGCCGACAAACAGCCCCAGGCCGAGCAGCGCCAGCGGAAGCGCCGGTGACAGCATCCGACGCCGCCTCGGCTTCGGGCTGATTCCCGCACTGCTGGGGGCGGTCAGGGGGATCGTCTCGGACGAAAGGGCGCTCACGAGCTTCCTAGGAATCTGAGAACAGCGAAGCCCCGTGGCTGAAGCCCGAGGCTCCGTCGCGGGGCATTCTGGCGAAACTCAGTGATCATTTCCTCGCCGGTCGCGCGCCGCAACCGTATAGATCTGCTTGACGAAAACCTCCGCCGGCAGCGGTCGCTTGACGGCGCGACCTGCTCGCCGGGAGCTACAAGGCCAGCGCCTGGCGCAGCACCGCGATCGCCTCGGCCTGCTCCCGCCGCGAGATCGCCGCGGTTTGCATAAGGGCTGAGCCGTGAAAAGTGCCGGGGAACAAATGCAATTCGACGCTGACTCCGGCGGGGAGCATGGCCAGGGCGTAGGCGACGCCCTCGTCGCGCAGGGGATCGAAGTGCATCACCGAGACGTACGCGGGCGGCAGACCCGCCAGTTCGGTCGCGCGAGCCGGGGCGGCGTAGACCGGCACGTCGTCGGAGCCGGCACGGCCCGGACCGAGGTAGCAGTCCCAGCTGAATACCGCTCGGGGGCGATTCCACAGCGGGGTATCGGTGAATGCGGTCATGCTCGGGCTGGTGAGCCGATCGTCGAGCTCCGGCACCGACAGGAACTGAAAGGCGATATGCGGCCCACCGCGGTCACGGGCCAGCAGCGCCAGCCCCGCGCAGAGTCCGCCGCCGGCGCTCATGCCGTGGATCGCGATGCGCTCAGGGTCGATGCCCAGCTCACCCGCGTGGGCCGCCATCCAGACCAGGCCGGCATAGACGTCTTCCAGCGGTCCGGGGAACGGTGTCTCCGGCGCTAGCCGGTAGTCCACGGACACCACGACGACGCCGAGCTCACGGGCGAGCGTGACGTTGGAGGCGTGCTCGGTCTCGAGATCACCGGCGATGAAGCCGCCGCCGTGAACGCTGTAAATCCCGGCAGGTGCGGTGGGATGTTCGGGCCGGTAGATCCGCACCGTCACCGCGGGATCGCCGTCGCGGCCGGGAATGCTGCGGTCCTCGATGTGCAGCCCCGTCCTGTCCGGCACCGGCAGCTCGGCGATCAGCTCCGACATCGCCGTCCGCATCCGCGCCAGGTCATCACCCTCCCAAGTGGGGAGGAGAGGGACCAGCTCAGCGATTTCAGGATCGAACGCGTAGGTCGTCATGTGGCGCTCCGGGATCGATTTCGCATCACCACATCTTGCTCAGCAATCCCGCCGCTGGCCAGTGTCGGGGCCAATCATGTCACCATGAGGCATGCGCGGACCGGAGGCCACGGGGGACGGGGCGTCGAGCACGAACAAACTCGCGCGTCCCACCAACGCCGACGTGGCCCGATTGGTGGGCGTGTCGACCGCGACGGTCAGTTACGTGCTCAACGAGGTGGAAGGCCGGAAGATCTCCCCTCGCACCCGCGAGGCCGTCTATCGCGCCGCTGAGCAGTTGGGTTATCGCCCCAATCTTGCCGCGCGCAACCTCGCCCGCGGCAAGAGCGGCGTCGTCTTATACGTGCTGCCGCGGGTGGCGGTAGGCGACATGCCGATGCAGGCGGGCAGCCGGATGACCACGGAACTGGCGCGGGTGGGCCTGCTGCAGGTGCAATGCTTCGAGACCGAGGACGACCAGCATGTCGTCGACGCCGTCAAGAATCTTGACCCAGTCGCGGTCACCAGCCTGTTCCCGCTCAGCAGTGACGTTCTCGACGTGATCGAGGCCGCCTCGATACCGCATATCCAGATTGGAGCGCTGCCCGCGCTGGGAGATCCGCATCTCTCGGTTGGCGAGCTACGCGTAGCGCACCTGGTATCCCGCGGTCACCAACGGATCGGGTTCGCCTACACGGGGGTCGGCCGCTGGCGCGCCCTGGGTGACTACTGGCTGCAAGGAGTCGCGGGCGCGGCGCAGGATCGCGGTCTTCCGCCCGTGCGCATTGCCGAAGTCACCGCGGAAAACGCCGCACAGGTGGTCACCGATTGGGTGCAGGACGGCGTCACCGCGGTGTGCGCGCAAAGCGACGAGATCGGCTGCCTGGTCTTGTACGGAATCCGGGAAGCGGGCTTGCGCTGCCCGGAGGATCTCGCCGTCATGGGCGTCGACGCCACTCCGATGGCAGCGCTGAGCTCTCCCGCGCTCACTACGGTGGAGTTCAACCCCATCGCGGTCGCCGACGCGGCCATCGCCGCGGTGCTCACCGAGTTGGGGTATCCCGCCCAACCGCCCCCGCAGCCGACGGACATCGCCCGTCTGGTCGTGCGTGCCTCGACCTGATCGGCCCCTGGACATCCAGCGTCACCCCCGGGCCGCGACGCGTGCTCCTTCAGTGAGATCACGGACCTGGGCATAACGCTCACGCACCGCTGGGCACGGTGGCCCCTGGTACTCGTCGGCCGGCGGCGCCTTCCACCGTGGCGGGCGCGGGTCGCCGCCGAGCACCCAGGCGGCCTGTCGCGCCGCCCCGAGCGCCACGTATTCCGCCGGGCTGGGCGCCAGCACGGGGACACCGAAGACCGTCGGCGCTATTTCGCGCAAGGCCCGCGATCGGGCACCGCCCCCAATGAGAAGGACCCTGCGGGTAACCACTCCGAGGGTGGTCAGGTGGTCGATGCCGTCCGCGAGCGCGCACAGCAGGCCTTCGACCGCCGCCCGCGCCAGGTTGGCGGCCGCCGAATTCGACACCCGCAGGCCGTGCAGCGCTCCGGCGGTGTTGGGACGGTTGGGCGTGCGCTCGCCTTCCAGGTAGGGCACCAGCACCAGGCCTGCACTGCCCACCGGCGCCGACAGCGCCAGCCGGGACAGCTCATCGTGATCGACACGCAACATGCCGGCTGCCGCGTCGAGCACCCTGGCCGCGTTGAGGGTGCACACCAGCGGCAGGTACCGCCCTGTGCCGTCGGCGAATCCGGCGACGAACCCGCGGTCGTCGTGGGTCGGGGCGCTCGCAATCGTCGACACCACGCCCGAGGTTCCCACCGAGACGATGACGTCGCCTTCCTCGGCGCACAGGCCGAGCGCGGCCGCGGCGTTGTCGCCCAACCCCGGCCCGAACGCGATCGGCCCCCTCGACGTGATCGCCTGACCGGGCCCCAGCACCGCCGGCAGCAGCGGGCGCCGACCCCGCATCGCCAACTCGAGCAGATCGCTGCGATAGGCGTTGTCCACCGCGTCGTAGTAGCCAGTGCCGCTGGCGTCGCTGCGGTCAGTGGTCAGTTCGGTGATATCGCCGTGGCCGCGTAGCCGCCAGGTCAGCCAATCGTGGGGCAGACACACCGCCGCTGTCCGATCGGCGTGGTCGGGTTCGAGGTCGGCGAGCCAGCGCAGCTTGGCCACCGTGATCGCCGCCAGCGGCACCACCCCGACGGCATTCGCCCAGGCTTGCGGCCCGCCCAGCTCGCCCACCAGTGCCGTGGCTGCATCGGCCGAGCGGGTGTCATTCCACAGCAGCGCCGGTCGCACCACGTGGCCGCCGCGGTCGAGGCACACCATGCCGTGCTGCTGGGCCGCCACCGAGACTGCGGCCACATCGTCGAGCCCACCGGCGGCCGCGACAGCGCTGGCCGCCGCGGATTCCCAAGCGGCCGGGTCGATTTCGGTGGCGTCCGGATGTGGGGCGCGACCCTTGCGAACGACCTCACCCGTGTCGGCAGCGCAGATCACGACCTTGCACGACTGAGTCGACGAGTCGATGCCGGCGACGAAATTCACGGCCGCCTCACCTGCGTCTGCGCAGCGTATGCACCATGGTACCAATGATGCCCCTAAACTGTTCTGCACTGTGCCCAACACCGAACACACACCCGCTGCACGCCAAAGGTTTTCCGCCCTCCTGCTTGCCGCAGTTTTGGGATTGACCGGCTGCCAAACACACGTACCTGCCCCGACACCGACACGGGCGCCGACACCGGCACCGACGCTGCATCCGATCTCGGCTACGGCAAGACCGCCCAGCAAGCGGGCGACATTCTTCAGTCGTTGCAGCCGTGATCCAGTACGCAACGTCAAAGGTGCTTGACGGCATAGGGTTTCGGGTCTAACGCCGGTCAGGCACGTCTCACGAGTTGAAGAAGCACGATTGCCCATCCCTGCGTTGTAATTGCCCGAGTTGAAGAAGCCGGTATTTGACCAAATCGGCACGAGTGCCCGGCTTTTGGCGCGATGTTATACCGCTGTGCCTTTGCGCTGCCCGGCACCGGCGGCCGATGGCGGGACGTTGTTGACAACGCTCAGCCCGGCTAGGCGCCGCCACGAACGGATGGCGTGGCGCGTGACTTCCAGGATCCGGGCAGGCCCGTCATCCCCGTTTGCCAATCTGTGGGCTTTCAGGGCGTTGCCCGTCACGGCATCTAGCACGTCCCAGTCGCCGGTCTCGACAAGTGCGGTCGATTGGTATGCGGCCCGGACGGCATACCGTTCGGGTGTCACTGGCGTCGTCCTGATCGCGCGCGCGGCCCGAGCGGCGCTGTCCCACGCGGCGATCGACGGCATCTCGCCGGGGACGAACCTGCGGTGGAGTTCGGCGATCTCGGAGATCGCTTCGGCCGCAGCGTTCTGCGCGTATCGAACGACGCCCCAGGGCGGGCTGACCAGCAGCTTGCTCACCCACGTGTGAACGACGCTGTCGTCGACGGTGCCGGCCACGCAGGCGGTGCCCACCGTGAGCCAACCCAACTCGAGTACCACAAAGCTGTCTTCGGGGGACAGGTAGCCGTCGGGTCCGGCGAGCAGGTCATTGCACACCTGGACGAAGGAGGCCAGCGGCCGGGCGGACGTCGCCGGAAAGTCGGTGATCTGCGCGTCGGCGTTGATGTACGAAATGGCGTTCATGGCACACCCTTTGCCCGATTCCGGCTGATAGGATCCTCTGGCCAGCCGCAACGGGTGGGTGATGCGCTCGAAGTCCATTGGCGTTGCTTTCTCTGGTGCACGACACAAGCCCTGAAAAACACTCTATGACAAGCGAAGTCGTGCAGCGGATACCCGACTCACGTTTTCGTATTCGTGGGGCTTGCTTCGACGTTTGCAATCTTGGTGAGACCGCTTATCGTGAGGACGCGAATCAGCAGCGGGTGCACGATCAAATGCAGGTCATCGACTTGGTCGGCATGGTCGAAAAGTGCGTTGATGCCGGCACTGTCCAGATATTTGACCGCGCGGAGATCGACGGTGATCGGCCCGCGAGTGCCCGCGCTGGCGGTTTCGAGCGCATCGGTGAACGCATCGATGTTGCTGAGGTCGATCTCCCCTGCTGCGGTCACCCGGGGGGTCCCGTCGGAGCTGAGATCGGCGGTCAAGGTGAGCGGTGTGGCCATTACCTGATCCTCGCGTACAGGTGAACGGTGGTGCCGGCATCGCCGGAGTCAATCGTGAAGTCCTCCATCAGTCCTCGCATGAGGACAATGCCGCGGCCGCGATTGCTACCGGCGACCTTGCGCGGTGTCCTCCAGGTGCCGTTGTCGGTCACGGTCACCTGCAGCCGATCAGCCAGAGCGGTCGCACGCAACGACACGGTGCCCTCGGGCCGGTCGCGATGGCCGTGTTCGATCGCGTTGGCGACGGCTTCGCCGGTGGCGATCAGCACGTTATAAATCTGGTCAGCTCCGAGGCCCGCCTGGTTCAGCCAGCTGCGCAGGGCAGCGCGGCTCGGGGCCAGATGGTTGGCGTCGGCGGCGAAACTCATCGCCAGCGGCGCCGGCTGCCGGTACAGCAGCATTGCCACGTCGTCTGGATAGCCGCCTTCGGGCTCAAGGCGGGACATCAACTGGTCCGCAACCTCATCGAGCGCCGCCGAACGGCCATCCTGAACCAGATCGGCGGCACGGCCTATGCCGTCGTCGATCGAACTGCCGCGACGTTCGACCAGGCCGTCGGTGTACAGCAACAGTGTCGCGCGGGCCGGCATCGTGATGCGGGCTTCGGGCCGGGCTGCGGACCGCCAGTGCGTCAAGGGAAGCCGGTGTCCGCCCTCCAGCATCACGGTGGTGCCGTCGGCGTGCACCATGATGGGTGGCGGATGGCCGGCGCTGGAGTAGACCAGTTCGCCGGTGTCAAGGTTGAGCACCGCACAGAATGCGGTGGTGCACCGGGCGCCGGGCAGGAGCGCAGCGAAGCGGTCCAGCCCCGCGAGTGCCGCGCTCGGACTGGGCTCCTCGAGCAGCAAGGCACGGCAGGCGCTGCGAAGCTGACCCATCACGGTGGCCGCGGCCAGCCCGTGACCGACACAGTCGCCGACGGTCAGCGCGACGCGCCCATCCCCCAGATCGATGACGTCATACCAGTCACCGCCGACCTGCAGCGGTCGGCTTGCGGGGCGGTACCGGACGGCGAAGCCTTCCGGCAGAGTCGGGGGGCCTAGCATCGCGTGCTGCAGCGCCACCGCGGTTTCCCGTTGCTCGTCGAGCTGGTAGACGCGGTGCAGGCCTTGACCCAGCCGTCCGGCCACCAACGTGAGCAGCGTGTGATCCTCCGGGGTGAAGGGTCGTTTCTCGGCCAACTCGACCCACACGACCAGGACTCCTCGGGGATGCTGCAACGCGACGCCCGTTGCGCCCACTTCCTCAGCGACGGTGGTGAGCAGCTCGGCATGACGCAGCGATTCGATCAGCTGCCGCTGGCGTTGCGGCAGGTCCGTCCAGTCGGCCGGCTCACCCGCGCACACCAGGCCCGGCGCTGCGGCTTCGGGAGCGTCGCTGAAGAACGTCACAGCCAGGACGCGCCGGGCCTGCCACACCCGCCGCAATTCCTCGGCGGCGCCGCGCAGCGCGTCATCCAGCGTATCCGCTTGAGCCAGTTGCTGATTCAGCGCGGCCAGCGCAATCTGGCGCTGCACGGCATAGTGTTCGGCGGTGACATCGCGGAACGTGCCGACCACGACTCGCCGCCGCGATTCGGGATCGTCGACGTGGCTGAAGTTGACCGCGATCCACACCCGATGCCCGTCGCGGTGGGTCGCGGGAACGGTGAACGCGCCGTGGGACCGGCTCAGCAGTTGCGCGAACGCCGCTTCGAATTGTCGGTGGGCTTCGGGGTCGGTGTCGGCGTCTGGCCACCACGGGTGGACGGGTTCGTAGGGCAGTTGTTCGGGGCCGTACCCGAGGATCTCGGTGAAGGCGGTGTTGATCTCGATGACGGCACCGTGTGCGTCGCAGACAAAGAACGCTTCCTGCAGCGAGTCGACCAGGGCGGTGCGCCAGCGGGCGTGATGGTTGCGCAGCCGCGCCAGCTCGACGTTGGCGCGCACCCGAGCAAGCAGATCCGCCGCGGCGAACGGTTTGACGAGGTAGTCGTCGGCGCCCGCCAACAAGCCATCGATCGAGGCGTCCGGTCCGGCGCGAGCGGACAGCAGCAGGACCGGTACGGCGGCGGTGCGCGAATCCGTGCGCAGCGCCGCGAGCAACTGCAGACCGTCGAGCCTGGGCATCATCACATCGCTGATCACGAGGTCGGGGACGTGCGCGCGGATGGCCTCGAGGGCCTGCTGGCCGTCGGTGACACCGCTTACCTGATAACCGGATGTCCGCAGCAGGTTGGTCAGGTATTCGCGCATGTCGGCGTTGTCGTCAGCGACCAGCACGCGGGTCGGGTTGCCGCCCGCTTCGGCGGAGACGGCTTTCGTTGCCGCCGTACTCCCTTCCGGCGCTGGGGAATTGACGTCGGCGGGCAGCCAGCGTAGCGCTTCCTGAACGTAGGGTTCGGCCGTCACGCCGGGTACGGCGCGCGTGGCGGGCGCAGGTGCCACTTCGTGGGCGGGCAGGTGGGCCGCGCCGATCGGCAGCCGGACGGTGAATGTTGTGCCTGATATACCTGGGCCCTCCCGGCTCTCGGCAGTGATGGTGCCGCCGTGCAATCCGACGAGTTCTTTGACCAGGGCCAGCCCGATTCCACTGCCCTCCGCGGACCGGGCGCGCGCGGTTTCGATGCGGTGGAAGCGTTCGAAGAGTCGAGGCATCTCCGCGGCGGGTATTCCGATCCCGGTGTCGGTGACGGTGACTATGGCGTCAGCGACTACGTCGTCAGCGGTGTCCTCGCGAGCTACGCGCACGGCGATGGAGCCGTCGGAGGTGAACTTCAGCGCGTTGGAGAGCAGGTTGAACATCACCTTCTCCCATATCTCGCGGTCCACGTACACCGGTAGGTCAAGCGGTGGGCAGTCCACGATGAATGTCAGCCCGGCCCGATCGATCGCCGAGCGGAAGACGCTGGCCAGTTCGCCGGTGACGGCGGACAGGTCGACGGGCTCGAAATTGGCCTCCATTCGGCCGGCTTGGATGCGCGAGAAGTCCAGCAGGGTGTTCACCAGCTTCGCCAGCCGCAAGCCGTTGCGGTGAATGATGTCCAATTCGTGGCGGGCCTGCTCGTCGAACCCGTCTGCCCGGCCGCGCAGCTCGTCGAGCGGTCCGAGGATCAAGGTGAGCGGCGTGCGAAATTCGTGGCTGACGTTGGAGAAAAACGTCGTCTTGGCCCGGTCGAGTTCGGCCAGTTCTTCGGCGCGCTGCTGCTGGGCCTGGTAGCTGCGCGCGCTGCCCACGGCCGCGGCGATGTGCCCGGCCACGAGCTCGACGAAGCCGCGGTAGCTGTCATCGAGCGGACGGTTCCGGTTCAGGGCGGCCACCAGGAAGCCCAGCGGCGGGGCGCCTTGCTGCACCAGCGGCACCACGAGCGCCCGGTTGGGTGGCGCGTACCAGGCCCCCGTGGGCAAGCTCGATGCGCCGCTGAAGATCTTGCCGAGTTCGACCAACTCGGGTTCACCATGCGTAGACTTCTCCATGGGCCATAGCGAATTCCCCTCGCGCGAAAGCGTTTCGGGCGCCGCGGGATGCCCGTGCGCGATTCCGCTGGCCCCCGCAAGCCGCGCGTCGCCGTCGTCGCCGAACAGATAGGTCAGGGTGAAAGGGAGGTCGTACGGGTTGCCGGCGAGCTGGTCGGCCGCGAAGTCGAGCATCTGCCGTTCGGTGCGCACGACGCTCGGGTCGGAGCCCAGGTCTCGTAGTGTCGCCATTCGGCGCTCGGCGATCACTCGATCGGTGTCCTCGCTGACCACGCACAGCATGCCGATTACGCGCGCTTCATCGTCTCGCAGCGGGCTATAGGAGAACGTGTGATAGGTCTCCTCCGGGTAGCCTGACCGCTCCAGGATCAGCATCAAGGCCTCGTCCCAGGTCGCCTCCCCGGTCGACAGCACCCTCTCGATCCGCGGACCGATGTCGGTCCAGATCTCCGCCCACACCTCGCTGGCCGGACGGCCGAGCGCCCAGGGGTACTTGCGGCCGAGGGTGTCGCGGCGATACGCGGCATTGCAGAAGAACGTCAGGTCGGGTCCCCACGCCATCCACATCGGAAACCGCGACGCCAGCAGGATGTTGATGGCCGTGCGGAGGCTTTGGGGCCAGTCGTCCACCGGACCGAGCGGGGTGGACGCCCAGTCGACCGCGGCCAGATCGCGTCCGATCTCCTGGTCTGCCCGGAAAACCACTGCCGTCCCTTCGCGATGTGATCCTGTGCGGTCTTCGTCCCTCTAAGACAACCATCCATCAGGTTCGCGTCGCCAGCGTTTAGCTGAGAACGCGCAAACAAAGCCGCGGGTTGTACCATAGGGAACCCGCTGGAGCGCAAACCAAACGTCGAGAACTGAAGCCGGGGTTTCCGCCGGGCATGCGATGAAACGCGCTCTATGACAAGCGAAGTCATTGTTGTTGAATGTGCCGATGCCGATCACCTCACCCTGGGAGGACCATGAACGACACCGACAGCGACGTCGTGGCGATCACGCAGCTGGTGAACCTCTATGGGCTGGCGGTCGACAGCCAGCGGTGGGAACTGTTCGACCGGATCTTCGCCACCGACGTGGATGCCGACTATGGCCCGACTTCGCACTGGACCGAATCGCGAACAATTCAAGGACGATTTCGCGGCGTTCCACGCTCCGTTCGACTCCACCCAACACACGATGTCCACCCACGTGGTCCACGTCGATGGGGACCGCGCGTTCAGCTTCTGCAACGGTGGTTGGCGCCTGGTTCGCGACGCCACCGACGGTGATCCGCTCTGGGACGGCACCGGCTGGTATGACGACTCCCTGGTGCGCACGCCGGGCGGCTGGCGCATCGCCCGCCGGGTATGCCGTATCACCTGGTGGACCGGCAATCCGCGCGTCAACGAAACGATCCCCAGGGTGAAGTTCGACCTGGCCACTTCCGTGCTGCGGCGCGAAGCCGACGCCGGACGCGTCGGGATCCTCGCTGCGGCAGCCGGGTGACCGCGCGCGAGCGTTGGCGCTCAGAGCAATTCGCGTAACGTCTCGATCAGCTTGATGCGCTCGGCCGGGGTAGCCGCGATGGGTGCCACGTTCAAGGTGGTGACCCCCGCCTCCCGAAACGCCGCCACGCGCTCCTTGACGAACTCGCGGGTACCGATCAGGTTGATGTCGCGCGCGAGTTCGTCGGGCACGACCTTGGCCGCGCCGTCCTTATCGCCGGCCAGGTAGAGCTCTTGGATCCGGTCGGCTTGCGGGCCGTAACCGTACTTGGTGGCCAGGGCATGGTAGAAGTTCTTGCCCTTGGCGCCCATTCCCCCGATGTAAAGGGCCAGGTGTGGTTTGACGAATTCCCGCAGCGGTTCCACGTTTTCGCCGATAGCCAGTACCGGCCCGGCGTACACATCCAGCTTCCCCAACGCCGGGTCCCGCTTGGTCTGCCCGGCAGCCAGAGCCTTTCCCCACACGTCCTGCGCCTTCTCGGGCAGATAGAAGATCGGTTGCCAGCCTTCGGCGATTTCGGCGACCAGCTCGACATTCTTGGGTCCCAGCGCGGCCACCAGGATCGGAATGCGTTCCCGCACAGGCTGATTGATGAGTTTCAGCGATTTGCCAAGCCCGGTGCCCTGGTCGGCGGGCAACGGGATGGTGTAGTGCTTGCCCTGGTAGTCCAGGTACTCCCGGCGCCACACCTGACGGCAGATCTCGATGACTTCGCGGGTGCGGCCGATCGGGGCGTCGTAGGGCACACCGTGGAAGCCCTCGATGACCTGTGGGCCGGAGGCGCCCAGGCCGAGCGTGAACCGTCCATCGGAGACGTAGTCGAGGCCCGCCGCGGTCATCGCGGTCAGCGTCGGAGTCCGGGTGTAGAGCTGCAAGATGCCGGACGCCAGCTGCACCTTTTCCGTGGCGGCGGCCAGGTAGCCCAGCGCACTCACCGCGTCGAACGAATACGCCTCGGGGACAAACACAATGTCCAGCCCGGCGCGTTCGAGGTCGGCCACTTCGGCGGCGACCTCTTTGAACCCGCCGGCGTAATTGATCCCCAGCCCAATCCGCATGTCCAGCTCCCCCCGCCCCTACGCCGAAGCGAACTGATCGGCCAGCTCGAGAGCCTCTTGCTGGATCCGGTCGAACTGGGCGCCCATGGCCTCGGACAGCGCCGTCGCGCCGGACAGCGGCCGCACCATCACCATGAAATCGTCGATCAGACCGTCGTCGTTGAAGTGCAGGAAATCGCAGCCGGTGACTGTCTTGCCCTCGACGCCGGAAATCCTGGCCTCGAACACGAACGCATGTTCGCGGCCGTTGCTGTCATGGATCTCACGCACGTAGCGGAAGTCCTCGAAGACCCGCGACACACCACGCAGGATCGCCGCAGTGATCGGCTTGCCGACATAGGGCTTGAACGCCACCGGGCTGGTGAACACGACGTCGTCGGCCAGCATCGCCTGGATGGCGGCCTCGTCGCGTTCCTCGACTGCCTTGCGGAAGGGGTGCTTATCAGACACGGGAAAACCTCGCATAGTCAATTTGTTGAGTATGGGACTGACGGTAGAGGGCGGCGACACCGATGTCTATAGGTGATTAATCACTTTATTGAATAGTCGCATCGTTGTACCATCAGCCGATGTCGCTGCGTGACGCGGTGCTGGCCGCACTCCTCGAAGCCGAGGCTTCCGGCTACGACCTGGCCAAAAGCTTCGACGCCTCGGTGGCCAACTTTTGGATGGCGACCCCGCAGCAGCTCTATCGCGAACTGGACCGGCTCGCCGAACAGGGTCTCATCCAGGCGCGCGTCGTCGAACAAGAACGGCGGCCCAACAAGCGCATGTATTCGCTGACCGAAGCGGGCCACGAAGCTATCCACCGGTTCACTGCCAAGGCGCCGAAGCCCGGTGTAATCCGCGATGAGCTGATGGTCAAAGTCTCGGCTGCCGATGCCGGCGACGCGAAGGCTGTCTACGACTTCGTCGTTGACCGACTGAAATGGGCGACCGCCAAATTGCAACGCTACGAGCGGTTTCGGATGCGTCTGTTCGACGGTCGCACCGAAGAGGAGTACCTGGCCCAAACCGAACGAGTCGGACCTTATCTGACCTTGCTGCGTGGAATCGCGTTCGAAGAAGAGAACATTCGATGGGCCGAACGCGCGCTGAAGATTCTCGAAAACCGCCTGCCAGCACAAACGTTGTAGGTCCTCGCACGTTTGCGAAGACCGCTACAAGGATTCGGCATATCGTCGAGCGGCCACGGTGCAATCATGGCGGCATGAAGTTGGGGTTCGCGCTGCCGCACACGATCGAGCTGCCGGCCATCACGGCACGATGGGAATTCAATGTGACCGGCCCCGAGCAAGCGGCGATCGGCAGGCGTGCCGAAGAACTCGGCTACGACATGATCTCGATTCCCGAGCATTTCGTGGTCCCGCACTCGCATTTGGAGTTGTCGGGCCCACACTACTTGCACTCGACGGTCGGGCAGGCGTTCATCGCCGGTGCGACGCAACGCATTCGGGTCAACTCGTCGGTGACGATCTTGCCGCTGCAGCATCCGATCGTGACAGCGAAAGCGTTGGCGACAGCCGACTGGATGAGCGGCGGCCGTGTCATGGTGACGTTCGGAGTGGGTTGGGACTCGGAAGAATTCAAGGCGCTCGCGGTGCCGTTCCATGAGCGGGGCCGGATGGCGGATGAGTATCTGGCCGCGATTGTCGAGTTGTGGACTAGCGAGTCGCCGAGCTTCGCGGGTAAGTACGTGTCGTTCGAGAACATCGCGTTCGCACCGAAACCGGTCCAGCGGCCGCATCTGCCGATTTGGATCGGCGGCGACGCCGACGCGGTGCTCAAGCGCGCGGCGAAGTACGGTTCGGGGTGGTGGCCATTCCTAACCAAGCCGGAAGAGCTTCCTGCCAAGATTGATTTCATCAAGTCACAGCCGATGTACGACGGCCGTCCGTTCGACGTGATGTATCCGTTGGGCATGGGCAGGGTCGGCGAAGGACACGTCAGCATCGATGACCCTAGGCAGCGCAGTGGAATGAGTGCGCAGGAGATCATCGACCGACTCAACGAGTACGCGGATGTGGGCGTGACGTTTACCAGCGTCCCCACGCCCCGGGTGTCGGGCGTCGAGGCCTACATGGAGTTCGCGCAGTGGGTGATCGAGGAAATCAAGCCCCACCTCCCCTGAGTCCCTGCCAATTCCCAGGGGCGTAGGGCGAGAACCGCCTGCCGAGTTAGCCGCGGAGGAATCCGGGGTATAGACCCCCAACATGGGGTGGGTGTCGGTACACGCGGTAGCAATCTTCTCGGGGTTGCTCGCTGCATTCTGCGCCGCGGTGGGCATCGTCGTTCGGCAACGAGCCGCCCAGGGTGTTTCGGCCGGTGAGGCCGAGTCCGGAACGCTGGTGACGAACATGGTTCGCGAGCCGTCGTGGTGGGCCGGGACTCTCGCGGCCGTCGCCGGTTACGTGTTTCAGGCCCTGGCGCTGGCCCACGGATCGTTGCTGCTGGTCCAGCCGTTGCTGGTTTCGTCATTGCTGTTCGCGTTGCCGTTGAGCGCGCGCCTTTGTCACCAACACATCAGCTGGGCGGAGTGGGGCTGGGCCGCGCTGTTGACCGCCGCGCTGGCGGTGTTCGTGCTCGTCGGCCAGCCCCGCGAGGGCCATAACCGGCCCCCGATACCGGCGTGGACGCTGGCGTTGGCGATAACCGTGCCGTTGGTGATCGTCTGCATCGCCGCAGCGCGCCGCGCCATCGGCCGCAGGCGTGCCATGCTGCTGGCGGTCGCGGTGGCCATCCTGCTCGGCATGCTCGCGGTCTTAACGAAGATCTGCACGCACCGGTTCGCGATCGGTGGGTGGCATGGGCTGCTGACCATTCCCGCTCCTTACGTGTTGGTGGCGCTTGCTGTGACGGTGACGGTGGTGCAAAACGCCGCATTTCACGCCGGGGCGTTACAGGCGTCGGTACCGATCATGTTGGTGGGTGAGCCGGTCGTGGCGGTTCTGCTCGGGGTAGTGGTGCTCGGTGAACACGTGGCGGTGCGGGGTCCGGGGGCAATCGTTCTGGTGGTCGGAGTCTGGGCGATGGTGGCGGCCACTGTCGCGTTGGCGCGCAGTCAAGCGACCGAACAGGCCGGTTCTGCGATGCGGCAACGATATTCACCGTCAGACTCTGAAGTCTCGCTGGCGGCCGTCGGCATCCATGACCGCGGCGACTGAGGTCGTGACAGCGTCGACGGGATCGACAGGGGGAACAGAAGCCTTCGAACGACTGGTCGGGCTGCTGAATTACCCGATGTTCGTGGTGACGACCAAAGCCCAGGGCACTCTGGCCGGGTGCCTGGTGGGCTTTGCAAGTCAGACCAGTATCCGGCCGCCGCGATTTCTCATCGGCCTGTCCAAGCGCAACCACACCTACCGAATCGCGCGGGACGCCGACCATCTCGCGGTGCATGTGTTGTCACATCGACATCGCGAGCTCGCGCAGCTGTTCGGCAGCCAGACCGGCGACGACACTGACAAGTTCAGCCGCTGCGGCTGGCATGCCGGCCCCGAGGACATGCCGATTCTCGATGACGCCATCGCCTGGTTCGTCGGCAAAACGCTGTCGCGCATCGACGTTGGGGACCATGTCGGTCACCTGTTGGAGCCGATCGCCGGCGAAGCGCCGGATTCCGCTGACGAGCTGGCCGAGCTGATCACCTTCGCAGACGTCGCCGATCTAGAGCCGGGGCACGAGGCGTGACGGTCCGCATGGCGCGGATGTCTGCGGTCGACGACATCGCCGAACTGCAACGTTTCTACAGCGACCCACCCGCGGGAGTGCGCGCCAACATGATCTTCAGTACCGACGGCGCGGCATCGATGCACGGGCGGGCCGGCCCGCTATCGGGTCCTCTCGACCAACAACTGTTGCGCGCGCTGCGCGGCTACGCCGATGTGGTTCTCGTCGGAGCCGGGACGGCACGCGCGGAGAATTACGGCCCGGTGCGGTTGATCGACGCTCAACGCTCCTATCGGCGGGAGCGTTGGGCACTTGACGAACCGCCGCCCATCGCGGTGGTGTCCCAGTCGGGAAAGTTGCCCCTGTCATTGTTCGCCGAGCGCGCGCAACGTCCGACGGTCCTCACGAGTTCGACGGCCGCCGCGGGCCTGCGGTTCGAACCCGAAGCGCGTCCCGACGTGGTGATCGCCGGCGAGGACAGTGTCGATATGGCAACGGCGATTACCGCCTTGAGTTCACGGGGCATGCGACGCGTCCTGTGTGAAGGCGGTCCGACGCTGCTTGATGAACTTGTCTTACGCGACCTCATCGATGAAATGTGCGTGACCATCGCCCCTAGACTCGCCGGGACCGGCCAATCGGCAACATCGGCGGTTTTACCGCAACTTCCGGCCCCCATAGAACTCTCGCTGCACCACGTGCTGACTCATCAGGGATACCTCTTCCTGAAATACGGCCGCGCTGATCACCCGAGCTCTGCATTGATGTAGCTGACGGCGCCGCGAAATGCCTTGATTGCCTCGTGATCCGGCAGCGCGAAGCCGTTGGCCGCATATGCCTGCTCGGTGGTGTATTGGGTGACCCGCCAGCCCGCACCTGTCAGGTGGTCAGCGGCTTGACGTCGCGGACCGAGCCACACCAACTCGGCAACGTCGATGTCCAGTCCGTGCTTGCGCCACCCACTGCGCAAGGACCGAAAGCGCTCGTCGGTAAACACGCTCATGTCGGAGATGTTCTCCGTGGCCAGCCGGCTGCCCGGCGCGCTGAGTGCGGTGATGTGATCCAGGAGCCGGTCTTGGGCCTCCGGTGGCAGGTAGGGCAATAAGCCCTCGGCAATCCAGGCGGTGGGTAGTGCGGTGTCGAAGTAGTTGTCGCGCAACGCGGTTGGCCAATCGCCACGCAAGTCGACGCCGACGGCGCGGCGCTCGGCGGTCGGTTCAGCACCGAGTTGGGTCAGCGTGGTGCTCTTGAACGCAATGACCTCAGGCTGGTCCACCTCGAAAACGACCACGCCCGCCGGCCAGGCCAACCGGTAGGCTCGCGCGTCGAGCCCGGCGGCCAGGATGACAGCTTGACGTATCCCGGCGGCGGTCGCGGTGAGGAAGAAATCGTCGAAAAACCTGGTGCGCACGGCGATCTGTTGGCGCCGCTGCTCCGGAGTGGTGGGCAGGTCCTCATTGTCGAGGGGGATTTCGCCGTCCAACATGCGCGTGAAGAAGGGGTGTCCGACCGCGCGCACCAATGGCTCGGCGAACCGATCGTCTAGCAGCGGATCCGGGTCGCGAGAGGCCAGCGCTCGGGAAGCCGCCACCATCGTTGCCGTCGCTCCCACGCTGGAGGCCAAGTCCCAGCTGTCGCCCTCGCTACGCGCCGAAGTAGGTGATGACACTCGTGCCTCCCAATGATTACCGGGTCGAACCGACAATCCTATCGGCTCTACGCTGAAGCGGTCAGCGCCGCAGGCGAACCACCGCTCGCCCGAACTGAAGGGAAATCAGGTGTCTATTGCTCAACGCGAACGCGCCGCCCTCGTCGACACCCTGCGCGGCGTCGGGCCGGAAGCGGCCACCCTGTGCGAGGGCTGGAAAACCCGCGACCTGGCCGCCCACCTGATGATCCGGGAATACCGCCTTGACGCTGCACCCGGCATCGTCATCTCTTTCTTCGCCGACCACACCGCCAAGGTGCAAGACGACGTGGCCCAGCACACCGACTGGAACGAGCTGGTGGACAAAGTCGCATCCGGCCCGCCGGTCTACTCCCCACTCAAACTGCTCGACCCAATCGCCAATGTCGCCGAGATGTTCATCCATCACGAAGACGTTCGCCGCGCGCAGCCGGGGTGGCAGCCACGCGAGCTCGAACCCGCGCTGACCACCGTGCTGCGCCGCACCCTGCCGCTGATGGGCCGGATGACACTGGCGAAGGTACCCGCCCGGCTGGCGCTGCGAACCCCGGAGGGCAAGACGGTCATCACCGCCGGACGCGGCCCCGCCGTCACAGTGACCGGCGCACCCGAGGAGCTGCTGCTGTTCGCCGTGGGACGAGAGGCCCGAGTCGAATTCAGCGGCGACGCGGCGGCAGTACAGGCGGTCCGGGACGCGCCCAAGGGGCTTTAGTGGCTACTTGCCGCATCGCCCGGCGGTGGCACGGTGATCGCGTCGCCGGGCTGCTGCCGGCCGACCAACTCATCCTGCCCGACCTCGGGAAGGTTGCCATCGCCGTTCCCGCCGCGGCGTGCCAGCTTTTTCTTCGGTGTCTTGCCCTTGTCAGGTTCCGCCAGCGCGGGTGTCGAGGAGCCGTGACCGTTCACCGTCAACCCGGCGGCCGCGCTGACCGTCTCGATCGCCTTCTCCGTGTACACGCGATAGCCGAAATCCGGTAAATAGCCATGGATTTCGGGCGTGTCGAGATCGCGCATGAACTGCAGTATCTCGCGGCTGACCACCTGACCCGGCACCAGGACCGGAAATCCCGGCGGGTAGGGCGTTACGTAGGTTGCCGACACGACGTCCACTCCGGCGTCCAGCCGTTCGTCGATTTGCTCGCCGGTGAGATACTCGCAAGTGGTGTCGTCGTAGGACAGGTAGAACGCCCGGCGGACATCCCCTTCGGGCGTCGGCTCGCTTCCGCTGTGATCCATGAATGCGGGGTGGAAGCCGCTGAAATCGGGTAGGGGCAAAGACATTTCGGTGAGCCGATACACCGCGCGCTCGAAGTGTTCGCGCTCACCAAGGCTCATCTCGGAGATGCCTTGGTCGAGTTCGCGCGCGATGTTGACGAGGACTTCCACCAGGAAGGCGACCGAGCTGCGCGTGGTCCCGATATTGGTCATGAACAGCACGCTGTTGCGTGACGTCTTGTTGATCTGAATTCCGTAGCGGTCCATCAACTGCTGGCGCTTGAAGGTGTCGCCGTCGTAGCCGGTGGGCCCGATGAACAAGGTGATCCTCGACGGATCGAGCACGAACTCGTCCTGCTCCCAGGCAGCCATCATGTTGCGCAGGCCCGAGCGCAGCGGTTGGGCGATGGCCGACGGCCGGAACCGGTCTGGAATCAGATCAGAAGTCCGAAGGCACCTCATGTACTTGCTCAGCAAGGGATGGTTGTCGATCGCATCGCGCAGCTGCATCGCGTTTTCAATCTGCCGCTGCACTAATTCGACACCCTCCAGCGCCACCTGCCGGCGGCCCAGATCCAGCGACGCAAGGATCTGATAGTTGGGCGAAGTCGAGGTGTGCGCCATGTAGGCCTCGTGGAACGGCTCTGCGACCTTCTGGTCGAAGTCCTGGTCGTAGACATGGATCATCGACCCCTGCCGCAGCGCGGTCAGCGTCTTGTGCGTCGACTGGGTGGCATATACTCGCACCCGGGCTCGTGCCGGGTCGGGCATGAGGCGACGATGCAGGAGGTCGTCTTCGCTGGCTTCTGCATGGGAGGCAAGAGACTCCTCATAGCGCCGCTTGTAGCCGGAGTCCTGCAGCCGCTCGCGCAACGACTGGGCCGACGCCATCGCGGTGCGAGTCCGATAGACCGGGTGGAAACGCGCGAACGCGAACCATGCCTCGTCCCACAGGAACACCAAATCGGGCTTGATGGCGAGGCATTCCTCCATGACACGCTGCACGTCATAGACGATCCCGTCGAAGGTGCAATTCGTCAGCGACATCATCTTGACGCGGTCGAGCTTGCCGGCGCGCTTGAGCGACAACAGTTTGGATTTGATCTCGCGTAGCGACACGGCACCGTACATCGAGTAGTCGTTGAGCGGATATGCCTCGAGGTAAACGACATTCGCACCGGCGAGCAACATTCCGTAGTGATGCGACTGGTGACAGTTACGGTCCAGCAACACGATGTCACCGGGTGCCACCAACGCCTGGGTGACGATCTTGTTAGCCGTCGACGTTCCGTTGGTGACGAAGTACGTGTGACGCGATCCGTACGCTTGCGCCGCGAGTTGCTGTGATTCACGCAGGGGCCCGGTCGGCTCGAGCAGAGAGTCGAGACCGCCGCACGTCGCCGACGTCTCGGCCATGAACACTTCCAGGCCGTAAAAGCCCACCATGTCCCTGATCCAGTGCGAGTTGACGATCGACTTACCCTGCGAAATCGGCAGAGCGTGAAAGACACCCGTGGGCCGGTGGCTGTACTCCTTAAGCGCGCTGAAGAAAGGCGTGCGGTAGCGCGCCGCCACTCCATGCAGGATCGACAGGTGAAGTTCGAGCATGCCTTCCCGAGCATGAAACACCCTGCGGAAATACTGTCCCAGCCGCCCGGCGATCTCCTCAACATCGATCTCGGTCATGAGGTACAGGTCGAGTTCGGGCCTCAGCTTCGCCAGGGAAACCGCAAGGATCTGCGCGCGCTCCTCGGGCGACTGGTGATCGTTCAACTGATCCGACACCGCGGTGTCCACGAACTCGGCCAGAGCCGACAGGTCCCGGGTCGATTGATGCGAAAATCGCCGCCGAATCACCACCGCCTGCAAGTTGACGTTGAGCCGTGCCGCAATGAGCGCCTCGTCTCCGCTGGACACCACCACGAGCTCATAGACGAACTCGTCATCGGGACGCCGCCATTTGCGCACCTCGTTGCGCAATGCCCGTTCCTGGTCCTCGGTCATCTTTTCGACGACGAGCACTTCGAAATAGGGGCGGTCGCGCTGGGGCGACGGTTCCTCGAGCCGGCGCGGATCGGACGGAAACATGTCCAGTTCGTCGGCCCCGGCGTTCTCCACGTCCCCCGAGCGATACGACTCCGTGCTCAGCGCGCGGTTGATGCGCACTACCGCCTGCGCGAACTTGTCATAGCTGCCGGCGCCAAAAAGCCGTTGAATTAGCGCGAATTGGGGCGAGCCCGGGTAGGCCCAGTAGGGCTCTAACGTGCTTAGGCGCCCCAGTAACTCCTGGCAGGCGCTCACGTACTTCTCTTTCAAAGCTCCTGTGGTGGATGGACGCGTCAGCCGATCGGCGGCTTCCTCCAATCGGCACCACGAGTCACTGCGGACCTGCCACAGACTGTTGTAAGCGCGCAGATGTTCGGTCATGGCAAGCCCTTCCAAGTCCAGGCGAATCCACCGTCCCGGTGCGTCGCTCAAGGTTCGCAGACCCAGTGCGCCCGTCGGTGACCAGAAGGCAAACACTGCACGTCCGTCGCGTGACGGCGCCAACAGACCGCGGGTGAGGAGTTCGGTTCAGCCGTTTTAGCACGACAGGTGTAGTCAACTGACTACACCTAGGCGGAATCGCCACAGGAGGACAGGATGAAAGCCAAGCGATCGATCCGAGTTGCCGTCGCCGGCGGACTAGCATTCGCGGGACTGACGACCACCGGTGTCGGTGTCAGCAACGCGGCCACGCTGCAGACTGAGGCCAGTTATCCGAATCGCGCGGCCTGCATCGCCGCGGGGCCGGGTGTCAAGGCCACGACAGGCGGGGACTGGAACAATTTCTGGTGTGTCCCGGATCGCGTCGCCGCTGGTTCGTGGCGCCTGGTCCTCACCGACTGAAGTTGTTCGTCCACCCTACGATTCATCCGACACGAACGGCTGTGCGGTTCGCACAACCCGACTCACTCCGCAGCCGTTCGCCGGCGAGTTGGCCACATATAGCGCGGCGTCGGGGCGTCATCGTGATAAGCGCGGACCTTCGTGCAGCACAGGTATTTTCGTCAATGCGCCACTTTAGCGATGATTGCCTACACAGGATGGGAGAGCACTCGACCGCCGACCAAGAAGTTCGGCGGCTAGGGCCGCACTCGTTCAGCTGGCCGGTACGCGGAATAAGGTGTTGGGCAACAAGCACCCTTAGTCGATCGTCGACCGAATTATGTTGTGCTGCAATCCTGCCTAAAGCATGTCTTATGAGACCCGTGACCAGGGTTGACAGTCCGCGGCAAGGGAGGATGCTTGACGGGGGCGCCTTCGACGCGAGCACGAATACGCCGTCCTATATCTGTGCGGGGTGACAAGCGATGGGCCATTACCGATCGAACGTGCGAGACCTGGAGTTCAACCTGTTCGAGGTTCTCGGCCTCGACGCCGTGCTTGATTCGGGCGCCTACGGTGATCTCGACACGGCGACGCTGCGTGAGATTCTCCGTGAGGTGGCGCGGCTGTCCGAGGGGCCGATCGCAGATTCGTTCGTCGGAGGCGACCGCAACCCGCCCCGGTTCCTCCCGGACGAGCACACGATCGTGGTGCCGGATTCGGTGCGGCCGGCCGTGGCCGCGTTCAAGGATGCCGGGTGGTGGCGGATCGGGTTGTCCGAGGTGGTCGGTGGGATGCCGGCACCAGCCCCTGTGGTGTGGGCGGTCAACGAAATGATGGTCTGCGCGAACCCGGCCATTCAGTGGTACAGCGTACCGGTCATGTCGCAAGTGCTCGCGCTCGTCGGCACCGAGCAGCAGAAGCAGTGGGCGCGAATCGGTTTGGAGCGAGGCTGGACGGGCACGATGGCGCTGACCGAACCCGACGCGGGTTCCGACGTCGGCGCGGGGCGCACCAGGGCGATCGCGCAACCGAACGGCGCCTGGCACATCGAGGGGGTGAAGCGGTTCATCTCCGGCGGTGACGTCGGCGACACCGCGGAGAACCTGTTCCATCTCGTGCTGGCGCGTCCGGAGGGCGCCGGACCCGGCACGAAGGGTCTGAGCATGTTCTACGTCCCGAAATACCTGTTCGATCCGGACACGTTGGACCTGCGGCAGCGCAACGGGGTGTTCGCGACGGCGCTGGAAGACAAGATGGGCATAAAAGCATCCCCGACCTGCGAGTTGACCTTCGGCGCGACCGACATCCCCGCCGTCGGGTATCTGGTCGGCGACGTGCACGACGGCATCGCCCAGATGTTCACGGCCATCCAGTACGCGCGGATGATGGTCGGCGTCAAGTCCATCGGGACGCTGTCGACCGCATACCTGCACGCGCTCGACTATGCGCGTCAGCGGGTGCAGGGCCCCGACCTGACCCGCTTCACGGACAAGACCGCGCCCCGGGTGCCGATCACGCGCCACCCGGACGTGCGGCGAAGCCTCATGTTGCAGAAGGCGTATGCCGAAGGGCTGCGCGCGCTGTACATGTACGCCGCCGCGCACTCCTACGAATTCGGGGTCGCGCTGGTGCCGGGCGTGGAGGGCGACTTGGCAGCGCGTGTGCACGATCTGCTGCTGCCGATAGTCAAGGGCATCGGATCCGAGAAGTCCTATCAGTGGATCAACGAAAGCCTCCAAATCTTTGGTGGATCTGGGTTTTTAAAGGACTATCCCATCGAGCAGTACCTCCGAGACGCCAGAATCGACTCGCTCTACGAAGGCACGACCGCGATCCAGTCCCTGGACTTCGTGTTCCGCAAGATCGCGCGCGACCGCGGCGTCGCCCTTGCGCACGTCGCCGGCAACATCGCCGCGTTCATCGACAACATCTCCGGCGACCGGTTCAAGGCCGAATGCGCACTCCTGCAGGGCGCCCTGTCGGACGTTCAGGCAATGACCGGCACGCTCACGACATATCTGCTTGCCGCAGAACGCAATCCCACCGAGTTGTACAAGATCGGGCTGGTGTCCGTGGCTTATCTGCACGCCATCGGTGACCTGCTCGTTGCATGGCGGCTGCTCGTGCAGGCCGACATCGCTGCTGCCGCACTGGATGGCGGTGCCGACGATTCCTTCTACCGCGGCAAGCTCGCCGCGGCCTCGTTTTTCGCCAAGACCATCCTGCCGGCAATCTCGGCGACCCGCGTCCTCGTCGAGAACGTCGACACCGACCTGATGGGCGTCGACGACGACGCCTTCTGACGGTTATATAGGTTCTCCGACCTTCGAGGGAGTAGGTGGTGGGTTCGCCACATTGTGGGCGCGTCACGACGTCAAGCATCGAAGCACCGGCCCGACCGGCTTCTACCACCCGCAAGTCGGGCCGCTCGATCTGCACTACACGATCCTGCACCTACCGGACCAACGCCAGATGATCGTCACCTACCAAGCCGATCCTGGCTCACCCTCCGAGGAAAGCCTCCGTCTGCTAGCCAGTTTGGCAACTTAGCCGCCTTCGTCGAAGACGAACACGACTTTGCCCTCCCGGCCGGTGTCGCCTTGGGCGAGGCTCACCGCGTCCTTCCAGTCCTCCAGCCGCACGGTGCGGGCGACCCGGGCGCTGAGCGTGCCGTCGGCCACCATTTCCACCAACTCGCGATAGGTGTTGTGCACCACCGCGGTGTCGGTGCGGCGCAGCCAGTTGATCAACCAGAATCCGGTCCAGTCCACATGGCGGCCGATGAGCTCGAGCACGGACACCGAAGCGCTTTGCCCCGACAAAGCCGCATACGACACCAATGTCCCCCCGAAGCGGAGGTGGTGGGCCAGCTCCCGCGCTGAGCGGCCGCCGACGGAGTCGACGACGATGTCGAGCTCGGTACCGCTAAGTGCCTGAGCCAGATTGGATTCCAGATTCTCATCGTCGATGACGACCCGATCGCCACCCCAGCCGCGGACCTGCGCTGCGGCGGCCTCGCGGCGGACCACGCTCATGGTCTTCCAGCCGAACCGCCGCGCCAATTTGATCAGGTACTCGCCGACCGCCGAATTGCCCGCGGTCTGGCCGATCCACCGATCGTTCATCGACGGATCTCCGTAGTTACGTAGCAGCAGCAGGGCGGTGATCGGATTGATCCCGACCATCGCGAGCTGAACGGTGTCGATACCGGCTGGCACGACGACGATGTCGGTCGTGGCGGCGATCAAGTGGGTGGCCCAGGTGCCGTGGCCGTAAGTGGGCAGAAGCAGCACTCGTGCACCGACCAGTGACTCGTTCTCGCCGGGGCCGACGGCCACCACCCGGCCGACGCCTTCGGCCCCGACATCGGACGGAGGCTGCGGGGCGATGAAGTACTGCCCGCTGATGTAGAGGAAGTCCGAGGCATTGACCGTGGCGGCCTCTACCTCGACGAGCACTTGACCGGGACCCGGTGTGGGTGCCTGGAATTCGACGAGTTGCAGCACGTCGGCGGGTGCGCCGATCGCGGTGATCTGGAGCTTACGCATGGTGCTCCTTCCAGATGTGTTGGGATTAGTCCTGTTTAATGACATGCAGTGCGCTCAGCGGGCCGCCGAGCTGCATCAGCCGCCCGCCCTCGCGCAGGCCGCCCACTAGCACAGGGGCGAAGCCAAGCGCCTCGCCGAATGCGGCGAACTCGGCGTTGGCCGCGTCGTCGTCACCGGCGAAGAACAACACCTGGCGCCCATCATGGTGGCGAGGGTCGGCCATGATGTATTCGGCGAACATGGCGTTAAACGCCTTGATGACCGTGGCGCCCGGTAGGTGCCGGGCCACCCACTCGCTGCCGGTCTCGCCACCGAGATCAACGAAACCGGAGTAAGTGGGTTCGTATTCGGCGAATTGATTCGTGGCGTCAACGACCACACGCCCCGACCAATCCGGCACCTCGCCGGCCAACTCGGGAACCTTGACGAAGGGAATGGCAAGAACCACCAGGTCAGCACCGGCCGCCTGCGCCACGGTCCCCGCCGACGCGCCCTCGCCCAGCTCGCCGACAAGGTCGATCAATGTGTCCGGGCCACGACTGTTGCTGAGCACGACCGGAATTCGCTCCGATAACGCACGTGTGGCGACGGCCCGTCCGACGGATCCCGATCCGATGATTCCAACGCTAGCGAACAAAGTGTGCCTCTTCTCGGTTCAATCGCAACCCTCACGCTAGCTTATTCTGTACTAATCAGTCAATAATTACTGGTGCGCTAAGCGATCAACAAGCCGCTTACGGACGCGGTATCAGCGCGATCGCCTGCTCAGCGACGGCGACGATCGCGCGCGGCGGCATTCCGCCCTTGCGCAGCGCCTCAGCCCCCCGTAGCAGGGCCAGGATCAGCAACGCCAATTCGTCTGGGTCGGCGTCCGGGTCGATGTCCCCGTCGCGCTGGCCCGCTCGGATAGCTCCGGCTATGTCGCGCTGATAACCGTCGAGCCACTTGCGGACTCGGCGGGTGACCTCTCGATCGGTCGCCCCCATCTCGGCGGCACTCTTGGCCATCAAGCAACCCCGGCCCTTGGTGTCAGCGGTCAAAATCTTCGTGACAGAACGGATGTGACCAACCAGCCGGTCGCGGCCGCTTTTCTCCGGATCGCGCAAATCGGCCAATACCTGGTCCACCAGCTCGGTCGCGTAGTCATCCATCGCACGCAGGAATAAGGTGCGCTTGTCGGTGAATGCGGCATACAGACTGCCTCGACCTAGTCCGGTCACACCGGTCAAATCATCGAGTGAGGTCCCGTTGAAGCCGTGCAGCCAAAACTGATCACGGGCGGCCTGGACAACCTCACCTTCGTCAAAGTTTCGTGGTCGAGCCATGACAGCAGGTTACCCGGTCCGTGAGACGTTATTGACTGATCGAGCCAAAACTCCCTACGCTGGTTATGTACTGAACGATCAATAACATGTCTGGCGAGGTGGGGTCCATGGGCTTGCGGGCGGTGTATACGAAAGCGGGCGATCCGGTCGACGTGGTCGAACTCATCGACATGGGTGAACCCCGCGATCCGGGCTCGGGTCAGGTGCTCATCCGCGTGACCCTGTTCCCCATACACTGGGGCGATCTGCAGACCATCCAACTGGCTTCGCCGACTGGGCGGGTGGGCGCCGGCGTGGAGGCCACCGGTGTCGTGGAGAAAGTCGGGTCGGGCGTCCACCACCTGAAACCCGGCGCCCGGGTGAGTGTTTTCCCGCAGCCGGGCGCGTGGGCTGAGCGCATCACCGCGGATGCGCAGTTCGCGGTGCCCGTTCCCGACGCCGTTTCCGACGAGGTCGCCGCCCAGATGCTCGTTAATCCCCTGACGGTGCTCATGTTGCGCCGCGAAGCCGAGAAGCACTTCGCCGCCGGCTACGACGGCGTTGTCCTCAACAACGCTGCCGGGGGCGCGGTGGGCCGACTGGTTACCGCGAGTCTCAGTAACCACCACATCGCCACGATCAGTCTGGTGCGAAGGGCCGAGACCGCACAGCACCTACGCGACCGCTTTCCCGGGGTGCCCGTCGTGGTGACCGAAGATCCCGACTGGCTCGACGCAGCGCGTGATCTGATCGGTGGTCGCACCGTCGGGGCAGCGCTCGATCCGATCGGCGGTGCTCTCAGCGCTGACCTCCTGAGTCTGCTGTCTCCGGGGGGCACCGTGGTGGTGTACGGACGCATGGCTGATGAGCCGATCCCTGTGCACGCGACGGCACTCCTGGACCGCGGCCTGACGTTGAGCGGCGCCACGATCGGCCGTTGGGTCGCCAGCGCGTCACCGGAGCAGCGGGCCTCTGACACCAACACCGCTTGCCTTATGGCCCAGGAGTTTTCAAGTCAATTCGATGTGGCGGCCATTTATCCGATCGCGGAGTTATCCGACGCCATCCGCCACGCCACCAAGCCTGGTAAGACCGGCACAGTGCTGGTACGTCCCTAACCGGATGCGCCGCTAGGGCACAACGCCTGGGCGCGAGGCCTCGGCCGCGCGGCCCGCGCTGGGTTGGTCATTCCAGCCCGCAGAGCGAACGACGCGGTAGCACGTAGCGGGTACCGGTGTGCACAAGTCTTCGGCTCCGGTGGCTCGTCGATAGCGGAGCCGGATGCCACGAAAGCCGCCTACGTTCTCCGATGAACCGGCTCGCGCAGCCGGAGCAGGCATTTCGCCTCACGTCACAACTGCATTCCCTGCTCGGTGACGTATAACTGTGCACATGGTCAACGTCGCCGCCCATGACGACCACGCCAACCACGCCGACCACGCGGACCCTCCCCCGTCGATGGCGCGGTCGTCGCTGTTACGCGAGCCACCGGCTACCGAGCGTGGCCTTCGCACTCGCACCGCACTGGTTGCGGCAGCGCGAAAAGTGTTCGAACGCGACGGGTATCTGAATGCTCGGCTGATCGACATCACGCGGGCGGCGAATTGCTCGGCAGGCACCTTCTATACCTACTTTTCCGGCAAGGAAGAAGCTTTCGCGGCAGTTCTGGAGGTCGCTCAGGAAGACATGTTGCATCCGGGTATGCCGCACGTCCCAAGCGATGACGATCCCGCCGCCGTCATCGAGGCCAGCAATCGGGCCTATCTCAAGGCCTACAAACGCAACAGCAAGTTGATGGGCCTGCTCGAGCAGGTCGCCAATATCGATCCCGAGTTTCGCGAGTTGCGCACGTCGCGATCGAATGCGTTCGTCCGGCGCAACGCGCGCAGCATTGCGAAGCTGCAGGCCCAGGGCCAGGCGGATCCGGATTTGGACCCGCTGCTCGCGTCACGCGCATTGTCGGCAATGATTAGCCGCATCGCGTTCGGGCACTTCGTCACGGGTGAGGACCGCGACGACACGCCGGTGGCGACCGAGGAGGATCTCGTTCAGATCGTCACCCGCTTATGGATTAATGCCCTTCGGATTCCGCCGCCGAATCAGCACGACCGGCCAGCAACCCGCGATCGGTAACCGCCGCTTGAGCAACGGCTGAGATCGAACACGGCAGGATTTGAAGTTGACGTCGGATTCAACTTTAGGCTATAAATGTTGGACGTGCCTCGCTTTAGTCCTCTATCGCGGTCAGCGCACGGTTGCAAGTAGCCCCCAATCAGGACAGCTAGGAGCACGCATGTCCACCGTCGAGACCGTTCGCGGCCCGGTCGATACCGCGCCGACGACGCGCACCGCAGTGCTGATCGACTTCGGCGGTGTGATCACCACCAGTGTGCTGCAAGCGTTCGAGCAGTTCGGCGAACTCCTGGGCGCTGCGCCGAGACTGATACTCGATCTGCTCAGCCACGACACCACCGTCCGAGAGTTTCTGGTCGAGCACGAGTGCGGACGCATCGACGCCGACGCCTTCGATCGGGGTTTCGCCGATCGACTGCTGGCGCACGGTCTGGTGGTGGTGCCCGAGGGGCTGTCGGCACGGATGCAGGCCGGGCTGCGTCGCGACGACGACACCGTGCGACTGATCGAGGACCTGCGGGCAGCCGGAGTTCCGATTGCCTTGGTATCCAACGCCTTCGGGCGAGACTGCTATGCGGGCTTCGATCTCGACGCGCTCGCCGATGTGGTGGTGATCTCCTCGGAGGTCGGCATCCGCAAGCCGTCGCGCAAGATCTACGCCATCGCATGCGAAAGGCTCGGCATCGACCCACACCAGGCGGTCATGGTCGACGATCTGCAACAAAACCTCGACGGGGCGGCCCGGCTCGGGATCGCCGGGGTGCTGCACACCGACGCCGCCAACACCCGCACACAGCTCGGCGAACGCTTCGGCATAGGAGTCAGGACTCGATGAAGGTCGCAGGCAGGGTCGCCATCGTCACCGGCGGCGGCGGCGGTATCGGCGGCGCACTCGCCGAGGAACTCGCCGCCCACGGCGCCCGGGTCGTGGTGGCCGACCTCGACGCCGCCGGCGCGCAGGCCGTCGCCGACAAGATCAACGCCGCAACACCGGGATCCGCGGTCGCCGCCGGGGCCGACGTGTCCACCACCACGGCCATCCGCGACCTGATCGCGTTGGCGGAGCGGCAGTTTGGACCGGTCGACCTGTACTTCGCCAACGCGGGGATCGTCGGGGTAGTCGGCCTGGAAGCCAGCGAGGCGGACTGGGAACGGTCGATCGACGTGAACCTGCGGGCGCACATCCGGGCCGCACAACTGCTCATCCCCGCCTGGGTTGAGCGCGGCGAGGGCTACTTCGTCAGCACCGCGTCGGCCGCCGGCCTGCTCACCCAGATCGGGTCGGCGACGTACTCCGTCACCAAGCATGCCGCCGTCGGGTTCGCCGAATGGCTTGCGATCAGCTATGGCGACCAAGGGGTGCGGGTCAGCTGCCTGTGCCCGATGGGCGTCAACACCGAGCTGCTCTACGCCGGGGAGAAGACCGGGGATCCGCGCGGCGTCGCCGCCACCCGCGCCGTGACCTCGGCCGGCGAGGTGCTCGAACCCGCCCAGATCGCCCGCGACGTCCTCGCCGCGGTCGACGAGGAACGCTTCCTGATCCTGCCGCACGCCGCCGTGCTGGACATGTTCCGGCAGAAGGCCACCGACTACGACCGCTGGCTGCGTGGCATGCGTCGCTTTCAGGCGTCGCTGCTAAACGAGATCTCGTGACCACCCGCCCGTCCCCCAGTTAGGAATTCTCATGTCCCTGTTTGACATTTCCGAACGCGCGCAACAACTGCAAAAAGAATTGCTCGACTTCGTGGAGTCGTACGTGTACCCGGCCGAAGGGATCTACGAAGACCAGATGCGTGAGTCCGGCGACCCGCACTTCCAGCCGCCGATTATCGAGGAACTCAAGGTCGAGGCCAGAAAACGCGGCCTGTGGAACCTGTTTCACCCGCACCCCGGCACCGGTGCGGGCCTTACGAACCTCGAGTACGCGCCGCTGGCAGAGATCATGGGCCGCAGCTTCATCGCCCCCGAGGCCTGCAACTGCAGCGCCCCCGACACCGGCAACATGGAGGTGCTCGAACTGTTCGGCACCGAGGAGCACCGTGAGAAGTACCTCAAGCCACTTCTGGACGGCACCATCAGATCGGCGTTCGCGATGACCGAACCGCGGGTGGCCAGCTCGGACGCCACCAACATCGAACTGTCCATGGCGCGCGACGGCGGGGACTACGTGCTCAATGGGCGAAAGTGGTTCGCCTCCAACGCCATGCACAAAAACTGCAAGGTCTTGATTGTGATGGGCAAGACCGATCCGGCCGCCCCACCACACCGTCAGCAGTCGATGATGGTCGTCGCGATCGACGCGCCCGGGGTCACCGTGTTGCGCAGCCTGCCGGTGTTCGGCTACATGGACCGCGAGGGCCACGCCGAAATCGAGTTCACCGACGTGCGGGTGCCCGCCAAGGACGTGCTCAAGGGTGAGGGTGAGGGCTTCGCGATCAGCCAGGCCCGGCTCGGCCCCGGCCGGATCCACCACTGCATGCGGGCCATCGGCATGGCCGAACGCGCGCTGGAGCTGATGTGCAAACGCGCCCAGTCCCGGGTCACCTTCGGCAAGCCGATCGCCGACAACGCCAACATCCAGGACTGGATTGCCGAGGCGCGCATCGACATTGAGATGATCCGGCTGCTCACGCTCAAGGCCGCCCACATGATGGACACGGTCGGAAACAAGGAAGCGCAGACCGAGATCGCGGCCATCAAGATCGCCGCTCCGAACATCGCGCTGAAGATCATCGACCGCGCCATCCAGGTGCACGGCGGCGCCGGGGTCACCGACGACTTCCCACTCGCCATGGCCTACGCGCACCTGCGCACCCTGCGGCTGGCCGACGGGCCTGACGAGGTGCACAAACGCGCCATCGCGCGCCGCGAGCTACGCCAGTATCGCGACCTGCGGCCGGAGGGCCTGTGACGACATCCACGGGCCTGCACGGCAAGACCGCGATCGTCACCGGCGCCTCCCGCGGAATCGGATTGGCCGCGGCGCAGGCACTGGCCGCCGCGGGCGCCAACGTCGTCCTCACCTCACGGAAGCAGGAGGCCGCCGACAAGGCGGCCGCCGGGATCGCCGGCAGCGCCATCGGCGTCGGCGCGCACGCCGTGGACGAAGACCAAGCCCGCCGCTGCGTCGAACTGGCCCTGGAGACGTTCGGCAGTGTCGACATTTTGGTCAACAACGCTGGCACCAACCCGGCATACGGTCCGATGATCGAACAGGACCACGCCCGGTTCGCGAAGATTTTCGACGTGAACCTATGGGCGCCGCTGCTGTGGACCGAGTTGGCCACCAGGGCGTGGATGGGCGAGCATGGCGGTTCGGTGATCAACACCGCCTCCATCGGCGGGCTCAGCCACGAGGCGGGCGTCGGCTTGTACAACACCACCAAGGCCGCGCTGATCTACCTGACCAAGCAACTGGCGCTTGAGCTTTCGCCGAAGATTCGGGTCAACGCGGTCGCGCCGGGCGTGGTGCGCACCCGGCTATCCGAGGCGCTGTGGAAGGACCACGAGCGGCGGGTCGCCGCGTCCACCGCGCTGAGCCGGATCGGTGAACCGGACGACGTCGCCGCTGCCGTCGTGTTCCTCGCCTCCGACGCCGCGGCGTGGATCACCGGCGAGACAATGGTGATCGACGGCGGCCAACGGCTCGGCGACGCCCGCCCGTACCGTTACGGAGCAGTGCTGAATGCCTGACCCGTCGGTTGTCGGGATCGATCCGGCAGCGGTGACACGATGGTTCGACCAACTGGGAGTCGGGTTCACCGGGCCGTTGCGATTCGAGCGGATCGGGCTCGGCCAGTCCAACCTGACCTACCTGGTGCGCGACGCTGACGACTGCCGCTGGGTGCTGCGCCGGCCGCCGCTGGGTCAACTGCTGGCCTCGGCACACGACGTCGCACGCGAGGCGCGGATCATGGCCGCGCTCGCGCCTACCGACGTCCCCGTTCCCCAAATCCTCGGCGTGGAACTGGATCCGGAAATCTCCAAAGTGCCACTGATGCTCATGGAGTTCATCGACGGGCAGGTCGTCGACACCATGGCGATCGCCGAATCGCTTGCCCCGCAACGGCGCCGCCAGATCGGGGTGTCGTTGCCGACGACGCTGGCCAAGGTGCACGCGGTGGACATCGACGCGGTGGGCCTATCCGACCTGGCCAGCCACAAGCCCTATGCCCAGCGTCAGCTCAAGCGGTGGGCCGGCCAGTGGGAGCAGTCGAAGACCCGCGAACTGCCTGAGCTCGACGACCTGACCCGTCGCCTCGTCGCCGCCGCTCTTGAGCAACGTGAGTTGTCATTGGTGCATGGCGACTTCCACCTGCGCAACGTCATCGTTTCCCGCGGCACCGGCGCGGTGATCGGAGTGCTGGACTGGGAGTTATCCACGCTCGGAGATCCCTTGGCGGACATGGGCACATTGCTCGCCTACTGGCCCGAGCCTGGCGAGGACATCGGCGACTTCCCGGCGTCGACGCTGGACGGCTTCCCTAGCCGGGCCGAGCTCGCGCGCATCTACCTGGAACAAACCGGGCGGGATCCGCACGCGCTGAATTACTGGCACGCGCTGGGACTGTGGAAAATCGCCATCATCGCCGAGGGCGTCATGCGCCGCGTGATGGACACGCAGGAGAACAAGGCGGCCGCTGGGACGCCGACGGTCGAGTGGATCGACGCGTTGGTTGGCATGGCGCGCAAGGTCGTTGACGCTGAGGGAATTTAGCGAGGGCGACATGGTGTTCGACGAACCAGCGCTCACCCACGATCGGCCTCGCTTCTACAAACGAGACGTAGTTCAGACGCCGCGGGTGCTGCCGCCGTCTATGAGGTATTCGGTTCCAGTCAGGTAGCGGGCGTGGTCGGATACCAGGAAAGCGACTAGGTCCCCGACGTCGGTGGGGTCTCCGGTTCTGCCGAGGGGGATGCCACCGATGGATTCGATGATCTGTGCGCGCGCAGCATCGGTGCTGATCTGTAGTGCTGCGGCGTGTTGATTTGCGAATGCTGCGGCGGCCTCGGTCTCGATGAATCCGGGGCAGACACTGTTGACACGGATACCGTTGGGCGCCAATTCATCTGACAGTGCTTTGCTGTAATTGGCCAGGGCGGCTTTGGCGGCTGCGTAGGGTGCGGTACCCGGCAGCGGCTGGCGGCGTTGCACTGAGGTGATGTGGATGATGACGCCGCTTCGGCCAGCGATCATCGAGGGGACGAGTGCGCGATCGAGTCGGACGGCTCCGAGCAGGTTCGTTTGGAAGGCTTGATGCCAGTCGTCGTCGGTCAGGTTTATGAGGCTTGCGGGCCCAACCTGGGAACCGCCGACATTGTGTACGACGATGTCCACGCCGCCGAGTATGGCCAGCGTGCGTTCGGCAATGGTTGCCGAGCCGTCGGCGGTGGCGATGTCGGCGGTGACCACCTGTGGCGACGGCGTGCGGGGGGCGCTGCGCGCGACGACCACAACGGTCGCGCCAGCAGCACGCAGTCGATCGGCGATGCCTTTGCCGATACCTCGGGTGCCTCCGGTGACTAGGGCTCGTTTGCCCGTGAGGTCGATCTGCAACGTGGTGGTGGCAGTAGACATGGTGTCCTCCATTTGTGAGTTCTTCTCGCCCCCGAGGAAGGGGAGGGTCAAGCCGGCGGGCGATGCTCGCCGGACTCTCGTGCGCTCAGCGTTTAGTGCGGGGAGTCGATAATCGGCCAGGCGATTTCGGTGCGCCATTGGGTGGAGTCAGTGGTGTGGCTGTGGTCTCGGTGGTAGTACTCGCGTAGTTGCCAGCCGACGGCCAGTTCGTGTTCAGCGATGTAGGAACCCAACCGGGCATAGGCCAGGTCGCCATCGGCGGGCGAACCGTAATGCGTGGTCACCGCGACCTCGGCGGCCGGGATAACCAGCGGTTTGATCCTGCCCAGTTCGAGTGGCGCGGTGACGGGGAGATAGACAATGGCTTCGCCAGGCTCGTGCTGAAAAAGGCATTCGTCGTAGAGGCCGCCGGCAGGCCCGGTCACCTGCATGCCGCGATCATCAACCGTGGCGCGCAGTTCGTGCAGGGCCTCAAGCCACCAGCTTTCGATATCCGCGGGGTCGCGGATGTCCTCGGTGATGGCCAGCGCCGCGAAACTCGATTCGGCCCGCCGATGCACCGGATGTTGTTGCGCGGGCGCGCATTCGAGCAGGGCACGCAGCGAGCTCACAGCGGCTTGCGTGTTGGCGAGTTCAGCCTCGAGGTGATCGATGTGGGCGGCGATCAACGTGTCGCGCTCGGCTGGGCTGCCTGCGACGAGGACAGCGCGGACACCGGCGACTGGCATGCGCAGATCGCGTAGCCGCCGAATCAGCTGCGCGGTCGGGAGTTGTTCCAATGCGTAATACCGATAGCCGGTGTGAGGGTCGACCTCGGCCGGCTCCAACAATCCGACCTGATGGTAGTGCCGCAGCGTTTTGACACTCAGGTGGGTCATCGTGGCGAAGCGTCCGACGCTGACGGTTGCGGTCATGACGAATCAGTACTGGGGTGCAGTGTTTTTGATGATGAACAAGGTAACGATCTTGCCATCGCGGACCCGCATGTAGTTGGTCATGATCAGCGGGTCAGGTAGCCCCGTTTTGTCGTAGTCACCCTCGTAGCGGCACCGCACGCACCACATACCGGCGTTGTCGACTGCCTCGACGGGCTCAATCGTGACGTGATCGCCGGCCAACTCCTTGGCCACGAACGCGCGGATGTGTTCGCGTCCCCAGAATTCCCGGGAAACGTCATTGACGAGGGCATCGTCGGCGAAGGTTTCCATGATGGCATCCACATCGAAGCTGTTGATCGCGGCGATATGCGAGGCGATCACAGGATCCAGCGATAATTGTGCGGTCATTACGTCCTCCTAGATCGTTGTTGGCGTCGAACGACTGTCAACAACGACCCTGCGCTCTCCCCCTACGGGAGGGTCAAGCATCGGCAGACCCTGCCTTCAAGCGTCCCGATGCTCCGATGGCTTTCAAGCCGCTGCTGATACTTCGGGGTCGCTATTTCGCGGCCTGGTCGGCAGCGATTTTCGTCAGCGGCTCGCGGTCGATCGCGCGCTTGATGATCTTGCCGGTCGAGCCCTTCGGCAACTCGTCGACGAACTGCACGACTCGTGGAATCTTATAGGCCGACAACCGCTCTCGTGACCACGCCGTGATTGCGGGTCCGTCCTGGGGTGACCCGGGACGGACGACGACGACGGCGGCGACCTCCTCGCCATAATGCGCGTGCGGAATGCCGACAACTGCGGCCTCAACAATGTCCGGGTGTTCGTAGAGCACCGCCTCGACCTCGCTCGGGTACACGTTGTAGCCGCCGCGGATGATCAGATCCTTGGCGCGATCGACGATGCGCAGGTTGCCCGCGGCGTCCAACTCGCCAATGTCGCCGGTGCGCAACCAGCCGTCCGCCGACAGGACCTCGGCGGTGGCCTCCGGGCGATTATGGTAGCCACGCATCACTGTTGGGCCCTTGACGTAGACCTCGCCGGCCGTGTTCGGTCCGACCGGCTGGCCCGAGAGATCGCGGATCTCGATCTGGGTGTCGAACACCGCCTGGCCGACCGTCCCCGGCGGGGCCGCAGCGCCGCTGAACGTTGCGACCGCAGTAGTTTCGGTCAGCCCGTAGCCTTCGAGCAATGTGCAGCCGAACTTCTGCTGGAAGGCCCGGGCGACCTCCGCCGGCAGCGACGCCCCACCGGACACAGCCAAGTTGAGTTGGGCGAAGTCAGCCGCCGCGGCATCGCCGGCATCATGCAGCATCGCGTTCCACATCGTCGGCACGCCGCACATGATGGTCAGCTGGTCGCGACGAAGCAGGTCCAGCATGGCCTTGGGGGTGAAGCGTGCCAACAGTGACACCGTTGCGCCGCCGGTGAGTGCCGACATCAGCACCGCTGTCTGCCCGAATACGTGGAACAACGGCAGGCCGGTGCCGACCCGGTCGTCGGGCGTGATGCCGCACACCCGTGCGGAGATGTCTCCCGCCGACAGCAGGTTGCCGACAGTCAGCTCAGCGCCCTTGGGCCGCCCGGTCGTCCCGGACGTGAAGACGATGACGGCGACGTCGTCGGGCACCCGATTGCACACCGCACCGAGTATGTCGTCGCCGGCTACGCGTGCGCCCTCGCTCAGGCTCCAGTACGGAATTCCTTGCGCGGCAGCGGCTTCGGCGGCAGCCGGTCCGAGTTCGTGCCATCCGACCACCAGCGAACAGCCGGCATCACCAATGAAGTACTCCAGCTCCACCCGCGTCGACATGGTGTTAACCGGAACCACGACCGCGCCCAGGGCCGCGATGCCGAAGTAGGCGATGACGAACTCCGGCACGGTCGGGGCGATCAGCAGTACCCGGTCTCCGGGACCGATGCCCTGGGTGCGAAGGGCCTGCGCGTAGGCCAATGCGCCATCGCGGAGCGCGGCGTAGGTCCAGCTGCGCTGCGCACCACGCACTGCGACGTGATCAGGATTGGCACCGGCATGCCGCAGCACCGGCGCTATGACACTGGCCATCTCAAATACCTTTCGCGTCATGCGATTCCGCTTGCGCGGCTGTCCTGGCTCCGGTCGGGTTGCGCCGGAAAGTGAATGGCGAGCCACGCGGGCGGAACGAATTTGCGCCACGGATCAATAGGAGCGGCGAGGCGGTCCAGGATCGCGTACCCGGCGGCCGGATGAAAACCCAACCCGCAGTGACTGCTGTAGACCTCGATGTTCTCGCTCAGCGGCCCCGGGGGGTGCAGGCAGGTGTGCCATCGCACGACGCCGTCGGTCTTGCTGAAGATGGATGTTGCCGGCATCGATAGGACGGCGGGCGGCCGCCAGCTTTCTCTGGAGTATTCGGGCAAGTGAGCCGTGGCGTATCCGTCGTAGAACAGCGAACCCCTCGACTGGCTGGGGTCAGTGCTGTATAGCGGGCTGCCGAGCGTAATCAGCCGGTCGATCGCTCCCGGGTGACGAGAGACAATGTCGTATCCGAACATGCCGCCCAGGCTCCATCCGATGAGGCTGGCGGGTTGGCCGTGGCGATCGTTGATCTCAGCCAGCACGGCGTCCATCCCGCTGATGATCCGTCGGGTGGGACCGATGTTCGTCCCCAACCTCCACCCGTAGGCCGCGTATCCGGCGCGCTTGAGCAGTCGGCGTAACGGGCGGGTGGAGCGATCGTCGGCCAGCAGCCCGGGCAGCACCAGAACCGGCCGATCCTGACCTGCCCGGCCCACCGACAGCAGCCGCGCGATGGCGGCAAAGCCGGCGTACTCCGTCAGCGCCCGCGGCCCCTCAAGCAGCGCCAACACCGCAGGCGGTGGGCCGGCGCCCGCTGAGTCGGCCGATGTTACCGGCGTCACACCGACGTTTCTAATTGAACTTGGCGTCAAGGTCAATTTCAGGGGTCAATTCCTTTGCCTTCAGCACACCGTCGGATCGGTCGCGGAAACCCGCCGCACCGGGCCCCGCCGCGGAAGGGCGGGCTGCGGGGGTTCGGCCCATTCGGCGCCGGTGGCGGCGAACAGCCGCTCGATCTCGTCGACATGCATATCGGCGAGATCCCAAACGTCGGGCACCAGTTCACGATCGACGATGAAGCCGAAATCGAGCCGGTCGAGATAACTGACCACCGTTATGTTGAGGCCCTGCCCGTCGACGACGATCGATACCGGGAACTGGTGAAGCAGTTTTGCGCCGGCGAAGTACAACGGCTCCCGGGGCCCGGGCACGTTGGAGATCACCAAGTTGAACGGCTGGGCCATCCGGTCAGCGAGCCGCACCCGGGACGCCACCCGCACTGCGGAGGTGGCCAGCACCGGGATGGAGTACCGGGTGGCGTCGAGGAGCTCGTTCGCCGGCACTAGCTCGAACGTGCGTTTCGCGTCGAGCATGGCCTGCCGGCAGCGGGCGACGCGTTCAAGCGGGTCGGCGCAGTCGGTCGGCAGGTCGGCGAAGATGGCCGATACCCGGTTGGTCCACGGGTCTTCTTCCTCGCCGGTGCGAATCGACACCGGCACCATCGCCCGCAACGGCCGGTCGGGCAGCGCATCGTGAGCCAGCAGGTATTGACGCAGCCCGCCGGCGCAAATCGCCATCACGATGTCGTTGACCGTGGCTCCGGTGCTCTCCTTGAGCCGCTTGACGTTGTTGAGCGATGTGGTGCGCATGGCGAAGCGGCGGTGAGCGGTGATGGTCTTGTTCCACGGTGCCGGTGGCGCCGCTGTGGTCGGCAGTGCGAGCCGGGGCCCATCCTCCGTGCCCCGTCGGGCGACGGCCTTGATGCCGGCCCCGGCCCGGGCGGCCGCGCTGCTGACGCCGTCGATGCCCGCCGCGTCGGCGAGCCGACGCACGATGCGGACACCGAGGCGCATGGCCGTGAACGGATGGGTGGCGAGGTTGCCCACCGCCCGGCGCAGTGGGTCGCGTCCAGGCCGCTGAGTTGTTTCACGAATGGCTCCTCGGGTAGGTCGGGCGCGTGCCTCCGTTAGTATCGTCGTCCGCATCGTCGAGTCGTTCCTGTACGCCGACATCATCGCCGGCGAACAACTGGACGCAGCGAAAGCCGAACCAACGATCGCCCCATTGCTTGCTGCTTAGTCGGCCGCGGGGTTTTCCAGCACCACGGCCACGGCCTGCCCGGAGCCGATGCATACCCCGACGGCGCCGTAGCGGGCGTTGCGTTCGCGCAACTCGGTCGCCAGCGTGAGCACGTAGCGGGTACCGGTCGCGCCGAACGGATGGCCGATGGCCACGGCACCACCATTGGGCGTGAGCTTGTCATCGGGAATTGTGAAGCCACCGAGCTGATTTGGGAGCTCACGAAGCACGCCGAGCGCCTGTGCGCTGAACGCCTCATGCACTTCCCACACATCGATCTGCTCAGGGCTCAAGCCGGCCCGCTTGATCGCCAGGGGCAGCGCCCATGCCGGCGCAAGTCCCATGATCAACGGATCCAGCGCGTACACCGCCGACGACACCACGCGGGCCAGCGGCTCCACACCCAGCTCGGCGGCGCGCTCCCCCGACGCGAGCACGATCGCGCTGGCCCCGTCGCTCAGCGGCGTGGAGTTGGCTGCCGTCATTTGCTTGGTGCCCGGTTGAACCGGCAGGGCGGCCAGTTGCTCAGCGGTGGTGTCGTCTCGGATGAACTCGTCGTGTTCTGCGAGACGTGGCGGTGTCTTCTTCGTCGCCGGAATCTGCACTGGCATGATCTCTTTGGCCAGCCGTCCCGAGTCGCGCGCGGCCTTGGCGTGTTGCTGTGAGCGCAACGCGAACGCGTCGATTTCCTCGCGGGTCACCCCGTAGCGGTCGGCGACGTTTTGGGCCGTCTCGATCATGCTGATATAGGCATTGCGGGCCAACAGCTTTGGATGAGGTGGGCCGCCGGAACCGGCCCACATGGTGTCGAGCAGCACCACCGGTCCGCGGGGCGCGAACGCCGTGTCGCCCTTCATGTAGGCCCACCCTGAGCGCGACATCGATTCGACACCGCACGCGACGCCAACGCCGAGATCGCCGGCCTTGATCGCGTGGGCCAGATTCACCGTCGCGCTCAAAGAGGAGGCGCAGAACCGGTTGATCGTGGCGCCGGCGACGCTGTCGGGAAATCCCGCGCCGAGTGCGGCCCACCGGGCTATGTCTCCCATGCCCTCATGGGCGGGGTTGACGCAGCCGGCGACAATGTCCTCGATCTGGTCGAGGCCGACACCGACGCGTTCGCAAGCGCCCTTCATCGCCATGCCGAGCAGGTCGTCAAGCCGGATGTGCGACAGCGAACCGCCATACCGGGTAAACGGGGTACGGACACCACCGAGAACGAATGCTTCTGTCATCATTGACTCCCAAAGTTGAAGGATTGGTGGCTGATTAACGCCCAGACGGAGACGTGCTGATCTCACGGACGATCTCGATGGCCCTGGCCAACGTGGCGAGCCGCGCGTCTAGGGTGTCCCCTGCGGGGTAGAGCCGCACGGTGGTGACACCGGCGTCGCGCCACACCCCCAGCCGTTGCCGCACCATGGCTTCGGTGCCGATCAGCGTGGTAGCCAACACCATCTCGTCGGTCACCAAGCCCGCGGCGCCGTCACGGTCGCCGGCCTGCCAGCGCTCACGGACCTCCGCGGCGATCTCGGCCCAACCCTGCCGGCTGTAGGCCTGGTTGTAGAAATTGGTCGACGCCGAGCCCATGCCGCCCAGGCTGAAGGCGAGCTCTTTCTTGCGCTCGGCAACCATTTCCCGCAGCGCATCCTCGTCGGGCGCAAAGGCCACCTCGGCGCCCTGACACACATCGAGGTCCGCCCGGCTACGTCCGCTGCGCGCCAAACCTTCGTCTAAGTAAGCGAAGTAGGCACTACCCGCGCCTTCGGGCACGAAACTGGTGCCGAGCCAACCGTCGGCGATCTCGCCGGTGAGCCGCAACATCGCCGGGGACAGCGTCGCCAGGTAGATCGGGATCGGGTGCTCGGCGCGCATCGACAGCCGCATTGGCGTCGCTTCCCCGCCGGGCAACGGAATCTGAAACTCACGACCGGAGTAGGAGATCTTGCCTCCGTCGACCACCCGGCGCACGACCTCGACGGTTTCCCGCAGCCTGGTGAGCGGTCGCGCGAACGACACCCCGTGCAGGCCCTCGATGACCTGCGGACCCGATGCGCCCAACCCGAGCAGGAACCGTCCCCCCGACAAATTCGACAGCGTGATCGCGGCTTGGGCTACGGCGACCGGCGTCCGGGTGCCCACCTGAATGATCCCAGATCCCAATAGCATTCGTTCGGTGCACGCGGCATAGTAGCCCAGCGCCGACGGGCCGTCGGAGCCCCACGCCTCGGCTACCCAACAGATATCGAGGCCGAGCTTTTCGGCTTCGACGACGAAGTCCCGTCCGGCGCGCCAATGCGGCAACCCCGAGGCTTCGATCGTGGTGGCGGTCCGCATCAGCTTTCGGCCAGCTTCTTGATCTGTTGCAGGGTGAATCCCATGTTCTGTTCGAACTCGCGCATCCGCACGAACACGATCTTCTGCTCGTTTTCCGGCATCCGATCGATCGCGAACGAAAGCCCGGAGCGCGCCGGACCCATCTGCATCCATTGCGACAACTCAGTTCCGCCGCCCTTCGGCTCGAGGCGGAAGCGCCAGATCGCTGTCGGGTTCGCCGGGTCCTCGACGGCCCAGGCGAACACTTTTTCGGACTCGCACTCGATCACGTGCGACGTGGTCGCCCACTGCCCCAGTGCTTCATGCTTGCTGTGCCCGACGAACCTGGCGCCGACGGCGGGTCCGGTGGCGCCGTCGAGCCATTCGATCGACTGCAGCTCCTCGCTCATGGTGGGCATCAGCTCTACGTCGGAAACCAGCTCCCACACCCGCCGCGGTGGCGCGTCGATCCATATCCGCACCTGCACGGTCGGATTATCCGCATAGCGCGCACCCGTCCACTCCACCTTCGGTGACCTCCGTTCTATGCGCGATTGCCGCGATGCATGATCAGGCCGCGGCCGATGACCGGCTCGGTGTCACGCGCATCGATGTCCTGGCCGCAGTGCGAACAAACCACCCGGACGCCGACGCGGTGTCCACAGGGCTTGTGCAGCAGGTCAACTGGGGGGGCCGGGAGACCGGTCCATTCGTTACCCCATTGCATCAGGGCGACGTAGACCGGGAACAGCGCGCGGCCCTTATCGGTGAGCCGATACTCGTTGAGTTCGCGCGCGGCGTGCTCGGCGTAGGGCCGCCGCTCCAGGATGCCTTGGGCGACGAGCCAGTTGAGGCGGTCGGTGAGCACGTTGCGAGCCAGGCCGATGCCCCGCTGGTAATCCTCGAACCGCCGGGCGCCGTTGAACGCCTGGCGCAGGATCAGCCAGACCCAGCGTTCGCCGACGATGGCCGCGGAACGGGCTACCGCACAATTCTCGTCGAGCAGATCGGCATGCTTCACATCGAAGATGATAGGCCAGGCTAGTTGCTTTTCAAAACTTAAATCATGAGATGGTGAGGCCGCCGTCGACGACCAGCGTGGCGCCGGTGATGTAGGAGGCGGCAGGGCTGGCGAGAAACACCAGCGCCGCGGCAAGTTCGGCCGGATCGCCTGGCCGTCCGGTGGGCAGCCGCGGCAGTTGGCTGTCGATATAACCCTCGGGGAATTCATCGGTCATCTCCGACGGAAAGAAGCCCGGAGCCAAGGCGTTGACGCGGATGCCCTTGCGACCGGTCCACTGCACGGCCAGGTCGCGGGTCAGGCCCGTCACGCCGGCCTTGCTGGCCGAGTAGGCCGCCTGGGGCAGCCCGCCGCTGGTCAACGCGATCACGCTGGCGACGTTGATGATCGAGCTGCCCGGTTTCATGACACGGCCACAGGCTTGGGCCATCCAGTACGACCCGTTGAGGTTGATGTCGATCACTTCGCGGAACTGCTCGGGAGTTTCGCGTGTCGCCGGCACGGCGGTGCCCTTGCCGGCATTGTTCACCAGCACGTCGACATGGCCGAACTCGGTCATCGCCGCGTCGACGACGGCCTGTGCGTCCTCGGGACGCGCCACGTCGGCGGTCACCGTCAGCGCGCGCCGGCCCCGCTCCTCGACCAGGGTACGGGTCTGTTCGAGTCGATCGGCGCGGCGCGCTGCCAGCACCAGGTCGGCGCCCGCCTCGGCAAGTGCCTCGGCGAACGCGATGCCCAGCCCGGACGACGCTCCGGTGACGATTGCCACCTTCCCGTTGAGCCGGAAGCGGTCCAGAACCGTCGTCATTTTGGTTGTCCTTTCAATGGGGCAAGTAGTCTTCGCATCGTAGTTGCAAATTACTACTAGTGGAGTACTGTGTGAGCCACTCAATAATCAGGAGGCGCGCGACGATGAGCATAAGCCGTCAATGGCGCTTGGCCGCTCGCCCGGTGGGAAAGATACGCGAATCGGATTTCGAGCTCGTCGAGGTGCCGGTTCCCGAGCCGGCAGATGGGCAGTTCGTCGTCGCCGTTACCCACATCTCGCTTGATCCCGCGATGCGCGGCTGGATGAACGCCGGCCGTTCGTACATCCCGCCCGTCGAGATCGGCGAGGTCATGCGGGCTCTTACCCTTGGCCGTGTCATCGACTCGCGCAACGATCAATTCGCGGTTGGGGACCTGGTGCAAGGTGTATTCGGTGTCACCGAGCATGCGCTGAGCGACGGTGCCGGCGTACAGGAGATCACCGCCGCCGAGGGGATTTCGCCGACCGCTTACCTCGGCGTTCTCGGCATCACCGGCCTGACCGCGTATTTCGGGCTGCTCGACGTGGGTCGCCTGCAACCGGGCGAGACGGTGCTGGTCTCCGGGGCCGCCGGCGCGGTCGGCACGGCGGTCGGCCAAATCGCGAAAGCCAAGGGTGCGCGCGTCATTGGGATCGCCGGCGGTAGCGAGAAGTGCCAACTACTCACCGATGAGCTCGGCTTCGACGCGGCGATCGACTACAAGCACGGCGACCTCAAAGACCAGCTGCGTCGGCACACCCCCGATCGCGTCGACGTGTTCTTCGACAACATCGGCGGGGAGATCCTCAACCAGGGGTTGACCCGCCTCGCGCACGGCGCGCGGGTGGTCATTTGTGGTGCCGTCTCGCAGTACAACAACGTCGACGTGACCGGACCCAGCAACTACATCCAGCTGCTCGTCTCCCGAGCATCGATGATCGGGTTTGTGGTGTTCGACTATGCCGACCGCTATCCGCAAGCCATTGGGGAGATGTCGCGCTGGCTGTCCGACGGAAGGCTGCGCAATATCGAGGACACTGTGCGCGGCGACATCGATGCCTTTCCCAGCACGCTCGAGCGCCTGTTCACCGGCGGGAACACCGGCAAGCTGGTGCTCGAACTCCAGAAGTAAAGAGGTCCCGTGAAGCGCACTTACGCCGACGCCCATCCGCCGCTGCTGAACCCGCGTGACATCGACTTTCTACTTTATGAATGGCTCGACGTGCCCGCGCTGTGTGACCGGCCACGGTACCGCGAGCACTCGATAGAGTCCTTCGACTCGGTTCTGGACCTGGCGGCCGACATAGCGGTCAAACTCTTTGCGCCGCACTTCAAGACCGCCGACGCAGGGGAACCGTTCGTCAGTCCTGACGGCACCGTGACCACGCTGCCCGAGATGAAAGCGGCACTCTCGGCGGTGGGTGCCGCCGGACTGATTGCCGGCGAGTTCGACCACGACATCGACGGCTACCAACTCCCGTTCGTGGTGTCGCGGGCCGCGTTCGCCTGGCTGCAGGCGGCCAACATCAGCACCGCCTCCTACCTGGGCCTGACCATCGGCAACGCCCACCTGCTGGCCACCTACGGAAATAAGGAACAAATCGATACCTGGGTGCGGCCGATGCTCGACGGCCGCTACCTGGGAACGATGTGCCTTTCGGAGCCGGAGGCGGGGTCATCGCTTGCCAATATCACGACGCAAGCGGTCCGGCAGGACGACGGAACCTACCGCATCACCGGCACCAAGATGTGGATCAGCGGCGGTGATCACGAAATGTCGGAGAACATCGTTCATCTCGTGCTGGCCAAGACGCCCGGCGGCCCACCGGGCGTCAAGGGCATCTCGCTGTTCGTCGTTCCGAAATCTCTCGTCGATGACGGTGGACGGCCGTCGACGCGTAACTCGGTGGTGCTGGTCGGCCTCAACCACAAGATGGGCAATCGCGGAACGACCAACGCGCTGCTGAGTTTTGGCGACGGCTCCATCACACCCCATGGACGCAACGGCGCGGTCGGCTACCTTGTCGGCGAGGAGTTCGACGGACTGCGCCAGATGTTCCACATGATGAATGAAGCCAGGGTCGGCGTCGGGTTGGCGGCCACGGCTCTGGGCTACACGGCATATCTGCAGGCGCTGTCCTACGCTCGCACCCGGCTGCAGGGCAGACCGCTGTCCCGCAGGGGTGAGTCCGTCGACGAGATTCCGATCATCTCCCATCCCGACGTGCGCCGAATGCTGCTGGCCCAAAAGAGCTACGTCGAGGGCGCCCTGGCGCTCGGTCTGTATTGCAGCCGGCTCATCGACGAAACCCTTTCCGCGCCAGCCGATGCCGACCGTGACGAGGCCAGGCTGCTGCTGGAGGTGCTGACCCCGGTCGCCAAGAGCTGGCCCTCCCAGTGGTGCGTTGAGGCTAACAGTCTGGCGATCCAGGTCCACGGTGGATATGGCTACACCCGTGACTACAACGTCGAACAGCTCTACCGCGACAACCGCCTCAACTCCATTCACGAAGGCACACACGGCATTCAGGCCCTCGACCTTCTTGGCCGCAGGGTGCTCATCGACGGCAGCCGCGGACTGCGCCTGCTGCTCGAGAGCATCCGGCGCACGGCCAGCCAAGCGTCGGCGCTGGGAGATCCATTGGCCGACTGGGCAGACGCGCTGACGGCCGCCGCGCAGCGTGTCGAGCACACCACCCTATCGCTCTGGAAGGACGGTGACCCGGACAGCGCACTGCCGAATGCCACCCTGTACCTCGAGGCCTTCGGCCACGTCGTGCTGTCCTGGATCTGGCTGGAGCAAGCGTTAGCCGCCCATGGCAAGGCCGGGGATTTCTATGACGGTAAGCGCCTCGCCGCGCGGTACTTCTTCCACTACGAACTCCCCAAGACGACCGCACAGTTCGACCTGCTCGATAGCGGCGACCGAACCACCGCCGATCTGGACGAAAACTGGTTCTAGCGGCCCACGAAAACTGCGTGGCCGGGACCGGATTTCAGGAAGCTTTGGATCCCGCCGCGGGCGTCCTCGGTGTCGAACAGGCCGACCGCCGCATCGATCAGCAGCGCGTCGGCGCCTGCGATGCCACCGGCGATGTAGCCCCGGCTGAGCTCTTTGACCACCGCGAACGCGCACGACGGTCCCGCTTCCAGCCTGCCGGCGAATTCCATCGCGGCGCTGTGTAACTCATCGGCGGCCAGCACGCGGTCGATCGCCCCCCACGCCGCGAATTCCTCCGCCGTATGCAACTGCCCGCCCAGCGCGACCGAGCGCGCGCGCCCGAGGCCGGCACGTGCGGCGATCCGCTCGACGCCGCCGGCCAGCGGAACGATTCCCAGCCGGGTCTCCGGCAGTCCCAGCATGGTGCCCTCGGCAGCCCAGATCAGGTCGCAGAACAGGGCCAACTCAAAACCGCCCGCCATGCACGTCCCGTGGACCGCGGCCAGCGTCGGAAACGGCAGCCGTTCGATGCGATGCCCCAGATCCAGGAAGGAGCCGATCAGTGGGCGCAGCTGTTGTGCGGTCATGCCCGCAAAGAGGGCAACATCCGCCCCGGCGCTGAATACGTCGCCCTCGCCACGCAGCACCAATGCCCGCAAACCCTCCGCCGCTTCGACCTGCTCGATCGCCGCCAGCAGGTCGGAAATCAGCTGCCCGCCAATCAGATTCAGCGGCGGGCTAGCGAGTGTTACCGTGGCCAACGCGCCATCACGGGTAAACCGGACCTTAGGCCCCGTGCTCTCCACTCGTCATTCCTTCCCGGCCGGCGAGGCTTGCGGAGTCTGAGCCAGTTCACGCCGCACCGCGCCCACCAGGTCCGCGTTGGTGTGCGCGTGCCCCCATAACCCCCAGCCACCGTCATTCGCCTCGGTTAGCAGCACCCAGATCCGTTCGGGCGCGGGCGGCTTACCGGGCGCCCCGGCAACCAGCTCGGTGAGGCGGGTCACCACGGCGATCTGCTTGTCGCGATTCAGTGCGCCGGCATTTGTCAGTACCTGCACCCGCACATAATCCGAACCGCCTTCCACGTTGGAGATCGCGTCGGCGGGAAGTTCGTGAATGAACGCAGCCGTGTTCTGACGGAACATCGCAATATCGGGAACTTCCTCGGCCGCCATCAGCTCACCCGCCAGGCGGCGCGCCAACTCGTGCTTGTCTTTGAACGCGCCGGCAGGCGCGTACACGTCGATCATCGGCATCCCGTCACTCCTTCGTCATGCCCTGCGGGCAATGCTGCCGCGCCAATCAGCACGAACCCGAGTATCGCCCGCTGGCATTCGGCGCTCACTCACCTGAAAAGGTGACCCGCGAGCCGCGCCCGCGCCTCACCCGAATGGGTGACGGTGCGCTGGCTGAAGCCATGTCATGTTGGTTGACAAACCACCTCACCACTCGGGGACAACGATCATGACCACATCAACGACGCCGACGATCGTTTTGGTGCATGGCGCGTTCGCTGACGCGTCCGGATTCGCCGGCGTGATCCGCGAACTGCAAAGCACCGGACACAGCGTCCTAGCGCCGCCTAATCCTTTGCGCAGCTTGGCCTTCGATGCCGCGTCGGTATCGGCGATGGTGAGTGCGATCGACGCTCCGGTGGTCCTCGTCGGGCATTCCTAGGGCGGTGCGGTCATCACGCAAGCCTCGGCCGGGCTGGAAAACGTCACCGCGCTGGTCTACCTGGCCGCGTTCGGGCTCGAGGAGGGTGAAAGCTGCGCCAGCGTGCAACAACCCTTCCCGCCGTCGTTGCTGGCGAGTACCTCCCATCCCACCGGCTATGACGCGCCGGGTGCGCCGCAGGGGCCGGACCTCTACATCACCAAGGAACGGTTCCGCGAGACCTTCTGCGCCGACGTGCCGGTCGACGTCGCCGAAGTCATGTTCGCCAGCCAGCGGCCGCTCTCCCTGGCCGCGCTCACCGAAAACGCCACCGCCGCCGGCTGGAAGGCCAAGCCGTCGTGGTATCTGGTCTCTGAGCACGACAACGCCATTGCTCCCGCCGCCGAGCGGTTCATGGCCGAACGCATGGGTGCCACCACCAAGTCGATCGCCGGTTCTCACACCGCGTTCATCGCCCAGCCGGTGACCGTGGCCGGTTTCATCGCCGACGCCCTGGGCGCTGCATGACCGTGATCGATGACGCCGTGAAAGCCCATGGCGGACTTGATCGTTGGCTCGCCGTGAAATCACTGAGCGCGCCGCTGTCGATCGGGGGCAGCCTGTGGGCTGACACGGGGCACGACGGAGTCCTCGCCGACGCCGCGGTGTTCATCGACCCTCATCGCCAGCGCGTGGAATTCAGCGGGTTCGGACCCCAACGGTTGCGCACCTCGTATGAACCCCGGCTGGTCATCGTGCTCACCGAGGATGGCACTGAGATCGACCGCCGCCGCGATCCGCGGGCGTCGTTCACGCGGGACGCCGCGGCGCCATGGGACAACACCCAGGTTGCCTATTTCGCCAGCTATGCGATCTGGAACTACCTCACCCTGCCCTTCTTGCTGACCACCCCGGAGGTTCAGGTCACCGAGGTCGAGCCCTGGCCGGCCACTGACCCATCATGGCGTCGGGTCCGCGCCGATTTCGGTCAGGCGCCGATAGAAACGCACAACCGTGTGCAGTACTACAACTTCGACTCCGAGAACCTGTTGGTGCGTCACGACTATGACGCCGACGTGCTGGGAGGCGTGCCTGCCTCGAATCAGGCATCGGCATATCGCAAATTCGGCGGCCTCTTATTTCCCACGCGCCGGCGAGTCACTGCCCGCGACAGCAATGGCGCCGCAGGTACCGGCCCCATCCTGGTCTCCATCGACTTCGGTGACATCACCGCGCACTAGAGTTATGAACTTTGTAAGTCCATTCACTGGACTTGATGGCAAATTTCTGGTTTGCTTGCAAAGTGCTGCCGAACTCGTATGACAGGCAGGATTGCTCACTGGCGCGCGCACTCGAGATCGTCGGTGAACGCTGGACGCTGCTGGTAATTCGTGATGCTTTCTACGGAGTCAGGCGCTTCAACGATTTCCTCGCGCACCTGGATATGCCTCGCACAGTCCTGAGCAACCGCCTGCGATCGCTCATCGAGCGGGGCGTGATGGTGAAGGTCCCCGATCCCAGTCATTCGGGCCGCTGGCTTTACGAGTTGACCGACGAAGGGATGGCGCTGTGGCCGGCGCTGCATGCGCTGCGCGCCTGGGGGGAACGGCAATCCGGGCGGCGCCCAAGAACGTTCAGCCACGATGCGTGTGGCACACCGCTGGATCCGACCGGCCGATGCACGACGTGCGGGGTGTTGCCGGCCCCCAATCAGGTCTTCGTCACACCGCTGGGTGAATCCGAGCAAGGAGCGCGGACCGATCCTGTGGCCCTAGGGTTGCTGCGCAAGCACCGCCTGCTCGATTTCCTGCCAGTCGACGGCCCGGCCGCATGAGGCCGTACGGGCCGCTTCGCGGTCGGGAACACGAGCTGTCCACGGCGCTCGCCGTCATCCGCCGGACACGCACGCATGGTGCCAGCGGTGTGGTGCTGATCTCGGGGAATGCCGGAGTCGGAAAGACCGCGCTGTTATCTGAAATCTGCCGTCAGGCGGCGCACATGAATGTTCGCCTCGCCCGAAGCAAGTGCGACGAGATCGAGCAGGCGTGGCCGGGTGCGCCGATGGTTGGGCTGCTACGCACCGGCCGCGATCCCCTTCTGACGGAGCCCGAATTTCAGCAGATTAGCGCGCTGATCGCGGAGCCCCTGGTGCTCGTCGACAGGATCGCAAGCCATCTCGCGCGGCTGGCTGATGGGCAGCGCCTGTTGATCGCGGTCGACGACGTGCAGTGGGCTGATCGCGTAAGCCGATATGCCTTGCGGGCGTTGATCTCCCGGCTCGTCGGTATTCCCGTTGTGTGGGTACTGGCCAGCCGATCCGACGACGTCGGTCTCGCCGCCAGCGCCGCCGATAGTGTTGACGTCGAGCACATCCGACTGGGCCCGTTAGCCGACTGGGCCATCGCCGATATCGCGCGGGATCGCTTGGGCCCCAGTCTCGATGGGCACGCTGAGGAGATGCTCGACGCCGCCGGCGGGAATGCGTTCCTGGCGGTCCAGATCATCGACGGGGTGGCGCAGCACGACGAAACCGGCGGCACCGATGGCATTCCCGCGCAATTCAGATCGGCTGTGCGTCGACGGCTAACCGATCTGTCGGTTGCCGCGCGCCTGCTCGTCGAAGCGGTGGCGGTCGCCGGGCGTCCCGTATCGATTATCGAGTTGGCAGAGCTATGCGAGATGAGCGGGGATCCCGCATATGATCGAGCTGTCAACGACGCGGTAGCGTCGGCTCTGGTCAAATCAACTGGCGCCGAGTTGAATTTCGACCACGACCTGCTCAAGGACGCGGTCTATGAGCTAGTCGCACCCGACGTCCGACGCCGGTTGCATGCCCGGTTCGCCCGTCATTTCGCCAATGTCGGGGACCTCGTGCTCGCCGCTGCCCATGCTCGCATGGCGGCATCAGTCGGCGACGAAGCCAATGCCCGAATCATGCTCGACGCCGCGGAGACGTTGATCACCACGAGCGCCGTTGACGCGGCTGACCTTGCACTGCAGGCGTTCCAGACGCTGCGTCCCGGGCAGCCGCAATGGCTGGAGCTGGGTGAGCGAGCGGTCTCGGTGCTGTCGCGCACCCAGCGTGCCGCCGACACAATCGCTGTGGCCGACGTCCTCCTCGCGACCGTCGACGACCCTGATGTGGTCGGCCGGATCGAGACGCACACCGTCAAGCCGATGTGGCTGTCTGGCCATTCCGCCGCCCTCCTTGAGCGTGCCGACCAGGCCATTGCCAGGGCGGGAGCGCGGCGCGACCTCGTTGTCCGCTTCAGCGCGGCACGCGCGTTGGCCCACACTCGGCTCCTTGCCGCGGACCAAGCCACGGCAGAGGCCGAGGGCGCGCTAGCCGAAGCGAGGACGTCGCACGACCATGATGCGCTCGCCTTGGCGCTACAGGCTGCAGGCGAAGCGGCCCACAACGAACGCCGACATCAGCTGGCCCTCAAGTATTTCCGTGAGCTCCGATCGGTGACAGGAGTTCCTTACCTATCGGAGGAAATCATGGAGCTGCAGCTACTGGACCGCTACGACGACGCGCAGATGCTGCTTGACGGCGTGACGGGCGATAGCAGCGCCAAGGTGGATTCGATCCTGCCCGACTTGCTGTTTGCACAACTCAAACAGCACTACAACTTGGGCCGGCTGCGGGAGGCCGATGAAACTGCGGCGGTGCTTATTGAGCTCGGACAGGTGACCGGCACAACGGTGCATGTCGTTGAGGGCATCCTGATGCGCACGACCGTGGCGTTGTTGCGCGGCGAGTCCGAGTTGGCGGCACAACGGTTGCGACCCGCGTTGCGCCTCGCAGACAACGACGCGATACGCCATCCCGGTCTGGCATTGCTGTTGGGATGGTTGAGCACGCAGCAGGGTGACGTCGATGGTGGGCGGCGGATCCTGTCAGAGCTGCTGGAAACATCCCAGCAGATGCGCAGCTATTGGGCGTGGTGGCCATGCTATGCAACGGTTTTATTCAGCATCGGATTAATCAGCGGTGCAACAAATATCAGCGAGCGCACGGTGGAATTCGCGGAGGAAGGCTCGCGACGCAATCCCGAGGTCGCCACGCTCAACGGGTTGGCGTTGAATCTGCGCGGATTGCTCGGCGGCGACCTCGGCATGGTGGCTGAGTCGATGCACATCCTCCAGCACAGCCCGCGGCCCATCTTGCGGGCCGCCGGAGCAGAAGGTTATGGGCGCCTGCTGCTCGCGGCGGGCGAGCGCGACGCCGGGCTCGACCACCTCGACGCCGCATGGGACATATACGACCGCATGGGTGCGTCGGCGCCGCGGTCAAGGGTGCAGCGGCTCATGAGGGAAGCCGGCGCCCGGCGCGCGAAGTGGGTCGGCGACCACACCGAGGTCGAGAAAGCGTCGCTCACCGAGGCTGAGCGCCGGGTGGCTTATCTGATCGCCGGCGGGCACACCAACAAGGCGACGGCGAAATCGCTGGGTATCTCGATCAACACGGTGGGCACGCATCTGCGGTCGATCTACGCCAAACTCGGTGTCCAGTCTCGTGTTCAACTCGCGAACGTGTTGCGTGAGCTAGGTGAGATCGCCTGATATTACTTCGTCGACGCGGCGCTAGGCGTTGGCTTGGACGGCTTGTTATCCCGGATCCAGCGCTTTTCCTCCTCCGAGCCCGAGTCGGGCGGGCGCATCCCCTGGATGGTCCATTGATCTCGCGGTGTGTCGTCGATGTGAATCTCCCAGTCCAGTCCGCGGTCACGGACGAACGGGTGAATCGTCTTGTTGATGAATTTCAGCAGCAGTTCTCTGAGTTCAACCGGCATCGCGTAGGCGATGTGGTCAATAGCAAACCGCACGAAGTCGTTTCGCGGCACGCCGCCGATGAACAGGGAATCCTTTGGCACGTCGTGGAAGACGACCACCACATAGAAGCGCGGCATCGCCATCTCCGGTAGACCGCCCGCTTGCCCGGCGTAGATGTCGGTGATGGCGTTGGCGAAGGCGCGCTTGTCCTCGTTCGAATAGGTGCCTTCGGTGCAATAGATGTTCCACAGCGGCATGTCGTTTCCTAACTCGTTTGCCGGTTCGGCGACGTCCCGAGGTGCTCGACGAACCAGTCGCGAGCGGGGTGGGCGGTCTCCTCGAAAAATTTCGAGTAGGCATCGAAGTGGCCGCCGTTGTAGGTGACCAGCTTCTTGGGCTCTGAGGCGGTTTCGTACACCGCTCGCTGAACCTCGGTGTAGGTCGTTTCATCGTGTTCGGCGAGAATCATCAGCAGCGGCTTAGGCGTCACGTAGGGAAGCCAGCCCGCGGGCTCAAACTCGATGAAATTCTCCAGAGAACGAATTGTTGTCTGGTTGTTCCACATTCCCGATTCGATGGCTTCGCGGTAATCCTCGGGAAACTCCCGCGGGAATGCACACAGTTCGTCGGGGTCTTCGGAAAGCATCGGCACCGTCATCGGGGGCTGGCCGGCCAGGCGAGCGAGCCGATCGATTGCGGCTCGGCGGCGGATCTCCTTTAGCTGCTCAGCGGTAAACAGCTTGACCGCATTGCGATGACCACTGACGTTCGGGATCTGCGCGACCACGCATCGGACGCGGGGATCGTTGGCGGCGGTGACGATGGCCAGTCCGCCCGAGAAACTCGAGCCCCAAACGCCAAATCCCTTGTCTGAGTCGATTTCCGGTTGCGATTCGGCGAAGGTGATGGCGTCGCGCAGATCGGTGATCTGTTTGAACACGTTCAGTTCCTGGCGCGGTTCGCCCTCGGAGGTGCCCCACCCGCGGTTGTCGAAATTGAGCACGGAAAAGCCGGCTTCGGCAAACAAGGCGGCGTAGGGGTCGATGAGCGGTTTGACACCTCCGAAGCCGGGACACATGACGATCCCGGGATGAGAGCCCGGCCCCGGTGAGTGCAGGTAGGCGCGCAGGATCGTGCCGTCTTCGGTCTGAATTTTCGCCCGCCGCATGGTCACGCCTGCTTCCTCGAGAACCAGGACTGTGCCGAGAAGTGCAGCGTCCAGCGGTTGCCGAAGTCAGGGTATTTCGATTTCATCAACTGAACCAATTCGTCAGCACTGTCGAGCCGCGTGGCCCCGTCAGCAAAATCACTGATGTACGAACGTGTTTCGTCCAGCATTCGAGTCGCCTCGTAGTCGGATGACTCGGATTTGCGGTGGCCGGCGACGATCATCCGGGCGGATAGCTTCTCAATGGCATCCAGGCTCTTCAGCCAGCGCTCCCAGCCGCTGGGACCGCTGAGTCCCAGCATCGCGTGGATCTGGTTGTAGACCACGTCACCGGCGACGACCGCGTCGAGGTCGGGAACGTGGACGACTGTGCTGGGCCGAATGTCGCCCTGGCCGACTTCGACGATTTGCAGCTCGTGTCCTTCGAGCTCGATTGTCAAACCGTCGAGAACCTCGGGAACGGCGGTTGGCTTGGCGACCCGTTCGCCGAACATCGCCGCCCACTGCTGCGCTTCTGCGTCCGCGGCTTGGTTGATGTACTCCACAACCGGGGCCGTCGCGATGACGCGGGCGTCGGGAAATGTGGCCAACAAATCGCCGGCGCCATACCAATGGTCGGCGTGGCCGTGGGTCACGTAGATCGTTGTCAGCGTCTTACCGCTACGTCCGATGAACTCTGCCAGCGCGGCTACGTCGGTGCGAATGTGCTGCGCATCGATGAGCACGGCCTCCGACGAGCCGGACACCAGCGTGGACGTTGTCGCCGCGAACGTTCCGCCGCCCTGTTCGAAGGGCAGAAACGGACCGATGAAGACATCCGCCTGTAGCTCACTCATGATTTACCTCTCAGATTGGCTGCGGAGGAACTCTTCGACGTCGGCGGCAAACTCGCTGGCGTGCTGAAACAGAAAGCCATGCGCGGAATCCGGGTAGACCTTGAGTCGTGCATGCGGGATGAGGCCGGCAAGCAGGTGAGAGAAGTGCGGCAGGATCATCGGATCGCTATCCCCGTTGGCGACAAACACAGGTTGCCGGATGGCGCTGAGTCGTTGCAGCAGTGAGTGATCCGGTATGCCCCACGCGCACACGGCGTCGTATTGGGCTTGTCGTGTCTGCCAGGTCGTTGGCTGGTCGAGGTTACTGGTTCTGCCGAAGATGCGTTGCGCGGCTTGTTGTCCGGCCTGTTGACTCGACGCTGAATTCGCGAAGAACACCTTCAGGTATCCGACCGGGGCCGGCTCAGGCTTGCCGACCGCGTCGATCACCCATGGTGCCCAACCGTGCATTCCGGCGGCGCCCCTGGGCGCCGACGAGGCCAAAGCCAAACCGCGTACCAACGCGGGGCGCGACAGAGCGATCTCTTGCGCAACGAAACTTCCGATCGAGAAGCCGAGGATGTCCACCCGGTCGAACTCCATTGCGTCCAGAAATGAGATGGCATCGGCAGCCATCTGCTCAACGGTGTGGGGGGTTGTTCCGCTCGTTCCGCCGACACCGGCGTTGTCGAACGTGATGACGCGGCGGTGAGAAGCCAGGGCGTCGATGAGCGTGGGATCCCAATTGTCGAGGTTGCCGCGGAAGTGCTGAAGCAGAACCAGCGGCACCGTGCCGCTGCCGACGTCGCGGTAGGCGTAGCCGAAACCGTTTGCGGCGCCGACAACCTTCGTCGGGACGTCTGAGTACGCTTGCCGCTGTGCGGTCGTCACTGGCGCCTCCAAAGTCGGTAGCGTTACGGGCATTGAGAACCCTTGGTATCGAAGGTGGCACGCCGCGAGATGGCGATCCTTCACCTATTCGGGTGATGTCCGTTGCGGCCGCAGGTTCAGCAAGCCTTCGACAACTACGGTGCTGGGCCGATGGTCGGCATCACCAGAGAGAGGTGTCGGTCGATTTCCCGGCCTGGTAGGCCCGAGCTCCTCACCTAAACGCGTGATTGATCGCCGTCGCGCACCACGACAGGCTCGGTGTCGCACGAATAATGCAGTCGGCGTTTGGCTTCCCCGCGGCGGTCGATGGGCGGTAATCGACTGTGGCGTAGCCCGACGGCGCCGTGCTGAGTACCGTTAGCGACACCGCCCGCAAGGAGCACACGCGTGACTGATGGTCTCCTGGACCTGGCGATCGCCGCCACCGGTGGGTGCGCGTTGTGGAAAGGCCTGCGAGCTCATCCACCGCACTGATGAGGAGGTGACACCATGACAAATCGCCCCACAGTGATCGACCATCCGGATCGACGCCTGCTGATTGCGTTACCCGAACCATACGATTCGGCCCGCGAGCATTACGAAACACTTGTTCCCGAAGTCGAGTCCGCGCGTTTCTACCAGATGGCCTCCTGGCAAGCCACGTTGGACCTGGCCGAGTTCAACGCCCCACACGGGTTCATGCGTTACGCCCGAATGGACGTCACCGCCCTGATGGCGTCCTCGCCATCGTATTGGAAGGCCACCCAATACCTGATGGGAAATCACACCATCGCCGAGCGGATGTTCCGTCACGAACCGTCGGTCATGCTGCACGCGCCGCTGCGCACCCTGTTGTATGTCGACGCCAACGGCGACACCAGGTTGGCGGTTGACCAACCCAGTCTGCTCTTCGCCAGCTATGACAACCCCGATATCGCCGCCGTCGGACAAGAGCTCGACGCGCTGCTCGTTGGTCTGGTCGAATTGCTCGGCGGTGAGGTGCCCAACCAGCTACACAACGGTGCGAGCTAGGGAGGTAGCTCGACGACCAGAAAGGCATCATGACCGCGACCGAAGACGCCAATAAGGCGCTGGTGATTGAGGCTTTCGACACGCTGTTCAACCGGCGCGACTACTCTGGCGCCGAAGCGTTCTGGTCACCGGATTACATCCAGCACAGCGCCCACATCGCACCTGGTCGCGCCGGCCTGTTCGAGCTCGTCAAGTCGCTGCCCGCAGAATTGCGTTACGAATATCAACTCGCCGTCGCCGACGGCGCCTACGTCGTGTTGCACGGCCGGTTTTCCGGCCATGACCAACCGGCCAACTGGGTAGTGGCCGACATCGTCCGCGTCGCCGACGGGAAGCTCGCCGAACATTGGGACGTAATCCAGGACGAGGCCGACCGAACCCAATCACGAAGCGGCCTGGCCATGTTCGGCGACGTCTTCCCCCCAACGCGACCACAACCGCCGGCTTCGCTGCTGTTTCAGGCGTTCGTCGACTACCTGCGCGCCAGGCCCACCGTCGTCGACACCACGAACACGCGGAATTTCAACGAGGGCCATGTGGCGCTGGAGGGAATCGCCAGCCGCGCAAGCAGTCTCGGCGGCGTCCCAGCCATCACCCTCGAACCGCTAGTCGGAGAACCCGAGCGCACCATCGTGTACTACCACGGCGGCGGCTACGTCAGCGGTTCGCCACCGGATCGCTACCTGCCGCTGGCCGGCGCCGTGGCGCTCGCCGCACAAGCCAGAGTGCACGCGGTCGATTACCGGCTCGCACCGGAAACCCGCTTTCCCGGGGCCTTCGAGGATTGCCTGGCCGCCTACCGGTGGACCGTCCGGGACAGCGGAACCGATCCCCAGACTGTCGCCGTGCTCGGGGATTCCGCGGGCGGCAACCTGGCCGTGGCCGTCACCGTCGCTGCCCGTGATGAAACCCTCCTGCTGCCCTCCTGCGTTGCGGTGATCTCGCCGTTCGCCGACCTGACGTTGTCCGGAGCATCAATGGAACTGCGCAAGCTCGCGGACCCGTACGTCACCCGCGAACTCCTGCAATCCATGGCAGACGACTATCTCGCCGGTGCGGACCCGGCCGATCCCCGCTGTTCGGCCGTTTTCGCTGACTTACATGATCTGCCGCCGCTGCTGATCCAGGTGGGGGAAGACGAGATCCTGTTCGACGACGCGATTCGGATTCGTGACGCCGCCATGGCCGCCGGAGTCGACACGACCTTTCAGTCGTGGACGCACGGAATCCACGTATGGCCCGTCTACATCTCCGCGGGATTACCCGAGTCCGCGCTCGCGGTCGAAGACCTGGCCGCCTTCCTGAGGCTGCATGCCTCATGAACGCTGCCCTCGAACGCAGCACTGATGGCACCCAGCCGCTGCTTCGGCCCTACCTGACGGGCGGGCTCCAGCTCGCCAACCGCGTCGTCATGGCGCCGCTGACGCGTTGCCGCGCAACGAATCCCGATCTGGCGCCGACGGAGTTGCACGCGCGCTACTACGCGCAGCGCGCCTCGGCCGGACTGATCATCACCGAGGGCACGTGGATCAGTCGCGACGCCGTCGGCTGGCACGACGTCCCCGGACTGTTCACCGAGGCCCAGATCCGCGGATGGTCCGCGGTCACTGAAGCCGTGCACTGCGCGGGTGGTGTCATCTTCGCGCAGCTCTGGCATACCGGTTCGGCGTCGCACCCCGACTTCTTCTCCGGCACAGCCCCATTGGCTCCTTCGGCGGTCAATCCCGGGCTGAGCTCGCCGACGCCGTCGGGCAACAAGCCGACCGTGACTCCGAGGGCGATGACGCGCCACGACATTCGCACCACGATCAACGACTTCGCCGTCGCCGCCGCGAATGCCTCGCGTGCCGGGTTCGACGGTGTGCAGCTTCAGGCGGGGTTCAATTATCTGATCAGCCAGTTCCTCAACCCGCGCACCAATACCCGCGCCGACGCCTACGGCGGCTCGATCGAGAACCGGGCGCGCTTGTTGTTCGACGTGATCCACGCCGTCGGCGAACGTATCGACATCGGCCGGGTGGGGGTCAAAGCCGGGCCGTCATGGGGTGAGCGCGGCGAGTTCGTCTCCACGGCTGACACATTGGACACCGCCGAGTACGTCGTCGACCGCCTCAACGAATACCCGTTGGCGCATTGGTTGTTGATGGGCGCGATGGCCGATCTCAGCGCCGGTCCGCTCTCTGATTTACAAGGTGACGGGATGTTCAACTACTTCCGGTCGCGTTACCGCGGCACACTCATCGCCAACGTGGCCATGACTCGGGAGCGGGGAAACACCCTCATCGCCGACGGTTTAGCCGATCTCGTCGCGTTCGGTGAAACGTTCATCGCTAACCCCGATCTGCCGGCCCGCTTTGCCGCGCGGGCGCCGATCCAACGATCCGACCGCGCCTTGCACTACACACCCGGCCCGCACGGATACACCGACTATCCGTTCTACGAGCCGGCCGTCCAAGCCGGAGGCGACTGACATGGACGGGTACGCAGTAGTCCGCAGTGACCGCGCAACCCAGTGGCGGCGTGGCCCATCCGTGCCATCGGGGTGTCGATAGCTGATCAGCCGTGCGCGATCGTTATCGTGTTGATCTCCCGTAGTTCCGCCAGCTCCGCAGCCGAGTAAGGGCTTGGCCCAATTGTCGGGTTCAACACTCACCGAATTGACCGCATTGTTGTTCGCCTGACAGGACAATGCGCCCGCACCCACGTGCGCGTAATCAATGAAGCTTTCAGCGAGTTACAAGCACGCGCCATGACGCCTGTTCGGCATCACTTCGCCGCGGTAGCCGAAACCGCGCCGGATCCGTCAACGATCCCACGGCCGTCGGGAATCGGGCCATCCGACGACCCGTTGCTCGAGCTGCACGCCGCGGTCTACCTGATCAGCGGGCGCAGGCGCAGGGCAGCGTAGCGCCGCGCACCGAGGCCCAATTGCCATAAGCCGTTCGGGAATGAAGTGGGGAGCAACTCGGTTGAGTAGTCGTCGTGAGGACCACCGGAGCGGCAGTCGATGTCCCCCAATTCGTTGGCCCGCATCCACCCGGGGAGCGGCAGGTCAGTGAGGGCGCCGGATGAAGTTTCTGCTGATAACGCTGATAACTCATCTTCCTGATGCTGTTTCCGGCGAGAAGAGGAGCCCTGCCGGTCGGCTGCGGGATGTCCTCGACAAGGCGGTGCTTGCTGAGGAGCTGGGTTTTGACGGCTTCGCGGTGGGCGAGCGTCACGAGGATCCGTTCATCTCGTCCTCCCCACCGGTGGTGCTGAGCAACATCGCGGCGCGCACATCGAAGATTGGACTGTTCACCGGGGTGACGACGTTGAGTCTGCTCGATCCGGTCCGCGCATTCGAGGACTATTCGACGCTCGACAACCTGTCGGACGGGCGGCTCGAACTCATCATCGGTAAGGGCAACGGCGCGGCGCAGGCGGAGTTGTTCCACGTGACCACTGCTGATCAGTGGGACCGTAATCGTGAAGGCTACGAGCTGTTCCGTCTGCTGTGGGAGAACGAGCAGGTGACGTGGTCTGGCCGGTTCCGCCCGCCGCTCATCAATGCCAAGACACTTCCCCGACCGCTGCAGAGGAGAATTCGAATCTGGCACGGCAGCGCGACCAGTACGGATTCCGTCGACCTCGCCGCCCGTCACGGTGACCCGATCTTCTCCGCCAACGTCAGCAACCCAATCGAGCCCTACGCCAAGCTGGTTCGTTACTACCGGCAACGCTGGGAGTTCTACGGCCACCGACCCGAAGACGCGCTGGTCGGTGCAGGAACCGCCGGGTTCTACATCGCTCCGACGTCGCGGGAAGCGGTCGCCGCGTACGCCCCGACGATCGAGGCACGCTTGGCGGCGCAGCGCCGCGCTGGGATCCCAGTGGTGTTCGAGTCGGTCGAAGATTTCGTCGAGCGAAGCTCGGCGTTGGTAGGCAGTCCCCAGCAAGTAATCGACAAAGTGGGTCGCTACCACGAACAGCTCGGGCACGAAGTGATTCACCTGAGCGCCGACGCCGACGGTGTGACGGCCAGCCAACAGCGTCGTAGCCTTGAATTGTTCCAGTCCGACGTCGCCCCTGTTCTCCGTGAGCGGATCCCTAGCAGGCCACTCATCTCGCAGTCCAAGCTGAAAGAGGTAGCAATATGACCACCGCTGCAGATACCGCAGAGACGACGTTCGACGCGGCGTGGAACCAGTGGCACACCGAACGTGAACGCCACTACGATGACCCGCTGGGCTGGGTGAGCCTCACCGGCTTATATTGGCTCACCGATGAGTTCCAGACCGTCGCCGACCTTCCGGGCCGTTGGCGAGCGGACGCCGATGCGGCGTACGTCCAAGGGATCGACGGAACCGAACGTCTCGAGCCGACCGAGGGCGCACCAGGGTTGTTCGTCGAGGCAGGGGATCGCCGTATCGAGGTGATTCGCCGAACCGGCTCGGTGGCATTGCGCGTACATGATCCGAAGTCGCCGCACCTGAAGGCGTACAACGGTATTCCCACCTATGCACCAAGCGAGCGGTGGCGCCTCGTCGGCACATTCACGCCGTATGGGCAACCGAGGATCGTCACGACGGGCGCCGTCGTCGAAGGACTCGAGCACCACCTGAACGCCGTTGGCGTCATCGACTTCGAGTTAGCCGGCCGTGCCGCGCAATTGGTCGCCTTCGGTGACACCTCGACCGGATTGCGTGTGATGTTCACCGACGCCACCAGCGGGGTGATGACATACCCTGGCGCCAGGGTACTTTCGACCGATGCGCCTGACGCTGACGGAAAAGTGACGCTTGACTTCAACCGAGCGTCTAACCTGCCGTGCGCATTCACTGACTACGCGACGTGCCCGGTAGCACCCGCCGAGAACAGGCTCGCCGTTGCTGTCGAAGCCGGCGAGAAGAATCCGCGATAAGTGCTCGTGCCTACTTCCAGGCGAACACCGGTTGTTCCAGCTCGTCGACTGGGTCGTGGCGGCCTTCCAGGCACAGCCACCGCAGCTGCAGCAGCACCGCACCCGTGGGCGCGTGGATGCGGTCGTTTCCCAGTGGAATTTGCACCACGGGGCGCGGGCTCTCGGGGATGGTGATGAACCGCGGCGAATCGTCGCGTTGCAGTTCGTGCAACCCCACCCGGTAGACCGCCACCACCTCGTCGGGCGCCGGACGCGGATCGAGCCTTCCGCCGCCCCAGATCACCACCGGCGTGATGATGTACCCGGACCGCGTCGGGTAGTCGTCGAGCTGGCCCAGCACGGTCGCGTCGGGCAGCCGGATGCCGACCTCCTCGTCCAGTTCCCGTAGCGCGGCGTCGATCACGCTCTCGCCGGGGTCCACACGCCCACCGGGCAGCGCCCACTGCGCCGCATGTGAGGTGAGGCGAGATGCCCGCCGGCATAGCAAGAAAGCGGCGCCACCCGAGACGTCGACCATGCGCCCGTCCAGACCCGATTCCGTGGGTCGCCCGGCGATCCAGTCGTCCACGGGTGCGGGGTCTACCCTGTCCTCTCCGACCTCGGAGTCGACCAGCAGCACCGCGACCGCGGCGTGCCGCTTGGTCGGGTCCGTCACGGCGCGACGGTGGTGACCCGCGAGATGGGCCCGAACCTGCTCGCGCAGCGCCTCGTCATAGGTGATGGTCATGTGTTTCTCCCATGGCTGGAACCATTGCGGATAGAACGCTAATCGCGTGCGGCGGCGACCGCGTTGATCCCGAGCAGTTCCGCCAGTTGCGTCGCCGAGTAGCGGCTCGGCCCAACGCCATTGCGGGCTGCCTCGCGTGCTGCCCGCGCTAACGCGGCATTGAGTGGCGCGGTGATGCCGTGTTTGTGGGCGAGCCGAACGATCTCGCCGTTGAGGAAATCGGTCTCGACGTTGCCGGTGTTGCGGCTCAACGATTGCCAGGTCGAGTTGCTCGGGCCGGCATTCCATCCGGGTATCGGCCGTATCGTCGGTCCGTCTTCGGCCCTTGCCGCCGTAGATATTTCGAACGAGATGTAATCGATTCCCGCGTGGCGCAGCACATTCGCGCCTTCCCTGCGCAGCGCGGCCACCACGTCGCTTGCGTCGGCCGACTCGGCGGTCAGTGCACCCACGGCGTTGCCGAGGTTGCTCAGCAGCTTGTTGTACTTCCACGGGACAACGTCATCGGGTGTGCGCACGTGGATTCCCGCGGCAGTCCACGTCTCGGCGAGCCGTGCCAGCAAGCCGGCGTCGGCCCGCGTGCTGATCGAGGCGGGCCACCGTGCGATGTGGAACTGGCCGACCACCGGCCAGGACCGTACGATCACCTCGCCGGGTTCGAGGTGCACGGCGGGCAGCCACACGCAGATACCGAATACCCGACCGAAATAGCGCAGCGCTTTCGCCTCGGCGGCAACACCATTGAGCGCGGTCATCGCCGGCAGCAGCTCGCCCGCCGTTCCGGCGACACCGTGCCGGTCATGGACCGGTTGATCAACCCATTCCTGCAGCGCGGCGTCGAGTTGCTGGGTCTTGGTCGCGAAGACCAGGACATCGTGACGGGTCAACCGCACATCCTCGGGCCGAGAGGCCGCGGTGACTGCCGTGTGGAAGGTGCCGTCCGGGGTCCTCAGCGTCATGCCCGCGGTGGTCAGGATCTCGGCATGCCGGCCCCGTGCGACCAACACCGTGGGAATCCCGGCCCGCGTCAGCACGGCGCCCACAGTGCCGCCGATAGCGCCGGCGCCAATGATCACGTATCGGTAGTCACCTTCAGGCTCAAAGTCCAATGTCGCGCCTTCCATCGATTCTGGCTATGGCGCGAGGTTACGTCTCCTGTCCGAGACGCGCTGCCTGCGTCGCTGCGCAGCAGTAGGTTACCCTGGCCGCGTGAGCACCAAGCGAGTGCCAGGTGGGGCGGTGCACAAGCTGCCCGCAGACCTCCGCACGGCGCTCATCGCCAACTCCACGGCATTGGCCGCGTGGAAGGACATCACACCCTTGGCGCGCAACGAATTCATCTGCTGGGTCGAGGATGCCAAGCAACAGGCGACCCGTCAGCGACGAATCCGCCGCACCCAAGAGGAACTGGAAGAAGGTCAGCGCCGACCCTGCTGCTGGCCGGGATGCAAGCACCGCGAGCGCACCGGCAAATAATCGCACTTGGCGCGGTCGTTGTAATTCTCAGTCCACCAATGATTTTCGTCGAAATTACCCGCTGGCGCTGTGGACACCGACATCATCGGCGGTGTCCACAGCGTCGGCGGTCACCTCCCTCCTAACCAATACAGGTCAGCAGGGAAGGAAGGGAACACAGACTGGCGGAGGAGGCGGCGGAGGCGGTCCCCAAGCCACCGGACCCGGCGGTGGCGGTGGCGGACCCCACGGGTCCGCGCTGGCGACACCCGCGCCAAGGCCAGCCGCGGCAATTGCCATACCCCCGCATAACGCCGTAGCCCCCAATAATCGACGGAGCCTGACGGTGCGTTGCGCCATCATTGTCTCCCCTCATCGGCGTAACAACATCGACGCTAGTTGCGGGAGGTTGAGCCGGACTGTCCAAAAGCTGTGCCCCAGCTGTGCAATTCAGCTTGGTGGCCTGCGTGCCCCCAATAATGTTGCAGCTCAAAGCCTGTCGAAGATGCTATTGACAATGTCGTCGCCGATCCCGATGCCCGCACCGGTGACGATTGCCTGGCCAAACCGTCCCCCGAGGAACCGCTGCAGCGTCCCACCCCCGGATGGCGCGGGCTGCTGGTACTCGGGCTGGTATTGGGGCTGATACGGGGCTTGGTATTGCGGCGGTTGCGCGTACTGGGCGGGTGGCGGATAGTACGGCGGCGCGGACGGCTCGGCGGCCGCGACGTGGTTGTCGACCAGTGCGGGGATCGCTTGCAGGAGCTCCGTGGTGGTGCTCTGCTCGTCGCGGATCGCTAGTGCGATCTCCTTGAGGTCCAGGGCCCATTCGCGAGCGTTAGGGTCGCCCGCCGCGGCCGCGGTGGACAATTTCCCGGCCAGCGTTTGGATCAACGTCGCGGTTTGTTGCGCCTGCTGTTGCAGCGCATTGAATTCGCGATCCACGGTCTCGGTGTCCACTGCCATGCTCCCTTCGAAAGGTGTCTGAGTTGACTTCTACCTTCACAAAATCTGACATTGCTGAGAGCCGGCTGAAGGATTTCGATGAGACACAACCATCTGTGCGGCGGCACTCGCCTGGGGGAACCTGAAATGCCAACATTCGAACTGCGGGGCTGGTACGTCTCTCACGACGTCAAGTTCGCCGATGGCGCCGCGACCAGCGTCGAGCTCCCCGCCCGCCCGTCGCGAGAACAGGCAGGAGGCGTCCTGTTTCCGCTCGCCTCGGCCGAGCTCGACCGCCGGCGTGGCGGCGCGGACGATCTGCAATTCACCTCCGTCGAGGTAGACGGCTCACCGGCCTGAGCCGGCCGGGCGCTCCGGGTCTGGTGCCGGTGATATGACCGGTGCACGATTGTCAAATGTCGGCAAGTAGGTTGACGGTACTGGTGCGGTAAGCCGGACATGGTGGAGGTTTTTTATGGCTGGTCAGATCCCATTGGTCGACTATCTGGTGCTCGACGACGGCGAGCCCCACCTGATCGCGCAGGAATGCGCCAACTGCGGCGCCCGGTTTTTTGACCGGCGCAACGCGTGTGCTGGCTGCTTCGCGACCGAATTCAAGACCGTCTCGGTCCCGACCGAGGGCACGGTGCGCGCGTTCACGATCGTCACCTTCGCCGCCCCGGGGATCCCCACCCCGTTCGTCGCGTCCGTGGTCGACTGCGACGGCACCCGGGTCCGCGCCAACCTGATCAACGTCGAGCCCGATCCCGAGCAGATCCGCGACGGCATGAAGGTGCGGCTCGCCACGTATCCGATCGGCGCGGACTCCGAAGGCACCGAGGCGATCGGCTTCGGCTTCGAGCCCGCCTAATCACAGACCACCACCGACCGACGAAGGAGCAGCGACGATGAGCGCCAGCGACGAAATTTGGATTCTCGGGATCCGGATGACCAAGTTCGGCAAGCACCCCGACAAGGACACCGTTGACCTGGCGGCCGAGGCCGCGACCGGCGCGCTCTCCGACGCCGGCGTGACCATGGCCGACATCGGCGTCATTGCGGCCGGGAACCTGATGGCCGCCAATGCGGGGATCGGCCAGCAGCTTCAGAAACAGATCGGCCAGACCGGCATCCCGGTGTACAACGTGGCCAACGCCTGCGCCACCGGCGCCACCGCGCTGCGCACCGCCATCATGGCCGTGAAGGCTGGCGAGGTGAAGTACGGATTGGCCGTAGGTGTCGAAAAGCTCTCCGGCGCCGGGCTGCTCGGCGCGGGCGGCAACAAGAAGGCCGACGCCGACGTCTGGGCGCCGAAGGGCCGCTACGGCGCCGTCGCGCCGGTCGACGGGCGGATCGGCACAGAGGCCATGCCCGGTGTGTTCGCCCAGATCGGCACCGAGTACGGCCACAAGTACGGCGGGACGAGCTTCGAATTGTTCGCCAAGATCAGCGAGAAGAATCACGCCCATTCGACGTTGAATCCACTGGCCGCCTACCAGAAGAGGTTCACCCTCGAGCAGATCATGGGCGACGTCATGATCGCCTACCCGAACACCCGGCCGATGTGCTCGGCCAACTGTGACGGTGCCGCGGCTGCGGTCGTGTGCAACGGCGAGACGTTGAAGTCGCTCTCGCTCGAACAGCAACGGCGCGCGGTAAAGGTGTCGGCTTCAGTGCTGACCACCGACCCGTGGGAGGAGGGCTGCCAGGTCCTGCCGAACGTCAACACCCTGACGCGCAACGCCGCCGCGACCGCTTACGAGCAGGCCGGCGTCGAGCCGAGCGACCTCGACCTGGTCGAGCTGCATGACTGCTTCGCCACGGCCGAGCTGGTGCACTACGACAACCTGATGCTGTGCGACGAGGGCGGCGCCGCCGATTTCTTCAACTCGGGTGCCTCCTGGCGTGACGGCTCGACTCCGGTGAACGTATCCGGCGGGCTGCAGTCCAAGGGCCACCCGATCGCGGCCACCGGCATCGCCAACATCTGGGAGGTCTGCCATCACCTTCGCGGCGAGGCGGGCGATCGCCAGATCGAGAACGCGAAGGTGGGGCTGGCCCACGTGATCGGCCTGGGCTCCGCGTGCGGCGTGCACATCCTGGAAAAGTCGGCGGTCTAGCTGCGGGGCGCCACTACCAGTGGCCTTGGCCCGTAACGCATTTCACGCCAATAACCTCGACGCGATTCACCGGCGCATCCGCAAGGCCAGGTAGTACTCGTGCTGTCGGTCGCGGTCGACGGTGTAGCTGATCGCCTTCTCGACGCCATCATGGTCGTAATCCAACCAGCGCTCGGTGCGCTGGCGCTCGAACTCGGTCCACGACGCCACGGTGAACCTCTCGAGGAACGTATCGGGCCGTCCGACACTGTGATATAGCCGCCAACTGTGGCCACCCGTTCGCAGCCGCGACTGCCTGACCGCTTTCATCGCCTCGGTGAAGTCATTCAGGCTCTCCGCCGGCACTCGGTAGTGCACGGTTACCAGCACCGGTCCATCGTTAGGACATGGTTCAAAAGTGACTGTCGGCGACGACCAGGCAGCCGAAACATCGAGGCTCAGCGTCCCGGTGCAGGGCCGGAGCCCAAGCACGGGGGTGCTGAGCGCAACGACGCCCAACACCGCAGCCGCGCCGATCATCGCGACGTGAAGTCCCTCCCGCGTGGCAATGGCACCCCACACATAGGAGCCGATCGCCTGAGATCCCGTAGCGACCAGCAGATACGCCGACAACCCCCGGGCCCGAACCCAACTCGGCAGCGACAACTGCGCTGCAGCGTTCAACGTCGTCAGCGTGATCAGCCACGCCACCCCGGACAACACCAAAAAAGGTATCGCCGCACCGAACGGCAGCCAGATCACCGCCAACGGCGCAAGACCGGATACCGCGGCGGACGCCGCCAGCAGCACGTTGTCTGACACTCTGCGGTGTAACGGCGTGGCAAACACCACAGCGAGTACAGCGCCGAAACCGATCGCCGCTAGCGTCACACCATAACCGGCGGATCCCAGGTGCCACCTGTGGGCAGCAGCCACCGGCAGCAGCGCCAACACTGCCGATGCGGGAAACAGGAAAAGGGATGCACGCAAAAGGATCCTGCGGAAGATCGGACTGTTACCAACGAAAAGCAGCCCGGAGACGATGGCGTGGCCGAAGTGCTCTCGCTCGAGTGGAGCATGTTGCTTTGGTCGTTTCCACGCCAGCAGGGCAACGATTACTCCAGCGAACGACACCGCGTTGATCGCGAAGACCGCCGCGGGGCCCGACAATGCCACGACGACGCCGCCGATTGCCGGTCCGATGGCCCGGGCGGCGTTACCCGAGACGCTGCCCAGAATCGAGGCGGCCGGTATCTGCTCGCGCGGGACCGTCTCGGGCTGAATCGCCTGCCAGGCCGGTCCGGTCAGTGCAGACGCGCAGCCGATGGCCAATGTAAACATCAACAGTGCTGTCGGGCCAACGCGGCCGAGGTATGTCAGCACCGCCAGCGCGAGCGCCACCACCACCGCGTAAGTCTGGAGAACAATCAGCAATCGCCGCCGATCGAACAGGTCGGCAAGCGCCCCGGCGAGCAATCCCAACAGCAGCGTCGGCCCAAGACTTGCTGTCTGGACCAGTGCAACGATGACGTCACTGCTGTGCCTTTCCACCAAAAACCATTGGGCCGCCACGCTTTGCATCCAGGACCCGATGTTGGAGGCCAACTGCGCGATGAACAAGCTGCGGTACACGCGACTGTGCATCGGTGCCCATACCGACGGTTGCTCAGCGTCGGCACGCGCCTCCTGGTCCAGAGTCACCAGCGAACCACGCCTTTCGCGCTGTGTGGGGAGTTGACGTTTAAGCATCCCCCGAAAGTCAGGCTGGCGCGAGCGGGGTGGGATCGGCCGCGATCCAGCTGGTCAGCGCCGTTGGCGGCGGTTAGGAACTTGAAGCCTTAGACTCCCACGCGCGCAAGCACGCTCGCGTACGCACACCTGCCTCGGGCGACGGTTCGAACGAGATGGCGACGAACTCGTCCACGCCAGCGTCGCGAAGCTCGTCGAGGTGCTGCGACACTGTCGACTCGTCTCCGATCAACGCGGCGTCTTCCGGGCCGGAGTAGCCCTCCCTGTCGAGCATCGCGCGGTAGGAGGGCAGGTGGCCGTACATCGCGAATTGCTGAGCGGCGAGCGACCGCGCGGCGTCGATGTTATCTGTCACGCTTACCGGCAGCGCGGCGGCGACCGCGACCGACCCGTCCGCGCGTCCTGCTTCCGCGGCCGCAGCGCGCAGCGTGGGTCCGACGTGTTCTCGCAGCGTCTTGGGGCCGGTCATCCAGGTGATCGTGCCCGCGGTGCGCCGACCAGCGACCCGCAGCATCTGCGGACCGAGCGCGGCGACGTACACCTGGGGGGTCGGCGCGTGCGGGATCTGCAGCGCGCCCCTGGTCGTGACGAGCTCGCCGGGGGCGTCGACCTGCTCCCCTGCCAGCAGGGGGAGCAGGCCGTCGAGGTATTCCGACAACCGTTTCACCGACTTGTCCCAAGAGATACCCCACATTCCCTCGGTCACTGCCCGGTGGGTGACTCCGATGCCTAGAGTGAACCGTCCGTCGCCAATCATGTTGAGCGTCAACGCCCGTTGCGCGAGTAGCGTCGGGTGTTGGTTTTGGATCGGCAGCACACCGCTGGCCACCTCGATGTCAGGAACTTCGCGCAGCGCCGCAGCCAGAACGGTCAGCAGATCGACGTCGAACGGCATCTGGGTGAACCACAGTCGGGCGAACCCCTCGTCGCGCGCTTGGGCCAACTCCCGGACGCAGGATTCGACCGGCGACTCGTTGTTGAGGTTGGTTATCAGGCTGATTCGCATGGACTGACCTTCCACCGTTGGTGTGAATGAAAGCGTATGGCATGGCGATCAGCACCAACTCGTCGCGGTAAGCCCTCTCGATCGCGACATCACTTCGTCACTGGTTGAGATGGTCGTCGAGCCAGTCGTAGATCCTCGCGATCGCTAACCGCTGGGCGCCGGTGTGGCAGTGGGCACCGGCGCCTTCGGCATTGGTGAACTCAAAATATGCCTTCTCGCAAGTGAGATGGTCGTACAGCAGCTTGGGCTGACCGTCGAAGAATAGGTCTTCTTCCGCATCGCAGACCAGGGTCGGACAGGTGATCTGTTCGGCGATGCCGTCGGCCAGGGTGTAGTCGAGGTAGGAGGCGAGAAATTCACGGGCACTGGTGACCCCCATGACGTACTGGCCGTGGGTGGTCGCCCACCGGATCACCGGGTTGGTGGCCACCATCTGCTCCAGCGCCGCATCGAGTTCGGGTGCGGATTCCGCACGCAGCATCGCCTCGGCCTCGGCGCGCGGGAAGGGGATGTTGTTGGTCGCGGTCAGTCCGAGGTCGTACACGCCGTCGAGTGCGACACACGCGGCCAGCCGATGCTCAAAGGCGGCAGCCCGGGGCGCCAGGAGGCCACCCATCGAAGCACCCACCAGCCCGATCCGCGCCGGATCGACCCCCGGACATTGCACCAACCAGTCGAGCACCGGGGTGACAACGTTCTCCCAGTCGGGACGAAACACCAGACCGTCGAGGCGACGTGCCGCCGGCTGCCCAGGGCCGTCGAAGGTCAGGACGTGGTAGCCGCGTTCCTGGCCGGCGGCGGCACCGAACCAGTGCATCTCCTCGCACGTGCCGTCGAATCCGCTGTGCATCATCATCGTTGGGCGTGGCTCGGGGCCGCTTCCGGCCGCGCGATAGAAGTAGCCGTGCAAAACGGTTCCCTCATAGGGGATTTCGACGGGTTCGATCGGGGGATCGAAGTGCGCGGCGGCGGTCGCAAAGCACTCCCGCGAGCGTTGGTAGGTATGGTCGATACGGGGATCGGCAGGGTTGCCGTGCAAGAAGAACTCTGCGGCGCGGTAGTAGTTGCTGGCCCGCATCAGCCCGTCGCGGGCGCTGATCCGATGCCCGGCGGCCAGCATCTTCTCTGCCTCGGCGCTGACCCGGTCGGCAGTGGCCAGCCATTCGTCGTGCCAGCTGTCGTAGTCACCTTCGGTGATGGCCGCGCACGTGGTCAGGACCTCGCCGATGTCGGCTCCGCCGTAGGCGGTATGCCCGAGGGTGCGCAGGGCTTCGTACCAGAAGGACGGGTCGTTGGCGAACAGCACCGGCTTCATCGTGGGACTCCTTAAGTCAGTTTTGGTTGCGTTAGTGACGCTACGCCTGGTTGTGCTTAAAAGCAACTAAACATGCGTTAGTCTTATCCCATGGCTGAGGTTCAGCGACGTCCCGGTGGGCGCAGCGCGCGGGTGATGGCCGCCGTGCACACCGCGGTCAACGAGCTTGTGGCGGACGGAAACCCCCGTGACATCACGGTCAGCGAGATCGCCGAACGGGCGGGCGTCAACCCGACCAGCATCTACCGCCGGTGGGGCACGCTGGAGGCGCTGATGCTCGATGTCGAGGAGGCGCGGGTCGAGGTCAGGTCACCGATTCCGAACACCGGAACCCTGCGCGGCGATCTGCTCGCCTACGCCAGGCAGGCGGCCCGCGAAATCGGCCGACCCGGCGGAATGGCGTTCCTGCGCGCGGTGCTGGCGGTGCGCCAAAGCGGTGACACGCAGCACGACGGCCCGCTGCGCAAGCGCGCCGCGCAGCTGCAGGCCATGCTCGACCGCGCCAACGACCGCGGCGAGCCCGCCCCCGCCCTGAACGACGTCCTCGACTGCATCCTGGCGCCGATCTACCTGCGGGCGATCTTCGGTGCCGGCAAGCCCCGCGAAGAGCACCTTGCCCTGTTTGTGGATCGCGCGCTGGCCGGCGCGTGAGTCGGTAAGCAGGCCCGGTCTCAGCCGGCGCCCTTACCGTTGTCGACCCGATAGACGGCGCCGTGAATGGCCGCGGCATCCTCGCTGGCGAGGAACGCGATCACGCTGGCGACATCGTGGGGCTGCATCATGCCGCGCGGTGAGGCCGTGCGCATGATCAGGTCGTAGTTGGGGTTCTCCGGGGCGCTGAACTGCTCGATCTGCGGGGTCAGCATGCCGCCCGGACACACCGCATTGACGCGCAACCGGTCCGCCGTGTACTCCACGGCCAGGGCACGAGTCAGGCCGATCAACCCGTGTTTGGCCGAGCAGTAGCCGGCCGAATACGCCTGGCCCTCGACACCGGCGATGGAGGCGACGTTGACGATATTGCCGCCGCGGGCCAGCAAGTGCGGCAGCGCAGCCCGGCACAGGTAGAACGGCCCGCTCAGGTTGGTCGCGAGGTCTTCCGCCCAATCCTCATCGCTCATCAGCTCGGTCCGACGCATCTGATGCCGCCCGGCGACGTTGATCAGCGCATCGAGGCCGCCGAACTTTGCGACGCATTGCTCTACGGCACTTTTGCAGGCCTGCGCCGAAGCCACGTCCACCAACGCGTACCCACCACCCTCGATGTCAGCGAACACCTCGGCGAGCCGATCGGCATCCCGTGCGATGCCGAAAACCGTTGCGCCCTGGCGTGATAGCAGCCGGGCTGTTTCCGCGCCCAGACCCGACGAAGCGCCGGTCACCAACGTGATCTTGCCCTGTAACGCGGCCAATGTCTGCCCCTTGGCTTACTCATTCGTCGATCCCTGAAGGTGTTGCACCGCAACGCTATCAGCGGGGCACACATCGTCCGGCCAGTGGTTCACGGGGCTGACTCTCAACTTGGATGGTTTCGAGGCATCACCGGGCGCGGCGACCGCGTGATGTTCTGCACACACCCAGCGATGAACTGCGGCGATGCGCGGGTGTTCTGATCAGGGGGATCCTGATCCTTCTGCGGAAATGGCTAACCTGCTTACCTTCCCCGAATGACATCGGACGTTGACAGCATCCCGGCCCAGGCACCCCGCGCGATACCTGTGACTTTCAAACAGGCCCTCTTCGTGGCGGTGACGGCCGGACTGGGTTATGGCTTCGACTCCTACGCGGTAAACATCTACGGCCTGGTGCTGCCGGACATCAAGAGGACGTTGCAGATCACCGACGCCGAAGCCGGGTACATAGGGTCGATTTTTCTGCTCGGCTACACCATCGGCACCATCGGGTTCGGATTCGCTGCTGACAGGTGGGGGCGCAAGACCACGCTCGGGGCGTCGATTCTCCTCTACGGAATAACTACTGCGCTGGCCGGACTCACGACTAACATCGCCGCCTTCACGGGACTTCGGTTTCTCACTGGTGTGGGCGGCGCCGGAGAACTCGCGGTCGGCGCGCCCTACACTGCTGAAGTTTGGCCTGCGAAGACCCGCGCCATCGGTGTCGGCGGTGTGATCTTCTCCTTATTCTCACTGGGCTACGTTCTCGCCGCCGCCGTCGCGCTGGTCTTGGTCCCGCACTTCGGCTGGCAGTCGGCGTTCATCGTGGCGATTGTCCCGGCCATCGTCTTGTTCCTTGTCCGGCGAGGTATCACAGAGTCGCACCGCTACACCGATGTACAGACCAAAGTCGTGAGCGGATCTGCGAAGCCGCGGCTTTGGCAACTCCCCGGCGTGCGGCGACGCCTAGTCTCCGGCTGGCTCATTTACACCGCCAACGCAGTCGGCTACTGGGGCGTGACGGTCTTTTTGACGACCTACATTGTGAAGAGGTTTCACGCATCCTCAATCGAGGCGATCCGCTACGCACTTCTGTTCTTCCTGCTGCAAGTCGTTTTCGTCTACGTCGGGACGGCGCTCGCAGACTGGATAGGCCGACGCCCCTCGGCGATCCTCGCCGCGATCATTGAGTTCTCGTCAACCGTTCTGGCTGCCACCTCCCACTCGCTCGATAGGTATCTGGTCTTCGGTGCAATCGCCATCGCCACCCTCGGCTGGCTTTGGGGCGTCGGCGATACCTACATCTCCGAGCTTTTCCCAACCGTGTTGCGCGGTACCGGTTTCGGGATCGCCGTCGGCGGCGGCCGCGTTGTCTCCATCGCGGCTCCGACCGTCATCGGCTGGGGCATCACGCATTACGGGCTAGAGACCCCCTACCTGGCGCTCGCCGGCCTCTGGGCGTTCACGCTAATCGGCTACCTGCTAGGGCCGGAGACGAAAGGCAAAGAGCTCGAAGACCTCGCCGACGAGGCCCTGACAGAAGACCTCGTACCGGTGAAGAAAAACTGATAAGCGCTTCGGCCTCTCAGGCGCCAATTCGGCGGTGTCACCAGGAGTCGATCGGTTGGTACCAGTTGCTAGTAGCGCCGGCGCGCGGCTTCGTGGACTGTGCGACGGATGGGAGAACTGATGCGACTGACGCCGCCACGCCTTGAGAAGTACAGGGTCGCGACAACGGATTTCGTGCGCCGGGCTAGCACGTTGGCCAATAGCTGCTCCACACCGCTTTTTCGGGCAGTTGTGGTGTCAGCGTGGATCATCGGCTGTGTTACCTACCCTTCAGCGCACGCAGACACGATCTATGGGACTGGCTCTTACACGGTGCCGGACCAACTTCCGTACGGCATCTACATCGCCCACGCCGATCCGGGCGCGAATTCCTCAGTACCACCAGCGTGCACCTTCAGCACGTGGACAGGGGGGCTCGACCGGTTCGATCATGCCGCCACTCCAACGCAGAACCCTTGCGTTAATGGCGCCGTCGGGGTTGTAGGTCTCTAACGCAGTTCTCTGCGATCAAGGGTCCGGACAAAAAACCGTCCCACCGCAAACGGCGCGTATAGCTCCGAGTCCGGCGCGTTAGTGTGCTTGAGTCGGCCTCAGCGAACAGGCCGATAGAAAAGTTGAGCAATCCATGACCGCAGCACCAGAAGCGTCGGCGCTCGAATCGCGGGTCGGCCACTACTACCAGCTGGACGGCACCTACCAGGTCGGCCGCGAGAAGGTGCGCGAGTACGCCCGTGCGGTGCAGGACAATCACCCCGCACACTGGGACCCAGCGGCCGCAGCGGAGCTGGGCTATCCGGGCCTGGTGGCGCCGCTGACGTTCACGTCGATCCCCGGCATGATGGCCAATCGCGAGCTGTTCGAGTCGGTGGTCGTGGGCTATGACACCTACGTTCAGACCGAAGAGGTCTTTGAGCAGCACCGCCCGATCGTGGCCGGCGACGAGCTGCACGTTGACGTCGAGCTGTCGTCGGTGCGCAGGTTCGCCGGCAGAGACCTGATCACTGTGACCAACACCTTCACCGACGCTGCTGGCGAGCGGGTGCACACCCTGCACACCACCGTCGTCGGCGTCACCGCCGACGACGTCGATCCGGCGATCAAGGCGATCGTGCAGAAGGTGATGATGCACGACGCGTACGCACTGCCGATCGGCGAATCCGAGTCCGCCTACCAGAAGACGGTGCGCCCCGAGGGTGAGATTCGGATCGCCGAAGGAGGCGCGGCCCGCACGCCTGGGACCCCATCCTTCGATGACGTTCAGGTCGGTGACGAGCTATCGGTGCGCCACGCCCGCCTGTCCCGCGGCGACCTGGTGAACTATTCGGGCGTGGCCGGCGACGCCAACCCCATCCACTGGGACGAGGACATCGCTAAGGCGGCGGGACTGCCCGATGTGATCGCCCACGGGATGCTCACCATGGGTCTGGGCGCCGGATTTGCGTCCGCATGGTCGGGCGACCCCGGTGCGGTTACCCGCTTCGCGGTGCGGCTGTCCCAGCCCGCGATCGTATCGGCCGCGGAGGGCGCCGACATCGAGTTCAGCGGCCGGATCAAGTCGCTGGACCCGGCGACCCGCACCGGCGTCGTCCTTGTCGGCGCAAAGTCCGGTGGCAGGAAGATCTTCGGCCTGGCGACGTTGAACGTCCGCTTTCGCTAAGTGGACTTTGGGTGTCTGTCGGGGCCTTCATTCGGTAGTGGGGTACGGATACCGAGCACCGGTTGCCTGCGTCGGCCATGGCTCCACCCGCGATCCCACGGCCAACGACGGTGGTCGTCCGTCCATACAAGTTGATACGCGCGGATGTCCGCCCCGCAGAGCGAGACGGCGAATTTCAGATGCACGTCCGGGTGTTCGACCTCGACAACCTCGAGAAGAAACTCGCCCTGATAGTCGATGTGCACGGCTGGCTGCAGCGTCATGCCGTCGTCGACAATCTGATGTGCAATCGAGTTCAATAGGCGCGCCGACGTCTGCGCCTGCATTCCAGTGATCAACAATTCAGGTAGCCCCTTTTCGTGCAGGCCGATCGTGTACGCGAACGGTCGTTGTTCACTCTCGACAAACTGAACTACCCATCCGTGGTCCGCGATGGTGTCCTGCAGACTGTCCAGGTACTCGTCGATGGTGCCGTGAGGGTTGTCGCACTGCCAGCACATGCCCGCACCTTTCTGTAGTGGTTACGAACAACCCTGCACTCACCCACCGACACAGCCGCCGCGCCTCAAGGCGATGGCATCAGCCGACGGCCAAGCCCGCGCGAATCGCTGATCCGTTATGGCTGTCGACGTGCAAGAAAGATTGACAAGACGCGCCTGGCTAAATTGACAAAACCTCGGCGTGTCGCCAGGGCTTGTCAAAGTAGGTGGTCCATAGGCATCCCGGCCGCTGCCTGACGCCCGCGAACTCAGCCCGACTTCGTGACAAGGCCCCCTGTAGGCCCGGCTTGGTCGTACTGTAGGCGGTGTCCTCAGACCGCGTTACGCAAGATTTCACCGACCTCTACCTCGGCAGCACGCCGACGCGCGAATCGCCGGCCTACAGACCTATTCGCTACTGAGGCGCAGCGCGACCGACTACCAGCCAGCGAGCTCTTTCGACGCCGCACTCAGGCCCGACTCCGCTGCTCCGATCATGGTCCAGACGGCGAGTACATCGCCCCTCCCGGGTGTGTTGTGAAGTTCTCGGAAACTTTCGCCGATAGGCCGGACGTCGCGCTGTGCGCTCATGGCCTGCACTCTGCTGCTCCCGAAACGTTAACTTTCGCCTAGACCGTCGTCACTGGTCCCGTCAGGTCCACGAAGCTCTCCACGGTCGCGGCAACGTGGTCGATGACTGACCTCAGACCCGTTGTACTGCTACACCTTCACCGAACACGGCTGGCACACCGCGATGTTGCTGTCAGCCGTCCACGACCGACACCTGCCCACCAGACTGGCCCACCTCGCGGACCACGCCACGACCGCGCAGCATTTGTGGCGAACCACAATCGAACGTGGGGCAGCGAGTCGGCTCGCAGTTGCGGGTCGGCGCTCGAAAGCTGTTGCCGTGCTATAACACCCGCTGTTTGGTCGAGGGTCAGCCGTACGATGTCCAACAGGTTGCTGGCGTCCTTCGCGGCTCCTCGGTCCATCAAGGACTGCAGTTTCATCGCGATGAGTGGTCCTGGCTGGGCAACCCCCACGGTTACCGGTGAAAGCCCCTGTGTTTGAAGGGATCATCGGGGAGGCCGTGGAGGCGGCCCAGTTGTGGGCAAGCAAATGGAGCCCGACCGGTGGGATCGTCGGGAAGTTGGTCGAGGGCTGCGTCCGTGACCTCCAGTACGTGGACACGGCCGGCCGGCGTGTCGACCAACGCTCCCGATGGGCCGCTACGCGTGGCGCCGGCACGGATCAGCAGTCCAACTGTGATGGTTCGTCGTTGCGCCGGCGGTCGACGGTATCGAGGTCGCTCGTGGCCCGGCGCACCGAAGATGTGGGCGTGCGGACGATCAATGCGGCGTTGCCGGTCATTCAGGTATCGCGCTGGCTGGGCCACGCGCCCCGGCTACCTGCTTCACCCGCGAGCCGTCGAGCCCGATGCGCCGTTGGGCTGCGGCGATTTCGGGTTTGCGGAAATGTCAGACGCGGCGGCTACGGTTTCGATGTAGGGCTTGAGGTGTTTCTCCAGCATGGCGGTGAGCCGTGCCTGCAACAGTCGTTGGAGCAGCGCGCCGGTGCCGGCGAGCTTGGGCCGAAAGCGGATGGACCAGTGCAACTCGGTGTGCCCGCCAGATGGCTTCAGGGTGATCTCGCCTTGGTGACAGGTCAGCGGTGACCCTTCAATGACGCGGTAGCGCAGGCTTCGCTGCGGGCTCGTGGCAATCACTTGCTCCACGACCTGGCCGACGCCGCGCGGGCCTTGCATCAGGCGTTCGGAACCGGCGCCGTGGCGTTGCGTCCATCCTTCCTTGCGCACCGTAACCGGGTCGAAACCGATCCACCGGGCCATGTTGTCTTGATCGGTGATCGCTTCCCACACGTTGTCGGCCGGCGCGTTGATCTTGATCCGGTGTTCGATCCGGCGCGTATCTGGGTCCGGGCGCTTATGCACAGGCCGTGGTTCGAATCCGACCAGCCGGTCGACCAGCCCAGGCTTTATCCACATTAACTCGACCGAGAAATCGTGCTTGTCGTTGACGTAGACGACACCGGCGCCCGGTAGATGGAGAGGCCGATGATTCGGCTTGGCGCCGAACGCTTCGGCACGCTGGTGGACCGCGTTGAAGTCTGGTTTGCGGCGCGCGCCGAAGGCGATGTTGAGGATGCCTTGGTCGGACACGCGGTAGCCGTTGGGCCACGGTTTTCCGGCGGGGTCGAGGTAGTGCACGACCTCGACGAGTACCTCCCCGCCGTCGAACACCCTGCTGTGCGTGGTGGCACCGGGCAGCCCCCACAGTGCCTCATGTTCTGGGGTGTGCAGGATGACGGTGCTGGGCTTGAGGCCGACACCGGTTTCGAAATACGCTGCCGCGTCGGCCAGTTGGGGCACCGACAGGGTGACCGAACGGATCGCCGCCGGGCAATCCAGGCGCCCGCGCTTGTTGAATTGCGGCAACGGGTCGTCTTCCAGGATTTCGACATAGACCCCATCCGGATTGCGGACGCAGGCACGCCGCCTGCCCCGCTCTCCCTGTGGCGCTGCCAGCGGTTGACTGCCAAGTCCGGCGAGTTTCTTCAGTGTGGCGTCGAAATCTTCGACCCATATCCCGATCCGGGTGTAGCCGATGTCGCACGGCCGGAAATCCGCCGGCATCAGTCTGGCGATCGGCCGCTCGAACTGGAACAGTTCGAGCTGAAACCACGAGTTGCGGCCGACCAGCCACCAGCACGTCGAGGCGGCCCGGGCTAGCCCCTGCACCTTGGCCGCCTGTGGGCCGCGCATCAACGCGCGACTCCCCCCGGCGGCAAGCAGGCCGAAGCCTTCCCGAAACCACCGTTCGGTGAGCCTCAGGTCGACAACCGAAAAAGCAATCTGATTCAGCGGTGGTGTAAAGCCGGTGGTCGTCGGGCTCATTGCTTCATCCTCTTCGTTGACAACGCCGGCTGTTAAAGTCGGCTCGGTTGGCGGGAAACCGCAAGCAGCAAACGATCCCGTGCGGTGGTCGGAAGCGTGTTCACCAAAGCCACCTGCAGTTTGGGGCCGACACCGACGACGTAGCGGGCCCGGGGACGACGGGCGGTCAACGCCGCTTCCACGACGGCTGCCACCTTTTCCGGGGGAACGGCGATTCTCTGCGACATCGGAATCGACTTCTTAAAGCCGGCAAGGTGGCGGTCGTACAGATTCCGTTGCTCCTCAGGCATCGCGGCGGCAGTCGCTTCAAACATGGTGTCGACGGTGTGCCAGAGGTCGGTGTCGGTTTGCGGCGGCTCAATGATCACCACCGGGATGTCCCACGGCTTCAATTCCAAGCGAAGCGCGTCGGCTGTGGCCTCCAGCGCGAACTTCGATGCGCAGTAGGCCCCCATCAGCGGGGAGGTCACCTTGCCGCTGAGACTGGACATGAACACGATCCGGCCATGGGAGTGGCGCAGGCGGGGCAACACGGCCTGCGTCACCGCGAGCTGACCGATCACGTTGACGTCGAGCTGTCGACGCAAATCATCAGGGGTGACCGCTTCCATCGGTCCGCCGACCACGATGCCCGCGTTGTTGACCACGGCGTCGAGCCGCTCAGGCAGCGACGTGTCAAGCGCGGCAATGTGGTCGGCGTTGGTGACGTCGAGGATGACCGGGGAGACGTGGTGATGGGCGGTCTTCAGCTTCGCCGCGTCCTGCTCGGTGCGAACCCCGGCGATGACGTTCCAACCCTTTGCTGCCAGGTGGGTCGCCACGCAATTGCCGATGCCCCGTGAGGCGCCGGTGACGAGCACGACACGGTCCGTCGGATTCTTGACGTTCATCGGTGACTCCAATCGGTGGTGGTGATCGCGGCCCGGCGGGACGCAGTGGGCAACACATGGCGGCGCACGAAGTCGAGCTGATCGGCCAGCACCACCTTTGCGTCGCTTCAACCCGCAGCGTTCAGGTGGTGAACGGGTTGTGCGCGGGAAGGGGTTTGATGAGCGGCGCGAGCAGCTTGGCGGACTGTTCGACGGTGAGCACATCGGTCGGGTCGAGCGGAATGAACTCGCGGACCGACTCGTCGTATTCCCAGACATCCTCGCCGATCAGGCGGCCGTGGTCGTCGTAGGGCCAGATCATGTGCTCGGCGGTCTTGGTCAGGTAGGTGGCGTCGGGGTCCACCGGCGCGCCGCCGGCGGCGAGCACGCTTCCCGGGGTTTGCTGGTAGATCGTTGACGTCGAGACGATCATGGTGTCGCTGACCGCGAGTTTCTCGTCGCCGTTGCCGTAGAAGACACATTGCGCGGTGCGGCTCCACTCGCGGTAAAGGTCTTTGACGGCCTCGGCCCCGGCAAGGGTGACGGTCATCCCGAGCAGATTGAAGTGATACACGGGTTTCTCGACGGTCATCTCGGGGGCGAAAATTGCCTCGAAGCGGCCGGCCATCTCTAGGTAGCGGTGCCGGTTGTAGGCGTGCAGCAGATAGAGGTGACGGGGGTTCTCCGAGGTCTCGATCAATCGCTCCACGGCGCTGTTGGTCTTCGTGATGTCGAAGTGGCTCATTTCGATCCCTTCTGGCTGTGGGCCGCTGGTACGGCCCTCGAATGGGTTCACGCTGGCACGAATTGGTCGCGCAGCTGGGTCTTCTTGAATTTGCCAGTGGCCGTGCATGGAATCGCCGCCACGAACTCGAAGCGGTCGGGTAGCTGCCATCTGGCGAACTGCTGTGCAAGGTGCTCGCGCAGCTCGGTCGGCGAGGTATGGGCGCCGGTGCGAAGCGACACGACCGCCAATGGGCGCTCGCCCCATCGGCTGTCGGGTACGGCGATGACCGCGGCCTGCGCGACGGCGGGATGGGCCATGAGCTGGTTTTCCAGGTCCACCGAGGAGATCCACTCGCCGCCGGACTTCCCCAGGTCCTTCGACCGGTCGCAGATCCGGATGCAGCCGTGGGCATCGATGCGGACTACGTCGCCGGTCTTGAACCAGCCGTCCGGGGTGAAGCTGTCGCCACCCAGGCCGCGGTGGTAGCTGGCCGTGACCCAGGGCCCACGGACCACGAGTTGACCTGTGGCGGCGTCATCCCATTCGATGAGCTGGCCCGCGTCATCGCGGGCGCGGATATCGAACAGTGGGCTGGGAATGCCCTGGCGCACCCGGTAATTGTATTGCTCCTCGGCGTCGCTCTCATCGAGGCTCCGGCACCCGGCACACCGAGCCCAGCGGCGCGGTCTCGGTCATTCCCCAGGCCTGGATGACGGTCAGACCGTGACTGTCAAAGCCCTCGAGCATCGACCGGGGCACCGCGGGCCGCCGACGACCAACCGGTCCAGGGCCGATAGGTCCCAACGGGCCGGTTGCGCGTCGATCGCTGCAGCATCGCCATCCACATGGTGGGCACGCCCGCCGTCATGGTCACGTGTTCGCCGGCGAGAAGGTCGAGCACACTGTGGGCGTCGAGATGCGGCCCGGGCAAGACCAGCCGCGCCCCGGCGAGGGCCGCGGCGTAGGGCAACCCCCACGCATTGGCGTGAAACATCGGCACGACCGGAACGATGGTGTCGCGGGCCGAGACGGACAGCTGGTCGGGCAGCGCGGCAACCAGCGAGTGCAGGACCAGCGCCCGGTGCGAGTAGACGACGCCCTTGGGTCGGCCGGTCGTGCCCGAGGTGTAGCACATCGCCGCCGCGCGGCGTTCGTCGAGCGTGGGCCAGTCGACCGGCTCACCGGCGGCGATCAGTGCGTCGTAGTCGAGCATCCTGGCCGGAGCCTGGCCGGTGTGCGTGACGATGATGATGTGCGCGAATCCGCTTCCGGCGGAGAAGGTTTCGAACACTTCCAGCAGCGACTCGTCAACGACAAGCCGAGGAATTCCTGGGCAGGTCAGTGGAAAAGCGAGCCCTGGAACTACGCGTCGCACTGGCCCTGGCCGAGATCGTCGGCCAACGCGCCGACACGAACCGCCCCACCCCCGCCGCCGAATAGCGCTCACCACCCCCACGAACTGGGCCAGCCAGACGACGGTCGAACTTTGTCGCCGCCACAGTTTCTAACGTCGGGTTCTGCTGTTTACCTGTAGCGAGGCAAACGTAGGTTTTTGCATCCTCGATAGCGTTAGTAGTGTTCACCGCGTGGATGATCGCGGCGCCGTGACGGTTAGCACGGCACCGTCGGCCGCGTCGAAGACGCAACGCCGCATTCCGGGCGAGCAGGGCACCTGGGTGTTCCTGCTGGGTGACATGCTCGTCTTCGGTGCGTTTTTCGCCACGTTCATGGTCGAGCGGTCGAAGGACCCCGAGTTGTTCGACGTGTCGCGCAAGACGCTGCATGTCGGCGTCGGCCTGACCAACACACTGGTACTGCTGCTCAGCTCGCTGTTGGTGGTGATGGCACTCGGCGCGATCCGGGTGGGCGCCCGATCGGTCGCGGGCTCCGCCGTTGTCGCGGCGATGGTGTGCGGTCTGGCGTTCATCGGGCTGAAGGTCTTCGAGTACTACTCGGCGCTCTCGGCCGGCCACGGCGCCGGCGCCAACCACTTTTACCTCTACTACTTCATTCTCACCGGCCTGCATCTGTTCCACGTGGGCGTCGGCTTGCTGGTGTTGGGGTTCCTGCTGACCCAAACGCGCAGAACCGAACTCAGTCCCACCCGGATGGCCGTGGTGGAGGGCGGCGCTTGCTTCTGGCATCTGGTGGACCTGTTGTGGATTGTCCTGTTCCCGCTGCTGTATCTGGTCAGCTGATGACCGGATCGTCGGTGTTCCAGTTAGTCCGCAATCGCGCCGGGCTGTCCTGGCTGATTCTCATCGCGGCGACGCTGGTGTCCTTCGCCGTGGGCGCCGAGCATGGCACCGGCTCGACGATCGTGGTCGTCGTGCTGGGCATCGCCGCGATCAAAGTCCGGTTGGTCGGACTGGACTTCATGGAGCTGCGCCGCGCCCCAATTCCGCTGCGCGCATTGTTCGAGGGTTACTGCGTGCTGCTGTGGGGCGTGCTGTCGGGCCTTTACTTTTTCCTCTGAAGCAGCGTGAATCACCGCAGTTCGGCGATGACCTTGCTGAAGCTCTCCGCATGTTGCCGCTGGACACTCATGTACGTCGGCTCGTAGGCCTCGCAGTAATGGCGCACGGCGTCGGTAATGTCGCGGGGCGAACCGGCCAGCACGGTCGGCAGCTGCGGCAACTGCGCGTCCGACAGCGTCGGGGCATACCTGCGCATCAACGACACGCCGTCATGCGGCACCGCCGTGAGCACCATGTTCAACTCCGGCTGGTCGAACCGGTCACCGGCCACGTTCCGAACAAACTCGACCCGCTCGGCGAGCGGATCGGAGCCTGGCTGCCGTCGCGGCCCCGGTCATCCGATGATGTCGGCCTGCAGGGCGGCCAGCCGATCGCCCGACCCGACGATCAGGATCGGCACCGCGGGCAGATGCCCACGCAGGTAGGCCGTCATGTACTCGAGGTAGTCATGCGGCTCCGGCGCTCGGGAAAGACAGCCCGGCCTGGCCGCTATCAACGACAACCGCCCACAACATCGCAGCCTCTTCGGTAGCGTCCTGCTGGTGGACCTGAGACTGCAACGCATCGGGGCGTGGTGCGGGATCGTGTCGATCGTGCTGTTCCTCATTTTCTTCGCGCTCATCGCCGGGCTGATTCCGCCGCCGTCGCCGACCTCCAACGCTCAGGAGATCGCGCGGTTCTTCATCGACCACAAGCTGCGGGTGCGTCTCGGGGTTGCGCTCTCGCTGCTGGGCACCTGTGTCGCGCTGCCGTTTCTTGCCGTCATCTGTCTGCGGGTGCGCCGCGTCGAGGGCAAATTCGGAGTGCTGGCGCTCACCGAACTGTTCGCGTTGGTCATCTTCGTGCCTGCATTCATCTTTCCGGTGCTGGCAGAAGCAGCCGCGGCATTCCGTCCCGAGCAGCGGCCGCCAGAGATCACCCAGGCGCTCAACGACGTGTTCTGGCTGACCTTCATCGGCATAGTCGGCCCGAATCTGACACAGGCTCTGGTGCTTACCGTGGCGACCTTCGTCGACCGCAACGACCCGCCGACGTTTCCGCGCTGGTTCGGCTACTTCAACGTTTGGTTTGTGCTGCTGTCGATCCCGGGTTCTCTGGTCGTGGTGTTCAACGACGGGCCGCTGGCCTGGAACGGGGTGTTCGCGTTCTGGATTCCCCTCAGCGCGTTGGTGACGTGGATAGTCACGGTCGCGGTGGTGATGCTGCGCTCGATACGCGCGGAAGAGGCCGCTTCCGCACCCCCAGCGGCGCACCCCTAGTCGCATACGCCGACGGAGAGCGCCGAGAAGGGCATCATGTCGGTGAAGACCAACGCACCCGGCGCGACCGTGGTGGATCAAACGTCAAGTAACCGGGAGCGTTCATCCAGGAGCGCATCCGCCACGTCTATCGACGGCAGTGGACCAGTGATGAACGTCGTGTCAACTGATGGGCTGCGCTTTCTGAGGATTAATCCGCTGTATCGCAGAAAAGCGGTTATCTGCATCTGCTTAGCTTGAGCCGGGCGACGACCGCCATCGGTTGCGGCCAGGTTGATTACCGGAAGAAGGAGCCAGTTATGTTGCTCTCAGAAATCATTCCGCGCCGGGTGGTAGTCGGCGCGATCGTCGCTGGCGCGGTTACCGGCACCCTGTTATGTGCTACCGCGGGGACCGCCGCGGCTGATCCCCCGCCTCGGCCGCCCAACTGCACAGCTGCGGACGTAGCCGGTGTCGCGGCGGGTGTTGCGACGGCGCTCCAGGCCTACCTGTTCACTCACCCGGACGTGAACGGGTTCTACACCGACCTTCAGGATCAGCCCAAAGATCAGATCCGCGACGACGTGCAGAACTACTTCAACGCCAACCCGCAAGAGCAAGCCGACCTTGAGGGCATCCGTCAGCCGATGACTGACATCAGGCAGCGTTGCCAGTGGACCCCATTACTTGGGCAGGGCGGCTTGACTCCCTAAGCGATCGGACCGGGCACGAAACCATGTCGCCAAAGCTGACGACACTCGCCGAGCGCAATCTCGACGAATCCTGGTCTCATCGTGCAGACAGAGGAATATACTGCGGCCCTCAGTTCACTTATCGGCCAAAAGAAGCCCCGGCCGTGACGGGAAGGAGATCGACGATGAATCTGTGGGTGCGATCTTGGACTGCCGCGGGGATAGCGGTGTTGGCTCTTACGTCGATTCCTGAGATATATGCCGTCGTGCAGCCCTCCGGCGTGGCCAACGCCGACGTCTGCGCGAGCGTCGGCAGGCGTGTTTCAGTTAGCGGGTGCAGAAACGTTGCCGATACGGTCAACGCCTATGTCCCGCCGCCGGCCGACTATGCGCCGCTGCCGCAGGACTTTCCGCCCCCACCGCCCCCACCGCCGCCGGTAAATGTCTGCGTTGGAGGCCGGCGAATAAGCGGGTGCTTCTAAAAGCGCGACTCCGCGCGTGGGCGTCGGGCGATGCGTAAACCGAAGCTGGTTAGAACAGTGTCGTTTGCGTCTTTGACATGGCGGTGGCACCGGGAGGGATCTCCCACCCGTGGGATGGTCTCCGGCTACAGCGGATTGGAGCAACGGGCAGCGATCAGGAACCATTTCAACCTCATCCTCCAACGCGGCACTATGCGCGGCTTCTTGGTCTTTGATTACCTCGATCGGGCGATGGAGGCGATCGGTGCGCTCGCAGGCTGGGCTGGTGAGGGAAAGATCAAGAACCAGATTGATGTGGTCGAGGGGCTCGAGAATGCCCCGGACGCCCCGAGGCGCCTCTTCACCGGGGAGACCCTCGGCAAGCAGCTAGTCAAGATCGCAGACGAATAGCCAGGAACCCACCATGGCAACCGCAGTTCCCAAGGCGCGGTGTCGCTCCGCGTAGGGATACGCCACCGAGCTAGCGACAATACGACTGAATCGAATACGTCGGGTTACCGGTAAACCACTCTGTGTTCGTTAATGCACTGTACTGCAGCGCATTTCGCGTCCCGCTATCTGCCGATAATCGTTCTGTTACGAGACGGGCACTGGCCCAGGGCCTTTCAGGCACCGCCGAAGGGTGCACACATGTCGGTGATGATGCATCAGGTGGCGCGGTTGGGTCACTCGACGCCACAGGCGGCCATGCGCTACCAGCACGCCGCCCAGGGGCGCGACCAAGCTATTGCCGCGTCGCTCTCGAAACAATAACGACAATTTGTTCATCTTCGCTGCACGTCGACAACAGATCGGTCGTAGCGATGCGATATGGCTGTCGACGTGCAGGAAAGATTGACAAGACACGCCTGCCTAGATTGACAAAATTTCGGCGTGTCGCAGCAGCTTGTCAAAGTACGTGGGCGTCGCAGATGTCTGCTTGGATGTGCGGTGTGAGAGTCGTCTTGGCCGGCGGCAACGGATCGCTGGGCCGCCGCATCGCCGAGGATCTCGGCGCGAGTGGGCATGACCTCGTCATCCTCACCGCCGCCCCAACCCCCGGCTGAAGGTACGCCAGGTTGTCTGGGACGGCGACAGTGTCGGCGATTGGGCCTGCGAACTGAAGGGCCCGACACTGCACTGATCAACCTGGCCGGCAAGTTGGTTGATTGTCGAACGTCCGGCCCCGGTGTTCAGCAGTCGGCCAGACGCTCCATGATGTCGGCGGCTTTCAGCAGCGTCCGGCGCTCGGCGGGCGTGAGGTTCTGTTCGATGGCTGCTTCGAGCCAGGCTTCCCGCGCGGGGGCGATGGTCGAGATGAGCTTGCGCCCAGCGGATGTGGCCGATACGAGTGTCTTGCGGCCGTCTGTGGGGTCTGACCTGGCGGCGACGAGTCCTGCCTGACGCAAGGAGGCGACCGTCTCGGCCATCGACTGATGACGTACGTGCTCGGAGACGGCGAGAGCGCTGACCGTCGTGGGTCCTTCCTCGGCAATGCGACTCAGTGTGGTCAGCTGCGACCACGTCCAGCGCATGCCGGCGGGCGCGGACTCGGTGCGCAGCCGCGCACGCAGCCGAATCATCGCGCGAGGAAGGTGGCGAGCCACGTCGCGGGGAAGCGGTGCTGTCATGGATGGGAACTCCATCTCGCTCAAGCCTGTCGAAAGTATTGCCAGGCGGCCGGTAGTGCTTACGCAGGCAGCCTGCGCAGAGCGCCTGTGTGGTGCATACCGATTGTAATCGGCGTCATTACGCTTTTGAGCCAGATCTGGGCGGTCTACGGCCGCGAATCGCTTCGTCGATTTGCCGCGCCGTGTGTGCTGTGCCCACACGACCCTGCGCCGTAGCCCTCAGTGGCACAGAAGTTCTGGCGGTACAGCGCTATCGCCTGGCGCGGTCCCACTGGAGCGGTCACGCTCGCAGAAATGCAAATCGAGACTGAATCTATCGACCCAAACTATACAGGGCCACTGTACAGGTTGCCTGTATATCGTTTACACTGGGCCACGGCGAGGAGCTCGATACGGCACGGACTCCGAACCGTGGACGGCATTGCAATCTCTGCCCTTTCGAGGTATCGGTCGGCCAAGAGTGAACGGAGATCGATGACATTCCGAACGAGAACCAAGCCTTCCTGCAACGCGACGACGTTCGGCGTCGACCGGCAGGACGGGGCATTCTCGTGGCGCTTCGTCAGCCCACTGTATGTCGCTGCGACGCTCAATCCGGTCAACAGTTCAGTGATTGCGACCGCATTGGTGCCCATCGCGCACGCGCTGAACGTGCCAGTGGGACAGACGGCGATCCTGATATCGGCCCTGTATCTGGCCAGCGCGATAGCGCAGCCCGCTGCCGGCAAGGTCGCCGAGCAGTTCGGTCCTCGTCGGGTGCTGTTTGCCGGCATCCTTCTCGTGCTGCTCGGCGGGATCATCGGCGGTGTCGCGCACGACATCCCGGTAGCGGCCGTAGCCCGCGTGCTGATCGGGATCGGCACCTCGGCCGGGTATCCCGCGGCGATGGTGATCATCCGCCGCCGCGCCATGTGGGCGGGGCTCAGCGAGCCGCCCGGCCGGGTGCTCGGCGGGCTGTCGATCGCGGGGACAGTCACGGTCGCGGTGGGCCTACCCATCGGCGGTGTGCTGGTCGACGCTTTCGGTTGGCGCTCGACGTTCCTTGTCAATATTCCGGCCGCGGTCATCGCCCTGTTGCTGACGATGGCGTGGGTTCCCAAGGACGAACGGCTCCAACGCCGTACGGCGCGCGAGATCGCCAGCCGCATCGACGCCGGCGGCATCGTGCTGTTCGGGGCCGCGATGAGCGCCCTGCTGATGTTTCTGGTCGCGCTGCCAAGCACACAATGGATGGCTCTTTGGACCGCCATCACATTGTGCGTTGCGCTCGTGTTGTGGGAACTACGGGCGGTCACGCCGTTCATCGATATGCGGCTGCTGATATCAAATCGGGCACTGACGCGCACCTACGTGCGCAACGCCCTCACGCTACTGGCGATCTACGCCGCGTTTTATGGGCTCACCCAGTGGCTGGAGGCCGCCCACGGGCTCTCGCCCCGGGAGGCGGGGCTGTTGCTGCTGCCGATGGGCCTCGGCGCCGCGCTGTTGTCGCAACCGGTCTCGGCGCGCAACCTGGTCCGCGGTCCGTTAGTCGTCGGCGCCATCAGCCTGGTCGTTGCATCGGTCGCGGTCGCCCTTCTCACCGCCGAAACTCCCGTTACAGCCATTGCCGGCGTCACCGTGCTTTTCGCGGTCGCACTGGGAACCGCGGTCGTCGGAAACCAGACCGCTCTTTACATCCAGGCTCCCGCAGAGCATGTCGGCACCGCTGCCGGGCTCTTCCGCACCTTCGGCTATGTGGGCTGCATCGCGTCGTCGACTGTCACCGGAATCATCTTCCGCCACAACGTCACCGACTCCGGCATGCACCTGGTCGGGCGACTCCTCGTCGTGGTGAGCATCGTCGTGCTGTTTCTGACGGTGTTCGACGGCACCCTCAAGTCTCCGAAAGCTTCGCCTCCGGCAGCGACGACGAGCGCTGACGCGCGACCCTGGGAAAGGAGTGCCATGACTGGCCTTGTCAAGCGCGCATGGGTTCCGCTGGTCATGGTGGTCGTGGTGACCATCGCCGCATTCACGGTCGCGCGGCTGCATGAGGTCTTCGGCTCACACATGTACACACCGGATAACGGCAACGCCGACGCGATCATCCAGTTCAATCCCAAACACGTTCTCCTCGAGATCTTCGGCGCGCCCGGAACCGTGGCAGACATCAATTATTTGGATGAACAGGTCCAGCCCCAACGCCTCGATGCGGTGACGCTGCCATGGTCATTCGAGATCGTGACCACGCTGACCGCGGTCGTAGCCAACGTGATCGCCCAGGGCAACACCGACTCCATCGGCTGCCGCATCACCGTCAACGGTGTGGTGCGCGACCAGGAGTCCGAGGACTCCTACCACGCGCAGACCTCCTGCGTGGTGAAGTCCGCATGAGCAACCGCCACAGCGCACCGACGGAGGCGCCCACTCGCCCGTTCATTGCCCGCACCATCCGGATGCTGGCGGTGCCGATCATCGTGGGCTGGATCGCGCTGACCGTCGTGGTCAATGTCATTGCGCCGCAGTTGGAAAAGGTCGGCGCGGCACACTCGGTGCCGATGACCGCCAAGGACGCTCCGTCGACGATCGCGATGCTGCACATCGGCAAAGACTTCCAGCAGTTCGACTCCGACACCACGGCGATGGTGCTGTTGGAAGGCCAGGACAAACTTGGTGCCGACGCGCACCACTTCTACGACAAGCTGATCGACAAGCTGTCGCAGGACACGACGCATATCGAGCACATCAACAACTTCTGGGGTGACCCGCTGACCGCCGCGGGCTCACAAAGCACCGACGCCAAGTCCGCCTATGTGCAACTGAACCTGCGCGGCGACCAGGGCGGTACCGAAGCCAACGAATCGGTCGCCGCCGTCGAACACATCGTGAATTCCGTCCCGCCGCCGCCGGGCATCAAGGCCTATGTCACCGGTCCCGGGCCGTTGGCCGCCGACCGCCGCGAGTACGGCGACAAAGGCGTGCACAAGATCACCCTGGTCACCCTGGTGGTGATCGCGGCGATGCTGCTGGTGGTCTACCGTTCGATAGCGACCACGATGGTCATGCTGCTGACACTGGGGATCGAGTTGTCGGCCGCGAAAGGTTTCATCGCGGTCCTGGGCAACTCGAACCTCATCGGACTGTCCACCTTTGCGATCAACCTGCTCGTCGCGTTGGCGATCGCAGCGTCGACCGACTACATCATCTTCTGGGTGGGCCGATATCAGGAGGGCCGATCGCGAGGCCTGGATCGAGAAGCCGCCTACTACAACATGTTCAGCGGCACCGCCCATGTGATCGTGGGATCGGGCCTGACCGTGGCCGGTGCGATGGCGTGCCTGAGTTTCTGCCGGCTCCCCTATTTCCAGACCCTGGGCGTGCCGTGTTCGCTGGGCCTGCTGGTGGTGCTGGCCGCCTCACTGACCCTCGGCCCGGCGCTGGTCGTCGTGGTCAGCCGGTTCGGGGTGCTCGACCCCAAGCGAGCCCACCGCGAGCGGGGCTGGCGTCGGATCGGAACCGCCGTGGTGCGCTGGCCTGCCCCGGTATTGGCCGCCACCACCGCGATAGCCCTCGTCGGATTGCTCGCGCTACCGGCCTACACCACCAACTACAACGACCGCTACTACATCCCCGGCTACACCCCGGCCAACATCGGATACCACGCCTCGGATCGGCACTTCCCGCAAGCTCGCATGGAGCCCGAGCTGCTGATGGTCGAAGCCGACCACGATCTACGCAACCCCGCCGACATGATCGTGCTGGACAAAGTCGCCAAAAACGTCTTCCACATTCCCGGTATCGCCCGCGTGCAAGACATCACACGACCACTGGGCACACCCATCGACCACAGCACGGTGCCCTTCCAGATCAGTATGCAAACCGCCAATGAGGTCGAGAACCTCCAATATCTGCACGACGCTATCTCCAATCTGACCAAGGTCAGCGATCAGCTCCTGGTGACGATTAACATCACCGAGCACCTGGCCGACCTGACCCATCAACTCACCGGCGTCACACACCATCTGGACGGCCAAACCCACCAGATCAAGTCCGACGCCAACGACTTGCGCGACCACATCGCCGACTTCGACGACTTTTGGCGACCCATGCGCAACTACTTTTACTGGGAACCGCACTGCTTCGATATCCCGATCTGCTGGTCGCTGCGATCGCTGTTCGACAGCCTCGACGGCATCGACACGCTCAGCGACGACATCGGCAACATCACCACCGACATCGACAAACTCGACGTCATCCTGCCGGAGCTGGATGCGCTGCTGCCACAACTGACCGCCACCCTGCGGACAGTGCGAGCGCTGACGATGGCGGCGACGAGCACCTTCGCTGGACTGATCAATCAGCAGGACGCCCTAACCAAGGGCTCGACCTTCATGGGCAAGGCGTTCGATGACTCCCACAGCGATGACACCTTCTTCCTGGCGCCCGAGGCGTTCGAGAATCCAGACTTCCAACGGGGTCTGAAGCTGTTCTTGTCCCCGGACGGCAAGTCCGCGCAGTACATCATCACCCACAAGGGCGATCCCGCCACCCCAGAAGGCATCTCGCACATCGACCCCATCATGCAGGCCGCCAGCGAGGCGGTGAAGGGAACACCGCTGGAGGGCGCCAACCTGTACCTGGGCGGCACCGCGGCCACCTACAAAGACATGCACGACGGCTCCATGTACGACCTGATGATCGCGGTCACCGCAGCGATCGCCCTGATCTTCATGGTCATGCTCGGTATCACCCGAAGCCTGATCGCCTCGGCGGTCATCGTCGGCACCGTGGCCCTGTCGCTGGGCTCCTCCTTTGGAATCTCGGTGCTGATTTGGCAAGACCTGCTGCACATGCCGCTGAACTGGCTGGTGATGCCGATGGCCATCGTGATCATGTTGGCGGTGGGATCGGACTACAACCTGCTGCTGGTCTCCCGGTTCCAGGAAGAGATCCACGCCGGACTGAAGACGGGCATCATCCGCTCCATGGGCGGCACCGGCGGCGTCGTCACCACCGCCGGGCTGGTGTTCGCCGCCACCATGGGCTCGATGCTGTCCAGCGATCTACGCATCGCCGGCCAGATCGGCTCCACCATCATGCTCGGACTGCTCTTCGACACCCTGGTGGTCCGGTCCTTCATGACGCCATCGATCGCTGCGCTACTGGGGCGATGGTTCTGGTGGCCGCGGAGAATACACACCCATGCCGCTCCGGAGCCGGCCGCTGGCGACCGCGCGACGGAGGACACGGCTGCCACCCAGCCCGTTGCGGTCAACGCGATGAATCCCGAAGGACAACAATGAGATTGGCTGCGGCGCTCAGTGCGGTCGGAACGACGGCAGCCACGATCATGCTGGCCGTCCCGGCACGCGCCGACGTCGACACCGATTTCGCGAATCAGTTGCACACCTACGGCATCTACGGGCAGCGCGACTACAACGCGTGGCTGGGCAAGATCACCTGTGAACGGCTCGATGACGGGTTGGACAGCAACGCCGAGAAGTCCGCCGTGTTCCTTTCACCCAACCTGCCGCGCGGCAGCACCACCGAGCAGACATGGCAGTTCCTCGCCGCGGCGATCAACACCTACTGCCCCGACAGGACTGCGGTCCTGACGTCGGTGGCGGAAACGAACCGATGAGATGAGAGGAAACGCAGATGCCCCGACCAACGCCCGCGCGACGATCGCCTAAGCGTGTGCTTGTCAGAGCCACAGTCAACGATGGCGAACTGAGCGCAGGGTTTCAATCTGACCTGACGATTGATAAGGATGCGGTGGACGGACTCGTAACCGCCGAGGAATGTGCTGCCGAATTCGACGAGAACCGCGACGATGGCGCGTTGCAGGCTGAATATCGCCGGCTCGCCGCCGAACAGGCCGCCTTGCGCCGGCTCGCCACGCTCGTCGCGCGCGGCGTTGAACCTTTGGAGGTATTTGGCGCGGTGGCCGACGAGATGCGCCGATGATGCCCGCAGACACCGCCGGATTGTGGCGCTTCGAGACGGATGGCGAGATTACCAAGGTAGCCGCAGCCGATCCTGAGGCGCTGGCGAGATGGCCGGTGGGCACCCGAACTCCGGTGGAAGGCAACACTATCGCTTCGCTGGTACTACGCACCGGCCGGCCCGCACGGATCGACAGCTACGACAACGTTGCCGGGCCGATCGCGGCTCGCGCGCGCGAGGTAGGCGTGCGCGCGGCGGTGGGGGTGCCAATCATCGTTGATGGACGCGTGTGGGGCCTGGCGGCGGTCGGTTCCCTGCAACCTGGCCCCATGCCAGCCGACACCGAGGTCCGCATCGGCCGCTTCGCCGAACTGATCGCCACTGTTCTCGTGGCCGGTTATCGCGACGAGCAGAAGCGGCAGCTCGTGGCTGAGGGGTCACAACATTTGAGTCTGGTTGACGCGCTACTGGAGGGACGAGCGTTCGACGAGTGGAGTCTGCGGGAGGTCGCCGGCTCCCTGCGGCTGCCGACCAATGGTCCTTTCGTGGTCATCGCCGCCCAAGTTCCCACCGTAGGTGGTGAGCCGCTACCCGAGATCGAGTCGAAGCTGCGCAGCCTTGACATCTTTTCAGCGTGGCGGCAGCTGCCTGACGTGCAGGTCGGGATCGTGCACATCAAGTCCGACCAAAAACTCGACCTCGTTGTTGCCCTACTGTCTCGGACGACAACCGCGCGAGTGGGCGTAAGCGCGGCCTTCAAGGATCTGCGCGATACGCCACAAGCCCTACATGTCGCAAGAATGATGTTGCACGGCCGGACCGACTCCACCTCCTCGGTCGCGGTGTTCGACGGCTCCATCCTGGTCACCGCTGCCGTGAGCGCGCCGCAGGTGATGGTCCAAACGGTTGGCGCTGCGTTGGATTGCTTTGGCGACCTTCCCCACGAGGAGCGCGAGATGCTGTTCGACACGTTTCGGGTGTGGCAGGACAACGATGCGTCGGTAAACGCCGCCGCTGAACGACTGTTCTGCCATCCCAATACCGTGCGCCACCGGTTGCGTCGGATCGAGAAACACACCGGCCGATCCCTGTCGCGGCCTAGGGATGTCGCCGAACTGTGTTTGGCTTTCGAGGTACATCGCCGTCTGATGTAGCCGAAACCCATTGAGGCTGTGGATAAGCGGAAGGCCGCCACAACAACTTGTTTGTTCGCCGCGGCCGCGCGGTTATGAGCACCAGCAGTGGCGGCTGGTGGCAGTGGGAGGAAGGGCGGGCGCGGCAATGTTGCAGCGTTGCCGTTATCGAGTGTGTGCGTCGGTGCAGCAGCGTGATAGCGCAGTCGCAGCAGCCACCATTGGGGGGCGCGGCGGCGGTGGGTGTGGCTGTTGTCGACGTGCAAGAAAGATTGACAAGACACGCCTGCCTAGATTGACAAGACCTCGGCGTGTCGCGAGGGCTTGTCAAAGTAGGTGGTCCATGTGCATCCCGACCGCTGCCTGGCGCCCGCGCACTCAGCCCGACTTCGTGACGAGGCCCCCCTGTAGGCCCGGTCCTTTCTCGAGATGCCTGACATTACGATCGCGTCATCGCGATGCGCGCGTCAGCGTTTTGAACAGATCACCGAACCTTGGTCAGCCGAACAGCACGCCGACTCAACAAGATCGGTGCGCAGGTGCTCGTCGATAGCCCAGCCGATGAGCCGCCGCGGCCACGTCGGTGGTGAAAGCCGGAAGGTTAACGCCTGCAGGTCTTTTGCGCGGGTGTCGAGCAGCGCCTCGGCGTCTATCAAAGCTTGCGCGTGGCGGCCCCATGTTATGGGGGTCGGACGACAACCAGATGGGGACGTAGTTGCTTCGGGGTGATCTCGACACCCTTTGCGAGGTCATAGACCAGCGCATCGGCGTAGGTGACCAGCCCGGCCGCGTCGATGGCGTATGGTGCCGGCGGGTCGAAGTGGGCTAGACGGACCGACGCGCGGCGAAACAGGGTGAACGCACCCTTGACGTTGCCGCGTTGGACGTGGGTGATGCCGACCGCGAGCTGGGCCAGGCCCTGCCACAGCATCCGCTCATCGTCCGCGCTGTTCTTCCATGCGGCCTCAAGCACCTCGTGCGCGCTGAATGCCAGGCCCCGGTCCAGCAGGTCCTGAGCGTAGGCGAGGGTTTCGGCCGGCGGCAGCTGCAGATCATTCGGGATAGGCGGAACGCCCTTTCTGCCGCGCGGAAGTGGCCGGCCGAGAGTGTCGCGCGGGCGCGCGCTTCGGGGCCGCCCGGATTCGTCGCGATCACGCTTGGCCATCTGCCCATCATGGCAAGTCGATTGGGATCACCATGCAGCGCCACCGCGGTGCCCGAAGTTCCTTGATTGGCGTCGAATCTGTCGGTCCCGTATCGCAGTGACCAGTCCGCGTCGCCGCGTATCGCCGTTGCCCTCGCCCGACACGCAGGGTGCGTAGACGTTGAGGAATTTGTTTTACGACGCCGTCTCGGGTGCGTCATCAGAGGTGGCAGTGAAGAACCGATCCGGGAATGCCGCCACTGCGACGAGACAGTTTCCGTTGGGGCCAGCGCTGGTTCCGGGCACTTGGCGCAGTTACTAGACAGAGGCCTGCATGGGCTGTGGATTCAGTTCGGGTAGGGCCTCGACGATGCTCATGGTGGTGATGCTGACTGTGACGATTCGTTTGATGAGGTCGATGATGTAGCGCGGGTCAGATGGGAGAAACGGCTCGAGAGAAACGCTTAGAACGACTTATCAGAATCTCAAGTTCCTGTCATTTATGACATCGAGATGACACGACGATGAGATTTATGTCATCAGAAATGAGAACCTACAGGATGGCCTACTCTCACCTCGCCATGTTGGTGAATCGCGACAAATGCAGCTGATGTGCCACGGTCACCGTCTTGGTCGGACCGTTACGGTGTTTGGCGAGAATGAAATCCGCTTCTCCCCCGCGCGGATCGTCACGTTCGAACGCGTCCGGCCGGTTCAGCAGGATGACCATGTCCGCATCTTGTTCCAAAGAATTATGGGCCGTAATTCCATTTACAACGAAATTGTGTGTGCCGCTTACGGTCCCGTCGTAGACATCGTGTTCACCAATGCTGGTGATCTCAACTACGGTGTCCCAGAAGACATCGCTGGTTGCCAGCGCATGAACGTCGGGGTCATCGAGTAGCGCCGCGGCACGATGCAGCCGCGACCGGCTCGGCGAGTGCTTCCACATCGTCGACCCGCAGAACTGAGTACCCAGCGCATTAGCAAATTGCCGATGCGTCATCTGCTTGGTGGACAACGACTCCCGGACTTGCGCCCATATCTCTTTTGGCACGGTGTCAAGGTTCGTATTGCGTACCACGCCCTCCAAATGAGTCAGCACCTCTTGTGCGGCTGCTGACTTCACGCCGTGGACACCGACGTGGCGAAGGAACCTCAGCTGATTTTCGGCGCCGTAAATGTACAGGTGCCACGAGTCGCGGTAGCCAAGCTTGGGCGCACGCTTGATCCTCGCAAAGACGCCGACCCGCAACAGCAACTGCGCGACATCGTCGATCAATTGTCGGCTGGTCGAGGCGTAGTAGATCCGCCCTTGACCGCCTTTGGCATCCCACCGCACAGACCCATCCGTCGCCCACAGGTGTCGCAGGAACAGCGCCACCTGGTCGTTGGGAGCGCGAAATATGGCCTCCGGCACGAACTTCTCGTAACTGCGCTTCCCGAACAATCCCAGCCCGTCCAGCCACGCCGCGATCGGGTTGCGCTTGCCATGCGTCAGCCGCTCGGGCGCAGGCAACCGCAGCGTCGTCACTCGCGCTGCCGGGTACTCATCGCGCACCGCCGTCACGCCGAAGTGCGCCGCCGACACCGTCACGGCGACGAGGTTCGCTTCGTCCACCGAGGCATAGCGAATCGGCTGCCTCTTGACACACGACCCATCGCCAATCATGTGGGCCAGCAGCATGACCTCGGCGTCGTCTATCCGCTGCGTGTCCACCGGCTCTGGCGCCCGCCGAGGCGCGGCAACCCGATCACCAATCTTGAGCTGTTCCAACGGAGTCCAGCCATCAAGTTTCATGAACGGATGGTTGCCGGTGGCCTCGACCTCACGCCCCGAAGCGAGCCGCAGCCGGAACACCTCCTTGCGTCCGCTCGGGAAGACATTAGTCATCGGCCGGGCGACCATGCGTAGCTGTTCGTCCAGTGACCACACCAGCGGGCGCTCACCGGTCCGCATGAGCTCACCAAACGTAACCTCGGCGCCGGTGTCGGCGCGCAGGATTCGCGTGGCTGCGGTGAGACATCCCGACTCGCGAAGGTCGGACAGCATCGGCTTCTTGTCGGTGCGCTGCTCCGGCCCGCGGTTGAGCTGGCTGATCGCGACCACCGGGACCTCGAGCTCCTTGGCCAAAAGCTTGAGATGCCTGGAGAATTCGGATACTTCCACCTGCCGCGACTCGACCTTCTTGCCCGACGTCATCAGCTGCAGGTAGTCGACCACGATCAGCTTCAGGTCGGCTCTCTGCCGCAGCCGTCGCGCCTTGGCGCGAATCTCCATCATGGTCAGGTTGGGCGAGTCGTCGATATACAGTGGCGCCTCACTGATTTCGCTCATCCGCCGGGCCAGCCGCGTCCAGTCGTCGTCATTCATCCGGCCCGAACGCATATCGGAGAGCTTGATTTTCGCCTCCGCCGAAAGCAACCGCATCACGATCTCGGACTTGCTCATCTCCAGCGAGAAGATGACACTGGCCAGCCGATGCTTGATCGAACATGACCGCATGAAGTCCAGCCCGAGGGTGGAGTTGTGCGTCGGCACCATCCCGCGGCCGGCCAAATACAGGTGCGCGGGATTGTCCACCTGAACGCAGCGCACCGGAACGCTCTGCACCCGACGCACCGCCGCGATGTGCAGCACGGGGGTCAGCACGGCGGAGGCGGTCCGCCGCTCGGCGTACCGAGCGGCGGACCTTTCCACCGCGATTGTGTCTAGGCCGCAACGCAATTGAGCCGACGTCCGGATGCCGTCGCCCGTCGGCCATCGGTGCTGGGCGTCGGCGACGATGACCGTGCCGTCGGAAAACTCGATCTCATAGCACGGCCGGCCCAGCATGACCTCCGTCGCGGCCACCACCCGCGTCGGCAGCCCTTCGGCGTCGAGCAAGTCATCGTCGACCGCGACCTCACCCATCGTGGTCCAGCCCGACGGTGTGGGCAGCGGTGTGTCCAGCGCGAGCGCCTTACCCACGCCCGGACGCGCCGCCACGATGATCATCTGCCCGGGATGCAGCCCATTGGTCACTTCGTCGAGCTCGGTGAAGCCGGTCGGCACGCCACGCGCGATACCTCCGCTGGAGGCGATGGCGTCGATCTCGTCCATCGTCGGCTGGAGCAGATCCTCGAGCGGGACGAAGTCCTCGGAAAGCCGACGATCGGCGACGTCGTAGATTTCCGCCTGCGCGCGGTCGACCACCTCGGCCACATCGGCGCCTTCGGCGCCCGAGTAGCCGTATTGCACCACCCGCGTTCCAGCCTCCACCAGCCGCCGCAGCAGCGCCTTCTCGGCGACGATGCCCGCGTAGTAGCCGGCGTTGGCGGCCGTCGGCACCGTCGAGATCAGCGTGTGCAGGTACGGGGCCCCGCCAATCCGGCGCAGCAACCCGCGGCGGTCCAGTTCGGCGGCCACCGTCACCGCGTCGGCCGGCTCCCCCCGCCCGTATAGATCCAGGATGGCGTCGTAGACGTTCTGGTGAACCGGCCGATAGAAGTCGCCGGGTCGCAGCCGTTCCAGCACATCGGCGATCGCGTCCTTGCTCAGCAGCATCCCGCCCAGCACCGACTGCTCGGCGGCCAGATCCTGCGGTGGCTGACGGCCGAAGTCTTCACTGGGCGGCGAGGCATCCATGCCGGGGTGACCCAGATCGTCGACGACCGCCATGGACTCTCACCTCCCTCGGACAAGCAGGCGAACATACATTCGATAACAGGCGTTCAGAGCGTAAGTCGAGGTACCGACACCCCCACACCAAGCGCCCGCGTTGCCTCGCGCCTCGACGAACGTAAACGTTGCTGGCGAGTACTCCAAGGGGCTGCTGTTCATGAAGCTGTGCATCGTGTGTGCATATCTGCGACACCTGTGTTAAACGGGGTGTGGAGAACCTGTGGATTAATCCGGCGCGTCTTTACATCAATGCAGAGTAACGCGCTGACACGCGGTGACTTTGGTGTGGAGAAGAATCTCTTCGGCGTGTCGGGCCAGGTTACTGCGTCGGGCGTGTTGGCTTTCAGCCAGATTTTCGCAGCGTTACGTGCTGGTAAAGACGCTCACCCTAACCCTGGGTCGAAATAGTTCGCCAGCCCGACCTCGCTAGACCGGCGGGGCAATTGTTGGCGCGGCGGCGCACGTCGGCCGCGGCGATCCGCCGGGCCCCAGGCGGCGCGGCGGCGTTTGCCGCGAACGGCTCGCCGGCACAGACCTTCACAGTGGATTGCGGCCGGCGATCGCGTTGACCACGCGCACCGCCTGGTCGCTCACCCCGTAATCGGTGACGCGGACGTCGATCACCACATTGTCGGCCGCGCGCATCGCATGCGAGGTACGCCAACCCGACGTCGAATCGGGGTCGTCAGCGTCCACCGCCTGGACCCCGTTGATGACCCGCGGACTTCTCATGCTCCACCGTTCGGGCGCCCTGTTCGCCGACGTGATCGTCAAAATCGCCTCCGCGCAGGCTCGCCAGGACCGCACGGTGGCGGCGACGAATGCCTGTGCGGCCGAACCGCTGTCGAACGCAACCACCGCCTCGTCGATACTGCGCGCGCCGCTCGGGCGGTTGTCTGCCAGCCGAGCCCCCCGCACCTGGCCATAACGGGTACCGTGGTACCCCGCTTCCATCGCGTTGGCGATCTGCGGCATGCATTCCGCGCGCGAATAGACGTCGCCCACCGGCCACCCGGGCAGCGAACGGTAGGTGTAATACACCCGAAGCGCGGTGGTGCCCATGATCGCGTTGATGGCCGATTCATCGGCCAGCATGCTGGCCAGCTGGTCGACGGCCCGCGGCGGATCGGCACGGTCGACTCGGGTATCGCACGCCCCTAGCGTCGCCGCGCCGATGAACACTGCCACCAGCGCCCCGCCGCGCAGCACCCATGATGTCGGAATCATGCGGCCCCCAGCTTCGCCACCGCTGACTCCGATCTGCAGGGTCAACGGTTTCAACCATAAGCGGCAAGCCGCCGGGCTTAGCTCTGCCCGACGACCTCGAGCGAAACCACGACGTCGATTTGGGGGTGCAGCCGCACCGACACTGGGTGCGTGCCCACCGACTTGATGTGCGTCTGGGGCAGCCGGACGATTCGCTTGTCGAGGTTCGGCCCGCCGGCCTTCTTGATCGCAGCGACGATGTCACCCGCGGTCACCGAGCCGAACAGCTTGCCGGAATCGGCCGCCGTCTTCACCGGCAGCGAGACCGGGCCCAGCGCCTCGATCTCGGCCTTGATTTCGTTGGCGTGCTCGAGGTCGCGCACCGTCTTGGTCTCGCGGGCACGGCGGATCTCGTCGGCCTGCTTCTGCGCGCCGCGCGACGCGGCAATCGCCAAACCGCGCGGAAGCAGGAAGTTGCGACCGAACCCGTCCTTGACCTCGACGGTGTCACCGACGGAACCCAGGTTGTCGACGTCAGCCGTCAGAATCAGCTTCATTGTTTTCGTACTTTCCGTTGCGCTTGAGCAGTAAATGGCGGCTATCGCGTTGCCGAGGTGAAGGGCAGCAGCGCGACTTCGCGCGCGTTCTTCACCGCGATCGCGATGTCGCGTTGGTGCTGCACGCAGTTGCCGGTGACCCGGCGTGCGCGGATTTTGCCCCGCTCACTGATGTACGTGCGCAGCAGCGTGGTGTCCTTATAGTTGATCGCTTGGCCCTTTTTGGAGCAGAAGACGCATTTGCGCGCCTTGATCGGCTTTTCCGGGGCCGGGCGCCGCTTGGTGGACTTAGGCATGTGTGTCTTTCTTTCCGTTTCTTACTGGTCTGAGGTTCTTGATGTCAGAAGGGCGGTTCGTCGTCACCGCCGCCGAACGAGCCCGACGCGGGGGCACTGCCCCACGGGTCGTCGGTAGGTGCGTTGCTCGGCTGGGCCGCCGCCGGTGCCGGACGGGAACCGCCTCCGGAGCCGAACCCGCCGCCACCACCGCCGCTGCGGCTGGCCTTATTGACCTTGGCGGTGGCGTAGCGAAGCGACGGCCCGATCTCGTCGACCTCGACCTCGAAGACGGTGCGCTTCTCGCCTTCGCGCGTCTCGAAGGAACGCTGCTTGAGCCGGCCGGTCACGATCACTCGTGCTCCCCGGGTCAGGCTTTCGGCCACATTCTCGGCGGCTTCCCGCCAGATATTGCAGCGCAAAAACAACGCCTCGCCGTCTTTCCATTCCCCGGCCTGACGGTCATAGATCCGCGGTGTCGATGCCACGGTGAAATTCGCGACGGCGGCACCCGACGGAGTGAACCGCAGTTCGGGGTCGGCGGTCAGATTTCCGACAACGGTGATGGTGGTGTCACCAGCCACAATTTCCTCCTGAGTCGCGGGTTCCCGCTGAGACTACGCAAGTACCCCGACAAGGGGGAGTCACCCGACAAGTGCTTGATTGCCCGGCTCGCCCCCGCAGGCTGCGCGGCCGCATCGTCACCGGGCTAGTGCTTGTCGGTGCGCATCACCTTGGTGCGCAACACCGACTCGTTGAGGCTGAGCTGACGGTCGAGTTCGGACACCGTCGCCGGGGCCGCCTTCAGGTCGATGACGACATAGATGCCTTCGGCGTGCTTGGCAATCTCGTACGCCAGCCTGCGCTTACCCCAGATGTCGACCTTCTCGACCGTCCCGCCGTCCTTGCGGACGACGTTGAGGAACGTCTCCAGCGACGGGGAAACAGTACGTTCGTCGAGCGTGGGGTCAAGAATGACCATGATTTCGTATGGACGCATGGAAACCTCACCACCTCCTCTGGTCTGTACGGCCACGGCCGATCCGTGGCAGGAGGGTCGCCTGCGTCGGCAACCGTCCTAGGCTACCGGACGGTGGGCCGGGCCGAGAAATCCGGCGAACCGCGTCACTTCCGGGATTGCCGGTATTCGTCGGCCCTGGCCTTCGTCGCCGCGTCGGCCTTGGCGAGCGAGCCGGAGTCAAACGGTGGCTGCGGGTCGTATTCGATGAGCAGCTGAGCGGCCTGCGCGGCCTCGCGATCCACCAACAGCTCAACCAGCCGCAAGGCCATGTCGATCCCGCTGGACACCCCCGCGGCGGTGACGATCCGTTGCGGTAGATGCTCGACAACGCGCTCAGGCACGTAGCGCGCACCCAACTCGTTGAGCAGGTCGGCGGCGCTCCAGTGCGTCGTCGCGGTGAGCCCGTCGAGCAGGCCTGCGGCGGCGAGCAACAGCGAGCCGGTGCACACCGAGGTGGTGAACGTGGTGTGCGGGTGTACCGAGTGCAGCCAGCCGCGGATCGCTTCGTCGTGGATCAGCTGACGGGTTCCGATACCGCCAGGCACCACCACCACATCCGGAGCGCCGACCTCGTCGAAGGTGGCGTCGCAGGTGACGCCGAGCATCCCGTTTTCGGTACGCACCTCGCCGCGCTGGTGTCCGACGAATATCACCTCGATCGATGGAATGCGTTGCAGCACTTCGTAGGGCCCAACGGCGTCGAGCGCGGTGAAGCGGTCGAACAGCGCGATTGCGGCCTGCATCATGCCTCGCTTGTGGCCGTCTCGGTTTCGGGGACCCCAACCGCTGCTGGCATGACCGGGCGCCGCGACAGCCCGGGCGCGCGCAGCCAGGCCGGCAGCCAACCGGCCGGTGCGTCGGGCGCACGGTCAAACGGGCCACCCCCGGGGTCGTCCACCCGCCCGCCCCATCGCACCGGATCCTCGTGGGGCCGGTAGATCTGCCGAACCACCAACGCGCACAACACCATCACCGCGATGTCACGCAGTAACACCGTCGTGGTGAACCATTGTTCGGGCAGCGAACGGTTCGGGTTGCCGTATATGAAGTACATCCGCGGCACCCATACCAGTGCGTCAACTGTCATCCACGCCAGCAGTATCCGCCGATGCGGCAGTGCCAGCACCGCCAGCGGTACCAGCCACAGCGAGAACTGGGGGCTCCATACCTTGTTGGTCAACAGGAATGTCGCCACCACCAAGAACGTCAGCTGCGCCACACGCGGCCGCTGTGGGGCGGTAAGGGCTATATAACCTATTGCCGCACAACACAATACGAATAGCACGGCGACCACGCTGTTCAGCATCGTCGGCGGCTCCCAGAAACCCAGCCTGGGATCGAAGCCGTGCCATCCGGTGAAAGATTTCACGACGTTGTACAGCGAGTCCATGTCGTCGCCGCGCCGCGTGTTGAGCCGGAAAAACTCCGACCAGCCCCGCGGAAAGAGCAGCAGCACCGGCAGATTCACCGCCAACCAGGTCAGCGCCGCCGTCGCCGCCGTGCGGGCCACCCCGCCCAGGCGGCTGGTCCGGATTCCCAGCACCAACAACGGGCCCAGGAACAACAGCGGATACAACTTGGCCGCGGCGCCCAGCCCGATCAGGAAACCGGCCAGCACCGGTTTGCGCCGCGCCCACGCCAGCAGTCCGCTCATCGCGAACGCCGTTGCCAGCGCGTCGAAGTTGGTGAATATCTGAAAGATCAGCAGCGGGGAGGCGGCCACCAGAGCCGCATCCCACACCCGCCGGCCTGACAGTCCCGCGGTCGCCCAGACGGTCGCCAGCCACGCCAGCGCCAGCCCGACCGCCGCGATATCGAAGAACATCACCACCTCGGCGATCACCGGAAGCGGGACGAGCTTGCTCAGCGCGGTGTAGGACTTGGCCAGCGCCATCGACATGTACTGGTAAACCCCGGTCAGCACCGGATACTCCATGTATCGCACCGCGGGCTCACCGTCGTAGCGAATCTGCTGCACGCCGCTAGCGTCGCTTTCGATCCAACTCGACTTGTACGGAAACTTGCCCTGGCTCAACAACTCCGCGCCGTAGAGCGGCACGGTGTCGGAGTAGCACAACTCGTAGTAGGCGCGCTGATTGTCCCAGTTGGCGACCCGCTGATCGCCCGGCCCGGTGCCGGTGGACTGCAGGCACGCCGCCTTCGTCGACCAGCCGAACGCCAGGAATACCAGCGCGATCACGAACATCACCCGCAACGGGGTCATCAGCCGGGCGCGCCCGATCAGTGCGTGTCGGCCCACCGGCCCGCCGATGACGTCTGCGAGAGCGGCACCCAAAAAGTCGGTGCGGCTAGGGCAATCGCGGTTGTCGGCGCTGCGCAGATCGGCGGCCAGCGGCTCCGGCGAGATAGTGACGCTCGGCTGAGCGTCCGTCACGGCGGCGACTGGTTAGGCGGCTGGTTGGGCGGCAGGCCGCCCGGGGGTGGTGCCCCTTGCGGCGGCGGCGCGACCGTGATGGTCGTGGGCGGCCCGACCGGAATGGTGATGCCCGGTGCGACCTCGACGGTGGGCTGAATGACGGTCTCCGACGGCGGCGGCGGCTTCGGCGGCGGAGCCGGAACGCCCGCGTAGCCGCCTATCTCGGTCGGCTTGGGGAAGGTCTCGTCGGAGGTGCCCTTCAGCGCGCCGTCCATGGTCGCCTTCCAGATGTCCGACGGCAGGCCCGAGCCGTATACCTCTGCGCCCGACGCGGTGACCAACGGCTTGTCGCCTCGGACGGTGCCCACCCACACCGCAGTCGACAACGACGGCGTGTAGCCGACCATCCAGGCGTCCTTGTTGGCATCGGTGTCGCCCAACTGGGCGGTTCCGGTCTTTGCAGCCGACGGCCGTCCGCCGGACAGATTGTGGCCATTGGAATAGCCGGCGATCGGCTGCATTGCCGCGGTGACGTTATCGGCGACGCCTTTGTCGATGCGCTGCTCGCCACTGTTGTTCGACGTGCCGGCGTCGAAAAGCACCTGGCCCTCAGCGTTGACGACTTTTTGTACGAAGTGCGGCCGGTGATACAAGCCGGAGGCGGCCAGCGTGGCGTACGCCGAGGCCATGTCGAGCACCCGGGTTTGGTACTGGCCCAGCACCACGCCGTTGTTGGGTGGTCCGCCCTTGCCGTCCTCGGACAGTGTGTGCGCGACGCCGGGGAAGCTGGTCGCGATGCCGGCTTGATGCGCGGCGTCCGCGACGGCCTGCGGCCCACCCTTGAGTTTGAGCATCAGCCGGTAATACGAGGTATTCAGCGACATCTTGAGCGCCTCAGCGAGATTGCAGGTCCCGCAACTCTCGCCCTCAACGTTGGTGATCTTGATGCCGTCCACGGTCAGCGGGGAACTGTCCACCTGATAGCCCAGGCCGATGCCCTGCTCAAGCGCGGCGATCAGGGTGAACACCTTGAACGACGACCCAGTCTGCAATCCGCCCTGCGCGAAGTCGTAGCCGTTGGCGTCGGGGCCGCCGTAGTAGGCGCGTATCGCGCCGTTGTGCGGGTCGACGGAAACCACGGCGGCTCGCATGTCGGGATCCTGTCCGTCAACGTATTTCGAAACCGCCTTCTCCGCCGCCTGCTGGGCCTTCGGATCGATCGTGGTAGTGACCTGAAGCCCCTGGGTGTTCAACGTCTGCTCGTCGATGTTGAACAACTCCATGAGCTCCCGGGTGACCTGGCGCTCGATCAGCCCGTTGGGCCCGGTGGTCTGGTTCTGCATCCGAGCCTGGTCCGGCGGCACCGTCGCCGGGAAGACTTGCGCCGCGCGGTCGCTCGGGGACAACGCCTTGGTGTCCACCATGCCGTCGAGGACCCAGTTCCAACGGGTCTCCGCGCCTTTGGGATCGACCGCCGGGTCCAGGGTCGACGGGCGCCGAATCAGCGCCGCCAGCAGCGCCCCTTCGGAAACCGTGAGCTGCTCGACCGGCTTGTCGAAATACGCCTTGGAGGCCGCCGAAATCCCGTAGGCACCCCGGCCGAAGTAAATGATGTTCAGATAGGCCTGCAGCACATCATCTTTGGACCACTCCCCCGACATCTTGGTGGCGATGACCAGTTCCTTGGCCTTGCGCATCAGGCCGCTCAACCCATGTTGAGCGGAACCGACCAGCGCGTTTTTCACGTACTGCTGCGTGATCGTCGACCCACCTTGCAGGTCGCCGCTGCCGAAGAGGTTGTTGTTGACGGCTCGCGCGAAGCCGCTGAACGAGAAGCCCGGGTTCGAATAGAAGTTGCGGTCCTCGGCGGCGATCACGGCCTGGCGCACGTGCACCGGCACTTGGCTGAGGTTGACGTCGACCCGATTGCCTTCGGGTGGAACAATTTTGGCTATCTCTGAGCCGTCGCTGGCCAGGATCGTCGAGACCTGGTTGGTCCGGAGGTCGCCCGGCTTGGGAATGTCGACGATGAAGTAGGCCATGGTGAAGGTGATGATCGGCAGCAGCACGATCATCGCGGCGGTCAGATACAGACCGCGCCGCACCCAGTGCCAGTTGATCTGCTGGGCCCAGTCCGCCTTCACCCTCGGCCTAGGTGTGCTCCTCGCAGGTTCGGCGGGGCCGCGCGGCCCGGGCGGGGGTGGAGGTTCTTCCGGTGGGCGGCGCCCGAAGTCCGGCCGCTCACTGGGCTGCGACAGCAAGGGATTCGACGCAGGGCGCTCCATCGCGGCCTTGACCTCGTCGATCGGGTCCCGCCGCTGGGGGCCGGAATGCCGGGATGTCGACGCGGGAGCCTCCAGCGCGGCCTTGACCTCGTCGATGGGGTCTGCACGTCCCGGCGATCGGTCGTCGGTGACGGCGGGGATGATCGCCGTCAGCCGGTCGTCGGGGGGCACCTGACGGCGCTGGCCCGGCTCCGACCGCGCGCCCTCGTCGTCATCCGCATGCTTGCCCACGCGCTCGGTCTCTGAACCGCTGGCGTCTCCGGACGACTGGTGGTGGCGCCCTTCGTTATTCACTGGCCGTGCGCGCGCCGTTGCGTGCCGTCCGCGTGCCGCGCGTGCCCCTGGGCGGAGGCGCCGAGCGTGCAGCGCCGAGCACATACGACTTGACCAGATGATTCCAGCTGCAGGTGCGGCATACCTCCACCACGTGGACCGAGAACTCCGCGTACCGGGTCGCCAGCAAGACCAACTCTTCGGCGGTGCGGGCCGAGCCCGACACCGCGCCCAGGTGATCGCCGAACACCCACGACACCAGCGTGAGCTGTTCCTTCCGGCAGATCGGGCACATCACCTGGCTCGGTTTCCCGTGAAACTTCGCGGCGCGCAGCAGGTACGGGTGGGCGTCACACACCTCGGATACACCGGTGCGTCCCGAGTACACCTCTGCCAGCAGTGACCGTCGCCGAAGCGCGTAGTCCACCACCTGTCGCTGCAGTCGCACGGTGACCAGAGTACGTGCCCGGCCGCACCGCCGACACGCAACCAACGTGTCCGTGTACATGTGCAGCGACTACGGTGGCGCAATCATCGCCGCCGGCCGCGGCGTCTTGAAGCCGCCGCGAATCGGCTGAATTTGCCCTCGTGCACGACCTGCGCAGAACCCGGTCGCCCCGGCCCGGCGAATGTGCCTAACAACGCACCAGCAACAGGGTTGTGTTGTGGCGAATATATCGAACCGATACGATGAAGCGAGGCATTGGTCCGTCCAAGCCCGTCGTAATCAGCCAAGCGAAGGAAGGTGACTCGATGCTGGAACTGGCCATTTTGGGCCTCCTCATCGAATCGCCGATGCATGGCTACGAGTTGCGGAAACGACTGACGGGCCTGCTAGGAGCGCTCCGGGCGTTTTCCTATGGCTCTCTTTACCCCGCCCTGCGCCGTATGCAAACCGACGGGTTGATCGCCGAGAATGCCGCCCCGGCCGGAACCCCGGTGCGCCGGGCCCGGCGAGTCTACGAACTGACCGACGCCGGTCGCCAGCGCTTTGGTGAGCTGGTCGCCGACACGGGACCGCACAACTACACCGACGACGGCTTCGGGGTGCACCTGGCGTTCTTTAACCGCACTCCTGCTGAGGCACGGATGCGCATCCTGGAGGGCCGCCGCCGCCAGGTCGAGGAACGCCGGGAAGGCCTGCGCGAAGCCGTGACCCGGGCCAGCACCTCGTTCGACCGCTACACGCGCCAACTGCATCAACTCGGGCTCGAGTCCAGCGAGCGCGAAGTCAAATGGCTCAACGAGCTGATCGCGGCGGAACGGGCGGCAGAACAAACGTGAACCCCTTGTTTACGAAACCAACACCACGAGCACCCGAGAACACCCCCGACAAAATCGGCATGGAGTTAGGAGAACGCCCCTATGAGTGAGTACAACCCGTCAGGTGCGCCGGAGGCGCAGACCGAGGTTCGGGTCGCGATAGTCGGCGTCGGAAACTGCGCGTCCTCGTTGGTCCAGGGCGTCGAGTATTACCAAAACGCCGACGAAACGTCGACGGTGCCCGGCCTGATGCACGTGAAGTTCGGCCAGTACCACGTCCGCGACGTGAAGTTCGTGGCCGCGTTCGACGTGGACGCCAAGAAGGTGGGCTTCGACCTCTCGGAGGCGATCTTCGCGTCGGAGAACAACACCATCAAGATCGCCGACGTGCCGCCCACCAACGTAACGGTGCAGCGCGGCCCGACGCTCGACGGCATCGGCAAGTACTACGCCGACACCATCGACGTGTCCGACGCCGAAGCGGTCGACGTCGTCCAGGTCCTCAAGGAGAACAACGTCGACGTGCTGGTGTCCTACCTGCCCGTGGGCTCCGAAGAGGCCGATAAGTTCTACGCCCAGTGCTCGATCGACGCTGGTGTGGCGTTCGTCAATGCGCTGCCGGTGTTCATCGCCTCGGACCCGGTGTGGGCCAAGAAGTTCGCCGACGCGGGCGTGCCGATCATCGGCGACGACATCAAGAGCCAGGTCGGTGCGACGATCACCCACCGCGTGATGGCCAAGCTGTTCGAGGACCGCGGGGTGCAGCTGGACCGGACGATGCAGCTGAACGTGGGCGGCAACATGGACTTCCTGAACATGCTCGAGCGCGAGCGGCTGGAATCCAAGAAGATCTCCAAGACGCAGGCCGTCACCTCTAACCTGCAGCGCGAGTTCAAGACCAAGGACGTGCACATCGGGCCGTCGGATCACGTGAGCTGGCTCGACGACCGCAAGTGGGCCTACGTGCGGCTCGAGGGCCGCGCGTTCGGTGACGTGCCGCTGAACCTGGAGTACAAGCTCGAGGTCTGGGACTCGCCGAACTCGGCGGGCGTCATCATCGACGCGGTGCGTGCCGCAAAGCTCGCCAAGGACCGCGGCATCGGCGGGCCGGTGATCCCGGCCTCGGCCTACCTCATGAAGAGCCCTCCGCAGCAACTGCCCGACGACGTCGCGCGCGCCAAGCTCGAAGAGTTCATCATCGACGCCAATTAACCGGTAACACCTGCCTTTTCACCGAACCTGGCGCTGCCGTCTCATCGCTGGGGTGCCGGGTCGGCGTTGGCGAACACCGCCCGGCAGTTGGGAACAGTCCTGGGCGCCGCGGTCTTGACCATGATCTACCGGCCAGGCATCGACCTCACCACAATCCGGCACGGCTGGGCGTTTGTCGCCATGGCCGCGGGCGCATCTGCGTTGATTGCCGCGGGATTAGGAGCTTGGTGGCGGACTGGAAGCAGCGCGGCGCGCTAAGGCGCCGCGGCGATTTTTAGTGGTCCTCTAGTGTCAGAGATCGTGACCGACATCTCCGAAGACGAACTGTCCGGGCTGTCCGAGTTCTCGCTGCTGGCCGAGAACGCCGAGCAGGCCGGCGTTACTGGTCCGCTGCCCGAAGCGGAGCGGGTCGACATAGACATCCCCGGCACGCCCGACGGGCGGATCAGCGCCTTGCGCTGGGGTCACACACCGCGGGTCATCTTCCTGCACGGCGGCGGGCAGAACGCGCACACCTGGGACACCGTGATCGTCGGCCTCGGTGAGCCGGCGCTGGCCGTAGACCTGCCCGGCCACGGCCATTCCGGGTGGCGCGAGGACGGCGACTATTCGCCACAGAACAACGCCGCCGCGCTGGCTCCGGTGCTCAGCGATCTCGCATCGGAGGCCGACCTCGTGGTGGGCATGTCGTTGGGCGGGTTGACCGCGATACGACTGGCCGCGGCCGCACCCGCCCTGGTCGACGAACTCGTCCTCGTCGACGTCACCCCCTCGGCATTGCAGCGGCACGCCGAGCTGACCGCCGAACAGCAGGGCACCGTGGCGCTGATGCACGGGCAGCGGGAGTTCCCCAGCTTCCAGGCGATGCTGGACCTGACGATCGCCGCGGCGCCGCACCGCGAGGTGAAGGCACTGCGCCGCGGTGTGTTCCACAACTCGCGCCGGCTCGACAACGGCAACTGGACATGGCGCTACGACGCCATCCGCGCCGTCCCGGATTTCGGCGGTCTGTGGGACGACGTCGACGCAGTCACCGCGCCGATCACCCTGATACGCGGCGGCACGTCAGGCTTCGTCACCGACGAGGACGCCGACGAATTAATCAGGCGCGCAAAGCATTTCCGTAAGGCCCATGTCGTGGAGAATTCGGGCCACTCGGTACAAAGCGACCAGCCGCGCACGTTGATCGACCTGCTCCGCGGAGTGCTCGACGCGCGCTGAGCCTACGGTGGTCACATGACCTCGCTCGTGCGCCCTGATCTCCCCGTCCGCATCGGTGTGCAGTTGCAGCCCCAGCAAGCCCCGCATTACGGCAATATCCGAGACGCCGTTCGCCGCTGCGAGGACATCGGCGTCGACGTCGCTTTCACGTGGGATCACTTCTTCCCGCTCTACGGCGATCCCGACGGCCCCCACTTCGAATGCTGGACCGTTCTCGGGGCCTGGGCCGAGCAGACGTCTCGCCTCGAGATCGGTGCGCTGGTGACGTGCAACTCCTACCGCAATCCGGAGCTGCTTGCTGACATGGCACGTACCGTCGACCACATTTCCGGCGGGCGACTCATTCTGGGGATCGGATCCGGCTGGAAGGACAAGGACTACTCCGAGTACGGCTACGAATTCGGCACCGCTGGCAGCCGCCTCGACGACCTGGCGGCCGCGTTGCCCCGGATCAAGTCGCGGCTGGCCAAACTCAACCCGGCACCCACCCGTGAGATCCCGTTGTTGATCGGCGGCAAGGGCCCCCGCAAGACCCTGCGCCTGGTCGCCCAGTACGCCGACATCTGGCATGGCTTCACCACCGCCGAGTCCTACCCCGCGGCGGCGGGCGTGCTGGACGAGCACTGCGCCGCTGTCGGCCGGGACCCGGCCACCGTCGAACGCTCCGCCGGGGTGGAGGACAACAGCGGGGTGCGGCGTGGCGAAGGCGTCGACGGGCTGATCGCCAACGCCGAGGGCCTCGCGGCCCTCGGCGTCACGCTGCTGACCATCGGCTGCAACGGCCCGGATTACGACCTCACCGCCGCCGAGGCGCTGTGCCGCTGGCGCGATAAGCGCTGACGCCTGCCGCCGTTTCACGTTCGCCTCCGATTCATCGGTCAAACACCTGAGCGGTGGCGTGTATTCATGAGAAACTTGCCAGCGCTGAGTGGCCGGGTGCGGGTCAACAAAAACTTGCAAGAGACTCGAAGAGACTGATGCCGAAGAAATACGGAATCAAAGAAAAAGACCAGGTTGTGTCCCACATCCTCAACCTGGTGCTGACCGGCAAGCTGCGCAGCGGCGACCGCGTCGACCGCAATGAGATAGCGCACGGTCTGGGTGTAAGCCGCGTCCCCATTCAAGAGGCGCTGGTTCAACTCGAGCACGACGGCATCGTGTCCACCCGCTATCACCGGGGCGCGTTCGTCGAGCGGTTCGACGAAGCCACCGTCCTCGAACATTACGAACTCGACGGCCTGCTCAATGGGATCGCCTCGGCGCGCGCAGCCACCAACCCCACACCGCGGATCCTGGGACAGCTCGATGAACTCATGCGGTCGCTGCGCAGGGCACGGGAGTCACGGGCCTTTGTCGACATCGCGTCGGAATACCGGTGCACCGTCAACGACGAGTACGCCGGACCGCGACTGCACGCCACGATCCGCGCATCGCAAAACCTCATCCCGCGCATGTTCTGGCTGACCTACCAAAACAACCGCGACGATATGCTGCCGTTCTACGAAGAAGAGAACTCCGCAATCCACCGTCATGACCCGGAAGGTGCGCGGGCCTCCTGCGTCGGCCGATCTTGCCGGATGGCGGAAATGATGCTGGCCGAACTGTTTCGGCGCAGAGTGTTCACCCCCGCCGAGACCCCGGAGAGCGAAATCCCCGGCCCGCTCCGGATGCCCGCTGCAGCCGATGCGGCCCTTTCCGAGCCGTCGATCGCGCTCTGAATAGGCGGGTTTGACGGCGGCTCGATACCGTAAGCGGTGATGAGTTCGTGCGTGGGCTCGCGCGCTACACGCCGTAGCCGGCTCTACTGGCAGTAGCTGCGACGGTCCTCATCGTGTTCAGCCTGACGTCAGCCGCGTTGGCTGCGCCTAAGTGCCGTCAACGCCGCGCGTGTCGGGTTAGACTGCCGACTTATGGCGGACAGCGAATCCACTGGGCGCGAGGTGACCGAGCTTGCAGAGGGGCTGCACCGTGCGTTGTCCAAGCTGTTCACGGTCCTGCGCCGCGGCGACCCCAGCGCGGCCGCCGCCGCCAATGAATTGACACTGGCGCAGCTCTCCATCCTGGTTACGTTGCTCGATCAGGGCCCCATCCGGATGACGGACCTGGCCGCACACGAACGGGTGCGGACTCCCACCACCACCGTGGCGATTCGCCGGCTGGAAAAGATTGGCCTGGTGAAACGCTCGCGCGACCCATCTGACCTGCGCGCCGTGCTGGTCGACATCACCCCGCGTGGGCGGGCGGTGCACGGCGAATCACTGGCCAACCGGCGCGCGGCACTGGCCGCGATGCTCAGCCAACTGCCCGAATCCGACCTGAACACCCTGACGAAGGCGCTGGCGCCGCTGCAACGGCTGGGCTCAGGTGAACCGGTATCTGACGTGAAAGCGCCTGCCACCCAATAAGATTCACGGCGCCAGTAAGCTGGCATGCATGCCAACTGCACTCATCACCGGCGCTGCCGGCGGTATCGGCTCGGCCATCGCCACGGCACTGGCCCCCACGCACACCCTGCTGTTGGGGGGCCGGCCCTCCGCCCGGCTCGACGCGGTCGCGGACCGGCTCGGGGCTACCACCTTTCCGCTTGATCTGACGGACACCGACACCATCGACGCCAGCTGCGAAGTCGTCGACGAACTCGACGTGCTGGTGCACAACGCGGGGGTCTCAGTGCCCGGCCGTGTCTGCGAGTCACACGTCGACGAATGGCGTGCCACCTTCGACGTGAATGTCTTTGGAGCGGTGGCGCTTACGCTGGCGCTGCTCCCGGCGCTGCGAAGCGCCCACGGCAAGGTGGTGTTCATCAACTCCGGATCAGGACGCACCGTCTCGCCGGGCATGGCCGCCTACTCGGCGAGCAAGTTCGCGTTGCGCGCGTTTGCCGACGCTCTGCGCGGCGACGAGCCCGACCTGCGGGTCACCACGGTGTATCCGGGCCGCACCGATACCGACATGCAGCGCGAACTGGTCGCATTCGAGGGCGGCGAGTACGACCCAAGCAAGTTCTTGCGGCCCGAAACCGTCGCTGAGGTGGTCGCCAACGTGGTGGCTACCCCACCCGACGGTCAAGTCCACGAGGTCGTCATCCGGCCGGGCCGGCATTAAAGGACCAAGTTGACCAGCCGGCCGGCGACCACGATCACCTTGCGCGGCGTGGCACCCGCCAAGAACGCCTGGACCTTGTCGTCGGCCAGGGCGGCGGCCTTCACGGTGTCGTCGTCGGCGTCGGCGGCCACCACGACCCGGCCGCGCACCTTGCCGTTGACCTGTACCGGGTATTCGACGGTGTCGTCGACGAGATACGCGGAATCGAACTCCGGGAACGGGCCGTGCGCCAACGATGTGGTGTGGCCCAGCCGCAGCCACAGGTCCTCGGCCAGATGCGGGGCCAGGGGCGCCAGCATCAGTACGAGCGGCTCGACCGCCGCGCGCGGCACCGAGTCACGGTACTTTTTGGTGAGGTGGTTGGTGTACTCGATCAACTTGGCCGCCGCGGTGTTATTCCGCAGCGCCGCATAGTCTTCGGCGACTCCGGCAATGGTGCGGTGCAGCGCCCGCAGGATCTCGGTGTCCAGCTCTTGCGGGCCGGCCGCATCGTCCACTCGGGTTTCGCCGGTCTGCTCGTCGACCACCAACCGCCATACCCGCTGCAGAAAGCGATGCGCGCCCACGACGTCCTTGGTGGCCCACGGACGGGAAGCTTCCAACGGGCCCATCGACATCTCGTACACCCGCAGCGTGTCCGCGCCGTAGTCGTCGCAGATTTCGTCGGGTGATATCGAATTCTTCAGGCTCTTACCGATTTTCCCGAATTCCTGAAACACTTCGACTTCACCGTCGGGTCCCGGATAGACGAACCGGTCGCCGCGCTCGATCACCTCACTGGCCGGCACATACGACCCGCGAGCATCGGTGTAGGCGAAGGCCTGGATGTAGCCCTGGTTGACCAGCCTGCGGAAGGGCTCCGCGGAACTGACGTGACCGAGGTCGTACAAGACCTTGTGCCAAAACCGCACATACAGCAGGTGCAGGACCGCGTGTTCGCGCCCACCGACGTACAGGTCGACGCCGCCGGGATCGTTCGGGCCGTGCTCAGCCGGCCGCGGGCCCATCCAATAGGCCTCGTTTTCCTTGGCGCAGAACCGTTCTGAGTTATGCGGATCGGTGTAACGCAGTTCATACCAGGAGCTGCCGGCCCACTGTGGCATCACGTTGGTGTCGCGGCTGTAGGGCTGCAAGCCGTCGCCCAGATCCAGCTCCACATGCACCCAGTCGGTCGCCTTGGCTAGCGGCGGCGACGGCTCACTGTCGGCGTCGTCGGGGTCGAACAACACCGGTGAATAGTCCGCTACATCGGGCAGTTCAACGGGTAGCGCGGCCTCGTCGAGCGCATGTGGGCGCTCGTCGCTGTCGTAGACGATGGGGAACGGTTCGCCCCAATACCGCTGCCTCGCGAAAAGCCAGTCACGCAGCTTGAATTCGATGCGGGCCCGGCCGCGGCCGTCGGACTCGAGGCGCGCGGTGATGGCCTCCTTGGCCGCTGCGACGTTCATTCCGTCGAGGTAATCGGAGTTCACCAGTACGCCGTCGCCGGCGTACGCGGCCTCTGAAATATCCCCGCCGGCAATCACTTCCAGAACCGGCAGGCGGAACTCATGGGCGAAGTCCCAGTCCCGCTGGTCGTGGCCGGGGACCGCCATGATCGCCCCGGTGCCATACCCGGCCAATACGTAGTCGGCGATGAAGATCGGCACCGGTTTGTCGTTGGCCGGGTTCGTCGCGTAACTGCCCAGAAAGACGCCGGTCTTTTCCCTGCTCTCCTGTCGCTCCAGGTCCGACTTGGCCGAGATCGCGCGGCGGTAGGCCGCGACAGCCTCGCCTGGTGTGGCGGCGCCGTAGGTCCAGTGCGGGTCGGTTCCATCCGGCCACGCGGTGGCAGCCAGATCGTCGACCAGGTCGTGCTCGGGGGCCAGCACCAGGTAGGTCGCACCGAACAGGGTATCGGGCCGGGTGGTGAACACGTCAATATCGATCGTGGCGCCGCGGGTAGTGGTCACGGAGAACAGCGCCGTCGCGCCGGTGGAGCGGCCGATCCAGTTGCGCTGCATGGTTTTGACCTGGTCAGGCCAGTCCAGCAGGTCGAGGTCGTCGAGCAGTCGGTCGGAATAGGCGGTAATCCGCATCATCCACTGCCGCAACCGTTTCCGGAATACCGGGAAGTTGCCGCGGTCGCTGCGGCCGTCGGCGGTGACCTCTTCGTTGGCCAGCACCGTGCCCAGGCCCGGGCACCAGTTCACCATGGAGTCTGCCCGATACACCAGCCGGCGGCTGTCGATGACGTCGGCCCGCTCCCCCGCCGACAGCGTGGCCCAGTCTCGCCCGTCCTCGAGATGGCGTGCACCGGAATCGTATTCGGCGATCAGCTCGGCGATCGGGCGCGCCCTGTTGGCCGCTGTGTCGAACCAGGCGTTGTAAATCTGCAGGAAGATCCACTGGGTCCACTTGTAGAACTCGACGTCGGTGGTCGAGAAGCTTCGTCGGCTGTCGTGGCCGAGACCCAGCCGCCCCAGTTGGCGGCGGAAGTTCTCGATATTGGCGTCGGTCCTGGTGCGCGGGTGGGTGCCGGTTTGCACGGCGTATTGCTCGGCGGGCAGCCCGAAGGAGTCGAACCCCAACGCGTGCAGCACATTACGGCCGTTCATTCGGTAATACCGTGCGTACACGTCGGTCGCGATGTAGCCCAGCGGGTGTCCGACGTGGAGTCCGTCACCGGATGGATACGGGAACATGTCCTGGACGAACAATTTGGAGGCGGGCATCACCGAGATATCCGAGCCGTCCGTCGGAGCCAAATCGCCGACCGGGTTGGGCACGTTGAACGTGCCTAGCCGGGTCCAATTCTGTTGCCAGCTGCTTTCGATGCGGCTCGCCAGCTCCGCGGTGTAGCGGTACGGCGGCGCGTCGGAGTCCGGCTGAGCAGATTCGGTCACGTCAAACAGGGTATAAGGACGACGCGCCGGGTCCGTCGGGCACAGGTTGATCTCGGTTCCGTTGCGCAGCGATCAGAGCTTCATCCCAGGTCTATCTCAAGCCTGTTCAACCGGTTTGACCACTGGTTACAGTCACCCTCTAGCGCCGGGCGCCGGTGCCCGGATATTCGGAAGGGTCGACGCAGATGATTGAGATTGCCCGTACGTGGCGGGTACTCGGAGGGGGTCTGGTCGCCGGGGTGATCGGTGTCACCGCTTTCGCGGGCGCCACCGCGTCGGCAGATCCTCTGGTTCCGGCACCCCCCGCTCCCGCTGTGCCTGGTGTCCCGGCCGTGGCCCCAGTGGCACCTGCCGGCGGCGTTAACGGCAACAATGCCCTCATTCCGCCGTCGGCGTCCTATCCGGCGCCCTCGGCCACTCCTGCTACCGCACCCGGGGCGGCCGCCGCCACGCCGCTGCCGCCGACGGTGACCACCCCGGTTTCCGGCACGCTGCGGGATTACCTGCAGTCCAAAGGCGTCAAGCTGGTGGCGCAGAAACCCGACGGCTTCAAGGCGCTGGACATCACCCTGCCGGTCCCCCCGCGCTGGACCCGGGTTCCGGATCCCAATGTGCCCGATGCGTTCGCGGTTATCGCGGACCGGCTCGGCAGCAGCCTGTACACGTCGAACGCGCAGGTGGTGGTGTACAAGCTGGTCGGCAACTTCGATCCCCGAGAGGCCATGACGCACGGCTTCGTGGACAGCCAGCAACTGCTCGCGTGGCAGACGACCAACGCCTCCCAGGCTGATTTCGGCGGCTTCCCGTCCTCGATCATCGAGGGCACCTACCGCCAAAACGACATGACGTTGAACACCTCGCGGCGCAACGTCATCGCCACGTCCGGGTCCGACAAGTACCTGGTGTCCTTCGCGGTGACCACCGATGCTGCACAAGCGGTTGCCGACGGCCCCGCGACCGACGCCATCATCAACGGCTTCCGGGTGACCACACCCGGGGCAGCGACACCGGTTCCGGCCCCGACGCCGGCGCCGGTCGGACTCCCCGCGCAGACACCCCCCGCGGCGCCGGTCGGGCCCCCCGCGCAGACACCCCCCGCGGCGCCGTCGCCCATGGCAGCCCAGCAGCCCGCCCAACAACAGCCGACGCCCAACCTGCTGTCACTGATGCCAGGGCTGCCTCCGCTGCCCAACCTGCACCTGAACCTGCTGGGGTCCCCGCACTGATTCTGATGCGGCGCCGGTAGCGCGCCGCCGGCGGAGCCGGGCATGCCGATCCACCGCCGGACTCGTATTGTGAGCCCATGTTGATCGCGGGCGTGCTGTGCGTATGTGCGGCGGTGGTGTCCGCCGGATTCGGGACCTGGTCGCTCTCCCATGGCCCGGTTCCAAGTCCGGTAGATACCACTGCACTCGCGCTGCGTGCCATGGCCCCCACACAGTTGGCGGCCGCGATAATGCTGGCCGCCGGCGGGCTGGTAGCACTGGTCGCGTCCCCGCACACCGCTCTGGTGGTGGTGATCGTTTGTGTCGCCGGTGCATTGGGCACGCTGGCCGCCGGCTCCTGGCAGAGCGCGCGATTCGCACTGCGCCGGGAGGCGGCTGGGTCCGATTGGCAGGACGATTGCGAGGGCAACTGCGCCGGCTGCATCCTGTCCTGCCGCTGAACTTCCTGCTCCAAGCGTCGTGCTGAAGCGGCTTAGAGCGATACCGGTCGACGGCTTTCTGGTGGGGCTGGCGGCGACGGTGGCTCTTGCCGCCCTCCTGCCGGCCCACGGGTCCGCCGGCGAGGCCGTGTCCGTCGCGGCGAAAGCGGCGATCGCCTTGCTGTTCTTCCTTTACGGCACGCGGTTGTCGCCGCAGCAAGCCTGGCACGGGGTGCGGCAATGGCGACTGCACCTGCTGGTGCTGGCCACCACGTTCATGATCTTCCCGATCCTCGGGCTGGCCTGCCGGGCGTTGGTGCCCTCGGTGCTGACCCTCGGCCTGTACAACGGGGTGCTGTTTTTGTGCCTCGTCCCGTCGACGGTGCAGTCCTCGATCGCGTTCACGTCGATCGCGCGCGGCCACGTCCCGGCGGCCATCGTCAGCGCATCGTTGTCCAACATCCTTGGTGTGGTGCTGACCCCGCTGCTGGTGGTGCTGTTGATGCACACCGCCGGCGCGCCCCGCGTCACCGGCGCGATCCGCGACATCGTGCTGCAGCTACTGTTGCCGTTCGCGGCGGGACAGCTGACGCGGCCATGGATCGCCGCGGCGGTGACCCGGCACGCGGCTCTGCTCAAGGTGGTCGACCGCGGCTCCATTCTGCTGGTGGTGTACACGGCTTTCTCGATGGGCGTGGTCGAGGGAATTTGGGTCAGCGTCGATGTGTGGCAGTTGGTCACGGTTGCCGTTGTTTCCACCGTGCTGCTCGCGGTGGTCCTGGTCGCCACCAGGGTGATCGGCCAGCTGGCCAGGTTCGACCGCGGCGACAAGATCGTGCTGTTGTTCTGCGGCTCGAAAAAGAGCCTGGCATCCGGGCTTCCGATGGCGTTGGTGCTGTTCCCTTCCGCCACAGTCGGATTGAGCATGTTGCCGCTGATGCTCTTTCACCAGATCCAACTGGTCGTGTGCTCGGTGATCGCCAGCAGGCTCGGGCGCCAAGAAATTGAGGAAGTGCCAGTAGGGGAGGAGCGGTCCTAGTCCTGATGGTGGCGACCCGCTTCGCCCGGCTTCGCCGCGCTCGCGATCGCCACTAGTTGCGGCTGACGTCGATCGGGTGCGTTGCAAGCAGCGCGAGCTGCAGCGGTTGCCGTCGCAACACCTGCCCCCAAAGGTCGGTCCTCGGTCCGGCCAGAAGGTCAGAGGGCAACGCCGACAACACAATCCAATCGTCGCGCTCGATCTCGCCCTCCAGCTGACCGATGGTCCAGCCCGAGTACCCGGCGAAAATGCGCACCCCCTCGACCAGTGGCGCGATCAGATCGGGTTCGGCGTCCAGGTCGACCATCACCATCCGTCCGGCGACATGCCGCAGGCCCGGCACGCCGTCCGGATCTGATCCGGCCCGCAGTGTGGCCAGACACAGCGCCGCGTCGCGCTTCACCGGCCCGCCGATGAACATCGTCTTCGGCTTCGACGCCAGTTTGGCCCATTGCGGCAGCACGTTGTAGACCGCGGTCTCGCTGGGGCGGTTGAGCACAACGCCTAACGTGCCGCCGTCGTTGTGCTCGACGATGTAGATCACACTGCGCCGGAATGTCGGTTCGAGAAGATCGGTGTTGGCGAGCAGCAACGTACCCGCGCGCACCCGCTGCGCGGCGGGCGCGATGTAGTCCTCTGGGTCTTCGTGCGGGGGCACCCCACCATCATGGCACCCCGAGGCGGCGTCTCTGGGTTAAACGATGACGCCTCATAAATATTTGTACTGTGGTGGGGCGGCGCAGCCCCAAGCGCGCCCGATCGTTGGAAGTTGGTTCTGTGACTGGATCCCGGATGCACGCGCGCGCACCCGCCCACCTGTGGCGGTCGGTGCGCGGCATGCCCGATTTCTGGCGACTGCTGCAGGTACGCATGGCGAGTCAGTTCGGCGAAGGGCTGTTCCAAGCGGGGCTGGCTGGAGCGCTGCTTTTCAGTCCGGACCGAGCCGCCGACCCGATGGCGATCGCGCGCGCTTTCACAGTGCTGTTCCTGCCCTACTCGCTGCTGGGCCCCTTCGCCGGGGCGCTGATGGACCGATGGGATCGACGGCTGGTGCTCGTCGGCGCGAACGCGGGCCGCCTGGTCCTGGTTGCCGGGATCGGCGCGATTCTGGCCGTCGGCGCCGGTGAAGTTCCGCTGCTGATTGCAGCGCTGCTGACCAACGGCCTGTCGCGGTTTGTCATGTCCGGTCTGTCGGCGGCGCTGCCCGACGTGGTGCCGCGCGAAGAAGTCGTGACCATGAATTCGGTGTCCACCGCGTCGGGTGCGGTCGCGGCCTTTTTGGGCGCCAACTTCATGCTGGTGCCGCGCTGGATTGTCGGGCCCGGCGATCGGGGCGCCTCGGCCATCGTCTTCCTGGTCGCGATTCCGGTGTTGATTGCGTTGCTGCTGTCGTGGCGGTTCGCCCCCCGCGTCCTTGGCCCGGACGACTCCCGACGCGCGATCCACGGGTCGGCCGCCTACGCGGTGATCATGGGCTGGCTGCACGGGGCGCGCACGGTGCTGCAACGCCCGACGGTCGCCGGGACGTTGTCCGGCCTGGCCGCCCACCGGATGGTGGTCGGCATCAACTCGCTGCTGCTCCTGGTGCTGGTCCACCATTTGAATGACCCGGCGATCGGCGGATTGGGTACCGCGCTGCTGTTTTTCGGTGCGTCGGGACTGGGTTCCTTCCTGGCCACTGTGTTCACCCCGTCGTCGGTGCGCCGGTGGGGCCGCTATGCCACGGCCAATGGTGCGTTGGTGGCGTCCGCGGTCATCCAGGTCGCTGCCGCCGGGCTGGTGCTGCCGGTCATGGTGACGTGCAGCTTTTTCCTGGGCGTGTCCGGGCAGGTGATCAAGCTGTGCGCCGATTCCGCCATCCAGATTGACGTCGAGGACGCTCTGCGTGGACACGTCTTCGCCGTGCAGGATGCGCTGTTCTGGGTGGCGTTCATCGTCTCGATCACCGCGACAGCGGCATTGATTCCCGACAACGGCCACGCGCCCTTGTTCGTGGTGTTCGGGTCGCTGCTCTACCTGATCGGGCTGCTGGTTCACGCCACCGTCGCCCGCCGACAGCCCGCGAGGCAATGATGGCGGGACCCGGGCCAATCGTGGCTGACCTGCGTGCCGAAAGCGACGACCTCGACGCGTTGGTCGCATCAGTTCCGGCGGACCGCTGGGCCGATCCGACGCCCGCGCCGGGCTGGACCATCGCACACCAGATCGGGCACCTGTTATGGACCGACCGGGTCGCGCTGACGTCGATCACCGACGAGGCGGGGTTCGCCGAGGCTTTGGCCATGGCGGCCGCCGATCCTGGCGGCTTCGTCGACGCTGGCGCCGAGGAGCTGGCGCTGCTCGGGCCGGCCGAGCTGCTCGCCGAATGGCGGGTCACCCGCGCGCGCCTGCACGAGGCGCTGTTGACAGTCCCCGAAGGCCGCAAATTGCCGTGGTTCGGGCCGCCGATGAGCGCGGCGTCGATGGCCACCGCGCGGTTGATGGAGACCTGGGCGCATGGCCTCGATGTCGCCGACGCCCTTGGTATCCAACGGCCCGCTACCGACCGGCTGCGGTCAATCGCGCATCTCGGGGTGCGGACCCGCGATTACGCGTTCTTCGTCAACAACCTGGCGCCGCCGAGCGAGCCGTTCCTCGTCGAGCTGCGGGGACCCGGCGGCGATACCTGGTCGTGGGGACCGCCCGAGGCGGCTCAGCGGGTCACCGGCTCCGCCGAAGACTTCTGTTTCCTGGTCACCCAGCGGCGCGCGTTGTCCGGTCTGGACGTCAGAGCGGACGGGCCCGATGCGCAGCACTGGCTGTCCATCGCGCAGGCCTTCGCCGGCCCTCCCGGCGCTGGGCGCTGAGCGCTGAGCGCGCGGACTATTGCGGGGCGACCGTTGACGGTAGCCCAACCAAAATTCCTTCGACGGCTTCATCGGCGCTCAGCAGCAGACCCCGTCCCGGCGGCAACGCTTGGGCGCGGACCAACCGATTGATTCTGTTTTGCGGGTCGTTATCCATATACAGCTGGGCCACTTTCGCTGAGGTCTGGAACCTGATCCACGGATCCATTTGCAGCGTCGCAAAGTTCGCGCTATTGCGCGTGATGAACACGTGCACACCGATCTGTCGGGCGCGTTCCATCAGGATCCACAGCGCCGCGCCGACGGGCGGCTTGGCCGGGTAACTCTGCTCCTTGCGCAGGTCCTGGACATCATCGATGAGCACGAAATGCCGGGACCCTTCCCACGGCTTGAGCGCGCGCAGCTCCTCTTGGCTCAAACCCTTGGGGGGTAGCCGTGGCAACAAGATCTGCTGAGCCAGTTCGGTGATCACCTCGTCGATCTCGTCTTGGTCATAGGCGTAGGCACGCACATAACCCGGCCCGTGCAGATCTCGCAGCCCGTGCGCGGCGGTTTTGGGGTCGATCAGTGTTAGTTGGGCCTCCTGCGGGCTGAACCGGCTCATCACCGCCTCACCAATGGCCATCAGCGCCGTGGTCTTGCCGCAGCCTTGCCTGCCCAGAATCACCAACCCCGGGCTTTCCCGTAGCCGGATGGGAACCGGGCCCAGTTGGTGACGCTCGCCGATTGCGAACGCGATCGACAGATCGCCACCGCTGGGGTGTGCTGCCTCGTGCTCGAGGATCGCCTTCAGTTCCACGCGCTGCGGCAACCGCTGCAGGTTTGCATGCTTGGTCACTCCGGCGACCTCAGCGATGCGGGCGCCGACATCGGTGACCTCCACCGGCGTGCCGGTGGCAGCGTCGACGAGCGCCGGAACACCCACTCGCAACTCATGGAGGCTATCCGTCAAACCGAAACCAGGGCGGTTCAAAGTTCGTCGGGCCGCTTCACGCGACTCGAGCGACGAGTGTCCCATCTGGCTTTCGCTGGGATCGGCCAGCCGCAACTGGATTCGCGCGGTCACGTTCTGCAGCAGGCTCTGTCTCTGCCCGTGAATCCAGCCTCCGGCGCTGCACATCACGTGCACCCCGTACTCGGGGCCGCGGCTGCTCAACGAGATGATGCGATCGCCCAGAAGGTTGTCCATCGCATACAGGCTGTCGTAATCGTCCAGCACCACAAAGACATCGCCGAACGGGTCATTGGGGTCGGTGCCCCCCAATCCATCACTGCCCGGCCCGAAGCGGCGCTCGCGGAATCCGTCGAGATCGATTTTGGCTCGCCGAAACGCGTCCTCGCGCGCATCGATCAGCGCGTCCATGCTGCTCAAGATGCGCTCGATACCTTCGTAGTCCTTCGGGGAGACGATGTCGGTGACGTGCGGCAGTGAGGCGACCTGCGCCAGAGTCGCCCCGCCGACGCAGAAGAACGTCACCCGCGACGGGCTGTACATCGTTGCCGCAGAACACATCAGGGTCATTAGGGTGGTCGTCTTGCCGCGCTGTTTGGCGCCGATCACGATGATGTTGCTGCGCAGCGCATCGATCGCGTACACGACTTGCTTGGATTCCTCTGGGATGTCCATGACGCCGACCGGAAACATCAGACCCGAGCTATGACCGTAGTCGGCATGCCATGGCTTGCCGCGGTATGCAGCTACCAGAGCGTCGACGGGCTCGGGGGCCTCGAGCGGATCTAGCCATGGCCGGCGCGGTGACCGGTGCGGCACATTGTGCAGCGACTCTCTCAGCACGTCCACGATCTTCTTCCGTTTGAAACCGTCGTCGTGGTAAAGGAATTCGTCGGGCTCGGTGTCGACGGCGGCGGCGGCTTCCAATGCCGCGGCGTCGGCGGCGTCCAGCGGCTGGTACTGCCAGTTGTACAGTCGCGGCTTCGTCAAGGTCATATCGACGGTGGTGGCCATTTCTTTTGTCTTGGGCACCACGAATGGCGCGGACAGGTAAAAGCAGCGGAACGGCTCGAGATCACGCGGCCCCACCTTCAACAGCGCGAAGCCGTTTTCTTTCGACGGCAGATGGTAGGCGGCGTCCGAACCGATCACTTCGCGGCTGTCGTCGCCGGACTCGGCGCGCAACGCAATTCGAAATGCGATGTTGGACTTGACTTTTTGCAATGACGACAGGTCCAGTCGCTGTCCACCCAACATGAAGAAGACGTTCGCGCCGCGGCCTTCCTGACCGATGTGGATGATGAGGTTGATCCACTTCTCGTGGTTGGCGAACAACTCCAGATATTCGTCGACGATCACCAGCAATACCGGCACGGGTGGCAGATCGCGGCCGGCAAGTCGGATCTCTTCGTAGTCGTTGGCGTCACGCGCACCAACCGATGTGAACAGCTCGTAGCGCTGTTTGATCTCACCGTCGATCACCCGGCGCATCCTTTCCGCCAGATGTCGCTCGTCCTTACCAAGGTTGGATAACGCGGCCACCACGTGGGGAATGCCGAGAATGTCCTGGGCCGCCGATTCGAACTTCATGTCGACGAAGATGACGTTGAACGCCTCGGGGGAGTGCGTCAGCGCGATTCCGTAGACCAACGACAGGAAGAACTCCGATTTGCCTGAGCCGCTGGTACCGATGACCACCGAGTGAAACCCAAAGCCGCCGAAGTCTTTTGCGCGGATGATAATGTTTTGCAGCTCGCCGTTCGGTTTGGCGCCGACCGGGATTTCCGACCACCGCTCGTCGCCCCGGCCGCGCCGTTCGGCCCACAACCGCTCGACATCCAATTCGCGCGGGTCGCCGATTCCCAGCGCCCGCAGCAGCTCGGCGGCGCCGCTAGCGGAGTCGGCGATCTCGCTGCGGCTTGTGGGTGACCACCGCGCCATCGCCCGCGCATACCGGTAGGCCCGCGGTATCGACAGCTGATCGGCATGGGCGAAGAACTTGCCGCGGGCACGCAGCAACGGCGCTGGGCGCCCGTCATCGTCGTCGGCGTCGGCGCCGTTCCTGCCGGCGTTGACCGGAGCCGAACCGCTTGCCGGGCCCTTGTGTTCAACCATCTCAAGAACCTGGTCATCGCTGAATCCGACGCCGATACCCACCCGAGACGCTATGCGCAGCAAGGTAATTCCCGCCTTGCCGACCTGTCCGACCACGCTCTCCCACGCATCCGGACTGCCGGTGTTGTCGTCGACGATCACCAGGTGTGGTCCCAGATGTACCGCGTCAGTGCCATGCCCGGTTTCCAGTGCCGAACCCATCGCGGTCGGGCTTGCCGCCGCGAGTGGCGTCCACGCGCCGCGCTTACCCTTCATGTGCAGCTCGGCGCCTAAGGCCGCTTCCAGCTCCTCAGGTGTGGCGAATACCAGGCGCCGCCAACCGCACGCATCGAACAGTTCGTCGTGCAAGTTGTGCGGTAACCACACCATCCACGACCACACCTCGGGGTTGCGCGTGACCACCATCAACTTCACGTCGCGCGGATTGTGGAGCACCGCCAGCGAGCACAATATCGAACGCATCAGCGACCGGACCCGATCCAGGTCCTCGCTGACGAAGCTGAACCCGGGTGCGGAGCGCAGGTTCAACACTTTGGCGATATCGCGAATCTTGCGCTGTTCCAAGATGAAATCGCGCAGCGCCTGCCCGGTGACGGGCTCGAGTTCCTCGTCGGAGGCGATGTCGGGCCACGTCACCGACAGCACCGAATCCGGGGCGTGCTGCACGCCCGTGCCCACCCGCACCTCCAAGAAGTCGACGTCGCTGCGGCCGCGTTCCCACATCCGCGGACCGCCGATGATCGCCCCCAGTCCCCGTGGATCGGAGTGCACCGACTGCTGCCATTGGCGCTGCGCACACACTGCGGTCTGGATCTCATCGCGGGTGACATCGAGGTCGCGGAGATAGCGGCGGCGGCCCTTTTCCATTTCGCCCCAGGTGATTTTGCGCGCCCGCCCAAATCGCCCGGAAAATGCCAGCATGCTGAACGCACCGATCCCCATCAGCGGAAAGAAGCCGGTCGACAAACTGCGCACACCGGACACATAGAGCATGACGATCGTGCCGATCAGCGCGATGATGAGCGCCGGCACGCCGATCATCACCCAAATGTTGCGAGGCTCGCGTTCCGGTAGGGCTATCGGCGCAGCCGGCGCGACCCGAACCGGTTTCGGCGGCTCGATCTTGACCCGGTTGATGGGAAACGATCTCTTGGACACGTTCGTTAGCCTCCGGCTTTCGCAGTCGTCGTCACCACGGTCGCCTGCCCGAGCACCGGGACAGTGTCGCGAGCCAACAACGCCGCCTGCCGCGACAAAGCGGGTCCCGCAGCAAAAGTCCGCAACAGCGGCCACGGCGCCTGCACCGCCGCAGCCGGATCAAGTCCCAGCGAGCGCAGGGTCGCCTCGTCGGCGTCGATCCCGAATCTCACACCGTTGTCCGACACCCAGAACAACGATTCGCGGGAATAGGCGGTGATCACGCCGCTGGTCGACGTCACGAAGTTTGCCGCGCCCGGCAACACCAGCACCTGGTTGGCGACGACGGATGCCGGATCGCGGTCATCGCGCACCAGGTGCACGATGCGGTTGTCCATCGATGGGGGCACCGGAAGCCCCCGCCCGTTGTAGACGGCAACGCGAGCCTGGGGATCCGTCGGCGCTTTCTCCCACCCGACACAAGTGGTCGGATTTGCTGCTGGGTCAACGAAATTCAGCCGTCCCGTCGGGTAATAGTCGACCGGCAGCGAGGTCACTTCGGGAATGGTGACCAGCAGGTCGGGGCTCACCACCCGCGGCGCTGTGGACCCGTAAGAGTTGGCGCTGCGCAGCAGATCGGCGACGAAGCTGTTGATTTTCTGCACGCCCTCAGGGAGCAAGACGTAGAAGTGGCTTCCCCCGCTGGCGGTTTGGTCCTGCAGCACCGCACCGACCTGTGAGCCTGACACCCACTTCGACGGGGTGCCCGCCTGCGGTACCTGCGGCACGCGCAGCGACTCCGTCGCGGGCAGCCCGTCGAACAACGCCCGCGAAATCTCCACCGGCGCAGTCACTCCCGGGTCAAGTCCCAGACTCAACGTGACCGCTCTGTTGGCCGGGTCGATCTGGGAGCGCTTGGCGCCCCAGATGACATAGGTGTTGCCCTCGAACGTGACCAGCAGCCCCGCGTCGTCGTGCATCGGTGTGGCGCGTCCAAAGTCGCTGAGCTCGCCCGCGATCGAGGTCACCACAGGCTTATCGCCGCTGCGCGGGCGCCCTGCCGTATCGCACAGCGACCACGCCGAAGCCGCGCCCATGTTCACCGCCATCGCTGCCGGTGCCCCCGGTATGCCTACCAGCGGCCCGGTCGGATACTTCCCGATCTCGGCCGGCTTGACCCACGTCGGCTGTCCCGCCGTTCCGGTCGCTAGCCGCGCGGACGTCAAGTTCAGCGCTGGATACAGTCGGCCGTCGATGCGTGCGTAGATCGCCCCGGAATCGCGGTCCCCGATAATCGCCGAGTCGCCTACCACCCCGGTGGGCTTGAGCACATTGAGCAACATCATCCAGCCCGCGCCGATGGCCACCAACACCATCGACAAGACGATCGCGGCGGTTTGTTTGCGATCGTCGTGTTTCATTCGTGCGGAGAAGCGAGTTGTCGCCGCGCGCAGCCGCCGGTTGTAAAACAGGTGGCCAGAATTTTGGTCCCGGCTGGACAAACTCAGCGGCATTCCCAGTAACCCCTCGGTGATCGGCGAGGATCGCCCTCAACGATTCTTCCACCGTAATTCCGTTCGAATCGACCCTCATTTACCTTGGCAAGCTGACCTGCTGGCTGAGCCACAAATCGGATTCTCGCCCACGATGCCCGGCTGCCGGTATTCACCTGAGTTCGGTTGACCGGGAACTCGCGGTGCGGTTAGCTTCACCGACCGTGCAGTGGGGATGGTTCGAATGAATCGGGCCGGGGGATCACCGCCGGCGTCTTGGCACTGGTGGTTGGCGGCTATCAGGCGTGGGCCTCGTTCCAGCTGACGGATGTCGCGTCGACCTACTCGGACGGCCTCGACTTCCTCGTGCGCGAAGACACGCACTACACGACGGCTTTTCATGATTTTGTGGTGTGGCTGCGCAGGGAGGCGGCGTTGTCGGGCGGGGCGGCGATCGCACTGCTGATCGGCGCGGTGCTGCTGGTCGTTCGAAGGGCCGCCGGGTGGCGGCTGATTGTTCTGGGTGGGTGGTCGTTGTTGCTCACACCGGCATCGGATGGGTCGTGGCCACCAAGATGTTGCGCTGGTTCGTCGAGATCGGGGCGGACGACTACGGGTTGCTGCGGTTCAACACCCCGAGCAAGCTCGCCATCGTCGTGCTGTCGTTGGTAGGGCCCGGGGTTGCCGTGGTTTTCGCACTGCATCCGCCGACGCGACGATGGTCTCGCGGTGATTCGGCGAGTGCTATGCCTTCGGCTCTTCGTCGCTCGGCATGATCACAATCCGCCGCGGGGACCTGGTGACCACGGGCGGCTTGTCCTCACCGGACTTCGTGGCAGGAACAGTCGGCGGGGGGGTCATGCGGCCCTTGACGGGCTGGCCGTTGGGTACCGCGGGGGCCGTCACCCGCTTCTCTGCGGGCTTGTCCTTGTTCTCCCCCGCACCGCCGGCGCCCATCGCTCCGGGCGGCATCATCGGCATACCGCCCATGCTCGTCGCGCCCGGTCCTGTTTGCGTACCACCGGTCGGTGGCATCGACACGGACCTTGCTGCTGCCGGAGTTGTGGGCGGCGAGGACGTCGGGGTAGGCGGCGGACCCAGATAGCCAGCCGGGACCGTCGCCGCCGCCGCCGGAGCCAAGGCCCTCGCCAGCACCGCCGCTGGCGCCGCCGCCGAGACCGGATTCACCGCCGAGACCGTCCACCAGCTGCTCGTCGGACGCCAGCCCCGCGGCACCGTGGCCCTGCTGCAACGCACTCATCAGCGGCTGCATCGCCTGCATGGCCTGCTGCGGAAGCTCCTCCAGCGGCTTCAATAGTCCACCGACAGCGCCGCCGATCCCACCGGCGATGCTCGACACCATTTGTTGGATCATCTGTGTCGCCTGCTGCCCGTCCGCCTGCGCGCCCACACCGTGCATCTGCCCCGCTGCATCGGCATCCTGCGCCGGGAATTTGCGCGCGGCCTCAAGCGCGCGCATCCGCCGATCCAAGTCTTCAAGAGTGCTGGACTGCACGTCGCTGGGAACGTCGGAATTGCTCGCGAACGCCGAGGCCGCGCCAGCAACGCCGGCAGGCGCATGGTCAGGTGGGGGAACGGGAGACGGCCCGGGACCTGACACTGGCGGTGCGTCAGCCACCCCGGCATATGTCCCCGGAGATGATTTGATCGGGCCGTGTGCCCCGCCGCTCATGATCTCACCCCAACTCTCACACGTAGAGCTCCGCAATCGCTCATTTTCTCACAGCACGCGTGGCCCGGTATTCACTCACAACCGCCTGAGAGCCAGCGCGCCGGTTGATTACGGCATACCAGGCAATGTGATAGTTCGCGAGATATTCATGCCCGTCGATCAGCGCCTCGATCGCCGCCAGCAGCATCCAATCTCCGACGGCAGCCTGATCGTGATGCGGATACGCGCTCAGGACGGAGCTTTGAATCTCTGCGACGCTTGCGCGTAGTAGGTCAGCTTCGTTCTGGGCGACGCCGGTGTCCCGTGTGGCCGGCGCCGCGATCGCCTGCGCGATCCGGGGAAGACCGTCACGGCGGCGGACAGCTTCCACCAGGGTCGGTCCCAGCTCGTCGACATTGGGCGCGGCGGAGCGGGCTGTCCGACCGCCGGTCAGCGCGGGCGGGTCGGAACCAGGTTCCTCTATGTAGGCGTTGGGCTCGTGCGCTGCCGCGGCCACGACGGCGCCCAGCAAATCGACGACGCTGGCGTCGCGGCGACGTGACGTCGGCTCCAGTAGCGTCACGTTGGCGGGGAGTCGGACGTGCGGAGGAATCCAGCCCCCGGCGACATCGGTGACCAGGTTCGTGGTGCCGTCGTCACGCAGCCCGGCCGCCCAGGACAGCCGCGGCTCTTGGCGGGCCACCGCATCGACGAGTCGCTGCAGCCGTTGTTGCTCGGCCGCCCTGCCGGCCGCCGCGCCCGCAGCCGCGCCCGTTGTCGCCGACAGCGCCGATGAGCCGGCCATCGCCGACCCGCTCACTCCGGCCTTGCCAGCCGCGGCCACTGAGGCTGCCCGCTCGACAGGAGAAACCAGCGGGCCGCCCGCCGACGGAGACGTCGACGCAGACGGTGCGACCGGCGCGCCCGAGACCGGCACCGAGGGAACCGTGGGCATGGCTGGCGCCGCGACGACGGGTGGGCGTAGATCGGAACCATAGGCCGGCAATGGCCCGGTAGGGATAGCCGGACCGGCGACGGCCGGAGCCGCGGGCGCGGACATCGGACCACCAGTCATCACCGCCGGCGTTACCGGAACGCCGTCACCGCCGGTCGGTGTGGCTGCGGCGCCGGGCGCGGGTGCATCGACCGGAACGTGTGCCGCGGTGAATGCTTCGCCACCACTCAGGGCCGGTACGGACGTTGCAGGCGTCGTCGCCAGCAAAGGGGGTGCTGGCGGAATCGCAGCTGCTCCCGGCTCCATCGCATGCATCGCACCGTCGGAAAACGATTGCAGACCGGGAACCGCCGGCTGTCCCGTCGTCAATGCCGGTGGCGAACGACTGTCCCATCGGTCCGGGCGAAAAGCCCTGCCCCAGGGTCGCCGGCGAAAAGGGGCCGCTAGGCGTTGCCGAAACGGTCGGGGCGATTGGCGCACCAACGCCGGGCACCGACGGACTACCCGCCGGCATCGCGGCTGGTGACCCAGCTGGAACAGATCCTCCGCTAGCGAACGCACCGGCGCTAAGTCGCGCTGGCGACGACTGTGCGCCAGCGCCCGGGACATTCCCGGCGCCACCGCCACCACCTCCACCGCTGGCGAGCGCACCGGAACTAAGCGGCGATGGTGACGGCGCCTGCGCGCCGGCGCCCGGGACATTCTCGGAGCCAGCGCCAGCGCCAGCGGCGCCACGCCCGAGAGGGCTGCGTGGCGCCGTATTTAGGTCTTCCTCAGTGATCTGGTGCGGCGGCGGAACATCGTCGGTATTGAAGCCGTGTTCACGCGCCCAATCTCGTGCGTCTCCATGGATACCTTCGGTATCGAGGATTTTCTGCGTGGCCGCCATGATTTTGTTGACGGCCGCCGCGGATGCCTTGGCCGCATCAGCATTGCACCTCGCTTGGATCGCCTGGATTTCTGCTAACTGCTGGGGCAGTGGTTTTTTCGACGCAAGAACTTCGTCTATTTCTTTGTTGCCTTCGCTTGCGATCTGTGTCAGTCGGCTCCGCAGATAGTCGATCGCGTCGGCAGCGGAATTTAAGGCGTCCGCTTTGATTTTGTATTTTTCTGCTTTATCCAGCTCGGATTTCTCACCCTGGAAATACCGGGAAATCAGATCCTCGGCTGTTCTGCCTTGATTCTGTGACAGCAGCTTCCGCTGGTTCCGGAGAGTCTGAGCTAATTCTTGCTTTTGGGTAGACCATGAGGACCAGTGCTGGGCTGCACTGCGGAGGGTCGTCGACGGACCCGGCCACCACGGCCCGATCAGCGGCGCGGTCCAGGTGCCCTTCGGCAGGTCAGCCCCCACCGCATACCTTTTTCAATGCGGCGTCCTTGGTCGTCGCGTCATCGAGAGCGGCCTGGTACAGGGCGTCGTTGACGACGCCCTGGGTCCCCTTCGCCGTAAGCGTTTCGTACGCCATCGCCAGCGCTCGCGCCGCGTCGCGGTGATTGGCGTCAAGAGCGGGATTAGTGGCTGCGTCGTCCAGCATGAGGGCTCCGTTGGTGAGCGCGATGCGAGCCAGTGCTTTATCGGTACCGGCAGTATCAATCTGCGCGGCCTGTGCCACTAGCTTGTACGTGTCGCACAGTTGCCTTTGAGCCGCGGCCGTCTCGGCCGCTGTGTAGGTCGGAACCGTGGTTTGGGGTGGCGGGGCCGCACGCATCGGGTGTGTGATGGCCACGATCAGTGCAGCGACAGCCACTACGAACGCGATCGCGGACAGGGCGACAGCTGGCCACGTGCGTGAGCGTGGCGGTGTGTGGCTGGAATGGGTCGGCGCCCACTGTTCCGCCGAAGGGCGGTTCGTCGAAGCCTCACCGAAGTCCGAAGGCGGGTCCCCCACCATGCGCCCTCCCGAAAATCCGCACTTCGGGACAGTTTCCCGAATTGTCCCTGCGCTTTCCACCCTTTCGTGGAACCCGCGACTTCAATAGTGAAACAAGCAACGGGACGGCAGCAAATCACCTGGCGCCGCGATTTGACTGCCGCCGGTGCATTCCCCAGATCAGTCCGCTCGCGCCGATTGGCCGCGCGCGATTCTGCAGATACGATATCGGCTGTCGACCGGGCCGCACGGTGCCTGCGGGGGGCATTTCCGGCCGAGATTCCTCAGATGAGGGGAACCGTCGAATGGTTGAAAGCAGCAGGTCATCCACGGGTAAGCGCCCTTCGCTGCTCATTGAGCGAAACCCGGTCTACCGACATCGCATCACGGCGACGATCGCCGCCGCATGCGCAGTGACGCTCAGCGCGGCTGGCTGCATTTCCCATACCGTGGCCGGCAACCCCACCACCGCGAGCCCGACCACAACGTCGGTGGCCCTCCCCCAAGCGGAGCTGTTGCACGATTTCGCCGCCGAGCAAGACCCGATGGGCGTCTTCAAAGAGGGGTTCTACTACCTGCTTCGTCAGCCGATGGCCACATCCGTGGCGATCACCGGGTATCGGCACCAGGTGGCCACCGACGGCGCGACGTCCAAGGTCGCTGCCTTCGCCTTCATGCCACCCACCGGCGCGTGGCAAGAGATCCCCGACCGAGAGCTGGTGTGGTCACCCGGTCAGGCCAAATGGGTGGAAACTGACCGCACAGAGGCATTGTCACCCGGACCCGCCGGCAGTCGCGGCTGGCCAACAGTCAAGGGCGTCTCCGACGCCGGAACGAGTTACTACACCTTCAGCTACCAGGACCTGGGAGGGCGCGCTCTGTCGGAAGGGTTGGAGGCCGGGTTCGACGAAGGAGTGGGCCTTCCGCAGTCAGCGCAGGCCGACAAGTTCAGCCCGGGTGCGCGGGCCTACCTCATGACAGAAACATCGGTCGACCCGTTCTTCACGATCCACCGCATCAAGCATGCCGATACCGGCATCGATGATTTGCAGCTCGTCTTCACCTGCGTCCAGCCCACCCCGGACTGCAAGACACCCACCCCGGATCTCGTCGTACTTTCGACACTCGGCGGGGAGTTCACCAATCTCTCCGGCACCACACGACTCGAGCTCGACGGCCACGGACACGCGACGCTGCGGCCCGTCGGCGTACCCGATATACCGTTCGCAACGCTGACCTATCGCTACGTCCAAAACGAAAAGCCCGAACGCATCACCCTGCAGGCCGCCAATCCAGAAGACGCCGACAAGTTCGCCAAGGCAATGGGCAACAACGTGGAGAATTTCGCTTTTGTCGACTACGAGGGTCAGGTGACCGTCGGCTTCACCGAGCCTGCCAACTCCACGACGACGGTGTTCGCCGGCTATAACCGCATTGCTGCCAACGACCTGCTCACGCAATGGACTCCGGCGCTGCCTGTGGTGCTGCCCTAGCTGCCGCAGTCAAGCGTGCGGCTAGCCCATTGGTCCGCGATGGCGATGTCCGGTGGTCGCCGGTCGCCATGCTTCGGGGTCAAAGCCCTCCCCCATGAGGTACTCGCCGCGGTGGTGGGCGGTCATACCGTCGTGTTGTAGCGCATCACCATGGCCGGAGACAACATCGGCGATGCTGAACAGCGACTCCGACCCGACGTCAAAGTAGTGCAGATGGTCGTAGATCGGATTGACGGTGTAGCCGGGAACTTCGGCCTTGAAGCGAGTGGAGCCGAAGCCGTCGACGGAAGGGTCATCTCCGAGTCCTCCTAATGACGGCCCGAGAAGGCCGGCCCGCACATGAGCGGGAGACCAGGTGACCGCGTCGCCGGAAGCCGCCCCGACGTACAGATGCCCACCCGGCAACAGATGGAAGTCGGCCGCGGAATGCGCCCGGTCGGTGCCCGGCGAGCCGATCAACACCACATCGTGTGCACGTATCCCGTTGGTCGCCGCATCAGATACGACCGTGGATCCGTACGAATGGCCGACCACCGTCATGTGTGTAGGTTTCCCCCGGTGGGTCGCCGCCAGGGCGTTCACGTCGGCGGCCAGTAGCCGGCCTCCGGTGCGAGCAGCGTTCGGTTCGTAGAGGCCCGGATCGAACACGGTATTCGGCGCGTCGTAACCCACCCACATCACCACCGCGATTTGCTTGGCCCAGTCGGCGCGCGTGGACTCCTCGTACAGGCGCGCCCCATCGGTGTCGGCGAGTGTTCCCGCGCGCACCCCTGAACCCGACCCGTCCACCAAAACCGCGGTATTGGCGGCGGTGTCCGGGTTGCCTATCGCAACGGCCGCGGCTCCCACTCCCCCGAACGCCTCGGGCTGATACTTCAAGAGAAACACCTCGGGAGGATTCCCCCGCAGATCCTTCGCCCCGGCGGAAATAGCGAGACCGTCTCGGACCCGAACGGCGTTGTTGTATCGAACGATTGCCGTCGGCGAAGGCCCATAGTGGTCGGGACTGCTCAATGCATCGGTGACGGAAAGGCCATACTCCCCTGCTGCGTCTTCCACGCGACGCAGGTCGTCGCCCATCACGGCCACGTTGATCCGGCTGCGAACGTCGACCGGAATACCGTTGAGATTCCCTAGATCCGGCGGATGCGAAGCGATCAATCGGTCTTGCTGCTCTTGGCTCAGCGATCTCCACCACCCGTTGACATCTTCAGCTACCGTTCCGGGTAGCGGAAGCTGCATCGTCTCTTCGCGTTTCGGTGCCGCCGCCTGCGGGACCAGGGTGGTCAATGCCGTCTGCAAAAAATCTGCGTAGCTGCCGCGCAGCGAGTAAAGCTGTGTTAGAACAGCTTTGGTTCCGTCAATGGCGTCCTGCTCGAGATCAGAGATCGGCTCCCCGAGATCCGCCGCCTCGCCGACCTGGCTGTCGAGGCGCTGCAGACAGGCCTCCACTGTCGAGATCAACACTGCGCCGGTACGTTGCGTCTGGGCCAGGATGGTCGCGACGTTGTCCAAATCGACCCCGATCTTGGCTAATTGCACGGACTGCGCTTCTAGCGACTTGGTCACGCGCTGCACTTCGCCGTTCTCGTGGTTCCAGGCCGTCGCGAAGCGCCGGCCGGCTTCGTCGAACGCCGCGTTGGACGCCGCGGTGCATCCACCCGCGTCGTGAAACGCCTGCGCCAGAGCGCAAATCTGCGCTGGGCGACCCACTTGCAAGCCGTTGTTGATCGCCCAGGGATCTCCACCGACCTCGGCGATCAGATGCGGAATGCTTATGTAGCGCAGCCGCATCGCACGGCCCGCAAGTCACCGTGGCCGCGAAACCACATGTCTCACAACGAAGAAGCGCCGTCGGCGAGACCGTCGCCGTTGGTGTCAGAAATCCGGACGTTCCAATGGCCGTCGCCGTCCGTGTCGACGTATCCCGTCACACCGTTCTCGCCGGCGCACAGCACTCGGTCGGCCACCCCGTTGCCGTCGGTATCGAACAATCGGTCGTCGAGACGTCCGTGACCGTCGAAGTCAACCGACGGACCGCCGGTGTGCTCGACCCCGTCGAGCGCAAACCAGCGCAACTGCCCGCCTCGGTCCACGGCTACCGCCCACGTGCCCGTGCCGTCATCGGTGAAGAATGCCTCGGGGGTGCCGTCATTGTTCAGGTCGAGCACGGCATGGTCGGCCAGTCCGTCGCCGTCGACATCCGCCAGCGCGTCGTCGCGCATCCCGTCGCCGTCGAAATCCAGGCTGATCGCATCGAGCCGACCGTCACCATCCAGGTCGAGGTCGGGCTGGCCGTTCCACATGGCCGCGGCGCCGTCGTCACCGGCGAGGCAATAGTCCACGAATTGTCTGACGCCGCAGCACCACTACGGGTTCCCGCGCGACCGCCACCAGTCCAGCAACTCCGCGGTGGCCTCCTCGGTGGTCAGTGGCCCGCGCTCGAGCCTCAGCTCTTTCAGGTAGGACCACGCCTCACCGACGAGGGGGCCCGCCGGGATGTCGAGCAGCTGCATGATCTGGTTGCCGTCCAGGTCCGGACGTATCCGCGCCAGATCCTCTTGGGCGGCCAATTCGGCGATGCGGGCCTCCAGCTGGTCGTAGTTGGCCCGCAGCCGGGCGGCGCGACGCTGACTGCGCGTCGTGCAGTCGGCGCGCACCAGCTTGTGCAGCCGGGGCAGCAGCGGTCCGGCGTCGGTCACATAGCGGCGCACCGCCGAATCGGTCCACTTCCCGTCGCCGTAGCCGTGAAAACGCAGATGCAGATACACCAGCTGCGAGATGTCTTCGACCATCTGTTTGGAATACTTCAACGCCCGCAACCGCTTTCGGGTCATCTTGGCGCCAACCACCTCGTGATGGTGAAAGCTCACCCCGCCGTCGGGTTCGTGGCGGCGGGTGGTGGGCTTGCCGATGTCGTGCAGCAGCGCCGCCCAGCGCAGCACCAGATCCGGGCCGTCATCCTCTAAGGCGATCGCCTGCCGCAGCACGGTCAGCGAATGCTGGTAGACGTCTTTGTGCTGATGGTGTTCGTCGATGGCCATCTGCATGCGGCCGATCTCGGGCAGCACCACCTCACCCATCCCGGTTTGCACCAGCAGATCGATGCCGGCGACCGGGTCGTCGCCCAGCAGCAGCTTGTCCAGCTCGGCGGCCACCCGCTCGGCACTGATGCGGGCCAACTGCGGGGCCATCTCTTCGATCGCCGCCCGTACCCGCGGCGCGATCGTGAAGCCCAGTTGCGAGACGAACCGCGCCGCGCGCAGCATCCGCAACGGGTCATCGCCGAACGACACCGATGGCGCCGCCGGGGTGTCCAGTACGCGCTCGCGCAGTGCGACCAGACCGCCTAGGGGATCAAGGAATTCACCTGGGCCGTTCGCCGTGATGCGCACGGCCATCGCGTTCGCGGTGAAGTCGCGGCGCACCAAATCATCGTCGAGGCGGTCGCCGTAAAGCACCTCGGGATTGCGTGACACCTGGTCGTAGGTGTCAGCGCGAAACGTGGTGATCTCCAAACGGTGGTCACCCTTGCCGACGCCGACGGTGCCGAAGTCGATGCCGGTGTCCCACAAGTTGTCGGCCCACCGCCGCGTGATGTGTTGCACCTGCTCCGGGCGGGCGTCGGTGGTGAAGTCCAAGTCGGGACTCAGCCGGCCCAACAACGCATCCCGCACCGAACCCCCGACCAGGTACAACTCGCGGCCGGCGGCATCGAACAACGACCCGAGCTCACGCAGCACCGGGGCATGCCTATTCAAGGCGACCGCGGCCGCGGTCAGCAGCTCGGCATCATGGGCGGCTTCCGGCACGTTCGAAAAGCCTAGTCGGGTGGGGTCGGCGGCGGCGCGGGCCGTGACGAGCCGCTGCCGGGCTTCAAGGTGAATTGACCGGCAGAGCAGCGATAGTAGCGTTGCACGCGGCAGACAGGGGGAACGGTTGAGGGCCGTGCGATGCATCTCCGGTACATAAGCCGTGGCGCGCTGGTCATGTTGGCCGGCGGCGACCCGTGGAAACTCAACGCCACCCTCCAAAGCGGCCGGCCAGCCCAAATCTCCCGTCTCGCGCAAGCGTTCCATGATGCGTCGCAGTCCACGACAGAAGCCGAAACCGCATTCCTTCAAGCACGCGACCGCTTCGAGAAGTCGTGGACGCACGAGAACGGTGGCAACCCGATCAACGACTCCGCGGAAGTGCAGCGCGCCACCAAGACGCTAGGCCTGCAAGCAGCTCAGCTGCCTAGAATCGGCGCCGATCTGGAAAGCGTCGCGGCCGGATTGGCCGAGGCACAGCGATCCGGTAACAGCGAAATTTCAACGCTCGACGGCCAACTCCAGAGCCTCGATGATCAGCTAGGTGCGGCCGTCGAGGTGGAGAACGATTACCCCCTGGGCGAGCTGCAAAAGTGGGCGCTTGACGATTGCATCACGCACCTCGAAAACCGGGCTATCGAGGACACCAGGACGTCGTTAAGCACGCTCGAGCAGATTCGCGACCACTATTCTCGTCAGCTGCGGCTTTCGATTACCAATCTGCGAACGCAGAACGGGTACGACCCGAAACTGGTCCAGGGCGTTAATGGCCACGAAGCAGAAACACCCGATCAGAAAAAGCGCTTACACGCCCAGAGCGACGCGTTCAAGCAAGTTTTCGGCCGTGAACCGACCTCGGACGCGGACTGGGCGACGGCCGCGGCTCTCGACCCGAACAGCTACGACCCGAAGTTCGGTGGCCACGGCCCACAAATCGAAGTGGTGAAGATTCGCCCGGTGTCGGGCCAGGGCGTCGTGCGGGTCTCGCAGTGGATCCCACAACGGGATGTGACGAGTTCTATATTCGGGAATCGCGATCTTGGTAACAACCGCGGGCCCGATCCCTATTTCGACCCGGAGGACACCAAGGTCACGACGTACATCGACTATGAGAATGGCGTCGTGGTATTGCGCCAGAATCCGTCCGTCGAGGAGACCTTAACTGGGGCTCCCGGCAGGGTGCAGGTTGGCATTCCCAAGGGGAGTGTGACTCAACTGTCTGATGGGTCGGTTCGCATCAAATACGACGCCGCCAATCCCTTTGCGCCAGCCTTCACGGCCGATCCCGACGGGCTACTTGCCGACCATACGGAGACGGTCAATGGCGACCTCGTATTCACGCCGGGGCCTAAAGGTGTGCAAGTCAACGGAACCCGCACTAACTACCCTTCCCTAGAGGTGTATCAGGACCTACCGGACGGCAACACGCGCTCGGTACTGATCGACCCGGCGCGCTCGGGCAGCTCGGTCGGTCCCGCTTTGAATCTGCCCCGCCATCATGACGTCGGAACGCTCGGCGGTAAGGCCTTCGCGCCGTTCGACGGCGGCGGGAGGAACCTGGAGTACGACGTCCCTGTTCCGCTGGCGCCCACAGAGTTCGGCCCGGTCACCAACCCACCATCAGTGCCCCCACTGCCCGGCGTTAGCCCAGCGCAATTTTGAGCGCAGAAAGCGAGACAGCCAATGTCCCTGCCGTCTTTTGCCTGGGTGCGTGATCTTGACGGCCGCGCCTGGCGCACCGCGACGTGGTCCGCACCGTTCGTCGTCCAAGCCGTGTTTGGGATGCTGTTTCTCGTCATGTTGGCATTGCGTAAGGGCAATTTCACTCCCGAAAGTGGACACAGTGAACGCTCGTGGATGCTGACCGCGAGCGCCATCACGACCCTGGCGTCGTTGGTTTTCGTCGCCGCATTGCTGCAGTCGCCGGTCCCGCGTCATCGCGCTCTTGCCCTCAGTCTCGCGGGCTCTTCGGCCGTCGTCCTCATAACCGCGGTTGTATACGCTTACTTTGTGTTGGCCTGAAAGGCATCGTCGTGGCAGACAGTTCGGCGATGGACACGTCAAAGAATCGTTACGGTCCCGTCAGCTTCGTGGTCGCACTGGCGCATATCCTCATTGTGGTTTTGTTCATGTGGCTTTTGGCCCCCTATTCGATAGTGTTAGTTCTTCCGGAAGTTCTCGTATACATGGCGTTCTCAGCCGTTCTTGCCAGGGGTCCCGGAAAGATCGGCCAGGTCGGCCGCGGAATGCTGATCGGTAGCCTTTCAGGGCCACTCTCAGTAATTATCTTTGTCCCCGTCTGGATCATCGCTGAGGCGATAGGCCCGATCTGACGAAGCTCTCGACGGCGCCACAAAGCCTGCTGCGCCGTCGCGCACCGGACTAGCGGCGAGTATGTCCGGGAAGACCGGCCCGTGCCAGCTACTATCGCTTGGGTGTCGGACGGCGAACAAGCCAAACCACGTCGGCGCCGGGGTAGGCGTCGCGGCCGTGGTGCCGCCGGATCGGCCGAAAACACGGCCAGTCAACCGGCCGGCGACTCGACGGCCCCAAAACCGCGCCGGGGCCGCCCTCCGCGTGGCGGGCCGGAACGGCTGCGCACTGTGCACGAAACCTCCGCCGGCGGCCTGGTCATCGACGGCCTCGACGGACCCCGTGAATGCCAGGTCGCGGCCCTCATCGGCCGCATCGACCGGCGCGGCCGGATGCTGTGGTCGCTGCCCAAGGGTCACATCGAGATGGGCGAGACCGCGGAGCAGACCGCCATTCGGGAGGTCGCCGAGGAGACCGGAATTCGCGGCAGCGTGCTGGCCGCGCTGGGACGCATCGACTACTGGTTCGTCACCGACGGTCGTCGCGTACATAAGACGGTGCACCATTATCTAATGCGGTTCTCCGGCGGAGAGTTGTCCGACGAGGACCTCGAGGTCGCCGAAGTCGCATGGGTACCGATGCGCGAGCTGCCGTCACGGCTGGCCTACGCCGACGAGCGGCGGCTGGCCGAGGTGGCCCACGACCTGATCGACAAACTGCAAAGCGACGGCCCTGCCGCGCTTCCACCGCTGCCTCCGAGTTCGCCTCGGCGCCGACCCCAGACGCATTCGCGCACCCGCCATTCCGGCGAACCCCCGGCGGGCCGGAAGAACGGTCACGGGCCAGGGACGTGACCGCGCGACGACTCCGGGGGGCCGGCTTGTTGCGCCTCGCCGCAGTGGTCGGCATCGTGGCCGGTTTTGGCGGGGTGCTTTCCGGGCTGACGCCGCACGCGGCGGCGGGCGAGCCCACCGCGACGCCGTTCGTCCGCGTGCGCATCGATCAAGTGACTCCGGACGTGGTCACCACCACGAGCGATGCCGTCGTCACCGTCAGCGGCATGGTGACCAACATCGGTGACCGGCCCGTCCGCGACGTAATGGTGCGACTCGAGCACGCCGGCGCCGTCACCTCATCGGTTGACTTGCGCACCTCCCTGGACGGCGGCACCGACCAATACCGCCCCGCCGCGGACTTCCTGACGGTGGCGCCCGAACTCCAGCGCGGGCAGGAGGCCAGTTTCACCCTGTCGGCCCCGGTGCGTTCGTTGGCCAAGCCGTCGTTGGCCATCGACCAGCCCGGGATCTACCCCGTGCTGGTCAACGTCAACGGAACCCCCGACTACGGCGCGCCCGCCCGGCTCGACAACGCGCGGTTCTTGCTGCCCGTGATCGGCGTGCCGCCCGACAAACCCGACGCCGTGGACGGCGCCGTGGCGCCCGACACCTCCAAACCCGTGTGGCTGACCATGCTGTGGCCGCTGGCCGACCGGCCCCGGTTGTCCCCGGGCGTGCCCGGGGGGGCCATCCCGATCCGGTTGGTCGACGACGACTTGGCCACATCACTGGCCACCGGCGGCCGGCTGGACATCCTGCTGGCCGCCGCCGAGGGCGCCACCGGCCACGACGTAGATCCCGACGGCGCGGTCGGCCGCGCGCTGTGCCTGGCTATCGACCCGGATCTACTCGTCACAGTCAACGCCATGACCGGCGGCTACGTCGTGTCCAACTCCCCCGACGGCCCCGCCCAACAACCGGGCACCCCCACGCACCCCGGCACCGGTCAGGCCGCCGCCACCACCTGGCTGGGACGACTGCGGGCGCTGGCCCACCGGACCTGCGTGACGCCGCTGCCCTACGCCGAAGCCGATCTGGATGCCTTGCAGCGCGTCCACGACCCAGGGTTGAGCACGGCCGCCACCGGCAGCGCCGGCGACGTCGTCGACCAGATTCTCGACATCGCGTCCACCCGCGGGGCCACCGTGCTGCCCGACGGGCCGTTGACCAGCAGCGCGGTCAACCTGCTCAGCGGCAACAACGGCACCGTCGCGATCGCGGCCGCGCACTTTTCCGCCCAGGATCCCGCCACCGGCTCGTCCGCCGGCGTCGACACCGCGCCCCGGCGGTTGTCCCCGCAGGTCGTGGTCGCTCCGTTCGATCCGGCCGTCGGCGCCGCGCTAGCCGCGGCCGGGACCGCCCCGACCTTCCCCACCTATGCGGACTCCGCGTTGACCGTTCGGCTGGCACACGACTCGGACACCGCGCGCCGCCAAGACGCGTTGGGCTCGATGCTCTGGCATGCGCTGGACCGGGACGTCCTACCGCGCGCCCAGATCTTGGTGCCACCTGCGGTGTGGAGCCTGCAGTCCGATGACGCGCAGGTCATCCTGACCACCTTGGCCACGGCGATTCGGTCTGGCCTGGCGGTGGCGCGACCGCTGCCGGTGGTGATCTCCGACGCCGCGACTCACAGCGAGCCACCCGAGGCCGTCAGCGCATACGCCTCCGCACGCGGCCGGTTCAACGACGACGTCACCGCCGAAATCGCCGGCCAGGTCGGCCGACTATGGGGGCTGACCTCCGCGTTGACCACCGACGAGCGCACCGGCTTGACCGGCATCCAATACACGGCGCCGCTGCGCGAAGACATGCTGCGCGCCCTGAGCCAGTCGGAGCCGCCCGACACCCGCAACGGACTGGCCCAACAGCGGATGACCGTCGTCGGCAACACGATCAAAGATTTGTTCGGTGCGGTGACGATCGTCAACCCGGGCAGCTCGTACACCTTGGCCACCGAGCACAGTCCCCTTCCGCTGGCACTGCACAACGGCCTGGCCGTTCCCATCCGGGTCAAGCTGCAGGTCGACGCCCCACCCGGGATGCGGGTTACCGACGTGGGCCAGGTCGAGCTGCCGCCGGGATACCTGCCGCTGCGGGTACCGATCGAAGTGAACTTCACCCAGCGAGTCGCGATCGACGTCGCGCTGCGGACACCGGACGGCATGCGCCTGGGTGAGCCGGTGCGGCTGTCCGTGCACTCCAACGCCTACGGAAAGGTGCTGTTCGCGATCACGCTGACCGCGGCCGCCGTGCTGGTGGCGCTGGCCGGACGACGGCTTTGGCACCGTTTCCGCGGCCAGCCCGATCGCGCCGACCTGGACCGCCCCGACCCGCCTGCCGCTCGACGCACCGACAGGGTCGACCGTCGGGTGGACGAAACGAACAACGTATGAACCCGGCTCGCGGGCGGGCTCAACCATCCGCACCGCCGCCGCGACAGCGACAGCCCCGGTCCCACCGCGACCCCACCTCGCCCCCGACGGGGCCCATTCCCCCGGTCCCGGACGTGTCACGTCAGCGGCCCGAGCTCTCCGACGCCGCGCTGGTTTCGCGGTCGTGGGCGATGGCATTCGGAACCCTGATCAGCCGGGTCACCGGCTTCGCCAAGATTGTGTTGCTGGCCGCCGTCCTGGGCGCCGCGCTGGCCAGCTCGTTCTCGGTGGCCAATCAGCTACCAGCCCTGATCGCCGCGCTCGTGCTGGAGGCGACGTTCACCGCGATCTTCGTTCCCGTGCTGACCCGCGCCGAGCAGGCCGACCCCGACGGCGGTGCGGCATTCGTGCGGCGCCTGGTCACATTGGTGACGGTGCTGCTGCTGGTCGCCACCACACTGTCGGTGCTGGCCGCGCCGCTGCTGGTGCGGCTGATGCTGGGCCGGAGCCCGCAGGTCAACGAACCCCTGACCACTGCCTTCGCCTACCTGCTTCTGCCCCAGGTGCTCGCCTACGGCCTGACGTCGGTGTTCATGGCAATCCTGAACACCCGCAACAGGTTCGGGGCGACGGCGTGGGCGCCTGTGGTCAACAACCTCGTCGCGATCACCACCCTGCTCGTCTACCTGGTGGTCCCCGGCGAGCTGTCCGTCGACCCCGTCCGGATGGGCAACGCGAAGCTGCTGGTGCTCGGGATCGGCACCAACTTGGGGGTGTTCGCACAGGTCGCGGTGTTGTTGATCGCCATCAAGCGCCAGCACATCAGCCTGCGCCCGATGTGGGGAATCGACGAGCGGCTCAAGCGCTTCGGCACGATGGCCGCCGCGATGGTGCTCTATGTGGTGATCAGTCAGCTCGGCCTGGTGGTGGGCAACCAGATCGCCAGCACGGCGGCCGCGTCGGGCCCGGCGATCTACAACTACACCTGGCTGGTCCTGATGCTGCCGTTCGGCATGATCGGGGTCACGGTGCTCACGGTCGTGATGCCCCGGCTGAGCCGCAACGCCGCCGCCAACGACACCCGCGGCGTGCTCGCCGACCTGTCGCTGGCCACCCGGCTGACTCTGATCACGCTGATCCCGATTGTGGCGTTCATGACCGTCGGCGGATCGGCGATGGGCAGCGCCTTATTCGCCTACGGCCATTTCGGCGGGGTGGATGCGGGCTACCTGGGCGCCGCGATCTCCTTATCGGCGTTCACCCTGATCCCCTACGGCCTGGTGCTGTTGCAGCTTCGCGTGTTCTACGCCCGCGAACAGCCCTGGACGCCGATCGTGATCATTCTGGTGATCACGACCGTCAAGATCACCGGTTCGCTGCTGGCACCACACGCCACCCACGACCCCAAGCTGGTCGCCGGCTACCTCGGGCTCGCTAACGGCCTCGGATTTGTGGCCGGCGCGATCGTCGGTTACTACCTGCTGCGCCAGGCACTCCTACCGGCCGGCGGCCAGCTGGTCGGCATCGGCGAAGCGCGGACCGTCCTGGTGACCATCGCGGCATCGTTACTGGCCGGGCTGCTGGCGCACGTGGCCGATCGGTTGTTGGGCCTGGGTGAGTGGACAGCCCACGGCGGCGGTGCCGGTTCGCTGCTGCGCCTGCTGGTGCTGGCGACGATCATGCTGCCGATCATGGCCGTGGTCATGCTCCAGGCCCAGGTTCCCGAGGCGCAAGCAGCGCTGGGTGCGGTGCGGCGCCGGATCACCGGCCGGCGTGGCGCGTTGCGGCTTCCCCCCTTGCTGCGCCGGACCAATCGTCGAGGAGTAGTGCGGTCACGTACCCTGAGCAGAGCAATTCGTCTCAGCCGGTGGCAAAAGCGGTCCAGGAGCCGATCCGGCGCAGGCCTCCGGAACGGGCACCCAGCGCCCGGATAGCGAAAGGACCGGAGGTGACAGACCGCCCAGGGGAAAGCGCCGCATCCAGCTTGGGGTCAGGCGCCGAGCTGCCCCGGCCGGCCGCCGACGACTTCCAGCCCGACATTCCGGCCGACCCCGAGCCTCGCCCTGATTCTCAGTCGCGTCCGTCCGACCAGCTGAACGGCGATTTTTCCGCCTTGCCAGCCGAGGCCGGGCCCCGCCCACACCCCGACGACGTCCACTTGGTTCCCGGCGCCCGTATCGCCGGCGGCCGCTATCGGCTGCTGGTGTTCCACGGCAGCGCGCCCCCGTTGCAGTTCTGGCAGGCGCTGGACACCGCGCTGGACCGACAGGTGGCGCTGACGTTCGTCGACCCCGACGGGGCCCTCGCCCCGGAGGTGCTGCAGGAGATTCTGTCCCGCACCTTGCGGCTCAGCCGGATCGACAAGCCCGGCGTCGCCCGAATACTCGATGTCGTCCGCACCGGGTCTGGCGGCCTGGTGGTCTCAGAGTGGATTCGCGGCGGTTCGCTGCAGGAGGTCGCCGACACCTCGCCGTCGCCCATCGGGGCCATCCGGGCGATGCAGTCGTTGGCCGCTGCCGCCGACGCGGCTCACCGCGCCGGGGTCGCGTTGTCCATCGACCACCCCAGCCGGGTGCGCGTGAGCATCGAGGGCGACGTTGTGCTCGCCTACCCGGCGACGATGCCCGACGCCAACCCGCAAGACGACATCCGCGGCATCGGGGCCACGCTGTACGCCCTGCTGGTCAACCGCTGGCCGCTGCGCGAGTTCGGGGTGCGCAGCGGGCTGGCGCAAGCCAAGCGGGATTCCGCGGGCCTTCCCGTCGAACCCGCCGTGATCGACCGCGACATCCCCTTCCAGATCTCCGCGGTCGCCGCCCGGGCGGTGCAGGAGGACGGCGGAATACGCAGTGCGTCAACGCTTTTGAACTTGCTCCAACAGGCAACCGCGGTCGCCGACCGCACCGAGGTACTCGGCCCGATCGAGGACACGCCGCCGCCGACTACCCCCCGCCAGCCCGCCACCCGGGAATACGGCGTCTTCGGGCACCGGCGTCGCAACCTGATCATCGGTGTCAGCGCGGGCGCCGCGATCATCGTGGTGGCCCTCCTCGTACTGGCGTCGGTGGTCAAGGGCATCTTCGGCAACCTGGGCGGTGGCCTCAACAACGACAAGCTCGGCCTGAACACGCCAACGTCATCGAGCTCGTCGTCGTCGGAGGCCAGTTCCGCACCGGCCGGCAGCTTCGTCAAACCCACGAAGGCCACCGTCTACTCCCCCGACGGCGACGCCGACAACCCGGGCCAGGCCGGGCAGGCGATCGACGGTGACCCGGCGACCGCTTGGCAAACCGACATCTATTCAGACGCTGTCCCGTTCCCCGGTTTCAAAAAGGGCGTCGGGCTGATGTTGCAGCTGCCCAAGCCGACCGTCGTGGGCGTGGTCAACATCGACGTCGCCAGCACCGGGACCAAGGTGGAGATTCGTTCGGCGTCGACGCCGGCACCGGCATCGGTGGACGACACCAAGGTGCTGACTCCCGCCACCGCGCTCAAACCTGGTCATAACGTCATCAAGGTCAGCTCGAGCGACTCGACGTCGAACCTGCTGGTGTGGATTTCCACGTTGGGAACCCTCGACGGCAAGAGCCGCGCCGAGATCTCGGAGATCACGATTCAGGCGGCTTCTTAGCAGCTGTCGGGTGAAGTGCCGCCTGACAAGTGATTGGCTACTGTCCCGGCCGTGGGCAAGACCGGTCTCGATGGCGGCAACACCCAGCAGGAACGCAGTGACGCCGAGCTACTGGCCGCTCACGTCGCCGGGGACCGCTACGCCTTCGCCGAGTTGTTCCACCGCCATCAACGGCAGCTGCACCGGCTGGCGCGGCTCACCACCCGCTCCCCCGAGGACGCCGAAGACGCCTTGCAGGACGCCATGCTTTCGGCGCATCGCTGCGCCGGCGCATTTCGGCACGACGCCGCCGTCCAGACCTGGCTGCATCGCATCGTTGTCAACGCCTGCCTGGACCGGCTGCGGCGCGTCAAAGGCCGCCCGACCATCCCGCTCGAGGACGTCTACCCGGTCGCCGACCAAACGGTTCAGATAGAAACGGCGATCGCGGTCCAGCAGGCGCTGATGCGGCTTCCCGTCGAGCAACGGGCGGCCTTGGTGGCCGTCGACATGCAGGGCTGCTCGATCGCCGACACCGCCCGGATGCTGGGAGTGCCCGAGGGCACCGTCAAGAGCCGCTGCGCCCGCGGCCGCGCGAGGCTTGTGCAGCTGCTCGGCTACCTGAATGCCCCGGCCGATCAGCGGTAATGCCCGGACGCCGGGGCTGTTCATCGCCTTCGCACTGTGCATGACGCAGACTTGGGCGGATGAGTGCAGGCGACGAAGATCCTCCCGACGGGAGTGCGGACCCGCCGCTGACGGTGGAACTGCTCGCCGACCTACAGGGCGGCCTGCTCGATGACGACACCGCCGCCCGGGTGCGCAGGCAAGTCCGCGCTGATCCGGACGCGGAGGCCACGGTTCGCGCCCTGAACCGGGTGCGCAATGATGTGGCCGCCCTAAGCGCTGAGGCCGCCGACCCGGCGTCGGCGCCCGACCCGCCGCCGGCGGTCACCGCCCGGATTTCCGCGGCGCTGCGCTCAGCGAGCGGCTCGTCCACCGGCGGCGCCGCGCATTCGGCGCGTCCGCACACGCGGCCCGCCCGACTGACCGCGGGAGTGGCCGGCGCGTGCGCTGTGGTCGCCGCGATCGGCCTGGGCACCGCGGCTCTGGTCAATGCGCCCACGCCCACTCCGAGCACGCAAATCACCGCCGAACACATCACGGTATCGACGCCGCCGATGGCGATCCCACTGTCGCAGGCCCAGCTGCTCGGCCTGCTCGACCGCAGCCCCGACTACGGCCCGCCCCCAGGTCCGCTCAACGACCCGGGGCGGCGCGCGTCCTGCCTGACTGGCCTCGGCTATCCCGCATCCACCCGGGTGCTCGGCGCGCAGCCGATCGAGATCAACGCCCGCCCCGGCGTAGTGATGGTGCTGCCCGGCGACACGCCCGACAGCCTGACGGTCTTCGCGGTGGCGCTGAACTGCAGCGCCGCCGACACCGGTCTGCTGGTCAGCACCCAGATCCCCCGCGCCTAACGGGTCTCGCTTGGTCCTGAAGGGTGGGCACACGTGCGGGAACACCCCCGCCTAGGCTGGCGTTCATACGCTTAGCTGCAAAGCTTCTGGATCTGAAAGGCTCGCATGACCTCCGCTGCTGATGACACTGTCCACGACGTAATCGTTGTCGGTTCGGGCCCCGCCGCCTACACCGCCGCGCTCTACGCGGCCCGCGCGCAGCTCGCGCCGCTGGTCTTTGAGGGCACCTCGTTCGGAGGCGCGTTGATGACCACCACCGAGGTGGAGAACTACCCCGGCTTTCGCGACGGCATCACCGGCCCCGAGCTGATGGACGAGATGCGCGAGCAGGCGCTGCGATTCGGTGCGGACCTGCGGATGGAAGACGTCGAGACGGTGTCGCTGGCGGGCCCGGTCAAATCGGTCACCACCGCCGATGGTCAGACCTACCGGGCCCGCGCCGTCATCCTCGCGATGGGCGCCGCGGCGCGCTATCTGCAGATTCCTGGCGAGCAGGAATTGCTGGGCCGCGGCGTCAGTTCGTGTGCCACCTGCGACGGGTTCTTCTTCAAAGATCAGGACATCGCCGTGATCGGCGGCGGTGACTCCGCGATGGAAGAGGCCACCTTCCTGACTCGGTTCGCCCGCAGCGTGACGCTCGTGCACCGCCGTGACGAGTTCCGCGCGTCGAAGATCATGCTCGAGCGCGCCCGCAACAACGACAAGATCAAATTCGTCACCAACCACAACGTGGTCGCGGTGGACGGCGAGACGACGGTGACCGGATTGCGGTTGCGCCACAGCACAACCGGTGAGGAGACCACACTTCCGGTCACCGGTGTGTTCGTCGCGATCGGTCACGAACCGCGTTCGGTCCTGGTGCGCGATGTCGTCGACGTCGACCCGGACGGCTACGTGCTGGTGCAGGGACGCACCACGAGCACGTCGGTGGAGGGTGTGTTTGCCGCCGGCGATCTGGTGGACCGCACCTACCGCCAGGCGGTCACGGCCGCAGGCAGTGGCTGCGCCGCGGCCATCGACGCCGAGCGCTGGCTGGCCGAACATGCCGATGCCCATGCTGAAACGCTGACAGTACCGACACACTGATAGTTGATAGGAGCACTACCGATGACCGACTCCGAAAAGGCCGGGGCCACAATAGAAGTTTCCGATGCATCCTTTTCCGCCGACGTGTTGTCGAGCAATAAGCCTGTGCTGGTTGACTTTTGGGCAACCTGGTGCGGGCCGTGCAAGATGGTCGCCCCGGTGCTCGAGGAGATCGCGGCCGAGCGGTCCGAGCAGCTCACCGTCGCCAAGCTTGATGTGGACGCCAACCCGGAGACAGCGCGCGACTTCCAGGTCGTGTCGATCCCGACGATGATCTTGTTCAAGGACGGTCAACCGGTGAAGCGGATCGTGGGCGCCAAGGGTAAAGCGGCGCTGCTGCGCGAGCTTTCCGATCAGGTTCCCAACGTCACCTGACCCCCTTTGGATCGCGGCACGACGCCCCGCGTTTAGCCTGGCGTTTTCCGGAAATCCGCAACGATCTGAGACAATAACCGCTAGCTGTTGTGCCCTGTTATGTCCCGATAAGCCTTTGTCAGCGCGTTAGTGAGTCCCGGAGGGCCCTTGGTATGCCGAGTCCGCACCGCGAACACGGCGAGGTGCTGCGCTGTGGAGACCGCAGTGCGGCTGTCACCGAGATCCGGGTCGCGCTGTCTGCGCTGGGACTGCTGGACAACCCCGACGAAGACCTGACGACCGGCAGGCATGTCTCGCTCGAGTTGTTCGACGCCGAACTCGACCACGCGGTGCGCGCGTTCCAACAGCATCGCGGACTGCTCGTGGACGGCGTTGTCGGCGAAGCCACTTACCGGGCATTGAAGGAAGCCTCCTACCGGCTGGGTGCCCGCACGTTGTATCACCAATTCGGCGCCCCGCTTTACGGCGACGACGTCGCGACTTTGCAGGCCCGGTTGCAGGACCTCGGCTTTTACACCGGCCTGGTCGACGGATACTTCGGCTTGCAGACCCACAATGCGCTGATGTCGTATCAGCGTGAGTCTGGGATGGCCGCCGACGGTATCTGCGGCCCGGAAACGTTGCGCTCCTTGTACTTTCTGAGTTCGCGGGTCACCGGCGGCTCGCCACACGCGATTCGCGAGGAAGAGCTGGTCCGTCGATCGGGCCCGAAGCTCTCTGGCAAGCGGATCATTATCGATCCGGGCCGTGGCGGCGCGGACCACGGAGCGATCACGCAAGGCCCGGACGGCCCCATCAGCGAAGCAGATGTGTTGTGGGACTTGGCAAGTCGGCTTGAAGGTCGGATGACCGCCATTGGTATGGAGACCTTTCTGTCCCGTCCGACCAACCGCAGCCCGTCGGACGCCGAGCGCGCCGCTACCGCCAACAACGTCGGCGCAGACTTAATGATCAGCCTGCGCTGCGAAACTCAGAGCAGCCCCGCGCCGAACGGCGTCGCCTCTTTCCACTTCGGCAACTCGCATGGTTCGGTCTCCACCATCGGCCGCAATCTCGCCGACTTCATTCAGCGAGAAGTGGTGGCCCGCACCGGTTTGCGGGACTGTCGTACGCATGGCCGGACGTGGGATCTGCTGACGCTGACTCGGATGCCGACCATTCAGGTCGACGTCGGTTACATCTCCAACCCGCGTGACCGCGCGATGCTGCTTTCCACGCAGACCCGCGATGCTATCGCCGAAGGTATCCTCGCTGCGGTCAAGCGACTCTATCTGCTCGGCAAGAATGACCGACCCACCGGCACATTCACCTTCGCCGAGTTACTTGCCCACGAACTGTCAGTCGAGCGAGCCAGCCGACTCGGCGGTTCGTAAGCCGCTGACGCTGGCTGTCGACCCCGCCCCCACCGGCTCCTGCAGCTGAGCATTCGCCAGCAGGCGCTCCAGGGCGGCCTCGACTTCGGCCTTCCAGCCCAGCCCCTTGTCCAACTCAAGCCGCAGCCGGGGGAAATACGGGTGCGGGGCCACCACGACAAAGCCGACGTCCTTCAAAAAATCCGCACCGATGATGCAGTGGTCGACCGAGCAGTCGCCGAGAGCCTCCAGCACCGGCCGCACATCAGGGTCCACCGCGCATGGATCCTGCAACTCGGCGGCCGCCTCGGTGCGGCCGAAAGCCTCTAGCGCGCGCACTCCGCGGCGGACCAACTCGTCGATCACCCGGGCGATGAGGCTGTGCGGCAGGTCGTCGCTAGCTTGCCCAACCTCCACCCCCATCGACGTCAGCAACACCGCATCCGCGGACACCGGCGCGGTAGGAAACCGGTGCGCCCGTGGCACCGCACCCGGTGGAGCGTAGAGCACATATCCCAGGCAGGGCGGCTCGGCGTGGCTGCGTTCGTCGGGAACCGCCGTCGCGACCTGACCGCAGGAGCCCCACTCCAGCATCACCATCGACAACCAGGCTTCCTTTTCGAACTCGGGGTCCGCGAGGTGGTCTTGGTTGCCGAGGGTCGCCGGGTCCACCTCCCAGAAGACGCAGCGGCGTGCATGTTTGGGGAGGTGCTCAAAAGCCTCGAGTCGCAGCGGCGTGATTCGAGCGGACACTAGCCTCCTGGCTTCCGTGCGGTACTACAGCCGATGGAAAAGTTCTGCCCCCGCAACCCCTCCAGAATAGGAGAGTTTGTTGTCTTCAGGCCAGTCCTGCCCGGTCTTGCCGCTGCCGCGTCAGCCGCCCCCCTGCCGTGCATTGAAATGACTTGGCGCACAGCAGGTTTGCGCCAGATCACGGTACTTTTCGCCCCGGGAAGCGCCGCGGTGTCACAGTGACGTAATTACATGAAGTGGCTGGTCAGGCGCCGGATGGGTTCATCACGTCGATGATTCGCTGCAGATCGTCCACCGAGCCGAATTCGACCACGATCTTGCCCTTGCGTTTGCCGAGGCTGACCGTCACCCGGGTGTCGAAAGCGTTCGACAGGCGGTCGGCAACATCTTGGAGGCCAGGCATCTGAATCGGCTTGCGGCGCGGTGGCGCCGGCGTGGTCGTGTCAGCGCGATTGGCGAGAGTGACCGCCTCCTCGGTGGCCCGCACCGACAGGCCCTCCGCGACGATCCTGCTGGCCAGTTCTTCCTGCGCATCAGGGCCGGCCTCCAGGGACAACAGAGCGCGGGCATGGCCCGCGGACAGCACGCCCGCGGCCACCCGGCGTTGCACCGGGATCGGCAGCTTGAGCAGCCGGATCATGTTCGTGATCAACGGCCGCGAACGGCCGATGCGCGCCGCCAGTTCATCGTGGGTGACATCGAACTCGTCGAGCAGTTGCTGGTAGGCCGCCGCCTCTTCCAAGGGGTTCAGCTGCACCCGGTGAATGTTCTCCAACAGGGCGTCGCGCAGCAGATTGTCGTCGCCCGTCTCGCGCACGATGGCCGGGATGGCGGCCAGGCCAGCCTCCTGGGCTGCCCGCCAGCGCCGCTCCCCCATCACGATCTGGTATCGCGCGCCGCTCTGCGATTCGGACACCGCCCGCACCACGATCGGCTGCAACAGACCAAATTCACGGATGGAGTGCACCAGCTCCGCCAGCGCCTCCTCATCGAAGACCTGCCGCGGCTGGCGTGGATTGCGCTCGATGTCGGTCGGCGCGATCTCCCGATATACCGCGCCCATCGACCCCACAGCCGCGCCGTCCGGCCCGGCGGCTGTACCTCCGCCGATCAAAACGTCGGCGGCGGCGCTGCCCATCCGCGGGCCGAGTGTCGCTGGCCCGGAGTCGGCGTCCGCGGGGCCGGTCGGGATCAGCGAGGCCAGTCCCCGGCCGAGGCCGCCCTTCCTACGCGACGGCTGTGTCATGGTTGTCCCTTCGCGGATGGTGGCTGATCGCGGTTGGCGAGTTCGCGGCTTGCGTCGAGGTAGCTCATCGCTCCCCGCGAACCGGGGTCGTAGTCAATGATTGTCATGCTGTAGCCGGGCGCCTCGGAAACCTTGACGCTGCGCGGAATCACCGTGCGCAATACCTTGTCCCCAAAGTACCGGCGCACCTCTTCGGCCACCTGGTCGGCGAGCTTGGTCCGGCCGTCGTACATGGTGAGGATTACGGTGCTCACATCGAGGCGAGGATTGAGGTGGGCCTTGACCATCTCGATGTTGCGCATCAGTTGAGAGACACCCTCGAGCGCGTAGTACTCGCACTGGATCGGGATCATCACCTCCGGCGCGGCGACGAGCGCGTTGATGGTCAGCAGCCCGAGCGACGGCGGGCAATCGACGAAGACGTAGTCGAAGTCGAAATTGTCCAGTTCGCCCAGGGCGGTGCGCAATCGGTTCTCGCGCGCCACCATGCTCACCAGTTCGATCTCAGCGCCGGCCAGATCGATCGTCGCGGGTACGCAGAATAGGCGCCCGCTGTGGGGGCTGGGTCGCACCGCCTCCTGCAGGCTGACCTCGCCGAGAAGTACCTCATACGAAGAGGGTGTGCCCGATTGCCGGTCGGTAATCCCAAGCGCCGTGCTCGCGTTGCCTTGTGGATCGAGGTCGACGACGAGCGTCTTGAGTCCCTGCACAGCGAGCGCGGCCGCGAGGTTGACCGCAGTGGTGGTCTTGCCCACGCCGCCCTTTTGGTTCGCGATGGTGAACAGCCGGCGGTGACGCGGCCGCGGCAGTGGCTCGTGGGTGGTGTGCAGAACCCGCATGGCGCGTTCGGCGGCAGCACCGATGGGCGTGTCGATTTCGTCAGATGTTTCACGTGAAACATCGGCGGTAATGGCCGGCTCCTGGCGCGTCGCCGGCGCCTCCGTGGCCTCGTGCGGCGTACCCGACTGGGGCGCGTCGCTCCAACCTTGGGGAGAGCTCATCGCGTTCCCTTGTTCATCTCTCTTGCGGACCTGTGTCGCGAGAAGGTGCCTCGCCGCGCCAACACCACGGTCGCGGGCGGACGCAAGTAGTTCGCGCCACATGTCACCACCCTGACATCAACCGCGCCCGTCGCCTCCATCACACGCCGGTGTTGCTGGACTTCGTCGGGAGCCTGCTCCCCCTTGATCGCGACCATCCGTCCGCCCGTCCGTAGCAATGGCATGCTCCACTTCGTCAACTTGTCTAAGGCTGCCACCGCACGCGACACTGCCGCGTCTTTCTCGCCAATCTGCTCGCGAACCCATGGCTCTTCGGCGCGGCCGCGCACGACATCGACGGGCAACCCAAGCTCGGCCACTACCTCGCGAAGAAAGTCGCTCCGGCGCAGCAGCGGCTCAAGGAGGACGATCTCAAGATCGGGGCGGGCAATCGCCAACGGCAGCCCGGGCAATCCGGCGCCGCTGCCGATGTCCACGATCCGTTCCCCCGGATCAAGAAGCTCGCTGACCGCCGCACTGTTCAGCAGGTGCCGGTCCCACAGCCGGTCGACCTCGCGCGGCCCCAGGAGTCCTCGTTCCACGCCGGCGCCCGCCAACACTTCGGCGTACCGCTGGGCAAGGTCGAGGCGCGGCCCAAAGAGGGCGGCCGCCGACTCGGATACCCGATCGCCTGGCGCCACCGGGGACACGCTCCCCTCGCAAGGGTTGCCATGTTTCACGTGAAACATCCCCTTCTCGGGCCCCGGCGTGGCTGCCCGCGCGAACTACATAGTTGTAACTCAGTCCGTCTGGTCGTGCAGAACAACAACCCGGCGCGATGGCTCGACGCCCTCGCTCTCGCTGTGCACTCCGGGCACCGCCGCGACGGCATCGTGGACGATCTTCCGCTCGAAGGGCGTCATGGGCGAAAGCTCTTCGCGCTCGCCCGTCTTGAGCACCCGCCGCGCTACCTTGTCGCCCAGCGCCGCCAATTCCTCGCGCCGCCGCCGCCGCCAGCTCGCGACGTCGAGCATCAATCGGCTCCGCACGCCGGTCTTCTGGTGTACCGCCAGGCGCGTCAGTTCTTGCAGGGCGTCGAGCACCTCGCCGCCGCGGCCGACCAACTTGTTCAGGTCGTCGCTGCCGTCGACGCTCACCACCGCGCGGCTGCCCTCGACATCCAAATCGATGTCGCCATCGAAGTCCAGCAGGTCCAGCAGCTCCTCCAGATAGTCACCGGCGATCTCCCCCTCGGCGACCAACCGCTCCTCCAGGTCGTCGCCCTCGTCGGTGCCGGCATCTGCCGTCGCCTCGCCCTCCGAAGCATCGTCAGTGTCGTCAGTGGGTGATTGTGCTTCCAGTTCCGTATCCGCGTCGCTCTCGGTGGCGGTATCGGAGTCCGTCATGGCTTTCTCTCTTTCTCAATCCACGGGCCTGTGTTTTCGTGGGGTCGCTCGTCCGACTCGACCCCGGTAAAGGTCTGGTAGCCCTCTGGTGCCCTCTTGTTCTGCGGTCAGCGTTTGCGTTTCTTGGGCCGCGCCCCGGGCCGCGGGGTGCGGTTGGTCGGAGCGTTGTTCCGTGCGACTGTCGGCTTGCTCGCTTCGGTCTCTGTGGTCTCTGCTTCAGTCACCTGGCCCGCCGAACCCGGATCCGCCGGCGAACCGTCGCCGTTCACCGGTGCGGCCTTAGCTGGGCGCTTTGGCTTGGCGCCCGGCGCCGGTGCATTCGCCGCCCGACGCTGGATCACTTCTTGCTTCTGGGCCTCTTCCTCTTTTTCGATCATGCCGAACACGTAGTGCTGCTGGGCGAAGGTCCAGATGTTGTTCGCGAACCAGTACAAGATGATCGCGAGCGGAAGGAACGGTCCACCGACGACCACGCCGGCCGGAAACACGTACAGCGCGAGCTTGTTCATCATCGCCGTCTGCGGGTTCGCCGCCGCCTCCGCGCTCTGCCGCGCCACCGACGCGCGACTGTTGAAGAACGTCGCAATGCCGGCCATGATCATCACCGGCGCTCCCACAGCGATCACCGCCGGACGGCTGAAGTGGGTGAACGCGTCCAACCCGGCATGTTGCGTCATGAACGCACCGATCGGGGCACCCCACAGGTTGGCGTCCAGAAAGTGGCCGACGTCGGCCGCGGTGAACACGTAGTTCCCGGTCATCCGGTTCTGGGCCACCGTCATGTGTGGCTGGCCAAAGCCTCCGGTGGTGCGGTTGAACGATCGCAAGACGTGGTAGAGGCCCAGGAACACCGGTATCTGTGCCAGCATCGGCAAGCATCCCAGGATGGGATTAAACCCGTGCTCGCGTTGCAGCTTCTGCATCTCGAGCGCCATGCGCTGGCGGTCCTTGCCGTACTTTTTTTGCAGCGCCTTGATCTGGGGTTGCAGCTCTTGCATCTGCCGGGTGGTGCGAATCTGACGGACGAACGGCTTGTAGAGCAGCGCGCGCAAGCTGAACACCAGGAACATCACCGACAAGGCCCAGGCGAAGAAGTTCGACGGTCCCAGCGCGGCGGCGAACAGCTTGTACCAGACCCACATGATCCACGACACCGGGTAGTAGAAGACGTCGAGACTGAACGGATCAAACGACAAGAGATTCACCTTCCCCTAGCTCCGCTGGGGAGCCCCAGGCGTCGCTGCTGTCATCAAAGTCATCGGAGCACGCCCGACAATTCCGGCGATGTGGCAGGCGCTCCGGTATCGGATCCCATCCACCGCGATGCCAGGGCCCGCACTTTGCGAGCCTGCCGGCGGCCAACCAACTCCCTCGGATCAAGCCGTATTCGGTCAGCGCGTCCACCGCGTACTGACTACAGGTCGGAACAAAGCGGCACGACGCCGGTCGCAGTGGCGAGACCGTGTGTCGGTACAGCTGGATCACAAAGACCAGCCCGCGGATGCATCGCGCGGAAAGGCTCACCGTTGCGTTCCCGACAGATCGAATGCGCGTCGCACCCCGGTTCGCAGCTGCTGCTCCAGCCACGCCGACGATACGTGGCGGCTACTCGGAAGTGCCCGGATCACCACCTGATCGGACCCACGAAGATCGCCCAACATGGTGCGGGCGACATGCCGCAGCCGACGGGCGACGCGATGGCGTTCGACGGCAGAACCTACCGACTTGGCGATGATCAGCCCGACGCGCGGCCCGCCGCCCGTGTCGCTGTTGTTCCCCCGCCTGACGTGAACGACGATGTCGGGCTGCACTGTGCGCATCCCGTATTTCACCGTCTCATCGAATTCGGTCGACCGCCTCATGCGGTTCCGTGCGGGTAGCACCGCAAAACCCAGTGTTCCGATCAGGCAGATAGTGCGCGGCGGCCCTTGCGACGCCGGCCGGAGACGATCGAACGTCCAGCGCGAGTGCGCATCCGCAGACGGAAACCGTGCACGCGGGCTCGGCGCCGGTTGTTCGGCTGGAAGGTCCGCTTGCCCTTGGCCACGGCGTTCTCCTTGTCCTTTTCAGGTCGTATCGAGCTCAAAAGATCTGAGCCGTCCGGCCGCTCATGCTTCGCCAGCACGTCGGTCGGGGGTGGTCTTGCTGCTGGCCGGCGCGGTCCCCAAGCACATCATCCCGGGTCGCAGCCGTATCGCCGACTTTCGGGCGACTGTTTGAGGGTACTGACCAGCGTTCGCTGGGTCAAACCTGGCCCAAAGTCGACTGAAACTTGGCTTAGCCCAACGGACCCGCTCGGACACTTATGTAAACGGTTGGCACCAACACGCGCAACCCACGCAATCCTTTCGGTAACCGAAATCCACCGCAAAAGAACAGGTCTGAATGCAACAGAACTGTTGGCAGCCGGACGGAAAACTGTTAGCTTCAGCCAGTGCCGTTTCAGACTGGAGCGGTGGTCGACACGAAGCGAGGATGGCGGATCGACTAGCTGTCTAGACGACCTGCACGGGTTGTCTCCAGCACGGAGATCGCGAGCAGTTGCCACGAGGCTCCAGCTCACTGAACGATCATTCTGTCCACACCTGTGTATAACTATGTGGACAGTCGCTTTTGTCGCCACCCAAACCCGGAACTCACGAGAGCCAGGGAGATGCGTCGTTGACCGATGATCCCGGTTCAGGTTTCACATCGGTGTGGCATGCGGTCGTCTCCGAACTCAACGGCGAGTCCCCCTCGGAAAACGGGATCGCCAACCACAACGCTCTCATCACACCACTCACCCCTCAACAACGAGCGTGGCTCAACCTCGTTCAGCCGCTCACCATCGTCGAGGGCTTTGCTCTGTTGTCGGTGCCGAGCAGCTTTGTCCAAAACGAAATCGAACGTCATCTGCGCACGCCGATTACCGATGCGCTGAGCCGGCGCCTCGGACAGCAGATACAGCTCGGGGTCCGCATCGCACCGCCGTCCTCCGGGGACGACGCCGCCTTCTCCCAAGACGCCGCGTTCCCTCAACCCGAGCTCCTCTCACAAGCCGACGACGCCCTGGACGACGAGGCCGACGAAAACGGTGAAGCTCTCGGCGATGCTCAACAGAACTGGCCGACGTACTTCACCGAGCGCCCGCACAGCAGCGAATCGGCCGCCGCTGCCGGCGGAACCAGCCTCAACCGCCGCTACACGTTCGACACGTTCGTCATCGGTGCCTCCAATCGATTCGCGCATGCCGCCACTCTGGCGATCGCCGAAGCACCCGCGCGTGCCTACAACCCTCTGTTCATTTGGGGCGAGTCGGGTCTCGGCAAGACACACCTACTGCATGCCGCCGGCAACTACGCGCAACGACTGTTTCCCGGGATGCGGGTCAAGTACGTCTCTACCGAGGAATTCACCAACGACTTCATCAACTCTCTGCGTGACGACCGCAAGGTCGCGTTCAAGCGCAGCTACCGCGATGTCGACGTGCTACTTGTCGATGACATCCAGTTCATCGAGGGCAAAGAAGGTATCCAGGAGGAGTTCTTCCACACCTTCAATACGCTGCACAACGCCAACAAGCAGATCGTCATCTCGTCCGACCGCCCGCCCAAACAGCTCGCCACCCTCGAAGACCGACTGAGAACCCGGTTCGAGTGGGGGCTGATTACCGACGTGCAGCCCCCGGAGCTGGAGACCCGCATCGCCATCCTGCGCAAAAAAGCTCAGATGGAACGGCTCGCGGTGCCCGACGACGTACTCGAGCTCATCGCCAGCAGCATCGAGCGCAACATTCGCGAACTCGAGGGTGCTCTCATCCGAGTGACGGCGTTCGCGTCGCTGAACAAAACCCCGATCGACAAGGCACTGGCCGAGATTGTCCTTCGCGACCTCATCGCCGACGCCAGCAACCTACAGATCAGCGCGGCGACCATCATGGCCGCCACCGCCGAATACTTCGACACCACCGTCGAAGAATTACGCGGCCCCGGCAAGACCCGGGCACTCGCGCAGTCGCGGCAGATCGCGATGTACCTGTGCCGCGAACTCACCGACCTGTCACTGCCCAAGATCGGCCAGGCGTTCGGCCGCGACCACACCACGGTCATGTACGCCCAGCGCAAGATCTCGTCGGAACTGGCCGAGCGGCGTGAGGTGTTCGATCACGTCAAGGAGCTCACCACCCGCATTCGGCAGCGCTCCAAGCGCTGATTTTGCAAAAAAACTTCTGACTCGCAAGTCACATCAGCCACAACTCGGCGGTGTGGGCAACCGTGTGCACAATCGGCTGAAAAATCGCTGCAGGCTTAGGATTTTCGTGCACAAGCGTACTCAATCCCCAGCGGTCCAACACGGGCCGCAGAGTTATCCACCGCGTCATCCACAACCCGAGCCCGCCCCTAGCTGCATCAAGACGGAGCTGTCCCCAAGATGCACACCCCTTAATACTGTTACTTAGATCTCTCCGTCATTTCTTATTTGAAAACCACCGCTGGGGACACCGATCCCACAGCGGTCGCAAACCTCTCGTTGACCGGCCTTGTCGGCGTTTGCGATTAGCTTTCAAGATGGCGCTGAACGATCTACGGTTGTTCTTCGATGTGTCACCTTGGGAGCCAGCGGTAGCCAGGGGTGGCCAGCCACCGGATTTCGACAGCTAGGTGAAGGGAAGCCATGGACGCGGCGACGACAAAAGCTGGCCTCACCGACTTGAAGTTTCGTTTGGTGCGAGAGTCCTTCGCCGAGGGGGTGTCCTGGGTGGCGAAGAATTTGCCCACCAGGCCCGCGGTGCCGGTCCTGTCCGGAGTCTTGCTAGTCGGCTCCGACGACGGCCTGACAATTTCGGGATTTGACTACGAGGTTTCCGCCGAGGCGCAGGTTGCCGCCGAAATAGCTTCTCCCGGACGCGTTTTGGTATCGGGTCGGTTGTTGTCAGACATCACTCGAGCGCTGCCCGACAAACCGGTTGACTTCTACGTGGACGGTAATCGTGTCGCACTGACCTGCGGCAGCGCCAGGTTCTCGCTGCCCACGATGGCGGTTGAGGATTACCCCACGCTGCCGGTGCTGCCGGAAGAGACCGGGACGTTGCCCGCAGATCTGTTCGCCGAAGCCATCAGTCAGGTTGCTATTGCCGCCGGCCGGGATGACACGTTGCCGATGCTGACTGGCATTCGGGTCGAGATCTCCGGTGACACCGTGGTTTTGGCCGCCACCGACAGGTTCCGATTGGCAGTTCGCGAGCTGACGTGGTCAGCGTTGTCGTCCGATGTCGAGGCGGCGGTGCTGGTGCCGGCGAAGACGCTCGCCGAAGCCGCCAAAACCGGCACCGACGGCTCCGATGTTCGTTTGTCGTTGGGCTGCGGCTCGGGTGTCGGGAAGGACGGGTTGCTCGGCATTAGCGGCAACGGCAAGCGCAGCACCACTCGGCTTCTTGATGCTGAGTTCCCGAAGTTCCGGCAGCTGCTGCCGGCGGAGCACACCTCGGTGGCCACCATCAACGTGGCCGAGTTGACCGAAGCCATCAAGTTGGTCGCGTTGGTCGCGGACCGGGGCGCCCAGGTGCGCATGGAATTCGGCGACGGCATGCTGAGGCTTTCCGCCGGTGCGGATGACGTCGGCCGGGCCGAGGAAGATCTTGCGGTGGACTTTGCCGGCGAACCGCTGACCATCGCGTTCAACCCGACCTATCTGACCGACGGACTGGCGTCGGTGCACTCGGAGCGCGTGTCGTTTGGTTTCACGACGCCGGGTAAGCCCGCGTTGCTGCGTCCGGCGGCCCAGGGTGACGATGTTCCGTCAGGGAATGGCCCGTTTGCCGCCCCGCCGACGGACTACGTGTATTTGTTGATGCCCGTTCGATTGCCTGGGTAGGTGTACATCCGGCATTTGGGACTGCGCGACTTCCGGTCCTGGGCGCACGCCGATCTCGAGTTGGAACCGGGGCGGACGGTCTTCGTCGGTCCGAATGGTTACGGCAAGACGAATCTGATTGAGGCACTTTGGTATTCGACCACCCTGGGTTCGCACCGGGTGGGCACGGATGCGTCGTTGATCCGAACGGGTGCACCCCGGGCCGTGGTCTCGACCATCATCGTCAATGAGGGCAGGGAATGCGCGGTGGATCTGGAAATCGCCGCGGGGCGGTCCAACAAGGCACGGTTGAACCGTTCCCCGGTGCGTAGCACACGCGAAGTGGTTGGGGTATTACAGGCGGTGCTATTTGCTCCTGAAGACCTCGCGTTGGTTCGTGGGGATCCCGCGGACCGCCGTCGCTATCTGGATGATTTGGCGGTGCTGCGGCGGCCGACGGTCGCCGGGGTTCGCGCCGACTACGACAAGGTTTTGCGGCAGCGCACGGCGCTGTTGAAATCCCTGTCTGGCGTTCGGAACCGCAGCGATCAAGCCGCCTTGGACACCCTCGATGTCTGGGACAGCCGTCTCGCGGAGTACGGCGCTCAACTAATGGCCGCCCGTATTGATCTGGTCAACCAATTGGCGCCAGAGGTGGAAAAGGCTTACCAGCTGTTGGCGCCGGGGTCGCGGCCGGCGTCGATCGCCTACCGCGCAAGTTTGGATGTCGGCCTGAATTACGACACTGCTCGCGAGCCGCTCGAGGCCGCGCTGTTGGCTGCGCTTTCGGCGCGGCGGGCGGCTGAATTGGAACGCGGGATGTGTCTTGTCGGCCCCCATCGCGACGATCTGGAACTGCGACTCGGCGATCAATTCGCCAAGGGCTTTGCCAGCCATGGGGAATCGTGGTCGTTCGCGGTGGCGCTGCGCCTGGCGGCCTACGAGTTATTGCGCGCCGACGGCAGCGAGCCGGTGTTGTTGCTCGATGACGTGTTCGCTGAGCTCGACACCGCCCGCCGTCGGGCATTGGCGGCGGTGGCGGAATCGGCGGAGCAGGTGTTGGTAACCGCGGCGGTGCTGGAAGACATTCCCACGGGCTGGGACGCTAGATGGGTGACCATCGATCTGCGCGACGATGATTCCGGTCGGGTCTCGGTGGCGCAACCATGAGCGACTCCGAAGACCGCCCCGATCCCGACCACGTTGAGTCACCGAGTGACTTGACGGGCATCGACCTGGTCAGGCGCACCCTCGAGGAAGCCCGGGCGGCCGCTCGGGCCCAGGGGAAAGACGCGGGCCGGGGGCGATCAGCGCCGCCTGCGGGACGCCGCGTGGCGGGGCAGCGGCGGAGCTGGTCGGGTCCTGGTCCCGACGTCCGGGATCCGCAGCCCCTGGGAAGGGTGGCGCGCGAGCTGGCGAAAAAGCGCGGCTGGTCGACGCACGTCGCCGAAGGCACCGTGCTCGGTCACTGGCCAGCGGTGGTCGGGCAGCAGATCGCCGAACACGCGACCCCAGTCGGACTAAGCGAGGGCGTGCTCAGCGTGACAGCCGAATCCACGGCGTGGGCGACGCAGTTGAGGATGATTCAGGCGCAGTTGCTGGCAAAGATCGCCGCTGCCGTCGGCAACGGCGTAGTGACGTCGATGAAAATTACCGGCCCGTCGGCCCCGTCGTGGCATAAGGGGCCACGGCACATCGCGGGCAGGGGGCCCCGCGACACTTATGGATAGCGTGTCCCACCGGCGCATGCCGCCCCTGGAACGGCGCTGGCCAATGGCCGCCTCAGAGCCGCCAGAACGCCACGGGCCAGGGTGACTGGCGTCGGGACGTGCGTGGAATAAAGATATCGAGCACACGGCGCGGTTAGATAGGTAGAAACGCGTCCAGAAAATCGGTCCCGGCCACCGATCACGGTAGAGTGGAGTATGCGATCGCTGCGGTGACTGGACCGCTCGCACGAATCCCCAAGGAGAGCATTCGGACCGTGGCTGCCCAGAAGAAGAAGGCACAAGATGAATACGGCGCTTCGGCGATCACCGTTCTCGAAGGTCTCGAGGCTGTCCGCAAACGCCCGAGCATGTACATCGGGTCCACCGGTGAGCGTGGCTTGCACCACCTCGTCTGGGAGGTAGTCGACAACTCGGTGGACGAGGCCATGGCCGGCTACGCCAGCCACGTCGACGTGCGACTGCTCGATGACGGCAGCGTTGAGGTCACGGACAACGGGCGCGGTATCCCGGTCGCGATGCACGCCACCGGCGCGCCCACCGTCGACGTCGTCATGACGCAACTGCATGCCGGCGGCAAATTCGGCGGTGAGAACAGCGGCTACAACGTCAGCGGTGGTCTGCACGGCGTCGGCGTCTCGGTGGTCAACGCTTTGTCCACGCGGCTCGAGGTCGATATCAAACGCGACGGGCACGAGTGGTCGCAGTTCTACGACCACGCCGTGCCGGGCACCCTGAAGCAGGGCGAAGCGACCAAGAAAACCGGAACCACCATCAGGTTCTGGGCCGACCCCAACATCTTCGAAACCACCGAATACGACTTCGAGACGGTGGCGCGGCGGCTGCAGGAAATGGCCTTCCTCAACAAGGGTCTCACGATCGACCTCACCGACGAGCGAGTGACCCAAGAAGAGGTGGTCGACGAGGTCGTCAGCGATACCGCCGAAGCCCCGAAGTCCGCCGAGGAAAAGGCGGCCGAATCGATGGCGCCGCACAAGGTCAAGCACCGCACCTTCCACTACCCCGGTGGCCTGGTGGATTTCGTCAAGCACATCAACCGCACCAAGAGCCCGATCCAGCAGAGCGTCATCGACTTTGACGGCAAGGGCACCGGCCACGAGGTCGAAATCGCGATGCAGTGGAACGGCGGCTATTCGGAGTCGGTGCACACCTTCGCCAACACCATCAACACCCACGAGGGCGGCACTCACGAAGAGGGCTTCCGCAGCGCATTGACGTCGGTGGTGAATAAGTACGCCAAGGACAAGAAGCTCCTCAAGGAAAAGGACGCCAACCTCACCGGCGACGACATCCGGGAGGGCCTGGCCGCTGTCATTTCGGTGAAAGTCAGCGAACCGCAGTTCGAGGGCCAGACCAAAACCAAGCTGGGCAACACCGAGGTGAAGTCGTTCGTGCAGAAGGTGTGCAACGAGCAGCTCACGCATTGGTTCGAGGCCAACCCGACCGAGGCGAAGACCGTTGTGAACAAAGCGGTGTCCTCGGCGCAGGCGCGGATGGCGGCGCGCAAGGCGCGGGAGTTGGTGCGCCGCAAGAGCGCGACCGACCTCGGCGGTCTGCCCGGTAAGCTCGCCGACTGCCGCTCCACCGATCCGCGGAAGTCCGAACTGTATGTAGTGGAAGGTGATTCGGCCGGCGGCTCCGCGAAAAGCGGCCGCGACTCGATGTTCCAGGCGATCCTTCCGCTGCGGGGCAAGATCATCAACGTGGAGAAGGCCCGCATCGACCGGGTGCTGAAGAACACCGAAGTCCAAGCCATCATCACCGCGTTGGGGACCGGAATTCACGACGAGTTCGATTTAACCAAACTGCGCTACCACAAGATCGTGTTGATGGCCGACGCCGACGTTGACGGCCAACACATTTCGACGCTGTTGTTGACGCTGTTGTTCCGGTTCATGCGGCCCCTGATCGAGAACGGTCACGTGTTCCTGGCGCAGCCACCGCTCTACAAGCTGAAGTGGCAGCGCACTGAGCCGGAGTTCGCCTACTCCGACCGCGAGCGCGACGGTCTGCTGGAGGCGGGGCAAAAGGCCGGCAAGAAGATCAATAAAGAAGACGGCATCCAGCGCTACAAAGGTCTGGGTGAGATGGATGCCAAGGAGCTGTGGGAAACCACGATGGACCCGTCAGTCAGGGTCCTGCGTCAAGTGACCCTTGATGACGCCGCGGCCGCCGACGAGCTGTTCTCCATCTTGATGGGCGAGGACGTTGAGGCGCGGCGAAGCTTTATCACCCGCAACGCCAAGGACGTTCGCTTCCTGGACGTCTGATGAATCAGGCGCGGCCCAACCATGCGATGCAAACGAGGAATAGATGACTGACACCACGCTGCCGCCTGGCGACGAGGCCGGCGACCGGATCGAGCCGGTTGACATACAGCAGGAGATGCAGCGCAGCTACATCGACTACGCGATGAGCGTAATCGTCGGCCGTGCCCTGCCGGAAGTGCGCGACGGCCTCAAGCCGGTGCACCGCCGGGTGCTGTATGCGATGTACGACTCGGGATTCCGCCCGGACCGCAGTCACGCCAAGTCGGCACGATCGGTCGCCGAGACGATGGGTAACTACCACCCGCACGGCGACGCATCGATCTACGACACCCTGGTGCGGATGGCGCAGCCGTGGTCGCTGCGCTACCCGCTGGTCGACGGCCAGGGCAACTTCGGCTCGCCGGGCAACGACCCGCCAGCCGCGATGAGGTACACCGAAGCGCGGCTGACTCCGCTCGCGATGGAGATGCTGCGCGAAATCGACGAGGAGACAGTCGATTTCATCCCCAACTATGACGGCCGGGTGCAGGAGCCGACCGTTCTGCCGAGCCGCTTCCCCAACCTGCTGGCGAACGGTTCGGGCGGTATCGCGGTCGGCATGGCGACCAACATCCCGCCGCACAACCTCGGCGAGCTCGCCGAGGCGGTGTTCTGGGCGCTGGACAACTACGACGCCGACGAAGAGGCGACGCTGGCCGCCGTCATGGAGCGCGTCAAAGGTCCCGACTTCCCCACCTCGGGGTTGATCGTCGGCTCGCAAGGCATCGCCGATGCGTACACGACCGGCCGCGGCTCCATCCGGATGCGCGGAGTCGTTGAGGTAGAAGAAGACTCACGCGGGCGTACCTCGATTGTCATCACCGAGTTGCCCTATCAGGTCAACCACGACAACTTCATTACGTCGATTGCCGAGCAGGTTCGCGACGGCCGGCTCACCGGCATCGCCAACATCGAGGACCAATCCAGCGACCGCGTTGGCCTGCGCATCGTTGTCGAGATCAAGCGTGACGCGGTAGCCAAGGTCGTGCTGAACAACCTCTACAAGCACACCCAATTGCAGACCAGCTTCGGCGCCAACATGTTGTCGATTGTCGATGGGGTGCCCCGCACGCTGCGCCTGGACCAGATGATCCGCTACTACGTCGAGCACCAACTCGATGTCGTCATCCGGCGCACCACCTACCGGTTGCGCAAGGCGAACGAACGCGCCCACATTTTGCGCGGTCTGGTCAAAGCACTTGACGCGCTAGACGAAGTCATCGCGCTGATCCGCGCGTCGGAGACCGTCGACATCGCCCGGGCGGGCTTGATCGAACTGCTCGACATCGACGAGATTCAGGCACAGGCCATCCTCGACATGCAGTTGCGGCGCCTGGCGGCTTTGGAGCGCCAGCGCATCGTCGACGACCTCGCCAAGATCGAGGCCGAGATCGCCGACCTGGAAGACATCCTGGCCAAGCCGGAGCGACAGCGCGGGATCGTGCACGACGAACTCGCCGAGATCGTCGAAAAGCACGGCGACGCTCGTCGCACCCGGATCATCGCGGCCGACGGGGACGTCAACGACGAGGACCTGATCGCCCGCGAGGATGTGGTCGTCACCATCACCGAAACCGGCTACGCCAAGCGCACCAAGACCGATCTGTACCGCAGCCAAAAACGTGGCGGGAAGGGCGTGCAGGGGGCCGGGCTCAAGCAAGACGACATCGTGGCGCACTTCTTCGTGTCCTCGACCCACGATTGGATCCTGTTTTTCACCACCCAGGGCCGGGTGTACCGGGCCAAGGCCTACGAACTGCCGGAGGCCTCCCGGACGGCGCGCGGTCAACATGTCGCCAACCTGCTGGCGTTCCAGCCCGAGGAGCGTATCGCGCAGGTGATCCAGATCCGCAGCTACGAGGACGCGCCGTATCTGGTGCTGGCCACCCGCAATGGTCTGGTCAAGAAGTCGAAGCTGACCGACTTCGACTCCAACCGGTCGGGCGGAATCGTGGCGATCAACCTGCGCGACAACGATGAGCTGGTCGGAGCCGTGTTGTGCTCGTCCGACGACGACCTGCTGCTGGTCTCGGCCAACGGACAGTCCATAAGGTTCTCGGCGACCGACGAGGCGCTGCGGCCGATGGGCCGGGCCACCTCCGGCGTGCAGGGCATGCGGTTCAACGCTGACGACCGGCTGCTGTCGCTGAACGTGGTCCGCGAAGGCACCTATCTGCTGGTCGCCACCGACGGTGGCTACGCGAAACGCACCGCCATCGAGGAGTATCCGGTACAAGGCCGCGGCGGCAAGGGCGTCCTGACCGTGATGTACGACCGTCGGCGTGGCAGGCTGGTTGGGGCGTTGATCGTCGACGACGACAGCGAGCTGTACGCGATCACCTCCGGGGGCGGCGTCATCCGCACGGCTGCGCGCCAGGTCCGCAAGGCGGGACGGCAGACCAAGGGCGTTCGGTTGATGAACCTTGGCGAGGACAACACGTTGTTGGCCATCGCGCGCAACGCCGAGGAAAGCGGCGACGAGAACGGCGACGAAGCCGACGGGGCCGAGGAGCCGGGTACCTAACCCGAAGCGATGCAGGCAAGCGGTAACCGGGCAACTAGACTCAGCCCCACTAGACGTACGACTGCCACCGCCCGGACGGCCTTGGTAGGGATGTAAGGAGTCGCGGTGAGTTCACCGAACGAGCCTGGGGCCATCGACAAGGGTGACAGCCTGAACGGAGATGGTTCGGGCGAGCGGTCCGGTGCACACCGGGCGACGCCCGCACCGACGGGCCCTGGCCCGGAAACCGGCGACTCGCCGCCGTGGCAGCGTGGGGCAGCCTGGACATCGCGCGCGGGGCAGCGCCCGGCGCCGGAATCCGCTGGCGAACCCCGATCGTCGGGCCTGACGCAGAACGCTGACGCGCGCGTGAACCGCTTCATCTCTGGACCCTCTGCATCGGGAGCCGGCGCACCCGCGCAGGCGACTTCGCAGACCCGGGAGTTCGACGCCCCCCCGCCCCGCGGCGACGCCCCGTCAACCGATGCCTACGCCAGCGAGTTGCCCGATCTGTCGGGGCCCACTCCGCGGGGCGCGCGGCGCAAACCCGCACCCGAGCGCAGTTCCTCCGTGCCGTCGGACACCGCGGGCAAGAGCCGTCCAGCAGCGCCCGAACGGCCAGAATCGCGCGAACAACGCGAAAGCCGGGTGCAGGTGTCACGGCGAGGCCGGGGTCCGGTGCGCGCGAGCATGCAGATCCGTCGGATCGACCCATGGAGCACCTTGAAGGTGTCGCTGTTGCTGTCGGTGGCGCTGTTTTTCGTCTGGATGATCGCGGTGGCGTTCCTCTACCTGGTGCTCGGTGGTATGGGCGTGTGGGCCAAGCTCAACAGCAACGTCGGTGACTTGCTAAACAACACCAGCGGCAGCGCCGGCGAGCTCGTGTCCAGCGGCACCATCTTCGGCGGCGCCGTCTTGATCGGCTTGGTCAATATCGTCCTGCTGACCGCGATGGCCACCATCGCCGCGTTCGTCTACAACCTGACGACCGATCTGATCGGCGGCGTCGAGGTAACCCTCGCCGACCTCGACTAGCGTTTTGGGGGTGGAGCGGCGAGTGCGGTAATCTCGTCGCTCGGCCGTACGACTAGTGCGGGCCTATAGCTCAGGCGGTTAGAGCGCTTCGCTGATAACGAAGAGGTCGGAGGTTCGAGTCCTCCTAGGCCCACAACCATGTGCCCATCAAGACGATGTGTCAGACTCGCATTGCCGCTGGCATTGATCGCCGTGCTGGTGGCGGTGGTGCGGTCGCGCCGCGGCGTCGAGGTCTGGCATGTGGCGGCAGTTGACACGCTTTTTGATGACGAGGGGCCTTAGCTCAGTTGGTAGAGCACTGCCTTTGCAAGGCAGGGGTCAGGGGTTCGAATCCCCTAGGCTCCACAACTGTGATGAGTCGAGTCATGGGTTACACATGAGTCGCGTCATCGGTTACGGATTTCCCCGGCCATCGGCCGGGGTTTTTGTTTTGGTTGCGCCAGTAGTTTTTGGTCGGGGTCGATGTGGTGGCTGCTGAGGACCTGGTGGTTGGTTTTGCTGATCACGGTGACGGTGGTGGCGGTGGACCAGGATCAGCACTGGGGTGTGGGCGTGGGTGAGGCCGATGCCGAGGTGGTGCAGGCGGCTGCTGTGGCGCAGGGTGAGTTTGCCGAATTGGTCGACGGTGTCGTGGCGGACGCGGAAGTGTGCGGTGGCTTGGTTGGTGGGCTGGGCTTTGGGGCGGGCGTGGTAGGCCTGTTCGGGGGTGGTGTGGCCGGGGTGGGCGCGGTGTGTTCGTTGGGTGTTATAGAGGGCGCCGAAGGTGTCGAGCAGGGTTTGTAGTTCAGCCAGGGTGTCGGGTTTGGGTCGGGCGCTGAGCCAGCGTTTGAGGGTTTGGTGGAAGCGTTCGATCTTTCCTTGGGTTTGGGGATGATTGGGGTGGCCGTTTTTCTGGGTGATGCCCAGGCTGGCCAGGAGACGTTCGAAGTCGTTGTGGCCGTGGGTGAATCGTGAGGTGTAGACCGCGCCGTTGTCGGTCAGTGTGGAGGCAGGCAGGCCGAATTCGGCGGCGGTGGTGGTGAATGTGGCGACGACGTCGGGTCCGGTGACGCGTCGGTGGGCGGTGCATGACAGCAGGTAGCGGGAGTGGTCGTCGAGCCAGTTGAGGATTTCGACGTCGGTGCCATCGAGCAGGGTCCAGTGGGTGAAGTCGGATTGCCAGCATTCATTGGGTTGTTCGGCCTGGAAGCGGCGGTAGGAGCTGCGAGGCCGTTTACGTGGTTGTGGGGTGATCAGGCCGTGGTGGTGCAGGATGCGGCGGATCGTGGAGGTGGAGGGCACGGGCAGGCCTTGTTGGGCTAGATGGCCTTGCAGGGTGAGTGGGCCGGCGTCAAGGCCGTCGGCGGTGAGGTGTTCACGCAGCAGCACCACCGCGGCGATGACCTCGTCGCTGACGGTGTGGGGGTTGCTGGCGGGGCGGCGTGAGCGGGGTTCGACGGCGTCTAGGCCGCCATCACGGTAGCGGCCCAGGAGGCGGTAGATGTGTTGGCGGGACAGTCCATAGGCACGGGCTGCAGCCGTCACTGAGAGGTGGCCGCTGGTGACTTCAAGGACGACCACACGCGCTTTGGACATGAATCACGACTGTCACCTATGACGCGACTCATCGACGGTGATTGCAGGTGTCACCCATGACGCGACTCATGTGTCACCTATGTCGTGAACTCGGACACCTTAGCTCCACCAGTGTGATGAGTCGCGACATGGGTGACAGATTCCCCGGCCATCGGCCGGGGTTTTTGTTTTGGTTGCGCCAGTAGTTTTTGTCGGGGTCGATGTGGTGGCTGCTGAGGAGCTGGTGGCCGGTTTTGCTGATGACGGTGACGGTGTGGGTGGCGACGAGTATCAGTACTGGGGTGTGGGCGTGGGTGATGCCGATGCCGAGGTGGTGGAGTCGGCTGCCGTGGCGCAGGGTGAGTTTGCCGAATTGGTCGACGATGTCGTGGCGGATGCGGAATTGGCCGTTGGTGTTGGCGGTGGGGTGGGGCTTCGGGCCGGGCGTTGTAGGCCTGTGCGGGTGTCGTGGCCACGGCGCCTCCTGAGCCCGGTCAGTCGCGCCCTAAGTCAGGCTCGCCAGTATTTGGGGAGCCTCGCCAGCAGCTCCGGGGTGTGGCGCCATGCGCGATAGCGCGATAGCTGGTCCGCTCAGCGCGAAGAGGTAGTAAACAAACCGGCCTTCCGCGCCCGGTCCGCCTACGGGCGCGGTTGCGGGTCCACACTCGGTGGGCGCGGCGACGGCTCCGAACGGTTCGTCGAGCGCCGGACGATGCTGAATGCAACTGCGCCGCCGGCCAGAACCGCCACTGCGGCCCCCGCGATCACCCAGGGGCGCTTACCGTGACGCTGCTTCTTGCGCGCCTGCTGCAAGGCTTGCGGCAGGTTTGCGACCACTTCCTGTGCGGCCGCCAGTTCTTGGGCGATCGTCTCTTGGGCAGCAGTGACTTCCCGGGCCAGCCTGCCCTGCTGATAGCGGCGACGAACCTGCGACGCGGTCGACTGCGCCGAATCAACGCCAAGCCCGACAACGCCTCGTGTGACGTCCACCGGTCCAAGCGCCGAGTACCTCAGGCCTCGGGTCAGCCGCTCCCCGGGGGTCAACTTGGTTGCCGCCTTCGCGCTCATCTGCCGCCTCTCTGTGCCTGTCGCCCGATGCATCATCAGCCTGCCATCATTGCGACTTCCGTGGGCCAATTGCGTGTGTGCTCGCCTGTTTTCGGATGGGCCGGCTGCGCCGGATCGGACTGGCTGTGGACCCGGTGCGGGCGTGTGCCCGCGGGTAATGGCAGACTCTGATGCCGTGACTAACAGCGCCATTCAGACTGCCACCGCCACACTGCACACCAACCGCGGCGACATCAAGGTCGCTCTATTCGGAAACCACGCGCCGAAGACCGTCGCCAACTTCGTTGGCCTGGCGCAGGGAACCAAGGAGTATTCGACCCAAAACGCATCAGGCGGGCCGTCCGGCCCCTTTTACGATGGCGCGGTCTTTCACCGGGTGATCCGGGGCTTCATGGTGCAGGGCGGCGATCCGACCGGAACCGGGCGCGGCGGCCCGGGCTACAAGTTCGCCGACGAATTCCACCCGGAACTGCAATTCGACAAGCCTTACCTGCTAGCGATGGCCAATGCCGGCCCGGGCACTAACGGCTCACAGTTCTTCATCACCGTCGGCCCGACGCCGCACCTGAACCGGCGCCACACGATCTTCGGCGAAGTGATCGACGCCGACTCGCAACAGGTCGTCGACGCGATCGCAACGACGTCCACCGACGGCAACGACCGGCCCACCGAACCGGTCGTCATCGAGTCGATCACTATTTCGTAAGCCTGAGGTCGGTCGCGAGCGTGCGCAGAATGCCGCGGTTGGCGGCGTGTCGGCGTACGAACACGCACGCTCGCGCGAGGTACCATTCAGCCTTTCTGGTCTTTTCCGAGGCCGGCGTAGCCGGCTGCGGTAAGGGCGTCGAGCACCTCCAGCGGCTCGGTTCCGAGGTCCCAGCGCGAGAAGATCACCAGGGCGCCGCGGGCCGTTTCGAGCTCGAGCAACCGGACTTTGCGCGCGTAACGCCGGAACTCAGTGATCCGGATGATCTTGATGTCGGAGGGCTCAAATAGTTGCGTCCGAAACCAGCCCCGCAAAGCCAGACCGTCGGGCGTAATTGCCAGCTTCGGACGCGCACGCCACGACAAGCCGGCAAACAAGATCAAACCCGCCGCGGCAATGCCGGTCAGAAAGCGGCCCGGCGGATCTGTGACTAGCGTCACACTGGCGATAGCCATCAAAACGCCGACGAACCCGCAACCTGCGATTCCCGCCGGGGACGGCCCCCACGCTGTTTGCTGCACGCCCGACCTAGCCCCTCCCACCACTGCCTTTGCGGTTATCCACAAGTGCTATCAACAGTGGGGATAAATCACACGCATGTGATTGCGTAACGAGAAGGTTGCTAGACCAGTAACAGATCGACCACAGGATGAATTCATCATGTCTTCAGCGGCTGTTAATGCCAGCGCATCGTGAGCAACAAACCGGTGATCATGAAAGCGAACGCGATGGCGTAGTTCCACGGACCGAGTTCTGCCATCCAGTGCAGCGCCGTCGGGGCCTGGGTTCCGACGGCGGCCAACTGAAACACCATCAACCAGACGAGCCCAATCAACATCAGGCCAACGAACAAGGCCACGAACCACACACTTGAGGGCCCGACCTTCACCTTCACCGGTGTGCGGCTCACGGTGCTGACGGCGAAGTCGTTCTTTTTACGGACCTTGGACTTGGGCATGATTTCCTCGGGATACCTCAGCGACACGACGGGCGGACGGGGTGCAACGATAGCGATTGCAGCTGCGTAGCTTGGTTACGAGACTAACCCACCTGGCACCCTGATCAAGGAAGTGGAGAGCCGTGAGGGACACGCGTGACACGCGCCGCTCGCCGTGGCGTTTCGGTGTCCCATTGGTCTGCTTGCTGGCCGGATTGCTCCTGGCCGCCACGCACGGGGTGTCGGGCGGCGCAGAGATCCGCCGCAGTGATGCGCCGCGCCTCGTCGACCTGGTCCGTGAGGCGCAGTCGTCGGTGACCCGATTGAGCACCGAACGTGATGCGCTGACCAAGAAGCTCGACTCGCTGCACGGCCGGTCGACCGATGTCGCACTGGCGGCGATGCTGAGGCGATCCGCCGAGCTGGCCGGCGAGGCGGATATGGACCCCGTCCATGGGCCGGGCCTGGTGGTAACCCTGCAGGACGCGCAACGCGACGCCAACGGCCGGTTCCCGCGCGACGCGTCCCCCGACGACCTGGTCGTACACCAACAAGACATCCAGGCCGTCCTCAACGCGTTGTGGAGTGCCGGCGCAGAGGCGATCCAGATGCAGGACCAGCGCATCATCGCCACCTCGGTGCCGCGCTGCGTCGGCAACACGCTATTGCTCAACGGGCGCACCTACAGCCCGCCCTACACGATCACCGCGATCGGCAGTGCCCCAGCGATGCAGGCGGCTCTGGCGGCCGCTCCCCTGGTGACGCTCTACAAGCAGTACGTGGTCCGGTTCGGCCTCGGCTACCAGGAGGACGTCAAGCCCGATGTGCGGATCGTCGGCTATACCGAACCGGTCCGCATGCATTTCGCTCAGCCGTTGGGCCCGGTGGGGTACTGAGTCGGTAACCTGACACGATGCGGATCCTGGTTGTCGACAACTACGACAGCTTCGTGTTCAACCTGGTGCAGTACCTCGGACAGCTCGGAGTCCAGGCCGAGGTGTGGCGCAATGACGACGCACGGCTGTCCGACCCCTCAGACGGTCAGGCGACCGCAGCACAGTTCGACGGGGTCCTGCTCAGCCCGGGTCCGGGCACTCCGGAACGCGCCGGCGCGTCGATCAGCCTGGTCCGCGCCTGTGCCGCCACCAACACGCCGCTGCTCGGGGTCTGCCTGGGCCACCAGGCCATCGGCGTCGCGTTCGGCGCCACCGTTGACCGTGCTCCCGAGTTGCTGCACGGTAAGACCAGCAGCGTATTCCACACGAATGCCGGTGTCTTGCAGGGGCTTCCAGATCCCTTCACGGCGACCCGCTACCACTCGCTTACGATCCTGCCGGAGTCGCTGCCCGCGGTCCTGGAGGTCACCGCGCGCACCCGCAGCGGGGTGATCATGGCGGTGCGTCACACCGGCCTGCCGATCCACGGTGTGCAATTCCACCCGGAGTCGATCCTGACCGAGGGCGGGCATCGGATGCTGGCCAACTGGCTCGTCGAATGCGGTTGGGCCCGAGACGAAACGTTGGTCCGCAGGCTGGAAAACGAGGTCCTCGCCGCGGTCCGGCCGCACTTCCCGGATCCCGGGGTTACTGACCGAACTTCAGCGTGATGATCCCGTCACGGTTGACCCCGACACCGGCCGGCGGGTTCTGATAGACCACCCGGTTGCGTTGGGAACCGCCGGCGTCGACGTCGGGGCCCTTGTCGAGCCCACCGGTCCAGCCCAGTGCGCGTAGCCGCGGTTCGGCGTCGGTCCAGAACATGCCCGAAAGGTCGGGCATCAGGAATTGGTTGCCCTTGGACACCTGCAGTTCGATCACCGAGTCCACCGGCACCGTCTGGCCCTTGGGCGGGTTGGTGCCGATCACCTCGCCGGTCGGGCGGGGGCTGTCCACCGCGGCCTGGCTGAACTTGCCGAAGCCATAGATGGTGAGGTTTTTTTGCGCGTCGTCAACGTTCTGACCAGCCACGTCGGGGACCTGTTTGGTCTCGGGGCCGGAGCCGACGATCACGGTGATCACGTTGGTGATCGCCGAGGTCTGATTGGCCGGCGGGTTGGTCCCGATGACCTTGCCCAAAAGCTCTGGGGTCGACGGCGAGTTCGCCTGCTTGAACTTGCTGAATCCGGCGGTCTTCAGCTTGTTGATCGCGTCGGAATAGCTCATCGAGGAGACGTCGGGCACTTCGCGCTGTTCGGGTCCGGTGGAGACGTTGATGGTGATCACGTCGCCTGCGCTCACGGAGGCATTGGCGCCGGGATCGGTGTTGATGACGTGGTCTGGCGGGATCGTCGAATCGGGCCGCTGCTGGGTGCGCGTCTTGAAGCCCCGATTTTGCAGTGCGGCGATCGCGTCGGCCGACACTTGGCCACGGACGTCGGGCACCTGAATATCGCGGGTGCCTCCGCCGAAGGTGTTGAAGGCGATGACGACGACGATCGTCAGCACCGCCAGCACGGCGACCGCGACAACCCAGCGACCGACCGAACCACCGCGATCGCTGTCGGTGTCGTCCAGGGCTTGGCGGGCAAGCGGATCGGTGCGCGGTCCCCCGACGTGCGCGCCCCCGGACGAGAACAGCGAATTCCGGTCGGCCCCGGAGAGCACCTTGGGTGCCTCCGGTGTCTCGCCGTTGTGCACCCGGACCAGGTCGGCGCGCATCTCCGCCGCAGTCTGGTAGCGGTTCTCTGGATTCTTGGTCAACGCCTTGAGCACGACGGCGTCGAGGTCGGGCGAGATGCCCTCGTGTCGTTCCGACGGGGGAATCGGGTCTTCGCGGACATGCTGGTAGGCCACCGAGACGGGCGAGTCTCCGGTGAAAGGTGGTTCGCCGGTGAGGATTTCGTAAAGAACGCAGCCCAGTGAATAGACGTCGGACCGGGCATCGACGGGATCGCCGCGGGCCTGTTCGGGGGAAAGGTATTGGGCCGTCCCGATAACCGCAGCGGTCTGGGTGACGCTGCTGCTGTCGGCTATTGCGCGCGCGATGCCGAAGTCCATCACCTTCACCGCGTTGGTGCTGCTGATCATGATGTTCGCCGGCTTGACGTCGCGGTGGATGATGCCGTTCTGGTGGCTGAAGTTCAGCGCCTGGCAGGCGTCGGCGATGATCTCGATGGCTCGCCGGGGTGGCATGGGCCCTTCGGTGTGCACGATGTCGCGCAGGGTGACGCCGTCGACGTACTCCATGACGATGTAGGGCAGCGGGCCGGTGGGCGTTTCCGCCTCGCCGGTGTCGTAGACCGCGACGATGGACGGGTGATTCAACGCCGCGGCGTTTTGCGCCTCGCGGCGGAAGCGCAGGTAGAAGCTGGGATCGCGGGCAAGATCGGCGCGCAGCACCTTGACCGCCACGTCGCGGTGCAGGCGAACGTCGCGGGCCAGATGAACCTCGGACATACCCCCGAAACCGAGGATGTCACCGAGTTCGTACCGGCCGGACAGGGCTTCAGGGATGGTCATTGCAGTGTCTCGTGCCGGGCCGGCGACGTCCGGGACGGCGTCAGCGGGACAACCCGGCTCATACTTCGACGTTCAGAATTACCCGTCTGCGCGGGATCCGTCCAATTGAGGCCTTGATTGAGGTCTAGCCTCGGCGCGGAGCCGCTCGGAGTTTTGGAGGGCGGCGGCCCGGCCGGCGGGCTGCCGGTGTCGGTGACGGTGGGCGCGGGTGATGTCGGCTGGTTTTCCCCGTGGCTGATCACCAGAAGCACCGCGATGATGATCGCCAGCGCTCCGAGCACCCCCGCGGCCCAGAGCAGCGCGCGCTGGCCCGACGAGAAGGTGCGTCGCGCAGGCGGCGGCCGGCGACCGCCCGTCGACGGCCGGGACCGCTGGGGCGTCGGGGTCCGGCCGCTCGGGGTGCCCGCGATCCTGGTCGGGGTGGCCGACGGAATGGCGGCCGGCGAGGCCCGGCCGGCCGGCGGTGTCTGGCTTGGCCTGGGCGGACGGCGGCCGGCCCGCACCGCGGCGACGGCGTCGGCGAACGGGCCTCCGCTGCGGTAGCGCATACCGGGGTTCTTGACGAGCGTGATCTCGATGAGTTCCCGCACATTGGGCGGCAGGTCCGCGGGCAGCGGCGGCGGGGGTTCCTTGATGTGCTTCATCGCCACCGTCAGTGCGCCGTCGCCAGTGAACGGGCGCTTACCCGAAACCACTTCGTACCCAACGACTCCCAGCGAGTAGACGTCGCTGGAAGGGGTCGCGTCGTGACCCAGTGCCTGTTCGGGTGCGATGTATTGGGCGGTGCCCATCACCATGCCCGTCTGGGTCACCGGCGCGGCGTCGACCGCCTTGGCGATGCCGAAGTCGGTGATCTTCACCTGCCCGGTGGGGGTGATCAAGATGTTGCCCGGTTTGACGTCGCGGTGCACCAGGCCGGCGGCGTGCGCAATCTGAAGAGCCCGGCCGGTCTGCTCGAGCATGTCCAGCGCATGCCGCAGCGACAGCCGACCGGTGCGCTTGAGCACCGAATTCAGCGGCTCGCCGTTGACGAGTTCCATCACCAGGTAGGCGGTGCGGCCCTCGCCGTCCAGCTGGCTTTCGCCATAGTCATGGACGCTGGCGATCCCGGGGTGGTTGAGCATCGCGGTCGTGCGCGCCTCGGCGCGGAACCGCTCGATGAACTCCGGGTCCTGCGAGAACTCCTGCTTGAGCACCTTGACGGCGACGCGACGGCCCAGCCGGCTGTCCACCGCCTCCCAGACCTGGCCCATGCCGCCGGTGGCGATGAGTCGCTGCAGGCGGTACCTGCCAGACAGCGTCACACCAACTCGCGGGCTCATGCTCCTCCCTGCAGTGCGGCCTCGATCACGGCCCGCCCGATCGGCGCGGCGAGCGCACCCCCCGTCGCCGAAAGCCGGTCAGCGCCGTCCTCGACCAGCACCGCTACCGCAACCTTCGGGGTCTGCGCGGGCGCGAAGGCGATGTACCACGCGTGCGGAGGCGTGTGCCGCGGGTCGGTACCGTGCTCCGCGGTACCAGTCTTGGATGCAATCTGCACGCCGGGAATGGCCCCCTTCTGTTGTGCGACCTTCTCGGCGCCGACCATCAGCTCTGTTAGCTTAGCGGCGACCTGCGGCGACACCGCGCGACGCTGCTGGTATGGGGCGGTCGTGCTGATGTTCGCCAGGTCGGGCCCCTTGAGGCTGTCGATCAGGTAGGGCTGCATCATCACCCCGCTATTCGCGATGGCCGCGGCGACCTCCGCGTTCTCCAGCGGTGTCAGCGCGACGTCCTTCTGGCCAATGCTTGACATACCCAGCGCGGCCGCGTCTGCGATGAGTCCGACGGTCGATTCGGCGACTTGCAGCGGAATAACGCTTGGGGTGCTGTCCAGGCCGAATGACTGCGCCATGCTGCGCAGGGCATCGACGCCGGTGGCCAGGCCCAGCTGAACGAACGCGGTGTTACATGACTGGGCGAAGGCCTGGTGCAGCGACACGGTGGGGTCAGGGCCGCAAGTAGTCCCACCGTAGTTCTCCAGGGTGGCCGTGCTGCCGGGTAGCGGAATCTTGGCTGCGGTGGTCAACTGCTCGTTGGGATCGGCGCCCGCCTGCAGCGCCGCCGCGGTGGTGATCACTTTGAAGGTGGAACCGGGCGGGTAGGTCTCGGAGATGGCGCGGTTGGTCAGCGGTGAGTCGGGGTCGTCGCGCAGGCGTTGCCACGCCTGCGCCTGTTCCTCGGGATTGTGGGACGCCAGCAGGTTGGGGTCATAGGACGGTGACGACACCATCGCGAGGATCTTGCCGGTGGACGGTTCCAGCGCGACGACGGCTCCCTTGCACGGCGGTCCTCCGCAGCCTTGCTGCATGGCGTCCCAACCGGCCTGCTGAACACGCGGATTGATGGTGGTGTCGACGTTGCCGCCGCGCGGATCGCGACCGGTGAAGAAGTCGGCCAGCCGGCGCCCGAACAGCCGCTCGTCGGATCCGTTCAACACCGGGTCTTCGGCCCGTTCGAGGCCCGTGCTGGAGTACCGGAGTGAGTAGAAGCCGGTAATCGGCGCGTACACCGCGGGGTTGGGATACACCCGCAGAAAGCGGAAGCGGTTGTCGGTGGCCACCGAATAGGCCAGCAGCTGGCCGCCCGCGGTGACCTGGCCGCGCTGACGTGAATATTCGTCGAGCAGGACGCGCTGGTTTCGAGGGTCGGCGCGCAGCCCGTCGGCGGTGAACACCTGCGTGTAGGTGGCGTTGAGCAGCAGCAGCACGATCGACGCCATCACGATCACCGAAATCCGGCGGAGAGATGCGTTCATACCTTCTGAATCACCTCGGTGCCGGCCGCGGCGATCGGCGACGTATCGCGTAGACGGGTGCGCAGGGGACGCCGGGCGCTGTGCGAGATGCGCGCCAGGATGGCCAGCAGCACATAGTTCGCCAGCAGTGACGACCCCCCGTAGGACATCCACGGCGTGGTCAACCCGGTCAGCGGAATCAGCCGTGTCACGCCGCCGACGACGATGAACAGCTGAATGGCCAGCGTCGACGCCAACCCCGCGGCGAGCAGCTTGCCGAAGCTTTCACGCGTCGCGATCGCCGTGCGCAGGCCGCGAACGATGACGATCGCGTAGAGCAGCAGCAGGGCCGCCAGACCCACCAGCCCAAGCTCTTCGCCGAACGCAGCGATGATGAAATCGGTCGACGCCGCGGGCACGGTGTCGGGTTGACCATTGCCCAGCCCGGTGCCGAAGATGCCGCCGGTAGCAAAGCTGAACATCGACTGGACAAGTTGATAACCGCTGCCTTCGGGATCGGCGAATGGATCCCACCACATCTGCACACGAACCCGGACGTGCTCGAAAATGAAGTACGCCACAACGCTTCCCGCGACGAACAGCACCAGGCCGATGACGACCCAACTGAGTCGCTGGGTGGCGAGATACACCACCACCAGAAACGACGCGTAGAGCAGCAGCGAAGTACCGAGATCCTTCTCGAAGACCATCACACCGATCGAGATCACCCACGCCGCCAGCAACGGCGCGAGGTCCCGCGGGCGGGGTAGGTTCATGCCCATCGAATGCCTGCCGACACTGTTGAACAGGCCGCGCTTGGCGATGAGCACCGCGGAGAAGAAGATCAGCAACAGGATTTTCGAAAACTCGGCGGGCTGAATCGAAAATCCGGAAAAGCGGATCCAGATTTTGGCGCCGTTCTGCTCGGAAAGGGACGCCGGCAGCAGCGCGGGAATCGCCAAGAAAACCAAACCCGTCACGCCACAGATGTAGCCGTAGCGCGCGAGCTGTCGATGGTCCTTCAAAAACGTGACCACGAGCGCGAACGCGGCGACACCGAGCAGGGTCCACAGCATCTGCTGGGCCGCACTGGAGTGATGGTGCCTGTTGAGCTCGCTGTTGACGAGGTCGAGCCGGTGAATCATCACCAGGCCAAGTCCGTTGAGCAGCGCCACGATTGGCAACAGGAGCGGGTCGGTGTAGGGAGCAAAGCGCCGAATGACCAAATGCGCGCCTCCGAAAACGGCGAGAAAGGCCAGCCCGTAGCGAGTCAAGTCCCAGCGCAAGCCGCGCTCCTGGTTGGCTTCCACGATGAGCAAGGCGGCGACGGTGACGACGGCTGCGAAGCACAGCAGCAGCAGTTCGGCATTGCGCCGAGTAGGCAGCGGGGGTGTGACCGCGACCGGTGGTTGGACCTGCGTGGTCATGCCACCGCCCGGCAGTGCGGAATTGCGGGCACCGTCTGGGAGGTTGTGGCGGGCACAGGCGAGGTGGCCGCTGGCGGTGCCGGCGAGGTAGTTGCGGGGCCGTGAGTGGGGCTGGTCGAGCTGGAAGTCGGGGGCGTGGGGGATGCTGTGGCGCTTGGCTCTGGCGTCGAACCTGGGGTGGGCGCAGGAGGTGAGGTGGCGCGCGGTGGTGGACAGGCCAGCAGGGAATCGGCCAGCAATTTCCGTAACTGCGACTCAGCCTGATCGAGCGTGCCGCCCGGAAGCCCGCCCTGAACCTGCGCTTGTCCGGCGGGGCTGAGGTCCTGCAGCGTCATCGGTTGGCAGTCGTTGTGGCTGGATTGGCCATAGCTGATCAGGGATAGCTCATTGCGGGGGCTGACGCAGGCGACTAGATACGGCTCATGCAGGGATATGCCCAGCAGCGATCCCTGAATTCCCCGCACGATGGACACCTTGCCGCTGTATTCGGCAACGTAGAAGTTGTTGGTGATGACCCACCGGCCAATGGCCAGGCCGGCCAGCACCACCAGCACCACGACAGCTATGACGATGGCCATCCGGCGTCGCGACCACCGCGGTCGAGTGGCTGTATCGACTTGTGGCGGCAGGCGTTTGGCAACCTCCTTGCGTGGGTTGATGGCCGAGGCGCGGCCGGCGGCGGTGTTGGGCAGGGTCACATTTTGGTCGTCTTCACCGGATACCGCGCCAGCGAGAATCGGCTGGGTCTGCCCGTAGTCGTAGTCCACGACGTCGGCGACGACAACCGTCACGTTGTCGGGGCCGCCACCGCGCAACGCCAATTCAATTAAGCGATAGGCACTTTCGGCGACGTCAGGGATCTGCAGCGCCTCAAGGATGGTCTCGTCGCTGACCGGGTCGGATAGCCCGTCCGAGCACAGCAGGTATCGATCACCGGCGCGTGCTTCGCGCATGGTCAAGGTGGGCTCGACTTCGTGACCGGTCAATGCCCGCATGATCAATGAGCGCTGGGGGTGGCTGTGGGCCTCCTCCGCAGTGATCCGGCCTTCGTCGACCAAGGTCTGGACGAAGGTGTCGTCCTTGGTTATCTGGGCGAGTTCGCCGTCGCGTAGTAGGTAGCCACGCGAGTCACCGATGTGTACGAGCCCAATTTGGTTGCCCGCGAACAGGATTGCGGTGAGCGTCGTGCCCATCCCCTCCAGGTCGGGCTCCATCTGCACGTGATCGGCGATGGCCGCATTGCCGGCTCGGACCGCGGTTTCGAGCTTGCCCAGCAGATCGCCACCAGGCTCGTCGTCGTCGAGGTGGGCCAATTCGGCGATCACCAGCTGCGACGCCACCTCGCCCGCAGCGTGGCCACCCATCCCGTCGGCGAGGGCAAGCAGCCGTGCGCCGGCGTACACCGAGTCTTCGTTGTTCGCGCGTACCAGGCCGCGATCGCTGCGGGCCGCATATCGCAGGACAAGGCTCACGGGCGCAACTCGATTGCTGTTTTGCCGATCCGCACCGGCGTTCCTATTGGAACTCGTACCGCAGTCGTCACCTTCGCCCTGTCAAGGTAAGTGCCGTTGGTCGATCCTAGATCCTCGACGTACCATTCCGAGCCGCGCTGAGACAGCCGGGCGTGCCGCGTCGAGGCGTAGTCGTCGGTCAGCACGAGGGTGGAGTCGTCAGCGCGCCCGATCAACACCGGCTGCCCGCTGAGGGTGATGCGTGCGCCGGTCAGCGACCCCTCGGTCACGACCAAATAGCGCGCAGCGGTCCGTTGGCGCGACGGCAGTAGCGTGCCGCGCAAGGCCAGGCCGCGGCGCACCATGACCGCGCCGGTCGGCGCATAGATATCGGTCTTCAGGATGCGCAGCACCGACCAAATGAATACCCATAGCAACATTAAAAATCCGGCACGCGTCAGCTGCAGTACCAAACCCTGCATCTGACGTCCTTTCCGTCCTAGCGCCGTAGGCCTCGCGTCCGTGACACCGTGCCCATCGGCAACGTCACGATAGCTTGGACGCTGGTGGAAGCGGGCGAAGCACGGCAGCGTGAACCCGACGGGTTCAGTGAATGCGGACGATGATCTCCGAGTGGCCCAAACGGATCACGTCGCCATCGGCCAACTGCCACTCTTGAACGGGTGCGTTGTTGACGGTGGTGCCGTTCGTGGAGTTGAGGTCGGAAAGGAGCGCGACCTGTCCATCCCAGCGGATCTCCAGGTGACGACGCGACACCCCGGTGTCAGGCAAACGGAACTGGGCGTCCTGTCCGCGTCCGACGATGTTGGAACCGTCGCGCAGTTGGTAGGTCCGCCCGCTGCCGTCGTCAAGCTGCAGGGTGACCGCGGTTCCGGCGGAACCGTATTCGCCCTGTCCGTAGGCGCCGTAGCCGCCGCCCTGGCCGTAATCCGGAGCGGCTGACTGGCCCCAGTCGTAGTCGCCGCCCGCGGGCTCGGCGTAACCGCCGCCGGGAGGGCCGTACCCCCCGGGCGGAACGCTCTCGGCGTATTGGGTGTAGTCGCCTGACCCGTAGTCCTGCCGGCCGTACTGCTGACCGCCTTGCTGATAACCCGGGTCGTAGCCGCCCCCCTGCTCCGGGTAGGCGGGGCGCTGTTCAGGCGATGCCGCCGGGGCTTGCGAGCCGTAACCGCTGTCCTGGCGGTAGCCTTGGTCGCTGTATCCGGCGGGAGCGGGAGGACGCTGCTCGTAGGACGGCGGCGGGTAACCACCTTGACCTTGGTCAGGGTAGCCGCCTTGTTCCGGGTAGCCGCGCTGGTCGGGGTAGCCGCCTTGTTCCGGGTAGCCGCGCTGCTCTTGGTAGCCGCCTTGCTCGGGGTAGCCGCGCTGGTCGGGGTAGCCGCGCTGGTCGGGGTAGCCGCGCTGGTCGGGGTAGCCGCGCTGGTCGGGGTAGCCGCGCTGCTTGTCTTTGGTAGCCGCCTTGCTCGGGGTAGCCGCGTTGGTCGGGGTAGCCGCGTTGGTCGGGGTAGCCGCCTTGCTCGGGGCGGGGCGGCGGATATCCCTGTTGTGTTGGGTAGCCGCCTTGTTCCGGCGGATATCCGCCTCGGGGGTCGTGCCCGCCTTGCGGGTCCGGGCCACCGCGCGGGTCCGGGCCACCGCGCGGGTCATCTTGCGGACGCCCGTAGCGCTCGTCGTAATACTCGTCGCCGGGCCGCCCTTGTCCCGGTTCCCCGCGGTTGCTCGAGTTGTCAGTCATTGGTGGTACTCCTGGTTCTGCGCCGAACGCCTGATTTGATTGTGGCCGGGAGGGATCGTGGAATGTCGGGCGGGGCTCGACATCGGGGTTGACAGCACCGCGGGCGCGGAACTGGCCGGTATGCAGGTTCGACGACTGCTCGAACCGGACGACCACATCACCATACGTTTGCCACCCCTGTTCATAGATATAGTCGTCCAAGTACCTCGCGAAAGCGCCCAACGTGAGATCCGGATCGGCGCCCAACTTCTCAAAGTCGTGCATACCGAGGGTAATGATGTATTCGTTGGGTGCCAAAAGGCGCTTTCCCTCGAGTTGCCGGACGCCGTCGGCCGCCTCGCGGCGCAACAAGGCTTCAACCTCCTGCGGGACGATCGACCCCCCGAACATCCGGGCAAACGCGTCGCCGACGGTCGCCTCGAGCTTGCGCTCGATGCGCGCAGCCAACCCCTTTTGGCTACCCACCGCTCAACGCTCGCCCGCACTTGTCGCGGCATATCGCCGGCGCAAGGCAAACGACTCGCGCGCGTGTCGGATCACCCAAGCATGGTATCGGGACACCGCGACGCTGCGGCACCGTGGGAATTCTGAGAATCGCATCGGTGCAGCTCAGAATCGTTTTGCAGCGGAAGCCTTAGGCCGAGACGTGCGGTGTGCCCCTCGGAAACGGTTGGGGAGCGCAAGCACTACAGTGATATGGTCCTTCGGTTGTTTTCGGGCGAGTGGCGGAATGGCAGACGCGCTGGCTTCAGGTGCCAGTGTCCTTCGGGACGTGGGGGTTCAAGTCCCCCTTCGCCCACCAATGTGATCAGTTACAGAATTTCCCCGGCCATCGGCCGGGGATTTTTGTCACTGGGGAAGCAGGCGCCGTTTCTGCTCGGTGAATTCTTCGTCGGTAAGGATTCCCGAGTCGCGCAGGGAGGCCAATTCACGTAGCTCGGCAGCGATGCTGGTGATCGGGCCGCCTGGCAGACTTTTCGGCGGTGCGGGCGACTCGGGCTGCTGCGGTTCTGCAGGCTTATTGGTTGGCGCCCCGACCCGTTCCCCGATCCGCTCCCGGCCACCTGTGCCGGCGCCCGTAGCGGTAGTACCGGCCATCGCCCGCCCGGCCATTCCCGCCAAGGCCATCTGACTGAACACGCTTCCGGCGCTACCCGCGGAAGCCTCTGCGGCGGCGCCGAGACTGGTGGCCGGTAATGCCATCGCACTGAGCCGTATCTCCGGGGCGGCCGAAGCCCAGGCCGTCGGCACCGACATCCTCCCGACCATGTTCGCCTCGCCCATGCCCGCCGAAACCGGAGAGCCCAGGTTGGTAATGACCGGGAACAGCGACGGCGGCACCGGCGCCGCGCCCGGCCAGGACTGGATTCCCGCCCAGCCACTAACGATGTCATCCGTGTGGAAACCCGTCAGCGCGCCGGCGACGTCGTAAGGAAGGGCTGTTGAGTCAACGCCAAGTCCGGTGGCACCCAGTGGCGCGTCGACAAAAATTCCACTCAGGCTTCCCAAGAGGTTCACCAGGTCCAGCGGCGACAGCGCCTGAGCCGGCGACGCCGCGCTGCTCAGCGCGCTGGGTACTACAGACAACGCCTGCTGCGCCTGCGAGATCGCGCTCTGCAGGTTGCCCGCGGGCGTGGCGCTGGCTTGGGCGGCCGCGGCCGCTTGGCTCCCTTGTCCGCTCGAGTTGGTGCTCGACGGGGGCGAACTGAACGGCGTCAGCGATGTCGCCGACGCCGACGCGCCGGCATAGCTGTACATCGCAGAGGCGTCTTGGGCCCACATCTCGGCGTACAGCGTCTCGGTGAGCGCTATCGACGGGGTGTTCTGGCCGAACAAGTTGGTAGCCACCAGGGCCGCCAACAGGCTGCGGTTGGCCGCGACCACCGGCGGCGGCACCGTTTCGGCGAACGCCGCGTCGTAGGCAGCGGCCGCCGCTGTGGCCTGATTTGCCGTCTGCTCGGCCTGCGCGGCGGTGGCTCTCATCCAGGCCACATACGGAGCAGCCGCGGCGGCCATCGTCGCCGCCGAGGGGCCCAGCCAGGGCCCGGCGATGAGTCCCGTGATCGCCGACTGATACAAACTCGCCGTCGATTGCAACTCGGCGGCCAACGCGTCCCACGCCGATGCGGCGGCCACCATCGGTCCTGAGCCAGGACCGGCATACATGCGGGCGGAGCTGACCTCCGGCGGCAGTAGTGCGAAATCCATGTCGTCTCCTCCGATCGGTTAGCCCGCTGCCAAGGCATCGGCGGCTGGGCGACGGCACATGAGGCGGCGCTGACACCCGAGCTGACCGCGACGGCGGTGACGCCGTCGTTGCCGATGTCTCATCGGTGGAGGCCAGAATTGCCCGGGCGGACATCGGCGAAACCCGTCGGACATCTTCGAAGCGTAGGATCCGCGCACCACCTGGCAGCGAAATACCAGCAAAAACATGTCCGTGTTGTTTCGCGCGAACCGGCTTCCTCGGCCGCGCCGGTGGCCTATTTGCTCGGCTGTGCCTCTACCCAGCGCTGGATCTCGGCGGTGACGGGATCGGTGAGCTCGGCGAACTCGGGATGCTTCTCGATCACGGTGGCGACCATCGAGCACACCGGGACGATACGCTTGCCGTCGGCGCGGGCCGCGTTCAGCGCATGCTCGACGAGGATGGTCGCCAGGCCGCGTCCGCCGAATGCGGGGTCGATCACGGTGTGGTAGAAAACCCGCTCATCGCCGCGATCGGCGAAATCGGCGAAACCGACGGTTTCTCCCTCGACGGCAATGGTGTACTTGCCGTCCTGCGCGCTGACCGTGGTTTGCGCGCCGGTCTTATCTGCGGTCATGTGTCTTCCTTTCGTTGAGCAGGCGGTCGAGGCCGCAGGCGGGTGGTAGGCAGTGGTGGGGCGGGCAGCCGGGTGACCGAACCCCGATACCCCGGGACGGTGCCGAAGCGTTCGTCGGCGTCCTCCCACAGTTGGCGGTAGCTGACGATATCGTCGTGGCTGCGCCCGACGAAGTTCCACCACATTACGAGCTCTTCGGCGAAGGGGGTGCCGCCCAACAGCACGACGCGCGCCGACCGGTCGGAAAGATTGCGCAGGCGCAGTGCGCGACTGCCGGGGCTTTGGTACCCCAGGTCGGCGGCGGCGAGGATGGTCCCGTCCAGCTCTACGGGGCCGGAGTCGCACAGGACACCGTGTTCGAATGCGGGGTCGACGTCGATGTCCAGCCGGGCGTTCGCGTCGAGATCGATCTGGGCGCCGAGCAGTGGGCTAAAGGTGTGCACCGGCGATCGGCTGCCGGCCACCTCGCCGAGAAACACCCGAGCCACCGCACCGGGGAGCGACGTGGGGACGGGCACATAGTGGGCGAAGTCGCGTCCGGTGTCGCGGTCGGAGTCAGGCAGGGCCACCCACAGCTGCACACCATGCAGCACAGCGGCTGACTCGACCGACACCTCGGAGTGGCAAATGCCGACGCCGGAGGTCATCAGATTCAGTTCGCCGGGCCGGACCAGGGTATGAACGCCGGCGCTGTCGCGATGCTCCACTCCCCCTGCGAACAACCAACTGACCGTTTGCAGTCCCGTGTGTGGATGCGGCGGGACGTCCATCCGCACGGACGCGGGGCCGTAGTGGTCGATGAAGCACCACGCGCCGATCAGCGAGCGTTGCTGCTGCGGCAGTGTCCGTTGCACCTGCATCGCCCGCGGCCCGCCCAACGGAACCTCGCGTGGATGGAGCACATGCACCATGGGCAACGCGCCCGAGACCCGCGGAGCGCCACAGGCGACTTCGGCCGGCGCGGACTCGAGGTTGCTCACGTCGCGACAGTACCGCTGGAATTCACCGGGGCGGCCGCAGCAGCTTCATGGCTACCCGCATGATCGGTTCGGGGAGCTGATCCTGCACCGACAGCGCGGCATCGGCCACGCGGGAGCGCAGCGGGGTGCCGCGACCAAACACCCGATTCAGGGGTCCCCCGGACGGCTCGATCACCACATGCAGCGGCGGGGTGCCCACGGCGGCGCCCAGCGCGTTCGAGATGACCATCCGCTGGATTTCGCTGGTGCCCTCAAAGATGGTGTACAGCTTGGCATCTCGATACCACTTCTCGACCGGGTGGTCGGTGATGTAGCCCCAGCCGCCCATCGTCTGGATCGCGCGCTCGGTGGCCTTGACGGCAACCTCGCTGGCGGCGAGCTTTGACATCGAGCCCTCGCCGCGCTCGAAGGGAACTCCGCTGGCGGCCATCCAGGAGGCACGCCAGGTCAGCAAACGGGCAGCGTCGATCTGGGTTGCCAAGTCCGCCAGCGGGAATGCGATGCCCTGGTTGTCGATGATGGGTCCGCCGAACGCCTCTCGCTCGGTGGCGTAGGACGTCGCGTACTCCAATGCGGCGCGCGCGATCCCGATCGCCTGGGCGGCGACCATCGGGCGGGTCTGCTCGAAGGTGCCCAACGTGGCCGAGCCGGACCGTTGCCCGCCCGCCACCACCTCGCGGGCTTTGGCGAGCTTGTGTTCGAGTTTCTCTTGTCCGCCAAGCAGATTGGCTCCGGGAACGCGTACGCCGTTGAGCCGCAGCTCTGCGGTATGGGACGCACGGCAGCCCAACTTGTCGAGTTTTCGTACCATCTCCAGCCCGGGCGTGCCGCCCGGCACCACGAACAGTGCTTGACCCCGGTGGCCCAGCTCTTCGTCGACGACCGCATTGACCACGTGCACGTTGGCGATGCCGCCGTTGCCGATCCACATCTTGTGGCCGTCGATGATCCAGTCCCCATTTCCCGAGCCGTCGCGGCGGGCGCAGGTGCGCAGATTGCGCACGTCGCTGCCGCCTTCGGGTTCGGAAATCGCCAGCGCCGCAAGTTTGAGATCGCCTGGCGTTCCGAAACATTCGGGTGCCCACTGCAACATCTGCTCCGGCGACGCGGCCTGACCGATCGCCGACAGCGCCAGTGCCGGCATGACGATCGCCAGGCCGATTCCGGCGCAGCCCCAAAACAGTTCCTCCATGAACATCGGCAGGGACAATCCTGTGGGGTCGCCGATGAGGTCGCGGTAGAACAACGGGCTGTAGAAGCCACGTTGGGCGGCCTCCTCCAGCACCGGCCAGGGGAACTCCTGCCGCTGGTCATAGTCCAGCGCAACCGGACGTATCACAGATTCGGAGAATTCGTGCGCGCGCCGGGCCAGGTCGTGCTGCGCCACGGTCGGTGTCAGGTCGAACGTCATGCCACCGCCTACCCCGTCGGTTGCGACAGCAAACTGAAACCGTCGCGGGCGATGTCAAGCCGCCGGGCGTGGACCAATCCGCGGGGCAGGCAGGTGCAACACCACTGCCGTCACCGGAACCGTTTGGTGTCCATCACGCGCCAACAGAGCCGCATTTTCGGGGAGCTGCCTGGAGTTGATTTCGCCGGCGGCGATGCGGCGCAGAACCTCGTGGGCCTGGGCGAGCTGCGCACGCTTGCGGTATTGGCCGCCGGGAAGTTTGATGCCGGCCCAGACGCCGTACTCTTCGCGGTGTTTGATGGCGCGCTGAGCACACTGCCGCTGCTGCGCCAGCGGGCAGCGGCGCAGGCACTGGATCCGTGCTTCGGTGGCTGACCGCTCGTACGCGCGCGCCTTCGCCGCGCCGTCACCACCGTCGTCGTCGGGGTAACCGAACCAGAGTTCCGGGTTGGTTGTGCACGGGTGTCCCATGACCCACTCTCCTTGCCTGAGCTGAAACGTAGGCAAAAGCGTATACATATGCGGTGGTGCCGCGCAAGAGAAACGTGATGAAAACATATATCCACAGAACGAGCCCGGTCCCTGTGTAATATCCGGCTATGGCCGGAGCGTGCGATGAGCCGTGAGTCGGCCGGCGCGGCGATCCGAGCGCTGCGCGAGTCCCGCGACTGGTCGCTGGCAGAGCTTGCGGCCGCCACCGGCGTCAGCATCATGGGACTTAGCTATCTGGAGCGCGGCGCCCGTAAACCGCACAAAGGTACAGTTCAGAAGGTTGAAAATGGGCTTGGGCTGCCGCCGGGCACCTACTCGCGGCTCTTGGTCGCTGCTGATCCCGACGCCGAGCTGGCCCGGCTGCTAGCCGCACAGACCCCGGCGGCGATGACCCCACGGCGTAAGGGGGCGGTCGTGGTCGACCGCCACAGCGACGCGGAAGTCCTCGAGGGCTACGCCGAGGCACAGCTCGATGCCATCAAATCCGTCATCGATCGGCTGCCTGCGGCGACATCAAACGAATATGAGACGTATATTCTGTCTGTGATCGCGCAGTGCGTGAAGGCTGAGATGCTGGCGGCCAGTTCCTGGCGGGTGGCGGTCAACGCCGGCGCCGCCTCGACGGCCCGGTTGATGGATCACCTCACGGAACTAGAGGAGACGCGCGCCGACCTGCTGAAGCGGATGCCGACCAGCCTGAGCGCACGATTCGACGGGGCATGCGCGCAATCTTCGTTGCCGGAGCCGATCATTGCGGCGCTCCTCGGTGTCAGCAGCGAGGACGTGTGGGACATCCGCAACCGCGGTGTGATCCCCGCCGGAGCGCTCCCGCGGGTCCGCGCCTTCACTGAAACGGTCGAGTCGACCTCGACCAGCCGGGAGGGCAGCGAGTGATGCAAAGCGAAGTCGAAGCGCTCAGCCGTGCTCATCAAATGTTCGTCGGCAGCACTCGCCCCGTTGCGCTGGACGCGCGCACAAGCCACTACGGGAGCCAGCTGGAGCGGGCCGCAGGCCTGAATAGCGGTGCGGGACATGATCGTTATCAGCTCACGGCGCGCCGCAGCCTGGACGCGCTGTCATCGGCAGCGCGCACAGACGCGGCGACCGAGGCCGTCATCGCCGGTGCGCAACGCGATCGGGCCGAGGCGCGCGAGCTGACCAAGAGCGTCGTTGACCAGGCCCGTGCCGACACCATGGCCACCCCGGCCGCCCCGATGGCCCAGCGCGAGGCGATGCGCCGTCGCGCGGCGCGACTGCGCGCCCAGCGAGCACATGTGTTGGTGGCGCGCCGCCGGGCCCGGCGGCACCTGATGGCGCTTCGCGCGCTGCGCTACCGAATGTTGCACCACAACGGCGCCGGTTTGGCAGGACTGCCGTCGGCGAACGGCCGCGCCGGAATCGCGGTGCGCTCGGCGTTGTCGAGATTGGGCCGTCCTTATGTCTGGGGTGCAACGGGCCCCGACCAGTTCGACTGTTCGGGGCTGGTCCAGTGGTCCTACGCGCAGGCGGGTCTTCATTTAGACCGCACTACTTATCAGCAGATCAACGACGGATTCCCGGTCGCGCGCTCGCAGGTGAGGCCGGGCGATCTCGTCTTCCCCCATGCCGGACACGTGCAACTGGCCATCGGCAACAATCGGGTCGTCGAAGCGCCCTACTCGGGTGCGTCGGTGCGGATCAGTCCGCTGGGCAGCAACGTGCAGATACGTAGGCCGCTTTGAGGCCGCTTTGAGGCCGCTCTGAGGAGGTTGCATGTCGGAGCAAGAACGATCTTCGCTGGCTGCCATCCAGGCGCGGCAGGCAACAATGGCAGCCGCGCACGGTACGGTTGCCGACGCCGACCGAGTGCTGGCCGAGGCGCTTGCCGACGCGCATGCCGTGATACGCGAGAGCGTCAGCCGGCTCGATGCGATCGCCGCCGAGATCGACCGCGTCGCGTCGGGCCAGGCCGACCCCGCCGTCGACACCCCAATGGGCGCGCGGGAATTTCAGAAATTTCTGGTTGCCAAACAACGGGAGATCACAGCGGTGGTGGCGCATGCGCACGAACTCGACCGTGCCAAAAGTGCTGTGCTGCAGAGCTTGCAGGCACAGTACACCCTTCCGCCGGGCTAGCGCGACTGCCCGTGGGCTATTCGCTCACAGCCGCCACGAGGTGAATTGTCGGCAGCACCATGCCGCACTACTCTCACCCGGCATGGAGCGGTCCTAGACCAATGTCGACCCATCGGGACGTGCTGGCCGTGGTCAAGCAAATTCGGGATCGCACGGGCGACCCGAACGCGTGGCAGACCGGGCTGACGCCGAATGAGGTGGTTGCCGTGGTCACGCCCACGACACGTCCCGAACAACTTGACGCGATTCTCGGCAGGATTCGCCAGCAACACCCGTACGTGTTCGGGGTGACGGCGGGCGATCCGCGGGCACTGCCACCACACCCACCACAGCAGGGCGAGGCCGCCAAAGCTATCGCAGATGCCGAAGCTGCTCTGGCGCACCAGAATTCGGCGAGTTCTCAACTCGACCTGCAAGTTATCTCGGCAATCCTGAATGCCCACCTGAATACCGTCGAGGGCAGCGAAGCGCTTGACAGGCTGCAGCAAGAGACCGAAACGGCGGTTCGGACGCGCTCAGATCTGGACACCCCAGCCGGGGCGCGTGATTTCCAGCGGTTCCTCATCAGCAAGCTCAGGGACATCCGCGCAGTGGTCGCCAACGCCAGCCTCGATGACACCTCGAAGTCGACGCTGATGGCCGCATGGACATCGCTGTACGACGCCTCGAAAAACGAAGCGGCCCTTCCCGGTCAACGGGAACCGGCACCCGCGGTCCCCGGCAATCCACCTGCGGTGGGCCCTGGCCGACACGCGGCAGCGCCCGACGCCGCCGGGGATCCGTACCTCGATTCGCTGGTTGACGACCCCGACCTGTTGGCCGGGGGCTTACCCGCGCAGGATTCGAACGCCGTGGCTGCCCCGCCACCGGCGATGCCGATGGCGCCGATGATCCCAAGCATTCCGAGCCTCGGCGGGGGATCGCTGCCGGGCGGGTTTTCCGGGTTTTCAGGACCGGGCTCCGTCCCGGGCTTGAATAGCGAAGCCGGGCTGCCTCTTTCCAAACTGTTTCACCGCTCCGAGCCCGAACCGACGGACACCGACGAAGCAGGCGACCACAAAGACAGCGAAGCAATCGAATCGTCCGGCGAGAAGCCCGAGTTGCCACCGACGGGCCCGTCGGGCCCGATAACGGTCACCCTGCCCAACGGCGAGACGGTGACGGTCGGCAGCCCACAGCTGGCGGCGGCGATCAAGGCCGCGGTGGACGGAACGCCGATCGCCCAGGCCTTTCACCAGCAGGGCATTACCATTCCCCCGCCGGGAACGGCGGTCACCGATCCCATCGATCCGCTGCGGGTCATCCCCGGAGATATCGGCATCCTCAGCGACCGCCACGCCCTTGCTCTCGGCCACGGTAAAGCACTGCTCGACGGCCAGATTCAGCACATCGCCACCGTGAGCGGGCCGAGCTTTCTAGGCTGGGAGCACCCGCCGGTAACGCAAGGACCGGCGCCTCAGACATCGGGGACCGCGCCGGCCCGGACCGACCCACCGACCCCGACCCGGCCGGCGGCAACGTCGGCCACCGGCGACTGAAGAGGAGACATCGGATGGCAGATCGAATCCACGTGGTGCCCGCGCAGTTGCGTGAAGCCGCAGTCCATCACGAGCAGACCTCCGACTACTTGCGGACCGTGCCGTCATCGCATCCCGCGATCCAGGAGAGTCTGGACTCACTCGGGCCGATCTTCGGTGAGCTGCGCGAGGCCGGCCGCGAACTGCTGGAGCTGCGACGGCAGTGCTACGAGCAACAAGCCGATAACCACGCCGAGATGGCAGACAACCTCAGGACGTCGGCGACGATGTGGGACCAGCACGATGAACAGGCGGCACGCGACTTTGGCGGCATCAGCGGTAGCACTGACGGCGGTCGATGACGGACGCCAATCCCGCCTTTGACACGGTCCACCCGAGCGGACATATCCTGGTCCGCTCCTGTCGCGGCGGATACATGCACAGCGTCGCTCTGAGCGCTGAGGCGATGGACACCGACGCGGCCAACTTGGCGCAGGGCATCTTGCTGACGGCAGATGTGTCATGCCTCAAGGCGTTGCTGGAAGTGCGCAACGAGATCGTGGCCGCCGGCCATACCCCGTCCGCGGAGGTTCCGACCGCGCACGATCTCGACGCGGCAATCGAAAAGCTGCTGGCGCATCAACTGCGCCACCGCAAAAAGGTGGATTGACCGGCCTGACAGCCTTAAAGCAGCCAGGGCTTGACGGTATCCGGGTTGGGTGCGATATCGATTGGCGGCTCGATGGGATTGGCGCCGAACAACTCTCGCGCGCGGCGAAGCAACACACGCACCTCGTCGAGTTGCTGCTGCAGCGCAGAATCAGCCATGCCCCCACGCTACCCAGGCCAGGGCGGCCGCACAATTCACCGCCTGAGCTGGGCGGCCCCGGGGCGGTAAAAGCCAGCGACCGTTGCCGGTAGGCTTACGCGGTGGCGATCTTCGGTCGGAAAACGGCGCGCCAGCGCCTCCGGAGAGCGACAAAGGAATCGCTCTCGATTCCCACCTTCGGCTCTCCTGTCGATTGCACCCGTTGGGTGATAAGTGGGCTCTGGCCTGCCGAGCTCTCGACGGCCAGCGCCGAAACCGCCACGCTGGCAGAGTATCTCAATGCCGACCTGCGTCGGATCGCCAGTAGTGCCAACGACGAGCTGAGGATGATCCGGCGAGCGGGAATGGCTGATTCGGCCCGCCAGGCAGAAGAGGCCCGAGTGATCAACGAGGCCCGCGGACGTGCCGAGCGGCGAGTCGAGTCGACGGTTCGTCAGCTGCGCGCCGCGACGCCCGGCAACCGGGTGCGGCCCCCGCGGCGTGCCGTCAGGGAATTCGTCGCACTGGATATCGATAAGACACAAGTGATCCCCGCCGTCGGGGTGGGGGAAGCGCCAGAGATCGTCGAGGACCGCAAGGCGGCGCCAATCGACCTCGAAGACCGACCGAAGCCCGCGATGGCTGAGCGCTCGGTCGTCGCCGAAACCGTCGCGATACCGCGAGCGGAAATCCCGGAACCGCCGAAAGCCCCGCAGCCCAGCGCCACAGCGGAATCCGACGACGAACGATTACGGCGGCTCGTGGCGTTTGTGGCCCGTCAGGAGCCGAGGCTGAACTGGGCGGCCGGTGATTACAACGACGGCACGACGCTATTGGTCACCGACCTTGCCCACGGTTGGGTGCCCGCGGGCATCAAACTGCCGGCCGGCGTGCGGCTGTTGCCGCCCGGGCGACGCACTGGCCGAGCATCCGCACTGATCGGCGCCGCGCCGCGCGCCGCGACCTATAGTCCCGGCGATCCCCTGGGCTGGTCGATTGACTTCGCCGCGACACAGCCCTCGGTGCAGCCGCGCGAATTGCCAGCCGTCGACGACTTGGGCTGGCAATTGATTCAAGCCACGCACTGGCGTGACGGAGTGCCGCGCATAGTCCATACGTTGGCCAAGGCCGCGGCCACCGGCGTCGTCGACGACGAAGTCGACCTGCTGCGGGTGCACCTCGACACGGCGCGTTACCGGCTGCTGGACCAGTATCCGGACGTCGATCCCCCGCTCTTGCTCGACTGTCTGCTGATGGCCGCCACCGAAGGCATCGTCACCGGAGACTTGATCTCGGCGAACTACCACTTCTCCTGGTTCTCCTGGATCCAGAAACTCGACGCGGCAGGCTAAAACACGCGCCCAATTATGAATTGACGCTGGTTAGAGCGGTCGACATACTGTCATCGTGTCGGGGTCGGACAGTCGCAGCGAGCGGAGCGACCGGAAAGACCGAGATCTCGTCGAATCGGTTCTGCGCGAACTGAACGAGGCCGCCGACAAGTGGGAAGCCCTTGTCGCCCAGGCCGAAACCGTCACGTATAGCGTGGATCTCGGCGACATTCAGGCCGTCGCAAATTCCGACGGCAGGTTGCTCCAGTTGACGCTACATCCGGGCGTGACCGGCTACGCCCATGGCGAGTTGACTGACCGATTGAACCTCGCCATAGCGGCGCTGCGCGAAGAGGCAGAGGCCGAGAACCAGGCAAGGTACGGCGGACAACTCCGGTGACTCTGCTGTCGATACAGCAGATGGGCGCTACTTCAGGTCCGCGGCGACCCGCTCCAGTACGGCTTCCAAAACGGCTAGGTGGTCATCGACAGTCGCCAGGCCGGCGTTCATGGTGTTCACCGACAGGTGGGTGGCCCCGGCGGCTTTCCAGGCGGCGATCTCGGCCGCGGCCTTATCGCAGTCGCCGGTCCAGCTGACCCGGCCTTCCATCCCGAGGCTGCCGGCGTCCCGGCCCGCCGCGTCTGCCGCGCGCTTCACCTGCTCCCGGGCGTCGTCGAGCTTGGGCCCGGGGTCCATCATCGGGAACCAGCCGTCGCCAAGCCGTCCGGCGCGTTCGTAGGCACGATCTGAGGCCGCGCCGAACCAGACCGGGATCGGCCGCTGGATCGGCAGCGGAGCCAGGCCCGCCCCGGTCACTGTGTGGTATTTCCCGTTGAACGTGACCGACCGTTCGGTCCACAGCTTGCGCAGCACCTCGACCTGCTCCTCGGAGCGCCTGCCGCGGTTGGTGAAATCCTCACCAAGCGCCTCGTACTCGACGGCGTTCCAGCCCAGCCCGATACCCAGCCGGAACCGCCCGCCGGTGAGCAGATCGACCTCGGCGGCCTGCTTGGCCACCAACACCGACTGCCGCTGCGGCAGGATGATGATGCCGGTGACGAGCTCCAGTGCGGTAATCGCGGCCAGGAAGCCGAACATGACGAACGGCTCGTGAAACGTCGAGTCGATTTCGTAGGGGCCCTGCCAGCCCCGGTGCACAGTCGTGTCGACGCCCACGACGTGGTCATAGGTGAGAATGTGGGTGAATCCGAGTTCTTCCACGCCCTGGCCGTACGCGCGGACGACGGCGGGGTCTCCCCCGAGCTCGGTTTGCGGGAACACAACTCCAATGCGCATGCCCGGCACAACCGTGCCGCACCGCAATTGCTTCCCGCCCAATCAAACCCGCAGAAAGGCCCTTCCCGGCAAAACGGTAACGGGCCTCTGTGAACCGCGCGCCCGAAGAGATTCGAAACTCCCAACCTTCTGATCCGTAGGCAGCTCAGGCCCTTCTGTGGCGGTGTACCGGCGTCCGGGGGGTAATCACGCTATCCGAGGCGGCCCTCTTCTGGGGTGGGGGGAAGGGTCTTGACCCACGGCCACGAACTCTTGGGTGTGATGGCCATCAGGTTGGTCGCATAGTGGGTTCGACAGCGCTGCCAGGATGCTCCGGGCAAGGTGGCGCCAATCGCGGCCAGTAGCCCCGCGTGGGCATCGCTGGTGACCAGTCCCACGCCGGACAGGCCGCGCGCGGTCAACGATCGCAGAAACGTCAGCCAGCCCGCACCGTCCTCGGCGGTGGTGACATCGATGCCCAAGATTTCGCGGTAGCCCTCGGCGTTGACTCCCACCGCGATCAAAGCGTGCACGTTGACCACCCTGCCGGCTTCGCGGACCTTGAGGACCAGGGCGTCGGCGGCCATGAACGTGTACGGACCAGCATCCAGCGGCCGGGTCCGGAACGCCTCGACCGCGGTGTCGAGTTCTTTGGCCATCACGCTGACTTGTGACTTCGACAGGCTGGTGATCCCCAGGGTTTCGACGAGCTTGTCCATCCGCCGGGTGGACACCCCGAGCAGATAGCGCGTCCGGGGATGGCGCCGCGAGAACCCGCAATGTCGCCTCTGATTTGCGCTAACAGTCCTAGGATGTTCGCCGCAGTCCGGGGTCGTCCATGCGATTCAGATGCCGACTTTTGGATGAGGTGTGACACCCTCGTGCCAACGAGACGGGCGACAGGTCTCCGCCGCGGTCATCAAGATTTAACGCGGAAATCCCTTGTTAGGGATTGGATCTGCACGATTTCAGGCCTAGGCTTCTCTGTGGGTCGGGAATTATGGAAATTAATTATGGAACGACTAAGTGGACTTGATGCATTTTTTCTCTATTTGGAGACGCCGACGCAGCCACTGAATGTGTGCTGCATTTTGGAGTTGGATACCTCGACGATGCCGGGCGGCTATACGTATGGCCGGTTTTGCACCGTGTTGGCGAAGCACGTGAAAGCGCTGCCGGAATTTCGGATGAAGCTCGCCGATACCCAGCTGAACCCGGATCATCCGGTGTGGGTGGACGACGAGGACTTCGAGCTGCGGCGCCACCTGCACCGTGTCGGTGTGCCGGCACCCGGAGGCCGCCGCGAACTGGCCGAGATCTGTGGGTATGTCGCGGGGCTGCCACTGGACCGCGACCAGCCGCTGTGGGAAATGTGGGTAATTGAGGGCGGCGCCCGCGATGACGCACTGGCGGTGATGCTCAAGGTCCACCACGCCGTGGTCGACGGGGTTGGCGGCGCGAACCTGCTGGCCCGGCTATGCGGCCTGGCGCCCGATGCGCCGCCACCACAGCCTGTTCGTGGCGCGGGTAGCGGTAAATCGCTGCAGATCGCCGCGAGCGGACTAAAGGGGTTCGCGTTCCGGCCGTTGCGGTTGGCCACGGTGGTGCCGGCCACGATGCTGACTTTGATGCAGACGCTGTTGCGCGCGCGCGAGGGCCGAACCATGGCCGCACCGTTTTCCGCCCCACCGACCCGGTTCAACGCCCCCTTCAGCCGGCAGCGCAATATCGCTTACACCCAGCTCGATATGCGGGACGTCAAGAGGGTCAAGGACCGGTTCGGCGTGACCATTAATGACGTGGTGGTGGCGTTGTGCTCTGGGGTATTGCGGCGGTTCCTGCTCGACCGTGGCGAGTTGCCAGACACCCCACTGGTGGCCACCGTGCCGGTGTCGGTGCACGACAAGTCCGACCGTCCCGGACGCAACCAGACCACATTGATGTTCTGCCGGGTGGAGAGCCAAATCAGCGACCCCGCCGAACGTATTCGCACCATCGCCGCGGGAAACACCGCCGCAAAAGACCACACCGCGGCCATCGGACCAACCCTGCTGCACGACTGGTCCCAGTTCGGCGGCCCGTCGATGTTCGGCGCAGTTATGCGGATCCTGCCGCGCATTCCGATAAGCCATAGCCCCGCCTACAACCTGATCCTGTCGAACGTGCCCGGCCCGCAGACCCAGTTGTACTTCTTGGGCTGCCAAGTCGACACGATGTATCCCCTCGGCCCGATCCTCGGCGGCGCGGGACTCAACATCACCGTCATGTCGCTCAACGGGGCACTGGGTATCGGCATCATCTCTTGCCCCGACCTGCTGCCGGACCTGTGGGACATCGCCGACGGGTTCTCCGACGCGCTCAAAGAGCTGCTGGAATGTAGCGATGAGCAGCCGGACGAAGACAATCCGGCGGATGCGTGAGCCGACATTTGGCCCGCTGACCGCTACCGGCTCCGGGAGTTCGCATATACGAGTCGGACGGCGCTCCTGACGAAAAGGAGCGCCGTCCGAAGCACGAACCACCTGGTTACCAAGCGTGCATGTGGCGCGGTGAAATGTGGCCTCGGCGTCAGGACACAGTTTCTCTGCCTGACGCAAGCCCACCGCGCAGTGCCCAGTTGGTGGGCCTTGCTTCGCGTGGGTGCCTAGCGATCGTGCTGGGCGCCACAGCCGAGAGGAGGAATCTTTTCTTCCGGTCCGACCTTGGTCTGCCGTGGATCCGTACCTTAGGTCTACCCCGTTTATCCAGGTAAAGCAACAAAATGAGTTGGGCCGAGCGTTCAACGGGCATCGCGCCGACCATCACCAATTCCTGTGTGCGCCGTCGAGTCGATCAAGAGTTCTGACAGGAGTCAGGCTTGCCAGGTGCGAATCCGCGACTTCGGCCCGTTGTGCCACTCCTGACCGAGGAAGAGTTTCAGGCGAAGAAAACGGAGATCCTTGGCCGGATGTGAGGCCACTTGGGGAGTGCCGCCTTGGCTCACGTTCTAGGAACCATTTGCGTAGTCCGCGTCTGGCTAGTTGATCGGGCCGCCCCTACTCTCCTCGGGGGCGGCCCGGTTCTGCCCCGTTCCTGGCACTGCTTAACTCGCGAGGTGGTCCGACACTATGACATGGTGCCCAATGGGAAATGCCACGTTTCCACCGGAAACCGACCGTATTGGCGCAGTAACCACAAGGCCGGTCCCCACCTCGGAACTAGGTCCGCCACGTGGTCGAACAGATGCGTTGTACACGCCTGGGGGCAGCTCCCACCAGTAAAATACAGGCCTGGGGTGGTCGGGGAATGAGTTAGGCGGGGCATAGATGTTGTACGCCGATGCACGCGGATTTCTTCGACGTGCAGGCGGGACATAGATGTGGTACGCCGTATTCTCCTGGTCTTTCGGAAAGTTGGGTCCTGTCACAGTCAGGTCCACAATTATGGTTTCGTCGGTGATGTTAGTCATTAAGAACCGGATACCCTCGGCTTCGCCGGCGACAGTTACCGACAGGCCGGGAAGGATGTTTGTTCCTGTGAGTCCCATGATTTCTTCTCTCTCAGGCCGTGCAGTTTGAATGACCCCTTGGAGTCGGGGCCACTGGCTACCGTTCGATGGTGCCGCGAAGCAGTGCAACTGACACGAGTAGTACGCTACCTCTCCACTACCTGTTTTGTTTCGACGTTCACCGAGACATCTGAACCTGCGACCAGGGAAACCAGATCGCCCAGCGCCGCGTCTGCCTAGTTGATCGGGCCGCCCCTGCTCTCCTCGGGGGCGGCCCGATTCATTCGGTCGATCTTGCCGTTGTGAATCGACTGCCGTCCGGAGGGTCTCGGCGGTGAGTTTCGGATGAGTTGTGAGCGATCCCGCAAACAGCACGGCCGCAGCCAAAGCCATGTCAAAGAGGCAAGCAGCACTGTTCTAAAGCCAACGCAAGCGGCCTCGCGTGTTGTATGACCACCCACGCTGTCGAAGGAGCAATACTGTGTCCGAGAACAATGACAAAGCATCGTCGAAACGACAAAGTTGGCCCCGTGTACCAAAAAAGCAGGCAACGGCCCAGCAGGCCGAGGCGGTGGTCGACGCGCTGATGAAGGAACGGTCCCGGCTAGAGCCGCAACAGCGACGCGAACAGTTGCTCGACACCGGAGCCGCGTTGTTCGCGGAAAAGCCATATGAAGATGTCTTGGTGGAGGACATCGCTGCGCGCGCGGGTGTGTCCAGAGCGACGCTGTATCACTATTTTCCGAGCAAGCGAGACTTGTACGTAGCGGTCTTCAAGCGCGCTAGTAACCGGTTTTTGGCACGCGTCGGCCCTGATCCGCAGCTACCGCTCGCAGAACAGCTTGCCGCCGGACTCGAAGCCCACATCCAATCTTTCGTCGATCATCCCTATGAAGCAGTCACGATCAACCGCGGCGCATTGTCGGATGACCCGGCAATCCAGGCGATCATCGCTGAAGAGCTAAACGTCGTGGGCCAACGCCTGATCGATAAACTCGTCGCGGAGGGCCGGCTGCGCGAGGTCACCGAGATCGCGGTAGAGGGCTGGTTGGCGTTCGTTCGCGCAGCCTGCGTGAAATGGGTTCAGTCACCGAATATCTCGCGGGCCGATCTCACCGAAATGTGTCTACGTGCATTCGACTGCGCTCTCGGGCACCCCAACAAGTTGCTTGCGTCGCCGAATGTACGGAATATGCGATCTCGGTTGATCGCTCTCCTCCCATAACGGTGAACCTACAACGAGGGCGCTGGATTGCCATCAGCCTGATCCTTAGCGAACCGCCCGACTTAGTAACGGCATAGAAGACGGCTTGTCGGCGAAGCCGGTGGACCAGTCCACCATCCGTCTGCGCGGCGGGGACAGCCATGCACCTGTCGCCTAGTCTGCGTCTGCGTCTGAATAGTTGATCGGGGCGCCCCTGCTCTCCTCAGGGGCGGCCCGTTTGTCGTACAGCCGGCAAAGGCGTCTCAAGCTCCCCAAAATGAAGACTCGGCCGCGAGGGTGGTTATTCGGTATTTCGCGGACCGTGGTGTTGTGTGCACAGAAGACGAAGCGCGCCGCATACTCATACTGTCGTGCTGCCCCGGTTCGGAATGGAGTCACTGACAGCGTTGGTCGCTGAGTCCGGGATGGACGGGCCGGTGTTCGTCAACCGCGGCGGCGGCTGGATGAGTCTGACTAACGTGCGGCGGGCGTTGCGCGCGGCTCTGCCGTCCGATCTTTCGTGGGTGACTCCCTACAGTTTCAGGCGCACGGTGGCCACCGTGGTCCGCGATGCCTTAGGCGCCGAGCTGGCGCAACAGCAGTTGTCCCACGCGAAGCTGGCGACAACCGAGGCTCATTATCTACAGCGCAAGACCCGCGGCTCTGATGTGCGGGATGTGCTGGACAAATTCGCAGGCGGCGATGGTGAAGACTGAAAGTATCGGGAAAGTGTCAGATTCCGGGTGTGTCGGCGACCTTCAAACTGCTAATCACAACTCCTACCAGCGATTTCAGCGCGCCCGAAGAGATTCGAACTCCCAACCTTCTGATCCGTAGTCAGATGCTCTATCCGTTGAGCTACGGGCGCTTGTCTTCAGTTATGTTCTCTCAAACAACTCCGCGGAGGCGAGAGGATTTGAACCTCCGGTCCCCTTTGAGGGGGACAACTCATTAGCAGTGAGCCCCATTCGGCCGCTCTGGCACGCCTCCATGAACTTTCCGAGGGTACCCGAACCGCTCCCGGGATCCCGCAACCGCCGGGGCCATAGCGTACACAGCCGCGACATATGCTGTCGAAATGAGCGCCCGCCTGCGACCCGAGCTGGACGGGTTGCCCGTTTATGTGCCAGGCAAAACGGTGCCGGGGGCCACCAAACTGGCCAGCAACGAGACGGTGGTCGGCCCGCTGCCCAGCGTCCGCGCGGCCATCCAGCAAGCCACCGATGTGGTCAACCGCTACCCCGATAACGGGTGCATGGAACTCAAGGCCGCACTGGCCAAGCGGCTGGACTTCGCCCCCGAACAGATCGCCGTCGGTTGCGGTTCCGTCAGCCTTTGCCAGCAGCTCGTTCAGATCACCGCCGCGGTGGGCGACGAGGTGGTCTTCGGCTGGCGCAGCTTTGAGCTCTACCCGCCCCAGGTTCAGGTCGCCGGTGCGACCGCCGTCCGGGTGCCGTTGACCGACCACACCTTCGACCTCGATGCCATGCTCACCGCGGTCACCGAGCACACCCGGCTAATTTTCGTCTGCAATCCCAACAATCCGACCTCTACCGTCGTCGACCCGGCCGCGCTGAACCGCTTCGTTGAGGCGGTTCCGCCGCACATCCTGATCGCCATCGACGAGGCCTATGTCGAGTACATCCGCGACGGCATGCTGCCGGACAGCCTCGGTCTGGTCCGCGCGCACAGCAATGTCGTTGTGCTGCGGACCTTTTCGAAGGCATACGGGCTGGCGGGTTTGCGGGTCGGCTACGCGGTCGGTCACCCGGACGTGATCATCGCGCTGGACAAGGTCTACGTGCCGTTCACCGTATCCAGCGTTGCGCAGGCCGCCGCGATCGCCTCACTGGACGCCGCCGATGAGCTGCTGGGCCGCACCGACGCCCTGGTCGGCGAACGTGTCCGGGTCAGCGCCGAGTTGCGCGAAGCCGGGTTCACGCTGCCGCCGTCACAGTCCAACTTCGTCTGGCTGCCGCTGGGGCCCCGCACGCTGGACTTCGTGGAGCAGGCCGCGGATGCCCGCATCGTGGTCCGCCCGTACGGCACCGACGGCGTGCGGGTCACCGTCGGAGCACCGGAAGAAAACGACGCCTTGCTGCGATTTGCGCGCAGCTGGAACGCGAATCATGGGAGTACGCAATGACCCTGGCCCGCAAGATGTTCATCGAATTCAAGGAAAGCGCCGACCAGATCTCCGATGCCGAACTCGACGAATTCTGGGCGAGCCTCGAGCCCGCCACCATCGACGGCATGATCGGTGAGTGGAAGGGCGGCGAGTTCGCCACCGGACACAAGATGAACGGCCAGCTCGAGAAGCTCGGCTGGTTCGGCAAGAGCTTCAAGTCGGCCGAAGATGTGCAGCCGCTGGTCTGTCTGGACGCCGACGGGAACAAGTTCTCCAACGTCGCGGCGGGCAAGGGCGAGGCCAGCCTGTGGCTGGAGAACTTCCGCGGCGAGATCACCGCGACGATGGTTTACGACGGCCAACCCGTGCACGACCATTTCAAGCAGATCGACGACGACACGGTGATGGGCATCATGAACGGCAGAGGCGTGCTCGACGACGGCAAGTACTACTACTTCTATCTCGAGCGGGTGTAGAAGCTCGAGCGTTGTGCCCCGAGTGTGGATGACGGCATCGAGTGTGCGTCAGCGGTGGGAATCCGCCGAAAATCGTGCCCTGGACGCACACTAAGCTCTGAACGCACACTCGACTACGGTCGGCAGCTATCTGGTTGGATCACGGCCCGTGAATCCGACCAGCCTGTCCAGGGCGCCGGCATCCTCGGCCACGGCGACCGGGTCGTCGAACCCGGCCCGGCTGCGTAGCTCCGGTTGGACGGTCGCTCGAGCCAGGCCTAGAACGTATTCGGTCAGCGGCTCCGGGGCCTCGACGTCGTGTCCAACGGCCCGGGCGTAATCCCAGGCGTGGACCAGGAATTCGACCGACAAGATCCCGCACGCTCCCTTGGCCGGCATCTCGCCTTTGCCGAACGGCACGCTACCGTCCAGCCCATGGCGATGCCAGGCGTCCAAGGCCGGCCGTGCGGCGGTGACGACGCGCTGCTCGGCGGGTTCGCTCTCGTCGGTCTCGGGAATCTCCGCACCCACCATGCCGCCGATGGAGGTGATCGAGTTCAGCAAGTGTTCGGTCAACTGCGCCACGTTGAACTGCGTGCACGGCGTCTGCCGCGACATGTCGTCGCCGGCGACGGTGTGCAGCACCTGCTGCAACACACCTAGCGTGTCCTCGGCGCTGGCCAGCTCGTCGGTCGGCCGCGAATCTGGTTCGGGTCGTAATTCGGGGGGCATACCCACCACGCTACGGTCTGGACATGGGCGAAACATACGAATCCGTCACCGTCGAAACCAAAGACCAGGTCGCACAGGTGACGCTGATCGGACCGGGCAAGGGCAACGCGATGGGCCCGGCGTTCTGGGCGGAGCTGCCGGAGGTGTTCGCCAAGCTGGACGCCGACCCCGAGGTGCGTGCCATCGTCCTCACTGGATCGGGCAAGAATTTCAGCTACGGCCTGGACGTGCCCGCGATGGGCGGAACATTTAGCCCGATGATGGCCGAGGGTGCCCTGGCCCGCCCCCGCCTCGACTTCCACGCCGAATTGCTACGGATGCAGAAGGCGATCAACGCCGTCGCCGACTGCCGCACGCCCACCATCGCGTCAGTGCATGGCTGGTGCATCGGCGGCGGGGTTGACCTGATCTCGGCGGTAGACATCCGCTATGCCAGCGCCGACGCCAAGTTCTCGGTGCGGGAGGTCAAGCTCGCCATCGTCGCCGACATGGGCAGCCTCGCCCGCCTTCCGCTGATCTTGAGCGACGGCCACCTACGCGAACTCGCGTTGACGGGCAAGGACATCGACGCGGTCCGCGCCGAGAAGATCGGTCTGGTCAACGACGTCTACCAGGACGCCGACAAGGCGCTGGCCGCGGCCCAGGCCACCGCCGCCGAGATCGCCGCCAACTCTCCGCTCGCCGTCTACGGCGTCAAGGACGTGCTCGACCAGCAACGCACAGCCGCCGTCGCACAGAACCTGCGCTACGTCGCTGCGTGGAACGCGGCATTCCTGCCGTCCAAGGACCTGACCGAGGGCATCTCGGCCACGTTCGCCAAGCGTCCGCCGCAGTTCACCGGGGAATAGGTTTTTGCTCAACAATGCTGTAGCGCAACGCGATCGCGAGCAGCACGGTGGATGACGCCAAGCCGGCGAATTCGAGGTAGCCGACCCACGCGCCGGCGTGGTGATTGGTGTCGACGAGGTGGCTGAGCGCGTGCAGCCCCCAGTGCGCAGTGGCGAAGGCCAGCGCCGGAACCCGCCACGTCGACCATCGCATCGCGGCCAGCAACAGCAGGCCGAGCGGCAATTCGAACGACGCGTTGTCGAAGATGTAGTGATTGTTGCGCGAGCCGAACGCGCCGAGGGTGTCGAAGAAGGCGACCGGCAACAGCATCATGAACAGCCCGAGTGCGACCGAGTAGATGCCATACACGACGAGGATCACGTCGACAAAGCGGGAACGCGTGGCCATACGACCACGCTAAATGCACTGCAGCGGCACCGCACGTACCCTCTCGGAGGTGACACCAGACGGCAAGGTCCGCGTCCCGGCCGACCTCGACGCCCTGACGACGATCGGCGCAGAAGACGACTCCGAGATCGATAAGGCCGCCGTCGAGCGCATTTGGCAGGCCGCGCGGCACTGGTACCAGGCCGGGATGCACCCGGCGATCCAGCTCTGCATCCGGCGGCACGGGCGGGTCGTGCTCAACCGCGCGATCGGGCACGGCTGGGGCAACGCGCCGACCGATTCCCCCGACGCCGACAAGATCCCCGTCACGACGGACACGCCGTTCTGCGTGTACTCCGCGGCCAAGGGCATCACCGCGACCGTCGTGCACATGCTCGTAGAGCAGGGGCATTTCTCGCTTGACGACCGGGTCTGCAAGTACATTCCCAGCTACACGAGCCACGGTAAGGACCGCACCACGATCCGGCACGTGCTGACCCACAGCGCCGGCGTCCCCTTCCCCACCGGGCCCAAGCCGGACCTGCGCCGCGCGGACGACCACGAGTACACCCAGGAACAGCTCGGAAAGCTCAGGCCGCTGTACCGGCCGGGATTGGTGCACATCTATCACGCGCTGACCTGGGGTCCGCTGATGCGCGAAATCGTCTATGCGGCGACCGGTAAAGACATTCGCGACATCCTGGCCACCGAGATCCTCGACCCGCTGGGCTTCCGGTGGACCAACTTCGGCGTCGCCAAGCAGGACGTTCCGCTGGTCGCGCCCAGTCACGCCACCGGGCGCCCATTGCCGCCGGCGATCGCCGCGATCTTCCGCAAGGCGATCGGCGGAACCGTGCACGAGATCATCCCCTACACCAACACCCCGGCGTTCCTGACCACCGTGGTCCCGTCGTCGAACACCGTGTCGACGGCAAACGAGCTGGCGCGCTTCGCCGAAATCTGGCGGCGCGGCGGCGAACTCGACGGCGTGCGCGTGATGAGCCCGGAACGGATGTACGGCGCGGTGCAGGAATGCCGGCGGTTGCGGCCGGACTTCGCGGTGGGTCTGATGCCGGCCCGCTGGGGCACCGGCTACATGCTGGGCACCAACCGGTTCGGGCCGTTCGGGCGCAACGCGCGCAACGCGTTCGGCAACCTCGGCCTGGCCAACATCGCGATCTGGGCCGATCCGGCGCGCGGCCTGGCGGCCGGCGTGATCAGCAGCGGCAAGCCCGGCCGGGACCCCGAGGCCCGCCGCTACGTTGCCCTGATGAACACCATCGCCGCTGAGATCCCCGCCGGTTAGCCCCGCGCCCGGATGCAAACTAGTGTTTGTCCCGCTGTCCTTTAGGCAATATCGAAAGTATGGAATCCATGCGTTTCCGTGACCTCCTGGATACGCCGGGACCGTTTGTATCGGTGTATTTCGCTGACTCGGACGACACCGACGACATGGCTCCTCCGCCCGATCTCAACTGGCGCACACTGCGCGAACGAATCGAGCGGCAGGGAGGGGACGAATCGGTCATCGCCGAAATCGAGTACGCCGTCATGAACCTGCGTCCGCCGATAGGTCGCGGCGGACGTGCGGTAGTCGCAGGACCCACTGGAGTCGTACTGAACGAACATCTCCTCCGGCCGCCTGCCGAGCCGGTCGTCCGAGTCTCGGAGTTGCCGTATATCCTGCCAATCCTCGAACACGGCTTCGAGCACTATCTCTTGGTGGTGGTCGACCCAAAGGGCGCCTTCATCACCACTCATAGCGGTGCCACACGACGTTCGGAAGCGGTCGCGGCTGACAGTTACCCCGCGCGTAAGGCGCCAGCAACCGAACCCGACGGATATTGCGACCCGAAGCTGGGTGCCGTTGCCGATCGTGTCACCGAACTCGTCCACGATGCGTCGTTCGACGCGGTGTTTGTGGTGGGCGACGCGGGTTCACGTTCGGATTTCTCAGCAGCGCTGCCGGGATGGATCCGTGAGCGGGCGACTTCGCTGCCGATCGGTGTCCGACGCGGCGGATACGACTTCGAGGTGATTCAACGGGCCATCGACATCACCCTGCTGCGACAACGGCTGAATGTGATCGACAGTGTGACTGAGCGCTTCAACGCTGAGGCCGCCCGGCAGTCCGGGCTGACCGCAGAGGGGCTCGGAGCCGTCTGTTCGGCACTGCGTCAACGCTCTGTCGACACGTTGATTCTGGGCGAGATCGAAGATGCCACCGTCGTCGTCGACGAAGGCCTGACAACCGTCGCCCCATCCGCCGACGTGTTGTCCGAGCGGGGCGCCTCCCCCGCCAAGACGGTACGGGCCGACGAGGCGCTGCCATTGATGGCGATTTCGGTAGGGGCGTCGGTGATCCGCACCGACGAGCGAATCGTCCCAGCCGACGGTGTCGCTGCGCTGCTTCGTAATGCACCGACGGTGCGCCTGCCTGCTCCGTCACACGCCGCAGCGGCGAAGGTGTCTGAGTCCGCGATTGTCTGAGTTTCAGGACGTTAGCCCCGACAGCAACCCCTGAACCACCCGCAATAAGCTCATCGCCGCGGTCGTGACACGGAGCTCAGGGACTGGAAATGCCGATGCTTCGTGTCGAAATACCCCGATGGTCATTACGTTCCAACCGGTGAATCAACGCTCCGATCTGGCGGGCTGCGCGGGGTTTGGAATTCAACACGCTGGTCGTCACACATGGGTGACCAGGCCCACAGTTCAACGCCCTGTGACCGCGCCCAAATCACACGGTGGCCGCCTGGGTCGCGACCGCGATCGGTGCCGGATCATCGGCGATGACGCGGTAACCCCGGCCGCGGCCCGCGTCTGTGCCCAGATATCCAACCGATCGTGCGAACGCGAGCGACAACGGCTATCGTGCGGCCGGTCTGTGCAGCCCGAACAACACCACGTCGGCCAGGCGCTCGGGCAGATCCGGCTCGAGGGGTTCGTGGGTGAGCATTGCCCGCATATGCAGAGCCCGGCCAGCATGTCCATTGCCGGGCGCGGTTGGACGCCAGGCGGCAGCTCGCCCCGGTCGACCGCGCGACGAACGACGGTGTCGGCGAACGCGAACCGGGATGCCCACTACCGGTCGGGTCTCGCCCCGTTGCGACCACGCCGTTTCAACCGTGGCCGAAATTGAACGCGCCGCAACGCATTCTGCAAAACGCGAATCGCCGAACCCGAGACCAAGAAGACTAAGCCGGCGCCGGCCCAACCAAAAGTTGCCGAATGACCGGTGCAGCCCAGCGGCTGAGTTCGTCGCGGCTGAGGTTGGCCACCGGTGGATTTGCCAAAACATATCTTGTCGTGGCAAGCCCAATCACGAACGCACCCATCAACCCGATCCGCTGAACGGGATTGTCTGGGGTGGCGGTGATCAATTTGGGCGCGACCTGCTCCGCGAACACCCGCCGCAGCGTGTCGGCTGCGACCTGGCTCGTCATCGCGGCTCGCAAAAGCGCCACGAACGTCTCGTCTTCCCACACCGCGAAGAACCGCGGGAGCAATATGCCCGCAACTTCGTCGGGATCGACACTCGACAGGTCTGGCAATTCGATCGCAAAATCGACCGCTGCCCCGAACAGGTCCTGCTTGCTGCCGAAGTAGCGGATCACCAGCGCCGCATCCACACCGACGTCCGCAGCGACGGCCCGCAAGGTTGTCCCTTCGTATCCTTGGGTTGCGAAGCGGCGGCGCGCCGCCGACAGGATGTCGGCGCGCGTCTGGCTGGCATTGCGAGGCCGCGTCGCGGTCATTCTGACGGCGCCGGCCCAACCAGGAGCAGCCGAAAGACCGGGCCGGCCCAGCGGCTGAGTTCTTCGCGACTGAGGCTGGCCACCGGCGGATTGGCGAGCACAGATCTGGTCGTGGCAAGCCCGATGACGAACGCATCCGTCAACGCAATCCGCTGCAGATGATGGTCTGGAGTGGCGCCCATCAGTGTCGGCGCTACATGCGTGGCCAGCGTCCTGTTCAGAGTGTCCGCTGCGATCCGGCTCGTCATCGCCGCCCGCAGCAGCGCCAGGAACGACTGGTCGTCTTCCCACACCGCGAAATACCGCGGCAGCAGCATGTCCGCAATGTCGTCCGGGTCCGCGCCGGAGAGGTCTGGCAGCTCGATCGTGAATTCGGTGGCTGTCGCGAACAAGTCCTGCTTGCTACCGAAGTAGCGGATCACCAGGGCCGCATCCACACCGACATCCGCCGCGATGGCGCGCAGCGTGGTGCGTTCAAATCCTTCCGTAGCGAAGCGCCGGCGCGCCGCAGAGAGGATGTCGGCGCGTGTTTGGGCGGCATTGCGAGGCCTTTGTGGTGCCATCACAAAACTCTATGTCAGCCGCTGTTGACTTCGGAGACCGGGTAGGCGTACTGTCCAAGTCACCGAATGTTGACAAAAGTCACCGATTGTTGAAATCGAGATCTTTTAAGGGCAGGTGGTCCCCATGGCTGGCGGCATTGGACGGTCGAGCACCGCGACTCCCGAGACTGTGGTCGGCGGGCAGCCGGTAGGCGTGCTACACCGCATCGCAGCGCTGGCGATCGCCGCGCCGCGGCGGATCATCGCCATCGCAGCCCTTGTGATGGTGGCTGCGGGCATTTTCGGCATCCCGGTGGCCAAAAGCTTGTCGGCAGGTGGTTTCCAGGACCCGGGCTCGCAATCGGCCAAGGCGACACAGCTGCTGGGCGACAAGTTCGGCCAGGGCGACATGCAGCTGCTGATCACCGTCAGCGCGCCGGCGGGTGCCACCAGCGCGCCGGCCCGCGCAGTGGCCACCGGCATCGTCGATCACCTGGCCCGATCTGCCCATGTCGCCAATGTCACGTCGGCGTGGACCGCGCCGCCCGCGGCCGCGAGGACGCTGATCAGCAAGGACGGCACCTCCGGTTTGATCGTCGCGGGAATCACCGGCGGGGAGAACAACGCCCAGAAGTACGCCCAGACGTTGTCTGACGAAGTTGTCCATGACCATCAAGGCGTGACTGTCCGCGCGGGCGGGATGGCGATGGTCTATGCGCAGATCAACCACCAAAATGAGCGCGACCTGCTGCTGATGGAGTCGATCGCCATCCCGCTGAGCCTCATTGTTTTGGTCTGGGTGTTCGGCGGGCTACTGGCGGCCGCGCTGCCGATGGCCGTGGGCCTGCTGACGATCGCGGGCTCGATGGCGGTGCTGCGCGCCATCACGTTGAGCACCGACGTGTCGATTTTCGCGCTCAACCTCAGTACGGCGATGGGCCTGGCACTGGCGATCGACTACACGCTGTTGATCGTCAGTCGCTACCGCGACGAGCTGGCCACCGGCGCCGGGCGCGACGAGGCGTTGATCCGCACCATGGCCACCGCCGGACGCACCGTGTTGTTCTCCGCGATCACGGTCGCGCTGTCGATGGCCGTGATGGCCCTGTTCCCGATGTACTTCCTGAAGTCGATCGCCTACGGCGGTATCGCCACGGTCGCCTTCGCCGCGGTGGCCGCGGTCGTGGTGACCCCGGCGGTCATCGTCCTATTGGGCTCCCGGCTCGATGCGCTGGACGTGCGCCGGCTGGTTCGCCGGCTGTCGCGTCGACCCGAACCCGTCGCGCGCCCCGTCGAGCAACTGTTTTGGTACCGCTCAGCCAAGCTCGTGATGCGCCGCGCGGTGCCGATCGGACTGGCCGTCGTCACGCTGCTGGTGCTGTTGGGCGCCCCGTTCCTGGGCGTGCGGTGGGGCATGCCCGATGACCGGGTGTTGCCGCACTCGGCCTCGGCGCATCAGCTCGGCGACCAGTTGCGCAACGACTTCGCCGACAACTCCGCGAACGCGGTGACCGTCGTCGTCCCCGATGCCCACGGCCTGACCCCCTATGACCTGAACCGCTATGCCGCCGATCTGTCCCGGGTCCCCGACGTGTCGGCGGTGACCGCCCCCAGCGCCACCTTCGTCGGCGGGAACCAGGTGGGGCCGCCCTCGGCTGCCACCGGGGTCGCCCACGGTAGTGCATTTCTCACCGTCAGCAGTACCGCGCCGCTGTTCTCCGATCACTCGGCGACTCAGCTCGATCGGCTGCACGCCGTGCCCGGGCCGGCCGGCCGGTCAGTCGAAATGACCGGTACCGCCCAGATCAACCGCGACAGCGTGGCGGCCATCACGTCGCGACTGCCGTTGGTGCTGGGTCTGATCGCCGTCATCACCTTCGTGCTGCTGTTCCTGCTCACCGGCAGCGTGGTGCTGCCCCTGAAGGCGCTGGTGCTCAACGTGTTGTCACTGACCGCCGCTTTCGGCGCGCTGGTGTGGATCTTCCAGGATGGCCATCTGGGCGCGCTGGGAACCACCCCGACCGGGACGCTCGTGGCCAATCTGCCGGTGTTGTTGTTCTGCATCGCCTTTGGCCTGTCGATGGACTACGAGGTCTTCCTGATGTCGCGGATCCGCGAGTACTGGGTGCGTTCCAGAACCGCGCGCCCGGCGACCTCAGACGCCGGTGCCCACAACGAGGAGAGTGTCGCACTGGGGGTGGCTCGCACCGCGCGGGTGATCACCGCTGCCGCACTGGTGATGTCGATTTCATTCGCGGCACTGATCGCCGCCCACGTGTCGTTCATGCGGATGTTCGGCGTCGGCATGACGCTGGCGGTCGTGGTCGACGCCACACTGGTGCGATTGGTGCTGGTACCGGCCTTCATGCGAGTGATGGGCAAGTGGAACTGGTGGGCCCCCAAACCGCTGGCCCGGCTACACGAACGATTCGGGATCGACGAAGGTGGGACGGTCGTCACCCACCCGGCCCAGCCCGACCCCCGCGAACCCGAGCCGGACCTGCAACCGGCCGAGACCGGCGCATCGGGCAACCGCCACACCTGCGCCCAGGAATTCTTCGTACTTAGTGCTACTTGTGAAGCGCACGTGGGCCAGTGTCTCCGACCGCAACACGGGCGTACTTCCAGTTGACACCGGTGTGATGTGCAGTTGACCAGGCGTGGCGGTCAACGTTGCGTGCGGCGATGGTCGCCTACAACGTGGCAGGCACACTGACATCAGCAACCTCTGCGGTCGAGATGTATGCCTTGGGCTGTCCCTGCAGCAGACCACGCTCGGCAAGTTCGCGGACGATCTCCTTGGCGAAAAATGGATTCCCTTCGGTGCGGAGCTTGCCGCGTGCCTGACTCGGTGCGGGCATCCACATTCGGTGTATGCGCGACATCGAGACTGTTGAGCGGCACATCGTCGACGCCGGCGGTGATAACCCGATGACGGCGGATCAGGCGCGCCAGCGGGCAGCTGCGCTGATCGAGGCTGCCGACGAGCTGGACCCGGCTTTAGTGACTACGGTGCTGCGGCTGTGTCGACGACGTAGCCGATGTGGGCCAGCCACCCGATCAGCCCAAGCCAGGCCGGCGGCGACCGAAATCGCGATGACCTGCCGGATGCTGAGCCGAGCGGCGGCGCGGATCGGGTTGTGAAGCATTACGATTCCCCTCGGCTCTGGCCTCGACGGTCTGGGCTACCGCCCGGTTTGACCATCAGCTTGCTACTGGGTGAGGAACTGCTCGATGAGATCGGCGATCATCGCGGCGCCTCGGGTGTTTTGGTGCATGAAATCGGTGGTCAATTGCAGCCCGCGGCGGCCGGAGATGCTGTCGAACGAGCGGCGCAGCACGAAATGTTGTGTTGCGGCGGTGGCCAAGAGGATAGGGCCGTCGCGGAACCGGATTCCCGGTGTGAAGCTCCCGGCCGTCAAGTAAGCGAGCTGGCATTCATGCAGCGGCAGATACGTCACATCCTGTGCATCGGCGATCTCCTTGATCACGGTGCTGTAGTCGGCTGACCGCTGCACGGAATCCGATCCGAGTTCTTCACCGAGTACCGGAATGGACAGCAGCGCCAGGCGCGCGGAGGTCTCGTTGCTGAGTCGGTCCACAATTGCGGTCAGGTTCTCGTGGAACCACTCGATGGTCGGCCGTCGGGGCAGCTTCTTCATCCGCGTCATCATCCGGATGTTCTTCTCCGACAAGCTGGCGCTGGCGTCGTTGCTGCCGATGAGCACCGTTATCGCATCGGGTTGCAGGTCGATCACCGAATCGAGGCGCCGCAGCACGTTGTAAGCCAGATCGCCGTTCACCCCGGCGTTGGTGAACCTCACGGAGCGGCCGAGGTCACGTGCGCCCAGCATCTTGACGTAGTCGACGCTGACCTGTCCGACGGTGAGGCTGTCGCCCACACAGGCAACATGTCGCTGCAGGCTCGAAGGCATATCGCAGTTCCTGTCCGTCAACGACCGCGGCATCTATGGCGAGTATGCGCCAGCCGTCTGTGGCCTGTGCACGCCTACTTTCCACTGCCCACCGCATGTGATGATCGGCCGGTGGTTGGCGGCCCGCGAGGACAGGTCGATCGCCGAGCGGCGGCGGGCTGCGGAGATACGGGCACGGGCTGACCGGCAGCATGCGGCGGTGTCGGCCGGCTCGCCGGAGGATTCCGGGGGCCCACCCCTATCCGAGTGGTCACCACCGACGGCCGCTTACTGCGAGAACTCCAACTCGACCCGACCAAGGACTACCAACCACAAACCAAACCGTGAACGATGTCCCAAGACACATGTGCACGATGTCCCGAGACATCGCACTGGCGGTGGCGGAGGGATTTGAACCCCCGGACGGTTTTAGCCGTCTCTCGCTTTCAAGGCGAGTGCATTAGGCCGCTCTGCCACGCCACCGTTGATAAGGGTAACGGGGTAGTAGCGTGGCCGGCATGCACGCCATCGTCGCCGAGTCGTCCGATCAACTGGTGTGGCAAGAAGTACCCGACGCGTCCGCGGGGCCGGGCGAGGTACTGATCAAGGTCGCCGCGGCGGGTGTCAACCGTGCCGATGTGCTGCAGGCCGCCGGAAAATACCCGCCACCGCCGGGCGCCAGCGGGATCATCGGCATGGAGGTCTCCGGCGTCATCGCACAAGTCGGCTCGGGCGTCGCCGGATGGTCCGTCGGACAAGAGGTTTGCGCTCTGCTGTCCGGCGGCGGATACGCCGAATACGTCGCCGTGCCCGCTGGCCAGGTCATGCCGATTCCGGAGGGCGTCGACCTGGTCGACGCGGCCGGGTTACCCGAAGTGGCGTGCACCGTGTGGTCGAACCTGGTGATGACCGCTCACCTCGGCGAAGGCCAGTTGCTGCTGATGCACGGCGGGGCCAGCGGCATTGGAACCCACGCGATCCAGGTGGCGCGAGCCTTGGGCGCCCGGGTGGCGGTGACCGCCGGATCGGCCGAGAAGCTAGAAACCTGTCGCGGCTTGGGCGCGCAAATCACCATCAACTATCGCGACGAGGATTTCGTTGCGCGCCTGCGGGATGAGACCGGCGGCGCCGACGTGATCTTCGACATCATGGGCGCCTCCTACCTGGACCGGAATATCGACGCCCTGGCCACCGATGGACAGCTCGTCATCATCGGCATGCAGGGCGGGGTGAAGGGTGAGCTCAACATCGGCAAGCTGCTGATCAAGCGCGCGCGGGTCATCGGCACCACGCTGCGCGGCAGGCCGGTAAGTGGCCCGAACAGTAAGGGTGAGATCGTGGCCGCGGTGACGGCCTCGGTCTGGCCGATGATTGCCGACGGGAGGATCCGGCCGATGATCGGTGCGCGCATGCCCATTCAACAGGCGGCTGAAGCGCACCGACAGTTGGAGGCAGGCAAGGTGCACGGAAAGATCGTGCTGACGCTGGACCGCTAACTCGCGCTTGGATTTTCGCGCTGACGCTGCGCTCGAGTAAGAATTAGCCCAACGACGCCAGCGCGCGTACCAGCTGGTCGACTTCGGCCATCGTCGAGTAGTGCGCCAGCCCGACGGTGACAGCACCGCCCACGTCGTTGGCGCCCAGCACGTCCAGCGCGCGCGAACTCTCGTCGGAAACCGCCAGAATTCCGTTGTCCGCCAACCGCTCTACTACGCGTTCGGCGGGCACCTGGTCGAGTGCGAAACTGATTACCGGTATCCGCGTCTCCGGTCGCCCGATCATCATCATCAACGGCAAGGACCGCAACGACACGATCAGATAGTCGAAGACCCGGTTCAGATACGAGGCGGCGGATTGCATCGACAGCGACAGCCGCTCGCGCCTGCTACCACGAGCCGATTCATCGAGTGCCGCAAGGTATTCTACGCTGGCGACCACGCCGGCCAGCATTCCAAACTGGTGCAGGCCAACCTCGAGACGCGCTGGGCCGGTGGCATGCGGGTCGGACGAGACGGAGCTGAAGGTGTTGATCAGCGCCGGATCTCGGAACACCATCGCCCCGATCGGCGGACCGCCCCACGCGTGAGCGTTCACCGCCAGCACGTCGACGTCGGTGTCCTTGATGTCGAGCAGCCGGTAGGGCGCGGCAGCGGAATGATCGACGATCACCAGACCGCCGACGTCGTGCACCAGCTTGGTCATGGCCCGCAGATCGGTGACGGTGCCGAGAGTTCCGGATGCGGAGGTGACCGCCACCAGCCGGGTCGACTTGCCGATCAGGCTCTCCCACTGCCACGTCGGCAAGTCACCGGTCTCGATGTCGATCTCGGCCCACTTCACCTTGGCGCCGTAACGGTGTGCCGCCCGCAGCCACGGGGCGATGTTCGCCTCGTCGTCGAGGCGGCTGACGATCACCTCGTACCCCAAACCGGCCCGGGAGGACGACGCCTCGGCCAGCGCCGACAACAGGACCGCGCGATCGGCGCCCAGCACGACACCCGCCGGGTCGGCGTTGAACAGATCAGCCACCGCGGCTCGTGCCGCTTCCAGCACGGCCGCGCTGCGGTGCGCCGATGGGTGTGCGCCCGCCGTACTGGTGCCGGACCTACGGAAGGCCGTCGACACGGTGGTCGCGACAGAATCGGGGATCAGCATGCCGCGCGGCGCGTCGAAATGCACCCACCCGTCACCCAGCGACGGATGCAGTCCGCGCACCCGGGCGACGTCATATGCCATGCCAGCCACCTTAGAGCTTTCGCCATTCCGCGAAAATTTCGCGACGGCGGCGAGTGCCTTTGAACGATCAAGCCGCGTCCGAGCCGCCCGCCAGTCGGGCTTCGCGAGCAATGTCACCCGGCCAGCCATACTAGTCGAGTGGGGCTGGGGTTCGGAACGCTGATCGCACTGTTCCTGCTAATCGCTCCGGGTGCAATCGTCGGACGTATCGCCCAGCTAACTTGGCCGATCGCCGTCGCCGTCGCGGCGGCGCTGACGTACGGCGTGGTTGCACTGGCGATCATTCCGTTGGGCGCACTCGGAATACCGTGGAACGGCTGGACGGCGCTGGCCGCACTCGCTGTGGTGTGCGTGCTGATGGCGGGGCTGCAGTTGCTGTTTGCCCGCTATCGCGACACCGACGCCGAAGCCCTGGGGATACGCGGCTTGCCGGCGATCACGGTGGCGGCCGGGGTGTTGCTGGGCGTCCTGTTGGTCGGCTGGGCGGCGTGGCGCGGCCTCGCGCACTGGCAATCCATCCCCAGCACCTGGGACGCGGTCTGGCACGCGAACACGGTGCGGTTCATCCTCGATACCGGCCAGGCGTCGTCGAACCACATGGGTGAGCTCCGCAACGTCGAAACACACGCGCAGCTGTACTACCCGTCGGTGTTCCACGCCCTGACTGCGGTGTACTGCCAGCTCACCGGGGCGGCACCCGCCACCGGCTACACCGTGACTTCGGTGGCGGCGTCGGTCTGGCTGTTTCCGTCCAGCGCGGCCATCCTCACCTGGTTCTTCACCCGGCCCGTCACCAGCCAATGGCGTGCCGCGGGCGCGACGGCCACCGCGGCGGCGCTCTCGGCGTCGTTCACCTCGGTGCCCTACGTCGAGTTCGGTGTCGCCGCCATGCCCAACCTTGCGGCCTACGGGGTCGCCAGCCCGACTTTTGTGTTGATCGCCTCGACGCTGCGCCACCGCGATCGCATCCCGGTGGCGGTGCTCGCACTCATGGGCGTTTTCTCCGTCCACCTCACCGGCGGGTTCGTCGTCATCCTGTTCCTGGTGAGTTGGTGGCTGCTGGACGCGCTGCGGCACCCGGTGCGCGGCCGGCTCGCCGACGCGCTGACACTGGCCGCGGTGGGAGTGCCGACCGGGCTGATCCTGGCGCCGCAGTTCCTCGGGGTACTGAAGCAGGCCGACATCATCGCCGGGCACGCCTTCCCCAGCTTCAAGAGCGTGAAGCAGGGCGTCATCGACGCGCTGCTCCTCCACACCCGCCATCTCAACGACTTCCCGATCCAGTACGGCCTGGTGCTCCTGTGCGGCATCGGCATGGCGATCTTCCTGTACCAGAAAATCTGGTGGCCGGCGGCACTCTGGCTGGTGTTGATGGTGGCGACCATCTACTCGGGAGCGCCGTTCCACAACGCCGCCGGCGCCGTCATCGAAGAATTCAGCAAGTTCTTCTACAACGATCCCCGCCGGCTGACGGCGGTGGTGACGATGCTGCTGATGCCCATGGCGGGCACCGCGCTGTTCGCGGTGGTCACGGCGGTGATGGCCCGCGTCAAGCGGCTCGTCGACCGAGTCGAGCCGCTACCGGCACCCGTGTGGGTCGCGGCCACCGCGGTGGTGCTGGCGGTCGCCACCGTGTTCAGCGGCCGGCACTACCTGTATCGGCACCTGGTCTTGTTCGGGGACAAGTACGACTCGGTGATGGTCAGCCAGAAAGACCTCGACGCCATGGCCTATCTGGCGACCCTGCCCGACGCGAGGAACACCCTCATCGGCGATTCCAACGTCGACGGCACCGCGTGGATGTTCGCGGTCGCAGACCTGCACCCGCTGTGGACCCACTACGACTATCCGCAGCAGACGGGCCCCGGCCATTTCCGCTACATCTTCTGGTCGCGCGCCAACACCGGCAATCCTTGGGTGGTCGAAGCGGTGCGGGTGCTCAATATCCGCTACATCCTCACCAGCGAGCCATCGGTTCGCGGATTCAACGTGCCCGAAGGGCTAAGGTCACTGGAGAAATCGAAGGCGTGGGCGAAGATCTACGACAACGCTGGCGCCAACGGTGGCGCCCAAATCTGGGAATGGCGCGGCTCGGGACAGGGCGGGGCCGCTGCAACACACTCCTAGAAGATTCGCACGAGGATGGTGACTGGATTGAGTACCGGCAGAGACGGCTCAGACGACGACGGCATCGAGGTCATCGGCGGCGTCGATCCGCGGATCATGGCACTGCGCGACGCGCACGACGATGGCGACTCCGACGAACGTTCCTTGACCGACCTGGTCGAGCAGCCCGCCAAGGTGATGCGAATCGGGACCATGATCAAGCAACTGCTCGAAGAAGTGCGCGCCGCGCCGCTCGACGAAGCCAGCCGCAACCGGCTGCGCGAAATCCACGCCACCAGCATCCGCGAACTCGAAGAAGGCCTGGCTCCCGAACTCCGTGAGGAACTCGACCGGCTCACCCTGCCGTTCAACGAAAACTCCGCCCCGTCGGATGCCGAGCTGCGCATCGCGCAGGCTCAGCTGGTGGGCTGGTTGGAAGGGCTGTTCCACGGCATCCAGACCGCGCTGTTCGCCCAGCAGATCTCCGCGCGCGCGCAACTGGAGCAGATGCGCCAGGGCGCGCTGCCGCCGGGGGTAAGCAGGCCCGGACAGCCCGGACAGCCCGGACAGCCGGGCTCCGGGCACGGGCAGTACCTGTAAGCCGAGTTGACGGTGCCCGCTCCGCACATCGAGACACGCGACGCGTGGGTCGAGTTCCCCATCTTCGACGCCAAGTCACGATCTTTGAAGAAAGCCGTCCTGGGCAAGGCCGGCGGCACCATCGGGCGCAACAACTCCAACGTGGTGGTCATCGAGGCGTTGCGGGACATCACCCTGTCGCTGGACCTGGGCGACCGGGTCGGTCTGGTCGGGCACAACGGGGCCGGCAAATCGACTCTGCTGCGCCTACTTTCGGGCATCTACGAGCCCACCCGGGGCTCGGCGACGGTCACCGGCAGGGTCGCTCCGGTCTTCGATCTCGGGGTCGGTATGGACCCCGAGATCTCCGGCTACGAGAACATCGTCATCCGCGGCCTGTTTCTGGGACAGACACGAAAACAGATGCAGGCCAAGGTAGACGAGATCGCCGAGTTCACCGAGCTGGGCGACTATCTGTCGATGCCACTGCGGACGTACTCCACCGGGATGCGAGTGCGACTGGCGATGGGCGTGGTCACCAGCATCGACCCCGAGATTTTGTTGCTCGACGAGGGTATCGGCGCCGTGGACGCCGACTTCCTGAAGAAGGCGCAGTCCCGGCTGCAGAGCCTGGTGGAACGTTCCGGAATCCTGGTCTTCGCAAGCCATTCCAACGAATTTCTGGCCCGGCTGTGCAAGACCGCGATGTGGATCGACCACGGAGTCATCAAGCTCTCCGGCGGCATCGAAGACGTGGTGCGCGCCTATGAGGGTGAGGACGCGGCCCGGCACGTGCGCGAGGTGCTGGAGGAGACAGCGGCAGGATGAGTGGCAGGAAATATGAGTGACTCGGTCTTCGCCGTCGTAGTCACCCACCGGCGCCCCGACGAGCTGGCCAAATCCCTGGATGTGCTGAGTACGCAGACCCGCTTACCCGACCACCTGATCGTGGTCGACAATGATGTTTTCGACGGCGCCGGCTCCGGCCGGGTCCGCGAACTGGTTGACAGCCAGCCGATCCCGACGACCTACCTAGGATCGCGCCGAAACCTCGGCGGGGCAGGCGGTTTCGCACTCGGGATCTTGCACGCGCTGGCGCAGGGCGCCGACTGGGTGTGGCTGGCCGACGACGACGGCCGCCCGCGAGACACCCGAGTGCTGGCGACGCTGATGGCGTGTGCCGAGAAGTACGGCCTGGCCGAGGTATCCCCGATGGTGTGCAACATGGAAGACCCGGAGCGGCTGGCGTTCCCGTTGCGGCGAGGCCTGGTATGGCGCAGGCGCGCAAGCGAATTGCGCGCCGAAGAAGGCCAGGATCTGCTGCGCGGGATCGCGTCGCTGTTCAACGGCGCGTTGTTCCGCGCGTCCACGTACGAGTCGATCGGTGTACCGGATATGCGGTTGTTCATCCGCGGCGACGAGGTGGAAGTGCACCGCCGACTGGTCCGGTCCGGCCTGCCGTTCGGCACCTGCCTGGACGCGGTCTACTTGCATCCCTGCGGATCCGACGAGTTCAAGCCGATCCTGGGCGGCCGGATGCATACCCAGTATCCCGACGACGCGGCCAAGCGATTTTTCACCTACCGCAACCGCGGCTACGTGTTGTCGCAGCCGGGCCAGCGCAAGCTGCTGCCGCAGGAGTGGGTCCGGTTCGGCTGGTTCTTCCTGGTGACCCGCCGCGACCCCAAAGGCCTGCTGGAGTGGATTCGGTTGCGCCGCTTGGGGCGTCGCGAGATCTTCGGCAAGCCCGACCCAGGAGGATCGTCATGACGTTCACCGACGCCGCGGCACAGTCGCGGACGTTCAGCCGGGCCCGGGGCGATCTGGTCGACGGCTTCCGTCGCCACGAGCTGTGGCTGCACCTGGGCTGGCAGGACATCAAGCAGCGCTACCGCCGCTCCGTGCTGGGCCCATTCTGGATCACCATCGCGACCGGTACCACCGCCGTCGCGATGGGCGGCCTGTATTCCAAGCTGTTCCACCTGCAACTGGCGGTGCACCTGCCGTATGTGACGCTCGGGCTGATCATTTGGAACCTGATCAACGCCGCCATCCTGGAGGGCGCCGACGTGTTCGTCGCCAACGAGGGACTGATCAAGCAGTTGCCGACGCCGTTGAGCGTGCACGTCTACCGGCTGGTGTGGCGGCAGATGATCTTGTTCGCGCACAACATCGTTATCTATCTCGTCGTCGCGATCATCTACCCTAAGCCGTGGTCGTGGGCCGACCTGTCGGTGTTTCCGGCGCTGGCGTTGATCGTGCTCAATGCCATATGGGTGTCACTGTGTTTCGGCATCCTGGCGACGCGCTACCGCGACATCGGTCCCCTGCTGTTTTCCATCGTGCAGCTGCTGTTCTTCATGACGCCGATCATCTGGAACGACGACACCCTGCGGCAGCAGGGCGCCGGGCGCTGGGCGAGCATCGTCGAACTCAACCCGCTCCTGCACTATCTCGATATCGTGCGATCGCCACTGCTGGGCGCGCACCAGGAGCTGCGGCACTGGGTCGTAGTGGTGTCTTTGACAGTCGTCGGCTGGGTGCTTGCGGCCTTGGCGATGCGGCAATACCGCGGCCGGGTGCCGTACTGGGTGTAATGCGAGCCGCGAGCCATCGTCGGACACCCGAAAGATGATTCGTGACAACACGATCGACGAGCAACGAGGATAAAACTGCGGGCAAAGCGGGTATCCAGTTCAGCCACCAGCTGAAAATGCTTCTCGGATACAGGTGACGGCTGCCTCCCGATGGTGTATCACTGATAAACCACGAGTCGGCTTCGCGGGTATCGGTGAGCGGCAATAAACAAGACCTAGGGCGGCGGACGTGAGCAAGAAAGGCCAATCAGTTGCGGATGCGGCGAAAAACCAGCTAGCCGCGGAACTGGATCGGCTGCGGCAGCGGCGCAAGCGCTTGGAGCTCGAGGTCAAAGACGACCGCGGCATGATAGGTGACCACGGAGACGCGGCCGAGGCGATACAGCGAGCCGACGAACTCGTCGTCCTCGCCGATCGGATCAATGAGTTGGACCGGCTGTTGCGCACCGGGCCCCCGCCCTCCGACAATCCGGACGCGCTGCCCGGCGGTACCGAGGTGACCCTGCGGTTTGCCGACGGAGAAGTCGTCACGATGCACGTGATCTCCATCGTCGAGGAGACGCCGGTCGGCCGCGAGGCCGAGACGTTGACGGCTCGCAGTCCGCTGGCGCGGGCGCTGGTCGGGCACAAACCGGGCGACACGGTGACCTATTCGACACCACAAGGGGAAAGCCAGGTCGAATTGGTCGCGCTGAAGCTGCCCAAGTAACGCCGCGACCGGCACCACTACACTTCAACCCCGTGGAAGCTGCGCCGCCGCGCCCACACCTGAGCCTGACGACGCAGGTGTGGCGCTTCGTCGTCACCGGCGGCTTTTCGGCGATTGTCGACTTCGGTCTCTACGTGACGCTCTACAAAGTGGTCGGCCTGCAGGTTGACCTGTCGAAAACCCTCAGCTTCATCGTCGGCACCATCACCGCCTACCTGATCAACCGCCGATGGACATTTCAGGCGTCACCAAGCACCGCCCGCTTCGTCGCGGTCATGGTTCTCTACCTGATCACCTTCGCCGTACAAGTCGGGCTCAACCACTTATGCCTGGCGTTCTTGCACTACCGGACCTGGGCGATACCGGTCGCGTTCGTGATCGCGCAGGGCACCGCCACGGTGATCAATTTCATTGTGCAGCGAGCCGTGATCTTCCGGATCCGCTGACCCGAGCCGCCAGGCGGTACCCTCTTTGACGATGTTGAGCACGGACGTTCCGACAACCACCACCCGGCTGACCGGGTGGGGCCGCACCGCACCCTCGGTGGCACAGGTGCTGCGCACTCCCGATCCCGAGGTAATTGCCAAGGCGGTGGCGCAGGTCGCTGACGCGGGCGGCAGGGGCGTGATCGCCCGCGGGCTGGGACGTTCGTATGGCGACAACGCGCAAAACGGCGGCGGGCTGGTTATCGACATGAACCCGCTGAACCGCATCCACTCCATCAGCTCAGAGACCAAGCTGGCCGACGTCGACCCCGGGGTCAACCTCGACCAGCTGATGAAGGCGGCGCTGCCGTTCGGGTTGTGGGTGCCGGTGCTGCCGGGGACCCGGCAGGTCACCATCGGCGGGGCGATCGCATGCGACATCCACGGCAAAAACCATCACAGCGCGGGCAGCTTCGGCGACCATGTGCGCAGCATGGACCTGCTTCTGGCCAGTGGCGAGATCCGCCACCTCACTCCCGACGGCGAGGACTCCGAACTGTTCTGGGCGACCGTCGGGGGCAACGGCCTGACCGGCATCATCCTGCGCGCCACCATCGAGATGACGCCCACCGAGACGGCATATTTCATCAACGACGGCGACAACACGGCGACGTTGGATGAGACGATCGCATATCACAGCGACGGCAGCGAAGCCGATTACACCTATTCCAGCGCCTGGTTCGACGCAATCAGCCCGCCGCCGAAGCTGGGACGCGCGTCGATAACCCGAGGGCGACTGGCACTGCGCGACGAACTTCCGAAGAAACTGGCGAGGAATCCACTGAAATTCGATGCGCCACAGCTGATGACCGTCCCCGACATCTTCCCCAACGGGTTGATGAACAAGCTCACGTATATCGCCATCGGAGAGCTGTACTACCGCAGAGGCGGGCACTACCGCGGAAAGGTCCAGAACCTCACCCAGTTCTATCACCCGCTGGATCTCATCGGCGAGTGGAACCGCGGCTACGGGTCGGCTGGCTTCGCGCAATACCAATTCGTGGTGCCGCCTTCGGCGGTAGAGGAATTCAAGCAGATCATCCGTGACATCCAAGCAAGTGGTCATTACTCCGCACTCAACGTGTTCAAGCTGTTCGGCGCGGGAAACCGAGCGCCCCTGAGCTTTCCGATTCCGGGCTGGAATGTCTGTTTGGACTTTCCGATGAAGCAGGGAGTCAACGAGTTCCTCAACGAGCTCGACCGTCGGGTGCTGGAATTCGGTGGGCGGGTCTATACCGCCAAGGACTCGCGGGTCAGCGCCGATACTTTTCACGCCATGTATCCGCGCATCGAGGAGTGGATCGCCGTGCGCCGCAAGGTGGACCCGACCGGCGTTTTCGCCTCGGACATGGCCCGACGTTTGGAGCTGCTCTAAATGGTGCTCGACGCCGTAGGAAATCCCCAGACGATCCTGTTGCTGGGCGGCACCTCCGAGATCGGGCTGGCGATCTGCGCGCGCTACCTGCAGAACGCGCGCGCGCGAATCTTGTTGGCCGCCATGCCCGGCGACCCAGGACGCGACGACGCGGTCGCGCAGATGGAAGCTGCCGGCGCACGCTCGGTCGAGCTGATCGACTTCGAAGCCACCGATCCCGATAGCCACCCCAAGATGATCGAGGCGGCCTTCGCCAACGGCGACGTGGACGTCGCGATCGTCGCCTTCGGGGTGCTCGGCGATGCCGAAGAGCTGTGGCAGAACCAACACAAGGCCGTACAGGTCGCCGAAATCAACTACACCGCAGCGGTTTCCGTGGGAGTACTGCTGGGTGAGAAGATGCGGGCTCAAGGCTTCGGTCAGATCATCGCGATGAGCACGGTCGCCGGTGAGCGGGTGCGACGGTCCAACTTCGTCTACGGCTCCACCAAGGCGGGTCTGGATGGCTTTTACCTCGGATTGTCAGAGGCGTTGCGCGAGCACGGGGTTCGTGTCCTGGTGATCCGACCCGGCCAGGTACGCACCCGCATGAGCGCGCACATCAAGGAAGCTCCGCTGACCGTCGACAAGGAGTACATCGCCAACCTCGCGGTGACCGCGTCCGCAAAAGGTAAGGAATTGGTTTGGGCGCCAGCAGCATTCCGCTACGTGATGATGGTGTTGAGACACGTCCCGCGGAGCATCTTCCGCAAGCTGCCGATCTGACCATGCGCAACGCACTGGCCAGCCTGGGCCAGATGGTCTTGGCCGCGGCGGTCGCGGCGATCGTTGCGGTGATCTCGCTGATCGCCATCGCCGGCGTGCAGTGGCCGGCCTTTCCGTCGTCGAACCAGCTGCATGCGCTGACCACCGTCGGTCAGGTCGCCTGCCTGGCCGGGCTGGTGGCCACCGGCTGGGTGTGGCGGCATGGGCGCCGCCTGCTGGCTCAGTTGAGCGGGCTGGTGTTCGTCTCGGCGTTCACCGTCGTGACGCTGGGCATGCCGTTGGGGGCCACCAAGCTGTATCTGTTCGGCATCTCCGTCGACCAGCAGTTTCGCACCGAGTACCTGACACGGCTTACCGACAGTCCCGCCCTGCACGACATGACCTACCTCGGTCTGCCGTCGTTCTACCCGCCGGGCTGGTTCTGGATCGGCGGACGTGTCGCGGCGCTGACCGGGATGCCGGCCTGGGAGCTCTACAAGCCGTGGGCCATCACCTCGATCACCGTCGCGGTCGCGGTCGCGCTGGTGCTGTGGTGGCGGATGATCCGCTTCGAGTACGCGCTGATCGTCACCACCGCGACCACGGCGGTGACGCTGGCCTACGGCTCTCCGGAGCCCTATTCCGCGATGATCACCGTGCTGCTGCCACCGGTGCTGGTGTTGACGTGGTCGGGTCTGCGCGCCGGCGACCGTGAAGCTGGCCGCACGCTGGAGCCCGAACGTGAAGCTGGCTTCACGCCCGCGCCAAGAGCCGGCTGGGCCGCCGTGGTCGCCGCCGGCGTTTTCCTCGGCCTCGCGGCCACCTGGTACACGCTGCTGCTGGCCTACAGCGCATTCGCGATGGGGCTCATGGCGCTGGCGCTGGTCGCATCGCGCTGGCGACAGAGGGGCGCCAAGGCCGCGCTCGACCCGCTGCGCCGGCTGGCCGTCATCGCCGTGGTCGCCGCGCCTATCGCGGCCACTACCTGGCTGCCGTTCGTGTTGCGGGCCGCACGCAACCCGGTCAGCGACACCGGCAGCGCCTATCACTACCTGCCGGCCGACGGCGCCGAACTGACCTTCCCCATGCTGCAGTTCTCACTGCTGGGGGCGGTCTGCATGCTGGGCACGCTGTGGTTGGTGGTGCGGGCCCGCTCGTCGGTGCGGGCGGCCGCCCTGGCCATCGGGGTGCTGGCCGTCTACCTGTGGTCACTGTTGTCGATGCTGGCCACGCTGGCGCGCATGACGCTGCTGTCGTTCCGGCTGCAGCCGACGCTGACGGTGCTGTTGGTCGCCGCCGGTGTGTTCGGCTTCGTGGAGGCGACCCAGGCCCTGGCGGCGCGGCACCGAGCTGTGGTCCCGGTGGCCGGCGCCATCGGACTGGCCGCTGCGATCGCGTTCAGCCAGGACATCCCCGACGTGCTGCGGCCGGATCTCACCATCGCCTACACCGACACCGACGGGCACGGCCAGCGCGGCGACCGGCGGCCACCGAGCTCCGAGAAGTACTACGACGCCATCGACGCCGCCATCCAGCACGGCACCGGCAGGCCACGCGACCAGACCGTGGTGCTCACCGCCGACTACAGCTTCCTGTCGTACTACCCCTACTGGGGCTTTCAGGGGTTGACCTCGCACTACGCCAACCCGCTGGCGCAGTTCGACCTGCGCGCCGCACAGATCGAGAAGTGGTCCAAGTTCAAAACGGCCGACGAGTTGATCCACACGCTGGACACGCTGCCGTGGCCGGCGCCGACGGTGTTCCTGATGCGCCGCGGCGCGAGCAACACCTATACCCTGCGGCTGGCCCAGGACGTCTATCCCAACCAGCCCAATGTGCGCCGTTACACCGTCAACCTGCGGGCCGCCCTGTTCGCCGACCCCCGGTTCAGCGTCCAAAGCATCGGCCCGTTCGTGCTGGCCATCCGCAAACCGGGACCCGGCCGCTGATATCCCAAGACAGGGCGCTGATGGCCACCGACACCTCACCTGGCGCGGTCGAAGAACTACCATCTACCTCCGTGAGCGGCGCGGGAGCAAAATACCGGTTAGCCCGCCTCGTCGCTGTGGTCGCCGGTCTGGTCGGCGCCCTGCTGGCGATCGCCACCCCGGTGCTGCCGGTCAACCAGACCACCGCCCAATTGAACTGGCCGCAGAACGGCACGTTCGGCAGCGTCGAGGCGCCGTTGATCGGCTACGTGGCCACCGAGCTGAACATCAGCGTGCCGTGCCAGACAGCCGCCGGACTGACGGGACCGCAGAACGCTGGCAAGACGGTGTTGCTGTCGACGGTGCCCAAGCAGGCGCCGAAGGCCGTCGATCGCGGGCTGCTCATCCAGCGTGCCAACGACGACCTGGTGCTCGTCGTGCGCAATGTCCCGGTGGTCAGCGCCCCGCTGAGCCAGGTGCTGAGCCCAGCCTGCCAGCGGCTGACCTTTACCGCACGCGCCGACCGGGTCGTCGCCGAATTCGTCGGGCTGACGCAGGGACCCAACGCCGAGCATCCCGGATCACCGCTGAGCGGCGAGAAGAGCGGCTACGACTTCCGGCCGCAGATCGTCGGCGTGTTCACCGATCTGGCCGGCCCGGCCCCGCCCGGCCTGAGCTTCGCGGCCACCGTGGACACCCGCTACAGCAGCAGCCCTACGCCGCTGAAGATGATCGCGATGATCCTCGGGGTGGTGCTGACCGGGGCCGCCCTCGTCGCGCTGCACATCCTGGACACCGCCGACGGCACCCGGCACCGGCGCTTCCTGCCGCCACGTTGGTGGTCGATCGGCGGCCTGGACGCCCTCGTCATCGCCGTGCTCGTGTGGTGGCATTTCGTCGGCGCCAACACCTCCGACGACGGCTACATCCTGACCATGGCCCGGGTGTCCGAGCATGCCGGATACATGGCGAACTACTACCGCTGGTTCGGAACGCCTGAGGCGCCGTTCGGCTGGTACTACGACCTGCTCGCGGTGTGGGCGCACATCAGCACCACCAGCAGCTGGATGCGGCTGCCGACCCTGGTGATGGCGCTGACGTGCTGGTGGGTGATCAGCCGCGAGGTCATCCCCCGATTGGGTCGCGCGACGAAGACGAGCCGGGCCGCGGCGTGGACCGCGGCGGGCATGTTCCTGGCGACGTGGTTGCCGCTCGACAACGGCCTGCGGCCCGAGCCGATCATCGCGCTAGGCATCCTGCTGACCTGGTGTTCGGTGGAACGCGCGGTGGCCACCAGCCGGCTGCTGCCGGTGGCGATCGCCTGCATCATCGGCGCCCTGACCCTGTTCTCCGGGCCGACGGGCATCGCCTCCATCGGCGCGCTGCTGGTCGCAATCGGGCCGCTTCGAACCATCCTGCATCGCCGATCAAAACAGTTCGGTGCGCTGCCGCTGCTGGCACCCGTGTTGGCTGCGGTCACCGTCACGGTGATCCTGATCTTCCGCGACCAGACCCTGGCCGGCGAGATCCAGGCCACCGCTCTCAAGCGCGCCGTCGGACCCAGCCTGAGTTGGTTCGACGAGCACCTCCGCTACGAGCGGCTGTTCATGGCCAGCCCCGACGGTTCGGTCGCCCGACGCTTCGCGGTGCTGGCGTTGCTTCTCGCGCTGGGCATAACCGTCGCAATGTCGTTGCGCAAGGGCCGAATTCCGGGCACGGCCGCCGGACCGAGCCGCCGCATCGTCGGCATCACCATCATCTCGTTCCTGGCGATGATGTTCACTCCCACCAAGTGGACCCACCATTTCGGGGTGTTCGCCGGGCTAGCCGGATCGCTGGGCGCGTTGGCAACGGTCGCGGTGACGTCGGTGGCCATGCGTTCCCGACGCAACCGCACCGTGTTCGCCGCCGCGGTGCTGTTCCTGGTGGCCTTGTCGTTCGCCAGCGTCAACGGCTGGTGGTATGTGTCGAATTTCGGTGTGCCATGGTCGAATGCGTTTCCGGCATGGCACTACGCCTTCGCCACCGCACTGCTCGGGCTGACCGTGTTGGTGCTCCTGCTGGCGGCGTGGTTCCACTTCGTCGCCACCGACGAGTCTGCCAACGGGCCGCCGAAAGCTGGGCCGCGAGCCGCGGGAACCATTCAGTCCCCGTTGGCAATTGCGGCGTGGGCGCTGGTGGTTTTCGAGGTGGCTTCGCTGACCCTGGCAATGACCGCCCAGTACCCCGCGTGGTCGGTGGGCCGGTCCAACCTGGAGGCGTTGGCCGGCAAGTCCTGTGGACTGGCCGAAGACGTGCTGGTGGAGCAGGATCCCAACGCCGGCATGCTTGCCCCGGTAAACGCCTCGGTGGCCGACGCTCTGGGCGCCGGCCTGTCGGAAGCGTTCGCGCCCAACGGTATTCCAGCCGATGTCCGTGCCGACCCGGTGATGGAACGCCCGGGCGATCGGAGCTTCATCAACGACGAGAGGCTGATCACCGGCGGCGAGGCCGGCACCGAGGGCGGCACCAACCCCGCGCCGGGGATCAACGGCTCGGCTGCCCAGTTGCCGTTCAACCTGGATCCGGCACGCACACCGGTGCTGGGCAGCTGGCGCTCCGGCATTCAGGTGCCCGCCAGGCTGCGGTCGGGTTGGTACCGGCTTCCGCCACGAGACAAGGCCGGGCCGCTGCTGGTGGTGAGCGCGGCCGGCCGCTTCGATCCCCGCGAGGTCCAGGCGCAGTGGGCCACCGACGACGAGGCGGCGAGCGGACACCCCGGCGGGTCGTTCGAATTCGCCGATGTCGGGGCGTCGCCGGCCTGGCGTAACTTGCGGCTGCCGCTGTCCGCGATCCCGAGCAGCGCCACCCAAATCCGCCTGGTCGCCAATGACGAAGATCTGGCGCCCCAGCACTGGATCGCGGTCACGCCGCCGCGAATTCCGCAGCTACGCACGCTGCAGGATGTGGTCGGTTCCCACGACCCGGTGTTCCTGGACTGGCTGGTCGGTCTGGCGTTCCCGTGCCAGCGACCATTCGGGCATCAGAACGGCGCCGACGAAACCCCGAAATGGCGAATCCTGCCGGATCGGTTCGGCGCCGAGGCCAACTCTCCCGTGATGGACAACAACGGCGGCGGCCCGCTGGGCGTCACCGAGTTGCTGCTGAAGGCGACCACCGTGGCCAGCTACCTGAAAGACGACTGGTCCCGGGACTGGGGTGGCTTGCAGCGATTGACGCCCTACTACCCCAGTGCCCAGCCGGCCCATCTGCAGCTAGGGACGGTGACGCGCAGCGGCCTGTGGGACCCGGCGCCGCTCAGGCGTTAAACAATCACGGCCGCTCATGGTCACTCGTGCCCGGATTTGGGCACGAGCCGCCGTGGCGCATCGGCACGTACACAGCCGGCACGGGCCCGTGCCACGTCTGCGCGGAGGCGAATTCCAAACCGGCCAACATGAAGACAGCGGGAGCCAATCCGAGGATTAGTGCTCTGATGAAGTCACCGGCAATTCTGGACACTCGGTTCATGGTTGGACCCCATTGCTGGTGAGGGGAAACACTTCTGCCCCGCTCCGGATGGACGTCGGTATGAATCCGGGAACGGGGCAGAAGTGCGTTCCGCCTACGGGACTAGGGCGCGGAGCGGGTGCGTGAGGGCCCAACCCGGGTGCAAGACGTCGCCAGCGTAGTGGCGCACCGGGTGCAGCGGGCCGCTGCGCGGGTCATACGGGTCTGCCGATGCCGTGGCCGGCATCAGTGATGCCACGAGTGACAGCCCGACGGCACCCAACATGACACTGGCCATCATCCGGACCTTGGAGGCCTTCTTCTTCGGTTCCTGGACTTCTGCTTCGGTGATGTTCGCGTTCATGGTTGTGATTCCTTCTCTGCCGGATCTCTCCCAGGTGTGGTTCACATCGGTGGGAGTCAATTCCCCTGGGGTCGGTCGCGGTTGGCCGACAACACAAGGTTGCCCGACGCCGCTTGTGCGATCTTGGCGAAGTTCTTGCGAGATTCTTGCGTTCGCTGGTAAGCGGCTATAGCTATCAAAACGCACTTACATCGCTATAGCTACGCCGCCGGGTAGGTTGCTGAAAGTCGATGCCAACTGCTGGTGGGCCTACGCTTAGGGTTCGTGGCCACTTACGGAGACGATGAACCCACGCTGATGGGCATGGCTCGCGCCGAGCGGGCCGACCTCGCGGAATTCCTGGCCACGCTGACGCCGCAGCAGTGGGCCACCCCAAGCCTGTGCACCAAGTGGACCGTCAAAGATGTCGTCGCGCACCTGATCAGCTACGAGGAACTCGGCACCCTGGGGCTGCTCAAGCGATTCCTCAAGGGTGGGATAGTGCGGGCCAACCAGGTCGGCGTCGACGAGTTCGCCCCACTGAGCCCGGCGCAGCTGCTCGATTTCCTGCGCAATCATCTGACACCACAGGGGTTGACCGCGGCTTTCGGCGGCATGATCGCGCTCGTCGACGGCACGATCCATCACCAAGACATCCGGCGCACGCTGGGCCAACCACGCGCCATCCCCGCCGATCGACTCACCCGGATTCTGCCTCTGGTGCCGAGCAACCCGCGCCTCGGCGCCGGACGCCGGATCAGGGGACTGCGACTGCGCGCCACTGACGTCGACTGGGCCCACGGCCGCGGGCCCGAAGTAACCGGCCCGGGCGAAGCGCTGCTGATGGCGATGACCGGCCGCCCCGCAGCGCTCGCAGACCTCACCGGCCCGGGGCACGCCACATTGGCGGCGCGGCTGGGTGTTCGCCCGGCCACCTGATCGATCCGCTCAGCCCGGGCGGACCTGGAAGGTGTACTCGCGGCTGCCGATGCGGATGAGGTCGCCGTCAGCCAGAGGGGCGCTGCCCCGGATGCGCCGACGCTGCACCTCGACGCCATTGGTCGACTTCGAGTCGTAGATGACGAAACCGGCTCCCGTGTCGATGATTACGGCGTGGTACCTGCTGACGTCGGTGTCGTCGTCGAAGACGATGTCGTTGTCCGCATGACGCCCGATCCGGGTCGACGCGCCGTTCAGCGGATATTGGCGACCGGTTCTGTCGCGCAACCAGGCGACGGGGTACGCGGCGCCCACGGCGATATCCGACTCGGTGTGGTACACGCTCTGCTTGTGCGTGGTCAGCGTGGAGCGTTCAGCGACCAGGGGTTCCTGCCGCAGGATGCGCTCGTGCAGCGCGCTCACCGTCGGCCCGGGGTCGATGCCCAGCCCGTCGGCCAGGGTCGTTTTCAGTCGCCGATAGGCACCCAGGGCGTCCGATTGGCGCTCGGTGACGTAGTAGGCGGTAATCAGCTGCGCCCACAGCGGTTCGCGATAGGGGTGTTCGGCGGTGAGCGCCTCGAGCTCGGCGATGACGAAGCCCGCGCGGCCGCACGCGATCTCGGCTTCGGCGTGGGTGGTGTGGGCAGCCACCCTCTCTTCCAACAGCATGGCGGCATACGCATCGACGAAGGGGAAGTCGCGCAGGTCGTCGAGCACGGGTCCACGCCATTCGCCCAGCGCGGCGTGCAGGTGGTTGCTGGCGTCCTCGTATCGTCCCGCGGCCGCGGCCCGCACGCCGGCGGCCTTCTCGGCGGTGAAACGCCCCACGTCGCAGTCGGTGTCAGCGACGCTGATTTGATACCCCGGCGGTGCGCTGGCCAGCACCACATACGGGTCGGCGCCGGCGCCGTGCAGCAGGCGGCGGAGGGTGGATATGTGGGACTGGATGCTGGTGCGCGCTGCGGGCACGGGAGCGTCACCCCATACCGCGTCGATCAACGAGTCGACGGACACCGGTCGGTTGCGGTTGATCACCAACATGGCCAACACCGCCCGCTGCTTGGCGGCACCCAACGGCACCCGGATGCCGTGCGCAGTCACCAGCAACGGCCCCAGAACACCAAACCCGAGACCCGAGTTACTCATTGCGCCGCCAGCCTTCCGGGTACCTCCAGTCCTCAGCCCTCATTCTGACGGCAGTGTAACCACAACTGAAGGATCCGTTCGGCTACGGCGAGCCCGCACGGGGGTTAAGGCAAACCCGCGATCACTAAAGGCGATGTGCCAGTGAATCGAGTGCCGAACTACAGGGCAGGCAGCGCGCCCTGCGCAACGAACTCGTGGAGCAGACCCACCAGACGCTCGGTGGCGATTTCGTTGGTCAGCATGATGGGGCGCATCCGGTCGTGCGGCTTGGAGGCTTCAACCTGGAACGCATCGAACCTGTTCGTAGTGGGTGCGGTCACCGCAGGTCCTCTCCCCGGGTCCCTAATGTGCCAACGTGTGAGGTTTTTCCTTATCTGTTCATTCCTAAACCGAAAGTTTTCACGAAAATTCAGTTGACGCCCGGCTGGGCCCGAACCCCGCGGTCGGCGGGACTTTGCGCCCGCGCCGACCGTTGTTTTCGAGTCCGCTTTTAGGCATGTGCTGAGTATTTCGAAGATGCCGCTATCGAAATCCACCGCGTTGTGGTCGTCGGCTATTCCAAATCCAGTCATCTCGCCGATCCCCGAGCGTCCATCCACAGGGTCCTTAGCCGTGTCGCTTACGATCGACCCTCGTGCCCCCTGACGGTGATGAGCGATCGCAGCGGCTACCGAGGCTGATCGCCGTCGGGGCGGGAATCGCGGGTCTGCTGTTGTGCACAGTGGTCCCTTTGCTTCCGGTGAAACAGACGACGGCCACCGTCCTGTGGCCGCAAGGCACCGCCGCGGATGGGCACGTCAATCAGGTCACCGCCCCGCTGGTGTCCGGAGCTCCGCGGGCGCTGGACATCTCCATCCCCTGCTCGGCGATCGCCACCTTGCCTCCCGAGGGCGGATTGGTGGTCGCGACCCTGCCAACCGGGGGCGTCGATGCCGGCAAAAACGGGCTCTTCGTGCGCGCCAACAAGGACACGATCGTGGTCGCCTTCCGCGATTCGGTGGCTGCGGTGGCGCAACGCTCAGCCGTCGCCGCCGGCGCTTGCAAGGTGCTGCACACCTGGGCCGACGCCGGCGGCGCGGGTGCGGACTTCGTCGGCATACCCGGCGCCGTCGGGACTCTTTCCGCGGAGAAGAAGCCTCAGGTCGGCGGGATTTTCACCGACTTGAAGGTCCCCGCGCAACCCGGGCTGTCGGCCCGCATCGACATCGACACCAGGTTCGTCACGGCGCCCTCGGCCATGAAGAAGATCGCGATGGTCCTCGGTGCACTGGCGGTCCTGGTGGCCGTGCTCGCGCTGGCGACCCTGGATCGTCACAGCAGGGGCGTCACGCTGGTCAACTGGCGGTCCCCGATTGCCTGGCTGGCCCGGTACCGCCCGCGTGAGCACCGGATTACCTGGTGGCATGTCGGCGCGGCGGGCTGGCTCACCGACGCCGCAGTGATCGGCACGCTGCTGCTGTGGCACGTCATCGGCGCCACCTCGTCGGACGACGGCTACAACTTGACCATCGCCCGGGTCGCGCCGAAAGCGGGCTACGTCGCCAACTACTACCGCTACTTCGGCACGACCGAGGCGCCGTTCGACTGGTATATGTCGGTGCTGGCCAAAATGGCGTCGGTGAGCACCGCCGGCGTGTGGATGCGGCTGCCGGCCACGCTGGCCGGGATCGCGTGCTGGCTGATCATCAGCCATTGGGCGCTGCGCCGGTTGGGTCCGGGAAAAGGTGGCCTGGCTACTAACCGGGTGGCGGTGTACACAGCGGGCGCGGTGTTCCTGGCCGCGTGGCTGCCGTTCAACAACAGCCTGCGGCCCGAGCCGCTGATCGCCCTCGGCGTCATCGTCACCTGGATGCTGGTGGAACGCTCGGTCGCGCTGCGGCGGCTGGCCCCGGCCGCGGTCGCGATCGTGGTCGCCATGCTCACCGCGGCGCTGGCTCCGCAGGGATTGATCGCGGTCGCCGCGCTGCTTACTGGGGCCCGGGCCATCGCCCAGACGATCCGGCGACGCCGGCCAACCGACGGGCTGCTGGCGCCAGTGTTTGTGCTGGCGGCATCGTTGTCGCTGATCCTGGTGGTGGTGTTCCGCAGCCAAACGCTGGCCACCGTGGCCGAGTCGGCTCGCATCAAATACAAGGTCGGGCCGACGATCGCGTGGTATCAGGACTGGCTGCGCTACTACTTCCTGACGGTCGAGTCCAACCCCGACGGGTCGATGGCGCGGCGCTTCGCGGTGTTGGTGCTGCTGCTGTGCATGTTCGGGATGCTGGTGGTGCTGCTGCGGCGCGGCCGGGTGCCGGGGTTGGCGAGCGGCCCGGCCTGGCGGCTGATCGGCACCACCGCGGTCGGCCTGCTGCTGTTGACGTTCACGCCGACGAAGTGGGCGATTCAGTTCGGTGCCTTCGCCGGGCTGGCGGGCGCGCTCGGTGCGGTCACCGCGTTCGCCCTCTCCCGGATCGGCCTGCACAACCGCCGCAACCTGACGCTGTACGTCACGGCGCTGCTGTTCGTGTTGGCGGTGGCCACGTCCGGCGTCAACGGCTGGTTCTACGTCGGCAACTACGGGGTGCCGTGGTACGACATCCAACCGGTTATCGCCAGCCACCCGGTGACCTCGATGTTCCTGACGTTGTCGATCCTCACCGGCCTGCTGGCCGCCTGGCAGCACTTCCGCATGGACTACGCCGGGCACACCGAAGTCAAGGACAACCGGCGCAACCGGGTCCTGGCGTCGACGCCGCTGCTGGTGGTCGCGACGATCATGGTGCTCGGCGACGTCGGCTCGCTGGCCAAAGGCGCCGTGGGGCGCTATCCGCTCTACACCACCGCCAAGGCCAACCTGGCCGCGCTCACGTCTGGGCTCTCGCCCAGCAGCTGCGCGCTGGCGGACGACGTGCTGGCCGAACCCGAACCCAACGTCGGCATGTTGCAGCCGGCGCCGGGACAGACCTTCGGGCCTGACGGCCCGCTCGGCGGTGTCAACCCGATCGGCTTCAAACCCGACGGGGTGGGCGATGACCTGAGGTCGTACCCGGTGGTGACCAAACCGGGGGTGGTGAATTCCGACGCGTCACCCAATAAGCCCAACGCCACCATGAGTGACTCCGCGGGCACGGCCGGCGGGAAAGGCCCCGTCGGGGTGAACGGATCGCACGCGGCGCTACCGTTCGGTCTCGACCCGGACCGCACGCCGGTGATGGGCAGCTACGGCGAGAATTCGCTGGCCGCCACGGTGACCTCGTCCTGGTACCAGTTACCGCCACGGACCCCCGACCGGCCGCTGGTCGTGGTCTCCGCCACCGGTGCGATCTGGTCGTACAAAGAGGACGGCACCTTCACCTACGGGCAGTCGCTGAAATTGCAGTGGGGCATCGCTCGCCCCGACGGCACCACCCAGCCGCTCGCGGAGGTGCAGCCGATCGACATCGGGCCGGAGCCGGCGTGGCGCAATCTGCGGTTCCCGCTCACCTGGGCACCCCCGGAGGCCAACGTGGCACGCATCGTCGCCTACGACCCGAACCTGAGTTCCGAGCAGTGGTTCGCGTTCACGCCGCCGCGGGTCCCCGTGCTGCAGACCCTGCAGCAGTTGATCGGATCGCACACCCCCGTGCTGATGGACATCGCGACCGCCGCCAACCTCCCCTGCCAGCGGCCGTTCTCCGAACACCTTGGCGTCGCCGAACTTCCGCAATACCGGATCCTGCCCGATCACAAACAGACGGCGGCGTCGTCGAACGGGTGGCAGGCCAGCGAGGCCGGCGGTCCGTTCCTGTTCACCCAGGCGCTGCTGCGTACCTCGACGGTTTCGACGTACCTGCGCGGTGACTGGTATCGCGACTGGGGATCGGTTGAGCAGTATTACCCCTTGGTGCCGGCCGATCAGGCGCCCGAGGCCGTTACAGAACAGGGTGTGATCACCGTGCGCGGCTGGAGCCGGCAAGGACCGATTCGGGCCCTGCCATGAGCGTCACCACCGTCAGGAACCGCGAAGACATGGCGGCCCGCCGTCACGACGTGCGCGGCACGCGCTGGGTCGCAACGATCGCCGGGCTGATCGGTTTCGTCTTGTCGATCGCGACGCCGCTACTGCCCGTCGTGCAGACCACCGCGACGCTGAACTGGCCGCAAAACGGCCAATTGAACAGCGTTACCGCGCCGCTGATTTCGCTGACACCGGTCGACGTGACGGTAACCGTGCCGTGTTCTGTGGTGCGCGACCTGCCGCCCGAGGGCGGGGTGGTGCTGAGTACGGCACCCAAGAAGGGCAAGGATGCCGCGCTGAACGCGTTGTTCGTCGTCGCCAGCAGCAAGCGCGTCGACGTCACCGACCGAAATGTGGTGATCGCCAGCGTGCCTCGGGATCAGGCGGCAGGCTCCGCAGGTGCCCCCGGATGTTCCAGCATCGAGATCACCTCCACACAGGCCGGCGCCTTCGCCACCTTTGTCGGGTTGAAGGATCCGGCAGGAAAACCTGTCAGCGGTGGTTTCGCCGATCCCAACCTGCGCCCACAGATCGTCGGGGTCTTCACGGATCTGACCGGTCCCGCTCCGCCTGGGCTGCGGCTCTCGGCGAACATCGACACCCGATTCTCCACCACACCGACGACGCTGAAACTGGTTGCGATGGTGCTGGCGATCGTGTCCACCATCGTCGCGCTCGTCGCGCTGTGGCGCCTCGACCAATTGGATGGCAAGCGGATGCGCCGGCTCATTCCGGCAAACTGGCGCAAGTTCACCCTGGCCGACGCCACGGTCATATCCGGCTTCTTGCTGTGGCATGTGATCGGCGCGAACTCCTCCGACGATGGCTACATCCTGGGCATGGCGCGAGTCGCCGGTCCGGCCGGCTACATGTCAAACTACTTCCGCTGGTTTGGCAGTCCAGAGGACCCATTCGGCTGGTATTACAACCTGCTGGCGCTGATGACCCGCGTCAGCGACGGCAGCCTGTGGATGCGATTGCCGGACTTGGTCGCGGGTCTGCTGTGCTGGCTGCTGCTGTCGCGTGAAGTGCTTCCCCGGCTGGGGCCTGCGGTGGCATCCAGCAAAGCCGCGACCTGGGCGGCCGGCATGGTCCTGTTGACCGCGTGGATGCCGTTCGACAACGGCCTTCGCCCAGAGCCCATCATCGCGCTCGGTTCGCTGGTTACCTATGTGTTGATCGAACGTTCGATGCGCTATAGCCGGTTGACGCCGGCGGCGCTTGCGGTCATCACCGCGGCGTTCACCCTGGGTGTGCAGCCCACCGGCCTGATCGCGGTGGCCGCGTTGGTTGCCGGCGGCCGCCCGATCCTGCGCATTTTGGTCCGCCGCCACCGCCTGGTCGGCACGTTGCCGTTGGTGGCTCCAATGCTGGCGGCCGGCACCGTCATCCTCACCGTGGTGTTCGCCGACCAGACGCTGTCAACGGTGTTGGAAGCCACCAGGATTCGTACCGCGATCGGTCCCAGCCAGGCGTGGTACACCGAGAATCTGCGCTACTACTACCTCATCCTGCCCACCGTCGACGGCTCGCTGTCGCGCCGGTTCGGCTTTTTGATCACCGCGCTGTGCTTGTTCACGGCGATGTTCATCATGTTGCGGCGCAAGCGAGTTCCGGGAGTGGCCCGGGGGCCGGCGTGGCGCCTGATGGGTGTCATCTTCGGCACCATGTTCTTCCTGATGTTCACGCCGACCAAGTGGGTGCACCACTTCGGGCTGTTCGCCGCGGTGGGCGCGGCGATGGCCGCGCTGACGACGGTGCTGGTGTCGCATGAGGTGCTGCGCTGGTCCCGCAACCGGATGACGTTCGCGGCGGCGGTGTTGTTCGTATTGGCGCTCTGCTTCGCCACTACCAACGGCTGGTGGTACGTCTCGAGCTACGGCGTCCCGTTCAACAACGTCATGCCGAGGCTCGACGGAATCTCGATCAGCACAATCTTTTTCGTTCTGTTCGCGATCGCGGCGGTCTGGGCGATCTGGTTGCACTTCGCCTCCAGGAGCCACGGTGAGGGCCGGCTGGCGCGGGCGGTGACGGCAGCGCCGGTGCCGCTGGCGGCCGGATTCATGGCGCTGGTGTTCATCGCGTCGATGGTCGCCGGCATCGTGCGCCAGTACCCCACCTACTCCAATGGCTGGGCCAACTTGCGCGAATTCGCCGGGGGCTGCGCGCTGGCCGACGACGTCCTCGTCGAGCCGGACAGCAACGCCGGCTTCATGGCGCCCGTCAAGACACCACAGCCCGACAATTACGGCCCGCTGGGCCCGCTGGGTGGTGTCACCCCAACAGGGTTCGCCCCCAACGGCGTACCGGAACGTACCCTGGCCGAGGCGGTCCGGGAGACCTCGGTCCCGCAACCCGGCACCGACTACGACTGGGATGCGCCGACCAAGCTGACCGCGCCGGGCATCAACGGATCGACGGTGCCGCTGCCCTACGGCCTCAACCCCGATCGGGTTCCGCTGGCCGGCAGCTACACCACCGGCGCGCAACAGGTGAGCAGGCTCACGTCGGCGTGGTACCAGCTGCCCAGACCGGACGCCGGGCATCCCCTGGTGGTGGTGACCGCCGCCGGCAAGATCGCCGGCAACAGCGTGCTGCACGGACACACCGACGGGCAGACCGTCGTGCTGGAATACGGCAATCCCGGGCCCGGCGGCGACCTGGTGCCGGCCGGCCGGCTGGTGCCCTATGACCTGTACGGGGAGCAGCCGAAGGTGTGGCGCAACCTGCGCTTCGCGCGCTCCCAGATCCCCGCCGACGCGACCGCGGTGCGGGTGGTGGCTGAGGACCTGTCCCTGACGCCAGAAGACTGGATCGCCGTGACCCCGCCGCGGGTGCCGGAACTGCGCTCCCTGCAGGAGTACGTCGGCTCGACGCAGCCGGTGCTGCTGGACTGGGCGGTTGGGCTGGCGTTCCCGTGCCAGCAGCCGATGCTCCACGTCAACGGCGTCACCGAGATCCCGAAATTCCGCATCACCCCGGACTACAACGCCAAGAAGCAGGACACCGACACCTGGCAGGACGGCGTCAACGGCGGCCTGCTGGGAATCACCGATCTGTTGTTGCGGGCCCATGTCATGTCCACGTACCTGTCCCGCGACTGGGGCCGGGACTGGGGATCACTGCGCAAGTTCGACACCCTGGTGAATGCCGAAGCTGCCCAGCTCCAATTGAGCACCGCCACCCGCAGCGGCCTGTGGTCGCCGGGACCGATCCGGATCAAGCCCTAGGGCTGATGCGGTGTGCCCAGATAGGGAAACTCCGCCAAGGTGTCGGTGGGGTTGCGTGGGCTCGAGGCGTCTGGTGGTCGCATCATTGGTCGGTGTGCTGGCCGTTGCGTGCGCCGGCCCATCGACATCGAGCCCCGGGGATACCGGCCCGGCGAAGCGGCTCAACTATGTCGCCGTGGGCGACTCCTTCGCCGCGGCGCCCGGCGTACCGGACCCGGCACCGCCTGCCGGGTGCCGCAAGTCGACCAACGGCTACCCGTCAATACTGGCGCGCCAGCTCAATGCGACCAGTTTCGTCAACGTCACGTGTAGCGGCGCCACCACCGAAGACATCACCGGCCGGGTTCAGCAGACAAAGGACGGTCCGGTCGCACGCCAGATCGACGCGGTCGACGCGAGCGCCGACCTGATCACCGTCACCATCGGCGCCAACGACGTCGGGCTGCCCTCCGATGCGGAGGGCTGCGAGGTCAAATCGGCCGACCCGCCGCCGTGCACCGACCAATTCGTCGTCGGCAATGTCGACCGCATTTCCCAGTTGATCGCCGCGCAGTTGCCGGTGTGGGGCGAGCTGATCGACCAGCTGCGGGTCACGGCGCCGCACGCGCGGATCGTCGTCGTGGGCTACGGCACCTTTGTGCGGCCGGGGGGCTGCTTTCCGGCGCAGCCGGTGCTACCGCGCGACGCTGATTATTTGCAATCCAAACTAAATGAACTTGATGACTTACAGCAGCAACTCGCCGCCAAGAAGGCAATCGACTATTTCGACACACGTCTAATATCGCAAGGCCACGACATATGCGCCGCTCCCAGCGACCGCTATATCGAAGGTTTTGTGACCGCCGGTCCCGCTGTTCGGTTGCACCCCAATGCTTTTGGTGTCGCAGCAATGGGGAATGCGCTCGCTGGCTATCTCGGAAAGTCCGGTAAGCGGGATTAGGCGACTCCGTCCAATAACGACGCCTCCGGTCGGGAGGTTTTAGTTTCGCGAATTCTGGCAATTCCCGCTCAAGGGATCGGGAAGTGGGAACAGTCCAGAATAGTTCGGGGGAACAGATGGTGGGCAAATGCGCGCTAACAGTCTGCGGAACGTCCGCTGCGGCGATCACTTTATTGACCTTTCCGACAATTACTTTGGGGGCCGGCCTCGCCGGCGCCAATCCCGGCGCTAATGGCGTCACCAGAGTTGCTCTGGACGCAGATCTGAAAGATTGCGATTTCAGCCTGACGCGCAATCCGCCCATGATCCCGAGCCCCATGCTGGGCACCGGCTGGGCCGAGATAATCCACACCGGATCAAGTGCGGTCGCGCAGGTGCATCTAGACGTCCCCAACGAGCCGGGCGCCCACTACAGCGTCGGCCTGATCGAGGAGCCTCGATCGTCGTCGGCGACGTGCGGTCCCGGGGATCCGGGCACGTCCTTCACCGGCCTTGACACCGACGCGGCAGGCGTCGGAACGGCGACGGTGCACGACGGTCTCCGGTCGGGCACGACGGGTGTCTGGGTGATCATCGAACGCCCCAACGCCCACTCGCATGACCCGGCTGAGTACTACACCTCTGAGTTCGTGGCGCCCGTATAGGCCTACATCCGTCGCGACTGTAATACCGTCGCGGGCATGAGTGAGTACGATTCCGAGGCCGTCGACCGGCTGCCCTTTTCGACTCCGGAAAAGTCGCAGCGCTACCACACCGACAATTACCGCGGGGCCGTCGGCCTGAATTGGTACCTCACCGATCCGACTCTGCGGTCCACGCTGGCGTACTACCTACGGCCTGACGAGTTGGCTGTTGTCGAGCCTCAGTTGATCAGCATCGGTGCGCTGATGGGTGGTCCGGTGGCGCGGTGGGCAGACGAGACCGACCGCAACCCGCCGCGGCTGGAGCGCTACGACCGGTGGGGGCATGACATCAGCCGGGTCGTCATGCCGGCGTCGTTCACCGAGTCGAAGCGCGCGGTGCTGGATGCGCAGAAAACACTTCGGACCGAGGCGCGGGCCGCCAAGGTGAGCTCGTCGCTGGCGATGTTCGCATCCAACTATCTGCTCAACCAGGCCGACATCGGGATGGGTTGCGCGCTCGGCACCGGCGGCGGCATGGTGCAGTCGCTGGTCGCCGCCTATGCGCCCGCCGATGTCAAGGAGCATGTGCTGGGCAAGTTCGAATCCGGTGAATGGGCGGGCGAGACGGCGCAGCTGCTGACCGAGCGCACCGGCGGCTCCGACCTCGGAGCGCTAGAAACGACGGCGACGCGAAGCGGCGACTCGTGGTTCCTCAATGGCTTCAAGTGGTTCGCGTCCAACTGCGCCGGCGAGGCGTTCGTCGTGCTGGCCAAACCCGAGGGCGCCCCCGACTCGACCCGCGGCGTCGCGAATTTCCTGGTGCTGCGCACCCGCCGCGACGGTTCTCGCAACGGGGTTCGGGTCCGGCGTTTGAAGGACAAGCTCGGCACCCGCTCGGTGGCCTCCGGTGAGGTCGAGTTCGTCGACGCCGAGGCCTTTCTGCTGTCCGGTGAGCCGTCCGGGGACGCGGGCCCGTCCGACGGCAAGGGCCTTGGCCGGATGATGGAGCTGACCAACGCGGCGCGGCTGGGCATCGCATTGTTCGGGCTCGCCAACGCGCGGCGAGCCCTGGTCGAATCGCTGTGCTACGCCCGCCAGCGGCGGGCATTCGGCGGGCCGCTCATCGACAAGCCGTTGATGCGGCGCAAGCTGGCCGAGATGATCGTCGACGTCGAAGCCGCCGTTGCGTTGGTATTCGACGGCACCGGGGCAACCAACCACCGTCAGCCGCGCGGCATGTGGCAGCGGATCGCGGTACCGGTCACCAAGCTCAAGGTGTGCCGACTAGGGATCACCGCGGCATCCGACGCCATCGAGATCCACGGTGGCAACGGCTATATCGAAACATGGCCGGTGGCAAGGAATTTGCGCGACGCGCAGGTGAACACCATCTGGGAGGGGCCCGACAACATTCTGTGCCTCGACGTCCGGCGCGGCATCGAACAGACCCGCGCGCACGAGACGCTGTTGGCGCGCATGCGCGACGCGGTGTCGGTCTCCGACGATGACGAGACCACTCGCCTTGTCGCCGGCCGCATCGAGGACCTCGACGCGGCGATCACCGCGTGGACGAAACTGGATCGCGACGTGGCCGAGGCGCGGTTGTTCCCGCTGGCCCAATTCATGGGCGACGTCTATGCCGGTGCCCTGCTCACCGAGCAGGCCGCGTGGGAGCGGGAAACCCATGGCTCCGATCGCAAAGCGCTCGTCGCCCGGCTCTACGCGCTCCGGTATCTCGCCGATCGCGGGCCGCTGCGCGGCATCGACGCCGACTCCGACGAGGCACTGGAGCGCTTCGACGAACTGGTCGACGGCGCACTGCGGTTCTAGGCCGTTAGCAGTTCGGTGGTGGCATCCCACAGTCGTGCTTCACGACGCGGGTCCGTCGCGAATGGCTTCACCTCGCGCTCTTCGTGTTTGACGACGAACGCGCCCGCTCGCAGGTGCGCCCAGCGGTCGTCGAGAATGATCGACGCAAGCGCCGGTCCGGACTTGGTCGGCGACGACACCCCGGGAATCCGCGCGATGGCGCGACCCACCCGTTGAATGCCGGGGCTTTGACCCCTGCCTAGGCCGGTACCGGGCATGAACCCTGGCTCGTACACCGCCACATTGATGCCGGCGGGTGCTCGGCGTTGCAGTTCGTGCGCGTAGTAAACGAGCGCGAGTTTGGAATTCGAGTAGGCGAGCCAGGATTGCTTCGATGTCGCCGGCACGTCTGGTGCAGTGGGCCGGGCAAGCTCGAGCGGATCGCGCCACTGCGCCGGCGGAATTCCCAGTATTCGGCGAAAGATGTTCTGGTAGTAGGTGTTCGAACCGAGCAGCACGATACGTGCGGGGGTGACGAACCAGGCGAGGAGATCGCCGATGAGCTGCGCGTGCGCGAGATAGTTCACGGCGAAGGTCAGCTCGTATCCGTCCGTGGAGGCGGTGCGGGTATCGGCACTCGAGATGCCGGCGTTGGCCACTAAACCGCGCAGCGGGCGAGCCGCGCCGGCGTCCAGCAGATCCTTCACCTTCTGGCCGGCCTCCCGGACCTCGACCAGCCGGGCGAGATCGCAGCCGATCTCGTGCACCGTCGCCCCTGCCGCACGGGCGTCGGCTGCCACCTCGGTCAGCGCCTGCCCGGCTCGGCCGACCAGCAGCAGATCGGGACGTCCGGGAGTGGGGCGATTGGCGATCGCCAGCGCCGCGGACTTGCCCAGTCCGCCGGTGGGCCCGGTGATCAGCACGGTGCCAGATGAGATCGAGTTCATCCTTCGAGTCTCGGGGACACCTGGGCGCTCAACAAGGCGTCGGGTTTTCGTAGGACGGCCAATACCAGGACAACATCTTTCTCAGCCGGCCCGCGTCGAGCACAGTAAAGAGATGGACCCGCTGGCGATCGTTCTCGGCACTCAGTCGTTGATCGATTAGGCTCCGCTGGCCGGCTCGCGGTACTAACTAGATCGGAAGCAGCGAGTGTTTGCGGCCCACCCGCCACCACAACTGCTTGTCTCGCAACAGATGCAGCGACTTGCGCAGCAGCAGCCGGGTGTCGTGAGGGTCGATGACCGCGTCGATGAATCCGCGTTCGGCGGCGATCCACGGGATGGCCATGTTGAGGTTGTAACCCTCGATGAATTCTTTCTTGATCGCCTGCGCCTCGGGCGTGGTCGGGTCGGGGAACCGCTTCATCAGCAGCTGCGCGGCACCCTCGGCGCCGATCACCGCGATGCGCGCGGTCGGCCAGGCGAAGTTGAAGTCGGCGGTCAGCTGCCGGGAGCCCATCACCGCGTATGCGCCACCGTAGGACTTGCGGATCGTGATCGTCACCTTCGGCACGTCAGCTTCCACCACGGCCGACAGGAACCGGCCGCCGCGCTTGATGATGCCGTTCTTCTCCTGCTCGGCCCCCGGCAAGAACCCGGGTGTGTCGACGACGAACACCAAGGGGATTTCGAACATGTCGCAGAACCGGATGAATCGGGTTGCCTTGTCGGAGGCTTCGTTGTCGATCGACCCGGACAGGTGCATGGGCTGATTGGCAATCACACCGACCGGATGGCCGTCGACCCGGGCGAACCCGGTGATGATCGCCGGCCCACCCTGCGCGGCGACGTCGAGGAAGTCGCCGTCGTCGAAGATGCGCAGCAGGATCTCGTGCATGTCGTAGGCCATGTTGTCGGAATCCGGCACGATCGAGTCGAGTTGCAGGTCGGTCGGGGTGATCTCGGGCTCCAGTCCGGGATTGACGATCGGCGGCTTGTCAAAGAGGTTGGACGGCAGGAACGACAGGAAGTCACGGACGTACTGGAATGCCTCGGCCTCGGAGTCGACAACCTGATGAATGTTGCCGTAGCGGGCCTGGGCGTCGGCGCCACCCAGCTCGTCGAGGGTGACCTCTTCGCCGGTGACTTCCTGGATCACATCGGGCCCGGTGACGAAGAAATAGCCCTGGTCGCGCACCGCGACGAGAAGATCGTCCTGGATCGGCGAATAGACCGCTCCCCCAGCGCATTTGCCAACGATAACGGATATCTGCGGCACAATCCCAGACAGCAATTCGTGGCGGCGGCCCAGCTCGGCATACCAGGCCAGCGAGGTGACCGCGTCCTGGATCCGGGCGCCGCCCGAGTCCTGGATGCCGATGATCGGACACCCGACCATCGCGCACCACTCCATCAGCCGCGCCACCTTGCGGCCGAACATCTCGCCGACCGTGCCCTGAAACACCGTCTGGTCGTGGGAGAAAACCCCGACCGGCCGGCCGTCGATCATGGCGTGCCCGGTGACGACCCCGTCGCCGTACAACGCGTTGGGATCGCCCGGGGTACGGGCCAGCGCACCGGTCTCTAGGAAGGTGCCCGGATCGACCAGCGCGTGGACGCGGGCGCGGGCACTCGGGATGCCCTTCTTCTCGCGCTTGGCGACGGCCTTCTCACCGCCGGGCTCTTTGGCCAACTCCAGGCGAGCGCGCAGCTCGGCCAACTTTTCGGCGGTGGTGCCCGTCACTGCTTGCCTACCTCAATTTCTGGGGCCTCGTCGGACCCTAGTCCGGCTGCCCGTTATGACTCGATCTTCTCGTCGATCTTGTTCAAGGCCTGGCTCATGTGTTCGCCCACCTTCGCGATGATCGGCTCGTCGATGGCCTGAATGTGCTCGCCACCGATGGGCACGATCTCGAGGTCGGAAACATACTCGCCCCAGCCGCCGTCCGGCTTGCGAACGGCGTACCGCGGCTCGAACATGATCGCGTCGTCATGGTAGCGATCGGCCATGTAGAGGGTGACATGCCCGTCGTATGGCTGGATCTGGGCGGTGTCGATGGCCCGGTTATCCAGGTACGACGTGCGCTGGTGCTCGATGATCCCGGCCGGGATCTGCACCCCGCTCTGGCTCACGGCATCCAGCACGAACCGGATCTGACCCTCGTCGTCCAGCTCCTCGAGCTGTTCGTAGGGGATCGCCGGGATGGTGACGTTGAACGTGCGCTCGGCGAACCGGGCGTAGCGGTCCCAGCGCTTGCGGACCTCCTCCTTGGTCTGCGGGACCTCCTCGCTGGCGCGCACCGCGTCGATCAGCCCCACCCACTGGACGTCCTTGCCTAGCCGCTTGAGCCCGATCGCGCATGCGTAGGCCAGCACACCGCCAAGCGACCAGCCGGCCAGAATGTAGGGCCCGTCGCCCTGCATCTCGATCAGCTTCGGAACGTATTGCGCCGCACGCTCTTCGATCGATCCCTCGACTCGTTCGAATCCGTACATCGGGGTGTCCGCCGGCAACCGGTTGAGCAGCGGTTCGTACACCACCGTCGAGCCGCCGGCCGGATGGAACACGAACACCGGCGGTTTCGAGGCCCCTTTTGTTGCCTCCGGCCGAGGCCGGAGGGTGCGGACGAACCCGTCGATCTGCCCGGCCTCCAGATACACACGCACCTTCTCGGCGAGCGCCTCGATGCTCTCCGATGTCACCACGTCCTCGGCGGTGATCGGTCCCTCGGCGCGCTCGGAGAGCCGCTGCGCCATCTTCTCGGCGGCGCCAGCGTCCAGCTTGGGCAGCGTGTTGAAGATGCCACCCGGGGACTTGCCGGTGACGATCGCCCAGGTCGCGAAGGTGACCCGCTCTGCGGCGTCCCGCGGCGGAATGTCGGAGTTGAGCGCCTTGGCAACCGCTTCTTGGCTGAGCGCCTCCGCAGCGGCCGCGAGGTTCGGCTGCCCGCCGTTCGCCGCCGGGCCCGACGGGTCAGTCGGCGGCGGCGGTATGGGGATATCAGAGGCTGGCAGAGCGGGAGCTTCCGGCTCCTCGGGTTGGGGAGCTTCGTCTGCTCCCGAGACGGACTTGCCATGCAGCAGTTCCGCCTGCGCCCGGGCGATCTCCTCGGCCGTCTGCGTCTTCTGGTGCTCGTGCAGCTGCTCCACCTCGTCGCGGTGCTCGAGCGCGTACTCGATCAGCTTCTCGACGGCGTAGAGATTGGCGTCGCGCACGGCCGTCAACTGGATCGGCGGCAGGTCGAAGTCGTACTCGACGCGGTTCTTGATCCGCACCGCCATCAGCGAGTCCAGGCCCAGCTCGATCAGCGGCACCTCCCACGGCAGGTCCTCGGGCTCGTAGCCCATGGCCGCCGCCACGATCGCGCCCAGACGTTCGGCGATGGTCTCGCCGGATTCCGGCGACCATTTGACGAAGCCGGCCGGCATGTAGCGGTTGGTCAGGCTGTCGGTAAGCGCCACAGGGTCCTCGCCCGCGGCGATCGCTGCCGCCACCGGCGAGTCCGCCGCCGCTGGCGAGTCCGCCGGCACCGTCGCTGCCGGAGCCGAGATCATCGTGCCCGCGCCAACCGCCGTCGGTAATACCGCTTCTTGACCGGCCCGGGCCACCAGCGCGTCGTAGACCAGCGTGAACGACTCATCTATCCGGGCGTGCACCTGAATCGAGGCGCCGCCGGGGTGACGCGTCATTGTCGTCACCAGCCGCGAGCCCTCCGTGGGCACCGCGCGTTGCTCCGCCGCCGTCAATTGCGCGTCCGGAAGCACGTCGGCCGCAGCGGCTCTCACCAAAGCCGGCAGATCCGTAAGGCCCTTGGGCGCGTACTCCCAGACGTGGCGGCCATCCGGCAACGCGACGTGGTTCCCCGGCATGATCACCAAGCCGACGCCAGTGGAGAGGTGCACGTCCAGCCAGTGCTCTTTGCGTTTGAACCGGGTCGGTGGGATGTCAGCGTAGTCGGCAGGTCCAGAAGCGGGGGTGAACAGCGTCCAGATGTCCAGGTCGTGGCCGTACACGTAGAGCTGCGCCATGGTCGAAACCATCGACTCGACTTCGTCCTGCTTGCGGGCCAGCGTCGGGATCAGCTGCGCGTCATGCAAGCCGGCCGACGCCGTGGTCAGGCCCACCTGCATCAGGGCCACCGGGTTGGGCGCCAGCTCCAGGAAGGTGGTGTGCCCGCTGTCGACGGCGTTGCGGATTCCGTGGGTGAAGTAGACGGAATGCCGCAGGCCCTTCTTCCAGTACTCGACGTCGTGGATCGGGTCGGAGCCGGGCTTGATGTAGCTGCCCTCGTGCACTGTCGAGTAGATCCCGGCCGTCGGTCTCATCGGCTTGATGCCCTGCAGCTCGGCGGTGAGCTCGCCGAGTAGCGGGTCCATCTGCTGGGTGTGGCTGGCGCCCTTGGTCTGGAACTTGCGGGCGAACTTGCCCTCCGCTTCACATCGGGCGATGATCGCGTCCACTTGCTCGGGCGGACCGCCGATGACGGTCTGGGTGGGGGCGGCGTAGACGCACACCTCGAGATCAGGAAAGTCGGAGAACACCGTCTTGATCTCGTCGGCGGAATACTCCACCAGGGCCATGAGCCGGATGTATTCGCCGAACAGCATCGCCTCGCCCTCGCCCATCAGGTGCGAGCGGGAGCAGATCGCCCGGGTGGAGTCGCGCAGCGAAAGCCCGCCGGCGAAGTAGGCCGAAGCGGCCTCACCCAGCGACTGGCCGACCACCGCGGCGGGCTTGGCGCCGTGATGCTTTAGCAGTTCGCCCAACGCGATCTGGATCGCGAAGATGGTGACCTGGGTGGTTTCGATGCCGTAGTCCTGCGAATCGTCCAGGATCAGCTCGAGCACCGAATAGCCCAACTCGTCCTGGACCAGGGCGTCGACCTTTTCGATCCATTCGGCGAAGACCGGGTTTCGCAGGTACAGGCTCTTGCCCATCTTGCGGTGCTGCGCGCCGAACCCGGCCAGCACCCACACCGGGCCGGCGGTCACGGGTCCGTCGACGCTGAACACGTTCGGCCGCTGCTTGCCCTCGGCGACGGCGCGCAGGCCCTTGATGGCCTCCTCGTGGTCGTTGGCCAGCACTACCGCGCGGGATCGGCCATGGTTGCGCCGCGACAGCGACCGGCCGATCGACTCCAGCGACGCGGCCTGGCCCTCCGGGCTTTCCATCCAGTCCGCCAGCTCGGCGGCGGCCGCCTTCTTGCGTGAGGTCAGGAACGCCGACACCACGAGAGGGATCACCGGGTCCGAAACTTCTTGCGCCGCAAGCTCTTCCAGCGCGACTTCCTTGAGCCGCAGCGCCTCTTCGGTGACGCCGGGCAGCTCGGGCTCTTCCTCTTCGGCCGCAGGTGTGTCGGTGATGATGTTCCCGAAGTCGTCGAACCGCAGCGAGTGGCCTTCCAACGTCGGCGCATCGGTCGCTTCGGCCCCGGCCTCGACCGCGGGGGCGGGTTCGGGTTCACGCTCGATGACATCGCGGGGCAGCACCTCGCGCACCACCATGTGCGCGTTGGCGCCGCCGAAGCCGAAGCTGGACACACCGGCCAGGGCGTAGCCGCCGTAGCGCGGCCAGTCGGTCGCGGTGTCGATGACCTTCAGGTGCATCGCGTCGAAGTCGATGTACGGGCTGGGCCCGGCGAAGTTGATGGACGGCGGCAGCTTGTCGTGCTGCAGGGCCAGTACCACCTTGGCCATGCTGGCCGCGCCGGCGGCCGACTCCATGTGTCCCACATTGGTTTTGATCGCGCCCAGCAGCGCCGGCCGGTCGGCGGGACGGCCGCGGCCGACGATACGGCCCAGCGCTTCGGCCTCGATCGGGTCACCGAGGACGGTGCCGGTGCCGTGCGCCTCGATGTAGTCGACGGTGCGCGGATCAATGCCGGCGTCCTTGTAGGCCCGGCGCAGCACCTCGGCCTGCGCGTCCTGGTTGGGCGCGATCAGGCCGTTGGACCGTCCGTCGTGGTTGACCGCAGTGCCGGCGATCACCGCCAGGATCTGGTCGCCGTCACGGCGAGCGTCGTCGACCCGCTTGAGCACCAGCATGCCGGCGCCCTCGGAGCGGGTGTAGCCGTCGGCGTCCGACGAGAACGACTTGATCCGGCCGTCCGGAGCCAGCACCGCGCCGATCTCGTCGAAACCGAGCGTCACACCCGGCGTGATCAGCGCGTTCACGCCCCCGGCGACCACGACGTCGGCTTCGCCGTTGCGCAGCGCCTGCACACCCTGGTGCAGGGCCACCAGCGAACTCGAGCACGCGGTGTCGACGGCGACCGACGGTCCGCGGAAGTCGTAGAAGTACGACACCCGGTTGGCGACGATCGAGGTCGCATTGCCGGTGATCGCGTAGGGGTGCGTGATCGACGGGTCGGCGACGGCCAAGAAGCCGTAGTCGGCGTTGGAGACGCCGACATATACGCCGACGGCCTGGCCGCGCAGACTCGATGCCGGGATGCGGGCGTGCTCGAGCGCCTCCCAGGTCAGCTCCAGCGCCATCCGCTGCTGCGGGTCGATGTTGTCGGCCTCGGTCTTGGCCACCGCGAAGAACTCGGAGTCGAAGCCCTTGATGTCCTTCAGGTAGCCGCCACGGGTGCGGGCCTGCGCTATCCGTTGGGCCAGCCGCGGCTCTTCGAGGAATTCCGACCAGCGGCCCTCGGGCAGATCGGTGATCGCGTCGCGGCCCTCCATCAGGGCCTGCCAGGTCTCATCAGGGGAGTTCATGTCACCCGGGAACCGCATCGCCAAACCCACGACCGCGATGTCGACACGCTCGGCCGGGCCGCTGCGCGTCCAGTCGGCGTCGTCGAGGCCATCATCCGGTCGCTCGGGCTCGCCCTCGACGATCCGGGTCGCCAGCGACTCGATGGTCGGATGCTGGAAGGCCACCGCGACCGACAGCGTGACGCCGGTCAGGTCTTCGATGTCGGCGGCCATCGCCACGGCATCCCGCGACGCCAGGCCCAGCTCCACCATCGGAACCGACTCGTCGATGTCGTCGGGTGACTTCCCGACGGCCGTACCCACCCAGTTGCGCAGCCATTGCCGCATCTCGGGGACCGTCAGGTCGGTCTTGTCGGCGGGCAGGTTCTCCTGGGATTCGTCTCTGTCAGTCATGGGTGCCTAGCTGTTTACAGGGTTCAGGATCCGGTGGCGAACACCGTCGGGGAAGCAATGCCGCTGCGCAGGCTGCCGTCGAGGTAAGCGGTACGGCAGGCACGGCGGCCGATCTTGCCGCTGGAGGTACGTGGAATGCTGCCGGCCTGGACCAGCAGCACGTCGCGCACGGTCACGCCGTGCCCCACGGCGATGGCCGCCCGGATGTCGTCAGCGATGGGCTGGTAGTCCAGCTTGTGCGCGCCGGCCGCCCGCTCCCCGACGATCACCAGCTGCTCGGAGGTGTCCTCGGTGTCGAGTTTCAGGCCGGCGTGCGAGTCATCGAAGACGTTCGGGGGCAACTGGTTGGCCGGCACCGAGAAAGCGGCCACGTAGCCGACCCGCAACGCCTTGGTGGACTCCTGCGCCGTGTACTCGAGGTCCTGCGGGTAGTGGTTGCGGCCGTCGACGATGACGAGGTCCTTGATCCGGCCCGCTATATAGAGGTGTTCCTTGTGGTAGGTGCCGTAGTCGCCGGTGCGCACCCAAAGCCCGTCGTCTGCGGCGCCCTCGGCGCGCGACTGGCTGATCCGCGACTTGAGAATGTTCCGGAACGTATGAGCGCTCTCTTCTTCCTTCCCCCAATAGCCGCCACCCAGGTTGTTCCCGTGCAACCAGATCTCGCCGATCTGGCCGTCCGGCAGCTCGGTGGCCGTGTCGGCGTCGACGATGACCGCCCATTCGTCGACACCGACCTTGCCGGCGGAGACCTGAGCGACGCCGTTCGGCGCGTCGGCGGCGACCTCGACAAAGTGCCCACTGTTGAGCTGGTCGCGGTCCACGTGGATGACCGTCGGCTTCTGGTCCGCTGGGGTGGTCGAGACAAACAGCGTCGCCTCGGCCAGCCCGTAGGACGGCTTGATCGCCGTCTCTTGCAAACCGTACGGCGCGAACGCTTCGTAGAATTTGCGCATCGACGCCGGGCTCACCGGCTCGCTGCCGTTGAGGATGCCTTTGACGTTGCTCAGATCCAGTGGCGGCTCGTCGTCACGGGGCAGGCCGCGCAACGCGGCGTGTTCGAACGCGAAGTTCGGCGCGGCCGAGAAGACGCCGCCGGTCTCGCCGGGCTTGCGCGCGAGCTCGCGGATCCAGCGACCGGGCCGGCGCACGAACGCGGCGGGCGTCATGAAGGTGAAGCTCTGCCCCAGCACCGACGACAGCAGCGCCGTGATCAGGCCCATGTCGTGAAAGAACGGCAGCCACATGCACCCTCGGTCACCGTCGGTGCCCTCGAGCGCGTTCAGCACCTGCAGCACATTGGTGGGCAGGTTCAGGTGACTGATCTGCACGCCGGTCGGGGCGCGGGTCGAGCCTGAGGTGTACTGCAGGTAGGCAGTAGTGTCCTCGCCGGCATCCGGCTGCTGCCAGGTGGCGGCGACCTCGGGGGGCACCGCGTCGACAGCGATCACGCGGGGCCGCTCCTTGGCCGACCGGGCACGGATGAATTTGCGGACACCTTCGGCGGAGTCGGTGGTGGTCAGGATCGTCGACGGGGAGCAGTCGTCGAGCACCGCGTGCAGGCGGCCTACGTGACCCGGTTCGGCGGGGTCGAAGAGCGGCACCGCGATCCGGCCGGAATACAGCGCGCCGAAGAATGAGACGAGGTAATCCAGATTCTGCGGGCACAGGATGGCGATGCGATCACCCGGCTGGGTGACCTGTTGCAGGCGCGCTCCGATGGCGCGGTTGCGGGCGCTGAACTCGGACCACAGAATGTCGCGTTCGACGCCGTCACGTTCGGTGGAGAAGTCCAGGAAGCGGTAGGCCAGCTTGTCCCCACGGACCTTCGCCCACTTTTCGACGTGCTTGACCAGGTTGGTGTTGTCCGGAAACCGGATCTTTCCATTGACGATGAACGGGTTGTGGTACGCCATTCCGCCTTCTCCTGTCACAACACGACTCGATACGACTCGGCCGGCTTGGGGCCGACTATTGTCTTCGGTTGGCTCGACTAGCTACCCCTGCGCGTGAGCCGCGACCCGATCGGGTCAACACACACTACTCTTACTTTTCTCTTAATGTTAAGGCGCGCCGCGCGGCAGACCAAATCACAAGGTACCGCCGATGTGGTCACGATCGGTGCACTGGAAGCTGTGTCCGGGCCGCCATCGGACGCGGGTCATCCGTGTTTGGGATGCGGCGCGCTGTCGATGAGCCCGTGCGCCCAGTTCAGCGTCCAATCGGTGGCGGGCGCCCCGTCCAGGTTCCAGAACTGCGTAGTGGCGTACATCGCATGGATCGGCTGACCGCCATTGCCTGCCAGCGTGCTCAGTGTGTTGGACAGGTTCGCGACGCTGAACGCCTCGGCCGGTGCGGCACAGATGAGGTCGCCCGGGGCGCAGATCTCGTTGGTCTTGCCGTCCAGCGCGCCGAAGCCGCCCGGCCGCGAACCGGTCATCGTCAAACCCATCCCGGACAGAATCGGCACCTCGTGCAGGGTGATCTCGGCGCCCTCACCCGGGGGGTCGGGCCCGATCTCCTTGCCCACCCCCTGTTCGCGGCGGCCGTCGGCGATCAGCGTCACACCCAGTACCAGGTCGTCATCGACGGGTCCGCTACCATTGCCGATTTCGCTGGCGATGTCACCGATAATCACCGCGCCCTGCGAGAAGCCCATCAGCACGTAGCTGGTCAATGGGCACTTGTTGTTCATGTCGGTCAGCTCTTGGACCGTCGCGCGGCGGCCTTCCGCGCGGCTGTCGTTGTAGCTCATCTGATTGTCGCCGGCGAGCGGATTGTGGAACTGCGCCGTGTAGGGAGTCGTGTACGTCTGCAGGCGAGGCGACGGGAATTGCTGGCCGAGCGTCGTAGTCGCGTTGTGCAGCAACGCATTCGGGAACTGCAGGGGATTCAGCGGGCTGTCCAGCGGGGACGATTCCCAGGTGCCGGGAACGTCGACCAGCAGCACGTCCGGGCAGGACGCGTCCTGAGAGGCGGGTCGGGGCTTGTGCGGATGTCCGGAGCCAGACGTCGGGGGCACAGCCCCGGGCGGCACCGCGCTGGGCGGGGTCTCGGGGCTGCGCAGCATGACCACCACGGCGAAGATGACCAGTCCCACGACGGCCGCCATCGTGCCGGCCGCGATCCACGCGAGAACTCGGTGGCGTTGACGCGTGGTGGCGGTCTTCTTCTTGGCCTTATTGGCCATACGAGCGGTCTCCTGCTAGCAGAGTCGGTAGGTCGCAGCTTGATGGCAGCCAACCGGCCGTCCCGCCCTCTGCTGCGCTCCACTACACGGTACCGGCTCAAGGTATGGGCACCGTCGGCTCGAATCCTGAAGCAGCGGGCGCCGCTCCTAGCGGATGGCGCCGACGATGTCACCCGACATCGCACCCAGTTGCCCGCTCCAAGACCCCCAGCCGTTGTCTCCACCACCCGGGAAGTCGAAGTGGCCGTTGTGCCCGCCGACGTTTCGGTACTGCTGGTAGAACGTCAGGCTGGTGCCCGCCGCGATGTCCGCATAGCCGATCATGGCGGCGGGATCACTGGCGCCCCCGGCCTTCGGGCTCCACACCCAGATCCGGCTGTTGTTCTGGGCCAGCAGGTCGGCGTGCACCCACGGGTCATGCCACTTCCACCGGCCCAACTGCGCCGCGCCCCACATCGCCTGGGTGTCCGCCCCGCCGAATTGGTTCATGCCCGCGGTGATCGCACCGTTCACCGTGGTGTCCGACGGGTAGAGGAAGCCCGACAACGAGCCGGCGAAACCGAACCGGTCGGGATGGAAGCAGGCCAGCGCCATCGCGCCGTACCCGCCCTGCGCGGCACCGACGACAGCATGGCCACCCGGTGCCAGGCCCCGGTTGGCGGCCAGCCAATCGGGCAGCTCTTGCGACAGAAAGGTCTCCCACTGCTTGCTGCCGTCCCGCTCCCAGTTGGTGTACATGCTGTACGCGCCACCGGCGGGTGCGGCCACCGAGATCCCCTTGCCGGCCAGCGTGTTCATCGCATTACCCGCAGTGACCCAGTTGCTGACATCCGGGCCGGCGTCGAAGGCATCCAGCAGGAACACGGCGTGCGGCCCGCCGGCCATGAAAGCCACCGGGATATCACGCCCCATCGCTCCCGACGGCACCATCAGGGTTTCATAGCCCGCGGCGCGGGCTTTGCCCGTGGTTGCCGTCGTGACCGTGACACCGCCCACTGCGATTGACAGCGCGGCGGCGCAGAACACCCGCAGCACCGCCGACAGATCCCGTACGCGCCTCATGCCTACCTCCCTCGTCGATAGCTGGTTGAAACACTATCCAGGCCAGGTGGGTCACGGAAGCCCGGGTAGCGAACCCCGTCACACTGGGACGCGCGGAAACGACTGACGGCGGCGACCCGGATGGGTCACCGCCGCCAGTCGGTTGTTTTTCAGCCCAGGTTTTTACTGGCCCTGGTTGCCGGCGGGGTTGGCACCCGTGCCGGCGGGGCTAGTGGGGCCGGTGTTGGGCGTGGCGCCGAGCACACGCTGCAGGTCAGGCTTCATGGCGTTGACCTGTGCGCCCCAGTACGGCCAGTCGTGCGTGCCGTTGGCGTCGAAGTTGAACAACGCGTTGTGACCACCGGCTGCGTTGTACGCGTCCTGGAACTTCAGGTTGCTGGTCCGGACGAAGCCCTCGAGGAACTTCGCGGGCAGGTTGTCGCCACCGAGGTCGGACGGCTTGCCGTTGCCGCAGTACACCCAGATGCGGGTGTTGTTGGCGACCAGCTTCCCGATCTGCAGCGACGGGTCGTTGCGCTGCCACGCCGGGTCCTCCTTCGGGCCCCACATGTCCGAGGTCTTGTAGCCGCCCGCGTCGCCCATGGCCAGGCCGATCAGCGTCGGCCCCATGCCCTGGGACGGGTCCAGCAGCGCCGACAGCGAGCCGGCGTAGATGAACTGGTCGGGGTGGTAGGCCGCCAGGATCAGTGCCGACGACCCGGCCATCGAGAGGCCCACCGCGGCGCTGCCGGTCGGCTTGACCTGCTTCTGCGACGCCAGGTACTGCGGCAGCTCACTGGTCAGGAAGGTCTCCCACTTGTAGGTGGTGCAGCCTGCCTTGCCGCAGGCGGGCTTGTACCAGTCCGAGTAGAAGCTGGACTGCCCGCCGACCGGCATGACGACCGAAATGCCCGACTGGTAGTACCACTCGAACGCCGGGGTGTTGATGTCCCAGCCGTTGAAGTCGTCCTGTGCGCGCATACCGTCCAGCAGGTACAGCGCGGGCGAGTTGGCACCGCCGCTCTGGAACTGCACCTTGATGTCACGGCCCATGCCCGCGGAGGGCACCTGCAGATATTCCACCGGCAGGCCCGGGCGAGAGAATGCCCCGGCGGTCGCCGGGCCCCCCACGACGCCGATCAGACCCGACAGCAGGGCCGCTCCCACGGCACCCACCACGAGCCGGCGCGGCTTAAATATCCCTGCCGCTACGGCGTCGCGAAACCTGTTAACAAGTTTCATGCTTTGCTTCCTCATCCTTTCGGCCGCATCCCACGCATGGGCGCGTCTTCTGGGCTTAATTGGGTTTCCGACTGCACACGTCAGGCGCGGCAGTGCCCGTGTAGTCAATCACAACTTCACCCGCGCGCTCTCATCGAGCGCGTTGCTTTGGCGGTAATTCACAACGCTTTTCGCGCCGGCCACGGTGCGTAAAACGGCTGTTTCCGCATGTGCCCGGGCGTGGTCGCACGCTGGTGAAAGCGCGATTGTGACTTTGCTGCCAGTATTCGCGGACCCTGCGTACCAGATCGCGACTGTGATGTTTTCGGCACCCGTCCCAGAATCGGTCAAGCCCGGGGAGGCGCGGGGGGTACGTCGGGCACCGGGAGCCCGCACCTGGCGAGCTCGAAGAGCGGAACGCGGTCGATCCGGTAGCCGGTGAATTGGAACGAATTCACAAAATTGGACACGAATCGGCGCACGGTCATCGGAGCACGCACCGAACTCAGCACCGCCTTGGTCTCGGGGCATTGCAGGGCCGCCACCGCCTGGGCGACCCAGGCCTCATCCAGGTAGCTGGGAATGCCCGGATACCACTTCACCCAGGGGCCGTCAGCGATGACCCAGTCCGGGAAGAGGTTTTTGTCATGCCCGATCCGGCCGTGCTTCAGGCGCTCCGTGTGCTGGGCAATCGGGTTTGCCAGCCCGATCTGGTCGATCACCCTGACGTCCAGCCCGACGTTCATGCCCACCATGCCAAGGTTGGTGAAAAACACCGCGTGCTGCGGTTTTTGGTCCGCCGGAGCAGCTCCCGGTTTCGGCGGGAGCGGCGGAATCATAGGCACCAGGTCCCACTGGGTGTAGTTGCCGGACGGCAACAGCAAGGCTCCGTCGGGAGTGTTGTCGAGCGCGGTCAGGATGGCAGCCATCCTCGGGTAGTCCAGGTAGTCGGCGGCGGTCAGCGGATGTGCGTGCCCGGTGGCCTGCGCATAGAAGCGGCGCTCGTCGACGATCCCGGAGTAGGTGACGCGGGTGGCGTCATCACCCATGCCGGGCGAGTTCGCCGCCCACAACGACCAGCCCGCGACGCCCAGCCAGAGCACGCCGGCGGCACCGGCCAGCCAATAGCCCGCCTCCCGCGAATAGCGCGAATCGTCAGTCCGGTCCGGGATCGGAACTGGTATGACGGCCACCGGAGCCAGCAAACAAAAGAGCGGCGCCAGCAACACCCGGGCGTGCATGAAGTCGCCGCCTTGGCGGATCCAGTACAACGCCTGCACTAGCCCGCTGACCAGGACAAAGGCCACTGCGGCGGGCGGGCTTTGCACCGCCCGGGCCAGCCGGCCGTAGTTGGGGGACTCCATCGGGCGCACGAACGATGGCCGCCGACGAATCACCATCAAGAACACGCCCGCCGGCACCAGCAGCAGCACCGGCACCCACAACGCGTAGGGCTGGGTGAAATTCGCCAGGTAGATCATTCCCTGTGCCCACTTGTCGCCGGCCGCGTCCTTAGCCAGCGCGGTACCGGGCACCAGCAGGCCGTAGTAGCCCATCCGAAAGATCTCGTAGGCGACCGGCAGGAATCCCCCGGCCACCACGATGAGCACGCGATTGCGCCAGGTGCGGGCCGCGATGAGCATCATGATCAGGGCCAGCCCGCCCATCAGCGCCAGGTCGGGCCGGACCAGCACGGAAAAACCCGCGACGAAGGCCAGCGCACCGGTAAAAGCGCGGCTGTCCGAACGGTTCCGCAGCGGCTGCGACCAGCACACCATCATCCACCACAGCAAACCCAGGTACGCGAGTGTCAGCCCGCTCTCCAGACCGGATGTGGCGAAGTCACGTGCGGGTGGCAGCGCGATGTAGACCAGCGCCCCGGCGGGCAGCATGATCGCCCTGCGGCCCCGCAGGCTGGGTGCATACAACCGGCCGGCACCCAGCATGAGCAGCGCCACGCCCAGCAGGGAAAGCACCAGCGCCAGGGCCAACGCCACGTACTCCATGCGCAGCGGTCCGCCGACCCAGCTTCCCGCGTACATCAGATAGGTCCACGCCGTGGAGGTGTTCGCCTCCACCCGCTCGCCCTGGTTGAACACCGGCCCGTTGCCGGCCAACAGGTTTCGCACGGTCCGCAGCACGATCAGCCCGTCGTCGGCGATCCAACGCCGTTGCCAGCTACCCCAACCGAACAGCACGACGACCATGAACACGCTCAGCCACAGGCTGATCCGGACCACCCGTTGGTACGGGAACACGGGCCGGGTCACCCGCGGCGCACGGCGGGCAGCCAACGCCGTCGCGAGCCTGGGACTAGCCGAAGGCAACAGCGGCACCAAGTGTTCCGATCCATACCACAAACAGCAGCTGCAACACCCGGTCGCGCAACGCGATCTCTTCGGGCTCCCCGGCCAGCCCGCCGTCGACGTCCACCGCGTAGCGCAGGATCGCGATGGTGAACGGCACCATTGACACCGAGAACCAGCCCGCCGCGCCGTGGTCACGCTCGAAGGCCCACAGCCCGTAGCACATCACCACAGCGGTGGCCGACAACGTCCAGACGAACCGCAGATAGGTGCCGGTGTAGCTTTCCAGCGCCTTGCGGATCGCCGCGCCGGTGCGCTCGGCCAGTTGCAGCTCGGCGTAGCGCTTGCCGGCCGCCATGAACAGCGACCCGAACGCCATGATCAGCAAAAACCACTGTGATAGCCGGGTATCGGTGGCCGCACCCCCGGCGATGGCCCGGAGCAGAAAACCCGACGACACGATGCAGATGTCCACCACCGCTTGGTGTTTGAGGCCGAAGCAATAGCCCAACTGCACACCGATGTAGACCGCCATCACCACCGCCAGGTTTGGCGTCAGCCACCAGGCCAGCCCGAGTGACGCCGCCGCGAGCACGACGGCCAGGGTGTAGGCCAGCCATTCGGGCACCACGCCGGCGGCGATCGGGCGGAACCGCTTGGTGGGGTGTTCCCGGTCGGCCTCGACGTCGCGGACGTCGTTGATCAGGTACACCGCGGAGGCCGCCAGGCTGAACACCACGAAGGCCACCGTCACCTGGATTCCCAGTTGGCCGTAGTCGTAGCGGTGTCCGCGGCCCGCCGCACTCAGCGGGGCGGCCAGGACCAGCACGTTTTTCACCCATTGCCGCGGACGGATCGCCTTGACCACGCCGGTGATCAGATTCGCCGGCGGTCCGATCACGACGGTTTGACCGTCTTCACTCATCTGCGCCACATCTCCCGCATTCGGACGGCGATCCCCGCGACGGCGGCGCCAAGACCGATACCGAAAGCCACGTCGCTGGGATAGTGCACCCCCAGCAGTATCCGCGAAAGTGCCATCGGTGGGACGAGCAACACGGGTAGCGGCAACTCAGTGGCGCGCCCCATCAGGATGGCCGCCGCCGTGGTGGAGGTGGCATGCGCCGACGGGAAGCTCAGCTGGCTGGGTGTGCCGACGTTCACCGCGACGGCCGGATGATGCGGCCGCTTGCGCCGTACCACCCGCTTGATCAGCACCGCGGCGGCATGGGCGGCGAACGCGCCGGCCCCGGCCGTCAGCCAGTCGCCGCGACGGCGCGGCATCAAGACGGCCCCGATCGCCGACACCGCGACCCAGCCGATGCTGTGCTCCCCGAAGTGAGACAGCCCCCGCGCCGTGGTCAGCAGACCCGCGCGGTCGGCCAGCGCCGATTGGACGGCAACCAGCGCGGCCACCTCGCCGCGCGGCGGCGCCGGAAGAGAGGCATCAGGCATGTTGGGGCTTGCTGTCTGCTGATGGCAGCAACACCGTCTCCCACTTCTGCTTGCTGGACAGCACGGGCAGCGCATCCCGGTACACCCTGCGCATCTCGTCGAACCGGCTCGCCAGCCGGCGCTGACGGCGCAGCGACTTGAGCAGCAGCGAGAACATCTTGCGCCGATCGCGCTGGCGGTAGACCACGCCGCACCCGTCGGCCGTGGTGACGGTGACCCCGTCGACCGTGCACAACCGGAACCAGCGCGCGTCCTGGGTCGGCACGTTGAACTCCGGGCGCTCGTGGGATTCGGGATCCGCGTGGGTGAGGTTGTGCAGGATGCCGCGGGCCAGCCGGTAGTTGATGGACAGCGGGTTGACCGGGGGCTTCATCGCCTTGCTCTGGTGCGACGGTGCCGGCAGTTCGCTGGCCGCCGGCAGGACGACGGCATCCGGGAATTCCTTTCGCAGGCGGTGCACTTCTGGCAGAGCCGATTCCAGAATCGAAAAGATGTGTTCGGGCCCGGCGAGGAAGTCATCGATGGCCCTGTTCTGGATTGCCACGGTTGAATACTCAAGGCAGGCGAGGTGTTTCAGCGTCGCCTTGAGGTGGCTACGCACCAGGCCGGTGATGTCGCCGTCCCAGTGCAGCGCCGCGACCACCAACCGGTTGCGCAGGTGGAAGTAGGCCTGCCAGTCGATCGCGTCGTCCTTGTCGCTCCAGGCCATGTGCCAGATCGCGGCACCGGGCAGCGTGACCGTCGGGTAGCCGTGCTCGCCGGCCCGCAGACCGTATTCGGCGTCGTCCCATTTGATGAACAGCGGCAGCGGCTGTCCCAGCTCCTCGGCGACCTGCCGCGGGATCATGCACGCCCACCAGCCGTTGAAGTCGACGTCGATGCGCCGGTGCAGTAGCGCGCTCCGATCGTTCTTGTCGCTCAACGGGTATTCGGCGAAGTCGTGGTCGTACTCGGCGTGCGGCGCGGCGGTCCACATGAAGTTCGACTGGTTGACGACCTCGCCCATGATGTGCAGGTGCGACGGCTCCTGCAGGTTGAGCATCTGACCGCCGATCAGCATCGGCGTCTTGGCGAATCGGTTCATCGCCAGCACCCGCAGAATCGAGTCCGGCTCGATGCGGATGTCGTCGTCCATGAACAGAATCTGTTGACAGTCGGTGTTTTTCAGCGCCTCGTACATCACCCGGCTGTAACCACCGGAACCGCCGAGGTTGGGCTGGTTGTGAATGGAGAGCCGATTACCCAGCCCCGCGGCCGCGGCGGGAAAATCCGGGTGATCGCGCACCTTGCGCACGCCCTGATCCGGGACAATAACCGCACCAATTACCTTGTCCACCAATGGATCTGTGGTGAGGTCGGCCAGCGCGTTGACACAGTCGGCAGGGCGGTTGAACGTCGGAATGCCGACTGCGATGTTGGCCGTACCCGGAGCGGGTTCGGTCGCATACCAACCTCCGCTGACCAGGCTGACCGCGGTGTCGGTGGTGATGTCGAACCAGATCCAGCCGCCGTCCTCGAACGACTTGAGCGGTACCTCCAACTCGACAACGGCCGGCTGATCGTCGGTGCCGACGAATGGGCGGCCCTCCACAGAGATCCGCACCCCCGTGGCCTTGGTCCGGTACAGGTCCACGCGGCCGGTTCCAGTCAGCTCGACCCGCAACACCACCGACTGACAGATCGTCCAGCGCCGCCAGTAGCTGGCCGGGAACGCGTTGAAGTACGTCGCGAACGAGACTTCGGACTCCGCACCGATCTGCAGGGAGGTGCGCGTCGTCGCATGCGCACGCCGGGCGTTGGTGGTCGATTCCTCCAGGTAGAGCTTGCGTACGTCGAGCGGCTCACCCGGACGCGGCAGGATTACTCGAGACAGCAGGCTTACAGCGGTCATTGGTGCCGCTCCTCCTCATCGCTTCGCTCTGCATCGTCGTCGGCACGGGCACGACTCATGCGCGCGCGCCTTCCTTTTCCACTAGATCCGCGCCGTCGCGTAGGTGCGGCACGAGGGTGTTGTCATACATGTTCAATGCGCTGGCAATGGCCATGTGCATATCCAGATACTGGTAGGTACCCAGCCGGCCGCCGAAAAGTACCCTCGATGAGGCGGTTTCGGCCTTCGCCCTGGCCCGGTATGCGGCCAACAGGGCGCGGTCGGCCTCGGTGTTGATCGGGTAGTAGGGCTCGTCGTCGTCTTCGGCGAACCGGGAATACTCGCGCATGATCACCGTCTTGTCGGGCGGGTAGTCACGCTCGAGGTGGAAGTGGCGAAACTCGTGGATGCGGGTGTAGGGCACGTCGAGATCGTTGTAGTTCATCACCGGCGTGCCCTGGAAATCCCCGATCGGCAACACTTCCACCTCGAAGTCCAGTGTGCGCCAACCGAGTCGGCCTTCGGCGTAATCGAAGTAGCGATCCAACGGGCCCGTGTACACCACCGGCGCGTCGGGACTGTCCGCACGCAGCTGCTCGCGGACGTCGAACCAATCGGTGTTGAGCCGGACCTCGATGCGGTCGTCGGCGGCCATCGCCTTCAGCCACGCGGTGTAACCGTCGGCCGGCAAACCCTCATAGGTGTCGCTGAAATAGCGGTTGTCGAAGGTGTAGCGCACCGGCAGGCGATTGATGACGGCAGCCGGAAGCTCGACAGGGTCGGTCTGCCACTGCTTGGCGGTGTAGCCCTTGACGAACGCCTCGTAGAGCGGCCGGCCGATCAGCGAGATGGCCTTCTCCTCGAGGTTCTGCGCATCCCCGGTGTCGATTTCGGCTGCTTGCTCCGCGATCAGCCGCCGGGCTTCGTCGGGTGTGAAGTACTTGCCGAAGAATTGCGACACCAGGCCCAGTCCCATCGGGAATTGGTAGGCCTGCCCGTTGTGCATCGCGAACACCCGGTGGCGATAGTCGGTGAACTCGGTGAACTGCCGCACGTAATCCCAGACCCTCTTATTGGAGGTATGGAAGAGGTGGGCACCGTATTTGTGGACCTCGATGCCGGTCTGCGGTTCGGCTTCGGAATAGGCGTTGCCGCCGATGTGCGGGCGCCTATCCACGATCAGCACGCGCTTGTCCAGCTGGGTAGCCACGCGCTCGGCGACGGTCAGACCGAAGAATCCGGACCCGACGACGAGAAGGTCAAAACGAGCGGTCATCGGTTGCCTAGGTTATCTGACCGCGGGGAAATAACCCCATTTCGCGACGTGACGGGGCCAGAATTCGAGCAGGGTTCGGGCAGGTGGGGCCGCTGGGCCGTGTGTTGCGGTCAGAGTACCGATTGCCTCACGATTCGATATCGCCACTCCAGTCACACCAATCCCACTCGTACCATCAAACGCGTGGGGTTCATGTCTGCACCGCCGGTTTGAGTGCAGAGATGGCTCGACACACCAGATAGCCCAAATGGAGGAGACTTCCGTGCCGAACCGACGCCGACGCAAGCTCTCGACAGCCATGAGCGCGGTCGCCGCCCTGGCAGTCGCGAGTCCATGCGCATACTTCCTGGTCTACGAATCGACCGAAAGCAACAAACCGCCGCAGCACCACGAGTTCAAGCAGGCGGCGGTCATCACCGACCTGCCCGGCGAGCTCATGGGCGCGCTGACGCAAGGACTGTCGCAATTTGGGATCAACCTGCCGCCAGTCCCTGCGCTGAGCGGGACAAGTGCCACCGGCACCGGGTTGACGAGTCCGGGCCTGGGCAGCCCGGGCTTGGGTACCACGGGCCTGGGTACCTCGGGCCTCGGTACCTCGGGCTTGACAGGTACGGGCGTTACCAGCCCGGGTCTGACGAGCCCCGGCCTGGCTAGTCCTGGCCTGGGCGGCACTGGTCTGACGCCGGCGGCCGCTGCCCCGGGGCTGACCACGCCGAGCACCGCGCTGACCCCGACGTTGCCGACGACGCCGGGTGCGGCGGCCGCAACCACCCCGAATCCCGCACTCACCAGTCCGGCCGGGGTGGCACCCGGCATGGGCAGCCCGATCGCGGCTCCCAGTGAGGTGCCGATCTCGGACCCGGGTGCCGACGGCACCTACCCGATCCTGGGCGACACTTCTGGGCTCGGCGGTGGCGGGCTGGGGGCCAGCCCGGCCGCCAGCGGCGGCGGTGGCGGCGGGCTCATCAATGACTTGATGCAAACCGCCAACCAGCTGGGCGCTAGCCAGGCCATCGACCTGCTCAAGGGCCTGATAATGCCGGCGATCATGCAGCAAGTCCAGCACGGCGGCGCCGGAGCGGCCGCAGGCGCGCCGGGTGCCGCCCTGCCGACCGGCGGGCTGCCGGGTGTCGCTGGCCTGCCGGGTGCAGCTGGCCTGCCGGGTGCCGCCGCCCTGCCGACCGGCGGGCTGACGGGTGCCGCCCTGCCGACTGGCGCAGCGCACGGTGCCGCGGCCTTGCCGGCCGGTGCAGCGCCCGCCGCTGCGCTGCCCACCGGCGCGGCTCCGACGGCGGTTGGGGTCGCGGGACTACCGGCCGCAGCAGCTCCGGCCGCGACAGCTCCGGTTGCGGCGGCGCCAGCCGCCCCGCTGGTGCCACCGATGTAAGGCCTCGAAAAGGCCAACGGACCTGCACTACCTGTTACCTGACGGCACCGCAGAGTCACATCTCTGCGGTGCCGTCGAACATGCTTTCGTGGAGTTTCTGCGCCTATATACCGTGTCGCCTCATAAATCACAATAGACACACACGTAACATCGGCTGGTGGTGTCCCGCAGGCGTGCGCCGACGATGTTGCTCACCGCTTTCGCGGCGACCGTCGTCATCGTGTCGTGGATCGTGGACCCGACCCACGACAGTGGCCCTGCCGCTGCTCCGGTTCATGACACCCAACTCGCCGAGCATCCGCTGATCGGGCTCGGCGGCGGCGTCACCATTCGCGAGGTTACCCAGGGCCTACCGTTTTCCTTGGTCGCGCTCACCGGCGACCTGGCCGGTACCTCCACGCGCGTGCGGGCAAAGCACGCCGACGGTTCGTGGGGACCCTGGTACCAGACCGACTACGAAACCGGTGAGGCCGATGCGGCGGGACCCCGCAGCACGGATCCGGTGTTCGTCGGGAGCACCACGTCCGTGCAGATCGCGGTCACCCGCCCGATCGATGCGCAGGTGACCCAGGCGCCGGCAGAGCCGCCACCGAGCCTGGGATACAAACCGGTCACCAAGGAACAGCCCTTCGGGCAGAACATCTCCGCGATTCTCATTTCCCCGCCGCAGGCACCGGCCAGGTCGCACTGGACTCCGCCGGCCGGAGTGCTGATGCCGGGCCAGGCGCCCGCCATCATCAGCCGCGCGGATTGGGGCGCCGACGAGTCGCTGCGCTGCGGTACGCCAAAGTACGACAATGGAGTTCGCGCCGCGGTGATTCACCACACCGCGGGCAGCAATGACTACTCGCCGTTGGAATCGGCCGGCATCGTCAAGGCCATCTACACCTACCACGCCAAGACACTGGGCTGGTGCGACATCGCGTACAACGCATTGGTCGACAAATACGGCCAGGTGTTCGAGGGCAGCGCCGGGGGACTCACCAAGCCCGTCGAGGGGTTCCACACCGGCGGGTTCAACCGCGACACCTGGGGTGTGGCGATGATCGGCAATTTCGACGATGTGCCGCCGTCGCCGCTTCAGGTACGAACCGTGGGGCGCCTGCTCGGGTGGCGTCTGGGCATGGACAACGTCGACCCCAAGGGCACGGTGGCACTGGAATCGGTCGGTAGCCACTACACCACCTTCCCGGCGGGCGCCATCGCGACGCTGCCGACCATCTTCACCCACCGCGACGTCGGCAACACCGACTGCCCGGGCAACGCCGCATACGCGGTGATGGACGAGATCAGGGACATCGCCTCACATTTCAACGATCCGCCCGAGGAACTGATCAAGGCGTTGGAAGGCGGCGCGATCTACCAGCACTGGCAGGAGATCGGCGGCACGAACAGCGTCCTGGGTGCGCCGACCTCGCCGGAGGACGACGCGGAGGGCGGAGCCCGCTACGCCACGTTCGTCAGGGGCACGATGTACTGGTCGCCGGCCACCGGCCCCCAACCCGTCACCGGCGCGATCTATGACGCCTGGGCATCGCTGAGCTACGAACGCGGTGTGCTCGGATTGCCGACCAGCGCGGAGATCCAAGAGCCGCTGCAGATCACGCAGAACTTCCAGCACGGAACGTTGAACTTCGAGCGGCTCACCGGCAACGTCTCCGAGGTGGTCGACGGAATCACCACGCCGGTCTCGACGCAGACCGCGAGCACACCGGAGGTACCGGCCGAACACTTCTCGCCACCGACTCACCCTGGCATCTAGACCAGAGTTTCCGGCCGGTGCGCGGGCTACTAGTCTGCGACATGTGCCCGAGACGCCGTATCTGACCATCCATCTCGATCGGGTGCGCGAGAACTTTTACAACCTGCAAGCCGCACTGCCCGATGCGCGGATTCGCTACGCGGTCAAGGCGAATCCGGCCGAACCCATCCTGCGTCTGCTCGCGGCCGAGGGCGCGTCCTTCGACGTCGCATCGACCGGCGAGATCGACGCGTGCACCTCCGCCGCTATCGACGGCTGGCTCCTGACATTCGGCAACACCATCAAGAAGCCGGCAGACATCGCTCGAGCATTCTCGAGCGGGGTGCGCCGGTTCACGTTCGACACCAACGACGGTGCGGCCGCGATCGCCGAACATGCCCCCGGGTCGAGCGTGGAATGCCGCATCGCACCGGAACTTCCGTCGTCGGTAACGCCGTTCGGCCACAAGTTCGGATGCGCACCCGCCGAGGCCGTCGACCTGCTTGCCCGTGCCCGGGCACTGGGACTTCGGCCGGAAGGCGTGTGCTTCCACGTCGGCTCACAACAGCTCGACCCGGGCGCGTGGGAGCTCGGAATACGCTGTGCCGAGCCGGTCTTCGCCGCACTTGGCGACCTCACCACGATCAACATCGGTGGTGGCTTCCCCACCGCGTACGCGACCGGCGCACCGGAACTGGACGTTGTGGCCGACGCCATCATGAGTGCACTGGGGCGCCATTTCGGTTTGAGCCCACCACAACTCGAGGTGGAACCGGGCCGGGTGATTGTGGGATCGGCGGGCACCATCTCCTGCGAGGTGGTAGCGGTGCGCACCGGTACCGACGGCCGGCGCTGGGTGTACCTCGATATCGGTCGTTACGGCGGCCTCGCCGAAACCGAGAACGAATACATCCGTTACCGGTTGCGGACCGACCGCGAGGGCGACCCCGTCGACGACGCGGTGATCGCCGGCCCGACGTGCGACGGCGACGACGTGCTCTACCAACGGTATCCGCTCCCCGTCACGCTGCGGGCAGGCGATCGGGTCGAAATCGCGGACGCCGGCGCCTACACCGCAAGCTACGCATCCGTGTCGTTCAATGGATTCTCGCCGTTGCCGACGTATTTCGCTGGCCGACCCGCGGCGCGGGATATTGTCGAGCGGCTGGCACCGGGGCTCACCCGCACTTGGCGGCTCTCGGAAGTCATCTGCGACGTGCGCACCGAATTCCAGCGTGTGCTGATCGGCCGCACGGAGCAGGGCGTCGCGTTGTTCAGCGACGGAGAGCGGCAGAGCACCGAATTCAGCCAGCTCGTGTACCACGAGGCGCTGCTGGTTCCGGCGCTGCTGTTGGCGAACAAAATCGAGCACGTGCTGGTCATCGGCTCCGGCGAGGGAGTGGTCAGCCAGTTGGCGGTAGCCGCCGGCGCAACGCGTGTCGATCACGTCGACATCGACCGCGAGGCGGTGCGGCTCTGCGCGGAGCATCTGCCGTACGGGTACTCGACAGCCGAATTACTTGGGGCTGAAAAGGGACTCGGGCCGATCACGGTGCACTACTGCGACGGTTGGAGCTTCGTGGCCGAAGCCAGCGCATCGTACGACGTCGTCGTCGTCGACCTCCCCGACGAACGAACCGAACCCGCGCAGCACAACCGGTTGTATGACACCGACTTCCTCAGAACCTGCCGAGACATCGGCCGCGTCGTGGTCTTCCAGGCCGGCTGCCCGACACTGTGGCGCAACGAGTCGCTGCAGCGCTCGTGGCGGCGATTTCACGAAACCTTCGACACTGTAACGTATTTTGATAGTGACGAGCATGAGTGGGCGTTCCTGTCGGGACTGGCCGAGGCCGTAGCCGACCCCGTCGCGGCGATGTCGGCCCGCTTGGCGGCGCTGCCCTACCAACCACAGACCATCGACGCCAACTCGCTGATCGCGTCCACGATTCCACCGAAAACGCTGCGGGCCAACGCTCGTCGCTAGGCTTTTGGGCCTCGTCAGATCTTGATCGATGGGAGCAGCCTGGTGAGGGTCCAGAGTTGGTTGCGGCGGGCGGATAGCGATGAGATCGCCAGTGCGACCGCCAATATGCCGAATAGCGTGATGATCGCCTGACCCAACCGGAAGTCGATGCCGCCCAGTATCAGCTGGCGAAGTCCGTTGACTCCGTAAGTCATCGGATCAAAGCGATGCAGGATTTGGAACGGCCTTGACGTGGTTTCCACGGGATACATGCCACCGGCGCTGACCAGCTGCAGCATGAGTAGGGCCATGATCAGCACCCGACCCACCGCCGGGCCGACGAGCGCGTTGATCGCCTGCGTCGCGGCGACGAACGCGAAGGAAACCAGCATCATGAATCCCAGCATCGCGACGGGATGGGCGGCGTGCATCCCGAGCGCGAACCGCACTACGCAATACAGGATGATCGCCTGGAACATCGCGATCGAGGCCGCAGGCAAGTAGCTGGCGAGCACCACCCGGATCGACATCACCTCAGCGGCGATCGCGCGGTTCTGCAACGGCCGCAGCACCATCCACAGCACCAATGCGCCGAAGAACAAGGCAAGAGTGAGGAAGAACGGCGCCATGCCGGTGCCGAAGTTGGGCGCGCCATTCTTGTGTGAAGCCTGCAGATCAACCGGGCCGCCGATGGTGTTGGCGATCGCGTCCTTCTGTTGAGTGGTCCAGTTGGGTATCTGGTTGGCGCCCTCGCCGAGTTTGCTGGCCAGCTCGGCCGCACCCGCCCTGAGTTGCTTGGTACCCGATTGCAGCTGTTGTGCGCCATCGTCGAGTTTGGCCATACCGCTTGCCAATTCGGCGTTGCCGGTGGCGAGCTGCTGAGCTCCGGTGCGCAGCTGAGTCAGTTTATTCGTGAGGTCCGATCCCCTGCCGCCGAGTTGATCCAAGGCGGATTTCAGTGGGCTGCCGGGTGCGCGCAGCGTCTGAGTCATGGAGATCGCGGCGTTCTGCGCGTCGGTCAGCTGCTGGCGGATCTGCGGAGTGAACTGGTGCCCTCGCAGCTGGTCCTGTACCCCGCGCAGCGTCCCTGCGGCGTTGCTGGCTATCGGATCTGGGCTGCCGGAGAGCTGATCGATGACCGATGAGAGGGAGTTGGCGGCGGCATCCTGCGCCGTGGCGATGCCACCGATCTGGTCGTTGGCCTGCTGCAGCGCGGTGGTGCCCTGCTGCAATCGCTCGGTGTCGCCGCCGATTTGCGAGAGCGCTTTGCTCACCGCCAGCAGTGGATCGGTGGCCTGGTTGATCCCGTCAGAGAGCTGCTTGGCGCCGGTCGCAAGCTGCGCTGAGCCGGACCGGGCGGTATGCAGACCGGCCGCCAGCTGGCCGGCGCCGTCGTCGACCTGCGCCGCCCCGTCGGCGAGTTGTTTGGCACCGTCGGCGGCCTGCTTGATTCCCGCACCGGATGTGACGACCACAGACAGCACGTGATTGACCGCCTGCCCGGAAATCCGGGCGGACACGGCGTTGAGTACCTGGTCGGTTGCAGTGCGGCCAATGCTCGACGAGATGTAGTTGTTGGCGTCGTTGTAAACCGCGATCAGATCGGCCTTCCTCGGTTGCCCGGTCAGGGGCGATGCGATCGCTTCGCTGAAGTCCGGTGGCAACTCAAGCATGAAGTAGTACTTGCCGTGTTCGACTCCGCTGCGTGCCTGCGCAAGATCCACGACATGCCAGTCCATGCTGCCGTCGGCGGTCAAGCTCTTTGCGATTTCTGCTCCGACGTTCACCTGCTGCCCGGAGACGACGGCGCCGCGGTCGGCATTGACCAGCGCTACGGGCATCTTGTTCACGTGGCCGAAGGGATCCCAGTACGCCCACAGGTACAGCGCTCCGTAGACCAGTGGTAGCAGCATCAGCACTACAATCGCTGCGCGCGTCATCCGGCTGCGGCCGAAACGCTTGATCTCCGAACCGAATGCCAGTCCAGCCAGCATCGTCAGTCCCCTTCGGTCAGGATGCAAGGATCGTCTAGGTCATGTAGGTGGTGGTCGGGGGCGTCAGTTCCGAGCGGATTGGTGACCCCGACAACGACGGTGCGCTGCGCCGCGATCGCAGCGAGCCGCTCGACTGCGACCGCCCGTCGGGCGTTGTCCCGGACCTGCTCGAGATCGCCGACCACCAGGATCGGTCGATCCGAAAACAGCGCCAGCGTGATCCGCAGCAGAAACAGTTCCAGATCGGATAATTCGACGATGTAAGCCCTCGGCGAGGGCGGGGGAATTTCACCGAAGACCTCCGCCAGCTGGGCCTCACCGGCCTCGTTCGGCACCCGCGAATACCATGGCGCCAGCCATCGGCGTTGCTCGGCCAGCACGGTCTGAACGGTCACCATCTCCTCCAGCTCATCGATGTCGGCGAACGCCGCGATCGAGCAGTGCCGGCGGATGTCACGTGGTCGCGTATCGCCCAGCACGGTGACCGTGCCGTGTGTGGGTTTGAGCCGCCCCGCCAGCGTCAACAGCAACGTGTGCTGTTCCGGACCACCGGGCATCCGAATGGCATGAAACCCCGCAGTGAGCTCAAGGTCGATGTCCGAGAACAGCGGCCCGTGTTCGCCGTCCAGCCCCAATCCGGCCGCGGTAATCACAACCGGCGCAGCATCCGTGTCAATCGGCTCCTGCGGTGCGGCGTCCTGTGCGTCCATCGGATTGCTCTTTTCGAGGTTGCCAACTGAAGCCATAGTGGCACAAGTGATTTAGTGACGGGCGCGGCTCCAGCCCGTGTCAAGCCCGCGTCAGAGAATTGCAACCGCCACGACGATGCCGAGCGCGAACTGCGCCGCTGCGACCACGAGCGACTCGTAGTTGAACTCGTCTCGCTGGAACAACGCGTCCATGTCGATGCCGATGACAAGGGTGGCGAATCTCATCATCACCACCTGCGCGATGATCCCGACGAGCCCGAAAATCGCTGAGCCGACGAGCCCTTCCACCAGCTTTCCCGACGACGCGTAGATCGCCAGCACCACGATGAACGCCATGCTGACCATGCCCGCGGCGGCAACGATGATTGCGTTCGGCTTTCCGGCGTCGACCATCTTGCGCAGCGGCCCCGGTGTGGTGAGGTCGATGGCATAGAACCCGATCATCATCAGGACTAACCCCACGATCGCGTACAAGACAATGGCACCGACCCCGCGGCCGAGCACATTCCAGTAACCCGCGTCCCAATAGCCCGACAGCGCAACGCTTGTTGTCGTCATCGATGATCAACTCCAATTCATTTCGGCGGAATTCGGTGTGGGACGAAAGCTGCGCCGTCGTCGGTCACCAGTCCGCCGGTCTCGCGGATGCCCAGCCCTGCCGACGAATCCCCGACGACCCATGCGCCCAGCGCGGGCCGCATGTCGTCGAATTGAGGCAACGGGTCCAGCAACTGGTAGACGAAACCTTCCTCCCCGTAGACGCCGCCCGTCGCGGTGTCCATGCCGGCGCCGACGATGGTGATGTTTGCCCCCTCACGGCCGAGCTTGGGCTTACGGACGTATTCGGTGAGCTCGTGCGGGTCGTCCAGGTAGGCGGGCAGTAAGTTCGGGTGACCGGGGTACATCTCCCACAGCACGGCCAGAATTGCTTTGTTGGACAGCAAGGTCTTCCACAGCGGTTCGATCCACATCGTCTGCGGCAGGCTCGACACCACGCTTTTGCCGAACTCGTCCTCGAGCACCCATTCCCACGGGTGCAGCTTGAAAACCGTGTCGATCTGGGCCTCTTCCAGGTCGACGAACCGCTCCAGGGCACTATCCCAACCGATGTCCTCGATCATCAACCCGACGGTGGTAAAGCCCGCCTCGGCCGCGGTCTCCTGCATGTAGGTCGTCGTGATCTGATCCTCACCAGTCGCTTCCACGCCGGACCAGGTGAAGTGCAATTCGTCGCTGGGCAGCAGATCCCGAACCATCTTCCAACGATCGACCAGCTGCTCGTGCAGCGAGTTCCACTGGTCGTCGTTGGGAAACTTATCTTTGAGCCAATACCACTGCAGGATCGCCGCCTCGAGCAGCGTCGTGGGTGTATCCGCGTTGTACTCGAGCAGGACCGCCGGCCGGCGCCCGTCGTAGCGCAGGTCGAAGCGTCCGTACACGTGCGGGTCGGAGCGACGCCATGATTCGGCGATTGGTTGCCAACTCCATTCTGGCAGAGCGAAATCCGCGTACCGCTCCATCAGGACCACCTGCTCGACGGCGTTCAGGCACATCGAATGCAGCAGCTCGACGTCGGCTTCGAGGGCCAGGATCTCGTCCATGTCGAACTCGTAGTACACCGACTCGTCCCAGTACGGGCGGGCCGCACCGCGCGCGTCACGCGCCGGCGTCCCGTACACCATCCCTTGCGATTCGACGATCGACCGCCAATTCGGTCGAGGTTGCGTCCTGAGGCGCTTCACGAGCCCCCGCCCTTGCCGCCACTGAGCTTGCCGCCCAGCCCTCCGCGCTGAATGGTGGTGCCCGACTTCGTCTTTACCGTTGAGCCGCTGGGTGCCGTCGTCGTACCACCGATCGGTCGCTGACCGACAGACCCCGAACTGCCGTAGTAGTACCGGTACTGATGTCCGCCGTAGAAGAAGAAGCCGTTGAGGCCCGCGGTGTGATCGGTGCAGTAGCTGTCGGGGACGATCACCGGCTGACCGTTGGTGTCCTCCCGCGCGCACTGGGCGGTGACCGTAGGCGCCGACAATGCCCAATATCCCAGGCCCGCAACCACAGCCACCACTCCGACACCGGCCCCGGCGCCGATCAATCTGCGGTTTCGCTTGCGCCGCTTGGCTTCGGCTTCGAGTCGCGCCTCCTCCAGCTCCCGCTGCTTTTTGGCGAACTTCTCCCGCGCGCGCAACTCGGCAGGCGTCGGCGCGCGCGGCCGCGTCGTTTCCGCATCCTGGAACTCGACGCTGCCGCCGGATCGGTACGGCGTGGATTCGTCCTGCTCCGACCAGGCCCGTGGCGGTTGAGGTTCGACTTGATGTTCGGCTTGATGCTCGTCTGAGGGCCGCTCAACCGATTCGGTCTGGTCGCCCTCGCCCTCGCCCGCGGGCTCGCCGCTTGCCAGCGGTGGATCTTCTTCTGACCCCATCAGCGGTCCTCCGCTCCGCTCGACTCGCCGCTCACGACAGTTCGGCCGCGGCGGGCGTCAGGCCGGTACATGGGCACGCGGGCAGTTTCCCACATCGCAGCAGCGTATGACGTTAGATACTCCACCAGCGTTCCAGTACCCGCGCGACGCCGTCCTCGGTGTTGGGGCTGGTGACCTCGTCGGCGGCGGCCACCGCCTCGGGATGCGCATTACCCATCGCGACGCCGTGACCTGCGCGCAGCAGCATCGGTACGTCGTTGGGCATGTCCCCAAAGGCCACTATCTCGTCGTCGCCGATCCCCAGCGGCCGGGCGATCTCTTCGACACCGGTTGCCTTGCTGATGCCCAGCGGCAGGATCTCCACCAGCCCGTTGTTGGTGGAGTAGGTGATATCACCCTCGCTCCCGACATGCTTGGCCAGCTCGGCGGCCATATCCGCGCTGCGGGCACCGGCCTTGCGGATCAGCAGCTTGATGGCCGGCGCGCTGAGTAGGTCTTCGATCGACACCTCGGTGTTGTCCGGGTTGAGCCAGGCGTGCTCGTAGCCGGGCGAGCTGACGAACTGCGGGGTCGCGGTGTCATGGGCGCTGTTACCGATCCGCTCGACGGCCAGCCCCACGCCCGGGATCGCGCGATTCGCGATCTCGGCCAGCTCGCCGAGCAGGTCGACGGACAGCGTGCGCACAGACAGCACCCGATCGGTCGCAGGGTCGTAGATCACCGCACCGTTGGCGCACGCTGCCATCGGCGCGAAGCCCAGCGCCTCGACGACGGGTTGCACCCAGCGCGGTGGCCGCCCGGTCGCCAGGATGAAGTGCGCACCACCGGCGACGGCTGCGCGCACGGCTTCGCGGGTGCGCGGGGTGATGGTTTCGTCGTCGTCGAACAACGTGCCGTCCACATCGCAGGCAATGAGGGCCGGCACCGTCATTTGTTGGTCATAGTTTGGATGTCTAGGACCGTCAGTGGACCGTCAGTGGATTCCACTTTGGTTCTGCCCCGGACGCGTCACGCCATCGTTTCCGTACTTTCGTGCCCGCTCCTGTAGTTCGGCCAAACGGATCGCCCGGGAGTCGTCCTGAGTCGGCGCGCCGCCACCCAGCCGCCGCGGCACCCAGAACTCGCCTTCGGGGTGCGGATACTCCTCTTGCACTTTGTACAGCAACGCACTCATCGCGTTGCGCAGCGTGACGTTGAGCTGCTCGGGAGTGCCCTGCGGGGCCAGCGGACGACCGACGGCCACGGTGACCGGAACCCTATTGCGGAACACCTTTTTCGGATGATCTTTGGGCCAAATCCGGTGCGCCCCCCAGACAATCAGCGGGATTATCGGCACCCGCGCCTCCAGCGCCATCCGCACCGCGCCGGTCTTGAACTCCCTGAGTTCGAAACTGCGGCTGATGGTGGCCTCGGGGTGCACCCCGATGAGTTCGCCTTCGCGCAGACGCTGCACGGCCAAGTCGAAAGCGTCGTGCCCCCTCGTGCGGTCGACCGGAATCAGCCTGGCGTGCTTGATCACATAGTTGACCGCTTTCACGTCCGCCATTTCAGCCTTGATCATGAAATACATCCGCCGGCCCCGCTCACGTACGGCGAACAATGGTGGCAGCCAGTCCAGGTAGCTGGTGTGGTTCTGGGCAAGTACGGCAGGACCCTGCGCAGGAATGTTCTCCAGGCCACGGAACGTGAACTTGGTTCCGTTCATCGCGACCATCGGCGGAACGACCCACTCCCCCAGACGGTAAAACGGCTCTGCCATGTGCTGTCCCTCCTTGCCCTACCGCGATTGGTGCGGGGTCCCGCCGGCGGCCCTGGCCGCGGCGTCGTCGGCTTCCATTTGAGCCGCCTCGGCCAAAGTCGGCGCGCTGCCGCCCAGGCGGCGGGGAACCCAGTACGCCCGGGCGGGGTGGGCATACCGCTGCTGGACCTGGCACAGCAGTGCGGTCATCGACTGGCGCAGCGCGGCGTTGGTGTCCGCAATGGTTTCGGTCGCGCGCAACGGCGCCCCCACCGACACCGTGACCGGCACCTTGTTGCGACCGAGATTTCTTTGATGGTCCTTGGTCCAAACCCGTTGCGTACCCCAGACGATCACGGGGACGATCGGGACATTGGCTTCCTTCGCCATTCGCGCGGCCCCGGTCTTGAACTCCTTGAGCTCGAAGCTGCGGCTGATCGTGGCCTCCGGATAGACCCCAACCAGCTCACCCTCGTGTAGCCGCTGCACGGCCACCGCATAGGCATCGGCCCCGGCGCCTCGGTCCACCGGGATGGTTCCGGTGTGCTTGATCAGGAAGTTGACGCTCTTCACCTGTTGCATCTCGGCCTTGATCATGAATCGCATCCGCCGGTCCCGGTGATGCATGGCCAGCGCGGCCGGCAGCCAGTCGACATAGCTGGTGTGGTTGATAGCGATCACGGCGCCGCCATGGTCGGGGATGTTCTTCTCGCCGAGGTAGGTGATTCGGCTCCCGGTGGCCAAGACGATCAGCTGGGTCAGGATCTCGAGAGTGCGGAAGGTGGGCTCGGCCATCGATCACTGCTCCGTCCCACTGGCTTGATCGGTCCGCTGAGCGCGGCGAGCCGCCTTCTCCGCTGCCTCCTCGGCGTCCAGGCGGGTCGCCTCAGCTAACGAAGGCGCACCCCCGCCCAGCCGGTGCGGCACCCAGAACTCTCCTGCTGGATGCGGCCCGTACTGTTCTTGTGCCTGTTCCAGCAAATGTTGCATCCGCGAGTGCAGCAGGCCGCTCAAATCTTCGATCGCGAGCGTCGGTTCAATCGGTTCGCCGATGAGCACGGTGATCGGCACTTTCGGGCGATACAGCTTCTTCGGCTGGCCCTTGGTCCAGATCCGCTGTGCACCCCAGACGATGTGCGGAACGATCGGCACCCCGGCCTCGACCGCCATCCGGGCGGCTCCCGATTTGAACTCCTTGATTTCGAAGCTGCGGCTGATCGTCGCTTCGGGGTAGACCCCGACCAGTTCACCGTCCTTCAAGTTCCGGACCGCCGCCTCATAGGACGCGGCCCCGCTTTGCCGGTCCACCGGAATGTGCCGCAGGCTGCGCATGATCGGGCCGGTGATCTTGTTGTCGAACACCTCTTGCTTGGCCATGTAACGCACTTTGCGGCCCTGCCCTTGCTGATACGTGGGCAAACCCGCAAGCATGAAGTCGAGGTAGCCGGTGTGGTTGATCGCGATGACCGCACCGCCGCTGGTCGGGATGTTCTCCAACCCGGTGACGGTGATCTTTAGCCCCTGTACGCGAAATATCAGGCGAACAATCTGAATGACAGTCCCGTATACCGGTTCCACAGCCAGTTAGCCTAGTGCTCCCGACTGTGAGCCGCCCGAAGTGCCGAAAAGAGCTGTTCGCTGTCTGCTGGGGGTCGTAGCTGTCAGCCCAGCCTGCCGTGCCCGGCTTTGTCAGCCGGTTTGTCAGCAGGTTTGCCGCGGGCAGGCCCGTGCGCGCGGTCTGGGTCTAGGAGCAGGGTGGTTGGCGGCACCGAACCGCGGCGGTGCGAGCGATCGGTGCGGGCCTGCGCATGTTGCACGACCGATTGCCGGTCCGGTGCTGCCCGTTCGACCGGTCGGCGGCCAGCCGCCTGAGCACGCTGACGCCGGCGCGCCGGGCCCGCGTGGGCGAGCCGCCGCCGGTCGATCAGCCGGCGGTCTGTCATGGAGACGTGTGTGCGCCCAACGCCCTGATCGACGACGACGGCACATGTGCCGGACATGTCAACTTCGGCAGCCTCGGTGTCGCCGACCGGTGGGCCGACCTGGCGGTGGCGACGCTGTCGTTGGGCTGGAACTATGCCGGCTGGGTGTGGGACGCCGAGTTCTTCGCCGCCTATGGCGTCGAGCCCGATTCGGCGCGCATCGACTACTGCCGGCGGCTGTGGCAGGCCGAGGACGGGACCTCAGATGATGACGCCGCACGCTAAACTCGAAGCGATCCGTGAACGGCCCGAAAGGTATTTGTGCAGGTCACCAGCGTCGGCCACGCCGGCTTCCTGATTGAAACGCATGCGGGCAGCATCCTATGCGACCCCTGGGTCAACCCGGCCTATTTCGCGTCCTGGTTCCCCTTCCCGGACAACAGCACGCTGGACTGGGACACCCTCGGCGACTGCGACTACCTGTACGTCTCGCATCTGCACAAGGATCATTTCGACGCGAACCATCTGCGCGCGCACGTCAACAAGGACGCGGTGGTGCTGTTGCCGGACTTTCCGATCCCCGACCTGCGAAACGAGCTGCAGGAGTTAGGATTTCACCGGTTTTTCGAGACCACCGACTCGGTAAAACACAAGGTGAGCGGACCCAAGGGCGACCTGGACGTCATGGTCGTCGCGCTGCGGGCACCCGCGGACGGCCCCATCGGCGATTCGGCCCTTCTGATATCGGACCGTGCCACAACGGTTTTCAACATGAACGATGCCCGGCCGGTCGATTTGGACGTGCTGGCTTCCGAATTCGGCCACATCGATGTGCATCTGCTGCAGTACTCCGGGGCGATCTGGTATCCGATGGTCTACGACATGCCGGCGCGCGCCAAGGAGGCGTTCGCCGTCCAGAAGCGGCAGCGGCAAATGGACCGCGCACGCCAGTACATCGCGCAGGTGGGGGCGACCTGGGTAGTGCCTTCGGCGGGGCCGCCATGCTTTCTGGATGCCGAGCTGCGCCACCTCAACGACGACTGCGGCGACCCGGCCAACATCTTCCCCGACCAGATGGTGTTCCTGGACCAGATGCGCAGGCACGGGCACGATCGCGGCCTGCTGATGATGCCGGGATCAACCGCGGACTTTACTGGCACAACGCTGAATTCGCTGAATCATCCGCTGCCCATCGACGAGGTCGAGGCCATCTTCACCACCGGCAAGGCGAGGTACATCAGTGAGTATGCCGACCGGATGGCTCCGATTCTCGCGGCCGAGCGGGCGAGCTGGGCGCCGGCCGTGGGCGAGCCGTTGCTGGAGCAGCTGCGTGCGCTGTTCGAGCCGATCATGCTGCAAAGCGACGAAATCTGCGACGGCATCGGCTACCCGGTCGAACTGGCAATCGGGCCGGAAACCGTGATTCTGGACTTTCCCAAACGCGCGGTCCGCGACCGTATTCCAGAAGAGAAGGTCCGCTACGGGTTCGAGATAGCGCCGGAGTTGGTGCGCACCGCGCTGCGCGACCAGGAACCGGACTGGGTCAACACCATCTTCTTGTCCACCCGATTTCGGGCGTGGCGTGTCGGCGGCTACAACGAATACCTGTACACGTTCTTCAAGTGCTTGACCGACGAGCGGATCGCTTACGCCGACGGCTGGTTCGCCGAGACCCACGACGATTCGGCATCGATCACGCTGGACGGCTGGGAGATTCAGCGGCGCTGCCCCCATCTCAAAGCGGACTTGTCGAAATTCGGTGTGGTGGAAGGTGATACGCTGACCTGCAACCTGCATGGGTGGCAGTGGCGCCTGGACAATGGCCGCTGTCTGACGACACGGGGGCATGAGCTGCGGAGTGCCCGGGCATGAGCGAGAGGCCTGGCCAAACCTACGACGACGGCCTAATCCAGCTAGACCACGCGGCAATCACGTTGCGCCGCTATCACTTTCCATCGGGTACATCGAAGGTCATCGCGCTGGAAACGATCCGCGGATACCGCACCGAGAAGCTGGGCCTGCTGGTGCAACGGTTCCGCGTCTGGGGCAGCTCGGATATGCGCCGTTGGTTGCCGCTCGACGTGCACCGGCCCCTCAAGTCGACGCTGATCACCCTGGACGTGCCGGGAATCTGGCCGAGCCCCGCGTTTACACCGGCGCGACCGGACGATTTCACTGCACTACTGGAGGTGCTGCTCAGTCAGCGGAGCTAGCGGCGCACAGCCGGGCTGGGACTAATTCAAGCCCACTTCAGAGAGGGAGCGAAGGCTGCCCTGCGCCGGCCGTCGGCGACCCGGACAAATACGGATTTCATGGCTTCCAGGTAGCGAATGACGGATTCGCGGGCGACGGCATTGTTCGGGAACAGCACCATCACCTTGGTCTCCTGCCGGAACCGGCCCACCCACATCGACACCTGGTGCGAAACCCGGCCCTCGTCGTAGATCCGGAAATCCAAGTCAGAGCTGGCGACAGCAGAGAGCGGAGCAATGCTCGCATCAAGGAAGGACATCACGAAATTCCCGGGCCGGGGCCTCCGCAGCATCAGCTCCGCAGGCGCCAACTCCAAGGCGCGGTCGAACGGCACGTTGGCCAGGTCGTGACCCGAGTCGAAGGAAGTCTGTGCGGCCCGGGCGGTGTCGCCGAACGACGTAGCCGTGATGGGCACGGTAACCGGAACCAAGCCGGTGAACCAGCCGGTCGTCGCGAGTTCTGTTGGCGTGCTGCGGGTATCGGTGGTTGTGAGTAGGGAAATCGTTTCATCGCCGGTCAACTCGTGCTCTGTGAGGGCGGCGCAGCCGAACACGCCCCCGCTGAAGCGGGCGCCCGCCGCGGCGCACGCATCGTCGAATCGCCGAGTCTGCTGCTCGTCCATGAGAGTCACGTCGAGCAGGTCGCCGGCACAGGGCACCGATAAATCACCGAGCGGCAACGGAAAGTGCGGAAGGGTCCCCCCGCTGTGCTCGGCGAACTCGATCCACGCGCGGATGCTCGGGGAGTTCACGGTCAGAGCCGATGTCTCCCGGCGCTGCCGGGCACAGTAATCCTCATACTTGCCCACCGCCGGAAGCGGGGCGGGCACGCCGCCTCTCACCAAGGTGGTGTACATCGTATGGATCTCGGTGAATAACACGGGCACGATCATCAGGTCGACACAGAGATGACCAATGCTCGCATAGAACGTGAAGTGGTCGGCGCTTTGAATAACTCCGAACAAGAAGCAACCCCACTGCAGCGGATGCGGCGCCGATATGTGGTCGCGCAACTCCGCGGTCGTCATGTCCTTGTGCTCGATCGGGACGAACTCGATTTCAGCGGGATCGGCGATGGTGCGGCGCACGATGTGGTCCGCATCCTTGTACTCGAACCAATTGCGGTACGTGTCGTGCCGACGGAGATGGGCGTTGATCGCGTAACCCATGGCGCGGACGTCGCACCGACCGGGGACCTCCCAGGTGAAGATCATCATGCGGGTCATTTCCAGACCCCGCGCCGCGTGGTCGCAATAGCGACGAAGATGCTGCGTTTGCTGGTAGCTGGGCGGCACAGGGCTCACCGGCGCGTGCCGGGCGTTCAGGCTCGCCGCGGCCGAGGGATGCCAACAGGTGATCGAGCCCGGGTCCGGCACCCAGTCGTGAAGTGTTGACATTGCAAACACTTTTTCCTCCTCCTGTCCCCCCACCCAGTCGGTTGCACGGACAATTCGAGTCAAGGGCCCGTAGGGCCCTCAGGGCTTTTGTTGCTATTCGACCTCTACCAGCGACGTCCGATGACACACCAGTGTGTCGTACCCCTGGACCACTGGTTGCCGGTGGGTAGTCGTCTGTGACAAAACCCTAGCAACATATCGGTCGGAGCACCGAGGAATCACCATTAAAGCAAACGGGCCTATTTACCCGCATGCCGCGAGCTTTCCAGCAACCACCTGGCACACATCAACCTCATCCCCCGGCCTCAGCCGTCCCCGCGCAAGGAAGGTGCGGCGAACCGTTCGTCCGAGCGTCCAACCAAGATCAACAACGCTCGTAAGCCTACGGCCAACGGTTCGACAATCGTGTTACAAACACTTAAGTGTCAGCTTTGTATTCCGTGCTGGGGAGACATTCCGGCGCGGGGCCGCCCTAACTGCAGTACGGTTTCCATACATGTGGATCACCGTGCTAGTGATGGCACTCGCGGTGATCTTCGAGCCGATCCGGCTCGGTCTGGCGGTGCTCATGCTGAACAGGCCCCGCCCCATGTTGCAACTGTTCGCCTTCTTGTGCGGCGGTTTCACCATGGGCCTAGGCGTCGGCCTGGTCATACTGTTCATCCTTCGAACCACTCCGTTGGCCGGCCACTTCACCGTGGCCCAGGCTCAGATCGTGGCTGGGCTGCTCGCGCTGCTCGTGGCCGCCGCGTTGGCCACAAACGTGTTGGTCCGTAGGCAGATCCGCCGGGTGCCGGCGAGCGCCGCGGTCGGCGGCGGGGCCGGCTGCGCGGGCGGCGTGGACCTGCTGGAGCCGGCCCCGCCGGGCAGCCTGAAGAAGCTGTCTGCGCGCGCCCGAAAGTTCCTGCAGGGCGATTCCCTGCGTGTCGCATGGGTGAGCGGACTGGCCGTCGCGTTGCCGTCTGCCAACTACTTGGGTGCGATGGCTGCCATTCTTGCCTCCGGCGCCGGACCGGCGGCACAGGCGCACGCCTTGCTGCTGTTCAATGTGGTGGCGTTCACGCTGGTCGAGATCCCGCTCGTGAGTTACTTGGCGGCGCCGCAGAAAACGCGAGTGTTAATGGCGGCCTTGCAGGAATGGCTCCGGACTCGCAGCCATTGGGAGTTCGCCGTCCTGCTGGCGGCCGGAGGGTGCTTCTTGATCGTGCTCGGCGTCAGCAGCCTCTGAGGAGCCCCTGAGCAGGCTCTGAGCCCGCTGTGAACAGCGCAATCCGGTTCGAGTGAATTGGTACTTCCGCCCCGTTTTGGCTGCGAGCGCGGTAGCATGCTTCCTATATCGACTGGCCTATCGCGCAAGGTAGGTCGCCGCAGGCGCGTGGGTCAGATTGATCGCCTTGCCCGCCAGCCTATTTATTGGGGGATTTGTGAACAAACTGCTCGCAGGGGCCGTTGCGGCAGGAATGCTCACGTGGGCAACGGCTTTCGGCGACGGGGTGGCGATGGCCGACGACACCGCGTTGATCGTTCCCGGCACTGCGCCGTCCCCCTACGGACCGTTGCGGTCGCTTTATCACTTCAATCCGGCGACGCAGCCTGAGATCGGCCAGGCCTACATTCCCCCGGGCGCTACCCGCCGCGTCGTCCCCTATCCGGGCAGCTTCTGGCCCGTCACGGGGATGAATTCGCCGACTCTCGGTCAGTCCGTGAACATTGGGACGAACAATCTCGACTCGGCGATCCGGAGCACCAACGGGCCCATCTACGCGGCCGGGCTGTCACAGGGCACCCTGGCCCTCGACCAGGAGCAGGAACGGCTGGCGCACGACCCGACTGCACCCCCGCCGGACCAGCTCACATTCGTCAAAGCCGGCGACCCGAACAACCTTCTTTCGCACGTATTCAGGCCCGGCACGCACGTCCCGCTCATCAACTACACCGTGACGCCTCCGCTGGACAGCCAGTACGACACCGTCAATGTCGTGGGCCAGTACGACATTTTCTCCCATCCGCCGGACAGGATGGGCAACCTGCTCGCTGACCTCAACGGAATCACGGCGGGCGGATTTTATGGCCACAGCGCGACGGCTTTCTCGGATCCGTCCCACGTCGCGCCCCAGGACATCACCAAGACAGTCAACGACAGGGGCGGCACCACTACGACGTACCTCATCCGCAACGGCGATGAGCTGCCACTGGTAAAGGCGCTCGTGGACATGGCGGGTCTTCCGCCGGAGTCCGCCGGGCCGCTCAACGCGGTGCTGAAGCCCATGGTGGACAGGGCTTACGGTCCGGATCCGGGGGCGTTGCCGAACCCGAAGGACATCTCGCAGGTCGGACACATCGGCCCGGCGATCAGCATCCCCATTGAAAGCACCAATGCCGGCATCACGGCCGGCATAACCGCCGCGAACCTCGCCATCAACGGCGGCAACATAATCAGCACGGTCTCGCGCGTGGTCTCCGGCGGTGCCGGGGCGGCCAGCGCGGCCAAACCCGCGGCCAGCGCGGGCAAGGGTGCCGCGGGTGCCGTGAGCACGTTGGCGAAGGTGGGCGCTCTGCTTCCCAAGAAGCACAAGCTCTAAAGCCTGTCGTCCGACCGACCAAATAGACGACTCTGGAATGTGACATCACCTGCGATATCGCATTGAGAAATCGTCTAATGATTTGCGGACGGCAATTGCGTGGCCGCGGTGATTACTAGAGCCTGAGCCCGTCGTACAAGGAAAACCCGATCACGTCGTCGTCAACCCACGCTGGCAGGTCCTCCTCGTCAGGCAGCAACCGGTTGCGCTTGACGGGCTGAGCGCCACCGGCAGCCGGTGCGCTTCGCCGTAGCGGCCACAGTCCCGACGGCCGCCACCAGTTCGCCTTTCCGACGAGCACGGCGATGGCAGGCACCAACACGGTGCGCACCAGGAAGGTATCTAACAGCAGCCCGGTTCCGAGGACGAAGCCGCCCTGGAGCACATTGACGAGGCTGGAGAAGACCAGGCCGAACATCGAGGCCGCCATGATCAGGCCCGCCGCGGTGATCACACCGCCGGTCGAGCCCACGGTGCGGATGACCCCGGAGCGCATGCCCAGGGTGGATTCCTCGCGCAGCCGGGAAATGAGCAGCATATTGTAATCGGCGCCCACCGCGACCAATATGATGAACGTCAATCCTGGAACGCTCCAATGCATTTCCTGGTGGAGCAACAATTGAAACACGATGACGCCGATGCCGAGCGCCGACAAATAGGAAATGATCACCGAACCGATCAGGTACAGCGGCGCAACAATCGCTCGCAGCAACACGATCAAAATCAGCAGCACGACGAAGATGGTCATGATGATGATAAAGCGGACGTCATGATCGGAATAGTCACGCGTGTCCTTGAGCACCACCGGCAACCCCACCACCGATACCTTCGCATCGGCCAGCGTGGTATTAGGTTGGGCCCCTCGCGCGGCGGCCAGGACCGCATCGACCTGGTCCATGGCAGCGGAGCTGAAGGGATTGACGTCGTTTTGGACCAAATACCGCATCCCGTGTCCGTCGGGCGTCACAAAGGCGGAGGCGAATTTCTTGAGTTGGTCAACGTTCATGCCGCGCATGAGGTCCTGCGCCTCGGCCGGCAACGCCCCGGGGGTGCCGCCCTCGCCGGTGGCATACGACAGCAGTTGCGGGGGAATATAAAACCCCGCCATCGCCGGTGTGGTGGCGTTGTCCTTCATGGCCAGCAGGAAGGTCGACGCCTGGCCGAGCCCAAAACCCATCTTCTTGACCTGGTCGACCAGCAGTTGCACCCCGTCGGCCAGTTGTTTGCTGCCGTCGGCGAGCTGATTGGCCCCGTTTTGCAGGTAGTTGACCTTGGCGTGCATGCTGCCGCCATTGCCCATCCCCAGCGAGCCCATGGCGCTGGTGACGGTGGTCAGTGCCCGGCTCAAGCCACTCACGGTCGATGCCAGGGTCTGCAAAGACCCCGTCGCCTGCAGCTGTCGGGCTAGCGCAGACAACTTGCCGAGCGTTCCGTCGTCCCGGGCGGTGACCATTCGGTGCAGTTCGTCTCGCGCCCGGACGCAGCCGGAATCCATATCGCACGCCGGGCTGGTATCGAGTGCATTCAGCACCGGGTTGGCCCAATCGGAGTTGTTCGCGACGAAGTTGGCGTTCGCCCCGATCGCATCGCCGAGGCTGTGCATGCTGCCGACGAGCTGCGCGGCACCCTGGAGTTCGCCGAGCGTCTTGTTGCCACCGAACACGCCCTGTAGATACCCGAGAGCATCGATGAGGCCGCCGGCGTTGGCGACGGCCTGGTTCACCTGGGTCCGCAGATCGCCGAGCTTGCCCGCCATCAGGTTGGCCCCGCCCGCGAGCTTGTCGAGATCACCGCTGCGGTCGGCGATTTGCTTGGAGCCCTCGTCCAGCTTGCCGCCGACTTGACCCGCCTGCCACGAGGCCCGGGCCTGCTCCAGCGACTGTCCGTCGGGCCGGGTGATGCCCCTGACCGTCGCGACACCCTTTACCTGGCTGACTCGTTGTGCCATCTGCTCCAGGTCGGCAAGGGCCTGCGGCGTGCGCAGATCGTGCGGTGAGTCGATGAACAGGTACTCGGGAATGATCATGTTCGTCGAGAAATGCCGATCCAGCGCGGCATATCCGATCGAGCTCTCGACCGAAGCCGGCAAGGTCTTGCGATCGTCGTAGTTGTAGTGGGCCAGACCGGCGCAGCTGGCCAGGATGATCAGCACCAGCGCACTGGCAGCCAAGTGGGTCTTGGGCCGGCGCACAATGGCTATTCCCGAACGCCGCCAGAACCGACGGGTTAGCTCGCCTCGCGGCGCGATCCAGCCACGACGCCCGGCGAGCACCATCAGGGCCGGCAGCAGCGTCACCGCCGCGAAAAAGGCGACGGCCACCGAAAGCCCCAACACCGGACCGATGGTTTTCAGAATTCCCAATTGAACGAAGATCATCCCGAGGAAGGTGATCGCAACGGTGGCCGCCGAGGCCGCGATCACTTTGCCGATGGATGTCAGCGACCTGGTGACCGCCGCATCCGACTCGGTGCCCTGCCGCAGGTAGTCGTGATATCGGCTGATCAGAAATACCGCGTAATCCGTTCCGGCGCCGACCATCATTCCGGTCATGAAAATGACGGTCTGGTTGGCAACGCCGAGGCCTGCCGAGCCGACTATTGCCACCAAGCGCTGTGCCACCACCAAGGACATGCCGATGGTGATCAACGGCAGCACCATGGTGACCGGGTTTCGGTAGATGATCAGCAAGATAAAGAACAACAGGACGACGATCGCCGCCTCGATCCGAGTCCTGTCCCGCTGCCCCGTGAGGTTCATGTCGGCGACGGTCGATGCGGGTCCGGTCACATTGGCGGTCAGCGAGGACCCCGCGACCGTGTGTTTGATCAGGTTGTCGACACGCGTGAACGCCTGCTTCGACTGCGGCGAGCCAAGATCGCCCGGCAAAGCGATCGGCAATAGCCAGGCCTTTTGATCCTTGCTCGTCATGAGCTCACGCAGCGGCGCCGCGGAGAGGAAGTCCTGGACCATGACGACGTCTTTGGTGTCTTTGTGCAGCGTGTCAACGAGCTTGCGGTAGACGTTTTCGTCGGCGGGGCTCAGCCCCTTGTCATCACTGAGCACCACCACCGCGATGCTTTCGTCCCCGTTTTCGTGAAACGCCTTCGTCATCTGCTGGGTCGCGACCAACGACGGCGCATTCTCCGGCAGGATGGCCACCGGGTGCTTCTGCGAGACTTCTTCCAGGGTCGGTGTCGTCAGCATGAGGACGATCGCGAGCACGATCCAGCTCCCGATCACAACCCACGGCCGCCGCCCGACAAAGGTGCCGAACCACCCAAAAATGCCCCCGCCGGCGGGCGGGCTCGTCGCCTCGATCTGCCGTGACACTCGTTACCGCCTGGAACCTACGGATATCAGCGAAATCGCCGCCAAACCATGCTCTAGCACTTCGACTGTCAGTACGCCGGCTGGCTGGAAAGCTCAGCCGCGGTGCGTACCCGTGACGGCGTCCAGCCGTCGACAACACGGACGCACACTGATTTCAGTGCCGCCACGTAATGGTTGATGGATTCCCGAGCAACCGGATTGTTGGGGAACAACACGCTTACAGTGGTCTCGTCGTAGCGGCCCACTAGCGTGCTCAGTGGGTAAGTGAACCTGCCGTCGCTGTAGGCGCCCATGTTCACGCCTTCGAACATTTTGGCGAGCATCGCCAGCGGGCCGGCTTGTGCGTCGAAGAAATTGATCTGAGAAAACAGCGGTCGGGGCCTGCTCAGCGAAGGCGCCAACTCCACTACCCGCTCAAAAGGCACCTGCGCCAGGTCCAACCCCTCGTCGAACGAAATCTGCGCCGCTCGGGCAGTGTCACCGAACGACGCTGCCACGACAGGAAAGGTCACCGGTGTCAGCCCGGTGAACCACCCTTGTGTCGTCAGCTCAGCCTGATTGCTGCGGGTGTCCTTTGGTGTAGTTCCGGCATAGACCTCGGCGCCGGTCAACTCGTACAGGGCGAGGGCGACACACGCGAACATCCCACCGATAAAGCGGGAACCCGCTGCGACACAGGCGGATTCGAATCGGTCCGTCTGTTTCTCATCCAGCAGCGTCACACTCAACAGGTCGCCGCCGTAGGGCACCGACCGATCACCGAGTGGCAGCGGAAAGTCCGGGAAGCTTCCGCCGTTGGCTTCGGCGAATTCGATCCACCTGCGTACCTCCGGGGTGTCCGCGGTCAAGCCCGATGTGTACTGCCGCTGCCGGGCGCAATAGTCGTCGTAGCTGCCGGCCTGCCCCATCGCCAGGGGCGGTTCGCCCATGATCAGGGCGGCGTACATGGTCTGGAACTCCATGAGTCCCACCCCGACGAACTGACCGTCCGCATGCAGATGATCAATGCTGGCATAAAAGGTGAAGCGATCCGCACGCTGAACGACCCCGAAGGTGAAGCAATCCCACTGCAGCGAACCGGGAGTGGCCAATACCTGGTCCCGCAACTGGGCGGCGTCCTTTTCGCCGTGCTCGGTGGGGACGAATTCGATATCGGCCGGGTCGGCAATGGTGTGCCGAATTATGTGGTCAGCATCCTGGTATTCAAACCAGCTGCGATATGTATCGTGCCGGCGAAGGTGGGCATTGATGACATACGTCATGGCACGGATATCGCATTTGCCGGACACCTCGCAAACCGCGATGAGCAGCCGGGAATGATCCAGCCCCCGGTCGGCCTGCTGGGAAAAGTTACGGAGGTGCCGCTCTTGTATGTAGCTGGGCGGTACCGGACTCACCGGCGCCGCGTCGGCCTTGGCGCGCGAGGCAGCTGACGGGTTCCAGGAAACGAATGAACCTGGACTTGGCTCCCATTCCGGAAGTGTCGCTAGTTCGACTGGGCCTATAAACACGGTGTCTCCTGCAGTTCAGCACATAAAGTCCGGTACGTAGACGGTAAATCCTTACCGTCTACGACGGCGCGACTTTGGCTTCTTCGGGTGCCAGCTGTTCGTACAGGTGGTCGGCGAGTCCTCGCACAGTGGTGGTGATGCTCTTGGGGTTGAGACGTATTCCGGTTTCCGTTTCTATGCGCGTCCGTAATTCGAGGGCCCCCAGCGAGTCTAGGCCGTATTCGGGCAATGGGCGGTCAGGGTCGACCGTCCGCCGCAAAATCAGGCCAACCTGCTCAGAGACGAGTTGCCGCAGCTGCGCGGGCCACTCGTCCGCCGCCAATTCGTTGAGTTCGGAACGGAATTTGCTGGTACCGGCACGGCTTTGCCCGCCCTGGAACATCTCGAAGAACTTGCTCCGTTCGGCGAGGGCGGCCAGCCACGGCACTCCGATGATCGGGGTGTAGCCGGTGTAGGCGCGGTTGTGCCGCAGCAGCGTCTCGAAGGCATACGCGCCCTCGTCCGCGCCGATGGCGGCGCCGGTGCTTTCGGCCACGGCCGTGGCGCGCCCGACCTCGGCCCAGGCACCCCACGCGATCGAGGTGGCGGGCAGGCCTTGGGCGCGCCGCCAATGGGTGAAGGCGTCCAGCCAGCTGTTGGCCGCGGCGTAGGCACCCTGACCGGGCGAGCCCAGCAAAGCGGCGCCCGAGGAGAACGAGCAGAACCAATCCAGCGGCTGGCTTGCCGTCGCTTCGTGCAGGTGCCAGGCGCCGTAGGCCTTGGGGGCCCAGTCGCGGGCAAGCAGTTCGTCGGTGATGTTGGCCAGCGTCGCGTCTTCGACCACACCGGCTGCGTGCAGCACACCGCGCAGCGGAAGCCCGGTTGCGGTGGCGACCGCCACCAACCGTTCGGCGGTGCCCGGTTCGGCGATGTCACCGCATTCGACCACGACGTCGGAGCCGATCGCGCGGATCAGGTCGATGGTCTCGAGCACCTTTTGATCCGGCTCGGAGCGCGAGCTGAGCACGATGCGGCCAGCGCCGGCCCCGGCCATCTTCTCGGCGAGGAACACCCCGAGTCCGCCCAGTCCGCCGGTGATGACGTAGGAGCCGTCGGAGCGGAAAGGCCGCACCTGATCGGGGGGCAGAACCACGCTGCTGGTGCCGGTGCGCGGGACGTCGAGGATGAGTTTGCCGGTGTGTTCGGCGGCGCTCATCACCCGGATCACGGTGGCCGCTTCGGCCAGCGGGTAGTGCGTGGCGTGCGGCATCGGCAGGGTGCCCTCGGCCGTCAACCGATACACCGTGTTCAACAGCTCGCGGACTTCGGCGGGGTGACTGACCGACATCAACCCCACGTCGACGCCGTAGAAGGCCAGGTTGCGACGGAACGGGAACAAGCCCACCCGGGTGTCGCCGTAGATGTCGCGTTTGCCGAGTTCGACGAACCGGCCGCCCAGGGCCAGCAGTTTGATCCCGGCGAGTTGTGAAGCGCCGGTGACCGAGTTCAGGACGATGTCAACGCCGTACCCGTCGGTGTCTTGGCGGATCTGTTCGGCGAACTCGACGCTGCGCGAGTCGTAGACGTGTTCAATGCCCATCTCGCGCAACAGTTCTCGACGTTCCGGGCTGCCGGCGGTGGCGTAGATCTCGGCTCCGGCGGCGCGGCAGATTGCGATCGCCGCTTGTCCTACGCCGCCGGTCCCGGAGTGGATCAATACCTTGTCCCCGGCCCTGATGCGGGCCAGGTCTTTGAGCCCGTACCAGGCGGTGGCGTGCGCGGTGGTCACCGCGGCCGCCTGGGCGTCGGTCAGGCCCGGCGGCAACGTGGCGGCCAGGTTGGCGTCACAGGTGACGAAAGTGCCCCAGCACCCATTGGGGGACATGCCCCCGACGTGGTCGCCGACCTTGTGGTCGGTGACATTCGGTCCGACCGCGGTCACCACCCCGGCGAAGTCTGTACCCGGTTGCGGCAGGTGCCCCTCGAAGGACGGGTAGCGGCCGAACGCGACCAGGACATCGGCGAAGTTGATGCTGGACGCGGTGACGGCGACCTCGATCTGCCCGGGGCCGGGCGGCACCCGGTCGAAGGCGACGAACTCCATCGACTCCAAGTCGCCCGGCGTACGGATCTGCAGGCGCATGCCGTCGGTCGCGCGGTCCACCGTCGTGGCCTGGCGCTCCTCGGGGCGTAGCGCCGTCGGGCACAACCGCGCCGTGTACCACTCGTCGTTGCGCCACGCGGTCTCGTCTTCGTCGGATCCGCCCAGCAGCTGGCGGGCCAGCTGCTCGACATTGGTCTGCTCGTCGACGTCGACGTGGGTGGTGCGTAGGTGCGGGTTCTCGGTGCCGATCACTCGCAGCAGACCGCGTAGCCCGCCCTGTTCGAGATTGGGGCGGTCCTCGGGCACCACCGTTTGGGCGTTGCGGGTCACCACGTACAGCCGCGGCGAGGAACCGTCGATCTCGGTGAGTTCGCGGGCGATACGCACCACGTGGGCGACGTAATCACCACCGCGCGCGGCGGATTCCTGGTCGTTGTCGCCGGATCCAGCCAGCACCACCACCCCGGTGGACCCACCGGCACCGAGCTGGGCACGCAGCGCCGCGGCGGCGGCCTCATGGTCACCCTGCACAGGCCATGACACCGTCGCACACTGTGCTTCATGCGCTTTAAGCGCACCGGTCAACGCGTCGGTCAACGCGGTGGCCACCGCATCCGCACCGGTGGAGGTGCTGATGAGCAGCCAAGGTCCGCTCTCGGCGTGCTCGGTTTCGGGCAGCTTGCGCGGTTGCCATTCGATGGTCAGCAACCGCTCGTTGAGCACCCGGTTGCGGTTGCCCTGCTCGGAGGTCCCGGCGCCCAACAGCAATCCCTCGACAGCCAGCAGCACCGTCCCGTGCTCGTCGAGGACATCGAGGTCGGCCTCGATGCCGGCCGGGCTGGTGTTGGTCGCCCGGATGTAGCAGTAGCAGGCGTTGCGCGCCAAACCGAAGGCGCGCAGCCGCCGCACCCCCAACGGCAGCATCAGGCCACCGCTGAGGGCGGCCTGCACGTCGGGATGAGCCGCGATCGCCTGGAAGCAGGCGTCCAGTAGGGCGGGGTGAATCCCATAGGAGTTCAGCTGGGAACGAATCGACGGTGGCAACGCGACTTCGGCCAGCACCGAGCTGGGGGTGCCGTCCGCGCTCCTGTCGGCGATGCGGGCGGCGCCCAAACCGGTAAACGCGGGACCGTACTGCACACCGTGCTGGTCGAAGTGCGTCCGCATCTCCTCGCCGTCCACCCGTAACGAGTGCGCCGCCAACAACGCGTCCATGTCGTGGCCGGCTGGCGGGTCCTCATCGGATTTGGCGTGCAGCACCGCCGAGGCCCGCCGAATGTGCCCCGTACCCTCGGCGACCGAGGCCTCCACCGCAAACTCGACCACACCCGGCGAGGTCACCGTCGCCACCGCCGAGACCGGGGTTTCCTCGTCGAGCAACAACATTGCCTCAAAGCGCACATCGCGGGCTTCGGCCCCCGCACCGAGCACAGCCTGGGCTGCGGTCAACGCCATCTCGCAGTAAGCGGCTCCCGGGAGTGCGGCCACGTTGTGGATTTGGTGATCGCCTAGCCAGGGCAGCGTCGCGGTGCCGACGTCGGCCTGCCACGCGTGGCGCTCGGGCTCCTCGGGCAGCCGCACGTGCGAACCCAGCAGCGGATGCACCGCAACGCTGAAGCCACTCTGGGCCGCAGGATCGCGGTCGTGGGACAGGAAACGATGCGACCACGCCGGCAGCGGTGCCTCCACCAGGCGCCCCTGGGGATAGGGCACCGAGAAGTCCACCGCGGCGCCCGCCGCGTACACATCGGTCAGCAGGCCGCGCAGCCCGAGCGGCAGCGGCTGCTCGCGGCGCAGCCCGGCCAACGCCGCGACCGGCATGCCGATACTGGCCGCGGTCTGCTCGACAGCGTGGGTCAACAGCGGGTGCGGCGACAACTCGGCGAAGACGCGGTATCCGTCATCCAGCGCTGCGCGCACCGCGGCGGAAAACCGCACCGTGTGGCGCAAATTGTCGGCCCAATACCCCGCGTTGCAGGCGGGCCGCTCGCGCGGGTCGAACAGCGTCGCCGAGTAGTAAGGAACCTGGGGTGCCTGCGGGGACAGGTCGGCGAGCACCTCGGTCAACTCAGCCAGGATCGGGTCGACCTGCGGTGAATGTGAGGCCACATCCACAGCGACTTCCCGGGCCATCACGTCGCGCTGTTCCCACGCGGCAACCAGCTTGCGGATCGACTCGGCGGATCCGGCGACCACGGTGGACTGCGGCGAACTCACTACCGCCACCACCACGTCGTCGACTCCCAGCGCCGTGAGCTCCGACTGCACGGCCAGCGCGGGCATCTCCACCGACGCCATCGCCGCAGAGCCGGCAATGGTGGCCATCAACTTCGAGCGCCGGCAGATCACCCGCACCCCGTCTTCCAGCGACAGCGCCCCGGCGACCACGGCCGCGGCGGTCTCACCCATCGAGTGGCCGATCACGGCACCGGGGACTACCCCGTAGGACTTCATCGTGGCCGCCAGTGCGACCTGCATAGTGAACAGGGTCGGCTGCACGCGATCGATGCCGGTCACCGTCTCCGACGCAGTCATCGCATCGGTCACCGAGAAACCGGATTCCCGCGCGATCAGCGGCTCCGCCTCCGCGACGGTCGCGGCGAACACGGGTTCGGTGGCCAGCAACTCGGCGCCCATCGCCGCCCACTGCGAGCCCTGCCCGGAAAATACCCACACCGGGCCCCGGTCGTCTTGGCCCACCGCACCCTGGTACGGAGTGTCGCCGTCGGCCAGCTCGTGCAGGTTCGCGATCAGCTCCTCCATAGTGGAGGCGGTGACCGCTGTGCGCACCGGCCGGTGTGCGCGCCGGCGCGCCAAGGTGTAGCCCAGATCCGATAGCGCCACGGTGTCCGCGTGCTCTGGCAGCCAGTCGCCCAGCCGCTTGGCGGTCTGCCGCAGCGCCTCCGCGGAGCTCGATGACAAGGCAAACCACAGCGGGTCAGCCATGCCCTGCGGGCCCGCCCCGACGGGCTGGGCCTCAATCTCAAGGGTCTCGGGGGCCTGCTCCACAATCGCGTGCACGTTGGTTCCGGAGAATCCGTACGACGACACCGCCGCCCGCCGCGGGGTGGCGTGACCGTTGTAGGTCGGCCATGGTGTGGTCACCACCGGCACAAACAGATTGGTCTCGATGGGGGCGATCTCGTCGGGCAACCGGGTGAAATGCAGGTTGCGGGGCACCACACCGTGTTCCAACGCCAGGATCGCCTTGGCCAGCCCCAGCACGCCGGAAGCCGACTGGGTGTGCCCGAAATTGGTCTTCACCGACGCGAGCGCGCACGGGCCCTCGGTGCCGTACACCTCGGCCAGGCTGGCGTATTCGATTGGGTCGCCGATCGGGGTACCGGGCCCGTGCGCTTCCACCATCCCGACTGTGCCAGCCTCAACGCCACCCGCAGCCAACGCCGTTCGATACGCCTCGACCTGCGCGGATTGCGAAGGTGTCGCAATGTTGATCGTGTGGCCATCCTGATTGGCGGCCGTGCCGCGCAGCACGGCCAGAATCCGGTCGCCATCGGCCTGCGCATCCGGCAGCCGTTTGAGCAGCAGCACCACACAACCCTCGCCCGGCACGAACCCGTCGGCCGCGACGTCGAACGCGTGACAATGCCCGGTCGGAGACAACATTCCCAACGCCGACCCGGCGGCGAGCTTTTTCGGTTCCAGCGCCAAGGACACACCGCCCGCGAACGCCAGATCGCTTTCGCCCTCGTGCAAGCTGCGGCAGGCCATGTGCACCGCGGCCAGACCGGACGAACAGGCGGTATCCACCGTCATCGCCGGGCCGTGCATCCCCAACGCGTAGGCCACCCGGCCCGACGCCATGCTGAAGCTGTTGCCCAAAAAGCCGTACGGTCCCTCCAATGCGTTGGCGTCGGCGGCCACCATGGTGTAGTCGCCATGGGTCACACCGGCAAACACACCCGTCCGCGAACCCGCCAGGGCGCCCGGCGCCAATCCCGCGTGCTCCATGGCCTCCCAGGACGTCTCGAGCAGCAGTCGCTGCTGGGGGTCGGTGTTGATCGCCTCGCGCTCGCTGATCCCGAAGAACTCGCAATCGAAGTCCGAAGCGTTGTCTATGAAGGCGCCCCACTTACATACGGACCGACCAGGCACGCCCGGCTCAGGGTCGTAGAACTCGTCAGCGTCCCACCGGTCCAGCGGAATCACGGTGATCAGATCATCGCCACGCAGCAACGCCTGCCACAGCAGCTCTGGGGAGTCGATACCGCCGGGTAACCGGCATGCCAAACCAATCACAGCAACAGGAGTCACACGTGGCTCATCCACGACCCGTTCACCTCTATCTTCTCACCGGCTCTGCGAGGGACATCAACGGAATTCAAGCCCGGCCGGGACCGCTGCATCATCGCAGCGGATCCGCCGTCCCCCGACATTGAAGCCAGACGCTAATGCTGAACCCTTCAGCAGCGTAACCGCTCGGGTCGGCCCACGGAGGAAAAATCAGGCGTACGTACCAAAATTCTAATTTTTGAGTTGCGCGTCGCGGCGCCGGCCGAACCGCTCAGCTGCGCGTTTCGCCGTTGGATGCCTTGCGGCGGGGAGCGGCGCTCAGCGCGCACATAGCCGAATCGGCCGCGATTGACTCATCAGTCAACTGCTCGACCGGCCGGCTCCGCGGCTTCCGGTGGAGCCGCCGAAGTCAGGCGCGAGGCGACGGCTAATTGGTAGTGTGTTGCCCTGTGGTTGAGCCTTCCATTCCCGCGATGTTGCGCCAGAATGTCAACTTGCACCCCGATGGTGCGGCAGTCAAATATGTCGATTACGGCTGGGACCGGGACGGCGTAGCCGAAACTGTCACGTGGTACGAGTTGTATCGGCGAATGGTAAATGTGGCACTCGAAATCAGGCGTTGTGCAGCGCCCGGCGACCGGGCCGTCATATTAATGCCGCAGGGCATGGATTACATCTATGGTTTTCTGGGTGCAATGCAGGCCGGCGTTATCGGGGTGCCGCTTTCGCTGCCGATGGGTGGGGCCACCGATGAGCGCGTTGATGCGGTGTTCCTCGACGCCAGGCCCACGGTCGTTCTGACCACATCCTCGGTGATCGGTGATATCTCCCAACAGATTACGTCGCAGCCGCTGGATGTTGCTCCGACGATCATCGAGGTTGACCGGATAGATCTGGACGCTTCGATGCCGTCGGATGTCGAGCACGACAGCCGTCAAGGTGCCGTGTATTTGCAATATACGTCCGGCTCGACCCGCACACCTGCCGGGGTAGAGATTACCTATAAGAATTTGCTGTCGAATTTCAAGCAACTGATGTCTGGCTATTTCGCGCCTTCCGGGGGCATTCCGCCACAGGGCACCTTTCTCATGTCGTGGCTGCCCTTCTATCACGACATGGGCTTGGTACTCGGAGTTTGTGCGCCGATTATGGCGGGATTGCCCGGTCTGCTGACCAGCCCCATCGCCTTCCTGCAACGGCCGGCGCGGTGGCTCCAACTGATGGCAAACGGGGGTGAGTCGGTCGGCGGCAAAGGGGCGTTCTCGGCAGCACCCAACTTCGCCTTCGAGTTGGCGACGGGCAAAATCTCGGACGAGGACCTCGCCGGATTCGACCTTGGCAGCATCGTGACCATCCTCAGCGGTAGCGAGCGGGTGAATCCGGCAACCCTCAAGCGATTCAGCGACCGGTTTGCTCGCTTCAATTTTCAGGAATCGGTGCTCCGGCCCTCGTATGGTCTTGCGGAGGCGACGGTGTATGCGGCGACGAGCGCTGCTGGCAAACCACCCACGATCGTCAAATTCGACGCCGACGAACTGTCCGCCGGGCAAGCGAAGCGGCGCCCTGGCGAGGGTAGTACCCCGCTGATCAGCTACGAAGTGCCCGAGTCGCCGACGGTGCGCATCGTGGATCCCGACACCTGCACCGAGTGCCCGGAGGGAGCGGTCGGCGAGATCTGGATTCACGGTGACAACGTGGCAATCGGCTACTGGAACAAGCCCGCCGAGACCGAGCGCACCTTCGGCGGAACTCTTGTCGCCGCGTCGGACGGCACACCCGAGCGTCCCTGGCTGAAGACGGGAGACTCGGGCTTCATTTCCGACGGCGAACTGTTCGTCATCGGCCGCATCAAAGACCTGCTCATCGTTCGCGGGCGCAACCACTCTCCCGACGACATCGAGGCGACGATCCAAGAGATCACCAACGGTCGGTGCGTGGCGATAGCGGTCCCCGACGACCGCATCGGCGGCGAAAAGCTGGTCACCATCATCGAAGTCAAGCGGCGCGGCTCCAAAGAGGATGTGATGGAGCGGCTGGGCATGGTCAAGCGCGAAGTCACCGCCGCCATCTCGAGTTCACACGGCTTGAGCGTGTCGGATCTGGTTTTGGTCTCCCCCGGCGCGATACCCATCACCACCAGCGGCAAGGTCCGACGAGCCGAGTGCGTGAAGCTGTACCGAGGCGGTCAGTTCGACCGGGTAAACGCCTGATGGCGTCTGACGCCTAAGCCTTGAAGTCGGCGAGGGCCGCCTGCGCCGCGTTGTAGCCGGGAATGAACGTGATACCGGGTCCACCGTGGCATCCGGTGCTGGCTAGGTAGAGCCCGTCGACCGGAATCGGTTGTCCGATAAAGCCTTTCGGCCCGGGACGGTTGGGGCCAACCTGCTGCGGATGGAACAACCCGTGGCAGTAGTCGCCGCCCGGGGCGCCGAACATCACGCCCATGTGCTTGGGCGTGAACGTGGTGTGCCGGCTGATGCTGCGCTCGAAGTTGGGCGCCAGCCGGGTGATCTTGTCGATCACCCGCTGCCCCATTTCGACCTTCGCCTGGCCGTAATCCACACCGCCCTCGATCGGGAACCACAACGCGAATGCCGATGCGGCGTGCTTGCCCTCGGGTGCCAGGTCGGGGTCGTTCTGCGAGGGGATCTGGAACACCACGGTCGGGTCGGCCGGCACGATCCCGCGGCGGCAGTCCTCCCACTGCTGCTGAACTTCCTCCGGTGTGCAGAAGATGCCGATCGACGCCTGCATGCTCGGGTCGTTGAGGGCTTCGTAGGGTGCGGCGAACTCGGGGGCCTCGTCGAGGGCGAAGTGCATCTGGATGTAACTGCCGCGGTGGTCGATCCGCGCGTAGCGTTCGCGGACGTCGGTTGGCAGCACCGCGGGGTCGATCAACTCGTTGAGCGTCAGGTCGGGCGCGATGGCGGAGATGACGATCGGGGCGGTCAGGGTCTCCCCCGCCTCCGTGCGCACCCCGGTCACCCGGCCGTCGCTGACGAGAATCTCGGTCACCTTCGTACGCAGTCGAACTTCGCCGCCGTCGCGCGCCAGCGAGTCAGCCAGATGCGCCGTGAGTGCCCCGATGCCGCCGCGCAGCTTCTTCATCTGCATGGTGTCCCCGTCGGGCACGCCGAGCCCGAAGGCCAGCGCTGCCGCGCTGCCCGGGGTGGCCGGGCCGCGGTAGAGGGTGTTGACCGCCAGCACGGTCATCGAGCCGCGCAGGGCGCCGTGCTTCTCGCGGTCCGGGAGATAGCGGTCTAGTACGTCGGTGACCGAACCGAACAGCATGTCATCGATGGCCGAGCGCTCGAATTCGTTGGTGGCGCAGGCATACATCTCGTCGAGCGTCTTGGGCAACGCCCCGGCGTCGAACCGGCCCAGCGCGCGGGTCGGCGCCTGGGCCCAGGCCATCAGCCCCACCATGCCGTTGACGGCCTCCGCCCCGTGCACCTCGTTGAGGTGGGTGAACAGCTTGATCGGATCGCTGTACTGGACCATCGGGTCGTCACCGATGCCGCGCAGCGCCACCGACATCACGTCCAGGTCGATCGTCGGCAGCGTGTCCAGCTCCAACTCCTGCCGGACTACGGGCGCGGTGGGGAACTGCACCGAGCCCGCGATCTCGAACTGATACCCGTCGAAAAGCTCTACGGTGGAGGCCATTCCGCCGGCGTAGAGCTTGGATTCCAGGCACAGCGTGCGCAGTCCCGCCTTCTGCAGCAGCACCGCCGCGGCCAGCCCGTTATGCCCGGCACCGATAACTATCGCGTCATATTCAGACATGCTCCATGACCTCCAGAAAGCGAGGCTGGCACGGCCGGAAAGTTTTGTCAATTATGACGAAACTCGGGATGCCCAGGCGTCGGTGATGCCGGCCCGCGCCGACTCGAGCGCCAGATGGCACACCCGCGCTAACTCGCCGAGCGAGCGATCGTCACCCAGCATCCAGAGTTCCATCGCACTGAACACCGCGGCCGCGATGCTGCGAGCGGTCACCGCGATGCGCAGCCGGGCATCAGGAGTCGGGTCACCTCCGCGGCTACGCCGTTGCAGTTGCGCGGCGATGGCGTCGGCGAAGTCGATTTCGACCTCGCGCATATGGCGGACGATCCGGCTCGGATCGAGCTCGTCGTCCCGCAGAGCGGCGATTTTCGTCATCGCCTCAACGTCATACGGAAACGCGAAGATGGCCGACTGCACCGAATCGATGATCGATTCCTCGGTCGGGCGCGCGTCCAGCGCCGCGCGAAACCAGTTCAGCCCGGTGTAGTCGGCGAACAGCAGATCGTGCTTGGACCGGAAGTGCCGATAGAAGGTACGCAGCGAAACACCGGCATCGGCCGCGATCTGCTCGGCCGATGTGTCCTCGACGCCCTGGGCCAGGAATCGCACAATCGCGGCCTGACGCAACGCCTCGCGCGTGCGCTCGCTGCGCACAGTCTGAGCAGGCCGGACCATGGCAGTAAGGTACCCCAGACCTATGACGGCAAGTTCTGACAATATTGACAAAACTTCTCGTCGAGGGTGAGACTGCGGCCATGGTCTCGATCGTCGTCCACTTTCTGCTCGGGCTTGGCTGCATCGCCTGGATCGTCGCGTCCAACCCGAAGGTCTACGCCAAACCGGCGGGCGGGGCATGGCTCTCGCCGCTGGAATGCGTGTATTACGCCGCCGGCATTGCGTCGATCGTGCTGGGCTATTGGTTCAACATCCACTTCGTGATGGCCGCGCATGGGCAAGGGAACCTGATCTCGGGGCCAGCGAGCTATCCCGAATTCATCAAGGGGCAGTTCGCCACCCCGGCGTGCGGCTCCGGCAACCAGGACTACATGATCGCGAATGTCATTCTGATGCCGGTCTTTACCATGATCGACGGTTATCGGCGCGGCCTGCGGCGCCCCTGGCTGTTCTTTCTGTCGAGCTTTTTCACCAGCTTCGCCTTTCCGTTTGCGTTCTACTTCGCCACGATCGAACGCCAGCGTCGGCACGAGACGGCCCACGAGACGGTAAACGCCTAGGGCTGCTTACGGTTTCGTGGCGCGCCAGCGCTGGCGGCTGGCGTTGGCGTCGACAAAGACGTCGGTGAATCCCGCCTCTCGCAACCGCTCGGTGAGATCCGTTGGGGGAATTGGGTTGTAGGTATCGGCGATGTGTTTGAGCCGAAACGACAGCGAGGGCACACCGTCACTGCCGGCGAAGGTACAGCCCGTTTGCAACACCCTGAACGCCTCGGCTAACAACTGATCCTGCAAATCCGCGCTCGGAACGTGGTGCAGCATTGTGAAGCACACCACCGAGGTGAACTGGCTGTCGGGGAGCCCGGTCTTGGTGCCATCGCCGTGGATGATGCGAGCGCGATCGCCGTAAAGGCGGTTTAGGCGATCCGCCATCGGGCGGTCCACCTCGACGGCGGTGAGCGAGTCCGCCCGCTCAAGAAGAGCGCGCGTCGTCGCCCCGTAGCCCGGGCCGATTTCCAGGGTCCGCGGGCCGAGTTCGACCCCGTCCAATGCCCAGGGCAGCAGCTGATCGGCAACCATCCTTGCCCAGTTCGAGGAGCTGCAACGATATCGGTGCAGGAGATTCATAGCCATGCCGTCGACGCTATCCGGACCCGCGGCCGCGGGCTTCCGATATTCTGCGGTGATATGTCGGAAAACAGCCACCTCCCGGCACCGCTTGTGACTGCGTCCCTCGCACTGCCGGCGGGCGCCCGAATCGAGCGGCACCGCCACGACTCACACCAGATCGTGTACCCGTCGTCGGGCGCGGTCTCGGTGACCACCCCCGCGGGCACCTGGATCACGCCGGCCAATCGGGCGATCTGGATACCGGCGGGGTGCTGGCACGAGCACAGGTTCCACGGCCACACGCAGTTCCACGGTGTCGCACTGGACCCGCAGCGCTACCGCCGGGGCCCCGCGGCACCGACCGTGCTCGCGGTCAATCCGCTGATGCGAGAACTCATCATCGCGTGTTCGCAAACCGACGCAATCCAAACCGACGAACATCACCGCATGCTGGCCGTCCTGCACGATCAACTACAGGCAACGAGTATCCGTGAGCCACTGTGGATTCCAATACCGGTTGACCGCCGTTTGCGCCAAGCATGCGCGCTGATCGCCGACAACCTGACCGAGCCGTTGAGCCTGCAGCAAATTGGCGATCGAATCGGCATCAGCCAGCGCACGCTTAGCCGCCTGTTCGCCGACGAACTGGCGATGACCTTCCCTCAGTGGCGCACCCAATTGCGCCTGCATCACGCGGTGATGCTGCTCGCCGAGCACCACGACGTCACGTCCGTGGCGCTGAAATGCGGCTGGGCCACACCGAGCGCCTTCATCGACACCTACCGACGCGCCTTCGGCCACACTCCGGGCGCTCGCCGGGCCTAGCGGGCCGGTTCCAGAACCTCAGTGCCCACGTAGGGGACCAACGCCGCCGGCACCCGCACGCTGCCGTCGGGCCGCTGGTGGTTCTCCAGGATCGACACCAGCCACCGGGTGGTGCCCAGCGTGCCGTTGAGCGTGGCCGCGATCTGCGGCTTGCCATTCTCGTCCCGGTACCGCGTCGCCAGTCGGCGCGCCTGGAAGGTGGTGCAGTTCGACGTCGACGTGAGCTCGCGGTAGGTGCCCTGCGTCGGCACCCACGCCTCGCAGTCGAACTTGCGGGCCGCCGACGAGCCGAGATCGCCCGCGGCGACATCGATCACCCGATAGGGCACCTCGATTTGCTTGAGCATCTCGCGCTGCCAACCCAGGAGCCGTTCGTGTTCGGCTTCGGCCTCGGCGGGCTCGCAGTAGACGAAGCCCTCCACCTTGTCGAACTGGTGCACCCGGATGATGCCGCGGGTGTCCTTGCCATAGCTGCCGGCCTCGCGGCGGAAGCACGAAGACCAGCCCGCGTACCGCAGCGGCCCGCCGGACAGGTCCAGGATCTCGTCGGAGTGGTAGCCGGCCAGCGGCACCTCCGAGGTGCCCACCAGGTACAGGTCGTCGGCTTCCAGCCGGTACACCTCGTCGGCGTGGGCGCCCAAAAATCCGGTGCCCGCCATCACCTCGGGCCGGACCAGCACCGGCGGGATCATCGGAATGAAGCCGTTCTCGACGGCCAGCCGCAAAGCCAGCTGCAGCAGGCCCAGCTGTAACAGCGCGCCCTGGCCGGTCAGGAAGTAGAACCGCGAGCCGGACACCTTTGCGCCGCGCTGCATGTCGATGAGGCCCAGCGACTCGCCGAGTTCGAGGTGGTCCTTGGGGGTTTCGATCGCCGCCGGCTCGCCGACGACGTCGAGTACCGCGTAATCGTCCTCGCCACCGGCGGGCACCGGATCCAGAATGACGTTCGAGATTGCCATGTGCGCCGCGGTGAACGCCGCCTCGGCTTCGGCCTGCGCCGATTCCGCGGCCTTCACCTGCTCGGCGAGTTCTTTGGCGCGCGCCAGTTTCGCCGGGCGTTCCTCGGCAGACGCGGAGCCCACGCTCTTGCTGGCGGTTTTCTGTTCCGCGCGCAGCGAATCGGCAGCCGAAATTGCGGCCCGACGATCGGTGTCGGCCGTCAGCAACGCGTCCACCAGCGCAGGGTCTTCACCGCGGCTGAGTTGGGACCGGCGTACGGCGTCGGGGTCCTCCCGGAGCAACTTCAGGTCGATCACCGCCGCAACACTACTTTTGGCGCTGCGGTCGGGTCGCGTCAGCTGGCTGCGCCCGCGGCAACGGGGATCCCCTGACGCAACATCGGCAACATTTGTCACGCGGCCGGGGCGGTCCTGTCAGAATGGAGCCGATGTCCGACGCGCCCGAAGAAGCTGTGCCCGCCGGCGAGAGCGAGCCCATCGGCGAGCCCGTCGCCGATCACGCCGCCGACCCCGCCGGCGCGCCTACCGACGACGCGTCCCCCGAGCCTGCCGACGAGCCCACCAGTGAGCTGCCTGCCGTGCCCGCCGAGCCCGCCGAGGAGATGGCAGGCTCGCCGGCCGGCTTCCGCTGGCCACGGGGGTTGCAGGCGACGGCGACCAGGCGCGCACTGCTGCTCACCGCCCTCGGTGGCCTGCTGATCGCCGGGCTGGTCACCGCGATTCCCACCGTCGGCACCGGACCCGGGCGGCTGGCGGGCTATATCGACAGCGATCCGGTTCCCAGCACCGGCACCAGGAGCAACGCCGCCTTCAACCACGCCGCCAGCGGTGACTGCCTGATGTGGCCGGACGGCAATCCGGATGCCGCGAGCATCGTCAAGTGCGCGGACGACCATCGCTTCGAGGTCGCCGAGTCTCTCGACATGCGGACTTTCCCGGGCTCGGAGTACGGGCCCAGCGCCGCTCCCCCGTCGCCGGCCCGCATTCAACAGATCACCCAGGAACAATGCGAAGCCGCGGTGCGGCAATACATGGGGACCAAGTTCGACCCCAACAGCAAGTTCAGCGTCAGCCTGCTGTGGTCCGGGGACCGGGCGTGGCGCCAGTCGGGCGACCGCCGCATGCTGTGCGGGCTGCAGCAACCCGGCCCGAACAACCAGCAGACTGCCTTCAAGGGCAAGGTTGCCGACGTCGACCAATCCAAGGTCTGGCCCGCCGGCGCCTGTTTGGGCATCGACTCGGCTACCAACCAGCCGATCGACGTTCCGGTCGACTGCGCGGCGCCGCACGCGATGGAGGTGACCGGCACGGTCAACCTGGCGGAGAAGTTCCCGACGGCCCTGCCCGCGGAACCGGAGCAGGACGGGTTCATCAAGGACTCGTGCACCAAGATGACCGACGCCTACCTCGCGCCCGTCAAGCTGCGCACCACCACCCTCACGCTGATCTATCCCACCGTGTCGCTGCCGAGCTGGGCGGCGGGCAGTCGCGAGGTCGCGTGCAGTATCGGCGCGACACTGGGCAACGGCGGCTGGGCCACCTTGGTGAACAGCGCCAAGGGACCGCTGCTGATCAACGGTCAACCGCCGGTGCCACCGCCTGACATCCCCGAGGAACGACTCACCCTGCCGCCGATACCTGTCCAGGCTCCGGTTCAGGCCCCCCAACAAACCTCTGCCCCCGACGCCATCCCGCCGGGCAATCAGCATCTCCCCCAACAACCGGTGGTGACGGCACCGCAATCGCCGGCGTCGCAGGCGCCCGCTGCCCCAGCGTCGTCGGCGCCGCAGGCTCCATCCCCGGCGGACGGCGGAGCACCACCCCCGGCGGACGGCGGGGCGCCGCCGCCAGCCGGGCCGGGCGAGCCTGCCCCGGGGAACTAGCGCGGGTGGCCGTGCGGATGGACCCGCAGCGGTTCGACGAGCTGGTCTCTGACGCACTGGATCTCATCCCGCCCGAGTTGGCCGCCGCGATGGACAATGTCGTCGTGTTGGTCGCCGACCGCCACTCGGAGGAAGCCGAGCTGTTCGGGCTGTACGAAGGGGTGGCGCTGACCGAGCGGGACTCCGACTACACGGGGGCGCTGCCGGACACCATCACGATCTACCGCGAGGCGCTGCTGGATGCCTGCGATTCCGACGACGAGGTCGTCGACGAGGTGGCGATCACCGTAATCCATGAAATCGCCCACCATTTCGGCATCGACGATGACCGGTTGGAAGAACTGGGCTGGGCTTGATAATCCCGTGAAATCCCGTGGAATCCCGTGAGTCCCTGGGCGCGGCACCCCGATTTTGTCCACGGCCGGTGCTATGAACGGCGTATGAGCACGGGCTGTCGCGACTGCCGGGCAGGCTTGGAGCACTGCCACGGCACCATGATTCACCACGCGTTACACCGGTCGGAATGCACCGAGCCGGGCTGCACCACTCCCGAGCTGGTGATGCACACCTTCGTCGTCGACTGCGAAGCCGTGGGCTGCCGATGCTGGGATAAATCGATCGCGCTCGCGAGTCAGTCGGAAATACCCGACGTGGCTTGAGACGCAAAACCCCCGCTGGGCAAGTAGCGAAGTCTGCCAATTCCGCACCGTGGGCAGGGCTCCTCGCCCGCCGTACGTCGATTGCGACGCTGCCCATAGGGACGGTCGCTACAACATAACCGCCTTCTCGCATGACGGACTCATCAACCAACTCGAGTATGACCCGCCGCCGGGCTCTAGGTCGACGGTATATCGGATCTGTGCACCGACCAGATGTCACAGCGGCAAGATCACTGGCGAGACGGTAATTGATTAATCAAACTGTCCCACTCTCACACGGGTTTTGAGGTTGACCTGAGTTACCGCTAGGTGCTCGTGGCACGCCCCGCAAGCGTGATAGACAAAGCGCCGTGACAACCGCCAGGAATCCCTACGACCGCCTCACTTTGTTCATCCAGCTCGGTATCGGACGAGACCCGAAGACCCGAGCTGGCAAAATTACGACTCTGCTCACCAGCCCCGTCACGCTTGCCCGCGCGGCATTTCGGCAGTGGCACTCGCCAAGAAAGGCCATCACGCCCCCCGTGGTTACCCCACGTCACCTATGCGAGTGCTGACGTGGCTCTCCCCAACGGGGGGCATCGACGGCAGAGGCCCCAGGGTTCCCCGGGGCCTCTGCCTTATTCAGTTGTGGCGCAGCCGATCAGGGAGCCTCGTACAGACGAACCACGCCACTCACGCCGGGCGCCCGTTGATCGTTCCGCCCCGCCTCCGAGCGCGGCACGGAGTATCCCAGCGGCGTTCAGCGCCATCGGTCTCAGACATGGGCGAGGACCTCTCTGGTGTCAGCCGATCGGGGAAGCGCTATGCGTGCCGCTCGGCGCCGCTACGACGCCCGCAATCCTGCTCTCAATGACCGCCAGCTCATACGGCCGGAACCATGTCACTGCGTTGCCCGCCATGTTCCCCACCGCGCTTGCCGCTAGCCGGTAGGTTTTTCCCGATCGCGATCTCGCCGAGGTTGAACTCGACAACGGTCCCGGTCCTGCCTCTGAATTGAGGCCACGTTCCCTTGCTCGGGTACTTGGTTTCGTCCCGCTCGATGCGGACTGCCGTTCCCACTTCGACCATGAGGCTTCGAGCCTCTCAATACGATCAGCCCATCGGGTCGCTGCTCGATGTCACGGCCTCGGTGACGGGACTCGAATCGGGCTTCGGATAGAACGGCGGGTTCAGCGCTCCCCACCGCACGCAGCTCCACCGGCCGTCGGTGATCGGTGACAACACCACCGACTGGGCGTTTTCCAGATGGTTGTCCAGCGCAAAGTTTGCGTCCACCCCGGCGAGCACCGCTGAGGCCAGCCGGATCGCCGCGCCGTGGCTGACGACGATGATGTCGCCGTTGAAGTCGTCGTCGTCGAGGTAGCGCATGCGCAGGTCGGTGAGCACCGGCACATACCGGTCCAGGACGTCGTTGCCTGTCTCGCCCCCGGGAAGTGGTACGTCAAGCTCGCCGTGGTGCCATCTTTCGTAGATGCTGTTGAATGCGGCGACCGCGTCGTCGTCGTTGCGGTTTTCCAGCTCCCCGACTTGCACCTCGTGAATGCCGGCGACCTCGTGGGCCAGCACGTTGAGTTGAGCCCCGATGACGGCGGCCGTCTCCGAGGCCCGGACGGCCACCGAGTGCGCGAGCAACGCCGGCTGCGTCAAACCCTGGGCGAACGCCTGGGCCTGATCACGGCCCAAGGGGGTCAGGGCCGCGCCCGGCGGTCGGGTGTCCAATCTGCGCTCGACGTTGCCGTGGGACTGGCCGTGTCGTAGCAGCACCAGGCGTCCGCTCACCGCTCGGACCCCTCGTGCTTGCCCGCCCGCAGCCCTGCTAACCAGCGCGACGCTTCGTCAGGCGGCGGTGGCCCGATCCCGGCGGCCCGCCCGGTCGGCCAGGACCCGAGATACCGCACGTCCGCACAACGACGGTGCAGCGCCTTGAGCGCCTCGGAGACCGCGTCGTCATCGATGTGGCCGACGCAGTCCACGAAGAACAGGTAGGTGCCGAGTTCGGTTCGGGTGGGCCTGGATTCGATGCGGGTGAGGTCGATGCCGCGGATGCCGAATTCGGCCAGCGCGGCCACCAGCGCCCCGGGCGCGTTGTCGATACGCAATACCGCGGAGGTGCGGTCGGCTCCGGTGCGGGCGGGTGGCGGGCCCGGCGGGCCAACCAGGACGAAACGGGTACGGGCGTTGGATTCGTCGACCACACCCTCGGCCAGGGTCGCCAAGCCGTAACGGACGGCGGCCAGCGGCGAGGTCACCGCGGCGTCGACCTGGCCGTCGGACACTTGCCGGGCCGCGTCGCCGTTGGAGTACGCCGGCCGCAACTCGGCATCGGCCAAGTGGGCCGCGAGCCACCGACGTACCTGTGCGGCCGCCACCGGGAAGGCCGCCAGGGTGCGCACGTCGGCGGCGGTGCGCTCGGATTTGACGACGATGCTGAATGTCACGTCCAGTGTTGTTTCGGCGTACACCTGCAGCGGCGAACCGATGGCCAAGCTGTCCAAGGTGGGCGACACCGATCCGTCGATCGAGTTCTCGATCGGCACACATGCATACTCGGCTACGCCGTCACGGACAGCGTCCAGCGCGGCGGGCGTGCTCTCAATCGGCAGTTGCCGCAAGGCCTCCGGCTCGAGTCTGGGCACCAGGCCCGCGGTCGTCAGCTGCAGTAGAGCCGCCTCGGTGAAGGTCCCTTCGGGGCCGAGGTAAGCGATGCGGGCCACGCTGATAACCCTAGTGGCGCGGAATCCTAGAACCGGGGCTTGCGGCACGGCGCGGTCTAAGTTAAGTTAGCCTTGCCTAAGGTAGGTAATCGTGTTACCAGGGAGGGTAATAATGTTACCGCTGGCCAGCGCCACACCGACGACTGCAGAACGGATCCGCAGCGCCTGCGTACGAGCTGGCGGCGCGCTGCTGGCCTTCGAGGAGGGCCCGGCGGGGAAGGACCCGGTGGCCACCCCCATCCACCACCTGCTGGGCGACGGATCGTTCGCCGTGGCCGTTCCGGTCGACCCACCCCGACCGACGGTCGCGGCTTCCGGCTCGCAGGCGCTGCTGGAGCTGACCGACTACGCGCCGCTTCCGGTCCGGGAACCGGTCCGCTCCCTGGTGTGGGTCCGCGGCCGGCTGCAACCGGTCCCCGCTTTCGCTGTGACCCAGACGCTCGACCTGATCGCCGCCGAGAACCCCAGCCCGGCGCTGCTGCAAGTCGAGACCCCGAGATCCAGACCGGCCTTCGCCGACGAGACCCGGTACACCCTGATGCGGCTCGAGGTCGCGTCCGTTGTCGTCACCGACGCGACCGGTGCCGAGCCGGTTAGTCTGACGGCCCTACTCGACGCCCGGCCCGACCCCTTCTGTGAGATCGAATCAACCTTGCTCTGGCACTTGGCCACTGCTCACAACGACGTCGTCGCGCGACTGGTGTCCAGGCTGCCGGCGCCGCTGCGGCGCGGTCGGGTGCACCCGCTGGGTCTCGACCGGTACGGCGTGCGCTTTCGCATTGAAGAGGCCGACGGCGATCACGACATCCGGCTGCCCTTCCACAAGCCGGTGGACGATATGACCGGGTTGAGCCAGGCCATCCGAGTACTGATGGGTTGCCCGTTCCTGAACGGGCTGCGGGCGCGCCACTAACGCACCGGCTGCACCCGATTGCCGGTCCAGGCACGTACGTTATCCAGGTGGACGGTGACCGATCACCGGAACTTCGACGGCCACGAAGACCGATCTCGCCGGCCGGAGCCGGGCCGGAACCTTCGCAGGTCATTCGCCGCGAGGCCGCTCCGCCGCGACCGCCCGCCGGCCGACGGCGGCCTCTTCCGCCGCCGGTAGCCCCCAGTGGCCGCCGCCCGACGAGCGCGGCGGCGCCAGCGCCGCGCCCTGTCGCACCGAAGACGCGGCGCAAACGCCGCTGGGGCCGGGTGCCGTCGGTAAGCGTGGTGATCGCCCTGCTACTGGCCGGCGCCAGCATCGTCGTCGGAGCCGTGTGGTTCGACACGTCGCTGCGCCGCGAGGCGGCGCTGAAGGATTACACCGATCGGCCGGCAGCCGGCCGTGGCACCAACTGGCTGCTCGTGGGTTCGGACAGCCGTCAGGGCCTGTCCGTCGAGCAACAGAACGCCCTGGCCACCGGCGGTGACATCGGCAACGGCCGCACCGATACCATCCTGCTGATACATCTGCCGGAGCTGGGGTCCAGCACGCGGCCCACGGCGGTGTCGATCCCGCGCGACTCATATGTGCCGATCCCGGGCAACGGCAAGGACAAAATCAACGCCGCGTTCGCGATGGGCGGAGCGCCCCTGCTCACCCAAACCGTGGAGCAAGCCACCGGCCTGCGCCTCGACCACTACGCCGAGATCGGATTCGGCGGGTTCGCCGGGGTGGTCGACGCGCTGGGCGGAGTCAGCCTGTGCCTGCCCGAGCCGATCAGCGATCCCCTGGCCGGCATCGACCTGCCGGCGGGCTGCCGGGAGCTAAACGGCCGCAATGCTCTGGGGTACGTCAGGAGCCGCGCCACACCGCGGGCAGATCTGGATCGGATGGTCAACCAACGGCGGTTCGTGTCGGCGCTGCTGCAGCGCGCCGCCAGCCCCGCGGTGTGGCTCAATCCGTGGCGCTGGTACTCGGTGCCGCACGCGGCCGTGGCCGCCCTGACCGTAAACCAGGGTGACGACGTTTGGGACCTCGCCCGGCTTGGCTGGGCCATGCATGGACCCGTCACCGCAATCACCGTCCCGATCGGGGAATTCACCGAAAGCGACGCCGGGTCGGTGGTGGTGTGGAACCACGACGCGGCGCGGAAACTGTTTGACGCGCTCGCCTCCGACGCCCCGGTGCCAACTGCCCTCGACGGGCAGCAGTAATTGGTGGGCTCGGCGAGTTAGCCGTCCTCGTCGGATTGCGTGTTCTGCAGCCAGGCCTTCGTGCGGCCGGGGTGGTGCGTGGCGATCCACGCCACCCCGATATCCCGGCAGAAGTCGATGTCGTCGTACTCGTCGACGTTCCAGCAATACACCGCCCGGCCCTGGGCGACGGTGCGGTCTACGAGTTGGGGATATTCCTTCAACGCCGCCAGCGACGGCCCGACCGCGGTGGCCCCGACGGCGGTGGCCGCGCTGCTGGTCAGGTAGCGCGCGGTCCTACCGAGCAGCACCGTCGGCAGCAGAGGCGCGGCTCGTCGAATCCGCCAAACGGCGGCCGCCGAAAACGACATCACCACCGCGCGGGAGCGGTCGGCCGAAGCGGGCGCGGCGATGCCAAAGCGGTGCAGAAGTGCCAGCAATTTGCTTTCCACGAGCGATCCGTACCGGACGGGATGCTTGGTCTCAATGAACATCTTGACTGGACGGTTCCAGTCCAGGACCAACGAAACGAGGGCTTCCAGTGTCAGCAGACTGGTGTCTCCGTGGGTACCGTCCGGTCGCCAGCTGTCGTGCCACGCACCGTATTCCAGCTCGCTTAGCTCGGCCAGCGTCATCGTGCTGACCAACCCGGCTCCCGTCGACGTCCGGTCCAGCCGGCGGTCATGGACGCAAACCAGATGGCCATCGCGGGTCAGCCGCACATCGCATTCCACACCGTCGGCGCCTTCTTTGAGCGCCAAGTCGTAGGCCGCCAGCGTGTGTTCCGGCCGAGCGGCCGAAGCGCCGCGGTGGGCTACCACGAACGGGTGTCCGGTGAGCACCTCGTCGGCCGCCGTCATAACCACTATGCTGCCGGTTCCTGCCCGTCTAACTCAACCGGAGCAGCAGATGCGGGCGCGGCCGGTCCGTCGGGACTTACCACCACCCAGCGGTGTGCAGGCCGATGGACGGGTTTGCGCTCGAACCCTTCGAAGACCCGCGCAACGGATGCGACGCCGACCGCCGCAAACAGGTACGCGAACACCATCATGACCGTGTTGTTGGCGATGCCCTGGGAGTCCGTGGCAAAGCTGGAGGCGAAGGCGAAGATCGAAACTACGTAGCCGAAAACCCAGGCGATCCACCACAGCATGATCGGTCGCTGTAGCCGGGCGTAGTGGTTTTCGATGGTCGCCAGCTCGATGACATAGACCGGAGCCCACAGCAGATTGGCGAACGGCACCAGGCAGCCGGCCCACAAGGCTAGGGCGGAGCGGTGCTCCGGCAACGCGTAATGCGAGAACGCGGCGGCCCGGCGCGCGATCAGCCACCGGATCAGCACCACAACGCACGCGATCAAGGCGACGGTCGCGGCCACACTGGCTGCCACTCCGAGCCAGTCCGCGGCACCTGCCACCACCGAGTTCAGCAGCGTGTTCCGATTGATCACCAACAGCACGTACCGCAGGACATACACCAGCGCTGCGATGGCCAAAACGAGCACGCCCACGAAAAGGGTGGCGCGCACCGTCGCGGCCGATGGGCCTCTCTGCGCGGGTGTTTGCGTCGTCGCAGACGGCTGTTCGACGCGGTCCATGAGGCCCCACCGCGGTATCACGGCGTAGCGCGGTGTGGGCCCGAGGTGCCGCCGCCTGCGCCGGGCGGGCGGCGCGGCGCCGGGGCGCACGGCTATCCACCGGAAACCTGGCGGCAGCCGCGGCGGCGTGCGCTGAAATGCGGGGGGCCGTGAAACCGGTGGAGCCGCAGCCGCCGGCGGGCCACTGCGCGAACTCCACCGCGGGTCGGGCGGCGGTGGCGCGTCGGCCAGCGGCGCCATCAGCGCCCCGCGGCAACGGGGGCACCATTCGCGTCGGCGATCGCGGACATTCCACCGAGTGCCGCATTGTGAACACACCTGGATCACCGGACTAGCCTAACCGGGCGACGACGCAGGCCGCGCCATCATGACAGCTACCAAGCCCCACCCGGGCCTATCCACAGTTTCCACAGCCTTATCCACAGCGGGGCCGGGACGTTTATCCAGGCTCTATCGGCCCACCGGGCGCTCACTGTGGATAACCGCACGCTGTCGAGCCACGTCGATAGACAGCCCGGCGCGGACTCGAGCGAACAGCGGACCTGGCCCACAAACCCTCAACCGGGCCCCTCACCCGGATTCCGCTGACGCTGACGCCGACGCCGTCACGACACCGTATTTGTGCCGGAGTTTTCCAAGCGGCCCGCAAGGGGTTATGATCGCGAGCACGCAGTGACGCACCTCACTGTGGTGGGGTGAATGTCCAGGTGAGGGGCGTTTGATGGCAACGCATTCGTTCGGTCCGGGGTCGGGGGCCTCATCGAACTCGTACTCCGGCTCGCCTGCTTGGAGCCACTCCTACAGCGCCGCCGCGCTCCGGGCCGGCCTGATCGCCCTGGTGTTGCTAGCAGTCCTGGCCATCATCGTTTTGTTCTGAACCTGTCTTGAGCTCGCTCGGACTGGGTATCCGGGACGTCTACTAGTTGCGGTCGTTCTTGCGGCGCGGGCAGTCATAGAGCAGGGTTAACTAGGCCGGTAACTAGGCCAGCCGTCGCGCGGCAGCCCCGCGCGAACGAGCGTTAGACGACCACCAAGGATCAAAGGAAGGAATGCCGTGGCTGAATACACCCTGCCCGATTTGGACTGGGACTACGCAGCGCTGGAACCCCACATTTCCGGTCAAATCAATGAGATCCACCACAGCAAGCACCACGCCACCTACGTCAAGGGCGTCAACGATGCCGTCGCCAAACTCGAGGAGGCGCGTGCCAAGGGCGACCACTCCGCGATCTTCCTGAACGAGAAGAACCTGGCCTTCCACCTGGGTGGCCACGTCAACCACACCATCTGGTGGAAGAACCTGTCGCCGGACGGCGGCGACAAGCCGACCGGCGAACTCGCCGCCGCGCTGGACGACGCGTTCGGATCGTTCGACGGCTTCCAGGCCCAGTTCAGCGCTGCCGCCAACGGCCTGCAAGGGTCCGGCTGGGCGGTGCTGGGCTACGACACCCTGGGCGACAAGCTGCTGACGTTCCAGCTGTATGACCAGCAGGCCAATGTCCCGCTCGGCATCATCCCGTTGCTGCAGGTCGACATGTGGGAGCACGCGTACTACCTGCAGTACAAGAACGTCAAGGCGGATTACGTCAAAGCGTTCTGGAATGTCGTCAACTGGACGGATGTGCAGTCACGCTTCGGGGGCGCGACGTCCAAAACCAAAGGTCTGATATTCGGCTGACTCCATCTCAACCTGGCTTGGGCGCCGCGCGCACCGCGCGGCGCCCTCGCCGTTATATGAGCGCTTTGTAAACCCAAGCGCCGGTGGCCGTGTCGAGTTGCATGGCGCGCCAACGTTGCGCATTCTTAGTTATTCGACTACCGGCGTGGTTATTCGGACGGAGGCTTTGGGTCGAGCGGAGGGACCAGATGGAGAGTGGGCCAGGTCTACCTATAGGGGTTGCTCCCTTCCATTCTCGTGGTGCCCTGAAAGGGTTTGTGATCTCTGGGCGTTGGCCTGATTCGACGAAGGAGTGGGCCCAGCTGCTGATGGTCGCGGTGCGGGTCGCGTCGTTGCCCGGATTGCTCTCCACCACAACGGTGTTCGGTGCCCGCGAAGAGCTTCCCGACGCACCCGAGCCCGGCACCGTAGGCCTAGTTCTGGCCGAGGGCACCGTCTTTGGTGAATCGGCCATCCAGCCAGGCTATTTCGCCGATCATCAGCCGCCGGCCCTGCTGATGTTGCATCCGCCGTCGGAAACCACGCCCTCGCTGCCGGAATGCACCGGGGCGGCGTCGGGATGCGTATTGCTGCCGGGCTTACCGTATCTGGGACTCGAGCACCGGGCGGCCTGGGTGGAGGCAGAAGCCGACGGCACCATCACATCGATGGTCAGCCGTGTCGGTGTCGACCCGATCAGCCATCCCGACACCGCGATTCTGGCGATGCTGCTTGCGGCATAAGGAAATTCAAGCCGTGCGCTAGCCGAATCTAGGAATACGGGCGTCCGAACTTCGCGGTCTTCCTGGCGCGCAGCGGACTTGCCAGCTAACCTGAGGCGGTTAGCGAAGGGGAGTAGCCCCGAATCGTCGAGTCGACATACTGGCGAACAGCCCGGCTGGCGAACCGCTCCACGTGATCGGTGGGCGAGACCTTCGACCGATGTTCGGTTGCCGCATGGTCACCGACCACGTGTCGAAAGGTCGCCCATATGCTCGCTGCCACTATGCTGAGTCTCGGAGTGGTCTTCCTCGCCGAACTCGGCGACAGATCCCAGCTCATCACCATGACCTACGCGCTGCGCTACCGATGGTGGGTGGTACTGCTCGGCGTAGCGCTTGCCTCCTGCCTGGTGCACGGCATCTCCGTCTCGATCGGCCACTTCCTGGGTGCCACGCTGCCAACACGCCCCCTGGCCTTCGTGTCAGCGATCGCCTTTCTGATTTTCGCGGTATGGGCGTGGCGCGAGGGCACCGGCGACGACAAGGTCTCCACCACCCCGGAATCCAGATTCGCTCTGCTCACCGTCGTGTCATCGTTTGTGCTGGCCGAAATGAGCGACAAAACGAGCTTGGCGACGTTGACGTTGGCCAGCGACCACGACTGGGTCGGGGTATGGCTCGGCAGCACCCTGGGAATGGTCTTGGCCGACGGCCTCGCGATTGCTATCGGGACATGGTTGCATCAACGGCTGCCCACGCAGCTGCTGCACGTCTTGGCCAGCCTGCTGTTCCTGGTGTTCGGACTGTGGATCCTGTTCGACAGTGCGCTGGGCTGGCGCTCGGTGGCCTTGGTGGTCGCAGCCGTTGCTGCAGCGGTGGCGTTGGCGGCGGCAATCGCCGCGACGATTTACAGGTCGCAAACTTTGCGCCGGCGCCGAATACGGGCCCCAAGCGAGGAAACGTCGCCGGACGTCGTCTAAATTGCCGACGGCGCCCGCCCCCGGGGGCGTCTGCACCCGCACTGTCTGCATGCGCCGCGCGCATGCGCAACCGGGCCGGTTTCGGACGCGCCGCGTGATCCCGTACAGCAAAGGAAGCGCTCGGCAAATCCGCGTCGATCTCCCCGTTGCCCGGGATCAGGCATTTCCGCTTGATAGGAGCTACTTGACCTCTCCGTTAATTACGACAGAATGGAAACGTCGCAGATCCCAATTAGACGATTTCTGCGTATAGCCTGTGAATTTCGTTCAACGTGTAGACATCTGAGCCCGGGGGTTGCACGCTCTGCAGGGGAGGTATCGCATACCGCTTAGGACGCGAGTACCAAACCCGTTGGGGTTTGCACTTTGTCGTGGACAGAAGTGTCGCTACGATAATCAGCAAATGCCTATAGCCAACCGGTCCCTCTTCAGTCCCGTGGAGGTCTTATCGATGAGCACGACGTTTTCTGCCCGCCTGAACCGTTTGTTCGACACGGTGTATCCACCCGGGCGCGGGCCGCATAGCTCCGCGGAGGTGATCGCGGCGCTAAAGTCAGAGGGCATCACAATGTCGGCTCCCTACCTGTCGCAGCTACGCTCAGGTAACCGCACGAATCCGTCGTCGGCGACGATGGCCGCCCTTGCTAACTTCTTCCGCATCAAGCCGGCCTACTTCACCGACGACGACTACTACGAGAAGCTCGACAAGGAATTGTCGTGGCTTTGCACGATGCGCGACGAGGGTGTGCGTCGCATCGCGGTGCGGTCATTCGGGTTGTCGGCGCAGGCCCAACAGAATCTCGTCGATCGTGTCGACGAGCTGCGCCGCGCGGAGAAGCTCGAAGCGTAAGCCCGTCGGCCGCCGCGCGCGGCCGGTGGCGGCTCGCTAACCAATCTGTCCTTCGTTCGCCCCGACCTGGCGGGTTGGCGTCGTCTTATGCCGATTAGGGTTGGCTCACGGATCGCGCACACGCGAGGGCGATAGTCACGAGATACCGGGAGGCGGCCGGGAATGGGCCTGTTCCGCAAGCGAAAGAGCCGCGCGACGCGTCGCGCCGAAGCCCGCGCGATCAAGGCCCGCGCCAAGCTCGAGGCCCGGCTGAGCGCCAAGAACGAGGCGCAGCGAATCAAGCACGCTCAGCGGTCCGCGGACAAGGCACTCAGGGCGCGGGTCAAAGCCCAACAGGACAGCGATCGGGTGGCGCTGAAAGTCGCCGAGAACCAACTCAAGGCGGCGCGGGAGGGCAAGTTGCTGTCGCCGACGCGGATCCGGCGGGTGCTGACGGTGTCCCGGCTGCTCGCCCCGATCCTGACGCCGGTGATATACCGCGCGGCCATGGCCACCCGCGCGCTGATCGACCGGCGTCGCGCCGATCAGCTGGGGATTCCGCTGACTCAGATCGGCCAGTTCTCCGGCAGCGGTGCGCGACTGTCGGCACGGATCGCCGGTTCAGAGCAATCGCTGCGGATGGTGCAGGAAAAGAAGCCCAAAGACGCCGAAACCAGGCAGTTCGCGTCGGCGATCACCGAACGGCTGGCCGACCTGTCGGCAGCCGTCACCGCCGCCGAGCACATGCCGGCCGCGCGGCGCCGCGCCGCGCACTCGGCGATCTCGTCCCAACTCGACGGCATCGAGGCGGACCTGATGGCCCGACTCGGGCTGACCTGACCGGTGCTCGGCACAAGCAACATTTCACGCACTCTGATCGCAGGTGCTGCGGCCGCCGCACTCTATCTCCCCGCCGGCACCGCGCTGGCCTGGGCGCATGTCCACGCCAGCAGCGACAACGCGGTGCGCGGTGGCGCAGCGATCGTCACCTTTGAGGTGCCCAACGAATCCAGCACGGGCGCCGCTACGACCGTACTGACCGTCACCCTTCCCAATATGGCATCGGCGCACCCCGAGGCCATGCCCGGGTGGACAGCCAAGCTGGACCGCGACGCGGCAGCCGGGACGGTGGGCTCGGTGACCTGGACGGCCGCGCCCAACGGCGGGATCCCGGCGGATCAGTTCGCACTGTTCCGCATCTCGGTGCAGCTCCCCGATGCCGACACCGTCAGCTTCCCGGCCACGCAGACCTACTCCGACGGATCGATCGTCAAGTGGGATCAGCCCTCGCAGCCCGGCGGCGGCGAGCCGGAATATCCGGCGCCCATGCTGACACTCGCCGCCGGGCCGGTGGTGCCTCATGACCATCACGCGCCTGCCGGCGGGTCGGCGGGGCAGTCGAAGTCACCCGCCGACAACACCGCCCGCGTGCTGGGTGGGGTTGCCCTGGTGCTCGGGCTCGGCGCGCTGGGTCTCTGTCTGGCGCTGGCTCGTCGGAGGCCATGAAGCGCCGCCCGTATATCGCCTGGGTGGGAGTGCTGCTGGCCGCCCTGGCGCTGACTGCGACCGGGACTGCCCCGCTCGTGTTCGCGCATGCCACGCGGGTGTCGTGTCAGCCCGCCGACAACGCGATGCTGACGACCGGCCCCGACCAGGTGAGCGCCACCTTCAACGAGCAATTACAAACCTCGTTCGCGGCCATGGCGGTCATCGGGCCCGATGGCAATCTGTGGTCTACCGGCCAGCCGACGGTGCAGGGCGCCGTCGTCAGCGTCAAGCTGCGGCCGCTCGGACCTACCGGCAGCTACACGGTGAACTACCGGGTGACGTCTGCCGACGGCCACGTTGTCTCGGGATTCTGGTCGTTTCGGCTGACCGTGGGCGGCACCGGCACACCCGGACCCGCGCCTGCCGCCACCGGTGCGGGCGGCGATATCCCCACTTGGCCGTTTGTGGTGGTGGCCCTGGTGCTGGTCGTTGGTGCCGCGGTGTGGGCGATGCGCCGCAGGGCGTGACTGCCCCCGGTGACCGAGACGCTCCAGGGCGTCCTGGCATGATGGTTTCAATCGACTTTGGTACGCCACAAGCTGTGAAGACAAAGCTGTAAAGGAGCGGCCGCATGGCAGACCCGCAGGACCAACCCGACGGCGAACCCGACGGCGCTTCGACGCCACCGGCCAAGGAGCCGCCCGCCAAGGCCGTCAAGAAGACCGCAAAAGCACCCGCCAAAAAAGCACCCGCGAAAAAGGCGCCCGCCAAAAAGGCGCCCGCTAAAAAAGCACCCGCCAAGAAAGCACCCGCCAAGAGCCCCGAACCCGCGCCACCCAAGCCGGCCGACCAGCCGCTCGGCCTTGCGCAGCGGATCGAAACCAACGGCCAACTTGATGCCGCCAAAGACGCAGCGGCACATGCGAAGTCAACCGTAGAAAGCGCGAACGACCCGGTCTCCAGCGACGCGTATCCACCCTCCGCGCGCACCTCGCCGGTGCCGCTGGTGGTTGCGCTAGCGCTCAGCCTGCTGGCCATCCTGCTGGTCCGCCAACTGCGCCGCCGCTGAACGGCGTGTCCGAAGTGACCGTGGCCTTTCGGCCAACCGCCGACCTTGTCGATGAAATCGGCTCCGACGTGCGCAGCTGCGACACCCAGTTCCGTCAATTTGGCGGGCGACCGGAATTCGCCGGGCCGATCAGTACCGTGCGTTGCTTTCAGGACAACGCACTGCTGAAATCTGTACTGTCGCAGCCGGGTGCGGGTGGCGTCCTGGTGATCGATGGCGCCGGCTCCCTACACACCGCCCTGGTCGGTGACGTCATCGCCGAACTGGCTCGCTCCAACGGCTGGGCCGGGTTGGTAGTTCACGGCGCGGTGCGTGACGCCGCCGCGCTTCGCGGCATCGGCATCGGCATCAAGGCGTTGGGCACCAACCCACGCAAGAGCACCAAGACCGGGGCCGGGGAGCGCGATGTCGAGATCAGCTTGGGCGGCGTAACGTTCATGCCGGGCGAAGTCGCCTATAGCGACGACGACGGCATCGTTGTCGTCTAAACCGCCACTGTGGCTTGCTTTTTGGCGAACCGGAGACCCTCGTCGGCGACCCTACCGCGCCGGATCAGCCGGATGTCGCGCAGATAGTTCTGGTTCAGCCGCCACGGCGTGCGGTCGCCCTGCTTCGGCAACTCCTCGAGCGCGCGCAGCACGTAGCCGGGGGTGAAATCCATGAACGGCCGTTCTTCGACGTCCGAACCCGGGTGCTCGACCACCACGGTCTCAAAGCCGTTGTCGTCCATGTAATTCAGCAACCGGCAGGCGAATTCCGACACCAGGTCGGCCTTCAGCGTCCACGACGCGTTGGTGTATCCCACCGTGTAGGCCATGTTGGGCAGGCCGGACAGCATCATGCCTTTGTAGGCCATTGTCTTGGTGAGGTCCGCCGGCTGGCCGTCGACGGTGACGGTCGCACCACCGAACAGCTGCAGGTTCAATCCCGTTGCGGTGATGATGATGTCGGCCGGCAGCTCGTGTCCCGAGTTCAGCCGGATGCCGGTCGGGGTGAACCGATCGATGGTGTCGGTGACCACGTCCGCCTGCCCCTTGCGGATGGCGCGGAACAAGTCGCCGCTGGGCACCAGACATAGCCGCTGCTCCCACGGGTTGTAGTGCGGAGCGAAGTCCTTCTGCACGTCATAGCCCTCGGGCAGCTGTCGCTCCACGTAGCCCAGGAGGATTTTTCGCATCCGGTGCGGCCACTTCTGGCACGCCCCGTACAGCGCCGACTGCCGCAGGATGTTCTTCCAGCGGACCGCGGTGTACGCCGCCTTCTCGGGCAACCAGCGGTTGAGCCGCTCGGCCATCTTGTCCCGTTTCGGCTGGGACACGATGTAGGTCGGCGAGCGCTGCAGCATCGTGACATTCTTGGCACCCGAGTTCGCAAGCGCCGGAATCAAAGTGACCGCGGTGGCGCCACTGCCGATCACGACGACGTTCTTGTCGGCGTAGTCGAGGTCCTCAGGCCAGTGCTGCGGATGGATGATCGGGCCGGTGAATTCCTCCGAGCCGGCGAACGTCGGCGCGTAACCCCGCTCGTAGTTGTAATAGCCGCTGCACAGCAACAGGAATGAGCAGGTGATCGTGCTCGGTGTGCCGTCGATTTCGATCTGCACTGTCCAGCGGTTGTCCGCGTTCGACCAGTCGGCGCCCAGGAGCTTGTGGTTGAGCCGGATGTGCTTGTCGATGCCGTACATGGCCGCGGTGCTCTTGACGTACTCGAGAATCGGCCCGCCGTCGGCAATGGCCTGGCGCTCGGTCCAAGGACGGAACCGGAAACCCAGCGTATGCATGTCGGAGTCGGACCGAATGCCCGGATAGCGGAACAGGTCCCAGGTGCCGCCCATCGCGGAGCGCTTTTCCAGGATGGCGTAGCTCTTGGTCGGGCAACGATCCTGCAAGTGCCAGGCTGCGCTCACGCCGGAGATGCCGGCGCCCACGATGACGACGTCGAGGTGCTCAGTCATGGCGCCACGGTATCAACACAGTGTTGAGTACGTCAACGCTCTGTCGAAATTCTCAACAGCGTGTAAAGTACCGACCGTGACTTCGCCTCGTTTGGAAGCCGGTTCGACCCGCGCCGCACGGGGCCGGCGGTCCACCCGGCCGTCCGGCGACGACCGCGAGCAGGCGATCCTCGCGACGGCCGAGCGGCTGCTGCAGGAGCGTGCATACGCCGACATTTCCGTCGACGACCTGGCCAAGGGTGCAGGCCTATCCCGGCCGACGTTCTACTTTTATTTCAAGTCCAAAGAGGCCGTGCTGCTCTCGCTGCTCGAGCCGATAATCGCCCGCGCCGACGCGGAGTTCGACGGCGCGGTTCAGCGGCTGCCCGACGATCCGCGCGGCGTGTGGCGTAATGGCATCAAAGCGTTCTTCAGCGGGTTCGCCTCGCATCGGGCGGCGGCCCGGGCAGGCAGGGAGGCACTGGCGACAAGCCCGGAGTTCCAGGCCGTGTGGTCGAGTTTCATGCAGAAGTGGATCGACCGCACAGCGATCATGATCACCGCTGAACGACAACGGGGCGCCGCACCCGAGACCATCCCGCCCTTAGACCTTGCGACGTCGCTGAATCAGATGAACGAGCGCACGATGATGGCGGCGCTATCGCTGGAACAGCCGGCGGTTGATGAGGACCGGCTCGTGGACACCCTCACCCACATCTGGGTCACCAGCATCTACGGCCAGCCCCGTTAGTCCGAGCTGGCTGGGGTCACACTCGAAGGGGCAACCGGATGCGCATCATCACCGTCGAGGAACACTTCGAGCACCCTGAGGTCAGCGGCCGTGTGCTGCAGCTGGGCGGCCCACCTAACGGCCTGCCGCTGGAAGGGCTCGCCGAGTTCGGTTCGATCTTCAACGACGACCGCGACGCGGCAACGCGGTTGGGTGGGCATCGGTTGGCCCACATGGATGCCGTGGGTGTCGACGTCCAAGTCGTCTCCCACGGCAACGGCAGTCCGAGCACGTTGGATGCCCCAGAGTCGGCGGATCTGTGCCGTCAGGTGAACAACGATCTGGCACAACAGATCTCCGAGCACCCCGACCGGTTTCGGGGGTTCGCGACGCTTCCGCTCTACGACCCCGGCGCGGCGGCCGAGGAACTGTACCGCTGCGTCGGCGACCTCGGCTTCGTCGGCGCACTGATCGCAGGCACATTCGAAGGGCTCTTCCTCGATGACGCCAGGTTCGATCCGATCCTTGCGGCCGCCGAGGCCGTGGACCTACCCATCTACGTACATCCCGGATTGCCACACCCGCAGGTCAGCGGGCCGTATTACTTCGGTGACTGGTCCGCCGCCATCGGGGTGATGTTCTCCGGGCCCGCGTTCGGTTGGCACGCCGAGGCGGGCATCCACGTCATCCGGCTGATCCTGTCCGGCGCACTGGATCGGCATCCCGGCCTGAAGCTGCTCAGCGGGCACTGGGGTGAGGTGATGGCGTTCTGGCTCGAACGACTCGACGAGACCTTCGCACTGGTGCGCACCGGCCGGGACCGCGACATCAGCGATTACTACCGGCAGCAGATCTGGGTGACCCCGTCGGGAATGTTCAATCAGCATCAGCTCGACCATGTGGTCGCCGAACTGGGCGCCGAGCGGATCATCTACTCCGAGGACTTCCCGTACGTGAAGCGGGACAACGTCACCGGCTTCCTCACGGATTCCGGCCTTTCCGATCGGCAGATGCACGCCATCGCGCACGCCAACGTCGAAGCGCTGTTACACGTCTGACAGTTGTCGGACCCGTATGCGAACATATGTTCGTGCGGTACGACGCGTCCATCCTGCACGCGGACCTGGATTCGTTCTATGCGTCCGTTGAGCAGCGTGACGACCCCGCGTTGCGCGGCCGCCCGGTGATCGTGGGCGGCGGGGTCGTGCTGGCGGCCAGCTACGAGGCCAAGGCCTACGGCGTGCGCACCGCAATGGGCGGGGCACAAGCACGGCTCCTATGCCCGCACGCCGTGGTGGTACCGCCGCGAATGAGCGCCTATTCGCGCGCCAGCGATGCCGTGTTCGAGGTGTTCCGCGATTGCACCCCGATCGTGGAGCCGCTCTCGGTGGACGAGGCGTTCCTCGATGTCGGCGGATTGCGACGGGTGTCCGGAACCCCGATGCAGATCGGGGCGCGGCTGCGCGCGGACGTGCGCACTCGAGTCGGCCTGCCCATCACGGTCGGGATCGCCCGCACGAAATTCCTCGCGAAGGTCGCCAGCCAGGAAGCCAAGCCCGACGGGTTACTGCGGGTGCCGCCGGATGAGGAGCTGACGTTCCTGCACCCACTGCCCGTGCGCCGGTTGTGGGGCGTCGGTGGCGTGACCGCCGACAAGTTGCGCAATTACGGCATCACCACCGTCGCCGAGGTCGCCGAGCTCAGCGAATCCACGCTGGCCTCACTGTTGGGTGCCGCGATGGGTCGTCAGTTGTATGCGCTGTCCCGCAATCTCGACCGTCGCCGGGTGACCACCGGGGTTCATCGCCGCTCGGTCGGCGCCCAACGAGCGCTGGGCCGGGCCGGCAGCGTGATGTCGCCCGCCGAAATCGACGCGGTGATAGTCAACCTCATCGACAGGATCACCGGCCGCATGCGCGCCGCGGACCGCACCGGCCGAACGGTGTTGCTGCGCTTGCGCTTTGAAGACTTCAGCCGGGCAACCCGGTCGCACACCTTGCCGTGGGCGACGTCATCGACCCAACCCATCCTCGCCGTTGCCCGGGAACTGGTGGCATCGGCCACGCCGCTGATCGCGCAGCGCGGATTGACGTTGGTCGGGTTCGCGGTGTCGGGTATCGACCGCACCGGTACCGAGCAACTGATGCTGCCGTTCACCGGGGAGCCCCGCTCGGTCGATGCGGCAGTCGACGCGGTGCGGCGTCGCTACGGCAAGTCCGCGCTCACCCGCGCGGTGTTGGTCGGCCGCGACCCAGGTATCGAAGTGCCGCACCTACCGGACTGACGGGATTGCGCGGACCCTAGATTCCCTGGCTGGTCAGCCAGGAGTGGATGTGATCGGCGACATCAGGCCAGCCGGGTTCGAGCATCATGTTGTGTCCGCCGGGAAAGAACTCCGCTCGGACTCGGTATGCGCGTGCGGTCGCACGCACGTCAGTGTTGACGACGAGCTTGTCGTTTTCGGCGCCGAGAACCAGGAGCGGAGTTGTTATCTGTGCGGGCTTGAGACGCACGGAGAGCCCCGGGGCGCCCCAGCTCTCTGCTTGTAGGCGTGCGGCACAGGACTCGACGACGGATTCGGGCGTGTGTGTGGAGAAAAAGTGGTCTCGCGCCAGGCGTGGGGTGTTCACCAGGTCGGCTGTGCTGCCGACCGTGTTGGCACGAAGGGCCACCAACGGATGTCGGCGCATGGCGCGCAACGCCACGCCCAGCCTTCGCGCCGCGTGTGACGGCATGGACGCCAGCAGCACTGCAGCTGGGGCGCTGCGGTCCTCGAGGTACATCTGGACGATGAAACCGCCCATCGAGTGACCGATCAGCACTGGCGGCGTGGGCAGGCCATCCGCCACCGAACGCACATCCTGGACATAGTCGGCTACCGAACAACTGCTGAGCGGTTTAGTGGTGGGGCTGTTGCCGTGTCCGCGCACGCTCAGAGCGATTGCGCGATAGCCCGCGCCTGCGAAGAAGTCCAGGAAGTGCTCGTCCCAACACCACGCGCCGTGCCATCCGCCGTGAACGAATAGCAGTGGCGTCGGATGGGTGTCCGACGAGGACCCCTTGTCGATCAACTCGATCGTGTCGCTCCGGGCAGGCAGTGCCATGACGCGAACGCTAAAAGTCCCGCTAACAGATCAGCTGGGATTCCGCACTGACCCATAGAAAAGTCAAAGGGTTCCTCAGGAGGCGGCCCACTCCAGGAGCCGCTCGGCGGGCCAGGTGTTCACGATGCGGTCTACCGGGACATCCGCATCCAGCGCCCGCTGTGCGCCGTAGCCGAGGAAGTCCAGCTGGCCGGGCGCGTGTGCATCGGTGTCGATGCTGAACACGCAGCCGATCTCCAACGCCAGGTTCAGCAGCCGGGTCGGCGGGTCGCGGCGTTCCGGACGCGAATTGATCTCCACCGCGGTGCCATGGTCGCGACAGGCGGTGAACACCTCCTCGGCGTCGAACTTCGATTCGGGCCGGATACCACGGTTGCCCGCGACCAGTCGGCCGGTGCAGTGGCCCAGCACGTCGGCGTGGCCGTCGGATACCGCGCGCACCATCCGCCGGGTCATCGCGGCCGAGTCCATCGACAGCTTGGAGTGCACACTGGCCACGACGATGTCGAGGCGGTCGAGCAGTTCGGGCTCCTGGTCCAGGCTGCCGTCGTCGAGGATGTCCACTTCGATCCCGGTGAGAATGCGCATCGGCGCGAACTTGTCGCGCAGCTCGTCGATCACGTCGAGCTGTTTGCGCAACCGTTCCGGCGAGAGCCCGTTGGCGATGGTCAGGCGCGGCGAGTGATCGGTCAGGGCGCAGTATTCATGGCCCAGCGTGGCTGCGGTGGCCATCATCTCCTCGATCGGCGCGGACCCGTCCGACCAGTTCGAGTGCAGGTGCAGGTCACCGCGCAGCGCGGCCCGTACCTCTCCCCCACCGAGATCCCCGGCGCCAGCACGCAATTCGGCCAACTGGTCGGGTTCACGGCCGGCCCAGGCCTGCGCGATGACCTTCGCGGTCTTGGGCCCGATGCCCGGAATCGACTGCCAACTGTTGGCCTGGCCATGTCGCTCGCGCGCCGCGTCGTCGAGATCCTCGAGGATGTCGGCGGCGTTGCGGTATGCCATCACACGCCGCGGATCTTGGCGGTCGCGGTCCTTGTAGTAAGCGATCTGGCGCAGCGCGGCTACCGGGTCCATAGCTGCCCAACGATGAAGCCGGCGAAGATTACTGCGAAACCACCTATTTCGCCCACGATCAGCAACGTCATCATCAGTCCGGTCCCCCTTGGCGGATGCTCGAATTGGTTTTCGGTATCGCGCCGCGCTCCGTGCAGGATGTAGGTCCCGATCGCGGCGACGAAAAAGAACACGGCGACCATCGCCGCGGTCAAATTCACCCATGCCGGCCAGGCGCTGAGTTCGACGAAGACCGCGATCAACGCGGTCGCGAACGAATAGAGCAACGCCGCCCGGTGCGCGATGTCGACGTAGGGGTGAGCTCGGTGATCTTCGGTCACCACGATCTGCCGGTACTTCCACACGCCGAGGCCAAGCGCCAGCAGAAAGATCAGTCCGGCCGCCAGCAGAGTGATCTTGGTATCGATTCCGAGGACGCTGCTCATCGTTCACTCGAGTTTAATTGCGCCTCAGGCGAGGCGACTACCGTCGGTTCCATGCGATTCGCGTTCAAAACCTCACCGCAAGACACCACCTGGGCCGACATGCTCGCCGTCTGGCAGGCCGCCGACGACATCGACATCTACGAGTCCGGCTGGACCTTTGACCACTTCTACCCGATCTTCGGCAACAGCAGCGGGCCCTGCCTGGAGGGCTGGACGACGCTGACCGCGCTGGCGCAGGCCACCACCAGACTGCGCCTGGGCACCCTGGTCACCGGCATCCACTATCGGCACCCGGCGGTACTCGCCAACATGGCCGCCGCGCTCGACATCATCTCCAATGGACGCCTCGAGCTCGGGATCGGCGCCGGCTGGAACGAAGAGGAGTCGGGCGCCTACGGCATCGAGCTGGGCACCGTCAAGGAGCGCTTCGACCGGTTCGAGGAAGCCTGCGAGGTGCTCACCAGCCTACTGAGCCAGCAGACCACCGACTTCGACGGCAAGTTCTACCAGCTCAAGGGCGCCCGCAATGAGCCCAAAGGCCCGCAGCGCCCGCACCCGCCGATCTGCATCGGTGGCAGCGGAGAGAAGCGCACGCTACGGATCACCGCGCGCTACGCGCAGCATTGGAACTTCGTCGGTGGTCCGCCCGACGTGTTCGCGCACAAGCGAGACGTGCTGGCCTCCCATTGCGCGGACATCGGACGTGACCCGAAGGAGATCACCCTGTCGGCCCACCTGCGGCTGGAACCCGATCGCAACTACGGCAAGGTCGTCGAGGACGCGGCCGCCCTTGCGGCCGAGGGTCTGGACCTTGGCATCGTCTATATCGCCACCCCGCACGACCCGGCCGTGCTGGAACCGCTGGCGGAGGCGATCCGCGAATCTGGACTTGTTAGCTAGATAACTGCTCGCTGGATCTGAGCAAACGTCTGGCGGGGCCCCGGCTACGCCGGGCTGTCGCTAGACCCCGAACAGCAGCAGGTCCGCGGCGGTCACCAAGCGCTCTTGTTTGGCGGGAAATTCGTGGCTCTTCAATGGGTGGCGAAACCATAACCAGGCGATTCGCGCCATTCGTGATCGGGGTCCTGGGTGTATATGCACAGTGATCACTCCTGCGGTGGGTCAGTTTCCTGGGACTCCCCCTGTGACGAAGCCCACACCGACCTATTACACAACATCCGCCTGGCAAACGGCGGCAGAAACGCCGAAATTTATATTTATGTTTCTCGAGTTACTGGTGTGACTTACACAAGCGGCGCGGCCGTCGGCTTGATCGGCGCCGGCAACGCAGTTGAGCCCATCAGATAGCGGTCCACGCCGGCCGCCGCGGCCCGCCCCTCGGCGATCGCCCAGACGATCAATGACTGGCCTCGACCCATGTCGCCAGCAACGAAAACGCCGGGCACCGAGGTGTCGAAGTCGGCGCCGCGGGCAACGTTTCCGCGGTCGGTGAGTTTCACCCCGAGGTCGGTGAGCAGGCCGGGCTGCTCCGGGCCGACGAATCCCATCGCCAGCAACACCAGATCGGCGTCAAGCTCGAAGTCGGAGCCCTCGACCTTGACGAACTTGCCGCCCTCCATGGCCACTTCGTGCACCTTGAGCGCGCTCACGCGCCCATCTTTGCCGACGAACTCCTCGGTGTTGACGGAGAAGACCCGCTCACCGCCCTCTTCGTGGGCCGCCGACACCCGGTACATCAGCGGGTAGGTCGGCCATGGGGTGGATTCGGCGCGGGCGTCCGGCGGACGCGCCATGATCTCGAACTGGTGCACGTTGGCGGCACCTTGCCGGTGGACGGTGCCCAGGCAGTCGGCCCCGGTGTCGCCGCCGCCGATGATGATGACCATCTTGCCCTTAGCGGTGATCGGCGGTTCCCCGTCGTCGCCGAGAACGTCGTCCCCTTCCTGCACCCGGTTACTCCACGGCAGGTACTCCATCGCCTGATGGATGCCGTCCAGGTCCCGGCCGGGAATCGGCAGCTCGCGGGCGGCGGTCGCGCCGCCGGCCAGCACCACCGCATCGAAATCGGCGCGCAGCTGTTCGGCGGTGATGTCGACGCCGACGTTGACGCCGGCCCGGAACTCGGTGCCCTCGGCGCGCATTTGTTCGAGCCGCCGGTCGAGCACGCGCTTTTCCATCTTGAATTCCGGGATGCCGTAGCGCAGCAGCCCACCGATGCGGTCGTCGCGCTCGAAGACGGTCACGCGGTGACCGGCGCGGGTGAGTTGCTGGGCGGCGGCCAGACCCGCCGGGCCCGAACCCACCACGGCCACAGTCTTTCCGGTCTGCTTGTCAGGAGGCAGCGGCACCACGAAGCCTTCGTCGAAGGCGTTGTCGATGATCTCCAGCTCGATCTGCTTGATCGTCACCGGATCTTGGTTGATCCCGAGCACACACGCCGGCTCGCACGGCGCCGGACATAGCCGGCCGGTGAAGTCGGGGAAGTTGTTGGTCGCGTGCAGCCGTTCGATCGCGTCGCGCCAACGGCCCCCGCGCACCAGGTCGTTCCATTCCGGAATCAGGTTGCCCAGCGGACAGCCGTTGTGGCAGAACGGAATGCCACAGTCCATGCAGCGGGTCGCCTGCTCGCGCAAGGTATTGTTGTCGAACTCCTCGTAGACCTCGTGCCAGTCGCGCAGCCGCAACGGGATAGGCCGGCGCTTCGGCAATTCCCGATGTGTGTATTTCAGGAAGCCGCTCGGATCACCCATGCGCTGCCGCCATGATCGCCTTGTCGACATCCGTGCCGTCGCGTTCGGCCTCGGCGATCGCCTGCAGCACCTTCTTGTAGTCCCGCGGCATCACCTTGACGAAGTTCCGTTGCTGGCCGTGCCAGTCGGCCAGGATTCGTTGCCCGACAGCGGAATCTGTCGCATCAACGTGCGCCTGGATAATGCCGTGCAGGTACTCCGCGTCATCGTCGTCGAGGGTCTCGACGTCCACCATCTCGGTGTTGAGGTTGTCGGGTAGTTCGCCGTCGGGGTCGTAGACATAGGCAACACCGCCGGACATGCCGGCGGCGAAGTTGCGGCCCGTCTGGCCCAGGATGACGACCCGGCCACCGGTCATGTACTCGCAGCCGTGATCGCCGACGCCCTCGACCACGGCGTGTGCCCCAGAGTTACGCACAGCGAACCTTTCCCCAACCACACCGCGCAGGAACACTTCCCCGCTGGTAGCGCCGAACAGAATCACGTTGCCACCGATGATGTTGTCCTCGGCGACATAACCCTGTGGCGCACTGTCCGACGGCCGCACCACAATTCGGCCACCGGATAGACCCTTGCCGACGTAGTCGTTGGCATCGCCGTACACACGCAACGTAATTCCCTTGGGCACAAAGGCGCCGAAGCTGTTGCCCGCGGACCCTTCGAACGTTATGTCGATGGTTCCGTCCGGCAATCCCTGGCCGCCATAGGCTTTCGTCACCTCGTGGCCGAGCATGGTACCCACGGTGCGGTTGACGTTGCTGATGGAGGTGGAGAACCGGACCGGCTTCCCGGAATCCAGCGCCTCCCTGCTCATCACGATCAACTGCTGGTCGAGCGCCTTGTCCAGACCGTGGTCCTGGCGCGAGCTGCAGTACAGGTCCTGGTTCATGAACGCCGACTCCGGCTCGTGCAGCACGGGTGCCAGATCCAACCGGTGCGCCTTCCAATGTGCGCGAGCCAGCGTGGTGTCCAGCGAGCCCACCTGCCCGACCATTTCGTTAAACGTCCGGAAGCCCAGCTCCGCCATGTATTCTCGGACTTCCTCGGCGATGAAAAGGAAGAAGTTCTCCACGAATTCTGGCTTGCCCGTGAACCGCTCCCGTAGCACCGGGTTTTGGGTGGCCACACCGACCGGGCAGGTGTCAAGGTGGCACACCCGCATCATGATGCAGCCGGCCACCACCAGCGGAGCGGTGGCGAAGCCGAATTCCTCGGCGCCGAGCAGCGCGCCGATGATCACGTCGCGACCCGTCTTGAGCTGGCCATCCACCTGAACCACGATCCGGTCGCGTAACCCGTTGAGCAGCAACGTCTGCTGCGTCTCGGCCAGCCCCAGCTCCCACGGAGCACCCGCGTGCTTCTGCGAGGTCAGCGGAGTCGCGCCGGTGCCGCCGTCGTGCCCAGAGATCAGCACCACGTCCGCGTGCGCTTTAGAGACTCCAGCCGCAACCGTCCCTACGCCGTTTTCGGAGACCAGTTTGACGTGTACTCGCGCCGATGGATTGGCGTTCTTCAGGTCGTGGATCAGCTGCGCCAGATCCTCGATGGAATAGATGTCGTGGTGCGGTGGCGGCGAGATCAGGCCGACGCCGGGTGTGGAGTGCCGCACCTCTGCCACCCACGGGTACACCTTGTGCCCCGGAAGCTGGCCGCCCTCACCGGGTTTCGCGCCCTGGGCCATCTTGATCTGGATATCGGTGCAGTTGGTCAGGTAATGGGAGGTGACGCCGAACCGCGCGGAGGCGACCTGCTTGATCGCGCTGCGGCGCCAATCGCCATTGGCATCGTGGTCAAATCGCTTGACGTCCTCGCCGCCCTCACCGCTGTTGGACCGGCCGCCCAGCCGGTTCATCGCGATGGCGAGCGTCTCATGTGCCTCGGCGGAGATCGAGCCGTAACTCATCGCGCCGGTCGAGAACCTTTTAACGATCTCGCTGGCGGGTTCGACCTCGTCCAGTGGTACCGGAGGCCGCACGTCGCCGCGGAACTTCAGCAGCCCGCGCAGCGATGCCATTCGTTCGCTCTGGTCGTCGACCAGACGGGTGTACTCCTTGAAAATCTTGTACTGGCCGGTGCGGGTGGCGTGCTGCAGCCGGAACACCGTCTCCGGGTTGAACAGGTGGTACTCACCCTCACGGCGCCACTGGTACTCCCCACCCACCTCGAGCTCGCGGTGCGCGCGTTCGTCGGGCCGCTCCAGATACGCCAGCTGATGCCGGGCGGAGACGTCGGCGGCGATGTCGTCCAGGGTGATCCCGCCGGTCGGGCAGGCCAACCCGGTGAAGTATTCATCCAGCACGTCCTCGGAAATCCCGACCGCCTGGAACAGCTGCGCACCGGTGTAAGAGGCCAGCGTCGAAATGCCCATCTTGGACATCACTTTCAGCACGCCCTTGCCGGCCGCCTTGACGTAGTTGTTCAATGCCTTCTCGCGGTCGATCCCGTCGATAACACCGCGGTCGAGCATGTCCTCGATCGATTCGAAGGCCAGGTACGGGTTGACCGCTGCGGCGCCGCAGCCGATCAGCGCCGCCATGTGGTGCACCTCGCGGGCGTCGCCGGTTTCGACCACCAGACCCGCGTGGGTTCGGGTCCGATCCCGCACCAGATGGTGGTGCACCCCGGCGACGGCGAGCAGTGCCGGTATCGGAGCCATCTGCTCGTTGGATTCACGGTCGGAGAGAATGATGACCCGGGCGCCGTCGGCAATCGCGGCCGACGCCCGCGCCCGTACCTCATCCAGTGCGGCTGCCAGGCCGGCGCCGCCCTCGGCTACCGGGTACAGACAGCGAATCACCTTGGAGCGCATGCCGTGTGAGCGCCCGTTGACCTTGTCGTCGGCGTTGAGGTTGACCAGCTTGGCCAGCTCATGGTTACGCAGAATCGGCTGTCGCAGCGAGATCTGATGACACGACTTCGCAGTCGGGCTGAGCAGGTCGCACTCGCCACCGGTGGTGCCCTGCAGGCTGGTCACCACCTCTTCGCGGATTGCGTCCAGCGGCGGGTTGGTCACCTGAGCGAACAGCTGGTGGAAGTAGTCGTAGAGCATCCGGGGACGCTGCGACAGCACCGCGACCGGGGTATCGGTACCCATCGACCCGAGCGGCTCCGCGCCGGTGCGGACCATCGGCGCAACCAGCAGGTTGAGCTCTTCGTAGGTGTAGCCAAAGGCCAACTGCCTCATGACAAGTCGATCATGCGGCATCCGCACGTACTTGCCCTGAGGCAATGACTCGAGCGGAACCAGTCCCTTGTCGAGCCACTCCTGATAGGGGTGCTTGGCGGCCAGCTCGGCTTTGATCTCCTCGTCGGCGACGATGCGGCCCTGCGTGGTGTCCACCAGGAACATCCGGCCGGGTTGCAACCGCATCCGGCGCACCACGGTCGACGGGTCCAGGTCCAAGACTCCGGCCTCGGACGCCATCACCACCAGGCCGTCCTTGGTGACCCAAATCCGGGACGGGCGAAGGCCATTGCGGTCGAGCACCGCGCCCACGACGGTGCCGTCGGTGAACGTCATCGACGCCGGACCGTCCCACGGTTCCATCAGCGATGCGTGGTACTCGTAGAACGCCCGCCGCGCCGGGTCCATGCTCTCGTTGCGTTCCCACGCCTCGGGAATCATCATCAGCACTGCGTGCGGCAGGCTGCGCCCGCCTAGGTGCAGTAATTCGAGTGCCTCGTCGAAGCGGGCGGTGTCGGAGGCGCCCGGCGTGCAGATCGGGAACAACTTCTCCACATCGTCTTCCGAGCCGAAGATGTCGGTCTTGATCAAAGCCTCGCGGGCCCGCATCCAGTTCTCGTTGCCGGTGACGGTGTTGATCTCCCCGTTGTGGGCGATGCGCCGGAACGGATGCGCCAGCGGCCACGACGGGAAGGTGTTCGTGGAAAAGCGAGAGTGCACGATGCCCAGTGCGCTGGTCAGCCGATCGTCTTGCAGGTCAAGGTAAAACGCCTTGAGCTGCGGGGTGGTCAGCATGCCCTTGTAGACGAGTGTCTGGCCGGAAAGGCTTGGGAAGTAGACGGTTTCGCGACCCGGCCCGTCCTGGCCGGGGCCTTTGGTGCCCAGTTCGTGCTCGGCACGCTTGCGGACCACGTAGCAGCGGCGCTCCAGAGCCATGTCCGAAGCCCCCGCCATAAACACCTGCCGGAAGGTAGGCATCGCGTCGCGGGACAACGCGCCCAGCGACGAGTCGTCGATGGGTATATTCCGCCAGCCCACGACCTGCAGTCCCTCGGCTTCGGCGATCTTTTCCACCGCGGCGCAGGCGGACGCCGCGTCCTTGGACGACTGCGGCAGGAACGCGATGCCGGTGGCGTAGCTGCCCGCGGCGGGCAGCTCGAAATCGACGACCTCGCGCAGGAATGCGTCCGGGACCTGAATAAGAATACCGGCGCCGTCGCCGCTGCGCGGCTCGGCTCCCTGGGCTCCGCGATGTTCGAGGTTGAGCAGCGCGGTGATGGCCTTGTCGACAATGTCTCGGGTGCGCCGGCCGTGCATATCGACGACCATCGCCACTCCGCACGAATCGTGCTCGTATGCGGGGTTATACAGCCCGACGCGCTTGGGCGTCATTCCCACCTACCCCTTCACCAACTTTTTGCGCAGCCGTTGTAGTACCACCGACGGTTCCGCACCCCGACGTTGCGGGCCAGGCCCCTTCGGTCTTGTCGATAGGCTGTCCGCCAGGCGGAGATGATCCAATCAAGTATTCGTCCGTGCAGCGCTGAACGGTGGGCTCGTGACCAGTCTCGACAAGTCGTAAAACGATATGACAAAACCCGCCTGACATGCCAACTTCCCTAATAATAACCTGCCAGCTGGCATGACCGTAAATTCGCTGTAACGGCTGATCGACAGCCTCGCGGCAGGCCGCTCAACAGGCGGCAATCTGCGCGCGACAGCGTGGATCGGCGCGGGCGCCGGCCACATCAGGCCCTTAACCGAGTTTGCCAGCAGTGAGACCGGACGCAACCGGGCGCAGCCGCCCGAATCGCAGGCGTGCCCAAAAGCGCCGTGACGCGATCCCAGCCGAGCCCCGCAGAGTTTGCACAATCCTGGCGAGAGTCTAAAAGGCGGACGAGCGGGCCAACTCCGGTCGCCGTCCAGCAGGTAACCGATACTGGACTGAGGTTGATCGCCCGCCACCCGAGGAGCCCATGAACGAGCGCGACGAATTCCTGCGGGACCGTCTGCGGCCCAGTCAGCCCGGCGCCCCCGCTGCACGCCCGCCCGGGCCCCAGCCCAACGGGCCGCCGCCGCCCGCAGCCTTTCCTCCGGTTTTTCCGGGCCCCGCCCCGCAGAGCGCGCCGGCTCCTCCGTCCGTTCCACCGCACCAGCAGGCCTATCCTCCCGCGCCCATGCGTGCGCAAGCTCCCGCTGCCCACCCTGCACCCGGGTCCTCACCCCCACCGGGTGTGTGGTCCGACGTCGCCTTCGCGCCGCCGGGACGCACCGGTCCGTCGCTGCGTGCCGACCGCGGCTGGCGCCGCATCGTCGAAATGATCACCTTTGGCCTTGTCAGGCCGGGTCCTTCGGCCGCGCAACGCGAGGAGGTCCAATTCGAAGCGGCCATCCGGATGGTCCTGCACGGCAATCACAAGGTCGGCGTGCTGGGCAAGGGCGGCGTCGGGAAGACGTCGGTCGCCGCCAGCGTCGGATCGATCTTCGCCGAACTGCGCAGGCAGGATCGCGTCGTCGCCGTCGATGCCGATACCGCCTTTGGGCGCCTGGCCAGCAGAATCGATCCCGAGTCGACCAATTCGTTCTGGGACTTGACCGCCGACAAGCACCTGCATTCCTACACCGATGTGATGGCCCGCGTCGGCCGCAATACCGCCGGGCTGCACGTGCTCGGCGGTGAGCCGGCGGCCGGTCCACGCCGGGTGCTCGATCCTGCGATCTACCGGGAAGCCGCGTTGCGGCTGGATCGCCATTTCGCGATCTCGGTCATCGACTGCGGCTCGACGATGGATGCACCGGTCACCCAGGAAGTCCTGCGGGATCTGGATGCGCTGATCGTGGTGTCCTCGCCGTGGGCCGACGGGGCCTCCGCCGCCGCCAAGATCATGGATTGGCTGGCGGATCACAACCTGAGGGGCTTGCTGCAACGCACCATCGTGGTGCTCAACGACTCTGACGGACATGCCGACAAGCGCACCCGGTCGTTGCTGGCCCGCGAGTTCATCAACCACGGACAACCGGTGGTCGAGGTGCCTTTCGATCCCCATCTGCGGCCCGGTGGGGTCATCGACGTGAGCACTGAAATGGCCCCGCCCACCCGGCTCAGATTTCTGCAGATCGCGGCCACGGTCGCGGAGTATTTCGCGTCGCGGCCCGCTGACATGCGCAACCGACCGCCCGCAGCTCGGTGACGGTGCGCGCTCGGTCGGCCCGTCTCGGCGGCCCGCTTCAGTTCCGTGCTCTCCATTTCGAGGGATGAGCGGATCCGCGACCCGGCAAGCGGGTTGGCCAGCCACGCCAATAGGCCGGTCACGATGAACTCGAGTGTCGTGCGCACCCCATCCCCGCATCATCGAGGCGATGCACCGCCTCGAAGGAAAGGACCGGCTGCCTGGCCACCCAGGTGAACATCCCCTGGGCTTGAGTTCGGCGACCGTCCAGACCAGCGGCCGACGTTTCGGCTCGGTCCAGCCCGGCCCCTCCTCCACGTCGAGCAGCAACTGGTCGGCATCATGGCACGACGCCGCGCGCCGACGGGTCGGCCACCGCCTCGATCTTGGTGATGAGGCGGCCGCGGATGGTCAGCACGATGGCGGCGAAGAGCCGCCGGTCCGCGAATGCCAGCACCGTCGGCTGTCCGGCGGGCCCGGTGACAAGGGTGGCCCCGGGCCCCAGGTAGCGCAGCAGGTTGGTGGCCACGTCGTGCGGCCCGTGGTTGACCTGCGGGGGCGGCGCCGGGTCCGCGAGGACGGTGCCCACGCCCCAGACCGTCGGATCCAGGACGGCGGTCAACGCGGCGATGTCGCCGTTGGCGCACGCGGTGATGAACTTCTCGGTGACGAGCTGGTGCTCGGCCGGGGCGACCTCGCTCAACTTCGGTTGTGCCCCAGTGAATTTGGCGCGCGCGCGCCGCGCCAGCTGGCGGCAGGTACCGACGGGACGGCCCACGGTGTCGGCGATGGTGTCGAAAGGGACCCCGAACACGTCGTGCAGCACGAAGGCCACACGCTCACCCGGAGTGAGCCTGCGCAGGACTTCCAGTAACGCGGCGCGGACCTCGTCGTCGAGGGTGACCCGGTCGGCCGGGTCAACCATGGTCGGCCGGCCGTGCTGGTCCTCCTGGGCAGTGTCACTCGGGCGTTCGTAGCGCGCTCGCGCCGAACGCACCAGATCCAGACAAAGCCGGCTGGTGACCACCGTGAGCCAGCCGCGGACGTCCTCGATCTCGTTCGGATCCATGCGCGACAGTCGCAGAAATGCTTCTTGCGCAACGTCTTCGGCGTCGCCGACATCTCCGATGATCTGGTAGCCGAGGTTGACCAGATACGGGCGGTGGCGACGCCAGGCGTCGGCTATCTGGTCGGTCGATGACGGCGATTGCTCCATAAATCTTCGACGATTCGGTGCCCGAGAAAGTTACTTGTTTCCGACTGTAACTTTCCCACCTTTGGCCCCGTCCCTTTTTAAGAAAGCGCAAACACACCAAGGAGTTGCAGCATGACGATTGTGATCACCGGAGCGACCGGCAATGTCGGCCGTCCCCTCGTCGCCGAACTCGCCGCCGCAGGCGCGCGGGTGCGGGCCGTCACCCGCACGCCGAAGACCGCCCGGTTTCCCGACGGGGTCGAAGTCGTCGGCTCGACGGCCGACGCGCTATCGGGAGCGTCGGCGGTATTCCTTAATTCCCGGGCGCTCGGCGCGGACCTCGCCGACGTGGTAGCGCAGTCCGTCCGGGCCGGGGTCGCCAAACTGGTCGCGCTGTCGGCCATCAATGCCGACGACGACTTCTCCCGGCAGCCGTCACGTTTTCGCGGTGACCGCAATAAGGAGGTCGAAAGACTCGCCATCGACTCCGGCCTAGCCTGGGTTAGTTTGCGGCCCAGCGTATTTGCGACCAACTTCGCCGGCATGTGGTCCGCGCAGATCCGCGCCGGCGATGTGGTGGCCGGCCCCTACGCCCAGGCATCCAGCGCGCCGATTGTCGAAAGCGACATCTCGGCGGTCGCGGCCCGGGCGCTGCTCACCGATGAGCTGGTGGGCCAGCAGATCCCGCTGACCGGTCCGCAGTCGTTCACCAACGCAGAACTCGTGGATGTGATCGGCGCGGTGCTGGGCCGGCCACTGCGCTACCAGGAGGCGCCGGCGGATGCGGTCCGGCAGCGGTTCATCGGCTTGGGCTTCCCCACCGAATTCGCCGACGCTTATGTCGCGATGCTCGCCGAGACGATCGACAAGCCCGCCCTGGTCACCTTCGATGTGGAAAAGATCGTTGGCCGGCCCGCCCGCACGTTCGCGCACTGGGTGTCTGAACACCGTGCCGTGTTCACCGAGCAGATCGGAGCCTGACATGGCCGAGCCGCGTCCGCCGCGCTACCTCAAACCCATGAACAAGGTGATGATGGCCGTGCAAAAACTGGGGATACCGACCGGCCCCGCCATGGTGTTGACGGTGCCGGGCCGCAAGTCGGGCCGGCCGCGCAGCACCCCGATGACGCCCTTCGAATTCGAAGGCGGCCTTTACGTGGTGGCCGGCTATCCCGGCGCCGACTGGGCCGCGAACGCCCGGGCCGCTGGCTCGGGCACATTGGCCCGTGGACGAAGGTCCCGGCCGGTGACGATCGTCGAGCTGAGCGCCGAGCAGGCGCGCCCGGTGCTGCGGGCGTTTTCGACCGAAGTGCCGGTCGGTGTCACGTTCGCGAAGCGATCGGGGATGGTGCGCGACGGTACCGCCGATGAATTCGAGGCGCTGGCGGGCCGGTTGGCCGTCTTCCGATTTGAACGGAACGCTTCGGGCTTATAGGGGCGATAAAAGCTGTACGTCGCGAACGTGAAACAAGGCTTTTTACAGGCCGCCGCCTTTCCGCGGACGCCCCGATAGTGCGGCATTCACGTCTCGGTTGTGCGCCCCCGCGTTATCTTGCGCCAGCTACCAGACAATGGCGGCCATGTCGCGGTCGTCCGAACACACGCTGTGCACCGCGGACTCGATGCCGGCAGCGCCGCGAGGAAACTGAAGCCCGTGCGGCACCACGAAAGTGTCGGCGGTCAGAGGCTCGCCGATCGGCCGGCCAGTGGCGGGATCCCGGTGGTACCCGTTGGTGCACCCGTGGTGTCGAAGCAAGAGCGCCAACCACAGCGTGCAACCAGTCGTGGAAGTCGAGTAGTGCATTACTCAATCGCTGCCGACCACACAGTGGCATTCTGACACCCACCATCACGCACGCCTACCCAAATGGGATGCGAACATGAACCCACAGCTTGAGGAACGCCGATCGCGGGGCGCTTGATGTTTCGGGTTAGCCTTTCACGCTGCTGCTTGGGTCACCGAAATGGCGCTCAGCCACTATTTGCTGTAACAGCCATTTCACCCGTCCAGCGCCTGCTGCTGCGTTACCCTAGCGGTATTGGCGGGCGTCTGCTGGGAGCAAACGCATGAACACGAACGAAGATTTTTGGGACGCTCTTCTCGGGCATATCGAGGATCAGCGGCTGGTGCCAGTTGTGGGGCCCGAATTGACCGTGATCAACACCGGCAATGTCGAGCTGACTTTCAGTTCTCTCATCGGCCAGCGCCTCGCGAGCAAGTATCAGCTGGACACGTCGTGTGAGATCAGGACGATGGGTGAAGCGGTAGCGGCGATCCTCCAAGCGCAAGGCCGGGACGAAGTCGAGCTGTTGTATGGCCGAATAAACCGCATCATCAAGGAAATCGATCCGGAGCCTGGCGATGCGCTGCGTGATCTCGCCCGGATCGATGGCATGCGCCTCTTCGTGAATACGACGCCCGACCGACTGCTCACGAAGGCGCTCAACGACGTCCGATTCCGTGGTAGAGACCTGACGCGTGAACTGACGTTTTCACCGAATCAGTCAACGAGCGAGCAGGCACGAAATGCGCAAGCTGCCGCGGCCACCGATACCGTGGTACTGAATCTGTTCGGCCAGGCCACCTCCACTCCCGAGTACGCAATTCACGAGGAGGACCGGCTCGAGTGGCTGCATGCGTTGCTTCCCGATGCGGCGCGCCTGCCCGGATGGCTTGCCCATAAGTTGAGGCATCAGCCGATGTTGTTCATTGGCTGCGAGATTCCCGACTGGATCGGGCGATTCCTACTGCGCTTGTCGAGCACTGAGCGTCTGTCGGATGAGCGCAAACAGTTCTTTTTCGTCGGCTCTTCCAACGCGCGGGTACCGTTCCTGTCGGATTTCTTCACTACGTATTGTCGTCGACCGTTGGTCCAGCAGTTGGACATGGAGCCGACCGCGTTTGTTTCGGAATTGTGTGAACGCTGCGCGAAACAAGGCGTCGCGACGCCGCAGGCAGCGGCGTCATGGGTTCCGGATGGCTCCCCTGGTCCTCTTGGCTCGGCCACACCGTCGATTTTCATCAGCTACATGCGCGAGGATGCACAGGCTGCCCGGCAACTTCGGACTGCGATCACCCGACTCGGCGGGGAAGCGTGGTTGGACGAACGAAGCGTGGAAGCGGGTGATGAGTGGGAGAAAGAGGTCCTGACCGCTATCGGCGAAACTGTTCGATTGTTCGTCCCGATCATCTCGGCGAAGACCGAGCGGGAGAGGGAAGGCTACGTCTTCCGGGAGTGGGCGGAGGCGGTTGGACGAGCGCCCAGAATCTCGAGTGGCCGCTTCATCGTGCCAGTGATCATCGACGAAGACTACGACGGCGACCTGAGCCGGTACCCGAAAGGGCGGAAGTACTTCGGGCGCTTACAGTTTGGTAGTGCGCCGGCCGGCGAGCCGGATGCCGGGTTGACCGCGATGCTTATCGAAGAAATCGATGCGATAAACCGGCCCGGCGCGGCATGACCCGCACCACGACCCGGCCGCAGCTCGACGGCGAGAACCCGTGGCCCGGACTGGAATCGTTCCAGGAAGACGAACGGGCGTTCTTCTTCGGGCGCGAACGTGAATCAACAACGCTGGTGCAACATGTGCTCGATGCCGCGGTTACGGTCCTGTACGGGCGGTCCGGCCTGGGTAAGACGTCGCTGTTGCGAGCAGGCCTGTTCCCCTTGCTGCGCCAACCGCGCCTGTTGCCTGAACAGCGCTTTCTGCCCGTCTACGTGCGCTTCGAGGTGAAACCGGGTGCGCCGCCACTGGCTCGCCAGCTGCATCAATCCGTGCACAACTCCATTCGGACCGAACTGCCCGGTGCGGCGCTTCCGTCGGATGAGGAATCTCTCTGGGAATACCTGCATCGTCGAGACATTGGGCTACGGAATGCTGAGAACGATCGGCTTACGCCGGTGATCGTCCTCGACCAGTTCGAAGAACTCTTCACCCTGGGTGAGCGGGCACCCGATCTCGTCGAGGCATTCCGAAACGACCTTGGTGACTTGGCTGAGAATCGTATTCCGGCAGATTTGTCTTCGCGGATTGAAGCCGATGAGGCGGTGGCTGCGCGCTTTGATCTGCGGTCGCGCAATTTCAAGTTATTGATCAGCCTGCGCGAAGATTATCTTCCCGACCTCGAAGAATGGTGCCGGCTAATTCCCGCACTGGGACGAGCGCGGATCCGGCTGCTTCCGTTGAACAGGGATGACGCATTTGATGCGGTGCACGAGCCGGCTAAGGACCTGATGACGGCTGCACTGGCGAAGCGCGTAGTGGACATTGTCGCCGGTGAAAACCTACAACGCCACGGCGAAACCGCCGTTGCTGACGTCGAGCATCGTGGTGACGGACAGGGAGCCTCGTATTTGGAACCTGCGTTGCTCAGCTTGTTTTGCCGCGAGCTCAATGAGGAGCGGAAGCGGCTCGTTCAGGAGCGTTTCGAGGAGCAGCTGGTCGAGAGCGCTAAGAGTGGCATCCTGTCGAATTACTATTCGGCGTGCGTGCGTGACCTGCCGCATGCGGCGGAATTCGTCGAGGACGAGCTGATCACCGAGAAGGGGTTCCGCAACAGCTACGCACGCGAGGACGCGGTGCCGTCAATACTCACCGACGACGAACTCGGCCGGTTGATTGGCTCCCGGCTGCTGCGACTTGTGGAGTATCACGGCGCGCAACGAATCGAGCTCACCCACGATGTGCTCACGCGCGTCGTCCGCGAACACCGCGACCGGCGCCGCGGAGAAGAAGAAAAGGCGGCGCTGGCGGCCCGCGCGGAACGGGAACGGCAGGCACTTGAGCATGCCGCAATGCAGCGCGAGGCGGAGCTCGATCGCGAGCGGCGCGTCGAACGGGAACGGCGACTCGAGTCCGAGCAGGCGGCGGCACGCCGATTGAAGTGGCTATCAGCGGTGCTGGCAGCAGTGTGCGTCGTGGCGGTCGTCCTAGCGGTGATCGCGGTGAGGAGCTCGGTTTCGGCCAAACGCGCGCGCAACGAGGCACTCGCCGCGCGCAACGAGGCACTCGCCCAGTGGCTGGCCTCGCAGGGGCTGGCGATCCTCTCCGGCGGCCAGCCCGGCAGTGAACCCGAGGGGATCGACGAACTCCTTGAGGCCCAGCACATCTCGAAGCGTCCAGCCGTCGTCGGCGCCGCGCTGAATGCGCTGAGCCGGAAGGCCAGACTACAGAAGGCCTTCGATATGCCACCTCAAGGTACGTTTAGCACCGATACTTCGACCGTCAACCTTTACGGTGTCCTCACTCCCGGAGGCGAGCACGTCATAACACGGACCAAAGCCGGCTTTCAGATTCTGGACACCCAAACGGGGGAACCCATCGGCCCCCCGTTCGCAAACCCCGACGACATCATCAAAGGTGTCAGCCCGAATGGGCGTTATCTGGCGATGCTCGGAAAGGACTATTCGATCCATCTCTTCGACTCGGACAGTAGGCAACCTTTCGGCCTGCCATTGCCGGGCAATAACTCGGTGTTTCGCGCTGGCGTGGCCGTCAGCTCCGATGGACGCCATGTCGCCGCGGCTGACAGCGAGAACACCGTGCGACTGTGGGACGCCCAGACGGGACGGCAGATCGCAACTATGATGGGACGGCAAGATGCGAGAGTCACCGCTCTGGTCTTCAGCCCCGACGGGCGCAGCCTGGCTTCGGCGGGCAACGAGTACGCCGTTCGGTTATGGGATTCGGAAAGTGGTGCGGCCCTTCGCGAAACGACCCGAGCGGGCGACCAGCGCATGCAGACGAACGATGCGATCCTGAGCCTTGCATTCAGCCCCGACGGTCACACTATCGCCGGCGGCGGTAAAACCGTCAGCAGGGAGCCTTATTTCAGTGTAGGGTCGCCGCTGCGGCTGTGGAATGCGGACACCGGCGAGGCCATCGGGACGCCGCTTGCAGGCAACTACGGGAAGATCGCTTCAATGGCGTTCAGCCCCACGGGGGACCGGGTCGTCACCGCAGGCAGCGACAAAATGTTAAGACTTTGGGACGCGCACACTGGCAAGCCGGTCGGCAACCCGCTCGGGTTGCAGTCTCCCCTGTATCAGGTGGCTTTCACCCGCGAAGGAAATCGAATCGTTACGGTTTCGGGAGATACTGTTCAAACCTTCGACGTTGACCCGGACGCTCGTCTGCCCGTCGAAACGTATGGCAGCAAGGTGGCTCACCTGGCCGATACCAATGCGAATGGGGCGTGGGTGCTGACCACCGATGCCCCGAGAATCGGCGTGGTTAATGAGGGCACCTTACGTTGGCTGGATCCCGACACCGGTGAGCAGCTCGGCCAGATCGTCGTCTCGGACGCACTGCGGGAAATCAAACGGTTATTGGACATCAGCGCTGATAGGCGGTGGCTTGCAGTCGCGGAACCCGGCAACGCAATGCGGATCCTGGACGCGTCAAATGGACAGCCGTATGGCGGGCTCCTCAAAGGACATACCGGCGCGATAAATGACGCGACATTCAGCCCGGACGGGCAAGTGGTCGCGACTGCCAGCGCGGACACGACGGTTCGGCTCTGGGACTGGGGAAACGGCCGCCAGATTGGCGCGCAGTTGGAAGGCCACCAACATGGTGTCGAATCGGTCAACTTCAGTAAGGATGGGCGTCGCCTAGTCTCCCGCAGCACTGACTCCATCCGGGTGTGGGACACCACGAGTCGGCGGGCAATCGGCAAACCGATCGGCGGCCCCGGCAGTTCCTACCCTTTTACCGCCGCCAAGCTCAGCCCGGATGGCCGACGCATCGCTGCGGCGACCCCGTACACCATTCAGCAGTGGGACATCGATACCGGCGAGCCCGTCGGCGCACCAATTGGCGGCGAGCAAATCAACGACATCGCTTACAGTCCCGACGGTCGTTATCTTGTGTGGATTAGCCAATTCCAAATCCTGCGATTCTGGGATATGACCTCGGGCCGACAGATCGGCGATCCCGTCGACATTTCGTTCGTGGGCGCCACCGCCTACGTCGGATTCAGTCCTGACGCACGCCGTGTCTTCATGGCTGCGGTACGAGTGTCGTTGAGTGGCTCTCCGCCGTATGTGGGCGGCGGCATCTGGCAGATTCCCGGCCCTGCGGCCTGGGTGGACGCATTGTGCGACAAGCTCGTCTCGAATCCGAGCGAACAGCAGTGGAAGGACTGGATCCCACCCGGCATCCGCTACCAAGAACCGTGCCCAGGCAAGCCTCGATCGCACTAGTGGACGGGTGGACCGTCGGCATTTCGCGGTGCCGCGGCCAGTGAGCGGTGGGCGCTTCACCATCGCACAGTGATCGCGCTGGACGCGACGATCAAGTGTCTGACGCTCGTACTTTGCCGGCTTGGCGCGCCCTGGTTGATCGGCTCGATAGTTCACATTGCCTCTATCTCGGTCGGTGTGCCGCAACACATGTCATTGAGACGCCTGGGTTGGCGCGATGAGCGCCCTCTGACCTGCCTCGGATAGCACACCCGATGGCGTGCGCCTTCGAGACCCGCGAGATGAAACACAACATTCTGCCGTTCCCGTCGGTCGGGGCGACATCGGACGCAAGACCTTCGACCGCTATCCGGGCTGCGGATCGTGGCCGCTTGCGTTTGGGCTCGTGGGGCGTAGCGCCGCGCTTAAGGCTGGCGTCCATCGGATGCGATCGCCGCAGTGCGCGCGCCGCGTCAACGGTCGCCGGTCGCGAAGCTCGAGTAGTCGACTACTCACGACGGCGGCAATTCTGACAACTAGATTCGTAAGTGCCCTACCTCCTGCTGCGTAGCCGCCGGCAGGAAGCCGAATTAATCGCGGGCAGGAGCTCGGATATGGCCCACAGTTTGTACACGACCCATCACGTACAGAGGCGCTATTGGGTGGCTTACGCGATCCCAGTTGTGCTGGTGATGGCTTCGATAGTTTGGGCAGTGATGGACTCCGGTGAACGCCCTGCCTTTGGCCTCAATTGGGATCGGTCGCAGATGGCCCCACCCTCACCGAACTCAGTACCCGCGGCTGAATACCTATGGTCCGACTGCATCCCACCGTCAAGACCTATCGGAATCACTTGCCCACCAGTGCATTTGGGCGACAAACCACAGATCGGCGGCCGCTTCAACGTCGCCTTGTGGATGATGCTGCCCACCTCGATCCCGGGGCAGCAGCGGTGAACGGAGTTGATCCCGCCCGACATCCCGAACAGCGGGCTTTGCCGAGGCAAACCCGGCTTGCCCCGAATCCATGGGCGGACAGTCCGGCCCGCCAGCCACGCCGGCCCTTGAGCCCGTCAAGCCATCGCGCCGCGTGGACGCAGCCGGCTATTTCGGCGGTCCGCGGCGCAGTCTTAGGCAAGAACAGCCGCAAGGAATCCGCCAACGTATGTGAGCGCGAATAACATCGGGATCCATTGCTCGATGTGAGAAAGCGGCCAGTACCGTGTTCGGTCTCGTCCCTCACCAAGCTCCCACCATTCGGCGCGCCAGAAGGGCGAGGCGGGTAAGCGTTCCTCGAGGGCACCCACGACCCGGTATTTCGCACCGTTCGGCAGCCGGTAGCTGCGTACAAGATAGAACCAGGCGAAACATTGGCCAAGCAACGCGACGAGGGGGATCGCCACCACGCCTCGGTACCGGTGGGAAACTTCTTGAGCGCGCCAACGAGCGCCACAATGCCGGTGTTTAGCGTCAAGAAGTACGAGTTCGTCAGCCCGCGTCGCGCGCTGATTCGATCGGCCATCTCGACATAGAGCTTGTACTGCTCGAGCAAGGCGCCTCGTCCGTCAAGCGCTCGGCCTCGGCCTTCTCCGGGGGTCATTGAAGAGGCGCCGGGAAAGCTCGCGAATCGCGATCATCCATATCCATGGTGCATCTCCGTGTTCGCCAACGGGTCCCTCACCTCACCTGCAGGAAGTGGCACCCTGTGAGCAAAGCATCTGTCGGCGACCAAGGGCAAACCCCAACGTTTCGTATTGGATCTGATTTAATCCGCATGCTGACACACCGGCGCCCAGCCGAGGGAATGTAGCACTGTAAATGGTTGCTCACTCGGCTGGGACGGGTAGGCCCGGGCACAGCTCGAACTCTCTACCAGACGATGGCCGCCATGTCGCGATTGTCTGAACACACGCTGCGCACCGCTGCTTCGAGGTCGGCGGCCGTGACGATCTGCAGATCGTCAATCGATACGGCTTGCCCCGCACGTTTTTGGGCGACCACTCGGGTATCGCGGAATCCTTCGGCGCGTTCGATGACGTTGCGGGCGAACCGGCCGTTCTGCATGGCGTCGATCCCATGCTGCCCACCGGGGGTGGTGTAATTGCGAATCGTGGTGGCCGCGTTTAGGAACGTCTCGCGTGCAGCGTCATCGAGAAGGCTGGCGCGCGGTTCGGCGTAGCGGCGCCCAATCTCGACGATATCGCCCGGCGAATAGGATTCAAACCGCAGCTTGCGGTTGAACCGGCCAGCCAAACCCGGGTTCACGGTGAGGAATTGGTCCACTTGATCCTCATAGCCGGCGCCGATGAAACAGAAATCGAATCGGTGTGTTTCCAATTTGACCAGGAGCTGGTTGACGGCCTCCATGCCGATCATGTCCGGTGTGCCGTCCTGGTGTCGTTCGATCAACGAGTAGAACTCGTCCATGAAAATGATTCGCCCAAGCGACTTTTCGATCAACTCGTTCGTCTTCGGCCCCGACTCCCCGATGTAGTGACCACAGAAGTCCGACCGGCGGACCTCCCGAATTTCGGGGTGGCGCACGATCCCCATGCCAGCGTAGATCTTGCCGAGTGCCTCAGCGGTGGTCGTCTTCCCCGTGCCCGGTGGTCCCACCAGCAGCATGTGATTGGTCTGCCCCTCCACCGGAAGGCCGTGCTCTAAGCGCATCATTCGTACTTCGAGCTGATCCTCCAGCGCCGACACCGCCTGCTTGACCGCTGCCAGGCCCACCTGTTTGGCCAATAGTTCGCGTCCCTCGGCCAGCAGTTCGGCACGGCGGTCCGTCACCGCCTCGTCATCGAGCTCATCGCGGCTCTTTGCCGTCGAGGCATCCCAGCGGTTGGTGCGGCTGGCGATGGATTGCTCATCGCTGATGACCAAGTGCAGGTTCGGGTCGGCCAGCGCGGCTTTGGCCGCCTCGGTCAGGACCCCGTTGATGGTGGCCTTGGACAGCCAGATCTGAGCTTTATCCTCCTCGCCCAGCTGACGGTGCACCATCCCCCGCACATATGCCAAATCGGCGACAAGCAGCGGAATATCGGATGGACCGATCGAGGCGGTCAGTACGTCGGCGTCGAACCGGCCCGACGACTTCGTGTGCCCGATCACGTCGACGCGGTCCAGCCAGTCCAGCGCTACCCGGCCTTGCCCGAGATGCGCCGCGGCGTGAGCCGCCAAAGCGCAAATCGATGCTGTTACAGCGGCCATGACGATCGCCTGCGGCGGCAGATCCTCAGCCGCCGTCAACAGGACGTCGGGCCAGCGCTGGGTGGCGTACATCAGAAATGTTCGGGCCAGCTGATGCCACTGATAGTTGCCCCACGAGTCCAACAACTCACGGTTGGCCAGCAGCGCGTCGGCCTCGGCGTACTCCCCCGCTATCGTCAACGCCGACGACAGCGCCAGTCCCACCTGAGATGCGTCAGTCACCGTAATTCCGATGTAGGGGCCCAGCTGGATCTCGGCGGCCAGTGTCCGGCCGAGTCGCGTGGTCTCGCGATGTAACCATTCGCTGCTGGCGTTGAGTTGCTTCAGCGAGGCCAAGTCGTTGTCGCCGCATGCAATACGCCCGAGCCACGCGTCGGCCATCGACGGGTCGGCGTCGGTGGCGGCAACAAACTCGGCCAACGCCGCAGCGGGACGCTGCTGGCCCTTGATCGCCATTGCCCGGTCGAAATGCCGGCGCGCACTGAGCAAATCGCCCATCGTGTCCACCCCAAATTGCGTTGCTGACTTCGCTGTAGCTTCTACGTACCGATCGACATTGCGACCGGCTCAAGACTGACGTAGCGGTTCTCTGCGCGGAACAGGTCCATCTGAACCAGCCAGTTTTGGCCTGCCGCACTGACGTTCACCGTCGCGGGGCCGACCTGCTCGATAGCCACCTCAAAACTTTGCCTATCTCTGTCGGGCAGCTTAGTGCCGAATGGGGCGACGGTGATCACGGTGGCCGGTCGCGGTGTGGGCGAGATAGCGATATCGGCGATATCCAGGCCTCCGTCCTCGGCGGCACTATCGGCGCTTTTCGTCCGCCGCGCAACATATTCCACGACGCTGACGGTGGTGCGCGGCGCGGGCCGTGATGTGCTGACAATGCTCAACTCCGGCATCCGTACGCTGGCCCAGCGCGCCTTGTCGTTGGTGTGTACAGTGACCCGCTCGCCGGCGCCGGCGACGCGGATCACGATCCGTTTGGCAATCGGGTCCGTCGCGGCCACGAACACCCGCGATAGTTCACCGGCATCGGTGACTGGGATCATCAGCCGGTCCCCGTTGCTCAGCTTGCCCACTAGCACGCCCGACGGACCGATCTCAATAACCAGATGCGCCGGCAGCGGGCTGCGCCGCGGCCCGCGCAGGTGCGGGCGCGGCCCGCACATGTTGGCCGCCGCCGCGGCGGCTTGTTCTCCGTTGAGGCGGCGCAAGATCACGCTGGGCGCCGTGGGCGCCTGCGTAGGCGTGCGCAGGGTGATCGTCGCGGTGCATGTGGTGTCCGGATACACCGTCACGTTCTGAATGATCTCATCGGCGCGTAAAGTCCATGCCTGCGCAAGAATCCGCGATGTGATTCCCTTGGCCGGATAGGCATACGTCGTCATCCACCCTGCTTCCCCGCGCACGGCCTTCCAGTTCTGCGCACGCCCGGCCACCGCGTCGGATCCCAGCCGGCGATCGAGCTCGACCAGGTCGGTGGCGGTGGCCACCTTAGCGCGCAATCCATGACAGCGCAGCAGGCTTGCGATGCGCTGGGCGATCGAAATAGCTGCCGCCCCAACGGTAGTACGCCATTGCAGCGCTTGCGTGTTGTCGATCACGGGCAGCCGCATGATCAGCCACGTCTCGCGGCGGCCCGCGTATGGCGGAGTGCCGATCTCCGAGTCATACACTCTTGGGTAATCGCCGACGATGCCGTGCCGCGATCCGAGTGTGACGATGGAGATCGAGTCGAGCTGCAAGCCCAGCGCGTGCTGCAGCATCGGCGCCATTTCGACGATGTCGATCACGTTGTCGGTCTCGACGGTCACCGATCCGGTCACCGTGGTCGCTCGATGTGCTCGACCGAGCAGTTGTACCGCTACCACGGCGACGCCGTCTTGTACTCGAACCCCTCCCCCGGATCGGTTGTTGGCCACGGTGATTGGGGTATTCCAGCTGATCGGGCGCCGGCCTCGCAACGCCAGCACCGCCCACGACCATGCCGGTTGACCCCACCACGGCACGAATACCAGAGCGACGGCCACGACGACGGCGATCACCGCGCCGATGTAACCGCCCAGTCCCCAGCTCACCAACGAGAGCAGGAACACCACCCACACACCGACGACCCGCCGATTGCTGCCCGGGCTGAACCCGGCCAGCGTGGACCTCATCGCGCCCTCCGTAGCCGCGCCGCAATCGCTACCACCAGCAAAGCGGCGCACACCGCGCCGACGAAGCCGAGCGCGATGTTGCGCGCCCGGTGGTCCGGCAGCGGTGGCGGCGGCGCAGGTGCGATGACCCGACTCTGCGCACCCGGCGGCAACCGGTCGCCGGCGGGGATGTTGAACGTCAACGCAGCGACCGGATCCACCAGTCCGTAACCCTCTTTGTTGTCCACCCCCGCGGGCGGATTATGAGCCGACTGCACAATCCGGTTGATCACTTGATGTGCGCTCAGCTCAGGGTATTTCGCGCGCACTAGCGCCGCGACACCGCTGACGTAGGCCGCGGAGAAACTGGTGCCCCAAAACGGCATGTTCTTTTCGCCCGGCCGGGACGGTGGGTAGGCGTTGACCGGTCCCCCGCCCTGGGGCGAAAGACCCATGATGTGAGTTCCCGGCGCCGCCACACCGACCCAGGGTCCTGACATGCTCTTGTCGATGGCGGCGCCGCTGCCGTCGACGGCACCCACCGATAGGACGTAGTCGGAGAACCACGACGGCGAGGAGACGACCTTGACCTCGTGCCAGTCTCGTGGATCCGATGGGTTCAGTGGGTCGTACATCGGATTGTTGTCGCAGCCGGCTTCGCCGTCGTTGCCCGCGGCGGCCACGACCACCGCGTCCTTCACGGTGGCCGCGTACCACAGCGCTGCGCCCAACGCCCGCTGGTCGGCGGGAGCTGCCGTCGGCAGGCACGCGGTCACCGAAATGTTGATCACCTTTGCGCCCATGTTCGCCGCATGCACCACCGCGCGGGCCACCGTGTTCAGCGTCCCGGCTTTCACCTTCTCGTCGGAATTTGGGTCCGCCGGCGGCGGATTGACCGGTTCGAAGGCTCGCGAGGACTGCCGGATCGAGATGATGGTGGCGTGTGGGGCGACACCCACCACCCCGTCGGGAGCTCCCGGGGGGAGCGGCGGCACCGCGGGTTCGTCCTCACTCTGCGGATCGGGCGGACCATTGGACGGCGCCATGGCGCCCGGTACCTCGGGCGGCGGCGGGGGAGGCGGGGGCGGCGGAACAATCTGGGTAATCGTCACCGGTGGCGGTGGAGGGGGAGGCGGCAGCGGGGGAGGGATCTCCACCGGCGGTGGCGGTCCAGCGATGGCCGGGGGTGGCCCGGCCGGTGGCGGGAATGCAGGCGCGGGCGGCACTGGGCGGGGCATCGGCAAAATCGCTTGCGGCGCAGCCGCAATGATCGAGCTAACGATCGTGCCGTGCGCGTCGCAATCGGATAGGCCGTCCTCACCCATGATGTAGTCGCCACCGGGCACGACTGGCAGTCGCGGGTTGGGAGTAACCCCGGTGTCGATGACCGCGACGGCCACACCGTTGCCGGTGCTGTAGTCCCACGCCTTGGTGATGTTGAGTAGGTTGAAGCCGGGCGCCATCTGCGCCACGTCGGGGTTTTTCACTGTAATCGGAGTAGAGCAGCTGTTGGCGCGGCGCATCGGTTGCTCGGGTCGCGGCGGTCCGTCCGGGGGGACCAGCGCCGGATCCACGGATGGTGGTGGAATAGCTTGTGCAGCAGTGATATTGGCTGAGAAAGCGACCAAGCTCATAGCGGCGGTCAGCGCGGCGGCCCGCGTGCACACCCGCGCTACTGACGAAGCCACGTGAACAGCCCTCCCAGAGCTGCCGCGGCCGGAAGCAAGGCGATCATGGCCAGCACCTCAACCCATTCCACAGTCAATCGGATGAGCGGCCTAAACCGCGTCGCCGGTACTAAAAGCGCTGCGGCCAAACCCAATGCGGCAAAGGCAGCCACCGCCACCGCGGGCCACAGCAACCCGGCCTGGAGCTCTATCGGCGCAGCAACCGCGTACTTGACAACCCCGGCGCAAACCGCGGCGCACGCCCCGCATACCAGCGCCACCGCCTGATACTTGGCTGCGAATCCGCGCCCCTGGGTGATGAAGATGCCGACTGCCAGACCGGCCACCACCAGTGCCAACCACGACAACGGGCGCCCGGGCGTCAATACCCCCCACACCGCGGCGGGGAGTAAGAGCGACACCCCGACGCATACACCCACCTGCACCGCGTTGACCAGTCGCGCTGACGCGGCGATGGCGGTGCCGCGCGCGGTGATGTCCGTCAATTCGTTGTCCTCATCTTCGGTTTCGTCCTCACTGACCGGAGATACGGTGTCGACGGGCATTCCCTCCCGGCGCGCGAACAAGTCGCGGCCGGTGATCGAGCCGAAGTGTGGCGGTCGTACCCGCGCGATCCATAGCGCAATCGTGGGCGTCATCCTGACCAGGACGACCACCCCTACGACCACGCAGATCGCCAGCACCTGTGCCGAAACCGGCCGAAACATCCGGACAAGGGCCACCGCGCCGAGGATTCCGCACACCGTCACCATCGCGGTAACCACCGCGGTCTGCCACCGGTTCTTGATCACGAGGCCAATCGCGATGGCGCCGAGAAGTATTACGACCAACCCGATCAGTGCATGGGCTGCGCCGAGATGACCGGGGGGAGCGCAGGCACCGGCCACGGCCAGCGACACCACCGCCAGCCAACCGAACCCGCTGAATATGTCGCGCCGCTGCTGCCACCCCCACCACACCACGGATGCCGCGATGATCAGCAGCACACCGACGCCGCCTACGACCACAGCCGGGACCAGACTGTCGGTGAACGCGCGTGCCCGCAGCGCTAGGGCAACCACCACCCCTACCGCCATCGCGGTGATCGCGATCGCCGTGTGGGTGGCCGTCAGCGGCGTCACCGGCGCGAACATCCGATCCCCGCCGTCCCGGCCTAGCCACTTGCCCATTGCCGCCAATCCCGTTGACAGCGACTCGTACTGCGGTTCGAATGAATCGCCGTCGACCCGGGGCACTAGGACCAAGGTGTCGCCGTCTTGAACCCCAAGCTCGTCGAGGCTCTTGTTGATATCCAGCCGCACGCCGTTGATCTTGTGCAGCTCATAGCTGCCCGCCGGCAGGGCGACTCCGTCGAGCCCTTTACGCTTCAGGTCGGCGTCGAACAGCTCAACCATTCCCTCGAAGAATCCCTCCACCGGAATTCCAGCGGGGAACACTTGGGAACACAGATGCTTCTCGTAAGAAATATTGACCGCACAGCGCGCCGGAAAGGCGACCTTATGCGGCGAAGTCACTGCGGCGCCCGCTCGGCATCAGGAATATATTTGTCGGCCAATCCCGCAGTGATTTCGAAAAGCCGCAAGCGCGACTTCTTTTTTAATTCGTGGACGGTGTCGATGATTCCCCCCTTGGCCAGGTGCGAATCAAAAGGCATCACCTCGACGATCGCGCCCACCTTGGTGAACCGCTCCGTCAAGTAGGCCAGGGCATCCCTGTCGGCGATGGCGTCGGTGTGGTTGATGATCACGGTGCTGTGAGAGACCAGCTCGTGGTAGCCCTGCGACCTGAGGTAGTCCACGGCCCGCAGCACCGGCCGGGATCGGTCGGCGGTGATACCCGAGACGAACACCAAGGTGTCGGTGGCCTCCAGCACGGGCTTCATCACGTCGTGCTCAAGGTCGGGCGAGGTGTCGACGACTATGACGGTGTGGGTTCGCCGCAGCCGTGACAACACCCCGGAAAACATTGCCGGCACAAGGGGTCTGGGCTGGTCTGATGTGCGATTTCCGGCCAGCACGTCAAGGCCCACGGGGTTTTGGCCCAGGTGTTCGCGGATGTCCGCGTAGCCCTGGACGTCGGTGTCGTTGATGATGGCGGTGTAGTCTCCCGGCGGCGATTCGTCGATCCGGTCAGCCAGTGTCCCGAACCCCGGAACCGCGTCGATCGCGATCACGTTCTGCGGCCGGCATTCGCGGAACACGCCGCCGATGCAGGCGGCCATCGTCGACACTCCGACCCCGCCCTTACCGGAGACCAGTGTGATGACATACTGCCGCCGGATATGCCGGCGGATACGCTCCTGTAAATTCCGATAATGCCGTTCACTGGGCGATTCGCCCAAGTTTATCTTGTGAAATGTGGCGTTATAAATGAATTTTCGCCAGCCTGAGCCGGGTGGAATCTTTCTAGGTGCCGCCAGATCGGTAATACGCATGGTATCCGATACCGAATCACGGAAGTGCCGCCCCGCCGGATCCGCCCGACCGAGTGCACCCTCGTCGGACATATTTGGGTCATTCCAAGGGCTGGTCACGGTCGCGATGCTAACACGATTACAGATACCACGTTTACACGCTCACTAATCCGTCAAGTGCGTTACGAGTGTGTAATTCCAAAACAATGGCTACTGAGTTTGTTGAGTTCATCCGGTCAGACCACACGCCGGTAGGAATACCACTCCTCGCCGGCGGGCAGGCGGCGGATGAGGCGTTGGACCGCCCCGCTGATGTCACTGCGCGACCCGGGGGAGAGGACCTGGTAGCGACGCTGGCCCGACGTCACGCTTTCTACGCAAACGCGGCCGGCGGGGGTGTCCGCGATGGCCACCGTCGAATCACCGACGACTGTGCGCGCCATTTGTTCCGGCCCGATACCGGCCTGAAGCGCCACGATGGCCGCCTGCGCGGAGCGGGCCGGGTCGGCGGCCATGTTGACAATCTGCAGCTGGTCCACGTCGAGGCGCTGGTCGAGCAGAAACAATCGAAGGCTGGGGGCGTCACGTACTGATTTCTGCAGTTCCTCGGTATCCACCGTGACGGGCCGCAGCGGCGCCGCTTCGGCGACGCCGCAGAGCCGCTCGACCTGACCTACCACCAGATCACTAGCCGCGCCATCGTCGCTGGCCGTTCCGGCCGGGTAAAGACGCACCAGATCGCCGTAGCGCTCGAGCACCACCCACCAGGTGGCGAATCGGCAGATGGCCGCCCGTGAGGGCTCCCGCCCCGGCACGCTGATATACACCAGCAGACCCAGGTCGCGTCGCAGAAGCACGGTGAGCCATTCGCGAATCATCGGGTCAGCGTTGCCGCACTCGTCGAGGGCGCCGACCGCCGCCAGTTCGGCGGCCGCCGGGTGGCTCAGCGCCCGCTCGCGGGTGTCCAGTCGCGGCAATAGGGGCCGCAATCCCAGCTCGGGGCAGGTCTGCTCCACCCCGGTCACCGCTTGCAACACCCACAGGCCATCGACCGTTGTTGTCAGCATGCCGTTTTCACCTCAATACGCAGAAGGTGGGGCACACGCACGTCCCGCGCGCATCTGCCCCACCTCGGAACTCACCGCCAGCGGGCACGTTCGGTGCCCGCTGAGGCTACCGGATCTAGAACAGACCGCGGATGTGGTTGTCGGTATTGATCGCGTCGCCGAGCACCTGAGTGGTCGTCTGGCCGTGCTGGTGCACCGTTTCGATGAGGCCACGCAGTCCCGAGAGCATCTGAGTTTGAGCATCGAAGAAGCCCATGGCGCCTTTGCCGGCGAAGAACTCTTGTAGCGCGTTGGTCAAGCGGGAGGTGTCGGCGTGGATCGCTTCGAGCTGACTGGCACGGGAACCCGTATCCGTGGCGAAGTCGGATACGGCAGCGGGGTTATAAGTGATAATCGGGTTTGACATTATGAAAATCCTTTCAGAAACGAAGTCAAGAGCTAATTATCAGGACGGTAATTAAGCGCTCTGAGTGCCGCCGCCGAACAAAGCGCGAAAAGCGGTTTGCGAGTGGCCTTCGTGGCCTTCCATCAGCGCCGCAGCCTGCTTGAGGCCTTCGGCGAGGCGCGTTCCTCCCATTAGCACCTTGTTCAAATCACCGGTGACCTCGGTTGCGGTCATATGCGAGGCAACTACACCGGCACCGGACCAGGTCGCGGGGTTCATAACGTTTTCCTGGTTGTCGAGATAGCCCTTCGCGATCCCGAGCGCGTGCTCCATGTGCGCATGAATGGCGTCCGCGGTACTGCGCAGGACGTTTGCGTCCACTGTGATTGATGCGTCTGACACGAGAATTTCTCCTTCTCCGGCTGGCCATTCCCCTTCGGCCCGATTAGATCAACCGGGGTACGGGTCGAGTGTATGGCGACTCATCAGATGTGTCGATTCACCCTTTGAGCTGGGGTTTTAAACCCGGTCGTCGACAACCCGTACCGTCGCGGGCTGTTCGGACTTGCCGTGGGATCCGCGCTGAGCTCCCGCTGCCGCACCCACCGGCATGCCGCCGATTGGGGCGCCGCCGGTCGTTGTTGTCTGCGCGCGCACGGCTTCGGCGCCTAATGCTCCGCTTGGCCGCAGCCCCACCGGCCGACCGCTGGTGGCAGGTTCAAAGGCACTGACCGGGCGGGTAAAGCTGGTCAGGGGCATGCCTGCGCCGCCCAGGGCGGCCCCGCCTCCGGTGCCGGCCGAAGCCCCGGCCTCGGCGGCCGAAATCGCTCCGCTGGCCGACAGTGTCGAACCGGTCGGCACCGCCCCGCCCATGGCGCCCGGATTGGCGAACATGCCCACGATCGACTGCAGCGGCTGCATCGCGCTCATGGGCGCCTGCAGCAGCCCTGAGGAGGACTGCAGCACCTGCGGGGCCGTTCCTAGCATCGACTGGACCGGCTCCATGAACGTGCTGAGCTGGCTGCTGAAGCCTTCGCCGGCCCCCGCCGACTGACCAGCGCCATTTGTCCCCGCCTGCACGCCCTGAAAGGCCGATCGCATCCCGTCGCCGGCCGCGGTGTCGGCGGCCGATTCACCGATCGCGGAGGCTGCCTGCGCCGGTGCTGCCGGCGAGGCACCCATGGCCGCGACCGGCGGGGGAATTGCCAGGCTTTCGGCCAACCCCGCAAGGATCCCGCCGTATGTGGCACCAACCGCGGAGTTGGTGGGCCACATCGACCCGTAGTACTCCATTTCCAGCGAGGTAATTCGCGGCGTCAACGTCCATAGCACGCTCGGATTGGCGATGTAGTCCGCAGCGCATTCGGTGCGGTTCCCGGTGCACTCGGGGGCGGGACGCATGCCGGCATTGGCCGTCTCGAACGCCGAGATCGCTGTCGCCACCACCGCCGGCTTGACGTCCACCCAGCCCGCCAGGCCGTGCAGTGAGGCGTTTAGCGAGGTGACACTGGTGGCCGAGGCCGCAGACCCCCCACCGAGCCAGCTCGCCGAGGTCGCGGCGGTGTTGATCGCCGACGCCACACCTGAGGCGTGATGGGTGACACCCAAGGTTTGCCAGGCAACCTGGTTGGCCACATGGGTCCCCACTCCGGTCCCGGCCTTGAGCAGTGTGTCGTTGGCCTCGGGTGTACGCGCAGCCCACCCTGGATCAGGCATCGTGCTCGTCCTTTACAGTCCGATTGCTCCCGTGCGCGCCACCTCGGTGGCCACGTACACGCCCGACGCAATGCCCTGGGTTCCCGCGAACAGTCCGCGCTGGGCGGCGTGCTCGGCGACCACACCCAGGTAGCTGCCGCCGCATGCGTTGAGTGCCGCTGCGAACAGCGCCGAGTCGGCGTCGGCGCCCATCGGCGTCGTTCCGACCAGGACCGGCGCGGCTGATGAGGCCGCCGCCTCAGTTTCCGCGCTGATCGCCGACTCTGCGGCTGCCGACCCCAAAACGGCTTCTGACTGCACAGACCAGGTCATAGTGTCCCTCCGAAAGATCCCACCCACGAGACGTGTTGGTGAATCATACTAATGCGGGCCCGGCCGGCGGTGTATTCACTACAGAAGCTCACTACCTGTGCGGTCGCAACACAGGTGTCACCAGCTCACCGGTGTTGAGGTAACTGTCGAGGTTGCGGATCGCGAGCAACGCCATCGCCCGGCGGGTGCGCGCGGTCGCGCTGCCGACATGGGGGAGTAGCACGACATTGTCCAGGTCGAACAGCTCGGCAGGCACATGAGGCTCATCGGCGAAGACGTCCAACCCCGCGCCGGCCAGGCCGCCGCCGGCGAGCAACTCCACCAGCGCGTCCTGGTCCACGACGCTGCCGCGCGCAATGTTGACCAGGTAGCCCTCGGGACCCAGCGCCTCCAGCACGGCGCGATCGACCAGGTGGCGTGTCCGCTGGTCGCCCGTCGTGGCAACCACCAGAACATCGACCGACTCGGCCAACTGCACCGGCGACTCGGCATAGCGGTAAGGCGACCCGTCGATCCGGTGGCGGTTGTGATACGCGATGGCACAGTCGAATCCGAGCAGCCGGGTCGCGATGGCCGAACCGATCCGGCCCAGGCCCAAGATGCCGACCTGAAGGCCGCTGACGTCCCTGGCGTACGGAAACTGGCCGTCGCGCGCCCATCGACCCGCCCGCACGTAGCGGTCGGCCGCGCCGAAACGGCGCAGGGTCATCAGGATCAGCCCCAGCGCCGTATCGGCGACGGTGTCCGACAGCACGTCGGGCGTGTTGCTCACGCCGATACCCCGGCGCTTGGCCGCGTCGAGATCGATCGCATCCACGCCGACGCCGTTGTTGACGATCGCCTCCAAGTTGGGCAGCGCAGCGATGAGGTCGGCGTCGACGCCGGGGGGTCCCCCCGTCACCGCCACGCGAAATTCGGCCGCGTGATCGGCCAGGAATTCGGCCCGCCCGGCACCGTCGGGCAGCCTGCGGATTTCGTAGCGCGCGAGCAATTCGGCTTCGAAAGTCGGCTCGAACGCGCCGACCCGCAGCACGTCATCGGTCTTGTTCACCGCCACGCTTGCATCATCCTCCGGGGAGACCCGAAACGAGATGCTAGGCGCCCGTTGCGCGCAGGACACGAGGGGGATCCTGCGGCGCCGTAGTCATCCCAGTGGCGCCCAGGTGTCCCAGCTCTTGCCGAACTCGACAGCCTCTTTTGGGACCGTGGCGACGCTGATGATCTCGCGGAAGTGGTCTTGCCAACCCCACCAGTCGCTGACGTGGAAGACGCGTTGGAACCAGCTGATCTGGTAGCCATGCGGTATCACTTCGCCCTTGCTCTCCGGGGCAAACACGGCGATCGCCAAGATACCGATCACCGACGATGCCGGAAGCTGGATCTTCCCGTCCCGCCAGATGTGCACTCCCGAGGCGCGCGGCCCGGGCGGCGTCAGTTCGAACCCGTTGGGCAGTTCGTCCTTATGCCCGTGGCCGCGTCGATGAATGCCGTACAGGACGTCGGCGATGTCGGGACGCTTGTCGGGCAGGTCCGACTCCACCGCTACGGGGAAGCGGGTTTGATCCCAGTCGATGCCCTGTGCCGTCATCGCCCCGAAGATGTCGAGCGAGTCCCGGACGGTGCGTTTGTACTGGGTTGCGACCCCCAGCCGTGGATACCGAGCATTCGCGATTGCATCGACGGCGTTGCAGGCGTGAAGCATGGACGAGTCCCACTCCTTGGCTTCCCAGTGGTTGAGTGAGCGCCTGACCTCATTGGAGACTTTCACACAGAGAGGCTAACGGTGGGGTGTGGGCGGCGGTCGTCGACCCGGCCACGTCGCATCAGGTCCGTGTCTGGATAAGCCCGAGCGCCCGCTCGAACAGGTGCACCGTGGCCGCGTGAAGTTGGTCGCCGACCTCCTTCTCGGCCTTGCCCGCGCAGGCTCGGGCCAGCGTGCCCTCGATGACGATGCCGAGCTTGAAACAGGCCAACACCGTGTACCAGGTGATATGCGACAGGTCGCGGACGGTGTTGGCGGCATAGCGCTGCAGCAGCTCGTCGGTGCTGGCCAACCCCTCCTGACCGCCCAGGGCGTGGCTGAACACCGCCGACCCGTCCGACTGACGCCAGGTGGCCAGCAGCCAGCCCAGGTCCAGTAGCGGGTCACCGATGGTGCACATCTCCCAGTCGACGATGGCGACCACCTCGGGCCCGGTGCGAGAGAACATCACGTTGGCGGCGTGGTAGTCGCCGTGCATGATGCCCGGCGTCCAATTCGCCGGCCGGTGCTCGTTCAGCCACGCCGCAACCTGCTCGACCCCGGGGATCTGCGGCCCGGGGTAGTTGTCGTACTCCTGATAGGACTCCAGCTCCGAAAGCCAGCGCGGTACTTGGCGTTCCAGGAAGCCTTCCGGTTTGCCGAAATCGGCCAGACCAGCAGCAACATGGTCGACGGCACCCAGCTTGGCCAGCGCGTCGGCCATCGACAGCCCCATCTGGTATCGCACTTCGGGATCGCCGGCGTGCAGCGGTGGCAGCCCTTCGCCGGCGTTGAAGCCGTCGATCGGCTCCATCAGATAGAAGACCGCATCGCCGAGCACGCTGGTGTCCTCGCAGGTGGCGATCAGGTGGGGGTGCGGCACGTCGGAACCGGCCAGCGCGGCCAGGACTTTGGTTTCGCGCAGGATCACGCTGTTGCTGCGGGTACGCAGGTGGCGTGGTCCGCGCCGCAGCACGTAGTCCCGGCCCGACCTGCTGAACCGGAGCATGACGTTTTGGGTTCCGCCGGTGACCCCGGAAACGTCCTCCAGCGGTCCTTCGCCGAGTCCCTGCTCGGACATCCAATCGGCGACCGCTTTCAGGTCGACTTGGTTGGGAGCGGTCACGAACGTCAGCCCTTGGCGTGCAGGGTATAGCGGATGGTCTGCGCCCAGATCATTCCGTCCCGGAAAACGAAGGTGTCGACGCCGTCGTCCACCCGGTTGACCGCCGAATCGGCGGCCCACTCGAGAAACAACACCTCGCCGGCGAGAACCTGGGTTTTCAGGTCCCAGACCGCGTTAGGCAGGTCGTCGAGCAACTTGACGAACACTTTCCGGACGCCGTCCTTGCCGCGCGCCACGCCGGCGGACGTGATCACTATGGAGTCGTCGGCGTAGTCGGCGACGATCTCGTCGAGGTCGCCTGCGGCCAGCGCCTTCCCATGGTGGGCGAATACTTCCTGCGGCGCACGTGTCATGGCAATCCTCCCGCAACCTGTGGGTCGTCTGGGAAAAAGCGTAGGCCACCGGCGGATAGCGGCCCACGCCGCCAGCGACTGGAAGAATAGTGTGCGGAACTAAATTTTTGGCTGCGAAGGGGACTGGCGATGCCGCGTACCGACAATGATTCCTGGGACATCACCCAAAGCGTGGGGGCCACCGCACTGGGTGTCGCCGCTGCTCGTGCCGCGGAGACCGAGAGCGAAAACCCGCTCATCAACGACCCGTTCGCCCGGGTGTTCGTGGACGCGGCGGGGGAGGGGATGTGGAGCATCTACACCAATCCCACGCTGATGGCCAAGGTGATCGAACTCGAACCGGACGTGGGGACGCGCATACAACTGATGATCGACTTCATGGCCACCCGGACGGCGTTTATCGACGAGTTCTTTCTCGGTGCGGCCGACGCGGGCGTACGGCAGGTGGTGATCCTCGCGGCCGGCCTGGACGCGCGATCCTGGCGGCTGCCCTGGCCGGACGGCACGGTCATCTACGAACTGGACCAGCCCAAGGTGCTGGATTTCAAAACGGCCACCTTGCAGCAGCACGGGGCACACCCGACGGCCCAACTGGTGAACATTGCGATAGACCTGCGCCAGGATTGGCCAAAGGCCCTGCAAGAAGCGGGTTTTGATGCGTCCCGACCCACCGCCTGGTCGGCCGAAGGACTGGTGCGCTACCTGCCCGCGCAGGGCCAGGATCTGCTCTTCGAGCGGATCCATTCGCTCAGCGCGGCGGGCAGCCGGCTGGCTACCAACGTGCCCAGTGCGGGCTTCAGCGACCCCGAGCTCGTGCGGCGCCAACACGACGACATGCGCCGCGTGCGGACCACGGTCGCCAAACTGGTCGACATCGACATACCGGACGACAACGACATCTGGTACCCCGAGGAGCGCACACCCGTCGACAGCTGGCTGCGCGAGCATGGCTGGGACGTGTCAGCGGAAAACTTCGCGGAGCTGATGGCCCGTTACAGCCGCAGTATTCCGGAAGATGCCAAGGATGCAATGCCGCCAACCCTTTTCGTATCTGCCCAACGGGGCTCGTCGGGCTAGTCGGTCGCGGAATTAACCAAGGGCCTGGCGGCCCGGGTGAGGTAGGAGCCGTGACAACGGGGGCGCCGCCACTGCGGCCGCTGTGTGCCTGCTTACGAACCACCTGCCGGCAACCCGGGGTTCGCCGGCGCACCTCGTGAAGTGGCCTGTGCTGTTTGTGCTCGATAGCTAAGGCCTTTTGGCGACGGCTTGCTCGGCGGGCAAAACGACTCGCTCGTCGATATCGAAGCTTCCGTGGCGATTTCGCCGACCCATGACCAACAAGGACTTCTGGGTCTGGCGCTGAAGTTCGCCCGCTGAACTGCACGATCGCGAATGACTCTGGGCGGGCGGCCGATAGACGTCACATTCGCCGCTCTCTATCCGGCTGCGCTGCAATGTGGTCAAGGCAACCATTGCCCATGGTAGGAGCGGAGTTCAGCCGCAAACCGAAGCCGTCGAGTCCGCGGCAATCCGGGCAAAGCCGAATCTGTGTCTGACAGCAAACATTCGGGATAACCTTGTGGCACAGGAAAAGAGAAGGCACAGCGCGCTCATATGATTCGACTAACCCGGTGCCGGACACGGTTTCGGTTTGCTACAACAAGAATCTCGGCAACGTGCACTGGACGTAGTGAAATTGTTATGTAACAACAAGATTCACGCGGTTTTGTTCAGAAATCAGGCGGGTACAACGGAGATGTGAAGAACATTTTGCGCCTCGCAGCATCAACTCTCGCAATGAGCGCCGGTGTAGGGCTCGCCGGATTGGGCGCGGCAGCCGTCGCCGAAGCCCAACCCGCACCCTTCCCGGAATATCACTGGTGCCCCGGAGATCGTTGGGACCCGGGCTGGGGTAACAACTGGGACTTCGGCCGCTGCCACGACGACCACTGGTTCGACGGCGAACCTCGCGACCACGATCACTGGCACGGCTTCTAACCAGCCGTCAAGTTTTGTGCGCGCCCCGTGGCCGGCGCCTTGGCGCCGGCCACGTCCGTACCTGCTGGTGCTAGGGCGCGAAGACGATCCGCTGCTCGGTTTCGGTTTCGTTCCATGCGGCTTCGACGTCGGCGAGCGGCACGCTACGGGCGTCGATGCGGAAAGCGCCGCGGGTGATTTCGCCGGCGATGGCGGGCAGCTCGGCCAGGATGTCGCGGGTCGGGACGGAGCCTTGTCCGCTCCCGACGATCTGCAGGCGCGCCGCGCGCAGGGCTGCGGACGGTATCGCGGCGGCACCGCCTGCGACAGAGCCGATCTCGATCCAGGTGAGCGGCTTGCCGGGGTCGGGGCGGTTGACCACGATGGCGGCCATCGCGCTGGCCGTGGGTGGTCCCCAGAGATAGTCGATGACGATGTCGACGTCACGGGCGGCCCGCGCAAGATCACCCGCACTGCCGGCATCGTCGAGTCGGACGGTGGTGTCGGCACCCAGTTCGGTGAGGGCTGCGAGCCGCTGGGGGTCGCGTCCCGCGCCGATAACATGGCCGGCTCCAAATCGTTTGGCGACCTGCACCGCCATGCGACCGGAGTTGCCCGTAGCGCCGAGAACCAGAACCGTTTGGCCGGGCGCGAAGTGGATGCGCCGCCGAAGAGCGATCCACGACGACATCACCGGGTTCATCGCCGCGGCAACCAGGATTGGGTCAGCATCATCCGGCAATGTGACACTGCGGCGTTCGTCTATCACGGTCTGCTCGGCCATCGCGCCCACGGTGGTGTCGGGCAAAACGAAGTACCGCAGGGCGCCGTCGGCAGCGCGTCCCACTCCGTCGATGCCGGGGACCAGGGGTAGCTCACCGGAGCTGGTGTAGTGCGAGCCATCTGCCTGGGAGCGAACCCGCCGATGCAGGCCCGCGGCGATGACATCGACGAGGATCTCGTCGGGCGCCTGAGGCGTGGGCGTTGGGATCTCACGGTAGGTCGGTGGCGCGTCGAACGCGGTGACGACGGCTGCGTGCATCTCAATCTCCTCAACGGACGGATCTGAATATAGATCGTATTACAAACTATTTTAGATGGTATTACGAACTAATTCAAGCTATCATCGTCGCCATGGGCGCAGTCGATGACGACCTCAGGGACAGCCTGGTTCAGGTGTCCTTCGCGGTGACCGCGGTCTTGAGCCGGGTCGCGGCCGAACAAGATCTGTCCCTGACTCAATTGCGGGTGCTAGGGATTCTGCGTGACCGAAAGCCGACGATGGCCGAACTCGCGGACTATCTCGGGCTGGAGCGCTCGACCGTCAGCGGACTCATCGACCGTGCGGTCCAACGCGGACTCGTGGAAAAGAACACCGATCCCGCCGACGGTCGCTCGGTGCGGGTCAGTCTCACCGCGCAGGCTAGACGCCTCGCGAGCGGGATCGTTGCCGAAATCGGTGAGCTCATGCTCCCGCTGACCGGACGGCTAAACGCCGGCGAACAGAAGCGCCTCACCGACCTGCTGGACAAGGTCCTCGCGCGCTGATGGGTGGGGGAGCAGCGGCTATCAACCAACCTCCGTTCGTTGTGATGCCGCACGCGACGGCGAATCCTTGCGGGGTCAACCCGTCGGCAGAATTCATGTCGCAGTCGCCGAATAGGGGAGCGCCCTGCGGCAGATTGGGGCGGTAACCAGTGCCGTCGGTGTGTTGGTGGGCCACTTGCCCGGGAAGATTCGGATTCGACCCATCGCCGGCCCCGATGACGCGCAGGCCGGCGGGACGCGTACGCACATGTTGGAGAAGTCAAAGGCGTTGGCATAGCCGATGATTCGAGCGGAAGATCCCGGGTAGTCAGCAAGGTTCCAATACAGATCGTCGATCCAGCTGGACCCGTCGCCAGCCGGGTTGCCACCGATTCGACGTCGAGCATCAGTGCGACCCGCGGAGGCGGGCCGCCGCCGGCGTCGATCATCGAACGTACGGTGTCGGCGGTTGTCCGACCAATTCGGACCAACATAGGTGTAGACGATTCCGAATGTCATTCGCCCGCTGTCCAGTGCTCCGCGCATCCGCGCGTAGTTGCCGGCAAAGCTGTGGTCTTGGTAGGTGCCGTGCTGACGCGGATCGAAAGCACCTGGTAGGGATACGAGTCATCCACGGGTACTTGGTATTCCGAGACGTCGGCGAACAGGGTGTCGGTCAAGGCAGCTCTCTCTGGGCGGTAGGTGTCGCAGTGTCTGTTACCCGCAATGGTGGTCAACCATGCCTGGGATCCGGCCCCTATCCGCTCGGTATCGTCACGGCTATGGCTGATCGCGCTGATCGACCCGCCCGGGCCGACGATGTGCATCGGATCGCCGCCTCGATGCCTCACGTGACGCGCCTGGAGGGTCCGAAGGGCAACTCGATCTATCAGGTGGGCGGCAAGTCGTTCGTGTTCTTCCGTACTCCCCAGCCCGACGCGACCGATGAGGTCACCGGCGAGCGCTACGCCGACGTGATCATGCTGTGGGTGGAGTCGGAGAGCGATAAGCTGGCGCTGGTCCAGGATCCTGGTTCGCCGTTCTTTACCACCGACCACTTCGATGGGCATCCCTCGGTGCTGGTGCGGGCCAGTCGATTAGCCGAAATCAGCAGGGCCGAGCTGACGGAGCTGGTTCAGGACGCGTGGCTGTCCCGCGCATCGAAGAGACGCGCCGCAGCGTGGCTCGCGCAACATCAGTAGTGCGGGCGCTGAATTCAGCGGCCGACGACGTGTTTGGACGCGCAACGGCCAGGTTTAGACATGATTCCAACGGGTATCGCTAGCGCACGGGAATCGTTCCCCGGGACACAACGGAGGTCACGATGCGAGGTCGTGGAATTCTTGGCGCGATTGTGGTCGTGTGGTTGCTCATCGGAGTCTTCGCGGCATACCAGCGGCACTACTTCGATAACGGGCCTACTAACTGCGGTACTGCGGCCTCGATAGCAACGACAGTGATTGCGGGGCCGTTGAACTACAAGATGAATCCAGCAGTCGACTGCAACCCGAACGTGCCGCAGCCAAAGTAATAACAGCTAGCCCCTGGATAGAAGGAGTTTCTCATGATCGCATTAGGCGTTATTCTGATCATTCTGGGATTTGTGTTTCCGGCGCTTCATATCCTTTGGACCCTCGGCGTTGTTCTGCTCGTCATCGGCGCGGTGCTATGGATTATGGGCTCTGTGGGCCGCCCGGTTGCCGGCCGCCGCTACTGGTACTGACGCCCGCGCGATTTCACAGCACAGACATAGGATTCCCATAGCTCCGGCCTAGTCGGGCGCGGATACTGGATATTGTGACTCAGACCAAAACCCCGGTTGAGCGTGTTGTCATGTGCCGTGCCGACGGAAACCCGATCAACGTGCTCGTCGTCGATGATGAAGCCGTCCTCGCCGAGATGGTGTCGATGGCATTGCGGTACGAGGGCTGGAACATCGCCACCGCCAGTGATGGGTCGGCGGCGATCGCTGCGGCTCGCACTCAGCGGCCCGACGTGGTTGTGCTCGACGTGATGCTGCCCGACATGAGCGGTCTCGACGTTTTGCACAAACTGCGTGAAGAGCACCCCCAGTTGCCGGTGCTGCTGCTCACGGCGAAGGACGCGGTGGAAGACCGCATCGCGGGGCTGACGGCCGGCGGCGACGACTATGTCACCAAGCCGTTCAGCATCGAAGAGGTTGTGCTGCGGTTGCGGGCGCTGTTGCGGCGTACCGGCGTGACGACGCTGGACAGCGGCGCGCAGCTGGTGGTCGGAGACTTGGTGCTGGACGAGGACAGTCATGAGGTGGCGCGCGCCGGCGAACCGGTCTCGTTGACCTCCACCGAGTTTGAGCTGTTGCGTTTCATGATGCGCAACTCCAAGCGAGTGCTGAGCAAGGCACAGATTCTGGACCGGGTATGGAGCTACGACTTCGGCGGCCGGTCCAACATCGTCGAACTTTACATTTCCTACCTGCGCAAGAAGATCGACAGCGGTCGCGAGCCGATGATTCACACGCTGCGCGGCGCAGGGTATGTCCTCAAGCCAGCTCGCTAACCCGCGGCGCGCTTGGTCGCTTCGTCTGCGGCTGCTGGCCGGACAGATCGTCGTGCTCGCTGTCGTCTGTGTCGGCATCAGCGCGGCGACCGAGCTGGCGCTGCTTCACCACCTGGTAAGGCAGCTCGACGGTCAGCTTGCCGGGACGTCGTACCGCTCAGCGTTGCTGTACCCCGAACCGAAACGCCCGGGGTGGCGACAATCGCACTCCTACTATCCGAGTCCGGGCCCGGGGCCGAGGTTCCTCGACGCCCCGGGTCAGCCGGCCGGCATGGTGGCCGCGGTGATCAGCAAGGGCAAAATCGTCGACGCCGGCTACCTGACCAGCACTGGAGCCCGTGCCGCCGTGAGCCCGACCGCCCAGGCTCAGCTGGAGGGCATCGCCGGCGGCCGCAAACCGGTAACCCTGGACCTCGACGGCCTCGGGCGCTATCGCGTCGTCGCCGCCCCTGCCCGGAGCGGGGGCGACATCATCGTGACCGGCCTGTCGATGTCCACCGTCGACGCCACGATGTTGCGGATGCTGATCATCTTGGTGATCGTCACCCTGATCGCGCTGACTGCCGCCACGATCGCGGGCGCCGTCATCATTCGGCGTGCGCTGGCGCCCTTGCGGCGCGTCGCGCAAACCGCGAGCAGGGTCGCGGACCTGCCGTTGGCGCGCGGCGAGGTCGAACTGCCGGTGCGCGTGCCCGTATCTGACGCGAATCCTTACACCGAGGTGGGCCAGCTCGGATCGGCACTGAACCGGATGCTCGACCACATCGCGGCCGCACTGTCGGCCCGGCAGGCCAGCGAGACCCGCGTTCGTCAGTTCGTCGCCGACGCGAGTCACGAGCTGCGCACGCCGCTTGCCGCGATCCGCGGCTACACCGAACTCACCCAACGGATGGGCGATGACCGCGAGGCGGTGGCGCAGGCGATGAGTCGGGTCGCTTCCGAGACCGCTCGGATGACGCGCCTGGTCGAGGACTTGCTGCTGCTCGCTCGCCTCGACTCGGGCCGCCCGCTGGAACGGGAACCGGTAGACCTGACGCGGATGGCGGTCGACGCGGTCAGTGACGCCCACGCCGCAGGACCGGATCATCAGTGGGAGCTCGACCTGCCCGAAGAGCCCGTGGTCGTCACCGGTGATGCGGCGCGGCTACACCAAGTGGTGACCAATCTGCTTGCCAACGCCCGCATCCACACTGCGGCGGGCACCGTCGTGACAACGCGGTTGACCGCCGAGCCGGCACACAGCGTGCTGCAGGTCATCGACAACGGCCCCGGCATTCCCGCGGGGCTGCAGTCGGAGGTGTTCGAGCGCTTCGCGCGCGGCGATTCCTCGCGCTCTAGGAAGGGCGGCAGCACCGGGCTGGGCCTGGCGATCGTTTCCGCTGTGGTCAAGGCGCACAACGGGTCGATCACGGTAGACAGTTCACCTGGTCATACCGAGTTCACGGTGCGCATACCACTTCCGCCTCTCAACGGGTGGCAACCGCCCGCTCCGAGATCAATCGGCTGAAATGCCCGCTAGGAGCAGGTCGCGTCGATTTCGAACGGCTTGTTCACCGGCTGTGTCGGGTTGGCCATGTCCACCCCGGTCGCGGTACCGGTGATCTTGTACGTGTTGCCGTCCATGGTCACTGAGGCGTTACCCTGTCCGCCCTGCGCGTACTGAAGGGTCACACCGTTGACGTTGCCGAGCTGGACCGCATTCACTGCGGGCGGATTGGCGTCGGTGAGCACGACACTGATCCCGGTGCTGTTCCCACCGACCGCGATGCTGACATTGCCGGCGGCCTTGGTGCAGACGGTGGTGCCCTGAACGTTCTGGTCCTTGCCGTCGATGATGACCTTCGCCTTGTTGGCGCCGCCGACCGACACGGAGCCCCCTGGCACAGAAGTCGCGACACCGCCGCTACTCGACTTGTTCGAACACCCGGAAATACCCGCGACCAGAATTGCCGCTCCCGTTACCGCGACCGTCAGTCCACGCTTCACCTTTTCTCCTTTGCCCGACTTTGCGGTCCGCAGGATTTGTGGACCATCTCGGCAGTATGCGGGTTAACTGGACTGAAGATCTAGAGCCCGCGGGATATTTATTTCGTATTCGTTAACTCGTCGTCACCGAACAGGTCTTTCTCGACGGGCGGCACCGGTGGCAATGTATTGGCGGTGGATCCCAAACCCCCTTCCGCAGTTATCGAGTCGGCCCACGGCGAACTCGAACTGCCTTTCCACGACACAACGGATTTCGACAATGCCGATCGTGGATTCATTGCTGCGCTGTCCCCCTGCGTCGTCAAGGCGGCCGACGGCCGCGTGGTGTGGGACAACGACGCGTACGCGTTCCTCAATGGCCCCGCGCCGGCGTCGGTGCACCCCAGCCTGTGGCGGCAATCGACCCTCGCCGCCAAACAGGGCCTTTACGAAGTGGTGCCGGGCATCTATCAGGTCCGCGGGTTGGACCTTTCGAACATCACCTTCGTCGAGGGTGACACCGGGATCATCGTGATCGACCCGTTGGTGTCTACCGAGGTAGCGGCCGCGGCGCTGGAGTTGTATCGCACCCACCGCGGCGATGACCGTCGGGTCGTGGCGGTCATCTACACGCACAGCCACGTCGACCACTTCGGAGGCGTGCTGGGCGTGACCTCACAGGCGGAGGTGGATGCCGGGGTGGTGGCCGTCCTGGCCCCGGAAGGATTTACCGCACATGCCGTTCAGGAGAACGTCTACGCGGGTCCGGCAATGACGCGCCGGGCGACGTACATGTATGGCACGCTGCTGGCACGCGGACCCCAGGGCCAGGTGGGCTGCGGGCTGGGCCAGGCGCCGTCCACCGGCGAGGTGGCCCTGATCGTCCCGACGATCGACATCGAGACCACGGGTGAGACGCACACGATCGACGGTGTGGAGATCGAGTTTCAGATGGCACCCGGCACCGAGGCGCCCGCCGAAATGCACTTCTATTTCCCGCGCTTTCGCGCCTTGTGCATGGCCGAGAATGCCACCCACAACCTGCACAACCTGCTGACGCTGCGCGGCGCGCTGGTGCGCGACCCGCACGCGTGGTCGGGCTATCTCACCGAAGCGATCGACACCTTCGCCGACCGCGCCGATGTGGTATTCGCATCGCACCACTGGCCGACCTGGGGACAAGAGAACATCGTCAAATTTCTGTCGCTGCAACGGGACTTGTACGCCTACTTGCACGATCAGACATTGCGGTTGCTCAACCAGGGCTACACGGGTGTGGAGATCGCCGAGATGTTCCAGATGCCAACGGCTTTGGAGCAGGCGTGGCATACCCACGGCTACTACGGGTCGGTCAGCCACAACGTGAAAGCGGTCTATCAGCGCTACATGGGTTGGTTCGACGGCAACCCTGGCCGGCTGTGGCCCCATCCTCCCGAGGCGCTGGCCCCCCGGTATGTCGCGGCGCTCGGCGGCATCGACCGCGTGGTCGAGCTCGCTAGGGCGGCTTTCGATTCGGGCGACTTCCGTTGGGCAGCGACACTGCTCGATCACGCAATATTCACCGACAGTGAGCACGCGGGCGCCCGTGAGCTATACGCCGACACCCTGGAGCAGATGGGCTACGGCGCCGAAAACGCAACGTGGCGCAACTTTTTCGTCAGTGGCGCCACCGAATTGCGCGACGGCAATTTCGGCACGGCCGCGTCGGCCACCTCGCCGACATTGCTTTCCCAGCTCACGCCCGAGCAGATCTTCGACAGTCTCGCCATCCGGGTCAACGGACCGCGCAGCTGGAACCTCGACCTTGCCTTCGACATAACCTTCACCGACGTGGATGCGAATTATCGGGTCACCCTGCGCAACGGCGTGCTGGTCTACCGCAAGATCGCCCCCGAGCTCGCGTCGGCGACCCTTACGGTGCGCCTGGCCAGCAAGATGCGGCTGCTGAGCGCGGCATTCGGTGACTTCACCTCACCCGGGCTCGAGTTGTCCGGCGACGAGACGGCGTTGCAGTCGCTGTTGGGTGTGCTCGATGCGCCGGACCCGAGCTTCAACATCATCACGCCGTAGCTGTGCTCGCGCCACTGACTGAGCGCTGTCAGGCGACGTCAATAACCACCTTGCCGAGGACCTTGCGGTCGGCCACATAACGTAGCGCCGCGGGGGTTTCGTCCAACGGGAATCGCGCGCCGATGTAGGGACGAATGGTGCCGGCGGCGAACATCTGCGCCAGCTCCTCCATGTCGCGCACGGCCTCGTCGGGGTAGTCACCGAGGAAGGTACGGATCTCCATTCCCCGTATGCAGATGTCTTTGAGCAGCACGAGATTGAGTGGAATGGCCGGGATCGCACCCGCCGCATAGCCCAATGTGATGAAGGTTCCACCACGGGCAAGCCCTCGCAGTGCCGGCTCAGAATACTTTCCGCCGACCGGGTCGATGACCACTCGGGCGGCATCACCGGTCAGTTCACGGATGCGGGCTTTCAGGTCTTCGTGGTCGTAGTCCACGATGGCCTCCGCTCCGCGCTGACGGCAGATCTCGAGTTTCGCTGGACTGGATGCCGCGGCCAGCACCCGGGCTTTCATTGCGACCGCCAGATCAACTGCGGCCAGGCCAACACCGCCCGCGGCGCCCAGCACCACCACCCAATCACCTTCTGCTGCTTGGGCAACCGAGCGTAAAGCGTGATAGGCGGTGCGGTAGGTGACGCCGAATGCCGCGGCCGACGCGAAATCGGCGTCGTCGGGCACGAGCGCCGCCTGGCTCGCGTCGAGCAGCGCCTGCTCGGCGAACGCGCCGAAGGTGGTTCCGGACACCCGCTGACCCGGGCTGAACGGCGCACCATCGCCAGCGGCGATCACTTCGCCGGCGATCTCGTTGCCAGGTATGAATGGCGGCGGAATCTTCACCTGATACTTGCCGGCGATGAAGAGCACGTCGGGAAAGTTCACCGCCGCCGCGCGGACCCGCACTAGCAGCTGGCCCGGACTCGGGACGGGGTCGGGAACATCGTCGATAACCAGTTCCTCTGGTGTGCCGTAGGCACGGCAGATGACCGCACGCATCAGCCGACCCCCAGCCCGCGCAGACAAAACTGCACCAGATGGGCGATGTCGGCGACGTCCGGCCGGACGGTCGAGCCCACATACCGACGCATCATCGCTGCCGTGCAGCTGAAGACGGCATTGACATCGCGGTCGACATCGTTGCTGCCCAGCGCCGCAACCGGCTCCATCAGCAGATCACGCAGCGGCCGCAGCATTTCCTGGTCGGCCGCACGCCAATTGGCATTGGCCGACATCTGCCCGGCGGCCGCGCGGCTCATGCTGATCAGGTGTGGGTCGGCGACCTGTGCGAGCGTGCCTTCGATCCAGCGGGCCACCTTGTCCTCCGGTCTGGTTTCCTTGGCCATCTGATGGTGGAGGTAGGAGACGACGATCGCCGCCCCGCGCTCCATGACCGCCAGGATGAGATCATCTTTGCCGGCGAAATACCGGTAGAAAGCCTTGTTGGACGAGCCGGCCTCGGCGACGATATCGCTGACCCGAGGCGGCTCGGGTGCGGCCCGCTCCATTACCCGCACTGCGGCGGCAAGGATGCGTTCGACCTCCTCGGTGGCCTCCCGCTGCCGGTCGTCGAGCGCCCGCTCGACGGCCGCGGTTACCCGATTGTTCATCGCGAATAGGGAAGGGCGGGAACACGTTCGACGAGGTCGCCGTACTTTGTCTTGGCGGCTTCGCGGCGGATGTCCAGCAACTCACTGGGCCACTCCGCGTCTTCGGCCTCGTATCCCTTGAGCAGCATGCGGGCCAGGTTGACTTTGTGCGCCTCGGTCGGGCCGTCGGCCAGACCGAGCGCAATCCCGCCGAGCAGCACGTTGACCAGCGGCAGCTGGTCAGTGAGGCCGAGCGCGCCGTGCACTTGGATCGCCCGCAGCGCAATGGATTTCAGCACCTGGGAGGCCAGGATCTTGCAGGCGGCGATCTCGGCGCGCGCCGCGTGCTCGTCTCCGCTGTCGATCAGCCACGCGGCGTGCAACACCGTCAGCCGAAATGGAATCAACTCGGTGTAGGAGTCGGCGACAAACTCCTGCACCAACTGTTTGTCAGCCAGCAGGCTGCCCTGCGTGAAGCGGCTTTTCGCGCGCCGCGAAAGCATTTCGACGGCACGCTGGGCCATCCCGATCGAGCGCATCGCATGATGCAACCGCCCGCCGGCCAGCCGGGTCTGCAAGATCAGGAAGCCCATGCCCGGTTCGCCGAGCAGCGCGTCCGACGGCACCCGCACCCCGTCGTAGTGCACCAGTGAATGCCCGGGCTCGTGCGGGTCGGCTCCGACCAGGTGGTGGGTGGCTTCCACGTTCAGGCCCGGGGTTCCCGCCGGGATAAGGAATGTCGAGGCGCCGCGGTGGACGGGCACGTCGGGGTCGGTGATCACGACCACGATGAAGAACGAGGCGACGGAGGCGTTGGAGGAGAAGTACTTTCGTCCGGTGATGACCCAGTCGTCACCGTCCTGGACGGCGCGCGTCGTGAACACCCGCGGGTCGGCGCCGCCCTGCGGCTCCGTCATCGAGAAGCACGAGAAGATCTCGCCGGACAGCAGGCCCGCCAGGTAGCGGTCCTTCTGATCCTGTGTCCCAAAGCGAGCGATGATCTCGGCGTTGCCAGTGTCGGGCGCCTGTGTGCCGAACACGATCGGCGCCCAAGGGCTGCGGCCCAGTATCTCGTTGATCAACGTCAGCTTGACCGCGCCGAAGCCCTGCCCGCCCAGTTCCGGGCCCAAATGTGGTGCCCACAAGCCATTGTCGCGGACTTGCTGTTTGAGCGGATCGACTATCTTGCGGCGCTCGTCGTTGAGCGGCAGGAACTCGCAGCCGGGGAACAGCACCTCGAGCGGCTCCACCTCCTCGCGCACGAAGTCGCGGATCCAGTCCAGCTTCTTCTCGAATTCGGGTTCGGTGGAGAAGTCCCAAGACATGTGAATGCTCCCGTCTTTAAGGGATCCCGCCGTCGGCGCGCAGGATCGAACCGGTGGTGAAACTCGACGCGTTGGATGCTAAAAACAGCGCGGCGCCGACGATTTCGGGTGGATCTCCGGGGCGTTGCAGCCAGTGATGACTGAACATGTTGGTGTTGCCGTTCTCCAGTCCCCAGGCCTTGCTGATGTCGGTCAAGAACGGTCCGGCCATCAGCGTGTTGACGCGCACGGTCGGTCCGAATGCCTGGGCCAGTCCCTCGGTCATGGCGTTGAGCCCGGCCTTGGCCGCGGCGTAGGGGATGATGCCGCCGTTGGGACGCAGCGAGCCGGTGGAACTCACGTTGATGATCGAGCCGCGGCCGGCGGCCACCATCCGCTCGCCCACCAACGCCGATAACCGGAAGGGACCCTTGAGGTTGAGGTTGACAACCGCGTCGAACAGCTTCTCGGTGACGTTGGTCAGCTTGTCGTACAGTGGTGACATGCCCGCGTTGTTGATCAACGTGTCGACCTTGCCGAAACGCTCGTAGGTGGCCTCCACCAATCCGTCGAGTTCGTCCCAACGCCCCACGTGCACTTGATAAGCCATGGCGGAACGGCCGGTCTCGGCCTCGATCTCCTTGGCGGTGCTCACGCAGTTGTCCATGTTGCGGCTGGCGATCACCACGTCGGCGCCGCAGCGCGCGGCCGCGAACGCCATCTCCCGGCCCAGCCCGCGGCTGCCACCCGTGATCAGCACCACCCGGTCGGTGAGATCGAAAACCCGGTCAGCGTAACCCATTTCAGCGCGCCTTGGTTGGTAGCGATCGGGCTAGCTCGGCCGCCGTGGCAATGAGTTGCGGGATCATCGCCCCAAAGGCGTCCTTGATCTTCGGATCTACCTTGCCCGTGCGTACCCCGGCGGCGTAGGTCTTCTCCAGCACGATGCCGAGTTTCCAGTTGGCCAGCACCAGGTAGTAGTCGATGTTCTCGGTGGAAAGCCCGCTGACTTTTTCGTAGTGCTCGAGTAGTTCGCTCCGGGTCGGCATGCCGCGCATGTCCAGATAGAACCCGTCTTCGCGGGGATTCTCGCCGTCGTAGCCCAGCAGCGCCCAGGCGAGATCGAGCAACGGGTCGCCGACGGTCGTCATCTCCCAGTCCACGATCGCGGCCAGTCGAGCCGGCTTTCCGGGCGCGAACATCACGTTGGCGAACTGGTAGTCGCCGTGCATGATGCCGGGCTGGTAATGCGCGGGCCGGTTATCGCGCAACCAGTCGGCGGCCTCGTCCAGGCCGGGCAGGTCGCGCACCTTGTAGGCGTCCAGGAACGTCAGCCAGCGATCGACTTGCCGTTCGTGGAATCCGTCGGGGCGGCCGAAGCCGTCGAGACCCTGCGCGCGCCAATCCACCCGGCCCAGCTTGGCGGCGCCTTCGACGAGCTCGAACGCCAGCCCGCGGCGGGCCGGTAAGTCGGTGTCGAACGGCGCCTGCCAGCCGCCGTCCATCGGGCTCCACCCGTCGATCGCACGCATCACGTAGAACGGCATGCCGAGCACCGTGCCGGTTTCGTCGGCCGCGATCAGCCCCGCGTGCGGCACGTCGGTGCCGGATAGCGCCCGCACCAACCGAATTTCCCGCAACAGCCCGTCGATGCGGGCCGCGTCGGCACGCGCGCCCGGCATTCGCAGCACCATGCGCTGACCGCCGCGTTCGATCAGATACAGGGTGTTCTGCGAACCGCCCTTGAGCTGTTGCAGCGAGGCTTCCTCGCCGCCGCCCGGAGCATCGTTCTCGTCCAGCCACCGACCCAGAACACCCGCGTCGAGTTGAGGTTCGATACCGTTAGCCATTGTCCGCACACCCCGCTCTCTGCGCAGAGAATAACATTCTCCGCGGTGAGACCACTAGACGGGAAGAATATGCAAGTGCTGCTGATCCGGCATGCGCTGCCCCGGCGCAGCGAACACGGTGAAGGCTCCGACCCGGACCTATCGGAGGAGGGGCTGGCTCAGGTCAATCGCCTGCCCGAGGCGCTCGCCAGGTTTCCCATCGCCAGGGTGGTCAGCAGTCCGCAGCGACGTGCCATTCAGACGGCGGAACCGGTCGCGGCGGCGCGTGAGCTGTCCGTTGAGATCGACGACCGGTTCGCCGAATACGACCGCGACCTTCCGCATTACATCCCCGTCGAGCAGATCCGCGACGAAAACCCGCAGGAGTGGGCGCGGATGGCCGAAGGGCGGTTGCCCAGCGCGGTCGACGAGGACGCCTTTCGCGCCCGAGTCCGGGCGGCGGTCGGCGACCTCGTCGCCGCCGCCGATCCCGAGGACACGGTCGCGGTGTTCAGCCACGGCGGGGTGATCAACGTGTTGCTGCACGAGATTCTGGGCACGGCCAGGCTGTTGGCCTTTCCCGTCGACTACGCCTCGCTGACCCGGCTGTTGTACTCCCGCTCCGGTCAGGCGACGGTGGCGACGGTCAACGCAGTCGAACACGTGTGGGACCTGTTACCGCGCAATCAGCAGCGGTGGTAAACAAGTCCGGTGACTTCAGCTGACGGACTCGAGGGGCTCGACCTCGGCGGGCTGGACCGGTATCTGCGTTCGCTGGGCGTCGAGCGCGACGGGGAGTTGCGCGCGCAATTCATCTCCGGCGGCCGTTCCAATCTGACGTTCCGGGTCTACGACGAGAAAACGAACTGGCTGGTGCGACGCCCGCCGCTGCACGGGCTGACGCCTTCGGCGCACGACATGGCCCGCGAGTACCGGGTGGTCGCCGCGCTGCAGGACACGGCGGTTCCAGTGGCGCGCACCATTGCCCTGTGCGAGGACGATTCGGTGCTCGGCGCACCCTTCCAGATCGTCGAATTCGTTGTCGGCCAAGTGGTGCGCCGGCGTGCGCAACTCGAAGCCTTCAACCACACCGTCATCGATGGCTGCGTCGACGCCTTGGTCCGCGTCCTCGTCGACCTGCACAGCGTCGACCCGAACGCGGTAGGGCTGGGCGATTTCGGTAAACCCAGCGGTTACCTGGAACGCCAGGTGCGCCGATGGGGTTCACAATGGGACCTGGTGCGGCTGCCCGACGACCACCGCGATGCCGACGTTGAGCGCCTGCATTCCGGTCTGCGCCAATCCATTCCGCAGCAGAGCCGCACTTCGATCGTGCACGGTGACTACCGGATCGACAACACCATCCTGGACAACGACGACCCGACCCGCGTCCGTGCAGTGGTGGATTGGGAGCTCTCGACGCTGGGCGACCCGCTCAGTGACGCTGCCCTGATGTGCGTGTACCGCGATCCCGCGCTGGACCTGATCGTCAATGCCCAAGCCGCCTGGACGTCGCCGCTATTGCCGACGGCCGACGAGCTGGCGGATCGGTACTCACTGGTTTCCGGACTGCCGCTGGCGCACTGGGAGTTCTATATGGCGCTGGCCTACTTCAAGCTCGCCATCATCGCCGCCGGCATCGATTTTCGTAGGCGCATGGCGGAGCAGGCGCAGGGAAAGGACGAGGCGTCTGACGGGCCCGAGGTCGTCGCGCCGTTGATCTCGCGCGGACTGGCCGAGCTCGCCAAGCTACCGAGTTGACGCCTTCAGCGCCGCCACGTGGCTCTTCTTTGCGACTCGCCGCAGTTGAAGGATCCGCGCGGTACCGACGGTCACCGTGATCAGGCCGCCGCCAATCGCCGCCAGCAGCATCGCCACTCCCAGCGGCAGGCTCCAGTGCCAGCCCAAGAAGGCGAACGACGAGTTCTCCATGTTCTGGGTGATGAAGACCAGCAGCAGGATCAGGATCAGGAAACCGGCAATCAGAAATGTCCACAGGGCGCCGGCGCGGGTCAACCTGGCCGCCGGGTCCGTGACCGGCGGACCTGCGGACGGCGCCGGCACAGTCGGGGTCTTCGCAGGGGGCTTATCGGGCGAGGCAGAGGGATCGCTGCTCATGATCTCATCTTTGTCCCATCTGGCTCAGAAATAAACCAACCACGCCAGAAAACTGGCACGGCTTGAACCTCACGCAGCAGCGCCTCGTAGTTTCCGACATTACTGTCAACACTGTGAGGATGCTGGGGCGTATGCGTATCGCGACCGTCCCTGCGGCGCGTATGTGTTGCGACAATGTGCCTGATCGCAGCCTGCACCAACCCCGATCCGCTGGGCGCCGAGACCCGAAGCCTGAAATCCATCGTGGTCGGGTCGGGTGACTTTCCCGAATCCGAGATTGTCGCAGAGATCTACGCACAAGCATTGCAGGCCAATGGCTTTGACGTCGGGCTCCGTCCTGGAATCGGCAGTCGAGAGACCTATATACCGGCGCTCAAAGACCATTCGATCGACCTGGTACCGGAATACATTGGCAACCTTTTGCAGTACTTTGCACCCAATTCGAGGGCAACCATGCTGGACGCCGTCGAGTCAGAGCTCCGGCACCGATTGCCCGGTGATCTCTCGCTTCTGACGCCGTCGCCGGCTTCCGACACCGACACGGTCACCGTCACCGGTGCGACAGCCGGGGAGTGGAATCTGACCACGATCGCCGACTTGGCAGTACATTCGGCGGACGTGAGGTTCGCAGCGCCGTCAGATTTCCAGTCCCGCCCGTCCGGGCTGCCCGGCCTGAAGCAGAAGTACGGGCTCACCATCGGCCCCGGTAATTTCGTCGCGATCGAGGACGCCGGGGGCGCGGTGACCGTGCGCGCACTGGTCGAGGGAAAGGTGCACGCTGCCGATATCTTCAGCACATCACCGGCTATCTCCCAAAACCACTTGGTGGTACTCGACGACCCTGAACATAACTTTCTGGCCGGCAACATTGTGCCGCTGGTGAATTCGCAGAAGAGGTCCGACCTCCTCAAGGGTGTGCTCGACGCCGTATCGGCGAAACTGTCCACAGCCGGGGTGGCTGCGCTAAACGCCGCGGTGGCTGGTAACGGTGGGATAGATCCCGCTCAGGCTGCGCGAAACTGGGTGCGGGACAACGGCTTCAACCACCCAATCGGCCAATGATCGTCTTCGACAAGGTCACCAAGCTGTTCCCCGGCGGCAGCACCGCCGTGGATCAGCTGAACATGGAGATCCACGATGGTGAGTTGACGGTTTTCGTCGGCTCCTCGGGCAGCGGCAAGACCACAGCGCTGCGAATGATCAACCGGATGATCGATCCGACCTCAGGGACCGTCACGGTCAACGGGAAGGATGTCTCGACCGTCGACCCGGTGAAGCTGCGTCTGGGGATCGGCTACGTCATCCAGAACGCGGGGCTGATGCCGCATCAACGGGTGATCGACAACATCGCGACCGTCCCCGTTTTGCTCGGCCAGCCGCGTCGGGCCGCCCGCAAAGCCGCTTACGAGGTGCTCGAACGGGTCGGACTGGACGCCAAGCTCGCTACCCGCTATCCCGCGCAGCTGTCCGGAGGAGAACAACAACGCATCGGGGTGGCACGGGCATTGGCCGCCGATCCGCCGATTCTGTTGATGGACGAGCCGTTCTCCGCCGTCGACCCGGTTGTCCGTAATGAGCTGCAGAACGAAATCCTCAATCTGCAAAGCGAATTGCATAAGACCATCGTTTTCGTCACACACGACATCGACGAAGCGCTCAAGCTCGCCGATCGAGTCGCGGTGTTCGGACGCGGCGGTGTGCTAGAGCAATACGACCAACCCGCGCGGCTGCTGTCGCGCCCGGCTAATGCCTTCGTATCGAAGTTCATCGGCCTCGGCCGCGGCTATCGTTGGCTGCAGCTCATCGGAGCGTCCGGGCTCCCGCTGCACCACATCGACCGGATCGCCGTCGGTAGCCTCTCCAACGTCGACGACGGCACCCACATCGCGGACGGCTGGACACTGGTAGTCGACGACGACGTGCCGCTGGGTTGGATCGACGCCGACGCCGCCAGGCGGCACCGCCGTGGCGCACCGCTGTCGGACACCATCACCGCCGTCGGTTCGCAGCTTCGACCAGGTGGAAACCTCAGCCAAGCCCTCGATGCGGCGTTGTCCTCGCCGTCGGCGATGGGCGTTGCCGTTGACAGCGAAGGCAAAGTCATCGGCGGCGTATTGGCGACCGACGTACTGGCCGCCGTAGACGCGCGCCGGAAGGCTTGACCGTTGCACTATCTGCTCAAGCACCTCGACAGCGCCTGGGCGCTGACCGCCGTACATCTGCGGCTGTCACTGCTGCCGGTGTTGATCGGGCTGGCGATCGCAGTGCCGCTTGGCGTCTTGGTCCAGCGCGCGCCGATCCCGCGACGGCTGATGATCATAACGGCCAGTGTTGTATTCACCCTTCCGTCGTTGGCACTGTTCGTCATGTTGCCGCTGATCATCGGAACCCGAGTTCTTGACGAGGCGAACGTCATAGTGGCGCTCACGGCCTACACCGTGGCGCTGCTGGTGCGCGCGGTGCTCGAGGCGCTGGATGCGGTGCCGGTTCACGTGCGCGACGCCGCTATTGCGGTCGGATACCCGACGTTCAAAAGAATTCTGAAAGTCGAACTGCCGCTGTCGATTCCAGTGATGGTTGCTGGGTTGCGGGTGGTCGTGGTAACCAATATCGCGATGGTCTCGGTGGGCTCGGTGATCGGTATCGGCGGCCTTGGGGCCTGGTTCACCGCCGGGTATCAGACGAATAAAAGCGGTCAGATCATTGCCGGCATCATTGTCCTGTTGGCGCTTGCGATCGTCGTCGACCTGCTGATCGTCGTGGCAGGCCGGCTGCTCACGCCGTGGGAACGTGGGGCGCGCGTCACCCGCAGGCAACACCCGCTGGGGCCGCCGATGGTGGGTGGAGCGCGATGAACTTCGTCGAAAAGGCGGTGTCGTACCTGCTGGCCGCCGACAACTGGACCGGTCCCGTCGGGCTGGCGGCGCGCAGCATGGAGCATTTGGAATACACCGCGATGGGGGTGGGGGCATCCGCGCTGATCGCCGTCCCGATCGGGCTGATCGTCGGGCACACCGGTCGCGGCACGGTGTTAGTGGTGGGCGCGGTCAACGGACTGCGCGCGCTGCCGACATTAGGCGTGTTGTTGCTTGGGGTGCTGCTGTTCGGGTTAGGCATGGGGCCGCCGCTGGTCGCGCTGATGCTGCTCGGTGTCCCGTCGCTGCTGGCCGGCACATATGCGGGCATCGCCAATGTCGATCCCACGGTGGTCGATGCCGCCCGCGCGATGGGCATGTCGGAGACCCAGGTGCTCATGCGTGTGGAGGTGCCAAACGCGATGCCCCTGATTCTGGGTGGGTTGCGCAGCGCGACGCTGCAGGTAGTCGCCACCGCGACGGTGGCCGCCTATGCCAGCCTCGGCGGGCTGGGCCGCTATCTGATCGACGGGATCAAGATGCGTGAATTCCAGCTGGCCCTGGTCGGTGCGTTTATGGTTGCAGCGCTGGCGCTGATCCTGGACGGGCTGCTGGCGCTGGCGGTGTGGTTGTCGGTGCCTGGCACCGGTCGGCTGCGCAGGCTTGTCGTGCATCCGGCGCGCGTGACCGAAGCCACAGTTACCGCCCAACCCGCCGCGGTTCGTTGACACGTTTTACGGTAGACGGGTGAACGCAGCCTCCGATCCGACTCCGAGCGCCTGGCCCGCGATGTTGACTTGGCGTGCCCAGGACGTCTCGCGCATGGAATCGGTACGAGTGCAGCTGTCCGGTAAGCGAATCAAAGCAAATGGCCGCATCGTGGCCGCCGCGACCGCGACTAACCCGGCGTTCGGTGCCTTCTACGAAGTGCAGACCGACGAGAGCGGCGCCACCAAGCGGTTCGGGCTGACGGTCACGCTGGCCGAGCGGGAACGCCAGCTGGCCATTGCGCGCGACGAGGAGAACATGTGGTTGGTCACCGATCACCAGGGAGAAAGTCGCGCGTCTTACAACGGGGCTCTTGACCTCGACGTGGTGTTCAGCCCGTTCTTCAACGCACTGCCGATCCGGCGCCTGGGCCTACACGAACGGGCGGACTCGATCGCGTTGCCGGTGGTCTACGTGAACGTGCCCGAGATGTCCGTCACCGCGGCCGTCGTGAGTTACACCAGCGAGGGACGGCTGGACGGGATCAAGTTGCGTTCGCCGGTCGCCGACACCACCGTGCGCGTCGACGCCGACGGGTTCATCGCGGACTATCCAGGATTGGCAGAGCGGATCTGATCACTCCGCCTGCCCGGCCCGCGGCGGCCAGCTCCTCGCGCCAGTTCTCGGTGCCGACAACGACGCCGAAGATGTCGGAGCGCGGGAAGCTGTCGTAACGCGTCCGCGCCGCGTGGCCCGCCTCCACGAGCTCGCCCACCGAGTCGTGGGAGGCGAGCGAATCGCGGGCACGGCTCAGCAGCTCGATCGCCTGGTCCACCGCCGGCACCAGTTGGCCGGAGTTGCCTTCGCACATCGCGCGCACCAGGTCAGGGGAGCTGCCCGCTACCCGGGTGGCGTCGCGGAAAGATCCTGCGGCCAGTGCGAATGCCAGCGGGACCTCGCCGGCCGCGACGGCGAGCGCCTCGGCGAATAGGTGCGGCAGATGCGAGATGGCGGCAGCGGCGGCGTCGTGCTCGTCGGATTTGGCCGGCACCACCACCGCGCCGCATTCCAGCGCCAACGCCATCACCATCGAGAACACGACGGGATCCACATTGTCGTCGACGCTGACCACCCATGGCGCCATGGTGAACAATCCGGCGTGCCCGGCTGCCCAACCAGAGTTTTCGGTGCCCGTCATCGGGTGACCGCCGACGAAACGTTCCTGCAGACCGGCCGCGGTGACCTCGTCGAGCACCGCGCATTTGACACTGGTGACGTCGGTGAGCGGACACTCGGGGGCCAATTCGCTTATGTGGGCGAGCATCCCCCGTACCGCCGGCATCGGTACCGCCAGCACGATCAACGCGCCGGTATGGGCGGCGCGCGTCAGCGTGTCGGTGAGCTCAGTCGTGGCGTCAAAGCCGTCGGCGACGGCTCTTTGGGCGCTTTCCACCGACCGGTTGTAGCCGAACACTTCACGACCGACCGCCGCGGCGGCCCGCATCACCGAGCCGCCGATAAGGCCCAGCCCGAGCACGCACACCGGTGTCTTAGAGACAGGGTGAGCGACAGGACGAGTAGCAGGGCCAGCCACAGTCCAAGGTTGGCACAGTTCGGCGGGAGGTGATGCTCTCGGGTGCGCTTGCTCTTGTTTGCTCGTTTGGGTTTCATCCGGCCTGATCTGGTCATGGGGCCTGGTCAGCGACTACCGTAGGCGCCCATGGGAGCACAACGGGCCCAAGCGAAAGGCCCGGCGGCGGACGTACCGGACGGTTTCGGCGTAGCGGTCGTGCGCGAAGAGGGTAAATGGCGCTGTTCGGAGATGGCGGCCAAGTCGCTGACGAGCCTGAGTGCGGCCGAGACGGAACTGCGTGAACTGCGCAGCGCGGGCGCCGTCTTTGGACTACTGGACGTCGACGACGAATTCTTCGTCATCGTGCGCCCGGCACCCTCCGGGACGCGGCTGTTTCTCTCGGACGCCACGGCCGCCCTCGATTACGACATTGCCGCCGAAGTCTTGGACAACCTGGACGCCGACATCGATCCCGAGGACCTCGAGGATGCAGACCCGTTCGAGGAGGGCGACCTGGGATTGCTGTCCGATGTGGGGCTGTCCGAAGCCGTGCTCGGGGTGATCCTCGACGAGACCGACCTGTACGCCGACGAGCAACTGGGCCGCATCGCACGGGAAATGGGTTTCGCCGAGCAGTTGTCGGCGGTGATCGACCGCCTCGGTCGGTGACGACGGACGAAGATCTGATCCGGGCCGCACTGGCCGTTGCAGCGACGGCCGGCCCGCGCGACGTCCCGATCGGCGCGGTGGTCATCGGCGCCGACGGAACTGAACTGGCCCGGGCGGTGAATGCCCGTGAGGCCCTTGGTGATCCAACCGCGCACGCGGAAATATTGGCGATGCGGGCGGCGGCCCGAGTGCTCGGCGACGGGTGGCGGCTGCAGGGGATCACGCTGGCAGTGACCGTGGAACCGTGCACCATGTGCGCGGGCGCATTGGTGCTGGCACGCATCGAGCGGTTGGTGTTCGGGGCCTGGGAACCCAAGACCGGTGCGGTCGGCTCACTGTGGGACGTGGTCCGCGATCGGCGGCTCAACCATCGCCCGGCTGTGCGCGCGGGGGTGCTCGCCGAGGAGTGCGCCGCGCCGCTGGAGGCCTTCTTCGCCCGCCAGCGATTGGGTTGAGCGCTCCCCGGTTCGGTAAGCTGCACGGCGGTGGCGTGTCCGAGCGGCCTAAGGAGCACGCCTCGAAAGCGTGTGACGGCTAACACCGTCCGAGGGTTCAAATCCCTCCGCCACCGCCAAGTTTCTACCCCTATTACCGCAGGTGACAGGCTCATTTCACGCTCCGACCGTGCCGACTGGGCGCGGTTTGGGCACAGAATGGGCACACTTCAAATCAAGCACTGAAGCCACTGCGTCGAGATCGGTGTCAAAGAGGTCTGCATAGGTGTCGAGCGTGACCTTTGCCGACGTGTGACCGAGCATCCGCGACAACGCCAGCACGTTCACCCCGGAACTGATCGAGATCGAGGCGCAGGTATGCCGTAAATCGTGCGGGGTGATCTTCTGCACCTTGGCTCGCTTCACCGCACCGGCGAACCATCCGCCGTCAGACTTCGGTCGCGGAAGATAGGTGCCGTCACCGAACACGAGATCGTCCAGGCTACGTCCCTCGCACTGCACCGCCAGTTCGTCCAGCACAAATTGAGGCACTGGCACCGATCGTTCCTTCCGGCTTTTCGTCTTCCCAACGGCATGATCAACGCCGAGTTGTACGGCGTGTCATGGACACTTAGTCTCCGCCGCAGGAACTGGACATCGCGCACACGAAGGGCGACCGCTTCGCCCCATCTAATTCCCGTGTAGGCGAGTGTGAGCACCAACGCCCGGTGTTGCCCCGACTCAGCCGCCAGGCGGGCGACATCGTCGACCGTGAGGTACACACGGCGCTTACTGGTCTTGTTGGGCAGGTTCTCCACACCACGTGCCGGGTTCGTCGCCAGCCTGCGGGCTTTCACCGCGTCATCGAGGATGCCAGGCGAGCACCCCTTAAGCCCGGACAACGGTGGTTGCCCCCGACGCCTTGCGCATGGTGGCGATCCACCGCTCGACAGCGGCAAGGTCGACATCTGCGACTCGGGTGGTTCCCCACGCCGGTATGACGTGGATGCGCCACGCCGACTCAAGCGTCCGATAGTTCGACGGAGCCACATCAGATTCCTTGCGGGACAACCACGCAGGGGCAAGCTCACCGACCGTGATCATCCCGAGGTTCGGCGCCACGTAGGTGCCGGTCATCTTCTCGACTTCGATCGTGGCCGCGAACTCCTGGGCGTCGCGCTTCGTCTTGAAGCCGCGTTTCTTGGTCTGCGTCTGCTGCGGGGTGCGGTAGCGAACCATGTATCGCTTCGCGCCCGTTGATGTTTCGTAGGACTCAATCGTCGCCACTGGACACCTCCTCGCCACCCGCGCTAGCGTGATTGTTCACGCCGGCCGATCGTGGATGCAATTCGACGCCGACGACCTAAAACGGTTGTACGCGTACGCGGCTGATCGCCCCGTTATTCGGCGCTATCCCGTAGTTGGCACGGAATCGCCCCTCAGCGTCACACAGACGGACTAATAACCGCGCCGTAGGTAGAAAGCCCTCAGTCGCGCGCTTCAACAGATGGTGCAATGACTCTTGCGCGAACCCCGAGAACCCAGTCCCAGACATCACCCAGGAGGTCCCGTCCTCCGCGATCAGTGCTTTTCTCATTGCGTTGCCTCTCAGCAGAACTCGAAGGTGATGTCCCAGTAGCCGCTCGGCTGTGCCGGGACGATCTTCTGGGCTCCAGGCGGGCGAGATGGGCCGATGTTCCACCACGCTGAGAACGGGCCGCCCAAGCCCTGCGTCCCATCGATGATGCGCCCGTGGCCACCGCCGCCAGAGGCGTATCCCTGATCCCAGACGATGCGCTGGAACTGCGGCGTCATGTTGGGTGTGCAGTGGCTCTGGAACTGTGTGTAAGCCTGCGCGACGATCTGGTCGAGATTGCTTGCGTCGGCATCCGCCTGCGCCAGTGGGGCGAAGGCGATGGCCGCTACTACTGCGACCATCCCTCCGATCAAAGGTGCGAAGGCGCGGTCCTCTCGCCTACTTCCCACGTCCCCTCCTTCCTTTTTGAGGGCCACGCGGGGAGCCCCGCTGCTGACTTCCGCGTGGCCCGGGTTCGCGCCGCTGGGGGGGTTGCGCGGCGCGCGGAGTGCGACCATACCGACGATACACCTAAACGGGGCTTTCCAATACTAAAAGATTGGATTTTCTGCGTATACCAGACTGCCAGCCTGGTATCTTGAGACCGGTGGTCATCTTCCAAGCCTTGGACGCTGCCGGTCGAACCGTGCGGGTACGCAGTGAGCAGGTCGGTCGCCAGACGGCGTTCCTACTGGAAATCGAGACAGACGACCGCACGCAGACAGGTGCGCTAAGCCCTTCTGAGGCGCTTGCTCTGAGTCGGGCTCTCCTGCTTCATGCGACAACGGTCGCGTAGCACTTGCCGTCCGCATCGAACGTCATAACCGGCACCCCACCCGACCGGACCTATGCGTACCGCTGGCGCCGCCAAGCGACGAATTGAATTTCGTCGAGTAAATGCCCTACCGACCCGTCGAACCACGATGGCTGCGCGACCTCCCAAGACTCTCCAAGCCCGCCCGATCTCGCAGCGGGGTAGACGCCGACTACCGATCTCTCCCCGTTCTACCCATCACGGCAGTAATGAACCCAGCCGAGCAATAAAGTATTCGATCATTTGGCCGACTAGCGCAATGGGAACAGCCACGGCGAAAAACCCGACAAAAAGCACCGCGAACGCAACGGTAGCGACGACGGTTAATCCCGAGTTCACGGTGCTCTCAAACCCCTGCAACAACGAGGCGATGGCGTTCTCGGCGCTTGTATACGAGGCTGCGCTGGTTTTCAAGTTTTGCGCAAATTGCTCATGAAACGCCGTCGCCTTCCCGGCCAGCCCCTGAAAGTCCTTGGCGTACTGGGAGAACAGATGCGCCACACCCGCTGAGACCTCATCGGCGGCTGCGGGGACTAGGGCGACAGTCGGGGCTGCTGCCGCCGTATGCGCCTCTCCAAGCGTCGAACTAATACCGGCCAAATCGGTTGCCGCCGCCGCCATCATCTCCGGGGCCACCATCACATACGACAACGCTGCCTCCTTCGTTGACTTCTCTTGCCCCCGCGACGATCCGCACAATATCCGGGCCTCGCAGGGCCTCGCAGCAAATACAGCGTTTTCATAGAAATCGTTCCACCCGGGCTCCGCTGCCAGGCTGTTCTGGGCAACCCCCGGCGCCGAGATCAACCACTTGCGTCAATGCAAGGCCGCTGACGACCAGTTCATTGCGAGCATGCGCAGGACCGCGCTCTACCGGGCTCACACGGGCCATGTTTACCGGTTGACTCTGCTCTGATAGCGCCACCCTTTCCGGCGTTAACGCCAGCCGGGGCACGCCCTAAAATCAGCGCTATGGCTGATCCGTGCGCGGAAGGTTGCGATTGCTGCGTGATCGACGTGGCACCCATCCGGCAGCGTCAAGGCGATGCCGAATGGGCACGGACTGCACGCTGGGCACGCCGGCTCGCGTGGGCCAGCCTCGCCTGGATGTGCGCTGAGGGTGCGCTCGGCCTGTGGCAAGGGTTGGTCGCCGGATCAGTCTCCCTGATGGGCTGGGCGCTCGGCAGCGTGGTCGAAGGCTTGGCGAGTGTGATCGTCGTCTGGAGATTCACGGGTTCACGCACGCTCTCGGAATCGGCGGAGCGCCATGCGCAACGCGGCGTCGCCATTTCGTTCTGGCTGATCGCTCCCTACATCGCGTTCGAATCAGCCCGTAACCTCCTGACCGCAGCGCGGCCCGAGGCGACGGTAATTGGCATCGTCCTGACCGCTATGGCGCTGGTGCTGATGCCGATATTGGGCCGGGCCAAGCAAATGCTCGGCGCACGCCTCGATTCGAGAGCTACGGCCGGCGAGGGCACACAGAACTATCTGTGCGCCGCGCAGTCTGCCGCTGTGCTGCTCACGCTGGCCGTCATTGCCGTGTGGCCGGGCGGTTGGTGGCTGGACCCGACGGTCGGACTCGTGATCGCTGGCTTTGCGGTTTGGGAGGGGTTTGAGGCCTGGCGCGGCCAGGAGTGCGGCTGCTGACAGTGGGAAAGTTAGAGAGCCGTGACCCCGGTCGGTGGCTAAACTGGCGGAGAGCCGAAACTTGTTGTGCGCCAAGGGGGCAGGGGGTCGGGTAACATCCCTGGGCCGCCGCGCCCATACGACCCTTCGGTCGGCTTGCTGCGCGAAGCGCGTAATGCCAAGTGCCACAACGGAATTAAACCCCAAAACAGGCTCTGACCTGCGCAAACAGGTGCGTACGCGTCGAATCGTAACCCCTCGACTGACGGGCTTGGTCAGTTTGCTGCGTAGCCGAAATGCGTTGCGCCACAAATGGAACCGCGACGCCGAAATGCGTCGCGGCACAGGAAGAAACGAGAGACCCCACGACGTGAAGTATATGCCGCCGAACTGCCCGAAGTGCGGGACCGATCTGGTCAAGAACCCACGCGGTGGACGCCCTACCCGTTGGTGTTCCGAGGGATGCAAGCGGTCTGGCGAGTCGGAGATGGCGCGCCTGGAATCGCTGTTGAGGCTGTTCACGGAGGGTAAGTACGTCGACGTGATCAATGGTCGCTTCGACGAGCTCCGCGCCGAGGCTATCGCCGACATGCAAGCCCGTTACGATCATCTGGCCGACGTGCCGAGAACCGTCAGGGAGACCTAAATGGCCGATGCCGAAAGCAGTGGCAACGTCTTCGCGCTCGCAGTCTGGGACTCGATAGCCGAGATGGTCCACCGGAAAATTCACGACTTACCGGAACCAGACCGAGATGAACTACAGCGTGCCGCTGACGCACTGAGGGATTCCGCCGACTCCTTCTTGTTCTCGGAGAAGGGGTCGTCCCCCTGGCCGCTATATCCGTTTGCCCGCGATATGGCGTTTGCGGTCTTGGACTGGTGGAACTTCCCCACGGACGAAAACGTCGAAGCTTTGCGGCAAGCTAGCAGGCGCTTCGAAGAAGAGCGAATTAAATAAGACTTCGGGTTATCTTCTCACGGCGACGGCCGTCCCCGGATAACCCAACCTTCGCCCGCCTTACCAGCGCACCCTTTTGGCTCCGCTGGTATAGGCCGCCGAAGTAGAACGTCGCCCGTGATGCCTGCTCCGAGTAATTTCGGCCCCGGCTGAGCGACAAGCGAGGTTGGTAATTGCAAGTGCTAACCAAACATGAAAGTAACAATGAACATAGAAGTAAAGCGTGCCCAGCTGGACGCTGAAGCTGCTGAGGTCGAGGCCTTACTCGGCGATGCGATCGATAAGGCGATGGCAGGCCATGACCTCAAGGATCTAAACACCAAGGGTTTGACCGAGCGTATTCAGCGCATCAAGGACGACAAAGCGGAACTGGACCGTCGAGAGGAGGTCCAGAAGAGCCACGCCAATGATCCGCGTATCGCGGCTCTGAGGATGTACGGTGGTGATCTCGGCTCCCAGCCTGACATCCCTGTCAGTAAGAAGTCGACGGGTGCGCAGCTTAGTCCGCTGTCATTCCCCGAATCGAGCCTTAAGGCTATGCATAAGGCTTTCCAGAATCGCCAGGCGTTTAGCATTCGGGCGGTTGAGAAGAAGGGCTTCTCTACCGTCGATAGCTTGCTGCCTGCCGAGTTGGCGCCTGGTGTTGTTGCTCATGACTGGTGCACCGCACTCGTTACAGAACTTGGAGTTCGGTGGCAGTTCGGTGCGGCACGACCCACAGAACAGCCTGGCGGGCCAGATCGGCTCGCTGGTAGTGGCGCAGATGCTGGGCGGCGATCGCCACTCGCGGGCGACCTTGCTGCGGCGCTTGCGCTCGGCCTCGGTGACCTTCACGGCGTCACCGGCTTGGCTGCGAGTGCTCGCTCACGTGCCTCCTTCAGCTTCTCGACGAAGTGATCGATGGTGTATTCCACGGCGGGACGCGAAGAGGAATACCGGCACGAACACAATCCCCCGCGCTCTCCTTGATCAGGAGGGCTGTAATGATGGGCCTCGGCCACCGCACGGATCTCGGCCTCGGTGAAAGTGAAGACGGGTGGGTTTGCGCCCCACCCCCAGTCAGGCCGGTCGGTCATCGCTCACCTCTTCCTGTCGCCACCTCGGCGAGGTGGGGTCGTGCCAGTCGCTCAGCGCGGCGCAGGGCGGCGGCGTCACTGCGGCGTCACCCAAAAGCCCTGTGGCGCTGCTCTTGTTGCCGACCACTCGGGCCGGATCTGCTTGGCGCAGAGCAGAGGTCAGAGGCCGTTGATGCCATCGGGCGCCAGCGCGGAGAGTTGGGCGCGGTTGCGTTCGAACCATGCGGCCTCCTCGCCGGGCTGGGGCAAGATCAGACCGGCTTCCATGACGGTGGAGGCGTCCACCTCGGTGATGTTGATGAGCAGCTGTTCCTCCGGTTGCCCGGTGAGGCTAGACCACGACTGCGAGATGGCTTTCATCAGATTCTGGCGCACCGCAAGGGAGCGTCCGGCGCGGATCGTGCAGTTGATGAGGGTGGTGTGGGTGTCGGGCTCACCGGCGGTGTAGTGCACTCCGGGGGGCACGTCGAGGATGATGACGTGCACGAATGACGGAGGCGCGTTGGTGGCCTCCACGTGCAGCCGGGTGATCTCCTTAGCAATCTGGGGCCTGACGGCGTCCGGCACGGTACCGGCGGGCGTAATGCACTGATAAATGGGCATTTGTGGTGCTCCTTTCACCTGTCGGGCTACGGCGTTGCGGCGGTTGGGAAGAAACCGATGCCTGGTATGCAGTATGGCCGCCCGGCCAAGTGGGAAAACCGAAATCGGCCCCCGGCCACATCATGCACTGGATCCAAGGGAAGAAATCGTACGAGGACGCGCAAAAGCTGTACGCGTGTTTTCTGCAGTTAGAACACTATTTTTGGGTTTGCTGCGAACCTTCGTGAGCGGTCCACTCCGCTCGGTATCGAAAAGCGCCAGACCGGATTGCCGGTGGATATACGCAGCGCCGGATCGCGCCGAATCGGTGGATATGCCGCGGTGTTCGGTGTCAAGTCAGAGCCGCTCGGCGGCTTCGTCGAACAGGTTCATCGGCGGGCATTTAACAAATCAACGGCAGATGGTCGGCCTGGAGTGCTTGCGCACTCCGATGACTATCTACTAGAGACAACCGGCGCCGGCACGCTCCGCCTCAATATCGACGAGCGGGGACTACTCTACGAGGTCGACGTCCCCGAGTGCCGCAGCGATACGCTCGAAATGGTGTCCCGCGGCGACATCTCCAAGAATTCATTCGCGTTCCAATGCTTTGCGGACGAGTGGGCGTACTGGAACGGCCAGCCCTTGCGGAACCTGTTTTCCCGCAGGCTGATTGACGTTGCCCCGGTGAACATGCCAGCCTATCTCGATTCCAGCGTGGCACGGCCGTCACTTGCACGATTCGTTGACGCCCCCGTCGAAGAGATCATCGGCCTGCACAGGCGCGCTGAGCTGCGGAAGCCGTTCACACGAACCAGCGATGGATGGATGCGGCCAACTGGACGTAACCCGCACCAGGCGCGAGTCGAGATGCAAGCGAAACGCTGGCCGGAACGAAACAAACCCAAGTACGGGCAAGATGCCTACATCGAGATCTCAGGGAACGGGGTCAGGATGAGCAGTGATGAGGCCCGAGTGGGCGCGGTCGACTTCCGTCGCGCGTTGGCTCTGATCCAGCACGGGGAGCGCGGCGACGAAGCAGGCATGCGCGTCATCATCGACGACGAAGTCATTCCAGCTGACCGGCTTGAACAGCTGATCCGCGCGACCGTATCCATCCTGTGGCAACTGGTGGCTCAGCTGTGCGAACCGGACGAAGTCGCTGAGATCGGCGAAACTCTGACCTTGGCGTCTGCCGCCGACGAGGTCGATCTCGACCGCGACAGCCGGCTCGTGGGTCAGATTGCTATGGCACAGCATTCCGGAAATCCCAGTGTCGAGTATGAGGTGCTCCGCGAAGCAGCTACGGCGCCCGACGGTCTGGTGCATCTGGCGCTCACCGCCGCCGGTGCCGTCCCCGCGCTGCTGCCCCAGTTGCGCACCGATGCTGGCCGGCAGCTGCTCAACAACTTGGCGATGCAAGCTCTACGCGAGGAGAACAGCAGATGACCAGGCGGCGCTGCGTTACCCGCTCGGCCAACAGCCGGCTCCGCCATCGCCAAAGCTACCGGCGAGAAATCGCGGGTGAACTACCTCGAGGACACGGACTCGACGAGATCCACCACGTTGGGCGTCCATCAGTGATTTCCGGATCCCCTGCGAGGCCGCAGCGCTGCGGGTTGCGAGCCGGCTCTGAAGGGTGGGCGCTCGATGTTGCTGCTTTAGGCTGGTTAACCGACGGTCCCGCCGGTCAGAGTCCGGACCGTTTGAATTTCACTGTCCCGATAGGGCCGTCCGTCGGGCAGTACGAGGTCGTGAAACCACACTTTCGGGGGCGCGGCGTACGGGTGATCCCACGAATCCCACGGGAAATATGTCTGGGTCTTGCCCGCGACGAAACCCCAATTGAAGGCACCGACGTTATGGCGCTTCGCGACGGGCAGGATTCCCTCGACGGTGCTGCCCTGGGGTCGGGCCATGTACTCGGTGCAAATGATCGGCCGCCCCATTGGAGCAAGCTCACCGATCCGGGACTCGAAGGCTGCGGGTTCGGCATACGAGTGAAATGTGATGACGTCGGCGTTGCCGAGTTGAATATCACTGATTGCGCTGCGGCCCTGCTGCTCTCCCCACTTGCCTTGCCACACGCCACTCGTCAGCGGTTGATTCGGATCAACCGAACGCGCCCACTGAAACACTTGGGGGAGCAGGTCTGCGACAAGCTGCAGCTTGTCTTTCCGCTCAACCTTCTGATACACGCGCGCGGGATTGTCGGGTTCATTCCACAGATCCCAACCCAAAACACGGTCATCACTGCGGAATTGGGTCAACACTCCTGTGACGTAGTCGCGCAAGACACGGGTGTAGCCAGGGTCGCCAAGGCGTTCGGCGCCGGGGCTCTGCACCCAGCCCGAGTTATGGATACCGGGCCTGGGCGCGCGCTGCGGACCCAGCTTGGGGAACGGGTCCCAACACGAGTCGAAGAAGACGAACAGCGGCTTGATGCCGTGGCGCGCCGCCATCGAGACGAACTGCGCCAAACGTAACTGGAATCCCCGGGCATCCTGGGCCCAGAGCAGATCATGGAGGAAGACCCGCGCACTGTTGAGCCCGGCTGACCGGGCCCAGCCCAACTCGGTATCGATGCGCCGGGGGTCGAAGGTGTTGGGCTGGAACATCTCGAGCTGATTGATGGCGTTCGAGGTGATGAAGTTCGCGCCGACGAGCCATCCGTGCGCTTGATACCAGCGGTTGGCCCGGTCGGGGGACCACCGGGTTGCTTCCCCAGAGGCGCGGGGTGGTTCCGCGGAGGCGCGAGGTCCTTGGGCCAGTGCAGTACCCGCCGCGAGTAGCAGCGGCAGCTTCAGGACCGTTCGGCGGTACACGAGCTGACGATAAGTTGCCGGGGGCTATGTTCCCGGCATTTGCCCAGCGCGTCGTTATGGCTAGATCCTGAGAATTGTTACCCGTTGTCACTCAGCGGTATTCGGCACACTCGCCGTTATGGCATCGCCTCGGCCCAGGCGGTGTGTCCCTGGAAGCCCAGCCTTTCCGCCATCCCACGGTAGCGATTCACGAGGTCTCGGTATGCCGTGTCGTCGCCGTGGGCGCGGGCAACAAGTGCTCGCATGCGCAGCAAGGACAATTCGTTGAGGACGAATCCTGGCTCGACCGGCGCGGCTGCCAGCCGGTCGATCTCCGCTTGCGCCTCATCCATGTCGGTGTCGTTGCCTCGCATTAGGAGAGTGGCCACGAGTGCAGCGCTGGCGGCGCCGCGTATGAGCATCTCACCGGAATCGGTCAGCTCGTTCACAGTCGCCCGGGCGATCGCGATGGCGTCGTCAACGTCTCCGGTGTCGGCCCTCATTAGCGCTGTGCGAATGTCGGCCATCGCCACACCGAGTAGGTCGCGCTGCCGCAGCTGAGCCTCGCGCCCTTTGGATATCAGCTCTAACCCGGTGCCATAATCTGTCGGCGCGGCATGGGTCAACAGAAGCCCATGAGCTACCTGCGCGAGTGCTAATGCGACGTCGTCGCCGGACTTTTCGGCATTGCTAAGCACATCGGCCGTTTCGGACAGTGCGGCGGGATCCGGCAACAGCAAGCCGTTCGTGACAGCGACGGTGTAGCCGTAGGTGATCACGATCACCACGGCGGACGGCCCGCGCAGATCTCGCTGTATCGCGATCGCGCGTTTCAGATCGGCGCGCCAGGACCGCTCACCGAGAGACGCGCGGCTGTGTGCGCGGTAGAGGAGTGCAACCGCCAGTGGAGATCCCAGCCCGGAAATGTTGCCCTTCGAGCCGTCGTCGGCCAGCAGATCGATCACTGTCTGCGCCACGCGCAGCGCCTCGGCGACCTCGCCGGCATGCAGCTTGGCGAACATTGCCGCAGACATGACCCCGAAGATGCTCATCGGGTCAACCGCCGAATCGAACAGGGCTATCTGTTCGGAGGCCAGCCGGACCGATTCCTGATGGCGATTGGCCATGGTCAACGACAACATCGCGCCCGATAGGCCAGCGGCCAGCGAGAGGTGGTTACCGGATGTGGTGCACAACTTACGCAGATCGTCGAATCCGGTCTCGTCGGCGCTGCCGCCCACCCGCCATGTGCTGTAGCACAACATCGTTCTGGGATGGATGCACAACGCGATGCGGTCGGGGAATCCAGAAGGCAGCGCGTCTGCGACCTGGCGGGCGCGCTCCCAACTTCGCCGCGCGGCAACGATGTCCCTGGTCATCAACCAGGCACCGGCCCGCATGTGCTGTGCGTATGCACCGGGCAGGTCCCCGGCAGCCTCCAGATGTTCGGCGATCAACGCGGCGTCCTCGTCCGCCGATCTGGTGTCACGTTGTTGGATCGCGACAGCCAACCGCCGGTGCAGCGCGGCGCGGTCGGACTTCAACTGCGATTCGTAGGCCACCGCGCGGATCAGCGGATGGCGAAACGCGTACTCGGCGCGCGGGCCCCAAACCACTTGCTCCACAAGGTCGGCCTGGATAAGAGGTTCCACTTGCACGCTGTCAACGACGCTGGCCAACAGTTCGGCGTCGAGCCGTGATCCGATCACCGCTGCGGCATTCAAAGTCTGTTTCGCGCCGGGGCTAAGCCGGTCGATGCGGGCGGCCAGCGTGGCGTGCAGGGTAGCCGGCACCGTCACCTCGGCAACGTCGGTGGCGCAGCGGTAGTTGCCGAGGTCGCCCTCGAGCACGCTACGCTCGGCCAGTTCCCGGACCATCTCTTCGGCGAAAAACGGGTTACCTGCGGCCCTCTCGGTGATTGCGCTGGCCACCGCGCCGATCGACAGGTCCGACCCGAGCAGCTGCCGGACAAGTGCCGTGCCTTCCGAATCAGTCAGCGGCGCAAGGGCGATGGTATGAGCACCGGCCACTCGGCTCAACGCGCCCCGATATTCGGGGCGGTAGGTGACCAGCACCAGCGAAGGCGTCTGCGGTATCACGGCGAAGAAGTCGTCCAGCATGGATTCGCTGACCTCGTCGATCCAATGAGCGTCCTCAATGACGAAGACCGCTGGTGCTTGCCGGGTCAACGACGCCGCATTGACCAGTGCTGTCAATCGGCGTCGCCGGGCATCCGGATCGATGTTGGGCAGCTCCGCATCGTGATCGGCGATGCCCAGCAGGTCGTCCAAGAGCGCCAAGTCTTCGAGCTCGACGCCAGCAGCCTGCGTCCGTATCCGAGCTCGGGCGGCGTGCGGCTCGAGGCCGTTGACGCCGGTAGCCGCGCGCAGCAGCCGTGCCACCGCTTGGAAGGGCACCTGGCTGGTGTGGGACTCACAGAAGGTGGTGAACACCTCCACGCCGAAGCGACCTGCCATTGCCGTCACGTCGCGTACCAGACGGCTCTTACCGATGCCGGGTGGGCCGACCACCGTGACCACCTCGCCGCGCCTGTCGATGACACGCTGAAGGAGCTCCCCGACTGCGGCCATCTCCCAGCGCCGGCCAACAAGATTCGACTGAGCACGCCCTGCGGCGCGACGCCCTTCGGGCACGCTCAGCAGCCGCTGGGCATTCACCGGGTGATCGGCGCCCTTGATGTGGACACGTTCAACTTCGCCCAGGCTTGCAGTTCCGTCAACAAGTCGCGCTGTCGACGCGCTGAGCATCACCCCACCCGGCGGGGCCGCCGATTCCATCCGCTGGGCGAGACCGACTTGCTCACCGATAGCGGTGTAACCGAGTGCCCCTGAACCGATTTCCCCGGCGATCACCTGACCGGAGTTAAGTCCCACCCGCAACCGCAGGTCGACACCGTCATGATCTTTAACCTCCGAGGCCAACCGCATGCTCTCCTCCTGGATGCCCAAAGCGGCCAGGCAGGCGCGGGTTGCGTGGTCTTCCAATGCCAGCGGCGCCCCGAAGACGGCCATGATCCCGTCGCCGGTGAACTTGTCCAGGGTGCCACCGAAACGGTGCACAACAGCAGCGCAGCGATCGGCGAGGCCGGCCATGATCTCGCGAAGCCTCTCCGTCCCGACGGCAGAAGCTAATTTCATCGAGCCCACCACATCGGCGAACAGGACTGTGACCTGCTTGAACTCCGCGCGGATACCGGCGTTTTCGACTGGTGAGCCGCATCCATGACAAAACCGGGCGTGCTCCAGTGGCTCAGTGCCACACGTCCGGCAGGCTGCTATGGCCGTCACCCGAGCCTCCGCCGATCCCGGACCCCAGTATTTTCCAGGGATCCTCAAAGGATAGGCCGTCGGATCCCGCGGAGACGGCGATATGAGCGGGCTGCCGCTGTTCTGATATGGGGTGCTGGCTTGTCAAGCCGCAGGGCGAAGCGGCGGCCGTAACGGTCGTTGCGGCCGCCGCTTCATTAGCCAGATGGGTCATCGCGCGGCGTCGTGGTCGACGCTGGGTCAGTCTGATATTCGCGGGTTGGATACCGCAGGACGGGACTTTCGGCGTGAGCGGATCGCTTGTCTAACATCGAGCGTGAATTGTTGTCAGACAACGCATTTGCTCATAGAACGGACGCGGGTCGCTCGGTCAACGCTTGCCGGCGTCGTCGACCTCATCTGGACATCTTCAGGGGCTGATCAGTCGTCGAGGACTGCCAGCGACCAACACCAGCCAGCCAGCTCCCTCGCGATGGCGGCATTGGCGACTACGGGACGTTTGTGACGCTGGTCGAAGCTGACCCACCGGGTATGCAGACGTCGATTCGCGGCGTGGCTGCGTGCCCGGATCGCCGGTGTGGCGGTCTCCCAACGCCGGCGCAAGCGGGTCCCAGGTCGGTAGGGCTTGCGGTGATGCCAGGAGGCCTCGATGAGAAGTCGCCGCACATGGCCGTTGCCGGTTTTGGTGAGACCACCTTGGCTGCGGGACGCTCCAGAGGAGTACTCGGTGGGGACCAGGCCCAGGTAGGCGCCGATCGTGCGACCCGTGAACCTCTGCCAGTCGCCGATCTCGACGGCAAGACCGAATGCGGTCAACGTCGAAATCCCCCGGATGCACTGCAGACGGTCCGCCACCGCAGTGAACGGTGAGTCTGCGGCCATTTCGGCAATCGCCCCATCAAGGCGGTCTCGACGGTCGGCAGTGGCCAACATTGCGTCGAAGGCCGCGTCGAATGCCAACTGCAGCCCACGATGGTCAAAACGCTGCTGGCGCAACCATTGTTCATGCTTGCCCGTCCACGTCTCCCCGCCGTAGTAAACGATGCCCTGCCGTAACAACAGCTTGGACACTCGGTGCCGCACACTCATCAGATCCCCGCGACAGTCGTCGCGCGCTCGCACCAGATCCCGCGCCGCTTCTTGCTGCACCGACGGAACCGCCACACTGGTGACCTCTCCCAGGTGCAACAGCCTGGCCAGGTGCCGAGCGTCTCTGACATCAGTTTTGACGCGATCACCCGAGGGACGAATCAGTTTCGACGGCGCCACCACCACGCAGTCGATCTCCGCATCCGACAAGGCCCGGGCCAGCCCGAATCCTGTCGGCCCAGCTTCATACACGGCGCTCACCGGACCCGGCAACGATTGCATCCACCCGACAATCTCGCGGTACTGCGGGGTCATCCGACGCTCGACGATCTCCCCGGTCTCACCATCCAAAGCACACCCGAACACCGATCGTGCGTGCACATCCAAACCAACACTCGTACGCTGATGAATCACTGGGGCCTCCCAAATCTGTGGCTCTGCCGGCCAGGACCCACTCCTGACGGCAACCCACGATCACATTTGAGTGAGGCCCCAGCCCCCCATATCGTCTAACGGAGCTTTCGGCCGTAGTTGTCTTTGACGCTTCCGGTGAACATCATGATCGCGTCAACGAGCGCCCAGACGCCGACACCCAGCAAGATCGGAAAGCCGAAGAAACAGAACAGGGTGGTGACGAATCCGAACAGCCCAAGGCACAGCTGCAGGACTGCGATCTGAGTCGAGTCGATGTAAAAGCGGCCGATGCCGAACACGCCGAGGAAGAGCTGCAGGAGGCCGGCGGTCACGGCGGACTTGTCCGACAGGGGCATCCCCGTGGCCGGATCGCGACCGAATGGTGCTTGAGGGTCGGCTCCGTAGCCTGGCGAGGGATAGCCGGGGTACGGATACTGCTGATTGGCAGGGTAGGGGTACTGCTGCGGGTAGCCAGGCTGGGGCGGATACCCCGGCGGCGGACCCTGCGGATTCTGAAGGTGCGGATTTGGTTCATAACCTGGCGGTTGACTGCTCCAGGGCGGCTCCTCGGACGGGTCTGCGGGCTGGTTCGGTGTCACCATTAGCTGGAATTACCCCCTTGTCGTGGCGTCGGTTGCCGCTGCTGCGGGTGTGGCTGCGGCTGTGGCTGTTGGGCACCGCCGTAACCCAATTGGGACGCGGTGTAGCGAGCGGCGTCGGTGACCGGCACCGCCTGCACGGCGGTGCCGTAGGCGCAGATCTCGGTCCACACGTCGCCGATCTCAGTGGTGTCGAACCGCATAGCAGCGATCGCGTTGCCGCCCTTGTTACGCCCTTCGTTGGTCAGCCGCGCCATCGCCTCGCTGCGGCTCTCAGCGAGGTTCTTGGTCATGCCCTGCAACTCGCCGCCGAACATCGACTTGAAGCCGGCGCCGAACTGGGAGAAGGCATTTCGTGACCGAACGGTGAGCCCGAACACTTCGCCGCACACGCGTTGGATCTCCCAACCGGGAATGTCATTGGTAGTGACGACGAGCACCGGACGACCTTTCTGCGGAGCTGAGAAATCGGTTGGTTATCGCTGCAGGGTACCGCCCCAACCGGCGGTGGATATATTCGACGAAGCACAAGACGAGGAGGTCGGGTGGGTTCTGCCGTGGACGACATCGACTTCGACGATCTGACGTCGCCCGAGCTGACCGATATCCAGCGTCAGATCCTGGAGTTCACCGAAGCCAAACCCGTCGAATTCGACGTCGACCGGATGCTTGCCGAAGCCATCGGGCAGGCAGGTGTGGGCGATGACCTGGACGACACCGACGGCTTCGCTGACCGGCTGGCCGCGCACGTGGCCGCGATCGAAGCCGACGAAGGCCTGACCCAGCTCACTCGCTCGTCGCTGCGGCAACGAGTGGTCCGCCTGCTGCGCAACCGGCTGTCGCTGACCGACCTCATCAAGCGGTATCCCGAGATCGAGTCGATCGCGATCGACAAGCCCTTCATCGTTGTGGGGATGCCGCGATCGGGCACCACTCATCTGGTGAATCTGATCGCGGCCGATCCCCGTCGGCGCGCGCTGCCCTACTGGGAAAGCCAGGATCCGATACCGGCACTGGGCCAAGGCCCCGACTCCTTCGGAGTCGACCCCCGCTTCGCGCGAGCCAAGGCCGAACACGACGCACTCATGGTCAGCGCGCCTGTGGTGGCCGCGATGCACGATCGTTTTCCCGAAGCGATCGAGGAGGAGGTCGAGCTCCTCGACCTGGATCTGGCCGCCTACGTTCTGGAATGGCATGCGCGCGTGCCTAACTGGCGAGACTACTACCTGAGGCTCGACCAGACCCGGCACTACGCGTACATGAAGAAAGTGCTGCAGGCGTTGACATTTCTGCGCGGCCCGCGGACCTGGGTTCTCAAGAGTCCCCAGCACTGTGAGCAGCTCGGCCCGTTGATGGCCACCTTCCCGGACGCGACGGTGGCCTTCACACACCGCGATCCCGTCGCGGTGGTCCAGTCGGCCATCACGATGATGGCCTATTCCGACCGATTGCGCCGGACGAGCATCGACCCGGACTGGCTACTGGACTACTGGAGCGACCGCGTGCACCGACTGCTTAGCGCCTGCGTGCGCGACCGCGACCTGGTGCCGGCCGAACGCAGCATCGACATCAGTTTCCACCACCTGAACGGCAACGAAATACCGCTGCTGGATGAGCTTTACCAGCGTGGCGGAGTCGAATTGACAACCAAGGTGCGCGCACGCTTCCAGAACTATCTCGACGGCAATCCACGCGGCAAGCACGGCCGTATCAACTACGACCTGCAACGGCACTTCGGCATCTCGGCCGACCAACTCCGCGAGCGGTTCGACTTCTACTTCAACAGGTTCGACGTCCGCCCCGGATGAAGGAGACACCAGCGATGTTCGAACCGGTGTACCGCAACCGGCCGGGCGCCGACGCCATGCGCCCAGCCGCCGCCGAAAAGGCCGAACAGATCGCCGCGGGACTGTGGTGCTCGCCGGGTCTGTCGAATGCCTACCTGCTGACTACCGGCGCGGGCCGGGTGATCATCAACACCGGGATGGGGTTCGAGGGCCCGGTTCACCGCGCCAACTTCGACGCCGTCGACCCCTCGCCGGTGCGCTACATCATCTTCACCCAAGGCCACGTCGACCATGTCGGCGGTCTGGACAGCGTGCGCGACCCGGACACGACCGTTGTCGCACAGGCGAACTGGACGCTCTGGCGCGACGATAACGAACGTCTCATCCCCTACCGCGCCAGCCGCAGCGCGTTCGCTTTCCAAGACACCTTGGCCGAAGGCATCCGGGCCATTCAACGGCGGCTCGGTACCAAGCACCTGTCCGGCCAGAGCGTTCCCGTCGTCGACGTCGACTTCGACGACACACTTGCCCTGGAGGTCGGCGGCCGACGGATGGAGCTGATCTCGGTGCCCGGCGGCGAGACGAACGACTCGCTGGTGGTGTGGTTACCCGAGGAGCGTATCTGCCTGTGCGGAAACGTGTTCGGCCCCATATTCGGTCACATTCCCAACCTCGTCACCATGCGCGGCGACCGCTACCGCGACGCCCTGATCGCCATCGCCTCGGTCGAGCGGGTGCGCGATCTGCAGCCCGAGCTGTTGGTGACCGGCCACTTCGAGCCGATCGCGGGGGCCGATCGCATCAACGCCGAGTTGACCCGGCTGCGCGACGCGATCCAACACATCCACGACCAGACCGTGGCCGGCATGAACGCCGGCAAGGACGTCCGGACCCTGATGCGCGAGATCACCTTGCCCCCGGAATGCGAAGTGGGCCAAGGCTATGGGAAGGTCGCCTGGGATGTGCGGGCGATCTGGGAGAATTACTCGGGCTGGTTTCATCACCAGTCGACGACCGAACTCTATCCGGTCGGGTTCGACGCCGTCGCCGCCGACGTGGTCGAACTGGCGGGCGCCGACGCACTCGTGCAACGGGCACGGGCCCACCTGGCCGAGGGCCGCCCAGTGCACGCTATCCACCTCGCCGAGCTCGTTCCACCCGACCATCCGGGTGCGCGTGAAGTACTTCGCGACGCACACAAAAACCTGCTAGCAGACAGCACGAACTTCTGGGAAAGAGCTTGGCTCACTAGGCAGATAGCGAGGAATTCATGACACTAAGGCCCGAAGACTTTTACCACACCGGCATCGTGGTACCCGACATCGATGCCGCGATGGCGCGGCTCACCGCGCTTGCCGGCTACCAGTGGATCAACCCGCTGAGCTACACGCTGCCGTTCCGCACCGCGACGGGAACCCGCGAACTGACCTCCACCATCGTCTACTCCGTGCAGAGTCCGCACATCGAACTCGTCAACGAGGTCCCCGGCACCCCGTGGACGGCTGCGCCTGGCAACGCCGTCCATCACGTCGGCTATTTCACCGACAACCTCGTCGAGTCCGCGCGGATGTTGGAGAGCAACGGCTTCGCCCTGGAAATGACCGGAGCTGTTCCAGGATCGGAGCTTTCGCTGTTCGCCTACTACGTCGACTCCTTCGGCACCCGCATCGAGATCGTCGACCGCGCACTGTTCCCCGATTGGCCGGCTTTCCTGCGGGCGGCGGCGCAACCCAACGGAGCCTAACGTGTTGCTCACGGTGCTGCGGTTCAACTTCGGTTCCCCCCAAGGAGAACCACGGACGCAGAGCAAGTTGATCTCTGCCGCCCTCGAACTGGCCCAGTGGGGCGAGTCCCGCGGGATCACCACGATCAGTGTCGACGAACATCACGCCACGGGGCACGGTTGGAGCTGCAATCCCATCATGGCCGCGGCGATGTTTCTCGCGCGAACCGAGCGGCTGATTGCGAGCGTGGACTGCGCACTAGGGCCGTTGTGGAACCCGGTCCGGCTCGCCGAAGATATCGCGCTCGTCGACAACATGAGTCGGGGGCGGCTACACACCACGGTGGGTCTGGGCTACCGCACGGTCGAATACGACGCGTTCAGAGCGGATTTCAGCCAACGCGGCAAGCTGATGGACGACCTGGTCGAACGAATGCTGTCAGTCTGGTCGGGCGCCGATCCCGACGCGGGGGTTTGCGCCGGTACCTGGACGCGGCCGCACCCACCGCTGTATGTCGGCGGGGGCGCGCGCGCCACTGCGCGGCGGGCGGCGCGCTTCGGCCTGCCGCTCAGCCTGGCCGACTACCTGCCCGAGATCGACGCCTACTATCGGGAACTATGCGCCAACGCCGGCATCACACCATTCGTCATCATGCCGGGGGCGACCAATCGTGGAATGATTTACCTGCACGAAGATCCGGACCGGGCATGGGCGGAACTGGGTGACTATATCCTCTGGGAGGCAGTCACTTACGGCGAATGGTCAACTGACGAGCGGTCTCTGATGCACCTGCCGGGAGTGCAAACCCTGGAGGAGGTCAAGGCCTCTGGACGATACCGGTTTCTGACTCCCGACCAACTCATCGCCGAGGTCCGCGACGCCGAGCAGTACGGGCCGATCGTGTTGCATCCGCTGGTGGGCGGCATGCCGGTCGACGAAGCGTGGAAGTCGGTCCAGCTGCTCACCGGAACCGTGCTGCCCGCGCTCACCTGACGCGCACGGCGCGCGAGCTCTACGATGCACTCAACTTCGACGAAAAGAGAACTGGGAGGCCGCACCACCGCACCACAAGTGCTGGCCGCCGCTTGCGGAAGGAGTTCGCATGATCCCTTACTCCGACGGCATTCCGGCACGCCGATTCCCGATTGTCAACACCGCGCTGATCGTCGCGAACTTCGCGGTGTTTCTGTTCTATGAACTGCCGAACGGGGACTCGGCGGTTAATCAGGCGTCGTTCTATCCGTGCGATGTCGACAACTCCTGCCACGTAGGCATACCTTGGGGCCTTAGCTGGATCACGGCCATGTTCATGCATGCGGGCTGGGATCACATCCTGGGCAACATGCTGTTCCTGGTGATCTTCGGCAAGAACGTGGAGGACGCGTTTGGGCGCCTTGGCTATCTGGCCTTCTACTTCGCCGGCGGATTCGCCGCGACGATGATGCAAACCGCGATGACCCTGCTGTTCGGTACGGCGTCGGACGCGCGGATCCCGAGTCTGGGCGCCAGCGGCGCGATCGCAGCTGTCCTGGGCGCCTATATCGTGCTCTATCCCGATTCACGCATTCTCACGTTGCTGGGGTGGTTCCCGATCAGGATCCCGGCCTGGATCTTCCTCGGCGGCTGGTTCCTGTACCAGTTCTTCGAAGGCAACTACGGGCTGGTCCACCCAGACAGCACAGGGGGCAGTGGTGTCGCGTTCTTCGCCCATGTCGGAGGTTTCGTCTTCGGTGTGCTCGTGGCGATAGTCCTGACTCGCGCCGGACGGATCACCGCTAAGGCGGTGCGATAGCAGGTCCGGCGTAAGGTGTTACAGTGCAACAGTTTCTGAAGTTTTCAAGCGTGGCTTGTCCCGGCAGCGACCCCGCCGCCGGGCAGCGAGAATCGCGGCCTCGCGCGGCGGCGTACGGATTCGTGTGACCGCTTGCCCGCCGCGGCACACCGGTTCGTCAAATGCCAAGCTGTGACGGCGGTGTCCAGGTGTCCACCAGCAGCGGAAGGCTGACCGCTTCGGAGGCGCCGGTCACCACGATCACCCAGCGGCCATCAACGGGCAGGTTTGCGTCGATACCGAAGAAAGCGAACCCCGGAAATTCGCCGATCGAGGCTTCGGGCACCTCGAACCGTCGCAGTACGGGAGCCTCACCCGTCGGAGGGATCAGCTCCACCTCGATCCGCCGGTCGGAATTGTCACCATCGGCATCGGCCCGCGTCAGTACCACAAGAACAAAACTGGCTGACCGGTCGGGTCCGACCGTGAATTTGGACAGCACGCCGCCCGCTACGTTGAGTTTGTTGTCTATTGTCGCGGCCTGTTCGGCTAAAAACGCCCCGGTGAGTATCACAGCGTCGAACCTACCGTGCAGCAACTAGCCATCAGGAGGGGGTACGGGCCAACGACCACCACCATCTCCGAGCGGTAGCTCGCTCAATTGATGGCGCCGTTTACTGCAACTTCGCACCAGGAGCGCGATACTGAACGGGTGCCTGATCGCAACGTGCTGGGCGGCCCGCTGGAGCCGTGCGGCAACGAACCACTCACGGGCTTCTACCGCGACGGCTGCTGCTCTTCTGGACCCGAAGACATCGGCCGGCACACCATCTGCGCGGTGATGACTGCTGAATTCCTGGAGCACCAGCGCTCCATCGGTAACGACTTGTTGACGCCGGTGCCCGAATACCGATTTCCCGGCCTGCTACCCGGGGACCGATGGTGCGTCACCGCGCTGAACTGGCTTCGCTCCCACCACGACGGCTGTGCCGCCCCCGTGGTGCTGGCGTGCACCCACGAGCGCACCCTCGAGGTCGTACCGCTGGAAGCGCTCCTGGAACACAAGGTCGACGTTCCCGACGACCTGGCCAACCTGTAGGAAGCGGATCCGCGCTTCAGCGGGGGCCGTCGGGGGCCGGCGCCGCCGGTGTCGTGAACAACGCCGGATCCGCCACGATGACGCTCGGCGCCACATCGCCCGCACGTCGCGCGACGAACGGGGTCCGGTACACCGTTCCTTGCGTGCCGCATCCATTGCTGAGAATGGTGCCGGTCGTGAGGCCTCTCAACGTGCCGTCGGCCTGCGGATCCCATGACCACAGGCGGGTCTCGTCGTCGCGGCCCGTTTTGTTGGTTCGTTCGCACTCCATCGGTGCCTGAAGGGTCGGCGTGCCCTGCCAATGGCTGTCGCCGAAGTGCAGAACACTTGTCGTGCCCGTGCCCTCCTGTTGGTTGGATTCGGCCAGCTGAGACCCTGCGGCCGCGCATCCCTCCCGGGTACACACCGAACGAAAGGCCCACCACTCGGAGACGGCGGCGCCCATGCCGGTCACCGTGCCGTTGATTGTCTGATTCTGCAGATCGAAGTCCACACGATAGGTGCCGTCCAGGACGGGGCCTGCGACCTGTGCGGGCGCGGCGCCGGTCGACGGGGCTACGGTGGCGCTCGCTGGATCGGCGACCGCGACACCGGCTGGCACGTCGCCGACGCGAGTCGCCACGACAGGTGCCGGAGCCACCTGTCCCTGCAGACCGCATTCGTTGGTCAGTGCGGTGCCCGTCTTCGCCCCCCGAAGGGTGCCATCAGCCTGTGGCTCGAATGACCACCTCAGTACGACGGCATTGGCACCTCAGTTGAGTACAGCCACGCGTCCCACAGAGGCCGCAACGACTCGTCAGAATAATTGGCGGCCAGGCCGGTGAAGTCCTCGGTGACGGCCGTGCAGTGGCGATACCGGTTCGTCCAGTCCTTGAGCAGCGCAAAGAATTTCTCGTCGCCCAACCGCCCGCGCAGCGCGTGCAGCGTCAATGCGCCGCGCTTATACACGCGGTCGTCGAACATGTCGCGCGGTCCGGGATCTGCGAGCAGCAGGTCTTGCGGCTTCTCCCGCAGCTGCACGTGGTAATAGTCCGCCAGCTCGTCGGCGCTCGAACCGCCGCTGTGCTCGGACCATAGCCATTCCGCATAACATGCGAATCCCTCGTGCAGCCAGATGTCGCGCCATTGCCGCACGGTCACTGAGTTGCCGAACCATTGGTGCGCCAGTTCGTGGGCGATCAGACGTTCGCTGGCCCGGGAGCTGTCGCAGTGGTTGGCGCCGAAGATCGAAATACCTTGCGCTTCAAGCGGTATTTCCAGCGGGTCGTCGGTGACGACGACGGTGTACCCGTTCGCCAGCGGATACGGTCCGAACAGCTCGACGAATAACTTCATGATGTCCGGTTGGCGCGCGAAGTCATGGTCGAAGTCGCCACGCAGCCGCGTGGGCAAGGCCGCGCGTATGGGCACCGGGGTGCTCGATAGCCGCACCCCTTCGTAGTCGCCGATCTGCAAGGTGATGAGATAGGTCGAAGTCGGCTCGGGTTGTTCATAGCTCCACACGGTTTGCGACGCCCGCTGCCGGCGCGATACCAACCTTCCGTTGGCGATCACCCGGTATCGGCTGTCGGTGCTGACTTGGATGCGGAAGGCGGCTTTGGCACTGGGGTGGTCGTTGCAGGGAAACCACGACGCGGCGCCGTTCGGTTGCCCCGCGACGAGTACCCCGTCGGTCAGTTCCTCGAAACCGACGTCACCCCACAGTGATCGGATCGGCCTCGGTGAACCGCCGTAGCGGACTACAATCGACAGCGCCGCTCCAGTCGCTAACTTCGAGGCGAGCCGGATGCGCAATTTTCCTCTGCCACAAGAGAACTGTGCGGCGCGTTTGCCATTGACCGACACTTTGGACACTGTCAACACGCTGGACAGGTCGAGCGTCAGCTGCTGCAACTCGGTAACTGTCACCGCGGTGATCGTTACCGTGCCAGATAGCCGGTTGGTCGACACTTTGTACTGAAGGTCCAGCTCATAGCGCGACACCCGATACCCGGAGTTGCCGTTTTTCGGCAGGTACTCGTCAATGACCGCAGGGACCTTCTTCCCCGAATTCCCCGAAGCTTTCATGCCGCGGTGCCCTGGACGCCAGGCTCGTGAGCGCCCTTACCTCGACCCTTCTTGCGGCCGGGGTTCCACGGCCTGATCGGGTTGCCCTGCCAGCGCGTCGATGGCGGCACCTCGTCGCCGCGCACCACCAGTGACGCCGGACCGACGGTCGCGCCGGCTCCCACCCGGGCCGCAGGTAGCGCAACGCAATGCGGCCCAAGGGTCGCGCCGCGCTCCAGCACGACGCGGTCCATGCGCATGATCCGGTCGTGGAACAGGTGCGTCTGCACCACGCAGCCACGGTTGACGGTGGAACCCTCGCCTAGGGTGATGAGGTCCGCCTCAGGGAGCCAATAGGATTCGCACCAGGCGCCGCGCCCGACGTGGGCGCCCAGCGCGCGTAGCCATAGGTTCATCACAGGTGTCCCGCTGGCCGCGCGGGCGAACCATGGCGCGGCGACGGTTTCAACGAAAGTATCGGAAAGCTCGTTACGCCAAACGAACGACGACCACAGCGGAAATTCACTCGCTCTGATCTGGCCAACCACAAGCCATTTCGCAGCAACCGTGATGACACCCGCAATCGCACCCGTTGCCAAAAGCACCAGTCCTCCGCAGAGCGCCGCCGACCAGATGCCGAATATTCTCGCCAGCGCCTGCAATGTGCCCAGCACCACCAACCCGATCGCGACTGTCACCATCACCGGCAGCAACCGGCACGTCTCCACCACCGCCCGCATCGCCTTCAGCCTCAGCGGCGGCTGGTATGTGGTCGCCGCGTCGGCCTCGGCGGGGCGCCGGCGCAACCGCATCGGCGGGCTACCCAACCACGACGAACCACGTTTGGCCTTCGGCGGCGTCGCCGACAGCACGGCGACCAGTCCGTCGTCGGGGACTCGGCGGCCGGGCTGCGTAATGCCCGAGTTGCCGAGAAACGCGCGCCTGCCCACGGTCGTCTTGGCCGCGTAGATCCAGCCACCGCCGAGCTCGTACGACGCGACCATGGTGTCGTCGGCAAGAAACGCGCCGTCCTCGATCACGGTGAACTTCGGGATGAGCAACGCCGTGGAGATCTCGGTACCGCTACCGACCTGGGCGCCCAAGAGCCGCAGCCACATTGGCGTCAGCATGCTGGCATACAGCGGGAATAGGTAGTTGCGCGCTGCGTCCATGAGCCGCTCGGTCGCCCAGAGTTGCCAGCCGGTTCGGCCGCGCACCGGGTGGTAGCCCTCACGAAGTCCGAACGACAAGATGCGCACCGCGACCACCGTCAGCAGCGCGTACGCCGTGAAGGCGGTTACTGCTGCGACCGGTGTCCACAGCAGCGCCGGAAGCACCGCCTGCGACAACCGCTGGGTATGACGAACCGCTACCCCGATCACCGCGAGGCCGCTCGCCACGGCGAGCAGTGGCAGAGCCCCGAGTAGCAGTGCCGTCAGCCCATAGACCGGAACCCAGTGACTCCTGCGTGGCGGCCGTTCATCAGGCCACGGGTGATTGACCCTGCCGGATTTGACTGCGGGCGAACCCTTCCAGTACTGGCCGTTCTTAATCTTGTCAAGCACGCCCGATCCGGGCGCTACGTCAGCGTTCTTGCCGACGATCGCGCCGGGCAGCAGCATGGTCCGGGCACCGATCGTCGCGTCGTTGCCGATCGTGATCTCGCCTACACGGAATGCGTCCCCGTCGGTCCAGTGCCCGCTAAGGTCCACTTCTGGTTCGACCGCACAGCGATGTCCGAGCTTCAGCAACCCGGTGACCGGCGGCATCGAGTGCAGGTCGACGCCCCTGCCGACGCTGGCGCCGAGCGCGCGGGCGTAATAGACCATCCACGGCGCGCCGGCCAGGTTCTGCGCACCGCTCGCCTCGGCCAGCCGTTCGGTGAACCAGACCCGCAGGTGCACCGACCCGCCGCGACGGTAGGTGCCTGGCTGCACATTCGACAGCAACATCCGCGCGAACAGCACGGTGATGCCCATCCGACCCGCCGGGGTGACGAACAGGATGGCAGCCACCGCAATAAGCCACCAGCTCACCGCCACGGTCCACGGCACCAGATGCAGGGCGCGCGCGACGTTGTTGCCCAGTGCCAGCCACGTCACCCATGGCAGCGCCGCCAGCGTCGCCAAGGGCACCGATAGCGCGGTCTGCGCGGCCTGCGTCAGCCGTGGGGTTGGTCGCACCACACGCTCGGCGACCTGGGGAGGCGCTTCGAGTTCGTCGAGGAACCCGGCGAGCGAACCCAGGCGCGGATGGTCGTACAGGTCGGCCACGGTGACCTGCGGATACTGCCGCCGCAGCACGGCGACAAGCTGCGCGGCGGCCAGCGAGCCGCCGCCGAGCGCGAAGAAGTCCGCCTCCGGGCCGTCGACCGCCGCCCCGAGCAGGTCCTGCCACAGCGCGGCTAGCCAACCGGTCGTGCCCCCCAGGTCGGCGGCCTCCTCCGTGTCGGTGCCTCCCGGCGGTGGCCATGGCAGCGCGTCGCGGTCGACCTTGCCCGAGGTGCGAGTGGGCAGCTCATCCACCCGCACGAGCCGCGGCACCAGCGAGGCGGGTAACTGCTCGGCCAGCCAATTACGGGCCGCGTTGAGGTCAAACGACGGATCCGCGCTGACGACATAGCCGACCAGCAGCGGCGTGCCGGTCGCGGTGTGCCGGACCGCGGCTGCGCCACCACTGACACCCGGCAGATTGACCAGCGCCGAGTCCACCTCACCAAGCTCGATGCGGCGCCCCCCGATTTTGACCTGGTCATCGCCGCGGCCACAGAAATAAAGCCCGTCGGGCTCCAGCCGCGCCAGGTCACCGCTTCGATAGGCGCGCGCCCAGTCCAGCGACGGCATCGGGGCGTATTTCTCTGCGTCCTTGTCTTCGTCTAGGTAGCGGGCCAGCCCGACACCGCCGATCACCAGCTCGCCTACCTCCCCGTAGTTGACCGGGCCGCCGTCGGCATCGACGACCGCCAGATCCCACCCGGGTAGCGGCAGCCCGATGCTGATCGGCCCGGCGTCGTCGAGCCTGGCCGCACACGCGACCACCGTGGTTTCCGTGGGGCCGTAGGTGTTCCACACTTCCCGGCCGTCGATCGCAAGCCGCTCGGCCAGATCAGGAGGGCAGGACTCGCCACCAAAGATCAACAGTCGCACCGCTTCCAGCGCCTCGGCAGGCCATAGCGCGGCCAGTGTCGGCACGGTCGACACCACGGTGACATCACGAGTGACCAGCCATGGACCGAGGTCCATCCCGCTCCGTACCAGCGACCGCGGCGCAGGAACCAGGCAGGCGCCGTGCCGCCAGGCCAGCCACATCTCCTCGCACGACGCGTCGAAAGCCACCGACAGCCCGGCCAGTACCCGGTCCCCGGGCCCAATTGGGTTGTCCCGCAGGAACATCTGCGCCTCGGCGTCGACGAATGCCGCGGCACTGCGGTGGGTGACTGCCACGCCCTTGGGCATGCCGGTCGATCCGGACGTGAAGATTATCCACGCGTCGTCTCGCACCAGCGGCGCCGCGGCCTGCCAACCGCGCGACGAGCCGGGGCCGCGTAGCAGGCCGTCATCGGTGATGATGCCGACAACGTTGGCCTCAGAGAACACCAATTCGGCACGTTCCTCGGGATCGTCGGCGTCCACCGGCACGTAGGCGGCGCCGGTGGCCAGCGTCGCCAACATCGCCACGTACAGCGAATAGCTGCCCGACGGCATCCGGATGCCGATTCGGTCGCCGCGGCCGATGCCCCGGGCGGCCAGCCACTCCACGCTGGACTCGATGTCACCAATCAGCTCGCTGTAGGTGAGCTGCACGGTGCCGTCGTCGAGCGCTGCCGCGTCCGGATAGCGGGCAGCGGTTTCGTAGATGATGTCGATCAGAGTGCGCGGGATTGGTGCATGAGGCGACAACAAGTACTGCGCCGGTACTTGTGCTGGGACAGGGGCTATCGCCATCCCATGAAACTACTCAAAGCCGAGCCGCCCTTAGGCAGTGCGCCGCTGCTCCAGCCAGTCCACCAGCGACCGACCGGCGTCCAGGACGTGCCGCTCGGCGATCGCGCGTGCCCGCTCGGGATCTTTGTCACCGAGCGCGTCCAGCAACTGTTGATGCTCGTCGAGCGAATGCTTCTCATGGTCGGGGAACAGGGTGAGGAAGTTGCTCGGCACGACGCGCGCGGCTTGCTTGATCTGGGTCATCAGCCGCGGGGAGTGCGCAGCGCGGTGGATCTTTTGGTGGAACTGCCAATTGGCCTCGCCGATGCTGTCGTCTCCGGATCGTGCGGCGACGTCTGCCGCGAGTTCGCGCAGCATCTCGAGTTCTTCCCGCTCGATCCGCTCGGCTGCCCACGCGGCCGCCTGTCCGGTCAGCACACCCAGAATGGTGAAGCTGTCCAGGACATCGTCGGGGCTGATGCCGATCACCGTGATTCCACTGCGTGGGGCGACTTGGACCAGGCCCTCGAACGAGAGCTCCAGCAGCGCTTCGCGCACCGGGGTGCGGCTGGTTGCGAATTCCTTGGTGATGGCGTCCAGGTCGACGCGTGAGCCGGCGGGCAGGGCGCCGGTAAGAATGCGGTCGCGCAGCTCGCGCGCGGCGCGTTCCCGCACGGTGCCGGAGATGTCGATCCCTGCCATCCACGCATGCTACCAAATGAAGCATTTGACATCTGATATATCAGATTTTAGATTTAGAGCATGGTTGATGGACGGAAAGACAAGATGGCCCTGGTTGCCTTCATGCAGGCGGGCAGCACCTCGGTTTACGCAGGCTCGTGGCGGCATCCCGCGACCGAACACCGCTATCTCGATGCGTCCTACTACGCGAAAATCGGCCGTCAGCTCGAAGAAGGCTGCTTCGACCTGATGTTTTTCGACGACCGCCTGGCGATGCCGGGGGTCTACGGCGGATCGGTCGAGGAGGCGGTGCGCTATGGCGCCCGCCCGGTCAAGCTGGACCTCGGTGTGGTGCTTGGCGTCTTGGCGCAGGCGACGTCGCGCATCGGGCTCGGCGCGACCTACTCGACCACCTATTACGCTCCGTTCCACGTCGCCAGGACCTTTGCCACGCTCGACCATCTTTCGCATGGCCGGGCCGCGTGGAACGTCGTGACCTCGGTCAACGACAGCGAGGCGCAGAACTTCGGTGTCAAGGCCCACCTCGGCCACGACGAACGCTACGACCGCGCCGACGAATTCATGGATGTGGTCGCTGGCCTGTGGGACACCTGGGAGGACGGCGCGATCCTGCACGACCGCGCCTCCGGGCAGTACGCCGACCCCGCCAAGGTCCACGAGCTGGGACACGAAGGTCAGTACTTCTCCGCGCGCGGGCCGCTGACCGTGCCGCGCACGCCCCAGGGCCGGCCAGTCATCATTCAGGCCGGCTCATCGGGTCGCGGACGCGAATTCGCCTCCCGCTGGGCCGAATTGATCTTCACCGGCGACCCGGGCCTGGAAGTCGCGCGCAGCCACTACGCTGACCAGAAAGAACGCATCGCTGACGCCGGGCGCGATCCTGCCGCGGTGCGCATCTGTCCGATGGCCTACGCTGTGGTCGGCGAATCCGAGGCGCACGCCAAGGAGCGCGAAGCACTGTTCCTCAACGATTTGGTACACCCCATGGCGTCGCTGACACTGTTGTCGGAGTTGATGAATTACGATTTCGCACAACACGATCTGGATGATCCGGTCACCGACGAACTCATCGCGTCGGTCTCCGGTATCCGGGGACTGGTGCAGAACCTGCGCACGCATATCGGCGGGGACACCGTCACCGTGCGCGACCTCGCCGGTCATCGCGCCACCTTGTTGCAGGGTCCGCGCTTCGTCGGCACCGGGGAGCAGGTCGCCGACCAGATGGCGGACTGGTTCGAGAGCGGCGCCTGCGACGGTTTCGTCCTGGCGGCCACGCATCTGCCCGGCGCGTTCGAAGACGTGGTGCGCATGGTGGTCCCGGAGCTGCAACGACGAGGTCTGTTCCGCACCGAGTACGAGTCGTCGACGTTGCGCGGACACCTTGGGCTGCAACGACCTTCGAATAAGCGGGTGCGCGCCAGTGCAAATGCTTGACGGTATCCGCGTGCTCGACCTCGCCAGTTTGGCGGCCGCCCCGCTGGTCGCCACCTATCTGGGGGAGTTCGGCGCCGACGTGATCAAGGTCGAGGAACCGCGACACGGGGATCCGATCCGCGGCTGGGGCAACCAGCGCGACGGCGTCGGCCTGATGTGGAAGTCGTTGTCGCGCAATAAGCGATCGATCACGCTGGATCTGCGCTGCGCCGAAGGTCAGGCGCTGGTGCGGCGCCTGATCGAGCACGCCGACGTCGCGATCTTCAACACGCGGCCGCAGACGTTACGCAAATGGGGTCTGGACTACGAGAGCCTGAGTGCGGTCAACGACCGGATCGTGATGCTGCACATCACCGGCTACGGGTTGACCGGGCCGAAGAGTGAGCGCCCTGGGTTCGGCACGCTCGGCGAAGCCATGAGTGGATTTGCCCACATCACCGGTCCGGCCGGCGGCCCGCCCACGCTGCCGCCATTCATGCTGGCCGATGGCGTCGCATCGTTGAATGCCACCTACGCGGTGATGATGGCGCTGTACCACCGCGACGTGCACGGTGGACCCGGGCAGCTGATCGACGTCAACCTCATCGACCCGCTTGCCCGGCTGCTGGAGCAGACGCTATTGAGTTATGACCAATTGGGCCTAGTGCCCGAGCGGGCCGGCAACCGCTGGGACATCTCGGCGCCGCGCAACACCTACCAGACCGCGGACGGGCGGTGGCTGGCCATGTCCGGCAGCTCACCGGCGTTGGCGCTGCGGGTGTTTCGGGCGATCGGCCGCGACGACCTGCTGGAAGACCCCGACTTCTTGGACCCGCAGCGACGGCTGGCCAGGGCCCGCGAAGTCGACGCCGTGGTAGCGGATTGGGTTGCCACAAAAACACTTTCGGAGGCCATGATGGTCTTCGAGAAGCATGAGGTGGCCGCAGCCCCGGTGTATGACATCCGTGACCTGGTCGCCGACGACCAGCTGGCCCATCGCGGGGTGTTCGTCTCGGTCGAGGACCAAGAGCTCGGGCCGATGACGGTGCAGGCCCCGGTGCCGCGTTTCTCGTCGGCGTCGGGGACGGTCGACCATCTGGGCCCGAGCCTCGGCGAACACAACGCCGAGGTGTACGGCGAGCTGCTTGGCTTGACCCCCGACGAAATCGATGACCTGCGCGCCCGTGGCGTGTTGTGACAGAAGGAAATTCACCGATGAGCCAGTTACTGCGTCGCTCCGAGCTTGCGGTGCCGGCGAGCAACGACAACATGTTCGAAAAGGCCGCCGGGTGTGGTGCGGACCTGGTGTTCCTGGACCTCGAGGACGCGGTGCCCGCAGCCTTCAAGGAGGAGTCGCGCGCCAAGGCGATCGACGCGCTCAACGACATCGACTGGGGACGCACCGTGCGTGCCATCCGGATCAACGGCCTGGACACCCAGTGGTGCCACGACGACCTGATCGACGTCGTGACCAAGGCCGGTGAGAACCTCGACACCATCATCATCCCCAAGCCACGCAAGGCCCGTGACGTCTGGTGGGTGGACGTGCTGCTCAACCAGCTGGAGGCGAAACTTGGCCTCACTAAGCGCATTCGACTCGAAGTTCTCATCGAGGAAGTGGAAGGACTGGCCAACGCGGAGGAGATCGCTCTGGCCAGCCCGCGCCTGGATGCCTTGATTTTCGGGGTGGGTGATTTCTCGCTGTCGCAAGGCGCTCGGGTGGATACCAACTTCGTCCCGCTGGGCGAATACCCCGGTGATTTCTGGAATTATGCGCGGAACAAGGTCATCGTGGCGGCGCGGATCGCGGGTATCGACGCGATCGACGCACCCTATCCCGATTACAAGGACCTCTCCGGGTATGAGCGCGATGCGCGCCGGGCGTCGCTGTTGGGCTACACCGGAAAGTGGGCGATCCACCCCGACCAGGTTCCGGTCGCCAACGACGTCTACGCGCCGACCGCCGACGAGATCGCGCGTGCCGAGCGCAATGTTGCCGCTTACCGGGAAGCCGAGGCCAAGGGGCGCGGCGCCGTCGGGGTCAACGGCGTTCTGGTCGATGCCGCACATGTCAAGATGGCTGAGCAAACGCTTGCGCGTGCCGCGCTGATTGACGGTAGCCGTTAGAGATCCGGAATTGGGATTGGCGTCTCTGCATTGGGGTACACCAGGTCAGTCAGCTAATTGGACGAGCGCTCAACAGAGGGAGCTTGGTGTGATTGTTCTGGGCATTATTCTGCTGCTGATCGGTTATTTCACCGGCATAGGGATTCTCTACACCATTGGGGGCATCCTGGTGGTCGTCGGTGTGATCTTGTGGATCCTCGGGGCTGTCGGGCGTCCGGTGGGTGGCCGCAAGGTTTGGTATTAGCTCCTTCGTCCTGCGTACCGGCGGGCCCTCGGCCTGCCGGTACTATGGTGCGGCGTGCGCTTCCGGCTCCGCCAAAACGAGCAAGAGCATCAGCGGGCCACTGCGAGCTCGCGTTGCGGTGGGCCGACGTACTCGCTCAGCGGGCGAATCAGCGCGTTGGATGCGGTCTGCTCCATGATGTGGGCAGTCCACCCGGTGATCCGGCTCATCACGAAAATCGGCGTGAAGCACGCGATATCGAATCCCATTAGGTGGTACGCCGGGCCGGTAGGAAAGTCCAGGTTCGGCCTGATTCCGGTAGCAACCGCCATCCCCTTTTCCAGTACTGCGTAGATTTCGAGCCAGCGCTGCCCACCCCGGACGGCCGCGACACGCTCCAGGGCATGCTTCATGGTCGGCACTCGTGAATCGCCGTTCTTATATACGCGATGACCGAAGCCCATGATCTTGTTCCGGCGAGACAACTTGCCTTGCAACCACTGCGCTGCCTTGTCGCCAGTGCCGATTTCGATCATGTCGCGCATGACCGCTTCGTTGGCGCCGCCGTGCAGCGGGCCCTTGAGCGCACCGATGCCGGCTGTTACCGCGCTGTAGATGTCGGACTGGGTGGAGGTGACCACTCGTGCGGCGAATGTGGAGGCGTTGAAGCTGTGCTCGGCGTAGAGAACCATGGACTGCTCGAAGGCGTCCACGACCACCTTCTCCGGCACGTCGCCGAAGCACATGTGCAGGAAGTTCTGGGCGTAGCTCATGTGGCTGTGCGGGGCGATAGGTTGCAGACCGCGCCGGCGGCGCATGTCGGCGGCGACGATGGTGGGCAGCAGTGCGTACATCCGCAGCGACTTGGCGTAATTCGCGTTCGGGCTGCTGTCGTCCTCGTCGGGGTCTTCGGCCCCCATGTAGCTGATCAGCGTGCGCACCACGTCCATCGGGTGACAGCTGTCGGGCAGTTTCTGCAGGAGCGACAGCATGGATCGGTTCAGCCGGCGGGCGGCGCGCTCCCGTTGTGTGAACAGCGCTAGCTGCTGGTCGTTGGGCAGTTCGCCGTGCCACAGCAGGTAGGCGACCTGCTCGAAGCTGCAGTGCGCGGCGAGGTCTTGGACCGCATATCCGCGGTACGTCAGCGAGTTGGTCTCGGGGACGACCTTGGAGATGGCGGTGGTGTCGACGACAACACCGGCCAGACCCTTGTAGACGCGGGGCTTGTCTTCGATGGTGCTCATGGCGTGACTCCTTCGAGGGCGAAGCTGCAAATGTCGGAATCGAATTGGTTGTAGTCGGCGTAACGCAGTAGCTCGTAGAGACGGCTGCGATGCTGCATCCGGTCCAGAAGGCCGGATTGGGTTCCGGTGTAGGCGATTTCACGAAGGCCGACCTCGACGGCATACATGGCCAGGCGCAGCGTGGTTACCGGGTAGATCACCACGTTGTAGCCGATGTCGGACAGCTGGTCGGCAGTCAGCAGCTGCGACTTGCCGAACTCGGTCATGTTGGCCAGCAACGGTGTATCCACCGCGGCCCGGAACTGTTCGAATTCGGCAGGCGTGTGCAGGGCTTCGGTGAAGATCAGGTCGGCGCCGGCGTCGGCATAGGCCTTGGCGCGGTCGATCGCCGCAGGCAAGCCCTCGATTCCGGCTGCGTCCGTTCGCGCGCTGACGATGAAGTTGGGGTCCCGTCGCGCAGACACCGCGGCGCGCAGCCGCTTGATCATCTCGCTCGTCGGCACCACCGCCTTGCCGTCGAGGTGACCACAACGCTTTGGGTTGACCTGGTCCTCGAGGTGGCAACCCGACAGCCCGGCGTCTTCCAACACGGTTACCGTGCGCACGGCGCTCATCGGCTCGCCGAACCCGGTGTCGGCGTCGATCAAGGTGGGCAGGTCGGTCACCGCCGCGATTTGCCCACCCCGCGTGCTGACCTCGGTCAGGGTGGTCAGCCCGATGTCGGGCAGACCCAGGTCGGCGGCGAGCACTGCCCCGGACACGTAAACCCCGTCAAACCCCAACTCGGCTACGAGCTTGGCGACCAGTGGCGAAAAGGCGCCCGGAAGCCGTTGCAGCCGGCCGCTTTCCAGTGCACTGCGGAATCGTGCCCGTTTCTGAGCCGCGGGCACATCGCTGCCGATCAACCCACTCATCAGAAGATTCCCAGCGGAATCGTTGGCGCCTTGTCGAGCACCAACGGACCGACCGTGATGTTGAGGGCACCCAGAGCGCCTGCCTGCAGTTCCGAAAGGGCTTCAGCCGCGGAAATGAACCGCTGTTGCTCGGCGTCGGTGACCACGCCGTCGGCCAGCTCGTTGAACTTCCCGACGTACTGCTTGCGCTCAAATGGTCTGGCGCCCAACGGGTGAGCATCAGCGACGGCGATCTCGTCGACGATCACCTCGCCGCTCTTGAGTGTGACTTCCGCGCGGGCGCCGAATGCCTTCTCGGCCGGATCGCTGGAGTGGTAGCGCCGGGTCCATTCGGGGTCTTCGCGCGTGGAGACCTTGTGCCACAGCTCGACGGTGTCGGGGCGGTGGGCCCGCTCGGGTGCGTAGGACCGCTCGTGATGCCAGGTTCCGTCGTGCAATGCGACCGCGAAGATGTACATCACCGAGTGGTCCAGCGTTTCCCGCGAGGCATCCGGGTCCATCTTCTGTGGGTCGTTGGATCCGGTCCCGATCACATAGTGGGTGTGATGGCTGGTGTGCAGCACGATGGTCGCGATCTGGTCGAGATCGCCGATTCGCTCGCGCATCCGACGGGCCAGGTCGATCAGGGCCTGGCTCTGGTATTCCGCCGAGTGCTCTTTGGTGTAGCTGTCCAGGATGGCGCGCTTGGGCTCGCCCGGTTCGGGTAGCGGCACGTGATAGGTGTGTTCGGGGCCCGAGAGCAGCCAGGCGATTACCCCGTCCTCGCCTTCCCAGATTGGTGCGGGCGAGCATTCCCCGCGCATGGCGCGGTCGACGGCCTCGATGGCGACCTTGCCGGCCCACGCCGGAGCGAATGCCTTCCAACTCGAGATCAGACCCTTGCGCGACTGTCGTGTCGACGTCGTAAGGTGCAGCGCCTGACCGATCGCCGCGTAAATGGTCTCCTTGTCGAGACGGAGCATCGTGCCCAGGCCTGCGGCCACCGACGGACCCAGGTGTGCGACGTGGTCGATCTTGTGCTCGTGCAGGCAGATTCCCTTGACCAAATCGATCTGGATCTCGTAGCTGGTCGCGATGCCACGGATCAGGTCCGCTCCACCCACTCCGAGGTGCTGGGCAACGGCCACCAGGGCCGGGATGTTGTCGCCCGGGTGGGAATACTCCGCGGCCAGGAACGTGTCGTGGAAATCCAATTCGCGCACTGCGACGCCGTTGGCCCAGGCTGCCCATTCCGGCGAGTAGTCGCCCTCGACACCGAAAACCTTCGCCCCCCGAGCGGAGCTGCGGTGCGCCTGCGCCTGGGCCCGCGCGGCGGCCACCGGGCGGCGGATCACCGACGCCGCCGAAACCGCGGCGTTGTCGATGATGCGGTTGATCGCCATCGACTCGGTCTCCGCGGGCACGGCGACCGGGTCTGCCGCTACTTCGGCGATCTTCCACGCCAGGTGCTCGCCGCGTGGGAAATCCTCGGCGCTACGTCGGGTTCGAACATCATGGATCCGCATAAACCGCACGGTACGCAGCCGCGGCTCTGGCGTAAATGCACTGTAAAAGCGTAATTTTGTGTCCTTAGCCGCCCAATTTTGCGAATCTTGTGTAAGGAGGCGGGCGTACTGTGACACAGGTGGCGAAGACGTTCGCCGGTGCTCGGCTACGGCGGTTGCGCGAGGAGCACGGGCTGACCCAGGTGGCGCTGGCGCGCGCCCTGGGGCTGTCGACGAGCTACGTCAACCAGCTCGAGAACGACCAGCGCCCGATCACCGTCTCGGTTCTGCTCACCCTCACCGAACGTTTCGACTTACCGACCCAGTACTTCGCGCCGGATTCCGATGCCCGCCTGGTCTCCGACCTGCGGGAGGTCCTCGCCGAGGGGAACGCGACTGGCGCGCAGATAGAAGAGCTCGTCGCCCGGATGCCAGACGTTGGTCAGACGCTGGTCAATCTGCACCGGCGATTACACGACGCCACCGCGGATCTCGAAGCGCTGCACAGCCGTGCCAATCTGGACATCTCGGAAATATCGGCGGTGGCCCAGCAGCCGATGCCGTTCGAGGAGGTCCGGGATTTCTTCTACGACCGCAAAAACTACATCGGGGAACTCGACATCGCGGCCGAGGAACTGTTCAACCGCAACCGCCTGCGGGTCGGCGGACTCGATGGCCAGCTGGCGCAGCTTCTCGGTGACAAGCTCGGCGTGGCCGTGGTCATCGATGATGGCCAGACGCTAAATCCCAACTCCAAACGCCTGTTTCAGCCCGATTCGAGGACGTTGTACCTGGCTCGCTGGCTTTATCCCGGCCAACGTGCCTTTCAGATCGCAACCCAGATCGCGTTGCTCACCCAGGTCGAATTGATCGACGGCATCATCGCCGGCGACGACCAGTTGAGCGACGACGCGCGCGGCGTGGCCCGCATCGGCCTGGCCAACTACTTCGCCGGCGCCCTGCTGCTGCCTTACCAGAGATTTCTCGCTGCCGCCGAAAGTGTCCGCTATGACATCGACCACTTGGCGCGCCGGTTCGAGGTGGGCTTTGAAACCATCTGCCACCGGCTGTCCACGCTGCAACGTCCGGGCGCGCGCGGAGTCCCATTCATCTTTGTCCGCACCGACAGCGCGGGTAACATCTCTAAACGCCAGTCCGCCACGGCATTTCACTTCTCTCGGGTCGGCGGGAATTGCCCGCTGTGGGTGGTTCATCACGCCTTCTCCCGTCCCGGTCAGTTCCTGACACAGGTAGCTCAGATGCCGGACGAGCGCACGTATTTCTGGGTCGCGCGGACCACCACGACGGAGCCCAGCCGCTACCTCGGCCCGGACAAGAGCTTCGCCATCGGGCTCGGGTGCGACGTGGACCACGCGGAGAAACTGATTTACTCCGTGGGCATCGACCTGACCGACTCCGAGGCGACCGTGCCGATCGGTGCCGGCTGCAAGATCTGCGACCGACGCGCCTGTCCACAACGCGCGTTCCCTTTCCTCGGTCGCCCGGTATACGTGGACCCTCACTCCAGTACCGATCTGCCCTACCCGCCGGCAATCACGTCGTAGTCGATGTGACAGCAGCTAGGCTGGCCGGCAGGTGAGTGCCTAAACCACACCGGTTAAGGGGCGTGATCGTCTAATGGCCAAAATTCTGTTCGTCGTCACCGCAACGGGTTTCTGGACACTGAAGGACGGCACCAGGCATCCGACCGGGTATTGGGCTGAGGAATTCGCGGCCCCTTACAGCGCGCTCAGCCGGGCCGGTCATGAAATTGTGGTGGCGACTCCCGGCGGCACCGTGCCGTACGTGGACGTGATGAGCTTGCGTCCCTCGATGGCCGGCAGTGTCGAAATCGCCGAGGAACTGGAAGGAGTCCTGCGCTCCGCCGAAGAGTTGCGCAGGCCAATCGAACTCGCCAACGCCCGCTTGGACGATTACGACGCCGTGTATTACCCCGGGGGCCACGGCCCGATGGAAGACCTATGGCAGGACGCCGATTCCGGTCGCCTGCTCACCGCCGCCCTCGCGTCGGGCAAGCCATTGGCCATTGTCTGCCACGCACCGGTCGCGATCCTTGCCACTCGCCGCAGCGGCGTATCGCCCTTCACCGGCTATCGGGTCACTGCGTACACCAACGACGAAGAGGACGCCGTCGGGCTTCGAGTGAAAGCGCCGTTCACCGTCGAGGACGAACTGGTCAAGTTGGGTGTCGACTTCGTCCGGGGAGAAGTTTGGAAGCCGTTCACGGTCGTGGACCGCAATCTCTACACCGGGCAGAACCCTGCCTCGGCCGCGCCCCTCGCCGAGAAGATACTCGAAGCGCTGTAGCCGGCTTTCACGGCGTCTTGTTCCTTTTCCAGTGGGGACTTTTGACCGCTTCCAGCGCCTCGGTGACATATCGATCCAGGGGACAGCGGTTGCTGGATTGACGGACCCATTGCTGAAAGGCGAAATCGGCTGCCGCGAAGCCGAGTTGGGCCAGCAGGCCCGGACGGATGTCAGAGTCGGTATTCGTGCCCATGCGTTCAGCGATGATCTGCGTCGCCCGCTCCTTGTCCGCGGGTGTGTGAAACCTGAGTTTGTCGATCAGATCGGGCGCCATCATCAGGGCTTCCCGCCACTCTTCGGTATCGGATCCGTCGAACGAGCGGGTTCGCGTGATGATGGCGTTGACCAGCGCGACGTCCGGTGACTCGCTGGCGGGTCGCTGCTCGAGCAGGTGGACGATCGCTGCGCCGCCGTGGCGAACGGGGGCCAGCAGCAGTTCTTCTTTGGTGGGCACGTGGCGAAAGAAGGTGCGCGGCGAAACCCCTGCGGCAGTGGCGATTTCCTCGGTCGTCACGGCGTCGTATCCGCGTTCGATGAATAGCCGGAACGCCGCCCGCCTGATATCGGCCCGGATCTGTGCCCGCTGGCGATCGCGCAGCGACCCTTCGCTGGTGACCATCAGCGGAAGCAGCCGATTCCACCGTCGACGTGAATGGTCTGCCCGGTGATGAACGTCGCGTCGGTGCTGAGCAGGAACGCCACCAGCGCTCCCACGTCGGTGCGGACATCGCCGATGCGCTTCATCGGAACTCGCCGGACCGACTTCGCGTAATCGTCTGGTGCGAACTGTTTCCACAGCTTGACGCCGTCGGACTCGGCGAACGGGCAGATGACGTTGACGCGGATGTTGTCGCGCCCCCATTCCAGGGCGGCGACCTTGGACAGCCCGCGGATGGCTTCCTTGGCGGCGGCGTAACCGCCCCATTTGGGTTCGCCGCCGGTGCCGGTGCCGGAGCCGAGGTTGACGATCGACCCTCCGCCCGCCGCGACCATCAGCGGGTGGACGGCCTGCATGAGCAGGAATGTCGCTCGGGGGCCCACGTCGTGTCCAAGCGCCAGGTCATCGGTGGTGATGTCAACGAATGCCTTGGGCTCGTTGGTGGCGATGGCGTTGTTGACCAGGCCGTGCACGGTGCCGAACGCTTCGACGGCAGCAGCGGCGATCCGCGGGGCGTTGTCGGGGTCGCGCAAGTCGGCGACGAGCTGTTCGACGTGACCCAGTGCCGCAAGCTCAGCGGTTGTCACCCTGAGCTTTTCATCGAGGATGTCGACCAACAGCACCGACGCACCACGTTCCAGCAGGGCGGCGGCAACGCCCTTCCCGACCCCTTGGGCGGCACCGGTGACAATCGCGACATGGCCGCGCATCGAATCTGGATGCGAGTAAGTCATTTGACTGGTCCCATCTGGAGCCGCACGCCCCGGTGCATCTCGTAGGTGCTGCGCACCGCGCCGGGCAGCTCGATGAACTCCACCGCGGTCCCGTCCGGATCCTTGACGAAAAACATTCGGACCCCGCCGATTTCGAACGGGTCCTGGTCAGGTGTGTAGCCTGCGGCGGTGATGCGGCGGTGTGCGTCGTCGAGATCAGGCACCGACAAAGACATGTTGTGGATGCCGGTGATGCCGCGACGACGTGGCGGTTCCTGGTCCGGCACACTGGCGCCCAGCGACAGCAACTCGACCATCAGTCCGCCCAGCAAGCCGCCGACTACCCGGCCCTCCTGCTTACGTTTGGCGTTCAGCACCGCGTCGAAAGGCTCTCCGGAGATGAGGGTTTCGAAGACCACCTCCATGCCCAGCACATCGCGGTAGAACGCCAGCGCACGGTCCATGTCGGTGACCCCAACGACGAGGTGGCAGAACGACACGTCGGTCAGGACGGTCATGGGGCCGCCTGATTAGCGCGAGCAGACGCAAAAGTCCCTATTTCGTAGGGAAATCGGGGGGTTTTGCGACTGCTCACCGTGCGGTCCGGGCGAGATCCGGAGCCGGGCGACCGGCGAACAGCGGCAGGTCAAGGTAGGTCTTGATGCCAGGCTCGGCGGCGCAGACGTCGGGGATGGCGTTGATGCAATGGTTGGCGGTAGCCACGACGCCGGGATTGCGCACCAGCCCTTCGGCAATCGTCTCCGGTTGCAGCCCCTTGAAGGTGAGGCTCACGCTGGGGTCCCCGGTGATCTCGACCTCGAAGCGTTCGCCGCGGCCACCGAAATTCCAAGCCGGTTCCAGGTTTTCCTCGCCCATCAGCCAGTTGACCGCCGCCGTGATGACCGGCTCGCCGTCGACGAGGGCCTGCCACCGGAACCGGCGCGCGGCAACGGTTCCCGTCGTGATCGGGAACGGGGCGTAGTCGATGTCCGAGGTCGCCACGGCGACATCCTGGATCGTCCTGATGTTTTGGTCGATGCGAAATCCCATGTGGTCGGCGATCATTCGCACCGACTGCTTGAACCCCGCCTCGAGCAGGCTGGCCATGGGCCCTTGCATGGCTTCCTCGGGGGTACCGCCGAACCCCATGATGTGGCGTACGACGTCCGGGGCGTTGTAGGTGCGGATGTCGGAGAATTCCTCGGCGCGCACGTGGGTGACCGCGGACGACAGTGAGGACACCATGAGCGGGAATCGCTCGGTGATGCCGCCGGGATGAATTCCCGACCCGTGCAGGGTGACCCCGGCTTCGAGTGCGGCTTCGGCGATGGCTTTGTGGCGCGGATTACTCAGGTCGGGGTACACCCAGCCGACCGGGGTGACCACGTTCTTGCCCGACCGCAAAATCGCCACGACCTCTTCGTCGTTGGGGACCAAAGGGCTGTACATGACGCAGTCGGCATCGAGGGCCAGCACCTCGTCGATGCTGGTGGTCGCGGCGACACCGAGGTCGCCGGTCCCGAGGATCTGACCGACGTCGAGCCCGTTCTTGTCGGCGCTGTGCACCCAGCATCCGACCAACTCGAGCTGCCGGTGATTCGATACGCACTCGATGGCGGCCTTGCCGACGCCGCCGGTCGCCCATTGGATGACACGCAACTTGGCTGGGCTATTCATCGGGCGACCTCTCTTGGCACGGAGACGACAAGATGGCACAGTATGACCGCATGGCAGTAACTGTCAATAAGCGCGTTCCGCAGAAGGGCTGGCGATGAGCGTCCTAAATGGCAAGATCGCGATCGTCACCGGAACCAGCCGCGGTGTCGGCGTCGGGATCGCTCACGAACTGCTGCGAGCCGGGGCCACGGTGATCGGCTGCTCGCGTTCGCCGCTGGACGCCATCCCGGGTATCGACGCCGACTGGGCCGCCCGGGCCTCGCAAAAGGTCTGCGATCAAGGCGATCTCCGCTCGATCGACTCCTTCGTCACCGAAGTCGTTGCCGCCCACGGCCGCATCGACATCTTGGTGAACAACGCCGGCGGAACCGTACCGGCGCCGCACGCGGAGAGCATTCCCGAACTCGTGCAACGCATCCAGGGCGCACCCCGCAGCGACGACGAGTACGAGCGCACCGCCCTGTTTCACGCCTTCGCCGTGCAGATGAACCTGATCAGCCCACTGTGGTTCGCCATCCGCGCGTACCGGCAGATGCGCACCCAGGACGGCATGGGCTGCATCATCAACATCTCCAGTGGCGCCGGGCATCCGGCGGGCTCACCGACGTTGGTCTCTTACGGTGCGGCCAAGAGCGGGCTCAACCATCTCACCCGGTCGCTGGCCGAGGAGTGGGGCCCGAAAGTTCGAGTCAATTGCATCGCGCTGGGTCCGACGATGACCGAGAACTTTCGGTCGTTCGTGCTCCCCAAGGACGATCCCACCGGCGAGAAGTACTTCGCCGCAGTCCCATTGCGCCGCGCGGGGGAGCCCGCGGAGGTGGGCCGTGTCTGCGTCTTCCTCGCAAGCGGGCAGGCGGACTTCGTCAACGGCACCACCATCGAATGCGACGGCGGGATGCTACCCGGCGTGCTATACGACGCCGGCCTCAAGACGATTACCGATCTCTTGTAGCTGGGTCCCCAGACACCAGGCTTTCGGGATCGCGCCGCAATGGGTCTAATGGACGCATGGAACTCATGGCGCCCACCGACTCGGTATTTCTGCTCGCGGAATCTCGTGAGCACCCGATGCACGTGGGTGGCCTCACGCTGTTCGAGCCGCCCGAGGGCGCCGGTCGGGAGTTTGTCCGGGAGTTCACCGACGCCATGGTTGCCAACGACGAATTCCAGCCGACATTCCGTAAGCGGCCCGCGACGATCATGGGCGGGGTCGCGCCTCTGGCATGGGCCTACGACGACAACGACGACATTGACGTCGACTACCACATTCGGCGCTCGGCGCTGGCGTCGCCGGGGCGGGTCCGCGAGCTGCTCGAGCTAACCTCGAGGCTGCATACCAGCCTGCTGGATCGCCACCGCCCGTTGTGGGAGCTGTACGTGGTGGAGGGGCTGAGCGACGGCCGGTTCGCCATGTACAGCAAAATGCACCACGCGCTGATCGACGGTATTTCAGCGATGAAGCTGATGCAGCGCATGCTGTCGGTCGACCCGGGCGACCCCGAGGTGGGGGCGATGTGGAGCCTGCCTCGGCGACCGCGCCCCAAGTCGGGAGGTTCGTCCCCATTGGGCTCGCTGGTCAAATCGGCGAAATCCGTTGCGGGACTTGCCCCATCGACGCTAAAGCTGGCCCGCGCGGCCCTGCTTGAGCAGCAGTTGACCCTGCCGATGGCGGCTCCGCACACCATGTTCAACGTCAAGATCGGGGGCGCGCGTCGGTGCGCCGCTCAGTCCTGGTCGGCGGATCGCGTGTTGAAGGTCAAGAAGGCCGCCGGGGTGACCTACAACGACGCCGTCCTGGCCATGTGTTCGGGTGCGCTGCGCTACTACCTCATCGAGCAGAATGCGCTGCCGGACAGACCGCTGATCGCGATGATTCCGATCAGCCTTCGCTCGGAGGAGGAAGCGGATGCCGGCGGCAACTTGGTTGGCAGCATCTTGTGCAGCCTCGCCACCGATGTCGAGGACCCGGCGAAGCGGATAGATGCGATCAGCGAATCGATGCGCGGCAACAAGAACGTCTTCAAAGAGCTGCCGCGAACGCAGGTGCTCGCGTTGTCGGCACTGAACATGGCACCGCTGACGCTGGCGGGTGTCCCGGGTTTCATCTCGTCGACCCCGCCGCCGTTCAACCTCGTCATCTCGAATGTGCCGGGACTCGCCGAGCCGATGTACTACGGTGGCGCCCGCGTGGACGGCAGCTATCCGATGTCGGCGCTCCCGGAAGGACAAGCGCTGAACATCACCCTGGTGAACAACGCGGGCAATCTCGATTTCGGTCTGGTCGGATGCCGTCGCAGCGTGCCGCACCTGCAGCGCCTGCTCGCGCACCTGGAGTCGTCGCTCAAGGATCTGGAAGCCGCGGTTGGGGTTTAAGGCCGGTGCCCAAGCTCAGCGCGGGACTGCTTTTGTATCGAGCCCGCGGCGGCACAGACGGGATTGTGGAAGTCCTTATCGCACATCCCGGTGGCCCGTTTTGGGCCCGCAAGGACGACGGTGCCTGGTCGATCCCCAAAGGCGAGTACACCGATGACGAAGACGCCTGGGTAGCCGCGCAACGCGAGTTCGCTGAGGAGATCGGGCTGCCGGTGCCGAGTGGGCCGCGCATCGACTTCGGCGCGCGGAAGCAACCCAGCGGCAAAATGGTCACCGCCTTCGCTGTGCGGGGTGACCTCGATATCACCGGAGCGCGGAGCAACACCTTCGAGCTGGAGTGGCCGAAGGGATCGGGCAGGATGCGCGAGTTCCCCGAGGTCGATCGGATCGGCTGGTTTCCGGTCGCGCAGGCACGCACCAAGCTGCTCAAGGGACAGCGGGCGTTCCTCGATCTGTTGATGGCGCACCCCACGCTGGCGGGACTAACCGAAGGAATGTAAGGGCCGCCGCCGGATTCGGCGGGCGCGGGCACAATATGAGCATGACGACGAGCACGGGCACCGAGCAGGCCGAACTGCAAGCGTTGTTGCTGCAGCTGCTGGACCCGGCCAACCGGGCTGACCCATACCCGCTCTACGCGAAATTCCGGGAACGCGGACCCATCCAGCTGCCGGCGCTCAACGTCACCGTCTTTTCCACCTCTCGCGACTGCGATGAGGTGCTGCGGCATCCCTCGTCTTCAAGTAACCGGTGGAACTCGACGATCGTGCAGCGACAGCTCGCCTCGGGGGCATGGTCGAAACCGGCGGTGCCGCCGGGATTTCTGTTTCTCGATCCGCCGGATCACACGCGGCTGCGCAAGCTGGTCAGCAAGGCTTTCGCGCCCAAAGTGGTCAACGCGCTGCAACCTGACATCACGGCAATGGTCGACGGGTTACTGGACCAGATCGCCGAGCGCGGTCACTTCGATGTGATCGGTGACCTCGCGTATCCACTGCCGGTGGCTGTCATCTGCCGGCTGCTGGGCGTGCCGCTGGAGGACGAGCCGATGTTCAGCCAGGCATCCGCCTTGCTCGCGCAGGCGCTGGATCCGTTCGTCGCGATCACCGGGGCGCCGTCGGGCAAGTTCGAGGAGCGCATGCAGGCCGTCCAGTGGCTGCGCGGATACTTTCACGAACTGATCGAGCGCCGCCGATCGGATCCCGGTGATGACTTGCTGTCGGGGCTGATCGCCGTGGAGGAGTCCGGCGATCAGCTGACGGAGGAGGAGATCGTCTCGACCTGCAATCTGCTGCTGATTGCCGGACACGAGACCACGGTGAACCTGATCGCCAACGCCATCCTGGCGATGTTGCGCCACCCGGAGCAGTGGGCCGCGCTGGGTGCGGACGCCGGCCGCGCGTCGGCGGTCGTCGAGGAGACCCTGCGCTACGACCCGCCGGTGCAGTTGGCGGGCCGAAATGCCCTCGAGGACATGGTCATTGGAGACACAACAATGATCAAGGGCGACACCATGATGGTGCTACTGGCCGCTGCGCAACGGGACCCGGCCGAGTATGATCGGCCCGATGCCTTCGACCCCGATCGGGGGACGGTGCGGCACTTGGGTTTTGGTCGCGGCGCGCATTACTGCCTGGGCGCCCCGCTGGCGAGGCTGGAAGCCGGCGTAGCGCTGTCGGCCGTCACGGCACGCTTCCCCGGCGCCCGGCTGGACAGCGAGCCGCAGTACAAGACGAACGTCACGCTGCGCGGAATGTCCGCGCTGTCCGTCACTGTCTAGGTGGCGATCGCGAGTGCGGCGGAGCCGGGCGAAGCGGGTCGTCACCATCGGGCCAGGTGGCTAGCGGCCCGCGAGCAGGAAATCCGCGCAGCGTTCGCCGATCATGATCGAGGGCGCGTTGGTGTTGGCGCGGGGAATCTGGGGTAGCGCGGAGGCGTCGGCGACGCGGAGGTTCTCCACACCCCGGACGCGCAGCTTCTCGTCGAGCGGACTGTCGGACTGGCTGCCCATCGCGACGCTGCACGCCGGGTGGGCCGTGGTGATGGCGGTCTCCCTGATGTGCGCCACGAGATCCGAGCCGGAACCCGGAGAAACCTCACGGTCGATGGTGGATGCGATCGGTTCGGTCGCGATGATCTCGCGGCTGAACTGCATCGCCCAAACCAGCGCGTCGACGTCATCGAGCTCGGTCAGCAGGTTCATCCGAATGGCTGGGGGCGTCGCGGGATCCGCCGAGCGGACCATGACACTGCCGCGACTCTTCGGCGTCCAGTAGGACTGCATCACCGATGCCGTGGGTTTGAGCGCCGCCCCCGTGGTGCCGGCCAGGACATCGATGGGTGCGAAGACGATCTGAAAGTCGCACGCCGGCAAATCGGCTGTTGACCGGACGTGGGCCAGCGCCTCCATGATGTTGCTGGTGAGCTTGCCGCGGCGGCCAAGTAGCCACTGCAGCACCCATTTTGGGTTCGCAGCATCGGCCAGGCCGACGTGGTCGGGTGCCAGAGCCCAGGTGATGAAGGTCGCCGGATGATCGGTCAGCCCGTCGCCGACGCGGGGGCTGTCGACGAGCGCGGTGATCCCGACGCTCCGCAGGTGATCGGCCGGACCGACACCCGACAACTGAAGCAGCTGTGGGGTGCCGAAGGCGCCGGCGCTCACCACGACCTCGTGGTCGGCGAAAGCCTGTTGCTGACGTCCTCGGCGGCGGTACTCGACACCGACAGCGCGACCGTTGCGAATGATGACCCCACGGACCTCGGCCTTGGTGACGACGGTCAGATTCTCCTGGCGGTGCAGGTAGGCGCGCGCCGTGGTCCAGCGTTGGCCGTTATGGATGGTGACGGGGGCGATCGCAACGCCGTCGAGTTCGGGTCCACTGATGTCGTCGTTGGCCGCGACGCCTGCAGCACGCGCCGCGGCGACGAAGCGCTGAGACAGTTCGTCGGGATATGCCACCCGGGTCACTCGCATCGGACCTTGTTCGATCCGCGCGAACACGGGGGCCACGTCTTGCCAGCTCCAGCCGGGCAGTCGCCAGCCGTCGTAGTCGAGATTGCTGCCCTTGACCCAGACCATCCCGTTCATCGCGCTGGTGCCGCCAAGCACGCGGCCACGGGGTTGTCCGATCCGACGATTGGCGCAGCCGGGCTCCGGCTCGCTTTCATACGCCCAGTCCAGCGAGGTTCCGAATTGGCGGCCGAACGCCAGCGGCGCTCGCACCTCCAGCCGCCGATCCGAACCGCCGGCCTCGATCAGCAGCACCCTCGACGACGAATGCGTGGCCAACCGCCCCGCGACCGCGCAACCGGCAGAGCCGGCACCGACCACGATGAAGTCAAATGCCGCCAAACTGGAGGCTCTCCTCAGCACTGTCGCCGCCGTTAGTGGCGGCAGCTTTCGCCGTGGTCAGCAAGATCGAAACCGGTATCGGCGTGGACATTTCGATCATGCCTTCGGCGTCGTAATACACACCGATCGTGTATTCACCTTCGCTCTCGATCACGAATGGGAGCTGTTCGCTGAAGCACCGGTACTTGGATGGCTTGTCGCCATCGTCTGGCCAATGCCACTCCGCCTGAACGCCGCCGCGCTTCACTCCGGCCGGGTCTTTGCACACGATATACAGCTGCGGGTCATAGTCTCCACCCGCTCGTGCATGCACGACGAGAACAACCGGCACCTCTGCCGATAACGGGACCTCGGCGATCTCGTAGCAGGTCGTCGGTATGCGCGTGGCACTCAGCGCGCCGTCGTCGTCGAGGGTGGCGGAACCTGCCACCAGCAGTGCGGCTACTTGAAGCATCACGACAGCTTAGCCGTGTCCGTTAGCCGGACCACCGTGTGTTACGGAAAATTCGTCTTGCCTCAAACGAGGCCGGGCACAATGTCGCCCAGGCTGAATGTGAGTGGCTGCTCGAGTTGATCGTAGGTACATGAGAGTGCGTCACGGTCAGGGCGCCACCGGCTGAATTGAGCCGTGTGGCGGAAGCGTCGACCCTCCATGTGGTCGTAGCGGGCTTCGACCACGCGCTCCGGGCGCAGCGGCACGAACGAAAGGTCCTTGCCGGCATTCCAGCGGGAGAATTCGTTTTTGCGTGGCGTGCGCTCACCCGCCTCGTGCGCGGCCCAATTCCACGGGTGATCGTCGAAATCCGTAACGAGCGGCTGCAACTCGGTGAAAAGCCGTCGTCGTTCGGCCATCGGGAAGGCGCCGATCACGCCCACTGATGCGAGTTGTCCGTCGTCTTGGTAGAGCCCGAGCAGCAGCGAGCCGATCGCGTCTCCGCCGGACTTGTGCACTCGATAACCGGCGACCACGCAGTCGGCGGTTCGTTCGTGCTTGATTTTGAACATGACGCGCTTGTCCGGTTGATAGGTAATCGTCAGCGGCTTGGCGATGACGCCGTCAAGACCGGCCCCCTCGAACTCCTCGAACCATCGCTGCGCGGTCGCCAGGTCGGTGGTCGCCGGCGTGACGTAGATCGACGCGGCCGAATCGGTCGCCGAAACGGCTAAAGCGTCGACGAGGGCGGCACGCCGCTCGCTGAACGGTCGCCGGGTGTAGTCGTCGTCGCCGAGGGCCAGCAAGTCGAACGCAATGAAGGAAGCCGGCGTCTTTTCGGCGAGCATCCGGACCCGCGAATCGGCCGGGTGGATGCGCTGTTGCAGCGCCTCGAAATCCAAGCCGCGCTCGGTGGCGATGACAATCTCACCGTCGATCACACAGCGGTCTGGCAGCTCTGCGGTGACCGCCGCGACCAGCTCGGGGAAGTAGCGGGTCATCGGCCGCTCGTTGCGGCTACCCAGCTCCACTTCATCGCCGTCGCGAAAGCAGATGGACCTGAAGCCGTCCCATTTCGGCTCATACGAGGCAGCTGGCGGGATCTCTTTAACCGATTTGGCGAGCATCGGCGAGACCGGTGGCATGACGGGTAAGTCCATAGATCCATTCTGGCGTCCGGCGTGCTGCAATCGAGACATGGCCGCTGCAGCAGAAGAACTCGACGTCGATGGCATCGCGGTGCGCGTCACCAATCCCGACAAGGTGTATTTCCCCGAGCTGGGGCCCAAGGGCACCAAGCGGCGGCTCATCGAGTACTACCTCGCCTTGGCAGGGGGTCCGATGCTCGCCGCGCTGCGCGACCGGCCCACCCATCTGCAGCGTTTCCCGGACGGCATCGACGGCGAGGAGATCTACCAAAAGCGGGTACCGCAGCACCATCCCGACTATCTGGAGACCTGCCGGGTGACGTTCCCGTCGGGGCGGACCGCCGACGCGCTGAAGGTGACTCATCCGGCGGCCATCGTGTGGGCGGCGCAGATGGGCACGATCACGCTGCACCCGTGGCAGGTGCGCTGCCCGGACACCGATCACCCGGACGAGTTGCGCATCGACTTGGATCCGCAGCCCGGCACCGGCTTTGCCGAAGCCCGCGCGGTTGCCGTCGACGTGTTGCGGCCGTTGCTCGACGAGCTCGGATTGGTCGGGTACCCGAAGACGTCGGGGGGACGCGGGATCCATGTGTTCCTGCGGATCGCCACCGACTGGGACTTCATCCAGGTCCGCCGGGCGGGCATTGCGTTGGCCCGCGAGGTGGAGCGGCGCTCTCCGGACGCGGTGACCACATCGTGGTGGAAGGAGGAACGGGGCGCGCGGATCTTTATCGACTTCAACCAGAACGCCCGCGACCGCACCATGGCGTCGCCGTATTCGGTGCGGCGCACCCCGATCGCGACGGTATCGACGCCGCTGACCTGGGGCGAGCTGGCCAAGGCCGATCCGGACGACTACACCATGGCGACCGTGCCAGAGCTGGTGCTGCGCCGCGACGACCCCTGGGCCGCAATGGATGACGTGGCCCAGTCGATTGCGCCGCTGCTGGAGATGGTTGAGGCCGATGAACAGCGCGGGCTCGGTGACATGCCGTACCCGCCGAACTACCCGAAGATGCCGGGCGAGCCTCCCCGCGTTCAGCCCAGCAAGAAAGTGGCTGCGAACTGGGACGATGAGGGCAACAGGGCCTGATCGTGCAATAGCATGGCAGACACTCGCCCGATAACCTCGATATCCATGACCGCCGAAACCCCCGGCGAACACTGGTTTCTCCCGCTAAGGATGCACCCGGTGCCAGCATGTCTTGGCGATCGAATCGCACATTCACATCGAGCACAGTAAGCAGATTCACCTTTTCCCGCTCAGCAGGACGCTAGTCCGGCGCGACGGGGAGGTCGGGGCAGACCTTGATGTAGTCGATGTCGGGCGACACCCACTCACGCCACTGCTTGTGGCTCATGTTGGTGGTGAGCTTGGCGCACATCGCCGATACGGTGTCGGCGAACATGGGCCACAGCCGCAGCGTCGCGTCGTGCCGCTGCCGGTGGCGAGCGAGTTTGCCGTTGGGGCTGAACGCCACACTGTTCACGATGCCGGTGTGGCCGGTGAGCGGGTGGCCGACGGGTTGGCCGGTGGTCGCGTCCCACAGCCGCAGCCGTCGCGTCGGTGCCGCCGGCGGTGGCGATGAGTTTGCCGTCAGGGCTGAACGCCACGCTCCACACCCCGTAGGTGTGGCCGGTGAGCGGCTGTCCGATGGGTTGGCCGGTGTTCGCGTCCCATAGCCGCACGGTCTTGTCGTCGCTGGCGGAGGCGAGGCGATTGCCGTCGGGGCTGAACGCCACGCCCGTCACCGGTCAGTGTGGCCGGTCAGCGGCTGGCCGATAGGTTGGCCGGTGCGGCGTCCCACAGCCGCAGCTGTTTGTTGTCGCTGCCGGTGGCGATGCGTTTGCCGTCGGGGCTGAATGCCACGCTGCTTCACGCCGCCGGTGTGGCCGGTCAGCGGTTGGCCGATAGGTTGGCCGCTGTCGGCGTCCCATAGCCGCGCCGTGTGGTCGTCGCTGCCGGTGGCGACGCGCTTGCCGTCGGGGCTGAACGCCACGCTGGTCACGGGGCCGGTGTGGCCGGTCAGCGGCTGCCCGATGGGCTGGCCGTTGTTCGGCGTCCCACAATCGCACCGTGCCGTCGAAGCTGCGGTGGCGAGGCGCTTGCCGTCGGGGCTGAACGCCAGGTCTGAGCACCCGAGCCGGTGTGGCCGGTGAGCGGCGGGCCGACGGGTTGGCCGGTGGTCGGGTCCCACAATCGCACCGTCCCGTCGAGACCAGCGCTGGCGAGGCGGGTGCCGTCGGGACTGAATGCCACGTCGGCCACCCCGGCGGTGTGGCCGGTGAGCGGCTGGGCGAAGGGTTGGCGGTGGCTGCATCCCAGAGTCCGCACCGTTTCGTCACCGCCGCCGGAGGCGATGCGGCTGCCGTCGGGGCTGAACGCCACACTGTTCACCTGTTTGGTGTGGCCGGTGAGCGGGTCGCCGACGGGTTTCCGGTGGTCGCGTCCCACAGCCGCACCGTCGCGTCGCCGCTGCCGGTGGCGAGCCGTTTGCCGTCGGGGCTGAACGCGACGCTGGTCACTGTGCCGGTGTGGCCGGTCAGCGGTTGGCCGATGGGTTGGCCGGTGTTCGGGTCCCATAGCCGCGCCGTGTTGTCCCAACTGCCGGTGGCGATGCGGGTGCCGTCGGGGCTGAACGCGACGCTGGTCACTGGGCCGGTGTGGCCGGTCAGCGGCTGGCCGATGGGCTGCCAGCTGATCGGGTCCCATAGCCGCACCGTGTTGTCACCGTTGCCGGTGGCGAGGCGGGTGCCGTCGGGGCTGAACGCGACACTGGACACCGTGGTGCCGGTGTGGCTGGTCAGCGGCGCGCCGACCGGTTGGCCGGTATTCGCGTCCCACAGCCGCACTACGCCGTGGAAGCTGCGGTGGCGATGCGGGTGCCGTCGGGGCTGAACGCAACGCTTTCGACCTTTTCGATGTGGCCGGTCAGCGGAGGGCCGACGGGTTGGCCGGTGGCTACGTCCCACAGCCGCACCGTGCCGTGGAAGTCGCCGGAGGCGAGACGTTTGCCGTCGGGGCTGAACGCCACAGTGGACACCGCATCTGTGTGGCCGGTGAGCGGCGCGCCGATCGGTTGCCCGGTGGCCGCGTCCCACAGCCGCACCGTGTTCGTCGAAGCCGCCGGACGCGAGGCGGGTGCCGTCGGGGCTGAACGCGACACTGGACACGAACGATCCTGTGTCGACGATCTTGATCAGGTTGACAATCTTGGGCAACGCACTGAGTCAATGGGCCGTCATCGGCGTTTGCGCCAGTCGTCGTGCTGCAAGCAGTTGTTCGTATGCGCGGACTGCATCGCCGGCACGGGACCGGCGAGCATTGACTGGGCCTCGGAGACCAGCCGAAGGGCGGTTGACTCCCGGAAACGAGAAGTGGCCTTCTCTTGGGCGTGGTTGGCCCGCACGTAAAGAGACACCGGCCACGACAGCGATGATGGCGGTGACCGCCAGCACCCCAATGAGTATTCGCGAGCGTTTCCGCAACGCAGCCGCGTGCTCCTTAGCGGCGAGCAGTTCGGCTTGCTGGCGTTGCTGTTCGGCGTCGATGCGGTCGTTTTCGCGGGTGCGGGAGGCGTGAAGGTAGTCGCGGGTGGGGTCGAGGCGGTCGCGGAAGCCCGGTTTGGCGGCCAGGGTTTCGGCGTCGGCCAGGCGGGTGCCCTCCAGCAGCCAGGCTTCGTTGCGCCCGCTGGCGTGCCAGTCGGCGGCGGCGCGTTCCACGGCGTCGGCGTCTTTGAGGTCCTGGGCCTCGTCGCGCAGCCAGGCGGCCAGTTCGCGCCATTGCCGCAGCAGGCTTTCCAGCGCGACCTCGACCACCACCTGCCCGTCGCGGGTGTCTTTGACCAGCAGCCGCTTCTCCACCATCGCCTGGATAAGGGGGTGGCTGGCGGGCGGCAGGTCCTCCCAGCGGGCCAGGCGGCGCATCGGCTGGTCGCTGTCGGGATTGATGGTGGCCAGCCACGGGATGAACGCATCATGCAACGCGTCGAGTTGGGCCTGCCGTGCCTCGGGGTCGGCGGCGAGCAGGTTGTCGACCTCGTTCTGCACGACCTGGGCCATCCCGCCCATGGATTCGTATTCGGCCACGGTGAGGTCGCCGTCGTTGCCGAAGTCGTGATAGAGCCGGTGCAGCGTCAAGGCCAGCAGCGGCAGCGCATCGGCTCCTTCGGCGGTCTCGGCGAGGAGCCGGTCGACCAGCGCCGGTTCGATTGTCAGCCGCTGCCCGGCGGTGGTGGCCCGCCGTGCCGGGCCGGTGATGACCTCCTTGTACCCGGCGGGTGGCATCGGTTTAAGTTCGTCGAACACCACGCTGTGCACCCCGGCCAACTCCGGGGCGATTTGCAGCGGCTCGTAGCGGTCGGCGCGGATGGTGACCGCCACGATCATCGCCGGGGTGACCCCGGCCTCATGTGCGACCAAGGCGGCCAGCAGCTGCAGGAAGCGCGGGGCCTGGGGTCCGGCGTCGGCGTTGAACAGTTCCTCGGCCTGATCCACCGGCAGCACCAGGGTGGGCGCGGGCTGCTCTGCCGCCACATCCAGCAGCCGGGCGCGGGCTACCCGCCGGGCTTCCTCCAACCAACCCCGGAGCCGCTCCACATGCTCGGGGTGGCAAGCGTTCTTGATCTCCCCGAGCATCGGCTCGTTTAGACCCAGACCGGTCCGAAGTTGGTGGATCGCGTGGGCGAGACCGAGTTCGCCGGTGAGCACCGCGCGTTCGGGGCGCACGATGTCCATTGGCAGGAAGCGGCGGTCGTCGCGGCGCAGCCTCGGCAGCAGCCCGGCCCGCAGAAACGACGACTTCCCACTGCCGGACGGGCCCAGGATCACCAACAGCGACTCCACTCCGCTGGTGCGCATCCCGCGCAGCACATCCAGTCCGCGCAGAATCTGCGCGTCGCGCCCGAAGAACACCGCCGCATCGGCCTCCTCGCAGCGGTGCCCACCCCCGATACGGGGCGCGGTCCGGGTCATCCGGTGGGGGCCATGGGAAGTGCTCCGCGCCGATCCCCAGGGTGCGCAGCGCCTCCAGCAGCCGCTGCAAGCCCACGGTGTCCAACACCACCGGCTGCCCGCCATCGGCAATGTCGACTGCGGTGGTGGGGCCGTGGTCGGGGAACAGGTCGCAGCGTTGCCATTCGGAGGTGATGTTGGTGTCGGGCACCGGCTCCAGCCGTGCGCACAGGATCGTCTTGCCCAGGTTCTCGGCGTAGCGGAACTCGGTCTGGCACTCGCGGGAGGCCTCCCAGTTCTTCGACAGGAGGCAGATCACTGCCTCGCAGCGGGCGTTGGCCTGCTGCAGCGCCTGCCTCCACCGCTCGCCGGGCCGGATCCCGGTGTGCGGGTCCAAGTCCAAGAAGATCTCCTCGGCCAGACCCGGCTCCTGGCCGACCAGCCACGCCTTGACCGCCACCGCCTGGCGGCTATCCCGGCTGGAATGACTCAAAAACACCCGCGACATCCACCCATGATGCTTGCCGACCCGGTCGGGCGAATGCGTAATCAGGTACTCGAATGCGTAATCAGGTACTCGTGGAGCCACGACTCGAAGGTGATCTCGGCGCGCTGCTCGACCAAATCCTCTTTGTTCCGCTGATCTTGCCGCTGCGGCGCGCTATCGCGGCGGCACACGCGCGAGGTCCCCGCCCCGTGCCGCGGTATGGCGCGCCCTACCACGAAACGGTCGGACAAAGCCCTATGGCTCACTAAGACTCACTAAATCGACGGCGACAGCGACTAATTCGCGCTTCTTAACGGCGCAATTCGGTCAATTGGTGTGGGACGATTTGGCGAATGGAATTCGACGACGACCTCGAGAAGCGGATCCGCGAGTTAGACGATATGGGGGGCTGGGGCCTCACTCAAATGTGATCGTGGGTTGCCGTCAGGAGTGGGTCCTGGCCGGCAGAGCCACAGATTTGGGAGGCCCCAGTGATTCATCAGCGTACGAGTGTTGGTTTGGATGTGCACGCACGATCGGTGTTCGGGTGTGCTTTGGATGGTGAGACCGGGGAGATCGTCGAGCGTCGGATGACCCCGCAGTACCGCGAGATTGTCGGGTGGATGCAATCGTTGCCGGGTCCGGTGAGCGCCGTGTATGAAGCTGGGCCGACAGGATTCGGGCTGGCCCGGGCCTTGTCGGATGCGGAGATCGACTGCGTGGTGGTGGCGCCGTCGAAACTGATTCGTCCCTCGGGTGATCGCGTCAAAACTGATGTCAGAGACGCTCGGCACCTGGCCAGGCTGTTGCACCTGGGAGAGGTCACCAGTGTGGCGGTTCCGTCGGTGCAGCAAGAAGCGGCGCGGGATCTGGTGCGAGCGCGCGACGACTGTCGCGGGGATCTGATGAGTGTGCGGCACCGAGTGTCCAAGCTGTTGTTACGGCAGGGCATCGTTTACTACGGCGGGGAGACGTGGACGGGCAAGCATGAACAATGGTTGCGCCAGCAGCGTTTTGACCATCGTGGGCTGCAGTTGGCATTCGACGCGGCCTTCGACGCAATGTTGGCCACTGCCGACCGTCGAGACCGCCTTGATGGGGCGATTGCCGAAATGGCCGCAGACTCACCGTTCACTGCGGTGGCGGACCGTCTGCAGTGCATCCGGGGGATTTCGACGTTGACCGCATTCGGTCTTGCCGTCGAGATCGGCGACTGGCAGAGGTTCACGGGTCGCACGATCGGCGCCTACCTGGGCCTGGTCCCCACCGAGTACTCCTCTGGAGCGTCCCGCAGCCAAGGTGGTCTCACCAAAACCGGCAACGGCCATGTGCGGCGACTTCTCATCGAGGCCTCCTGGCATCACCGCAAGCCCTACCGACCTGGGACCCGCTTGCGCCGGCGTTGGGAGACCGCCACACCGGCGATCCGGGCACGCAGCCACGCCGCGAATCGACGTCTGCATACCCGGTGGGTCAGCTTCGACCAGCGTCACAAACGTCCCGTAGTCGCCAATGCCGCCATCGCGAGGGAGCTGGCTGGCTGGTGTTGGTCGCTGGCAGTCCTCGACGACTGATCAGCCCCTGAAGATGTCCAGATGAGGTCGACGACGCCGGCAAGCGTTGACCGAGCGACCCGCGTCCGTTCTATGAGCAAATGCGTTGTCTGACAACAATTCACGCTCGATGTTAGACAAGCGATCCGCTCACGCCGAAAGTCCCGTCCTGCGGTATCCAACCCGCGAATATCAGACTGACCCAGCGTCGACCACGACGCCGCGCGATGACCCATCTGGCTAATGAAGCGGCGGCCGCAACGACCGTTACGGCCGCCGCTTCGCCCTGCGGCTTGACAAGCCAGCACCCCATATCAGAACGCGGGCTTTCCGACGCGACGCCGGTCGCCCCGCCTGGGAGTACGGGCTACAGCAATACGGTGACCTACCACTCGGGCTCACCCAAGGTCACCCAGTCGGGCTATGACGACATCGTCGTGAAGCAGGGCTGAGGCTGGCCCACCGCACGCGGGTAGCCGCTGTGCGACCGCAAGAGCCCGCCGGCAAGGAACGCGAGCAACATTCCTGTCAGCCCCCCGGCCGTCACTACCATCGACGACCCGGACACCATGAAATAACCGACCGCGACGCCGACGGCCAGCAAGGCCAGGTATAGGGATGACCAGCGCGCCATCGACGGCAGTCGGAAGGACACGCCCATGCCCAGCAACAGCGCCAGAACGTGACCGACGGCGGTGAAGCCAAACTCCGCTGCCCAGACTGCGGTGACTGTGATGCCAAGCCACCAACCGATCCAGACTGGCCGCCAGCGTGCCGGTATCGATGCCGTCAACGCGCCTAGAACACAAACCGCGCCGTAGCTGACCCCCACGTCGCTCGCGTGTGCAACAGAGATCGGCACCCAGCCTGCCTGGACCGCGGCGATCAGCCCGACCGCGACGAGCAATGTGGCGCCGATATGACCGACCGTGAACGCGATAAGCAAACCCGTGCTGCGCCATATCAATTCACCCAGGGCCAACAAGCACACAAATCCGGGCAACCACGTATACACTTCACCGCCGTCATCGACAAACGCGCTGCCGACCAATGTGCTCAGGTGGCCGCGGGCCAGATTGTGCAAGTTGGTGCTCATGCGACTTACGACGACGTCGCGTGCGTGCGGACCGAGCACCGTCAACGTGGTAGAGACCGCAACCAGCGCGACGGCGTACACGATCGTGACGCGCAACGACGCAACGACGGACAATGCCCGTGTAGCCGTTGCTGTCCAACGGTTCTCAGCGCGCCGTACCGTGTGTTCGGGCAAGACGGGCGTGGCGCCCCGGCGGTACCGGGCGATGACCGCCGTGTCGGCCCAGTCCCGAACCGCCGTGTAAGTGACCGTCATTCGCCGCCCACCTCAGGAGGCCGCCGAGGTGACGGGCTGGCCGGGCCAGCCGCGGTCGCGGGCTAGTAGGTCGGCGACGGTTTCGCGTCGCACTAATTCCTGGCACTGGCCGCCGGCGACGGCGACCAGCGGTGGCCGTCCTTCCAGATTGCAGCTCGAGCCCATCGAATGGTGGTAGGCACCCGTGCAGGCCACCGCCAGCAGATCGCCGGGGCGGATGTCGTCAGGCAGCTCGACGTCGCGGGCGATCTCGTCGCCGGCCTCGCCGTGCCGGCCCACAACCGTGACGGGCGCGATGCGGCTTGGCCGGTGCCGGTTAGCCAGTGCCACAGTGTATTTCGCGCCGCTGAGCGCTACCCGCGAGTTGTCCGTCATGCCGCCGTCGACCGCGACGAAGCTGCGGCCGTCGGGCTGGCGCTTGACGGCGATCACCCGGTACAAGGTCACACCGGCACGCGCGGCGATCGCTCGGCCCGGCTCGATCACGATCTGCGGACGGGGATAGCTGTATTCGGCGCAGGCGGATCGGAGTGCGGCATCGATGCTCGTGCCGAGCGCGTGAAGGTCGGATTCCGGGTCGCCGGAATGGTACGGAACGGCATGGCCGCCGCCGAGGTTGAGTTCGGTGAGCACGATCTGGTGGCGTTCGCGTACCTCGGCCATCACGGCGACCATTTGCCGGATCGCCTCGCCGTACAGCCCCGGGTCGGCGAGTTGCGACCCGAGTTGGCAATGCAGTCCGACCAGGTCCAGGCATGGCTGATCCAACACCCGCTTGACCGCGCCGGCCGCCTGGCCGCCGGCCAGAGCAAAGCCGAATTTCCGGTCGGTGCGGTCGGTGTTTGTGTCGGGGATCACCCGGACCAGGACAGGTTGGCGACGACGCAGCCGCCGCGCGGCGAGAAGCGCGATCTCGCTTGGCGAGTCGATGACCACGCGCCCGACCCCGGCGGCGGCCGCATCGTGCAGCTCCCCGGCAGTCTTGGCATTGCCGTGCAGGATGATCCGCGACGCCGGCATGCCGCCGGCCAGGACGGTGGCCAGCTCGCCGCCCGAGCAGACGGCCACGCCGACGCCTTCGTCGGCCGCCCACCCGGCCACTGCGGTGCTCAACAGCGCCATTCCGGCATAGACCAGCTCGACATCGGGGAGCGCGGCGCGGTACGCGCGGATGCGAGTCCGAAAGTCCTCTTCATCCACGACGTGGGTAGGTGTGCCGAACTCGGTTGCGATCTCGGTGGCGGGCACCCCGCCGACGCAGAGCCGGCCTCGTTCGTCGACGTACGTGCTGAGCGGCCAGATCGCGCGGTCCAGGTGCGCGTTGAGCCCATGCCGCGACGGCGGATGCAACTCAAACAACGTCATGTCCCTAAGGTGCGGGTCTAACGCGAAATCGGCCACATTCTTTACGAACTCTTCACACCCCGGTCGCTAATCTTCACAGCTTCAGTCCGGAGTCCCCAGTGAGGAAATCGCCGCGATCACTTCCTCCGCGGTCACGACAGCGGTGGCGTAGTTCGGGATGTTGATTTCCAGAGCTGCGTGCATCTCGGTTTCCGAGTAGTCCGCGGTGGCGTCTTTCACCATCGTCACCTGGTAGCCAAGCTCAGCGGCGTATCGAACGGTTGCCTCCACACAGGTATGCGCGATGAGCCCCATGACGATGAGCTGATGAATACCGTGCCGCTTGAGCTGCAGGTCCAGATCCGTGTTCGCGAAGCCGCTGGAACCCCAGTGCTCGTGAGCGACGATATCGCCCGGCTGCGGCTCGAACTCGCTGCGGATCTCGCCACCCCAGGTGCCGTACTCGAACGTTTTGCGTGACCACGCCGCCTGCTGAATTGGCGCTATGTACTTCCAGGTTTCGTAGTCACCGGGCCGGTACCGGCGGTGCAGCGCATAGAAGACACGGATATCCGCACTCCGGGCGGCGGCGAGGACCTGTTCCATGTGACCGACGCAATTGTTGGTTTCGATGACACCCTTCAATCGATCCCAAACCTTGCCGCCCGCGGAAATGAAATCGTTGTACGGATCGATCACGACCAACCCGGTGATGTCCTTGCTGTAGGTCACAGCGGTCATTTGTCCATCCAAGCTTTCGCGCGCGCGTCTAGTTCGGGCCGACGGGACTAATCGACGTGGTCGTCGTGAGGAACGGGACGTCGTCGGGCGCGGTGTGGCGGGCCGCCAACAGTGTCCGCGCGGCGTCACCGATTGGAATCCGCAGCGGCAGTTGCGGTTTCTCGGCGGCGTCGGCCACCTCGACGGCGACCTGTTCGGGGGTGATCATTCCGTCCCGCGGCCCACCGCCGCGCAGGATTGCGGCGTAGGGATCGTCGGGCAGCGTGTACGTCGTGACGTCGTCGAGCGCGCCAGAGCTCACCGCGCCGGGTTCCAGCAGGGCGGCCTGCACACCAAACGGTGCCGCCTCGATCGCCAGGGCTTCGACGAGGGCTTCCAGCGCCCATTTGCTGGCCGCGTAGGCCGCGCTGGGTGGGCGCACGACGCGTCCGAGCACACTGGACATGAACATCAGCTTCCCGTCGCCGCGGGTACGCATCTGCGGGAGCACCGCCTGGGCGAGGCGCACGCCAGCGATGGTGTTGAGGTGCAACAGGCGCTGCAGTTCCGGCAACGGTGTTGCTTCCACGGCTGCATAGAAAATGGCCCCCGCGTTGGCGATCACGATGTCGATGTCGCCGGCCGCGGCAACAGCCGCGGCGACGCTGGCGTCGTCGGTCACGTCGAGGGCCAATCGTTGGACGTCGAGGTCGGCCAGCGTGCGCGGATCACGCGCGGTGGCGACGACGCGGTGCCCGCGGCGTGCGAACTCGGTGGCGATGGCGCGGCCGATGCCGCGATTGGCTCCGGTGATCAAGACGGATGACATGGCAGGACAACCCCTTTCAAGAACGATGTCCATTGGTGCCGCGCACATCGATGATCAGCAGTGTGCTGGTGGCTGTGGCGACGAGCTTTCCTGCGGCGTCGGTGACGTTGGCTTCGGCGAATCCGATTCGCGAACCCGCTTTGACGACGGTGCCCACCGCGGTCAGCGTCCCACTGTCGACTGTCACCGCCTTGAGGTAGTTGACTTTGATTTCAACGCTGGTGTAGCTGACGCCTGCGGGCAGGGTGGTGTGCAGCGCGCAACCGGTGGCCGTGTCCAGCAGGGTGCAAACCGCGCCGCCGTGAACGATTCCAAGCGGGTTGTACATCGACGCGTCCGGTGTGCAGGTGAAGGTGACCCGGCCGTCCGCGGCCTCGACAACACTCATCTGGAACAGCTCAGCGATCGGTGGCGGCGGCAAGTGTCCGTCGATGATTGCCCGCCAGTAGGCGAGGCCGGACATCGACGCCGATGCGGCTAGTGTCGCCGTCGGGTCACGCCAGGTGACCACTCGCGACTGTGCTGCGCTCGTGTCTGCGTCGTGGATAGCCGTCATGGGTCCGGTCCTCCCAAAAACTGATCGGTTTACCTAGTAGTGTTTAATTTAGCGGCGGTTTCACCGGTTGTAAACCGATCGGTGTATTATCTCGGTGTGAGTGACGCCACTTTGTCCCCTGTGCCAACGCGCACCTACGGAGCGCGTGAGCGTATCGAACGCGCCGCGGCCCGCCTCTTCTACCGCAAGGGAATCCACGCGACTGGCGTCGAACTCGTTGCGCGAGAAGCCAACGTGTCCAAACGCACGCTGTACCAGCATTTCGCCAGCAAGAACGACCTTGTGGATAACTACCTTCGTCGGATGGATGCCCGTGGCGGCTCACCAGTCGAGAGACGCCTCGCCGACGTTAATCTCTCTGCCCGGGAACGCCTGCTGGCTATTTTCGATCTGCCAGGCTCGGAAGTGGTGCGCGGCTGCCCGTTTCACAATGCGGCCGTGGAATCCGCCGGGGCGCTGGCGGGCGCCGACGCGATCGTGCGGGCCCACAAGGACAAATTCACCCGTCGCCTCGTTGCGATCGCGCAGGAGGCCGGCGCCGCCGACCCGCATCTGCTGGGCCATCAGCTGGCGGTCATTTTCGAGGGCGCCAGCGCGATGGCGACCTCGCTGAACGACACCGCACCCGTCGTGCATGCACGGGCAGCCGCGGCCGCGCTGATCGATGCCGCGCTGCACCCTTCGGGCTCTTGACGCGCTGCTCAAGATGCTGCTAGACATGGCGTGCGCCGCTAATTTGGGCGATCGCCCAAAACCGCGCGATGCCGGCAGCTGCCTGAAGCAAAGGAAGCATCGATGACTGTCGCAAACGACACCGACGTCTACTACGACCCCTACGACACCGGCATCATCGCGGACCCGTATCCGACCTACGCGCGGCTGCGCGAAGAGGCGCCGATCTACTACAACGAAAAGTACGACTTCTGGGCGGTATCGAGGCATTCCGACGTCGAGGAGGGGTTGGCAAACTGGCAGGTCTTCTCCAGCCGGCGCAGCGACATCCTCGAGTTGGTCAAGTCGGAATTCGACATGCCCGGCGGCGTGATGATGTTTCAGGATCCGCCCGAGCACACGATGCTGCGCGGGCTGATGTCACGCGTGTTCACGCCGCGCCGAATGGCCGCGATCGAGGACCAGATCCGCCAGTACTGCATCCGTTGCCTGGACCCTCACGTCGGATCGGATGGATTCGACATCATCGCCGAGCTCGCTTCGATGATGCCGATGCGGGTGATCGGCATGCTGTTGGGAATACCGGAGTCCGAACAGATCTCGGTCCGCGACGCCAATGACGCCAACCTGCGCACCAAGCCCGGCGCACCCCTGAAGGTCGCCAACGCCGACTCGATCGCCGACGGCCGGATCTACGCCGACTACGTCGAATGGCGATCCAAGAACCCGTCCGACGACCTGATGACGACACTGCTCAACGTCGAGTTCGACGACGAGCAGGGCGTGCACCGGAAGCTGACCCGCAAGGAGGTGCTGCATTACACCCAGGTGGTTGCCGGTGCGGGCAACGAGACGACGGGTCGGCTGATCGGCTGGCTGGCCAAGGTGCTGGCCGAGCATCCCGACCAGCGCCGAGAGATCTATCAGGATCGTTCACTGCTGAACCGCACCGTCGACGAAACATTGCGATTCGAGCCCACCGGACCCCACGTCGCCCGTTGGATGGCAAAGGATTTCGAGTGCTACGGCGCGACCGTTCCGGCCGGCAGCGCCATGCTGCTGCTGTTCGGTGCCGCCAATCGCGATCACCGCCGGTATGAGGACCCGGACACCTTCAACATCCACCGCGACAACATCTCGCACATCACGTTCGGCAAGGGCGTGCATTACTGCCTGGGCGCCAACCTGGCCCGCCTGGAGGGTCGCGTCGCGCTGGACGAGATGCTCAACCGCTGGCCCGAATGGGGCATCGACTACGACACGGCGAAACTCGCGCCGACCTCGACGGTTCGTGGCTGGGAGCGGCTGCGGATGGTGCTGCCCTGAGAGGCTGGAGCTGGGCGGCACGTGCTTTTGTTCACCTCATAGCGACAACTGTTGTGCGGCAGGCCGATTTGCCTTTCGTTGCCAAATTGGAGATGGGGGCGACAACGGGGTCGAGGCATTTCTCCAGACTGCAGCTACGCACACCCATTGCTGCGTGTCGTGTGCGTAGTTTCAGTGTCGCGGTGGTCACGCCCTCAAGTCGCCCGGCAGGCCGCGCCCGCGGCGGGCTTTCGGTGTCGGCATCTCGAATCGGTCGAGGAATCGGTTGACCAGCGCGACGGCGTCTTCGTGCCCCCCGGCAGTGCCCAGTCCCTGCTCCAGGATCAGGGTGCGGCCGATGGCCGCGATGACGACGGCGAGGCCTGCGGGCGGGAATTCGGTTGTGTCGAGCCCATGTTCGCGGACGATGAAGTTCAGCGCGGTGATCTGCATCTCGCGCCATCGCTCGGACCAGGTCGCGATCTCGGCCCGGATCTCCTTGCGGTGGTTGGCAAGTCCCATGAACTCCAACAGCAATCGGGTGTCCTTGGGTTCGATGAGGGTGTCCCAGAAGGCGTGCAATGGGCGGTCGGAGGCCAGCGCTTCCCGTTGGCGCTCCAGGTAGACCGTGGCGCCGCGGCGGAACACAGCCAGATATAACTCGTCCATGGTGGGGAAGTAGTAGTGCACCAGTGCCGGTTTGAGGCCGGCCTTGGCCGCGACCCGACGTGATGTGGCGGCGGCGTAGCCCTCTTCGAGCATGATCTGAATTGTCGCGTCGATCAGTAGGGCGCGAGTCGAGTCCCGTGCCTTGGGTCGCTCCGATGCCGTCATGGTGGGTGGCCTACACCGCCGGCTCGGCGACCATCTCGAAGAAGGCGGCGCCGGAATCCGGGATACGGTTCTGCTTGAACACGTTGACGGCGTAAGAGACCAGGATCATCGAGTACAGCAGCTGCAGCAGCCTCGTCGCATCCTCCGGTAACGCGTGGATGTCGAGCCCATTCAGGTGGGCGATCGCCTCTTCGGCCCGCGGGGCGACGGCGTCGTAAAACGTGACGAGTTCGTCGTAGGGCTTCGACAGCCGCGCCTCGTAGCGTTGCGCCCGGCTCGGCAGGGCCCAGTCGGCGACGAACGGCTCGAGTTCGGTGAAGCCTTCGGGCAGTGACAGATTGGTCACGACGACTCCCCGGTCTGGTGGGCGGCGACGGTGTCACGGATCACCGTGTGGAACTGCCGGATGAGCAGCTCTTGATCGCTGAGGTGGAATGTGTTCTGCGCTCGTGTCTTCAGCGCCGAGTGGGTGGCCTCGATGGTGTTCACGTCCTGCATCGCAAACTCGATCGTGCTGTCCACCACCAACTCCTGCGCCAGGCGATCGGCCGCGTTCGCCGGCGGCACGAAGTACATATCGATTTCGTAGATGTGCGAGTCGACGGTCTCGGGCCAGTAGGTGTAGGTGATGTAGTAGCCGCGCGCCCAGATCTGGATCGAAATGTTTGGGAAGAGCCAGAATTGGTCGTTGCCCCACGAGGCGATGTTGCCCCGGTTCAGGAAGTCCGGTTGAGGTCCGATATCGGGCACATCGTCGGGCCCGAACAGGCCTGCGCGGAACAGCTTGTACACCCAACGTTGGTCCTGGCGGGCGGGTCCTGCGGTGCCAGGCTCGCGCGGCGGCAGCGGTGGCGGTCCGGGAACCGAGGTGAGCATGTGCGGTCGGAACAGCTCGTAGTGATAGGAGTCGACGGGCGGCACCATCTTCTCGGCCTTGGCGACGTCCGGGTCGATGAAGCGGCCGTGCACGTACGGCGGGTGATACCACTCGCATACCGAGTCGACCGCCAGTTTCCAGTTCCCGTTGATTCGGGTGGAGAACCCGTAACGCTGAGTCATCAGATGGAACGGGTAGCCCTCGATGGGTAGCAGCCCGTCGCCGAGGAAACTGCGCAGCGGCACCGGATCCTCGGCGAGGTTGACGAAGATGAAACCCGCCCAGACCTCGCAGTGCACCGGGGGCATCCGCAGTGCATTCTTGTCGAGATCGAAGAACTCGCCTTCGTTGGTGATGTGATTGACCTTGCCGTCCAGCCCGTAGCGCCAGCCGTGATACTTGCAGGCGAACGCGCGACAGGTGCCTGAGCTCTCCCTGCCGGGATGTTCCTGCCAGACGACCTTGTTACCCCGGTGGGCGCACACGTTGTGGAATGCGTGCACGGTGTCGTTCAGGTCGCGGGCGATCACGATCGACGCGAGGCGTCCGGGAAGGTCGCGGGTGAAGTATGAACCCTTGCGCGGCAACCGCTCGATACGCCCGACGCACAACCAATTTCGTTCGAACACCGCCTTGCGTTCAGCGGCGAAGAACTCCTCGGAGATCGAATCTTCGTAGTTGACCGGGGCGGTCCCGAGTTCGGGATAGTCGGTGGTGAACTTGCCCCGGCCGGTCGACAGTCGCTGCTGGATGCTCGTCATGAGGGGACTCCTTCACTGCGTTGACCATCAGGCACCGGGCCGGCCCAAGGCTGCTGGTCCCAGGCCCGATCCAGCGGCGCCATCTCACCGCCGAACGGGAAGAAGGCGCGCTGTGCGTAGGTCTCTCGCGCTAGGCCGTGTCCGAGTTCGTCGATGAAAGCCCGCTTGAGCGGGTTGGTGAAGAGCTGACGCGAGTAGCGCAGTGTCAGCGGTGGCCGCTTGACCAGTTCGCGAGCCAGCTCCCAAGCCCTGTCCAGCAGTCTGTCTTTGGGTAGCACTTCGTTGACGACGCCCCACTCCTTGGCCTCCTGCGCGCTGAGCTTCATGCCGGTCAACAGGAAATAGCGCGCGCGGGTGTGGCCGGCCAAAAAGCTCCAGATGACGTGTTGGCCGTCGCCGGGCACCTGGCCGCGGGGGAAATGCGATGCGTCCTGGAAGTAGGCGTCCTCTGCGGCCAACACGATGTCGCCGAGCAGTGGCACCTCGGAGTGCATGTTGCACGGGCCGTTGACGGCACTGATCATTGGTACATCGACGTCGAGCACATTGGTGATCAGATGCCTGGCATACCAGGCTTTTTCGTCGAGCTTCAGTAGGCCCCGGGTGCCCGGCATGAGCAGATAGTCAGGCTTTTCCACCGGGTCGCCGTTGGGCATGCGTCCCCAGTTGGCGTTGTAGTTCTCGCCGGTTCCGGTGTGGATGAGCACCTTGATCTCGCGGTCGCCCGCGATGTCGGCGAACGCGTCCGACATCTGGTCGTGGGCCCGCCAGTCCCACACCAGGCTGCCGCCGTTGGTGTGGCACTGCATGAGCAGGATGCCGTCATCGGAGAGCTCGAGCCGGTAGTTCGCGTACCGATCGCGGTACTCGCTGTATCTGGTCCGCTTTGCCATGAAATTACCTGTACCATCCTGCACTATTTGGGCGACCGCCCAAATCGTCGCATCTCTGGTCGGAGCGGTCAAGGCTCAGCGCCCGTGCAGCTGCGCCACCACGGGTGCGAACGATTCGATCTGGGACTGCTGCACGGTCACGTAATTCACGCCCAGGGTTTCCCGGCGCGAATACAGCTCTTCCACAACGCTTTCCAACGAGCCGACCAGAACGTTGGGATGGTCGCGCAGCAGGTCGATCGCGATGCCCGTCGACTTCGCTACGCCCGAAAGCATGGTCTCGGGATCGTCGGTGATCTCGGTGAAGTAGGGCGAGCTCTCGATGTCGAGGGCGCGGTAGCGCTCCCCGGCCGCGGCTCGGACAAACTCGGTGCGGCGCAGCGCGACCGCCTCCGGATCAAGACCCTCGGCGTCGCGTGCCACGAACGGCACGCTGGAGATGCTGACGATGTCGGCTTCCCGGCCGGCCAACGACAGGACGCGCTGACCACCGCCACCGATCATGATCGGTGGGTGTGGCCGTTGAGGCTTTTGCACCGGTCGGGGCCGTCCCGCGTATCCGTGCACCTGGACGAAATCGCCCGAGTAGTCCAGCTCCTCGCCCCGCCAGTGGGCCTTGATGAGGGAAACGACCTCGGCCAGCTTGGCGATTCGCCGGCCCGGACGGTCGAATTCGAGTCCCATTGCGGTGTATTCGACTTCGCTCCAGCCGGCCCCGATACCCATTTCCAGACGGCCGTCGGAGAGCAGATCGAGTGTTGCCGTCTCCTTGGCCAGCACGGCCGGGACGTGATAGTCGATGCAAAACACCCGGCAACCGATGCGCAACGTTTCGGTGTAGGCGGCCGCCGCGGCCATCGCCGCGATGGGTGCCAGGTCTTGGCGAGGGGTGCGCGCGGCCCTTTGCGCGGGCCCCGGGCCCAGGTAGTGATCCGCAAGGAAAAGTGTTGAATACCCGAGGTCTTCGACTTTGCGAACGGTATCGCGCCACTCGCCTTGCCCGGCGGCGTTGGTCGCCTGCACGGCGAAGCGGAACGGGGGCCTGTCCATAGGCTTGACCGTAATCGATGCGGGGTGATAGGCATGTGCCAATCGTTTGGGCGATCGCTCAGGAAGGCGGGTGTGCGGTTTGGGCGCGAAGACGGCTGTCGTGACCGGCGGTGCGTCAGGGATCGGGCGCGCAGTCGCCGAACGTCTGCGCAGCGACGGGTTTCGCGTGGCCGTCCTCGATTTGACCCCCACCGATGACGCGTTCGATCACGTCACCGACGTCACCGACCGTGCGCAGGTCGACAGCGCGATATCCGCGATTCGGGACGAGCTCGGCCCGATCCTCGTGTTGGTCAATGCGGCCGGGGTGGAGGGTTTCAAAAAGTTCTCCAACATGTCCTTCGACGAGTGGTCCAAGGTCATCGACGTGAACCTGAACGGCGTGTTCCACACCATCCAGGCCGTGCTGCCCGACATGGTCGAGGAGGGCTGGGGGCGCATCGTCAACATCTCGTCGTCGAGCACCCACTCCGGGCAGCCGTTCATGGCGCACTACGTGGCGGCGAAGTCGGCGGTCAACGGCCTGACCAAGTCACTGGCGCTCGAATACGGCCCGTCCGGGATCACCGTCAACGCCGTACCACCGGGGTTTATCGATACACCGATGCTGCGCAGCGCCGAGGAGCGGCAACTGCTCGGCGGGACGGTGGAGGACCACATCAATCGCACGCCGGTGCGCCGGGTGGGCCGGCCCGAAGACATTGCCGCCGCATGCGCCTTCTTTGTGTCCGAGGAAGCCGGATACATCACCGGACAAATACTGGGCGTCAACGGCGGCCGCAACACCTGAGGAGTGGGATGTACGAGCGGGACCAACTCTTCATCGACGGGAAGTGGACGGCACCCGAGTCTCCAGATGCTCGAGCCGCCATCTCGGTGATATCGCCGCACAGCGAGCAGGTCATTGGGCACGCGGCCAGTGCGGGACCTGCGGACGTGAACCGCGCCGTCGACGCCGCCCGAACGGCTTTCGACACCGGACCGTGGCCCCGCATGCAACCCGCCGAACGCATCGAGGGACTCAACCGGCTGGCCGGCATCTACAAGGAGCGGCGAGCCGACATGGCAGCGCTGATCTCGGCCGAGATCGGCGCTCCCATCACCTTTGCCAAAATGGCGCAGGTCCGCCTGCCCCTCACCATGCTCTTGGCGTTCTGCGGTTTCGCGGGTGATTACGAGTGGCAGCAGGAACGTCCGGGCCTGTACGGCAAGAACATTCGGATTGTGAAGCAACCGGTGGGAGTGGTCGCCGCGGTGGTGCCGTGGAACATGCCGCAGTTCCTCACCGTCACCAAGGTCGCGCCGGCGCTGCTGGCCGGGTGTTCGGTGGTGCTCAAGCCCGCGCCCGAATCTGTGCTCGACGCGCAGTTGCTCGCGGAAATGGTTGCGGCAGCTGACCTTCCGCCCGGGGTCTTGAATGTGGTTCCCGGCGGCCGCGACGTCGGTGAACAGCTGGTAAGCCACCCAGGTGTCGACAAGGTGTCCTTCACCGGGTCCACGGCGGCCGGCCGCGAGGTGGCCCGTGCTTGTGCCGCGGGGCTGAAGCAGGTCAGCCTCGAACTGGGCGGCAAGTCCGCGGCCATCGTGCTCGACGACGCCGACCCCGCGGCCGCCGCCGCCGGAATCCAGATGGCCAGCCTCGCCAACAGCGGCCAGGTGTGCAACGCGCTGAGCCGGATCCTGGTGCCGGAGGCACGCAAGGACGAGTTCGTGGATGCGTTGGCGGCCGCGATGGAGTCGATGACGGTGGGTGACCCCGCCGATCCCAACACCCAGGTCGGTCCGTTGGTGGCGCAACGCCAGCAGGAGCGGGTCCGCGGCTACATCGAATCGGGCCGCAGCGATGGTGCGCGGTTGGTGACCGGTGGCGCCGCCCTGCCCGACGGTCTCGACACCGGCTGGTACGTACGGCCGACGCTGTTCAGCGATGCGCACAATGACATGCGGATTGCGCGCGAGGAGATCTTCGGCCCAGTGCTGACCGTCATTTCCTATCGCGACGAGGACGAGGCGCTCCGGATCGCCAACGACTCCGAGTATGGGCTGGCCGGTTCGGTGTTCACTTCCGACGTCGAGCGCGGGTATGGCGTCGCGACTCGGGTGCGGTCCGGCACCTTCGGCGTCAACGAGGGCTACATCATGGACCCGGCGGCACCTTTCGGCGGTGTCAAGAACAGCGGCTACGGTCGCGAACTCGGAACCGAGGGAATCGACAGTTACACGGTGAGCCAATCGATCTCCGCCGCGGCGCCGTGACCTGCGGCGATTCGCATTATGTTTAAGTTTCTTAACTATCGGGGATATGGATGGCCAACTCCTAACCCTCGAGGCGAAGGCAACATCGCATGGCCCTCAGTTTCAAGGACGTCATCCAGTCCAAGTACCTGCTGTTGACGACTTTCACCAAGGACGGGCGTCCCAAGCCGACACCGATCTGGGGCGTGCCCGACGGCGACAAACTCCTGGTGATTACCGACGACGGGTCGTGGAAAGCCAAGCGGATCAACAACACACCCCGGGTGACGATCGCCAAAAGCGCTGCATTGGGCAAGCCCAAGAGCGAAGGGGTCGAGGCCGTCGCGCGGGTGCTACCGAAGTCGGAGACGCGGCGGGTCTACAACGCCGTGCTCAAGCGGTACTGGTACCACGCCCCGTGGTTCTATGCGCACTCGATCGTGCGCGGCGGCATCGACAAGGTGCACGTCGGACTAGAGATAAAGCCCCCAAACTAGGACCCCAAACTAGGAAAGCCCAAAAAACCCAGCACCGCGGACGCCTCGCCTGGGTGATGGCGATTGCGGCGTCCGCGGCGCTGGTCGCTCCGGCTAGCGAAGCAAACCGGTACGGCTACGACGGCCCGTCACGGCTTCGTAGATCGCAATCAGGACGACGGCGGCGCCGACTCCGGCGAAGAACGGAATCCAGGCGATCCCACCATTGGCATTGTGATATCCGAATTGGCTAGTCACCCACGAGCCGATCAACCCACCTAGGGCCCCGAGCACAACCGTCATCAGCATGCCGATGGGTTGTTTGCCCGGCATGACGAGGCGCGCAACCACACCGATGACCGCGCCCACGATGATGGCCAGAACTATTGATCCGATCATTGCAGCTCCTGTCGTAACGACGCCTGTAAATGGCGCGTCTTCAACGGGTTCCCGGATCGGCAGCTTTTAACACACAAGTTTAATGAGGCAGCGCTGTGGTATCCGGAAAGCGCCGGGCCCGCTGGAGCGCGCGCCGCCGAGCCGAAATGTCGACTTGAAGGGAAAACGGTCACGGCTGAGGCGAGATAATTGTTGGCATGGATTCCAAGCGGCTTATGCGGGAATAGGGGATGAAGACATGCGCCGATTAATCACCGCAGCAGCCACTGTAGCGGTGGTCGGCGTCTGCATTTTCGCCGCCGGCTGCCACAGTCAATCCAACCAAGGCACTAGAGCGTCGACCACTACGGCGACTACCACCACGAAAGCTCCGCGCCCCGTTGCGGAGGGCGCGCTGAAAGATTTCCTACTCGCCCCTGAGCAAATCAACGCCGTAATGGGAGCAGCCGACATGGTGCTGACGAGGAGCCGCACCACGATGTCTGACGACAGCGACACGATGGCGCCCCGCGAGTGCCTGGCCATCGACTCCTCAGCGCAGACCCAGGTCTACGCCGGCAGCGGTTTCATCGCCATGCGCGATCAGACACTCCAGGAGGGCGATAACTTCGCTCACTATGCCGAGCAGGCAGTGGTGCTTTTCCCGACGGCCAAGCAAGCTGGCGCCTTTTTCACGAACTCTGCCCAACAGTGGGGCGCGTGCAAGCAGTACACCCACACCCAGAGCCATTCGGAGTGGACGGCAGGGGCGATATCCAACGCCAACGGCGTCCTGAGCACTGTCTCGACTCAGCAGAACGCAATGTCTTCCGGATGGGCCTGTGGGCGGTCGTTGGTACAAAGAAACAACATCATTGTCGACGTCAACACATGCAGCGCCGATCCCAAGAACTCAGCCGTCGACATCGCGAACCAGATCGCTGGCAAAGTGCCGGCATAATCTGGCAGCGACCGCGTGGGAACACTCGGAAACACCACTGGAGGCGACCGTCGCATCGACGACGGCTTCGTCACTACCCTGTGATGATGACCCAGGAGCAGACCCGGACATCACTCACCTTGGCTTTGGTCGCGGCGGCCCGCGTCGGGGTGGGGGCCGCCATGTTGTTGGCGCCGGGCCGGTTTTTCAAGCCCGAATCCGGAACCGAGACGCTGCTCATGCAAACGATCGGGATTCGTGACGTGGTGATCGGCTCGGGTGCGTGCGTGTCCCTATTACGCGGAGGTGGAGGCCAATTCCGGCGTTGGGCAACCTTCGGTTTAATCAGTGACAGCGCCGACCTTCTTCTCGGGCTGCGCAGCAGGCCCCTCGTCGGTACCCGTAGCGCGCTGGTCGCCACCCTGGCCCCCCTGCCGTTCGTGGGCGCGGCCGTGTTCGGCTTCGTCCGCAGCCTGCAAAGCGCCCGACCACAGTGACCACCGCGATTGTTGTGACGACGCTGGCACTCCTGGGTATCGGCATCGTTGTCAACGGACTTCTTCGGCTGAAGAGGTGGCTGAACAATTCGCCCCCGAGTGCGCCCCCTGGTGAGGACACTGCAGCACCTCCCGAACAGGATTAGTTGCTCAGACTGCGCAGCGCGGCGACCGTGTCGGCCACGGTTTCGCGTGGATCGCGATAGGTGATGCCGAGTTCTTGTTCGCTCGGCGAATCGTCCGACGACGGCATCTGTGTGTAGTACTGCATGCCCGCCGAGGTGAACGGCGTGTCGAAGGGCAGAAACGGTGTCGCTTTGTCCAGTACTGCGCCCGCGGCGCGAATCACGGTGTCGGGCACCGGTATCGCCAGCATCGTTGTGTCGGCGATCTCGCCGAACATGCTCGCGAGCTCACCCACCGGAACCCGGCGACCCCCCGCCATGTAGCGGCGCGGTCCACGCCCGGGCTCTAACAGCGCCACGTGCAGCGCGGCCACGTCCCGTGCGTCGACGATCAACCATGCCGCGCCGCGTCCGGGAACGACGTGCAAACTCAACAGCGATCTGACGCCCTCGCCGGCCTCACCGTATTGGTCGCCGACCGGAGGGCCGAGCACCATGCCGGGATAGGTGGTGTTCACCGGTGCGCCTGCGTCTTGCAGGCCGCGAGCATAGATTTCGACCTGCGCCTTGGATTGTCCGTATCCGTCTGTCCCGCCGACCACGGGCAGATCCGCCCGCAACGTGTCCAAGTTCGGATGAAACAGCGCCGTGAAGCTCGACACGTGAATGATCGGATCCAGTCCGAGTTCGACGGCTTGTCCAAGGACGTTTTGCGCGCCCGACATGTTCGTGCTCAGCATCTGGGGCGTCTCCCGCGGGTCGGTCGTGACCAGGGCCGCGCTGTGCACGACGGCATCGCACCCCTGCAACGCCTCGCGCACCGACACGCGATCCGAGATGTCCCCGACGGCGAAATCCGAAGTGTCAACCCCCAATTGGGCGACAGATGTCTCCAGCCGTGCCGGATTCCGTACCAAAAACCTGACGGAATGACCCGCGCCAGCAATGGCTTTGGCGGTCCACCCGCCTACGAATCCCGTACCCCCCGTGACCAGAACGCGCATGGTGAGATTCTGCAACCCGGCGCGGCCGGCTCATCGGGTGGGTGCGCCGGCACCGCTGATTACAAGTGACTCGCGGCGTAGCCGGCGGCTTGGCCCGTCATGCCGTTCACCGCGTAGAGGGCGTGCGCGATGCCCGGGGTGCCAACGGATTCGCAGATCGCGTCGCCCTGAGCACACAACTGCAGGGTTTTGGGCTGATACAGCGGTCCGATCGTGATCGGCGGCGCGCCGTACTGCTGCAGGAACTGAGCGGACGGCGTTCCGAAAAGAGTGACCGCGGCGACGTGATTCGCGACCTCTGGCGGCATCGGCGGCGGTACCGCGCCAGCGGGCACGCCCGGCGGCACGGCGGCCGAGGTGACATAACCGGCCAGGGCGGCGCCCTGCGAGTATCCGCCGAGCACCTCGCGGGTCTTGGGGCAGTTGGACGCCATGGACTCGATGTGATTGCCGGCGTCACGAATGCCGTCGATCACCGTCATCGCAAAGGCGGTGTTGGAAAAGTCGGTGCTGGCGGGGTAATTGACCGGATAAACCCCGAGCGACCTGGATCCGATCTGCGAGCGCAGGGAGTCGACGAAGGGTCCCCCGACGCTGCCGAGGCCCGCTGGCTCTCCGGAGCCGCGGGCGAAGACCACCTCGACGTCTGGGCACGGATCGGCCGCCGCCGCCGGGATGGGCGCGCTGAGCAGGACCGACGCGCTCAGCATCGCCCCTCCTCCGACGGCGCCCGCGAACCGGCGCGCCTTTCTGGCCTGGATCAATTTGAAGACTTCCATCTCTGCACCCCACCTGTATCGCGTCCGCACGGCTTCACGTCGCCCGATAACTTCTATTCGGCGCTGATGACGGTACGGATTGCCAATAGGTTCACGCTTCAACCGGTAGGGCGGGGAATCAGGCGCAAGATGGGAATCAGTCGGCCGACCGCCACCGTCTTGGCCCGGTAGTCGATATAGCCGGCATAAGAGCGCTCGGCCAGGTCGTAGAGCCGCGCATACTCGACCGGATCAATGACCTCGGCGGCGCGGAAGGGTTCCCCGCCCAACTCACATTCGGGCTGCGCCACGAGGTTGTAATACCAATGCGGGTGCTTCTCACCACCGAAGTTGGAGGCGACCGCGATCACATCACGGCCGGCATGGAAATAGGCGATCTGCACCTGACGGGGCTGACCGGTTCTGGCTCCCATGGTTGTCAGCGTTGCCGACGGGGCCGCAAGCATTCCCCAGCAGAGTCTTCCGTCGGACACCCGACTTAGCCACGGATCCGTTTTCGGCGCGATGTATTTCGCGACCAACTGCCCCGCACGACTGCGACCGAGCCTGGTACTCGCGCGTGAAAGCACCGTGCTGCGGCGTTTGGGGTCGACAAAACGCAACGGCATGGAGTGACCGTAAACCAAACCAGGCAAGCCCGCCGGTGTTGCTCGGCGGGCTTGCTGGTTCCTGTTGGGTCAGCGCAGCGCGGTTACTTTTTGAAGGCGTCCTTCACTTTCTCACCGGCATCTTTCAGGCTGGACTTGGCCTGGTCCGCCTTGCCTTCGTTTTTGGTGTCGTGATCGCCAGTGGCTTTGCCAAGGGTCTCTTTGGCCTTACCGCCCAAGTCCTCGATCTTGTTCTTCACCTTGTCTTCGGCGCTCATATGCGTCTGCTCCTTCGTTGCGGTGTACGTGGTTGGTGTCGGCGTTGGCTACCCGACAACCCGAACGCGTCCTTCACTTTTTCGCCGGCATCTTTCAGATTGGCCTTGACCTGATCGCGCTTGCCTTCGTACTCGGTGCGCCTGTTGCCGGCGATCCTGCCCGTGAACTCCTTGGCCCTACCGCCCCAGTACTGGGCCTTGTTGCTCAGTTTGTTTCTGGCGGTCATCGCTACTCCTCTGATTGCGGCCGTTCGTGGTGAGTACCCGACGACCCGAACGCCAAACTGGCCCAGAGGGGCCACTGCGGCGCGGGTGATACGTTCGTGTCGTGAAGGCCCCGGCAACGCTGCTGGTCACCGACGACGGCTTGCCGCGCGGTGTGTCCGGTGCCGCCGACCCGCATTTCGTCAACGTCGTCAAGCTCTTTGCGCAGCTGTTTCCGGGGCGCCGCTTCGGCGGCGGAGCCCTGAGCGTCTACATGGACGGGCGGCCCGTCGTCGACATTTGGACGGGATGGTCCGACCGAGCCGGCACCGAGCCCTGGGCCGCCGACACCGGCGCGATGGTGTTCTCGGCGACCAAGGGTGTCGCGTCGACGGTGATCCACCGGCTGGCCGACCGGGGTCTGCTGTCCTACGACGCACCAGTCGCCGAATACTGGCCGGAGTTCGCGGCCAACGGCAAGGCCGACATCACCGTTCGCGACGTCTTGCGGCATCGATCCGGGTTGTCGCATCTGCGGGGCGTCACCAAGACGGAGTTGATGGATCACCTCCTGATGGAGGAGCGCCTGGCCGCCGCGCCCGTCGATCACCTGCGCGGCGTACAGGCGTATCACGCGCTGACCTACGGGTGGCTGCTGTCCGGTCTGGCCCGGGCCGTGACGGGTAAAGGCATGCGCGAGCTGGTCCGCCAGGAGGTCGCGCGTCCGCTCAACACCGACGGCGTGCACCTGGGCCGGCCTCCCGAGGGCTCGCCAACCAAGCCGGCGCAGATCCTGATCCCGCACGGCAGGCTGCGCGCCCCCGTGTTCAACTTCATCGCGCCCAAGGTGGCCGGTCTGCCGTTCTCGGGTGCCCTCGGCGCCATGTACTTCCCCGGCGTGATATCGCTGGTCAAAGACGACACTCCGTTCCTGGACGGTGAGGTTCCTGCGGCCAACGGCGTGGTGACCGGTCGCGGGTTGGCCAAGATGTACGGCGTGCTGGCCAACAAAGGCCGCATCGACGGCAAGAAGTACCTGTCGGAAGAACTGGTGGGCGGCCTGACCGGCGAACAGCGACGGAAGTGGCCGGACGCGAACATGGTGGTGCCCATGCCTTTTCACCTCGGCTACCACGAATCACCGGTTCCCGGCTTACTTCGTGGGTTCGGTCATGTCGGGCTGGGCGGAACCCTTGGCTGGGCCGATCCGGACGCCGGCAGCTCGTTCGGTTTCATCCACAACCGGCTCTTGACGCCGTTGCTGTTCGACATGGGATCGTTCGCGGGCCTGGCCCGTCCGCTGCGCAATGCCATCGAAGCCGCCATTCACCAGGGTGCACTCGAGGTGCCGCAGCTCGGCGCTACCTACCCCAAACCCGCTCGGCGACGGGTGGCCGTGGGCGAGAAGGCAGCGTCGGGGAACCGTTAGCGGTTACAGCCGGCTCGCGGCGAACGCTGCGGCCTGAGCCGGCATGTCGGACCCAAAATAGGAACCGTGTGCCTGGGGGTTCATGCCGCCCGAACATGCCGGATCGTCCGGAGCGCACATGTCAATGGTCTTGTCGGCCAAAAGCGGGCTCATCGCGGGGAAGCCGCCCGACAGGGTAGTTGCGAGCATGCTCTTCGGGTTGCCGAACAGGGCGACCGCGGCGACGTGATCGGCCGCCTCGGGCGACATCATGGTGGAAGCCAAATCCATGACGCCCGCGCCTTGCGACATCCCGCCGAGCACCATTTTGGTGTTGGGGCATCGTCCGGCCATGTCCTGAACATGAGCCGTCACGTCGCTGGCGCCGGCGTTCGAGCTCTCGGCGAAAGCGAAGGTCGCGGGGTAGTTGACCGCGTAGACGCCCAGCGACCGTCCGCCAATCTGCGATCTGAGCGAATCGACGAATGCCTGGCCCACATTGCCGATGCCGGAGGAACCGCCGGTACCGCGGGCGAACACCACTTCGACGTTGGGGCACGGATCGGCGTGAGCGGGGGGCTGCCCGCCGGGCCGATCAGCAGCGCCGACATCATCGCGATCGCAGCGCCGACAACGCGGGCAACGTGGGCGATGTGGAAAGCATTCATGGCTCAATGCTGACACATCGCCCCGGGAGGCGCCCGGGTCAGCTAGACCTTTACGTGGCCGCGGGGAAGCGTCAGCGGCAGGTCGGCATAGGTGACGATGCCGGGTGTCGCCGAGACGACGGCCGGGATCGCGTTGATGGCCGGCAACGCCGTCATGATGTGGCCGAGCACCATGAAGTCGGCGATGGTCTCGGCCTGGAAATACGGCGGCGGCAGGAAGCCGACCTTGGTGGTCACCGACGGCTGCCCGTCGACCTGGATCACCCAGCCGTCCTGGTCGATCTTCCAGTCGGGCTCGAGGGTCTGGCCTTTGCGCCAGCGGACGTTGAGGTCGATCACGGTTTTGCCGCCGACGATGCCCTGCCAGCTCACGTAGACGCCCGCGACGCATCCCGCGGGGATCGTCCAGGACGCCATTTCGAGATCGGCTGTGGTTTGGGCGAACTCGGCAACTGAGCGCACCTCGTCGAGCTCGACGCCGAGCGCGTCGGCCACCAGCCGGACGGCCTCGCCGAAGATGGCCGTGCCCTTCGCCGCCATCTGCTGCAGTTCCGGGTGGTCGATCGGCTGGCCAAAGCCCACCGGCTTCTCGGTGTCCGGTGAGTCGTAGAACGTGGTGTCCGCGGCCTCGTTGACGCTGACCTTGTCGATTCGGTTGCACACCATCGCCGACACGATGGCCAACAGCTCGGCGAACCCGGGGCTGACACCGGACCCGAAGATCGTCGAGCCGCCTTTCTCGCAGGCTTCCAGGATCCGGTCGCGGCCGTCGCCCAGGTTGTGCCCGGTGATGAACGACGCCGTCGTCACCACGTTGACGCCGGCGGACAGGATGCGGACCAACTCGTCGACGTTGATCCACATAGGGTTGTAGACCACGCAATCCGGTTTCAGGGCGAGCAGCGCGTCGATGTCATTGGTCGCGGCCACCCCGAGCGGTGCAAGGCCAACCAGCTCGCCGGCATCGCGGCCGGCCTTCTCCTGCGACCAGGCATAACACCCCACCAGCTCGAGATCAGGATGGCCGGCGATCGATTGCAACGAGCTTTTGCCGACGTTTCCGGTGTTCCACTGCACTACGCGATAGCTGTTTGGCACTCGCTCAGCATAATAGGAACAGGTCGGGGCTCAGTAGCTGGATTCGCCGGCCAATTTTCTTGGGCAACCGGTAGGCTGCCTCGACGTGACCCAAGGAAGGGAGACTGCCGATGGCCAAGGTGAAATGGCTGGAAGCGCCTGAGCCCCATGATTTTCCGGCCGCGTCTGACTACCTGGACATGCTTGCGGAGCCGCATATCGTCAAGCAGTTGACCGAGAAACTGCAGGCCGGGACCATCGTGCACAAGAAGGCGAAAGACATCCTTCGGGCGGCGCAGCTGAGCCTGCTGCCCACTGACAATCCGCACGTGACCGCGGATCTCGCGAAGATCAAGAAGGAGCAGGCGCTGTCGCCCATTCTGTTGATCCGCGGTGACTATGCGGCCGGTGTTCCGCTGCAGATCGCCGACGGCTATCACCGCGTGTGCGCCAGCTACTACACCGACGAAAATACCGACATTCCCGTCGTCCTGGTGTCGTTGAGCCGGTAACAGGAGCCCCGGCGCCGGGCCGACCGCCCTCAGTGCTTGAGTGTCTCTGTGATTGAGATCGAGGCCTTGAAAACTGGGCCAGTAACGGTGCAGGTGCTGACCGTGTCATCGGGGCGCGTCAATGCCCTCGACGTCGAGGTGCTGCAAGAGTTCACCGGCGCCGTTCGCGAGGTGCAGAACTCGGGAGCCGGCGCGCTTGTCGTCACCGGCGCCGGCAAGGTGTTCTCCGCCGGGGTCGACCTCGACCAGGTGCTGCAGGGCGGGACCGACTACACCGATCGGCTCATCCCGGCGTTGTCCGACGCGTTCGACGCGCTGTTCTGCTATCCGGGACCGACGGTGGCCGCAATCAACGGCGCCGCCATCGCCGGCGGGTGCGTGCTCGCGTGCGCTTGCGACCGCCGCCTGATCAGCCCGGACGCCAAGATCGGAGCATCAGAGGTCCGCGTCGGCGTGCCGTTTCCGGTCGCCGCGCTGGAGGTGGTGCGTTACGCGTGCGGAGACCGCGCCGAGGACGTGTTGCTCGGCGGTCGGCTCTATCGAGGGGATGACGCCGTCGCCAGCGGACTTGCGCACCGCGTCGTCGCCGACGATCTCCTCGAGGCGGCGGTGGCGGAGGCATCGGACTTGGGCGGCATCTCGGTCGAGGCCTACGCCCACACGAAAGGTCAACTGAGAGCACCCGCCGTGGCGCGGATCCGCGCGGGCGGCGAGATCGACGGCGAAGTCAGCCGGTTATGGAGCGCCGACCACACGCGACAGCGCCTCGCCGACTCCATGGAAAGCCTGCGGCGCCGCTGAGCGGGGTCACTCCTCCGTTCGCGGTTCATCCAAGGTGACCGTGCCCCGCGTGCTCCTGCGCCGAAGCCGATGTGACGCCTTCCCGCTCGGGCGGCGGTTGCGCAATCCGCCCCGGGGCTCTTCGCTGTCGTCAGTCGCGGTGCTTTCAGGTTCTTCAGCGCTTTCGGGGGCAGCTACCGCCGCTTCGACCGTTTCTAGGGTCTCCGACGCCGGCTCCAACGTCTCGGTCTCTTCGGCGGTTTCCTCGGCGTCTTCAGGCGCTTCGGGTTCCTCAGGTTCTTCGGTGGCTTCTTCCGTCTCTTCTTGCGACTCCAGGTCGGCTTCTTGAGAGTCAAGGCCCTTCTTGCGGCGGCCAATGCTGCGCTGCTTGGGTTTCTTCGCCTTGATCGGTTTCGGCGGTGGCGGCGGCAGCTCGGCGACAAACGACAGGTAGAAGGCAAAAAATCCGAGGAGCGCTATCGCGGCCGCGCCCCCGTAAATGGCGAACAGATACTGTCCCGCCGTGTCCAGGCTGAGCCAGATCTCGCTGATCGCGGTGCCGATGATCAGCACCCCGGCCAGCACGTGGGCGACGATCGACCAGGTCCTCAGCGACAGCGCCAGCTGCGGGGTGCCCAGCTCGGGCTTGCGGGTACGCAACAGCGTGAACACCACCGGTAGCGCGGCCAGTCCGATCAGTGCACCCGTCACGATCCGCAGCGCCATACCCAGACCGGGCGAGGTGTCGCCCGTCAGCTCAGGCCAGCGCGGCAATACGAAATAGAAGTAGAGGGCGCCGGCAACGAGACAGAACACCAAGTGCCACGGCACGGCAATCTTGCGCCCCATACCCCTCCTCGTGCTGGTGAGTTCCCGCCAGCCTAAAGGCGACCAGCTCGATTCCCAACCAAATATCGTGCATGTCCGTGTACCGGACGATTGCGGAGGATGCGGGATTTGAACCCGCGAGGGCTGTTAACCCAACCCGCGTTCCAGGCGAGCGCCATAGGCCACTAGGCGAATCCTCCGTGGCCATGGTAGCCGCTGACTCGGGCCGGTTGTGCTGTGGTCGCCGACGTTCGGTCGAACCCAGGTACTAGACTCGCCGTGGACCCCGCGCGGCGTCTATCCTGTGAACTCCCCCAGGGCCGGAAGGCAGCAAGGGTCAATAGGCTCTGTCGGGTGCGCGGGGTCCCCTTAATGCGTGAAAGGGGCCCGCTAGAAAAATGGTGTCGCTCGATTCCCTCACCCCCGACGAGTTGGCCGCTCTACACGCACGCCACCAGCAGGATTACGCGCAGCTGCAGGCCATGAAGCTGGCCCTGGACCTGACCCGCGGCAAACCGTGCGCGGAGCAGCTCGACCTGTCCAACCAGCTGCTGAGCCTGCCCGGCGACGATTACCGCGACGAGGAGGGCACCGACACCCGCAACTACGGCGGGCTGCACGGCCTGCCCGGATTGCGGGCCATCTTCGCCGAGCTGCTGGGCATCCCGGTGCAAAACCTGATCGCGGGGAACAACTCCAGCCTGGAGCTGATGCACGATCTCGTCGTCTTTTCGATGTTGCACGGCGGAGTGGACTCGCCGCGTCCCTGGAAGGATGAAGCCAGCGTCAAGTTCCTCTGCCCCGTCCCCGGCTACGACCGGCACTTCAACATCACCGAGACGCTGGGCATCGAGATGATCCCGGTCCCGATGCTTCAGGACGGCCCAGACGTCGATCTGATCGAGGAGCTGGTCGCCGTCGACCCCGCAATCAAGGGGATGTGGACGGTTCCGGTGTTCGGCAACCCCACCGGCGTGACCTACTCCTGGGAGACCGTTCGCCGGCTGGTCCAGATGCGGACCGCGGCATCCGACTTCCGGTTGTTCTGGGACAACGCGTATGCGGTACACACGCTGACGCATGACTTCATCCGCCAGGTCGACGTCCTCGGGCTGGCGGCAAAGGCCGGGAACCCCAACCGGCCGTACATCTTCGCGTCCACTTCGAAGATCACCTTCGCCGGCGCCGGCGTCAGCTTCCTGGGCGGGTCACTGGGCAACATCGCCTGGTACTTGCAGTATGCGGCGAAGAAGTCGATCGGCCCGGACAAGGTCAACCAGCTGCGGCACCTACGCTTCTTCGGCGACGCCGACGGGGTGCGCCTGCACATGCTGCGTCACCAGCAGATATTGGCGCCGAAATTCGCGCTGGCGCTCGAGATTCTGGATCAGCGGCTCACCGATTCCAAGATCGCGTCCTGGACCGAGCCCAAGGGCGGCTACTTCATCAGCCTCGACGTGTTGCCCGGCACCGCCCGGCGAACCGTCGCGCTGGCCAAGGACGCCGGTATCGCGGTCACCGATGCGGGCGCATCGTTCCCGTTCCGGAAAGATCCGGAAGACAAGAACATCCGGATCGCGCCCACCTTCCCGTCGGTGCCGGACTTGCGCAACGCGGTCGACGGACTGGCGACCTGCGCGCTGCTGGCGGCTTCCGAATCGATGCTGGCGTCCGCGGCATCGAGCGTGCGCTGAGGGCGGCGGCGCGCCGCCCGAGACCGCCTCCGGTTCACACTCGAAGCCGCTGACGCACACTCGATGACCCGCCCTGCCATCGTCACACCGCAGGCTCGATTGCCCGCCTCCTCCTCGCGCCACTCCGCGGCGCACATCGTCACCGGGCCTGAGTAGCCTGGCTGACCGTGGCCCTCTACCGCAAATACCGACCGGCAACCTTCGCCGAAGTGGTGGGGCAGGAGCACGTCACCGAGCCGCTGTCGATCGCGCTGAACGCCGGGCGGATCAACCATGCGTACCTGTTCTCCGGGCCGCGCGGCTGCGGAAAGACGTCCTCGGCGCGCATCCTGGCCCGGTCGTTGAACTGCGTCCAGGGACCGACGGCAACGCCGTGCGGGGTTTGCGATTCCTGCACGGCGTTGGCACCCAACGCGCCCGGCAGCATCGACGTGGTGGAACTCGACGCCGCCAGCCATGGCGGGGTCGATGACACCCGCGAACTGCGCGACCGTGCGTTCTATGCCCCGGCGCAGTCGCCCTACCGGGTGTTCATCGTCGACGAGGCGCACATGGTGACCACCGCGGGGTTCAACGCGCTGCTCAAGATCGTGGAGGAGCCACCCGAGCACCTCATCTTCATCTTCGCCACCACCGAGCCGGAGAAGGTGCTGCCGACGATCCGGTCGCGCACCCATCACTATCCGTTCCGGCTGCTGCCGCCGCGCACCATGCGGGCGTTGATCGCGCGGATCTGCGAGCAGGAGAGCGTCGTCGTCGACGATGCGGTGTATCCGCTGGTGATCCGCGCCGGCGGCGGTTCGCCTCGCGATGCCCTCTCGGTACTGGACCAGTTGGTGGCCGGAGCCGACGACAATCACGTCACCTACCAGCGGGCGCTGGGGTTGCTGGGCGCCACCGACGTCGCCTTGATCGACGAGGCGGTCGACGCCCTCGGCGCAGGAGACGCCGCGGCGTTGTTCGGTGCGGTCGAATCCGTGATCGACGCCGGCCACGACCCCCGGCGCTTCGCCACCGACCTGCTGGAGCGGTTCCGCGACCTCATCGTGCTGCAAGCGGTTCCCGATGCGGCGTCACGCGGTGTCGTAGACGCCCCGGAGGACGTGCTGGACCGGATGCGGGAGCAGGCGACGCACATCGGACCGGCGACCCTGACGCGCTACGCCGAGGCGGTGCAGGCCGGGCTGGGTGAGATGCGCGGTGCGACCGCCCCGCGTTTGCTGCTTGAAGTGGTCTGCGCGCGACTGCTGCTGCCCTCGGCCAGCGATGCCGAGTCGGCGCTGCTGCAACGCGTCGAGCGGATCGAGACCCGGCTGGACATGTCGATCCCCGCGCCGGCGACCGCGCCCGCCGAGGCGGCACCCCTGCCGGTCGCCCAGCCGAGCCGGTCGCCGCGGCGGCCCGAGCCGAAGCCCGCACCCCAACCGACGCCGGCGCCGGCCGCCGAACCGGCTCCGGTGCCGGTTGTCGAACCGACTCCGGTGCCGGCCGCCGAACCGGCTGCCGTACCGGGTGAACTCAACGCGGCCGCGGTGCGAACGATGTGGCCAACAGTGCGCGACAAGGTACGCCAGCGCAGCCGGACTACCGAGGTGATGCTGGCGGGCGCCACCGTCCTGGCGATCGAGGGCAACACGCTGGTGTTGACCCATAGCTCGGCGCCACTGGCCAAGCGGCTGTCCGAACAGCGAAATGCTGACGTCATCGCCGAAGCACTCAAAGACGCGCTGGGAGTGAACTGGCGGGTGCGTTGTGATACCGGCGGGGCGGTACCCGTCACTTCAGACCCAGCGCCGCCACCCGCGGGCGGGAGAGTGAGCCCGCCGGTCCCCCAAGCGTCACCGGCGCCGACGGACGTCGTTGCTGTCGTGGAGTCGGGTCAGCAGGACGACGACGAGGAACACATGCTGGCCGAAGCGGGCCGCGCCGACCCGCAGGCGCCGCGCCGCGACCCGGAAGAGGTCGCACTGGAACTGCTACAGAACGAGCTGGGTGCGCGCCGGATAGATAACGGTTAGCCCGGTGACGGCGAGCACCGCAACGGTGCGAGCGAGGATCGGGCAATCAGGCTAGGCCGTCCACCAAGGCCGCAGCGGTAGGCTGTCGTCGCCCCAGGCGTCGACCTTGGCGGCCAGTACGTGATGCAGCTGAAGGTTGTTACGTTCGAAGGCCACTCGTGATGCCGCCATGTACAAACCCCACACCTTGGCGATCGGCAGACCGACCTCGCTGACCGCCTCGTCCCAGTGCTCGACGAGGTTGCGGCACCAGTCGCGCAGCGTCATCGCATAGTGATGACGGAGATTCTCCTCGTGCAGGACCTCCAGGCCGGCTTCCTGGATCTCGGTGACGATGCGTCCCGAGCCGGTCAGCTCGCCGTCGGGGAAGACGTAGCGGTCGGTGAATCCACCGGCAAAGGATGTCGACTTGTTGTCGTGGCGGGTGATGCAGTGATTGAGCAGCAGACCGCCGGTGCGCAATTTTGACCCGAGGAAGCCGAAGTAGTCGGGGTAGTTCCGCACGCCGATGTGCTCGGTCAGCCCGATGGAAGACACAGCGTCGAATCCCGCCTCGCGCACGTCGCGATAGTCGGAATGCCGCACTTCGGCAAGGCGGGTCAGCCCCTCATCTTGGATCGCGCTTTGCGCCCACTTCGCCTGCTCGGCCGACAGGGTGGCACCGATGACCCGCACACCGCGTCGGGCCGCGTAGCGCACCATGCCACCCCAGCCGCAGCCGACGTCGAGCAGGCGGTCGCCCGGCTGTAGCCGCAGCTTGTCGAAGATCAGCCGGTACTTGTTCTCCTGCGCCTCTTCCAGCGTGGCGTCGGCGTCCGGATAGACCGCGCAGGTGTAGGTCATCGAGGGTCCGAGCACCCGTTCGTAGAACGCGTTGGAGACGTCGTAGTGGTGGTGAACGGCCTCGGCGTCGCGAGTCTTGCTATGCAAATACCCGGCGGCGACCCGGCGCCACCGGGGCGGGGTTTCCTGCGGGGGCGGCGCTACCGGCAGCAAATGCTCGACGCCGATCGAACGGACGACGTTGGCCAGCACCAACAACGACGGCCGCCTGAATTTGACCCTGTCTGTCAGCCTCCTCAGTAGCTCGTAAGGATCGCCGGGGTGCACGCCGTAGGTCTGCAGGTCACCCGATACGTACGCGCGGGCAAGGCCGAGTTCGCCGGGAGCGGTGGCCAGGTAGGTGGCGCCGCGGGGCGTCCGAAGATCCAGGCCCAGTTCGGCATCGTCGTCACCGGCACAGCTGCCGTCGTACGCGGTGAACTTCAGTGGCTGCTGCCCGGTCGCGGTGAAGATCGCAAGGATCTCGGCCATACTCAGCTTGTGTGATGCGCGCGCGGACTCTCTGATTGCCGTCATCGCCGTTGCACCGCCTTTGCGTAAAGATCGAGAAGACGTGAATCGGGATCGTACGTTTTCTTCACCGTGTTGTAGGTCTCCCCACCGTAGAGCTGGTCAAACTCGTCGCGGGTGTAGAAGGAGTCGGAGTACAACGATTTGTGGCCGTCGAGCGCACTCACCTTGGCCTCGATGCTCCGGTTGGTCGCTCCCTCGCCGTCCCCGGCCGGAACCGAGGACCAGAATCCGATGTTGACGTACGTGCGGTCCGGCCGGATCGGATACAGCGGCCAGCCCTCGTGATCGCGAAGTCGCAACGGGCACAACCAGATTGGCTCGATAGGAACGTTATTTAAGAACCACTCCAAGAACTCGCCGGTTCGCTCCACTGACAGCTCGACGTCCTGCACCACCCGCTCACGCGGCGGCCGGCCGTTCCGCTTCTCGATCCGGTCGGCGATGCCGAAGCGCCGGTCTGTGGCTATTAGCTTCGAGTACACGCTGCTGCGCCGGTAGCGGCGCGGCCACCAGCGCCGCAGTCGTGGGTTCTGTGCGCCGAAAGCGCGTGAGCACCAGAACCAGTCGGTGTCCCAGCGCCACAGGTAGTCATGGATCGTCAGCCGGTCTTCCTTGACGCCGTCACCGCCTGCGTCGTGCTGGATCGAGCGGTAGTAAATGCGTTGCCCGGTGTAGTCGCTGACCGGTCCCGGGGTCGTGGTGCGATTGCCGACGCACAAATAGCTCTCGTCGGCACTGAACACCACACCGTCGAGGTAGTGCACTGGGACGCCGTCGTGTCCGCCGGTGTCGATGATGCGTTCCATCGCCGCGATCATCTCCGGCAACGAGTGGAATCGGATGTGCCGCAACGCCACAAATGGCGCGACCGGTTCGAGCGCGATTCGCAGTCTGGTTGAATACCCCAGTGTCCCATACGAATTCGGGAAAGCGCGAAACAGATCGGCGTGCTGGTCGGCAGACGCGGTGATCAATCCCCCAGCGCCGGTGAGGATATCCATCTCCAGCACCGATTCGTGTGGCAGACCGTTGCGAAACGACGCCGACTCAATCCCCAGGCCGGTGACCGCACCGCCGAGGGTGATGGTCTTCAACTGCGGTACCACCAGTGGCGAAAGGCCATACGGCAGAGTCGCGGCCACCAGGTCCGCGTAGGTGCACATGCCGGCCACGTCGGCGGTACGGGCTTCGGAATCGACGCTGATGACATTCGTCAACCCTGAGGTATCCAGGCCGGGCGCATCGCGTTTGGTGCGGGCGCGGAACAGATTTGAGGTGGGCTTGGCGAGTCGAACCGACGCCGTAGCGGGGAGGGATCGATAACTCGCCAACAACCGCTCGACGCCCGCCGTGTGTATGGCCAGTGCAGAAGCTTGGACAGGCACCACATATACCCTAGTCCCGGATAACGCCTCCTGCATCTACGCAAGGGGTGACACCGCACCACAACGACAGAGGAGTAGCGCTGATGGGACAGGTGAGCGCGGCCAGCACGATATTGATCAACGTCGAGCCCGCGGCCACACTCGCCGCGGTGGCCGACTACCAGACGGTCCGGCCGAAAATTCTGTCGCCGCAGTACAGCGACTACGAAGTGCTGCAGGGTGGACAGGGGGCGGGTACGGTCGCCAAGTGGAAGCTGCAGGCGACCAAATCACGCGTCCGCGACGTGCAGGTCGACGTCGACGTCGCCGGGCACACCGTCATCGAGAAGGACGCGAACTCTTCCATGGTGACCAACTGGACGGTGGCCCCGGCCGGCCCCGGATCCAGCGTCACCGTGAAGACCTCGTGGACCGGCGCGGGCGGCGTCGGTGGCTTCTTCGAGAAGACCTTTGCTCCGCTGGGGCTGAAGAAGATCCAGGCCGAGGTGCTGGCCAACCTCAAGAAGGAACTGGAAGGCTAGGTCGCTGAGCAGACACAAAGTCCCCCACTTCCGCACCGAAATGCGGGACTTTGCGTCTGCTCGCGACTAAACGGGGCTAGCGCGCCTGGCCCTGGCTGGCCAGAAAGCCTGCGACACCGCGGACCAACGCGTCGGCGTATTTCTGCCTACCGTCGGGGGACTCCATCGACGCCGAATCCACGGGATTCTTCATGTTGCCGCACTCGACCAGAATCGACGGATACTGCGCCAGGTTCAGGCCGGCCAGGTCCGCGCGGCCGTAGAGGCCGTCCTGGCCAATGTAATTCGCAGGCGGAATGCCCGAGGCCTGCATCTGGTCACGCATGATCCGGGCGTACTGGATTGACGGCCCCGCCTGCGCCGCGTTGAGCGGCGGGGCCGAGTAGTTGACGTGGAACCCTCGCCCCGTTGCGGGCCCACCGTCGGCGTGAATACTCAGGATCGCGTTGGGGTGCAACGCGTTGGCCATGTTGGCGCGCTCGTCGACACACGGCCCCAGCGCGTTGTCGTTGCCGCGTGACATGGCGGTCCGTACCCCGAGGGCGTTCAGCGCAGCGCGGACGCGCAGCGCGGTGTCCCAGGTGAACGTGTGCTCTTGATACCCGTCGTTGGTCGACGTTCCGCTGGCCTGGCAGTCTTTGGTGCCGCCGCGACCGGTCGGCACCTGACGGCTGATGGATGCATCGTTCGCCCCGTTGTGGCCGGGATCGATGAACACGACCATGCCGGCGATATTGGAGGGGGTTGCGGTCGCGGCTGGCAAGCTTGCCATCGAGGCCGCGACGAGTACGCCAACGACCATCCTGATCCCGACACGTAGGCTGACTCGTACGCTCACTGGGCCAAGGTAACGTTACGCGGTCTACGCTGGGTGTCTCGAATCGCCCGATATCCACAGGCGAGATGAACTCGGTATCAAAACGCGAGGGGACTGTCATGCAACCCGGAGGCGATATGTCGGCGCTGCTCGCTCAGGCGCAGCAGATGCAGCAAAAGCTACTGGCGACCCAGCAGCAACTCGCAAACGCCGAGGTGCATGGTCAAGCCGGCGGCGGCCTGGTCAAGGTCCTCGTCAAAGGCAGCGGCGAGGTGGTCGGTGTGACGATCGATCCCAAGGTCGCCAACCCCGACGACGTCGAGACCTTGCAGGACTTGATCGTCGGCGCGATGGCCGATGCTTCGAGGCAGGTCACCAAGATGGCGCAGGAACAGCTGGGGGCACTCACCGGTGCGCTGGCGCCGCCACAGCCCCCGGAGGCCTCGCCTCCGATCCCGGGGTTCTGACTTCCACTGACATGTTTGAGGGACCTGTCCAGGATCTGATCGACGAGCTTGGCAAGCTGCCCGGCATCGGACCCAAGAGCGCGCAGCGTATTGCATTCCACCTGCTGTCGGTCGAACCGGCCGATATCGACCGGTTGACCGCTGTGCTGGCGAAGGTCCGCGACGGCGTGCGGTTCTGCGCGGTGTGCGGCAACGTCTCCGACGACGAACGCTGCCGCATCTGCGCCGATCCTCGCCGGGACGGCTCGCAGGTATGCGTCGTCGAGGAGCCGAAGGATGTCCAGGCCGTCGAGCGCACCCGCGAATTCCGCGGTCGCTATCACGTCCTGGGGGGTGCGCTTGATCCGCTGTCCGGAGTCGGTCCCGATCATCTGCGGATCCGCGAGCTGCTGAGCCGCATCGGTGAGCGCGTCGACGATGTCGACATCACCGAGGTGATCATCGCCACGGACCCCAATACCGAGGGTGAGGCGACCGCCACCTACCTGGTCCGAATGCTGCGCGACATCCCCGGCCTGACCGTCACGCGGATCGCGTCCGGGCTGCCGATGGGCGGGGACTTGGAGTTCGCCGACGAATTGACGTTGGGCCGCGCGCTCAGCGGCCGCCGCGCCATGGTCTAACGCGGGTCCGTGCTGGCGTCCTTTACTTGGTCGCGACGGCGAAGTTGTTGCTGGTACCCCACGCCTGTTCGAAGTTGGCCATCGACACCTGCTCGTCGCGGCCGACTGAGGAACCGGTGTCGTTGAGATGCACCACCCCGGCCCTGGTGTCGATCCCGGTGACAACCACGAAGTGGTTTTCCACCGTGCGGTCGCCCGGTTTGTTCCAGATGATTTTGTCGTTGAGTCCGACGATCACCTTGCGCCCTTGATCCAGATCCTGGATGAGCGCGTCGGTGTTGGTGTGGACCGAGGAGGCCTGAATCCCGTAGTGCGCCAGTAACACTGACAGGTCGCTGTTGCTAGTCCTGCTGGCCGGGCGGTAAATCGGTCCGGAGTGGTTCACGCTCGGGACGTTTGCAGCCGCGGCGGTGACCTCGTCCTCGGTCGGCTGCTGGCCGGTGATCTCGCCGACCACATCGGCCACCGCCATCTCGCCGCAGTCGTAATCCTGTTGCTGGTAGTGCCAATACGGCGCGGCGGCGCCCGGGTCGCCGTGCATCACCTCGACGCTGGTGTGCGGGGCGGGAGCGGCTTGGGCCGCACCGGCGAATCCGATCCCGGCGACGCTGAAGGCGACCGCGAGCCCGCCGATGCGCGTTGCCTTGAACGTCGACGCGACCTTGGTGTTTGACGTGTTAGACGTGTTAGGCATTTGGTTCATTCTCTCTGCCGGCGTGCGGAGCGTGGGGGTGTTGAGAAAAGGCTTAGCGGTGGCCCTATACGGATTCTCAAAGGATTCTTGAAGCGACGTCAGCGCGCCGCGAGTCGCTCGCGGCGCAGCAGCTCCACCTCGGGCAGCTGCAGCGGTGCCAGCTCACCCACTACCTTGCCGAGTAGCAGGTCAGCGAGCTCCGGGTTGCGGGCCAGACACGGTCCGTGCATGTAGGTCGCGACCAAGTTGCCCTGAACCGCTCCGTCAAATCCGTCGCCGCGGCGGTTGCCCGCGCCCTTGACCACGGCACCCAGCGGTGCCGCGGAGGGGCCGAGCACGGTGCCGCCGCGGTGGTTCTCGAAACCGGTGAGGCGTTGGGTCAATCCGGCCAGCAACGGCTTGCTGACCAGCTCGCCGATTGTGCGCGCATCCTGCGGTGACGTGGTCGCATCCAGCAGGCCCACGCCATCGACCCGCTCACCCGCCGACGTCTCGTACCAGTGCCCCAACACCTGGACGGCCGCACAGATCGCCAGCACCGGCGCACCGCGCTCCGCCGCTCGCTGCAGCCCCGGATGCTTGATCAGGTGCCTGGTGGCCAGCCGCTGCGCGTAGTCCTCTGCGCCGCCCAGCGTGTACAGGTCCAACGACTCCGGAACCGGATCGGCCAGCGTGATCTCGACAATCTCAGCGGCGATGTCCCGCAGCAGAAGCCGTTGGCGCAGCACCACAGCGTTGCCGCCGTCGCCGTAGGTGCCCATGACGTCGGGCAGCACCAGCCCGATCCGCACCGTCGAACTCGAGTCAGCCATGCCGCGCCAATCTGCGCTGCAGCTGAAGGAACGCGGTGTAGTTGGCAACGACCTCCACTCGCCCGGGCGGGCAGGATGCGATGGCCGCCACGGTGTCGTGCGCCAGGGTGTGCCCGACGCCGGCGTACCCCAGGCGCACCGCCAGGTCGGTGCCGCGTTCGCCGGCGGCTACCACTGGGGTTGTTTTGAAGGTGTCTTCGAAGTGCTCGAAGCGCACATCCCACAGCCACGACAGATCCTCGCCGTCGGGTACCTGCCCGTTGACCGAGATGACCACCCCGGCCGCGTGCTTGTCCACCATCGACAGCGCTTCCTGCCAGCCGGCCGGATTCTTGGCCAGCAGCATCCGCACTTGGTGCGCCCCGATATGCACGGTCCGATAGCGCCCGGCGACCTCGTCGACGCCGGAAACGGCGGCAACGGCTGCGGCCGGGTCGGCGCCCAGCGCGACGGCTGCGGCCACGGCCTGGGCGGCATTGCCGCGATTCACCGAGCCGGGCAATGCCAGCCGCATCGGCAGCGCCAGCCCGTCGGGTCCGTAGAGGGTGCCTCCATCTTCCGGGTCGAACCACCAGTGCGGACTGGGCCGCTTGAACTCGGCGCCGGTGGAATACCAGTGTCCCTGGTCGCGAACGATCACCTCGCCGCTGCGCGGGCAGCTGACCGAGTCATTCGCCCACGCACCGCCCGCGGCCACCCACACTACGTTCGGGCTGTCGTAGGCGGCCGAGGTCATCAGCACGTCGTCGCAGTTGGCGACCACCACCGTCTGGGGGTGCCCGGCTAGGCCGGCCCGCAGCGCGCGTTCGATGACATTGATCTCGCCGACCCGGTCCAGCTGGTCACGCGACAGGTTGAGCAGGACGAGGACGGCAGCGTCTACCGCGTCCAAGACGTGCGGCACATGCATCTCGTCGACTTCCAGGGCGGCCAGCCCCGCGTCGCGCTGAGCGGCCAGCGCGGCTACCAGGCCGGCGTCCATATTGGCGCCCTCGGCGTTGGTGGCCACCTGTCCCAGCGTGCTCAGCGCGGCCGCGGTCATCCGGGTGGTGGTGGACTTGCCATTGGTTCCGGTGACGACGACGGTGCGCCGGCCCGCCCCGAGCTGACGCAGAATCGAGCGGTCCAGCGTCATCGCGACCAGGCCGCCGATCATGGCCCCGGCACCTCGTCCGGTGACCCGCGACGCCCAGCGTGCGCTCGCCCCGGCGGCCAGGGCCAAACGCGCACGGGTGGTAACCACCCGGGCAGTTTAAGGGCGATCGCAAGCGCGGTGCTTTGCGCCGGGCGCAGCGGGTCGCCCTCATCGAGTCTGGGCGATCGCAAGTTAAGCGCCGACACGAGCCGCGAGCGACCAGGCGATGTCGGTCTGACGTGCCATCCTCAGCGTATGAACGGCGCGAACCCGACGTCTTGGGGGCGGCCGGCCAGCGAGCCGGAGGCTGGATGGGCCGTCATCGATGTCGAGACCTCGGGCTTTCGGCCAGGTCAGGCCCGGATCATCAGCATTGCCGCACTCGGCCTCGACGCCGCCGGCCGAGTGGAGCAATCCGTGGTCAGCCTGCTCAATCCCGGCGTGGATCCGGGTCCCACCCACGTGCACGGCCTGACGGCCGCCATGCTCGAAGATCAGCCGCAATTCGCCGACATCGTCGGTGACGTGGTCGACGTGCTGCGGGGCAAAACGCTCGTGGCGCACAACGTCGCGTTCGACTACGCATTCCTGGCCGCCGAGGCCGAGATCGCCGGAGCCGAACTACCCGTCGACTCCGTGATGTGCACCGTCGAACTGGCCCGGCGGCTGGAGCTCGGCGTCGACAACCTGCGGCTGGAGACGCTGGCTGCGCACTGGGGCGTGATCCAGCGACGGCCGCACGACGCTTTCGATGACGCGATGGTGTTGACCGGGGTGCTGGCCGCGGCCCTGCAGCGGGCGCGCGAACGTGACGTCTGGCTGCCGGTGCGTCCCGTGACGCGGCGCCGCTGGCCTAACGGCCGGGTAACCCATGACGAACTGCGGCCGTTGAAGGTGCTGGCGTCCCGAATGCCCTGTCCCTATCTCAATCCGGGGCCCTATGTCTGCGGGCGGCCGCTGATCCAGGGCATGCGGGTGGCCCTGGCGGCGGAGGTGGCACGGACCCACGAGGAGCTCGTCGAGCGGATCCTGCACGCCGGGCTGGCCTACACCGACGTCGTCGACCGCGAGACCTCGCTGGTGATCTGCAACGAAGCCACCCCCGAGCAGGGCAAGGGCTACCAGGCCCGGCAATTGGGGGTGCCGGTGGTTTCCGACGCGCAGTTCATGGACTGCGTCCGTCGGGTGGTCGGCGGCACCGGCATGGAGGAATTCACCGACATCGCCAGGATCGACGCGCAGCTCGCGCTGTTCTGACCCCACCTCGGCTGCGGCGAACGGATGTTTAGCCGCGCGATGCCCGGTTGACCGCCGACACCACTGCGCGCAGTGACGCCGTGGTGATCGACGGCGCGATGCCCACTCCCCACACGGTCCGGCCATAGACCGAAGCCTCCACATACGCGGCGGCCTGGGCGTCGTCGCCGGCGCTCATCGCGTGCTCCGAGTAATCCAGTACGGCTACCTCGAACCCGACGGTTTCCAGCGCGTCGACGAAGGCGGCGAGCGGGCCGTTGCCGGCGCCGTGGATCTCGGTCTCCTCGCCGTTGATCTTGACCGTTGCGGTGATGCTGGTGGTGCCGCTGTCCTCCTCTGAGGCATCCACGCGCTGCTTTACGCGCTCCAACGGCAGCACCGGCGCCAGGTACTCCTCGGAGAACGCCTCCCACATCTCCTTGGGCGAGACCTCACCGCCTTCGCCGTCCGCGATCTTCTGGACCACCTGGGAGAACTCGATCTGCAGCCGCCGCGGCAGGGCCAGGCCGTGGTCGGCCTTCATGATGTAGGCCACCCCGCCCTTGCCGGACTGCGAGTTGACCCGGATCACCGCCTCGTAGGTGCGTCCGACGTCCTTGGGGTCGATCGGCAGGTATGGAACCTGCCAGAGCATGTCGTCAACGTCAGAGTCCGCGGCGTCGGCGTCGAACTTCATCGCGTCCAGGCCCTTGTTGATGGCGTCCTGGTGGCTGCCGGAGAACGCGGTGTAGACCAGGTCCCCGCCGTAGGGGTGACGCTCGTGCACCGGCAACTGATTGCAGTACTCCACCGTGCGCCGGATCTCGTCGATGTTGGAGAAGTCGATCTGCGGATCCACGCCACGGGAGAACAGGTTCAGCCCGAGGGTCACCAGGCACACGTTGCCGGTGCGCTCGCCATTGCCGAACAGGCAGCCCTCGATCCGGTCGGCGCCAGCCTGGTAGCCCAATTCGGCCGCGGCGACGGCGGTTCCGCGGTCGTTGTGCGGATGCAGGCTCAGGATCACCGACTCCCGGTTGGCCAGATTGCGGCTCATCCACTCGATCGAGTCGGCATACACGTTGGGCGTGGCCATCTCGACGGTGGCGGGCAGGTTGAAGATGATCGGGTTGTCCGGCGTCGGGGCGATGATCTCGCCGACGGCGTCGCACACCTGCTTGGCGTACTCCAGCTCGGTGCCGGTGTAGGACTCCGGCGAATACTCGAACCGCCACTGGGTTTCGGGGTGTTTGGCCGCCTCCTCGACACACTTGCGGGCGCCGTCGGTCGCGATGGCCTGCACCGCGGCCCGGTCGGCGCGAAAGACCACGCGGCGCTGCAGAATTGACGTCGAGTTGTAGAAGTGCACAATGGCCCGCGCCGCGCCCTGACACGCCTGGAACGTGCGCTCGATCAGCTCCGGGCGGCACTGGGTCAGCACCTGGATGGTGACGTCGTCGGGGATCGCGCCCTCGGTGATGATCTCGCGGACGAAGTCGAAGTCGGTCTGGCTGGCCGACGGGAACCCGACCTCGATCTCCTTATAGCCCATGCGAACCAGCAGGTCGAACATGCGGCGCTTGCGGGCCGGGCTCATCGGGTCGATCAGCGCCTGGTTGCCGTCACGCAGGTCGACGGCGCACCACAGGGGAGCTTTGTCGATGACACGGTCGGGCCAGGTCCGGTCGGGCACCCGGATGGGCTCTACTTCCTCTGCGAACGGTCGGTAGCGGCCGACGGGCATCGAGGTACCGCGCTGGGGATTCCAGGTGTTCTGGCCGGGCGCTGGCGGGCCGGCGGGTTTGACGATGGTCCGCGCCGAGGTATAGGCGTCGGGGCTTGCGGATTCAGGAAAGTTGTTCACGGTAGTTGCTCCGGGGATGTCAGAAGGAACCTCAGACCAGCGCATCGTGAACGCCCGCGACGGGAAGCCGGTCTGGATCAGACCCCGTCGCGGCGTCCGAGGAGGAGCACCCGCTGCACGATTGTGAACTTTACCGTGCTTGAGCCCGGTGCCAAAACGGCGGTCACAATCAGGCGGGCCTCCCGGGCCCGGTCCCGGCCTAATGTGGAAGCAATTTCGCCGAAGGAGGAGCCAGTGAGCGGGCACGAAGTACGAATGATCGTCTTGTCGACCGACGATCTGGACGGATCGATCCGGTTTTACAGCGAAACCTTAGGGATGCCGCTGAAGTTCCGCGACGGGGCGCACTTTGCAGCCCTCGACGGTGGGGCTGTCACTCTAGCGTTGGCGACGGCGGTGGATCATCCCATACCCGGGCAGGTCGTCGTCGGCATCAAGACTGCTGATGTCGACGGCGCTGCCAAGGCCGTCGAGGCCAGCGGCGGTGGCATCGTGAAGGGCCCGTACAACGACGCGCACGAGCGGCGTGCCGTGGTCTACGACAACAAGGGCAACGGCCTGGTCTTCTACAGCCCACTGGCCCGGTGAACGCACTGCCACGAACGGGTCCTATTCGACATTGAGACGGCTATCGCCGCCCGAAATATGCTGCGGCGGTGAACTATTCGTCTAGCGGTGCGATGCTGCACGACGACAAAGCGAATCGAAGCTGCGACCCGTCTCGGCGCCACCGCGGAGACGGACAAGGCGGTGCAGTACGAGGCGATCCAGACACTTGGCGACCTGAAGGACGCGATCGCCTCGAATCTGTCGGTCGTGTTCGGGTTCACCGTCTACCAGAGCTTCGAATCGCAGGCCGTCGCTCAATCGGGCGTGTTGCCGATGCCCAAACCAGGTGAGGCCACGGTCGGCGGCCACGCTGTCGTCGCCGTCGGCTACTCAGATTCCAAGAACCAGGTGATCGTTCGCAACTCGTGGGGAGCCTCGTGGGGCGACCACGGCTACTTCTACATGCCCTATCAGTACATGACCGGGTCGAAGGCCAGCGCGGATAGCTCACCCATCAACGGGGCGCATCTTGCCAACGACTTCTGGGCGATCCAGCTGGTTTCGTCATAGACCTGCGCCGAATGACACGCTCGAATGCGACAAACATTGGGAATCAGGATATTCCGCCTGGATTACCAGTAAAATCGCTGGTCGTGGACACCAAGTCCTGGCCGATCGTGCGCCGTGAGGTCGAATTCAGCGCCATTCGGTCGGCTCTGGCCGGGCAACAGGACATCTCCGGGATAGTGCTGTTCGGGGATGCCGGCGTCGGTAAGACGACGTTGGCCCGATCGGTGACCCAGTCGCTGCCGACGCCAGTGCACTGGGTGGCCGGAACTGAGTCGGCCCGCTCGATCCCACTGGGCGTCTTCGCTCACCTGGTCGGCCCGGCGGCGTCACGCGACCCGATCGCCGGGCTGGCCGCCGCGCGGGAAACGATCTGCAGCGCCGAGCATTCGATCATCGGTGTCGATGATGCCCATCTGCTGGATCACCTGTCGGCCACCCTGGTGCATCAGTTGGCGCTGGACGGGTCGGTGCGGATCGTGGCGGCCGTGCGAACTGGCGAGGCCGTGCCCGACGCGATCACATCGCTATGGAAGGACGGTTATCTCAAGCGGCTGCGGTTGACGCCGTTCAGCAAGGCGCAATGCCTGGGCTTGGTCGAAGAAGCGCTCGGCGGCCGGCTGGAGGGACTGTCGGCTGACCTGATGTGGGCGGCCTCCGGCGGCAACGCCCTATACATCCGGCACCTGGTCGAGGGCGCGCTGGAAGCAGGCTCCCTCCGGCAGGTGCGCGGTGTCTGGCAGCTGCGTGGGCGCACCGTCGTCACCTCCGAGCTCGCATCGCTGCTGGACGCCCGCATCGAGCAGTTGCCCGAAGATGAAGCGCACGCGTTGCGGCTGCTGGCCTTCGCCGAACCGCTGGCCTTGGACGCCTTGTCGGGGCTGGTCGGCGTCGAGATCGTGGAGCGCGTCGAACGGCGCGGACTGATACTTGTAGTCGAGGAATTATCTAGCCTGGATGTGCGGTTTACCCACCCGCTCTACGGTGAGGTGATCCGTCGCGGCCTGGGTCGGGCCGCCACGCGCCGGCTTAAGGGCGAACTGTTCCATGCGATGCAGAAGCAGCCGATTCATGGACCGGCCCAACGCATCCGGCTCGCCGAATTGGCGCTCGACAGCGACGTGACCGCCGATACCGAGCTCTTCGCGGCCGCCGCGCAGGACGCCATTGCACTGACCAACGTCACCCTCGGTGAACGCTTGGCGCGCGCTGCGGTGAACCGTGACGGCGGGCTGATCACCAGCGAGCTTTTGGCCCGGTCTCTGCTGTGGCAAGGCAAGGCAGCCGAAGCCGAACAGATCCTCAGCGCATTCGACCCGGATGGCATGAGCGAACTGGACCTGGTGCGGTGGGGCACCGCACGGATCGCCAACCTGCAGTGGTCGATGGGCGACGCCGCGGGTGCCGACGAGGTGCTCCAGCTGCTGCAACAGCGGGTCAGCCATCCCGCGCTGCGGCTGGTCATCGAGGGGGTCGCCTCGGCGACGCAGGCGTTCGCAAACCGGCTCGACGAAGCCGCCGCGGCGTCGAAGCGGGTGCTGGACGACCCCGCGGCATCGCCGCCCGCCGTCGAATGGGCGGTTTTCGGCGGAGCGCTCGCGGCGGCGTTGACGGGACGCGCGGCCGATGCGGCGGCGATCGTCGCGCGCGGACGTCAGGTCGAGCACAAGGTCGATGGGCTGTTGCGGTACCTCACCGCGTACGGCGAGATTCGCGCGTTGACGCTGGTTGGCGACTTCGATACGGCCGAGGCCCGATCGGGTGACATCGTGCAGGTCTCCTCGCCCGGCCAGTATCTGGCGTGGGGCATGGCCAACGTCTTGGTCGGCACCGTGGAAGTGGCCCGGGGCCGGTTCACGGTCGCGGCGCCACGCATGGAAGAAACCGTCGCGGCGTTGGCCGCAGAGTCCGCGGCGTCGTGGAGCTTCCCGGCGGGGATGCTGCTGGCGCAATCCCATTGCGTGCTGGGGCACGTCGACTCCGGGGCGAAGACGGTGGCCGAACTGCGCAGCAGGGTGGACCGCCACGTGGCGGTGTTCGAGCCGCAATTTCGTCTCGTCGAGGCGTGGCTCGCCGCCGCGCAGGGCCACGTCAGCGGCGCGATCTCATGCGCGCTGGAGGCCGCCGACCTGGCCAAAGGATCCGGTCAGCGGGCCGTGGAAATGCTCGCACTGCACGACGCGGCCCGCTTCGGCGATCTGTCCTCGCTGCAGCGCCTCGTCGATGTCGCCGCAAGCATTGGCGGGCGGCTCGCCGCGGTCCACATCACATATGCGGAGGCGCTGCTCGCGTCCGACGCAACGAAAGTGCTTGACGCCGCGGGACAATTCGAGGCCGTCGGCGTGCTACTGTCGGCCGCCGATGCGGCCGCCCAAGCCGCCGTGCTATTCCGGGCAGCTGACGATCGCCGCCATGCCATGGAGGCCGCCGCCACCGCCGACCGGCTTGCCGCGGCCTGCGGCGGCGTGCACACGCCCGCCCTGGAGATAGCGTCGCAGCCGTTGCCGTTGAGCCCACGCGAACGTGAGATCGCTAACTTCGTCGCCCAGGGGCTTAGCAACCGCGACATCGCCGACCGGCTCGTCGTTTCGACGCGCACCGTTGAAGGCCACATCTACCGGGCCTGCATCAAGCTCGATGTCACAGACCGGGAGGGACTGGCGATGGTGATCCGGCTCGGCCGTGGCTGCTGAATCGGCATTCCTGCAAAGGGAATCGAGTAGTGCGCTACGCGTGTGCAGCTGCACCTCGCGCGTGCACCCTTGGGCGGTGTCCGAATGCGCGCGTCTCCGGTCACGAGGCCGGCGACGGTGACCGCCGCAGTCCCTCCGCGCGGGCCTCTGCGCCCTTCGATCATCAGCCCGCTTGTGATGAGCGAGGGTGTAGCGCACATCGTGCACACCGGCGAGCAGGACCGTCGTGGGGTGCTGATCGAACTTCGGCTAGACCCAGGAGCGAGGCCCGCAGCGGTTCGCCGAGGCTTCTTCAGATTGTTCACCGACGTTTTCGGGACCGCCGGTCCTCCGCGGCCGGTGCTGGTCGCGAAACATTACATGCGGTGCATGCTCACCCCCGATGAGATCACCAGATTGGTGCGCGGCGGCGACTCGGCGACCACAGCGGGGGCGCAGCGTGCCCTTGGACTCATCCATCACGTGTGGCCGGATCTGATCCTGCGCGCCCACCTTGACCGCTCGGTCAGCACTATTAAGGCCGACGCCGCCATCCGCACCTTCGACTCAGCCGGTGCTGGTGTGGTCTGGGCTGTGTTCGATTCGGGCATCGACGCAGCCCACCCACACTTCGCCGCCCACGACACGTTGACCGCGTCCGCGGTTGCCAAGCTGCACCGCGACTTCACGATCTCGTCGTCCCCGGGCACCGGGCAGTCTCCGTTGACCGATGCCTACGGACATGGCACCCACGTCGCCGGAATCATCGCCGGCCAAGTTCCCCTGGACACCACTACGCTGCGAATCGCCCACAACCAACCGACAGCGCAAGATTTGCCGCAGTGGACGCTCCGGACCCTTCCGGCGGGTGCCACTCTCTCCGGGGTTGCTCCGATGGCCAACCTCGTCAGCCTCAAGGTTCTTGACGATAACGGCAACACGCTGTCGAGCACGATGATCGAGGCAATCGACTACGTCCGGACCGTCAACAGCGATGGGCGGGACCTGCAAATCCATGGGGTCAACCTGTCCCTCGGCTGCCCGTGGCCTCCCGCCGAATACGCAGCAGGGCAGAGCCCCCTGTGTCGGGAATTGGATCTGCTGACCGGTACCGGCGTGATAGTGGTTGTCAGCGCCGGCAATGAGGGCGCAGGCGGAACCCTTGAGGGCCCGTCCGGTGACGTCTACGGGCAGCTGTCGACAATCACCGATCCGGGAAATGCGGCCACCGCCATCACCGTCGGATCCGTACACCGTTACCGACCGCACACCTACGGCGTCACCTTCAACTCTTCGAAAGGCCCTACCCTCGACGGGCGTCCCAAACCAGACCTGGTGGCGCCGGGAGAACGCATCACCTCGGCCGGCACCGGGCAACTGATCGCCGGTGTTACTCCGCTGGCGCCCGCAGCGGGCCACCCGCCGCGGGTGGCACGCTACATCGAAGACAGCGGAACTTCGATGTCGGCGGCGCACGTCTCGGGGGCGATTGCCGCGTTCTTGTCGGTCCGCACGGAATACGTCGGCCAACCTGCATTGGTCAAAAAGCTGTTCTGCGATTCCGCGACAGACCTGGGACGCCACGAGTTCTACCAGGGTGCCGGCCTGATCGACCTGATGCGAGCCCTGTCCAGTACCTAGCTCGAAGGGAAGACGATCGTGACCGACATCAACGGATTGTCCTACTACGAAGTCGATTTCAACGCCGACGGCAGCCTCAACACCGCCACCGGCGGCGGCGACGGCGGACTGCCGGCGGCGGTGGCCGGCGGCGGCATCACCGATCTGTTCGTGCTCTCGCACGGCTGGAATAACGGCGTGGATTCCGCCCGCGATCTCTACCAGGCGATGTTCGGGCTGCTGGCCGACCAGCTCGGCGGGCACCTGTCCAGCAGCGCCGCGGTGGGGATCATCTGGCCGTCGCTGCTGTTCCCCGACGATGACCCCGCCACCGCACCGCCGCTGCCGTCGACTGGTGCGCAGCTGGCCACGGCGCTCACCCCCGCTTTCCCCGGCCAGCAGCAGCAGCTGGCCACCATGGGCCAGCTGCTTGACCAGCAGCCCCAAGACCCGACGAAACTCACCGAGTTCCACCAACTGGCTGCCGGTTTGGTCACCACGCCGCCGCAGGGCGTCGAAGACAGCGGGGAAGCCGCACTGCTCACCGCCGACACCGCGACGGCGTTCGGGCACGCGGCGGCGATGGCGCCGCACGCTCCCAGCGGTGCGCAGGGCATCGGCAATCCGTTCGCCGGACTGTGGTCCGGCGGGCGTGAAGTGCTACGCACGCTGAGCTATTACGAAATGAAGAACCGGGCGGGCGTGGTTGGCCAGAACGGCCTCGGTCCGCTGCTGGGCGGCCTGACCGGCCCGGGCGGCGCACCGCGAATCCACCTGCTGGGTCACAGCTTCGGCGCCCGGCTGGTCTCCTACTCCCTGGCGGGTCTGCCCGGGAACCAGACGGGCGCGGCCAGCCCGGTCAAATCGCTCACGCTGATCCAGGGCGCGTTTTCTCACTTCACGTTCGCCTCCGCGCTGATGTTCGACCCGTCCCGACCGGGCGGGTTGGCCGGCGACGGGAGCCGGGTCGACGGCCCATTGCTGGCCACCTTTAGCAGCGCCGACAGGGCGGTCGGGTGGTGGTATCCGATGGCCAGCATGCTCGCCGGCCAGGACAGCGAATCCGCCACCGACCTGGTCTACCGGTGGGGTGGGATGGGCCACGACGGTTACCAGCAGACCCCGACCCCCGCCGAGGTCGTGATGCAGGCGCAGGGAAGGCCGTATGACTTCCAGTCCGGCACCTTCTACGGACTGGACGCCAACGCGGTCATCTGCACGAACCAGTCCGCCTTCAGCGGCGCGCACAGCGACATCCGTCACCCGGAGGTGCTCTGGGCGGTCGTCTGCGCCGCGGGGCTCACCGCCTGATCGCGGGGCCGTACCCGTTGGCTCGTCGACGTGCGGGTGCTCGTCACACGTATTCTGTTGACGACCTAGAACCCCTTCGCACCCGAAAGAGCAACAGTGGCGCTCGTCGTGCAGAAATACGGCGGATCCTCGGTGGCCGACGCCGACCGGATTCGCCGCGTCGCCGAACGCATCGTCGAGACCAAAAAGCAGGGCAACGACGTCGTCGTGGTGGTCTCGGCGATGGGCGACACCACCGACGACCTGCTGGACCTGGCTCAGCAGGTGTGCCCGGTTCCGCCGCCGCGCGAACTCGACATGCTGTTGACGGCCGGCGAACGCATCTCCAATGCGCTGGTGGCCATGGCGATCGAATCGCTGGGCGCGCAGGCCCGCTCCTTCACCGGTTCGCAAGCCGGCGTGATCACCACCGGCACGCACGGCAACGCGAAGATCATCGACGTCACGCCGGGACGGCTGCAAGCCGCGCTGGAGGAAGGTCGCATCGTGCTGGTCGCCGGCTTCCAGGGCGTCAGCCAGGACACCCGTGACGTCACCACGCTGGGCCGGGGTGGCTCGGACACCACCGCGGTCGCCCTGGCTGCGGCGCTGGGTGCCGACGTCTGCGAGATCTACACCGACGTGGACGGAATCTTCAGCGCGGACCCGCGGATCGTGCACAACGCGCGCAAGCTGGAGACGGTCACCTTCGAGGAGATGCTCGAGATGGCCGCCTGCGGCGCCAAGGTATTGATGCTGCGCTGCGTGGAATACGCGCGGCGCTACAACATCCCGGTGCATGTCCGGTCTTCCTATTCGGACAAATTGGGCACTGTCGTCGTCGGATCGATCAAGGAAATAACCATGGAAAGCCCCCTTCTGACCGGAGTCGCGCACGACCGCAGCGAGGCCAAAGTCACCGTCGTCGGCATACCTGATAACCCCGGGTATGCGGCCAAGGTCTTCCGCGCCATTGCCGACGCCGACGTGAACATCGACATGGTGCTGCAGAACGTGTCCAAGGTCGAGGACGGCAAGACCGACATCACCTTCACCTGCTCTCGCGACAGCGGGCCCACCGCGGTGGCCAAGCTGGACTCGCTGCAGGATGAGATCGGATTCACCCAGCTGCTCTACGACGACCACGTTGGCAAGGTGTCGCTGATCGGGGCCGGCATGCGCAGCCATCCGGGCGTCACCGCGACCTTCTGTGAGGCGCTGTCCGCTGTTGGCGTCAACATCGAGCTGATCTCCACCTCCGAGATCCGCATCTCGGTGTTGTGCCGCGACACCGAATTAGATAAGGCCGTCGTTGCGTTACATGAAGCGTTTGGCCTCGGTGGTGAGGAGACGGCGACGGTGTACGCGGGGACGGGTAGGTAGATGGTTGCGATAGGTGTAGTTGGTGCCACCGGACAGGTGGGCCAGGTGATGCGGATGCTGCTCGACGAGCGCGACTTCCCGGCGACTTCGGTGCGGTTCTTCGCCTCCGCCCGCTCGCAGGGCCGCAAGCTCCCGTTCCGCGGCCAGGAGATCGAGGTCGAAGACGCCGCGACAGCCGACCCGGCCGGCTTGGACATCGCGCTGTTCTCGGCCGGTGGGGCGATGTCGAAGGTGCAGGCGCCGCGGTTCGCCGCTGCCGGGGTGACCGTGATCGACAACTCGTCGGCGTGGCGCAAGGACCCCGACGTGCCGCTGGTGGTGTCCGAGGTGAACTTCACCCGGGACGCTTCCAACCGACCCAAGGGCATCATCGCCAACCCGAACTGCACCACCATGGCCGCGATGCCGGTGCTCAAGGTGTTGCATGACGAAGCCCAGCTGGTACGCATCGTTGTGTCGAGCTATCAGGCGGTCTCCGGCAGCGGCCTGGCCGGTGTGGAGGAATTGGCCACGCAGGCCCGCGCGGTCATCGGCGACGCCGAGCAGCTGGTGCACGACGGCCGCGCGCTGGATTTCCCGGCGCCTAGCAAGTACGTCGCGCCGATCGCGTTCAACGTGGTGCCGCTGGCCGGATCGCTGGTGGACGACGGTTCCGGGGAAACCGACGAGGATCAGAAGCTGCGCTTCGAGAGCCGCAAGATCCTCGGCATCCCCGATCTGCTGGTCAGCGGCACCTGTGTGCGGGTCCCGGTGTTCACCGGGCACTCGCTGTCGATCAACGCCGAGTTCGCCCGGCCGCTGTCGCCGGAGCGGGCCCGTGAACTGCTCGACGGGGCGCCGGGCGTGAAGCTGGTTGACGTGCCGACTCCGCTCGCCTCCGCCGGCGTGGACGAATCGCTGGTCGGCCGAATCCGGCACGACCCCGGGGTGCCCGACGGGCGCGGTTTGGCGCTGTTCATCTCAGGCGACAATCTGCGTAAGGGGGCGGCGTTGAACACCATCCAGATCGCCGAGCTGCTGGCCGCCCAACTGTGACCCGCGGGTGAAATCCGCCCGGACCACGCAGCGCCCGATAATTGCTGCGTCGGTCCTGTGTTTGCTTGCGGCGCACTGTATTTCGGTTGCTCGCGCCGATCCGGCGGCGCCCGCCCCCGAGCCGATCCTGCAGCCGCTGGCGCCGGGTCAGGTGGTACGGATCGGGCCGGCGGCCGGCACTGGAACGCCCACCGGTGACTACGGCATCGGCGCCACCGACCTGTGTGAGTTCGTCGATTTCCCCAGTGAGCTGCTGCAGGTCTGCGGCGACAGCTTCGCCGGCCAGGGTGTCGGGTTCGGTGGCTGGTTCTCGCCGGTCGCGCTGCACGTCGACACGTCGTCGGTCGACGACCCGTCTGGGGTGCGATACACCGGCGTCACGGGAGTCGGCAAACCGTTGCTCGCCGACCCCACTCCGCCCGGGACCTCGCAGCTGCCCGCCGGGGTGGTGGAGATCAACCGGCGGAACTATCTGATGGTGACCACCACGAAGAACCTCGCGCCGCAGAACTCGCGGCTGGTCACGGCCGAGGCGGCACACGCCGGCTGGCAGACGGTTCCGGGATCCCGGCGCAACGCCTCCTACCTGAACGGCTCGCAGACGCAGATCAGCGGGTACTACGACCCGATTCCCACGCCCGATTCGGTGAGCGGGTGGGTGTACATCGTGGCCAACAGCTTCACCCGCCGGGATCCGGTGGTGTTATACCGGGCCACGCCGCAGGCGGTCACCGACCGGTCCCGATGGCAGGGCTGGGCGCCTGGACCCGGCGGCGGTTGGAACAAGCCGCCGACGCCGCTCTGGCCGGACCAGGTGGGCGAAATGTCGATCCGCCAGATCGACGGCAAGACGGTGCTGTCTTATTTCAACGCCGACACCGGCAACATGGAGGTCCGGGTCGCCAACGATCCGACGTCGCTGGGCGATGCCCCGGTGACCACCGTGATACAACACGACGAGTGGCCCGATCCGGCGGAAAGCCTGCCACCGCCCTACGACAACCGGCTCGCGCAGCCCTACGGCGGGTACATCTCGCCCGGCTCGACGCTTGATGAGCTGCGAATTTTCGTCAGCCAGTGGGACACCCGGGCCCGGGTGAGCGCGCCGTACCGGGTAATTCAGTTCGCCGTCAACCCGTTCAAGCCTTAGCCCGTCGGCCCGCGTTACCGGGTGCTCTCATCAGCGATTTGATCGTGCGTTTGCTGCAAACCCGGCGCGTCTGGGTCGTCGTTTGGGTGCTCCAGGCGCTCCTTTGTTTCGCGCTGCTCTTCGGTCGGCTTCCTGGCGTCCGTGGGCACTGACCGCGGATTGCTGTTCATCCCGTTAGGGTCACCCGCATCGCGCACTTCGAAACCGGCGCCGCGATCTACCGTCGGCCATTGCCTGTCTTCCCTGCTGTGGTGTTGCCGAATCCGGTGTGGCTGACGATCAGGGGCAGTGTGGCCGCCGTAGCGAAGCCCTGCGGCGCGGAGCACACTGCGGCAACGGCATTGAGGATCTGCATGGCGGTGGCCACGCTGGCCGAGCGGACGTGCTCTTCTATGGTGGCGGCGCGGGTGAAGCTGGCCAGGGTGAAGAAATGCGTTCGCATCGACGGGTCGCCCTCGATGGTCAGCGTCCAGCCGTGTTCGGGTTTCGGCCAGTGTTCCGGGTACTCGCCGCCGACGGTCCAGAGGGCTTCGATCTCAACGAGTGGCTCGGCGTCGCGGCGTCCGGTCCACGTCCACCGCTGCCCCGCTGTGGTGCCCGCTTTGAGGACGTGATCGAAGATCTGATGGTCGTTGTTGGCGGGGATGGCTTCCACGGTGGTGGTGACCTCGTCGATGCCGGCGTTGAGGGCGTCGGCGATAAACCAAACCTGATTCCCGAACAAGGCGCTGTTGAACGCCAGGAATTCGTTGGCGGTTGGGCTGATCGCCTCGACGGGCTGGCCAAACGCCATGTTGTCGAAGGTGATCGAGGTGCTTTCATACACCGACCAGTCCGCGCGTTCCTGAAGTGTGATCTTGTCGATGGTGCGGCACATCCCCGACAGCGCCAAGGGGAGCACACCGGAGAGGTTGCCGGGGTTGAGACCGCTGCCATGCACGGTGGTTCCACCGGTTTCGCAGGCCCGTCGCAGTCGGTCGCGGTCAACGGGCGCAATACGTTGCGGGTGGAACAAAAACGCCGTCGTGACAACGTTTTTTCCGCTGGCCAGGATCGCGCAGACTTCGTCGATGCTGGCGTTGCGGGGGGTGTAAAGCACGCAGTCGGCCTGCAGTCCCAGGATCTTCTCAACGTCGGTGGTGGCGGCGACGCCGATCGCGTCGCGGCCGACCAGCGTGCCAATGTCCGCGCCGTTCTTGGCATCGGAATACACTCGCGCGCCAACGATCTGTAGGTCTGGCCGGTGGTCGATGATTGTCGTGATGATCTCGGTGCCGACCGTGCCGGTGCCGTAGGGAATGACGCGAAGGCTCTGCGATGCGGTCAGCATCGTTCCGCGTTCAAGTCATTCCGGCGTTGCTTGCGCGGCCGACTGGCCTCTGCCCGGATCCTGGTACCCATCAGTCCTCCTGCTGCGGCGGCCAATGACAGTGCTGAAGGTTACCCGGTTGATTCACGAGCTGATCCCCGGCGCTGTCGGCGACGTACCAGCGCAAATGTCTCCAGCGCTCAGAGGTTCTCGCGATCGAACACCCGGCGATCTTGCCAGTCAAGGGGTGGTTTTTGGCTCATAGGTGGTACTTAAGTTGCGCATAGCCGCGGCTATTGTTTACCCCCGCATCATGTGTCTCATGAGTGAAACATCTGAAACCCCAACTGTGCGGACTGCTACCGCAACAGCGCCGCCGCCTCCGCCGCCAGCCGAGGTGGTACACCAGACCCCCAGGGTCTTTCAATTCGCGGCCTGGGTCGCGATCGTCGCCGGGATCGTATTCATCGTCTCGGTCATCTTCTTCTCCGGCTATACCCTCGGGAAGCATTCGGGTCACGGCGGCTTCCACCACGGCCACAAGCACCACGCGATGATGATGCACCCGCACCGCTTCGGTGGCCCCGGTGGTCCCGGTGGTCCCTGGGGTGCACCCGGGGCAATCCCGCCGGGTGCACCTGCGCCTGCGACTCCGGGCGCGCCTGGACCCGGTCAGATCCCGTCGTCGGTCTTGCCGTCGCACACGGCCACGCCGTAGGGGGGCTCCCAATAGAAAACGTGCTCACGGGGTGATAGGAGGACCCCGGCGGGCCATCAACTCACAACTAGTAGCCCGGCGCTCCCTGAGCGCCGGGCTACGCGTCAGTCGGGGACCGGACTGGCTGGCCTGGATTCACAGCAAGTTTGTTGCCGGAACGTGTTACGGCGGTTATAGGCCTGGGCAATATTCAATGTATGAGCGAAACACCCGAACCCTCGACCCAGCCGACTACCGTCGCCGCAGCTCCGCCGCCCCCGCCGGCGCCACGGGCCAAGCCACCGCGGCTCTATGCGGCCGCGGCGTGGGTGGTGATTGTCGCCGGGATCATTTTCATCTTGTCGGTCGTATTCTTTTCCGGCGCCGTCATCTTCGGGCACCACTGCCATCGCCATCACCACGGCATGTTCAAACCCGGCGGTCCGGGTGGCCCATGGGGCGCGCCGCCGACGGGCTACGGTCCGTGGCAGCCCGGCTTCCCCCCTGGCCCCGGCGGGCCTTACGGGCCGGGCGGCCCATTCGCGGGCCCGGCTGGTCCCGGTGGCCCCGGCCAGTTGCCGACGAGCGTCGCTCCGACTCCCAGCAATCCGGTGCCACGCCCCTAGCCGCCTCGACTGGTTCGAGAAGAGGGGCATTGCTTGACCGCGTGCCCTGCCCCTTGGGTCGTGCGACGTCAACTGAAAGCGTCTGAGGCTGATTCGCATTCGCGTGTCGGGGTACCCATTGGCACGTCCTCGGACTTGAAGTCGAATCAGCCCAATTAGCGAGGAGGAAGCGAAATGACGGAGCGCTTCACCACGACCGATGCCGGTATCGCTGCACCCAGTGACGACCAGTCGTTGACGATCGGCCCCGACGGCCCGATCCTGCTGCAGGATCACTACCTGATCGAGCAGATGGCGCAGTTCAACCGGGAGCGCATCCCGGAACGGCAACCGCACGCCAAGGGCGGCGGGGCGTTCGGCCACTTCGAGGTGACCAACGACGTCAGTAAATTCACCCGGGCCGCGGTGTTCCAGCCCGGCACCAAGACCGACATGCTGGCGAGGTTCTCGACCGTCGCCGGTGAGCGGGGCAGCCCAGACACCTGGCGGGATCCGCGCGGGTTCGCGTTGAAGTTCTACACGACCGAGGGCAACTTCGACATGGTCGGCAACAACACGCCGGTCTTCTTCATGCGCGACCCGCTGAAGTTTCAGCACTTCATCCGCTCCCAGAAGCGCCTGCAGGCCAGCAACGTCCGCGACCACAACATGCAGTGGGACTTCTGGTCCCTCTCACCGGAGTCCGCGCACCAGGTGACCTGGCTGATGGGCGATCGCGGTATCCCCAAAAACTGGCGGCACATGAACGGTTACAGCAGCCACACCTACAGCTGGATCAACGCCGCCGACGAAATCTTCTGGGTGAAGTATCACTTCATCACCGACCAGGGCGTCGACTTCTTGACCCAGGAGGACGCCGACCGGCTGGCCGGCGAGGACGGCGACTACCACCAGCGCGACCTCTACGAAGCGATCGAGGGCGGCGACCACCCGAGCTGGACGCTCAAGATGCAGATCATGCCGTTCGAGGAAGCCAAGACCTACCGATTCAACCCGTTCGATCTGACGAAGGTGTGGCCGCACAGCGACTATCCGCTGATCGACGTCGGCAAGATGACGCTGGACCGCAACGTCACCGACTACCACACCGAGATCGAGCAGGCGGCGTTCGAGCCCAACAACATCGTGCCCGGCACCGGGTTGAGCCCGGACAAGATGCTGCTCGCCCGCGGCTTCTCCTACGCCGATGCGCACCGGGCCCGGCTGGGCACCAATTACAAGCACATCCCGGTCAACTCGCCGAAGGTGGAGGTGAACAGCTACTCCAAAGACGGGGCGATGCGGATGCACAACGTGGCGGATCCGGTGTATGCGCCCAACTCCTACGGTGGGCCGAAGGCCGACCCGGCGCGTGCTGCCGAAGTGCGTTGGATGGCCGACGGCGAGATGGTCCGCGCCGCCTACACGCTGCGCGCCGAGGACGACGATTGGGGACAGCCCGGCACCATGGTGCGTGAGGTGCTCGATGATGCGGCACGGGACCGGTTGGCGCACAACATCGTTGGGCATGTCTCCAAGGGTGTCAAAGAGCCGGTGCTGTCACGGGTGTTCGAGTACTGGCGCAACGTCGACGCCGATCTCGGCAAGAAGGTCGAAGAGGGGGTCCGGAGCAACCTGGGGCAGTAGGAGGCCGCCGCCGCGCCTGGCATGATCGAGAACCATGACCATTGAAGTTGTTTACACCACGGAATCGACGGCGACCGGAGGCGGCCGCGACGGCCACGTGAAGTCGGCGGACGGCCGCATCGACCTGGACACCCGGCCGCCGAAGGCGATGGGCGGCAGCGGCGAGGGCACCAATCCCGAGCAGCTGTTCTCCGCGGGTTACGCCGCCTGTTTCCTGGGTGCGCTGCGCCTGGTGGCGGGCAAGTCAAAGGTAAAGCTCGACGACGCCACCAACGTCACCGTCGAGATCGGATTCGGCAAGGACTCCGAGGGCGGGTTCGGGATCACCGGCAAGGTCGTCGGTTACCTGCCGGGCCTGGACGAAAGCGCCGCCAAGGACTTGGTCGAGCAGGCCCATCAGGTGTGCCCGTACTCGAAAGCCACCCGAGGCAACATCGACGTCGAAATCTCGGCCAAGGTCTAGCCCGGTCGGATCCAGCGATGCGGATCACAGGGATCCCTGTGGCGGCGGGCAGCGTCGTTCTGGGTTTTGGGGCGGCCTTTGGGATTCCGGTCGCAGTCCCTATTGCGGAAGCCCACCCGTCGGAGCCGGGAGTGGTCTCCTACGCGGTCCTCGGCAAGGGATCGGTCGGCAATATCGTCGGCGGTCCGATGGGGTGGGAGTCGGTGTTCACCCAGCCGTTCCAAGGGTTCTGGGTCGATCTCCCGGCGTGCAACAACTGGGCCGACATCGGGTTGCCGGAGGTCTACAACGACCCCGACCTGGCGTCGTTCAACGGAGCCACCGCACAGACGTCGGCAACCGACCAAACCCACCTCGTCCGGCAGGCGGTCGGGGTATTCGCCACAAACGACGCCGCGGGCCGGGCTTTCCATCGGGTGGTGGACCGAACCGTCGGTTGCTCGGGGCAGACCACCGCAATGCACCTGGACAACGGGACCACGCAGGTGTGGTCGTTCGACGGCGGGCCCGCGGCCGGTGCCGACGTGAACTGGACCAAGCAAGAAGCGGGCACCGATCGCCGCTGCTTCGATCAAACCCGGCTGCGTGAAAATGTGTTGCTGCAGGCCAAGGTCTGCCAATCTGGCAACGCCGGGCCTGCGGTCAACGCGCTGGCCGGGGCCATGCAGAACGCGTTGGGTCAGTAGCGAATGATTTTGGGTACCCATCTGAGCCGTGCAGCCAAAACAGGCGGGACCGGGAAGATGTCGGTGCCATCTGTTAGATGAAGTGGTGGCGGCTATCGTTCGGTTAGCTGCGCACCCGGAGGGATCGTGATATGACGCTCGCCGCCAGCAGCGCCGCGGCCTCCCCTCTAGATACCTTCTGCCCCGCCGAAGCGGAGGTGGCCTGTTCGTCAACGGCCGCGCAGTACATCGCCGACGGATGCCTCACCGATGGACCGCTGGGCCGCGTTGGCCTGGAGCTCGAGGCGCACTGCTTCGACCCGGTGGATCCGTACCGCAGGCCGCGCTGGGAGGAAATCACCGAGATACTCGGGCTGCTACCCGCGCTGCCCGGCGGCAGCGCCGTCACCGTGGAACCCGGGGGCGCCGTCGAACTGTCCGGCCCGCCCGAAGACGGCGCGGTGGCGGCCATCGCTGCGATGAACAACGACCAGGCCGTGTTGCGAAAGGCCTTCGCCAACTCCGGGCTCGGGCTGGTTTTTCTGGGCGCGGACCCGCTGCGGTCGCCCCAGCGGATCAACCCCGGCGCGCGCTATCGCGCCATGGAGCAATTCTTCGCCGCCAGCGATTCCGGGGAGGCGGGTGCGGCGATGATGACGTCGACGGCCTCGGTCCAGGTCAATCTGGACGCCGGGCCGCAGGCCGGCTGGGCGGCGCGGGTGCGGCTGGCGCACGCCCTGGGGCCCACGATGATCGCGATCGCCGCCAACTCCCCGATGCTGGGTGGCGAGTTTTCCGGTTGGGTCTCCACCCGGCAGTGGGTGTGGGGCCAGATGGACTCGGCGCGCTGCGGGCCGATCCTGGGGGCCAGCGGCGACGACCCGGGGACCGACTGGGCGCGCTACGCCCTCAAGGCACCGGTGATGCTGGTGCACAACCCGGACGCCGTGCCGGTCACGCACTGGGTGCCCTTCGCCGACTGGGCGGACGGCCGGCAGTTGCTCGGCGATCGCCGGCCTACTATCGCCGACCTGGAATACCACCTGACCACGCTGTTTCCGCCGGTACGCCCACGGCAGTGGCTGGAAATCCGCTACCTCGACAGCATGCCGGACGAGTTCTGGCCCGCAGTGGTGTTCACGCTGGCCGCCCTGCTCGATGACCCGGCCGCCGCCGACAAAGCGGCGGAGGCCGTCGAACCGGTGGCCACCGCGTGGGACAACGCGGCTCGCCTCGGTCTGTCTGATCGGCGGCTGTACGAGGCGGCCAACCGCTGCGTGGCCGTCGCCGCCGAAAAGGCGCCCGCCGAGCTCAACGACGCGATGGAGCGCCTGGTCCGCCGCGTCGAAAAGGGCCGCTGCCCAGGAGACGATTTCGCCGACCGGGTGATCGAACACGGCATTGCGGCTGAGGTTTCGCGGGTCGCGCAGTCGGCGCAAGGGGGGCTGTGACTTCCCGGGAGAGGATTGCCGACGATTTGGCGCGGGCGCGCACGCGCACGCTGCGGCTGGTCGATTTCGACGACGCCGAACTGTGCCGCCAGTACCACCGGTTGATGAGCCCGCTGGTGTGGGACCTTGCGCACATCGGTCAGCAGGAAGAACTGTGGCTGCTGCGCGGCGGTGACCCGAGCCGACCCGGGGTCTTGCCGCCGGCCGTCGAAGGCCTCTACGACGCCTTCGAACACTCCCGCGCCAGCCGGGTCGATCTACCACTGCTGTCTCCGAAGCATGCGCATTCGTATTGCCGCACGGTGCGATCCGCCGTGCTTGATGCCCTCGACGCGCTCCCGGACGACGACGGCGAATTCGCGTTCGGCATGGTGGTCAGCCACGAAAACCAGCACGACGAAACCATGCTGCAGGCGTTGAACCTGCGCACCGGTGCGCCGCTGCTGTCCGACACCGTCACGCTGCCCGCGGGCCGGCCGGGACTGGCCGGAACGTCGGCGCTAGTGCCCGCCGGGCCGTTCGTGCTGGGCGTGGACGCCGCCAGCGAACCCTATTCGTTGGACAACGAACGCCCCGCCCACGTCGTCGATCTGCCGGCGTTCCGGATCGGCCGGGTTCCGGTCACCAATGGCGAGTGGCGACACTTCATCGACGACGGCGGCTACAGCGAGCAGCGCTGGTGGTCCACGCGCGGTTGGCAACACCGCCAAACCGCGGGCCTGACCGCCCCGCAATTCTGGACTTCCGACGGCCGCACCCGCTTCGGCCACGTCGAAGACGTTCCGCCCGACGAGCCGGTCCAACACATCACCTACTTCGAGGCCGAGGCCTACGCGGCCTGGGCCGGCGCCCGGTTGCCCACCGAGTCGGAATGGGAGAAAGCCTGCGCCTGGGACCCGGCGACCGGCACCCGGCGCCGCTACCCGTGGGGAGCCGAGGCGCCGTCGGAAGCCCGCGCCAACCTCGGTGGCACCTCGCTGCGCCCGGCACCGGTCGGCGCCTACCCGGCCGGCGCCTCGGCCTACGGGGTCGAGCAGATGCTTGGCGACGTCTGGGAGTGGACCAGCTCACCGCTGCGGCCCTGGCCCGGGTTCGTCCCGATGATCTACGAGCGATACTCGCAGCCGTTCTTCGACGGCGACTACCGGATATTACGGGGCGGGTCGTGGGCGGTGGAGTCCACCATCCTGCGGCCCAGCTTTCGCAACTGGGACCACCCGTACCGCCGGCAGATCTTCTCCGGCGTCCGGTTGGCTTGGTCAATTGAGGACGTCTGATGTGTCGTCATCTCGGCTGGCTCGGGCGCGAGGTCACGATCTCCTCACTGGTGCTCGACCCGCCGCATTCGCTGCGGGTACAGTCCTACTCTCCGCGCCGGCAGAAGCACGGCCTGATGAACGCCGACGGTTGGGGGATAGGCTTTTTCGATGCGGAGGTGCCCCGGCGCTGGCGCAGCCCCGCGCCGCTGTGGGGCGACGTGTCGTTCGACTCGATAGCGCCCGCGCTGCGCAGCCACTGCGTGGTGGCCGCGGTGCGCTCGGCGACCGTCGGCATGCCGATCGAAGCCAGCGCGACCGCTCCGTTCACGGACGGTCGATGGTTGTTGTCGCACAACGGTGTCGTCGACCGTGCTGTGCTACCGGCTGGCTCGTCCGCCGAATCAGTCTGTGACAGCGCGATACTCGCGGCCACCATCTTCGCGCGCGGTCTGGACGTGCTGGGTGAGACCGTCGCGCAGATCGGGGACGCCGACCCGGATGCCCGGCTTAATGTGTTGGCCGCCAACGGCTCTCGGCTACTCGCCACCGTCTGGGGGGACACCTTGTCCATCCTGCGCCGCGACGACGGGGTCGTGCTGGCCAGCGAGCCGTACGACGACGAATACGAGTGGGAGGACGTACCAGACCGCCACCTCGTCGAAGTCACCGCAAAAGGCGTCACCCTGATTTCCCTGACGCCGCCGGAACCTGCCGGACCACCGAAAGGACCTTGATGACGCTGTCGCTGGCCAACCACCTCGGCGCCGACTCGGCGTATCGCGCATTGCGCCGCGATGTGTTCGAAGGCCTGCAGAAGACGCCGAAGTCGTTGCCGCCCAAGTGGTTCTACGATTCAGTCGGCAGTGACCTGTTCGACCAGATCACCCGGCTGCCCGAGTACTACCCGACCCGCGCCGAGGCCCAGATCCTAAATTCCTTCTCGGCCGAAATCGCCTCCGCCAGCCAAGCCGACACCCTCGTCGAGCTGGGCGCCGGGACCTCGGAGAAGACCAGGCAGCTGCTCGACGCGCTTCGCGACCGCGGATCGCTGCGCGGATTCGTCCCGTTCGACGTCGACGCCGGCATGCTGTCGGCGACCGCGACCGCCATCCAGCGCGAGTACCCGGGCGTCGAAATCAAGCGCCGTCTGCGGCGATTTCGAGGAACACCTGACCGAGATTCCCGAAGGCGGACGGCGGTTGTTCGTGTTCTTGGGGTCCACGATCGGCAACCTGACACCACAACCGCGAGCGGAGTTCCTGGCGACGCTGGCGGCGGTGATGCGACCAGGGGACACCCTGCTGCTGGGCACCGACCTGGTCAAGGACGCCGACCGGCTGGTGCGCGCCTACGACGACGCCGCGGGGGTCACGGCCGAGTTCAATCGCAATGTGCTCGCGGTGATCAATCGGGAACTCGACGGCGACTTCGACATCGATGCCTATCAGCACGTCGCCCGGTGGAACACCGACGAGGAGCGGATCGAGATGTGGCTGCGGTCGCAGCGCCGCCAGCGGGTGCGAGTCGGTGCGCTCGACCTGACCGTCGAGTTCGCCGCCGGTGAAGAGATGCTGACCGAGGTGTCGTGCAAGTTCCGTCCCGATGGGGTGAGCGCCGAATTGGCCGGCGCGGGGCTGCGCCGGTCCCGGTGGTGGACGGACGACGCCGGCGACTTCGGGTTGTCGCTGGCCGCCAAGTGAGCGAGGCGCTGGCCGACCGATGGCGGGCGGCGCGCCCACCGTTCGCCGGTCTGCACCTGGACAACGCCGCGTGCTCGCGCCAGAGCCTTGCCGCGATGGATGCCGCCGCCCGGCACGCCCTGCACGAGTCCGAGGTCGGCGGGTACGTTGCGGCCGAGGCCGCCGCACCCGTGCTGGACGCCGGACGCACCGCGCTCGCCGCGCTGTGCGGCATGTCCGGATGCCTCCGAGATCGAAGTGCTGTTCACCACCGGGTCACTCAACGCGCTGGACCTGCTGCTGGGCGGCTGGCCGGCCGAACACCGGACGCTGGCCTGCCTCCCCGGCGAGTACGGCCCCAACCTGGCGGTGATGTCCGCGCACGGATTCACCGTGCGCACGCTGCCGATCCGCGACGACGGCAGGCTGGCGCTCGATGACGCGGCCTACCAGCTCAACGAAGACCCGCCGGATCTGGTCCACCTCACCCCGGTGGCCAGCCACAGCGGCGTGGTGCAACCGCTGGCGATGGTGGCGCAACTTTGCCGCGAGCTGGGGTTGCCGTTGGTCGTGGACGCAGCCCAGGCGCTGGGGCAGGTGGACTGCGCGGTGGGCCCCGACGCCACGTACTCGTCGTCGCGCAAGTGGATCGCGGGACCGCGCGGTGTGGGCGCGCTGGCGGTGCGGCCCGAGCTGTTAGAGCGGCTGACTCCCAGGCTGCCGGCCCCGGAGTGGGCCCAGCCGCTGACGGTCGCCCAGCAGCTCGGGTTCGGTGAGGCCAATATCGCTGCGCGGGTGGGGTTTTCGGTGGCACTGGGCGAACACCTGGCCTACGGGCCGGAGGCGGTACGAGCCCGCTTGGCCGAGCTGGGCGCCGCCAGCCGGGCCGCGCTGGTCGACGTGCCCGGGTGGCGGGTGGTCGAAGAGGGCGAGGAGCCCAGTGCGATCACGACGCTGGCGCCGGTCGACGGTGCCGACCCGCTGGCGGTGCGCGAGTGGTTGCTTGTCCAGCGGCGGGTAGTGACCACCTACGCCGGGGTGCAGCGCGCGCCCCTGGAGATGACCGCGCCGGTGCTGCGTATCTCGCCACACCTGGACACCACGGCGCAGGATCTGGAGACCTTCGCCGAAGCGCTGATCGCCGCGACCACGGCGGTGGCTGGGTGACTGGAGGTGATGCCGAGCGCGCTACGCCTTGTGCGCGGTGAGCAGGTAGGCGGGCAGCATCATCCGGCCGTTGTCGTCGCGGTCGTGACGCGGGAACGGCCCCACCGGTCCGGACGGAATGTTGGCGTGGATGTAGGCCCGCCGAATGTCGTCGACCTCCCAATACTTGCTCACCGCGGAGCGCAGTTCGTCCTCGTCGACCTCGTTGGGCTTGGTGTCCCACTCCGCCGGAAAAGCGCCCTTGGCGAACACGAGCACGTAGTAGCCGGCGCCGGGGGCGGCCGCGCGGTGCACCGAGCTCACGTAGCCGTCGCGTCCCTCGATCGGCAGCGAGTGAAACAGGGTGCTGTCGATCACCGTGTTGAACCGCCCGTCGTAGCCGGTAAAGGCTGTGATGTCGGCCTGCTCGAAACTGGCCGTGCTCAGCCCGCGTTCCCGTGCGGCCTTGGTGGCCGCGGCGATGGCCGTGGCTGAGTTGTCGAGGCCGACGACGGTGTAGCCGTCCGCGGCGAGTGACAACGACAGCTCGGCAACCCCGCAGCCCGCGTCCAGCACGTCGCTGCGGACCTTGCCGGCCGCGATCAGCGCGGCGAGCTCGGGCTGCGGCTCGCCGATGTTCCACGGGGGCGGGCCCTCGAACGCGCCTTGTTCCCGGTACGCATCGTCCCAGTCGGGTAGCTCAAAACTCATGCTTCCCAACCTACCCGCGGCTACCAGGTGTGCACCGGCTCGTTGGCGTGCATGTGCTCGCAGTACCGGCGCAGCATTTCCGCCAGCGCTTCCGGGCGGGTCATACCGCGGTCCTGCAAGGCATGCACGGTCGACACTTGCCACCACGCGCCGTTGCGGCCCGTCTCGGCGCGTCCTTCGATGACACCGAGGAGCCGGTCGCGCACATCGGTATCGACATCCCAGCGGCGCAGCCCGTCGTGCGCCATCGGCAGCAGCGTGTCCAGCACGAGTCGCTGGGTCGTCACCTCACCCAGGCCCGGCCACTGCAGCCGCGCGTCCATGCCATGCTGGGCTGCCTGCAGGAAATTTCGTTGTGCCGCAGCGAAACTCATGAGGTCCCACAGCGGTTGGTCGGCTTCGGAGAGGCTGCGCAGCAGTCCGTAGTAGAAAGCCGAATTCGCGAGCATGTCGACGACGGTCGGTCCGGCCGGCAAGACCCTGTTCTCCAGCCGCAGATGCGGACGCCCGCCGACAACGTCGTACACGGGGCGGTTCCATCGGTAGACCGTCCCGTTGTGCAGGCGTAATTCGGAAAGCCGCGGGATGCGCCCCGCGGCCAGCTCGGCGACCGGATCCTCGTCGGAAATCTCGGGCAACAGGGACGGAAAGTAGCGAATGTTTTCTTTGAACAGGTCGAGAATCGATGTGATCCACCGTTCGCCGAACCACACCCGCGGCCGCACGCCCTGGGTCTTGAGTTCCTCCGGGCGGGTGTCCGTGGACTGGGCGAACACCTCGATACGGGTTTCCGACCACAGTTGATGACCGAAGAAGAACGGCGAATTCGCGGCCAGCGCCAGCTGGGGGCCGGCCAGCACCTGGGCCGCGTTCCAGTTCGCGGCGAAATCCTCCGGGGCGACCTGCAGATGCAATTGCGCGCTGGTGCAAGCGGATTCGGGTGCGATGGACGCCGCGTGCCAGCTCAGCGGCTCGGGGCCGAAGATGTTGATGGGGATGTCCTCACCACGGGCGGAAAAGATCGACTCGTTCAGCGCCGTGTAGCGGGTTGAGTCGCTCATCCAGTTGTCGCGCAGATGCTCGGGCATCAGCGTCGGCAGGATTCCGATCATCACGATGTGGGCCTCGCCAGGACCGGCCCCCGAGCTGGCCCTAGCCTCGGCTTCGTTCAGGCTCGCGCGGATTTCTGCCTCCAGGTCCACGCTGGTGCGCCCGGACAGCGGCCGGGGCGGCACATTGAATTCGATGTTGTAGGCGCCCAATTCCTTTTGATAGGCCGGATCCGCGATCGCGTCCAACACGAATCGATTCGACATGGCCGGTTGATAGTTGGCGTCGACCAGGTTGCATTCTATCTCCATGCCGGTCAGTGGCCGGTCGGAGTCGAACCTGGACTGGGCAAGCATCGTCTCGAAGACGTCCAAACAAAGCTGCACCTTGCGCCGGAATTCGCGGCGGTGTCCGTGGTCGTACGTGGTGCGCTTGACCTCTTCGCCCACAAGGCCGATGCAACAGGGTTACGGTCGGTTACGCAAGTGAGACGATTAGCCGGAGTGTCCGATCTCACCCCGAGGAGCGCAGTTGGCCGACTCCGCTGAGTCCGCTGAGTTCATAGCCGCCATCGACCAGGGCACCACCAGCACCCGGTGCATGATCTTCGACCATGACGGTGCCGAGGTGGCTCGCCACCAACTCGAGCACGAGCAGATCCTGCCCCGAGCCGGCTGGGTCGAGCACGACCCGGTTGAAATTTGGGAGCGTACCTCCTCGGTGCTGACGTCGGTGCTGAACCGAGCCGATTTATCTCCGAAAGATATTGCGGCGCTGGGGATCACGAATCAGCGTGAGACGACGCTGGTATGGAATAAGCGGACCGGCAGGCCCTATTACAACGCGATCGTCTGGCAGGACACCCGCACCGACCGCATCGCGTCCGCGCTGGACCGCGACGGCCGCGGCGATGTCATCCGCCGCAAGGCCGGACTGCCGCCGGCGACCTACTTTTCCGGCGGCAAGCTGCAGTGGATCCTGGAGAACGTCGACGGGGTGCGCGCGGCCGCCGAAGCCGGTGACGCTCTCTTCGGCACCGCCGACACCTGGGTGTTGTGGAATCTGACCGGCGGTCCGCGGGGCGGCGTGCACGTCACCGATGTCACCAACGCCAGTCGGACGATGCTGATGGACCTCGAGACGCTGGACTGGGACGACGAGTTGCTGTCGTTCTTCTCTATTCCACGGGCGATGCTGCCGGCGATCGCCCCGTCGTCGCCGGTGGAGCCGTACGGCGTCACCCGCGAAAGCGGGCCCGTCGGCGGGGAGGTGCCGATCACCGGCGTCCTCGGCGACCAGCACGCCGCGATGGTCGGGCAGGTGTGTCTGGCCGCGGGGGAGGCGAAAAACACCTATGGCACCGGCAATTTCCTCTTGCTGAACACCGGTGAGACGATCGTGCGATCCGATAATGGCCTGCTGACCACGGTCTGCTACCAGTTCGGCAAGGCCAAACCCGTGTACGCGCTTGAGGGTTCGATCGCGGTGACCGGTTCGGCGGTGCAGTGGCTGCGGGACCAACTGGGCATCATCAGCGGCGCGGCGCAGAGCGAGTCGCTGGCCCGTCAGGTCGACGACAACGGCGGAGTGTATTTCGTGCCGGCGTTTTCCGGCTTATTCGCACCGTATTGGCGCTCGGATGCCCGCGGCGCGATCGTGGGGTTGTCGCGGTTCAACACCAATGCGCACCTGGCGCGCGCGACGCTGGAGGCGATCTGCTACCAGAGCCGCGATGTGGTGGACGCGATGGCCGCGGATTCCGGTGTGCGCCTCGAGGTGTTGAAGGTCGATGGCGGCATCACCGGCAACGACCTGTGCATGCAGATTCAGGCCGACGTGCTCGGCGTCGACGTGGTGCGGCCGGTGGTCGCCGAGACCACCGCGCTGGGCGCGGCCTACGCGGCGGGTCTGGCGGTCGGGTTCTGGGCGGACCCGTCGGATCTGCGGGACAACTGGCAAGAGGACAAGCGCTGGACGCCGGCCTGGGACGACGAGGCGCGCGCCGCGGGCTATGCGGGCTGGCGCAAGGCGGTACAGCGGACCCTGGATTGGGTCGACGTCTCGTAAGCCTGCTGTGCCGTGAGTGTGCGTGTCTGTGCAACGACACACCGGCTTGGCCGGCATTCTGGGCACGCTCGCGGCATGGGGACGACGTGAAAATGCCCGCCGGCAGTCTCGCCGGCGGGCATTTCACTTACGGGTCAGTCCTCGCCGAGGATGCCGTAGACCTCGCGGCGTGCATTGTTGAGGAGCTCGACGATGCGCTGCTGCTGTTCTTCGGTGGCGGTGTGCGCGGACTGCGCAACCGCGCCGAACAGCTGGCCAATGGCGGCCCGCAGGTTCACCTGTCCCGGGTCGGCGCCCTCCGTGATCACTTCCCACGGCGGGGTCTCGACCTTCTCGGCGGCCGCGCGGCCCGTGTCGGTCAGCTCGAAAAGCTTCTTGCTGCCGTCGGTTTCGCTCGCGGTGATCAAGCCTTCGTCGTCCAGCAGCTGAAGCGTCGGGTACACCGAGCCGGGGCTCGGCTTCCACAGCCCGTTGCTGCGTTCGGCGATTTGCTGGATCATCTCGTAGCCGTGCATCGGCCGCTCGGCCAGCAGCTTCAGGATGGCCGCTCGCACGTCGCCGCGCTTGCCACGGCCGGGGCCACCACGGCCCCAGCCGCCGCGCCTGCCGCCCCTACCGAAACCGGGGCCGAAACCCGGGCCGAAGCCGGGGCCGAAACCGGGTCCGAAACCGGGGTCGAAGCCCCTGCCACCGGCGTGGTCGCGGAGGTGTTCGCGGAATTCGTGTCGGGCTTGCCTCCGTGCGGCGTGCAGAGCACGTCGGTCCACGGGGCCGGGTCCGAAGCCGAATCCGACGCCTGGCCGGCCGGGGAATTCTCCGCCGCCAGGGATGAATGGGTTGCTCATGTGTGTAGTCCTTAGGTCTCAGGGAAGCGCCGTGATGCGCTCCCGGTGTATCACAGAGTATCACGATATATCGTAAACTATCGCGATGCAACCCCCTGTGAAGATCCCGTCCTGTTTGCATCCAGCAGCGGACGGGTAGCACCTGTCTGGTGAACGGCAATAATCACAACCTGGCAATCGACCACGGCGCCGGCAGCGCGACCGAGCCAGCGCAGGTCGAAAGCCGCCGCCGCGGGGACATTTGGCCATGGGTCAACTGGGGTTTGGCGCTGACCACGGTGCCGGCCGCCGCGATCGTGATGCTCTTCGCGCTCGGCGCTGTGATGAGCACCGATGCCTGCACCGATCACAGTTGTCCCGGCCTGGGCCGCGGCGGCATTGACTTCGGCGTCGCGTTCTACGGCGCGCCGGCGGTGGCCCTAGTCGTCATTTTCGTCTCGTTCTTCACCGCGAAACGCCGAGGCGGCCTCGCGGTTCCGTTGTGCGGATGGGCGCTCCTGGTCGCCGATGTCGCCATCATGGCGGCCACGGTCGCCCGGTAAGTCGCCCAGTAACGAGGTCGGCGGTCAGCGCCGATAGGCCGGAATATTCTCGGCGAGCTCGTCGAACAACGCCTGGTTTAGGGAGAAGGCGACCTTCACCTCGTCGACCGCTCGATCGATCTCTTCGGCATCGAGGCTGAGGCCGTCGAGTCTTGCCCGGTAAGAGTCCTTGTACGGCTTGGGCCGCATCGGGAATTCATAAAAGGCCAGCCCGGCCCCATCGAGATCAAACGTGCGGTCGAGGATCTTGCCGATGGCCTGGCCGCCGGAGAGGTCGCCCAGGTATCGGGTGTAGTGGTGTGCCACCAGCGCGCCGCCCCACGAGGCGGCGGCGACCCGGTCACGGTAGGCCAGGGCGGCGGGGGAATCGACCTGGTGCGTCGCGCCGGGCGCCCAATGCTCCAAATCGGCGTCGATGGCCGACAACCGCTCCAGGGCCGGGTCGTAGACGGCGGCGACCAGCGGGTCATCGCGGCGGGCCCGCACGGCGTCTTCCAGCGCGCCGTAGACCACGCGCAGCCGTCGCAGGTAATCGGCGTAACCCGCACCGTTGATCCGGCCCGCAAGCAGTTCCGACACAAACGGTGACTGTTCGGCGGCGTCGTGCTCTGCCGTCGAACCTTTTTTCATCGCGACGGAGAGGGGTGGCACGCGCTTGGCGGCGCTCAGTGTCATGCTCGGCTCCAAATGGTCAAGTGTGCCAGCCGGCTCGCAGTCCGCTTACGACCGCGAGCCCGATGCCACCGCCGATTACAACAGCTTTAGTGCGGCGCCGCGAACCCGCCGGTCTCTGTCGTGGGGCCTGGCTCCGGCCGTGGCGGGGTCCGTTGCGGCGCTTGCGGAGAGGGCGACGGCGCAGCACCGGGCCACGGCGCAGGCCCGGTAGGGCCTGGCGGCCGGCCCATGGGCGGCCAAGTTACCGGTCCGGTTGGAGGCCATGGGCCCGGAGTCATCGGTCGAAGTCGCGCCAGTTCGCGGCGGTGTCGTTCGGCGAGCACGGCGGCGAGCACCAGCTCCGGCGGTGCGCCGGGTGGGGGCGGCGGGGCGATCCGCGACACCACATCACCGGCAATCCGGTAGGCCATCTGTTCGCGCAGGCGCGGATCGAGTTGCGTTGCGCGAGAAAGGAATTGGCGCGCAACCTCGGCCCGCTCGGCATTCAGGCCCGACAGTTGCAGCGACGACGCCCACCAGGCCAGCGACGGCGGCATCGCCGGCGGCGCCGCCAGCCGAGGACCGCGCTCGCTGACGACGACGGTGCCGGCGAAGATGTCGCCGATACGTTTGGCCTTTGGCGACAATATGCTGCAAATCACCGCGGGACTCCCGGCGAGCATCCAAATCTCCACCACCGACGCCACCGCGCGAAACAGTGCCTGCCGGAAGCGTTCTGGGCCGCCATCGTCGGACACCACCCGTAGGCCCATCGCGATCTTGCCCAATGACCGCCCGCGCGTCGCGGTCTCGAACACCAGGGGATACCCGACCATCACGAGCATCGTGAAGATGATGACGATCGCCGTGGTCAGCGCCTCGTCGAATTGGGTCACGGTGGCCGCCCACAACAACAAACCGACCACGTAGCCGACGAATATCACCGTGATATCGATCAGCGCGCTGACCGCCCGCACCGGCAGCTGGGCGATCTGCACGTCGAGCACGACGGCGTCGCCAGTCACCACCTCGGACATACCACCGAACGGTACAGGCTTAACGCCTGCAGGCGGCGGCGCCCAGGTGAGCTCAATTAGGCTGCTCAGGGTGGATGTCGACGCGTTCGTGCTGACTCATCGCGGCACCTGGGACCGGCTCGACCAGCTGATCAAAAAACGCCGGTCGCTGACCGGCGCCGAAGTCGATGAACTGGTCGAGCTCTACCAGCGGGTGTCAACCCATCTGTCGATGCTGAGGTCGGCCAGCACGATCGGGTCGGACTCGCTGCTGATCGGCCGGCTGTCGAGCCTGATCGCGCGTGCTCGCGCCGCGGTGACGGGAGCACATGCCCCGCTGAGCAGTGCGTTCACCCGCTTCTGGACGGTGTCGTTCCCGGTGGTCGCCTACCGCGCGTGGCGGTGGTGGCTGGCGACGGCCTTCGTGTTCTTCGCCGTCGTGGTGGTGATCGGTTTCTGGGTGGCCGGCAATCCGGAGGTGCAGTCCGCCCTCGGAACACCAACTGACATCGACGAATTGGTCAACCATGACGTCTCGTCGTATTACAGCCAGCACCCGGCCCTGGCGTTCGCCCTGCAAGTCTGGGTGAACAACTCCTGGGTGGCCGCCAAATGCATCGCGTTCTCCGTCGTGCTGGGACTGCCGATCCCTCTGGTGCTGTTTCAAAACGCCGCCAACCTGGGAGTGATCGCCGGTTTGATGTTTCATGTCGGCAAGGGCGACATACTGCTGGGGCTGCTCGCTCCGCACGGGCTGCTGGAGCTGACGGCGGTGTTTCTCGCCGCGGCAGCCGGGATGCGGCTGGGGTGGTCGGTGATATCGCCGGGTGACCGTCCGCGCGGACAGGTGCTCGCCGAGCACGGCCGCGGCGTCGTGTCGGTCGCGGTGGGGTTGGTGGGCGTCTTGCTGGTCTCCGGCCTGATCGAAGCGCTGGTGACACCGTCACCGTTGCCGACGCCGGTTCGGGTCGGCATCGGAGTCGTCGCCGAACTCGCGTTCTTATCGTACATCGCGTATTTCGGTCGTCGCGCGGCGAAAGCCGGTGAAACCGGCGACATCGACGACGCACCCGACGTCGTGCCGACCCGCTGAGCCAAGAGCGAAAACTAAAGCCGTCCGGTCGCTTTCATCGCCAGGTAGTGGTCGGCGAGGGCGGGCGCGAGTTCCGCTGGAGCCGCGTCGACGACCTCCACCGCGCTGCGGCGCAGTCGCGACGCGATCGCGTGCCGGTCGTTGCGGGATCGTTCGGCGGCCGCCGCGTCGTACACCGCGGCGGCATCGGAACGTGCGGCGGCCAATTCGTCGACACGCGGGTCGGCGACCGCCGCGATCATCACGTGGTGTTTGGTCGACAACCGCGGCAGCACCGGCAGCAGACCCTCGTCCAGGGCGGCCGCGTTCAGGTCGGTGAGCAGCACCACCAGCGACCGTCGCCGGATGCGCCGCAAAATGGTGGCAACCATTGCACGCCAGTCGGATTCTACGAGTGTCGGTTGCAGCGGGGCCATCGCATCGACCAGCTGGGCGAGCAGTTCGGTGCGCGACGCTCCGAACACGCCGGCCCGGCTCACCCGGTCGTGGGCGAGGAAGTCGACATGGTCGCCGGCGCGCGACGCGAGGGCGGCCAGCAGCAGTGCGGCGTCCATCGACCAGTCCAGCCGGGGCCACCCGGCGGGATCGGCGGCGGTCGGATCGACACCGACGCGACCGGCCGCCATGCGACCGGTGTCCAGCACGATGACGACTCGCCGGTCGCGTTCCGGCCGCCAGGTGCGGACCATGACGTCGGCGCGGCGCGCGGTGGCGCGCCAGTCGATCGAGCGAACATCATCGCCGACGACATACTCACGCAGCGAATCGAATTCGGTGCCCTGTCCGCGGATCAGTGTCGGGAGCAGCCCGTCGATCTCGCGCAACTTGGCCAGCCGCGACGGCAGGTGCTTGCGCGACAGGAACGGCGGCAACACCCGGACCTGACCGGGCACCGGCTGCGAACGCTGCCGCCCGGCCAACCCCAGCGGCCCGATCGATCGGGCGGTGACCGCCGCCGCACGCTGATCGCCGCGGCGACCCGGCCGCAGCACGGTGCCGACGTGCTGGTGCTGCCCGGCGGCGAGTTTGACCGGGTGGGTACGCGGCTGCGCGCCCGCACTCGGAGGCCAGGCGTCGCGGATCTGGCCGCGGAATCGGCGCCGGCCGTCGTTGTGGATCAACAGCCCCGCGTCCACCTGCTGGCCGAGCCGGGCCGACGTGTCCGGGGAGCGGGTGTAACGCAGTCTCCGGGGGCTGGCCGCCAACCCGATATCAACGGCTACCACCGCCGCCAGCACCGCCAGCAACAGCAGGAAAGACCTTGCCGGCCAAGGCGATAGCGCGATCGGCACGATGCAGATCAACGCCACCAAGCCGGCGCGCCCGGTCAGGATCACTAGCGGGGCACCGGAACCGACGCCAGAATTCCGTCGAGCACGCCATCGGGTGTGGCGCCTTCGAGTTCGGCCTCCGGGCGCAGCATGATTCGGTGGCGCAGCGTCGGGCGGGCCATCGCCTTGACGTCGTCGGGAGTGACGTAGTTACGGCCGGACAGCCAGGCCCAGGAGCGGGCGGTACCCAGCAGTGCCGTCGCCCCACGTGGTGACACCCCCAGCTGAAGCGCGGGGGAGGACCGGGTGGCCCCGACGATGTCGACGATGTAGCCGAGCACCTCGTCGCCGATGAGCACCTTGCGCACCGCGTCGCGGGCGGCCGCTAGCTCGGCGGGCCCGGCCACCGGCTTGATCGCGGACAGATCGCGCGGGTCGAAGCCGTGCGCGTGCCGGGACAGGATGGCGATCTCCGAGTCGCGTGACGGCAGCGTCACGTTCAGCTTCAGCAGGAACCGGTCCAGTTGCGCCTCGGGCAATTGGTAGGTGCCCTCGTATTCGATCGGGTTCTGGGTGGCGGCGACGATGAACGGGTCGGGCAGCGGCTTGGGTTCGCCGTCCACACTGACCTGACGCTCCTCCATCGCCTCGAGCAGCGCGGCCTGTGTCTTGGGCGGGGTGCGGTTGATCTCGTCGGCGAGTAGCAGGTTGGTGAATACCGGACCCGGGCGGAACGCGAAGGCGGCGGTGCGCGCGTCGTAGACGAGCGAACCGGTCACATCGCCGGGCATCAGGTCGGGGGTGAACTGCACCCGCTTGAACTCCAGTTGCAGCGCGGCGGCCATGGCCCGCACCAACAGCGTCTTCGCCACTCCTGGAACACCTTCGAGCAGTACGTGGCCGCGACACAGCAGCGCGATCACCAGGCCACTTACGACGCCGTCCTGCCCGACGACGGCCTTGGCGAGCTCGGCGCGTAACGCCAGCAGCGCGTCACGTGCTGAGCCAGCGTGCGGGGTCTGGGCGGGATGTGCTTGCGGCGTGGAAGGGGACTGTGTCACGAGCGGGTGACCTGCCTTTCGATTTCGTCGAGTGCACGCGCGAGTTGTAGTAGGTCATTGTCGGTGGCCGGTGGCGGGCCAAACAGGTGATAGGACACGAAGTTTGCGTCGGCCCCGCCGCGCTGGGCAACGGTCGTCACCACCACCGGCGCGGGCGCGCCCGTGCCCAGGCCCAGTCGGGGCAGCAGCCGCTGCAGCGTCGCGGTGCGCAGCGCGTCGGCAGCGCGGTCACGTGCCCGGCGGGACCGGTAGAGCCGGCCGCGGCCCTCGACGGTCTCCGATGCGCGCACCACGACCGGCAACTCCTCGGCCACCAGCGGGCCGATCCGTCGTCCCTTCCACAACGCCACCAGTAGCACGACCACCGCCAGCTGCCAGGCGATCCAGGTGACGTTGGCCGGAATCAGGTCGTAAATCGATGTCGGAGAGGCGTTCTCACCCTCGACGCGGTGCGGCGCATACCAGATGAGGCGGGGCTGATCACCCGCGAGGTTCATCGCCAGCGCGGCATTGCCCGAATGCAACAGGCCGTCGTTGGACATGAAGTCGGTACTACCGACCACTGTGACGGTCCGCCCGCCGTCGCGATAGCGGATCAGAGCCCCGTCGTAGCAACGGGTTACCGCCCGTCCCTTGGCCTCGTAGGTGTCGCTCGGCCCGAATCGAACTGATCCGGCTTGATTAGCCTCGCGCAGGCTGCAATTGGGATTGTTGTCGAAAGTGTCGGTGGTCCCCTTGCTCAGATCGGGGGCCAATGCCTCGCGGGTTCGTGCCGTGGGTTGCGCCAGGAGGAGGTCGCCGGGGGCTCGGGCCAGTCGGCCCAGCAGCGTGATGTCGGTCAAGTACTCGCTCTCCGCCACCAGTATCAGCGTGTTGGGGCGCGCCGACTTCTCGACGTCGGCGATACCGTCGGCCACGACAACCTCGACGCCGTTGTCGCGCAACAGCGTTACCAGCGCATGGGCACCGTCGGGTTCGGTTGACTCCGGATCCATCGGGAGGCCGGGTCGAGGCGCGGTCAAGTAGGCAGTGATCGCCGCCATGGCCGCGAGCACGATCAGCGTGAGCAGGGGCCCCCGCCACGCCCGCCAACGGCGCGACGTGGTCACGGTCGTCGACTCCGGATGATCCACTGTGGCGGTCGCCATCACCGGACCTGAGCCCATGACTCGGACTCCGCGGCCTGCCGGGCCGCCGGCGCACTGGCCGGTGATCGTGACCGCAGGTGGTCGTCGAGGTCGGCGATCATCTGGTAGGCGGCCTGGGTCCCGGGTCGCTCGCCGTAGGTGACATCGTTGAATGCCGTTGCCGCCGTCGATAATTCGCCTGCCAGATGCGGCATTACCGTGCCGGCGTCGAGGGCCAGCTCGTTGGCGGTGCGGCCGGGATTCGGATTGAGCACTCCGGCCTCTTCCAGCTGGCGGGCGACGGCGCGCAGCCGGTGCCGAATCGCTGCAGACCAATTCCCTTCCGCCGCAAAGCGTTCAGCGGTAGCGCGGTGTTGTGCCGCGGTGAGCGGGGCGGTTTCGAACAGCCGGTAATCGCCGCCGCGTTTGGTGCGCATGGTGCGCCGCGCGACGTGGATCGCGACTGCCGCCGCGACGGCCAGCAGGACAAGCAGCACCGTGGCCGTGAACCAGCCGCCCGGTATTTTGGAAGTCGCCTCCAACAGCCGGTACAACTTGTCGCTGAGCCACTCGTCGAGTTGCTGTGCCGCAGAGCCTCTGGAATAAATCGGTTTGTCCAGCTCGTTCTGTGCGGCCTGGTGTGCGGCATCGCGGTCGATGTCGATGGAAGGCACGGTCAGCTGGTCCTCATACCGGCCGCCTCAGCCAGAGGTAGTCGGTGGACTCGGTCGCGTAGGGGCCGCCGGCAGCGCCGGTCTGCAGTACCAGGTCGAACGCCTCGGCGCGCATTCGGCGATCGGTATAGAGCAGAACAATGACTCCGGCGTTGAACGGCGCCGTGATGATCTGGCCGATCGCCGATCCGATGGATGCGATCGTGGTGCCGATGAGCATGGCACTGGTGGATGCCGCCCCGTGCAGCATCAGTTGGCCGCCGATGCTGAACGGCGCGGCGACCGCATCCGCCACCACGGTCGCAACGATGAATGTCAGGAGCCGGATGCCCAGCACCCGCCAGAAGCTGTTCCGCACCAGCGCAAAGGATCTGGTGATCGCTTCGATCACCGGCAGCCTCTCCAACACGATCAGCACGGGCGCGAACAGCACCACGGTGTACAGGTAGGCCATCACCGCGGCCATCAGGAGCAGCAGCGGAAATCCTAAAAGGACCGCCGCCGTGGGGTTGACGACGGCCGCGATCATGGCGACGATCACCACGACCAGCCCGATAAGAGCTGCTACCACCGCGGCTTCCAGGAACGCCAGGCCGAGCAGCGCGGGGATGCGCCCACGAATCTTGGCCCACGTTTCGCCGATGGTGATGTGTGACCCGAACACCGCCCGCCCGACGATCACGGTGAGCATTCCGGACAACAGCATGCCGCCCAGCCAGGTGACGAGCATGCCGGCGGCCAGGGACGTCATCAACGTGCCCATCGCCCCCCAGCTGGGCTGATCGGGACGTTGTGTTGCGATCCGGCCGTAGGCGGCCAACGGTCCCAGCGTGGCGGCCAGCGAGATGATCTGCATGAGCACAACCACGATCGCGGTCAAACCCAGCGTCGCCTTCGGATTGGCCCGGATGTAACCCACCGCGCCGTTGAAGATGTCGCTCAATGTGAGGGGACGCAGCGGGATGATCCCGGGTTTGACCGCCCAAGGGACCATTCCCGGGACCGGCGGTGGCGAGCCATACGGGCCATACGGGCCATACCCAGGTGGCGGGCCGTACCCCGGCGGCGGGCCATACCCGGGTGGCGGGCCATAACCAGCTGGCGGCCCGTAACCAGGCGAGCCCGCGGGCCATCCGCCATAGCCGGGCGGCGGACCCCCATAACCGGGTGGCGCGCTGTACCCCGGCGGCACGTACCCGGGGGGCCCGGGTGGCGGGCCGACGGGGTAGCGGGGCGGAAGCGTGCTCACCGGGCGCAGCGGCCGTCGTCGTTGGTCATGGCGTCCATCCTGCCCATCCTGCCCTTCCTTTCGGAGGCGGGGGTATTTCACAATCTTGGCCGCAGGTGGCCGTCTCGAGCGCCCTGGCGCGTAGCGTCTGGTCCCATGGCAGAACTGAAAGCCCGGCTCCGGGCGGATCTGACCCAGGCGATGAAATCCCAGGACAAGCTGCGAACCGCGACCCTGCGCATGGTCCTGGCGGCGATCCAGACCGAGGAAGTCTCCGGCAAACAGGCCAAAGAGCTCACCGACGACGAGGTGATCAAGGTGCTGGCCAGGGAATCCCGCAAACGCGGTGAGGCGGCCGAGATCTACACCCAAAACGGGCGGGGTGAGCTCGCCGCTAACGAGCACGCCGAGGCCCGGATCATCGACGATTACCTGCCGACCCCACTCAACGAGGCGGAGCTGGCCGACGTGGCCGACACCGCGATCGCCGAGGTGGCCGAGACGCTCGGGGAGCGGCCCACCATGAAGCAGATTGGACTGGTCATGAAAGCGGCCACCGCCATCGCGGCCGGTAAGGCCGACGGCGCACGCCTGTCCGCGGCGGTCAAAGACCGCCTGTAGCTGCCACGACCTGACCGCGTCGTTCGCCCGCGGTGCGCCCGGGTATACGTGCCGGTATGACCAACTTCGGCTATACCTTGATGACGGAGCAGAGCGGCCCCAAAGACCTTGTCCGGTATGCGGTTTCGGCTGAAGAGCGCGGTTTCGACTTCGAGGTCTGCAGCGACCACTTCTCGCCGTGGCTGACGTCGCAAGGACATGCACCGAATGCGTGGGCGGTGTTGGGCGCGGTGGCGCAAGCGACCGATCATGTCGATCTGTACACGTACGTGACCTGTCCGACGATGCGGTATCACCCGGCGATCGTCGCGCAGCAGGCGGCCACTGTGCAGATCCTTGCCGACGGACGGTTCACTCTGGGATTGGGCAGCGGCGAGAACCTCAACGAACACGTCGTCGGTAAGGGCTGGCCTACCGTCGAGCGCCGGCAAGACATGCTGTGCGAAGCCATCAAGATCATCCGCGAGCTGTTCGGCGGCCAGCTGGTGAACTGGCGCGGCGACTACTTTCAGGTGGACTCCGCGCGGCTGTGGGACGTGCCCGAGGTGCCGGTCGGCATCGCCGTGGCGATGGGGGGCAAAAAGGCGATCGACAGATTCGCCAAACTCACCGACCACCTGGTGGCAGTCGAGCCGAACGGCGAACTCGTCGACGCGTGGCACGCCGCCTGCCAAGCCACCAATGGCGCGGGAGCCCGACGGGTGGTCGGCCAGATACCGGTGTGTTGGGACCCCGATCGCGACGCCGCCGTCGAACGCGCCCACGACCAGTTCCGCTGGTTCGCCGGCGGCTGGAAGGTCAATGCCGACCTACCGACGCCGGCCGGTTTCGCCGGCGCCACACAGTTCGTGCGGCCCGAAGACGTCGCCGAGAGCATTCCCTGCGGGCCGGACCTGGACGCGATCGTGGCCGCTGTCCGGCTCTACTGGGAGGCCGGTTTCACCGATGTCGCACTCGTCCAGATCGGTGGCGACGCACAGGAGTTATTCCTTAAAGGAAGCCGCCGAACCGTTGCTAGAGCAGCTACGCGCAGCCTCGAAGTGACGAGGCGTTTGGCGGTGGTCCGCTCGGGTATCCGATTGAGATGTCAAATCAATTGCAAGGCAAGAAGATCGCCATCCTGGCGGCGGACGGGGTGGAGAAAGTGGAACTTGAGCAACCCCGCGCCGCATTGCAGCAGGCAGGCGCGCAAGTCCAGTTGCTGTCACTGAAATCCGGTGTGATTCAGGCACGCAACCACGATCTGGAGCCGGCGGGCACGTTCCCCGTCGATCTGGTGGTGTCAGATGCGTCCGTCGACGAGTTCGACGGGTTGATACTGCCGGGCGGCACGGTGAACCCTGACAAACTGCGACTGAACAGTTCGGCGGTCGCGTTCGTCGAGGCCTTCGTCAGTTCGGGTAAGCCCGTCGCCGCGATATGCCACGGTCCCTGGACATTGGTGGAGGCCGGCATGGTGGCTGGGCGCACGCTGACCTCGTATCCGAGTATTCGCACCGACCTGCGCAACGCGGGCGCTCACATTGTCGATCAAGAGGTCGTCGTCGACGGCAATTTGATCTCAAGCCGGTCGCCCAAGGACCTTCCGGCGTTCTGCTCGACGGTGATCGAGCAATTGGCCCGCGTCGCTACGGCCTAGCGAACGTATTCGGTTTAGACCAGTCGTTTGCGGGCATTAGTCAGGTCATGCCGTGATCGGCCGCGGCGAATTGACTGAAAGGCCTGCGCTTGACGACCACGTATCCCGCCCCGGTTGGCGCCTCGGCAGTCGCCGGGGTGTATCAGCCGCAACAAGATTCGCGGCTTCTGGTGGAGACAATGGAACGGACCGCGATCGTTGCGGGACGTCGGGTGCTTGATCTGTGTACCGGCAGCGGTTATATCGCGATCGCGGCTGCCGAATTGGGCTGCGCCAGCGTCACTGCCTTCGACATTTGCCCCAATGCCGTGCGATGCTCGCGCGACAATGCCCTTGACGCCGGGGTAGAAGTCGACATCCGGCAGGGCTCGTGGACAAGGGCTTTCGACTGTGCTCCGTTCGAGGTCGTGGTGTCCAATCCGCCCTATGTGCCCACTCCGCCGGTTGACGACGGAGATGTCATCTCGTCGGATGCCGGCCCGTCGTGGGCGTGGAATGCTGGTCCGGACGGGAGGCTGGTGCTGGATCCACTATGTGAATCTGCGTCAAACCTGATGTGCCAGTATGGGTCCTTGTTGTTGGTACAGTCGGCATTCGCCGGCGTGCAACAAACGCTGGATTCGCTGCGCGCAAGCGGTTTGAACGCCGACGTTGTCGCTTCCCAGTGGATTCCATTCGGCCCGGTACTCTCGGCGCGAGCGAAGTGGTTGGAGGACCACGGTTTTGTGCGGCGAGGCTGCCGGGAAGAGGAGCTGGTGGTGATCCGGGCGGACAAAACATGACCGGCACGCGGGTACGGGTGGTACCCAAAGGCCCCGTGCTGATATCCGGCCCGGTCCGGATCGAAGTTCCCGGCGGCCGTGTCGTGGAATCCGACCGGTTCATGGTGGCGATCTGCACCTGCGCGCGCAGCAAGGAGTATCCGTTGTGCGACACCAGCCATCGACGCTGCCGGTCCCTTTCAACAGCGGATCAGGCCGGCGCTGAGGCCGGGTCCAAAGCGAGCGGCCGCCGCAACGACGACTGACCCAGCCTCCACGCCGCCATCAAGTTGTCCGCCAAGCGTTTTTCCACGACGGCATGCGCACGTATCCCGAACACGACATCGCGGTCGAGGTTCGGTTCGCAGGCAACCAGATCACCGACCACGTCTTGGCGCACCACCTGTTCGTGTACCGCGTCGGCCTCGACATGCTCGCGGTAGAACACGATGCAGGCCGGCGGTGCGTCCATTCGCTGCAGGGCCTCGACCATCCGTCGCGAGCCCGGCGGCGACGTGATTTCCGTCGCTGCGAAATGTCCGATCGCGGCCCCCCGCAACCAGCGATGCAAGCCGAACAGCGACATCAGGTTCACCACGGTCAGCGATTCGGCGGGGACCGCGTCGAGGTAACCCAGATACGTCGAGTCCAGGTCGGCCGCGGTCAACAGATCGGCGAAGAGTTGCTGGTGCAGCCGCGGGCCTTGCCCCGCACCGTATTCGTCGAATTCGATCGCCACGAAGGCCGCCTTGGCGGTGCCCGTCAGGCGCGGAATGGCCCAGGCGTGCGGGTCGCCTTCCTTGAGGTGGTAGAGCGATCTGTGCGCGAAGTATTCACGCATCTGCTGCCAGGTTCCGGTGTCGCGTAGATGGTACGAAGGACCGGTTCCGTCGATGGGCTCGACAGAGATCGCCTCCATTTCGATTGCCGAGGTGTGGTCGGGTTCGATCGGCCCGACGTCGCGGCGCACTCCCGCCAAAAAGGCGTGCTCGAGTTCGGCGCGCAGGTGCAGCAGTGCGGGGTTCCATTCCCAGGTGGCGTCCACTCCCGCGAATCCCCGGTAATGCAGCTCATAACACATAAACAAGGCCAGCTGCAGGTCAAGCCCGTAGGGGTCCGAATCACGCACCGACGCGGTGATGCGGGCGAGCTGGTTGCGGGACGCGGGTCCGGTCAGCGTACGACGGACGGCCATTGACAGCGGTCCGTGTGCCGCAGGCAGGGTGGGCTCGATGCTGAGCGATGCGCGGGTCACGCCGGTGGGCGTACCCGTTCAAGGCGCGCGCAAACTGTCCGGTCAGCGATTGACCGCTTCGGTTGCGGCCGGCAGTTGAAAACGGAAGTCGATCGTTGTTCCGGCGGCGGTGCACTGCAGTTCGACCGAGTCGCTGATGGCCCTGATCAGCGGCAGGCCCCGCCCGCCGTTGCGGGGTTGGGCGGCCGGTGTTTTCCACGAGCCCCAATCGCCGACCCGCGCGTGGATCTCGCCGTCAACAGCTTCGACCTCGACCAGCATCGTCCCGACGCTGTGCCCGCGGTAGGCATGCTCGACACTGTTTGTGCATGCCTCGCTGATAACGAGCACGATGTCGGCGGCCAGCTCATCGGGGACGTCGGCAGCCCGTAGCCAACCGGCCAGCCGACGCCGGACACCGGCCAAATTGTCGGCGCTGGCTTCGCTTTCGATCCGAAGCGGAACCAACTCGTGCCGGTAGATCACCATCGCGACATCGTCATCATATCCCGCGGCGGGAGCCAACTCACCAAGCATCGCATCCGCCACCGCGTCTGGCGGCAACCTCATCGTGTCCAGCAAAACATCTGCCGCGCGGGCGATTCCGTCGTCGATCGACTCGCGCTTGCGCTCAACCAAGCCGTCGGTGAACAACATCAGCGTCGAGCCGGGCGGTAGCAGCCGGGAGACTTGCGGGCGAGGTCCATCGCGGCGCACCGCGAGCGGCACCGAACGTGCATCGGTCAACATGGTCGTCCCAGATCCGGCCGCGGCGAGTACTGCGGGCATGTGGCCGGCGTTGCTGTACTGCAGGACGCCGGATTCGGTGTCCAGGATCGCCAGGAAAACAGTGGTGCAGTATGCGTTTGGAATCAGCGATGCCGCTGAGTCGAGTTGCTCTAGCAACACCGCCGGCTGGGCGCCGGTGAGCAAGAGTGCACGTGCCGAGCTGCGTAGCTGGCCCATAATCGCGGCGGCCGGCAAGCCACGGCCGACGCAGTCACCGACGACGATGCCGATTCGGTGATCGCCGACAGGCAGCACGTCATACCAGTCGCCGCCGATTTCCAAAGGCGGGACAGCTGGTTCGTAGCGGACCGCAAAGCCCGCAGGCGGCTGCAGCGTTGGCAACATCGCCCGCTGCAACGTCATCGCCGTTTCGCGCGCACTCTCGAACTGGCGAACATGCTGCATCGCCAGACTGAGGTGACCGATCAGCACCGTGACCAGCAGCCGATCCTCGCCGCTGACCCATCGAGGTACACCAAGCTCCAACCACAACGCGATGTCTCCCGCACCCGACAGCACCGCGACCAATCCCTTTGCTTTACCCGGAGATTCGGGGCCGTCGACCGTCTTGGCCGTCAGCGGCAGCTGGTGTCGTGCGAACTCGAATATCATCCGCAACCACGGATCCATTTCGCGCCACGTCGATTCGTGTGGCTCGCCCGCCATTTGGACGGTCGGCTCGGCCTGGGAATACTCGCCGGGCGGCCACATGACCGCGACCACACGCTGCACGTCGACCGTCGTCCGGCATTCGTTGAGAGTGATTGACAGCACCTCGGCCACGCTCTTGGCCACCGCCACGGCCGTGGCCAGCCGAAGAACCGCGCTTTCCCGAGCGGCAAACGCCCGTTCCGCGGTGATGTCGCGAATCGTTCCGACGTAGACATCTTCGTCGGTGTCGGTTCCACTGACCGCGTTGAGGCTCACCGCCACCCAGGCAAGGTGACCGTCCTTGCGGCGAATGGGTGTCTCGTAATCTGCGCGGCCTTGGCTGCGGACCCGGGATTGTTCTTCAGCGGCCGTCTTCTTGTCGACCAGCCACGGGTGCGGCCAGCGGTACGGCAAATCCTCTGGGGGATAGCCGAGGATCTCGGCGAAGGCGTTGTTCATGTCGACCACCGCGCCGTCGTGGTCGGCGACGAAAAACCCCTCTTGTAAGGAATTCACCAGGGCGGTGCGGAACTTGTCGCGGTCGGCCAGATCCTCGGCGCGGGCCCGCTGTTCGGCGTAACGCCTGGTGCCGTCCACGAAGCCCCGGGTTGCGATATCGAGCGGGGCCAGCGTCTGCAACAGGAATTCCAATGCGACCGGCGCGTCGACCCGGACGTCCTCAGAGAGCTCGAGAATCAGCCGGACGTGGTGCTCGACGATGTCGAGCATGCTTACCTGTTCCTGCAGGGCGCGGCGGCCGAGCTCGTGGGCGACGGCCAGGCTGTCCTCGTCGCGCAGGCTCAAGTACGTCCGCAGCGCGGCGCGGTAGTGGGCGCGGAAGTCGTCGGTTTCGGTCATGTCGAGGCCCCCCGGTGACGTGCGGCGAGCACCATGGCGTCGTCGGATACTTTCGCATGTTTAGCCAGGATCTGCTCGGCAATGGCCGTGGCGGGGGCGGCGAAGTCGATGTGGTCCAGGTGATCCTCGGCGATTCCGTCGCTGGCAATGATGAGCAGATCGCCGGTGCGTATCGGGACCACTTGCGCCGGAGAGATTTCCGGTATCCGGTAGCCGACGATGCCGGCTGCCAGGCGCGCTGAAGAACGGACCTTCACACCCATGGCAGCCTTGGCGACCAGGTTGGCCGTGACATTGCCCACCCCGGTCCAGTACAGCTGGCCGGCCTCGAAATCGATGCGCGCCAAGGTCATCGCGGCCCCCCTGGTGCCCTCCAGCACGCGGTGACAGAGCTGGACCAGGACTTCGACCCGTTCGCCGCGGGCGTTCCTGAGCGCTTCGGCGGCGGCGATTGCCGCGTTCGCGGCAGACGGGCCGTGACCAAGGCCGTCCACGACGCCGAACAGGGCACCCTGACCTTCGATGCCGGCCGCGATCGCCTGATCGCCACAGACATGCTCACCGGGGCGTGGGCGTCCCGCCGTCGCCCATTCGATCGGTCCCCATCGGCCCTGGTCACGCACGAGCCGGAACCCATTTCCACATCTCGATGGCCGTTCCCCGCCCGACTTCGGATTCCACGATCAACCGGTCCATCAGGCGACGCGCACCGGGCAAGCCGAGACCTAGCCCGCGTCCGGTCGAATATCCGTCTTCCATCGCGCGCTCGATGTCGGCGATGCCGGGGCCCTCGTCCTCGGCGCGTATTATTAGCGCCTTGCGGCCCTCCCGGTCGGCCACCGCCACCCGAACCGCGCCGTGGCCGGCATAGCTGGTGATATTGCGTGCGACTTCCGAGATCGCCGTGGCGATCATGGTGACGTCGGTCAGAGAAAATCCAAGATCGAGGGCTAGCTGGTGCCCTGCTTTGCGGGCGTCCACGATGTCGTCGGGGTTGTTGATCGCGACGAGGATCTCACCCGCCACCGTCGCGCCCGATCGTCGATTTACCCAGTCCCAGTTTGCGATTCAGCAGCGCAAGACCCTCTTCCAAGTCCAGCGCGGTGTTCATGTCGTCGAACGCAAGGCCCAATTGGACCATCGCGAAGGCCACCTCCGGCTGCAAGCCGACGATCACGGTCTCGGCGCCGCGCAACCGGGTCATGTGCGCAATCGTGCGCAGCGACCGGGCCGCGAAGGAATCCATCACGTCGATGGCCGTGACATCGACGATGATCCCCAGGGCGCGAAACCGGCTGACCCGCTCCATCAGGTCATACCGCAGCCGCTCGGTGTCGGAGTCGGTGAGCGCGGCCTGCACCGACGCAATCAGAAACGCGCCCTGTTTGAGGATTGGTACTGGCATGGGTGCTGTGGTAGTCGCGTTTATCCGGTTGCTTCGCCAGTGCGCGTGACCTCGTAACCCAGCAGGCGCTCGGCTTCCTCGATGCCACCCTGCAGGTCGCCGACGGCATTCATCTTCGACAGGTCCAGTCCGATCGTCACCAGCGTCAGGGCGATTTCGGAGGACAGCCCGGTGATGATCACGCTGGCACCCATCAACCCCGACGCGTCGACCGTCTGCACTAGGTGGTTAGCCACCGTGGAGTCGATGGTGGGCACACCGGTGATGTCGATGACCACGACCTTCGCGCGGTTGGCCCGGATGGCGCGCAGCAGCTGTTCGGTGACCTGCCGGGCGCGCTGGCTGTCGAGCACGCCGATGATGGGCAAAATCAGCAGCTGCTCGCGCACCTGCAGCACCGGCGTGGACAGCTCGCGGATGGCCTCCTGCTGCTGGCGGATGATGCGCTCGCGTTCCTGCACGAAGCTGACGCCCACGGTATTGGCGATCCGGTTGGCCGCCGGCTCGTAGGCGTCCAGAACCCGGTTGAGCATGTCGAACTCGGCCTGGTACTTCTCGAACAGGGAGCGGGCCAGCACGTCGCGCAGCAGCAGCACGATGCCGAGAACCTCGTCGGTTTCCACTCCCCGCGGGATGATGCGTTCGGACAGGTCGCGCGCGTAGTCCTGCAGCGCCTCGACGCTACCGGTCTCGAGCACCTCCACGTAGTTGTCGTAGACGGCGGTCGCCTCGGAGAAGATCTCCTCGGGCGTCATTGCCGTGAGCAGTTCGGCCGCGGTGATCCTGCGGGCCCACTCTTCGCGCAGTCCGGTTCGATTTCGCCGCAGGTGTTGGACCAGCTGCGGCAGCAGGCCCTCGCTGGAGATGGCGGCCGTCTGTGACGTCGCGCTCGTGTTGGAGTCTGTCGCAGAATCTGACATGTGGCCTCCCAAGGCCTCCCAAGTGCACCCAATTGTGTACAGCGCCCCGCAGGGTGCAGGTCCTATGGGGAGACTATCCTGGCGGCGGTCGCGCCGTGTTGAGGGCTTCTTCTCCGCGCGGTTGGTCGGGCGGGTTAGGCTTGCACCACTTAAGGACTTGAGGCACGGACGAAGGATCGCCATTGTCAGCTCCCGATTCGATCACCACGCTGGTTGCGGACCACGAGGGGGTCGCCGTGGTCAGTGTCAGCGGCGAAATCGACCTGGTCACCGCGCCTGCCTTGGAACAAGCCATCGGCGCAGTCGTGGCTGAAGGCCCGACCGCGCTGATTATCGACCTGTCCGGGGTGGAGTTCCTCGGCTCGGTGGGACTCAAGATTCTGGCGGCGACGTACGAGAAACTCGGCGATTCCGCTGAGTTCGGGGTGGTGGCGCGTGGCCCGGCAACTCGAAGGCCGATTCACCTCACCGGTCTGGACAAGACCTTCCCGCTCTATCCGACCCTGGACGACGCCCTGACCGGCGTGCGTGACGGCAAGCTGAATCGCTAACGCGGTTACCGGGTTCTATTGCCTCAGCGCGAGTTCTGCCAAAGCTCAGAATTCCGGTGAATCAGAACACCCTCAACTGGCGAACGATCTCCAGGGTGGATCGGTCTCCTTCGGCCTGAACGCCTAGGGCTTCCCAGGTGCCTCGTTGAGTGACCCACTGGACGAACGCCTCGGGGTCGGAACTGACGCGGGCGGCTATGGCGGCTACGTCGGAGTCGCCGATGCGCAGTGTCCGGCCCCTGACTCCGTGGCTTCCGTCGAGGTTTATCTCGACCGCATTGCCCATGCGCGCTAGGAGGTCGGCGTTCTGCTGGGGCAGCGCCGCCTTGATCCAGTCGAGAGTGGGTGCCAGCCGCAAATCGTCGGACGGCGCTTCTCCGCTCAGTGGTCCGCCCGGGGCCAAGAGGTCGTATCGGATATGTAAAAAATGTTCGAAGGCGAACGCGTTCGCAATGGCCGTCGCCGGGTAGGTCCCGACGTCTCCCAGCGGCACAGTGACGTCTTGGACGTCTTGATCCTGCAACGCGGCGAGCATCTCGAGGCCTTTCGAGCTGACCGACTCGTAGTCGGCCACAATCTGTTCGTGCGTCAAGTTGCGACGCGACTCGACATACAGGTCTGCTGCCCGCTCGGCGGGCAGCCCTCCGGGATCGGGCAGCCTCGACGGGTCCACGGCCAGCCAGAAGCTGCAGGCCATGTGCGACAGGACATCCCGCGCCGACCAGCCCGGGCACCCGCTGGCCTTTGTCCACACGGATTCGTCCAGCTCCCGGGCCAGCGCCAATACAGTCTCCCGGTCGGCCTCAATAGCTTTCAGCGCGGAACTCATGTCCTTTGTCCTCCTTGTGACTTGATACTGGACTTCGCAGCGAGGTCACTAGCAACTTACATACCGCATGTATGAAGATACATACAGTATGTATGAAAGGCAATGCCTGATGGATGGAACGCGCCGCACGCAAGCCGAGCGAGCCGCGGAGACGCGCGAGGCGCTGGTCACGGCCGCCTGGTCGCTTTTTGCCGCCGACGGCTTCGCCGATGTCGCATTGGAGACGATCGTGCGCGCGGCGGGCGTCACCAGAGGCGCGCTGTATCACCACTTCGCCGACAAGACCGAGCTCTTCGCGGCGGTCTTCGAAAAGGTCGAGGCGGAAGTAGCCGCGCGCATGCGCCAGGCGATCGTGTCCGCCAACCAGACCGACCCCGTCGAAGTCATGCGTCTGGGAGCGCACTTCTGGCTTGATGCCTGCTCCGACCCGGAGGTCCAGCGGATCGTCCTGGTGGACGCCCCGGCGGTGTTGGGCTGGACACGGTGGACCGAGATCGGGAACCGCTACAACATCGGGATGGTGCGGGATTTGCTTAAGAGCGCCATCGAGGCCTCCCTTATCCCGCCGCAGCCCGTCGAGGCGACCGCGTTAACACTGCTGGGGGCGATGCGTGAAGCGACCCTCTACGTGGCACGGGCCGAAGACCACGCGCAGGCACGCCGGGAAGCCGGCGTCGTCATGGAGCGATTCATCCGTGCGCTGAGCGCCACCTGAACGGGGTGGGGCCGTGCGATGATCACGGCCATGGATGTCGATCATCCCGAAGATGATCAGCGGTGGGACCGAAGCCAGCGCGGCGAAACTGAAATCGAACGGCTGGACCGCAACTGGAACAGCCTGCTGCAGGAACTGCGGGTAGTCCAGACCGGAGTGCAGCTGCTCACCGGGTTCCTCTTGACGCTGCCGTTTCAGCAGCGATTCGACGTGCTCACCGGGCACATGCGGGTGGTCTATCTGGCAACCGTCGGTTGTTCGGTGTGCGCGACGGTGCTGCTGATCGCCCCGGTGGCCACGCACCGCTTGCTGTTCCGGCGGCACCGGCTGCAGGTTCTGGTGTCGGCGGCGCACCGATGCGCCTACGCCGGGCTGGTGCTGCTCGGTGCCGCGCTGACCGGGATGACGGTCATCGTGTTTGCGGCGGTGTCCGGGCACACCGCGGGTGTGGTCGCCGGAGTTTGTGCGATAGCGCTTTTCAGTGTGTTCTGGCTGGTGATGCCGCTGTTGCTGCGCGACCGCGAGTTCTAGCAGACCGTACGCGCCAGCTCTGCAAAATGGCGCTCGTAGAGATAGTATCCATGGGATACTGTTATCTATATCGGGGATGCACGCCCTGGACGTCGGAGGATCTTTTGCCATGCGAATGGCGTTGGCCTGCAACCTATCTCGCTGGAGTGATGATGGCTTACACCGGAAACTGCCCTGTTGAGCGTCCCACCGTCCTCGGCCTGGTTGTCGCCGCGATCTGGCTGGTCGGCTTGGTGGTAGGCGTGTCCGCGCTGGTGGCCGGGGACCTGGTGGTGGCTGCCGTGTCGGTGATGTTGGCCCTGGTCGCGCCCTGGTTGGGACTGGCCTGGAATCTGCATGCCCGGCTCCGGGCCGACGAACTGCCCTTCCCCGGCGGCGGGGTCCCACTCACCGCTGGCTGACCTGCGCCCGGCCGGATTTCCCGCGGGCTGTTTCCTTGATCGTCTCGTGTGCAATTCTTTTGTTCCCTCGGGTGTGGATTGCACCTCGATGGGGTACCGCCTGACCTACGGGTGACTACAGGGAAGTCGGTCGACCCGCCCCTGCATAGGAAAGGAACGCCCATGTCGACCGTTAGCGACTACGACGCACGCCGCGTGTCCGACGTCGACCCTATGGACAAGAATGGTCTCCGAGAGCTGGCGCCCGCTCTGCCCAAGTCGTCCGGGGTAATCGTCGACGACGACGCGAGCGATGCTTTTTTCGAGCTGCCCGACGCAGATCTGTCGGGTGAAGAACTGTTGGTGACGGTGATTCCCGCCCGCGCCGACGAGTTCACCTGCTCGAGCTGCCACCTGGTGCAGCACCGCAACCGGTTACGCAGCGCCGGCGGTGTACCGCCGATCTGCGCAGACTGCGTCTGATCATCGCTCTCCCGATCTGACCCCCCTTCACGGAGCGGTCGTGCCACGAACGGCTCCGACTTCGATGCCTTGACCGATGCAAGCACGCATGCTGTCCTATAACTAGAAACGAACCATTTCTGGATCGTTGGATAGGGGTCCTCAGCGTGCCAGCACCTCCGCCGGGTCTGCCCGCTCCCCGCATCCTTCGGCCGGCCTTCGCCGCAGCGTATGCAATCGCCTATCTGGCCGGCGGTGAGCGCCGGATGCTGCGCCTCATACGTCGATACGGGCCGATCATGACGATGCCCATCCTCAGCCTGGGCGACGTTGCGATCGTGTCCGACCCGGAGCTGGCGAAGCAAGTTTTCACCGCTCCGACCGACGTCTTACTCGGGGGAGAGGGCGTCGGTCCCACGGCGGCGATCTACGGGTCCGGATCGATGTTCGTGCAGGAGGAGCCCGAGCACCTGCGACGGCGCAAGCTCCTGACGCCTCCGCTGCACGGCGATGCGCTGAGCAGCTACGTGCCGATCATCGAGGCCTCCACCCGCGCGGCGATGCGCGGCTGGCCCGTTGACCGTCCGTTCGAGATGTTGCAGGCGGCACGCTCGCTGATGCTGGACGTGATCGTCAAGGTGATCTTCGGAGTCGACGATCCCGACGAGGTCCGGCGACTGGGTCGGCCGTTCGAACGCCTGTTAAACCTTGGTGTCTCAGAGCAATTGACGGTCCGTTACGCGCTGCGCCACTTCGGCACCTTGCGGGTGTGGCCCGCTCGGGCCCAGGCCAACAGGGAGATCGACGACGTCGTCATGCCGCTGATCGCGCAACGGCGAAACGATCCGCGCTTGCCTCAACAGGCCGACATTCTGGCGCTGCTCATGTGTGCCCGCGGAGACGACGGAGAACAGTTGTCGGACAGCGAGATCCGCGACGACCTGATCACCTTGATGCTGGCGGGCCACGAAACCACCGCGACCGCGTTGGCGTGGGTCTTCGATCTCCTTCTGCACCACCCCGATGCGCTGCGACGCGTGCGATCCGAAGCCAGCAGTGAGGAGGAAGCCTTCACGACGGCGGTGATCCACGAGACGTTGCGAGTGCGCCCGCCCGCGCCCCTCACCTCCCGCGTCGCCGCCCGGCCCGTTGAAATCGGCGGCTACCGCGTCGATGCCGGCACCCGAATCGTCGTTCATATCATCGCCATCAACCGCAACGCCGACACCTACGAACGCCCACACGAGTTCCGTCCCGAACGATTTCTCGGTACCCGACCGCAGACCTACGCTTGGGTTCCTTTCGGGGGCGGCGTCAAACGCTGTCTGGGAGCGAGCTTTTCCATGCGAGAGTTGATCACCGTCATACACGTGCTGCTGCGCGAAGGCGAGTTCAGCGCCGTGGACGAAAAGCCCGAGAAGATCGTGCGGCGCTCGATCATGCTCGCGCCCCGCTACGGCACCAGAGTTCGCTTCCGTCCCTGCGCAGCGCGAACATGACTGACACGCCAGCAGACCCGGACTTCGAGGTCGCCATCATCGGGGCCGGCCCCGGCGGCATCGCTGCGGCCGTCAAGGTTGCGGCGGCCGGCATCGACCGCTTCGTGATCATCGAACGCGCCGACGATATCGGCGGAAGCTGGCACGAGAATCACTATCCGGGCCTGAGCGTCGACATCCCGGCAATCGCTTACCAATACTCGTTCGCCCGTAATCCCAATTGGAGCCGCGTCTTTCCCCGCGGCGCGGAGGTCAAGCGCTACCACGTGGACGTGGCCAAACGGTTCGACCTGTACCGGCGGGTGCGGTTCGACACCGACGTCGTGTGTGAACAGTGGGATGACGCGGCCGCCATGTGGGTGCTGCACACGCAGACAGGCGAGTTCATCACGGCGCGGTTCTTGATCAGCGCCGTCGGCGCGTTCATCCGGCCCAAAGCCGATCCCGGAATCCCCGGATGGCAAGCATTCGAAGGCAAGATCCAGCGGCCGGCAAGTTGGGACCACGATTACGAACTGGGCGGCAAGCGGGTCGCGGTGATCGGTACCGGCGCAAGCGCCGTGCAGATCATCCCGGCCATCGCCGCCAAAGTTGCGGCGTTGACGGTCTTCCAGCGCACACCGGTGTGGGCGCTGCCCAAACCCGACTACCGCATCTCAAAGTCCTTGCAGCGCATGCTAGCTGTTCGTGGCGTCCAGCCTGCAGTGCACGGTGTCGCGCTGGGCGTCGTCGATCTCGTGCTACGCGCCGTGAGCGGATTTCCGCAGCCGGTTATCCGTCCCGTCCTGGACGTCTTCGACCAGACCACCATCCCGGCCTACCGGCGCTACCTCAACCGCATCATTTCTGACCCCAATACCGTTGCCGCACTTGCGCCTAACTTCGGCATCGCCGCGAAGCGCCCGACGCTGTCAAACCACTACCTGCAGACCTACAACCGGCCCAACGTCGAACTCGTCACCACACCGATCGCCGAGATTACCCCACACGGGATTCGCACCGGCGACGGACGCGACCACCGCGTCGACGTGATCGTCCTGGCGACCGGCTACGAAGTATTCTCCGACCCCGAAACATACCGGCCCGGAACAATTTTGGGCCGTGATAACTTCGACCTCGCCGATTATTACCGTCAGCACGGATTGCAGGCCTACCAGAGCGTGGCCGTGCCCGGACTGCCCAACCGCTGGACCCTCGTCGGCCCGTACTCCTGGACCGGAAGCGGATGGCACGCATTCGTCGAGATGACTGCCGATCACGCGGTTCGCGCGATCGGCGAGGCTCGCCGCCGTCGGGCCACCCGCGTCGAGGTCCGGCAAGCGATTCACGACGCGTACCACGACCTGATCGTGAAGCGTTCTCGCGCACTGCGGTACTACTTGAACGACCTCAACGGCCACGTTCCGACGTATTACCGTAATTCTCAAGGTGATAGCACCTACGTCCGCCCGACCGGCTTCTTCGCGGCCAGTCGCGCCAATCGCCGGTTCTCCTTCGACGACTATCACTATGAGCAGGCGCGCGACGGTGCGGCGTTAGCGGTACAACGATGGGCGAGGTAGCGGAAACCAAGCCCGAAACCGTCACCGCGGTCATCCGATTGCTCGCAGGTGGCTCCCCGGAACCGCTGCCGCGCCACCGCCATCGTCTGTCGCGTGACGACATCCGGGAAGCCCAGCGGGTTCGAATCACCGCTGCCGCAATCGAACTCTTCGCCGCCGACGGATACGCGGCCACCACCGCGTTGACCATCGCCAAACGCGCCGGCGTATCGAGCAAGACCTTCTACCAGCTGTATGCGAGCAAGGAGGATCTGTTCCTCGACGCCTATCAGGCGGTGGGCGTGGTAGTTAGAGAGTCGGGGCTGAACGTGCCGAACGGCGGAGCACTACGCATCGAACCGGGTGAGATCGCGGACTACGCGGCGAGAATCCTGGCGGTGATCGCCGCGGCGCCCGCCGCTGCCCGCGTGTTCTTCCTCGAAGCGGTCGGTGCGGGGCGGCAGGTGCGCATCCGCCGCAACGAAGCCATCCGCGAATTCGTCGATGCCATAGCGCCCGCCATGTGCGACCTGCGCAGCCGAACTGATCCCGCTTTGCTGCCGCTCACCGACGAAATGTGTCACCTGGTCGTGGCGGCCGGTACCGAGTTGATCATCGAATACCTGGCTGACCACGAACCAACAGCGCTGGCCCAGCTAGCACCCCGAATCGCGGAGTTGGTCAGGGCGCTCGTCATCCCTAACTACCGGCCGGACGAGTGAGGAAATGGGTATCCAAGGCTATCGTTTCGGTGAACCACACCGGGGAGGCTTACGTGGACGGGACCCAATTCGGACGCTACCGATTGGTGGAATTGCTGGGCCGCGGCGGCACGGGCGACGTGTGGCGGGCCCTCGACACCGCCATCGACCGAGTGGTGGCTCTGAAGGTACTACCCGCGAATTGCACTGATGACGAGGTCTTCCAGACGCGGTTCCGGCAGGAGGTCCGCGCTGCGGCCGGGCTCGACGAGCCGCATATCCTCCCGATCCACGATTTCGGTGAGATCGACGGACGGCTGTATGTCACGATGCGGCTGATCAAGGGCGGCGATCTGAATCAGCTCCTCGGTGCGGGACCGCTGCCGCCGGCCCGCGCGGTGGGGATCATTGAGCAGATCGCTTCGGCGCTGAGTGCTGCTCACGAAATCGGATTGGTGCACCGCGACGTCAAGTCATCGAACATCTTGGTGACCGACTTGAAAACCGACGCTGACTTCGCCTACCTCATCGACTTCGGCATCGCCCCGGAGCAATTCCAGCACGGCGCCGCAGACGCGCGAGCCGATGTCTACGCGCTGGCGTGTGTGCTGTATGAATTACTGACCGGTCACCCGCCTTTCGCCGCCAACACCTTGGAGCAGAGGGTCCCCGCGGAGATGCACCAAGTCATCGCGACCGGCCTGGCCAAAGACCCCAACCAGCGCTATCGCATGGCCAAAGACTTGGCCCAGGCGGCGCGCCTCGCACTGACCACACCTGTGCAAAATCCGTATTTAGCAACGCAATTCACAGCCCAGCCGCCGATCATCCAGTATGCGCCTTCAGCATTCGAGTATCCGGTGGCAGTGAATCCGCCGAAACAACCCATGACGTGGGCGGCGATAGTAGTGCCGCTGATCTTGACGCTGACGCTGGTCGGCGCGGGCGCATTCGCCGTCGCACAGGCGCTGCGCCCGAATGCCCAGCCCTCCACCGCCGCACCTCAGTGGCAGCCCTACGTCGACTACGCCAAACAGTTCGCGGTTTTCCTCACAAGTCTGAGCCCGCAGACGGCCGACAGCGACATCCAGCACATCCTCGACGGGTCGACCGGCACTTTCCACGACGATTTCGCGCGGGATAGCTCCGGTTTCAAACTAACGATCGTGAATTCGAACGTCACGACACAGGGAACGGTCAACAGCGCCGGCCTCGAGTCGATCGGCGGCAGCACCGCCCACGTCCTCGTCGCCGTCACTTCGAAAGTCACCAATTCCGCAGGCGCAGAGCAAGATCCGCGAAGGTGGCGGTTGCGCGTGCAAGTGGAGAGAATCGGCGGCGCCCACAGGGTGTCAAACGTGGAGTTCGTGCCATGAGCCAGGCAGGTGGGTGGCGCCTCGCATGGTGGGCGCTGGCGATCGCACTTACCGCAGCGATAGTGGGCGCTGCGGCGCTGGGCGGCTGGCAGATGCAGGTCAAGAGTCGACAGCCGCCGCCCGTCGCCAACCAAGCCGCCGACCGCCAGGCCGCGACCCAGGCGGCGAGCACCGGAACTGCCAAGATATTGACCTATTCGCCGGACAACCTTGACCAAGACTTCGCCGCCGCCGAGGCGATGCTCACCGGCGACTTCCTCACCTACTACAAGCAGTTCACCAGCCAAACTGTCCGGCCTGCCGAGGAGCAGAAGCGGGTTACCACGACGGCAAGCGTCGTCGGTGCGGGCGTCGAGTCATTGACCAGCGAGCAAGCCGCCATCCTCGTCTTCGTCAACCAAACGACGACCAGCCAGGACAAGCCAGCGCCAACGACCGCTTCAAGCTCGGTGCGGGTGGGTCTGGCGAAGGTAAACGGAACCTGGCTGATCGACCGGTTTGATCCGTTGTGACCGGACGAGAAGAGCTGAAGCTCTTGCCCCGGTAGGCTCCAGCCGACCGCATGGCCGCACTTGGTGAGCCTTGCCAAGCAATTCAGAGTCGGGGTCCCCCATGAAGGTACTTCTAGCTATCACGGCGGTCCTGGTGAGCGCCACGGCCTTCGCGGCGACCGCGCAGGCAGATCCGAACGATGCGCAGTTCCTCAAAAACATCCGCGACAACATGGGCAGACAGATCACCGACTCCCAGGCGCTCATCGCCTCGGCGCACGAAATTTGCTCGGAGTTGCAGGCGGGCAAGTCCGCGGACGAAGTCATAAAAGGCGTCCGGCTCGGCAACCAGGATTGGGACTATAACGATGCGGGCTACTTCGTCAGCGCGAGCGTCGAGGCCTACTGCCCGGACAAGATCGCCAGCGAATAAGCCCGACGCTTCGACTGGCTTCGCGGGGCATCAATCAACCTTGCTGGTGTATTGCGGGCAGTCTCGGCCACCCCCTGCCGCCCCCGGTGCGACGGCTCTCCCCGGGTATACCACCGACCGGTCGTCAAAAGGGGTCGCCTATCAAGGGCTTTCATCTGCATGCCAATCATGGTGCTGCGCAATGGTATCGAATACCACTGGTGCACAACGGGTTACGAGCGCCGCTTGACTAGCAGCTTTGCAATGAGTGGCCAGACGATCAAGTCATGAGCCAGGACGGCGGGTCATGCCCAGTGCGCAGCAAGCCCAAATAGACCAGGATCGACTTCAACAAATGTTGGAGTGGCTGCCCATGCCAGATCGCCGCTGCGGGGTGTAACATCGGCGATGCTGGGGATTTCAGCCAGTCCGGAATGAGGCCAGCCGCTGTTCCGCCGTCGGCCTTACTGAGTAGTCGCTCGAAGCCGGACACCTCTGCTGACAACGGTCCGGGGACATCATGAACGCTCCGCCAGTACTCAGCACCGCTCCTCTAGAACACGCCCGTCATTTGACTGTGCTGGCCGACCGTGAGCGGATCGCCCGTGACCTGAACGATGGTGTGATTCAACGGATCTTCGCTGTCGGTTTGGATCTGCAGGGCGCCACCGTCCGGTCCCGAACGAGCGAGATCACCGCTCGGCTGAACCAGTCGATCGCCGACCTGCAGGCCGTGATCGAGGACATCCGCGCCACCATCCTCGAATTGCAGGTTACCGGCACACAGTGGACTGGGCCTATGCGCGTCGGACTGGTCAGGCCGCCGCCGTATACGTAAGTCATCACCCAACTAGGGGGCCTGGATCATTGCAGTAAGGCCAGGCGGTACACATGGCCCGTGCGAGCCCGGTAAAACGCCGTCCTGCGCATGCTCGCAACTAGTTGATCGTCAGCCAGCTTGCAGTGACGCAAGTGGTTGATCTCTTGGCTTGGGGTTCGCCAGTACAACCGGGTCCGGGTGTCGATCCACTCATCCTCAGCAACATTTGTGATGGTAGTGGTGCACGGATCGGTGCTCGCCCGACCGTCCCCCTCATCGGCGGTTGCCCGAACCGTTAGGCGTGCCCGCGTCCAACCCAATCGTGCCCTTGGCGACAAGTCGAGCAGCCCCATGGTGCGCCAGACGGGGCGCTTCATTTGTCCGTGGCCATGAAAAAGTCCCCACTGGTGGCCAAGTGGAGGTCCCCACTGGTGGCCAGATAAAAGTCCCCACCCCGTGTTCGTCGTGTCGATCAGGAACTGCGGGCCCCGGTGGTGACGGTGAAGGTGCCAACCACTCATCGCCACCACCGGGGAGTTCCATTGAAGTCTGCGAGGGACCGCATGGACATCATTTCTGCCTATCAACAAGTCGGGTCGTATCGGTCTGCAGCGCAGCTGTGCGGCACCACCCACAAGACCGTCAAACGGGTCGTCGAGAAGTTCGAAGCCGGTGAAGCGGCGCCGCTACGGGTCGAGCGGGCCCACAACTACGATGCGGTGGCCGAGCTGGTCGCCGAACGGGTGAAGAAATCCGATGGTCGGATGTCGGCCAAGCGGATGCTGCCGATCGCTCGCGCTGCCGGCTACGAGGGCTCGGCACGCAACTTCCGCCGCCTCGCCGCCGAAGCGAAGGCGTTGTGGCGCAGCGAGAATCATCGGGGCCGCCGACCCGCGGTGTGGTCACCAGGCGAGTATCTGGTGATCGACTGGGCCCAAGCAGCGCCGGGGTTGTTCCTGTTCTGCGCAGTGCTGGCGTTCTCCCGGTGGCGCTTCGTCGCGTTCGCCACCGATCAACGCGCCTGCACCACGCTGGCCTTGATCGCCGAAGCATTGAGCGCGATCGGCGGTGTCCCGGCCCAGGTGCTGGCCGATCGGATGGCGTGCTTGAAGGGCGGTGTGGTCGCCAACGTGGTGGTGCCCACCCCGGACTACGTGCGGCTGGCCAGCCATTACGGGTTCGCACCCGATTTCTGTCACGCCAACGATCCGCAGTCCAAGGGCATCGTGGAGAACTTGTGCGGCTATGCCCAACGCGACCTGGCCGTCCCGTTGCTCACACAGGCCGCCATCGACGGCACCGCTGTGGACGTACGCGCCGCCAACATCGCGGCTGTCGCCTGGTACACGGAGGTCAACGCGCTGATGCACTCGGAGATCTGCGCGGTGCCCGATGAACGGCTGATCATCGAACGTGAACTCCTGCAACCATTGCCGTCGCTGCGTATGCAGATCGGGGCACCGTCAGTGCTGCGCAAAGTCGACCGGCTCGCGTGCATCCGGTACGCCTCGGCCCGCTACTCGGTGCCTACCCGGCTGATCGGAGCCAGCGTGGCCGTCGTGGTCGATCACGGCGCGGTCTGCCTCGTCGAGCCCGCAACCGGGATGATCGTGGCTGAGCACGAACTGGGCGCCCCGGGCACGGCCTCGATCCTCGATGCCCACTACGACGGGCCGCGACCGGCACCCAACCGGGGCCCACGTCCGAGGACGACGACCGAGCAGCAGTTCTGCGCCTTGGGTCAGGACGCCCAAGCGTTCCTGGTCGGAGCCGCCGCCATCGGCAATACCCGACTCGGTTCTGAGCTGGAGATCCTGCTGGCACTGGGCGCCGCTCACGGTGAACAGGCCTTGGTGGCGGCGTTGCGCCGGGCGGTGGCGTTCCGGCGGTTCCGCGCCACCGACGTCCGCTCGATCCTGGCCGCCGGTGCCGGGACCCCGCAGCCCCGCCCCGCTGGGGATGCGTTGATCCTGGACCTACCGATCGCACCGACACGTTCGTTGGACGCCTACAAGGTCACCTCGGCCGCCGACGGCGGTGTGAGTTCATGACCACCACATCGGCCAAGGCAACCAAACCCGTTGCACCGCTCTCTGTTCCAGAGCTCGCGGCTGATCTCGACGCCGGATTGCGCCGGCTCAAGCTCGCCGCGATCCGGCGCACCGCACCCGAGGTCCTGCAGACCGCGAAAACACAACGTTGGACCCCCGAGGAAGTGCTGCGCACCCTGGTCGAGACTGAGCTCGCCGCCCGCGATGCCTCCAACATCGTCAACCGGCTCAAGGCCGCCGGGTTCCCGGTCGCCAAAACGCTGGAGTCCTTCGATGTGGCCGCCTCCTCGATCCAGCCCAAGGTGTTCGACTACCTGTCGAGTCTGGAATGGGTTCGGGCACAATCCAACCTGGCGATCATCGGACCCGCCGGGACCGGAAAATCCCACACCCTGATCGGCCTGGGGATCGCTGCCATCCACGCAGGGCACAAGGTCCGCTACTTCACCGCCGCCGACCTCGTCGAAAGCCTCTACCGCGGCCTGGCCGACAACACCGTCGGCAAGATCATCGAATCACTGCTGCGCGTCGATCTGATCATCCTCGATGAGCTCGGCTTCGCACCGCTTGATGACACCGGAACACAGTTGCTGTTCCGGCTCGTCGCCGGCGCCTACGAACGCCGATCCCTGGCCATCGCCTCGCACTGGCCCTTCGAACAATGGGGCCGATTCCTGCCCGAGCAGACCACCGCCGTCAGCATCCTCGACCGACTCCTGCACCACGCCACCGTCGTCATCACCGACGGCCAGTCCTACCGAATGAAAGACGCCCAACACCAGAAGGAGCGCACCTGAACCAACCCTGAACTACCGCACGGGGTGGGGACTTTAATCTGGCCACCAGCGGGGACTTCTACTTGGCCATTGACATTCATTACCTTCCCACAGCGTAAAACGGTGTATCGGCAGACCACACGAATCTGGCCACAATCCGTTTTATCCACAATCCGTTTTATATGGAACCACCCGTCCCAGGGGACGGGTGGTCGGCGGTAAGGTTAGAAGTTCCAGTTCAGCTGGCTGACGGTCAGGTCGTCTGACTCGACTACCTCAGCATCGACAATGCCGGTCTCGGCGGCACTGCCCCGGCCGTTGCGTGATCAGCCATCCGCGCAAGGTGCCGGGTGGGGTAAGGCGAGTACCTGAAATCCCGCTCACAGCACGAGCTTCGACTGCAGTGCTTGGGCCACGGTTCCGATCAAGGTTGGTTCGCGGAACCACTCCGAGTACTGGTCGATGAAGCGTCGAAGGAGCTGGTATTGACGTCTGCCCACCTCCACGTGTTCGAGCTCGTTGAGCCTGGCGTCCTCACGGAGCGCCTCGTAGGTCTTCTCCCGGGCAGCCTGCTCGTAGCCCTGGTCGGCCAGGACGATCGCCTGGTACCAACGCGACCACGACAGAGACACCGGGTCGTCGATGCGCGGATCGGGGGTCGCCGCCAGCACCGCCTGCCCGTGCTGTTCCGCGTCTGGTCGGCGTGCGTCGTTGTCGCGTATTCGGAGGTGGAGAATCAGCTTGACCCTGGCCTGTGCGATCAAGCCCACCGGGACCACCGCACCAAGCTGCCGGGCGTCGAGCATCAGTTCGAGTGAGAGGCCCAACGCGTCGATGGCGGCATCGAGGTCGCCGGTCTCACGCGTCTGCTGCCAGCGCCACTGCTGGAGCCCGGCCAACCGCCGGTAACCATGGGACAGTTGGAAGGACCGCTGAACATCGGTGGCGGCGAACTGCTTCTGGGCGTCCGCGATCGCTTCGTGAACCATCGCGATCGCATGGTCGGTACCGGGCAGGTTCGGGTGCTCCTCCGAATAGGAAGATGCGTATATCTCTCTGCGACGGAGATCGAGCTCGTCAGGCCCCAGACGCTCGAACAGCTTGTTGGCGAGGTCGTACTGCGCGGCGTCCACCAGGCGCTCGGCCACCACCGCCGACCCCTCGGGCAGGGAATCACCGGCCAGGCAGTAGTAACCGATTGCTCGTACCCCGAACGTGGAGCGGGCATGATGGGTCATGAGCTGAGCTAAGTTTGATCCATCGTGGCGCCAACGCTCACCGAGGTCACTCTCGTACCGGTGGAGCTCGGGGACGAGGAACGGGTTGGAGTTCGGGTCGGTACGGTCGCTGCGCCGGTCGGCCGCGGGGATGTGGATGAGCGCATGGACCGGGCTGTCCTGGTGGCCCTCCAGTGCTTCGAGGAGATACTGGCGCAGGATCGGGATCACCCGCTCTGCCTCTTCCCAGTCCAGGTGATGACCGTCGTACTCGTACATCACCACCCGAGAGAGGGCGATGTCGAACGGCAACGGCTGGTCGACACGGCACATGAGCACCGTCCCCGCCGATGACAGCACATGTCTGATCCCGAGCTCGTAGTAGACGTTGGGATTGTGCAGCGACAGTTCGGCGAGAACGATCCGTCTGTCCCGCAGCGCCTTGAACATGTCGGTGTGGATGATCCCCGAAGCAGTCGACTCGTCGGCTCTGACCGGGACCATCCCCGCCGCCTCGATGGCACGTCGCATGATCACCCGGTAGGGCTTGTCGAAATCAAACATCCGGTCGGAAACCCCTGGCACCGGCTTCTTGCCGAACGGCATCACCACGAAACACTCGGTGGGTCGACCAGAAGGAGCCGAGCGTGCGGTAGAGCGGCCGCCGACCCAGGCTTCGGTCGAGGTCCGGATCTCGTCGGGCAAGGCCACCTCCTCCGACGGCTCTGGAAGGCGCACCCCCACACGACACACTACGACGCCGGCAATGGCACCAGCGTCCTAGCAACCCCAACCCGGTCACGATCCGGGGCGACAGCCTGTCAGCCTCATGCGTTGCGCGGTGGTTGCGCAGCATGTCCGCCACGGCGGAGCAGTGGGCCCCACTTATCAGCCTTGGAACAAGACGACGGTTTCTTCCGTCGTTTTGGCAGGCAGATGACAGCTTCGCAGCGGGTGTTGGCCTGCTCGCCTAGAACCCACCCACGACCTACCTGAAGACATCACGGCGGCGCGAAGACGACCGCATCACCGACGAAAAACAACGACCAAGAAGAATTGAAGCGCGCGGCGGTCTGTCGTAGACGGGCACGGATTCTTGCCCTTCTTTCTGCGATGCTGGCGATCGTCATCGCCCTGGCCGTAACGGCACTAGTCAGCCATGAGCAAGCCGTCATGACGAGAGAGCAGGCCATAGCTGTGACTCGCGGAAGTTTGTCCTCAGAACCAGCGCCGCGGCGATCACGCGATGCACCGGTTTTCTCGTCACGCGGACCAGAGTTAGCGCGGACCGGATGAGTTCCTTGGTTTTGCTGTATCGCCAGTCCACACGACAGCCGCTTCGTATGCTTGGAGCTATTCACACCTGAACTATGGGTGCCGAGGAGTTGCGCGTGCGGAAAGTCTTTATCTCCTACGCCCGCCAGAACAAGCCTGACATCGAGCAGCTGGTGGAGCATCTTCGCGTTCTGGGCTGCGACACCTGGCATGACTCTTCGCTACATGGCGGCCAGGACTGGTGGGAGGAGATCTTGCGGCGGATCGCCGATTGCGACACCTTTATTGCGATCATCTCCCGCGGCGCGCTCAGCTCCACGGCGTGCCGACGTGAATTTGACTGGGCCGAGTCACTGCACAAGCCGGTGCTGCCGGTGGCGGTGGAGCCGCCGCCCAAAGCCCTTCCCGGGCGCTTCTCGAAACGTCACATCGTCGACTACTACTCCGACCCCAAAGCCCGGGATCGAGCCGCACTGTCGCTCGGCGGAGGTCTGGCAACTCTGTCGGCGGCACCACCGCTACCGGACCCACTGCCGGACCCGCCCGACGCCCCGCTGTCCTACCTCACCAACCTCATCGATCAGGTAACCCAGCCGCAGCCCCTGGACCACGCCCAGCAGCGCCATATCCTCAACCAGCTGGAGCCCGCTCTTTACTCGGCCGACCCTCAAGAACGACGAGGCGGACACGACATCCTGGAGCTGCTCAGCAGCCGCGACGACGTCTACGCGGACATATACCGGACGATCAACAGGCTGAAGGATATGGACGCACCGACGTCGGCGCCATCCGCGGAAGTAACCGAGGAGCCAGCGCATGCTGAAGCCCCGACAGGGGGCGTATCGAATGCGGTGAAAGCTGTTGTCAGACAGGCGGATTCGCAGGCGCCCGCGGCAAGCGCGGTCGGGCCGTCCGATCACCCCTTCGCCGGCACGCCCGCGCCGGTAGGACGCGCCGGTGTGAAGGCAACCAAACCCGCCCGCGCCTCTACCGGACCCCACAGCACAGGAAGCCGACCGGGCTCTCCCACGACACGTGTTGCAATTCGTTATTCCGACAGCGGTACCGAGTCGATGCTGCTGTTCTTCACCCGAGCGGTCGATTTGGCGTACGTCGGCATGGTCCCGTTCACTCTCGGGCTCGCTTATGGTCTGCCTCTTCGAGTGGCGGCAGTTGCCCAATCCGCGGGTCCGACGCATTCCGTGGTGCTTAAGAAGCGAATCCATGAGAGCGACGCGCCTCTTCGAATCGCAACCGTTTTCGGCTCGAGCGGACACTTCGTGGGCTGGCACTGGGCGCGCACCGCTGGCCGTGATGTGATGTTCATCGATCTACGTCCGCTGGATCAGGTGAGAGCCTTCCACCAGGGCTACATCCATGGAATCGCCTCGTGGGAACCCCATGTAAGCGCCTGTGTGGGCGAGGAGTCCGAGGTAGTCTTCTCCGCCGACGATCTTCCTTTCACGCTGTTGGACCTGATTGTCACATCTGAGGTTCTGGCCCCGCGTGCGCTCGAAATTGATCGCATCGTAGAGATGCACCGACGGATAAGTGCAACACTCGCCGATGCTCCCCGCGAAATAGACGTCGAGTACCTTGAGGAGTATCTCGGAACTCGATGGAATCAAAAGACGGCTCGGCGGCTCCTCAATGCCGCCTTCAAGAGCGCAGCCTCCGAACACCTTGAGCAACACCTCAAGGATATCGAAGTCGGTGTAGCCGCTATTCGGGAGTTTGCCGTGGCAACCGGCCTTGGGACGAGCGCGTCGTCACAACCTGGAGAGCATCCCGAAATCCTCGGTATCAGCCATTGGGAGCGTCTGACCTACCCCAAACAGGCCGGAGACATCCGGGTCGGATATTCCGACGATTTGATGTGCGCCCCCCTCATGTTGGGCCGGCTGGCGCACCCACTCGCTGAGGACTCTGGCATAACCTTTGTTCAACAGCCGAGGCGTAACATTGAGCGGATTGCCGGACTATCGGTAACCCTTCGTAAGAGCGTTGTACAGGCCCGAGAGCTGATTCCTAAAGATCCCGCTCTCGCGACGATAAAGATGGCCCGTCTGGTTGAGCTCAATCTTCGCGAGGTGGCTGATCACGTCATGGGCGCCGACTCGCCGCAACAATTTTCGGCGGTGATTGCGGGCCTCGAGGAGCGGGGCATCCTTCCTCCTCTCGTGGCGAGCTCGGCGCACTGGATTGAGAGCGTGTGCAACGTGGCTGCGCACCAAGAGGATCTGAGCGAGGCGACGGCCTCGGCCGCTATGACGCACTTGCTTGAGATATTGGAGTGGCTGCAAGAGAGCCGGGCGAACAGCGAGAAGCGTTGTCCCCGCTGTAGTGGCCTGCTGGAGTCAGAGTGGGTTGTGTGTCCACACTGCACGTGGCGCTTCGAAAGGAACTGTGAGCAGTGTGGTCTCGCTATTGACGCTTCTTGGAAGGCGTGCCCGGGCTGCGGGTCATCGACGATCAAGCAAGAGGGATCTGCCAAGGGGTAGAGAACGGATCCATTTCCGAAGGGGAAACTCTCCCGCGAGCGTCGGTACGTAAGTCAATTCTTCCGTAGCACGCCACCCCCTGTGGCAATAGAACTTTTCGGCGGGGCCGTTTCTGGGAACTGCCCACAGGCACGCGTCGGCTATCCCTGCTTTGAACATGGCGTGAACGGCATGGTCGTGAAGTGCGCTCCCGAGTCCGGCCCGCTGGCTCTCCGGCGTCACAAATAGCCACTTGAGCTCGCCGGTCCGGATTCCTTGGGAGATCCACCCACAAAAAGCCACCAGTCGCGATCTGTCCATCGCCAGCTCGAAACCAGAACCCGATTCCTCGATGGATTCCAACCAGAACTGCTCTGATCGTTCGCGAAGGAGAGCATCGATCACTGGTTCAGAAGCGACATGACGCACTGAAGTCGGCCACGACTCCCGGTAGATTTCGTTCACGGCTCGAGCATCATCGGCGCAGGCACTCCTGAATAGCCATGGCGTCAATTCCGCTCCTCGTCGACCGCTCTGCTGTTTCGCGCTTTCAGCGTAGCTAAGCGGACTTCGGCGTGACATTATCCGACACCCCCATCTAGGGAATCTGAATCCGTCGGCGTACGCCTACAGAGTTTCGAATCCTGTCCTGTCGGCGGTCACGTAATTCCGCCACTATGACGGGGTGGTCCGTCACGTAATTCCCCCACTCTGGCTGCCACGTAATTCGCCCACCCTGGGGCGGTGTGGCAGCCGGTGGTGGGTCTCGCACACAGGTTCGCTCCCAACTGGTGTTCGCCTGGGCACGAGCGGCGCTGGGAGACGAGAGTGTAGACGCCGTGTTCCAGTGGTGGGCAGCCCAGTACCAATAAACTTGGACACCGTTGACGGACCGACGATCAACACCCATCCAAGCTCGTTTACTCGGTGTATTCGAAAGAGACCACATTTGCGACACGCATCGAGTCGCTTGCACGGCCTCTGATTCCGCACGTCGCGATGTCGCAGAAGTTGGTCTCACAATCATCTGTCTCGTCTTCCGCCAAGGACTAGTAATGAGACGACAACGATGACGACAGCCAGGTTCGTTTCGAACAAGCTGGCGAAGGTCATGGGGCACGAGGACACCGCCACAACAATCCAGTTGTACGTTCGGCGAACTGAGGACCGCGACGCGATCCGTGATCTGCTCGACGGTGATGTTGATCTATCGCAATGCTGCCTTTTCGCTGCCTGCGTGGAACTGAGAGCGCACTGACCAATGATCAGCATCCGCAACATCGTGGCGTCGCAGAGAAGCAAGGCCGCCCTGACCTTAGATCCAGGTCAGGGCGGTTCTGTCACCTCCAACACGCAGTCGGGGTGGCGGGATTCGAACCCACGGCCTCTTCGTCCCGAACGAAGCGCGCTACCAAGCTGCGCCACACCCCGCGTGAAGCCCCGACAGCCTATCGCACCGGCCCATCGACTAGCCAAACCGCGAGGCAGCGCACCACCGGGGCATCAGCCCCAGGCGCATGACCGTTCGAATTCGACCAGCGCCTCGGCGGGTCCGCTGAGATCAAGCCCCTGGGCGCTGACCCACTCGTCGCTGAGGTAGGTGTCGGCGTAGCGGTCGCCGCTGTCGGCAAGCAGCGTGACCACCGAACCGCTGCGGCCGTCGGCCACCATCTCGGCGAGCAGCCCGAAGGCGCCCCACAAGTTGGTTCCCGTCGATGGACCCACACGGCAGCCCAGTACGGCGCTGACGTGGCGGGCGGCCGCGATCGACGCCGCATCGGGGACCGACACCATCCGGTCGACCACGCCGGGCAGAAATGGGGGTGTCAGCGCTACGACGGGCCCAAAACCTTGAGGGCCTCGATCAACCGGACCGCGTTGTCCTTCCAGCAACGCGAGCGGCTGCGGACCGGCGATCTGGGGCCGGTGGTTCAACGCAACGAAGCTGCTGGCTGAACACGGCCCCGGTTGCTGCTGGAGTCTCGGCCGCCGTGCGGGGTGGCGATCAGCGTCAGCAGGGTCGCTTCGGGCCGGCAGCAGAACCGCACCGGCGCAAACGGCGAGGTGCCGATACCGGCGGAGACATGCAAGCGCATGTCGGCGCCCCAACGGGATGGCCCCTTCGCCCGGCTGCGGTCCAGGCCGCAGTTGGTGACCAGGGCCCCATAGAACGGCAGGCACAGCTGCCCGCCATGGGTGTGGCCCGCCATCACCAGCTGGTAGCCGTCGGCGGCGAAGCGGTCGAGCACCCGCGGTTCGGGCGAATGCGTAAGCCCCAGCCGCAGGTTCGACGCCGGGCTCGCAGGGCCCGTGATCGCGTCGTAGCGGTCCCGGTCGATATGAGGGTCGTCCACGCCCGCCGCCGCGATGTGCAGACCGGCCACTTCGAACTCACGGCGGGTGTGGGTGAGGTCGAGCCAGCCGCGCTCGGTGAACGCCGCCCGCAAGTCCTGCCAAGGCAACGGCGCGCCGCGAACCCGGTGACCGGGGTTGGTCAGGTAGTTCATTGGGTTCTTCAGGCGCGGCCCGAAGTAGTCGTTGCTGCCGAAGACGAAGACGCCGGGCCGCGACAACAGGTCGCCCAGCCCCTGGACGACGGCCGGCACCGCCTTTGGGTGCGCCAGGTTGTCGCCGGTGTTGACCACCAAGTCGGGTTCCCAACTGGCCAGCTCACGCAGCCAAGCCTGCTTGCGGCGCTGATTGGGCGTCATGTGAAGGTCGCTGACATGCAGCACGCGCAGCGGTGTGGAACCCGGCGTCAAGACGGGCATAGTCAGCTCGCGCAGCACGAACGCGTTGCGCTCGACGATCGCGGCGTAACCGATCCCGGCGACGGTCGAGCCGAGCGCTACGGCGCCGGTGCGTATCAGGGCGGGCAGAACGTCAGCCATGCAGGAAGCCTACTGCCAGTGGCGAACTGACGCCGCTATAGCCGGCTACGGCGGCGGTGGCGGCGGCGGCGGAGCCAGCAGCGGAATGGTGATCGGCGGCAGGCCCGGAATCTCCACCACCTGCGATCCGACCGGGACAGGTATCCCCGGAATCCCTTCCGGTGGCGGTGGTGGTGGCGGCGGGATCCCGTTACTGACCTGGATCGTGATGATCGAACCCGGAATTGTTTGGCCGTTGGGAGTCGTCCCGATGACTTCGCCGAGCTTTGCGGTGCTGTTGACCGAGTTGGTTTGGTCGGCCACCGGGAAACCGGCTTCCTTCAGGCGTGAACGTGCCGCGTCCACCTCCAGCCCGGCGACGCTGGGCACCCGTGAAGCCGCGGAGCCTTCGACGTAGCGCGGATCGGTGGGCGGCAGCTTCACCTCACCGAAGTTGGTCGCAATCGGCTTCATCGCGGTGAACCACGTTCGGGCCGGTTCGTTACCGCCGTATAGGTCACCGTCGCCGCAGTGCCGCAGCGGACCCGAACACAGATCCGTGGGGTTGGGTGAGTCGTCGTAGATGTAGTTCGCAGCCGCGTAGTGGCTGGTGAAGCCGACAAAGCCGGACGAGCGGTGGGCTTCGGTGGTGCCGGTCTTGCCCGATACCGGCAGATCCCAGCCGGCCCCACCCGCCGAACCCGCCGCGGTGCCACTGCCGAGCGCGTCTTTGCTCATCGCGTTGGCAAGGGTGTTCGCCAGCCCCTCGGGCACCACCTGGTCGCAGGTCTCGGTGGTTACGGCGACTTCGTTGCCGTTGCGGTCGATCAGCTTGTCGATCGGGCTGGGCGGGCACCACACGCCGCCGGAGGCCAGCGTGGCCGCGACGTTCGACAGTTCGAGTGCGTTCAACTCGATCGGGCCCAGGGTGAACGACCCGATGTTCTGCCGCTTGACGAAGTCGGCGAGGCTCTCGTTGCTGTCCGGGTTGTAGTCGCGGGCAGTCCCCGGATTGGCGTAGGACCGCAGGCCCAATTTGATCGCCATGTCCACCGTGCGCGTCACCCCGACCTGCTGGATCAGCTTGGCGAACGCGGTGTTGGGTGAGGTGGCCAGTGCGTCGGTCACGTTCATCGAACCGCGGTAGTTACCGGCGTTGACGACGCACCAGGTGTCCTTGGGGCAACCCTTGGCCCCGCCGCTGCCCATGCCCTTGGCCTGGAACCGGCCCGGCACTTCGAGGGTGGCGTTGGTGCCCATACCCATGTCCAGCGCGGCGGCGGTGGTGAAGATCTTGAAGATGGACCCTGCCCCGTCGCCGACCAGGGAGAACGGCTGCGGTCGCATGGTCTCGCCGGCGTCGGTGTCCAGCCCATACTTACGGTTGCTGGCCATGGCCATCACGTGGTGGGAGTTCTTCCCCGGTGCGATCACGCTCATCACGCTGGAGATGCCCGCTAGCGTCGGGCTGGCGAACTTGTCGATGGCCGCCTTGACCGGGATCTGTACGTCGGGGTCGAGCGTGGTGCGGATCAGGAAGCCGCCCCGGGCCAGCTGCTCCTTGCTGACCCCAGCGCGCGACAGATACTCCTGGACGTAGTCGCAGAAGAATGCGCGGTCGCCGGCGGCGATGCAGCCTCGGGGCAGCTCGTTGGGCTGCGGCAATACTCCCAGCGGCTGGGCCTTCGCGGCGCGCAACGCGTCGGCCTCCTCGGGCAGGTTCTCGATCATGGTGTCCAGGACCAAGTTCCGCCGGGCCAACGCGCCCTCAGGGTTGACGTACGGATTGAGTGCGCTGGTCGACTGAACCATGCCCGCCAGCAGCGCCGCCTGTTGCCAGTTCAGGTCGGACGCGTTGATGCCGAAGTAGGTCTGCGCCGCGTCCTGCACGCCGAACGAGCCGTTACCGAACGAGACCAGGTTCAGGTAGCGGGTCAGGATCTCCGGCTTGGTGAAGGTCTTGTCCAGCGTGAGCGCCATCCGGATCTCGCGGAGCTTGCGCGCCGGCGTGGTTTCGACGGCCGCGCGCTTCTCGGCGTCGGTTTGGGCGGTGACGAGCAGCTGGTAGTTCTTGATGTACTGCTGTTCGATCGTCGAGCCGCCGCGGGTGTCGACATCGCCGCGTGCATAGCCGGCCAGTCCGGTCAAGGTGCCCTTCCAGTCCACACCGTTGTGCTCGGTGAACCGTTTGTCCTCGATGGACACGATCGCCAACTTCATCGTGTTGGCGATCTTGTCGGTGGGTACCTCGAAGCGCCGCTGCGAATACAACCACGCGATGACGTTGCCCTTTGTGTCGACCATCGTCGATACCGCGGGCACCTGACCCTCGAGAAGCTGGGCCGACCCGTTGGCGACCACTTCCGAGGCGCGGTTTGACATCAGCCCCAGGCCACCCACGAACGGGAACATCAGGGCGGTGGCCACGACACTGGCCAGCAGGCAGCACCCAGCGAGCTTGAGGACCGTGAGGACGGCCGGGGGGCGCTCTGCCATGCGTACTACCCTAACGGGCCGCCCTGACGTCGACGTCCCCTGCGACCCCGAAAACCTCCCCACCAGGTGACCAGTAGTCGCGTCACCGGCCCCGGGCCGATATCTTCGCCTGCGTTACTGGTCAACCGCCCAAAATGGGCCGCGACCTTACTGTTGGCCTCACGGTTTGCGCCGAGACGGGACGCCCGTCCCAAAAAAAGCGTTATGAGACTGTTGCGCAATTGCTACCTGACCACCTAACTTAGACACACGGTGAGATTCAGGTAACACCGAAGTGCATAGTGTGGCCTAGGCCGCAGCTGGTCTGCACTCGAGGAGGGCGGTCGCAAACCGCGACCGGGAGGAAGGAAACAGCTCGTGTCAGGTACGCGGCCGGCCGCGCGACGAACCAACCTGGTGGCCACCCAAACCACGCTGTTGCGCAGCGTCGACGCGGAGGAGCGGATCGCATGGGTGTCCAAGGCGCTGTGCCGAGCTACCGATCCCGACGAACTGTTTGTCCGCGGAGCCGCCCAGCGTAAAGCTGCGGTGATCTGCCGCCACTGCCCTGTTATGCAGGAATGCGGAGCGGACGCGCTGGACAACAAGGTCGAATTTGGCGTTTGGGGCGGGATGACCGAGCGCCAGCGCAGGGCCCTGCTCAAGCAACACCCCGAGGTGGATTCGTGGGCGGACTTCTTCGACCAGCGCAAGCCGCGCAGCGTCGGCTGACTCTGTCCTGCCGCGCTTCATTATTGCTTTTCTGTTACAGCACTAACGAAATAGGTTCCAATTGGCTTGTGCCCAGCAGGAACTGACGCGTGTCGAATTGCGTTGAGTAGAGCCCCAATTGGGCTCAGATCGGGCCGACGCTTCGGCGGGCCTGGATTAGCCGGTGGCGGTGATTTGATCGGCGAGCGCGCGGAGCGCCTCTAGATCACTGACATCGAACGGCAGCGACGGCACCCCGATGACCGGTACGTGGGGGTTGGCTCCGGTGAACCGGGACAGCAGCCGGACCTCGCGCTTGGCGGTTTGTCCGCGGTCGGCGTGGATTTGCAGCACGGCCGCGGACAGCTCAGTGGACGCCGAGGCCGAGTCTGCCTCACTGGCCTTCAACGTCTCGGTTCCGTCGATCGCCCGCTCGACCGGCAACGAACACAGCATCGGATGGGTGCGATTCAAGACCAGTCCCGCCAGCGGCATGCCTTCTTGGGACAGTCGGTCGACGAAGAAGGACGCCTCGCGCAGTGCGTCGGGTTCGGCCGCCGATACCACCACGAATTGGGTGCCACGCCGTTTTAGTAGCGCATACGTACGATCGGCTTTTTCGCGGAAACCACCGAATGTGGCGTCCAGCGATTGCACGAAATCCGCCGCGTCGGAGAGCATCTGCGAACCGAGCACGGTGGACAGCGCCTTCATTGCCAATCCCATTGCGCCGGTCACCAATCGGCCGATACCCCGGCCAGGTGCGAGCAGCAGCCGCCACAGCCGGCTATCCATGAAGCTGCCCAACCGTTGGGGCGCATCCAGGAAGTCCAACGCGTTGCGTGAGGGCGGCGTGTCAACCACTACCAGGTCCCAGCGGTCCTGGGCCAGCAGCTGACCGAGCTTCTCCATCGCCATGTACTCCTGCGTGCCGGCAAGCGAAGTGGCGACGGTTTGATAGAACTGGTTATCCAGAATCGCCTGTGCCCGTTCGGATCCGGAGTACTGGACCACCATTTCGTCGAACGTGCGTCGCATGTCGAGCATCATCGCGTGCAGTTCGCCGGGAACTTCGGGGGCAAGCGGCACGCGCTGGGGAGTGTTGCCGAGATCGTTGACACCCAATGCTTGTGCCAGCCGCTTGGCAGGGTCGATCGTCAAAACGCATACAGTACGGCCATATTCGGCCGCGCGTAGCGCCATCGCAGCCGCGGTCGTGGTTTTGCCGACACCACCGGCGCCGCAGCACACCACCACCCGGTTAGCGGTGTCGGCCAGGATAGCCGCCATATCAAGGGTTTTCGGTGTTGTACTCATCGCACCCCCTGCTGTGCAAGCGATTCCGACAGCTCGTAGAGGCTACCGAGGTCCACGCCGTCCGAGATTGTAGGCAATTCGAGCCGCGGTACCTGTAGCGCATCGAGCTGCTGGGCGGTCTCGGCGCGTGCGGTAATTCGAGTCGCGTGCTGGATGGTCTCGGTCAGCAAGCCGGCGAAGTCGCTGTCGGAGAGCTTGATTCCAGCTTTCGCCAACCCTTCGCGCACCGAGTCGGCATCGACATCGCCTTCGGCGGCCTTGGCCAGGTCGGTGGGTTCGAGGTACGTCGGGATATTGCGGTTCACGATCACACTACCGATCGGCAACTTCATCCCCGCGAGTTCCTCGATGGCTTCCAGCGTCTCCTGTACCGGCAGGGCTTCCAGCAGCGTGACCAGGTGAATAGCGGTCTGGTCGGAGTGCAGTAACTTGACCACGCCCTCGGCCTGCGAATGCACCGGCCCGCCCTTGGCCAGATCGGACACCGCCTTGGTCACATCGAGGAAGCGCGCGATGCGCCCGGTCGGAGGCGCATCGACCACGATCGCGTCGTAGACCGGCAACCGGTTCTTATCGACGCGTATCACCGTCTCCTTTATCTTGCCGGTGAGCAATACGTCGCGCAGGCCGGGCGCGATCGTCGTCGCGAATTCGACAGCACCGATGCGGCGCATGGCGCGGCCGGCGATGCCCAGGTTGTAGAACATGTCCAGGTATTCCAGGAACGCGGCTTCAATATCCATGGCCAGGGCGTTGACCTGTCCGCCCCGCTCCGCGGTCGCGATCTTGAATTCCTGGTACGGCAGCGGTGGGACGTCGAACAGTTGCGCAATCCCTTGGCGCCCCTCAACTTCGATGAGGAGGACTTTGCGGCCTCCTGCTGCCAGGGTCAGTGCCAGCGCCGCCGCGATCGTCGACTTGCCGGTGCCGCCTTTGCCAGTCACAAAATGCAAACGGACCTTCGACAAGCGCGCGGGCCAGGCGGCGGAACTACCGCCGCTAGATGTCTTTGCCACCATCGCATGCTAGCCCGCGTGCTCGACGTCCTTCGCAAAGCGGCCGGAGTACTTCCGACGCCTGCTCGTGCGCCCGATAAGCTGCCGTCATGAGCCAACCCACCGCATGGGAGTACGCCACCGTTCCGCTGCTCACGCACGCCACGAAACAGATCCTCGACCAGTGGGGCGCCGATGGCTGGGAGCTGGTGGCGGTGTTGCCCGGGCCGACGGGTGAGCAACATGTGGCGTACCTCAAACGGCCGAAATGACCGCTGGATCTGCCAGGGCCCGGCTCGAACAACTGGGTGTCGTGCTACCGCAAGTAGCGGCGCCGTTGGCGTCGTACGTTCCGGCGGTGCGCACGGGCAACCTCGTCTACACCTCCGGCCAGCTCCCGATCGAGGGCGGAAAGTTGGCCGCAACCGGCAAGGTCGGCGCCGAGGTAAGCCCGGAGCAGGGCAAAGCCCTGGCGCGGATATGCGCGCTCAATGCGCTTGCGGCGGTGGGGTCGGTGGTGGATATCGACACGGTGGCCCGGGTGGTCAAGGTCGTCGGGTTCGTCGCCTCGGCACCGGGTTTCAACGGTCAGCCCAACGTCATCAACGGCGCCTCCGACCTGTTCGCCGAGGTATTCGGCGACAACGGCGCGCACGCGCGCTCGGCGGTCGGTGTATCCGAATTGCCGCTGGACGCCCCCGTTGAAGTCGAACTGATCGTGGAGGTCGGCTGACATCCGATGTCCGATACAGCCGAGCCCGCTGAGTCGCTGTCCCACCCCGCATACGGCCGGCTGCGGCCGGCGACAGACACTGCCTCGGTGCTGCTGGCCGACAATCCCGGTTTGCTGACGCTGGAGGGCACCAATACCTGGGTGCTGCGTGGTCCGGGTAGTGATGAGTTGGTGATCGTCGATCCAGGGCCAGACGATGACGAGCACATCGCGCGGGTTGCCGCGCTGGGCCGTATTGCGCTGGTGCTGATCAGCCACCGGCACGTCGATCACACCGACGGCATCGACAAGCTGGTCGAGTTGACCGGCGCACCGGTGCGGTCGGCGGGCAGCGGGTTCTGCCGCGGCCTGGGTGGAGAGTTGATCGACGGCGAGGTGATCGATGCCGCCGGGTTGAAGATCACCGTGATGGCGACCCCGGGCCACACGGCCGACTCGTTGTCGTTCGTGCTCGGCGACGCCGTGCTGACCGCGGACACGGTGTTGGGCCGCGGCACCACCGTCATCGACAACGAAGACGGCAACCTCGCCGACTACCTGGAATCGCTGCGGCGCCTTCGCGGCCTGGGCCGGCGCGCGGTGTTGCCCGGGCACGGGCCTGACCTACCCAACCTGGAAGCCGTCGCCTCCGGGTACCTGGCGCATCGCCACGAACGCCTGGATCAGGTGCGCGCCGCGTTGCGGGATCTCGGCGACGACGCCACCGCCCGCCAGATCGTCGAACACGTCTATGTCGACGTCGACGAGAAGCTCTGGGATGCGGCCGAATGGTCCGTGCAGGCGCAGCTGAACTACCTGCGCCCCTGAACTAGCGGATTCAGCGGGCTCGGGGTTGGATTCTCGCTCGGTTGCGCCCGGGCGACGCCCGCGCTTACCTCGCTCGGCGGGCCAGCCTTTCGGAATCCGAGATCAGCACACTTTTGCCCTCCAACCGGATCCAGCCGCGATGGGCGAAATCGGCCAGCGCCTTATTCACCGTCTCCCGGGAGGCGCCTACCAGCTGCGCGATCTCCTCTTGAGTCAGGTCGTGGGTGACCCGCATCGCGCCACCCTCCTGGGTGCCGAAACGCTGGGCGAGCTGCAGCAACTGCTTGGCCACCCGGCCGGGCACGTCGGTGAAGATGAGGTCGGCCAGATTGTTGTTGGTCCGCCGCAGCCGTCGGGCCAGCACCCGCAACAGCTGCTCGGCGATTTCGGGACGATCGGCGATCCATGCCCGTAGCGCGTCGCGGTCCATCGACACCGCCCGAACCTCGGTGATAGTGGTCGCGCTGGAAGTCCGCGGCCCTGGGTCGAAGATCGACAACTCGCCGAACATGTCCGACGGGCCCATGATGGTCAGCAGATTCTCCCGGCCGTCCGGCGAGCGGCGCCCGATCTTGACCTTTCCCGAAATGATGATGTAGAGCCGATCGCCCGGCTCCCCTTCGGCGAAAACCATGTGTCCGCGGGGGAAGTCGACGGGTTGCAGCTGTTTGGTCAGTGCGGCGACCGCAGTCGGTTCTACCCCCTGGAAGATTCCTGCCCTTGCCAGGATCTCGTCCACGTTGCCTCTTCAGCTCTCCAACGAAGTAATAGGTGCAGGCCAACCTCTTGCGACTGGCCTGAATGAGAGGTTAGGCCAATCGGTTCGACCTGCCAACGCTACACACGATTGACTTGTCGGGTCCCCGTAACCTCTGGATTGGCTCGGGAATGCTTGTGCATCTGTGTCGGCAAGGCGGCCTCGTCGTAGATGTCGAGGTCGCCGGCAAATGGCGGTGCGGCGTCATCCGGCCTGGCGTGGCGGCCGGGCCGCGGGGAATCGAGGCTTCGCTGGACCTGGCGTCGGTGCAGATAATCCAGTGCCTCCGGCATGCCCTCTCGGGCCAGCGTGTGCACGTCGACGGCGTCGGCGTTCTCCAGAAACTCGTCGACGTCGGATGCGGTGACGCTGTCCTGGGCCAGCTCCCTCTCGAGGCGCCCGAGCCCCAGCGTTGCGAGCATAAGCAGCCCCGGAACGAGCGCGGCCAGCAACCATGACACTAGGAGAGTAAACATGGCCTTGCATCAACACGAGGTCTCGGTGAGATCACGAAATCAGTACTCTGTCGTAGGTGACAGCGGCAAAGTCGTCCCGGCGCTCCAAATCAACGCCGGCCCAGCCCGCAGCCGACGTGGCCCGGCGCTGGGCGGGCGAAACCCGGCTCGGTTTGGTGCGACGGGCCCGGCGCATGAATCGCGCACTGGCGCAAGCATTTCCGCACGTTTACTGCGAGCTTGATTTCACCTCGCCGCTGGAACTGACGGTCGCCACCATTCTTTCGGCGCAGAGCACCGACAAGCGGGTGAACTTGACGACGCCCGCTTTGTTCGCGAAATACCGGACGGCGCTGGACTACGCGCAGGCCGACCGCACCGAACTCGAAAGCCTCATCCGCCCCACGGGTTTCTACCGCAACAAGGCGACCTCGCTCATCGGCCTCGGTCAGGCGCTGGTCGAGCGGTTCGACGGCGAAGTGCCGTCGACCATGGCCGAGCTGGTCACGCTGCCCGGAGTGGGGCGCAAAACCGCCAACGTCATCCTGGGCAACGCGTTCGATATCCCGGGAATCACTGTCGACACACATTTCGGGCGCTTGGTGCGGCGCTGGCGATGGACCGCCGAAGAGGACCCGGTCAAGGTGGAGCACGCGATCGGCGAACTGATCGAACGCAGTGAGTGGACCCTGCTGAGCCATCGCGTGATCTTCCACGGCCGCCGGGTGTGCCACGCCCGCAAACCCGCTTGCGGTGTCTGCGTGCTCGCCAAAGACTGCCCGTCCTTCGGCCTCGGTCCCACCGAACCGCTGCTCGCCGCTCCCCTGGTGCAGGGCCCGGAATCCGAGCACCTGCTGGCGCTGGCCGGACTGTAGGCAGGGGTCCGGAGCACTTCGAACTTGAGCAAGACCTTGACCAGCAAAACCCGTTGGACCCTCGCAGTCCTGGCGGTGGTGGCAGCGCTGATCGTGGCGCTGGCTGCCCAGCTGCGCGACGACCCGGCAACGACCGTGACGCCCCAGACGGCCGCCGACCGCGAACACCGCGACGCCGACACACCGGCCGCGCTGGCGGGGCCGCGGGCCCAGGCGAACCTGCCGCCGTGTCCCGCCGCCGGTAGTGGTAGCCGGCCCGGCGGCCTCGACGGCACTGCGGGGCGTGGTGGTGGAATGCGCGGCGGACGGATCACCAATCGACGTCGGGCGCGCGCTGGCCGGACACCGGGTGGTGCTCAACCTGTGGGCGAGTTGGTGCGGGCCGTGCATGCGCGAACTGCCGGCGATGGCCGAGTACCAACGACGGGTGGGGCCCGGCGTGATGGTGGTGACGGTGCACCAAGACGAGAACGAGACGGCGGCGTTGCTGCGGTTGGCGGAACTCGGTGTTCGGCTACCGACTTTGCAGGACGGTCGACGTCTGGTCGCTGCGGCGTTGCGCGTCGCAAATGTGATGCCAGCGACGGTGGTCCTGCGGCTGGACGGTAGCGTTGCGCAGACGCTGCCGCGGGCTTTCGCGAGTGCCGACGAGATCGCGGCGGCGGTCGGAAGCCAAAGTGGATAAGCGGGATAAGTGAACTTAACGGAGGCGCCGGTGAGTGCAGCGGTTCCCCTGTCGCCGGACGTTGGCCCGTCCTGGCTGCGCCCGCTGGTTGACAACATCGCACAGATACCGGAGGCGTACCGGCGCCGGCTGCCGGCCGATGTGCTGGCGATGGTGACCGCCGCCAAAGCCGTGGCCACGTCTTCTTCGGTCCGCCGCAACAGCCGCGAGGCGGCGGTCCTGGTGTTGTTGTCGGGTCCGGAGACCGGCCCGCCCGACGGCGGCCTTCCCGACGATGCCGACCTGCTGTTGACGGTGCGCGCCTCGACGTTGCGGCACCATGCGGGCCAGGCGGCTTTCCCTGGCGGCGCATCGGATCCCACCGATGACGGGCCGGTGGCCACCGCACTGCGTGAAGCCCACGAAGAAACCGGCATCGACGTCAGCCGGTTGCATCCACTGGTCACAATGGAACGGACGTTCATCGCGCCGTCGCAGTTCCACGTCGTCCCTGTGTTGGCTTACTCACCGGATCCCGGACCGGTGGCCGTCGTCGACGAGACCGAAACGGCGGTCGTGTCGCGGGTTCCGTTGCGCGCCTTCACAAATCCGGCTAACCGGCTGATGGTCTACCGCGGCGACCTCGGCCGCCGCTGGGCCGGCCCGGCGTTTCTGCTGAACCAGATGCTGGTCTGGGGATTCACCGGCCAGGTGATCTCCGCGGTGCTCGACGTGGCCGGCTGGACCAAGCCTTGGGACACCGACGATTTCCGTGAGCTGGATGAGGCGATGGTGCTGGTCGGCGAACAGGGCGGCTCGCGATGAATTCGATGACGCCTTCGCAGTGGCTGGATGTCGCCGTCCTGGCGGTGGCCTTCATCGCGGCCATCTCGGGTTGGCGCTCGGGTGCGCTCGGCTCGCTGCTGTCGTTCGTCGGTGTGCTGCTGGGCGCGATAGCGGGTGTGTTGCTGGCGCCGCACATCGTCGCCCAGATCGCCGCGCCGCGCGCCAAGCTGTTCGCCGCTTTGTTCCTGATCCTCGCGCTGGTCGTCGTCGGTGAGGTCGCCGGTGTGGTGCTGGGCCGGGCGGTCCGCGGCGCGATCCGCAGCAGCACAATCCGATTGGTCGACTCGATCATCGGGGTGGGCGTGCAGCTCATCGTGGTGCTGACCGCGGCCTGGTTATTGGCGACGCCCCTGACGCAGTCGAAGGACCAGCCCGAGTTGGCTTCCGCAGTCAAGGGTTCGCGGGTGCTTGCTTCGGTCAACGAGGTTGCGCCGCCGTGGCTGAAGACGGTGCCCAAGCGGTTGTCCGCGCTGCTGAACACTTCCGGCTTGCCTGCGGTGCTGGAGCCGTTCAGTCGCACTCCGGTGATTCCGGTCGCGTCACCAGACCCGGCGCTGGCCAGCAATCCGGTGGTGCTGGCCGCCCAGCCGAGTGTGGTCAAGGTTCGCAGCCTGGCACCCAGCTGCCAGAAAGTGTTGGAGGGCAGTGGATTTGTGATATCGCCCGACCGGGTGATGACCAACGCGCACGTGGTGGCCGGGTCCAGCAGCATCCAGGTGTACGCCAGCGGTAACCCGCTCGACGCCACCGTGGTTTCCTACGACCCGTCGGTCGACATCGCTATCCTCGCCGTGTCGAACCTGCCGCCCCCGCCGCTGCCTTTCGCCCAAGCCGAGGCGAAATCGGGCTCCAGCGTTGTGGTGCTGGGTTATCCAGGTGGCGGTAACTTCACAGCGACACCGGCCCGGATTCGCGAGGCCATCAAGCTCAGCGGGCCCGACATCTATCGCGATCCGGCGCCGGTCACCCGTGATGTGTACACCATCAGAGCCAATGTGGAGCAAGGCAATTCGGGTGGACCGTTGATCGATCTCAGCGGTCACGTGCTCGGCGTGGTTTTCGGCGCGGCCGTCGATGACGCCGACACGGGTTTCGTGTTGACGGCCGGTGAAGTGTCTAGCCAGCTCGAAAAGATCGGCGACACCCAACAAGTGCCGACGGGGGCCTGCGTCAGCTGAGCCGCGGCCCGTGCACCTGCTCGAGAAACTTCGTCAGGTACCTGTTGGTCTCTTCGGGCGCCTCTTCGTGGCTGAAATGTCCTGCGCCGGCGATGGATATGTAGCGTCCGTGGGGCGCGTAGCGCTGAGTGCGGTCGACGGGATCGGCCAACACGTAGGGATCGGCGTCGCCGCGTAGGTGCAATATAGGGACGCTCGGGCGTTGACTCATTGATTTCATGAATCGCCGGCCTTCGTCGCGCAGCTGGCTGCGTAGCGCCCAGCGCTGATACTCCAGGGCGCAGTGCGCCGCCGCCGGGATCCGTATCGCCTGGCGCAGATGGCCGATGGTTTGGGAGAAGTCTTCTGACGCAACCCATTTGGCACTGCTACGGCTGCGGACCAGACGCTCGATCTCCGCCGCATTGTCTCTGGTCAGCAAGCGCTCCGGCCAGATCGGCACCTGGTAGCGCAGCAGGGTCGGCAGCAGTGCGTAGCCCTGATCGCGCCGGGTCAACATCGATTTTCGTAGGGCGGCTGGGTGCGGCGAGCTGATCAGCGCGATGGCACGCACCAGCCGCGAATGCAGCAGCGCGGTGCTCCAGCACGCCAGCCCACCGTCGGCATGGCCTACCAGCGTCGCCGACGAGTGTCCGAGCGCGCGGATCAGCCCGGCGGTGTCGCCAGCCAGTGTCCAGCCGTCATAGCCCCGGGGTGGTTTGTCGCTGCCGCCGCAGCCGCGCAGGTCCACTGCGACCACTCGGGCCCCGGTCAGCCCGCGCAGCTGATGACGCCAGGACCACCAGAACGAACCGAAACCGTGCAGCAGCATGACCAATGGCCGGGCCGTGGCGGGCGTGCTCACGCCCTGGCCGGGCACGGCTGCTACGGCTTCCACGACGTGGAATCGGATGCCGTTCGCGTGCACGTCCAGATCACGCCACGGCCCCGCGATGCGGGTTACCGACGGATCCGGTGCCGGCATCTACCAGCCCGTGGGATCGGCGGGAGCGTTGCCGCCCGAACTGCCGTCGGAGCCGGCGAGCTTGGCGGCCGAGGCCTTGTCGTGGCCCGGAGTGAGCGCGGTGCGTGTCTCCTTGACGGACTCGATGGTCTGCTGTGGTCCGCGGATCCGGCGGACCTTCAAGAAACCCAACAGCGCTAGCACGGCCCCGACCAGGACCATGGCCCCGAACACGATCAGGAACGCCACCCAACGCCACAGCCAGTTGTTGAGCAGCTCGGCCAGGAAGAAGAAGAAAAAGAAGGTGGAGTAGAACAGCACCACCAGCGCGGCGATGAAGTAAACACTGCCGGTCAGCCCTTTCTTCACGTCGCGGGTGATCTCGGCGCGGGCCAGTTCGACCTCCGCGCGCACCAGTGTGGACACCTGGGTGGTCGCGTCTTTGATCAGATCACCGATCGACGGCTCAGCGGACCTGGCGTGCGGGTCGGCCAGTGGAATCGTGGTCAGCGTGCTGGGCACACCGTTGTTGCGGTCGGCTTTGCTCACAGACGGTCCTCTTTCGTTTGATTGCCCGGCTCGCGCCGTCGCGGTTCATGTTGCCATGCGCTGCGGTGCCGGACGAGGCCAGCCGACCACCGCGTTTGGGCGCGCGAGACAGCCCGCTCAGGCGGGGGACGGTTGCAAGGCTAAGCGAGGTTAGAGGTGGCTTGCGGCGAAGTCCGCCCCCTGGTCAACAGCGCCGTCCTGATATGCGAACGCGTTATGCGCGCCGAATTCCAGCCCGTCAGAGCAAATCGGGTCATCGGGGACGCACAACTGATCCGTTTTGCCCGCATACAGTGGGCCGATCACGACGGGCGGCTGGCCGAGGAAGTTCATCGCCCGAACATTTGGTACTCCGAAGAGGACCACCGCGGCGACGTGCTGAGCCACCTCGGGCTGCAGCGGCTTGGGCACGGTCGCGGGGTCGACCCCATCCGGTACCACGCCCGAAGTGACGAAGCCCATCACGGCCGCGCCCTGGGAGTATCCGCCGAGCACCATCTTGGTATTCGGGCACTGCGAGGCCATGGAGACGACATGTGCGCCGGCGTCTCTGATGCCGTCGACGCCCGTGGGCCAATCGTCGGTGGCGGGGTAGCTGACCGGATACACCTCGACCGATTTCCCGCCAACACGGGAGCGCAGCTTGTCGACGAACGCCTCCCCGACGGGGCCGACCCCGGGTGGTTCGTCGGTACCGCGAGCGAACACCACCTGAGAGGGCGGACACGAGGCGGCAGACGCGGGGGGAACGGGGGCGCTGAACAGCGCCCCGGGCGCAAGGACCGCAGCTGGGAGGAGTCGAATGATTTGCCTTGTACTGAGGTTCAACACGTGCCCCGTTTTACACCATCACCATTTGACAAAGTTTCTGAGGTCCCGATTCCCTTGGGCCGGAAGCGAATCAACAAAGCACTGCGGCGAGCGCGGCGACCTGGTCGAACGCGGCCCAGCCACTAGACTGACCAGGCTCAGATGTCCGGCCGTTTGATGGGAGTGTCGCTTTGCAGACGGGGCACCGCCGCGTTGTCGCGGCGATGGTGACCGCACTCGTGGCCCTGGTCGGTATGCCTGGCAGGATCGCGGCCGCCGACGCCAGGCTTCCGATGGGTGGCGGCGCGGGCATCGTCGTCAACGGGGACACGATGTGCACCCTGACGACGATCGGTTCGGATAAGGCCGGCGAGCTTATCGGCTTCACCTCGGCGCACTGCGGCGGCCCAGGCGCGCAGGTCGCCGCCGAGGGTGCTGAAAACAGGGGCATCCTGGGCGTCATGGTCTCGGGCAATGACAAGCTCGACTATGCGGTGATCAAGTTCGATCCGGCCAAGGTGGCACCGGTGGCCAACTACAACGGCTTTGTGATCAGCGGCATCGGCCCGGATCCGACCTTCGGCCAGATCGCCTGCAAGCAGGGCCGCACCACCGGCAACTCCTGCGGCGTCACCTGGGGTACGGGAGAGACTCCGGGCACCCTCGTCATGCAGGTGTGCGGTCGGCCCGGTGACTCCGGGGGTCCGGTGACCGTCAACAATCTCTTGGTCGGCATGATCCACGGCGCGTTCAGCGACAGCCTGCCGACCTGCGTCATCAAGTACATCCCGCTGCACACCCCGGCGGTCGTGATGGACTTCAACTCGATCCTGGCCGATATCAACAGCAGGAACCGGCCGGGAGCGGGGTTCGTCCCGGTAGCGGTCTGACAGGGACTTCGCTAGCCCGCGCTATTTCGCAGCGCGGATCGCGTCGAACACGCTGGCGTCGACCAACGTCGACGTGTCACCCAGCTCGCGTTTTTCGGCGACATCGCGCAACAACCGGCGCATGATCTTGCCGCTGCGGGTCTTGGGCAGTTCCGGCACGATGTGGATCTCGCGCGGCTTGGCGATCGGCGAGATCTCCCGGGCCACCTCGCCACGCAGCTCGTCCACGGTCCCGTCGTGCGGCTGGTAGTTGCCCCGCAAGACGACGAACGCACAGATGGCCTGACCGGTGATGTCGTCGGTCACTCCGACCACCGCCGCCTCGGCGACCGCGGAGTGGCCGACGAGCGCGGACTCCACCTCGGCGGTTGAGATGCGGTGCCCGGCCACGTTCATCACGTCGTCGATGCGGCCCAGCAACCAGATCGCGCCGTCGGGGTCGAAGCGGGCGCCGTCGCCGGCGAAGTAGTAGCCCTGCTGGGCGAACTTGGACCAGTAGGTTTTGCGGTAGCGCTCGGGGTCGCCCCAGATGCCGCGCAACATCGAGGGCCACGGCTGGTCGATGACCAGGTATCCGGTGACGTGCGTTTCGCCGTCGGCGTCCGGCGGCAGCGGGTCGCCGTGGTCGTCGACGATCTTCGCCGAGATTCCGGGCAGCGGCGTCATCGCCGAACCCGGCTTGGCGGCGGTGACCCCGGGCAGCGGCGAGATCATCGCGGAGCCGGTCTCGGTCTGCCACCAGGTGTCCACCACTGGGACCTTGTCCGCGCCGATCACCGCGCGGTACCAGCGCCACGCCTCGGGGTTGATCGGTTCGCCGACCGTCCCGAGTAGCCGCAGGCTGGACAGGTCGTGGGCGTCGGGGATCTCGCGGCCCCACTTCATGAAAGTGCGAATCATGGTCGGCGCGGTGTAATAGATTGTGACGCCGTACTTTTCGATGATCTGAAAGTGCCGATGTTCGTCGGGTGAATTTGGCGTGCCCTCATACAGGACTTCGGTGACGCCGTTGGACAGCGGTCCGTAGACGCCGTAGGTGTGCCCGGTGACCCAGCCGATGTCGGCGGTGCACCAGAACACGTCGCTTTCGGGTTTGACGTCGAAGATGGCGTGCATCGTGTAGGAGGCCTGGGTCAGATAGCCGCCGCTGGTGTGCATGATGCCCTTGGGCGTGCCGGTGGTGCCCGACGTGTACAGCAGGAAGAGCGGGTGCTCGGAGTCGAACGCCTCCTGGGTGTGTTCGGGTGACGCCGAATCGACGACGTCGTGCCACCACAAGTCGCGGTCGTCGTTCCAGGACACGTCAATCCCGGTGCGCCGCACCACCAGCACGTGTTCGATCGGGCTATCGGGGTCTGAAACCGCCTCATCGGCGGCGTCCTTCAGCGGCGCCGGCTGGCCGCGCCGGAATTGCCCGTCGCTGGTGATCAGCAGCTTGGCTTGGGCATCGGCGATCCGGGCCCGCAGTGCGTGCGCGGTGAAACCGGCGAAGACGACGCTGTGCATGAGGCCCAGCCGCGCGCAGGCCAGCATCGCCACGACGGCCTCGGGGATCAACGGCATGTAGATGGCGACGCGGTCGCCGGCCACGAGACCGAGGCCGGTCAGCGCGTTGGCCGCTTTGCAAACCTCGGTATGCAGATCGGAATAGGTCAGGGCGCGCTGGTCGCCTTCCGGCTCGCCCTCCCAGTGAATCGCGACCCGGTCGCCGTGGCCGGCCTCGACGTGGCGGTCGACGCAGTTGTAGGCGACGTTGAGCTTGCCGCCGACGAACCACTTGGCGAAGGGCGCCTCCGACCAGTCCAGCACTTCGGCGAACGGCGTCGCCCACGACAGCCGGTTGGCCTGCTTGGCCCAGAAGGCCAGCCGGTCTTCCTCGGCCTCGCGGTAGTGCTCGGCACGAGCGTTGGCTTGCTCGGTGAAGTGTTCCGGCGGTGGGTACGAGGAGGGGTGTTCGGTTGCGGTCTCGGTCACGGGTGTGAGCCTAACTCCGCGCAGATGTGGATGCTCATGGCAATCTGCAGGTATCGTGCATCGGTTTGCCGGATAATCCCGGTGTGCCCGAATCTCCTCTGGTCGCCTTTGCTGCGGCCGCCGCAAGTTTCGCAGTTAGCACCATGCTGGGGCCACCCGCGCAGGCGGCGCCGATTGTGACAGGCGACGAGGGGACTCCCTGTTGGGGAGAGCAGATCGCGGTGAATGCCTCGCCGACGGAAAGCGCGGTGGGCGATCGCGGGGCCATCCTGACATTCAGCCTGGTGGGCGGCGAACCGTGCACGCTCACCGGCTACCCGTCGGTGGACTCGGGCACCGGCGGACCGACCGTTCATGCCGAGCCCACGCCGCGCGGCGACATGGGTGGCCTGCCCGCCGCGGTCGACGAGCCGCCCAGTGTCATTCTGTCGGTGTCGACCCAGGCGCAGGCCATCGTGGAGGGCGTGGCCGCCGACCCCGGCGGCAGTAAGTGCCCGACCTACACCGATCTGCGCGTCAGCCCGCCCGCCATCAACATGGTGTTCACCGTGCCCGCCACCCTCGAGGCCTGCCAACTGCAGGTGCACCCGGTTACCGCGGGCTGAGCCGGGTAGGCCCTAGGGTCGCTGTCATGCGTCGGATGCGGGCCGCGCCGGCCGTCATTGCGGCAGGGCTGCTGGCCCTGGCCCCGTTGGCCGGCTCTCTGGCCGGCTGCGGTGGCGGCGTCCTGAGTCCCGACGTCGTGGTCGTCAACGGCGGGGAACCGTCGAACCCGTTGATTGCCACCACCGCGAACGACAGCTTTGGCGGCCGGATCATCGATCGGTTGTTCGCCGGCCTGATGTCCTTTGACCCCGACGGGAAAACCTCCACCGAGGTGGCCCAGTCGATCGAGACCACCGACGACGTCAACTACCGGATCACCCTCAAGCCGGGCTGGAAGTTCACCGATGGGTCGCCGGTGACTGCCCACTCGTTTGTCGACGCGTGGAACTACGGAGCCCTGAGCACCAATGCCCAACTGCAGCAGAGCTTTTTCAGCCCGATCCAGGGATACGACGACGTCGCCGCGTCGAAGCCGGTAATTACCGCGATGTCCGGGTTACAGGTGGTCGACGACCTGCAATTCACCGTGCGGCTCAAAGCCCCGACCATCGACTTCACCGTGCGCCTGGCGTTCAGCCCGTTTTATCCGCTGCCGCAAGCGGCATTTCGTGACATGGCGGCATTTGGCAGCAACCCAATTGGCAACGGGCCCTACAAGCTTGCTGATGGCCCGGACGGGCCGGCCTGGGAGCACAATGTCAAGATCGATCTGAGACCCAACCCGGGCTACCACGGCAATCGGATCCCGCACAACAAGGGGCTGCGGTTCGAGTTCTACGCCAACCTGGACACCGCCTACTCCGACCTGCTGTCCGGCAATCTGGATGTGCTGGACACGATTCCGCCGAGCGCGTTGCCGATCTACAAGCGCGAACTGGGTGGCAACGCGACCAGCGGCCCAGCCGGGATCAACCAGAGCCTCGACACGCCGCTCCGGCTGCCACATTTCGGCGGCGAGGAGGGCCGGCTGCGCCGCCTGGCCCTGTCGGCTGCCATCAACCGTCCGCAAATTTGCCAGCAGATATTCGTCGGAACACGCACTCCGGCCCGCGATTTCACCGCCCGTTCACTCCCGGGGTTCGATCCGAACATTCCGGGCAACGACGCGTTGGATTTCGATCCAGATCGCGCGCGGCGGCTCTGGTCACAAGCCGACGCCCTCTCGCCATGGAGCGGCCAGTACGCGATCGCCTACAACGCCGACGCAGGCCACCGGGAATGGGTGGATGCGGTGGCCAACAGCATCAAGAACGTCCTGGGTATCGACGCTGTCGGCGCGCCGCAGCCCACCTTCGCCGGATTCCGCACGCAGATCGTCAACCGCACCATCCAGACCGCCTTTCGGGCCGGGTGGCAGGGCGACTACCCGTCGATGCTGAATTTCCTTGGTCCGCTTTTCGTCACCGGTGCGGGTTCCAACGACGTCGGCTACTCCAGCCGGGACTTCGACGCGGCGCTGACGGCAGCCGAATCCGCGCCCACGCTGCCGGAGTCTTATGCGCTGGCCAACACCGCGCAGCGGATTCTGCTGCACGACATGCCCGTTATTCCGCTGTGGAACTTCATCAGCGTGGTGGGCTGGTCGTCGGGGGTGAGTAAGGTGACGGTCACCTGGAATGGCCTGCCCGACTACGAGAACGTCGTCAAGAGCTGAACCGGGCTGAAATGGGCTGGTACATCGCGCGCAGGATCGCCGTCATGGTGCCGGTTTTTTTGGGCGCCACGCTGCTGATCTACGGCATGGTCTTCCTGCTGCCCGGGGATCCGTTGACGGCGTTGGCCGGCGACCGGCCCCTGACTCCCGCGGTGGCCGCGCAACTGCGTGCGCGTTATCACCTCGACGAACCTTTCTTGCTGCAGTACCTGCGTTATCTGGGTGGGATCCTGCATGGCGACCTGGGTCGCGCCTATTCCGGTCTGCCAGTCAGTTCCGTTCTCGCGCATGCATTTCCGGTGACCATCAGGCTGTCGCTGATCGCGCTGGTGGTCGAGGCGGTGCTGGGGATCGGGTTCGGCGTCATCGCCGGGTTGCGTCGGGGCGGGATATTCGATTCCACGGTGCTGATTACCGGGCTCATCATCATCGCGGTCCCCATCTTCGTGTTGGGCTTTCTGGCGCAGTTCGTCTTCGGGGTGCGACTGGGAATCGCGCCGGTCACGGTTGGCGAACGTGCGACGTTCTCTCGGCTGCTGCTGCCCGGGATCGTCTTGGGCTCGGTGTCATTCGCCTACGTGGTGCGACTGACCCGCTCCGCGGTGGCCGCCAATGCGCACGCCGATTATGTCCGCACCGCCACCGCCAAGGGGTTGTCGCGGCCCCGGGTGGTGACGGTTCACATTCTGCGTAACTCGCTGATCCCGGTGGTGACTTTCCTCGGCGCCGATCTGGGCGCACTGATGGGTGGAGCCATTGTGACCGAGGGCATTTTCAATATCCACGGTGTCGGCGGTGTGCTGTATCAGGCGGTCACCAGGCAGGAGGCGCCGACCGTGGTGTCGATTGTCACGGTGCTCGTGCTGATCTATCTGATCACCAACCTGCTCGTTGACCTGCTCTACGCCGCCTTGGACCCGCGGATCCGATATGGCTGAGCACAGCGGCTTTTGGCGTGAAACATGGCGCGGGTTGCACCGGCGCCCTAAGTTCGTCGTTGCCGCGCTGCTGATCCTGTTCGTTGTCGTCGTCGCGTTGTTTCCGGCGTTGTTCACCGGAGCCGATCCCGACTACGCCGATCCCGGCCAGAGCCTGCTCGCTCCGTCGGCGGCGCACTGGTTCGGCACCGATTTACAGGGCCACGACATCTATGCGCGCACTGTTTACGGCGCGCGGGCTTCGGTCACGGTCGGGCTGGGGGCAACCTTGGCCGTATTCGTCGTCGGCGGGGCGCTGGGTGCGCTGGCCGGCTTCTACGGGGGTTGGGTCGACGCCGTGGTCTCCCGCATCACCGACGTATTCTTCGGGCTGCCGCTGCTGTTGGCGGCCATCGTGCTCATGGGTGTCTTGCACCACCGCACGGTGTGGACGGTGATCGCTATCTTGGCCCTGTTCGGCTGGCCGCAGGTGGCCCGCATCGCCCGAAGCGCGGTGCTGGAGGTGCGCGCCAGTGACTACGTATTGGCAGCTGAAGCATTGGGGCTGAGCAGGTTTCAGATCCTGCTGCGACATGTCTTGCCCAACGCCCTAGGCCCGGTGATCGCGGTGGCCACCATCGCGCTCGGGCTTTTCATCGTCACCGAGGCCACGCTGTCCTACCTCGGCGTGGGACTTCCGACGTCGGTGGTGTCCTGGGGCGGCGACATCAACACCGATCAGACTCGCCTTCGGTCGGGATCGCCGATACTGTTCTATCCGGCAGGCGCACTGGCGATTACGGTGCTCGCGTTCATGATGATGGGTGACGCCTTGCGGGACGCGCTGGATCCGGCATCGCGGGCGTGGCGGGCATGACCGCGCCGCTGCTGTCGGTCGAGGGGCTGGAAGTCAGGTTCGGCGCCGGTGAGCCCGTTGTTCGCGGGGTAGATCTGACCGTGCCGCGCGGTCATACCGTCGCGATCGTGGGCGAATCGGGATCAGGAAAATCCACCACGGCCGCTGCAATTCTCGGGCTGCTGCCGCCCGGCGGTCGAATCACCGCGGGCCGCATTGTCTTCGATGGCCTCGACATCACCTCGTCTGACAGCAGGGCCGACCGCGAGCTGCTGCGGTCGATCAGGGGGCGGCGCATCGGATATGTGCCCCAAGACCCGATGACCAACCTCAACCCGGTCTGGAAGGTCGGCTTCCAGATCTCAGAAGCGTTGCGGGCCAACACCGACGGACGTGAGGCGCGACGACGGGCAGTGCAGCTACTCACCGAGGCCGGTATGCCGAACGCGGCAACGCAGGCCGGCAAGTACCCGCACCAACTGTCCGGCGGCATGTGTCAGCGGGCGCTCATCGCCATCGGGCTGGCCGGCCATCCGCAACTGCTGATCGCCGACGAGCCGACCTCCGCGTTGGACGTGACCGTGCAGCGGCAGGTGCTCGACCACCTGCAGCGTCTCACCGAGGAACTGGGCACCGCGCTGCTGCTGATCACCCACGATCTGGCGCTGGCCGCCGAACGAGCCGAGTCCGTTGTCGTCATCCATCACGGAGTGGTGGTGGAATCCGGCCCCGCGCAGTCGATCCTGCAGAACCCGCAGCACGACTACACCCGGCGACTGGTGGCCGCGGCCCCGTCGCTGGCGCGTCGCAAGACTCGGCCGACTGTTGACGGCTTTGAAACCCAGGACATTCTCGTCGCTTCCGAGCTGACCAAGGTCTACCGCGCGTCTGGCGGTGCACCGTGGCGGCGCGCGGAGTTCCGGGCGGTGGACAGGGTGTCGTTTCGGTTGCGGCGGGCCAGCACGCTGGCGGTCGTCGGTGAGTCGGGGTCGGGGAAATCGACCCTGGCGCGGATGGTCCTCGGTCTGCTGCAACCCACTTCGGGCACAGTAGTTGTCAAGACTAGCCAGGGCACTCAGATCGTGGGCGAACTCGATCGGGACAGGGCATTGGGTTTTCGCCGGCGAGTCCAGCCGGTATTCCAAAACCCTTATAGCAGTTTGGATCCCATGTACTCGGTGTTCCGCACCATCGAGGAGCCTTTGCGGATCCATCGAATCGGTGACCGCAAGCAGCGCGAGCAGGCGGTGCGCGAGCTGATCGATGAGGTGGCGCTGCCGTCGTCGCTGTTGGGCCGACTGCCCCGTGAGCTGTCGGGTGGCCAGCGGCAACGGGTCGCGATCGCCCGGGCGCTGGCGCTGCGGCCCGAAGTGCTGGTGTGCGACGAAGCGGTATCGGCGCTCGACGTTTTGGTGCAGGCTCAGATACTGGACCTGCTGGCCGATCTGCAGGCCCGACTGGGCCTGACCTACCTGTTCATCAGCCATGATCTGGCGGTGGTCCGGCAGATCGCCGACGACGTCCTGGTGATGCGCGCGGGCCGGGTGGTGGAGCAGGCGCAAACCGAGGCGCTGTTCACCCAGCCCAGCCACGAGTACACCCGTCAGTTACTGAAGGCCATTCCCGGCGCGCCCGCACCTCCCGGCTAGGAGCGATCGCAAGCGCGGCGGAGCCGGGCGCAGCGGGTCGCGGCCGTCGGTGAGCAGCGATCGCAAGCGCGGCGGAGCCGGGCGCAGCGGGTCGCGGCCGTCGGTGAGCAGCGATCGCAAGCGCGGCGGAGCCGGGCGCAGCGGGTCGCGGCCGTCGGTGAGCAGCGATCGCAAGCGCGGCGGAGCCGGGCGCAGCGGGTCGCGGCCGTCGGTTAGGTTGGCAACCTGTGACCGTTGACGCGCTGGCTCCGCTGATGGAGTTGCCCGGGGTCGCGACTGCCAGCGACCAGGCCCGTGACGCGCTGGGCCGGGCGCACCGGCACCGGACCAACCTGCGCGGCTGGCCGGCGACCGCCGCCGAGGCGGCGCTGCGGGGGGCGCGGGCGTCATCGGTGCTCGACGGGGGTCCGGTGAGGCTGGATGAGCAAGCCGCCGCGGTTCCCCATCCGGTGTTTGCCGGCGCGCTGAGAGTGGCCCAGGCGCTGGAAGGCGGTGCGGGCTCGTTGGTTGGGGTGTGGCAGCGGGCACCGTTGCAGGCTTTGGCGCGTCTGCACATGCTGGCGGCAGCCGATCAGGTGGACCAAGATCGGCTGGGCCGCCCACGTGCCGACGGCGAAGTCGGCCCGCGGCTGGAGCTGCTCGCCAACGTCGTGACCGCGCGCACGCGGGCGTCGGCACCGGTGGTCGCCGCGGTCGCGCACGGAGAGCTGCTGACGCTGAAGCCGTTTGGCAGCGCGGACGGGGTGGTCGCCCGGGCGGTGTCGCGGTTGGTGACCATCGCCACCGGACTGGACCCGCACGGACTGGGTGTACCCGAGGCGAGTTGGATGCGCCAACCGTCCGACTATCGTGACGCCGCGCGCGGATTCGCCGATGGAACACCCGACGGTGTGGCGGCGTGGCTGGTGCTGTGTTGCCGAGCGCTGCAGGCCGGCGCGCAGGAGGCTTTGATGATTGCCGAATCGATTGCTGAGTCGTCCAGCGGAGTGTCGGCTTCAGACGTGTGAGGCGGGCGGCGTTCCGAAGAATTCGGAGCGCCGCCCGCTAACACGGATCTCGGTTACCAAGCGTGCATCTTTGGGCTGCGTGGGTGGCCTCGGCGATCTTGCGACACCTCCGGCTGCAACCCCACCCAAGGGGCCGTCGACGCCTTCGACTATTCGCAATTACGCAGGCCCGCAACACTTCTGCCATTATCGCGGCTATGACTCCGCGTGGGTGCCGGGACCCGTGCTGGGCGCCCGTATCGGGAGATCGAACCTTCTCTTCCGGATCGACCTTGGCCTCAACGGGCTTCCGTGGTTCCTTTGTACCCCTAGACCCTTAGCACAGCAAGGCCTATTTCTGCGAAAGTTGCGAAGGCGGCTCGGAGCGGGTGCGTCTTCTGTTAGCTGCGAGCTAGAACGCAAAGCGTCGCAGCAACGAGTAAGTGACCGCGCCGGCGGCCAGCGCGGTGATACCCACCGCGGCGGTGGTCGCGATCGCGGCGCCCGAAGGTGCCGGGATGCGGTCACGCAGCGACACCGGCCGCGAGAAACTCAGCACCGGCCAACCGCGCTCGTTGGCTTCCTTACGCAAGCCGCGGTCGGGGTTGACGACGCTCGGGTGGCCTACGACCTCGAGCATCGGCAGGTCGGTGATCGAGTCGGAGTAGGCGTAGCAGTGTTCCAGTGGATAGCCCTCACGGGCGGCCAATTCGCGGATCGCCTGCACCTTGCCTTCGCCGTAGCAGTAGAACGCGACGTCGCCGGTGTACTTACCGTCCTCGACGACCATTCGGGTCGCCATCGCATGGGTTGCACCGAGCGCCCGCGCGATCGGCGCCACGATCTCTTCCCCCGACGCCGACACCACGACGACGTCGCGGCCGCACAGCTTGTGCGCGGCGATCAGGTCCGCGGCTTCGGCGAATACCAACGGAGTCACGATGTCGTGCAGGGTTTCGTTGACGATTGACTTGACCTGCTCCGCATCCCATCCGGTGCACATGTTGGCCAAATGGGTGCGCATCCGATCCATTTGGTCATGATCGGCACCGGAGAGCAGAAAGATGAACTGGGCATAGCTGGACTTGAGCACGGCGCGGCGGTTGAGCAGTCCCTGGTTGAAGAACGGTTTGCTGAACGCCAGCGTGCTGGACTTGGCGATGATCGTCTTGTCCAGGTCGAAGAAGGCGGCGGTGCGGGCGCTGGAAGCGGTGTTTGCCGCCGTTTCGGGCGAGGTCTGCTGATGCGCGGCCGAGTCAGAGACGGTCACCAGCCCAGCATAGGTGGACAACGCGAGGGGGCTGCGGGCTTGCGTGCAAAACGCCGGATCAGGACAGACAGGATAGGCGGTGTTTTCGCGGCTCACGGTGTTTTTTTCATTTTGCGACTACTTGCGTCAGTTCGCACTCTCATGTGTATAGTAAGCATTACTCGGCCCTGAGCCGAGGGTGCATCAGCCCGACCCCCCGGGGCTGATGCACGACGACCCTCGCCTCCTCCCCCCTGGCGGGGGTCGTCCCTTTTCTGGGGTAAGAAATCAACGGCCCGACAGTGGCCCTTGTCTCGGTTAGCGCACAGCCGCGTCTCTTTCCACAAATTTGGATTTGGGACTGGTATCCCACCCTCACGGCCCCGCACGGTGAATGGGTGACGAGGACGACTGTCGCTCGTAGTGGCTCTTCGGGCGTGTTGGCGGTGCTGACCGATCCGCAGTTGCGAGACGAGTTCGACCGGGTGGCCGCGGCTGTCGGTGTCCGGGTGGTTCATGCCGGCGCGGGCTCTGCGGTGAGTAGGAAAACCTGGTCGGCAGCCGTGGCAGTGGTACTAGATGAGGCGGCGGCGGAGCGGTATGGGCGGGCGGCGTTGCCGCGCCGCTCCCACGTCAGCGTGCTTACTGCCACCGAAGCCGGGACGGCGACGTGGGCTGGCGGCATCGCGGTTGGTGCCCAGCATGTGCTGAGGCTGCCCGAGCAAGAGCGCGAATTAATCCGCGAATTGGCCGAAGCCGCAGAGTCGGCGCGCGACGACGGCCTGCGCGGCGAGGTCGTCGCCGTCGTCGGGGGCTGCGGCGGGGCCGGTGCGTCGTTATTCGCGGTCGCTTTGGCTCAGGCCGCCACCGATGCGCTGCTGGTGGATCTCGATCCGTGGGGCGGCGGCCTTGATCTGCTGGTGGGCGGCGAAGCCACGCCCGGCCTGCGCTGGCCAGACCTGGCGTTGCAGGGTGGGCGGCTGAGCTGGTCGTCGGTGCGCGAGGCGCTGCCGCGGCACCGTGGGATCAGTCTGCTCTCGGGCACCCGGCGCGGGTGCGAATTGGACGCTGGGCCGGTGGACGCCGTCGTTGACGCCGGCCGCCGCGGGGGAGTCACCGTGGTCTGCGATCTTCCCCGACGCCTCACCGATGCCACCCAAACCGCCTTGGACGCAGCCGATCTGGTCGTCGTGGTCAGCCCCTGCGACGTCCGGGCGTGCGCGGCAACCGCGACGATCGCCCCGGTGTTTTCGGCGATCAATCCTCATCTCGGACTGGTCGTGCGGGGGCCGTCGCCGGGCGGATTGCGGGCAGCGGAGGTCGCCGATATCGCCGGGCTGCCGCTGCTGGCCTCGATGAGAGCCCAGCCGCGGCTCGCCGAGCAGCTCGAACACGGTGGCCTGCGATTGCGATCGCGATCCCCGCTGGCGGCAGCCGCGCGTCGGGTGCTGGCGGTGCTGCCCCGTTCGGGGTCGAGACCTGGTTCGGCGCAGGGCGGTAGCGCAGCGTGAGCGGTTCACTGATCGAACGCGTGCGTGAGCGGTTGGCGTCGGAATCCGCGCCGCTGCGGCCCAACGTTGTCGCGGAGGCGATCCGCGCCGAGTCCGGCGGGATGCTCGGCGACACCGAGGTGCTCGCCAATCTTCGGGTGCTGCAGACCGAACTGACCGGTGCCGGCATCCTCGAACCGCTGCTGTGCGCGGACGGCACCACCGACGTCCTGGTCACTGCACCCGACGCGGTGTGGGTGGACGACGGAAACGGATTGCAGCGCAGCCACATTCGGTTTACCGACGAGGCCGCGGTGCGACGATTGGCGCAGCGGCTGGCGTTGGCCGCGGGCCGGCGTCTCGATGACGCGCAACCCTGGGTGGACGGGCAGCTGACCGGCATTGGCGCCGGACGGTTCGCGGTCCGGCTACACGCGGTGTTGCCGCCGGTAGCGGCCGGAGGCACCTGCCTGTCGTTGCGGGTATTGCGGCCGGCCACACAGGATTTGGCCGCGCTGACCGCGGCGGGCGCGATCGCGCCACCGGCCGCCGCACTGCTTGACGACATCGTCGCGGCGCGGCTCGCCTTCCTGGTGTGCGGCGGCACGGGCGCGGGGAAAACCACCTTGTTGGCGGCGATGTTGGGTGCCGTCCCACCTTACGAGCGGATCGTGTGCGTGGAGGATGCGGCCGAGTTGGCGCCCCGGCATCCGCATTTTGTCAAGCTGGTCGCCCGGTGCGCCAATGTCGAAGGCGTTGGCGAGGTCCCGGTGCGTCAACTCGTCCGCCAGGCGCTGCGGATGCGGCCCGACCGCATCGTGGTCGGCGAGGTTCGGGGCGCCGAAGTTGTGGACCTGCTGACGGCGCTGAACACCGGCCACGACGGCGGAGCGGGCACCGTGCACGCCAACAACCCGGGCGAGGTTCCCGCGCGGCTGGAGGCGCTCGGGGCGCTGGGCGGCCTGGATCGGGCGGCGTTGCACAGCCAGCTCGCCGCGGCGGTCCAGGTGCTCCTGCATGTCGCGCGGGATCGCACCGGCCGGCGACGGCTCAGCGAGATCGCAATGCTGCGCCAGACAAATGGGCGGGTTCACGCGGTCACGGTGTGGCATGCTGACCGCGGGCTGACAGATTTTGCGCCCGATCTGGGCACTGTGCTGCGAAGCCGGATCCCGGCGTGAACCCGCTTACGTCTGCCGCGCTGCTGTTATCGGTCGCGCTGCTGGTGCTTCCGTCGTCACCCCGCGGCCGGCTCACGCCGCCCACGCGCGCGCGTCGGAGGCTGTCGCCGCTGGCGCCGCACTGGTTCGCCCGCCTCGCGGGGTGCGTCGCGGTCGGCGCGGCGGTGCTACTGCCGTTGACGACGGTTCTGGCTCTCGTGGTGGTGGGTGCGACCGGATGCGTCCGCTACCGTCGTCGCTGCCGGAGCCGGCGCGCCACCGACGAGGAGCGCACGCTGCAGACCGCCCTCGACGTGCTCGTCGGGGAGCTGCGGGTGGGCTCTCATCCAGTGCGTGCGTTTAGCGTCGCCGCCGACGAAACCGACGGCACGGTCGGTGTTTCGTTGCGCGCCGTCGCCGCGCGCGCCAGGCTGGGCGCCGATGTGACGGCCGGTCTGCGCGCCGAGGCCCGGTCTTCGGCGCTGCCCGCTCACTGGGATCGACTCGCGGTGTGCTGGCAACTCGCCAGTGACCAGGGGCTGGCGATCGCCACCCTGATGCGCGCCGCGCAACGCGATATCGCCGAACGGCAACGGTTTTCGGCGCGGGTGGTATCGGGTATGGCCGGCGCCCGCGCCACCGCGGCCATACTGGCGGGCCTGCCGGTGCTTGGGGTGCTGCTCGGTCAACTGATCGGCGCCCGGCCGCTGACTTTCTTGCTGAGTGGGCACGCCGGTGGGTGGCTGCTGGTGGTCGGGTCGACGCTGACATGCGGCGGGCTGCTGTGGTCGGACCGGATCACCGATCGGCTGGCGTCATGAGCGCCGAGCCGTGAACACGGCGGCGGTGTTGCTGGCCGTGGCGTTGTTGACCGGCGCCGGGCCCTCAGCGGTGCGAGCCCGCGCCGGCATGCCGCCCCGCGCACATCGGCCGCGACCACCGTCGGCGCGCGGCCCGGATCCCCTGGCCGTCGCGTCCAGCCTGGACGTGCTGGCGGTGTGCCTGGCGGCGGGCATGGCGGTGTCGGCCGCCGCGGCCGCGATCGCCCCGTCCGCGCCGCCGAGGCTGGCACGGGTGTTGCGTCGGGCCGCCGACCTGCTGGCGCTGGGCGCCGACCCCGCCGTGGCCTGGTCGACCGCGTCGGATCCGGCAGCGACGGTCGACACGCAGACCGACGCGCTGCTGCGGCTGGCGCGGCGTTCGGCGTCCTCGGGCGCGGCGCTGGCCGACGGGGTCGCCGAACTGGCGGACCAGTCCCGCGACGACGCCGCACATGCGGCCACCGCAGCCGCCGAGCGGGCCGGGGTACTGATCGCCGGGCCGCTGGGGCTGTGCTTTTTGCCGGCGTTTGTGTGCCTGGGCATTGTTCCGGTGGTGGCCGGGCTGGCCGGCGATGTCCTGCAGTCGGGTCTGCTATGAGAAAGGAATATATTGGTGTTCAACATGTTTCGTGTCTTCGTCGCACGGATGACGCTGCTGGCGGCCGACGAGTCGGGCATGTCGACGGTGGAGTACGCCATCGGGACGATCGCGGCGGCGGCCTTCGGCGCGATCCTGTACACCGTCGTCACGGGCGATTCCGTCGTGTCGGCGCTGAACCGCATCATCGGTCGCGCGCTCAGCACCAAGGTCTAGACCGCGATGTCGGTGGGTGTGCCGGTGCGAGCACCGTCGAGGCGGCACTGGGCATCGCGGCGCTGGTCGTCGTGCTGGTGCTGTGCCTGGCGGGTATCACCGCGGTGTCGATGCAGGTGCGCTGCGTCGACGCCGCCCGCGAGGCCGCGCGGCTCGCCGCGCGCGGTGACGACCGGGTGGCCGTCGAGGCCGCCCGTCGCATCGCGCCCGGTGGCGCGCTGGTCCGGGTGCGGCGCGACGGCGACTTTTACGTCGCGACCGTCGTCGCGCACTCAAAGCTGTTGCCCACATTGGATATTGGGGCCAAGGCGGTATCGTCGGCCGAACCGCGGCGGTGACGGGGGCTCGGCCACCGTGGTGGCGGCCGCGATGGTCGCGGTGCTGTTGTCCATCGCGGGCGCCGGCGCCTATCTGGGCTCTGTCGTGGTGGCGCGGCACCGCGCGCAGGCCGCAGCGGATCTGGCCGCGCTAGCCGCCGCCGCGGCGCTACCGTCGGGAGCCGCCGCGGCCTGCGCCCGTGCGACGGCGGTGGCCCGCGAGATGCGCGTCCACGACGCCCGCTGCCGTGTCGACGGCCTCGACGTCGTCGTCACCGCACGGGTGGGGATCGCCTTTGCCGGGGTGGCGCAGGCCGCCGCGCGGGCGGGACCGGCCGGCCCATAGCCCTCAGGACTCGAGTTCGCTGTCGGTGGGCAGTCGCAGCGAGACCAGGCCGGCGAAGGTATCCGGTTCGAGTTCCACCCGGTTGACCGTGACATGCATCGGCACCCAATCGTTTTCGAAGCCACGCATCCGTAGCACCCGGCTGGTTGCCCCGTCGGCGAACTCCTTGGTCATGGATTCCATCACCGGCTCGTCGTCCGGATGGACCCGCTGCTGGTCGGTGTCGCCGCCCCGCCAATCGTAGAAGGAGCACGGCTCGTCGAGCCATTTCAGCAGGGTCCACGTCTTGAGATCGAAGAGCGCGCGGTGCACTCCGGGCTGTGCCAGTCCGTTGAGGATCCGCTGCGCCAGGTCGTCCACCGATACCACGGGGCCCTTCGGCTCGGCGCGCCAGTTCATCGCCCGCGCGACAAGGTGGTCGCGCCCGTCCGGTCCGGGCTCCTTCGCGGTGCGCGCGACGAGACCTATCCGGATTGCGTTTCCCTGCCAATCGGTGAGATCCAAGGTGCTGCACACCGTTTGCCCCGCCTCGGCCCTGACGGCCATGGCAAGCACCTTGGCTTCGTTCGGATTCAGGTCACGCGACGGGAGATCTTCGGCAAAGGCCCTGCCAGAGGTGACCTCGACCTCGGGATTCTTGCCGCTGTTGGCCAGCGACTCCTCGGTGTCGGTGGCCACGCCGCGGGTCAGGTCCCACTTCAGCGGTCCCGGGGTCGGCCGCTCGGGCGGCTCCGAGTCGGCGGGGCCGGTCCACACATGGACACCGTGCATGCGGCCGTCGGACATCACCACCGGCTCGGTCCGGATCACCCGGTCGCGCTTGGAGGTGATGCTGGTGAGGCTCTGGCCGGTCTGCAGTGACTCGGCGATCGCCGTTCGAACGGCGGAAAGATGAGGACTGCGCCGCAGGAACGTCGTGATGGGGACGAGGTTTTTGACTTGCCGCCCCTGTGCCACCACGGCGGGTTCGTCCCCCAGCGTCTCCACGAGCAGCCAGTCGTGGGCCATGCGGCCAAGTTTACGTCCGAATGACGCCTGCGTGATCGGCCGGGGAGACCCGGTCGTGGACGCCTGCCGCGCCGGCCCTGGCGGTTGGACGCCAATCCTGGTTTGCTGCTTTGCTTTTGCCGTCGACTGATCTGGTCGCCGCGCTGATGGCCGCTACGTTTGCAAATGTTGCCGCGGCCAGGTAGTTTCCTGCTGCGCCCGCATTTAGGGGGCTTGCGAACGGATCGTAATGTCCGACCGTTCGCCGCGCGCTGCGTGACGGCGCGCCGGCAGTTCTTCAGCAGCGAGGAAATGCTTCCGGTGGCGGCCGTCACGAGGCAGATCCGTGGAGGTCGACCGTCGAGGGGTCGGTCGCCATCCGCTGGATTGCTCAGCGTGGCCCGTGACCCAATTCCGCGAGCACCAGCCGCAGCACCAGCGAAGCACCCGCCTTATCCAGCGGGTCGTTTCCGTTGCCGCATTTGGGCGACTGCACGCACGACGGGCAACCGCTTGGGCATTCGCACGCCGTAATTGCCGCGGCCGTCGCACCCAACCAGGTGCTCGCCTGACGAAATCCGCGTTCGGCGAATCCTGCCCCGCCCGGATAGCCGTCGTAGACGAAGACGCTGGGCAGCCCATCAGGCCCGATCGCGGTGGACATGCCGCCGATGTCGCCGCGGTCGCAACTGGCCACCAGGGGCAGCAATCCAATGGCGGCGTGCTCGGCGGCATGTAACGATCCGGGTATGCGAGCTGCGTCAATAGCGTTATCTAGCAACGCATCCGGATCGATGGTATACATGGCCGCGGTCGTGGGCAACGTGTGTTCGGGCATGTCCAGCTCGATGAAGTCGATCACCTCCCCGTTGAGGCGGCGGCGCAGATAGCCGACCACCTGGTGGGTGACCGTCACCGGCACCAAGCCCAGCGTCACGGGTCCGAAAGCCAACCGCTCACCCTCCCCGGTCACCGCGATGTCGGCGATTTCGCGCGCGAAGGTCGCGTAGCCGGGGTCCTCGGCGTGCACGAATGCGATCCCCTCCTGCGGATCGAGCGAGTCAACGACGTAGCTCTCGCCCCGGTGCAGGTAAACCGCACCGGGATGCACCGAGGCCGGGGCCTGGCCGGCCCCGACGCTGCCCAGCAGCCGCCCGGTGTCCGCCTCCACGATGACGATCTGGCCGCCCGTCGAACCCCGGATGTCCACCGCCGCATGCGGTTGCACGCCCGGCGCCGGAAAGTACTTGCCGTTGCGCCGGCGCAGCAACCCGTCGTCGACCAGTGCCGCGGTCACCTGCTCCGCGCCCAAAGACCGGACTTCGGCGTCATCGAGTGGCAGTTCTGTTGCGGCGCAAAGTAGTTGGGGTCCGAGGAGGTACGGGTTCGCGGGGTCGATCACCACGCGCTCGACCGGTTTGTCCAGCAGTGCGGCGGGGTGGTGGACCAGGTACGTGTCCAGGGGGTCGTCGCGGGCGACCAACACGACCAGTGCGCCCTGGCCGCGCCGGCCCGACCGCCCGGCCTGCTGCCAGAACGAGGCGACCGTACCGGGGAAGCCGGCCAAGACCACCGCGTCGAGTCCGGCGATATCGATCCCCAGTTCGAGCGCATTCGTGCTGGCCAGACCGCGCAACCGGCCCTCGGCCAGGGCATGTTCCAAAGCGCTGCGGTCCTCGGCGAGATAGCCGGCCCGATACGACGCCACTTTGTCGGTCAGCTCGGGTGCGATGTCGTCCAGCCGCGCCTGCGCGCCTAGCGCGGTCAGCTCGGCGGCACGCCGGGACCGGACGAACGTCAACGTCTGCGCTCCCTGCGCGATCAGGTCGGCCATCACCCGCGCTGCCTCCGCACCCGCGGACCGTCGGACCGGGGCGCCGTGCTCGCCGGTCAGGTCGGCGCGCAACGCGGGTTCCCACAATGCCACCGTGCGGGCCCCCTGGGGCGAGCCGTCGTCGACTACTTCCTCGACCTGCTGGCCGATGAGTTCGGTGGCCGTCGCGCCCGGTGAGGCGGTCGTCGCGCTGGCGAAGATCACGGTCGGCGCTGCTGAGTAGCGCGCGCACAGTCGTAACAGACGGCGCAGCACCATCGCCACGTTTGAGCCGAAAACACCACGGTAGTAATGACATTCGTCGACTACCACGAACCGTAGACCACGCAACAGCACAGCCCAGCGCGCATGATTGCGCAGTATCGACAGGTGGATCATGTCGGGATTGGAAAACAGCCAGCGCGACCGTTCGCGCGCAAAGCGGCGCACCTCGGCGGGAGTGTCGCCGTCGTAGGCGGTGGGTGCGACGTCGTTCAGCCGCGGGATGGCCGTGGTCAACGCGTGCGCGGCGCGCAACTGGTCGTGACCGAGCGCCTTGGTGGGCGACAGGTACAGCACCCGGGCCCGCGGGTCCGTCGCCAGCGCAGTGAGGACGGGAAGCTGGTAGGCCAGCGATTTTCCGGACGCGGTGCCGGTGCTTAGCACCACGTGACGGCCGGCGTGCGCCAGCTCGGCGGCCCGTACCTGGTGTGACCACGGCAAAGTGATGCCGCGCTCGGTAAACGCGCGGATCACGTCGGGCTCGGCCCATGCCGGCCATCCGCGCGGCTGGCCGCTGCGCGACGGCAGCTCGGCCACGTGCCGCAGCGGATTCTCGCCCGGCGCGGTGCCCGCGAGCGCGGCGGCCAGCAGCTCGCTGCCGAAACTCGCCATCACGAACCTTTCTCGCCTTTTTCAGTCGCCGGAATCCATCATCTAGATGACGTCCGGGTTACGACACCAAGCTTTCCGGATCGTCGTTAGCGGAAATCTGTTGCGAAGGCGATGAACATGGTTGACTAATCAGCGGTCGCAGCTTCTGTGTTCGTGTCAAACTTTCGCAGGATCGACGTTGCGGCCGCGGTTCCTGCGAGGTTATCGGTCGGGGGAGATTCCGGCGACTACGCATGGTATGGCGGTCGCGGCGGGCCCGGTGCGCCGGAAGGCGGTGCACCGAACCCATGTAGAAAAGGAAAGATCGAGAGATGCCACAGGGAACTGTGAAGTGGTTCAACGCGGAGAAGGGGTTCGGCTTCATCGCCCCTGAGGATGGTTCCGCCGATGTGTTTGTCCACTACACGGAAATCCAGGGTTCGGGCTTCCGCACCCTCGAAGAAAACCAGAAGGTCGAGTTCGAGATCGGCCACAGCCCTAAGGGCCCCCAGGCCACCGGAGTCCGCTCCGTTTAGGAGAAGAGCAGAGTCCGACGAAACCCCCCGTGTAGTCCCGCTTAGCGGGTCGGCCGGGGGGTTCTCGTTACCCAATGGGGTGCCCGCGACACGGCCGGGTGGCGCCGCGCCGGATATCGAGCCACGGATCGGCAAGCTGGCCTACTGTCGGTTGAGTGAGCCAGCTTTCCTTCTTCACCGCAGAGTCGGTACCGCCCGCGGTCGCCGATCTTTCCGGTGTGCTGGCAGCCTCCGGCCAGATCGTGATGGTGGGCGCACGAGACGTCGCCGGTGCCCGGCTCTCGGTGGTCGTGGATCAGCCCTGGCGCGCTTCGGCACTGGCCGAGATGATTCACGAAGCCGGTTTGGAACCCGAGATCGCCAGAACCGAGGAAGACACCCCCTTGGTGCGCACGGCGGTCAGCGAGCTGTTGCGCCCGATTGCCGCCGAGTGGACGCGGGGCGCGGTAAAGACGGTGCCGCCGCGCTGGCTGCCCGGACCGCGCGAGCTGCGGGCGTGGACCCTGGCGGCCGGCACCCCGGAGGCCGACCGTTATCTGCTCGGTCTGGACCCGCACGCACCGGACACGCATTCGCCGCTGGCGTCGGCCCTGATGCGGGTCGGGATTGCGCCCACCCTGATCGGTACCCGCGGCGGCCGGCCAGCACTTCGGATCAGTGGCCGTCGGAGGCTATCGCGCCTGGTAGAGAACGTGGGGGAACCTCCCGCCGACCCCGAGGCGTTGGCGCTCTGGCCCCGGGTTTAGCGGCCGGACAGGGCCCCCGCACCGGGGAGCCGGTTTGCGAAAGCGCACCCAAGGGTGCGAAATTGTCAGATGCCACAGGCGGGCGGTACGGCGGCGTACCTGAAACTCCCGGGAATTGCCCGGACTTTCAGAGGCCGACCTGTCATTCTTCCTGCGGGGCGGTCCCGCTAGGGGACCGGCATAGGAGATGGAGCGTAGGCGCAGTTGGCTGACGATAGCTGGAAATGGAAGCGGCCGGCGACTGGTCATAGTCGAGTCGCCCACCAAGGCGCGCAAATTGGCCGGTTACCTGGGCTCCGGCTACATCGTCGAGTCCTCGCGTGGTCACATCCGCGACCTGCCGCGCGCCGCGGCCGACGTGCCCGCGAAGTTCAAGTCCGAGCCGTGGGCACGCCTTGGAGTCAACGTCGACGCCGACTTCGAACCGCTCTACATCATCAGCCCCGAGAAGAAGAGCACGGTCAGCGAGCTGAAGGGGCTGCTCAAGGACGTCGACGAGCTCTATCTGGCCACGGATGGTGACCGGGAGGGCGAGGCCATCGCCTGGCACCTGCTGGAAACGCTCAAGCCGCGCATACCGGTCAAGCGGATGGTCTTCCACGAGATCACCAAGCCGGCGATCCTCGAGGCCGCCGAAAATCCCCGCGACCTGGACATCGACTTGGTCGACGCGCAGGAGACGCGCCGCATCCTGGACCGGCTATACGGCTACGAGGTCAGCCCGGTGCTGTGGAAGAAGGTCGCGCCCAAGCTGTCGGCGGGCCGGGTGCAGTCGGTGGCCACCCGGATCATCGTGCAGCGGGAACGCGACCGGATGGCGTTCCGCAGCGCGTCGTACTGGGACATCGTCGCCACGCTCGACGCCAGCGTGTCCGACCCGCAAGCCCAGCCGCCGACCTTTACCGCCCGGCTGGCGACCGTCGACGGGCTGCGCGTGGCCACCGGCCGCGATTTCGACTCACTGGGAACGCTGCGCAAGGCCGACGAGGTCTCGAAACAGGTCACAGTACTCGACGAGGCCCGCGCGACCGCATTGGCGACAGGATTGCAGGGCGCGCAACTGTCCGTGGCGTCGGCGGAGGAGAAGCCCTACACCCGGCGTCCGTACGCACCATTCATGACGTCGACGCTGCAGCAGGAGGCCGGCCGCAAGTTGCGCTTCTCCTCGGAGCGCACGATGAGCGTCGCGCAGCGGCTCTACGAAAACGGCTACATCACTTATATGCGTACCGATTCCACGACGCTGTCGGAGTCGGCGATCGAGGCGGCGCGCACGCAGGCGAGCCAGCTCTACGGCGCGGAGTACGTCGCTGCGTCGCCGCGTCAGTACACCCGCAAGGTCAAGAACGCCCAGGAGGCGCACGAGGCCATCCGGCCCGCCGGCGAGACGTTCGCCACCCCGGACGCGGTGCGCCACGAACTCGGCGGTGACGAATTCCGCCTCTACGAGCTCATCTGGCAGCGCACGGTGGCCTCGCAGATGGCCGACGCGCGCGGCACCACGCTGAGCCTGCGCATCACGGGTACGGCGGCGGAGCTTGGCCAAAATAGAGAAGTAGGGTTCTCCGCGACCGGGCGCACCCTGACCTTCCCCGGGTTCCTCAAGGCCTACGTGGAGACGGTGGACGAGCTGGCCGGCGGCGAGGCCGATGACGCCGAGCGCCGGCTGCCCCACCTGACCCCGGGTCAGCGGCTGGATGCTATCGAGCTGACCCCGGACGGCCACTCCACCAACCCGCCGGCGCGGTATACCGAGGCGTCGTTGGTCAAAGCGCTCGAGGAGCTGGGCATCGGGCGTCCATCGACCTACTCGTCGATCATCAAGACCATCCAGGATCGCGGCTACGTGCACAAGAAGGGCAGCGCTTTGGTGCCCTCCTGGGTGGCGTTCGCCGTCACCGGTCTGCTGGAGCAGCATTTCGGCCGGCTCGTCGACTACAACTTCACCGCGGCGATGGAAGACGAGCTCGACGCGATCGCCAACGGACACGAGCAACGGACCAACTGGCTCAACAACTTCTACTTCGGCGGCGACCACGGCGTGCCCGATTCGGTCGCCCGCTCCGGCGGCCTCAAGCGGCTGGTCGGTGTCAACCTCGAAGGAATTGACGCTCGAGAAGTCAACTCCATCAAGCTTTTTGACGACGGAGAGGGCCGACCGGTCTATGTTCGGGTGGGCAAGAACGGGCCGTACCTGGAACGCCAGGTGGCGGGCGAGGCCGGCGAGACCACGCCCCAGCGGGCCAACCTCAACGGCGCACTGACCCCCGACGAGCTGACGCTCGAAGTGGCCGAAGAGCTCTTCGCCACCCCGCAAGAGGGGCGTGTCCTGGGAGTGGACCCGGAAACCGGCCACGAAATCGTCGCCAAAGACGGCCGATACGGGCCTTACGTGACCGAGATCCTGCCGGAGCCGGAGCCGCCCGCCGAGGACGACGGTGGCGCCCCGGCGAAGAGGGGCAGAAAGCCCACTGGCCCCAAACCCCGGACCGGATCGCTGCTGCGCAGCATGGATTTGCAGACCGTCGCCCTCGAGGACGCGCTGAAGCTGCTGTCGTTACCAAGGGTGGTCGGTGCGGACCCCGATTCGGGTGAGGAGATCACCGCACAGAACGGGCGCTATGGCCCATACCTCAAGCGCGGCAGCGAATCGCGCTCGCTGGCGACCGAAGACCAGCTTTTCACCATCACCCTCGACGAGGCGTTGAAGATCTACGCGCAACCGAAACGCCCTGGCCGACAAAGTGCTTCGGCGCTGCCGCTGCGCGAGCTGGGAGCCGATCCGGCGACGGGCAAGCCGATGGTGATCAAGGACGGCCGATTCGGGCCCTACGTAACCGACGGTGAGACCAACGCCAGTCTGCGCAAGGGCGACGACGTGGAGTCGATCACCGACGAGCGCGCCGCCGAGCTGCTGGCCGACCGGCGCGCACGGGGTCCGGTCAAGCGGACCGCCAAGAAGACCACGCGTAAGGCGCCGGCGAAGAAGGCCACCAAACGTTAGCCGACTCGGGCCGGCCCTGACCCGTCAGGCCCCGGGCCGATCACATGATTTCGCTGGACACCTCTTCGGTGGCAGACCCTGGGGGGCCGGCCTCCTGGACGGCCAGATTCAGCGGCCGGGCCAGCTGAGTGGGCGCGGACCGCCCGCGCAGCTCGACGACTTCGCCCACGTCCCAGCACAGGGCCTCAGAGTCGAGCGCGCCGCTGACGGCGATCGCCGACGCGAGCACGTGGCCTACCTCGAGTTTGGCCAGTTCGGTGAGCCGGGCGGCCTCGTTGACTGGGTCGCCGATCACCGTGTACTCGAAGCGGGCCTGCGCGCCGATGTGGCCCGCGATGGCCCGACCGGACGACACCCCGATGCCGAACTCCGCCGAGCCGATCACCGGGAGGAGTTCATCGTGCAGCTCGCGGGCGGCCGCCAGCGCGCCGCCGGACGCGTCCGGGTGTTCGATCGGCGCGCCGAAAATCGCCAGCGCGGCGTCGCCCTGGAACTTGTTGACGAATCCGCCGTGGCGGCCGACGGTGTCCACCACGACCCGGAAGAACTCGTTGAGCAGATGGACCACTTCGCCAGGCGGTCGTGTAGCGGCCAGCTGCGTCGAGCCGACCAGGTCCACGAATAGCACCGCGACGTTGCGTTCCTGGCCACCCAACTCGGTGCCGCGCTCCAGGGCCCGGCGCGCAACGTCTTCGCCGACGTAGCGACCGAACAGGTCGCGCAGCCGCTGCCGCTCGGACAGGTCACGCACCATGTCGTTAAAGCCCGCTTGCAGCAGGCCGAGTTCGCTGGCGTCGTAGATCTGCATGTGCGCGTTGAAGTTACCCCGCTGCACCTCCGACAACGCCCAGCGCAGCTGGCGCAACGGGTCGGCGATCGACATGGCCACCAGCATGGTGCTGACCAGCCCGATGCCCAACGCCGCCAACGCCAGCAGCAGGATGGGAGTGAACAAACTCTCCGGTTCCGCGTGCAGCAGCGAAACCTTGTCGGCCACCACGGCCAGCACGATGGCCAGCACCGGCACGGCCGTCGACAGCATCCAGGTCAGCATCTGTCGCAGGATGACGCCGGGCGCCTTCACGTTCTCCGGCACGCCACTGCGCAGGGCGGCCACAGCCACCGGCCGCAGCACCCGCTCGGACTGCAGGTAACCGATGATCGCGGTCGCAGCGGCGCCCAGTCCCATGGCGACCGTCACGACGGGTGCCGCATGCCTGGCCACCGACCAGCCGGCGACGATGAAAACCACCCCGCCGATGCACCAGGACGCCACGCTGATCACCGTGCGGTAATACGGCATGCGCAACGCGCGGCTGCGGGCCAGTTCGGTGGCGGCCGGATCAGTCTCGGCGAGCAAATTATCGTGGCGCTGCCACCGGAAAACCGGCATCAGCATCCTCAGGTTCACCGCGATCTGGGTGAGGAACACGACGATCAGCGAGATCGCCCAGACCACCAGGTTGAGGGTGGGCAGGTCCTGCAGCTGGATGCGGTCCTGAGGTGGCAAGCCGTAGCGCAGGAAGCCGAGCACGAAAAGGGCGCCGATGATATCGGCCTGCAGCATGCTCAGCGCGAACACCGGCCACGGGGTGCGCACCACCCACCGGACGAATGCGCTAATCCGCCCGGGCAGGGTCGCCGCCGGGGTTGCCACCGATCCACCGTATCGGTCGGCGGCGACTTGTCGGAAACCTAAAGGCCCCTCGGCAAGTCGCCGCGAGCTGCCAAAAGCCGCCGAAAGATAACGGGAATGTCGCGATATGGCAGCTGATCGGTATCTGTCGGCGGGTGTCGCTACTGTTGCCGATGATGTCCGGGGTGTTTGCGCGGCTGGTAGGCCAGCAGGCGGTGGAAACCGCGCTGCTCGCCGCCGCCAGGGCCGCCCGCGGTGATCCGGCTCACAACGCCCCTGGCGACGGGACTATGACACATGCGTGGCTGATCACCGGTCCCCCGGGATCCGGCCGCTCGGTCGCGGCACTCTGCTTTGCCGCCGCGCTGCAATGCACTCGGGAACCTGAAGACGGGGAGCCCGGGTGCGGGCACTGCCGGGCGTGCACGACGACGATGGCCGGCACCCACGCCGACGTGCGGCGAGTGATTCCCGAAGGCCTGTCCATCGGCGTGGACGAGATGCGTGCGATCGTGCAGATCGCGTCGCGTCGTCCGACCACCGGGCACCGGCAGATCGTCCTGATCGAGGACGCCGACCGGTTGACCGAAGGTGCGGCGAACGCTCTGCTCAAGGTGGTCGAAGAGCCGCCGCCGTCAACGGTGTTCCTGCTCTGCGCGCCGTCGGTGGATCCCGAAGATATCGCGGTCACGCTCCGATCCCGATGCCGGCATGTCGCGCTGGTGACCCCGTCCACCGAGGCCATCGCGCAGGTGCTGGTCGACAGCGACGGCCTGGCCGCCGACACGGCGAACTGGGCGGCCTCGGTCAGCGGCGGTCACGTGGGGCGGGCGCGCCGGTTGGCCACCGACCCGGACGCCCGGGAGCGACGCGAGCGGGCGCTGGGACTGGTGCGTGACGCCGCCACCCCGTCGCGGGCCTATGCCGCGGCCGAGGAGTTGGTGGCCGCCGCCGAAGCCGAAGCGTTAGTGCTGACCGCCGGGCGCGCCGAAACCGAAACCGAAGAGCTGCGAACGGCTTTGGGCGCCGGCGGTACCGGCAAGGGCACGGCTTCGGCGATGCGCGGTGCCACCGGTGCGATCAAGGATCTGGAGCGACGGCAGAAATCCCGTCAGACCCGGGCTTCGCGTGACGCGCTGGACCGGGCGTTGATCGACCTGGCGACCTACTTCCGGGATGCGCTGGTGGTCTCGGCGCACGCGGGCGAGGTGCGGCCCAATCACCCGGACATGGCCGAGCGGGTGGCTTCGCTGGCCGCTCACGCCGCGCCCGCGCGGCTGCTGCGGTGCATCGAGGCCGTGCTCGAGTGCCGGGAAGCGCTGGCGGTCAACGTCAAACCCAAGTTCGCCGTCGACGCCATGGTTGCCACCATCGGCCAGGAACTGCGTGATTGATTTCGTCGCGCCCGCCCGCCTGCCGTAGACTCGTGCCGCCCGCGGGCATGCCGCCTTAGCTCAGTCGGTAGAGCGATTCACTCGTAATGAATAGGTCGGGAGTTCGATTCTCCCAGGCGGCTCAACTGCGATGTCTCGGGACATCGTGCACAGGTGTCTTGGGATATCGTTCACGGTTTTGTTTGTGGTTGGTAGTGTTTCGTCGGGTCCGTTGGAGTTCTCGCAGTAGTTGGCCGTGGTTGGTCGGGACCCGGATGTGTAGGTCGTGAACCAAGATCAGGACATTGGTGCCGGCGTGTCTGTCGAGATCGTCCGCGATGCGATGAACAACCGGATACTGCGCGATAACATCGATGTGGAGACAGTGTTGGACTGCATCGTCGGCGCCTACCTTTCCGAGCGCGGCCGCAGCGGGTCGGTGGCGCCGGGGTGGTCCGGGCGGGCGCTGCGGACCATACTTCCGGCGCTGAAGCCCTGAGAGTCTCGATCACGCCGGCGCGACGAACCCCACCGGCCCCGACGCGAGACACAACGACAGCGCGGTGGTGTTGGCCCGCACGGTGATCGCGTCTCCGGCGCCCGGCAGCCGCGCATAGACCCGGTTCAGCCCGGGATGTACTGGAACCTTTTGCGACGGGCCCTCGGACAGCGACAACGTCATCGAGCCGTCGCTGTTGGCCAGGTAATTGAGTTCGACGGTCCAATCGGCCGGCAGCAGCGGCCCGTCCAGAACCATCCGCGCGGGCTGATCCGGCTGTGCGAAATAGCCGCAGCGCGGCATCGGCCCGGGCACGATGGTCCGCGTCCAAGTGACGCGAGCGTTGACCAGGTGCCCGGAGCTGTCCAGCATCCGCAATTGAGTTGTGGCCATGTCGAATTCGGGACGATCACGGAGCAGGGCGAACATGTGGCTGGCCAGGTTCTCCGGCCAGGCCACCCGTTGCAGCACGAACGGATCGACCTCTTGATCCAGCAACGGCGCATCCGAATTTGCATGCGCGGCAGCCAAACTGGCGCGGGCGTTCTGCAGGTAGGGCTGGGCTGGGTTGTCGCGCCAGCTGGTCAGAAACGTCGCCGTCGAATACAGGCTGCTGCCCAGGAACAGCGCCGCCAAACACACCGTCAGCACGGCGCGCCACGGAGAAGCATCGAGCCGTGCGGAAGACGGCCGGTTTGGCGCGGTGAAGCCAACGGCGGCCAGCAGTGCCAGCACCACGACGAGATCCGGGAGATACCTCAGGGTCTGCGCCAATTCGAGCGCGGTGAACCGCGACGATCGCATCAGATAGATCGGCACCTGGCAGGCGGCCACGTACCCGACGGCGATCAGCCACACCGGGCCGATGCGGTGTTTGCGGATCAGCGACAGCGCCAGCACGCCGAGCAGCACCAGCCAGCCGAGCACCATCACCAGCGGCGGCGGCGTGGCCCAGGGCGAGGCCGGGGCCCAGCGAGCCCAGTGCCATGGCCCGCCGGCCAGACCCGGCACGATGCCGTGGGTGACCGATCGGGACAACAGATCCCACGTCATCGCCAGGTCAGTGCTCCACCGCCGCTGATTGACCACGGCCAGATACATCGCCACCCAGCCGGCGGTCAGCGCCAGCGACGGGATCCACAACCGGGCACCGTGCTGCCACGCCGTACGCAATGCGGACCCTGGATCAGCCCTGCCCCGGACGTGGCACAGGAGTGCGATCACCGCGAACGCGACGAACGGGATCACCGCGGCCTTCTCGAAGAACAGCAGCCCGCCGAGGTAGGCCAGCACACCGGTCACCGCGTAGCGCTGGTTGCCGGTGCGCACCAGCAGGATCGCGTCGGCGCAGACCCACGTCAGCGCGGCCAGCATGGGCAGCGAGTTCAGCGCCGCCGCCCACCATGCGAACCCCGGCACGGCCAACGGTGAAAAAAGCGCGAACGTCAGCGGGATCAGCAGGACCGGGCGCCAGCCGAGGATGATGTGCAGCGCACGCAGCAGCGACAGCGAGGCCAGCAGCTGCAGCAAAACCAGGCTGATCGCGGGACCCGTCCACACCAGCGGCGCCAACCGGGTGATCGCCCCGGCGACCAGGAAGACGGCCGGCATCACGTGCCCGTCGTGGTCGTCGAACAGGTATGACGGCGACAGCAATCCCTCGGTGCCGGCCTTACCGACCAGTATCAGGTCGTCCCAGTAGAAGTAACCCCGGAACGCCAGCACCCCGCGGATCACCAGCTGCGCGGCGACCAGCACGAAAGCGGCCACAACGACCGGCCGGTATGGTGGGCCGGTGCGCGCATTGGTCACCGGGGCGGCCGGTTTCATCGGGTCGACGCTAGTCGACCGTTTGCTGGCAGACGGGCACACGGTTGTGGGGTTGGACAATTTCGCGACCGGCCGCGCCACCAACCTCGAGCATCTGGCCGACAATCCCGCCCACGTCTTCATCGAGGCGGACATCGTCACCGCGGATCTCGACGCTATCCTCGACGAGCACCGGCCGGAGGTGGTGTTTCACCTGGCGGCGCAGATCGACGTGCGGCGCTCGGTGTCCAACCCGCAATTCGACGCTTCGGTCAACGTGCTCGGCACGGTGCGACTGGCCGAAGCCGCCCGGCAGGCCGAAGTCCGCAAAATCGTGCACACCTCGTCGGGCGGATCCATCTACGGCACCCCGACCCAGTTCCCGACCCCTGAGACGGTGCCCACCGATCCGGCGTCGCCGTATGCCGCGGGCAAGGTGTCCGGCGAGATCTACCTCAACACGTTCCGCCATCTGTACGGCCTGGAATGCTCGCACATCGCGCCGGCGAACGTCTACGGCCCTCGCCAGAATCCGCACGGCGAGGCGGGTGTGGTGGCGATCTTCGCCCAGGCGATGCTGTTGGGTAAGCCCACCAAGGTGTTCGGCGAGGGCGGGACCAACACCCGCGACTATGTGTTCGTCGACGACGTGGCCGATGCTTTCGTCAAAGCGTCCGGCGAGGTGGGCGGCGGGCAACGCTTCAACATCGGCACCGGCATCGAGACGTCAGACCGCGCCCTGCATACCGCGGTGGCGGCGGCCGTGGGCGGGCCCGACGATCCGGAGTTCTATCCGCCGCGGCTTGGTGATCTGAAGCGGTCCTGCCTCGACATCGGCTTGGCCGAAAGGGTTTTGGGCTGGCGCCCGCAAGTTGCGCTGGACGAAGGCGTGCGCCGGACGGTCGAGTACTTCCGCCAGACGCATACGCACTAGCCCGCTAGTGCTGCTCGGGCTCCAGTGCTCCCTCGAGCGCCACCGCCCGCGCCAGCCGCGCGTAGCGCAGCTCTAAGTCCTTGAACCGCATATAAGTGCTCAGCGTGGTGAAGCTGAACGCCATGATCAGCGCGTAGAGCATCAGGTCGGTGCCGCGGCGCACCCCGAACCAGTGCGCGACCACCGTGGTGTCGTCGGGCCGCAGCACCGCGTAGATGCCGGCCAGCACGAACAAGACATAGCCGACCTTGACCCAAGCCTTGGAACGTGAACTGCGCCGCGACCGCAGCAGGTACACCAGCAGCGCGACGATCGACCCGATCAGTAATACCTGGATCCAGTTCATCTGGAAAACCTCCCTCGCAGGAATCCGTCGAAGATGATGTTGACGCCGTTAAGCAGCGGCTGCCCCTTCGACTTCGAGTACTCGGTGTAGAGCACCTCGATCGGCTCTTCGACCACGCGCCAATCGTTTTCGGCGATCAGCATGACGAACTCGTTGGCGTGGCTCATCCCGCTCATGGTGATGTCCAGCCCGTCGGCGACCTTCTTGTTGAACACCCGCAGCCCGTTGTTGGTATCGGTCAGTCCGAGCCGGCGACCGCGCGGGCTCAACCGCGCAGCGGTGCGCAGCACGATCCGCTTCAGCAGCGGCGGCCGGCTGGCTGGGCTGGCTAGGCTGGCTGGGGCCCGCGCGAACCTTGTTCCGATGACCACATCGACGTCGCCCGCGGCCAGCCGGTCGATCATCGCGGCCACGTCTTTGATGCGGTGCTGGCCGTCGGCGTCGAACGTGGCGAATACCTTCGCCCCGGGCTGCTTGCGGGCGTACTCGAGGCCGGTCTGGATGGCCGCGCCCTGACCCAGGTTGATCGGATGGCGCAGCAGGTGAGCCCCGGCCCGCAAGGCGATCTCGCCGGTGCCGTCGACGCTGCCGTCGTCCACACAGACGACGTGGTCGAACACCGAGCGCAAGTCGGCGACGACCTCGTCGATCACACCGGCTTCGTTGAAGGCGGGAACGACGATCCAGACGTCGGGGTACTGCGTTTGAGTGGCCATTTGTGACCCCAAGGTTAGCCAGGATCAGCCCGCTGGGCGTCCGGCGCGCGCCAGCGCCACCAGATGGACGCCGATTCCCACCAGCGGGCCGCATAACAGGGCGACCACGGTGCGGGTCTGCAGCGGTAGCGGCAACAACAGCAACAGTCCCGACGCCACCGTCGCACCGACCCAGCCCAGCGAATACGCCCGATGCGACGCAGCCGCCACCGTGGCAGCGCCGGTAAGCGTGAGCATGGCGATCGCCACCGCGGCGGCGGTCAGCCAGGCCAGCAGCGCGCTGCCCGCGTCGTACTGCGGCCCGAAGGCGACGCGCAGCAACCACGGGCCCACCGCACCGGCCGCCAGCATCCCGACCGCGCCGATCCCGCCGATGAGCGCCGCCGGTGCGATCAGGGCGCGGAGCCGGTCGGTGCGCTCGTCGACGAAATGAGCGATGAGGTTGCCCTGCATGGCGGTCAGCGGCACCAGCAGCGGTGCGCGGGTCAACGTGACGGCCAGGATGACGACGCCCCCTTGTGCCCCAAGCTGATTCGAGGTCACCTTCAGCAGCACCGGAAATCCCATCACCAGGATCGCGCTGGCACCGGCGGCGGTGATCGAGTGCGCGGCGCCCCGCAAGAACATCGCGACGCTGCCGGGCGTCATGAGGTGTGCCGCCGCGCGCGCCGTGGGTGAAGCCACGAGCATGATCAGCCAGGCCACCGCGCCGGCAACGGTTGCCCACAAGAACCCGCCCAGGCCCCAGCCGATCACCACCGTCGCCGCGGCGACCGTCACCCGGATGAGCGCGTCGGTCACCATCAGCGCTCCGTACTGGGTCCAGCGGTTGGTGCCGGCCAGCATCCCCAGCAGCGTGGCGTGCAGGCAGAACCCGGCCAGCCCCACGCTGAGCAGCGCCACCGACAGCCAGCGTTGCTCGACGAACACCCGCCCGCTCCACAGCGGTGCGCTGCCGGCGATCACGACGGCCGCAGCGACGCCGAGCAGCGCGGCGACCCGCATCGGATGGGTGCGACTGTCCGGTAACACGTCGAAGTAGCCCGTTGCGCGGACCTCGCGGGTGGCTTCCTGGAGCAGCCCGTTGGCGGCACCGGTGACCAGGCCGAACGCCCCCCAGAACACCCCGAACACCGAGAAGCCGCCCGGGGCCAGGTCGCGGGCGGCCAGATAGATCACCGCATAGCCGCACAGCGCCGTCAGCGCCGTCGCCGTACCAACCCGGGCCATGCTGCCGCGCGCGATGGGCCCCTGTGCAGCTCCGGTCAGTGCGAGCCCTTCTTGAACCGCTCCACCGAGCGCTCCACCTCGGCCTCGGCCTCGGCGCGGCCCACCCAATCCGCTGCCTTCACGAATTTGCCCGGCTCGAGATCCTTGTAGTGCACGAAGAAGTGCTTGATGACATCCAGTTCGAATTCGGGCACATCCCCGATGTCTTGGATGTGATCCCAGCGGTGGTCGCCGGCCGGCACGCAGAGCACCTTGTCGTCGCCGCCGTGCTCGTCTTCCATCCTGAACATTCCGACCGGGCGCACCTCCACCATCGCGCCGGGGAACAGGGGCTCCGGTAGGAGCACCAGCGCATCCAGCGGGTCACCGTCCTCACCCAGGGTGTCGTCGATGAAGCCGTAGTCGGTCGGGTAGCCCATCGACGTGTAGAGGTAGCGGTCCAGCTTCACCCGCCCTGTCTCATGATCGACCTCGTACTTGTTGCGGCTGCCCTTCGGAATTTCAATGGTCACGTCGAATTGCACGGCGTCGGCTCCTTTGCGCAGGGAAACAGTCTGAGTGGGTCGCGGATACACCCTAATCGAGCGGATTTCGACTGGTTCGGCAGAATGGGACCAGACAGTCAGGAGAGGGATGAGTTCTACTCGCCGGCGGAGAATCACCCAGGTATTCGTCGGGTTCGCCGCGCTGGCGTTTGTCGCCGCAGTGGTGGCGGCCGCGGCGTTCTTCACCATGGGCAATCACGGCACCAGCGGCGCCCGGGCCACGGTACCGCCCCCGCGGCCGCCGACGGTCAAGCCGGGAATCGTCCCGGTAGCCGACACCGCCGCGGTACCCAACGCAGGCGGGCTGGCGGCCGTGTTGGCGCCGGTGGCGGCCGATCCCGATCTGGGCAAGTTGGGCGGCCGGATCACCGACGCGATGACCGGCAAAGAGCTGTGGCAGATGGCGGACGACGTGCCATTGGTGCCGGCGTCGACCAACAAGGTCTTAACGGCCGCCGCGGCGCTGCTGACGCTGGACCGCCAGGCGCGGCTCAGCACACGGGTGGTGGCGGGCAGCCAAAACGCCCAGGGGCCCGTCGTGCTGGTGGGTGCCGGGGATCCGACGCTGTCGGCGGCGCCACCCGACCAGCCCACCTGGTATCGGGGTGCACCGCGGATCAGTGACCTGGTCGAACAGGTGCGGCGCAGCGGCGTGACGCCGACGGCGGTGCAGGTGGACACCTCGTTGTTCAGCGGTCCGACGATGGCGCCGGGCTGGGATCCGTCCGATGTGGACAACGGCGACATCGCCCCGATCGAGTCGGCGATGATCGACGCCGGGCGGATCCAGCCGACGACCGTGAACTCGCGACGGACGAAGACGCCCGCTCTGGACGCCGGGCGGGAACTGGCCAAGGCCCTCGGCCTGGATCCCGGGACGGTGACGATAGCCAAGGCGCCGTCGGGCGCACGGCAGCTGGCCATCGTGCAGTCGGCGACATTGGTGCAGCGGCTGTCGGAGATGATGGACCATTCCGATAACGTGCTGGCCGAATGCATCGCTCGGGAGGTGGCGGCCGCCATCAACCGGCCGCTGAGCTTCGCCGGCGCGGTCGACGCCGTGACCAACCGGTTGAGCAACGCCCACATCGACACCACCGGCGCTACCCTGACGGACTCCAGCGGGTTGTCGGTGGACGACCGTTTGACGGCCAAGACTCTCGACGGCACGGCACAGGCGGCGGCGGGACCGGATCAGCCATCATTGCGGGCGCTCTTGGATCTGCTGCCGATCGCGGGCGGCAGCGGCACCCTGGCCGACCGTTTCCTCGATCCGGCCACCAACCAGGGTCCGGCGGGCTGGTTGCGTGCCAAGACCGGGTCGTTGACCGCCATCAACTCGTTGGTCGGCGTGCTCACCGACGCCAGCGGGCGGGTACTCACGTTCGCGTTCATCTCGAATGCGGCCGGCCCGAATGGGCGCAATGCGATGGACGCGTTGGCCAGCAAGCTGTGGACCTGCGGGTGCGCATGACCACCGATTCCCCCGACCTGACCCTGGGTGCCACCGTGGACTGGCAATTCGCCGCCACCGTTGGGTCGCGACTGGCCCGTCCCGGTCCGCCGTCCAGCGACTACACCCGCCGCCAGGCGATCGACGAGCTGACCGCGTTGGCGGCGAAGGCCGAACCGCCGGTGCGCGACGTCACCGGCCTAATAGCCGAAGGCAGGGAAGGGTTAGCGCCCGCGGCCCGCATCGTCGACCGGGCGGAGTGGGTCCGCGCGGCCGCGGAGTCGATGCGCGTGATGACGAACGGGACCGACAAGCCGCGCGGGTTTTTCACCGGCCGGCTCACCGGTGCCCAGACGGGTGCCGTGCTGGCGTTTGTGGCGTCCGGGATCCTCGGTCAGTACGACCCGTTCGCTGAAGCCGAACAACCCGAAAAGGGAAGCCTGCTGCTGGTCTATCCCAATGTCATTGCCGTCGAACGGCAATTGCGGCTGGAGCCCTCCGATTTCCGACTGTGGGTGTGTCTGCATGAGGTGACCCATCGCGTGCAGTTCACCGCCAACCCCTGGCTGTCCGGCTACATGTCGGACTCGCTGGGTTTGTTAACCCAGGAATCCGGAGAGGACGTCGGGCAGGTGATGAGCCGGCTCGCCGACTTTGTCCGCAGCCGCGGTGACTCCGCGGTGAATACCTCCGACGGGTCGGGGATCCTTTCGCTGGTGCGAGCCGTGCAGTCCGAGCCGCAGCGCGAGGCCCTGGATCGGCTTCTTGTCCTCGGCACGCTGCTGGAGGGCCATGCGGATCACGTGATGGATGCGGTCGGACCGATGGTGGTGCCGTCGGTGGCCACCATCCGCCGCCGGTTCGACGAGCGGCGCCATCACAAGCAACCGCCATTGCAGCGGCTGCTGCGTGCCCTGCTGGGCCTGGACGCCAAGCTCAGCCAATACACCCGCGGCAAGGCGTTCGTCGACCATGTGGTGGGCCGGGTCGGAATGCAGCGGTTCAACACGATCTGGTCGGGCCCCGAAACGCTGCCACTGCCCGACGAGATCGAACACCCACAGCGATGGATCGACCGGGTGCTGTAGGGCAGCTGCGCGCAGCTGTCGAGGCGTTCGTCAAGGACCATCTCACCGCCGACCCCGCCCTCGCTGGGTGGTGCGTTGCGCTGTCCGGCGGCCCGGACTCGTTGGCACTCACTGCCGTTGCAGCCGCGCTGCGGCCGACTACCGCGCTGATCGTGGATCACGGCCTGCAGGCCGATTCGGCTGCCGCCGCCGAGACCGCGCGGGCGCAGGCCGTGGCGCTGGGATGTGTAGACGCCCAAGTGCTCTGCGTGCGAGTGGGTAATGACGGCGGACCCGAGGCGGCGGCCCGAGCCGCCCGCTACGCCGCGCTGGGCGCCCATCACGAAGGCCCGGTGCTGCTGGCACACACGCTCGACGACCAAGCCGAGACGGTGCTGCTGGGGCTGGGCCGCGGTTCGGGCGCGCGCTCGATAGCCGGGATGCGCCCGCACGACCCGCCGTGGTGCCGGCCCCTGCTCGGGGTGCGGCGCGCCGTGACACACGCCGCGTGCGTGGAGCTGGGCCTGACCGCGTGGCAGGACCCGCACAACGCCGACCGCCGTTTCACCCGAGCCCGGCTACGCCAAGAGGTGCTGCCGCTGCTGGAAGAAGTGCTGGGTGGCGGGGTGGCCGAGGCGCTGGCGCGCACCGCCGTGGCGTTGCGCGAGGACACCGAGCTGATCGACACGGTCGCCGCACAGGCGCTGCCCGGAGTCACGGCGCCGGGGCCGGGCTGCAAACCCAGGCCCTGGCCGCGCTGCCGGACGTGATTCGGCGCCGGGTGATCCGTGGCTGGCTACTGGCCGGTGGTGCGACCGGGCTGACCGACAAGCAAATTCGCGGCGTGGACACGTTGGTCACCGCATGGCGGGGCCAGGGCGGGGTGGCGGTCGGATCCACATTGCGTGGTCAGCGATTGATCGCGGGCCGGCGCGACGGCGTCCTGACGTTGCGGCGCGAGCCTGTGTAGCGATTTCGCCCGTCGGCGTGGCACGCTGTGCTCGTGCCCCAGATCTCCTCGGCGATCACGCCCGGACCGTCAGCGGAGCTGTATCCGGGGGATATCAAGTCGGTACTTCTCACCGAGGAGCAGATTCAGGCCCGCATCGCAGAGCTGGGCGCCCAAATCGGCAACTACTACCGTGACCTCTCCGCCGCAAGTGGCCAGGATCTGTTGTTGATCACCGTGCTCAAGGGCGCTGTGCTTTTCGTCACCGACCTCGCGCGCGCCATTCCGCTGCCAACCCAGTTCGAATTCATGGCCGTCAGCTCCTACGGATCCTCGACATCCTCGTCGGGTGTGGTGCGCATCCTCAAGGACCTCGACCGCGACATCAACGATCGCGATGTGCTGATCGTCGAGGACGTCGTCGACTCGGGCCTGACCTTGTCGTGGCTATCGCGCAACCTCACCACCCGGCATCCACGCTCGCTGCGGGTATGCACTTTGCTGCGCAAGCCCGACGCAGCAAGGGCCAACGTCGAAATCGCTTATGTGGGCTTCGACATCCCCAATGATTTCGTCGTAGGGTACGGCCTGGATTACGACGAGCGCTACCGCGATCTGCCCTACATCGGAACCCTGGATCCCAGGGTCTACGAGAGCTAGTTGTCCAGCTCCCACACCGCGGTCACCGAGAAGCTGACCGTCTGCTGGCCGGGTTCCAGCGGCACCGCGGCGGCCATGCCCCTGGGCGTCGCCCCCGCGACCGGCCCCGAGCCGGATGCCTCCGAGATGGACAACACCTTGCCCAGCTGAAGACCGGACAGCTGGGCGTACTGGTCGGCGCGGTTCTTGGCGTCCTGGAAGGCCCGCGCACGCGCGTCCTTCACCAGCTGCGAATCGTCTGCGATCGAGTAGCTCACCGATCTGATACGGGTGGCGTCGCCACCGGTGCTGACGATGAGCGCCAGCAACTTCGACGCGGCGTCGGTCGGGTGGATTTTGACCTCGATCGCGTTAGTGGCGCGGTAGCCGGCGACGTTGGCGGTGCCGGCGGGCTCGGGGTTGCTGTACTGCGGCTGCAGGTTGACCGTGGTGGTGCTGATGTTCTTGCGGTCCACCCCGGCGCCGACCAGCGCGTTGATCACCGCTTGCTGGCGGTCATTGGTCTGGTTCATCGCGGTGGTGACGTCGGGCGCGGTGAATTCGATGCCGACGTCGGCGGTCAAGGTGTCCGGCACGCCCTGGACTTGCCCCGAGCCGATGACGGTCACTTGGCGCGGATTCGCCCCCGGCGGTGCCGCGTTGCGCTTGTTGCAGGCCGACAGCGTGACGACGGTCAAAACGGCGGCGGCTAAGGCAATCGATCTGCGGACGAACCTCGGGGCGTGCGTTGCGATCGGCATGTGCGGACCCTATCTAGAAGGGTGGGTCGTCGGGTAGTGCGGCCGCGGCCGGTTTGTCGGGCCTCCAGTCCGCAGGCAGTTCTTCGGGTTCTCGCGGATCGTTGACCCAGGTGCAGAAGGGGCTGGTGCTCGATGTGCCCTTGAACAGAAACAGCATGCCGCGCATATGGTTTCGGAACTTGCGCGCCGTGATCTCCTGATTTCGGGCTTGCTCCAACCAGCGCCGTGCTTCATTGACGGGTCGTTGCTCGCGGTTATGCTTGCGCGCCTGCGTAATTCGAGCGCTTCGTTGCTTCTCGCGACTTCGCCTGTTGGCGTCCGGCGGCGCGCACGCCGGCTGGCGCGGCTGCTGCGGGAAGAGATCTGCCCCGGCCGGTGCGGTTCGATAAGTCCGCCCGGAGGGCGAAGTCCAGATAACGGTGCCATCCGCCAATTGCGTATCGTGCCACCCGCCGAACGTTTTGAGCCGATGATGTTGCCGGCAAAGACATTTGAGGTTCTCCAGCACCGTCCGCCCGCCGGCGGCCGGATCGCGGTGGTTGAACGGAATGGTGTGGTCAAGGTCGCACACCACGGCCGGGCGGCTACATCCGGGGAAGCGGCAGGTGAGATCCCGGCAGCGCACGGCGCGCTCCAGTGCCGCCGACGGTTGATAGCGCAGCGCTTCGACCGGACTCGTGAGCGGATTGGCGATGAGAACCGACGCGGCGTCAGCCAGTCGGCGAACCTGCTCGGCGTCGATGACTCCGTAGCCCTCCAAATAGCCGGGCGCGCCGCTGCCGCCGTAGACGGTCTGCTCGCCGGCCACCACGTTGATGACGACCCGGGCCGCGCCCGGATCACCGGCGGCGGCATCAACCTCGGCCCGGGTCGGGCAGTCCGGTCGACCGCACGCGCAGGCCAGCCGGCGGCCTTGGGTCAGCGCGGCCAAGGCGTCGGCGCGGCGCTGATCCAGCGTCCGCGGGTCCGCGGGGCACACCTGCTTGGCAAGCTGGGAGAGTCGCCGGTCGAAGGCGGTCGCGGTCGCGGCGGCGACGTTTCCGTAGACCTCGGCCATGCCGTTGCCGAGGGCGGTGATTGCGATGCGCCGGTCGTCCTCGGCGGCCTCGCGACGCTCACGGGCGGCGTCGGGGTCGGCGGCCCGTACGGCGGCGTCGACCGCGTTGACGATTCGCTGCCTTGACCAGCCGTGCCAGGCGCCGATGCGCGCGGCCAGCGACTGGTCAAGCTTGGCAACCAGGTCATCGTCCGCGACGAGATCGGTGCGGCTGATGATCAATCGCACGGTGCGCCAATCGGTTCGGCCCTCGCCCAACAGAGCCGCAACGTGGGGCAACCTATTGTCCAGCGCCTCGGCGTACGAGACCAGATAGCTGGCGCCCGCGGGGGACAGGTTCATCGCGGCGCCGACTTCGGCGGCGGTCTGCTCGAACCCGTCGATCACCGCGTATCCGCGCTGCTGCTCGGCTCGCTCGGCGGCGGCCACCCGGTGTCGTAGCAATGCCGCCACCGCCGCCATCCGCCGGGCGACCAGCACCGACTCCTCCCGGTGCCCGGACTCGATCGTCGCCACCAAGGCGGCCGGATCCAGGTCGCGCGCCGTAGCCGGATCGAGGACTTCGAACATACATTCGATTATAGACGGGCGGTCCGACAAGAATGTGGGCGTTAAGGGGTGGCCAGAATCTTGCAGTGCCGCTCGGGGTCGGCGAGGTCGTCGAACGCCTGGCCCACCCCGTCCAGGCCGACCTCTCCGGTGATCAGTGGGCTGACGTCTATCTCGCCCTCCGCGATCGCGCGCAGCGACTCGGCGAATTCGTCCGGGGTTTGGGCGAGCGTGAATTGTATGTTGACCTCTTTGGCGATCCCGAAGAACGGATGCATGGTGTCGGGTTGCATGCACACCCCGGCGATCACCAGCCGTGTGCCGTGCCGCGCCCGCAACAAAATGTCGTCGATGACTCCGGGTACCCCGACCGCCTCGAACACGACTTTTGGCTTGACTGAGTCGAACGGGGAGCCATGTGCCGGATCGAGCGTCTGATGCGCGCCCATCGTGGCGGCCAGTTCGCGCCGCTTCGGTGAAAAATCGGCCGCTGCAATGGTTTCGACGCCGCGCGTGCGAAGGGCGGCGATGATGGCGATGCCGATCGGGCCGCAACCAATGACCAAAGCGACCTCGCCTGGCTGAATATTCGACTTGTTGACGGCGTGCAAACCCACCGAGATGGGTTCGGTCAGCGCGGCATGTCTCGGGTCCAAACCGTTGGGGACTGGTATCAGCAGCGGCGCCGAGAGCAACATCCGCTCGGCGTAGCCCCCGATAGTGCCGTTGCTGTAAACGATCGGCTCGGCGCCCTTGGCGGACAACAAGACCGGGAGCGATGTGACCAAGGTTCCGACGGGATGCGTCTCAGTGTCGGGACCGGCTTCGAGTATCTCGGCGCTGAACTCGTGCCCCATGAAGACATCGCGGTCTAGGGCGACCTCCATGCCGCCCGCACCGCGAGCGACCAAGTTGCTCATCTCCAGCACGGTGGATCCGTGTGCGGCGAAATGCAAGTCGGAGCCGCAGATTCCACACGCTCGCACACCGACTAGCACCTGACCCGATTCAGGTATCGGCTCGGGCACATCGTCCCGATAGACCATCCGCCCGTCTCGTAGCACCGATGCGCGCATCACTTGGCCTCCGTCCTGTGTTCCTTGACATGCTCGGTGATGGCCTTCACCACGGCTTCGCCGGCGCGGCCGATCAGTTGGTCGCGTCGGTCCCTCGCCCAGTCGTGCGATGAGCGCGACGCCTCCAATTGCCCCTTGAAATGGGGAATCACCTTGCGGGCAAACAGGTCATAGCAGTGGTAGGTCGCTTCGGGTGAGGCCCAGTCATGGCCAAGCATCAAAAGCGTTCCGAAACCTCCCGACCGGTCAAGCAGGTCGTCAATGTGGGCGATCGCGTCCTCGGGTGTACCGATGCAGCAATTCCCTTTATCCGCATACTCTTCGACGAACTCGTGCGGCGACTGGGCCCCGTCGACCGTGTTGGACAACGGCACGAACCCGGCCGCGCCGAAGTAGTTGGCGAAATCCTGCAGCCCGTAGGTGCAGTCCTCGATCGCCTGATCGCGGCTGTCGGCGATATGCATGATGGACAGCACCCGCCAATCGGCGCGGTCCGGCTCGTCCCGGCCGGCTTTGGTGGCCTGCTCGCGCACCACGTCCCAGGTGGTTTCCAGCGTCGCGTAGCCGCCGGGTACCGACATCGACAGTGACAGCAGCGACGTGCCCAGCGCTCCGGCCAGCCGTGGCCCGGACGGGGAAATCATTGCTGCCGTGGCGATTTCCGGATACGGCCAGGTGTAGGGGCGGACGTGCAACTGTGCGTCGCGCAGGGCGAACCAGTCGGAGTGACGGTCGATTCGCTCGCTGGGTGCGGCGCGGAACAGCGCGAGGATCGCCTCGAGGGACTCCTGCATCATCCGCCGCTGTTCTATCGGGTCGATACCCATCATGTAGGCGTCCGACGGCAGCGCACCGGGACCGGTGCCGAACATGACCCGGCCGCGCGTCAGGTGGTCCAGCAGCACCCAGCGGTCGGCCACCATGAGCGGATGGTGGTAGGGCAGCGAGACAACCCCGGTACCCAGCCGGATGTGCTTGGTCCGCTCCGCAGCGGCCGCGATGAACACTTCCGGGCAGGCGATCAGCTCGTAGCCGCCGGAGTGGTGCTCGCCGAACCACGCTTCGTCGAACCCGAGTCGGTCCAGCGCGACCACCCGCTCCATGTCGTATTCCAGTGCCACCGTTGGGGATTGGCCGATCGGATGAAACGGAGTGACAAAGACACCGAAACGTAGCGGGGCACCCATCACCATTTCACTCCTTTGAGGAAGTCGAGAAGCGTTTCGTTCACCACGTCAGGTCGCTCCTGCTGCAGCCAGTGCCCGGCCCCGTCGATCATTACCTGCTGGTAAGGGCCGGAGACAACCTGGGCGGCACGGTCGGTGCGGGTGAACGTCAACACCGGATCGGCTGTCCCGCCGATGAATAAGCACGGCGCCGTGATCATCGCGCCCGCGAGCTCTTCGGTGGTCTCCCAGTTGCGATCCATGTTGCGATACCAATTCAAACCGCCGGTGAATCCGGTGCGGGAAAATTCGGCGACGTAGTGGTCGAGCTCGTCCTGGCCGATCCAGTCGGGCAACCCGTCGGGCTCCGGCATCCGGTCGATGAAGCCCTCGGGACCGGCGGCCGCCATGCGTATCGCGGCGCCCTCATCGCCTGGTGGTCGCAGGCCCCCTATCATCCGGCGCATCGTGCGGGCGGGGTCGCCGTTGAGTTCGGCGTCGGCGACACCCGGTTCCTGGAAATAGAGCATGTAGAAGAAGTTCTCACCGAAGATGCGACGAAAAGCCTGCATCGGCGGCTGGCGTGGGCGGGGTAGTGGGGGGACGCTCAGCGCGGCGACCGCCGCCACCCGGTCGGGGTGTAGCAGTGGCAAGTTCCACAACACCATGGCGCCCCAGTCGTGCCCTATCCACACGGCGCGCTGAGCGCCGACGTCGTCGAGTAGGCCGACCAGATCAGCGGTCAACTCGTGGATGTTGTAGGCCTCGATCGCGTCGGGACGCGAAGAGCCGCCGTAGCCGCGCTGATCGGGCGCCAGCACGTGGTAGCCGGCGTCGGCGAGGACCGGAATCTGGTGCCGCCAGGAGTACGCCAGTTCGGGAAAGCCGTGGGCCAGGACCACCACCGGTGCGCCCGGCTCCCCGGCTTCGATCACCCGCAGCCGCACACCGTTGGTGTCCACTAACCGTTCGGTTGATACCGCCATCGTCTCACCAAATCACAGCGGTGACGGCCTGAGAAGAGCTTGTTACCTGCGACCGCAGCCGCGCATTATCGGCTGATGCGGTTGGATCACATTGTTCTGTGGACGAAGGATCCGCGGGCAGCGACGGACTTTTACACAAGGGTGGTCGGACTTGCCCCGGTGCGGTTCAGCGAGTTCGAGGCCGGAGAGGCACCGTTTCCGAGCGTGCGGGTGTGCGAGGACTCCCTCATCGATCTGATGCCGCTCGAGATGGCCAAAGGCAGTGCCGGCCATCCGGTTAATCACGTTTGCCTCGCGTTGTCGCGGGCAGAGTACGACGCGCTGGCTGCGCGTCTTCAGGCAGCGGGCGTTGACACCAGCGCGCGCAGGGACAACAACTTCGGGGCCCAAGGGTGGGCGCCGCAGGCGTTTTACTTCGCCGATCCGGACGGCAATGTCGTCGAGGCCCGCTACTACGCGTAACTGCCCGACCCGGGCCAACCTGACGCTGGCGCCACGCTCGGGAACTGGTGGACGTTGTGTGGGGAGGATAGTGGCGACCCGCTGCGCCCCGGCTCCGCCGGAGCTGGCGATCGCCACGGGCGGTAGCCTGGACTTTTCCAGCGACGTGATATCGGGGAAGGACCTGGCCTCAACGGCCGATGATTGATGAACCGGAAAAACGTGATCCGCACCATCACAGCGATTGCTGTGGTGGTGCTGCTGGGCTGGTCGTTCTTTTACTTCAGCGACGACACCCGCGGTTTTAAGTCCGTCGACACCTCGGTGGCGATGTCCCAGATCAACGGCGACAACGTCAAGAGCGCGCAGATCGACGATCGTGAGCAGCAGTTGCGGCTGACCCTGAAAAAGGGCAATAACGACACCGAGAATTCGGACAAGGTCATCACCAAATATCCGTCCGGGTATGCGGTCGATCTCTTCAACGCGCTCACCGCTAAGAACGCCAAAGTAAGCACCGTCGTCAACGAAGGCAGCGTTCTGGGCGAATTGCTGGTCTATGCGCTGCCGTTGCTGTTGCTGGTCGGCGTGTTCGTGATGTTCTCCCGCATGCAGGGCGGCGCCCGGATGGGCTTCGGCTTCGGCAAGTCCCGCGCCAAGTTGCTGAACAAGGACATGCCCAAGACCACGTTCGCCGACGTCGCCGGCGTCGACGAGGCAGTCGAAGAGCTCTACGAGATCAAGGACTTCCTGCAGAACCCCAGCCGGTACCAGGCGCTGGGCGCCAAGATCCCCAAGGGCGTGCTGCTCTACGGGCCGCCGGGAACCGGCAAGACGCTGCTGGCCCGCGCCGTAGCGGGTGAAGCCAATGTGCCCTTTTTCACCATCTCAGGTTCCGACTTCGTCGAGATGTTCGTCGGCGTCGGCGCTTCACGCGTGCGGGACCTGTTCGAGCAGGCCAAGCAGAACAGCCCGTGCATCATCTTCGTCGACGAGATCGACGCGGTGGGCCGTCAGCGCGGCGCCGGGCTGGGCGGCGGCCACGACGAGCGCGAACAGACGCTGAACCAGTTGCTGGTCGAGATGGACGGTTTCGGCGACCGCGCTGGCGTCATCCTCATCGCGGCCACCAACCGGCCCGACATCCTCGACCCCGCCCTTGCTGCGGCCCGGCCGCTTCGACCGGCAGATCCCGGTGAGCAACCCCGACCTGGCCGGTCGCCGGGCAGTCCTGAGGGTGCACTCCAAGGGCAAGCCGATCGGCCCGGACGCCGACCTGGACGGGCTGGCCAAGCGCACCGTCGGCATGACCGGCGCCGACCTGGCCAACGTCATCAACGAGGCCGCGCTGCTGACCGCCCGCGAGAACGGCACCGTCATCACCGGACGCCGCCCTGGAGGAGGCGGTGGACCGGGTGATCGGCGGCCCGCGCCGCAAGGGCCGGATCATCAGCGAGCAGGAGAAGAAGATCACCGCCTACCACGAGGGCGGGCACACCCTGGCGGCCTGGGCGATGCCCGACATCGACCCCGTCTACAAGGTGACGATCCTGGCCCGCGGCCGCACCGGCGGGCACGCCGTCGCGGTACCCGAGGAAGACAAGGGCTTGAGGACCCGCTCGGAGATGATCGCGCAGCTGGTGTTCGCGATGGGCGGCCGCGCCGCCGAGGAACTGGTGTTTCGCGAGCCGACCACCGGCGCGGTGTCCGACATCGAGCAGGCCACCAAGATCGCCCGCGCGATGGTCACCGAGTACGGCATGAGTTCCAAGCTCGGCGCCGTCAAATACGGCACCGAGCACGGCGACCCGTTCCTGGGCCGGACCATGGGCAATCAGGCCGACTACTCGCACGAGGTCGCGCGCGACATCGACGACGAGGTCCGCAAGCTCATCGAGGCCGCCCACACCGAGGCGTGGGAGATCCTCACCGAATACCGCGATGTGCTGGACACCCTGGCCGGCGAGCTGCTGGAAAAGGAGACGCTGCACCGTCCCGAGCTGGTGGCGATCTTCGGCGACGTCGAAAAGCGGCCCCGGCTCACCATGTTCGACGACTTCGGCGGCCGCATCCCGTCGGATAAGCCGCCGATCAAGACGCCCGGCGAGCTGGCGATCGAGCGCGGCGAGCCCTGGCCGCCGGCCGTCGTCGAGCCCGCGTTCAAGGCGGCTATCGCACAGGCTAGCCAAGCCGCCGAGGCAGCGCGAGCGAGGCTGCTGGAAACTCCCACGGCGCCAACGGTTCGCACGGCGGTCAAGGGGCCGGTGATCGGGAGTCGCACGGCCCGACCCAGCCCGACTACGGTGCGCCGGCCGGCTGGCACGCCCCCGGTTGGCCGCCGAGGGACCAGCAGGGTTACTGGTATCCGCCCGCACCGCCCCAGCAGCCCTACTGGCCGCAGCCGGCGCCGAGTTATCCGGGCCAGCCGGGCCAGGCGACGCACCCCTCGTACCCGCCCTATCCGCCTTATCCGCCGCCGCCAACCCACCCCGGACACCGGTAGGTCTCCCGAGCAGCCGGACGAGGACGTGAGCCGGTCCAACCCGCCGGCCCAGGGCTGACGAACGGAGAATCAGATGGCCTTACCTGATTTGGGGCCGGATAGCCGCACCGCGACTCCGCGCATCCACACGTTCAACCAGGAACGTGCCGAGGCCGCGGTTCGCGAGTTGCTCTATGCGATCGGCGAGGACCCCGAGAGGGATGGCTTGCGGGATACTCCGGCCCGCGTCGCTCGCGCTTACCGCGAGATGTTCGCCGGGCTCTACACCGAACCCGAATCGGTGCTCAACACCATGTTCGACGAAGACCACGACGAGATGGTGATCGTCAAGGAGATCCCGCTCTACTCCACCTGTGAACATCACCTGGTGTCTTTCCACGGGGTGGCCCACGTCGGCTACATCCCCGGCAAGGACGGCAGGGTGACCGGGCTGTCGAAGATCGCCCGGCTGGTGGATCTCTATGCCAAGCGGCCTCAGGTGCAGGAGCGGCTCACCAGCCAGATCGCCGATGCCCTGATGAACAAACTCGATCCGCGCGGCGTCATCGTGGTGGTCGAGGCCGAGCACCTGTGCATGGCAATGCGCGGTGTCCGCAAGCCCGGCGCCGTGACAACGACGTCGGCGGTGCGCGGCCAGTTCAAGACCAGTGCGGCTTCTCGAGCCGAGGCGCTCGACCTCATCCTGCGTAAGTGAGCCGCAAACCTGTGCAGGTTATGGGGGTCCTGAACGTCACGGACGACTCGTTCTCGGATGGCGGGCGCTATCTCGATGCCGACGCCGCCGTGGCACATGGTCTGGCAATGGCAGCCGAAGGCGCGGGGATCGTCGACGTCGGCGGGGAGTCGACGCGGCCCGGTGCCACCCGGATCGACCCCCGGGCCGAGACGGATCGTGTGATTCCGGTCATCAAAGAGCTTACGGCCCAAGGGCTTACCGTGAGCATCGACACCATGCACGCGGATGTCGCACGCGCCGCCCTGCAGCACGGCGCGCAGATCGTCAACGACGTGTCCGGCGGACGGGCCGATCCTGCGATGGCTGCCCTGCTGGCTGAAGCCGGAGTGCCGTGGGTGTTGATGCACTGGCGGCCGGTGGCGGCCGACCGCCCGCATCAGGCCCGGTCCTACCGCGACGTGGTGGCAGAAGTGCGCGCCGAGCTGCTCGCCGGCGTAGACGACGCGGTCGCGGCGGGTGTCGAGCCGGGGAACCTGGTGATCGACCCCGGGCTCGGATTCGCCAAGACGGCCCAACACAATTGGGCGCTGCTGCACGCGTTGCCGGAGCTGGTGGCCACCGGCATTCCGGTGCTGCTGGGCGCGTCGCGCAAACGGTTCCTCGGTGCGTTGCTGGCGCGGCCCGACGGCGAGGTGCGGCCGCCGGAAGGGCGCGAGACGGCGACCGCGGTGATCTCCGCACTGGCCGCCTTGCACGGGGCCTGGGGTGTGCGGGTGCACGACGTGCGGGCCTCGGTCGATGCCCTCAAGGTCGTCGGAGCCTGGACGGGGTGTAATGGCTGACCGAATCGAATTGCGCGGCTTGACAGTTCATGGCCGGCACGGGGTCTTCGACCATGAACGCGTCAACGGGCAGGACTTCGTCGTCGACATCACCGTGTGGATCGACCTGGCCGACGCCGCCGCGAGCGACGAGCTGGCCGACACCTATGACTACGACGCCCTGGCCAAGCTGGCGGCCGCCGTCGTGGCCGGACCCCCGCGCAACCTGATCGAAGCGGTCGGCGGCGAGATTGCCGAGCGCGTGATGGAGGACGAGCGCGTGCACGCCGTCGAGGTGGTGGTGCACAAGCCGCAGGCTCCGATCGAGCAGAAATTCGCCGATGTGGCGGTGGTGGTCCGGCGGTCGCGGCGCGGCGGTCGCGGTTCGGTGGTTCCCGCCGGCCCCCCCGATGGCAGAGCGCTATGACCCGCGCCGACGACGATGATGCCCGCGAAGCGGGGATCGAGGAGTGGCGCGCATGACCAGAGTCGTGCTTTCGATCGGCTCCAACCTGGGCGACCGCCTGGCCCGGCTGCAGTCGGTCGTCGACGGGCTCGGCGAGGCAGTAGTGGCGGTGTCGCCGATCTATGAGACCGACCCCTGGGGCGAGGTCGACCAGGGCCCGTTCCTCAACGCGGTGCTGATCGCCGAGGACCCGGCCCGCGACGGGCACGCCTGGCTGCGCACGGCCCAGGAGTTCGAGCGGGCGGCGGGTCGGGTTCGCGGTCAGCGCTGGGGCCCACGCACCCTCGACGTGGACCTGGTCGCCTGTTACGGAGAGACCGAGGTGGTCGCCGTGGAAAGCGACCTGACGCTGCCGCACCCGCTGGCGCGCCTGCGGGCGTTCGTGATGATTCCCTGGTTGGCTGTCGACCCCGATGCCGAGCTGACCATCAGCGGAGGTCCGCAGCCGGTGGCCCGGCTGCTGGCCGAGCTGGACCCGGCCGACAGGGAAGGTGTGCGGTTGTCCCCGCTGGCGCTCAATCCGAAATCAGACTGATGGGACCCACCCGGAAACGAGAGCTGACGGCCGCGGTGGTCGGCGCCGGGATGCTGGGTTATCTGCTGGTGCTGCTGCTGTACCGGTGGTTCCCACCGATCACGGTGTGGACGGGTCTGTCGCTGCTCGCGGTCGCGGTCGGCGAGGCGCTGTGGGCGCGCTACGTGCGGGCCAAGATCAGCAGCGGCGAGATCGGTGACGGGCCCGGCTGGCTGCACCCGCTTGCGGTGGCGCGCAGCGTGATGATCGCCAAGGCGTCGGCATGGGTCGGTGCGCTGGTGCTGGGTTGGTGGCTCGGGGTGTTGGTGTATCTACTGCCGCGGCGGTCATGGATGCGCGTCGCCGCCGAGGACACCTCCGGCGCGGTGGTGGCGGCCGTCAGCGCACTAGCCTTGGTGGTTGCCGCCCTGTGGCTGCAGCATTGCTGCAAGTCTCCGCAGGATCCCACCGAGCACGGCGAGGCAGGGGAGGGCGAGCGATCGGCTGACCCGGTTTAGCTCCCAAATCGGTCCGGCTGAGAATCGCCGGACTGGCGCGACACGCTGTGTGACCTCGCCCGGGTACAGTCAGGCCATGACCGTTCTGTCCCGCGGCGCCCGGGTCCGGCGCGGCGGCCGCAGGCCGGGTTGGGTGCTCTTGACGGCGTTGCTGGTCCTCGCGATGGGGGCCAGTTCCGCACTGGTTTTCACCAATCGCGTGGAACTGCTCAAGCTGGCTGTGATCCTGGCGCTGTGGGCCGCAGTCGCCGGCGCCTTCGTTTCGGTGCTCTACCGGAGGCAAAGCGATGCGGACCAGTCCCGGGTGCGTGACCTGAAGCTGGTCTATGACCTGCAGTTGGATCGGGAAATCTCGGCCCGTCGCGAGTATGAGCTGACCGTGGAGTCTCAGCTGCGCCGCGAGTTGGCCTCCGAGCTGCACGCCCAGGCCGCCGACGAGGTGGCGGCGCTGCGGGCCGAGTTGGCCGCGTTGCGCACCAGCTTGGAGATCTTGTTCGACACGGACCTCGATCACCGCCGCGCGCTGGAGAACCCGCAGGTAGTGCAGCCACACGCGGCCTCGGCACGCGCTTACAGCGATTGGGCCCGCAACGGCGAGAGCCCACCCGTCGATTGGGTGTCCAGCGATCGGGTTACGACCGTTCCCCCGGAAAATGCGCTCGAGCGCACCGACGAATCGCCGATCATCGACGTGTCCGAGGTGGGGGTCCCGCCCGCCGGAGGGGGATCGCCCCGACAACCTGCGCCGCCACGCGAGCAGGTCCGGCCGCCCTATCAAGCCCCGCCGCCACCGCCCGAGCCGCCAGTGGAACCGCAGATGCGGCCCGAATCGCCGCAGTGGCAGCCGGCCGCGGGCGACGGGCAGTGGTTGCCCCCCGGCGCGCCCGGCAGCAACTGGTCTGGCGTCGATGCGGCAAATGCGGCCGACCCACTGACGGGCCGCCGGCGGGCCCGGCATTCCAGCCCAAGCGAACCCATAGGCGGCCCGCCTGGCGAGTACAGCGAGTCGGGTCGGCGTCCGCAGTCGCGCCATTCGACGGAGTACCGCGACGACGGCGTTTCGGCCACGCCGGTCACCGAGGCGAGCGAGGCTAGCGAGGCTACACCGCCGCCGCCCCGTCTGGCGCCGGCGCCACCGCCCGAGCCGACACCCCGGCATCGCAGCGCCGATGCGGAGGCTGAAGAGCCCGAGCAGTCGGAGGGGCGACGCTCGCAATCCGGCGGTCAGTCGGTCGCCGACCTACTGGCGCGATTGCAGGTCGAACCCACGGGAGGCGGCCGGCGGCGCCGGCGTGACGGATGACACTGGGTCCTGCCTGGCAAATCGACTAGAGTCTTATTGACCGTCCGGTACCCGCAGCGCGGGACCGGAACGAAACCAAGACACTGTGAGGCCGTCTGCGATGGTGCAGTTCGACGGTTTGCGCCCGGCCAGGCTCAAGGTGGGAATCATCTCCGCGGGTCGGGTAGGAACCGCGTTGGGCGTTGCGCTGGAACGCGCCGACCACGTCGTGGTCGCGTGCAGCGCCATCTCCCACGCGTCCCGGCAGCGGGCGGCGCGCCGGCTGCCCGATACGCAGGTGCTGGCGCCGCCGGACGTCGCCGCGGGCGCTGAGCTGCTGCTGCTGGCGGTTCCCGACAGCGAACTTGCCGGCCTGGTGTCCGGCTTGGCCGCCACGTCGGCGGTGCGACCCGGAACGATCGTGGCGCACACGTCCGGCGCCAACGGCGTCAACATTCTGGCGCCGCTGGCCCGGGACGGCTGCATACCGCTGGCGATTCACCCGGCGATGACGTTCACCGGCTCCGACGAGGACATCAGCCGGCTGCCCGACACCTGCTTCGGGATCACCGCCGCCGACGACGTTGGGCAAGCGATCGCGCAGTCGCTGGTGCTCGAGATGGGCGGCGAGCCGTTCTGCGTGCGCGAGGACGCGCGGATCCTCTATCACGCCGCGCTGGCCCACGCGGGCAACCACATCGTGGCCGTCGTCGCCGATGCGCTCGACGCGCTGCGAGCCGCGCTGCGAGGCAGCGAACTGCTCGGACAAGAACTCGTCGACGATCAGCCGGGTGGCATCGCCGAACGGATCATCGGGCCGCTGGCCCGGGCGGCGCTACAGAACACGCTGCAGCGCGGACAGGCCGCGCTGACGGGCCCGGTGGCCCGGGGTGACGCCGCCGCGGTCGCCGAACATCTGGCCGCGCTCAACCGGGTCGACCCGCAATTGGCCGAGGCCTATCGGGTGAACGCCCTAAGGACCGCTCGGCGCGCACATGCTCCCGCCGACGTCGTCGAGGTGCTGGCGCAATGACCCCGGCAAGCCCGAAGTCCCCGACAAAAGCGCCCACCTTCACTCCCGGCGAACTCAACCTGTACTCGACCCCGCGCGATGTCACCGACGTCAGCCGCGCGCTGCGGCACACCGGCCGCCGGGTGATGTTGGTGCCGACTATGGGCGCGCTGCACGACGGGCACCTGGCGCTGGTGCGTGCCGCCAAACTAGTGCCCGGCTCGGTGGTCGTGGTGTCGATCTTCGTCAACCCGTTGCAATTTGGTGCCGGCGAAGATCTCGACGCCTACCCGCGAACCCTCGACGACGACCTGGCGCTGCTGCGCGACGAAGGTGTCGAGATCGCGTTCGCGCCGACCGCTGCGGCAATGTATCCCGACGGTCTGCGCACCACGGTGCAGCCGGGTCCGCTGGCCGCCGAGCTCGAGGGCGCGGCCCGGCCCACCCACTTCGCCGGCGTGCTGACGGTCGTGCTCAAGCTGCTGCAGATCGTGCGCCCCGACCGGATCTTCTTCGGCGAGAAGGACTATCAGCAGCTGGCGGTAATCCGGCAGATGGTGTCCGACCTCAACGTTGGTGTCGACGTGATCGGGGTGCTCACCGTGCGGGAATCGGATGGGCTGGCGATGTCGTCACGCAACCGCTACCTGGATTCGGTGCAGCGCGAATTGGCCGCGACGCTCTCGGCGGCGCTGCTGGCCGGGATGCACGCCGCGCCGGCCGGTGCGCAGGCCGCGCTCAGCGCGGCGCGTGCCGTGCTCGACGCCGTGCCCGCGATCGGCGTCGACTATTTGGAGCTGCGCGACCCCGGGCTGGGTGCCGCACCCGCCGAAGGACCCGGCCGGCTGCTGGTCGCCGCCAGGCTCGGAAAGACCAGGCTGCTGGACAACATCGCAGTCGAAATCGGAACTCTCGCCGGCACCGACGGGCCGGACGCAAATCGAGTCGCTGAATATCGCTGAATCACCTTGGAGGAACTGATGTTACGGACGATGCTGAAATCGAAGATCCACCGCGCCACGGTCACGCAGGCCGACCTGCACTACGTCGGCTCGGTGACTATCGACGCCGACCTGATGGACGCCGCCGACCTCCTGGAGGGCGAACAGGTCACGATCGTCGACATCGACAACGGTGCCCGGCTGGTGACCTACGCGATCACCGGCGAGCGTGGCACTGGCGTGATTGGAATCAACGGCGCCGCAGCGCATCTCGTTCATCCCGGCGATCTGGTGATCCTGATCGCGTACGGAACCATGGAGGACGCCGAGGCCCGCGTCTATAAGCCGCGGATCGTGTTTGTCGATGCGCACAACAAGCAGATCGATCTGGGCAGCGATCCCGCCTTCGTCCCCGATGACGCGGCGGAGCTGATGAACCCGCGGATAGGTGCACGGTAGCCGTGCTGTTGGCGATCGACGTCCGTAACACGCACACCATCGTCGGGTTGCTGTCGGGCTCCAAGGAGCACGCAAAGGTCGTTCAGCAGTGGCGGATACGCACCGAGCCCGAAGTCACCGCCGACGAACTGGCGCTGACCATCGACGGCTTGATCGGCGACGATTCCGAGCGGCTCACCGGCGCCGCCGCCTTGTCGACGGTCCCGTCGGTGCTGCACGAGTTGCGGGTCATGCTCGACCAGTACTGGCCGTCGGTGCCGCATGTGCTGATCGAACCGGGCGTGCGCACCGGCATCCCGCTGCTAGTCGACAATCCGAAGGAAGTGGGCGCCGACCGGATCGTGAATTGCCTGGCCGCATATCAGCGGTTCAAATCCGCCGCCATCGTGGTCGATTTCGGGTCGTCGATTTGTGTGGACATGGTGTCGGCCAAAGGCGAGTTCCTCGGGGGCGCCATCGCGCCCGGGGTGCAGGTGTCGTCGGATGCCGCGGCGGCCCGCAACGTGCTGCGTCGGGTCGAGCTGGCGCGGCCGCGTTCGGTGCTCGGCAAGAACACCGTCGAATGCATGCAGGCGGGTGCGGTGTTCGGCTTCGCCGGGCTGGTCGACGGCCTGGTCGGGCGTATTCGCCAGGACGTGGACGGCTTCTCTGACGAGTTGGGCGATCGGGTCGCGGTGGTGGCCACCGGACACACCGCACCGCTGCTGCTGCCCGAGCTGCACACCGTCGACCACTATGACCAGCACCTGACCCTGCACGGCCTGCGGCTCGTCTTCGAACGCAACCAGGACGCCCAGCGCGGCCGGCTGAAGACGGCGCGCTGACGAAACGCGGGTAAGTCCGCCGTCGCCCCGCACCGAGATTTAAACCAGGCACACTGGCGTCGGCGTGTCGTGTGCGCGGGTGCAATGTCGCGAGAAATACGCGCTCGACGCCGCCCGTGTCCGCTCGCGTCAGGTCATTTAAGCTGGCACGTCGTGAGCTCTGAGCCCCCGGAAGCCGATCCAGACCTTCCCGAGCAGTTCCAGATCCGCCGGGACAAGCGCGCTCGCCTGTTGGCGGAGGGTCGCGACCCTTACCCGGTCGCCATCCAACGGACCCACACCCTGGCCGAGGTCCGCGCCGCCCACCCCGACCTTGCGGTCGACTCAGCGACCGATGACGTCGTCGGCGTCGCTGGCCGGGTCATCTTCGCGCGCAATTCCGGAAAGCTGTGTTTTGCGACACTCCAGGACGGTGATGGTACCAACCTGCAGGTGATGATCAGCCTCGACAAGGTCGGGCAGGAAGCGCTGGACGAATGGAAAGCCGATGTCGACCTCGGCGACATCGTCTACGTTCACGGCAGCGTGATCAGCTCACGGCGCGGCGAACTATCCGTGCTCGCCGACTCCTGGCAGATGGCGGCCAAGTCGTTGCGGCCACTGCCCGTCGCGCACAAGGAGATGAGCGAAGAATCGCGGGTGCGGCAGCGGTATGTGGACCTGATCGTGCGCCCGCAGGCGCGAACGGTGGCCCGCCAGCGAATCGCCGTTGTTCGCGCGCTACGCAATGCGCTGGAACGGCGCGGGTTTTCCGAAGTCGAAACGCCTATGTTGCAGACGCTGGCGGGTGGTGCGGCGGCCCGGCCGTTCATCACACATTCCAATGCGTTGGACATCGATCTCTACCTGCGGATCGCACCGGAACTGTTCCTCAAGCGCTGCATCGTCGGTGGTTTCGACAAGGTCTTCGAACTAAATCGGGTGTTCCGAAACGAAGGCACCGATTCGACGCATTCTCCGGAATTTTCCATGCTGGAGACCTACCAGACCTACGGCACGTATGACGATTCGGCAGTCGTCACCCGCGAACTTATTCAAGAGGTGGCCGACGAGGCGATCGGGACGCGACAACTGCAGTTGCCCGACGGGAGTGTCTACGACATAGACGGAGAATGGGCTTCCATACAAATGTATCCGTCGGTGTCGGCGGCGCTCGGTGAAGAGATCACGCCCGAGACGACTGTTGAACACCTGCGTTCAATTGCTGATCGACTGGGTATCGAGATCCCGGACAACCGCGGTTACGGGCACGGGAAACTCGTCGAGGAACTGTGGGAGCATGCGGTGGGCAACGCCTTGATCGCTCCCACATTCGTCAAGGATTTCCCAGTCGAGACAACACCTTTGACCCGCCAGCACCGCAGCATCCCCGGGGTGACCGAGAAGTGGGATCTCTACTTGCGCGGCGTCGAACTGGCCACTGGTTACTCCGAATTGAACGATCCGGTGGTGCAGCGCGAGCGATTCGCCGAACAAGCTCGCGCCGCAGCCGCCGGCGACGACGAGGCGATGGCACTTGACGAAGATTTTCTGGCCGCCCTCGAGTACGCGATGCCGCCGTGCACCGGGACCGGAATGGGTATCGATCGGTTGTTGATGTCTTTGACCGGGCTGTCAATTCGGGAGACAGTTTTGTTCCCGATTGTTCGACCGCACTCCAACTGAACTTGTACAGATCTGTCCGGATTGAGTATTCTGCCGACATATGGCAGATTAGTAAGCGGGGAGTCAATCCGAGCTGCCGGCTAGGAAGAAACGCGAGGGTAAGCCAATGGCGAAAAAAGTGACCGTCACCTTGGTCGATGATTTCGACGGTGCGGGCGCCGCCGACGAAACGGTCGAATTCGGGCTTGACGGGGTGACCTATGAGATCGACCTTTCTTCAAAGAATGCTGCGAAACTCCGCGGCGATCTGAAGCAATGGGTGGCGGCCGGCCGGCGTGTCGGCGGTCGGCGGCGCGGGCGTTCGGGCGCCGGTCGCGGCCGCGGCGCGATCGACCGCGAGCAAAGCGCCGCCATCCGGGAATGGGCCCGTCGCAACGGGCACAACGTGTCGACTCGCGGCCGTATCCCGGCCGACGTGATCGACGCGTTTCACGCGGCGACGTAACGGAACCACTTACCGGCGTCCGGGCCACTCGGTCCGGGCGTCGGTGCTTTATTTCGTTTTCGCTGGTGGCGAACGGGTGGTCGGCATTTAGGGAAACGATTCGGCGGTTTTCCCCGTTGTCAGGTGCAGGCTAAGCGCAACGTTAGGAACCGTGGCGGGCCGACCATTACAGTGGACACCAGCCGGTAGTGAGTTTGTACCGATGGTGAGGGAGAGCAGGTAAGCACCGATGTTCGAGAGATTTACCGACCGTGCCCGCAGGGTGGTCGTCCTGGCGCAGGAAGAGGCCCGGATGCTCAACCACAATTACATCGGCACCGAGCACATCCTGTTGGGTCTTATCCACGAAGGCGAAGGCGTCGCGGCCAAGTCGCTGGAATCGCTGGGCATCTCGCTTGAGGGCGTGCGCAGCCAGGTCGAGGAGATCATCGGCCAGGGTCAGCAGGCGCCGTCGGGGCACATCCCGTTCACGCCGCGCGCCAAGAAGGTTCTCGAGCTGAGCCTGCGCGAGGCGCTGCAGCTCGGCCACAACTACATCGGCACCGAGCACATTTTGCTCGGCCTGATCCGCGAGGGTGAGGGCGTTGCCGCCCAGGTGCTGGTCAAGCTCGGCGCCGAGTTGACCCGGGTGCGCCAGCAGGTGATCCAGCTGCTGAGCGGCTACCAGGGCAAGGAGGCCGCCGAAGCGGGCACCGGTGGCCGGGGCGGCGAATCGGGCAGCCCCTCCACGTCGCTGGTGCTCGACCAGTTCGGCCGCAACCTGACGGCCGCCGCCATGGAGGGCAAGCTGGACCCGGTCATCGGCCGCGAGAAGGAAATCGAGCGGGTGATGCAGGTGTTGAGCCGGCGCACCAAGAACAACCCGGTGCTGATCGGCGAGCCCGGCGTCGGCAAGACCGCCGTCGTCGAGGGACTTGCGCAGGCCATCGTGCACGGCGAGGTCCCCGAGACGCTCAAGGACAAGCAGCTCTACACGCTGGACCTGGGCTCGCTGGTCGCGGGTTCCCGCTACCGCGGTGACTTCGAGGAGCGCCTGAAGAAGGTGCTCAAGGAGATCAACACCCGCGGCGACATCATCCTGTTCATCGACGAGCTGCACACGCTCGTCGGGGCGGGTGCCGCCGAGGGCGCGATCGACGCGGCAAGCATCCTGAAGCCCAAGCTGGCCCGTGGCGAGCTGCAGACGATCGGCGCCACCACACTCGACGAGTACCGCAAGTACATCGAGAAGGACGCCGCGCTGGAGCGCCGCTTCCAGCCGGTGCAGGTGGGTGAGCCGACGGTGGAGCACACCATCGAGATCCTCAAGGGCCTGCGGGACCGCTACGAGGCGCACCACCGGGTGTCGATCACCGATGCGGCGTTGGTGGCCGCGGCCACCCTGGCCGACCGCTACATCAACGACCGGTTCCTGCCGGACAAGGCGATCGACCTGATCGACGAGGCCGGCGCGCGGATGCGGATCCGCCGGATGACCGCGCCGCCAGACCTGCGCGAGTTCGACGAGAAGATCGCCGAGGCGCGCCGGGAGAAGGAATCGGCGATCGACGCCCAGGACTTCGAGAAGGCCGCCAGCCTGCGCGACCGGGAGAAGACCCTGGTTGCGCAGCGGGCCGAACGCGAAAAGCAGTGGCGTTCCGGCGATCTCGACGTGGTCGCCGAGGTCGACGACAACGAGATCGCCGAGGTGCTCGGCAACTGGACCGGCATCCCGGTGTTCAAGCTCACCGAGGCCGAAACCACCCGGTTGCTGCGCATGGAAGACGAGCTGCACAAGCGGATCATCGGCCAGGCGGACGCCGTCAAGGCGGTGTCCAAGGCGATCCGCCGTACCCGCGCCGGGTTGAAGGACCCCAAGCGGCCGTCGGGCTCGTTCATCTTCGCCGGCCCGTCCGGTGTCGGTAAGACCGAGCTGTCCAAGGCGCTGGCCAACTTCTTGTTCGGCGACGACGACGCGCTCATCCAGATCGACATGGGCGAGTTCCACGACCGGTTCACCGCGTCGCGGCTGTTCGGCGCTCCGCCCGGATACGTCGGTTACGAGGAGGGCGGCCAGCTCACCGAGAAGGTGCGGCGCAAGCCGTTCTCGGTGGTTCTGTTCGACGAGATCGAGAAGGCGCACCAGGAGATCTACAACAGCCTGTTGCAGGTCCTCGAGGACGGCCGACTCACCGACGGGCAGGGCCGCACGGTCGACTTCAAGAACACCGTGCTGATCTTCACGTCCAACCTGGGCACCTCCGACATCTCCAAGCCGGTCGGACTGGGCTTCACCCAGGGCGGCGGCGAGAACGACTACGAGCGGATGAAGCAGAAGGTCAACGACGAGCTCAAAAAGCACTTCCGCCCGGAGTTCCTCAACCGCATCGACGAGGTCATCGTCTTCCACCAGCTGACTCGCGAAGAGATCATCCTGATGGTCGACCTGATGATCGGCCGGGTCGCGGGCCAGCTCAAGAGCAAGGACATGGCGCTGGACCTGACCGACAAGGCCAAGTCGCTGCTGGCCAAGCGGGGCTTCGACCCGGTGCTGGGTGCCCGCCCGTTGCGGCGCACCATCCAGCGCGAGATCGAGGACCAGCTCTCGGAGAAGATCCTCTTCGAGGAGGTCGGACCGGGACAGGTCGTCACCGTCGACGTGGACAACTGGGACGGCGAGGGCACCGGCGAGGACGCGGTGTTCACGTTCACCGGAACCCGCAAGCCGCCGGCCGAGCCGGACCTGGCCAAGGCCGGAGCGCACAGCGCAGAAGGGCCGACCGCGAACTAGCGGCGACTGACACGCGATTCCCAGTAAGGAGTTAACCGTGGCCACGACGAGCAGTTCGGCGGCAACCGGAACCCGTCCGGTCGACCTGTCCGCGGCCAGCGCTGCGCTCTGGTTGGCGACAACCGCGTTCCTGGCGCTGTTGACGCTGTACTTCGTCGGCGTCGACCAGGGCGCGGTGTCGCTGTTCGGAAGTGACACACACGTGCACGAATTCGTGCACGACGCAAGGCATCTGCTCGGTTTCCCCTGCCATTAACTGGGCGGGACGGCTCCGACGTGGAGAAGCGCCTGATCGCGAGCGGTCTCTTGGCCGGCCTGGTGGGCGCCGTATTGGCCTTTGTGTTCGCCCGCCTATGCGCCGAGCCGATCATCGGGCGCGCCATCGCCTATGAGGACGGCCGCACTGAGGCCGAGCAGGCGCACGGTCTGAACGAGCACGGAGTCGAGCTGTTCACCCGCGGCGTGCAGGCCAACGCCGGATTGGGTTTCGGTGTGCTGCTTTTCGGGCTGGCGATGGGTGCATTGTTCGCAGTGGTCTTCTGTCTGATCTATGTGCGAGCCGAAAACCCTGTGCCACACCGCCTTTCGGCGCAGCTCGCGGCGGGTGCCTTCGCATCGGTGTATCTGGTGCCGTTTGTGAAGTACCCACCCAACCCGCCGGCCGTCGGTCAGCCCGACACGATCGGGATGCGCACCGGTTGGTATCTCTTCGCGGTGTTGGTATCGGTCGTGCTAGCGGTCGCAGCGGTGTGGTTGGCGCGGCGGCTCACCGCTCGATTCGGTCGGTGGACCGCCGGGGTGCTGGCGTTCGAGGCCTACCTGGTGCTGGTCGCCGTGGTGTATGTGTTGCTGCCGAAGGTGTCCGAGACACCGCAACCACTGCGTGACGCCTCCGGTGCGATCATCTATCCGGGCTTCCCCGCTGACGTGCTCTATGAGTTCAGGTTGGTTTCGCTGGGTGCGCAGCTGGTGCTGTGGGTGGCCATTGGTCTGCTCTTCGGAAGGCTGGCCGGCCGGCTGCTGGGTGAGCGGGCCGGAACCGGACGGGCAACGGACATCACGGCGTGACCGGGGTCGTCCGGCTGACGTTGGTGTCGCACGCGATGACTGACGCCATGGCGGCCGCGCGGTTTCCGGCTGACGAGCCGCTCAACGACAGCGGCTGTCGGCAAGCGGCGGCTGGCTTCGAAATCAAAAGCGGTACACGCCAACTCACCGCACCCGAGCGGCGGGCTCGGCAAACCGCGCAGCTGCTAGGTCTGCGGCCGGTCACCGAGCCCCGGTTGGCCGATCTGGATTGCGGACGATGGCGTGGCAGTGCGCTGGAGAATGTCCCGCCCGCCGACCTGGACGTGTGGCTGACCGATCCGGTTCAGGCGCCGCACGGCGGTGAGTCGATCGTCGACCTGGTTGAGCGCGTGGCCGCGTGGCTGGCATCGCTCGCCGATAACACATCGCACACGGTTGCCGTCACACATCCCGCCGTCGTCCGCGCGGCGATCCTGGTGGCCCTTGACGCTTCACCAAACGCGTTCTGGCGCATAGATATCAAGCCGCTGTCTCGCACCGTCCTGCACTGGCGCGGGGCAGCCTGGACGGTTCGAATATAGCGATTACCTGTGCTCGATCGGTGTCGTTGGCCTTGCCAACCCAGCGGAGTATGCGCTCTGCAGTCCTCGATTTATCTCGCTAAGAACCGAGCCGGCGGGCGGAGCTGTCTGCCAGCAGCTACAGGTGAGGGTGCCGAACACGTTCTCGTCTTCAGCGCTGGCCGGTGCTACTGCTCCAACACATGAGCCGACAGCGAGCGCAGTGCCTACTAAAACCTTCGCGAACATCGTCCTCCTTGATTCGTTCGTACTCGAACGACTGGTTAGGCGCCACAGTACTTTTGGGGTCAACCGCGGATCAAGCGAACCGCCGACATACATGCAGAACCCATAGCTGTCACGCGGTCCGGGAATCGCTTTTCGTTTGAGATCTCTATGAATTCGCGTTCGCAGCGATCTATCGCGGCGCGGTCAGCGCGAAGGCCTGCTTCACCACCTGCAGCATCCAACTGGTAACGGTGGGTCCGTGATCACGGGGCCAGTTCAGCTGGAAGCTCACCACCCACGGTTGCTGCGTCTTGTCGACGGCGTACCAGCTGAACGTGAGGTCGCCCGGCAGGCCGCCGGCTTTGGCAGCGATGTAGGGCCATTCGTCGCGATCCAGCTGGATACCCGCGACGGCGGACAGGATCTGCTTCACGGGCGCGGCCGGGCCGACCGCGTCGGCCTGCAGCGTCGAGTGCACGCGGCAGATGTCCTCGGCGCTGCCGTACCACTCCGCGCCGTACGTCGAGGCGGGTGTGTGGGCGCGCATTGGATCAGGTTGGTAGGGAGTGGAATTCGCCTGCTCTAGCAGCTGGGCGCGGACTCGGGGAGATGATGCCTGCTGCCACTGGTTCCGCAGATCCGGCTGCCCCCAACCCACGGAGAACAGCTCGTACATCGTGGGGAACGGCGTCATGCTGGCCGGATCGTGATGGCCCGCCGTGGCGAGCGCCTCCTCGATGGCATGTGTGCCCAGCCTCCCGATCAGCAGGTCGGTGGCCATGTTATCGCTGGTGGCGATCATCTTCTCGGCGGCCGTGCGAACCGAAACGTGCGCGCCGGGAGGCAGCGCCAATCCTGAAGAACCCACAGCTTTGCTCTTGTCGGTGACGGTCAGCTGATCGTCCCAGGAAACCGTCCCGTTCTTGACCGCACCCGCCAGCGCGTGCAGCACGTACAACTTGAAAATCGATGCCAGCGGCAAGGATTCGTCGGTGTTGGTGCCCACAACCGGGTGGCAGTGGCCTTGGTCGACCTTGGCAACCTGGTAGGAGTAGCGGGCGCCGGTTCTACTCAACACCGTGTCGACATCGTGCCAGGAGTTGATTGCCGGTGGCTGTGTGTCCACGTCGAACCGATCAACCCAGCCACCGTCGTCGGTGTGAATTCGGATGTTCTGTCGCGCCCCGTAGGAGGAGATGAGGTGCAGCGTGGCCACGCTGGCAGAGATGTCCACGCCATCGAGAGTGAACGGACGATCCCACCAGAGCCCGTCCATGGTCTTCAGCACCGAGTCGACCTTGTCGGATGCGGCCAGGGTGCCAACCCCGACCGGCCCGATGGGCCAGTCCGAGTTGAGCATGTCCATGGTCTGCTGTGCCCGCAGACCGGGCGGAGTCCCCTTGTCGATCCGCGGCCCCGAGGCGGCCGCGTTCGCGTGCGGGGCAGGGGAGGAGCCGCAACCCGGCGCCAGGGCCATGACCAGTGCGGCGCCGGCGGTCAAGACCAGCACGAGGCGCCATCGCTGGCGCCGGCTACCCCGTCTTGCCGGAGCCGGCAACGTCCATCACAACTTCGAATTCCAGCAGCGACGCCCCGGTTGCCACGGGATTGGCCCGGTGCCCGGCGTGGGCCTCGATGGCGGGTCCGGTCGCCCACGCCTGGAAGGCTTCTTCGGACTCCCAGTGCGTCACCACGAAGTAGCGGTCTTCACCCTTGACCGGGCGCAGCAGCTGGAAGCCGAGGAAGCCCGGAGAATTCTCGACCGCATGTGCGCGGTGGGCGAAACGCTTCTCCAGCTCGGGGCCAGCTTCGGCGGGTACCTCGATTGCGTTGATCTTCACCACTGGCATTCCGCTAGGCTACCGTGCCACCCAATATGACTGGTATGCCCACCGACCTGTTGACGCGCCGCGGCGGCCATGGGCAGCCGTTGATTCTGGTGCACGGGCTGATGGGCCGGGGTAGCACCTGGCCGCGTCAGTTACCGTGGCTGACCAGGCTGGGCACGGTGTACACCTACGACGCGCCGTGGCATCGAGGCCGTGACGTCATCGACCCGTACCCGATCAGCACCGAGCGCTTCGTTGCGGACCTGGGCGACGCGGTGGCCTCGGTGGGCGCGCCGGTCAGGCTGGTCGCCCATTCGATGGGTGCGCTGCACTCGTGGTGTCTGGCCGCGGAGCGTCCCGACTTGGTTTCGGCGCTGGTGCTCGAGGACATGGCGCCGGACTTTCGCGGCCGCACCACCGGTCCCTGGGAACCTTGGTTGCACTCGTTGCCGGTCGAATTCCGTTCCGCCAAAGAAGTATTCGATAAATTTGGAGATGTCTCAGGGCAGTATTTCCTGGATGCTTTCGACCGCACTCCCACCGGCTGGCGGTTGCACGGTCACACGTCGAAATGGATCGAGATCGCCGCCGAATGGGGCACCCGTGACTACTGGGACCAATGGCTGGCGGTGCGGGCGCCATCCCTGCTGATCGAGGCCGGCATCTCCGTTGCCCCGCCGGGACAGATACTGCAGATGACCAAAACCGATTGTCCGACAACTTATTTGCACGTTCCCGAGGCCGGTCATCTCATCCACGACGAGGCGCCGCAGATATACCGGCAAGCTGTCGAGTCCTTCTTGGCGCCGCGCTGATTCAGCTGGGTCCGCGCGGTCAGGGCAACGGGGCTGAGCGAGCGTTGCTGATTCCCCGATCGAGCTCTGCCGTCGGGACCGGGCCGCCGGTTCGAGCCGTCTGTTGGCAGTTACACGTGAGACCGGCGAACGGATTCGGTTGGGCGCCGGACGGGTTCGGGTCCGCGTTGGCCGGTGCTGCTGCCGCAACGCAGGAACCGAAAACGACAGCGGCGCCGATAAGTAAATTCGTAAACCGGGGCCTCGGATTCGCAAGCATCATTGCAACTATCCTCTCGGCAGATTTGATGCACTATGTTTACCGCCGGTTGTCAGCAACAGGCTGAGTGCTGGTTATCGATCCGCTGTGAGCGCTCGTAACCACGAATAACGCCGTACCACAGCATATTCCGTTGGCTGGACTAGCCGGGGTGGCCGTTCTCGCCCGGCGCACCGGGTGCTCCGGTGCTCCCGGGATTGCCGTTGGGGTCGCCGGCCCCGCCGGCCCCGCCGTTGCCGCCCCCGCCGGCGGCCCCGCCCGTGCCGTGGGGGCCGGGGGTGGGGGCGCTGCCGCCGTTCCCGCCGTTCCCGCCGTTGCCGCCGTCGGCGCCATCGCCGCCGCTACCGCCGGGACCCTGCGTCGAGTCTCCGCCGGCGCCGCCGGCCGCCCCGTCACCGCCGTGACCGCCGGACCCGCCGGCACCGCCGGTCGCTACGCCGCTCCCGCCGTTCCCGCCGTTGCCGCCGTCGGCGGCCGTCCCGCCCGCTCCGCCGTAACCGCCGTAAGTGTTGACACCGGTGCTGGCCGCGCCGCCGTCACCGCCCTGACCGCTGACGCCAGCGTTTCCGCCGGCACCGCCGGTGCCGCCAACGCCGCCGGAATTGGTGGCCTGGCCGCCCTGGCCGCCACCCCCACCGGTGCCGGCATTACCGCCGGTCCCGCCGTTACCGCCGTTGCCGCCGTCGCCGTTGACACCAGTGGTGGCCGTGCCGCCGGCACCTCCGTTGCCGCCGGCCCCACTGGCGCCGCCGGCTCCGCCAGTACCGCCGGTGCCGTCGATGCCGCTGGACTGGCCGCCCGCGCCGCCGGCCCCGCCGGCGGCGGCGTTGCCGCCGGCCCCGCCGGCGCCGCCGGTGCTCAACGACATCTGGACCGCGCCGCCGGCTCCGCCATTGCCGCCGGCCCCGCTGGCGCCGCCGGCCCCGCCATTACCGCCGACACCGTCGGTCGCGGTGGCCTGGGCGCCGGCGCCGCCGGCCCCACCCGCGGCGGCGGCGCCGCCGGAACCGCCCGCCCCGCCGGTGCTGAACAACCCGACGGCCGCGCCGCCGGCGCCTCCGGCTCCGCCCTGACCGCCGGCCCCGCCGGCCCCGCCATCCCCGCCGGCGCTCGCACCGATCCCGCCGACGCCGCCGTCACCGCCCTGGCCGGCCGTCCCGCCGGCACCCCCGAGACCGCCGGTCGCGCTGTGGCCGGTGGCCGTGCCGCCGGCCCCGCCGGCGCCGCCGTCACCGCCATCACCACCGGTCCCGCCGGTGACGCCTGCACCGGTGGCGTCGCCGCCACCCCCGCCCGCGCCGCCGAGTCCGCCCTGACCACCACTGCCGCCCGTCCCGGCGACGATGCCGTTACCGGCCTGCGCTCCGGCGTTGCCGCCGAGCCCGCCCTGACCACCACTGCCGCCGGCCTCGCCGTCGTCCGGGGTAGCGGCCGAGCCGCCGTCCGCCCCGGGGGCCCCACTGCCGCCATTGCCGCCGTTCCCGCCGTTGCCGACCAGCCCGCCGTTGCCGCCGGCCCCGCCATTGCCGCCGGAGTCGCCCGGGGTGGTGGCGCTGGCGCCGTCCCCGCCGTTGCCGCCGTTACCGCCGTTGCCGGGCGTGCTGCCGGGTTCTCCGATCTGGCCGGCGACGCCGCCGGTGCCGGTATCGCCGGGCGCGCCGCCGGTTCCGCCGGCCCCGCCATTGCCCGGGTCACCGCCGGCCCCGCCGGCGCCGCCGTCACCGTTGCCGAGACCACCGAACGCGCCGGCTGCGCCGTCGCCGCCGTTGCCGGGTGCGCCGCCCGCGCCGCCGGTGCCGCCCGCCCCGCCGTCGCCGTTGGTGCCGACGGTGCCAAAACCCAGGGCCGCGCCGCCGAAGCCGCCGGTCCCGCCTGCGCCGCCGACGCCCCCGGTGCCCCCGTCGCCGGCGTTGCCGCCGGCCGCGCCGGACGTCACGGCTGCCGCGCCATCACCGCCCGCCCCGCCTGCGCCGCCGGTCCCGCCGATGCCGCCGACACCACCCGTACCGCCGTTGCCGAGCAGCAGGCTGCTGTTACCGCCCCTACCGCCCTGGCCGCCGACAGCTCCGCCCCCGCCGTCGGTGCCGTTGGTGCCCGGGAAGCCCGAAACGCCGTCGGTGCCGGTGACGCCGGGCCCACCGGCACCGCCCGCCCCGCCGGTACCGCCGTTGCCGAACAGCCAGCCCACGGCGTCGCCGCCGGGCCCGCCGGCGCCGCCGTTTTGCCCAATGCCGCCGGCCCCGCCGGCCCCGCCGGTGCCGCCGTTGCCCATCAAGAATCCGCCGTTGCCGCCATCTCCGCCGGGCGCGCCGGCACCGCCGGCTCCGCCACTGCCGCCATTGCCGATCAGGCCGGCGGCCCCGCCGAGGCCGCCCTGACCACTCGCGGCCGTGCCGCCGGTCCCGCCGTTACCGAACAACAGCCCGCCGGGACCGCCGGCGGCCTGCAGCACCGTTCCGCCACTCACGCCGGCGGCGCCGTTGCCGAGCAGATCCCGCCCGATCAGCGCCTGGCCGATCGGATTGATGAAAGTGTCGTCGACGAATTCACCGATCCGGCTGGTGATCCAGGCCTGCCCGACGGTGTACGTCGGCTGGTAGATCACCGCGTTGAACAAGCCGGCAAGCGAACCGGAAAGGGATGCATCGGCGCCGGCATAGCTGTCGGCGGCGGCGTTGAGGGCCTGCACGAAGTTGGCGTGATAGGCCGCCGCGCCGTGGCTGAGCTGTTGAAATTCGCCGGCGTAGCGGGAGAACATCGCCGCGATCTGAACCGACACCTCGTCTTGGGCCGCGGCCAGTATCTCGGTGGTGGGGGCCGCCGCCGCCAAGTTCGCAAGGCCCAGCGTCGACGCGACGTCGGCCAAATCCGTTGCCGCGCCGCTGATGATGTCCGGTGTTGTGATCAGAAACGTCATGAGAGCACCAACCTCGTCCGGTCAGGGATGCCGCTGGCCGGTGAGCCCGCGCGCGATCCACAGCGCCACGGCCATGATCGTCAGGGTGGGGTTGGAGCCGCCGGAGGTGACGAACACGCTGCCGTCGGCGACGTAGACGTTGTCCAGCTGGTGCATTCGTCCATTCGCGTCGACGACGCTCGTCGCCGGGTCCACGCCCATCTGCATCCCGCCCATCGTGTGTTCGCCGCTCGGTGGTGCGACGCCCCCCAGCGAATTTGCCAAAGCCTGGGGCACGGCGGCGAACAGCTGTGCGCCGGACGCCCCGCACATCGCGGCGAGCAGCGGCACGAAGAAGTCTTGCGAGATCTTCTCGAACTTTCCGATCTGGTAGGTGATTCGGGGCGCCGGCTGGCCGTTGAGGTCCTTGACCGTCGGGTCGAGGGTGACGTTGTTGGTCAGGTACGGCATGTCGGTGCCGAAACAATCAACGCCGGCGAGCCGGTCGCGCAGGAGCGAGGCGCGCATCAGCTCCTTGAACGGGCCGCCGAAAAACTGCAGCCCCGGCAGAAGCCCAAGGATTTTCTGGTAGTAGTTGGCTTCCGCGATCGGAAACTGGCTCCCGCCGAGCTCGCACAGGCCGGCACGTATGTAGGGCAGCCGGGCCAGTCGTGCAGCGGCTCGAGCCCCGGGGAAGTCGGGATCGTTGAAGTCGAACATGACCTGCGTGTTCGAGCGGCCTTTGTAGGCGTGTACCCGCTGGTCGAGGAAGACGGCGAACCCGTCGTAGAAGTTTTGAAACATTAGCCGTAAGCCGATGCGGCCGTAGGGGTCGGGCAGCCCGGAAAGCAGCGCGAGATGCGGCGTCAAGATCGCGGAGCAGGCCAGCACAACCACGTCGGCGCTCTCCCCGCCGGGCTGGCCCTGCGGGTCGACATAGGAGACGCCGGTGGCCCGCCGGCCGGTGAAGTTGACCTGCAGGACTTGCGTGAGCGGCCGCAAGTTCACCCGCCCGGTCTGCAGCGCCCGGCGCAGCGCGATGAGGTTGACCGGCTTGGCGGAGACCGGGCACCCGTACCCGGAGCAGAACCCGCAGTTGTTGCACGGCGGGCTGCCGTTGTATTCGACCGAGTTGGCCGCCATCGGGAAAAAGAAGGGATGCAGCCCTACGCGCTTGGCCCCCGCGGCAAGGAGCATGGACGAGCGTTGCTGCGCCCCGGGCGGCATCGGGAAGGGCTTTTCTTGTGGCTGGTGCTTCTGTACGAGGGCGGGCATCGACCCAACATCGCCCTGAACCCCGAGCAGGTCCTGGAGCTCGTCGTAGTACGGCGCGATGTCGCTGTACTCGAACGGCCAATCCGCCATGTCCGCGCCGGGCACCGGGCCGAGCAACGACAGTCCCTTGAAGTCGATGTCCCACATCCGGGTGCACTTGGTGTCCGAGTGTGGGAATGTGCCGCCGACCTGGTTGGCAAGGTCGTTGACGTCGCCGACGAAGGTGTTCGCCGCGTTTTGGCTGGCGTTTTTGCGAAATGTGCGCGGGAAGGCGATGGGGTCCGGCTGCTCGAAGTAGCGGTACACCCCCTTGAGCTCGTCGTTGGAGTGCAACGTCGGGAACGGCCCGTTCCCGGCGAGGTTGTTGTAGTAGTTCGGTCCCTTCTCGAATATCACGACGTCCCAGCCGGCCTCCGCGAGCACCATCGCCACTATCGAACCGCCGGCGCCCGAGCCGACGATGATCGCCTTACCCGGCATTTACGCCGCCCGTTCCGCCCATCTTGGCGATGGCCTGTTGCCAGCCTCCGCGCAGCAACACGTCGACAATCCCGCTCGTGCCGACCCCATTCCACTCGGGCGCCTCGACCTCGGCGTCGGTGTAGCCCCGCGGCTGGCTGTCCCCCGGAAACTTGATGTCTTGCCAACCGACCAGGTTCGCGTTGCCGCCGTATTCCGGGACGGCGTACATCGCCTCGATGGTGTGACCGAACAGCAATGTGGTGAACGACAACGCCTTGCCGTGGCCCAGGATCAGGTCCTGGCGCACCTTCGCCACCGACGTGAAGTCGCCGCCCGCCTCCTGGTCAAGCAGCGCGATGCCGTTGGTGTACTGCTCGCGATAGCCGGCGATCCGCTGCTGCCACCCGTAGGTCTGCGCGCGGTCTAGCGGGACGAAGTCGGCCATGAAGTCCTGGGTGCCGCCGGCGCGGTTGCTCCACGGCCCGCCGGCGTGCACCTGGGGTGGCGAAAACGAGAACGCCGACAGCATGGTGTCCAGGAAGCGGACCACGTTTGCTTCGGCCGCGCCCGGACTGCCGCGCTGGAGCAGGTGGTCTTCCGGGCCGGGGATCAGGCGGCGGGTGGCGGCGTCGAGCACCGCGGCCTGGTGCGCGGTCAGGAATCGGTACCCGGTGTCGGCGGACGCGGCCGGGAGGACGCCCGGTATGGCGGCGGCCAGCGGCAGCAGGCTCAGCCCGCCCAGCACCGTTCGCCGCGACACCGGCACCGACGAGCCAAATCCGTGGGCGGCCTTTTCGCTGCTCACGGGCGGAGTATGACGCAAATACGGGTCTGAACAGCGAATGCTGGCGCTGCGGCGTGTCGGGCTAGTTCTCCTCGCCGGCCAACGCGAACCGGCCGTTGGCCGTTCGCGTCACCAGGGCGTCGTCAAGCAACGAAGCCAGCGCCCGGTCGCGCTGCACGGTGTCGGTCAGCCACGCCACGTCCAGTTGCGCCCTGGTGACTGGAGAATCGTTGGCGCGCAACACATCCAGCAGTCGGCCGCGAACCTGGCGGTCGGTCCCGGCGTAGGTCTGGACGCGCCGCGGCGGCCCCTGCGCCGGCGGGTAGCCGGCATGGCGCCAGGCGCACGTGCCGAGCGGACACAACCCGCATCGCGGCGTCCGGGCGGTGCACACCGTCGCACCCAGTTCCATCAACGCCACCGAAAACTTGGGTACTGCTTCGTCATTCGGCAAAAGTGCTGTCACGTCGGCGTGGTCACGCGTGCTCGACGCCGCGCCGGCGTCGGCTCGCCCGTGCACGGCGCGGGCCACCACGCGGCGCACATTGGTGTCGACCACCGGCACCGGCTTGCGGTAGGCGAAGCACCCCACGGCGCGTGCGGTGTAGCTGCCGACACCAGGCAGGGTGATCAGGACCTCGATGTCGTCGGGAACCACATCGCCATGGTCGTGGGCAATGACCGTGGCGCATTCGTGCAACCGCTTGGCGCGCCTCGGATATCCCAATTTGCCCCAGGCGCGCAACACATCGGCGGCACTGGCAGCCGCGGTGGCCGACGGGGTGGGCCAGCGTCGCACCCACTCGGTCCAGATCGGCAGCACCCGGGCCACCGGCGTCTGCTGCAACATGAACTCGCTGACCAGAATCTGCCAGGCGCTGACGCCGGGTTCCCGCCAGGGAAGGTCGCGGCGCGATCGGTCGTACCAATCCAGAAGTTCATCTGCGGCGATTGGGGATGGGCTAGTCATGGCCGGTTGCCGCACCGCAGAATGTTTGCCATGCCCACCACGACTCCGGTATCCGCATGGAAAGCACTCAAAGAGGGTAACGAGCGATTCGTCGCCGGCAAGCCCGCGCATCCCAGCCAGAGCGTCGAGCACCGGGCCAGCCTGGCTGCCGGTCAGCAGCCGATCGCGGCGATTTTGGGCTGTGCCGACAGTCGGGTGGCCGCCGAGCTCATCTTCGACCAGGGCTTGGGCGATGTATTCGTGGTCCGCACCGCCGGGCAGGCGATCGATTCGGCCGTGCTGGGTTCCATCGAGTACGCGGTGACGGTGCTCAATGTGCCGCTCATCGTCGTCCTCGGCCACGACAGCTGCGGTGCGGTCAAGGCCGCCATCGGCGCGATCGACGACGGCGCGATACCAGGCGGTTTCGTGCGAGACGTGGTGGAGCGGGTCGCCCCGTCCATCCTGTTGGGCCGCCGCGACGGCCTCACCCGTGTCGACGAGTTCGAGGAACGCCACGTACGCGAAACGGTGGCGCAGCTCGTGGACCGTTCGTCGGCCATCGCGGAGCGGCTGGCCGCGGGAACGCTTGGGATCGCGGGCATCACATATCGCCTCGCCGCGGGGCATGCGGAGCTGGTCGACCACGTGGGCGACATCGGGGAGTAACCCCGTATCTGCCCCACTAACACGGCCGTTGGCCAGCTAACCTCGCGACACGCCGAGGCGGGTCGAACAAAACGGTGTGACCTGGACCTACGGTGTGAGCGTGCTGGATCTGGAACCGCGTGGCCCGCTACCCACGGAGATTTACTGGCGGCGCAGGGGATTGGCCCTTGGCATCGCGGTCGTCGTGATCGGCATCGCCGCCACCATCGTCATCGCCCTCGTCAGCCACAGCGCCGGTGCCAAACCGGCCAGTGTCGACAAATCGTCTGCCCAAGGTCATCCGAATTCGCCTGCGCCCCAGGCGCCGCCGCCGGCCGGGCCGGACAGCAACGCCCCCGCGGCGCCGGCACAGGGACAAAGCCCGGAGTCCGCCACACCCACCGCCGCGGTGCAACCGCCGCCGGTGCTGAATCCGGGCGATGACTGCCCCGATTCGACGCTGGCCGTCAAGGGCCTAACGAACGCCCCCCAGTACTTCATCGGTGACCAGCCGAAATTCACCATGGTCGTCACCAACATCGGGCTGGTGGCCTGCAAGCGCGACGTCGGAGCCGCGGTGCTGGCGGCCTACGTCTACTCGCTGGACAACAGGCGGCTGTGGTCCAACCTGGACTGCGCACCGTCCAACGAGACTTTGGTCAAGACGTTCACCCCGGGCGAGCAGGTGACCACCGCGGTGACCTGGACCGGGATGGGCTCGGCGCCGCACTGCCCGCTGCCGCGGCCGGCGATCGGACCGGGCACCTACAACCTCGTCGTGCAGCTGGGCAACCTGCGCTCGCAGCCGGTGCCGTTCATCCTGAATCAGCCGCCACCGCCGCCCGGGCCGGCGCCCGGACCGGGTCAGCCGGCGCTCGCGCCGCCGCCAGAGGCGCCCCCGGCCGCCGCCCCTCCCGCGGGCTGATTTCAGCCGAGCGTTTCGGCGATCGTCGATTCGGCCAGCTGCGAGAGCCCTTCTCGTACGTGTCGAGCCCACAACGGGCCGATGCCGTCCACCGACTGCAGATCGTTGGCGCTGGCCGCCAGCAGGCCCTGCAGCGTCGCGAACTTCCGCACCAGCAGGTCGACATGGGCGAACTGCAGCCGGGGAATGCCGGCCATCGCGCGATAACCGCGTGGGCTCAGCGCTTCGTCCTGGGCCTCCGTTGTCGTCGGATATCCGAAAACCTTTGCCAGCGCGGTGACTTCGAGCAGGTCGGTGTCCGACATGGCGTCCAGCTCGTTCAGGGTGGTGGAGACTTGCGCCTTGGACGGCGGCTCCGGGCTGGCGTGGTAGTCGCGCACGATCAATTCCCGCGCGATGTCGTTGCCGCCCAGCAGCTCCTCCAGTTGCAGCCGCAGCTGGCGCCCGTCGGTGCCGAGTTCGACGGCGTCGTCGTCGATCACCAGGCCGATTCGCCGGACCAACTCGTGCCGTTGCACCACGGTCATCACGTCGCGCAGCGTGACAAAGTCCTCGATCTCCGCCCGCGACAGTTGCCTGCTGACCTCATCGAGGCGCGTCTTGTACCGCTCCAGGGTTGCGATGGCCTGATTGGCTCGAGACAGGATCGTCGCGGAATCGGTCAGCACGTGGCGCTCGCCGCCGACGTAGACCGTCACGATGTTCATCGAGTGGCTGACCGAGATCACCGGGTAACCGGTCTGGACCGCGGCCCGTTCCGCCGAGCGGTGGCGGGTTCCCGATTCGTCGGTTGCTATCGACGGGTCCGGGACCAACTGCACATTGGCCCGCAGGATGCGGCTGCCGTCGGTGGACAGCACCACGGCGCCGTCCATCTTGCACAGCTCGCGCAGCCGGGTCGGCGCGTACCTGACGTCGAGCGAGAAGCCGCCGTCGCAGATGGCCTCGACGTGCTCGTCGTGGCCGAGCACAATCAGGGCGCCGGTACGGCCGCGCAGGATGCGTTCGAGGCCGTCGCGCAGCCCGGTGCCCGGTGCCAGGCGGGCGACGACCTCACGCAGTGTCTGACGGGTCACAGCGTGTCATTGTGCGGTCCGGTTGGGCGGTGCGTCTAGCCGGTGCGGGCCCTTGGGCCCTGGGGCCCGTGTGCTCCCAGTGCTTTTGTGGTCGGCGATGTCGATCATGTGCTCGAGCGCCGCGACGATTGTGGGTGCGCACAGCGTGCGCATGCCCGCCGGCACCGCATCGCAACCGGGTGGGATCAGCGCGAGGTTGAACCCCTGCCGGGCGGCTTCGGTCAGGCGCCGCTCCATGCCGACGACCCGCCGCAGGTCGCCCGCCAGCCCCACCTCACCGATCATCACCGCCGTGGTGGGCAGCGGCAGGTCCGCGTACGCCGAGGCCAGCGCGATCGCGACGGCGAGGTCCGACGACGGATCAGTAAGCCGCATGCCGCCGACGGTGGACAGGTAGACGTCGTTGACGGCGATGGTCAGCCTGGCGTGCTTTTCCAGCACGGCGGTGATCATCGCGGCCCGGGAGTGGTCGATTCCGCTGACAGCTCGGCGCGGCGACCCGCATGGAGTGGCCAGCAAGGCCTGAACTTCGCCGATCAGTGGTCGCTTTCCGTCCAGCGTGACCGTGATGGCGGTGCCGGCTACCGGTGCCGGCCGCTGCTCGAGGAAGAGGTTCGACGGATCGCTGATGCCGTCGATTCCATTGTCGTGCAGCAGGAAACACCCGACCTCGTCGGCGGCGCCAAATCGATTCTTGACCCCGCGGACCATCCGCAACATGCCGGTGCGGTCGCCTTCGAAGTGCATGACCACGTCGACGAGGTGTTCCAGCGACCGCGGGCCCGCGATGGCCCCGTCCTTGGTGACATGCCCGACCAGAATCAGCGCCACCCCGTTGGCCTTGGCGGCGGCGGTCAGCGCAGCCGTCACCGCCCGCACCTGCGTGACGCCGCCGGCGACGCCGTCGGCTTCGGTGGTGGACATCGTCTGCACCGAATCCACGATGACCAGCGCGGGCTGGACCGTGGCGATGTGCTCCAGCGCCGTGTGCAGGTCGGATTCGGCGGCCAAATAGACCTCCTCGAAATCCTTGCCCGCCTTGCCGCCGCAATCGATCCGGTCCGCGCGCAACCGGATCTGGCCGGCCGATTCCTCGCCGGAGATGTACAGCACCCGCCGGCCGGACTGCGCCCAGCGGTGCGCGACCTTGAGCAGCAGCGTCGATTTACCCACGCCGGGATCACCCGCCAGCAGCGTCACCGAACCGGGCACCACGCCGCCGCCCAACACCCTGTCGAGCTCATCGATGCCCGTCGATTGGTGCCGGCTGAGGTTGGGCGCGATGGAACTGATCGGGACGGCCTGCGAGGCAGGCCCCCCAGCTGCCCCAGCCGCACGGCGGCCGCCGCCGACCGCGCTGAGCACGGTCACCTCGGCGACGCTGCCCCAAGTGCCGCATTCCATGCATCGCCCCACCCACTTGGCGGTGAGATGACGGCATTCCGAACAGCGGTATTGCGAGCGCGAATTGGCCACGTCATGACGGTATCGGCCCGGTGTGACAAGGACCCTTCTGTGCGCCTTCCGTGTCTTCGCCGCGATTAGGCGGTCAGGCCTGCTTCAGCCCTGCGGGGACGCCAGTCCGGCCGAAATCGGCACCAGCACGCTGGCCTGCCCGGCCTTTTCGAAATTGAAGGTGAAGTTGTAGGTAAGGCCGTTGCTGATGGGCTTGGTCAGGTTGACAGTCGCCTTGGCCGCATTGTTGGACTCGAGCGGGCCCGGCGCCACTCGCTGGCCTTCGGGCGGGCCGAGGAACAGCATCCCGCCGGCGGGCAACCGGCCGTCGCCGCTCACCGCGACCGTGCCGATGTCGCTGGTGATCCCCACCAGCCTGTCCGCGACGTCCGGTGACTGATTGACGGCCACCAACACCAGGTCCACCGTTCGGCCCGGATGCACGAAGTCACCGGTCTGGGCGGCTTGGATGCGAATGTTGCGCAGCAGCACGTTGTTGATGTTGACCTTGTTGCCGTTGACGGCCGGCTCCTGGACCGCGGTCTGCGAGATCTGACCGGTACCGCAACCGCTGAGCGCCGCGGCCACTAAGGCGAGCACGCCGATGACGGCGACACGGAGGCCGATCTTGAAGCGGTTCACTCGACGCCTCCTGCTGGGCTTCTGATCAGGCACTGATCAGGGTGAGTAACGGGTATGACGACAGATGACGTCAAGGGTCCAACTCTGCAACGAGTCAACTATGCACAGTAGTAGGAACGTGCTGCCTACGGTAGGCGCGGGGCTATCGAGCAGGTCTATCCAGCCGCCATGCGGCCGCTTCTGGGCCGCCTCTGAGCCGCGTGGAGCCCTCATCTAAGCTGCCATAGGAGGTCCAACCAAGGACGGTGACAACGCGATTGATGTTCAGGCATTGCACGTCTTGCCTCGTAAGTCAACCCCTAATTCCCGCGTGTTGTGCCCCTGACCTGCACCGTTGATGAGCACCTGTCAGGCCGCCGTGTTAGAATGAAGTAACGAAAGGGGCTCGAATCAGATGATCTTCAAGGTCGGCGACACCGTTGTGTACCCACACCACGGTGCTGCGTTAGTCGAGGCGATCGAAACCCGGACCATTAAAGGGGAACAAAAAGAGTATCTCGTCTTGAAAGTGGCGCAGGGCGACCTGACAGTTCGAGTACCCGCCGACAATGCCGAGTACGTCGGTGTCCGTGATGTTGTCGGGCAGGAAGGCCTCGACAAGGTTTTCCAGGTGTTGCGCGCTCCCCACACCGAAGAGCCGACCAACTGGTCGCGCCGTTACAAGGCCAACCTCGAGAAACTCGCCTCCGGTGATGTCAACAAGGTGGCTGAGGTAGTGCGCGATCTGTGGCGACGCGACCAGGAGCGCGGCTTGTCCGCGGGCGAGAAGCGCATGCTGGCCAAGGCGCGGCAGATTCTGGTCGGTGAGTTGGCGCTTGCCGAAAGCACCGACGACGCCAAGGCGGAAACCATCCTCGATGAGGTTCTGGCTGCGGCTTCCTAGACGCTTATTGAGCGCCTCCTGAACACAACCGTCGTCGCCGTAGTCCCGGCTGCGGGGTCGGGTGAGCGGCTGGGCGCCGGCATTCCCAAAGCATTCTGTGAGCTCGACGGGTGCACGCTCGTGGAACGGGCCGTCGCCGGCTTGCTGGAGTCCGGCGTGGTCGATCACGTCGTGGTGGCGGTTCCTGTCGACCGCGTCGAGCAGACCCAGCAGTTGCTCGCCGAACGAGCCACGGTGGTGGCCGGCGGGGCCAATCGCATCGAATCAGTGGGCCGAGCGCTGGCGGCCCCTTCTTCCAAGGCTTTCAAGGCCGCGGATTTTGTGCTGGTGCACGACGCCGCGCGAGCGCTCACACCACCGGGGTTGGTCGTGCGCGTGGTCGACGCGTTGCGGGCCGGTCATAGCGCCGTGGTGCCCGCGTTGCGGGTATCTGACACCATCAAGGCCGTGGACGCCAACGGGGTGGTTCTGGGCACGCCGGACCGGGCCGGCCTGCGGGCGGTGCAGACGCCGCAGGGGTTCGCCACCGACCTGTTGTTGCGGGCCTATCAGCGCGCTGGCTCGGAATCCACCGACGATGCGTCTCTCGTCGAGCAGCTAGGCGGCCAGGTGCAGGTGATCGACGGCGACCCGCTGGCGTTCAAGATCACCACCCCGCTTGACTTGCTGTTGGCCGAAGCGATCGTGCGCCAGTGAACGAGCTGCCACGCGTCGGTCTGGGTGTCGATGTGCACCCGATCGAATCGGGTCGGCCGTGCTGGCTGGTGGGGCTGCTGTTCCCCGACGTCGACGGCTGCTCCGGGCACTCCGACGGTGACGTGGGGGCGCACGCGTTATGCGACGCGCTGCTCTCGGCCGCCGGACTGGGCGATCTCGGCGGCGTGTTCGGGGTCGACGATCCCAGGTGGAAGGGCGCCAGCGGCGCGGACATGCTGCGCCACGTGGTCGAGTTGCTGTCGCGGCACGGCTACCGGATCGGTAACGCGGCTGTACAGGTGATCGGCAACCGGCCGAAGATCGGCCCGCGCCGCGACGAGGCGCAGCAGATGCTGTCGGGACTGCTGGGCGCGCCGGTGTCGGTGTCGGCCACCACCACCGACGGGCTCGGGCTGACGGGGCGGGGCGAGGGCTTGGCCTCGGTTGCGACGGCCCTGGTGGTCCCCGCCGGATAAATCGCGCCCGGCAATTGGCCAGGTAAGCTGGCACGTCGTGACCGATCGCGCCAGCTTGCGGCTACACGACACGGCGTCTGGCGCCGTGCGGGATTTCGTGCCGCTGCGCGACGGGCACGTCTCCATCTACCAGTGCGGCGCCACCCCGCAGGGGCTACCGCACATCGGGCACGTCCGCAGCGGGGTGGCCTTCGACATCCTGCGCCGCTGGTTGATCGCGCGCGGCTACGACGTCGCATTCATCCGCAACGTCACCGACATCGAAGACAAGATCCTGAACAAGGCGGCGGCGGCGGGACGGCCGTGGTGGGAGTGGGCGGCCACCCACGAGCGGGCCTTCACCGCGGCCTACGACGCCCTGGACGTGCTCCCGCCGTCGGCGGAGCCGCGCGCCACCGGGCACATCACCCAGATGATCGAATTAATGGACCGCCTGATCGAAACTGGCCACGCGTATGCCGCCGCCGGTGATGTCTACTTCGACGTGCTGAGCTACCCGGAGTACGGCCAGCTGTCCGGACACCGGATCGATGACGTCCACCAGGGCGAGGGCGTGGCTACCGGCAAGCGCGATCAGCGCGACTTCACCCTGTGGAAGGGCGAAAAGCCCGGCGAACCGTCGTGGCCCTCGCCGTGGGGACGGGGACGTCCGGGCTGGCACATTGAATGTTCGGCAATGGCCCGCACCTATCTGGGGCCGGAATTCGACATCCATTGCGGTGGAATGGATTTGATTTTCCCGCACCACGAGAACGAAATCGCGCAGAGCCGCGCCGCCGGGGACGGGTTCGCCCGCTACTGGCTGCACAACGGCTGGGTGACGATGGGCGGGGAGAAGATGAGCAAGTCGCTGGGCAACGTGGTGTCCATCCCGGCGATGTTGCAGCGCGTGCGGCCGGCCGAACTGCGCTATTACCTGGGCAGCGCTCATTACCGGTCGATGCTGGAATTTTCCGAGACGGCCCTGCAGGACGCGGTCAAAGCCTATGTGGGGGTCGAGGAGTTTTTGCACCGCGTCCGCATTCGGGTCGGTGCGGTCGTACCCGGTGAGTGGACCCCGCGGTTCGCCGCGATTCTCGACGACGATCTGGCGGTCCCGGTCGCGCTGGCCGAGGTGCACCACGCCCGGGCCGAGGGGAACCGGGCTCTCGACGCGGGCGACCACGACTGCGCGCTGAAACACGCCGGCTCCATCCGGGCCATGATGGGGATCCTGGGTTGCGACCCGCTCGACGAACGCTGGGAATCCCGCGACGAGACGTCGGCGGCACTGGCCGCCGTCGACGTGCTGGTGCAGGCCGAACTGGAAAGCCGGCAGAAGGCGCGCGAGCAGCGCAACTGGGCGCTGGCCGACGAGATCCGGGATCGGCTCAAGAACGCCGGCATCGAGGTCACCGACACCGCCGACGGGCCGCAGTGGATGCTGCAGGCCGGTGACACCAAGTAGATGGCCGGTAACTCGCGGCGCCGGGGGGCGATACGCAAATCCGGCACCAAGAAAGGCCCCGTCGTCGGCTCGGGCGGCCAGCGTCGCCGCGCGCTGGAGGGGCGTGGTCCCACGCCGCCCGCGCACCTGCGTCCCAACCATCCCGCCGCCAAGCGCGCCGCATCCCAGCCCCGCCGGCCCGCCAAACGCACAGACGAGACCGAAACGGTGCTGGGCCGCAACCCGGTGCTGGAATGCCTGCGCGCCGGTGTGCCGGCGACCGCGCTGTACATCGCACTGGGCACCGAGGCTGACGAGCGGGTCACCGAATCCATCTCTCGGGCAGGTGATTTGGGTATCGCGATACTCGAGGTACCGCGCACCGACCTGGACCGGCTGACGGCCAACCACCTGCATCAGGGCATCGCACTGCAGGTGCCGCCGTATAACTATGCCCATCCCGATGATCTGATCGCGACCGCCACCAAATCGCCGCCGGCGCTGTTGGTCGCGCTGGACAACATCTCCGATCCGCGCAACCTCGGCGCGATCGTTCGTTCGGTGGCCGCATTCGGCGGCCACGGTGTCATGATCCCGCAGCGGCGTTCGGCCTCGGTTACCGCGGTGGCGTGGCGCACCAGCGCGGGGGCCGCGGCCCGGACCCCGGTAGCGCGGGCCACCAACCTCACCAGGGCGCTGCAGGATTGGGCCGGCCGCGGGCTGCGGGTGATCGGGTTGGACGCCGGCGGCGACACCGCGATCGACGACCTGGACGGCACCGACCCGCTGGTGCTCGTCGTCGGGTCGGAAGGCAAAGGTTTGTCGCGGCTGGTGCGGCAGAATTGCGACGAGGTGGTGTCGATTCCGATGGCCGGTCAGACCGAATCGCTGAATGCCTCGGTGGCCGCCGGGGTGGTGCTCGCCGAAATCGCCCGCCAGCGCAGGAGTTAAGTCCACGGCCGAGCAGACGCGAAAGCGCCCGACACGCCGAGGATTCGGGGACTTTTGCGTCTGCTCGCGCGGCCGGCCGACCGACCGACCGACCGACGTCGTTAGGGCATCGTTTCGGCCCAGGCGATATGCCCTTCGAAGCCAAGCGTTTTGGCCGTGTCGCGGTAGCGCTCCCTGAAGTCTTCATAAGCCGCGGTCTCGCCTCGTGCCCGCGCCAGCAGCGCGCGTAGCCGCAGCAGCCAGATGTCGCGAACAGCCAGACCATCATCGCCGGGCGTGACGGCCAAGCGGTTAATGGCGGCTTCGGCTTCGGTCACATCGTTGGCCTCGCCGCGATCGAGCAGTGTCTTCACCAGAACACCTGTCACTGGGACGTTCCACATCAGCAATGTCCCGTCCCGGAACAGATGGTCGGCCGCGGAGCGCATGAGCGGTATAGCGTCATCGATATCGCCACGTCGAGCCTTCTCGCGCGCCGAGTACGTGTTGACAAAGGGCAATTCGCCCAGGTTGTGTCCCTTGCGGATGAAAACGTCACTGACCTCGGCGAGCAGCTGCTGTCCGTGCGCACGCTCCGCATTGGTTTCGCGGTGTACCAGTGCATTGCCAAGTGTCATCCGAGTGATGTTGGCTGCAAGGTCATCGCCGGATCGTTCGGCATTTTGCAGGGCATCTGCGATCTCGCGCATCGCGGCATCGTCGGCCGTCACGACCCCGCAAGGAATTCCCAAGTTGTAGACCCAGGCGACGACGGTGGCGTGGCACATCGGTTCGGCGATGCGACGGGCCATCGCGAGCCCGTCGCGCATGTCCTCGCGCCACCCAGACTGGCCTAGCTGATAACGAGCAATGCCCCGCGAGGCGGTGGCGACGGCTAACGGAGACCCGATGTTGAAGTTGCCTTTAACCGGGTCCCCGTCGGCGAGGTCGATTGCCGCCTGTGACCACCGGAGCATGTCAGACCACTCCGCGTTTTCGAACTTGCCGTAGATCGTCAACGGGGCGACTCCCACCGTCAACGTCGGATCACCGATCGATTCGGCGATGTCCCAGGCTTCGGATGCCAGTTGCGAAGCCTCGCGCATCCGGTCGCGGAATGCGTGATCCCCCACCAGCCCTGCCATTCCCATGGCCAGTGACGCTTTGTCGCCGGCCTCGGTGCACAACTTCCGCAGTTCCTCGAGATGTTCACCGGCGACCTTCGACTGGGTGCGGAATGCGATCCCGCAAAGCATGCTGCGCGGGGCGATGCGCATGGTCAGCCCGTTCGGGTCATCGGCGGGGAGACCGTCGGCAATATATTGGGCGCGCTCGTAACTCAGTCGCGCCGCGTTGATGTCGCGGTTGGTCGCCCAGGTTGCCGCGCGCATGTGCCAGCCGTAGGCGTCGTGTTCGTCACCGGCAGCTTCAAGGTGTTCGGCGATCAATGCTGCGTTCTGTTCGGCCGCGTCCGGTTCCGCGGATTCGATCGCGGCGGCCAGCCGTCGGTGCAGTCTGGCGAGGTCAGATTTCAGTTGTGATTCGTAGGCGACTGTTCGAATCAAAGGATGGCGAAACGCGTATTCGGCGCGGGGAGTGAACCGGACTTGGTCGACGAGCTCGGCGTCGAGCAGTTCGTCGACGACTGGGTCGACCTCCAGGGCGGCCAGCAGATCGGGGTTGAAGCGCGACCCGACGACCGCCGCCGCGGCGAGCGTGTGTTTGGCCGCGGAGCCGAGCCGGTCGATGCGCGCGGCGATGGTTGCCTGCAGCGTGGCCGGCACGCTGACGTCGGCCACATCGGTAGGGCACGCATAGTCGCCGCGCTCACCGACAAGCACGTCGCGTTCGGCCAGATCGCGGGTGATCTCCTCGGCGAAGAACGGATTGCCGGCCGCGCGCCCGGCGATCATCTCGCCGATCTGGCCAACCGATGGGTCAGGGCCTAGCAGTTCGGCGACGAGCCTCGAAGTTTCGGCGTCGCTCAGCGGTGCAAGCGTGATGGTCTGCGCGCCCGCGACACGCGCCAGGGCTCCGTGATATTCGGGGCGATAGGTGATCAGCACCAGCGACGGGGTCTGCGGGATTACCGCAAGAAAGTCCGTGATCATCGATTCGCTGACCTCGTCGATCCAGTGCGCATCCTCCACGACGAAGACCGCCGGCTCATCGCGGGCCAGCTGTGCCGCGTTGATCAGGGCGGTCAACCGCCGTCGCCGCGCGTCGGGGTCGATCTTGGGCAACTCCACATCGGAGTCGGCGATGCCCAGCAGGTCATCGAGCAGCAGCAGATCCTGCGGATCGGCGTCGGGGACTCGGGTGCTGAGCTGGCCGACGGCGCGCAGCAGACGTGCCACCACGTGGAACGGGATGTCGGTGGCGTGCGACTCACCGAATGTGGAAAACACTTCGACGCCAAGGCTTTTCGCGAGCTGGACGGCTTCGGCGGTCAGCCGGGTCTTGCCGATGCCAGGAGGGCCGACCGCTGCAACCACCGACCCACGTCCACCGGTAGCTCGGCCCAGCATCGCCGTCAGCGTGGTCAACTCCCAATCGCGGCCCACCAACGTCGACGCCGAGACACCGGTCCGTTGGGTGGCAACGCTCAGCAGCCGGCGCGCGGGCACCGCGTCCTCGGCGCCTTTGATGCGCACCAGTTGCGGCTCCCCCAGCACGGCCGCGCTCTCAACCAGCCGCACGGTGGAGTCGCTGAGCATCACCGCGCCCGGTGGGGCGACCGACTCCATCCGCTGCGCCATCCCCACCTGTTCGCCGATGGCGGTGTAACCCAGCGCGGCGGAGCCGATCTCACCGGCGATCACCTGCCCGGAGTTCAGTCCCACCCGCAGGTGTAGGTCGATGCCGTCGCGGCGGTGCACCTCCGCCGCGAGGGGCGAGATGTTCTCCTGAATGCCCAGCGCCGCAAGGCACGCCCGCAAAGCGTGATCTTCCAACGCGACCGGGGCGCCGAACACCGCCATGATGCCGTCGCCGGTGAACTTGTCCACTGTGCCGCCGTAGCGCTGCACCACGGCGGCAGCGGCCGTGACGAGTTCGGTCATGATCTCGCGCAACCGCTCCGGACCCACCGCCGCGGCGATGTCCATCGATCCCACCACGTCGGCGAACAGCACCGTCACCTGCTTGTACTCCGCCGGTGTGCCCGGCACCGCCGTCGGTGAGCCGCACTCGTCGCAGAACTTTGCGGTCGGCCGCAATTCTGCGCCGCATCTTATGCAGGTCAAGGCGGCAGTCATCGGCCTAACAATAGGGCGCTCACCAGCGGCGGGCAGCGCCATTTCCGGCATCCGTCGGCTAGCGAGACATGCTCTCGGCCAAGACGCGGACCTCGTCGAGCTCGTGTCGGCGTCTGCGGTGGTTGGCGCGGGCGGCCCGCCAAATCATGCCCGGGCGCAGCAGCCGGATAGCGGGGTCGACGAATGAGGTCACCCTGAAGAATTGATTAACTGCGACGGGGTCGTATTCGGCCGCGGTGAGCACGCGATCGACGTATACGTTAAGCAGCCGGGTGAGCAGCGGTGGCGTGCCCTCGATTTCGGGTAGCGAGAGGTCCGGGTTGGCCGACAGCTCCCACGCCTGGCGGATCGGCACCGCGGCGGCGCGGAAGAAGCGGGGCGCTAAATCTTCTGTTCCGCGCGATAAGCAGTCGCGCAGCGCCAAGGCCTCCAGTGCGGCCACCGTCATGCCCTGGCCGTAGACCGGGTTGAAGCTGCAGATCGCGTCGCCGATGACGAGCAGGCCCTCCGGGAATCGACGCATCTTGTCGTAATGGCGCCACTGACTGGACGGCTGACGGTGCCGCGTCGGCTCTCCGATGGGTTCGGCGGCTCGCACGGCGGCCAGCATCTGGGCCGGTGCGTAGTCCTCGATGAACTCGCACATCGCCGCAAGGTCGGGCGCTGGTTCGTGACCCGCCATACCGAACACGGTGAACATCCACAGGTCGTTCTCGCAGTGGAGAATGCCCAGCCCGTGCGGCCGGCCCGGCACGACTCCGACGATGAAACCGAGTTCGTGCAGCGCATCTGGTGCGATGCGCAGCAACTGGCTCACGTAGGTCAGCTGCACCACGACATGATCCTCGCGCGGGCGGTCGTAGCCCAGGCTGTTCAGCCACGTCGGGGTGCGGGCGGCGCGCCCGGTGGCATCGACCACCAAGTCGGCGCTCAAGATGGCGTCTTCGCGGGTGCGACGGTTGACTACCCGTGCGCCTGTGATGCGGTGACGGTCGGGCGTCGAGGTCAATTCCACGACGTCGTGCTCGTCGAGCAGCGTGACGTTGGGGATGGTGCGTAATCGCGCGCGGACGTGTTCCTCCAGGAAGGGCCGGGTCGCGAGATAAGCGTTAGCCGAAGGGGCGCTGCCGGTGCGCACCATCAGGTGCCCGCCCAGGTCGTAGTGCAGCCGCGAAAGGTCCCGGCCGTCCAAGTAGTGCGCACCGTCGAGGACCAGCTCGTGGAGGATGCCGGGGAACAGTTCCTCGAGCACCTGGGCGCCGCGGGGCAGCAATCCATGGAGGTGCCGGCCCTGCGGCACACCTCGACGGGCGACGCCTTTGTCGGGACTGCCGTCGGGCAACCGATCGCGCTCCACCACCGTTACCGCGTCGAAGAACTCGCTCAGCGAACGCGCGGCCAGCAGACCGGCCATGCTCGCTCCCAATACCACCGCGTGATTGCCGACCTTCGCCATCGCCCACCGCCTTTGCCGAGCGTTTACCTGACGAAAGTCATGCTCGCGCCCCGCCGCGGGCGTCGATAGCGTACTCGACTACTTCACCGATGCGTGTGGACCACATATGAGTTCAAATGAGCTCACCGAAACGCCGGTAAATCGGCGCGCGTGCACTCGTGCAAAAGCTATAGTCGCCGAGTGATCGGCGGCGACCCGCTGACCGGGCGTAACAGTGAATTTGCGTTTATTCGTCGCGCCCTGACCGGTGCTGGCAACCATTCCGGCGTGGTGATCGCCGGACCGGCCGGTGTGGGCAAGACCTGGCTGGCCCGCGAAGCGCTGCGGCGCGTCGAGGCGTCGGGTGAGCGTACGAAGTGGATCGTCGGCACCGAATCGGCGCGCGCGCTGCCCTTGGGGGCGTTCATCGGTGAGCTGGGCGAAGCGATGTCGGATCCGCTGGCGAACGTGCGGCGCGTGATCAATTCGTTTGTCGCACAACAGCGTCGGGGCCGGGTGGTGGTGGGGGTCGATGACGCGCACCTACTGGACGGATTGTCTGCCCTTGTCGTGCATCAGCTGGCGCAGTCGGGCGGCGCTCGGCTCGTGGTCACCATGCGCACCGGCAGCGAGGAACCGGACGCGGTGACGTTGTTGTACAAGGACGGGTTGCTGGCCCGCCTCGATCTCGAACCGCTGTCTGCTGCGGCAACACGCGAGGTCATCGAGAGCACGCTGGGCGGTCCGGTGGATGCGCGCAGCGCGGCTCGGTTCGGACAGCTGACCGGCGGAAACGCCCTGTTCTTGCGGCAGCTGCTGGCCGACCAGATAGCCGCCGGGCGGATGCGCGAATTGGCCGGGGTGTGGATGTGGGACGGCGACGTCGCAGTCTCGGCGAGCCTGTCCGACACCGTGGGGCGCCAGATGGGCCGGCTGAGCCCGCGCTTGGCGACGGTGGTCGACACGCTGTCGCAGTGTGAGCCCCTGGCCGTAGACGTGTTGTGCGATTTGGTGCGCCGCAGCGACTTGGCGGCCGCCGAGAGAATAGGCCTGGTGAGCGTCGAGCGCACCGGCGCCGGCCTGATGGCCCGGCTGGCGCACCCGCTGTTCGGTGAGCTCCGCCGCGCGAGCACCGGCGAGATGTATTTGTCGGCAATCCGGGGCAGGCTGGCGACGCGGCTGGCCGAAGACGGTGACACCGACATGCACGCCACCGTGCGTCGGGCGCTGCTGAGCCTCGAGTCGGATCTCGACCCCGAGCCCGAGCTGTATCTGGAATCGGCTCGGCATGCCATGACGCTGCTGGATCTGGATCTCGCCGACCGGTTCGCCACCGCCGCCGCGCAGGCCGGGGCACCCGGGGCGGCCGGGGTGCGGGCGATGAACCTGGTGCTGCTCGGGCGCGGCGAGCAGGCCGAGGCTGCGCTGCGGGAGATGGCCGATGGCCCCGATGGTGACGTGTCCGACGGTCATCATTGGGCGACCGTGCGGGCGGCCAACCTGATTTGGAATCTTAGCCAGCCCCAAGGCGCGGCGGCGATCTTGGACGGCCTTGTCGCTGAGCCTGAGACCCCGGCGCAGGTGGCGGAGCGGGAGGCGGTGCAGGCGTGCGTTGACGCGGTGTCTGCGCGCTGCGAACCCGCGGCTGAAAGAGCCCGGACCGCTTTGGATTTCCCGGATCTGCCGATCTTTCACGCGATGATGGCCTCGCTTGCGTTGATTATGGCCATGGGGGCGCTCGGTCAGGTCGATGAGCTCGCAGCCGTGGCCGAGCAAGCGATACGGCGCGCGACGCCGTCGTTTCAGGCATCCCACCTGCGGTTCTGGTTCGGAGCTGTGTACGGTCGCGCGTGCCGCTTGACGGGGCGTATCGACGAATTCGTCGGAACCGCAAAGAAACTGGCGGACTCAGCACGTGACATTCCGGGCCTGGCGTATGCGAACCTAGCCCTGTTGCTGGGCAACGCAGAATTGGTTCGCGGCAACGTCACCGAGGCGGCCCGACTGGTACATGAAGCGCTTGCCGGGGTTCAAAAGCACGACATCACAACGGGTCTGCGGCCGGCGAGCTATTTCGCGTTGGCCGAGGCACGCGCCAAGCTCGGACAGGCAGTCGAAGCCAACGATGCGGCTGCGGAGGCGCGGTCGGTTGTGTCGGCCGACTTCTTGTTCATGCAAACTGCATTGTCGCTGGCCGGCGGGTGGGCGATGGCAGCCGGCGGCCGCTTGGGCGAGGCCGTGGCGAGCGTGCAGCAAGCGGCGCTACTCGCCCGCGAGCGCGGCCAGCCCACCCACGAGTTGGCCTGCATACAGGCCGCGGCCCAGTGGGGGGACGCCTCCCAGGCCGCGCGGGCACGGGAGCTGGCGGGGGCGTTGTCGCTGCCGCTGGCCGATGCCGTCGCCCTGCACGCGCAGGCCTTGTTGGCCGGGGACGGTGAGGGCCTGTTGGCGGCCTCGGCGAAGTACCGGGGGATCGGTGATCGGGCCGCGGCCGCTGACGCGGCGGCGCAGGCCTCCGTCGCGTTCGACGAGAGCCAGCAGCACAGGCGGGGGCTGTATGCCGCGGCGCTGGCTCGCGAATTGGCCGACGAATGTGGTGGATTGTGCACGCCGGCGGTGCGGACCCCGGCGGGTCTGAAGTTGTCGGGTCGCCAGCGCGATGTGATCGAACTCGTCGTGGCCGGTCTGTCCAACCGCCAGATCGCGGATCAGCTGGTGATGTCGGTGCGCACCGTGGAGGGCCACGTCTACCGGGCCTGCCAGCGGGTGGGAGCCCAATCACGCGAGGAACTCGCGTCGATCATCCGATCCGGACCCGGCGGCTCCGCCTGACGTACTGCGGTTGCGCGTAATTCGCGGGCGATTGGAGTAGTCGACTACTCGTGCGCATAGTGCTTCTTCGGCCATACCGTGCCTGCAATACGTGCGTGCAACATTGGCGCTGGCGAGGAGTCGACATGGCCGAGATGCTGGATAACACCGAAATCCGCGCGCTCCGGCTGGCGCCGAAGAATCCGCTTCCGTATTGGCAACAACACAAGAAATTGCGCTCGCTCGTCGATGGCTTGCAGGAGCTGCTCGAAGCCGGTGGCCCGGTCACCCGGATGGTGCTCGCACCCAAGTGGCTGCTGCCGAACGTGGTGCTTGTTGCCAGTCCACAGGGCGCCCGTGATCTGTTGGGCCGCAGCGACGAGATCGCCGACCGCGGGCGGGTCCGGACGATGGTCGAGATGCGGGCGCTGATGGGCGGCAACCTGCTCGATCTTCCGCACGAGCGGTGGCTACCGCGGCGACGGGCGCTTCAGCCGATGTTCACCAAGCAGCATGTGTCGCGCTACGCGGGACACATGGCCGCGGCGGCGCAAGGGGTCGCGAATGATTGGCGCGACGGCGCATTCGTGGATCTGGACACCGAGTGCCGCAAGCTGACGCTGCGCGCACTCGGGCGCTCGGTCCTCGGGCTCGACCTCGACGAGCGAGCTGAAGAGATTGGCTGGGCCCTGCGTACTGCATTGGCATGGGTGGCCGACCGTGGGCCACGGCCGGTCAATCCGCCCAGGTGGCTGCCCACAAAAGGGCAGCGCGCCGCGCGCCGCGCCAACGACACGCTGCAGCGGCTGGCCGCCGAGATCCTGCATGCGGTGCGCGCCGACCCCAACCGGGAAGCCCCGCTGGTGCGGGCCCTGATCGACGCGATCGATCCGGAGACCGGCAAGCCGCTGACCGACGAGGAGATCTGCCACGAGCTGGTGCTGTTCATGCTCGCGGGACACGACACCACCTCGACCACGCTCACCTACGCGTTGTGGTCGTTGGGGCACGACCGCGGAATTCAGGATCGGGTGCGCGCGGAGGTCGCCGCGCTGGGCAACCGGACGCTGACACCAGACGACGTGGCTGAACTCGGCTTCACCGTGCGGGTGCTGCACGAGGCGTTACGGCTGTGTCCGCCTGGGGCCGGGACGATGCGCTCACCTACCCGCGACATCGTGGTGGACGGCTACCGCGTCGAGGCCAAAACCATTGCCCTGGTGAGCTTTTACGCGATGCACCGCGATCCGGCCTTATGGGCGGAGCCGTTGCGCTTCGACCCGGACCGGTTCCTGCCGGAACGGTCGAAGGGTCGCAGCCGTTGGCAGTACCTGCCATTCGGCGGCGGACCACGCTCATGCATCGGCGATCACTTCGCGATGTTGGAGGCCACGCTCGCGCTGGCCACGATCATCCGCGCGGTCGAGATCGAATCGCTCGATGTGGAATTCCCGGTGGAAACGCCGTTCACTGTCGTCGCCGCGAAACCCGTCCCTGCTCGTGTGCTGGACGTCGGGGTTTCGACGGCGGCGGTGCGGGGTGCGGTTCGTTCGGCGCTCGCGGCTTCCGCTTAAACGCCGCTAGACACCCAGCAGTCGCACGCTGGCCCACAGCGCGAGCACCGCCGCCACCAGCGCGGTGGGCACGGTGCACAGCCCGAGGCGGGTGTACTCCCCGATGCCGGCCTCGACGTTGTGTCGGCGCAGAACGCCTCGCCAGAGCAGGTTGGACAGTGAGCCGACGTAGGTCAGGTTGGGGCCGATGTTGACCCCGATCAGCACCGCCAGGATGGCCACCGGCCCGCTAGGCGCGACCAATGGCACCAACACCAGCGTCGCGGGCAGATTGTTGACGAGGTTGGCCAGCAGGGCGGCCACCGCCGCGATCGCCAGCAACGCAGGCAGCGTGGAACCCGACGGCAGCACCGTAGACATCGCGCGGCCCATGCCGTTGACCGTGATCGCCTGCACGATGACGCCCAGAGCCAGCACGAACACCAAAAACGACGCATTCACCGAGCGCGCGATCTCGATCACCGAGGTGTGCCGACGACGCAGGCTGCGCACCGCCAGCGCCGAGGCTCCCGCCAGCGCCACCCAGGCCGGGGCCACGCCCACCGATTCCGAGACGGCGAACCCGGCCAGCGTCAGCGCCACGACCAGCAACACGAACACCGGGGGGCGCGGCGGCGGACCGGCCTCCTCGGGCTCCGGCGGACTGCGCAGATCCTGAACGAAAAACACCCGGAAGACGACGTACACCGCGACCACCGCCGCCAACCACGGCAGCGCCATCACCAGCGTGAACCTCACAAACGAGAGTTTCGCGACGTGGAAGGCCAGCAGGTTGGTCAGATTCGACACCGGAAGCAGCAGCGAGGCGGCGTTGGCCAGATGCGCGGTGGCATAGGCGTATGGCCGCATCGGGATCCGCAGCCGGCGGACGCTGACCAGCACCACCGGGGTCAGCAGCACGACCGTGGCGTCCAGGCTGAGCGCGGCGGTGATGGTGGCGGCGATGGCGAACACCTGCCGCAGCAGGCCACCCGCCCGGGGACTCGTTCGCGCCATCGCCGCACCGGCGTACTCGAACAGACCCTCGTCGTCGCACAGCTTGGCCAGCACCAGCACCGCGCCCAGGAAGGCGACCACCGGCGCCAGCCCGGCGACCTGCGCCGCCGCCTGATGGACCGAGATCGCGCCGATCGCTATCAGGATCGCGGCCGCGGGCACCGCCGCCAGTGCTTCCGGCCAGCCCCGTGGGCGCGCGACCGCCAACCCGAGCACCACAGCAAGCAGCAACAGTGCAACGGCGAGGAACATATGTGGATTCAGGGTCTAGGCCCAGGGGTCTTCGCGCTGCCACACAGTCGGCATATCTAGCGCGACGCCGTCTTGCGCGGCCAGCTCATCCAGAATTCGCATCGACGCGTTCAGGTCGTCGCCCGCATAGGGTAAGGCCCGCAACGGCTTTGACAACGGGCGGAAGAAGTCGTCCCAGTGAATCGGGATCACTCGGCGCGCACCCACCGCGCGCACGGTCTCGGTCCAGTAGTCCAGCAGGTATGAGCGCGGACGCAGCCCCAGCTGGCCGACGGACAGGTAGGCGGTATCGGCGGCCTGTTCCGCCAGCGCACCGGTCACGAAACCGGCGCTGCCCTGGATCAGCAGCCGCCGGTTCGACGGCAGGTGGTGCACCAGCGTCGACCACGCCTCACCGCAGCGGTAGGCCGAAACCTTCACCGGCGGTATCAGCGGGGCGTCGATCACACCGGGAAACCGGTCCGGTGGGCAGTGGTGCGACTCGATCAACGTAACGTCGTAGGCGCCCAACCGAATTGGCTCACCGGGAACCGCGACGACCAGTCGGTCCTCGGGCAGTCCATAGCCGCGCCCGACGTTGGCCGCCGATTCGCCTCCGACCAGTCGCGCGCCGGTACGGTCGGCGACCAGCGCGGAGTCCATCACGTGGTCGAAGTGTGCGTGCACCGGGATGACCGCCTCCAGCCGCGACACCTTGGCCCGGGCCAGGCAGCCGTCCACCCGCGCCGCGGACGGCGCCACCTTTCCGGCCGCCAGCTGCGCGAGGCCCGGGCGGGAGAAGAAGCCGTCGGTCATCAGCGCGGACGACCCGTCGTCGAGCAACAGCGTCGCCACTCCCAACCACGTCACCGACAGCGGCGAATCAGGTTGGGCGGCAGGCACAGTGAATCGATCGGAATACCTCGCGATGTCGGGCCTGCCGAGTTTGAGTCGCATCAGCAGAACGCGCTGATATCAGCGCCGGTGGCCTTGAGCCGATCGCGCACCGCGGCCGCGATCTGCACCGCGCCCGGTGAATCACCGTGCACGCAAACCGATTCCACGGAGACGGCAAGCTGTGAGCCGTCGACAGCGGTGACTTCGCCGGTAGTCACCATGGCTACCACCCGTTCGGCGATCGCGCCCGGGTCGTGCAACACCGCGCCCGGCTCGCGGCGGGAAACCAGCTGGCCGTCGGGCCGGTATGCGCGGTCGGCGAACGCTTCGGCCACCGTGCGTAAGCCAACGCGAGCGGCCTCGCCGAAAAACGCCGAACCCGCCATGCCCAGCACCGGCAGGGCGGCATCCACCAGGCGTACGGCTTCCGCCACAGCGGCGCCCTGCTCGCCATTGGTCACGATCGTGTTGTACAGCGCGCCATGTGGTTTGACGTATGACACCGCCGAGCCGGCGGCCCGCGCGATCGCCTGCAACGCGCCGATCTGATACACCACATCGGCAAGGAGATCCTCGGCCGCGACGTCGATGAAGCGCCTGCCGAATCCGGCCAGGTCGCGATAGCTCACCTGCGCTCCGATGCGCACGCCACACTCGGCGGCCGAGCGGCATACCCGCAACAGGCCGGCGGGGTCTCCCGCGTGGAAACCGCAGGCCACGTTCGCGCTCGTGACGATCCCGAGCATGGCTTCGTCGTCGCCGAGCCGCCAGACGCCGAAGCCCTCGCCCAAGTCGGCGTTGAGATCGATACGGGGCACGTGAACAGCTTAAAGCGTGTCGAACAACTCTGGTGAGTGTGCGGCACCGCCCTTCTCGGGCGTCGTCGGTTCAGGCCGCCGGGGCGGTCTGAACGTCGGTTCCCACGTCTTCTTCTTGAATCGCGGGAACCCGACCCGTTTGCCTTTGCGCTTCCCGGAGCGCGAATCCGACCACGCCGCGAGTCCCTTGCCGAGGTCGACGGCGGCTTCCTCGAATACCTGCTGACATACCTGGCGCCGCCATGGCAGACCCGTTATCGCCACCTCGGCGCTGCCTTGGGTATTGACAGTGAATAGGCGGCCGGCGTCTTCGGTTTTCTTCCATGCGTTGAACGCGTTGATCAGGTCGAACCCCGTCCACCCCAGATTGGTGTTCGGATCGGTTTTGCGTTGGGTGAGTGCGGTTTTCACTATCCGTAGGCATTGGTTGAACGCGAACCGGGATGCTCCCGCGTGCCGGACCAGCAAGAAGCGGAATGTGGTGTGCCGACTCATCACTGATCACTGTCCCACAAGACACCGACAAACCCTGGCAGCGGCGTGTGTCAGACTATCCGATCACCATCAGCGCTCATGTGACCCGAAACTCGGTCGGCGCCGACGATACCGTTCCGACCTGTCCGACACCGCCTGGGCACGCATCGCGCGCTTCCTCGCTCTAACGCATCCGCGCGGTGGGCGGCCGTGCCCACCCGAGCGCTGGCGCGAATACCTCGACGCCATCGTCCTACGGTGTTCGTCACGGCCAACAGCACATCGGACGCAGGTCTGTGGTCCGGTCATGCCGGGAACTTGCCGGCGATGGCGTTGATGATGGTGGTTGCAACCGTGACGCCCTGATTAGCCATGCCGTTGCTGCAGGCCGAGACGTCGATCACCACGTTGGACTTCGCGGTGATCCCGTGTGCGCAGGCATACCCCTCGCCACCTTCCTGGTCGACGACGGCGACGGTGATCCCGTCCGTAGTGACCGGCGCGCGGATGGTCCAGGTGATGGGGCTGTCGTTCTTGGCTTTGTAGGTGACGTGTTTGGCCACGCAGCCGCGCCACGAATCTTGCGCTGTGGCAAGAAACTTGCGGGCGTCGCTGCCGCTGCCGAACGCGACGACGCCCTGGTCGACGTAGTGTTTGCCGCCGGCATCGCTGAATTGCGCACCCTTGGTGGCCACGTAGCCACTGCCTTTATAGGCGGCCTCGACCGTGTTGAAAACCGCTCCCGCACAGGCGGCGTCGGAATAGCCACCGTCATCGCCGGGCATCTGGTCGTAGGTTCCCAACTCCGTCATGGTGTTGGTGCCCATGAGCTGGTTGACCGCTGCCACGTCGAGCAGCACATCGGCCAGTTGTGCCGCGGCGAGATCGGGTCCCCAGCTCAGCGGGGCGCGGTCGCTGCCGACTCGGGGGACTCCGGCGACCGTGGAAACGCAGCCGGCGACTCCTGCCGCCGAGGCGCCGATGACTGTGGCGGCGAGCAGGGCGGTCCGCCATCGAGTTGCCCGTTGCATTAGCTAGTCCGTAGCTGATTCGTTACCTACTGCTTGGCCACCTTGGTGGCGATCTGCTGTGCGACGCCGACCGCCACCGCATCGGCCAGGCGGTAACTGCACGTCACGATATCGATGGCGACATTGTTGCGCACGGTCAGAGCGCGCTGGCAGGTCCACCCGTCGCCGCCCTCCTGGACCTGGGAGGTAGTGAGCATGCCGTTGTCGGTGGTGGTTCCAGACACCGTCCAGACGGTGTCCGGCTTGCCGGGGCTGAGGTCTGAGAATCGGCGATTGGAGCAGGCGGGCCAGGTTTGTGTCGAGGTGTCGTAGAACGCGGAGGCATCGTGCGCGGACGGGAAGGCAACGACGGCCTGGATGGCGTAGTGCTTGCGCCTCTTGGAGTCGTCGACGCTGTCGTCGAGACGCTGGCCACGGATGGCTGTCCAGCCGGTGTTGGCGTAGACCTTGTCCTGCGCAGGGCCATCGACCGCCAGGCAGGTCGTGTCGCTCACGCTGGTGCTCCAGTCCCACATCACCTTGCCGCTGAACCACACCTTCATCGATGTGGTGCTCAGCGCGGCATTGATCTGGCTCGCGTCCAGCGGCAGCCCGTCCAGCGCCGAAACCGCGACGGGAGTCTGGGTTATCGGTCCGGACTTGTCGGCGGCCACGGCCTTGCCGTCGACGGTGGTGGAGCAGCCCGCGGCGAACGTGCACACACCGGCCAGCGCGAGCCCCGCTATCTGCTGGCGCACTGTTCCCTCCCGCTAGCCTGCCCACCTGGCCAGGTGTGTGCGACAAGCTTAAGCGGAGGCCTCCCTGGCCGACCGCTTTCGCCCGATCAGCCAGCAAGACAGGTAGATCACGAAGGAGATCGTCGCGACGAACACTGAGACCGGCACCCCTGGCGCCAGCGACAGCACGATGCCCCCGATAGCGGCGACCTCGGCGAAGGCCACGGAGGTCACGATCGCCGCGGCCGGTGCGGTGACCACTCGACTGGCCGCGGCGGCCGGGGTGATCAACAACGACATCACCAAAAGGGCCCCGACGATCTGCACAGCCTGGGCGGCCACCACCCCGACCAGCGCGGCGAACACGATGCCCAGCGCGCGAACCGGCACGCCCCGCGCGGCCGCGACTTCCGGATCCACGGTGGCGAACAGCAGCGGCCGGTAGCACGTCACCAGCACGGCGATGACCAGCAGGCAGACCAGCGCCAGCATGGCCAGCCCGGAGTAGCCCACCCCGACGATCTGACCGGTCAGCAACGCGAAGCTGGTCGCGGTGCGTCCCGGGTAGAGGTTCATGAACAGCACCGCCAAACCCAGCCCGAACGCCAGCACCACCCCGATCACCGAATCGCGCTCGCGGGCCCGCCGGCCGAGAATGCCGAACAGCGCCGCCGCCAGGGCGCTGCCGATCAGCGCGCCCGCGCCCACCTCGAACCCCACCAGCAGCGCGAAAGCCGCTCCCGTCAGCGACAATTCGCTGGAGCCGTGAACGGCGAACGACATCTGGCGCATCACGATGAACGGCCCGATCAGCCCGGCCACCAACCCCAGCAGCGCCGCCGCCAGCAGCGCTTGCTGGACGAAGTCGTGGGTGAGCAGGTTCGCGGTGATGTCGAACGAGAACAGATGGTGCAGCGTATTTTCCAGCCGCTCGTTCATCCGGTGCAGGCCCCGGTATCGCTGGTATCGCCGACCACCACAAAGCGATTCTTGATCTTCACCACCTGGATATCAGCGTTGTAGAGGGCCGACAGCGTCTCTGAGGTCATCACCTGCTCGACGGTGCCGATCCGGAAACGGCCGTCGACCAGATAGAGCATCCGGTCCACGTACTGCAGGATCGGGTTGACCTCGTGGGTAACCAGGATGACCGTCGTGTTGGCTTCCCGGCGGCGACGGTCGATCAGCGCGGCCGCCAGCCGGGCGTTGGCCGGGTCCAGTGTCAGCAGCGGTTCGTCGCACAGCAGCAGCATCGGGTCGCTGGCCAGCGCCTGTGCGATGCGCGTCCGTTGCAGCTCGCCGCCCGACATGACCCCGACCCGGACATCGGCCAGCCGTTCGCCGTTGACCTGCCGCAGTGCCTGCGCGACGGCCTCGCGCCGGCGCGAACGATCGGCGGTCCGCAGCGGCAGAGCGCCCCAGCGCGGTCCGTCGATGCCCAGCCGAACAAGGTCGCGGCCACGCAGCATCACATCCCGGTCCAGCGGGCGATGTTGTGGCACGTAGCCGATACGGTCGCTGCCGGAGGTGACCCGTTTCCCGTTTACGAGCGCGACACCCGCGCTGAGCGGGAGTTGGCCGAGCAGCACCTTGAGCAGCGACGTCTTCCCGCTGCCGTTGGGGCCCAGCACCGCGATGAACTCGCCCGGCGCCACGGACAGGTCGAGGTGATCCCACAACACGCGATCACCGAACGCCAGCCGCGCGCCGGTGAGCGACACTGCTTGGGCGTGGCCGGCGGTGGCACCTGGTTGGGCCGGTGCTCGTCTTGAGGGCGCTTTCAGATTCATAGGCTTCATAGGCCTGTTTGTTGATTCGACCGCAGCGCGGCAAGCAGCTGGTTGACGGTCTTGCGCTGCCAGGTCAGGTAGTCGGTGCCGTCGGGCAGCGTCTCGGTCACTTCGGTCACCGGCACCCCCGCCCGGCGGGCGGCATCTTCCAGGCCGGTTATCGCGGCGGTCGATGTCTGCGGGTTGACCAGCAGCGCGAGGACCTGCCGGTGCTTGATCAGGTCGAGAACTGTCGCCATGTCGGCAGGTGCGGGATCGGTTTCGTTCTCGTTGGCCGCGGTGAACGCCTCCGGGGTGCGGTCGACCAAGCCGGACGCCGCCAGCAGGTAGTACACGACGGGCTCGGTCGCGACGACTCCGGCGGCGGGGTATGCGTTGGCGATGGCGTGTTCGGAGCTGCTGATCGCGTCGGCCCCTCGGCAGAATTCGGCCGCGCTGGCCCGGTAGTCCGCGGCATTGCCTGGGTCGATGGCCGCCAGCTTCTCGGCGATCGTGGCGGCGACCGATTTGGCGACGTTCAGGTCGTAGAAGACGTGCTCGTTGGGCTTGGCGCCGTGCTCGACGAACGAATAAGCGTCAATCGATTTGACGGCCCGATGCCCGGCCAGCACGTCGTCGACCCAAGGGTCGTAACCGCCACCGTTGTAGACCACCAGGGCCGCGTCGATGATCGCGGCCGCGTCGGACGGGCTGGCCTGGTAGGAGTGCGGATCGGTCTCGGCTCCGGCCAGGATGGACTTGACGGTGATGTGGTTGCCGGCGACGGCGCGCGCCACGCTGCCCCATACGTCGGTGGACGCCACCACCATCGGCGAGCGTGGGTGTCCCGGCCAACCGGCCCCGCAGCCGGCCAAGGCGGTGGAGCCGATCAGGAAAACGAGTGCGACCGACCCCCTGGCTAGCCTCATCAGAGCCGTTTGCACGGTCGTTTGTCCTTTCCGCGGCCCGCTGACCGACCCTAATACTAATGACAATCGTTTCCATTAGGAAGTGGCGGGTCGGGACGCACGTATCCGCTGGTGGCGATTGGCTGGATCCGCTGTAGCCTCACCGAACGTGAGTCCCACACCGCGCCGGCGTGCGACTCTGGCGTCGTTGGCGGCCGAGCTCAAGGTTTCGCGCACCACCGTCTCGAACGCCTTCAACCGGCCGGATCAGCTGTCTCCCGAGCTGCGCGAACGCGTGCTCGCCATGGCGAAGCAGCTGGGCTACGTCCCGGACCCGTTGGCCCGCTCGCTGCGCACCCGCATAGCCGGTGCGGTCGGTCTGGTGATGACCGAAGCGCTGACCTATTCCTTCAGCGACCCGGCGGCGCGGGATTTCGTTGCGGGCGTAGCGCAATCGTGCGAGGAACTGGGGCAGGGACTTTTGCTGGTGGCCGTCGGACCCAGCCGCAGCCTCGAGGACGGAACGGCCGCGGTGCTTGGCTCCGGGGTGGACGGTTTCGTCTTGTACTCCGTCCGCGACGACGATCCCTACCTGCAGGCGGTGCTGCAGCGGCGGCTGCCCGTCGTGGTGGTCGATCAGCCCAAAAACCTCTCCGGAGTGTCCCGGGTAGGCATCAACGACCGGGCGGCGATGCGCGAGCTCGCCGACTACGTGCTCGGGTTGGGGCATCGCGAGATCGGGCTGCTGACCATGCGGCTGGGTCGGGACCGCCGGCAAGACCTGGTCGATGCCGAGCGGTTGAAGTCAACGACCTTCGACGTGCAGCGCGAACGCATCCTCGGCGTTTGGGACGCGATGAAGGCCGTCGGCGTCGACCCGGATTCGCTGACCGTGGTGGAAAGCTACGACCACCTGTCGACGTCGGGTGGCGACGCCGCCAAGGTGGCGATGGAGGCCAATCCGCGGATCACCGCGCTGATGTGCACCGCTGACATTTTGGCCCTCTCCGCCATGGATTACTTTCGGGCACATGGCATTTACGTTCCCGGTCAGATAACCCTCACCGGGTTCGACGGGGTGCCCGACGCGATTAGCCGGGGGCTGACGACGGTGGCGCAGCCGAGCCTGCAGAAGGGCCACCGGGCGGGCGAACTGTTACTCAACCCGCCGCGCTCTGGCCTGCCGGTCGTCGAACTGCTGGATACCGAGCTGATTCGCGGGCGCACATCGGGGCCGCCGGCTTGAGTTAGGTGCTTGCTAGCTGGTCTCTAGCTGGCCTCCGAGTCGCCGATCAGCAACCGCACGGCCAGGTCCAGCCGCTTGCTGACGTCGGTGGCCGAGGCGCGCCGGGTGAGCCACGCGAGCAGGTTCGACAGCCACACGTCCGAGATCACCCGCGCGATGTGGTACTGGTCCTCGGTCGGTTCGCCGTCGGCCATCGCGCGCGCGAACATGGAATCGATCAGCTTCTCGACCTGGTCGACCTCGCTGGCCGCCGACGCGTCGGCGAACACGTAGGCGCGCGTCATCGCCTCGGTGAGCAGCGGATTGCGTTGCATCGCCCGGTTGAGCTTGCCGACCATGAAGTTCAGCCGCTGGAACGGCGTGCCGCCGGCGACCGCGGAGCGGTCGGTCTTGGCGTCGATGCGGCTGAACTCGCGGCCCAGTGCCGACACCAGCAGATGCACCTTCGACGGGAAGTAGCGGTAGAGCGTGCCGACCGCCACATCAGCCCGGTCCGCCACGGCACGCATCTGAACCGCCTCGTAGCCGCCCTTCGACGCGATGGCCATGGTGGCGTCGAGGATGCGCTTGCGGCGCTCTCGCTGTGCCTCCGAGCCGAGCTCCGACTCTGCCAATACCGCCACGTTCATGACCTCGCGCGGCCGCGAGTCAGAAACACGTCCCGAGTTCGTGTTCGCTGGCATTCGACGGATTCCCCCTCTTCCGGGCGGTTCGTTCGCAAACGATACGCAAGCCGAGAGTGAATTTCGCACCTCCGTCCCGCCGGTACAGCGAACCTGTCCTGCTGTGATGGCGTTCGACTTGACGCTCGATCGCTGGCACTATTAGAACACGTTCTAGTGGGGCGGGCGCGCCCTTAAGACGCCGAATTAAGGACCCGGAGGACCTACGACGTGGTAGCGACCGTCACCGACGAACAGTTCGCGGCGCGCGAATTGGTGCGCGATTGGGCCCGCAAAGGCGGGACCGCGGCAATCCGAGACATCGAACAGGGCGAGACCGAGGCCTGGCGGCCGGTGTTCGCCAGCCTGGCTGAGCTAGGGCTGTTCGGCGTGGCCGTCGCGGAGGAGCGCGGTGGGGCCGGCGGCAGCGTCGAGGACCTGTGCGCCATGGTCGAGGAGGCGGCCAAGGCGCTGGCGCCGGGGCCCGTTGCGACTACGGCGCTGGCCACTTTGGTTCTCGATGATCCCGAGGTGCTGGCCGCGCTGGCGTTGGGTGAACGCTTCGCCGGGGCCGCTCTGGAGGGAGACGTGGCGTTCGACGCGGCGGCTGCACGCGCGTCGGGCACCGTCTCCTGGGTGCTGGGCGCCGCGGACGGCGGCGTCCTGCTGCTGCCTTCCGGTGACAACTGGCTGCTGGTCGACACCGGCAGCGACGGCGTGCAGGTCGAGCCGTTGCAGCCCACCGACTTCTCCCGGCCGCTGGCCCGGGTGGTGCTGACGTCGGCGCCGGCCACCGTCGTTTCGGTGTCGCGCGAACGCGTCGAGAACCTGGCCGCGACGGTGCTGGCCGCCGAGGCGGCCGGCGTGACCCGATGGGCCCTGGACACCGCGGTTGCCTACGCCAAAATGCGTGAGCAGTTCGGCAAGCCGATCGGCAGCTTTCAGGCTGTCAAGCACCTGTGTGCGGAGATGTTGTGTCGCGCCGAGCAGGCCGAAGTGGCCGCCTCGGACGGGGCGCGTGCCGCCCGGGCCGCCGGCGACTCAGATGACCGCCAGTTCGCTATTGCCGCGGCTTTGGCTGCCAGCGTCGGTATCGCCGCCGCGAAGGCCAATGTCAGAGACTGCATCCAGGTGCTCGGCGGCATCGGCTGCACCTGGGAGCACGACGCGCACCTGTACCTGCGCCGCGCGCACAGCACCGGCCGGTTCCTGGGCGGGACCGAACACTGGTTACGCCGCATCACCGCGCTGACCCGGGACGGCGTGCGTCGTCAGCTGGGGATCGACCTCACCGAGGTCGAGGGCCAGCGACCCGAAATCGCCTCAGCCGTAGCCGAAGTCGCCGCGCTGCCCGACGAGAAGCGCCAGGTGGCCCTGGCCGAGGCGGGGCTGCAGGCGCCGCACTGGCCGCCGCCGTACGGGCGTGGCGCGTCGCCGGCCGAGCAGCTGCTGATCGACCAGGAGATGTCGGCTGCGGGCGTGGTGCGCCCCGACCTGGTGGTCGGCTGGTGGGCGGCGCCGACCATTCTCGAGCACGGCACACCGGAACAGATCGAGCGTTTCGTGCCGGCCACCATGCGTGGTGAATTCCTTTGGTGCCAACTGTTTTCCGAGCCAGGTGCCGGCTCAGATCTGGCGTCGCTGCGCACAAAAGCAGTGCGCGGTGACGGCGGCTGGTTGCTGACCGGGCAGAAGGTGTGGACGTCGGCGGCGCACAAGGCGCGCTGGGGGGTGTGCCTGGCGCGTACCGACCCGGACGCCGCGAAGCACAAGGGCATCACCTACTTCCTGGTCGACATGAAGTCACCGGGCATCGAGATCCGGCCGCTGCGCGAGATCACCGGCGACTCGCTGTTCAACGAGGTCTTCCTGGACAACGTGTTCGTGCCCGACGAGATGGTGGTCGGGACGGTGAACGACGGCTGGCGGCTGGCGCGCACCACGCTGGCCAACGAGCGCATCGCGATGGCCAGCGGGACCGCGTTGGGCAACCCGATGGAAGAGCTGCTCAAGGTGCTGGCATCGCTGGATCTCGATGCCGCTCAACAGGATCGGCTGGGGCGGCTGATCGCCCTGGCGCAGACCGGCGCACTGCTGGACCAGCGCATCGCCCAGCTCGCCGTGGGCGGCCAGGACCCGGGAGCGCAGTCCAGCGTGCGCAAGCTCATCGGGGTGCGCTACCGGCAGGCACTGGCCGAATACGCGATGGACGTGTGCGAGGGCGGTGGCCTCATCCACAACCGCGCGGTTTTTGACTTCCTCAACACCCGCTGCCTGACGATCGCCGGCGGTACCGAGCAGATCCTGCTGACGGTGGCCGCCGAGCGGCTGCTCGGCCTGCCCCGCTAGCCTTTGGCGGCGCGCCCGAATCCGCGAATTTTTGCGGTTTGTTTACACCGCAACCGATCGATTCAAGTGACCGTGCACGGTTAGATCACTGCATGGCGCACAGACGAGAGCCGTCGACCGGGCTCGCGGTGCGCTAGTGCCCAGTTACGCCTATCTGGAGTCAGACTGGCGCAGAGAGGCGATCCGCACGAACCTGTGGGTGGTTCCCGCCTTCGGAATCGTGGCGGTGGTAGCGCTTTTCGCCGTAACCTACAGCGCTGACCGCGCCGCCTATAACGGGCACCTGCAGCTGCCCTCGTGGGTCCTCAGCGGCACGGCCGACGCCGCGCGGATGATCCTGACCACTATCGCGGCAGCCCTCATCACCGTCGTCGGCATTGTCTTCTCGATAACGATCGTCGCGCTAACGCTGGCATCCACCCAGTTCGGACCTCGGATGCTGCGAAACTTCGTGCGCGACCAGGGCACCCAGCTGACACTTGGTGCGTTTGTGGCGACCTTCTGCTACACCGTCATCACGCTGGTATCGGTGAGCCCCGGTCCACGCGGTGACTTCGTCCCGCATCTGTCGATCACGGTTGTGCTCGTGATGACGCTGGCGGATGTCGGGGTGTTGATCTATTTCCTCAATCACATCGCCACGATGATCCAGCTACCGGTGGTCATCGCCGGGATAGCCAGCACTTTGGCCAACGAGATCTCGGCCCAGCAGCGAGGTGGCTCATTCGGTCTCGGTGCGGCTCGCGGGCCCAGCTCTGAGGAACTCTTGACCCGATTGGAGGAGTCTGGCGCCGAGATCCGCACACCGCGCAGCGGCTATCTGCAGGTCATCAGGAACGAATCGTTGGTGAAGATCGCCACGTCGGCCGAGGCCGTCATCCACTTGCCCTACCGTCCCGGCCACTTCCTGGTGGCCGGCCAGGTGATGGCACGGGTGTGGCCGGCGGACGCGGCAAGCTACGTCGAGGAGAACCTGGTGCGCGGCCACATCACTGGACCGTATCGGACACTGACACAAGACATTTCGTTCGGGTTCGACCAGCTCGTGGAGATCGCCCTGCGCGCCCTGTCGCCAGCGGTCAACGACACCTTCACCGCCATGACGTGCGTTGACTGGATCGGCGATTGCTTATGCCGGATCTCTAATTCTTGGCGGCCGCAACGCATCCGCCGAGACACGACGGGCCACATTCGGGTGATCGCCTACCAGGCCGACTTCGATCGGCTGGTGGAGCGGGCGTTTGAGAAGGTCCGGCAGGCTTCGGATGGCATGCCCGCGGTGATGATTCGTCAATTGGAATCGTTGGCCAAGATCATCGACCAGACCCCGGACAGCAGTCGGCGTGCGACTCTGTTACGCGAAGCCGAACGAATCCAGCGGGCCAGTTTGCGTACCGTCGCCGAAGCTGCCGACCGCGACGATGTCACAAGACGGTACGAGGTGGTGCGGGCGATGGTGTGTCCCGAACCCGAAGGCTAAGGCGATCACGATGCACTGGGGAATGACGGCGTGGCTGCAGTTGCTGGCGGTGGTCGCGATTCTCGGCGCGCTACACGTCCCGCTCGGCAATTACATGGCCCGCGTGTACACCGGCGAAAAACATTGGCGCGTAGAACGATTCATCTACCGGGTGGCTGGGGTAAATCCCGATCGCGAGCAGCGTTGGAGCTGGTACCTGGTGTCGGTGCTGGCGTTTTCGGTGGTCAGTGTGCTCGGCCTGCTGGCACTCCTGATCTTCCAAACCCACCTTCCGCAGCCGTGGGGTCATAAGGGAATGACGCCGCTGCTGGCGCTCAACACGGCGATAAGCTTCGCCACCAACACCAGCTGGCAGAACTATGCCGGGGAGTCCACGCTAGGTCATGTCGGCCTGGCGGCCGGGCTGGGTGTGCAAGCCTTCGCCAGCGCGGCCGTAGGAATGGCAGTTGCCGTCGCGCTCATCCGCGGCATCGCCCGCCGAGAGACCGATCGGTTGGGCAACTTTTGGGTGGATTTGGTGCGCGGAATCATCCGCATCCTGCTGCCGCTGGCGATCGTCGTCGCGGTAGTTCTCAGCGTGCTTGGCGTCGTCGAGAGTTTCGGTGCGGCACGCTCCATCACCACCCTTGCCGGGGGATCGCAGACGCTGCCTGTCGGACCTGTCGCATCCTGGGAATCCATCAAGCTCATGTCGGGGGACGGTGGGGGAGCGTTCAACGCAAGCAGTGCCCACCCGTACGAGAACCCGAGCGGTCTGTCCAACGCCATCGAGATCATTCTCATGGCGCTGATTCCAATGTCGCTGGTGCGCAGCTACGGGATCATGGTGGGCGATCGCCGCCAGGGCTGGGCGCTGCTTGTCGTCGTCATCGCACTGTTCGGCCTGGGAACTGCGGCCCTTGGGGTGTCGGAGTCGATACCGCATGACACGGTGGCCACCGCGGTGGGCGCCTCCACAGAAGGCACCGAGGTGCGGTTCGGCGTGCCCGGGAGCGCACTGTTCGGTCAGGTTGCCACAGCCACGGCAGACGGTGCGGCCAACTCGTCGTACGACAGTTTCGCCAGCCTGGGCGGTGGCGTGTTGATGGCGAACATGATGTTGGGCGAGGTCAGTCCGGGCGGCCCGGGCAGCGGACTGTACGGGCTGGTCGTCATCGCGCTGCTCGCCGTGTTTCTCGGCGGCCTGATGATTGGGCGAACACCGGGATACCTCGGTAAGCGGCTCGGCCCCCGCGAGATGAAGCTGGTGAGCTTGTTCGTGCTCACTGCGCCGTGCGCGGTGCTCACCGGAGTCGCAGTCGCTGTCGCTGTTCCGGCAGGGCCTAAGGCGATGAATAACGCAGGCCCGCATGGGCTTTCGGAGCTGCTCTACGGTTTCATCAGTTGTGTGGCTGGAAACGGCAGCGCCTTCGCGGGTTTCAGCGGGAACACGCCCGGATTCAACCTAGCGCTGGCCGCCGCGATGCTCGTCGGTCGGTATGTGCCGATCATTTTGGTGCTCGCTCTGGCCGCTAGTTTGGCCGGCCAACGGGCCAGCGTGATCGACGATCCGGGAACACTGCCCACCCATACCGTGTCATTTGTCGGGTTGATGATCGGCGTGGTCTTGATCGTGGTCGGCCTCGAATACCTGCCCGCATTAGCGCTGGCGCCCATCGCCGAAAGCCTGTCTTAGATCAGGAAAATGTGGTCTGCGCGCAGGTGGCGGGGGAGGTGATGTTGACCCCGGTGTATACCACCTGGATGTGGGTGCAGACGATGACGTTGACGTCGGTTTTGGGCTGGCCCGTTGACCAATCGGTCGAGTCGATGCGGCCGGTCGTTTGGTACTTGTCCGGTGGCCCTTCACCCAAGTAGACGGTGGTCACCTCGTCGGACCCCATTGACTTCATGACCCTCTCGAACTGGCCGGTGCCGTGAACGTCCATGTAAGCCAACCGATTTGACGATCGGATCTCGGTGGTTTGCCGGGCCCACAGGCCGGGCGGGAAGCCGCTCACACCGTCGGGCGTGCGGACGTCGGCCCCGACGACGAAATCGCAGTGGCCATCCCCTTTGAAGCAGTTGAGGAAGGCGTGCGTCTCCAGCTGGTTGGGTCCGTCCAACGGGATCAGAGTCGTGGCGGTGTTGCTGGCCGCCAGGGCGCTCGGCGCGGGCAGGAACGCCAGCGTCGATGCGACGACGGCAAATCCAGTTATCAGCCGCATCATCGGCGCTCCCCTTCCCGGTCTCGTCGTAGGTCAGTTCTACCGAATCAGATTCCAGGTCGGATTGACAGAGCGAGATTCTAGGAGCCGCCGGTGCCCTCCGGTGCCGGCGAAGCCGCCTTCGCCGCCGCTGTTGCTCAAGTGCTCGTTGCCGGGGTCGCCGGGCAGGCCGATGCTTCCGCGGATGCCGGCGCCACCCATGCCGCCGCTGCCGCCATCAACGCCGTCGCCGCCGTTGCCGCCGTTGCCGCCGTTGCCGCCGCCGTTGCCGGCGTTGCCGCCATTGCCGCTGGCGCCGCCGCCGAAGCCTCCGGCAACGCCGTTACCACCGGTCCCGCCGGATTGGCGTCAAGGAGTCTGCGCCACTACTCGTCGTAAGTCACTTCCACCGAATCGGTTTCAGGATGAGACTGGCACGCCAGGATTAACCCATCGTCGAGGTCCTGCTGCTCGAGCACGTCGTTGACTTCCATGGTGACTTTGCCGTTGCGCAGGGTGCAGGCACAGGCACCGCAGTGGCCCTCCCGGCAGGAGAACGGTGCGTCGAGGCCCTTGGCCAGCAGCACGTCGAGCAGCTTGGCACTGCGCGGCCATGACACGGTGTGGGTCTCGCCGTCGAGTTCCACCACCGCGGTGGCCGGCGGCGCGTCATCATCGCCGGTGTCTTCGATCTTCACCGCCGCGAACGGATCCGACTCCAGCGACTTGAACACCTCGATATGCACTTGGGCCGCGGGCACTTTCAGCGTTTGTAGGGCAACGCGTGCCGCCTCCATAAACGGCCCGGGCCCACAGATGTATGCCGGCCGGTCGGTAAACGGGGCGGCCACCTTCGCGAGCGCCGTGGTGCTGGGCAGTCCCTGCACCGACTCCAGCCAGTGCAGCACGGTCAGCCGGTCGGGGTACTTGGCGGCCAGTTCGCGCAGCGCGTCGCGGAAGATCACCGAGCGATCGTCGCGGTTGGCGTAGAGCAGCGTCACCTGCCCGCTGCCTTCGGACAGCGCGGATTTGCAGATCGACATGACCGGGGTGATTCCGCTGCCCGCGGCCAGCAACAGGAAGTCATCGTCGAGCGTCTTGGGTACGAAGTTGCCTGACGGGGCCAGCACGTGGATGCGCATGCCGGGGTGGGCGTGGTCGCACAGCCAGTTGGACGCGTAGCCGTCCGCGGTGCGTTTTACCGTGACGGTGAGCGCGTCGTCGGTGAACGGCGAGCTGCACAACGAGTAGCAGCGCGCCACCGAACCGGTGCGGTCGCTGGGCACCCGCAGGGTCAAAAACTGGCCCGGGGCGTAGCGCAGCCGCTCCGGCGGGATATCGGCCCCGTCCGGCGCGGCGAACACCAACGACCGCGCGTCGTCGGTCTCGGCGACGACCGCGGCGATCTGCAACTCGAGGACATGGTCGCCGAGCGGCTCGTCCAGATCTGCCTCGGTCAACACCCGTCCTTTCTCTTCCAGCGGAACTAGAACATGTTACAGAAAACCCGATTCATACCGCTACCAGCCGCAGGAATACCCTGCTCGACACAAATCGGAACGTGTTCTAGTCTTCTGTGTTAAGTCCGCACTCCAGGAGGCAAAGGTAAGTGACGTCCATTCAACAGCGTGATGCGCAGTCGGTGTTAGCTGCCATCGACGATCTGCTGCCGCGGATTCGGGAACGCGCTCAGGCGACGGAGGACCTTCGCCGCCTGCCCGATGAGACGGTCCAGGAACTTGACGACGCCGGCTTCTTCACCCTGCTGCAGCCGCAGCAGTGGGGCGGCCTGCAGTGCGACCCTACGCTGTTCTACGAGGCGGCGCGTCGACTGGCTAGCGCGTGCGGTTCCACCGGCTGGGTCAGCTCGATCATCGGCGTGCACAACTGGCATCTGGCCCTGTTCGACCAGCGCGCGCAGGAGGAGGTCTGGGGCGAGGACACCAAGACCCGGATCTCGTCGTCGTATGCCCCGATGGGCGCCGGTGTCGTGTGCGACGGCGGCTACCTGGTCAACGGCTCGTGGAACTGGTCGTCGGGCTGTGACCACGCCACGTGGGCCTTCCTCGGCGGCCCGGTGATCAAGGACGGCCGTCCGGTGGACTTCGGCAGCTTCCTGATCCCGCGCAGCGAGTACCGCATCGACGACGTGTGGCATGTGGTAGGCCTGCGCGGCACCGGCAGCAATACCGTCGTGGTCAAGGACGTCTTCGTGCCCCGGCACCGGTTCCTGTCCTACAAGGCGATGAACGACGGGACGGCCGGCGGGTACGAGACCAACACCGCTGCCGTTTACAAAATGCCTTGGGGCACAATGCATCCCACTACGATCTCGGCGCCGATCGTCGGCATGGCCTACGGCGCGTACGACGCGCATGTGGAGCACCAGGGCAAGCGGGTGCGCGCGGCGTTCGCCGGGGAAAAGGCCAAGGACGACCCGTTCGCCAAGGTCCGCATCGCCGAAGCGGCCAGCGACATCGACGCCGCCTGGCGCCAGCTCAGTGGCAACGTGGCCGACGAATACGCGCTGTTGTCCGCCGGAAAGGAAATCCCGTTCGACCTGCGCGCTCGCGCCCGCCGCGATCAGGTGCGCGCGACCGGACGCGCCATCGCCTCGATCGACCGCTTGTTCGAGGCGTCCGGCGCCACGGCACTGGGCAATGATCAACCGGTGCAACGCTTCTGGCGCGACGCCCACGCCGGTCGGGTGCACGCCGCCAACGACCCCGAGCGGGCCTACCAGATCTTCGGGAACAACGAGTTCGGGCTGCCGCCCGGCGACACGATGGTCTAATGCCCGCCGGCGACGATGCAGCACGAAGCGATGAGGAGGAGCGGCGGACAGTGACCGCAGCCACGGAAGAGCTGACTTTCGAGTCCACCTCACGCTTCGTTGACGTCGACGTCGACGGACCGCTGAAGCTGCACTACCACGAAGCCGGAGCCGGCAACGACCAGACGGTGGTGCTGCTGCACGGCGGCGGCCCGGGTGCGTCGAGCTGGACGAACTTCTCGCGCAACATCGCGGTGCTGGCGCAGCACTTTCGCGTGCTGGCCGTCGACCAGCCCGGCTACGGCCACTCCGACAAACGCGCCAAGCACGGGCAGTTCAACCGCTATGCCGCCAGGGCGCTCAAGGGCCTGTTCGATCAGCTGGGCATGGGACGCGTTCCGCTGGTTGGCAATTCGCTGGGCGGAGGCACTGCAGTCCGCTTCGCGCTGGACTACCCGGACAACGCCGGGCGCCTGGTGCTGATGGGCCCGGGCGGGTTGAGCGTCAACCTGTTTGCGCCCGACCCGACCGAGGGGGTCAAACGGCTGGGGAAATTCTCCGTCGACCCCACCCGGGAAAACCTCGAGGCGTTTCTGCGGGTCATGGTCTACGACCAGAAGCTGATCACCGAGGAGCTGATCGACCAGCGGTTTGCATTGGCCAGCACACCGGAATCGCTGGCGGCGACCCGCGCGATGGGAATGTCGTTCTCCGGAGCCGATTTCGAACTGGGCATGATGTGGCGCGAGGTCTACCAGCTGCGCCAGCCGGTGTTGCTGATGTGGGGCCGGGAGGACCGGGTCAACCCGCTGGACGGCGCGCTGGTCGCCCTGAAGACCATTCCGCGTGCGCAGCTACACGTCTTCGGGCAATGTGGACATTGGGCACAGGTGGAGAAGTTCGACGAGTTCAACAAGCTGACGATCGATTTCCTGGGAGGCGCGCGATGAGCGGCGTGAAGGGCATCCGGTCGCTGGGCTATCTGCGCATCGAGGCCACCGATATGGCCGCCTGGCGCGAGTACGGCCTGAAAGTCCTCGGCATGGTCGAAGGCGCGGGCAGCACCGAGGGCGCGCTCTATCTGCGGATGGACGACTTCCCGGCCCGGCTGGTGATCGTGCCCGGCGAGCAGGACCGGCTCTCGGAAGCCGGCTGGGAATGTGCGAATGCCGAAGGCCTGCAGGAGATCCGGAATAGGCTCGACGTGGAGGGCACGCCGTACAAGGAGGCCACCGCCGCCGAGCGGGCGGATCGCCGGGTGGACGAGATGATCCGGTTCTCCGACCCGTCGGGCAACTGCCTGGAGGTCTTCCACGGCGCCGCGCTGGAACACCGCCGGGTGGTCAGTCCGTACGGGCACCGCTTCGTCACCGCCGAGCAAGGGCTGGGCCACGTGGTGCTGACCACCCGCGACGACCAAGAGTCATTGCACTTCTACCGGGATGTGCTGGGCTTCGCGCTGCGCGACTCGATGCGCCTGCCGCCGCAGCTCGTGGGACGTCCCGCCGACGGAGCGCCGGCCTGGCTGCGATTCTTCGGCTGCAATCCGCGTCATCACAGCCTGGCCTTCATGCCGGGTCAGACGCCCAGCGGCATCGTGCACCTGATGGTCGAAGTCGAGCAGGCCGACGATGTGGGCCTGTGCCTGGACCGGGCGCTGCGCCGCAAGGTACCGATGTCGGCCACGCTGGGCCGCCACGTCAACGACCTGATGCTCTCGTTCTACATGAAGACGCCGGGCGGCTTTGATGTCGAATTCGGTTGTGAGGGAAGAAAAGTCGAAGACCACGACTGGATCGCGCGAGAAAGCACCGCCGTCAGCCTGTGGGGTCACGACTTCAGCGTCGGCTTCCGGAGTTAATCATGTCGGCGCAGATCGATCCGCGAGCCTTCCGTCAGGTGCTGGGTCAGTTCTGCACCGGGATCACCATCATCACCACCGGGCACGACGACGTCCCGGTCGGCTTCGCGTGCCAATCCTTCGCGGCGCTGTCCTTGGATCCGCCGCTGGTGCTGTTCTGCCCCACCAAGGTGTCGCGGTCCTGGAAAGCCATCGAGGCCAGCGGCCGGTTCTGCGTCAACGTGCTAACCGAAAAGCAAAAGCACGTCTCGGCGCGATTCGGATCCAAAGAACCTGACAAATTCGCCGGAATCGACTGGCACCCTTCAGCTCTCGGGTCGCCGATCATCGACGGATCGCTGGCCTACATCGACTGCACGGTGACGTCGGTGCACGACGGCGGCGACCACTTCGTGGTGTTCGGCGCGGTCGAATCGCTGTCGGAGGCCCCCAAGATCAAGCCGCGCCCGTTGCTGTTCTACCGCGGCGACTACACCGGCATCGAACCGGACAAGACCACGCCGGCCCAGTGGCGCGACGACCTGGAGGCGTTCCTCACCACGACGACCCAGGACACCTGGCTCTAACTCGGGCATCCGTTTTTGCGCCAAGCCGGCCCTGATGTTTGGCATCCGCCTAATGCGGAAACGCATGTGGAATGCAAGGCCTGCTGGAACGGCATTTCGACGTCGACGAGCGGTTTGCCTTGCCGCCGCTGGACTCCATCCTGAACCGCGGAGAGGTGCGCCGCGACACCGTCGACGTGACGCAGGTTTATTACGACACACCAGACCACGATCTGCAGGCGCAAGGCGTTGCGCTATACCGCCGAGACGGTGACGGCGAAACCGGTTGGCGCCTAGATATTCCCGCCGGCGACCGGCGCAGCGAACTGCATTGGCTGGGGTCGGACACCCCACCCGACGATGCCGTCAGCCTGCTCACGGGCCTCACTGCCGGAAAGCCGATGGTCGACGTCGCGAAGATCCACACCATGCGCGAGCGCTACCGGATCAGCAGCGCAAAGCAGCGCGGGCCTTGCCTGGAAGTCGACGACGATCATGTCCGTGCGTCGGTCGGCGAACGCCTGCTGGCGTGGCGCGAAATAGCAGTGGATACCGCCGCCGGCAACGGATCGTCGTCAAAGCGGCTGAGCAGGCGCCTGCGCGCCGCCGGGGCTCAGCCCGCGCAGTATCCGTCAAAACTCGCCCGCGTCTCACCGCCAGCTCCCAACGAGGTCGCCGCGAATGCCGCGAGCGCGGCGCTGGTGGCTTACCTGAACACACAGATCGATCGGATAGTTGCGGGTGACATTGGACTGCGGCGCGGGCAGGGCCCCATTCACGACACCCGGGTCGCGATCCGGCGGCTGCGCAGCACCCTGCGAGTATTCGGCAAGCTTCTCGACCAGTCGGAAATCCGCGATATGGACGGCGAACTCCGATGGTTCGCCGGACTGCTGGGCGAGGTCCGCGATTGCGAGGTCCAGCAGGCCCGGTTCATCGAGGCGCTCGACGGCATCGCCGACAACCTGATCCTGGGTCCGGTGAAGACACGGATTCGCCAGGACCTACAAGCGGTCGCGCTGCCGGCGCGCAGCCGGGTGGCTGAGGCGATGGAGTCCCCGCGCTACCTGGCCGTCATGGCGGTGTTGCGGCGCTGGCGCGCCGAGCCGCCCGTCCTCAAGGACATCACTACCCGCACGCTGCTCAAGCGAGCCCGGCGCGCCCAACGCAAAGCGGATCGGCGGCTGGCTGCGGCGCTCAGATCCGGCGAGGCACAGGGCGGCCTGCTGCATCGCGCACGCAAGGCCGGCAAGCGCGCCCGCTACGCCGCCGAACTGTGCGAACCGGTGGGCAAGCCGAAGCGGGTAAAACGAACCATCAAGCGCTACAAGCACATCCAAAGCCTGCTCGGTGACCACCAGGACACCGTCATCGCCACCGAGGCGCTGCGGAAGATGGCGATAGCCGCGGGCACGACCGTGGGGGAGAACGGCTTCACCTACGGCCTGTTGTACGCCCGCGAGCAGCAGATCGCTCGGCACTGCCGCCAAAAAGCGAAAGATCTCCGCTGATCATCGAAGCCGGAGATCAAACCTGACTGCCGGGATGGCCCGTTGAGGGGGCGGGCCATCCCGGCAGTCGCGGCCTTAAACAGGTGGGCGTGCCACCCTAGTTTTTGACGCTACCGTAATTATTTGCGTCCAATGTGGAATCTGTGGAATCGTGCCTCACCGCTCCCGCGTTGGTGGCCGATTCGTCGAACTCCTCATCGTGTCCTTGATCACGATCCGCCCGTTGCGTCCTGACGTTCGGGTCGAGGCTGTCCGCGCGCTTGCGCTGCTCCTCGAGCTGCTCGCGCGATGTCGCCACATCGTTCTGATGTGCGGCCGCTCGCTCCTGCAGCCTGGCGGCTTCGGCGGTCTTGACCTCGGCTTCGGCCTGCGCCGCGCGCGCCTTGGCAGCTGTTTCTTGCGCAAGCGCTTCGCGCCGTTCGAGCTTGGCCGTCTCCAGCTTGGTTTGCTCGCGCAACTGCTCGGCTTGCCGTTGGCGGCGTCGACGCGTTGCCCTCCCGACCGCGAAAACGACCAGGGCGGCAATCAGGATGACAGCCACCACTGCGACGACTATCCAAATGGTGCTGGTGCTCATAGTGGGCCCCCCTTGATGTAGGTGTCTGGTGCTATCAGCAGCCCGTGTCCACCGGGGTCCCCATATTTGACACATATCAAACAAACCGACTACGAGCTGCCGGCGGCCCTAGTGCGCGTAGGTCGTTTCGGTGTTGGCGTCCTGGAACATCTCCGACACGATCAGCCAGGATCCGTCGTGTTGACGCTGTAGCGCGCGTAACGAGAAGTTGTCGCGGTCAAGTGTGCCCCCGCCAACCAGTCCCTGCCCCTTTACCTGCAGATGCGCTGACACCAGCACGACTTCGGGGGTCAGCACCTTGAAACTCGTCTCCGGCGGGCCGGCCAGCTCACCTCGGTTGAAGTTGTCATCGGCGAACAGGCCCCTCAGGTACTCCACGATGTCGTCGCGTCCCCGCTTGACCGTGCCGAAGGCGTTCACCCAGTCGGCGTCGTCCGAGTACACCCCGAGCAGCGGTTCCGCGTCGCGATCGTCGAACGCCTTCAGCTGCATGAGCAGCGCCTTGCCGATCGCTTCCTGATCCGCGGGTGCTAGGTCTGAGAAACTCATCATGGCCGGAAGCTACATGATCAGAATGGCGTTATGGCATTGGATCTGACCGGGTACTTCGACCGCATCAATTATCGGGGCGCCGCGGAGCCGAATCTGGACGTACTGCAGCTCTTGGTGACCGCTCATACGCAGAGCATTCCGTTCGAAAACCTGGATCCGCTGCTGGGCGTGCCGGTCGACGACCTGAGCCCGGAGGCATTGGTCGACAAGCTAGTGCGCCGGCGCCGGGGCGGCTACTGCTACGAGCACAACGGGTTGATGGGCTACGTGCTGGCGGAGCTCGGCTTTCGGGTGCGGCGATTAGCGGGGCGGGTGGTGTGGATGGCGCCGCCGGATTCGCCGGTGCCGGCACAGACGCACACCGTGTTGGCGGTGACCTTTCCCGGGTCGCAGGGGTCGTACCTCGTCGACGTGGGGTTCGGCGGTCAGACGCCGACTTCGCCGATCCGCCTGGAAACCGGCGGCGTCCAGCAGACCACGCACGAGCCGTACCGATTGGAAGACCGCGGCGACGGGCTGGTCCTGCAGGCTCAGCTGCGTGGCCAGTGGCAGTCGCTCTACGAGTTCGGTATGCGGACCCAGCCCGACATCGACCTGAAGGTGGGCAGCTGGTACGTCTCGACCCATCCGTCGTCGCATTTCGTGACAAACCTGATGGTGGCGCTGGTGACCGACGACGCCCGGTGGAACCTGGCCGACCGGAATCTGGCCATCCACGGCGCCGACGCGACGGAGAAGGTTCTCCTTGACGACGCGGCAGCGGTCGTCGACACGCTGGGTGACCGGTTCGGGATCAACGTCGCCGATGCCGGCGAGCGCGGTGTGCTCGAGGCGCGCATCGATGACATTCTTTGTCGCTCGTAGCCGGGCAAAAAACACCCCGGCCCCGCAGAGGCTCGTGACAGATGTGACAGCTGCCCCTGCGAGCTACCGACCAGGCAGCCAGGGCCCGATTCGCCGCAGCGCCTCTTCGATGTCACTGGTCGGTCCGGCGAACGACAGCCGGACGAATGAGCCGCCGCGCTCGGTGTCGAAGTCGATGCCCGGCGCGATGGCAACACCCGTGTCGTCCAACAGCTTTGAGCAGAACGCTATCGAGTCGGTGGTGAAATCCGAGACGTCGGCGTAGACGTAGAACGCGCCGTCGGTCGGTGCCAGCCGGTCGATGCCGATGCCACGCAGGCCGTCGAGCAGCAGCGAGCGGTTGATCGCGTAATGGCGCAGATTGCCGTCGGCTTCGGCGGTCGCTTCGGGGGTGAACGCCGCCACCGCGGCGATCTGCGACAGCACTGGCGGGCAGATGGTGAAGTTGCCGGTCAGGCAGTCCACCGCGCGGCGCAGTTCGGTGGGTACCAGCAGCCAGCCCAGCCGCCAGCCGGTCATCGCGTAGTACTTGGAAAAGCTGTTGACCACCAAGGCATCTCGGGAGGTCTGCCATGCGCAGCTGGTCTGGGGCGCGCCGTCGTAGACCAGGCCGTGGTAGACCTCGTCGCTGATCAGGCGCACCCCGGCGTCGTCACACCAGGACGCAATCGCGGCCAACTCCGTGGGCGGTATGACCGTCCCGGTGGGATTGGCCGGGCTGGCGACGATCACGCCGCGCACCGGCGGGTCCAGTTCGGCGAGCATCTGCGCGGTGGGCTGGAACCGAGTCTCCGGTCCGCACTGGATGTCGACGACCTCACACCCCAACGCCGACAGGATGTTTCGATAGCACGGGTAGCCGGGGCTGGCCAGCGCCACTCGATCGCCCACGTCGAAGCAGGCCAGAAACGCGAGCAGGAACCCACCCGAGGAACCCGTGGTGACCACCACCGCGTCGGCGTCGATGTCGACGCCGTGCGTGCGCTGGTAATCCGCCGCGATCGCGGCGCGCAACTCGGGGATGCCCAGTGCCACCGTGTAACCCAGCTCGTTGAGGTGCAGGGCGGCGGCCGCGGCCGCTCGCACTGGCTCGGGTGCACCGACGCTGGGTTGGCCCGCCGATAGGTTCACCAGATCGCCATGGCTGCGTTGGCGTTCGGCGGCGGCCAGCCAGACATCCATCACATAGAACGGTGGGATGCCGGCGCGCAGGGCGACTCGATCGGTCACGGCGTGGGAAGCACCTCTGCTTCCAGTCGCCGCAGCAATTCTGTTGGCGCGTCGAGCAATTGCGCGCTGCCGTGTGCGCGCTTGAAATACAGATGCATGTCGTGTTCCCAGGTGATCGCGATGCCGCCGTGCAGCTGGATGCCCTCGGCCGCCACGATATTCAGCGTCTCGGTGGCGGCCAGGCGCGCGGTGGCGGCGTTGGTGGGCGTGGGGTCGGCGCAGGCGGCGGCGACGACGGCACGGGCCGCGGCAACGGCGACATACAGGTCGGCCATCCGATGCTTGAGCGCCTGAAAGCTGCCGATCGGCCGGCCGAATTGCACTCGGCTCTTGGCGTATTCGACGGTCAGTTCCAGGCAGCGTTCGGCAGCGCCGATCTGCTCGGCCGCCAGCAGGATGGCCGCGGTGTCGGCGATTCCGGGGTCGTCACCCAAATCTACGGTCTCTTCGGGCCGCACCCGGGCCAGCCGGCGGGTGGGGTCCATGGTGGTGACGGGCTGCGCGCTGAATCGCGTCCATCTGCTCAGCTGGCCGCCTTGGCCGGCGGGGTCTCCAAAGGCGGCCACGACGACGTCGGCGATGCCCCCGTTCACCACGTAGTCGGGGTCAAGCACCAGCGCGCCGATCGAGCTGCCCGCGGCCAGCCCCTCCAGGGTCTCGGCGTCCGGCTCGGGTGCGGTCAGCAGCGCCAGCTCCGCCAGCGTGGTGCCCAGCAGCGGGGAGGGCACCAGCGCCCGACCCAGCTCTTGCAGAACGGTTGCAGCGTCAGCCAATTCGCCGCCCGCACCGCCCAGCTCCTCGGGTATCACCAGCGCGGCGGCGCCGACCTGTTCGCACAACAGCCGCCACAGCGACTCGTCGTAGCCCTTGTCGGATTCCATCGCCGCACGCACCGCCGCCGGGGTCGCGTGCTTGGCTACCAGCGCCGCGACCGTTTCCCGCAGCAGCTCCCGTTCTTCTGTCATCGGCGCCGCTCCTCCTCATCGCTTCGCTCTGCATTGTCGCCGGCGCGTGTCACTAGAGCGCCTCCAACACTCGCCGCCGATGCACCTCGGGAGTACCCCACGCCGACCGCAATGCTTGCACGCGCAGCAGCAACAGGGAAAGGTCATGCTCCTGGGTGAACCCGATCGCCCCGTGCGTCTGCAGTGCCGAGCGCGCCGCCAGCAGGCCCGCCTCTGATGCTGCCGCCTTGGCCGCGCTTACGTCGCGGGGCTCCAGCGACAGCGCCGCGCCGTAGACCAGTGGGCGCGCCAATTCGATCGCGATGTGGACGTCGGCGAGCTTGTGCTTGATCGCCTGATACGAGCCGATTATCCGGCCGAACTGCGTGCGCTGCTTGGCGTAGTCGACGGCGGCGTCGCGCAACGCCTCGGCGGCGCCGACCAACTGTGCCGCGGTGGCCAAAGCCCCGAACTCGTAGGCCCGCCGCACAACTCCTTTCGAGGCCTGCCAGCTCCTGCCGGTCGGCGTGACGTCGAACAACCGGCGGCTAGGATCGACGGACTCGTGCTGTTCCCCCGGGGCCGCCTCGCCGATACCGTCGTCGGTAGCGAGCAACACCAACCCGGCCGTGTCGGCGTCGACGGCGCGCGGTACCCGCGGCGGCATCGCGACGGTGGCGATCAACTCACCGGAAGCCAGCCCACCGCTCCGCTCAGCTTGATCGTCACTGGCAAGCAAAACCGGTGCGACGGAGATGGATTCGGTCACCGGGCCGGGCACACACCACCGCCCCAGGCGTTCCAGCGCGACCACTAGATCTATCGGATCGGCCCCCAGGCCGTCGAATTTCTCCGGCACCGCAAGCGCGGTGACGCCGAGGTTGGCCAGCTGTTCCCACACCTTACGGCCGGGTGCGACGTCGCCCGCCGACCACGCACGGACCGCGCCGGGCAGGTCCGCCGCGCCCAGCGCCGCATCGATGCTGGCCGCGAAGTCGCGCTGCTGTTCGTCGAGTGCAAATTCCACGGTCACTTCTTCTCTCTGGGCAGACCCAGCAGCCGTTCCGAGATGATATTGCGCTGAATTTCGTTGGTACCGGCGTAGATCGGGCCGCCGAGGGCGAACAGCAGGCCATCGGTCCACGCGCCGGCCAGCTCTCCGTCGGCGCCCAGCAGGTCGAGCGCGGTCTGATGTATGTCCACGTCCAGCTCGGACCAAAACACCTTGGTCACCGACGATTCCGCGCCCAGCTCCCCGCCGCCGGCCAGCCTGGTCACCGTGCCGAAGGTCTGCAATCGGTAGGCCTGCGCGTTGATCCATGCTTCGGCGACCCGGTCGGCAAACGCATCGGGTGAGCCGCGGTCCTTCCACAACGTCACCAGCCGCTCCGCGGCAGCGACGAAGCGGGCCGGGCTGCGCAGCGACATGCCGCGTTCGTTGCTCGACGTGCTCATCGCGGCTCGCCAACCCTCGTTCGGGGTGCCGATCACGTCCTCGTCGGGCACGAAGACATCGTCGAGGAAGATCTCGCCGAAACCGGTGTCACCGCCCAGCTGGACGATCGGCCGCACCGTGACGCCCTTGGCCTTCAGGTCGAACATGAAGTACGTCAGGCCGTTATGTCGCTCGGCCGCGGGATCCGACCGGAACAGCCCGAATCCCATCTCGGCGAACGGGGCCCGCGAACTCCAGATCTTCTGCCCGTTGAGCAGCCATCCGCCGTCGGTTTTGGTCGCGGTGGACCGCAGCGACGCGAGGTCGCTGCCGGATTCCGGCTCCGACCAGGCCTGGGCCCAAATCTGTTCGCCGCTGGCCATTTTCGGTAAAATCCGGTCCAGCTGTTCTTCGGTGCCATGCGCGAACAGCGTCGGGGCCAGCATCGAGGTGCCGTTGGCGCTGGCCCGGCCCGGCGCTCCGGCGCGGAAGTACTCCTCCTCGAACACCACCCAGTGCAGCAGCGGCGCGTCGCGGCCCCCGTACTTTTCCGGCCAGGTGATCACGGAGAGGCCCGCGTCGAACAGCACCTTGTCCCAATGCCGATGTTGGGCAAAGCCTTCCGCGTTGTCGTAGGACTTCGTCGGTATCGACTCGATGTTGGCCAACAGAAATTCCCGCACCTCGGCCTGAAAGGCCAACGTCCCTTCGTCCAGTGCTAGGTCCATCTAGGCGAGCTCCCGCAGTTGTGGTTTGACGACCTTGCCGCCCGCATTGCGCGGCAACGCCTCGACGAACCGCACCGATCTTGGTGCCTTGAAGTTCGCCAAATGTTCACGGCTGTAAGCGATCACCGACTCCTCATCCAGTTCCGAGCCGGGCCGCGTCACCACGAACGCCTGGCCAACCTCACCCAGACGCGCGTCGGGAACCCCGATCACCGCCGTGTCGGCCACGCCGTTCATCCGGGCCAGCACCTGCTCGACCTCGGCCGGATAGACATTGAATCCGCCGCAGATGTACATGTCCTTGAGGCGGTCGGTGATGCGCAGGTTCCCGCGCTCGTCGACGGCGCCGATGTCGCCGGTGTGCAGCCAGCCGTCGGCGTCGATGGCGGCGGCGGTCGCCTCCGGATCGTCGAGGTAGCCCAGCATGACGTTGGGCCCGCGCAGTAACACCTCTCCCGATTCCCCGCCGCCGGCTCCATCGATCCGCAGTTCGAAGTCGGCGAACGGACGCCCGCACGTGGTAGCGACGGTCACCGCGTCGTCGTCGGCGCGGCACATGGTCCCCATGCCGTTGGCCTCGGTCAGCCCGTAAGCCGTCAACACGATGTCGATGTCGAGTTCGGACTGCATGCGTTCCACCAGCACCACCGGCACGGTGGCCGCCCCGGTCACCGCGAACCGCAGCGAGCTGAGGTCGTAGTCGCCTCGCGCAGGGTGGTCGAGCAGCGTCTGGTAGATGGTCGGCGGCCCGGGCAACACGGTGATGCGATGTTGCTCGATCGCCTGCAGCGTGCGCAGCGGATCGAACGTCAGGTGCGGGATCAGCGTCGCGCCGGTCTGCAGGCAGGCCAGGATGCCGGCCTTGTAGCCGAAGTTGTGGAAGAACGGGTTGATGCACAGGTAGCGGTCATCGCTGGTGATCTCGCCGTTGGCGGCCCACGACGCCGAGCCCGACAAGGATTGCCGGTGTGCGCAGAGCACACCTTTGCTGCGGCCGGTGGTGCCGGAGGTGAAGAGAATGTCGCTGACGTCGTCGGGGGTGACGGCGGCGGCGTGGGTGACGACCGCGGCCGTGCTTTCCGGGTCGGAGCCGCGCTCGATGAACTCGCCCCACGTGCCGTCTGCCTCGTCGATCGGTATTCGCACGATGTGCCGTAGCGCGGGCAGTGCGTCGCGGTCCAGGGCGGCAACGCGATCGTTGCCGAGGAACCGACCCATGGCGAACAGCACGGGCGCATGAGTGCGGGCCAGGATGTCGCTGGCTTCGGATGCGGTGTAACGCGTGTTCAGCGGCACCATGGCGGCGCCGGCATGGTGAATCGCCAGGCACGCCACCACCCAATGCCAGGTGTTCGGCGACCAGATGGCCACCCGGTCACCGGGTTGCACGCCGAGCATGATCAGCGCCGCCGCCGCGCGGTGCACCTCGTCGCGCAAGGCGGCAGCCGTGAATGACCGGTCGTCGGTGATCAGCGCGTCCTGGTCGGGCAGCTGATCCGCGAAATGATCCAACGCCGCTGGAATAGTGCGGGGATCGCCGGTCATCAGGACTGCTCCTAACAAAGCAAGTGCTTGGTAGGTTAGCCTACAGGGCATGCAGGACGTCGAGGAGTTCCGGGCGGAGGTACGCGAGTGGCTCGCCGACAATCTGGTCGGCGAATTCGCAACACTCAAGGGCCTGGGCGGACCTGGGCGCGAGCATGAGGCGTTCGAAGAACGCCGGTCGTGGAATCAGCACCTCGCCAAAGCCGGACTGACCTGCCTGGGATGGCCGGTCGAGCACGGCGGACGCGGGCTTTCCACCGCGCACCGGGTGGCGTTCTACGAGGAGTACGCGCGAGCCGACGCGCCGGACAAGGTCAACCACTTCGGCGAGGAGTTGCTGGGTCCCACGCTCATCGCGTTCGGCACCGACGAGCAGCAGCAGCGCTTCCTGCCGCGCATCCTCGATGTCACCGAGCTGTGGTGCCAGGGATATTCGGAGCCCGGCGCCGGCAGCGACCTGGCCAACGTCTCGACCACCGCGGAACTCGACGGCGACCAATGGGTGATCAACGGCCAGAAGGTCTGGACGTCGCTGGCGCACCTGTCGCAGTGGTGCTTCGTGGTCGCGCGCACCGAGAAGGGCTCCAAGCGGCACGCCGGGTTGTCGTATCTGCTTGTGCCGCTGGACCAACCGGGCGTGCAGGTCCGGCCGATCGTCCAGATCACCGGTACCGCGGAGTTCAACGAGGTCTTCTTCGACGACGCCCGCACCGACGTCAACCTGGTGGTCGGCGAGCCGGGCGACGGCTGGCGGGTCGCGATGGGAACGCTGACCTTCGAGCGCGGTGTCTCCACGCTGGGACAGCAGATCGTCTATGCCCGAGAGCTTTCCAACCTGGCCGAGCTCGCACAGCGCACCGGCGCAGCCGAAGACCCGTTCATCCGCGAGCGCCTGACCCGGGCCTGGACCGGGTTGCGCGCGATGCGGTCGTACGCGTTGGCCACCATGGATGTCGAGCAGCCGGGGCAGGACAACGTGTCGAAACTGTTGTGGGCCAACTGGCATCGCAGCCTGGGTGAACTGGCGATGGACGTGATCGGCAAGCCCGGGATGACCATGCCCGATGGTGAATTCGACGAATGGCAACGGCTGTACCTCTTCACCCGCGCCGACACCATCTACGGCGGGTCCAACGAGATTCAGCGCAACATCATCGCCGAGCGGGTGCTTGGCTTGCCCAGGGAGGTGAAGGGGTGACGCTCTCGGTAGCACCCAAAGAGATTGCCGGACATGGACTTCTGGAGGGCAAGGTGGTCGTGGTGACCGCGGCCGCGGGCACCGGAATCGGTTCGGCCACCGCGCGCCGTGCTTTGGCCGAGGGCGCCGACGTCGTCGTCTCCGACCATCACGAACGGCGGCTGGGGGAGTCCGCCGCCGAACTGTCCGCGCTGGGACAGGGCCGGGTCGAAAGCGTGGTGTGCGACGTGACGTCCACCGCGCAGGTCGACGCGTTGATCCAGTCGGCCACCGCCCGGATGGGCCGCATCGACGTGCTGGTCAACAACGCCGGCCTGGGCGGCCAGACACCGGTGGCCGACATGACCGACGAGGAGTGGGACCGCGTCCTGGACGTCACCCTGACGTCGGTGTTCCGGGCCACCCGCGCGGCGCTGCGATACTTCCGCGACGCGCCGCACGGCGGCGTGATCGTCAACAACGCCAGCGTGCTGGGCTGGCGCGCCCAGCACTCCCAATCGCACTATGCCGCCGCCAAAGCCGGCGTGATGGCGCTAACCCGTTGCAGCGCAATAGAAGCCGCCGAGTACGGGGTCCGGATCAACGCGGTCTCGCCCAGCATCGCGCGGCACAAGTTCTTGGAGAAGACGTCCTCGGCCGACTTGCTGGATCGGCTGTCCGCTGACGAGGCGTTCGGGCGTGCCGCCGAACCCTGGGAAGTGGCGGCGACCATCGCGTTTCTGGCCAGCGATTACTCCAGCTACCTCACCGGAGAGGTGATCTCGGTTTCCAGCCAGCACCCGTGAAAATTGGTGATTAGCGCACCTCCGCGACATGCTTACAATTTCGACCAGTTCGACGGGGGAAATCACGTGCACGATGGTTGGTGCTGTAAGAGGCGCTATAGGAGGAAGTTGTGACCGACTCGCATTCCTGGGGTCCCAACACTCCCTGGCAATCCGGGCCGGGGGGACAGCCGCCGGGCCAGCAGCCGCCCGTGTATGGGGCGTACCCGCCGGGCCCGCCGGTGACCCCGCCGGTGACCGTAGCCCAATACGGCCCGCAGCCAGGCCCGGGCGGCCGCAACCGCAAGCCACTGATCATCACGCTGAGCGTGGTCGCCGCGGTGGTGGTCGTGGCGATCGTCGTCGCCGCGATCGTGACGTTCAGCGGAAGCGGTGGATCCGGCAGTGCCGGCGACGCCGTCAAGGGATACCTTGACGCACTTTCGCGCGGTGACGCGGCGGCCGCGTTGAGTTACAGCACCGACCAGCCCGCGTCGAAAGATCTGCTGTCCGACGAGATTCTCAAAAGGCAAATCGCCCGCTGGCCGATCACCGATGTCAAGATCCTCGACGACAATTCGCCGCACAGTTTCGGTTTCGCGCAGGTCCATGTCGTGGCCAAATTCGGCGGCAATACCTCCGACGTCACCATGTCGGTCAAGAAGAACGGCAAGGACTGGAAGCTCGACCACGCCGCAATCAAGTTGGACTCGATCAACGCGGGCGTCGGCGAAGACGCGCTGAAGACCGTGACGTTCTTCGGGAAAACGGTCACCGGCTCGCCGGCGTACATCTTCCCGGGTTGGGTCGACATCGCCAGCAGCAACCCGAACCTGGCGGTCAAACCGAAAAAGCCATACCTGCTCGACGCGCTGGCGTTCACCGGGAGCACCTACCTCAACGACCTGGATTTTTCGCTCAGTGACAGCGGGCAGTCGGCCACCATGTCGGCGATAGCGGCGGCCCTGGCCGACTGCGCGAAATCCAACCAACTGTCGCCGCCGGACTGTCCGCAGCGTGCCTACGACCCCGACCTGGTGGACGGGACCGCGACGTGGGGCACGCCGGATATCAGCGGCATCAAGGTCACGCTGTTCGACCCCTATCACCTCGAGGTGCTGTTCTCGGGGCAGACCACCTTCGTGCTGGTCGCCCATACCCGGTCGGGTGGCTCTAAATCGGGCCCCGTGACCGCCTTTGTTTCCGGGAAGGCCGATGTCAGGCAGAGCCCGCCGGCGGTCTCGCTGCGCTGAGGCGTCAGCTGGCCGAGCAAGCGCTTGGTTGATAGTCTGATCGGGTGGACCGAGTGACCGGTCAGGCGATTAGCCGGCGAGACGAGCTGCTGGAGCTCGCCGCGACCATGTTCGCCGAGCGCGGACTGCGCGCCACCACGGTGCGCGATATCGCCGACGGTGCCGGCATCCTGTCCGGCAGTCTGTACCACCACTTCTCCTCCAAGGAGGAGATGGTCGACGAGCTGTTGCGCAGTTTTCTGGATTGGCTGTTCGCCCGCTACCGCGAAATCGTGGACAGCGAGGCCGATCCGCTGGAGCGCCTCAAGGGCCTGTTCATGGTGTCGTTCGAGGCGATCGAGCATCGGCACGCGCAGGTCGTCATCTATCAGGACGAAGCCCAACGGCTGTTATCCCAGCCCCGGTTCGCCTACGTCGAGGACATGAACCGCCAACAACGCAAGATGTGGGTCGAGGTGCTCAATCAGGGCGTCGACGAGGACTGCTTCCGGCCCGACCTCGACGTCGACCTGGTCTACCGTTTCATCCGTGACACCACGTGGGTGTCGGTGCGCTGGTATCAGCCCGGCGGGCCGCTCACCGCGGAGCAGGTGGGTCAGCAATATCTCGCCATCGTTCTTGGCGGCATTACCAAAGAAGGAGTCTGAACATGCCCGAGGCGTACGTCATCGACGCTGTGCGTACCGCGGTTGGCAAGCGCGGCGGCGCACTGGCCGGCATCCATCCCGTCGACCTGGGTGCCCTGGGGTGGCGCGGACTGCTCGACCGGGTCGACGTCGACCCCGCTGCTGTTGAGGATGTGATCGCCGGTTGTGTGGACGCCATTGGGGGCCAGGCCGGTAACATCGCCCGGCTCTCCTGGTTGGCCGCCGGCTATCCCGAAGAGGTCCCCGGTGTCACAGTGGACCGGCAGTGTGGTTCCAGCCAGCAAGCGATTTCCTTTGGCGCACAGGCGATCCTGGCCGGCACGGCCGACCTGATCGTGGCCGGTGGCGTGCAGAACATGAGCCAGATCCCGATCTCGTCGGCCATGACGGTCGGTGAGCAGTTCGGATTCACCTCGCCGACCAACGAGTCCAAGCAGTGGCTGCACCGGTACGGGGATCAGGAGATCTCACAGTTCCGTGGCTCGGAACTGATCGCCGAAAAGTGGAACCTGTCGCGGGAAGAGATGGAGCGGTACGCGCTGACCAGCCACGAGCGCGCGTTCGCGGCGATCCGGAGCGGCCATTTCGACAACGAAATCGTCACTGTGGAAACCGAATCCGGTCCGTTCCGGGTGGACGAGGGGCCGCGCGAGTCGTCGCTGGAGAAGATGGCCGGCCTCAAGCCGCTGGTCGACGGGGGCCGGCTGACGGCGGCGATGGCCAGCCAGATCTCCGACGGCGCCAGTGCTGTGCTGCTGGCGTCCGAGCAAGCCGTCAAGGACCACAAGCTGAGCCCGCGCGCCCGCATCCACCACATCAGTGCGCGCGCCGCCGACCCAATCTTTATGCTGACCGGGCCCATTCCGGCCACCCGCTACGCGCTGGAGAAGACCGGGCTGTCCATCGCCGACATCGACACCGTCGAGATCAACGAGGCGTTCGCGCCCGTTGTGTTGGCCTGGCTCAAGGAGATCAAGGCCGACCCGGAGAAGGTCAACCCCAACGGCGGCGCGATCGCGCTGGGTCACCCGCTGGGCGCCACCGGGGCCAAGCTATTCACCACCATGCTCAACGAGCTGGAACGCACCGGTGGTCGCTACGGCCTGCAGACGATGTGCGAGGGCGGCGGCACCGCCAACGTCACCATCATCGAGCGCCTCTAGCTTTTTTCGCCGGGCGTGCGTGTCTGTACGCCGACACGCCGCAATTCATGTACAACTGCGCACGCTCGGCGAATGGAACCGGCTACTCCACGAACTCGGACGCCGCCTGAAGGTGCTTGATCGCGTCGCTCACGATCGACTCGATCAGCTCGGCGCACGACGGCAGGTCGTCGAGGATGCCGGCCACCTGGCCAGACGCCAGCACCCCGGCCTCCGTATTTCCCTCGACTAGACCGGCTTTCAGCAACATCGGGGTATTGGCTGCCATCAAGACCTGCGACCAAGTCAGTTCCTTGCCGTGGCGCATCGCCAGGCCGTCGTTGATCATCGACCGCCAGGTCATTTGTGACATCTGCTTGAACTTTGCCGCATTGCGCACCGCCGCGGTGAAACCGCGCACCGGCGAACCGCTTTCCAGCCGTTCGACCAGCGCGGTGCGCAGTACGCGGTGCGGCATGCCGTCGACGCGCGTGGTCACTACCGTGCCATCCAGCGCCGACTCCAGGTAGCGCTTCTTGACGGCATCGGGCACGGTCGAGTCCGAGGTGAGCAGAAACCGCGTGCCCATCGCCACGCCGGCGGCACCGTAGGACAACGCCGCGGCCAACCCGCGCCCGTCGAAGAATCCGCCCGCCGCGATCACCGGAATGCCGCTGCCCTTGATGGCATCCAGCACCGACGGCAGCAACAGCGTGGTGGCGACGGGCCCGGTGTGTCCGCCGCCCTCGCCGCCCTGCACGATCATCGCATCGGCGCCCCAGCCCGCGACCTTACGCGCGTGCTTGGCCGCGCCGATCGACGGGATGACCACCGCCCCAGCCTCTTTCAGCCGAGTGATCAGTTCCTGCTTGGGCGCCAGCGCGAACGATGCCACCTTGACGCCCTCGCGGATCATCAACTCGACGCGGTCGCCCGCGTCGGCGGCGTCGGCGCGGATGTTCACGCCGAAGGGCTTGTCGGTGGCGGCCTTGACCTTGCCGATCGCCGTCGCCAACTCGTCTAGGGTCATGGTGGCCGACGCCAAGATGCCCAGTCCGCCCGCGTTGGCGGTGGCCGATACCAGGCGGGCGCCGGCGACCCAGCCCATCCCGGTTTGCACCACCGGATGCTCGACGCCGACCAGTTCGGTCAGCGGCGTGCGCAACTTCATGACCGAAGCTCTCTGTCCCGCAGCGCCTTCGGATCGATGACCTCACGGATCAGGCGCAGCTCGTCCTCGGTTGGCAGCCTGGTCTCCTCGGCCTCGCCGAGGCCATGCACCTCGAACGAGGTGGCCTCGCGGACTTCGTCGGGCGACACCCCGGGGTGCAGGGTCAGTGCCCGCATCGTGCGCCCCGGCCCGCCGAAGTCGAACACGCCGAGGTTGGACACCACCCTGTAGGTGTTGGCGAACCGGAACGCGGGGTTGTCGGCGTCGACCTTGTCCCAGCCAATGCCGCAGACCACGTCGACCGCATCGCAGAACACCCGCTTGGAGTGGTTGCCGACCCAGTAGCTGGTCGCGTGGTTGATCGCGTTGCCGGGCGCGCCCCGCAGGCCGAACATCTGCCGGGTCGGGTGCTGCAGCGGCCCGAACGCCGAGATGTTCTGATTGCCAAAGCGGTCAACCTGATTGGCGCCCATCACCACGTGGCGCCGACCCCAGGCCAGCGTCTCGAAGACGCGGCCGAACGGCATCCAGCCCTCAATCTTGTTTGGGCCCCCGGCGCCTCCCAGCGCTGGAGTGTCGGCGAGCAGTTGCGCTTCGCCGTCGGTCAGCAGGATGTCGGGGGAGAAGGTCAAACGCGCCAGCCGGGCACCGACTGATGCCATGTTCGTCATCGGGCTGACCATGATTTCGCCCGCGTCCCGGAACAATTCGGCGCAGGCGACCGCACACACCTCGGCTCGGCTGCTCACTTGGATGCCTCTTCCTGGAAGGCTTTCACGGCCGCTTGGTAGTCGTCTTCGCTGCCCGAAAGATAGGTCTGCACGAAGCTCTGCCAGCCCTCTTCCGTTGAAGCTGCCTCGGCATAGTGTCGCTGGAACTTCTCGTCGCGGCCGTAATCCGGTGCGGTGGTGGTGAAGTGGGCACCACCCGGCGCTTCCACCACCGCGTCGACCATCATGCGGTTCACCAGCAGGGCCTGCGGCGGCACCGCCTTGATCAGCTCTTGGGTGGAGACGATGCGCTCGACTGACAGGTAGCGCTTCTCGGCGGCCATCAGGAACAGGTCGTCGAAGTACGGGTCGATGCCGGTGTATGCGGCGTTGCCTTGGCTGTCACCGAGATTGAGGTGCACAAACGCCGCGTCAAGGCGCAACGCCGGCATGGCGACCAGCGTCTCGTGTCCGCCGCCGGGTGCCGCATAGGGGCTGGTGACCGTGGCCAGTTCGCCCTCCCAGAAGTCCGGCACCGAACTGCCCAGTCCCGCGCGGATGGGTAGAAACGGCAGCCGCTGCGCCGCCGCCTGCAATCCGCAGCGCAGCATGCCCTCGTCCATCTCCCGGGCTTCGATCGCCCCGCTGGTGCGGGCCTTGGCGAACCACGGGTCGTAGAAGGGCGGCGAGTCCAGCGAGACGAACCCGTAGTAGACGCGCTTGACCTTGCCGGCCGAGCACAGCAATCCCAGGTCGGGTCCGCCGTAGGTGACCACCGTCAAATCCGTGACGTCCGTGCGCAATATCGCACGGACTAAGGCCATCGGCTTGCGCCGCGACCCCCACCCGCCGATGCCGATGGTCATGCCGCTGCGCAGCCCCGCGACGGCGTCGTCCAGTGTGCTCCGCTTGTCGCTCATGGCTTCTTCACAAATGCGTCGCGGTGCTCGTCGGACACCCCGGCGAGGTTGAGCTCGAAGGTAAAGCCTTGTTCCATGCGGTAACTCGAGTTGACTCGTTGCACGTCGATCAAGTTCAGTGCTTCCTTGGCGGCCCGGATGACTCGGGTGTCCTTGGCGGCGATGTCGCGGGCCACCCGCAATGCCGAGTCGTCGAGCTGGTCGCGAGGCACCACCTCGTGCACCGAGCCGAAGTGGTGCAGGGTCGCGGCGTCCACAGTGGCCGCGGTGAAAAACAGCCGGCGCATCATGTGTTGCGGGACCAGCCGGGACAAATGGGTTGCCGCGCCGAGGGCGCCGCGTTCCACCTCCGGCAGCCCGAAGGTGGCGTCGTCGGAGGCGACGATGACGTCGGAGTTGCCGACCAGCCCGATGCCGCCGCCCACGCAGAATCCGTTGACCGCCGCGATCACCGGCACCGCGCATTCGTAGACCGCGCGAAACGCGGCGAAGCAGCCGCGGTTGGCGTCGATTAAAGCGGTGAATCCCTCGGTGCGCTGCATCTCCTTGATGTCCACCCCGGCGTTGAAGCCGCGGCCCTCGGCCCGCAGGATCACCGCGTGGGTGTCCGGGTTCGCGCCGGCGGCCGTGATGGCGTCGGCCAGCTCGAACCAACCGCTCGACGGGATGGCATTGACCGGCGGGTAGTCGACGGTGACCGCGACTATCCCCGGCTCTGTGACAGTGGAGGTGATCGGCAAATCGGCACTTCCTCTTGGAAAAAGGGCGGTGGTTACCTAAGCAAGCACTTGCTTGGTACGCTAGCACAGTGACTCGCCCCGAAGGAGACGGCGCCATCAAATTGGGATTGGCCGGGCGGGTGGTTCTGGTCACCGGCGGTGTTCGAGGGGTAGGTGCCGGCATCAGTTCGGTTTTCGCCGAACAAGGCGCGACCGTGGTGACCTGCGCCCGGCGCGCGGTCGAGGGCCTCCCCTACGAGTTCCACTCCTGCGACGTCCGCGACGAAGAGGCCGTCAGTTCGTTGATCGACGCCATCGTCGCCAAGCACGGCCGGCTCGACGTCGTCGTCAACAACGCCGGGGGGTCGCCCTACGTGCTGACCGCGGAGTCCAGCCCGAAGTTCAACCGCAAGATCATCGAGCTTAATCTCATTGGTGCGCTGTTGGTTTCGCAGTGCGCCAACGATAAGATGCAGGACCAGCCAACGGGCGGGTCGATCGTCAACATCTGCAGCCTCAGCGGCCGGCGGCCGTCCCCGGGCACCGGCGCGTACGGCGCGGCCAAGGCCGGTCTGGAGAGCCTCACCCAGACGCTGGCGGTGGAGTGGGGGCCCAAGGTGCGGGTGAACGCCTGCGTGGTGGGGATGGTCGAAACCGAACAGGCCGAACTGTTCTACGGCGACGCCGAGTCGATCGCCGCGATCTCTAAGAACGTCCCGCTGGGCCGGCTGGCCAAGCCGGAGGATGTCGGTTGGGCCGCAGCGTTTTTGGCCTCGGACGCGGCGTCCTACATCAGCGGCGCCTCGTTAGAGGTACACGGCGGCGGCGAGCCGCCGCATTATCTGGCCACCACCAACGCGAACGCGGTCAAGTAGAGGGGACAACAGTTATGGGCGTGGTTGACGGCCGTGTCGTCATCGTCACCGGAGCGGGCGGCGGTATCGGTCGCGCGCACGCGCTGGCCTTCGCGGCCGAAGGGGCGCGCGTCGTGGTCAACGACATCGGTGTGGGGCTGGACGGCTCGCCGGCGGGCGGCGGCAGCGCGGCACAGGGAGTAGTCGACGAAATCACCACTGCCGGTGGCGAAGCCGTCGCCAATGGAGCCAACATCGCGGACTGGAACCAAGCGGCCGGCCTCGTCCAGACCGCCGTCGAGACGTTCGGTGGCCTCGACGTTCTGGTGAACAACGCCGGCATCGTGCGGGACCGGATGATGGCCAACACCAGCGAGGAGGAGTTCGACGCCGTCATCGCCGTGCACCTCAAGGGCCACTTCGCCACGATGCGCCACGCCGCGTCATACTGGCGTGGGCTGTCCAAAGAGGGCAAAACCGTTGACGCGCGGATCATCAACACCAGTTCCGGTGCGGGCCTGCAGGGCAGCGTCGGGCAGGGCAACTACAGTGCGGCCAAGGCCGGTATCGCGGCGATGACGCTCGTCGCCGCCGCCGAGATGGGCCGGTACGGCGTGACCGTCAACGCCATCGCGCCGTCGGCGCGCACCCGCATGACCGAGACCGTCTTCGCCGAGATGATGGCAACGCAGGATGATGATTTCGACGCCATGGCGCCGGAAAACGTTTCGCCACTGGTGGTTTGGCTGGGCAGCAGCCAATCACGCGATGTCACCGGGCAGGTGTTCGAGGTCGAGGGCGGCAAGATCCGCGTCGCCGAGGGCTGGGCGCACGGCCCGCAGGTCGATAAGGGTGCCAGGTGGGATCCGGCCGAGCTGGGCCCCGTCGTCGCCGACCTGTTGGCCAAGGCGCGCTCGCCGGTTCCGGTCTACGGAGCTTAGCGATCGCAGATTACGATCGGGATCTCCCGGTCGGTCCAGGACTGATAGTCCTCGAAGTTCGGATACATGGCCACCATCTTCGGCCAGTACTCCTTACGCTCCTCGGCCGTCGCGTCGCGCGCACGCAGCGCCAGCACCTCGCCCTTGATCTGCACGGAGACTTCGGGATTGGCCTTCAGGTTCAGGTACCACAGCGGGTGTTTGTCGCTGCCCACGCGGGAGGCGCCCAGAATGACGCGGTCGCCCTCGCGCAGGTAGAGCAGCGGGCTCACCCGGCGTTGGCCGGTTTTGCGTCCGGTGGTGGTCAGCAGCGCGACGGGACTCTTCTGCATCGTGCCGCCAAGTTTTCCGTTGGTGCGCCGGTAGATCCACGTATTGGCGCGTCCCAACCACTTCAGGAAAAACGTCATCCGCGGCGAATTCAGGGCGCGTGGCTTTTTCATCTGAGTCTCGGCAACCTCTAGCGCTGAATGAACGGTGTGAAGCGGACCCTGATGTGATGGATCTCGGCCCTCCCACTCGGGCTTTCGGCGGGGATCACAAACGTCTCCTTTACCCGTCCGCCGACCCGCCGGCCGGCCAACCCGGCCTTGGTCAGCACGTCGTACGCCGCGTGCACCTCATCGCCCGCAACGCGGTAGTCCGGCGGCGTCGTGTGAGCCAACAACCGATACTGAGGCCCGCGATTGAGGCTGCGCCGCAAATGATTTCCGGAGAACCCGTTTTTGACGCCCTGCTCGATACGGGTGCATCCGGCCGCGAACGGAACGGTGTCACCGTCGTGGCTGACCAAGGCGTCGATGTACGCCTGCGCCGCCGCGATCCGGCTCTCGTCGGAAACGATCAACGGTCAGATGCGCTCGATGATGGTGCCGGTCGACAGGGCGCCGCCGGCGCACATGGTGATCAGCGCCGTGCTCTGATCGGAACGCTCCAGCTCGTGCAGTGCGGTGGTGAACAGCCGGCTGCCGGTGCAGCCCACCGGGTGGCCGAGCGCGATCGCGCCGCCGTTGACGTTGACCTTGGCCATGTCGGGCTCGTGCACGCGCGCCCAGGACAGCACCACCGAAGCGAACGCCTCGTTGATCTCGGTGATGTCGATGTCGCCCATCTTCATGCCGGCCTTCTCCAGCACCTTCGCCGTCGACTGCACCGGGCCGTCCAGGTGGTAGTAGGGCTCGGCGCCGACCAGCGCCTGGCTGACGATCCGGGCCCGCGGCCGCAACCCGAGCGCCTTGGCCTTGTCCTCGTCCATCCACAACACCGCGGCCGCGCCGTCGGAGATCTGTGATGACGTGCCGGCCGTGTGAATCGCACCTTCCATGACCGGCTTCAGCTGGCTCAAGCCCTCCATGGTGGTGTCGCGCAGCCCCTGGTCGCGGGACACCATGTGACGCTCACTGGTGGGCTGCTTCTGCTCGTCGAGCACCGGCGCCTCGATCGGTGAGATCTCCCGGTCGAAACGGCCCTCGTCCCAGGCCCGCTTGGCGCGCAGCTGAGACTGGAACCCGAACGCGTCGATATCGTCGCGGGTGATGCCGCGTCGCTTGGCGATCCGCTCGGCCGCCTCGAACTGGTTGGGCAGGTCGATGTCCCAGGATTCGGCGCGCCAATTGCGGTCCGGGCCCGCGTTGGCACCCAGCCCCACCCGGCTCATCGCCTCGATGCCGCAGGCGATGCCGACGTCGATCGCGCCGATGGCAATCAGCCCGGCGATCAGGTGGTTGGCTTGTTGGCCGCTGCCACACTGGCAGTCGACCGTGGTGGCGCCGACCTGTTCGGGCAAACCCGCGGTCAGCCAGGCAGTGCGGGTGATGTTGTTGGACTGCTCCGCGAACTGGGTCACGCAGCCGCCGATCAGCTGTTCGACGTCACCGGCGTCGATACCGGCCTTGTTGACCAGTGCCCTTTGCACCCCGCCCAACAACTCCGTCGCGTGCAGGCCTGACAGCAAGCCATTGCGCTTACCGATGGGGCTGCGAGTGGCTTCAACGATTACCGGGTTACCCATTCCGTCAGGCTAGAACACGTTTCATTAGTCTGACAAGCGAGGATGGTGACCTGCCTTTTATCTGCGCAAGAGCCGTGTTTTACTGGCACTAGAACACGTTGCAATTGAGGAGCGCATACCTAATGGCACCCCCCAACATTCCCGCCGACTTCGACTTCCTTGACCCCGATGTCAACCTCGCTGGGCTACCCGTCGCCGAGCTCGCCGAGCTGCGTAAGGCGGAGCCTGTTCACTGGGTCGACGTCCCAGGCGGCACTGGCGGCTTCGAGGACAACGGTTATTGGATCGTCTCCAAGCACGCGGACGTCAAGGAGGTGTCGCGCCGCAGCGACGTCTTCTCCAGCTGGCAGAACGGCGCTATCCCGTCCTGGCCGCCGGAGATGAAGCGGGAGCAGGTCGAGCTGCAGCGCAGCGTCATGTTGAACATGGACGCACCGCACCACACCCGGCTACGCAAAATCATTTCCCGCGGCTTCACGCCACGGGCCATCGGGCGCCTCGAGGAGGAACTCGCCCAGCGCGCTCAGAACATCGCCAAAGCCGCGGCCGCGGAGGGCACCGGTGACTTCGTCGAACAGGTGTCATGCGAGCTGCCGCTGCAAGCCATCGCAGGCCTGCTGGGTGTTCCCCAGGAGGACCGTGACAAGCTCTTCCGCTGGTCCAATGAGATGACCGGTGGCACCGACCCCGAGTACGCCGACGTCGATCCCGCGCAGTCGTCGATGGAACTGATCATGTACGCCATGGCGATGGCCGCGGAGCGGAACCAGAATCCCACCGACGACATCGTCACCACGCTGATCCAGGCCGACATCGACGGGGAGAAGCTCTCCGACGACGAGTTCGGCTTCTTCGTGGTCATGCTCGCGGTGGCAGGCAACGAGACCACGCGCAACTCGATCACCCACGGCATGATCGCTTTCGCGAACAACCCGGATCAGTGGGAGCTGTTCAAGAAGGAGCGCCCGTCGACCACGGCCGACGAGATCATCCGTTGGGCCACCCCGGTATCGGCTTTCCAGCGCACCGCCAACGAGGACCTCGAACTGGGCGGCGTGCCGATCAAGAAGGGCCAGCGGGCGGTGATGTCCTACCGGTCGGCCAACTTCGACGAAGAGGTCTTCGAGGACCCGCACTCCTTCAACATCCTGCGCGACCCGAATCCCCACGTCGGCTTCGGCGGTACCGGCGCTCACTACTGCATCGGCGCGAACCTGGCCCGCATGACCATCAATCTCATCTTCAACGCGGTCGCCGATCACATGCCCGACCTCAAGCCGGTCGGCGAGCCCGAGCGACTCCGGTCGGGCTGGCTCAACGGCATCAAGCACTGGCAGGTCGACTACGCCGGAAACTCCTCGGTGAAGTCCTGATGGATTTCGATCTCACTGCGACACAACAGGCTGTCGCCGACGTTGTAACGTCCGTGCTGGGACGGGATTTGACTTGGAACGCGCTCGTCAGCGGAGGTGTGACGGCGCTACCCGTGCCGGAACGACTCGGCGGTGACGGTGTGGGTCTGCCCGAGGTTGCGACCGTACTGACCGAAGTGGGCCGCCACGGCGCCATCACGCCGGCGCTGGCCACCCTCGGGTTCGGAGTGGTGCCGCTGGTCGACTTGGCTTCCGACGAACAGCAGGACCGGTTCCTGGCTTCGGTCGCCAAGGGCGGGGTGTTGACGGCCGCGCTCAACGAACCCGGTACGGCGCTGCCCGACCGGCCCGCCACGACCTTCGCTCATGGACGGCTCTCGGGCACCAAAGTCGGTGTCACATATGCCGAACAAGCGGATTGGCTCATCGTGACGGCCGACAGCGCGGTTGTCGTGGTGTCATCGAAAGCCGATGGCGTGGAGCTGGTCCGCACACCGACGTCGAACGACTCAGAGGAGTACACGGTCACCTTCGCCGCCGTCGCGGTTCCCGACACCGATGTGCTCGCCGGTGCCGCCGCGCGCCGGGTCAATGAGCTGGCGCTGGCGATGATCGGCGCGTTCACCGATGGGCTGGTAGCCGGGGCGCTGCGGCTGACCGCCGACTACGTGGCCAACCGCAAGCAGTTCGGCAAGCCGTTGTCGACCTTCCAGACCGTAGCCGCTCAGCTCGCCGAGGTGTACATCGCCTCGCGCACAATCGATTTAGCGGCTAAATCGGTGGTCTGGCGGCTGGCCGAAGGGCGGGATGCCGATAGCGACCTCGACGTCCTCGGGTACTGGATCACGTCGCAGGCACCGCCGGTGATGCAGCTTTGCCACCACCTGCACGGCGGCATGGGCATGGATATCACCTACCCGATGCACCGGTATTACTCCACGATCAAAGACCTGACCCGGCTGCTGGGCGGCCCGTCGCATCGTCTCGACCTGGTGGGAGCGCAATGTTCATCGAACTGACGCCGGAGCAGCGGCAGCTGCAAGCCGAGCTACGCCAATACTTTTCGAACCTCATCTCGTCCGACGAGGTGAAGGCGATGGAGCAGGACCGCCACAATGCCGCCTACCGCGCGGTGATCCGGCGGATGGGCCAGGACGGCAAGCTCGGCGTCGGGTGGCCAAAGGAGTTCGGCGGCCACGGATTCGGGCCGATCGAACAGTCGATCTTCGTCAACGAGGCCCACCGGGCCGACGTGCCGCTGCCGGCGGTGACGCTGCAGACGGTCGGTCCGACACTGCAGCGGTTTGGCAGCGAGATGCAGAAGAAGATGTTCCTGCCCGCGATCCTGGCCGGTGAGGTGCACTTCGCGATCGGCTACACCGAGCCGGAGGCCGGGACCGACCTGGCGGCGCTGCGCACCACGGCCGTGCGGCAGGGCGACGAGTACATCGTCAACGGCCAGAAGGTGTTCACCACCGGCGCCCACGACGCCGATTACATCTGGCTGGCCTGCCGTACTGACCCGGAAGCCGTTAAGCACAAAGGCATTTCGATTCTGATCGTCGACACCAAGGATCCCGGCTACTCCTGGACGCCGATCATCCTGTCCGACGGCGCCCACCACACCAACGCCACCTACTACAACGACGTGCGGGTGCCGGCCGACATGCTGGTCGGCGAGGAGAACGGCGGATGGCGGCTGATCACCACCCAGCTCAACAACGAGCGGGTGATGCTCGGCCCGGCCGGCCGCACCGCCGGCATCTACGACCGGGTGCACGCGTGGGCTTCCAAGCCCGGTGCTGACGGCGTCACGCCGATCGATCACGACGACGTCAAACGCGCTCTGGGTGAAATCTATGCGATGTGGCGGATCAACGAGCTGCTGAATTGGCAGGTTGCCGCCGCCGGCGAGGACATCAACGTGGCCGACGCCGCGTCGACGAAAGTCTTTGGCACCGAGCGAATTCAGTACATCGGCCGACTCGCCGAGGAAATCGTCGGCAAGTACGGCAACCCCGCGGAGGCGGACACCGCCGAACTGCTGAACTGGCTGGACTCGCAGACCAAACGCAATCTGGTGATCACCTTCGGCGGCGGCGTGAACGAGGTCATGCGCGAGATGATCGCCGCGGCGGGGCTCAAGGTGCCGAGGGTGCCTCGATGACCGACGCGAACGTCATCAAGCAAAAAGTCGCAGAGATCACCGCCACCGTCGTCGCCAAGTCCCGCGCGGGCCGGGATCCGGTGAACCAGCCGATCATCAATAACTGGGTGGAGGCCCTCGGCGACCGCAACCCGATCTACACCGACGAGGCCGCGGCACGCGATGCCGGGCATCCGGGAATTGTCGCCCCACCGGCGATGATTCAGGTGTGGACGATGTTCGGTCTGGGGGAGAGCGTCCGACCGACGATCCCATGGGCCCGATGATGGAGCTGTTCGACGACGCCGGATATGTCGGCGTGGTCGCCACCAACTGCGAGCAGACCTACCACCGGTACCTGCGGCCGGGCGAGCAGGTCAGTATCGCGTCGGAGATGCGCGACGTGGTCGGCCCGAAGCAGACCGCGCTCGGTGAGGGCTGGTTCATCAACCAGCACATCACCTGGCGCGTCGGCGACGAGGATGTCGCCGAGATGGAGTGGCGCATACTGAAATTCAAGCCCGCCGCGGATGCCACGCAGACGTCCGTGCCCGAGGATCTGGAAGCCGACGCCATGATGCGTCCCGCGTCGTCGCGGGACACCGCCTTCTTCTGGGATGGAGTCAATGCGCATGAGTTGCGCATCCAGAAGCTGGCGGACGGGAGCCTGCAGCATCCGCCGGTGCCGGCGCTTTGGCAGGACCCGGCTGCGCCGATCGACTACGTGGTGTCCGGCGGCAAGGGCACGGTGTTCAGCTTCGTGGTGCACCATGCGCCGAAGGTGCCCGGTCGCACGCTGCCGTTCGTCATCGCGCTCGTCGAGCTCGAGGAAGGCGTCCGCATGCTCGGCGAACTGCGCAATGTGGACCATGCCGAGGTGAAGATCGGAACGCCCGTTCGGACAACCTATATCGACTTCCCGGCCGGTGACAGCGGGCCGGAGTGGAGCCTTTACGCATGGGAGCCTGACGCATGAGCGCGCCGGTCGTCGAAGTGGGCACCACGCTGCCCGAACTCAAGCTCCACGGAGCCCCCACCTTCATCATCTCGACAGCACTGGCCACCAGGGACTTTCAGGATGTCCACCACGATCGAGACCTGGCGCAGGCCAAGGGATCCAAGGACATCTTCGTCAACATCCTCACCGACACCGGGCTGGTACAGCGGTACATCACCGACTGGGCCGGGCCGTCGGCGTTGATCAAGTCGATCGGGCTTCGGCTCGGGGTGCCGTGGTACGCCTACGACACGGTCACCTTCTCCGGGGAGGTGACCGCGGTGGACGACGGGCTGATCACGGTAAAGGTGCTGGGCGCCAACAGCCTTGGCAACCACGTGATCGCGACGGTGACGCTGACGGTCGGGGGTGCTTAGATGCCATCCGGTTTGCTCAGCGGTCAAGCTGCCATCGTCGGCATCGGGGCCACCGACTTCTCGAAAGACTCAGGCCGCAGCGAGCTGCGGCTGGCCGCGGAGGCGGTGCTTGACGCCCTCGACGACGCCGGACTGAGTCCCGCCGATGTCGACGGGCTCACCACCTTCACGATGGACTCCAATACCGAGGTCGCCGTGGCGCGCGCCGCAGGTATCGGTGAGCTGAAGTTCTTCTCCAAGATCCATTACGGCGGTGGCGCAGCGTGCGCGACGGTGCAGCAGGCGGCGATCGCCGTCGCCACCGGGGTCGCCGATGTTGTGGTCGCCTACCGCGCGTTCAATGAGCGTTCCGGCCAGCGGTTCGGCCAGGTGCAGACTCGCCTGGTGGGAAGCGGTGGCGCGCAAGCTGATTCGACGACGGCCGACAATGCGTTCTCCTACCCGCACGGGCTTTCCACGCCGGCGGCCCAGGTGGCCATGATCGCCCAGCGTTACATGCACCTGTCCGGTGCGACCAGCCGGGACTTCGGCGTCGTCTCAGTGGCCGATCGCAAGCACGCCGCCAAAAACCCGAAGGCGTACTTCTACGAGAAGCCGATCACCATTGAGGACCACCAGAATTCGCGGTGGATCGCCGAGCCGCTGCGCCTGCTGGACTGCTGCCAGGAGACCGACGGAGCCGTCGCGATCGTGGTCACATCGCCCGAGCGCGCCCGCGACCTCAAGCAGCGGCCGGCGATCATCGAGGCGGCATCGCAGGGCTCCAGCCCCGATCAGTACACGATGGTCAGCTACTACCGGCCCGAACTGGGCCTGCCCGAGATGGGTCTGGTGGGCCGGCAGCTTTGGCAGCAGTCAGGTCTGTCGCCGACCGACATCCAGACGGCCATCCTCTACGACCACTTCACGCCGTTCACCCTGATTCAGTTGGAGGAGTTGGGGTTCTGCGGCAAGGGGGAAGCCAAGGATTTCATCGCCAACGGCGCGATCGAGGTGGGCGGCCGACTTCCGATCAACACGCACGGCGGTCAACTCGGCGAGGCCTACATCCACGGCATGAACGGCATCGCCGAAGGCGTACGGCAACTGCGTGGTACTTCGGTGAACCCGGTGCCCGACGTCGAGCATGTGCTCGTCACGGCCGGGACAGGTGTGCCGACGTCAGGGCTGATCTTAGGTTAGCTCATGGGGCTCAACAGTCACTTGAGTCTCGCGGCGAGGAGATAGTGCCTTCTCAAACTCTTGATGGCGCATGCGATATCACGCCGCAAATATTGGATGGTGATATCACATGTGCCATCGGTTTTCGGAACTGGGCAATGACCAGCCAGCCGGTGCTGGTCTGACTTCTGGGACAACGGGCGGGTTAGGCCGGGACCAGCTCCACACCGCTGAGCACGACGGCATTGTCGCGCGAAGGTGCGACAACGCCAGCCATGAAGCGGCCGTCCTCTTTCCATACGTTGACTTGCAACGTCTCTCCGGGATACGCGACTCCGGCAAAGCGCGCGCCGTAGGCGGCAACTGCTCCGGCATCACCATCCAGTACCGCGTCGGTGATGGCCTTGCAGGTCATGCCGTAGGTGCACAGCCCATGCAGAATTGGCTGGGGAAAGCCTGCGGCAGCGGCGAATTCGGGATCCGAGTGCAGCGGATTGCGGTCACCGCACAGCCGGTACAGCAGCGCCTGCTGTGGCAGGAGCGGCATCGCCAGCTCGAGATCGGGCGCCCGGTCCGGGGCCGCGTCCGACGATGACGGCCCACGCTCACCGCCGAACCCGCCCTCGCCGCGCGCGAAGATGGACCGCTTCTGTGTCCACAGCAGGGTGCCGTCGGGTGCGGTCACGCTGGTCTCGCTCCAGATCACCGCGGCCTTGCCCTTGTCCCAGATGTCCGTGAACCGGGTGACGGCCTTCGCAGACCCGGAAGGCGGCAGCGGCGCAGGCACTTCCACCCGCTCGCTGGCGTGCAAGACCCTGGCCAGCTCGATGTGGATGCCGGGAAACTGGACGGTCGGCGGCTCGGTCATGTGGAACGAGGCGGCCACGTTGCCGAAGGTCGGCAGCACCTGAGGTGTCTTGTCGACCAGGTAGCGCAGCTCGCGGGGATCCATCGGATCCGCGCCCGCGCCCAACCCCAGGTGGTAGAGCTGGATATCGCTGCTGGTCCAAGAGAATTCGATCGGGTCTAGCTCAGCGGCCAGTGCGGTCGCAACATCGATTGGCATTTCAGCGCTCTCCAGCTATGTGCAGTCCCGCTAGGTAACCGAACGTCATCGCCGGCCCGATCGTGCCGCCGGGGCCCGGATAGGTGTGTCCCATCACCGGGGCGCTGACATTGCCCGCGGCATAGAGGCCGTCGATGATGTTGCCGTCGTCGCGCAGCGCACGACCGTGTACGTCCGTGCGGATGCCGCCCTTGGTGCCGAGGTCGCCGGGCACCAGCTTGGCGGCGTAGTAGGGCGGATGGGTGATCTCGCCGAGGTTGGGATTGGGCTTGTTGGTCGGGTCGCCGTAGTACTTGTCGTAGGCGCTTTCCCCGCGGTGGTAGTCCTCGTCGACGCCCGAGCGCGCAAAGACATTGAAGCGTTCCACGGTGGATACCAACTGGTCAGCCGGAAGGCCCGCCTTGCCGGCGAGCTCCTCCAGGGTAGAGGCCTGAACGATCACGCCGGACTCCATCCACTTGCGCGGAATACGTTGTCCGGCCTGCAGTCCCGCGAAGATGTACCGGTCGCGGTACTGCTGGTCGAACACCAGCCAGGCGGGGATGTTCTCACCCGGCCCGGGCCCCTGGCCGTATTCGCCGCCGTACATGTTGTGGCCGGCCTCGACGTAGGGCATCGACTCGTTCATGAACCGCCGGCCCGACATGTTGACCATGATCGCGCCCGGTGAGTTGCGTTCCGATAAGGCGATCCACGGTGCGCCCACCAGGGGCACCGTCGGGATCCACCAGGCGTCTTCCATCAGATCTAGTGCGGCACCAAGTTTTTCGCCGGCGACGATCCCATCACCGGTGTTGGCCTTGGCGCCGACCGTCCACTCGGTGGTGATGGGGGCGCGCTGGTATTTGACCCGCATCTGCTCGTTCTGCTCGAAACCGCCCGAGGCGAGGATCACGCCGCGCCGGGCCCGGATCAGGCGTGGCTCAGCCGATTCCGCCCCGGAGGTATCCCGGACATAGACACCTCGGACCGCACCGTCTTCGACATAGAGGTCGGTGAGCGCGGTGTTGAGCTGCACCGGAACACCGGCCAGCTGCAGGCCGAGCCGCAACGGCCCGATCAGGGCACGGCCCATGCCGACGAGATTTTTCCCGGTTGCCTTGGCCCACATGGTGCGGCCGCCGACCTTCAGGCTGCGCAGCACCCCCCGCGGGTGTCGCTTCAACATGTTCAAACGCACATAGTCCTGTTGCATTACAACCACATTGAGCGGGACCTTGCCATAAGCGGGTTCGAGCCCGGCTTCGTCAGCCCCCAGCTTGCGGGCGTTGAACGGTTTCGGCTCGATCGAACGGCCTTCCGCGCGCCCGCCCGGCGCCTCGGGGTAGTAGTCGGAGTAGCGCGGCACCCAGCACATCTTCAGTGGCGTGTGCTCGAGCACGAACGACAGCATCTCGGGCCCACGCTCAAGATAGGTGTCGATGCGCTCCGGCTCCACGACGTCGCCGATGATGCCGTGCAGGTAGCTGCGCGCCGCCTCGGGCGTGTCCCGCACCCCGTCGCGTTTGAGGACCTCGTTGTTGGGAATCCAGACGCCACCGCCCGAGCGCGCAGTAGAGCCGCCGAAGTGCGCGGCTTTCTCGATGACTAGTGTCGAGAGACCGCGATGCGCGGCGGTGAGGGCAGCCACCATGCCGGCGCCGCCGCTTCCGACCACGACGACGTCATACTCCTGTGCTGTCATGTAGAACACGTTATAGAATTGCCCGGGCTGGGCGCTACCGGCCCGGTCAAACGGACGAGGGGAATTCGGCAAGATGCTTAATATTGCCACCCGCGACGAGCTGGCCGCGGACCTGGCGCAGGCCGAGCGGAGCCGTGAGCCGATCTCCCCACTGACGTCCGGCCACCCGGATATCGACGTTGTCGACGCCTACGAGATCCAGCTGATCAACGTCCGGCAGCGGGTGGCCGAGGGTGCCCAAGTGGTGGGGCACAAGGTGGGCCTCTCGTCGAAGGCGATGCAGCAGATGATGGGCGTCGACGAGCCCGACTATGGGCACCTGCTCGACGAAATGCAGGTGTTCGAGGACACCCCGGTCAAGGCGGCCACGTACCTCTACCCGCGGGTCGAGGTCGAGGTGGGCTTCATCCTGGCCGCCGACCTGCCGGGTGCCGGCTGCACCGAGGACGACGTGCTGGCGGCCACCGAGGCGCTGGTGCCGTCGATCGAGTTGATCGACACCCGGATCACCGATTGGAAGATCGCGCTGTGCGACACCATCGCCGATAACGCCTCTTCGGCGGGCTTCGTCCTGGGCTCGGCGCGGGTGTCACCGGCCGACGTGGACGTCAAGGCGATCGACGCGACGTTGACCCGCAACGGCGAGGTGGTCGCAGAGGGCCGCAGCGACGCGGTGCTGGGTAATCCGGTAACCGCGGTGGCGTGGTTGGCCCGCAAGGTGGAAAGCTTTGGGGTGAGGCTGAAAAAAGGTGACATCGTGTTACCCGGATCGTGTACACGGGCGATCGACGTGCGTGCGGGCGACAAGTTCGTCGCCGACTTCGCGGGGCTCGGTGCGGTCCGGTTGTCGTTCGAATAAGGAGCGATCGCAAGCGCGGCGAAGCCGGGCGCCGCGGGTCGCGACCACTGGGTTAGGAGCAACATGCCGTCTAAAGCGACTGTGGCGATTGTCGGGTCGGGAAACATCAGCACCGACTTGCTGTACAAGTTGCTGCGATCCGACTGGCTGGAACCGCGCTGGATGGTCGGCATCGACCCGGAAAGCGAAGGCTTGGCGCGGGCCCGCAAGCTGGGGCTGGAGACCACCCACGAAGGCGTCGACTGGCTGCTGGCGCAGTCCGAGAAGCCCGACCTGGTGTTCGAGGCCACGAGTGCGTACGTGCACAGGGACGCGGCCCCGAAATACGAGGCCGCCGGGATCCGGGCCATCGACCTGACGCCGGCCGCGGTCGGCCCTGCGGTGATTCCGCCCGCGAACCTGCGCGAACACCTGGACGCACCGAACGTCAACATGATCACCTGCGGCGGCCAGGCGACCATTCCGATCGTCTACGCGGTGAGTCGCGCGTTGGTCGAAAAAGGGGGGGTGCCCTACGCCGAGATCGTGGCGTCGGTGGCGTCGGTGTCGGCCGGCCCGGGCACCAGGGCCAACATCGACGAGTTCACCAAAACCACCAGCAGGGGTGTGGAGACCATCGGTGGCGCAAAGCGGGGCAAGGCGATCATCATCCTGAACCCCGCTGATCCGCCGATGATCATGCGCGACACCATCTTCTGCGCCATCCCCGAGGACGCCGACCGCGACGCGATCGCCAAGTCCATCCACGAGGTGGTCGCCGAGGTGCAGACCTACGTGCCGGGATACCGGCTCCTCAACGAGCCGCAGTTCGACGAGCCGTCGATGAACTCCGGGGGCCAGGCTTTGGTCACCACGTTCGTCGAGGTCGAGGGCGCCGGTGACTACTTGCCGCCGTACGCGGGCAACCTCGACATCATGACCGCGGCGGCAACCAAGGTGGGCGAAGAAATCGCCAAAGAGACGCTGGTAGTCACAGGAGGTACACGATGACCGGTAACTGGGACATTCGGATCACGGACACTTCGCTGCGTGACGGGTCGCACCACAAACGCCACCAGTTCACCAAGGACGAGGTGCGCTCGATCGTGTCGGCGCTCGACGCGGCCGGTGTGCCGGTGATCGAGGTGACGCACGGCGACGGTCTGGGCGGTTCGTCGTTCAACTACGGCTTCTCTAAAACCCCCGAGCAGGAATTGATCAAGCTCGCCGCCGAAACGGCAAAAGACGCCAAGATCGCATTCCTGATGCTGCCCGGTGTCGGCACCAAAGAGGACATCAAAGAAGCTCAGGACAACGGCGGGTCGATCTGCCGGATCGCCACCCACTGCACCGAGGCCGACGTCTCGATCCAGCACTTCGGCCTGGCCCGCGAACTGGGCCTGGAAACCGTCGGGTTCCTGATGATGGCCCACACGATTCCGCCGGAGAAGCTGGCGGCCCAGGCCCGCATCATGGCCGACGCCGGCTGCCAGTGCGTCTACGTCGTCGACTCCGCCGGCGCCCTGGTGCTCGACGGTGTGGCAGACCGGGTGTCGGCCCTGGTCGCCGAACTCGGCGAGGACGCGCAGGTGGGCTTCCACGGCCACGAGAACCTGGGGCTCGGGGTGGCCAACTCGGTGGAGGCCGTGCGCGCGGGCGCCAAGCAGATCGACGGCAGCGTGCGCCGCTTCGGTGCTGGCGCGGGCAACGCGCCGGTCGAGGCCCTGATCGGGGTGTTCGACAAAATCGGCGTCAAGACCGGCATCGACTTCTTCGACATCGCCGACGCGGCCGAGGACGTTGTGCGCCCGGCCATGCCGGCCGAATGCCTGCTGGATCGCAACGCGCTGATCATGGGGTACTCCGGGGTGTACTCCAGCTTCCTCAAGCATGCCGTTCGTCAGGGCGAGCGCTACGGCGTCCCGGCTCACGAGCTGCTGCACCGGGCCGGTCAGCGCAAACTCATCGGCGGCCAGGAAGACCAGCTGATCGACATTGCGCTCGAAATCAAACGCGAGCAAGAAAGCGGTGCCGCGGTCACCCGTTAGCCCGGCACTTGCAACAACGTCCGCGCACACGCTGCGCAAAGGTGGCGCGCGTATTCTGGCGCGCATGAGTACGACATCCAAGACAGTCGGCCCCCGCCGCCTCGGACCGTACGGCCTAGTCGCCGGGGGCCTGCTAACGGCTACCGCCGCGACGGTGATCGCGCTGCCCCTGGCGGGCACTGCCAACGCGGGTCCCCAATGCGATCAGACGGTGGGTCAATCGATCGACTCGTACCTGCAGCGGCATCCCGACCTCCACCAGCAACTGCAGGCCAGGTCCGAGGCGGAGGGTGGCGGTCCCAACGTCATCGACTACCTGAATCGGCATCCGGATGTCCGGCAGCATTTGATTGACCTGTCCCAGCAGTGCACGTCCTAGTGAGTCGGCCTCGTCTCTGAACGCCGCGCTCGACGCGCGCGAATGTTCGCCATTGACTAAAAAGTAGAACACGTTCTAGCGTCTAGGCGTGTCCGATCAACTCTTCTCTGATCCCCTAACCTCCGCGATCGCGGAGGCCGAGAAACTCGTCACCGCCGCACCGCACATCGAGACCGAAGCCGACCTGCTCGAAGGACTGCAATACCTGGCCGGCTGTATCGCCGCCTGCACGCATCTCGCCTTCGACTACGACCGCGACCACCCGTTCCTGCAGTCGGGCACCGGGCCGTTCACCAAGATGGGTCTGGACAACCCCGACACCCTCTACTTCGGCACCCGGGTGCACGCCGACCGCGACTACGTGGTCACCGGCAGGCGCGGCACCACCACCGACCTGAGTTTCCAGTTGCTCGGCGGCGAGTACACCGACGACAACGTGCCCGCCAGCCAGGCCGCGTTCGACGACCGCGAACTCGAGATCGCCGCGGACGGCAGCTTCGAGTGGCGCGTGCGCCCGACCAGCAACGGCCAGCTAGTGATGCGCGAGGTATACGGCGACTGGTCGGCGCAGCGTGGCACGCTGGCCATATCGCGGCTGGACACCGCCGGGACCGCGCCGCCGCCGCTGACTCCCGAAACCATCGAAAAGCGTTATGCCACAGCGGGAAAGCAGCTTGTGCAGCGGGTGAAGACCTGGCTGCAGTTCCCGCAGTGGTTTTATCTCGACCTACCGGTCAACACCATGGTGGCCCCACGCCTGACGCCCGGGGGCCTGGCCACGCAGTACTCGTCGGTGGGGCACTTCGACCTGCGGCCCGACCAAGCGCTGGTGATCACCATCCCGGTTTCCGATGCTCCCTACCTCGGCTTCCAACTCGGTAGCTTGTGGTACATCTCGCTGGACTACATCAACCACCAGACTTCGCTGAACAACACTCAGGCGCAGGCGGATCCGGACGGCAAGGTGCGCATCGTCGTTACCGACCAGAATCCGGGAGTGACCAACTGGGTCGAGACGCTCGGCCATCGGAAGGGCTTTTTGCAGTTCCGCTGGCAACGGGTGTCGCGTCAGCTCACCGATGCCGACGGTCCCACCGTCGAGCTGGTCGACCTCGACGCGGTGGCGAGCAAGTTGCCCTATTTCGAGCACAACAAAATCTCCGAGGACGACTGGCGCGCGCGAATTACGCTGCGCCAAGAACAAATTCAGGCAAGGATGCTGGGATGACGAAGCTGCTTGACGGCAAGGTAGTGGTGATCAGTGGTGTCGGCCCCGGTCTGGGCACCACGCTGGCGCACCGATGCACGCGAGAGGGCGCCGATCTAGTGCTGGCGGCACGCACGCCCGAACGCCTGGACGACGTCGCCAAGCAGATCGCCGACGCCGGAGGCCGTGCGGTAACGGTGCCCACCGACATCACCGACGACGACCAGGTGAGCAACCTCGTCGACGCCACGTTGGAGGCCTACGGCAAAGTCGACGTGCTGATCAATAACGCGTTCCGAGTGCCGTCCATGAAGCCCTTGGCCGGCACCACATTTCAGCACATCCGCGATGCGATCGAACTCAGCGCGCTCGGCGCGCTGCGGCTCATCCAGGGCTTTACCCCGGCGCTGGCTGCGTCGAACGGCTCGGTAGTCAACGTCAACTCCATGGTGATCCGGCACTCACAGGCGAAATACGGCGCCTACAAGATGGCCAAGTCCGCGCTGCTGTCCATGTCGCAGTCGCTTGCCACCGAGCTGGGCGAGCACGGAATTCGCGTCAATTCTGTTGCGCCCGGTTACATCTGGGGTGACACGCTGCAGGCCTACTTCAACCATCAGGCCGGCAAGTATGGCACCTCGGCCGAGCAGATCTACCAGGCCACCGCGGCGAACTCCGACCTCAAACGGCTGCCCACCGAGGACGAGGTGGCCTCCGCGATTCTCTTCATGGCCAGCGACCTGTCCAGCGGCATCACTGGGCAGACCTTGGACGTCAACTGCGGGGAGTACCACACCTAATGGCAGAGCGCACCGATGTCGGCACCGTCGACGACCTGCACGCGTCGGCGACCAAGCTGGTCGGGCTCGACGACTTCGGCGTCGACGACGACAACTACCGCGAAGCGCTCGGTGTGCTGCTGGAGTCCTACCAGCGTGACGCCGGCCTAACCGCGTTGGGCAGCAAGATGAATCGGTTCTTCCTGCGCGGGGCGCTGGTGGCCAGGCTGTTTTCAGAGTCGGCGTGGAAGCAGTACCCCCAGCACGCCGATATTGGCATCGAGCAGCCGATCTTCGTCACCGGGCTGCCGCGCACCGGCACCACGATTTTGCACCGGCTGCTGGGCGCGGACCCGGTCCATCAGGGCCTGCACTTGTGGCTGGCCGAGTTCCCGCAGCCGCGTCCGCCTCGCGACACTTGGGAATCAAATCCGTGGTACAGCCAGCTGGACGCGCAGTTCAACCAACATCACCAAGAGAACCCGGAGTACACCGGCCTGCATTTCATGGCCGCCTACGAGCTCGAGGAGTGCTGGCAGCTGCTGCGGCAGTCGCTGCATTCGGTGTCATACGAAACCCTGTCCCACCTGCCCACGTACTCGCGGTGGCTGTCGCAACAGGACTGGGGGCCGTCGTATCAGCGGCACCGCCGCAACCTTCAGCTAATCGGCCTCAACGACGCCGAAAAGCGTTGGGTGCTCAAAAATCCCAGCCATCTGTTTGCGCTGGACGCATTGCTGGAGACCTATCCCGACGCGCTGGTGATTCAGACCCACCGGCCCGTGGAGACGATCCTGGCTTCAATGTGCTCGCTGGCTCAGCACACCGCCGAGGGGTGGTCGACGACCTTTGCCGGTGCCCAGATCGGTGCCGACGCGATGGAAACCTGGTCGCGAGGGCTGGAGCGGTTCAACACCGTGCGCGCCAAACACAATCCGGCCCAGTTCTGCGACGTCGACTACCACGATTTGATCGCCGACCCGCTCGGAACGGTCACCAACGTGTACCGGCACTTCGGTCTGACGCTTACTGAAGAGGCCCGAAAGGCTATGGAGGACAGCCACGCCGAGAGTCAGACCGGCGCCCGGGCTCCGAAGCACAAGTACTCGCTGGCCGACTACGGGCTGACCTCCGAAGAGGTCAAGGAGCGCTTCGCCGGGCTGTGATGGCTCAGACGGCGTCGGCGTCGTTCAGGTCGTTTGGGTCGTTCAGGTCGTCCAGGTACCCCTCGGCGACCGCATGCTCGATGCTGTCGCCCAGCTTCGGGCATGACCTGGTGCGTGCGGTATCACCACCGGACTGGCGCACTTCCGCGAAGTAGGCACAGCGCTGCGACGCTTCGGTTCTCCATTGCACCGCCGTGTGACCCGGCCCCAGCCTCTTGACGGTGACCGTGACGTGGCAGAACCGGCAATCCACCGGCTGCAGGCCCGACGTCAAATAGCGTTCACGGTCGGCGCGGCTAGCTTCCGCAACCGCGGCAGCGCGCTGCGGGTCGTTGCTGAAATCTCTTGATTTCGACCAAGATCCGCCGTTGCTGTCAGTTCCGTCCGGTCGAGCGTCGTGATCGTGATGATCGCCGTGCAGCAACAACATCGACCGAGCGAGCCGGTCTACGTCGGGAACCGGCGGCTTGTCCACCGATGGGTTCGCGCACATGTCGATCAGCGCTGCTCGGCGGGAACGTCCCCTGGAACGTCTGTAACGTCTTTGGCCTTAAGGTTTTCCGCGACCTCGACGTTCCAGTTCTCGTTGGCGCGGGTGGTATCGACCTCGATTTCGAAGCGCTCCACCATTTCAGGAGTGACATCGGCTGCGTCTACGTAAAACTGCTGATACCAGCGGCGCAACTGATAGACAGCGCCATCCTCCTCGACTAGCAGCGGGTTGTCGATCCGGGTCTTGTGCTGCCAGATCTCGACGTCCTGCAGGAAGCCCTTGCTGACGCCTTCGGTGAACACCCGTGACAGCTTGTCGGTCATTTCTTCGTCCATGCCCTTGGGCTTTTCGACGACGACACCCCACTGCAGGAGGAACGAGTTCTGCGTCACCGGGTAGTGGCAGTTGATCAGGATCGACTCGGCCTTATACCCGCCATAGCTGTTGTGCAGCCAGTTGATCATGAACGACGGTCCGAAATAGGACGCCTCGGAATCCAGATGCGCTTCACCGTAGGAGGTGCCCAGGTCGTTCACGTCGGGCCGGCCCACGTTGTGCAGGTACTGCGAGGCGATGTGGCCCTCGAAGACGTTCTTGAAGTACGTCGGCAGCCCGAAATGGATGTAGAAGAAGTGCGCCATGTCGGTGACATTGTCGATGATGTCGCGGCAGTTCGACCCCTCGATGAGGATGCTGTTCCACCGCCAGTTCGTCCATTCGTCGCTGGCGGCCTCGGGAATCTCGGGGATCCGCACCGCGGGGTCCGGTGGGTTGCCTTCGTGGTCGTGCCAGACGAACAGCAGACCGCCGCGTACGTCGGTCGTCCACGACCGGGTGCGCGCCGTTTTGGGCGTGCGCTTGGCGTAGGGCACCAGCTTGCAGCGGCCGTCGCCGCCCCAGCGCCAGTCGTGGAACGGGCAGGCGACCTCGTCGCCCTTGATGGTGCCCTCCGACAGGTCACCGCCCATGTGCCGGCAGTAGCCGTCTAGGACCTTGATGTCACCGTGTGAGTCGGCGAAAACCACCAGCTTGGTGCCGAACGCCTGAATCGAATGCGGTTTGCCGTCCAGGAAGTCCTGTGCGACACCGAGGCAGTGCCAGCCCCGGGCATACCGCGTGGGCAGGGCGCCGGGATCGATCTCACGGATGCCGACCGCGTTCGTGTCGGTACTCAAGCTTCACCTCCAACTAGGGAGTGGGTCTCTAACTAGAACACGTTACAGTTTTTGGACCGCTCAGCGCAATGACGGAGAGTCTGGCCACGGCATATGCGTGATGCGGTATACGTAATTGATGCCGTTGTTTGCTTTCGAGGGCCGAGCCCCGCGGATCGATCCCACCGCCTTTGTGGCCCCGACCGCCACCCTGATCGGCGACGTCGTGGTCGAGGCGGGCGCATCGGTCTGGTTCAACGCCGTGCTGCGGGGCGACTACGGGCCGATCGTGGTGCGAGAAGGCGCCAACGTGCAGGACGGATCGGTGTTGCACGCGCCGCCGGGAATCCCGGTGGATATCGGCCCCGGTGCAACGGTGGCGCACATGTGCGTCATCCATGGCGTCCATGTCGGGTCCGAGGCGCTGATCGCCAACCACGCCACCGTCCTCGACGGCGCCGTGATCGGCGCGCGCAGCTTGATCGCGGCCCATTCCCTGGTGACGGCCGGCACTCAGATTCCGGCCGGGGTCCTGGCCGTGGGAGCGCCGGCACAGGTGAAGGGCCCGATCGCTGGAACGGGCGCCGAGATGTGGATCAATCTCAACCCGCAGGCCTACCGCGAGTTGGCGCAACGGCACCTGGCTGGACTCGAGCCGATCTAGACCGAGCATCCTGCGCGCACTTCATCCCGCGGTGACAACGACACCGCAAAATTCCTGTGGAAGTATCCGACCAGACGCTGATCGCTGCAGTGGCGCCGGATGGAGAGCGCGATGAAGAAGGTCTTGATCACCGGGTCGGGTACGGGGTTTGGCCACGAAGTGGCGATGCGCCTAGCGGAAAAGGGTTTTGATGTCATCGCCGCCGTGGAGATCTACGCCCAAGTGCAGACGCTGAAGCGTCAAGCTGCCGCGCGAAAAGTCACTCTACAAGTTGAAAAGCTGGACGTGACAGACGCAGGGGATCGGCGAAAGGCCCTGGAATGGAACGTCGAAATCCTGGTGAACAATGCCGGAATTTTAGAGGGCGGATCTGTTCTGGACATCCCGGCGGTCAACATGCGCCGGGAGTTCGAGGTCAATGTCATCGGTCCGCTGCTGCTGACCCAGGGCATCGCAAAGCAGATGGTCAAGCGCGGCGAGGGACGGATCGTATGGGTGTCCTCCCGGGAAGGGCTGAACACCAACCCCTTCACCGGAATCTATTCGGCGTCCAAGCATGCCGTCGAAGCCATCGCAGAAACGATGAGCCTGGAGCTCCAAGAGTTCGGGATCGAGGTGGCAACCGTCAACCCGGGGCCGTTCCTGACGGGTTTCAACGACCGCGGGTTCGAAACGTGGCGTAGCTGGGAGGACGACGCGTCCGAACGACTATTCGATTACGCAAAGCTCGCATTTCCCCGTGCCCAGTTCGACCCCGAACCGGTATACACCACCATGACCGCGGTTGCCGCAGGTGAGATCGACAGTTACCGCAACCTCGAGCCGAAGTCGATGCTCGCCGAGACCAAAGCACTCATCGAGGCCCCGTGGACGAAGAAAGTGCGGGACGGCCTCGGGACTCGGCCGCCCAGCCTGCAGAAGTCTTTTGAGATGAAGCTCGAAACCCCTGTGACTGAGTGAGGATTTTCCGATGTCTGACGAAAACCGGGGACAGGCCAGACTGTTTGATGCGTTGACGACCAAGGGCACTGCCTTCACCGAGGACGAACGCCGCAGGTTGGGCCTTCTGGGCCTGCTGCCTACCGTGGTGAAGACCCTCGCTGAGCAAGTCGAGCATTGCTGGCATGAGTTCTCCACTCGCCGTGACGATCTCGACAAGCACATCTACCTGCGCGCGTTGCAGGACCGCAACGAGACGTTGTTCTACCGGCTGTTGAGTGAGCACATCCCCGAAACCCTGCCGATTGTCTACACCCCCACCGTCGGTGAGGCCTGCCAGCGTTTCAGCGAGATCTACCGGCGGCCAAGGGGATTGTTCGTGTCCTATGCGGACCGCGACTGCCTTGACGAGGTGATCCGCAACCGTCCGCACCGCGATGTCGACGTGATCGTGGTGACGGATGGGCAGCGGATCCTGGGTCTGGGCGACCAGGGCATCGGCGGGATGGGCATCCCGATCGGCAAGCTTTCGCTCTACACCCTCATTGGCGGCATAGATCCCGCTCGCACTCTTCCGATCGTGCTCGACGTGGGCACCGACAACGTCGAATTGTTGGACGACCCCCAGTATTTGGGCTGGCGGCACCGGCGCATCGACGACACCGAGTATTACGCGTTCATCGACAAGTTCGTCACTGCGGTGCAGAAGCAACTGCCCGATGTGCTGCTGCAGTGGGAAGACTTCGCCACCGTGCACGCCAAGCCGATCCTGACCAGCTACCGCGACAAGCTACTGACCTTCAACGACGACATCCAGGGCACCGCCGCGGTCACCCTGGGCGCATTGCACGGCGCGGCGAAAGTGGCCGGCCGCCCGCTATCAGAGCAGCAGGTCGTCATGCTCGGCGCGGGCTCAGCCGGCATCGGTGTGCTGGACATGATCCGCCAGGAGATGGCAACCGAGGGTTTATCCGAACAGGCTGCCCTGGAACGGATCTGGGTTGTCGACGTGGTGGGGCTGCTGACTGACGACCGCACTGATTTGTCCGCGGCGCAGCGTAAATTCGCCCAGCCCCCCGGGCGCGTGGCGGGCTGGGGGCTGTCCGGGGCCGCCCAGCTCTCCGATGTCGTGCATCACGTCGACGTCGGTGTGCTGCTTGGCTTGTCGACTGCCGCCGGTGCTTTCACCGAGGACATCGTGCGTGAGATGGCCGGCAAGACCGAGCGGCCGATCATCTTCCCGCTGTCCAATCCGACCAGCCGCTCCGAGGCACATCCCGCCGAACTGGATCACTGGACCGATGGGCGCGCGCTGATCGCCACGGGCTCACCGTTCGCGCCTGTGCGGCGAAACGGGGTCGAACGGCCGATCGCCCAATGCAACAACGTCTACATCTTCCCCGCGATGGGGCTGGCCGTTACCGCCGCGCAGGCGACCCGGGTGACCGATGAGATGATGCGGGTCGCGGCGGCGACCCTGGGCGATGGGTCGCCCGCCCTCTCCGACCCCGATCAGCCGCTGCTGCCGGCGTGGCCGGACGTGCCGTCCGTGGCGATGCGCATCGCTCAGGCCGTCGCCGCTCAAGCCGTGGCGGACGGCGTTGCCCCCAAACGGAGCGACGACGAACTCACCCAACGCATCGCGCAAGTGCACTGGACTCCCGAATACCCGGAGCTCTAAACCCGACGAGTACTCGCGACCGCCCGGTCCATCTCCCAGTACGCGCGCAGGGCGACCATCTTGCCCTCGTCGTTGGCCTTGTAGGTGAACACGCCCTCGGCGGTGGTCTGGTAGTCGCCCGTCGTGATCAGGATGTGCCCGACGTTGGCTTCCTCGTTGCCGCATTGGTAGGTGTCACGGAAGACAAACTCGATTTTAGTGGTGGGAGCGATGGCCTTGTCCCAGAAGGCCGAGATCGCGTCGCGGCCCCGGTGACCTTTGCCCTCGGGATCCAACGCCGACGGCCCGATGGGGTCCTCGACGATGGCGTCGTCGGTGAACACGGCCAGCCAGGCTTCTTTGTCCCGGGCGATGACCGCCTCGCGCGAGCGCCGGCCGGCCTCGTGGGCCGGGTGCTCGGTCATCCGTTCGCCTTCTCGGGCTTGTCGGAGCTGACCACCCACATGGAGTAGTACTGCGAGCCGCCGCCGTAGGCATGCCCCAGCGCTTTTCGCGCACCCTGGACCTGGTGATCGCCGCCCTTGCCCATCACCTGGATTGCCGACTCGGCGAAGCGGATCAAGCCGGAGGCCCCGATCGGGTTCGATGACAACACGCCGCCGGAGGGGTTCACCGGGAGCCGTCCCCCGATCTTGGTCTCGCCCGCTTCGGTGAGCTTCCAGCCTTCGCCCTCGGGGGCAAACCCCAGGCTTTCCAACCACATTGGCTCGAACCACGAGAACGGCACGTAGATCTCGGCCACGTCGATCTCGTCGATGGGACTGGTGATGCCCGCGGCCTTCCACAGCGCGGCGGCCGCGTCGCGGCTGGCCTGCGGGCTGACCTGGTCGCGCCCGGAGAACTGCAGCGGTTCGGTGCGCAGCGCGGTGGCGTGGATCCATGCCACCGGATGTCCATGCGCCAGGCGGGCTTCGGCGCTCTCCTCGTTCCCGATCACCATCGCGGCCGCGCCGTCGGAGGAGGGGCAGGTCTCGTCGTAGCGGATCGGGTCCCACAACATCGGGGACTCCATCACCTTCTCGAGGGTGATGTCGGACTGCTGCAGGTGCGCCAGCGGGTTGCGTGCGCCGTTGAGTCGGTCCTTGACCGCGACCATGGCGCCGATGTTTAACGGAGCACCGGATCGGCGGATGTACGACCGAACGTGCGGGGCGAAATACCCGCCCGCGCCGGCGCCCACCGGTTTGATGAAGGGGATCGGAATCGACAACGCCCACATGGCATTTGATTCCGACTGCTTCTCCCAGGCCATCGCCAGCACGCGCCGGTATTTGCCCGACTGCACCAGGCTGGCGGCCACCACCGCGGTCGATCCGCCGACCGAACCGGCGGTATGCACGCGGATCAGCGGCTTGCCGGTGGCGCCCACGGCATCGGCCATGAACAGCTCCGGCATCATCACACCCTCGAAGAAGTCGGGCGCCTTGCCAACCACGACCGCGTCGATGTCGTCGAAGGTCGAACCGGAGTCTTCCAGCGCGCGATCGATCGCCTCGCGCACCATGCCGTTCATCGAAACGTCTTTGCGCTTGGCCACATACTTGGTCTGCCCGGTACCCAGTACCGCCGCGAGGTGCGCGCCTGCACCGGCCATCAGTTGTTTCCTTCCATGACCGCCACCAGGTTCTGTTGCAGCGCAGGCCCGCTGGTGGCGTGCGCCAGCACCCGACGTGCGGAGCCGTTCCAGATGTGTTGTGCAGCAAAGCCGATGCGCTCGAGACCGGCAACGAACATCGGGTTGGCCGCCAGCGCGCCGCCCGACGGGTTGACCTTCGTCTTCCCCGGTATCCGCATGGCTTCCGCCAGGATCAGGTGCTGGTGGGTGAACGGTGCGTGGATCTCGGCGACGTCGAGGTTTGCGACCTTGCCACCGGTGGCTATCCGGGCCGAGACCCTGCTAGAGGGGGAGTCGGTGAGGTCGCGTGCACCCAGTACGGGGGTTTCGATGCGGTGCTCGATTCCGGTGATCCAGGCCGGGTTTTCGCGCAACTCGCGGGCCCGGTCGTCGGCTGCCAGCACGATGGCGGCGGCGCCGTCGGTGATCGGTGCGATGTCGTGCCGCCGCAGCGGGTCGGCGAAAAACGGTCGTTCGAGTAGTTCGTCAAGGTTGACCGCAGGCTCCACGGAGTCGACCCGGCGGGCGCTGGCGAAGGAATCGAACGCGACACGGGCCATCTGCGACTCGGTCCACTTGCCGGAGTCGAGCCCGAGGCGGGCCTGCAGTCCCGCGATCGACACCGAGTCCGGCCATAGCGGTGCGACGGTATAGGGATCGGTCTGCCGCGACAGGATCTGGCGCAGAATCCCGGCCGAGGACTTGCCAAAGCCGTACACCAGCGCGGTGTCGACCTCGCCGGTGAGGATCTTGATGTAGGCCTCGTACAGCGCCCACGCCGCGTCCATCTCGACGTGCGATTCGTTGATCGGCGGTACGGCGCCGATCGAGTCGATCGCAGAGATGAACGAAAATGCCCGTCCAGCAAGGTAATCCGAAGATCCCGAACACCAGAAGCCGATGTCGCCTTTGGTGATGTTCAGGTCCTCGTAGAGCTGGGCGAAACACGGCATCAACATCTCGACGCCGTTGGTGGTGCCGTCGGTGCGGCGGACATGCGGGGCGTGGGCGAAGCCGACGACCGCAACATTGCGTTCGCTCATGTGCAGGTAAACCCTTTACAGGTGGTGCTTGTAGGTGTCGTACTCGGCGTCCGGCTCACCGGTTGGCCGGAAGTACTCGATGTTGTCGATGCCAAATCCCCACTCGTCGCGAGGGCGCCACACCGCCTCGACGCGCATCCCCATCCGCACGTCGTGCGCGTCGATGTCGGCGACCAAATGCAGGAACGGGATGTCGGCGCCGTCGAGCAGCACGTAGGCCGCCACGTACGGCGGTTTGATGCGCTGGCCCTGGAACGGGATGTTGATGATCGCGAACGTCGTCACCGTGCCCTTGTCCGGCAGCTCGACGAAGTCGGTGGTGGGCTGGCCGGTCGCCGGGTCGGCGCCGTGCGGCGGAAAGTAGACCTTGCCGTTTTTGCCCGTCTTCGCACCGAGCAGCTTGCCCTCCGCGATGGCCCGCAGATAGGCGCTCTCCTCGTGGGAGGCGCTGTGCTGAATCGTCAGCGAGACGGGCGTGACGATCATGGTGACCGGGTCCTGCTCGGAGGCCGGGCCCTCGGGTTCGGCATCTTCGCCGAGCGCGAAGTAGGCGATGTCGGTGATGGCGCCCACCGTTTCGTCGGCCCAATGCACGTGCACCCGGGTGCCGGTGTTGATCGCCTCCGACGTGCCCGCGTCGACAGCGTGCATCAGCGGGGTGTCGGCGCCGTCGAGCTTGATCAGTGCCCAGGCGAACGGCCGGTCCAGCGGCTGGCCTTCCAGCGGCTCGGGCTGCCAGGTCCAGGACACGACGGTGCCGACAGCCGACACCGGTTCCATCTCGCCCAGCGGCTCGTAGGTGACCGGGTCATATTCGGGCGGCGGTACATGCACCCGGCCGTCCGACCCGCGCACTCCGAGGACGCGACGCTCACGCAGTGCGCTGAAGAACTTGCTCAGGGTGGTACCGACTGAACGGGTGTAGTCGAAGGCCAATGTCAGTGGCGCGGAGAGGGGCGGCTCAGGGTGATCGATCAGGGTCGGGCCGCTCGAACTGGCTGTCACGCCTTCGAGTAGAACAGGTTCTAAGAACGGTTTCAAGGAGGAGCGACCGCAAGCGCGGCGAAGCCGGGCGCAGCGGGTCGCGATCATCAAGGAGGCGGCGATGAAGCTCGGACTGCAGCTAGGATATTGGGGCGCTCAGCCACCGGAGAACCACGCGGAGCTCGTCACCGCGGCCGAGCAGGCTGGATTCGACGCCGTGTTCACCGCCGAGGCTTGGGGATCCGACGCCTACACGCCGTTGGCCTGGTTGGGCTCGTCGACGCAGCGGCTGCGGCTGGGCACATCGGTGATCCAGTTGTCCGCGCGGACGCCGACGGCCTGCGCTATGGCCGCGCTGACGCTCGACCACCTCAGCGGGGGCCGGCACATCCTCGGCTTGGGCGTGTCGGGACCGCAGGTTGTGGAGGGCTGGTACGGCCAGTCGTTTCCCAAGCCGCTGGCCCGTACCCGCGAATACATCGACATCATCCGGCAGGTGTGGGCTCGGGAAGCGCCGGTGACTAGTGACGGGCCGCACTATCCGCTGCCATTAAAGGAGGGGGCTGGGCGACCGGTAACCGGTCTGGGCAAGCCGCTCAAGCCCATCACCCACCCGCTGCGCGCCGACATCCCGATCATGCTCGGCGCCGAGGGACCGAAGAACGTCGCGCTGGCCGGCGAGATCTGCGACGGCTGGCTGCCCATCTTCTATACGCCGCGGATGGCCGACACCTACAACGAATGGCTCGACGAAGGGTTCGCCCGCCCCGGCGCGCGTCGCAGCCGCGAGGACTTCGAGATCTGCGCGACGGCCACCATCGTCATCACCGACGACCGCAGCGCCGCCTTCGCGGCCATGAAGCCTTATCTCTCCCTGTACATGGGCGGCATGGGCGCCGAAGACACCAACTTCCACGCCGACGTCTACCGCCGGATGGGCTACTCCGAGGTCGTCGACGACGTGACCCGGCTCTTCCGCAGCAACCAAAAAGAGAAGGCCGCCGAGGTCATCCCGGACGAGCTTGTCGACGACGCCGCGATCGTCGGCGACGTGGACTACGTGCGTAAGCAGGTCAAGGTCTGGGAGGCCGCCGGTGTCACGATGATGGTTGTGAACGGCCGCAATGCCGAGCAGATCCGCGAGCTGGCTGGGCTGGTTTGAGCCGGCCTTGCCAGGGGATTAGAACGCGTTCTAGATTGACCCGATGACAGCCTCGCAGCACACCATCGCGGGCACGGTGATCACGATGCCGGTGCAGATCCGCATGGCAAATCAGCACATGGCGATGTTTTCGGTCGATGCCGACGCCGCGCAACACCTCATCGACTACAGCGGCCTACACGTCTGCCGTTATCTGCCCGGGCGCGCGATCGTGGTGCTGATGCTGATGCACTACATCGATGGCGACCTGGGTCAGTACTACGAATTCGGCACCAGCGTGATGGTCAACCCGCCGGGGTCGAACGCGAGCGGGCCGCGGGCCCTGCAGTCGGCCGGCGCCTTCATCCACCACCTGCCCGTCGACCAGGAATTCACCCTGGAAGCGGGAACCAAGATCTGGGGCTACCCGAAAGTCATGGCGGACTTCACCGTTCGCGAGGGCCGCCAGTTCGGTTTCGACTGCAGCGTCGACGGGCAACTGGTCATCGGCATGGAATTCCGCCCTGGCCTGCCCTTCCGGCTGACCCCGCGCCAGCAAGCGCAGCGCAGCTATTCGCACCGCGATGGCGTCACCCGCGAAACCGCCTTCGAACACACGCTGGACGGTGTGCGCACCCGATTCGGTGGAGTCCGTGTCAAACTGGGCGATCATCCCTACGCGAAAGAGTTGGCGTCGCTGGGCCTTCCGAAGCGCGCGATGTTGTCCAGTTCTGCAGACCAGGTACAAATGACGTTCGGCGACGCCCAGGAGATCTCATGACCGCAACCAAAGTAGAGACCAGACCCGACGTCGATCTGACCGACGGCGCCTTTTACGCCGGTGACTCTCGGGCCGTCTACCGCTGGATGCGGGAGAACGAGCCGGTATTCCGGGACCGCAACGGCCTGGCCGCCGCGTCGACGTACCAGGCGGTCATCGAGGCCGAGCGCAAACCCGAGCTGTTCTCCAACGCCGGCGGCATCCGGCCCGACCAGCCCGGCGTCGAGATGATGATCGAGATGGACGACCCGCAACACCTGTTGCGGCGCAAGCTCGTCAACTACGGCTTCACCCGCAAGCGCGTGAAAGATCTGGAATCCAAGATCAATTCGCTGTGCGACACGCTGATCGACGCGGTGTGCGAACGCGGCGAATGCGACTTCGTCTGGGACCTCGCCGCGCCCCTGCCGATGGCGGTCATCGGCGACATGCTCGGGGTGCGTCCCGAGGAACGCGAGATGTTCCTCAAGTGGTCCGACGATCTGCTCGGTGCGTTGAGCAGCACGGCGGCGCAAGAGGATATGCAGGTCACCATGGACGCGTTCGCCGCCTACAGCGGATACATGATGGGGATGATCGAGGCCCGCAGGTCCGAGCCGACCGATGATCTGGTCAGCGTCCTGGTGCACGCGGAGGTCGAAGGTTCACGCCTGGAGGACCACCAGATCGTGACCGAGGTCCTGCTGCTGCTGATTGGCGGCGACGAGACCACCCGCCACACGCTCTCCGGCGGAACACGGCAGCTGCTGCTGCACCCCGATCAGCACCGGCGTCTGGTCGACGACCTCGGTCTGCTCCCTAACGCGATCGAGGAGATGCTGCGCTGGACCGCGCCCGTGAAGAACATGGCGCGCACGATCACCGCCGACACCGAGTTTCACGGCACGCAGTTGCACCAGGGCGAAAAGATCATCCTGCTATTCGAATCGGCGAACTTCGACGAGAAGGTCTTCGAGGACCCGGAGAGCTTCAACATCGAGCGCTACCCGAACAATCACCTCGCGTTCGGCTTCGGGACCCACTTCTGCCTGGGCAACCAGCTTGCGCGGCTGGAGCTGTCGGTCATGGAAACGCGCCTGCTGCAGCGCCTTCCGGACTTGCGATTGGCCTCTCCAGACGCCGCGCTGCCGTTGCGGCCGGCGAACTTCGTCTCCGGCCTCGAGAAGATGCCGGTGGCGTTCACTCCGAGCGCGCCGCTCGGCTAGGTACCGCAAGCAGACGCGCGCTAGTTCACATCCCTGGTCAGCGCGGCCACCGGATCGATCACGCCGTACCCGGTTTGGTCAGTGGCACCCCCGGCGGGAGTCTTGGCGGTGCGGACCATCCGGTTGATGATCTGGTGCGCGGACAGCTGCGGGTACTTGGCGCGCACCAATGCCGCCACCCCTGAGACGATTGCGGCCGAGAAGCTGGTGCTCATCGGGACCAGCAACGAGTTGCCCGGACCAAGAATGGCGTTAATCAGACTGTCGTCGCGCGGGGAGAGTCCGACGACGTTGGTGCCCGGCGCTGCGACGGAGACCCATGGCCCGGCGATGCTCAGGTCGCTCAGGGGCTCGCCAGTGGAATCCGTCGCGCCGACTGTCAGAACGTATTCGTCGAACCAGTCAGGGGTCACCACGGTGTCCACCCGGTTCCAGTCCCGAGGCTCATTGGCCGTGATCGGATTCGGGGCGCAGTCCCGCTTGCGGGTGTCGCCGGCGGCGGCGACGATGACGGCGTTCTTGTCAACCGCGGCGTAACGGACCGCCGCCCCCAGGTCATTTTGGTCAAGGGTCGCGTGTGCGCGCATGCACACAATGCCGGAAACGTTGATCACCGCGGCACCCATGTTGGCGGCGTGCACGATCGCCCGGGCCAAGGCGTGGATGGAGTCCAAAGCCGCCTGGTTCTTCGGATCCCCGCCGCCAGGCTGTGTGAACGCTTCACTGAATTGGCGGATCGAGATCAAATCCACGTCCGGGGCGACTCCGCTGAAGGCGTCGCTGGGAGACGGCGCCGCCCCGATCATCGACGCCACGATCGTGCCGTGCCCGTCGCAGTCCGATAGGCCGTCCCCGCCTGCGGAGAGGTAGTCGCCACCGCCAATGAGGTGGGGGAACCGGGAGTGCGGGCTCACCCCGGTATCGATGACGGCGACCTTGACTCCGCCGCCGCGGCCGAACTGCCACGCCGCCGGCAGGTTCAGCATGTCCATGTATTGCGGCTGCGCCCGAAAGTTGGTGTCCGGCAACACCCCGACCTCGGTGCAGGCGTAAGTCTGTTTAATCGGGCTGGCCGGGCCGGGCGGACCATCGGCCGGCAAGAAGTTGGGATCGATTGGCGGATGGCGGATTCCATCGGGCGGTCGCGGGGTGAGCGTGGGAGCCAAAGCGCCCTTCTCCGGCTGGGCGGCGAGGTAGCCGATGGCGGCTCCGACGACGAGCAACAAAATCGCGACGGCTGATCCGACGAGGATGCCAAAACGCTTGGGGCGATTTTGCTGAGGCGCGGCTGGCTGCGGACCCCCGCCTGATGCAACCATGGACGGATACTACGCGAGTGCCGAGCGTGAGCTGACTGCGAAAAAGCGCCTCGGCTAGGTGCTCGCGCGGCTATTTGTTCTTGAACTGAGGCTTGCGTTTCTCGGCGAACGCCCGCGGGCCTTCCTTGGCGTCGTCGGACAAGAACACCTTGATGCCGATCTGAGTGTCGATCTTGAAGGCGTCGTTCTCGTTGAGGCCCTCGGTCTCGCGGATTGCGCGCAGGATCGCCTGCACGGCCAGCGGGCCGTTGTTCTCGATCAATTCGGCGATCTCGAGCGCCTTCGTCAGCGCCTGCCCGTCGGGAACGAGGTAGCCGATCAGCCCCATTTCTTTCGCCTCGGCCGCCGTGATGTGCCGACCGGTCAGTAGCAGGTCACACGCCACCGTGTAGGGGATCTGCCGCACCAGGCGCACCGCGGACCCGCCCATCGGGTACAAGCTCCACTTGGCCTCGGAGATGCCGAACTTGGCGCTCTCGCCGGCGACGCGGATATCGGTGCCCTGCAGGATCTCGGTGCCCCCGGCGATCGCGGGACCCTCGACGGCCGCGATCAGCGGCTTGGTCAGCCGGCGGCCCTTGAGCAGGGCGTCGATACGCGACGGGTCGTAGCTACCGTCCTTGAACGAGTCGCCCGGCGGCTTCTTGGTAGCTGTCTTGAGGTCCATGCCCGCGCAGAAGTAGCCACCGGCCCCGGTCAGGATGCAGCAGCGGATGTCGTCGTCGTTGTCGACGCGGTCCCAGGCCTGCACCATGATTTCCATCATTTCGGTGCTCAGCGCGTTGCGGGCGTGGGGCCGGTTTAACGTGACGATGAGGGTGTGGCCGCGCTGCTCGACCAACGCATCAGGCCCTGAAGGTCCCGATTCCGCGTTTGCTGGAGCTCGACCGGTATCGGGAGCCACGGCTACCGCCTTTCCCTCGACAATGAGCATGAGCTTGTCAAGAAATGTAACACGTTCTAGTTTGGTGGCCGTGGCCCTGAATATTGCCGACCTTGCCGAACACGCCATTGACGCTGTGCCCGACCGCGTCGCCCTCATCTGCGGCGACGAGCAGCTCACCTACGCCCAACTGGAGGAGAAGGCCAACCGCCTCGCCCACTACCTGATCGACCAGGGCGTCAAGAAGGACGACAAGGTCGGGCTCTACTGCCGCAACCGCAACGAGATCGTCATCGCGATGCTCGGTGTGGTGAAGGCCGGCGCCATCATCGTGAACGTCAACTTCCGCTACGTCGAGGGCGAACTTCGCTACCTATTCGACAACTCCGACATGGTTGCGCTCGTCCACGAGCGCCAGTACGCCGACCGGGTGGCCAACGTCCTGCCGGACACCCCCAACGTCAAGACGGTCCTGATGATCGAGGACGGTAGCGACAACAACTACCAGCGTTACGGCGGCGTCGAGTTCTACTCCGCGATCGCACAGGGCTCACCCGAACGCGACTTCGGCGAACGCAGCGCCGACGACATCTATCTCCTCTACACCGGCGGCACCACCGGTTTCCCGAAGGGCGTGATGTGGCGCCACGAGGACATCTACCGGGTGCTGTTCGGCGGAACCGACTTCGCCACAGGCGAATTCGTCGAAGACGAGTACGACCTGGCCAAGGCGGCCGCGGCCAGTGGGCCCATGATCCGCTATCCGATTCCGCCGATGATCCACGGCGCCACCCAATCTTCCACCTGGATGTCGCTTTTCGGCGGCCACACCACGGTGCTCGAACCGGAATTCAACGCCGACGAGGTATGGCGCACGATTCACAAACACAAGGTCAACCTGTTGTTCTTCACGGGCGACGCCATGGCGCGGCCGCTGCTGGACGCGCTGCTGGCGCACCAGGATGCGGGCAACGAATACGACCTGTCGTCGCTGTTCCTGCTCGCCAGCACCGCGGCCCTGTTCTCGCCGAGCATCAAGGAGAAGCTGCTCGAGCTGCTGCCCAATCGGATCATCACCGACTCGATCGGCTCCTCGGAGACCGGATTTGGTGGCACCAGCATCGTCGCGAAGGACGCGCCACACAGCGGCGGCCCGCGGGTGACCATCGACCACCGCACCGTCGTCCTCGACGACGACGGCAACGAGGTCAAGCCCGGCTCGGGTGTGCGCGGCTTCATCGCGAAGAAGGGCAACATTCCGGTCGGTTACTACCGGGACGAGAAGAAGACCGCCGAGACCTTCAGGACCATCAACGGGGTCCGCTACGCCATTCCCGGGGACTACGCGCAGGTCGAGGAGGACGGCTCGGTGACCATGCTGGGCCGCGGCTCGGTGTCGATCAACAGCGGTGGCGAGAAGATCTACCCCGAGGAGGTCGAGGCCGCCCTCAAGGGTCATCCCGACGTCTTCGACGCGCTGGTGGTCGGCGTGCCCGATCCTCGATACGGCCAGCATGTGGCCGCCGTTGTCCAGGCCCGGCCGGGGGCCCGGCCGGCGCTGGCGGAGCTGGACAGCTTCGTGCGCTCGGAGATCGCGGGATACAAGGTGCCGCGCAGTCTTTGGCTCGTCGAGGAGGTCAAGCGTTCGCCGGCGGGTAAGCCGGACTACCGCTGGGCCAAGGAGGAGACCGAGGCGCGCCCCGCCGACGACGTGCATGCCGCCCACGCAACTGCGTGACCGATTTCGTCAAGAGCCATTCGGGCGCGCCTGCCGAGTACTTCGGCTGGGAAGCGGCGGGGCTGCGATGGCTTGCGAGTGTTGACGGCGGCGTGCCCTGCGCGCAGGTTGTCTCCGTCGATGCCGCCAGCCTGACCCTGCGACGGCTCGAGTCGGTGCCCCCGACCCCCGAAGCGGCGCATGTGTTCGGCCGCCAGCTGGCCGTCATGCACGACGCCGGTGCCGCGGCATTCGGCGCGGGACCAGAGGGGTGGGACGGGCCCGGGTTCTTCGGACCGCTATCGCAGCCATTGCCGATGTCGCTGCGGCGGCACCGCCGCTGGGGCGACTTCTACGCCGACGAGCGGCTGGCGCCGATGGCGGAGCTCGCGGCGCCGCGGCTCGATGCGTCGACGTGCGCCGCGATCGACTCCGTCGCGGCGCGCTGCCGCGCGGGGGACTTTGACTCTGATGACGACGGTGACCGCCCGGCCCGGCTGCACGGTGATCTGTGGGGCGGCAACGTGATGTGGACCCCCGACGGGGTGGTGCTGATCGACCCGGCCGCGCACTCCGGTCATCGCGAGTCCGACCTGGCGATGCTCGCGCTGTTCGGCTGCCCGCACTACGACGCCATCATTGCCGGTTACCAGCAGGTGCGTTCGTTAAAACCCTACTGGCGCAAGCGTATTGGTCTGCACCAGCTCTTCCCGCTGCTGGCACATGTCGTGCTGTTCGGCGGCGGGCACGCGGCGCGGACGCGTGCCGCCGCGCGCGCCGCGCTGGCCGCCTGACCTGCCTCGTCGAATCGGCTGGCGCAGTGCGGCTACTGCCGGATTGCCCGCCTCGTCCTCCCGCCGCTGCGCGGCGCGCATTGTCGGCGGGCTAAAGTCGAAGCGCGATGACGATCGACGTGTGGATGCAGCATCCGACGCAACGGTTCCTGCGCAGCGACATGCTGGCCTCGCTGCGGCGTTGGACCGGTGGGTCCATCCCGGATACCGACATCCCGATCGAGGCGACGGTCGCATCAATGGACGCCGCCGACGTCGACCTCGGCCTGCTCAGTGCGTGGCGCGGTCCGGGCGGTCAGGACCTGATCTCCAATGACGAGGTCGCGGAATGGATCGCGTTGCACCCCAGCCGGTTTGCCGGTCTGGCCACGGCTGACCTGGACCGTCCGATGGAAGCGGTCCGCGAACTCCGGCGCCGAATCAAGGAGGGCTTCGTGGGTCTGCGGGTGGTGCCCTGGCTGTGGGATGCGCCGCCCACCGACCGTCGCTACTATCCACTGTTCGCCCAGTGCGTCGAGTCGGGCGTGCCGTTCTGTACCCAGGTCGGTCACACCGGGCCGCTGCGGCCGTCGGAGACCGGACGCCCGATTCCCTACATCGACCAGGTGGCCCTCGACTTTCCGGAGCTGGTGATCGTGGGCGGCCACGTCGGCTATCCGTGGACCGAGGAGATGGTGGCCGTCGCCCGCAAGCACGTGAACGTCTACATCGACACGTCCGCCTACACCATCCGCAGGCTGCCCGACGAGCTCATCCGATTCATGAAAACCGGTACCGGACAACGCAAAGTGTTGTTCGGCACCAACTACCCGATGATTGCGCACACCCACGCGCTGGCCGGTCTCGACGACCTCGGCCTCAACGACGAGGCTCGGCACGACTTTCTGCGTGGCAACGCCGAGCGGGTGTTCAAGCTCGAAGGAAAGGCGGATACGTGAACGGTGCCCAGGCCCTGATCAACACCCTGGTCGACGGCGGCGTCGACGTCTGCTTCGCCAACCCCGGCACGTCGGAGATGCACTTCGTCGCCGCGCTGGACACCGTGCCGCGCATGCGCGGCGTCCTGGCCCTGTTCGAAGGTGTGGCTACCGGCGCCGCCGACGGCTATGCCCGCATCGCCGACCGGCCGGCGGCGGTGCTGCTGCACCTGGGCCCCGGACTGGGTAACGGCCTGGCCAACCTGCACAACGCGCGACGCGCGAAAGTACCGATGGTGGTTGTGGTCGGCGACCACGCCACTTATCACAAGAAGTACGACGCCCCACTGGAATCCGACATCGACGCGCTCGCCGGCACCGTCTCGGGGTGGGTGCGCCGCAGCGTCGACAGCGCCGCTGTCGGGCCCGACACGGCCGAGGCCATCGCGGCGAGCCGTTCGGGCTCGCAGATCTCGACGTTGATCCTGCCCGCGGACGCATCGTGGTCCGAGGGCGGCCGGCCGGCCGCGCCAACGCCTCCGGCCGAGCGCGGCGACGCGAGGCCGGCGGCCGACGTGCTGGCGGTGCTGCGCTCGGGAGAACCCACGATGATGCTGATCGGTGGGGACGCCACCCGCGGGCCAGGCCTGGCCGCGGCCGCGCGGATCGCCGAGGCAACCGGCGCCCGCTGGTTGTGTGAGACATTCCCGACGCGGTTGCAACGCGGCGCCGGTCTTCCCGCCGTGGACCGGCTCGCCTACTTCGCCGAGGCCGTCGCCGCCCAGCTCGACGGCACGAAGCATCTGGTGCTGGCCGGCGCCACGTCGCCGGTGTCCTTCTTCGCCTACCCGAACATGCCCAGCGACCTGGTGCCCGCCGGCTGTGAGGTGCACGTGCTCGCCGAGTACGACGGCGCAGCGGACGCGCTCGCGGCGTTGGCCGACGAACTGGCGCCTGGGACCACCGCCCCGGTGGTGCCGCTGTCGCGCCCGCAGCTGCCCGCGGGCGCCTTGACCTCCGCATCGGCAGCCGACGTGATCGGCGCGCTGATGCCCGAACAGGCCATCGTCGTCGACGAATCCAACACGTCCGGTCTGCCGTTGGAGAAGGCCACCGCCGGCGCACCGGCCCACGATTGGCTGACGCTGACCGGCGGGGCGATCGGCTACGGCATCCCGACGGCGGTGGGCGCTGCCGTGGCCGCTCCCGATCGGCCGGTGCTCAGCCTGGAATCCGACGGGTCGGCGATGTACACGATTTCGGGGTTGTGGACCCAGGCGCGCGAGAACCTGAACGTGACCACCGTCGTCTACGACAACAGCGCCTATGACATCCTGCGGGTTGAGCTGCAAAGGGTGGGGGCCGGGTCCGCCCCGGGCCCGAAGGCGCTGAATCTGCTTGACTTGTCCGGTCCGACAATGGATTTCGTCAAGATTGCCGAGGGCATGGGAGTTCCTGCCCGTCGTGTCAGCACTGCCGAGGAATTCGCCGACGCGTTGGGCGCGGCGTTCGCCGAACCAGGACCGCACCTCATCGACGCGGTCGTGCCGTCCCTGTTCGGGTAGCGATCGCCGGGCCGTGGCGCCCGGGTAGCTACCGGCGGATCGGCCACACCGGATCGGTGCAGTCGACACCCTCGGCCGACAACTCCCGCTTGAGCACCTTGAACGTCACCGTGCGTGGCAGCGCCGCGCTCACCCGGACGTAGGACGGCCATTGCTTGGGCCCCAGGTCCGACTGCCCGGCCAGGAACTCCCGGAACTCCTCCGCGTCGAACTCGGCGCCGGGGGCCAGCACCAGCGCCGCCATCACCTGGTCGCCGACCACCGGATCGGGCACCGGATAGACCGCGGCCTCGGTCACCTCGGGATGCCGCAGCAGCGCGCGCTCGATCGGCGCGGTGCCCAGGTTCTCTCCGTCGACGCGCATCCAATCGCCAAGTCGGCCAGCGAAATAGGCGTAGCCGGCCTCGTCGCGGTAGGCCAGGTCGCCACTGTGGTAGACGCCGCCGGCCATCCGCTGGGCCTCGGCCTCGGGATCGTTGTAGTAACCCTCGAACCGGCCCGCCCCGGCGGTGTTGACCACCTCGCCGACCACGCTCGGCGGGCAAGGTTCGCCGGTGTCGGGGTCGACGATCTCGATCCCCTCGGTCAGCGGGCCCAACGAACCTGGCGGGGTATCGGGGGTACGGGCGATGGCCACCCCGCCTTCGGTTGAACCGAAACCGTCCTGGACCACACACCCGAACCTGCTGCCGAAGCGCTCGATGTCACCGGGCACGCCCTCGTTGCCGTACACCGCACGCAGCGGGTTGTCCGCGTCGTCGGAAAGTTCTGGTGTGGCAAGTACATAGGACAACGGCTTGCCGACGTAATTGGCGTAGGTGGCGCCGTAGCGACGGACATCCGGCAAAAAATTCGAGGCGGAAAACTTGCGCCGCAACGCCATTGAGCCCTGGCAGGCGGCCGCCACCGACCAGCCGACCAGCACCGCGTTGGAATGGAACAGTGGCATCGACACGTAGCAGACGTCGTCGCGGCCAAGATCGAAGCGCTGTGTCATCATCACGCCGGCGATCGCGACCTTGCCGTGGCTGCACTTCACCGCCTTGGGGTCGCCACTGGTGCCCGACGTGAAGATCAGCATGAACAGGTCGGCCGGCGAAGCGGTCCGAAAACTGACCTCGGCGTCCCCCTGTGAGAGATGTGCGTCGACTTCGGCGGCCCACTCGGCCGAATCGACGTTGGTATGCGCGATATCATCCAGTGTCACAGCCGAGTTCGTGTCGGCCAGTACCAGCTGACAGTCGGCCTTGCTGATGTCGCGGACCAGCGCCTCGCCGCGGCGCACCGGGTTGAGGCCGACCGGCACGATTCCGGACATCCCGGCCGCCACCAACATGGCCGAGAAGAACGGAGTGTTTTCCAGCAGCACGCCGACGTGCGGCGGCTTCGCCGGGTCGAGGCGGTCACGCAGCGTCGCCGCGATCGCGGCCGCGCGCAAGACGTGATCGCGCCAACTGGTGAACGAGTCCTCGAAATAGACACCGCGGTCGGCGATGTCGACCAGCGGCACCAGCAGATCGGTGACCGTGAGGTCAGTCGAGCTAAGCAGGGGTCTCAGCAAGTTCACGGCCGATCCGGCGCAGCTGCCCGGTGGCACCGCCCAACGCGAACTCGGCTTCCTTGGCGGCCAGGAAATAACGGTGCGCCGGATGATCGGTGTCGACGCCGACGCCGCCGTGCACGTGGACGACGGTGTGCGCCACCCGATGCCCGGCATCGGCGGCCCAGAACGCCGCGCTGGCCACGTCGATCTCGGCCGGGATGTCCTCGGAGACCTTCCAGGCCGCCTGGGTGAGAGTGAGCCGCAACCCCTTGACGTCGATGTAGCCGTCTGCCAGCCGCTGCCCCACCGCCTGGAAGCTGCCGATCGGGCGGTCGAACTGCTCACGGGTGCGGGCATATTCAGCGGTCATCTGCAATCCGCGCTCGAGCACCCCGAGCTGAAACGCGCTACGGCCCAAGGTGGCAAGTGTCTCAAGCCACGCCACGACCTCGCTGCCGCCAACCCGCCGCGAGTCGTCCACGGTAACGCCGTCCAACGCCAGATGTCCGGCACTGTTGAAGCCGGTGGTCTTCAGCGCGGTCACCGTCACCCCGGGGTCGTCGGCCGCTACCAGGAAAACGGCTGAGCCGGAATCGGTTTCGGCGGGAACCAGGAAAGCGTCGGCCACCGGGCCGTAACCCGCCTGGGTGCGGGTGCCGGTGAGTCGATACCCGTCACCGGCGCGTGCGGCCTGCACCGGCCCTTCGCCCATTTCGCCTTCCAAGGCAACGGTGAGGATCTTCTCGCCACGTACCGCGGGCACACCCCAGCTCTGCTGCAGCTCCTCGGAGCCGAACCGGGCCAGCGCACCGGCGGCCAGCATCACCGAATCCAGGTAAGGCACGGCGGCCATTTGGTGGCCCAGCGCCACCAAAATCGCCACCTGCTCGAGCACCCCGAACCCGTCGCCGCCCAGCGACGCCGCCGACGCGCTGGACAGGATGTCGGCGTCGATCAGCTTGCCCCACAGCGCGCGGTCGAAGCGTTGGTCGAGCCCGTCCAGCTCGCGCTGATGTTCCGGCGTGCACACCGAGTCCACGATGGTGTCCACTAGACCGCCGAGGTCGTTCGCGGCTTCGGTTGTCGTGAAATCCATGAGTGTTGTTTCCTTACAATCAAGTTCAGCGGTTGGCTCGGGGCAGGCCCAGCGCCACCATGCCGATGATGTCGCGCTGGACTTCGTTGGTGCCGCCGCCGAAGGTCAGGATCAGGCACGCCCGGTGCATCCGCTCCACCCGGCCGCGCAGCAATGCGCCCGGCGAATTCTGCCGCATGGTCGCCCCGGTACCCAGCACCTCCATCAGCAGCCGGTAGGCCTCGGTGGCCAGCTCGGTACCGAACACCTTGGCAGCCGACGCATCGGCCGGCGACAAGGTGGCACCATCCGAGGACGCCAACTCCCAGTTGATCAGCTTGAGCACCTCGGCCTTGGCGTGCACCCGGGCCAGGTTGAGCTGGACCCACTCCGAGTCGATCAGCCGGGCGCCGCTGTCGTCCTTCGTGTTCTGCGCCCACTCGCGAACTTCGCGCAGGGCAACGAACATCGGCGCCGAGGAAACCAGGGCGACCCGCTCATGGTTGAGCTGGTTGGTCACCAGCTTCCAGCCGCCGTTCTCCTCGCCGATCAGGTTGGTCACCGGCACCCGCACGTCCGAGTAATAGGTGGCACTGGTGTCTATACCGGCCATGGTGTGCACGGGCGTCCACGAGAACCCCTCGGCGGTGGTCGGCACAGCCAGCATCGAGATGCCGCGGTGCTTCTTGGCCTCGGGGTTGGTGCGCACCGCCAGCCAGACCCAGTCGGCGTACGCGATCAGGCTGGTCCACATCTTCTGGCCGTTGATCACGTAGTCGTCGCCGTCGCGGACCGCGGTGGTGCGCAGGTTGGCCAGGTCGGTGCCCGCACCGGGCTCGGAGTAGCCGATCGAGAAGTGCAGGTCGCCGGCGGCGATCTTAGGCAGGAAGAACTTCTTCTGCTCGTCGGTGCCGAAGGCCATGATCGTCGGCGCGACGCTGTTGATGGTCAGGAACGGCACCGGCGCACCGGCGATGGCCGCTTCGTCGGCGAAGATCAGCGAGTCCATCGGGGAGCGATCCTGGCCGCCGTACTCCTTGGGCCAGTTCAGGGTGAGCCACCCGTCCTTGCCCATCTGCGAGACGACGTCGCGGTACGCATTGCCGGACCCCATCTCGCCCTGCATCGAGCTCAGCGCCTCGCGGCGTTCGGGCGTCATGAGAGTGGTGAAGTACGACCGCAGCTCGCGACGCAGCTCCTCCTGTTCAGGGGTGTAACTGATACGCATTTCAGCCGTCCTCCGATGAGCGTTGTTTCACATCACGGGCCGTGGTTATGCGGCCAACCGCTACCCGTTCGCCTTCCCGGTTGTAACACGTTCTAGTCTGGGAATCCAGCGACCGTTTCGTCAGACCGACTCGGGCCTTATGGTGGATCGGGATGCGGATGGGGCGTCCAAGCAGGTTCAAGGAGGGTGCCGTGCGAGTGATCGTGGACCGTGACCGGTGTGAAGGTAACGCGGTGTGCCTGGGAATTGCGCCGGATATCTTCGACCTGGACGACGAGGACTACGCCGTCGTCAAGACGGATCCGATTCCGCCCGACCAGGAGGATCTGGCCGAACAGGCGATCGCCGAGTGCCCTCGTGCTGCGCTATTGCGCGAGGACTGACCGAGCATGACCTGACGAACCCGAAACTAGAGGTATTCATAAATTGACTAGCAGCACGAACGCGACCGATCTATCCGGGAAGGTCGCGGTGGTGACCGGTGCCGCCGCGGGTCTGGGCCGGGCCGAGGCGCTGGGCCTGGCCAGGCTGGGCGCCACCGTCGTCGTCAACGACATCGCCGCCGCGCTGGATGCCTCCGACGTGATCGACGAAATCAGCGCGGCTGGTGCTAAGGCCGTCGCCGTCACCGGCGACATCAGCCAACGGGCCACCGCCGACGAGTTGGTCAGCCGCGCCGACGGGCTGGGCGGACTGGACATCGTGGTGAACAACGCCGGCATCACCCGCGACCGGATGCTGTTCAACATGTCCGACGAGGAATGGGACCTCGTCATCGCCGTGCACCTGCGCGGGCATTTCCTGCTCACCCGCAACGCGGCCACCTACTGGCGCTCCAAGGCGAAGGACGCCGGCGGATCGATCTTCGGTCGGATCGTCAACACCTCGTCGGAGGCGGGCCTGACAGGTCCGATCGGGCAGGCCAACTACGGCGCCGCCAAGGCGGGCATCATCTCGCTCACCTTGACGGCCGCCCGGGCGCTGGGCCGGTATGGCGTGTGCGCCAACGCGATCTGCCCGCGAGCTCGCACCGCGATGACGGCTGACGTTTTCGGCGCAGCAAATATAGAGGAAGGACAGATCGACCCGCTATCGCCCGAGCACGTGGTCAGTCTGGTCCAGTTTCTGGCGTCCCCGGCGGCCGCTGAGGTCAACGGTCAGGTGTTCATCGTTTACGGACCGCGGGTGACATTGGTCGCAGCGCCGACGGTGGAGCATCGGTTCAGCGCGGACGGGGCGGCCTGGGAGCCCGCTCAACTCGGTTCGGCATTGGGGGATTACTTTGCTGGGCGGGATCCGGAAAAGAACTTTTCCGCCGTCGGACTCATGGATCAGTAACGTCTTCGGAGGGAATTGCGAACTATTACTACAGGCCGCTAAATAGCTAGAACGTGTGTCAGAATCACTCCGCCACATGGGGCTTAACCTGGGAAATTAACGCCCGCGCACGGGAGAAGTCGTTCATTGACACGGCGAAGTCGTTCTGAGTTAATATGATCCGGCTCACCACGAGCAGCTGATAAATCCTGGCCGCATCCAGGGGCAAACAGCCTTCGCCGCGAGCAACAGAGGGGGACCAAGTTGATCGGACAACTTGCCGTTCCGGCCCGGGCCGTCGGCGGGTTTTTCGAAATGTCGATGGATACCCTTCGCGCCTGTTTCCGTCGGCCGTTCCAGTTGCGCGAGTTTTTGGATCAGACCTGGATGATCGCGCGCGTGTCTTTGGTGCCGACGCTGCTGGTATCCATTCCGTTCACGGTTTTGGTGGCGTTCACTCTCAACATCCTGTTGCGCGAAATCGGGGCGGCCGATCTTTCCGGCGCCGGGACGGCGTTCGGCACCATCACCCAGTTGGGTCCGGTGGTGACCGTGCTGGTCGTGGCCGGCGCCGGCGCCACCGCGATCTGCGCCGACCTGGGTGCCCGCACCATCCGCGAGGAGATCGACGCCATGCGGGTGCTCGGGATCGACCCGGTCCACCGCCTCGTCGTACCCCGGGTGTTGGCATCCACCGTGGTTGCGCTGTTGCTCAACGGCTTGGTGTGCGCCATCGGGTTGTCCGGGGGCTACGTATTCTCCGTCTTTCTGCAGGGCGTCAACCCGGGTGCGTTCATCAACGGGTTGACCGTGTTGACGGGACTGCGCGAGTTGATTCTCGCCGAAGTCAAAGCGTTGCTGTTCGGCGTGATGGCGGGGCTGGTCGGCTGTTACCGCGGCCTGACCGTCAAGGGCGGCCCCAAAGGTGTCGGCAACGCGGTCAACGAAACCGTCGTCTACGCCTTCATCTGCCTGTTCGTGATCAACGTGGTCATGACCGCCATCGGCGTACGATTCTCGGCCCGGTGAACAGGCGGGTGAGCGAGCGATGAGCTACGACATCACTTACCGGTTTCGTAACTTGTTTTCGCGGCTTGCGGGTCCGGTCGACGACTTCGGCGAGCAGGCGCTGTTCTATGGCCAGACCGTGCGCTACGTCCCGAACGCGCTCACCCGGTACCGCAAGGAGACGATCCGGCTCATCGCCGAGATGACGCTGGGCGCGGGAGCTCTCATCATGATCGGCGGCACGGTCGGGGTCGCGGCGTTTCTGACCCTGGCGTCCGGTGGCGTCATCGCCGTGCAGGGTTACTCATCGCTGGGCAACATCGGCATCGAGGCGCTGACTGGGTTCCTGTCGGCCTTCCTCAACGTCCGGGTTGTCGCGCCGGTGATCGCGGGCATCGCGCTGGCGGCCACGATCGGTGCCGGCGCTACGGCCGAGCTGGGGGCCATGCGGGTCTCCGAGGAGATCGACGCCGTCGAATGCATGGCGGTGCATTCGGTGTCCTACCTGGTGTCGACGCGGCTGGTCGCCGGCCTGGTCGCGATCATTCCGCTGTACTCGCTGTCGGTGCTGGCCGCGTTCTTCGCCGCCCGATTCACCACGGTGTTCATCAACGGCCAGTCCGCCGGCCTGTACGACCACTACTTCAATACTTTCCTTATTCCATCCGACCTCCTGTGGTCGTTCCTGCAGGCGATCGTGATGTCTATCGCGGTGATGTTGGTGCACACCTATTACGGCTATAACGCCAGCGGCGGGCCGGTCGGCGTCGGCATCGCGGTCGGTCAGGCGGTTCGGACTTCGCTGATCGTCGTCGTCGTCATTACTTTGTTCATCTCGCTCGCGGTGTACGGCTCACAAGGTAATTTCAACCTCTCTGGATAAGGAGACCCTCGGAGAAGCATGGCAAGTACGGGATCGCGACGCACAGCGGTCCGGCTGGCAGCGGCGGTGCTGGCCGGACTGATAGTCGCGTTCGCCGTGCTGACATACCTTTCCTACACAGCGGCTTTCACGTCGTCCGACACCGTCACTGTCGCCGCGCCACGGGCCGGCCTGGTGATGGAGAAGGGCGCCAAGGTCAAGTACCGCGGCATTCAGGTCGGCAAGGTCGAAGACATCACCTATGCCGGCGACCAGGCGCGGCTGACGCTGGCCATCAACAGCGGCGAGATGCATTTCATCCCTTCCAACGCGACGGTGCACATCGCGGGCAACACGATTTTCGGTGCCAAATCGGTGGAATTCATTTCGCCCGAAACACCTTCGGGCAAATCGCTGCGTCCGGATTCGCTCGTGCAGGCCTCGGCAGTGCAGCTGGAAGTCAACACCCTGTTCCAGTCGCTCATCGATCTGCTGCACAAGATCGACCCCGTCGAATTGAATGGGACGCTGAGTGCGCTGGCCGAAGGGCTGCGTGGCCACGGCGATGACTTGGGCGCGCTGCTCTCCGGGCTGAATACCCTTACGCAGCAGGCCAATCCGAAGCTGCCCGCGCTGCAGGAAGATTTCCGCAGAACCGCGATCGTCACCAACACCTACGCCGACGCCGCACCCGACCTCAATACCGTGTTCGACAACCTGCCGACGATCAACAAGACGGTCGTAGACCAGCGGAACAACCTGAACACCACGCTGTTGGCCACCATCGGGCTGGCCAACAATGCCTATGAGACGTTGGAACCGGGCGAGCAGGACTTCATCGACGCCATCAACAGGCTGCGGGCCCCGATCAAGGTGGCCCACGACTACTCGCCGGAATTCGGCTGCCTGTTCAGGGCCATCAGCCGAGGCATCAAGGAGTTCGCCCCGCTACTCGGTGTCCGCAAAGCCGGCTTGTTCACGTCGTCGAGCTTCGTCTTGGGGGCGCCGTCCTACACCTATCCGGAGGCCCTGCCGATCGTGAACGCATCCGGGGGTCCGAATTGCCGCGGGATGCCCGACCTGCCGACCAAGCAGAACGGCGGGTCGTTCTTCCGTGCGCCGTTCCTGGTCACCGATAACGCCAACATTCCCTACGAGCCGTTCACCGAGCTGCAGTTTGACGCGCCCTCCACGTTGCAGTTCTTGTTCCACGGCGCTTTCGCGGAACGGGACGACTTCTGATGGCGGGCATGCCCTCGCACCGGTCGATGGTGATCAAGGTCAGCATCTTCGCGGTGGCCATGCTGTTGGTGGCCGCGGGCCTGGTGGTGGTCTTCGGTGACTTCCGGTTCGGCCCCGAAAGCACCTATCACGCAACCTTTACCGATGCGTCGCGGCTGAAGGCTGGCCAGAAGGTCCGCATCGCCGGAGTGCCGGTCGGAGCGGTGTCCGGCCTCAAGCTCAACCCCGACAACACGGTCGACGTGAAGTTCGGAATCGACAGGCATTACACCCTGTACACGTCCACGCGTGCGTTGATCCGATACGAGAACCTGGTTGGTGACCGGTTCATGGAGATCACGTCCGGGCCCGGGGAGCTGCGGAAGCTGCCGCCGGGCGGGACGATCAACTCGCAACACACCGAGCCGGCGCTGGATCTCGATGCCCTGTTGGGCGGGCTGCGGCCGGTGCTCAAGGGTCTGGACGCCGACAAGGTCAACACGATCAGCAGTGCCATCATCGAATTGCTGCAGGGTCAGGGTGGAGCGTTGTCGAACGTGCTGGCCGACACCAGCGCGTTCTCGTCGGCGCTGGGCAAACGCGACCAGCTCATCGGTGACGTGATCAACCACCTCAACACGGTGCTGGGGACCGTCGACGAAAAGAGTGCGAAATTTTCGGCCAGCGTTGATCAGCTGCAGCAATTGATCAGCGGGTTGGCCAAGAACCGGGATGTGATCGCGGGTGCCATCCCGCCGCTCGCGTCGACAACCACCGACCTGACGCAACTGCTGCAGGATTCACGCCGGCCGCTGCAGGGCATCTTGGAAAACACCCGGCCGCTGGCCACCGAGCTGGACGACCGCAAGGCCGAGGTGAACAACGACGTCGAGCAATTAGGCGAGGACTACCTGCGGCTGGCCGCGCTTGGAGCGTACGGGTCGTTCTTCAACGTCTACTTCTGTTCGGTGTCGATCAAGATCAACGGACCGGCCGGCAGTGACATCGTGCTGCCGATCGGCGGCCAGGTGGATTCCAGCCATGGTAGGTGCGCTTTTGCCAAACAGTAAACGCGATCGCGACCCGCTCCGCACCGGCTTCTTCGGCCTGGTGCTGGTGCTCTGCATCGTGCTGATCGCCTTCGGCTACTCCGGATTGCCGTTCTGGCCGCAGGGCAGAACTTTCGACGCTTACTTCTCCGACGCCGCCGGCATCACACCCGGTAACTCCGTTTATGTGTCGGGTATCAAGGTCGGCAAAGTGTCGGCGGTGAGTCTGGCCGGCGACAGTGCCAAGATCAGCTTCAGCGTGGACCGCCACGTCACCGTCGGCGACCAGTCGCTGGCCGCGATCCGCACCGACACCATTCTCGGCGAGCGTTCCATCGCGGTGAGCCCGGCGGGCTCCGGCAAGGCGACCACCATCCCGCTGAGCCGTACGACCACGCCCTACACGCTCGCCGGTGCGCTCGAGGATCTCGGCGAGAACGCGAGCAATCTGAACAAGCCCCAATTCGAACAGGCCTTGAACGTACTCACCGACACGCTGCACGACGCCACCCCGGACCTGCGCGGTGCCCTGGACGGCGTGACATCGCTGTCGCGCACGCTGAACCGCCGCGACGAGGCGCTGCAATCCCTTCTGGCGCACGCGAAGTCGGTGACTTCGGTATTGTCCGATCGCTCCGCACAGGTCAACAAGCTGGTCGACGACGGTAATGAGTTGTTCGCCGCACTCGACGAACGGCGCGACGCGCTGGGCCAGCTGATCTCCGGGATTAGCGGTCTGTCCCAGCAGATTTCGGGCTTCGTCGCGGACAACCGCAAGGAGTTCGGACCGGCCTTGAGCAAGCTCAACCTGGTGCTGAGCAACCTCAATGAGCGTCGCGACTACATCACCGAGGCCATCAAGCGGCTGCCCACCTACGCGACCGAATTGGGCGAGGTGGTGGGTTCCGGACCTGGATTCAACGTCAACGTCTACGGCGTGATACCCGCGCCGCTGTTTGCGACGTTGTTCGACTTCTTCTACCAACCGGGCAAGATGCCGGCCAGTCTCTCCGACTACCTACGCGGCCTTATTCAAGAGCGCTGGATCATCAGGCCGAAAGCGCCATGACCAAAAGGATTTTGGGCGCCCGTGGGCTGCGGACCGTTGCCAGCGTCGCGCTGGTCGCGATCCTGGTGGGAGGCATCTACGTGCTCGCATCGCGCCCCGGCGGCCGACACATCCTCGCCTACTTCACGTCCGCCGTCGGGATCTATCCCGGAGATCAGGTGCGCATGCTCGGAGTGCCGGTGGGCGAGATCGACGCGATCGAACCGCGGCCTTCCGATGTCAAGATCACCATGTCAGTGTCCGAGGACCTCAAGGTGCCCAAAGACGCTCGGGCCGTGATCATGTCGCCGAACCTGGTGGCTGCGCGCTTCATCCAGCTCACTCCCGTGTACACCGGCGGGGCGGTGTTGCCCGACGGCGGCAGCATCGATCTGGGCCGCACCGCCGTTCCGGTGGAGTGGGACGAGGTGAAGCAGGCGCTGACCCAACTGGCCGTGCAGCTGAGCCCGGCGACGGGGCAGATGCAGGGGCCGCTGGGAGCGGCGATCAACCAGGCCGCCGACACCCTCGACGGCAACGGCGAGTCGTTCCACAACGCGTTGCGTGAGCTTTCCCAGGCGGCCGGTCGTCTGGGGGATTCGCGCGGCGACATCTTCGGTACGGTGAAGAATCTTCAGGTGCTGGTCAACGCACTCTCGGCGAGTAACGACCAAATCGTCCAGTTCGCCGGGAACGTGGCCTCGGTGTCACAGGTGCTGGCGGACAGCTCGCGTCATCTCGATAACACCCTGGGCACACTCAACAAAGCGCTCTCCGATATCCGAGGGTTCCTGCACGAAAACAACTCGACGCTGATCGATACGGTCAATAACCTCAACGACTTTGCCAAGACCTTGAGCGACCAGAGCGACAACATCGAGCAGGTGCTGCACGTGGCGGGCCCCGGCATCGCCAACTTCTACAACATCTACGACCCCGCGCAGGGCACGCTGAACGGGCTGTTGTCGATACCCGAATTCGCCAACCCCGTGCAATTCATCTGCGGCGGTTCCTTCGAAACCGCCGGCGGGCCAAAAGCGCCCGACTACTACCGGCGCGCGGAGATCTGTCGCGAGCGGCTGGGACCAGTGCTGCGCCGGCTCGCCGTAAACTACCCGCCGATCATGTTTCACCCGCTCAACACGATCACCGCCTACAAGGGTCAGATTATCTACGACACCCCGGCCACCCAAGCGAAGTCGGCGACGCCGATTCCACAGCTCACCTGGATCCCGGCTAACGGTGCCAAGACGCCGCCCGCCGCCCAGAACCCGGCGGATCTGCAGGCCTTGCTCGTCCCGACGGCCCCGCAGACAGCCCCGTCTCCGGGTTCACCGGCCGCCGGCCCGGGCGCCGGTCTCGCGCCCGGCCCCGCTTCCGGCGGTGGGTTCGGCCCTCTCCCTGGTCCCCCGCCAAGCCAAGCCCCTGCCCATGCTCCTCCTGGACCGCTGCCCGCTGAACAGGGGGCCGGCGGATGAGGCGAATCTGGTTGCGCGGCGGTGTATTGGCTGCGAACAGCGTGCTGTTGGCGGGTTGTCAATTCGGCGGCCTGAACTCGCTGTCCCTGCCCGGAACCGCCGGTCATGGCAGTGGCGGATACCAGATCACCGTCGAAATGCCCGATGTGGCGACGCTGCCGCAGAACTCACCGGTCATGGTGGACGACGTCACCGTTGGCAGCGTCTCCGGAATTCAAGCCGAGCAGCGATCCGACGGATCCTTTTACGCCGCAGTGAAGTTGGCGTTGGATAAAAATGTGGTGCTGCCGGCCAACGCGACCGCAGCGGTCGCCCAGACATCGCTGCTGGGTTCGCTGCACATCGACCTGGCTCGCCCGAAGGACAAACCGGCGACCGGCAGGCTGGTCGAGGGGTCAAGAATCGCGGAGTCCCATACGGGCCGCTTTCCCACCACCGAAGAAGTGTTCTCGGCACTCGGTGTGGTGGTCAACAAGGGCAATGTCGGTGCGCTGGAAGAGATCACCGATGAGACCTACCAGGCGGTCGCCGGCCGGCAGAGCCAGTTCGTCGACCTGGTTCCCAGGCTCGCCGAGTTGACGGCAGGACTCAATCGGCAGGTCAATGACATCATCGATGCGGTCGACGGGTTGGACCGGTTCTCCGCAATCCTGGCCCACGACAAGGACAAGCTCGGCCGCGCACTGGACACATTGCCCGATGCGGTGCGCGTGCTCAACCAGCAACGCGGCCACATCGTCGACGCGTTCGCCGCGCTCAAGAAGCTGGCGACGGTCACGTCGCACATACTGTCCCAAACCAAGGTGGACTTCGCCGAAGATCTCAAAGGCCTGTACTCGGTCGTCAAGGCACTCAACGACAGCCGGAAAGAATTCGTTACCTCGCTGCAGATTTTGCTGACGTTTCCGTTCCCAAATTTCGGCATCAAAAATGCCGTGCGCGGTGACTACCTCAACGTGTTCACCACGTTCGACCTCACCTTGCGCCGGTTCGGTGAGACGTTCTTCACAACTTCGTATGCACTTGATCCGAACATGATGCACATGTCCGAGATCCTCAACACGCCCGATTTCTTGACCGGCGAGATGGCCAACCTGTCGGGACAGGCCGCCGATCCGTTCATGATTCCGCCCGGCACGGCCGCAGGACATTAGGGGGCGGCGCAGATGATTGACAGACTCACCAAGATCCAGCTCGCCATATTCGCGTTGGTCACCGCGATCACGCTGACCCTTATGATCATTTTCTATCTGCGGTTGCCGGCGACCTTCGGCCTCGGGACCTACAGCGTGACAGCCGATTTCGTCGCCGGCGGCGGCCTGTACAAGAACGCCAACGTCACCTACCGCGGTGTGGCCGTCGGCCGCGTGGAGTCGGTCGAGCTGAGCCCCAACGGGGTCGACGCCCAAATGCGGCTCAACAGCGGCACTCCCATCCCGTCCAACGTCACCGCCACGGTCAAGAGCGTGTCTGCCATCGGCGAGCAGTACGTCGACCTGGTGCCGCCGGCCCAGCCGTCCGCGACCAAGTTGCGCAACGGAACCCGGATCGATCGGGCCAACACCCGCATTGGCCAGGACGTGGCCGATCTGCTGAAACGGGCCGACACTCTGGTCAACAGCCTCGGTGACACGAAGCTGCGGGAGCTGCTGCACGAGACCTTCACTGCGGCCAACGGCTCGGGCCCGGAGCTGGCCCGGCTGCTCGAATCCGCCCGGTTGCTGGTCGACGAGGCCAACGCCGACTATCCGCAGGTTTCGCAATTGATCGATCAGGCGGGTCCGTTCCTGCAGGCCCAGATTCGCGCCGGGGGCGACATCAAGTTGCTCGCCGATGGGTTGGCGCGGTTCACCTCTGAGGTGCGTCAGGCCGACCCGCAGCTTCGCTCGACGCTGGCTACCGCCCCGGACGCGATCGACGAGGCCAACACCGCGTTCACCGGTATCCGCCCGTCCTTCCCTGCGCTGGCAGCCAGTCTGGCCAACTTGGGCCGGGTGGGCGTGATCTATCACAAGTCGATCGAGACCCTGCTGGTGATTTTGCCCGCGCTGTTCGCGGCGATCGTGACGGCCGCGGGTGGCGCTCCTCAAGACGAGGGCGCCAAGCTGGACTTCAAGCTCGACCTGAACGACCCGCCGCCGTGCGCGGTCGGCTTCCTACCACCGCCGTTGATGCGCACGCCGGCCGACGAGACGGTGCGCGAGCTGCCGAAAGACCTGTACTGCAAGGCCGCTCAGAACGATCCCACCACGGTGCGCGGCGCCCGCAACTATCCATGCCAGGAGTTCCCGGGCAAACGGGCGCCGACGATTCAGTTGTGTCGTGACCCGAAGGGCTATGTGCCGGTTGGCCGCAACCCCTGGCGGGGGCCGCCCGTCCCGTACGACACGCCGGTGACGAACGGGCTGAACGTTCTGCCGCCCAACAAGTTCCCGTATATCCCACCGGGCGCCGAGCCTGATCCCGGCGTTCCGATCGTCGGGCCGCCGCCGCCCGGCGTGGTGCCCGGGCCGGGTCCGCTACCGAATCGTCAGCCGGCGTACGACCCGCCGCCGCCCAACGACAGTGGGCCGCCGCCGGGGAACCCGTCGTGGATGCCGCCCGGGGTTCCGCCGGTGCCGCCACAGCTCCCGTATCCGAAGTGGCTGCCACCGCCGCCACCGCCGGAGGGGGTCAATCCTCCGCCGCCGGGCCCGGGACCGGAGAAGCCGTGGGGGCCGCCGCCCGGCCCGCAGCCGCAGGCCAGTGGCGCGGGCTACACGACCTATGACCAGAGCACCGGCGCCTTCAAGGACCCCGCCGGCGGGACTGGTATCTTCGCGCCCGGCATCAGCGGCGCATCCAGCGCCGAGAATTGGGTGGACCTCATGCTTGATCCCAGGCCCATGTAGTGACGGAGCGAGAGACGACACAGCAGCCGACGACACAGCGCGCTCGTCGGCGGGCATCCCGCGCGGCCGGCCCCGCGAAAGCCGAATCGGCCTCTGATGCCACGGTTGCCGCCACCGTCAAGGAAGAGGCGACCACCAAGCGCCCCGCCAAGAAGAAGCCTGCGCGCGTCAAGCCGCCGCCACGACGGCAGCCGCACCGGGTCCTGGTGGGTTGGATCTCGTTTGCCGCTGCGGTGTTGGCGATCGGCGCGCTGGCCGGGTGCGTAACCGTCTTGTTTTTCCAACACCGGCATGCCGAGGCCCAACAGGCGCGCGACCAGCGTTTCGTCGACACCGCGACCCAGACGGTGGTCAATATGTTCAGCTACAAGCAGGACAACATCGACGAGAGCGTGAACCGGTTCGTCAACGGCACCAGCGGCCCGCTGCGCGGCATGCTCAGCGCCAACAACAACGTCGATAACCTCAAGGGCCTGTTCCGGGCCACCAACGCCACATCGGAAGCCGTCATCAACGGTGCCGCGCTGGAAGGCACCGACACGGTCACCGACAACGCCTCGGTACTGGTGTCGGTGCGGGTCACCGTTGCCGACATCGACGGAGTCAACAAACCGTCCATGCCTTATCGGCTGCGCGTCATCGTGCACGAGGACGAAGCGGGGCGGATGACCGGCTACGACCTGAAATATCCAGACGGGGGTAACTGATGCGGTGGCGGCGGTGGCTGACCACCGTCGTGGGCTCCCTATCTGTCGCAGTTTTCGTCGGGCTGTCCGCGGCCGGTGGTTGGTTCTATTGGGAGCGGGTGCAGACCCGCGGCGTGGAGTCGGCGCGGGCGGTGCTGCCGCATCGTGCGGCCGACGACATCCCCAAGGTGTTCGCATACGACTATCAGACGGTTGAACGCAGCCTCGCCGCGGCGTATCCCTTGCTGACGCCCGAATATCGTCAGGAGTTCCAACGAAGCGCCAACGCGCAGATCATTCCGGAGGCCAAGAAGCGCGAGGTGGTCGTGCAGGCCAACGTCGTCGGCGTGGGAGTCATTACCGCCAAACGTGATTCGGCGTCGGTGATGGTCTACATGAACCGCACCGTGACCGACAAATCGCGGCAGCCCCTCTACGACGGCAGCCGGTTGCGGGTGGATTTCAAGCGCATCAACGGCGAGTGGCTGATCGCCTACATCACGCCCATCTGAACACGCGGGCTAGCACTCGGTGGCAGTCAGTAGCAGATAGCAATGTTGTTGCATTGCAACGGATAACGCTGGACCGGGCTGGGCGCCGGCCCGCTCAATTGCAGCGAGAACGGCGCCTTTTTCATGTCCGACGGCAGGCCGCAGACGGCGCCGTGCAACGTGGTGTGCGTGCCGGTCAGCGTTTCGTCGCTGAACGCATAGGTTTCGGTGGACGGCGCGGTGCCACCGCCCGGACACGACACGCCATCCGGATGATCCACTTTGAATGTCCAAAGCATGCTGCTCATCCGGGCCCGGCCGCTGAAGTTCTGCAGCTTGTCCGCACGGGTGATCTGCTCGTCCGTCGTGCTCACAATGTTCAGCGCGCAGTTGAACGCCAAAACGATCGGGTCGGAATAGTCGTTCTGGTTGCGGGTTCCAGACGGCTGATCGCATAACCCAGTGATCGTCCAGGTAACTCCGGACACGCCCGCCTGGTTGAAGGCGTAGGCGCCGTCCGGCGGCGGCCCGACCGCACTCGCCGGATGGCCCGATTCCACGGCGATTCCGAATGCAACGGCCGAGCAGACGCCGGCGCTTGCGGCGAGCACGCGACGAATGTTTTTCACAGCGCCCTCCAATGCCCTCCCGTTACTGGGCCTTTCCTTCAGCTGTCTTTGAGTATCACAGCGATCGGGAGGCAACACCATGGGTTCGCCGTGGCTATTACTTGCCTTATTACTTGTCGACGCGCGGATGTGCCTCGGCGAGCGCATCCAAAAACGACCGCGCCCAGCGATCCACGTCATGGGCGAGCACCTGGCGTCGCAGCGAGCGCATCCGGCGCCGTCCCTCCTCGACCGGTTGGTTGAGTGCCGCCTCAATCGTGTCCTTGACCCCTTCGAGGTCGTGCGGGTTGACCAGGTAAGCCTGTCTGAGTTCGGCGGCGGCTCCGGTGAATTCGGACAGGACGAGCGCACCGCCGAGATCGCTGCGGCATGCGACGTACTCCTTGGCGACCAGGTTCATCCCGTCCCGCAGCGGGGTGACCAGCATGACGTCGGCGGCGGCGTAGAACGCGATGAGTTCGTCGCGGGGTACTGGTCGGTGTACGTAATGCACCACGGGGTGACCGACCTCGCTGTACTCACCGTTGATGTGGCCGACCTCGCGCTCGATGTCGTTGCGCAGAATCTGGTAGCTCTCCACCCGTTCGCGGCTCGGAGTCGCCAGCTGGACTAGCACGGTGTCGTCGCGTTTCACGCGACCCTCGGCGAGCAGCTCCGAAAACGCTTTCAGCCGAACATCGATGCCCTTGGTGTAGTCGAGCCGATCGACGCCGAGCAGGACCTTGCGGGGATTGCCTAACTCGGCGCGGATCTCGCGCACCCGGCGCTTGACGCTGCGGTTGCGGGCCGCATGGTCGAGCTCCCTGGAATCGATGGAGATCGGAAAGGCGCCCACCTGAACCGTGCGGGACTCCAGCTGCACCACGCCGAGCCGCGAGCGTACGCCGACCGCTCCGCGCGAGGTATCGGCGCCGAGCAGTCGCCGGGCCAGGAACAGGAAATTCTGTGCACCGCCGGCCAGATGAAATCCCACCAGGTCGGCGCCGAGCAGACCTTCGATGATCTCGGTGCGCCACGGCATCTGCATGAACAACTCGACCGGCGGCAACGGGATGTGCAGGAAGAAACCAATGGTCAGGTCGGGCCGCAGCGTGCGCAGCATTTTCGGCACCAACTGCAGCTGGTAATCCTGTACCCACACGGTCCCGCCGCGGGCGGCGGTGCGCGCCGCAGCTTCAGCGAACCGGCGGTTGACCACGACATAGCGTTCCCACCATTCGCGGTGGTAGATCGGCTTGACGATGACGTCGTGGTACAGCGGCCACAGCGTGGCGTTCGAGAACCCCTCGTAGTACTGCGCGATGTCCTCGGTGGACAGGGGCACCGGATGAAGCGTCAGCTCATCCTGGACGATCGGTTGGTCATCCAGGTCGAAGTCGTCGCCCTGGTCGGACGGCACGCCCGGCCAGCCGACCCAGGCGCCGCGTCGGCGGCGCAGCAGGGGCTCCAAGGCCGTGACCAACCCGCCGGGACTACGTTTCCAGGCCGTCGTTCCATCGGGAAGCGGCTCCAAATCGACCGGCAGTCGATTGGCGACAACCACGAAGTCGGAGTCCCCGTAACGCTTCGACTTCGCTGCCTTGGAGTCCTGGGCGTCTTTGCCTCCCCCGGGAGACATCTACGTCTCGAGCTTTGCCGGCCCAATACCGAGCATGGACAAGAAGACCCTGCACTCATCCGCGTCGTTCGCGTAGGCGGCGACGACGCGCCTGGCCTGGCTTGCTGTGTGGTCAGCCAGCGGCTCGACATCGCCGATTTCGCCAGGATCCGATTTCGTAGGCATGACATAACTGTAGGCGACGCTTCTATTAGCTCGCAGGCATCTCTCGGCGTCACCGGGTGAGACCCCTGACCCCACGGGGGCGCGCTTACAGACTGGCCGTAATGTGTAAACACGGCGGATCTGACGACAAACAAGGTGGGCGGAATGACACTCTCCGACCAAGCCGGTGCTGAAGCCGGTTTAAAGGCGACCGATGCCGACTCCGGTGAGCTGGTGACCTATGAAACCCTCGACGAGGGAAGCATCGCCCGAATCTGGCTCAACCGACCCGAAGCCCACAACGCGCAAAGCCGTGGCCTGCTGGTCCAGCTCGACGAGGCGTTCTTGCGCGCCGAAGCAGACGACGCCGTTCGGGTGGTGATACTTGCGGCGCGCGGCAAGAATTTCTCCGCCGGTCACGACCTGGGTTCGGAATTGGCGCTGGCGGAGCGGGCGCCCGGGCCGGCACAGCTTCCGAGCTTCCGGATAAATGGCTCGAACCGTGAACCGGTCGCCGAGAAGACTTACCTGCAGGAGTGGCATTACTTCTTCCAGAACACGTGCCGCTGGCGCGATCTGCGCAAGATCACCATCGCCCAGGTGCAGGGCAACGCGATTTCGGCGGGCCTGATGCTGATTTGGGCGTGCGACCTGATCGTCGCCGCCGACAACGCGAAGTTCAGCGATGTGGTCGCCGTGCGGATGGGGATGCCGGGCGTCGAATACTACGCTCACCCATGGGAATTCGGCCCGCGCAAGGCCAAAGAGCTGCTGTTGACCGGTGATGCGCTGGACGCCGACGAGGCGTATCGGCTTGGCATGGTGTCCAAGGTTTTTCCAGCCGATGAGCTGGCGGACAAGACCCTGGAATTCGCGCGGCGCATCGCCGAGCGGCCGACCATGGCGGCGATGCTGGTCAAGGATTCGGTCAACGCCGCGTCCGATGCGATGGGATTCACCGAAGCGCTGCGGCACGCATTTCACATTCACGAGCTGGGCCACGCGCACTGGGCGGCCCACAACGAAAACCGGTACCCGATCGGCTTGCCGCCCGACGTCGAGGATTGGCGTAACGCCAAGCCGACGAAGCTCGCCCGCCGCGATACGCCGTAGCCGGGGGCGCGTCGTCGCACCGCCTACCGCATGGTTCTATAACTAGAACTTGTTTCAGTTCTAAGGGGCTCGCGTGCAGCTTTCTTTCGAAGACCGGACGTATCTCGTCACCGGCGGTGGCAGTGGGATAGGCAAGGGCGTGGCGTCCGGGCTGGTCACCGCCGGGGCCTCCGTCATGATCGTCGGCCGCAATCCCGACAAGTTGACGGCGGCCGTCGAAGAGATCGAAGCGCTCAAGGCCCAAGGCTCGGTTCGCTTCGAGCCCGCCGACATCACCAACGAGGAGGAGGCCACCCGTGCCATCGACGCGGTGACGGCTTGGCACGGCCGGCTGCACGGCGTGGTGCACTGCGCGGGTGGCTCCGAGACCATCGGGCCGATCACCCAGGTCGACTCGGAGTTGTGGCGACGGACCATTGATCTCAACGTCAACGGCACGATGTACGTGCTGAAACACTCCGCGCGTGAGATGGTGCGCGGCGGTGGCGGTTCGTTCGTCGGCGTCTCATCGATCGCGGCCAGCAACACCCACCGCTGGTTCGGCGCTTACGGGGTCAGCAAGTCGGCGCTGGACCACATGATGCAGCTGGCCGCCGACGAACTCGGCGCGTCGTGGGTGCGGGTCAATAGCATCCGGCCGGGCCTGATTCGAACGGATCTCGTTGCGCCCGTGCTGGATTCGGCGGAGCTCAGCGCGGACTACCGGAAAATCACACCGTTGCCGCGCCCCGGCGAGGTAGAAGACATCGCCAACATGGCGATGTTCTTACTCAGCGACGCGGCCAGCTATGTCACTGGGCAGATCATCAACGTCGACGGCGGGCTGATGTTGCGACGCGGCCCGGACTACTCCGCGATGCTGGAACCGGTGTTCGGCGCCGACGGGCTACGCGGAGTGGTCTGAGGCTGATTCAGCAGCGTTGCCGGCGTCCCGGTCGGCGAGGGTCGAGACCGCCGACCAATCCAATTGGCCGCCACCGGTTGCCACCAGGGTCAGTAAGCGGTCGCGCAACAGGCTGGCGACGGGCAGCGGAACTTGAAGCCCCTCTGCTGCCGCGAGCACCAGCCGGATGTCCTTGAGTCCGAGGGTCGCCGCGAACCCGGCCGGCTCGAATTCCCGTCGCGCGATCAGCCCACCATAGGTCTGATACGCCGGAGCGGCGAACAGCGTCGAAGTGAGGATGTCGACATACTGCTGCCGGTCGACGCCGGCCTTGGCGACCAGCGCGACGGCCTCCCCGACGGACTCAATGGCCGATGCGATCAGGAAGTTGCCGCTCAGCTTGACCAGGTTGGCGGCGTGCGGCTGGTCTGACACCACGAAGGTGCGCTGGCCGATCGCGTCGAACAGCGGCACCAGCGATTGCAATACCTGCGGTTCGCCCGCGGCGATCACGAAAAGCTTTGCGGCAGAGGCTGCCTCGGGCCTGCCGAACACCGGCGCCGCGACATACTGCTGACCGGCGTCGGCATGCGCCGCCGCCAGGCGCTGGGACATGGCGACACTGATGGTGCTCGACGAGACGTGCGTGGCGCCGGGTTCCAGCGAGGCCACGATGCCGTCTTCACCGAACGTCACGTTCTCGACGGCCTGGTCGTCGGCCAGCATGGTGAACACCACCGCACCACCACAGGCTTCGGCCACCGTGCGGGCAGTGGTCGCGCCCTGCTGAGCAAGGTCTTGCGCTTTGGCGGGGGAGCGGTTGTAGACCGTGACGTGATGCCCCGCCTTCAGCAGGTTTGCCGCCATGCCGTGGCCCATGTTCCCCAAGCCGACGAATCCGATCTCCATGGCATCCACCCTTCCCTATTTCGGACTTCAAGTGGGCCGCTGCTTGCGATGATGGGCGAATGAAACGACTCGAAGACAAGCGGATCCTGGTGACCGGCGCGGCATCGGGCATCGGCCAGGCCACCGCGCTGCGACTCCTGGACGAGGGCGCCACCGTGGTGGCCGCCGACATCGCCGAGGACGGCCTGGGCAAGACCCGGGTGCGGGCGGACGAGGCCGCAACGAGTGACCGGCTGACAACTTTGGAGATGAACGTCGTTGACGAGAACTCCGTCATCGACGGCGTGCGCTGGGCCGTCGGAAAGCTCGGCGGCCTGGATTCGCTGGTCAACGCGGCCGGCATCTTGCGGGCCGCACACACCCACCAGACCAGCATCGAGCTGTGGAATCAGATCATCGCGGTCAACCTGACCGGCACCTTCCTGGTGGTGCGCGAAGCGCTGCCGGCGCTATTGGCGAACTCACGCAGCGCGATCGTGAACTTCAGCTCCACCTCGGCCTCGTTCGCCCATCCCTACATGGCCGCCTACGCCGCGAGCAAGGGCGGGATCCAGGCCTTCACCCATTCCTTGGCGCTCGAATACGCGAAGGACGGGCTGCGCGCGGCGTGCGTGGCACCCGGCAGCATCAAGTCCGGAATCACCGACGCGACGGGGGGATACATTCCCAAAGACGCCGACTGGTCGTTGTTCCCTAGGCTCATGCCAATTCTGCCGACGACTGTCGAATCCAGCGGCGCCGGGATGGCCGAGCCCAACGCGATCGCCGGCGTCATCGCCATGCTGGTGTCCGAGGACGGCGCCTGGATCACCGGCACCGAGATCCGCATCGACGGCGGAACGCACGCCTAGTCTGATGGCGGCGACCCGCTGCGCCCGGCTTCGCCGCGCTTGCGATCGCCGCTAGTTAATGCACGGCACCCCGCCGCCATCGATGGGCTTGCCCTGATCCGGGCTGGGATAGGTGCTGGTGGTGTCGTACCCGTACCGGCTGGACTTGCTGGTCGTTGTGGTTGTCGTCGTCGTGGCGGTCGTGGTCTCGTCGCTGGTGGTGTCGCTCGTTTCGTCCATGGCCGGCAACGAGTAGTTGGTATCCACGGTGAGTCGGATGTGTCCGGGCTGGATGGTGGAGTCCGGTTGTTTTGGAGTGTCGAGGCCGAGCAGGGTAGCCAGGTTTCGGGCATCGGCGTCTGCGCCGGCACCGTACCCGATCGTGGTGGAGGACGGCTCTCCGGCGTTGCGGTCACGGATCTGGCCCATGGTGTAGCCACGTTTCTTCAGCGCGCGCGACACATCGCCGGCGAGTCCGCTCATGCTGCCGGAGTTGATCACATCGACGACGGTGGCCGGGTTGGGTTTGCTGGCGGTGGTCGTGGTCGGCGCTGTCGAGCTGGCGGCGCCGATCGCTGCGGCCACCTCCGCCTTGATCGCGGCCGGGTCGATGATGTTGACGCTCTGGCCGTCGATGTCGTCGTACCGCACCACGGGCAGCGTCCGGAACTCGACGTTACCGCCGGCAAGCCCGCCCAGTCGTTGGATCAGGTCTTCATCCCAACCGGATGACAGCACCACGTCTTTGCGCGCCACGGCCATCAGGCTCTTGAGCTTGTCGATGTTGGTGAAGGTGCCCGATTCCTGCAGTTCCCGCATGACCGACGAGATGAACGCCTGCTGTCGGTGGGTGCGGTCCAGGTCCCCGTTGTCCAGTTCATGACGTTGTCGAACAAACGCCAGCGCCTGTGAAGCATTTAGCCGTTGGCGGCCGGCCGGGAAGTCGGCGCCGGAATACGAGTCGTACACGGCGTGGTTCAGGCACACGTCCACGCCGCCCAGGGTCTGGGCCAAGTCGTAGAAACCGGCCAGGTTGATCTCGGCAAAATAGTCGATGGGAACTCCGGTCAGGCTGCGCACCGCGCGCAGGGTCGCGGTCCGGCCGGCCTCGCGGCCCTTGGTCTCGAGTTCCCGCTGGCTGCTCGCACCCTGGTTGGCGAGCTTCTGCGCGACGTACTGCTTGGTCAGCCCGTAGGCCTCTTTGATTTTGATGTGGTTGTATCCCGGAACGCCGGTGAACGGTACCCAGTCGTCGCGGGGGATCGAGAAGGCAACGACCTTTCCGTCGGCTCCGACGTGCACCAGTATCAGCGTGTTGGTGTTGTAGCCGCCGTCGTCGGAATCGCCCGCGTGCAGTTGCTTCAAGATCGACCAGGGCAGGTCGTTGCCGTCCTGGTCTTTGCGCGAGTCCAGCCCGATGAGCAGGATGTTCATGTCGTCGCCGCTGGATCGCGGGTCGTCCGGGCTCAGGGCGTCCGAAACGGTGATCCCCCCGAGCGCGCCGTGGGCCACCCAATATCCGGCACCGGTCAGCAGCACCGCCACCACCGATGCGAGCGCCATGAAGCCGCGCGTCAGCCCTGTGCGGACCCGCGACGTCCGGCGAACGGCGCGATGGCGACGATGTGCGCCGCCGGAGCGAGCCATCACATACCTGACCAATTTCTAGGGCCGATTTCCGGCGCACCACCAGCTACCGCAACGGCGGTTTGCGGTGATGTCGCTGGTGGCACGACCCCAAGTATGCGGTAGCTTGCGGTAAAGCCCCCAATCAAGAAGGCCTCAAAACGGTTACTACGGGCTGGCTCACCCACCCGGAGCTGTCTCGGGTTCACGTCGCGATATTCGCGCTACCAGCATGTTCACCCCACCTTTTGGCAACCTCGCAAGATCTGGACGGGGTTGCGGGCGACGTGCGCTGTGTGACGAGATCGACCCGATCGGGGCCCCTCAGCAGTACCGATACACAATGTGCCAGCGGCCGTCCACCCAGTCGGCGCGAAATTGGCCGCCCAGTCGTGGATCGGCATCCGTGACCGTTCCCGTGCCCCCGACGTTCGGTGTGAAGCCCGGGGAATCCCAGGTGACGCCCTGGGGGCTGGGTGCGAGGTCCGGGGTGCAACCCCGCTGCTTCGCAACATAGCCGTCGATGATGCGTTGCTCCGCGGTCGTCTGATCCCCCGGATCGGAGGGAGCCGCGAGGACCGTTGCGGCGGGACCACCCGTCAGGACGGCCGTAGCGACAAAACCCGCGAGGGCGGCGCGACGGAGCCGCGTGGCAGCTCTGCTAGGGCGTTTGCGGATGTTTCCTCCCGAGCTAGCGGACTTTCTCCTGGTCCTCGCCCGACTGGTAGTAAAGACGAATATTGGAGCCCGTGAAAGTTTCGGCGATGTACACGCCGAGCGGTTCAACCTCGTAGTAGAAGCGAACGTTGCCCCGCGCATCGACCGCGGTTGCACACGCGAGGCCCGGCCGCCAGCGGGACCCGCTGCCACGCGTGACTCGTTGGCGCCGGATGCATCATTGAGGGCAGTGTATGCGACCCGAAGCTAACTCGGATGATAGGCGCCACAACGGGTTACGACGTCATTGTCATCGAGGGGCCGCCCCCAGTGAGCACCCGCCCGGCGAATCTGCGACCGCGGCTTCGCCAACGGCAGTAGGGTCTGACAGCTATGTCCCCCGCAAACCAGCACGGCGCGTCGCCGCAGACGCGCGTCGAGGTACTGGGCAACATCGGGCCCAACTGGTTCGCCTCGGTCATGGGCACCGGGATTGTTGCGACCGCCGGTGCCACCCTGCCGGTGCGTGTGGCGGGGTTGCACGCATTCGCTGAAGTGGTGTGGGTGATCGCGACCGCACTGCTCGTGGTGCTGGTCGTCGCGGTCGGCGGGCATTGGTTGCGCCACCCGACCGTGGCGCGCAGTCACGCCCGCAATCCGCAGATGGCCCACTTTTACGGGGCGGCGCCGATGGCACTGATGACGGTCGGCGCGGGTGCAGTGCTGGTAGGCAAGGACTTGATCGGTGAGCGCATAGCCGTCGACCTGTGCTGGGTGCTGTGGACGGTGGGCACGCTGGGCGGCCTGTTCACCGCTGTCAGCATTCCCTTCCTGATGTTCACCCAGCACAACATCGAGCCCGACGCGGCGTTCGGCGGATGGTTGATGCCAGTGGTTCCGCCCATGGTGTCGGCCGCGGCGGGTGCGCTGCTGCTTTCGCACATGGCGCCGGGCCCCGGGCGCCAGACCATGCTGTATGGCTGCTACGCGATGTTCGGACTCTCATTGGTGGCCTCACTGAATATCATCGCGATGATCTGGAGCCGGCTGACCCTGTACGGCACCTCTGGCAGCGCGCGGGTGCCCACGCTGTGGATCGTGTTGGGTCCCCTCGGCCAATCCATCACGGCCGCAGGACTTCTCGGCGCCGCTGCGACCATCGCCGTCGACCACGACATCGCCGAAAACATGAATGCGTTCGCGATCTTGTACGGCGTCCCGGTGTGGGGCTTTGCGGTGTTGTGGATCGCGCTGGCCGCCTCGCTCACCGTGCGCACGCTGTGGCGCGGGATGCCGTTCGCCCTGACGTGGTGGAGCCTGACGTTCCCGGTCGGCACCTTCGTCACCGGCACCGCGCAGCTCGCCGCGCACACTCATCTGCCCGCGTTCAAGGTGGGCGCGGTCATCGCCTACGCCGGTCTGCTCTTCACCTGGCTGTTGGTGGGTGTCCGCACCGCGCGGGGCAGCCTGCGCGGCAACCTGATGAAGGTGCCTCCGAGCACCGCGCCGGTCAAGGCCAGCAAGGATTCGGTGGCCTGACTAATTGGGAGCCGACGAAAAGACGTCAGCGTAGGATTCGTGCCGTCGTCGGAATGTCGGGTCCTTATGCCAGGTCCTGACTTTCGTGGGGTTCTGCGGCCATGGGCAACGGCGAACAGCCTTCAACGCGGGTTAGGGAGCGTCGACATATGCGAATCGTCGTGGATCTGAATCGGTGTCAGGGATACGCGCAATGCGTGCCGCTCGCCCCGGATGTCCTCAAACTGCACGGCGAAGAGGGACTCGCCTACGACCCGAATCCCGATGATTCCCAACGCCAACGGGTTTTGCGGGCGGTGGCGTCCTGCCCGGTGCAGGCCATCATGGTGGAGGTCGACGCACCGTCTGACCGGGCATCGAAATGACCCACGCGTCGCTTGTCGCTGACATAGTCGCCAGCTTCAAGGCCGAGGGGCGGATCGTCATCGTCGGCGCGTCACTGGCCGGGCTTCGTGCCGCCGAAGCGTTGCGCGACGAAGGGTTCACCGGCTCGCTGACCCTGATCGGGGACGAAGTGCACGAGCCATACGATCGTCCACCGCTGTCCAAGCAGGTGCTGAAGGGGTGGGTGCCTGCGGATCACACCAAGCTGCCCCGGATGTGCGCCGTGGACGCGGACTGGCGGCTCGGCGTCGCGGCCACCGGCCTGGACCGTGCGAACCGAGAAGTGCTGCTGGCCAACGGCGACAAGGTGCCCTACGACCGGTTGCTGATCGCGACCGGCACCCGCGCTCGCCCCTGGTTCAATGCCCAGGAGGCCGAGCTCGAAGGACTGTTCACGCTGCGCACCAGCGATGACGCCGCCGCTCTGCAGGCAGCCCTGCACGCAAACCCGAGCCGCGTATTGATCGTCGGCTCGGGCTTCATCGGCTCCGAAATGGCCTCCGTCTGTTGTGAACTCGGCCTGCCGGTTACAGTCGCCGAGCGCGGCGACGCCCCCTTGGTAGGGGCGCTAGGCGGAGTGATCGGCGAGATCGCAGCCAAAATGCAGCGCGACGCCGGGGTCGACTTGCGTACCGGTGTTTCGGTGGAGGCGCTCGAAGGAGACGCCGGGGGACACGTGCGGAGAGCGCGGTTCTCTGACGGGACCACGCTCGACGCCGATGTGGTGGTGGCGTCGTTGGGTTCGATCCGCAACATCGAATGGCTCGAGGGTGCTCAACTCGCCACCGGCTTCTGGGGACTTGCCTGCGATGCCGGTTGCCGGGCGTTCGACATCAACGGAGTGGTAACCGACAACATCTTCGTGGCCGGCGACGTCGCTCGCGCCCCGCATGTGCTCTACGAGTACGAATTCCTCTCGCTAGAGCATTGGGACAACGCCGTTTCGGGTGCGCAAGTCGCGGCGAACAACATGGTCAACCTGGAGACAGGCCGTCGCCCGCACCTTCCGCTGCCTTCCTTTTGGTCCGCTCAGTTCGGTGTGAACATCAAAAGCGTCGGGGTGTGTTCCTTCGGCGACGAGATCGTGTTCACCCAGGGTTCGGTTCAGGACCGCCGCTTCGCCGCAGCGTATGGCTACCGGGGTCGCATCGTGGGTGCGGTTACCTTCGATCACGGCAAGTGGCTGCCGTATTACGGGGCACTGATCGAGCGATCCGCGCCGTTCCCGCCCCCGCCGCCGGGCTTCGACCAGCCCGCAGACGCCCAGCCGATGCCGGCGCGGTTCCCTGATCCGCGGGTTCCGACCGCATTTCCCGATGTAGTTCTCACTGGCCACGACCCGACTTCGCGGGGCGCAGAGTTCCGCCCCAGAGCGCGCTGACGCCCAGTCTTGGAAGGGAGCGACATGACTTCTGCCGAAATCGCTTGGGCGGAGGCGATGAAGTACGAGAACCGCCACGATCCGTACCCGTTCTTTGACCAGCTTCGCGAAACACCGGTGGTGCAGGTGGCCGAGAAGACCTATGTCGTCACGGGGTATCGGGAGCTTCTAACGCTGATTCATGATCCACGGATCAGTTCTGATCTCAGTCGCAGTCCCATCGCGGCTGGACCGGCGGCCAATGTCGCAGCCACGCCCGCCGTTTCAGACCTGGAGGCCTACGGCCATGACGTCAGCCTCATCGTGTCCGACCCGCCGGACCACGACAGGGCCCGCCGGCAAGTGATGCGGCACTTCGGGCCGCCGCACTCCCCGGACGTTATTCCGAACATGGAAGCCGATATTCGGCGGCTCAGCAACGACCTGCTCGACCGGATCAAAGCAAAGGGTGAGCACAGGTTCGACGTCGTCGATGACTACGCATACCCGGTGCCCGTGGCCGTCATCTGCCAGATTCTGGGTGTTCCGCTGAAAGACGAACCGACCTTCCATGGCTGGATCCACGACTCCATGGCGGGAACGGATTTGGGCCCGGACGCCGAAACCGAGGAAGGGCAGGTCCGCGTGAGCAAGGGCCGCGAAAGTACAGCCGCGCTCACGCAGTACATTTCGGAGCTGATCGACGGCTACCTCGAAAAGCCGGGCGAAGGCTTGCTTTCCAAACTGGTGAACGATCACGACGGTCCGGACGGTGCGATGGCGCCAAAAGAGGCCACCGCCAACGGGATCCTGTTGCTAGTCGCTGGTCACGACTCCACGGTCAACACGATCTCCAACTGCGTGATGACGTTGCTCCGCAATCCCGGATCCCTCGAACTACTGCGCGATAAGCCGGAACTGATCCCCCGCGCCATCGAGGAGGTGCAGCGGCTGCAGTCGGCGGTTCAGTTCTTTCCCAGCTACAGCTCCACGGCGGACATTGAGATCGCCGGGACCGTCATCCCGAACGGTTCTGCGGTGCATCTGATTTACAGCGCCGCAAACCGTGACCCCGCCAGGTTCACGAACCCGAACCGGTTCGACCCCGAACGGCCCGACAACGAGCACTTCGGTTGGGGGAGCGGCATACACACCTGCATGGGTGGTCCGCTCGCTCGCCTGGAGGTCAATATCGTGCTCGAGACCTTCCTCCGCCGCGTCGAAAACCCGCGGTTGGTCGTCGACCCGCCGCCGTACCGGCAAAGCCAGATCTTCCGTGGCCCAGCCCACCTCTGGATCGACTTCGACAACATTCGCGACTAAAAGGACGCGCTTTGCTGAGACGACGGACCGCAATCAGACGGCTTTGGTGACGCCGACGTAGGACAGCACCACATCGGATTGATCGGTCACCCGGGTCAGCGTCGCGTAGGAGCGGATGAACGACTGGCCCACGCATCCGTCGATCTTGACGTGGAAGTTGCTGATCATCACCCAAGGATTCGGGCTCTTGAACTCTTTCTTGACCACCGGCACCACGATTATCAGGCCGGGCTTGAGCCCCACGCTGAGCACGCCGTTGACCGGCGTGGAAAGCACCGGCAGGATACCCGTTGGCAATCCGACCAACGGTCCCGTCAGGCCGAGCGACGGCGTGAGGCCGCTGCTACCCGCCATCGTGACGCCGTTGGACGTGCTCATGTCGATTCCACAGCCGATCTCGTAACCCACCTCGAGCTCGCCTCGGGGCTGTTCCGGTCCGATCAGCGAGCCGACGAATATTCCGCTCGACAGGTATTCGCGAGACGAGATCGCAGTGGTCAACGGCGCCACGGGAACTTGCATCTCGTCCTTCCCGCCGAGGGCCAGGCGCCAGCCGTCGGGAGTGTTCACGATTGCCGGATCGGCTGAGGGCACCCGTCCGTCGGCCGGTGGCGTGGCTTGCGGAGGGGCGTCAGAGTCGGGATCAGCACGTGACAAAGGTGCGACCGTCGCTGACATGATCAGGCAAGCGGCAAGAACCGCAGCGCGACGTATCACCACCGCCAGTGGCATCACGCCCGACACCGTAAGCCCTGTCCGATGCGAGTTACGGCTTTCGCTGGTCGACCAAACCAAAGTCGTTGCGGGTTCGTAACCGGTCTGCGATAAGGGCAGGAGAAGCCGGGAAAAAGGACCGATGGTGCTGGTTGACAGGCCAGAAATCTCTGCAGTTGCGTCGTTTGCCGGAGCGCTGGAATTATCGCTGGCGAGTCCCCTACGAGTAGCCTAGGGGAAGGGATTCGGGCAGACGTCAGAGAGGGCGGCGGTGAAACTTTACGCGTGCGCTCGCGGACTGCTGGTCAGTGCGGTGAGTGTGATGGCTCTCGCGGGCGCCACCGGGGTAGCAGGGGCTGACCCGAACGACCCAGCTCCGGCGCCCTCGATTATCGATCAATTCATTGTGCTGACTCCGGCCCTGACGGTGAATCCAAGCGATGAAGGCGGCGCATCAAGCGGCTGGGGCGGGGTCGGAATGTACTGTGAAAACCAATTTGTCCGATGCCAGTAGACAGATCGCCGGGACGGCCATGACGCTGCCCCTCCCTGCTGGCCTCTCCATCGGCGCCACACGACTCTAAAACCAGGCGGATTCATCCACCGGGAACACGCCACGTCCTTCACGAGCGGACGCCCGTTATCTACGTTGGGCAAGCGGTAGTCGACGGAATCTTGGGGCGCAGGGAAGTCACCTCATGGTGGCGAGGTTGCGCCAAAAGTTCTGGAGACTGTCGGTGCCGCCGAAGAGCGTGGTGAAGTTCGTGGAGTCGACCAGAACGATATCGCCGGACCGTTGGTTCTTCGGTGGCATCCAAATCAGCGCATTGAATTCGGTGTTGCCCGCCGCGGTGAAGGGGTGCGGCCTGTCGGGATCGATGCGTTGACGGCCCAGCACCCGCACCGAATCGCTTTCCGGCGCGGTGAGTTCGTAGTGCGGCAGGTGGGGGTGGAAGTTGAATGTGGTGACGTTGTCGAGCAGCCTCGCGGCGTCCAGATCGCTGAACGCGGTCAGGGGTGCGATCTCCTTGGTGCCCTCGACCACGGCGGGACGCAGCCCCCACGTGTTGTGAACCGGAACATCGAGGGCCGTCATCAGTGAGCGAGTGTATTGACCCAACCGCTGCTGGCGCGGCACCAGCGGGTCACCGTGATGATGGAATTCAACCTGACGCTGGGCGAAATCGTCGCTGAAGCCGACGTCGTGATGCGGTGCCAACAACAAGCAGGTGCCCTCGCGCTGCAGCCATTCCCGGATGGCCCTGATCTCCTCCGGTGCGGCTTCTTGTTCCGACAAGATGTGATCCAGCCCGAACACCATCAGGGTGTCGGTGTCGGCAAGGATCCGTTCGTCAATCGGAAGTTTGTAGCCGGCCTGGTCGATGCGTTGAAACACAGCAACGGGGTGGCCCGTCGCTTCACCCGCCAACTCCTGAAACGCCAGCGTTGAGCGGTGGAAAAGCTCCAGCGTTCCGGCGATGCCCTGTAGGAAATGCGCCTCGTCGTATTCCGGCTTCTCGTAGCTCGGCCACAACGCGTTTCGGACCTCTGCCATGGTGGAGAAGCGGTTGTACATCTCCGTCGGTTCGCGTTGGGACTCCCACGGATAGCTCCAGGTCCAGTAGATGCTGATGCGCCGGCCGCCGGTGTGGGCACGCGCGACATGGCTTTGGTTGTAGGTCCGCGCTGCGGGAAGTGCGCTCATGATGAATCCTTAACGTGATCAGTCGAGCGACGCGAGGTAGCGCATCGCGTTGATGCCTGGCAAGAAGAAGTAGGCCCCACCCGTGAGGGTGGTGAATGCCGGCAAGCCCTTGTGGACCTTGCGGATCGGCCGCTTGGGAATCGTGAACTCCATTGTCCCGTCCTGGGTTCCGCATATCGGGTCGTGCTCGTTGCCGAGCTCGTGGAAGGTGCGGTCGTTGATCCAGACGTTCTGCGCGAACTCGAATTGCCTAACCAGGCTGGCGCAAATGATGAACGCGGCGATGCCGCGATCGACACCGTCGTCGGGCGCGCCCTCGGGCAATGCCGGACCGTAGGTAGCACCGCGGCGAATTATCCTGTGCCGGTTCATGTTGTGCGCAGTGTCGCGCGGGTTGAGGCGTCGCGCGTGCGATCCCAGCGGGCAAGCATACCCGTGCGGATCCATCTCCTTATAGTTGAAGTCGTTGTTGCGCATAGGGTCCGCGCCCAGCTCGGGATCGTCCTTATCCGGTGCCAACACCAGCGGGGCACCGCTGCGCCAGCGGCCCATGAATTTCGCGGCGAGCAATTCCTGGTCGTCCGGCGTGTCGGCGTGCTCCTGCAGATAGTCGCGGAACAGTCCAACGTGCTCCTGCAACCGCCGGTAGGCCATGTAGCTTCCATTGCGGCACAGGACTTCTGGCTGCGGCAGATCGGGCGACCCGTGCTCGTCGGGATAGCCGAGGATGAACTCGCCCGGCTTCAGCGGCGCGCCCGACCCCGGCGTCGGCTCTTCACCCGAGCCCTCGATCACCGGCTGCGACAACCTGTCCCGGAACCCGAAGTGATCATGTGCGTAGTTGAACGGCGGCGTCGCGTTCAAATCCAACACCGACAGACTGCGCACACCATCGCACCGGGCCACAAGCTTGTCGTGTTCTCCGGTGGCGCGAGCATGTTCGGCGTCATCGCGCGCGAACAGGATCGCGATTGCGTGCAAGTCACCGCCTGCCAGACCGCCGACCCAGTTGTCAGGGTGGTTAGCCCCGGTATCGCCCAAGATGTCTGCCCGAGCCGCCATGCCCTGGCGAAACGCCTCCGGGAAAGTTGCCAGGGATTCCGCGGGCAATCCGAGTGCTCTCAGGCCGCTCCACGTGAACGCCAGCGTGATCCACCGCTTCGTGCTGTCCATCGAGGATTGCGCCGTCGCCGCCGAGTCGACCCTGTCGATCAGCTCGGACAGCCACGCCCGGCCGCCGGCCGGGTCGTCGAATGACAGGAACTCGTAGCGCCCGGTCATCGCCGGCGTGCGGGTCAGCAGAATATGCTGAATGTCCTCCAACTCAAGCATCGGTACATGTTTCGGTGCGGATCATTGCATTTGGTCGAGCATGTCGGAGAACGCCGCTTTGAGCCGCAGGGCCTTTTTGATCTCGTCGGCGGTGACGTAGGGGTACTCCCCATACTCCAGGAAACTGGAGCACTGGTGCTCACGAACGAACTTCACGAAGGCGTCTGGATTCTCTTTCCAGTCCTCCGGGAATCCCTCGAGGTTGGTGAACACCGTGGTGATCCCGGTCGCGCTGAACAGCGCCACCGCATCCTCGGTGTACTTGTCGAAATCGGTGTCGAAGATGCCCTGGTACTGAAAATGCAGCCCCGAACCGACGTCGAACAATACCCACCGCAAGTAGTGCAGCCGCAGCGGCGCGAGCACGTCGGGACTCCCGGCAATCGCTTCTTCGATCTGCTTGCCGTACGCGCGGACAGCCTCTTCGCGCCCCTCTTTGACCTTCGCGATGATCGAAAAGCCATAGCAGGCAGGAGTTCTCGGATAGATCGGACCGTACCTGCCGCGCTCGAGCTCGAAGTACCCCTCCTTAGGAATGGCCATCGCCGCTGGCTTGCTCCAGTCATGATCGCTCGTCGGCATCCTCGGACTCCTCCTTCTGTGTTATGCGTGCGAACACTACGCCCCGATCACGCCCCCCGGAACAGTTCGTCGGCGGCCATTCGACCAGGCGACCACCGTTGCGTCGGTGTTCACCGGGCAGGCTCCGTCGGTTCATCCCCGCCAGTCCTCAGTTGCTCGAAAAGCCCTGCCCGGGCCAACAGCAAGCCGCTGACCATCAACACCCAGACGGGGAACGCCATCGTGATCCACATGCTGAAGTCGGTGGCCACCAGCAAGGCAACGGCAGCCAGGTAGCTCAAACCAACCAGCCACCGTGGCATCAAGCCCGTCCGAAGCCAAATTGTTGCCAGCGACATCATGAACACCGCAGCCATCCGGACCGCATAAGTCTGGCTGGCCGCCAGCATCACCGCCTTCCCGAACTGGATCGTCTCCGCATGCGCCGACGGATCGGTGACCCCGGCGTTACTGGCCACCAGGCCGCCCGCCACAGCGGTCGAGACGAACATCATGGCCAAAAACAGCACGCCGCTGCAGATGAAGACCGACGAGAAGAACTTGTCTTCATAGCGCCCTAACCCGTCGCGGACCACCCCGATGAACCACAAAAAGCTGATGCCCGCGAACGGCATCAGCGTCCTCGCGGTCGTGATCCCGCTGCCGTGACTGTTCAGCCATTCGTACGAACCTGCTGCGCGCTCAGGCATTTTGGTGCCAATCAGGATCAGCACGGCGCCAAACAGCAGCGCAAAGATCACACCGGCCACCGCGGCGGCACGGGGCGTCGTCAGCGGGCGCGGGCTGGGCTTAGATGACATTGCCATCAGGTCATCGTCTCACCAGACCCATGAAATGGCATCGTTAGACTCTGTCGGCCATTGAGCTCGTCCGCCCGCTCAGTAGGTCGCCTTTTTTTGCGCGCGGACACGCCCGCTGCTTCGCCTGTTTTTGCGTTTTTTGTGCAACTCTGCTGATACCTCCGCGTGCGTCCCGCGGTGAGGAGGTGGGCGAGGTTGAGCGGATAGTCACGATCACGGCTAGCGGAAACCGATAACCGTTTCGTTCCGTTCTGGCCCCGACAGGATTTTCGCCGTGTGAATCGGTTTACGCCACGGTCGCAAGGCGGGGGCCGGACAGTTTCCTTTAAGGAGAAGTCTATGTCTTTCGTGACCACACAGCCGGAAATGCTGAGTGCGGTGGCCGGCAATTTGGCAAGTATCGGCTCGGCAATGACGGCCCGCAACGCCGCAGCGGCCGCCCCGACCACCGGGGTGGTTCCCGCCGCCGCCGACGAAGTGTCGGCGGTGACGGCGGCGCAGTTCGCGATGCACGCCCAGATGTATCAGGCGGTCAGCGCCCAGGCCGCAGCGATTCACGACCAGTTTGTGGCCATGCTGGGGTCCAGCGCGGCGTCGTATGCGGCCACCGAGGCCACCAACGCATTGGCGGCCCGATAAGGACGGTATCGCAATGGATTTCGGCGCATTACCACCGGAAATCAACTCCGCCAGAATGTATTCCGGTCCCGGCTCGGGGCCGTTGATGGCCGCGGCGACGGCCTGGGATGAGCTCGCCACCGAATTGGACTCAACGGCGGCCTCTTACTCTTCGGCGATTTCGGAACTCACCAGCGGGGAGTGGCTCGGTCCCTCGTCGGCGTCGATGGCGGCCGCTGCCGCACCCTATGCGGCGTGGATGAGCACTACCGCCGCCCAGGCTGAGCGGGCCGCCGCCCAGGCCAAGGCCGCGGCGGGCGCCTATGAGGCAGCGTTCGCGATGACCGTGCACCCGGCGGTGGTCGCGGCCAACCGTAGCCAGAAGATGATGCTGATCGCGACCAACATTCTGGGGCAAAACACCGCGGCGATCGCTGCCAGTGAAGCGCAGTATGCCGAAATGTGGGCTCAGGACAGCGCCGCAATGCAAGGCTATGCCAGCTTTTCGGCGGTCGTGTCGAGGTTAACGCCGTTCACTTCGCCGCCGCAGACCACCAACCCGTCCGGGCTCGCGGGCCAGGCCGCCACGGTCGCCCAAGCCGCCGCGCCGGCCGCCGCAGCCGCCGCGCCGGCCGCCGCTGCAGCCGCACCCCTCGAAATAGGTTCAATAGGCGATGGGGCCCTCATCGGTCTTAACCTGGTTTCGCTCGCATCGCTGGCAATCTCGTGTTCCATCTTGGGCCAAGGGTCAGTGGGGTTAACGGACCAGCATCGCGGCGAAACCAGTCCGTCGGTGGAACCGGGTGCGGTAGAGGAGCCCAATCTGGTGACGGCTGCGCTCCTGTCCAGGCCCGGCAGTGGGGTGGCGGTGTCCGCGTTTACCGGCGGGGCTAGCTCGATCGGTGAGCTCTCGGTGCCGCCGTCCTGGGCCACCCCGACGGCGATACGCCAAGTTGTCGCCGCGTTGCCAAATACCGCCGTCCCAATAGTCGTGCAAAACAGCCAAACCAGCCCCTACACCGGCATGGCGTTGGCGGGTTTGGCCGGGAGCTCCATGGCGGGTCTTGGCTCGCGGGGCGCTCCCGCAGCGAGCAAAGGGGCGATAACCCCCGCGGCGAACAAAGCGCCCGCGGCGACTGTAGTGGCGGCGAACAAACCGACCCCAGCAGCGGCAGCGTCAGCGACGCCCCCGGCGACGCCCGTGGCGCCCAAAGCGGCGTTCCCCTCGGCGGTCCCGTTCGAGATCTCAGCGGCGGGCATACCGGCGGACGTAGCGGCCAACCTCGCGGCGACCCTTGCGGCGATCCCCGGGGCGACCATAATCGTGATACCGCCTGCGCCGCCCTCCGAATAACCGGAGGCGGACCCTGAGCGCTTCGCCTTGGTCGGTCTTACGGCCGGCCGGGGAGCAACCGCACCATAAGGGGGTGGCCACACACGAGTAGCGCCACGCGAACCCCTGCTGGCGGCACGGGTTCGCTCGTGATGGCGGGGGCTTACCCACACGTTCGCTTGGCTCGCCGAGGTGCGAGCAGGCCAATACTCACGCGACGCAGTCCGGTGAAGGGATAATGACGCATTCGCCAAACAAATCGGGCTGAGGAGAGGAGAAGCTAATGAAAAAGTTGGGTACGGCGGCAGTTTTTGCGGCGGCCATGTTCGCCGCTGTGGGAACCGCGACCGCGAACGCCACCGACCCGAGTGGAACATACAACGTCGTGTTCGACCACCGGGACGGATACGCTGACGATACCTATCAGTGGACCCTCACGCGATGTGGACAGGGCTGCCTCCATCTGACTGGCGACTACGGTTTGCAGGGCGATTTCCACCTCATCCGGGGTCGATGGACCCTGACACAGCAGAACGTGCCGAACTCGGTCCAGTGCAGAGACGGATCGAGACACGACGGAGACATGACGCTTATGTTCGACCCGACCAGCCTCAGAGGTAAGTCGACTGGCTATGACCACATCGGATGTCCTCTTGGGGTCCCAGGTCCGACTAACCCGATATCGTTCACGTTGGAAAAGGCGTAGGGCGCGCGGTCTGTCACCGTCGCGGCCGATTCTGGTTAGCGCTGGCGCGAAGTGATGCCGGAATGTCTTGTCGTTTAAAGGGCAGCCGCTGCCTGCACCGGTCAGATCCCTTCGAGTTCAATGTCGAACGCCGCCAGATACTCGGCGAAGACGGATTCCAGGTCGGCCCGGGTGACGCCGGTCCCGTCCAGCGAGTACGGCTGAACGCCGAAGCGGTCTTGGGGATTTCGTTGCAGCCAATCGAGCATGGACCGCTCCGTCGACGCCGTTAGTACGTCGCCGGCCCAGTCGTACAGTGAGCGCATGACGCTCATGGGGTCGCGCATGAGAGCCGAATAGTGCAGGTCGAAGAACCGGTCGTCGCCGATGCGTTCACGCGCCGTCATCGGCCGGGTGATGTGTGCGCTCAACTGCCGCAACACATTCGAGACAACATCGGTGGTGGCCGTAGCGTCCATGGCACACCCAAGGACAGCGCGGGACAGATAGTTCAATCGCAAAAACGATGCCGTCGCCTTGAACGGGTCGCGGTGCGCCCACACGATGCGCACGTCGGGAAACGTCGCCAACAGCGCTTCGATGTGCACCGCATGCGACGGCATCTTGAGTGACCAGGTGCCCGGCGCGCGCGACTGCAACAATTGCAGCACCGACCGCTCGTAGGCGTAGGAGCTGGTCATGTCGGTCTGTAGCAGCCAGTCTGCGTAGGCCGAGGTGGGCATGAACGCCTCCCACAGATAGGCCTTGAAATCCTGGTTCTGGACGAACACGCACTCGGTTGGCCCGTCTGCCTCATCCCAATGCACCATCGGGATGTCGGCGGCCTTGAGCCCCTGGGCAAGGATGTCGAGTTCCGCTTTCTTCTTCAGACACCGTGGATCGGTGCGCAGCGTTTCGGGCGTCGACGGTGGCACCGAGTCCTCCGCTTCCCAGGTCAGCAGTGAGCGCCGTTGCGGGTCTTGGTCGAGCAGATAACTCGCCAGCGACGTGCCGGTGCGGGGCAGCCCGAGGATCACCAGCGGTCGCTCCACCCGCTCCTGACGGATTTCGGGATGCTGCTTCAGATAGTCGATGATGCGCAGGCGATTCCACAGCGCGTCGACGAACTGGCCGTACACGAAGTCGCGGCCGCCCGGATTGACTCCGGGCGTGGATTCGACGCTGTCGACGAGCAGGTGGAGGCCCTCGCGCCACGAGTCACCGCCGAAATCGTCGAGCTCGGCCCGTTCGCACGCGCGGGTGATGAGTTCGTCGGGTGTCGCCATCGCAGTGAAACTATACGGCCGCGGAGAACAAATGTTAGGTTTGTGCCGGAACCAAGTGCGAGGAGGCCGGGCGCGATGGCGCAATCCCTAGATGCGCTGATCAAACAAGGCGAGGCCGATCAGGATGCCGTCGAGGTCGGCGACGGGATCTTCATGTCCAAGAACATCGCCAACAGTTACCTGGTCACCACGGCCGAGGGCGACGTGTTGATCAACACCGGCACCGACTTCGAGGCGCCCGCGATCAAGGCACGCTTCGCCGGGGTGAGCAACGGTCCGTTGAGGGTCATCACGTTCACCCAGGGCCATCCCGACCATGTGGGCGGCTGGGATCTGTTCAACGCGGCCGGAGTCGAGACGATCGCCCAGGCCAACCACCGTGACGTGCGTGAGTACTGGCGTCGCCTGCATCCGTTTTACAGCCGGCGCATCATGGCGCTCTGGGGTGCGTTCATGGATGTCGACGCGATGGCGATGAAGCTGCCGCCAGAACCGGTGCTCACCGCCGCCTTCATCGACAGTCACGCTTTCGAACTCGGCGGCCGGCGGTTCGAGCTGTACTCGACACCGGGCGGCGAGACCACCGACGCCCTGGTGGTCTGGATGCCCGAGCACCGCACCGTGTTCATCGGCAACTTGATGGGGCCGTTTTTCGGCCACGTCCCGAATCTGTACACCTTGCGGGGAGACAAGATTCGCAGCGCCATGGCGTTCATCCGCTCCATCGACAGAGTCATCGCGCTGGAGCCCCAGACGCTGATCAACGGACACGACGTCTTCCGCGGCGCCGACCAGATACGGCAGACCATGACCAAGGTCCGTGACGCGACCGCGTACCTGCGGGACCGCACCATCGACGGAATGAACGCCGGCAGCGACCTTTGGACGCTGATGCGCGAAGTCACCCTTCCGCCCGAGCTCGCGCTGCCCCAGGTCCACGGCAAGGTGCCGTGGATCGTGCGAGCCATCTGGGAGGAGCATGTCGGGTGGTTCCGCTACGAATCCACCACCGAGCTCTACGACACTCCGCCCGCCGCGGTGTGGCATGACGTCGTCGAATTAACCGGCGGGAGCACCGCACTCACCGAGCGCGCGGACGCCCACCTGAAGCAGGGACGCGTGTTGCAGGCGCTACACCTCATCGATATCGTCCTTGCCCATGCACCCGACGACCCCGCTGCCCTGCGGGTGAAACGCCTTGCGCTCGAATCGCTTCTGGAAAGAAGCGGCCGGGAGAACTTCAGCGAGGTGCAGTGGCTGGAGCAGGCGGTCAAAACTGCGGGAACCCCAGAAACCGAGGGAAGCCAGTGAAGCCGGAAAATCTCTACCACAGCGGCATCGTCGTCGACGACTTCGACGCGACCCTGGACTGGTTCACCAAGGTAGCCGGCTACCGGTGGACCGACGTAGTCGAGGTGGACCAGATCGCCCATACACCCGACGGTGAAGTGACCATCCCGATGCGGATGGCTTATTCGGGCGACGCGCCGCGAGTGGAGATCATCCAGACCGCTCCGGGCACGATTTGGGTTCCGGCGGACTCGGGCGTCCACCATCTGGGTTACTGGTCCGACGACGTCGAATCCGACCTGGCAACACTGGAATCCAACGGCATGCGCTACGAGGCGAAGTCGTACAACCCGGACGGATCGGGCACGCTGCTGTGGGCGTACTGCAAGGGTCCGACCGGACCACGCATCGAGCTGGTCAGCCGGGCGATGGAACCGTTCATCGAATACTGGTGGTCAACCGCCGACAGTGCGCCGGCCTGAGTTGACCACTCCGGCATGGTGGTGGTGCTGCGCGACCGACCATTAGACGCTTCTTGAATGTGCTATCGCATTCGTGAATCGCCTCATGGTCGGCGGACGGTACTCCTGTGGCCAACATGATTACTGATGCCGTCGTCCACTGAATCGCGTTGTATACCAGGGTATTCCATTCCATTTGGGGCCGGCGTACGCCAGCCTAAGTTGCCCCCGGGCAAGCGGTCTCAGCGGCCGGCGGCCACCGAGATCGACTTGAGGACGGTGTAACCGTCGATTCCTTCGGTGCCCAGTTCCCGTCCGTAACCGCTGCCTTTGACCCCGCCGAAGGGCGCGAACGGGTCCATGGTGTAGCCCTGGTTGACGCCGAAGGTCCCGGTGCGCACGCGGCCGGCAACGGCTAGTCCGCGGTCGGGGTCGGCGGTGAAGACCGAGCCGGCCAGGCCGTAGTCGGAATCGTTGGCGATGGCGACGGCGTCGTCCTCGTCGCGGTAGGGGATGGCGGTGAGGACCGGGCCGAAGATTTCCTCCCGGGCGATTCGCATGGAGTTGTCGGCATCGGCGAACAGTGTCGGCTGCACGTACCAGCCCTGCTCGATACCGTCGGGCATGTCGGCGCCGCCGACGACAACGCGGGCGCCCTCCCGCTGGCCCTCGGAGATGTAATCGCGGACGCGGTCCTGCTGCCGTCTAGCGACCAGCGGGCCGAGCTGTGTCGCGGGGTCGGACGGGTCACCGATGCGCAGCGCGGTCATCTCGACGGCCAGGGCGTTGACGAACTCGTCGCTTCGGTTGGCCGGCAACAGGATTCGGGTGAGGGCATTACAGATCTGACCGCAGTTGGACAGGCTCGCCGACCGGACGGCAGTCGCGACCGCGGCCGGGTCGGCGTCGTCGAGGACGATGGCCGCGGACTTGCCGCCCAGTTCCAGGCTGACCCGCTTGAGGTCGGCCGCGCAGGCCGCCGCGACCGCCTTGCCCGCGGCGGTGGAGCCGGTGAACGACACCTTGTCGACACCGCGGTGGTCGATGAGCTGCTGGCCGACTTTCGCATCGCCGGGCAGCACGCTCACCACACCCGGCGGCAGGTCGGCTTGTTGGATCAAGTCGGCGAGGAGAAGCGCGTCCAGCGGGGATTCCGGCGCCGGCTTGACCACCGCGCAACACCCGGCGAGCAGCGCCGGGATGAGCTTGGTGACGATGAGGAACTGCGGCATGTTCCACGGCACGATCGCGGCGACCACCCCGACGGGTTCACGACGAAGGTCGAGGTCGGAACCGTAGAAGCCGCGCCGGGTCTCCCGCCAGCCAAATCCCTGGGCGAGATCGCAGAACGCGGTCATCATCATCGACGGCAGCCCGACCTGGGCGCGCTGGGCAAAGCTGATGGGCGCGCCGATTTCGGCCGTGATCAGCTCGGCCATCGCCGACTGTTGCGCCGCATAGATTTTCGCGAGCCGGCGCACCGCGTCGATCCGATCGGCGGGATCCAGACGCGGCCAGGGACCGTCGTCGAACGCTGTGCGGGCGCTGGTTACGGCCGCGTCCACGTCGGCCGGACCCGCCGCCGCGACCAGAGCGATGGGCGCTTCGGTGTGCGGGGAGATCACCTCGATGGTGTCATCGGTGCTCGGCGAAAGCCATGACCCACCAATGAACAGCTTGTCGTGTCGGTGCACGTAGCTCCTCCTTGAACCCGCAATATCAACTACTTGCGATTGCGGTCTTCAGCATATACGGTCACCAGACATGGCTCGCTTTCCCAAGCCGCCCGAGGGCAGCTGGACACAGCACTATCCCGAACTGGGCACGGGACCCGTGTCCTATGAGGACTCCATCAGCCCGCACATCTACGAGCTCGAGCGCGCGGCGATCTTCAAGCGCGCATGGCTGAATGTCGGTCGGGTGGAAAGCATTCCGCGCAAAGGCAGCTACTTCACCAAGGAGCTCAAGGTCGCCAACACCTCGATCATCGTGGTCCGCAACGCCGCGGGTGAGGTCAACGCGTTCCACAACATCTGCCGGCACCGGGGCAACAAGCTGGTCTGGAACGACATGCCCCTGGAGGAGACCAGCGGCGTGTGCCGGCAGTTCACTTGCAAATACCACGCCTGGCGCTACGACCTGGACGGCAAGCTCACCCATGTGCAGCAGGAGGGCGAGTTCTTCGATCTCGACAAGAGCCGCTACGGGCTGGTGCCGGTGCATTGCGACGTGTGGGAAGGGTTCATCTTCGTCAACTTCGCCAAGCAGCCCGAGCAGTCGCTGCGGGAATTCCTCGGCCCGATGATCACCGATCTGGAGGGATACCCGTTCGGGCAGATGACCTCGCGGTGGTACTACCGCTCGGAGGTGAAAGCCAATTGGAAGCTCTACATGGATGCGTTCCAGGAGTTCTATCACGCACCCGTGTTGCACGCGAGCCAGTCGCCGAGCAAGTACTCCAAGGCCGCGGCGGAAGCCGGTTTCGAGGCGCCGCACTACCGCATCGACGGCCCGCACCGCTTGGTCAGCACGTCGGGTGTGCGGGCCTGGGAAATGGATCCCGACATGCGCAAGCCCGTCGACGACATCTGTCAAAGCGGGCTGTTCGGGCCTTGGGCCCAGCCCGATCTCGGTGAGCTTCCCCGCGGTGTCAACCCGGCCAAATGCGACCCCTGGGGGCTGGACTCGTTTCAGCTGTTCCCCAACTTCGTCCTCTTGATCTGGGGCCAAGGCTGGTATTTGACCTACCACTACTGGCCGACGTCCCACAACTCTCACGTGTTCGAGGGCACGCTGTACTTCCCTGCGCCACGGACGCCGCGCGAACGGATCGCCCAGGAACTCGCCGCGGTGACCTTCAAGGAATACGGGCTGCAGGATGCCAACACGCTGGAAGCCACCCAGAGCATGGTCGAGTCGGGTGTAGTGCGCGAATTTCTGCTCAACGACCAGGAAATACTGCTGCGCCACCTCCACAAAGAGACCGCCGCCTGGATCGCCGACTACCAGAGCACCACGGCAGGGGTCTAGCCGTGAGCGCCAAGCTGCCAACCGAATTCGCCGACCTGGAACCGTTTTCCGACTGGTGCCTCGACAGTGAGCCGCAGCGCTACCAAAAGCGGATGAACAGCTCGATGGCCCAGATGCAGGCCTTCTACGACGCCATTACGCCGCGGGCTGAAGACGCCATCGCCTACTGCGACAAGTTCCCGCTCCACGACCTGCCCGACGACGTCACCAACCTGATGCACCTGCTGTACTCGATGATCATGGTGTCTTTCCCGGTGGAATGCTGGAAACAGCCGCGGGTGCCCGACTCGGGTGCGTCCACCCTGGATTGCGTCTCCGAACCCGTCCCGTGACCATCGTGCTGCGGGCCGACCGCTGGGCCGACGTCGACGCCGGCCAGGTCCGCTCGCCGGCCGTCCTGGTGATTGAGGGCGAGCGCATCAGCGCCGTGAATCCCGTTGACCCGCTCCCTGATTCGGCCATCGAGATCGACCTGGGCGATGTGACGCTGCTGCCGGGCCTGATGGACATGGAGCTCAATCTGCTCATCGGCGGGCCCGGTGGACCGGAGGGTCTGCCCAGCCCCATGCACGGTGTGCAGGACGACCCGGTGTATCGAACTCTGCGGGGCGCGGTGAACGCCCGCACCACGCTGGATGCCGGCTTTACCACAGTGCGCAACCTCGGTCTGATGGTCAAGACCGGCGGTTACTTACTGGATGTGGCGTTGCAGCGCTCGATCGACCAGGGCTGGCACGCCGGCCCGCGGATCGTACCCGCGGGTCACGCCGTCACGCCCTACGGTGGGCACCTTGACCCGACGGTGTTCCAGCGGATGGCGCCCGGCATCATGCCGCTGAGCGTGGCCGAAGGCATCGCCAACGGGGTGTCCGACGTACGCGCGTGCGTGCGCTACCAAATTCGCCACGGCGCCAAGGTGATCAAGGTATCGGCCTCGGGCGGGGTGATGTCGCACAGCACCGCGCCGGGTGCCCAGCAGTACTCCGACGAGGAGTTCCTCGCCATCTCCGACGAGGCGCATCGCGCCGGGGTGCGTGTCGCCGCGCACGCCATCGGCGACAGCGCGATCCGGGCCTGCATCAGGGCGGGCATCGACTGCATCGAACACGGCTTTTTGGCCACCGACGAGACCATCCAGATGATGGTGGACCACGGCACCTTTCTGGTCTCGACCACTTATCTGACTGAGGCGATGGCCGTCGACCGAATCGCCCCCGAGTTGCGCAAGAAGGCCAACGAGGTGTTTCCGCGGGCAAAGGCGATGTTGCCCAAGGCGATTGCCGCGGGCGTTCGCATCGCGTGCGGCACCGACGCGCCCGCGATCCCCCACGGGCAGAACGCCGAAGAACTCTGCGCCCTGGTGCGCCGTGGCATGACACCCATGCAGGCGATCCGCGCGGCGACGGTGACCAGCGCCGAGCTGATCGAAGCCGATCACGAGCTCGGCCGCCTCGCGCCCGGCTATCTCGCCGACGTCATCGCGGTGCCGGGGGATCCCTCCGAAGACATCTCGACCACGCTCGATGTCCGATTCGTCATGAAAGACGGCCGCATCCACCGGAACAATCCGGGAGCAGAGCATGGAACTCACTGACAACATCCTGTGGCTGCTCAAGCAGGCCTTTCACTTTTCGCTGACGACGGTGAACGAGGCCATTAGCGCCCATGGCGTGACGACCGCACAGATCGGTCTGATGCGTCAGCTGGCTAACGAACCCGGCCTGTCCGGTGCCCAGCTGGCCCGACGGCTGTTGATCAGCCCGCAGGGCGTCCAGTTGGCGCTGGCCGCGCTGGAGCGGCGCGGTCTGGTGGAGCGCAAGCAGGATCCGCAACACGGGCGAATCATGCAGGCCTACCTCACCGATGAGGGGCGCGCGGTCACCTCGGCGGTCTTGACCGACGCGCTGGCCGCGCACGAAAGGGTTTTCGGTGTGTTGACGAGCGACGAGCAGCGGCTGCTGCACGACTTGTTGGGCCGTGTCGTCGAAAAGGGCACCGGCCACACCTTGTTCACGGAGCACACCGAGCCCTAGCCAGCGGTATGTCAAGTACTTGATATTTGTGACAAGTACTTGATACTCTCGCCTCGATGGGACAGACGAGCGCACGTGGGGACGTCGACACGGCCTTAGAAATTGGTGGGGGCACTGGGGGCCCGACGACGGAGCAGGTGACGATTCAACTGGACCGCCGGACCACCACCGTGGGATACCGAGCTGGCGACACCTTGCTGCAGACGGCGCGCCTGGCGGGCCTGAACGCGCCGTCGTCGTGCGAAACCGGTTCGTGCGGAACATGTATGGCGCGGCTGACCGTCGGCAGCGCGTGGATGATCAACAACGACGCGCTCACCGAGGAGGAGGTCGCCGAGGGTTGGGTCTTGACCTGCCAGTCGTTGCCTACTAGTGATTCAGTAACGGTGGTCTACGAATGAGGGAAGCATGAGGCGAGCGTGACGGGACACCCAGCAAGGAGGCGCAGCCGATGACACGGGTAGCGGTGGTGACCGGCGGCGCGTCGGGCATGGGAGAGGCGACCTGTCACGAGCTGGGCCGGCGCGGACACAAGGTTGCCGTGCTGGACGTCAACGAGGAAGCGGCGCAACGCGTTTCGGAGGACCTTCGTAACGAAGGGGTCGAGGCGCTGGGTGTGGCGGCCGACGTCACCGACCGGCCCGCGGTGGAGGAGGCCTTCGCCAAGGTGCGCAGTGAGTTGGGGCCGGTGAGCATTCTGGTGACGAGCGCCGGGATGGTCGGCTTCGGACCGTTTACCGAGATCACGCCCGAAGACTGGTCGCGCATTATCGACGTCAACCTCAACGGTACGTTCCACTGCTGTCAGGTGGCGCTGCCGGACATGATCGCGGCCAACTGGGGCCGCATCGTGATGATCTCGTCGTCGAGCGCACAACGAGGCTCGCCGCGGATGGCGCACTACGCGGCGTCCAAGGGCGCGGTGATCACGCTGACCAAATCGCTTGCCAACGAATACGCCTCGATGGGAATCACCATCAACAACATCCCCCCGTCGGGCATCGAGACGCCGATGCAGCATCAGTCGCAGGCGCAAGGGCACCTGGGGTCCAATGAGGAAATGGCGAGCAGGATTCCCATGGGCCACCTCGGCAGCGGCGATGACATCGCGGCGGCGGTCGGATTCTTGTGTTCGGAAGAGGCCGGCTTCATCACCGGTCAGGTGCTCGGCGTGAACGGCGGGGCCGTGATGTGAGCGGCGCGGCAGGGACCGGCAGGGATAAGCAACGAAAGGCAGGTTCTGATGGCTCGATGGCCTAAGCCGACGGAGGGCAGCTGGACAGAGCACTACCCACAACTGGGCACCGGTCCGATCTCCTTCGGCGACTCGACATCGCCGGAGTTCTACGAACTCGAACGTGAGGCGGTCTTCAAACGTGCCTGGCTCAACGTCGGCCGCGTCGAGGAGCTGCCGCGGGTGGGTAGTTATTTCACCAAAGAGATCGAGGCCGCCCGCACGTCGGTGATCGTGGTCAAGGGCAAAGACGAGGTGATTCGGGCCTTCTACAATGTCTGCCGCCACCGCGGTAACAAGCTGGTGTGGAACGACTTTCCGCATGAGGAAACCAACGGGACGTGCCGGCAGTTCACCTGCAAATACCACGGCTGGCGCTACAGCCTCGATGGCGCGTTGACTTTCGTGCAGCAGGAGCCGGAGTTCTTTGACCTCGACACGGCCGACTACGGCCTGCGCGCGGTGCACTGCGATGTGTGGAATGGGTTCATCTTCATCAATCTCGATGATCAGCCGCGACAGAACTTGCGCGAGTTCCTCGGCCCGATGATCACCGGGCTCGACGACTACCCGTTCGGCAAGCTCACCGAACGCTACGACTTCGTGGCCCACAACAACAGCAACTGGAAGATCTTCGCCGACGCGTTCCAAGAGTACTACCACGTCCCGTCGCTGCATCCGCAGCAGGTGCCTTCCGCGGTACGCGACCCCAACGCCGGCTTCGAGTGCGCACACTTCCAGATCGACGGACCGCACCGAGTGGTGTCGACGGCAGGGACCCGCCGCTGGCTGATGGCGCCGGAATGCATGTACCCGATCGAACGCGCAACGCGCAGTGGGCTTGTCGGGCCGTGGCGTACTCCGGACATCGGTGAGCTGCCCGCCGGGCTCAACCCTGGTGGCATCGAGCCCTGGGGCATCAGCAATTTCCAGATCTTCCCCAACCTGGAGATCCTCATCTACGGCGGCTGGTATCTGCTGTACCGGTATTGGCCGACGTCGCACAACACGCACAAATTCGAGGCCTACACTGCGTTTCACCCGGCCCGCACTGTGCGGGAACGCATCGAACACGAAGTGGCTGCGGTGGTGCTCAAGGAGTTCGCCCTGCAGGATGCCGGCATGCTCGGGGGCACTCAGGCGGCCTTGGAAACCGGCATCGTCGACGAGTTCCCACTCAGCGACCAGGAGATCCTGGTGCGCCACCTCCACAAAGAGGTCGTGGATTGGGTGGGGGCATACCAGCGCGAAACCCAACCGGTGGGGGTGTGAGCAATGGCTGAGGCCCTGTTGCCGAGTGCGTTCGCGGAGCTGGAGGGGTTCGCGCAAACCTGGTGTCTGCCAACCGAAGCCGAGCGGTGGAACCAGCGGCTGGCCAGCAGCATGGTGGAGATGCGGGAGTTCTACCACGCCTTCTTCCCGCGCTTGGAAGAGGCCATCGAGTACTGCGACAAGTTCTCCCTGGATGACCTGCCCGAGGACGCGCTGAACCTGCTGCACCTCATCTACTCGCTGGTCATGGTCGCGATGGCGGTCGAAATCTTCGGCCAGCCCAAGCCCACCGACTCCGCCGACGCCATCCTCGACCGCGTCGGCGAACCAGTGCCATGACCGGCCGCCATATCAGACACAGAAGGGACAGAGCATGAGTCTGCTCACCATCAACAAGCTCACCTCGTCGGTCGGCGCCGAGATCCTCGGCGCCGACGCGGACCGGCTGACCTCCGATGACCTGCTCGGCGAGGCAGTGATGGAGGCACTGGAAGACAACGGTGTATTAGTCTTTCGCAGACTGGGATTGGATCCCCAAGCGCAAGTGCAGTTCTGCCGTCGGCTCGGTGAGGTCGACTACTCCTCAGACGGCCACCACCCAGTAGCGGGTATCTACCCGATCACGCTGGACACGTCGAAGAACTCCTCGGCCGCCTATCTGCGGGCCACGTTCGACTGGCACATCGACGGATGTACCCCCCTCAGCGAGGAGTGCCCGCAGAAAGCCACCCTGCTGTCGGCGGTTGCGGTCGCCGAACGCGGCGGTGAGACGGAGTTCGCGAATTCATATGCGGCTTATGACGACTTGACCGACGAGGAGAAGCGACGATTCGGCTCATTGCGCGTGGTGCATTCCCTGGAAGCCTCACAGCGCCGCATTAACCCCGACCCCACACCCGAGCAGGTTCAGCGCTGGCGGCAACGGCGCACTCATGAACATCCGCTGGTATGGACGCACCGCAGCGGCCGCAAATCGCTTGTCCTGGGCGCCTCGGCGGACTACGTCGTCGGCATGGATCTAGACGAGGGACGCGCGTTGTTGGCCGAATTGCTGGACCGCGCAACAGGTCCCGACAAGGTTTACCGGCACAGCTGGTCGGTCGGCGACACCGTCATCTGGGACAACCAGGGCGTGCTGCACCGCGCCGCCCCCTATGACCCGGACTCGCCGCGGGAGATGCTGCGGACCACCGTGCTCGGCAACGAACCGATCGAGTGATCCCGTAAACCCGAGGAGCGCGAGATGCCAAAGTCGGTTGCACAACACCCGTTGCGGTTGGCGCCATTGCCGGACGAGGAATGGGACGATCGGGCACGCGCCGCGGTAACCGCCCTGCTGCCGCCCGAGCGCGCCAACGCGCGCGACGCCGGCAATGTCTTGGCGACCATGGTGCGCCACCCGGACTTGACCCGCGCCTATCTGAAATTCAACGCATACCTGCTCATCGACTCCACCTTGTCCGCGCGGGTTCGGGAGATCGCGCTGTTGCGGATCGTGCACCGGCGCGAGTGCCCTTACCTGTGGTCGCACCACGTCCCCATCGCGCAGCGGGCGGGGCTGACCGCGTCTGAAATCGACGCGATTCGCGACGACACGATCACCGACGACCAGGACCGCCTGGTAGTGCATGCGGTCGACGAATTGGACGAATACAGCACCATTTCCGACACGACGTGGGCCGAGCTCGGCAGGCACTTCGATGACCGGCAGCGCATGGATCTAGTGTTCACCGTAGGCTGCTACTGCTCACTGGCCATGGCAGTGAACACTTTCGGAATCGAGGACGAACACCCAGATGGCTGATGCCACTGATGCCACCAGGCCCGAGACGGCGTTGTTCGTCTCCACCGCGCGCGCCTTTCTGGACAAGCATGCATCGCTCGACCAGGTGCGCGCGTTGCATGGCCAGGACGTTTCGTTTGACACCGGGTGGTGGGCCCACGCGGCCGAACTCGGCTGGACCAGCCTGCTGGTGCCCGAGGAACTGGGCGGCGGCAGCGTCTCCGGCGACGGCGTCAGGGACCTGGCGTTGATCGCTGAAAACCTCGGACACACCGTCGCTCCCGGACCATTACACCCGGTCAGCATCGTGTTGGCCGGGCTGGCCGACGCTGACAACCGCGATCAGCACGCCGCGGCGATCGAATCCCTGATGGCGGGTGCGACAGTGGCCGCCTGGGCGGTCGATGAACCCGACCGGCCTTTCGCTCCGCAGCAGCCGACCGTCACCGCCACGCCGACCGGCTCCGGCTACCGCATCGACGGTGTCAAGCACCGGGTGGAAGCGGGCGCCGAGTCCGCGCTGTTGCTGGTGGTGGCGCGCAGCGACGAGGGGCCCCGCCAGTTCCTGGTGCCCACCGACGCGCCTGGGGTCAGCGTAACGCCGCAGCGGTCTTTGGACTTTGTAAAGCGTTACGCTCGAGTGACTTTCGATGGCGTGTGCGTCGACACGGACACGGAGGTCGGGTCGATAACGCAGGCGCGCGCACTGATCGATCGCCAGGCGCAGATCGCGGTGGTGTTGCAGTGCGCCGAACTCGTGGGGATTCTCGACACCGTCTTGGGTATGACCGTCCGATGGGCGCTGGACCGGCACAGCTTTGGCCGCCCCCTGGGGTCCTACCAGGCGCTCAAACACCGCCTCGCGGACATGAAAATGTGGCTGGAAGCCAGCCGGGCGATCACCGACGGTGCGGTCGAAGACGTTGGCGCCCGTAGCCCCGACGCGGCGCTCACCGTCAGCGCCGCCAAGTCTTACCTCGGCGAGCATGCCGGCATGATCGCTCAGGACTGCGTCCAACTTCACGGCGGGATCGGTGTCACCTGGGAACACGACCTGCACCTGTTCGTGCGGCGGATCACGTTGTACCGCTCCATGTTCGGCACACCTGCGGAACATCATCGGGCGATCTACGCGCGACTGCGCAACGGGGAGTCGGCGGCATGACCGAGTCTGTGGAGGCCTTCGCTACGCGAGCCCGGACGTGGCTTGCCGAGAACATGCCGCGGCTCGATCCCGCCAACCCGCCACTCGCCGCGCGCGACGATGACGCCGCTTGGCAGCGCGTCCGTGAACTGCAAAAGCGGCTCTACTCAGGCGGATTCGCCGGGATCTGCTTCCCTCGCGAATACGGTGGGCTCGGCTTGGGCGTCGCCTACCAAAAGGCGTTCGACGCCGAGACCGTTGGCTACGAGATGCCGTTGATCCTCAACGTGCCCACCTTCACCATCTGCTGCGCGAGCCTGCTCGATACCGGCAGCGAAGAGCAGAAGCGCCAACATATTCCGGCGGCGCTGCGCGGCGAAGAGGTGCTGGTCCAGCTGCTCTCCGAACCCAGCGGCGGCTCCGACCTCGCCGGGCTCATCACCCGCGCCGACCGCGACGGCGACACCTGGGTCGTCAACGGCGCCAAGACCTGGAGCACCAGTGCGTTTGCGGCCGACTACGGCCTGCTGCTGGCCCGCACCGACTGGACGGTACCCAAGCATGACGGCCTGACGATGTTTCTGGTTCCGATCCGCGCGCCCGGCGTCACGCTGCGCCGCATCCAACAGGTTGACGGGTCGACGGAGTTCTGCGAGGAATTCTTCGACGGCCTGCGACTGGGTGACGACGCCGTCGTCGGCGAGGTCAATAAGGGCTGGGAAGTCGCGTCGCGGTTGCTGTATCACGAGCGGCGCGCGGTCGGACACGGATCGGAATTCGCCAGTGGCCGCGGCCACGAAGCCTCCCAAACTGTGCTGACCGACTTCTTCGCGATTGCCGAGGCCGCCGGCCAGGCCGACAACGAGGCGACCCAGGACAAGGTGGGAAGGGTGTTGGCGCGCCGGATGGTGCGCGACCGACTGGTCGACCACGTCTCGCGCGCTGTCCGCGACGGGTCATTACCTCCGGCGGCCGGGTCCATCATTCGGCTGTTTCACTCGGATGTCACCTTCCTGGAAGTGGACACGGCCATGGACATCACGGGCGGTAGCGGCGTGGTGGACGACGATCACGACCTGTTCAAGGTGGGGGAGCGCTATCTTTCTCGCCAGACCGTCGCGCTGGGGGGCGGCAGCAACGAGATGGCACGCAACGTCATCGGTGAACGGGTGCTGGGTCTCCCACGTGAATACGCGGCAGATCGCGGCGTGCCCTTCAACCAAGTTAGGCACAACGAGCGCACTCGACGCGGCTAGTTCTGCGCGCTGCGGAATCAACGCGACGAAGCGATCAGTGCTTCGAGCTTGTCATTGGCTTTGTGCAGCGACGATTTGACCATCCCGAGCAGCCGTTCTCGCGCGCGTTGCCGTTCAAGCATCGGGGCGTACAGGCCACGCATCACGTTGAGCCGCGAGGTCGCCAGCCAGTCCATCAATTCGGGTCGCTCGGTCCAGCTGATTTCGTTGCGGTTCTCGGCGAGCGTCATGTCGAGCCAGTGCAGGTCGGTGTTCGGATGGGGCACCGGCACGCACAGCGAATTCTTGGTCGAATCGTCGTCGTAGCCGACCTCCACGTGAGCGATGAGCCCGGCGCTGAACACCTGCTGGCAACCGCGCACACTCTGCAACGTAACGCGGCCGTCGTCGAATACCGGTACGCCGGAGCGTCTTTCAAGGCCATCCGCACTGCAGTCGATGTAGAGGGCCGGCCCGTCGACGTCGAAAGTGCCGCCCGAAAGCGTCATCGTGCCGGGTTCGATGCGCTGCACGTGGCCCATCCGGACGATCCGTTCGATGCGGCGCAATTGATCCAACTCCAGACGCGACACGATGGCGCAGCGATACATCGTGGGTCGGACATTCGGATCAATTCTCAACAGCACACCGCTGGCCTCCAGCCGGTCGAACAGATCGTCGACCGAGGTGGCCGCGCCGATGGAGTCCAGCCGCGCCGCAGAGTGGGCTTTTAAGCGGTCCAGGAACTCCACTTCCGGCTGCACATTGGCACGATCGAGAAGCCATGCGTCGCGGGGCATGACCCAGGTGAGGCGGTCGGCCTCAATTCCGTTGCGCAACAGCCAAAGACAGACGTCCATGCCGGTCTTGCCCGCCCCGACGATGACGAAGCGCTGCTGGCCGGGCGCGGCCTGGGGCAGCGCGTTGGGCGCTACGCACTCGACGCCGTCGGCAACGTGGTACGGCGGCGGACGCATCGACGGAACCATTGTCTGCAAATACGTCGCATCGACAACGCGTTGCCGTACGTCGACGGAGAACTTGGTCCCGGCGAGATTACATATCCGGCCGTCGCCCAGGTACTCACTCATCGGGAAGTACGACACCCGCCCGGTCGGCAGGAGTTCCTGCTGCATGACGTGGTCGAAGTACGCACAAACATCGCCGCCGGTTGCCAACTCGTGCAGTCCTTCGTTCCACCCCACCCGGTCGATGGAGCCGGTTTCGAGCTTGCGTGAGTTGACGCCGTAGTACGCCGACGGCTGGTGCAACCGCACGAACGGGTAGGCGCGCGTCCAGTGCCCACCGGGCTGGTGACCCCGGTCGACGATCACCAGGTGGGCGTCGCTTTCGGACACCATGGTGTCGGCGAAGGCCATACCCATGGCGCCCGCGCCGACGATCAAGTAGTCCGTTTTGATCATTCGAACGGAACGATATCGAATACTCGACCACTCAGCGCCGGCCGCTACCATACGTACGCCTGCCGACCGGCAGGATGCGGACCAGGGGAGGCGCCGGTGCCAGGAAAAAGGCCGGGAAGCCCGGTTGACGTGCGTCAACCGCTGAGCGATCTACCCGACAGCGGCTATGTGTTCCGCACCGGCTGGAAGCTGGCCACCAGCGACATCGATCATCAGCTCCTCGCCCGTCTCGACGGGGTCGCGCGCTATATCCAAGAGGTCGGTGCCGAGCACCTGATCGACGCCGGCTATGCCGAAATTCATCCGCATTGGATCGTTCAGCGCACGGTCATCGATGTGATCGAGCCGCTCGACTGGCCGAGCGATATCACGTTTCGGCGCTGGTGCTCGGGAATCTCGTTGCGATGGTGCAGCATGCGCGTGCGACTCGACGGTTCCAATGGCGGCCGGATCGAGACCGAGGGGTTCTGGATCAACATGAACAAGGACACGTTGACGCCCTCGCTCATAGCCGACGGCTTCTTCAACCGCTTGGGGACCACGACGGAAAACCATCGCCTCAAGTGGCGTCCTTGGCTTCCGGGTCCGGTTGAGCACGCGGCCACGGCGACCCCGTTTGCGTTGCGCTACACCGATGGAGATCTTTTCGAACACGTCAACAACACCATCTACTGGCACGGGGTGCACGAAGTGCTCGCGCACGCGCCCGATCTTTGCGAGCCTCCCTACCGTGCGGTCGTGGAATACCGCAAGCCGATCGAACTCGACGAATCGGTAACCATTCGTTCCGTGCGCCGAGACGACGTCCTGCACGTCTGGTTTTGCGTCGGCGGGGACGTGCGCGCCGGTGCCTTAGTCTGCAAGCTCTAACGAATGGAGATAGGAAACTCCCATGACCAGAGGAGGGTTGCGTGGGCTGGCGCTGTTTTGGGCCACGGTGCTGGCCTCGGGGTTCTTTGCGAGCGCGGCGCGGGCGGACGAGGCCGTGATGCCGGGCATCCGGGTTGAGGATGAAAACACGAAGTGCACAGCGGGTTTCGCGGCGCAGGGCAACGACGGCAGTTACTACCTGATGACCAGTGGACATTGCGACAGGCACGACGGCGCGCCATGGACCTACGGAGACGGCGTCCCGCTTGGCAAGATCGCGGCCAGCGAGCTAGAAGGCGCCAAGCGCGACGCCGCGATCATCCTCCTTGACCCCAGCGTCGGTGCGCCACTGGGGCATATCGGTGGACAGTATTCGATCCGGGATGTGTTGAGTCTTTCCCAGGTTGAGGTCGGCATGCCGTTCTGCAAGATTGGTGCGGTCACCGGTGAGACCTGTGGCGAGGTCGAAAGCACAGTGGGCGGCGTGGTCAAAACCAGCGTGTTCAGCCTGACGGGGGACAGCGGCAGTCCCGGATTCGTCAAGAACCCGGACGGCACCGTGAGTGCGGTCGGGCTGTTGACGTCTTCGCCGGACGGCGACGACAACACGACGTACTTTATGCCTGTGGATCCACTGCTCGGCAAATGGGGCCTGCGCGTTCTCGAGTGAAGTGCGCCAAGGGCTTTCCATCGGCAAGCGTGAACGACGCAACCCGTCAACTGGTTTCGTGAGCAAGGCGCAACCCGGCGCAAGCGCCGGTCTCCTCGAGTTGCGCCCGGTCGTTGTTTATTTCAGACTGGGGCATCAGCTTCCCAGGAGAGCAAATGGCCGACCCGATCGCGCGACGGCTCGGGATAGGCTCTCGTCTGATTCGTCCGGCGATGATTGTCGGAATGCTGGCCGCTCTGATGACAGCTGGCATACCCACCGTGGTACCGCTCGGGTGCGGGATAACGTGGACGCGGACCGGAGGGGTATGGATCTACATGCCCGACTGTTCACAACAGGCGCCGCCGTCAGAGCCTCCGCCGGCTTCTCCCGGTGCACCAGAACCCGCTGCGCCGCCCACTCCGTAGGCTGCCGCCGGCGTCGGCGCAGGGATTGCCAGGACTTGTAACAACGCCGCGACACCCGCAGACTGATTGATATGCGCGATCGCGAGACGATCGACTCAGAATTGCGGCGCATCGCTCAACGCCGCCAATCGATCCGTGAGCAGGGCGGTCAGCCGTTGTTGCGACAGCTCGACGAACTGCTCGACGAGCGCTTGGGCCACCTCGCGGGGGCATCCGAAACCGGGGCGGTTGCGGCGGGTGAGGCTCAGTTGGTCGCCGCTACCTGGCCGCACCGCGACAAAATTGGCGACAGCAGGCCGCATCGACGTAAGAGTGCGCTGCGCCGCTTCGGGCCTCTCGCGGCGTTGCCGTTGTCTGTGCTGGCCGTCGCCACTGCGTTAGTGGCGATGTTCGGGGCGCACAAACCACCCCCGGCGGAGCCGGCGGCAGCCCCCCCGCCGTCGAGCGCGCAACCCCAGCCGGCTGCGCCGCCAGCACACGCTCCGCCGGTTGACATCGTCGACGGCGCGTTCATCGACGTGTTGAAGCAGGATGGCGTGCCAGTTCCCAGCCGCGAATACGTCACGGCCCATGGGCACGCGGTCTGCGATTTCTTAGCGCAGCAACCCAACTTCGCCGAAGCCGTCCGCTATGTGCAGAGTTCGTCAATATGGGACGCCGATCAAAGCGCCAACTTCACGACTGGTGCCGTCGTCTCGTACTGCCCTCAGTACGAGCCAGCAAGCCCCGCACAGATACAGCCGGGCATGCAGAATGCTCTCTCGGATCTGCAGCGCATCCAAGGCGACCTGCAGCGCATCCAGGGCGATCTGCAAGGGATCCGAGGTGGTCTACCGGATATCCCGGGCCACCAGTAATCGGGGTCACCGGTCGGGTGGTGGCGGCGGCGGAGTCCATCGTTTGCCATCGGTCGTCCATCCGCACGGCAGGTAGTTCAACTGTGGCGGCTGACCGTCGAATGTCAGGCACTTCGGTGTACCCGGCGGCGGGTAGGGAGCCGGCGATTGCGTATCAGCGTGAGCGACTGTGCCGCTGAGCATCACAGCCGCAACTGCAATTGATATCGCTGCTGATTTCCGCGTTCGTAGTTCGGCAATCATTACGACCCACCAACTCGGATGCTAGTCGCCTGCGCCTGCGCGAGACCTTGAGAGTTCCTGCCAATTCGGACGCGTCGCCTGCGGCAAATCCTTGCTTTTTCGAATTTCTCGATACGCCCATCTTTTGCGACGCTGCGTTGCATGATGGCTAGCTGTTAGGCGATGAGACCGGAGGTACGCCGATGTCATTTTTGCTCGTGGCGCCGGAAACCTTGGAGTCGGCCGCGGCCGATATCACGCAGATCGGTTCGACAGTGGGTGCCGGCAATCTGGCCGCAGCCATTCCGACGACTCAGTTGACCGCAGCGGCAGCCGACGAGGTGTCCGCGGCCATCGCGGCGGTGTTCGGCGCGCACGCCAAGGAGTACCAGGCGGCGGCGCTGGCGGCGACCTATCACGAGCAGTTTGCGCGCGGACTCAGTTCGGCAGCGGCGTCGTATGTGAGTGCAGAGGTCAGCATCGACACGACGCTGCAGGGCGTGGTGACTGCGGTGAATACGGCCGCTTCCAACGGTTTTCAGACGTTGGTCTACGGCCCGACACACACGGCCGGCGAAGCCTGGATCAACAGCTCGATCGGGCACGCACTCGACCCGATCATCAATGCGCCGACCGACGCGCTGTCGGGGCGCGATCTGATCGGCAACGGGGCGCCCGGAACGGCGACGGCCCCCAACGGCGGGCCCGGCGCTCTCCTGTTCGGTGATGGCGGGGCCGGCTACACCCAGACCAGCGGTCCATCTGCGACCGGTGGTAACGGCGGCAATGCCGGACTGATCGGTAACGGCGGCGCCGGTGGTGGCGGGTTTGGCGGCGGGGCGGGCGGCGTCGGCGGCAACGGCGGGTTGATGGGCAACGGCGGCGTGGGCGGTGCGGGCTCTGCAGGGGCTAACGGCGGCAACGGTGGCCAGGCGTTGTTAGTCGGCAACGGTGCCGCAGGCGGGGCCGCGGGTGCCGGCGGTGTCGCTGGAACTACCGGTTATCGCGGGCTGTTCATCGGCACCGGTGCCACAGCCTTGACCGGGACCGGCGGAGAGCATCAGTCGATCCAAATTGACTTCGTGCGGCACGGGCAGACCAACAGCAACGCTTCGGACATCATCGACACGGCGATACCCGGTGCTCCACTCAATGCACTGGGCCTGCAACAGGCGAACACCATTGCGACTGTGCTGAATTCGCAGGGGCCCTTCGCCGCGATCTTCGACTCGCAGTTGATCAGGACGCAGCAGACCGCCCTGCCGTTGGAAACCCTCACGGGGTTGACCGCGCAACCGTTGGCAGGGCTCAACGAGATCAATGCCGGCATTCTCGAGGGCATGCCGCAAATTCCCGCGGGGCTGCTCTACATCGTGGGCCCCATCGCGTGGACTCACGGATTGCCCCTCGTGGCGATGCTGGCCCCGGGCTCCACCAATCCCAACGGGGTGGTTTTCGACCAGGGCTTCGACAATGCGCTTGAAACGATGTACGACGCCGCGCTGGCGAACCCGGTCGTGGCGGCGAACGGCCAGATCACCGACGTGGCGTACTCGAGCGAACTTGCCATCGAGGTCGGGACGTTGATGTCCGTCAACAACCCCCAGCCCTTGCTGATGCTCACCCACCCGCTGCCCAACACCGGCGTTGTGGTGGTGGACGGCAGTCCACAGGGTGGCTGGACGATGGAAAGTTGGGATGGGACATCAATCCCGCAGGCGTCCTTGGGCACCTCGCTATTCGTCGATGTGCGTAACCTCATCACGGCGCCACAATTTGCGTCCTATGACATTTTGCAAGCCTTCCTCACCGGCAATCCAGCGACGATCGTGAACGCGGTCCGGTACGGCGTTGTGCAAGTAGGTATGGCCGCAATCGAATTCCCGTTCGCGGTCGCCCAGAGCCTGATCGATGCTGTGACTGGCTCCTGATGCGTTGGCCGTCATCCGCACACGATTGGCGGCCTTGCTAACACCAACAAGAAAGGAAGGGAATCAAATGCATTCACCTCACTGGTTGGCCGGACTTGCCATCCCGATGGTGGTTGGCGCTGCCCTGGTTAGTAGCACTGCGATTGCGACTGCCAATACTCCCGCTGATGACGCATACCTCGCAAAACTGCGCGCCGTCGGCCTCACTTGGCCGCCCAACTCGGAAGAGGCACTCATCGGGGAGGCGCACCTCATCTGCTACGACCTCACTTGGGGTTGGCAGCCACAACAGATTGCCGACGACATTCACGACCACATGAACAAGAGGGGCGTCACGTTGTTAGACGTCGGAACCATGGTCGACGCTGCTCACTCGATCTATTGCCCCGGTAATGTGTGCGACGCCCCTACCCTTTGCACGTGACACGCGCATAGGTGCGCTACCACAGACTTCAATCGTGCTCGATCCAACGAGGACGGCGTTCGGATCTCGCTTTCGGCTAAACGTGCAATATCCGTGCGTTAGCCTCGGTTTGTGCTCACGTGTGCCCAAAATGTGCCTAGTCAGTTCTGTGATTGACAGCGTGTCATGCCATCGGGCCGCAACCGCATCCAGCAGCGATATCAGCTCTAGCGCAACAATATTGGCTCAGCAAGACGCTCAATCAATCGACGGATAGCGAAGGTCGATGCGAGGGCTTGGGATGACCCCAACTCGTACTGAGCAACGGGGTCGGTCTGGCCGGTTCCGGTCTCGAATCGTGATGCTGGCGTCTGATGGCAACATAATGTTTGTCAGTATTGACTCGACGGAAAGACACGCAATGACCCGCCAAGAAACGACCGACGCGACGCCGTCACCCCGCAACCAAGCTGAAGCTATAAAGGCGGTTGTGCGTCGCAACACAGAGCAAGTCCAGGGCCAAGGCGATTTTGCTCTGTTCGAGGAATTGTTCGACGACGATTTCGTCGACCACACTCCCCAGCCCGGCACGACACCCGACAAAGCCGGCGTTCGCGTCCTCTACAAACGGCTGCGCGAAGCGTTTCCCGACTTCCGGCCCGAGATCCATTGGCAGACAGTCGACGGCGACATCGTGACCACATTCAAGACGTATCACGGCACCCAGCGAGGTGACTTCCTCGGCATCGCCCCTAGTGGCAAGATCATCCAGTTCGAAACGGTCGACGCGATGCGAGTTCGCGACGGAAAGATCACCGACCACTGGGGGGTTGCCAATCTGTACTCCGTCCTGCAACAACTAGGACAACTACCCAGCTGACCCGAAAGCGGCGGGTCGTCGAAAGCGAACGCTAGGCGGGCGCGAACTGAGCCGCGCGAGTTATGCGTTGATGTCACGCGAGCACCACTTCCCCAGCTTCTTGGAGTACGGCGAATACCCGTACGTGACCGCTGATGAGGTCAAGAAGGCGCTAACGCTTAAGGCAGCCTTCTCGACCATGCTCGACCAGATGCAGTAGCAAGCATCCAGGCGACCAGAAAGGTTCAGAGACAGCGGATTAGGCGAAAGCGTCCCCGTAATTACAACGGCTCACCCATGGCCGGGGGCACACCGTTCGCTATCCGAGGCCAACTGCACGTGCGGACGGCCATGGGGCTGACCGTTCATCCACGTGGACCAGATCCCCACTGAGTACGGACCCTGCTGGCCGTTCTTCTCGTAGAAACCCTGGGGGTCGTAGACCTTGGCGTCCGGATATGGCCAGGGGCACGCCACCGAGGTGGCGGTCTTTGACCACTTGATGGCGGTGAACGCAGCCCCGTACACCAAGTAGGCGACGTTGACGATCACGAGCATCATCAGGAACGAGCCGAGGGCCGGTCGAGTCGGGAACAGGCGAACGCGCTGCGCTAACTTCTCGGCCACCGTGCGCCCGGTGTCGTCGCGGTAGACCAACACGCCCGCCGGGATCATCACGAGGGTGACCAAACTGGATTCCCACAGCAGCGGGAATTGGTGTGGCGTGCCGGCGAAGATCGAGCCGAACGGAATCACGTGGGAGTAGATGTACATCCCGGTGCGTACCAGCGTGACTTCCAGGATCATGTCGATGATGAACCCGACGATAAAGATCAGCACGCCAAGACTGATCAGGGGGTGCCGCCACGCGAACGAGTCGGTGGGCTGGCGCGCCTGAATGCGGCGCAGGATCCAAACCGCCGGGAAGTAGGGCCCGAATTGGAACATCACGTAGCCGATCACGACGAACGGCTCAATCGTGGGTGAGAGTGAGACCAGCGGCCACGATTCGGGAAAGTGCCAGAGCCGTGGGTTGTACACGGCGTATGGCGCCCAGTTCATGATCGGGTCCTGCCAGACGATGATCGTGGTCACTAATCCCATCAGCAGCACGGGGTGGGCGCCATAACGACGCCAACCCCAGACGAAAGCCACGATGAGGCCGACGACGGCGACGATCGTAAACAGCTGAAGGAGGCCGAGCCAATGTGCGTAGCCGAATAGTGGCGCCACCGGTCGCGGCGCCCCGGTCACTTCCGGATTACCCACCCGCGCATCGGGATAATTGCGGGCGTTCCACGCGATCGCGACGACCGCGCTCACGCCGAGGATGGCGAAAAGCCACGCCCACGCGGACCCGGCTGTCGAACTTCTCGGCGCCGTTTCCGGCGTTGCGGATGGCGCTTTGGTTCTCTCGGTAGTCATCTGCTATTCCTCACCTAATCGACCGCAAGTTTGAGTTACACCAGGTACGAACGACGCCAGTCCAATTCCTTTGTAGCGCGCGATGATTCGCTCGTACTCTCGTCTATTGCGTGCCAACGGTGTGTCCGTGAATCGACTGGGCAGCCACCGGTAGGCGAGCCGCAGCACTCTGGTAAACACTGTGAACTCGAGGTCGTGGCGGCGGGTCCAGGCCATCGGAACAATCTCGCGCACGCGCGGGTGCATGATGCCGAACCCCAGCACCGCCACAATATGTCCCGCCACTGGTCCGAGCAGCGTCCATAGCGGCGCTGTGATAGCCGGGATGGATGCAGGCGGTCGTGGCCGCAGGGTGGCGTCCATGACAATGTCGAGACTGGCTGTGTGCTTTAACTTTTCGGCGACCACCCGATCGTAGTACGCGCAGAGTTCGTCGTAGCTCTCCGCAAGCTGTCGTGCGCGGCCAGGCATCTGCAGGTCCTCGCACAGCGCCCGGAAACGGTCCCAGATCGCTTGGTTCTCCGAGGCGCCGAGCCGTTCACCCGCGATCGCGACGAAGGCTCCTCGGTGCATGAAGAAGATGCTGATCAGATTCCAGTTCCACGGTTCAGGGCTTAGGGCGCTGTAGCGCACCCCGTCGGGGGCAACGCCTTTCACGTCGCGGTGCAGTTCCACCAGCCGCTGCATTTCGCCGCGACGGTCAGCGCAATTGGCTAGAAACGCGAGTTGATCCGAGGCAGCGGTGCGGCGCGCCCGCCCGAGCGGGTCGTCGCGGATTCGGGCAGTGTCTACGAGTGCCGCCGAGACCGCCGGCAACATCATCTCATCGAACAGGGCAGGCGAGAAAAGGGCGAGGAACCGTGAACCAACCACGCGCTCGAATCGATCCGCCACAGATTCGACAGCGGTGTCCACAGATTCGGTTGACACATCTATTTGCTCCGCCGATGCGTCTAGCGATTCGATGGACACGTGCAGCGATTCGGCCGACATGGTGCCTCCTCCGCTCATAATTCTGGTGCATATCGGCACCAAAAGGTATTGTGGTGTCAGACTGCACCAGAAATATCGATTGGTCAAGGGGTTCTGAGGCACAATGCACTCAATGGCAACCGCGACCCGCGGCTACGGTGGCGTGACCGCTGAGCAACGACGCGCCATCCGTCGCGCAGCACTGATTGAAGCAGCGCTCGATCTGTTCGCCGAAGACGGTGCACGGGCAGTGTCGAAACGTGCGGTGTGCGCACGTGCACGGCTCAACGACCGTTACTTTTACGAGCATTTCGCTCACTCGGACGCGTTGCTCGAAGCGATTGCGCGCGACCTCACCGCCGAGGGACTCGAGGCGGTGAACGCCGCCACGCGTAGCGTCGCATCCGATATCCGCGTGCAAGTCCACGCCATTGCTGACGCGGCTCTCGCTTTCCTGACCGCCGACCCGCGCCGCGGCCAGCTACTTCTGCGCTCTCATACCTCCGAAGTGCTGCAGCGCGCCCGCCTGGACAGCACCCGCGCAATTTCGACTGCGATGTCCGCGATGCTCAGGCAGCCGCTCGGCGCTTCCGCAGCCAGCCAACTCGACACCGATATGGCATCGTTTGCGCTCGTCAGCGGTGCCATGGAAGTGATCGCTGGTTGGCTACGCAGCGACTTCGACACCACCCGCGAGCACGTCGCCGCTATTGTCGCCCGGTTGCTCTTGGCCGCCGCCGATGTCTCTAGCGCACTGCCTGGCTCAACGGGCAACGCCGTTCAATAGCGGCGATGGCCCGTGCGTGATCGCGCCAGGTCACCCACCATCGATGACGAAGGTTCCCAGGAGGCACCCTTGCGGCGCTAGCTCGTCTGCAGACCGTCGAGAAGTGCGTTCAGCGCCTGGACCCCTTCGTCACGTGCCATGACCTGATCCGGCGAGTTCGCGATAAACAAAGCCGTCTCATCTGCGGCGGCCAGCAAGACATGGGCGAGTGCGTTGACGGGTTGGCCCGATGCGAGGTCGCCTTCCTGCACGGCGCGCTCAAGCATTAAGCGGATGGCTCCAAGTCCGTAGAGGCTTTCAAGTTCGCGCCATTTGACCCAGCCCAGCACGGCAGGTCCGTCGATGAGAAGTATCCGCTGGACATGGGGCGTGAGGGAAGCGTCGAGGAACCCGATTAGACCCTGCCGCAATTGATTCAATGCCCCGTCTGCTGGATCCGCCAGGTTCTTCGCGGCCTCCATGACTAAGTCCTGCTCGACGGCGATGAACACCGCTTCGAACAGTGCCTGCTTGTCGGCGAAGTGGTGATACAGCGCGCCTCTTGTGCCGACTCCGGCCTCTGCGACGACTTCTTCGGTGCCGGTGTGGTGATAGCCCTTCTCGACAAACAGCCGCCGGGCGGCATCGACAAGTGCGGCACGAGTGGCCTCGGCTTGCGCGGCACGTCGCGCCTTCGGGTCGAGCCTTTCCTGACCCCGTGGCATGACCACAGCCTATTGCATACAGACTGTATGTCACATACAGTTCGCATGTCACATACAGCCCGTATGTGACGGCGCCAACTTTCGCTGCTCGCTGTACGTGGAGGTTCGTTATGTCTAATCCTGTCGACGTTGTCCGGAAGTTCTGCGCGCTGATGGAGCAGCGCAACCCGGAGGCTCTGAGGCCTCTGCTCGCCGACGACGCGGTGTACCAGAACGTAGGGATGCCTGCGTGTACCGGAGTAGAGGCCATTGTCGAAAACATGGGAGCGCAGTTCTCGATGTTCCCCGACGCTTACGCATTCGAGATCGTGAACATCGCCAGCGATGGCCCAGTCGTTCTCACCGAACGACTTGACTACATCCAGGCACCCGACGGAACCAAACCCGCTGTACCTGTCATGGGCACATTCGTCGTTGACGGCGACGGCAAGATCGTCCGCTGGACGGACTATTTCGACGTGTCGTTGACGGTCAAGCTGTTGCAAGGCGAAGACATCAGCGCACTGGTCCCTGCCGCATCTGCAGGCTAGATAGGCGATTCGCCCGCGGACTCCCATCCGAACGGACATCACACGAATGGACGAGAGTTGGTACATCAGGCCCAATCTCGGAATTACGGCGCTCGCCGTCGCCGCGCAACGTGCTGGCGGAAACGGCACAAGAGGAACCGTCGGTTCGCGACGAGTTCGCCGCTGTGCTGGTGGCGGCGGTAAACGGGCCGGGATGGCAGACGATGGCGCAGAGGCCGGACAGGGCCTTGAAAGTGACGGGTGACGGCTCACCCGGCGGCGGTGGCATGCCCAGCGCCGCGATGACGCTCGACGTGTATGCCGACGTGTTCGAGTCCGACCTCGACACGGTCGCGGAGAATGTGGCCAAAATGTGGCCAGTGCAGCCGAGTTCGGTCCTCCGTTCGAGGCCAAAATGGCCTCCTAACAGCGGATGTTCCGCCGGGGGCGGGTCAAGCCCCTGTCAGGATTGAGCTGTCCTGACGTCGCAGCTGAGGAGCCCGAAAAGCGCGTCTAGCAGCAGAAATTCATCACCATAGATCGCCGCAGATGACCGTAACTGTGGGCAAATCGTGGGCACAGAGTCGGTTATCAGATGCCGCGTCGACTGCCTGACGCACCCCGCGACCCCATGGCTCGATCAGCGACTTATGACAAAACCGGGCGTTCTCTAAAGGCTCAGTGCTGCGGGGTCGTCTCCCCGCCATAGTTCCGAGAGGCGAGGCTACGCACCGTCACCACCAAGGGTCAGGTATGCGCGCCGAGTGCGTCATGCGATAGCCGCGCGCACAACCAGGGCAGAACCGTGGCCCCGATCGGGATCCAAGCACATCTCGAGTGATCGGCCCATACTGGAGGGGTGTCGACGTTTCATCGGCCCTAAGTCGCCCGCACTCGCCGAAAAGTACCGACAGGTCTTGCCGAGGCGGAAGTGGAGGACATAATGATGATCTTTTACGCGCTGGCCGCAGCGTTCGGCCTTGGTGCGCTCTGGCTGGGCACAAGCGTTCGGGTCGTCAAGCAATTCGAACGAGGCGTCGTCTTTCGTTTCGGACGTGTGCAAACCGGTGTCCGCGGACCGGGGCTCACGCTGCTGATTCCAGTCGCCGATCGCCTCGAGAAGGTGAATATGCAGATCATCACGATGCCGGTGCCCGCGCAGGATGGCATCACCCGCGATAACGTGACCGTGCGTGTGGATGCAGTCATCTATTTTGATGTTGCGGATCCGGTGCGTGTGGTTGTCGGCGTACAGGACTATGTGTCCGCTATTGGCCAGGTCGCGCAGACATCGCTGCGGTCGATCATCGGCAAAAGCGACCTGGACGACCTACTCTGCAACCGCGAGGGTCTCAATCAGGGCCTGGAGTTGATGATCGACAGCCCCGCGGTGGGCTGGGGTGTTCACATCGACCGTGTGGAAATCAAAGATGTAGTACTGCCGGATTCGATGAAGCGGTCGATCGCGCGCCAAGCCGAGGCGGAGCGTGAGCGGCGGGCTCGGGTGATCACTGCCGACGGTGAACTGCAGGCGTCTGAAAAATTGGCCCAAGCGGCCCAGACGATGACCGCGCACCCGGCTGCGCTTCAGTTGCGGCTGTTGCAAACCGTGGTTGAGGTCGCCGCCGAGAAGAACTCCACCCTGGTGCTTCCCTTCCCCGTCGAACTGCTCCGGTTCTTGGAACGAGCGACACCGGAAGCGTCCGGGAGCTCTGACGACGACGCCGCTACACGCTCCACCTCGGCCGCAGCTTCGAAGAGCGAGATGCCGAAGCTGGACCCGCCGCAGATCCCCGACGACGCCAGCGCTCTGCGAGTCGACACACGCTGAATCTGGTCGAATTACTGGCTGGCCCAACGAATCTCACGGAATCGCTGTCGGGCTATGTTGCGGCGTGGCCGGACCTGCTGATCTCCGACTATCCATCCAGTCGGTGTCGAGGGCATCTCGTTGCAGACCGCCTAGAGCTGCGAATGACTTTTGAGAGCCTCGTATCTCGTCTTTTTCGAGACCGCTTTCAGTTCTGTTCGGGCCTGGTCGATTGGTCGCATGCGTGGTCACCGTGGCGGCGGCGGAGCTACGCGGGCAGATCCACCCGCAGCGCCAGGTGCTCATCGAGTATCCGGCGCAGCGCGGCGTCCATCGGATGCGCGGATGCGAGGTCGCGGCCGAGCCGGCTGTCCACTACGACTACCGTGCCCTCACGCAGTTCGGCGGTGTCGACCTGGTCGACGAACGGATCGAACAATGCGGGCGGCGTGGCCAGGTAATACAGCGCCCGGCGCGACTCGTTCAACCCGGCGGCATACATCAGTCCGTGTTGGGTGATCACGAAGAGTTCCGAGGCGATCCTGGCGTTCGGGGTCTCGGCTTTGCCCCATGCCATTGCGGCGCACCGGGTCTGTGCCAATCTATCGGGGACGTCGTCAGTCAGCGTGAGTAATTTGTCGACGAGTGCTCCACCCATTCGCGGATATGCGTCGATGGCGGTTCTGAAGTAGCGCCGGAAGATCTCGCCGAAAAAGTCGTACGGTTGCTCGCTCATCGCAGCTCCCCAGGTTTCAGACGGACACCTCAATTGTGCGCCCGTACGGTCAGCTGAGCACGTGTTTGGCCAGGACGGCGGGCTAGCAGCATCGCGACCACCATCGATGTCCTCATCAACCTGAAGACAGGCGCCTGGACCGTCCTCTGGGTCTGGCTATTTTTCGCTGGGGCCAGCGCACCCGCGCCACCGAGCACAATGCGCAAAAGCTCAAAATCGCCTGTTGCGTGGGCTATTGCGCACAAGCGAGTCACGGCCGCTGCCAATCCCTAGCCTTCGAGCTCAACAGGTTGTCGGATTCGTTCCCGACATCGACACCGACAAGGAGTACACAATGTTGACTCGGCCATATCCGACTACGGCATCTCCCGCGTATCGTCCGACGACGCCTTTGCCCGCCTCGGGCGGTGGCAGTCTCGACAGTACGGCCGCGCATCTGCAGCGATTGGACGCGAAGCGCGATGGCTATGCCGAGCGAACGGTTATCACGAGTGACGGCGTGCGGCTGGCGGTCCGCGACTACGGCTCTGCCGGTGCTCGCGACCACACGGTCGTCCTGCTGCACGGTCTTTGCCTGACACAGTCGAGCTGGGCACTCCAAGTTCGCCACTTGGTGAGTCGGTGGGGCAACAGCATACGAATCATCACCTACGATCACCGCGGCCACGGCAATTCGGGCGGCGCGGAAATGCACACCTACCGGATCGACCGACTCGCTGCTGACCTCGCCGAGGTGCTGACCGTTCTGAACGTCACGGGCCCGGTCACTCTGGCGGGACACTCGATGGGCGGAATGACAGCGCTGGCATACCTCGGCCGTCCCGCCGACGATCGTCCGGTGGAACCGCACGGCCTGGTCCTGGTTGCCACCGCGGCTGGCCGTCTCGCGGAGCGAGGCCTCGGCCGGTTGCTGGCCACCCGCGCCACTGGGATGCTGTTCGATCTCGTTGACCACATGCCCCGGCGCATGGACCAGGTGATCCAGGGTCTCGTGCGGCCGGTCTGCAAAGGTGTAATCAGATATGCCGGCGCCGCGCGGGGCGGCGCCGCCGCAGTCACAGCATCCGCCCTCCACACAAACTCTTTGACGACTGCGGCCGGCTTCCTTCCCAGCCTGAAGCGATACGACCAGTATCAGACGCTTGCCTCCATTACCGCAAAGACAATCGTCATCAGTGGCGGAGCGGACATGACGACCCCAGCCGACCACGCGCGCGACCTAGTCGCCGCCATCCCGGGTGCTACCCATCTGCACCGCCCCACCGCCGGGCACATGATTCTCCAGGAGGAATCACACCGCGTCAGCAGCGCAATCGACGGCGTGGTGGGCATGCACCGCCGATCCGTGCGTAGGGCACCGTCGCAACGTATGTGCTGCGCCGTCTAAATGGCTGCGTGCGTATGAAAGCCGTTCGCGGCGCGCGATTCTGGGCGACCAGACGGCCGGAGACTCAGGCCAATTCGGACGGTCCGATTGATGTGCAACCCACGCTTTGATGCGGTCGTAGCGTCCGGTCGCTGACCGATCGAGGCAGCCGGTGCGCGCGTCGGTTCGGTCTGACGTCGCGGGTGAACACAATGCGCAAAACTTCGAAATCGTCGCTTATTCCGACTATCGCCCACAAGAGCGACATCGCTGTAAGCCCGCCGTAAGTTCTAAATCAACGAATAACTGAACACACCGCACGATCGCAGCGGGAAAAGATTCACCCGATCGCGACGAACCATTCGCGATTAGCCGTTCCGCCATTCTAACGCCGCGCAATAAACGTCGGCATCACACGGACAAGGATTAAGGAAATGGTCGCACTGGGCAGCATCACCGGATGGCAGCCGGCAGACGGTTTGGTTACGACTTGGATGGCCTCACCCGCGACACGCGAAGCGGCTCGGAATGCGCGGCGAAGCGATCTACCACCGAGCTACCAGAGGAGTCAGCACCTCCAGGCAGCCCACGAATACAAGGCGAGGGGCATGCAGCTACCACGCCTGATGGTCGTGGCGTGGGACATACCCGGCGTGTGTGACATTTCGGCAATGACGGCAACGATCAACGCGCACGTGCGTCGTCACGATGCGTATCACGATTGGTTCCAAATCGAAAACGGCGCCTTTGTCCGTGGGACGATCGACAATCCCGAGGTCATCGAATTTGCCCCCACGAATTTCGGACATATGCACGCTGAACAAATACGCACGCACGCGTTATCGACGACGCCGGAGACACTTGAGTGGGACTGCTTCACATTTGGCATCGTCCAGCACACTGACTATTTCACGTTCTACGCCAGTGTCGACCATCTCCACATCGACGGTATGTCGGCCGGCCTGATCTTCGTCGACATCCACTTGATGTACCAGGATCTGTCAAAGGCCGTGCATCGACCCAGCATGTTTCCGCAGGTCGCGAGCTACCGCAGCTACGCGGCACGGCAGCGCGACAAGGTGACGAGCCTGACCCTGTCGTCGCCTGAGATCAGGGACTGGATCGAGTTCGCGCAGGACACCGACGGCGACTGGCCGAAATTCCCGCTACCGGTCGGTGATACGTGGACCAATAACAAAGGCGACTTCCTGACGGTCGACTTGTTGGACGATGTCGAGACGGAGTCTTTCGACACCGCATGCACCGAGGCCGGTGTTCGGTTCAGCGGGGGTGTTCTGGCGTGCGCAGCGCTGGCCGACCACGAGTTGACCGGCACCGAGACATACCACGGATTCACACCATCCGACACGCGGATGCCTGGCATCGACACGATGACTGTGGGTTGGTTCGCCAGCCTGATTCCGATCACGGTGCCGACGGGCATCTGCTCGTTTCCCGCGGCGGCCCGGGCTGCGCAGAAATCGTTCGATGACGCCAAACACCTTGCCAGCGTGCCGATTAAACGAGTCCTCGAGCTGGCGGCCCAGCACCGACTGAGGATCAATCCGCCATCGCCTCACGCAATGATGGTGTCCTTCATGGATTTACGTAAAATACCGCTCGCCGCATTATTCGGCGAGACCAATTTCGGTACCTACGGCGACAATTTGTCGCACGGTGGGATCAACTTGTGGATCAACCGCCACGCTGACAAGACCACAGCGACGATCTCCTTTCCGGATAACCCCGTCGCGCGTGAGTCGGTGCATCGCTACATCGCGGCGTTGACCCAGGCGTTCGCGCGCGTCAACACCACCTCGGACTGGGTGAGTGCGGTTGCAGACCATGCGAACTCGGGGCACGGCATACCTGTTCTCAGCTAGCAACGAAGGGGCCTTAGGAAAATGAGCAACATACTTGATCTGGTCGACCAGACCTTCTTTCGCGTCGAGCGGGCGGCCGCAGTCACCAACGTGATTCAGTGTGTCTGGGTTTATGACCGCCCGGTCGGCATCGATGGACTGCGCCAGTTCCATCACCATCTGCAGCGGGGGCGGTTATCCCGTCGCATCGAGCGCTCACCGTTGCCGTTCGGCCGGCATCGCTGGGTCTCGCCTGGTGATCAGTCCGATCTCGAGGTCGCTACGCCTCGGCCGCGTGAAGAATTCGACGCCTGGCTGAACGAGCAGAGCAACACCTCCATCGATCCCGAGCACGGACCCGGGTGGCACCTCGCAGTGCTGCCCTTCATCGACGGCGGCGCGGGGGTGAGCTTGGTCGCCGCACATTGCCTGAGCGACGGCGTCGGGTTGTGCGAGGCGGTGGCGGACGCGGCTTGCGGCTCCGACAACGCAATGAGCTGGCCTGCTGCCGGGTCTCGCCCGCGCTGGCAGGCCCTGCGGGAGGACGCCCGCCAAACCGTGCGGGACATCCCCGAGATCGGCCGCGCCGTCGCCGCCGCAGCACGATTTGTCCGGCATAACCTCGGCCGTGCGGGATCTGCTACCCCGACACCTGCGCCGACCGCCGGCGCCGACGAGCGCATCACTGTCCCAACGGCAATGATCTTCGTGGATGCCGACGAGTGGGACGCCCGTGCACACTCACTCGGAGGGACCAGCAACACCCTTCTCGAGGCATTGGCCGCCCGCCTCGCACAGCGAGTCGGACGGGTCACTGCAGACGGCTCAGTCACCTTGACGATGCCCATCAACCAGCGCACCGCCGGCGATACCCGCGCCAACGCCATCACGAACGTCGACATCACGGTCGACCCCGCACCCGCAACGACGGATCTGCGCGAGATCCGGGCCGCAACCAAGCAAGCACTGATCCGCTCTCAGGAGCAGCCCGACGAACGGTGGACGCTGCTGCCTCTCGTTCCGCTGGTGCCTGAGGGGCTGGGCCGGCGATGGGTCGGCGCGGCCACCAACAGTGCGATCAGCGTGGGCGCATCCAACGTCGGTGTGGTCAACCCGGCCGTCAACCGGCCAGACGGTACGGACGCCGACCATTTCGCCATGAAGTCGCTCGGCCTGGGTATGACCACGACGACGATGCACCAGCTCGGCGGGCTGCTGTCTTTGCTCTCCGGAAGGGCGCACGGACGGGTCTTCGTCTCGGTCGTTGCGTATCAGCCGGACCGCCCCAACTCAAACGACCAACTGCAACAGCGCCTTTCGAGCGTTCTGAGCGAATTCTCGCTCACCGCCACGATCGGCTGGCCATGCAATGAGCCGGTGGGGGCGCGGTAGGCATCACCCGCTGATGACCCTGGTGTCGCGGGTAAGCACAATGCGCAAAACTACGAAATCGTCGCTTATTCCGACTATCGCTTACAAACGCGACAGAGGGGCAAGCGGCGCGGTAATTTCGAGTTCAACAAACAACAGAAATACGTCGCAAGATCTACTGCGGGAACAGAATTCACGCTAGCGCCAAAAGTCATTCACGAACATCCGTTTTTTGCCATGGATGACATTGCCCACCAAGCGAATTCGGATGAGCAGTACCCATAGGCAACTAACAAGAAAGGCGTTGGAAATGAGCAACGTACTTGATCTGATCGACCAGACCTTCTTTCGCCTCGAGGGGGCGGCCGGAGTCGGGCAGTCTGTCTGGGTATATAACCGCCCGGTCGACATCGACGGACTGCGCCGGTTCCATCACCACCTTCAGCGGGGGCGGTTATCCCGCCGAATCGAGCGCTCGCCCTTGCCGTTCGGGCGCGATCGCTGGGTGTCGCCCAGCGATCAGTCGGACCTCGAGATCGCGGCGCCCCGGCCGCGCGAAGAATTCGACGGCTGGCTCAACGAGCAGGCCAACATCCCCCTCGATGCCGAGCACGGACCCGGCTGGCACCTCGCGGTGCTCCCCTTCACCGACGGCGGCGCGGGGGTGAGCCTAGTCCTCACGCATTGCATCACGGACGGCGGCGGAGGGGCCTTGGCCGTGGTGGAAGCGGCTTTCGGCTACGATCACCCACTCAACTGGCCTGCTGCCGGGTCACGCCCGCGGTGGCGAGCGCTGCGCGAGGATGCCCGCCAAACCGTGCGCGACATCCCCGCAATCCGCCGCGCCGTCGTCGCCGCAGCACGATTCGCCCGGGCTAACCGCGGCGGCACCGTATCAGCCGCTTCGCCCGTTTCAAAGGCACCTGCGCCGAGCGCCGGAGCCGACGAGATCATCACGCTCCCAACCGCAACGATCTTTCTCGATGCCGAGGAGTGGGACACCCGCGCGCACGCACTCGGAGGGACCAGCAACACCCTGTTCGCGGGATTGGCGGCCCGCCTCGCCCAGCGACTGGGACGAGTCGCCGCAGACGGCTCGGTCACCTTGGCGGTACCCGTCAACGAGCGCACTGCGGACGATACCCGCGCCAACGCGATCACGATTCTCGACATCACGGTCGACCCTGCACCCGTGACGACGGACCTGCGCCAGATCCGGGCCGCAACAAAGCAAGCGCTGATCCGACACCGGGAGGTGCCCGACGAACGGCAGACACTGCTGCCCCTGGTTCCCCTGCTGCCGCGGCGGCTCGCCAGGCGAATGGTCGCCACGGCCACCGGCGGCGCGACCAACATCGCTGTCCCATCCAACCTCGGCACGGCCCCCCCGGCCGTCAACCAACCAGACGGCACAGACGCCGACTACGTCGCCGTGCGGTTTCTCTACCCGGGTATGACCAAGGCGATGGTGCACCAGCTCGGCGGGGTGCTGTCTTTGCACTCGGGAAGGGTGGACCGACAGATCTTCGTCTCGGTCGTTGCGTACCAGCCGGACCGCCCCAATTCGAATGACGACTTGCAACAGCGCATTTCGACCGTTCTGCGCGAGTTCTCGCTCACCGCTACGACGGGCTGGCCGTGCAATGAGCCAATGGCGGCGGCGTAGTAGGCGTGGGCAAGCAACAAGAAAAGGAGCTTAGAAATGAGCAACGTACTCGATCTGGTCGACCAGACCTTCTTTCTCGGCGAGCAAGCGACCGGCGTCACCATGGTGCTGCAGTGCGTGTGGGTCTATGACCGCGCGATCGATACCGACGGTCTGCGGCGGTTCCATCACCATCTTCAGCGGGGCCGGTTATCCCGCCGCATCGAACGCTCGCCCTTGCCGTTCGGCCGCCATCGCTGGGTCTCGCCCAGCGATCAGCCCGACCTCGAGATCGTCGCGACGCCTCGGCCGCGCGCAGAATTCGACGCCTGGCTCAGCGAGCAGGCCAACACCACCCTGGACGCCGAGCACGGACCCGAATGGCACCTCGCGGTGCTCCCCTTCACCGACGGCGGCGCGGGAGTGAGCTTGGTCATCTCGCATTGCCTCACCGACGCCGTCGGGTTGTGCGAGGCGTTGACGGACGCGGCTTCCGGCCGCCACGACCCCATCAGCTGGCCCACTTCCGGCTCGCGCCGGCGGTGGCGAGCACTCCGCGAGGACGCCCGCCAAACCGCGCGCGACCTCCCCGGTATCGGCGGAGCCGTCGTCGCCGCAGCACGATTGGCCCGACGTAACCGCGGCAGCGCGGGATCAACCGCCCTGCTAAACGCCGGGTCACCTGCACCGCTCGCCGGAGCGCATGAACGCATCACCCTCCCATCGGCAACGATCTTTGTCGATGCCGATGAGTGGGACGCCCGCGCACATTCACTGGGAGGGACCAGCAACACCCTTCTCGCGGGATTGGCGGGCCGCCTCGCCCAGCGAGTGGGCCGGGTCACCGCAGACGGCTCAGTCACCTTGGGTATGCCCGTCAACCTGCGCACCGCCGGCGATACCCGCGCCAACGCAGTCACCAATGTCGACATCACAGTGGACCCCGAACCCGCGGCGATAGACCTGCGCGGGATGCGGGCCGCAACAAAGCAAGCGCTGATCCGCTCTCAGGAGGCGCCCGACGAACGGTTGGCGCTGCTACCCGTCGTTCCTCTGTTGCCGCAGTGGCTGGTCAAGCGAATGGTCAACCTGGCCACTAGCAGTGCGACCAGCGTCGTCTCATCCAACTTCGGTGTGGTCAACCCGGCCGTCTACCGGCCAGACGGAACAGACGCCGACCACTTCGCGATAAAGGGTTCCAACTTGGGTGTGACCAAGGCGATCATGCACCGCACCGGCGGAATCATGGCGTTGCTCTCGGGAAGATCGGATCGACAGGTCTTCGTTTCGGTCCTTGCGTATCAGCCGGACCGCACCAACTCGAATGACACTCTGCGGAAAGACCTTTCGAGCGCTCTGAGCGACTTCTCGCTCACCGCCACGATCGGCTGGCCATGCCCTGGGCCAGTGAGAAAAGCGCGCGTCGCGACCACCAGGGAACAAGTAAATGCGATTGCAGACCAAGTGGATTCGTCAAGCCGTATGGCCTGACAGCCCAACCAAGTGACAAGGAAAGGACCTTAAGAAAATGAACAACGTACTCGATCTGATCGACCAAAGCGCGTTTCTCGCCGAGCGAGCGACCGGAGCCACCAACGTGATTCAGTGTGTCTGGGTGTACAACCGTGCGATCGACATCGACGGTCTGCGCCAGTTCCATCACCATCTTCAGCGGGGGCGGTTGTCCCGCCGCATCGAACGCTCACCCTTGCCGTTCGGACGCCATCGCTGGGTCTCGCCCAGCGGTCAGTCCGACCTGGAGATCGTCGCCACGCCTCGGCCGCGTGAAGAATTCGATGCTTGGCTCAGCGAGCAGGCCAACACCCCCCTGGATTCCGAGCACGGACCCGGATGGCACCTGGCGGTGCTCCCGTTCACCGACGGCGGCGCGGGGCTGAGTTTCGTTATCTCACATTCCCTCATCGACGGCGTCGGGCTGTGCGAGGCGTTGGCGGACGCGGCTTCCGGCCGCCACGACCCCATCAGCTGGCCTGCTGCCGGGTCACGCCGGCGCTGGCAAGCACGGCGGGAGGACGCCCGCCAAACCGCGCGCGACATCCCCGCCATCGGCCGCGCCGTCGTTGCCGTGGCACGATTCGCAAGGCGTAGCCGCGGTGCTGACGGATCTGGCACCCAGCTGCCTAGCGCGCCGCGTTCGCCGATCGTCGGAGCTCACCAGCTCGTCGCTCTGAATAAGGCAATGATCTTCGTCGACGCCGACGAGTGGGACGCCCGCGCACACTCACTCGGGGGGACCAGCAACGCGCTGCTCGCGGGATTGGCGGCCCGTCTCGCCCAGCGAGTAGGACGGGTCGCCGGGGACGGCTTCGCCACCCTGGAGATACCCGTTAACGAGCGCGCCGCCGGCGATACCCGCGCCAATGCGATGACAAGTGTCGACATCACGGTCGACCCCGAACCCGCGGCGACGGACCTGCGCGAGATCCGGGCCGCAATCAAGCAAGCGCTGATCCGCTATCAGGAGGCCGGCGACGAACGGCGGGCAATGCTGCCCCTCGCTCCTCTGCTGCCGCAGTGGGTGGTTAGGCGAATGGTCAGCGTGGCCCTCGGCGGCGCGACGACCAGCGGATCATCCCACCTCGGTGCGATCAACCCGGGCGTCAACCGGCCAGACGGCACAGACGCCGACTACTTCGCCGGAAACTCTTTCTTCCTGGGGGCGACCGGGACCGGGGCGCCCGTGGCGACGATAGCCCGCACCGGCGGGCTGCTGGGGTTGCTCTCGGGAAGAGTGCACGGACGGGTCTTCCTCTCGGTCGTTGCGTATCAGCTGGCCCGTTCCGACTCGAATGACGACTTGCGGGAGCATATTTCGAGCGTTCTGAGTGACTTCTCGCTCACCGCCACGATCGGCTGGCCATGCCCTGAGCCAGTGGGCGGGGCGCGGTAGACGCCCCCCGCCTGGCGGGTGAGCACAATGCGCAAAATCGTGGAATCGGCGCTAACTCCGACTATCGCTTACAAGCGCGACACGGGTGCAAGCGGCGCCGTAAGTTCGGTCTCGACCAGACAACTCGCTAGGCGTCCGTACGTCGCCCGGTTCGCCAAGGGGCGGGGAATCCTGGCTTTGCTGCCGCTCCTGCTTACCCAGGCTTGACACACCAATGAAGGGCTTCACCATGTTCAAAAAGTCCGCCGCGCCCAAGACCTCTGCCGCTGCCAAGACGCGCATCGGTGCGTTTTCGGTGTTGGGTCGCTTCGTCGTGCGTGCGCCCTGGCTCATCATCGCCGCCTGGATCGCTGTGGTCGCCGTGCTGGCCGTGGCCCTCCCCCCACTGACGAAGGTGGTCGAAAGCCATCCACTACAGCCGCTGCCGCCCAAAGCTATGGCGGCGGCCGAGCAGATGGCCAAGGATTTCGGTGAATCCGCCCAGAATGTCCTGATTGTCGTACTCACCGACAATCGGGGTCTGCAACCTGCTGATGAGGACGCCTACCGCAAGCTCGCCGATACGTTACGCAGCAAGACCAACGATGTGACCGGCGTGCAGGACATCGCTACCACACCCGCACTGCGTCCATTGATGGTCAGCGCGGACAACAAGGCGTTTTACATGGCGGTGGCCCTGAGGGCGCCTATCGGATCCCCTGAGTCCTCGCAGGCCTACCAACGGATCACAGAAATCGCCAAACGCTCCACCGCGGGCTCCTCGCTGACCGCGGAGGTGACGGGACAGGCTGCCATGGCCGGCGACCTGTCGATCGTCTCCGCCCGCGACATGCACATCATCGAGATGGTCACCGCATTGTTCGTGCTGATCATCCTGCTGGTGGTCTACCGGCGACCTGTGACCGTGTTGCTGCTGTTGATCACCGTCGGAATTTCGGTCGCGTCGGCCCAGGGCGTGGTGTCCGGGCTAGCCCTGCTCGGACTCGGGGTGTCCACGCTGACGATCGTGTTGATGACGGCGATGATCGTGGGCGCCGGCACCGACTATGCCGTCTTCTTGATCAGCCGCTACCACGAGTACATCCGGTCCGGCATGGACTCCGACCTGGCCGTACAAAAAGCACTGAGCTCCATCGGCGAGGTCATCGCGGCGTCGGCGGCCACCGTTGCCGTCACCTTTCTCGGCATGGTCTTCACCCGCATGCCCGCGTTCACGAGTATTGGTCCGGCGCTCGCGGTTTCGATCGGGGTCGCATTTCTCGCCGCCGTCACGCTGTTGCCCGCCCTACTCGTGCTCGCCGGTCGACGCGGATGGGTGACGCCGCGACCGGCGCTCACCGGCCGCCTGTGGCAACGGTCTGCCGTTCAGCTGGTTCGCCGGCCCAAAGCGCATCTGCTGGTTAGTCTGTCGGTGTTGATCGCGCTGGCCGGCTGCGCGGCCTTCCTCCAGCCCACCTTCAACGACCGCCTGCAATTGTCGCAGTCAGCACCAAGCAACGTCGGCTTTTCGACGATGGCAGATCACTTTTCGACGAGCACGCTGCTGCCGCAATACCTCTACGTCCGCTCACCCCAAGACCTGCGGACGTCGCGGGCCCTGGCCGACCTGGACCAAATGGCGCAACGCGTATCTCAGCTGCCCAATATCGCTGCGGTGCGCGGCATCACGCGACCCACCGGCCAGCCGCTCGATCAGACCAAGCTCAGCTTTCAAGCCGGGGAAGTCGGCGGCAAGCTCGAAGACGCCTCGACGCAGATCAGCGACAAAACCAACGACCTCGACGCGCTGACCAATGGCGCCGACCAACTGGCAGCAGCGCTCGCACAGGTTCGCGACCAAATCCGCAGCGCCAGCGGGCCAATGACCCAGCTCGCCGCAACGCTGAACCAGGCGAAGCAGCAGCTCGCCGCGGCAGCGACCCTTCTGGACAACCTTCGCGGGCTTGCGAACGGTTCCGTTTCGACGCTCGCCAACAGCGTCGCCACCTCGGCGGGTCCGATGCTGGACGCTTTGACCAACAATCCGCTGTGCAATGCGGACCCGGCGTGCCGCTCCCGCATCGCTCAGCTCGTCCAGGCGCGGAACAACGGTGCGTTGGCCACGCAGCCGGCGGTACAAAGCCTGCAGGCTGCGGTGCAGAGCCTGACCAACGTGTTGGCAACGGCATCTAACAGTCTGCGGGCAGCGGGTGGCAACACCGCCGGCATGTCGCAGAAGATTGCGGGCCTGCAGGCGGTGGCCGACCAGCTGGCCGACGGCAGCCGGCGGCTGGCCGACGGCGTACGGATACTCGTCGACCAGACCAAGCGGATGGGCGTGGGAATGAACCAGGCGGCCGGGCTGCTGCTGTCGATGAAACGCGACGCCACACAACCTTCCATGGCGGGCATGTACATCCCACCCCAGGTGCTCACCTCGGACGACTTCAAGAACGCCGCGAAGCTGTTCATCTCGCCCGACGGCCATTCGGTGCGCTACATGGTCGAAACGAAATTCGACCCGTTCAGCACAGCCGCGATGGATCAGGTGGCATCGATTCTCGACACGGCGCGCGGCGCGCAGCCGAACACCTCGCTTTCGGATGCGTCGATATCGATAGTCGGCACCACCGCGATGTACAGCGCGATACGCAGCTACTCCTACGATGACGTTCGACTGATCGTTATCATGACACTTCTCGTTGTTTTCGTCATCCTCATCCTCCTGCTCCGGGCGATCGTGGCTCCGCTGTACCTCATTGCCTCCGTGGTGATCTCGTTTATGTCGGCGGTGGGGGTGGGAGTCATCTTCTTCCAGTTCATACTCGGACAGCAGATCTATTGGACCGTGCAGGCGACGGCATTCATCGTGCTGGTCGCCGTCGGGGCAGACTACAACCTGCTGCTGATCACGAGAATTCGTGAAGAGTCACGGTTGGGCATCCGCTCCGGCATCATTCGTGCCGTCCGTTCGACGGGTGGTGTCATCACCTCGGCCGGCATAATCTTCGCCGCCTCGATGTTCGGCCTGGTGTTCGGCAGCCTCGCGAACATGGCGCAAACCGGGTTCATCATCGGCATGGGCTTGTTAATCGACACATTCGTGGTGCGCACCATCACGGTGCCGGCCATGGCGGCACTGGTCGGCAAGGCGAACTGGTGGCCCTACAAGAGAACTCGGGCCATCGCGGCTGCTGACGCCGTCGTCGCGACTGACAGCACCGACACCGAAGTGGCTCCGCGCGTCGCCGAAATGCCGGTCCATGCCGGTGGCAGACGGCATTCACGGCGACTGCTCTCATCGGTTGGCCACCAACAACATCCGTCGTTCCGCAGCTCGCCGGCGGCAGAGCACTTACCCAGCGCGTTAAACGAGTTCGTCGCTTGTCGGTCGCAGGCACGAGACACTAGAACGGAACCAGCAACAGCTGCTCATCGCACAGGACGCGTTGGCCGGTTGTCGTTTGCGGCGAACTCTTGCTCGGGTCGTCCAGTGGTGCCGTAACGCAGCCCGACGGTGACCTCCCGGGAGGTGGCCAGTGCCGCCAGATACCTTTGCGCGGTTGCCCTTGATATCCCGATCGCCGCAGAGACCTCCGCCGCCGACATCGGCTGCTGCGATGTTCGCAAAGCGTCCAGCACAAGCTTTTTCGTGGAGGATCCCGCGATTGTCGGGGGCGCAGGGGCGGCGATCCTGGGGCGAAGGGCATCCAGTGCCGCATCCACGTCGCCGGCGCTGAGATTGGCGCGGGCCAGGATTTTGCGGTAGCGAGCATAGCCGGCCAGGCGGGCGGCGAGCTCGGTGGTCGCGAACGGCTTGACGAGGTAGCTCAGCGCCCCAGCGGCCATGGCGGCACGGATCGTTACCGGCTCGGTTGCCGCCGTCAAAACCATGCTGTCCCCTTGCAATTCGCGGACGAAGTCGATTCCTGACCCGTCGGGCAGGTAGACATCGACCAGGGCGAGGTCGACAGCGTTGGCTTTTCGCGCGGCCGCGAGGGTGTTGACGGTGGCGGTCACAGTGAAGCCCGGAAGCGCCTTGACGATCTCGGCGTGCATGTTGGCGACACGGAAGTCGTCGTCGACAACCAGCACCGTCAGGTCTCCGTCACTCATTGTGCCTCCTCTTGCATCACGCCCGGCAGCCAGGCGATGAACTCAGCGCCAGTCAGCCGAAGCTCCCCCTCGGCATCGCCCGGGCTGGACAGCCGCAGGTCGCCACCGAGGGATCGGCTGATCTGCCGCGAAAGCGCGAGCCCGATACCCCGCCCGCCCGGTATCCCGGAGTCCGGTTTTGTCGTCCTGCCCTCGGTGAACAGATCCTCGACGAAGTCGGGAGCGACGCCGTCGCCGCTGTCGAGCACTATGACATGCAAGGCCGAATCCTCTTGCAACAGCTCGATTTCCACCTCTTTAGTCTGGTTGCTGCCCGACCGGGCCGCGTCGATGGCGTTGTCGAGCAAGTTACCCACCACGGTGGTGACGTCGACGGGCAGTACCAGCCGGCCAGATACCCAGGTGTTCTCACCGATCTTCAACGTCACCCCGGCTTCGCGGGCGGCCGCGGCCTTGGCCGCCAGAAACGCCTGCAGGTAGGCATCGCGGATGGCGTCGATACCGGGTAGCGCGGATCCCAGCGGGCCCGTCCCGAGAAGCTCTTCCAGATACTCCAATCCCTCATCGACGTGACCGCCGTGCAACAACCCGTTCAGTAGGTGCAGACGGTTGGCGAACTCATGGCGTTGTGCACGCAGCACCGTGCTCATCACCTGTACCGCATCGAGTTGCCGGGTCAATGACTCGACATCGGTTCGATCGCGCGCCACCAACACGGTTCCCAGCTCGCGTCCGTCGCGCGATACCTGCCGCGCCGAGACCACGACGATGCGTTCCCCGACAGTGGCTAAATTGGGTGTCGAATCGGCTGCCTTGAACACGTCGAGCACGCGCGGTGTCAACCCGATTTCGTCGACGGACCGGCCCGGTTCGTTACCGATGCCGAGCAGCTGGCACGCCTCATCGTTGACGAATGCAGTTTTCCACGACGTGTCGGCCGCTAGCACGCCTTCGCCGATGCCCTGCAGGACCGCCGCCTGGGTGCGCACCAGTTGGGTGATCTCGCCTGGCCGCAAACCCAGCGTCAGCCCTCGCCACCGCCGGGCCAGTACCGCCGAGCCGGCGACACCGATCAGCAGGAGAACACCAGCAATCGCGCCCATCACGCGCAGGTTCTTCGAAAACTGCTCATCGAAAGCCTTCGTGGACAGGCCGACGATGACCACCCCCAACACCCGATTGGTACCTGGCTCGAGCACCGGGACTTTCGCTACGATTGCCCGCCCCATAACAGTGTCGTCATGCGATGTCACCTCGTGTCCGGCCAACGGTGCTGCGATGTCGGCGCGGACCTGAAGAGCCAACCTGTCGCGCTGGGGATCCGCGACCCTGATGCCGTAGGCATTGGCCACCACGACGAACATCACATGGGTGCGTTGTTCAACTCGCGACGCAACGCCCTGGACCGGACCCGTGGCAAGTTCGTCGATCAGTTTCGGGCTCGGGATCAACGGGGCGTCGTCGTAGCGAGCGATGTTAGTGACCACCGTGGGGGACGAGGCGACCACGCGGGCGATATCCATGGCGTGGACGTGGTATTGGCTGTCCAGACGCTGGCGGTTGAATGCGGCATACAGTCCGAAAGCAATCACCAACGTCAGCGTCACGATGACGAGTTGCAGCAACAGTACTTGCGTGGCAAGTCGCGAGGCGATGCGACGCTTGGTTGCCATAGACAGACCATATCGCGCCAGTGAGCACAATGCGCGAAAGTCCGGCTGCAGCTGGCGGGCCCGGCGGTGTCGGCACCGCCACCCACACCGATGGCAGCGCCGGCCGCGAACATGGACGGGGCGGGTGCCGAGAGCATCTCGTCGTGGACGAGGCATAAAAAGTCCGCACAGTAGGGAGCCTGACCTGCGATTTCGTTCTTCCTCGCCGGTCCGGGAATCGAAAGCGGTTCTCGGACCGGTTTTTTCGGCCCCATATGGGCCGAAGTCCCGATTTCCGCCGCCCCGCGTGACGGCAAGGAATCGAGTTGACGGCAAATGACGGCAAGAACGCGATCTTGATCGCTGTCGGGGTCGCGACATGACCCGTGAACTCCGCTTTTGTGGAGCCTCCTGTCAGGATTGAACTGTTGAACCGATCCTGGTCGGACGTGTACGCCGACCCGTTCGACACCGACCTCGATGCGGTCGCGCAGGCGTGCGACGAAGCGTGAGCCCGAGACCGACCTTAGAGTGGCAAAGTGGCACCCTGACCTCGATTGGCGACCAGCGCCGCCGACCCGCAGGCCATCTACGATGACGCGGCCAGGCGGTGCAGTACCTGCGCACGCACTTCACGTTCCAGCGGAGGGCACGCACACTCATCGCCGCGGCTTTAGCTTCCCGTCCTTCGATCGCCGATATCAGTCATTTATGGCTCCCGTATGACATTTCTGACTTAGTGTTGGAGGGTGGCGTTGCCGGCGCGCCCCCAAGCGATCGCGCTATTGCATTTGAATCACTGGACGGCTGTTAAGGCCGAGCCCATCCGGGGCGCATTTGGGCAACCAGCTTCGCTGGCAGATGGTTGCCCGGGCCACCGAAACGTCACCTTGCTTTCCAATCTGACGGTGCGCCCACCCATCTCAGCGGCTTCGTCGGCGATCCCGAGATCGGTGGCATGGCCTCATAACGTGTCCGGGTCGATTTCACCCTGAGCGACAGGAGTGGTTCCATGGCCGCCAAGTCCAAAGGCCCCGCAGTCCCCGAGGGTTATCAGGCTTTAACAGGCAGTGAACGCCCCCGCCCGTCCACGTCGCGCGACCTCGGTCCCCTAGCCGCAGACGACGAGGTCTCAGCGACGCTGGTCATCCGGCCGAGGCAAGGCAGCCCAGCGCTTCCCGATCATCAGCACTGGGACAACACGCCGCCGGGTCAGCGTCAATACCTTTCGCCGGAGCAATACGCCGAGACGTATGGTGCGTCCCGGGCGGATGTCGACGCGGTGACAAGCTTCGTCTCGTCACACGGAATGAGAGTCCTTCAGGCGCACCTGGGTCGGCGCACGGTCGCGGTCGCCGGCACGTCCGCGCAGATCAATGCCGCCTTCGGTATCCAGCTCAACCGCTACGAGACGCCGCGACCCGATTACCGCTCCCGAGCCGTGTCCGAAAAGGCCGCCGCCGAAGATGAATCGCCGCAGACCCATACGCACCACGGGTATGACGGCCCGATCCACATTCCCGATGCATTGGCTGGCGTCGTCACCGCGGTCATCGGCTTGGACAACCGCGCCGTCGGCGGGCCGGGCGGCAGCTCGGGCGATCCCGCGGGCGCCAAGTCGCTCGCAGTAGCCACCGTGGCGGGTCTGTACAACTTCCCCAATTCCGGTGCCGCCGACCAGGTTATCGGTGTCATCGCGCCGTCCGATCCCGTCGGAACGGCGAACCAGCGGCTGTCGGGATATCTCGCCAACGACATCACCAACAACTACTTCCCCAACCTGTCCAACAACGCATACCGCACCGCGCCGGCGTCGCTGAACGACATCAGTCTCACTGTCGGCGCCAACACGTATTCCAACAGCACCACCACGGTCACGGCTATCACCTCCGCCACTCTGGGCAACAGAGCGACCGGCTTTGCCATGGAGGTGACACAGGACATTTCCACCGCCGCGACCATCGCGCAGGGCGCCGCCGTCAATGTGTACTTCACCGAGATCACCGAGCAGGGCCTTCTGGTCTGCCTAAATCGAATCCTCCTGCCTGAAGGAGAAAGCCAACCCACCGTCGTGACGTGCAGCTTTAACTTCTGGGGCAGTGATGACAGCGGCCAGATCGGCGACGCCGCAAACTCCGGCTCGGCGGCACATCAAATGTCGGCGCTGTTCCAGGCGCTGGCCGCGATGGGTGTGGGCGTGTTCATCATCTCCCAGGACCGGGGCAGCGACGACGGGGTCAACGACGGCAAAACCCACGTCTGCTATCCGGGCAGCGACCCGTGGGTGACGTCCGTCGGCGGTACCGTGATCGGGACCGTCAATTCCGGGCCACCGGTGACATTCCCCGAAGTGGTCTGGAGCAACGCCGATTCGACCACCCCCGTGGGCGGCTTCGCCGGCGCCAGCGGAGGCGGCCCAAGCCAAAACTTCCCCGTTCCCTCGTATCAATCGAACGCGGGAATCACCAGTGTCACGGACTCCAAGGGCAACGTCACCAAGAACAAGCGCTGCATTCCCGATGTCGCCGCCATGGTGTCCTATAGCGGCTCCGGGGCTAGTGACTGGTTCTTCATCAACGGACTCAAGTACAACTTCACCGGGACAAGCTGTGCGTGTCCGCTGCTGGCTGGCCTTTACGCGGTGCTGCGCAGCGCGTTTGGCGTCCCGTTGGGTTTCCTCAATCCCACCCTGTATCAGATCGGCAGCAGCGTCTGCAACGACATCACGTCGGGTAACAATGACCCCGCCGACTCGTCCAAGCCTCCGTTCTTCACAGCAGGGACGGGTTGGGATCCCTGCACGGGTTGGGGAAGCATCGACGGCGAAAAGCTGCTCAACGGGATCGCAGCCTCGATGTACACCCAGACCCTCTACTTTCAAATCGAAAAGAACACATACGGCCTCGACGAAGTTACCGCCGCAAAGTCGGCGACCAACACTCCCGCCAATTCGGCCAGCTATTCGCCGGCGTTCTGGCTTGTGCTGGAAGGCTTCACGCCCAATGCCGCGCAAGGCATTGCCCCACCGAAGGCTACTGGCTCATTCTCCGCACTGAACGGCGTCACGATCACCGTCGGCGCACAGCAACCGGAAATCGCGTCCCAGCCCAACACACCGCAGCGAATTCTGTTTCCCTGCGCAATCAATTTCGCGTCTTCGGCGATGCAAACGATCAGCGCCGGGGGTATCTTCCCGTCGCCCGGCGCCGCCGCGGCGTTGCTTCCGCTCACGGCTCTGATCACGATTGGTGGCCAAAATCTGGGTGCCGCAACTGTGTTCGAGCTCGTCGCCGGGGCCGACCCGTATTTTTCCAACTTCGACTCGGCGGGTTCCAACGCTTTCTATTTGAGCGAGGACCTGCGGGTGTTCACAGTCACCCCCGGGATCAACAACGCGCCCATCCTTGGTGTCTCCCTGCTGCCAGCTGACAACACCAAATACGATTCCGGGGCGGCATTCAACTATATTCAGGCCTTGCTCGCCGTATTGACGTCGAGCAATTCCGATGCCACCGGCGCCGACGTGTTCACAACGTTTCCCGATCAAAGTAGCGCCCTGATCGGGGATTCCTCGGTCACTCCGAGCGCGGTCGATCCTGCTCACCCGACTGGAACTCGGTTCTCCAACTATAATTTCGCGGTGGCCCGCGTCCGTCTGGACGGTCCGCCCAACACATCATCGGTCAAGAATGTGCGGGTGTTCTTCCGCATGTTTGCGACGGAGACCGGCGACACGGACTACATCACCGACTGGACCTATCCCTCCAACCTGGCGGGCGGCCTGCCGGCGTCGCCGCTCATCGGTGCCGGCAATCCCCCTGTAACCATGCCCTTCTTCGCGACCGGCAACTACGAGGACAACGCGGATCATCCGATCAATGTCGATTACTCGGCCACCTCGGCCAACAACCTGCCGATCAACATCGGACCGAGCGGCAAAGCGTGGGCATACTTCGGTTGCTACCTCAACGTCTATCCCACCGACAACACCATCGGCGGCAAATCCATTCAGTCGATGCTGCCCGGTTCGCACCACTGTCTGGTGGCGGAAATCGCGTTCGACGACGCACCGATCGTTAATTCCAATGGCACCACGGAAAACCCGTCGAACTCCGACAAGCTTGCCCAACGCAACCTCGACATCACGTTCTCGGACAACCCCGGTCCGGCATCAACGCACCGCATTCCGCAGACGTTCGACACGCGCCGCAGCGCTGCGCTCAGCGCGGCGAGCGGTGACCTCACGGATTATCCCGATGAGCTGATGATCGACTGGGGCAACATACCCGTCGGGGCTGTGGCGCAGATCTACTGGCCCCAGGTCGACGCCTCCAGCGTGCTCGCTCTCGCCAAGAAGCTCTATTCCACGCATCAGCTGTCGGTAGCGGATCCGAACACCGTCCGGTGCAAAGTTCCGCGCGGCTACACTTACGTTCCGGTTCCCCCGGGAGTCGGCGAGAACTACGCCGGGCTCTTCACCGTCGACCTTCCCCCGGGCGTTGTCGTGGGAGAGGTATTCACGATCACGGTGCGTCGCATCGCAACTCGTCGCGCGGGTCTGCGCCCCTCGGCCTTGACGCCCGCGGCTGGCGGCGGTGCCCCCATCGTGGCGTTCGCCGCCACTGTTGGCATCGGGCGGAAGATGGTCAACTGGCGTTATGTCACGGGCAGCTTCGCCGTTCGCATCCCGGTGACGACCGCGAAAGTGATGCTGCCTCTGGAGGAAGACACGCTCGCCATCATGAAGTGGCGTCTTACCCAGATGGCCCCGACCAACCGCTGGTATCCAGTCCTCGTCCGGTACATCGACTATGTGAGCGGCCGCGTCGACGGTCTGGGCGGATATTCCGTCGGGATCCTGCCGAATCCCTACGGCGTTCCTCCCTTGCATCCCGTGCATCCGCATGCGGATCGCCGCGAATTCACCGGCAAGGTTATTTCGGTCTTCTACGATCGCTTCGGTGACTTCTCGGGGTTCCTCCTGTTGACCGAAGAGGGCCACCGGCACTTATTTGACGCGCGCGAACGCGAGATCGAAGCTCTTGTGCGCGACGCGTGGGTTCAACGTATGGTCATCAGTGTGTTTGTTGAGCACCATGAGTTGCGCTGGCCGGTGTCCATTGCCCTGCGCCGCGCCCCGCGTCCTCTGATCGAGCCTTAGCTTCTCACCATCGGGTGATGCGCCCGACTCACACCGAACGTGCCGCAGGTCGGCGGCCAATGTCGGTGTAGCACCGACGCTTGGGCCGCAACCGCACGATCGTTCAACGCAAAAGTCGACACCACCAGCCTCAAGCATTGAAAGTCGGAGCCTCCTGTCAGGATTGAACTGTTATCGCCGCTGCAGGTCAGGGACCTAAACCTGGCCTGACCTGCGTAAAGGCTTGACAGTAGTTGACAGTAAATAGCTGTGTTTGTGGCCAAAGTGTGGCCACGGTGTGGCCACGGCAGTGGGGTGCGACACTGTCCCCGTGCAGGCCGGCGAGCACATAGGAGACCAACGTCATGCCTACCTCGGACGATCCCATGGGCGCAGTGCTGCAATACATCGAGGCGTTCAACAACGGCGACTCGACGGCGATGGCAGCGACATGCGCCGAGCCCATGCAAATTCTCGACGGAATGTCGCCCCATGTCTGGCAAGGGCCGACAGCCGCCGAAGACTGGTGGAGAGACGTGATCGCTGAGGGCGAGCATCTCGGGGCTTCGGGCTACCGCATTACGCTCGGCGAGCCACGGCATGTCGATGTCAACGGCGACAACGCCTACGTCGTCGCCCCCGCGACCATGACGTTCGACCTGCGGGGTAAGCAGGTCACTCAAACTGGTTCGTTGTATACGGTCGCGCTTCGTAAAGTCGGCGCAGACTGGCGTCTTACCGCGTGGGCGTGGGCAAAAGGCAGTTAATCAGTGGTGGGTGCGACTTCGCGAAGAACACTCCAGTTCAGGACGTTGCACGACACCGAAACTCAACCCGCTCCTCGGCTTACACTTCCGCAATGTTCTCGGAGACGCGCTACGCGCTGAATGGGGACTTGCGCGTCGCGTATCGCGCGTCACCCCCTGGTCCTCGCGACATCGTGTTCGTGCCCAATTGGTTCACCTGCTGCGAGATCCTGCCGGAGCTCCCGTCGCTGAGGGGGTGGGTCGAGGCGGTGACGTCGATCGGTCGGCTCATCTTCTTCGACCAGCCCGGCACGGGTGCATCCGACCCGATCGCCTCCGGTGCGATGCCGACGTTGGAGCAGTGGACCGACAGCATTACGGCGGTGCTCGATGACCTCGGTAGTGACAAAGCAGTCCTCCTCGCAGGTGCCGGTGCGGTGACGACAGCAGCACTGTTCGCGGCAACTCATCCTTCACGAGTCACAGCGCTGGTCGTGCAGGACGGCTTTGCGCATCCTGCCCGCACGCGCACCGACGGATTCGATACCGAGCAGTTCCTGGCAGGTTTTCCCGAACCGTGGCGCACCGGTGAATTCCAGCACGCGATCAATCCGGATATGCCGTGGAACGACGAGATCCGCGCCGGGTGGGCACGGCAGGACCGCATGGCGGCGAGTCCGGGAACCCTCGCGCTCGTATTGCCCTTGACGTCTGAAGTGGACGTGCGGGCGGTGCTTCCGACGGTTCGCGTGCCCACGCTCGTTGTCCATCATTCCGGCGATCAATTGATCCCGCCCGAGTGGGGAAGGTATATCGCTGATCACATCTCAGGTGCCAAATATGTTGAGCTACCCGGCCGTAACGTGTACCACTTCGTCGAGCCGAATTGGCGCGCGTCCTTCCAGGAGGTGCACGCGTTCCTCACCGGACACCGGGCTGACGTGGCCGACGATCGCGTGCTCGCCACCGTCCTGTTCACCGACATCGTGGACTCGACGCGTCGCGCCGCCGAGATTGGCGACCGTGAGTGGCATGCCTTGCTCGATGCCCACGACGCCGTCGTCCGAGCGCAGCTCGCGCGGTTTCGCGGCCGTGAGGTGAACACATCGGGCGATGGCTTTCTGGCGATGTTCGACGGCCCGCAGCGAGCGATCCGCTGCGCGATGGCGATCCGGGACGCGGTGCAGTCCCTCGGCCTCCAGGTGCGCGCCGGGTTGCACACCGGCGAGTGTGAGGTTCGCGGTGACGACATCAGCGGGATCGGCGTGCACATCGGCGCTCGCGTGGCCGCGTTGGCAGGGGCGAACGACGTTCTGGTGTCAAGCACGCTGCGCGACCTGGTGATCGGGTCAGGGCTCGAATTCGAAGACCGTGGCGCTCACGAGCTCAAAGGCGTACCCGGCGAATGGCATCTCTTCGCGGTCGCCTCTCCGTAGCGGTGGGTTGCGGCGAAACGGATTTCGCCTGCCAGATCGCCGCGGGCGTCCCCGACCGCCACGCGGAAGGAGATCCCGACCGCAGCGGTTCCGCGGGAAACGTGGGCGCGAGCCCGCCGCGGCCCGGGCTTTACGGTGTCAGATCCAGCGTCACCACGCCGAGCGGGCTGAAAACGCTTGTCGCATAACGTGACTCGCACCGGGCAAACACCAAATTTCGAGCGTACGAGTCAGCGGTCGCGTTCTCTGAATAGGAAACGTCAACACCGCGGGTATCGGTGTCGACCGCGACCGAGCCGGTCGCCAACAGGTGCCCGACGCCGGCGGTCTGCGCGTTCGAGGTCGCGATCGGCACGCCGAACAGCCGGCGCGCGGCCGGGTCATAGGGCAGGCTCAGGTGCTCGACCGCGTTGACCGTCGACAGCGACAGCTCGATGGTTGACCAGTCGGCCGGCGTCAAAATGAACGCGCTCGCGGTGTAGCCGGCCTGCTCGAGCTTGGTGATCCCGTTGCGCAGCGTGACCAGCGGGCTCGTCACGTACGCCTGGCTCTGGATACCCGACGTGCCGTTGACGTCGGCGATCACCTTGGCCTCGACGGCGAGCTGCAAACCGAACTCGAGCTCGCTGGCCAGGAACGCCTCGATGCTGGCGTTGTCGATCAGCCAGTGCCGCGGGATCCTCGATGACGCGATGAAAGACCGGATGCTGGCGTCGAATCCGGCGCGTGGCGCCAAGCTGCCGCCGCGGCCGCCGCGGCGCAACGTCTACCTGAGCGCGACACAGCTGCAGCTGCTCGCCGGCGAGGCCGGCCGGTATCACTCGCTGGTGTTGCTGCTCGGCGTCGGTGGTCTGCGCTGGGGTGAGGCGGCCGCGCTGCGCGTCGGCGATATCAATTTCCTGCGGTCTCGTATCGAGCTGCACCGCAACGCGGTGACCTGGGGCCGGCGCACCGAGCTCGGCACACTCAAGAGCGGCAAGAACCGCACCGTGGTGTTGCCGGCGTTCGTCATCGACGCGCTGGCCGCCACGTGTCAGGGCAAGGACCGCGACGAGCTGATCTGGCCGTCGGCCAGCGGCGGCTACCTCGCGCCACCGTCATCGACGCAGTCGTGGCTGTCCGGTGCCGTGTCCCGCTGCCAGCAGGCCGACCCGGCGTTCCCGCGGGTGACCGCGCACGCGCTGCGGCACACAGCGGCGTCGCTGGCGATCTCGGCGGGTGCCAACGTCAAGGTTGTGCAGCGGATGCTGGGGCACGCCAGCGCGGCGATGACGCTGGACGTTTACGCCGATCTGTTCGAGGCCGATCTGGATTCGGCCGCGCAAAGTGTGGCCAAAATGTGGCCACGGCAGGCCTGAGCGCACATCTGTTCGGCCTAGATAACGCCTCTACCAGCGCATATGCACCGAGATAGCTCGAGCCTCCTGTCAGGATTGAACTGACGACCGCTCGCTTACAAGGCGGCTTAGCGTATGTTCGCTGGTTTTCTCAAGTGTCCGAGGTGGCCGAAAAACCCGCCTGACTAGGCAGAATACGTCCGGGCGCGCTCGCAGACGGCCGCCTGTGTTCCCATGCTGTTTAGCGCGACTTGATGCTCCTATTGCTGCTAAGGAGTCAAGCGGCGATCAGCCATCGGCGGTAGTGGTTGGCGAGGGCTTCGTTGCGTTGGTGTCCGCGTTCGAGTCGCGAGACGGTGATGACCGGGACGCCGAAATGAGTGGCGACGGTGGCCAGGGTGATGTGTTTGGCTTGTCTGGCAGGCCGCAGGTCGCGGTAGTCGTCGACCGGAGCGGGTCGAGTCAGCAGTCTGAACATTTCGCGGGCGATGGCTCGTTTGAGTAACCGCAGAATCTCTTTCTTGCTGCGGCCGTTGGCCACTTGGCGCTGGACGTAGTCGCGCGTCTGCGGGTGGGCTGACATGCGCACCAGCGCGATGCGGTATAGGGCATTGTTGGCTGCCCGGTCGCCGCCGCGGGAGAGTCGGTGGCGGGTGATTTTGCCCGAAGATGCTGGGACGGGGGCCGCCCCGCACAGCGCGGCGAAGGAGGCCTCATTGCGGAGCCGGTGCGGATTGGTGCCGGCGGTGACCAGCAGCTGGGCGGCGGTGTCTGCGCCGATACCGTAGGCGGTGCGTAGCGCGGGATTGGTCTGTCGGACAAGGACATCCAAGTGGGCGGTGAGATCTTGTTTTTGGTGTGCGAGGAATTCCGCGCGCTGTGCTAGCGCTTTGGCGGCCGTGAGCACCGCGACGGTAGTGGCGTCGTTGTGGGTGGCAGGCCGGCATCGGGCCAACGCTTTGACTAAAGCATTGGTGTTGTGGCGGCGGTAGCGGTCGCGCAGCTCAGCGGGGGCGGTTACCAGCAGAGCGTGGATCTGGTTGGTCGCTGCAGTGTGGGCCTTGACCGCGCTGCGCCGGGCGCTCAGCAGCGCCCGCAAGGCGCCTGTGCTTGCGTCTTTAGGCACGGCCACGCCGTGGCCGGCCAGCGCGGTGCGCGCGGCGGCGTAGGCATCCAGCGGGTCCGATTTGCCCTGGCGGCGGCGTGCGGCCCGATCGGGGCGGCTGACCTCGGCCACCTCGATCCCGCCGGCCTGCAGTACCCAGGTCAGCCCCGCACCGTAGCTGGAGGTCCCTTCCACCCCGGCGATCACGATGGTCCCAAAGCTTTGGGCCCACCTCACGGCATCGTCGTAGCCGGTCTGGCTCGTCGGGAATTCAGTGTCTGCCAAGGGTTTACCGGCATCCGTGATGACAGCGAGATGGTGGCTGTCCAAATGGGTGTCGGCGCCGATGACGACGCGCGGAGATGCTGTCACGATGGTGGTGTCCCTTCTCGTTGGTTGATCGCTAGCGGATGGGTCACACCCGGCGGGGCGCGCAGACAACACATTGATGAGGAACTGCCAGGCTCCTGATTAAGTCATGTCCGCCCTGCCGGGTCCCTGCGGCGCCAGTCGGCCACCGATGGGACAGATCAACTGAAAGACAACCCAACAGGCGTCAGTGACAACGCGAGTCACCACCGCTGGTCGACTGGCAAGACCATCATCAGCCCAGCCGCTCTAACACCATCAATGTGACAACGTCGTGACATCCAGCCGTGGCGCTTACCGCCGCCCGTCTCGAATCTGATAGACGCGCGGTACTGACAGCCCGGCCGCCTCGCCAAGCTGCTCGCCGGGGATGCCCCGCCAGGTCGTTGGGCTAGCAACTTTGACTTCGAGCGAGAGACGACATCCCCGGTCGCAGTGGGCAGGATCGAAGGCGGTGACGCGTTGTGCTCGAAAAATGTACGACTAATACACCTTTATCGATCTCTCACAACGCAAGGGAGACGCCATGTCCACCACAACACCCCACGACATCACTCCGTCGCCCGGCCCAGCCCGTGCAGTGGCACGATAAGGCGGGCCGAGATCATCTAAATCGGAGGGAGAAGCAGACCATGGCGGAAGAGTCGGACGCGGGGCTTTCTGAGCAGATCAAGGAGCTGGTGGCGCAGAACGAGAAGCATATGAAGGCGATTCAGGACCAGATCGCAAACCAGTGGGAGGCCCAGCAGAAGGCGATCGGGGACCTGATCGAGCAGCAGTGGAAGGCTCAGCAGAAGGCGATCGTGGAGCTACTCGAGCGCGGACAGGAGCGGAGCGTCAAGACAGCGGACCAGTGGGAGGCTCTGCGCAAGGCGATCGCCGATCAGATCGAGCAGCAGTGGAGCGCCCAACGGAAAGCGATCACGGACCTGGCGGAACGGCAGTGGAAAGCCCAAAAGAAGGCTATCGAGGACGTGCAGAATGCAATCGGCGGGATGTTCCGACGTAAGCCCGAATAGCGTCTGCACCTGACAAAAAGAAGCCCCGCCTAATACCTCTGGGCAGGGCCCCTGTCGTCGCGTCAACGGATGGCGCGTTCCGCCTCGGCCAGGGTCATCCCGGCGTCACCTCGACGATGGGGTGCAGGCCGGTGATCGGGGGCCGGCTGCTGTAAGAGTGTTTGGAACCTTGGCTACGCCTCGCGCGTCTAACGCAGTGTCACGTCTGGTCGGGCGCATTCGACCGACGTAACCTCGACGCGCTGCACGCGTACCGAAACGACGCGCCCACGCCAGATTCCGACGACCAATCCATTGCCGTCCCGACCGCGATCACGGCACAGTGGAAACCCACAGAGACTCAGGCAAACCGCCGCCAAGCAATTGTCAAGAACTGGATTGGATTTGCGACCCTTCATCCGCTATTGGAGGAGCTATGCACGCGGCGGGCGGTAGGTCTGAGGTTCGCAGGGTTTCGTCGTAGAGTCGGCTCATGAGCGATGACCGAATGGCGGACGATCTGCTGGATCCTGCAGTCCGGGGAAGTGTTCGCGTCCTGGTCGAGTCCGAGGTTGCGGGCGTTCGGGCAGCCGGGTTCGCGGAACGCCATGCGCGCACCGCGCGGGATCGCACCATGTGGGCCGCGTTGCACGAACTCGAGGATCAGACTCTCGCCGCGGTATACGAGCATCTTGGCGACGACGCCGCCCGCTTCGCGAGGCTTGCGAACACTGTCGGGGCGGCGAGCGGTGTGGCTGTAGCCGTGCTGCCACACCAGCTGCAGATGCGTTCGCTCGTCATCGTCACGAAGCTGTTCGTGCCGCATTTCCGGAAGCTGGACGAGCACTTCGCGGGAAGTTCCAGGGCAGCGTTCTTTAGCTACGTGCTCGCGCACGAGCTTGCGATCGGTGAGCTTGGCCGACGCGCGCTCGCGCACGACGACGACCCGCTCGCTCCGGTCGAGGCACTGCTTGGCAACGTTCCGAAGTAGCGGGCGATGAGCTACGTCAGCACGCCGGCGAGCTGGCGTCGCTCATGCTGCCGCTAGAGCACGTCACTATCCTGACAATATGCTGTCAGGCGGCCCGTGCTACGACTGCCCCATGAGCCAATCGAGAAAACTCACTATTCTCCCACAGGACTAACAGAAATATGGACGACAATTTGCCAGCAGCAGCCTTCGGACATTTCATCATGAAGGTTACTGACATTAATATCAGTTATCAATTTTATACAGATATGGGCTTGCGTCCACGCGGGATATTTCCTGATATGGCGATCATCGAATTGCGAGGTGGATCGCATATTTTATTTTTCAATAAAAATGGTGAATTGCCATTTTCATTAACTTCCAGCCACCTTGGACAGCGCAGCGCTTTTGTTAGTGAACGACTCGACTTGATGATTGATGGCAAATCTAAGAGCGAGCTGGAAGTGTATAGGACGACTCTAATGGAAAAGGAATTGTCTGTGGATGCAATCGCTCAAGACCAATTGTTTGGTCACTACTACTTCCAGTTGGTCGATCCTGATGGAAATGGCATAACGGTCTATACGAGCCACGTGGGGGAATTGCCAGTCTAGATTGGCGGCTCGCGGCCGCGCTGACTGAGGCCGCCGACGAAGCGGAGGAGATGGCCGGCTACGACCAGGATCACGGTGTCATGGCCTAGATGTACTGACCACGGACGTTGGTGACGGCGTGGCGTAGTGACATGACGAAGACCTCCGAGTGAAGTGCGAGCTGTCTAGGAACACACCACTCACGTCGGAGGTCTTCGTGGTCCACCGTAATCCCCATTGTCGGAAACCGGTCGTTTGAGGCTGGCTCGTTGCGTCGTTGAGGACGGCTGGCCTTTGCGCCGTGCAGCGGAACGCTTTCAGGTGTCGGTGACCACCGCTGCTCGCTGGGCCGGCCGCTACCGGGCGGCGGGCGCCGATGGGATGGCTGATCGCAGCTCGCGTCCGCACCGCAGCCCAGGTCAAAGCCCACACGTACGGCACGACGCATCATCAAAGTCCGGGTGCTGCGCCGCTGGGGACCAGCCCGCATCGGTTATCTGCTGGGCCTGCATCCCTCGACGGTGCACCGAGTGCTGATGCGCTACGGGATGGTCAAACTGCGGTGGCTGGACCGTCCCACCGGGCGCATCATCCGGCGGATGGAGCCGACTCGTTGCGGAGACTTGGTGCACATCGACGTCAAGAAGCTGGGCAAGATCCCTGCCGGCGGCGGCTGGCGCATGATCGGCCGCAGTCGTGACCAACGCAATTCTCAAGCCGACAAGACCAGCGGGGTCATTAGCCGGCACCACAATCCTGTGCGTGGTTGCCACTGCCTACACACCGCGATCGACGGACACTCCCGGCTGGCCTACAGTGAGGTGCTCAACGATGAACTCAAAGAGACCGCCGCGGCATTCTGGGCGCGCGCCAACGCCTGGTTCGCCGAATGCGGGATAACCGTGCGAAAAGTGTTGACTGACAACGGTTCCTGTTATCGCTCCCACGCATTCGCCGAAGCACTCGGCTCCATCCAACACCGCCGGACCCGGCCCTACCGGCCACAGACCAACGGCAAGGTAGAGAGATTTCACCGCACCCTCGCCGATGAACCGCACCCTCGCCGATGAATGGGCATACGCGCGGCTCTACCAAAGCGACACCGAACGCTGCGAAGCCTTCATCACCTGGCTACACACCTACAATCACTGTGAGTCTTCAAGTGGCTGGTCTGGGACTGGCTGGCAGGGTTAGCGGCGGTCGCCTCGCCTTGGGTTGTGACTCTTACAATCACTCGCCCCAGTGGGTGCGTTTCGGTGGACTTGTCCGTCGCCGGGGCGGGCGGCCGACGCTGACCCGGCTCCACCTCGGTGACTTGATCAGAAGACTGCCCGTCTCCGCCGAAGGGCGGATCGTGGCCCTTCACAGTGCTGCCCCGAAGTGACTTCCATCCAGGCCGGCGCCGGCCGTGTCGGCGGCCGGATCTGCCCCGCCTCTGGAAGGAAGCCCGCCGCCATGACCATCGTTGCGCATGCCCACCCGTTCGTCATCGGAGTGGACACCCACGCCCGCACTCACACCCTCGCCGTTTTGGTAGCTGCTACCGGCGAACTGGTTGCCACTGAGCAGTTCCCTGCTACCGATGCGGGCCTGGACCGGGCTGTCGCCTGGGCCGCGCGCCGCACCGATGGCGAGTTGACCACCTTATGGGTCATTGAAGGCATCGCCACCTATGGTGCCCACCTGGCCTCGGCAGTGAACCGAGCCGGCTTCGAGGTCGTGGAGGCGGCTCGGATGGACGCACGGTCCCATCGCGGTACCGGCAAGTCCGACCCCTTGGACGCCCGCAGGATCGCAGCCGCGGTCTTGTCCCTGGAGCCTGAGCAGCTGCGTCGGCCGCGAAGCGATGACGGTATGCGGGCTGCATTACAGGTTCTGGTCACCGCCCGTGCGCACATGACGGCCGAACGCACCGCGACCGTCAACGCGCTCACCGCGTTGCTGCGCGTGGCCGCCCTGGGTATCGACGCCCGCAAACCGTTGACCACCAGCCAGATTGGTGAGGTCGCCCGCTGGCGCACCCGGGTCGAAGGCCTTGCCACGATCACCGCTCGCGCCGAAGCAGTACGGCTGGCCAAGCGCGTGGTCGATCTCAACGAGGAACTCACGGCCAACCAGGCGCAGATGATCGATCTCATCCGTGCCAGCAAGGCCGCGGTGCTGCTAGAAAAGACCGGCATTGGCCCAGTCACCGTCGCCGTCGTCTACACCGCCTGGTCGCACGCCGGTCGGGTCCGCTCCGAAGCGGCGTTTGCCGCCTTGGCCGGAGTCAATCCGATCCCCGCCTCCTCAGGAAACACCACTCGGCACCGACTCAACCGCGGTGGCGACAGGCGGCTCAACCGTGCCTTGCACATGGCCGTCGTCACCCGTATGACCCACGACCCCGAAACCCGGGTCTACGTCGAGCGGCGCCGCGCAGAAGGACGGACCACCAAAGAGATTCGACGCTGCCTCAAGCGTTACCTAGCCCGCCACCTCTACCGGACTCTTGAAAGACTCCACGCCGAGCACGACGCCTACCCGCAGCCCGCGCTTGACAAGACATAGAAGAATCCACCGCGGCCACACCGCACTCGGCGGCCAACCACCCGCCACCCGCGTACCTAACCTCTCAGGTCAGTACAGCTAGCCCAGCAGGCGGGGTGTCCATTTTTGGACTTGGACACCCGCAACCATCCGGCGCCCGAGCAGGGTTGGGGCCGGCTTACCAGCCGCGGCCGGGGTTCCAGCCGGGGTCCCGGCCGGGGCCACCCGGGCGGCCCGGGTCCCAGCCGCCGGGCCCGTGCCAGTGGCCCGCGTCGCGGGGGTCGCCGTCGTAAAAGCCGTCGTCGTGGCAGCGGCCCCCGTCCCAGTTGAAACCCCAGCCCGGGTCCCAGAATTCACCGGGACACCAGTGATAGTCAGGCAACGGCCCGGCAGGCCCGGGGAATGCCTCAGCGACGCTCGCCGCGCCCAGACCCGCAAGTCCTAGACCTGTGGTGATGGCAGTCGCGGCTGCGATTCGTTTGATGTTTTTCACCTGTTCTTCGTACCACGCAGACCCCGGGCCGCCCAGAGCACTCCGCGGACGGAAACAACGAGTTCAGGGTGTCCATTTTTGGACTGGACACCCCTGGCCGTTAGCCCGTTTGCTGTGGCGGGTGGCCCGTTTTGAGGTGTGCCCAATATGTGCCCAAATGGTGCCCAACCGCACAGATGTTCCCCACAAAAAACGCATTGACCAGGAAAAACACGCCAAACCGGGCGGAGCCTCCTGTCAGGATTGAACTGACGACCTTTCGCTTACAAGGCGAGTGCTCTACCACTGAGCTAAGGAGGCGCGGTTAACCGGGTGCAAGCGTAACGGCTCACTCGTCGGAGTCGATGACGCGTTGCGGGCGCACCGGCCGTGACGACGAGCGGCGCGTCGAACGGAGCCCGGGAAACGGGATGCGCTCGGCGATGTTGCTCAGCGGGTTGACCACCATGGTGAGCGCCGTGACGGCGTCTTGCAGCGTGGCGATGGCCGGCTCCAGCGCCTCCATCCCGGGCGCCAGCCGACTCAGGGTGTCGGCGAGGTCGGTGAGTTGCTCGAGCGGTCCGTCCTTGGCGGTGATCTTGTCGATCAGTCCACCCTCGGAGAGCAGCCGCTCGGCGACGCCGTCTTCGGACAGCAGCCGTTCGATCATGCCGTCCTCCGCGAGCAGTCGATCGGCCAGTCCGCCGGGCTGCAGTGCGCGCTGCAACCCGCCGCCCTCCGCGGTCAGGCGGTCGAGCAAACCGCCGGGCGCTGTCACCAGATCGACCAACCCGCCCGGGCGCAGCAGCCGGTCCAACGGCCCCTCCGGCGCGATCGCGCGTCCCAGCGGGGCGTCGTCGTCCAGCAGCCTGGCTAGCCGGTTGGCGCGTGCGAGTGCATCATCGATCCCCAACATGTTGGCCATCGCGTTCGAGCCGCTGCCGCTGTTACCCAGCGTCTGCTTCGCCAGGCCAAGGCCCGCGGTCGCGACGTTCAAGCTCGCTTCCGTGGCGGCAATCCCGATCCGGGCGGGGGCGGTCGCAAGAGCCACGATGCTTTTGCCGAGGTTCATATGTCGAGTCTATGCACGACGCGCAAGGCGAAACCGCCGAAGACTCCCTAGCCGAAGCCCCGATTGCTGGCAGACTATTATCAGACTGTTGGCAACCGGCTCTCAGGAACTACACAATGATTACGAAGCTAACGTACAACCAAGTGCGAGGAAACTGACCTCATGACAGCGACTTCTTCGGCATCCCCAACCGACACGACACCCGAAGCGCGCGTCCTCGTCGTCGACGACGAGGCCAACATCGTCGAACTGCTCTCGGTGAGTCTCAAGTTCCAGGGCTTTGAGGTCCATACCGCGACCAACGGAGCCGCGGCGCTGGATCGGGCCCGTGAAGCCCGACCGGACGCGGTGATCCTCGACGTGATGATGCCCGGAATGGACGGCTTCGGGGTGCTACGCCGGCTGCGTGCAGACGGCATCGACGCCCCGGCGCTGTTTTTGACCGCCCGCGACTCGCTGCAGGACAAGATCGCTGGCCTGACCCTGGGCGGCGACGACTATGTGACAAAGCCGTTCAGCCTGGAGGAGGTCGTCGCTCGGCTGCGGGTCATCCTGCGGCGCTCCGGCAAGGGCGGCGCCGAACCTCGCAGTGCCCGACTGACGTTCGCCGATATCGAACTCGATGAGGAGACACACGAGGTGTGGAAGGCCGGCGAGCCGGTGTCGCTGTCACCCACCGAGTTCACCCTGCTGCGCTACTTCGTGATCAACGCGGGCACGGTGCTGAGCAAACCGAAGATCCTCGATCACGTCTGGCGCTACGACTTCGGCGGTGACGTGAATGTCGTGGAATCCTATGTGTCATATCTGCGCCGCAAAATCGACACCGGCGACAAGCGGCTGCTGCACACATTGCGCGGCGTGGGCTATGTATTGCGGGAGCCGCGCTAAGCGCCCCGGGGTTAGTGGTGAGAGCAAAGAGTATGGGTATGGCCAAACAGCCTCGACGCGGATTGCCGCTGCGGATTGGCCTAGTGGCCGCCACCCTGGTGCTGGTGACGTGCGGCCTGGTGACCTCGGGGGTCGGGGTGACCTCGATCCTGCGTCACAGCCTGATCAGCCGTATCGACTCGAACCTGCTCGAGGCGTCCCGCAGCTGGGCGCAGGCGCCGCGGAGGCAATCCGCGCCGCCCTACGAGGGCCCGGACCCGGGTCGTCCGCCGTCGAAGTTCTACGTGCGGGGCATCGGCTCCGACGGCAGCACCTTCACGGCCATCAACGACCGCAATGCCGAGCCGGCCCTGCCGCCCGACAACGACGTCGGTCTCAACCCGGTGACACTGCCCTCCGTCAACGGCTCTGACATTCTGTGGCGGGCCGTGTCGGTGCGCGGGCCGCACGGCCTCACCACGGTCGCGGTCGACCTGTCCGATGTCCAGCACACGGTGCGGTCGCTGGTCTGGCTGCAGTTCGGCATCGGTGTGGCGGTGTTGGTTGTTGTCGGAATCGTCAGCTTTGCGGTGGTGCAGCGCAGCCTGCGACCGCTGTCCGAGGTGGAGCAAACCGCGGCGGCGATCGCGTCGGGCCAGTTGGATCGCCGGGTGCCGGAACGTGATCCGCGGACCGAGGTGGGCCGACTTTCCTTGGCGCTCAACGGAATGCTCACGCAGATCCAGCAAGCGGTGGCGTCTTCGGAGTCTTCGGCGGAGTCGGCCCGCGGTTCAGAGGACCGGATGCGACGGTTCATCACCGACGCCAGCCACGAACTGCGCACACCGCTGACCACCATTCGTGGCTTCGCCGAGTTGTATCGCCAGGGCGCTGCCCGCGACGTCGCCATGCTGCTATCGCGGATCGAAAGTGAAGCAAGCCGGATGGGCTTGCTGGTGGACGACCTGCTGCTGCTGGCCCGGCTGGACGTGCAGCGGCCGCTCGAACAGAATCGGCTGGACTTGCTGGCGCTGGCCAGCGACGCCGTGCACGACGCGCAGGCGATCGACCCCCAGCGCACCATCAGCATGGAAATTCTCGACGGACCCGGCACCCCGGAGGTGGTCGGTGATGAGCCCCGGATACGCCAGGTGCTGAGCAACCTCGTCGTCAATGCTTTACAGCACACCCCGACCAGCGCCGACGTCATCGTGCGGGTCGGCACCGACGGCGACGACGCGGTGGTCGAAGTGGCTGACAAAGGTCCGGGCATGAGTCAGGAGGATGCATCCCGGGTGTTCGAGCGGTTCTATCGCACCGACTCGTCCCGGGCGCGGGCCAGCGGCGGTACCGGGCTCGGGCTGTCGATCGCCGACTCCTTGGTGCACGCCCACGGCGGTCTGGTCACCGTGACAACCGCGCCGGGGGATGGTTGCTGCTTCCGGGTCACCCTGCCGCGCGTCAGCGACATGCCGGCACCCGAGCGGGTTCACGCCAGTTGATCCAGTGCCGCCTTGATCTTGGCTTGGGCCTGGTCCAGCGATTCCGGTGAGGGGTTGCGGTCGACGTTGGCAAAGCCGAAGTCGCTCAGGCTGCGGGTGGGGAACACGTGCACGTGCAGGTGGGGCACTTCCAGTCCGGCGATGATCAACCCCGCACGCTCGGCCCTGAATGCTTTGCACACCGCCTTGCCGATCAGCTGGCTCACCCCCATGATGCGATTGAACACCGCGGGTTCCACGCCCTCCCACTGATCGATCTCGGCGCGCGGCACCACCAGCGTGTGGCCTTGTGTCATCGGCTCAATCGTCAGGAATGCGACGACGTCGTCGTCCTCATAGACGAAGCGGCCCGGGAGCTCACGGTTGATGATCTTGGTGAAGATCGACGCCATGCCGACAAGCATAGGTAAAGCGCAACAGCAGGCCGAATCGTTAACGAGTCGTTGCGTCGTCGTTCTGTGGTCGTTCTGCACGATCGCCAAAATCCACTGTGACCCAATCCTGGGAGGAGACCATTCGTGCGGTTTCCTGCCGCAGTGCTGGCCATTCCGATGGCGGTACTCACCGCGTGCGCCCCAGCACTGATACCGATGGCCCTTCCCGCGACCGCCCGGGCGGCCGCCGCGTGGGGGCCGCTGGCGCCGCCCAACCCGTTCATGGCGCCACAGGGCCTCGCGTCGTTGCACAATGACGCCGAGTCATCGGATGCCGGGCCGCTGCCCGGGCCCGGCTCGCGCCTGCTGACGGCGATCTTCGCGTACCCCCTGTTGGCGGCGTGCCCGACGATCATGCAGGGCACCGACGGGCTGGTGCTGGCGTTGTGCACCGCCGACATCAACCAGGTGCCGACCATCTTCCTGATCGATCCCGGCGGTGTCGCGCCGCGCGTCGTCCCGCTGGCCAGGCTGCAGGTAGCCAAGGGCACTCTGCTTGGCGGTGTGTATGCCTACCTGGACAACGAGAACCGGGTGGTGATGATCGATGGAAACAACCACCTGCTGCGCGTCAGCCATGCCAGGGACGGTGCGCTGGGCCGCTGGAAGCTGACCGTCACCGAGTCCACCGACGTGTCCGGCGTTATACCGGCCGGCGACGGCTCGGTCGGCCTGGTTCCCGACTATGCGGGCAACGTCTGGTTCGCCACTGGCAACGGTGTGGTGGGAGTGGCCAAGCTGGGCGGCGGCGTGACAAGCCTGCAGCTGCCCGCCGGCGAGCAAGTGGCCAACAGCATCTCGTCGGCACCGGGCGGTCGGGTTGCCGTCGCGACGACCTTTGCCCTCTACGAGCTGAACCTCGACGGCGCTGGAAATCCGCAAACCCTTTGGCGCGCAGCGTATGACCGCGGGGCCGGCCGCAAGCCCGGGCAACTGAGCTGGGGAACGGGCTCCACCCCAGTCTATTTCGGTCCCACCACCGGGGCCGATTATCTGACCATCGTCGACAACGCCAGACCCCAGGTGCATGCGCTAATCTTCCAGTCTGGCACGGGCCAACTGGTATGTGAGCAAACGGTTTTGACCCAGGGCGGGCCCGGTAGTGAGAACGCACCGATCGGCATCGGGAGATCGGTGTTCGTCACCAGTACCTACGGGTATCCGTACCCGACCGTCCCGGCGGGCGCTCCGCCGGCGATGCCGCCGACCGCGCCGTTCGTCGGCGGGATGACCAGGGTGGACCTGGACAGCCCCGGCTGTCACACGGTGTGGGAGAACAAGGTTCGCAGCGCGGCGCTACCGCACCTGTCCATCCCGGACAGCTTGCTCTACACGATCACCCGGATCGGACCCGACAAAACCACACCGCTCGACATCTTCGCCTACGCCGTCGTCGACCCCAACTCGGGGGGCCTCATCATCCAGCAACCAAAATCGGCCACCATTCTCAGCGACCCGATCGAAACCCCGACCATGGTCCTGATGGACAACAAGATCATGCAGGGCAACATTACCGGAATCGGACGAATCGGCTTGGGCCTTAACTAAGCCCTGGACCAGCCCTTGCCTCGGCTCACTCCTCCTTGCCGAATTTCATCATGTCCAGGTTCCAGTACCCGCGCATGTTGGCGATCAGGCCGGCGTCGTTGACGCGGTAGGTGAACACTCCCCGGACCTCACTGGTGAGGCCGCCCTCAAACTTGCTGTGCAGCACCAGGATATGCGCGACCTCGTCGCGCGAGCTGGACGGGAACGTCTCCTCGCACGTGATCGTCAACTGGTTGGCCGCGATGTTGGTGTCGTAGAAGTTGGCGACGGGCTCTTTGCCCCGCACCCCATTGCCATCCGGGTTGGTGACGGACTTGCCGATGGGGTCTTCGACGACGACGTCGTCGGCCATCAGCGCCAGCCAGCCCTCGCGATCGTGGGCCTGCACGCAGCGCCACGACGCCTGCGAGGCGGCCAACGCGGGGGTTTGCACTGTTTGGGTCATTGCAATCTCTACCGCTATCCCTACCGGTCCGCGTCCGTGTAACGGATGACGCCGCGAATGTTCTTGCCGTCCAACATGTCCTGATAGCCGTCGTTGATCTGCTCCAGCCGGTACTGGCGGGTGATCATGTCGTCCAGGTTCAGCTTGCCGGCCTTGTACATCGACAGCAATTGTGGGATGTCGAACTGCGGGTTGCCGCCGCCGAAGATCGTGCCTTGCAGGTTCTTCTGCATCAGCGTCAGCATCGCGAGGTTCAGGTTGACGTTGGTGTCCAGCAGGCTGCCGATGGCGGTCAGCACGCAGGTGCCGCCCTTTTGCGTGATGTTGAGGTAGTTGTCGATGTCGGCGCCGTGCAGCTCACCGACGGTGACGATGACCTTGTGGGCCATCAGGCCGTAGGTGACCTCGGCCATGCCCATCAGCGCGGCATCGATGTCGGGGTAGACGTGGGTGGCGCCGAATTTGAGGGCCTGATCGCGCTTCCACTCCACCGGGTCGATCGCGAAGATGTAGCGCGCGCCGGCGTTCGCGGCACCCTGCAGCGCGGCCATGCCGACGCCGCCGACGCCGACGATGGCGACGTCCTGACCCGGCCGGATGTCGGCGGTGCGGACCGCCGAGCCGTAGCCGGTGGTCACGCCGCAGCCGACCAGCGCGGCGACCTCGAACGGGATCGATGGGTCGATCTTCACCACCGAGGCGCGGTGCACGACCATGTACGGCGAGAACGTGCCCAGCAGCGTCATGGGGAAGACGTTCTGGCCGCGGGCCTGGATGCGGAACGTGCCGTCGGAGACCGCTTGGCCGCCCAGCAGCCCGGCACCGAGGTCGCACAGGTTGCGCATGCCCGACTGACATGTCGGACACGTCCCGCAGGACGGGATGAACGACAGCACCACGTGGTCGCCGGGGGCGAGGTCTTCCACGCCGGGGCCGACCTCGGTGACGATGCCCGCGCCCTCGTGGCCGCCGAGGACCGGGAAGCCTGCCATCGGGATGCCACCGGTGACTAGATGGTGGTCCGAATGGCACATCCCGGCCGCTTCCATCTGGATCTTGACTTCATCCTTGACCGGGTCACCGATCTCGATGTCCTCGATCGACCACGGCTGGTTGAATTCCCAGATCAGCGCGCCTTTTGTTTTCATGAAGGACCTCCACTAACATGCCCTGACCCGAGTGTCGGCGAAAGGGGCCGGCCGGGGCCGGATGGCAATTTAGAACGTGTTCTCATTCGCGGACCATTATGACGCGCGTCACCGGACAGTAAACAACGGGGATCACCAGATCGGAACCGGGGCCTGGCCCAGCGGGTAGTAGCCCGGCAGCTTCTCGCCGGCGATGCTGCGCTCGATCCTCTTCTGCATGCCCGCCGACAATTTGCCTTCCTTGATCAGCTGCATGTAGAGCGCCGAGACGTGGCCGAAGTCGAAGAAGTCGCGCTGCCACTCGATGAGCTTGTCGGCGTTGAGCCGGAACCAGCTGCCGCCGATGCCGTAGATCTCCTGCTGACCGCCTTCTCCGTCGAGCACGACCTGCTTCCAGAAACCGACGATCTCGCCCTGCTTGTCGTCGATGAGGACCTTTTGGTAGGGGTACTGCCAGTTCTCCAGCCCCTCCATCTCGAGGCCGAGCGCGATATCGCGGATCTCGTCGATACCGACGCACATCACGTCCTCTTTGGGCCCGATGTTCCAGCCATAGGTGGCCTCGGGGGCGTAGAAGTCGGCCAACGGCTTCCAATCGCCGGCCTTCTCGCAGTCCGTGTTGGCCTGCAGCCAGTTCTGCACCCACTCGTCGAGCTCTGCGCGCTCAAAAGACGCCATTCCTCAGTCCTCTTTCTCTTTGATGAATAGTGCTCGGGTAGGGCACATTTCCACGGCCCGCTCGACCTCGTCGCGGGCGTCCTCGGGCGGTTCGGAGTCGATGATCTCGACCTTGCCCCGATTGGGTACGCGGAAGTAGTCCGGTGCCTCCAGCTCGCACATGGCGTGGCCCTGACACAAATCCAGATCCGCTTCGATTCTGAACGAGCCCATGAGCCTTGCTCCTCACGCACCGCGCTTGCGATAGCGCGCCTTGGCGGGCCGGGCCAGCTGCACAACCATCTTGGAATGGTCGTTGTGGTAGCTGTCGGCGGGCTGCGCCATCTCGAACTCATACTCGCGCAACAGGACCGAGAAGATCGCCTTGATCTGCATCTGTGCGAACGCGGCTCCGACGCAACGGTGCCGGCCCGCGCCGAACGGAATCCAGGTCCACCGGTTGGCGACGTCGGCCTGCTCGGGTTTGTTGTAGCGGTCCGGGTTGAAGGCGTTGGGGTCGGGGAAGTCCTCGGGGATCCGGTTCGAGATCGCCGGCGAGGCGGCGACGAAGTCACCATCGTGGATCGGAAAGCCCTCGACCTCGAACTCGCCCTTGGCGACCCGCATCAGGATGATCAGCGGCGGATGCAGGCGCAGCGTCTCCTTGACCACGTTGTCCAACTTCGGAATCTGGCGCAGCGCATGGAAACTCACCTCCTGACCGTCGGCGTAGAGTTCCTCGAGCTCGGCGAGCACCTCGGCGTAGACGTCGGCATGGCGGATCAGTTCGATCAGTGTCCAGGCCGAGGTACCGGAACTGGTGTGGTGCCCGGCGAACATCAGCGAGATGAACATCCCGGTGACCTCGTCGGCGGAGAACCTCGGATTGCCATCATCGTCGCGGATCGACACCAGCACGTCGAGCATGTCGCGGTCGGCCTTGTCCTTGGGGGGATTGGCCAGCCGCTGATTCATGATCTCCTGCACCAGCGCAACAAGTTTCACGCGCGCCTCGTCGCGGCGCTGGAAGCTCTCGATCGGCAGGTACGGGTCGACGTAGCACAGCGGATCGGTGCCGCGCTCCAGCTCGTGGTAGTACTCGGCGAAACGGCGATCGAGCTGGTTGCGGAATTTCAGCCCGATGAGGCAGGCCGTCGAGGTGTAGATGGTCAACTCGGCGAAGAAGTCGAGCAGGTCGATCTCGCCTTCGTCGCCCCAGTTGGCGACCATCTTCTTGACTTCGCCCTCGATGGTGGCGGCGTGGCCCTTCATCTGCTCGCCGCGCAGGGCCGAGTTGTGCAGCATCTCCGCGCGGCGCTCGGGGCTGGCATCGAAGACCACGCCCTTGCCGAAGATCGGCGTCATGAATGGGTACGCCTCGGCCTGGTCGAGATCCTCGTCGGAAGAACGGAAGAAGAACTCGTTCGCGACGGCCCCGGACAGCAGGATGACGTGCTTGTCGACCAGCTGGAACCAGCCGACGTCACCGCACTCGTCCCGGACCCGCTGCATGAGCCCGATTGGGTCGGTGCGGAACTCCTCGAGATGCCCGTGTTCTTCTTCGCCGCCGGAGACGCGCGGCACGATAGCGGTGGTCATGAGTTAAATGTCTCCTCGTCTAGTTTCAGCTTTTGACGATCTTGCGTCGTGGAGAGCGGCGCCTCGGGCTGAAGCTCCATGTTGACCACGTAGCCGCCCCTGGGCGTCTCCGCGACGAACGTGATGGCTCGGGCCAGATCGGCGGCGCGCAGGAAGTAGTCGTGGCGCGCCTGACCCCACTTGGCCCAGTCCTCCAGCGCCGGGCCGATCAGCTCGGCCGGCAGGCTCCAGCCCATGCCCGTCTTGGTCGGGCCCGGGTGCACGATCGACGCGCGCACGCCGGTGCCCTCGAGCTCCATCTGCAGATTGGTCACCATTGCCACCAGGCCGGCCTTCGCGGCACCGTAGGCGCCCATGTGCGGGCGCTGCCGCAGCGCAACATCGGAACCGACGAAGATGAGGTCGCCGCGTTGACGCTCGATCATGCCCGGAAGCACCGCGGTGGTAAGTCGATTGGCCCCGATCAGGTGGATATGGATCTGCGATTCGAAAGCGTCGGTGTCGATTTCGTGTAGCTTGCCGAAATAGGTGTCGCCCGCGCCGGTTACCAGTACTTCGATGTCGCCAAGCTGGTCGGTGGCTTGGTGCACGAAACCCTTGACGGATTGCGGGTCGGTGACGTCGAGCGGGAGGGCAACCGCCTCGCCCCCGTCGGCGCGGATCTTGTCGACGAGCTCTTGGCACTTCTCGACGCGCCGGGCACCCAGCGCCACCGGAAAGCCATGCGCCGCAAGCTCAACGGCGGTCGCCGCGCCGATGCCTGACGACGCTCCGGCGACGATTGCCGGCCGGCGGGCCGGATGGGGCTCGAAGCGGGGCATTACCTGGCCTCCACGGTGATTGGTAGGTGGGCGAATCCGCGGACATTACTGGAGTGGACGCGGACGGCGTTGGCCTCGTCGACCTCATACCCGCGGATTCGCTTGAACAGTTCGGTGAGCGCGACACGGGCTTCCATCCGGGCCAGATGGGCCCCCAGGCAGAAGTGCGCGCCACTTCCGAAACTCAGTAGCTTAGGCCCGATTTCGCGCCCAATCAGATAGTCGTCAGGGTTGTCGAACACTCGCTCGTCGCGATGGCCCGAACCGGGTAGCAGTAGCAGGATGTCCCCCTGGGGGATGGTGGTGCCGTACAAAGTGAGCTCGCCGGAGACGGTGCGGGCCAGGATTTGGCTGGATGTGTCGTAGCGCAGAGTCTCCTCGACCCACAGTGGCACCCGGGACAGGTCGGCGTACACCGGCGTCAGTTGGTCCGGGTTCTTGTGGCCCCAGAATGCAGCGTTGGCAAGGAGTTTGGTGGTGGTTTCGTTGCCGGCGATCACCATCAGGAACATGAACCCGAGGATTTCCTCGTCGGTGAGCCGGTCGCCATCTATCTCGGCTTCCAGCAGCGCAGTGGTGAGATCGTCGGTGGACTTCTTGCGGCGCTCGGCGATCATGCCCTGGTAGTAGACGATCAGATTGATCGACGCCTCGATCGCCGCGGGCGGCACGTCGGTGACGCCGTCCTCGCGGTGCATGACGCCGTCCGCCCAGGCGCGGACCTGGTCGCGATCCGGCTCGGGGACCCCCATCAGCTCGGAGATGACGTCCATGGGCAGCTTGCCGGCGAACTCGTTGATGTAGTCGACGGTTGCCGAACCGCCCGAGCTCGCCTTCTCCATCAGGGTATCGAGGTGCTGTACCGCGATCTCGGTGACGCGCGGCTCGAGCTCACGAATGCGCCTGGGCGTGAACCCTTTTGATACCAGTGTGCGCAGTCGCAAGTGGTCCGGATCGTCCATCGCCAGAAACGACATGGTCTTGGAAGCGTGCGGTCCCCGCGCTGCCGGGTCCAGTGAGACGCCGTCGCGGTTGGACAGTGTGGTGCTGTTGCGGAACCCCTGGTGTACGTCCTGGTGCCGCGACACCGCCCAGAAGCCGCGTTCCTCGTTGTGGTACAGCGGAGCCTCGTCACGCAGCCGCTTGTAGTATGGATACGGATCTTCGTGGAAGTCGTAGTCGTAGGGATCGAGCCCCAATTCGGGGCCGCCAACGTGAACTGTCATTGCTCGCTCCCGCTTGAATTTTCAGCTCCGGTCAGGATGAGCCGCACCACGTCGTCCAGCCGCTCCGCGATCTTGCGATAGGTGAATTCCCCGCTGCCCGCCTGCACCAGCGCGCCGAAAAAGGCCATCTCGAGCGCCGACACTGCGCTGGCGTCCGCGCCGGGTCCGATGGCAGACGTGATGCGGCGGTGGATCTCCGCGCCGATCCGGTCGCGCGCGGCGCGTACCGCAGGGTCGGCGCCGCCGCCCAGCAACGCCGTCGTACATGCGGCGGCAACCTCAGGTTCGTCGGCGACCACCAGCGCCAGATGGTGCAACGCCCCCTTCACCCGAGTGGGCATGGGGTCGTTGACGTCGGTGAAGTAGGGGACACGCCGGACCAGGTCGAGATAGACCTCGGCGATCAGATGGTTTTTCGACGAGAAGTACGTGTAGGCGGTCGCCGGGGCCACCTTAGCGCGGGCCGCCACCATGCGCACCGTCAGGTCGGCGTAGGAATTCTCGCGCAGCGTCTCCAGGCCGGCCGCCAACACCTTGCGGAAGGTCTCCTCCTGGCGGCGGTTGCGCGGCGCGCCGCCGGTCTGGTGCTGGGTCTGGGTTGTGACCCTAACCAGTGCATCGCTGGACACATGTCCAAGCTAGAGGATAGTGGGGGTGCGAAGCAAGCCTCTTCGACAAAGACACAGCTTATTGGCGCCTGTGACGTTGTTCAGAGTTCAGCCTCTTGCACCGTGGACAACACGAAGGCTATGGTTCGGGGAGGCAATATCGGACAAGTGTCCATTCGATTGGAGTGAGAAGATGGCGTTGATCGCCGACGGCGTTAGTGCACTGTTCATCGACGGCAAGCCGTGCGCGGGCAGCGCGGGCACCTTCCCGACGATCAATCCGGCCACCGAGGAAGTGCTGGGCGTAGCCGCCGACGCCAACGTCGACGACATGAGCCGCGCCATCGATGCCGCGCGGCGCGCCTTCGACGAGACCGACTGGTCGCGCAACACCGAATTGCGGGTGCGGTGCGTGCGCCAGCTGCGCGACGCGATGCAGCAGCACATCGAGGAGCTGCGCGACCTCACCATCGCCGAAGTCGGTGCGCCGCGGATGCTTACCTCCATCGCCCAGCTCGAGGTTCCCGTCAATGACCTGGCGTTCGCCGCGGACACCGCCGAGTCTTATGTGTGGAATCAGGATCTCGGTGACGCGTCGCCGATGGGGATCCCCACCCGGCGCACCGTTGCGCGAGAAGCCGTCGGTGTAGTCGGCGCCATCACCCCGTGGAACTTCCCGCATCAGATCAACCTCGCCAAGCTGGGCCCCGCGCTGGCCGCGGGTAACACCGTCGTGCTGAAGCCCGCGCCCGATACGCCGTGGTGCGCGGCGGTGCTCGGGGAACTCATCGCCGAACACACCGACTTTCCGCCCGGCGTGGTCAACATCGTCACTTCCAGCGACCACGGCGTCGGGGCGCTGTTGTCCAAAGACCCGCGGGTGGACATGGTTTCGTTCACCGGGTCGACTGCTACCGGCCGCAGCGTGATGACTGATGGCGCCGCCACCATCAAAAAGGTGTTCTTGGAGCTGGGCGGAAAGTCGGCATTCATCATCCTCGACGACGCCGACTTGGCCGGGGCCGCCGGCGTTGCGGGGTTCTCGGTCTGCATGCACGCCGGCCAAGGCTGCGCGATCACCACCCGGTTGCTGGTGCCCCGGGCACGTTATGACGAGGCGGTTTCGATCGCGGCGGCCACCATGGCAGGGATCAAGGCTGGAGATCCCAGGGACCCCGGAACCATTTGCGGTCCACTGATTTCCGCGCGGCAGCGCGACCGGGTGCAGAGCTATCTCGACCTGGCGACGGCTGAGGGCGGCACCTTCGCCTGTGGCGGCGGTCGCCCGGCCGACCGTGAGGTCGGTTTCTTCATTGAGCCCACGGTGATCGCGGGTTTGAGCAACGACGCCCGCCCCGCCCGGGAGGAGATCTTCGGGCCGGTGCTCACTGTGATCCCGTACGACGGCGACGACGACGCGGTGCGCATCGCGAACGACTCGCCGTACGGATTGTCGGGCACCGTATTTGGTTCTGACCCAGACCGAGCCGCTGGGGTTGCCTCGCGGATCCGCGCAGGCACCATCAACGTCAACGGTGGCGTGTGGTACTCCGCGGACGCGCCGTTCGGCGGGTACAAGCAGTCCGGGAACGGCCGGGAGATGGGTCTTGCCGGGTTCGAGGAGTACTTGGAAACCAAGACTATTGCGACTTCAGCCAGCTAAAGGTCAACTAGAGGAGCTTAGAGAATGCGGTTCGAAAACAAAGTCGCCATTGTCACCGGAGCAGGTGGCGGCATCGGCCAGGCCTACGCGGAGGCGCTGGCCCGTGAGGGCGCGGCCGTCGTCGTCGCCGACATCAACCTGCAGGGCGCCGAGAAGGTGGCCGACGGGATCAAGGGCGAGGGCGGTACGGCGCTGGCTCTGCCCGTTGACGTGTCAGATCCGGTGTCGGCCAAGGAGATGGCCGACCGCACGCTGGCCGAGTTCGGCGGCATCGACTACCTAGTGAACAACGCGGCGATCTTCGGCGGCATGAAGCTGGACTTCCTGGTCACCGTCGACCCCGAGTATTACAAGAAGTTCATGAGCGTGAACCTCGACGGCGCGCTGTGGTGCACCCGCGCGGTCTACAAGAAGATGGCCAAGCGGGGTGGCGGGGCGATCGTCAACCAGTCCTCCACCGCAGCATGGCTGTACGCGAACTTCTACGCGCTGGCAAAAGTCGGGATCAACGGCCTGACCCAGCAGTTGTCACGTGAACTGGGCGGGCAGAACATTCGGATCAACGCCATAGCGCCGGGCCCCATCGATACCGAGGCCAACCGCACCACCACGCCGCAGGAAATGGTCGCCGACATCGTCAAGGGAATTCCGTTGTCGCGCATGGGACAGCCCGAGGACCTCGTCGGCATGTGCCTATTCCTACTGTCCGATGAGGCGCGGTGGATCACCGGGCAGATCTTCAATGTTGACGGCGGGCAGATAATCCGATCATGAGCGACGATCTGAAGCTGGGGTACATCGGCCTGGGCAACCAGGGCGCGCCGATGGCCAAGCGTTACCTCGACTGGCCGGGCGGCCTGACGGTCTTCGACATCAGGGACGAGGCGATGACGCCGTTCGCCGAGGCCGGAGCCACCGCGGCGGCGAGCGTGGCCGAGGTTGCGAATGCCGACATCATCAGCGTCACCGTGCTCAACGACCAGCAGGTGCGCGATGTGGTGGGGCAGTTGGCGGAGCACGCCAAGCCGGGCACCGTCATCGCGATCCATTCGACGATCAGCGACGTGACAGCTGTCGAACTGGCCGATGCACTCAAACCGCAGGGCATTCACATCATCGACGCACCGGTCAGCGGCGGCGCCGCGGTCGCCGCGAAGGGTGAAATGGCCACTATGGTGGGCGCCGAACGTGAGGTGTACGAGCGGATTAAGCCGGTGTTCAAGCAATGGGCGTCGCTGATCATCCACGCCGGCGAGCCCGGTGCGGGGACGCGAATGAAGCTGGCGCGCAACATGTTGACGTTCACCTATTACACCGCGGCCTGCGAGGCCTTGAAGTTGGCAGAGGGGGCCGGCCTGGATCTGCAGGCCCTCGGTCGGGTGGTGCGCCATACCGAGGCATCGACGGGCGGGGGCAACATTATGATCCGCGACAATATGGCCCCGCTGGAGCCGGACCACTTCCTCTACCAGCCCTTCCTGCACACCCGGGGCCTCGGTGAGAAGGATCTGAATCTGGCGCTCGCACTGGGCGAAGCGGTCGGCGTCGACCTACCGCTTGCAGAGCTGGCATTGCAGAACCTGGCCGATGGCCTCGGGGTTCCACACACGAAGGAGTGACCACACCATGTCCAAGGACGAGTTGCGCCGCAAGGGCCTGGAAAAGATGAACGAGGTCTACGGCTGGGAGATGCCCAACATCGAGGGCGACGCGTACTTCGATCTGACCGTCGATCACCTGTTCGGCACGATTTGGAACCGGCCGGGGTTGTCGATGCGCGACAAGCGCATCATGACGCTGACTGCGGTGACGGCAGTCGGAAACCGCGACCTGGCCGAAATCCAGATCAACGCTGCGCTGCTCAACGGGGAACTCACCGAAACCGAATTGAAGGAGATGGCCGTCTTTCTCACCCACTACCTCGGGTTCCCGCTGGGTTCGGCGCTCAATGGCGCGATCGGCGCCGTCGTGGCAAAGCGCAAGAAGGCCGCGGCCAAGGGGGCCGGCGAGGACAAGAAGGCCAACGTCGATGCCGCGTTGAAGATGAACGCGGGTAAGACCGCCGACTGACGTCAGGAGTGCCGCGTCGCCTCTTGTGCGAGTTGGACTCTCGAGCGCAGCCCCAGCTTGTTGTAGACGTTGCTCAGGTGCGCTTGCACGGTGCGCGTGGACACGAAGAGCCGCGCCGCAACGTCTTTGTTCGGTAATCCTTCGCTGACGAGTCGCACCACGTTGATTTCCGCGGGCGTCAATGCTGCCCAACCCGTCGACGGTCGTTTACGTTCGCCGCGGCCACGTTGCGCATAGGCGATGGCTTCGTCGGCGGAAAGGGCCGCGCCTGCGGCCCAGGCTTCCTCGAATGCGTTGTCGCCCATGGCCTCACGCAGCGCGGCCACCGAAGCTTCATGGTCCTCGTCGTAGATCGTGAACCGCACGGAGCCGACGCGGTCGCGAAACGCCCGCGCGGCTGCGAAGAGGCGGGCGGCTTCTGGGTTGGAGCCGGTCCCAATCGCGACCACAGCAAGGCATTCGAGCGCGTCAGCAACGATCCAACGGCTCTGGAGTTTGGCTGCCCGGGTAAGTGCTTCGTGGGCGTCCCGTTCGGCCTGGCCCGGATCGTTCTGCGCGATCGCAACCCGTGCGCGTGTCGCGAGCGCCATCGTGAGATGCGCGCCCGGGGCCACCGAGACGGCATCGTCGGCCCAGCGACGGGCCACCGTCAAATCCCCATGCGCGAGCGCAACTTGTGCCAGCGGAATGACATTGACGACGGCCAGCTCGGGCTGCACCTTCATGAGCTTCCACGCCGTCTCGCCGGCGCTGGCAGATGCCGCCACATCGCCTGCGGCCAGGGTCGCAACGGCCAACGCCGCGTAGGCGAACCCTTGGCTGAACTCACCGAAGTCCGCGGAGCCATCCACGGCCGCGGTTGCCGCGGTGCGGGCCCCCGCCGTGTCGCCGACGTAGGCCAGCAAATGGCCCAGGCTCACCAGACTGGCCACCCGCCACATCTCGTCGTGCGCTGCTTCAGACTCCGCAACGAGCTCGCGAAATTGTGCGATGGCGCCGGTGAAATCGGCTTCCCACCACTGCACCAACGCGACACACCAGCGGCACATTCGCGAGCTGTAGAGCGTAACCGATCGCATCGGCAACGTCGCGCCCTTCTTCCCCGGCCGCCCGCGCCGCCACCCCGTCGCCTTCCCCGGTGATGGCCGCGTAAGCACGGAAAGCCAGGATCTGGCTCAGGCTCCAGTTGTCGCCCAGTGCGCGGGCCAGGCCCAGCGCCTCGGCAAAGTACGAGGGCGCAGCCTCAGCGTCGAAAGCGGCTATGGCTCCGCAACCAGCGAGTGCCCGCACCAGCAGCGCCGGGTCGTCGAGTTCTCGGGCGATCGCAATGGACTCCACAGCCTCAGCCATGTTGTCGTGGATGCTTTGTACAGCCTCGAGTGCCGCCCGGTCGGCGAGCGCGCGGGCGCGAGCGGCCGGCGGCACTTCGACGTGCCGCGCCGAGGCTGCCTCGGATGCTTGGGCGAGTGCGGCGGTGAACCAGGCGGTTCCTTCCTGGAGGCGGCCTCGAGTGAGCCACAGCGGCTGCAACGCCGATGCGAGCTGCAATGCCGTTGCAGTGTCCGAGCTTTCGTGGCACCACGTGAACGCCGCCCGCAGGTTGTCCATCTCGATTTCGGTGTGTTCGACCAGGCGCTGATAATCGGTGCGGCCCCGGGAGTCGAGCAGGGCCGCCGCCGCAGCGTAATGGTCACGGTGGCGGGCGCGAACCGGGTCGGCCTCGCCGGACTCGCCGAGCTTTTCCAACGCGTACTGGCGAACCGTCTCCAGCATTCGGTACCGCGTCCCGAAGTTGCCGTCTTCGGCTACAACAAGCGACTTTTCGATGAGCAGGGTGAGCTGATCAAGAGTCTGGTAGCGCTCGACGTCGCTGTCGCCACACACGGCCTGCGCCGCATCGAGGTCGAATCCGCCCATGAACACCGCCGCCCGCCGGAACAGCACGCGCTCGGGGTCGGTCAACAACGCATGCGACCAATCCACCGACGCCCGCAGCGTCTGCTGGCGGCGCACCGCTGTTCGCGCGCCGCCGGTGAGCAGTCGGAAACGGTTGTGCAGGCTCTCGAGAATCTGCGCCAACGACAGCGCACGAACTCGTGCCGCCGCGAGTTCTATCGCCAGCGGTATGCCGTCCAGGCGCCGGCAGATCTCGGTCACCGTGGCCGAGTTGGCTTCGTTCACAACGAAGTCGGGCCGGACGTGGAGGGCGCGGTCGGTGAACAACGTGATCGCCTCGTCGGCCAGGGACAGGGGCGGCACCGGCCAGGCGACCTCGCCGGGCACCCTGATCGGCTCCCGGCTGGTCGCGAAGATCGTCACCGCCGGGCAAGCCGCCAACAGCGCGGTGGCCAGCGCGGCGCACGCATCGATCAGATGCTCGCAGTTGTCCAACACGACGAGCATGTGTCGGCCCGCGATGACGTGGGTGAGCGTGTCCATCGTGGTTCGCCCTGCTTGGTCGGGCAGCCCCAATGCGCGGGTAACAGCGAGCGGCACGACGTCGGGATCAGTGATGGGCGCCAGGTCGACGTACCACACCCCGTCCGCGAAATCGCCGTCCAGCCTGGCGGCGACCTGCACTGCCAGACGCGTCTTCCCCACGCCGCCCGCCCCGGTCAGCGTCACCAGCCGGTTGACCCCGACGGTCTTGAGCACCTCCTCGATTTCCGCGTCTCGGCCGACGAAACTGGTGAATTGCGGTGGAAGATGCTGTGTCGCGCCATTTTTCAGCGCCCGAAGCGGCGGGAAGTCGTTGTGCAGGTCGGCGTGACACAGCTGCGCGACCCGTTCGGGCCGGGGCAGATCCCGCAGCGGGTGGGCGCCCAGGTCAAGCATCCACGCACCTTCGGGAAGCCCGTCAGCGAGCAGATCGCTCGTCGTCGCCGATAGGACGGTCTGGCCACCATGCGCCAGATCGCGCAGCCGCGCGGTGCGGTTGATGGTCGGCCCGATGTAGTTGGCTTCGTCGCGCAGTTGCACTTCGCCGGTGTGCAGGCCGACCCTCAGTTTGATCGGCGAAAGCGGCGTGAGCTGCAATTGCAACGCGAACGCGACGGCGTCGCTGGCACGAGCGAAGGCGACAACGAAGCTGTCGCCCTCGCCTTGCTCGACCGGGCGAACCCCGTGGTGCGCGGCCAGCAGGTCCGATAACGCGCGGTCCAGGCGTGCAATGGCGGTGCTCATTTCGGCAGGTTGGGACTGCCATAACCGCGTCGAGCCCTCGACGTCGGCGAGCAGCAACGTCACGGTTCCTGTCGGAAGCTCGCTGACGCCCAAGTCGCTCCAATTCAACGGCGGCGGGTCCGCGCTTCGCTCGATTTTAAGGTCGGTCTCAGCCATGTTAGCCAGCATGCGGCAGTTACCGAGAGCAAACATCGGCACAAATACCTAGACATCGGTTCGACGGCACTTCGCCGCATCTAGGTCTTGAGGCCAATGTTCTTGGCCTCCGCGCCGCCCATAGTGAGCTTATTGGACTTGAGGAGGTCACACATGGACAGCACGACACTGATCGACGCCCACTTCACGACGGGTGTTCTGCACGGTCACTACAACAGCCGCTTCGAGGACCTCGTTGCCGCACTGGCCGAAGAGGTCACTAGCGGCGGCGAACTCGGCGCCGCCATCGCCGTCGACATCGACGGTGAACTCGTCGTCGACATCTGGGGCGGGCACGCCGATAAAGCAAAGACCCGAGAATGGTCGGAAAACACCATCGTCAACGTCTTCTCCAGCACCAAGAATGTCACCGCGCTGGCGGCGCTGATGCTGATCGACCGCGGCCTGCTCGATCCGTTCGCCCCGGTCGCGAAATACTGGCCGGAGTTCGCCGCCAACGGCAAGCACGACGTCGAAGTGCGGCACGTCCTCAGCCACACCTCAGGGTTGTCCGGCTGGGAGATGCCGTTTGGCCTCGAGGACATCTACGACTGGGAGAAGTCCACCTCGCAGTTGGCCGCGCAAGCGCCGTGGTGGCAGCCCGGCACCGCTTCCGGCTATCACGCCGTAACCATCGGCCACCTGGTGGGTGAGGTCGTCCGCCGGATCACCGGCAAAACATTGAAACAGTTTGTGCGCGAAGAGATCGCCGAGCCGCTGGGTGCCGACTTTCAGATCGGCGCTAGGCCGGAAGACGACGTCCGCATCGCTGAGCTCATCCCCCCGCCACCGCTGGACGTGCCGCTCGATGCGGTGCCCGAGGATCATCCGATGCGCAAGACGTTCGCCGCCATGCCGCCGACTCCGGAAGCCGCGTTGGCCGCCGAGACAACCGCATGGCGGCGTGCGGACATCGGCTCGGCGAACGGTCACGGCAACGCTCGCTCACTGGTGCGCGCACTGTCACCAATATCGTTGGGCGGCAACGTAAACGGGGTAAGGCTGCTGGGCGCCGACACCATCGACCTGATCTTTCAGGAGCAGGCCAACGGAATCGACCTGGTACTGGCAATGCCGGCGCGCTGGGGCATTGGCTTCGCGCTGCCCAATCCCGACGCGCTGCCCGACATTCCCGACGAGAAGATCTGCTACTGGGGTGGCTGGGGCGGCTCGATGGTGGTGATGAACCCTTACTGCCGCACCACCTTTGCCTACGTGATGAACAAGATGGGACAAGTCACCCCCGCCGGAACCGAGCGCAGCCGAAAGTACACCCAACTGATCTATCAGGCCCTCGGATAGGTCAGTAGGGCTGGCCGCCTGCCGGCATCACGTACTCGGAGGGTGCCCCGGAGACGCCGTTGATCGTCGTGCCGCCGTTGATGATGCCCGGTGCCATTTCCAGCATGTCGTGCGGAAACCCGAAAGCCGCCTTGGTCAGCGCGTCGAGCCGGGCCAGTTCGTCGGCACTGAGATGCACATCGACGGCACGCACGTTGTCGTCGAGCTGCGAGAGCCTGCGCGCGCCGATGATGATGGATGAGACGGCAGCCTGTGCGTGCACCCAGGCCAGCGCCACGCTGGCAACGTTCGTCTCGTGTGCCTTGGCGATGATCTCGAGTTCGTCGATAACCGTGTAAGTCTGCTCGTTGAGGAAGCTCTCGACGAGCGCACCACGATCGGCCTGGTGCTGGCCCGCATTGTGTCGCGTGTACTTGCCGCTGAGCACGCCGCTCTTCAGGGGTGACCACGGCGTGATCCCGAGGCCGAATTCGCCTGCCATGGGCACGAGTTCCTGTTCGACCGAGCGTTCGAGCAACGAGTACTCGATCTGCAGTCCGACGAATGCCGACCAGCCGTGGAACCGGGCGATCAGATTGGCTTCCACGATCTTCCACGCCGGCGTGTCCGAAACGCCGAGATAGCGCACCTTGCCCGCTCGAACGAGGTCGTCGAGGGCGGCCATCGTCTCGTCGATGGGGGTGTTCGCGTCCCACATGTGCAGCCAGTAGAGGTCGATATAGTCGGTCTGCAGCCGCCGCAGCGAGTTCTCGCAAGCGTTGATCAGCGATTTGCGGCCCGCACCGCCGCCGTTGGGATCACCCGGATACAGATTCCCGCTGAACTTGGTCGCGATCACCAAGCGATCGCGCCGGGCGGGGTCGCGGCCGATGTGGTCGCCGATGATCTTCTCGGAGTGGCTCCTGGTGTAGAAGTTTGCCGTGTCGATGAAGTTGCCGCCCAACTCGATGTATCGGTCGATGATCTGTTGGGACTCTTCCACGCTGGTGCCCCAGCCGAGATCTTCCCCGAAGGTCATCGCTCCCAGGCATAACGGGCTGACGCGTAGGCCGGATCGTCCGAGTGTCACGTATTGGTCCAGGGGCATGGTGGTCACTTCCTGGTAGATTGTTCGGTTATGCGGTTGTTCATTTCTAAACTAGTTCATCTTTGAACGATATGGCAAGTCGATGCCTGTGATCGACGCGGCCAAGATCTGGTCGCTGAACTACCGGGTGCTGTTGTCGGTGATCTCCTGCGCCGAGACCGATATCTGCGCGCTCGGGCTGGAATCCAAGGAGTTGTTCCTGCTCGCCGAGATCGACGAGCATCCGTACCCGGCCGAGCTGGCCGTGACGCTGAGCATGCCGAAGGCGACGGTGACGGTCTACCTGAAAAGGCTTGAGGCGGCCGGATTCGTGCGCCGCGAGATCGACCCATCCGATCTGCGGCGCCATCGCCTGCTGCTCACCCCGGCCGGACGTCAAACCGCGACGGACGGGCTCGCGCTGCTGTCCGATGAGTTTGACAAGCGTCTCGGACGCCTTACCGTCGCGCAGCAGAAGGAGCTCAAAAGCCTGCTGGAACGCATTGTCTGAACGCCTCCGCTAGTCTGACCTGTCGTGCGCGTCCTGGTGATCGGTTCCGGTGCCCGTGAACATGCTCTACTGCTGGCGCTCCGCAGAGACCCACAGGTCACGGGGCTAATCATCGCTCCCGGCAACGCCGGCACGGCCCGATTGGCCGAGCAGCACGACGTCGACATCACCTCCGGCGATGATGTCGTCGCCCTGGCCCGCGATGTCCGTGCCGACATGGTGGTCATCGGTCCTGAGGTGCCGCTGGTGCTCGGGGTGGCCGACGCGGTGCGCGCTGCCGGCATCGCCTGCTTCGGGCCCAGCAAGGACGCTGCCCGTATCGAGGGTTCCAAGGCTTTCGCCAAGGAGGTCATGGCGGCCGCTGGTGTGCGTACCGCCGCAAGCGAAATCATCGATAATCCAGCGAATTTGGATGCCGCTCTTGACCGGTTCGGGCCGCCCGCCGGTGACCAGGCGTGGGTCGTTAAAGACGATCAACTGGCGGCCGGTAAGGGCGTGGTGGTGACGGCGGACCGCGATGTCGCACGCGCCCACGCCGCCGGGCTGCTCGAGTCCGGGCACCCGGTGCTGCTGGAATCCTTCCTGGACGGCCCGGAAGTGTCGCTGTTCTGCGTCGTCGACGGTGAAACCGTGCTGCCGTTGTTGCCGGCTCAAGACTTCAAGCGGGTCGGAGAGGGGGACACCGGACCCAACACCGGCGGCATGGGCGCTTACGCGCCGCTGCCGTGGCTTCCCGACGACGTCTGTCGGGAGATGGTGGCCCAGGTCGCCGAACCCGTTGCGGCCGAGATGGTTCGGCGGGGCAGCCCGTTCAGCGGATTGCTATATGTGGGTCTCGCCATCACCGCGAACGGGCCGGCGGTGGTCGAATTCAACTGCCGCTTCGGCGATCCGGAGACCCAGGCCGTGCTGGCCCTGCTGGAGTCACCGCTTGGGCAGCTACTGCATGCGGCGGCCACCGGCACGCTAGCCGACTTCGGCGAGTTGCGCTGGCACGACGGCGCCGCGGTGACGGTGGTGCTGGCGGCCGAAAACTATCCAGGACGGCCCCGCATCGGAGACGTCGTCGTTGGCTCCGAGGCCGAGGGAGTGCTGCACGCCGGAACCGCCCGGCGCGACGACGGCACCATCGTATCGTCGGGCGGTCGAGTGCTATCGGTGGTGGGCACCGGCGCCGACCTGTCCGCGGCGCGCACGCAGGTCTATGAAATTCTGAGTTCAATTCGGCTGCCTGGCAGCCATTTCCGTGTCGACATCGGTTTGCAGGCGGCGGAGGGCAAGATTCGTATCTAAGCCTGCTCAATGGTGTGGACGTGTTCGCGGCGAAAACCTAGTCCTATCGTGCGGCCCAGTAGCCGTTTCACGGGCGGGGAGTGGCTCAATAGCCGGAGAATCCACAGCGGTGGGTCTGACTTGCTCAATCTGGCGAGATTCGCGGTCTGCACACGCTGCAGCCGCTGCGCTATTTTTGTCGGGGTCTGTCGGCGTTTCTGCACCGCACGTAGGTCGTCGTCACCAACCCGGCCGTTTTGCAACGATGTGGCAAGCGAGTTGGCGACGGCCACTGCGTCGGCGATGGCGTAGTTGACGCCGATTCCGCCGGCCGGGGACATCGCGTGTGCGGCGTCGCCGATGCACAACAAGCCTGGTAGCCACCACTTCCGCAACCGGTTGGCGCGCACCGACAGCAGCTTGACTTGATCCCAGTCGGTCAGCGCCGTCAGTCCCGTGGTCAGGAATGGGGCGGCCGCGGCAACCCTGGACCGGAATGCGGGTAGCCCCTCGGCTTTCGACCGTTCGAAGCTGCCCTTGTCGATGATCGTGCCGCACTGCCAGTACGCGCCACGGTTGATCGCGATGACGATTTGGCCTTCGCCGAGGTACCCGAGAGTTTCGGGAGCAGATTCGGCGCGCGGAAGACGGAACCACAGCACGTCGATCGGCATCGGAAACTCCGTGAGCGGCAATCCGGACTGTTCCCGGATGACTGACCATCCTCCGTCGCACGCGACCGTCAGATCGGCGCGGATTTCGATTAGATCACCTCCCGCTTTTGCGGTGACGCCAACGACCCGATCGCCCTCTCGTAGCAGGCCCGTCACTTCGGTGGTCATCTCGAGCCGGAAGTTGGAGTGCTGCTTGGCCTGGTCCGCCATGAAGTTCAGGAAATCCCATTGCGGCATGAAGACGACGTACTTGCAGGCGGTTGGCAGGTGGCGAAAATCGATGAGATCGAACTTGCGGCCTTTGAATCCGATGCCCAGCTGTTCCATGGTCTCGTGGGGGACCTGCCGCAGAAATTCTTCTAGAAGTCCTAGCTCATGCATTAGCTCGGTGGTCGACGGATGGACGGTATCGCCACGGAAGTCCCGGAGGAAGTCGCCGTGCTTCTCCACCAGAATGGTCTGCACTCCAGACCGTGCGAGCAGGTAGGCGAGCATCATGCCGGCCGGACCGCCACCAGCTACCAGGCACGTGGCCTGCCAAACCTCGGGTTTCGCCATGGGGCTACCTAACGCCGAGCGTCGCTGCGGTATTGGCACGGCGCAACGCCGCGATCCAGCTTTTAACCGCTTGGGCCTCAACACGATTCAGCGTTCCAGCTGGAACACCCAGGTACCTCTCGATCGCTTCCATGTGCGCTCCATGCGTGTTCACCATCTCCTTGACGCTCGGTGACGACGTTGCCCGGTACAGGGCCGCAAGCAGTCGCTGGGCCATCGCGTCTTGGAGCGCCCAGATGACGGCGAAGATGATCGCTCCGGCCTGTTCGGGATAAGCGGTCGCGAAATGACCCTCGTGGACACCCTGACGGACGATGGCGCTCAGTGGCGGCGCCAATCGTTTCGCGCTCTCGCGTTCCACCAGCAGCCGGAAGGCGAGGTTGTCGGGCGCGTACCACACCGGCAGCATCGCCACAAAGAGGTTCTGGCGCTCCGATTTCCAGCGAATGATCTCCCCGAAGAAAGCCTGCAACTTTTCTAGAGCCCCCATCCCGGGGTTCTTGGCAATCGGTGCGAGAGCCCGCTCGGAGTCGCTGACCAGCCGTGCGGTGAGGGCTTCGATCACCCTCGGCTTCGACTCGAAGTAGTGATAGAAAGCTCCTTTGGAGATTTGCAGGTCGTTGAGAATGTCTTGAACCGTCAGGCGCTCATAGCCGGTGGACATGATCAACCGCTGCGCAGCATCGAGGATTTCGTCACGCCGCGCGGCGTGCTCTGCAACGTTGACCGTCCTCGCCACCAAAACCTCATTATTAGACCGACGGTTGGTTTATTTATTAAGTCTGACGCTCCGCGCGCGTTACGTCAACAGGAGCCGTCCGAAAAATGCCGCACACTCTGGGTTGTTCGGTACCGGCACGACTAGAAACCCACCGCCTGACCGTCGCGGCGCGGGTCGCTCGCGGCTAAATACCCGCCATCGAGGCGCCAAATCGCCTGGCAGCTGCCGAACTGGTTGTAGTCGTCCACGGCGACCAGGTCGTGCCCGCGCTGCCGGAGCTCGTCGAGCGTTGACTGCGGGAAACCTTTCTCGCAGCTGACCTGAACGCCGTGCACCCACCGGAATCGTGGACCGTCACAAGCCGTCTGCGGATTCTGGCCGTGGTCGGCGATGCGCACCAGCACCTGCACATGCCCCTGAGGCTGCATGGTGCCGCCCATCACCCCGAAGCTCATCACCGGTGCACCGTCCTTGGTGACAAAGCCCGGGATGATGGTGTGGTAAGGGCGCTTGCTTGGCCCGACCCGGTTCGGATGTCCCTGAGCCGCAGCGAAATCCGCGCCGCGATTTTGCAGTGAGATGCCGGTTCCCGGCACCACCACACCCGAGCCGAATCCCATGTAGTTCGACTGGATCATCGAGACCATCATCCCTGCGGCGTCGGCGGCGGTCAGATACACGGTGCCCCCGTTGGGAGTGCCGGCGTCCGCCGGCTTTGCCCGCTTCCGGTCGATCAGTGTCGCGCGCTGCTTCAGGTATTCGCGGTCCAGCAGGCGTTCGGGGCGCAGCGGCATGTGGTCGATGTCGGCGACATAGGCCTGCGCGTCGGCGAAAGCGAGCTTCAGGGCTTCGATCTGCAGATGCACGCTGTCGGCGGAATCGGCTGGCAGCGAGGACATGTCGAACTGCTCCAGGATCCCAAGAGCGATCAGGGCCACGATCCCCTGGCCGTTGGGCGGTATCTCGTGCATGGTGTACCCGCGGTAGGTTCTGCTGATTGTGCCAACCCAATCGGCGCGATGAGCGGCCAGGTCGCCGGCTTGCATGACACCGCCGCTGGCCGTCGCGTGCGCCTCGAGCTTGGCCGCCAGTTCCCCTCGGTAAAACGCTTCACCGTTGGTTGCGGCGATCTGCTCGAGAGTGGCCGCGTGATCGGGAAAGGAGAACCGTTCCCCGGGTTTCGGTGCCCGGCCGCCGGGCATGAACGCGTCGGCGAACCCGGGTTGGGACTTGAACAGTGGCACCTGCGCCGCCCACTGCTCCGCGATGGTCGGTGAGACCAGAAAGCCGTTGCGGCCATAGGAAATCGCGGGTTCAAAGAGCCTCTCGAACGGTAGCTTGCCGAACTTGGCGTGCAGTTCGACCCACGCCGACACCGCTCCGGGCACGGTCACGGAATTCCAGCCGAGTGCGGGAACGCCCTTGCCGCCGAAGTACTCTGGCGTCCACGCTGCGGGCGAGCGGCCAGACGCGTTCAGGCCGTGCAATTCCCGGCCGTCCCAGACGATGGCGAAGGCATCCGAGCCGATGCCGTTGGACACCGGTTCCACCAATGTAAGGGCGATGGCCGTGGCGAGGGCCGCGTCGGCGGCGCTGCCGCCCTCGGCGAGCATCCGAAGGCCCGCTTGGGCGGCAAGGGGTTGCGACGTGCACACCACGTTCGCCGCCAAGACGGGCTTTCGCGGCCAGGCGTATGGGAAGTCCCAACCGAAAGGCCCGAGAGGTTTCGTCACGCCGCGCCGCCTCAGGCTGTCAACAGTGGGGCCATCCAGGTCAACTCGGCTGGCAGCTGCGAGCTCCAGAACCCCGGGTTGTGGCCGCCGGGCGAGAAACCGCCCGCGGGCGGATTGGGCAATTGAGCGATGAATTGCTTTGTCGCATCGTAGAATGGGTCGCTGTCGCCGCAATCCACCCGGATCGGGATGGACGCCAGCGCCGGCATTCCGAACACCGAGTTAGCCGCGAAGTCATCGGGCCCGTCGAATGCGCCGGGTGCGCCCGCCCCGGAGGACAGCCACAGCGCCGGGCTCACCGCGCAGATCGCCGCGGTCCGTGCCGGCCCCAACCGGCCGCCGAGGAGCAGGGCGCCGTAGCCGCCCATCGACCAGCCCAAGAACGCCACCCGTGAGGTGTCGAGATTTTGCTTGTCCAGCATCGGGATCAGCTCGTTGAGCACCATGGCACCGGCGTCCTCGCCCGAAGCCCTCTTGTGCCAGTAACCGCCGCCACCGTCGACGGCGATCACCGCAAACGGTGGCAATCCTGCGTTGACGGCCTGCGCGAGACCCTGCTCGACGCCGCCGGCCATCACGGTGGCCGCGTCACTGCCTTTTCCGTGTAGCGCGATCATCGGTCGCAGTGGCTTGGTTTGGCCCGGCGGACGGGCGATCGCCCAGTTGGTCGATATGCCACCGCGCGCCGCAGACACGAAAGAGCCAGTCGTCATGGTTGGCGCCGGAGCCGCCGGTTCTAGCGGCGCGGGCGGTGCCAGCGGAGCCTGAGTTCTCGGCGCAGATATTGGTACGGCCTGCGACGGGTGGGGCTGAATCAGCATGTCGAGCGCGTATCCGCCGACGGCGCCGGCTGCCACACCGGCACCCAGACGGAGCATCGCGCGACGGCTAAAGTCGGGCATCGAGCAATCATCCCATGGTCGTTTGGCCAAAATGGCATCGCAGTACCACTTTGGCTGGCACCATAGTCAACCGTGACTGCAGCAGTTACTCCCAAGGGAGAACGTCGACGGTATGCGTTGGTGAGCGCTGCCGCCGAGCTGCTCGGCGAGGGCGGATTCGAAGCGGTGCGTCACCGGGCGGTTGCCCGGCGCGCCGGCCTGCCATTGGCGTCAACCACGTACTACTTCTCATCGCTCGACGATTTGATCGCCCGGGCGGTCGAGCACATCGGGATGCTCGAGATTGCCCAGCTACGCGCTCGGGTCACCGCGGTGTCTCGGCGGCGACGGGGCCCCGAGACCACCGCTGAAATGCTGGTCGACCTGCTGGTGGGGGACGTGTCGGGTCCGGGACTCGCCGAGCAGCTGATATCGCGATACGAGCGCCACATCGCCTGTACCCGCCTGCCCGCGTTGCGCGAAACAATGCGGCGCAGCCTGCGGCAGCGCGCCGAGGCCGTGGCCGAAGCCATCGAGAAATCGGGCCGATCCGTGCATATCGAGCTGGTGTGCACGCTGATCTGTGCGGTCGACGGTTCGGTGGTCTCTGCGCTGGTCGAAGGGCGAGATCCCCTCACGGCTGCGCTGGGGACGGTCGTCGATTTGATCGACGTGCTCGCACCAATCGACCAGCGTCCGGCGCGGATCTGATCGCGGGAACCAAATCCGAGGGCAGCGTCGGCGTCACGATGTACCCGGTGGCAAAGTCACCGTAGATCGTCACGCCGTCCGGACAGCGCACCGCGTAGAGCGCCACATACGCGCACACGACGGCGTCGATCGGATCCTCGGCACGACGCAGGTCGCTCTTGCGCTGCGCGGTCAGCACCTGCCGGCGCAGCCCGACCCATTCCGGACCGACAACCTGTAGCGGCACCGGGGCGTGCGCGAGTCCCTCGATGCCGTCCATCAGCAGCAGCAGCTCGGATTTGAGCTGCTCGAGACCGCGACCGGGTTTGGCCTTGTACTTCAGCGTGCGTGGCAGCCGGAACAGCGCCACCGTCGCCGAGTGGGGGTAGACCTCGATGGCGCGCCGCGCCGCGGATGACCGTGGATCCAAGTCGAGTCCGAGCGTCCGGGCCAACCGCGCCCCGCGAGGACCGTTCGCGAACTCGGGTTTTCCCGTGTTGACCGGGTGCGCGCCGGCTTCGAACCTGCGGAAGTCGCGGTTGAATGCCGTCTCGGCCGGACGCTGGCCGCTGGGGTTGGTCACCACCAACGGCGCGTCGAAGGCGACCAGGCAGTCGCCCTGCACGTACGGCCGCACGGCCGCCAGCACGTCGGCGTCGTCGCGAAAAGCACCAACATGCACCAAACGGCCGTGTGAGTCGATCACCGCGATACCGGTCGGATTGCGCATGCCCCAGGCAAGGTCGACGCCGACGAAGTACATCGACTTAGGTTAGGCGGGTTTTCCGGGGGCACACGCCACATGCGCCACACTGGTCCCTGCGGGGAGCGGCGTTCCTATTGGCCGCCGAAGCAGAGACGCGTGTGGCGGATGTGACCTGCGCGGGAACCCGGGCGACCTCGGGGCCGGTATCCGTAAGCTGTGTGTCTGTGAGCATCCCGAACGTGTTGGCCAACCGCTACGCCAGCGCGGACATGGTCGGGATTTGGGCGCCGGAGGCCAAGGTCGTCGCGGAGCGGCGGCTGTGGCTGGCCGTGCTGCGGGCACAGGCGGAGTTGGGTGTGTCCGTTCCCCAGGAAGTGATCGCCGACTACGAGCGGGTGCTCGGCGATGTCGACCTGGCCTCTATCGCGGCCCGCGAACGGACGCTGCGCCACGACGTCAAAGCCCGCATCGAGGAATTCAACGCGCTGGCCGGTCACCAGCACATGCACAAGGGGATGACCAGCCGCGACCTGACCGAGAACGTGGAGCAGTTGCAGGTCCGGCGATCGCTGGAATTGGTGTTCTTCCACGGGGTTGCGGTGGTGGCGCGCCTCGCCGAGCGCGCGGTGGCCTATCGCGACCTGGTGATGGCCGGACGCAGCCACAACGTCGCCGCCCAGGCCACCACGTTGGGCAAGCGGTTCGCGTCGGCAGCACAAGAGACGCTGATCGCGCTGACTCGGCTGCGGGAATTGATCGATCGCTACCCCCTGCGCGGCATCAAAGGACCGATGGGCACCGCGCAGGACATGCTCGACCTGCTTGGCGGTGATACGGCCAAGCTGGCCGAGCTCGAACGCCGCATCGCTGAATTCCTCGGTTTCGCAACGGTTTTCACCAGCGTTGGGCAGGTGTATCCCCGGTCGCTGGACCACGACGTAACCTCCGCGCTGGTGCAGCTTGGTGCCGGGCCTTCTTCGATGGCGCACACGATCCGGTTGATGGCCGGGCACGAGCTCGTCACCGAGGGCTTCGCGCCGGGACAGGTTGGGTCGTCGGCGATGCCGCACAAGATGAACACCCGCAGTTGCGAACGGGTCAACGGGCTGCAGGTGGTGCTGCGAGGCTACGCCTCGATGGCGGCTGAACTGGCCGGCGCACAGTGGAACGAGGGCGACGTCTTCTGCTCGGTGGTACGCCGGGTTGCGTTGCCGGACAGCTTCTTTGCCATCGATGGGCTGATCGAGACGTTCCTGACGGTACTCGAGGAGTTCGGCGCCTATCCGGCGGTGATCGGCCGCGAGCTGGACCGCTACCTGCCGTTCCTGGCCACCACCAAGGTGCTGATGGCCGCGGTGCGCGCGGGCATGGGCCGGGAGGCCGCGCACCACGTGATCTCCGAACATGCGGTGGCGACGGCGCTGGACATGCGGGAACGTGGCGCCGCGCCCGACCTAATGCGGCGGCTGGCTGACGATCCGCGGCTGCCGCTGGACCGGGCGGCGCTGGATGCTGCACTGGCCGACAAGAAGTCATTCACCGGTGCCGCCGGCGACCAGGTCGACGAGGTGGTTGCGCAGGTGGATGAATTGGTGGGTCGCTATCCGGACGCGGCCAAATACACCCCGGGCGCGATCTTGTGACCCTCGCCGGAGCACTCTCGGCCATCGACTTCACCGATCTGGACAATTTCGCAAACGGATTCCCGCACGAGTTGTTCGCCGTGCATCGGCGGGAGGCGCCGGTGTATTGGCACCAGCCGACCGACAACACTCCGGATGGCGAAGGCTTCTGGTCGGTCGCTACCCACACGGAAACGCTTGAGGTACTGCGTGATCCGGTGACATTCTCGTCGGTTTCCGGCGGCTCGCGGGCGTTCGGCGGCACACTGTTGCAAGACCTGGCCATCGCGGGCCAGGTGCTCAACATGATGGACGACCCGCGGCATTCGCAGATTCGCCGGCTCGTCAGTTCCGGGCTGACGCCGCGGATGATCAGTCGCGTCGAGGACGATCTGCGGGCCCGGGCGCGCCGCCTGCTGGATGCCGTGGTGCCCGGCGAACCGTTCGACTTCCTCGTTGACGTAGCCGCCGAACTGCCGATGCAAATGATCTGCATCCTGCTGGGAGTCCCAGAGGCCGAACGACATTGGCTCTTCGAGGCCATCGAGCCGCAGTTCGACTTCGGCGGCTCGCGCAAGGCGTCCCTATCGCAGCTGTCGGTCTCAGAAAGAGACGCAGCAGCCGGGTCGCGGATGTACACCTACGGCCAGGAGTTGATCGCGTCGAAGCGTGCGGAGCCAACTGACGACATGTTGTCGGTGGTCGCGAACGCCATGCTCGAAGACGCCGAAGCGCCGGCCATGTCGGATCTCGAGCTGTACCTGTTCTTCAGCCTGCTGTTCAGCGCCGGCGCCGAGACGACGCGCAACGCGGTCGCCGGTGGGCTGCTGGTGCTGGCCGAGCATCCTGACCAATTGCAGGCGCTACGTGCGGATCTCGACGTGCTGCCGACGGCGATCGAGGAGATGATCCGGTGGACGTCGCCGTCGCCGTCCAAGCGACGCACCGCCACCCGCGACGTCGCGCTCGGTGGGTACTCGATCGAGGCGGGGCAGAAGGTCCAGATCTGGGAGGGCTCGGCCAACCGCGATGCGGACGCGTTCGACCGCGCCGACGAATTCGATGTCGCGCGTAAGCCGAACCCGCACTTGGGCTTCGGTCAGGGTGTGCACTATTGCCTGGGCGCCAACCTGGCCCGGCTGGAATTGCGGGTGCTCTACGAGGAACTGCTGTCGCGGTTCGACGATGTACGTGTTGTGCGGCCTGTCGAGTGGACCCGCAGCAACCGGCACACCGGCATCCGGCACCTGGTCGTCGAACTAGGCTGATCAGAGGTGGCACAGCCGGCACATAGCTTGTCGGCCTACCGTGGCGGATGTGACCGATCGTCAAGAGCGTGCCATGTCCTTCGGATCAATCGCCGAAAACTACGACGAACTGCGCCCGCAGGCCCCGCAGCAGGCGGTGGACTGGCTGGTGCCGCCCGGCTGCGAGGTGGCCGTCGACGTGGGTGCCGGCACCGGGCTGTTCACCCGCACGCTGGTGGGCAGGGCGGGAGAGGTCATCGCTGTCGAACCCGACGCGCGGATGCGCACGGTGCTGACGGCACGATCCCCGGGAGTACACGTCGTCGAGGGCCGCGGCGAGTCGATTCCGCTTCCAGACGCCGCCGCGGACGCGGTGTTCGTCTCCTCGGCGTGGCACTGGATGGATCCGGAGCGGGCCGTTCCGGAGATCGGTCGGGTGCTGCGCGACGGCGGTCGGTTTGGCCTAATCTGGACGAGCCGCGACCGCGAGGTGGATTGGGTACGCAACCTCGATCGGCTGCCCGGTGGGGACAGGGTGGACGCGCAATTGGCCGACCGGTTCCGGCAGCGCCTGTACTTCGATCTCCCCGAACCGCAGATCTTCGACAACGTTGCGCGCGAGGTGTTCCGATTCGTGCGGACCATGACGGTCGGGGACGCCGTCGCGATGCTCAGCACCTACAGCAGGGCCATCATCGCGTCTTCGGATGACCGCACGCAGGCGCTTGGCGAAGCACGCACTGCCTTGGAGGAACGTTTCCCGGGGGCCGACACGGTCGACATTCCCATGCGGGCGTGGTGCTGGCGCGCCGATCGAATCGCCCGCGCCGGCGTGGATTAGCTGGCCTAGCTGGCGGGAATCGCGATCCCCGCCGCCCGCAGTTCAAGCGCGGCCAGCGCCCGAATGGTGGCGGGATCTTCGCGACGCCACCCGCCAACCGGATCCGGGCTGACGGCGGCCAGTTTGCGCGGGGGCCGGTTCGTCAATGCCCGCAACGCCAGCAGCTGTTCGCCGGCCGGGGTGGCGGCCAGAGCGGTCACCACCCATTTGCGCCTGAAGAACCGGAGCCGCAGGAACAGCCACGGCACGACCGCTATGAGGATCGGCAGCGCGGCGACGGCCATCGCCAGCAGCACCGCGAGCCAGCTCGCCGTGGTGTCCAGGTCATGGCCGGCGCCCGCGATGTCCAGAGCGGCCTGGCTGGCCGCGGTCAGCGGCTTGCTGACCGCATCGCCCAGCAACGGAATGTGCTGTGTGCCATGTCCTGCCGACGCCAGGTTGTCAGCAACCCCCTTCGAGCCGCTTTCCACTTGCCGGCCGGCGTCGGCGATCGTCGAGATCGCGCTGTGGACGGCGAGACCGACGAACACCCATATCAGCGTCCACACCGAGACGGTGATATCGCTCATCAATTGGGCGAACAGGCGCAGCGGTTTGGTGGAGTACGGCATGAACCTCATGGCACTGATACCAGCACACTTTGCGATTCGCTTGCCGGATAGGCTGACCCGATGCGCCCCGCATTGTCCGACTACCAGCATCTGGCCAGCGGTAAGGTCCGCGAGATTTACCGCGTCGACGACGAGCACCTGTTGCTGGTGGCGTCCGACCGCATCTCGGCGTACGACTACGTCCTGGACAGCACCATCCCGGACAAGGGCCGCATCCTGACCGCGATGAGCGTCTTCTTCTTCGGCCTTGTCGACGCCCCCAACCACCTGGCCGGGCCGCCCGACGACCCGCGGATTCCCGGCGAGGTCCTGGGCCGCGCGCTGCTGGTTCGGCGGCTGGAGATGTTCCCGGTGGAATGCGTGGCCCGCGGTTATCTGACCGGCTCGGGGCTGCTGGACTACCAGGCCACCGGAAAGGTCTGCGGCATCCCATTGCCCCCGGGTCTGGTCGAGGCCAGCAAGTTCGCCACACCGGTGTTCACACCGGCGACCAAAGCCGCACTGGGAGACCACGACGAAAACATTTCATTCGCGCGGGTGATCGAGCTGGTGGGCGCGGTGCACGCCAACCAGCTGCGCGATCGCACGCTACAGATTTACGTGCAGGCCGCCGATCACGCGCTGCGGAAGGGAATCATCATCGCCGACACCAAGTTCGAATTCGGTGTCGACCCCGACGGCAACGTGTTGCTGGCCGATGAAATCTTCACTCCGGATTCGTCGCGCTACTGGCCGGCCGATGAATACCGGCCCGGTGTGGTGCAGACCAGCTTCGACAAGCAGTTCGTCCGCAACTGGCTCACTGGCCCCGCCTCCGGCTGGGACCGCGGCGGCACCGCGCCGCCACCACCACTGCCTGATGACATCATCGACGCCACCCGCGGTCGTTATGTCAATGCTTACGAACGGATTTCCGGTCTGAGCTTCAACGACTGGATTGGCCCGGGCGCATGACCGACGCATTACCGCCGGTCGCCAAACGTATCGACACCAGACGCGAGTATCACGGTGACGTCTTCGTCGACCCGTACGAATGGCTGCGCGACAAGGAAAGCCCCGAAGTCATCGCGTACCTCGAGGCCGAGAACGAGTACGCCGACCAGACAACCGCTCATCTTGAACCGTTGCGGCAGAGCATCTTCGACGAAATCAAGGCGCGCACCAAGGAAACCGACCTGTCGGTGCCTGTTCGGCAAGGTGACTGGTGGTACTATGGCCGCACCTTCGAGGGAAAGCAGTACCGCGTCCAATGCCGTTGCCCGGTACAAGATCCCGACGACTGGAGTCCACCTGTCCTGGACGAGGACACCGAAATACCCGGCGAACAGATCCTGCTCGATTCGAACATCGAGGCCGATGGCCATGACTTCTTCGCGCTGGGCGCCTGCCTGGTAAGCCTGGACGGGCACCTGCTGGCATACTCCGTCGACGTCCTCGGCGACGAGCGATACACGATGCGGTTCAAAGACTTACGCACCGGCGAATTGTTTCCTGACGAGATCACCCCGGTCGCTGCCGGAGTCACCTGGGCCGCCGACAACCGCACCGTGTACTACACCACCCTGGACGAAGCCCGGCGCCCCGACAAGGTGTGGCGCTATCGGCTCGGCTCCGGCGAGGCGTCCGAGCAGGTGTACCACGAGGCCGACGAACGCTACTGGCTCGGAGTCGGGCTCACCCGAAGTGAGGCCTACGTCGTCATTGCGGCGGGATCGGCCATCACCTCCGAGCTCCGCTACGCCGACTCGGCCGATCCCGACGCACAGTTCACCATCGTGCTGCCACGGCGCGAGGGCGTCGAGTACTCGGTGGAGCACGCGGTCGTCGGGGGCCATGACCGATTCTTGATCCTGCACAACGATGGTGCGGTGAACTTCACGCTCGTCGAGGCGCCGGTGAGTGATCCGACCCGGCAACGTACCCTGATCGCGCACCGCGATGACGTGCGTCTGGACTTCGTGGATGCCTTCGCCCGTCATCTGGTGGTCAGCTACCGGCGCGAGGCGCTGCCCCGGATCCAGCTGTGGCCGATCGACTCTGACGGCAACTACGGTGAGCCCGAGGAGATCTCGTTCGATTCCGAGCTGGTGTCGTCGGGCCTGAGTGCCAACCCGAGTTGGGACTCGCCCAAACTGCGGATCAGGGCCGGATCTTTCATCATCCCGGCGCGCGTCTACGACCTCGACTTGGCCACTGGCGAGCGCACGCTGCTGCGCGAGCAACCCGTACTCGGCGACTACCGGCCCGAAGACTACGTCGAGCGGCGCGATTGGGCGCGCGCAGACGACGGCACCCTGGTTCCGCTGTCTTTCGTGCACCGCGCGGGTATTGAATTCCCGGCTCCGGCATTGCTTTACGGCTACGGCGCCTATGAGATCTGCACGGATCCGGGGTTTTCCATCGCGCGTTTGTCGCTGCTGGATCGCGGCATGGTGTTCGTCATCGCCCATGTCCGCGGTGGCGGTGAGATGGGTCGATTGTGGTACGAGCACGGCAAGCTGCTGGAGAAGAAGAACACGTTCACCGACTTTGTCGCGGTGGCAAGGCATCTGGTGGACACGGGGCTGACGCGGGCGCGGGAACTGGTGGCCTACGGGGGCAGCGCCGGCGGTCTATTGGTGGGTGCGGTGGCCAACATCGCGCCCGACCTTTTCGCCGGGGTCCTCGCGCAGGTGCCCTTCGTCGACCCGCTGACCACCATCCTGGACCCCTCGTTGCCGCTGACCGTCACCGAGTGGGACGAATGGGGAAACCCGTTGAGCGACAGCGATGTCTACTCATACATGAAGTCCTACTCGCCCTACGAGAATGTCGAGGCCAAACACTATCCGGCCATTCTGGCCATGACGTCACTCAACGACACCAGGGTCTACTATGTGGAGCCGGCTAAGTGGGTTGCGGCGCTGCGTCACACCAAGACTGACGGAAATCCGGTGCTGCTGAAGACTCAGATGGCGGCCGGCCATGGCGGCGTCAGCGGTCGCTACAAAGCCTGGAAGGAAACCGCATACCAGTACGCCTGGTTGCTAGCTGCCGCCGATGGCGACCGCTACGGCGGCGCCCAGGAAGACGGCCTCGGTGGCGGTGCGCAGGGATAGCCGGGTCGTCATTGACTTGGGCGGATTGGGCATCCGGGACGCGTAGACGTTGGCCGGGAACATGGCCAGCATCAGTGCCAGCAGGCACGCCGCGGCCGCCACCCGGGTGACGGGCAGCAACAGGCCCGCGGCGCCCAGCAGCTCCAGCACGCCGGTGACGGTGACGAGCAGACCGGGCTCGGGTAACCGTGACGGCACAATCGCGATGAGGTCGCGTCGCATCGGCGGCGCGAAGTGGGCGACCCCGGTCACCACGAACATCGCCGCCAGCCCGACGGCGATCGCCGCCGTCCAGCTGTTGACATAGCCAATACCAAGCCAACCGGCGATTCGGGCGACGATGCTGCCCACCACTAAGGCGACCAACGGAGCCATCTCCCACCTCCTCAATCTAGACAATGACAAGATAGACGATAGGCGCGAATCTAGTCACTGTCAAGTTAGTACTGATATGCTGCCGCTATGAGTCGTCCGACCTATCATCATGGCGATCTGCGGGCCGTCATTCTGACCGAGGCCGCGCGCCTGGTGGCCCAGCGGGGCGCCGACCGGGTGTCGCTTCGCGAGCTGGCCCGGGACGCGGGTGTGTCGCATGCCGCGCCCGCGCATCACTTCACCGATCGGCGGGGTCTGTTCACGGCGCTGGCCACACAGGGTTTTCAGCTGTTGGCCCAGGCGCTCATCGACGCCCGGCCGCATTTCGCCGATGCGGCCCTGGCCTATGTGCGGTTTGCCATCGACCACCCCGGCCACTACCAAGTGATGTTCAACAAGTCGCTCCTCGACGCGTCAGACAGCGAATTGGTCGCCGCCGAAGCCGCTTCCGGCGCCGAACTGGCCCGCGGTGTGGCGACGCTGCGGGATCCCAATGCGCAGGCCGACCCCGCCGGCGCCCAGCTGGCGGCATGGTCACTGGTGCACGGGTTTTCGATGCTGTGGCTGAACGGCGCCGTCAACGCTCAAGTGCGAGAGGCTGATCCGATGGATACCGTCATGCGAATCGCGACGATGTTGTTCGAGGGCTGATCGCGCTAATCGATGCCGGCGGTCTGGACGGCCGGTTTCTTGGGCAGAAACGACGCCGGGATGATGGTGAACACCACCAACACGACGGCAACCGCGAACACCGCTGTGTAGGCACGCGAAAGATCGTGGATCAGATGGTCGGCGAAGTCGGGGGCAAGGGTCTGCCCCGGTATCGCGGCAGGACTAACCGGCACACCCTTGCTGGCGGCGTTCTGTTGCAGTGTTGCGAGTGTCTTTGCCGCGGAGATGTTCTCACTTCGGTTGAACTGGTTGGTCAGGATCATCGACATCAGCGCGGTTCCCATCGAGCCGCCGGCCTGATGGCTGACGCTCATCAGCGTCGTGCCCCGGGCGATCTGGTGTGGGGACAGCGCCTGCACCGACGCGACCGACAGCGGCATCATGGCGCAACCCATGCCCAAGCCCATGATCGACAGCGCGATCAACAGCGTGGGCAGGTAATGCGCCTGCCTGGCCACACCGAAGGCGAAGGTGCCGAAGCCGGCGGTCATCAGCGCGATGCCGACCAGCACGATCTTGCCCGGTCCCTGCCTATCCACGAGCGGTCCGGTGAGCCGCATGGTCAGCATCGCGCCGAGTCCCTGCGGGATCATGTGCAGCCCGGCCTGCATCGGCGTGTGGTGCAGCACCTGCTGGAAGTAGCTCGGCAACAGCAGGCTGGCGCCGAAAAATGCGGTGGCGAACACGAGCATCGTCACGTTGGCGGAGGTGATCACCCGGTTCTGGAAGAGCCGCAGATCGATGAGTGGGTGATCGGCGCGGCGTAACGCGTGCACGACGAACGCGGCGATCAGCGCCAGGCCGAGGGTCGCCGGTATCAACACGTGGCGATCGGCCACGGTCCCGCGGCGGGGGATGGACGACACCGCGAACAGGAACGTGGCCAGACCGGGCGAGAGCAGCAGCGCGCCAATCACGTCGAAGGTCTCCGACCGGGCCGGGTGATCTCGGGGGAACACGATCGCCGCGAGGATTGCGGTCACGATCCCGATCGGCAGGTTGATCAGGAATATCCACCGCCAGCTGGAGGTGGCAATCAGCCAGCCGCCCAGGATCGGCCCAGCGATCGGGGCGAGCAACATCGGGATGCTCATGATCGACATGAGGCGACCGAGCCGTCCGGGGCCCGCCTCGCGGGTCATGATCATGAATCCCAGGGGCAACAGCATTCCGCCGCTGACACCCTGAATGACCCGAAATACGATGAGCTGCAGGATGCTTGATGCCACAGCGCACAACACTGAGCTCAGCGCGAACGCCATGACCGTACCCATGAACAGCCGTTTGGTGCCGAACCGGTCGGCCGCCCAGCCCGTCAGTGGGATCACGGTCGCCAGGGAGAGCGTGTAGCCGGTCATCGTCCAGGCGACGACGGCCTGGCTAGACGCGAACTCGGCGATGAAGGTGCGCTGCGCGACGCTGACGACGGTGACATCGATGATCAACATCACCGTGGCCAGGATGCAAACGCCCGAGATGCGTAAGAGGTGGGCGTCCAGTCTGTCGGGATAGACCCGCTCAAGGCCGCCAAGGGCGCCAACCTGCCCGGTAGGGGCGGTGGGCAGCGGGGTATTGGCCGCCGCGGCGTGGGCCTTCTCCATAGTGGAGCTAAGCATATCGAACCGTTTACCGCACCGACGACGGTATACGTTCGCTCTCCGACGCGCGGCTACCGATCAGCTGCAAGCGGTGCGGTGTGGCCCGTCGGCTTCTCGGCAGAAACACTGCCGGAATGAGCGTGGCGGCCGCCATGCGCGACTGCGGGTGCGAATACGGACGTATGGACATGCCACAGCTAACGAGCTGACAGCTACTGGGCGGCCGTGATTCGGCTGGCTGCGACGGCTCCAAACTCTTCTCACCGGGCCGGATATACGCCTGGCGTCTGCGTGTCCTTCACCGTCCGGACACCTGAGATCGGCAAACTGCGGGTGTGTCTGGAAAACTGATCGTCTCGGTCTCGGGGATAGGGGAGCGGACCCTGGCCGACGTCGATGCGTTCTGCGCGCAGATGGATGCCCGCTCGGTACCGGTCTCGTTGTTGGTGGCTCCTCGGCTCAGCGGCGATTACCGGCTCGACCGCGACCCGCGCACCGTCGAGTGGCTGTCCAATCGGCGGGCCGGCGGAGACGCCATCGTCCTGCATGGCTACGACGACCCGGCCACCAAGAAGCGGCGCGGCGAATTCGCGATGCTGCGCGCGCACGAGGCCAACCTGCGGCTGATGGCCGCCGACCGGGTGCTCGAGCACCTCGGGCTACGCACCCGGCTGTTCGCGGCTCCGGGCTGGGTGGTGTCGCCCGGCGTGGTCAAGGCATTGCCGCGCAACGGTTTTCGACTGCTGGCCGATCTTCACGGGCTCACCGACCTGGTCCGGCACACCACCGTGCGCGCCCGCGTGCTCGGCATCGGCGAAGGCTTCCTGACCGAGCCGTGGTGGTGCCGCATGGTGGTGCTGTCCGCGGAGCGGATCGCCCGTCGTGGCGGGGTAGTGCGAGTCGCGGTCGCCGCCCGCCAATTGCGCAAGCCCGGGCCGTTGCAGGCGATGCTGGATGCCGTCGACCTGGCGGCGCTACACGGTTGCACGCCGACCGTGTATAAGTGGCGGTCCGATAAGGCCGTTCTCGACGCCGCGTAATAGGGCTCGCGCAGGGTCAGAAGGTGACCGCGCTCTCTTCGGGTAGCACCTGGAAGTCGGTGCTGGTCATCTCGGTGAGCCGACCGTAGTAGATGCCTCGCGCGTCGGGCGCGATGATGCCTTGATGGATGGGCACCGCGCGTGTCGGCGCCACTGCCCGCAAGTAGTCCACGGCCTCGGAGATTCGCATCCACGGCGCCGATGCCGGAGCGGCCAAGACATCCACCGGCTCGTCGGGCACGAACAGCGCGTCGCCGGGATGCATCAACCTGGCCCGATGAGCGCCGTCGTCCACCAGATACGAAAGGTTCTCTATCACAGGGATTTCCGGGTGTATCACCGCGTGGCGGCCGCCGAGCGCCCGAATTGTGAGCTCCCCGACTGACAGCTCGTCGCCGACGTGCACCACCTGAAAGGGCGCGTCCAGCTGCGCCGCGGTCTGCGAGTCGGTGTACAGGGCGGCGTCCGGGTTGGCCTCGATGAGCGCCGGCAGGCGCGCGGGGTCGACGTGATCGGGGTGCTGGTGGGTAACCAGGATGGCGGACAAGCCGGTGATCCCCTCGAAGCCGTGCGCGAAGGTACCGGGATCAAAGAGCACCTTCGCGTGGTCGAACTCGGCAAGTAGGCAGGAATGGCCGAAATGCGTCAGTTGCATGTCTACGATTGTGCCCCGACCGGGGTGGTTGCACCGCTGTGGGAGACCTACATAGCGTCGTGTCCGTGAGCCGGCGACACCTGTCGCCGGTAGAGTTGGCGCGCGGATAGATCTGAGCCAGATCTGAGGAGGAATGCCGGTGGCCCGGGTGGTCGTACACGTGATGCCCAAAGCGGAGATTCTCGATCCGCAGGGCCAGGCGATTGTCGGTGCTCTGGGGCGGCTCGGACATCCCGGCATCTCAGATGTCCGTCAGGGCAAGAGGTTTGAACTGGAAGTGGACGACACCGTCGACGACAGCGTGCTCGCCGAGATCGCGGAGTCACTGTTGGCGAACACCGTGATCGAGGACTGGACGATAAGCCGGGAGCCGCGGTGACCTCGCGGATCGGCGTCATCACCTTTCCCGGGACGCTCGACGACGTGGACGCCGCGCGCGCGGCGCAGCGGGTCGGCGCAGCGGCCGTCAGCCTGTGGCATGCCGACGCCGACCTCAAGGGCGTCGACGCCGTGATAGTGCCCGGCGGGTTTTCCTACGGCGACTACCTGCGGGCCGGTGCGATCGCCAGGTTCGCCCCGGTGATGTCCGAAGTGGTCGCCGCTGCGGGCCGGGGCATGCCGGTATTGGGGATTTGCAACGGTTTTCAGGTGCTGTGCGAGACCAGGCTGCTGCCCGGCGCGCTGACCCGCAACGTGGGCTTGCACTTCGTCTGCCGCGACGTGTGGCTGCGGGTGGCGTCCAACTCGACGGCGTGGACGTCTCGCTTCGAGCCCGACGCCGATCTGCTGGTGCCGCTCAAATCCGGTGAGGGCCGCTACGTGGCGGCCAAGGAGGTGCTCGACGAGCTGGAGGGCGAGGGCCGGGTGGTATTCCGCTACCACGACAACCCCAACGGCTCGCTGCGTGACATCGCGGGCGTCAGCTCGGCCAACGGCCGCGTCGTTGGGCTGATGCCCCACCCCGAGCATGCCACCGAAGCATTGACCGGACCGTCCGACGACGGGCTGGGTCTGTTTTATTCGGCGCTCGACGCCGTTCTTGCCGCGTGAGCCGGTAAAATACCTGCAGCACTATGTAATTCGGCGAACGCGGAACTGAGTGCGTCGGTGGCGTCGTGCGCGTCCTTGAACGTCTGGTCGTCGGTGAGCACCGCGACGCCGAGCTGGTCGACATAGCTCCACACGGTGATGTTGACCGGGGCTCCCGGCGAGAGGACCCCGGTCGAGTAGATCTCGCTGACCGATGCACCTCCGAACCGGCCACGGTCACGCGGTCCGGCGACGCTGGATACGGCCACGTTCATCATCTTGTTCGGCGCCTCGCGCCGCGCCAGCCAGCGAAACGCGGCCGGCGCGATCGCGGTCGGCAGATAGGTCATCATCCGCCCGTACAGCTGCGGGCCCAGGATTTCGTGGTCCTCTTTGGCGATCCGGGTCGCCACCGCCACCAGCCGCGCCCGCTCGGCGGGGTCGGCGATGTGAACGGGCAACGACACCGACAAACCGCTGATCTCGTTTCCGGTGACGCGGTCCGACTTGTCGGTGGCGGTCGGAACCGACGCGATGATCGGTCGGTCGGCGTTGCCGTCGTAGTCCAACAACAGCTTGCGTAATCCGCCGGCCGCCGTCGCGAGCACCACGTCGTTGATGGTGATGCCCAGCCGGCTCGCGGTGGCTTTGACGTCGGCCAGCGGCAGCGTCGCGCTGGCGAACCGCCGCTGGGGTGACACCACGTGATTGAGGAAGGTCGGCGGTGCATCGAACGCGTCGGCCAGATCTGGGTGGGCGCCACGCTGTTTGGACCGCTGTCGCACCCGCGTCAACCCCACCGCGGCATCCCGGATCAACCCCGGCAACTTCACGATTTGCCGGGCATGGTCGCGCGCTGCCGCGCGCAGCAAGTCAGCCCTTAATGGTGCGGCCGCCGTTACACCTGATCGCTCGGTGTCCTGCCCGTCGACGGCATCTCCCAGGAGGCGCCCCAGCAGGTTCACCGATGCGACGCCGTCGGCCAGTGCGTGGTGCACCTTGCCGATCACGGCGAACCGGCCCCCGGCCAACCCTTCGGCGAAATGGAATTCCCACAGCGGGCGGCTGCGATCCAGCGGCGTGGACGCCACCCGTCCGATGACCTCGTCCAGCTCTCGCCGGCCGCCCGGCGCCGGCACCGTCACCCGTCGCAGGTGGTAATCCAAGTCGATGGCATTGGGGTCGCAGTCTTCGAGCCACATGGGGTGATGCAGCCGCCACGGGATGTCGACGAGTTTGTAGCGCAACGGGTCCAGCAGGGGCAGCCGGCGGCGCACATGGTCGCGGAACGCCTCGAACCCGAACCCGGGGACGTCGGCAGGGTCGATCACCGCCACCTTCAACGTGTGCGTGTGCAGATTCGGCGCCTCGCTGTAGAGCAGCATGGCGTCCATGCCGTTGAGTCTTTTCATATGACCCCTCGATCAGCCCAGGATGGGAAGTCGCCGTTGACTGGCAAGCCGCTCCAGCGCGGCCTGCATCACCGAACGAACATGGGCGTCAACTTCCTTGACATCCGGGTCCGCGCCGAAGCTGAGCGGTGACGTCGATGGGTTCGAGCACCTCTGTAACGATCTTGGCCGGCAGGGGCAGATTGGGCGGCAGGATCGTGGTCAGGCCGAAAGGGAAACCGAAGCTCAGCGGCAGAATGTTGAGCCGCGCTCTGGTCAGCCCCAGTCGGCGCGCCAGCGTGTTGCCACGGGTCAGGAACAGCTGGGTTTCCTGTCCGCCGATCGAGACCATCGGCACGATCGGCACCCCGGCTTCGAGGGCCGTCTTGATGTAGCCGGTGCGGCCGTCGAAGTCGACGGTGGTGGCGTCGAAGGTTGACCGATAGGAGTCGTAGTCACCGCCGGGGAACACCAACACCACTGCCCCCGAATGCAATGCCGCGGAGGCGTTTTCTCGGCTTGCTTCGATCACCCCGAGGCGGCGCAGCCAGCCGTCCAACGGTCCGATGAATAGGCCATAATGCGCCAGCGTGTAAACCGGGCGGTCGTAACCGAAGTTGTTGTAAAAGGCTGGGGAGAAGATCACCACGTCCGGTGTGAACATGCCGCCGGAGTGGTTGGACACCAGCAACGCTCCACCCGCCGCCGGGATGTTGTCCAGGTTTCGCACCTCGGCTCGATACCACCGCTTGATCAGCGGTCCGATGGCATTGGCTACCTGCTTGGTGAACGCAGGATCCCATTTGGCGGTCTCTCGGTTCTTGGCTGCAGTGCCACGTACGCCCGCCATGGTTCGCCCCTGTGACTGCTCTTGGATGTGATTTTCACCGCATACCCCGCTCGGCCTCTACATTTATAGAGAATATGGTACTCTCCATTTAGGAGAATTAGATATCCACTTTTTTTGTGGAACCAAACACATGGAGCTGTTCAGGGGGAACGATGGCCGAGAAGGTTCTTGTCACAGGTGGTTTTGGCCTGGTCGGATCGCAGACCGTGCGCCGGCTGGCGGCCGACGGTCACCGGGTGGTGGCCACCGACCTGGGCACCGCCGCCCAGCGCAAAACGGCCGAATCGCTGCCGACGGGCGTCGAGGCGCGCTGGGCGGATCTGACTGACCAGGGTGAGGTCGAGCGTCTGGTGGCTGCGACGTCACCGACGGTGATCATCCACCTGGCAGCGGTGATCCCGCCCGTGATCTACCGGCAGCCGGAACTGGCGCGCCGCGTCAACGTCGACGCAACGGTCGCATTGCTGAACGCCGCGCGGTCATGCGCCCATCCGCCGCGGTTCATCCAGGCCTCCAGCAACGCGGTGCACGGTTCCCGCAACCCGCACCGTCATCACGAACTGCTGCGCGCGGACACCCCGGTGCGGCCGTCGGATCTCTACGGCGCGCACAAGGCCGAAGTCGAAAACCACGTGCGGTCCTCCGGCCTGCAGTGGGTGATCCTGCGACTGGCCGGGGTTATGAGCGTCGAGCCAGGCGCAATGCCGTTCAGCCTCGACGCGCTCTTCTTCGAAAGTGCGCTGCCAACCGACGGGCGAATGCACAGCATCGACGTCCGCGATGCCGCGGCTGCGTTCGCCGCGGCCACTGCGGCCCCTGCGGCCGATGTTGTCGGTGAAATCCTGCTGATCGGCGGCGACGAATCACACCTGCTGCGCCAGGGAGACGTCGGTAAGGCACTCGCCGCGGCCAGGGGCCTGACCAACGTGTTGCCCGGGGGGCGGCCGGGGGACCCCAACAGCGACGCGGACTGGTTCGTCACCGACTGGATGGACACCGCCCGCTCTCAGCAGGTGCTGTCATTCCAACGGCACAGCTGGCCGGACATGCTCGCGGAGATGCGCGCCCTGGCCTGCTGGCGGCGCTACCCGATGCGGCTGGCGGCACCCCTCGCACGGTTGGTGCTCAAACGTCGCGCCGCCTACCGAAACGCACCGGGGCGCTACGCCAGCCCGTGGAGCGCCATCCGGAGCGAGATGGGCGAGCCCCTTTCCCTCAGCGACTGCGTGCCGGTGTCGTAACGGAGACTGCGGCTCAGCCGGCGTCTCGCAGCAACGGCTGCTCGACTTGAAACTGGGAGGGCAGCTCTACAACCCGGGTCAACTCAGCGAAGAGATCGATCGCGGCTGAGACGGTGCGGTCGACGAAGGAAGCGAAGTCCTCGAGTGACATGCTTTCGCGGATCCACTGGGATCTGCGGGCCACAACAGCGACGCGCTGTGGGTCAGACGAGCCGTGCACGATCGCGGTGACTTCGCGGTTCTGCTGGTTCCACGTGTCGGCGGAGCGCGTCAGCCAGGGGCGGTCGGCGACGGGGTAGAAGGACGCGGGAGTCACCCGAATGATGACTACGTCGCCGAACGAGGGCGAGACCTCGAGGTGGACGTGCAGTCGCGGACAGGAATTCTCGACGAAGAAGTATTCGCCATCGTGCTGGCCCCGGAAGAACCGCAGCCCGCAAGTGGACATGTAGCGTTCGACGAGGTTCGCACAGGGCGAGGCACTGTTCATAGGTTTGATCTTGAGGCCCGCGGCTTTGGGGATCCTTTGAGTCGAGCCTTCAAAGACCGAAGAATATGTTGAGAATCTGCTGAGGAAACCAGACCCCCGGGGGTGAAATGGGATTAGCGGTCGAGCGGTTCGACCACATCGTTGTGAATTGCCGCGATGTCGAGTCCACCGCAGCGTGGTACGAACGGGTGCTGGGCATGAAGCGCGAGACGTTCGGGCCGTCGAACAGGACAGCCCTTTGCTTCGGAAATCAGAAAATCAATCTACGTCCCCTCGGTGCGCAAGCCGATGATCCTGACTGGGTCACCGGGTCCGTCGAGGCGGCCGGTTCCGAGGACTTGTGCTTCATCACGCGGTGCACTCCCGACGAGGTACGCGCCCATCTGATCGACTGCGGAGTTGAAATCGTTTCGGGACCGGTCATCAAGACGGGCGCACTGGGTCCGATGACGTCCCACTACTGCCGCGACATCGACGGCAATCTCATCGAGATCGCCGTCTACTGAACCCGTTGCTCAGAGCGGATACAGGGCCGGAAGGTTGACCACGATGGCCTCTTGGGTGCTGCGCGCGATCACGACCTCCGCGGGTGTGTTCGGATCGGGGTTTTCTTCCCGGTGCGGCAGATATGGCGGGACGAAGATGTAGTCGCCGGGCCGCGTCGAGATGCGCACCTCTTGGACGCCGTCGTGAAACACGAAGTCCGGGTTGCCGCTTCGCACATAGATCGCCGTCTCGGCTTCGCCGTGATGATGGTTGGCCGACGCGGTTGCGGGAGACACATGTGTCTCGCCCATCCAGAGCTTCTCTGCACCCACCGATCGTCCACTCAGCGCGGCGAAGCGCCGCATTCCCTCTGACTGTGCGGTGTCCGAAGTGATGTCCGAGGCTTTGACGTGGTGCACCCTGTTCCGCGTGACTTCTGTTGTCGTCGAGTCGAAGTCGGGATGAAATCCGTCCGAAGTTGCCATGAGCGCTCCCTGTTACCTTCCTACGCTGTCCTGGGACGAATCCCGATAGGCCTCGAGCAGTCTCAGCCACAATTCACTGATCGTCGGGAAGCACGGCACTGCATGCCACAACCGATCGACGGGCACCTGAGCGGCAACGGCGATGGTGGCCGAGTGCAGCATCTCGGTGACACCAGGACCGACCAAAGTCACGCCAAGCAGGTGCCCCCCGTCCTGGTCGACGACCATCCGGGCGCGCCCGGTGTACCCGTCGGCATACAGCACTGCTCCCTTGACAACATCACCGATTTCGATGTCCACCGTGTGCACCCGGTGACCGGCCTGCGCTGCCTGCTCGGCCGTCAGTCCGACCGCGGCGGCCTCGGGGTCGGTGAAGAAAGCCTGTGGCACCGCGTGGTGGTCGGCGGTGGTCGCATGCACTCCCCACGGCGCGGTGTCCAACCGCGTTCCCGCCGCCCGGGCGCCGATCGCCGCTCCCGCGATGCGTGCTTGGTATTTGCCCTGATGGGTCAGCAAGGCCCGGTGATTGACGTCGCCCGCCGCGTAGAGCCAGCCGCCGTCGATGGCGGTGACTCGGCAGGTGTCGTCCACGTCGAGCCAACTGCCCGGGCTCAGTCCCACCGTCTCCAGGCCGATGGCGTCGGTGAGCGGTGCGCGCCCCGTGGCGAAAAGTACTTCGTCGACCTGCAATTCGGTGTCATCGTCTAATTCGAGGGTCACCGGCCCACCGGGGTCGGGCCTACGCAGCGTCCGGACGGAGACGCCCACCCGAACGTCCGCGCCGGCATCGGCGAGTCCGCAGCCGATGAGTTCGCCTACGAAGGGCTCCATGCGGGGTAGCAGCCCGGATCCCCGGGCCAGCAGTGTCACCGACGAACCCAATCCCTGCCAGGCCGTTGCCATTTCGACACCCACACCGCCGGCTCCGACCACCGCGAGCCGTGCCGGGACTTTGCTGCTGTCGGTGGCTTGGCGGTTGGTCCACGGGCGGGCTTCGGCCATGCCGGGCAGGTCGGGCAGCGCCGGCCGGCTGCCGGTGCAGATGACAACCGCATGCCGGGCACTCAACGCCGCTTCGTCGCCGCTCGAGGCCGTGACCACGACGCGTCGGGGGCCGTCCAACCGACCGTGGCCGCGTACCAGGGTCGCGCCGATCCCAGCCACCCAGTCGGCCTGGTCGGCGTCGTCCCAGTTGCTCACGTATCGGTCACGGCGGCCGAACACGCCGGCCGCGCTGATCGAACCGGTGACAGCCTCGCGCGCGCCGTCGACGTGGCGGACTTCGGAGAGAGCAATGACAGGGCGCAGCAATGCTTTACTGGGCACGCAGGCCCAGTAAGAACATTCACCCCCGACGAGCTCACGCTCGACGCACGCGACGCTCAGGCCGGAGGCGCGGGCGCGCTCTGCGGCATTCTGCCCGACCGGGCCGGCGCCGAGCACGATGACGTCGTATTCCCCTTGCTCCATGGTCGATGGTCCCTTCGGCTCGGCTCCGTGGGTCACGCTACGCGTCCGGCGCGTGGCGCTATAGGTCGGCGAGTCGCTCGGCGAGCCCACCCAGGTCGTCCGCGATGACGGTTGGTTGCGGCAGGCCGTCGACCGGCAAGGGCGGGTTGCCCCATCGCGTGATAAGTGCCGTACTGAAGCCGACGTTTTGCGCGCCGAGGATGTCCCACACGTGGGCCGCCACCATCATGCAATCTGCAGGTTGGACACCGAGCTCCTCGCACGCGTATCGATAGACCACCGGCGACGGCTTGAACGCGCGGCAGGGATCGACGCTCAGCTGTCGCTCGAAAAATTCGGCCAGCCCAGCGTTTTCGAGCGGCGTCGGCCCGCCCGGGCCGGGCGGCGAATTCGTCAGGGTGACCAGGCGGAAACCATCATCGCGCAGCCGGGTGAGCCCTTCTGTCGTGTCGGGGTGCGCCGGCATAGTGAGCATCGCCGCCTTCAGGCGGAGCACGTCGTCGTCGGTGATGTTGACCCGATAGATGTCGGCCAGCATGCGCAGCACGCCCTGGCCAAGGGTGAAGAAGTCCACATAGCATTCCGCGAGGGTGGCGGTCATCGAGTACATGACGAGCTGACCGAACCATTCGCGCAGCACCCGCCGATCGCCGAACAGCTCACCGAAAAGCGGTGCGATGGAATCGATGTCGATCAGCGTCTCGTTCACGTCGAAAACAAGCACGGACGGCTTCGTAGGCATGTTACTGCCTAACATTCTTCTGGGTTGGGACGTCCGGTCGTAGGTACACAATCAGACACAAGCAAATGAGCACCATCCCCAGCGCCGGCCAGCTGAGCGCGATGATCGCCGCCGCCACAAAGCCGCCAATCGTAATGAACGACCTCATTCGGAACAGTCTCTGCAGCCGGTGTGAGATGTCCTCGTGGGCGGGCCGATCGATCACTTCAGTGCAAAGCGCAAGGTAAGTGATGTTCACCAGAACGAATACCAACGCATACAGCACCACGGGCGCGGCCGCCAGCCTGGAATCGGCGATCCATTCGGTGGTGAACGGAATTAGCGACACGGAGAACAGATGCGCGAAGTTCGACCAGATCAGGCGGGGCGTCGCCTCCTCCGCATAGCCGAACAAATGATGATGGTTGACCCAGACGATCGCGATGAACAGGTAGCTGACCACATAGCTCAGACCCGTGGGCCACAGCGGCAGCAATGCCCGGAAGGTATCGGGGTGAGGGGGATTCAGCTTGAGGACCAGGACGGTGATGATCACCGCAAAGACGGCGTCGGAGAACAATTTCGCCCGGTCTGGGCTGGTTTGTCCCGTTGTCATCCGCTGCCTCCCGGATCAATATCGTATTCGGGCTGACTGGTGGCCGCGTTCTTGCAGCACCCAGGCATTCCCGTCGGGGTCGCGGAAATCGGCGAGGCTCGCGTAATCAGCGCGGTCGGGGTCGAGACCGGGTAGGAAGCCCCCACGCCAGCCGCCGTCGGTGTTCTTGTGCAGCGAGCGATCGGGATCGGAAACCGGCAGGATGACAACTTCGAGCGTCGCTTTCATCGCTGGCTCCCGCTAGGCGTTTGGCCCAGCACCTCATCGGTGTCGAGCCCCCGGTCAACACCGTGGGGGATGACGGTTTGGCCCGGCTCGAGCTGTAGCTGTTTGTCGTCGAGGTAGACGTCGATCTTGTCGGGTTCGAAAGACACCATGTTGCTGACTCGCCCAACCTCTGGCCAGGCGCTGACGTAGGACCAGGCCGCGCGTTTGTGGCTGCCGATGTCGTAGTAAGAGGCGATGCCTTTGTAGGGGCAGAAGGTTTGTCCATCAATAGGTTTGAGCGCTGATTCGTCGATGTCTTCGCGCGGCACATACCAGCGCGGCGCGAAGCCGGATTCGTACAGCGCCAACGGGTGCTGGGTATCGGCGACCAGTTGTTCGCCGTCCCGCACCACCAGATGCCGTGAAGTGGACCGGATGTCAATGCGGTGATAGGCGTCGGCGGCGTGCCCGACGATGCGTTCGTCTTCTTCGCAGAAGGCGTCCATGGCGCGCCAGGCGAATGCGACGCGTCCACCCAGAACCGCTGCGTGCTGTGGCAGTCCCGTGTGTTGCCAAGCGGCATGGTTCGTCTCTCGCTGCGGAAGCTTGACGGTGAACCATCGCGTTTCGCCGAGGTCCTGGTTCTGGGTCACCCGATCCTCGGCGATCAGAATCCCCGATTCGATGTCTTCCTGCGGGAAGTAGGCGACCGGGTAGCGGCCCGGTTCGTGTAACAGGACGACGTCCTCGCTGTCGGCGATCCACCGGTCAGCGAAGCGCACCCGCATGCGGCGCCGCAATGGCTCGGCGAACAGCAGCCGCGGTGGCAGCGGCTGTTCTGTGAGGAAGTGCCCCACCGACCTGGTAGCGAGCGGGCCCTGTTGCCATGCCAAACCCATCGTCATGTCCTTTCGAATGCGAATTCTGTTCTCAGAGCGCATCAATCCATGACCACGACCATCTTGCCGCCGGCTTCTCCGGCCTCCATCACTCGGTGAGCTTCGTGAATCTGGTCGAACGAGAGGATGCGCGTGGGCTTCGCGTCAAGCTTGCCCTCAGCCACCTGCCGTGCGATGTCTTCTAGTGGCACATCGGAGAGCGGGAAACCCGGAGTTCCAAACACGAAGCTGCCGAAGAAGTTCCAATTGACGCCGCTGGCCATGCGCAGCAGCGGGTTGAAGTCCCCGATGGGGTCGAGTCCACCAAGCCATCCGGCCAGGCAGGCCGTGCCGCCGCGGCGGAGCATGTCGAGGGAGTCGAGAATGGTGCTGTTGCCCACGAGGTCGAGGACGGCGTCGATCTGCTTTGATTCGGCAAGGTGGGCGGCCAGGTCGTGCCTCTCCAACTCGGCGCGCGACGCGCCCAAATCTTCGAGCATGGCGAAACGTTTGGGGCTACGCGCGGTGGCGATGACGCGCGCACCGGCGGCGACGGCCATCTTCAGTGCGGCCTGGCCGAACGACGATGTCGCGCCACGCAGCACCAGTGTTTGTCCCGCGGTCAGGTTGAGGTTGCGGAACAGGCAAGTCCAAGCGACCGCGTAAGTTTCGGGCAACGCCGCCAAATCTGACCACGGCAGATCGGATTCGATGAGGGCGACGTTCGCCGCGCGCACGCGCGTGTATTCGGCGTAGCTGCCGTTAATGGTTCGCCCCAGCCCACCCATCAGCGCCGCCACCTTGGCGCCGAGCGGAAATTCGCCGCCCGGGCAGGAGTCGACGATGCCGACGCATTCGATGCCGCTGACTTCGGCGGCCTCGGCCCATTCTCCCCGGCGCATGTGCAGCTCGGCGTGGTTGATCCCGAATCCCTGTACTTTGATCACCACTTCGCCGTCTTTGGGCAGCGGCTTGGGGATGTCGGTGTACACCAGGCTGTCGAGCCCGCCGAACTCCTTCAAGATGATGGCGCGCATGGTTTCCCCGCCGGGCTGCTCACGTACCACCGCCGGCGCGGTGGGCAGCGTGCTGGTGGAACTAGTGCTCGCGGTTTCCATCGCCATTTCTCTCTCTGGAAGCTCGCGGGGCTTCAGCCGCGAGTCAAGTCGTCGCCAACCGAATGGGCTAGTTGACCCAATATTATGGGCTGCTGGACCCAAATATGTCCAGCGGTGCCGCGGCAGCCGAACCGTGTTGGGCGCCGGTCAGGATTTGGGTGTGCGCCGGGATCGGCTGCCCCGGCCCTTGGACTGCGACGCAAAGGAGCGCACATAGTCGACTGCGGCATTGACGGCGACCCGTAGCGGTTCGGCGTCGCCGGTGGCGTGGGTGATCATCGCGCCGCCCTGGTGTGCGATGACCAGCGCCGCGGCGAGGTGTCGCGGGTCGGCTTCGTCGCGCAGCTCGCCTCGGTGCCGCATCGCCGCGAGGCCGGTCTGGAATAAGTCAAGCCACTCGTCATACCCGTCGGCCAGATCGTCGCGGATTTCGTCGTCGGCGTCGATCAGCTCGCCAGCCAGCGAGCCGTAGACGCATCCGCCGACCCGGTAGACGGTGTCGATGTCGGCCACGCAGGCGTCGGCCCACGCTTGCAGGTCGTCGAGGCTGTCGAGCGCACCGAGCTGCGGCTGAGTGTGGAACGTTATGACGTCGTTGCGCCGTGAGGCGATGACCTGGCGGGTCAGATCGCGCTTGTCGCGAAAGTAATGGGAGATCTGGGATCCGCCCACTCCGGCGGTGCTGCGCACCTCGTCGATGCTGGTGTTGGCGACGCCTTGCTCGAACATGAGCTTTGCCGCAGCGCCGACAATGCGCACCCTGGTCGCCAATCCTTTGCGGGTGAATTGAGATGCGCTGTCGTCGTTCATCAGTGAGCTCTTGGGGCACGCCGGCCGCGGGGACGGCGCGGCGGGCGCGGAGCCCGCTCGACGGCGTCGGTAGCGAACATGCGCAGATAATTGACCGCGAATCGAATGGCGTCGGCGTGCGGCCATTCCGCCCGGTAGGTAAAGGCCAACGTACCGCCGCCCTGGTGGGCGCTGACGATGGCCAATGCCAACCGTCGCGGATCGGCGTCCGCGACCAGAACGCCGCGGTCTTTCATCCGCTCGATCGCCGCTTCAAGCAACTCGAGCCACTGCCGGTAGCCCGCGGCCAATGTGGCGCGGGTGGCGTCGTCGGACTTCGCCAGCTGAGCGGTCAGCGCGTGGAAGGTCGGTGTGCGGCCGGAGGTTCCGATGCGCCTGAGGTAGCGCATGTTGAGGTCGATCCATCGTTCGAAGTCGTCGAACGAGTCCAAGTTTCTAAGCCTGGGCTGCCGATGAAAGTCCAGCACCACCCCGATCTGGCGCCGGACGACCGCGCGGATGAGCGCGCTCTTGTCGGTGAAATAGTGCGCCAGCTGGGAGCCGCTGACCGACGCGGCCTTGCGCACGCGTTCCATGTTGGACGCCGCCAGGCCTTCGGTGACGATCAGCTCGGCGGCCGCCTGCACGATCCGGTCCCGGGTGGCGCGCCCCTTGGGCGTCAACCGTTGTTCGTCCTGAACGTCGGGATGGGCCATCGCGTCAGGCTAACCCTGGGGCGCCTCCGAATATGGGATATCCAGCCCATTAGCCGGGCGGGTCGGAGCGTGCCGCCCGCGGGTCCGCATCAGGCGGGCACGTGCACCTTGGCGAGGAAGTTTCGGATCAACTCGGCGACCTCCTCCAGCGCGGACTCCAGCAGAAAGTGCCCGCCGTCGAGAAGGTGGATCTCGGCATCGGGCAGGTCGTCGGCAAACGCCTCGGCGCCGGCCGGACCGAATATCTCGTCGCCGCGACCCCACACCGCCAACAGCGGCACCCGGGTGGCGCGGAAGTATTCGTGAACGCGCGGGTACAGCGGTGCGTTGGTGGCGTAGTCGCGCAACAGCTTTAGCTGCACCTTGTCGATTCCGGGCCGGGATATCAGCGCGTAGTCGTGATACCAGGACTCGGGGTCTACCAGCGTCTCGTCGGGCACGCCCGTGACATATTGCCATCGGGTGGCGTCCAGTGTGAGGAACTGCCGCACCGCGGCCTCGTTGTCGGCTGTCTGCTCCGCTTGATAGGCCCGGACTATTTTCCAGAAGCTCTCGACGAACCCGGCGTCGTAGCCGTTGCCGCTTTGGCTGACGATCGCCGTGATCGCGGCCGGGTCGCGCAGCGCCAGCCGCCATCCGATGGGGGCGCCGTAGTCCTGTACATACATTGCGTACCTGCCGACTCCGAGCGTGCGCAGCAGGCCGGCGGTCAAGTCGGTCAGCGCGTCGAAGGTGTAGTCGAACTCCTCGACGGGCGGCGCGTCGGAGAGTCCGAAGCCGAGATGATCCGGCGCTATCACGTGGTAGCGGTCGGCGAGTGCGGGAACCAGATCCCGGAACATGTGGGAGCTGGTCGGGAATCCGTGCAAGAGGACCACCGCGGGTGCATCGGGGTCGCCCGCCTCACGGTAGAACAGCCGATGACCGTCGATTGTGGCGTAGCGGTGATGAACATCCGGCATGACGTACCCCTTTGCAGTTCTGGGTTATATGACCCAGTATGCACCAAAACGGTCGGCGCGCAACAGTGTCCGCAGCCCGGGTATTGCGACATGCGCGGGGTTTGGAATATTCTGGGCCAGCCATCCCAATTTAGAGCGCTACCAGACCAGAGGAGCAAATGCGCGATGGGTAACGCGCTGCGCGACAAGACCGTCGTGGTGGTCGGGCGTGGCAGCGGGATAGCACGTGCGGTCGCTTTGCTGGCGCAGTCGGAAGGCGCGCGGGTGATCGTGGCCGGACGCGATCAAGCAAAACTTACGAGCGCCTACACCGGCAGTGATATCGCCGCCGAGGTAGTCGACATCACCGACGACGAATCGATCGCCGCCCTCGCTGACCGGGTGGGCACCGTCGATCACGTGGTGTCGACCGCCTCGGCCCGCGCCCGCGGAAAACTGGCCGACCTACAGCGCCACCACCTGCAGCAATCGTTCGACACCAAGGTCATCGGCCCCACCATGCTGGCCAAATACTTTGCCCCTCAGATCAATCCGGGCGGCTCGCTCGTGCTGTTCTCGGGAGTGCACGCCTTCAAGCACAACGTCGGCTACCTCGGGGTCGGGATCACCAATGGCGCTGTGGACTTCCTCACCCGCTGGCTGGCCGTCGAACTCGCTCCGATACGGGTCAATGCGATTTCGCCCGGGGTCATCGATACGGGCGCCTGGGACTCGATGGGCGAGGACGGCAAGCGGGAATACTTCAAGCGCATCGCCGACAGCAACCCCGCGCGGCGAATCGGGACGCCCGAGGATGTGGCCAGCGGCGTATTGTTCGCGATGACCAACACGTTCATGACCGGCATGACGTTGAAGATCGACGGTGGCGAACCACTTGTCTGAGGCTTCTGAGGCTAGGGAGAGACCGTGGGCAGGCTCGTTTCGGTTAACGTGGGCATGCCGAAGAACGTCGCATGGCGGGGCAAGACCGTGTACACGGGGATCTGGAAGACCCCGGTCGAGGGACCAGTCATGGTGCGGCGCATCAATCTCGACGGCGACGGCCAGGGCGACCTCGCCGGCCACGGCGGCGAGCAGCGCGCGGTCATGGTGTATCAGAGCGAGTCGTATGACTTCTGGAAGTCCTACCTGAATCGCGACGACCTCGCGCCCGGTCACTTCGGGGAAAACTTCACCGTCACTGGGCTGGCGGACGCCGAAGTCTGCATCGGTGACCGCTACCGCATCGGAGACGCCGAATTCGAAGTCACCCAGCCGCGGGTCACCTGCTTCCGCGTTGGTCTTCGCCTGAACGAGCCGGAAATGCCCAACCTGCTTGTTGCCCAGCACCGTCCGGGCTTCTACTTCCGCGTCATCAGGGAGGGGCAGGTCCGGGCCGGGGACGACATCGTGCGGACTCGGCGTGGCCGCCACGAGCTCAGCGTCGCCGATGTCGACGCGTTGCTTTACCTGCCTGACCGCAACGTCGAGCAACTCCGCAAGATCGTCGACGTTCCGGCGCTGAGCCCGGGCTGGCAGCAGTCGTTCAACGAGATGCTGGCGGCGCACGAGACTTCGACGGCGCCGACGGCGCCGCCGATCGGAGTCGAGCCGGGGTGGAACGGATTTCGCTCGTTGCGCGTAAGCGCGGTACGCCACGAAAGCGATAACGTGCTGTCGATCTGTCTGGAGGCCGACGACCATACCCCGCTTCCGCGGGCGCTTCCGGGTCAGTACCTGACCGTGCGAATTTCCGGCGCCGGCGACCCGACGCCACTGCGCAGCTATTCGCTCTCCGGCGATCCCGGCAGCGGGAGCTACCGCATCAGCGTCAAACGCGAGGAGCACGGCCTGGTCAGCCAGTGGCTGCATGCTCACATCCAACCGGGGTCGGTGATTGAAGCCGCCGCCCCTCGTGGTGACTTCTATTTGACCGATGACAGCTCCGCAGTCGTTCTGATCTCGGCGGGAATCGGTGCCACCCCAGTGCTGGCCATGCTGCATGCGCTGTCGGCTGCAGGCAGCGGTCGCGACATCTGGTGGCTGCATACCACCCGAAATCCTGAAACCCAGGCGTTTGCAAGCGAAGTCACGGCGCTGCTTGAGTCGTTGCCCCATGCGCGGCAGCGGGTGTTCTACACACAAACCGACGGCCGCATGGATCAGCGTTCGATCGCGGCGCTGAACTTGCCGACCGATGCCACGGCATATCTTTGCGGCCCAACGCAATTCATGACCGATATGCGCGATGCGCTCACGTCCGTCGGATTCGATCCCGCGCGCATCCACAGCGAACTATTCGGCACGCTGCCGGCCATCAACCCGGGCGTCGTCGACCCGGGACGGCACAAGCCGCCGCATCCACCGGCCGGGAAGCCGGGAACTGGGCCGTCGATCACCTTTTCGCGCAGCGGGCTTACGGTCAACTGGTCTCAGGACTACGGCAGCATCCTCGAGCTCGCCGAAGCGTGCGACGTGCCAACCCGATTCGCCTGCCGAAGCGGGGTCTGTCACGTGTGCGTCACCGGGGTCGTCGCCGGAGCGACAATTTACGTCCAGTCACCACTGGAGCCGCCAGAGCAGGGAACGGTGCTGATCTGCTCGGCGGCTCCGGCAACCGACCTCGTGCTGGATCTGTAGCGAACGCCCTTATGCTAAGCCGCAATCGCACGTTGCCCGCCGGTCGCGTGCAAGACCGCGCCGTTGACATAACTTGCTTCCGCCGAGCTCAGGAAGACTACCGCGGCGGCGATTTCGCTCGGTTCTGCGGGCCGGCCCAGCGTGGTGGTCGCCGCGACGGCTTCCAGCACGCCCGGCATGACCGCGACCCCTGGAGTGTCGGTCGGGCCGACCGCGATGGCGTTAACCCGCACTCCCGTCTTGCCGAATTCATCTGCCCATACCCGCGTCAGCTGTTCCAGCCCGGCCTTGGTGGCTCCATAGATTCCCGCACCGCTGGTGGGTACCGAGGCGGCGAGAGTGCTCACATTCACCACGGCCCCGCCACCACGGCCGACCATCGTCGGAACCAATTGCTGCACCAGGATGTACGGCGCACGCAGGTTCACGTTCACATGTTCGTCGAAAGTGTCGTCATCGACGTCTAGCGTCCCGCCAAACTTGTAGATGCCGGCGTTGTTGATCAAGATATCCACGGGTCCCGCCTCGGCGGCCAGCCGTCGGACGTCGTCGGCGCTGTTGAGATCCGCGGCGACGAAACGTGCTTTGCCACCGGCATTCTGGATATCGCGAACCGTCTTGGCGCCGCGCTCGGCGCTGCGTCCGTGTACCACCACCTCGGCGCCATGTTCGGCGAGTTGGAGTGCTACTTCGCGGCCAATCCCTGACGTGGCGCCAGTGACCAGGGCGGTCAATCCAGCTAATGATGTTGCCATCGATACCTGCCTTGAGAGAAGTTCGAGTACCTCCCCCTAAGCATGGACGTGCTGGCGTTTATTCCACCTAGACGCTGAGCGCGACCGACGCCTCGGCGGTGTAGCACAGGAACGTCAGGGTCTCCTGCAGATAGAGCTGCACGGTGTCGGCGTCGTGGCTGGTGTAACCGATCGAGACGTCGGTGCCCAGCTGCAGGTCGAAATCGCCGCCGCGGGTGGTCAACACGAAAGCACCGTCAATGGCCGGAGCCCAGATGATGTCGCCGGGAACCAGCCGGTCGATGTGTTCGAGGATCGGATACCCGTGTTCGGTGGTCTCGCTGACCTTGGTGTACACGTCGGCGGACAGCAGCACCGAGTAGGGGCCGTCGACGCCGGCCAGCCGCAGTTCGGTGATCGCCTGGCTGATGACGTCCGGGATCTCGCGGGGATCGGCTGGCAACGTCAGCGGCTTGTTCGAGCTCGCGCCGCGGATACCCTCGATTGACGCGGCGGCGTAGCCCTCGAAGATGGCGCGGTCTTCGATGAACGCCAGCTTCTTGGCGGCCTCCTTGACCGGATCCCAGTCGGAGTCCTGCGCGCCACGCTCGACATTGTCGATTTCAAGACGCGACAGCGTGAACGGAACCCGCAGGCGGACAAGCGGTTTACTTTCCCGTAGGTGAGCAACGACACCATCGGAAGGTGCTTCGACATCGACCAGCCGGCCCGTGCTGACCGCCGCCGTGACCGGCCCACCGGGATCGCTGACGTCGACCACCCGGCGCCCGGCGATATGGCGCTTGAACGTTCGCGTCGCTTCCAATTCGATTTCCGTCCAAGCGACGTCGGTGACCGGCGCCAGATTGCGGTAGAGGTTGTTCGTCATTGAGAGGTTCCTTTCAGGCTGCCGATCGAAAGTGAGCCGTCATCCGAAGCTGGTGGCGCCGGGCGCTCCGTCGCCAGCGGAGCGGGCAGGGGCGGGGGATCGTCGAGGAAGTCGACGGTGGGGGAGAAGAACAGTCCGCCGGTGACCGCGGTGGAGAAATCCAGCACGCGGTCGGTGTTCCCGGGCGGGTCGCCGAGGAACATGTTGCGCAGCATCTGCTCGGTGACTTCAGGGGTGCGTGAATAGCCGATGAAGTAGGTGCCGTACTCGCCCTTGCCGAGTTCGCCGAACGGCATGTTGTGCCGCACGATCTTCAGCTCGTTGCCATCGTCGTCCTCGATCACGTTGAGCGCGATATGCGAGTTCGACGGTTTCACGTCGTCGTCGAACTCGATGTCGTCAAGCTTGGTGCGGCCGAACACGCGCTCCTGCTCGGTGACTGACAGGGATTCCCACGACGTCATGTCGTGCAGATACTTCTGCACGTGGACGTAGCAGGACCCGGCGAAGTCGGGATCCTCATCGCCGATCGCGGTGGCGCTCACAGCGATTGGGCCGTCCGGGTTTTCGGTGCCGTCGACAAAACCCAGCAGATCACGGTTGTCGAAGAACTTGAAGCCGTGCACTTCGTCGACCACCGTCACCGCACCGGCCATCGACTTGAGGATCCGGCCGGCCAACTCGAAACACACGTCTAATGACTCGGCCCGAATGTGGAAAAGCAGGTCGCCGGGCGTGGCGGGCGCGGCGTGCCGCGGTCCGGTCAGCTCGACGAACGGATGCAGTTCGGCGGGCCTTTTTGTCAAGGGAGGGCCGCCGAACAACCGGTCCCAGGCATCCGAGCCGATCGAGGCGATCACCGACAGATGCTTGGTCGGGTCGCGAAAACCGATAGCGCGCACCAACCCCGACAGGTCCGGCAGCGCGTCGTGCACGGTCGCTTCGCCGCCGTCGTTGATGGTGACCACGAGGAATATCGCGGCAGGCGTCAACGGCGCGAGAACGGGTTGTGGCTGAACCGGAGGCACATGGGCGACCTTAGCGTGGCGACGGCGAGCGCCGGAAGGGCGCGAGTAAGGAGTCGCGCAATCAGGCCCAGCGTGAACTGCGTGGTCGCGGACAGCCATGATGGTGAACATGTCGGCCAGCGCCGCAGGCCTCTGCGAATTCATCGACGCCTCTCCGTCGCCGTTTCACGCCTGTGCCACAGTCGCGGGCCGGCTACTTGCCGCCGGGTACGTCGAACTCCGCGAAGCCGACCCGTGGCCCAGTGAACCGGGTCGCTACTTCACCATCCGCGCCGGCTCACTGGTCGCCTGGAACGCCGCAGGGTCCATCAGGGGGCCGGTGGCCCCTTTCCGAATCGTCGGCGCGCACACTGACAGTCCCAACCTACGGGTCAAGCAGCGTCCGGACCGGGTGGTAATCGGGTGGCGGGTGGTGGCGCTGGAGCCGTACGGGGGAGCCTGGCTCAACTCCTGGCTGGACCGCGATCTGGGTATCAGCGGCAGGCTGTCGGTACGTGATGGCAGCGGAATCAGCCATCGTCTTATCCGGATTGACGATCCGATCCTGCGGGTGCCGCAGCTGGCCATCCATCTGGCCGAGGATCGCAAGTCGCTGACACTGGACCCACAGCGACATGTCAACGCGGTGTGGGGCACTAATGGACAAGGCGGACAAGCGAAGTCATTTGTTGGCTATGTCGCCGAGCGCGCCGGGGTGGCGCCGGCCGGCGTGCTGGCCGCCGACCTGATGACGCACGACCTGACGCCGTCGAGGGTGATCGGCGGCGACTCGAGCCTGCTGAGCGCTCCCCGACTGGATAACCTGGCCAGTTGCTACGCGGGCATGGAGGCATTGCTGGGCGTCCAGCCGTCAAACTTCGTGCCCGTGCTGGCCCTGTTCGATCACGAGGAGGTCGGCTCGACCTCCGATCATGGCGCGCAGTCCAACCTGTTGACCACCGTGCTGGAGCGCATCGTGCTCGCCGCCGGCGGCGGCCGGGAGGACTACCTGCGCCGGCTGCCCGCCTCGCTGCTGGCCTCGGCCGACATGGCGCACGCCACCCACCCCAACTACCCGGAGCGCCATGAGCCCAGCCATCTGATCGAGGTCAACGCCGGCCCGGTGCTCAAGGTGCACCCGAATCTGCGGTACGCCACGGATTCACGTACGGCGGCGGCGTTCGAGCTGGCCTGCCGGCAGGCCGGGGTCGGCCTGCAGCGTTACGAGCACCGGGCCGACCTGCCGTGCGGTTCGACGATCGGACCGCTGGCCGCGGCCCGGACCGGCATTCCCACCGTCGACGTCGGCGCTGCCCAGCTCGCCATGCACTCTGCGCGTGAGCTGATGGGCGCGCACGATGTGGCCGCCTATTCGGCTGCGATGCGGGCATTCCTCGCGCCCGAGGCCAGCGCATAGAGTCGATCGGTATGACGCTCAAAGTGGAAATGGTCACGTTCGACTGCGGCGATCCCGCGAAGCTGGCCAGTTGGTGGGCCGACCAGTTCGGCGGCACGACACAGGAAATGATCCCCGGTGAATTCATTGCGGTGATGCGATCCGAGGGGCCCCGTTTGGGATTCCAGAAGGTGCCCGATCCCACGCCGGGAAAGAATCGGCTGCACCTCGATTTCAGCGCCGAGGATGTGGACGGCGAAGTGTCGCGGCTGACGGAAGCGGGAGCGACCGAGCTAGGCCGGCAGCAGTTCAGCGAAAACTTTCGCTGGGTAGTCCTGGCCGACCCCGAAGGCAATGCGTTCTGCGTAGCGGGTCAGTAATTCGATATCCCGTTGAGTAGCGCGTCGACGAGACCGTCGAATCTTGCGCCCGCGCCGCTGCCCGGATGCGTCAGCGCGTGGAAGAGCATCGTGCCGACCAATGCGTTGGCGACGGCATCGATGTCCGCGTCGGCGCGAAGCTCTCCGCCTTCGACGGCGTGGCGCAGTCGAGTCGTCAACCCGACCAGTTGCGGAGCGCTCAGTTGCTGGTAGAGATCCTCGCCGTCGGCGGGGCGCGCAGCCGCCGCGGCGATCAAGGCTCGTACCAATGCCGCGTTCGGCGCCTCAGCCAGGAAATCGGCATGCTCGTCGAGCCAACTCTGCAGGTCAGCCTGGATGTCTGCGGTCTCGGCGACCGGGAACGATCCTGATCCTCCGTACGCCTCCAACACTGCCTCGGCGACCAGCGGTGCTTTCGACGACCACCGCCGGTAGAGGGTTTTCTTCCCGACCTGTGCGCGCGCCGCGACGCTTTCCATCGACAGCTCGGCGTAGCTGCATGTGGTCAGAAGCTCGCGGGTGGCGTCCAGAATCGCGCGATGCAGCCTTCCGTCACGAGGCCTGCCGACCCGTTCGTCGGTCAGTGGCGAGCGGGCGTCTGAGTGAGCTACCTTCATCCTGGACAGTTTAGGAAACGATACGTGTCGTTTCTACGGAAGGGCTCGCCGATGAGTGCTACTTCTTCGTTGTCAGTGCCTAAGACCTGGGACGACATCACGCCCGAGTGGATGTCGGCGGCACTGGCCACGGACTTTCCCGGCGCCGTGGTCGACGCGGTTACCGTCGAGATTCGCGACGATGGCACCAACCGACGTGCTCGGCTGGGCGTCAGCTACCAAGCCGGTGCGGGTCCGGCGACGGTGTTCGTCAAGGCCGCTGACCCCGCGCACAAAATGTTGATCCGCCTGACCAGCGGCATGTTCCACGAGCCGCGACTGTTCACCTGCGGGGCGGAGCTGCCGCTCGAGCACCCCGCGGTCTACACCGCACTCATCGACGAGCCCGACTACGACTTCATTCTGGTCATGGAAGATCTCCGGGCCAGGGGAGCCGACCCCCGCGACGGCACCCGACCGATGACGGTCGAGCAGGTCGCCACGGGCGTGCGCGGCCTGGGCAGGATGCACGGCCGGTACTGGGGTGAGCGCGTGCTGCGCGAACCCTCCTTGGGATGGCTGGAGCCGTTCGTGGCGTGGAAGGGCATGGAAGCGGCGCCGTTGCCGGCCGCCCTCGAACGTCTTGGCGCCGATGCGCCGGCCGAAGTGCTGTCGTTGAACATCGACACGCTCATCGACTCGATCTGGAAGCCGTACGTCACAACGCTGACCACCTCCCCGCAGACGTTGCTGCATGGCGACCCGCACATCGGCAACACCTACCTGCTGCCCAGCGGCGAGGTGGGTTTCCTGGACTGGCAGGTGGCCCGGCGCGGCAATTGGTCGCTGGATCTGGGCTACTTCTTGCAAGGCGCCCTGACCGTCGAGGATCGCCGACGCAGCGAGCGCGACCTTTTGGTCGAATACCGGGACTCGCTGGGGCTACCGGCCGACGAGCTGCCCAGCGCCGAGGAGATCTGGTTGCGCTACCGGGCTTCCGTCGCACACGGACTGACTTTGTGGTTGGTCACCGCCAGCGCCGGCGAGTGGCAGCGAACCGACGTCTCTGTCGCACTGGCGCAACGGTATTCGTTCGCCTACGCCGACCTCGACCCCGCGTCCGCGCTGGCTCAGATCGTCGGTTAGCCGGGGCGAGTGAGCCCCATCCCTCGCAGCCATTGGTCGAGCAGCAGCTGGGAAAGTTGGTCGACATCCACGTCCTCACCGGCGAGCACGTAAGACATCGGTGCGACCAACTGGATGAGCGCCAGCGACGCCGCCAGTTCCACCGGGACGGCGTTGGGCAATTCGCCGGATTGGATCGCTACGGAGATGGTGTCGACGATCAGGGCGAGCAATTCCGGGTGCCCCGAGTGTGGGTCGTTTGACGGCGTCGCCCGAACGAACTCCTCGAGCATCCGGATGTGGCCGGGGCCGGCCGTGCGCCAGGCATCGTAGATCGCGGCGCGGATGTGACCGAGTGTGCTGGCGATGTCGGCGGTTTCGCCCGTGGCGATGCGAGCCGCGCCATCGTGCGCGAGACGACGGTTGAATTCACGCAGCAGGCCCGCCTTGGTGTGAAAGATCCGAAAGAAGGTTGCCCGGCCGATCCCGGCGTGCGCGCAGATGTCCTCGACGGTCAGCTCGTCGAAGGAGCGCGAAGCGAGCAGGTCGCTAGCGGCGTCGTAGAGCTGGGCGGCGTTGCGCTCTCGGCGGCGCGAGCGACCGTCGAGCGTTTCGGTCGTTCCGAGCGCCACAATTGCCCCCTGTCCGGTTTTGAGGGTTGACTCGCTAAAACGAAACTAGTGATACTTGAGTCTCAATTCAAGGAGGAGCGCATTTGCTGATGAAGCCGACGGTCATCGAGACCGTCGCGCAAGTCGATGCGGACTGGCTGACGACCGTGCTCGGTCAGGCCGGTGTTGCCGGGACCGTGCGCAGTGTGACCGCCGAGCGGGTGGGCACCGGTCAGATGGGCTCATGCTTCCGGTTGCACGTCGACTATGCCGACGGCGAAGGTCCCGCCCGTGTGATCGTGAAATTGCCTGCGACAGAGCCGGATAGCCGCGCGGCGGGGACATTGGGCTACCGCTGTGAGACGAGCTTCTACCGCGAGCTCGCCGACCGTATCAGCACCCGCATTCCCCGCTGCTTCTTCACCGCTTTCGACGAACCGACCAACGGGTTCACGTTGGTGCTGGAGGATCTCGCTCCGGCAGAGCCGGGTGACCAAATCGCGGGCTGCACCGTCGACGAGGCGCTCGCCGCGGCGGTGAACGTCGCCGGTTTGCACGCGGCGACATGGAATGACCCATCGATCCGCGAGATTGCCTGGCTCATACCGGACCTCACGGCGATGCCGGAATTCACTGCCGAACTTCTGAGCAAGGCAACCGATCAGTTCCTGCAGCGTTATCCCGTTGAGCCGGGTACGGCATCGGTCTTGCGGTCTTTCACCGACCGGTTTGTAGCGTGGGCGACCGGGCGTTCCGAACCCTATTCGCTGCTGCACAGCGACTATCGACTCGACAACCTGCTATTTGCGCCGGCGACTGCGGCCGATCCGGTGATTGCGGTGGATTGGCAAGTGGTCACGGTCGGCTTGCCGCTGCGCGACGTTGCGTTCCTGCTCGCCACGGGTCTTTCGCCAGCAGACCGTCGCGGCGGTGAACGCGGGATCGTCGACGCCTATCACCGTCGGCTCGTGCAACTCGGCGTGACCGACTACGACGCCGAACGCTGCTGGCACGACTACCGCTACGCCCTGTTCCAGGCACCGTTCATCACCGTCCTCGGCGCGTTCGTCGGCCAACGGACTGAGCGCGGCGACCGGATGTTCACCGTAATGGCGGAGCGGTCGGCGACCGCGATCGACGACCTCGACGCCTTGTCGATGCTGGAAGACGTGAAGGGACACTGATGCGCACTGCCTACGACCGCAAGATCTTGGCGGTTCCCCATGGCTGAGCGATTCACCGATCGCGTGGCCGTGGTCACCGGCGCCAGCTCCGGCCTGGGCGATGCGATCGCGCAGCGATTGGCCACCGAGGGCGCCAGTGTCGTGGCTTGCGCACGTCACGAGCCTCCTGAACCAATCGGCGACGGCATTACGTTCGTGACCGCCGACATCAGCGACGAGGCCTCGGTCACGGCGTTGATGGACACCGCGGTAAGCCGCCACGGCCGGCTCGACGTCGTCGTCGCCAATGCCGGCATCGCCAACATCGGTCCATGGCCCGACGAGCCCTTCGACCAGTGGCGCGAAATCCTCGACATCAACCTCAACGGCACGATGCTGACCTGCAAGGCAGCCTGGCCGCATCTGGTCGCCTCAGCCGGCAACATCGTTGTCGTGTCGTCTCTTTCGGCCTGGATGGGTGTCGGTCAGCACGAGCTCGACCAGATGGGCGGCTTTCAGCCGTGTCCGTCCTACCAGGCGTCGAAGGCCGGTATCGAGGGCCTTGCCATTCACCTCGCGGGCCGGGGCGGCGAGCACGGTGTGCGGGTCAACGTGGTGCGTCCCGGCCGCATCCTGACCGACAAATGGGAAGACGTGCTCGGTCAGGACGGCCTGTTCTGGTCTCACTACGAAAAGGTGCAACTGCTCAAGCGGCACGGCCGCACCCAGGACGTCGCCGCCGCCGTCGCGTTTCTCGCCAGCGACGAGGCGGCATTCATCACTGCCGCCGTCCTCGACGTCGACGGCGGCGCCGTCGTCAAGCTCTAGTCAAGCTCTGAACCAAGAGAGGCACCGTGCTCAGCCCATTCGACGACTTCCCCATCCACCCCTCGGCGGATCCGATCGCCACGCCGGCGAGTAGCGACCCCAACCACTACGACCGCTACTGGTTCAACGGCCACCAGCGTGACGGCGACTTCTACCTCGGTGCGGCGATGGGCCACTATCCCGTCCGCGGCGTCATCGACGCCGCCTTCAGCCTGGTCAAAGACGGGGTCGAGCATTCCATCTTTGCCTCCGGCGCCATGCCGCTCGACCGGTCGACCGCGATTGGACCGATCCGCGTGGAGGTACCCGAACCGATGCGGACCATCCGCTACATCGTCGAACCCAACGAGCACGGCATCGCCTGTGACCTCACCTTCCGAGCTACCACCGTCGCCATCGAAGAGCCCCGCCAACAACGCCGCAGCCCGGAAGGGATTCTGCTGACTGACCACACTCGGCTCACCCAGTGGGGAACGTGGGAGGGCACCGTCGTCGTCGACGGTGACGAGCTGCGGATCGATCCCGGCGACGTGTCCGGCACTCGCGATCGCTCGTGGGGCATCCGGCCGGTCGGCGAGCAGATCCCGCTGCTTCGCCAGCCCATGGGATTCCAGGTCTTCTGGCTCTGGGCGCCGCTGCACTTCGGGGATCGGTTCACCCACTTGGCTTTTCACGAACACGAAGACGGCCGCCGATGGCTCGAGGCCGCGCTCGTGCTCGACCCCATTCCCGACGGGGCATCCGCGTGCAGCACCGCCGGAGTGCGCGAATGCCACGACATCGGCTATGAGATCGACTGGGAGCCAGGACGGCGCGAGATGCGGCGGGCCCGACTCTCGTTCCACGATCCGATCGAGGGCGAGACCCATATCGAGGTCGAGAAGAAGTTCACCTTCCGCATGCGCGGCATCGGCTATTGGCACCCCCACTGGTTACACGGCAGCAACCACGGGCAGCTCGAAACCGGTCGCGAATCAATACGACTCGACGACTTCGACCCCCTCGACTTCGGATCGATCCACATTCAGAACCTCGTCACCGCGAAAATGGGCGACCGCCGCGGCGTGGGCGTCGTCGAACAGATCGCACTCGGGCCGCACCAGCCGAGTGGCCTCGCCGGTTTTCTCGACGGGCACCCGTGACGGTCGCCGAGTTAGGCCGGCACTCATAGACTGTCTGCGTGACGAGCGCGTGGCACCTAGGTGCACCGAGATGATTGACACCGTCGAACAGGCCGCCACCAGCCCCGACCAGCCGCAGCCCTTTCACGAGCTGGGTCTCAAAGACGACGAGTACCAGCGGATCCGCGAGATATTGGGCCGCAGGCCCACCGACACCGAGCTGGCGATGTACTCGGTGATGTGGAGCGAGCACTGCTCCTACAAGTCGTCCAAGGTGCACCTGCGCTACTTCGGTGAGACCACCACCGACCAGATGCGCGCCGGCATGCTGGCCGGCATCGGAGAGAACGCGGGCGTCGTCGACATCGGCGACGGCTGGGCGGTCACGTTCAAGGTGGAATCGCACAACCACCCGTCCTACGTCGAGCCGTACCAGGGCGCGGCCACCGGCGTCGGTGGCATTGTCCGCGACATCATGGCCATGGGCGCGCGACCCGTCGCCGTGATGGACCAGCTCCGGTTCGGCGCCGCCGACGCCCCCGATACCCGCCGCGTCGTCGACGGCGTAGTGCGCGGCATCGGCGGCTACGGCAACTCGTTAGGCCTACCCAACATCGGCGGCGAGACCGTGTTCGACGCGTGCTACGCCGGCAACCCGTTGGTCAACGCGTTGTGTGTCGGCGTGTTGCGCCAGGAGGACCTGCATTTGGCGTTCGCCTCTGGCACCGGCAACAAGATCATCTTGTTCGGCGCGCGGACCGGGCTGGACGGCATCGGCGGGGTGTCGGTGCTGGCGTCGGACACCTTCGACAGCGAAGGGTCCCGCAAGAAGCTGCCGTCGGTCCAGGTGGGCGACCCGTTCATGGAGAAGGTCCTCATCGAGTGTTGTCTGGAGCTGTACGCGGGCGGCCTGGTGATCGGCATCCAGGACCTCGGTGGGGCCGGATTATCTTGCGCCACATCGGAATTGGCATCGGCCGGCGACGGCGGGATGGCGATCCAGCTCGACACCGTCCCGCTGCGGGCCAAGGAGATGACACCCGCCGAGGTGCTGTGCAGTGAGTCTCAGGAGCGGATGTGCGCGGTGGTCGCGCCGGAAAACGTCGATGCCTTTTTAGCGGTGTGCCGCAAATGGGAGGTGCTGGCCACCGTGATCGGTGAGGTCACCGACGGCGACCGATTGCGGATCACCTGGCGCGGCGAGACGGTCGTCGACGTGCCGCCGCGCACGGTGGCCCACGAAGGCCCGGTGTACCAGCGGCCGGTCGCTCGCCCCGAATCGCAGGATGCCCTCAACGCCGACACTTCGTCTCAGCTGGCGCGGCCAAGCACGGGTGCCGAGCTGCGCGCGACTTTGCTTGCGCTGCTTGGCAGTCCGCACCTGTGCAGCCGCGCGTTCATCACCGAGCAGTACGACCGCTACGTGCGCGGCAACACCGTGCTGGCCGAGCACGCTGACGGTGGCGTGCTACGCGTCGACGAGTCCACCGGGCGCGGCATCGCGCTGTCGACCGACGCGTCCGGGCGCTACACCAAGCTGGATCCCTATGCCGGGGCCCAACTCGCGCTGGCCGAGGCGTACCGCAACGTCGCCGTCACCGGCGCCACGCCGGTCGCGGTGACCAACTGCCTCAACTTCGGTTCGCCCGAAGACCCCGGGGTGATGTGGCAATTCTCGCAGGCGGTACGCGGGCTCGCCGATGGCTGTGTGGCCCTGGGTATTCCGGTGACCGGTGGCAACGTCAGCTTCTACAACCAAACCGGGTCGGCGGCGATCCTGCCCACGCCCGTGGTCGGGGTGCTCGGCGTCTTGGACGATGTGAGCCGACGTCTTCCTACTGCCCTGGGCAGCGACCCGGGCGAGACCCTGATGCTGCTGGGCGACACCCGCGACGAGTTCGACGGCTCCGTGTGGGCGCAGGTGACCGCCGACCATCTGGGTGGCCGGCCGCCCGCCGTGGACCTGGCGCGCGAGAAGCTGCTGGCCGACGTGCTGAGCTCGGCATCGCGGGACGGGCTGGTGTCGGCGGCCCACGACCTGTCCGAAGGAGGCCTCGCTCAGGCCGTCGTGGAATCGGCACTGGCCGGTGAAATCGGTTGCCGCATCGTGCTTCCCGAGGATGCAGACCCGTTTGTGATGCTGTTTTCCGAATCGGCGGGCCGGGTGCTGGTGGCGGTGCCGCGCCCCGAAGAGAGCCGGTTCCGTTCGATGTGCGAGGCGCGGGGGTTGCCGGCGGTCCGCATCGGCGTCGTCGATCAGGGTTCGGACGCGATAGAGGTGCAGGGCCTTTTCACCATTCCTCTGGCGGAACTGCGCGCGACGTCGGAGGCGGTGCTGCCGCGAATCTTCGGATAGGGCAACTTCTGGTATGCCAGTCCGAGACAGCGCCGATCCGGAAAGGACCCGGCAGGCCATGCTGGCCGTCGCCGACTGGTTGCGTGACGCATCACATCCGGAGCCCGACCGGGCTGCTCTGGCGGAGGCGGTTCGGCTCACCGCGCGCACCCTTGCGGCCCTGGCCCCCGGCGCCAGCGTCGAGGTCCGAATACCGCCGTTTGTCGCGGTGCAGTGTGTTGCCGGTCCTCGGCACACCCGCGGAACACCCCCCAATGTCGTCGAGACCGATCCGCGGACCTGGCTGCTGCTGGCGGCCGGGCTGATACCCCTGGCCAAGGCGAAGGCCACCGGGGCGGTGGCGCTCTCAGGTTCCCGGGCGGGTGAGATTGCGCACTGGCTGCCCCTCATAGCTGTGCGCTGAAGATAACCCTGAACTGCAGGTTTAGGGTGGTGGGATCGATTTTTTCTCGGTCAACACGCCCGGGCGATTCGGCCGCGGCCCCGTGGTGCCCGTAGACTCCTGTACGTCACCATCCGTTCCCCGGGGAGCCGCCGAACCGTGACCGTCCAGGAACCCGAGCAGGACCTGAATTCACCCCGTGAAGAGTGTGGCGTATTCGGGGTCTGGGCCCCGGGCGAAGAAGTTGCCAAACTCACCTACTACGGCCTATACGCGTTGCAGCACCGCGGGCAGGAAGCAGCGGGGATCGCTGTCGCCGATGGCTCCCAGGTCTTGGTGTTCAAGGACCTCGGCCTGGTCAGCCAGGTGTTCGACGAGCAGACGTTGGCGGCAATGGAGGGCCACGTCGCCATCGGCCACTGCCGCTACTCGACCACGGGCGACACCACGTGGGAAAACGCCCAGCCCGTGTTCCGCAACACCGCGGCCGGCACTGGGGTCGCGTTGGGGCACAACGGGAACCTGGTCAACACCGCTGCCCTGGCTACGCGCGCCCGCGAAGCGGGGCTGATCGGCACGCGCTGTCCGGCGCCGGCGACCACGGACTCCGACATCCTGGGCGCGCTACTGGCCCACGGTGCGGCCGACTCCACGCTGGAACAGGCGGCGCTGGAGCTGCTGCCGACCGTGCGCGGAGCGTTCTGTCTGACGTTCATGGACGAAAACACCCTCTACGCCTGCCGCGACCCGCATGGGGTGCGGCCGTTGTCGCTCGGGCGGCTGGACCGCGGCTGGGTGGTGGCCTCCGAGACGGCCGCGCTCGACATCGTCGGCGCCTCGTTTGTCCGCGACATCGAACCGGGCGAACTGTTGGCGATCGACGCCGACGGTGTACGGTCCACCCGTTTCGCCAACCCCACGCCCAAGGGCTGCGTCTTTGAATACGTGTATTTGGCGCGGCCCGACAGCACGCTCGCCGGCCGGTCCGTGCACGGCACCCGGGTGGAGATCGGTCGTCGGCTGGCCCGCGAATGCCCGGTCGAGGCCGACCTGGTGATCGGCGTTCCGGAATCGGGCACTCCCGCCGCGGTCGGATACGCGCAGGAGTCCGGCATCCCTTACGGGCAGGGCCTGATGAAGAACGCCTATGTCGGGCGGACATTCATCCAGCCGTCGCAGACCATCCGCCAGCTCGGCATCCGGTTGAAGCTCAACCCACTCAAAGAGGTGATCCGGGGCAAGCGGCTGATTGTCGTTGACGACTCGATCGTGCGGGGGAACACCCAGCGGGCCCTGCTGCGCATGCTGCGCGAGGCCGGAGCTCTTGAAGTGCACGTGCGCATCGCCTCACCGCCGGTGAAGTGGCCCTGCTTCTACGGTATTGACTTCCCGTCGCCGGCCGAGCTGATCGCCAACGCGGTCGAAGACGAAGACGAGATGCTCGAGGCAGTGCGGCATGCCATCGGGGCGGACACGCTGGGCTACATCTCGCTGCGCGGCATGGTCGCCGCTTCCGAGCAGCCCGCTTCGCGGCTCTGCACCGCATGCTTCGACGGCAAGTACCCGATCGAGCTGCCCAGCGAGGCCGTGCTGGGCAAGAACGTCGTCGAGCACATGCTCGCCACTGCCGCGCGCGGGTCCGAGCTGAGCGATCTGGCTGCCCAGGATTTTCCAGACGTCCCCGTTGGTCTTTGACGAGCACCGACGAAAATCACCCGTCGATTACCTTTGACCAGCTTGTGCAACTGATTCCGGCCGTGAGCGCCGCCCGGTAGCCTTTATCGCGATGACGGACTCCGGAAAAACCCACGGAAACGAGCTGGGCGCACTCGGCACCACGTATGCGTCCGCCGGGGTGGACATTGAGGCAGGCGATCGCGCCGTCGACTTGTTCAAGCCGCTGGCAACCAAGGCCACCAGGCCTGAGGTGCGCGGCGGCCTGGGCGGGTTCGCCGGAATGTTCGCCCTCCGCGGCGGCTACCGCGAACCGGTGCTTGCGGCCTCCACCGATGGTGTCGGCACCAAGTTGGCGGTCGCTCAGGCGATGGACAAGCACGACACCGTCGGCCTGGACCTGGTGGCCATGGTGGTCGACGACCTCGTGGTGTGCGGCGCCGAGCCGTTGTTCTTGCAGGACTACATCGCGGTCGGCCGAACGGTGCCCGAACGACTGAGCGCGATCGTCGGCGGTATCGCCGAGGGGTGTGTGCGCGCGGGCTGCGCGCTGCTCGGCGGCGAGACCGCGGAGCACCCCGGCCTGATGGAGCCGGACCACTACGACCTGTCGGCCACCGGCATCGGCGTGGTCGAGGCCGACGACGTCCTGGGGCCCGACCGCGTGAAACCCGGGGACGTCATCATCGCGATGGGGTCTTCCGGCCTGCATTCCAACGGATACTCGCTGGCCCGCAAGGTCCTCCTGGAGATCGACCGGATGAACCTGGCCGGCTATGTGGAGGAGTTCGGCCGCACGCTGGGCGAAGAATTGCTGGAGCCCACCCTCATCTATGCCAAAGACTGTCTGAAGCTGGCCGCCGAAACTCATGTCCGCACGTTTTGCCACGTCACCGGTGGCGGGCTGGCCGGCAACTTGCAACGCGTCATCCCGCACGGGCTGATCGCCGAGGTCGACCGCGGCACGTGGACGCCCGCGCCGGTGTTCAACATGATCGCCCAGCGTGGCCGCGTCCCGCGCGAGGAGATGGAGAAGACGTTCAACATGGGCGTCGGCATGATCGCCGTCGTCGCGCCCGAAGACACCGACCGGGCCCGGGCCATGCTGACCGCGCGACACCTGGACTGCTGGGAGTTGGGCACCATCCGTAAAGGCGGCAAAGACGCCCCGCGAGCCAAACTGGTTGGGCAGCACCCGCGATTCTAGGAATCGGGACTAGCTGGAACGAGCACCGTGCCAATGCGAAACGCATCGGCACGGGAAGTGAGAGAGACTAGCGGCGCCAGTCGTCCTGGTCGCTCCATGAGCCTTCGGGGCTGTCGTCACCGTCCAAGCCGTCCAGCCCGTCGGAGTCGTCGGCGCTCGTACCTGACAGCTCTTGCTGGAGCCGCTGAAAATCGGTCTGCGGAGAGCTGTATTTAAGTTCTCGAGCAACCTTGGTCTGCTTTGCCTTTGCCCGGCCGCGGCCCATGGGGGAACCCCCTCGCGCAATAACGGAGCGGCCTACGAGTAGGCGGCTCCGATCTCTTGGTGTTGTTTATTGTCCTGCCGACAGTTTACCGTGCTTCGTGGTGGGGCGTCGGCGCCCCCCGCCGCTGTAATGGACAACTTATAAGACTAGTCACGCTATCGCCCGCGCAACCGTTCGACGGCCAGTCGTCCGGCGCCGATCTCGTCGCTGGGTGGCAGGGAGTCGGCATCGATCACGGCGGCGACTTGGGCGTCCGGGCCCTGCGGACCCGTCACAAGTCCGGTATCTGCCGTCAGGCCGCGCTTGAGCAGGGCCAGCGCGATCGGCCCCAAGTCCACGTGCTCGACGACGGTTCCGAGGCGTCCGACGGCGCGCCCGCCGGCCAGTACCGCATCGCCCGTCGAGGGTCGCTCCACGGACCCGTCGAGATGCAACAACACCAGCATGCGCGGCGGTCTGCCCAGGTTCTGCACCCGCGCGACGGTCTCTTGCCCCCGGTAGCAGCCTTTGTCGAGGTGGACCGCTCCGTGACCGGGATCGCCGATCCAGCCCACTTCGTGCGGGATGGTGCGCTCATCGGTGTCGACGCCGAGGCGGGGCCGCAGCGCGGCCACCCGGAGAGCTTCGTAGGCCCACACGCCGGCCGATCGCACGCCCGCCTGTGCCAAGCGGCCCTGCCAGTCGGCCGACGCGGCACGCGGCACCAGCAGATCCAGTTCTGGTTGGCCGGCCGGAGCCCCGGGCGTCCGGCGTAGGAACCCACCGCCGGCGATGGAAACCGCCATCGGCTCGTCCGGCAGAGCGTCCAGGCCCAGCGCATCGAGCACGGCGCGGTCGGCCACTCGCGGACCCAGCAGGGACAGCACCGCCGTGTCGGCGGCGCTCGGGGTCACGTCGGCCCAGAACACCATCTTGCGCAGGTATTGCAGCAGCGGCTCACCCCGCCAGGGTTCGGTGTCGAGGTGGGTGGTGCCACCCAGCTCGGTCTGGATCCAGTGGTCCTCAACTCGGCCTTGACCGTCGAGGCTGAGGTTCTGCGTGCTGGCCCCTTCGGGCAGCTCGCTGACGTGCTGGGTCGAGAGGTTGTGCAGCCAGGTCTGGCGGTCCTTACCGCTGAGCGTGAGCACCGCGCGGTGTGAACGGTCCACCAGAACGGCGTCGGTTTCGGCGGCTCGCTGCTCGCCCAGCGGATCGCCGAAGTGCCAAATCGCACCCGCGTCGGGTCCGGAATCGGGCGCAGGGACTGCGTTCATGTGCGCCACTCCTCCTCATCGCTGTGCTCTGCATCGTCGCCGGCGCGGTTCATGCATCAACTCTACGGACCACCACGCTCGCGGATAGGCTTCACGTCCATGGCTGGGCAGACGACTGTGATCGTCACGCTGGATGGTGAGATACACGCGCCGGGGACACCGCTGCTGCACCCCGATGATCTTGCCGTGGTTCGCGGCGACGGCATCTTCGAGACGCTGTTGGTTCGCGACGGCAGGGCGTGTCTGGTCGAGTCGCATCTGCAACGGCTGACCCAGTCGGCCAAGTTGATGGATCTGCCTGCGCCGGACCTCCCGAGCTGGCGGCACGCGATCGATGTGGCCGCGAGGCAATGGTGTGCGGGCAGCGCTGAGGAAGGCGCGCTGCGGTTGATCTACAGCCGCGGGCGCGAAAGCGGCTCGGCGCCCACCGCTTACGTGATGATCAACCCGTTACCCGATCGTGTCACCGCGGTCCGCCGCGACGGATTGGCGGCGATGACGCTGGACCGCGGGCTGCCGGTCACCGGTGTGGACGCCATGCCCTGGCTGCTGGCCAGCGCCAAGACGCTGTCCTATGCGGTCAACATGGCGGCGCTGCGTCACGCCGCGCGGCAGGGCGCGGGTGACGTCATCTTCGTCAGCTCGGACGGCTACGTGCTGGAGGGCCCGCGCTCGACGGTGGTGATCGCCACCGACTCACACGAAAACGCGGACAGCGATCTCTGCCTGCTGACACCGCCACCGTGGTATCCGATCCTGCGCGGAACCACGCAGCAGGCGCTCTTCGAGGTGGCCCGCACCAAGGGCTACGACTGCGACTACCGCTCCTTGCGGGTCGCAGATCTCTATGGAGCCCAAGGGATCTGGCTGGTATCGAGCATGACCCTGGCCGCCCGTGTGCACACCCTGGACGGCCGGCGACTGTCCTGCTCGCCGATCGCCGCGGAGTTCGCCGAACTGGTCGACGCCGCGATCGTCAGCGACCGCTGAACCGGTGAATTCCTGTTGTGGTTAGGCCGTACTGCGGGTACTTTCGGCCGTACACAAGGAAGGAGGTGGTCTGCGAATTGTTAGCTTCATGGACATGTGAGGTGGCTACGCGCTAGCTGCACCGGCTCGGAAGAGCCAGCGATTGTGCGCTGGCGAATTCCCCGTAGCCACCCGGCCCCCGAGCTTCCGGTTTTGTCCAACCAGGAGCTTTGCTCGGGGGCCGCTCCATGTCTTGAGCGATCTGAGCCGACGAGCGTGGGGCCTATGGACGATCTCACGGTAGTTCGCGTACTCAGGACCCACGTTCAGCGAGATTTCGAACTGGTTGGGTGAGGCTCCAGCCGCTAGCCGGCGAATCGAGACAGCCGCGCCGACAGATGCGGCACCAGCCCGCCGTCGGCGTCTACCCGCTCCTCGACGTAGGCCAGGTCGCCGCCCTCCACGATGCCGTAAAGCCGTTTGGCGCCGCCGACCAGCACGCCGGATCTGCTGCGCGCCAGGGCGTCGGTGACCAATTCCCACGACGACTGGGTACGTGGCCGCCCGTAGAACAACTCGACATAACCGGCCGAGTGGGCCAGCAGCAACTCGATGGCCTGGGACTCGGTTGGGTCGTCGTCGGGATCGCTGACAAACCGCCAGAAGCCCGTCTCGCGCAGGCCGGGTTCGCGGTAGTCGCCCGTTTCGCTGAGTCGCCAGGACCGGGCCTCCCAATTCAGATAGTCGCCGCCGTCGTGGGAGACCACGATCTGCTGGCCGAATCGGTAGTCGCCGTCGGCCGCGCGTCCCTTGCCTTCGCCGCGCCACACGCCGACCAGGGGCAGCAGCGCCAGCAGCGCGTCATTCAGGTTGGCGCCCTCGCGCAGATTCGCGGTATCGGCGGGAACCGGCAGATCGTCGAACGCCGGGATGTTGCGGGCCGCGGTCACTTTGGCGCGTTCAGCCGCGGCAGCCATCGCTGCGTCGCCGAAGTCCTGGAGACCGGGTGGCCCGTCCGGGCTCTCTTCGGGACTCACGACTCGTCAGTGATGAGCCGGTAGAGCGTGTACAGCGCGAACCACGAGATGACCGCCACTGCCACGACCAGCATGATCTCGAAGAAGAGCACCACGGGGCCGAGTCTATTCGCCTTTGTTCGTCGGTGGCGGCTTCGGGGGACCGGACCGTCGGGCGCGCGTCAGGCGATCTTGACGTCAACCTCGTGGATGCCCGCTCCCGACGGGGCCACGATGGCGTCGCCGTTGCCGGCCGCGGACAACGCGCGCAGCGTCCAGGATCCGGGTGCGGCGAAGAACCGGAAGTCACCGGTGGCCGATGCGACGACCTCCGCGGTGAACTCGTCCGACGAGTCGAGCAGCCGGACGAACGCGCCACCCACGGCCTGGCCGTCGCGGTCCACCACACGGCCGGTGATCACGGTTTCCTTCTCCAGGTCGACGCTGGCGGGCAACGTCAGTCCTTGCTTCGGTCCTGAGCACATATCAGCTTCCCAACTCGATCGGGGCGCCCACCAGGGAGCCGTATTCCGTCCAACTGCCGTCGTAGTTCTTCACGTTTTGATGCCCGAGTAGTTCTTGCAGCACGAACCAGGTGTGGGATGACCGCTCGCCGATCCGGCAGTAAGCGATGGTCTCCTTGGACCCGTCCAGACCGGCAGCGGCGTACAGCTTGGCTAGCTCCTCGTCCGACTTGAAGGTGCCGTCCTCGTCGGCGGCCTTGCTCCACGGAACATTGATCGCGCCGGGGATATGCCCGGGCCGCTGGCTTTGTTCCTGCGGTAGATGCGCGGGCGCAAGGATCTTGCCGGAGAACTCGTCGGGGGAGCGCACGTCGACCAAGTTCTTGACGCCGATGGCTGCGATGACCTCGTCGCGGAACGCGCGAATGGTGTTGTCCGGCGGGGCCGCTGTGTAGGAAGTCGCGGGCCTGCTGACGGCGTCGGTGGTCAGTGGGCGACCGTCGAGCTCCCATTTCTTGCGGCCGCCGTCGAGGAGCTTGACCTTGTCGTGCCCGTACAGCTTGAAATACCAGTATGCGTAGGCGGCGAACCAGTTGTTGTTGCCGCCGTAGAGGATCACGGTGTCGTCGTTGCCGATGCCGCGCTCGCTGAGCAGCTTGGAGAACTGCTCAGCGTCGACGAAGTCGCGCTTGACCGGGTCCTGCAAATCGGTGCGCCAGTCCAGCTTGATCGCGCCGGCGATGTGGCCGGTGTCGTAGGCGCTGGTGTCCTCGTCTACTTCGACGAAGACGACGTTGGCGGCGTCAAGATTGCTCTCAGCCCAGTCGGCGGAGACCAGGACGTCCGAGCGTGCCATGGTGGGGATCCTTTCGATTGCTTCTGATGAACGGGGTTAAGCGGGGTGGGGGGCGCGCCGGAAGCGCGCGACAAGCGGGTAGAGCTGGCAGCCCAGGCAGATCCCGAACGCCGCGTTGAGGAAGGCGGCCACCAACGCGGCCGCGCTGGCGATTACCCCGACCAAGAACGCGCCGCCGGCGAATGCGGCAGCACCCGCGACGGCGAAGATCAGGCCGACGAGTTGGGCGAACTTCAGCGGCGGCACCGGCTCGCGCTCCTTGACCGGCCCCAGCCGAGGCGCCACCAGAAGGGCGAACACCCGCCCATAGGGATGCCGGCGCGGCCCGCCAACGGCGCCGATGGCAAAGATCAAGGCTTGCAGGCCCAAGATGACCGCGGCCGCAGGCGGGCTGAATGCCGACACGAGCAGCGTGATCACCAAGACGGCGGTGGTGACCCAGGCGGCGAACCTTGGTCCCCGAACGTCGACGAGATCCGGTGAGGTGGTGGCGGTGTTACTGCTCGACACGGGGCTACTCCTAGATAGTCCTGTTGCACGGAATGGTGGAGACACGCCACGGAAGGGTCCGAAGCTGCTCCGAGTCCTGCGCTATGGGCGCGGCTACTCAGCAGCTACAGCAACAGCAACAACCCGCGACGCGGCACAGATCAACTGCGCGGCGCCTGGCGAGCAGGGGCTCGATGCGGGCTGACACGTCGGACAGCTTACCCAAAGACATGGTGATCAAGCCAACAGCGGTACCAGGGCCGACCGCAGGTCGGCGGTCTTGGGGACGCCGGAGGCCCGGTACCGCTGTTGTCCATCGGCGTCGAAGATCAACGTGGTAGGCAGCGACAGCACCGAGAATCGGCGCGCGGCCGCCGGGTTGGCGTCCAGGTCGATTTCCACATGGGCCACGTCGCCCAGGTCCGCGCAGACCGCGCCGACCACCCGCCGCACGCGATCGCAGGGCCCGCACCAGGGGGCGCTGAAATGCACGACGGTCGGTCCGGTACGCGAAAGGTCCAGGTCCGCGGTGTCGAGACTCTCTGAATCGGTACCTGGCGTCGACTTGATTTCCCGCACAGTCCCGGAGCGCCGAGTCAACAACCATCCGAGAAGGCCGGTGAGGACCCCAACGGCCACGAGCGCGACGAGCACGGTAGTCATGACTGCTTAAACCCATCGAGGGTGATGCTTACTCCCCGGGTAATGCCTTCGATGATGACATCGGATCCGCGGGCGCCCTCGCTGGTCGGCGCCACCCCGAACGGCAGCCTCTGGTTGGGCAGCCGGGCAGTGAAGGCATGCAGCACCGTGTCCCGCTTGTCGTCCGGGACGGTTTGGTCGGCAGTGTCGGGTCCGGTCAGGATGCCGGTGGGGGTGAATACCAGCGTCGCCTGGTCGTCGGGGGCGATGGAGAGATCCACCGAGACGCTCACCCGGTGGTCGAAGTTGGCCGACTTCGGCGTGCCGCTGAACACCAGCCCGTGGCTGCTCGAGATCCCCGACTCGGTGGTGCCGCCGGTGGCGTTGTTGGTTTCGGCGGGTGGCGCCTCCACCATCAGGTCACTCATGCCCAGGTAGCGGCCCAGATGCATCGAATCGATGATGATGCGACTCTCCAGCCTGCCGACCGGAAGCTTGGCATCGGGCCTGATCAGCCAGGAGGCATTGGTCAGGTCAATCGAGTACATCGTGGCTTCCAGCGTGGCCTTGCCGACCACCGCGTGATCGACGGCGTTGGCCTTGATCTCCAATTCGTTGTAGTGCCCGCGCAGTGCCTGAGGGATGAATGGGAATGCCAGGATGGCGACGAACGGGTCCGACCCCAGGTGTCCCGCTTTGCGGACGTTGGACGACAACCGGTATTCGGCGTAGATGCTGGTTCCGTAATCGACCCCAACGGCGCCGACGACGATCACGCCGACGGCGATCGCCGACGCAATCACACCGATCAGCACCTTGCGCATTGGCCTATTCTGGCGCAGCCCGCCGGCCCCCCGCGGGTGGCTCGGGGCGTCTGTCGTCGGGCTCACACCGCCTTCGAATCATCCAAAGGCCAGGTGGCACGTTATCGTTAGATGTCCTGGCAACAAATGCCACATGGTGTTATCAATTTGGGGAATGAGATTTCCCCCGAGGCTGGAGGGGGTCGTTGGAGCTACTACTGCTGACCTCGGAGCTGCATCCCGACCCGGTCTTGCCCTCGTTGTCGCTGCTTCCGCACACCGTTCGCACGGCGCCAGCGGAGCCGTCTTCGTTGCTGGAGGCCGGAACGGCGGATGCCGTGCTCGTCGACGCGCGCCACGATTTGTCGTCCGCGCGCGGTCTGTGCCGCCTTTTGAGCTCTGCGGGGCGCTCGGTCCCGGTCTTGGCGGTGGTGAGCGAAGGTGGGCTGGTGGCGGTCAGCGCTGACTGGGGCTTGGACGAGATTCTTTTGCCCGGTACCGGGCCGGCCGAGATCGACGCCAGGCTACGGCTGGTTGTCGGTCGCCGCGGCGGGCTGGCCGACCAGGAGAGCGCGGGCAAGGTCAGCCTGGGCGAGCTCGTCATCGACGAAGCCACCTACACCGCGCGGTTGCGGGGCCGTCCGCTCGATCTCACCTACAAGGAGTTCGAGCTGCTGAAATACCTGGCGCAGCACGCCGGTCGGGTGTTCACCCGCGCGCAGTTGCTGCACGAGGTGTGGGGCTATGACTTCTTTGGCGGCACCCGGACTGTCGATGTGCACGTGCGCCGACTGCGGGCCAAACTCGGCCCCGAGCACGAAGCGTTGATCGGCACGGTGCGCAACGTGGGTTACAAGGCGGTCCGGCCGGCCCGCGGCCGAGCGCCGATCACCGGGCCCAATGATGATCAAGGCGATCAAGCCGATCAAGCTGATCAGGCCGGCCCATCCGACCAAGCCGCCGAGCTCGGCTCAGACGGCCTCCAAGATCCGCTGGTCGACCCGTTACACAGTCAGTGACACTGCCGGTCTGGCGCTCCGCGCTGACCACCGAAGAGCAGCGGCAGGTGCGTGAACTCGTCGCTGAAGCAACCGAATTCGACGGGGTAGCCCCCGTCGGCGAGCAGGTGCTGCGCGAACTTGGCCACGAGCGCACCGAGCATCTGCTGGTCGCGTATCCGGGACGCGACGACGGAGTCGCCGGTTACCTCAATCTCAGCAATCTCAGCTCCCCTGACGCGGATGCCGCGATGGCCGAATTGGTGGTGCACCCGCGGGCCCGCCGCAGCGGCATCGGCGCCGTGATGGGGCGCGCCGTGCTGGCCAAGACCGCGGGGCATAACCGGTTCTGGGCGCACGGCACGCTACCGCCGGCCCAGGCGACCGCGTCCGCGCTCGGTCTGGTCCCGGTTCGCGAACTGGTCCAGATGCGGCGATCGCTGCGCAACGTTCCCGAACCGCAGATTCCCGACGGCGTGCGGATCCGTACCTACGCCGGCACGACCGATGACGCGGAGCTACTGCGGGTGAATAACGCCGCATTCGCCTACCACCCCGAACAGGGCGGGTGGACCGTGGCCCAGCTGGAGGAGCGCCGCCGCGAACCGTGGTTCGACCCCGCTGGGTTGTTCCTGGCGTTCGACGCTGGCCCTGGTGGCGATCGCAAGCACGCCGGAGCCGGGCGCAGCGGGTCGCCACTCATCAAACCAAGCGGGCAAGAGGATCGGCTGCTGGGCTTCCACTGGACCAAGGTGCATCCCGACCAAGCGGGCCTGGGCGAGGTTTATGTGGTGGGCGTCGATCCGTCGGCGCAGGGCCGGGGCTTGGGGAAGGTGTTGACGGCCGTCGGTATCGCGTCGCTGGCAGAGCGGCTGGCCGGCCCGAATGCCCCCGGAGAACCCACGGTGCTGCTCTACGTGGAATCGGAAAATGTCGCCGCGGTGCGGACCTATGAGCGGCTCGGCTTCACCACCTACAGCGTCGACACCGCCTACGCGACGATCCGCACCGGGAGCTGACCGACGGCGCGGGCCCGCCCGCGGCCTGCTGTTCACACCATGTTCACCGGATGGGCGTGCCCCTGACCGCCACCGGAGCATACTTGCCGGGTGAGCTGGCAACCTGTTTTGCAACGTCGCGGACGGTGCAGCCACGTGTCGAGAATGCGCTGAGAAAGTGACATAGGTGAGGCGCGGGGTGGGCAGGACGTCGGCGGCAGCGGTGGCGGTGATCACCACTTTCGTGGCTTCTGGTGGCATGTTGAGCGCGTGCGGCAGCGACGACAACCGCGCCGCTTCGACGGCGGCCGTCTCGGGCGTATCCGCCGGCACCGTACCCTGCGGCGGCAAAAACGCACTGACGGCTGAGGGGTCGACCGCTCAAGAGAACGCGATCGCATTGTTCAACCATTTGTGGGGGCTGGCGTGCCCTGGCAAAAACTTGTCGTACAACCCCACCGGGTCGGGCGCTGGCCGCGCGCAATTCGTTGCCGGCCATGTCGACTTCGCCGGATCGGAGTCGCCTCTGACTTCCGACCAGATCGCGCCGGCCGCCAAACGCTGTCACGGAAACCCGGCATGGGATCTGCCGCTGGTGTTCGGACCCATCGCAATCGTCTACAACCTGCCGGGCGCTCAGACCTTGGTCGTCAACAGTGACGTGCTGGCCAAGATCTTCAGCGGCGTGATCACGAAGTGGAGTAATCCGATACTCACGGCACTCAATCCGGGGATTTCCCTGCCCGACACACGGATCACGCCGATCTATCGGACGGATTCATCGGGAGCCACTGACTACCTGCAGCGATATTTGACGGCCGACGCACCACAGAGCTGGACCAAAGGGATTGGCACCGAGTTTCAAGGCGGCTTCGGCGAAGGTGTGCTGAAGTCAGCCGGTGTGGTCCAGGCGGTGCACGCGACGCCGGGCGCGATCGGATATGTCGAGAAGGGCTTCGCGGACCAGGCCCGGCTGCCATTCGCCCAGATCGACACCGGCAGCGGCGGAGTGCCGCTCAACGAGGACACGGCGCGCAACGCCGTCAACCTTGCCGACTTCGTGGCCGGCGGCAACGATCTCGTGCTGGACCTGAACGCGATGTACGGCTCCCAGGACCCGAGTGTTTACCCGTTGGTGATGGCCACCTACGAGCTTGTCTGCTCGGCGGGCTATGACCAGGACACACTCGCGGCGATCAAGTCTTTCCTCAGCGTGGCTACGTATAACGGTCAGACCGATGTCTCGTCGGCCGGCTACGTTTCGCTGCCGGATAAAGTCAAGGGGCGATTGGTGAGCGCGATCAACGCAATGCGGTAGCCGATTGACCCAGCGCGAACAGTGACAGGATCCCAGTGACAACGCCAAACCCAAGCGACGCGGGTTCGGGCGCGGTCGTCGCACCGTCCTTTCCGGAGCCGCCGATCGTGCCGTTGAACCCATGGGGGAATGCCCGGCCGCGGCTGGGGGACCGCATATTTCGCAGGCTGTCGGAGGGCTCTGGTGTTCTGGTGGTGGTGCTGGTCGCCGCGGTCGGCGTGTTCTTGCTGTGGCGGGCTGTACCCGCCCTGCAGCGCAATCAAGTGAATTTCTTCACTTACGGTGGCAAATGGGTCACCACGAACACCTCGGCGATGCTATTCGGAATCCGCAATCTCCTGCAGGTGACCGCGTTGGTGTCGGTGTTTGCATTGGTTCTGGCGATGCCTATCGCCCTGGGCGTCGCCATATTCGTCACGCACTACGCGCCGCGGCGTCTTGGCGGAGTGCTGGCGTACGCGGTTGATCTGCTCGCCGCGGTTCCCTCGATCATCTACGGCGTCTGGGGTCTGTATGTGCTCGCACCGCAGCTGCGGCCCTTCGCAACCTGGCTCAACCACACCATGGGGTGGTGCTTTCTGTTCGCTAGTGGCAACGCGTCGGTGGCAGGCGGGGGCACCATCTTCACCGGCGGGATCGTTTTGGCGGTGATGATCCTGCCGATCATCACCGCCGTTACTCGCGAAGTTTTTGTGCAGACGCCGCAGGACCAGATCGAGGCTGCGCTGGCGCTGGGCGCCACCCGATGGGAAGTCGTCAAGACGACCGTGCTGCCGTTCGGGCGATCCGGATACTTCAGCGGCGCGATGCTGGGTCTGGGCCGCGCCCTGGGGGAGACAGTCGCGCTGCTGGTCATCCTGCGTGGCACCCAGACGGCGTTCGGCTGGTCGCTGTTCGACGGCGGCTCGACGTTCGCGACCCAAATCGCGGGTACCGCATCGGAATTCAACGACAAATACAAGGCGGGCGCCTATCTCGCCGCGGGACTGGTGCTGTTCCTGTTCACCTTCGTGGTCGATTCGGTGGCGCGCGCCGCGGTCGCCGGAACCGGAGCCCGGCGGGGCACGCGATGACCTCGATCCTGGACCGCCCCCTCAAGCCACGGACATTCTCGGGACTCGGCCCGCGTCGTCGAATAGCGAACAGCGTCGCGACGGTGTTGGTGATGCTGTCGACGGTGATCGCCTTGGCACCTTTGGCTTTGGTGCTGTATTCGGTGATCGCCAAGGGATTCAAGGCGATCCTGTCCAGCGCGTGGTGGACGCATTCGCAAGCGGGTATGACGGCATTCGTGGCCGGCGGCGGTGCGTACCACGCGGTCGTCGGCACCTTGCTGCAGGGATTGGTATGTGCCGCGATCTCCGTCCCGATCGGTCTCATGGTCGCGGTCTATTTGGTCGAATACGGTGGCGGCACTCCGCTCGGCAGGCTAGTCAGCTTCGTGGTGGATATCCTTACCGGTGTGCCCTCGATCGTCGCGGCGTTGTTCATCTACGCGCTGTGGGTGGCGACGCTGGGGCTACCCCGCTCCCAGTTCGCGGTGTCGCTGGCGCTGGTGCTGGTGATGCTGCCGGTGATCGTGCGCGCCACCGAGGAGATGCTGCGGATCGTCCCGGCAGACCTCCGCGAGGCCAGTTATGCGCTGGGGATTCCGAAGTGGAAAACCATTGCCAGAGTGGTGATGCCGACCGGGCTGGCCGGAATCATCACCGGTATCATGCTGGCGTTGGCCAGGGTGATGGGTGAGACGGCCCCGCTGCTGATCCTGGTCGGCTATTCGCAGGCAATCAACTTCGACATCTTCACCGGCTTCATGGGGTCGTTGCCCGGCATGATGTACGACCAGACATCGATGGGTGCCGGAGCGAACCCGATTCCCACGGATCGGATGTGGGGCGCCGCTCTGACACTGATTCTGGTGATCGCGATCATCAATATCGGTGCCAGGGTGGTCGTGAGAATCTTCGCTCCCAAGAAGTCGTAGACAGGAAACTACGTGGCCAAGCGGTTGGACCTCAAGGGCGTCAACATCTATTACGGGGCTTTTCAAGCGGTTTCGGATGTGACGTTGTCGATTCTGCCGCGCAGCGTGACGGCGTTCATCGGCGCGTCGGGCTGCGGCAAGACGACTGTGCTGCGCACTCTGAACCGGATGCACGAGGTCGTCCCCGGCGCGCGGGTAGAGGGCACCGTATTGCTCGACGACGAAGATATCTATGCCGCCGGCATCGATCCGGTCGGTGTGCGCCGGGCGGTCGGGATGGTGTTCCAGCGCCCGAACCCGTTCCCCGCCATGTCGATTCGCGACAACGTGGTGGCCGGCCTGAAGTTGCAGGGCGTGCGCAATCGCAAGATGCTCGATGACACCGCCGAATACTCGCTGCGCGGCGCGAACCTGTGGGATGAGGTCAAGGATCGGTTGGACAAGCCCGGCGGCGGACTCTCCGGCGGGCAGCAGCAGCGGTTGTGCATCGCGCGCGCCATCGCCGTACAGCCCGATGTGTTGCTGATGGACGAGCCGTGCTCGTCGCTGGACCCGATCTCGACGATGGCCATCGAAGACCTGATCGGTGAATTGAAGCAGGATTACACCATCGTGATCGTCACCCACAACATGCAGCAGGCCGCGCGGGTCAGCGATCAGACCGCGTTCTTCAACCTGGAAGCCGTCGGAAAACCCGGCCGGTTGGTGGAGATCGACGACACGGAGAAGATCTTTTCCAACCCGATGCAGAAAGCAACCGAGGACTACATCTCCGGGCGGTTCGGCTAGGTCGGCTAGCGCGCGGCTTGCGTCGCCTCGTCCTCGGGAAACTTGCCGGTTGCCTGGAAGATAACCCGCCGCGCCACCTCGACGGCGTGGTCGGCGAAGCGTTCGTAGAACCGGCCGAGCAACGTCACGTCGACGGCAGCGGCAACGCCGTGCTTCCATTCGCGGTCCATCAGCACCGAGAACAAATGTCGGTGCAGATCGTCCATCGCGTCGTCTTCCTCGCGGATCCGGGCCGCTTTCTCCGGGTCGCGCGACAACACCACCTCTTGCGCGCTGTTGCCCAATTCGACTGCGACTCTGCCCATTTCGGAAAAATACCCGTTGACCTCTTCGGGCAGTACATGTTGGGGATGGCGGCGGCGGGCGATCTTGGCGACATGCAAGGCCAGCGCGCCCATCCGATCGATGTCAGCCACCATCTGGATGGCGCTCACGATGGCCCTGAGGTCGCCGGCGACCGGCGCTTGCAAGGCCAGCAAGACGAAGGCGCTCTCCTCGGCGCGCGTGCTGCGGGTCGCGATCTCTTCGTGATCGGAGATCACCTGTTCTGCCAGCACCAGATCGGCCTGCAACAAAGCCTGGGTCGCCCGCTCCATGGCCATACCCGCCAGCCCGCACATTTCGCCGAGCTGCTCCGATAATTCCGAGAGTTGCTCATGGTATGCGGTCCGCATGTGATCCAGCCTACGTTCTCGCCGCCGGAAAAGCCGGTCGGAGCGACGCCTGAACCGGGTTACTCGCAGCTGGTGTCGGCAGCATTGGTGACCGTCAAGTCTTCGGGCAGCTTGGTCGCCGGGGTGTTGGCGTTGCGCTCGATCTGCACACTGATCGACGAGCCGCTGGGCGGGGGAGTGGTGACCGTGCTGAAGTCCGGACCGAGCACCACCTGAACCACTTGGCCAATGCCGTTGACGCGCGCGACCTTTGCGTTGGCGAACGACGATGCCACCGTGGCGGCCGCCTGCTCGTTGCCGGGCGAGAAGAACACCGTCGTCGCGTTCAGCGAACTCGGATAGTCGTCCGGCGTCATCACGTTGAAGCCGTCGTGTTTGAGCTGGCTGGTTGCGGTGGCAGCCAGGCCGGATTGGCCGGTTGCGTTGGAGACCTGCACCGTGACGTCCTCCGGCGAGGCCGTCGTCACCTGCTCGCGTCGAGTCTCCGGTGTCGCGCCGGGCGCTTTCTTGGTGGTGGACGGTGGACCAGAGGGACTAGAGGGCGTGGCTGTCGGCCCCGAGGCTGAGGAAGTCCCCAAACTCTGCGCGTTGTGATCGTTTTCGAGCGGCAGCGGATCATCATTGATGATCGAGGCGAAGAGCGCCTTCATGTCGGCGGTGCGGGGCGGCTCGTCGCCGTTCTGGTCTGTCACGCCGGTCGGCACGGTGACAAACGTGATGTGCCCTGCCGCCATACCTTGCAGGGATTGTCCAAGTTGGACCAGGTCTTTGGTCTTGACGTTGTCTACGTAGCTGTTGCCGATGAACATGTTCACGACATTGTTGAGCTTGTTGAGGTTGAGCAAGGTGTCCTCGGAGATCAGCGAGCGCAGCAGCGAGGACACGAACAACTGCTGGCGTTTGATCCGGCCGTAGTCACCGTTGTTCTCGGTGGTGACCTGGCGGGCCCGCACGTAGTTCAACGCCGTTGTCCCGTTGATCACCTGGCGTCCCGAATGTTCCAGCACCGTGCCCAATTCGTAGTCCTGCAGTGGGGTGGTGCTGCACACCTCGACGCCGCCGAGCGCCTCGACCATCCGCGCGAAGCCGACGAAGTCGATGGCAATGAAACGGTTGATGCTCAAACCGGACAGCTTCTGGATTTCCTTCACCAGGCATTTCGGACCGCCGAAGGAGAACGTCGAGTTCAATTTGGTCTCGGTGTAGATCGTCCGGAGGCCGTACTTTCCGGTCTTCTTGTCGTACAGGGGTCCGTACTTCCCGGTTTCGGGGTTCCAGGCCTCGCATTGGATCGGGGTGATCGCCAGGTCGCGGGGGAACGACACCGCCACCACGCGTTTGCGGTTCGCCGGAATGTTGACCAGCATCACGGTGTCCGATCGTGTGCCGTCGGCGTCCTGGGTGTCGCCGGCGCCCATGTTGGCATTCGCCCCGGCGCGGGAGTCCATCCCGACGATCAAGAAGTCCTCATCGCCGTACTGGCCACCGGGATCGACGATGTCGCGCGACTGCGGGTCGAGCGCGCTGATGGTGTTCAGGCGGTTGTTCTTCGAGGTGCTCCATTGCCAAGCGCCGCCGGTGAGGGTCAGCGCCAGCACGGCGAACACCGCCGCCAGCGAGCGCGCGGCCAGCAACATCGGCCGACGGCCACGCTTGGCTTTGGGCGCCGGGTCCTGGTCAGCGTCGTCGTTGGGGTAGTTGGCGGCGGCATGAGAGTTTAGGTCGGGGAGCTCCGAGACGAGCTCGAGCGAGTACGCCGGGGTGTCGATGACCTGGGTGTCTTGGAGGTCGACGGGCACGCCCGACGTGACGTCGTGAGGTTCGATATCCGCGGCCGGCTCATCGGGCTCGTCGGCCGCATTGGCTACGCGGTGATGGTTGTGCCGGTCGGTGGTCGGGGAGCCGATTTTGGCGATCAGGTCGGCGACACTGAGCGCGCCGTCGGCGTGACTTCCGACCTTTTCGGTGTCACCTTCCCGGTCGTCGGCGGCCGGGTCGGCCGGTGCAGAAAATCGCTCCCACGGAGCGGACGCGCGCCAATCATCAGGAGTGGCGTCGTGCTCGCCGTCACTCATGTCTCAGCGGCCTCCGAAACTCTCCTGCGGAAGTCAGTGTTATCCGTGCTCACGCGTCGCTACCGATGGGTCGGGCCGTACTTATAGCCTTCGTGCGACGGGATAACCGATCCGCCACCGACGGGCCATGCAGCAGGCCATATCGTACTGAGTTCTTGACGTGTTCGCGATTTTCCAGAGTGTTTCGATTCAGCCACCCGAGTGCATGACGTCGGCTCCGGCCGGCACCGTGCAATCGTCCGGGTCGGCCAGCCAGCCGTCGGGCAAGGCCACGCGGGCAGGTGAACCCTGCCGACCTCGCGGGCCGGTCGCGGCGTCCGGGAACGGGACAGCGCGGTCGAGTTGGTTCAGCAGGCCGTCGAGCTCGCTCAGCGTCTTGACCAGCGCCAGCGCCCGCCGCAACTCGGATCCCGCCGGGAAGCCGTGCAGGTACCAGCCGATGTGCTTGCGGATGTCGCGCATGCCCTTGTCTTCCCCGAAGTGCGCGGCCAGCAGCGCGCCGTGTCGGCGGACGATGTCGGCGACCGCGCCGAGGGTGGGCGGAGTCGGTGGCGGGCTGCCGGTGAACGCGGCCGACAGCTCGGCGAACAGCCAGGGCCGACCCAGGCAGCCCCGGCCGATGACGACGCCGTCGCACCCGGTGGTGGCCATCATGGTCAGCGCGTCGTTGGGGTCGTAAATGTCGCCGTTGCCGAGCACCGGGATGGTGCGCACATGCTGCTTGAGCTGGGCGATCTGTTCCCAGTCGGCGGTGCCGGAATAGCGCTGCGCGGCCGTGCGGGCGTGCAGCGCGACCGCGGCGGCGCCCTCGGACTCGGCGATGCGCCCCGCGTCCAGATGGGTGTGGTGGTCGTCGTCGATGCCGATGCGGAACTTGACGGTGACCGGGATCTCGGTGCCTTCGGTGGCGCGCACCGCCGCGGCCACGATCTGGCCGAATAAGCGACGCTTGTACGGCAGCGCCGCTCCACCGCCGCGCTTGGTGACCTTGGGCACCGGACAGCCGAAATTCATGTCGATGTGGTCGGCCAAGTCTTCGTCCGCGATCATCTTGGCGGCCGCGTAGGTGGTTGCGGGGTCGACGGTGTAGAGCTGCAGCGAGCGCGGCGACTCGTCCGGCGCGAACGTCGTCATGTGCATGGTGACGGGATGCCGCTCGACGAGCGCCCGTGCGGTCACCATCTCACAGACATACAGACCGCTGATCGTGCCGACCTGCGACTGTTCCAGTTCGCGACACAGCGACCGGAATGCGACGTTCGTCACACCCGCCATTGGGGCCAGCACAACGGGGCTGGCCAGCGTGATCGGACCGATGCGCAAGGCAGGCTACCGGCGGCTCATCACCAGCTTGCCCGCGGTTTGATGCAGCTCGTTTGCGGTGACCTTCTTGCCGGTACGGGCTTCCCGCTCGAGTTGGCGGCGCTTGGACACCTCGAACTTTTCGCAGGACATCTCGAGTTCCTTGATTAGCAGCGCAAGATCATCGCGCAACTCGGCTGCCTCACCGGTGAAGTCCTCGCGCTCAAAGATGCGCCACTTCTTCAGCACCGGCATGACGACCTCGTCGAGGTGGATACGCGGGTCGTAGACGCCCCCGACGGCGATGATCACGGCTTTGCGCCGGAACTCGGGTACCTGGAAGCCGGGCATCTGGAAGTTCCGCAGGATCGTGTGCAGCGACTTCATCGCCTGATTGGGAGCGAGGTCGAACGCGGCTTCGCTGACGTCGCGATAGAAGATCATGTGCAGGTTCTCGTCGGCCGAGATCTTGGCCAGCAGCTGCTCGGCGATGGGGTCATTGCAGGCCTTGCCGGTGTTGCGGTGCGAAATCCTGGTGGCCAGTTCCTGGAAACTGACGTAGAGGACGGAGGTGCAGACGGATTCGGCGAATAACTCGCCTTGGCGGTTTTGACCCGGGCTGAAGCCCCGGTTGACCACCTCCATGCGAAGTTTCTCCAGCTCGACGGGATCGACGGCACGCGTCACGACCAGGTAGTCGCGCAGCGCGATGCCGTGCCGGTTCTCCTCGGCGGTCCAGCGGTTGACCCACTGGCCCCACGCGCCGTCCATGCCCATGTTCATCGCGATCTCGCGGTGATACGACGGCAGGTTGTCCTCGGTGACCAGGTTCTGCACCATCGCTATCTGGGCCACATCGGACAGCTTGCTCTGCTCCGGATCCCAGTCCTGGCCGCCGAGCGCGTAATAGTTCTTGCCGTCTGCCCACGGGATGTAGTCGTGCGGGTTCCAGGGCTTGTGCATGCTCAGGTGTCGATTGAGGTACTTCTCGACGAGCGGTTCAAGCTCGTGCAACAGCTGTAGGTCGGTCAGCTGGGCTGACATGATCCCTCCAGTTATCTGTGTCGACAGGTAGCAGTCAATATATCTGTGTACACCAGTAGCATCAAGTTTCTCTTCCGGCGTGCCACGCCGCAATCCTGCTCAATCGTGCGGCAGGGGCGGCAGGCTGGGCACATAGGTGGCGGCCGTGCTCATCAGCATCTCGACGCAATAGTCGATGAATTGTCGGCGGGTGGCGCCCAGCCGTCCGTTCAGATACGCGGTGAACAGACTCGTCAGGCCACCGATCAGGCCGGTAGCGACCATTTTCTGCAGCACCGGATCGCTGATTTGGGACAGCTTGCGTTGCAGCAGCTCAATGAAATCGGGCATCCATTCCGCGCCGGAGCGGGTCAGCACCGGTTCGACCGCTGGTGCCAGCAGCAGCACGCGCCCTCGGACCGGATCGTCGACCATCAGCTCGACGAATTGTTCGACGGCTTCCCGGGGCGTCTTTGCCGACACCAGGGTCGCCATTGCTCTGGTGCACACGTGGTCATAAACCGCGCGCACGAATTCGTCACGGTCGGAGAAGCTTTCGTAGAAGTAGCGCTCGGTCAGCGCGGCCTTGCGACATGCCGCGCGAACCGTCAGCGCCGGGCCACCGTCCTCGCCCAGCAATTGCACACCGGCGGCAATGAGGTTTTCTCGTCGTAGCGCGAGGCGGCTCTCGAGTGGGACGCCGGACCAACGGCTCCGTCGTTGACCGGACGGCACTTCGCTCCCTACACTTCAAAGTGACAACGCATGTAGTCAAAATTACCCGAATCTTTGTAGGAAATTAACCAGTGACTCAAGATACGTCGGCACCACGCCCGCTGACCAGCACCAAAGCTGATAGCGCCGCGGTCGACCGGGAAGCCTCCGGTGTGGCGGGCGGTTGCCCGGTCTCCCCGCTGGGCTATGACGCACCCCCGGCCCCGCTCGGCCCAGATTCTCTGACATGGCGATACTTCGGTGATTGGCGCGGCATGTTGCAGGGCCCCTGGGCGGGATCCATGCAGAACATGCACCCGCAGCTGGGCGCGGCGGTCGAAGAGCACTCGACATTCTTCCGTGAACGCTGGCCGCGGCTGATGCGGTCCTTGTACCCGATCGGGGGCGTTGTTTTCGACGGCGAGCGCGCCCCGGTCACCGGCGCTGAGGTACGCGATTACCACACCACCATCAAGGGCACCGACGCGCAAGGCCGCCGCTACCACGCACTGAATCCCGATGTCTTCTACTGGGCACACGCCACCTTTTTCGTCGGCACCATCCATGTCGCCGAGCGGTTCTGCGGCGGCGTGACCGAAGCGCAGAAGCGCCAGCTGTTCGACGAGCACGTCGAGTGGTATCGCATGTACGGCGTGAGCATGCGGCCGGTGCCGGCATCCTGGGACGAATTTCAGGAGTACTGGGATCACATGTGCCGCAACGTGTTGGAGAACAACTTCGCGGCACGTGCCGTGCTCGATCTGACCGAATTGCCCAAACCCCCATTCGCCCAACGGGTTCCGGATTGGATATGGGCCGCGCAGCGCAAATTGTTGGCCCCGTTCTTCGTGTGGCTGACCGTCGGTCTCTACGACCCGCCGGTGCGCGAGCTGATGGGTTATCGGTGGTCGCGCCGCGACGACTGGCTGCACCGGCGCTTCGGCAATATCGTGCGGCTGATCTTCGCCTTCGTTCCCCGCCGGTATCAGAAGCACCCGCGCGCCCGCGCCGGCTGGGATCGTGCCGCCCGGCGCATCCCGGTCGACGCCCCGTTAGTGCAAACGCCCGCGCGCAATCTGCCGCCGCTGGACGAGCGTGACAACCCAATGCACTACTGCCCCAAGGTCTGACCGGGGCGCTTTGAGCGCTTCGGCGCTACGCGTGGTTGTGGTTGTGCGCCTCTTCCAGGCCGGCCTGGTGCACGTGCTGATGAGCGTGCTCAGTCCCGTCGTCGTGGGCGTGGGGGTGTTCGTGAGTCACGTGGTCGTGCGCATGGGTGGTGTGCGCGTGTGTGTGAGCCTCGTCGCCGTGCTGGTGCTCGTGCGCGTGCGGCGCGTCGTGGGGGTGCTGCTCGGACATGATTGTCAACTTTCTCTGCGAAATATGTCGTTTTTCTTGTGGATTCAGTTGGCCTGGGGTGCAGGCGCGGAATCGGCTGCGACCTTCAGGGCCTTCAGCCCGCCGTCGGGCCGGTGATGACGGGGAACCCCGGGACCGGCGTGCTCGGCGTTGAAGACGGCATCGATGACGAGCTGGCGCACGTGATCGTTTTCCAGGCTGTAGAAGATGGTGGTCCCGTCCCGGCGGGTGCGCACCAGACGCGCCATCCGCAGCTTGGCCAGGTGCTGGGAGACCGACGGCGCGGGCTTGTCCACGTGCTCGGCGAGTTCGTTGACCGACATCTCGCGATGCGTCAGCGACCAGAGCACCTGCACGCGGGTGGCGTCGGCCAGCATCCGGAAAACCTCGACCACCAGACCGGCCTGATCGTCGGGCAACCGCCCTTCACTGTTACCTGCATGCATACGCAGATAATAGCCGAAGCGCCGACGGCGCTGTCAACCGCGGCTTGAGCCGGGCGGGACGATCGTCGACTTGCGCTGGCCGCCGTTGCGTTCGTTCCAGAGCCGATAGACATCCACCGCGGCGTCACGGCGTTCGTAGCGCATCGGCAGGCGCCGCTGGTCCCAGTCCTTGGCGTATTCGTCGTAGAAGTTGGAAACCTCGAAGTACTTGCGGTCATCGAGGTAGTACCCCTCATAGTCCTCGCGCGTGATGAGGAAGATGACCTCCTTCGGCGAGCAGTAGTACAGCGAGCCCAGGCACATGGGACACGGATGCGCGAGCGCGTAAATGGTGGCGTCAACCAGGTGCTCGGTGCCCAACCTCATGCACGCCTCGCGGATGGCGAGGATCTCAGCGTGGGCGGTCGGATCGTTGGTCTGGGCTACCTTGTTGGCGCTCTCGGCGAGGATCTCGCCGTCCTTGACGATCACCGTCGCGAACGGACGACCGCCCGCAGCGACGTTCTGGCGAGCCAGGTCGATCGTCCGTTGGGCAAAGTCGATCACAGGTCCTCCGGCCGCAAGAACGAATGGGAGTAGATAAGGGCGAGGGTAGTCCCGAGCTGCGGGATCGCCCTTGTGGTATTAACTAGACAGTCTATATTTATCCGGTTTTCGGGATGGGGAGGAAGCATGGCGCGCTCCGATAGTGATCGTTGGGATCTCGCGACGAGCGTTGGGGCGACGGCGACCCTGGTCGCCGCCGAGCGTGCGCTTGCGTCCGACGCGAAGTTCATCGACGATCCCTACGCCGCGCCGTTGGTGCGTGCCGTCGGAATAGATGTCTATGTTCGTCTGGTCAACGGCCAGATTCCCGTCGGCGGGGATTCCGAATTCGATCCAAACCGAATGGCCCAGGGGATGGCCTGCCGCACCAGGTTTTATGACCACTTCTTCCTCGATGCGGCACGGAGCGGCATCGGCCAGGCGGTGATCCTCGCGTCGGGCCTCGATGCGCGCGCCTACCGCCTGCCGTGGCCGGCGGGCACCGTGGTCTATGAAGTCGACATGCCCGAGGTGATCGAGTTCAAGACCCTGACCCTGAGCGATCTCGGCGCTGAGCCGACAACCAAGCGGCGCACCGTCGCGGTCGACTTGCGCGATGACTGGGCCACGGCGCTGCAGGCCGCCGGATTCGACCCGAAGGCTCCGGCTGTCTGGAGTGCCGAAGGGTTGCTGGTCTACCTGCCGGACGAAGCTCAGGATGCGTTGTTCGACAACATCACCGCGTTGAGTGCGCCCGACAGTCGGCTGGCCTTTGAATTCGTGCCCGACACTTCGGTTTTCGCGGACCCGCGCTGGCGCGCACAGCATGACCGGATGAGCGAACTCGGATTTGAAGTCGACTTCAATGACCTGGTCTATCACGGCCAGCGCAGTCACATCGTGGACCATCTGAAGCAGCGTGGCTGGCGGGTCTCGACCCACACGGTCGAAGAACTGCACGCGGCCAACGGCTTCACCTATCCCGACGACGACGTGGCAAAGGCCTTCGCCGACGTGACCTACAGCAGCGCGGTGCTCGCCCGATAAGCCGTCCTATTGGCTCCTGTTGGCTCCTATTGGCCGCGCAAGTCGTCCTTCATGCGGCTGGTGAGCATCTCCTGAAAGACGGACCGGGCCGGATCGTATAGGGCCTGATAGGTCGAGATCAGTTCGTCCCGGTGGTATTCGGGAATGGAGCCGCTGGGCGTCCAGAAGCTGTCGATATCCGTCAGGAAGTATGGGCCGGCTTGGGCTGGGGTGACGCGGCGCAGGTGGTAATTCGCGTCAAGCGCCTGACCGAAACCCGGACCATAGCGGATGACCAGCGACCTGCCAGGTTGTGGCTCGCGGTAGACGGCGGCACCCTGCCACTCGGTGAGGAACAGACCGGTGGGAGCGAGACGCTGGGGCCCTAGCAGCGGCTCCGCGATCCAGTTGCTCCACTCGACACGTCCGTCGACCCCCACAGGAACCCGGATCTCGAGGACATAGCGCAGGCCGATGCGCTCCACTCCAACGAGGGACGAGACCTGTGCGCGAGCGTCCACGACCCGCATCGCAATGTCGCTCAAGGCCTCGAAAGTGGTGTAGTTGGTGCTCTCGACGACGATCGCTTGGCTCTTGATCGATGCGGCCAGCGTGTTGTCGCGGTTGACGAAGCGGACGAAGCGCTCCGCGGTTGGCGTCGGGGCAGCGCCGGGGGCCGCCATTCCCCAATTCATGTCCTGAGCCTGACGTTCGATCGGCAAGCTGTCAGCGAGAAGGTGTTTCAGCTCTCGGTTGGTCGACTCGGTCAGGGAATCCGTTGCAGGGTGACGGATTTCCATTGTGACCAGAGCAACGGGCGCGGTGACGGACGGAGCAACGGGCGCGGCAGCGGGCGGGGTGGGGTAGACGTCGTCCTCATTCATCTCGGGAATCATAGCCAAGCCGACGAACACCCAAACGGGCCGCCGTGATCCAGCCACGCCGAGCCATCTGGTCCGGGAGGCGTCAAGAAGCAGCCGAAGTAACTGTCAAGCATCAGCCGAAACACAATCAGGCGTCACCAGAAGCCGACAGACAAGCATCGGCCGAGGTCATACTCGGGTTTAGTGCCCCCAGCAGGGCTCGAACCTGCGACCTGCGGATTAAAAGTCCGTAGCTCTACCAACTGAGCTATAGGGGCTGTGGAGCTTCAGAATACTGTGTTGGGAACGACGCTCGTTTGAGGATTAGGCTTGGCGTGACCTAAGCTGACCTGGCTCCCAATGACCACGTTGCGAGTACCCCGGAGAGATTCGGTTCTGGCCCCCTTCGTCTAGCGGCCTAGGACGCCGCCCTTTCAAGGCGGTAGCGCGGGTTCGAATCCCGTAGGGGGTACTGCGACGCGGCGACGCGGAGCAGCAGAGCAAGGCCCTGTGGCGCAGTTGGTTAGCGCGCCGCCCTGTCACGGCGGAGGTCGCGGGTTCGAGTCCCGTCAGGGTCGCCAAAACGGCGAGGCACACACTGCCTTCCGGCCAGGTAGCTCAGTCGGTACGAGCGTCCGCCTGAAAAGCGGAAGGTCGGCGGTTCGATCCCGCCCCTGGCCACCATGCGAGCAGGGCTCTTCGCGTCCGCGTTCATCCAGGACGGTGAACGAAATCGGTCGTCGACCTGGCCGCCGTCACCCACAGAGTCCTGCGAAAACTTGGCGTCCAGCTCCCGGGTTTGGCGGCCGGAACCTGGACAATAGCCCGATGGGAAGTTTTCGGCGGTCCTTGCCGGTGGTCATCGCCGGACTAATGGCGACTTCCTGTGTTGCAACCGTGTGGGCCGATCCCGGCGTTCCGCCAGTCAGCGACGCGGCGCACGCAGCCGGGTTCGTCGATGTACGGACCGTCGTTCCCGATGCAGTGATCGACCTGCGCTACGCGACGACCAATAACTTCACTCACACCCAGCTGTATCCGTCCGACGCTCGATGCCTGGTGCACCAATCCATGGCCCCGGGCCTCGTGGCGGCCGCCGGGGCGCTGCGGCCGCAGGGGCATTTGTTGGTGTTCTGGGACTGCTACCGGCCGCACGACGTTCAGGTGAAGATGTTCAACGACGTGCCCAACCCGGCTTGGGTCGCGCGCCCGGGTCAGTACGCGCACAGCCACGAGTCCGGACGGTCGGTCGATGTGACATTCACCAGCCCGCAACAACGGTGCCCGCCCGAACGGCTGGTGAGCGGACTTTGCCTGGCCGACATGGGCACCGACTTCGACGACTTCACTTCGCGGGCAACGGCATACGCGACCCAAGACGTCAGCGCCGATGCGCAGGCGAACCGGGCTCGCCTGCGGGACGCCATGAACTACGGCGGGCTGACCGTGTACGCCGGTGAGTGGTGGCATTTCGACGGCCCGGGGGCCAAGGACGACCGACCGATCCTCGACGTCCCGGTCGACTAATCTCATATATTGAGACGTATGTCTCATATTATGGCGTCAGCCGGTAAGCTACGGGCACCCGACTGACGCGCCGATCAAGGGACAGCAGGTGAACGACGAACAGCAGGCCAAGTACACGCATGGACACCACGAGTCGGTGCTACGCAGTCACCAGCGACGCACCGCGGAGGACTCCGCGGGCTACCTGTTGCCCCACCTGCGGTCGGGGCTGTCGCTGCTCGACGTCGGTTGCGGCCCAGGGACAATCACCGCCGACCTCGCAGAACGGGTTGCGCCCGGGTGGGTGACGGCCGTCGACCAATTCGCCGACGTCCTCAACGCGGCCCACGCCGAAGCCCAGCGGCGCAACCTGTCGAATGTCACCTTCGCGACCGCCGACGTGCACCGGCTGAACTTTCCTGACGACGCGTTCGACGTCGTCCACGCCCACCAGGTGTTACAGCACGTCGCCGATCCGGTTCAGGCACTGCGGGAAATGAGGCGAGTGTGCGTGCCGGGCGGAATTGTCGCGGCCCGAGACGCAGACTACGCGGGCTTCATCTGGTTTCCCCAGCTTCCGGAGCTGGATCTGTGGCGTGACCTCTACCAGCAAGCGGCTCGCGCCAACGGCGGCGAACCGGATGCGGGCCGGCGGCTGCTGTCGTGGGCCCGGCAGGCGGGCTTCGACGACATCGCGCCCGCGGGCAGCCTGTGGTGCTACGCGACGGCGGCGACCCGCGAATGGTGGGGCGGAATGTGGGCCGACCGGATCGTTCATTCGGGCGTGGCTCGCGAGCTGCTGCAGTTAGGTCTGGCCACTCCCGCGCAGCTCGAAGAGATTTCCGCGGCGTGGCGGGCCTGGGCCGCGGCGCCGGACGGTTGGCTCGCGATCCCGCACGGCGAAATCATCTGCCGGGCCTAGAAGCGCTCGCGCTATTTAGCCGCGGGAAAACCCCCGCAAAGGGACTCGAACGCATCGGCGACTTTCAGCACGGTGGCGTCGTCAAATCGCTTGCCCACGATCATCATTCCGGCGGGCAGGCCGTTGACCAAACCGGCGGGAACCGAGATCGCGGGATGGCCGGTGATGTCCATGGGTGCGGTGTTGAGCGCCTTGCCGTGCGCACGTTCGAGCGGCGCGGCCTCTTGCGGGCTGCCCGCCGGCAGTGTTTCGGCCGTGCCGGGCACGGTAGGCAGCACCAGCACGTCGTATTGCGCGAGCGCATGGTCATACGCGGCGCGTACCTGCGGCACCAGATTGCGCGCCTTGGCATACGACGCCCCGCCCAGCGCGTTCAGCGCGTAGTGGCCGCACAGCGCCGCCGCCTTGACGGTGCTGGCGAATTGATCGGCTTTGGCGGTTCGCTGTCTTGCGAAGTGCGCCATGAGTTCTGGGTCGTAGAGCCCGTCGACGCCGACTCCGTATCCGTTGCCGTCCAGCATCTGAGAGGCGACGCCGTCGGTAATGATGACGGTGAAGACATGAAGGGCGTGGCGGTGCCAGGGCACACTGATTTCGCCTACGCTGCAGCCGATCTCGGTGAATCGCAATGCCGTCGACCGGACCAGGTCGTCCACCTCCGGCAGCGAGCCATGCTGCCCGAAGCCCTCGGCGAGGATGCCGACCCGCAGACCGGCCACGTCGCCGGTGAGCGCGGCCCGGTAGTCGACCGCGGCGATCTCCGCGGGCTGGCGCGGGTCCCAGCCGTCGGGCCCGGCGAGCACGTTGAGCAGAAGCGCGGCGTCGGCGACGGTGCGCGTGATGGGACCGAGGTGATCGATCGTCCGCTCGATCGGAAACGCTCCGGTGTAGGGGATCAGCCCGTGGGTGGGTTTCAGCCCGACGACGCCGCACAGCGACGCCGGGATCCGGATCGATCCGCCTTGGTCACCGCCGAGAGCCAGGTCGACCTCACCGGCGGCAACGAGTGCGCCGCTGCCACTCGAGGACCCGCCCGCTTCGCGCGTGATGTCCCATGGGTTGCGCACCGGCCCGCTGGCCGAGGTGAAGCTGGAACCCGAGCAGCACAGATCCTCGCAGACAGTCTTGCCTGCGATCGTCGCTCCGGCGGCAAGCAGTCGCTCGACGACGGTAGCGTCGCGACTGGGGACGAAACCCTCCACCGCGCGTGATCCGTTCATCATTGGAATTCCGGCGACGGCGATGTTGTCCTTGATCGCTACCGCCCTGCCCGAAAGCGGCCCCTGGGCGCCGGAGGTGATCGTGGCGGTGACATACCAGGCGCCGAGCGGGTTGTGGCCCGGCTCGGGGAACCGGTAGGCACGTTCGGGGGCCTGTGGGCGCACGAACTCGTCGTACAGTTCGTCGACCACGTCATAGGACTGCAGTGAGCGCCTGACGGCCGCCAGGTAATCCCGTCGGGCGTCGTCGTCGAGGTGAAAGCCGAAGTGCCTGGCCGCGGCGTCGATGTCGGCCGCCGATGGCCTGGAAACCGTCATGTCGACAGCAGCTTAGTCGTCAGTCCAGGAAAAGATCCGGAATAGGTTGCTCGCCGCCGCCATAGCGGGACAGGTCGGAGATCCCGATGGACTGCAGCACCTCAGCGTCGATGTGGCAGTTGCCGGTGGCTTCCCGGGCAGGTCGGGAGATGATCTCGACGGCGGCGTCGGCCATAATCTCGGGGCTACGCGACGATTCGGCCAAACGCTCACCGTCGGCCATGTTCGCCACGGCGGACGTGGCGATATAGGTCTGGGGCTAAAGGCAATTCACCGCGATCCCTGCGTCGGCGAATTCCGCCGCCCAGCCCAGAGATAGCAGCGTCATCCCGTACTTGGACAGCGTGTAGGCCGGGTGGGCGCCCAGCCAGCGCGGATTCATGTTGACCGATGGCGAGATGGTGAGCACATGCGGGTTGGCCGACTGCTGCAGATAGGGAACGAATGCTTTGGTCAGCAGGAAGGTGCCCCGGATGTTGACCTCCTGCATCAGGTCAAACTTTTTAGCCGACAGCGCGGCGGTCGGTTCCACCGCGATGGCGCTGGCGTTGTTGACACAGACGTCGATGCCGCCGAATCGCTGCACCGCGGCCTCGACTGCGCGCTGCACGTCCTCTTCGCGACGCACATCGCCGACGACCGCCAGCGCCTTGCCGCCCGCGGCCTCGACGTCCGCGGCCGCGGTGTGCACCGTTCCGGGCAGGCGCGGATGGGGCGCGTCGGTCTTGGCCAGGAGCACCACGTTGGCCCCCTGCTTGGCCGCTGCGACTCCGATCGCGAGGCCGATGCCGCGGCTACCGCCGGAAATCACGACGGTGCGGTCGGCGAGCACATTGTTAGCCATTCGTCTCCTTTGGCCTGGTCAAGCGGGCGGTATTGGCATTCTCTTTTTTGGCAAGTACGTTATCAGTCGATGGACAACCAGAGTCAGACGCCGTCGGGCATCCCGTTGCAGCCCGTGTACGGGCCGGCGGATAGAACCGTGGAGCCTCCGCCGCCCGGGGAGTTTCCCTTCAGCCGGGGTAACTTCGCGTCGGGCTATCGGGGCAAGTTGTGGACTTTTCGGCAGTACTCCGGCTTCGGCACCGCCGAGGAGTCCAACCGTCGCTATCGATACTTGCTCGAACAGGGGGGTACGGGGCTGTCCGTTGCGCTCGACTTGCCCACCCAATGCGGATACGACTCCGACGACCCCGAATTTGGTGAGGAGGTCGGCCGCGTCGGCGTCGCGGTCGACACCCTCGCCGACTTCGAGATCCTTTTCGACGGCATTCCGCTGGACAAGCTCAGCACGAGCATGACGATCAACGGCACGGCTGCGATCCTGCTCGCGTTCTATGTCGCTGCCGCCGAGCGAAAAGGGATACCGCGGGCCAAACTCACCGGGACCATCCAGAACGACATCCTCAAGGAGTACGCGTCGCGCGGTACCTGGATCTGGCCGCCGGAGCCGTCGCTGCGGCTGATCGCCGACACCATCGAGTTTTGCGCGGCAGAGGTCCCGAAATTCAATGCCATCTCGGTGGCCGGGGCCCACTTCCGCGACGCCGGAGCCAACGCGGTGCAGGAGATGGCGTTCACCCTGGCCGATGGCGTCACCTATTGCGACACCGTGGTGCAACGGGGTCGCATGACCATCGACCAGTTCGCACCGCAGATCTCGTTCTTCTTTTATACCCACGGGGATTTCTTCGAAGAGATCGCCAAATACCGTGCGGGACGCCGACGTTGGGCAACAATCGTGCGGGAACGCTACGGCGCGACGACGGACAAAGCATCGATGTTCCGTTTCGGTTGCGTGTGCGGCGGTGCGTCGCTGTATGCCCCGCAGGCACAGAACAACCTGGTGCGGGTGGCCTACGAGGCGATGGCGGCGGTGCTCGGCGGTGTCCAGTCGATGTTCACCGCGGCGTGGGATGAGCCGTTCGCACTGCCCACCGAGGAGTCCACCACGCTGGCGCTGCGCACACAGCAGATCCTTGCCTTAGAAACCGGGGTGGCCAGCGTCGCGGACCCGCTGGGTGGCTCCTATTTCGTCGAGGCCCTCACCGACGCCACTGAGGCCCACATCATCGAGATCATGGATGACCTCGAGCGCCACGGCGGCATGGTCAGCTCGATCGAGGACGGCTATCTGCAGGGTTTGATCGCTGACGAGGCGTACAAGATGCATCAGGACATCGAGGCTGGCACGCGCCCGGTGGTTGGGGTCAACCGATTTGTGTCCGAAGAGCCGGAGCCCGACGTCGTCACCTACGAACTGGACGCCGAGGGCCGTGATCTGCAACTCAAGCGGCTCTCCAAGGTCAAGTCCGAAAGAGACAGCGCCGCAGTGCAATCCAGTCTCGCGGTCCTGGCCCGCAGCGCTGAGGGCACCGACAACCTCATGCACAAGCTGATCGACTGCGCCAACGCGTACTGCACGGTCGGTGAGATGGTCTCGGCGCTGAAGGCCGTGTGGGGCGAATTCCAGCAACCGGTGGTGTTCTAGATGGCCGTTCGTGTTCTCGTTGCCAAGCCCGGTCTGGACGGGCATGACCGCGGCGCCAAGATCGTTGCCCGCACCTTGCGCGACGCCGGATTCGAGGTGATCTACACCGGCATCCGGCAGCGCATCGAGGACATCGCGTCGATCGCGGTGCAGGAAGACGTCGCCGTCGTCGGGCTGAGCATCCTGTCCGGCGCTCACTTGGCGCTCACCGCGCGCACCATCGAGGCGTTGCGCGCGGCCGATGCCGCCGACATCGCTGTCGTCGTCGGCGGGACGATCCCGCACGCCGACGTGCCCAAACTGCTATCAGTCGGTGCCGCAGCGGTGTTCCCCACCGGAACGCCGCTCGACGACCTGGTGCGCGACATCCGCGCATTGACCGGCACCCCGGACCTGCGGCAAAGGAAACACAATGCGCATCGGAGTGATGATCGGCGCCGAGCGTGGCGATATGGCCCGCAAGGTGGCCAAGCTGGCCTCCGATATCGAATGGGCCGAATCTGCGGGTCTGGACACCGCGTGGATGCCGCAGGTGCCCGACGACTTCGACTGCCTGACCATGGTGTCGCTGATGGCCGCGCACAGCTCGCGTATCGAGCTGGGTACCGCGGTGGTGCCGCTGCAGGCTCAGCATCCGATTGCCCTTGCCCGCCAGGCGCTCTCGACGCATGCGGTGGCCGGTGGGCGGCTGGCGCTGGGCGTCGGACCGTCGCACCATTGGATCATCCGGGACATGCTTGGCTTGCCGTATGAGAAGCCGGCCGCCTACACCCGCGACTACCTGCAGGTGCTCAACGCCGCCATTGCCGGACCGGGATCGGTTGACGTCGAGAATGATTCGTTCACTGTGCACAACCCGACGGCGATCGGGGCCGAGACCCCGATGCCCGTGCTGGTCGCCGCGCTAGGACCGGTGATGCTGCAGCTGGCGGGCGAGCTTGCCGACGGCACCGTGTTGTGGATGGCCGACGAGCGCGCGATCGGTGATCACATCGCGCCGAAGATCACCAAGGCTGCCGCGGACGCCGGGCGCCCCGCCCCCCGGGTCGTTGCGGGTATCCCGGTATGCCTGTGTGCGCCTTCGCAAGTCGACGAAGCCAAGGAGCGTGCCAACCGTATCCTGGGCGAGGCCGAGGTGTCACCCAACTACCAGCGCCTGCTCGAACGCGGCGATGCCCGCGATGTCGGCGATCTGTGCGCGGCCGGCGATTCGGAGCAGATTCTGCGGCGATTCCGCTCTTTCGCCGACGCCGGCGTGACGGACCTGTCCGTGCGGTTGCTGCCGATCGGCGAGAACCGGGATGAACTCGTCGCCTCCAAACGCCGCACCCGCGAGATGATCGCCGCGCTCGCAACGGAGTTGCGTTGACCCAAGGAAGCGCCGGGCCGCTGGCGGGGATACGGATCCTTGAAGTCGGTACCATGCTGGCCGGGCCGTACGCCACCATGCTGCTGGCCGATCTCGGCGCCGAGGTCACCAAGATCGAACCCGCCGGCGGCGAGATCTCGCGCGGTGTCGGACCCACTTACTTCGCCAGCCTCAACCGCAACAAGTCCAGCATCTGTCTGGACCTGACTTCCGATGCGGGGCAGCAACGCTTGGGCGAGCTGGTCGCGGAATCCCATGCGCTGCTGGTGAACCTGAAACCATCGGCCATCCGCCGGCTGGGTCTCACCTACGAGCACTTGCGGCGGTACAACGATCGGATCGTCTGCGTGGCGATCACCGGCTTCGGTCTGCACGGTGGCGACGACCCGGCTTTCGACTACGTGGTGCAGGCGGGTTTCGGCATCGCCGCATTGACCGGCGATCCGGACGGTCCGCCGACGCTGCCCGGTTACTCGTCGGCCGACAACTCCACCGGAATGTGCGCTGCGCTGGGGCTTTTGGCCAAGATCATCTCCGGCACCGGCGGTCAAGTGGATGTGTCGCTGCGCGACGTCATGCTGTCGCAGCTGAACTATCACGCCTCCGCCTACCTCAACAACGGCGTCGAGCCGCAGCGGCGGCCATACGGAGCGCACTCCTATTACGTTCCGGCTCAGCTATTTCCGACCGCCGACGGGTATCTGGCGCTGTTCATCACGCACGACGGGTTCTGGAAATCCTTTGCCGCCGAGGCGGGTATCGGTGGTTTCGAGACCATGGCCGAACGGGTGTCCCGCCGCGACGAGGTGCTTGCGGTCGTCACGGCGATGCTGGCGACCGACACGGCCGCGGGGTGGGAACGGCGACTGCGTCCGCTCGGAGTTCCGGCGGCGGCCGTCAGATCGCTGCCCGAGGCGCTCAAGGCGACGCCGGAAGTCGTTGTGACTGCAGGGGATTTCCGCCTCGTCGGGAGTCCGATCCAAGTTTCGGGTTATCAGCCCGACTACCGGCCACCGCCGGAGCTCAGCGAGGGCTGATCTTCGCCCGCGCGTGCCGCGCGCACCGGTGAGGTGGGCTTCGGCGAGTTTGCGGAAGGCCGTCACCAAACGGCTGCGGTCCCCGGCGCGGGTCGCCAGCACGACATGGCTGGGCTCGACGTTTTCCAGGGGGACGGTGGTGATGTCGGGGCGCAGGCTGTTGCCGTGAAAGCCGGCCGTGATGGCGACCGCCTGCCCGGACGCGATCAGTTCGAACTTGTCCTCGATCGCCTCGATGAACGGACCGTCGGGTGCCCGGCGCCCGTCCGGCCGAGGATCGATGCGCCAGAACGCACTCCAGGCCGGATCGGAGTGCCGCACCAGTCCGCCTACATCGGCGACGGCTCCAACCGCTGGCCCGCCGTCCACACGCTCGACGCCGCGCATCTGTACCGGCTCGCTCTCGAAAAGGTGCCCGCCGGAACGCGATTGCACGGGGTCGCCGACGAGGGTGTGCCGTTCCGTGACATCGCCGTGGTCATCGGCCGCCATTTGAATGTGCCCGAAGTCAGCATTTCCAGCGACCAGGCCAACCACTTCGGTTTCCTGTCGCTATTCGCATCCCTTGACAACCCGACCTCGAACGCGCTGACGCAGAAGGTTCTGGACTGGCATCCCGAGAGGCCGGGGTTGATCCAGGACCTCGACGAGGGCCACTACTTCAACGCGTGATGCCCCGCCTACCGTTCGGGTCGTAATCGATTGTCGTCTCGAGCAGTCGCGGGATGGGCGCAGGATCCAACTGCAGGGCATCGGACATGTGTAGCTGACCGGCGTTGGCGATCATGTTGTCCAGGATGGCCTGTAGGTCGTCGCCCTCGAGCTCGTAAAGGGCGACATAGGGGCCGTCCCCGTCGACCGGTCGCAGGCGGCGTGCCGCGACGATTCCGTCGAGCGCCAGAAGTTCGGGTAGATGCACTTCGTTGTACCAGGTGTTGTATTCCTGCTCCCGGTCAGGCGAACTGGGCCGACTCTCGACGTACATGATCCCCTTGGCCTTCTTGCTCATGGGGCCGCCGCCTCTCTGTGACTACTACTCGTAGCGCACCGTGATCGACGCCGTGTCGGGTACGCCCTGGCAGGTCAGAATGTAGCCCTCGGCCACCTCGTCATCGTCGAGGGCGTCGTTGACCCGCATGGTCGCATGCCCCTCTTCGAGCTTGGCCATGCAGGTGCCACAGTTGCCGGCCTCGCAACTGAACGGCGGCTCGAGTCCGGCCCGCCGCGCGGTTTCCAGTAGCGTTTCGCCCGGGAGCAGCGGAACCGACACTTTCTTGCGATCGAGGTGGATCGTCACTGTGCCGCCCAGGGCGCCGTTCGACGGATTTGTCACCCGTTCGGTCTCCTCGATGATCCGGGTGACCGTCACCGTGACCACCCCTTCCCGTACTTGCGTTCTTCAGTATAGAGAATACTATTCTCTCTAGGCGATATGATCTTTTCAAACTGCCGGGAGGAACAGGACGTGACCGGGTCGGCCGCGCTCGTGTTCGAGGAACGGCAATTGAGCCTGTCCCAGCTCGACGGGCTGGCCGGCGGGTTGGCCGCGACCCTGACCAAAACGGGTGTAACCGCAGGTGAGCGCGTCGCAGTCATGGCTTCTAACCGGCCCGAGTTCGTCGCCGCCCTGCTTGCGATCTGGCGGCTGGATGCCACTGCGGTACTCATCAGCCCCGCCTGGAAGCGTGACGAGGTCGAGCACGCCCTGGGGTTGACGAACCCGGGTCACGCCGTCGGCGACCACCCGGTGTTGGCGGGCCTGATGCCGATGCTGCACCTGGACGAACCGGCCGACCCCGCCGAACCGATAACGGGCGCACGCAGGCCTGCGAAGCCCGAGAACGACGCGTTGCTGGTCTTCAGTTCCGGCACCACGGGTCTGCCCAAGGCTGTGCGGCACACGCACGCGTCATTGCACGCGGCCGTCGGGCACTGGCGCGACGCATTGCAGTTGACGAGCCGCGACCGTATCCAGGTCACCACGCCGCCGTCGCACATCCTTGGCCTGCTCAACATCTTCACGGCGCTGCGGACCGGTGCCTGGATGCGGCTGCACCCCCGCTTCGATATCGACCGGGTGCTGCGTCACATCGAAAGCGACCGCATCACTGTCGAAATGGCGGTCGCGCCCATCGCGTTGGCTATCGCCGCGCATCCCGAACTCGAGTCCTTCGACCTCTCGTCGCTGCGGTTCATCATGTGGGGCGCCACCCCGGTCAGCGCCGGCATCGCCGAGATCGTGACCAGGCGAACCGGCGTGGGTTGGGTTCCCGCGTACGGCACCACGGAACTGCCCGTGATCGCCTGCAACCCGCTTGACGGGCCGCGGCTCGACTCCGTCGGGCGCGCGGCGGCGGGTGTGGAGCTGCGCGTGGTGTCGCTCGAGACCGCAGAGCCGGTCTGCCCGGGCGAGATCGGCGAGATCCAGGCGCGGTCGGAATCGCTGATGGCCGGCTACCTGCCGGCCGAGGCGACCGAAGAGGTGATCCGCGGCGGCTGGTACCGCACCGGCGACGTCGGCTGGCTCGACGCCGGCGGCTGGCTGCGGATCACCGATCGGCTCAAAGAGATGATCAAAGTGCGCGGCTTCCAGGTCGCGCCCGCCGAAATCGAAACCGTGCTGCACGGGCACCCGGCCGTCAAAGACTGTGCGGTATTTGGTGTTCCGGACGGAGCCAATGGGGAAGCGGTCGTTGCGGCGGTCGCCACGCACGCCTCCGGCGACCCCGAGATCGCGGCCGAGCTCACCGCGCGAGTGGACGCCAAGCTGGCGTCCTACAAACGCCTGAGCCGCGTCGTATTCGTAGACGATATTCCGCGCCTGCCGTCGGGCAAGGTGTTGCGCAGGATCTTGAAGGAGCGCCATGGATGTACGCCTGACGGCTGAACAGCGACAGCTACGCGACGCCGCCGCCAAGCTGGCCGACGACCTCGGACCCGGAGCGGTTCAGGACCTCGACGATGAGAGCCGAATTGCCCGGCTGGACAAGCAGGTTGAGGCCACGGGTTGGCGGTCGTTGCGCTCGGACGGCGCCTCCGGCGTCGAAGTGGCAATTGTCGCCGAGGAATTCGGGCGCCGACTTGTCGACGCTCCGTTTCTGGGTCCCGTGCTGGCCGACGATCTGGCCCGCCACCTCGACGCTGATGCGCAGGGGACGACCATAGCGGTTGACGACCGCGCGATCGACGCGCGCGGGTGTCAACGGGCGTTGCTGCTCTCCGAGACCACGGTCCTGACGGCCGAACTGGAAAACACCTGCGCTGCAGTGGATTTGACTAGGTTGGAAGCGGGCTTAGCCGGATCACCTTCGGCCCTGGGTGAGATCCCTGCCGAAACCGCCGCACGGTGGCAGGCCCTGGCCCTGGTCACCACGTCCGCCGACCTGGTCGGAATCGCCCGAGGGGCGCAGGCCGTCGCCTGCGACTACGCGAAAATCCGTGAACAATACGGCAAGCAGATCGGGTCGTATCAGGCGATCGCCCATCTGTTGGCCGAAAGCCTGGCGCTGATTGAAGGCTCGGTGAGCGTGCTTCGGCACGCCGCCTGGGCCGTCGACGAACTCGCGCCGGCCGAAGCGATCAGGGCGGCCCAGATCGCAAAGGTCTACTGTGCACGCGCCACCCGAACCGTCTGCGAGACCGCCGTGCAGGTGCATGGCGGCATCGGCAATACCTGGGAGTGCCTGGTGCATGTCTACCTGCGCCGGGCGTTGACATCGACCGAACTGTGGCCCGTAACACTGAAGGAGATCGACCTTGGACTTTCGTGACTCCTCCGCCGAGGCCGCCTTCCGGGAGCGGTTGCGGTCGTGGCTTTCCTTGCACGCCAAGGAGTTTTCCGGGTCGGGCGACGAATACTGGGCCCGCATGGCCGACTGGCATCGGGCCCTCTACGACAACGGCTTCTTCGGCCTGTCCTGGCCCCGCGACTACGGCGGGCAAGACCTGGCTCCCATCTACGACGTCATCGTCGATGAAGAGCTGGTACGCGCCGGTGCACCGCCGCGGCCCAGCGTCGGCTATCTGGTGTACGGCATCGGCAGGCACGGCGGCGACGAGCTCCGGAAACGCTTCCTGCCCGGCATCATCAACGGCACCGAGCGCTGGTGCCAGGGCTTCAGCGAGCCCGGCGCCGGCTCCGATCTGGCCTCGTTGACCACCACGGCCACCCGCGACGGCGACAACTATGTGGTGCACGGACACAAGATCTGGACCAGCTACTCCGATGTCGCGGACTGGTGTCTGCTGCTGGCCCGTACCGACCCGGAGGCCAAGCGCCACCGGGGCATCTCGGCGTTCGTGATCGCCATGAAACAGCCTGGCGTGCAACAGCGCCCGCTGCGCATGATGAACGGCGTCACCAACGAATTCGGCCAGGTGTTCTTCGACGGCGCCACCGTGCCCGCGGACCGGATGGTCGGCGCTCCCGGCGACGGCTGGGCAGTCGCCATGACAGTCGTCGGGCACGAGCGTGAACCTTCCACGCTGGGCTATGCGGCCAGGTACGGCAAGCTCGTCCGGGAGTTGTTGGCGCGCTGGGATGATCGCGACGGTCCGGTTCCTGAAGAGCTCGTCTGGGCGGCGGTCCAATCGGAGATGCTGACGCATCACGTGCGGCGGCGGCTGTCCGAACAGCTGGACGGCGTGTCGCACGGGCCCGAGGGATCGCTCGATAAGCTGCTGATGACCTGGGTGGAACAGTCCGTCGGGCACGCCGCGCTGGCGGTCACCGGGACCCGCGACCAAGACCTGCTCGGCGCCTATCTGTACAGTCGCGCGCAAAGCGTGATGGGCGGAACATCACAGATACAGAAGAACATCATCGCTTCGCGAATCTTGGGATTGGGAGTCTGACGTGTACGACATGCCTGCTGAAATCGACGTTCGTGCCGACGGGCCGCTGCGGATCATCACCCTGAACCGGCCCGGCGATCTCAACGCGGTCAACGACAATCTGCATGTCGGGCTCGCGCGGTTGTGGCAGCGGCTGACCGACGATCCTTCGGCGCGCGCCGCGGTGATCACCGGAGCTGGCCGCGCATTTTCGGCCGGTGGCGATTTCGCCTATCTCGCCGAACTTGCCGAAGACGCCGACCTGCGCGCCAAGACCATCCGAGACGGTCGCGAAATCGTGCTGGGGATGGCGCGCTGCCGAATTCCCGTGGTGGCGGCCGTCAATGGCCCGGCTGTCGGCCTTGGCTGTAGCCTGGTCGCGCTGAGCGACATCGTCTACATCGCGAAAGATGCCTTTCTCGCCGACCCGCATGTGCAGGTAGGTTTGGTAGCCGCCGACGGTGGGCCGCTGACCTGGCCGTTGCATATCAGCTTGATGTTGGCCAAGGAATACGCGTTGACCGGCACCAAGATTCGCGCCGAGCGTGCCGTCGAGTTGGGTTTGGCCAACCACGTCGCCGAGGACCCGGTCGCCGAAGCCACCGCCTGCGCGAAGCGCATTTTGGAGCTACCTCAGCAAGCGGTGGAAAGCACCAAGCGGCTGCTCAATATCCATCTGGAGCGCGCGGTGCTCGCCAGCCTGGATTACGCTCTTTCGGCGGAGAGCCAGTCCTTCCTGACCGAGGACTTCCGGTCGATCGTCGCCAAGCTGAACGCCGGCAAGAACTGACGTAGGTCGCGCGAAGAGCAACCCCATCACGACGCGACTTGATCGCGGGCGGTGGAGCGTTCCACCATCCCGATCACCGTCTCCCCGTTGTAGCTGTAGCGGGCCAGCCCTTGCTGCAACTGCAGTCCGCCTCCGACCTCTGGAGGCATGACCATGAACGTGGACGCCGTTGTGCGCCCATCGATTTCGATGGTCTTGCCGGCGGCCTCGAGCACGAGCGAGACATCCTCGCCGTGCGGTTGCAGCCGAGTCAAGAACGGCGCGTTGACGACTCGGGCAGGGACGAGTTTTCCGTCTTCGACGATGTAGCCCTCGTTGTAGGTCGGTTTGCCGTCCTTGCGCGGCGGATAAATCTGGAATCCGAACCCGAAACCGCTTGGGAACGCGGCTGCTTGCCAGACGTGTCCCCGTAATGGGGCCAGCCGACGCACACCCTGGCGGCGGATCCGGTTGGCACCGCCGTCGAGCTTGTGTGTCTCGCCCCCGACGGTGATGCTGCCGGTGGCGCGGCAGAGCTGCTCGAAACGCCACGGATAGCCGATCAGGTAGCCCTCCTCCTGCGTCGACAGGACGTGCCGCGCTTCCGCACTGGTCGAGCCGTTTTCCCAGGGCGGCAGTATGGGCCGAATGTCTATCTGCGCCTTGACCGCAACGCGGTCACCGTCGGCCGACGGAGCCGACCAGGGCGTCCACCCTGCCATTTGGGCGTCAACGGTAGTGGCGATGGCTTGCCCATCGAGCGTGAGGCGAAGATGCCGATAGGGCTCGATCATCTCAAAGGACAGCGGCCCAGCGCCGAGGATCCGCGGTTTGCCGTCGGCGCCCAGCGGGTCGTGCACGGGTTCGTTGCCGAAGACGTTGAAGACACGTCCGTCGGCGAAAGCGAGGTTGACTTGGATATCGTGGGTCTCCCACTGGTCCGCCACGGCCTCGATCCCGACGCGGGGTATGCCGAAGCTGGCGTTGTCGTCCCAGATCCAGGCGTTCACCGATTCCCGGGCCTCGGGGTCGTCGGGTTGGCGGGCCCAGACATATTCCCAGTCCTCGATCAGGCCGCCGGTCACATCGATGGTCATGACCGGACCGCCGATGCGGTCCAGGTGGCCATGCGCTGGACATAGTCGGCGAACAGTGGACGCACCGCTTCCATTCTCAACCCGAAGGCCGACGCGTCGGGATGCGTGTTCGGCAACCGCGACGCCCCTGCGACCTGCCACCACTCGTGCATGCCGGTCTCGAACTCGGCTGACACGGGTTCGCCGAGCCAGGTGTACAAGCGTTTGACTTCACCGATCGGATCACGTTGCACGGCAGCGAAATCCAGATCGAAAAATCGGTCGTCGTTGCCGACATCGCGGAATTCCAACGCACGCTGCATACCGACCGACCAGTGCTCGACATTGAGCTGTCCAAGGTAACTCCGGTCCACCGTGTTCGAGGTCATCTGCCCGAACTCGGCGTAGAGATCGGCGACCGACAGGATCACCTCCGTCGGGTCGCGGTGCGTCCACACGTAGCGGGCGTCGGGGAATACCTTGTCCAAGTGCGGCAGAAACAATAGGTGTGTGGGGCACTTCAACCGCCAGGGCCGGCGAGGTTGGCCCCACTGCAATAACTTCAGTGTCCGCCGCTCGTAGGCGTAGGTCGGTGTGAGATCGGCATCCAGGAGCCACCGCGAATAGGACGGGATGTGCGCGAACGCCTGGAAGTACTGGCTTTTGAAGTCGAGTGCCATCAGGTCTTGACACTCCTCGGGTCCCGTCGGCGTCGTCGGTACCAGCGCGGCCAGCCGTGGCGCGGCTGCGTCCATCATCTCCTGCTGGGCCGTGGCGGCGGCGATCCGCGGATCGGGGCCCTCGACGGTCGATGGCGGCGGGCAGGGCTCGCCGGCCTCCCAGCGGCGCAGCGAACGCGCGTTCGGATCTTCGGCCAGCAAGAACGAGAGCGCCGTCGAGCCGGTGCGCGGTAGACCGAGCCCGATCAGAGGACGCTCGATCACTTCGTCCGCTATCTCGGGGTGGCGCCGGTACCAGTCCTCGATGTGGAGCCGGTTCTTCAGAGACTTCATGATCAGGTCGTGGACGATGAACTCGCCCACGGGGTTCAAATCTGCTTCGGTACGCAGCGATTCGATGAGAACGTCGAGTCCCTCGCGGAAGGAGTCGACGCCGAAATCGTCAAGTCCGGTATCCCGGCATGCGGCATCGAGCACGTCGTTGACCGAGTCCATCGGCTTCTCCTTAAGGCGGCACATCCCATAGACCATGCAGTTGCCGCAGACGCCGCAGATGTTCACGACGTCCCCGTGCCGGCTTTACCTAGCAGCTAATTAGTGTCACCATGATGACGTGACTGACGAGGGGCTGTCAATGGTGACTCGATGGTGACTTCGCCCGATGCGCGGGCACGCGTGCCGCGTCCCTACCGCAGTCCAGTGCGTGAACAGAAGACGGCCGAGACGCGGGAGCGGATCGTGCGCGCCGGTGTGGCGATTGTCGAACGGCTACCCGCCATGGATTGGAGCGCCATGACGTTTCAGGCGGTCGCTGAGGGCGCGGAGGTGAGCAAGCGAACGGTGTTCCGGCACTTCGCAACTGAACGGGAGTTGCACGATGCCGTGATGCAGCGATTTCAAGAGCGCGCCGGGGTGAGCTACGAGCACGTTGACCTGCAGGGTGTGGCCGCGGTGGCTCGTCGAGTCTTCGAGGCGATGTCGTCCTTCGCGGTCTCGTCCTGGGGCGCCGAGCCTGACGATCCCACGTTTACGGCTATGGATCGTGCCCGCGGCGAAGCCCTACGTGGCGCCGTCGCGGCGGCTGCGCCGGACTGGTCGCCGGAGCAGCGAGCCCTGGCGGCGGGCGTGCTGGACGTGCTGTGGAGTCCGCTGTCCTACGAACGCCTGGTCGTGCATTGGGGTGCGAGTTCGTCAAACGCCATCAAGGCGATGGAATGGGCGATCGGACTTGTGGTGCGCAGCGTCGAATCGGGACAACCGCCACACTGAACTCGCGGTCGGGATGGCGAACAGCAAGGACTGGCGCCGGTATTCGGCGCCAGTCCCTGTCAGTCGCGCTATGGGATTACTTCTGGGCGGCCTTCTGACGAGCCTCGGCCGTGCCTGCAGCCGCACGGGCCGCCTCGGCCTGGGTTTCCTTCTTGGCCACGTCGCGTTCTGCCTTCGCCTTGTCCTGCTGGGCACGGCCTTCCTTGCGAAGACCCTCGTGGCTGATCACTATCCCGATGATCTCTTTTGCCTTACCAATCGCGTCCTCAATGACGCCCCTGATGGCTGCCACCGGTCCACTGTCGCGGTCACTCATGACGACGTCCTTTCTAGTTGACGGTCTCGTATCGCTTACCCCGAGACGGTGGCGCCCCAACCGTCCTAGCCGAAGACAGGGCTGTGGCATCGATCACTCCAGGGGCACTCCGAGCATCTGCCAGCTCCGATAGGTTCGGGGACCTTAGAATCGTGGGCGTGCCGCCCTATCGTGACCTCGCGGCTTTCGATGACCGGGCCAGGTCCTACGACCAGGGCTGGCGCGGCCGCCTGCATCACGTCATCAGCGAACGGACCGCGGCGTTGGCGACCGCTACGGTTGCCGCGCCACAGCATGTCCTGGACGTGGGATGTGGAACCGGGTATCTGCTGCGGGTGCTAGCCGGCCACTACCCGGGAGCCCGGGCGCTCGCAGGAATTGACCCTGCTCCCAACATGATTGAGACCGCCGAACGCATTACCGACGACAAACGATTGACATTCGCGACCGGGGTGGCTGAGCACCTGCCCTACGACGACGCGTCGATGGACCTCGTGGTCAGTAGCACGTCGTTCGACCACTGGTCGGATCAAGGCGCCGGTCTCGCGGAGTGCGCAAGGGTCTTGCGACAGGGTGGTCACCTGGTGCTCGTCGATCAGTTTTCCCGGTGGTTGATTCCCACGTTGGCAGTAAGCCGGCGGAGCAAGGCTCGGACACGCAGCCGTGCCGGCAGCCTGCTGGACCGCGCGGGATTCGATCGCCCCGAGTGGCACAACGTATGCGCCATCATCATCAACGGTGCGGTCGCGAGGCTACCGTCAAACGGTATCGTGCAACCGTAGAAAGTCGCGCATCACCTGATCGAACCGGTGTGGCTCCTCGATGAAGGGCATGTGCGCGCTCGATTCGAAAAGCTCAAATCGCGAGCCGCCGATTCGCTGGTGCATCTCCCACATGTGCTCCGGTGCGCATTCGTCGAACCTGCCCGCGAGGACCAGGGTTGGTAATGCGATTTCGGGCAAGCGGTCGAACACGTCCCAGCTTCGAATAGTCCCGACGATGCGAAAGTCGCTGGGCCCGAACATCGTTTCGAAGACCTCGGCTCCCATGCCCTTAAAGGCTTCCGCAAGCTCCTTGGGCCACGGCAGCTGACGGCAAAGATACGTCTCGTTCCAGGTGCGGATCGCGGCCTGATATTCGGCTGAATAGGTCGTGCCGGCGGCTTCATGGCGGTCGATCGCGGATTGGGTCGCCGGGTCCAGCTGCGTCTTCAGGCGCTCGACCATGTCCGAGAACCGGGGTATGGAGGCGATACTGTTCGAAATGGTTAGACTGGCCGCTTCAGACGCCACGTCAAGCACATACTGCTGCGCCAACATCCCGCCCCACGAGTTGCCAAAGATGTGAAAGCGGTTGAGGCCCAGCGCCCGTATCACGGCGTCCATTTCGGCAACGGAGCGATCCATCGTCCACAGCTCTACGTTCGACGGGCGATCAGAATTACCGCAACCCAGCTGATCCCAGAAAATGACTTCGCGCCCGTCGGCCAGCCGCTCCAGCGAGCTTATGTAGTTGTGCGGCAAACCGGGACCACCATGAACCGCAAGCAACGGAAGACCCGCCCCACCACCAACCCGCTTGAACCAGACGTTTCCACCAGGGACCGGGATCGTTCCCGCCAGCTGAGTCATTGCTAGCTGATGGTAGTGCAGTCACCGGCACGGCCCGCGAAACCCACCCTCCTTGCAACTCACGCTCTCGGCCTGAGAGAATAGTGTTCTCATATGGGTGCGGCCGGCTCTCGAGCCCCCGCCCGAGAGTTTGTTGTAGTGCTCGCCGAACAGGAGAAGACCTGTGCCTGAAGCTGTCATCGTGTCCGCCCTGCGCACCCCCATTGGCACCGCCCGCAAAGGAACGCTGCGCGACACCACCGCATTCGACCTCGCGCACCACGTGGTCTCCGAGGCGGCTACGGATCTGGATCCCGCCCAGGTCGACGACGTGATCCTGGGCGAAGGTCTCTATGGCGGCGGCGTGATCGCCCGCCATGCGGCCATCACGGCGGGACTGTCCCATGTGCCCGGTCTGGCCAACAATCGGCACTGCGCGGCTGGTCAGGCCGCGGTGCAGAGTGCAGCGGCCAGCGTGCGGGCAGGGATGGATCAGCTCATCATCGCCGGCGGCGTGAACTCGGCCTCGACGTCGCCGAGGTCACGGTTACAGGTCGACGGCGAGTGGGTCGATTGGTTCCCACCGACACACCCGGACCGTCCCGATGCGCCGAACCTCGACATGTCGATCACCGTGGGCTGGAACGCGGCGGTCAAAGCCGGCGTGAGTCGCGAGGAGATGGACGCTTGGGCGCTGCGGTCACACCTCAATGCGATCGCGGCCATCGACGAAGGACGCTTTAAAGAGGAGATCGTTCCCATCGAGACGCCCCACGGGCTGTTCTCGGTCGACGAGCATCCGCGGCGTGACACCAGCATGGAGAGGTTGGGCGCACTCAAGCCGCTGCATCCGGAAATCGAGGGCTTTTCCATCACCGCCGGCAATGCCTGTGGCGCCAACGACGGTGCCGCGGTGTTGACCATCGCGAGCGACGCGCTCGGACTTCCCGCGCTGGCCACCGTGCGGTCCTGGGCGTCCGTCGGTGTCGATCCCGCGATCACCGGCCTGGCCCCGGTGGACGCGATACCGAAAGCTCTTGCCCGCGCGGGTCTTTCGACCTCCGACGTGGACCTGTTCGAGATCAACGAGGCGTTCGCGGCGATGTGTGTGGCCACCATCAAGCTACTCGAGCTGGACCCGGACAAGGTGAACGTCAGCGGCAGCGGCTGCGGACTGGGGCATCCGGTGGCGGCCACCGGCGCCAGGATGCTGGTTACTCTGGTGCACGAATTGCGCCGGCGCGGTGGCGGTATCGGCGTGGCGGCCATGTGCGCGGGCGGCGGGATGGGCTCCGCGACGGTCATCGAGGTCGGTGCTCCGTAACACGCAGATGACCATTGCCGATCTGATCACGAGCGCGCGCAACGGATCTCAACGCGCAGCGGGTCGGCTACTCAGCTTTGTGGAGGGTGAGCAGCGCGGCGAGGTGCTGGCGAGTATCGGTCCCGGAACTGCTCTCGAGGTTCACGCGGCTCTTGTCATTGGGATCACCGGACCGCCGGGCGCGGGTAAGTCGACGACCATCGCCGCTCTGGTAACCGCCTACCGCGAACGCGGGTGCCGGGTGGCCGTGCTGGCCGTGGACCCGTCGTCACCGTTCAGCGGCGGCGCGCTGCTCGGGGATCGCATTCGAATGGCCGCCCACATCAACGACTCCGACGTCCTGATTCGTTCGGTGGCGACCCGTGGCCATCTCGGGGGTCTGGCCGCCGCGGTCCCGGCTGCCATCCGCCTGCTCGGCGCGATCGGTTATGACGTGATCCTGCTGGAGACGGTGGGGGTGGGGCAGTCCGAGATCGAGATTGCCGCCGTCGCCGACCCGACCGTCGTCGTCCTCAATCCGGGCGCGGGCGATGCGGTCCAGGCCGCCAAGGCGGGTGTGCTCGAAGTTGCCGACATCGTGGCGGTCAACAAGGCCGACCGGGACGGCGCCGAGCAGACCGTGCGGGATCTACGGGCCGAGACCAAGGCGCCGATCGTCAGTCTGATCGCCGCCCGGGGTGAGGGTGTAGCGGACCTGGTGACCGCGATCGATGACCATCACCGCACCGATAGCCGCGATCGCCGCGTGGCCCGTGCCCGGGCACAGATCCTGTCAATGGCGCAAACCCGGTTGCGGACCCACCCTGACCTCGACCGGTTCGCCGAATCGGTGGTCGACGGGCACGACGACCCCTACACCGCCGCCGAGGGGCTCTTGTCGCAGCGGCCCACTGGACTCCCGCCGACGTAACGCCCGCTGTGCCGCGGCCCGCTATTGCAGATCGACAGACTTTCCGGTGGCGGCCGCGTGGCCCGCGCGGTAGCCGAAAACCATTGCCGGACCGATGGTTCCGCCAGCACCGCCGTATGCCCGGCCGGTCACACCGCCCATCGCGTTGCCCGCGGCGAACAGCCCTGGGATGGGCTCTCCGCTGACGTGGAGCACGCGGCCGTCGCGGTCGGTGCGCGGCCCGCCCTTGGTACCCATCGCGCCGATCGACACCGGTACCGCGTAGAAGGGGGCGGTGTCAATGGGGCCGAGAGTCTTGCCGGCCTGCGTGGTGGCGGTGTCGTCACCCCAGTAGCCGTCGTATGCGCTTGAGCCGCGGCCGAAGTCGGGATCGGCACCGGCGGCGACGTGGCGGTTCCACGCCTCGACTGTCCGGATCAGGCCGTCGGCGTCGATGCCGGTCTTGCCGCCCAACTCGGTCAGGTCCGCCGACTCGCAGAACCAGTCCGGCACCAGCTCCCCAGGGGCTATCCCGAGAAAACCATAGCGCTGCAAGTGAACTGAGTCGAACACGATCCACGCGCGGTCGTTGACGTAGCCACCTCGGGGATCGAGATAGTGGAACGCACCCGCCATCGAGTTGTAGTCGCAGGCCTCGTTGACGAACCGCCGCCCGGCCTGGTTGACCATGATGCTCCGGGGGCGGGTCCGTTCCAGACGTACGCTGCGGCTGCGCTGCTTACCCTCGATCGTGTCACCCGGAATGCGGACGATCGGCACCCACCAGGCTTCGCCCATGTTGGCCAGATCCGCGCCGTGCGCCATCGCCATCCGCAGTCCGTCGCCGGTGTTGTTCGGCGGCGAGACCGGACCGTGCATCGGCCCGCGCAGAAATGCCTGCACTGCAACGGGATCCCATTCGAAGCCGCCGGTTCCGAGTATGACGCCGTGCCGTGCGCGCACGTTGGTGTTCGGTCCGACCCGTACCCCGGTAACCTCGCCCGAGTCCACGATGAGCTCGGTGGCCCGGGCACTGGTGTGGATCGGCACCCCGGCGTCGAGCAGCCCCTTGAGCAGTCCGGCGATCAGCGCGGCGCCGGCCACGCACAGGTCCTCGGACACTTGGTCCACCGCCGCGTGCAGACGCGCCCGGGTCTCGGCATCGAAACCAACGTTGGACCAGTCGGCGGGGAATGTTGTGATGCGGCTTGCCCATTCGCCGAGTTGGGTAAGGTCGAAGGCGCCGGCACTGAGCGATCGGCCGCCGGTGGGCTGTCCGCCCGGCAACTCCGGCTGGTAATCGGGGAAGCCGTCGGCGACCTCGAAACGCAGACCGCTGTGTGCCTCGACGAAGTCGAGCATCGCAGGGCCCGTCTGCACGAACGTCTCCACCAGCGCGTCGTCCATCGAACCGAACGACTGCGCGCGGAGGTACTGCAGCGCGTCGTCAGCCGTCAATTCCCTTTCCGAACAACGGTTATGGGCCGGGATCCACACAATGCCACCCGATACCGCGGTGGTTCCGCCGACGGTCGGAGCCTTTTCGTACACGTCTACGGACGCGCCGGCAACCACCGCCGTCAGTGCGGCCGTGAGCGCGGCGGCGCCGCTGCCGAGCACGACGACGTCGACTTCATGGTCCCAGGACATGGACAGTTATCCCTTCAGATCAGTAGCTAGCTCAATGGCTAGCTCAATAGTTCGGCCAACTGCTTTGCGGCTTTAACGACCGCGTCCCTCCCGCGCAGCACGACGTCTTCCCGGTGCGAAATGAGGTTGATGCAGGTTGGGGGAGACGGTGCCGGGCGGTGGACTGCCACGGCCAGGCCATAGGTATTCGGTTCGATCTCCCCGTGGGTCATCACCCAGCCGCGCTCGCGAGTGCGGGCGACCAGCTCCCGTTCGCCGGGGCGCGCGGGCATGCTCGCGAGTAGCGCGATCCCAGCGGCCCCGCGGTCCAGCGGGTATCGGCTGCCCTCGTGGAAGGCGAGCTGGTAGGCGACCTGGCTCGGGACGATCACGGCCACTGCCACCTGCTGGTCACCTTCGGCGACGAGCAGCGACACGGTGCTGCCGAGTTCGTCGGCCAATGCACGCAGCGTCGGCAGACTCAGTTGACGCACGTTTCGGTCGAAAGACGCGCCGAGGACGGCCAGGCCGGCCGCGGGCCGGTAGCGCCCGTCCTCCCCTTTGGTGACCAGCCGGAATTCGGCCAATGTCAGGAGCAACCGATATGCGATCGTCCGATGGACCCCGACCTGGTCAGCTAGCTGTTGCACGGTGAGCCCGCTGGGGGAGGCCGCCACCATATGCAGCCCGGTGAGCCCCCTGGCCAGCGTCTGCGAACCGGTTGCTGAACCCGTCACCGCCTTGACAGACCCTCCTGTGAGAGCGAAGCTCTATATATAACGCACATTGCCGTGCGATAATAGCACGCCTGGTAAGCCGAAAACGAGAACAAGATTTCCGCCCCCAGATGCATCAAGTCAGGCCAGAGAGGAATCGTGACGGAGTTCGAGAGCATATGGAGCGATCTCCAGGGCGTCGCGTTTGAGCAGGGTTACCTCGAAGCCGGCGGAGTCCGGACCCGCTTTCTGCGCGCCGGCGATCCGGGCAAGCCGGTGCTGGTGCTGTTGCACGGCTCCGGTGGCCACGCCGAGGCCTACGTGCGCAATCTGCCGGCGCACGGCGAGCACTTCTGGACCTGGTCGATCGACATGCTGGGCCACGGTTACACCGACAAGCCGGGTCACCCGCTGGAAGTCCGTCACTATGTCGAGCACCTGATGGCGGTGCTGCGCACCATCGGCGTCGACCGGGCCAGCGTGAGCGGCGAGTCCCTAGGGGGCTGGGTGGCGGCCCGCGCCGCCGTCGACCATCCGGACGTGATCGACCGGCTGGTGCTCAACACGGCCGGAGGCTCCCAGGCCGATCCCGCGGTGATGCAGCGGATCATCACACTGTCCATGGCCGCCGCCGAGGACCCGACGTGGGAGACGGTTCAGGCGCGCATCAAGTGGCTGATGGCGGACAAGTCCAAGGACTACGACGATCTGGTTTCCAGCCGCCAACGGGTCTACCGGCAACCGGGATTCGTCGCCGCGATGCGTGACATCATGGCGCTGCAGGACCCGGAAATCCGCGCCCGCAACCTCCTTGGGCCCGACGAATACGGGGCCATCACCGCTCCGACGCTGGTCCTCTGGACCAGTGACGACCCGACCGCCGACGTGACCGAGGGCCGCCGGATAGCGTCGATGATTCCGGGAGCGCGATTCGAGGTGATGCCGGGCTGTGGTCACTGGCCGCAATACGAGGACGCCAAGACGTTCAACCGCCTGCATCTCGACTTCTTACTGGGGCGTTGATGGGCGCAGACGAGCACGATGCCCAGAGTGCCGATGTCGATGTCCTCGTCGTCGGTGCGGGCCCGGTCGGGTTAACCTTAGCCAACATCCTTGGGCTGCAAGGTATTCGCACGTTGGTGATCGAGGAACGGGAAAGCCTGATCGACTACCCGCGTGGGGTCGGACTCGACGACGAGTCGTTGCGCACGTTCCAGTCGATCGGTCTGGTGGAGCACATCCTGCCGCACACGGTGCCCAACCAGATTCTGCGCTTCTTCGACGCCAAGCGCCGAGTGCTTGCCGAAATGGCGCCGCCCGACGCACGTTTCGGCTGGCCGAAGCGCAATGGGTTCGTGCAGCCACTGGTCGACGCTGAATTACTGCGCGGACTGGAAAGATTCGAGTACGTCGAGGTGCAGTGGGACCATCCGATGAGCTCGTGTGTGCAAGCCGCCGACGCGGTGACCGTCGAGTGCGGCAGTGACGGCAACGCGTCAAGCATTCGCGCGCGTTACGTTGTCGGCTGCGACGGCGGACGCAGCATAACCCGCCGGATGATGGGCGTTTCCTTCGACGGAACGACATCGTCCACGCGATGGCTGGTCGTCGACATCGCCAACGATCCGCTGGGTCACCCGAACAGCGAGGTCGGGGCCGACCCGGAACGTCCTTACGCCTCAATCTCGATCGCGCACGGAATTCGCCGGTTCGAGTTCATGATTCACGCCGACGAGACCGACGAGCAGGCGGAGGATCCCGCCTTCCTGACGCGGATGCTTGCTCGGATGGTGCCGCACCCCGACCGGGTCGATGTGATCCGGCGCCGCGTCTACACGCACCACTCGCGCATCGCCGGCGCGTTCCGCAGCGGCCGGATGCTGCTCGCCGGAGACGCCGCGCACCTGATGCCGGTGTGGCAGGGGCAGGGCTACAACAGTGGCATCCGGGATGCGGCGAACCTGGGATGGAAGCTCGCTGCGGTGGTCAGCGGCAGGGCCGACGACCGGTTGCTCGACACCTACGACGTCGAGCGGCGCAAGCACGCGCGGGCGATGATCGACCTTTCCACCATGGTGGGCCGGGTCATCTCGCCGACCGACCGCAGGGTTGCCGCCGCCCGGGACCTGCTCGTGCGATCCGCGTCAATTGTGCCGTCGCTCAAGCGGTATGTGCTGGAAATGCGCTTCAAGCCGATGCCACGCTACGAGCAGGGAGCAGTGGTTCATTCGATCCTTCAAGAACCGCGCGACCCTGGTTCGCCGGCCGGCACCCTGTTCGTCCAGCCGCGGGTGGATACCCGGACGCAGCGGGATGTTCTTTTGGACGATGTGCTGGGCCCCTGGTTCGCCGTGCTGTGCTGGAACAACAACCCCCGCAAGATCCTGGGCGATGACGCCTTTGCGAGCTGGAAAGCCCTGGGGGCGCGCTTTATTGCGCTGCGCCCGCTCACTCAGTTGCACTGGACGGGTGCCGATACTCCCGAAGACCTCGATGTGGTTGTCGTTGGCGATCGCACCGGTGGTCTCAAAACCTGGTTCGACGCCCACAAGGAATCGGTGTTGTTCCTGCGCCCCGATCGCTGTATCGCCGGTGCCTGTATCGCCCAGCTCGCGCCCGACCTGTCCGCCTCGCTCATTGACACCCTCACACTGACGCCGGGAGGGGGTGATTCCCCAAGTGCCACTGGCTCTGTGCTGCATGTCCCACAGCCCGCTGCTGAATCTACCGGGGCCGTCGCAGGATCTGCTTGACGACGTGAATGCCGCAATCGCGCAAGCGCGGGGGTTCGTGCAGGAGTTTGACCCCGAGCTCGTTGTCATCTTTTCCCCGGATCACTACAACGGGTTCTTCTACAAGGTGATGCCGCCGTTCTGTATCGGCCTGCATGCCAGGGGAGTCGGTGACTACGGCACCCACCTCGGCCCGCTCGACGTTCCCGAAGACATTGCCGCCGACTGCGCAGAAGCCGTGCTCGGCGCGGGCGTCGACATCGCGGTATCGGCCAGCATGGACGTGGATCATGGCACCGTGCAGCCGCTGGAGAAGCTTTTCGGTGATGCCACTTCGCGTCCGGTGATCCCGATCTTCATTAACGCGATCGGGGTTCCCCTGGGGCCTTTGCACCGCTGCCGGGCGTTGGGCACGGCAGTGGGCAATTACCTGGCGACCCTGGACAAGCGCGTCCTGGTGATCGGATCCGGTGGGCTCTCCCACAGTCCCCCCGTACCGACCCTCGCGACCGCGGGTCCTGCTGTGCTGCAACGGATCGTGCACGGCGAACCGTTGACGCCCGAACAGCGGCAAGCACGACAGGCCGTCGTGATCGAGGCGGCCAAGAGCTTCGCCGGGGGCGAGAGCGACCTGCAGCCCCTCAACCCGGCGTGGGATCACCAGCTCCTGGAGATCATTGACGGGGGCCGGCTTTCCGAGTTCGACTCCTGGTCCAACTCATTCGTTCTTTACGAGGGCGGCGGCTCCGCTCATGAAGTCAGGACGTGGCTCGCGGCTTTCTCGGCATTGGCAACGGCTGGGCCGTACCAGACCACGGTGCGCTACTACAAGCCGGCCGCACAACTGATCGCCGGTTTCGCCATCAGAACGGCGACGCCGAAATGACTGCCGCGCCTGCCGATTCATTCGGCACCCCAGAGGGATTCGATCACGTCGTCGACGTGCTCGTCGTCGGGTCCGGAGGTGGTGGCATGACCGCCGCGCTGACGGCCGACGCGTCCGGACTGGACGCTTTGGTGGTGGAAAAGTCCGCGAGCTTCGGCGGTTCGACCGCCCTGTCGGGGGGCGGCATCTGGGTGCCCGGGGCGCCCGCGCAGCGCAGGGAGGGCTATGTCCCCGATCCGGACAGCGTTGTCGGATATCTGAAGTTGATCACCGATGGTCTCGTCAGCGAGACACGGCTGCGGCAGTACGTCGAGTCGTCGCCGCAGATGCTGGAGTTCCTCGAACGACTTTCGCCGCGGCTCGAATTCGTCTGGAAGCCAGGCTATGCCGACTACTACCCGGAACTGCCCGGCGGCTCCGAACTTGGCAGCACCATCAACGTGCCGCCCATCGACCTGCGGAAGCTGGGCGACGACGAGGAGTCGCTGCTCAAGCCGCTGGCGCTTGCTCCCAAAGGAATCTGGCTGGGGCCCAAGGAGCTTCGATCCTTCTACCGGGTCCGGCAATCGTGGGCCGGCAAGGGCGTGCTGCTCAAGCTGATTGCGCGGATGGTCAGGGCGAGGGTGTTCGGCGTGCGGATGGCGGCGATCGGGCAGTCGCTGGCGGCGCGGCTGAGACTGGCGATGAGAGAGCGTGCCATCCCGCTTTGGCTGAATTCCCCGATGGTCGAACTGCTCACCGACGCAGACGGATCCGTGACCGGCGCGTTGGTAGAGCGGGATGGCAGAAGGCTGCGCGTCGGCGCGCGCCGAGGGGTGATCCTGGCCTCGGGCGGCTTCGAGCACGACATGGTCTGGCGCAAGGAGCATCAGCCCGTTGTGGACCAGGACTGGAGCTTCGGCAACCCCGCCTCGATGGGCGACGGCATCCGCGCGGGCGAGCGGGTGGGCGCGGAGACCGAGCTGCTTGACGAGGCCTGGTGGTTTCCCGCAATCCAATGGCCGGACGGCCGAATGCAATTCATGCTCAACGAGCGGATGATGCCCGCGCAGTTCATCGTCAACGGTGCGGGCAAGCGGTTCATCAACGAGGCCGCGCCCTACATGGACTTCGGTCATGCCATGATCGACGGCCAGAAGTCCGGGGTCACCCACATCCCGTGCTGGCTCATTACCGATCATCGCTCCTTTAACCGCTATGTCGTCGGCGGCCACCTGCCGATACCCAAGATTCCGTTTGCCCCGGTGCCCACCGGTCGCAAGGTTCCGGCTGCCTGGCTGGAATCGGGCGTCGTCAAGGCCGCGATGAGCTGGGACGAGATGGCCAGGAAGATCGATGTACCGGCGGACCAGCTTCGCGCAACCGCAACGCGTTTCGACGAGTTGGCGCGAAAGGGCCACGACGACGATTTCAACCGCGGAGACAGCGTGTATGACAACTACTACGGCGATCCGACCTTGCCCAACCCCAACCTGTACCCATTGGGGGATCCGCCGTACTACGCCTTTCGAATCGTCCTCGGCGATCTCGGGACATCGGGCGGTCTGCTGACCGACGAATACGCGCGAGTGCTGCGGGCGGACGGTTCCGTCGTGCCGGGCCTGTACGCGGTGGGCAACACCTCTGCGGCGGTGATGGGCCGCAGTTACGCAGGTGCCGGGGCGACCATCGGCCCGGCCATGACCTTTGGCTTTGTTGCTGCGAAACATGCCGCTAGACAGGCCATCAGTTCTCATAGGAGGTAACGATGAAAATCTCGCTGTTCTACGAATTCGCCCTGCCGCGGCCCTGGGTCCCCGATGACGAGCACATCATGTTGCAGGACTGCCTCGACGAGGTGGAGGCCGCCGACAAGGCCGGCTTCTCCACCGTCTGGCTCACCGAGCACCACTTCCTCGAGGAGTACTGTCACTCCACGGCGCCGGAGATCTTTCTGGCCGCGGCCAGTCAGCGCACGAAGAACATCCGGCTGGGATTCGGCATCATGCACATGCCGCCGGCGGTCAATCACCCGGCGCGGGTCGCCGAACGCATCGCCACCCTGGACCTGCTCTCCAACGGGCGCGTCGAGTTCGGGACCGGGGAATCCTCCTCCGTCGGTGAACTCGGCGGATTCAACATCGATCCCGCCGACAAACGCGCCCAATGGGAAGAGGCCCTCGAAGTCGCGATCCGCTGCATGATCGAGGAGCCCTTCTCCGGTTTCAAGGGCGAGCACATCCAGATGCCGGCCCGCAACGTCATTCCGAAGCCGCTACAGAAGCCACATCCGCCGGTCTGGGTCGCGTGCACGCGCCCGGCCAGCGTGCAGATGGCCGCCCAAAAGGCCATCGGTGCACTGAGTTTCGCCTACACTGGCCCCGGGCCGCTGACCGAGCGGGTCAACGGCTACTACAAGGAACTCGAGGAGAACGGCGTCCCGGTCACGCCGGCGATCAACCCGAACATCCTGGCCATCGGCGGTGACCTGTCGATGATGGTCGCCAAGACCGACGAGCAGGCCCTCGAACGCCTCGGGCAGGGCGGCGGATTCTTCTCGTTCGGGATCATGCACTACTACATGACCGGCGTGCACACTCCGGGGCGGACCGGAGTGTGGAAGCGCTATCTCGAAGAGGTCGAGAAGGACCCGACGCTGGCCTACGGTCCCGGACGTGGCGCGATCGGCTCACCGGCCACCGTGCGTGAGTTCCTGCGCGGTTACGAGGAAAGCGGCGTCGACGAGATCATCCTGCTGCTCAACCCGCGCAGCCACGAGGGCACCATGGAATCCCTCGAGCTGATGGGCAAGGAAGTGCTGCCCGAGTTCATCGAGCGTGACCAAAAGGCGGTGGCCGACAAGGCCGCGCGGCTAGCCCCGGTCATCGAGAAGATCGAGGCGCGGCGACCGGAGTCGACCGCACCGCAATTCGACGAGAACTACTCCTTCGGTGGACTGCCGACCGGCCGTGGCGGTAACTTCACCGCCAGCGAAATTCCCGAGGCAATGGCGGAGATCAACGAAGGCCGCGTCCAGGCGGCGCAGCGGTTGAAGGAGCAGCGCGAAGCGAAGGGCTGATCGTTGACAGAGATCGACGGGATGTGGCGCTACGACGGCCGCCGTGTTGTGGTGACCGGATGCGCGTCGGGTATCGGCGAACACGTGGTGCGCCAGCTCACCGAACTTGGGGCGAACGTCGTCGGGCTCGACAAACGTCGTCCTGCGTTCGAGATCAACGACTTTCACGAGGTTGACCTGGCCGATCCGGCATCCATCGATCGGGCCGTCACGTCCATCGGCGGCGACATCGATGCGCTGTTCAACGTCGCCGGGGTCTCCTCGGGGATCGGTGACCCGTTGCTCGTCGTGACGATAAATTTCCTCGGCCTGCGCCACCTCACCGAGGCGTTGATCCCGATGCTGACTAATGGGTCGTCCGTCGTAAGCGTGTCCTCGCTGGCGGCGGCGGCATATCGCGAACACCTGCGGGATGTGGCACCGCTGCTGCGCACCGCGACGATGCGCGAGGGTATCGACTGGTGCCGGGAGCACCCCGATGTGGTGGGCACCGGCTACCAGTTGTCCAAGGAAGCGCTCATCCTCTACACGATGGCCAGCGCCACCCCGCTCGGCGCGCGGGGCATCCGCATCAACTGCACCGGGCCCGGTGTCACCGAAACCCCGATCCTCGACCAGTTGCGAACCGCCTACGGGCAGGGCTTCCTCGACGACATACCCAAGCCGCTGGGCCGGGTCTCCGAGCCCGCGGAACAGGCTGCGGTGCTGGTCTTCCTGAATAGCCGTGCGGCCAGCTATATTTCGGGCCAGGTTATCTGGGTCGACGGCGGAAATGTCGGTGCCGCCGTCGCCAGTGAATTTCAGGAAGGACGGGCCCCATGGCGAGCATGACTGACTTTCGGCGGGCCGCTCGCGATGTCAGCAACTGGGGACGATGGGGGGACGACGACGAGCTCGGCACGCTGAACTTCATCACCGCCGAGAAGGTGCGCCAGGCCGCGAGCCTGGTCCGGCACGGCAAGGTGTTTCCGCTCGGAGTGGATTTCGGGGAGTCTGGCCCGCAGGGTGCCTTCGGGTTCCGGCACAACCCCGTGCACGTCATGACCGTCGATGGCGGCGATGCGAACACGCTGGCCCAGTACGGGCCTCAGTGGGACCGAAACCCGGCGGCCCACGAGTTGGGCGGCTACTTCGTCGACAATCTGTTCCGCTTCAACGATGACATGATCATCATGCCGCTGCAGGCGGCCACCCAGTGGGACGCGTTGTCGCACGTCTACTACGACGACCAGCTATACAACGGCTTTTCGGCTGGTTCGGTGACCAGCATGGGGGCCTTTCACTGCGGCATCGAGAAGGTCGACGGCAAGGGCATCACGTCGCGCGGCGTGCTGCTGGACGTGGTGCGGCACCGCGGCGCCGAGGTCTTCCTCGAGCACGGGAATCCGATCACTCCCCAAGAGCTGGACGACGTGGTTCGGTCGCAGGGGGTGATGATTGAGCGCGGCGACATCGTGCTGGTCCGAACCGGTTGGTGGACAAGGTTTCTGATGACCGGCAACAAAACCGAGCCGTACTCCGGACTGGACTGGCGGTGCGCGCAGTGGCTGCACGATCACGAGATCGCCGCCGTCGCGTCCGACAACCTCCAGGTCGAAGACCCGGTCTCCGGTGTCGAGGGAGTGTTTCTGCCGTTCCACCTACTGACCCTGCGCGACATGGGGCTGATGCTCGGCGAGTACTGGGACCTCACCGCGCTGGCGGAAGACTGTGCGTCCGACGGTGTCTACGAATTTCAGCTTGTGGCTCCGCCACTGAGATTCGTTGGCGCCGTGGGCTCTCCAGTGAACCCGATAGCGATCAAATGATGGGCTTTCAAAGCAAGACCATGTTGGTCGACGGTCTGGCTACTCACTATCTGGAGGCCGGCGAGGGCGATCCGGTGGTGCTGCTGCACGGCGGCGAATTCGGTGCCAACGCCGAACTTGGATGGGAACGCAACATCGCCGCGCTGGCCGCGCGGTACCGAGTGCTGGCTCCCGACATGCTCGGATTCGGGCAGTCGGCGAAGGTGATTGATTTCGTCGATGGCCGCGGGATGCGAATTCGGCATGTGGCGCGCTTCTGCGAGGTACTCGGGATACGGTCGGCGCATCTCGTCGGCAACTCGATGGGTGCCATCAACTTGCTCAACGACGCCACCTCGGACGCGCCGCTACTGCCGGTCCGAAGCCTGGTCATCATCTGCGGAGGCGGAGAGATCCAGCAAAACAAGCACTTTGAGGCCCTGCAGGAGTACGACGCGACCCTGCCGGGTATGCAGCGGATTGTCGAGGCGCTGTTCTACGGCGCCGGTTATCCGGCCGACGACGACTATGTGCGCCGGCGCTACGAGTCGAGCGTGGCGCCCGGCGCGTGGGAGGCAATTGCCGCCGCCCGTTTCCGCCGTCCCGGTTCAGCGCGGCCCTCGACGCCGTCAAGCGCGCGGCCCTACGAGCGCATCGACGTGCCGACGCTTGTCATCGAAGGGGCAGGCGACAAGCTCCTTCCCGGCGGCTGGGCCGCTGAGATCGCCAAGCAGATCCGACACGGAGGCTCAGCGGTCGTCGACACGGCCGGCCACTGTCCGCAGATCGAGCAGTCGTCGGCGGTCAACGAACTGCTGCTGGACTTTCTCGCGGCAACTGACGGTCAAAAGACGTAGTCCAGCCGGGTCTGCATCCCCGCATGTGCGTGGTAGGTGTTGTGGCAGTGCAACATCCACAAGCCCGGATTGTCGGCGACCAGCACGGCGTCGATTTTCTGCTTGGGCAACACGACCACGGTGTCCTTGCGAGCGCCGGGTGCGCCGTTGGGCTTCATCAGCTGGAAGGTATGGCCGTGCAGGTGAATCGGGTGATACATCATCGTTTGGTTGTCGAACGTGATGATGGGCCGCTGGCCCTGTCGTATGTGCAGCGGGTTCGTCTTGCTGTAGGGCTCGCCGTTGATCGTCCATACGTATTTCGCCCTGTCGCCGCCCAAGACGACGGGGAGGTTGAGGTTGGGTTCGGCCGCACCCAAGTTCACTGAGGTGGTCGCGGTGAATATGTCGATGGTTCCCACTCGCTTCGTGAGTTCATCCGGCCGAAATTGCGGATCGGGTTGGCTACCTGAGCCCGTGACGAGCAGCGCACGTGCAACGGCGTTTTTCCCTTCCGCGGCGGCGACCAGTGGGAAAACGCCGTCGGCAGCGGTCACGATGACGTCGTAGCGTTCGGCCATTCCGATCAGCAGCGCGTCGACCTGGGTGGGCACCACGGGGAAGCCATCGGTGTGGGTGACCGTCATCGAATGCCCGGACAGCGCAACGCGAAATGCGGTGTCCGAGCCGGTATTGATGAAGCGGATCCGGATTCGTTGGCCCGGCTTCGCATTGAGTGTGGTGGCGGCCGCGGGGATGCGGCCGTTGATCAGATAGTAGGGGTAGGCGATGTCACCGGCGTCGCCGCCGAGCAGGTCGCTTGCGCCGACTTCACCCGGCGCGCCGGCCGCCGCGCTTGTTGAGGTCGTCCCTGATGTTCCCGATCTTCCGGTCGTTCCGGTCGTGGTGGTCCCTTTGGTCGCCGTGGTGGTAGTCGGTGTCGTCGGTGTCGTCGGTGTCGTCCGGGTCGTTGTCGGCGTTGCGGAAGCCGGCGCGGGCATGTTTTGCATCGTGGGCTTGTTCGGGGAGGTCAGCGCGTCATAGAGCTGTTGCGGGCTTTTACCGACGCCATCGGTCCAATCATCCATGACGACAATCCATTCGGCGTCGTAGTTGCCCGGCTCGGTCGGATCATCGACGATGACTGGCAGATACAGTCCCATGTCCCCCTCGAGGCCGACGTGCGGATGGGCCCAATAGGTGCCGGCATTCGGAACGGAGAACCGATAGGTGAAGTCCTGTCCGGCGGGGATGTTCGGGGTGGCGGGCTCGACGCCGTCCATGTCATTGCGCAGCGCGATTCCGTGCCAGTGCACCGACGTCGGTTCGCTAAGCCGATTTTGGACCGTGATCGCAAGCTCGTCGCCGATGTTGGCCCGGATCAGCGGGCCTGGGATGGTGCTGCCGAAGGCCTGCGTTCGTGCGGTGACGCCACCCAGGTCGACGTCGGTCTGCTGGGAGGTCAAGGTGGCGGTCACGGTGCGTCCACTGTGCGGTCGGGCCGCCTCGACGGCCTTGATCGCGGCCTCCATTTTGGCTTCGCTGCTCGTTGCCTGCGGACTGCAAGCAGCCACCGCGAATCCACTCGCGATGCCTGCGGCTATGAAACCGCGCCTGGTGAGCCGCACCCTGTCGAAGGGGACTTCGCTGGTGGGCAGCGTAGGCATGGACTGCTCCTCCTCGGTGTCTGGTTCTCCCGGGCGCCTTAACCCTGCTCGCGAATAGCCCATATCGCAACCGGCGCCGGCGCTTGCGACGGAGAGTGCCGTCCGGTGTGGGGCCTATGGACGAATCCCGATGTGTCGACGACCGTATCCCCCACACTCGCCGTGGTATTGAAGCTCAGACGGCGCCCGCGCGGGAGGACAGCCAGTCAGTAAAGCTCGTGGGGAAGATGGTCGTGTTCTCGCCGTCGACGGGCACGATGCTGCGATCGTCGAGCACCGCACCGTAATAACGGGCTTGAGCGTCGCTCACTACCTGGCGCGCATCGGTAGCCTCCGCGAACTGGGTCCGGATGAAGTCGTCCATGCCGCGCTTTTCCGGGCCGGCGATGTTAAATACCCCATTGACCGGGATGCCGGTCGCCGCGCGAGTGACGCCCGTGGCGACATTCGCGGCGGCGATCGGCTGGAACGCCGCATGCGGCGCGCGGACCGTGTCACCGTCGGTCATCGAATCGGCGATGCCGCCAACGAATTCGAAGAACTGAGTCGCCCGGACGACGGTGTATGGGGATCCCGACTCTTCGATCACCTTCTCCTGGGCGACTTTGGCCCGCATGTAGCCGCTGTCCGGTACGCGGTCGCAACCGACTATCGAGAGCGCCACGTGGTGCTGCACGCCGGCGTCCCGCTCTGCGGCGAGCAGGTTGCGGGTAGAGGTAGTAAAGAATTGCAGCACGTCATCGTCGGCCCACGACGGCGAGTTGGCCACGTCCACGACCGTGTCCGCACCGGCGAGGGCTTCGGCGAGACCTTCACCGGTGACGGCGTTGACACCCGAGCGCGGCGAGGCCGCGACCGCCTCGTGGCCCAGCTCGACGAGCTGGGCGATGACCTGTGAGCCGATGAGTCCAGTGCCGCCGATGACTACGATCTTCATGACCTCGATAACCTTTCGCCTTTGCCGATGAGCTTGTGGCTCGATTCTGGTCTGAACGATCCGCCTTCGGAAGGGGAGAAGCAGGTGTTCTTAAATCAACTAGTTGACTTAACAGTGGCGACGCCGATTAACTCGTCGTGTGGTCAACGAACTAGCCGGCAAGGTCGCCATCGTCACCGGCGGTGCCTCAGGTATCGGCCGGGGCATGGTAGAGCGGTTTGCGGCCGAGGGCGCGCGGGTTGTCATCGCCGACATCGAAACCGACAAAGGCGAGGCCCTGGCGGCAACGCTGGGGGTGGACACTTTCTTTCGGCCGACGGACGTCTCCGATCCCGAACAGGTCGGGGCACTAGTGGCCACCGCCGTCGAGAAATTCGGCGGTCTGCACGTCATGGTGAACAACGCCGGTGTCTCCGGAACTATGCACCGCCGATTCCTCGACGACGATTTGGCCGATTTCCACCGCATCATGACCGTCAACGTCTTGGGCGTGATGGCGGGAACCCGAGATGCCGCTCGGCACATGGCGACCAATGGCGGGGGATCGATCATCAACGTGACCTCGATCGGCGGAATCCAAGCGGGTGGCGGCGTGATGACCTATCGCGCGTCGAAGGCGGCGGTGATCCAATTCACCAAGTCCGCCGCAATCGAGTTGGCGTACCATGAGATTCGGGTAAATGCCATCGCACCGGGCAATATCCCTACCCCGATTCTGGCGAAGTCTGCGGCGAACATGGACCCAAACGATATCGAGCGGTTCGAGGCGACGATCCGCGAGACGATGCGGGCGGACCGGCCGTTGAAGCGCGAGGGCACGCCCGAAGACGTCGCCGAAGCGGCGCTGTATTTTGCCACCGACCGGTCGCGTTATGTCACCGGAACCGTACTGCCGGTGGACGGCGGGACGTCAACGGGCAAGGCGATCCGGTCCAAGAAGCACGAGGGATGACAGGCTGCCGCGAAAGGAGTTGGCTATGGAGGGTTTTCGCGGAAAGGTAGCCGCGGTCACCGGTGCCGGCTCGGGTATCGGGAGAGCGCTCGCAGTAGAACTGGCTCGATCCGGCGCGCGGTTGGCCATCAGCGACTTCGATGCGGACGGGCTTGCCCAGACCGAGAAGTTCATCCAGAAGATCGGTGCGGACGTGCGGGCCGATCGGCTCGACGTCACCGAGCGGGCGGCGTTGCTCGCCTACGCCGACACCGTCAACTCCCACTTTGGGACGGTCAACCAGATCTACAACATTGCCGGCATCGCGTTCCTGGGCGACGTTGAAGTCAGTCAGTTCAAGGACATTGAACGCGTGATGGACGTCGACTACTGGGGCGTGGTCAACGGGACCAAGGCGTTCTTGCCGCATCTCATCACGTCTGGCGACGGTCACGTCATCAACATGTCGAGCATGTTCGGTCTGTTCGGCGTCCCGGGTCAGGCCGCTTATAACTCGGCGAAATTCGCGGTGCGCGGTTTCACCGAAGCCCTCCGCCAGGAGATGAAGCTGGCGGGCCACCGCGTCGGGGTCACGGCGGTGCACCCCGGTTACGTGAAGACGGCGATCGCGCGCAATGCCGGGGCTGCGGAAGGCGTTGACATAGCAGCCGGCATCAAGGTCTTCGACAAGGTCGCCATCACCAGTGCTCACCGCGCGGCACGGACCATCTTGAAGGCCGTCCGCAAGAACAAGGCCCGCGTCGTAGTGGGGCTGGATGCCAGAGCATTCGACCTAGCGGTTCGGGTCTTCCCGTCGGGCTATCAGCGCATCCTCGGGCCGATGACGGCACGTTTTCAACCCCGCACGCGCTAAAAACCCAACCCGAGTATTCGACCCGAGAGACAGGTAGTCGTCTACGCATGTGCTGCGCGGCGGCAGCACCAAGACTTGGTGGCGAACGTACTTCACGAATGATTTTGGGGAGGCCGCCATGACCATCGCGATCGATCGACCGATCTGCCCGAGCGTCTTTGATGCCAACCTGCCGAACATCGACTATGAGCGTTGTCAGAGCCCCGAAGAGGCCCACGAAATCATAAGACAGGCGCGACAGCAGGCGCCGGTGGCGATCGGGCCGCACGGGCCGGAGCTGCTGACGTATGAACTGGTGCGAAGCGTGCTTCGCGACCCGCGATTCCGGGTGCCCCAAGGCATGTTCCTCGCCTCCCAGGGCATCACCAGTGGCCCGTTGTGGGAGCGGGTCGCTACGAACTTGATCAGCCTCGATGGAGCAGCACATCACCGGCTGCGACGACTGGTATCCAAGGCCTTCGCGCCGCGGGCCACCGCGCGGCTACGCACCACGATCGTTGACGTGATCACCGAACTCGTCGATGGCCGCGCCGCAACCGGGCGCCTTGACGTGGTCACGGACATCGCCCGTCGGTACCCGATCCCGATCGTCTGCGCGCTGCTCGGCGCGCCGGCAGAGGATTGGGAACTGTTCTCAGATTGGGCTGACGACATCTTCAAGGTCTTCGACTGGAACGTCGCAGCGCACGAGCGGGTCATCTTGACGGCGTGGGACGAACTCGACGCTTACATCGACGGCATGGTCGCCAACCGGCGCCAAACGCTGACCGACGACCTCGTCTCCGAGCTGATCCGCGCCGAGGACGGCGGCGATCGCCTCAGCGCCGACGAGCTACGGATGCTGGTGGCGTCCCTGCTGATCGCCGGGACCGACACCACGCGAAATCAACTGGCTGCCTCGGTGCACGCGCTGTGCGAGCACCCCGACCAGTGGGAACTGGTTGCCCGGCATCCCGAGCTCGCGATGAACGCGGTTGAAGAGACGATGCGTCATTCGCCGATCGCGGCCGCCGCGCTGCGGACGGCCCTCGAAGACGTCGAGCTGGCCGGAGTCACCATCCCGGCCGGCACGCTGGTCCTCGCCAACACCGCCGCCGCGAACCGCGATCCCGCCGTCTACGACCATCCCGACCGCCTCGACATCACCCGCGAAGACGCACCGGCGATGCAGACCTTCGGCGCGGGCGCGCACTATTGCCTCGGCGCCAATCTCGCCAGACTCGAACTCGCCGAAGCCCTCTCGGTCATGACGCGACGCATGCCCCACGCCCGGCGCACCGGCCCGGCGCCGTGGAAGCCGCTGACCGGGATAAGCGGACCAGTCAGCCTGCCCATCGAGTTCGACGCCGGACACTGAGCCACACTGCCGAAGCATTTAAATCAATCGCTTGACTTAATGGCGTGCGCACGGTTGACTAGCGGGATGACCGCAGCCGGCAGAGCCGTTCGCAGTGAGCGGGCCACCTCGACTCAGGAGGCGATCCTGGCGGCCGCTGAGCGGCTGTATGCCGAGCACGGCATGTTCGCGGTATCCAACAGGCAGGTCAGCGAGGCGGCCGGTCAGGGTAACAACGCAGCGGTGGGTTACCACTTCGGCACCAAAGCCGACCTGGTACTTGCCATCGAGCAGAAACATCGCGAGCCCATCGAGCGGCTTCGCGAGGAGATGGTGGGGGAGCTGGGCGCCAGCCTTGGTCAAGGCGCCGCGATGCGCGACTGGGTGGGATGCCTGGTGCGCCCGCTCACCGAACACTTGGCGGCGCTCGGTAATCCGACGTGGTACGCGCGCTTTGCGGCGCAAGCGATGACCGATCCGGCCTACTACAACATCGTCGTCAAGGATGCCCTCAGCTCGCCGTCGCTGGTTGAGGTCATCGACGGCATCAACCGTTGCCTCCCCAACCTGCCAACCGGTGTCCGCTACGAACGAAACATCATGGCCCGCAACCTGTTGATCCACACTTGCGCGGACCTCGAACGCTCGCTCGCCGCGGGCGCATCGCTGGCGCGTCCGTCCTGGCGGGCCGTCGCGACAGGACTCATTGACGCGGTCGTGGGCCTGTGGTTGGCGCCCGTGACGCCGCACGAGTGAAGAGTCTGTAATGAAAGTGACTGTTGACCAAAACATCTGCGCATCGTCGGGGAACTGCGTCATGAACGCTCCCGAAGTTTTCGACCAGCGGGACGACGACGGCGTCGTCGTCCTGCTCAACGAGAACCCGCCCGCCGAGCAAGCCGAGGGCACCCGCCGCGCAGCTGCGGCGTGTCCCGCACTGGCCATCCATATCCAGGAATGAGGGGACCCGAGTAAAGATGTCGGACACTTTGACGAGTACCGCCGCCGAAACGGGCTCGGAAATCCCGGAGTACCCGATGGCCCGGGCGGCGGGCTGCCCGTTCGCCCCGCCACCGGATGTCATGGCACTGGCCGACGAGCGACCGTTGTCGCGGGTGCGGATCTGGGACGGCAGCACACCGTGGCTCATCACCGGCTACGAGGAGTGCCGGGAGCTGTTCTCCGACTCGCGGGTCAGCGTCGACGACCGAGTGCCCGGCTTTCCGCACTGGAACGCGGGCATGTTGTCGACCGTGCACAAGCGCCCCCGATCCGTCTTCACCTCCGACGGCGAAGAACACACCCGATTCCGGCGGATGCTGTCGAAGCCGTTCACGTTCAAAAGGGTTGAGGGACTGCGGCCTACCATCCAGCAGATCACCGATAACCACATCGACGCCATGCTGGCCGGCCCGAAGCCGGCCGATGTCGTCGCCGCGTTGGCGCTGCCTGTTCCGTCGTTGGTGATCAGCCAGCTGCTCGGGGTGCCCTATGAGGACGCCGAGATGTTCCAGCACCACGCCAACGTCGGGCTCGCGCGCTACGCCACCGGCGAGGACACCGCCAAAGGTGCGATGAGCCTGAGCAAATACCTGTGCCAGCTGGTCGAGACCAAGATGGAAGACCCCGCCGAGGACGCGGTTTCGGATCTGGCCGAGCGAGTGAATGCCGGTGAACTCAGCGTGAAAGAGGCCGCCCAGTTGGGTACCGGGCTGCTGATCGCCGGACACGAGACCACCGCGAACATGCTCGGGCTGGGTGTGCTCGCTCTGCTGGAAAACCCCGACCAGATCGCCGTCATCCGCGACGCCGACGACCCGAAGATCGTCGCCAGCGCCGTCGAGGAGTTGCTGCGCTACCTCAGCATCATCCAGAACGGCCAGCGCCGGGTCGCCGTCGAAGACATCCATATCGCCGGTGAGGTCATTCGCGCCGGCGAGGGCATCATCATCGACCTGGCCCCGGCCAACTGGGATCCGAGCGCGTTCTCCGAGCCGGATCGGCTGTACCTGCACCGCTCGGGTGCTGACCGCAACGTCGCGTTCGGTTACGGCAGGCATCAGTGCGTGGGCCAGCAGCTCGCGCGGGCGGAGTTGCAGATCGTTTTCCGCACGCTGTTCCAGCGTGTCCCCACCTTGGCGCTGGCCGTTCCGATCGAGGAGATCCCGTTCAAGCACGACCGGCTTGCCTACGGCGTCTACGAACTGCCCGTTACCTGGTAACCCGAAATCGCTTGAGCAGAATAAGATTACTCTCAAATATCGATCCAATTGGAGGGTCAACAATGTCAACGCCGACAACCACTTCGTTCTACCCGCCCGGCGGTTACGGAGCGCCGAAGGATCGCCGCGGTCACGCAGCGGGCAGCGATGTCGGTCTGCCCGCAGGGACCGTGGTCTTCTCGGCTGACAACCACATCTCCCTGGCGGACGACATCTTCTACGACCGATTCCCGGAAGACCTCAAGGAAAAGGCACCGCGGATCTGGTACGAGGACGGCGCGTACCAAGTAGGCCGCAAGGGCCAGTCGTTTCTGCCGGGCGACTTCAGCGCGGTGTTGATGCAGTACGACGATCTGCCCGGCGCGGCAAGCACCAACATCGAAGCCCGGATCCAGGAGCTCCGCGAGGACGGCGTCGAGAAGGAGTTGGCCTTCCCTAACGCGGTGCTGGCGCTATTCCACTACCCGGACAAGAAACTTCGCGAATTGGCGTTCCGCATCTACAACGAATACATTGCTGAGCTACAAGAACGCTCCAACGGCCACTTCTACGCTGCCGGGCTGATCAACTGGTGGGATCCCGAGGGCACCCGCGAGACACTGGCCGAGCTGAAATCGTTGGGACTCAAAACTTTCCTGATGCCGCTGAATCCCGGCAAGGATGACGACGGCAACCCGATCGACTACGCCAGCACCGCCATGAGGCCGGTCTGGGATGAGATCGAGGCCTCTGGCGTTCCTATCGCGCACCACATCGGGGAGACCCCGCCGAAGAGCCCGTGCGAGTTCAACCAGGTCGTCGTCGGCATGATGATCAACATCGACGGGTTCCGGGAGACGTTCTCCAAGTACATCTTCGGCGGCATCCTCGACGACCACCCGGCGCTGCGCATCGGTTGGTTCGAGGGCGGCATCTCCTGGGTGCCGTGGGCATTGCAAGATGCCGAGCACTTGGTGGGCTCCTACCAGCACATGTTCAATCGGCCGCTGCTGCACGACGTTCGCTACTACTGGGACACCCACATGAGCGCATCATTCATGGTCGATCCGCTGGGTCTGCAGCTGATCGACCAGATCGGGATGGACAAGGTCATGTGGTCCAGCGACTATCCGCACAACGAAAGCACCTACGGCTACTCCGAAAAGTCGCTGAAGGCCGTGGTCGACGCCGTCGGACCGGCGAACGCGAAGAAGATCGTTAGTGACAACATCACCAAGTTCCTGGGCCTCTAGTGACAACGTTTGCCCACCTGGGCACCAGCGCCGGTAACGGACTGGTGATCCCCGAAACACCTGACCTGGCGCGGATGCGGCGGGAGACCGGTGCTCGGCTGCGCTCGGCGATGGCCGAACGCGGGGTCGACGCAATGATTCTGCTGGGCAACAACGCGGTGGTCTACGCGACCGGCGCGAGTTGGCCGCTTGGCGATGCCGGGCTGTCGTACGTCGAACGCCCGGTGGCCGTGGTGCTCGCCGGCGACGAGTGGCCCCACCTGTTCCTGCCGTTCCGCGAAGGAGCCTCTCAGGAATCGGACTTGCCCGCCGATCACCTGCACGGACCGGTCTATCTCGAATTCGAGGAAGGTGTAGCCGATTTCGCGCGCGTGCTGACCGACTTGATTCCGGCTGGATCGGTGGTTGCGGTCGACGAGTTCACCGGCGCCATGTCCCGTGCGGGGCAGTCGTTGTTTCCCAACGGTGCTCCGGTCGACGCCGCGGCCATCGTCAGCGCAGCCAAGTCGATCAAGACCCCGGACGAATTGTCATGCATGCGCACCGCGATCCGGATCACCGACGAGGCGATGGTCGAGGTGCACAAGCGCCTGGCCCCCGGAATACGCCAGATCGATTTGTCGGCAAGCTTTTTGCGCCGCGCCTTCGAGTTGGGGGCCACCGCCAGCATGCTCGAACCGATATGGCAGGTGATGCCGCCGAGCAAGGCCGAGGGCGTGTGGACCACACACGGCGACTTGGCGCTGCCGTTGCTGAGCACCGAGCGTGAGCTGGCTGAGGGTGACGTGTTGTGGACCGACGTCAGCATCACCTATCAGGGCTACTGCTCTGACTTCGGACGCACCTGGATCGTCGGCCGGGACCCGTCGCCACGTCAGCAGGCGCAGTTCGATAAATGGTTCACGATCATGACCGCCGTTCTGGATGTCGCCAAGGCCGGCGCCACCGCCGCAGACCTGGGCGGTGCGGCAATCAAGGCCAATGGGGGCACCAAGCCGTGGCTGCCGCACTTTTATCTGGGACACGGTATCGGTGTCAATGCCGCCGAAATGCCCATGATCGGAACTGATCTGGGGCAGGAGTTCGACGAGAATTTCGTTCTGCAATCCGGGATGGTGCTGGTTCTGGAGCCGGTGGTGTGGGAAGACGGCACCGGCGGCTACCGCAGCGAAGAGGTCCTGGTGATCACCGAGGAAGGCTGGATCCGCTTGACCGACTACCCCTATGACCCGTATGGCAACTGAAGTCCTGCCCGACGAGCGCACGCTCCGTTCGGGCCGCCGCCAACGGGCGCTGGAGCAGATGGCGGCCCACGACCTTGATGTCCTGGTCCTGGGACGGCAAGCCAACGTCCGATACGTCACGGGTGCGCAGCAGTTATGGGTCGCCGGGACGCGGCCGTTCGGCCCAACCTGTGTGCTTATCCGCAAGACCGGTGCAATTCATCTGCTCAGCACCTGGGACGAAGGTGTTCCCGAGGACATCCCGCACGAGAACCTCTATGGCATCTCGTGGAATCCAATGAACACCATGGCCGCCTTGCGGCGCATCGACGGCACTGCCACCGCTCGACGCGTCGGAACCGATGCGCTGTCACCGGTTTTCGCACAGTTACTGCCGACGGTGTTTCCCAATGCCGAGCTGGTTGACGGAGAACTCGCGATGCGGGCCGCCCGGCGCATCAAGACGGCCGAGGAAGTTTCCGCGCTGCGCGAATCGGTCTTGGTAGCCGAATCCGCGCTAGCTGCCGCGGTGTCCGAGTTGCGGCCAGGGATAACCGAACAAGCGTTGGCCGGGGCGTTGCTGGAGGCCGCGGCGGCCGGCGGCGTGAGCACCCCGTCGAATCAGGATGTCGCATGGGTGACTTCACGCGAACATCCGTGGCGACGGGCCAACGGTGACGGTCGCATCCAGGACGGCGATCTGGTGGCCTTCTCTGCCGGAGTTCTGGCCGGTGGCTACGTCGGTGAGGTGGGGCGGACCTGGCCCGCAGACAAGAAACACGGCGGCACGGGCGCCACGGCGCTGTACAAGCGCTGGGAAAGCTTGTGGGCCAAACTGATCGCCGCATGCCGACCTGGCGCCGGAGCGGGGGAATTGATTTCCGTCTACCAAGCAGCGGGCGAGCCCGCGCCGCCGATGCCGGTGGCGCGGGGGCTGGGCATGGGCTTCGACCCGCCAGTCGTCTCCAAGCATCTGCCCGCGACCGCGGCCGAGGAACGCTTGGAGTCAGGGATGGTGCTGGCGGTGACGGGCTACGTTTGGGAACAGGGAGTCGGAGCGGTATTCGGGCGAGAGGCGGTCCTCATTACCGAAGACGGTCCCGAGGTGCTGACCTCGAGTCCGTTCTGGCAGGTCTAGCGATGGCTGACAAGTCGGAGCCGCCGGCGGAGGAGATCATCCGCTACGGCAAGGACGCCGAGACCCGTATCGCCACCATCACCTTCGACCGGCCAGATTACCTCAACGCGCCGACAATCGCCGCCCGCTTGCACTACGCCGAGCTGTTGCACCGCGCCGGCATCGACGACGACGTCAAGGTGCTGGTGGTCCGCGGGGCCGGCGATGACCTAGGCTCGGGCGCCGATCTCAACGAGGCCATGCGGGTGCGGGATTCGGCGGACCAAGGTGCGCGGCTTGCCGAGTACAGAATCGGCGCCGATGAGGTTAGATATCCACCCGTCGGCTCGTTCCGGAGCGGCGCCACCCTCGGCCAGTGGTATGCCAACCCGAATTCCGGCATCCGCGGCCTGCAGGACTTCAAAAAGATCAGCATCCTCGAGGCCAAGGGCTATTGCTACGGCTGGCACTTCTACCAGGCCGCCGACGCCGACCTGGTGATCGCCAGCGACGACGCACTGTTCGGGCATCCGTCGTTTCGCTATTACGGCTGGGGGCCCCGCATGTGGTGGTGGGCACAGACCATGGGCATCCGGAAGTTTCAGGAAATGGTGTTCACCGGAAGGGCTTTCACCGCCGCCGAAATGTACGACTGCAACTTTCTCAACAGCGTGGTCCCCAGGGATCAGCTCGAAGCAGAGGTGGAGAAGTACGCGCTGGCCTGCGCGCGCAATCGCCCCACCGACACGGTGTTCATGCAGAAGGTCTTCTTCGAAATCATGAAGCAGTTTCAGGGGGAGTATCTGGGCAGCATGCTCAGCGGCGTTTTCGAGTCGTTGGGCAGCACTGTGCGTCCGGATGCCGGCGACGAGCTGACGCTTGCTGACGCGATGGAACGCGGTCTGGGCGATGCGGTCAAAGACAACGACGGCAAGTTCCCCCCGGATTGGCGCCTGAGCAAAAAGGCGCGCAAGAAGGACTCCAAGGGGAAGAGAAAGAACTAGTGGCTCAACCCTCGGCCGAACTGCCGCTGGCCGGCTACACGGTGGTCGACCTGTCCATCGGGATAGCGGGCGCCTACTGCACCAAGTTACTGACCGACGGCGGCGCCGATGTCATCAAAGTCGAGCCGCCAGAAGGTGATCCGCTGCGTTCGTGGTCGGCCTCGGGTGCCGCCATCGAGACCGGCAGCGACGGCGCATTGTTCAGCTATCTGGCGAGCTCAAAACACAGTGTGGTCGCCGACCCCGCGAACGACGAAGACATCGAATTGGTCACCCGGCTGCTGGCGTCGGCGGATGCGGTGGTGTGGTCTGCCGGTTCGAAAGTGACTGAGCACGCCAGCTTTACACCTGAGGCAATCCACCGCAGCAACCCGCATCTCACCGTCACCTCGATCACCCCGTTTGGGCTGGCGGGCCCATGGTGCGACCGCGCGGCGACCGAGTTCACGCTGCAGGCGTGGTCGGGCGGGATCGTCGGCCTCGGACGTGGCGATCCGGAACGTGCGCCGGTGTTCGTCGGGGGTCAGGTCGGCGAGTATTTGGCCGGAGCCTACGCAAGTGCCGCGACCCTGGCGTCGCGCTATCGCCAAATCAGCGGCGGCGGTGGGGATCTGCTCGACCTGTCGATGCTGGAAACACAAATCCTGTGCTTGACCTACTACCCCGTCACCTACTTCGAAGTGCTTGGCCGGCCGTGGCGCGATGCCCGGCGGCTGACGGTGCCGGGTGTCGCGCACGCCAAGGATGGCCTGGTGGATCTCGGGTGCGGGACCGCGCAGCAATGGTTCGACCTGTGCGCGATGGTCGGTCACCCGGAGTGGATCGACGAGGAGTTGCCGCTGACGATCACCGAGTCGGCCAACGTCTACGCCGAAGAGATCTATGCGTGGGTGGCGAGCAACACCGTGGACGACATCCGTGAGCTCGCAACCGCTTTCCGGATCCCCAACGCGCCCGTCGGCAACGGCGCCAACGTCGCGTCGTTGGACCAGTTCGCCGAGCGCGGTTCGCTCGTGTGCAATCCGCGCGACGAATTTCAGCAGCCGGGCCCTCCCTACCGCATGCGTCCTGCGCAGTTGCGTCAGCCGCAACCGGCCCCGCGGCTGGGTGAGCACACCGAGCATTACCGGGCCGCGCGGCTGACCCCGCGACCGGGACCGACCGGTATCGGACATGGGCTGCCGTTCGCGGGACTTCGGGTGCTGGACATGACGACGTTTTGGGCGGGCCCGTCCTGCACCCACTTTCTGGCCATGCTCGGCGCCGAGGTCATCCACGTCGAATCCACCCGTCGTCCCGACGGCACCCGGCTGATCGCCGGTGTACCCGTCAGCGAAGACCAGTGGTGGGAGAAGTCGCCAATCTTCATGGCGCTCAACACCAATAAGAAAGGCCTGACGCTGGATCTGCAGAACCCGCGCGGGCGAGAGGTACTGCGCCGGCTCATCTCGACCTGCGACGTGATCGTGGAAAACTTCACACCTCGGGTGCTAGACCAGATCGGCCTGGATTTCGCCACGATTCAATCGATTCAGCCCAGCGCAGTAATGGTGCGGATGCCCGGGTTCGGGCTCGACGGACCCTGGCGCGACAATCCCGCGTTCGCCTACGTCATCGAGTCCGCATCCGGCCTGAGCTGGCTGACCGGCTATCCCGACCGCCCTCCCATCGAGCCGTATTCGATCGGCGATCCCAACGCGGGCGTACATGCGATCAACGGGCTGCTGCTGGCGCTGGAGCACCGTCGCCGCACCGGCGAGGGTGGATTGGTCGAAGCGGCCATGGTCGATGCCGCGCTCAGCATCTCCGCCGAACAGATCGTCGAGCATTCCGCGTACGGGGCGCTGCTGGAACGCGCGGGCAACCGCGGGCCGACGGCGGCGCCGCAGAACCTTTACCGAACCGCCGACGTCGACGAATTCGGCCGGCTTGACAGCTGGGTGGCAATCGCGGTGGCCACTGACAACCAGTGGAAGGGGCTGTGCGATGCACTCGGATCACCCTCTTGGGCAACGGATCCCAAGCTGTCGACCGAGGCCGGACGGCGCGTCGAGCAGGACCTGATCGATGAGCGGCTGGCCGCATGGTGTGAGCACCGGAGCGGCGACGACATCGTCGCCTCGCTCTGGGATGCCGGCGTTCCGGTAGCCAAGGTGATGCAGCCCCACCGCCAAACGGAGCTCGATCAGCTGGCGTTTCGCGGCTTCTTCGAAGACGTCGATCACCCGGTGGGTGGCCGGGCCAGGCTCAGCACCGTGCCGATGAGGTCTTCCGGCGGCCCCGAACGTATCCATACCCGGCCCGCGCCGCTGCTAGGCCAGCACAACCACGAGCTGCTCACCGAATTGGGCCTGACCGCATCAGAAATCGCAGAGCTGGAAGCCGACGGCGTCATCGGCCAGGCGCCCGGCTGACCGACGATCTCGCGGGAGGCTAGTGGCGCCACCCCGTGGCGGCCTGCTCGTCGAACGCGCGCTCGATGCGTTCGAACCTGCGCCGGATGGAGGCGCGGGAGGCCTCGTGCGGCAAGATGTACAGCCGGTTGGCCTCGACCGCGTCGGCCGTGAGCCGGGCGACGTCGTCGACGTCGACCGTGTCGTCCTGCGCCGGGAGTGGCCCGAGCCCGCCCGTCACATCGGGCGCGGACACCAATCCGTAGTCCGCGCCCCGGATTCGTTCTGAGTTGGAGACCAGCTTGGTCTCGACGACCATCGGGCAGAGCACCGAGACACCGATGCCGTTGTCCTTGACCTCGCGGGCCAGCGTCTCCGCCAGGGCGACGACGCCATATTTGGCGACACAGTACGCGCCAAGCCCGATGTTGGGCGCCAGGCCGGCGAAGGACGCCGTAAAGGCGATGTGACCGCCCGTACCCTGCTCGAGCAACCTGGGCAAGAACGCCTCGACGGCATGGATCGAGCCCCACAGGTCGATGTCGATCACCCAGCGCCAGTCGTCGTGTGTCATCTCGGCAAGTGGGCCCGCGACCACGATGCCGGCGTTGCTGAATAACACGTCGACCTGCCCGAGCACGCGGAAAGCCTCGTCCGCGAGATGAGTGACCTCTTCGAGATGCCGCACATCGCATGACACGCCGTGCGCCTCGAAACCCTCCGCGTTCAGGTGCGCGACGGCCCGTTCCAGGCCGGGCTTATCGACATCTGCCAGCACGACTCTGGCGCCGCGGCGAGCGAACTCGGTGGCGGTTGCCAAACCGATGCCACTCGCACCGCCGGTGATAACCGCACCGCGTCCTTCGAATCCGTCCATATGACGGAACTCTATTTCAGGCAGCCACCTGCGTCGACGGGCAGGGTGACACCCGTGACGTAGCGCGATTCGTCGGAGGCGAAGAACAGCACCGCGTTGCTGATGTCGATCGGGTCCACCCAGGGAACTGGAAGCGTGTGGAACATCTGACAGATCGGAGCCATGTCGTCGGCGGTCGGGTTTTCCAGATCCGGCCGGAACAGCTTCCAGGTCCCCTCGTTCATGATCATCGCGGTGCTGACATGCGTGGGGTGGACGGTGTTGACCCGAATCATGTGCTGCCCCAACTCCACTGCGAAGGACCGCATGATGCCCACCACGCCGTGCTTGGCCGCAACGTAGCTTCCGCAGTGGGGGTAGGCCTTCAGCCCTCCCACCGAGCTGGTCAGGATGATCGAACCGCCTTTGCCGCCCGTGATGATATGTGGCACACCGGCTTTCACGGACTTCCACACACCCGACAGGTTTATGTCGATCATCTCCTGCCAGTCGTATTCGCTGGTCTTGTCCAGTGTGTCGCCGCCGTTGCCGATGCCTGCGTTGGCCACGATGATGTCCAGCCGGCCCAGCTGCTCCACGCCGGCATCCACAGTGGATTTCAGTGCGTCGTAATCGCGCACATCGACTTCGGCCGTGAAGATTCTGCGGTTAAGGCCCTTGACCAGGTCGGCGGTCTCGGCCAGATCCTCGGGCGTCGACGCCGGGATGGTGGTGTTCTGCACGATCGGCTTACAGACGTCGACGGCGATGATGTCGGCGCCCTCTTCGGCCAACCGCACCGCGTGGCTACGGCCCTGACCGCGCGCCGCCCCGGTGACGAAAGCGACCTTGCCTTCAACACGTCCAGCCATGGCTTACCTCAATTCCTAACTTGATCCGACCGGCACGTCTCAGCGGAGAACGGCCGGCATTGTCTCCCAACCCCGCACGGTGGACGTGGGGGAAAGCTTGCACTGGTCAATGTCGACATCCCATTCGGGGAAGCGCTTCAAGATCTCCTCGAGCGCGACCCGGCCCTCCAGGCGCGCCAGCGCCGAGCCGAGGCAGTAGTGGGTGCCGACACTGAACGTCAGATGTTGGTGCATCTCGCGCCGGATGTCGAAAACGTCTCCGTCCGGCGGGAATTGGCGGTGGTCGCGGTTGGCCGCTCCGATCAGCATCATCATGACGCTGCCCTCGGGCACCCGCTGGCCGTAGTACTCGATGTCACGGGTGACGTAGCGCGAAACGTGCGGAGCCGGCGGCTCGTAGCGCAGTAACTCCTCGACGGCCGCCGGAATCAACGACGGGTCCTCGGCCAGCGCTCGCCGCTGGTCCGGATGTTCGGCCAGCACCTTGCCGGCCCATCCGATCAGCCGCGTCGTGGTCTCGTTACCGGCGCCGGACACCACGCCGATATAGGTCAGGAGCTCGTCACGCGTCAGTCGGCGGACGGTCCCCGTCTCGTCCTCGAACTCGACGTTGAGCAGTTCGGTCATGATGTCGTCGGAGGGATGCCCGGCGCGCCAGTCGATGTATTGGCCGAAGAAGTCGGGGCTCGCGACATTAGCCATCGAGGTCTCCATCGGCTTACCGGCCTCGGTGCGCAGCTGCGCGTTCGCGAAATCGCGTGCGGCTTCTTGATCTTCCTCGGGGACGCCCAGCAGCATGCCGATCACCCGCATGGGCATCTGCGCGCCAAGGTCGGCGACGAAGTCGAAGCCGCTCGCGCCGATCAGCGGATCCAAACTGCGAGCGCAGAATTCGCGGATCTTGGGCTCCAGCTCGTTGATCTTGCGTGGAGTGAACATCCGGGACAGCAACTTACGGTGGATGTCGTGGATCGGGGGATCCTCGAAAATGACCGTCCCGGGCGGGATGTCGATATTGGCCTTGATGATTTCCAGGATCGCGCCCCTGGCCGAGCTGAAGGTCTGGTAATCGACCAGCGCGTCATCGACGTCACCGAACCGGCTCAGGACGTAGAAGTCGTGTTGCTCGTTGTAGTACAGCGGCGCTTCCTCGCGCAGCCGCCGAAACATCGGGTAGGGGTCGGCGTTCAGCGCGACGTCGTAGGGGTCGAAATAGACATCGTTGGGCGCGCTGACTGTCACCGATTATCGCCTCTCGCCGGAACCGCGTCGTGCCAGGATTTGTGATTCTGAATATTAGAGAACCCGATTCTCACAGGCAAATGCGGTGCGATAGTTGGTCAGCTCGGCGGCCGGGCAGTTTCAGGCTGACGTGCCGACGAATCCGCGTGAGCAGAAGTCCCACACCTCGTCGGCGGAGATGGGATGGACCGTCGCGTCGTCGGAACCGCCGCTGGACTGGGCGATGAACATGACCGTCTGCATCGTCATGGCGGCCATCCGCTTGGCGTTGACCTCGGTGCGCAATTCGCCGGCGTCGTAGGCGGCTTCCATGAGTTCGGTCAGCAACGCCACCAACGGTGCATGAGCCACCTTGACCTCGACCGGGTGCGTAACCAGCAACCGCGGTGCAAAGTCAGTGAACAGCGGGCGCTTGGCCGTTGGATCCGGACGAGAGGCCTCGTAGAGCAGCTCGACAGCGACCTTGAGCCGCTCGAGCGGATCGGACTGGCTTTCACTGGCGGCCCGGATCTGGTCGGCGGAGCGGCTCAACGCGTCTTCGAACAGTGCGAGCAGCAGCTCGTGCTTGCCGTCGAACTGCAGGTAGAAGCTCCGCAGCGACTGACGGGAGCGGTCAACGACCTCCTGGACAGTAAAGTCCGTGCTGCCCTTCTCGATGATGATGGCCTGCGCAGCGTCCAGGAAGCGCTGAACGCGCTGTGCCGCCCGCAGTTTCGCGGTCTTGATGGACCGCTCGACCGCGCGCTGCTTCCAGGCAGGCTCCTCGCTGGGGCTGGTCACCGGCGGCTCTGATGATTGCCGCGATTGGAGAACATGGTTGGACTCTACCGGAGAACGGCGTGCCATCGCTGTGCTCGACCCCCCTCACGGACGACGTGTTGGAGATTGTAACTTTCCCACGACGAGAATAGTATTCTCTTACACGTGTGTATGGAAGCGGAATCGCAAAGAGCGAACCGCGCCGTTGCAGAGAACGTCGAAATATTGATCTGCTGACGGTTTCCCAGCCGAAACCGACCGGAGAATTGCTGTGCAGCTGACCTTTGACGCCGAGGTTGAGGCGTTCCGGGCCGAATTCGTGGCCTTCTTGGATACGCATCTGCCCGCCGAAGCGGACACGCTGGAGCGGCCGCGGTCGAGTTCGCACATCCCGGAGTGGGCCCGCCGCTGGCAACGACTGCTGTTCGACAACGGCTGGCTGCTGCCCGGCAACCCACCGGAGTTCGGTGGACGCAACGCCACCTTGTTGCAGCAATACGTGTACATGGAAGAGCTGGCGCGGCGGCGAATGTATCAAAGCTTCAATCCGCAGGGCGTGGGCATCATCGCCGCCTCGCTGTTGTCGTTTGGCACGCCGGCCCAAAAGCGGCGCTGGGCAGTGCCGATTCTGCGGGCCGAGATGACCGCATCGCTGGGCATGAGCGAACCCGGCGCGGGATCGGACCTGGCATCGCTGAAAACGCGTGCGGTACTTGACGGCGACCACTTCGTGGTCAACGGGCAGAAGGTATGGACGTCCGGCGCCCACCACGCGGATGTGCTTCTGACGTTCGTGCGTACGGACCCCGAGGCGCCAAAGCACAAGGGCATCAGCGCTTTACTCATTCCGACCGACACCCCCGGTGTGGTGCGGCGTTCGTTCGGTTCGGTGTCAGACCACGAAGACGTGGACTTCAACGAAGTATTTTTCACCGACGCGCGTGTGCCGGTGGAGAATCTGGTGGGAGAGCTGAATGCCGGGTGGCGGGTGGCGACCGGTTCGCTGGGCCACGAACGCGCCATGTTGTGGATGGACTATGCCGACATGTTGCACGCGCTGACAGTCGAATTCGGTCCCTCCGGGGCGCTGCAGCGCGATCACTACGCGACCCTGGTGATGGATCGCCACGCGCTGCAGCTGCTGGGGTCGGCGACGTTGGCCAAGGCCGCTCGCGGGGAAGAGGATGTACCGGCTCAGTCGGTGCTCAAACTGCTCGGCTCCGAGGCAATGCAACGCGCCTGTGAGGACGCGCTGAGCGCCAAGGGGCCTGAGGGGCTCGTGCTCCGCGCGGTCACCGCCCGATACGCGCCGCTGAACCTGGACAGTCACTATGGCAGCTGGTTCGACCGGTATGTGCGCACCTTCGCGGCGACCATCGCCGGCGGGACCTCGGAAATCCAGCGCAACATCATCGCCGAGCGAGTACTCGGACTGCCGCGAAACCTCTAGCACGAGAGTCCATTTGGCGACTGCAAATCCTCTACTGAGTGTCCCGCCAGGCCCAGTAACCGATGGCTGCCAGCCCCGCCGCGATGGCTACCGCTCCTAACACCATGCCGGCCACCGCGGTACGGGGATTGTTTGCTTCGCCGCGCTTGACCCGCCCCCGGCCGAGATCGCCAGTGATAACAGCTGCGATGCCAAAGGGAACCCCGACCATCAACCAGCAGGTCATGAGTGCGACCAGGCCCAAGATCACGGATGCGACGCCGAACTCATTTCGCGGTGTGTCCGGGGTCTGCCCACGAGGAACCGGTCTGCTCATGTGTGCCCATGTTAGACCCGTCGCGAATGACACGTATTGATGACGCTACTGCGGTTTCAGCGAGAGCCGTTGGCTCGCAGGCATCAAAGTTGGGCGAGCCGCGGCGCATAACCCCTGGCCCGCAACGCCACTCCGGCCTCCCGGGTCAGCTCTCGCGTGCTGCCGAGCAATCCGTCCAAGATCAACGACCGCTTGATGTGGCGGTGCAGCTGGTGCTCGGCGGTGAATCCGATCCCGCCGAGTACCTGCTGGCAGTGCCGCGCGGTGGTCAGCGCCGCCTGGCCGGCCGCGGCCTTGGCCAGCAAACTGGCCAGCTCGTCCGGTTCGGCGCTCGCGGTATGTAGCGTCGCCTCGGCGCCTTCGATCGCGACGAGCGTCTCGGCCAACCGGTGCCGGATCGCCTGGAACGAGCCGATGTGTCGGCCGAATTGAACACGGTCGAGGGCATGCTGGCGCGCCAATGCAAGCATCGCGCGGCTAGTGCCCACCAGCCACCATCCCAAGGCTTGCCGGCCCGCGGCCAGCGCCGCCATCGGCAGCGGATCTCCTTTGCGCACAGGGTGTATCGGCAGCTCGCCGTCGATCGCCGAAGTGGGTGCAGGGGAGCCAGGGCCACGTTCCCAGGTCACCCAGGAGCCGCCCGTGAACGGCAGCGGCGTGGTACCGCCCGGCGCGCCCCCGCCCGCGCGCAGCACGACGTCGTTGAGCACGGCTGCGTGCGCGCCGGTCTCGCCGAGCAGTCGGAACACCAGAGGAATTGCCACATCTGGGATTTCGTCGAGCATGTCCAGCCAGCCGACGTCGGACAGCGCCGCATCGAGCTTGGCGCCTGAGGCCGCGCTCATCGTCGTGCGCAGCGAGTCGGCCAGCATCTGCAGTGCCTCGGGATCCATGGCTCACTCCTTCCCGAGGTCAAGCAGCCGGCGCGCGATGATGTTGCGCTGTATCTCGGCCGTGCCGCCATAGATGGTCGCCGCGCGCGAATACAGGTACTCGGAGCGCCACGGCGTGTCCTCGAGTTCGAGGGTTCCGGGCAGCAGGTCGCGGACGGTGTCGTAGAGCCGTTGCTCGGCGCTGGCGAGTAGCACCTTGTCGATGGAAGTGTCGGGTCCGAGCCGGGCGCCGTCGCGCAACCGGTGCTGGGTGATCCGGGAGCGGCAGCGCAGCGTGTGCAGGCCGAGATAGGCCGCGCCGAGCTCGTATTCGTCGTGGCCGTCGAACGTGGAATTGCCGGCAGTCTCTTTGATCAGCTCGTCGAATCGTGCGTAGAGGTAGGCGATCCGCTGCCAAAAACAGCTGGAGCGCTCATAGGGCAGCAGGTCCATCGCGAGTCGCCAGCCGTCGCCCGGCTTGCCCAGCATCCGGCTCGCCGGGATGACCACGTCGTCGTAGTAGACCTCGCAGAATTCGTCGACGCCGTGCATGGTGCGCAGCGGCCGGACGGTGATGCCCGGGGTGTCCAAGTCGACGAAGAAGGCGGTGATCCCGTCGTACCCGGGCGCGGTGCGGGTGAGCAGCACGCATCGCGTGGAGAACTGCGCGAAGCTGGTCCACACCTTCTGCCCCGTGACGATCCAGTTGTCCCCTTGCTGGGTGGCACGGGTAGTCAACGACGCCAGGTCGCTGCCCGACCCCGGCTCGGAAAAGCCCTGACACCACTGCTCGCGGCCGCTGAGCAGCCTCGGCACCATCTCCGCGGCGAGTTCGGTTGGTGCGTAATCGATCATGGTGGGCGCGAGCACCTCGAGCATCGAGTACGGCCCGGGTTCGGCGAGACGCCGGCCGACCACTTCCTCGCCGACGATCGCGCGAAGCAGCGCGGGACCGCCCAATCCGCCGACTTCGACGGGCCAGCCGTACCGCATCCAATCGGCGTCGTAGAGCGCCCGGCTAACCCGGGCGAATTGCTGCATATGGCCTTGCAGCGAGTGGTCGGGCCCGGGGGTCAGGTCGTGCTCGTCGAGCCACGCGCGCAGATCGCTCCGGAACTCCTCGACTTTCACGGCGTGGGGCGGCCGATGGCGTGCGGGCGCCCCGAGTCGTGCACGCCGCTCCGGCGAATGAACGTCATGGCCCGCGTCTCGAGCCGCCAGCCGTCGGCGGTGCGCAGGTAGGTGTCGCGGTAGTAGCCGATCCGCATGTCGTGGGTGGCGTGGTCGATGAAGCACAGCGGCTGTGTCCCGCTCGCCGAGTCGCCGTCCAACTCCACCACCGCTGTTCCGGTGAGAAACAAGCCCTTTGGCGCGGCGGCTACCAGGTCGGGGAACCTGTCCAGGGTGTAGGTGGAACCGAATGCGCTGTAGGTGCCGTCGGGCGTGAAGACCTTGACCAGCCCGTCGATGTCCTCTTGAGTGATGGTGACGGCGTAGCGGGCCAGCACCTGCTGAATTTCGACCAGGTCCTCAGTTCTTGTTGGCATAAACCTTGCCGCCTTTCATGACGAAGCCGACGTTCTGCGTGACGGTGATGTCTTCCAACGGGTTTCCCGGCACGGCGATGATATCGGCGAGCAAGCCCGGCGCGAGGCGGCCCCGGTCTGCTGCGTTGATCAGCTCGGCGGCGGTCACCGTGGCCGCCTGCAGGACCGCCAACGGCGGCAGACCCCAATCCACAAGGGTGACAAGCTCGTCGGCGTTCTTGCCATGCGGGATCGCGGGGGCGTCGGTGCCGACCGCGATCTTCACACCGGCTTTGTAGGCGGCGAGTATCGACGTGCGCGACTTCGGGAACATCTCGGCGGCCTTGGCCTGCAGCTCGGGCGGGGCGTGCGAGACGTCCATCGCTTCGGCCAGGCGCCGGGTGCTCACCAGGAAGGTGCCGTGCTCGACCATCGTCGCGATCGCGTCGTCGTCGATTAGGAACCCGTGCTCGATGCAGTCGATACCGGCCGCGACCGCGTGCTTGACCGCATCCGCGCCGTGCGTGTGCGCGGCGACGCGCAGCCCGCGCCGGTGCGCCTCGTCGACGATCGCGCACAGCTCCTCATCCGAATAATGTTGCGCGCCAGGTGGTCCCGTCAACGACATCACTCCGCCGGAGCAGCAGACCTTGATCAGCTCGGCACCATGCTTGATCTGGTAGCGCACCGCCTTGCGGATCTCGTCGATCCCGTTGGCGATGCCTTCCTCGACCGTCAGCTCTAAGGTGTGGGGGGCGAACGCCGCGAACATCGTCGGATCCAGATGCCCGCCTGTCGGGGTGATCGCGTGCCCGGCCGGCACCACCCGCGGACCGTCGATCCAGCCCGCGTCGATGGCCTTGCCCAGAGCCACGTCGAGCAGATAGCCGCCGGTTTTGACGAACAGCCCGAGATTGCGGACCGTGGTGAATCCGGCGCGCAGCGTGCGGCGCGCGTTGCCGACCGCGCGCAACACCCGCGTCGGGGGATCGTCCTGGACTTGGGACAGCCCGGGCTTCTCGCCCCGCCCACCCATCAGGAGGTTGACCTCCATGTCCATCAGACCGGGCAGCAGAATCTGGTCGCCGAGGTCGATCAGCTCGCCCTCGACGTTGCCACCGACGCCGACGATCCGGTCACCGTCGATGCGCAGGATGCCGGGCGAGACGATCTCGCCGGCGTCGACGTCGAGCAGCCCGGCGGCCTTGAGCGTGAGCACCTTCCTAGATCACCGGCTCCCTGATCAGCTCGACCCAGGCGGCGCCGCTGTCGGGAACGCGCGGCTGCTTCCACGCTTCTATCGGAAACGACACCATGACCAGCGACTGCATCAGGTGCATGAGGGTCCGCGCGTCCTCGGGCAGATCGTCCAGGGGGTACGTGTCGCAGTAGGCGATCACATCGTTCAGGCGCGGGAACGCGACGTCGTAGAATGCCTGCATCTCGGTCATCGTCGAGGCCAGCCGCTTGGCGTAGCGCTCGGGTTCGGTGGCCAGGTCCCAATCCAAAAAGGGCTCCAGGTCAGCGAATTCAGACGGTAATTTTGCCATCGTTCTGGCACTCCTTCGCCCAGTTAGCTACGTAGTCGCCGGTCACCTTGTGCAGATGGCGGAGCATGATCTCCTGATCGCACAGTGGGAAGTCTCTGACGACCTTGGTGCCGATCATGGTCTGGGTTGCTTCCAGGGTGTTGGCGTCCTGAAGCGCGTACTCCTTGAACGTCACCGCCGCCAGCTCGTGGGCCAAGCGCTCCCGGGCGTTGCGCGGCGGAACGAAATACAGCGTGCACTCGAAGATGTGCTTGTCGACGGCGGTCGGCCAGTAGTGGTAGGTCAAAAACCAGCCGGGCTCCCAGATCAGCAGCATGAAGTTCGGGTAGAAGTGCCACTCGTCGATGCCCCACTGCGGCACCTTCTTCGGGTTGACGCCCGGCGGCAGCTGGTCGAGTTTTTCGATAACCTCCGGTTTGTCCCAGGGACCGAAAAGCCCGCTGCGCAGCACCTGGTCCGTGGGCTTGACCATGCTCATGTCCGCGGGCGGCGCTTGACCGCCCCAGGTCGAGATCATTGCGTGCGGACTCGCCATCTCGTAGTACAGCGCCTCGAAGCCGTATTTCATGATCTTGGCGGCTTCTTCCTTGGTGTACTGCCCCTGGTGCAACACCGGCGCGTGGTAGAACTCGGCGAACGCGTCCATGAACAGCTTCCAGTTGCTGCCGACCTCAGCACGGTAGGAGTAAGTCTCGGTCATCTCGTGGAAGGGGTAGCCCTCGATGCCCTTGGCCAGCGGTCCGAGGTAGTCGGTGAGCGGCTTGGCGTGTTCGTCGAAGTTGATGAAAATGAACCCTTCCCACAACTCGCAGCGCACCGGAACCAGCCCGAAGTCGCTCTTGTCGACGTCGAAGAACTCATCCTCCTGCTGGATGAAGGTCAGGTCCCCGTCGAGGCTGTAACGCCACGCGTGGTACTTGCAGGTGAACTGCCGGCAGGTGCCCGAGGTCTCCCGGTGTGGATAGTCGTTCCACACCAACTTGTTTCCGCGGTGACGGCAGACGTTGTGATACGCCTTGATCGCCCCGTCCTTGGTCTTGACGACGATCACCGACATGCCCGGGCCCGCCGACGGCAGCTCCTTGGTGAAGTAGCTGCCGGTGCGCGGCAGCCGCTCGACTCGACCGACGTTGAGCCACGTCTTCTTGAAGATCGCGTTGCGCTCGGCCTCGAAGAACGCCGGATCGATGGAGTCGGTGTAATCGACCGGCGCGGTGCCCAATTCGGGATAGTTTTCGGTCCAGCTGCCGGCGGCTGGTTTAGGGAAGTGGGGCAACGTTCTTACCTCTCTGTCAGTGCTGGTCGGCGTTCTCGAGCTGCACGCCGAAAGTGTTGAAGGCCATGGCCAGCAGCGTGTAGCAGCCGACCGTGAAGACGAAATCCATGCGTTGCTGGTCGTTGAGGCGCTCGCCGAGTGCCGCCCAGGTCTGGTCAGACAACTCCGATTTCTCGTCGAGTTCGTCGACGCCGGTGAGCACCGCGCGCTCGAACTCGTCAGCTAGATCGCCCTGGCGAACCGCGGCGATCTCGTCATCGGTGATCCCCTCGTTTTTGGCCAGTGCGACGTGCTGGGTCCACTCATAGAGACAATCGCGGCGATGTGCGACGCGCAGGATGGCCAGTTCGCGGATGCGACCCGGCAGCGTGGAGGAGTACAAGAGGTGGACGTTGAACCGGAGAAACGCCTTGGCCAGCGCCGGGTGGTGGGCGAAGGTGGCAAGCGCGTTGTTGGCGTCCTTGGGGCCCTCCGCCGGCAGCATGGGAGCGAGTGACCGCTGGACAGCCTCGTCCCACTGATCGGCGGGCAGTGGCGGCAGGCGCATTACGCTGGCTCCCTCTCGGTCCAGGAGAATCATATTCTCATTTCCAACTAATAGATTTGCATGATTCGGTCTTTTGGTCAATCCTGGCGCGTATCGATCCGCGGCTCCCTGCCGCCTTCGAGGGACCCCGGTGGGACGCTTCCTGGGTGAGGGCGGCACTTCGCCCGCTTCCGCGTGAGAGGGTCCGCGCACTCGCGGGTGGGCGTCCAAAAAAGTGCTTTTCGCGGCCCACATTCGCCGGCTCAGCGGCGGGTAAATTGCCCGGTCGCCCCAGGCGCGAGAACACCGGATGCATACCGCTCGGCTACGCTGGATGTTGATTCTCACTTCGCGAGAAGATAGTTTTCACATTAGTGATCTTTGCGCTGGACGGCGGTTTCGCCGAGGCTGGATAGAGCAGCGCGTCCGATGACTTCGATAGAGAAGGAACGGTTATGAACAAAGAAGACATGATCCTGATCAGCGTCGACGACCACACCGTCGAGCCCCCCGACATGTTCAAGAACCACCTGTCGAAGAAGTACATCGACGACGCGCCCCGGCTGGTGCACAACGAGGACGGCTCGGACATGTGGAAGTTCCGCGACACGGTAATCCCGAACGTGGCGCTCAATGCGGTCGCCGGCCGGCCTAAGGAGGAGTACGGGATTGAGCCAACGGGGCTCGACGAGATCCGGCCGGGTTGCTACAACGTCGACGAGCGCATCAAGGACATGAACGCCGGCGGCATCCTGGCGTCGATCTGCTTCCCGTCTTTCCCGGGCTTTGCCGGTCGCCTGTTCGCCACCGACGACACGGACTTCTCGATCGCACTAGTGCAGGCGTACAACGACTGGCACATCGACGAGTGGTGCGGGGCATACCCGGCGCGGTTCATTCCAATGGCGATACCGGTGATCTGGGACGCGGAGGCGTGCGCTGCTGAGGTGCGACGCGTCGCGAAGAAGGGCGTGCACGCGCTGACCTTCACCGAGAATCCGGCCGCGATGGGCTACCCCAGCTTCCACAACGAGTACTGGAACCCGTTGTGGGAAGCCTTGTGCGACACCAACACCGTGATGAACGTGCACATCGGGTCCTCGGGCCGGCTGGCCATCACCGCGCCCGATGCGCCGATGGACGTGATGATCACGCTGCAGCCGATGAACATCGTGCAAGCCGCGGCGGACTTGCTGTGGTCGCGGCCTATCAAGGAGTACCCGGACCTCAAGGTCGCGTTATCCGAGGGCGGGACCGGGTGGATCCCGTACTTCCTGGAGCGCGCCGACCGCACCTACGAGATGCACTCCACCTGGACGCATCAGGACTTCGGCGACAAGTTGCCATCCGACGTGTTCCGTGATCACTTCCTGACCTGTTTCATCAGCGACAAGGTGGGCGTGGCACTGCGCAACATGATCGGCGTCGACAACATCTGCTGGGAGGCGGACTATCCGCACAGCGACTCGATGTGGCCGGGCGCGCCGGAAGAGTTGTGGGATGTGCTGTCGTTGAACAGCGTTCCGGACGACGAGATCAAGAAGATGACCTACGAGAACGCGATGCGCTGGTACTCGTTCGACCCATTCACCCACATCACGCCGGAGCAGGCGACCGTCGGCGCGCTGCGCAAGGCCGCCGAGGGGCACGACGTTTCGATCCGGTCATCCAGCCACCACAAGGACACCAGGGCGGGTTCGTCGTTCGCGGACTTTGCTGCCAACGCGAAAGCGCTTACCGGCAACCAGGACTGAGGCCCCTACGCCCGGCGAGCAAACGCAGAATCGCATTGTTCGGGCGACAATCGTGCGATTCTGCGTCTGCTCGCGCTGAAAGGAGGCACCCCCGGTGCCCGGCGGTGGAATGAATTTTGAGTTGACCGACGACCAGGAGCTGATCCGTAAGTCGGTCGCGGAACTGGCGCGGAAGTTCGACGACCAGTACTGGATGGAAAAGGACCAGGCGCACGAGTTTCCTTTCGAGTTCTACAAGGCCATAGCCGACGGCGGCTGGCTGGGTATGACGATCCCGACCGAGTACGGCGGCCACGGCCTCGGCATCACCGAGGCCACAATCCTGCTCGAGGAGGTCGCCAAATCCGGCGGCGCCATGAACGCCGCCAGTTCGATCCACCTGTCGATCTTCGGCATGCAACCGGTGGTCGTGCACGGCTCCGACGAACTCAAGGCCCGCACGTTGCCCTCCGTCGCGACCGGCGAGGTGCACATCTGCTTCGGAGTCACCGAACCCGGTGCCGGGCTTGACACCTCGCGGATCACCACGTTTGCCAAACGCGACGGTGATCGCTACGTCGTCAACGGCCGCAAGGTGTGGATCTCCAAGGCGATGGAGTCCGACAAGATCCTGTTGCTGACCCGCACCAAGAGCTACGACGAGGTGACCAAGAAGACCGACGGGATGACGCTGTTCCTCACCGATCTCGACCGCAGCCGCGTCGACATCCGCCCGATCCGCAAGATGGGCCGCAACGCCGTGAGCTCCAACGAGTTGTTCATCGACAATCTGGAAGTACCGGTCGAGGACCGAATTGGCGAAGAAGGCAAGGGATTTCAATACATCTTGGACGGCCTGAACCCGGAGCGGATGCTGATCGCCGCCGAGGCGCTGGGCATCGGCCGAGTGGCGCTGGAAAAGGCCGTGAAGTACGGAAACGAGCGCGAGGTGTTCGGGCGGCCGATCGGGATGAACCAGGGCATCCAGTTTCCGCTGGCGGATTCACTGGCCCGCCTCGACGCCGCCGAGCTGATGTTGCGCAAGGCCACGTGGCTCTACGACAACGGCAAATCCTGTGGCCGCGAGGCGAATACCGCAAAATACCTGTGCGCCGACGCCGGCTTCACTGCCGCGGATCGGGCATTGCAAACGCACGGCGGCATGGGTTACGCGGAGGAATACCACATCACGCGCTATTTCCGTGAGGCCCGGCTGATGAAGATCGCACCGGTCAGCCAGGAGATGATCCTGAATTTCCTGGGAGCCAACGTCCTGAAATTGCCGAGGAGCTATTGATGGCCGGTCCGCTGTTGGGTCTTACTCGACCGTGACCGAAGCGCCCGTGCTGCTGTCGGATGACCGCGATGGGGTGCGGACGCTGACCCTCAACCGTCCGCACCGCAAGAACGCGATCAACCCGGAGCTGTGGATCGCGTTGCGCGACGCGCTCAACGCCGCCGGTCGCGACGGCGGCGTGCGCGCACTCGTGATCACCGGTGCCGGCGGGAGCTTTTGCTCGGGTGCCGACATCTCGGTCCCCGAGGATATTCATCCGAAATACAAGCTGCAGCGCCTGACCGACGTGGCGCTGGCGTTGCACGAGCTTCCGATTCCGACGGTCGCCAAAGTCACCGGGGTCGCCGTCGGCGCCGGCTGGAACTTGGCGCTGGGTTGCGATTTGGTGGTCGCGACGCCCGAATCCACGTTCTCCCAGATCTTTTCCAAGCGGGGCCTGTCGATCGACCTCGGCGGCTCTTGGCTGCTGCCGAAACTCGTTGGCTTGCAACAGGCTAAGCGGCTCACGCTGCTGGCCGAAACGATCGATGCCAGCGAAGCCCATGCACTGGACCTGGTGACGTGGGTGGTACCGGGCGCGGAGATCGACGCCTTCGTCGACAACCTCACCGACCGGTTGGCAGCGGGTCCGCCCGTCGCGCTCGCTGCGAGCAAGGCGCTGCTGAACGAGGGTGCCGACCGTACTATGCGCGACGCGCTGGCCAACGAGGCCCGCGCGCAGGTCGGCAATTTCGCGACCGCAGATGCCCAAGCCGCCTATGCCGCCTTCGCGCAGCGGCGGGAGCCGTCGTTTACTGGTCGGTGGGCGTTATCAAAATCCAGCGATTCGGAGCAGTCGGAGTAGACATATGCGTGAAACAGTCATCGTCGAGGCGGTGCGGACGCCGGTCGGGAAGCGAAACGGCGGGCTGTCCGGCATGCACGCCGCCGACCTGTCCGCTGTCGTCCTGAACGAACTGGCGGAACGCACCGGTGTCGATCTGAATGTCGTCGACGACGTGATCTGGGGCTGCGTCTCCCAGGTCGGCGACCAGTCCAGCAACATCGGCCGCTACGCGGTCCTGGCTGCCGGCTGGCCCGAAAGCATCCCGGGCACCACCGTCAACCGGGCGTGCGGCTCCAGCCAGCAAGCCCTCGACTTCGCGGTACACGCGGTGATGTCGGGCCAGCAAGATGTCGTCGTGGCCGGCGGCGTTGAGGTCATGAGTCGCGTGCCGCTCGGTGCGGCCAGGGCGACGGGGATGCCCTACGGTCCGAAAGTCCTTGCCCGCTATGACGATTTCTCCTTCAACCAGGGGCTGTCGGCGGAGATGATCGCCAAGAAGTGGGGTTTCTCGCGGACCCAGCTCGACGAATTCTCCGCGCTGTCGCACGAGCGGGCCGCCGCGGCCCAGGACCGCGGCGCCTTCACCGACCAGATGGTCCCGGTGTTCACCGATGACGGGAGCGTCGTCGTCGCCGACGAGGGTGTGCGGCGCGGGACCAGCGTCGAAAAGCTGGCCGGGCTGAAGCCGGCGTTCACCGAGGACGGGGTGATCCACGCGGGCAACTCCTCGCAAATCTCCGACGGGGCAGCCGCGCTGTTGGTGACCACGTCGGAGATGGCGTTGCAGCTCGGGCTGGTTCCGCTGGTGCGGTATCGGGCCGGCGCGGTCACCGGCGCGGATCCGGTGCTCATGCTCACCGGACCGATCCCGGCGACCGAGAAGGTACTGACCAAGGCCGGTGTGCCGTTATCCGAAATCGGCGTCTTCGAGGTGAATGAAGCCTTTGCGCCGGTGCCGCTGGCCTGGCTCGCTGAAACTGGAGCGGACCGGCACCGTATGAATCCGCTCGGCGGCGCGATCGCGCTCGGCCACCCGCTGGGGGCTTCCGGTGCGGTGCTGATGACGCGCATGGCCCATCACATGCGCGACAACGGCATTCGTTACGGGCTGCAGACCATGTGCGAAGGCGGCGGGACCGCCAACGCCACGCTGGTCGAACTCGTCACTTAACCCGCGCATCAAGCGTGGCGACCAAGCCCTTGCCACGGCCGCCAAACCAACCTACTGTGTATTCAGTTAGTTGGTTTGGCCGATCGCTTCGAAGGAGTCCGGTGCCTGCCGCACGGCCGTACGACGCTCTGCTCGCCAAGGGGGAGGACCGCAAGCAGCGGATCCTCGTGGTCGCGCAGCGGCTCCTGACGCGCAACGGCTGGCGCAACACCACGCTGGCCCAGATTGCCGGCGAAGCCGGGGTTACCCCCGCGGGATTGTTGCATCACTTCGAATCCAAAGAGCAGCTACTGCACGCTGTGCTCGACGCGCGTGACTTCGACGACGAGACCCATGCCGACCGGGGTGGCAATCTCTTCGGCGAGATCGCTCAAGCCGCCGATCGCTTCACCCGTTCGCCCGAACTGATCGGCACGTTCACCGTGCTGCTGGCGGAGAACATCCTCCCGGAGGCTCCGCTGCACGACCGCCTGCTGGCCAGGCACCGCGACGCGATCGACATCGTCGCCGAGGCCATCCGCCAAGGTCAGGCAGCCGGTCGGTACCGCACGGACCTGAACCCCGCCGTCAAAGCGGTCGAAATTCTCGCTTTCGTCCACGGAATGGAAACAATATGGTTACTCGATCCTTCGATACCCCTGACCGAGGTGTTCAAGGAGTACGCCGAGGCTCTGGCGCGGGACTTCGCGCCGCCGACCAAGACGTGAAAGACGTGCAAGACATCGGAGACATGAGGTACCGCCTCGACGTCGTCGCTGCCAGCGTGGCTGACGTGGTGCGGTTCGCCGGCGGTTGGCTCTTCGACCGGGCGATGGCCGGATGGGACGTCACCGTGCTCCTCGCCGACCACGTAGCCGACCACACCGATGATCGGCCCCTGCAGATACTCGGAGCCCAGACGCTGGACCTCGAGGATGCTTTGGCTGCGATCGAGTCAGGGGTCGAGACCCGGCCCCCGCCCCAGGCGCTGGCCGCCGCGGCGGACCTGTTCGGATGCGACCCGCGGGTGCGGCAAGGAGTCTTGCAGGCTCTCGATCATGGCGTCACCGAGGTCACGCTCTGGGGGGAGACCTGGCCCGCTGAGCTTGATGACAGCGTTGGCGGGGTGCACCATCGGCTGAGCATGGCCGCCCGCACCTTCAAGGCGCAGGCGCTGGCCGCGGCGTTGGATGTCGCGGAGCCCCCGCCGAGCTCGATCGGTCACACCGAAACCTTCCGAAGCGGGCTGCTGACCTGCCCCTCGGTGGCCGCTGATCTCGTCCCCGCCAGCTGAATCGCTGTCCGCAATCTGCGCCAGCGCGGGCCGTTGACGACTCACACGTCCTATGGAAATGTAATACTCATCTCTTGAGAGGCGCATTCTCACTACCGAGATTCGAACGGAGCAAGCGATGGCGAACGACTTCGCCGAGATGGATTTCTTCCGTGATAAACGGCTCGTCGAGGACCCTTACCCCTACTACGAGGCACTGCGGGAGCAGTGCCCCGTCACACGGGAGGACCACCACGGGGTCACCATGGTGACCGGCTGGGACGAGGCCTGTGCAGTGCTCAACGACGCCGAGACATGGTCGTCGTGCATTTCGGTGACGGGTCCATTTCCCGGCTTTCCGGTATCCCTCGAGGGTCTGGGGAACTCCGACATCACCGATCTCATCGAGGAACATCGCGACGAACTGCCGTTCAGCGACCAGCTGCCCACCCTCGACCCGCCGACCCATACCAACCATCGCTCCCTGCTGATGCGGCTGATCACCCCCAAGCGCCTCAAGGAGAACGAGGACGCCATGTGGGCGCTCGCCGACCAAGTGCTCGACGAGTTCCTGGCGCCCGGCGAGGGTGAGTGGATCAAGGGTTTCGGCAGTCCGTTCACGCTGCTGGTCATCGCCGACCTGTTGGGCGTGCCCATGGAGGATCGCGACAAGTTCGTCAAGGGCATCCGTGACCACTCGGGCGGCGGTATCGGGGGCACCGGCAAGGAGTCGCTGGCGCACAGTCCGCTGGAATTCCTCTATGGTCTGTTCTCTGATTATGTCCGGGACCGCCGCGGTGAGCCCCGCGACGACGTGTTGACCGGCCTGGCGACGGCGACCTACCCCGACGGCTCGATACCCGAGGTCGAAGACGTTGCCCGCGTTGCCAGCAACGTCTTCTCGGCGGGCCAGGAGACCACCGTGCGGCTGCTGGGAGCCACGTTGCAGACGCTCGGGGAGCGCGCCGACATCCAGGCGCAGTTGCGCAAAGACCGCAGCCTGATCCCGAACTTCATCGAAGAGTCGCTTCGGCACGAGAGCCCGGTCAAGGGCGACTTCCGGATGAACCGGGTGCCCGTCAATGTCGGTGGCGTAGACCTGCCCGCGGGCACCACCGTGATGGTGGTGCAGGCCGCCGCCAACCGCGATCCGCGCCGGTTCGAAGACCCCACCACATTCGATCCGGGCCGAAAGAATGCCCGCCAGCACATCTCATTCGGGCGCGGGATCCACAGCTGCCCCGGCGCGCCGCTTGCGCGCGCCGAGACGCGGGTAGCGCTCGAGCGGCTGCTCGACCGGACGTCTGACATCAGGATCAACGAGCGCATCCACGGTCCGGCGAATGACCGCCGCTACCAATATGTTCCGACCTACATCCTGCGCGGCCTGACCGAATTGCACTTGGAGTTCACGCCGGCATGAAAGTCTGGGTTGACGATTCGCGTTGTCGCGGTCATGGCGTATGCGTCACGCTCTGCGCCGACGTGTTCAGCCTGACCGACGACGGCTACGCGGTGGCCATAGACTCAGATGTGCCAACGGAATTGGAGGCCGATACCCACGAGGCCATCCAATGTTGTCCCGAGCAGGCCATCAGCGAGACCTGATGAAATACGCCGGAAAGTAAGGAGTTTCGAGTGACTAACGGGCCAAAAGGATACGTCATCCTGATCGAAGCCATCAAAGACCCGGAGGGCATGAAGGCCTACGGCAAGGCGGCGGGATCAGCGATGAGCGGTGCCACCGTCCTCGCAGTGGATACCGCCCCCAAGGTACTCGAAGGCAGTTGGCACGGCGATCAGACCGTCGTGTTGGAATTCGAATCGGTGGATGCGGCCCGCGCGTGGTACGAGTCCGAGGGCTACCAAAAGGCCGCGAAACTGCGGCAGGCGGCAGCCGACTGCAACGCGGTCATCCTCTCCGGTTTCTGACCGCCCGAGGTCAATAGCCGACTGCTAGTCCTTGATCGAGATCGCCTGCCGGGGGCATTGACGGACCGCTTCACGCACTAGAGATTCGTTCTCCGGCGTCACTTCTGGCTGCAGGACCGACAGCATGTCGTCGTCTCCTAGTTGGAAGACCTCCGGGATGATGCCCATGCACACCCCGTTGCTTTCGCAGAGATCCCAATCGACTTCGATTCTCATCGCAGCACCCTCACCGGTACGTTCTGCCAGCCCATGACGTTTTGCATCTGGACGCGTTTGCAACCCTTCCAGTCCACCTCGAAGCGGGGCATGAAATCAAGCAGCTTCTCCAGCGCGACCGCGCTTTCCATGCGGGCCAGCGCTGCGCCGAGGCAGCTGTGAATCCCGTAGCCGAATCCCATGTTCTGCGCTTCGGTCCGGTCGCGGTCGACGTCGAACTTGTCGGGATCGGTCCAGGCCTCCGGATCGCGGTTGGCCGCGCCGTTGATCAGGAAGATCGGCTTGCCGGCCGGAATCGTGACGCCGTGCAGCTCGACGTCTCGCATGGAGCGGCGGACCTGGTACTGCGACGGCGCCTCATAGCGCAGGAGTTCCTCGACCGCCGCCGGAACCTTGCTGCGATCGTCGAGCAATTTCTGCCACTGCTCGGGATTGCGACCGAACACCACCGGCGCATTGCCGACCAGCTTGGTCACGGTCTCGGCGCCGGCGCCGCCCAATAGCGTTGCAAAACCCGAGATTTCGATGTCGTCCAGTTTCGTCATTTCGCCGTCGCTGCGCTCGAGCTCGGCGTCGATCAGCTGGGTGAACAGGTCGTCCTGCGGATCCTCACGGCGTTGCTTGACCAACTCGTAGTACAACATCGCGGTGTTGATGTTGGCCTGCATGCCCTCCTCGCCGACTTCGACCTGCCCGGGTTCGCGCGTGAGCGACACGTCGATCCAGTGTCGGACCTTTTGCGCATGTACCTCGGGCACCCCCAGCATCGTCGTGATCACCTCGACCGGGAACGGTCCGGAGAAGTCCTGCACGGCGTCGAAACGGTCGGGGTTGACCTTGCTGAGGTACTTGTCGATCTTCTCGTTCACCATCTCCCGCTGGGACTGGATTGCGCGCGGTGTGAAGACCTTGTTGAGCAGGCTGCGCATGTGGCGGTGGTCGGGCGGGTCCATGAAGATGATCGACTGCGGCGGGCGTTGCCCGGAGCGCACCATCGACAGGTCGATGCCGTAGGCCGACGAGTACGTTTCGAAGTCCTTCAGCCCGGCGGCCACGTCGGCGTGCCGAGTTAGCGCGTAGAAATCGTACTGCTCGTTGTAGTAGACCGGCGCTTCCTCCTGCATACGCCGGTACGTGTCCCAGGCGCCGTTCCAGTATTCCTGGGAGAACGGATCGAAAACGATCTTCGATGTGGTCATTGCATACTCCTGGCTGACGAGTTGCGGGCTGTAACCGTTACAGCGGAAGGCCTGACTGTAATGCTAACGGTAGTGGTTTCGTGACGCACCGAATAGGGGCTCATCGGGCATAGCCCATCTGTGTCAGCGCGGCGTCGGCCGCATCGAGTACCGCACCGGCGCCGGCTTCGGCGTGGTCGGCGAGGTCGACGACCAGCCGGACATCCTTGCGCAGCAGCGTTCCCGCAAGCTCGGCCATTCGGCTCAGGCCCTGGTCGCCGCCGATCACGTTGAGTGCGAAGCTGTTTCCGCTGCTGCGCGAGATGACTTCGGTGAGCCGGTCGGGGGCGACGCCGAGGGCTTTGCCCAGCGAAAGGGCGGCGGCCGCGGTTCCCAGGTTGGCGGTGAACAACAGGTTGTTGAGCAGCTTGGTGGTTTGCCCGGAGCCCAGGTCGCCGAGATGGACGACCGGATCGGCGTAGGTCGCAAAGACCGGACGGCAGCGCTCGACAACATCGGCATCACCGCCGACCATCACCAGCAGACGACCGTCGGCGGCAGCCGGACCGCCGCCGCTCACCGGCGCGTCGATCACCGAAATCCCCTGGGCGCCAGCCTTGTTCGCGAGCTCCTTACAGGTTTCGGGATGCACGGTGCTGTGCACCGCGATCACACTGCCTGGCTTGAGCCCCGCCAGCAGACCGTGGGCGCCGCCGGTGATCTCGTCGATGTCAATGTCGCCGACGACGCACAGGCAGACCAGATCGCTGACGGCGCCGAGTTCGGCCGGGGACTCGGCGACCTTCGCGGCCGTGTCGGCGAACGGCTCGAGGGTCTCGGGTCGGCGCGCCCACAGGGTCGTCGGGTAGCCGGCCTCGATGATCCGCCGCGCCATGGGCCCGCCCTGGCTGCCCAATCCGATGAATCCGATCTGCATCAACCGGCCTCTTCGGTCGCCGCGGGTGCCCCGGCCACGCATTCGTCCACGAACGCGAAGACGTTGCGGTGATAGTCGGCGGCGCTGTGTCCGAGGCTGATGTTGTGTCCCGCCTCGGGTTGTCTGTTGATCGTGAACCGCGGCGAGCCGGAGAACAGTGCGGTGATTTCGGCCATCGCGGAATCATCGGTCTGCCAGACCTTTTCGTACTCCGCGATGCTGAACTGCACCGGCACGCGCACGGCGGGGGCTAGCGCCGGGAAGGTTTGCCGGGCCCAGTCGGACACCATCTGGTCCTCGTAGGACGGGGCCGACGGAGAAATAGTGGCCCCGTTGAGGACCTCGGGCGGATATAGCCGCTCGGGGGTCCACAGCATGTCGTAGATGCCCGCCGGTCGGCGCTCTCTGGTTGCCGTCTTCAGAATCTCGCGGGCCGCGGGGTGGTAGTGGCGGCCGGTGCCCGCCAATTCCACGCCGAGCAGGTCGGCGCCGCGCTCGTCGGCGGCCATCCGCATCGAGAGTTCGCATCCGCCCGAATGGCCCATCACGAACACTCCGGCGCCGCGCGGTCGCTCACCGAGGATGCGATCCACCGCTCCATACGCGAGACTGACCCGCTGCTCGGGTGTGGCCATGCTGTCCGGATAGGGCGCCGAGCTGCCGTACCCCGGCCGGTCGAGGGCCACGACTGTGAATCCGGCCGCCGCGCCGGTCCTCAGCAGGGACGACGACGGATGGCCCGGGCAGTCGAAATAGATGGCGGTGGTGCCTCCGCCGTGGATGGCCACGATCACGGCCCGGGGGTCGGCCGCCTCGGCGACCATCGCCGACATCGGCACGCCGTCCACGATCACCACCCTGGGGAGGGGCGCTTTCATGCGTCGGCCCGCAGCAGCAGCACTCCGCTGGGGGTCAGGCCACCGCTGCTGACCACACCGACGCGGGCGTCGGCGACTTGGCGGTCGCCGGCCTCACCGCGCAGCTGGCTGATCGCTTCGTGCAGCAGGCCCATGCCGTGCGTGCGGCCGTGTGACAGTTGGCCGCCGTGCGTGTTGAGCGGCAGCAGGCCGTCGCGGGCGATGTTCTTGCCGCCGTCCAGGAATTCCTTGGCCTCGCCGATTCCGCAGAATCCCAGCGCCTCGATCCAGGACAGGCAGTTGATGGTGAAGCCGTCGTAGAGCTCGGCGACGTCGACGTCGGCGGGGCGCAGCGAGGTGCGCGTCCACAGGTGCGCCGCCTGGCCCAGCACCTGCGGCTCGTGGGTCAATGTGCTTTGGTCCCAGTCGATCCGCTCGATGATCTGGGTCCCGACCGCCTCGACCAGGACGGGCGGCTTGGCCAGATCGCGCGCGGCATCGACGGCGGAGACGATCACGGCGATCGCCGCGTCGCACGGCACGTCGCAGTCGTAGAGACCGAACGGTGTGGTGATGGGCCGGGCGTTCAGGTAGTCGTCCATCGTCATCGGGGTGCGGTAGATCGCGGTCGGGTTGAGTTCGGCGTTGGCCCGCTGGTTCAACGCGATCCAGCCCAGCGTCTCTTTGGTGGTGCCGTAACGGTGGAAGTGCCGTTGCGCGTTCATCGCCAGGGTGTGCGCCGCCGAGGTGGCGCCGAACGGCATCTGCCAGCCCGACATCCGGCCCATCGACGGGGTGATCTTGCCCTGCTTCATCAGCTCGCCGTGGGTCGCTTCCCACAGCGTCCGGAAGCACAGCACGTGGCGGGCCAGCCCGCCGGCGATCGCGAGCATCGCGGCGATCACCGAGCCGCCGGGGCCGAACGTCTCCATGGCGCCGTTGTGCCACGTCGGCCGGATGCCCGAGCGCGGCCTCCAAGCGCGGTGACCCCGCCTTCCCCGAATGCCGCCGACGTTGATCGCGCCGGGATAGGTCGACAGGCCGTCGATGTCTGCGAAAGTCAGCCCGGCGTCGGCGATGGCCGCCTCGCAGGCCTCGACGGTCAGCGACAGCGGCAGCACCATCAGTCGGCGCCCGATCTGCGACATGCCGATCCCGGTGAGGGCGGACTTGTCCTCGAACTTCTCCGTGGTCAGCATGGGCCGCACGTGTTCGCCGAAGCGCTCCGGCGCGATCTCGTCGACCGGCAGCGGAGCGCGCTCAGCGTCTGCGATCGAGCCGGAACAGCGGAAACCACACGTCCTCGACCTGCTCGAAGACGACCTCGACCTGCTGGCCGAGTTCGAGCTCGATCGGGATCGCATCCACGATGTTGGTGGTCAGCCGAACGCGCGGGATCTTCCTCGATCGCCACCTGCGCGATCACGTAGGGCGCCGGCAGCCCGGGCAGGCTGAACCGCTCGTTGAGCGTGAATCCGGCCAGCGTCGCCCTTGCCCGGAGAGCGGCCCGCACACCGACGTTGCGCGAGCGGCAGTAGCGGCACACCGGCGCCGGCGGGTGGATCAGCGCGGCACAGGCCTTGCATTCCTGGAATCGCAGCTTCCCGTCGGCACCCGAGGTCCAGAAGAATTCGTTGTCCTATCGTGATCAGGGGCAGCGGGCGGCCCGGTGTTGCTGACACGTCACCTCCGGGAGTCGGGACGGCCCGACGACAGGGTCTGGTAGGCCCGTTATACGAATCGGAGAATTACGTTATCACTGCCCAGCTGGCACGATCTAGGCCGCAACTGCCTAGGAGCATAGTCAGAGCGGCACCCAGACGCCGTTGAGGTAGACGCCCCACTGATGAAAACCGACTTGCCACGTCGGAGCTATCGGTGACCACCATGGCCACGGCGGAGGGGGCGGCACATCCTGCCCCGCAAATGAGGGCGCATACGCTGGCCCGGGTGTGTACCACGGAGGCGGCGCGGGCGGCTGTTTACATTCTCTGGTGGTCGGGTTAAATGACATGTTGCTGGCGCACGCCGCCGAGCTAACGGCCGGTGTCACCAGCACCACAGCGGCCATGGGCACGAACGCGATTGCGAAGACGCCGAGCAGGCGATGACTGAACCACCTCATGGTGAGCCTCCCAGAGGACCATCCGGATTTTGGCTGCCTGGAGTTTATGCCTTCACCGCTGCTGAGACGTAGTGAAGGCGCTGATTTCGCGGGCCAGGAACGGCAGCTATGCTCCTGCGAGGTATCAAGTACTTTATATTTGGCAATGCTGCTGACGGGAGTACTCGTTGCTCGACTCAGAGAAGATCCTGATCACCGGCGCGACGGGCAAGATCGCGTTTCCCATCGCGCGCGCTCTGGCAGCAAAGAATGAGGTGTGGGGCGCCGCGCGCCTGAAAGACCCCGCCGCCCGGGAGAGACTCGTAGCCGCCGGCATCAAACCCATCGCGCTGGACGTCAGCGCGGGCGACTTCTCCGAGCTGCCGGACGATTTCACCTACGTTTTCCACGCGGCCGTGGACGTCGGCACAGACGACTGGAACCGCTGCGTCGAAACCAACGCGCAGATGTCCGGCGAATTGCTCTACCACTGCCGCTCGGCCAAGGGCTTCGTCTTCTGTTCCACCGGCTCGATCTACGCCTACCAAGGCCACCGCCCACTGACCGAGACCGATCCGCCGGGCGTCCCCTTGCGGGCGAACTACAGCATCTCCAAGGTCGCGGCAGAGGCGGTTTGCACGTGGATCGCCAAGCATTATCGGATTCCGCTGACGATCATCCGGATCTGTTCAACCTACGGACCGGAGGGCGGCGCGCCCGCCGACCGTCTGGATGCGATGTTGGCGGGCAAGCCGATTCGGCTGCATCCCGACAAGCCGAACAACTACAACCCGATCTATGAGGACGACTACGTCGAACTCGGCATCCGCGCCATGGAAGTCGCCGCAACACCGCCGGTCGTGGTGAACTGGGCCGGCAGCGAGACGGTGAGCGTCGAGGACTACTGCACATACATGGGTGAGTTGATCGGTGTCGAGCCGATCTTCGAGTACACGCCCAAGGCGCACACCCCGTTATGGCCGGATGTCATCCACATGCACGACGTACTGGGCAGCACGAAGGTGCCCTGGCGTGACGGCTTCCGGCGGATGATCCAGGCCCGCCACCCCGAACTCCCACTGCGCCAGCCCAATTCGGCGATATCCTAGGGACGTACGCGATGCAGCTTCCCGGCACGCCATCGGACGAGGTCGCTGAGGTCCTCGCCGCTGGGCGCGGAGAGATCACCACTCTGTTCGTGTCCATGGCGACTCGCCATCCCGACGGCACCGACGCCGACTACCTGCGCTGGCACACCCTCGACCACCGCCCGGAGCAACACCGACTGGCCGCGGTGCGCGCCTCGTTGCGGTTGGTGTCCACCCCGGCCTGTCGCTCCGCACGCGCGGTCAGCAATGGGCCGTTGGACGCGGTCGACCACGTGATGACGTACTTCTTCACCGACCAGGCCGGCCTTCGCGGATTTAACGAGCTGTCCACGGCACTGGGGGACGCCGGTCGCAAACTCCCTTTGCTGCCACCGGTGGAGCGCGGTGTGTACGAGGTGCAAAGCAAAGCGGCCGCGCCGCGGGTCAAGGTCGGGTCGGATGTACTCCCCTGGGTGCCCGTGCGGGGTGCGTTCCTGCTGGTCGAGCGTGGATCGGCGTCGGCGGTCCCGCTGGTCGAAGTCGACGGCGTGGCCGGCGTCTGGTCCGGTCTATCGCGGGAGGTCGACGCCAATTTGGCGAGCGCTCAAGCGAATCAGTCGATCACGTACTGCTTCCTCGACGACGACCCGATCGCCGTCGCGGAACGGCTGCGGCCAGTGCTGGCGGCCCGTTGGGCCGAGCCCGGCATCGAACCGCTTTTTGCCGCACCATTTTTCGCGGTGGTGCCCTATGAATGGGACCGGTATGTGCCGTAAGCGTTGGGTCGCATGCGCGTCGGCGTGATGGTCGGCTCCGACAAGGAGCGCTCACGGGCCGACCGGCTGGCCGGGCTGATCGCCGACGGTGCCGCGGCCGAAAGCGCGGGTTTCACCACGTTTTGGATGCCCCAAGTCCCCGGCTACCTTGACGCGATGACCGCCGTGACGCTGATCGGGCAGGCCACCGAGCGCATCGAAATCGGAACAGCCGTCGTTCCCATCCAGACCCGCCATCCAATGATCATGGCGCAGCAAGCGTTGACCACCCAGGTCGCGTGCACCGGGCGATTCACGCTCGGTATCGGGCCGTCGCACCATTGGATCGTCGATGGTCAACTCGGTCTGTCCTACGATCGCCCGGCGCAGTTGATGGGCGACTATCTCGACGTGCTGCACGCGTCGTTCGCCGGACCGGGCACTGTCGATGTCGACAACGGCAGCTACCGGGTGCACTCGCCGGTGGATGTCACGGACACATTCGAGGTGCCGATCTTGTTGTCCGCGCTCGGGCCGGCAATGCTGCGACTCGCGGGTGAACGGGCCGGCGGCACGATTCTCTGGATGGCCGACGAGCGGGCGATCGGCGACCACGTCGTTCCGCGCATCACCGCGGCGGCCGGCGAGGCCGGCCGGCCCGCGCCGCGGATCGTCGCCGGTGTTCCCGTCGCGCTCTGTTCGAACAACGAGACGGAGGCCGCTCGCGGCTACGCCAGTGAGGTTCTCGGGCACGCGGATTTCTCGCCGAACTATGTGCGACTACTCGAGCACGGTGACGCCGAGGACGTCGGCGACACCATGGCGGCGGGCGACGAGTCGGCCATTCTCGTCTCGGCTGCGCCGCTACCGCGACGCGGGTGTCACCGACCTGGCCGCGCGAATTGTCCCGTTGGGCAAGGACGCAACGCAACGGAGCGAATCGCGCCGTCGGACTCAGGAGTTCCTGTCGTCACTGTGTCCCGCTTTATGAATCAGCGCGAGGGCAGACCGAGGACCCGCTGGGCGATGATGTTGCGCTGAATCTCGGAAGTGCCGCCCGCGATGGTGCCCGCGTAGCTGCTGTTGTAGCGGGCGAACCAGCTGGCGGTGAAAAGGTTTGGGGCGTAAGGGTTGTACGGGGCAGTCAGCACCTTGTCGCGCAATCCGTCGAGTCCGGCCGCGTCCAGCGCATGCCTGAGTGCGTTTTGTTCGGCTTCCGAACCGAGGACTTTCAGCACAGACAAGCTTGCCAAGCCCGCCACATCGACGTCACCGCGGGCCGCGCGGCCCAGCGCCGCCGAGCCGAGCAGCCGCAGTGCGTAGTAGTCCATCACGATGGTGGCGTAGTGGTCTCGGTTCACCTCGTCGGCCGGCCGGTAGTCCTCGAGCAGCTGCTCGAGCCGGTTGGCGAAGGCCATCCACATCAGGGTGCGTTCGTGGCCGAGCGAGCCGTTAGCGACCTGCCACCCGCCATTGAGCGGGCCGACCAGGTTTTCCGCGGGTACCTGCACGTCGGTGAAGAACACCTCGTTGAAGTCCAGATCGTCGCGGTCATACACGGACGCGAAGGGCCGGCACACCACGCCGGGGGTATCGGTGCGGATGAGCAGCGCGCTGATTCCCTTGTGCTTGGGGGCGGTGGGGTCGGTGCGCACGAATGTCAGCACGACGTCGGCGTCGTGGGCGCCGGATGTCCAGACCTTCTGCCCGTTGACCACGAAGTGGTCGCCGACCAACTCGGCTGTTGTCCGAAGCCCGGCCAGGTCGGAGCCGGCTCCGGGCTCACTCATTCCCAGCGACGCGGTCATATCAGCTCGCAGGATCGGGACCGCCCAGCGCCGCTTTTGCTCGTCGGTACCGAAGGACAGCAGCGACGCTGCGATGATGCCGACGCCCTGGGGGTTGAAGCAGTGATAGATCCGACGCCGCGACAGCTCCTCGCGGTGCACAAACTGCTGCAGGATGTTGGCGCTGCGGCCGCCGAATTCGGGTGGATTGCCCGGCAGCAGCCAGCCATGGTCGAACTGGAGGCGCTGCCAGCGGCGCGACCATTCGGGTACGCCCGACGTCGACGTCGGCCGCTCCGCGGCCTGTGCCTCCGTCGGAAGGTGTTCGGCCAGAAAGCCGACGAACTCGGCACGGAAGGCTTCTACCTCGGGGTCAAAGGTGAGTTGCACGACGGCTCAACGCGTGAAACCCCACTGCGCTTCATTCGACTCGGTGTTGCAGGTTCTCGGCGGAATCTTCCGGGCTGCTGGAAAATGGGTGCGCGGCTTCGGGTATGCGCTCACCGGGCTCGGTGATGGCGTGCACCGGACAGTCCATCAGCGCCCGCGCGACCGCGTCGCGGTCTTCTTCGGCTTGACGGTGCCATCGCCGATCAGAGAGGCATATCCCCAGTCGTCCAGCGAGAAGTAACCGGGCGCGTGCTTGGCGCACACGCCGAAGCCGTCGCAAACGGTGCGGTCGAGGCGGATTTTCATGCTGACCTCATCGCGGCTCGGCCTGGTAGGGACGCTCCGCGCGGAATGCGCCGCGACGGCAGTGTTGGCAGCTGCCGTCGAGATGGTGTGTCGCCTCGTCGGGAAACTGATCGAGCAGGGACGCCGCCACATTGGTGGCGGCATCCAGTGTCGCGCAGGCGCCGCGTCCGCGGAGCACTACCGACCAGCGGCGCAACCGGTCGAGATCCTCTGTCGTCGCGGCGCCGTCGCGCAACGCCCCGGCGACGGCGGCCATCGCCGCCGTCCCGTTGAAACACGAGCCGCACTGCCCGGCATTTTCACGATCGAAGTAGGCCAGCACCGATGCCGCGACCGCGACGGGGCAGTCGTCGGTGAGCACCGAGATCGCACCGCAGCCCAGCCCGCTGCCGAGTGCTCGGAAGGTCTCGTGGTCCAGGCTGGTCTGCAGCACGCGTTGGTTGAGGAACCCGGCGAAATAGCCGCCCAGTAACGCACCCCGCACGTCGCTGGGCGAAACCCCGTGCAGGGCAAGCAGTTCAGGGAACGGCAAGCCGTGCGCGAGCTCGTAGAGAACGGGCGGGCGGCCGGCTCCGGTGATGGTCGCAAGGAACGTGCCCGGCGACAGCGACGTGCCCTGCGCGCGGAACGCCGCCGAGCCATGGCGTTGTAGGTAGGGCAGGTTGGCCAGGGTTTCGACATTGCTCACCAGGGTGGGCAGCCCGCCGACGCCCTCTTCGAACGGGCGCGGTGGCTTGTCGGTCGGCTTGGCCGGGCCACCGTTGAGCGAGCGGACGGCGGCGGTCTCCTCACCGGCCACGTATCCGGGCGGCACCATCGCTACGTCGATGGTGACCCCGCCGAGCGAGTCGGCATTTAGTTCAGTGAGTTCGCTCAGCGCGGCTTCGACGCTGCGAGCCGATTCCTGATCGGACACATAGACGTAGGCGCGGTTGGCTTCCACGATCGCCGCGGCCAACCGCAGTCCGTCCAAAACCATGTGCGGCCGGTTCCGCAGCAGCCAGCGGTCCTTGATCGAAGCCGGTTCTCCCTCTTCGCCATTCGCGACGACGACGGTGCCGCCGGCCCCCGCGATTAGGCGGCCGTTGTCGCGAACCGCACGCAACTTCACCGCGAGCGGAAAGGCGGCACCGCCGCGGCCGAGCAGCCCGCTGGATTCGACTTCGGTCAACAGCTCATCGACACCGGCGAGCGTCCGATACCCGCCGAGTCCGCGATACGCCGCGAAGTCCTCGCGGGCTTGGCCGGGGTGCTCGCCCAGCATCCTGGGTTCGCACCCGGGCGAAGTGGCGACAGTGACGGCTGCTTGTGTCGTTTCCTGTGTTGTTTTCAAGGTCTATTCCGCGATCGTTAGGCTTGCGCACATGCGGACTGCGGTGGTGCGCGTCAACGTCGACCCGGGAAGTGTGCTCACGCCTGCGCACTTAGAAGAGGGCATGCGAGTCGCTCCTCGGGCTCGTGGGCGAGGTGGGCGCCGGCGTGGTCGACAACAACCTTGCGGCGATGCCGACGGACCGCCGCGAGGTCGAGGTGCTCATTGCCGCCGATGATGTCGATACTGCAAAGCAAACCGCAATCGCCCTGTGCACCAAGGCTTTCAGTACCCAACCGGTGCCCGGCGTGGTCACCTTCGTCAGCAGGGGGACCGACGACGACGCCCACGGTGTGTTGTCCGCGTTCGGGCTCACCGGCGAAGTTGTGCGCACGCCCGGCGATGACGGCTACGACGTCGTCTACGTGACGCTGCGTGAGGAGGACCTCGAACGTGATTCCGGAAAGCCGCATCCACACGGCGCTGGAGGCGTCGCTGAACTGTGAGGTCCACATTCGCACCGTGTAGAACCATTACGAGCCGAGGAATTCGAGGATCGCCGGTGCCGCTTGCACCCAGGTGTCGAACATGTTGAAGTGCTGCACCCTGCCCGCGGCGCGCTCTTCGGACGCACGCTCCCACGCATCCTCGGGCCAGGGCGGATCGATGAGCTTCGATCCCTTGATCAGACAGCTGACTTCCAGCGACGTCCGTTTGGGGTGATCCATGTCGTTCTCGCCGCCACGAATGATCAACGTGGGAACCTTTATCCGGTCGAACATTTCGTCCTCGACGCCCGGAATCGTCTGTCCCGGCTTGGAAACGAACGCGTTGAGCCAGCGCAGCATGACCTTGAGAAACTCGTCGCGGTCGAAGTCGAGGAACCGCTGCTTGTTGGCCGGGTTTTCCGCGATGCGCTCGCGCCACTCCTGCACCTTCACCACGCCGTCCATTCCGGTACCGCGCACAGCGAGAATGCTCGGGACGATGTAGAAGGAACCCAGCACGAACGTGCCGTAGATGCCGCCGACGATGTTCCACACCACGAGTTTGGTAACCATCTCGGGGAAGAGCATCGTGGTCAGCATGGAATCCCTCGCCCCACCGGATCCTCCGGCCAGGATGCACCGCTCGAATCCGAGTCCGGTCACTAGCTTGTTAAGGGTCTCGGCGCGCATGTGTGATTCGCTCTGCCCGTAGAACTGCACGTCGGAGGCCCCGCAGTTAGGCCGGTCCCACAACAGCACCCGGTAGCCGCCGGCGACCAACGCCTCGGCCAGCGGGCGCAGGCCCTCGATTTCCTTGCTGAACCGCCCGCCCGGCGTCAGGGCAATGAGATCGCCTGAGTCGCCGAGGATTTCGTAGACAACGTTTCCACCGTTGATCTCGAAAGAAGACACCGATTCTCCTGTAGTTACGCCATCACCAGAACGTCGTTGCCGACGACACGGACCGGATAGGTGCGGATGCTCCACTCCGGCTTGACCGCGGTCGTGCCGGTCGCCAGCTCGAAACCCCATTGATGCCAGGGACAGTAGATGTACTCCAGATCCCGCACCATGACGGCGTCACCGGCCGCAGTCTCGTCCACGATGGTGCGCCCACGGGCGCGCCCCGAGCACAGCGGTCCGCCCTGGTGCGGGCAGTAATTCGCGATGGCGTAGAAGCTGCCGTTGACGTTGTACACACCGACGCCGTGGCGTCCGATCGGCACCAGCTTGTGGGTGCCCGGCGGGATCTCGTCTACTGTCGCGACAACGTGTTCGCGGCCCTGCGCGAGACGGGGCTCGGGCCGTTTGGTTGCCCGTTTTTCTTCAGAAGTCAATTCAGAGCACCCGAACCTGACCCTCGAGCACCGGAACGGTCTCCGGCAGGTGATAGGTCGCGATGCCGTTCTTGTACATCACCGCTTCCCGGGCCGCCTTGGGAAGGTGCTTGACCAACCAGCGCGGGTCGTCGAACGTCCAGTGCGGGTAGTCCGAGGAGTACAGCAGAATCTTGTCGCACTCCATCCACTCGAACGCGCGGCTCAGCTCGGTCTTGTCCTCGGGGTAATCCAGCGGCTGCGTGGTGAATTTGATGTGGTCCTTGACGTACTCCGACGGCTTGCGCTTGATTTCTACCCACGACTTGCGCGCGTCGTAGATCGCGTCCATCCGCCACATCAGCGGCAGAATCCAGGTGAACGCGTGCTCGACGAACACGATCCGCAGCGCCGGGAACCGGTCGAAGACGCCGTCGAAGATGAGGCTCATCACCTGGTTCGCCGCCAGCAGCGAGTAGGTCACCATGAAGTCGTGGTTGTAGCTGGGGTAACCCACCGGCGGCGTCGGCAGCTCGTCGAACTGGCTGCGGGACAGGTGGCAGCTCACTGGGATGTCGTGCTTGCTGGCCGCGGCCCAGATCGGGTCGTATTTCGGGTGGCCCCACGACGGCCGCGGCTCTGCCTTGATCAGAATCTGCGCCATGAAGGGGTGCCCGGCCCAGCGCTCGATTTCGCGCACGGACGCTTCCGGCTCCTCGATGGCGGCGCAGATCGACCCGCGCCACCGCTCGTGCCAGTTGTTGTGGCTGTCGAGCCAATGGTTGGCCTGCCAGTCGTTCAGGGCGCACGCCATCGCGTGCTGCGCTTCGGGCAGGCGCGCCGGGTAGGCGGCGGGTTCCAGGATCGCGATGTCGGAACCCGCCTCCATGATCAGCTGGCGGAACGCCATGTCCGGGTCACTGCCGGGGAACTCGCCGTTCGGCGGGAAAGTGTCCGTGCGCATCGCGTACGCATGCGCGTAATCGGGGGCGTCATAGTAGATCTGCTCACCCACGTTCCGAGTGAGGAAGTACTTGCTGCGCCACGGCTCCGGGATGTACTGGATGATTTCGCCCCGCTTGGGCACCGGGTGGACATCCGAGTCGACGCACCGGACGGCTATGCGCTCGGCGGCGGGAACCCGTTCCTGCATGTGAGTCAGCGTCATCTCGAAGCTCCTGTGTTTCCCTTGTTTTCTTCTACTGTGCGCCCGAGCCGACGGCGATGTCTATGCCGTATAGGTTGGCCGCGTTGCGCCAGCACAGCTTCTCGCGCTGTTCGGCGGACAGCGATCTGGGCAGCTTGTGGATATCGGCGCACTGCCAGTGCGGATAGCTGGAGCCGAACATCACCATGTCGTCCTTGCCGGTGAAGCCGAACCATTCACCGGCGAACTCGGTGTCGCCCGGGCCGTCGAGGCTGCCCTGGACGAAAAACACGTGACCCGGCAGGTAGTCGCTGGGGATGCGCGGGGCCCACGGCGTCTGCTCGAGGTGCGGGCGGCCGAACGTGTCCATCCGCCAGATGAACGGCGTCAGCATGTCCGCGGCGCCGTCGGCCCAGACGAACTTCAACGTGGGGAACCGCTCGAAGACACCCTCGGCGATCATGTTCATCAGGTGGTACAGGTAGTTCAGCGCCATGAAGCTGACGTATTGCTCGTAGGTGCGGGTGTTTCCGGACGGCGTCGGCGGGAAGGCGATGCCCGATCCGACCTCGATGTGCGCCGTCACCGGAAGGTTCGCGTCGGCTGCGGCTTCCCACAGTGGCCAGAACTGCGGCTTGCCGTAGACCTCGCGGGACTGCAGCGGGACCCCGATCTGGACGACACGCGGGTGCCCACGCCATTTCTCGATCTCGCGCAGTGCGCCGGCGATGTCGTCGGGATTGACCCGGATGGTGCCGCGGAATCGGTCACCGAACTCGTCGTGCTCCAGCCAGCGCGACACCATCATCTCGTTGTGGGCGGCGTGCAGCGCGCTGCCCAGATGCCGGTCCGGCATGATGCCGCGCGCCATCGGGTGCAGGACCGCCACGTCGACCCCGCGTTTCGAAAACAGTTCATTGGCAACGAATTCCGGATCCGAACCCGGGTACTGGCGGTCCGGCCCCTTGGTCCCAGGGGCGTACTCGCCGCCCGGCGCCCCGTACCAGTCCATCTCGTAGTCGGGGAACCCGCGGCTCTTGAACGGCTCACGCAAAAAGGACCGCAGGTCCCTGTTGGACGGGAAGAAGATGTGCACGCTCGCGTCGATGACGGGCGTGCGTGTTCCGTCTGCGTGTTCGATCACTGAAGCCACCCTCCGGCTGCGGCGGCCAAAGCCGGCCTCGCCCACTCATATGATAGATAATCTAACATTCTCATCGGCGGTCAATCAATCGAATTCCGGTAAGCGTTTCGTTTAGCCATTAGCCCTGGTAGCGACCGGTATTGGGGTGCTTTTGGGTAAGTGTCTTCTTCAATAAGTATAATACCATTCTCTCACTTTCTGGTGGGTGTCGCACGGCGCCGGGATTCGTCAGCCCTCCCTGCCGACGGTGACCCCGGCGGCCTTCTCGAAGGGCTTGATCACCGCTGTGAAATCGGAGTCGGGGCCTTGATCTCTTGCGGCGGCCTCCCACAGCCGACCGATCGTTTCGGCGACGTCGACAGGCACGCCGAGCGCCTTGGCCTCGTCGAGATAGAGCCGCACATCTTTGACCATCAAGCCGGTGGCGAAGCCGTAATCGAAGGTGCGCGGCAGGATCGCGCGGGGGAACTTGTCGCGGCTGGCGCTCGTCGCACCCGAGCCCGCATTGAGCACCTCGATCATCACGGCGGGGTCGAGCCCGGCCTTGACGCCCATCACGATGACCTCTGCCGTCGCGACCAGGACGTTGGCCGCCAGGATGTTGTTGGCGAGCTTCATCGTCTGTGCGGAGCCGGGCTGCTCGCCGATATAGAAGGGCCGGCCGATCGCGTCGAGTGCGGTTCGGATGGCAGTCGAATTCATCGCGCGGACCGGACACCATGACGGCCAACGCCCCCTTTTCGGCCCCGCCGACACCGCCGCTGACCGGGCTGTCGAGTGCGACGATGTCCCGCTCGGCAAGCAGGTCGTGAATCCGGACCGCCGTTTGGCTGCCGACGGTTGACAAGTCGACGTAGCGCTTGACCCGCGAGCCCTCAATCACTCCCGCTGGGCCGGTCGCCACCTCGAGCGAGGCCGTCGGCGAGGGCAGACTGGCCATGACCGTTTCGCAACGATCGGCGACTTCTCGGGACGACGACGCGGCTTGTGCTCCCTGATCGACGGCGCGATCCAGCGCGGCGCCGCTCGTGTCGAAGGCGACGACGTCATGACCTTCCTGAATGAGCCTGCGCGCCATCGGAAACCCCATGTTTCCCAATCCGATGAACCCGATCTCCACGATCGGCCCTAGCCCTCGTCCAGCTGGCTGAACACCTCGCGGGCGATACGGAAGCTGTCGACCGCGGCCGGCACGCCAGCGTAAATGGCGACCTGCAGGAAGACTTCGCGGATCTCGTCGCGGGTGACGCCGTTGGTCAATGCCGCCTTGATATGCGTCCGTAATTCGTTGGGGCGGTTGAGGATCGGAATCATAGCCAGGTTGAGCATGCTGCGCGTCTTGAGCGGCAGTTCCGTCCGCCCCCACACCGTTCCCCAGCAGTACTCGGTGATCAGATCCTGTAGGGGCTTGCTGAAGTCGTCCGCATCGGCCAAGGCTTTATTGACGTACTCCTCGCCCAACACCGCGGATCGAATCTCAAGACCCCGCTGGTATGTCTCGCGATCCAATTGGCTTCTCCTTAGCGGCTAAACGTTGCGGCCGTAAAGTCATCTCTATCGAATATCTATCCACTGCTGTATATTTTTGTCAACTAATAGTCAAATATATACAAGTCTGGATACTTTTGATCGTGGTGACGACTACCCGACGTGGCCGGCCGACCCAGGCCGAAGCGAAGAAGCTGGACCAGAAGCTGCGCAAGGCCGCCGTCAGGACCTTCATCAAATATGGCTACGACGGCACCAGCATGGAAGCGATCGCGCGAGCGGCCGGCATCACCCGGCGCACGCTCTACGCCCGCTACCCGGACAAGCGTGCCGTCTTCGTCGACGTCATCCCGTGGGCGCTGACGCGCCGGACAGAGCGAGATCCGGACGAAGCCGTGTACGACGCCGACCTACGCACCGCCCTGGTCGCGATCGGGCGGGCCGGGCTTGCGCGCGCGATCCATCCCAGCGTGGTTCGTCTGACGCGTATTGCGATGACCGAGTCGGCACGATTTCCCGAGTTCGCGATCAGCGCGCACTCGATGATGTGGTCGGGCCGGCAGCGGCAGGTCGTGGAGTTGCTTCGTCACCACCAGGAGGCCGGAACCATCGAAGTGGATGACCTGGAGCTGGCCGCGGGCCACTATATTGCGATGATCGAGCATCTGCCCGCACGGCTCGCCGAGTGCGGTATCTATCGCAGCGCCGAGGAGGAGGAGCGTCACTTGCAGCACGCCATCAATCTGTTCCTTCGCGGCATTCTGCGCCGCGACTGAGCCGCGACACGGTCACTGGCGCCGAGATGGCTCGGAAATGACGTTGCCCGGCCTGGTGCTGGTGCACGGTGGCGCGCACGCGGGCGACTGCTGGGAGCTCACGGTCGCCGAATTGGCCAGAAAGGCACCGGAATTGCCAGTCCTCGCGGTGGATCTCCCAGGCCGCGGTGCCAGGCCGGCCGATCTGACGGCCATGAGGATCAACGACTTTGTGGCGTCCGCGGTCGCCGATATAGAGGGCGCCGGGCTTGCTGATGTTGTGGTGGTTGGACATTCGATGGCTGGGCTGGTCGTGCCGGGCATCGTGGCGAAGCTCGGAGCCACCCGGGTGCGCGAGATGATGCTGCTCGCGGCGTTCGTTCCGCCGCAGGGATTGTCGGTGGTGGACACGCTCCGCGGTCCTTTGGCGCCCTTGGCGCGATCCGCGCGTCGGGTCCAAAGGTCGTCAATACCCAAGGCATTGGCTCGATACGCCTTTTGCAATGGGATGACGCGCGAGCAGCGGGAATTCGCCCTTTCGCGGTTGTGTGGCGAAGCGGCGAACGTGATCTTCGAATCGGTCGATCGCAGCGACCTGCCCGACGAGGTGCCGCGGACGTGGATCATGACCCTGCGCGATCGGGCGCTCTCCATGCGACAGCAGCTCACCGCGATCGAATCACTCGGCGGCGTCGACACGATGATCTGTCTCGACGGCTGCCACGACGTGATGGTCAGCGACCCCGTTGGCCTGGCGGGAATCTTGATCGACCGCTGCCGGCTATGGGCACGCGGTTAGCCGAACACGAAAGGGACCGGAACGTGACGGGAGCCAGTGCTGACGTATGGGAGGTGCTGTCGACCGCTCGCACGATCCGGCGGTTTTCCGACGCGCCGGTCGACGACGTCACCCTGACCCGCTGCCTCGAAGCGGCACGGTGGGCGCCATCGGGCGCCAACGCGCAGGGCTGGCGCTTCGTCGTGCTGCGTTCGCCGGAGCAGCGGGCCGTCGTGGCCAAGGCCGCCGCGCATGCCCTCGAGGTGATCGAGCCCGTCTACGGGATGACCCGCCCCGCCGACGACGACAACAGCCGCCGCGCCCGCACCTACCGCGCGACCTACGAGTTGCATGACCGGGCGGGCGAGTTCACGTCGGTTCTGTTCGCGCAGAAGCACTTCCCGGCGGCGTCCGAACTTCTGCTCGGCGGTTCGATCTTCCCTGCCATGCAGAACTTTCTGCTGGCCGCCCGCGCCCAAGGTCTGGGGGCATGCGCGACCAGCTGGGCGTCCTATGGTGGTGAGCAATTGCTGCGGGACGCGATCGGTGTTCCGGAGGACTGGTTGATTGCCGGCCACGTCGTGGTCGGTTGGCCCAAGGGCAACCACGGGCCGGTTCGTCGTCGCCCGCTCGCCGAGGCGGTCAACCTCGACCGCTGGGATGAGCCAGCGGACGAGCTAATCCGCTGAGTGCGTGGCGAAGAAGCGCGCCGCCTTGCGGATGGATTCTTCGACCGGCTCGGGTTTCCAGCCGAGTTCGCGTTCGGCCTTGCTGTGGTCCAGCGGCGACATCAGCTCTGCCATGCGCGCTCCGACATAGGCGAACGGAAGGTCACGCCGCAGCAGCCGAGCGGCGAGATCATTGAGGCGCGCACCGCCGCGCATGACGGACATCGGAATCGGGATGCGTGGTGGTCGGCGGCCGACGGCACGGGCGGCGATGTCGTGGACTTCGCGGGTGCTCATATAGCGGTCGGAGATGATGTACCGTTGTCCGTCGCGGCCTCGGTCGGCGGCGAGAAGCATTGCGCGGGCGGCATCTTCGATACCGACCACCTCGGCGGAGTAGCCCATGTAGAACGGGAATCTGCCGGCGGCTACGCGGGCGATGACCGATCCGTGCGGGGTTGGCGCCCAGTCGCGCGGTCCGTAGGTGGTCGAGATGCACAGCGCGACGGCCGGTAGCCCCTCGTCGCGCGCGTACCGCATGACCAGGTCCTCGCCGGCCTTTCGGGCTTCGATGTAGGCGCCCCCGTCGTTCCAGTTGTGTGGGTCGTCCTCGGTGACCGGCCGAGATTGGCTGATCGCCAATGTGCCGGTGGTGCTGGTGTATACAAATTTGCGCAGATCCGCTCCGACGGCGGCGTCGAGTACGTGCCCGAGGCCTTCGACATTGGTGCGGAACAGTTGAGCCGCATCGCGCAGCCACATCCGGGCGTCGACGACGCAGTAGTAGACCACGTCGCACCCGGCCATGGCCGCGCGCAGCGCCGCGTCGTCGAAGACGTCGCCGTAACAATGCTCGACAGCCAGATCGTCGATGCCCCTGGTGGAGCTGGTGCGCCGCAACATGACTCGCACGTCCTCACCTGCGGCCACGAGTTGACGGGTGACGTGGGACCCCAAGAATCCGCTGGCGCCGATGACAAGCTTCGTTGCGGTCATGAGCTCGACGCGAACATGTCTGGTCCGTACTTGTTGGCCAGCAGCGTCCACGGGTCGGCGTAGGGCCCGCGGTGTTCGAGGCGGCGTTGTAGCGCCAACAGCGCCCGCATGGTCGGACGCAGCACCGGGCTGACAGCCTTCAACAGAAGGCGGCGGTTCCCAAACGAGCCCGCGATCCAGGCGAGGGTTTCGGGCCAGTCGCGTTCCTGATAGTCAAGCAGCGCTTGGGATTCGGAGGTATCGAACCAGCCGGTGAAGGCCCAGCCGCGATCGTCGTCGGGATCGCCGGGCAGACCGGCCGACGGGCCGAGCCGGCCGACACCCATGGCGACCATGATGTGGTCCTGCAGGTCGCTCATCAGATGGACATACGTCTCGTTGCCGGCGATCACCAGTGCCTTGCCGTCGATGGTGGCGCGGCGGTCCACGGAGTTGGCGAAGGCCAGCGCGACATCTCGGGCATCGACGGAGTGCATGCGGTTGTCTGTCGGGGTGGCGCGCATCAGGAGCAGATAGTCGCCATCGACGTTGGCCGACGCGTCGGGCGAGAGGACGCCGCCCAACCGTAAAATGGCATGGGGCAGCTTGCTTTTGGTGATGACCTCCTCGGCCATCACCTTGTCCTCGCCGTACTGGTCGATCGGGTTCACCGGGGTGTCGCCGGTGATGCGTTCGGGTTGCCGGTTCGGGTTGCGTGAGCCGTATACCGCCGCGCTGGAGGCAAACACGAACAGCGGCGGATCGCTCAGGGCCCGCGCCGCCGCCACCAGGTGCCGAGTGCCGTCCACGTTGACCGTGCGGGCCAGTCGGGGATTGCGATACGAGGGCGGCGAGACGATCGCCGCCAGATGCACAATCGCGTCTGGTCGATGGCGCTCCACCACCGCGGCGACCGCCTGGGCGTCCGTGAGGTCGGTGTATTCCGGGATCAGCTTGCCGGCGTGCCAAGTTGCGGCCAGGTCCGCGGCGGCGGCCGCAGAACGGTCGTTGCGGACGTCCATCGCGATTACCGTGCGCCCGCGGCGCAACAAGATCTCGGTGCACCGCTTACCGACCTGGCCGAAGGCGCCGGTGACGAGGACGGTCTGGCTGTTCATCGGCTGAACCTGCGCGCGATCGCTGCCCCCGCGTCGCGCAAGCTGGGCGAAATGCGCACGGAGAAAACCGGATTGAACACGTCCTCGCGCAGCCGGGTCAGGGTGGAGGTCTTGATCAGCCACCGGCCGTCGACCTTTTCGTAGGTTTCGTGGTAATGGCCGCGCCCGTTGAGATTGACGCCCGGCGCCAACCGCACCAAATCCTCGAGGGCCCACACCCCGGTCGCAGTCGTTTCCGACGTCAACGTGATCTCGGGGTTGTGCACCTGATGAGCGGTCGGTTGCGACGGCTTGCCCAGCGTGCCCCGAACAAAGGACACGAACTCGTCGGCGCCGGCGATCCGCTTGCCGCCCGACGGCGAGGTGTCGCTGACGAAGTCGTCGGTAAACAATGCCCGCCAGTCGTCCCACCGCTTGGTATCCAGGTAGCGACAGTATCGGGCCTTGAGCTGCTTGATCGCTTCGATCTCCCAGAGTGTCGTTGCAATGTCCGGCATCACGGCCCCTTCCGGGTGCATCGGCACCTCGTAACCGATTTATGAGATTACTACTTCCGCAAGAGAGAATGTTATTCTCGCCTGGGTGGACGAGGACAGGAGGCGGCCCGGATGCTGTTGGAGTTCGATGCTGATCAGCGCTTGTGGCAGCAGACCGCACGAGACGTCGTCGCCAAGGAGTGTCCGGCCTCACTGGTGCGCAGCGTGGCCGAGGACGGCGCAGACCCCAGCGCGCTATGGAAGGTCTACGTGGACCTCGGCTGGACCGAACTCAACGACCCGGCCGGCGCAGTGGAGTTGGCGATCGTGCTCGAAGAGTTGGGCCGCGCCACCGACCCCACCCCGTTCCTGGCGACCATGAGCCAATTCGCACCGCTGGCCGGGGATCGGTTCGACCCGCACGAATCGGGCACCGCCGTCTACACCGGTGTGACGGCCCACCGAGACGCCGAAGGCTGGGTGCTGAACGGCACGGCCCGGCACGTTCTCGACGGCGATCGCACGGACCGGCTCGCGGTGCTGACCGACGCCGGGGTGTTCATCATCGCGGCCGACCAGGCTTCGGCCCGGCGTTCGGAGGTGTTCGATCCGGTGCTGCACGTCGCCGACCTGTCGTTCGACGCCGTCCGCGTGCCTGACACCACGCGGGTGATCGTCGACCGGGAGCGCGCCCACCATCTGGCGCTGACGGGCATGGCGATCACCATGGTCGGCGCCTGCCAGCGCATCCTCGACCTGGTGCTCGAGCACGTGAAAAGCCGTCAGCAATTTGGCGTCCCGATCGGCTCTTTCCAGGCCGTGCAGCATAAGGCCGCGGACATGCACGTTGCGGTGGAACGGGCCCGGGCGCTGGCCTACTTCGCCGCGCTGACGATCGCCGCCGACGATCCGCGTCGCCGGCTGGCGGCCGCGATGGCCAAGGCATCGGCGGGCGAGTGCCAGGCCCTGGTGTTCCGGCACGGCCTACAGCTCCACGGCGCGATGGGCTTCACGTGGGAGAACGATCTGCAGTTCGCGCTGAAGCGGGCCAAGGCCGGTGAGCTCATGCTCGGCGGCGCCGCGGAGCATCGGGCGCGGATCGCGGAGGAGTACCGTGCAGCTGACTTTTGATCCCGACGTCGAGGAGTTCAGGGCCGAATTTTCGGCGTTCCTTGACGAAAACCTGCCTCCCGCAAGCGAAACGCAGGAGCGTCCCCGGTCCGTTTCGCACATGCCGCAGTGGGCGCGCAAATGGCAGCGGCTGCTGTTCGACAATGGCTGGCTGCTGCCCAGTCAGCCCCCGGAGTTCGGTGGGCGCAACGCGACCGTGGTTCAGCAGTTCGTCTACTTCGAGGAGCTATCCCGCCGGCGGATTTACCACAGCTTTAACCCTCAAGGCGTGAATATTATTGCGGCATCACTGTTGTCGTTCGGCACTGAGGAGCAGAAACGTCGCTGGGCGTTGCCGGTCCTGCGGGCCGAGATCACCGCTTCGCTGGGGATGAGCGAGCCCAGCGCCGGCTCCGATCTGGCGTCGTTGCGGACGCGTGCCGTACTTGACGGTGATCACTTCGTGGTCAACGGGCAAAAGGTGTGGACCTCGGGCGCCCACGACGCCGACTTCTTGCTGACCTTTGTCCGTACCGATCCCGACGCGCCAAAACACAAGGGCATCAGCGTATTAGTGATCCCGACGGATACCCCGGGTGTGGTGCGCCGGCCGTTCCCGTCGATCGTGGCCGGCGATGATCTGGATTTCAACGAGGTGTTTTTCACCGATGTCCGGGTGCCCGCCGAGAACCTGGTCGGTGAGCTCAATGGGGGATGGCGGGTGGCCAACGGCTCGCTGGGTCACGAGCGCACCATGATGTGGCTGGGATTCGCGGATCGACTCGACAACGAGATCGCCGACTTCCATCCCCGCACCGAGGTCGAACGCGACCAGTTCGCCACCACGATCATGGACAAGCAGGCGCTGCGCCTGCTGGGCTCGGTGGCCCTGGCCCGCGCGGCCCGCGGTGAGGACGACGTGGCCGCCATCTCAGTGCTCAAGCTCCTCGGGTCCGAGGCCGAGTTGGGCGGGATGGAACAGGCCCTGACGTCTGCCGGGCCCGACGGGCTCATCCACCCCGGTCAGACGGGCCCGTACGCGCACATGAACCTGGACCACTACTTCGCCAGCTGGTTCGAGCGCTACGCCCGCAGCTTCTCCGGCACCATCGCCGGAGGCACGTCAGAAATTCAGCGGAACATCATCGCCCAGCGCGTGCTGGGTTTGCCGCGCTGAGTTCGCGCGAGCGCGCGGCTAGCGGCACGCGTGCGCTGACGTCCGCCCCACCAACTATCACTCGTTCAAAAGTAAGCTGTCCCAAAAGAAACCGGGATCGGCATCCGCGTACGGCGCGGTGAGCGCGAGTTCTAGACCGGGTCGAACTTGGTGATCAGCCAGTTGCCGTTGACGCGGGTCATGCTCACCAGCACACTGCTGGACGACATCGAGGGATCGGGCCTGTCCTTGCTTGTGGTGCTCTGGTCGACGAACACAAGAACCACGGCCGAATCCGGATGCAACTCCGACACCGCGGCCCCCATCACGTGAGCGGTGGTCTTCAGCGACTTCTCTCTGGCCGCCGGAGCCACGATCTGCTCAGTGAATTGGCTGTAGTACGAAAGGAAATCCCCCGACAGGTGCGACTTGGCGGCGGAGAAGTCCTTATCGAGCGACTCGGGTGAGTAGGACAGTAATGCAACGGTTCCGTCTGACGCCGCACTGACCACCGCCCGGGCGACGCTGGGATCAGTACGTTGATTTGGCTGATACCGCTTGAAGTACACCCACGTCGCAGCGCCGCCGGATATCAGCAGCAACAAGACCAGAATCACGGGAACGACTTTTAGGTTGAGCTTCACGTTGCGCGGGACGCGGGGGCGGCCACGTCGCCGGCTTACGGTTGGCTCGGGTGACTCGTCGGGTTCGGCGGGTACTTCGGTCACCGAGTCGTCGGCCTCGGTTTGCGCTGCCTCCGCGTCCTCGACCGCCTCAGTGTCCTCGACTGCTTCAGCGGTATCGGGGGGTGCTTCGGTCGCCGAGTCGTCGGCCTCGGATTGCGCTTCCTCCGCGTCCTTGACTTCTTCAGCGGTATCGGCGGTTTCAGTATTGCGGCTGGAATCGGTCACACTACAAAGTCCACTTTCGACATCTTGTATTGTCCGCCATCCTCGGTCACGGTTACGCGGAGCCTAAATACGCGCGGTTCGTCCTTGGCGCCCGCGGCATTGGTGATCTTCGATGTCGCCAAGATCAGTACCGATGCGGAATGCTCGTCCATGGATTCAAGGGCCGCCGAGCTGACCGTTCCTTGGGTGACCACTTTCGACTGCTCGACGACCGACGTGAAATCCTTTGCGCGCTGCGCGAAGTCGTCCCTGAACGAGCCGGTGGAGCTGTCGATCACTCGCTGGACGTCTTCCTTGGCCCTGTTGAAGTCGAGGGAAGTCATATTGATGATGCCCTGCCTGGCCCCGGCTACGAAGTTGGCGGCGCGCTGCGTTCGCTCGCTGCCCTCATGGTCTTGCCACATCATGTATCCGGTGGCCGCGCCAAGGGCGCAGATGAGGATTATCGCGGCCGCTTTGGAAATTGCCGACAGTGACAGGGACGGCAACCGTCGTCGCCGTCTCGCCGGCCCGGACTCCACTTCTGCGGCTGTGACGGTCTCGTCGGGTTCTTCTTCGTCGATCTCCCCATCGACGGATTCGACGGTGTCGTCCGCGTCGACGGATTCGACGGCGTCGTCTTCCTTGTCCTTGTCGTCCTTTTTCGGCGTCTGCGGCTCGCTTCTCCGCCTCGGCGGCCTTCGCCTTTTCCGAGGCTTTTTCCAGCGCTTCACGGCGCAACCGGGCGGCGCGGGCGCGGGCTCGCGCAGCGGCGGCCTCGGCTTCAGCTTCGGCGGCTTCTGCCTCGGCTTCTTCGAGCAACGCCATCGCTTCGGCTTTTGCGGTGTCTGAATCCTCAGGCGGTGGTTTCGCCTCACTCACTGCGCTTGCCGCCCGTCACCATCGTCATCGTTGACCTGAACCCCGTTGTCTCTCAATGTACCGGCCGTTCCTAGCATCGGAATGGCCGGCGAATCCCAAGCGCAGACAGAAGCTGCGCCTACCATCGCACGAGCGAGAAGGGGTAAGTGTCGCTGCCCCCCGGTCCGCCACCGCAGCCGGTGTCGTACGTGGAGACCACTTGGCCGCCCAGTGAGACCGCGTCCCAGGTATAGACATCATGTGAGGGAAAGAACTGGACCACGCAGCGCACACCGTCGGGCACATCGACGGCCATGGTGTAGCGGCCGTTGGATAGGTGAGCATCCGTTTTCCAGGTCGCCGCTTGCCCATTGGGTTGCGGAGTTGCGTAGACGGTCGCGCATCCCGGCCCCTTAGGAGTGCACGGGTTAATCGACCAAATCCAGCTGTGGCCAGGATCCCGGTTTGTGTCCAGCCTGTAGTTGGCAAACAGCATGTCCGCGTGGGCGGTCGGCGTGACAGTCAGCGCGGCCGTGGCAAGCGCGAGGCTCACTGCGAAAGTCTTCACCGATTCGTCTCCCATCTCTGCACGAGCTTGCCTGAATATAGAGCGCGACCGTGCCGAAACAAGGGCTACCCGGAAAATTTGGAGCAGTCAACGGCCCGCGAGCAGCTCAATCGATGACCGCGGCTTCCTTGCGCTCGGTGACGGGGCGGGCCAGCTCTTGCTCGTCGCAGATGCGCTGCAGCTTGTCCAGGGTCTCGTCGAGTCCCGCACCGATCTTGGGGCCGGGCGTGAAGGTGGCCGGCAGCTTGCGCATGCCCTGGATGACGCCGATGCACTCGTAATGCACCGTGCCGTCCGGGTCGCAGCGGTAGTCGGGCACGCGGTCGAGGACTGCGGTCAGCATGGACTTGAACACCGTGCGTGCCACGTTCGATCCCACGCAGCGGTGCACACCAATGCCAAAGCTGAAGTGCCGGTTACCTTTTCGGTCGAGGATGACCTTGTCCGGATCGGCGAACACCGAGGGGTCGCGGTTGGCCATGGCCCACGAGATCCACAGTCGCTCGCCCTCCGTGAAGTGATTGCCCTCGATTTCGACGTCGTCGGAGAAGGTCCTCCCGTCGCCGGCGGCCGGGGTGAAGAAACGCAGAAACTCTTCGGTCGCGGGATCCAGCAGGGTGTCGCGGTTCTTGGACAGCCGTTCACGCTCGTCGGGGTGCTCCGAGAGCCATTGCAGTGAGTGGGCAGTCAGCGCCGTGGTGGTGTCGAAGCCGCCGCCGATGACCAGCCCCAGATTGCCCAGTATCTCCAGGTCGGGCGCGGGCTCGCCGTCGATGCGCATCTCGAGCAGGCCGTTCACGATGCCGGGGCGCGGATTCTCTCGGATCTCGAGCATGTTGTTGACCATGTCGAGCCCCATCTCGCGGTGCATCGCGGTGACGCGTTCGATGTCGGGGGAGTGCTCAGGGGTGTAGACCGCCGCGTGCACCGGCTCGCTGTACAGGTTCCACTTCTTCAGCGGGATGCCCAGCATCGCCAGGGTCAGCACCGCGGGCACGATGTTGGCCAGGTCGTCGACGAAGTCGATGCCGCCTTGCTCGATCTTCTCGTTGAGGCAGGCGCGGGTGATGTCGTGGATGAACGGTTCCCAGCGCTTGACCGCGGCCGGCGACAGATAGGGATTGAGCACGGTGCGGTAGGTGCGGTGTTCGGGGTCGTCCATCTCGAGGATGCCGCCGCGCACCATGCTGACGCGTCTGGCCTTCGGGATCGAGATGCCCCCGTAGCCGCGGCGTTCGTTATTGATGTCGTGGTCGTTGGAGACCGCGGAGCAGCGGGCGAGCTCGAACACCTCGGTGCTGCCGGCCGCGACCCAGTGCCCGCCGTAGGTTTCGGTCCACGCCATCGGGCACTTGGCGTGCATCTCCTCGGTGATCTGTTTGAACTGCGACCGGTACTCCGCGGCGTTTCGGTCGAAGTGGTACGTCGGCCTCTTACGGTCGCTATCGCTCACCACGTCATCGACGCTCAACCTGCCGTCTCCCTTTGCGCTTCGTCCGTGATCATGATCGCCTGCTCCGGGCAGGACTGCGCGGCTTCTCGCACCTGGTCCTCCTGATCCGCCGGCACCACTTCGTTGACTGCCGACGAACTGCCGTCGATGTCGCTCAGCTCGAACGAATCCGGAGCGATCATCGAGCACAGGGTGTGACCCTGGCAGCGTTCGGGATCAACCCAGACCTTCATGGTGTCTCCTACTGGTTTCAGGTGTTCCGGCCGCCATTGACGCCCAGTATCTGACCGGTGATGTAGCCGGCCTCCTCGGACACCAGGAAAGCGCACGCTGCGGCGATGTCTTCCGGCTTGCCTATCCGGCGCACCGGGGTCCTGGCGATGGTCTGCTCGATGTCGCCGAGGAACCCTTGCGCCTCGGCGTTGCGCAGCATCGGGGTGTCGATGAAGCCCGGCGGCACGGCGTTGACAGTGATGCCGCTTGGCCCGTACTCGAGTGCCAGCGACTTGGTGAGTCCGTTGACCGCAGACTTGGCCGCCACATAGTGCGACATGTACGGCGCGCCGGAATGGGTGCTCGATGACGAGATGTTGACGATCCGTCCCCAGCCCGCCTCGACCATGTCGGGCAGCACCGCCTGAATGGTATGGAAGACGCCATTGAGGTTGACATCGATCACCCGCTGCCAGTCCTCGAACGTGAGGTTGTTGAAACGCTTGAACCCGTCCAGTCCGGCGGCGTTGACCAACACCGTGACCGGACCCAGCCGGTCACGGATGGCCGACAGCGCGGCATCCACCTGCGCCCGGTCCGTCACGTCGGCGGTGAAAGCCAGATCGGCATCCGACGGCTTGAGGTCGACGACGGCGACGTCAAGACCGTCGGCGCGCAGGCGATCCGCCACCGCCGCGCCGATACCGGACCCGCCGCCGGTGACCACCGCGGTCTTCATAACCACAACATCCACGCCTCGACCGAAAATGTGACAGTCTCAACCACAAAGAATCTCCCTTGCAATTATGAGAACCTTACTCTCACGCCGGAACGGCTCGCAACGTTGCCCCAAAACCAGCGCTCGGCCAGCAGAATAGCGCCTCAACCGCTTAGCGCTGTGCAATCGCCCAGCATGTCAGCGGCCTAGGCCCTTTCCTGAGAGTTTCTTGAATTATCGAGACGCGAATGTAAGATTCGCGACGACCGAGAATTGAATTATCGTGACGACCACCATATAGGGGGCTGGATGCAGTTTCAGGTCACAGTTGCGACCAACGCGCGGACGGTAACGGGCGCGCGGGTTGTTCTGGGGGCCGAACGGTGAGGCCGCTGGAGGGCATCCGAGTCCTGGAAGTCGCCATGTACGGGTTCGTCCCGTCGGCGGGTGCTGTGCTGGTCGAGTGGGGCGCCGACGTGGTGAAAGTGGAGCACGCGGTGACGGGCGACCCGCAGCGCGGGCTGCGCCAGACCGGCCTGCTGAGGGTGGAAGGTGACCCCAATCCCAACATCGAGCACGCCAACCGCGGCAAACGCAGCATCGGATTGGACATGGCGGTTCCCGAGGGCCGCGAAGTGCTCTACGAGCTGGCCCGGCGAGCCGATGTTTTCCTGACCAGTTTCCTGCCCGACGCGCGCAAGAAATTCGGCATCGACGTCGACGACATCCGCGCGGTGAACCCGAAGATCATTTATGCGCGCGGAAGCGCGCTCGGGCCCCGCGGCGCGGAGTCCGACAAGGGCGGTTACGACATGACCGCCTTCTGGTGCCGGGCCGGAACCGCGGCCACCATCACCCCGGCGGGGATGCCGGGCATGATCGCGCCCCCCGGACCGGCGTACGGCGACACCATCTCGGGCACCAACCTCGCCGGCGGCATTGCGGCGGCGTTGCTCAAGCGCGAGCGCACCGGCGAACCGTCCGTCGTCGATGTGTCGCTGCTCGGCAGCGGGCTGTGGGCAATGGGGCACACGGTCGCGTTGACCGTGCACCTGGGTCAGCGGATGGAAGCCTTCCCTCCGGGCGTACACGGTTCCCCCGTCAATCCGCTGGTGGGTCTGTACGCGACTGCTGACGACCGCTACATCTCCTTCGTGATGATGCAGCCCACCAAGTTCTGGGCGGACGTCTGCCGCCATGTCGACCTGCCGGAGTTGGCCGACGATCCACGCTTCGCCACCGTCGAGAGCATCGCCGCCAACACGTCAGACGCGGTGGAGCTTTTGACCAAGGCCATCGCGGCCCGCACCCTGGCCGAGTGGAGTGAACGCTTTGCCACGCTCGCCGGGCCATGGGCGCCGGTGCAGGACACGCTGCAGGCGGCCGACGACGCACAGATCCGGGCGAACGAGTATCTGGTGCGCGCTGGCGAACTCGACCTCGTCGCCAACCCGGTCCAGTTCGACGTCGCCGCCCCGCAGACCGGACCGGCGCCCGGATTCGCCGAACAGACCGACGACATCCTGATGGAACTCGGCCTCGATTGGGACCGCATCATCGAACTCAAGACGGCTGGCGCCGTCACCTAGGAGCATGGCCCAGATGTCTAAGCCGAATGCAGCCGTTGGGGGAGCCACCGGTTCTTCGATAACGGTTGTGCAGTTTTTGCTGCACCTGGACGTGGCATGAGTCACAATGACCGGACGCCTCAAGGAGTCGGGGTTTGGCCGGCCAGCATTCCTCGGGAGCGCCGACTCGCGCGACGGAACGGAGGGCCGGGCGTGAGGTGCGAAACCGTCGGCACGAGTCTGGAAGGGCCTCGAATCAATGGCGATTAGGGGAGCGGACCGCTGGACGGCGGGAATTTCATTGGGACGTGGGGCCAAGCCGATGCAGGCGATCGGGGGCCTCTTTGCGATGTCGGCCGACGCGGTCAAGTTTGCGTTCCGGCGGCCCTTTCAGTGGCGCGAGTTCTTAGAGCAGTCGTGGTTTGTCGCGCGCGTCGCGATCGTGCCCACGTTGTTGGTGGCCATTCCGTTCACCGTGCTGGTCAGCTTTACCCTCAACATCTTGTTGCGGGAATTGGGCGCCGCCGACCTGTCCGGTGCGGGCGCCGCGTTCGGCGCGGTCACCCAGGTCGGCCCGCTGGTGACCGTGTTGATCGTGGCGGGCGCCGGCGCGACGGCGATGTGCGCGGACTTGGGTTCGCGAACGATTCGCGAAGAGATCGATGCGATGGAAGTGTTGGGTATCAACCCGGTCCAGCGGCTGGTGACGCCGCGCATGCTGGCCGCGGGCTTGGTGGCTTTGCTGCTGAACAGCCTGGTCGTCATCATCGGCATCGTGGGCGGATACATGTTTTCGGTGTTCGTCCAAGACGTGAATCCGGGCGCATTCGCGGCGGGCATCACTTTGCTGACCGGCGTGCCCGAGGTGATCATTTCGTGCGTCAAGGCGGCGCTTTTCGGCCTGATCGCCGGATTGGTCGCGTGCTATCGCGGGCTGACGGTTTCCGGCGGAGGTGCCAAGGCGGTGGGCAATGCCGTCAACGAAACGGTGGTGTTCGCGTTCATGGCTCTACTGGTCGTCAATGTGGTGGTCACCGCCATCGGCATCCGCTTGTCGGTCAAGTAGCCCGAAGGAGGGTTGAACACACGCTGTGGCACAACTGCGAGCCGTCTATCCGCGACTGACCCGACAACTCGAGAAGCCGGTCGGCACTCTTGGCCGACTCGGCGATCACACGCTGTTCTACGGTAAGGCGATAGGCGGGATACCGTTCGCCCTCACCCGCTACCGGCGGGAGATCATCCGTCTGATCGCCGAAATCAGCATGGGTGCCGGGACTTTAGCGATGATCGGTGGGACGCTCACGATCGTTGGCTTCATGACGCTCGCCGCGGGTGGCACGCTGGCGGTCCAGGGATATAGCTCGCTGGGCAATATCGGCATTGAGGCGCTCACCGGATTTCTGGCGGCCTTCATCAACGTCCGGATCGCGGCGCCAATTGTCGCCGGGATCGGTTTGGCCGCCACCTTCGGGGCCGGCGTGACGGCTCAACTGGGCGCGATGCGGATCAACGAAGAAATCGACGCGCTGGAGGCGATGGCGATCCGGCCGGTGTCGTATCTGGTCAGCACCAGAATCGTGGCAGGAATGATGGCGATCACGCCGTTGTACAGCATCGCCGTTGTCCTGTCGTTTTTCGCCAGTCAATTCATCACGACGGTTCTCTTCGGCCAATCAAGCGGTCTGTACAACCACTACTTCACGACGTTCTTGAACCCGATCGACCTGTTGTGGTCGTTTCTGCAAGCGATCGCGATGGCGATCACGATCTTGTTGATCCATACCTATTACGGCTATTTCGCGTCGGGCGGACCGGCCGGTGTGGGCGTCGCGACCGGTAACGCGGTGCGGACATCGCTGATCGTGGTCGTGTCGGTGATCCTGCTGGTTTCACTGGCGATCTACGGTTCCAACGGCAACTTCAACCTCTCCGGCTAGCGAAAGGTGGTGAAAGGAAAGTGACGCACAATCCGCGGCCCGGGCCTACCGGCCGGCCAGCTCGGCCTGTCGCGGCATCCTCCGGCCGCCGCCCCGGCGCGCGATCGTACGCGCGGCCGCTGGCGGGGTTGGCGACGATCCTTGTGATTGGTGCCATTGTCGCCGTCTCGCTGGGCCTGTTCGCGGGCGACTTCACCCAAACCGTTCCGGTGACCGTGATTTCGCAACGCGCGGGCCTCGTGATGAATCCGGACGCCAAGGTCAAGATGCGCGGCGTACAGGTCGGCAAGGTCGACACGATCGAGTCGCTGCCCAACGGCCAAGCGGCCATTCACTTGGCGATGGACCCATCGCAGTTGAAATACATTCCCGGCAACGTGCTCGCCGATATCAATTCGTCGACGGTGTTTGGCGCGAAATCCGTCGAGCTGGTGCTGCCCGCCGAGCCCTCGGCGGTGCGGCTGCACGGCGGCCAGACGCTGCGGGGCGAGCACGTCATGGTCGAAATCAACACGGTATTCCAGCAACTGGTGACGGTTCTGGCGCACATCGACCCGCCGAAGCTCAACGAGTCACTGGGCGCGCTGGCACAAGCGTTCAGTGGGCGGGGCCCACGGCTTGGTCAGTCGCTGAGCGACTTGGACTCGTTTCTGGCCAGGCTGGAGCCGAGCCTTCCCGCATTCCGTCATGACCTGGCGGTCTTGCCGGCGGTGTCCAACGCTTATGCCGACGCGGCACCGGACCTGGTGAAGACCGCAGCTAACGCGACCCGGATCAGCAAAACGATCGTCGATGAGCAGCACAACTTCGATGCGTTGCTGATCAGCGCGATCGGCTTGGCCGATATCGGCAACGACGTCTTGTCGGAGAACCGCCCACTGTTGACGAGTGCGCTGCATCTGCTGGTGCCGACCACCGATCTGACCAACGAATACGGCCCGGCGCTCACCTGCGCTTTCGGTGGCCTCGTACAGATTGGGCACGGTGCGCCGTTGTCGGAACCGAGCATCAACATATCGGCGAGTCTCACGATGGGCGCCGAACGTTATCGGTATCCGACGAACCTGCCCAAGGTTGCGGCGACGGGCGGCCCGCGGTGCGTGGGTCTGCCGAAGCTGCCGTTCAACACCAGCCCACCGCAATTGGTTACCGATATCGGCGCCGACCCGGTGGGGTACGGAAACCCACAGGTGCTGATCAACTCCGATCTCCTCAAACAGCTGTTGTACGGACCGATCGCGGGCCCGCCACGCAACTCCGCGCAGGTCGGACAACCCGGATGAGAACGCGCGCCACGCTGATCAAGTTCGCGAGCTTCGCGGTCATAATGGCCATCCTGAGCGCGTTCCTGTTCTTCATCTTCGGCCAGTACCGGACGGGGTCGACGACCGGATATTCGGCGGTGTTCACCGATGTGTCGCGCCTCAAGCCGGGGCAGTCGGTGCGGGTCGCCGGGGTCCGGGTGGGCACGGTCGACAGCGTCTCGCTGCAGCCGGACAAGAAAGTTGTGGTGAAGTTCGACGCCGACCGCAACATCGTCCTCACCGAGGGCAGCAGGGCGGCGGTCCGCTACCTCAACCTGGTGGGCGATCGCTACCTCGAACTCGTCGATGGTCCGGGCTCGACCACGCGCCTACCGGCCGGCGGTCAGATTCCCGTCAACCGCACCGCGCCGGCGCTGGACCTCGATCTGCTGCTCGGCGGACTGAAACCCGTTACCCAGGGCCTGAATGCGCGCGATGTCAACGCACTGACGTCGGGATTGTTACAGGTGTTCCAGGGTCAAGGCGGGACTCTCGAGTCGCTGTTCGCCAAGACGACCTCGTTTTCAAATGCCTTGGCCGACAACGATCAAACCGTGCAGCAACTAATCGACAACCTCAACATCGTGGTCGGCACGGTTTCCAAGGACGGCACCCAGTTCTCCGGCGCAATCGATCGCCTCGAGAAGCTCGTCAGCGGGCTGTCGGATGACCGCGACACCATCGGGTCCGCCATTGACGCCCTGGACAGGGGAACCGCCTCGCTGGCAGATCTGTTGGCCAGCGCGCGCCCTTCGCTGTCCGGCACCATAGCTCAGTTGAATCGGCTGGCGCCGATACTCGATAACGACAAAGACCGCCTCGACGCTGCAATCGGGAAGGCGCCGAAGAACTACCGCAAGCTGGTTCGACTCGGCGCGAACGGCGCCACCATCCCGTACTACCTGTGCCAGTTAGAGCTCCGCGGCACGGATCTTTCGGGCAAGACGGTGCACTCCAATATCTTCAGGTCAGATGCAGGAAGGTGCACGGAACCCTAATGCTCAAGTATCGCGGAGCTGGGCTCGTCAAGGCCGGACTCATCGGCGTTGCCCTGATCACCATGGTCATCCTCGTGGGCCTGTCGCCCGACCGGTTCATCTCGTGGGCGACGATGGTCAGATACCAGGCGCTGTTTACCGAGGCCGGCGGCCTGGCGAATGGCAACCCCGTGACGGTGTCGGGGATGAAGGTCGGCACGGTGTCGGATGTGAAGCTGAGCCACGGCGATGCGCTGGTGACGTTCGTGATGAAGGGCGACATCCTGCTCGGGGCGGAGACCAGCGCGCACATTCGCACCGGCTCGCTCCTAGGCGAGCGGACGCTGACGCTGGAGTCCGCCGGCACCGGCACGATGCGTCCGATGACCCTCATTCCGGTCTCGCGTACGTCGTCGCCCTACTCGCTCACGGAAGCGGTTAGCGACCTGACATCCGACACTGCCGGAACCAACACCACGGCGCTGAACCAGTCGTTGGACACGCTGGCAGCGACGCTCGATCAGATCGCGCCCCAGATGGGGCCGGCCTTCGACGCACTCACCCGGCTGTCCCACACCCTCAACAGCCGCAACAAGAACCTGGCCGAGCTGTTCAAGGGTGCCGGCGACCTCACCGGGATACTTTCCGAACGTAGCCAGCAGGTCAACAAACTCATCCTGAACTCTGACTCGCTGCTCCAAGTACTGGTGGCGCGCCGACAAGAGATCGTGGACCTGCTGGCCAACACGTCGGTGGTGGCCAAGCAGCTGACGGGCTTGGTGCACGACAACGAAAGCACATTGGCACCGACGCTGGAGCGGCTGAATAGGGTGACCGGGGTGCTGGAGAAGAACCGCGACAACATCGCCAAAGCGTTGCCGGGTCTCGCCAAATTCGAGGTCACGGTCGGCGAGGGCATCTCGAGCATGTACGCCTACTCGGCGTTCGTCCCGAACTTCCTTGCCCCGCAACTCTTCCAGCCGTTGTTCGACTACCTCTGGGGATTCCGCACCTTCGACACAGCTCGCGGTCCCGGCTTCCCGTCGCAGGTACCTCGGTCGCTGACCCCCTGGCCGTACAACGCTATTCCGATGTGCCCCACTTGCACGATGGGTGGCCGGGTCGGGGGATCGCAGTGATGTCTCGGATCGCCCGGATCCCGCGCAGCAGGCTGACCGCCGTGGCGGCGGTTGTCCTAGTCGGGCTCGTCGTTGCCGGCGCTGCCCTGCTCGTCCGCAATGCCTTCTTCGGCCCGCGGACGATTACGGCATATTTCACCACCGCCACCGCGATCTACCCCGGCGACGAGGTGCGGGTCTCGGGTGTCAAGGTCGGCACCATCAAATCCATTCAGCCGCAGGGCACACAGGCCAAGATGACCCTCAAGGTCGACCACGGCGTGTCCGTTCCGGCGGACGCGAAGGCGGTAATCGTCGCCCAGAATCTGGTGGCCGCCCGCTACGTCCAACTCTCACCGGCCTATCGGGATAGCGGCCCGGTCATGCGCGATGGCGCAGTGATACCGGTCGAACGGACCGCAATCCCGGTCGAGTGGGACGAGGTCAAAGCCCAGTTGATGCGGTTGGCAACGGATTTGGGACCCAAGAGTGGCGTATCGGGTACGTCGGTGGGCCGGTTCATCGACAGCGCCGCCAGTGCCCTCGACGGTAACGGCGACAAGCTGCGGCGAACACTCGGCCAATTGTCGGGGGTCGGACGCATCCTCGCCAACGGCAGCGGCAACATCGTCGACATCATCAAAAACCTGCAGACCTTCGTCGGCGCGCTGCGCGATAGCAACGTCCAACTCGTGCAATTCAACGACCGCCTGGCCACGCTCACCAGCGTGGTTAACGACAGCAAATCCGACCTGGACGCGGCGCTGACAGATCTGTCGACGGCGCTCGGCGAGGTGCAGCGATTCATCGCTGGCACTCGCAACCAGACCAGCGAGCAGATTGCCAGGTTGGCCGACGTCACACAGAACCTCGTTGATCACCACATGGCCCTGGAAAACATCCTGCATGGCGCGCCGAATGCGTTCGGCAACTTCTTCAACGACTACAACGCCGACACCGGAAGCATCGTGGGCGGGTTCGGGCTGGCGAACTTCGCGAATCCCACGTGGGGTGGTCAGCTCCTGCTTTCATTTCCGGGCTGCGACCAGATCGGCGGCATCGAGAACGTCACCGCGGTCGAATCGGGCAAGCTGTGCGCCCTGTTTCTCGGTCCCGGATTGCGGCTGCTCAACTTCAATCAATCGCCACTTCCCATCGACCCATTCATCGCCAAGTCGATAGACCCGTCCAAGATTCTCTACACCGAACCGCGTTTGGCGCCCGGCGGCGAGGGCCCGAAGCCCGGACCACCCGAGACTCCGCCCGCGGTATCGGCCTTCACCGGACTGCCGGGTGATCCGGTGGGGCCGCCGGGGGCGGTGCCACCTGCTCCGATTCCGGGTGCGGCGATGCCGCTGCCGCCCCCACCGTCGACACCGATGCCGCCGCCACCGGCGCCGAGCGTGTCGGGCATGCTGCTGCCGGCCGAAGGGACACAACAATGATCGCCCGGGTAGCGGCCCTGCGACGATGCGGGCGCTTGGCCCGAGGAGGAGCCGGGCCATCAGGCTTAGCTCGGCGGATGTTCGTCGTCGGCTGCTGTGTGGTGTTGACGTCAACGGGATGCGCATTCCACGGCCTGAACTCACTACCGTTGCCGGGTGCGGTCGGGCGCGGGCCGGGGGCCGACATCTACCACGTCGAGCTGCCGAATGTGGGCACGATGGAGTCGAATTCGCCGGTGATGATCGATGACGTCATAGTCGGCAGTGTCGGCACGATGAGGGTGCAAGGCTGGCACGCCGACGTCGAGATCTCGGTCAAGCGCGATGTCGTCATCCCGGCCAACGTGGTTGCCACCGTCGGTCAGACCAGCCTGCTGGGGTCGATGCACGTGGAACTCAATACGCCGCTCGGCCAGCAGGGCAGCGGACGGCTGCAGCCGGGCGCCACCATCCCGCTGAGCCGGTCGACGGTCTACCCGTCGACAGAGCAGACGCTGTCGTCGCTGGGAGCCGTCGTCAACGGTGGGGGACTGGGGCAGATCGGGGAGGTCATCCACAATTTCTCCGCCGCTCTGTCCGGGCACGAGGGCGCCTTTCGTGATCTGTTTACTCGCCTCGACACGTTCGTGGGAACTCTGAACGATCAGCGGGACGACATCGTCGACTCCATCCAGGCGCTGAACCGGCTTGCGGCCACATTCGCCGGACAACGCGACGTTCTCACTGATGCGCTGCGCAAGATACCGCCCGCCCTCGATGTGCTGCTCAAGGAGCGGCCGCGCCTGACGGCCGCCCTCGATCATCTGCGCGTGTTCAGCAACACCGCCACCCGGTTGGTCAACGACGCTCAGGACGACCTGGTCAAGAACCTCAAGAACTTGGAGCCGACCATCAAAGCCCTCGCCGACGTCGGACCGGAGTTCGGTATGGCGATCGCGGCAGGGTTCGTTTTCCCGTTCACCCAGAACTTCGTCGACCGAGCGGTCCGAGGCGACTACTTCAACCTGCATGTCGATCTTGACATCACGATTCCACGGCTCAAGCGGACATTCTTCTTGGGAACCCACTGGGGGCAGCTGGACATGCCAGCACCGCCAGAGCCCGGGGACCCGTATCGCCTCAATTACACACTCGATCCTTTGCACAACCCCGTGCGGCCACCGTGGGTCGATCCCAATGCGCTGCCGCTGCCCGGGCCTCCGCCGGGTGCGGTCCCGTTGCCCGGACCGCCGCCCGGTGCGGCCACCCTGCCCGGGCCTCCGCCGGGTGCGGTCCCTAACGCGGGTCTTGGTCAATCTCCACCGCCCGCGGAGGCACCTGGACCGGGAGGGGGTGGATAGATGCTGACGCGCTTCGTTCGGATCCAGCTGCTGATCTTCGCGATCGTCGGGACCATTGGTGTGATCGCGATGGTCCTCTTCTACATCCAAGTGCCCACCCTGCTCGGCATCGGTCGGATGACGGTGACGCTGGAGCTGCCGGCCACCGGCGGCCTGTACCGCTTTTCCAACGTGACGTATCGCGGGGTTCAGCTGGGCAAGGTCACCGCGGTGGGCTTGACCCCGACTGGCGCGAAAGCGACGCTGTCGCTTGACACTTCACCGAAGGTCCCCGCGGACCTGACGGCGAAAGTGCTCAGTGTCTCGGCTGTGGGTGAACAGTATGTGGACTTGCAGCCCAACACCGATTCGCCGCCTTACCTGCACGATGGCTCGGTCATCGCCGCGCACGACACGACGATTCCGCAGGCGGTCGGGCCGATGCTCGATCAGCTCAATACCTTTGTCGGCAGCATCCCGAAGAACAAACTCGGCCAATTGCTCGACGAAACCTTCCAGGGCTTCAACGGCACCGGTTACGACCTGGGCTCCCTCATCGATTCCTCCGAGACAATCTCCCGCGACGCCAACGGCGTCGTCGATCGCACCCGAGCCCTCACCGAAGACACTGCGCCGCTATTGGATACACAAGCACGCACGACCGATTCGATCAGAACGTGGGCCCGGAGCTTCGCCGGAATTTCGGATGTATTGGTGAACGACGATTCCCACTTCCGCACCATCCTGCAAAACGGTCCTGGGGCTGCGAACGAAGCGTCCCGGCTTCTCGATCAAATCAAACCGACGCTGCCGGTGTTGCTGGCCAACCTGACGACCATCGGGCAGATCGGCGTCACCTATCACCCCTCGATCGAGCAGCTGCTGGTGTTGCTGCCGTCGGCGGTTGCTATTGAGCAGGCTGCTACGGGCGAAAACCATCCCGACGGTAAGGCCATCGGCGACTTCGCACTCACGATCGACGATCCGCCTATTTGTACGGTCGGCTTCATGCCACAAAGCTCATGGCGGTCCCCGGACGACCTCACCGACATCGATACGCCAGACGGGTTGTACTGCAAACTCCCGCAGGATTCACCGCTCTCGGTCCGCGGTGCCCGCAACTATCCCTGTATGGGTCACCCGGGTAAGCGCGCGCCTACCGTCGAAATCTGCAACAGTGACAAGCCGTACATGCCACTGGCGATGAAACAGCACACCATCGGCCCTTCTCCACTGGACCCGAATCTGCTCTCCCAGGGCGTCCCGCCCGATGACCGGGTTACCAGCGACTACAGAATCTTCGGCCCGGTGCAGGGAACGCCGCTGCCACCGGGAGCGGTGCCGCGCGGCACACCCGCGGGGCCGCGGGGAGAAAATCCACCAGCGGGCACGCCTGGGGCCGCCTCGCCGCCGGTGCCGTCGTCGGGACCGCCCGCGTTGGCACCCATGTCGCCAATGTCGGCTGACCTTCTGCCCATAGCGCCACTCGACGTGCCTACACCGGGGCAACTTCCCCCACCACCCGCCGCGCCCGCGCCCCCGCCGCCACCACCTGCCGCTCCGGCGCCACCGGATCAGGTCGGTGGCGGGCAGCCCCAGGCGGCGCCAAGCTCGTTCGGCGCTAACGCAGCTAAGCCCGCGCCCTCGGTCGTGGTGGCAAAGTACGATCCGCACACCGGGCGCTATGTCGGCCCGGACGGGAAGTTGTACCAGCAGTCGGATCTCGCGACCTCGAAAGCGCCCAAGACGTGGAAGGACATGCTTCCCAGCTGAAGCCGCTTGCGGGAGCGGCGGGGCCCCGACGGTATGAGGGCGCTACGAGACGCTACGAACGCCCGGTCAGGAGAGCTGATCCAGGCGCAACGGCATTGCGATGTCAAGCCACTGGTTTTGCCCGCAGGCACCGCTCGGGCCGACCGTCTTGTCCTTGCCGGATAAGACCCGCGACCCGACTTGATATCCACCATTGTCGTTCACCGGGAAGAAATAGAAAGTCTGCTGTCCGCTGAACGCGGTACCGTCTTCGCACCGCTCCCAATTCGGCACGTCGTGTTTCACCTTCCACATCTGCCCATCGTTCATGTATAGCGCCGCGCTCCATCCGTGGTCGCTGGTCACCGTGCCGTGGCATTCCTGAAACGTCTCGCACGTCGAGCTGATGGTCCATATTTGGTAGACCGTCGGCTCGCCGTGGTACTGATCATTCAGTTGGGCGTAATCGCCAATCGATGTGGCGCGGAACGTCCCGTTGAGGGCCACTTCTTCCTTGGTGGTCGCCTGGGCCTTGGATGCCGATGCTGCCGTGCCCAAACCGCCGAATGCAGTGGCAGCCAGCAGCGTTGCGGTGGTGAGTGTTTTGACTGAACGCATCAGGTGCTCCTCGAAGCGCATAATCCGACAGTGCCTCTGGCAGCTTCTCGCCATCGGTTGCGGCATTCTCGAGCGATGACGTTACACCGCTTCGGCCGACCAGGTAACTGTTAGAACAAGATTTGCCGCACTCATGCGGCCGGGTCGAATTTCGCGATCAGCCAGGAACCGTTGACCTTTGTCAGCGTGACCAGGACGGCGCTCTGGGTCTTCTCGGGATCTTTCTTTTTCGTGCTTGCCGTGGTCTGGTCGACGAAAACCAGCACGACAGCCGAATCGGGATGCAAATCCGAAATGGCCGCCCGAATCACCTTGGCGGACGCCGTCAATTGCCCCTGCTGCGCGGTCGGCGCGACGACATTGTCGGTGAATCTATTGTAGTAGGCCAGAAAGTCGCCGGTCAGATGTGATTTCGCGTTGTTGAAATCGCGATTTAAATGGTCGTAGGAATAGGACAACACCGCCACCGCGCCATCCGAGGCCGCCTGGATTGCCCGGTGCGCCGCCGCGTCGTCGACCCGCTGATCCGGCCGGTACAGAATGAGGTACACACCTGCAGCCACTCCCACGGCGGCAATGACCAACGTTGTCGCGGCTATCGAACGCCACCTTGCCAAACGCCGGCGGGCCCGGCGCCGAATCGCTGCCAGCCGGTGCAAGCGTGCCGATGCCTGGCCAGCCGGTGGCCGTCCATCCTCGTCGGCGCGCGGAATCTCCACACCGTCAATCGCCGATTCGGTGCTGTCCAGCGACGAGCCATGCTCGACAGTCATTGCAGGAAATCGACTTTCGACATCTTGAGCTGACCGCCGTCGCGGTCCATATTGACACTGAGCCGAAACAAGGCCGATGGTGGTTTGGCGTTATCCGGCCCAGTGGCATCGGTTTTCGCCGCTACAAGTACGACTCCCGAATTCTCGCTCAACGACTCGATGGCGACGGCTTCCACGGTGACCTTGCTGCCGACCTTTGATTCCTCGGCCTTCTTGACTATCAGGGTTGACAGCACCGACAGCGTGTTCTTCTGTTCGCCCGTAGAGGCATCGATCATGCGCTGGACGTCATCCCTGGCATGATCGGGGTCGATCGACATCAGCGCCGTGATCCCTTGCCGGGCGGCTGCGGTGAACTCCGCGGCGAGCTGCCGATTATGCACCGCGGTGTGGTGCTGCCACAGCATGTAGCCGGTCGCGCCAAGGGAAGCGGAGGCGAGCACGACGCCGACGCCAACAGCAATTGTTTTCCGCCCTGGGCGTCGCAGCCACCCTGGCCGCCCGGGACGCCGCGGCAACCGAAGTCGTGCGCGGGCCGACTTTGTGCGGCGTTGCTCGACGTCTTGGGGCACGTCCGTGTCGTCCGCGTCCCCGGTTTCGGCTGTCTCGCGCAGCTTCAAGAGTCGTGCCCGAGCCACCTCGGCGCGCGCTTCAGCCGTGGCAACTTCGTCCTCGTCGGGGTCGGTGACGTCCGTCGCGTCATCAAAATTCGCGGCGTCAGGCCCCTCCGGATCGTGCACGGAGAAGGAGCTTATCACTTCGTCCTGGCCCAACGCTGTCGTCGGGCAGCTGCTTTCGTGCCCCTTACATGCGGAAATGCTCGCTCGGCAGCGGACGGGGTGGAGCGGCGGCGCAGTGGCCGGGCGCCGACGGCCGTTTGGCTGAGATGATCCTCTCCAACCAGGAGAATTTTCTTTTCGGGTGTGGCAAAGTAATTGGGTGCGATTCATCGTGGCAATGGCTGCCGCGTTGGTCGGCGCCAGTGTGCTGACGGCGCCGCCATCCTCGGCTGGGCCGACCGTCTGCGACTACCCGGCCTGCACCCCGGGCATCATGCCGCATCAGGTTCTCGGCGCGCCGTGTGACAACAGCACCTACTACGCCTTCGGCGTCACCGACGGCTACGTTTCTTTCGCCTCGGAGCCCGGACGGCTGATGTTCTGCGGCTCCCCGAGGAGATACCAGCCGCGCTGGTTCCGGTCACCGCCCATGGCGGGCATCAAGGACGAAGGCGCCGAGTGCCAGAACTACCAGAACTACGTCGCGCAGGCGCCCGATGGCCTGTTCCTCATCTGTTTTGCCCACGACGGCATTATGAGCTGGATCCGCGGCGACACGTAGCCGCATCGTCGCGTTTGGCACGACGGCGCATAGACCGCGTAAATCTCGCGAGTGGTTTCTAACCCACCGGCGCGACCGCATCTGCGGTCGTGAAGCTCAGGTGCAACTGGCTGAGGCCGCGCAGAATATACGTCGGTTCGTACGTGTAACGGCGGTCGGTCGCCGGTCCGTGATGAGCCTCATTGATTTCGATGTGCGGCATCCGGGAGAGGATGCGCTCGATCGATACGCGGCCCTCCACGCGCGCGAGCGGCCCACCCGGGCAGGAGTGCACACCGCGCGCGAAGGCCATGTGCTCGCGAACGTTCTTGCGGCGTAGGTCGAACTCGTGCGGGTTCTCGAACCGGCGTGGATCACGATTGGCGGCCCCGGGCAGCACCATCACCACCGTCCCGGGGGCGATGTCGACTCCACCGATCGTTGCGGCCCTGCGGGCCAGGCGGCAGTCGCTCTTGACGGGGCTGTCCATGCGCAGGGACTCCTCGATGAACCCGGGGATCAGGCTGCGGTCGTCACGCAACTCCTGCTGGATGTCGGGCCGGTCGCCGATTACCTGCAGCGCGGCGCTGAGCAGCTTGGCCGTGGTCTCCTGTCCGGCGGCGAAAAGGAAGGTGGCCGAACGGGATATCTCGATGACCTCGGGTGTGGAGCCGTCCGGGTACTTCGCCGTCGCGAGCGCGGTCAGCACGTCTTCGCGCGGGTTGGCGCGCCGATCCTCGATGTAGGAACAGAACTTGTCGTCGAGCCACTCCAACGGGTTGATGCCGACCGACTCGTGGTCGAGTGCCCCAACCCGCGCGCCCGGTCGGTCGGCTCCCAGCACGCTTCGGAACTCCTTGTGGTCCTCCTCCGGGACACCGAGCAGATCGGCGATCACCAGGGTGGCGAACGGCTTGGAGTACTCGGCGATGAACTCGCATTCACCAGTGCTGAGGAACTCGTCGAGTTGGCGGTCGGCGAGGCTCCACATGAACTCCTCGTTGTGCTTCAGCCGACTCGGCGTCAGCAGCCGGCTCAACACGGACCGGGCCCGGGTGTGGTCCGGCGGGTCCATGGTGACCATGTGCTCGTTCATAGGGAACTGATCGCGGTGCTGGTCGATCTGGGCGCTGATGTCGTCGCCCTCGGGGGTAAACGGCAGCGGGGGGAACGGTCCGCCGAGCGCGACGATGTTCGAGAAAGTCTCGGGGTCCTTGTAGACCTCGGTGGCTTCTTCGTAGCCGGTGATGGCGACGACGCCGTAGTGCGGCAGGCGCAGCACCGGGTTCTGGCTGCGCAGGTAGTCAAAGTAGGGGTGTGGATCTGGGACCAGCGACTGGTCGGTGAAGAAGTCGATCGAGTCGTAGTCGCTCATAGAAATGCGTCCCCTTGGGCTGGGTTTACGGGTCTTGTTCGGCGGCACGCGTTGGTGCCGCCCGATTTCGGGATCGGGAAATGTGCTGGGCACCTGCTTAGCATGACGGTAATGTCGTGGTCAAGGCGACAACGCCGTGCCGCGATACGATTCGTGCGATCGGCAAGCAAATGCAGAGAGTACGGAGCAGGCACATGACATCGGCCCGCAGGATCGGGGCGCCGGACGCGAAGAATCGCGGCCTGCTGCTCGACGCGGCCGAACAGTTGATGCTCGAAGAGGGCTACGCCGCGGTCACCTCGCGCCGGTTGGCGAACAGGGCGGGGCTGAAACCCCAGCTGGTGCACTACTACTTCCGCACCATGGAAGACCTGTTCGTCGAGGTCTTCCGCCGCCGCGCCGAAGAAGCACTCGAAGTGCACGCGCGAGCGCTGCAATCGCCGCAGCCGCTGTGGGCGCTGTGGCGGTTCGGCACCGACCCCGCATTCACCCGGATCTCCATGGAATTCATGGCGCTGGCAAACCACCGCAAGGAAATGCGGGCCGAAATCGCTCATTACGCTGAGCGTTTCCGCGAGGACCAACGCCAAGCGGTGGCGGCCGCGTTGGAGCGGTACGGGGAAGCAAGAGAAGATATGCCGCCCGTGGTGTGGACGGTCCTGATGAGCAGCCTGTCGCGGTTCCTTGTGCTCGAGCAGGCAGTTGGCATTTCCGGCGGTCACGCCGAAACCGTGGAGTTGGTCGAGAGTTACCTGCGCAGGCTGGAAGGTGAGCCGCCACCCGTCACGGGCGTACCGGAAACCTGGGTTGTTCACCAGTTCCGCAGCGAGCAAAGCACGCCTTTGGGGCCATCCTTCGATACGACGACGGCTCCGTCTACCGCCAGATCACAGTGAAGCCCCGGCGTGCCGGGCTCCGTGCCCGTGCTCGCCACGACCATCGCGTAGTCGTTGGGGTTCGACATGTCCAGGTCGAAGCTCCACGGCTTGCCCGGGCCGAGATCGACATCGACGTGCGGTGTGAACGAGTAGGGGTTGTGGCTGTAATCGGAAAACATGGCCGGCTGATGGTCCAGGTAATAGATATCGGTGTAGATCGGATTCTGCGCGGTGACGGTGTACTTGACGTGATGCATGACCGGGTCATCGGCATGTGCCCGTCCGGTGCTCACGAGTAAACCGGCCATCGCGACCAACATCGCCGAGCCCGCGCCGAACCATCTATACACAGTCGTCATGTCGCTCCTCCGGCTGCCGGGCGCGGACCGCGGGTACGGTTCATCACCCGCTCTGCGGCCTGCCAATGGGCGTCGGCAACCCACAGACGTGCAAAAGATGCTATCGCCTCGTCCGGCGAAACTCCGCTGATTACTCGTTTTATCTCGGCCGCCGGGCGGCGAGCCAGCGACCTGGCCACCGATCGCCATCCGTCCTCAAAGGAGGAGCGGGGCAACACGACATCCACCAAGCCAATCCGCTCGGCCTCGGCCGCGTCGAGCGCGCGTCCACTGCCCGCCAGCAGCAGCGCCCTGCTCTTTCCGACGAGTGCGGCCAACCGCTCGGCGCCGCCCCAGGCCGGCATGATTTCCAGCGTCACCTGATTGAAGGCGATCTTGATGTCGTCGGCGGCGATGCGGATATCGGCGGCCACCGCGACCTCCGCGCCGCCACCCAACGCGTGGCCGTTCAGCACGGCGATCACCGGAGCCGGGAAGCCGGCGAGCTGATCGCAGATGGACCGCATCCGTTTCGCCATCGCCGCGGCGTCCTCTTCGGTCCGCAGCGCGCTCAGCTCCTTGAGGTCGCCGCCCGAGACGAAAGCGCGATCGCCGGCGCCCTTGATGACCAAGGCTTGGGCGCCTGCTGCCGCATCTATCGCCTTTTCCAGTTGCGCCATGGTGTCGAGCGCGATGGCATTGCGCGCGTGCGGGCGATCGATGGTGAGCACCGCCAGCCCTTCGGACTGTTGGTCGAACTCCAGGTCCACCACGTGCTACCGCTCCTTGAACCAGCGGGGTCGAAAACGCCGATATTGGCATTCTCATCCAGGGAGAATAACATCATCACAGCGGGTCCAGGAGGCCCAGCGTCCGAGGATTGAGGTGGCGAAATGCCCAACCGAATTGCGGCCGCGGCCACCGCAGCGCTGGCGATACTCGTTCTCGGCGCTTGCGGTTCACAGACCGCCATTTCCAGCACCGCATTGGTGACCGTCGACGGCAAAGACGCCAGGATGCAAGCGGTTAAGTGCTCGCAGATCGACTGGTACCGCACGATTGACATCGGCGGCGACTTGGCGGGTGTTACCGCCGTCGTCGACCAGCACGCGCAGCCGCTTACCGCGATTTCGGTCCGCATCAAGAATGTGGGTGGCTTCACCGGCGCGTATTCACAAGGCGGCAACGGCGACGCCAACATGAGCTTCAGCGGCGACAAATACACGATCAGCGGTACCGCCAACGGCTTCAAGACCGACACGAATGAACCGGCATCCGCACCGTTCAAAATCAGCGCCACCTGTTGAGGTCTGTCTAAGCCTCGGCCGGGGGGCACGTTGCGGCGGACCGCTGAAGAGAATAGTATTCTCGCAAATTGCGAAGGAGGATTCCATGGGCCAGTTGTCACATCGGGAAGACGTCCCGTTTCCAATCTTTGACGCGGATAACCATCTCTACGAGCCGCCGGAGGCGCTGACCAAGTTCCTGCCCAAGGAGTACAAGGACTACGTCCAGTACGTGCAGATCAACGGGCGGACCAAGATCGCGATCCGCGGCCAGATCAGCAACTACATCCCCAACCCGACGTTCGAGGTCGTCGCCCGGCCGGGTGCCTGGGAGGAGTACTTCAAGTTCGGCAACCCCGACGGCAAGACCAAGCGCGAGCTGTTCGGTGAGCCGATGCGCGCCATCCCGGCGTTCTTCGAGCCCGGCCCACGCCTGGAGGAGATGGACAAACTGGGCCTGGACCGCACCCTGATGTTCCCGACGCTGGCCAGCCTGCTCGAGGAGCGGCTGCGCGACGACCCGGTCGCCATCCACGTCCTGGTCCACGCGCTGAACGAGTGGCTCGACGAGGTCTGGGGCTTCAACTACCAGAACCGGATCTTCACCACCCCGGTCATCACCCTGCCGATCGTCGAGAAGGCGATCGAGGAGCTGGAGTGGGCGGTCAAGCGTGGTGCGCGGTGCATCCTGGTCCGCCCGGCGCCCGTCCCGGGCTTCCGTGGCCCGCGGTCGTTCGCGGTGCCCGAGTTCGACCCGTTCTGGGAGCGGGTCGTCGAGCACGACCTGCTGGTCGGCATGCACTCCAGCGACAGTGGCTACTCCCGGTACACCTCCGAATGGGACGGTGCCGACCAGGAGATGCTGCCGTTCCAGACCAATGCGATGGGCATCCTCAACGAGTGGCGGCCCATCCAGGACTCGGTGGGCTCATGGGTGATCCATGGTGCGCTCTACCGCCATCCCAAGCTGAAGGTCGCGATCGTCGAGGCCGGTTCGAAGTGGATGACCCCGCTGCTCGACGGCCTGGCCGAGGTCTTCCGGAAGGCCCCGGAGGCGTTCCCGAGCGACCCCGTCGAGATGGTCAAGAACCGAATCCACGTCAGCCCGTTCTTCGAGGACGGCATCGACGATCTGGTCAACCTCGTCGGTGTGGACCAGGTGCTGTACGGCTCGGACTGGCCGCACCCGGAAGGGCTGGCGGAGCCGACGTTCTACGTCAACGCGCTGTCGCACCTGTCCGTCGACGACCAGGCAAAGATCATGGGCGGCAACCTCGGTCGTCTCGTCACGGTGTGACAAGCGCCCCACCATGGGAGACCATCCCAGAGATGGTCTTGAGCGCGGCGGACCGTTTCGGCGACGCCGAAGCGGTTGTCGACGGTCCGCTGCGCTTGACCTTCACCGAGGCTGTTAATCGGATAAGGTGCGCCGCAGGCGCATTCGCTGAAATCGGTATCGACAAAGGCGATCGGGTCGCCATCTGGGCGCCCAACTCGGCCGAGTGGATCATCGCGGCGTTCGGGCTGCTGACCGCGGGCGGCGTGCTCGTGCCGGTCAACACGCGGTTCAAGACCGACGAAGCGGGCGACATCATCGCCCGCAGTGGAGCCAAGGTCGTCCTGGCGCAGAAGGGATTCCTGGACCAGGACTACACCGCGCCCGCAGGCATACCGGTCATCGACCTGAAATCCGAGTTCCTTTCCAGCGGTTCACCGTTCGAGCGGACGGTGAGCGGTAGCGACGTCTCGGACATCATCTTCACCTCGGGTACGACAGGTCGCCCGAAGGGCGCGATGATGAACCATCAACAGACGCTCCGGATGTATGAGGAGTGGGCGACGCTCGCGGATCTGCGCGAGGGCGACCGCTACCTGCAGATCAACCCGTACTTCCACACGTTCGGACTGAAGGCGGGACTCATCACGTCGTTCCTGCGCGGCGCGACGATGCTGCCCGTCGCGGTGTTCGATGTCGACACTGTTGTGGACCTCATTGAACGCGAACGAATTACGATGCTGCCCGGCCCGCCGACGCTGTATCACTCGCTGCTGACGGTCGGCGACAAGTCCAAGCTCTCGACGTTGCGGGCCGGCGTCACCGGCGCCGCCGACATCCCCGTCGAACTGGTCCTCCGCATTCACGGTGAGCTGCCGTTCCAGACGTTGATGACCGGCTACGGACTCACCGAAGCCGGCAACGTCACCCTTTCCCTGCCCGGCGATTCCTTCGAGGACGTCGCTACCACCGCGGGCGTACCCTGCGACGGCGTCGAGGTGCGTGTCGCCGAAGACGGCGAGGTACTGGTCCGCGGCTACGGCGTCATGCAGGGCTACCTCGACGACGCGGCCGCCACCGCGCAAGCGATCGACCGCGACGGCTGGCTGCACACCGGAGACCTCGGAAACTTCACTGACGGGTCTGATGGTGGTGACCCGCCGCGCCCAGCTCCGCTGGGCTCGCGATCACCACGGAGACGCTTGCGCATCGTGGGCCGCAAAAAGGACATGTTCATCGTGGGCGGCTTCAACGCCTACCCCGCCGAGATCGAGGGCTTCCTGCTCGAGCATCCCGCGGTGGCGCAAGCCGCCGTGATTGGAGTTCCCGATGAGCGCCTTGGCCAGGTGGGTAAGGCCTTTGTGGTGGCGAAAAGTAAGATTTCCGAAGAAGACCTGCTCAAGTGGTGCCGAGAGCGGATGTCAGGATTCAAAGCGCCGAGATCCATCGTGTTCCTCGACGAGCTGCCGCTCAACGCCACTGGGAAAGTGATGAAGGACCGACTTCGTTGACTACTGGCGACATTCACTCGATGGTCATCGCGTCGGACTACCGCGTCCCGGATCCCACCCGGGTATGGCCGTTGCTGGAGCGCAATAAATCGGCCCTGGCCGACATCGGCGCCCACCACGTTCTGGTGTACACCTCGACGCACGACCATGGCCGCGTGCTGGTCATGATCGGGGTGCACAGCCGCGAACCGATCGTGGAGCTACTGCGTTCGCGAATCTTCTTCGACTGGTTCGACGCTGTCGGCGTCGAGGACATCCCCGCGGTCTTCGCCGGGGAGATCATCGACCGCTTCGTCGCGGAGCCACAGTCGAATTCACAGGCGCCGGGGGTCGTGGTCGCCGCCATCGCGTCCGTCGACGACGTGTCCACTGTCACCGCGGAGGTCCGCGGTGCGACCGGCAGGTTTGCCGCGGCAGGTGTCCGAAAGATGTGGATTTTCCAAGCTTTCGACGATGAGCGGGAAGCGTTGATCTTGTCGGAGTTCTCCGACGAGGAGGGGGCCAGGCACTGGATCGACCATCCGGACGCCGCCGCCCGGTGGATGACCAGGGCCGGAGTGGGTCCCTACCCGCCGCTGTTCGTCGGTCGCCTCTTCGACGTGATGCGTATCGAGACCGAGTGAGCGGATCGCTCGATGTTCGTGTGCTTGTGTAACGGCGTCACCAGCCAAACGGTTGCCGACGCGGTCGCGGCCGGCGCTTCGACCACCAAGGATGTCGCCCAGGCCTGCGGGGCGGGCGCCGATTGCGGGCGCTGCCGGCGCACTGTTCGGGCGATCATCGGGTCAACGAACACGGATCGATCAGCCCGGCCCGTCTAGGCCGGCCCCGGCGGTGCCATGGGGCCAACGAGTTGGGCGAGCAGGGGTGGGATCTCGAGCTTCGGCAACACCACCTCGACGAGCACCATGCGGTCCTGATGCTCGGCGGCCGCGGTGAAGGCGTCGTCGAGCTCGCCATAGGTATCCGCCCGGAACGCAAGGTGATTGGCCACTCCCAGCGCGTTGGGAATCTCGGTCCATCGCCAGCCGACAATGTCGTTGTAGGGCGCCATCTTTCCGTGGATTGCCCGTTCGACGGTGTAGCCGTCATTGTTGACCACCACGATCACCGGGGATAGGCCTTCGCGATAGAAGGTGCCCAACTCCTGGACGGTCAGTTGCGCGGCGCCGTCGCCGATCAGCAACACGGTCCTGCGGTCCGGATGCGCCACGCCGGCCCCGACCGCCGCCGGCAGCGTGTAACCGATTGAGCCCCACAATGGTTGGCCGATAAAGGTGACCCCGTTCGGCAACCGGTGATCCGCCATCCCGTAGAACGAGGTGCCCTGATCGGCGAGCACCACGTTGCCCGGGGTGAGCGCCGCGCAAAGCCGGTTCCACACCATCTCCTGAGTGAGCGGTTGGTCCCGCGCCGGTGTTTGACCGGGAGGGCTGTCGGCCGGCGACGTCACGGGCGGTGAATGTATCCCGCGCCGCTTCAGGATGTCGGCCAGTGCCTCCAGCGCCGCGCCCATTTCCAGCGGCGCGAACACTTCACCGGCCACACTGCTTTGGTACTGGCCGACATCGATGGTTCGGACCGGGTCGATCCGCTGGCTGAAGAAGCCGCTGACCATGTCGGTGAACACCACCCCCGCAGTCACCAGCACGGGCGCGTCTTCGATCGCGGTCCGCACCCGCTCGGCGCTAGCCGCTCCTGCGTAGATCCCCAGGAAGGTGGGCGAGCTCTCGTCGAGCAGGCTCTTTCCCCACATCAACGTGGCGTGCGGCACCACGTCGGCCGCCAGCAACGCCTCCAGCTCTTTGACCGCCTGCAAGCGATGGACCAACAAGTCGGCGAGCACCGTCAGTTGGTGGTCGGCGATGAGGCCGGTGGCGGCTTCGATGAACATCGCCAGCGCGCGCGGGCTGGTGCCGCCGGTGTAGCGGGGCAACGGGGCACCGGGGGCTTCGGTGGGGAAGCGCGCCACGTCGGTGGATAGCAGTATGTATCCGGGCAGCTTGTGCTCGCGCACCTCGGCCAGCACCCGGTCGATCTCTCGGCAGGCCGTTGCTGGCATGAGATTGGCTTGCGCACAAGTGATTTCGCGGCTGATCCGGAAGAAGTGCTCGAAGTCGCCGTCCCCGAGTGAGTGGTGCAGCGCCCGGCGGGTGCCCTGAGCGTCTTTGGAGGGGCCGCCGACGATGTGCACGACCGGCACGTGCTCGGCGTAGCTGCCCGCGATCGCGTTGCTAGCCGAGAGTTCTCCGACGCCGAATGTCGTTACCACAGCTGACATTCCGCGCAACCGGCCGTAGCCGTCGGCGGCGTAGCCGGCGTTCAGTTCGTTGGCGTTGCCCACCCACCGGATGATCGGGTGGGCGACGATGTGGTCGAGGAATTCCAGGTTGTAGTCGCCGGGTACTCCGAAGATCTCGGAGACGCCGAGTTCGGCGAGACGGTCCAGCAGGTAGTCACCAACGGTGTAGACGGGATCGGGCGAGGGATCAGTCACGAGGACGACGGTACGCTTGGTGCAAACCTCTCCCGGCCGGACGACGATTGGCCTATCGTGCGGGCCATGGCAATCAAAGAAACCCGCGAGATCGTCATCGAAGCCAGCCCCGGGGAGATTCTGGACGTCATCGCCCATGTCGAAGCGATGCCCGAATGGTCGGGGCCCCATCAGAGCGCGGAGGTGCTCGAGACCGGGGACGACGGGCGGCCCAGCCAAGTGAAGATGAAGGTGAAGGTCGCGGGGATTACCGACGAACAGGTGGTGGCCTACACCTGGAGCGGCAATGAGGTGAGCTGGACGCTGGTCAGCTCCAGCCAGCAGAAAGCGCAGGACGGCAAGTACACCCTGGTTCCCAAGGGGGACAACACGCTCGTCAAGTTCGACGTGACCGTCGACCCGAATGTTCCGCTGCCCGGCTTCGTGCTCAAGCGTGCCGTCAAGGGCACGATGGATGCCGCCACCCAGGAACTGCGCAAGCGGGTGCTGCAGGTGAAGGGTAAGTAGGCGCCCGTGGCCGGCGCGGGCCCCCTGGCCGGGGTGAAGGTGATCGAGCTCGGCGGCATCGGACCCGGGCCACACGCGGGAATGGTGCTTGCCGACCTGGGCGCCGACGTGGTGCGGGTGCGCCGGCCGGGTGGGCTACAGATGCCGTCCGAGGACCGCGACCTGATGCACCGCGGCAAGCGGATCGTCGATCTGGACGTCAAGACGCAACCGGGGATGCTGTTGGAGCTGGCCGCCAAGGCCGATGTGCTGCTCGATTGTTTCCGGCCCGGCACCTGCGAACGGCTCGGCATCGGCCCCGACGACTGCGCGGCGGTCAACCCTCGGCTGATCTTCGCGCGCATTACCGGATGGGGGCAGGACGGGCCGCTGGCGTCGACCGCGGGCCACGACATCAACTACTTATCGCAGACCGGTGCCCTCTCGGCGCTGGGGCATCGCGATCGGCCGCCGATGCCGCCGCTGAACCTGGTCGCCGACTTCGGCGGCGGCTCCATGCTGGTGCTGCTGGGGATCGTTGCCGCGCTGTACGAGCGGGAGCGCTCGGGTCAGGGTCAGGTTGTCGACGCGGCGATGGTCGACGGGGTCAGTGTGCTCGCCCAGATGATGTGGACCATGAAAGGCATCGGCAGCCTGCGCGACGAACGCGAGTCGTTCCTGCTCGACGGCGGCGCCCCGTTCTACCGCTGCTATGAGACCTCCGACGGCAAGTACATGGCCGTCGGCGCCATCGAGCCGCAGTTCTTCGCCGAGCTGCTGTCCGGGCTCGGCCTGTCCGCCGCCGAGGTGCAGAACCAGCTCGACCCCGGGTCGTACTCACGGATGCGCGACCTCTTCACCGAGCGGTTCGTCAGCCGGACCCGCGACGAGTGGACTCGAGTTTTCGCCGGCACGGACGCATGCGTCACGCCGGTGCTGACGTGGAGCGAAGCCGCCGCCAACGACCATTTGAACGCGCGTGCAACGGTGATCACCGCCCACGGCGTCGAGCAGGCCGCGCCTGCTCCGCGGTTCTCCCGCACACCAGCCGGACCTGTCGGGCCGCCGCCGGCGCTGACCACACCGATTAGCGAAATAGGCTGGTAACGAACTATTTGCGCGAACACGGCCCGCGAGCGGGGCCGCGTTGCTAGCTTGGGATAAGTGGCTGTACAAGCATCGCGGGAAGTAGTGATCGATGCGCCGCCGGAAGTGATCATGGAGGCGCTGGGGGACGTTGGCGTCATAACGGAGTGGTCTCGGCTGCACAGGAAAGTTGAAGTGCTCGACCGCTACCCGGACGGCCGGCCCCACCACGTCAAGGCCACGATCAAGATAATGGGACTCGTCGATAACGAGATTCTGGAATATCACTGGGGCCCGGACTGGGTGGTATACGACGCCAAAGAGACGTTCCAGCAGCGTGGTCAGCACATCGAGTACCGGGTTCATCCCGAGGGTGTCGACAAGAGCCGAGTGCATTTCGACGTGACCGTCGAACCGGCGGGACCAGTTCCGGCTTTCATCGTCAAGCGCGCGACCAAGATGGTGTTGGATGCCGCCACCGAGGGGTTGCGCGAATGGGTCGCGAACAAGACGGTTGTCCGGCACGGGGAGGACTGATCGTTTGTCGAGTGCAGCTTTCTCATAGTGGCCGTACAAGCATCACGAGAAATCATCATTGATGCGCCGCCGGAAGTGATCCTTAACGTGCTCGCCGATATCAGCACGGCGCCGCTGTGGTCTTCGGTGCACAAAAAGGCCGAAGTGATCGACACGTATCCCGACGGCCGACCGCACCATGTCAAAGTCACCGTCAAGGTGATCGGCATTGTCGATCAGGAAGTGCTCGAATTCCACTGGGGTCCTGACTGGATGGTGTGGGATGCGCGGAAGACGATGCAGCAGCACAGCCAGCACGTCGAGTACACGCTGCGGCGCGAGGGAGAGAACAGTACGCGGTTGCGTTTCGACATCACCTTGGAACCATCGGCGCCGCTGCCGGAGTTTCTGGTCAACCGGGCGCGTAAACGAGTGCTGCAAGCTGCAACCGACGGCCTACGCGATTTCGTCATGAGTCGCGACCGCTCGGGGCCGGCCTAAGTAACCGGGCCGTCCCGCAGTGCCGACAGTCGCCTGATCGCCTCATCGAGGGTGTCGTCGCGTTTACAGAAGGTGAAGCGCACCAAGTGATTCCACGCATGGGTCTGCGGTGCCGCCGGGTCGCAGAACGCGGACATCGGGATGGCGGCCACCCCGACCTTCTCTGGCAGTGCCGCACAGAATGCCGCGCTGTCGTCATAGCCCAGCGGACGCGGATCGGCGCACACGAAGTACGTGCCGTGGCTGTCGTGCACGGCGAAGCCGATGTCGGTCAGCCCAGACGCCAATCGATCACGCCTGTCCTGCAAACAGCTCCTCAGCGCGGCCACCCATGCGTCCTGGGTGTCCAGCGCCAGCGCCACCGCCGGCTGAAACGGCGCGCCCCCGACGTAACTCAGATATTGCTTGGCCGCGCGCACCCCGGCGATGAGTTCGGCTGGGCCGCAAGCCCATCCGATCTTCCAGCCGGTGCAGTTGAACATCTTGGCGGCGCTGGAGATGGTGACCGTACGGTCGGCCATGCCGTCGAACGCGGCCAGCGGTAGGTGGTCACGGTCGTCATACACCAGGTGCTCATAGACCTCGTCGGTGATAACCAAAAGGTCTGCGGCTGAGGCGATCTCGGCGATGGCCGCCAGCTCCGCCTCGGTCAGCACCGTGCCAGTCGGGTTATGCGGGGAGTTCACGATCAGCGCTCTGGTGCGCGGGCTCACCGCCTTGCGCAATGCGTCGGTGTCCAGCGCGAAGCCGCGGCCGTCGGGGATCAGGGGTACGGCCACCCGGTGCGCGCCGGCCATCGCAACCACCGGCGAGTAGGAGTCGTAGAACGGCTCGATGAGTAGCACCTCCGAGCCCGGTTCGACCAGACCAAGGACCGCCGAGGCGATGGCTTCGGTGGCCCCGACCGTCACCAGCACCTCGGTGTCGGGGTCGTATTCGATTCCGTAGTGGCGGCTGCGCTGGGCCGCGATGGCGTGGCGCAGCGGCGCGATGCCCAACCCAGGCGGGTACTGGTTGACACCATCGGCGATGGCGTCTTGGGCGGCTTTGAGCATTTCCGGCGGGCCGTCTTCGTCGGGAAAGCCCTGCCCGAGGTTCACCGCGCCGATGCGCGCGGCCAGCGCCGACATCTCGGCGAACACCGTGGTCGCGTAAGGCTGCAGCCGCGACACCGTCATGGTGGTTGAGCTTAAAGGTCCGGCATCTGTCACATCCGCCACATTGGTCTCCGGTGTCGGTGATGTTTGCTACCTGGTGGTGGTGTGGAGAACCTGGTCCACGCTGGGTATTTGTGGTATTCGTGATCATGCGCTTTATCCACGTCGTTGCGGCGGTCGGCACGGCCATCGCCGTCCAGCTGGTCGCCCCGCTGGAGTTGATCAGGGCATCGTCGGCTCACGCTGACACTGGCGTCTATGGTTACGCCAGTTGCCTGGGAGGCGACGCGAAGCCCCCGCCGCCGGGGGTAAGTGCAGAAGATTGGTTTCCCAGCGTTCACGTGATCCAGACGGATATCGATTCTGGTGATTCTCCGGCCCAAGTAGTTCAGATTTTGGTGGGTATGGGAGTCAAGCCGAGCGATGCCGCTACCCGAGTGCAGTGTTTTATGGCCAACCAACCGCGCGGATCCGGGTATTGACCAGGGAGGTTCTGCTCTCTGCGCGCTGATCGTGACGTGATTGTCTTTGGTTGAGACCCCGTTGGCCCTCATCCGCTAATACACGGAAACAAACTGACCTTCGACTGACCCACTACACGTGTGAGTGCCCCCGGGGCGCTGAACAGCGCCAATGCTCCCAACCAACAGGTTGGCCGGGGGCGCTGTTAGGGTGTAACTCGGATCTAACACCCCACTTTTGGCGAAGCAAGGAATCCGATATGCCCGAAGAAGCCTTCATTTACGAGGCCATCCGCACCCCGCGCGGCAAGCAGAGGAACGGTGCGCTGAACGAAGTCAAGCCACTGAACCTGGTTGTCGGCCTGATCGAGGAGCTGCGGAAGCGCAACCCCGACCTCGACGAGAACCTGATCAGCGACGTCATCCTGGGGTGCGTCTCACCGGTCGGCGACCAGGGCGGCGACATCGCCCGCGCCGCGGTGCTGGCCTCCGGCATGCCCGTCACCTCCGGCGGTGTGCAGCTCAACCGGTTCTGCGCCTCGGGCCTCGAGGCCGTGAATACCGCCGCGCAAAAGGTGCGCTCCGGCTGGGACGACCTGGTGCTGGCTGGCGGTGTGGAGTCGATGAGCCGCGTGCCGATGGGATCCGACGGCGGCGCGATGGGCCTCGACCCGGCCACCAACTACGACGTGATGTTCGTCCCGCAGGGCATCGGCGCCGACCTGATCGCCACCACCGAAGGCTTCTCCCGCGACGACGTCGACAACTACGCGCTGCGCAGCCAGGAGAAGGCTGCCGAGGCGTGGTCGGGCGGCTACTTCGCCAAGTCGGTGGTGCCGGTCCGCGACCAGAACGGCCTGCTGATCCTCGACCACGACGAGCACATGCGTCCCGACACCACCAAGGAGGGCCTCGGCAAGTTGAAGCCGGCCTTCGAGGGCCTCGCGGCGATGGGCGGCTTCGACGACGTCGCGCTGCAGAAGTACCACTGGATCGAGAAGATCGAGCACGTACACACCGGCGGCAACAGCTCCGGCATCGTCGACGGGGCGGCGCTGGTGATGATCGGCTCCGAGGCCGCCGGCAAGTCACAGAACCTGACACCGCGCGCCCGCATCGTCGCCACCGCCACCAGCGGGGCCGACCCGGTCATCATGCTGACCGGGCCCACGCCCGCCACCAAGAAGGTGCTGGACCGTGCCGGGCTGACCGTCGACGACATCGATCTGTTCGAGCTCAACGAGGCTTTCGCCTCGGTGGTGCTGAAGTTCCAGAAGGACCTAGACATCCCCGACGAGAAGCTCAACGTCAACGGCGGCGCCATCGCGATGGGCCACCCGCTAGGTGCCACCGGCGCCATGATCCTCGGGACCATGGTCGACGAGCTGGAGCGCCGCAACGCCCAGCGCGCATTGGTGACGCTGTGTATTGGCGGCGGCATGGGTGTCGCGACGATCATCGAGAGGGTTTAAGCACATGGCCGACAACACAATTCAGTGGGACAAGGATGCCGACGGCATCGTCACACTGACCCTGGACGACCCGTCGGGGTCGGCCAACGTAATGAACGAGGCTTACATCGAGTCGATGGGCAAGGCCGTGGATCGCCTTGTCGCCGAGAAGGATTCGATCACCGGCGTGGTGATCACCAGTGCGAAGAAGACCTTCTTTGCCGGTGGTGATGTCAAGAGCATGATCCAGATCGGGCCCGAGAACGCCGGTGAAGCCTTCGATCTGGTCGAGAACGTCAAGAAGCAGCTGCGCACGCTCGAGACCTTGGGCAAGCCGGTGGTGGCGGCACTCAACGGCGCCGCGCTCGGCGGTGGCTTGGAGATCGCGCTGGCCTGCCATCACCGCATCGCCGCCGACGTCAAGGGGTCGCAGTTCGGATTTCCCGAGGCGACGTTGGGCCTGCTGCCGGGCGCCGGTGGCATCACCCGCTCGGTGCGCATGTTCGGTATCCAGAATGCCTTCGTCAACATCCTGTCGCAGGGCACCCGGTTCAAGCCGGACAAGGCCAAGGAACTGGGTCTGATCGACGAGTTGTTGCCGACGGTCGAGCAGCTGGTGCCCGCCGCCAAGGAATGGATCAAGGCCAACCCCGACTCGCACGAGCAGCCGTGGGACAAGAAGGGCTACAAGATGCCCGGCGGAACCCCGTCGTCGCCGGGGCTGGCGTCCATCCTGCCGTCGTTCCCGGCGCTGCTGCGTAAACAGCTCAAGGGCGCGCCCATGCCGGCGCCGAAGGCCATCTTGGCCGCTGCGGTCGAGGGCGCGCAGGTCGACTTCGACACCGCCAGCCGCATCGAGAGCCGTTACTTCACCACGTTGGTCACCGGCCAGGTGTCCAAGAACATGATTCAGGCTTTCTTCTTCGACCTGCAGACCATCAACAACGGTGGGTCGCGGCCCGAGGGCATCGACAAGACCCCGATCAACAAGATCGGTGTGCTCGGTGCCGGCATGATGGGCGCCGGCATCGCCTACGTCTCGGCCAAGGCCGGGTATGAGGTGGTACTCAAGGACGTGAGCGCGGAAGCCGCCGCCAAAGGCAAGGGCTACTCCGAGAAGCTGGAGGCCAAGGCGCTGGAGCGCGGGCGCACCACCGAGGAGAAGTCGAAGGCGCTGCTCGCGCGGATCACCCCGACGGCCGACCCCGCTGATTTGAAGGGCGTCGACTTCGTGATCGAGGCGGTGTTCGAAAGCCAGGACCTCAAGCACAAGGTGTTCCAGGAGATCGAAGACGTCGTCGACCCCAACGCGGTGCTGGGCTCCAACACCTCCACGCTGCCGATCACCGGCCTGGCCACCGGTGTCAAGCGCCAAGAGGACTTCATCGGGATCCACTTCTTCTCGCCGGTCGACAAGATGCCATTGGTGGAAATCATCAAGGGCGAGAAGACATCTGACGGGGCGCTGGCTCGGGTATTCGACTACACCCTGGCCATCGGCAAGACCCCGATCGTGGTCAACGACAGCCGAGGGTTCTTCACCTCTCGCGTCATCGGGACCTTCGTCAACGAGGCGCTGGCGATGCTCGGCGAGGGCGTTGAGCCGGCCAGCATCGAGCAGGCGGGCTCGCAGGCCGGCTACCCGGCTCCGCCGCTGCAGCTGTCCGACGAGCTCAATCTCGAGCTGATGCACAAGATCGCCGTCGCGACCCGCAAGGGCGTCGAGGACGCCGGCGGCACCTATGACCCGCACCCGGCCGAAGCCGTCGTCGAGAAGATGATCGAGCTCGGCCGGTCGGGCCGGCTCAAGGGCGCGGGCTTCTACGAATACCCTGACGGCAAGCGCACCGGCCTGTGGCCGGGCCTGCGCGAGACGTTCAAGGCCGGCGCGTCGGAGCCGCCGCTACAGGACATGATCGACCGGATGCTGTTCGCCGAGGCGCTGGAGACGCAGAAGTGCCTCGACGAGGGAGTGCTGACGTCGACGGCCGATGCCAACATCGGGTCGATCATGGGCATCGGGTTCCCGCCGTGGACCGGCGGCAGCGCGCAGTTCATCGTCGGCTACTCGGGCAGCAAGGAAGGCTTCGTGGCCAGGGCGCGCGAGCTGGCGGCCAAGTACGGCGACCGGTTCCTGCCGCCGGACTCGCTGACGTAAGCCTGCTCGCGCTCAGCTCACTGCTGGCGCTTCAGCACGTAGCAGCGCGCCGCGAATCGGTTGCGAATCAACGCGACCGGTGTGTGTCGGTAGGCGGACCCGTTGGCAAACGCCATCTTTTCCTCTGCCGTCGACAGCAGCGTCCACGCGGGCGTGAATCGGCGCTCGACCTCCGCCTGATCGAGTCCGAGAAGCCGCACCGGGCCACCGGGTGCGGCGGCGACGATCAGTAGGCTCGCGCGGGGGGCGGCGGCCGTCGTGATCTCTTGGACGTAAAGGTCACGGTCGCCGTCGCTCATGCCGTGTAGGCAGCCGTTGTCCACGATCAGCTGGAAATCCGCGGCTATCCCGGCTTGGCTCAGATGCGTGACGTCAGCGTGTACGAAGTCGACTTGCACGCCGGCAGCACGAGCCTTAGCGCGGGCCTTGTCGAGGGCCTTCGTGACAAAGTCGACCCCAGTGACGTGCCATCCGTGTTGGGCAAGGTAAATCGACGAGTCTCCGGTGCCGCATCCGACGTCCAGCGCCGCTCCTGGCGGCAACGCCGATGTGTCAGGGGTTCCCTCGATCAGCTCCCGCAGGCTGGTCGCATGCGCATGACCGTCCCACGGGGTAAAGCCGAGCCCGTAAAAGACCTGAAACAAGGTGTGTCGAGAAGCCATGACTCACGGTATTCCTTCACAGCCGTTAGCCGACTACTGGCGTGCTGTACTCCTTGTACTGCATCGAGTCGTAGAGCCGCACACCTTTGGTGTTCAGCCTTGCGACTGCTTTGGTCAGGGGGGCGGGCAGCATCGAGATCAGTTGTGCGCCATGGGTCAACGCCCAAACTCCGGCTCTTGAGTTCGGAATCAGCCCCTTGGCAATTCCGCGTGCCATGGCCCGGCTGCGACGCACCGGTTCACCCATCTCTGCCTCGTAGGCCGCGAAGGCCCGGGTGTAATTGCCGTTGGCTTGTGCCAGTTCACCCGCCAGAATGTACGCGCCCAGCACCGCGATGCTGGTGCTGCCGCCGACCGCGGGCCCCGGGCAATACCCGGCATCGCCCACGAGGGTGACCCGTCCGCGCGACCAGGTGTCCAGCTGCAACTGGGTGATCGAGTCGAAGTAGAAGGTAGGTGCGCGGTCGAGCTCGTCCAGCCAGCTGTCCACCGCTGGAGCCATCCCGATAAACGCCGCACGCAGTAAGTCCTTCTGCCGCACGACATCTCGGTAGTGGTACTGGAGTTCTTCCTTGCTGCGGAACATGAACAATGCCCGCGCGTCGTCTAGAGGCTGCGCGGTGTAGATCGCCGCGAGGCGGCCTGCGCCGATGTGACCGTTCATCTCGCCGTCGCGCGCAAGCGGTTTCGGCACCGACTCCACGGCGAGGTAGCCGCCGAGGAACTGGGTGTGTCCGGCGTCCTCACCGAAGATCAGGCGCCGAACGTTCGAGTGCAGACCGTCGGCGCCGACGACGACGTCGAACGTGCGTGGTGCCGCGTGCTCGAAGGTCACATCGCCGTCGGGGGAGATGGCCGTGATCGAGTCGCCGAAGATGTACTCGACATCGTCGCGGCCGGCGTCGTAGTAGGCCTCGCTGAGATCGTCTCGCATGATCTCGACGTGGCGGTCGGATACGGCGCCGACGGCCTTGGTGATATCGACGCGGACCGGCCGCCCCGTGCCCTCGCGACAAATCGTCGCGGTGTTAGTCCCAGTGGCCAGCGTCTCGATCCGCGGCAGCACGCCCATCTTTTCCGAGATCTCCATGGCCGGCCGGAACAGGTCGACGGCGTGGCCACCGGTCTTGCGTAGCGCCGGTGCGCGCTCGACGACGGTGACGTCGAAACCGTGCCGGGTGAGCCAATATGCGAGCACCGGGCCGGAGATGCTGGCCCCTGAGATCAGAACACGCATGACGACCTCCTTACCCACTTGAAGTTAGGTAAGCCTAACACGGCGGCTTACCTATCGATAAGTAAGTTAAGCTCCGGAGGTGAGCAGACCGAGGTCAGGCACCCGCCAACGGATCCAAGAGGTCGCCCGGGATCTGTTTCTGCAGCAGGGCGTGCAGCGTACGAGTCTGCAGGACATCGCCGACAAGCTGGGGATCACCAAGCCGGCGTTGTACTACCACTTCGCGTCCCGGGAAGAGTTGGTGCGCAGCATTCTGGTGCCGTTGATCGAGGAAGGTGAGCGGTTCGTCGCCGAGCAGGAGAGCCGCGGCGACGTAGATGCCCGCGAGGTGCTGGAGGGCTACTTTGATTTCCACTACCGGCACCGTGAGGACCTGGTGCTGGTGCTCGCCGAGTTGACGATGTTGGCCGACCTTGGCCTGATCGACAAAGTGCTGGCTTGGCGGGACCGGCTGGGCAAGTTGGTGTTCGGCCCGACCCCGACGCTGGCGCAGTCCACCCGCGCGGTGGTGGCGTTCGGCGGTTTGCAGGACTGCTGTCTACAGTTTCCCGACACCCCTTACCAGGCGTTGCGCGCGACGTCGGTGGAGGCCGCCCTCGCCGCGCTGGGCGTGTGAGGCCGGGTTACGTTCCCGCCCCGTTCGCGGTGCTCTGGTCCTGAGCGTTCTGCGTGAAGATGTCGCCGGAGGTCTGGCCGTTGTCGTTGACGCCGCCATCGTCGACGTCGACGACAACGGGGCTTGCCCCGGCCGGTGCGGCCTGCAGGCCGACGGGAGCGGTGGCTGGCACCGACCCCGATGCGACAGCGGTTCCGGCGTCACCGGGCTGCGCGGCGGTGAATAGCGCGAGAGTCGCGATGGTCGCGGCCCCGGCGAATACCATTTGCGCCACACGGATTTGCCGACGCCGGGCGTCGGCTGGATTGATTTCAGGCCCAGTGATCGTTGATCGCTTGTTTGTCATCCATCATGTTTATAGCGTCGTCGTCATACGCAGGCTGGGCCTTTATTAGCGATCCGCTGTGAAGTTATGGCCTATGCGTGTAAGGCCGAACCGGAGGAGGGCATGCAACGCGTCGTCATCCTCGGCCGCGGCGGTGCAGGGAAATCGGCACTGGCAAAACAACTCTCGAATGAACTCGGCTTTCCGGTCATTGAGCTGGACAGCATCTTCTGGCAGCCCGGCCTCAGGCCGACACCCGAACCCGATTGGACGGAGATCCAGCGCGAGCTTCTCAAACACGACCGCTGGATCATCGACGGTGACCTCGGCCCTTACGACACCGGACTCGAACTACGTCTGCGCGCGGCCGACACGATCATCGTGCTGGATTTCCCACTATGGCCCTGCGTTTGGCGGGCCTTGCGGCGCTCGCGGGAAAGTCGCGAGTTCTGGACCTGGGTCCTTCGTTACCGCCGAGACAGCCTGCCCGCCATCAACCGATCGATCGCGACTCACGCCCCACGTGCCGCCGTGCATATGCTCCACAACCCGCGTCAGGTGCGCCGGTTTCTTGGGGGCTAGAGTCCAGGGCTATGCGCTTTGGCTTCTTCATTCCGCAGGGCTGGCGGATGGATTTGGTCGGCATCGAACGGGAGAAACACTGGGCGGTGATGCGCGACCTGGCCACCTACGCGGACGACGCCAGCGCGTGGGACTCGCTGTGGGTCTACGACCACTTCCACACCGTCCCGTTGCCCAGCGACGAAGCCACGCACGAGGCATGGTCGTTGATGGCGGCCTACGCCGCGGTCACGTCGCGGATCAAGCTCGGCCAGATGTGCACGGCGATGAGCTATCGCAATCCGGTGTATTTGGCCAAGGTGGCGGCCACCTCAGACATCATCTCGGGTGGCCGGATTCAGATGGGGATCGGCGGCGGCTGGTACGAACACGAGTGGCGCGCGTACGGGTACGGGTTCCCGTCGGCCGGGGAGCGGCTGGCCCGGCTGGACGAGGGCGTGCAGATCATGCGGGACGCCTGGCGCGACGGCAAAGTCAGCTTCGACGGTAAGCACTACCAGGTCGACGGGGCGATCGTCGCTCCGAAGCCGCTGCAGGACAACGGCATTCCGCTGTGGATCGCCGGCGGTGGCGAGAAGGTGACCCTGCGCATCGCCGCGAAGTACGCGCAATACACCAACTTCACCCCTGCGCTCGAGGAGTTCGCGCACAAGTCCGAGGTGTTGGCAGAGCACTGCAGCAAGCTGGGCACCGACTTCGACGCCATCGTGCGCTCGGCTAACTTCTCCGTGATCGTCGGCACCTCGGATGCCGACGTCAAAGACCGGCAGCAGCGCATCCGCGACCGGCTTGCCGGCTATCTGCCCGACGCCCTGCTGGATTCGATGATCGCCGCCAGCAGCGGCCCGGATTCGACGACGGGTACACCCGAACAGGTGGTCGAGCGGATCGGCAAAGTCCGCGACCTAGGCTGCGAGTACGCGATCTGCTACTTCCCGGAGGCCGCCTACGACCGTTCCGGCATCGAGTTGTTCGAACGCGAAGTGATTCCCGCGCTGAGCTAGAAGTCCGCGCTGACGTACCTCGTCTTGACCGGAGGCGCGGCCAGCAGCGGGGGGAGCTCAGTGATCTTGCCTTCACCGGCACGGAACTTGCGGTAGGCCTCGTCGTGCCCGACCGACTCCCATTGTTCGTAGATGACCCAATGGGCTTCGTCGTCTTCGTTGACGAGTACGTCGGTGCGGATGTTGCCTTCGAACGCCCGGGTGTCTTGCAGCGCCCGACCCATGACATCTCGTGCCTCGCGCACAGATTCAGGCTTCACCTTGAGCTCGAGTATTACCGTGACTGCCATCGTCGTCTCCTCGCTTGCTCACTAGGTGCTGCTTACCAACAGCACGCTGTTGAACCTACGGTCGACCCATTTGACGAAGTCAGGCGCCTCCGGAATCTGGTCTGCGCCCGCGAACAGGTTGGCGAGGCGTTGTTCGGCGGCGACAACCTTGTCGTCTAAGGGGATCGGCAGCCGCAGCAGGTGACTCTGGGCGAGCTCGGCGATCTTGAGGTCCAGACCCACGGCCTTGGCGTACTTTTTGGCCCATTCCGACGGATTGTCTCGCGCCCACTGTGCCGCGCGCTCGTAGCGGACCAATAGATCGGCCAGTGCGGAATTGCGCTTCGGGTCGGTCAGCGCGCGCACCGACGCACTGCCGAACCAGTAGCCGTTTTCGGCGGACCCTATGCTGCGCACCTTCAGCGTGAGATTGGCTTGCGCCGTATAGGGTTCCCAGATCACCCAGGCGTCGCCCTGTCCGTTGGCAAATGCCGACAGCGCGTCGGCAGGCTGCAGGAACACCAGTTTGACGTCTTTTGGTCTCAGCCCGACGTCGGCGAGGTGTTCGAGCGCATTGGCGTGCGCGGCGCTGCCCTTGGCCACCAAGATCGTCTTACCCCGCAGGTCGCGGACTGAGTTGATCGACGAATCGGTGCGCACGAGGATCTGCTCGCCGGCTGCGGCGCCATCCCAGACTGAGACCACCCGCGTCTTGGAGTTGGCAGCCGCACCGAAGACCGGCGGGGTATTGCCGGTGACCGCGAAATCGATCTTGCCTGCCGTCAGGGCCTCGATCTGGGGCGGGCCCGACGTGAACGTCGAAAAGGTAATCTTGTAAGGCAAATTGGCGAGGGCATTGGCCGCGCGCAGCAATGCTTCGGTGCCACCCTTCTGGTCGCCGACTTGCAGCGTTACTCCGGACAGCTCCGACACTGGAACCGGCGCCGGCACCCCGATGAGCTGCGGTCCCAACGATCGCGACACACACGCCGACACGGTGGCCACAATCGTCAACAGCAGGGCAATGTGAACCGCGACTCGACGTTGCGCCGTCAAAGCCGGACGCCGAGCTTGTCGAGAAGGTCTACCCGGTACTGGTCATGCTGGGCGGTGCGCTCCGATGCGGCGGGCCGCGGATCTTCGATCTCGATCGCGTGGGCGATCCTGCCGTCCTCCATGACCAGCACCCGGTCGGCCAACTCGATGGCCTCTTCCACGTCGTGGGTAACCAGCAGCACCCCGAAACCGTGACGGCGCCACAACTCGAGCAGCAGCGCACGCATCGAAAGCCGGGTCAGCGCATCCAGCGCGCCGAAGGGCTCGTCGAGCAGCAGCAGCTGAGGCTCGGCCACCAACGCCCGCGCCAAGGACACGCGCTGTGCCTGGCCGCCCGACAGCGTCAGCGGCCACGCCTTGGCATGGTCTTTCAGACCGATCTCGGCCAGCGCCTGCTCGGAGCGTTTCCGTGCCGCATCGTTGGACAGTTCGGTGCGGTTGAGACCGTAGAGCACGTTGGTGAGCACGTCACGCCAGGGGAAAAGCCGCGGCTCCTGGAAGGCGACGGCCGGTGCGCCGGTGACCTCGCGCGCACCGGTGTGGTCCGGCGAAAGCCCTGCCAGCACCCGCAGTACCGTCGACTTGCCGCAGCCACTGCGACCGACCAACGCGACGATCTCGTTGCTGCGAATCTCTACAGAGATCGCGTCGAGAACCCGGCTGGTGCCATACCACTTGTCGACGTTGCTTAGCCTGCCGACGACGACGGTTTGCCGCCGCTCGGATGTCACGGTCATGCGCGGTACCTCAAGGCTCGACGTTCAAGGACTCGGACGATGGCGTCGGTCGTGATCCCCAGCAGCGCGTAAATGACCAAGCAGAAAATGATGATGTCGATGCGCAGAAAGTCGCGCGCGTTGTTGATCAGGAATCCGATGCCCTTGTCGGCGTTGATCTGTTCGGCGACGATCAAAGTCAGCCACGCGATGGCCAGCGACTGCCGCAGCCCCACCAACACCTGTGGTGCCGCGCTCGGCAGGATGATGATGCGCAACCGCTGCCACAGCGAAAAACCAAGGACATCAGCGGTTTCCAGCAATTTGCGGTCGACCTGCTTGATCGCGGAATAGGTGTTGAGATATAGCGGGAAACTGACGCCAAGGGCAACCAGCAGGACTTTGGGCAGCTCGCCGATGCCGAACCACAGAATGAACAACGGAATTAGACCGAGGTGCGGCAGCGCGCGCACCATCTGCAGGGGCGGGTCGACGGTGGCCTCGAACCATCGCGACAGCCCGACGGCCACACCGAAGGCAACTCCGATGACAGTACCCAGTGCCAGGCCTTCAAGGACGCGGAGCCCGGAGACCTCGAGGGCCTCGACGAGCTTTCCGTTTCGGATCAGCTGTAGTCCCGCATCGAAGATCAACTGCGGCGCCGAGAAGACCTCCTGAGGAATGAGCCCGGTAGCGCTGAGAATCTGCCACAACGCCAGCAGCACCACGGGGGACGAGATTCGGATAATGGCCCACCGGTGCTGCGCCCAGGCTTTGCCGGTCGCGGAGGTGGCAGCGGGCGCGGGGAGGGTCGTTGGCGTGCTCACGATTTTTCGAGGAACCTCTGAGATCAAGCAGGGCGAGCGCTATCGGGACGGCTGCGGGGATGCCACGACGGTAGGTGGACTGGCCTGGGGACTGACAGGGTTTGGCTCTGTGTGACGGCAAACCAGCCTCCCGGGCCCCCGACTGGGTGCGTCTGGGTGGTCTGGGTGCGAGAATGCGGTTTCCACTTTTATGGAATGCTGTTGTACTTTTAGTGAGCGCAATATTCCGCTGGTAGGCGACCGAAGGATTGCTCGATGCAGAAAGCACTTGCCCCCGACATCTCAACGTGGCCCGAGGAGAACCCGCAGCTGATCGGCAGTCAATGCGGCGACTGCGGCGCCACCACCTTCCCGGTGCAGCAGCGGTGCCCGCGCTGCAGCGGCGGTGCGATGAGCGAGTTGTTGTTGCCACGCAGCGGAACGCTGGTGGCGTGGACTACTCAGGGTTTCCCGCCCGGCGCTCCCTATGCCGGTCCGACCGGTAACGATTTCGTGCCGTTCGGCGTGGGGCTGGTGCAACTCGGTGACGTGATCCGAGTCGAGGGCCGGCTGACTGAGAACGACCCCGCCAAGATCCAGTTCGGCCAGCAGGTCGAGCTGACGATGGTGCCATTCACCACCGACGCCGACGGCAACGAGATCGTCACGTTCGCGTTCCAGCCGGTTTAGAGGAGTCCTGACATGACCAACGATGTCGCCATCATCGGCGTGGGCCTGCACCCGTTCGGCAGGTTCGACAAGACCGCGATGCAGATGGGCGCCGAGGCGATCCAGTTCGCCCTCGACGACGCCGGTGTGAGTTGGCAGGACATCCAATTCGGCTTCGGTGGCAGCCACGAGGTATCCAACCCCGACGCGGTGACTCGCCTGGTCGGGTTGACCGGAATCACGTTCACCAACGTGTTCAATGCCTGCGCCACCGCGGCCAGCGCCATCCAGCAGACCGCGGACACCATTCGGTTGGGCAAGTACGACATCGGCATCGCCATTGGCTTGGACAAGCACCCGCGCGGCGCCTTCACCGATGATCCCGCCAAGCTGGCGTTGCCACAGTGGTATGCGCAGAACGGGCAGTTCGTCACCACCAAGTTCTTCGGGATGAAGGCCAACAAGTACCTGCATGACCACAACATCTCGCAAGCCACCTTGGCCAAGGTGGCCGCCAAGAACTTCCGCAACGGTGCGCTGAACCCGAATGCGTTCCGACGCAAGCCGATTTCCGAGGAAGAGATCCTCAACTCTCCGGTGCTCAACTACCCGCTGACGCAGTACATGTTCTGCGCGCCTGACGAAGGCGCCGCAGCGGTCGTCATGTGTCGGGCCGACATCGCGCACAAGTACACCGACAAGCCGGTGTATGTGCGCGCCTGCGAAATCCGTACCCGCCGTTACGGCGCTTACGAAGTGCACGCCACGTTCGCTCCGTTGGACGGCGACGTCTCCCCGACGGTGTATGCGTCCAAGGCGGCCTACGAGGCCGCCGGCATCGGACCCGAGGACGTCGACGTAGCTCAACTCCAGGACACCGACGCCGGGAACGAGGTCATCCACATGGCCGAGACGGGCCTGTGCGCCGACGGCGAACAGGAGAAGCTGTTGGCCGACGGCGCCACCGAGATCCACGGCTCGATCCCGGTCAACACCGACGGCGGGCTGATCGCCAACGGCGAGCCGATCGGCGCGTCGGGGCTGCGGCAGATGCACGAGCTGGTGCGCCAGCTGCGCGGCGAGGCGGGCGAGCGTCAGGTGCCCGGCAACCCGCGCGTCGGCCTCGCGCAGGTGTATGGGGCTCCCGGCACCGCGTCGGCGACGATCCTGTCGCTCTAGCTCGCGGTTAGATCGCGGGGCCCAGCAGGTCGTCGGCGTCGCGGATGATGTAGCCGTAGCCCTGCTCGGCTAAGAACCGCTGGCGGTGCGCGGCGTACTCGGCGTCCAGGCTGTCGCGGGCAACCACCGAGTAAAAGATGGCGCCACCGCCGTCGGCCTTGGGCCGCAGCAGCCGGCCAAGCCGTTGCGCCTCCTCCTGACGTGAGCCGAATGTTCCCGAAACCTGTACCGCCACACTGGCTTCAGGCAGATCGATGGAGAAGTTGGCGACCTTGGACACCACCAGCCTGGAGACTTCACCGCGGCGGAAGGCGTCAAACAGCGCTTCGCGTTCACGGGTTCGCGTCGACCCCTGGATCACCGGAGCGTCCAGCTCGGCGCCGAGTTCGTCGAGCTGGTCCAGGTAGGCGCCAATCACCAGAGTTTGCTCGCCGGGGTGCTTCTCCAGAATCGACTTGACCACAGCGATTTTGGTGTGCACCGTCGAGCAAATCCGGTAACGCTCTTCGGGTTCGGCGGTGGCGTATATCATCCGTTCGTTGTCGGTCATCGTGACCCGGACTTCGATACACTCCGCGGGCGCGATCCAGCCCTGCGCCTCGATGTCCTTCCACGGCGCGTCGTAGCGTTTCGGTCCGATCAAAGAAAACACGTCACCCTCGCGACCGTCTTCGCGGATCAATGTGGCGGTCAAGCCCAGTCGCCGCTTGGACTGCAGGTCGGCGGTCATCCGGAACACCGGCGCCGGCAACAGATGCACCTCGTCGTAGATGATCAGGCCCCAGTCGCGGCTGTCGAAGAGCTCCAGATGGCGATACTCACCCTTGGTGCGGCGGGTGACCATCTGGTAGGTGGAGATGGTGACGGGCCGAATCTCCTTGCGTTCTCCGGAGTATTCGCCGATCTCCTCCTCGGTCAGCGAGGTGCGTGCGACCAGCTCGCGCTTCCATTGCCGGGCGGCAACGATGTTGGTGACCAGGATCAGCGTCGTCGCTTGGGCTTTCGCCATCGCGGCCGCACCGACCAGCGTCTTACCGGCGCCGCACGGAAGCACTACCACCCCGGAGCCACCGGACCAGAACGAGTCCGTGGCCAGCTGCTGGTAATCGCGCAGCTGCCAGCCGTCTTGCTGCAGGCTGATCGGGTGCGCCTCGCCGTCCACGTAGCCGGCGAAATCCTCTGCGGGCCAACCGATCTTGAGCAGCATCTGCTTGACCCGGCCGCGTTCGCTGGGGTGCACGATCACGGTGTCGTCGTCGATGCGGGCGCCGAGCATGGGTGCGATCTTCTTGTTGCGCAACACCTCCTCGAGCACCGCGCGATCGAAGCTCACCAGCGTCAGGCCGTGCACCGGGCTTTTGACCAGTTGCAGCCGGCCGTAGCGGGCCATGGTGTCGACGATGTCCACCAGCAGCGGTTGCGGCACCGCGTAGCGCGAGAAGGACACCAGCGCGTCGACGACCTGTTCGGCATCATGGCCAGCGGCGCGGGCGTTCCACAACGCCAGCGGTGTGATGCGGTAGGTGTGCACGTGCTCGGGTGCGCGTTCCAGCTCCGCGAACGGCGCGATGGCGGCGCGCGCCGCGCCGGCCAGCTCGTGGTCCACTTCGAGCAGCATCGTCTTGTCGGACTGCACGATCAACGGTCCGTCACTCATAGCGCTCATTATCCGGACTCGGCCGACACCACCGACGTGATGCGGTGGATGGCGAAGTCGCGAAGTCGTCCGGAGGCCGAATCGAAGGCCACCAGCTGGCCACCGCGTATGACGATCGGGGACACCACCCGCTGGGTAGCCACCCCGGCGGCGTCGAGGTAGCCGATCACCAGCGTGGACTCATCCTTAACCGCGCGCTGCAGCAGCGACATGGTGACCGCCGGGTCGATGCGGATATTGCCGAACGGCGCGGCAGTCACCTTGCGCAGCACCGCGACGACCGCGTTGAGGGTCTCGCCGCTGGGGCGCTGTGGGGAACGGTAGGAGCGGCGGTGCTGCGGGGTGGGCACTCGGGCCCCGCGAATCCGGGCGTCGACGATCGCGCCGGAGGAATCCTCGGCGGCGGGGGCGAAGCCCGCGGCCCGCAATGCCGCGAGCACCTCGGAAAGCGGTGCGGGAGACACCGCCACCGTGGGAGCCAGGGCGCGCAACTGCAACTGTTCGGTGGCCGCCACCGCTTGGGCCAGCAGCGCGGAATCCTCGCACCGCACGAACGATGTGGCGACCCCGATCCGAAGCTGGCCGTGCCGGCGGGCCACATCGTCGATGAGGTAGGTGAGCCCCTGTGGCACCGGAGTTTTGGAGTGGTTGGCGAACAGTGCATGCATCCAGTCGCGGGTCTTGCCGATGTCGAGCGCATGCCGGATCGACTGCTCGCTGATGCGGTACACCATTCCCGCGCCGGCCGATTCGACCTTGGCGACCGATGCCAGGTCGTCGGCGAGGGCGCGTTGTAGCGGCCCGGGCACCACGACGGTCAGGTCGGCCTGCAGCAGGAAGTAGTCGATGGGTTTGGGCATCGCGTGCGTCATCGCATCGACGGCCGCCCTGGCGGCAGCGGGTTCACCGGGCTCGTTCAGCAGCGCCCGCCCGGGCGTGCTGATCGCCCCGCGACCGACCAGGCCCAGCGCGTGTGCCTCTTCCAGCAGATCCGCGACGGGTCCGGGCTGCAGTCGCCGGGCCCACCGCGGGCGCCGCCAGATCAGCGCCGCCGACGCCGAGGCCGCGTCGACGCCCGCGCCGGCGGGCAACTCGGCGAGCATGCCGAGCAGTAGCCGACGATCCAGTGGCGCCGCCGTCGAGTACAGCGAATCAGACAGCGCGCCATAAGGTTTGGCGTCCGGACCGCGGCTGCCGATCAGCGCCGGCCGACCGGGCAGGTCGATCCAGGTGCTGGCCAGCAGGTGCCATCGCTCGGCGGGCGCCATCGCGTTGTAGCGTTCGGTGGCCGCCGTCGGCGCCCAAAAAGGTGCGTCGCCGGTGGCCGGTTCCGGATCTGGCTTGCCGCTGGCGATCAACGTGGCCGCCGCGGCGACCTCGAGTATCAGGCCTAGCCGGGGCTCGTCGATGCCGGTGGTTTTGGCCAGCCGTTTGACGTCGCGCACTCCCAATCCACCGCTGCGCAACTCGGAGACCGGTGCAGCGCCGAGGATCTCGAGCAGCACGTCGAGTTCGCGCAGCAGGTCGATGACGGCTCCGGCCGCGGCGGCGTCGCAGTCCTCGGGCGTAGTGGTCGAAACGATCGGGTCGGGCGCCGTCAGTTGCGTCGGGCCGGGCTGCTCGCCGCGCAGCACCTGCCCGACGTGGCGGGGCAAGATCACGGTCTCCGCGTCGATCCGTCGCAGCAGACCCATCGCCAGCAGTTGCGGTACCGGCCGGTCCGGCGCGGCGCCGGGCGCGGCGTCGCGGGTACGCCCCATCGGGGAGCCTTCGAGCAACTTCTCCAGCACGTCGCGCTGGCCTGGGTTGAGCCCGTCGATCAGATCGGCGATCTGTTCGCCGCTGCGCGAGGCGTCCTCGAGCGTGACCTGCCCCGCGTGCCACGGCAACGCCGCGCCGGCATCGGCGGCCACCCGCACCGCGGTCTCGCCCCAGGCCAGGGCGCGCTGCTTGAGGTCATCCAGCGCGCCGACCACGTCGGCTTCGGGAGCGCCGTCGCCGATCAGCGCCAGCAGCTTGGTCGTCGGCACCGGTGTCGCATCGGCCTGTAGCACCAGCAGCGCGTCGAGCACGGCCAGCCGCAAGAAGTCGAGGTCGTCGGTGGCGGCTTTGACCGACTGCCGGGCCTGAGCGCGCGCGGCGAGCGCGGCGATGCTGCCCGGTGGCGGCTGGGCGAGGTCCGGCCGCAACTTGAGCAGCCGGATCAGCCGCTCGTCAGGCAAGTCGGCAAGCCAGGACCCCAGCGGGATGTCTGGGGTGGTGTTGTCGGTCATCGTTGACCAGCGTAGGCAAGCGGGCCGTCTAGCAAGAGTCGGGAGCGCAGCTTCGCGTCACGCGCGGGTGTGAGACCTGTAAGAATGGACCCCGTGGCAGACATTGCTGAGAGTGACGCGCAAAAAAGCAAGTATGTGGACCCGGGCTGGCCGACGGAGGATCCAGACGACCACGCGGTGAGCGAACTGGTGTCCGACCGCACGGGCGCGCTGTCGCCCTTCGGTGAGGTGGTGTTCCCGGTGCCCGCCGACGGCCTGCCCTACGTGCACCCGGTCACCGTCGTCAACAGGTAAGCCGCCGGGATGGCTCGGACCTCCAAGGCGACCGATCCCGTGACCAACGGGTCAGCGGAATCTGGCTCGGGCCCGTTGTCGCATCTGGATGAGCGGGGGGCCGCGCACATGGTCGATGTCACCGCCAAGGAAGCCACTCGGCGCACGGCCGTCGCCGCCGGCGCGTTGCGCACCTCGGCGCGCGTCGTAGAGCTGATCTCGACGGGCGGCCTGCCCAAAGGCGACGCCCTGGCTACCGCGCGGGTGGCGGGCATTCTGGCGGCCAAACGCACCAGCGACCTGATCCCGTTGTGCCACCAGCTGGCGCTCACCGGGGTCGACGTCGATTTCACCGTCGGCGAATCGGACATCGAGATCACCGCGACGGTGCACAGCACAGACCGGACGGGAGTGGAGATGGAGGCGTTAACAGCCGTCAGCGTGGCCGGTTTGACGCTCTACGACATGATCAAGGCGGTCGACCCAGCCGCTCGCATCGATGACATTCGGGTGCTCCGCAAAGAAGGCGGCAAGACCGGAACGTGGGAACGGCGATGACCGCCCGATCCGCGCGCGTCGTCATCGCCTCGACCCGGGCCTCAGCCGGTGAATACACCGACAAGTGCGGGCCGATCATCGCTGAATGGCTTGGACAGCAAGGGTTTTCGCCGGTGGAGCCGGTGGTGGTGGCCGACGGCGGACCGGTCGGCGAGGCGCTGCAAGACGCGCTGGACGTTGCAGTCGACCTGATCATCACCTCGGGCGGTACTGGCATCTCGCCCACTGACAGCACCCCCGATCAGACGGTGGCGGTGCTGGACTACATGATCCCCGGGTTGGCCGACGCCATCCGCCACTCCGGCCTGCCGAAGGTGCCGACGTCGGTGCTCTCGCGCGGGGTGTGCGGCGTGGCCGGGCGGACCCTGATTGTCAATCTGCCGGGTTCACCCGGCGGGGTGCGCGATGGCCTCGGGGTGCTTGCCGGCGTGCTCGACCACGCCCTCGACCAGCTCGCGGGCGAAGATCACCAGCAATGACGCTGGTGCTGCGCGCCGCGCTGACCGACCAGCCGATCTCTCTTCGCGAGCACGAGGATCTGGTGAGCCACCAGTCGGCCGGAGCCATCGTCGGATTCGTCGGCGCGGTCCGCGACCACGACGGCGGACGCGGGGTGCTACGGCTTGAATATTCCGCGCATCCGTCGGCCGCGCAGGTCCTTGCCGACGTGGTGGCCGAGGTCGCCGAGCAATCCAGCGGGGTGCGAGCGGTAGCGGCCAGCCACCGGATCGGTGCCCTGCAGATCGGCGAGGCAGCCCTGGTGGCCGCGGTCGCTGCCGACCATAGGCACGCGGCCTTTGCCACCTGCGCGCAGCTGGTGGACACCATCAAGGAGCGGTTACCGGTGTGGAAGCACCAGTTCTTCGCCGACGGAGCCGACGAATGGGTGGGCTCGGCCTAGCTTGAATCGTCAGCTGACGGGCGACGGCTGCGCCAGCGCGTCCAGCGCGTCGTTCCCTTGCACGTCCTCAGACCGGATCGCCTGCCACAGCTTCTGGGTGTAGCCGACGGTCGAGGCCTGCTGAGGTTCCACTGGTGGCGGCGGCGCATCGGCCGGGGACGCGGGCGGGACGGCGTCAGCCGGCGGTGCCACGTCAGCGGGCGGTGCCACGTCAGCGGGCGGTGCCACGTCAGCGGGCGGCGCCGGCGGGAGGGCGTCCGCGGGCGGTGCCGGTGCGGGGTCGGCGACCGGAGCGGGCTGGTTGTTGGCAGCCAGCTCCACCGGCGGAGCCGGGTCGGCGGGCGGCGCCGGCGGGAGGGCGTCCGCGGGCGGTGCCGGTGCGGGGTCGGCGACCGGGGCGGGCTGGTTGTTAGCAGCCAGCTGTACCGGCGGAGCCGGGTCGGCGGGCGGCGGTGGGGGCGGAGGTGGCGGGGGAGCGTCCGGTGGGGGTGCGTCCGGAGGCGGCGGGGCCTGCGGTGCGGGGTCGCCGTTGACCCCGGGCGCGTCCAGCGGCGCGTCCATCCCAACCGTGGTGGTGGGAAGGACGTTGCGCGGGGTTGGACCCGACAGCGGGCCACCACACACGGGCCACGCGCCGCGCCCCTGGGTCGCCAGCACTCGCTCAGCGACCGCGATCTGCTGTTCCCTGGTGGCGAGCTGGGCAGAAGGGGCGAATTGGTTACCGCCGTGCGAGGCCCAAGTACCGGCGTTGAATTGCACGCCGCCGTAATAGCCGTTGCCGGTGTTAATTCCCCAGTTGCCGCCGGACTCGCAATGGGCTACCTGATCCCATTCACCATCGGTGGCCGCGGCCGCCTGGCCGGCGAGGGCGATGCTGCCGCCGCCAAGTACCGCCCCGGTAAAGGCGATCTTGGCGACGCTGATGCTAGAAGTAGTGGGCTTACGGTGACGACCACTCATACGCGCCGAAATTTCCTCTCTCGGTGCGCCTGCGAGGTCAGCTGTCGGGTTCGGGTGGGAGAGGCTACCCGGCCAGCGACGTTTCCCGGAGGGAGACAACGCCAGCTTCACCCCAAGGAGCCGTAAACGGCTCCGGTCGGATCACGGTGGACCGGTGGGTCCCCCGCCTCCATCCACTTTTCGGTGTTCCCCCGCCTACTGGATGGAGCTCGGCGCTATAGGGAGGGAAGTACGCCACCGGTTGCTTGGCGAACCTCCGGAGACGCTAGCGGGTTCTGTTGGCCGAGTCACTTTTTACGAAACTCGGCGTTTCCCTCAAGGCCATTTCCGAAAACCCCAGGAACACTTGGGGTTTGCGCAGGTCATTTCGCGCGAAATCAGGCCGTGTCCGCGCCGTTATCATTCCGTTACGTGACGTATTTCACAGTTTCAACCGCCAGCAAACGGCGGCAGCACATCGATGGTGTCACCGGAGCCCAACGCGATGGTCTCGTCCCGAACTGCGACTCCATCGCGCAGGTACGAGCATCGGTTCAACACGTTGGCCAGGTGTTCACCGCGCCGGGCGAGGGTCTTGACCAGTTCGGCCACCGTGGTACCCCGACGCAGGGTCATTGTCTCCGAATCGGCGCCGGCGGCCGCCCGCGCGGCGGCGAAGTAGCGGACCGTCACCTGGTGTCCCCACGGTTCGTCGGGGCTAGCCACCGATGGCGCTCATCGGGCGGTCGGGCTGGATGAAATCGGGGTCGTTGATGCCGTGGCCAGCCGGCTTGGCCCACATCGCGGCGCGCCACGCCGCCTCGATCGCGTCGTCGTCCGCGCCGCCACGCAGCAGGCCGCGCAGGTCGGTCTCCTCGCTCGAGAACAGGCAGCTGCGGATTTGACCGTCGGCCGTCAGCCGGGTGCGGTCACAGGTCGAGCAGAAGGCGTGCGACACCGAGGCGATCACACCCAACTTGCCCGCCGGCGTGTCCGGACCCGTGTCGGCCAGCCAGAGCTCGGCTGGCGCCGAACCGCGCGGTGTCGGGTCCGGCTGCAGCCTGAAGTGCGGTCGCAGCGCCGCCAGCACGTCGTCGGCGCTGAGCGCGGCGTCGCGGCGCCACTGGTGTCCGGCGTCCAGCGGCATCTGCTCGATGACCCGCAACTGGTAGCCGTGCTGCAGACAGAAACGCAGCAGCTCGACGGCGTCCTCGCGGCCGGTGACGGGGTCGAGAACCGCATTCACCTTGACCGGCGCCAGGCCCGCTTGCTTGGCAGCCGCCAGGCCGGCGAGCACGTCCGCGAGCCGGTCCCGCCGGGTGATGGCCGCGAAGCGCGCCGGGTCGACGCTGTCCAGCGAGATGTTGACCCGGTCCAGACCCGCCTCGGCCAGTGCAACCGCCCTGCGCTCTAGTCCCACACCGTTGGTGGTCAGCGAGATCTCCGGGCGGGGCCGCAGGCTGGCCGCCGCTGCGATCACATTTTCGAGGTGGCGGGCCAACAGCGGTTCGCCACCGGTGAACCGCACGCTGGTCACACCGAGCCGGGTGACGGCGATGTGCATGAGCCTGCCCAGCTCGTCGGGCCGCAGCAGGTGGCGGCTGGGCAGCCAGTCCAGGCCCTCGGCCGGCATGCAATAACTGCACCGGAGATTGCAGCGGTCGGTCAGTGAGACCCGCAGATCACTGGCGACCCTGCCGAAGGTGTCAAGCAGTGGACCAGTAGTGGGCACGTCGCCGAATACGGCACCCGGGCTAGCCCGGCGCACGGTGGGTACCCCCAGCGCGGTCAGCGTCATGCCGGCACCCGCTCTAAGCCGAGCCAGCTGGCGTTCATGATCAGGGTCATATCTCCTCCAGCGGTACTGCCACCCTACCGAGTGCAGGCCAAACGGGGGTGCTTGCCGAGCAACGATCCGAGTAGGATCACACTTCGAAATCGCGTCCTGCGCAGGCGGGACGCTTCTTCTGTTATCCATCCGAGTGATCCGTCAGACAAGCAGGTGAGACCAGTGCCGACCGGCAAGGTGAAGTGGTACGACTCCGAAAAGGGGTTCGGCTTCCTGTCGCAGGAGGACGGCGAGGACGTCTACGTCCGTTCTTCGGCGTTGCCTGAGGGTGTCGAGGGCCTCAAGGCCGGCCAGCGGGTGGAATTCGGCCTCGCTTCCGGTCGGCGCGGACCTCAGGCGTTGAGCCTCAAGCTGATCGATCCGCCGCCGAGCCTGACCCGGACACGCCGCGAATCGCCGGCGGAGCATAAGCACACCCCCGATGAGCTGCACGGCATGGTCGAGGACATGATCACGCTGCTGGAGGGCGCGGTGCAGCCCGAACTGCGTAAGGGCCGCTATCCGGACCGCAAGGTGGCCCGCCGCGTCTCTGAGGTGGTCCGGGCGGTGGCGCGGGAGCTCGACGCCTAGCCTCGCTTCGCTCGGCCGCTCGGCCGGGCTCGTTGTGGACCCGTGCGCCGCCCAGAACTGATGCGTGCGTCCTAAAGCTACCGGCGCGTAACTTGGACATCGGTACGTCGATGTGCATCGATGGCGAGGAGGCGGCAATGGCCGAACAAGCGCAGGTCACCGAGGAGCAAGCGAGAGCCCTGGCTGAGGAATCTCGCGAAAGTGGCTGGGATAAACCGTCATTGGCCAAGGAGTTGTTTCTCGGGCGCTTTCCGCTGGAACTCATTCACCCCTTCCCCAAGCCGTCTGACGCGGAGGAGGCTCGCAGCGAGGCGTTCCTCGAGAAGCTGCGGGAGGTTCTCGGCACTGTCGACGGCAGCGTCATCGAGCGAGATGCCCAGATTCCCGACGAGTGTGTGAAGGGTCTGGCCGAGTTGGGCTGCTTCGGCATCAAAATACCGTCTGAGTACGGCGGTCTGAACATGTCGCAAGTCGGCTACAACCGCGCCCTGATGATGGTTTCGAGCGTCCATCCCAGTCTCGGCGCATTGCTGTCGGCGCATCAGTCGATCGGGGTGCCCGAACCACTCAAGCTGGCCGGGACCGAGGAGCAGAAGCGAAAGTTCTTGCCGCGCTGTGCCGCCGGCGCTGTGTCGGCGTTCCTGCTCACCGAACCGGACGTGGGCTCGGACCCGGCGCGCCTGGCGTCCACCGCGACACCCACCGAGGACGGGCAGGCCTACGAACTGGAGGGCGTGAAGCTGTGGACCACCAATGGTGTGGTCGCCGAACTGCTGGTGGTCATGGCTCGCGTCCCCAAGAGCGACGGGCACCGCGGGGGAATCAGCGCGTTCGTTGTCGAGGCCGATTCGCCCGGGATCACTGTGGAGCGGCGCAATCAATTCATGGGACTGCGGGGCATCGAAAACGGCGTGACCAGGTTGCACCGCGTTCGAGTGCCCGCCGAAAACCTGATCGGGAAGGAAGGTGACGGCCTCAAGATCGCGCTGACCACACTCAACGCGGGACGGCTGTCCTTGCCCGCGTTGGTGACCGGGTCCGCCAAGTGGTCGTTGAAGATAGCGCGCGAATGGTCGCGTGAGCGCGTGCAATGGGGAAAGCCGGTGGGCAAACACGAGGCGGTCGGCAGCAAGCTCGCCTTCATGGCTGCCACCACTTACGCGCTCGAAGCGGTGATCGACTTGGCCGGCCAGATGGCCGACGAGGGCCGCAATGACATCCGGATCGAGGCGGCGCTGGCCAAATTGTGGTCCAGCGAGATGGCCGATCAGATCGTTGATGAGCTGTTGCAGATCCGCGGTGGCCGCGGCTACGAGACCGCGGAATCCCTTGCCGCCCGCGGGGAGCGCGCGGTGCCGGTGGAACAGGCCGTGCGGGATCTGCGGATCAACCGTATCTTCGAAGGATCCAGTGAAATCATGCGGCTGCTCATCGCCCGTGAGGCCGTCGACGCCCACTTGACCGCCGCCGGTGATCTCGCCAACCCTAAAGCCGATTTGCGCCAGAAGGCCTCGGCCGCGGCCGGCGCGAGCGGATTTTATGCAAAGTGGTTGCCCAAGCTGGTTTTTGGCGAGGGCCAAAAGCCCACCGCATACCGCGAGTTCGGTGCATTGGCGACACATCTGCGCTTTGTCGAACGCTCTTCTCGCAAGTTGGCCCGCAACACGTTCTACGGGATGGCGCGCTGGCAAGCCGCTCTCGAGCAAAAGCAGGGATTTCTCGGACGCGTCGTCGACATCGGTGCGGAGCTGTTCGCGATGTCCGCGGTCTGCGTGCGCGCTCAGGCGCAGCGAGCCGCCGGCGCGGCCGAAGGTGAACAGGCATACGAACTGGCCGACGCGTTCTGTCAGCAGGCCACTTTGCGGGTCGAGGCTCTATTCCACGCCCTGTGGGCCAACACCGACGGCACCGACGTTCGGCTGGCCAATGACGTCCTGGAGGGCCGATACACCTGGCTGGAACAGGGGATAATCGACCAGTCAGAGGGGACCGGACCGTGGATCGCGGACTGGGAACCGGGTCCGTCCACGGAGCCCAATCTGGCCCGGCGGTTTCTGACGGTGACTTGAGTCATGAAAACCCAAGCCTCCTACGTCGGCTCCGGCGAGTTCAACCGCGACACCAACTACATCACCACCCGCATCACCGCCGACGGGCGCGACGGCTATCCGGTTGAGCCCGGCCGGTATCGGCTCGTCGTTGCCCGCGCTTGCCCGTGGGCTAATCGCGCGATCATCGTCCGCCGTCTGCTGGGCCTGGAAGATGCTCTCTCCATTGGATTCTGCGGCCCGACCCATGACCAACGCAGTTGGACGTTCGACCTCGACCCGGGCGGAGTCGACCCGGTGCTCAAGATTCCACGGCTACAAGACGCCTACTTCAAGCGGTTTCCCGACTACCCCAAAGGCATCACCGTCCCGGCGGTCGTCGATGTTCCGACCGGGTCGGTGGTCACCAACGATTTCGCGCAGATGACTCTCGATTTCTCCACCGAGTGGACCGCCTACCACCGCGACGGCGCGCCACAGCTATACCCCGAGCCGTTGCGGGACGAGATCAACGAGGTGAGCAAGCGGGTCTACACCGAGGTGAACAACGGTGTCTACCGCTGCGGCTTCGCGGGCTCGCAGCAGGCTTACGACGCGGCCTTTGATCGGCTGTTCACCGCGCTGGATTGGCTGAGCGATCGCCTCGCCAACCAGCGATACCTGGCGGGCGACACCATCACCGAGGCCGACGTTCGGCTGTTCACCACCCTGGCCCGCTTCGATCCGGTCTACCACGGACATTTCAAATGCAACCGGACCAAGTTGTCCGAGATGCCAGTGCTGTGGGCCTACGCGCGCGACCTGTTCCAGACACCGGGCTTCGGCGATACCGTCGACTTCGTCCAAATCAAGCAGCACTACTACATCGTGCATTCCGACATCAATCCCACCGGTATCGTGCCCGACGGTCCCGACCTGTCCGGCTGGTTGAGCGCGCACGGCCGGGAAGCCCTGGGCGGCAGGCCTTTCGGTGACGGTTCGCCTCCGGGGCCGCCGGTCGACGGCGAGCGAGTGCCGTCCGGTCACGGCGCGTAACGGATGCTAGAGTCCGCGCATGGCAGTGGCTGCATTCGTTTTGTCGCTGTGCGCGCTAATCGTGTCGCTGGGTGCGATGGTCGCCGCGATCATGTCGGTTCGGTTTGCGCGGCTGTCCGCGAACGCCGCGAGCCGCTCGGCTGAGCTGGCCGAGATCGTCGAGAGGGGCAGGCATTACGGCTGGCGCATCGAGGCCAGGACCAGCGACAAGCCACGCAGGTTCTACACGTTGCGCAATGTCGGCACGGTCAATGCGCGTGACGTCTCGCTGACCGGTGACTACAAGGAACTCGCCTTCGTCGACGGTCAGAGCTCGGTGGATGTCGCGGCGGGTCAGGCCCGGCTGTTCTCGACGATGCAGCCCAGCGACAACCAACCAGGCGAAATACACATCAGCTGGACGCCGGACCTGCCCGACTCCGAGCCGTTGACGTGGACTGAGACGCCGCCGTCGGCACGTCAATAGTTAAGGTGCACAGACCATTCCGCGTGCGGGACGTCGCGTAGCTCACCGGAGGGGTCGACCACCAATGTCAGCAACTGCACGACGATCCCGGTCAGCTGCCCGCGCTGCGGGTCGACGGTGGGGATTGTGACGGCCAACCGGCTGTTCGGCCGGAACAGCGTGCTGGTGGTGTTGGTGGGGTCCTCATAGACTTGCAGCAGCCGCCACGGTGCCCGCGAAATGGCTTCGGGCACCGAGAGCTGCACCGGATACCGGGCGCTCGCCGACAGCTCGCCTTGGGCTTGCGGTGTCTGACAGTCGTCGAGGTTGAGCACGTTGCAGTACTGGTACGGACCCACGCGGATCAGGTGGCCGTGCGAATACGCGCTGATCTCGGGTCGCTGCGGGCCGGGCTTGCGCACCAGCAGCCACGCGCCGACCCCGGCACCAACGGACAACAGCACCACGACCACCGCGAGCAGCGCGGCCGCGCCGCGATTGAATCCGGACTTCACCTACGCACCGCCGACGGGCTGTCGGCGCCGCGGCGCTTGCTTTCCTGCTCGACCATGACGGGCCGATTACCGCCGAGGCCGGGGATCAACGAGTCGCCGCGGAAGCTGACAACGGTTTGGGCCAGACCCAAAATCAGCAGGCCGCTGACGGCGGTGAAGCCCACCCACAGTTCGGTGTAGACCAACACGCCCAGCGCGCCGCCCAGCACCCAGGCCAGCTGCAGAGTCGACTCCGAACGCCCGAAGCCCGAGGCGCGCGACTCTTCGGGCAAGTCGTTTTGCAGTGAGGCGTCCAGCGAAGCCTTCGCAATGGCGCTGGAACCCGAGGTGACCAGGGTGGCGATGGCTGCCACCACGAGGTTGCCGGCCAGCGCGGCCGCCAGCGCCACGACCGTCACGGCCACGGTGCAGCGCACCACCAGGACGGCCGGCCTGCCCAGTTGCAGGCGCGCGCTGGTGAAGTTGCCGGCGAAATTGCCGATCGCGGCCGCGGCCCCGATCATGCCCAGCATGCCCAGCTGATACCAGGCGCTGGCTTGATGCGCCTTGGCGACAAACGCCGGATACAGGAACAGGAAACCGACCATCACCTTGATGGTGCAGTTGCCCCACAGCGAGGTAATGATATTGCGGCCCAACGGTTGTCGAAGCGTCCCGCTGACCTTCTTGACTTCGTCCGGCCAGCTTCGCGGCGGCGGGGACAGTGGGTCGCTGTGCCGGCGATAGCTCAACGTGGCGGGAACCTCGCCGGTGGTCACCTCGACCCAGCGCGGGATCCGCATCGACAGCAACGCGCCGGCGACCGTGACCGCGATGACCACGAACAACGCGCCGGGCAGCTTGAACAGGTGGGTGCAGACGAACTCGACGCCGCCCGCGATGGCGCCGCCGGCGATGGTGCCGCCCAGCAGACCGAACACCGTCAGCCGGGAGTTGACCCGTACCAGGTCGATGTTCGGCGGCATCACCCTCGGCGTCACCGCGCTGCGCAGCACGCTGAACGACTTGGAGAACACCATCATCGCCAGCGCGCAGGGATAGAGCACCCACGACGGGTAGCTGCCGCTGGCGCCGTCGTAGTTCATGATCAGCACCACCGCCAGCGCGGTGCGCAGCACGAACGAGGCCGCCAGCGCCACGCGGCGGCCGTGCTGCAACCGGTCCAGCGCCGGGCCGATGAGCGGTGCGATCACCGCGAACGGCGCGATGGTGATCAACAGGTACAGCGCGACTTTGGACTTGCTCTCTCCACTGGCCGCGGCGAAGAACAGCGTGTTGGCCAGCGCGACGGCCATTGCGGCGTCGACGGCGAAGTTCGCGACCACCGGCCACGTCAGCGCCGTCAGCCCGGACTTGTCGGCGCCGTCGGCGGTGGCGGCCCGCTGGACCATCCAGTACATGCGGGAACCCATTTCGCGGCTGCGCATCGCCGCGGCGCGGGTGACGGTGATTCGTTCGTTGGGGGTGGGATCGCCCGGCGACGCGCCGCTGAGTTTGGGATCTGAGCGCTGCTGTTCGCCCAACGGCGGGAGATAGCGGTTGGCGCTGGGCATCGGCGGCGGGCGGCGAGCGCGGCGATAGTCAGAGTCGTCGGCGGGGTAGTTGGCCATGCCCGGATGCTGGTTGGCCGATCCGTTACGGGTGCGGTGGCCTGACGTTGAGGCCACTCGGCCCGGGTGATCACGCCGCCGTCCTGACACGTATCAATTCTGTCTTATGCCGTCAGGCAACCGGGCGTGGCTCGCCAACCTAGTATTGGAGGCGCATTGCAGAAAGGGGGCAAGCGTGACCCGACCCTTCGGGGGATCCATTGACGGATCCGTGGAGTCCGGCGCCGTGACCGTGGCCGAGTGGCCCGCGGAGACGGCGGCGCTGCTCACTGGTGCCGTCGATCAGGCTAGGGCCGCCGTCGCGGAATTCAGCGGCCCCGACGCGCTGGGGGACTACCTGGGCGTCGGCTTCGAAGATCCAACCGCCGCCACCCACCGGTTCCTGGCGCATCTGCCCGGCTACCAGGGTTGGCAGTGGGCCGTCGTCGTCGCTGCTTATCCAGGTGCCGAGCAGGCCACGGTCAGTGAAGTGGTGCTGGTCCCCGGACCGACGGCGCTGCTGGCGCCCGAATGGGTGCCGTGGGATCAGCGGGTCAGACCGGGTGACCTCAACCCCGGAGACCTGCTCGCACCGGCCAAGGACGATCTGCGGCTGGTTCCCGGTTACACCGCCAGTGGTGATCCGCAGGTCGACGAGACCGCCGCGGAAATCGGGCTCGGCCGACGCTGGGTGATGGGTCAGTGGGGCCGGGCGGAAGCCGCCCAGCGCTGGCACGACGGCGACTACGGTCCGGACTCGGCGATGGCGCGCTCGACCAAACGGACGTGCCGCGACTGTGGATTCTTCCTGCCGCTGGCGGGATCGCTCGGCGCCATGTTCGGCGTGTGCGGCAACGAACTGTCCGCCGACGGGCATGTCGTCGACAAGTACTACGGTTGCGGGGCCCATTCCGATACCCCCGCTCCGGCCGGCAGTGGTTCGCCGATGTATGACCCCTACGACGACGGCGTGCTCGACGTCATGGAGACGCCGACAGCAAGCCCACCCGAGCCGTCCGAATCGGAATCGCCCGACTAGCCGCGAGGCGATCTATTTCGGTTTGACAAAAGTCTCGAGTCCGGACTGTGCACCGCGCGCACCTCGGCGCGCGGCCGCAAGCTGTAACAGGAAGATGCTCGTCCCCACGAACCCGGTTCCCAGTCCGGCCAGCGTCATCGGACGCCAACTGTGTAGGGCGGGCACAAGGAACGCGGCGACCGTCGCGAGCAACCAGCCCAGCTCGCCGACCGCGATGATCGGCCACGCTGCAAGCAGTCTGGCGGGTAGCGGAGGCGGCTCGGGGCTGGGTCCAGGGTCGGCGCTCATTGGAATCAAAATAGCCCGGCCACGATGCGGACCCAAGCCGAAGTCTGCCGTTTCTCACAACGGTCTCATAGGTTCCGATGTAACCTCGCGCCATGGCTGACAGCGATGCGCGGCTGGCCGCCGACCTGTCGCTGGCGGTCATGCGGCTGGCCCGCCAACTGCGGTTTCGGAATCCGCAATCGCCGGTGTCGCTGTCCCAGCTTTCGGCGCTGACGACCCTGGCTAACGAGGGCGCGATGACGCCCGGCGCCCTGGCGATTCGCGAGCGGGTCCGACCGCCGTCGATGACCCGGGTGATCGCCTCACTGGCCGATGAAGGCTTCGTGGATCGCGCACCGCATCCCGTCGACGGCCGGCAGGTGCTGGTGTCGGTCTCCGAGTCCGGCGCCGAGCTGGTCAAGGCGGCGCGGCGCGCCCGCCAGGAGTGGCTGGCCGAGCGGCTCGCGACGCTGGACAGCGACAAACGCTGCACCCTGCGCAAGGCCGCTGACATCATCTTGGCGCTGGTCGACGAAAGCCCGTGACTGCGCCGGACGCATATGTCCAGAACGTGCACGATGTCCAGGACGTCCACGATATCGAAGACCCCGACGATCCCCGGCTCGACGATTTCCGCGACCTGAACAGCGTCGACCGCCGCCCTGATCTGCCGACCGGCAAAGGCCTGGTGATCGCCGAGGGCGTGCTGGTGGTGCAACGCATGCTGGCGTCTCGGTTCACCCCGCACGCGATGCTCGGCACCGACCGCAGGCTGGCTGAGCTGCAGGACGATCTGGCCGGTGCCGACACCGGCAGGGGGGTCCAAGCGCCGTACTACCGGGCGTCCGCCGACGTCATGGCCCAGGTGGTGGGCTTTCACCTCAATCGCGGGGTGCTGGCCGCCGCCCGGCGGGTGCCCGAACCGACCGTCGCCGAGGTGGTCGACGGTGCCCGCACCGTCGCGGTGCTCGAAGGTGTCAACGACCACGAGAACCTCGGCTCGATCTTCCGGAACGCGGCGGGGCTGGGCGTGGAGGCGTTGGTGTTCGGCAGCGGCTGCGCCGATCCGCTGTACCGCCGCGCCGTCCGGGTGTCGATGGGTCACGCGTTACTGGTGCCGTATGCGCGGGCAACGGACTGGCCCGCCGACCTGGTGACGCTGAAGGAACGCGGCTTTCGGCTGTTGGCGATGACTCCACACCGGGACGCGCGGGCGTTGCCGGAGGCGATGACCGCGGTGCGCGACGAACGGATCGCGGTGCTGGTGGGCGCCGAAGGCCCCGGACTGACGGCGGCCGCCCAGCGGTTGAGCGATGTGCGGGTGCGCATCCCGATGTCGCGGGGCACCGACTCGTTGAACGTCGCGACCGCTGCGGCGCTGGCCTTCTACGAGCGGGCTAGGGTGGGCCCGTGAGTGACGCGCCCGTGCCATGGGGGACGGGTTTGACGGTAGCCGGGTTCGTCGCCGCGGTCACCGCCATGGCAGTTGTGGTGCTTAGCCTCGGACTGATCCGGGTCCATCCGCTGTTGGCGGTCGGGCTCAACATCGTGGCGGCCGGGGGGCTGGCACCGACCCTGTGGGGCTGGCGGCGCACTCCCGTCCTGCGGTGGTTTGTGCTCGGCGCCGGGGTAGGGGTGACCGGGGCGTGGGTGACGTTGCTGGCGCTGACAGCCGCCGGCGGCTAGCCCCGCCCGCCGGAACGGACCCCGAGCAGCACATCCTCCCAGGCCGGAATCGCCGGCTTGCCGCGTCGACTGCCTACCGGACTGCTCGCCGGTTGTTCGGCGGCGGCGGGGGCGGGGGCCGGGGGAGCCTGGGCGGCTTGCGGAGCCTGGACGGCCGGGGCGGCTGGGGCGGCGCTGATTGTGGGCTCGTCGAACGCGAGGCGGGCCACCGGCGCCAATGGCCGCAGCGGGGGCTTGAACTCCGGGTCGATCAGCTCACTGGCCGGGTCGTCCATTGCGGTCACGGTTCCGCCGTGGGCGCCCGGAGTGAAGCGGAAGTGCGCGAGGTTGTCGGAACGGCCGGCCTGCCACGAAAGCTGCACCGTCCAGCGGCCGTCCTCGTTGCGCCAGGCTTCCCAGCCCAGCTTGGCCGGGTTGAGGCCGCGTGCCACCAGCGCGGTGGAGACGGTCTCTAGGAGTGTGAGCACCGAGGGGCCGTCGGCGAGGAGCGGGTGTGCGGCGGTGGCCAGCTCGGCGGCACGCGAACGCTCCAGCAACACCGGGTGGGCGAAGCGCCGGATCCGTGCGATGTCGGAGCCCGACGCCGTCGCCACCTGCTCGACCGACGCGCCGGCGCGGATCCGGGCCTGAATCTCTTTGGGGCTCAGCAAGTCGGTGACTTCGATGTCGAGTGCCGGCTGGTCGGGCGTCGCGGCGTCGCCGCCCACGGCCGCCTTCAGCCGGTCGTCGACCGGGAGCTTGAACTGTTCGCCGGAGGTGCCGCCCTCGCAGATGATGTTCTTGCCGTCGGCATCGAGTCCAACCACTTTGAGTTCCCGCATGGCTTCTCCTCGCAGGCTCCGTGCAGATCAGCGCCGGACCCTTCAGGGCGCACTCTAATGCGCTAGGCGTCGTTAACCTGGTTGACACGCGGAAACGGATTTGCCTGGAGCTGGCGATCTCGCCGCCCGCCGGGCCCGAGCGTCACGCTGGCGTGACGATCACCGCCCAGCGTGACGCTCGGCGATTGAACGGGTTACAGCCGCTCGACTACCCAGTCGACGCACGCGGTGAGGGCGCTCACGTCGTCGGGATCGACGGCGGGGAACATCGCGACCCGCAGCTGATTGCGGCCGAGTTTGCGGTACGGCTCGGTGTCGACGATGCCGTTGGCCCGTAGCACCTTGGCGACGGCCGCGGCGTCCACGTCGTCGACGAAGTCGATCGTGCCCACCACCTGAGAACGCAGGCCGGGGTCGGCGACGAACGGCGTCGTGTACGCCCGCTCCTGCGCCCACGAGTACAACCGCTGCGACGAGTCCGCCGTGCGCTTGACCGCCCAGTCCAGCCCGCCATTGCCCAGCAACCAGTCCAGCTGCTCGGCCATCAGCGCCAGGGTCGCGATCGCCGGCGTGTTGTACGTCTGGTCCTTGAGGCTGTTCTCGATCGCGATCGGCAACGACAGGAAGTCGGGAACCCAGCGACCCGACGCCGCGATGGACTCGACCCTGGCCAGCGCGGCCGGGCTCATGACGGCCAGCCATAGGCCACCGTCGCTGGCGAAGTTCTTCTGCGGCGAGAAGTAATAGGCGTCGACCTCGGTGATGTCGACCGGCAGGCCACCGGCGCCGGAGGTGGCGTCGATGAGGACCAGTGCGTCACCCGAGTCGGCCGGGCGACGGACCGGCACCGCCACCCCGGTCGAGGTCTCGTTGTGTGCCCAACCGATCACATCGACCGACGGATCGCTCTGCGGCTCCGGGGCGCTGCCGGCGTCCGACTTGATGATGATCGGATCGCCGACGAATGGGTTCTTGGCGACGCAGGAGGCGAACTTCGAGCTGAACTCGCCGAAAGACAGGTGCAGCGAGCGCTTGTCGATCAGCCCGAACGCCGCCGAGTCCCAGAACGCTGTCGCGCCGCCATTGCCCAGAATGACCTGGTAACCGTCCGGCACGGAGAACAGATCGGCCACCCCCGACCGAACCCGGCCCACCAGGTTCTTGACCGGCGCCTGGCGGTGCGATGTGCCGAACAACGAGGCCGCGGTCGTGGTCAGTGCCTGTAACTGCTCGGGTCGGACCTTTGACGGGCCACACCCGAATCGGCCGTCGCGGGGTTTGATGTTTGCGGGTATCTGGAGCTGGTCAGCCATGATCCCCAGCCTAATGAGCCGCCGAGGTGTGACTCCGCACACACCGCACGCGTGACCACCGGTCAGGCCACAGCGCTCCGCACCGGCTGGCGGATTCCCGGTACCAGCGGTACCGTCTTGAGAGCACGTCCGAATGTAAACCTCGTTGAGGAGGACGCTATGGCTGCCGTGAAGGCCAGGACGCGAATGGTCCGGCGTTGGCGCCGCAACATGGAAGTGCGCGACGACGCGCAGTACGTGGACATGCTCGCCACACTGTCCGAGGGGTCTGTGCGGCGAAACTTCAACCCGTATACCGATATCGATTGGGACTCGCCGGAGTTCGCCGTCACCGACGATGACCCCCGGTGGATCCTGCCGACGACCGACCCGCTGGGCCGGCACCCCTGGTACCTGGCCCAGTCGGAAGAACGCAAGATCGAAATCGGCATGTGGCGTCAGGCCAACGTGGCCAAGGTGGGACTGCACTTCGAGTCCATCCTGATCCGCGGGCTGATGAACTACACGTTCTGGGTGCCCAACGGGTCGCCGGAATATCGGTACTGCTTGCACGAGAGCGTCGAAGAGTGCAACCACACCATGATGTTCCAGGAGATGATCAACCGCATCGGCGCGGATGTTCCTGGCATGCCGCGCAAGCTGCGCTGGATCTCGCCGGTGGTGCCCCTGGTGGCCGGGCCGCTGCCGGTGGCGTTTTTCATCGGGGTGCTCGCCGGCGAGGAACCCATCGACCACACCCAGAAAAATGTTCTGCGCGAAGGTAAGTCGCTGCATCCGATCATGGAGCGGGTGATGGCCATCCACGTGGCCGAGGAAGCGCGGCACATCTCGTTCGCCCACGAGTTCCTGCGTAAGCGGTTGCCGCAGTTGACCCCGATGAAGCGATTCGTGGTCTCGATCTACTTCCCGCTGACGATGTGGCGGTTGTGCCGAGCGATCTTGGTGCCGCCCAAGGAGTTCTGGGTGAAGTTCGATATCCCGCGCGAAGTCAAGAAGGAGCTGTTCTTCGGGTCGGCGGAGTCGCGAAAGTGGTTGCGCGACATGTTCGCCGACGTCCGGATGCTGGCCTACGACACCGGGCTGATGAATCCGATCGCAAAGCTGGTGTGGCGGATGTGCAAGATCTACGGCAAGCCGTCGCGCTACCGTAGCGAGCCGCAGCGCCAACACCTGGCCGCTGTGCCGGCCGCCTAACTACTGCGAGTTCCTTTATGCCGCATATCATTACCCAGTCGTGCTGCAACGACGGGTCCTGTGTCTTCGCGTGTCCGGTGAATTGCATTCACCCGACTCCCGACGAGCCTGGCTTCGCGACAGCGGAGATGCTCTATATCGATCCGGTGGCCTGTGTGGACTGCGGCGCCTGTGTGAGCGCCTGCCCGGTCGGTGCGATCGCGCCCGACAACCGGCTGGACTCCAAACAGTTGCCGTTCGTCGAGATCAACGCGTCGTTCTATCCCGAGCGGCCCGCGGACGTGAAGCTTCCGCCGACGTCGAAGCTGGCTCCGGTGCTGCCGGCCGCCGAGGTGCGGGTTCGCAGCCAGCCGCTGACCGTGGCGATCGTCGGGTCCGGGCCGGCGGCGATGTATGCCGCCGATGAGCTGCTCACCCAGCGTGGCGTGCGGGTCAACGTCTTCGAGAAACTGCCTACCCCTTATGGTTTGGTGCGCGCCGGGGTGGCGCCCGATCACCAGAACACCAAGCGAGTCACCCGGCTCTTCGACCGGGTCAGCCGCCATCGCCACTTCCGGTTCTACCTCAACGTGGAGATCGGCAAGCACCTGAGCCACGCCGACCTGTTGGCCCACCATCACGCCGTGCTGTACGCGGTCGGTGCGCCCGACGATCGCCGGCTGGACATCGACGGCATGGGTCTGCCGGGGACCGGAACTGCCACCGAGTTGGTCGCGTGGATCAACGGCCATCCCGACTTTGCCGATCTGCCAGTCGATCTCAGTCACGAACGTGTCGTAGTCGTCGGCAACGGCAACGTCGCCCTCGATGTGGCCCGCGTGCTCACCGCCGACCCGGACGACCTGGCCCGCACCGACATGTCCGACCATGCGCTGGAAGTGTTCCGTGGCTGCAAGGTCCGCGAGGTGGTGATCGTCGCCCGACGCGGGCCCGCCCACTCGGCGTTCACGCTGCCCGAGCTGATCGGGCTCACCAGCACGCGCGACGTCATGCTCGACGCCGACGACCACAAGCTGGTGGAAAGCGATCTCGCGACCGTCTCGGACGGATTGACCCGCAGCAAGCTGGAGATCTTGAGCAAGCTCGGCGACGCTTCGGCGTCCGCCCCCAGGATCCGGCTGGCGTATCAGCTCACGCCGAAGCGCGTCCTGGGTCAGACGCGAGTCACCGGCGTGGAGTTCTCGGTCACCGGCACCGAAGAGGTGCGCCGGCTCGACGCGGGCGTGATACTGACGTCGATTGGCTACCGCGGCAAGCCGATTCGCGATCTACCCTTCGACGACGCGGCGGCAGTGGTTCCCAACGAGGGCGGCCGCGTGGTGCCCGGCGCGTACGTCGCGGGCTGGATCAAGCGCGGACCGACTGGCTTCATCGGCACCAACAAGTCGTGCTCTTTGCAGACCGTCCAGGCTCTGGTCGCCGACTTCAACGCCGGCAAGCTGACCGACCCGGTGGACAAGCCGACGGCGCTGACCAAGCTGGTGCACGCTCGCCAGCCCGACGCCGTCGACTCGGCGGGATGGCGTGCCATCGACGCCGCCGAGGTCGCGCGCGGCGCCGACGGGGGCCGGCCGCGCAACAAGTTCACTCATGTCGCCGAGATGCTGGCGGCCGCGGCCACCGCGCCGACGCCGCCGCTACGACGCCGCCTGCGTGACCGTCTAGCCAACGGTTGACATCGCCACGTGGGCCACATGAGTGCCGTCCGCCGACCATTAGGCGATTTACAAATGCGATGTCGCAGGTGTGTCACATTGAAGCGTCGTCTGTTGGTCGGTCGCGCAGCACCACCGACATCAGGCCCGCGTGATCCTCTAGTCAGCGGCTGACATCGCCGCCTGGACCTCTTCGATGCTGACCTCGCGAACCGGCTGTCCCATGGACCAGTGGTGGCCGAACGGGTCGGCGACCATGCCGTAGCGGTCGCCCCAGAACTGGTCCGTCAGCCCGGCGACTACGGTGGCGCCCGCGTCGAGCGCCCGCTGGAACTTGGTGTCGACGTCGTCGACGGTGAGGTGGATGGTGACCGGGGTTCCGCCCAGTGACGTCGGCGTCATCGACTTGCCGCCACACGTCTCCGGGAAATCGTCGTTGAGCATCACCATGAAGCCGTTGATGCGCACCGACGCATGCACGAGTTTGCCGTCGGGGCGGGGAACGCGCGCCAGTTCCACGGCGTCAAAAGCCTTGACGTAGAAGTCGATCGCCGCGGCGGCATTGTCGACGACGAGGTGCGGGGACAGTGCGGGTTCAACGTTGATCGCCATAAGGGTCTCCTTGTTCTCGGGTTGGGGTCACATGTAAGACTGCCCAGGCGACAACAATTCATCGCGAGGGTGCGCATTTGTACGCTGCCACCCGGCGTGTCGTGTGCAGACACGCACGCTCGGACTCAGGCGTCGGTGAGAACGCGATCCCAGCCTTCGACCGATTCGGGGCTGCGCGGAGCCGGTCCCACATAGATGGCCGACGGGCGGACCAGCTTGCCGAGTCGCTTCTGCTCGAGAATGTGGGCACACCACCCCGCGGTGCGTCCGCAGGTGAACATGGCCGGCATCATGTTGGCCGGCACCCGGGCGAAGTCCAGGATCACCGCGGCCCAGAACTCGACGTTGGTCTCGATGGCCCGATCTGGACGGCGTTCCCGCAGCTCGGCCAGGGCGGCTTGCTCGACGGCGACCGCGACCTCGTAGCGTGGTGCGCCCAGCCGCTGGGCGGCGGCGCGGAGCACGCGCGCCCGCGGGTCCTCGGCGCGGTAGACCCGGTGGCCGAATCCCATCAGCTTCTCGCCGCGGTCCAGGATTCCCTTGACCAGGCCGCGGGCGTCCCCGGTGCGCTCCACCTCTTCGAGCATCGGCAGAACCCGGGCCGGCGCGCCGCCGTGCAGCGGCCCGCTCATCGCGCCGATCGCTCCGGACAGCGCCGCCGCCACGTCCGCACCGGTCGAGGCGATCACCCGTGCGGTGAACGTCGAGGCGTTCATGCCGTGTTCGGCGGCCGACACCCAGTAGGCGTCGATGGCCTCGACATGTTTGGGGTCCGGCTCGCCCTGCCAGCGGGTCATGAAACGTGCTGTCACCGTTGGGCATTCGTCGATCACTCGCTGCGGGACGGCCGGCTGGTAGATGCCGCGCGCGGACTGGGCGACGTAGGACAGTGCCATCACCGACGCCCGGGCCAGCTGGTCGCGGGCGGTGGCCTCGTCGGTGTCCAGCAGCGGCTTGTATCCCCAGATGGGCGCCAGCATCGCCAGGCCCGCCTGCACATCGACCCGCACATCACCGGTGTGGATCGGCAGCGGGAAAGGCTCGGCGGGCGGCAACCCGTGGCCGAACTTGCCGTCGACCAGGAGCGCCCACACGTCGCCGAACGTGACCTGCTGGTTCACCAGATCCTGGATGTCCACGCCGCGGTAGCGCAGCGCACCGCCGTCCTTGTCCGGTTCGGCGATTTCGGTGGTGAAGGCGACCACGCCTTCCAGGCCGGCGACGAAATTTTCCGGGACCACAGTCATGGGAAAATTCTCGCACCCCGCCCCTGGGCCGACGCTACCGGCCGGTAGCACCGCTGGGTAGCCCCCGGGTAGCGTCGACGCGATGGCGGGATCAGGGAACGAACACCTCGCGGGGATGCGGGTGGAGTACGGATCCATCGAGAAGGACCGCAGCCCCGACCTCGACGCGGATTGGCTGGACGGCGGTTGGCTTGCGTTGTTTCGCAAGTGGATTGACGACGCGGAACAGGCTGGGCTGTCCGAGCCCAACGCGTTCGTGCTGGCGACTGTCGCCGCGGGCAGGCCGGTGAGCCGATCGGTGTTGTGCAAGAGCGCCGATGAGACCGGAATCACTTTCTTCACCAACTACGACTCGGCCAAGGGGGATGAGCTGGCGGCGACGCCGTACGCCTCGGCGACCTTTCCCTGGTACCAGCTGGGGCGGCAGGTCCACATCCGCGGCCAGGTGAGCAAGGTCGATCCCCAGGCCACCGAGGACTACTGGTCCAAGCGGCCGCGCGGCTCACAACTGGGTGCGTGGGCGTCGCACCAGTCGCGGCCGATCGTGTCACGCGCGGCATTGCTCGAGCAGCTGGCGGAGGTGACCTCGCGCTTCGCGGACTCGGAGAGCATCCCGGTGCCGCCGAACTGGGGTGGCTACCTCATCGCGCCCGAGGTGGTGGAGTTCTGGCAGGGCCGGGAAAACCGGGTGCACAACCGGATACGGGTCGTCGGTGGCCGGGTCGAGCGTCTGCAGCCTTAATCCGCGCTAGCAGGCCCAAGGTCATGCATTTTCGGCGATCCATTTGGCAGTGAAGCGCTGCATCTCAGGGATGCTCTCCGCCAAACCGTCTCCGATGGTCTTTTCGAATTTGCCGCCTACCAACGGGATTTTGACCTGCACTTTCACGGCGCAGCGTAGCTGGGAGCCCGGCGAGCCATTGCCTACGGGTTCCAGCCACGCCTCGGCATGGCCCGATCCCAACCCGGGCCAAGCCGAGACGCTGACCTGCCCGCGAACCTGGCCGTCACCGACCGGTCGCCACCTCTCGATGTGCACCATTTTCAGCTCGGTGGGGATGAGTTTGGCTACTGGCCCGGGTAGTAGCTGACGACCCACGTGCTGGGTGACGTGCACTTCCACCGTGCCGTCGTTGTCGACCTTCAGGGAATCCAGCGTGGTGATCGCGGCGCCGGGCTCGATGCGGGCCAGCCAGTAGTCCTCGCTGCCGAACGCCGCGTGAATTTCTTCAACGCTGGCGGGCGACTCGGTCACGATGTCGAATGAACGCGGCATAGCGAACCATTCTTGCAAAGCGGGGTCAGCCGCGGGTGCTTCCCCTGCGATCCGTTACTTCGGCTGAGACCTGGTGCTGAGCTCGTCGAACCTCGCGAGCGCGGCAGCCAGGTCTGCCTCGTCAAAAAATTCGAAGCGGCTGATCCGATCACCTTCGACAGTGAGAAGGTCAACCACTCGCCACTCGGCGGCGAAGCCTTCTGTGGAGGTCCCATGCGCCGTATAGGTCACGACTGCGCCGAAGCTGCTGAGCCGATGCACCGCCTCGATGCGGGTGCTGAGGTCCGGCGTGAGGTCCCAAATGGCGCGGATCGCTGCCGGCAGATCACTCGTGTCGATCGGTGCGAGCCGGCGGTGGTCAATAACGACCCAGTCCGCGACGGGCAGTTCGTGCCGGTTGAATGCGGCGGAGGTCTGTGCGATGACTGACCAGGCGTGCACGTGGTCGGCCGCTTCGCCCGCAAGGTATCGAGCATCAAGCTCTTCGAAGGCGGCGTTGACGTCGTCGAGGTCGAACGAGACGATACCGACGACCCGCTCATCGGCATTGATCTCGACGAGGGTGAGCGGCTCTGTGACAAATCTTTCGGGCCCTTGATCGCGGCTCGAGAAGCAAAGACGCATGAGGGCAAGGCGTCCCCCGCGCGTCGCGATGACGGTTGAAGTCACGTTCGTGGCCCAGACATCGGCGACCGCCCGCATGTCCGCGATCTGGGCGTCGCGACCGTGTCGGATTCCCGCGCCCACCACTCGACGACGATCGTCGTTGGACAAGTTGTCGGCCAGGATCTCCGCCATCGCGTCCCAGCCGCCCGCCGCGAAGTGCGCCAGGAACCGCTCGGCCACTTGGCTTGCCGCGTTTTCCAGCCGTGGCGCCTGCGGTTGCAATTCCTCAAACCGCGCGAGCGCGGCGTCAAGGTCTGTCTCGTCGAACACCTCGCAGCCGTCGACTCGGTCGCCTTTGACAATCGGGAGTTGGATCATTCGCCATTCGGCGTCGAAGCCTTCTGGCGAAGTCCCATACGCCTTAAGGGCGATGACGGCTCCCAAGCCGCTGAGCCGATGCACCGCCTCGATCTGGATGCTGAGGTCTGGCGCGAGGTCCCAAACGGAGCGGATTATTGCAGCGGCGGATACGAGCGGTACGCCTACGAGCGACCGGTGGTCGATGATGCGCCAGTCCTTCGCGGGGAGTTCGTGGCGGTTGAAGCCGGCGTAGGTTCGCGCGATGACAGACCACGTGGGCGCGTGGGCGGCCGCTTCGCCGGCGAGGTACCGGCGGTCGAGTTCTTCGAAGGCAGCATCGATGTCGTTGAGATCGAACAGGATCCGCGCCGTGACGTGGCTGTCTGCGTCGACCTCGACAATGCCCAGCATGTCACTATGGAACGCCTCGGGTCGCTGGTCGCGGCCCGACATGCGGAGTCGGGCAAGGACAAGGTGCTCGCCACGGGTTGCGATGACCGTCGCCGAGAAATTGGCCGATCCTAGGTCCGCGGCCGCTCGGATGTTCGCGATGTCGAGATCTCGTCCAGCCAGGAACCCGCTGCCGACAACCGAACGGCGATCGTCAGTGAAAATGTCTTCGGCCGAGTTCTCGGCGATTGCAGCCCAGTTGCGCGCCGCGAAGTCGGCCTGGAAGCGCTCGATTAGTTTGCTTGCCGCGTTTTCCAGCCGTGGCGCCTGAGATTGCAATTCCTCAAACCGTGCGAGCGCGGCGTCGAGGTCTGCCTCGTCGAATAGCTCATTGCGGCTGATCAGGTCACCGTCGACCGTGTACACGTCAACCATCCGCCACTCGGCGTCGAAGCCATCGTGCGAAATTCCGCGTGCGGTGTGGGTGACGACGGCTCCCAGGTCGTTCAGGCTATGCACCGCCTCGATGTAGATGCTGACGTCCGGAGTGATATCCCACGTCGCGCGAGTAAATGCGTCCAGGTCAACCGCCTCGACCGATACGCCCCGTCGATGATCGAGGTAAACCGAATCTGGCGTCGTCGCGGCAAGTTCGTGCCGATTGAACGCGGCACAGGCCCGGGTGATAACCAACCACGTGGGCGCGTGGTCGGCCGCTTCGCCGGCGAGGTACCGGCGGTCGAGTTCTTCGAAGGCGACATCAATATCGTTGAGATCGAACAGGATCCGCGCCGTGACTCGGTTGTCCGCGTCGATCTCGACGATGAGGAGCATTTCACGATGGAACGCGTCGGGTCGCTGGTCGCGGCCCGACATCCGGAGTCGAGCGAGGACCAGGCGCTCGCCACGTGTTGCAATGGTCGTCGATGTTAGATTCGCCGACCCGAGGTCGGCGGCCGCCCGTATGTTCGCGATGTCGAGATCTCGTCCGCCGAGGATCCCGCTGCCGACAACCGAACGGCGATCGTCAGTAAAGATTTCGTCGGCCGAGTTCTCAGCGATTGCGGCCCAGTTGCGCGCCGCGAAGTACTCCTGCAAGCGCTCGATCACTCGGCTTGCCGCGTTTTCCAGCCGCGGCGCTCGCGGTTGCAGTTCTTCGAAGCGCGCGAGCGCGGCGTCGAGGTCTAACTCGTCGAATAGCTCGCAGCGGTTGTTCAGGTCGCCTTCGAGAGTCAGAAGTTGGATGAGTCGCCACTCGGCGTCGAAGCCTTGTGGCGTGGTTCCATGCGCCGTGATGCTAACGAGCGCTCCGAAACCGCTGAGCCGATGCACGGCCTCGATGTGGATGCTGATATCAGGCATGAGCTCCCACGTGGCGCGGATGTTCGCGATCTCATCACTCGCGTCGATCGTTACGAGCAGCCGATGGTCGACGACGACGTAGTCGGGGGTCGTCGTGCGGAGTTCGTGCCGGTTAAACGCAGCGTAGCCATCCGCAACGACCGACCAGATGCGCGAGTGGTCGGCCGCTTCGCCGGCAAGATAGCGAGCATCAAGCTCCGCAAAGGCGGCGTCGATGCCGTCGCAGTTGAACACGACCTGTGCCGTGATCCGATCTGCGGTGTCGATCTCCACGATGATGAGCAGCTCGGAGTCGAACTCTCCGTACCGCAGATCGCCGCTCGGGGACCGCATAAGGGCAAGGGCGAGGCGCTCCCCGCGGGTCGCGATGGCGGTAGAGGTTATGTTCGCCCCGGCCTCCTCCAGGGCTCGCAGATTCGCGATCACAGCCTCGCGGCCGTCCCAGAACCCGACGTTCACCACGGGATTGCGATCGTCGACGAAACTGTCGTCGGTCAGGGTCTCGGCTATCGCCGCCCAGTCGTGGGCCCGAAAGCGCGCGAAGAAGCGGTCTAATGCCCGGGTTGCCGCGTTCTCCAGCCGCCGCGTCTGTGAGTGCAATTCCTCAAAGCGGGCGAGGGCGGCGTCGAGGTCTGCCTCGTCGAAGATTTCGCAGCGGCTAATCAGGTCGCCTTCGACTGTGAATAGGTCGATCATCCGCCACTCCGCGTCGAAGCCCTCTTGCGAGCTCCCATACACGGCGGCGGTGACAACCGCTCCGAGGTCGCTCAGCCGGTGCACGGCCTCCATGTAGATGCTGATGTCCGGCGCGAGATCCCAGATGGCACGCATTGATGCGGGCAGATCATTCGCCTCGATCGTTACGAGCGGCCGGTGGTCGATGTAGATCCAATCTGGGGTCGTTGCGGGAAGTTCGTGCCGGTTGAAACCGGCGTAAAACCCTGAGTTGACCGACCATGCGTGCGAGTGGGCGGCCGCTTCGCCGGCGAGGTACCGAGCGTCAAGCTCGGCAAAGGCAGCGTCGATGTCGTCGACGTCGAACAAGACGTGCGCCGCGATCCGCTCGTCGGTATCGATCTCCGCAATGCCGAGCATCTCGACGCCGAATTCGCCTTGCCGCTGGTCGCGGTTCGCGGAACAGATATGAGTGAGGGCGAGGCGCTCCCCGCGGGTCGCAACGACGGTCGACGTGATGTTCGCCCCACCTTCCTCCAGGGCTCGCATGTTTGCGATCACGACATCGCGACCATCCCAGAACCCGGCATTTACCACGCGACGGCGATCATCGACGAAACTGCCGTCGGCCAGGATCTCGGCGATCGCCGCCCAGTTGCGGGTCCCGAAGTACGCAAAGAAGCGGTCACCTGCGCGGCTCGCTTTGTTCTCCAGCCGCCGGGCCGGCCGGCCCAGCTCCTCAAAACGAGCCAGCGCAGCGTCGATGTCTGCCTCGTCGAATATCTCGCCGCGATTGATCAGATCGCCTTCGACTGTCAGAACGTTGATCCCCCGCCACTCGGCTTCGAAGCCGTCCTGCGAGGTCCCATACCCCGCCCACGTGAAAACCGCTCCGAGGTTGCTCAGCCGATGCACAGTCTCGATGTAAACGCTGCCTTGGGGGTCCTGCGACGCACGGAGGTATGCGGTGGCGTCACCGGGCGCGAACGCTATCCCCCGACGGTGGTCGGTATTTACCCAGTCCGGCGTTGTCGCGGGGAGTTCGTGCCGGTTGATTGCGGTGTAGGCCCGCGCGATGACCGACCACGTCTGCGAGTGGGCGCCCGCTTCGCGGGCGATGTACCGGGCGTCGAGTTCGGCGAAAGCGGCGTCGATGTTGTCGAGGTCGAACCCGACGCGCGACTCCACCCGATTGTCGGGGTCGATTTCAACAACAGACAGGACCTCGGTGCTGATTTCGTCGGCCCCCAGGCGGTGGTGAGAGCCGCGAATACGAGTGAGGGCGAGGCGCGCTCCACGGGTCGCCATGGCGGTCGACGTCATGTCCTCGTTGGGCAAAACCTCGGCGATGGCTCGCATATCCGCCATGTAGTCATCTCGACCGTGCCGGATGCCGGCGTTCACGGCCCGGCGGCGATCGTCTGTAGAAATGTTGTCGGCCACCAGCTCCGCCATCGCGGCCCACTCGCGGGCCGCGAAGGACATCCAAAAGCGCTCGTCCGCTCGGCTTGCCGCGTTCTCCAGCCGCGGCGTCAGCCGTTGCAGCTCCTCAAAACGGGCCAGCGCGATATCGAGGTCTGCCTCGTCGAAGATTTCGCAGCGGTTGATGAGTTGACCTTCGACGGTGATCAGTTCGATCCCCCGCCACTCGGCGTCGAAGCCGTCCTCCGAAACGCCATGTGCCGCATGGGTACAGACAGCTCCGAGGTCACTCAACCGGTGCACGGCCTCGACGCGGAAGTTGACGTCCGGTATGAGCTTCCACAGCGAGCGAAGGGATGCGTTGAGGCCGCCCTCCTCGATAATCCGGGGTCGTCGGTGATCAACGTTCACCCAATCCGGTGTCGTCCCGAAAAGCTCGTGTCGGTTCATCGCGGCATAAGCATTCGAGACGACCGACCATGTGTGCGCGTGGTCAGCCGCTTCGCCGGCGAGGTACCGGGCGTCGAGTTCTTCGAAGGCGGCGTCGACGTCGTCGAGGTCGAACGAGACGGAGGCGACGATCCGCTCGTCAGCGTCGATTTCGGCGACGCAGAGCACCTCAGTGCGAAAAGCATCGGGTTTTTGATCGCGATCCAAAAAGCCCACACGGAAAAGGACAAGGCGGTCCCCGCGGGTTGCCATGTCCGTCCACGTCATGTTCGCGATAAACAGGTCGGCGATCGCTCGCATGTCCGCGATCTGGGCTTCCCGACCGATCCGGACTCCCGAGCCCACTACCCGACGGCGATCGTCACCGACGAAGTCGTCGGCGATTATGTCCGCCATGGCGTCCCAGTTGCCTTCCGCAAAGTGCGCCCGATACCGCTGCCCCACTTGGCTTGCCGTGTTTTCTAGCCGCGGCGTTGGTGGTTGCAGTTCCTCAAAGCGGGCAAGCGCGGCGTCGAGGTCTGCCTCGCCGAAGACTTCGCAGCGGCTGCCAACGTCGCCTTCGCCCGTCAGAAGTTCGATTATTCGCCAGTCGGCGTCGAAGCCCTCAGGTGAGGTCCCGTGTAACACAAGGGTGATGACCGCGCCGACGTCGGTCAGCCGATGTACGGCTTCGATGTACATGCGAAGGTCCGGCGTGAGATCCCATGAGGCATTTAGATATTCGGTCAGCACTGCCGCCCCGATCGTTGCGTGTTGCAGCTGGTGATCGACAATCACGTAGTTAGGTGTTGTCGCGGGGATCTGGTGCCGATTGATCGCTGCAAATGCATCCGCGACGAGGGACCACATCTGCGCGTGGGCGGCCGCTTCGCCTGCGATATAGCGGGTCTCGAGCTCCTCGAAGGCCGCGTCGACGTCGTCGATGTCAATTGAGATTAGCGCGACGATCCGCTCGTCGGCGTTGATCTCGACGATGCCGAGCGCCTCTGTGAGAAATGCCTCGTGCGCTTGATCGCGGTCCGAGAAGCGGACGCGTATGAGGAGAAGGCGCCCCCCGCGGGTCGCCATGACGGTTGGCGTCACGTTCGTGATCCCCAGGTCGGCGATCGCCCGCATGTCCGCGATCTGGGCGTCTCGACCATGTCGGATTCCCGCGCCCACTACGCGACGGCGATCGTCACTGGAAAACCTGTCGGCCAGTAGCTCCGCCATGGCGTCCCAGTCGCCTGCCGTGAAGTGCGCCAGGAAGCGCTCGAACACTTGGCTTGCCGCGTTTTCCAGTCGCGGCGTGGGCCGGCTGAGCTGTTCGAACTTCGCGAGTCCGGCTTCGCTTTCGTTCTCGTCGAAGAATTCGGCGCGGTTGATCAGGTCGCCGTCGACTGTCATGAGCTCGACGATCCGCCACTCCGCGTCGAAGCCATCTTGCGAGCTCCCTTTCAGCACTTGGACGAAGACCGCTCCGACGTCGTTCAACTGACGTACGGCCTCGATGTACGTAGTGACGTCTCGCTCGTGGTCCCACAACGCACGGATGTATGCGGTCAAATCGCCAGGCGCGAAAGCGATCCCGCGCCGGTGATCGAGGTTCACCCAGTCCGGCGTTGTCGGCGGTAGCTCATGCCGGGCGATCGACGCGCAGGCCCCCGCGATGACCGACCACGTGTGTGCGTAGGCGGCCGCTTCGCCGGCGAGGTAGCGCGCGTCGAGTTCCTCGAAGGCAGCGTCGATGTCGTCGAGGTCGAACGCGACCAGCCCCGCTATCCGCTCGTCGGCGTCGATCTCGGCTACCTGTAGGAGGACCTGGAACGCCTCTGGGCCTTCGTCGCTACGCGAGTACTGGGCAAGAGTGAGCACGACGCGTTCGCCACGGGTCGCAATGGCGTGTGACATCGCCGTGGTGACCCCGAGGTCTGCGGCCGCCCGGAGATCTTCGAGCAAAGCATCCCGGCCGCCTCTGATTTCGCCGCCTACGACGGGACGCCGATCGTGTTGGGAATAGTTGTCGGCGAGGATATTGGCTATCGCGTTCCAGTCGCGGGCCTCGAAGTAGTCGTGGAGGTGCTCGTATACCCGCGTTGCCGCGTTTTCCAGCTGTGGCGCCGGGCTGCTGAGCTGTTCGAACTTCGCGATTACGGCGTCAACGTCTGCCTCGTCGAACAGTTCGGTGCGGCTGATCTTGTCGCCTTCAACCGTAAAAATGTTAGTCGCGCGCCACTCGGCGTCGAAGCCCTCCAGCGAGGTCCCACGCGCCGCGTGCGCGACCACCGCTCCGAGGTCGCTCAGCCGGTACACATCCTCGACGTAGATGTTGAGGTTCTTCGTGAGGTCCCATGCCGCGTGGATGTATTCGTTCGCCTCACCGGGCGCGAATGCTGCCGCGCGACGGTGGTCGATGTTCACCCAGTCCGGCGTCGTCGCCGCGAGTTCGCGCCCGGTGATCGTGGCGTACGCCCGCGCGATGGCCGACCACGTGCGTGCGTACGGTGCCGCTTCACCAGCAACGTAGCGCGCGTCCAGCTCGGCGATGGCGGCCCCGAAATCGTCCGGGTCGAATGCGATGCGTGACACGACCTTTCCATCGCCATCGACCTCGACGATGTCGAGGACTTCGGTGTGGAATGCTTCGGGACGCTGGTCGCGGCCCGAAGATCGCGCGCGACTCAGGACGAGGTGCTCGCCACGGATCGCAATGATGTCTGACGTGTGGTTCTTGACCCCGATTTCGGTGATTGCCGAAAGTTCGGCGAGCACGGCATCCCGGCCCTGTCGCAGGCCGGAATTCACCACCCGACGACGATCTTCGGTGCAGATGCCATCGGCCAGTATTTCCGCCATCGCGTCCCAGTCACGGTTCGCAAAGCACGCTTGCAGGCGCGCGTACGTTCGACTTGCTGCGTTTTCTAGTCGCCGCGTCTGCGGGTGCAATTCCTCAAAGCGGGCGAGCGCGGCGTCGATGGCTGCTTCGTCGAAGACTTCGCAGCGGTTGACCATGTCGCCTTCGACTGTGAAAACGCTGACCACCCGCCATTCGGCGTGGAAACCCTGTCGCGAGGTCTCATTCGCCACGTGGGTCACGACCCCACCGAGGTTGTCCAGCCGGTGCACCACCGCCACGAAGTTGCTCAGGTCAGACGTCAGATTCCATGCGGCGCTGAGTAACTCAAACATTTCACCGGGCGCGATCGATGTCCCTCGCCGGTGGTCGATGTTCACCCAATCTGGCGTCGTCGGGGGAAGTTCGCGCCGGTTGAGCGAGGCGAAACCCTGCATGATGACCGACCATGTGCGTGCGTGGGGTGCTGCTTCGCCGGCGAGGTAGCGGGCATCGAGCTCGGCGATGGCAGCTTCGAAGTCGTCGAGGTCGAACACCACGATCGCGACGATCCGCTCGTCTGCGTCGATCTCGCCGATGGCGAGTATTTCTGTAAGGAATGCCTGGGGTTCTTGATCGCTGCCCGAAAAGCGGGCATGCATCAGGGCAAGGTGCTCCCCGCGGGTCGCGATGATGGTGGACTTCCCTTTCGTGATCCAGAGGTCGGCGTTCGCGCGCATTTCCACGGTCACGGCATCTGGGCCAGTTCGGATTCCAGCGCCTATCACCGCACGGCGATCGTCACTGAACACGTCGTCTGCCAGCAGCTCCGCCATGGCGTCCCAGTCTCGAGCCGCAAAGGACGCCAGGAAGCGCTCGGCCACTTGGCTTGCCGCGCTTTCGAGATGCGGCGCGGGGCGGCTGAGTTGTTCGAACTTCGCGAGGGCGGTAGCGAGGTCTGCATCGTCGAACAATTCGTAACGGCCGAGCAGATCACCGTCGAACGTGAAAATCCCGATCTCCCGCCATTCGGCCCGGAAGCCCTGTTGCGAGGTGCCATGCGCCGCCTGGGTGATGACGGCTCCGAGACTGCTCAGGCGATGCACGACCTCGATGTAGACCTTGATGTCCGGCGTGTCGTCCAACAAGTCGGTGAGGTAGGCGGTCATGTCGCCGGTTGCGAACGCTGGTCCGCGCCGGTGGTCGATGTTGACCCAGCCCGGCGCCAGCTCGGGTAGTTCGTGCCTGTTGATCGCGGCGAAGGCGCCCGCGATGAGCGACCACGTGTGCGAGTGGGCAGCGGCTTCGCCAGCGAAGTAGCGCGCATCGAGCTCGGCGATGGCGGCATCGAAGTCGTCGAGGTCGAACGTTATGAGCGCCGTGATCTGCTCGTCACCGTTGATCTCGACGATGCTGAGCATGTCTGAGAGAAATGCCCCGGGTCGCTGGTCGCGGCCCCAAGTTCGGGCACGGTTGAGGACGAGGTGCTCGCCGCGGGTCGCGATGGTGTCTGATGTCGCGCTCTCGACACCGATCTCGGTGACTGCTGAGAGTTCGGCATGCACGGCATCGCGGCCCTGTCGGAGTCCCGCACCCACCACCTGCCGGCGATCGTCGGTAGAAATGTCGTCGGCGAGCATTTCAGCGATGGCGCCCCAGTCGCGAGCCGCGAAGTGCGTCGAGAAGCGCTCGGCCACTTGGCTTGCCGCGTTTTCCAGCCGGCGCGTCGTTGGGCTCAGTTGTTCGAACTTCGCGAGCGCGGCGTCGAGGTCGGCCTCGTCGAAGACCTCGCAGCGGTTGACCATGTCGCCTTCGACCGTCAGCAGGTCCACACCGCGCCACTCGGCGTCGAAGCCTTCGCGCGAAACACCATGCGCCGCATGGGTACAGACCGCTCCGAGGTCGCTCAGCCGATGCACAATTTCGATGTAGGTGCGGATGTCTTGGTCGAGGTCAAACCCGGCACGGAAATATGCGGTCAGCTCGCCGGGCGCGAACGCTGCGCCCCGGCGATGGTCGATGCTCACGCAGTCCGGCGCGGTCGGCGGTAGCTCGTTCCGGTTGAGCGCGGCGTGGCCGCCTGTGATCACGGACCACGTGCGCGCATGGGCTGACGCTTCGCCGGCGAGGTAGCGGGCATCGAGCTCCGCGACGGCGGTCTGGAAGTCGTCGGGGTCGAACGCGACGTACGTCCCGATCCGCTCGTCGGCGTCGATCTCGGCGATGCGGAGGACTTCGGTGTGGAATGCCTCGGGCCGCTGGTCTCGGCCCGAGTAGAGGGTACGGACGAGGGCGAGGCGCTCCCCGCGAATCGCCAGGACGTATGACGTCATTGTTTTAGTGCCGAGGTCGGCGATCGCCTGTAACTCCGCGAGCTCTGTAGCGCGGTCGTTGCCCTCTCGGCGGAGTCCTCGACGCCGGTCTTCGACCTTGACGTCGTCGGTAAGCAATGCACCGATCGCGTCCCAGCGCCTTTCCGTGAAAAGCGTGTTGAACCGATCGTCGGCTCGACTCGCGGCGTTCTCGAGCGGCGCTCGAGGTTGTACCTCTTCGAACCGGGCGTGCTGCGCGTCAAGTTCGGCGATGGCGGCGTCGACGTCTTCGACGTCGAACCACACCTGCCGCGCCATGCGACCGTTCTCATCGAGGCCGCACAGCTGGAGCATCTCGTCGTGCGGTGCCCCAGGGCTCACATCGGCCACCCTCATCTCTAGTCGAGTAAGGGCCAAGCGCTCGCCTCGTACGGCGATAACCACGGTACGGAACCGCAGCATGTCGTTGTCAATAGAACGTCTCAGTTCGCTAGCAGTAAGATCGTCCCGGGTGAAGCCGACTATCTTCCGTCGGCTGTCGATGAAGACGTCGGTCGCGTGAAGCTCTTCGAACTCGTCCCATGCCTCGCGATTGACAGCAGCCTGCACGCGCCGGATCGCTTGCACGCACGCGTTGTCCAGCTCGACGATCGGCGCTTCGGGTGTAACTGGCGCAGAAGGGAGGTCGCGCTCGCCGAGAATGGAGCGCGCCTTGTCGACAAGTGCCGCAGCCCCTTTGCGCTCGTATAGGTCGGCCGCTCGCTCGGCGGCAGCTCGCGCCCCCCGGGCATCGCCGGCGGCGTCCAAAACCGTTGCCAGCGCGAGACATGCATCGCCATGATCAACCAACGCGTCGGTGCGCTCGGCCCGGCTGACGGCAGCCTCGGCGACCAGCCGAGCCTCGTCGTGAGCATCGCCGCGCGAAAGCAACTGCGCCCGAAGAGTCCGCCAGGCGATCGACGCCTTCAGCGCGTGCCCGGCGAGACGCTCACTTTCCGTGCACAATTCGTCGGCCTCGTCTTCTCGGTTGAGCGCGAGGCAGGTGCGCCCCAGCAAGGCGGCGGTCTCGGCAGTATCGGCCTCCAGACCCATCCGGCGAAAACCGTTATAGGCCTGCCGCAGGTGCGGTTCCGCCGCGGCCGCATCGTCCACGACCAACTCGACGATGCCGGCAAACTGCTCGACCTCGAGAAGGGCATGGCGCAGGCCGAGTTCGGTGACCGTGCGCCGGGCCGAGTCGATCATCCGTCGGGCCGCTGCGGCGCGTCCGCGAAACGCCTCCAACACGGCCTGGCAGCGCGTCGACGTCGCTTCGACCGCCGGCGAGTCGGTCGTGATTCGCAGCAGCCGCACCACATCAAGACACCGGCCGCCTGCGCGCGGAACCGGGTTGGGTCCCCACAGCGCCGCGAGTGGCGCATTCCCCAGCACCGCGTTCACCCGGCGGTGGTCACGCGCGTGCCGCGCCGAGGTCAGGGCGTCGTCCAGGGCGATTTCGCAGTCGCCGATTCTCCCTAGGCGGGCGAGGCACGTCGCACGGACGGTGTGCGCCTTGGCTTCTCCGGCGGTGTCGTCCAGTTCGGCCAGTTTGTCGGCGGCCGCGCCCACCGCGGCCTCGACCTCGTCCAGTCGGTCGGGATGGATCAGCATCGACAGTTGGCCGTCGAAGCACGCCGCCCATGCCGCGAGACGGACCGAACCGCGTGTCGCTTCCTGCAATTGCGAGACCGCACCGGCCGCCGAAGCCACGTCACCCGCGGCCAGCAGGGCCTCGCAGCGCGCGACCAGCAGCACGGCGACCTGCTCGTCGCGGTCGGGCAGCTCGTCGTCGATCTCCTCCAACGCGTGCAGGGCCCGGTCGTAGAGGTCGGCGGCGCCTTCGTAGGCCAGCCGGGCCATCGCCTGATCCGCGGCACGCTGGCAGTAGGAGACGGCCTTGGCCGCGTTTCCCGCCCACGCGCATTCGAAGTAGTGGTGCGCCAGTTCGGCGAGCAGCTCGTCGTCGGCGCCGGACTGGTCTTCCAGCGTCGCGGCGATGCGCTGGTGTAGCCGCATGCGCCGCACCGACGGCAGCTCGGCGAGCAGCGACTGACGGACGAGGGCATGGTTGAACCGGTAGCGACCGCCGGGCTCTTCGATGACGATGCCGGCCTTGCATGCCTCGTCAAACGCATCGACGAGATCGTCCCCGACCACGTGCTCGACCAGTTCCAAGGCAAACCGGCTGCCCACGACCGCGGCTGCCGCAAGGGCCTTATTGGTCTCTACCGGAAGCCGCGACAGCCGCCGGCTCACCGCTTCACGAACCCCTTGCGGCAACGTGCTGGGATCCCATTGACCGCCACTCTCGTCCACGTGGCGCAGGGCCTCAATCAGGAAGAACGGGTTCCCACCGGTGACCGACGCCAATGCCCGCGCCAGCTCTTCGTCGTGGTAGCCGGCCTCGGCGACATACGCGGTGACGTCGCTCTCGTCGAGGCCGCTGAGCTGAATGCGAGTGGCAGTGCCGTCACGGTGCAGGTCGGCGAGCATCGCGGCCAGGGGGTGGGAGCGGTCGAGGTCGGTGCTGCGGTACGTGCCGATGATCTGCACGCGGTCCTGCTCGCCAAAGCGCAGCAGATGCCGTAGGAGCAGCAGCGTGGGCTTGGCTGCCCAGTGCAGGTCGTCGAGTATCAGCACGACGGGCACGCTCGAGGAGGCGAGTCCTAGCACCGCGACGACGGCGTCGAAGAGTGCGTAGCGTTCCGTGTCGGGGTCGGCGCGGGTGGGCGACGGAAGATCGGACACGACGTCGGCCAGGCCGGGAACCAATGTGAGCAGCGCCTCAACCCCGCGCAGCCCCCGAAGCTTACTGGCACCCAGGCACGGCACCAGCGAACGCAAAGCTTCCGCGAACGGCTGATACGGCGCACCGAGGTCTTCGTCGCAACGGCCGTAAATCACCAGTGCGCCCTGGTCATAGGCCTGTCGGGACCATTCGCCGGCCAACCGCGTCTTGCCGACGCCCGGCTCGCCGGCGATCAGCATCGCGTTCGTGGCACCGGCGAGCGCGGTCTGCCAGGCCGAGAAAAGTTGCGCGAGCTCGTGCCCACGCCCGACGAAAGGCCCGGGGCCGGCTAGCACCGGAGGCAGGATCGGGCGCTCCAACGGCGCGTCAGTTGAAGCGGGCTGCGGAAGGTCGTCCGCGGATTCCAGTCGGAGCTCGAAAACGCGCTCCGGGCGAGCGAGGTTACGCAGTTCGCGCGTCCCCAAGTCGGCGAGCACAACGTCATCGGGCAGTGAATCGATGACGAGCTCGGCCGTCGCACCCGAGCACAGGATCTGGCCACCCGCGGCCAGCGACCGCAATCGGGCGGCGCGGTTGACCGCGCGTCCGAAGTAGTCGCCGTCGCGGAACTCGACCTCCCCGGTGTGCAACGCCACCCGGATACGCATGGGCTCGCGCAGCGCCCACGGCTCGCCCGTGATCGCTTCCTGCAGCTCAATGGCGGCGGCGGCCGCCGCCGACGGCCGCTCGAAGACCGAGAACGTGGCATCGCCTTCGCCGCGCGTCTTGATCAGCCGTCCTCCGCGTGAGGTGACGACCTGTTCGACGAGCTCGTCGTGTCGTGCGAGCGCCACCGCCATGGCGTCGGCGTCCGCCTCCCAGGCGGCTGTCGACCCCTCGATGTCGGTCAGCAGGAAGGTCACGGCGCGAGTCACGGCCGGAACATGTTGTACCGCAGGGGTTTCCAGCGCCGAGTCCTGTGCGACGATCGCGGCCTCGAGCCGGCGAAGGTCCGGGCCGGGATCGACCCCCAGCTCTTCGACGAGCAGCGCCCGCGCCCGTTGATAGGCGCCAAGGGCCTCACCCTGCCTGCCGGCGCGGTAGAGGGCGAGCATCAGCTGGCCCCATCGCCGCTCGCGCAGCGGGGCGTCGGCCACCGCGCTCTCGAGTTCACCGATGAGTTCCGCGGCGCGGCCGGTAGCGAGCAGCGCGTCGGCCCGATCCTCCACCAGCGCGGCATAGCCCTCGATCCACCGCGTCTTTTCGGACGTTCCCCGCCGGCCCTCGGGCAGTTCGGGGATTCCGCGCCAGAGGGCAAGCGCCTCCTCGAAGCGGGCCACCGCTTGGCTGGTATCGCCGGCGGCAGCGGCGTCACGGCCCGCCTTGGCTGCCGATTTGTAGCGCGTGGCATCTACCTGGGGCCCTTGTAGAGTCCAGCCCGTTCCCTCCGTCACCACGACGCCGTCGCCAAGGGCGCGGCGCAGCGAGGAGATGTGAGTCTGCAGGGCCTTGGCGGCGGTGCGCGGCGGATCATCGCCCCAGAGCAGCGCGATCAGTGTGTCGGCCGATACAACCGACCCGTTGTGCAGCCCAAGCATCGTGAGGATGGCGCGCGGTTTTGCGCCCGGGATAGTGACGGTCGCGCCGTCCTGCCGGACCTGAAGAGGTCCCAAAACCCCCAGTTCCACCGATGGAAGAGTACTCACATCAGCCATCGTCGGTGGGGCTATTCAATACCTGGTCAAGATCTAGTAAAGCCGCCGCACCTGCAATGCATGCCCACCCCGGGCAGGCGCGCCGTCGCGATAACGACTACCTTCAGCAGTACGCACTTCGTGCGGGCAGCCATATCAGCCAGAGCGCAAAGGGGTTCTCGTGGCCGACACCGACGACACCGCCAAACTCGGGTACCCGGGTGGGGAGATTGACCTGCAGATCGTGCGCGCGACCGAAGGAAACGACGGCATTGCGCTCGGCTCGCTTTTGGCCAAGACCGGCTACACCACGTTCGACAACGGCTTCGTCAACACCGCCGCGTGCAAGAGCTCCATCACCTACATCGACGGCGACGCCGGCATTCTGCGTTACCGCGGCATTCCGATCGACCAGCTCGCCGAGAAGTCGACGTTCATCGAGGTCAGCTACCTGCTGATCTATGGCGAGCTGCCCAGCACCGAGCAGCTGGCTGGCTTCACCCGCTCGATCCAGCTGCACACGATGCTGCACGAAGACCTCAAACGGTTCTTCGACGGTTTCCCGCGCAACGCCCACCCGATGCCGGTGCTGTCCAGCACGGTCAATGCCCTGTCGGCGTACTACCCGGATTCGCTCGACCCCACGGACAACGAACAGGTTGAGCTGTCGACGATTCGGCTGCTGGCCAAGCTGCCGACCATCGCTGCTTATGCCTACAAGAAGTCGATCGGACAGCCGTTCCTCTACCCGGACAACTCGCTGTCGTTGGTGGAGAACTTCCTGCGCATGACTTTCGGTCTGCCCGCCGAGCCCTACCAGGCCGACCCCGAGGTGGTGCGGGCGCTGGACATGCTGCTGACCTTGCACGCCGACCACGAGCAGAACTGTTCTACGTCGACCGTGCGGCTGGTGGGGTCGTCACAAGCCAACCTGTTCACCTCGATCTCCGGCGGCATCAACGCGCTGTGGGGCCCGCTGCACGGTGGCGCCAACCAGGCGGTGCTGGAGATGCTCGAGGAGATCCGCCAGAGCGACGACGACGTCAGCGAATTCGTCCGGAAAGTGAAGAACCGCGAGGCCGGCGTCAAGTTGATGGGCTTCGGCCACCGCGTCTACAAGAACTACGATCCGCGCGCCCGCATCGTCAAGGAGCAAGCCGACAAGATCCTGGCCAAGCTCGGCGGCGACGACGACCTGCTCGACATCGCTAAGGAACTGGAAGAGGCGGCGCTGACCGACGACTACTTCATCGAGCGCAAGCTCTACCCCAACGTCGACTTCTACACCGGCCTGATCTACCGGGCGCTCGGGTTCCCGACCCGGATGTTCACCGTGCTGTTCGCGTTGGGCCGGCTGCCCGGTTGGATCGCGCACTGGCGTGAGATGCACGACGAGGGCGACAGCAAGATCGGCCGTCCGCGCCAGATCTACACCGGCTACACGGAGCGCGACTACGTCACCATCGACGGACGGTAATTCTTCAGGCCGAGCAGTCCCCCGCAAGCGGGAGGTACCCCCAGCAAAAGCACCCTAAAAGGGTAGTTTCCGGGGGTGTTTGCGTCTGCTCGCGAGAGAAGCCAGCACCGCCATCGCGGCGTTGTGGCCGCCGATTCCCGACACCGCCCCACCGCGACGGGCACCCGAGCCGCACAGCATGATTCGCTCGTGACCGGTTGACACCCCCCATTGGCGCGCGGGGGTGTCCAGCGGATCGTCATCCTCGGCGAACGGCCATGACAATGCGCCGTGGAAGATGTTGCCTGCGGTCATGCGCAGTGTGCGCTGCAAGTCGGCGGTGGTCGTCGTCTCGATGCACGGCCGACCATGCGCGTCGGTGAGCAGCACATCCTGAATCGGCTCGGCCAGAACGGAATTCAGCGACGCCAGCACCGACTCGGTGAGGCGCTTGGTGTCTGATTCGGTGATCAGCGAATACGGTGTGTGCAGGCCGAACACCGTCATCGTGTGCGCGCCGGAATCGCGCAGCGCGGCCGACAGGATGCTCGGGTCGGTCAGCGAATGGCAGTAGGCCTCGCAGGGCAACGGATTCGGTAATTGCCCCGCAGTCGCTTGCGAGTACGCCGAATCCAGTTGGTTCCAGGTCTCGTTGACGTGGAACGTCCCGGCGAATGCCTGATCGGGGGTGACGCTGTTGTCGTGCAGGCGAGGCAGTCGGCGCAGCACCATGTTGACCTTGACCTGGGAGCCCGGTGCCAACGGCGCCGGCCGTTCGCCGAGCAGGCCGGCCAGCACCGCGGGCGTGACGCCGGCCAGAACGAACCGCGCCCGGATGCGGTGCTCGTCATCGCCGCTGCGATAGCGCACTTCGCCCTCCGGGTCCACGGCGTAAACGTCTGCGCCGGTGGTTATTTCGGCGCCGTGGCCGACCGCGGCGGCGGCCAGGGCCGCGGTCACCGAGCCCATCCCGCCGACCGGCACGTTCCAGTCCCCGCCGAGCACGTGATAGAGGAAGCAGATGTTCTGCCGAAGCGATGGGTCGTCGAGGCGAGCGAACGTGCCGATCAGCGCGTCGGTGGCGATCACGCCGCGGACCAGGTCGTTGCGCACCGCGGCGGCGATGGCATGCCCGATCGGCTCATCGATGAGTGCGTGCCACGCTGCCGCCGCGTCTTTTTTTCGGGGACCTTCGGCTTCTGCGACGCGCCGCCGGGCCTGCTCGCGGGTGAGCAGCGGTTCGAGCAGCGTGGGCCAGAGTTTGTCGGCCACCAGGCGGCAGCGTCGGTAAAACTCGGCGAATCCGCGCTCATCGCCGGCCGCGCCGATCGCGGCGAACGCCGGTGCGCCGTGCGACCCGACGAGCAGTCCGGTGCGCCCGGCCGTGCCCGGGTCGGGGGTGTAGGACGACAACGGGCGCTGGGCCAACCGCACCGCGGCGCCTAAGTCGTCGACGATGCCCGGCGGCAGCAAGCTGACCAGATACGAATACCGCGACAAGCGGACCTCGACACCGTCGAAGGCCTGTGCCGACACCGCGGCGCCACCGACGTGGCCCAGCCGTTCCAACAACCGGACGCGCAGGCCCGCGCGGGCCAGGTAACCGGCTGCCACTAGGCCGTTGTGTCCGCCGCCAACGACGACGACATCGACGGCATCGAAATCCCGCGCGTCAGCACCACGCGAGCCGGCCATTTCAGCCCAGGTAGCCCTCGACCTGGTCACCCGGCCGCACCGCCGCCTCGCGCGGGTCGCCGCCGGTCTTACGTAAGGCCCGACGCTGCCGCAACAGGTCCCAGCACTGGTCGAGTTCGATCTCGACGCGGCGCAGGCGGTCATGTTCCTCCGACTCGGTGATGTCGCGGTGCTGCAGTTGCGCCCGCAGGTCTTTCTCCTCGGCGACCAAGTCGCGGATGCGTGCCAAGGTGTCGCTGTCGGTCGGTTTGCTCCCGTTTGCCATCGCTCTAGTGTGCCCGAGTTAAGCGGTACCGCGCTGCCGACTCGGTAGGCTGCATATCGCCGCAGCACCGGAGGGAGCGAATGGTGGGTTTCGGGTCATGGCGAGCGCCGCGTGTGCGGCCGCTTGGCCTTGCCTGGCTGATTGGCTTGGTGGTTATACCGTTGCTGATAGCGGCAATCGGCTACGGAGCCTACGACCACCCCCGGTCCGGTGCCGGGCCGAGCAGCGCAGCGCCGTCGAACAAGCCTGGCGCTCCGAAGTTGTCCCTGGCGCCGCTTTCAATTAGCCGCAATGGCAACAACATAACGCTCAGTGGCGATTTCCCCGATGACTCCGCCAAAGCGACGCTGATGAAAACGGTCAAAGGCGCACTGGGTCCGGGAGTCAACGTCATCGACCAAATCAAGATCGACCCCAGCGTCGATGCACTCGATTTCTCAAAAGCAGGGCCGATTTTCACCGGCAGCGCGTCGATCACCGATTTCAACCTCATGGTCAATGTGGACACCGTCACCCTGACGGGCACTGCCGCATCGACGGACCAGAAGAACACGATCGACCAGGCCGCCACGCACACCTGGTCGAACCTGAATGTCGTTGATCACCTTGTGGTTAACGGGCCGCCTCCGCCGCCCGGGCCTTCTGCGCCGCCGCCCGGCCCCCCGCCCCCTGACCCGTGCGCCAACCTGCAAGCGGCCATCAACGCCGTGACACGCGGGCCGGTTACCTTTGCGGCCGACGGGTTTAGCCTGACCCCTGCCGACAATCAGATTCTGAGCCAGGTGGCAGACAAGCTCAAGGCGTGTCCGAACGCGCACATCACTCTCAACGGTTACACGGACAATACGGGCACCGAAGGCATCAACATTCCGTTGAGTTCGCAGCGGGGCAACACGGTCGCCGACTTCCTCGTTGCCCAGGGCGTTGCCCGTGACCACCTTGTGGTCCGAGGCCTGGGTTCGATCAACCCGGTCGCCAGCAACGCCACGCCCGATGGTCGTGCTAAGAATCGCCGCGTCGAAATCGTGCTCAGCTAAGGAGAATTCGGCATGGACTTCGTGGTCCAGTGGTTGTGGTACCTGCTGGCTTTCGTGGCGGGTTCCGCGGTTGCCTGGGCGATCGCGAGGGTCGCGCGGTGATGCAGCACGTGCACTGGTGGCTGTTTGCGTTGTCCTTTTTCCTCGGGTTAGGGCTGACGTTCATGCTGCTGAAGAAGAGCAGGCCGGCGGTGGAGTCCGAGCCGCCGACGACGAAGATCGTCGTCGCCGAGGAACCTCCGACGACAAAGATCCGCGTCGTCGAGGAACCGCCGACGACGAAAATCCGCGTCGTCGTCGAAGAACCGCCGACCACGAAGATCCCCGTCGTGAAAGAGTCGCCGACTCAGAAGATCCCGACGGTGCCATTCGCGCCGTACGGCCCGGGCTCTGCGCGCGCGGGTGCCGAAGGCGGTGGACCAGCGGGATGGCTCGTCAAGGGCCGCTCGGACACCCGGCTCTACTACACCCCCGACGACGCGACATACGAGCGGACCGTCGCCCAGGTCTGGTTCAAGGACGAGGAATCCGCGGTGCGCGCCTATTTCACGCCGTGGCGCAAGAGCTCACGGAAGTAGCGGCCCAGTCGGGAATCGACAGACCGCTAGCTCGGGGCGGGAAGGTCCAGCAGTAAGCGCGCGCCGCCCAGTGGGCTGCTTTCCAGCGAGGCCGTGCCGCCGTGCAGCTGGGCTTGCTGGGCCACCAACGCCAGCCCCAGACCCGACCCCGAATGCGAGGCGGTCGACCCGCGGGAGAATCGCTCGAACACCACGTGACGCTCGTCTTCGGGCACTCCGCTGCCGTTGTCGTCCACCGCGATTTCCACCCCGTCGCGCGAGCTGACCGCGGACAGCTGGACCCGCGTGGCGCCGCCGTGTTTGACGGCGTTGGCGATCGCGTTGTCGACGGCGAGGCGCAACCCGGCGGGTAACCCGACGATGATGCAGGTCGGCGACGGCACCAGCGCGACATCGAGTTCGGGGTAGATCCGCATGGCGTCGTGGGCGGCGCGGTCGAGCAGCTCGGTGATGTCGACCGGCACGTGATCGTCGGACGTCGATAGTTCGCCCTGGGCCAGCCGTTCCAGCGCGCTGAGCGTGGCCTCTATCCGCGACTGGGTGCGGATCACGTCGCTGAGCACTTCTTTGCGCTGGTCCTCGTGCAAATCCAGGGTGGCCAGCACCTCGAGGTTGGTGCGCATCGCGGTCAGCGGAGTGCGCAACTCATGGGAGGACACCGACGCGAAGTCGCGCGCCGAGGCCAGCGCCTCCATGGTCCGGTTCTGCGCATCCCAGATGCGCTGCAGCATGCCCCGCATCGCCTCGGCGATCTCGACGGCCTCGCTGGCGCCGTGCACCTCGACGCGCGGTGCCTCGTCCCCGGCCTCGATCGATCGGGTCTGCTGGGCGAGCTGTTTGAACGGCCGCACCGCGAACGCGGCCAGCAGCCAGGCGAACACCGCCGCCGCGCCGATGGCGAAACCACAGATCAGCAGCACGCGCCGGTGCAGGTTGTTGGTCTCGGCGATGGTGGCGTCGTACGTCGCGCCCACGGCCAGCGACGTCGGCTCCGGGCCGGAGAGCTCCACCGTGCGCACCCGGTAGCGCACCCCGCGGACGTAGGTGTCGGCGTAGTCGGCTTGCAGCTTGGGCAGCGTGACGTCGGAATTCGACGTGACCAGGTCGCCGCGCCGGACCGTGATGAGGGCGTCCTGGTCGTTGGGCGAGCGGGGAATCTCGTCGAGGCCGCGTGGCACGAACGGGATCGCGAAACCGGCGGCCTCGTCGAGCCGGCGGTCCAGCCGCTCCTTGCGGTCGTTGGTGATGCCCACCCAGACCACGGTGCCGACGATGAGCACCGGGATCGCGGCGCCGATGGCAGTCGCCAGCACCACCCGCGTCCGCAGCGACGGCGTACGGGCGAAGATCCGCGACAGGATGTTCATCTACTGCATCTGGTTTATTGCATTCGCAGCACGAACCCGACCCCGCGGACGGTGTGCAGCAGCCGGGGACCGCCGTTGGCCTCCAGCTTGCGGCGCAGGTAGCCGATGAACACGTCGACGACATTGGTGTCGGCGGCGAAGTCATAGCCCCACACCAGCTCAAGCAATTGCGCGCGGGACAGCACCGCCGTCTTGTGCTCGGCAAGGACCGCCAGCAGGTCGAACTCCCGCTTGGTCAGGTCAACGTCGACACCATTGACCCGGGCCCGACGACCGGGGATGTCGACTTCCAGCGGGCCGACAGTGATCGTCTCCGAGGAGGACGTTGCGGTGGAGCCGCGGCGGCGCAGCAGCGCCTTGACTCGCGCAACCAGTTCGGCCAGCACGAAGGGTTTGACCAAGTAGTCATCCGCACCGGCCTCCAGGCCCGCCACCCGGTCGTCGACCGAGCTGCGCGCGCTGAGCACGCAGACCGGCACGTCGTTGTCCATGGCTCTCAGTGCCGTGACCACGCTGACGCCGTCCAGGACGGGCATGTTGATGTCCAGCACGATCGCGTCCGGCCGGGTCTCGGTGGCGCTGCGGAGAGCCTCGGCGCCGTCAACGGCGGTCGACACCTCGAATCCGGAAAGCCGCAGTCCGCGTTCCAGCGAGGCGAGCACGTCGGCGTCGTCGTCGACCACCAAGACTCGAGGTGAGGTGGAACCAGTGTCCATACCGCCCATTTTGCCTGAACGTGAGCTATGGACGTGGGAGGTCACCCGCCGGGTCGCGGGGCAGTGCGACTGCTCGCGGCAGATGGCACCGATCAGCGGTAGACCAGACCACTCAACTGGAACGCCAATTGCCGTCGCACGGCGGGAACCCTGGCGGCCAGCCGCATTGCCGAGTTGCGGATCGGGCGCAATGGGTGCGGTAGCGTCGCGATCCGGGTTAACCGTCCGGTCAGCCTCAGTACTTGCTCGGCCCGTCGCCGCTGCGACGCGTTGTAGGCGTCCAGCGCGGCCTCGGGACCGCCGTGCAGGACGCCGGAGAGGGCTCCGGCCAGGGTGATGGCATCGGTGATACCGAGGTTCATGCCCTGGCCGCCGGCGGGGCTGTGCACATGGGCGGCGTCGCCGGCCAGCAGCAATCGACCGGCCCGATAGCTGTCCGCGACGCGGTGGTGAATGTGGAACCGCGTTCCCCACAGCAGCTCGGTGACCTGCGTCTTGCCCTGCCCGAAGGCACGGGCGTCCAGCAGCGACTGCACGAATGCCGCCGATGGTTCCGGCGGTGCGTCCGGCGTCGGCGCGACGATGCGGAAGATGTCGTCGGGAAGCGGCGCCAGCACGTTAAAGCCGTCTTCGGCGTAAAACAGGATCACCTGGTCGCGGGGCGCCTCGCCGGACACCCGAACGTCGGCCAGCATGAATGATTCGGCGAATTCGCCCCCGGCGAAACCGATTCCGGCATGTTCGCGAACCGTGCTGTGCATGCCGTCGGCTCCGACGACGTAGGCCGCCCTGATGGTCTCGCCGTCGTCGAAGGTGGCCGTGACCCGGCTTGCGTCCTGGGTGATATGGCTCAGGGTCTTCGGCCGGATCACCTGGCCGCCTAGTTCGTGCAGTCGCTCCAGCAGCAGGCGCTCGGTGTCGGCCTGGGAGAGCATCAGCGTGTACGGGTGCTGGGTCGGCAGCTGGCTGAAATCGACGGCGATCAGGATGCGAGGTCCTTCCCGCATGGTGAATCGCGGCGCGATCAGCCCGGCCTTGACCATTCGGCGGGCCACATCGAGGTCTTCGAGCACCTCCAGGGTGCGGGCGTTCACGGCTGCCGCCCGGGAGGTGTTCTGGCCCTCCGGCAACTTGTCAACCACGACCGCCCGGTGCCCCCGGGCGATCAGGGCGGCGGCCACGGTGAGGCCGGTGGGGCCGGCGCCTACCACCAGGACGTCGGTGTCGTTCATGGTTGGCTCCCTTCGGTGGAGTTAGTCAACGCTTGTTGGCATAGCTCCAGCCTGGCGCGGTTTGCGCGCAATGTCAACACTTGTTGGCCTACAGTTGTTGACATGAGGAGATCGTCGGATGAGACCAAGGCAGTCATCCTGGCGGCGGCCCGCGAGCGGTTCGGTGCGGTCGGTTTTCAGGCCGCCACGATTCGCGCGATCGCCGCTGACGCCGGGATCGACCCCGCGATGGTGATGCGCTACTACACCTCCAAAGACAAGCTGTTCGCCGCCGCGGCCGAGTTCGACCTGAAATTTCCCGATTTCGCCGGGACGGATCGGCAGCAGGTCGGCCGGGCGCTGGTTCGGCACTTTCTCGAACGTTGGGAGGGCGACGAGGCGCTGGTGATCCTGCTGCGCTCCAGCGCTACCAACGGCGAAGCCGGGCAGCGGATGCAGGAGATTTTCGGGACGCAGCTGCAGCCACTGGTTGCCTCTTTCGTGCCGGCTTCGGAGGCCGGCGTGCGGGCCGGACTGATCGCCACGCAGATCCTCGGTATGGCGTTGTGCCGCTTCGTGTTACGGCTGCCGCCCGTCATCGAGATGACCACGGACGAGGTTGTCGAGTGGGTCGGTCCGACGATCCAGCGCTACCTGGGGCTGCCTGAGGTCTGACCGCCTGCTAAGGCCGCTTAGCGGCGGCAAGTTTCGAATTGACCAGCATCAGCGGTGGGTTGGGGTCGTGCTGCTGGGGAATGGCCGCGAGAGCGAAATCGGCGATCACGCCGGGGCGAAATACCAGGCAGTGCGTGGAACCGCCGAACTGGAAATACCCGAGTTCCTCACCCTTGGCGACGCGGTGACCCGAGGTGATGCTGGGGTGGATGACGCAGGTCGACACCTCCGACATGCCGACCGGCACGAAGGCCACCAGGCCGATGACGGGGTTGTCGGCCTCAATCAAGATGATCGCTCGCGCCGCCGTATGCGCCATATAGGCCTGCGAGTTCGTCGGCTCAACTGCGTCGGCGCCTTCGGAGTCCGCCTCGGAGTAGTAGGTGCCGTCCTGGACGAAGGCCCGCACGATCGTGCCGTCCACAGGGCTGTGCCACCGGTGGTAATTGTTCGCGCTCAGGAAGGCCTGATAGACGGTTCCGCCGACAAACTGATCAACCAACTCGTCCTGGGCGAGCAAGTCCAGCAGTGAATAGGGCTGACTCTTGATCCAGAACCGGTCCTGGCGCGCCACGTCGGTAGCGATGCCGTACGGGGTCGACTCGCAGGAGTTGACGATCACCGTGTCGTCATCGGGAGCGGCGACGGGTCGCTGGCCGTCCTTGAAGCGTCGGGTGAAGAAGTCATTCCAGGAGGCGAAACCCCAGTATTCGTCGTCGGGGTCGTGCTCGAACTGCTCGATACCGACGGCCCGTTGGGCCTCAGCACTTTTCCAGCCCGACGGTGAATCGTTGAGCACGTACAGCGACTCGGAGCTGTCGAGAAACTCGCACCAGGCGTTCAGGATCTTTTTCAGCATCGCGTTGATCCGGGGGTCGCGGAACGCGGCGAACCCGGCCGGCGTGCCCATCGTCCAGTCCAGGATCGCGCCGAGCGGTGTGGCCACCATGTTCTCGCCGAACTCAGGTGCGATCGTGAGCACCTCATTGATCAGGCGCAGCAGCTGCGGCACGCTCTCCAGGTGCCGCTTGCGGTAATGCTTGGTGGCGGGCACCTGGGAAATCATCTGGTTCAGGTACATCCGCACCACGGGATCGGTGTCGATTAACTCCTGAAATTCGACGAGCACCGGATGAAGCACGACCTGCTCACCCCGAGCCTCCACCCGCTCGCGGTGTCCCGCGAGCCACGACTCCAAGTCGTCTTGATCGTCGGGCAACCAGCCGGCCCGGCGGCGAATATCCACAGGCGTCATGGCAAGTCGGATACCCACTGCGCCGGCGACGACTCAGGTCAAGTCGCGGGGCAAGCCGATGTGGCGATAGCGCCGCAGGCGGGCGGCGATGCGTTCGGTGGCGGGAATCGCGCGCAGCGCGTGGACCTCGGTGGCGATGGCGGCCGAGAGTCGCTGGGAGAACTCGACCGGTTCGTCGGCAGCGTCGGGATATTCGGGCACGATGGCATCGACAATCCCGGATCTCAACAGGTCGGCCGACCGAATGCCTTGGGCCGTAGCCAGTTCGGCGGCATGATCGGTGTCACGAAAGACGATTGCGCTGGCGCCCTCCGGCGGGAGCGGCGCCAGCCACCCGTGCAACGCGGCCAGCACCCGGTCGGCGGGCACCATCGCCAGCGCCGGTCCGCCGCTGCCCTGACCCAGCAGCACCGACACCGTCGGGGTATCCAGCGTGACCAGCTCGGCCAGGCACTGGGCGATCTGGCCGGCTAACCCACCCTGCTCGGCTTCGGCCGACAACGCCGGACCGGCGGTGTCGATCACCAGCACCAGCGGCAGGCGCAGCTCGGCGGCCAACGCCATGCCGCGACGCGCCTCGCGCAGCGACGCGGGCCCGACCCCGCCCATTTCGAAGCCCTTTTCCAACCCGCCGGGACCTCGCTGCTGGCCCAGCACCACCGCAGGCTGGCCGGTGAACCGGGCCAGCGCCAGCAGCGTCGTCGCCGCCTCGCCCTGACCGGTACCGGACAGCAACACCTGGTCGGTGGCGCCGTGCCGCAACAAGTGCCCGACGCCCGGCCGGTCGGGACGACGCGACGCCAGCACCGAGTCCCAGGCCGGCACATCGGCGACCGGATCGGGTGGCTGCGGTGCCGGTGGCGGGTCGGGAACGTCGGCGATCACCGTCAGCGCACGGTCCAGCGTGTGTCGCAGCTCTTCGAGCGCGACGACGGCGTCGATCACCCCGTACCGCTGCAGGTTCTCCGCGGTCTGGACGCCGGACGGGAAGGACTCGCCGTAGAGCAGCTCGTAGACCCTAGGCCCAAGAAAGCCGATCAGGGCGCCCGGCTCGGCGAAGGTGACGTGGCCCAGCGAGCCCCACGACGCGAAAACCCCGCCGGTGGTGGGGTTGCGCAAGTACACCAGGTAGGGCAGGTGCGCCTGCCTGTGCAGTCGCACGGCCGCGGCGATCTTCACCATCTGCAGAAACGCCACCGTGCCCTCTTGCATGCGGGTGCCGCCCGAACTCGGCGAGGCCAGCAGCGGCAGCCGCTCGGCGGTGGCGCGCTGCACGGCGGCGGTGATCCGTTCGGCGGCCGCCACCCCGATCGACCCGGCGAGAAAGTCGAACTCGCAGACCACCACGGCCACCCGGCGTCCGAATATGCGTCCCTCGCCGGTCAGCACCGATTCGTCTCGGCCGGTGGCGCGCTGGGCGTCGGCGAGCTCCCGCGCGTAGGACTCGATCATCGGCACCGCCAGCGGCGCGCTGTCCCAACTGACGAATGAGCCCTCGTCGAGCACCGCATCCTGTAGCTGATCAGTCGTGATACGGCTCACTCTGCGAGGCTAGAGGGCGGCCCTTGCGATGTCACGCGACGTCTCATCTGTCACTTGAGCCCCGATGCCGGGAGGTTGTCTTTGTGCCCACCTACGAGCGACAACGCGTCGTGAGCAGGTCCGCTATCGCAGCCTGTCGCTCGCACGTGGGCACAAGAGTGCCCTCTTTGTGCGGATACGCGTGTGACCGATGGGACTTCGCGTCGTCGCCTGCGCTTTATATATCCTGGCCCCCATGATCGGTGTTACCCAGGCCGAAGCCGTCATGACGATCGAGCTGCAGCGTCCCGAGCGCCGCAACGCCCTGAATTCCGAACTCGTCGACGAACTGCGCGAGGCCGTACAGAAGGCCACGGCGGAGGACGTCCGCGCCGTGGTGCTGACCGGCCAGGGCACGGCGTTCTGCGCGGGCGCGGACCTGAGTGGAGACGCGTTCGCCGCCGACTATCCCGACCGGCTCATCGAACTGCACAAGGTCATGGATGCGGCTCTGATACCGGTGATCGGATATATCAACGGCCCCGCCATCGGGGCTGGTTTGCAGCTGGCCATGCGATGTGATCTGCGGGTCGTCGCATCGGAGGCGTTCTTCCAATTTCCGACGTCGAAATACGGCCTGGCCCTTGATAACTGGAGTATCCGCCGACTGTCGTCGCTGGTGGGTCACGGACGCGCTCGTTCGATGCTGCTGACCGCCGAGAAGCTGACCGCCGACACGGCGCTGCACACCGGGATGGCCAACCGGATCGGCACCCTGGCCGACGCGCAGGCCTGGGCCGCCGAGATCACCGGCCTGGCGCCGCTGGCGATACAGCACGCCATGCGGGTGCTCAACGACGATGGCTCCATGGAGGAGCAGTGGCCGGAGCATAAGGAGCTCTTCGAAAAGGCTTGGGGGAGCCAGGATGTCATCGAGGCGCAAGTTGCGCGGGTGGAGAAGCGGCCGCCGAAATTCCAGGGGGCCTAGGGGGTTTCATGCTGTGCTCAGCGCTGCGACTCGCCGCCGGCACTGCCTCAGTGGCCGCCGGGGGGTGGCTGTTGCGGGCGCTGCACGGCTCGGTGACGGCGATCGGTGGCGATCCCGCGTCGATCGCGGCTGCGTGCGAGCGGTCTCCCAACTACCACGACGGCGTCTTCGAAAACCTCGACCCGGCCTCGGTGAACGTCATGGACCGCGAGCAATTCCGGCTCATCGCGCGGGAGTTGCTCGGGCCCCGCAGCGAAAGCCGCCCTAAGGGGCCTATCCCGCTGGCCGCGCCGCAGATTTACCGGGGCAGTACCAGCCCTGCCAGCCGGCTTGCCGTCAGCTGGTTCGGCCATTCGACGGCGTTGCTGGAAATCGACGGTTACCGGGTGCTCACCGATCCGGTGTGGAGTGACCGCTGCTCGCCGTCGGACCTCGTCGGCCCGCAGCGGTTGCACCCTCCGCCCGTGCAGCTGGAAGGGCTGCCCGCCGTCGACGCGGTGATCATCAGTCACGACCATTACGACCATCTCGACATCGACACGGTGCTGGCGCTGGCCCGCACCCAGCGGGCCCCGTTCTTCGTGCCGCTTGGTATCGGTGCCCACCTTCGGGCGTGGGGCATCCCCGAGCATCGCATCGTCGAACTCGATTGGAATCAGAGCGCGCAGGTCGACGAGCTCACCGTGGTCTGCATGCCGGCGCGGCACTTCTCGGGACGACTTTTCAGCCGCAACAACACGCTGTGGGCGTCGTGGGCGCTGATCGGCCCGAGTCACCGCGCGTATTTCGGCGGCGACACCGGCTACACCAAGAGCTTCGCGCAGATCGGCGCGGACCACGGTCCGTTCGACGTGACCCTGCTGCCCATCGGCGCCTACAACACGGCGTGGCCCGACATTCACATGAACCCCGAGGAGGCGGTGCAGGCGCATCTGGACGTCACCGACTCGGGCTCAGGGCTTTTGGTGCCGATCCACTGGGGCACCTTCCGGCTGGCGCCGCATCCGTGGGCCGAGCCGGTGGAGCGGGTGCTGGCCGCGGCCGAGCCTGCTCACGTCCAGGTCGCGGTGCCGTTGCCCGGTCAACGGATTGATCCGGCCGGGCCGTTGCGGTTTAACCCGTGGTGGCGGCTCTAGGGCGAGCAGACGCAAAAGCCCCCGACACGCCGCGCGCGTGCGGGGGCTTTTGCGTCTGCTCGCCCTTGGAGCAGGCTGCATACATGACGAAACGAGTGGCGGCCGCAGTCATCATGGTCTTGCTGGCGATGACGGGATGCCGGCCGGCGCCGCCGGTAGCCAGTCCGCCGCCGTCCCCGTCGCCATTGTCCGACGCGCCGCCCTACGAGGTGTCGGGAGTCGACATTCCCGCCGGCCGCATCGACGAAGCCGTGTCCAAGGTCGACGGCCTGGTCGCCGACCTGCTGAAAAACAGCGGCATCCCGGCCATGGCGGTGGCGATCGTACACGGCGGAAAGACGCTGTATGCCAAAGGCTTTGGTGTCAAAGACACCAGCAAAGGCGACGCCGCGGATAACAAGGTCGACGCCGACACAGTCTTCCAGCTGGCGTCGATCTCCAAATCGGTCGGTGCGACGGTGGTGGCCCATGAAGTCACCGACAACGTGGTCGGCTGGGACGCGCCCGTGGTGTCCAAGCTGCCGTGGTTCGCGTTATCGGATCCCTATGTCACCAGCAACGTGACCATCGCCGACCTGTACTCGCACCGCTCCGGGCTGCCCGACCACGCCGGGGACCAACTGGACGATCTGGACTATGACCAACACCAGACACTGGAACGGATGCGCCACCTGCCGCTGGCGCCGTTTCGAATCAGCTACGCCTACACCAACTTCGGGCTGACAGCCGCAGCCGAGGCGGTGGCCGCCGCAGCGGGCAAGTCATGGGAGGACCTATCCGACGAGGTGCTCTACCGCCCGCTGGGGATGGCGTCGACCAGTTCGCGGTTCGCCGATTTTGTCGCCCGGCCCAATCACGCCGTCAACCACGTCAAGGTCGGGGACAAGTGGGAACCGCGCTTCCAGCGGAATCCCGATCCGCAGTCACCCGCCGCCGGGGTGAGTTCGTCGGTCAACGACATGGCCCGCTGGCTGACGATGGTGTTGGCCAACGGAACCTACAACGGCCAGCGGATCACCTCGCCGGAGGCCTTGCTGCCCGCCATTACCCCGCAGGCCGTTTCGGTGCCCCCGGCGGATCCGAAGGCGCGGGCCAGCTTCTACGGTCACGGGTTTGCCGTGTCGGTCAACTCGTCGGGGCGCACAACGATCAGCCATTCCGGTGCCTTCGAGATGGGCGCGGCGACGAACTTCGTGGCGATGCCGTCCGAGGACCTCGCCATCATCGCCCTGACCAACGCCGCGCCCTTCGGCGTACCGGAGACACTGACCGCGCAATTCATGGATCTGGTGCTGTACGGACAGGTTCGCGAGGACTGGGCGGCCCTGTACAAGAAGGCGATCGCCCCGATAAACAACCCCGAGGGCTCACTGGTCGGCAAGCAACCCCCGGACAATCCTGCGCCGCCCAGGCCGCTGAGCGACTACGTCGGCGTGTACGCCAATGACTACTGGGGTCCGGCCACCGTGACCGAACGTGACGGCGCACTGCAGCTGGCCCTGGGACCGAAGAACCAGACGTTCACGTTGACGCACTGGGACAGTGACATCTTCACCTTCCCGTTGACGAATGAAAACGCGCCGCCCGGAACGATTTCCAAAGCTACGTTTGCCGGCAACACGCTGAATCTGGAGTATTGCGACGCGAACAAGTTGGGGACGTTCACCCGATGACCGCCTCCGGCCTCAGCAATGCCGAGGTGGCACAGCGGGTAGCCGAGGGGAAGAGCAACGCCGTTCCGCAGCGCGCCGCGCGCAGCATCGCGGGTATCGTCCGGGCCAACGTCTTCACCCGGATCAACGCCATCCTGGGCGTGCTGCTGGCGATCGTGCTGCTGACCGGCTCGGTGATCAACGGGCTGTTCGGCCTGCTCATCATCGCCAACAGCGTCATCGGCATGGTGCAGGAGATCCGCGCCAAGCAGACGCTGGACAAGCTGGCGATCGTCGGGCAGGCGAAACCGCTGGTGCGCAGGCAATCCGGGACGGCGACGCTGTTGCCCAGCGAGGTGGTGCTCGACGACATCATCGAGCTCGGTCCGGGGGACCACATCGTCGTCGACGGCGAGGTCGTCGAGGAGGACAACCTGGAGATCGACGAATCGCTGTTGACGGGTGAGGCGGATCCGATCGCGAAGGATGTTGGTGCCGCGGTGATGTCGGGCAGTTTCGTCGTCGCCGGCGCCGGCGCCTACCGCGCCACCAAGGTGGGCCCGCACTCCTACGCGGCGGCGCTGGCGGAGGAGGCCAGCAAGTTCACCCTGGTGAAATCCGAGCTGCGCAACGGCATTAACCGGATTCTTCAGTTCATCACCTACCTGTTGGTCCCCGCCGGGCTGCTGACGATCTATACCCAGTTGTTCACCACGCACGCGGGGTGGCGGCAGTCCGTGTTGCGGATGGTGGGCGCGCTGGTGCCGATGGTGCCCGAGGGCCTGGTGCTGATGACGTCGGTGGCGTTCGCGCTCGGCGTCATCAGGCTCGGCCAGCGGCAATGCCTGGTGCAGGAGTTGCCCGCGATCGAGGGGCTGGCCCGCGTCGACGTGGTCTGCGCCGACAAGACCGGCACGTTGACCGAAAGTGGTATGCGGGTCTCGGGCGTCGAGGCGCTGGCCGCGGGGCAGGGGCCCGTCGCCGACGTGCTGGCCGCCTTGGCCGCGGCCGACGCCCGGCCCAACGCCAGCATGCGGGCGATCGCCGAGACGTATGACCGTCCGCCCGGCTGGATCGCCACCGCCACAGCGCCTTTCAAGTCGGCCACCAAGTGGAGCGGCGTGTCCTACGGCGACCACGGCAACTGGGTGATCGGTGCGCCCGACGTGTTGCTCGATCCCGCTTCGGCGGCCGCCGAACAGGCCGAGCGGATCGGGGCGCAGGGGTTGCGGGTACTGCTGTTGGGTCGCGGTGACGTGGCGGTGGACCACCCCGACGCACCGGGGCGGGTCACGCCGGTCGCGCTGGTGGTACTGGAGCAGAAGGTGCGGGCCGACGCCCGAGTGACGATGGAATACTTCGCGGAACAGAATGTTTCGGTAAAGGTGATCTCCGGGGACAACGCAGTGTCGGTGGGCGCCGTCGCCGGCAAGCTTGGGCTGCACGGCGAGACCATGGACGCCCGTCAGCTGCCCACCGACCAGGCCGGCCTGGCAAGCGCGCTGGAGACCCACACCACGTTCGGCCGGGTGCGGCCGGACCAGAAGCGCGCCATCGTTCATGCGCTGCAATCGCGTGGGCATGCCGTCGCGATGACCGGTGACGGCGTCAACGACGTGCTGGCCCTCAAGGACGCCGACATCGGTGTCGCGATGGGCTCGGGCAGCCCGGCTTCCCGAGCGGTGGCACAGATCGTGTTGCTGGACAACAGGTTTGCCACACTTCCCTATGTTGTCGGCGAGGGCCGGCGGGTGATCGGCAACATCGAGCGGGTGGCCAGCCTGTTTTTGACCAAGACGGTGTACTCGGCGCTACTGGCGCTGCTGGTGGGTATCGAGTGCCTGTTTTCCAAAGCGCTGCACGCCGATCCGCTGCTGTATCCGTTTCAGCCGATCCACGTGACCATCGCGGCGTGGTTCACGATCGGGATCCCGTCGTTCATTCTGTCGCTGGCACCCAACAACGAACGCGCCCATCCCGGATTCGTGCGGCGGGTGCTGACGTCGGCGCTGCCGGCCGGACTTGTCGTCGGTGTAGCGACTTTCGCGTCGTATCTGGTGGCCTACAAGGGCCGCCACGCGACGTGGCAGCAACAGGATCAGGCGTCGACGGCGGCCCTGATCACGCTGTTGGTGACCGCGGTGTGGGTGCTCGCGGTGGCGGCGCGTCCGTATCAGTGGTGGCGGCTGGCGTTGGTCGTTGGTTCGGCGCTGGCGTATGTGGTGATTTTCAGCCTCCCGCTGACGCAGAAGAAGTTCTTTCTTGACCCGTCGAATCTGGTGGTGACGTCGACCGCGCTGGGTATCGGCGTGTTGGGCGCGGCGGTGATCGAGGCGATGTGGTGGATTCGCGCCAGGCTGCTCGGCGTGCAGCCGCGGTGGTGGCGAGAGCCGGATCGGGCCGGGGAACCGACACGTTAGGCTCGGTAGCCATGGGGTTTTTCGACAAGGCGAAAGATCTGTTGGCGCAGAACGCCGACAAGGTCGAGACCGTCATCGATAAGGCGGGCGAGTTCGTCGACGAAAAGACGCAGGGCAAGTACACCGACACCATCCATAAGGTGCAGGACGAGGCCAAGAAGGCCGCCAGCCCGGGCGACAAACAGAACTAAGCGCATGGCTAAACTCTCCGGATCCATCGACGTACCGCTGCCCCCTGAGCAGGCCTGGAAGCACGCCTCGGATCTGTCCCGGTACAAGGACTGGCTGACCATCCACAAGGTGTGGCGCAGCAAGCTGCCCGACGTCCTGGAGAAGGGCACGGTCGTCGAGTCCTATGTCGAGGTCAAGGGCATGCCCAACCGGATCAAATGGACGATCGTGCATTACAAGCCGCCGGAAGCCATGACGCTCAACGGAGACGGTGTCGGCGGTGTCAAGGTCAAGCTGATGGTCAAGATCACGCCCAAAGGCGACGCCTCCGTCGTCAGCTTCAATGTGCATCTCGGTGGCCCTGCGCTGTTCGGGCCGATCGGCATGATCGTCGCCGCCGCGCTGAAAACCGATATCCGCCAATCGCTGCAGAACTTCGTCACGGTGTTCACCGGGCCCGATCCGGGTATGAACGGGAACCGTGGCGCACATCGCTGACGGGGGGGCGATGAGTTTCGGGTTCGGCGGAAGTCGGTAGGAGTAACCCCGTTACGGGGTTCATCCGACACCGAGGAGGACATTGTGCCCATCCGTAATGGCGCGCCGGCGGGCGCTCCCTGCTGGATCGATCTGGCGTCATCGAACGTCTACCGTGCCCAGGACTTCTACGGCACCGTATTCGGCTGGACATTCGACTCCGCCGGACCCGAGTACGGCGGTTACATCAACGCCGCCAAGGATGGCCATCCCGTCGCCGGCATGATGGCCAACAGCCCGGAGTTGCAGGCGCCAGACGGCTGGAACACCTACCTTCACACCGCCGACATCAACGCGACGGCGTCCACGGTGACCGCGGCGGGCGGCGCGATGTGCATGGGCCCGATGGAGGTGCCCGCCATGGGCTTCATGGCCATGGCGACCGACCCGTCGGGAGCGTTCTTTGGTTTGTGGCAGCCGCTGGAGCACCTGGGCTTCGAGGTGATCGGCGAGGCCGGCGCCCCGGTGTGGCACGAGCTGACCACGCGCGACCACCGCGCCGCCGTCGACTTCTATCGCGAAATTTTCGGGTGGCGGACCGAGCAGGTTTCCGACACCGACGAATTCCGTTACACCACAGCGCGGTTCGGCGACCAACAGCTGCTCGGCGTGATGGATGGCGCGGCGTTCCTGCCCGACGGTGTGCCGTCGCATTGGGCCGTCTACCTCGGTGCCGAGGATGTCGACAAGACGCTGCAGGTAATTGTGGATAACGGCGGTGGTGTGCTGCGGCCGGCCCAGGACACCCCGTACGGTCGGCTGGCTGCCGCCGCCGACCCGACGGGTGCGGTGTTCAACCTGTCGTCGCTGCAGAGCTGAGGGCGTCGCGCGCCACGCTAGAGTGACGCTCGGTCGCACAGGCCAAGGTTGAAGTCAGCTAATGTCGCAATCATGATTCGGCGCCTGCACCCCGGTTGGCTGGTGGCGCTGTTCGCCACGGTGGTGTGGGGCAGCGCCTGGATGCCGTGGCTGACGACGAAGGTCAACGGCGGCGGCTGGGCCAGCGCCATCGGGGGCACTCACGGCAGCCTGATACTTCCGCGCGGGTTTGGCGCAGGCCAGCTCATTGTGTTGCTGTCCTCGACGCTGCTGGTGGCCGGGGCGCTGCTTGGGCGTGGCCTGTCGGTGCGGTTGGCGTCGGTTGCGGCACTGGTCGTTTCGCTGCTCATCGTGGCCGTGACGGTGTGGTACTACAAGCTCAACGTCAACCCGCCGGTGGCGGCGGAATACGGGCTTTATGTCGGCGCGGTCGGCGCGCTATGCGCGGTGCTCTGCTCGGTGTGGACGGTGATCGCGGCGCTCACCGGTCGATCCACGCGGTGAGGTCTCAGGCCGACGGGAACTCGTGGCTGCCCGAGGCGGCACTGTCGTCGGGTTCGTTGACACCGAACACGAAGGGCGCGAACACCACTTCGCGCCCATCCGGGTCGCGGTAGGTGACGGCTCCCGTCGCTTCCCAGTACGGATGCTGCTCAACGTGTTCCAGCCCTGCCTGCTGCAAACGTGTGATCGCCGCTAGCTGTGCCTGCTGGTCGGGGAAATACAGACACAGCTGTTCGTGGTTGTCCACGGCGACCTCGTCGACCGCCTCGACGATCTCCAGCGTCAGGTTCCAGCTGGGCAGGCCGAAGATCGCGCCGTTGCTGCCGTAGCTGGCGGCAAACGTCTCGTACAACGGCAGTCCCACCAGCTCACGGTAAAACCGCACCGTCTCTTCGAAATTCGACGAACGGCGGGCGAAACGAATACCGCCGATCGGCGCCAAGTGCGTCGGCCAGTGCGTGGTGCGACGGCTTGACCCGGGCCACATGGTCACAGCCCCACAGCGTCGGCCGCCGACTCCGCGGTATCCCAGCGCCGCAACTCCGCACCCGCCACCCAGGCCGAATGCGTGCCGCTGGAAACCCGTTCCGGCAGTTGCAGTTTGCACAGCGGCCCATCGGCCACCCGGGCGGCGTCGAAGACTAGGCAGTACGACGCGTCGGCGTTCACGTCGGTGGTCAGCGTGACCAGATAGCCGTCATCCTCACCGGTACTGCCCACCCTCGGCGCCATCTGGGTCTCGCTGCCATAGACACCCTCACCGAACGAAAAGCCTTCTTGGCCGCCGGTGAGCAGGTCGTGCTTCACCAACCCGTCGAACAGGAACCAGCTCGGTTTGCCCGTGGCGGCATACGTGTAGCGGTAGGGGCCCGCCGCGTAGTCGGCGTTGATGGTGCCGAACTCGGTGATCGACTCGCACAGTTGCTCCTCTTTTACCGCGCCGGTGACCAGGTTGAAGCGCCACCGATGCAGCCGGGTCTGCAGGCGATCAAGCGCCAGGAAGCGAAACAGCTTGTCCCACTTCGAACCACCCGTATCTAAGGGCTGAGGATCGCCTTCGAAGAAGCCGTCCAGCACGATCTCGTCGCCGTCCTCGTAGGCATTGGTGAAATGCAACACGAACGTCGGGTCCGCCTCGAACCAGCGGATCTCCCCGGTCGAACCGCGGCGCGGCAACACCGCAAAGCGCGACGGAATGTCGGGATAGAACCGCGGCAGGTGCACGTCGTGCTCCAGTAGCTGCGGATCCCAGAATAAGGGGAAATCGTTGAGTATCACGTAGTTTTCGGTGAACGCCATGTCGTGCGGCAGCCGCGGCCCGGGCAGCGGGACGTCGACGTAGTGGGCCAGCTCGTTGCTCTCGTCGACGACGCCGTAGCGCATGTAGGGTGCTTGCTTGCTGTAGTTGAAGAACAGCAGTTCGCCGGTCTTGTTGTCCACCTTTGGGTGTGCCGACACACCCCAGTCGAACGGGAAGCCACCGTTCCAGGTCTCTTTGCCGAGCGTAGTGGCCGTGTAAGGGTCGATCCGATACAGGTCACCGCACTGGTAGAAGCTGGTCAACGCGATGCCGCGGTGGACGACGACGTCGGTGCTCGACGCGTCTTTCATCAAAGTCCTAGCGCCCCAACCCTGTTCGCGTTCGGCCAGTTGGACGGGTTCGGCCAGTCCCGGCCACAGCGGTCCGCCCGCCTCGTTCTCCGCCAGAAAACCGTCGGTGCGAACAAAGCGGTTGCGGTAGAAGGCTTTTCCATCGCGGAAGCCGACCACATGCAGCATGGCGTCGCCGTCGAACGGATGATAGTTCTTGAACGCCGGGTGCAGCGGGTTCTCCGTGTTGCGCAGGTAGATGCCGTTCAGGTCGCGGGGGATCTCGCCCTCCACCGCGGTGAGGTCGTCGGCGTCGAACTCGGTCGTCTGTGGTCGCCACGGGCCGGTTCGGTACGGGTGGTCGTCGTCTTCGGGCAGGGTCGACAGGAACTTGCCAATGACCTCCACATCCATCACCAAATACCTTTGCTGACAACGAAACTAACGGTGGTGGCGGTGCTGCCACCGAAATTCAGTGTGCCGAAGGTGTGCGCCCCTTCGACCTGGTAGTCGCCGGCCGCGCCGCTGACCTGCTTTGCCGCGTCCAGCAGCATCCGCACGCCGGAGGCCCCGACCGGGTGCCCGCCGCCGATCAATCCTCCGCTGGGGTTGATGGGCAACCGGCCGCCGATTTCGATCTCGCCGTTTTCGATGGCCTTCCACGATTCGCCCGGACCGGTCAGACCGATGTGGTCGATGGCGAGGTATTCGCTGGGGGTGAAGCAGTCGTGCACCTCGAACCCGTCGACATCGTCGAGGGTCACCTGGGCGCGTCGCAACGCGTCGAGCACGGCGGCGCGCACATGCGGCAGCACGTGAGTTTCCAGGGGATTGTCCGCAGCGCGGTCCAGTTTTTGCCGCAGACCCAGCCCGACGGTGCGATGTCCCCAGCCGTCAATGCAACCGATCGGGCGCGCATCCGGGTGCTCGCGCAGGTAGGCGTCGTTGACCAGGACCACTCCCGCGCCGCCGTCGGTCATTTGGCTGCAGTCAAAGCGCCGCAACCGGCCCTCGGTGATCGGGTTGGTCGCGTCGTCATCGGTGATCGGGTCGGGGACGGTCCAGCCGCGGGTCTGCGCGTTGGGGTTGCGCCGCGCGTTGGCGAAATTGAGCTGCGCAATGGCCCGTAGGTGTGCGTCGTCCAGCCCGTAGCGCCGCTCGTACTCGTCGGCGACCTGCGCGAACATCGACGGCCACAGATAACGCGCCTCGGTGCCCTCGTGCCCGGTCCACGCGGCGGCGCCTAGATGCTGGGCAGCGGTGTCACCGGGCACCGTCTTCTCCAGTTCGATCCCGACGACGAGGGCACTGTCGTAGGCACCGGAGCGCAGGTCCGCCATCGCCGCCAGCGTCGCCACGCTGCCCGACGCGCACGCGGCTTCGTGTCGCGAAGCCGGCGTGTCCCAAAGCTCGTCGCACACCGTGGCCGGCATCGCCCCGAGGTGGCCCTGCCGGGCGAACATCTCACCGAAGGCGTTGGCGACGTGGATAACCCCGATGTCGCCGGCATCCACCTTCGCCGAGGCCAGGGTGGCGTCGACGACCTCCGCGGTTAGGGCGGCGAAGTCCCGGTTCTCTTTGCTGAGATTGCGAGCAAAATCGCTTTGGTAACCGCCGAGAATCCACACGCCTGCCGAGCCATCCATAAGGCGCACGGTACTCCGGATCGACGGTGCGGAGCCCCCGGTATGGGCGGTCCCGTCGGCTCTCGGGCTGAACCGACGGGACCTGGGCGAACGCGACAGCCGGCTGCCGCGCAAGCCTCCAAGGACGCATTGCCCCCATCGTCGATTGACAAACATCTTCGGCCCACGGCGAAAGGGCCCGCCCTTATTCGGCGGGGGCGCTGCCGACGGGTTCGGCAGCGATCGTCAGCTGAGCGTCGGCCAGATCGACCGCCGCCAGATCCACGCCTTTGGTTTCGCGGGAGACCAGGACGGCCACCATGGTCACCACGGTGCTAGCCCCCAGGTACCAGCCGATGGGCACCGCGGATTTGTACGTCTCGAGCAAGCGAACCGCAATGATCGGAGCGAGCGAACCGGCCACGATCGAGGTGACCTGATAACCCAGCGACACCCCTGAATAACGCATTCGGGTGGGAAACATCTCCGCCATCGCCGCCGGCTGGGGCGCATACATGCAGCCGTGGAAGACCAGACCGATGATGACCGCCGACATGATGATCGCGTTGTGGCCGCTGTCCATCATCGGGAATGCGAAGAATCCCCAAGCGCAGCCGCCGACGGCGCCGACGAAATATATTGGGCGCCTACCGAATCGGTCACTGAGATGTCCGGCCAACGGGATGACGACGAAGTGTACGGCGTGGGCAACCAGCAGCCACTGCAGGATGGACTTGGTGTTCGCGTGGACGTGCACTTTGAGATAGGTAATCGAGAAGGTGACCACCAGGTAGTACATGGTGTTTTCGCCGAGACGCAGGCCCATCGCGGTGAAAACGCCACGTGGGTAGCGCTTGAATACCTCGACCACACCGAGCGATCTGGCCTTGACCTGTCGGGTTTGTCGCTGTGCTTCGACGAAGATCGGTGCGTCGGTGACCTTGGTGCGGATGTAGTAGCCGATCAGAACGACGATCGCCGACAACCAGAAGGCGACTCGCCAGCCCCAGCTGAGGAACGCCGCGTCGGGGAGCCTCGCCGTCAGAATCAGCAGCACCACCGTGGCCAGCATGTTCCCGCCGGGGACGCCGGCCTGCGGCCAGCTGGCCCAGAAGCCGCGGCTCTTATTGGGGCTGTGTTCAGCAACGAGCAGAACGGCGCCGCCCCACTCGCCGCCCACGGCGAAGCCCTGGATGAAGCGCAGCACCACCAGCAGGGCCGGGGCCCAGTACCCGATCTGCGCGAATGTCGGCAGGCAGCCCATGAGGAAGGTGGCGGCGCCCACCAGCAGCAGGCTGAACTGCAGCAGTCTCTTGCGTCCGTACCGGTCCCCGAATTGGCCGAATACGATCCCGCCGAGGGGGCGAGCAGCGAAGCCGACAGCATAGGTCACAAAGGCGGCGAGGATGGCGTCGAGGTCGTTGCCGCTTTTCGCGAAGAACACCTTGCTGAATACCAGCGTGGCCGCGGTGCCGTAGAGGAAGAACTCGTACCACTCGACGACGGTGCCGGCCATGGACGCGGCCACCACTCTGCGAAGACCGGCCGGTGCACTGAATCGCTTGGGCTGCAACTCGTTACGCACTGTTCTCCTTGGCGACACGCCCACCCGGGGCTCTGACCGGCGCGGATGGCAGCGTACCCGGCTAAGCGGCTCAGCGCAGGGCGTTTGCGGGGTACGGGCGCGGTTGCCTCCAATCCTTCGGTGACTCGAGTGGCGAGCGGGATTCAACGAAAAGCCGCCCCGACACCGGTCGGGGCGGCTTTCGCCTGCCTGCTACGTATCAGCCCTCAGTGGGGTGGGGGCGGGCTCGGCGCTGGCAAGAAGAGGGCCCAGCACACCTTCCGCGGCGCGGGGCGGAAGTGGCGGAGGAGGAGGGGCTGGAGCGTATGCGAGCACTGGACCGAGAGTTTGTGGCGCGAAATCCGGCTGGGCCTGCGCCACACCCGGGGCCCAGCCCAATCCGATCACCGCGACGCCCGACAACAGCGCCCCGCCGATGACCCGCTTCGAGAAATGGGTGGTGTTCATGTCGTGGTTTCCTTTTGGAGTGGGTCCCTGTCTGGGTCGGCCGCGTAGCCGACGACACTCGGGTTGCCGCACACCGCTTGCGGGGTCTTCGCGCAATCCATGCGAATTCTTGCGCTCGGTCGATGGGGTCGCGAGGCATTCGCGCGACGCCGCCGGGTCAGGTGCTGAATAGCTGGGTGATCTTCGTGAAGAGTTGCCACACGCCATAGCTGAACGGGAGGGCCACCCACAGCCAAGCCAGGGCAATGAGGGCTGGGTGGCCGCGCTGGTCGGGTTGGCGGGCGGCAGGTGCTGCCGGGTTGCTCATGGTTGCCTCTCCGGTTGCCGATCGGGATCCGCCTCAAGCGCCAACACCGCGTCATCGGGCGATCGAGGCTCATGATGTTTGGGCGCCACCTGCCTGATCAACTCGTTGCAGATCATGCCGACGACCAGTAGCGCGATCATTACCGTGAACGAAGAGATATATAGATCCGGGCCGTGCTTTCCAGCCGCCTTCTGCGAGTCCGCGATGGCATTGACAATTAGAGGGCCCAGCACGCCCGCAGCCGACCACGCCGTCAGCAACCTGCCATGAATGGCGCCAACCTCATACGTGCCGAACAGATCACGCAGGTACGCCGGAATGGTGGCGAACCCCGCGCCGTAGAACGACAGAATCAGCAAGGTAGACACCAGGAAGACGACCTTGTTGGAGTTGGTCGTCACCGCCAGCGTCAGGTATAAGAGTGCGCCGCCGCCGAGATACAGACGGTAGATATTCTTGCGCCCCAGCACATCGGACAACGACGACCAGCCGATCCGGCCGAGCATGTTGCCCAGCGACAGCAGCGCGACGTACCCCGCTGCCGCAGACGCGAGGACGGCCGCGGTGGGGGCCTTGGGGAAGAAGTCATGGTAGATCGGCGACGCCTTCTCCAGGATGCCGATCCCGGCGGTCACGTTGAAGCAGAGCACTACCCATAGCAGCCAGAACTGGGGGGTCTTGATCGCCTGGGACGCCGACACACTGGCCGTAGTGACCAACGACCCGGCCGGTTGTGGCTTCGGCTTCCAGTTGCCGGGTGTCCATCCTGGTGGCGGCACGCGGACCAATAGCCAGCCCATCGACATGAACACCGCGTATGTGCAGCCCATCACGACGAAGGTCTTAGCGACGCCGGTGGTGCTCGTTCGGCCGAACGCATTGAGCAGGCTGTTGGTCCATGGCGATGCGATCAGCGCTCCGCCGCCGAAGCCCATGATCGCCAGGCCGGTCGCCATGCCCGGGCGGTCTGGAAACCACTTGATCAGCGTGGACACCGGCGAGATGTAGCCGATGCCGAGGCCGATGCCACCGATCACGCCGTAGCCGAACACGACGAGCCAGTACTGCCGGATCGACACCCCGTATCCCGCGATCAACAGTCCGGTGCAAAAGCAGACGGTGGCCACGAACATCGCCCAGCGGGGCCCGTAGTAGTCGACGCGGGTGCCGAACACCGCGGCCGAAAGACCCAGCATCACAATGCCGATGGTGAACGGCAGCGCGCTCGCGGTCCCAGAGATGTGTAGCGATTTCTCCAGCGGAATCTTGAAGACACTCCAGGCGTAGGCCGAGCCGATGGCGAGGTGGATGGACAGCGCGGCGGGAGGAACTAGCCAGCGACTCCATCCCGATCTTGCGACGATTCTCGAACGGTCCAGGAAGCCAACGGTCGTCACGACGCACCCTTCTCAGGTCGCCCGGCCGGCGTTCCGCCGTCGAGCCTTTCGCGGCGGCGGATAGCCACTCGCCGCACCGTCGCCACTATTGATGGAAAGTAGCGCCGAGGTCAAAGAACAGTTGCTTATCGTTCGATAGACGATTTCTATCGAAAGTTGTTGGGGCGCACCATATGACGCGTAGGTTAACCGTTCCGTTCCGAATGGTAACTTGTAATGAATGACGGCTCGGATGTTGAACGTGTCCGGGCCGCCTGGGACCATCCAACTCGGTCTCGGATTACAACCATTGAGCGTCAATGAACTTCGGAGGCTGTGCGCGTTGGAAGGAGTTGGCGAGCATTTAATTTGATGGTCATGAAATCGCGCGCGTCTCCTGCGCTCTGAAATGGCTGCGGCAAATAACGTATGACCGTGCGTGGTGACGGTAACGGATGGGTGGTCTCGGTCACCGGCAGTCGCTATTGGGGCCGCTATGGGGCAGCCGGCCTGCTGCTGCGCGCCCCGGCGGCCGACGGCGCACCAGCCGTGCTGCTGCAACGCCGAGCGTTGTGGAGCCACCAGGGCGGCACCTGGGGGCTGCCCGGCGGCGCTCGCGACAGCCACGAGACCGCCGAGCGAGCCGCGCTGCGCGAAGCCCACGAAGAGACCGGCGTTCGCGCCGATCAGATCGACCTACGCGGCTCGGTTGTCACCGCCGCGCCGGTCGGCACCGACTGGACCTACACCACAGTCATCGCCGACGCCGCCGAGCTGCTGCCGGTCGTGGCCTGCGTCGAAAGCGCTGAACTGCGCTGGGTCGCGGGGCCCGACGTGGCGGACCTGCGGTTGCATCCCGGCTTGGCCGCGAGCTGGCAGAGTCTTCGCGCGATGCTGGGGCTCACCTTTACGAGTTAGGTTTCGCGTTCGGCGAGCGGCTAGCTGCCGCCGGAGCCACCGGAGCCACCATTGGGGCCGCTCGGAGCGGTGCCGGCGTTGCCGGTGATGCCGGTCCCGCCGGAGCCTCCGCTGCCGCCGGTGAAGGCCGAGCCGACCATGGCGTCGCCGCCGGTGGCGCCCATGCCGCCGTTACCACGGGTGGCCCCGGTCCCGCCGGCGCCGCCCCCGGTTGCACCCGAGCCACCGGCCCCGCCGACACCGCCGGCGCCGGGTGCGGCCGAAGCGGTACCGGCAAAGCCGTCGCCGGCAGCCGGAGCCTCGCACCGAGTTGACGTCCGTCGTGAAACTGATCGCCACCGAGCGTACTGTCGGCACCCGGAAACGCGGCCGCAATTAAAGGGGCACAGGCAATGACAACACTGCAAGAGATCCGCGACCTAGTGCGAAAGTCCGCACCCCTCGATTGGCACAAGGTCGAGGAAGGGCCGACCTACCGGAGCCGGTTCGGATTCTCGAAAGGCCCGGGCGCCCAGTGGCGCCTCGAAGAGGACAGCCACCACACCACCCTCGTCTACACCCCGAACGTCGATCTGACCATTGCGTACGGCATGGACTACGACCCGACGAGAAAGGACACCCCGGAGTTCGAGTGGTCGAAAGTGTTCCCCGACAAGTCAGTGCACATCGGCTTCGGAGACATCTTCTGGCGCGGCTCGCTAGTCGACCGGATCCACTACGCGCTCGTCGACGGCGCCCGCGGCATCCTGCCCATGGGCGAGGGCCGCGACGGCCTCAAGATCACCAGCTGGGAACGCGACGCCGCCAAGCTGCTGCACTACCTCAACGGCGGCAACTTCAGCGCCTTCGAGGAATTCTTCGACCGGGTGACGTTCCAAGTCACGGAATAATCGCGAGCCGCACGCTTGCGGCGGCCGTTCTGGTCAATTTGCGCTCGCCCGAATTGGCTGCTTTCTGGCGTTTTTCTTGGGTGTATCTGCTGGTCGAGCTGTTGTTAGTCCGGGAGATTATTTTTTTGGGTTGCCGTACCGGCCTGACTTGATGATCTCGAGGCGCTCCTTGAGCAGTTCGTCGAGTTCCTCGATCGAGCGGCGTTCCCGCAACATGTCCCAGGGCGTACGCGGTACTTTGCCCTTCTTGGGTTCGGCCGTGTCACCACCCTCGATCAGTGTGCCCTCCATGCCGTTGCGGCACAGCCAGGTGCCGGGGATCTCAGCGTCATCGGCGAAGGGGACCTCGAACTCCCCGCCGTTCTCGGTCCGATACCGCACGATCTGACGTGGCGCTAAGTCGTGGTTGCGTTCAGTCTCGTAGCTCACGGCTCCGAGGCGACTGCCTCTCATGACGCGATCAGCCATCATCGACGCTCGGCGTGATCGGCAGTAGCGCGCATCCGACCAGACAGTCGAAGCAGATCGTGCTCGCCCACGCCTCCGGGCAGGGTGTAGGCAAGTTGCCGCAACTCGACGGCGTAGTTGCGCAAGTCCTGGCGGAGCTGCGCCTCAAAGGTGGGCATGATTTCTTCCTGTGGCAGGGATTTACTGAGACGCTCGGACTCTATCCTATAGCCAGGCTTGGAATCTGATGCCGTCCAGCTATCTATCCGCGATGCACCTGAGGGTGTTTTTGCATCTCCCAACCGCGCCTGCCACCCTACTCCGCTCGCGGGCTAACTACTACGCGACGCACCATTCGTAGGACGGCCGGTACAACGTAGCCGCGTTCTGTGGTTGTACGGCAGTGCTGGCGGTGGCAGTACTTCACCGTGCCCGATGGCGCCGACATCGAGCCGCCGCCGGCCGATGCTGACCCGCGCGAATGGCGCGAATGGCACGACCGCGTGCACCTGGCCCATGTCGATTGGGAGAACGCGGTGCGGGACCGGGACCCTGACCGTGGTTGTGCGTCCGGTTCGGCCGCCTCGGCGGTGTTTTCGTCCTCGGTGACGAATGACCACTCCTCGGTGGCGGGGTCGAACGCGGCGCGTTGCTCGCGCCGTGCCGTTTCATAGTCGAACTCTTGCACGATTGCTGGCCATTGCGACGCGCCTTGCTCCTTTACCGGAGCAGGCGGACCCGGACGGGTAGGTCGAGCTGGGACCACGCGCGGTCGGCGGTCAGTACCTCGGCGGGCGTGCTGCGCACGGTCAAGGCGAGGCAGCAGCGATCGCCCAAAGACAACCCACGTCCGCCGGCCAGGGACCGCATTGCCCCGGCCAGTTCGGCATCGGCTTCGGTCAACGGCTCGATCGTGACACCGGCGGCGGCGAGCAATTCACGGACCCGGCTGACATCGAGATCGGCGTCAACCAGCTTGCTAATGACTTCGGCGAGGTTCGCTGCGCCCAGGGACGCAGAATTTAGTTCGGTTGCGACTAGGTCGGCGCCGGGCTCGTCGTGAATGAGAGCCAGCACCGCAGACGCATCCAGGACTGTCACTCGGCCTCAGCGGCCAGACGCCGCTCAGCAAGCAACTCCTCGACAAGCGAGCGGTCCTTCGGAAGTTCGGCTCCTAGGGCCCGTAGCTCAGCCACGGCGTCCTGCTGCCGTTCGAGCACCAGCCGCCGACCAGTCACATGCAGGTGCAACCGATCACCAGGAGCCAGGGCCAGCGCGGTCCGGATGTCTGCCGGGATCACCAGCCGACCTTGCTGGCCCAGCACCAATGTGGCATCCATGGCCTAAGCATGCCACATATCGTATCGGCGTGCCACAACGTGTGCTGCAGGAACCGCGTCCATGGTCGTTGCGTTGCGGGCTCGCGACGCGCCTCAGGCTTGGGTTCGGCTGGCCTGGCGTGGGCGCGGCGGCTGGCAGCATCGTCGCTACGTGAGCTTTTGGATCTCGCCAGGTCGTGGAGTTAAGGGCCGAATAGGGTTGCACGCCTTACGGATCAGTGTCCGTCGGCGGCCGAGCAGCTAACTCAATCGGTATCCGCAGTCGTAACCGCGTTCTGACCGCGCTCGTTTAGGCGAACTGCTTTACACCCGAGTCGATTCCAGCCACTCTTTGACATCACCCAGCAGCTACCGACGGTACCGGTCGCTCAGCCTTGCGGCAGCGGCCGCCGTGGTTTCCAGTTCCCTCCGATCCGCCTACTCGCTATGGCTTGAGGACGAATGATCGCGCGATGGGTGCGCTCCGATGCACGCTGGAGCACACTGCACGGTGCGACATTGATCTGATTACGCCAGCCGAGTTGGACAAGCTGGCCGCGAAAATGCCGCCCAGGTTGCGCGCCAGCGTCATCATGGCCGCGTGGCTGGGTCTCCCCGGTGGGGTGAGACCAGCGAACTCCGCAGAAACGATCTGAGCCCCGATTACGCTGTGCTGGGGGTACATCGGGCAGTCACCTACCGCGCTGGCAAGTTCATCACTGGTCAGCCCAAGACATCAGCCGGGATTCGTGACGTTGCGATACCACCACACATTAGGCCAATCATCAAGGCGCATCTGAAGACTCACGTCGGCAAGGCCGGCGATGCACTCCTATTCCCCGACGACGACGGTACGCATCTGCGTGATGACCGTTACCGGGTTCATTGGGTGAAAGCCCGCAAGGCCATCGGTAAACCGATGTTGCGGGTCCACGATCTACGTCATGTCGGTGCGGTGCTCGCGGCTCAAAGCGGCGCCACCACAGCCGAATTGATGTATCGGCTGGGGCATACCACGCCCGCGATGGCGTTGTGGTATCAGCATGTCGCCGAGTGGCGCGATGCTGAGATAGCCGAGCGGTTGTCACGGCTGGCAACCGGTAGGTGACGAAGGTCATATGCCTTGCGAAAGCCTTTGCGCAGCTTAGTCATATGACTAAGCAGAATTTGGACACAACTCAGTCAATTGTCCAATGGCCAACCCTCTGCGACCTTGTGCGACCCCGAATGCACGCAAACGTCGGCACGGTGCACATGACACTGTGCAGCAAAAGAATTAGCTAGCAATCCGCGATCCCGGATTTACCAGCGCATTTCGCTAATCACGGCGTTGCGGACATGCCTAGATATACGTAACCTCGGCGATTACCAGATGCAGAAAGCATCGTAATCAGTTGAGAGGCAACACTGTCCGGACGCAAAAAGCTCACCGCAGCCGACACCCAGCCGCGCGGTTTCATCCCACTACCCGAAGCAGCCAGACGATGCGGCCTTTCCGGGCCGCCTGGTCCGCCCGGTGCGCCCGGCTGTGGCGCCGCCTTGAACCGTGGATCGGGCCGCCCCCGAGGAGAGCAGGGGCCGCCCGTGTCGCATTTGTTATCCGCGTGCGGCGGTCGCAATGACAAGCGCGATCGTCGCCAAGGCCAGCACGGAAAGCCCCTTCCTGGGGCCGCTTATGACCTTCATATGAAGTTTCGTCAAATCGCGTTGATTTATATTTTTCGGCCTGAAGCTTGTTTTTTCCTAACGGATCGATAACTCGGGTCGGAGGTCAACGATGTCCTATGTGATCGCAGCACCGGAAATGTTGGCGGCCGCGGCGGCAGATGTGGCGGGCATCGGCTCGTCGCTCAGCGAGGCCAACGCGGCGGCGGCCACCCAGACTACGGGGGTGCTGGCCGCAGCCGAGGATGAGGTGTCGGCGGCGATTGCGGCGCTGTTCTCCGCCCACGGTCAGGGCTTCCACGCACTCAGCACGCAGGCGGCGTCGTTTCACGCCCGGTTCGTGCAGGCGTTGAAGTCGAGTGCGAACTCGTTTGCCAGCGCGGAGGCCCAGGCGGTGAACACGCTCGGCAACATCTTCGCAGCACCGCCCATCACGCCGGTTCCGGCAACGGGCAACCCGACCTTCACCGGCACACCGTCGCTGCTGACCAGATTTGAAGACGCTACGTTATTGCAGGTGGTAGGCGGTTTCTTTAAGCTACCCGTGGTCGGTAACCAACTGGTGACGCCAGGTTCCCCGCTTTTATCGCTGTTTGCTAACACCAGCAACATCCCAGGACTATCGCTGCTCGTGGGCGACTCCCCGCCGAAGTTCTTGCAGTTGCTGCTGGGTGAAACGGTCCAGCACACCACGTATGACGGGATGCCCGTGGTGCAGATCACCCCGGCTCATCCAGACGGCGACTACGTGGTTGCCATTCACGGTGGCGGCATCTTCCAGCCCTTAATTTTTCACTGGATCGACTACTCAATGATGGCCTACCAGACCGGCGCGACCATCGAAGTGCCGATCTACCCGTTGATACAGCAAGGCGGTACCGCCGGTGTGGTGGTGCCCAAGATGGCGGGCCTGATCTCCTCGGAGATCGCCGCGCACGGCGCTTCCCATGTCAGCGTGCTCGGTGACTCGGCGGGCGGCAGCATCGCCCTCGCGTCGGTCGAATACCTGGTGGCCAACAACGAGGCCGTACCGGCGTCGATGGTGCTGCTGTCTCCGGTGGTAGACAATTCGTGGAGCAATCCGGACATTGCGTCGATCCGAGGTTCCTGGCTCCCCCCCACCTCGACCATGCAACAGCTCGGCAAGGCGTGGGCAGGCAATCTCCCCATGAACAACTATGAGGTGAGTCCGCTGTACGGGCCGCTGAACGGACTCCCGCCGACCACCGTCTACGCGGGTTCCCAGGACATAGTTGCACCCGATCTGCTTCTCCTCCAACAAGAAGCCGTCGCCCAAGGTGCTCCGATCAACTTCGTCCTGGCCAACGGGGAAACTCACGACTGGATTCCGATCACCCCGGACGGGTTGCACTACTGGCCGCAGATCGACCAGGAACTCGGTATCTGAAGACGCGCTGCTGGAAGAGCGGCTCAGCGGCAGAAGAGAGCTGTGACGGCGCGACGAGCGGATGCAATGAACGCTGGCTGCGGGTTGCCAGCGGATAACCTGCGTCCCCGGTAGGACAGTGCAGCCTGCACTTTTGCCATGGCACTGGCGACCCCCGTCCTGCCGTGGGGGGTGGCTGCTCGCTTTGGACGCAGACCGTCGCCGACGTCGAGTTTGAGCCCTACAACCTGCAGGTGCTCGCCGAGGCCTGCCACACCCTCGACGCGTTGCATTCGCTGCAGGCCGCCCTCGACGCCGACGGGCCGATCATCGACTCGCCGCAAGGTAAGAAAGCGAACCCGGCTCTCCCAGAGCTGCGTCAAGGCAGAATCGTGCTGGCCAGATTGTTGGCGGCGCTTAGGATCCCGACGGCCGACGATGAGCCGGCCAAGCAGGGCAAGCCCCGCGGTGTGTATCGGTTTTCCGGTGCCTAGGCGAATCTCGACGCCGCCGCCGGATAAGACGCTAATCGGATTCGACGAGGTACCTGATTGGGTTTACACCTTCAGTGATCCTGATGATTTCGACCTCCATCGCGCCACGCCGGCCGAGCTGCGCGCCGCGTATCTGGACTGGCAGGCAAAGGTGTAGCAGTGGCGCGATACCCACGAAACGCCCAGCACCGCGGAGCTAATCGCCGATGAACGGATGATGGCCGATGCGCCGTTCAACCCGAATGCCGAGATCGAGGCGGCCACGCTGTGACCGAGATCCGCGAAGGGTTACCGGGCGATTGCTATCACCCAAAGCCCCGGCGAGCGGTGGGATCAGCAGTACGCTCGGGCCGTGCCGGAAACGTCGTACGCCAAATGCGGCGATCTCAGCCTGGCCTATCAGGTGTTCGGCGACGGGCCGGTCGAGCTCGTCTTCGTCGGGCCGATGGTCTTCCACGTCGAGCTGTTCTGGGCCATGCCCGAGTTCAAGGCCTTTTTCGATCAGCTCGCCACGTTCTGTCGCGTCGTCATGTTCGATAAGGCCGGAAACGGGCTGTCGGACCCCATCCCAAAAGTTCGTTTGCTTGAAGAGCGCGCGGCCGAGATCGAGGCCGTTATGGACGCCGTCGGCTTCGGAAAGCCCGTCGTATTCGGTATGAGCGAGGGCGGCCCACAGGCCATCGCGTTTGCGGCAAGACGACCGGAGCGAACGCGGGCGCTGATCCTCTATGGCTCATTCGCGGTCATGCCCGGCGGTAGCTGGGACGACTTGGATCGCGACCCGGCCGAGGTGCGGGCGCGCATCCTTGCCGAGCTGGGTGAGGACTACACGCCGTCGACGAAGCAGCTCGCCCGCTTGCAGGAAATGGGCCGCGTCGCGCGCTCGGCGTGGGGCAGCGGCGCGACAGCGAAGGTTTTTTTCCCGTCGGTCCGGTCGATACGCCAACTCGCCATGGTCGAGCGCATGTGCGCCAGCCCGGGCATGTTCCGAGCGACAGCGGAATCGAACTTCCGGATCGACGTGCGGCCGATCCTGCCGACGATCAGCGCGCCCACCCTGGTCATCCATGCCCGCGACGACACCGCTCCGGTGCAGAACAGCCGCTACCTCACCGACCATATTCCCGGCGCGCGTTACCTCGAGGTTGAAGGCGTGGACCACGCGCCCTGGTTTACCGAGCCCGACAAGATCCTGACCGGGATCGAGGAGTTCCTCACCGGCAGCCATGCCGCACCGTCGCAGTCCCATCGGGCCCTGCGCACCGTGTTGTTCACCGACATCGTCGCCTCGACCCAACACGCCGCGGCGACCGGCGACGAGCGGTGGCGGGCGGTGCTGCACCGCTTCGGTGAGATCACCGCCGACCTCACGCAACGATTCGGCGGCACGGTGGTCAAGAGCACCGGCGACGGCCACCTGGCCACGTTCGACGGCCCGACGCAGGCCATCCGCTGCGCCGAGGCGTTGCGCGGTGACGCCGAGACACTGGGCATCGAGATCCGCGCCGGCATCCACAGCGGTGAATGCGAACTGCTGGACAACGACATCGGGGGAATCGCGGTACACATCGCGGCGCGGATCCTCGGGCACGCAGGGGCGGGCGACATCCTCGTCTCGCGCACCGTGCGTGATTTGGTGGTCGGCTCGGGTACGGGCTTCGAGGACCGCGGCAGCGTCGAGCTGCGCGGCGTGCCCGGCACCTGGCAACTCTTGGCGGTGGATCGCCACGGCGCGCGGGCGGGATCGGCCGAGGCAGAGCTGGCATCAATGACGACCCCAGGCCGTCGGACCGCGATGCGCCGCTCGGACCGCGCCGTGGAGGTGATCGCCAGGCGGACACCGTGGATCGTGCGCGGGATGGCCCGCCTCGCACCGGCCACCGGCCGCAGATGAGTAGCTGGGAGTTAGCGCGCTTCGACGCCAAACCTCCAATGATCGAGATCCGCTGACTACAGATCAGGACTTGTGCGCCACACGAGGCGTGTTCAGCGCCGTAGACGCCAGCGATTCCTCCGGGGTCGCAGGAAGTGGAATCCCCACCTCCTGTTTGCTGACACCAGCCCGGCGGCCCTTCGAGGGGCTAGCCGGGGGCTAGAGATACCGCGGATTTAGGACATATTCGCTGGTCAAGGCTGTGCCCCCGGCAGGATTCGAACCAGCCGTGCCGTGCTAAGCTGGCAAACGTGCTACCAGCGAAACCTGCTATCTAGCAGCGGGTTCCGTCTCTGCCAGTAGTGACAGCAAGTGCCAACTAGTGCTGCCATACTGGGCAGAGATAGGGACCAGGAACAGGAACAAATGACCACCGCCAAGCGCCAGCCCCGCCGCAGCTGGGGCAAGCTGCGCACCCGTGCATCGGGCCGCTGGGAAGCGTCCTACATGCATGACCTGGCGCGGCACACCGCACCGGCCACCTACACCGCGAAAATGGATGCGGAGATGTGGCTGGGCCAAGAGCGCCGGTTGATCGAACGTCAGGAATGGACACCGCCAGCACTGCGAGCCACCGCAACCACCAAGCGCGGTAGGGCATTCGGCGAATACGCTACCGCCTGGATCGAACAGCGCACCCTGAAACCGCATACCCGGCAAGGCTATTCGGAAACACTCGCTGGCCCGCTGGCCAGCCTGCACACCGTGCCGCTGGTGATGCTCACACCGGAGAGGGTACGGGCGTGGTTCGCCGGTCTGGGCACCAAGACACCAACGAAGAACGCGCACGCCTACCAACTGCTGCGCAGTGTGCTCAACACTGCTGTTGGTGATGGTCTGCTCACCACCAACCCGTGCACCATCCGCGCGGCTGGCACCACCAACGCCAAACGGCAGGCTGTCATCCTAACACCTGACGAAATCGCCAAGGTGGCCAACGAGATTCAGCCAACACCGTTGAAAGCCCTTGTGCTGGTCGCTGCTTGGGCAGGACTGCGCTGGGGCGAGCTCACCGTACTACGCCGCAGCGACATCAGCGCCGATTGCACGGTGATCACCGTGGCCCGCGCTGTGACGCATCGGGGCGGATGCAACATCGACACCACGAAATCCGACCGGGTACATACCGTGATCGTTCCGCCGCACATGGTGGGGGATCTGGTCGACCACATGGCCAACCATGTTGGCGCTGAGCCGGATTCACTGCTGTTCCAGCCCATCAAGGCGTGCCACTACTCGGAGAAGACATTCCGCGAGCACTTCGCGCCAGCGTGCAAAGCCGTTGGTATCACTAAGGTTGTCCGTATCCACGATCTGCGGCACTTCGCCGGTTCACAGACCGCACGGGTGGCCAACCTTACCGAGACCATGGGCCGGTTGGGGCACAGCACCGCGAAAGCATCGCTGCTCTATCAACAGGTGACATCCGGCAGGCCAGCCGAGATAGCCGCCGCGCTCTCGGTGTTGGCTGCGGTGCCCGACACGACCGGCTGAGCGCTACACACAGCCACGATCACCGGCTCTGACCCGTAACGGGTTGGGGCCGGTTTTTGCGCGTGTGTGCACGCTAGGCGTGACGTTGCTGGACAGATCGTGACCAGATCGTGATGCAAATTAACATCTTTCGCTCTGGGTAGCTCTGACCTGCCTTGTGTCGCATTTCCAACATCGGGTCGATCCCACGGCTGTCCACCCACTGCAGGTACAGCTGTCCACCCACTGCAGGTACAGCCGGTACATGCAGTGGTTAGCCAGCCAAAAAACGGCCCAAAACGCGCATAGCGTTGCAACTGTCACCCAAAACGGCACCCCAGAAAGGAAATGCACACATGGGCAAAAAGCTGACACTCGACCAGGTGGCCGACGAACTGCAAATGTCGAAGCGTGCCGTGAGAAGGCTGGTGAGTCAAGGGCTTTTGAAGGCCTACCGCATCGGCCAGAACGTCATCCGCGTCGACTCCGACGACATCCCGGCAGTGCTGCGACCCGTCACCCCGAACGGAAAAGACTAGGTAAGCAGTGAGCACTAATACCGCCCGCCGTCCAAGCCCTGGCGTCCGCGCCGCTGAGATCAGGGTGCGCCGGATGACCGGGCGCTGCGGCGGTCTGGAATTGGAGAAATCGCGGAAAGTCACCCCGCCGTACGGATTGCGTGATCCGAAAAGCACCACCGGGTGGGGGCGCGGCGGGCAACCGTTTGGCCTGACCCTGAGGCAGGTCGAAGCCATCCTGCTGAAGCGCGAGCCTGGGTGCGCGCCGAAAAACACCAACTGGAAACCGATCCTGCTGCAAGCCAAACAGATCGTGGAATCCTACGACACGAAAGCGACGCTGCGGCAACTGTTCTACCAACTGGTGGCCCGCCAGATCATCGAGAACGACCAGAGAAAATACAAGTACCTGTCCCGCAAGACAGCGGAAGCCCGCCGCGACGGCTGGTTCCCTGACCTGATCGACCAGACCTCGGAAATCCTCGTGGGCAAGCACTTTACGTCACCGGATGAGGCGAAGGATTACCTGCGCAGCATCTATCGGCGCGACCATTCCGAAGGCCAGGAGGTCACCATCTATCTGGCCGTGGAGAAAGCCGGAATCCAAACCCAATTATGGAGTTGGTTTTCCAACTTGGGTTTCCCGATTCTGGCACTCGGCGGGTACGGCTCGCAGAGCTACAAAGACCAGATCAAAGCTAATGTGGCCAGCCACGTCTATTTTGAGGGCGAACGCGAAACATATTGGAACAAGGGGGAACCGCACCGCCCAGCGGTGCTGATCTATGCCGGTGACCACGACGCCAGCGGTGATGACCTATTCCGAGACCTGGTGCAGCGAACCGACCCCGGCGCGGTGCTCTCGGATGACTACACCACGGCCACTCACACGCGGCTGTGGAAGGCGTTGCACCGCATCGCATTAACCAAAGAGCAGGCGGCGGATCTGCCACAGAACCCCGGCAAGGACGACGACACCCGCAACGAGGCGTTCATGAACGCTACGACTACGAGGACAACATTCAGGTGGAGCTGGACGCGCTGTCGCCGGATGTGCTTCGCGGACTCTACCAAGGGGTGATCGACCAGTACTGGGACAGCGCCGCGTATGACGCGGTGGTGGAGCGTGAGGATGACGAGCGCCAAGAGCTGTGGCCTGACGAGGATGACGATGACGAGGAGTGACCGTCGTTCCGGCACAGACCGTGACTTGTCGCAACGTGTGCCTGAGCAACAGGAAACCAAGTAACACAACAGGAATGGAGCAAGATGATGACTACGACACCTGACCGGAACCGAGGGCGGCGCATTCGCCGACTAGCTGACCGGCAAGGCTACCGGCTCACCAAAATGCGCGGCCACGACGGGTATTGGCTCAGCGACCACACCACGGGCGGTTTGATTTTCGGGCATTCGCCCGTGGCGTTTACATCGGCTACGACCTCGACGTGATCGAAGACTGGCTGCGGCGCCCCGTCGACTCCGGTGACCACCAATGACCAAGCGCCACAACAAATCCCACAGATCCTGCACGGATCAAAGAGCCGTGATCGCGCTTGGGAGGTCATTGCGTTCGGTTCTTCGTTGCGTCATCTTCTTTCGGTAAGGATGGTACCGTACGATAGAACCGTTCTATCGCGCCAATCTCACTCTGCCCCGCAACTGTCCCTGACAAACAGTATCCCATTTCGGATGGAGGAACGACTCATGCAACCTCGTAATGAACTCGTAGGCGCGATTGACAGCTTCCAAATCAGGTTCGCTGAACTCGACTTTATCGAACCGGCAACGAAACGGGAGATTGCTGGTCGTTTTGAGAGCATGAAGTCCCAAGCCACGGCGTTAGCCGAAAGCCCCATCGCTGAATCAACTTTTTTCAAGATTGCGTTCGCCGGAGTGGGGGACTCAGCGGTGAAAGCGGGGGTAGCGTTCAGCAACGGCCACGGCATGGAAGGCGGCGCGGAGGTCTGCCGGATGCTTAGTTCTGGCGCGCAGCTTCTTAGTTACTTTGGTTTTGTAGGCGGCCCGATGGCTGTGTTCATCGGAGAAGTCCTGAGCTTGATCTCGACCATGCTCAAGGTCGTCAAGACCGAAAAAAGTAGCCTAGGGAAGCAACTCAGGCATGAGCTTGTCGTTTTGCACGCGGAAGAGGGTATCGACCTGATGGCGGGGGTGCTTTTTGAGCTTGAGCAGCAAGAAGCCACCCTTTCCGCACTGGAACCGAACAGCGCGTCATTTCAAGATATAGTCTCGTTTGCCTCACTATCAAAGGGTGACGCAATCGTTAGCTTGGGCGCGACCCAGGCTTCCCTCTTGCGAGAGGATAGACAAACGTATGAGATTTGGCCTTATTTGTTTGAAGCCTATCTTCTCACCTCTGAACAATATCTTGAAAATTTTATCTTAGCGTATACTGCCTTGGGCAAAATGGACGAACACGGCGTGATATGGGAGCCTACGCCCGGCTTGCCCGGTATACCCCCCACGCCGCATTTCATGCCCGACCACGGCGTTGTGGTATCACCCGGCTATCCCGCTACGCCCCCCTATCCCGGAGCAAAGTGTTACATCGATGCCATGAACAATATGCTTGAGAGACTCCGCGAGCGTTACGAGTTCTTTATACGCGAAGTTGGTCCCGCCACGATCCATCATGGAACAACGTGGATTATTAGTCAGGAAACACGGGGTGTAATGCGACGCAATATAATATCGACCGATACAGATACTGATTGGGATACTTTGTCCGACATGAGCAAGAACCAGCAGTATGCCCGTCTTTCGGTCGGTCCTTTCGAACGTATTTGGACTGTTGGGTCGCATGACGACGTATGGACCGGCCACGGCAAATCTGTTAACTGGACAAACAAGATTCCGGGCGTCATCAAGGCGCAGAACATATTTGTGGTCCGACAAAAAGCACACGTAGCGCGCAGCGATGTTTACACTATCGAAAAAGGGGAGTGCTACCGCCGGACCTGGGAGGAGGAGTTGATTAAAGACAAAAAGTCAGGAAAAAACATCTCTTCTGGGAAGGGGAAATTCATCGGGGAAATATTAGATCTTAACCAGGCTTCGGTAATTGAAGGCGTACACTATAGGGATGTTGTTGCTACTGAAATCGGTAGGGTATTCTTATTTGGAAAAACTGCGAAAGGGACCGCTTATAGGCACTTTTCACCGGATTGGGTGCAACAAGACCCACAACAACCCCGTGTCGCTGAACTGTTCCCTCCGGAGTCGGAATCGTCGGGCGTCTTTGCGGATACCGGCGCCGGGTTACCGGACCATGTAGGACTTAGCGCAAATAAGTATAATATTTATATTCTTACCTATCGTGCAATTTGGTTCTTGCCTATCAGTGAACTAGGAAAACAAGAATACGCCTTACCGTGGCAAAAAATGGCAGGACCTAAGTTAGAAACTCCGCGCGATTACACAGCGATATTCGCCGGTGACGATGGATCCCTGGTTCTCAGCGTGGCCGCGTCTGACGTTCATACACGGGGCGAGACTTCGGCCGGCTTCCCTAAAAGTCAGCTATACGTGTGGGATGGGGAATCATGGAGGACGGAAGAATGGTCCTGGTGGACAAGTACTGGGGCCACCTGCGTATGGACGGTTCCGTGTCGCGGTTGGGAGTTGTTTGAAGCGGTCAAAAGCTTGGTCGAGGGCCTTGACTTGGTCAAGGGCCTTGAAAAGGCAAAAGACGAACCAGAAGGCCCACATGTGGAGCACTACTGGACTTGAGGCGGTCGTAGCACTTCATGGTCAGCCGCATCGGCCCGAACAGGTTCTGAGTCACCGAGGCGACATAGCCGTCGGGGTCGTACTCATCACCCGCCGGATACGGTCGGCCAGGCGTTGTTGATCATTAAATCCGATGGTAGCATGGTCTTTGCCGGGGCCAGCGGGAACGTCGGTGACCAGCGTAAACCGCAATGACCAGAGTTGCCAGGGAGTGCCAGATATGAGCACCGAGACTTGCTGGGCACCACCGCCGCTGGCACGTTGCAACTCGAAATCCTAAGTCAGGGCTTGGATTACACCGTTGATTGCCCCTAAACGTCTGCCGGTAATGACGTGCTCACGTTGACATCTCGGGGCGACTTGCGGAATTCCAGTTTTGCGTTTCAGGTGTTTGACGATGATTTTACGTACGACGGCGGCAGCCTGCCGGTTCGTCATCTCATCTCGGTGCGATTGATCGATGTCAGCCCTGTCAGCACCCCTGCGTATCCCGACGCTACGCTACGGTTGGGCTCAGATCACTTGTAGCACACTATGATACAGATCCCGAGCATGTGTTCACCATGGCCCGCGAGAACAGGCTGCTAGATCTTTTCGTCAGGACCGACAACCGTGGGCCGGTCAAGCCCGCTACACCGCTGAGTGTGGCGCAGCGCCCAAAACAGTTGACCGACATGCGGTATCCGCCCCAACGGGTCACGATGGCGCAGCGCCGCGCCGAGCTGACGCGGATGCGGTATTCGCCCGAGCCGATCTCGGGCCGGTCTGCGTTGCTGGAATTGCTCGCTATGAAGGAGGATTGAACGATGACCTGTGATGACGCAATCGGTTGGAATGAAAGCGTTTACGCCGATGCGAGAGACGATAGCCCGCGCTGGCCGGATCTCGATCCGCCAGCGACACCGGGCCAGTCAGTCGTTAATGGCAGCTCTGACAGCGGATTTGGGCGCGGCACGACCTCGAAATTTGCCGGCAAATACATCGAGCGACCCGACATGCTGACCGGCTTGTCAGGTCAGCCCGAGCAACCCCGCTACCCGTGAAGTTGAAACGCAAACCGCCGCAACTGTGGTCCTGTCCGATCTGCGGAAAACCGACGTGTGTGCCCACCGCGCGGTGCCGAGAATGCCGCCGCAAGGGGAGAAAGCCTGGAATGTGGTGGCCGTAGTTAGAGAGGAAAGCGACTGGTGGAAAACGACATACAAGATGAGACTGGCGACATTGTGGACACTTGGCAAAATCGGATTGAACGCTACCTCGACAGTCTGCCCGTAGTTGATTGAGTGAAGCTCTTGCCGTGCTGGGTGTTTCGGGTTAACGTCATTTCCTCCTTCCACCATGGTTGCTACTACGTTTCACCGAAGCATTGGGCCGCAGGTGAATCCATGAACGACCGCAAGCGCGCATGGCAGATGCTCGACATCGAGATCCGCCGCCGCGCCAACCCTGAACCCTACACCGACGACGAAATGTCCACCTACGCGACACAAGTCGGGTCCATCCTCGGAGAGGCAATCGCAAAGTCTGGTGACCTGTGCGAACTGATCATCGAATTGGCTGGACTCGGAGCAACATTCGCATTAATGGGACGCGACCATGAGCGTGTCAGGGGAGTCATAGACAAGGTCGGTGCGCTCGTGATGCAAGAACCAGACAACACGGACGAGGACGAATCATGACCACATCAATTGACCGGAATCGTGAGCGACGGGTACGCCGACAGGCTGACAGACAAGGCTACCGGCTCACCAAAATGCGCGGCCAAGACGGGGGTATTGGCTCAGCGACCACACCACGGGCGGTTTGATTTTCGGGCATTCGCCCGTGGCGTTTACATCGGCTACGACCTCGACGTGATCGAAGACTGGCTGCGGCGCCCCGTCGACTCCGGTGACCACCAATGACCAAGCGCCACAACAAATCCCACAGATCCTGCACGGATCAAAGAGCCGTGATCGCGCTTGGGAGGTCATTGCGTTCGGTTCTTCGTTGCGTCATCTTCTTTCGGTAAGGATGGTACCGTACGATAGAACCGTTCTATCGCGCCAATCTCACTCTGCCCCGCAACTGTCCCTGACAAACAGTATCCCATTTCGGATGGAGGAACGACTCATGGAACCGGCACCGCCACCGCCTCAAGTCGAAGACACGATTGTTGGCCTCCAAAGCAGGCTCGTTGACGTCGCCATTATCTCACCGGCAAAGAAACAGGAGCTTGCTGGTCATTTAGAGATCATGAAGTCCCAAGCCAAGGCGTTAGCCGGAAGCCCCATCGCTGAATCAACTTTTTTCAAGATTGCGTTCGCCGGAGTGGGGGACTCAGCGGTGAAAGCGGGGGTAGCGTTCAGCAACGGCCACGGCATGGAAGGCGGCGCGGAGGTCTGCCGGATGCTTAGTTCTGGCGCGCAGCTTCTTAGTTACTTTGGTTTTGTAGGCGGCCCGATGGCTGTGTTCATCGGAGAAGTCCTGAGCTTGATCTCGACCATGCTCAAGGTCGTGAAGACCGAAAAAAGTAGCCTAGGGAAGCAACTCAGGCATGAGCTTGTCGTTTTGCACGCGGAAGAGGGTATCGACCTGATGGCGGGGGTGCTTTTTGAGCTTGAGCAGCAAGAAGCCACCCTTTCCGTACTGCCACCGAACAGCGCGTCATTTCAAGATATAGTCTCGTTTGCATCAATATCAAAGGGTGACGCAATCGTTAGGTTGGGCGCGACCCAGGCTTCCCTCTTGCGAGAGAATAGACAAACGTATGAGATTTGGCCTTATTTGTTTGAAGCCTATCTTCTCACTTCTGAACAATATCTTGAAAATTTTATCTTAGCGTACAATGCCTTGCGCAAAATGGACGAACACGGCGTTATATTGGAGCCTACGCCCGGCTATCCCGGCATGCTCAACACGACGCAATCACCCGGCTATCCCGCTACGCCCGGCTCTCCCGGAGCAAAGCAATACATCGATGCCATGAACAATATGCTTGGGAGACTCCGCGAGCGTTACGAGTTCTTTATAAGCGAAGTTGGTCCCGCCACGATCAATCATGGAACAATGTGGCATATTGGTCAGAACAATCAGCAGGTATTGCGCCGCAATATGATATCGACAGATACAGATACTCAATGGGATGATTTGGGCGGTTGGAGTACCCGTCTTTCGGTCGGTCCTTTCGAACGTATTTGGACTGTTGGGTCGCATGACGACGTATGGACCGGCCACGGCAAATCTGTTAACTGGACAAAGAAGATTCCGGGAGTCATCAAGGCGCAGAACATATTTGTGGTCCGACAAAAAGCACACGTAGCGCGCAGCGATGTTTACACTATCGAAAAAGGGGAGTGCTACCGCCGGACCTGGGAGGAGGAGTTGATTAAAGACAAAAAGTCAGGAAAAAACATCTCTTCTGGGAAGGGGAAATTCATCGGGGAAATATTCCATCTTAACCAGGCTTCGGAAATTGAAGAAGTACGCTATAGGGATGTTGTTGCTACTGAAACCGGTAGGGTATTCTTATTTGGAAAAACTGCGAAAGGGACCGCTTATAGGCAGTTTTCACCGGATTGGGTGCAACAAGACCCACAACAACCGCGTGTCGCTGAACTGTTCCCTCCGGAGTCGGAATCGTCGGGCGTCTTTGCGGATACCGCCGCCGGGTTACCGGACCATGTAGGACTTAGCGCGAATAAGTATAATATTTATATTCTTACCTATCATACAATTTGGTTCAGGCCTATCAGTGAACTCGAAAAAAACGAATACGCCTTACCGTGGCAAAAAATGGAAGGACCTAAGGAAGTAGCTGGGCGCGATTACACAGCGATATTCGCCGGCGACGATGGATCCCTAATTCTCAGCGTGGGGTCGGCGAGCGTGGATCGTCCCATGTACAACCCGGGGGGCGAGACTTCGGCCACGCGCCCTCACGGTCAGCTATACGTGTGGGATGGGGAATCATGGAGGACGGAAGAACTGTCCTGGTGGACAAATACTGCGGCCAACTGGGTATGGACGGTTCCGTGTCGCGGTTGGGAGTTGTTTGAAGCGGTCAAAAGCTTGGTCAAGGGCCTTGACTTGGTCAAGGGCCTTGAAAAGCCAAAAGACGAACCAGAAGGCCCAGGAGGGCACTACAGGACTTGAGGCGGTCGTAGCACTTCATGGTCACCGCATCGGCCCGAACAGGTTCTGAGTCACCGAGGCGACATAGCCGTCGGGGTCGTACTCATCACCCGCCGGATACGGTCGGCCAGGCGTTGTTGACGAGGATGTCGAGATCACCGAGGGAGGCGGCCAATGCATCAATGGAGTCGGGATCTCGTATTTGGCATTGGCGATAGGTGAACGCACTGAGGTCGTCTTCGTAGTCCGACACCGACGCGCGCGTGCCGGTGATCGTCACGGCCGCACCAGCTTTGGCGAACGCGTTGGCGATCCCGTTGCCAATACCGGCGGTTCCCCCGGTCACCAGGACGTCGGCGCCGGTGTAGTCAAAAGTCACGCTGTTCATTCGTCCTCAATTCGTTGATCGATTTGGTGAGCCAGGCCTTCTCCCAGAAGTTCTCGGTGCCCGCGAGCAGTGCTTCGTGCGCGACGACAGCCGATAGCTGTCCACTAGGCTAGCAAGGTGATTGGCCAAAGGTCGCGCTTAAGCGCCGGTCACAAACAGGAGAAGCGGGAAGTGGCAGGGGGCCTGGCCCTGCGCATCGGGCAAAATGAAAGCCCCCAACGTTGTGCCAGAGGGGGCTTTCGGTCCGTGGGGGCGGGGCACTGGGGGGGTGGGGGATCGCGTCCCGCGCGGACCTACGGCAATGCGCGAACTGGTCGGGTGTTCCCAGGTCTCTCAGCCGTGCCCGTGAGCCTGGATTTCCGTTTCGCGACTATCGGTCACCGCGCGGTATCGATCCGCGCCGCGCCGCTGGGCCCCCCTACGTGAGCGTCGATGATGCTGCACCGGTGGACAGCCTTGATGCCCCGCTCAAAGCACCTGACCCGCTGCCGCGCGTCGAACCCAAACCCGCAAGGCCACAACAGAAATGAACGTCACCGACATCACCGAAAACGGGGGCCGCGAGACTACCACTATTACGGCGACCCGCCCGAACTTATCGGCCACGTGGGAGAGCACAACGCCAGTGACCTCACCGTCTTCGCTTGCAGGGATTCCGAGATCGGACCATTCATCGAAATCGTCGGCTGCGAAATGATATGTGCGACGAAACCGGAACACCTCAGCGGGACAGCGTCATTGTGGAGCTGGCCGACGCTGTGGAGCTGGCCACACACATCATCAAAGCTGCGGTAGGGCTCAACCCCAACCCGTTTGGCAGGACAGCATGACTGACGAGGACCGCCGCGACGAAGTCGATCGTGTCGCGGGCACGCTTACGCATTTACGGCGCGTGCTGGACAAGTTATGACCGACCCGCCACACCAGTCAGCGCTGGACCTGCTGCGGGTCACCGGACTGCCGGTGGAGATGGACATCGACAACACGATAATCCCATGCGGGTCTGACGATTGCGACCGCGCCAGCACCACCGTCACATTGGTGCTCACCGGGCGCGGAATCATGCCCTGAACTGCACTGATGCTGGTGCCCCCGGCAGGATTCGAACCTGCGACACCGGCTTTAGGAGAGCCGTGCTCTATCCCCTGAGCTACGAGGGCGGACGGGCTGAGCTTACCGGGAGACCGCTGCCGGTCCTCCGATCAGCGCAGCTCCGCGATCACCTTCGAGAAGTTCTCGATCTGATTGTCCTGCACGGTAAAGCAGGTCAGCCCGTACTTTTCGCGGTAGCCGGACAGGGTGTCGGCCATCTCGCGGGGTGACCCGGTGAGCACCGAGCGCTGGGCCATGATTTCTTCATCGGACAACTCCGGCGCGTACCTGCGCGTCAACGCCAAGTCGGGTGCGCTCTCGCCGACGGCCGGCATCGCCGTGATCGCGAGATTCAGCTCGAGTGAGTCAAAGCGCTCGCCCGCGGCGTTGCGGACGAACTCGACACGTTCGGCCATCGGGTCCTCGACGTCCTTCACGCGGGAGCCGGTCAGCCCGATCAGGTCGGCATGCTGGGCCGCGATCGTCAGCACCCGGTCGCCGTTACCGGCGATGAGGATCGGAGCCTTCGGGTGGTGCTTCTTGAGATAGGTCGTCATGTGTTCGAGGTAGTCGACGCGGGCTCCGGCACTGGGATACGGCAACTCTGCGGCCTCGAACTCCTCCCGGACATAGCCGGTGCCCAGGCCGATCTCCAGACGGCCGTCGCTGAGCACCTCCAGCGCTTGGAGATCTCTGCTCAGCAGCGCCGGCTTGTAGAACGCGGAGTTGAGCACATACATGCTCAGCTTGAGTTTCGTGGTGGCGAGCGCGACGGCCGTCAGCGTCGGGATCGGCGCCGCCGCGCCGAGATGGTCGGGCACGCAAACAATGTCGAATCCGGCGTCCTCTGCGCGCTTCGCCAACTCTTGCAATCTAGAGCGCGATTTGAAGAAGCGAACGCTCATCCCGAACCGAAAATCCTTGGCCACCAACAACCTCCGTTTAAACGATCTGACGACACTTACCAAGAATGGGCGGCTGCCACCAAGCCGTGCACCAGACTAGCGGTGACCGGTGACCAGCCGTCGCGGCCGGGGAGCGGGCTGCGCGGGCTGAGACCCCGGACGCGAACCGATAGTTCCAACTGCGTCCCGCCGTCGCGTACCCGGTTGACCGGGTTGTCCGGATGCAGGCCCCGCAGTTCAGCGGGAATGGCCTCGAGATCCGTGACGACCTGATACCCGGGCAGCTCTATGTGCCGCGCCAGATGCGCGGCCAGTAAACGGTTGCGGCCGCCCGCCAGCAGCTGTGTGCTGCGCCCGATGCGGCCGTAGCCGTGCAGCGACACGGCGACGTCGACGTGGTCGAGGAACTCCGCCAGCCGCGGTGACTCACTCGGGTCGAAACGGGCCGACGGCAGGTGATGCGGATACCGGTCGGGATGCCGCAGCAGGTACACCGACGCGTCGGCTTCCTCGGCGGCGCGTTCGGCGATCACGTCCGTCATCTGTTCCAGTCCGCCGCCGTGGATTGCAAGGAAGCCGAAGCGCGACCGCAGCCGACTGGACTCGACAACTCCGGGCTCGCTTAGCAACGCCGAAAGTGACTGCGGCCCAACCCCGGGGGGTGACAGCGGTTGCGGCCAGTGCGCGGGATCCCAGCGGCGCAGGAAATCGATCCAGCGTTGCGGCAGGCCGTGGTGGACAGCGCCGTCGATGATGCGTTGCAGATAGCCCGGCCGCGGCGGACCCGGCGTCACCCGGTGGTCGATGTACACCCAGGCCGGTGACGACCCGTCGTCGGTGTGCACGGTCAGGCGGTCGCGCCGGTAGCGCACCGGCACGCCCTCGGCGCTGTCCAAGGTGGCCAGGTCGTGGTCGGAGAGTTGCCAGAGCACACCGTGCACGTCATTGCCGGCGAACGGCTCGACGGTGGCCACGCCGCGCTCGTTGATCAGCCAGTCGTGATCGCCCAGCACCGCCGGCCGCGGATCGCGGGCATCCGGACAGCGCCGCGCCATCTGCCGTACGCACAGGTTCGACCCGTATGCGAAGTAGGCATGGCGACGCGCCAGCATTCAGCCGGTCACCGTCAAACGAGTCAGCACCAAGCCAGCGTAAGGGTTGCCCTCCGCCAAGCGGTGCTTATACGCGCCGCGTCATTTGCAGACGCCCTGCACACAAATGGACAACTCGATCCGTGCTCATTGCGCGCCATCTACGCTGCGCCCGCTAAGCCGCAGTACGACCACCCTAGGTGGCGTAGCCATTGCCTAAACCGTTCGTTTCTCATGGTTGCCAAGTTTGGTTTTGCGCTAGGTAGCCAGCGTCAGGCAGATCAGCACCACGTTCAGCAGACTGACCAGCACCCCGACCGCCCAGCCAACAACACTCGTCGCGCGATGGTTGGTGTCGCTACCCATCAGCTCGCGACTGCTGGTCAGCCTGACCAGCGGAAGCACCGCGAACGGTATGCCGAACGACAGCACCACCTGCGAGAGCACCAGCGTGCGGGTGGGGTCGAAACCAATGGCCAGGATCGCCACGGCAGGGCACAGAGTGATCAGGCGGCGCGCCATCATCGGAATCGAGCGGTGCACCAGCCCCTTCATGATCATGGCGCCGGCGTAGGCGCCCACCGAGGAGGACGCCAAACCGGAAGCGAGCAATCCGACCGCGAACAGGATCGCGATCGTCGAACCCAAAGTGGCGTGGATGGCGGCGTAGGCGCCTTGGATGGACGCGGTGACGTTCTGGTTGTGCAGGTTGATTGCCGCGACGAGCAGCATCGCCGCATTCACCGTGCCGGCGACGGCCATCGCCAGCACGACGTCGAGGCGGGTTACCAGCAGCAGCCTGCGCCGTTGCGGGCCCGGCTCGGGGTGGCCGTGGCGGTCCAAGGCCAAGCCGGAATGCATGTACACGGCGTGCGGCATCACGGTGGCGCCCAGGATGGCGGCGGCCAGCAGCACGCTTTCGGTGCCGCGGAATCGTGGCAGCAGGCCGCCAAGCACGGCGTCGGGCGGGGGTGTCGCAACGAAGAAGCTGGCCGCGAAGCCGATGGCGATGATCAGCAGCAGCCCGGTGATGACGCGTTCGAAAAGGATCTGGCCGCGACGGTCCTGGATCGTCAGCAGCAGCATTGCGACCGCGCCGGTGATCACTCCACCGGCCAGTAACGGCAAATTAAACAGGATGTGCAGGGCGATGGCCCCGCCGATGATTTCGGCGGCATCGGTGGCGATCGCCACGAGTTCGGCCTGGACCCAAAAGGCCAGCCGCAGCGGACGGCTCATCCGCTTGCCGATCGCCTCGGGCAATGACTGCCCGGTCACCAGCCCCAGCTTCGCCGACAGGTACTGCACGATGCCCGCCATCACGTTGGCCACCACGATGACCCACAGCAGCAGGTAGCCGTATTGCGCGCCGGAGCTGACGTTGGCCGCCACGTTTCCGGGATCGACATAGGCGATCGCGGCGACGAACGCCGGACCGAGCAGATACCAGCTCGTCTTGAGCGAGGCCTGGGTGCCCTGCGCCAACGGTTACACCCTCGATTCATATCCGGCTAATAAAAAAGTTAGGTTAGCCGAATACTATGCGGCGCTGATGCTCCCGCCCCCGTCGACGCGGACAACCTGGCCGGTGAGGTAGCTGGCATCGTCGTGCAGCAGCATGCAGATCACGTGCGCGATCTCCTCGGGCGTACCAACCCGGTGCATCGGAATGGTGTCGAGGAAGCGCGCCTCACGATCCGATCCGGCGGGACTGCGTTCGCGGTACAACTCCGTCTCTACCGGTCCCGGCGCCACCGCGTTCACCGTGATGCCGGTCAAGGCGAGCTCGCCGGCCCAAATCCGGGTGCAGGTTTCGAGTGCTGCTTTGGCGGCGGCATACGGGGTGCGTTCGGGGGTGCCGAGCGTCGTCAAGCTGGTGACGTTGACGATGCGGCCCCATCTCGCGTCGATCATGCCGGGTAGCGCCGCCTGCACCAGCTGCACCGCGGTGCGCACGTTCAGGTCGTAGGTCAGGAAGAGGTCGTCCAGATGGATCGAGCCGATGTGGCCGAACCGCGCCAGGCCGACGTTGTTGACGACGGCGTCGACCCTGCCTTCGCCGACGATCTTGTCCAGGGTTTGTGCGGTCGCGGCCTGATCGCCGAGATCGACTTCGTGGAACTGTCCGGGAAAATCCGATGGCGCTGTCCGGGCGAGCCCGATGGGTTGGTGGCCGGCGGCGGCCACGCGGTCGGCGACCGCGCGGCCGATACCCTTCGACGCTCCGCTGATCAGCACTCGCCGTTTCGACATGGCTTCCTCTTTATTCGGGCCAGCTGTTCTTCAAAATGATCTCAACGAAGTCGTCGCGGACGAAGGACGGGTCGTAGTGCTGCAGCACATCGGCGTTGACGGTGCCGAAGGTGGACCAGGGGCGGTGCTTGAAGCCGTCGGTGAAGGCCTGCAGGATTCGGCGCTTGAAATCGGGCCGCGGGTGTGCGGCGGTGACGGCGGCGAGCTGATCGGGCGACAGATCGTCGCGACCGAAGCCCAGCACATCGGTCTCGACACCGGCCGTCACCAAAGCGATTTCGGCGTCGAGGAATTCCGGCACGCCGGGAGTGGTGTGCAGCGCGATCGACAGCCAGACCTTGCGGGCATCGGCTTCGTCGACGCCGTGCTGCAGCAGGAAATCCCGTGCCGCGTTGGCGCCGTTGACCTCGAAGCGCAGGTCGGAGCTGCGGTAGGTCTCGGTCAGGCCGATGTCGTGGAACATGGCGCCGACATAGAGCAATTCCAGGTCGGGCTGCAGGCCGCGGCGCAGGCCCTGCAGCGCGCCGAAGAGAAACACCCGGCGGGAATGATCGAACAGCAGGTCGTTTTCCTGCGCCCGGATGTAGTCGGTGACCTCGTGCACGAGCGGTGTGTCGGGGATCTGGATGCCGGCGATGGTGGGGCTTGTTGACGTGGCCATGATCGATGCTCCTTGGGTCATGCGGGGCTGATGTATTCAGTCTGGTTGGGCGCGGTGCAAATACCTATGGCTGATCTGCCATCTTTCCCACAGAAACCGACACAATGGGTGGATGGCTGATCCCGCTGCGACACCGCGCACGGTGGTGATCGTCGTCTTCGATGGCGTCAAGCTGTTGGACGCCGCCGGGCCGGCCGAGGTGTTCGCCGAAGCCAACCGGTTCGGCGCGGATTACCGGCTCCAGGTCGCGTCCGTGGACGGCGGGGACGTGACGACGTCGATCGGAACCAGATTTGCTGTCACTGAACGCATTTCGTCAATCGAATCGGTCGACACCGTCCTGGTCGCCGGCGGTGACGGCCTCGTTGGGCGACCCATCGACCCCGCTCTGGTCGCGGCGGTGAGGGCGGTGCCGGGTCGCACCCGGCGGTTGGCGTCCATCTGCACCGGCTCGTTCATTCTGGCCGAGGCCGGTCTGCTGCGCGGCCGGCGCGCCACCACGCATTGGCGGCATGCCGCGCTGCTTGCCCGCGCCTTTCCCGATGTCGACGTCACACCCGATGCGATCTTCGTACGCGACGGCGATGTGTTCACCTCGGCGGGGGTGTCCGCGGGAATCGACCTCGCGTTGGCATTGGTCGAGCAGGACTACGGCAGCACCTTGGTCCGCGATGTGGCCCGGTCGCTGGTCGTCTACCTCAAACGCGCGGGCGGCCAATCGCAATTCTCGGTGCTCCTGGAGGCCGAACCGCCACCAGCGTCGGCGCTGCGCGCGGCGACCGACGCCGTCGCCGCCGACCCTACCGCCGACCACAGCGTGAAAAGCCTTGCGGCGCGGGCTTCTTTGAGTACCCGTCAGCTGGCCCGGCTGTTTCAGTCCGAGCTGGGCCAGACCCCGGCCCACTACGTCGAAACGGTCCGCGTCGACGCCGCGCGGGCCGCATTGGATGCCGGGCGCAGCGTGAGCGACGCCGCGCAGCGGGCCGGCTTCGGCAGCGCCGAAACACTGCGGCGGGTCTTCGTCAACCGCCTCGGCGTCTCACCGAAGGCCTACCGGGACAGGTTCCGTACTACGTCGGCGGCTACTTAGCTGGGGAATAGAGCCCGCGACCGGTGACCAGAGGCAGGTCCAGCGTCGTCACGATGCCCGGCGCGGCGGCCACCACGGCCGGAATCGCGTTGACGATCCGCATCGCGGTGGCGACCAGTCCCGCGTGGTTGTGATCGCCCTTGCGGCTGCTCAGGCAGATGTCCATGGCGTAGGACGGTTCGCCGGTGATCTCGATGCGGTATGACCCTCCGGGCTGCGCGGGTTGCGGCCAATCGGGACAGAGGTCTTCGCGCAGCCGAGTCACATGTTCGAGCACCACCACCGGGTCGCCGTTGACCAGTCCGAACACCTCGAACCGCAATGCCGCGGCACTGCCCTTGGGGATGTGCCCCGACGCGATGTCGAAGTCCTCGGGTGCCGGCTCGCGGACGTACACCTCGGCGACCTCATCCAGCTCGATGCCCAGGCCCGCCGCCAATTGCCGCACCACCGATCCCCACGCCAGGCTCAACACGCCGGTCTGCAGCAGCATCGGGATCTCGTCCATCGGCTTGCCGAATCCCATCACGTCGAACATGACCACCGCGCTGTCATAGGTGGCGTAGTCGACGATCTCCATGCAGCGCACCTGCTGGATGTTCTGGCAGGTGCCGGCCAGCGCCAGCGGCAACAGGTCGTTGGCGAAACCCGGATCGATGCCGTTGACGTAGACGCTCGAATTGCCTTCGCGCGCGGCGTCTTCGATCGGCTTGCTGAGCTCCTCGGGGATCACCTGCCACGGATACTGCAGAAAGACCGGGCCGCTGCCGACGATGTTGATCCCGGCCGCCAGCACGCGCCGGTAGTCCTCTAAGGCCTCGGGCAGCCGGTTGTCGGCCATCGCGTTGTAGACGGCACACTTCGGGCCGGTGGCCAGCACCGCGTCCAGGTCGGTGCTGGCCAGCACGCCGGTTGAATCGGCAAGTCCGGCAAGCTCTGCCGCGTCCTTGCCCGCCTTGGCTTCCGAGGACACCCAGACGCCGGTGAGCTCGAACTCCGGATTGGTGATCAGCGCGCGCAGCGCGTGCACACCGACGTTGCCGGTGCCGAGTTGGACGACGGGGATGGCCATGAGCGACTCCTTAGGGGTAGCGGTAAGACTGCTCGCGCGTCACAGGTCGGGGACGGGGATGTCGAGGTTGGGGAAGGTGAGGCCGCCGTCGACCTCGAGTGTCTTGCCGGTCAGGAAGCTCCCGGCCGGGGACGCCAAATACACTGCCGCAGCAGCGATGTCGTCGGGATCCCCCAGGCGGCGCATCGGCGTCACCTTCTCCATCGGCTTGCGCAACTCGTCGTTGGAGGCCACCACGTCCAGCGCAGAGGTGAGGATCGAGCCCGGCGCGATGGCGTTGACCCGGATGCGCGGGCACAGGTCCAGCGCGGCGAGGCGGGTGTAGTGCGACAACGCCGCTTTGGCGGTGCCGTACGCGGCGAAACCACGTCCGGCCAGCCGGCCCATGGTCGAGCTGATGTTGATCACGCTGCCGCCGCCGGAGTGCTCGAGCATCAACGGCACGGCCGCCACGGTCAACGCATGGGCGGTGACGACGTTGAACGTGAACGCGTCTTTGAGGTCCTTGGTCGAGGTGGTCAGCAACGTGTTGGGCATCGTCCCGCCGACATTGTTGACGACGATGTCTAGTCTGCCGAAAGCCTCGACGGCCTTACCGGCCAGCTCTGCGGTCACTTCGGGATGGGCCAGGTCGGCGGCGACGGTGTGGGCACGGCGACCGGTGGCACGGATCTTTTCGGCGACGGCGTCCAGTTCGGATTGCGTGCGCGAAGCGATCACGACGTCGGCGCCGACCTCGGCAAATGCCAGCGCGATGGCCGCACCGAGGCCGCGGCCGCCACCGGTGATGACGGCGACTTTGTCGTCGAGACGGAACTTGTCGAGGATCATGCGCGGCCTTTCTTCTTCAGCTGTCTAGAAACGGTAGCAAGCCGCGGCATCCTGGGGAGGAACAGGTTCTAGTTTCGCCTCCGCACCGGTGCCGCGCCGGTGCCGTTGGAGTTCGTCGCGCGCCTCGGCCCGGCCGGCCTTAATGTGTTGGCTGTGCATTTACCCGGACCTCGCTGACGGGAGGAGTGCAGGTGCTGGCCGGTCAACCTGACAAAACTGCAATACTGTTTGAATGCGCCTCGCCCGGCGACGGCCGCCTGACGAACTCGTCGAAGTTACGCGGCGCTGGGCGGCGGATATCGTCGCTCGGCTATCAATATGAGGAACTAAATTGAAATTCAACCGATTTAGTGCCGCGCTGTGCGTTCTGGCCACCGGTGCGCTGGCGCTGTCGGGGTGTGGCAGTGACAATAAAGCAAGTTCGCCGAGTGGATCCTCGGGCGCGAACGTCAGTTGCGGCGGGAAGCAGACGCTGAAGGCCAGTGGATCGACGGCCCAGCAGAACGCGATGACCCGGTTTGCCAACGCGTTTGAACAGGCCTGTCCCGGTCAGACGCTGAACTACACACCGAACGGGTCAGGCGCCGGCATTAGCGAATTCACAGGCAATCAAACCGATTTCGGTGGGTCGGACTCTGAGTTGCTGCCGCCCGAGTACGACGCCGCTGCGCAGCGGTGCGGCTCGCCGGCGTGGAACCTGCCGGTGGTGTTCGGTCCGATCGCCATCACCTACAACGTCAACGGTGTGACATCGTTGAATCTCGATGGCCCGACCGCGGCCAAGATCTTCAACGGCGCCGTTGCCGCCTGGAACGATCCCGCGATCGCGGCACTGAACCCGGGCGTCGCCCTGCCCACCGAGCCGATTCGTGTCATCTTCCGCAGCGACGAGTCCGGGACCTCGGACAACTTCCAGAAATATCTGGATACCGCTTCCGGCGGTGCGTGGGGTAAGGGCGCCGGAAAGACGTTCAAGGGCGGTGTCGGCGAGGGCGCCAAGGGCAACGACGGCACCGCCGCGGCCGTAAAGAGCTCCGAAGGGGCGATCAGCTATAACGAATGGTCATTCGCCCAGGCGCAACACCTGAACATGGCCAAGATCATCACGTCGGCCGGTCCGGACCCCGTAGCGATCAGCGCGGACTCGGTGGGGAAGACGATCGCCACGGCCTACATCATCAAGAACGGCAACGACCTCGCCCTCGACACGATCTCGTTCTACCGGCCCAACCAGACCGGCGCCTATCCGATCGTGCTGGCGACCTACGAGATTGTCTGCTCGAAGTATCCCGATCCCCAGGTCGGTATGGCGGTGAAGGCGTTCCTGCAGAGCACCATCGGCACCGGCCAGAATGGCTTGGCGGACAATGGATATATCCCAATTCCCGACACGTTCAAGTCGAGGTTGTCGGCCGCGGTCAACGCCATCGCCTGAGCTGAGCTGGTAAAGGCAGCTCCACTGGACTTTTCCGAGCCTCGTGTTTGCCATAAGGTCGTCGCTTTGTAACCGGCCGCTAATGTCCGGTCCACCTGCCGAAGTCGCATTTGTGTTTGAATCGCCGACGGCGATCCTGATGACCCCGTCTCGCCCGGCGGCGGCCATCGGACGAACTCGTCGAGGTTAGGCGGCCACGGGCGGAGACGACCATCAGTTGGCTATCGAAAAGGAATTGAGTTGAAACTCAACCGATTTAGCGTGACACTGGCTGTCCTGGGTATCGGTGCAATGACGCTGTCGGGGTGTGGTAGCGACAAAAACGCAAGTGCGCCAAGCTCATCGGGGAGCGCGACGGCCGCCAGCGTGAGTTGCGGCGGGAAGCAGACCCTCAAGGCCAGCGGCTCCACGGCCCAGGCCAACGCGATGACCCGCTTCGTCAAGGCGTTCGAACAGGCCTGCTCCGGCCAGACGTTGAACTACACGCCCAACGGTTCGGGCGCCGGGATCAGGGAATTCAACGGCAACCAAACCGATTTCGGCGGCTCGGATTCGCCGCTGAGCAACGACGAGGCCACCGCCGCACAGCACCGTTGCGGCGGCTCGCCGGCGTGGAACCTGCCGGTGGTGTTCGGCCCCATCGCGGTCACCTTCAACATCAGCACGGTGACTTCACTGAATCTGGATGGTCCCACCGTAGCGAAGATCTTCAATGGCGCCATCACCACCTGGAACGATCCCGCCATCCAGGGGCTGAACAACGGCTTCACGCTGCCGGGCGAGCCGATTCACGTCGTGTTTCGCAACGACGAGTCGGGGACTACTGACAACTTCCAGAAGTACCTCGATGCCGCCTCCAACGGTGCATGGGGCAAGGGCACCGGAAAGACGTTCAAGGGTGGTGTCGGTGAGGGCGCCAAGGGCAACGACGGCACGTCGGCGGCGATCAAGGCCACCGAAGGGTCGATCACCTACAACGAATGGTCGTTCGCCCAGGCGCAGCATCTGAACATGGCCAAGATCATCAGCTCCGCCGGTCCGGATGCCGTGGCGATCAGCACCGGCTCGGTCGGCAAGACGATCGCCGGGGCCACCATCAAGGGACAGGGTAACGACCTGGTGCTCGACACCACCTCGTTCTACAAGCCGGCGCAGCCCGGCTCGTACCCCATCGTGTTGGCCACCTACGAGATCGTCTGTTCCAAATACCCTGACGCCCAGGTCGGCACCGCCGTGAAGGCCTTCCTGCAGAGCACCATCGGTGCCGGTCAGAATGGCTTAGCGGATAACGGATATATCCCCATTCCGGACGCGTTCAAGTCGAGGTTGTCCACTGCGGTCAACGCCATTGCATGATCTGATGTCCCAATGACCCGATCGATCTCAGCCGGGCCGTGGGATCCGACCGGGACCAAGCCCACGCTGACGGCGACACGTGAGCGGGCCAAGTGGCACGGCGACCGACTGTTCAAGCTGGTCGCCGCCGCTGCCGGATCGACGATCGTGATCGCGATTGGGCTGATCGCAACTTTCTTGTTGCTCCGCGCGGTCCCGTCGTTGCGCGCCAACCATGCGAACTTCTTCACCAGCGCCGAATTCAACACCAGCGACCCGGCCAAGCTGGCGTTTGGTATCCGCGACCTGTTGATGGTCACGGTGCTCAGTTCCGTCACCGCACTGGTGTTGGCCGTCCCGATCGCGGTCGGGATCGCGGTGTTCCTGACCCAATACGCACCGGCACGGCTGTCGCGTCCGTTTGGCGCGATAGTCGATCTGTTGGCCGCGGTGCCCTCGATCATCTTCGGGTTGTGGGGGATCTTCGTGCTGGCGCCCAATCTGGAGCCGGTGGCGGAGTTCCTCAATCGCGATCTGGGGTGGTTGTTCCTGTTTGAGCGGGGCAACGTTTCCCTGGCCGGCGGCGGCACCATCTTCACCGCGGGGATCGTGCTTTCGGTGATGATCCTGCCGATCATCACCTCGGTATCGCGCGAAGTCTTCCGGCAGACACCGCGCCGCCAAATCGAAGCGGCGCTGGCACTGGGAGCAACCAAGTGGGAAGTCGTGCGGATGACGGTGCTGCCGTACGGTCGTAGCGGCGTCGTCGCGGCGTCGATGCTGGGGCTGGGCCGTGCCCTGGGAGAAACCGTGGCGGTGCTGATCATCCTGCGCTCGGGCGCCCACCCTGGACACTGGTCGTTGTTCGACGGGGGCTACACGTTCGCTTCCAAGATCGCCTCCGCGGCGTCGGAATTCAGCGCCCCGCTGCCCACGGGCGCCTACATCTCCGCGGGATTCGCGCTCTTCGTCCTGACGTTCGTCGTCAATGCGGCCGCCAGGACGATTGCCGGCGGCAAGGTCAACGGATGAGCGTTGACGCGTTCGACGCGCCAGTCAAAGCCGAAGTGTTTCACGCCGTCAGCATCCGGCGGCGGATCGAAAACCACCTCGCGACAACATTCTTTGTCGCCTCGTTCGTCGTGGCGCTGATACCGCTGATCTGGGTGCTGTCGGTTGTCGTCGCACGGGGCTGGCACGCCGTCACCGCATCGAGCTGGTGGACCCACTCACTGCACGGCGTGCTGCCCGAGGAATTCACCGGCGGGGTGTACCACGCGCTGTACGGGACGGTGGTGCAGGCCGGTGTGGCCACCGTCCTGGCCGTGCCGCTGGGCTTGATGACAGCCGTCTACCTGGTGGAATACGGATACGGTCGGCTTGCGCGAGTGACCACTTTCATGGTCGACGTGCTGGCCGGGGTGCCCTCGATCGTGGCGGCGCTGTTCATCTTCAGCCTCTGGATCGCCACCTTCGGGTTTCAGCAGTGCGCCTTTGCGGTGTCGTTGGCACTGGTCTTGCTGATGTTGCCGGTGGTGGTGCGGTCCGCCGAGGAAATGCTGAGGTTGGTGCCCGACGAGCTGCGAGAAGCCAGCTACGCGTTGGGTGTTCGCAAATGGACGACCATCGTGCGGATCGTCTTTCCGATTGCGATGCCGGGCATCGTCTCCGGTGTCCTGTTGTCGATCGCACGCGTCATCGGCGAAACCGCGCCGGTACTGGTGCTGGTCGGGTACAGCCGCTCCATCAACTTCGACATCTTCAACGGCAACATGGCGTCGCTGCCGCTGCTGATCTACACCGAACTCACCAATCCCGAGCACGCCGGTTTTCTGCGGGTATGGGGCGCGGCGCTCACCCTGATCATCCTGGTGGGCGCCGTCAACCTCACCGCCGCGGCGGTGCGATTGGTGAACGTCCGACGGCACGGAGCAGCCGAATTCCTCAGGGCGTGACGTCAGGACTTTGACGAGGCCTTCGCCGGCGTCTTCTTGGCCGGTGCTTTCCTGGCCTGTTTGGCCGGTGCGTTTTTAGCGGGTGCTTTTTTAGCCGGTGTCTTTTTGGCGGGCGCCTTCGCTGGTGCCTTTTTGGGGGGCGCCTTACCGTCACCGGAGCGGGCCTTCACGCTGGCCTCCAGCTTGGCGAGCAGATCGGACACGTCTTCGGTCTCGTCGAGCTCCTTGGGTTTCTCCTCGACGGTAAACGCTTCCCCGCCTTCGAGTTTCGCCTCGACCAGCTCCCGCAGCTGCTCTTGATAGTCGTCGTGGTAGCGGTCCGGGTTGAAGTCCTCGACCATCGACTCCACCACCTGCCCGGCCATCTTCAGCTCCGCGGGCTTGATCTCGACCTTCTTGTCCAGCACCGGGAAATCCGGGTCGCGGATCTCGTCGGGCCACAACAAGGTGTGGATCACCATCACGTCGCGTTTGCCGAAGTCCTTGACCCGCAACGCCGCCAGTCGGGTCTTGTTGCGCAGCGTGAAATGTACGATCGCCATCCGGTCGGTCTCGGCGAGCGTCTTGGCCAGCAGCACATACGATTTGGATGACTTCGAGTCCGGCTCCAAGAAATAGCTGCGGTCGAACAGCATCGGGTCGACCTCGCTGGCCGGGACGAACTCCAGCACTTCGATTTCGCGGCTGCGTTCCTCGGGCAGTGTGGCGATGTCATCGTCGGTGATGATCACCATCTGGCCGTCGTCGGACTCGAAGGCCCGGGCCAGATCACCGTATTCGACGACTTCGCCACACACCTCGCACACGCGCTTGTATCGGATCCGCCCGTTGTCCTTGGCGTGCACCTGATGGAACTTGATGTCGTGGTCCTCGGTGGCGCTGTACACCTTGACCGGGACGTTGACGAGCCCGAATGCGATCGAACCCTTCCAGATGGAGCGCATGCAGTCAGTATGCCCATACCACCGGTAGCAAAACAGCGCGGCAGGCCCACGAGCGGGTACTGTGCAGGGATTGAGCTGGGTTTGAGCTGGTTTGAGCTGGGTTTGAGCTGGGTTTGTCCGGTTTACCGCCTCCGAGCGACAACGTTGCGACGACCTCTGATGGCGCTGCCGGCCTAGGTGAAATGACCGGGAGGAGCGGCGGATTGAGCGTTCAGGGCGGCTCGGCCCGGCAGATCGGCGCCGGATCGAGCCACAGTCAGCGCTGACGCCAGGCTTCCGAACCATCGGGCCAAAAGCCTAACGACGCGACGCGGCGTCCAGGGCAGCCCGATCCGGCAGGTCAGCTCCCGCGCGAGCGATGGTCAGCGCCGACGACAGACTCGCCGCTTCGAGCGCCACCGTCAGCGCGTCCACCCCGATCCCACGCAACTCGGTGCGCCGGTCGTTGCCCAACAAACGCGATCCCCACAGGGCGTCGAGCAGACCGACCATGAAGGAGTCACCGGCGCCGACAGTGTCGACCACGTGCACTGCGCGCGTCGGCACCCGTGCGACCCCTGCTGCGCAGAAAGCCACCGCGCCCCGGTCAGCCATCGTCACCGTCACGATGGCGGGACCCAACCTCAGCCACGTTTGCGCGATCTGCTCGGGCGGGCGAGCGGGGTCGATCCAGCGCAGGTCTTCCTCGCTGACTTTCACGATGTCGCTGCGTTCGATGAGATGCTCGATGCGTGCGACGGCCAGTTCCCGGTCGGCGATCAGCGACGGCCGCACGTTGGGGTCGAAGGTGACCGTAGCAGACACGCGATAGGCGTCGATCAACGCCGCGACTGCCAGGCAGCCCGGATCCTGCACAGCGGCAATCGATCCGGTATGGACGAAAAGCGGCGGCGCGACCGGCGGCGTTCCGGAAAGCTGCCAGTCCAGATCGAACACATAGTCGGCCGACCCGTCTTCCGCGATAATTGACCGCGCAGTCGCCGTGCGCTCCGCAGTCCGACTTTCTGAAACTAGTTGCACCCCTGCGGCTTCGACGTAGTCGATGATGCGCCGGCCGTACGAGTCGTCGGCGATGTAGGTCAGGAAGTCGATGTCGCGGCCCAGCCGGCCGAGTCCGACGGCGACGTTGAGCGGACTGCCACCGACATGCTCGTCGCTCTCGACGATATCGATCAGCGACTCGCCGATCACCAGCCCGCGAGTCATTGCAGCAACGCCTCCAATGTCGCCCGAGCTCCTTTGCGGTGCAACGAATCAAGCGCCCAGCTGTATGCCTGGACGAAGCGTGGCTGATGGGCCAGACCGCCGAACACCGCGGCGATCTCGATGAACGCGGCGGGATTCTCGTACTGCGAGCGGGCGATCGGGATGAGCGAATCCGCGAGCTGATCCACCACCTCGTATGGCTTACCCCATTCGTCGGTGCCCTCGGCGTAGCGGGCCCAGCTTGCCACCACCGCTGCCGCCACCCGGACCGACCCGTCGCTGGCCAGGTTGTCGCAGATCACCGGGATCAGCCACTTTGGAATGCGATCCGACGAGAAGGCGCACAACCGCGCCACGGTGTCGCGCACGCCCGGGTTGGAGAACCGCTCGATCAGCGTGCGGCTGAACTCGTGCAGGTCGATCCCGGGCACCGCCGGCAGCGTCGGGATGGCCTCGGATTCGAAATAGGCAAGCAAGAATTCGGCGAACAACGGATCACTCGCCGCATCATGGACGAACTCAAATCCGCACAGATGAGCGAAGTAGGCCAGGCATTGATGCCCGGCGTTGAGCAGGCGCAGCTTCATCAACTCGTACGGGGCGACATCGTCGACCAACAGCACGCCCGCCTGCTCCAGCGGCGGCCTGCCGTCGGCGAACTTGTCTTCGAGCACCCAGGCGGCGAATGGCTCGGCCACCACCGGCCACCGGTCGTTGACACCGAAGTCGCGCCGCACTTCTTCGGCCATCTCCAGTGTCGTGGACGGGGTGATCCGGTCGACCATCGAACTCGGGAACTGAACGTGTTCGCCCACCCACTCGGCGAGTTCGGGGTCGCGGCTCTCGGCGTTAGCGAGGACGGCCCGCCCTGCGATCTTGCCGTTGTTCTCGATGTTGTCGCACGACACGATGGTCGGTGCGGCGATCCCGCTGCGGCGACGCCGGTCCAAGGCCTCGACGATCAACGCGAACGCGGGCCCGTCCGGGTCGCGATAACCGCCCTCGGTGATGGTCAGCGAAATGATCCTGGTGGACGGTGCCGCCAGCACTTCCAACGCTGACTCCGGATCGTCGGGGGCGTAGCGATAGTCGATGATCGAGCCGATCACTTGCGCGTCCCGGCTGCCGTCGGGTTTTTCCAGGATCAGCGTGTAGAGCCCGTCCTGATCGTTCAGAACATCGCGCATCGTCCAGTCGGCGGGCATCACGCCCACCCCGCAGATGCCCCATTCGCGCGCCAGACCGGCCTGCAGCAGCCGGTCGATGTACATGGCCTGATGCGCGCGGTGGAAATGACCGGCGCCGATATGCGCGATACCGACGGTCACGCTGCCGCGGTCGTAGTTGGGTGCTTCAATCGGCAGCTTGGACAGCGTCGCATTGTTCAGATTGATCGTGCTAGCCACCATTGGCCAACTCCTCCCCGGGCCACAGCCCGGATCGTTACCGGACTCGCAGCACCCCTCCACGGTACGACGGGTGCGGGCCTCCGAACATCGTCGGGCCAGCGGCTTGGACCAGTCGCGGCCCAGCCGATGCCCTACGTGAGCGGGGGACCTCCAGCCTGCGCGGCCGACAACAGCAGGACATCAGCAAGAGCACGCCACGAATCGGTTATCGCGACTGCGCCGGCTTCGATCAATTCTGCACGGCGGCAATCCCGTTCGTCAGGTAGCACGAACATCACGTTGCCGACGGTGGCGTAGCCAGCTGCGACCGCGGAACTCACGCCGGCCACGGAGTCTTCGATGGCCAGCCCTTGTTCCGCTTCGACGCCCAGTACCTGGCCGGAATGCAGATACACCGCCGGGTCGGGTTTGCTTGTCGGCACCGGAAGAGAATCCTCCGCGCTGAAGGTCACCGCCGCCGGTATCAGCGAGTCGAGGCCCGTGGCAGTGAAGCAGGCATGCAGACGCTTGGTGGCGCTGGAGCTGACGGCCGCGAGTGCGTAGCGCGTCGCGAGGTCTCTCAGCGGGTCCAGCACCTGCGGATCGCGTGTCAGGGTGACAGCGAGATGAGCGGTGACCCGTTCGCGCTCTTCGCGCACCCATTGCTCGAGTTCGTCGGCGGACAACGCGTCACCGCTCGCCAGATCGCTGCCTGAGGCGATCACCGCTGCGGGACGGCCCTGTGCCAACGTCTGATCGAGCGGCACTTCGCACTGCACCGCCAAGTCGAGTGCCGTGGTGCGGAAGTTTTTCCCGACGGCCCGCTTACGCAACTCCTCGGAGCTGAGCGGAGCGGTCACGCCGAATCTGGCCAGGAAACGATTCGTCACCTCAGTCGATGCGTCGAACGCCGGCCTCTCCGAAGGAAACAGGTTGTCATCGGCGTCGCAGAGCAAGGTAGTGATCGGCGCCGGGTCGAATGTGCGCACAAAGGTCAGCCCATAGAGTTCATAGCTCATCGTGACACCAACTCCCGCTCGTCATTGCGCATCGCGTCACGCAGCGTGGGTATCACGCCGCGCGCGTCGATGTCCGCAATCATGTCGCCAAGACGCTCCGCGAAGCCGGGAACCGCGCGCACCTCGGTGAACATTTCATGCCCCAACAGCGGATCGGGGTTGCTGCTCGCCATGGTCGCCAACTTAACCACCGGAATCGCCTGCGAGTCTTCGATGCGGAATTGACGTCCGTTGAGGTCGTGGCCGCGCATGTAGCGGGCCCACCCGGCGACAGCCAACATCAGCAGGGTGTGCGGCCTGCCTTGTGCGATCGCCTCCTGCAGCGACGGCAGCACAAACGACGCTATTTTGCTCGTGCCCCGTCGAGCCAGCCGCGACAATTGGTCACTCATTCGGGGATTGCTGAGCCGATCGAGCAAGGTGCCCCGGTATTCGGGTGTGTTCATCCCGGGGACTGCGGGCAGCAGCGGCTGAATCTCGTCGCGCAGGAGCTTCTCGACGTAATCGACGATGACGCGGTCCCGCATGGCTTCGTCGGTGCGCTGGTAGCCGGCCAACGTGGCCAGACACGCGAGTGCGATATGGGTTCCGTTGAGAAGACGGGTCTTGATCAGCTTGTGGTCGCGGACATTCGCGACGAATTCGGCACCGACCTGGTCGAGCGGTGGCCGACCATTGCAGAAGGAGTCCTCGATGACCCACTGGCAATACGGTTCGGTCACGACCGGCCATTTGTCGGCGACGCCGAATGTCTGCTCGACGAATTTGCGCTCCGACTTGGAGGTTTGCGGGGTGATGCGATCGACCATGGTGGACGGGAACGCGACATACGTGTCGATCCAGCGGGCCAGCCCGGGGTCCTTCAAGGCGGCGAACGACACCAGCGCGGTTCTCGCTGGGTGGGTGTCTCCGGGAATGTTGTCGCAGCAGAGCACAGTGAACGGCCTGACGCCCGCGCGGCGACGCCGGTCGAGAGCTTCGGCCAGATACCCCCACGCGGTGGCATAGCTATTGGACGCGACGAGGTCAGCGCGCACGTCGGGGTGGTCGGCGTCGAACTGGTCGGTGACCGGATTCAGGAAGTATCCGTTGTCGGTGATGGTCAGGCTGACGATGCGGGTCTGGGGATCCGCCAGGGCGGCGCGGACAGCAGCGCCATCATTCGGTGCGTAGTGAACGGAGCCGATCGAGCCGACCACGCGGGCGGTCTGGCGGTCCTGGCCGCGCTGCACGACGGTATACAGCCCGTCTTGAGCCGACAGCAGGTCTTTGACCTCGCGGGAGCGCAGGCTGATGCCGGTAACCCCCCAACGGTCGGAGATGCGCGAGCGGGCAAGGTCGTCGAAGTAGACGGCTTGGTGTGCGCGGTGGAAATTGCCCGCGCCGATGTGAACGACACCCCGCTGCAGTGCGGATCTGTCATAGGTGGGCACGTCAACTCGTTGCGAATGCAGTCGTAATGTCGAATCGCTCAGGGGGACGCCGCTGTTTGGACGCCAAGGGGACGGGATTACGTCAAACATTCTGTCCCTGTGCCCCGCGGCGACCGCGGGTCTAACGCGTTCGTGGGTCATGTCACATGTAAAGAGATCGTTAAGGTCGATAATCGGTGGTCAAGGCGGTTAACGAGCCCGAAACGCGTAGGTTGACTCTCATGGCCCCACGGGTGAAGCTGACCAACCCCGACAAGGTGCTCTACCCCGTGACCGGCACCACTAAGTCCGACATCTTCGACTATTACACCGGTATCGCCGAGGTGATGGTGCCGCACATCACCGGGCGCCCGGCCACCCGTAAACGCTGGCCGAATGGGGTTGAGCAGTCTTCGTTTTTCGAAAAGCAGCTGGCTTCCTCGGCTCCCGAGTGGTTGCCCCGCGCCAGTATTTCCCACCGGTCCGGGACGACAACGTATCCGATCATCGACAGCGCCGACGGGCTGGCCTGGATCGCGCAACAGGCAGCGCTGGAGGTACACGTACCGCAGTGGCGGTTCGTCGCCGAGTGGACGCGGAAAGGCGAGGAACTCAAACCCGGCCCGTCCACCCGTCTGGTGTTCGACCTCGATCCCGGCGACGGTGTCACCATGGTGCAGCTCGCCAAGGTCGCGCGCGCCATTCGGGATCTGATCGCCGACATCGGTCTGACCACGTTTCCGCTGACCAGCGGCAGCAAGGGCCTGCACCTCTATAGCCCGCTAGACAAGCCGGTGAGTAGCCAGGGTGCGGTGACCTTGGCTAAACGTGTTGCGCAGCAATTGGAAACGTCGATGCCCAAGCTGGTCACGGCCACCATGACCAAGAGCCTGCGGACGGGCAAGGTGTTCGTGGACTGGAGTCAGAACAACGGGGCGAAGACCACCATCGCGCCCTATTCGCTTCGCGGACGCGAGTATCCGACCGTCGCCGCACCGCGCAGCTGGGAGGAGCTTGACGACAAGAAGCTCCGCCAGCTGCGCTACGACGAAGTACTGAAGCGGGTCCAGCGCGACGGCGACCTGCTGGCGCCGCTGGACGCCGACGTGAGGACTCCCCCCGATCGGCTGACCAAATATCGAAGTATGCGCGACGCGTCGAAGACTCCCGAGCCGGTACCCAAAACGAAACCCGCTACCGGCCAGGGCAATACATTCGTCATCCAGGAACACCACGCCCGCCGGCTGCACTACGACTTCCGGCTGGAGCGCGACGGCGTGCTGGTGTCGTGGGCGGTGCCGAAAAATCTGCCTGAGACCACGTCGGTGAACCATCTGGCGGTACATACCGAGGATCATCCGCTGGAATACGGCGGGTTTGAGGGCAGCATCCCCAAGGGCGAGTACGGCGCCGGGAAGGTGATCATCTGGGACTCGGGCACCTACGAGGCCGAGAAGTTCAATGACTCCTTCGAAAGAGGGAATGAAAAAGGGGATGTAAAAGGGGAAGTCATCGTCAACCTGCACGGCAGCCGAATCTCGGGCCGCTACGCCCTGATTCAGACCAACGGCGACCAGTGGCTGGCGCACCGCATGAAGGATCAGCAGGTCTTCGACTTCGGCGAGATCGCCCCGATGCTCGCGACACACGGTTCAGTGGCCGGTCTGAAGGCCGGCCAGTGGGCCTTCGAGGGCAAGTGGGACGGATACCGGCTGCTGGTGGAGGCCGACCGGGGCGAGGTGCGGCTGCGGTCGCGCAGCGGCCGCGACGTCGCCAAGGAATACCCCCAATTGCAGTCGTTGGCGGCCGATCTCGCCGATCACCATGTCGTGCTTGACGGTGAGGCGGTAGCGCTCAACAAGTCCGGGGTGCCCAGCTTCAATGAGATGCAGAACCGGGGCCGCGGCACTCACGTCGAGTTCTGGGCATTCGACCTGCTCTACCTTGATGGCCGCTCACTGCTCCGGGCGAAGTACCAAGATCGGCGCAAGTTGCTAGAAACGCTCGGCGCCGCAGGCAATCTCATCGTTCCCGACCTGCTGCCCGGCGACGGCGACCAGGCGCTCGAACATTCCCGTGAACACGGCTGGGAGGGCCTGGTTGCCAAAAGGCGTGACTCCACCTACCAGCCGGGTCGACGCTCCGCGGCGTGGATCAAGGACAAGCACTGGAAAACCCAGGAAGTCGTCATCGGCGGCTGGCGGGCCGGGGAAGGCGGGCGTAGCAGCGGCATCGGCGCGCTGGTGATGGGAATCCCTGGCGATGGCGGGCTGCAATTCGCGGGACGGGTCGGCACCGGATTCACCGAACGCGAACTGGCCAAACTCAAATCGACGTTGGCGCCGCTGCGCACCGACCAATCACCCTTCGACGCAAAGCTTCCCGCGGCCGACGCCAAAGGCGTGACGTTCGTCGAGCCGGTTATGGTCGGAGAGGTGCGCTACAGCGAATGGACCCCCGACAACCGGTTGCGTCAAGCCAGCTGGCGCGGGCTAAGGCCAGACAAGAAACCAAGTGAGGTGGTACGCGAATGAAATGGGTTACTTACCAAAATGATAACGGAGAGCGCACCGGTGTGCTCTCCGGTGACGCGATTCACGCGGTGCCGCCGGGTGTGACGCTGCTTGATCTGGTCAACCGTGGCGCAGACGGGCTGCGGAAAGCCGGGGAGGAGGCATTGCGTTCTCCCGCCGAGACGGTGCGGCTCGGCGACGTCACGTTGATGGCGCCGATCCCGCGCCCGCCGTCGATCCGCGACTCCCTGTGCTTCCTGGACCACATGCGCAACTGCCAGGCTGTCCTGGGGGCTGGCCGAGAGCTCGCCGACACCTGGTATCGCATCCCTGCGTTCTACTTCGCTTGTCCGGCAACAGTTCTCGGCCCGTACGACGATGTGCCGATGGCTCCTGGAAGCGCATGGCAGGACTTCGAATTGGAGATCGGCGCGGTCATCGGAACGACTGGCAAAGACTTGACCATCGAGCAAGCAGAACAGGCCATCATCGGCTACACCATCTTCAACGACTGGTCCGCGCGAGACCTACAGCAGCTTGAGGGCCAGCTGGCGATTGGGCAGGCCAAGGGCAAGGACAGCGGCGTCTCGCTGGGCCCGTATTTGGTCACCCCGGATGAGCTCGAGCCATACCGCCGCGACGGCAAGCTGAGCCTGCAAGTCAGCGCTCTCGTCAACGACACCGAGATTGGCTCGGGCTCAACCGGCCAGATGGATTGGAGCTTCGCCGAAGTCATCTCCTACGCCTCACGCGGTGTAACACTAAGCCCCGGGGATGTTTTCGGTTCTGGCACCGTGCCAACCTGCACGCTTATCGAGCACCTCAGCCTGGCCGCGCTGGAATCGTTCCCGGGCTGGCTGCACGACGGCGACGTCGTCACCCTGAAGGTCGAAGGGCTGGGGGAGACCAGGCAGACCGTGCGCGCCAGTGACGCACCACATCCGTTGGCCCCCCGGCCCAACCCGGATGCCGCGCCGCCCCCCGTCCGGGTCAACCGGGCGCCGGCGCGGGTGCCCTACACCCGCGGGCTGCACGAGGTCGGCGATCGGGTGTGGGCGTGGACGCTGCCGGACGGTGGATATGGTTGGAGCAACGCCGGGCTGGTCGCCGGCGACGGCGCGGCACTACTCGTCGACACGCTTTTCGACCTGGCGCTGACCCGCGAAATGCTCACCGCGATGAAGCCCATCACCGACCGCACGCCCATTACCGACGCGTTGATCACCCACTCCAACGGCGACCACACCCACGGCAACCAACTGCTGGACGCGTCGGTGCGCATCATCGCCGCCGAGGGCACGGCCGAGGAGATCGCGCACGGCATGGCGCCCGAGATGCTGGCCATGACGCAGACCGGAAACCTGGGACCGGTCGCGACGCCGTACGCGCGAGAACGCTTCGGGTACTTCGACTTCGGCGGCATCACGGTGCGCAACGCTGACAAGACGTTCGAGCGCGACCTGACCATCGACGTCGGCGGCCGGCAAATCAATCTGCTGAACCTGGGCCCGGCGCACACCGCGGCGGATTCGGTGGTGCATGTGCCCGACGCCGGTGTGCTGTTCGGTGGGGACTTGCTGTTCATCGGCTGCACGCCGATTGTGTGGGCCGGTCCGATCGACAACTGGGTTGCGGCGTGCGACGCGATGATCGCGCTGGACGCGCCGACGGTGGTCCCCGGCCACGGTCCGATCACCGATCCGGATGGAATCCGCGCTGTCCGTGGCTATCTCGTTCACGTCGCCGAACAAGCCGAGGTCGCCCACCGCAAGGGCCTGTCGTGGGCGGAGGCCGCCGACACCATCGACCTCGGCGAGTACGCGACCTGGCTGGACGCCGAGCGCGTCGTCGTCAACGTCTATCAGCGCTACCGCGAACTCGACCCCGACATGCCGCAGCAGGAGGTCATGGCGCTGCTGGTGATGCAGGCCGACTGGTTGGCCAAGCGCTCCTCGTGACCCCATGCGTCACAGGAAGTCCGGGTGTCCCTTTTTGTCCACCTCCGAGCGACAGCCGCTGCCCGGCAAGTCATTTTGTCGCTCGGAGGTGGACAAAAAGACACACCGGACCCTCCCCGTTACTGGAGTGACAAGTGGTGTCAGCCTATGGCCGAACAGCCCGCACGAAGCTGATCGTGGCGGCCTGACTCTGCCGGTCGGCCCCCGCCAGCTGCGGCACGCCGGCAGCGACGAACAGGTCATTGAGCCCGCACGTGGTCGCTTCCCATCCGTGGGCTTGCAGGTGTGCGGCGACGTCGGTGTGTTCGCCGGGGTAGGCCAATGCGGCGATGTCCAGATCGAGTCCCTGCCGTCGCCAGCCCTCGGTCGCGATCCGCGACTGTTCATTCGATTCCGGTGATCCTGGGTTGAGCGAACCAAAGTCTGCGGAAAACCGGCTGCCCGCGGCGCTCAGCGATATGACGTTGTCGAGCAACCGAACTTCGGCCTCCGGCGGCAGAAAGCCGATGAGCACCCCCTCGGCGAGCCAAGCGGTAGGCGCCGCGGTATCGAAGCCGGCGGCCCGCAGCGCGGCCGGCCAATCATCGCGCAGGTCGATGCCTACCGTGCGGTGCTCGGCGGCGGGCACGGCGCCGAGTTGAGACAAGGTTGCGGTCTTGAACTCGATTACCTCGGGCTGGTCGATTTCGTACACGGTGGTCCCCGCCGGCCAGGAAAGCCGGTACGGCCGCGCGTCCAGCCCCGACGCCACGATGACGACCTGCAGTATGCCCGCGGCGCTGGCGTCGGCGAAGTAGTCGTCGTAATAGCGGGCGCGAGCGGCGAAGGTGTCGACCATCCGCGGAAAGTTGACGCCCTTCTCGACGTCCTCGGCCTCCAGCTCGCCGCCGGCGAGCCGAGTGAACAGGTCCAACCCGACGGCGCGTACCAGCGGCTCGGCGAACTCATCGATGATGACCGGCTGCGGACGCCTGGTGGCGGCCGCTCGGGCCGCGGCCACCATGGTGGCGGTGGCTCCTACGCTGCTGGCCAGGTCCCAGGTATCACCCTCGCTACGTGTCATGGTTCCACGGTAGGTCGGGTACCTGGGCACCCGCTGTGTCGCTTACCGTGCGGGTATGGCTGCTGTCGAACTCGCAACTCTCGAGGACCAAATCGCTCTCATCACCCTGAACCGGCCGGAGCGGCTGAACGCGATCGACGGGTCGCTGATCGACGGCGTGGACGCCGCCCTGGATGCGCTGAGCTCCGGTGAATTCAGGGTCGCGATCCTCACCGGCGCCGGCCGCGGCTTCTGCGCCGGCGCCGACCTTAGCGGCACCGGCCAGCCCTGGGTCACCAGCAGGGCGTCGACCCCGCCCTTCAAGACCAACTACGACGCCCAGGTCCGGCTGGCCGACCTGTTCACCCGTATCTACGAGCTGCCCATCCCGGTGATCGCGGCGGTCAACGGTGTCGCCGTCGGGGGTGGGCTGGCGTTCACGCTGGTCAGCGATGTCCGGGTCGCGTCCGAACAGGCGCGGTTCGGTTCGGCGTTCATCAAGGCAGGCTTCTCGTCGATGGACATGGGCACCAGCTACCTACTGCCGAAGATCGTCGGGGCCGGGGTGGCGCGCGAACTCATGTTGACCGGACGCATCATCGATGCGGCCGAGGCCTATCGCATCAAACTCGTGCACGAGGTGGTGGCGCCGAACGATCTAATCCCGGCGGCGTGCGCGGTGGCCCGCTCGATCGCGGAGAACAACGCCTACGGCGTGTGGCAGACCAAGATCGGCCTCAACGCGGCGCTGGACGCACCGAGCCTGCGGCACGCCATCGAGATCGAGAACCGCACCCAGATCCTCAGCGGTTTCACCAACAACCCGGTCGAGGCGGCCAAGGCGCACATGGAGAAGCGGGCACCGAAGTGGGATTCCCTGTAAAGATCTGTGCCGCTTAGACTTTGGCGGCGGCCCACTGCGCCCGGCTTCGCCGCGCTTGTGACCGCCGCTAGACTTTCGAGATCACCTTTTCGGCGAACCGCTCCAGGTTGCGAATCTTTTTCTCCAGCGGTTCCGGGTCGGGCCCAATGATGTAGGGATACCGGAAGCCCACGATGGCATCGGTGACACCCTTGTCCTCAAGGCGCTTGATGCCGTCCACTGTGTAGGCGTCCATCGAGATGACGTGGATCTCGAACGGTCCCGTTTTACCTTCTTCCTCGCGAAACTTGTTGACCCGGGCGATGAGCCGGTCGAGTTCCTCGGGGGAGCTGCCGCCGCCGTGCATCCAGCCGTCCAGGCGCGCCGCGCGCCGCAGTGCCACATCGGCGTGGCCGCCGACCAGAATCGGAATCGGCTGTGTGGGAGCCGGACTCATCTTCGTCTTCGGGATGTCGTAGAACTCGCCGTGAAACTCGAAGTAGTCGCCGGTGGTCAGGCCTTTGACGATCTCGATGCACTCGTCCATCCGCTTGCCGCGTTTGCCGAAGGGGACACCCACCAGCTCGTAGTCCTCCGGCCATGGGCTGGTGCCCACGCCTAGTCCCAGCCGGTTGCCGGTCAGAGCGGCCAGCGAACCCGCCTGCTTGGCCGTCAGCGCCGGATGCCGGACGGGTAGCTTGAGCACGAAGAAGTTGAACCGCAGTTTCGTCGTCACCGCGCCCAACGCGGCCGTCAGCACAAACGCCTCGACGATCTCCTTGCCGTCCAGGAACTCGCGGCTGCCATCGGGGGTGTACGGGTACTTGGAGTCGGACTCGAAGGGATAGGCGATGCTGTCGGCGATCGTCATGCTGTGGTAGCCGGCATCCTCGGCCGCCTTGGCCAGCGGGATGTAAAACGAAGGGTCGGTCAGTGACTCCGCAAAGCTGAACCGCACGTCATCCACCTTCCGTCAACGGCCACTAAACACGACATTAGAACGTGTTCTAGTTTGGCCCGCGCGGGGGGTCGGAAAGTCAGAGCTGGTTTTCGGGACCGATGACCGCCCACACGGTCTTGCCGGACGAGGTGGGAGTGCTGCCCCACCCGCGGGACAAAGCGTCGACAATCGCCAGGCCGGACACGTCGATGCCCTTCTTCGGCGAGCCCAGCCGCAGCGCGGGCGCGTTGCTGCCATCGGACACCGCGATGGTCGCGGTCGCGCCGTCGGTCTCGACGCGCATCACCGGGTCGCTTCCCGTGTGTTCCAGCACGTTTTCCACGAACACATTGACAACCACCAACGCGACCGGAATCAGCCCCGGCAGCGACCAACCGGTCAGCCACTCGCGGACCAGCCGCCGCGACTCGCGCAGGCTGGTCAGATTCGGAGGAAGCTTGGCGTCGGCGCGCCGGACAGTGCGACCGGCGAGCCGCCCAACGGCCTTCAACGCACCTTTCTCGGTCGCATACACCGGCATGAAGCGGGTGACGCCGCTGCGGCTGATCGCATCGCGGGTCGCGCGATTGGCGCAGACCAACACGATCGGCACGTCGAGCTGGGTTTCGGATTGCCAACGCACGCCGAGGAAGGCCGACCATGCCGATTTCGCGGGCACCTGCAGCGCGCTGACGTTGATGATAACGGCGGTGGGCTCTTGCAGCGTGGTCTTCATAATGCTGTCGCGCAGCGCCGCGGAGCTGCCGGAGTCAAGGACACCGTCGACGGTGAGGAGGGCCACCGAGTCCTCCGTCCGTACCGCAATGCCCAACGAGCGCGGCGACTCGGCCACCGCGCTCACCGTGGCCATCCCCAGGCGCGGGTGTGCCGCTTGGAGCACTGGGGCCACTGGACTGCCTCGTTTTCTCTGGTCGACTGGCATTCCAGTTCCATCCCGTGGTCCGGCTCCATGTCCCGCTCCTCGAACTTCCGCCCGGCCGACTTGACGATGCCGCCCGCAGTGGCGGCAGCACCTCTTGACTTGCGTTAATCACTTCGCTTAGCGCGACTTTGACGGTCAAAACACGCGACGATTGGGACGCGCGTCGGAAGAGAACCCCCCGCCGCCGCCTGTCCGAAGCGTCAACTGCTACCACGAACACGCCGTTCTGCTCATCCGTCTTGTCGCCTAGCGAAGCGCGCGCACCCACGGGCGTTACCCACTTCAATATAACTGTGGCCAACCTCCGATGTGGGAGTGGAATTCAGCGTATCCGGATTACCCCGATGCCGACACCTGGCAAACCTGTGAAGCGACCTAACTTGGCACACATATCACCCGGCCAGCGCCGCCTTGCGGTGCGGGTCGGTTCAGAGCCCCGCCCTGCCCGGCTCAGCTGCCGTTGTGCGCGTACGGCGGGGCTCCCACCCCGGCGATCGAGTGCGTGCCCCACGGTGTTTGTTCGACGATCCGCGCGGGCGCGCTCAGGCCATCCACCGTCAGCGTCGCCGCTCGCGACTGTTTGAGTGCCTCGTCCGACAACGGGCCCGACAGCGAACTGAAGACCGTCCCCTGCCAGTGGTAGTGGCCGTCGATCGGGTCGATGCGGCCGGTGAGCCGCACGCGCACGCGATGGCAGGCGTCCCCGATCGTCAGCGTTGCCGCGCCGTCGTAGGTCTCCTTGGTCTCCGTGCCAGTGGCGGGGAGCCCCGACAGGTCGAACGCTGATGCCACCGGTAATGGCTCGGCCGGAGTGAGGTGGGCGCGCTCATTGAATACCTGCTGGCTACTGCGCCGCACCTCGATGCGGCTGCTGCCAGTCGCTTTCATCAGCCCGATGCACTCGACGGTGTAGCGGGTCTGCGCCGCGATGTCGGGCCCGGTGATGAGGAAGTAGTTCGGGAAACCGTGAACGGCGACTCCGAGGAACGGCTCCATGCCGTCCAGCCAAACCTGCTGGATGGCCAGCCCGCCGGCCCCGACCAGCCTCGAGTCGCAAGCTGTGAAGCCGGTGCCGTAGATGATCGCGTCCGCGCGGTGCTCCCTGCCGTCCTGGGTGCGGATGCCCGACGAGGTCAGCGCCTCGATCGCCGCGCCGACCACCGCGGGCCGCGGCCCCTTAAGGATCGCCCGCGTGCGGCGCAGCCAGCCTGTGGCGCGGGTCGTCCATAACGGCACAAGCTGGACAAACCGGCGGGGTGGGTGGGTGAACACGGTGACCGACGCCGCTCGCTCGGTGAGCTCCCGCAGGTGATAGCCGGCGGCGGAATCGGTGCCGATCACCGCGACGCGCTTGCCCGCCGGGTCGAATGCGGGGTCCTCCGGGTCCCATCGTGCCGCGTGAAACGTCGGTCCGTGAAAGGCGTTGCGCCCCGGCAACTCTGGTATCCACGGGAGGTAGGGCGGTTCGTCTGCCGCGATGACGACGGCGGCGCGGAAGGTCTCGCCTGAGCCGGTGCGCAACTCCCAGGTGTCGGTGCCGTCGTCGAACACCGAACTGGCGACATCGCCGCCGGGCAGGACGGTGACGTCGGTGACGCCGGCTGCCCGCAGTTCGGTTTCGACGCGCTCGCCGACGTGTGCCGCGCCGACGACGATGACGTGCCGACGGGCCTGCGCAGGACCGGGTGTGGCGGGGGTGGATGTCACAGGAAGTTGGTGCGCTTCCAAGCGCGCCGCGCGATCCGGCCCATCAGGCCGATCTCCGTCAAAAACGCCGCCAACGGGGCAAAGCCGACCTGGTTCATTTCGTGGCGGTGTGCGCTGGCGCGGGCGGTCTTTCGTGCCCGTTGTGAGTCCAGGCCCACCCGGGCGTAGGGGACCGGGAACGTGAACAGGTAGCGGAAGAAGTAACCGCCGACCCCGTGGATGTTGGCCATGAACCATTTGTTGAGGCGCGGCATCTCGGTCACCCGCTTACGTGCGCCGTCGCGGGCGAACTGGATGTGGCGCGCCTCTTCGGTGACGTGAATCCGCATGAGCCGCTGGATCATTGGCTGTAGTTCTGGGTCGTCCATCATCTGGCGTTGCAGCGAGTCGAAGATTTCTTCACCCAGCAGTGCGGCCACCCACAGCATCGAGCCGCGCTGGAACACCAGCGGCATGGCGTTGATGACGATCCGCTGCAATCGCCGCGGGCGCACCGGCTTGGCGCCGATGCGCTCGATCGCTTTGCCGAACATGATCATGTGGCGGGTCTCGTCGCCCAGCTCGGTCAGCTTGTAATGCGTCGACCGGCTGGTCGGGTCCTCGTGCATGAGGGTGCGCAACAGCGACTGGTTGAGCATGTTCTCGAACCAGATGCCAGCCGACAGAGTGTTGACCAATTCCTGGCGGGACAGGTCGATTTGTTGCTCACGGGTCATCTCGTCCCACATCGGGGTGGCGTAGAGGGACACCAGCCTGGGCGGTAGGTAGAACTTGTCCGGGTCGATCGGGGCGTCCCAGTCGATGTCGACGATCGGCTCGTAGGACTTTTTGACCGAGCCCTTGAGCAGCCGATCCGAGAACTCTTCACGGCTCGGCCCAGCTGGCTTCACCACAGTGGTCATCGTCGGTGTCCCTTCGCTGTTTCCGACAGTGGGGAGAGCGATAGTCAATACCCATGGTATCGGGTACCCGGGGTCTCGACTAGATTTTCGGACGTCTCAATTATGTTGACCGGAGCCTGCCTTTCTGGGCAATAAGCTGAGCCTGGTGACCCGATTCATCCACGTGATCGGCATCGGCGCCGGGGACCCCGACTACATGACCGTCCAGGCGATCGAGGCGCTGAACGACACCCAAGTGTTCTTCGCGATGGACAAGGGCGAAACGAAGAGCGACCTGGTGGCGCTGCGGCGGCAGATCTGCGCGCGATTCATTCGCGAGCCCGGGTATCGATTCGTCGAGCTACCCGACCCCGAGCGGTTGACCGACACCGACTATCGAGAGGCGGTTTCCGACTGGCACGCGGCGCGAGCGCGGGTTTGGGCGAGCGCCATCGACACCGAACTGTGTCGCGACGGCGTGGGTGCCTTCCTGGCCTGGGGCGACCCGTCGCTGTACGACAGCACGCTGCGCATCCTTGACGCTGTCGCGGCCGAGATCGACATCGACTACGACGTCATTCCGGGTATCACCGCGGTGCAAGCGCTCACGGCTCGGCACCGCATCCCGCTCAACGAGGTCGGCGAACCGGTTTTCATCACCACCGGTAGGCACCTGCGTGCGCGCGGGTTGTCCGGCTCGGCCTCCAGATCGATCGTCGTGATGCTGGACGCCGAGTGCTCGTTTCGGACGTGTCCCGCAAACACCCGAATCTGGTGGGGCGCCTACCTGGGCACCGACCACGAGCTGCTGGTAGCGGGCACAATCGGCGAGGTCGGCGAGCAGATTGAGCAGTTGCGGGTCGAAGCGCGCGAACAACACGGCTGGATCATGGACACGTATTTATTGAGGCCGGGCTGAGGCCGGTCGGCACCGACTCGAGGTAAGCCGCCAATGAGTTTGAGAGAAATGATCGAAGTAATGTCAAGACCGCGTTAAACTCGCCTTCTGCCGACTGATCCGGTTTAACCGCGCGATCGTCGGCTCATATGGAGGTCGGGATGTCGTCGCCGTGGGTCATTGCTGCTCCGGAGTATGTGGCGGCTGCGGCCTCGGATTTGGAGAATATCCGGTCGTCTCTCAGTACGGCCAATATGGCTGCTTTGGCGCCGACGTCGGGAGTGCTGGCCGCGGGCGGGGATGAGGTGTCGGCCATGGTCGCGGCGCTGTTCAGTTCGCACGCGCAGGCCTACCAGGCCCTTAGCGCGCAGGCGGCGTCGTTCCACGCCCAATTTGTGCAGCTGATGAACACCGGTGCGTCGCGGTATGCCCTCACCGAGGCCGCCAATGCCTCACCCTTGCTAGAGACCCTGGGACAGGACGCGGCGGGCGCGGTCAACTCCGTCCAGGCGCTGACGGGGAGCCCTTTGGCTGGTGGTGCCGGCGCGGCGATATCCGGCGGCAACACCGGGGATCGCGGATCGCTGTTTGGCAGTGGCTCCAGCGGCTCTAGTGACGCCAAAGTCACGCCCGCAGCGAGTGTGCCAAGCGGCGGGGTGACCGCGCTGACCGGCAACGGCGCGGCGAGTGCGCCAAATTACGCAGCCGCCGGAGGAATTGGCGGCGGCGGTATCAATGGCGGATTGCTGCCGAGCAGCGCCGCCGCGGTGGCAAACCCAATCGCCGCGGGCAACGGCGCCGCGGCGGGTGCCGGTGGAAGTGGCGGCTTACTGTCAAGCGACGTCGCCGTGGACGCAGACGGCGGGACAGCCAGCACCCCCGTCGCCAGCCCCCTGCTCAACACCTTTGGTACAAGCGGCCCCACCGCCGCTCCGCTGCCCGGTTCCGCGGGCGTCAGCGAGAACGGCGGCGTCGGCCGGCTGGGCGCGGAAGCCTCGACCGTCGGCGGACAAGAAGGCTCAGGTGGCGAGCCCCGGACGTCGGGCGACGCGGGCGGAGGCGGCGGTGCCACCGGGACCATCGGCGAGCTGCGCGAGGGCCAGCGAATGGGAGGCTCGTTCTACGGCAGCGGTAGCCAGGGCGGTGACGGGACGGGGACCCGCGCCGCGGCCGGGGCGGCAATCTCCAGTTAGACACCTCGGCACTGCGATCGGCAGACTGGTCGCGTGCCCGAACTTCCCGAGATCGAAGCGCTGGTCGACCATTTGCGGCGCCATGCCGTCGGTCTGACGGTCGGTCGTGTCGACGTGGCCGCGCTGTCGGTGCTGAAGACCTTCGCCCCGCCGATCAACGCCCTGCACGGGCAGACCGTGGTCGGGGCACAGCGATGGGGCAAATACCTGGGACTGCAAGCGGGCGGGCTGTTCTTGATCGCGCATCTGTCGCGCGCGGGCTGGCTGCGCTGGTCTGACAATCTGGCCGCGGCCCCGCTGCGCCCCGGCAAGGGGCCCATCGCGCTGCGCGTGCACCTCGGCACCCCGGGCAGCGCGCCGGGCTTCGACCTCACCGAGGCCGGCACCCAGAAGCGACTGGCGGTGTGGCTGGTCCATGATGTTCATGACCCGAAGCAGGTACCGGGCATCGCCGTCCTTGGCCCGGACGCGTTGGACCTCGGCCCCGAGGACCTGGCCGGGCTGCTGGCGGGCAACACCGGCCGCATCAAGACCGTCATCACCGACCAGAAGGTGATCGCCGGCATCGGCAACGCCTACAGCGACGAAATCCTGCACGTCGCGAAGATCTCGCCGTTTGCCACGGCCGGGAAACTGTCCGACGAACAGCTCACCAGCCTGCACGACGCGATGATTTCGGTGCTGACGGATGCGGTGAGCCGGTCCGTCGGCCAGGGGGCGGCCACGCTCAAGGGGGAGAAGCGCTCCGGGCTGCGGGTGCACGCCCGCACCGGATTGCCCTGCCCGGTGTGCGGCGACACTGTGCGTGAAGTGTCGTTCGCGGACAAGTCTTTTCAGTATTGCCCGACGTGCCAGACCGGCGGAAAGGTGTTGGCCGACCGGCGCATGTCACGGCTGCTCAAGTAGCCGATATGCTGCCGGGGTGACTCGTCAGAAGATCCTCATCACAGGTGCCAGTTCCGGTCTGGGCGCCGGCATGGCGCGTTCCTTCGCCGCCAAGGGCCGTGACCTGGCGCTGTGCGCCCGTCGCGCCGACCGCCTCGATGAGCTGAAAGCCGAACTGTCGCAACAGTATCCAGGTATCAAGGTCGCGGTTGCGCAGTTAGACGTCAACGACCACGAGCAGGTCCCGAAGGTTTTCGCCGAGCTCTCCGACGAACTCGGCGGGATCGATCGTGTCATCGTCAACGCCGGCATCGGCAAGGGCGCCAAGCTGGGGTCGGGCAAGCTGTGGGCCAACAAGGCGACCATCGAGACCAACCTGGTGGCCGCGCTCGTGCAGATCGAGACCGCGCTGGAGATGTTCCACAAGAACGGCTCGGGGCATCTGGTGCTCATCTCCTCGGTGCTCGGCAACAAAGGCGTGCCGGGCGTGAAAGCCGCGTACGCGGCGAGCAAGGCCGGGGTGAGCTCACTTGGCGAATCGCTGCGCGCCGAATACGCCAAGGGCCCAATCCGGATCTCGGTGATCGAGCCCGGCTACATCGAGTCGGAGATGACCGCCAAGTCCAACAGCACAATGTTGCTGGTGGACAACGAAACCGGCGTCAAGGCTCTCGTCGGCGCGATCGAACGCGAGCAGGGCCGCGCCGCGGTGCCGTGGTGGCCGTGGGGCCCGCTCGTGCAGCTGATGCGGGTGCTGCCGCCGCCACTGACCAAAAGGTTTGCGTAGCAAACCACCCGCGAGCGTGCGCGTCTGTACGCGACACGCCGCGCCAGCGTGTACAACTGCGCACGCTCGCTCGAAGGTCAGTGTGGGACTGGTATGTAATGCGCTGCGTCGCTGGTGAATTCGGGCTTGCCGTAGGTCGCCAGCCGGAGCTTGAGTAGCCCGATAACGTAAAGGTCGGTGATGTCGCGAAGCATCGGAACGCGGCTTGCGCGGCTTACGGCGGTGAAACGCCCGATGATGAACGGCACGGTGAGGGCGATGCGAACGAGATCCGTCGTCCCCAGCGAAACGCCCATGGCCTCAGCGATCTCGCGATCACCACCGCAGAAGGTGCGAACGAAAGTGAGCTTGCTGAAACTCTTCTCGACCGCCTCGGCGCAACGGTCGAACAGGGTCGTGTCGGGGCGCAGGTACGCCGCCATCGTGCCTTGGACGAGTTCGCGGCAAATGTCGTCGAATCCGTGGCGCAGCAGTGCCGAGCGCGCGTGCAGGACGTGGATGATGTCGGCGGGTTCCGCGGGCAGCAGCTCCTCCGGCAGGCCGAGCAGAAAGCAGCGATACCTGGCGAATTCGACGGCGGCGCGTTCTTCGGCGGTGAACTCCGTCCGGCCCTGCTGGCGCACTTTGCGAGCCAACAGGTACTGGCCGATCATCCCGGCGGGCATCTGGTCCACCTGCGGCACCGGCATCCCGTAGACGGCGGCATCCCATTTGTCGGATTTCTTCAGCGCGTTATAGCGGACCATCGAGTGCATCAACCGGACCATGGCGGCGGCCTCGAAGCCGGGGCCGTAACGGTCGAGCGCACCGGGCAGGGTGGTGACGGCGAAGAAACTGGCCGTCTCGTTGACCCGGCGTGCGGCCCGCTTGCCCGACAGTGCGCCGGTCAGCGCCATCGGCAGCGCGGCGTAGGTATTGGTGAAGGTCGCGATGAACGCTCCCCGCGTAATGAAGGGGGCCAGCAGCGCCGCGGGGATGCGTTCCTGCCGAGCGCCTTCGCGTACCAGGTCGAAGTCGATCCACTCCGGGGTGGCCTCCATGGCGGCGATGAACGACGCGAGCTCGGGAGGCGCGTCGGGCACCGCCTCGATACCCTCGCGGCAGGCCGTCTTGAGCATGTCGATCAGTTGCGTGACGCTGTGCGTAGTCATCAGTGCCGCATAGGGATCGGCGACGACGTCGCCGAGCAGGGTGGCCGTGCCGATCAATTCCGTGACGCGGTCGTCTTCCAAGATCGGTGCGCGGTCGGCGACCCAGGTGGGTAGGGCCGAGTCGACGTCAGGCTCCGTGGCCAGGCGATCCGGCCGCTGGTCGAAGTCGAAATCTCCGTACAGGTCGGGCTGCAAATCGCGCTGGCTGCGGACTCGTCGCGCGAGTTCGGGGTAGTAGGTGACCTTGGACATCGCAAGCTGCCTCCGGCTAACTAACAGTTAGTGAGTAATACTCACAAGTTGTTAGTTATGCTGTCAAGCGTGACTGGGTCTTTTCCGTCGGTGCAGACTCCCCGGAAGCGGCGCATGACCGCCGAGGGGCGGCGCGAGCAGATCCTGGACGTCACGCACGCGATCGTCGACGCCGAAGGGTTCCACGCGGCCACACCGAATCGCATCGCCGAGCAGGCCGGCATCAATCGGTCGTTGATCTATCAGAAGTTCGGCGACGTGGCTGGGCTGTTCGTCGAACTGATCGACCGTGAGGCGGCACGGGCTGGCGCCCAGTTCGCCGAAGCGATCTCGGGATTGGATGCCGCCGCCGACGCTCTCGTACTCGCGTTCGACGGTGTGCTGGCCGCTGTCGACGCCAACCCGGCTACGTGGCGGCTGTTTTTGTTCCCGCCGCAGGGCGCCCCCCCGGAGTTGTATGCCCGTCTGGCTCAATCTGAGGGCGTCGTAATTGACTTCTTTGTCCGTGAACTGCTGCGTATCAATCCCGACCTGCATGATCCCGAATACACCGCCCGGATCCTGCATGCTGCCGGTCGCGAACTGCTGCAGCTGCACCTCAGTGATCCGCAGACCGCAACCGTCGAACGCCTGCGCACCTTTGTGCGGCGATTGGGTTCCGAGCTCGTGGTTCGAACCCGCTGAGAGCGCAGGGAGCGCGCTCGCCGCGAAACGTCAACTGGTGCGCCCCCTTTCGGTCCGGTACTTGCGGACCAGCGCATCGGTCGAGCTGTCCGATTGTGCCGCGGGTGACGCGTCGCCGGTGAGCACCGGAAGCAGCGCCTTGGCCTGCGTCTTGCCCAGTTCCACGCCCCACTGGTCGAAGGAGTCGATGCCCCAAATCACGCCCTCGGTGAAAACCTGATGCTCGTAGAGCGCGATCAACTGTCCCAGCACCGACGGGGTGAGCCGGTTGGCCAGGATCGACGTCGACGGCCGATTGCCGGGCATCACCTTGTGCGGCACCACATTGGCGGGGGTGTCCTCGGCGGCGATCTCTTCCGCCGTCTTGCCGAACGCCAGCACTTGGGTCTGGGCGAAGAAATTGCTCATCAACAGGTCATGCATGCTGCCGGTGCCCTCGACGGTGGGCAGGTCGTCGAGGGGCTGGCTGAAGCCGATGAAATCGGCCGGCACCAATCGCGTGCCCTGATGCAGTAACTGGTAGAAGGCGTGCTGCCCGTTGGTTCCCGGTTCGCCCCAGAAGATTTCGCCGGTATCGGTGCTGACCGGTGTGCCGTCGGCACGTGTGGACTTGCCGTTGGATTCCATGGTCAGCTGTTGCAGATAGGCCGCAAAACGCGCCAGGTCGTTGGAGTACGGCAACACCGCGCGCGATTGCGCGTCGAAGAAGTTGGAGTACCACAGCCCAATCAGGCCGAGCAACGCCGGCGCGTTGGACTCCAGCGATGCGGTCTTGAAATGTTCGTCGACGATGTGGAATCCGGACAGGAAATCGGCGAAGGCCTCCCGGCCGATGGCCGCCATTAGCGACAGCCCGATTGCCGAATCGACCGAGTAGCGGCCGCCGACCCAGTCCCAGAACCCGAACATGTTGGCGGTGTCGATGCCGAACTCGTCGACCAGGCGCTTGTTGGTGGAGACGGCGACGAAATGCTTGGCCACCGCGGCGTCGCCCAGCGTCGCGGTCAGCCAGCGGCGTGCGGCAGTCGCGTTGGTCAGCGTCTCCAGCGTGGAGAACGTCTTGGACGCGACGATGAAAAGTGTTGTGGCAGGGTCTAAATCGGCCAGCGTCGCGATCAGGTCGGCCGGATCGACATTCGACACGAAGTGCGCCGAAATCCCCGCGTCCGCATAGTGGCGCAGGGCCTGGTACACCATCACCGGACCGAGGTCTGATCCACCGATCCCGATGTTGACGACGGTGCTGATGCGCTTCCCGGTGGCCCCGGTCCATTCGCCGCTGCGCAGCCGGTCGGTGAAGTCACCCATCGCGTCCAGCACCTCGTGAACGTCCTCGACGACGTTCTGGCCGTCCACGGTCAGCTCGGCGTCGCGCGGCAGCCGCAGCGCGGTGTGCAGCACCGCGCGATCCTCCGAGGTGTTGATGTGAACTCCGGAGAACATCTGGGCGCGGCGCTCCTCCAGGTTGGCCGCCCGGGCCAGGTTGACGAGCAGCCGCAGCGTCTCACGGGTGACGCGGTGCTTGCTGTAGTCGATGTAAAGGTCGCCGACGCTGACGGTGAGTTCGCGGCCGCGATCGGGATCGTCGTCGAAGAACTGGCGTAGGTGTCGTTCGCCGATGTCGTCGTGATGCCTGCGCAGGGCGTCCCAGGCCGGGGTGGCGGTGATGTCAGGGATTGATTGCACGGAAGTCATGGGCGCCGCTCCTCCTCATCGCTTCGCTCTGCATCGTCGCCGACGCGGGTCATGGTTCGACCCTAGTGCCGCCGGGTGGGGAGTGGCGGGCTCGTCAAGTGCCGTTCACCCACCGCCCACTACGCGCTGCAGGTCGGGGATCATGGCCTGCAGTTGCGGACCCCAGTACTGCCAGGTGTGGCCGCCGCTTTCGGAGAAGTTGAACACACCGTTGCGCCCGCCGTAGGTCTGGTATCTGCTCTGGAAAATCTTGTTGCTCAACCGCGTCGCGTTCTCCAACACACCGGCGCCCGGATTGTCGCCGCCCAAATCCGTCGAATGCGTGCCGTTGCCGCAATACACCCAGAGGCGGGTGTTGTTGGCGACGAGCTTCGCAACATTGACCGTCGGATCGTTACTTGCCCAGGCCGGGTCGGTGGGCGGGCCCCACATGTCTTCGGCGCGAAAACCGCCGGTGCCCATCATCGCGAAGCCAACCAGCGACGGCCATTGTCCGGCGGACAGGTTGAGGAAGCCCGACATGGAGGCCGCATAGATGAAGTTCTGTGGGTGTCTGGCCGCCAGGATCAGCGACGCCGACCCGGACATCGACACGCCCACCGTCGCGTTGCCCGACGGGCTGACGCCTTTGTTGGCCGCCAGCCAGGTGGGCAGCTCCTGGGTCAGGAAGGTTTCCCACTTGTAGGTCTGCACGCGGGAATGGCCGGTCGCCGGCTGGTACCAGTCGGAATAGAAGCTGGCCATTCCCCCCGTGGGCATGACGACCGCCAGGCCCGACTGACTGAACCACTCGAACGCCGAGGTGTATTTGTCCCAGCCGTTGTAGTCGTCCTGGGCGAGCATGCCGTCGAGCAGGTACACGGCATGCGTGCCGCCGCCTTGAAACTCCACCTTGATCTGGCGCTGCATCGACACCGACGGCACTAGCAAATACTCGATCGGCAGACCTTGTCGCGACCATGCGGACGAGACCGCCGACGTCGCGCCGAGCAGGGCGAGCAACGTTGCGGCTGATATGAACACCAGCCGGCGTAATGGCGAAAGCCCAGTTGCTTCGGCCGTAATCATTTCCGCCGCAATTTACCGCAGCAAAGCGGCAATCGGCGGAAAGTAACGGCGGTAGTAACCGTTTAGTGGCCGAGTCGTCCTCTGCCCAAACGCAATAGCAGCATCGCCAGGTCCTTACCGTCGGGACCCAGCTCGCTGTAGCGTTCGATCACCTTCATTTCGCGGCTGTGCACCAGTCGGGTGCCGCCGGAAGCCATCCGGACCTTGCCGATGGCCTGGGACACTTCGGCGCGCCGCTTCACCGCGGCGAGGATCTCGGCGTCCAACCGGTCGATCTCTTGACGTAGCTCTTCGATGTCGACCGTCTGTCCGGCTTCGAGGGTTTCGGTGTTCATTTCTGCTGACTCCGCGTTCTCGTGATGTGGGGGTTCTGGTCTCATCCGGTATCGGGCCTCACAAAGAGACGAGCCCCGAGTCCGGAAGCGGACCACGGGGCTCTGCGAATGCAGCTAGACCACGGGCACCGCTGGTCGGTACCCGTAGAAAAATCGGCGCTGCCTGTTGAGCACGAACCGAGTGTGCCACCAATGGCCTCGCCGGTGCAAAAACCCTACGCGGGAGCCCCCGGTGACTCACGGGACAGCTGGGACTCGGTTGGCGGGTTGAGCGCGTGGCGTGGCGCCAGTCCCGTCGGCGGTCGGCGGTAAGTTTGGACAGACATGACTGTGCACGCGACCAGTAACACTGAAGCCAACCCCGAAGCGGATCAACTGCTGGACGGCCTCAACCCACGACAGCGCCAGGCGGTGGTGCATGAGGGTTCGCCGCTGCTGATCGTCGCGGGCGCGGGCTCGGGCAAGACGGCGGTGCTGACGCGGCGCATCGCCTACCTGATCGCCGCGCGTGGTGTCGGGGTCGGTCAGGTTCTGGCCATCACGTTCACCAACAAGGCCGCGGCCGAGATGCGTGAGCGCGTCGTGCGGCTGGTGGGCCACCGGGCCCGCGCGATGTGGGTGTCGACGTTTCACTCGACCTGTGTGCGCATTCTGCGCAACCAGGCGTCGTTGATCAACGGCCTCAACTCGAACTTCTCCATCTATGACGCCGACGATTCGCGGCGTCTGCTGCAGATGATCGGCCGCGACATGGGGCTGGACATCAAGCGGTTCTCGCCGCGGCTGCTGGCCAATGCGATCTCCAACCTGAAGAACGAACTGATCGACCCCGACCAGGCGGTGTCCGACCTGTCGGATTCCTCCGACGAGCTGACCCGCACCGTCGCCTCGGTCTACGGCGAGTACCAGCGGCGGCTGCGGACGGCCAACGCGCTGGACTTCGACGACCTGATCGGCGAAACCGTCGGGATCCTGCAGGCTTTCCCACAGATCGCCCAGTACTACCGGCGGCGATTCCGCCACGTGTTGGTCGACGAATACCAGGACACCAACCATGCGCAGTACGTGCTGGTGCGGGAATTGGCCGGTCGCGGCGCCCCGGAATCGGAGGCTTCACCCGACGACATGCCGCCGGCCGAGCTCTGCGTCGTCGGCGACGCCGATCAGTCCATCTACGCGTTCCGCGGCGCGACGATCCGCAACATCGAGGACTTCGAACGCGACTACCCCGACGCGAAAACGATTCTGCTGGAACAGAACTACCGCTCGACGCAGAACATTCTGTCGGCTGCCAACTCGGTGATCTCCCGCAACTCGGGGCGACGCGAGAAGCGGCTGTGGACCGACGCCGGCGCGGGGGAGTTGATCGTCGGTTACGTCGCCGACAACGAGCACGACGAGGCCCGGTTCGTGGCCGAGGAGATCGATGCGCTCGCCGAGCGCGGTGAGATCACCTACAACGATGTGGCCGTCTTCTATCGCACTAACAACTCGTCGCGGTCGCTGGAAGAGGTGTTCATCCGCGCCGGCATTCCGTACAAAGTCGTTGGGGGAGTGCGCTTTTACGAGCGCAAAGAGATTCGCGACATCGTCGCCTACCTACGGGTACTGGACAATCCCGGCGACGCGGTCAGCATGCGGCGCATCCTCAACACGCCGCGCCGCGGCATCGGCGATCGCGCCGAGGCGTGCGTGTCGGTGTACGCCGAGAACACCGGCTCAGGCTTCGCCGACGCGCTGCAAGCGGCGGCCGAAGGCAAAGTGCCGATGCTGAACAGCCGTTCGGAGAAGGCGATCGCAGCGTTCGTCGAGCTGCTTGACGACCTGCGCGGTCGCCTGGACGACGATCTCGGCGATCTGGTGGAGTCGGTGCTAGAACGCAGCGGATACCGTCGAGAGCTGGAATCGTCCACCGATCCGCAGGAACTGGCCCGGCTGGACAACCTCAATGAACTCGTCAGCGTCGCACACGAATTCAGTACCGACCAGGCCTTGGAAACTAGTGAAGCGGCCGCCGCGCTGGAGGTCGATGACGAGGACGTGCCGGACACCGGCGTGCTGGCGGCGTTTCTCGAAAGGGTGTCGCTGGTTTCCGACACCGACGAGATCCCCGAGCACGGCGCCGGTGTGGTGACGCTGATGACGCTGCACACCGCAAAGGGTTTGGAGTTCCCAGTGGTGTTCGTCACCGGCTGGGAGGACGGGATGTTCCCGCACATGCGGTCGCTGGACGACCCCACCGAACTCTCCGAGGAGCGGCGGCTGGCCTACGTCGGCATCACCCGGGCCCGCCAACGGCTTTACGTGAGCCGGGCGATCGTCCGGTCCTCGTGGGGCCAGCCGATGCTCAATCCGGAGTCGCGGTTCCTGCGAGAAATCCCGCAGGAGTTGATCGACTGGCGGCGCAGTGCCCCCACTCCGTCGTTCAGTGCGCCGGTGAGCGGCGCCGGTCGGTTCGGTACGCCGCGCACGGCGCCGACCCGCTCAGGGGGCGCGGGCAAGCGGCCACTGCTGGTGTTAGAGCCCGGCGACCGGGTGACCCACGACAAGTACGGGCTGGGCCGGGTTGAGGAAGTCTCGGGCGTCGGCGAATCGGCGATGTCGCTGATCGACTTCGGCAGCGCCGGACGGGTGAAGCTGATGCACAACCACGCCCCGCTCAGCAAGCTCTAGAGAGACGTCGGCGGAAAAGGCGACTACTCGGAGAGCCAGCGTTTGGTGTGCGGGTGCAACGCCAGCACCACGCTAACGAGCGGCAGCACCCACAGCGCGTAGACGATCCACGCGACGCGCGCCCCCGCGATGAATACGCCGCCATAGGTCAGCAACGCGACCACGGCGCCGGCCGCGATGAGGTAGCGCCCGACAGACCGGTGTTGCAGCAGCATGATGACGCCGGAAACGGTGGTCGCCGCGAAGACCAGGGCGAGAAACGCGACGGCGATGCAGAACAGCCGGTCGGAACTCCACCAGCCCGCGATTAGATCGGTGGCGACCACCGAGGTGGCCCAACCGCTGACGATGCTGATCGCGCAGGCGGCGACGGCCGTCCGAGAGCTCGGCTGATCGCCAGCCGAGCCGGTGCCCGCGCGAGCGGCCCCTGCGCTGAGGGCATCGGGCGGGATGTGAGTGGTCGGCGTCTCCGCTATCGCCGGAATCGGCCCGGTGGGTGCGCGCCGGATGATCCGCGTCCGGGATTCCTCGGATGACGAGGGCTCGGGGGGTTGCGCTTGGGGGTCGCTCGGCGCGGTCACCTCACCAGGTTAACCGGCGTAGTTGCCCACGTAGAGTCCGCGCTTGGCCAGCCACGGCACCGGGTCAATGCGTTCGGTGCCACCCAGCAGCACTTCGAAATGCAGGTGCGGGCCGGTGGAATTGCCTCGGTTGCCCATGGTGGCGACCTGGTCGCCCGCCATCACGCTCTGGCCGACGCTGACCAGCGCGGAGTTGATGTGGCCGTACAGCGTGACCGTGCCGTCGGAATGACGCAGCTTGACCCACATTCCGTAGCCGGCGGTCGGCCCAGCGTCGATGACGACGCCGTCGGACACCGCAAGGATCGGGGTCCCGATCGAGTTGGCGAGGTCGATGCCGGCGTGCAGCACGCCCCAGCGGTAGCCGAAATTCGAGGTGAAGATGCCCTTCGTCGGCATGACGAACAGCGGCTGCTGCAGCCGCGCCTCGCGCTGAGCGCGCTCCTGGGCGAAGGCCGCGCCCTTGGCCAGCTCCTCGTTGTGCACCGCGACGTTCGCCGCCGGCTCGACCGCGACGACCTGGACGCCCCGGGGTTCGTTGTTGCCCGCACCGGTGAGCACCGACGAGCTGGCCGTCAGCACCGCCTCCGTCTTCGGGGCGTCGGCGTGACTAGTCGCGGTGTGCGCTGCCGCGGCCGCCGCGCCAGCGGCCATTGCCGAGATCAGCAGGCGGCCTCTCGCCGCGCTGGTCGGCTCCCTGCGGTGTTGCCCCGAACGCCGCGGTGCGTCGCTGACGTCCGGGAGATGCCGTACCCCGGGCTGCGCGTGGGTCTCTGGCTCGATGGTCACCCGGACCAGAACCTCAGTGGGCGGCGCGGCCAGCCAGACCGGCGCCAGATTGTCGATCTCGTGCAGATCGTCGAGTTCGGGGGCCAGCAGCACCTGCTCGGTGTTATCGAAGGTGCAGTCTTCGATCTCCAGGCTGGATTCCAACTCGTCGATCTCGTAGAGGTCATCGAGGGCGCCGAACCCGTCGAGCGGCAGGATTTCGGTGACTTCGTTGCGGTGGTCTTCTAACCAGCGGTCACGGGCCTGATGAGCTGCTCCTGCAGCGGCGCGAGACCGGGTGAGACGGTGCTGGGACAAGCTGAAATGTCCTCGGATCGTGACCATAACGTTATCTGGACCCTGAGACGGTATCCGTTGACCAATAGCGCTGGCAACCCAAGCCCGAGGTGCGCGCCCGGAATGTGAGTCGGATCACGGAACCGATTCATGAACTGTCGGTGACCCTTGTCACATGGGTGGATGCGGCGTTAGCAGCGATTTGACGGGTGGCTACAGTTCCACCGTGTGGCTTGCCGAAACGGCACCGCTCCCCTTAATGGCCGATACGAAGACGTGGAGCCCATGGATCTTTTCGAGTACCAGGCGAAGGAATTGTTCGCCAAGCACAACGTACCGAGCACACCCGGTCGGGTCACCGACACCGCCGAGGGCGCCAAGGCCATCGCGGAAGAGATCGGTCATCCGGTGATGGTCAAGGCGCAGGTCAAGGTCGGCGGCCGCGGAAAGGCCGGCGGCGTCAAGTACGCCGCCACCGCTGAGGACGCCTATGAGCACGCCAAGAACATCCTCGGCCTCGACATCAAGGGCCACGTCGTCAAGAAGCTACTGGTGGCCGAGGCCAGCGACATCGCCGAGGAGTACTACATCTCCTTCCTGCTCGATCGCGCCAACCGCACCTACCTCGCCATGTGTTCGGTGGAGGGCGGCATGGAGATCGAAGAGGTGGCCGCTACCAAGCCCGAGCGGCTGGCCAAGGTGCCGGTGGACGCCGTCACCGGAGTCGATCTGGCGACCGCGCGCTCCATCGCCGAGCAGGGTCACCTGCCGGCCGAGGTGCTCGACGCCGCCGCGATCACCATCCAGAAACTGTGGGAGCTATTCGTAGCCGAGGACGCCACCCTGGTGGAGGTGAACCCGCTGGTGCGCACCCCCGACGATCGGATCCTGGCGCTGGACGGCAAGGTCACCCTGGACGCCAACGCCGACTTCCGTCAGCCCGGCCACGCCGAATTCGAGGACCGCGACGCCACCGACCCGTTGGAGCTCAAGGCCAAGGAGCACGACCTCAACTACGTCAAGCTCGACGGGCAGGTCGGCATCATCGGCAACGGCGCGGGTCTGGTGATGTCGACGCTGGACGTCGTCGCCTACGCGGGCGAAAACCACGGGGGAGTCAAGCCGGCCAACTTCCTCGACATCGGCGGGGGCGCGTCGGCCGAGGTGATGGCCGCCGGGCTGGACGTGATCCTCAACGACAAACAGGTCAAGAGCGTGTTCGTGAACGTGTTCGGCGGCATCACCTCGTGTGACGCCGTCGCCAACGGCATCGTGACCGCACTCAAGATGCTCGGCGACGAGGCCAACAAGCCGCTCGTGGTCCGGCTCGACGGGAACAACGTCGACCAGGGCCGCCAAATCCTCGCCGACGCCAATCACCCGCTGGTGAGCCAGGCCGAGACCATGGACGCCGGCGCCGACAAAGCCGCCGAGCTGGCGAACAAGTAAGGGAGTCAAGAAATGTCGATCTTTCTGAACAAGGACTCCAAGGTCATCGTCCAGGGCATCACTGGCGGTGAGGCCACCAAGCACACCGCGCTCATGCTGAAGGCAGGCACTCAGCTGGTGGGTGGGGTGAACGCCCGCAAGGCGGGAAGCACCGTGTCGCACGTTGACGCCGTCGGCAAGGACGTCGAACTTCCGGTGTTCGGCACCGTTGCCGAGGCGATCAAGGAGACCGGCGCCAACGTGTCGGTCGTCTTCGTGCCGCCGAAATTCGCCAAGGACGCCATCATCGAGGCCATCGACGCCGAGATTCCGCTGCTGGTGGTCATCACCGAGGGAATTCCGGTGCAGGACAGCGCATATGCGTGGGCCTACAACCTGGAAAAAGGTCGAGCCAAGGGCTCGACGACCCGCATCATCGGGCCGAACTGTCCCGGCATCATCACCCCGGGCGAGGCGCTGGCCGGCATCACTCCGGCCAACATCAGCGGACCCGGCCCCGTCGGGCTGGTGTCCAAGTCGGGCACCCTGACCTACCAAATGATGTACGAGCTCCGCGATTTCGGCTTCTCCACGTCGATCGGCATCGGCGGCGACCCGATAATCGGCACCACCCACATCGACGCCATCGAGGCCTTTGAGAAGGATCCCGACACCAAGGTCATCGTGATGATCGGTGAGATCGGCGGCGACGCCGAGGAGCGTGCGGCCGACTACATCAAGGCCAACGTGTCCAAGCCGGTCGTCGGCTACGTCGCGGGATTCACTGCGCCGGAAGGCAAGACGATGGGCCACGCGGGCGCCATCGTGTCCGGCTCGTCGGGCACCGCGGCCGCCAAGAAGGAAGCGCTGGAGGCGGCCGGTGTCAAGGTCGGCAAGACGCCGTCGGAGACGGCAGCGCTGGCCCGGGAGATCCTGAACAGCCTGTAGCGGCGCATCGTTTCCGATTTATCCCGGTTGGCCGGGCGACCTGTCGACACCGATCAACCCTGATGTGAAATGCCTGCCCAGAGGTGGAGAAGGTCACTGCCGACCTTACGCCGCCATCTGAAGCACACATGAAATTCGTAGAAATACACGCAGGCCGCAAGCCGCGCGGCGGCCCCCGAATTGGTTTTGGGACCGTCCTAAGGTAGATAGTTGAGCTATGAATCTTGATCCGCGGACGCCCGTCATCGTCGGTGTCGGGCAGGCGGCCGAGCGCATCGACGACCCCGGCTACCGGGCGATGTCGCCCGTCGAGCTGGCCGCGGCGGCGGCCCAGGCCGCCATCGACGACTGCGGCGGTGCTGCTGTGTCCCCTGCCATCGACACCATCGCCGCTCTCCGGCAGTTCGAGATCTCCGGCCCGGTCGCCAGTGCAGTGCTGGGACGCTCCAACAACTACCCGCGTTCCGTGGCCAAGCGGATCGGCGCCGAGCCCACTCGGGCGATCCTGGAAATCGTCGGCGGACAGGGACCCCAACACCTGATCAGCGAGTTGGCCGCCGAGATCGCCGCGGGCCGCTCGGAGGTCGCCATGGTCTTCGGCTCGGATGCGACCTCCACCCTGCGACACTTCGCACGCGCGGAAAACAAGCCGGACTTCAGCGAGACCCTGGACAGGTATGACGGGGATCTGGAAGATCGCGGCCACGGCATCGAGAAACTCATCTCGCGCTACACGGTCATCCACGGCCTGACCAGTGCGCCGATCCAATATGCGTTGCTGGAGAACGCCCGGCGGGCCGGAACGGGACTGGGGCCGGCGGAGTATCGGCGGCAGATGGGCGAGCTGTTCGCGCCGTTCAGCAAGATCGCCGCCGGCAATCCGTTCGCCGCCGCGCCCGTTGAACGCACCGTCGACGAACTGATCACCGTGACCGAGCGCAACCGCATGATCGCAGAGCCTTACCCGCGCCTGATGGTCTCCCGCGACCAGGTCAACCAGGGCGCGGCCGCGCTGCTCATGTCGGTCGGGGCGGCGCGCCGCCTAAAGGTGCCCGAGGACAACTGGGTGTACCTGCACGGGCACGCCGACCTCGAGGAGCAGCCGTTGCTCGAGCGCACGGACCTCGGGCACGCCCCGTCGGCCGTCATGGCGGTGCGCGAGGCGCTCGCCGTGGCCGGCATTGGTATCGACGACGTCGCCACCTTCGACCTGTACAGCTGCTTCCCGGTGCCGGTGTTCAACATTTGCGACGGCATGGGAATCGCGCCCGAGGATCCCCGCGGCCTGACCCTGACCGGTGGGCTGCCGTTCTTCGGCGGCGCCGGCAACAACTATTCGATGCACGCCGTCGCCGAGACGGTCACCCAAATGAAAAGCACGCCAGGGCGATTCGGTCTCGTCGGAGCTAACGGCGGTCTCCTGAGCAAGTACTCGGTCGGCGTCTACTCCACCACCCCTACGGCATGGAAGCCGGACCGCAGCCCGCAGTTGCAAGCACAGGTCGCCGAGTGGCCCACCCAATCGGTGACCGAAAACGCCGACGGCACCGGCACCGTCGAGACCTACACGGTGCGGCGCGACGACGGACGGCCGACCGGGATCATCATCGGCCGGCTCGATGACGACAGCCGGTTCCTGTCGACCACCGAAGACGAGGAGCTGATCGCACTGCTGACCGACGGCGACCCGCTCGGACGTCAGGTTCGGGTGTGTTCCTTCGACTACGGCAACCGCTGCTCGCTCGTCTGAGCCCCCTAAGCGAACGACGCCAGCTTGCCGGCCAACCGCTCCACGTAGGCGGCGATCTCGTCTTCCGGGCGGTCGGGCAGGCCGAACAGCACCTCGGTGACGCCGAGATCGGCCCAGTGCGCCAGCTTCTCGGCAACGGGTTTGAAGTCCAGGGCCACAATCTGCGGAGCCCCGTCGCGGCCGGCGGCGGCCCAGATGTCCTGCAGCAACTTCACCGGCTCGTCGATGTCGAAGTCGCGCGGAGTGGTGATCCAGCCGTCGGCGCTGCGGGCGATCCACTTGAAGTTCTTCTCGTTTCCGGCAGCGCCCACCAACACCGGAATGTGGGACTGCACCGGCTTGGGCCAAGCCCAGCTGAGCCCGAAATTGACGAATTCGCCGTCGTAAGCGGCTTCTTCCTGTGTCCACAGCGCACGCATGGCTTCGATGTATTCGCGCAACATGGTTCGACGGCGCCCCGGCGGCACGTTGTGGTCGGCCAGTTCGTCGGTGTTCCACCCGAACCCGACGCCGAGGCTGACCCGGCCACCGGACAGATGGTCCAGGGTGGCAATGCTTTTCGCCAACGTGATCGGATCGTGTTCCACCGGCAGCGCCACCGCCGTGGATAGCCGCACCCGCGACGTCACCGCGCAGGCCGCACCCAGGCTCACCCACGGGTCGAGGGTGCGCATGTAACGGTCGTCGGGTAGCGACTCGTCACCCGTCGTGGGGTGGGCCGCCTCCCGCTTGACCGGGATATGTGTGTGTTCGGGCACGTAAAACGTCTTGAAGCTATGGTCGTCGGCGAGTTTGGCGGCTGCCGCCGGAGTGATGCCGCGGTCGCTGGTGAAAAGCACAAGCCCGTAATCCATGCACAGAATTAGAACGTGTTCTACCTGCAATGGGCAAGCGGCAGGTCGCTAGGGTCAACAGCAAGGTCGGCAAGTCGCCCCCGCGTGCACACGCGAACGTGCGCTAGCGTGGTTGATCGAATCGCGTCGCAACGCAAGCGTTGCCCGGCGTCCAACCAACGGTGCGCCTTCGTGCACGGCTTCGTGCACGGCGAAGCAACAGGAGGAGTCATGACCTACTCGCCCGGCAATCCCGGATATCCACCCGCGCAGCCTGCCGGGTCGTACCCGGGCGCGACACCCTCGTTCGCCAAAGATCCTGGTGAAGGCAAGCTTCCGTTCTTTCTGACCATCGCGGTCGTGGTGCTCGGCCTGTTGGTCTACATATTTAATTTCTTCCCGACGTTCGTCCTCAGCGCCGACCTCGGTGGGGCCGCCGGTGGTCGCGCCGGTGATGCCGGCACCGCGGTCGCGGTTGCGGTCCTGGCAGCGTTGCTCGCCGGGCTCAACCTGTTGCCCAAGGGCAAGGTCAACACAGGGATAGTCGCCGCGATCGCGGTGCTGGGCGCACTGTTGGTGATCGCGGAGATGATCAACACGCCCACCGGTTTCTCGATCGGCTGGGCGTTGTGGCCCCTGCTGGGTGCCAGCGTGTTCCAGGCCTTCGCTGCCGTCGCCGCGGCCCTGCTGGAGGCGGGCGTCATCACTGCCCCGGCGCCACGGCCCAAGTACGACCCTTACGGGCAATACGGCCAGTACGGGCAATACGGCCAATATGGGCAACAGCCGTCGTACTACGGTCAGCCGTCCGGACAGCAGCAACCGTCACCCCAGCCGCCCACACAGCAGTCGCCGCAGTATGGGTCCCAGTACGGCGGTTACGGTTCCAGTCATGCTCCGACCCAGGCCGCGATTCCGACCACCTCGAGCGGCGGATTCGGTGCCCAGTCGGCGCCGCAGTCGGGACCGCAGCACGCGGCGCATTCCGGGCACCAGCCAGCGTCGGAGGACGGCCCATCCACCCCGCCCACCGGATTCCCCAGCTTCAGCCCGCCACCATCGGCCGGCGCCACTACCGGCTCCCAGTCCCACTCGAACCCGAGTGGGGGCGAGCAGGCCACCGGGCACGAGCAGCAGTCGCCGTCATCGGGGACCGGGCCGGCGTCGTTATAACCGTGCCCTCTCGGGCGTGGTCGGGCATGTGCGCCAAGAGTGACTCGGGTGCAGGACAATCGGGCAGCGGGCGCTCGCCAGGCGCGTGACCTCGTCCGGGTCGCGTTCGGCCCGGCGGTGGTCGCACTGGTCATCGTCGCCGCGGTCACGCTGCTTCAACTGCTGATCGCCAACAGCGACATGACCGGCGCGCTGGGCGCCATCGCCAGCATGTGGCTGGGCGTGCACCAGGTGCCGATCTCCATCGGCGGCCGCGAGCTCGGCGTCCTTCCGCTGCTGCCGGCGATGTTGATGGTGTGGGCTACCGCGCGCAGCACGGCGCGGGCGACTTCGCCGTACTCGTCGTGGCTCGTTGTCCGCTGGGTTGTCGCGTCGGCGCTGGGCGGGCCGCTGCTGATGGCGGCCATCGCACTGGCGGTCATCCAGGATGCGTCGACGGTGCTCACTGAGCTACAGACACCCAGCGCCCTGCGCGCTTTCGTCAGCGTGCTGGTGGTGCATGTCATCGGTGCGGCGATCGGGGTGTGGTCCCGCCTGGGCCGGCGGGCGCTAGCGGCTTCGCCGCTGCCCAATTGGCTGGGTGATTCGGTGCGCGCCGCGACAGCCGGAGTGTTGGCCTTGTTCGGGCTGTCCGGGCTGGTGACGGTGGGGTCGTTGGTCGTGCACTGGGCGACGATGCAAGAGCTCTACGGGATCACCGATTCGATATTCGGCCAGTTCAGCCTGACCGTGCTGTCGGCGCTGTACGCACCCAACGTCATCGCGGGCACCGCGGCAGTGGCCGTTGGGTCCAGTGCCCATGTCGGGTTCGCGACGTTCAGTTCCTTCACCGTGTTCGGCGGCGATATCCCGGCCCTGCCCGTGCTCGCCGCGCTCCCCACGCCGCCGCTGGGGCCGGTGTGGGTCGCCCTGCTCATCATCGGTGCGTCGTCGGGCGTGGCGGTCGGGCAACAATGCGCCCGGCATCCGCTACCGATCGCGCCGGCGCTGGCCAAGCTGCTGGTCGCGTCGGTCGCCGGGGCGTTGGCGATGTCATTGCTGGCGTACGCGGGCAGCGGCCGGCTGGGCAATTTCGGCCATGTCGGCGTGGACCAGGGCGCCCTGATGATCGGAGTGTTCTTCTGGTTCGCGCTCGTCGGCTCGATCACCGTGGGGATGGCCGGCGGGATCAGGCCCATACGACTTAGAAGGCCTCGGCGGAGCAAACCCGCACCCGAACCCGAACCAGTCGAAGAGCCGGACGAGCCCGCCGACGAGGCGCCGGACGAGGCCAGCGAACCCTCGGACGAGACCCCGGCGGGGGAGTAGTTCGCCCCTCCGTCGAGCGTGGCGCTGGTGTCACGCTCGGCGGCCGATGTGCTGCCCGACTAGGCTCGCGATGTGCCCGAACCACTGCGCGTGCCCCCGAGTGCGCCGGCGCGGGTGGTGGTGCTGGCATCGGGCACCGGTTCGCTGCTGAGTTCGCTGATCGACGCCGCCACCGGCGACTACCCGGGGCGGATCGTCGCCGTCGGGGTGGATCGCGACTGCCGGGCAACCGAGGTCGCCGACGCGGCATCGCTGCCGACCTTCACCGTCCGCCTCGCCGATCACCCCAGCCGCGACGCCTGGGACGCCGCCATCACCGAGGCCACCGCGGCGCACTCGCCCGACATCATCGTCTCCGCGGGGTTCATGAAAATACTTGGTCCGCAGTTTCTTTCACGATTCTGCGGGCGCACCCTCAACACGCATCCGGCGCTGCTGCCGGCGTTCGCCGGAGCGCATGGAGTGGCCGACGCGTTGGCCTATGGTGTGAAGGTCACCGGCTGTACGGTGCACCTGGTCGACGCCGGCATGGACACCGGGCCGGTCTTGGCGCAGCAATCCGTTCCGGTAGTCGACGGCGACGACGAACAGACTCTGCATGAACGCATCAAGGTCGTGGAACGGCGGCTGCTGGTGGACGTGGTGGCCGCGATCGCGACCGGCGGCGTGACGGTGGTCGGAAGAACAGCGACGATCGGACGAAAGGCAAGCACAGTATGAGTACCGACGACGCGAGAAGGCCGATCCGCCGGGCATTGATCAGCGTCTACGACAAGACCGGGCTGATCGACCTCGCTCGGGATCTGAGCGCCGCCGGTGTCGAGATCGTCTCCACCGGCTCAACGGCGAAAACCGTTGCCAACCAAGGGATACCGGTGATACCCGTGGAGGAGCTGACCGGCTTCCCCGAGGTGCTCGATGGCCGGGTCAAGACCCTGCACCCGCGAGTGCATGCCGGCCTGCTTGCCGACCTTCGCAAACCGGAGCACGCGGCGGCCCTCGAGCAACTCGGAATCGCGGCGTTCGAGCTCGTCGTCGTGAACCTGTATCCGTTCAGCCAGACCGTCGAGTCCGGCGCGAGCGTCGACGAATGCGTCGAGCAGATCGACATCGGCGGGCCTTCGATGATCCGGGCCGCCGCGAAGAACCACCCCAGCGTCGCGGTGGTCACCGACCCGCTCGGGTACGACGGGGTGCTCGCCGCGGTGCACAACGGCGGATTCACCCTCACCGAGCGCAAAAGGTTGGCGGCGTTGGCATTTCAGCACACCGCGGAGTACGACATCGCCGTGGCGAGCTGGATGGAGTCGACCCTGGCGCCCGAACATCCTCCGGCCACATTCCCGCAGTGGCTCGGGCGCAGCTGGCGGCGCTTAACCATGCTGCGCTACGGCGAGAACCCGCACCAGCAGGCGGCGCTCTACAGCGACCCCGCCGCGTGGCCGGGACTGGCGCAGGCCGAGCAGCTGCACGGAAAAGAGATGTCCTACAACAACTTCACCGATGCCGATGCGGCCTGGCGGGCGGCCTTCGACCACGAAGAGACGTGCGTGGCGATTATCAAGCACGCCAACCCGTGTGGCATCGCGATCTCGTCGGTCTCGGTTGCCGACGCGCACCGCAAGGCCCACGAGTGCGATCCGCTGAGTGCCTTCGGCGGGGTGATCGCCGCCAACACCGAGGTCAGCGTGCAGATGGCGGAGTACGTGAGCACCATCTTCACCGAAGTGATCATCGCGCCCGCCTACGCGCCGGGCGCCCTGGAAGCGCTGGCGCGCAAGAAGAACATCCGGGTGCTGCTGGCTTCCGAGCCACTCGCCGGCGGCAGCGAGCTGCGACCGGTCAGCGGCGGGCTGTTGATGCAGCAGCGCGACCAACTCGACGCGCACGGTGACAACCCGGCGAACTGGACACTGGCCACCGGCTCACCGGCCGGCCCGGCCACCTTGACCGACTTGGTCTTTGCCTGGCGTTCCTGCCGCGCGGTCAAGTCCAATGCGATCGTGATCGCCGCCGACGGTGCCACCATCGGCGTCGGCATGGGACAGGTCAACCGGGTCGACGCCGCGCGGTTGGCCGTCGAGCGCGGCGGCGACCGGGTCCGTGGCGCGGTCGCGGCCTCCGATGCCTTCTTCCCGTTTCCCGACGGGCTCGAAACCCTGGCCGCCGCCGGGGTCGCCGCGATCGTGCATCCCGGCGGCTCGGTGCGCGACGAAGAGGTGACCGCTGCGGCGGCCAACGCCGGCGTCACCTTGTACCTCACCGGGGCACGCCACTTCGCTCATTAGCGACCCATTTCGTCCCTTGCTAGACGGCGACGAACCGCAATAACATTCGATTTGGATAAGCCGACGGCCGTCTATCCAACTCGAGAGGACCGAAATGCGCGATATTACTAAGCGAACAGCGGCATTTTCCATAGCGATTGCCGGGTTTGCTGTGATCGGCTCCGCGTGCAACCACACGAGTAACACCAGCGGGACGTCATCTTCGGCCACGACATCCGCGACGTCTTCATCGGCGACCGCTTCAACCAGCGCGACGGCGCCCGCGATGTCTTCGGCGCCTGCGGCTGGACCTTCGACGCAGATGACGGGTGCCAACGGAGCGGTTTACACGGTCTCGGGGCCCATTCTCGACAAGTACAACTCCCTCGACGACAAGGCGAAGAAAGACCTGGGCCCTCCCACACACGAGCAAGTGACCAACATGGACGGCGGCATTTGGCAGACATTCGACGGTGGCGTGATCATTTCCAAGACGCAGGCCTACGTCGTGTGGGGCAAGATCCGCGACGCGTGGAACGCGCTCGGCGGGTCGCAGGGCAAGCTCGGCTATCCGACCAGTGACGAGGTCGACACGCCCGACGGTCAGAAGAAGACGACGTTCGAGCATGGCACGGTCACCTGGAAGCCAGGCGACGCCCAGGCCACCGTCAGCTACAGCTAAGGGCCCTTCCTCGCAGCACACCGCGGAGTACGACATCGCCGTGGCGAGCTGGATGGAGTCGACCCTGGCGCCCGAACATCCTCCGGCCACGTTCCCGCAGTGGCTCGGGCGCAGCTGGCGGCGCTTAACCATGCTGCGCTACGGCGAGAACCCGCACCAGCAGGCGGCGCTCTACAGCGACCCCGCCGCGTGGCCGGGACTGGCGCAGGCCGAGCAGCTGCACGGAAAAGAGATGTCCTACAACAACTTCACCGATGCCGATGCGGCCTTCGACCACGAAGAGACGTGCGTGGCGATCATCAAGCACGCCAACCCGTGTGGATGCCTTCTTCCCGTTTCCCGACGGGCTCGAGACCCTGGCCGCCGCCGGGGTCGCCGCGATCGTGCATCCCGGCGGCTCGGTGCGCGACGAAGAGGTGACCGCTGCGGCGGCCAAAGCGGGCGTCACCTTGTGCCTCACCGGGGCACGCCACTTCGCTCATTAAGACCCGGCAGGGGACCAGGCGCTGGTGGGCGGGTGGCACTGCGAATCGCCGCAGCTGGCTCGGCGGGAGCTGCAGATTTCCTCCTTGCTCGGCGGTCGCGAACCAGAATAGGCTCCGGCTTAGGTATGCCGACGATCGTCGTACCTAATTCGAGAGGAATGTGATGCGCGCAATTACTAAACGAACAGTGGCATTTACCGCTGCGATTGCGGGATTTGCTCTGATCGGTTCCGGATGCCACGCGAACAAATCCAACGAAGCGACAAGTTCATCTGTGTCCGCGATGTCTTCGTCCGTGATGTCCTCATCCGCATCCAGTAGCGCGGCCGCGGGCCCGACTTCAACCCAGATCCCGGGTGCCAACGGCACGCCGTACACGGTGCAGGGGCTCATTCTGGCGAAGTACCAGTCTCTTACCGACGCTCAACTGAAGGACTTGGGCAAACCGTACGACAACGAGCTAAAGACCAAGGACGGCAGCGGTTCCTACCAGCAGTTCGACGGCGGTGTGCTCATTTATAGGACTGGGAGCCCGGTCTACTTCGTATGGGGCAAGATCCGTGACCAGTGGAACAAGTTGGATGCTTCGCAGGGCAAGCTGGGCTATCCGACCTCTGACGAGCAAATCCTCCCCGACGGCTCTTTCAAGTCGGTGTTCGAGCACGGCACGGTCACCTTTAAAACAGGCGATCCGGACGCGACTGTCACCATGAGTTAACCGGTCTGAGAGTCCACCGTTCCGGTGGGCTCAAAAGTCCTCTGCCGAAGGTCGGGCAATCGATCCGATTGCCCGACCTTCGAGTCAGTTGACTCAGCCGAGGGAGGACACACAGTGCCGTATCGACGGCACCGTCGTAACTTAGAGAGGTGACATCACCGAGCAATCTGCCCCGCACGGTCGGCGAGCTGCGTGCCGCCGGCCATCGTGAGCGGGGAGTCAAGCAGGAAATCCGCGAGAATCTGCTGACCGCGCTGGCCGACGGAGACGAGGTCTGGCCAGGCATCCTGGGCTTCGACGACACCGTCTTGCCGCAGGTGGAGCGGGCGCTGATCGCGGGCCACGACTTCGTCCTGCTCGGCGAACGCGGCCAGGGCAAGACCCGGCTGCTGCGCGCGCTGATCGGGTTGCTTGACGAGTGGACGCCGGTGATCGGCGGGGCCGAATTGGGCGAACACCCGTATCGGCCGATCACACCGGAGTCGATCCGGCGGGCTGAAGAGCTCGGCGACGACCTGCCGGTCGAGTGGCGGCACCGCAGCGAGCGCTACACCGAGAAGCTGGCCACCCCCGACACCAGCGTCGCGGACCTGGTCGGTGACATCGACCCGATCAAGGTCGCCGAGGGCCGCAGCCTCGGAGACCCCGAAACCATCGCCTATGGACTCATCCCCCGCTCGCACCGCGGCATCGTCGCGGTCAACGAACTGCCCGACCTCGCCGAGCGTATCCAGGTGTCGATGCTCAACGTCATGGAGGAGCGCGACATCCAGGTCCGTGGGTACACGCTGCGTCTCCCGCTGGACGTGTTGGTGGTCGCCAGCGCCAACCCCGAGGACTACACCAATCGCGGCCGCATCATCACTCCGCTCAAGGACCGGTTCGGCGCGGAGATCCGCACCCACTACCCGCTGGAGCTGGAGGCCGAGATCGGCGTCATCGCCCAGGAGGCGCACCTGAGCGCACAGGTGCCCGACTACCTGATGCAGGTGATCGCCCGGTTTGCCCGCCACCTGCGGGAGTCCAATTCCGTCGACCAGCGCTCCGGGGTGTCGGCGCGGTTTGCGATCGCGGCCGCCGAGACCGTCGCGGCCGCGGCACGGCACCGCGGCGCGGTGCTGGGGGAGACGGATCCCGTTGCGCGAGTGGTCGATTTGGGCACGGTGATCGATGTGCTGCGCGGCAAGCTGGAGTTCGAGTCCGGCGAAGAAGGCCGGGAGCAGGCGGTGCTCGAGCACCTGCTGCGCCGCGCTACCGCCGACACCGCGTCCAGGGTGCTCGGCGGTATCGACGTCGGCTCGTTGGTATCCGCGGTCGAGCGCGGTTCCGCGGTGACGACGGGGGAGCGGGTGTCGGCCAAAGATGTGCTGGCCGCGGTTCCGGGCTTGCCGATCGTGGACAAGATCGCGAAAAAGCTCGGCGCCGAATCCGAGGGCGAACGCGCCGCGGCGCTGGAGCTGGCGTTGGAGGCGTTGTACCTCGCGAAGCGCATCGACAAGGTGTCCGGAGAGGGCCAAACCGTCTATGGCTAAAGCTGATTCGAAAGGACACTCGTCACGTTACTCGGCGTACACCGGCGGGCCCGACCCACTGGCTCCGCCGGTGGATCTGCGCGAGGCGCTTGAGCAGATCGGACAGGACGTCATGGCTGGCACCTCGCCGCGTCGCGCACTGTCCGAACTGCTGCGCCGCGGCACCAAGAACATGACCGGCGCCGACCGATTGGCAGCCGAGGCAAACCGGCGCCGACGGGAGTTGTTGCGCCGCAACAATTTAGACGGCACCTTGCAGGAGATAAAGAAGCTGCTCGACGAGGCCGTGCTGGCCGAACGAAAGGAACTGGCTCGCGCGCTGGACGACGACGCCCGCTTCGGTGAACTGCAGCTGGACGCGCTCCCGGCATCGCCGGCCAAGGCCGTCCAAGAGCTGTCCGAATACAACTGGCGCAGCTCCGAAGCGCGCGAAAAGTACGATCAGATCAAGGATCTGCTTGGCCGCGAGATGCTCGACCAACGCTTTGCCGGCATGAAGCAGGCGCTGGAGGGCGCCACCGACGCGGACCGCCAGCGCGTGAACGAGATGCTGGACGACCTCAACGGGCTGCTGGACAAGCACGCGCGTGGCGAGGACACCCAACAGGACTTCGAAGACTTCATGGACAAGCATGGCGAGTTCTTTCCGGAGAATCCGCAAAACGTCGAGGAGCTATTGGACTCGCTGGCCAAGCGGGCCGCCGCCGCGCAACGGTTCCGCAACAGTCTGAGCCAGGAGCAACGAGACGAACTGGATGCTTTGGCGCAGCAGGCCTTTGGTTCCCCATCGCTGATGCAGTCGCTGAGCCGTCTCGACGCGCACCTGCAGGCCGCGCGGCCGGGAGAGGACTGGACCGGGTCCCAGGAGTTCTCCGGCGACAACCCGTTCGGGATGGGTGAAGGCGCCCAGGCGCTGGCCGATATCGGCGAACTCGAGCAGCTGGCCGATCAGCTTTCGCAGAGTTATCCGGGCGCCACCATGGACGACGTCGATCTCGACGCGCTGGCACGCCAGCTCGGCGACGAGGCCGCCGTCGATGCCCGCACCCTCGCCGAGTTGGAACGCGCGCTGGTCAATCAGGGCTTCCTGGACCGTGGTTCCGACGGCCAGTGGCGCCTTTCTCCCAAGGCCATGCGCAGGTTGGGTGAAACGGCGTTACGCGATGTGGTGCAACAACTTTCCGGCCGTCGGGGCGATCGTGATCACCGCCGTGCCGGCGCGGCCGGCGAGCTCACCGGCGCGACCCGACCTTGGCAGTTCGGGGACACGGAGCCGTGGAACATCCCCCGCACCCTGACCAATGCGGTGCTGCGGCAGGCGGGAACGGCAACGCTGGACGGGCCGGCCGGTCCGATCCGCATCACGGTCGACGACGTCGAGGTCTCCGAGACCGAGACCCGCACGCAGGCTGCGGTCGCATTGTTGGTGGACACCTCGTTCTCGATGGTGATGGAGAATCGCTGGCTGCCGATGAAGCAGACGGCGCTGGCGCTCAACCATCTGGTGTGCACCCGGTTCCGCTCGGATGCGTTGCAGATCATCGCGTTTGGCCGTTACGCACGCACGGTGACCGCCGCCGAGCTGACCGGTTTAGAAGGCGTCTACGAGCAGGGCACCAACCTGCATCACGCGTTGGCGCTGGCGGGCCGTCACCTGCGCCGGCATCCCAACGCGCAGCCCGTCGTGCTGGTGGTGACGGACGGTGAACCGACCGCTCACCTGGAGGACGTCGACGGTGACGGCTCGTCCGTTTTCTTCGACTACCCGCCGCACCCGCGGACCATCGCCCACACCGTGCGCGGGTTCGACGACATGGCGAGGCTGGGCGCGCAGGTGACGATCTTCCGGTTGGGTAGTGACCCCGGCCTGGCGCGGTTCATCGACCAAGTCGCGCGACGGGTCGAGGGACGCGTCGTCGTGCCCGATCTCGACGGGCTGGGAGCCGCCGTGGTGGGCGACTACCTGCGGTCCCGGCGGCGTCGCTAGTCGGCCGAGCAGTCCCCCGCAAGCGGGAGGTGCCCCCAGCAAAAGCCCCCGACACGCCGCGCGCGGGAGCTTTCGCGTCTGCTCGGCATACCTACTTGTGCGCCCTGCGGGCTTTTCGCTTGACGCCCACGCCGCCCCACAGCGCGAAGCCGCCGATCTTCACTGTCGGTGCGCCGGGCGTGCCCTGGCCCAGCACTTCGTGGTCGAAGCCGCCCATCACGCCGTGGCCCTTGATTTCCACGTTGACCTCCGGCGGCAGCAGGATGGTCTGCAGGCCCATGACCGAGTACGCGTGGATCTCGACCTCGGTCGAGGTGAAGTCGGCATAGCGCAGATCCAGCACCCCGCTGCCCCACAGCGTGAAGGTGGTCAGCTTCTTGGGCACGTTCCATCGGCCGCGCCGCTCGAAGCCGCTCAACAGCGCGAGCAGCAGCGTCGAGGGCGCCGGATTGACCTTGCCGCCCCGGCGCGGGTTCACCGGCGAGCCCGGCAGATCTTCCCGCAGCTGATCCAGTTCCTGGTACGTCGTCGCCGCATAAGCCCTGGTGAGCCGGTCTTCGTAGTCCTTCAGTTCCAAGCGGCCCTGCTCAGCCGCATAGGCGAGCAACTGCGCAATTTGGATGCGATCGGTGTCCGAGGCGCGCGACCATTCGTCGCGTGCCTCCCGCGCGTCATTTTGCGCCGAGTTGTTCATCACACACGAGCGTACGACCTAAACATTTGACTGCAAGGGGGAGTCAGAGGGATTGGCTAAACTGCAACCTTCGTGACGGCTCAGCGGCCCGCACCGTCAGCCGGGGGAGCCCAACTGGGTGGTCGTTTCTGCAGGAACGCCAGCATGCCTTCGCGAGCTTCGTCGGAAACGAACAGCCGGGCCGATTCCGCGGTGAGCCGTTCGGCATCGCGGTCGAATCCCTCGAGCACCGCGGCCGTGGTGAGTGCTTTCGACGCCGCGAGGCCCTGCGGCGAACCGCGGCCGATGTCGACGACAAGCGAGGCCACTGCGGCGTCCACGTCGTCGGCCGCCATCGTGACCAATCCGATCTCCGCGGCCGTGCGAGCGTCGAATGTCTCGCCGGTCAGGTAGTAGCGGGCCGCGGCCCGCGACGACATCTTCGGCAACAGAGTCAACGAGATGATCGCCGGCGCGACCCCGATCCGGGCCTCGGTCAACGCGAAGGTGCTACGCGGTCCGGCGACCGCGAGGTCACACGCACCGACCAAGCCGAAACCGCCGGCCCGCACGTGACCGTCGAACGCGACGATCACCGGCAGCGGGCACTCGAGGATGTCGCGCAGCAGCGCGGTCATTTCCCGGGCCCGCGCCACTGCCACGTCGTACGGGTCGCCGCCGCCGGCCGCCGGATTTGCTGGATCTTCCGTGAGATCCGCGCCCGCGCAGAACGTTCCGCCCGTGTGCCCGAGCACCACCACACGCACCGCCGGGTCCGCGGCGGCATCCCGCAGCCCCTGGTGCAGCTGGCTGACGAGTGCGGTGGATAGCGCGTTGCGGTTGTGTGGCGAATTCAGCGTCAGCCGCGCGAGCGGGCCTCCGCAGACGTCCGGGCCGGCGTACTCGACGAGCGTGTCCATCAGTAAGGCTTCAGTAGCTTCGAGGCAAGCCCAGCGATGTCTGCGCGACGAAGTTCAGCACCATCTCGCGGCTGATCGGGGCGATCCGTCCCAGCCGGGCGGAGGTCATCATCGCGGCCACACCGTACTCCTTGGTCAGTCCATTGCCGCCCATCGACTGCACGGCCTGGTCGACGGCACGGTTAGCCGCTTCGGCCGCAGCGTATTTGGCCATGTTGGCGGCCTCGGCGGCGCCCCCGTCGTCGCCGCTGTCGTAGAGGGCGGCGGCCTTCTGCATCATCAACTTGGCCAGTTCCACCTCGATGTGGCACTGCGCCAACGGATGTGACAGGCCCTGGTGCGCGCCGATCGGGGTGGACCAGACCTTGCGGGTCTTGACGTAGTCGACGGCCCGTTGCAGGGCGTACCGGCCCATGCCCACCGAGCTGGCCGCGCCCATGATGCGCTCGGGGTTCAGGCCAGCGAAAAGCTGTGCGATGGCGGCGTCTTCGGCTCCGACGAGCGCATCGGCGGGTAGCCGCACGTCGTCAATGAACACCTGGAATTGGCGTTCGGGGCTGATCAGCTCCATCTCGATCGGCGTGTAAGTGAAGCCGGGTGCGTCGGTGGGCACCACGAACAACGCCGGACGTAGCGATTCAGATTTGGCTGCTGTGTCTTTATAGGTGCGGGCCACCACCAGCACCGCCTGAGCTTGGTCGATCCCGGAGATGAAAACCTTCTGGCCCTTGAGGATCCAGTCGCTCCCGTCGCGGCGGGCGGTCGTGATGATCTTGTGCGAGTTGGATCCGGCGTCGGGCTCGGTGATCGCGAACGCCATCGTAAGCGAGCCGTCGGCGATGGCCGGAATCCAGCGCTTCTTCTGCTCGTCGGTGCCGAACTTGCTGATGATGGTGCCGTTGATGGCCGGCGATACCACCATGAGCAGCAGTGCACTGCCGGCGGCCGCCATCTCCTCCATCACCAGCGACAGCTCGTACATTCCGGCGCCGCCGCCACCGTACTCTTCGGGCAGGTTCACCCCGAGGAAGCCGAGTTTACCTGCCTCCGACCATAACTCGTTGGTGTGCTCGTGTGCACGTGCCTTCTGCAGGTAGTACTCACTGCCATAATTGGACGCCCAGTCGGACACCGACTTGCGCAGGGCCTGGCGTTCCTCGCTCTCAATGAAGCTGGTGTCGGTCATGCTGAATCCCCTTCTTCTTCTGGCGCTTCCACTCTTGCCAGGATGGCGCCGACCTCGACTTGTTGACCGGTGGTGACGTTCAGTTCCGCGAGGACGCCGTCGGCCGGCGCGGCGATGGTGTGCTCCATCTTCATCGCCTCCAGCCAGATCAACGGCTGACCGGCGGTGACAGTGTCGCCGGCCTCGGCGCCGAGACGGATGACGTTGCCGGGCATGGGGGCAACCAGCGATCCCTTTTCGACGGCCGAACTCGGGTCGGGGAAGCGGGGCAGCGCCACCAGGTGAACGGGCCCGCGCGCCGAATCGACGTGGACGTCGTCACCATAGCGCTTCACTGCGAAGCTGCAGGACACCCCGTCGCCGTCGGTCAGCACGACGTTGTCCGGCGTGAACGAGACCAGCCGCACCGAATCGTCACCGGGGAGCACCAATCCGGTTCTGGTGAATCGGTATTCGACGCGATGCTCGGTGGCCCCGTCGTAGAGGTAGGTCTTGGCCTGATAACCCGACGCCAGGTTTCGCCAGCCGCTCGGAATCGAGGCGAACACCGAGGCGATAGCGCGGTTGTGTGCGGCGTCGGCGACAGCGGCGGCGATCGCCGACAACCGGACCGTCGCGTCGTCGGCCAGCGGCGCGGACAGCTCCGCAAGTCCGTGCGTGTCGAAAAACGCTGTGTCGGTGGCGCCGTCGATGAAGGCGGGATGGCGCAGCACGTTGACCAGCAGCGCGCGGTTGGTCTTCAGTCCGTGCAGGTGGGTGCGGGCCAGCGCGTCGGCGAGCAGCAGCGCCGACTGCCGGCGCGTGGAAGCGTAGGAGATGACTTTGGCGAGCATCGGGTCGTAGTGGATCGACACCACCGATCCGTCGACGATGCCTGAGTCCAGCCGGATCCCAGGGCGCTGTCCCAGCGAGCTGAACTCGGCTCGAACCGATGGCACGTCGATCGTGTGCACCAGGCCGGCCTGGGGTTGCCAGCCGTGCGCCGGGTCCTCGGCATACAGCCGGGCCTCGATCGAATATCCTTTGGCAGCGGGCGGTTCGGGATCGAGGTGATCGCCGTCGGCGACCGCGAGTTGCAACTCGACGAGATCGAGTCCGGTGGTTTCCTCGGTGACCGGGTGTTCGACCTGCAGGCGGGTGTTCATCTCCAGGAAGTAGAACTCACCATTATCGTCGGCGAGGAACTCGACGGTTCCCGCGCCGGTGTAGCCGATCGCGCTCGCGGCCATCCGCGCGGCGTCAAACAGCTTGGCGCGCATGCCCGGTGTGCGCTCAACCAATGGCGATGGCGCCTCTTCGATGACCTTTTGGTGGCGGCGCTGAATCGAGCATTCCCGTTCCCCGACGGCCCACACGGTGCCGTGCGTATCGGCCATCACCTGCACCTCAATGTGGTGGCCGGTGGGTAGGTAGCGTTCGCAGAACACGGTTGGGTCGCCGAACGCGGATTGTGCTTCGCGTTGGGCCGCGGCGACCTCGGCGGCCAGCGCCGACAATTCGCGCACCACCCGCATGCCGCGGCCCCCGCCGCCCGCCGACGCCTTCACCAGTACCGGAAGCTGGGATTCGGCGACCACGTCGGGATCGAGTTCGTCGAGCACGGGTACTCCGGCGGCCGCCATCAGCTTTTTCGACTCGATCTTGGAGCCCATCGCGCGCACCGCGTCCACCGGCGGCCCGACCCATATCAGGCCGGCCTCCTGCACGGCTCTCGCGAACTCGGCGTTCTCCGAGAGGAATCCGTAGCCGGGGTGCACCGCGTCGGCTCCGGCGGCGCGCGCGGCCGCGATGATGGCCTCGGCGTTCAGATAGTCGTTAGTCTTCGGCAGCCGCACCCGGACGTCGGCCTCGGCGACGTGCGGTGCGGCCGCATCGGGGTCGGTGTAGACGGCGACGGTGCCCAGGCCGAGTCGCCGGCAGGTGGCGAACACCCGCCGGGCGATCTCGCCGCGGTTGGCAACCAGCACTCGGATGATCGGCATGGTGTTCACATCCTGAAGACGCCGAAGTTCGACGTCCCCTTGATTGGGCCATTGGCGATGGCGGACAAGCACATTCCCAATACGGTGCGGGTGTCGCGTGGGTCGATCACCCCGTCGTCGTAGAGCATGCCGGACAACACCATCGGCAGCGACTCGGCTTCGATCTGGCCCTCGACGGCGGCCCGCATCGCGGCGTCGGCGTCCTCGTCGATCTGCTCGCCGCGAGCCTCGGTGGCGGCACGGTTGACGATCGACAGCACGCCCGCAAGCTGGGCACCACCCATAACCGCGGACTTGGCGCTGGGCCAGGCGAATAGAAACCGGGGGTCGTAGGCGCGCCCGCACATGCCGTAGTGGCCCGCGCCGTAGGACGCGCCGATGACAGAGCGAGATGTGCGGAACGGTCGAATTGGACACGGCGTTAATCATCATCGAGCCGTGCTTGATCATGCCGCCCTCTTCGTAGTCCTTGCCCACCATGTAGCCGGTGGTGTTGTGCAAGAACAACAAAGGCGTGTCGGACCGGTTGGCCAGCTGGATGAACTGGGTGGCCTTCTGTGATTCCTCGCTGAACAGGACGCCGCGCGCATTGGCTAGAATGCCGATCGGATAGCCGTGCAGCTGTGCCCAACCAGTCACCAGCGACGACCCGTACAGCGGCTTGAACTCGTCGAATTCGGAGCCGTCGACGATGCGGGCGATCACTTCGCGAGGGTCGAACGGGATGCGCAGATCCGAGGGCACGATGCCGATCAGCTCCTCGGCGTCGAACAATGGCTTGGTCACCGGCTTGGGCTTGGGTCCCTGTTTGACCCAGTTCAGCCGGGCCACAATGCGGCGCCCGATGCGGATCGCGTCCACCTCGTCCTGTGCGAAGTAGTCGGCCAAGCCCGATATGCGGGCATGCATTTCGGCGCCACCCAGCGATTCGTCGTCGGATTCCTCACCGGTGGCCATCTTCACCAGTGGGGGGCCGGCGAGGAACACCTTGGAGCGTTCCTTGATCATCACCACGTGGTCGGACATCCCGGGTATGTAGGCCCCACCGGCAGTGGAGTTGCCGAATACCAGTGCGATGGTGGGGATGCCAGCCGCCGACAGCCGGGTCAGGTCGCGGAACATCTGCCCGCCAGGGACGAAAATCTCCTTCTGGGTGGGCAGGTCGGCGCCGCCGGATTCCACCAGCGAGATCACCGGCAGTCGGTTCTGTAGGGCAATCTGGTTCGCCCGCAGTATTTTTCGCAGGGTCCACGGGTTACTGGTGCCGCCCTTGACCGTCGGGTCGTTGGCGACGATCAAGCATTCCACGCCGCTGACCGCGCCGATGCCGACGACTGTGCTGGCACCGATCTGGAAGGCGCTCCCGTACGCCGCCAGCGCGCTCAGCTCGAGAAACGGGGAGTCCGGGTCGACGAGCAGCTCGATGCGTTCCCGGGCAGTCAGCTTGCCGCGGGCGTGGTGACGGTCGACATACTTGGGCCCGCCGCCCCCGAGCGCTTTGGCGAGTTCGGCGTCGATCTCGTCGAGCCGCGTTGTCGCCGCGGCAGCCGCCTCGATGTAGGCGGTCGCTTTCGGGTCGAGCGTGGACTGCAGCACCGTCATGATTGATACCCCAGGAGTTTGGCGGCCAGTGCGGTGAGGATTTCGGTGGTTCCGCCGCCGATGCCCAGGATGCGCATATCCCGGTATTGGCGTTCGACTTCGGATTCGGCCATGTAGCCCAAGCCGCCGAACAGCTGGACGGCTTGGTTGGCCACCCATTCGCCTGCCTCGACGGCGGTGTTCTTGGCGAAGCACACCGGCGCGATCAGGTTGGTCTCGCCGGCGAGTTGGCGTTCCACTACGGTGCGCGAATAGACCCGGGCGACGTCGACGCGGCGGGCCATCTCGGCCAGCGTGTTCTGCACCGACTGCCGGGAGATCAGCGGGCGGCCGAACGTCTCACGGTCGCGGCACCACTGCGCTGTGATGTCCAGGCAGCGTTGCGCGCTCGAATACGCCTGCGTGGCAAGGGCGATCCGCTCGGAGACAAAGGCCTGCGCGATCTGGGCGAACCCGCTGTTCTCGGCGCCGACGAGGTTGGCGGCCGGGACGCGCGCATCGACGTAAGACAGCTCGGCGGTGTCCGAGGAGCGCCAGCCCATCTTGTCCAACTTGCGGGTGACTTCGAAACCGGGTGTGCCCTTCTCGACCACCAGCAGCGAAACCCCTGCCGCACCAGGGCCTCCGGTGCGCACCGCGGTGACGACAAAGTCGGCGCGCACCCCCGAGGTGATGTAGGTCTTGGCGCCGTTGACGATGTAATGGTCACCATCCAAAACTGCTGAAGTGCGGAGGTGTCCGACGTCCGAACCACCGCCGGGCTCGGTGATGGCCAGCGCACCGATCTTGTCGCCGGCCAGCGTTGGCCGCACGAACGTGTCGATCAGCCGCTGGTCTCCCGAGGCGATCATGTGCGGCACCGCGATGCCACAGGTGAACAGGGAGGCGAAAACCCCTCCCGGCGCACCGCTTTGGTGGAGTTCTTCGCAGACGATCACTCCGTCGATCCCGTCGCCACCACCGCCGCCGACGGCTTCGGGGAAATTCGCTCCTAACAGCCCGACCGCCCCGGCGCGCCGGTGCAGCTCGCGTGGCAGGTCGCCGGTGCGCTCCCACTCGTCGGCGTGGGGCAGGATCTCGCGTTCGGTGAAGGAGCGCACCGTCTTTCGCAGCTGCTCGCGCTCGGGTGTGTTCCAGATGCTCACAACAAAATCTCCGGAATGTCGACGTGTCGGCTGCGCAGCCATTCGCCCAGTCCCTTTGCCTGCGGATCGAATCGCGCTTGATAGGCGACACCCTGACCGAGGATGCCGTCGATGACGAAGTTCACCGCCCGCAGATTGGGCAGCACGTGTCGGGTGACGTCGTGGTCGGCCGTCTCGGGAAGCAGCTCCTTGAGCAACTCGACGGTCAGCGTGTTGGCGAGCCAACGCCATTGGTCATCGGTGCGGACCCAGACCCCGACGTTGGCCGAGCCGCCCTTGTCGCCGCTGCGTGCGCCCGCGATCAGGCCCAACGGCACCCGCCGGGTGGGGCCGGCGGGCAGCGGGTGCGGCAGGGGCGGGGGATCGGCCGGTGCCAATTCCAAAGTATCAGTGGCGCAGGCGATCTCGGTGCGGGAACCGTCGTCGTGCACCGCGGTGTGTGGCACCTGGGTTGCGTCCACGTAGCCGGGTGTGAACACGCCGTACACCTGGCCCTCGCCGGGCGGGGCGGTCACGTGAAAGCCCGGATAGCTGGCCAGCGCCAATTCGACTGCGGCCGAGGAAAACTGGCGTCCGACGTTGGCGGGGTCGGGATCGCGGACGACGCAGCGCAGCAATGCGCTGGCGGCCTCCTCGGTGTCGGCGTCGGGGTGGTCGGTGCGGGCCAGGGTCCACTCCAGCTCGGCGGGCTTGACGGTCAGCCCGGCCTCGAGCTGCCGTCGCACCAGCTCGGCCTTGGCCTCGATATCCAGGCCGGTCAGCACGAATGTCATGGCGTTGCGGAACCCGCCAATGCTGTTCAGCGACACTTTGAGCGTGGGCGGCGGCGGTTCGCCGATCACCCCGCTGATGCGCACCCGATCGGGCCCGTCCTCGGACAGATCGATGGTGTCCATCCGGGCGGTGACGTCCGGGTTGGCGTAGCGGGCGCCGGTGATCTCGTAGAGCAGCTGGGCGGTGACGGTGTCGACGCTGACCGAACCGCCGGTGCCCGGGTGCTTGGTGATCACCGACGAGCCGTCGTCATGCACCTCGGCCAGTGGGAAGCCGGGGTAGGACAAATCAGGTACTTCTGCGAAAAACGCGTAGTTGCCGCCGGTGGCCTGGACGCCGCATTCGATGACGTGGCCGGCGACCACGGCGCCGGCGAGCCGGTCGTAGTCGGTGCGGGCCCAGCCGAAGTGCGCGGCCGCAGCCCCGACGATCACCGAGGCGTCGGTCACCCTTCCGGTGACGACGACGTCGGCGCCGTCGTTGAGGCAGTCGGCGATACCCCACGCGCCCAGGTAGGCGTTCGCCGTCAGCGGCGTGCCGAGCCCCAGCTCGGCGGCGCGGGGTTGCAGATCGTCACCTTCGACATGGGCGATGCGGGCGGCGATACCGAGGCGCTCGGCCAGTGTGCGCACAGCGTCCGCCAGGCCGGCCGGGTTCAGGCCGCCCGCGTTGGCGACGATGCGCACCCCGCGGTCGCGGGCCAGTCCCAGGGACTCCTCGAGCTGAGTCAGGAAAGTCTTGGCGTAGCCGCGCTCGGGGTGCTTCATCTTGTCGCGGCCGAGAATCAGCATGGTCAGCTCGGCCAGGTAGTCGCCGGTGATGTAGTCCACCTCGCCGCCGGTGAGCATCTCGCGCATCGCCGACAGCCGGTCGCCGTAGAAACCCGAGCAGTTCGCGATCCGCACGGCGGAAGGCCCGGAACGACCAGAGGGAACAGCCATGCCTGCCCTCCCTTCATTGGGATTACCGGTGGGCGCCACCAACCAACCGGTAGGTCAGCATAGTCGGATGCCGATAGCGGCGCGAATAGCCGTGGGCGGGTCCGCTTTGACGGAATCACTTGTCGGCGGGCCTTGCCCCCGGGCCCGGCTACATCCCGTCTAAGGCGATGGCCGATTTCGTGCGCTGCCGCGACCTGACCTGTCGCTGGCCCGGCTGCGACCACCCCGCCACCGACTGCGATGTGGACCATACGATCCCCCACGCCCAGGGCGGCAAAGACCCACGCGGCCAACCTGAAGTGCTACTGCCGCACGCATTAGCTACTGGCTTAAATACATTCTGAACCGTGCCGCTGAGCACTCGCTCCACGGTGGAACAGTTGAACGTTTACGCAGCGGACGGTCCAGGCGGTGGTGGCCAGATCCGCCACCGGGTGTCGGCGGCCCACACTATGGCCGCTCGGGGGTCAAGGCTCGTCAAGTCCCCGATGCACGACAACGTGACGCTGTGGATGAACGCGTCTCGCGGAACGTCTATCGGTGGGTGACCCGAAAGACTTCCGTGTCTTCAGGCAACCCCTTAAGGCGATGAGCACCAAGGCTTTCAAAGCGCAAACCTGATCCTGCGGAAAGGTCCCGCACGGTCCGGCTGGTCAGCACTTCGCCGGGTCCGGCCATGGCACCGATGCGCGCTCCGGTATGAACGGTCAGCCCGCTCCACTCGTCGCCGCGCCGCTCACATTCGCCGATATGCACACCGGCGCGGATGCGGATGCCACGAGTGGCCAGTGCAGGCAGCAAATCCAACGCACACCGCGTCGCCTTCGTGGGGCCGTCGAATAGTGCGAAGATCCCGTCACCAGTGTGTTTGGAGCGTCGCCCACCGTATTTCGACAACAACCGATCAATCACCTGATCGTGTACATCGAGTTGATGCCGCCACCCGGAATCGCCTTGGCTGCTCAGTTGTTCCGTGGAGCCGACGATATCGGTGAATAGCACCGTGGCCAGCACACGTTCGCTCACTGGCGCATTCACTTGCCCGCACAGGAAGCCGAGTGCCTCGGCAGCAAGGGCGCTGTCAAAAGCCGCGTGAGGTCCCGGCGGCAGTGCTCGGAACTCGGCGTTGGGCAGCGCGGCGGCCAACGCCTGGGCTGCTTCGACCGGGGCGACTTCGTCGCCGGGTCTGGCTAAGACGAGTGTGGGGGTCTGAACGGTGTCCAGAATGTCGCGTACGTCGATCGCGGCGAACGCCTTCATAAGCATCCCAGCCATGGCCGGGCTGGCGCTGGCTCGTTCGTACCGTCCCATCATGTCGCGCACGCCGGGTGAGTTAGCGGCCTCGCCGAACATTGCATCCGCCGATATGCCCTGGCCCCAATGCTCGTCGAACGCCTCGACGCCATCTAGTTCCACAAAGCCGGGTGGAAAGCCCCAGGGGAAGTCCGGCAGGTCCTGCGAGAACCGTGCGGCTGTCCCGTAGAGCACCATTGACCGGACCTGATCAGGAAATGTTGCAGCGAACAAAATGCTCATCGGGCCACCTTCGGATATACCGAGAAGCGCCGGACACTCGACTCCCGCCGAGGCCAGGACGGCGTGAAGGTCGTCCATGCGTTCATCGAGCGTCGGCACCTGATTGACCGGATCAGATAATCCCGTGCCGCGTTTGTCCCACAAGATCAGGCGTGTCTCGTGTGCCAGTCGTTCGACCAGAGGGGCAAACGGGTAGGCCGGATCGTCGTAAAGGTCGACATTGCTCACCCAGCCCGGTACGACCACAAGTGGTATCTCGCCGTCGCCCAGTACTCGGTATGCCAGGTGAACGTCTCCGTTGCGTGCGTAGCGAACTCGCCCATGGCTCACCACAACATTCTGGCAGTTTCAGATCGGCTGATAGTGACGTTTGCTAGCAGATGGGTCGGTTCTTCGCGATGCCCCCGCCTCGGAGCATATGGGAAGGATTGGGGGCGGCCATTCGTGTCCAGCACGCTGCGCGACCTCGTGATCGGGTCAGGACTCGAATTCGAAGAGCGCGGCTCTCACGAGCTCAAGGGCGTGCCCGGCGAGTGGCGACTATTCGCTGTGTCCTCTTCGTAGCGGTTGGTTTCGGCGAGACTGACACCTCGCCACGTAAGTGGCTTGTGCAACACGCATCATTTGGTGAAGACGTTCTGGGGCTGGCGTGATCAGCAATTGCCCGACGGGACGCTGATCCTGACATCGCCGTCGGGGCGCACCTATGTCACCACGCCGGGCAGCGCGCTGCTATTTCCGAGCTTGTGCCTGTCAACCGGTGGTGTGCCGGGCACCGGAAGCTGACCCACCGCTTGTGTACCGTGGCGACCGGACGACTCCTGCCACTCCTGCCACCTGGCCACGGCCACGAGGTCTAATACCAGGGGACCGACAAGGGAAAGCGCGATGACGGTGTACGTCAACGACCGTTTCCGCGATAGGCGCCAGGTGAGGCGACCGGCGGCTACGGTGCCGCACAGCACGAGCGCGCTGACCAAGGTCTGAAGCGCGCAGATCGCGAGTTTGCTGGCGGCGTATGAGCTGTCACCGCTGACACATTGGAAGCCCCTGCTGGTTCCGTGGCCCAGGCTGAGGCTCCCGCTGTACGCCAGGTGGGAGGGGGTGTTGCACACGATCCCGCTTGTCCACAGCGCGCTCGACGGGATCAGCATTGTCACCAGCACGGGGGCGACGATTCCGATCACGACGATCGTCTCGACGTCGACAGGACCGGTCCAGCCGACCGTGCGCCGCGGCCGTTGGCCGCCAAACCTGGCTTCGTCCCCGGGGGTGCCGACCTGCTGAAAAAAACCGCCCCCGTCAACGGAGACCCAGGTACGTGGCAGCGCCGGTGGCAGATCTGCACCGCGCATCCGCTCGGCAAGCTGATGTTCCAGCTCGGCGATGCGTTTCTCGGGGTCGTCCTGGTTCATCAGCAAATGGTCCCACCAGGAAGCCGTGGCCGGAAGAGATCGCGGACGGCCGCCAGTACGAGCGGTCGGCGCCTCGCTGCTGAAGTGTTCTTTCGCCTAGTCGGTGCCACTAGCTCTCCAGCACGTTCGCGCAGCCAGCGAGGATCGCGCGGAAGGTAAGCGAGCGGATCAGCGGCAAGGTGACTACCTCGATCACCTTGCCGCCCGCGCGGGCCGGAAGCGTGTAGGTGCTCACCCAATCGACATGCGTGCCGTCGCCCAACGGAGTGCTCGTCAGCGTACCGCCCTTGTGTTGCGAGGCCGGGAACGAGCGGACGGCGAGATAGGAGTAGCTCCGGGGAGCGTCCGTAGGCCGTGATCTGTTCGTGCACCCAAAAGCCGATTCCGGTCACTTCCCGCAGCGCTCCCACGCCGGGACCCGACGAATCCCTTTGCCCAACCGGCCTTGAGAAACACAGGAGCGACGGTCAGGTTGGCCGGGTCGACCAGCCAGTCAAGGACCCGTTCCGGCGATGCTGCGATGGTCCGCTCCACGTGAACCTGGACAATGAGATTTTCTGCCCTTGCGGTGCTCGCGTTTCGGCGGGACAAGCTAGACGCCGCCGCCATCATCTGCTCAAGATCTTCTACACCGGGCCGAGCCCCCAGCCTCAAACAGATGGCCGTCGACTCCTTTGAGCTATCCAGGTTCGCAGGCCGGTACGACCTCGGGGTGGACCAGGATTTCAGTTCTCCGATCTGATGATGTGGTCGTCAGCTTCGTCGCTGGTGCTGGTGGGTGTCTGCATGGTTGTCGTCATTTGAATTCCTTTTTTGAGTGGGTGTTTGGATTTGTCCGGATCTGGTAACGGTGACGAACAGTTGGTGGCTGATACTTGCCGCTGCCCAAGTTACGGATCCGCAGTCGCCGTGGCTCGCTTGTGCGCACTAGTCGCGAAGTGTGCGATAGAACGCTTTTGCGCGTTGTGCTCACCGAGCTGGGCACCAACCCGACCGACATCGGCATAAAGTGTTCTTCGCATATTCGCTGCCAAGCCTGGCGCAAAGATCTTCACCCCGCCTTGCGGATCGCCGTTGCTTCGGTGGGGCCCACGTACTGGGCGTTTCACCGCTGTGGTCATGGGTAATGAGCGAGTGTTAGGCGCGCGGCGGGCCCGGGGTTGCCGCGCGGCTTAGCCCTCGGTAGTCATGAAGCGGCTGCCGGGGGCGCCGCCTCCTATCGCGCACGCATCCAAACAAAGGCACGTGGGTGCTCGGCAACCACGCGCCAGCCGCAATCTAGCCGTCGCCTGAAGGGCAGATGTCCTTCACACCAAATGCGCTATTCGTGGCGTCCGCGTGCCGTGCTGTTGGTTTGAGCAACCAGCCACTTGGCAACATCGTGGACCTTCATGTTTGCGTGTTGGGAGGCCGAGACGAGCACGTGAAAGGCCTGATCGTCGGTGAGGCCGTCGCGGTTCATCAAGATTCCTTTAGCCATGCCGATATCGTCTCGGGAATTGAGCGCGGCCTGCCATTCGGAATGCTGAGTCGACCCCAGCAGCGCGATCGCGGCATGCGCGGCGAACAACTCCCCTACGATTTCGGCCTCGGCATCGAATGCGCTCGGCTGTGTGGAGTACAGGTCTAACGATCCCAGCGTTCTGCCGTTGGTAAAGAGCCGATATCCCAGCATCGATTGGATGCCGTGAGCTTGGGCGGCAGCGGCAAATCTCGGCCACCGCCTCTCGTGCGACATGTCGTCGATCCGGTAGGTGCGCCCCATGTGCAGGGCGTCGAGGCAGGGACCTTCGTTCAGCTCGTGCTCGAGGTTGTTGACTTGTTCGACCAGGTCACTGGTCGCCGCGACGGTCCGCAGTGAGTTGCCTTCCCACAGCGACACCCCGGCATCCTCCGCACCGGAAACCGTATCGGTGACCGCGGCAGCGATGCCCTCGACAGTGTGGTGCAGATCCGGCTCAGCCTCCAGCGACCGAGCGACGTCGCTGAGCGCCCGCGCCACGTCTACCAACGGATTCTGCGGGTCCGAGGTATTCGACGGATTCTCTGGCACGCAAACCTCTCCGGAATGGGGCATGGATGTGCGCTCCGTCCCGAAATCGGACCGGCGCGCTGACTGCTTAACGGCGGGGCCGTACAACCCTGCCCTCACCACGAAAACGACGTGTCCCGAAACGCCGCTAGGAAATGTCTACCACGTCCGATTTCAGCGCAAAACTTTTGCCGGACACCGTCTCGCCGTTGGCGTGTCGCGTTCCGCCCGATAGCCGTCCCGGTGCGGCCCATTGCTAAACCCGTAGTTCCAAAATGTATTCGGCGTGCCTACACCCACTGGGTGCACAAGCACTTACGGGCAGACGAGATGAGTTTCGCCGAAACCCACCGCTACAGAGACGCGACGGCGAAGAGACGCCATTCGCCCGGCACACCCTTGAGCTTGTGGGCGCCGCGCTCCTCGAATTCGAGTCCTGACCCGATCACGAGATCGCGCAGCGTGCTTGACACCAGCACGTCATTCGGCCCGGCCAGTGCGCTCACGCGCGCGCCGATGTGCACGCCGATCCCGCCGATGTCATCGCCGCGGACCTCGCACTCCCCGGTGTGCAACCCGGCGCGCACCTCGATGCCGAGCGACCGCACCGCGTCGCGGATCGCCATCGCGCAGCGGATCGCCCGCTGGGGGCCGTCGAACATCGCGAGGAAACCGTCGCCCGACGTGTTCACCTCGCGGCCCCGAAACCGAGACAGCTGCGACCGGACGACAGCGTCGTGCGCATCAAGCAGCGCATGCCAGTCACGATCACCCATCTCGGCCGCGCGGCGCGTCGAGTCCACAATGTCGGTGAACAACACCGTCGCAAGAACCCGATCATCGGCCACGTCAGCCTGCTCGCCGGTGAGGAATTCGGCGATCTCCTGAAACGACTGACGCCACGGTTCGACGAAGTGGTACACGTTGCGCCCTGGCAGCTCAACGTATTTCGCGCCCGGTATGCGGTCGGCGACGTCCTTTCCCCACTCGGGCGGAATCGTGACGTCGTCGGTGTGATGAAGGACGAGGGTTGATACGTGGACTGTCGGAAGTACTGGCCGCACGTCCATTTCGGCTATGAGGGGCATCGTGACGGCGACGGTTGCTGGGCTCGCTGCCAGGCGTTCGTGTCGTGCCCACAATGCCCGGATCTCCTCGTTCCACGGCATGTCCGGATTCGAACGATGCTGCCATTCCCCCGTGCCCCACATGGCCGACCAAGCAGCGATGGTGTCCTCGCGGTCCGCTCCTCCGATCCGTTCAGCCAACGGATCCGGGTAGCCCTCGAGCACGACCAGCGCGGATGTGCGGGACGGATGTGTTGCGGCAAACAGCACCGCCGCCGGCAATCCGCCGGTGACCGCGAGGAGGACCGCTTCGCGGCTCCCGAGATCGTCGAGCACCGCCGTGATGCTGTCGGCCCATTGCTCCAAGGTTGGCAGCGCGCCCGATGTAAAAGGATCGGACACTCCGGTGCCCGGCTGGTCGAAAAAGATGAGCCGACCGAGCGATGTCATCGCCTCGACCCACCCTTGAAGAGACGGCAGTTCCGGAAAGACCTCACAATTTGTGGAGGGAAAGACGAACACGATGTCGCGCGGGCCTTGACGCGACGCGCGATAGGCGACGCGCAAGTCCCCGTTCAGCGCGTACCGCGTCTCCGAGAACACTGCGGAAGTGTAAGCCGAGGAGCGGGTCGAATCTCCGTGTCATGCGCCGAGCCCGCCAAGCCCAACGCACCCAATACTCGAACAGCGGACCAGCCCCACCCGACGACGACCCACCACCCGTTCAGGACAGGGCGGGCGCCCGTTTTGGCGACCAGCAGCTCACCGACTATCCTTGTCCGAGATTGTCGCCGTTGGGCCCACCGGCCATGCCGCGCGACAGACCCGCGAAATCCCTAATCGAGGAGTAAGGCCCGACCATGGCGACACCCAAGCGCAGGATGTCGCGCGCGAATACCCGAAGCCGGCGCGCGCAGTGGAAGGCCGTTAAGACCGAGCTCGTCGGTGTGACGGTGGCAGGCCACAAGCACAAAGTGCCCCGGAGGCTACTCAAGGCCGCCCGCCTTGGCCTGATCGATCTGGACCGGCGTTAATCTCGGGAAATACGCGGCGCGCTTCTCAGGCCGCTCTCAGGCGCTAGGACCAAACTAGTGGCCGTGCGAATACTTGTCGTCGACGACGATCGCGCAGTGCGCGAGTCGCTGCGCAGGTCGCTTTCTTTCAATGGCTACTCGGTCGAGCTGGCCCATGACGGGGTCGAAGCGCTCGACATGATTGCCGGTGACCGGCCCGACGCGCTCGTGCTGGACGTGATGATGCCGCGCCTGGACGGCCTGGAGGTGTGTCGTCATCTCCGCAGCACCGGCGATGACCTGCCGATCCTGGTGCTTACCGCCCGCGACTCGGTCTCCGAGCGGGTCGCCGGCCTGGATGCCGGCGCCGACGACTACCTGCCGAAGCCGTTCGCCCTTGAAGAATTGTTGGCGCGCGTGCGTGCACTGCTGCGCCGCACCAAGCCCGAGGACGACGCCGAGTCGGTGGCCATGACCTTCTCTGACCTGGCACTGGACCCGGTGACCCGCGAAGTCACCCGGGGGCAGCGACGGATCAGCCTGACCCGCACCGAATTCTCGTTGCTGGAGATGCTGATCGCCAACCCGCGGCGGGTACTTACCCGCAGCCGTATCCTCGAGGAGGTGTGGGGATTCGACTTCCCCACCTCAGGCAACGCGCTGGAAGTCTATGTCGGGTATCTGCGCCGCAAAACCGAGGCCGACGGCGAGCAGCGGCTGATCCACACGGTGCGTGGGGTGGGTTACGTGCTTAGGGAGACGCCTCCGTAATGGTGTTGTTCCGCCGGCGCCGGCGCGCACCGCTGCGAGCCGCCAGTTCGTTGTCCCTGCGGTGGCGGGTCATGTTGCTGGCGATGTCGATGGTCGCGATGGTCGTCGTGTTGATGGCACTGGCTGTTTACGCGGTCATCTCGAACGCGCTGTACAGCGACATCGACAACCAGCTGCAGAGCCGGGCGCAGTTGCTGATCGCCAGCGGTTCGCTGGCAGCCGATCCCGGCAAGGCCATCGAGGGCACCGCCTACTCGGATGTCAACGCGATGCTGGTGAATCCGGGGCACTCGATCTACAAGGCCCAACAGCCGGGTGAGACGTTGCCCGTCGGGTCGGCGGAGAAGGCGGTCATCCGCGGTGAGTTGTTCATGTCGCGGCGCACCGCGGCGGATCAACGGATACTCGCCATCCACCTGCCTAACGGCAGCTCGCTGCTGATCTCCAAGAGCCTCAAGCCCACCGAAGCGGTCATGACGAAGCTGCGCTGGGTGTTGCTGATGGTCGGCGGCATCGGTGTCGTGGTCGCCGCGGTGGCCGGGGGAATGGTCACCCGCGCGGGGCTGCGTCCGGTGGGCCGGCTGACCGAAGCCGCCGAGCGGGTGGCGCGGACCGACGACCTGCGGCCCATCCCAGTGTTCGGCAGTGACGAATTATCCAGGCTCACAGAGGCTTTCAACTTGATGCTGCGGGCGCTGGCCGAGTCCCGGGAACGGCAGACCCGGCTGGTCACCGACGCTGGACATGAATTGCGCACTCCGCTTACGTCGCTACGTACCAACGTCGAATTGCTCATGGCCGCAATGGAGCCCGGGGCGCCGCGGCTGCCGGACCAGGAGATGGTCGATCTGCGTGCCGATGTGATCGCCCAGATCGAGGAATTGTCCACGCTGGTAGGCGATTTGGTGGACCTGACCAGAGACGCCGGTGGCCAGGTGGTGCACGAACCGGTCGACATGTCCGAGGTCATTGATCGCAGCCTGGAACGGGTCAGGCGTCGGCGCAACGACATTCACTTCGACGTCGAGGTGATCGGATGGCAGGTCTACGGGGACGCCGCCGGGCTCTCGCGTGCGGCGCTGAACCTGATGGACAACGCGGCCAAGTGGAGCCCGCCCGGCGGCCACGTCGGCGTCAAAATGCGCCAACTCGACCCGTCGCATGCCGAGCTCGTGGTTTCCGACGAAGGCCCGGGGATTCCACCGCATGAGCGCCGTCTGGTCTTCGAACGGTTCTACCGATCGACGACCGCGCGGGCAATGCCCGGTTCGGGTCTGGGGTTGGCGATCGTCAAACAGGTGGTGCTCAACCACGGCGGATCGCTGCGCGTCGAAGACACCGCGCCGGGAGGCCAGCCCCCCGGGACGTCGATCTATGTACTGATACCGGGCCGGCCGATGCCCAAGGCCCCTGAGGCCGAACCCGAGATACCTCCGTCCGAGCACGGGGCGAACTCACGGGATTCCACGAACGTTATCTCAGTGGACTCTCAGTCCGCGCGGGCAACGTAGGTCTGCGGCTACTGTTGAAAAAACACACCGACGGAGCCCACTCGAGCTCACAGCGAGCCGAAGATACCGAAATAAGAGGAAGAGCGACTTAGCGACATGACGAATCACCCGAGGTATTCGCCACCGCCGCAGCAGCCGGGATACGGCGCCGGGCCCAATCAGCCGGCACCCCCCGCCTATGCCCAGGGACAACAGCCCACCTACAACCAGCAATTCGACTGGCGCTATCAACAGCCCCAGCCGCAGTACCGTCAGCCCTACGAGCCGTTCACTGCCACCGGCCCGGGGCGGGTGCCCGGTGGCACCGCGACGGGACCGATCACCCGGGGCACCGGGCCGGGGCCGATACCGGGGATGCTTCCGCCGATGCCCGGTCCGCACGGGGGCCCTCCGGTACAGGTACGTCAAAAGCGTTCTCGCACAGGCGCGTTGGCCGCCGGTGCGGTGGCGATCGCAGTCGTCTCGGCCGGTATCGGCGGCGCTGCGGCGACGGTCGTGGAGCTTGGCACGCACGCCGCGGGCGGCCCCGGCGGCGGGCTGGTGACGGGGGCGGCTCCCAGCGTTCCGGCGGCGAACATGCCGCCGGGCAGCGTCGAGCAGGTCGCCGCCAAGGTGGTGCCCAGCGTCGTCATGCTGGAGACCGATCTGGGTCGCCAGTCCGAGGAGGGCTCCGGCATCATCTTGTCGGCCGACGGGCTGATCATGACCAACAACCACGTCGTCGCCGCCGCCAACCCCAAGGGCGCCAGCAGCCCCGGCAGCCCCGGTAGCCCGGGTGGCCCCGGTGGCCCCGGTGGCCCCGGCGGTCCTGGTGGTCCTGGTGGCCCTGGTGGCCCTGGCGGTCCGGGTGGCGCTGCGCCCAAGACGACGGTGACCTTCTCCGATGGCCGCACCGCGCCGTTCACGGTGGTGGGCACCGATCCGACCAGTGACATCGCCGTGGTGCGCGTGCAGGGCATCTCCGGGTTGAACCCTGTTTCGCTGGGCTCGTCGTCGGATCTGAAGGTGGGCCAGCCGGTCATGGCGGTCGGGTCGCCGCTGGGTCTGGCCGGCACGGTGACCACGGGAATCGTCAGTGCGCTGAACCGGCCGGTGTCGACCACCGGTGAGTCGGGCAACCAAAACACGGTGTTGGACGCGATTCAGACCGATGCCGCGATCAACCCGGGTAACTCCGGCGGTGCGCTGGTCAACATGCAGGGCCAGCTGGTAGGTGTCAACTCCGCCATCGCCACCCTTGGTGCCGATTCGGGTGACTCACAGAGCGGCTCGATCGGACTTGGCTTTGCAATTCCGGTCGATCAAGCCAAGCGCATTGCCGACGAGTTGATTGCCACCGGCAAGGCGACACACGCCTCGCTCGGCGTGCAGGTGACCACCGACAAGGGCACCCCCGGCGCCAAGGTCATGGACGTGGTGCAGGGTGGCGCGGCCGCGACCGCCGGCGTGCCCAAGGGTGTGGTCGTGACCAAGGTCGATGACCGTCCCATCAATAGCGCCGACGCATTGGTCGCCGCCGTCCGGTCCAAGGCGCCGGGCGACAAGGTGACGTTGACCTATCAGGATCCCAGCGGCGGCGGCCGCACGGTGCCGGTCACGCTCGGAAAAGCGGAGCAGTGATGAGAGTCGACGCGCCGTGGTCGGACCACGGATATACGGTGGCACCCATGGAGAAAGGTGCGGAGTTGGTAGTCGGCCGTGCACTTGTCGTCGTTGTAGACGATCGCACCGCGCACGGCGACGAGGACCACAGCGGGCCGCTGGTCACCGAACTGCTGACCGAGGCCGGGTTCGTGGTGGACGGTGTGGTGGCGGTCGAAGCTGACGAAATCGAGATCCGAAACGCGCTGAACACCGCGGTAATCGGCGGCGTGGACCTGGTGGTGTCGGTGGGCGGGACCGGAGTGACGCCTCGCGACGTCACTCCGGAAGCCACCCGCGACATCCTGGACCGCGAGATCCTCGGGATCGCCGAAGCCATCCGCGCGTCGGGACTGTCGGCGGGAATCACCGACGCCGCGTTGTCGCGCGGTCTGGCGGGCGTGTCCGGGAGCACGTTGGTGGTCAACCTCGCCGGTTCCCGCTATGCGGTGCGCGACGGGATGGCGACGCTGAATCCGCTGGCCGCTCAGATCATCGGTGAGTTGTCGAGCCTGGAGATCTGAGCGATCTGACTCAGCCGCCGTGAATCTGCTCTTCGGCGTCCGCGCGGGGTCCGTACTCCGGCGTTGGCGCTTGACCCGGTTGGCCTAAGCCGCCGTGGCGGCCCGACGTGCCTTCGGTGTTTTGGGCGAGTAGGTCGCGGATTTCGGTGAGCAGGACGATCTGGGCGTCGTCCGCCTGCTCGACCTCACCTCTCCTGCGCAGCGTGTTGTAGGGCAGCACGACGAAGAAATACACCACCAATGCCACCAGGATGAAGTTGATCGCGGCCGACAGCAGGATGTTCAAGTCGATGGTCTGACCACCGCCGATACCGATCTTCAAGATGCCGACATCGGAGTTTGCGTTGACGCCGACCCGGTTGATCAGCGGCGTAATGATGCTGTCGGTGAACTTGGTGACCAATGCAGTGAACGCCGTACCGATGACTACCGCGACGGCCAGGTCGACGATATTGCCCCGCGAGAGAAACTCCTTGAATCCTTTGAACATGGGAGGTCCTTTCTGAACTGGACGCAGTTTGCTCAGTGCAGGGTGAGGGTTACCGATTGACCCAGCGCCGAACCTGCCACCGTGTTCGCCACGCGAGCCGGAAGCGCGACTAACACTACGCGGTCAACCTCGGCGGACTGGGTTTTCTCCTTGGCCGACACGAGGACAACGACGGCGTCGGTAGCCACTACCTTGCTAACCGCCGGGGCAGAACCCGGCGCGTCGTTGGATGGTGCGGCCAGCACGTCAACGACGTCGCCCACCCGAACCAGGTCGATCAGCGCGCTGTCCGCCAGGTGCAGCGGGACGATACGGGCGCCCGGCCCGGCCGTTGACTCGGCCAGCCGGCTCCCCAGCAGCCGGACGTCGGTGAGGACTTCACCGCGTCGTGTCGGGCTGGCCAGCGTGGATCCGACCACCGCGCCCAGGTCGGCGCGTGACCCGTCGGGAACCGTTGTCGCCGAACGCTTTTCGAGCCGGACATCATCGGAAGTCAATGCGGCGCCGGGCCGCAGGTCGCGTGCGGCCACCACCACCTCGGCGCGGTCATCGTCGGGATTCGACCGCAAGGTCGCTACACCTGCCAGCACGACCAGCGCGCCGGCGGCCACCCGCCGAAATAGAACGGTCCGCGTCCAGTCCGGGCGCAACCAGGCCGATATCCGGCTGAACAGGGTTGGGTTCAGCGATGGTTCCGCCACGCTGCACACGGTAGGCGGCGCACACGCGGCGGGAGCGCCGGTCACGCGGCGCCTTGTGGATAACCCGCTAGCTCGAGGCGGCCGCCGTGGCAGGCGTGGAGCTGCTGCCCGACTTTTCGGACTTTTCGGATGAGCTCGACGGCTTGCCTTCGCTGGAGCCCGAACTCGTCCCCGACTCGCTACTCGACGACCCGTTGGTCGGGGCCGTCGATTTCTTGCCCGATTCGCGGCTGTCGGTCCGGTAAAAGCCGCTCCCCTTGAACACCACGCCGACGGAGCCGAACAGCTTGCGCAGCCGACCTGAGCACTTCTCGCACGTAGTCAGCGCGTCGTCGGTGAAGGCTTGCACAACGTCGAAGCGGTCGGCGCACTCGGTGCACGCGTAGCTGTAAGTCGGCACAAAACCTCCGCATGATATGAATTCTGGATTAGCACTCTACCGTTTCAAGTGCTAGAACCGCCACGTGATCGCGATCATTCCCTCCGGTTATACCGGCATCGGCAGCGCGATGACGCCGCGCAGCGGCGTGACTGCATCCGTCATCGGCACGTCGTGCGGTTCCGCTGGCAACTCCTTGACCAGCTCGTCGTCGCGCACCACGGCGATCAGCCGCGCGTGCGGGTCCCGGCTTGGTAGCGACCGGTCGTAGAAGCCCCGGCCCCGGCCCAGCCGCGCGCCGCGGTGATCGATCGCCAGTGCCGGCACGATCACCAGGCCGGCGTCGGCGAGGGCGGACTCGGGCAGCCAGGGTTCGAGCGGCTCGAGCAGCCCCCAGGGTCCGCGCGTGAGGCCACCCAGCCGGTACTCGCCCCACCGGAGCGGCATCGGGGTGCCGTCGGCGGCGGTGCGCGCAACCGGCAGCAGCACCCGTTTCGCCCGGCGCAGCAACACATCCAGCATCTCGATGGACCCCGGCTCGGTGCCCACCGGCACGTACGCGCAGACCGTGCTGTCGCCGCTCACTACGAGCCCCACGTGCTCACCCAGCATCCGGGCCTCGGCGGCCCGCACCTCGTCGGCAACATTGCGGCGGGCCAACAGCAGCTGTTCCCGCAACGCCGCCTTGGTCGAGGTCGCCATTGTTTAACGATGACAGCCCCGGGTCACACCCAGGCGGTGGGCCTACCGAGGGTTATGGTGTGAACGATGTCACGCCCAGCTGAAGTCCCGATCCCATTTACGGCGATCGTCCCCGCGGCCGGCCTGGGCACGCGTTTTCTGCCGGCGACCAAAACGGTGCCCAAAGAGTTATTGCCCGTCGTCGACACGCCCGGCATCGAGTTGGTCGCCGAGGAGGCCGCCGCGGCCGGTGCCGAACGCCTGGTGATCGTCACCTCCGAGGGCAAGGACGGCGTCGTCGCGCACTTCGTCCAAGACTTGGTGCTGGAGGGGACGCTCGAGGCGCGTGGCAAGCAAGCCATGTTGGCCAAGGTGCGGCGCGCGCCGGCTCTGATCAAGGTCGAATCCGTGGTGCAGGCCGAACCGCTCGGACTGGGACACGCCATCGGCTGCGTTGAGCCCGTGCTGACGGCTGATGAGGACGCCGTGATTGTGCTGCTGCCTGATGACCTGGTGCGGCCGACGGGCGTCCTGGAGACCATGGCGATGGTGCGTGCCGAACACGGCGGCACGGTGCTGTGCGCCATCGAGGTGACGCCCGAGGAGATCAGCGCCTACGGCGTCTTCGACGTCGAGCCGGTTGCCGAGGGCAACAATCCCGACGTGCTCAAGGTCAACGGCATGGTGGAAAAGCCCAAGACCGAGGACGCACCCTCGCTGTATGCGGCGGCGGGCCGCTACCTGCTCGACCGCGCCATCTTCGATGCGCTGCGCCGCATCGACCGCGGCGTCGGCGGCGAAGTCCAGCTGACCGATGCGATCGCGCTGTTGATCGCCGAAGGCCACCCGGTTCATGTCGTGGTGCACCGCGGTTCTCGACACGACCTGGGAAATCCCGGCGGCTACCTCAAGGCTGCGGTTGACTTTGCATTGGATCGTGACGACTACGGCCCGGAGTTGCGCCGGTGGTTGGTGGCGCGATTGGGCCTGGCCGAGCGGTAACCGCGCGATAACGGGCCCAGTTCGCCCCGGCGTTGGCGCCCGTCACGGCTTGAGGGCAGAAAGGCGCGCTCGTGCGTTCTGTGGAGGAACAGCAGGCCCGGATATCGGCCGCCGCGGTAGCTCCGCGGCCCATACGTGTTGCCATTGCCGAGGCGCAGGGACTGATGTGTGCCGAGGAAGTGGTGACCGAAAGGCCGCTGCCCGGATTCGATCAGGCCGCAATCGACGGTTACGCGGTGCGCAGCGTCGACGTGGTCGGTGTCGGCTTCGGGGAGGGCGGGGTGGGCGTCGTCGGCGCCTTTTCCGACGAAGACAGCGACGAAGACGAGGGCGGCGGGCTGGTCCTGCCGGTGACCGGAACCATCGAAGCCGGTTCGCGCACCCCCAGCAGGCTGCAGCCCCGGCAGGCGGCCCGGGTGCAGACCGGGGCCCCGCTGCCGACGCTGGCCGACGCGGTGCTGCCGTTGCGCTGGACCGATGGCGGGACGCAGCGGGTGCGGATCCTGCGCGGCGCCCCGTCGGGTGCCTACGTGCGGCGCGCGGGCGACGACGTTCAGCCCGGCGACGTCGCCGTGCGGGCCGGAACGATCATCGGCGCGGCGCAGGTGGGGCTGCTGGCGGCGGTCGGTCGCGAACGCGTCCTGGTGCACCCTCGCCCGCGGCTGTCGGTGATGGCCGTCGGCGGAGAGCTGGTCGACATCACCCGCAACCCGGGCAACGGGCAGGTGTATGACGTCAACTCCTATGCCCTGGCCGCGGCCGCCCGCGATGCCGGCGCGGAGGTGAACCGCATCGGCATCGTCAGCAACGACCCCAAGGAGCTCGGGGAGATCGTCGAGGGGCAGATCAACCGCGCTGAGGTCCTGGTGATCGCCGGCGGGGTCGGGGGTGCCGCGGCCGAGGCGGTGCGCGCGGTGCTGTCCGAGCTCGGCGAGATGGAGGTCGTCCGCGTCGCCATGCATCCCGGATCCGTCCAGGGCTTCGGGCAGCTGGGGCGCGAGGGCGTTCCGACGTTCCTGTTGCCGGCCAATCCCGTCAGCGCCCTGGTGGTCTTCGAGGTGATGGTCCGGCCACTGATCCGGCTGTCGCTGGGCAAGCGCCAGCCAATGCGCCGGATTGTGCAGGCCCGCACGCTGTCACCGATCACATCGGTGGCCGGGCGCAAGGGCTATCTTCGCGGTCAGCTGATGCGCGATCAGGAAAGCGGTGAATACCTGGTGCAGGCGCTGGGCGGGGCGCCGGGGGCGTCATCGCATCTGCTGGCGACGCTCGCCGAAGCCAACTGTCTGGTCGTGATTCCCAGCGGCGCGGAGCAGATCCGCACCGGTGAGATCGTCGACGTCGCCTTCCTGGCTCAGCGCGGCTGACTCGGACGAGTGCGCCAGCTCGTGAACCTTCTGCGCTCCAACCCGCGACATCCGGGTTGGCCCTCGGATGTGGGGCCGCTGCGGGTTCCGGCGGGGTTGATCCGGCTGCGGGCGGTGCGGATGCGTGACGGGGCGCAGTGGAGCCGGATCCGGTTGGCCGACCGCGCGCACCTCGAGCCATGGGAGCCCAGCGTGGAGGGCGATTGGACGGTCCGGCACAGCGTCGGCGCATGGCCGGCGCTGTGTTCCGGTCTGCGTTCGGAGGCCCGCAAAGGCCGCATGCTGCCGTACGTGATCGAGCTCGACGGGCGGTTCTGCGGTCAGCTGACCATCGGCAACGTGACCCACGGGGCGTTGCGGTCGGCATGGATCGGCTACTGGGTCTCGAAGTCGGCGACCGGTCGCGGGGTGGCCACCGGAGCGTTGGCGCTGGGCCTGGACCACTGCTTCGGCCCGGTCATGCTGCATCGCGTGGAAGCCACCGTGCGTCCGGAAAACGCCGCCAGCCGCGCCGTGCTGGCAAAGGTCGGATTCCGCGAGGAGGGTCTGTTGCGCCGCTACCTCGAAGTCGACAGGGCCTGGCGAGACCATTTACTGGTGGGCATCACCGTCGAAGAGGTCTACGGATCGGTGACCTCGACCCTGGTGCGGGCCGGGCACGCCAGCTGGCCGTGATGAGGCGCCGCCGCGCGCAGTAAAACCCCAGCGTGGCCGGACTGTGGCTGACGTGACACGAGTGGCCGTTGGTGCTTGTAATGGGCAAATTACAGGTGTGTAATTGTGCTGGTCGCACGAAGCGATGGGAACCGAAGAGAGCAGGGTCGTCATGCCAAGCATTCCTCAATCTTTGTTGTGGATCTCGCTGGTGGTGCTGTGGCTGTTTGTGCTGGTTCCGATGCTGATCAGCAAACGAGACGCGGTGCGGCGCACCAGCGACGTCGCGCTGGCGACCCGGGTACTGAACGGCGGTGCGGGTTCTCGTCTGCTCAGGCGCAAAGGTCCCGCCGCGGGCCATCGCAGCGACCCGGATTGGAAGCCGGAGGAGAGCGACCTCGACGACGTTGACCAGGACGAACACTCCGGTCAGGAGCAAGACCACGACGAGGACGCCGACGACACCCGGCCCACGCACCCGGTCGTCGTGAAGTTCGCGGTGCCCGAGCAGACCGAGCCCGATGTCCTGGACGTCTTGGATGTAGAGGTCATCGAAGATTCCGGGGCACTGCCGGCGGGAGTCAGCGCGGCGGAGACCGAGCCTCTGCTCGAGGCCGACGAGGCCGACGAGGCCGACGAGGCCGACGAGGCCGAAACCGTGCCGCATGAGGCTGAGGACGAGCACGACGACGAATACGAGTACATCGAGGACTCGTCCGGCCTGGAGCCCGACGAGGATGACGACGGTTTCGAGGACGGGGCTCCGCCGCCGGCTGCGCCGGCTGCCTCGCGGCGGCGCCGGTTCGACACGAAGACGGCCGCTGCGGTCAGCGCCCGCAAATACGTGTTCCGCAAGCGCGTTCTGATGGTGATGGCGGTCGTCTTGGTCGCCTCGGCCACTGCGGCGTTCGAAGTGACCTCGACCGCCTGGTGGGTGTGTGGCACTGCCACCTTCATCACGGTTGTCTACCTGGCGTACCTGCGCCGGCAGACCCGGATCGAGGAGAAGGTGCGTCGTCGCCGGATGCACCGGATGGCGCGGGCACGGCTTGGCGTGGAGAACGCTGCGGACCGCGAATATGACGTGGTCCCCTCGCGGCTGCGGCGCCCGGGCGCGGTGGTCTTGGAGATCGACGACGAGGACCCGATCTTCGAACATCTCGATTACGACATCCCGGTGCGGGCCTACGGCTGGCCGCGGGACCTTCCGCGAGCCGTCGGCCAGTAGCACCGACCGGCGGTGCTGGGCCGCCGGGCTCGTAGAACTGGTAGCCTGCTAGCGATCAGGGGCTATGGCGCAGTTGGTAGCGCGTCTCGTTCGCATCGAGAAGGTCAGGGGTTCGAATCCCCTTAGCTCCACAATTGTGATGAGTCGAGTCATGGGTTACACATGAGTCGCGTCATCGGTTACGGATTTCCCCGGCCATCGGCCGGGGTTTTTGTTTTGGTTGCGCCAGTAGTTTTTGTCGGGGTCGATGTGGTGGCTGCTGAGGACCTGGTGGTTGGTTTTGCTGATCACGGTGACGGTGGTGGCGGTGACCAGGATCAGCACTGGGGTGTGGGCGTGGGTGAGGCCGATGCCGAGGTGGTGCAGGCGGCTGCTGTGGCGCAGGGTGAGTTTGCCGAATTGGTCGACGGTGTCGTGGCGGACGCGGAAGTGTGCGGTGGCTTGGTTGGTGGGCTGGGCTTTGGGGCGGGCGTGGTAGGCCTGTTCGGGGGTGGTGTGGCCGGGGTGGGCGCGGTGTGTTCGTTGGGTGTTGTAGAGGGCGCCGAAGGTGTCGAGCAGGGTTTGTAGTTCGGCCAGGGTGTCGGGTTTGGGTCGGGCGCTGAGCCAGCGTTTGAGGGTTTGGTGGAAGCGTTCGATCTTTCCTTGGGTTTGGGGATGATTGGGGTGGCCGTTTTTCTGGGTGATGCCCAGGCTGGCCAGGAGACGTTCGAAGTCGTTGTGGCCGTGGGTGAATCGTGAGGTGTAGACCGCGCCGTTGTCGGTCAGTGTGGAGGCAGGCAGGCCGAATTCGGCGGCGGTGGTGGTGAATGTGGCGACGACGTCGGGTCCGGTGACGCGTCGGTGGGCGGTGCATGACAGCAGGTAGCGGGAGTGGTCGTCGAGCCAGTTGAGGATTTCGACGTCGGTGCCATCGAGCAGGGTCCAGTGGGTGAAGTCGGATTGCCAGCATTCATTGGGTTGTTCGGCCTGGAAGCGGCGGTAGGAGCTGCGAGGCCGTTTACGTGGTTGTGGGGTGATCAGGCCGTGGTGGTGCAGGATGCGGCGGATCGTGGAGGTGGAGGGCACGGGCAGGCCTTGTTGGGCTAGATGGCCTTGCAGGGTGAGTGGGCCGGCGTCAAGGCCGTCGGCGGTGAGGTGTTCACGCAGCAGCACCACCGCGGCGATGACCTCGTCGCTGACGGTGTGGGGGTTGCTGGCGGGGCGGCGTGAGCGGGGTTCGACGGCGTCTAGGCCGCCATCACGGTAGCGGCCCAGGAGGCGGTAGATGTGTTGGCGGGACAGTCCATAGGCACGGGCTGCAGCCGTCACTGAGAGGTGGCCGCTGGTGACTTCAAGGACGACCACACGCGCTTTGGACATGAATCACGACTGTCACCTATGACGCGACTCATCGACGGTGATTGCAGGTGTCACCCATGACGCGACTCATGTGTCACCTATGTCGTGAACTCGGACACCCTTAGCTCCACAATTGTGATGAGTCGAGTCATGGGTTACACATGAGTCGCGTCATCGGTTACGGATTTCCCCGGCCATCGGCCGGGGTTTTTGTTTTGGTTGCGCCAGTAGTTTTTGTCGGGGTCGATGTGGTGGCTGCTGAGGACCTGGTGGTTGGTTTTGCTGATCACGGTGACGGTGGTGGCGGTGACCAGGATCAGCACTGGGGTGTGGGCGTGGGTGAGGCCGATGCCGAGGTGGTGCAGGCGGCTGCTGTGGCGCAGGGTGAGTTTGCCGAATTGGTCGACGGTGTCGTGGCGGACGCGGAAGTGTGCGGTGGCTTGGTTGGTGGGCTGGGCTTTGGGGCGGGCGTGGTAGGCCTGTTCGGGGGTGGTGTGGCCGGGGTGGGCGCGGTGTGTTCGTTGGGTGTTATAGAGGGCGCCGAAGGTGTCGAGCAGGGTTTGTAGTTCAGCCAGGGTGTCGGGTTTGGGTCGGGCGCTGAGCCAGCGTTTGAGGGTTTGGTGGAAGCGTTCGATCTTTCCTTGGGTTTGGGGATGATTGGGGTGGCCGTTTTTCTGGGTGATGCCCAGGCTGGCCAGGAGACGTTCGAAGTCGTTGTGGCCGTGGGTGAATCGTGAGGTGTAGACCGCGCCGTTGTCGGTCAGTGTGGAGGCGGGCAGGCCGAATTCGGCGGCGGTGGTGGTGAATGTGGCGACGACGTCGGGTCCGGTGACGCGTCGGTGGGCGGTGCATGACAGCAGGTAGCGGGAGTGGTCGTCGAGCCAGTTGAGGATTTCGACGTCGGTGCCATCGAGCAGGGTCCAGTGGGTGAAGTCGGATTGCCAGCATTCATTGGGTTGTTCGGCCTGGAAGCGGCGGTAGGAGCTGCGAGGCCGTTTACGTGGTTGTGGGGTGATCAGGCCGTGGTGGTGCAGGATGCGGCGGATCGTGGAGGTGGAGGGCACGGGCAGGCCTTGTTGGGCGAGATGGCCTTGCAGGGTGAGTGGGCCGGCGTCGAGGCCGTCGGCGGTGAGGTGTTCACGCAGCTGCACCACCGCGGCGATGACCTCGTCGCTGACGGTGTGGGGGTTGCTGGCGGGGCGGCGTGAGCGGGGTTCGACGGCGTCTAGGCCGCCATCACGGTAGCGGCCCAGGAGGCGGTAGATGTGTTGGCGGGACAGTCCATAGGCACGGGCTGCAGCCGTCACTGAGAGGTGGCCGCTGGTGACTTCAAGGACGACCACACGCGCTTTGGACATGAATCACGACTGTCACCTATGACGCGACTCATCGACGGTGATTGCAGGTGTCACCCATGACGCGACTCATGTGTCACCTATGTCGTGAACTCGGACACCCTTAGCTCCACTGTTTGATGTCTTACGACATCCGCATAGCCCGAACCCTCGTTTAGGGGTAGCCACTCGTGTTGACTCGCGTGCCGGACGTCCGTGCCGAGTGTCACCCGCAAGTATCGGTTGCGTCCACCAGAGTGGTGTACGAGTCGGGCCTGATGAGGGTGCTCGGCGTGTCGTAGCCGAATGATTGAAGGTCATCGCGTGATTCTTCGAGGGACCGTCCAAAGTCACTCGAGCAAAGGAATCAACGCGATGACCACTGCCCACGATATCGACTGGCCGCAGGTGTTGGCCGAACGACTCACCACCACCCACCCCGATGTGTTGCGCGAGCTGCTGGCCACGTTCATTCACACGCTGATGGGTGCGGAAGCCGACGCGCTGTGTGGTGCCGGGTATGGCCAACGTAGTAGCGAGCGCACCAACTCCCGCAACGGCTACCGGCATCGCCAATTCGACACCCGGACAGGCTCATTGGATCTGGCGATCCCCAAGCTGCGGCAGGGCTCGTACTTCCCGGACTGGCTGCTGGAACGCCGCAAACGCGCCGAACGGGCACTGACCACCGTGGTGGCCACCTGCTATCTGCTCGGGGTGTCCACCCGGCGGATGGACAAGCTCGTCGAAACCCTGGGGATCACCAGCCTGTCGAAGTCACAAGTCAGCGTGATGGCCAAAGAACTCGACACCGCGGTCGAGGCGTTCCGGACCCGGCCGCTGGATGCTGGTCCGTACACGTTCATGGCCGCCGACGCCCTGGTCCTCAAGGTCCGCGAAGCCGGCAGGGTGGTCAACGTGCACGCTTTGATCGCGGTGGGAGTCAACGCCGAGGGCTACCGCGAAATCTTGGGCATCGATGTCACCACCGCCGAGGACGGTGCGGGCTGGCTGACGTTTCTGCGATCGTTGACCGCGCGCGGCCTGTCCGGCGTGGGACTGGTCACCAGCGATGCCCACGCGGGGCTACTGGCCGCGATTGGCGCCACCTTGCCCGGAGCATCCTGGCAGCGCTGTCGAACCCACTATGCGACCAACCTGATGGCCATCACACCCAAGAGTTCGTGGCCGTGGGTCAAGACCCTGCTGCACTCGGTGTTCGACCAACCCGACGCCACATCCGTTGCAGCTCAATACGACCGGATCATCGACGCCCTGACCGACAAGCTACCCAAGGTCGCCGCCCACCTTGATGATGCCCGCACCGAGCTGTTGGCGTTCACGGCGTTCCCCAAACAGATTGAACCGCCCCGGTGAGTCCGGAGACCTCCTGGATTGAGAACTCAGCCGGCGGCTGGTCTCTGGGTTTGAGCGTAGTGGGCGGTCTCCATTTCCACGGGTGGGATGTCGCCGCAGTATTCGTAGAGTCGGTGGTTGTTGAACCAGTCGACCCATTCGGCGGTGGCGTACTCGACTTCCTCCACGCTGCGCCAGGGCTTGCGTGGTTTGATCAGTTCGGTCTTGTACAGGCCGTTGATGGTTTCGGCCAACGCATTGTCATACGAGCTGCCGGCCGCACCGACCGACGGTTGGATGCCGGCTTCGGTGAGGCGTTCGGTGAATCGGATCGATGTGTATTGGGATCCTCTATCCGTGTGGTGGACAACATCTTTCAGATCGAAGATGCCTTCTCGTCGGCGGATCCAGATCGCCTGCTCGATGCTGTCGAGCACCATCGTGGTGTTCATCGTGGCCGCCACCCGCCAGCCCAGGATCCGCCGAGCGTAGGCATCGACGACGAACGCGACGTACGCCCAGCCCGACCAAGTCGACACGTAGGTGAGATCGGCTACCCACAATCGGTTCGGTGCCGGCGGGCCGAACGACGCTGCACCAAGTCCGGAGGCCGCGACCCGGCCGGATCGGGGATGGTCGTCTTCTTGACCTTGCCCCGGACGGCGCCGGTCAGGCCCAGCTCGGCCATCAGCCGCTCCACCGTGCAACGGGCCACGTCAACGCCCTCACGGCGCAGCGCCAGCCATACCTTGCGGGCTCCGTACACACCGTAATTCGCCGCATGGACCCGTTCGATCTGGCCCTTGAGCACCTCATCGCGCACCTCGCGCTTACTCGGCTGGCGGCTGATCTGCTCGTAGTAGGTCGATGGGGCGATCTGCACACCCAGTTGGGCCAGGGTGGTACAGATCGACTCGACACCCCACCGCAGACCATCAGGACCCACCCGAAGGCCCTGATGCTCGGCGACGAATTTCGTGACTACCGCTGTGGCCGGTCGAGTTCGGCCGCGAAGAAAGCCGAGGCTGCCTTCAGAATGCCGTTAGCGCGCTTAAGTTCTGCGTTCTCCCGCTTCAAACGCTTCAACTCCCCGGACTCCTCAGTGCTCACCCCGGGACGCGACCCATCATCGATTTCGGCCTGCCGGACCCATTTGCGCACCGTCTCCGTCGTGCCGATACCGAGTAACTCCGACACCGCCCGCATCGCGGCCCACTCGGTCGCGTGCGACGCCCGGACCTCGGCGACCATCCGCACCGCCCGCTCACGCAACTCCGGCGGGTACCTCCTCGACATACTCCCTGGCATGACTCCATCCTTCCCAACAAATGGAGTCTCCGGACATGCCGGGGCGGTTCAGATCTGGCGCCAGATCTGGTCCAACAACCCCCAAGAACGACTCAACAAAGAAATACGGCGCCGAACAGATGTCGTCGGGATCTTCCCCGACCGCGACGCCCTGATCCGCCTCGTCGGCGCCGTCCTAGCCGAACAACACGACGAATGGGCCGAATCACGCCGCTACCTGGGCCTTGACGTCCTCAGCAAATCGCGACCCGCCACCAACACCCCCACAGAACAGGAGGCCACCCCAGCGGCACTGACCGCCTGAACCACGAAGTCGAAGAATCACACGACGACCTCGTACACCACGTCCCTGGACTTGACCCAAGTATCGATCGCTTCCCGCATACCCCGCGTTGCCAGTTCGTCGGCCAGTTCGTTGTCCGCGATGCCTGCGTGTCCCTTCACCCAGAACCACTCGACCCGGTGCAGCGCGCACGCTGCTTGGAGCCGCTGCCAGAGGTCGACGTTCTTCACCGGTTGCTTCGCTGCGGTCTCCCAGCCGTTCCGCTCCCAGCCGAGGATCCATTTGGTGATGCCGTTCCGGACGTAGGTGCTATCGGTGTAGAGATGCACCGCCACCGATCGAGTGAGCGCCTCCAGCGCCATGATCGGCGCAGTGAGTTCCATCCTGTTGTTGCTGGTCTGGCCGGACTCGCCCCCGCACATCTCGCGGACGTGCTCACGGTGGCGCAGCACGGCTCCCCAGCCGCCTGGCCCGGGGTTGGGCCGACACCCACCGTCGGTGTGGATGACCACGACGTGCTCGTCCATGGGCCGAGGATAGGCACTGCGTCGAGTGATTGGCTCAGCGACTCGCGAGACCATACTGATGACGTGGATCTCGACCCTGCGCATCTGCGTTCTGACCGGCCGCCGGGCGATGTGACCGTCTCCGTCGACGAGTTCGAGGTGGCTGATCCAACGGAGGCCTGGACGCGGGCCGGCTTCAGCGTTGGCTCCGATTCCGTCTGCCGGATCGGCGGCGTCGGTATACGGCTGGTTGGACGTGACCGCGGCGCCGGCATCGTCGGTTGGTCGTTGCGCGGGCTGCCGTCAGACGTCTCGGTAAACGACGTCGACGGGGTCCCGACGGCGAGGTCGGGACGGGTCTCCGCGGCATCGTCCGCGCACCCGAATGGCGTCATCGCGATCGACCACGTCGTGCTGTTGTCACCTGACCTGGGCCGGACGGTCAAGTCGCTGGCCGCTGTTGGTGTGGACCCGCGCCGAGAGCGGGACAGCGAACTCGGCGGGCGACCGATCCGCCAGATCTTCTTCCGGCTCGGGGAAGTGATCGTTGAGGTCGTCGGTTCGCTGGCTACGGCCGGGGAGGGTCCGTCTTCTCTGTGGGGGATGACTTACGTCGTAACGGACATCGACGCAACTGCCTCGTTCTTCGGCGACTGCACGGCACCGGTCAAGGACGCGGTGCAACCTGGACGCCGGATCAGTACGCTGCGGCATCAGGAGTTCGGGATGTCGGTCCGGACGGCATTGATTTCGGCGCCCGTCCGCAACGGCTGAGGCGGTCGAAGCGTATTGCACACCAGCGGTCGGCGGTTCGATACCGTCCGCGCCCATTCAACGCCGCGAGCGTAATGGGACTGCGAAAAATCGAGCCGGTTCTCGCAGTGGGCTTGCGCTGGAGAGCTCGCCGCTGGCTGATAGATCTCGCCGGCGGCGGTCGCAGTCGAGACGCCATCAAGAGTCGCGAAAGCAGTTACGTTCTTGCGGTTGTAAGAGGGATATTGAGGCCCAACCATGCGGTTACCTGAGAACCCCCTTGACTGGTATTCAGAGAACCACGTGTTTGAGGTAGAATTTATTTTCGGTAGGGCTCTCTCATTTGAGGCGTGATGCTACGTTCGGCGGGAGAACAAAGGAGCGGCAACGTGAATCTTAGCCTGTTGGACTGCCTCACGATATTTGTCGGCATGCTGGAATTGGTTTTCGCCACTTGCGTTTTCGTCTACATCAGACGGCTAGAGGATCGAACACCCGCCCTGCTGGGCGAAAAAGTGGGCGCTCATAAATCGGTTCTGGCAAAATTGCACAAACGCGAATCGCTGTCGCAGGATGAGATAGATTATGCGAGGGAGCTCATTTCCGATGCTCGATCATTACTCGCGTACTCGATACCTGCCGCCCTCTTCACAATGGGATTATTTTATGTGGTCGGCTGTTTCCAACAGTTACAAGGGGCCGCGCCGTCGTTTCGAACGTTTATCGGGTTCATCCCCATGCTGACATCCATAAACCTAACCATTCAGCTGCTCAGGGTCGCCCGGTTGAAAGGGCAGCTGCAGAAGGCTTCGTTGGCGGCACCCGAGTCATCGGATGAGCTGAGCAACGCCTAGCCACCGTGACTGCCGTCAGCCAGCATGAGCGCGCGGCGGTCTTCGGCGGTGACCACTGGGTCCCCGTCTTCCCACAGGAGCAGTTGACGAACCGCGTGGCGTGAACCGTAGGGCTGAAGCATTTGGCTGGCGGGGCGGGGACGCACCCTTAGCGGCCACCAGAACCAGCGCCCCAGCAGTGCGGCGATCGACGGCGTCATGAACGAACGCACGATCAGTGTGTCGAACAGCAGACCGAGAGCGATCGTGGTCCCGATCTGACCGAGAATGCGCAAATCGGCGAACACGAAAGAGGCCATGGTGGCTGCGAACACCAGACCGGCGGCGGTCACCACCGCGCCGGAGCCGGCCATCGCACGGATGATGCCCGTCTTCAGGCCGGCGTCGATCTCCTCCTTGAACCGCGAGATCAGCAACAAGTTGTAGTCCGACCCAACGGCCAACAGCAAGATCACCGCCAGCGCCAGCACGATCCAGTACACCTCGATCCCAAGAATGTCCTGCCAAATCAGTACCGAAAGCCCGAAGGACGCGCCCAACGACAGCGCAACGGTGCCCACGATGACGAACGCGGCCACCACACTTCGGGTGATGAACATCATGATCAGCAAAATCAGGGTCAGCGCGGCGATTCCTGCGATCATGAGGTCGTATTTGGCGCCGTCCTGGATGTCCTTGTAGGTGGCCGCAGTACCGGCGAGGTAGATTTTGGATCCCGCCAGGGGCGTTCCCTTAATGGCCTCTTGCGCTGCGTGTCGGATGGCAGGGATGTGCGAAATGCCCTGGGGGGTAGCGGGATCGCCGTCATGGGTGATGATCATGCGCGCCGCGCGGCCGTCCGGCGAGAGGAACAGCTTGAGGCCGCGGAGGAACTCGGGGTTGGTGAATGCTTCCGGTGGTAGATAGAAGGAGTCATCGGTTTTCGACGCGTCGTATGCCTGGCCCAGGGCGGTGGAGTTCTGCAATGCCGCCGCACTCTGGTTGTCGATGCCCGAGGTGGTGGCGTAGTTCGTCATCGTCAGGTCGCGGTTGGTCTGCTGGTTGACGATCTGAGGCGGAATCAGCGCGAGTAGTTTCGGCTGCAGCGCGTCCAATTTGGTGATGCTTGACGAGACGTCACCCAGTTGCTCGGTCAGCACGTCGATGCCGTCGAGCGCGTCGAAGACCGCCCGCAGCGCGGCGCAGACCGGGATGTCGAAACAGTGTCTCTCCCAATAGAAGTAGCTGCGCAGGGGCCGGAAGAAGTCGTCAAAGTTGGCAATCTTGTCCCGCAGGTCCTTGGTCGTGGCGACCGTATGCTGAAATGCCTGGGCCTGCTCGTCGGTGAGGGCGCTGGACTGTTGTTGCAGCGCATACTGCTGCCGCAGGACGTCGATGGACTTGTCGATCACATTGACCTGATTGAGCAGATCGGCGGCGCGGGCCTGTTGAAAGGGCAGGTTCTCGATCTGCCCCGAATTTCCCGCGCTGATCTGGAACGGGATCGACGTGTGATCCAGGGGCGTGCCCAACGGCCGCGTGATCGACTGAACCTCGGCGATTCCGTCGGTGTGGAAGACGGCCTTCGCGACCCGCTCGAGCAGGATCATGTCGGTGGGATTGCGCAGGTCGTGATTGGCTTCGATCATCAGCAATTCGGGGTTAAGCCGAGCTTGGGAGAAGTGCCGCTCCGCGGCCGCGTAGCCGATGTTGGCCGGGGCCTTGGCAGGCATGTACGGGCGAGCGTCGTAACTGGTCTTGTACCCCGGCAGGGCGAACAGACCGATCAGCGCGACCCCAATCGTTACCACCAGAATGGGACCCGGCCAGCGCACGATGGCCGTCCCGATGCGCCGCCAGCCCTGGGTGCGCATCGGCCGGCCGGGCTCGAACAGACCGAAATGGCGGCCGATGCTCAGGAGCGCCGGTGCCAGCGTCAGCGCGGCCACCAGCGCGACAACGACGCCAGCTGCAGCGGGAACGCCCAGGCTCTGAAAATACGGGAGCCGGGTAAAGGTCAGGCAGAACACCGCGCCGGCAATCGTGAGGCCCGAACCCAGGATGATGTGTGAGGTACCCCGGTACATCGTTTCGAAGGCTGATACCCGATCCTGGCCGGTGTGGCGCGCTTCGTGGTAGCGGCCCAAAATGAAGATCGCGTAATCCGTTCCGGCCGCGATGACCAACAACGTCAAAAGATTGGTCGAGTACGTGGACAGCTCGATGATTCCCGCGTTCGCCAGGACGGCGACGACGCCGCGAGACGCGGTCAGCTCGATCATCACCGTGAAAAGCACGAAAAGCACCGTGGTGAAACGGCGGTAGAGCGAAAACAGCATTATCGCGATTACACCGAGGGTGATCAGGGTGGTCTTCAGGGTGCCTTGTCTGCCCACCTCGAACTGATCGGTGACCAGGGGCGCGGCGCCGGTGACATAGGCCTTGACCCCCGGGGGCGGCGGCGTCTGGTTCACGATATTGCGTATCGAGTCGACCGACTGATTGGACACTGACGTGCCCTGGTTACCGGCGAGATACACCTGCACCAACGCCGACTTGCCGTCGGCGCTCTGGGAGCCGGCCGCCGTCAGCGGATCGCCCCAGAAATCCTGAATATGCTCGACGTGCTTGGTGTCGTGGGCGAGCTTCTGAACCAACCCGTCGTAGTAGTGGTGTGCGTCGGCACCGAGCGGCTTGTCGCCCTCCAGGACGATCATCGCCGCACTGTCCGAATCGAACTCCTGGAACACCTTGCCGATGCGTTTGCTGGCCTGCAACGACGGCGCATCCTGGGGGCTCAGCGACACGTTGTGTGTTTCGGCAACGTGCTCCAACTGCGGCACGAAAACATTCGTGACCACCGCCAGGCCCAGCCAGAACAGCGCGATCAGCACCGATATCCGTCGGATCGTGTGCGGGACTCGGTCGGTCCACGACTGGCGTTCAGCCACAGCGGCGCTCATCCGGACTTGTCCAGGCAGAAGGCGTACGCGTTCAGGGTGTTCACCGTTCTCTCGTCCTTGACGACGTCGTCGATCTTGATCCGGCAGCCGATCGAGTCACTGTTGCCCTGGGCCTGGACGTTGACGAACACCGCGGGCTGGGTGGTAGTCGTGTCGTAGGCCCACGGCAGGGTCACGGCGTCAGCGCGCTGCGGTTGGGTGTTCACATCCAGATACGTAATGGTTGCCACCGTGCCCGGCGGCCCGAAGACCTCCAAGACCACGTGCTTCGGATTGAATGGAGCGACGTCGTTCACGTTGCCGCTCGGAGTCGACGTCACGTCCTGAGAAGCGAAGATGCCGTTGAGGCGGTAGACAGCGAATCCCGCCACCGCGACTACCACCACCGCCACCAGCAGCATCCAGCGTCGGCTTAGTCTCCTTCGGATCGAAAACCGCGGCATCCGTGACCCTTTCGACAAGCGGCGACGTGCAGACGGTAGGAGGGGTCTTCGATGGGCGGCCCTATATCAACTGGGTTGATGATAATACGATACGAGCCCGTACACTACAACTCCACCGACATGGGATGACCGATGACCGCTGGTGCCGTGCGCATCGCCCCTTAGCTACACAATCTGCGATCGCAGACCGGCGTCGCCTTCGGCCGCGTAGCGCTGCACGAGTGTGATCACCCACCGCCGGGAGAGCCCGTAATCGCGGGCAACCTCACTTTTATTGCGTCCTTCGACCAGCACGGCCGTGACCACCAGCTGCGGCATTCCCATCGCTCAACCCTCGTCGTCGGGTGTAAACGATGTCCCGAGACAGGTGTGAACGATGTGCTGAACTCAGACACCCTTAGCTCCACACCGTGACCGCCGCCGATATCAACCGAATATCCGGTCACTCACCGTCTCCGCGGCCGTTATTCAAATATCTCCTGACGCACTCCTGGCTCGGCGACATCCGCGCTGCGTTTGGCTATCCTCGTGCTGGCGGGCACGATGCCGCTACCGACGTGAACCTGTCTTAGCCCTTGACGCTTTGGAGACCGTGATGCCGCTCCGAGTTGAGGCGCGATCCATGAGCGCCGCCCAACTGACGTCGTTCCGCCAGGCGGTCACCGCATCGATGGGTGTCAGCGACAACCGGGGCTACTCGGCCTGGGCGGGAATCCATGGGCTGCCCGGCCAATTCTGCCAACACGGCACTCCGCTGTTTCTGCCGTGGCACCGCGCCTATCTCTACCTTTTCGAGAAATCGCTGCAGGACCTGGTCGACGGAGTGACATTGCCGTGGTGGGACTGGACCAGCGCCGACTCGCACGCCGAAGGGATCCCTACCAACTACACGGCGGCAACGGCCGACAATCCGCTGCAAAGCGGGAGCGTGGCGATCAGCGCTTCTGATATCGAACAGCTCGAAGAAAGCGCCCCGGGTGTCATGTCGGATGGAGACAACCCGACTACCGTCCGCGACCCTGGTCCTCCAACGGATCTGCCGCAAGCCAGCACCATCGACTCGATTCTCGACGCACCAACCTTTGCCGACTTCACCAAACGGCTCGAGAATGTCCACAACGACGTGCACGGCTGGGTGGGCGGCTCGATGTCGATAATCCCGATCGCGGCTTACGACCCCGTGTTCTGGGCGCATCATGCGATGATTGACCGGTTGTGGTATCTGTGGCAGATGAGGCAACCGAACGTCTTGCCGCCGGCATCGATGTTGAATGCCGCTTTGGCTCCGTTTCCGCTGACGGTTTCCCAGACCCTCGACATCAGCCAACTCGGCTACGAGTACGCGGTCGCCGCGATCAACTGAAGCAGGAGCTACAAAATGGCCGTCGCAAGCGATATGAAAACGGGAGAACGTAAGGGGATCCTCATTGCGCCCCTTCGGTTCAAAGACCAGCGTTTTACCCGAGCGGACCTCGTTTTCACCGGGGTCGACCATTCCGGTGGCAGCTACGAGGTGGTCGTCTTCCTAAACAACACCGGCGCGACCGACACGACCGCCCACGACATCGAGCAAGGGTACGGGGGGCGGTTCGTGATCTTCGGACACGGTGGCTGCTTTGGCGATGCCGGTCACTGCGATGTCCCACCTGCACGCCCCTCGGACGACCTCAGACCGCCGCACCAGCTGACCCCAACCACCACGATCGTCACCATCACCGCTGCGCTTCGCCACGTCTTGGCCACGAACGCTGACGGTCTCACGACAGTGACCCTCGTCCCCGTGGCGATCACTCCGCGCCGGCGGGACCGCGCGATCACGCCCGATCTGTTCCGGTTTGACGACGTCAGCCTACGGACGTATCTATTCGGGACAGATAGCGACCTGCCGGCCGCCAATAAGAACTAAGCTAAGTGACCATCCGGCCGGTTTGCGCGGCGAATTAGTCACGCTCGTCAACGATTTCTCAGCCCTCATCAACGAGCTGTGGCCTCGCCTCGTAGACCGCAAATACCGGTGGGAATTGCATAGCTACGGGCTGCCGGAGGGATACGACAAGCTAGTTGTCACCTGACATCATCGGTTTGCTGATCGAGGCTAAGCCGCCGCATTTTTGATGACGGGTCGCTTTCGGGTCGATAGAGTTTCTGCCATGACGACGATGTCCGAGCAGGAGCGATCCGAGCGGTTCGAGGCGCAACGGCAGCGCATCCGCGAGCAGTACCTGCGTCCCGCCGACGAGCGCTCGGCCTCGTCGGCACGGGGTTTGCACCACACCGCCCTGGTGAGCAGCGACGTCGAGCAGACCGTCCGGTTCTACCAGGATCTGCTTGAGTTTCCGCTGACCGAACTGATCGAGAACCGTGACTATCCCGGCTCGTCGCATTTCTTTTTCGACATCGGCAATGACAACCTGCTGGCGTTCTTCGACTTTCCCGGCCTCGATCAGGGCCCCTACCAGGAGGTCCTCGGCGGGCTGCACCACCTCGCGATCAGCGTGGAGCGGTCGCGCTGGGAGCGGTTGCGGGACAAGCTCACCGCGGCCGGCGTGGAGTTCGCCGAGCACAGCGGCGTCTCGCTCTATTTTCGGGACCCGGACGGGGCCCGCATCGAACTGATCGCCGATCCGCTTGGGGAGATGTACGGCAGCAAAGTGCTGTAGCGCGTCAGATCGGCAGCGGGAGAATGCGGCTCATCACGTCGAGCTGTTCCGCTGCCGGGTCGTCGGCCATACCGTTCGCCCGCCACGCGATGTGCATATCGGGCCGCACCAGCACGCAGCCGTCTTCGCCGACCTCGCGTACACGCAGTCCTCGTAGAGATCCAACGTGTCGTCACCTTTGACGCTGGAATACACAGAGATTCTCCGAAACGGCAAATTGCGAACTGTAAATCCGTCGGCTAAATGGTTCTCATCCTGACTGGTTGCCGGTTCGCGTCATCTGCTGACCGTGGGGAGCGTCGGGGCAGTTGCCACGGTGCCCGACCCGTTGGGTGTACTGGCTGGAGAACGGACAGCACTGTTACGTCGCGTAACACAGCGGCGCATATCGGCAGGACACAGAGCGGTCGCGGAACACCGTGATCGAACATCTGCCCCAGCTCAGAGCCTATTTTTGCAGGAACGGACAGGGGTTCGAATCCCCTTAGCTCCACCGATGTGATGAGTCGAGTCATGGGTTACACATGAGTCGCGTCATCGGTTACGGATTTCCCCGGCCATCGGCCGGGGTTTTTGTTTTGGTTGCGCCAGTAGTTTTTGTCGGGGTCGATGTGGTGGCTGCTGAGGACCTGGTGGTTGGTTTTGCTGATCACGGTGACGGTGGTGGCGGTGACCAGGATCAGCACTGGGGTGTGGGCGTGGGTGAGGCCGATGCCGAGGTGGTGCAGGCGGCTGCTGTGGCGCAGGGTGAGTTTGCCGAATTGGTCGACGGTGTCGTGGCGGACGCGGAAGTGTGCGGTGGCTTGGTTGGTGGGCTGGGCTTTGGGGCGGGCGTGGTAGGCCTGTTGGGGGGTGGTGTGGCCGGGGTGGGCGCGGTGTGTTCGTTGGGTGTTATAGAGGGCGCCGAAGGTGTCGAGCAGGGTTTGTAGTTCAGCCAGGGTGTCGGGTTTGGGTCGGGCGCTGAGCCAGCGTTTGAGGGTTTGGTGGAAGCGTTCGATCTTTCCTTGGGTTTGGGGATGATTGGGGTGGCCGTTTTTCTGGGTGATGCCCAGGCTGGCCAGGAGACGTTCGAAGTCGTTGTGGCCGTGGGTGAATCGTGAGGTGTAGACCGCGCCGTTGTCGGTCAGTGTGGAGGCAGGCAGGCCGAATTCGGCGGTGGTGGTGAATGTGGCGACGACGTCGGGTCCGGTGACGCGTCGGTGGGCGGTGCATGACAGCAGGTAGCGGGAGTGGTCGTCGAGCCAGTTGAGGATTTCGACGTCGGTGCCATCGAGCAGGGTCCAGTGGGTGAAGTCGGATTGCCAGCATTCATTGGGTTGTTCGGCCTGGAAGCGGCGGTAGGAGCTGCGAGGCCGTTTACGTGGTTGTGGGGTGATCAGGCCGTGGTGGTGCAGGATGCGGCGGATCGTGGAGGTGGAGGGCACGGGCAGGCCTTGTTGGGCTAGATGGCCTTGCAGGGTGAGTGGGCCGGCGTCAAGGCCGTCGGCGGTGAGGTGTTCACGCAGCAGCACCACCGCGGCGATGACCTCGTCGCTGACGGTGTGGGGGTTGCTGGCGGGGCGGCGTGAGCGGGGTGCGACGGCGTCTAGGCCGCCATCACGGTAGCGGCCCAGGAGGCGGTAGATGTATTGGCGGGACAGTCCATAGGCACGGGCTGCAGCCGTCACTGAGAGGTGGCCGCTGGTGACTTCAAGGACGACCACACGCGCTTTGGACATGAATCACGACTGTCACCTATGACGCGACTCATCGACGGTGATTGCAGGTGTCACCCATGACGCGACTCATGTGTCACCTATGTCGTGAACTCGGACACCCTTAGCTCCACCGAGTTTCCGCAGGTCCGGGTGATGCCTGGGCGGTCTGCTGGGTCGGGTGCGACATCCGGCCTCCGGCGCCTAGGATCCCTATATGAGAAGGGCTTTCGTCGTCACGTTCGCGCTCGGGCTGCTCGTCGCAGTGTTCGGTCTGATCTGGGCGCTGCAGGGATTCGGAGTGCTTGGTGGTAGCCCGATGAGCAACACCACCACCTGGTCGATCATTGGTCCGATCACGGCGGTGATCGGCGCCGTGATTTCGGTATTCAGTTGGCGGAAGCTCTGGTCGAAATAGTGCTTCAGGTCTCCGCCACGGTGAAGTCCACCGTGTGCCAGCCGGTTGCGCCGTCGGGGACGGTATCAACCTGATCTGCAGTTTGGGTGGCTCCGGTGTTGTCGGTGGCGCGCACCGTGATGGTGTGTTTCCCGGGGCTTTTCGCCCGCCAGGGAAAGCTCCACAATCGCCAGGTCGCGTTGGAATAGCTCGCGCCCAGTTCGGCGGGCTGCCACGCACCATCGTCGATGCGGACCTCCACGGCGCGCACCCCACGATTCTGTGCCCACGCGACACCGCCGAACACCACGGGTCGCATTGGCAGTTTCTGACCGCCTTTCGGCACGTCGATGCGGGACTCGGTCTTGATGGGTGCCCGCGGTGCCCAGCCCATCCGCGTCCAGTACGCCTCTGCTCGATCGAAGCGGGTCAGCTCCATGTCGACGACCCACTTGGTGGCAGACACGTACCCGTAGAGCCCGGGTACTACCAGCCGGGCAGGGTAGCCATGCTCGATCGGCAGTGGCTGACCGTTGAGGCCGACCGCCAGGAGCGCGTCGCGGGCATCGGTGAGCGCCTCCACTGGCGTGCCGGCGGTGAAGCCGTCGATCGATGTCGAGAGCACCATGTCGGCGTCCGTGTGCACGCGGGCCGCTGCCAGCAGATCGGCGACCCGGTAGCCAGTCCAGACACCCGTCGAAATATATGGGCCTCCAACGGGATTCGACACGCATGTCAACGTCATTACCATTTCGACGACGTCGAAGTTGGCGAGTTCGTCGAAGCTGTAGGTGGCTTCGCGGTCTACCATGCCGTGGATGCGCAGCCGCCAGTCGCGGTGGCTGAGCTGGGGAACACTAAGTGCAGTGTCCACCCGGTAGAAATCGCCACTGGCGGTGATAAAGCTGGGTAGCGCAACGCCGTTCGGTTGCACATCAGCAGGTATTGGCGGCGCCGACATCCGTGGTCGGGGGAGTGCGACGCTGCTGCGATCAGCGGCGACCGAATGCACCACCCGCGTGATGACCGCACCCACCACGCCACTCACCACTCCGAATCCGAGCAATCCGAAGACGACCAACCTGCGTCTGCCCACATCCGGCTCGTCGTGATCGGCTCTGGCTACTGGGTCTCCCAGGCCGGGCCAGAACCGACGGGTGAGCCAGCGAAGGACCATCACCCCGCAGGCGGTGCCCGCGAGGGTGGGGATCGTGTCGAGTGCTGTCGCGCCCTGCCGCGACAGCACCGCGCTGCATCCAAGTACGCCCGCCGCGACGATCACGGCGCTGCCGACTGGGCGCCGCCGAGTTTCGAGGCTCCCGGCGATCGCCGCGATGGTCGCGATCACCACGAGAACGGCGACGGCCAGGAAGAGTTTGTCCAGCGAACCCAGGGTCTGAATCGCCCACTCTTTGATGGGTCCCGGTGTCAGGTCGACGACCACTGAGCCGATCGCAGCACGCGCATCGGCCCGCGCACCGAACGGGATGCTGACCAGCTGGGCTACCCCGAGCGAGACCGACGCGGCGGCGACCCCGGCAATCATCCGTTCATTCGACGGGGGGGCTGCCATCGCAGCTACTGTACTCGCGTTCCCCTCAAAGACTGCAAACACCTTGCCGTGCAGGCGAACCGGCGCGTCAACACCCTCGAAAATCGAGGCCACCCGTCAGGAGGGACTGGTCATCAGTCCTGACGGTGCGACCAACCAGATCGAGGGCGGTGCCATTCAGGCCACGAGTTGGACGCTCAAGGAGCGGGTGCGATTCGACCGATTGAACGTCACGAGCGAGACCTGGGAGACCTACCCGATCCTGCGGTTCTCCGAAGTTCCGCGATTGACGTCGAATTCGTTGCCGCAAACGGCAATCCACCATTAGGTGTTGGCGAGTGCGCGCAAGGTCCAACCGCTGCCGCGATCGCCAACGCCGTTTACGACGCGCTCGGCATCCGGGTCCGCTCCCTACCCCTGACCGCCGAACAGCTCATCGCCGCGATGCCCGGCTAGCCAGGGCCACAAACAGCTGGCGTAGGCCGGTCAGCGAGTGTGCCGGCAGGAACAGATCGCAGTGCGGCAGGGCCGCCGCCATCGAACCGGCAAGCGGCTGGAATTCATCGTGCGCCGCGCGCGGGTTGAGCCAGACGAGTAACTCGGCGCGCCGCCGCAACCTGGCCATCGCATGCTCGAGCACGTGGGGCGGATCGCTGTCCCAACCGTCGGACGCGATGATCACCACCGCGCCGCGCAGGACACTGCCGTGCGGCGGGGCCAGCAAGGCGGCGATGCTGCGGCCGATGAACGTGCCGCCGTACCGGTCGGTGACCTTCTCGTTGGCCCGTTCCAGCGCCACCTCGGCCGAGCGGTGGGACAGCACCGGGGTGAGCCGGGTCAGCGACGTCGAGAATGCGAACACCTCGGGGCGAATACCGGCCCGTCGCAGCACCGTCGCCCGCATCAGATGCAGATAGATCGCGGCGTACGGCTGCATCGAGCGGCTGACGTCGCAGACCAGGACGACGCGCCGAGGCCGGCGCCTCGGCCGCGTTCGCGCCAGCGTGACCGCTTCCCAGCCGGTCCGGCGCGACGCGTTCATCGTGGCCCGCAGGTCGATCCTCTTGCCGTGCGGGCTGGATTCGAATCGCAGGCTGCGGCGCTGGGGCCAGCCCTGCACTGAAGCCTCCAGCCACGAACCGAGAAGACGCAGATCTTTGGGGTCGAATTGGTCGAACGGATCGTCGGCCAGTGCGGCGATGCGGCTGGGCAGTAGGTCCGGCAGGAGGATGCCCGCGTCGGTTCCGCCGTCCCGGTCGGGCACGGTCCGGGTGGCCCAGGGCAGTCGTTCGGCGGGCGCATTGGAAGATGCGTTGGCCGCGGGCTGCAGGATGCCGGCTGTGGTCGGCGCCGGTGTCTTGGGGCCGGCGGTCGGCAGGACTGACTCCCGGCTTCGTGTGTCGCCGGGTTGGACACTCCCGAAGACCTCTCGCAACACTGCGTCGAAGGCACCGAGGTCTTCCATCCGGTTGACCAGGGTGAGCCTGGCGGCCCAGTACAGCGCCACGGTAGTTTGCGGTGCCAAGTGCTGGAGCGCCTGCACAAAACCTCCCTGGCCGCTGGCGGACACCGAGACTCCCGCACCGCGCAGGCGTGCCGCCAACGCCGCTGCGAGCGCCGCGAGATCGACGCCACGCAACAGCAACGGGTTGCTCACGAGCGTTTGCGCAGCACCCAGATCAGCGCCAGCACGGCGACCACCGCCACCGCCGCTGCGCCGTACTTTTTGAGTTGGCCGCCACCGGCAAGCTCCAGCAGATCGATGGGCTCGGGCTCGCCCGCGGGGGCTTGGGTAGTGCCCGGAACTGGATTGACCGGCCACGCCGGAATTGGCTCCTCGCCGTTCGCTGCCGCTGCCGTAGTGGCCGGACTGGCTGTGCTGCCGGCACTCTCGGCGGCGAGCTTGGCTTCCAGGGATTCGACGAACTGGCCCAGCAGCTTCTCTGACACCTGCTGCAGCATTCCGCTGCCGAACTGGGCCAGCTTGCCGACGATCTTCAGATCGGTGTCGACGGTGACACTAGTGCGATCCCCGGCCTCCTGCAGTTGAGCGGTGACCGTGGCGGCGGCGTTGCCGGTACCCCGCGACTCCTTGCCCTTGCCGTCTATGACCGCGCGGTGCTGCTCGCGGTCTTGCTCGACAAAACGCACCTTGCCGCTGAACTCGCTGGTGACGGGCCCGACCTTGACCTTGACCTTGCCGAGGTATTCGTCGCCTTCGTGGCCGACCAGCTGCGCCCCCGGCATCAGCGGGATCACCTGTTCCAGGTCGCACAGCACGTCCCAGGCCTGCTCGATCGGCGCCCTGACAGTGAACTGGTTGGCGATCTTCATACTGTGGGTCCTCTCATATGGGGCTGCACTCGGTAAAGGCGTTGTACGCGTCGCGAATCAGGGTACGGTCGTCGGGCGTCTTAGCCAGTGCCCCCAGGGTGGCCAGCGCCGAATCGACTGAATCTGCGGGGGCAATATCCGCAACGTGCAGCGAAACGAGGGCCGCGACCCAGTCGATGGTCTCGGCCACGCCCGGCGGCTTGTCCAGGTCGAGATCGCGTGCGCTGCCTACGAATTGAGTGGCGTGCTCGATAAGCGGTGTCGTCGCCCCCGGCACCGTCCGGCGGACAATCGCCGCCGCCCGAGACGGCTCGGGGTAGTCGATCCAGTGGTACAGGCAGCGCCGCCGCAATGCGTCGTGTAGGTCGCGGCTGCGGTTGGAGGTGAGCACCGCGATCGGCGCGCGCTCGGCGACGAAGGTGCCCAATTCCGGGACGGTGACCGCGGCCTCACCGAGGAATTCCAACAACAGCGCCTCGAATTCGTCGTCCGCTCGGTCGATCTCGTCGATCAGCAGCACCGGCGGTGTCGGACCCCGGTGCCGCACGCACTGCAGGATGGGCCGATCCACTAGGTAGGTCTCGGTATAAAGATCGGCTTCTTCGATGTCGCCGCCCCGGGCCTCGGCCAACCGAATGGACAGCAGCTGGCGCTGGTAATTCCAGTCGTACAGCGCCTCGTTCGCAGTCAGCCCCTCGTAGCACTGCAGCCGGACCAGCGTGGTGTTCAGCACCGCTGCAAGGGTTTTCGCGGCCGTGGTCTTGCCGACACCGGGCTCACCCTCCAGGAGCAGCGGCCTGCCGAGCGTGACCGCCAGATAGATCGCGGACGCGGTCCCGGTGTCGAGCAGGTAATCGTGCGCGTCGAACTGGCGGACCACGTCCTCGGGATTCGCAAAAATCATGACGACACCGACTCGAGCAGTCGCCGGTAGTCGTCCCAGGTGTCGACGTCGAGCGGCACGGGGCCGTCCACCGCAATTTCGCGCACCGGACGCCGGCCCGATTGCAGCAGCTTCCAGACGCCCTTGTCGCCGCGGAGTTGCGAAAGTTCGCCGAACACATCGCGACTGAACCAGAATGGGTGCCCGATGCCGTCGGCGTAGCGGCACACCGTGATGTCGGCGGCCGGGCCGTCGGTGATCATCCGCCGCACGGTCGCCGGTTCCATCCGCGGCTGGTCGCCAAGCATCAACACGATTCCGGCAGCTTGCGGGTCCACCAATCCCAAGGCGACCCGCAGCGACGCCGAACATCCGGCGCTGAAATCGCCCCCAAGCTCGTCGATGGCAACCACGTCGACTCCATCGAGCGGTACCGCGTCGCGCACCTGCTGTGCGGCGCCGCCCAGAGTGACGATCAGCTGGTGGAAGCCCGCGCCACGAGCGATATCCAGGGTCGCGCCGAGCAGGGTCGTATCACGGTAAGGCAGAACCTGTTTGGGCCTCCCCAGTCTGCGCGAGGCACCGGCCGCCAGCACGACGCCGGTGATCCACCTCTGGGTCATACGCCGGCTTTTCCGGCTGCGAACGATGTCCGGCATCCCGGGCAGCAGAACCAGTAGTCGACGCCGCTCAACTCGAGGTGCTCGGTAGCGGGTCCGATCGGCACCGTCATGCCGCACACCGGGTCGACCACCTCGCGGGGGGTGCCGTTCATGGCCGGACGTGCCAGACTGCCGTCGCGGACGGCGGCGATGAGTTCGGCCGCGATGGATACCGCGATCTCGGCCGGTGTCTTGGCGCCGATAGGCAGTCCGACCGGGGTATGTATGCGGGCTCGCTCGATATCGGAGAGTTCGAGTTCGTTCAGGATCGAGGCGCCACGAACTCTGCTGGCCACCAAGCCGATGTACCCCACGCCGTTATCCAGAGCGTCGCGGATGATTTCGGCTTCCGGCCCGCCGTGGCTGGCGATCACCACCGCGGAGGTATCGGCTGGATCGGTGTCGCGCCGCGCGTCATAACCCAGCACGCTGCACAGTTCGATCAGCGCGTCGGCGATCGGCGTGGCTCCATAGATCCGGATCAGCGGGGCAGGCAGCTGGGGCGTCAGGAAGATCTCCAGCGATCCGCCGGACAGGCACGGGTTGACGACCACGCACGCGCCCGCCGCCTCGGGAAAATGCACGTCGCCGTCGGGAAGCACTCGCAGCAACACACTTTCGCCCGCCTGCAGCACACCCAGCGCCGCCTTTCGGACCGAGTTCTGCGCGCACTGGCCGCCGACGAAACCCTCGATCGTGCCGTCCGCCAAGAGGATCGCTTCGTCCCCTGGGAATGCCGAGGTGGGCTGCTGAGCGCGCACGACGGTCGCGTGCACGAACGGTGTCCGTGCCGCCAACAGTTCCCGAGCTCGTTCGCGGATCGTGATCATCGGCTAAATCGGCGGTCTGGCGCGGCCCTGCATCGCCTCCCAGACTCGGGACGGAGTGAGCGGCATATCGGCGTGACGAACCCCGAACGGCGCCAATGCGTCTACCACCGCGTTGACCACCGCTGGTGGTGATCCGACTGTGGCCGATTCACCGATGCCCTTCGCGCCGATCGGGTGGTGCGGAGACGGCGTTACGGTATGCCCGGTTTCCAAGTGCGGCACCTCGACCGCGGTCGGGATCAGGTAATCCATCAACGACCCGCCCAGGCAATTGCCCTCCTCGTCGAAGGCGATCATCTCCATCAACGCCATCCCGATGCCGTCGACGATGCCGCCGTGCACCTGGCCCTCGATGATCATCGGGTTGATCCGGGTGCCGCAGTCATCGACGGCCAGGAAACGTCGCACCTTGACCACCGCGGTGCCCGGATCGATGTCCACCACACAGAAGTACGCGCCGTACGGATACGTCAGGTTCTCCGGGTTATAGCAGATCTGAGCGTCCAGGCCACCCTCGATCCCCTCGGGCAGGTCACCGGCGCCGTGTGCCCGCATCGCGATGTCCTGGATGGTTACCGCTGCCGACGGGTCACCCTTGACGTGGAAAGAGCCCTTTTCCCACTCCAAATCGGCGACCGAGGCCTCAAGCATTCCCGACGCAATGATCTTGGCCTTGTCACGGACCTTGCGTGCTACCAGAGCTGCGGCCGCACCCGATACCGGGGTGGACCGACTGCCGTAGGTGCCCAGTCCGAAGGGCGTCTGGTCAGTGTCGCCGTGCACGACGTCGATGTCGTCGGGCGGGATTCCCAGCTCCTCGGCGACAATCTGGGCGAACGTCGTTTCGTGGCCCTGGCCCTGGGTCTGAACCGAAAGCCGCACCACGGCTTTACCCGTCGGGTGCACGCGCAACTCGCACCCGTCGGCCATGCCGAGACCGAGAATGTCCATGTCCTTGCGCGGCCCGGCGCCGACGGCTTCAGTGAAGAAGGACATCCCGATGCCCATCAATTCGCCTCGTTCACGCTTTTCCTTCTGCTCGGCGCGCAGCGCGTCGTAGCCGATCATGTCCATGGCCAGCCGCATGGTGGTCTCGTAGTCGCCCGAGTCGTAGAGCCAACCCGTCTTGCTCTTGTAAGGGAATTGGTCGGGCCGCAGCAGGTTTCGCAGCCGCAGCTCCGCCGGGTCCATTTTCAGGTCGAACGCCAGGCAGTCCACCAGCCGCTCGACGAAGTACACCGCCTCGGTGATCCGGAACGAGCACGCGTACGCCACCCCACCGGGCGCCTTGTTGGTGTAGACCGCGGTCATGTGGCAGTAGGCGGCTTCGATGTCGTAGCTGCCGGTGAACACTCCGAAAAAGCCGGCGGGGTATTTCACCGGCGCCGCGGTGCCGTTGAACGCGCCGTGGTCGGCCAACACATTGCTCCGGATCGCCAGGATCTTGCCTTCTTTCGTGGCGGCGATCTCACCGACCATGATGTAGTCGCGCGCGAAGCCCGTCGAGGTCAGGTTCTCGCTGCGGTCCTCCATCCATTTCACGGGCTTGCCCAACACCAGCGAGCCGACGATCGCGCAGACATAGCCTGGATAGATCGGGACCTTGTTGCCGAAGCCGCCGCCGATATCCGGTGAGATCACCTGGATCTTGTGCTCGGGCAGACCTGCCACCAATGCATACAGCGTGCGATGTGCGTGCGGCGCCTGGCTGGTGGACCACAGTGTCAGCTTTCCGGTCACTGGGTCCAGATCGGCCACCGCGCCGCAGGTCTCCATCGGCGCCGGGTGCACCCGGGGATAGACGATCTCCTGCTTGACCACCACCTCGGCCTTCGCGAACACCGCTTCGGTAGCGGCCGCGTCACCGGTTTCCCAGTCGAAGCAGTGGTTGTCGGTCTTGCCTTCGAGGTCGGTCCGGATCACCGCTGCCGAAGGGTCCAGCGCTGTGCGGACGTTCACGACGGGGTCCAGCGGGTCGTACTCGACGTCGATTAACTCGAGCGCGTCGCGGGCCGAATACCGGTCTTCGGCAACGACGAATGCCACTTCCTGACCCTGGAAGCGCACCTTGTCCGTGGCCAGCACGGCCTGCACGTCGTTGGACAGCGTCGGCATCCAGGCCAGACCCTTCTCGGCCAGGTCGGCGCCGGTCACCACCGCTTTGACTTTCGGATGCGCAAGAGCTGCAGTCACATCGATGCTGACAATCCGGGCGTGCGCGTACGGCGAGCGCAGGATCGCCAGGTGCAGCATGCCCGGTAGTGCGACGTCGTCCACGTAGTTGCCGCGGCCCCGGATGAAGCGAGGATCTTCTTTGCGCAGCATCCGGCCGTGCCCGCACGGCTTTTGATCGTTGTCGGCCGTGTCTTCCGGCGAGGGCGGGCGGTTTGCCCCCTCTTTCATGGTCGTCATGAGGTTGCCGCCGGCGTTGCGTTGCGCGCAGCCCACTGAATGGAGCGCACGATCGTGGTGTATCCGGTGCAACGACAGATCTGCCCGGAGATCGCCTCCCGGATGGTCTCCTCGTCCGGGTCGGGGTTGCGATCCAGCAAGGCGCGGGCGGTGATCATCATGCCCGGGGTGCAGAAGCCGCATTGCAGTCCATGACAACGCATGAACCCTTCTTGCACCGGGTCGAGCTGGCCGTTCACCGCCAAGCCCTCCACCGTTCGCACGCTGTGCCCGGATGCCATCACAGCGAGCATGGTGCAGGATTTCACGGGCACGCCATCGACCTCGACCACGCACGTTCCGCAGTTGCTGGTGTCACATCCCCAGTGAGTGCCGGTGAGCCGCAGCTGATCACGCAGGAAATGCACCAGCAGCATCCGGGGTTCGACATCGGCAGTCACCTGTTCACCGTTGACTGTCATGTTCACCTGCATGGCGCTTCTCCTCTCTGGTGGCGACCCGCTGCGCCCGGCTGTGCCGCGCTTGCCATCGCCACTAGCTCCTTTGTTCGCGCACACGCTCGGCTGCGGTGCGCAGCGTGCGGATGGTCAGTTCGGCGGCCAGGTGCCGCTTGTACTCGACGGTGCCGCGGACGTCGGTGACCGGATCGCAGGCTTCGCTGGCGCGGCGCCCTGCCTCGGCGAAGATGTCTTCGTGTGCGGGCTGGCCGACGAGGGACTCAGCGAGCTCAGCCAGTGCGGCCGGGTCGGGATTCACCGCGGTCAGACCCACCCGCGCGCCCGCTATCGCGTCACCATCGAGTGTGATCGCTGCGCCGGCCGCCGCGACTGCCCAGTCGCCGACTCGCCGTTCTACTTTCTCGTAGGCGTTGGACGTGTTGTGCCGCAACGGGATCCGAACTTCGACCAGCATCTCGTTGTAGGCGAGAGCGGTTTCGTAAGGTCCGGCCAGAAAGTCGTCGATGGGTATCTCGCGTTCACCTGATGGCCCCCGGGCCAAGCACACCGCATCTAGCACGAGGCACACGGTGGTGAGATCCTCAGCCGGATCCGCTTGGCAGAGCGAACCGCCCAGCGTGCCGCGATTGCGGACCACCGGGTCGGCGATCACCCGTTCGGCGTCGCGGAAGATCGGGCACACGGGAGCGAGGGTGTCCGACTCGAGCAGCTCGCGGTGACGGGTCATGGCGCCGATGCGAACCAGGGTCGGGTCGGTGATCACGTATCCGAGCTCGAGCTCCAGGTCGTTGATGTCGATCAGGTATTCGGGGTTGGCGATGCGCAGCTTCATCATCGGCAGCAGGCTGTGCCCGCCGGCGACCACGCGCGCGCCCTCTCCCAAGCGGTCCAGTAACCCGATTGCATGATCGACGCTGGTCGCGCGTTCGTATTCGAATGGCCCTGGCACCTGCATGTGACGCACCTCACTAGGGAAGGGGAGGGGAGCCCAGTGTGGTCCGTCTCCGCGAGGCGCGTCAATATCGAGTTAAGTGATCCTTTAACTTGCCCTCCACCTGCGCCTCATGGTGGATTCTCCCCGCCTTTTCGGCCAGTCGACGGCCCTCGCCGCCCCAACGCCGGGCGATGATTTCGGCCGCGATCGAGACAGCTGTCTCCTCCGGGGTACGGGCGCCGAGGTCCAGTCCGATGGGGCTGGACAGCTTGCTCAGCTCGATATCCGTCAACCCCGCGGCGTGCAGCCGCTTTATCCGGTCGTCATGGGTCCGGCGCGATCCCATCGCCCCCACATATCCGACGCGGGGGAGGCGCAGCGCCAGGTCGAGCACTGGAACGTCGAACTTCGGATCATGGGTGAGCACACAGATCACCGTGCTCTCGTTGATTTCGCCAGCCTCGGCCTGGGCGGCGAGGTACCGATGGGGCCAGTCGACGACCACCTCGTCGGCTGTTGGAAAGCGAGCGTGAGTGGCGAACACCGGGCGGGCATCGCAGACGGTAACTCGGTAGCCGAGGAACGAGCCCTGTCGGGCCAGGGCAGCCGCGAAGTCGATGGCACCAAACACGAGCATCCGGGGGCGCGGAGCGTAGCTGGACACGAAGACCTCCATGCCCGCGCCCAGACGCTGCCCGTCGGGTCCAAACTCGAGGACCTCGCTGCGGCCCACCGCGAGCAAGCCGCGCGTGTCGTCGGCGATAGCGGCGTCGGCACGCGCCGAGCCCACCGATCCCGTGATCGTGTCCGCCCGGACGATGAGCCTGCGGCCAACCCGCTGCGCGCTTGGGTGGGCGATAACGGTCGCGACCGCGACAGCGCGGTGCGCACCTACGTCGTCGGCCACCTCGTCGAGGTCGGGGAACGTCGCCTGCGACACCGACTCGACGAAGATGTCAATGATGCCGCCGCAGGTCAGGCCGACCGCGAGGGCGTCGCCGTCGCTGACCCCGTAGCGTTCCAGCCGTGGAGTCCCGGTTTGCGCGACTTCGGTAGCCAGTTCATAAACAGCGCCCTCCACGCAGCCGCCCGACACCGATCCACTTACTGAACCGTCCGGAGCCACCACCATCGAGGCTCCAGGCGGCCGCGGGGCAGAGCGGAATGTTCGAACCACCGTCCCGAGCCCCGCGGTGTCACCCGCACGCCAGATCGACATCAGCTCGGCAAGCACGTCACGCACACCTCTTAAACTAGGCCCCGAAGTAGGCTCGTTGCATGACTCCGGCTCAACTTCGGGCCTATTCGGCGGTGGTTCGTTTGGGCTCGGTCCGAGCAGCCGCCGCGGAATTGGGCGTATCTGACGCCGGAGTCTCGATGCACGTGGCGGCGTTACGCAAGGAACTCGACGACCCGTTGTTCACCAAGACCGGTGCCGGGCTGGCCTTCACGCCCGGCGGACTGCGGCTGGCCAGCCGGGCGGTCGAAATCCTGGGTCTACAACAGCAGACCGCGATTGAGGTCACCGAGGCAGCCCACGGGCGCCGGCTGCTGCGGATCGCGGCGTCCAGCGCCTTCGCCGAACACGCTGCGCCGGGCTTGATCGAGCTCTTTTCGTCGCGGGCCGACGACCTGTCTGTCGAGTTGAGCGTGCACCCGACGAGCCGATTTCGCGAGCTGATTTGTTCGCGCGCCGTTGACATCGCGATTGGCCCGGCAAGTGAAAGTTCCTTCAGATCCGACGATTCGATCTTCGTGCGGCCCTTTCTGAAATATCAGATCATCGCGGTCGCGGCTCCGAATGGCCCAGTGGCCGTGGGTGTTCCGACGCCCTGGTTGCTGCGGCAGCAGCAGTGGATGCTCGGACCGTCGGCAGGCAGCGTGGACGGTGAGATCGCAACCATGTTGCGCAGCTTGGCAATTCCCGAGTCACAACAACGAATCTTTCAAAGCGAGGCCGCCGCGCTCGAGGAGATTCAGCGGGTCGGCGGCGTGACGTTGACCATCGGCTTCGCGATCGCCAAAGACCTGGCCGCCGGGCGGTTGACGCATGTGACGGGGCCCGGGCTGGACAAGTCGGGCGAGTGGTGTGTAGCGACGCTGCCGCCGTCAGCCCGCCAGCCCGCTGTGTCCGAACTGGTCCGATTCATCACGACACCGAGGTGTATCCAGGCGATGATCCGGGGCAGCGGGGTCGGGGTGACGAGGTTTCGCCCGAAGATTCACGTCACACTTTGGAGCTAGTGGCGCATCGCGCGCGCTCGCACACTGCACCGGCTCAAGGCTCATCTATGTCGTGACCGCCCGCGAGGTCAGCGCAGTCAACAATTTCAACGTCGCGCCTCGTGCTCAGATATGCACCCGCACCCCGATCTCCGGAGATCAGGGCCAGCACCTCGGACCAGTGCCACCGGGCTATCACCACCGGATGTCCGGGCCGTTCACCGAAATACGCTCGTGCAAGCCCGCTTTCGGAGCTCAACGCACGGCCTAACACCCGCGACACCACCGCTGCGCCCACATCGGGAGTGTCGATGACGTGCAGGACCGCATAGTCGGCCTGCATGCGGTCGACCTGCATCAGACCCGCGCGTACTGAAGCACTAAGGCCCTCATGCCAGTTCCGGGCGGTGATCGCGATGACGCCAGGCGGGGGAGCGACCTCCGCGGCGCCCAACACCAGAACGATGTCGGTGCACCCCCCATCGCGAAGCGCAGCGACCGCTGTGTCTAGCCAGCCGTCAACTAGTACCTTCGGTTTGCCGTATCGCCGGCCCGCCCCCGCGGCCAACAGGACTCCAACCTTGCGTGGTCGCGAATCTATCGACTGCGGTAACCGCACTCTCCTATGATGACCCAACCGCGTCTCGGCGAGCGGTTTGCCGTAGTTGCCAACTATTGGGGCGCTGGGAGGGGTTATACATAATCAACTTGTCGACCAGTTCGCGTGTCGGCATGAATGTCTCGCCCCACCGCATCTGACCCACCAGTGTTTCAGCCACTTCCTCCATTATACGGCTGGCCGAACATTTAAATCTGGGTATACGAACTCAGATGAATGCCTTCACCTCGAGGTTATTCGCCTCACCAACCGAGTTTTACGTCGACCCGAAACGCACCGAGACCCGACCATTCTGTTCGACGTCATAAACCGCTGAGGCGGTGGTTGGCTGATCCTTGCATGAACGCAATGTGCACACCAGAACCAGGGCATTACCGTTGTGTGATGCCGTTATGGCGACTGCGTGACTACGACGACGACGATCTGGACCAGGCGATCCAGATATGGGACCAAAGCCGGACTCCAGGCTCGGCAGAGCCGGTGTTCACGGTCGCCGAGGTAGTGGCGGCCGCCCGGGCCGGCCAGCCGGCGGTAGTCGCAGAGGTCGGTGACGAAGTGGTTGGCATGGCCGTTGCGCGGACCGACGGCGAGCGGGCGTGGGTACTTCTGATCGCCCTGGCGTCACGATGGCGTCATCGCGGTATAGGCAGCGCGCTGCTGGCTGATCTCGAACGACGGCTGCGGTCGGCTGGAGTGCGGAAAATCTGCACGATCCTCCCAGAGGGCGCGACGGGCTCGGAGGCGCTGGAGAACACTGGCTACACTCGCCGCGACGGGCTGGTGTACTACGAGACGATCGAACACTTTCGGCCGGATCAGGCCAATGTGCTCGCAGAGCTGGGCGGGCGGCTGCTACCGCCGGGGCTGTGGCAGGAACTGGCCGGCATGGAGCAGGAAAAGCAGATCATCGAACAGCGCATTATCGCCCCGCTGGCCCACCCCGACATCGCCGACCGCTATGGAGTACGCCCACCTAAGGCGGTCATCTTGTTCGGGCCACCGGGAACTGGGAAAACCAGTTTCGCCAAAGGGATTTCGTCGCGGCTTGGCTGGCCCTTCGTCGAGCTGTTTCCCTCCCGGCTGGCCGCCGCGACACAGGGCGGTCTGGCGGCGTCGCTTAGGGAGGTGTTCGGAGAACTGGCCGAGCTCGATGAGCTGGTGTTGTTCATCGACGAGGTCGAGGAGATCGCGGTCGCGCGAGCCGGCGCCAGCACCACCGAAACCGGCGTCACCAACGAATTGCTGAAGCTCATCCCGTCGTTTCGCGAGCACGACGGGCGTCTGCTGGTGTGCGCCACCAATTCGGTTCACTCGCTTGACTCGGCGTTCCTGCGGCCCGGGCGCTTCGACTACGTCATTCCGGTCGGCCCGCCGGACCAGCCGGCGCGTATGGCGGTGTGGAAACGCTATCTCGGCGAGGCTAATTCAGGGATCGATGTTGACCAGCTGGTCGCGGCGACCGAGCTGTTCACCCCGGCCGACATCGAGTTCGCCGCCCGCAAGGGCGCGCAGGTGGCGTTCGATCGTGAGATGGTGCACGGCCGAGGAGAGCCCGCGACCACCGAGGACTATCTGATGGCGATCGGCGATGTCCGGCCGACTTTGACCGCTGCAATCCTGGCCGAATTCACTGAGGATAAAGCACAATTCGCCAGGTTGTAGTTCTGCCGAGGGTAAATCTGCCGAACGAGTGCCCGGCGCGTCTCGTCGCTCGACTCGCACTCGCGGCAGATCAGTACAGCGCGCGCACGGTATCGATAGCGTCGCTTCGGCCGGGCTCTTGTCATCGCGGTAGCGAACTAACCGGGCGAACCGCAGCGCCAGTCCGCCGGGGTATCGCGACGACGCTTGCACCCCGTCGAACGCCACCTCGACCACCTGCTCGGGTCGCACCACGACGATCTGCCTATCCGTCGCGCCGACGGCGAGGCTCGAGGAACCGGGCGGTCTGCCAGTCCAGCATGGCATCGGTCATGCCTTTAAAAGTTTTGCCCAACATGACGAATCCGCCGGCCGTTCAACCACTAGGACCCGGCAGCCGGGCGGACTGACGGTGTTGGAAAACCTCAAATTCCTTTGTCGTCAACAACACCGGGGGTACCCCTCAAAGGGCGAACGCGCTTCCGCCATCCTGCAGCAGGACCCCGACACCTGATTCGACGCCGAAAATCTTGCGCGCCGAGCACGCTAACAGACCCCGGCGGCCACCATCGTGGTCACCGGCCGCAACGGTCGCTATGCGCAACACGCATCCCGACGACGACAACGCGTGGGGCGTGATGAAGCTCGACCGGGGACAACCGTTTCCGTCACCTCACAGCAAATGGGTAATTGGCGCCCATCCTGCGGCTAACAACGACACGCAATATCTAGGGATGACAACACCCATCGACCAGCAGCGGCATGAAATCAATACAGCCGTCGGAGCCAGCCGCAGCCACGCAGCGACTCGCCAGCTAATTCCGAACTTCGCCGAACTCTCGCCAACTAATTCCGGAATTCGCCAAATAACTCCGTAACGGATACCAGCTTTCTCGTCCAGTTGAAGATTGCGAGGGATGCCCCGCGCTTGCTGGGGTTCGCAACTTGGTCTGGACGATCCCAGCGCAGGTCGTCCAGATTGACGTTGCAATTTCGGCGCAGCATCCGGGCATGTCGAGCGGCTGCACTTGATTGGCATGCTATGCGAAGACGTCGTTGAGGGTGACGGTTTGCAGGTGGCGGCTTTGGATGATGTCGAGCAGCTGCGCGTAGCAGTGGGTCACGGTCGGCAGGTTCGCGTGGCCGATCACGATCTGTTGGGGCTGAAACGACTTCTGCGCGTTGGCGATGAGCGTGGATTCGTTCTCCGGCCGCCAGTCGCCGATGTCGGCGCTCCACAAGGTGATCGTGGGGTAGCCGAGGTCGGCGGCCACTTTGTCGGTGGCGGCGGTGTGTCGGCCGTAGGGCGGGCGGAAATACGGGGTGCCGTCCACTCCGTAGGTGTTGCGAAGGAAATCGGCGTTTCGGCTGATCTGATCGGCGACGGCGCCCGGGCTGACGCGGGTGATGTCCGGGTGTGACCAGGTATGGTTGCCCAGCGCTATCTGCCCGGAATCCACCATGGGCCGCACCGCGGGTGCGTTGACCGACCATGCGCTGTTGGTGCCGTTGACGAAGAAGGTCAGCCGGGTGCCGCTGTCGTGGCAGAACTGCGCGTAGGCGGCCACCACGTCGACGCTGATGCCATCGTCGACGGTCAGCGCCACCTGATTGCCGTCCCCGGGCAACCGAGTCAGCACACCGGCAGGTGCGGGCACCCGACCCGTGGGGATTTTCCATCGGACTGGGGCAGCGCCTGCGGTCGCGGCCCGGGTGGCGGCCGCCAGCACGGTGACCGCTATGGCGCATAGCATCGTGCGCCGATCCATGTACTGCATGGTGTTAATGCTACTCAGCTGTAGGGCGGGTCAAAGGTTTTCTTTCCCTCTGCGCCTTTAACTTTCGGCTACGCGGACGCGCCCGGCCGGGGTCGGCAATGTCGGGGAATCAGACGACGGCGGAAGGGTACGGCATGTCCTTACACAGCCATCGAATCGCATCTCTTAATCAGCGGTCGAGTCGTCGCAGGACGGGAGCAAGGAGACCAGAGGCGGCATGTGGGGGAGCGGGCGGGCACCGTTGTGGTGGAAAACGCTCGGCGAAACACCCCTAGGTCATCGTTGTGGCGGTGCTGGTCTTCGATGCCGCTTTCGGGTTCCTCCAGCAGGGCCGCGCCAGGGCAGTGGATCTCAACGCCGATCACCTCGCCGCCTGTGGTCTCGACAGCTCGGGTAATCCGGTTGGTGACCCGACCACCGTGGCTGTTGAAGGCATCGACCTCGGCGTCATTCAGCAGTACCTCCGCGAAGTCGTCGCTCGCGGCGGCTCTCCATCGACCACGCGCAGCTACGCCTACGACTTCTTGCGGTGGTGGCGCTGGCTCATGGCAATTGGCGTGCAATGGGATCCAGCGACATCGACGGAGGTGAAGGACTATGTCCTGTGGCTGCGGTGCGGCGGTGCTGGCGAATACGGGCCGGCCCTAGCGCGCCGACCGGACACACCAGCGCGGCTCCGATAACGTCGAGGGGCGTGACCGTCGCCGCGACCCGAACAGTGCTTGCCGGTGTTTTGTCCACCGGTGTCTTGTCCACCGGGCTAGTGGCAGTATCCGTAACCGCTGACCCTGGCAACCTCTCCGCGTCGTCGGAGGCGCGCAGCGCTTATGTCGCCGTTTCGGTGGCCACGGTGTGGACCACGCCGCAGAGCCCGCGTCCAGTCGACCATCCCGCCCTGACAAATCCGGTCGATATTCGCGGCTGGCTGTCGGACATGACGCTGGCCCAGCAGGAAGCGCTCACCTCGGATAATCTCAACCACACGCAGGCCCTCTTCGGCGACCGCGTCTTTGTGGTGGGGGAGCAGGGCGACTGGGACGAGGTAGTGGTCCCCGGCCAGCCCACACCGAAGGACTCCCTGGGCTATCCCGGTTGGATTCCCAAGGCCCAGTTGACGACTGACCCGGGCTACGGCGCACTGAAGGAACACGCTCCCTTCGCGCTGGCCGATCGCGGCATCACCACCTGGCTGTACCGGGAATCCGGACTCTCCGATCAGGACCTCGAGATCAGTACCAACACCAGGCTTCCCGTCCTGAGCCGCACCGACAAGGCCGTTCAGGTGGCCACCCCCGATCGCGGCCCGAAGTGGCTGGATGCCCGAACGGTGGCGGTCTACGAAAAGCCCACGGACATACCGCATCCCACCGGAGCCGATCTGGTCCGGTACGCCGCCGTGTTCGTGAACGTCCCCTACCTGTGGGGCGGCCGTGCCGGGTTCGGGTTCGATTGCTCCGGTTTCACCTCCACCATCTACCAGGTATACGGCATCACCCTGCCGCGCGATGCCGGCCCGCAAGCCGCCGACAGCCGGGGCCGCCGCGTCGACAAATCCGCGTTGCAACCCGGCGATCTGCTCTTCTACTCGCACGGCAGCAGGGACCCCGACAATCCCGACGCGATCTACCACGTGGCCATGTATTCCGGGAACGGCGACATGATCGAGGCATTCGACAAGACGGCACCAGTGCGCATCACCCCGGTTCGACTGGACGCAGACTACTGGGGCGCGCGCCGCTACCTCGACCAACCGCGGTGATAGACCAATGCCTCCTACCGGCGATCGTCCGACGCGACCATCTTCGCCATCCGGTTGGCGGAGCTTGCACGGGCACTGTCACGTTGATTGAAAAGTGTAGTGGCGCAGTTGGGTTTGAAGCAGTCGCGACGCAACACCGTTGGGTCGTTCACATTTCAGGCGGCAGCGTCGGGCGCAGTGACCTGACGCCAGCCCGCGAAGCGGTCGGCCATCTCAGTTCGCCATTCGGTCGCGCTGAGCAGATGCCGTCGCGGCCGGAAGTGTGCGGAGATGCCGCTGAAGGCGGACAGGAACCGTTGCGCATGCCGCGACGATTGAAGCGTTTCATCGCCCGTTCGCGTTGTCGGATGGGCTGATGAGAGTTCTCGGCGCGGTTGTTCAGATACCGCGACCGCCGGTGCTCCACCGACGAGATGAGCTCGCGGTGGGCGACCTGGTAGCTGCCCAGCTTGTCGCGCAGCGGAGGTGACTCGCGAGTCGGTCAACGAGTCGGTCGCGCAACAGTAGACTTGGATCGGCGGTCGCGCCCATGGACCAAGAGGACGCAGCGCGCGTGAGGACGGTATCGGCGTCGATGATGTCGAAGTCGACGTTCGCGTTTTCGGCGATGCCGGACGTCGAGGTGGTCGTGGACAGAAGGCACCTTTTTGGGCGACGTGACGAATGCTGTGCCACGCAATGGATTTCCCGTACCCGGCCGCGATACATCCGATGTCTGAATTGTTGAGGATGGAGCCGGTCGCCAGCGGTGAGTAGCCTTCGGACAAGGACGCCTTGGCGGTGCTCAAGTCTGATGCAAAGGAGATCCGCGTGACTGTATGCCTGGTCCACGGCAACCCCGAGACGGCTGCTGTCTGGAACAGATTGGCTCCGCTCCTCGATCGCGGACCTGTCGTGCGATTGTCCCCACCGGGTTTCGGCGCCCCCGTGCCCCAACGGTTCACGGCCACGGTGGAGGAGTACCGCCGCTGGCTGGTCGCCGAGTTAGAGCGCTTCGGGCAGCCGGTCGACCTGATGGGTCACGACTGGGGCGGTGCTCATGTCGTGAACGTCGTGATGACACGGCCCGAACTGGTGCGCAGTTGGGTATGTGACGTCATCGGCCTCTTCGACCAGGACTATCAGTGGCACGCTCTGGGCCAGGTGTGGGCGACCCCGGGAGCCGGCGAGGACGCTGTCGCGGCGATGATCGACCCGCCCGTCGCCGAACGTGCTATGGCGTTGGTGAAGAAGGGTATGCATGAAGACGTTGCGCTGCCTGTCGCCGAGGGGCAGAACGCCGCTATGGGCGAGTGCATCCTTCGCTTGTACCGCGACGCCGTCCAACCGGCCATAGCCCGGCTGGGCCGCAATCTTGAGCGAGCGGCCGAATCGCCAGGTCTGTCGATCATGGCCACCGAGGACCACCTAGCGGGCACCGACGAACAACGTCGCCGCGCAAGCACCCGCGCGGGCGCTGAGATCGCAGGCCTCGACGGGCTGGGCCACTGGTGGTTCACGCAAGACCCACAACGGAGCGCCGCGACCATCAATCGCTTCTGGGCAGGACTGGGACAACAGTGAGCGACGCGGGAGCGTTCGACCAACCTGGTCTGCGTTATGCCCATTCGGCGATGAGGTCGTCGACGGTCGTGATCCGGCCCAGCAGCGCGATGGTGTTATCAAGTACCTGCTCGGCATAGTCGGCGGGGGTACCGGCGACGGCGTCGCGGGGAACGACCAGATCGAACCCGGCTTGCGTCGTGTGTCCGGCAGTGTGCGGCAGCGCCAGATTCAGAGATACCCCGGCCAGCACGACGGTGCGCACACCGAGGCCCTTCAACACCGGCAACAGCTCCGAGTCAAGGGTGGGAAACAATCCGTGGTGGCGCGAGAGCACCAGGTCGCCGGGCGCCAAGAGTTCGGGAATGACTTGTGTCGCGGCGCTTCCGGATGCCCAACCCGCAGTGGCCGGTCCAAGGGTCCGCCAAATCCGCGCGGTGCCAGTATCGTTGCCGCCCAGCGCTCCTCCGTAGGTGGCGTGAACCACACGTACACCCGTAGCGCGGGCAGCGTCGAGAAGCCGGCATAGGTTTCCGATGAGATCAGCGGTTTCGGCGGTCAGAGCAGGTAACACCGCGTCGGGTCCGAGGACACCGTTTTGGCATTCCACGCATACGACCGCGACGGCAGCGGCATCGAACTGTCCTCGTGTCACGAATCCTCCTTTCAACCAACACTTCTCAAGAGGTCGCATTACCAATCAGCACATCCCAGGGCTCCGGGGCCGCCAGGGCCAGGCGTCCCAGGCGGCGTGCATAGTGGGCGGGGCTGCCGTAATCGGTGGCCCAGCTTTGTGCCCGCATGGTGGCCAGCCACAGGGGATGTTCGGCCGTGACGCCGATCGCGCCGTGCAACTGGTGTGCGATGGTGGTGACGGCATCGGCCACGCGGCCGACGGTGACCTTGGCGGCGGTGACGGCGAAATCGGTTTGCACGGAGGCGAAGCCGTGTTCGGCGGCGGCGGCGATCGCTAGCGTGGTGGCAGCCCGGGCACGCTCGATGTCGCCGGCCATCGCGGCCAGCGAGTGTTGAACCGCCTGAAACTTGCTGAGCGGCCGGCCGAATTGGATTCGCTGGCGGGTATGGTTCACCGACAACGCGGCGGCGGCGTCCAGCGCGCCGATGATCTGTACACAGCGGGCCCACGCGCCACGTCGTATCAACTCGGCGGCGACGGCCGGATCGACTGAGTGCAACTTGCCGGCCGCGACGTCGAAGGTGAGGCGGTCGCGCGGTTCGCCGGCAAGGTTGTGCCCGGGGCGGACGCCGTTTTGCGCCTGCGCGTCGTTGGGGTCGAGGATCCCGATCCGCACCTCGCTACCGGTGCGTACGACCAATAGCGTTGCCACACAAGCCCTCAGCCATGGCACGTCGGTGGCGACGCCGTGGACCCGGCCTTCTGCGGCGTCGGTGTCGGCGATAGCGACGGTCAGCGGCCCCGTGGGCAGCTCGATGTCGGCCTGCTGTCCGAGCCAGGCGGCGAGCAGATCGGTCTCGGCGATCGGGACGGCGCCCGCGTGGCGCGCCACCCCGTAGAGCACCACTGCGGATTCGACCGGTCCGGCGCCCAGGTCCGGCGTGCTGGTGAGCCGGGCCAGACCGGTTTCTTCGAGGGTGCGCCACAGATCGTCGTCGAGTCTCTCAGGCACGCCGCGTTGGCCCAGTCGCGCCTCGAAGGACCGCCGGCCGAGTTCGTCGACCAGCGCACGCAGCTCGGCGGTGTCGTCGTCGGCACGGGCCGTGTCGAAGATGCCACCCGAAAGCGCGCTCACCGCAACCCCATTCCGCGTGCCACCACGCCGCGCAGCACCTCGTTGGTGCCGCCGCGCAGCGTGAACATCGGCTTGTGCCAAAAGGCCGTGGCGAGCATCTGTTTCAGCTCCTGGTTTTGCTCGGCCTGGTCGAGCAGGTCGGCGACCACGCCGACCGATTCCTGCTCGAATCGGGTGCCGAGGTCTTTGACCAATGCCGCTTGGTTGGCGGCGTCCTCGCCGGCGGTCAGCGCACGGGCCACCGACACCGACAGCTGGCGTAGCGAGATCAACCGGGCCAGCAGGTCGCCGATGTCGGCGGCGGTGCGGTCGTCGGGGCTGGGGCCCGAACTGAGCGCACGGATTGCGGCGATGATCAGCGGTGCGGTGGACAGGATCCGCTCGGGCCCGCTGCGCTCGAACGACAGCTCCGACGTCACCTGATGCCAGCCGTTGCCGATCTCGCCGAGCACATCGGCGTCGGGCACGAATACCTGCGCGAAGGTGACCTCGTTGAAATGACGCTCACCGGACATCAGCACGATCGGATCGATCCGCACGCCGTCGGCGTCGCATGGCACCAGGAACTGACTGAACCCGGCATGTCGATGCTCGGGATCTGGTGGGCTGGTGCGAGCCAGCACGACGACCTGATGCGCCACATGCGCGCCGCTGGTCCACACCTTGGTGCCGCTCAGCAGCCAGCCGCCCGCCGTCCTAGTCGCCTTCGTCTGAACCGCCGCGAGATCGGATCCGGCGCCGTGCTCACTCATCCCGATCGACGAGTAGAAGCGGCCGGCGGCGATGCGTGGCAGCAGACGCTGCCGCTGCTCGTCGTTGCCGTACGCCAGCAACCCCGGGCTCAGCTGGCGGTCGGCGATCCAGTGCGCGCTCACCGGAGCGCCGTGAACCAGCAACTCCTCGGTCACGACGTAACGGTGTAGGTGTCCAAGGCCGCGGCCGCCGTAACGGTGGGGAATGGTCAGTCCGACGAATCCTGCGTCACCGAGCCGGGCACTGAATTCCGGATCCCAGCCACCTAGCCACGAGTCGACCGTCGGCGACCAGCCGAACTCGTCCCGGTCGGCGCGCAGAAAGTCCCGTATCGCCGCGCGCAACTCGGAGAGCTCGGGCTCATTCGCGCATAGCGCCGCATAGGAGATCATCCCTGTAGCGTCCTACACCGTCGGCAGCATGGCGAAGTTCTTCGGCGGCAGCTGGGATGTTCGGGATCCAGCCCTCCCATTAAGCCGTCTCCCTCGCGTCGTCTCCGTTGTGCAAAATGCTATAAATATATACCTTATTTAGGGTCGGCAAATCAGTGCGGTGCGGCTCGGCGAAGCGAAACGAGGGTGGATGACGGATGTCGTCTCGATAGGGACCTACCTGCCGCCATGGACCTCGGGTGACCGCCGCGCTAAGGGACCGGACGAGGACGCTTTGACCATGGCGGTGGCCGCAGGGCGGGCCGCGGATCCCGGCGCATCGGCGCAACGGGTTGTCATGGTGTCGCGCAACTTCCCGCTGCTGGAGGGCGGTAACGGAGCGGTGCTGCTGGCCGGTTTGTCGTTGGGCGCAGACATCCCGGTCGCTGAGGTGCTCGGTGGCGCGCCCGCGGTGCTCGATCAAGCGGCGCACGCGGAGCCGGGCACGCTGGTGATCGCCGCAGATGACAGCGACGCCGCGGTGGGGGCCGCCGCGTTGCTCACGGGTGATTCGGGCGCGACCTTGACTCCGGTCGCCCGGCAGACCCGCAGCCTGCCCTTGCTGGCACGCAGCGACGACGGCACACGGCATGCGTATGTCGACCCTCGCCTGCAACGGGAGGTCGGTGTACGTGCCACGCTGGCGCGGCTCGGCCTGACCGGCACCCCGACGGTCGCTGCCGTCAGCGGAGTCAAGGCCGCCCAGTTGGGACGCCCGTTCGACACCTCCGCTGCGATCGAGGACGAAAGCATCTCGGCCGCAGCGGTCATCCGGTTGTTGGCCGACGTTATCGACGAGGGCACAACGGGTCTGGTGATTGCGATCGAGCAATCCACGGTGAGCGTCGCCGGGTTGGAGCGTGGGGATTCTCCGCCGCGGGTTACCCGCGACGAACTTCCGGCTCGCGAACTGCCGAAGATGCGCGTGGCCCAAGGCGTTGGCATCCCGATCTCGGTGGCCGCATACGCGCGCGCGTTTGAGCCCAAAATTCGCTGGGAGGCAGCTGTTTTCGATGAGCGCCCCGGCATCGACACGGCGCCGCAGTTCCCGCCGCGGGTTCGCGTCGACGACAGTGGCGCACTGGCCGACCAGTACCGCCTCGAGCCGCTACCGCGCACGGGCACTGTCTACACACAGACGACGATCCGGATCCCGGTCCCCGACTTGCCGAGTCCCTACTCGCTGGCTGTCATCCAATTGGATGACAGCCCGGTGCGTGTATTGCTCAAGGTCACCGGCGTACCCGCCGGGGAGACGACCATCGGGCAGGCCGGCTCGGTGGTGTTACGCAAGATCGCAACCCGTTCGGGCATACCGGACTACGGGTATGCATTCTGGCCCGGGCGCACGGTAGAAGGGGCGCGGGCATGAGAAACGTCGCGATCGTGGGCGCGGGGATGACTCCGTTCGCCGAGCACTTCGACCTCGGTATCAAGGATCTGGTGCCCATGGCGTACGCGGAAGCGGTCGCGCACGTCGACAAAGGCATTCAAAAGTCGGAGATCGAAGCGGCGTGGTTCGGCGAACTGTCCACGACCGACGGATTCCCGTCGGGCATCCTCGCCGATACTCTCGATCTCACCGAGATCCCCGTTACCCGAGTCGAAAATGCTTGTGCTACCGGTAATGACGCGATTCGTAACGGGACGTTGGCCATCGCGTCCGGACTCTACGACGTGGTGCTGGTGGTCGGCGCTGACAAGGTGCGTGAAACCGCGTCGAACACCACATTCTGGGAATGGGCGGCGATGACGCGCGACAATGCCTGGGACTACCCCCTGGGTTTGGTCGCGCCCGCCAACTTCGCATTGCATGTGACTCGTTACCTGCACGAGTCGCCGGCCACCAAAGAACACATGGCGATGGTCGCGGTGAAGAACCACTTCCATGCGCTCAAGAACCCCAAAGCTCAACTGCGCTATGAGATCACCGTCGAGCAGGCATTGGCCGCACCAATGGTGGTGGATCCGTTCGGGCTCTACGACTGCACTCCGCAAAGCGACGGCGCCGCCGCAGTGATTCTGGCCGCCGAGGACGTCGTAGACCGTTATACCGCTCGGCCAGTCTGGGTGCGCGGCGTAGGACTCGGGATGGACCGCGTGATGCACCAACACAAGTCAGACATGACCACCTTTCCGCCAACCGTGCGCGCGGCGAAGGCGGCGATGCGGATGGCCGGTCTGACGCCGCGCGATATCGACGTCGCCGAGGTGCACGACTGTTTCACCGGCGTCGAGCTGATCAGCTACGAGGACTTGGGTTTCGCCAACCGGTTCGAGGCCTACAAGCTGGTGGAAGGTCGTGAGCACTATGTCGGCGGTTCGATCCCGATCAATCCCAGCGGCGGTTTGAAGGCCAAGGGTCATCCCCCCGGTGCCACCGGGGTGGCGCAGTGCTACGAATTGTTCAATCAACTTCGCGGTGAAGCCGAGAATCAGGTTGACGGCGCACGAGTTGCCTTGGCGCACAATATCGGTGGGCCAACCGCAGTCTCTGCGGTCACCATCCTATCCAGCGACAAGAGCTAACAGGAGCCCCATGACCACGTCGAAAACTGCCACGCTGGCTGGGTACGAGGAGTTCGCCCCTTGGCTGCTCGTCGAAAAGACCGGCAGCGTCCACGTGGTGAGCATCAACCGGCCCGAGGCGTTCAACGCCGTCAACGAAGAGGTGCATCACGCGTTCGCCACCATCTGGCGGGTGCTCGCCGCCGACGACGACGTCCGCGCGGTGGTGACAACTGGTGTCGGGAAAGCGTTTTCAGCCGGTGGCGACATGGTGATGTTCGGCCGCCTGATCGACGACCCGGTCGCCCGCCAGTACCAGATCACCGAGGCGCGCACGGTATTTCTGGAGGTGATCAACTTTCCCAAACCGCTGGTGTCCGCGGTCAACGGACCCGCCGTCGGGTTGGGCTGCTCGATCGCCCTGCTCAGCGACTTCCTGGTGATGGGGGAGGGCAGCTATCTGGCCGACCCGCATGTCGCCGTCGGTCTGGTCGCCGGTGACGGCGGCGCCGCGATGCTTCCGCTGCTGGTCGGATTGATGAAGGCCAAAGAGTATGTGCTGCTGGGAGATCGCATCACCGCATCGATCGCCGAGAAGTTGAACCTGGTCACCAAAGTCGTATCCGACGAGACGGTGCTCGACGAGGCATTGTCATTGGGTGAGCGCCTGGCCGCGCTACCGCCACAGGCGTTGCGGGCCACCAAGGTTGCGATGAACATGCACCTATCGCGGGCGGCCCTCGGTGTGCTCGAATACGCGCTCGCCGAAGAGTACACGTCGTTTTCGACACCGGAGTTTCAGGAGCGTGTTGCCGCGTTCCGCGCCCGCGCGAACAAAAAATAGCCGGCGGTCATTCGAGCAGGTCGACAACGGTAGAGAGTTCCGACCCGGCAAACAGGAATTCCTCCGCTTTTTGCAGGTGCCTCTTCCACAACTCGCCGGCCTTCTCGGCATCACCGGCTTTGATCAAGTCGAGCACCATGCGGTGGGTTTTCGCCGAGCGGCGCACCGCCTGCTCGGCGCGGGCGCCCTTGGTCGGCTGAAGTGAGCGATTGGCCTTCTCGATGATGTGATGGAGCATGTCGCTGACGATCTGCAAGGTTTTATTGCCCGACAGGCGTGCGATTGCGGCGTGGAAGTCGGTCAGTTGGTCGACGGCGTCGCTGCCGGGTTCCAGCTGGCTCTCGCGATCGACGATGTCTTCGAGTTCGGCGATGACTGCCGGATTGCGGACCTTGGCCAGCTGCACGACCATTGGCGTCTCGAGGGCCATCCGAGCGTCATACACGTCTTTGAGCGTCACACCCTCGTACTCGAGGATCAGCCCGGCGTAGCGCGCCAGCGTCTTGCGCCGTGGACGCGTGACCCGCGCGCCGCCGCGGACGCCGCGCTGCACCTCGATCAGCGATTCCGACTCCAGAACCCGAAACGCCTCGCGCAGCGTGGGTCGAGACACGCCGAAGCGTTCCATCAATTCCGATTCGGGTGGCAGCATGGTGCCTTCGGGGATCTCACCTTTGATGAACATCCGGCGGAGTTGGGTGGCCACTCGGTCGGCCATCTTCGGTTCCCGAAGACTGGTGACCTCCATGTCGACCTCCACCCGCGAATTAGACTGACATTTAACTAACTAACTATTTGGTAGGTTAGCCCACTCGTCGCCATTTGCGGCGGGGCGCGGCGGCGTCAGTGAGGAATGTTATGGTCTCGACGGTGCCTGATCTGTTCGAAATTGTTGCGACGCATCTACTTCCTTCCCCGCTAGGTCGAGACGCTGATCGCGGGCAGCGCGAGGCCGGGGGCATAGCTGTCGAACAGCTGCTCGGAGAGCAGCGCCTCGAGTTGGAGGTGCGATCCGCACAACGCGTCGATCTGGAATCCTCTCGCGACGTAGCGGTGCAGCTGGTGTTCTGCGGTCAGGCCGATCGCTCCGCAGACTTGTAACGCCGCGTCGCTGACCGCCCGATGCGCGCGCCCGGCCGCTGCCTTGGCGGTGTGCGCCAACAGCCGACCGCCATCACGCCGCGACTCGCCGAGCACCGCGCGGGCGCCCTCCAGGACGGCGGAAGCCTCGGCGAGCGCATGCCGCGGCGATTGGAACGACCCGATCGGCGCACCGAACTGCACCCGCACTTTTGCGTGACCGACCGCGATACGCAACGCCTCGTCGGCCAGCGCCACCAGCTCCGTCGCCAGGGCTTGGTGCGCGGCGGCAATCGCGCGGTCCCATTCCGCGGACGCATCGACCAACGTTGCGTCGAGCGTCCCGTTCACCCGCGTCCAGTGCACCGACGCGTCGAAGGTGTCGAGCCGTTCGCCATCCATCCGCGACGCGTCGACGACGCCCACCGAGACGGCGCCCGTCGGCCCGGACACCATTATGACGAGCCGGCCCTCGAGCGAACCGAGCACGATGCCGGCTACTCGTTCGTTGTCGGAACTGGGCGCATATCCCGCGGATAATTCCGGCAACACGATGCCGTCAACCGGCTCGTCGAGCAGCGGCGCCAGTTCACGCAACATCACCCGCGCGAGACAGTCGGTGTCGGCCAGTGAGCGGCCCTGAGCGCGAAAGAGCAACGCGCAGGCTTCGATTGGGTACTCCGCCTCGATGTCCGACCAGCCGAGTTCGGCTAACCGCGGTCCGATTGCGACATGCTCGCCTGGGTGATTGGTACTTATTTCATCGAACAGCCGGAACACCGCCTCTTCGATCATCGGCCACGCTTCGTCGGTCATTGGCGCCGCTCCTCTTCATCGCTTCGCTCTGCATCGTCGCCGGCGCGGGTCACGTCACCGCCTCTCCTTGGGCAGCCCGAGAAGGTGGTCGGCGATGATGCCGCGCTGCACCTCGGCGGTGCCGCCCATGATCGTCGCGGCGCGCGAATACCACCACTGCGCTCGTGCGGTGTCCAGTTGGGCCAGCTGGGTTTGGTCGCGTCCGTCGCCGGCGATCATCTGATCCCTTGTGACATCGAGGATCAGGTCGTTGACCTCCTTCTCGGCGCGGGCGAACAGCAGCTTGTCCACGCTGCTGTCGGCGCCGACGGGCACGCCGTCGGCCAGTTTGCGGACCGTGGTGGCGGTGCGGGCGAGCGCCGCGATCACGCCGACATACACCCGGGCGAAGCGCTCCCGCTGCGCCTGCGTGGCACCGCGGGTAACCATGTGCTCGCGTAACCGGCCCAGCTCGGCGAGCACCTTGGTCAGCACCGCATAGCCGTACATGCCCCGCTCGTACTGCATCAGGTGCATCGCGACGGACCAGCCGCCGTTCAGCTGACCGACCAGCCGCTCGCGCGGCACCCGAACGTCGTCGAAGAACACTTCGGCCAGTTCGCGGCGACCGCTGGCCAGTGCGATCGGTCGGATGCTCACCCCGGGAGCATCGGCGTCGACCATGATCATGCTGAGCCCGCGATGCCGACTGTCCGACGCACCCGTGCGCACCAGCACCAGCAGCCGCGTTGCGGTCGGGCCCTGGCTGGTCCAGATCTTCTGGCCGTTGACGACGAAGCCGCCGTCGCCGTCGTCGACGGCGCGGGTGCGAAGCGTCGCCAGGTCACTACCCGATTCGGGCTCAGAGAAGCTCTGGCCCCACCACTCGGCGCCGCTGAGGTAGGCGGGCAGATGCTTGGCGGCCAAATGCGGCGCGAATGTCAGCAGCGCCGGCCCGAGGGTTTCCAATGTCCAGTGCTGCGCGGGGACCGGCAGCATCGCGTAGCCGAGTTCCTCGTAGTAGACGGCTCGGTGCAGCTCGTTACCGCCCAGCCCGCCTGCGCTCTCCGGCCACCCGTAGCGGTTCCAGCCGTCCGCGTGCAGGCGGGAGAGTATCCGGGCGTCATAGGCCAACCCGTCCTCAGCGGTGGTGAAGGCCGCGGACCGCCATTCACCCGCCCAGCCCAGATTTCCGAGATAGCGACGAAAGTCGTTGCGGTACAGCGTGATCTCCGCGGCGTAGTCGGGCCGCCGGCCGCTACGGACCGCGTCGTCGACCGGGGTGGACAACCCGCACCCCCTTCGTTCCAAATCCGCTAAACAGTTATCTCTATAAGAGGTACACTAACCGGCGTCGACAATCCAGCCAAAGGGAGCGCCAATGACGGCTTCACCGGTCGCCGCAGCAACCGTCCAGTTCAATCCCGAGACCAGACTGTTCATCGACGGGCAGCTGCGGGATTCGTCGACCGGGAAGACTGTCGACAACGTCAATCCGGCCAATGAAGAATTGCTCGGGCTCGCCACCGACGCCGGCGCCGAGGACATGGAGGATGCCATCGCCGCCGCCCGGCGCGCGTTCGACAACACCGGCTGGTCGACGAATCACGACTTCCGCCAACACTGCCTGATGCAGTTGCACGACGCGCTGCAGAAGGAAAGGGAAGACATCCGCGCAGAGCTGATCGCCGAGGTTGGCGCAACAGTGGGCATGACCTACATCGCGCAGATGGAATGGCCGCTCGCCGACGCAATTCAATTTCCCGCCAAGCTGATCTCGACCTTCCCGTGGGAGCGGATGCTTGCCGAGGACGCCAAAATGGGCGTGCCCTACAACCGCGTCGTGGTGAAGGAGCCGATGGGCGTCGTCGGCGCCATCACGCCGTGGAACTTCCCGTTCGAGATCATCAGCAACAAGGTGGGCCAGATCCTGGCCACAGGGAACACAATGGTGCTCAAGCCGGCCATGGAGACGCCGTGGAGCGCGCTGCGGTTTGGCCGGATCATCGCCGAAAAGACCGACATCCCAGCCGGTGTCGTCAATATCGTCCCGGCATCGGACAACGACATCGCCCAGCTGCTTGTCACCGACCCGCGGGTTGACATGGTGTCCTTCACCGGATCAACCGCGGTCGGCAGGCTCATCCAGCGGCTGTCGGCCGACACCATGAAGCGCAACATGCTCGAGCTCGGCGGCAAGTCGGTGTACCTCGTGCTCGACGACGCCGACATGGACATGGCGCTGCCCGGCTGCCTCGGCGCGCTGATGCACTCCGGTCAGGGCTGCGCGCTGGCCACCCGGATGCTGGTACCCCGGGCGCACTACGACCAGGCCGTCGAGGTCGCCACCGCCACCTTCGGAGCCCTCACCGTCGGGGACCCGTCCGACCCGAACACCTTCTGCGGGCCGCTGGTGTCGGCCAAGCAGCGGGACCGGGTGCTGAACTACATCGAGATCGCCAAGCGCGACGGGGGCCGCGTCACCGTCGGTGGTGGAGTGCCCGACGGCCTGGACCGCGGCTATTTCGTGGCGCCGACCGTCGTCGCCGACGTTGGACCGGACCACACGATCTTCCAGGAGGAGGTCTTCGGGCCGGTCCTGTCCGTCACGCCGTACGACGGCGGTGACGACGGCGCCGTCGAGCTCGCCAACAACTCCACCTACGGTCTGGCGGGCGCAATCATGGGCTCGGACGAGCGGGCCATGGCCGTTGCCCGTCGCATCCGAACCGGCTCGTTGATGATCAACAGCGCCATGTACTGCGGCGCCGACGCGCCGTTCGGCGGATACAAGTCAAGTGGGATCGGCAGACAGAATGGCATCGAGGGTTTCGAGCAGCATCTGCAGACCAAGACGATCGGCTATCCGCTGTGAGTGACATTCTGAGTGGGATTCGCGTCGTGGAACTCGCTGCCTGGACGTTTGTTCCGGCCGCCGGCGCGGTGCTGGCCGACTGGGGCGCCGACGTCATCAAGATCGAACATCCCGAGACCGGTGACCCGCAACGCGGCCTGATCAGCTCCGGGATCGTCACTGGCGCAGGCGGTGTCAACCATTTCATCGAGCAGCCCAACCGGGGAAAGCGCAGCATCGGCCTGGACACCTCGACCGCCGAGGGGCGTGAATTGCTGATGAAGCTACTGGAGACCGCCGACGTCTTTGTCACCAACCTGCTGCCGGACTCTCGTCAGCGGATGGGTATCGACATCGAAGCCGTGCGCGCTCGTAATCCGAAGATCATTTACGCCCGCGGTCATGGCTACGGCACCAAGGGCGAATTGGCGTCCCAGGGTGGATTCGACCTGGCCGCCTACTGGGCGCGCGGCGGCATCGGCGACGCGTACGCGGCCGGTGACGGCTCGTATCCGCCGATTCAGCGGCCGGGCTTCGGCGACTCCTACGGCGGCCTGGCCATCGCGGCGGGTATCGCCGCAGCGTTGGTCAAGCGGGAACGCACCGGTGAGCCGTCGGTGGTGGACGTGTCCCTGCTCAACGCGGCCATCTGGCAGTTGGGTCCGGACATCGTCGGGTCAGGCGTGACCGGCCAGGACATCCCGAAGTTCAACCTGGATGAGATGCCCAATCCGGTAGCCAGCATCTACAAGACCCGCGACAACCGATTCGTCGCGTTCGTGCTGCTGCAGGCCGACCGGTTCTGGGCGGACTTCTGCACCCGACTAGGCCGGGCCGACCTCATCGGCGACGAACGGTTTGCCAACGCGATGGTGCGGTTCGGCAACCGCAAGGAGTGCATCGGCGAGCTGCGCAACGCCTTCGCGTCCCAGGATCTCTCACACTGGGAGAAGGCATTTGCAGGTTTCGACGGAGTGTGGGACGTCATGCACACCGCACACGAGGTACACAGTGACCCGCAGGCGATCGCCAACGGGTACCTGCCAAGAGTGACCGACACGAACAACAACGAATTCGCCCTGGCCGCCAGCCCGGTCCAGTTCGACGAAACACCGCTGCAACTGAATTGCGCTCCCGGCCACGGTGAACACACCGATGCGTTGCTGGCCGAGCTGGGATTCAGCGAGGAAGAAATCATCGACTTCAAGGTCAAATCGATTGTGCTGTAACGGTAGTTCCTGCCGCCTCAATCCCGAGGCAGCGGTCCGGCCAGTCCGCGTGGTGACGTGTTGTAGATCCAGCTGACCGCCTGCCCGATCTCCGAGAATTGCAGGCTGACACCGTCTTCGGCGTGGTAGCGCTCTGCGGATTCGGTGAAGCCGGTGATCCGGCTCAGCCGGTGTCCGCTGATGCGCAGTATCTGTCCGGTCAGCCAAGAAGATTCGGGCGATTGCAGCCACGCCACCACCGCTGAACTACGGCCGGGATCCAGGGCCGGGTCCGCGGCGGCATCGCCGGCAAAGAAGTCCGCGCTGATCCGTGTCATCGCCAGCGGTGAGATCGCATTCACCGCAACGTGATAGCGTCGCATCTCCATCGCCGTGACCACGGTCAGGTTCGCGACGGCGGCCTTGGCGGCGCCGTACGCGCTTTGGCCGACATTGCCCCACAACCCGGCCCCGGACACGGTGTTGACGATGCGGGCGTCGATCGGATTGCCGCCCTTGGCCTGGGCGCGCCAATAGTCGCACGCGTGTTTGGTGACCGCGTAGGTGCCTTTCAGATGCACGGCGATCACCGCATCCCAATCGGCTTCGGTCGCTCCGGTGATCATCGCGTCGCGGACGATGCCGGCGTTGTTGACCACACCGGTGAGCGTGCCGAAGGTGGACACTGCGGTGTGCACCATGTCGGCGACGTCGTCCCAAGAGGCAACCGATCCGGTGTGGGCGACGGCTTTGCCGCCGGCCTGTTCGATCTCGCCGACGACGTCGCCGGCCGGCCCGCTTGCGCCGCCGGTGCCGTCGCGGCCCACGCCCGGGTCATTCACCACCACCGCGGCGCCCTGGCGGGCCAATTCCAAGCAGTGTGCGCGGCCGATGCCACGCCCGCCGCCGGTGACGAGGACGACGCGTCCGTCGAGGGTGGTCATTGATCGCTCTCCTTGTCGAAGAGTTCGGTGATGAGTTCACGGCGCCGCGTCCAGTCGGCACCGCGCAGATCGGCGTGGCCCAATTCGGTGACAACCAGGTCGATGTCGTAGGCGGGTGTCGACACCGGTCGGCTGAGTTGGGATACCAACGGGGACTGGCCGTTCGTGCTCGACGGCATGGCGATGATCGACAGCCCGTTGCGAATTTTCGCCGCCGCGGCGCAGTAGTCGGGGTGTCCGCCGATGCCGCCCACCACCTTGTCACCCACACCTTCGACGTTGATCTGACCGAAGGCGTCGATCTCGATCGCGGTGTTCACGGCAACGAACGGTCCACCGCGCGACAACCGGGCCGCGTCGTGCGTGTACTCCGTGCCGTGCAGGATCTGCTTTCCGTCGGCCCAGTCGTAGAGCTTTTCAGTACCCAGCAGGTAGGTCGCCGACGGTGTGCCGATCAGCATGCCGCGCCGGTCGAGATCGACCACAGCGTCAGTGAGTAATCCGGTGTCAATGCGCAAGGGCACCGTCGTCCGGTTCAGCAGCGCCGTGCCGAGTGGACCCGGACCGTATTGCAGCTGTGCACCTTCCGGCACAAAACGCAGGACGTTGTCGGCGAGTGCTTCGTGCACCGGGTCGGGCCTCTTCTGCGGCATCTGCAACGGGCCGTCATCGCTATAGCCCACGACGTCCACCATCGCGGGATCCAATGGTGGCCCCGCGTCGGCTGCCGGGGAGTTGGTGTCCACCACGGCCAGTACGCGGACGCCGGCGTCGATCAGCCCGCGCTGCCAGGACACCTCCGTGCCGAAATGCAGGGCCCCGTTCCGTTCGGCCGCGCGGATGATCAGCACATCGGGGCGCAGTACGTCGGACATGACCGCGGCGACGGCGGTCAACCTGGCGGGCACGAAACGCGCTGTGGCGCATTGCAGAAGACCGCGTGAACCCCACCCCGGCATCAGGGTCGCGACCTCGGTGAAGGCGTCGGGCTCGATGCCCTCGAGCGGTGCGGGCAGCCAGCCGAGCGCCAGCCGGATGTCGCCGACCCGCCGCGCCAACCTGGACAGCACCGCCCCGACTGAGTCGCCGTTCTGCAGCGTGCGGACCTGACCGACACCGTCCCCCAGGGCGACCGTGCTCCCGCGCCGCAACACCAAACGCAGCGCCGCCTCGAGCCCGCAGGCTGTCATCAACGCGGTTCTTTGGGCAGGCCCAGCACCCGCTCGCCGAGGATGTTGCGCTGAATCTCACTGGTGCCGCCCAGGATCGTCTGCGCCCGGCCCACCAGCATGTGCTGGACCAGTTCGTTATCCGCGGGGTCGGTGCACGCATCGGTGCCGAGCACATCGGTGGCCAGATCGCCCAAATCGCGGGCGGTTTCCGAGGTCATCAGCTTGAGCACCGAGAAGGCGGGCGAGCTGAGGTCACCGGACTCGATGGCCCGCTGCGAGGTGAACCGCAGCAGCCACATCCGTGCCCACAGCTTGGTCAGCGACCGGGACAGTATGGGATCCAGCAGGTTTCGGTCGCGTGCCGCCTCGACCATCCGCTCGTGCAGCCGGAACATCGACACGGCTTGGGAACCGAGTGTCAGCCGCTCGCGACCGAGGGTGACGAGCGCGATGCTCCAGCCCTGGCCGACTTCGCCGATCAGCGCGTCGTCGGCAAGCTCGGTCCCGTCGAAGAAGACCTCGTTAAACTTGCTCTCGGCGTCCATCTGTTTTAGCGGCCGCACGGTGACGCCGGGCGTCTGCATCGGCACGACGAACATCGACAGCCCGCGATGTTTGTCCGGGCCGGTGCGGGCCAGCAGCAAGCCGTAATCGGACGACGCCGCAGCCGAACTCCACACTTTCTGACCGTCGACACGCCAGCCGGCCGCGGTCCGCTCCGCCCGGGTGCGCACACCGGCGAGGTCCGATCCCGCACCGGGCTCTGAGAAAAGCTGACACCAGATGTCGTCGCCCAGCCGAATCGGCTCGAGGAAACGGGTCTTCTGCTGGTCTGTCCCGAACTTGATGACCACCGGGCCGACCAGATCGGCTCCGGTGATGTTCAGCTGCCGGGGCATTCCGGCGCGTGCGCATTCCTCGGCGAAGACGGCTTGAAACGCCACCGTGGCGTCGGCGCCGCCGAACTCGCGCGGCCAGTGCAGGCAGGTGTAGCCATGGTTCGCCAGATAGCGATGCCATTGCCGCCCCGGCTCGACGTCGGCGACGGTCGGCGTGGGCCCATAGTTGCGGAGCCCTGTGGGCTTGGGCGCGCTCTCCAGAAAACCGCGGATCTCGCCGCGCAGTGCGTCGATGTCTTCGGTCTGAACGGACACCAGCGCTACTTCCCGTCGAGGTATTCGTCGTATTCGCGCGCTATCGACTCCATCGCGTTCAGGCGACGGGCGAGCAACGCGAGTTCGGACTCATCGGCTTCGTTGGCATTGAGGTTGGCCGTGAGCTTTTCGAGCCGGGCTCGGCACCGGCCCATCTCACCGACGAGGCGCCCCCTCGCCTCGTCCTTGGTCAGCAGGTCCTGGTCTGTCCAGTCCGATACCGGCAACTGCTCGTCCATACCTTTGCGCCCGTCATTGGCTCCGGTCATGCCGCCCGCGGAAAGTTGTAGAACGCACGGGCATTCAGCTCGACCATGCGGTGCACCTCGTGATCGGGCACGCTTTCCAACGCCTGCGCCGCGCGCTCTCGGCTCTGTGGCCAGAACGAGTCCGAGTGCGGGTAGTCGCACTCCCAGGTGATCTTGTCAACGCCGATCCAGTGTCGCATCGCCACGCCGAAGTCATCCTCGATGAAGCAGCCGTGAATGTGCTTTTTGAACAGGTAGCTGGGCGGGTGGTCCTGGTTGACGTTGTTGTAGAAGCGGTGTTTACGCCACACGCTGTCGCAGCGCTCGAGGATGTAGGGGATCCAGCCGATGCCGCCCTCGGACAGGCCGATCTTCAACTTTGGGTGACGGTAGAGCGTGTTGGAGAACAGCCAGTCCGTCATCGAGGTCATCGACATCGTCCCCATCAGCGTGATGAACACGGCGAATGGTGCGTCCGGAGCAATCGGCGGCGGGAACCCACCCGAGCCGAAGTGCTGGGCCAGCACCATGCCCGTCTCCTCCATCGCCGACAGCAGCGGGTCCCAGTGATCGGAATGGACGGAGGGCAGGCCGAGCCGGTCGGGCAGGTCGGGGAACGTCACACACTTGGCGCCCTTCGCGGCGACGCGGTGAATCTCCTTGACACTGGCCTCCAAGTCCCAGAAGGGCAGCATGGCGACCGGGACGAACCGATCGGGCGCAGTCGCGGCCCACTCGTCGAGGTGAAAGTCATTCCACGCCGCCGAACACAACCTGCCCAGTTCCTTGTCCTCGCCCTCGGCGAACACCGCGCCGGCGAAACGCGGGAACGACGGGAAGCACGTCATCGCCTGCACACCGTCGATGTCCATGTCGGCCACCCGCGCCTTGGGGTCGTAGCAGCCGGGGATCATGTCGTCGTAGCGCACCGGTTCGATGCCGTACTGCTCGGGCTGCTTACCGGCGACCGCGTTCAAGCCGATGTAGGGGTAGATCCTGCCCTCGTATTCCCAGACCTGGCACATCCGGCCGGTGTCGGGCCGCTCCCATTCGACGATCTTCGGACCGGCCTCCAGGTGCTTGGCCGGAAGCCGATCGCTCCACACCCTTGGGTGCTCGATCAGGTGATCGTCGACGGAGATCAGTTCCATCCAGGGCTGCAACGGCACAGGTGCCTCCTCCTGCGGAGAGGTCGTTGTCGGGCATTAATTATCAAAACATTTAGTTATTTGTCGGATTCTAGCCACCGGTGTGGTGGACCAGCAAGGGAGCCTCGGTGCTCACAGCAGCTTGGCGTGCGCGGACACCCGGTCCCAGTGCTGCCCTGGGCCGCCGAACAGCACCTCGTCGGTGCGGGCGCGACGCAGGTAGAGGTGCGCGGAATCCTCCCAGGTGAAACCGAGGCCACCGTGAATTTGGACGTTGGCATGTGCTCCGTTGCGCAGGCTCTCGGAACACACCGCCTTGGCCATGCTTGCGCGCCAGGCGGATTCAGTGGCTCGGCTGTCTAAGGCATCCAGCGCCGCTTGCGATGCCGAGCGGGCCCATTCGAGGTCGACGAGCATGTCGGCGCACTTGTGCTTGATGGCCTGGAAGCTGCCGATCGGGCGGTCGAACTGTTCGCGGGTGCGTGCGTAGTCGGTGGCGATCTCCAGCACGCGTTCGCACGCTCCCACCTGCTCGGCCGAGACGATGGCCAAGGCCAGATTGACGTTGCGCTCGATCAGGTCGTCGGCGGGGCCCTCGCCGGTCAGCAATGCCGCCGGCGCGCCGGTGCAGGTGATGGTGGCCATCGGCCGGGTGCCGTCCAGCACCCGCTCCGCGACCGCCGTGACGCCCTCGGCGTTCCGGTCAAGGAGGAAGACCGCGGGCTCGCGGTCGACGGTCGCCACGACCAACAGGTCGTCGGCGGCTGTGCCGTTGAGGACATGGCGGACCATGCCGTCGATGCGCCAATCGTCGCCGCTGCGTGTCGCGTTGAGCGTGACCGCGGCGCGAGACCACAGTCCGCCGTCGCCGGTGATCGCGGCCGCCGCGGTGCGTCGCCCGGACAGCAGGCCGGACAGACGGGCGTCGGGATCGGCGGCGTTCGCGTCGAGTAGCAGCCCGGTCGCCAGCACTGCCGACGCGACGAACGGCACCGGGGCCAGCACGCGCCCCAGTTCGTGAGCAACGACGCCCAACGCGCTTGCGCCGTAGCCGGCTCCGCCCAGATGCTCGGGCACGGCGACCTGGGCCACCCCGATCTGTTCGCACAGCACCGTCCACAGCTCGGTGTCTACTCCGCCGCGCCCGCCGTCTCCGTCGTAGGCGACGGCACGGACGCGCTCTTGCGATGCGAACTTCTCGCAGGCCGCGCGCACCGAGCAGGCGAGCTCGCGCAGCTCGTCGGTGGACAACACCGTCATCGGCTGCCTCCCACAATATGTTGGGCCAGTTTCGATTTCGAGACCTTGCCCAGGCCTGTCAACGGAAATTCGTCGACGATGACCAGCCGCTCGGGCCATTTCTGTTTCATCAGCCCGCGTTCGTCGAGGAAGGCGCACAGCTCGTCGAGTGTGACGTCGCGGTGGCGGTGCGAGCGGCGCACCACCGCGCACACCAGCTCGCCGCGCAGCTCGTCGGGCTGGCCCAGCACCGCGACCTCGTCGACGAGCGGGTGGCCCAGCAGTTCATTCTCGATCTCCTCCGGCGCGATGTTCTCGCCCTTACGGATGATCAGATCCTTACTGCGGCCCGTGATCACGATGCGGCCATCGGTGCGTAGGTGTCCCTGGTCGCCGGTTCGAAGCCAGCCGTCCGGTGTGCTCGCCGCGGCCCACTGCCGGGGGTCCAGGTAGCCCGGAGTCACGTTGGCGCCGCGCACTTCGATCTCGCCGGTCGCGCTGATCCGGACGTCGGTGCCCGGGATCGGCAGGCCGGAGCTATGGCTGCGTTGCTCGTCGGTGTCGGTGGCCATGCTCACGCACACCATAGCCGCCTCGGTCATGCCGTAGGCGTGCACGATCGGGATCCGCATGCACTCGCGCACGCGTTTGTGGAGTTCGGGCGGGCAGGGCGCGCCGCCGCCGGTCAGCATCCGAAGCGTCGGGATCAGCGGCCGCGAGGTGCCCGCGTCTAGTTGTGCCGACAGCAGCATCTGATAGAACACCGGGCTGGCCCCGGCGACGGTCACGTGGTGTTCGGCCAACAGCCGCGGCAGGTCATCGGCCGCTACTTGCGGCACCATCAGCACCGGGAAGTCCGCCATCAAGGCTGCGGACAGATAGACGATCCCGCCGATGTGCGCGATCGGAAAGGCGATGGAGCCAACCTCTTCCGGGAATCCGCCCAGCCCGAGGTGGCCGGCAAATCCACGGGCGGCGGTCAACAGCGTCGCGTCCGAGTGGCGCACGCCTTTGGGCCGGCCAGTGGTGCCCGACGTGAAGTACACCCACCGGACGTCATCGGCCGCCCGCGGGCGGCCCAGCTCTGGATGAGGCAACTGCGGCATCGCGCGCAGCCGCTGGAGGAAATCGTTTGGCAGCGCGCGGACATGTACTCCGTCTCCCGCGTTTGCGGCCGTCGTCCGGTCAACGACGAGGATGTCCGCCCCGGCGACATCGACGGCCGCGCAAACCTCGCGGCGACGGTAGAGGTGCAGTACCGGCGCCTGCTTAACATTGGTGCGCGCCAGCGCCAACATCAACACCGCCGCGCCCAGATGCGACGGCAGCTGCCAGGCGACCGTCATCCCGGGCCGTACACCGGTGTCCCAGAGCCAGTGGGTAGCGGCCGACGTCAGGTCCGCGACGTCGGCGACGGTCAGCGTCCGGCCGGCGTTGTCGCGCAATAGCGGTCGACCCGGTCGGATGGCGGCGGACTCGTCGAGAAGCCCGGCGATGGTGCCGGCCGTCATGTCAGCCGTTGCGCCGGCCGGGGGTGAACCTCACCGGCAGCTTGGACACGGCGTAGACCTCACCGGCGTCCTCGAATCGCTGTGGTTCGCCAGCGAGTTCGAAGTCCGGGAGGCGGGCCAGGATCTGACCCAACATCACCTGAAACATCATCTTGGCGTAATGCGAGCCCAGACAGCGGTGTATGCCTACGCCAAAAGCCATCTGCTTCTTGGCGTTCGGGCGGGATAGATCCAGCGTGTCGGGGTTCTCGAAGATCGCCGGGTCGCGGTTGGCCGCCGCCCACATCAGGATCGCTCGGTCGCCCGCGCACAGTGACTGCCCGTGGAACTCGGTGTCACGGGAAACGGTGCGGGCCAATCCAAGTGACGGTGTGTACAGGCGCAGCAGCTCGTCGGTGCCGTTCTTGATCAGGCCCGGATCGTCGATCAGCTGTTGGCGCAACTCGTTGTCTGCGCACAGGCGCAGCAGCACGTTTCCGGTGAAGCCGCTGGTGGTGTCCATGCCGCCCAGCATCATCAAGAATGCGTACATGGCGATCTGGGCGTCGTCGAGTGGTTGGCCGTTCAGGGTGCCGCGCATTATGTCGCTGAACAGATCGTCGCCCAGACCCTCGGCGCGGCGCTGCTCCATGTGCTTGTTGATCTCGGCGAACAGCTCCATGCCCGCCGCGGCGGCCCGCTCCGGGTCGTGGGCGCGGTTGTGCACCACCGTGTGCACCCAGTCCACCCACTCCATGAAGCGGGACTCGTCGAACTTCAGCAACCGCAGTATCAGTCGCGCCGGCAGCGGTGTCGTCAATTCGCCGACCAGGTCGCATTCGCCGCGCTCGATGAAGGCGTCGATGGCCTCGTCGGCCATCTCCAAGGCGACGGGCCGGGACTTCTCGGCCGCACCGGGGGAGAACTGGCGGAGAGTGACCTCACGCAGCTCCTGGGTGACCGGCGGATCGGATTCGATCGGCAGGATGGGGAACGGCATGCCGCTGGCCGGCACGCCGACCGACGGGTAGGAGTTGAACAGGTCGTCGTCACGGGCGGCTTCGAAGACCGACGGGTAGTCGACGAATGTCCAGAAGCCGTCGTAGTGATCGGAATGCGCGACCGGACAACGGGATCGGATTTCGTCGAACTTGCCGAACGGGTCTTCGCGGAACTCGGCTGAATGGTGGTCCAGGTCCACCTCAGCACGCTGCCGAGGCCCAGTGCGAATGTCGGTCATCGGTTTACCTACTGGGCGTGGGCCAGCGCCGGTGGTTTCAGGGCGTCCGGGTCGGGGTTGGCGATCGGTAGCCCCAAGAAGCGGCGGGCGTTGTCGCCCATGAAGTCGTAGGTGCGGCGTCGGTCCATGCCCTCGGCGTACTTGAAGAAGCCCTTCGGTTCGGCCAGGCCTTCGGGATGCGGGTAGTCCGAGCCGAATAGCACGCGGTCCCAGCCGATTGTTTCGACGACGTCGGAAACCGAGCCCTCCCAGAACGGGCTCACCCAGATGTTGCGACGGAACACATCGAGCGGGTGTTCGTCGAAGTTCTGCGGCATCTTCTTGTAGATGTCGCCGAGGTCATGGAACAGCGGGTGGATCCAGGCGCTGCCGTTCTCCACGCTGGCGATGCGCAGTTTCGGGAACCGGGTAAGGGTGCCGTGACAGATCAGGCTGGTGATCATGTCCGAGATCTCGCGGTGGCCCAGAGCGACCCACTTGAACGCCGACATCTCGAATGCGCTGTCGGTGTCCGGAGGCTCCCACTTGCTGACGTATTCCTCCAGCGGGGGCTGGCTGGCGTGCAGCACGATCGGCAACCCGGCGTCCTCGACGTCGCGCCAGAACGGGTCGAACTCGGGCAGCGCCGGCGAGCGCCAGCCACGAAAGCCCTTGACCGGTGCCGGTTTGATCAGCGCCACCTTGGCGCCGTTCTGAAGTACGTAGTCCAGTTCACGCCGGGCGTTGTCGACTTCGGCGCAATTGATCACCGGCGTCACGAACAGCCGGTCGGCGTAGACGAAACTCCAAGTCTCCAGCATCCATTCGTTCAGCGCGTGGATGATCGCCATCGTCAGCTCGGGATGCTCGGCCGCGGAGTGCTCGACGAGGTTGGCCAACGTCGGGTAGACCAGCGACTCCCGCACGCCCTGGCGGTCCAGCTCCTTGACGCGGTCCACCGGGTTGCGGCTGGCTGCCGGAGCCTCAATCGGGATGCCGGTCATCTCGCGCATCGTCAAGCCGTCGGTGTTCTGCGCCGCGTAGAACTTCTCGTGCGCGCCCGGGGCGGCGACCCGCTCGAAGGTCGGGTTGGGGATGTACTCGGTGATCTGGCCCATGATCGCGATCCGGGTGCGTTTGCCGATCTGGACGAACTGGACGGCCTTGCGGTAGCGCTCCGGCAGGTACTTGGTGAGCGCGTCCGATGTCTCGTACATGTGTTGGTCCGCATCGAAGATCGGCGCTTCGGTGAACTGAGTCATCGTTGATCTCTCCCTGCTCGGTGTCAGTCGCTAGCGGTCCCGCGTGGCCAGCCTATACCGTTAAATAGATATCGGTATACAGAGCCGGATATCAGAGGGAGCAGCTATGAGGGGCGAGATGACGCTTGGTGACATCGTCACCGGTAACGCCCGGCGGTTTCCCGACGTGCCGGCATACCGACTGGGCGACCGCACGGTCACGCACGCGGCGCTCCGCGACCGTGCGCTGAGGCTGGTGTCGGCGATGGCGGGCGCGGGTGTCCAGCGGCAGGACCGCATTGCGGTGCTGAGTCGCAACAGCGTGGAGTTCGGCGAGGTGATTGCCGCAACGCAGTTGAGCGGAATCATCCTCGCCACAGTGAATTTCCGGCTCTCGCCACCCGAAGTATTCGCCGCGCTGTGCCAAATTGGGCCGTCGATCGTGTTCTACGGCAAGGAATTTACGGCGACGGTCGCAGAACTCGCACCGCGATTGCCGGGGTCGCCCTTACTGGTATCCATGGGCGGGTCCGACGCGACGGACTTCGAAGACTTCATTGCCGGCGCTGAACACGACGAGCCGACCTCGAAAGTCCTTGTCGCACGCCCCGACGACATCGCCTGCTTGTTGTTCACCAGCGGCACCACCGGCGCTTCCAAGTGCTGCGTCCTGGGGCAGCGAGAACTGCGTCGTGTCGCGTTGACGATGAATGGCGAAATGCGGTCCGGCAGTGCTGATCGTGGGCTGATCAACATGCCGATGTTTCACTTCGGGGCCATGGGGATCATCGGCGGGCTGCAGGCCCGTGGGGGCACGGTGGTTCTGCAGAAGCAGTTCGACGCGGCCGAAGCTGTCCGGTTGATTGCCGAAGAGCGGATCACGGTGTTGCACCTCGCGCCAGTGATGTTGCGGACGCTGCTCGACGAAGTCTCCGATGATCGCACTCTCGAAAGCGTGCGCACCGTCGTGTATTCCGCGGCGCCGATGCCGCTAGCGACGTTGCAGCGTGCGCTGGCCATGCTGCCCCACGCGGGTTTCCTCAACCTGTACGGACAGACGGAGGCGATTGTGTCCGGACTGCCCCGTGAACTTCATGGACTCGACGGCCCCCGTGCGGCCGCCGCTTTGCGGTCCGTCGGCTTCCCGTTCCCCGGGGTACAGGTGAGGATCGTCGGTGCGGACGGCCGCGACGTGCCGGTCGGCGACCCCGGTGAGATCGTCGTGCGGTCGGACTCGTGCTTCCGCGGGTACTGGGACGACCAGGCGGCAACGCTGACCACGCTGCGCGATGGGTGGTGCCACACCGGAGACATCGGGCGGTTCGACGACCGCGGCCTGCTCTACCTGGTGGACCGCAAAAAGGACGTCATCATCAGCGGCGGGGAGAACGTGTACTCACCAGAGGTGGAGGATGCGGTCAGCGGGCTTGACGACGTGGCGGCCTGCGCCGTGGTCGGAACACCGCACGAGCGGTGGGGCGAGGCCGTCTGTGCCGTCGTGGTGCCGCGTTTTGGCGCAACCCTCACGCTGGGCGCGGTTCAGGATTTCGTCCGACGCCGACTGGCCGGCTACAAGATCCCGCGACGCCTGGTCGTCGTCGACGAGCTGCCGCTCTTGGCCAGCGGCAAGGTCGACAAGAAGCGCCTACGCGCTGACCTCGCCGGTGATTAGGCGCGGGATGGCGAATTACGGTCAGCGACCAACGTCGTCCATGTCGTGGGCCTCAGGGTCGATCAGCGTGGCTACGGTACTGGAGGCGGATTCGATTGGCCTGATTCTGGATTCGCCTTGTTCGGGCATGCCGCGCGAGATCAAGATCGATCCGACCATGAGGGCGACGATGCTCCAAGCCCGTCGTTGCCGATCGGGCTCATCGCCGTCGAGCAGTTCGGCGATGCGATCGACGAGCGCGGTCATCTTGCGTTGGTAGGCGTCTTTGACCCGTGGCTCGGCGCGGGAGACGTCAGCGCTCAAGGCGGGCATCACACAGCCCTCCGCCGGGTCGATGCTGTGGTCGGCGCTGAGGTAGTCCGTGACAAAGCTGATCAGGCGCGCCCGTCCCTGCGCGCGGGTGGTCGAATTCGTATCGGTCAGCAACGGTTCGCCGAGCCCGGTGTCGATAACGGCTTCGAGCAGGGCTTCTTTGTTCGGGAAGTTCGAATAGAACGCGCCAGATGTCATGCCCGCCGCGGCCGCGAGGCCGTCCACGCCGACGCCATTGAAGCCGCGGGTCTTCAACGTGCGGGCACCGGCGCGCAGCAATGCATCGCGCGCTCGCGCTTTCTGATCGGCCGGATATCTCAATGGTCCTCCTTGACGCTCCAGGCAATCATAGGATAGCGTCCGTTATATAACGAGCGTGATCCTATGGTGGAAAGAAGGAAGGCGCGATGTTTGGTGACCAGGCTGCGCGGGCTGCGCACGTCTCGGACGGCTCGGACGTCTTAGAGCCGTCCTACGACGTCATCGTGTGTGGGGCCGGGTCGTCGGGATCGGTGATCGCGCGCCGCCTCGCCGAGAATCCCGACGTCAGGGTGTTGCTCTTAGAGGCCGGAGGCACCGACGAGGTGCCCGCCGTCACCGAGGCGGCCCAGTGGCCGATGAACCTTGGCGGCGAACGTGATTGGAATTTCGCGTCCGAACCCGACCCGTTGTTGAATGGCCGCTCGATCCCGTTTTCTATGGGCAAGGTGTTGGGCGGCGGATCGAGCATCAACCTGATGATCTGGGCGCGGGGACATCGAAGCGACTGGGAGCACTTCGCTGCTGAATCCGGCGAGTCAACGTGGGGATACGGGCCGGTGCTCGATTTGTATCGGTCGCTCGAGGATTGGCATGGCGTCGGCGAGCCGAGCCACCGCGGCAGCGGCGGACCGATATTCGTGCAGCCGGCACCCGATGTACACCCGCTGGCCGTGGCGACAGTCGATGCGGCCCGGGCGGTGGGTATCCCGACCTATCAGAGTCCGAACGGCCGCATGATGGAGGAGAACCGCGGCGCAGCCATCACTGACCTGCGCTGGCGCGACGGTAAGCGCCTCTCGGTGTTCCGCACCTACGTCACCCCATATCTGGACAAACCTAACCTCGCCGTGGTCCCGCATGCGCTCGTGACCCGGGTGGTTTTTGAAGGCGACCGGGCCAGTGGTGTCGAGTTGATTCACGGTGGCACGCTGCACACGGTAACTGCAGACGTCGAGGTCGTGCTCTCACTCGGCGCGATCCACACACCGAAAGTGTTGATGCAGTCCGGTGTTGGCGATGAAGGCGAGTTGCGTCGCGTCGGCATTGCAGTCCGGCAGCATTTGCCGGGCGTTGGCCGCAACTTTCAAGACCACCTCGGCTTCGACTGTGTGTGGCAGTTTCCAGAGACCGTACCGGGCAGCACCCAGGTGGGCTCGACCCTCTTCTGGGACTCGGGAGCGGCCGGCGTCGACGGGCCAGACCTGTTCGCGTGTCTGGGGCCTTTTCCGAAGTCGACTCCGGAGAATGTCGCCAAATTCGGTCTGCCAGCTAACAGTTGGTGCCTGTTCGGGTCTCCGACACATCCCAATAGCCGGGGACGGCTGCGGCTATCAGGCCCCGATCCGTCGGACCCTATCCGGATCGAAGCTAAGGCCCTATCGCACCCCGATGATCTGAAAGCAGCGATCACCTGCGTCGAACTTCTTCGCGAAATCGGCAACTCGGCAGAGCTTCGTCCGTTCGTCGAGCGCGAGGTCATGCCAGGCGACCTCACGGGTGCGGAACATGAAAGCTATCTCCGCAGTGCTGTCACCACCTACTGGCACGAATCGGGGACGGCGAAAATGGGCCGCGACCGCATGTCGGTGGTCGACGGACAGCTGAAAGTTCACGGCCTCGGCAACCTGCGCGTCGCCGACGCCTCGATCATGCCGCGGATCACCACCGGCAACACGATGGCCCCGTGCGTGATCATCGGTGAGCGTGCCGCGCAGTTCATCAAATCAGACCGTCGGTGCTGAACGGAGAGCGCTATCCGGCAATCTGCACGGCACCAGTTGAGCTTGGGGCGCAAGGCAATTCAATCCCATGGTGCGAAAACCGCTGAATAACAGAAGGGCGACCGAAATGGCAAGTAACGAAGCAATTGAATTCACGAATTTCCTCGCGACGCTGCGCACGCGATCCTCCGATCCGCGTCTTGACCTACCAACGATTCGAGACATCATCGAGTCGGTTCATCTGGCCACGAAGGAGCCCGAAGGCGTCAGCTACGCCGAAGTGAATGTCGGCGGCGTCGAGGCGCTTTGGTGCAAACCTGCCGGCAGCGACGAGAGCGCGGTACTGCTGCACAACCATATGGGCGGCACCGTCGTCGCATCGATGCATTCCGATCGCAAAGCCGCTGGGCACATCGCCAAGGCGGCGGGCGTGCCAGCACTGGTGCTGAACTATCGGCGATCTCCCGAGCAGAAATTCCCGGCACAGATCGACGACGTTGACAACGCCTACAACTGGTTGCTCGAGCAGGGCTACCGGCCGCAAAACATCGCCAGCGTCGGTCACTCGATCGGCGGCAATTTCGCTATCAGTCTCACGCTAAGACTGCGCGATTCCGGTGCGCCATTGCCTGGCGCGATCTTGTCCATCTCGCCCTGGGTTGACATGACAATTTCCAACCCCACCATCGACGGCAACGCCGACGCCGACAAGCTACTCACCCGTCCCTTGCTGGAGATGTTTCGATCCCTGTGGCTCGACGACACCGGTGTCGAGTGGAGCGATGCACGCATCAATCTCCTCGCGGCTGATCTGTCCGGACTCCCGCCGACCGCAATCTACTACGGCGCAGACGAACTGCTCGCCGGCGAAGCCACCGAACTCGCGCGGCGAGCCCAGGCGGCAGGCAACGACGTCGTCTTACGATCGGTCCCCGCGGGCCAACACTCATTCATCGTCGCCGCCGGACGGGTGCCCGAAGTGGATCAGGCCATCACAGAAATGGGCAGCTGGCTGCGATCCAAACTCGGACTCGCCGAACTCGCCGCAGCCACGCGCTTCTGACAGTGGCGCACGGCAATTACAGTCGGCGGCCGTGCGAACTACGGTGCTAAAACCGAGCTGGCACCGGTGCAGACCATCGAAGCCGACGGCCAGCGGGCATTGATCCGCACAGACGACTTCCGGGAAGGCGCTCGGGCGTTTCGTGAGCGCCGCCCGCCAGACTTCGATGGGCGCTGACATCGAGAGGAGCTGGGCTGCCGGCCGCGCATTCAGATCAGGTGTTAATCCCACCGTCCGTCACGACGACCCGGGCGGCGTCGAGATTGGGGATCCGTCGCGATGTGGCGTCAATGTCGCCGTCGCGGTGAGATTGGACCAGTGCGGTGGGGAAGTACGTGCCGGGTTTGGCATATGTCCACTCGAGGCTGAGGGTGAGTTCCGCGGATTGGCCGTCGACCTCTTGGGTGACGGGGTACGCACCCGACCCGTCGAGGTCCCACTTGACCGAGATGACGGTTCCCGCGCCGGGGGGCACCTCGGCGTGTAGCTCGAGGTTGACCGGCGTCCCGGCGCGGATCTCGGCTTTCTTCGCCCCGTTGGCCGTCACCTGTACGACGGGCTGGATGCCGCCGCGTTCCTTCGCCGACGGCGACAGGATGATCTGCCCGTCCCCGAGGTCGAAGGAGGTCTCGGCCGGCTCCACGCCGTCTTCGACCCAGGCGGTGAGGTCGGCCAAGCTCTGTTCGATGTGCGGGCCGTAGTCGACCAGCCAAGTGTTGTTTGCCCGGTCCGGCGGCGCAGCGGCCATGAAAGGCGGGACGTGCTCGGCGTTTTCGAGCCATCGCAACCGGAAGCACTGGCGCGACCGGGTGGCGCCGACCTCGCGTTCGATGTTGTTCTTCATCCCAAGACCCTGGGACGGCCACAGGGAGGAGTCATGGGTGTGTTGAATCCATAGCATCTTCCCGTCGAAACGGCCGGTATGGCGCACGCCCATGAATGGCGACAACTCAGGCTGCTGGTACTGCTCATAGATGGGTAGTCCGCGGAGCCGGAACTGTTCGGCGCCCAACGATTCCCAGATGTGGTGACGCGTGTAGTAGCAGTAGGCGAGAAAAGCGCGGTTGTCGAACTGCACCCGGTCGCCGGGTTGGACGCCGGTCAGACGCAGGTTGCTCGCCTCGCCTTCCCCGTCGAGCAGCAATGAGTTACCCACGCCGCTCATGCAGTACAGTTGCCGTCCGGCCGCGTCGCCGTCCAGAAACCGGACCCCGGCGCCGGGCAGGTAACCGCCACTGGTATCGCCGAGCTGGATCACCAGCGGGGAGTCCATCGCGTTTTGCATCGTGCCGAAGACCGTGGCCAGCATGCGCAGCCCAGCGAACCGGGGCTCCGCGAACTGCTCGTCATTGGCCAGGTCGTTGGCAGTCAACACGCGCGTCACGGTGGTTTGAGTGTCGATCAGGTCGGCCTGCAACAGTTCAGGCTGGTCGAAGCCGACATGGCCGGGTTCGGTCCAAAACCGTGCAAAGTAGCGGTCCTCACGCGAGATCCGTTCAGCCATCGAGGACCACAACCACAGCTGCCCCATGGGCTGGCTGATCATAAACTCGTCGCCCCGCGGGAACCCGAGCTTGTACAGCGTCGCGAGCTGCTCGCGCTGGTGAGTGTTCAACCCCGCGAATGGATCCCCACTGCCGCCCGGACGCATCGCGTCGACGACGTCGCCGACCTTGTCCCCCAGCACCCGCTGCGTGTTGAACATCGCCGCGAAGTTGGGCGTACCATCCCGCGGCCGTGACCAGTCACCGTAATCACCGTCGACGTCGTCGCCCATGAACGGCATCGCCGCATCCCAGACGTCCGGGGCATAGGCCAGACACAATGGTGACCGTCGCGCCCCGCCGCTGCCACCGAACACATAGGAGTGTCGCGGCGCTACGCCCAAGACCTGAGCGGCGACAAACTTCGAAAACCGGGCCGACTCCGCGGCGGCTCGCCACCCGTAGATCGTCGCATCGTCCCCGGCCCTCGCATCCTTCACGTCACCGATGTGGCCCATGTTCGACTCGACCATGTAACCGCCGAGCCGAAACACCATCTCCGCCCCGCCCGTAACCGCCCCCAACGGCTGGGACGCCACATCCTCGTGCCCGGCGTTGGCGCCCTCCAGCGGTTGGTAGAGCCGACCCTGGTATAGCTCGGCTGGCGGATAACAAAACGCGAATCTGGTGTCGGTGCCGGTAAACCCACCGTGCACATAGCGGTGCGCCATCGGTAACTCCCGCCGCTCGTCGACGTCGATATAGGGCGTCCCGAAAAAGTCGTCCACCACCACGTAACTGCTCGGGTCGATTGGGTTCACGGTGCCCTCACCTTCCTTGGACTGCTAGCGCGAATTGCTCGGTGGACGTCGCTGGTGTCGATTGCCGACCTCGGCCATCATGCGGAGTTGTCTCAGTCTTTGGCACGCTATCCAGGCTTTCATGGTGCAGTCCGTCCAGCTGGAGCTGAGCCAGCAGGGGTGAGCGCGGGCGCTGTGCGCGCCGGGACCCGACCGGATCACGACTCCGCTTCCGGCCGCCTCGTCGCGCGCTCAGCTGGCAGCACCGTCTGCCGACGGGGCGACCGAGCGCCGCAGGCGTCTTCGGAGTTCGTCCTTACGCACCTTGCCGGTGGCCGTGCGAGGTAGGTCGTCGACGATCTCGAGGCGCTCTGGTGTCAGGTGCCGTGCGGTGCCGGCGACGGAGAAATGCGCACGGATGTCCTTGAGCGACAACGCGGCTGCGGGCCGCAGCACGACGAAGGCGCATACCCGTTCTCCGTAGAGAGGATCCGGTGCTGCCACGACCGAGGCTTCGGCTACCGCCTCGTGCTCGGCCAGGATGTCCTCGATCAACTTCGACGATAGGTTCTCCCCGCCGCGGATGATGAGATCTTTTCGGCGGTCGGTGATCGTGAGGTAGCCGTCGGGGTCAAGCACCCCGATGTCGCCGGTGCGAAACCACCGGCCGGGCAGGAACGCGTCTGCGTCCAGCGCCGAATCGCGATAGCCGACAAACAATTCGGGGCCGCGGCTTAGGATCTCGCCGGGAGTGCCCGCAGGGAGGTCTTGCATCGCGTCACCCACGATCCGGATCTCGACACCATCGATGAGCCGGCCGTCGGTGTGTGCGCGTTTGTTCAAGGTGTCCTCCGACGAGCCCCCGCTGATCGTGGGGTGCTCGCTGGAACCGTAGGCGCGGAAGGCCATGATTCCGTGCTGGTGGGCTCGCTCGATGACGCTCGGCGGCACACTGGCGCCGCCGACCCCGTACTCACGCAGGCAGGACAGGTCGACCTCGTCGGCGAGATCGAGCAACGTCGTCAGGAAAAATGGTGTTCCGCCCGTCGCGGTGACTCCGTGCTCATTGATGAGACGGGCTGCTGTGGTGGCATCCCAGGTGTCCATCACTACATGTGGCACTCCCTGGAGCAGCATGCGCAACAGCCCGAGGGTTCCCGCGACGTGGCCGGACGGGAACGCCGCGAGGATGACGCTGTCGGCGGCGTTGCCGGTCAAGCGCGTGCCCAGCTCCGCGAGCAGGGTGGTGTGGGTGTGCTGGACCCCTTTGGGCTGTCCGGTCGTCCCTGAGGTGTAGACCAGCAGGCATACGTCGTCCGGTGCGGCAGCCGTCGGCGTGGACCACGGTTCGCTGCCGTTCACCAGCTGCCTGAAGTCGATGTATCTCTGCGGTACCGAGTCCGCGATGACGGCCACCGACGCCAGATCCGGGCAGCCGCCGAGGCGATGCAGATCGGCGAGGTAGTCGCGCCGGCCCCACCGGTCCGGCGTCACCAGCAGCCGGGCGCGCGACTCCCGCAGGATGAAGCCCAGTTCGCGCGGGCCGTAGCTGGGCACCACGGGTACCAGTACCGCCTCGGCGAGCACCGCGGCGGCCTGCGCGATGACCCCGTCTATCCGGCTGGGTACCTGGACGGCGACAGTGTCGCCGGGCTGCACGCCGAGGCCGCGGAAAGCCGCCGCGCCGCGGGCTGCCCGGTCGACGAGGTCGGCGAGTGATACCGCCTCGCTGCGCGCTGCGCCGTGGAAGATGACGGGGACGTCGGGGTGGGCTCTGGCTGTGGCCAGGATGGCCTGGGGCAGCGTCCGGGGATCGTCCTCCGACACCGTCATTGCGGCCCGCCCGCGAATGCCGCTGCGCCGGCGGCGACCACCACGCCGTCGCGGCCCTCGTCGACCAGGGTGAAGCGCACCACTACCCGCCCGTCCGGTCCGGCCCACCCGTCCGAATGGACCAGGAACGGGCCGATGCGGCCCGGGCTGACGAAGTGGACGTCCCAGTCGCGAACCTGGACGGTGTCTGTCCCGGCCAGCTCGGCGGCCAGTTCCATGGCGGCGGCCTCGAACACCACGTGGATCGGGCCGAGGTGCAGCGACGCCGAGGTCGAGGCGTGGCGGGACGTGAGGGCGGGCAGCCGCCAGCCATCGGCGGTGCGCTGCGCCCCGAACACCACGTGCAGCGGTGGGAGGTCGGCGGTGTCGGGTAATTCCGGGGGCACGTCCACCGGCCGAAACGACGGCGGCGCGTCGCCGAGGGTGACGCCGACGCCGGTGGTGACGGCAATGACCCGGGAGGAGTCGGCGGCGTCGGTGATCAGGGACCGGCTGAAGCCCATCTTGGCGCCTCGGCGCACCGTGGCGCGGGCCACCCGGATCTCGGCGACGTCGCGGGCGTCGTCGAGGATGTGCAGCCCGTAGGTGACGGGTGCGGGGATCACTTCGCGATCGCGCCAGCCGCCGGTTTCGGGGGCGGCGATCGCCAATGGCGCTGCCATGATTCCGCCGGTGTTGTTGCGCATATCGCGACGTAGCCGCACCGTATCGGGATCCACGGTCTGGTTGAACGCCCGTCCGAGATACCAGTAGGTGATGAGACCGTCGGAACCCATCATTTCCCGCAGACGATCCCAGTATTCCTCGACTGGACCTTCGCGAATGTCTCGGACCACGCTTTGGAACCTCCTTGGCCTTTTGCCTGGTCTGTAGTGGGCACCACCGCGTAACGCGAGTCGGCTCCCTACATCGGTGACGAGGGCCCTTCGCGGGGCAACGTCATAACCGATACGCGCGTTAGACGTGTTGTTTTCTGAGCACTAGTCATACTAGTTTAAATAGAATGATGTTATCTATCCGCGAATGTGCGGTGCGCCTGGGCGCCCGCAGTTTGTCGGCGGCGCGGTGATCGAGGGCGACTGTGGATCTTGATCTGACTCCGGATCAGCAGTTGCTGCGGGACACGACCCGCAAGTTCCTGCACGCGACCGTCCCGTTGACAGCGGTGCGCGCGTTGGCCGAGAACGGGGCAAGCTTTGACCGCGGGTGGTGGCAGCGCGGTGCAGAACTCGGCTGGACCTCGCTGCTCGTCGACGAGCGGCGAGGTGGAGGGAGCATTTCGGGCGAGGGCCTGCGTGACCTCGCTCTGGTCGCCGAGGAGATGGGCGCGATGGTGTCCCCGGGGCCCCTGATCGCGACGAACGTGGTCGCGCAGACCCTGTCACGCGAAGCCTCCGAGGAGCTCGCATCGCACGTGTTGCCGGGCCTGCTCGCAGGCGAGTCGACCGCCGCGTGGTGCGTCGCGGAGCCGGGCCGCGACATCACCCCGGACGGGATGACCCTGCAGGCGCGACGCGACGGCGCCGGGTTCGTCCTGGACGGGGTGAAGCGACCCGTGGACACCGGCGGGCAGGCCGACTGGCTACTGGTAACCGCCACCGGGTCCGAGGGCCTGTCCCAGTTCCTCGTCCCGTCTTCGGCACCCGGTCTGCGGATCACCCCCCTGCGCGGGCTCGACCTCGTCCGCCAACACGCCGAGATCGGGTTCGACGGCGTGCGGGTACCGTCCTCGGCGGTGGTCGGCGTCCTGGGTGGCGCTGCCCTGTCGTTCGAGGCGCAACTGCAGACCGTCCTGGTACTGCAGTGCGCCGAGATCGTGGGCGCGACCGACCGGGTGTTCGACTTCACCGTCCAATACGCGTTCGACCGTTCGTCCTTCGGTCGCGCGCTGGCGTCCTATCAAGCCCTCAAGCACCGCTTCGCTGACATGAAGCTGTGGCTCGAGTCCGCCCAGGCCATCACCGTCGACGCCACCCGGGCCGTCCAGGACGGCACCCCCGACGCCGGTGAGGTCGTCCGCATCGCCAAGGCCTACGTCGCCGAGCGATGCCCCGAGCTGATCCAGGACTGCATCCAGATGCACGGCGGGATCGGGGTGACCTGGGACCACGACCTGCACCTGTATCTGCGTCGGGTCGTAGTCAATCGACAGACCTACGGCGATCCAATGCACCAGCGCGATCGCGTGGCGATCCTCGCCGACCAGATAGGCGGCCGACGATGACCGTAACGACGACAGCATCCGGACTGGCCGAAGACCTCGGCGCCTTCCACGCCCGGGCCAAGGAATGGGTGACCGCGAATCTGGTGCCCCTCGACGGCGCCGACCCCTACCTGGGACACGCCACCGACGAGGCCGACCACGTGGTGCGCGCCAAGGCGATTCAACACAAACTCTTCGACGCCGGGTTCGCCGGGCTGTGCTACCCGGTCGAGTACGGCGGGCGGGGGTTGCCCGCGGAATATCAGGACGCGTTCATCGACGTGAGCTACGGCTACGAGCTGCCCCGGCTGTTCAACATGCCTACCTTCACCATCATCTTGCCGACCATCCTGGACTTCGGCACCGAAGAGCAGAAAAAGCGGTTCATCCCCGCCGCGCTCAAGGGTGAGGAACTGTGGGTCCAGTTCCTCTCCGAGCCGACCGGCGGCTCCGACTTGGCGGGGGCCCTGACGCGGGCTGATCGCCGCGGCGACGTCTTCGTTCTCAACGGGTCGAAGATCTGGAGTACGTACGCGTGGAAGTCGGACTACGCGTTGTGTGTGGCCCGCACTGACTGGGATGTTCCCAAGCACAAGGGGCTCAGCGTCCTCATCGTCAAAGTGCATCAACCCGGGATCACCATCACGCAGATCAAACACGTGGACGGAAGCGACGACTTCTGTCAGGAGTTCTTCGATGACGTCGCCGTCCCCGCCGATCAGGTCCTCGGCCAGGTCGACGACGGATGGAACGTCGCGTCGCGTCTGTTGCTGCACGAACGCGAGGCGATGAGCGGCTCCTCGCCCTATGCGATGGCGCCGCGCACCGCCGCCCACGAGAATGACCAGGTCAGCGCCGCAGCACTCGCACAGGACTCCGGCGGCGCGACCGACCCCCGGGTGCGGCAGTTGCTCGGGGAAGCGCGGGTGCTGACGCGCGTGCACACCGCGCTCGTCGGGCGCATCGCCGCGTCCATCCGCACCGGCCGTCTCCCGGCCGCGGCCGGATCGATCCCTCGGCTGTCCAACGGGATGATGCGGGTCAGGCTGGCCAGCATTGCGCTGGAGATCGCCGGCGATCGCGCGGTCGCCTGGAGCGACGACGATCCGACCGGGGGGCTGGGCGTGGCCTACCTCGGCCGACAAGGACCCTGCATCGGCGGGGGCACCACCGAGATCACCCGCAACATCATCAGCGAACGCGTACTCGGGATGCCGCGCGAGCCAGCCGAGGACCTCGACCGCCCGTTCCGGGACGTGCGGACCAATGCAGCAGTCCCCCGACACCGATCATGAACAGAGGAGCAATCATGGGCAAACTCGACTTTCCGGTATTCGACGCCGACAACCACCTGTACGAGACGCAGGACGCCTTCACCCGACACTTGCCCGCGAAGTACGACGGACTGTTCAAGTACGTCCAGGTCAACGGGCGCACGAAAATCGCCGTCGACAACGTGATCAGCGACTACATCCCCAACCCCACGTTCGACGTCGTCGCTCGCCCTGGCGCGTTCGCCGAATACTTCTCCGGCAACAATCCCGACGGCAAGTCGCTGCGGGAGCTGGCCGGCAAGCCGATACGTACCGGCGAGGAGTACCGCACCGCCGAGCCGCGTCTTCGGTTGCTCGACGAACTCGGACTCGATGCGGCGCTGATGTTCCCCACTCTGGCCAGCCTGCTCGAGGTCCGCCTTGCCGACGACCCCGATCTGACCTGCACGGTGATCCACGCGTTCAACCAATGGCTCTACGACGAGTGGACGTTCAACTATCGCGACCGGATCTTCGCCACCCCGATCGTGAACCCGTCAATCCCCGAGCGCGGAGTGGCCGAGCTGGACTGGCTGCTCGACCGCGGCGCAAAAGTCGTGTTGATGCGGCCGGCACCGGTCGCCGGTCACCGCGGCACCCGGTCCCCGTTCTTGCCCGAATTCGATTCGTTCTGGGCCCGAGTGGCCGAATCCGGCGTGCTGGTTGCCCTGCATGCGTCGGACTCCGGCTACCAGCGGTACATCAACGACTGGGAGGGCACCAACCGGGAAACGCTGGCGTTCAAGCCCAATCCGTTTTATGACGCCGTTTCGCCCGGACGGGCCATCAACGACACCATTACCGCGGCGATCTGCCACGGCATGCTCAGCCGATTCCCCGCCGTCAAACTCGCGAGTGTGGAAAACGGCGGCAGTTGGGCGATCCCCTGCGTCAAGGCGCTGGAGAAGACGTACCAGAAGATGCCCCGCGAATTCGCCGAACACCCCCGCGAGGTATTCCTGCGCAACCTGTTCATCAATCCGTTCTGGGAAGACTCCATCGAAGATCTGGTGAACCTCATGTCACCCGAGCACATCTTGTTCGGTTCTGATTACCCGCACCCCGAGGGAATGGCCGACCCGCTGCACTGGGCGAAGGAAATTGGCGACTTATTCCCTGCTGCCGACGTGCAAAAGATAATGGGCGGCAATATGTTTGAACTTCTCGGCCTGACCCATCCAGGCCACTGACCCGCCGCCGTGAAGCAGATCGCAAGGATCGGCGATGACTGACCGGCAGGGCGTCGCGGGACTCGCGATCCCCCGGAGGTGACGCCCGACGACGGGCCACGACACCCCCCGGCAGGGGGTGACTGTCACGCGACTGATGGGCATGCCACGCTCAGCTTTAGCGTGTTAACCTCGTCAAGCGGCACCTAAGCGTTTCGTTTCGGTAGAATACCGTGGGCGCAGCACAAGAATTTGGTAGACGTCAAAGGAAGGCGTTAGGAGACAAATGGAGGCTCAATTGCCCTCGTCTGTCTCCGAACAGCCCTGCCATCTATCAGTAAACGAGAACCACGTCACTATTTGAGGGACATCATGACTGACCGGCCGGGCGTGGCTCGTGCCTTCACCTATCAACACGATGGGTTGACACTGGCGTATGGCGTGGTCGGCGACGGACCGCAGCCCATCCTGTTCGTCCACGGCGCGACCGCGACCGGCGAATTCGAGTGGGCTGCCCTGGCCGCCGGCCTGGGGCCAGGCTATCGCTGCATCCTGCCCGATCTGCGCGGCCACGGCCGATCGGAATTCCGGGCGACGGCCACGACGGGCGACGCCGTCCGCGCGGACCTGCGCTATCTCATCGACCACCTGGAGATGGGCCGCCCGCATATCGTGGGTTTCTCCTACGGCGCGGAGATCGCGCTGACGCTGGAGCTGGAGAACCCGGGAACGGCCCGATCTCTGGTCCTGATCTCCCCGGGGACGGGACGCCCCAGCGACTACCGCGCTCCGCGCCTGGAGCATCTGCACCGCACCTGGCCGTTCGCGCTACGGCGCCTGCACGAGGCCAACCATGGGCCCGAGCACTGGCGCGACCTGGTCACGGCGCTGCACGAGGACAGCGTGTCTTGGCCCGAATTGACCGATGACACGTTGGCCGGCATCGCGTGCCCGATTCTGTTGATGGCAGGCGAGCGGGATGAATCGACGCGTCGGCGGCAGGGTCGGCGGTTCGCGGAAGTCAATCCGCGGGCACGGTTCGTCGAGATCGCGGGCGCGGCGCATTCGGCCCACCAGAAGTGCCCGGATACGGTCAGGGCGGTCATCGGTGACTTCCTGGCCGAAGTCGACCTTGAGAGAGCGGGGAGTCATGGCGCGGTCACCTGAGCTGAAGGCGAAGAAGAGTCATCAGGCGGCGGAGGTGCACGTACCGAGTTGGCAGAGGGACAGTGTCGACCGGTCGCTGCGCAATGCCCGCGCGCGTGCGCAGGAGCGCAGCGACCGTTTCGTCTCGGCGGCAATCGAGCTCCTCGGGGAGCGCGACGAAAGCGACTTCACCATCCAGGACGTCGTCGACAAATCCAACATGTCGCAGCGGACGTTCTACACCTTCTTCGACGGCAAAGACAGCCTGCTGTTGGCTGTGTACGAGACGATCCTGCGGACCACGGCGATGCCGATGATGCGGGAGCGGTGCAAGGGCATCACCGATCCCGTGCTGCGGCTGCGGACCCTGATGGAGGCCCTGTCCGAAAAGACCGCGATGCCGGCCCGACTGGCGCGCGGGCTCAGCGTCCTGCACCTGCGGCTCACCGAGTCCCGCCCCAACGACCTCGCTTACGCCCTGGAACCCCTGCACGCCTTCATCGTTGAGTTGCTCGAGGAGGTCGCTGAGGCCGGCCTGCTCCGGGACGACGTCCCGCTGGCCACCCAGGCCGCGCTGCTTCAGGAACTGCTGCTGGCGACCTTGCACTCCGCGGTGTTGTCCGGCGGGCGGTCGACCAGTGTCGACCACCTGTGGGCGTTCTGCTCGGCGGCCATCCTGCGCACGACGAGCTGACCGCCGGCGGCGGCTCCCCTCAGGTCACCGCGCCGCTGACCTTGAGGTCGATCAGTTCGTCGTCGGATTTGCCGAGGGCGCGCAGAATGTCATCGGTGTGCTCGGCGAATTGCGGGGCGCGCGTGATCTGTACCGGCTTCTCATCGAACTGCACCGGGTTGGCGACCAGTTCCCGGGCAGTGCCGTCGATGTCGAGCACTTCGGCGATCATTCCATTGGACCGCAACGCCGGGTCCTGGCCCACTTCCCACGGATCCTGCGCGATGGCCCACTGGCCTTCCATGCCGGCGAACCGGGTAATCCATTCGGCGAGGGGCCGCGCGGCGAGTACCTCCTGCACGATCTCGGCCGCCACCGGCGCATTGCCCATCAGTGCCTCGGCGGTGGCGAATCGCTCGTCGGTAATGAGGTCCTCACGGTCGATGTGCCGACAGAATTCGGGCCAGTACCGCCCGGGTTGGAGCATGGCCAGGACGAGCCAACGGTCGTCGGCGGTCCGGTAATTGCCGACCAGCGGGTTCGTCCGCGCCGAGTTGCCGGGTGCGCGGCGCTCCGGTGGGCCGCCTTCGAGAAGTGCGAAACCCACGGAGAGCGCGTTGGCCCAGGCACCGACCCCGAGCAGGGACACATCGATGACAGAGGTCTCACCGGTCCGCTCCCGGGCGAACAGAGCTCCGGCGATACCGCCGGCGATGGTCATCCCGCCCAGCGAATCACCGTAGGCGCCGGCGGGCATCACACACAGGCCGTCGTAGTCCACCGGGGTGGTTCCCATCGCGCTGCCGGCCCGGGCCCAGAACGCGGTGCTGTCATAGCCGCCTTTCTCGCTGTCGGGGCCGCTGGCGCCGAAGGCGGATCCGCGGACGTAGATGATGTCCGGATTGATCTTGCGGACGTCTTCGAGTTCGATGCCCAGCCTGCGGCGCGCCGCGGGCAAGAAGTTCGTCAGGAACACGTCGCTGGTGCGGATCAGCTCGTGCAGCACCTCCAGCGCCCCTGGCTGCTCGAGTGCTAGGCCGATGCTGCGCTTGCCCCGGTTGGGGTGTTCCATCAAGGGTGCGAAGGATCCGCTGCCGACCGGCATGCCCATCAGGGCGCTCAGGCCACGCTGGCCGTCGCCGGTTTCGGCGTGTTCGACCTTGATGACGTCGGCGCCCCAGTCGGCCAAGACCGCACCCGCGGCCGGGACGAAGGTGAATTGTGCCACCTCCAGCACCCGGACGCCGTTCATCGGTCGGATCACTCTGTCTCCTTTGAAGTTTCAGTTTCTGGGCCGCGAGAAGCCCGTTCGCGTCGGCGGTGGGTCAGCTACTCGCCGGGCGGACGTGGACCACGTCCATCATCACTTCACGTGGCCGGGTGATGACGTCGTGCAGCACGTCGGCGACGGTGGACGGGGCGAGAAGCTTGGTGCCGCTCATTCGGGTCAGGTAGCCGTCGGCTTCCCACAGCGGCCAGGCCTTTTCCAGGTCGCCCGGGCCGAAGTTCTCGTGGATGCCGGTATCTGCGACCGCACCGAGGACGACCAGGGTCACCCGGATGCCCTCTCGCCGCAGCTCCTTGCTCATGGCTCCGGTGAAACCGTTGAGGCCGCGCTTGGTGGCGGCGTAGAGGGTCATCATCGGCATGTCATCGAGGGTGATTTCCGAGGAGATGTTCATGATGTCGCCCCCGCCCGCCGCGCGTAGCAGCGGAATGGCCGAGCGCGTGGTGTAGATGGGAGCCACCAGGTTGGTGTTGACCGTGACGGCGATGTCTTCGTCGCTGGCTTCTTCGATCAGCCGAATCCGGCTGGCGCCTGCGGAGTTGATCAGGACGTCGATGCGGCCGAACTGGGTTGCGATCTGATCGAAGGCGGCGTGCACATCATGGCTGCTGGTGACATCGGCGACGATCGGGATGGCGCTGGGCCCGATGATCTCGACGACCTCGTCGAGAAGCAATTTGCGGCGCGCCAGTAGCACTACCGTCGCGCCGTCCTGCGCGAGGCGAATTGCGGTGGCCCGGCCAACGCCCATCGATGCGCCGGCGACCACGGCGACCCGGCCCTCCATGCCTTGCGACATCAAACTCCTCAGTGTCCTGTGTGTGACCCTAACGGAATACGCGGATCGGTATGCGTCGACAGCGCACCTATTACTTGCAATGGGCGCAGATAACGTTCTACCATGACGCGTACGTGATAGTCATCACCTGGCCCGAGAAACTCGCGTCCGCCAACAGTGCAAAAAGGAGTCGGTTGTGGTCACCGGTGTCACCGGCAAAGAAGCCAAGGACTGGGCCTCAGAACACCTGCGCGGTAACTGCAGTTCGCTGTACACCCCGTTCTGCGGTCTGGACGGCGACGAGATCGACTATGAGGCGCTGCGCGCGCTGGTACGGCACTGCCTGGTCGAGCTGGACCAAGACGGTATCTGGCTGACCGGCGGCATCGCCGAATTCTGGTCCCTGACCACCGACGAACTCAAAGAAGTAGTCCGGGTCGCCATCGAGGAGGCGCGACGGGTCAAACCCGGCGCCCTGGTGCAGGTGATGTCAAGCACCGACACGGCCAAACAGGCCGTCGAGCTCACGCTGAACGCCCAAGAGCTGGGCGCCGACATCTGCTACATCCTGACGCCCTACTTCGAGTGCTCCGGAAAGCCCGGCGTGCTGGAGTACCTGCGCTACGTGGCCGACCGCACGGACATGCCGCTGGGCTTCTTCAACTCCCACTCGACCGGGCTGATACTGACCCCCGAGGAATGCGTCGAGCTCTACCACGAGGTTCCGGCACTGTGTGGGCTCAAGAACGGGTTGCTCGACGCGCAGCACAGCCTGACAATCCATGAGCTGGCCCCGGACATGGTCCTCTGGGAGGCGGCCGACGAGGCCGGGATCCGGCTGGGGATACCCCACCCAGGAGCACTCGGTTCGGCGCTTTACCTCTACGAGCAGCCGGGCGCACTGCTGTTCAGCGAATGGCGAGAACTGCTGGTGCAAGGCGATTTCGAGCGCGCCGACACCTTCGCCGCCGAGACCGGCTTGACCGCCATGCGTGAGGCGAGCCGCCGTTACCAGTCGCATCCCGCCCGCCCCGGAATGTTCACGCACTGGGGAGCCGGATTCAAGTTCGGTGCCTCGTTGCTGGGACTGCCCGTCGGCGACCACCCCGCCCGGCCCCCGCAGACCGCGTTCCCGGACGACCTGAAGCCGCCGATCCGTCAGGCCTACGTGGCCTCTGGGTTCATCGAGTCCTGAGAACGGGCGGTTGTCGTGGAGGTGCGCGAATTTCGCGCGGGGGTACAGGCCTGGATCGACGAGGTCGGAGAGCCGCTGGTCCCTGCGATCGAGGACCAGACTGTCGAGGCCCAGTTGAGCCACCAGCGTCGCGTGCAGCGGTTGCTGTTCGACGCCGGGTGGATGCGCTGGGGATGGCCGACACGCATCGGTGGCCTCGGCGGCTCGCCCATCCTGCGCGCCGTCCTCGGCGAGGAGCTCACCAGCCGAGCGCTGGTACACACCACGTCCTGGTCGATGCACGAAGTGCTCGGGCCGGCGGTGGCCGAGTTCGGCCGGCCCGACCTGGTCGAGGACATCTTCCCGCTGCTGCTGCGCGGTGAGGAATTCTGGTGTCAGGGGTTCTCCGAGCCTGATGCGGGCAGCGATCTGGGTTCGATGCGGACGACCGCGCGCCCCCGGTCCGACGGCTGGGTGATCAACGGCGAGAAACTGTGGACCAGCTGGGCTCACCACGCCACCCGGTGCGTCGTGCTGGCCCGCACCGGCGGCCCCGGGTCGCGAGGTATCAGCGCCTTTCTGGTGGACATGGACACACCGGGGGTGGCCGCGAGCCCACTGGAAACGATGGCCGGCGTCGACGAATTCTGCTCGACGTCGTTCGTCGACGTCGAGGTGCCCGCGGAGCGTCTGCTCGGTGAGCTCGACGGCGGCTGGCGGGTCGCTCAGTTCATCCTGTCGTGTGAGCGCGGCCCGATCTTCTGGCAGCGCGGCGCCTGGCTCGCCCACCATCTCGGTCTGCTCCTTGACACCGCAGACGAGGAAGCGTCTTCGGCGCTCGGCGAGGCCTATCAACTGTTGTGGGCATTCCGCGCCACCTCGAAGAGCACGCAGGATCGCATCGCTGCAGGTGATCTGCCCGGCCCCGAAGCCTCGGTGGACAAGATCATGATTGCCGCCGCCGACCAGGCCGTGTTCGACCTCGCGCGCGATCTGCTGCGCGGCGACATGGAGACGGATGACAGCGCGCGGAGCCAGGCGTGGCGCCGAGAGTGGGCATACTCGCGGGCTGCCACCATCTACGGGGGCACCAGTGAAATCCAGAAGGACATCGTGGCGTCGCGGCTGCTCGGATTGCCGAGAAGCGCGTGACTGAGGCTCACACCATCGACGCTGCCGAGCGGGTCCTGATGGCGGCGACGCTCCGCGGACTGGCCGAGGAGCTCGACGGAACCGAACTTAATCAGGCACTCGATGAGTTCGGGTTCGCCGACCTACTCGCTGAGGCACCCCGCGACGCGGTGTCGGCGCTGTTCACCGCACTGGGTCGCACCGGATCGATGTCGACGTCGCTGCAGGATGTGCTGCTGCAACCACTGGCCGAACATCTGCCGGTGGCACCAATGGAATGCAACGTCGTGCTGCCCGGCCCCGACATTTCTGCCGCCGCCTACGTCGGCGCGGGCGAGGGCGGGCCGCTGGCGGTACGCGGCCTGGTCATCGGGGCGCGCCCGGCCCCGACGTATCTGGCGCCGGTCGCGATTAACGGTGAACTGGCCTGGATCGGCCTGCAGGAGTCCTCGGGGATCTCGACGCGGCGGGTCGGCGGTCTTGATCCGGCCTTGGCGATGACCGAAATCACCGGCGTCGACGTAGCGGCCGACGTGATCGTGGCGGGCAAGCAGGCCGTTGCGGCCTGGGATGCGGTCGCGACGGCAGGCCGGCTGGCGCTGGGATACCAGATCCTCGGAGCAGTCGGGCAGATGATCGACCTTGCCGTCGACCACGCCCAAAGCCGTGTGCAGTTCGGCCGGCCCATCGGGTCGTTTCAGGCGGTGCGCAACCGCCTGGCCGACGCGCATGTGGCCCGTGAGGGCGCCGCCGCGGCCCTCGCGTCGGCCTGGGACACCGACGACGCGGTCCTGGCGGGTCTGTTGGCGAAATCGTTGGCGGGGCGCGCCGCCCGGATCGCCGCCACCCAGTGCCAGCAGGTGCTGGCCGGCATCGGCTTCACCGCAGAACATCCTTTCCACCGCTTCTTGGCCCGCGCGCTGGTGCTGGATTCGGTGCTGGGTTCGGCCGCCGAACTGCCTAAGGCGATCGGCGCCCACCTCATCTCGGCCGGGTCGGTCCCGCGGCTGGTGGACCTGTGAGCGGCGGCGACTCGTCCAACGCGCACCCGGCCGTCGTCGTGGAGCGTCACGGACCGGTGGCGTGCGTGACCTTGGCCCGGCCCGAGAAGGCCAACGCCATGGACGCCGAGATCACCGATGCCCTGCTCGGGACCGTCCTCGGTCTGCGTGACGACGCCGACGTGCATGCGATGGTTCTTACCGGCCAGGGCAGCGCCTTCAGCGCCGGCGGGGACTTCGACACCATCCGCGCGATGCGCGAGGACCGCCAGATGCGCGACGCGGTGCTGGATGCTCACCAGGAGCTGTTCTGGGTGATGACGCGGTTGCCTTTCCCGACAGTCGCCGCTGTCAATGGCCCTGCGGTTGGCGCCGGCGTCACCGTGGCGCTGTTGTGCGACCTGGTCGTGATGGCGGAAGACACCTTCCTCAGCGACCCGCGGGTCTCGCTTGGGCTCCTCGACGGCGCCGGCGGTTTGGTGCTCTGGCCGCTGCTGACCAGCATGTCCGCCGCCAAGGAACATCTACTGCTGGGAGACCGGGTCAGCGGCACTGAAGCCCACCGCCTGGGGCTGGCGAACCGGGCAGTACCCGCATCCGAAGTGCTGGCGGAGGCGCTGCAGCTGGCCAAGCGGCTGGGCGAGCTCCCCGCGCACGCCGTCCAGCAGGCCCGTCGGCTGTTGAACTCCCACATCGATCGGGCCGCCGCGATCCTGCCGGATTGTGCCCGCGCCGAAAGCGAGTGTTTCGACACCGAGGAGCACCGCGTGCTGCTGGAGCGCCTGAGTGCGCGGGTGGCAGCCAAGACCGCGAGGACTCCGTAATGGGCAGCGGTGCCCGGGTCGCGCTCGTCACGGGCGGAACCCGGGGGATCGGTCGCGCCATCACCGATCGGCTGACGCAATCGGGTGTCACGGTGGCCGCGGCGTACGCCCGCGATGCCGTGGCGGCGAAAGCGGTGCGCGACGACGCCGAGCGGCGCGGGGCCAGCGTGACCCTGCATCAGGCCGATGTCGGAGAGCCGACTTCCTGCCAGAAGTTGGTCGCCCAGGTTCTCGAGCAGCATGGCCGGCTGGACTATCTGGTCAACAACGCCGGGGTGGTCAACGAGCAACGCCTCAGCGAGGTCAGCCCCGAGGACTGGCACCGCCAGCTCGCGGTGAACCTGTCCGCGGCGTTCTTCCTCAGCCAGGCCGCCTTGGCGCACATGACCCAGCAGCGCTTCGGGCGGGTGGTCAACATCGGCTCGGTCACGGCGCTGCTGGGCAGCCCCGTACAGGTCGCGTACGGCGCCGCCAAGGGCGGCATCGTCGGCCTGACCAGATCCTGCGCCCGCGCTGTCGCCCGCAAGGGCATCACCGTGAACTGTGTGATCCCCGGCAGCTTCGACACCGATCTGTCGGCCGAGCTGGCTTACACCGACCGGGATGCGGTGACGGCGATGATCCCGGTCGGTCGCTGGGGCCGTCCCGAGGAATTGGCGCACACCGTCGCGTTCCTGCTCGACGACCTTGCGTCCTATGTGACAGGCGCGGTCCTGACGGTTGACGGTGGAATGAGCATGGGCGGATGAGGATGAACCGGACCCGGCTCACCGCGACCGATATCGTGGCGCCGCCGGTGGCCCCGGACCGCCTCGCCGAATACCGGCGCTTCGGCTACGTCAGCGACCTGACGATCTCTGCGTCGGTGGTGCGAGCCGCCCGTCAATACGGCTCACGGCGGGCCATCGTCGAAGGCGGCCATCAGCTGACCTACCAGGAGTTACTCGAGCTGGTCGAACGTGCTGCCGGATGGCTGGCCGGAGCGGGCGTCGGGCCCGGCCACGTGGTGTGCTGGCAGACGCCCAACTGGTGGGAAGCCCACGTGCTGGGCCTGGCGATCTGGCATGCCGGCGCGGTGAGCTGCCCGATCGCCCCGTTCTACCGGGAACACGAACTGCGACAAGTCATCGAGCAGGTACGGCCGGCCGCCGTGGTGACCGTCGAGACGTTCCGCGGCTTCGCGCACGCCGAAGCGTTCGACGACCTACTCGCCGGGGCCGGTCTCGACGACGTTGCCCGCATCGTGCTGCGCGGAACCCGGCCGGGCTGGTCGCCGTTCGACGCGGTGGTCTCGCACGGCAGCCGCCAGCAATACGCCGACGTTGCGGCCGACGAGCCCTGCCTGATCCTCTTCACTTCCGGGACCACCTCGGGCGCCAAGGCCGCAGTGCACTCCTCGCGCACCTTGCTTGCTGAAACGCGCCAGCTCGCCGATGCGTGGGGCCTGTCCTGGGAGGACGTCGCCTACATGGCGGCCCCGCTGCAGCACATCACCGGTGTGCTCAACGCGATGACGATCCCGCTGTTGGTCGGCGCCTCGGCGGTACTGTCCGAAAGGTGGGACGCCGACGTCGCGGTGACCGACATCATGCGCCACCGGGTGACCTATTCGGCGGGGGCGACGGTGTTCCTGCAGGAATTGACCGACGCCGCTCGCTCCGCACGCGTTCATCTGCCGCTGCGGATGTTCGCCTGCGGGGGGGCGGCGGTGCCACGCGCGGTCATGGAACGCAGTGAAGAACAAGGAATTCCGGCCGCGCGCGTGTACGGCATGACCGAACTACCAACCGTGACGGTGATGAACCGCGCCTATCCGTTCGACCTGCGCGCGGAAACCGATGGCGCGATTGCGCCGGGGGTGCAGGTCCGGGTCGTCGGGACGGATGGCGAGCCACTGGACGCGGCATGCGCAGGGGAGCTGCTGGTGCGCGGACCCGAGCAGATGCTCGGCTATCTGGACGCTGATGCCAACCGGGCCGCCCTCGATGACGAGGGCTGGTTCTCCACCGGGGACGTCGGCGTCGTCGACGGCGCCGGCTTCGTCACCATTACCGGGCGCCTGAAGGACGTGATCAACCGCGGCGGCGAGAAGTTCTCCGCCCGCGATATCGAGGACCTGCTCGTCGCGCACCCCGCGGTGCGCCAAGCCGCCGTGGTGCCGGGTCCCGACGCGAGGTTCGGTGAGGTCCCTGTGGCGTTCGTCGTGTTCGACCAGCCGGGTCAGGCATCGGCCGAGGACCTGTCGCGCCACCTGCACGACACCGGACTGGCACGCCAAAAAACCCCCGTCGCATGGCATTTCGTGGACGCCCTGCCGATGACGCCCTCGGGCAAGGTGAAGAAGTTCGAGCTGGTCGCAACCATGGATACCGCCGCCGTGGAGAGGCAACAATGAATCTCGACCAATTTCGCACCATGATGACCCTCGCCGAGGACGCCGAGGGACGCACGGTGCTGCCGGTCCCCGACCCAACCGTCGAACGGATCTTCGGCGGACAGATCATGGCGCAACTCATCGCCGCCGCCGCGCCGCCCGGATCGCCCAAAGTGCTGAAGTCACTGCAGATCGCGTTCCCCCGCGCCGGACGCGCCGGTGACCCGCTGTACCTGGATCTGGAAAAGACCCACGACGGACGCTCGCTGGGGCATCGGCGTGCCGTGGCGTGGCAGGGCCAGGAGGACGCCCGTCGGGTGGTCGCGACCGCGTCGATCCTCATCGACCACGCCGACGACGGATACGACTATCAATACAGCGCCGCCGCCCCCGGTGATCCGATGGCGGCCAAACCCGTTGACTTCGCAGTCGTTCCGGGCGAAGCCCGCGTGATCGGCGACGGTCTGGATGTCGAGGATGCCGTCCCCGCGGAACTGGGGTTCTGGATGCGCTGCCCGGACTTCACCGACCCCGCGCTTGCGCAACCGGTCATCGCCTACATCTCGGACTGGCCGCTGATCGGCACCCTGCTCAAGGCGGTGCCCGGCGTCAGCCAACGCGACGCCCACGTCACCGTCCAAACCGGTGTCGTGACCCACTCGATGTGGTTTCACCAACCGTTCGACGTCGCGCAGTGGCTGCGGGTGCAGATCCACGGCGTGCGATTGGTCGGTGGCCGCGGCTTCGGCACCGGCGACGTTTACACCCAGTCCGGAACACATGTCGTGTCCTTCGCGCAGGAAAGCGTTGTGAGGACCCCACCGAAAGGAATGCAACCATGACAGCCCAGCACTTCGTCCGCTACGAGATTGACGACCGGGTCGCGGTCATCACCCTGGACCGCCCCGAGGCCGCCAACGCCCAGACCCCAGGCGTCCTCAAGGACCTCGATGAAGCCTGGCGGCACGCCGACCAAGACCCCGATGTCCGAGTCATCGTCTTTCAGACCACCGGTAAGCACTTCTCCGCCGGACACGACATGTCGGGCAACGATCCGTCGGCCGACGGGCGCAACCTGCGCCCGCAGCGCACCGACGGCAAGCTCCTCGCGGACACCTACTACGACTGGGAGACGCGCGGCTACCTGGAGTATGCGAAACGCTGGCGCGACATTCCCAAGCCGTCCATTGCCGCGGTGCAGGGCAAGTGCATCGCGGCCGGGTTGATGCTGTGCTGGCCGTGCGATCTCATCGTCGCTGCGGACAACGCGCAGTTCTCCGATCCGGTGGGTCTGATGGGCATCATGGGCATCGAATACCACGCCCACACTTGGGAACTCGGGCCCCGTAAAGCCAAGGAGATGCTGTTCACCGCGGGGTCGGTGACCGCCGAGGAGGCGCTGCGCACCGGGATGGTCAATCATGTGGTGCCGCTGGAGGACTTGCAGTCGGCCACGATGACGCTCGCTCACCGCGTCGCCCAGACCGACCCGTGGGCGCTGCGCTTGGCCAAGCGGGCCGTCAACCACACCCTGGACACCATGGGTTTCTCGACCGCGATCGCGTCCTGTTTCGACATGCATCATCTCGGACACACCAGGGCGCTGGCCGCGACCGACGGGCAGACCGTCGTGATGGCCAACCTGGAACAGATGAAAGACGCGGGCCGCGGGAAGTGAGACCACGTTGATACCGCCAACCGCACCGCGTTCAAGGCAAATTATCGCGCGCCGGAATCAAGCGGATTGCCGCACAGATAATTCGCGAATTGCGCACCACCCCGATAACCAAGTCAATGGAGGGAATTGTGACACGAATTGTGAATGAGACCGTCCGGAGTTCGTCGCCGGTCAGTTATCGAAATGTTGTTTCTGTCCTTATCGTGCTGGTCACATTATCGCTAGTGGGATGCTGGTCCGCTACCGCCCTCTATGGGGTTGATAGCGTCATCTCGTCTAACGTGTTCGTTACCATCGCGACAACCTCCATCGTCATTGTCCTTCTATTGCCGTGGTTCAATCTCAAAGGACAAGAGAATCTTGCTCATGAGCAGCGCATGGAGAGAATGGCTGCTTCGTGGTTGGTGGTCCTTGGCATGGCACATCTGATCTGGGAAATGCCTTGGGTTCTATTTCACACTTTCTTGATGAGTAACGAAGCCAAAGGACGGCTATGGAGCTATCTTTGGTGGATTTATGCCGATGGTGGGGACACCCGCTACATTCACCCCGACGGCAATCTGCTTGCGTTTGAGACCGCGGCATCGTTCCTGGGTGTGACTGCAGTTGTCCTCGCCTGTTTACGCAAGAAGGCAGGGCGGTTCACCGATAGTCAGCTGGTGGCTGTCATCGCATTGATGGCGTGCGAATTCTATCCAACGGTCCTTTACATCCTCTCGGAGGTTTACGAGGGCATGCCGCACGTGAATGGGACAGCCAACTTGGTGGTGAAATTCATCTATGGGAATATTCTTTGGCTTGTTGTGCCTTGGATCGTGTTTCTGTGGGCGAGGCGCGTTCTTCTCTCGCGCGTCGCTGGGCCTCACTAGCCAACGCAATTGCAGATGCTCACATTTGTGCGCACTTGCCCCTCAACCCTGCGTCGTCGGTGGTCCGCGTGGCGGTCACGTCCGGGCATAAGTCGCAGTACTGCGGGTTGTCGTCAGGATGCCAGCGTCTGGAGGGAGATCTCCCAGAGCCGCGTCGCCGCGTCAGAGTCGAGCGCGTAGGGGGCGACGCCACGACCGGTGCCGGGTTGGCTTGGTCCTGCTTGGTTGCAGTCTTCGAAGTAGCGGCCGCCGATTCCCTGGAGCAGCGGTGAGGTCGCGAGCAGCACCGACGTTGCGGCTCCCTGCTCTGGGGTCTTCCAGTGGAAGCTCCCATTGTCGTCTTCGATGTGTGCGCGGGTGCGTTCCAGGTCCTCGTCGGTGATGTAGCGCTGCAAGTTGGACCGGACGGTACCCGGTTGCAGCGCGTTGACGGTGATGCCGTCTCCTCCCCAGCGCCTGGTCGCCTCCACCGCGAAAAGCACGTTGGCGGTCTTCGATTGTGCGTAGGCGTCCCACGGCTCGTAAGGCGCGGTTGAGGAAATGGATGTCGTCGAAGACCACCGGCGAGCGCAGGTGGGCTCGGGAGCTGACCGAGACGATGCGGGCCCCCCTGGCGGCCGCGAGCGCGCGGTGCAGCCCGGCGGCCAGCGCGAAGTGGCCGAGATGATTGGTGGCGAACTGAAGCTCCCAGCCCTGCGGTGTGCGGGTCTGCGGGCATGCCATGACTCCGGCGTTGTTGACCAGGACGTTCAGCGGTCCGTCCCACGCGGCGACGAACGACGCGACCGATGCCGGGTCGGCGAGGTCAACAGGCGCGACCAGGATGTGGGTGTTTCCGGTGGTGGCCTCGATCTCCGAGGCGACGCGCTTTCCTGCGTCGGCGTCGCGGACCGCGAGGGTCACCTCTGCGCCGGTGGTGGCGAGCGCACGCGCGGTCTCGAGGCCGATGCCGGATGCCCCACCGGTCACGATGACCCGGCTGCCGGCCAGATCGATCCCGGCGACAACCTCGGCGGCGGTGGTTTCCCATTTGAAGGGCGTGGTGATCGGCGTGGTCACAGTCATGCTGGCTCCCGCGTGTTCGGCGGTACCGCGGAGCCGACGCGCGTCTTCATGGATAGTGACGCGGTGCGGCGATCGGCCGCTCCTTGGGTGCGGGATCGGTGAGCGTTGTGGATGAGTCGGCGGATGATGGGCAGAGCCACGTGCATGGCCAGGGTCAGCGTGGCCTCGTCTTCTGCCGGCAGGGCGGTCAGCAGTTCGGTCAGCTGGTCGCGGCGGCCGCGCCGCTGATCGTCCAACGGCGCCCGCCCAGCGTCGGTGATGGTTACCAGAGCGGCCCGCCCGTCTTCGGGGTCATCGACACGGGTGACCAGGCGCTGTCGTTCCAACCGCTGAACCAGTTCGGTCATCGACGGCTGGCCGATGCCTGCCGCCGCGGCCAGCGTGGTTACCCGGACCGGTCCTTCCCGATTGAGCGTGTCCAGCACCATGGAGGTGGTCAGGTTCAGTGTTGCGCGATCGGACATGTGCCGCACCACGAGGATCGCCGCCTGCTCTAGCCCGTCGGCGATGTCCTCTCGGCTGGCAACCCGGGATGGCTGTTCCATACCCATGCATACCACATCTCCATCGGGTACCGATATATATGTGGCGACTGAGGCCTTCTGGCAAGGGGTCATGTACCGCTCGGGCGACCAGCTGCCGGCGCAAACATGGTCGGTCGCTTTGACGCGTCGGCGGTGCCCGCGAGCCCCGCCACGGTCTCGGTATGTCGGGAATTTACTTCTGTGCTGCAACAGTTATCGCAACAGTCTCCATCGTGCGGATTGCTGTTCGGCGGGGCATTTCGGCGCGCGTCAAAGCACCGCTATCACCGAATTTCGGCTCACGATTTGGAGCGGAGCCAAGCTTAAATCTAGAGTCAGTTACATCGGTATAAGATGTACTGAGCTGAGAACGGAAGATGGATGATATCTGCCCGCAGGGCGCCGATCTGGCTTGAGGATTGGTTTCAGCTATCCCACACTGGCTGCCGATCGATTCGTCGCTCATGGTCTACGAGTGCTCCTTGGAGCTGACTATCGGCGGAGCATTCGCGTGGCGTCAAAGCTGTTCCACGCCTGCGGACGAAGCTCGATGACGACGCGGTCCTGCCGGGCCAACACCGCGGCGTCCAGGCCGGCCATTTTGCAGAACTGCGGGTAGAACCATTCAGCTGTGGACGCGTCATCGTGCACGACTGCCAATGTGCGGGCGCTGATCATCCGGCCGTGGGCGAGTTCTTTACCTGCGCTGGAAACCGCGACCGTGCTTCGGGGGTCAGCGATTAGACAGTCGACCCGGGGGCGGTCGCGGAAGGACGTCACCCAGAACGCATCGCGCTCAAACAAGTACGTCAGGAATGCCGACACCGGCCAACCGTCGCTGTTGAGCCACCCGACGCTGCATTCGGTCTGTACCGCAAGAAGTTGCCTTCGCTCGTCATCACTGAGACGGAAGGCTGCGAAATCCATTGGTTCTCCTAGTCACGCCGAAGCCGGTCTGTCGTCAAGGCTGGTTCCACATCAGGCCGCGCATGGTCACGGACAGCGGAATATCCTCGGCAGCAATCAATCCTTTGGGTGCGCGGCACACCCAGTCGATCGCATTGATCAGCCGGCCCGCCGTCGAGATGCATCCAGCGTCACTGGAATCCAAAACCGGATGAGAGACGTGAGTGTTTATCTCCACTCTTGGTTCGCCCTCCACGACGACACGGTGTACGCCGGTATGACCGTCAGGTGGGAACTCCCAGTCGGGCGCTGCGGCGGAGGTCAGCCTAGAGACGTGCTCGATGGTGATCACCGGTTTGGCGTCACGGACGCCCTCGGCGGCAAACCGAACCGCGGCCATCTGTCCCGGCTCCGCCGTCATCATCGTGCAGTCAATACGCTCCGGCGTGAACCAGCGTTCGGCGCGCTGGCGCACTTCGTCGAGTTCGATGTCGAGATGGTCCGCCAGACGGCGCACCTGACCGCCCCACATCGACACAACAACCCCGGGCAGCAATAACATCGGTGTGTCGTCGTCCGGGGTCATTCCGAAACCCATTCCGGCCCCGGTGAACTCGGCGTCGTCATAGTTTCCGTAGTCGAAAATCTCCTGCACGGTGATCGACGAGACACGGGTGCTCAGGCTGACTGCGGAATGCACCAATGTATCGCCAGAGAAGCCCGGGTCGATTCCGTTGACGTAGAGGGAGGTGTTGCCGGCCGCACAGGCGCGCTCCAACGGCACCCGCAACCAGTCTTCGGCATGATGAGGAGCGACCAGCCAGACCATTGAGCATCCGACGACGTTGGTGCCCGCCGCCAGAAAGTTGGCCATCTGGTCGATCGCCTCCATCGGCCGAGTCTCGCCTTGAGATGTATAGACCACGCAATCGGCGCCGAGGTCTACCAGGGCGTCGACATCGTCGGTAGCGAAGATGCCCGTCGGCTGGTCCAGCCCGCAGAGCTCAGCCGCATCCCGACCGATCTTCTCCGAACTGGCGGCATGTACGCCGACCAGTTCTAGATCTGGCCTGCCGATAATCGCTCGCAACGAATGCCGCCCCACGTTGCCAGTGGAGAATTGGATCACTCTGCGCATAGTTACCACCACCCGCCAGTCGTCAGTCCGCCGTCAACAACCTGACCAGCCCCTGACGGTCCAGTTTGCCGGTGGGCAGCATCGGTAGCTCGCTCTCGGCGAGGACCGCGATGACGGTCGGCACCTTGAACCCTGAGAGGTTGGCGCGGGCATGAGCGACGACGGCGTCGGTGGACAGCTGGGCGCCGTGCGCGGGCACGACGGCGGCTCCGACGACCTCGCCGCGTACCGGATGGGGCAGGGCGACCACGAAGCTGTGCAGCACGCCGGGGATGGCGTCCAGGACCGATTCGACCTCGGCCGGTGAGACATTGGACCCGGCGGTTTTGATCAGGGCGCTGGCGCGTCCGGTGAAGTGCAGGTGCCCGGCGTCGTCGAACCATCCGCGGTCCCCGGTGTCATACCACCCGTCGGCGGTGAACACCTCGTGGCGTTCCTGTTTGTAGATCCCGCTCATGAGGATCTGGCCGCGCACTTGGATCTGGCCCTCCTGCCCCGGCGGCGCCTCAACGCCGGCGGTGTCCACGATTCGGTGTTGCACGAGCCCGGGCAGCGGAATCCCCCAGGAGCCGCGCCGTTGTGGTGGCAGTGGGGTGTCGGGGACCTCGACCATGGTGTGCGGCCCGCCGGTCTCGGTCATGCCGAGCAGGTTGGGGGTCAGCTCGGGTTCGCTGGGTCGACGTTCGGGTGGCAGCGCCTGCAGCATGGTGCCGCCCCGGACGCTGGACAGGTCGCGCTTGGCGAAGTCGGGGTGATCGGCCATGGCCTGACTGGCCTGCGCCCAGCACGAGATGAAGGTGGCCCGCTCCCGTTCGAGCAGCGCCAGCGTGGCGCCGGCTTCGAACACGTCTTGGGCCAGGATCGCGGCCCCGGTGGACAGCGCCTGCAGCACCACCATGGTCAGTCCGCCCACCCAGAAGAACGGCATCGGGGAGTAGATGCGGTCGGCGGCGGTGACTCCGCGGTGGCGGGCCAGAAGGGCCGCGTGGCGCACGAGGCTGCCGTGGGTGTGCGCAACGGATTTCGGCAGCGCGGTGGTTCCGGACGTCGTGACCAGGACCAGCTCGTCGGCGGGTCCGACCTCCTGTTCGGCCGAGCCTGTCAGCGGCGCGACCGGACCCGTGCTGCCCGGCCACGGAGTCGTCCACGCCCGGTCACAGTCGGGCCACACATGCACCCGCCGCAGATAGGGGACGGCGGCGAGGGCGATCGCCGCGTCGCCGCCGGCCAGGCCGGGCAACGCGTCGGCGACTCGCGCGACGAGATCGCGACCGGCGATCGAACGGCCCATCAGTAGCACCTGGGTGTCGGTGTGGCGCAGCAGCCTGGCGAGTTCGGCGCCTGGCGCGAACGTCGACAGCGGGACGGTGAGTGCGCCGATGCGGGCTGCGGCCAGCCACGCGATGAGCCACTGGGCGCAGTTGGGGAACAGGATGCCGACGCGGGTTCCCTTGCCCACGCCCGAGGCCAACAGCGCATCGGCCAGTGTCCTGGACTGCGCGTCGGCTTCGGTGAAACTCAGCCGCTCCTCGTCGGTGACCAGGAACTCGCCGTCAGGCTGCGCGCGCCGCCACGACAGCAGCTCGGGAACACTCCCCGGCAGGCCGCGGGATGCCGAATCGTCCGACGCGGTCTGCGCCGCGCCCATCAGCCGACGCGCACCGGGATGTGCGAATAGCCGGCCACGTTGGACATCGTCACCCGTCGCAAACCGTCGGTGTTTACCGCGAGCCGCGGCCAGTTCTCGCGTATCGCGTGCATCGCGACTCGTGTCTCCAGTCGCGCCAGCCAGGAGCCCAGGCAGCTGTGTGCGCCGAATCCGAAAGCCAGGGTGGTAGAGCCGCCCCGTTTGATGTCGAACACATCGGGTCGATCGTAGGCCCGCGGGTCACGCGTGGCGGCGCCGGTGACCAGCAGGGTGGGCGATCCCGCCGGGATGGTGCCCCCGTCGAGCACGACCTCTCGGGTGGCGAACCGGCCCTGATACTGCGAGGGCGGGTTGAGTCGCAGCATCTCCTCGATCGCTCCGGGGATCACGCCGGGGTCGGCGAGCACCAGTTCCCATTGCTCGGGGTTGTGGTGGAAGGCCATGACGCCGTTGCCCACCAGCTTGGTGACCGTTTCGCTGCCCGCCGCCGCTATCAGCACCGCGAACGTGGCGATGTCCTCGTCGGTGAGCCGGTGCGTCACCCCGGTCTCGTCCTCGTAGGTCGCGTCCACCAGCCTGCTGATGATCAGGTCGTCGGGCTGGCGGCGCTTGTGCTTGGACAGCTCCAGGAAGTAATCGTTCATCGCAAACGAGTCCGCAACGCCGCTCTCGGTGGCGAAGGGGTTGTTCTCCTCGCGGTGCAGGAACCCGTCGGTCCAATGCCGGATCTGCTGGCGCTCTCCGGGAGGGACGCCGAGCATTGAGGAGATGATTTCGACCGGGAACAGCGCCGCGAAGTCGGCCACGATGTCGAAATCGTCTTTGCCCTTCAGGGCGTCGACATACGAGGTGACGACGTCGGTCACCAGCGGCTCCAGGTTGGCGATCGCCGCCTTGGTGAACACCTGGCGTACCAGCTTGCGCAGCCGTTCGTGTTCGGGCGGATCCATGATGATCAACATGTTGGTGTCGAACCGGCTTCGCATCGACAGCGCATCCAGGGTGACGCCGTAAGAGCTGCTGAATGTCTCCCAATCGCGGTGGGCGGCAACGACATCCTCGTGCCGGGTCAGCGCGTAGAAGTCCCACCGCTCGCTGTAATACACCGGCGCCTCGTCGCGCATCCAACGGTAGGTCTCATAGGGGTCGTCGAAGAAGCTGTCGGAGTACGGGTTGAACTCCATGGGAGAGCCATCCTCGCGCGGTTTGGTGGCCGATCCCGCACCGTGATCGGTCGACATCTCAGGCGTCGATCCGCATCATGCCCGCCAGCGTGCCGCCCATCACCATGGCGACCTCGTCGTCGCTCAGTTCTGGGTGACGCTCGGCGTAAGTGAGCGGATCCGCCAGGCCTTCCGGATGGGGGTAGTCCGAGCCGAAGAACAGGTGATCGATTGGCACCAGCTTCGCGAGTTCGGCCACGTTCTCCTCCCAGAAGGGATTGAAGTAGACGCAGCGATGGATGGCCTCCACGGGATTCTCGCTGTAGAGCTGCGGCATCTTCTTGCGGGTGTCGCTGAGGTTCTCCAGGAGCCGGGGCAGCCAGGTCGTGCCGTTCTCCACCATGCCGATCCGAAGCTCGGGAAACCGTGTGAGCAGTCCGTGGCAGGCCAGCGCCGCGACGGCGTCCTCGGCCGGGTTGCGGGCCAGGGAGTAGTAGGAGCGGAATGGCGACGGCTGGAACGGCCGGAACTCACCGGAACCCTCCCAGTCGTTGGCGTACCGGGAATATCCGCTGTCTGAGGCGTGCATGATGACCAGCACGCCGGTCTCGACGACCCGCTTCCAGAACGGGTCGAATTCGGGCAGGGCGAATGACCGCGGGCCATGCAGCCCCGGGACCGGCGCTGGGCGGATGAGAATCGCGCGTGCACCGCGCTCGACCACCCAGTTCAGTTCCTCGATGGCCTTGTCCACGATGGGCAAGGTGATGATGGGTGTGGTGAAGATGCGGCCCTTGTAGTCGAATTGCCAGGTCTCGTGCAGCCACTGGTTCAGGGCATGAATGATCGTGTGGGTCGCCTCGGGGTGCTCGCGGAAACGCTCTTCCACCAGGCTTGCCAGCGTCGGGTACATCATCGACTTGTCGATGCCCTGCTCGTCGAGGAGCGCCAGTCGGGGCCCGGGTTCACGCATCGCGGGGGTTGCCTCGATCGCCTTACCCAGGATCTCGCGATGGGATTTGCCCTCGGGGTTGCCGTTGTGGAAGTAGTCCTCCTGGGCACCAGGGGCGGCGACCTTGTCGAAGGTCGGGTTGGGGATGTACTCGCTGATCTGTCCCAGCGTGGCGATCTTGGTGCGCCCGTCTACCTCCACGTAGCGGATCGCGCCGTGGTACTCCGGGGGCAAGAACTTCGTCAGCGCCTCGCGTGTCTCGTACATGTGGTTATCACCGTCGAAGACCGGAAAACCCAATCGCGGCGTCATTGAACTCCTCCTCGTGCGCAGCCATGCCTGCGAGGCAGGCTGAACGTTACCCAACAAACGTGACAATCAAATGTGCAACTGACTCTAGCATCGAGTGCGTTAAAAGAGGATATGCGTTTACTTTTTCGTCGTGCATCAGTCCGACAGCGGGTAACGTGCCTTCTGAGGCGGCACCGACGTGCCGTCGGAGATCGATAGCGTGGTCACGATTGCGAGGAGGAACAGGTGGATCTATCGCTGACGCCGGAGCAACGGGCGGTCCGCGAGGCGTTCGCGGCCTTATTCGGGAAACAGGCCACGCCACAGCGGGTGCGCGCAGCGGAGTCGAGTCCGTCCACAGGCTTCGACGGGCTGCTCTGGCGGCACTACGCCGACATCGGTGCGCTGGGTATCGGAGTGCCCTCGGACTGCGGGGGCGGGGACGGCGGCCTTCTCGAGCTGGTACTGGTGGCCGAGGAAGCCGGCCGACGCCTTGCCCCGATCCCGGTCGCCGAGACCGCGGCCGCTGCCCGATTGTTGGGTCGCCTGCGCGAGAAAGAGTTGCTGGGACCGGTCCTGAGCGGATCGGTCATCGTGTCACTGGCCACGCAGCCCGGGCCGGTGGCACGCCAGCTGCTAGTCGACGGCGCAATCGCCGACGCTGTGCTGGCCTTCGACGGAGACTCCCTGAGCTACGTGAACCGCCCGGACGGCCTCTCCAAGACGGCGCGCCGCAACCTCGGCGGACTGTCGCTGGCCCGGTGGGAGGCCCAGGGCGACACCACTGTCCTCGCCGAGGGCAACGAGGCGCGCGCACTGTTTGACGCCGCGATCGACGAGGTACGTGTGCTGCGCGCTGCGGCGCTGGTCGGGCTGGCCTACGAGGCCGTGGAGATCGGTTCCCGCTACGCGATAGTGCGCGAAGCGTTCGGCCAGCCGATCGGAATGTACCAAGCGGTCGCGCACCCGTTCGCCGACGCGGTCACAGCGCTAGATGGCGCCCAGCTACTGGTCCGTAAGGCTTGTTGGGCAATGGATTCCGCGCAGGAGGACGCTGGCGCGCTGGCGGCGATGGCGTTCGTCTTCGCGGCCGAAACCGCCTATCACGCGAGTCAGCACAGCCTCCACGTCCATGGTGGATACGGTTTCACCGACGAGTACGACATTCAGCTCTATTACCGGCGCGCCAAGGCTTGGGCAGCGGCGTTCGCCGATCCCCGACGCGAGCTACTCGTCGTCGCGGATAGACGCTTCGGTCCCGCTATCACGGAAGGCTGCTGAGCCAATGGACTTCACCGAACCCGCGAACTGGGGGCGCATCCGGGGCGAAGCCGAGGAGTTCATCGCCCGGCATGTCACCCGTGCATTGATCGAGAACGAACGTCGCACCGGCGACGGCGTCGACCGAGCGCTGACCCTCAAGCTCGGCGAGCGCGGGTGGGTAGCGCCGACGTGGCCCGTCGATGAGGGCGGCGCCGGCCTCGACCCATTCGAGGCGGGAGTGCTGTTGGACACCCTGCGCAAGGGTGGCGTCCCGACCATAGGGCCCGGCACCACGATGTTGCCGGCAAATGCGATCAAAGCCACCGGCTCCGAGGAACTGAAGCGCAGGATCCTGCCGGGTGTCACCGCCGGTGAGACTCTGATCTGCCTGGGATATACCGAGCCGGCCGGCGGATCAGACGTCTTCGCCTGCGCGACACGCTCTGAGCACGACGGCGACGACTGGATTGTCAACGGACAGAAGATCTTCACCACCTTTGCCCACGTCGCTGATTACTGCTTCCTATTGACTCGGTCACAGGTGGGATCGGCGGGCACCCGCGGCCTCACGATGCTGCTGGTCCCGCTGGATTCACCCGGCGTCGAGATCCGGGCGGTGCACACCATGGGCCACGAACGCACGAATGTCGTGTTCTACAACGACGTGCGGGTCGCGGACGCGAACCGGATCGGTGAGGCGCATCAGGGCTTTTCGGTGATGCGGGCCGCGCTCGAGGCAGAGCAGAACGTGGCACCGGCCTCACGGACAACACGGGTTGCGGCTCATACGCTGGAGTTCGCCCGCACCCAACCCGGGCCCGACGGCGCCCCATTGATCAACGACGATCTCGTCAGGGAGCGTCTGGCGCGAATGGCGATGGAAGGCGAGGTCGCTGATCTACTCGGCTTGCGGGCCGCCTTCTTGGATGCTGAGGGCGAGAAGCCGGGCCCGGTCTCGGCCCTGTTCGGCCCGGAGAGTTATGTCCGCGCCTCGGCCGCGGCGAGCGACATAGCAGGAATGTCGGGCCTGCTCGACTGGACCGATCCTGAGGCTCCGGTAGACGGCAACCTGGACGCGCACTATCGGAGCGCGGTCGCGACAACGATCTATGGCGGCTCGAGCGAGGTGCTGCGCAGCCTTATCGTGGAGAACCGGCTTGGCCTGCCGCGCAGTCGTCCACGGCGCTAACGCAGGTCGCGTCAGCGGAACTGGCGGGCCAGCCAATCGGCACTGTCACGCGCGGCGCACCTGACGACCGCGCAGTCGGCGAACATATCGAAGCCGTGCACCGCGCCGGCGTAGACATGAAGCTCGGTCAAGACGTCGGCTCGGCACAGCCTTGCAGCGAAGTCGATCGCTTCGTCGCGCAGGCAGTCGGCCGTCCCCACGGTGATGAATGTTGGTGGTAGCCCAACCAACTCGACCGCCCGGCTCGGCGCCGCGTCGGGTGGCACATGGTCGGTTCCGCAGCGGTCGCCGAGGTAGGCGCGCCAGCCGAAAGCGTTGGATTCGCGACTCCAGAGTGGGAGTTCGTCCAGCTTGGTGGAGGGCGTATCCATGCGGTCATCGAGCATCGGGTATTCCAGGTACTGGAAAGCCAGAGGGTTGTCGGTCCTGTCGCGCCAACGCAGCGCCAGAGCTGCGGCCAGTCCACCACCGGCGCTGCGCCCCCCGACGCCGATGCGGTGGGAATCGAGCCGCAGCTCGGTTGCGTGATCAACGATGTAGCGCAACCCTTGGTCGCAATCGTCGATCGCCCCGGGATACGGCGTCTCGGGGGCCAATCGGTACTCGACACTGACGCATACGCAGGACAGCGAGCGGCACCATTCACCCAAGCGGGAGTCATCCATATAACGGTTGCCGATCACCATCCCGCCCCCGTGCATCCAGTAGAGAACCGGGAGGTCGCCGACGGCATCGCGCGGGCGGAGCAGGGTCATCTCGACTCTGCCGTCCGATTTGGTCGTCAGCTCGGTGCGTTCGATGTCCGGCGCCG
>CAVYDT010000009.1:0-39984 GCA_963767375.1 uncultured Actinomycetota bacterium
ATGCCGCCCAGCTTGGTCGAGCTGATCGAATCCCGCATCGGGGACCTACCCGCCCCGGTTAATGATGTGGTCGACGCGCTGGCTGTTGGGGAGCCGATCGAACTGGCGGCGCTGCGGCGGATCACTGATCCGGCCGCGGTCGAGGAGGCCGACACCCGCGGTTTGATCACGCTCGAGCCCGGCGTTGCTGGTGTGCAGGTGCGGGTGGCGCATCCGCTCTACGGTGAGGTGCGCCGCAGAGGCGCGCCACCCACGAAGTTGCGGCGGCTGCGCGGGCTGGTCGCCGCCGAACTCGCCGGGTCCGATGAGCGCGACGACATCCAGGTCGTCGTGCGGCGGGCCACGTTGAGTCTCGACTCCGACCTCGCCCCCGACGTGGACCTGCTCGTCAGGGCGGCCCACGGCGCCGTCTGGCTAGCGGATCTGCCCCTGGCCGATCGACTCGCGGAGGCGGCCATCCGCGTCGGAGCCGGACTGGAACCGAACTTTGTTCGCGCGCATGCCCTTTCGTGGCTTGGCCGTGGCGAAGAGGCAGACGCGGTGCTCGCCGAGATTGACACCGGCCAGTTGACCGACGGCGACCGCGCGAGATTCGCGTTCTTTCGCGCGAGCAACCTACTCTGGGCGCTCGGCGACCCGGCACGCGCGAAAGAAATCATCGACGAGGCGTCGCGCACCACACCACCACAGGCGCACAGCTATATCGACGCCTTCCTCACCGTCTACTGGTTTGCGATGGACCAGCCCCAGACGGCGTTGCAAGCATCGAAGAAACTCGCGTTCGATGACCTGCCCGCCGTAGTCGGTGCGGAGATAGCCTGGGCTCTCGCTACCATAGCCGCGGACGCCGGACGCACCACCGCAGCTGTGGGCACTGCAGCAGCCGGATACATCGCTGCGACTCGCTCTTTCGACGCTCCGCACATGAGGTTCAACATCGCTGATTCTCACGTCGGCGCGCTGGTGCTATCAGGGCGGATCGGCGATGCCTCTGACGTGGTCGAACGCGTGCAGCAGCAGGCAGCCGACCTTCCGGGAGCAGCTCAATTACTCGGTGCTGCCGTGGCGGGTCGGGCCGCCCTTGGTGCAGGCGACCTGCATTCCGCGTGTGCGTTGCTGGAACAGGCAGCGGTAGGGATGTCCGGCACCCACCCTTTGGGCTGGGGGTACCGCTACCACATCCCACGCGCGACCGCGCTAGCCGTACGCGGGTCAACTGACGAGGCAGCCGCCGCACTTGCCGCGCTCGACAAGATGCGACGCCCATTTCGGTCGCTGGACTACGAGTTGAGCCTGGCCCGGGCGTGGGTGGCCGCGGGCCAGGGCGCGGTCAGCGAGGCGATCGCCGTCTTGTTGTCGGCGGCCCAAAGGGCCGCAGCTAAGGGGCAATTCGCAGCGGAAGTGATGTGTCTGCAGACCGCCACCCAGTTCGGGGACCGTTCGAGCGCACCTAGGTTGCGTGAGCTCGAGGCGATCGTCGAGGGGCCCCGCGTCGGCGTGGCCGCGCGGTTCGCCGAGGCCCTGCGCGACGACGGCGCCGCCCAATTGGCCTCGGTGTCAGAAGAATTCGAGCGTCTGGGCGACCTTGTTGCCGCCGTCGATGCGGCCGCACACGCCGCCCTGACGTATCGACAGCAAGGCCTTCGGGGATCGGCGTTGGGTTGCTCGACACGCGCCGCCGCTCTGGCCGAACAATGCGGCGCCAGTACTTCGGCGCTTCGCCAGGCCGGCGAGCCCTTGCCGCTGACCGATCGGGAACGCGAGATCGTGATGCTGATCGGTGAGGGATTGTCCAGCCGCGAAATTGCAGAGCGACTGACACTATCCGTACGCACCGTTGAAAGCCACGTCTATCGGGCGATGTTGAAGACCGGAACCACCACCCGCGACGAACTGGCCGCCCTGCTGCCCCGTCCCAGCGCGTGAACACAGCGAAGGCCTTGACGGCGTGCGCTTGGCGCCGGTGCTGATTTCAGTATCGCCCTACTGAGTCAGCATCACGAAAACATGTGCATGCTGCTCAGATGGCCGATGAACTCAGCCGATCAGAACCGAGGAGCTAGCAATGGCGCACATGAATCCTCCCAACGTTCACGATAAGATCGTGGCAATCACTGGCGGAGCCCGCGGCATTGGGCGCGCGACCGCGACCGAGTTCGCGACGGCCGGCGCAAAAGTCGCGATCGGCGATCTCGACGTCGAACTGGCCGAGAAGGCCGCAATTGACATCGGCAACGCCACCGGCGCTCAAGTCGTCGGCCTTCCGCTCGACGTGAGACAGCAGCCCTCATTCGAACAATTCGTCAACGACGCCGAGGCGGCGCTCGGACCGATCGATGTCCTGATCAACAACGCCGGCATCATGCCGACCGGGCTATTTATTGACGAGGAACCCTCGGCGACCGACCGAATTATCGACACCAACCTGCGTGGCGTGATCACCGGGTCCCGCTTGGCCGCGCGCCGCTTCGCCGACCGCGGCAGCGGCGTCATCATCAACGTGGCGTCGCTGGCCGGCGTCACCGGCATCCCCGGACTGGCGACCTACTGCGCCACCAAACACGCCGTCATCGGCTTTAGCGAGGCAATGGCCGCTGAGATGCGCAATCACGGCGTTGCCGTCACCGTCGTCCTGCCCGGGGTGGTCCGCACCGAGCTATCCGCCGGCGCGTCGTGGCCGAAGTGGATGCAACCCGTCGCCACCGTCGACCCCGCGGATGTAGCTAAAGTAATGGTCGCGGCGGTTAACAGCGGCAAATTCCGGGTGCCGGTACCCGGCCGGTTGGGCGCAATGCTGTTTGCGATGTCGCTGACTCCGCCGCGGATGCGCCGCTGGGCGGACCGAATCACCGGCACTGACCGCGCCTTCGTTACGCCCGACGCCGAGTCGCGTGAGCGCTACCACCGCCGCATCTTTGGGGGCGAGGAATGACTGCGCTTTTAATGGAACGTGTTGACTGCCGCGTCCTCGCCGGCCAGTTCGGCCAAGATCAAGAGGCGACGCCACCATGCCGTTGGGCGCTTAATCATGTTGGGAGCGTATAGATTTCAGCCGATTCTGTACGGTGAATCGCAAAACACCACATCTCCGCCGGCGGTAACAGGGGCTAGTTGCCGCTGGTCGCGCTCACCAATCCCGGTGACGCCGACATCGCCGCTCAGTTGCCGCCGAAGAGGTGGGACATGACCTCGAAGACACGCGGCATCCGCCGCTGAGCGGTGACCGCGATCTCGATCCAGCCAGGAACGGTGCGCCGCGACTTCCCGGTCTCGATCCCGTCGATGATCGCGGCGGCGATCGCCTCCGGCTCGACCGGCTGCGGGATCTTCCGCGAGTAAGGCTTGTTGCGGTCGTCGTGGAACGCGGTCCGCACCACTCCGGGCCGGACCGTCGTCACGGTCACGCCGGTCGATCGCAGCTCCTCGCGCAGTGCATCGGCGAACGTCTCGAGCGCTGACTTCGAGAAGCAGTACGCCGCCTCGGTCGGCACCGGCACGCCACCTGCGATCGAGGTCGTGAAGACCAGCGCGCCGCTGCCGCGCTCAGTCATCGACGGCAGCGCGGCCCGGGTCAACAGCAGCGGCCCGCGGAAGTTCACCTCGACCAGCGTCGTGATGTTCTCGGGCGGCATCGTCGCGAAGTCGCCGACGTACCCCACTCCGGCGTTCGCGACCACGGCATCCACGCGCTGGTAGCGCTCGAGCACCCGCGCGATCACGGCGTCGCCGTGCTGCGGATCGCGGATGTCGACCGCGATCGCGAGCCCGCCGGTCGTGGCAGTAACCTTGTCGATCGCCTCGCCGTCGCGATCCACCGCGACGACGGTCGCGCCGCGCTCGGCGAGCATCAGCGCGCTCGCCCGACCGATCCCGCTTCCGGCACCGGTCACGATGATGACGGCGCCGGAGATGTTTGCGGTAGTCGTCGTCGTTCCTCTTATCTGTGTCCTCGCGCAACGATGGCCAACGGCGTCCGGGTGTCGCGCTTCCTGATAGGAATCGTCACTCGAGTGCGGTGCGACGAGCGCAGTAGCGCGCTACTGCAATTCGCCCGGTTTCGGCGCAGCGCTACCGAGTCGCGGTCTTGGGCCGGGCTTATTCCCCAGCCCAGACGAATGGGGTCTGAGGTCGTCCGCAATTAGACAGATGGGCGGCGCCGATTTTGCCGACCCGCTACCTCAACGTGGTGCAGTCGGCTGCCTCACCGGCATCCGTGGTAGCGATCGTCTGTTACGTTTTGAGCTGCTAGAAGTTTCGCTTCGGCCATGCGATACAGGCCATCCAGGGCGGCCAACTCGACGTTGACGTACTGGCAGATCACGTCGGCGGAGATGCGTGCGTCGCGCAGCCTCAACGCCAGCGAATACGGTAACGGCAGCCGGCGTAGCGCCTGCTCGCGTTGGCTGAGTTCATCGGCCATCTGAGCAGCCTGCATGTGTTGTCGTCGTGTCGACTCAGTATGGCGATACTGAAATCCACCGGGGGCCGTTTGTCGTCGGCTAGCGTGCCAGTCTGTTCGCCTGCCAGAGCTGCGCTGCGGTGCCCGAGCTGCTCGTCGACTGCAGGGCGCAACTGTCAATCGTCCGCCACGCTGCCGGCTGCCCGACTCTGCTGGCGCAGGTGCGCACCCGCTGGCCAGATGAAACGGCCAGAGTATTGACCGATAACGGATCCTGCTACCGATCGCACACTTTTGCCAAGGCCCTCGGCGCCGTTGAACACCGGCGCACCCGGCCCTACCGGCCTCAGACGAACGGAAAAAGAGAGATTCCATCGCAGTAGTACGCCGAAAAAGGGCGCGATTGCAGTAGGGCGCTACTGAGCTCGTTCCACCGAACGCGAGCCAGGATTCCCATGGCGGAACTCGATCCGTCGCGCTCGCAGTCATCAAGGATTCCTCTGGGAGGAGGGCCATGGCAATCCCGGCACCGCGGCAGTTGGACTCGGTCGAGTTGCATGATGGGCTGCTCACGCCCATCGGGAATGTGCATGAGCGACTCCGCCAGGCCCGCGAACGCCACCCGGTGATGCTTGGCAACGCGTTCACCGAGGCCACCAGCGAGACCATCGGCGACCAGATGGTGACAGTGCTCGGCTACGACGAGTGCCACCGGGTGCTCACCGACCCCGACACGTACTCGTCGTCGATCTACAGCCAGATCATGGGCCCGATCATGGGCCGTACCCTGCTCGAACTCGAGGGCGCCGAGCACCGGATCAGCCGGGCCCTGGTGTCGCCGTCGTTTCGGGCAAAGTTGCTCGAGCGGTGGCGCAGCGAGCTCGTATCGGTCGTGGTGAACGAGCTCATCGACCGGTTCGCCGCGCGTGGACGGGCGGAGTTGGTTCGCGAGTTCACGTTCGTGTTCCCGGTGGAGGTCATCGCCCGGGTGATGGGCCTTCCTAAGGAGGACTGCGCGCGATTTCAGCGACTGTCTATCGCGCTGCTCAACGTGCTCTACGACTGGGAAAACGGGATCGCGGCATCCGCATCCCTAAAGGAGTATTTCGGCGAGGTTCTCGCCGAGCGACGGCGCGAACCCCGCAACGACTTGATCAGCACGCTCGCGCAATCGGAGATCGACGGCACACGGCTGACCGACGACGAAATCTTCGCGTTCCTGCTACTGATCCTGCCCGCCGGGTTCGAGACGACCTACCGCGCCACCGGCAACCTGCTGGTGGGCCTGCTGACTGAGCCGACACTGCTCAAAAGGATCCGGGCGGATCGCGGCATGCTGCCGGGTGCCATCAACGAGGCGTTGCGTTGGGAGCCGCCGATCACCTCGGTGATGCGCACGACGACCCGAGAATGCGAACTCGCCGGGATCGCGATCCAGCCGGGGGCCACGGTCAACGTCAGCATCGCTGCGGCCAACCGCGACCCTGCGCGCTATCCGGACCCAGACCGCTTCGATCCCACCCGAACGAACATCGCGCACCTGACGTTTGGCGCGGGCCCGCACCTGTGCCTGGGGGCGCATCTCGCACGCATGGAGACGACGGTCGCGGTGAACGCATTGCTCGACCGGCTGCCCGACATGCGCCTGGACGCGAGCGAGCCTACGCCGACGATTACCGGCGTCGCGTTCCGCTCGCCGGCGGCGGTGCCAATCGAGTTCACCCCCGTATGAGTTCCGTAGAGCGGCAGCAGGCCGCGACTGACACGGGCGCCGAGATCGACCGCTCGGAGATCGCGGGCTGGAGCCCGTCGTTCACGAGACACCTGGCCCGCATACTCCGGCCGATCTACAAGTGGTACTTCCGATCGGAGGTGCGCGGGCTCGACAACATTCCACCCGGTAGGGCGTTGGTGGTGGCGAACCACTCCGGCGGGCTTTTCGCCTTCGACATACAAATTCTCGGCGTCCACTTCTACGAGCGCTTGGGCTACACACGGCCGATGTACACCCTCAGCCACGACCTGATCTTCACCCGGATCAATAGCTGGTTTCTCGCACGCACCGGCTTCATCCGCGCCACCCACGACAACGCCCTGCAGGCGCTCCGCAACGACGCGGTAGTGGTGACGTTCCCCGGCGGTGACTACGACGCCTACCGTCCCACCTTCCGACAGAACGTCATTGACTTCGCCGGTCGTACCGGGTACGTACGGACAGCCGTCGATGCCGGGGCGCCTCTCGTGCCTGCCGTGTCGATCGGATTGCAGGAGACCCAGCTGTTCCTGGCCCGCGGCACCCGGCTGGCGCGGTGGCTTGGGCTCAAACGCCGTCTGCGCACCGATATCTTCCCGATCGCGTTCGGATTCCCGTTCGGATTCCTCGGGGCGCCACTCAACCTGCCGCTGCCCAGCAAGGTCATCATTCAGATGCTCGAGCCGATCGACATCGTAGCCAGGTTCGGCAACGACCCCGATGTGGCAGCGGTGGACGCCTATGTTCGCTCCGTGATGCAGACCGCACTCGACGGGCTGGCCCGCCAGCGCCGCTGGCCGATCCTGGGTTGAGCATGCCTGACAACGCCTCACCGGAACTGCGTCATGCCCACGTCTGAGAAAACCGTGATCGTCAGCGGCGTCAGCAAGTCGTTCGGAGACGTTGCCGCGTTGCGCGACATCAGTTTTGAGGTCAGCCGCGGTGAGGTGCTCGGTCTGCTCGGGCCGAACGGCGCAGGCAAGACGACCATGGTGGACGTCTTGTCGACGCTGACGAGGCCGGATCGAGGCCATGCACGGGTCGCCGGTCACGACGTGGTTTCACACCCGGCCAGGGTGCGCCGGTCGATCATGCTCACGGGCCAGCAGGTGGCCGTCGACAACTTGTTGACGGGCCACCAGAATCTGATGTTGTTCGGCCAGCTGCAGGGCCTGACGCGGGCGGTCGCACGCGCGCGCGCAGCGGAACTTATTCGCGAGTTCGACTTGGAGGATGCGGCGAATCGGCGCGTGGAAACCTACTCGGGCGGAATGCGTCGGCGGATCGACATCGCGTGCGGTCTCGTCGTGCGCCCGGAGGTGGCGTTCCTGGACGAGCCGACGACGGGGCTCGATCCGCTGAGCAGACAGAGCATTTGGGACCTGGTGGGCCGCTTCAAAGACGCCGGTATAACCACGTTGCTCACCACCCAGTATCTGCAGGAAGCGGACGCGCTCAGTGATCGCATCATCGTCATCGATCGCGGCGTCGTCATCGCGGAAGGGACTGCCGAGCAGCTCAAGGAGCGCACGGGAAGTGGGTACTGCGAGATCGTTCCGAAGGACCCAAAAGAGTTGCCCGCCATGGCAGAAGCCCTGAGTTCACTGTTACCCTACGAGAAGCCGACCTTGGCGTCGGATCGAATTGCGATCTCCGCGCCCGACGGGGCGAATACCCTCATGGAGGCACTTCGCCGGCTGGATGTGGCTAACATCGGTGTGGCAGATGTCGGGTTACGACGGCCCTCCCTCGACGATGTCTTCATTGCGTTGACCAAGAAACCCGCGACGCGCGCGGCAGTCGGTTGGGCAGCGGAGGCCATGCCGTGACTTACTGGACGGGGATGCGGCCGAATCCTTCGCCGATTCGGCAGTGGTGGGTACTCAGCGTCCGTGTGATCGCACCAAGTCTGCGCAACGGGGAGCTGCTGATGGCGATGTCCCTTTCCGCGGTTTTCACCGTCAGCTTGTATCTGCCTCTGAAGAACCTCATGGCCGCGTTCGTGCACGGCAGCTACGCGCAGTACCTGGTACCGGTGATTACATTGCTGGCGGTCTACTTCTCGGCGATGTCGGCCGCGCTTCGGTCGTCGACTGACACGGTGAGCGGTCTCAATCGACGATTCGGCACGATGCCCATCGCGCCCATGACGCCTGTGGCCGCCCGCATGTCAGGCAACCTGTACCGTTGCGCCACCGCGCTGGCGACTGCGATTCTGTGTGGATACCTGATCGGGTTCCGCTTCTACCGCGGTGCGGTATACACGATCGGCTTCTGCTTGCTGGTAATGCTGATCGGCTTCACACTCTGCTTTGTCGGTGACCTGATTGGGATGGTCTCCAAAAATCCCGAGGCCATGACGTTCATTCTCGTGCTTCCCGCCGTGATCCTTGTGATGGTGTCGGTCGGACTGCAGCCTGCGGACCAATTCCCTGGGTGGCTGCAACCTTTCGTGCGCAACCAACCGACGTCCCAGTTTCTGTACGCGCTGCGCGCGTGCGCGGGTGACGCTGGGCACTCGACCGCTGTGGTGACTACGTCGAACATTGCGCAGGCCCTCGCGTGGTTGGCCGGCATGCTGGTGGTCGCAGGGCCGTTGTACGCCTTGGCTATCTGGCGGCGGCGATGAAGTCCGCTACGCACGATGCCTTGCAGGGCCGCTTGCCATTGTATGACGACACAAGTTCCGGGTTGAACGGCAGACAACAATCAGAGACTTCACCCCAACTGCTCGTTCGGCAGAGCTGGTTACAGACACGGCGTTTACTCATTCGGTGGAGACACGACGCGCAGACGGTCATCGAGGCCCTGGTCTTACCTAGCATGCTGCTCGTTGCGGTCAATCTCGTGTTCGGCAAACCCGTTTCGACTGTGAGTGGAACCAGCGCGCTCTACGGCAGCGTTCCGATGGCCGCTCTCATGGGAGCCATTTTCGGATCAACCGCAGCGGGAGTGAATCTCATGCGCGAGCGCGAGCAGGGTTTGCTGACACGACTTTGGGTTCTGCCGATCCATCGTGCGTCGGGCCTGCTCTCACGACTGACAGCCGAGGCGTTGCGGATTGCCGCCACGGCCGTCGTCGTGATGTGCACCGGGTTCGTGTTGGGTTTCCGGTTCAAGCAGGGAATCGCCGCAGCGGCGGCATGGGTGGCGGTGCCGGTGATCTTCGGTGTGGCCTTTGCACTTCTTGTCACCACGACGGCGTTGTACTTGGCCAACACCGTGCTCGCTGAGGCGACGGGCATGGTGGTTTCGCTGCTGTTCTTCTTCTGCACGGGGTTTGTGCCGCTCGCCCAGTATCCCAGCTGGATTCAACCGGTCGTCGAGCACCAGCCGATGAGCTACGCCGTTGAGGCTATGCGCGGATTGTCATTTGGCGGTCCGGTGGTGACGCCGATAGTCGGAACCTTGTTATGGTCGGCCGGCATCGTCGCGGTGTGCACGGCTCCGATGGTGATCGGGTACCGGAAGGCGAGCATGCGCTGAGATCTGCCCGCCGACTCAAATCACGAGTGGTGCTTAGCTTTGGAATCCAACTTCTGCCCGATGTGGTCCGCGAATGGCGCGACAAACGCCCCGACGAGGCCATTCCGGACGGGTCGGTGCTGACTCAGCCGTGGCTGTCCACCAGTGACTCGAGAGCTCGCGGTATCCCGGATCGCGTTTGGTTACTACCAATTTTGGTTACTACCAATATCGCCACGACCGTGCTCGTCGTACGCTACGCGGCATCGATGAGCAGGTCGCTAAAGGCCCGACGCGCCGTCAACGGCCACGCCGCACTGGCCGTCATTGCTTGGATCGAGCACCAAACTGCCTGAAGGATAAAGAAATTCGTCCGCACCGGCCGCTACTACTGTGTGCGGGATGATGGTGAGGAAGTCGCGAGATCGTGATGCTGATCGGTGAGGGATTGTCCAGCCGCGAAATTGCCGAGCGACTGACTCTGTCGCTACGCGCCGTCGAAAGCCACGTCTATCGGGCGATGTTGAAGACCGCAACCACCACCCGCGACGAACTGGCCGCCCTGCTGCCCCGCCCCAAGGCGCCAAAACAGTGAAGGCCCTGACGGCGTGCGCATAGCGCCGGTGACGATTTCAGTATCGCCATACTGAGTTTGCTTGGCGTAGTGAGGTTTGCGCCGTCGCGTTGTACGGCGGTCCATCCGAAATGGTCTCGAGCATGGTCCGCTTAAGTAGTCAATCACCCAGGCCGCCCCGTCTTTAAGTAGACGACTACTGCAAACCGCCCCGTCGATTCGTGTGAGGCTGGGTTGCGCAATACCTGGTCACACCATGACCGCCGGCGCGACCACGCCCGAACGCGAGCCACACCAGCAGGGCAAGACTCTCATCGGTGCCGGGCTGCGCTCCGGTCTCGTCCAGGTCGGCCCGACGAGCTAATGGGTGGATAGACATGTCGTATGTGATCGCGGCGCCGGAAATGATGACGGCGGCGGCAGGGGATTTGGCGAATATCGGCTCGATGCTGAGCGGCGCGAATGCGGCGGCGGCGGCCCCGACCACCGGGGTGCTGGCCGCCGGTGCCGATGAGGTGTCGGCGGCCATCGCGGCGCTGTTTTCCAGCCACGGCCAGCAGTTTCAGGCGCTCAGCGCCCAGGCGGCGGCGTTTCATTCCCAGTTCGTGCAGTCGTTGAGCGGCGCAGGCAGTTCGTATGCGCTCGCCGAGACGGCCAATGCCTCGCCGCTGCAGGCCGTGGTGCAGGGTGCCCAGAGCCTGGCGGTGTTTTCGCCAGTGAAGGACCTGACTGGGCGCCCACTGGTCGGCAACGGCGCCAACGGGGCCCCGGGGACCGGGCAAAACGGCGCGCCCGGCGGGTGGCTGCTCGGCGACGGCGGCGCTGGCGGCTCCGGCGCGCCCGGCACCGGCCAGGCGGGCGGCAATGGCGGAGCTACTGGGCTGCTGGGCTACGGCGGGGCCGGCGGCGCCGGCGGCTCGGGCACAGCGACCGTGGCCGGCGGGGCCGGCGGCGCCGGCGGTAAGTCCAGCGACCCACTGTTGGGCTACGGCGGGGCCGGCGGCGCGGGTGGATCCAACGCGGCCGGGGCCGGCGGGGCCGGCGGACCTGGCGGCAACGGCGGCGGCGGCGGCCACGGCGGGGCCGGCGGGGCCGGCGGAAACGGCCTCACCACCGGGGGGGCCGGCGGCGCCGGCGGGACCGGCGGGCTGTTTAGCGGGCTGCTCGGTGCGGGCGGTGGGGACGGCGGGGCCGGCGGCGCCGGCGGAACCGCCGGGGGTGCCGGCGGCCACGGCGGCAACGCCGGCCTGCTCGCCGGCAATGGCGGCGGCGGCGGGACCGGCGGGGCCAGCACCGGCGGCACCGGCGGAGCCGGCGGGAGCGGCGGTAACGCCGGCCTGCTGCAAGGCGCCGGTGGGGACGGCGGGGACGGCGGGTTCGGGGTGACCGCCGGCGGGAACGGCGGGACCGGCGGCAATGCGGTACTACTCGCTAACGGCGGCGGTGCCGGCGGAGCCGGCGGAGGCAGCTCAATGGGCACCGGCGGGGCCGGCGGGAACGGCGGCAACGCCGGCCTGCTTTGGGGGCCCGGCGGGCCCGGCGGGCCCGGCGGATTCAGCGACAGCACGGTCGGCGGGGCCGGCGGGGCCGGCGGCCAAGGCGGCGGCCTACTCGTGGGCACCGGCGGGGCCGGCGGCGAGGGCGGCGGAGGCGAAGTGACCGGCGGCAACGGTGGCCACGGCGGCAACGCCGGCCTGCTCGGCGCCGGCGGCAACGGCGGCAACCCCGGGACTGGTGCGACCCCCGGCACACCCGGCGCCGGCGGCAACGGCGGGTTGCTGCTCGGCCCACCCGGGAATAACGGGATGACGTAGCCCGCGGCGTCGGTAGTGCACTACTCACGTCAGTGGCACTTCTTCGCGGAAACATTAGAACGGTAGCCAGTGGCCCCGACTTCAGGGTTCATTAAAAAGGAGAAGAAGTCATGGGAAACACGGGAAACAACCCTCCTGGCCTTACTCTTTGCCATCCCGATCGGTCGATGACGCGGTAGGAGGACAGACATGTCGTATGTGATCGCGGCCCCGGAGATGACGGCAGCGGCGGCAACGGATTTGGCGGGTATCGGTTCGATGCTGAGCGCGGCCCACACGGCGGCGGCTCCCACCGCTGCGGTGATCCCCGCCGCCGCCGACGAGGTATCCGCGAGCATCGCGCACCTGTTCTCCCAATACGGCGAGGGATTTCAAGCGCTGGCCGGGAAGGCGTCGGCGTTCCACGACCAATTCGTGCAGAACCTGAAGGCGAGCGCGGGCTGGTATGCGGCGGCGGAAGCCACCAACGCCGCAGCCCTATCACCCGTGATTGTCGCGCTGAACGACTTGTTCAATGTATGGCACGAGGTGTCACAGCCTGTGTTCCAGGCGCTAAACACGTTGATACGGCCCCTGTTCACCGCACTGACCAAGTTGTCAGAGACAGTGAACAACTGGCTGGCAACGAATTTCCCGAAACTGTTCACGATCCTGGAGACGATCATCGCCGTCGTTTTCGCGATCCTGTTCTTCCCGTTCATCTTGGCGGCTGCTTAGGACGGCATCATGTCGAATTTGATCACGGCACCGGAGATGATGACCACGGCGGCAACGGATTTGGCGACCATCGGCTCGGACCTCAGCGCGGCCCACACGGCGGCGGCCGCCCAGACTACGGGGCTGCTGGCCGCAGCCGAGGATGAGGTGTCGGTGGCGGTTGCGGCGGTGTTCTCCGCCCACGGTCAGGGCTTTCAGGCGCTCAGCGCGCAGGCGGCGGCGTTTCACGCCCAGTTTGTGCAGGCGTTGAACGCGAGTGCGGACTCGTTTGCCAGCGCAGAGGCCCAGGCGGCGAACGCGCTCGGCAACATCTTCGCAGCGCCGGCCATCACGCCGGTTCCGGCCACGCTGAACCCGACCTTCAGCGGCATGCCGTCGCTGCTCACCAAGATCGAAAACGCGACGGTCCTGCCGGCCCTGAAAATCTTCTTCAACCTGCCGCCCGTCGACCACCAGCTGGTGAACCTGAACTCCCCGCTGATGACACTGTTCGCCGACGCCCCTAACATTCCGGGGCTGAAACTGCTGCTGGGTAACTCCCCGCCCACATTCCTGCCGCTGTTGCTCGGTGAAACGGTCCAGCAGACCAGCTACCAAGGGATGCCGGTGGTGCAGATCACCCCGGCTCACCCGGACGGGGACTACGTCGTCGCCATCCACGGCGGGGCGGGTTTCCTGCCGCCGCTCATCTTCCACTGGATCGACTACTCGATGATGGCGTTCCAGACCGGGGCCACCATCGAAGTGCCGATCTACCCGCTGGTGCAGCAGGGAGCCACCGCCGGGGTCATCATCCCGAAAATAGCCGGGCTGATCGAATCCGAGATCACCGCGCACGGGGCTTCCCACGTCAGCGTGCTCGGCGACTCGGCGGGCGGCACCATCGGGCTCTCGTCGGTCGAATACCTCGTCGCCCACAACGAGACCGTCCCCGGCGCGATGGTGCTGCTGTCGCCCGTGGTGGACCTGACGTTCTCCAACCCGGCGATCGGGTCCATCAACTCCTGGCTGCCCCCCACCTCGACCCTGAAACAGATCGGCCAGTCGTGGGCGGGTGGGCTCCCGGTCACCGACTACGAAGTGTCCCCCCTCTACGGGTCGCTTCAGGGACTCCCACCCACCACGATCTACGCAGGCTCGCAGGACATCGCCGCCCCCGACCTGGCCATCCTGCAGCAGAACGCGGTCACCCAGGGTGCCCCGATCAGCTTCGTGCTGGCCACCGGGGAAACCCACGACTGGATTCCGGTCACCACGGACGGGCTGCACTACTGGCCGCAGATCGACCAGGAACTCGGTGCCTGAAGACGCGCTGCCGGAAGAGCGCTGAGCGGCAGAAGAGAGCTAAGCAGCATGACTGCTCAGACATTAAAGTCAGTCGGCGCGTGAGATGACCGCCACGGAGCTGTCGTGCGGATCGTGCGGCACCGCGTTGAACGAGATGGCCAAGTTCTGTAGTGAGTGCGGTGCAGACGTTTCTTCCAGCACGCCACCGGCCGAATACAAACAAGCCACGGTGTTGTTCGCCGACGTAGTCCACTCGATGGATATCGCCGCTGCGCTAGGGGCGGAGCGGCTCCTAGAGATCATGACCGAACTCGTCACCGATGCGACGGCGGTGGTGGTGCGTTATGGCGGCACGGTAGACAAGTTCACCGGCGACGGCATCATGGCGGTGTTCGGCGCCCCGGTCGCGTTGGAAGACCACGCGCTGCGCGCGTGCCTGGCGGCGCTGGGCATTCAAGAGGACGTCACCCGCCTCGCGGCGGAGGTGCAGCGCCGCGACGGCATCGACCTGAAGCTGCGGGTGGGACTGAACTCCGGGCAGGTGATCGCCGGTGAGATCGGTTCTGCCGCATTGGGTTACACAGCCATCGGCGAGCAGGTGGGGATGGCGCAGCGGATGGAGTCGGTCGCCCCGCCCGGCGCGGTGATGCTCAGCGATTCCACCGCGCGGCTAGTCGAGGGCACTGCCGTGCTGGGGGAGCCGCAACTGGTGCGAATCAAGGGCGCCGACGACGCGGTGCCGGCGCGGCTGCTGTTGAGCGTTGCCCCCCAACGGACCGGTGTCTCGGTGTCGACGTTGGTGGGCCGCGACTGGGAATTGATCACACAGTGACGGCGATCCTGGACCGCGCTATCAGTGGACGTGGGTCCGTGGTCGCCGTGGTCGGCCCTCCGGGCATCGGCAAGACCCGGCTGACCGCTGAAGCCGTCGCGCTCGCGAAAAGCTTTGGTGTCGAAGTGTTTTCCACCTTCTGCGAATCCCACGCCACCGACATCCCGTTCAATGCGGTGACGCGGCTGCTGCGCGCTGTCGGCCCGCTCAGCGCCCGAGTTCCCGACGCCGATCCCCAGGACCTGTTGCTGCTCGATGACCTGCTGGGCATCGCCGACCCCGAGGTGGAATTGCCCAAGAACGACCCCGGCGCGCGGCGACGGCGGTTGACTGCGCTGATCAACGCGGCGCAGCTGGCCCGCGCCGAGCCGGCCGTATTTGTCGTGGAGGATGCGCACTGGATCGACGAGGTCAGCGAATCGATGCTCGCCGACTTTCTTGCCGTGATCCCCCAGACCTCCTCGATGGTGCTCATCACCTATCGTCCGGAATACCACGGAGTTCTGGCGTCTCTCACCGGCGTGCAAACCATCGCCCTGGCACCGCTGAGCGATGCCGAAACCACACGGCTGGTCGCTGACTTGTTGGGCCGGGATCCCTCGGTCAGCCAGATCGGCGCGATGATCGCCGAGCGTGCGGCGGGCAACCCGTTCTTCGCCGAGGAGATCACCCGTGACCTCGCCGAACGCGGCGTGCTCGTCGGCAAGAGCGGCGGCTACACCTGCCATACCGATGTGGCCGACGTCAGCGTGCCGGCCACGCTGCAGGCCACCATCGCCGCCCGTATCGACCGACTCGGCCGGGCGGCCAAACACGCGCTCGCCGCCGCCGCGGTCATCGGCTCCCGCTTCGATCGCGATCTGCTGTCCAGCCTGGAGGTCGATCCGGTTGTCGGCGAACTGATCGCCGCCGAGCTCGTCGACCAGGTGCGGTTCACCCCGCGCGCCGAGTATGCGTTTCGGCATCCGTTGATCCGCACGGTGGCCTACGAATCGCAACTGAAATCCGATCGCGCCCGCCTGCACCGAACGCTGGCCGCCGCAATGGAATCACGTGACGCGGAATCGTCCGACCAGAACGCCGCGTTGATCGCCGAACATCTGGAAGCCGCCGGTGATGCGCACACCGCTTACGGCTGGCACATGCGCGCCGCAACATGGGCGACCAACCGCGACATCGCCGCGGCGCGACGGAGTTGGGAGCGCGCCCGCCAAATCGCCGACACCCTACCCACGGACGACCCAAAACGCCCGGCCATGCGCATCGCCCCGCGCACTATGCTCTGCGGGACACAGCCTATCGAGTCCATGAACATGTGGCCGGTGACCGCTTTGATGAATTGCGGGACTTGTGCGCCGCCGCCGGAGACAAGGCGTCGCTGGCCATCGCCATGGCTGCGCTGGTGATGGATGAGGCCCGGATCCGCGAGGCGTCGCAACTGTCGTCGGAAGCCTGGGTCCTCCTCGAGTCGGTCGGCGACCCGATCTTGACAGTGGGGCTGTCCACAGTTCTGTTACGCGCCAAGGTTGAAAGTGGCGGATGGCCTGACATGCTGCGCTGGTCCCAGCGGGTCATCGACTTGGCCGACGGTGACCCGTCCAAAGGCAACTTCATTTTCGGGTCTCCGTTAGCGGCCGCCATTGCGGCGCGGGGTCAGGCCCGTTATTGCCTGGGTCGTCCCGGATGGCGCGACGACTTGCACCGCGCGGTCGCCATGGCCCGCAGCGCCGACGCCTGGTCTTACGCCGCGGTCGTCGCCTACACCTACCTCCCGGGAATACCGTTTGGTGTGCTGGGTGCCGATGATCTCGCGGAGCGCGAGATCGAGGATGCACTATGTATCGCCGACCGATCCGGTGATGACGTTGCGTTAGCCGTCGCCAGGATGGCGCTAGGCGTTGCGGTGGTACACCGTCCGACGGATCCCGAGCGTGACCGCGGACGAAAACTGCTGGCCGAGGTCAGCGACGTGTTCCTGCGCCAGGGTTACCTCTTGTGGGATGTACCGCTCGTGAACGTGTACTTGGCGCGTGAGTGGTTTCGGTGTGGAGATCGCGATCAGGCTTTGCCGCTCATGCGTGCCGCCGTCGACGATCTGTTCTGTGAGGGACAGCTGCCGGCGTGGGGCATTCCAGCGACGGGTGTTCTGGTGGAGACACTGCTCGATCGCGGGGCCGACGGTGACTCTGAGGGGGACTTAGCCGAAGCCGAGGCCGCGATCGAGCGGTTAGCGGCCGCGCCAGCCGATGAGGGTCTGGTGATACGCGACATCTGGCTGCTGCGACTGCGGGGTCTGCTGGCGCGGGCGCGCGGTGATGACGCGGCCTACGCGCACTTCAGGGATCGCTACCGCGACATGGCGAAAACGCTTGAGTTTGACGGGCATATCGCTTGGGCCGAGGCGATGCCGTGACGGGCGGTCGCTTAGTGCCGCTGCCGATCGTTGCGAGGCGATCCGCGCGGAGGGTCTAGACCCCAACAACCCCGCCGCGGTGGCAGCATTAGAGCTCTTAGGGCAGGAATTGGGCCGCGCCGATTTGAATCTTCGCCGTCAAAGGGCGGGGCCGACGCTGTGCACACCGAACCGTGTGAGATCTGGATTCGGCGGAAGGAGAGCCAGGAAGATGACAACCATGCGGTCTGTTGTCGCCGGCACGTTAGGCGAACCGTCCGAGGTCCTGCACCTGCAGACCCGCCCGCTTCCGGAGCCCGGTGCCGGCCAGGTCCGGATGCGGGTGACAGCTGTACCTGTCCATGCCAGCGATCTGCATACCGTCCGCGGCAGATACGGATTCACCCCGGAGTTCCCGACCGTACCCGGAATCGAATCCGTCGGTGTGATCGACGAACTCGGTAGCGGCACAGACGGTCTGATCGTCGGGCAACGCGTCATCACGATCGGGGTCACGGGCACGTGGCAGGAGTATGTCGTCGCCGATGCCGGGCGGGTCTTGCCTGTTCCGGCCGGCATGAGCGATTCCACGGCCGCCCAGCTTCTCAGCAATCCGCTCACCGCGGTGATCTTGACCGGTGATGAGCTCGATGTTCGACCGGGTGAATGGCTCCTGCAGACCGCGGCCGGTTCAACCGTGGGCCAGTCGGTCATCCAACTCGGGGCGCACGTCGGCTTCAAGACCCTCAACGTGGTCCGCCGTCGATCCGCTGTCGAGGACATCCTGGCGCTGGGGGGCACCGCGGTGATCTGCACGGAGGATGAGGACCTGCGCGAACGGGTGGCCGACATCGCTGGCCACGACGGCGTGTCCAAGGCGATCGACTGTGTCAGCGGTCAGGTGGGTGCGGACGTGTCGCGTGCGCTGGCACCGCACGGTGAGCTGGTCGTCTACGGTGCGCTGTCCACGCACCGCCAAACCGATCCCGACAAACTCACCATCCCCATCTTCGCGCGCTCGCTGATCTATGAAACCAAGACCGTTCGGGGGTTCTGGCTGTTCCGCTGGTTCACCGAGACCCCGAAGGATCGGATGGCCGCAGCGATCGACCGGACAGTTCAGCTCGCCGACAGCGGCGCGCTGCGCGTCCCGGAGGGCCAGCCGATCCCCGTCGAAAAGTTCAGCGAAGCCGTCTATTTGGCCGAAGCTCCCGCACACGGGGGCAAACCGCTGCTGGTGTTCGAACCGTCGGACGCAGATATGTCCGACAAAGCCGAGCCGACGGTCGACACGCTGGTTTAAAAACCAGAGGCGGCTACTTGCCCTTGCGCCTTCGTGTGTGGGTGCTGCACCTTGCCCCTGCCGTACCGCGCCTTACCGGCGAACTTGGCGCGGTCGGTTTCATCCTTATTTGAGGAGACGGCCGGCGGGCCCGATTCATCGCTGCGCCAGATGTTCCAGAGCAGTCTCACGAATCCGTAAGGTTTCGCCGAGCGCCTCGTCGCAGTCCTGGCTGGGTGAGACATGACAGGAGGATGCTTAACTGCGAGCCGAAAGCCCGTGGCGGCGGCGGAAATAGCGTCTAGGGGCCCGGCTAACTCAGGGACCCAAGACGATTCGCCGACAGGTCAAACGAACTGCGCTGGCGCGCCCGGCACCGATGGGACCCGGGTGACCGGATCAACCCCGGCGAGATGCCCGACATCAACCTGAATCACTCACCCACGAGCCCTTATGAACCTGCGTCAGCAACCGCGCGAACCTTATTGATGCCGCGGTCGTCACGGGCGAGTGCGCATGCGTGTTGTTGACTCCCACAGGCCACCAGCTCGTCGGCGCTGGTCGTCGTCCCTCGAAACGTTGCACGGCCGTGCGAGGTCGGTCCGGCTCAATGGCCCTGGCCATTGTCGGCCAAGTAGGTGACTTTGTACCACCGCCGAGACGGTCGGACATCCGTGTCGTACCCCTCAGTCGCGGTTGCCTGCTCCACCCGAACGTCCGTCAGATGCGGATTATGCACCCGGATATAGCCTTCGAGCTCAGCAAGCAGCGCACCGCCGTTAAGCGTTATATCCGCGAGTGCCTTTCCCTCGTACCTCGTCCAACTCACGCCTTACATCTTGCTCCGGCCATCGGTCCGCATGCCGGAATTTGCCTGCCCGCCCGCCATTGGCCGCCGCGCCCCCGCCTTGCGCTGACGGCGAGGGTCGGCAGCTCTGCCCGTTGGCTGGGCACGTTGGCAAGCGACGAGCGTTCACGGAACTACTGCCGACGCCCTGCGGACGACCGAAGACACCAAGGGGTCGATGGGCTCTCCCGTCGACCAATCCTCTTGCACCAGTTCAGGTTTGCACCAATCCACGGTAATCCCCGTCGAACGCCCTCGAAACCAACTGCCCAGGTCGGGCGCTCTCGTAATCCGTTGGTCGCGGGTTCGAGCGCCGCTGCCGTCGTCATGCAGACTCCAGTTCGCCGCCGGTTTCGACGTGACGTGGGCTGCTTTTACGTCTCTGGCAGCCTGGAATATCTGCACGGCGCCCCTCCCTCTGAAAGAACGTTTCTCGGGGTGATCCCCATGATCACGTCCACCAACGTCCTTTTGCGGCTGCTCATGCCTGGCTTGAAACGTCGACTACGGCAGTATCTCGCACCCCGAGAGCACCAGAGCCTGCCCGCCCAGCCACCCAGTAGTCGACCCCACGCAACGTCCGGGTTAGAGCGGAAAGTTTCCTGAGGATTACGCGACGCTTGCTGGTCGCCATCTCCTGGGCCTCTCCGTTGATGGAGATCGCGCGGGAGCAATGCTTGAAATCTGTGGATCGGCTTGGGAAGGGGCGTACCTTCCCGGGTGACCGATGAAAGGTTCCAAGCAAAACCGGCGCGACAACGCTGGTCGGGAAGGTACGACCCGATGCTCACTGTAGTTTCTGATTCTGCTGACCGTGATGGTTCGGGTGCGGCGCGGTCGGCTGTGTCGTCGGTGATCGACGAGATCGTCCGAGAGGGGTGCGCGGCGGATGCTGGCCGAGGCACAAGAACACCCAACGAAAACGCGAACACCTCGTCGAGCGTCGCGGCTGCCGCATCGGGCGCGGCGACCAGGTGCCGGGAGGACGCGAGCAGCGCGAAAACGATCGACAGTGGGACGAGCGCACACAGCCCCGCCGTCGCCGGCAGCCCTGCTATCTGGGCATACCCGATATTGAGCGGCGGCGCGATCGCCAGCAACGTGACGCCCGCGAGAACCTCGTGGCCCAAGTTCTGACGCGTCAGCCCAGGCAGTATTTCTTTCACTCGCGACACCTTCCGAGTTCAGATACGAAGTGGCAATGTCGTTTAGGCCGCAATCATCGAGGAGCACCGGCCACAGCGATAGGAACGACGAGATGGAACAGAAACCTCCGACGGCGGTCATCGAATCCGCTCACACCGAACACCTGACGACGCTGCCGTTTTCCGACACCGCGGATTTCGACGATGCCGACCGGGGATTCATTGCCGCCCAACAGCCCTGCGTCATCAAGGCGAGCGACGGCCGTGTGGTGTGGGACAACGACGGGTACGCATTCCTGAGTGGGGATGCGCCGACGTCAGTGCATCCCAGCCTCTGGCGACAATCCACCCTGGCCGCCAAGCAGGGGCTCTACGAAGTCGTCGAGGGCATCTACCAGGTGCGCGGTCTTGACCTCTCAAACATCACCTTCGTCGAGGGCGACAGCGGAGTCGTCGTCATCGACCCGCTGATCTCGACCGAGGTGGCCGCCGCGGCGCTGGCGCTGTACCGCGAGCACCGCGGCGGTGACCGCCCCGTCGTCGCGGTCATCTACACCCACAGTCACGCCGACCATTTCGGCGGCGTCCTCGGCGTGACCTCGCAGGCCGACGTCGACGCTGGCAAGGTCACCGTGCTCGCGCCGGAGGGATTCACCGAGCACGCCGTGCAGGAGAACGTCTACGCCGGCACCGCGATGACCCGGCGTGCCACCTACATGTACGGCGCATTGCTGGCCCGAGGACCGCGGGGCCAAGTCGGCTGCGGCTTGGGTCAGAACACGTCGACTGGCGAGATCGCAATGATCACCCCGACTGTCGATATCAAAGAGACCGGAGAGAAGCACACCATCGACGGAGTCGAGATCGAGTTCCAGATGGCGCCCGGCACCGAGGCGCCCGCGGAGATGCACTTCTACTTCCCGCGTTACCGCGCGTTGTGCATGGCCGAGAATGCGACGCACAACCTGCACAACCTGCTGACGCTGCGCGGGGCGCTGGTCCGGGATCCGCACGTCTGGTCCAGTTATCTGACCGAGGCGATTGACACATTCGCCGGTCGCGCCGACGTCGCGTTCGCCTCTCATCACTGGCCAATGTGGGGACAGGATCGAATCGTCGAATTCTTATCCCTGCAAGGGGATCTGTACGCCTACCTACACGACCAGACGCTGCGGCTGCTCAACCAGGGCTTCACCGGTGCCGAGATCGCCGAGCAGTTCCAGATGCCGCCGGCGTTGCAGAAGGCGTGGCACACCCACGGCTACTACGGCTCGGTCAACCACAACGTCAAGGCGGTTTACCAGCGCTACATGGGGTGGTTCGACGGCAACCCAGCGCGGCTGTGGCCGCACCCGCCAGAGGCGCTGGCCACCCGCTACGTCGACGCGATCGGCGGCGTGGACCGCGTCGTCGAACTCGCTCAGAAGGCCTTTGATGAGGGCGACTTCCGGTGGGCGGCAACGCTGCTCGATCACGCCGTGTTCGCGGACCCCGACCACGCATCTGCGCGCGCTCTCCACGCCGACACCCTCGAGCAGCTCGCTTACGGCTCCGAGAACGCGACGTGGCGCAACTTCTTCCTGTCCGGCGCAACCGAACTGCGGCAGGGAAATTTCGGCACGGCCGCTCAGACCACTTCCGTGTCGATGCTGTCGCAGCTCACCCCGGAGCAGATGTTCGACACCTTCGCGATCAGCGTGAATGGACCGCGGGCCTGGGACCTCGACCTCGCTATCGACGTCACCTTCCTCGAGACCGCGACCAACTACCGGTTGACGCTGGGCAACGGAGTGCTCGTCTACCGCAAGATCGACGCGAACGAAGCCACCGCCAACGCGACGATCAAACTCGCGAACAAGCTGCGGCTGCTGGCCTTCGCGGCCGGCGACACCGACTCGCCGGGGCTAGAGCTCGCCGGAGACGCCGGCGCGCTGGCGTCGCTCCTGGCGGTGCTGGATCGGCCCGACCCGAGCTTCAACATCGTCACCCCATAACGGCTGCGCGCCGATTGTGCGCTGGACGACGCGACACGCATGAGCATCGCCCGATCCACACTCGCGCTTTGGCCGCTCCCGCTAGATCTGGAAGTAGCACGGGTGCTGAGGTTATCGCGGTCGCGACCACTACGAGAAGCCATCAGGGTGCTGTCGATGTGCGCGCGAACAAAATCCGTGGCCGCGGGTCCCCGGTTGAGATCGCTAGGCCTTATTCGAGTCGGCAGTCGCGTCATCTTTGTTCATCGCTGATGATCGGGAATCGACCGGAATCGGTGAGGTCTGATCGGTCTACTCTGGGATCCAAATTTCGTGTCGCACAAGCATTTACTGGTCTCCTCGGGCAGTCAACGAGAACCCAGGGGCGCGAATCCGTTGGTCGCGGGTTCGAGCCCCGCGCGCCCCACTACCGTGATGAGTCGGATCATGGGTTACACAACTTCGAGCGCCTGCTGCCGAATTGGTCGACGGTGTAGCGGTTCAGCAGGCGATAGAGGTCCTGCAATGGCATCTGGCCCAGCGAGCTGGCGCTCGCAACACGGCCCTTTGAGAATCGGTCAGCCGAAGATCGGGAAGCTGCGCTGCTTCGCCAGCCGGTCCATGCCGGCCTGAATCGCGGCTTCGACTTCGCGATAGATGGAGCTGACGTACTCATCGTCCTCGCTCCGGCTGGGGTCCGTATCGAGTTCGATCGGATCTAACAGCTCCGTTCGGATCTTGGCCGGCAACGGCAGATGCATCGGCAGGATCTCGATCGCGAGCGGGAACGGGAAGCCGGAAATGATCGGCATCGTCGAGCCGCGCAGCCGCTTGCCCAGCCCGCTCCACTTGGCCAGGAATCGGCCCTCGGAGAGTACGAACACGGTGTCGTGGCCGCCGACCGTCGCCACCGGGACAATCGGTACCTGCTGCTGAATCGCAAACCGCACAAAGCCTTTGCGGCCGGCCAGCACCGCTTTGTCGCGCTTGCGCCAACTGCGCATCGAGTCCTGCTCGCCGCCGGGCCAGAGGATCACGTCATGTCCCGCCTCCAGCGCGGTGGCCATCGCCTTCCTCGTCGGCGGGATCGTGCCCATTGCGCGGAAATAGTCGCCCAAGCCGGGCGCCGCCATCAGGACGTCGTGCGCCGTCGGGTGCAGGGTGCGTCGGTCGCCGAAGCGGCGGTACCACTGCAGCGCAACCGTCCAGGCGTCCATCGTCAGTGACCCTCCGGAATGCACCCCGATCAGCAGCGACGGACCGGCGGGCAGGCGGTCCCAGCCCTCCGTCTCCATCCGGAAGTAGTGGTCCATCAACAAATTCCAGAACGGCATCTGCAGGCGCATCAGCCGCTCATCGGGCCCACTCACATCCCACTGCGACCCCCGCTTGGCGATCCATCCCGCCACACCGGATGGTGCCCCGCTGCGACGGTCAGTGCCGGTCGTACCTGCTGTGTTGCTCGGCTTGGACATTGTCGCTCTCCTGTCGCAAACGGGTGGCCTACGCGTAGCACCCAAGCCGCGGGAGACGGCAGCGTTGCTGCTGCCATCAGCGTGGTGGACACCGCCGGCGACCGGTCGGTCGCCAGTATTATCTCAGGTTCATCCTCGATCTTGTAGACGGTTCCGGGCGTGCATGCTCCAGCGCCGCCGTGGGTGGTTCGACGTTTTCGATCGGAATTTCATATCGCCGGGCGTGAAAGACGGTGTCGACATTGGTCTCTACGCTTGCCGCGAAGAGTTCGAGTAGCGCAGAATCCTCGCGCACCTCGGGGACATCCATGGCGACCCGACGCTGAATCGCAGGTGACACGTCGGCCGATCGCTTGCTCAACCTGGCCATGACGACAGCGGAGTTCTCACTGATGGCCGCTTCGTCGTACCGGGCCAGGGCGCCCATCTCTCGACCTAGACCGCGCGCCTATCCTGGCGGACAATTCGGCGAGTCTTTGGCATCGGAAGCCAACGACAACGGGCGACTTCAGCGACTCGAGACGTTGTACAAGCGCATCGGAATTCCTACAGTAATTACGTCTACCTCGGTAAACATCCAGCCAGGACTCCTCACATGAACATTACGGAACTGCCCGATCTCCGAGCCGCCCACGCACCCGACGCGCCCGCGATCGCGGACGACGACACCGACCTGAACAACGCCCAGTTCGCCGACGCGGTGCGGCGAGCCAGCTCGGCGCTGGGCAAGAGCGGCATAGCGGCCCGCGACGTGGTCGCGATCAAGCTGCCCAACCGAACCGACCTCGTGGTGGCGACGTTCGCGGCGTGGCGGCTCGGTGCCGCGGTGACGCTGATCAGTCCCACCATGGTGGCCGCGGAAGCGGCGTATCAGATCGACGACGCGGGCGCGAAAGTGCTCGTGGCCGATTCGCCGGTCGAGCTTGTCGGGCCCGCGACGGCGTTTCTCTCGCCCGAAGAGCTGACTGCCGGGCAGGCCTCGGCGGTCGTCCAACCCGCGGAGCATCGCGACGACGCACTGGCCCTGCTCATCTACACCAGCGGCACGACCGGCCGGCCGAAGGGTGTCATGCTCGATCACGCCAACTTGAACGCCATGTGCCGCATGGTAATCGATGAGTTCGCGGTCACCGGTGACGACCACAGCCTGCTCGTGCTGCCGCTCTTTCACTGCAACGGGCTCGTGGTCGGCTGCCTTACCCCGCTGTTGGCGGGTGGCCAGGTGACCATCGCGGGCAGGTTCCGCCCGACGACCTTCTTCGACCGGCTGGAGCAAAGCGGAGCGACCTTCTTCTCCGCGGTCCCGACCATGTACACGATGCTCGCCAACCTGCCTGCCGACGTGCGGCCGGACACGTCCTCGGTCAGGTACGGCGCCTGTGGCGCCGCGCCGGCGAGCGTCGAGCTGCTGACCAAGTTTGAGACCCGGTACGGCATCCCGATCATCGAGGGCTACGGGCTGTCCGAGGGAACGTGCGCCAGCACCGCCAACCCGCTGGACGGCAAGCACAAACCCGGCACCGTCGGGCTTCCGTTGCCGGGGCAGAAGATTCGGATAGTCGGCGCCGACCACGCGGACGTTCCGCAGGGCGAGGCCGGCGAGGTCTTGATCCAGGGGCCCAACGTCATGCGTGGCTACCTGAACCGTCCGGAGGAGACCGCAAAGACCCTTGTCGACGGCTGGCTGCACACCGGGGACGTCGGGCGCCTCGACGAGGACGGCTACCTGACGCTGGTCGACCGTGCCAAGGACATGATCATCCGCGGCGGCGAGAGCATTTACCCCAAGGAGATCGAGAGCGTCGTCTATCAACTGGCGGAGATCGCCGAGGCCGCAGTGGTCGGTCGCGTCCACCCGGTATACGGCGAAGAGCCGGTGCTCTTCGTGTCGCTGAACGCTGGTGCCAACCTCTCCGCGGAGCGCATCCGTGAACACATCGTTGAGTCACTGTCGAAATTCAAGCACCCCGCCGAGGTCACGATTCTCGGCGACCTCCCCAAGAACCCGATCGGCAAGATCGACAAGCCCACACTGCGAAAGTCGATGCCTGCAAACCGCTGATCACCCCCCGCAAGACCACCGCAGACGTACTCCGAGTCCACGACAAGGAGCCGATCAAAAGATTCACCGAACCGAACTTTCCTCACGTCCAACCGGAAGCCTTTTCTAGCTGCCGGTCTTTAGGGTGTCAATGACAAGCGCGCTCGGGGCGAAAGCGCGGGTCCTTAGCTTCTTTCTGGTCGCGGCGGCGACGGTGTCGCTGCCCCGACGTGGTCAGCGACGGTAAGTGAGTAGGTAAGCGGCGGTGAACATTTCCCACGTGATGATCGAATAGACGCTGCATCGTTCCCACACTGCGGGCGGCAGAATGTTTATTGCCGCGACGTTCGATCCAATAGCAAGCAACACGAAGCTCAGTAGGCCTAACACACCGAGCCCGGCCGATACGCGGCGATACCACGGCGTCCCATCGGCGCGCCGAACAATCGAAGACCCAACCAGGGTTGCCGCGTTACCTCCGACGATCGCAAGCAGCGCGCCGGTCTGATGAACCCATATGGTTCCGTCGGCGTGCGCCGCGGGTCCGCTGTGGAACGTTGCCAGCACAATGTTGCCGACCGCATTGGCGGCGGCGAGAGCGAGGAACAGTCCCGCCCACTGGGCCTCGAGAGCCCTAACGATGAGGACGGCACCAACGAGAAACAGAGCTCCCTGCAGACAAAACGCGGTGTTCATCAGGCAGGCTAGCGAGGAGTCGATCATGCGACCCTGAAACATGCCACGCGAGGTGATCCCGAGATCGCTGACGAAATTGTGGGCGTAGCTGTAATGGTTCCGAAAGCCGGCGGCCGCAATGGCTTCGAGGATCACGTATCCGAGTCCCGCGGCAATCCACACAGCGGCCGCGCTCGTGGCGAACAAGCGTCGCCGGTTCGCGTCCTGCGTCGAGATTGTCATTGCCGGCCCATCGCCCGTACGCGGCTCCCTAGGCCCCCATTGAAGGTTCAATACTAGTGAACCGTCCCGGGTTTGATGCCGGCTTCATAGTTGAGACGCCGCCGGCTGGGACGCCTGGAGGTGAGCGTACTAAGTTTTCGCCAGTTCGCGCCGTACTCGTCGGTTCAAGAGGCCTAACCCGACCGGTGAGAGCAGGTTGAGCCACCAGGATGTCCCATTGATGTACTCATGGACTCGATCAAACTTTCCGTCGCGAATGTGGTAGGTGATGCAGAACCTGCTCGACTCTGCTTTCATTCTCGCTCTGATGCCGGCGGTGTAACTTCCCGTCGTCACCCCACCGTGCGCATACTCGACACACAGGTTCTCGTCGTTGGCGAACCAATTGGTGATTTCAATTCGGTGACTTGGATCATGGGTCCTGCCAGCCATGGCAATGCGCACACATGTCCGTATCTCCGGCGCACCGTGATACTCAATGCCACCCGGCTCCAAAACCCAGACGGCATCGTCGGTTAGTAGATTCATTGTGCGCTCGAGGTTTTCGCTATCGTTCACGATGAGGTCGAGCATCTCCGCCACAAGAGCATCATCTGCCATGTTTCGCCTATCTCCTTCTGAGAGTTCGCCATGCCGTCGAGGCAGGTTGCCACGCTCGCTAGGTCCAATGGGGCCGTCCGGGGTTTGATCTCTCCAACACGGCATCACAAGGAAGCCGCCCGGCGCATGCATCGACCGTCCTGCCAGGCATTCCTCACCAAGATCAGGCTGCCGACATGCCGCCGTCGACTTCGAACACCGTGCCAGAGATGTAGGAGGCTTCGGGGGACGAAATGAACACGATGGCGTTGGCGATTTCCTCTGGATTTCCCCTGCGAAGCAAAGGCACGGTCGCTATCAGCGCGTCATTGCCTTCCGCGGTGCCGGTGAAGCGATCGGCCATATCGGTGTCTGTCAGACCCGGCCCAACTGCGTTCACTCGAATACCCGAATTTCCCTGCTCGAGCGCGACCGACTTGGTCAGACCCTCCACCGCGAACTTGCTGCTCACATAGGCCGCTGCGCCAGCTGCCGCCTTATGCCCGTAGGTCGAGGCGATGTTCACGATGCTGCCGCTTCCTTGGGCGGCCATCGCGCGTAGTTCGTACTTCATGCTCAGGAACACGCCCAGGACGTTCGTGTCGTGGACGGCCCTGAAGTTTTCGACGGTGCCGTCCTGGATGGGTCCGGTCTCGCCTTCGACGCCGGCGTTGTTCACGGCAACATCGAGACGGCCGAATCTCGCGACTGCTTTGTCGACAAGGTTGCGGACCTCGTCTTCCTTCGTAACGTCGGCCCGAACAAACTCTGCCTCGGCGCCAAGCGCTTTCAACTCCGCGATAAGGGCTTGCCCCTTGTCGTCGTGACGCCCGGACACGACCACCTTGGCGCCTTTGTTCGCGAAGGCCACAGCGGTGGCGCGCCCGATGCCGGTCAGCGCGCCCGTAACGAGAACAACCTGAGGTGCCATCTTTGCTCCTTCGGCTCTGCGGAGTATCTGCCGATCTTGGGGCGGTGTCGCGAGCACGGAAGGCCATCGGTCCAAGCGGTTGATCGGCGATGTCTAATCGTCACACGGTATGGACATTGACGCGAATCCCCGGAGATTCCTTCGGGGGCCACTTCCGTGGCCTTTGCTTTTCGTTGTATGTGACGATCCGGGACGCACGTGGGTACAAACGGCACGCCGCCTATCGGGACAGCACGGCCTCGATGGCGCTGATGACCTCGGGCGCGTCTGGTTCGGTCCGGGGCCGAAACCGGTTGACCACCTCACCGTCGGGCGCGACCAGAAATTTCTCGAAGTTCCACTGAATGTCGCCTGCCTGCCCATCGGAATCGGCGGCCTTGGTCAGCTCGGTGTAAAGCGGGTGGCGGTCGTCGCCGTTGACGTCGGTCTTCTCCAGCAACGGGAACGTCACCCGGTAGGTCGTCGAGCAGAACGCTTGGATCTCGTCGGCCGTGCCCGGTTCCTGGCCCATGAACTGATTGCACGGGACGCCGACGACCGTCAGGCCACGGTCGCCATAGTCGTTGGCCAGCTTTTCCAATGCCGTGTACTGCGGAGTAAGTCCACACTTGGACGCTACGTTCACGATCAGCGTTGCGCCGTCGGACAATTCAGCTAGCGTGGCCGGCTTGCCGTCGAGGGTTTTCAGGGCGATGTCTTTGAGGGTCACGCCGATGACGCTAGCACTGCTCGCGTCGTTCAAGCGCCCGTCGCCGCGATGTGCTCATCCGGCGAGATGGACTCCGGTCGGAAACGGCGAACCAGCTGGCTTCTGCGTCTCGTTTCAACCCCCTCGACGCGAAATCGGCCCAAAGCTGACCTCGTTCGACGCGCAACCGTGGATCGCGACGGGCGGCGGTCTAGATTACCCGCATGCGCATTGTTCGCCTGTTCGGTGCAGTCTTGGCGGTCCTCACAGCGGGGTTGCTGCTGGCAACCCCCGCCGGCGCGCAACCGCCGTCCAAGCTCACGGATCACATCACTGACAGCACCGAGGTGTTGACGGATTCCAGTCGGGCGACCGTCAGCTCGGCAATCGACCGGCTTTACCACGATCAGCACATTCAACTATGGGTGGTCTACGTCGACAACTTCTCCAAGTTCAAACCCGAAAACTGGGCCGACAAAACCCGAAGCGTAAGCGGGATGGGCGACAACGACGTGCTGCTGGCCGTGGCTACCAACACCAAGTTGTACGCGTTCGTCGTGCCGCCGAAGGTGCAGGGCCTAACACCAGCCGAGTTAAACAGTCTGCAGAGCAACAAAATCGAACCGGCGGTGGGCGCTAAAGACTGGAGCGGTGCTGCGGTCGCTGCGGCTGACGGGTTGGACAAATCAACAAGCTCGGCAAGCTCGTCAAAGCGGATCTGGCTGCTAATCGGGGTCGGCGTCATCGTGGTCGTGGTCGTAGTCGTGGTGGTTCTGCTGCTCCTTCGCGCGCGCCGCCGCAAGCGCGCAGCCCGGCGCGTCGGCCCCAGCGATGGGCAGCCGAACATTGGCGGGCGCGTTGCTTCCTTGGGGCCGGCGTTGTCCACGGCGGACGCCAGATTGCGCCAAATCTCCGACTATGTGGCCAGGCACCGCGAGTCCATCGGCGCCGAGGCCAAGGCCCGGTTCGAAGAGACGAAGCGATATGTGGCAGCGGCGCACAGCAAGGAAGCGACAAACGCCGCCGAAGCAATCGCCGATGCCAACCGGGCATCGGTGCTGGCCGCGCAGGCGCAAACGCTGGCAAACGCCGACGTGCTAGCGGCGCACCGCACGCCAGGACGTCGAGGCACCGCGGCTACCCAATGATCGTGGGATCACCATCGACGACGGCGCCGTCGACGGCCTCCGACACCATTACCAACCCGTCGCATATGCTGTTCCAAGGTGCCTCTCATCTCGTGAGGTATGCAACCATCAAGGCAACGAGCAGGGTTAACGCGCACAAATTGGATCCACCCCGGGACCTGTGAATCGCGTAAGTCCATCAGCCGCAAGGAACCGCTGAACCGTTAACCCGCGTTGAGCCATCAAGGGAAGCGCTCACCCGTCGATCGGCCACTTGCCGACGGCACATCAACGCTGCGATCCCGACATAGCAGTCCGAAGGGGAGGGAAACCATGGCGATTACTGACGTTCCGGCCTTCGCCCATTTAACCGACGCCGACATCGAGAATCTGGCCTTCGAGCTGGATGCGATCCGGCTGGACATTGAGGATTCCCTCGGCGAGCGCGATGCCCGCTACATCCGACGCACCATCGCCGCACAACGTGCCATCGAGGTAGCCGGCCGACTCCTGCTGGCCGGTAGCTCCAAACGCTCGACGTGGTGGGCCGGAACCGTGACCCTTGGTCTGGCCAAGATCATCGAGAACATGGAGATTGGCCACAACGTCATGCACGGCCAGTGGAACTGGATGAACGATCCCGAGATCCACTCCACGACGTGGGAGTGGGACATGAATGCGGTCTCAAAACACTGGGTTTCGGCCCACAACGCCCAGCACCACAAATACACCAACATCCTCGGCATGGATGACGATGTTGGCTACTTCATCCTGCGGGTCACGCGTGACCAGCCCTGGGAGCCCCACAACATCGGCAACTTGCTGTTCGGGATCCTTCTTTCGCTTGGGTTCGAGTGGGGAATTGGCTTGCAGACCATCGACGTCGAGAAAATTTTCAAGGCCGGTCCCGAGCGGGACTTCACCCTCGAGCAGCTGCGCGAGTTCTCCACCAAGGTCAGCGGGCAGCTGGTCAAGGATTACGTCGCGCTCCCCGCACTCACCTCGCTGTCGCCGGCCGCGACCTACAAATCGACGCTGAAGGCCAACGTGATGGCCAACGTGATCCGCAACATCTGGGCCAGCGCGGTGATCTTCAATGGGCATTTCCCTGATGGCGCAGAGAAATTCACCGAGACCGACATGGCGGGCGAATCGAAGGGCGAGTGGTATCTGCGCCAAATGCTGGGCAGCGCCAATTTCGAGGCCGGCCCGGTGCTGCGCTTCATGAGCGGCAACCTGTGCCATCAGATTGAGCACCACTTGTATCCCGATCTGCCGAGCAACCGGCTGCATGAGGTCTCGCTGCGGGTGCGCGCGGTGTGCGATAAGTACGACTTGCCTTACACCACAGACTCTTTCGCGATGCAATGCGTCAAGACGTGGCGCACCCTCGCCAAACTGTCGTTGCCGAACAAGTACCTACGCGACACCGCTGACGATGCGCCGGAAACCCGCAGCGAGCAGATGTTCACCGAACTTGGGCCTGGTTTCGCCAAGACCGACCCAGCAACGGGGCGCCGCCGCGGGCTCAAGACAGCGATCACTGCGGTCCGCCAATGGCCGAAACGGACAAATCGAACAGGGGCAGCCCCTGCGGGCCGCCCCTGACGGCTTTTGGAGTTGTCCTTTCGTGTTCGGTTATCCGTACCAGCACTGAAAGGGGCCGTGCCAGCCCGGGAAGCCGCAGTTGAGGCCCCAGTGGCCGCCGAACCTGTCGATCGTTGGGAGCCATGGAGCGATCAGCGCCGGCGCAATGGCTGCGCGGGGCTGTTGCGTTTGGGGAAGAACAGGTGCGGGAAGACGGAAACCGCGGCCGTGGCATAGATGTAGAAGTCGTAGAACTCGACCGTCGTGCCGACCATCGAGGCGACGGCGATCCGACCTCGCGCGTCTGAGCCAACCATTTTGGCGTCCACAGCACACATCGCAGGCTTTCTGATCGGGACAGAGATACGACATCATCGCATCCGCCCTGGACGTCGCGCGCCAGGTGAGCACCCACTAGAACAATCATTCAGCAGGAATCGCAAGGGGTGCAACGACTTACTCGTAATCAAACCTTGTCCAAGACTTGATCGAGGTACTAGCGCGCGCTTACCCGCGGCCCGTCGTGTCGTCCCTAACATCGTCAAGCGACAAGCTTTGTCTAGGACGATCTAGTCACTTCAGAGGGTGATATAGCGATGCGGTCTGCGGTTCGTTCTGTTCTGGGGATGCTGGGAATCGCCGCGACGGTGGTCGGAGGGCCAACTGACGTGCGGCTGGCGTCCGTGAACCTGCCGAATGGCGACTTCGCCATCGCATCGGTTCTACCCATGCGGGGCGAGTTAGTGGGTGTCGCACACCCCGTCGTGGTGACGTTCGGCAGGCCCATAACCAACTTTGCAGACCGGCCCGCGGCCGAGCGCGCGATAGAAGTGAACTCCGCGCCCGCGATGACCGGCAAGTTTCAGTGGCTCGACAACGATGTTGTGCAATGGGTTCCCGATCGATTCTGGCCCGCGCACAGCACAGTGGCACTCTCGGTGGGCGGCCTGCCGACCGAGTTCCAGACCGGTGCAGTCGTCCTCGGAGTTGCCGATATCTCAAAGCGGACGTTCACCGTAAGCATCGACGGAGTCCCGGCCGGAGCGCCGTCTCAACTACCCGCACCACATCACCGGCCGCATTGGGGCGAGGCGGGAGTGATGCCGGCATCGCTGGGTAGGCCAAATTACCCGACGCCTGTTGGTACCTATGCGGTCATGTCCAAGGACCGCTCGGTGACGATGGATTCGAGCAGTGTAGGCATCCCCGTCGACGATCCCGACGGCTACCGGCTCACGGTGGATTACGCCGTCCGCATCGACAACCATGGCCTCTACGTGCATTCAGCTCCGTGGGCGGTCCCCGCAATGGGTATCGAGAACGTCAGCCACGGCTGCATCAGCCTGAGTCCCGACGACGCAGAGTGGTATTTCAACGCTGTCAAGGTCGGTGACCCGGTCATCGTTCAGGAAGGGATTCCGTTAGGAGACAAATGGATTGAGGGCGACCCTGCACATATGACCGCCGGCGCTGGCTGAAATCAGGGGTTCGAGCCAGCGGCTAGAGGCCCAATAGCCGTGACCAATGTCGGATGAGACGCAGGCGCCGGCGGAGGGGGCGTCGGTACCGGTGCCGGACCGGGCCGAACAACCGGGTCAGCTGCCAACGAGGGATTGGTCGGCACACCCTTACCTTTGCCCAACTGCGTCATCAGAGGCGCTGCCACCGGGGCAGGAACCGGAGCGCCCAGGACTGGACCACCGGCCGGCACGCCCGCCGGCACCGGAGGGACGGCCGCCGGCACCGGAACGGCATCCGCCGGCGGGCCAGGCAGGACCACCGGTGCTGCCGGCGCTGCGAACCCCGACATCGGGACCACGCAAGGGGCGCCGCCCGGTGCCGTCGCGAACGTGTTCGCACACGCGCCGCCGCCCATTGGCCGTGGGGCTGCTGACGCGTCCGGGCTGAACGTCAAAGCGGCCCCGCACAACCCAGCACTGGCGGCGACCGTAATGCCAAAGAAATCAACAATCTTCAACGCAATCTCTCCGATATCGGTTTGAGAGGGTATTTCCGCAACCAAAGGATGCGGCCGAACTGTATCGCTGTCCTGAACACTTTCCTAGACGGGCGACCGAATCTGTTGCACAGCCGATACCCAACACGAGCCGCACCGTAGTCGCATCTTTTCCAAACCGTGACTTGCGAGATGGTTACATCGCGAACGCTTCAACTCAAAAGTGATTCACAACAGCACCTTTGGGAGCGGTACCCTCGAAAAAGCAGGGTACACCGTCAGCGACCAGCACCGTATCCGGCGACCGGTCTGGACCTGGATCGTGTCCGATCTGATCACGGTCGGGATCGAGAGCCAGAGATTTGAGCTGCCTACCAAGGTCAGCACGGCGGGGGATCGGCGTCCCATTCGGTCAATGTCCAGCCGTCAGAAGGGCTTCCGGTGAGCACCACGCGGCCGACGTTCGGCAGCGGCTTGCTGCCCAGCAGTGACGGGTCGGCATTACGCACGTTCATCAGCACCCACAGCATGATCGCCGCGCTATGCGAAAACGCGACAGGGTTCTGTTCGCCGCTGTCGTAGATGCGTTGGACGGCCTCGTCGAACCGTGCGTTGAATTCGTTACCGTCCACCGAGCCCGGGATCCGTGCGCTGCGGTCGCCCTGCAGCCATCGCCGCGGGGCGACGAAGTAGGTCTGCGGGATGTCGGCCTCCGCTGTGCCTTCGTACTGGCCGGCCTCGATCTCCCGCAGCCCTGGCAGGACGGTGATGGCTTCACTTAACGCCTGCGCCGTCGGCGTGGCCGTCTCCTGGGTGCGGACCATGCTCGAGGCGTAGATGCCGTCGTAGTGGTTGGGGGCCAATTGGGTGGCCGCGATCGTCGCCTGACACCAACCCTTGGGGGTGAGTTCCGGGCCGGGGGTGGAGGTGTCGATCAAGCCCGAGGCGTTGGCGGCCGATTGGCTGTGCCGCACCAGCGTCAAGGTGATGGTGTGCGGGCCGGCAGCCCCCGCCGATCCGCTGCTTGCGACCAACAACCCGACGGCGGCGATGACGACGAAACATCGTGCGGTCATAATGATTTCACCAGCGCGTCGCAAACTCTCGGCAGGCGCTCGCAGCTTCACGTGAGAAGTCTAAAGCGTGTCGATCCACCCTGGCACACGCGACGCCCGCCTCGCCAACCGGCGAAGCGGGCGTCGCGTGAACGGCCTGCCTACAGGCTTTTTACAGCGGGACCCAAACCCCGAAGAACCAGAAGCCCCACTGGTTGAACCCGTGGTCCCACACGGGGTTTTCCTGGTAGCCCCAGTAGTTGATCGGGCCACCTACCCATTGCCCACCGGGCGGCGGGAGCGGCCGGCCCCACTCAGGCCGCGGTGGCGCGCCCGGTCCCCAAGGTGCGGGTCCGTCGCCCCACGGGGCCCCGTGGAAGTAACCACGCTGCGGATCTCCATGCCATGGGTCGCCCGGTGCGCCCGGGGGCCCGCCCGGGTGACCAGGGCCGCCCGGTCCGCCGGGTGCGCCCGGAGGGCCGCCGGGTCCGCCGGGTCCGCCGTGTCCGCCGACGCCACCGTGTCCGCCCGGAGATTCGCCGGGTCCGCCCGGCGCGGGTCCGCCCGGGCCCCCGTGCCCACCCGGGGCTCCGCCCGGGCCGGGCCCGCCCGGTCCGGGTCCGCCTGGGCCACCGGGTCCACCGGGATCGCCAGGTCCATTCTTGGTGTGGAAGTCTCCGGGCGCAGACCCGCCAGGAGCCCCCGCCGGCGCGCCATGGCCGCCAGTCGGAGCCGAGGGCGGCGAGCCCGGAGCGGCGTTTGCGAAACCGGCGCCCATACCCATTGCCGCTGCACCCAACGCACCGGCAATCGTCGCCCCCGCAACCAGTTGTTTCAGTTTCATAGTTGTTCACCTATCTCGAGCGAGCATGTGGACAAGCCCCGCCATACCCACACGCTAAATAGTTTGTCTATGGATCCGCTGTGACGCTCCCCTGCAAATCCTTTGGCCGGATCCGTAGCTCCCGCCGTATGGAGCGCCGTCGGTCGCACCGCGGTGGATTGCCCCGGCATGCTCACAAACATGCGGGTCTGCCTCAAACGCTGCGAATCTGTGACGTCAAAAGCCTGCGGTCTGGCGAATCATGTGTGCGCCGATTTGCCGTGGCCTACCCGCGCATCGGCGATTAACCCGCCCCCGGGTTATCCGCGGCCGACCTGGATGGCTTTGACCACTAGCAGCAGCGCGCCGAGGACCAGATAGCTGCGCAGGGCGATCATGCCGAGTCGGGTGAAAGGTGACCAGACGACGGGTTCAAGGAGAGTCAAAGGTGGCATTCGCCAGGTATTACGGTCGACTCCGCGTGCCGGAAGTTTTGGGGCTGGTGGCGCAGGTTGTCGTCGGGCCATCCAACGCAGCGCCGGTAGTGCGCCGACTCCGAGGATGACCAAGGCCAGCGCCAGGTAGCCGGCAACCGCGACGACGTTAATGTGCGGGAACAAGGTGGTGGCCATCAAGATGCCCGACAAGAGCAGCAGCGTCCCGACGATCAGCCCGGCAACCCAATTGAGCCAACGCCGATTGACCCAGGGCCCCAACACTTCCCGGTCATTGCACAACAGCAGTAAAAACACACTGGCGCTGGGCAGGAGCAGACCGGCGAGCGCCTGCACGGCGGTGGTGATCAACCCGAGCGGGGCATCGGGGATCAGCACGACGCCCGCGGCCAATGCCACCATCGCGGTGTAGGACAGGTAAAACTGTTTGGCGTCGGCGAACCCGCGGTGCAGCGAGTGCTTGAGGCCGAACACGTCGCCGAAGGCATAGCTGGTGGCCAGGGTCACCGCCGCCGCACCGATGATCGAAGAATCCATCAGCACGATCGCAAAGAACGACCCGAGCGTCGAGTTGTTTTGCCCCAGCAGGTGTGCGATGGCGCCGGCGTCGGTGAAATTACCCACGGAGTTGGTGGAGCGCGCTGCCCAATCGCCGGTCATCAGCAGCGCGGAGGCGCCGACTATCACGACGAAGGCACCCAGCACGGTGTCGGCGCGCTCATAGCCCATGAACCGGGGGGTGATGCGCTTGTCGACGACGTTGGACTGCTGAAAGAACAACTGCCACGGCGCCACGGTGGTTCCGACTATGGCGATGATCAGCAATACCGAATCCGAGCTGATACCGCCCGAGATGCTGGGTACAACAAAGGACTTCGCCGCGTGCCCCCACTGCGGGTGCGACATCAGCAGCATCGGGATCTGCAGCAAGGTAATGGCGATAAAGATGAACATGGCTCGTTCCCAGCGACGGAAGCTGCCGCTTGCCATGATCGCGACCAATGCGACCGCCGAGATCGGCACCACAACGTATTTAGAGATGCCGATGTACTCGGCGGCCAGGGTGATGCCGATGAACTCGGTGACGATCGTCAGGAAGTTGAGCAGGAACAGGTCGCCGACGGAAAACCAGCCCCAGCCACGGCCGAAGCGTTCGTTGATCAACCGGGCGTGCCCCACCCCGGTGACCGCACCCAGCCGAACGACCATTTCCTGGTTGACGATGAGCACGGGAACCAGCAACAGCAGCACCCATAGCAGCGAGTAGCCGTAGTTCTGGCCGGCCTGGGCGTAGGTGGCCACCCCGCCGGCATCGTTGTCGCCGACCATCACGATGATCCCGGGACCGACGATGGCCAGCAGGGTCAGCAACCGCGTCTTCAACGTGCGGGCAGTCTCGGTGTCGCCGACGCTAATACGCCCGAACGCGCCCTCGATGTCACCCAGGTGCGCGGCGTCGAGCACGGCGCTGCGCTGCGGCGCGGCCTCTTCGGTGGGACCAGCTGGCGGCGGCCCTGGGCTGGTGGTCTTGTCCGCGCTCGAGGTCACGGAGTCTCACCTCCCGGCACGGGCGCGTTGATCTCGTCGGATTGGGTGATTTCGCGGACCGGACGAGGGGCGGGCTCGCGGCGGCGCCAGTCCTCGGGGATGGTGGCCTCCAACACGTCGTCGACAGTGACCACACCGAGCACGCGGTCCTGCTCGTCGACGACGGGGATGGAGTAGAGGTTGAAGTCGGCCATCAACAGGGCGATGTCGGTCAGGTCGGCATCGGCGCTCACGCACACCGGGTCGGAATCCATAAGCGCCCCAACGCTTTCACTGGCTTCGGCCTGCAATAGGGCGATGACCGACACCACACCGGCGAGATGCCTACCCTCATCGATCACGTGCACCTTGATCAGTGCCTCCGCTTGGATGCTGTGCGCGGCGGCGATCAGGGCCAGCGCCGAGCCCGCGGTTGCGGTGGTGGCGCAGGAGACGAAGTCGACGTTCATCAGTCCGCCGGCGCTCTCGGGGTTGAACCCCATCAGGGTGATCACCTTGGTGCGCTGTGGGGCCGGCATCAGCTCCAGCACGCGCCGGCGCCGCGACTGGCGCAGGTCCGCGATCCATCGGCGGCATCGTCGGCCCGCATTCGGCCTAGCAGAGCGGCCACCTCGTCATCGGGCATGCCATTGAGCAGCCGGCTGGCCTTTTCTGGGTCGAGTTCTTCGAAGACGTCTGCTTCCAATTCCGGGTCGCTGTGCACGCGGTCGAGGATTTCGCCGCCCTCGGCCTTGTCTGCTTCCTCAAGAAGATCGGCGATTTCGGCGGCTTTGAATTCACCGAATCGGTCCGACAAGCGCCGCACGGCATCGGAGCGGGCGTGGCCGATCAGCGGTTCAAATGCTCTCCAATCGCGGGCCGCATGCCCGCCGGATTGCTTGATCAGTCCGAACAACTTTGCTGGGCGGCGAGTGTCCAGCCGCGTTACCACCCACCCGGCGCCGGTATCTTCGAGCTCGACGTCGTAGGCGCGCACCAACTCGACGGCGGCCACGTCGATCATCCGGTGGCCCAACACATCGGCGCGCAGCAGCACCTCACCGTCGCGGCGTTCGAAACCGCGAAGGTCAACCTTGTTCTTGGCCAACACAACTCGGTCGGGAAGGTACTCGTCAATGGATTTGCTGCCGATGAACACGCGCCGCCCGCCGACCCCGGCAACAATCCCGGTCAGCAACGGGTATTCATCGTTGCTGCCCAGGCGGACGATCACGTCCTCGACGCGGCCCACTTCCTCGCCGACCGGGCGAGCACCGGAGCGCGCAGCAGCTGGGAGAGATGGATTACCGGCCGAGCGGCGTGCTCAGCAGCCGTATCGATGGGCTCACATGTTCTCCTCAACGCTGTGCGATAGGCCCCGCCAATAGGCTGCACCGTATCGCGATGCCATGTGGGCGTAGGGCAAACACCTCGGTTTGGTGATGGCGCAAGTATCGTCGCTTGACCGCGTTGGCCGCCAGAGCGTACGCCCTGGCTGCGGCGGCGATCTACAACCGACAGGTAAACGGCGGATGGCCATTCGGGAAGACGGGCGGGACCATCGGGTGGCATGGAGTCGAACACCAAGTGACTGGAAGGGATACCGTAATATCTACGGTTCGGAGCCGCGAAGGAGAAACCCGTGAAAGTCGTCCCTGACCGCCCGGCGGTTATGCAGTGAGCGAGCCCAATATGGTGTCGGATGACGTCGATTTGACGGGGTCGTCGCCTACTTCTTCCGCGACCAAAGCCGCTATGCGCCAACGAGATTCGTTCGCGGGGGATGGGGCCCATCGATGAGCGGCCACGTTGTCGGCGGCCTGTTGGCCTGGGCGGTCGAACGGGCAGTCGACGACCCACAGCTGCATCCTGCCCGGCTGAGCGTTGACCTTCCTGCCCCGGCTGCGCTGGAACCGGTCGAGGTGCACACCCGGGTACAACACGATCGGCGGCGATTGCGGCTGGTGGAAGCGGTTCTGACGCAGCGTGACGAACCCGTCGCGCGGGCGCGCGCTGTTTTTGCGACGAGGCCCCCAGCCCGACGGCAACGTGTGGTCACAACCAGTCCAGATGCCGCGGCTGCCCACCAAGCTTGACGGCACTGCACCGACATTTTTTCTGAGGACTTATGGCTGGGGGGTGACGTCAAAATCCCGATCCGCATCCGGATAATCTGGACCGAAATACACGTGGTTGCACGATACGCGGCCGTTGTTCGGCGACGAAGCTGTCACCCCGTTCACCCGCGCGGCGATGTGTGCCGACGTCACGGCCGCAATCGCCAACTGGGGCACCGAGGCGTTGCAGTTCATCAACGTCGACTACACCCTGACGCTGAGCC
>CAVYDT010000010.1:0-11093 GCA_963767375.1 uncultured Actinomycetota bacterium
CCTTAGGATCTAGCGACTCTTTCCTTGACTCGGTGGTCGTCATGGGCGCTTTCCTAACCAGGGGCGAAGGCTAGTCAACTAATTAGCTTAGAGGTAAGCTTAGTCACTCTAACCTACACCGAGATGGTCCGGGCTTCACATCCCGAGCTGAGCCATCCGCGAACTCAGACACTCCCCTGGACCGTCGCTGCTTCGCCAGGGACAACTTGTGAAACACAAGTGCGGCGGAGCGACAGTATCCACTGCTCGTTCATAATTCGCGCTCGTAGCCATAGTTCTTGGTTCGGCTGCGCTCACGCGCAGCCGCCTGCTGTCTGGCGGTGGCGAAGCGTTGATACGCAGCTTGACGCGCTCGAGTTTGGGCACCTTCGCGGCGCCATGCGCGTGCGCGCTGGGTGCGTCGTCGCTCGTTACGGTCTACTAAGGCCGCCACCATGTCGGGCAGCAGCCGCGGGTCGGTGTCTGCGGCGACGGTGTGTATGGTGTGGGCGCGGTCGTCATTGGCAAGGATCGTTCGGAAGTGTTGGGTGGCAGTGTGTTTGGTGCCACGGCGTGTCTGGTGGATGACGGTGTCGCTGCCATGGGTGTGTTGGTGGGCTTCATTGGTGACAGCGGGGTAGATGGCGAGGTGGTTTTCATCGCGGGCGCGGGTCATGCCGACATAGGCCATAGCGCGGCTGGCCCGATTCGGACACGTGCCGTAGCCGCAATAGGTCTAGCGACTCGTCGCTAGACCTGATGAACGGGTTGGTCTGCCCGCGAGATTCAGCGTCGGGCGAAGGCGGGCGCATGTTTAGGTAGGGACCGAAGGCGATCGGGCGTACGGGTATCCGCAGCATCCGTTGGAGTGCATGTGTGGCCAGGCGCAGTAGGCCGCCCAGGGCGGGCGAAGGGCGATTCGGCCCGACAGGAGACGCAACAGCGCCCTCGGATCGACTGGGTGTGCGAATCCGCCTGGCACACTCTTGGCACAACGGGGGTTCGCCTGGCGAACTCGATTAGATTGCCGTCGAACCTTTACCTGCACAAACATTGGTGGGCGCGGACGGTATCGAACCGCCGACCGCTGGTGTGTAAAACCAGAGCTCTACCACTGAGCTACGCGCCCTATGCCGGAGGCAGGCTACACGCCCGGGAGCCAAGCACTCAAACCGTCAAAGCCGCCAAAGCTTGAGTCCACACCCGCTGGTCGCGGGACTCACCGGGCTGTTTCATCTCGGCGAACCGAATGATCCCCCACCGATCGACGACGAAGGTACCCCGATTGGAATAGCCGGCGGCGTCGTTGAACACGCCGTAGGCCTGGCTCACCTGCCCGTGCGGCCAGAAGTCGGACAGCACCGGAAACAGGAAGCCGCTCTCGGTCGACCAGATCTTGTGGGTCGGCGGGGGGCCCACGGAGATGGCCAACGCCGCGGTGTCGTCGTTCTCGAACTCGGGCAGGTGATCACGCAGCCCGTCCAGCTCGCCCTGACAGATCCCGGTGAATGCCAGCGGAAAGAACACCAGCAGCACGTTCTTGTCACCCCGGTAGGTGCTGAGGGTGACGGGTTGCTGATTCTGGTCGCGCAGCGTGAAGTCAGGCGCAGTGGACCCGACGGGCAGCATCAGCGCTTCCCGGCGCCACGTGACTTCGGCTGTACCAATCGGCTGGCGCTCCAGTCGCCGAGGTTGACCGACGAGGTCGGCATCAGGCCCGCGGTGGGGGCGGCCTCCGCGATCTCGGCGGGCAGCACGTGACCGGGCTTGCCGGTCTTGGGCGTCAGCACCCAAATCACGCCGTCTTCGGCTAGCGGGGTGATCGCGTCCATCAAGGTATCCACCAAATCCCCGTCACCGTCTCGCCACCACAGCAGGACGACGTCGATCACCTCGTCGCTGTCTTCATCAAGCAGCTCGCCGCCGCACACTTCCTCGACCGCAGCGCGGATGTCATCGTCGGTGTCTTCGTCCCAGCCCCACTCCTGGACAACTTGGTCTCGTTGGATGCCCAGCTTGCGACCGTAGCCCGGGGCGTGATCCTCCGCGACCACTCTGGAGCCTCCTTCATTCATCCGCGTGCCCTACGATGCGCTTTATCGTCGCACAAGCAATACCCGGCCGTTACGGCCACCTCAGAAGGAAGCCAGACACAATTTCAACGCCTTGGTCTTGGTGTCGTTGAGCTGGTCGACCCGCTTGTTGAACTCCCCCGTCCCCGCGTGCGTGCCGATGGCGTTGGCCACGGCATGGGCCGCGTCGACGTAGGCGTTGAACGCATCCCGCAGCTCCGAGGACATCACATCGTTGAGAGCGTTGCCGACGGTGGAGGCACTGTCGTTGAGCGCGTCGATGGCCGGGCCCTCGGTGGGGCCGGTGTTGTGACCCTGGTTATATGTCTTGACAAACTCATTGACCTTGTCGATGGCGGCGCTGCTGCTGGTGGCAAGCGTGTCGCACGAGGTGCGAATCGCCTTGGTCGTCAACGATTGTTGTCGCTGAGACTCGTGGATGCTCGACGTCGCCACCGACGCAGACACCGACGCGGACACCGACGAACGGTAGGCCGGGGCGACCTTCGTATTCGGCGTGGCGGTGCCGCCGGTGATGTTGGTACACCCCGCCACCACGTTGATAACGCCCATCAACATCGCCGCGACGCACCCGAGCACCAGGGCGCCGCGCTTTGGCGAATCCCCCGCCGAAACGGCACGCCATCCGTTGAGCACGGCTCCTGACGTTACCGGGTGACAACTCCGATCGCCCTCGACGCACCGGATTGCACGCCGGTGCGGCACGATAAGGGGGGCGATCGTCCAAGCAGAAAACCCGCCGACCACAGGAGCGGAAGTTGACCACCGAGTTCGTGCGCCACGATCTGGCCAAAACTCCAAGCAGCGCAAGCGAACCCGACCGGGTTCGGGTGATCCGCGAGGGCGTGGCTTCCTATCTGCCTGACATCGACCCCGAAGAGACGTCGGAGTGGCTGGAGTCCTTCGACGAGCTGCTGGAGCGATCCGGCCCGGCGCGGGCGCGTTATCTGATGTTGCGGCTGCTGGAACGCGCCGGCGAGCAGCGGGTGGCCATCCCGGCGCTGACCTCCACCGACTACGTCAACACCATCCCGACCGAGCTGGAGCCCTGGTTCCCCGGCGACGAGGACGTCGAACGCCGCTTCCGGGCCTGGATCCGGTGGAACGCGGCCATCATGGTGCACCGCGCGCAGCGACCGGGTGTGGGCGTCGGTGGTCATATCTCGACTTACGCCTCCTCGGCGGCGCTCTACGAGGTCGGGTTCAACCACTTCTTCCGGGGCAAATCGCACCCGGGCGGCGGGGACCAGGTGTTCATCCAGGGCCACGCCTCCCCCGGCATCTACGCCCGCGCCTTCCTGGAGGGCCGGCTCAGCGAGGATCAGCTCGACGGGTTCCGCCAGGAGCACAGTCACCCCGGCGGCGGGTTGCCGTCCTATCCGCACCCGCGGCTGATGCCCGACTTCTGGGAATTCCCCACCGTGTCGATGGGCCTGGGCCCGATGAACGCCATCTATCAGGCTCGCTTCAACCACTATCTGCACGACCGGGGCATCAAGGACACCTCCGATCAGCATGTGTGGGCGTTCCTCGGCGACGGCGAGATGGACGAGCCCGAGAGCCGCGGGCTGGCGCATGTGGCCGCGCTGGAGGGATTGGACAACCTGACCTTCGTCGTCAACTGCAACCTGCAGCGCCTCGACGGCCCGGTGCGCGGCAACGGCAAGATCATCCAGGAGCTGGAGTCGTTCTTCCGCGGGGCCGGCTGGAACGTCATCAAGGTGGTGTGGGGCCGCGAGTGGGACACCCTGCTGCACGCCGACCGCGACGGCGCGCTGGTGAATCTGATGAACACCACCCCCGACGGCGACTACCAGACCTATAAGGCCAACGACGGGGCCTACGTGCGCGACCACTTCTTCGGCCGCGACCCGCGCACCAAGGCGCTCGTGGCGGACATGACCGATTCCGAGATCTGGAACCTCAAGCGCGGCGGGCACGACTACCGCAAGGTCTACGCGGCCTACCGCGCCGCCGTCGACCACAAGGGCCAGCCGACGGTGATCCTGGCCAAGACCATCAAGGGCTACTCGCTGGGCGCGCACTTCCAGGGCCGCAACGCCACCCACCAGATGAAAAAGCTTGCGCTGCAAGACCTCAAGGACTTCCGCGACGCCATCCGCATCCCGATCAGCGATGCTCAGCTGGAGCAGGACCCCTACCTGCCGCCGTACTACCACCCCGGCCCGGATGCCCCGGAAATCCGCTACCTGCTTGACCGGCGCCGCACCCTGGGCGGCTTTGTTCCCGAGCGCCGGACCAAGGCCAAGGCGCTGAAGCTTCCCGGTCGCGACATCTACGCCGCGCTGAAGAAGGGATCCGGACACCAGGAAGTCGCCACCACCATGGCGATCGTGCGCACGTTCAAAGAAGTGTTGCGGGACAACGGAAGAGATCGGCCACGCGGATCGTGCCGATCATTCCCGACGAAGCGCGCACCTTCGGCATGGACTCCTGGTTCCCGTCGTTGAAGATCTACAACCGGCTCGGCCAGCTGTACACCGCCGTCGACGCCGACCTGATGCTGGCCTACAAGGAAAGCGAAATCGGCCAGATCCTGCACGAGGGCATCAACGAGGCCGGCTCGGCGGCGTCGTTCACCGCGGCCGGCACGTCGTATGCGACACACAACGAGCCGATGATCCCGATCTACATCTTCTATTCGATGTTCGGGTTCCAGCGCACCGGCGACGGGCTGTGGGCCGCGGCAGACCAGATGGCACGCGGTTTCCTGCTCGGGGCCACCGCGGGGCGCACCACGCTGACCGGCGAGGGCCTGCAGCACGCCGACGGGCACTCCTTGCTGCTGGCGGCCACCAATCCGGCGGTGGTCTCTTACGACCCGGCGTTCGCCTTCGAAATCGCCCACATCGTCGAAAGTGGGCTGGCGCGGATGTTTGGGGAGAACCCGGAGAACATTTACTTCTACATCACTGTCTACAACGAGCCCTACGTTCAGCCGCCCGAGCCGGACAACTTCGAACCAGAGGGTGTGCTGCGCGGTATCTACCGCTACCACACGGCCACCGAGCAACGCGCCAACAAGGCGCAGATCCTGGCCTCGGGGGTGGCCATGCCCGCGGCGCTGAAGGCGGCCCAGATGCTGGCCGCCGAGTGGGACGTCGCCGCCGACGTGTGGTCGGTGACTAGTTGGGGCGAGTTGAACCGCGACGGGATCGAGGTCGAGAAGCAGAAGCTGCGCCACCCCGACCGCCCGGCCGGCGTCCCCTACCTTGCCCAGGCGCTTGCCGGGGCCAGCGGGCCGGTGATCGCCGTGTCGGACTGGATGCGCGGGGTCCCCGAGCAGATCCGGCCGTGGGTGCCCGGCACCTACGTCACGCTGGGCACCGACGGGTTCGGCTTCTCCGACACCCGGCCGGCCGCGCGGCGCTATTTCAACACCGACGCCGAATCGCAGGTGGTCGCCGTGCTGGAGGCACTGGCACGCGACGGCGAGATCGACCCGTCGGTGCCGGTTGCGGCCGCGCGTCAATACAAAATCGACGACGTCCTCGCCGCTCCCGAGCAGACCTCCGACCCCGGAGTGGCCTAGTCACGCCAAGCGTGACGCTCGCCGGTCCCTAAGGCGCTCCTAAGACCCGGGGCGTCGCCTTGGCGGAAAGTTCCAGAATTCAGGCGTAGCTTTTAGGCGTGAGTGACAAGAAGTCCACGTTTGCGGCTAATGCGGCTAAGCCCAGGTCGGCGCTGGAACTGCTGGAAACCGTGCCCGATTCGCTGCTGCGCCGGTTGAAGCAGTATTCGGGCCGGCTGGCCACCGAGGCGGTCTCGGCCATGCACGAGCGGCTGCCGTTCTTCGCCGAGCTGGAGGCATCGCAGCGGGCCAGCGTGACCCTGGTGGTGCAGACGGCCGTGGTCAACTTCGTCGAGTGGATGCGGGATCCGCACAGCAACGTCAGCTACACGGCGCAGGCATTCGAGCTGGTGCCCCAGGAGTTGACCCGGCGCATCGCGCTGCGCCACACCGTGGACATGGTGCGGGTCACCATGGAGTTCTTCGAAGAGGTTGTGCCGGTGCTCGGCGGGTCCGAAGAGCAGTTGACCGCGCTCACGGTCGGCATTCTGAAGTACAGCCGCGATCTGGCGTTCACCGCCGCTACGGCCTACGCCAACGCGGCCGAGGCGCGCGGCACCTGGGACAGCCGGATGGAGGCCAGCGTCGTCGACGGGGTGGTCCGCGGCGACACCGGCCCCGAATTGCTGTCCCGCGCGGCCACATTGAACTGGGACACCACCGCACCGGCGACGGTGGTGGTGGGCACCCCGGCGCCCAGTCGCGACAGCTCAGCCGACAGCGAGCGGGCCAGCCAGCGCGTCCGCGATGTCGCCATCCGCCACGGCCGCGCCGCGCTCACCGATGTGCACGGCACGTGGTTGGTGGTGATCGTGTCCGGGCACGTGTCGCCGACCGAGAAGTTCCTGGGTGACCTGCTGCAGGCGTTCTCGGGCGGCCCGGTGGTCATCGGGCCGACGGCGCCGATGCTGACCGCCGCCTACCACAGCGCGAGCGAGGCGATTTCCGGGATGAACGCCGTCGCCGGCTGGAGCGGAGCGCCGCGGCCGGTGCTGGCCAGAGAGCTCTTGCCCGAACGCGCCCTGATGGGCGACGCATCGGCGATCGTGGCGCTGCATACCGACGTGATGCGGCCGCTGGCCGACGCTGGGCCGACGCTTATCGAGACACTCGAGGCTTATTTAGATTGTGGTGGGGCGATCGAGGCCTGCGCCCGGAAGTTGTTCGTTCATCCAAACACCGTGCGGTACCGGCTCAGGCGCATCACCGACTTCACTGGCCGCGATCCGACCCAGCCGCGCGACGCCTACGTGCTGCGAGTGGCGGCGACGGTAGGCCAGCTCAACTATCCGACGCCGCCATCCGCCGTCGGAAACAAACCCATGCCCCAGGTTCCCCTGCCGGTCAAAGGCCCGGTCAAAGGGCAGGTCACCGGGGATGTCATGGCCCCCTCGGCCCGATAGTGATTTAGCCAACAGATCGCGACCTGATATCAAACATGTAGCTTACGGGGCTATTTTGTAGGGTATATACAAAAACCTAAGACGAGGTTCATAATCTGTTACACCGCGCAAAACCGTTTCCACAGTGTTCTCTTAGACACGTGATTGCATTTCTTGCGCCCGGACAGGGCTCGCAGACCGAGGGGATGCTGTCGCCGTGGTTGGAACTTCCCGGCGCAGCGGACCAGCTCGCGTCGTGGTCGAAGGCCGGTGGCCTGGACCTTGCGCGACTGGGCACCACCGCCTCGACCGAAGAGATCACCGACACCGCCATCGCCCAACCATTGATCGTTGCGGCCACGCTGCTGGCTCACCAGGAGCTGGCGAATCGCGGGTTGCTGAAGGACGAGAAGCTCATCGTTGCAGGTCACTCCGTCGGCGAGATCGCTGCCTACGCGATCGCCGGTGTGATCGCGGCCGACGACGCCGTCGCGCTGGCGGCCACCCGCGGCGCCGAGATGGCCAAGGCGTGCGCTGCCGAGCCGACCGGCATGTCCGCGGTGCTCGGCGGTGACGAGGCCGACGTGCTGAGCCGCCTCGAGCAGCTCGACCTGGTGCCCGCCAACCGCAACGCCGCCGGCCAGATCGTCGCCGCCGGTCCGCTGACCGCGCTGGAGAAGCTCGCCGAAGACCCGCCGGAAAAGGCCCGGGTGCGCGCGTTGAGCGTGGCTGGCGCCTTCCACACCCGGTTCATGGCTCCGGCTCTCGACGGCTATGCCGCCGCAGCGGCCGGCATCGCGACCGCCGAGCCCACCGCCACGCTGCTGTCCAACCGCGACGGAAAGCCGGTCGCTTCCGCGGCCGCGGCGATGGAAACCCTGGTCTCTCAGCTCACCCAGCCGGTGCGCTGGGACCTGTGCACCGCGACGCTGCGTGAGCACAATGTCACGGCGATCGTGGAGTTCCCGCCCGCGGGCACCCTCACCGGCATCGCCAAACGCGAACTTCGGGGGGTTACGACGCGTGCCGTCAAGTCACCCGCAGATCTGGACGAGTTGGCGAGCCTCTAACTGCCGGCTTTGCCAGTACAACCAAAAACGAACGTGAGTTCGGTTTATACACAACACATTACGAAGGGAAGCAGACTGTGGCCGTAAGTCAGGAAGAAATCATCGCCGGTATCGCCGAGATCATCGAAGAGGTCACCGGTATCGAGCCGTCCGAGGTCACTCCGGAGAAGTCGTTCGTCGACGACCTGGACATCGACTCGCTGTCGATGGTCGAGATCGCCGTGCAGACCGAGGACAAGTACGGCGTGAAGATCCCCGACGAGGACCTCGCCGGTCTGCGCACCGTCGGTGACGTCGTCTCTTACATCCAGAAGCTCGAGGAAGAGAACCCCGAGGCTGCCGAGGCGCTGCGCTCGAAGCTGGCGACGGAGAACCCCGAGGCGGTCGCGAACGTCAAGGCGAGGCTGGAAGCAGACAGCAAGTGAGCAAGCCTTCCACTGCTAATGGCGGTTACCCCAGCGTTGTGGTAACCGCCGTCACGGCGACGACATCGATCGCGCCGGACATCGAGAGCACGTGGAAGGGCTTGTTGGCCGGCGAAAGCGGGATCCGCGTCCTCGAAGACGACTTCGTCACGAAATGGGACCTGCCGGTCAAGATCGGCGGCCACCTCAAGGAGTCGGCCGATATCCACATGGGGCGACTGGACATGCGGCGCATGTCCTATGTCCAGCGCCTGGCCAAGTTCTTGAGCGGTCAGTTGTGGGAGTCGGCGAACAGCCCTGAGGTCGACCCGGACCGGTTCTCCGTAGTGGTGGGCACCGGTCTGGGTGGCGCCGAGCGGATCGTGGAGAGCTACGACCTGATGAACGAGGGCGGACCCCGCAAGGTGTCCCCGCTCGCGGTTCAGATGATCATGCCCAACGGTGCCGCTGCGGTGGTGGGCCTGCAGCTCGGGGCCCGTGCCGGGGTGATCACTCCGGTATCGGCCTGCTCGTCGGGTTCGGAGGCCATCGCCCACGCGTGGCGTCAGATCGTCATGGGCGACGCCGACGTCGCCGTCTGTGGCGGTGTCGAGGGCCCCATCGAGGCGCTGCCCATCGCGGCGTTCTCGATGATGCGGGCCATGTCGACTCGCAACGACGACCCCGAAGGCGCGTCGCGGCCGTTCGATAAGGACCGCGACGGCTTCGTGTTCGGCGAGGCCGGGGCGCTCATGCTCATCGAGACCGAAGAGCACGCCAAGGCCCGCGGCGCCACGCCGCTGGCCCGCTTGTTGGGTGCTGGTATTACCTCGGACGCCTTCCACATGGTGGCACCCGATCCGAACGGCATACGTGCAGGTAGGGCGATGACGCGGTCGCTGGAATTGGCGGGCTTGTCCCCCAAGGACGTCGACCACATCAACGCACACGGTACGGCCACGCCGATCGGCGACAGCGCGGAGGCAAACGCCATCCGTGTCGCCGGCTGCGAGCACGCCGCGGTATACGCACCGAAATCGGCGCTGGGGCACTCAATCGGCGCAGTCGGGGCGCTCGAGTCGGTGCTTACGGTGCTGAGTCTGCGGGATGGAGTCATTCCGCCGACACTTAACTACGAGACCCCCGATCCAGAGATCGAGCTGGATGTTGTCGCGGGCGAACCTCGCTTTGGCGAATACCGTTACGCGATCAACAACTCGTTCGGGTTCGGCGGCCACAACGTGGCCCTCGCCTTCGGGCGTTACTAAAGCACGAAAGGAACGTTCGCAAGGCCCATGACACCATCGTCTGAACTGGTTACGGGGAAAGCATTTCCCAATGTGGTCGTCACCGGCATAGCCATGACGACGGCATTGGCAACCGACGCGGAGAACACCTGGAAGTCGTTGCTCGATGGCCAAAGTGGAATCCGCACACTCGACGATCCGTTCGTCAAGGAGTACGACCTGCCAGTCCGGATCGGCGGGCATCTGTTGGAGGAATTCGATAGCCAGCTGACGCGGATCGAACTGCGCCGGTCGGGATACCTGCAGAGGATGTCGACCATCCTGAGCCGGCGGCTATGGGAGAACGCCGGCTCGCCCGAAGTCGACACCAACCGCTTGATGGTGTCCATCGGCACCGGGCTGGGCTCGGCCGAAGAGCTCGTCTTCGGCTATCAGGACATGCACGATCGCGGGTACCGGGCAATCTCCCCGCTGACCGTGCAGAAGTTCATGCCCAACGGCGCGGCCGCGGCAGTGGGCCTGGAACAGCACGCCAAGGCGGGGGTGATGACGTCGATATCGGCGTGCGCCTCCGGCGCCGAGGGCATCGCCCGTGCATGGCAGCAGATCGTGCTCGGTGAGGCCGACATCGCGATCTGCGGCGGCGTGGAAACAAAGATCGAGGCGGTTCCGATCGCCGGGTTCTCCAATATGCGCATCGTGCTGTCCACCAACAACGACGACCCCGCCGGCGCGTGTCGCCCGTTCGACAAGGACCGCGACGGCTTCGTGTTCGGCGAGGCCGGCGCCCTCATGGTGATCGAAACCGAGGAGCACGCCAAGGCGCGTGGCGCCAACATCCTGGCGCGGATCATGGGGGCCAGCATCACCTCGGACGGCTTCCACATGGTGGCACCGGACCCCAATGGGGCACGCGCCGGGCACGCGATAACCCGTGCGATTCAACTGGCGGGCCTCTCTCCGAGCGACATCGATCACGTCAACGCCCACGCCACCGGCACTCAGGTCGGTGACGTTGCCGAGAGCAAGGCCATAAACAACGCCCTCGGCAACAACAAGCCAGCGGTGTACGCACCCAAATCTGCCCTCGGCCACTCGGTGGGTGCGGTCGGCGCGGTGGAATCGATCTTGACAGTGCTTGCGTTGCGGGATCAGGTGATCCCGCCGACACTGAACCTGGTAAACCTCGATCCAGAGATCGACCTGGATGTGGTGGCGGGCAAGCCGCGTACCGGTAATTACCAGTACGCGATCAACAACTCGTTCGGATTCGGCGGCCACAACGTAGCGATCGCCTTCGGTCAGTACTGACCCTCCCAGCATTAC
>CAVYDT010000011.1:0-8521 GCA_963767375.1 uncultured Actinomycetota bacterium
AGTTGGCCATCAGCCGATGTTGTTCATTGGCTGCGATATTCCCTGACTGGATTCGGGCGATTCCTGCTGCGTTCGTCGAGCACTGAGCGTCTGTCTGATCAGCGCAAACAGTTCTTTTTCGTCGGCTTCTTCGAACGCGCACGTACCGTCCCTGTCGGATTTCTTCGCTACGTATTGTCGTCGACCGTTGGTCCAGCAGTTGGAGATGGAGCCGACCGCGTTTGTTTCGGAGTTGTGTGAACGCTGCGCGAAACAAGACGTCGCGACGCCGCAGGCAGCGGGGTCATGGGTTCCGGATGGCTCCCCTGGTCCTCTTGGCTCGGCCACACCGTCGATTTTCATCAGCTACATGCGCGAGGATGCAGAGGCTGCCCGGCAACTTCGGACTGCGATCACCCGGCTCGGCGGGGAAGTGTGGTTGGACGAACGACGCCTGGAAGCGGGTGATGAGTGGGAGAAAGAGGTTCTGACCGCTATCGGCGAAACTGTCCGCCTGTTCGTCCCGATCATCTCGGCGAAGACCGAGCGGGAGAGGGAAGGCTACGTCTTCCGGGAGTGGGCGGAGGCGGTTGGACGATCGCCCAGAATTTCAAGTGGCCGGTTCATTGTGCCCGTGATCATCGACGAAGACTACGACGGCGACCTGAGCCGGTACCCGAAAGGGCGGAAGTACTTCGGGCGCTTACACTTTGGTAGTGCGCCGGCTGGCGAGCCGGATGTCGGGCTGACCGCGATGCTTACCGAAGAAATCGATGCGATAATCCGACCAGGCGCGGCATGACCCGCACCACGACCAGGCCGCAGCTCGACGGTGAGAGCCCGTGGCCCGGACTGGAATCGTTCCAGGAAGACGAACGCGCGTTCTTCTTCGGGCGCGAACGTGAATCAGAAGCGCTGCTGCAACATGTGCTCGATGCCGCGGTTGCGGTCCTGTACGGGCGGTCCGGCCTGGGTAAGACGTCGCTGTTGCGAGCAGGCCTCTTCCCCTGGTTGCGCGAACAGCGCCTGCTGCCCGAACAGCACTTTCTGCCCGTCTACGTGCGCTTCGAGGTCAAACCGGGTGCACCGCCGCTGGCTCGCCAGCTACATCAATCCGTGCACGACTCCATTCAGGCCGAACTGCCCGGTGCGGTGCTTCCGTCGGATGAGGAATCGCTCTGGGAATACCTGCATCGTAGAAACATTGAGCTACGGAATGCTGAGAACGATCGGCTAACGCCGGTGATCGTCCTAGACCAATTCGAAGAACTCTTCACCCTCGGTGAGCGGGCACCCGATCTCGTCGAGGCATTCCGAAATGACCTTGGTGACTTGGCCGAGAACCGGATTCCTGCAAATTTGTCTTCGCGGATCGAAGCCGACGAGGCGGTGGCTGCGCATTTTGATCTGCGGTCGCGCAATTTCAAGTTATTGATCAGCCTGCGCGAAGATTTTCTTCCCGACCTCGAAGAATGGTGCCGGCTAATTCCAGCACTGGGACGCTCGCGGATGCGGCTGCTTCCGTTGAACAGGGATGACGCATTTGATGCGGTGCACGAGCCGGCTAAGGACCTGATGACGGCTGCACTGGCGAAGCGCGTAGTGGACATTATCGCCGGTGAAAACCTGCACCGCGACGGCGAAACCGCGGTTGCTGACGTCGAGCATCGTGGTGATGGCCAGGGAGCTTCGTATTTGGAACCTGCGTTGCTCAGCTTGTTTTGCCGCGAGCTCAATGAGGAGCGGAAGCGGCTTGGTCAGGAGCGTTTCGAGGAGCAGCTGGTCGAGGGCGCTAAGAGTGGCATCCTGTCGAATTACTATTCGGCGTGCGTGCGTGACCTGCCGCATGTGGCGGTATTCGTCGAGGACCAGCTGATCACCGAGAAGGGATTCCGCAACAGCTACGCACGCGAGGACGCGGTGCCGTCAATTCTCACCGACGACGAACTCGGCCGGTTGATTGGCTCGCGGCTGCTGCGAATTGTGGAGTATCACGGCGCGCAACGAATCGAACTCACCCACGATGTCCTCACGAAGGTCGTTCGCGAACACCGCGACCGGCGGCGCGCAGAACAGGAGAAGCAAGCCCTTGAGCAGACCGCCGCGGAGCTTGATCGTGAGCGGCGCATCGGACGAGGGTTCAGGCGGTTATCGGTCGTGCTGGCACTGGTGTGCGTCCTAGCGATCGTTCTGGGTGTGGTCGCGATGGTCAACTGGCGTTCGGCGGAAAAGTCTCGCAATGACGCCCAGGCCAGCTCTCGCCAGGCGATCGCATCCCGGCTCCTCAACGAGGCCACAGACATGCTCGCGGAGAAGCGAGGCGGGGGCGACATTCAGGGACTTCAACGAATGCTCGCCGCATACGAACTCGGCCCTGACGTCGCCGCCGGCGGACTGCTCGACGCGGCGATCCTGCGGCTCACCACCGCCAAAATCGTCGACACCCAAACACCCGTGAACGGTGTTGCATTCAGCCCCGACGGGCAGAAGCTAGCCACGGCCGACAACGACGGCACGGTGCGGTTGTGGAGCGCCAACACCGGAAAACCCGCCGACGCCGCCGTACCCAGGCATACCCGCCCGGTGAACAGTGTGGCGTTCAGTCCCGACGGGCACCGGCTCGCCAGCGCCAGCAACGACGGCATGGTGCGGCTGTGGAACGCCGGCACCGGGCAACCTATCGGCGCGCCGCTCATCGGCCACACCGGCCCCGTCAACAGTGTGGCGTTCAGCGCCGACGGGCACCGGCTCGCCAGCGCCGGCAGCGACGGCACGGTGCGGTTGTGGAGCGCCGACACCTACCAGCCCGTCGGCGCGCCGCTGACCGGTCACACCGACCCGGTGGAGGATGTGGCGTTCAGTCCTGACGGGCACCGGCTGGTCAGTGGCGGCGACGATCACACGGTGCGGTTGTGGAACGCCGATACCGGCCAACCCCTCGGCGAGCCTTTAATCGTCGACCACGCGACTGCGCACGGCGAATTCGGCGCGGTTCTCGGTGTGGCGTTCAGCCCCGACGGGCACCGCCTGGCCAGCGCCACCTACGACGGGCCGGTGCTGCTGTGGAACGCCGACACCGGCCAACCCGTCGGCGCCCCCCTGACCGGCCACACCGACAAGGTGCTCGGTGTGGCGTTCAGCCCCGACGGGCACCGCCTGGCCAGCGCAAGCTACGACGACACCGTGCGGTTGTGGGACGCTGACACCGGCCAACCCGTCGGCGCGCCGCTGACCGGCCATAGCGATGCAGTACGCGGTGTTGCCTTTAGCCCGGACGGGCACCGGCTGGTCAGCGGTAGCTTGGACCAGACCATGCGGGTCTGGGACCTCGACGCAGGCCGACCACTGACCGGCCACACGGGCGATGTGAATGGTGTGGCGTTCAGCCCCGACGGGCACCGGCTGGCTACCGCCTCGGACGACAAGACGGTGCGGTTGTGGGATGCCGACACCGGCCATCCCGTCGGCACCCCCCTGACCGGCCACACCGACAAGGTGCTCGGTGTGGCGTTCAGCCCCGACGGGCACCGAGTGGCCAGCGGCGGCGCGGGCCACGACCCGACGCTGCGGTTCTGGGACGCCGAGACCGGCCAACCCATTGGTGCCCCACTGACCGGGCATACCGACGCGGTGGAGCATGTGGCGTTTAGTCCCGATGGGCACCGGCTGGCCACCGCCTCGGCCGACGAGACAGTGCGGTTGTGGAACGTTGACACGGGCCAACCTATCGGCGCCCCCCTGACCGGGCACACCAACTATGTGTTGAGTGTGACGTTTAGTCCCGATGGGCACCGGCTGGCTACCGCCTCGGCCGACGAGACGGTGCGGTTGTGGAACGCCGACACGGGCCAACCCATCGGCGCCCCCCTGACCGGGCACACCGACTGGGTATACGACGTGGCGTTCAGTCCCGACGGGCACCGGCTGGCGAGCGCCGGCGCCGACGGCACGGTGCGATTGTGGGACGCCGATACCGGCCATCCCAACAGGGAGCCGCTGACCGGTCACGTACCGGTTGTGTCGGCCGTGGTATTCAGCCCCGACGGGCACCGGCTGGCCACCGCCGAGGGCGACAAGACGGTGCGGTGGTGGAATGCCGATACCGGCCGACCCATTGGCGCGCCCCTGACAGGCCACACTGAAGCCGTGTTCAAGTTGGCGCTGAGCAGCGACGGGCGCCGGCTGGCCAGCGGCAGCTTGGATGACACGGTGCGGATCTGGCCCGTCGCGACAACGGCAATGTTGTGCGACAAGCTGACCGCCAACATGAGCCCGAAACAGTGGCGCGACTGGGTCTCCGATGATCCCCATATCGCCCCATACAGCGAAATGTGCCACGGGCTGCCCACGGCGCCCGGCTAAGGATAGAGAAGCGGTCTTTCGCGAAGCTACCTTGAGCCATTTCGGCCCGTGATAACGCGGGTGCCTTTGAGCGGCATCACCTCGGCCGTATCGCGCGGCGCGAGTCGAAAATGACCTCGAAGAGATTTTCGCGAATCGAGTAGCCAAATACTCACGCGTACTGCCGCCAGAGCGAACAAACTAGGTCTATGTCCCACGTGTTCGGAGAGGAACATCGAGATGCCGCCGAGGCCTCGATCGCCACGGAGAAGCGCGCCGAAGTCGAGGCACCGCAGCATCGGAGGGTTTCGCTCAAGCAGGCGAGGATCCTGCTGGCATTGGCGCTGATCGTGACAGTGGCCGCGGTCTTTGGGTTGGGGTGGGCGTTGAAGGCGCGGAGTAACGCCCACACACAATTCCTGGATGCGACCGCGCAAAGGCTGTTTGCGGAATCGCAGTTGATGCTGGCTGGAATGCAGCAGGGCGGCGGTGACGATGTGCTGGCGATGCAAGAATTGGTAGCCGCATCCAGGATCGGGTCGAAGCGCCTGGACGCAAAGTATCCGCTGCTCGCGGCCCTGCATCGCGAGCGCGACCTACTCAAAATCATCGACACTGCGGCACCGGTGCTGAGCGTGGCGCTTAGCCCCGACGGCGCCCGCATCGCCTCCGGCGGTGCCGATCACACGGTCAGGTTGTGGGATGCGGCCAGCGGCAGGCGGATCGGGGAGCCGGGGCGCGACCACGGCGACATGGTCATGCGTGTCGCGTTCAGTCCCGACGGCACCCGGATCGCCTCGGCGAGTGTGGACGGCACGGTGCGGTTGTGGGACGCTGCCTCGGGCAAACCCGTCGGGCGGCGGCTGCACCACGCTGGGGTGGTGAGTGTGGCTTTTAGCCCCGACGGCGCCCGCATCGCCTCCGGCGGCGGCGACAAGGCCATCCGGTTGTGGGATGCCAGCACCGGCCAACCGGTTGGGCAGCCGTTAAGCGGCCATGAAAGCGTGGTGGCGAGTGTGGCATTCAACCGCGATGGCACCCGCGTCGTGTCCGGCAGCTACGACAAAACAGCCCGGCTGTGGGACACCGCCACCGGGCAGCCGGTCGGGGAGCCGCTGCGGGGTCACGACGAAGGGGTGACGAGCGTGGCGTTCAGCCCGGACGGCGCGCGCATCGTCTCCGGCAGCATCGACAAAACAGTCCGGCTGTGGGATGCCGCCACCGGGCAGCCGGTCGGACAGCCGCTGCGCCACGACAACCAGGTAATGAGCGTGGTGTTTAGCCCCGACGGCGCCCGCATCGCCTCCGCCGGCGCCGACAAGACCATCCGGTTGTGGGACGCGGCAACCCTGCGGGGGATCGGTGAACTCGCCGGACATCGTTCCGGGGTCGAAAGTGTCGCATTCAGCCGCGACGGCCTGCATCTGGTGTCCGGCGGCGACGACATGACTGTGCGGATATGGGACGCCAGCAGTTGGCAGCCGCTGATTGGCCATGACGATCTCGCGGTTGCCAGCTTCTCCGACGACGGCAAGCGCATCGCCTCGGGCAGCGCGGACAAAACGGTCCGGTGGTGGGATGCCGCCACCGGCCGCCCGATCGGCGCACCGCTGCGTGTCGACGACGCCGATGTGCGCCAGCTTAGCCCGATCGGTGAGGACCGCTGGGTGTCGTTCGGCACGGTCAACACGGTTCGGTTATGGGATGCGCACACCGGCAAGCCCATCGGCGAACCACTGCGCCTCCTGCCCGACCCCCTGAACATGCGACCCGTTAACTACAACGAGAAAACGCATCGGATCGCGGCGCGGATGGACCCCCTCGCCGACGTCGTCATGCTGTGGAACGCCGACACCATGCAACCCATCGGAGAAACGATCTCGCATAAGCCGCAGGTCATGACGATGGCCTTCGGCAAGGACGGCCAAATCGTGGCCACCGGCAGCTTCGACGGGAGCGTCCGGCTGTGGGATTCCGCCACCGGCAAGCCGATTGGACAACCCATGACCGGCAGCGGCTATGTCACCACCATGGCGTTCAGCCGCGACGGACACCGGCTCGCAGTTGGTCACATGGACAAGACGCTGCAGCTGTGGGACACGGGAACCTTCCAAACCATCGGCAAACCCATGCATATGGACTCGATGGCGGCCACCGCGGCGTTCAGCCCCGACGGGCGGATCCTCGCCTCGGGCGGCGGCGACGGCACCATCCGCCTGTGGGACGTCGGTGACCAAAGCCAGCTCGGTCCGGAACTCACCGGTCACGTGTCGGCAGTCATCAGCCTGGACTTCAGCCCCGACGGGAAGAGGTTCGTGTCGGGGAGCGAGGATCACACGCTGCGGGTCTGGCAGGTGCCGACAGCATCGCCGGAAGCATTGTGCGCCAAACTCGCTCACAATATGAGCCGCGAACAGTGGAACAACGTCGTCTCGTCCCAGATCGACTACATCGAGGGGTGCCCCGGCCTGCCGATTTCCGATGACGCGGGATAGCGACCACAACGCCGCCCGACTGCCAGGTCATTTTCGGAAGGAAAACCCTGGCCCACTCAGCCGGTCCGAATTGCTGAATTCCCAACACAATTGATTTTCAACCGCGCCGACGGAGAGGTTTGAACTGACGGGTCGGCGAATAATGCTCCGGTGGAATGGATCACGGCGACCCGGCGGGGCGCGCGGTGTTGGCGGCGGGTCGGTTCCCGGGGTGCTCGGGTTGTTTTACCTTCGGCGCTGAACCGCTCCTATGGCCTCGCGGTCTTCGGCTCGAATCGGAAAACGGCGACCCGGCCCGCCAGCGCTTCGAATTCGTCGGCCGTTCCATCGCGCACCATGCCCGAGCGCTTTGCGAACGCCACACCGACCGGCACTTCGGTGGAAAAAGCCCGCAGCACCGGGCGCGCCTTCCTCGGCGGCCAGTTCGACGATCCTGACTTGGCGTGACCGTCGGCCCCGGCTCAGCGTGCCGGTGCCCGCGGCGCGGGCATTCGCCGCCCAGTCGGCGCCCGGGTAGCCGGCCACCACGTAGAGGCCGCCGCGAAACTCGAACGGCGTCATCGGCGTGCTGCGCAGGCGACCCGACTTGTGGCCCGGCACCGTCAGCACCATCGCGGGGCCGGTCGGTATCCCGAGCCGCTGGACTGCCATCATCACCTTGTTCATGGGTTTGAGGTAGCGCGGCGGACGTGGTTCGGACATGTCAGATCCATTGCTCGATGCGAGACAGCGGCCAGTACCGTGTTCGGTCTCGTCCCTCACCAAGCTCCCACCATTCGGCGCGCCAGAACGGCGAGGCGGGTAATCGTTTCTCGAGGGCACCCACGACCCCGTATTTCGCACTGTTCAGCAGCCGGTAGCAGGCCTAGCGGTGTGGGCGTGGAAGAACCGTGATGCCGCCAATGCCCGCAGCCGTGAGGCTCTCGCCGAGCGGTTAACTCGCAAGCTTTGGCGATGCTGACTGGCGGTCAGCCCGGCAGCGGGCTGAAGGCTATCGATAAACTGCTTGCGGCGCAGCATATCTCGGCCAATCCCCGAGATTGGCGCGCTACTGACCGCGCTGAAAGACAAGCCAAGATTGCGAAAGATCCTCGACGGGGGAATTCTCAGCGGCGACGGTTCACGGGTCGCCATTTGCTCGCCCTCGGGAATCAAGCTGCTGAACGCCCAGACGGGGCAGCCTGTCGACGAACCGTTCGGAAAGCCTGGACTGCCGAGGGCGATCAGCGCGGATGGGCGTTATTCGCAATGGTCGATATGCACGATCAGGACGCAGCTATCCGCGTCTGGGACTCTGCTGCTGGCCAGCCTGTAGGTCTTCCGATGACAGGCAGCAAGAAGTTGGTCAGCCCTGGCGCGGTCGGCGGCGACGGGCGCCGAGTTGCTGCGGCTGACGGTGACGACGTCTTGCGACTGTGGGATGTCCAGACAGGCCGGCAGATCGGAGGCGCCCTTGGGGACGACGACCGTGCAGTGACCGCGTTGGCGTTCAGCCCGGACGGGGATCGGCTGGCGTCGGCCGGTGCGGACAACACCGTTCGGCTGTGGGATGCCGACAGCGGAGCGCAAATCGGCGAGCCGCTGCGCGGCGGCGACCCACGGCTGGGCTCCAAGGACGCTGTCTTCAGCGTTGCGTTCAGCCCGACCGCCACACCATCGCCGCGGGGGGCCACACCGCCCGCGGCTGGAATTCCTACGCCGGTTGC
>CAVYDT010000012.1:0-39903 GCA_963767375.1 uncultured Actinomycetota bacterium
ACCACCTCATCAAACCCGAGGACCGGCTCACCGTCGCGATGGCACGGCAATAATGTTGCAGCTCTTGGTGATTCAGAAGATGACTCAAAGGTGAGTCGAGCGGCTGGCAGCGTCGAAGAACCGCAATTCGAGCTCCATCGCCTGGTGATACAGGATGGCCAGGCGATCGTGATCGCCTCCGTAGCGGTCGAGTAGCATCTCGAGAGATTGTGCCTGGGCCTCGAATTGCGTGCTCGAGTAGATCATCACCCATTCGCGATAGGGACTCTCGGGCTTCGTCTGAGCGGCCAGCTGCTGACCGAGGTAGGCGTAGAGGCGCATGCACGGCGTCATCGCCGCCGCGATGTGGCCAACCGGCTCAAGCGCAGCGACGGCCAACAAGAAGTTGGTATACGCCGAGGTGGCGGGGTCCGCCGGTTGGGGAAGGTCGACGTCCCAGCGGGCCGCGTAGCCGTGGTGAAGGCGGAGCTCGTCGGTAGCGGCGTCGAGCAGCTCCCTGAACGCGATCAGCCCGTCTTGGTCCGGGCTCTTTGCCAGAGCCAAGGCGTAGGCGCGGCAGAACGCGTCGAGGAAGACAGCGTCCTGTCCCACGTAGTAGGCGAACGTAGCTCGGGGCAACTCTCCCGACGCGATGCCCTGGACAAACGTATGCTGCAGCGCCGCCTCGGCCAGGACTCGATTCCGGCGCCATAACGAGTCGGAAAGCGAGGCCACGAACTAAGCCTAGGGCTCGGCATAGCCTCGACCAGCCCTTCGCCCGAACAAGACAATCTTGCGGCTCGGCGGGTATATCCGCGTCAGGGTGTGTCCTGTCAGGCTGACAGGGCGATCGCCGCGCGGCGAGGGCCTCGTGGAGGTTCCCGCAACGCCGCTTCGGCTAACGTTGTTGCGGCTTGGCTACGCGTTGCGCGACGGGCGTAAATGTGGGAGGTGGTCGTGAGTGCCGGAACTGCCTCGGCGTCTGAATCTGCCGGGGTGGCGTCTAACCCCCTCGAAGAACTAACGCTGGAGCAACTGCGGGCGCGGACGAGCATGAAATGGCGTGCCCGCCCACCCGATGTCTTGCCGTTGTGGGTCGCCGAAATGGATGTCAAGCTGGCGCCGACGGTGGCCGACGCCATCCATCGGGCCGTCGACCTCGGCGATACCGGGTATCCCTACGGGACCGCGTTAGCCGAGGCGGTCAGCGAATTCGCTTCGCGGCGTTGGCAATGGGACGACCTGGAGGTCGGCCACACGGCGATCGTTCCCGACGTCATGCTCGGTGTGGTTGAGATGCTTCGGCTGGTCACTGAGCGTGGCGATGCGGTGATCGTCAACTCGCCGGTGTATCCCCCGTTCTACGCGTTCGTGTCACACGATGGGCGCCGGGTGATCGAGGCGCCGCTTGGTCGCGACGGCCGGATCGATCTGGACGCGCTGGAGGAAGCATTCTCGGGGGCCCGCGCGTCAGCCGGGCCAGACGGGAACGTGGCGTACCTGTTGTGCAATCCGCACAACCCGACCGGGTCGGTGCACACCTTCGACGAACTGCGCGGTGTGGCCGAACGTGCCCGTCGCTCCGGTGTCCGGGTGGTGTCGGACGAAATTCACGCCCCGCTGGTACTGGCCGGGGCGCGATTCACCTCCTATCTCACCGTCCCCGGCGCGGAGAACGCCCTGGCCCTGATGTCGGCCACCAAGGCATGGAATCTTTGCGGGCTGAAGGCGGCGCTCGCCATTGCCGGTCCCGAGGCCGCCGCGGACCTTCGGCGCATGCCCGAAGAGGTCAGCCACGGCCCGAGCCACCTGGGCGCCATCGCCCACACCGCGGCATTCCGCACCGCTGACGATTGGCTAGACGCACTGTTGCGGGGTCTGGACGCAAATCGAACGTTGTTAGGGGAGCTGGTCGCCGAGCAGCTGCCTGGGGTCGTTTATCAACCACCGCAGGGCACTTATCTGGCGTGGCTGGATTGCCGACAACTCGGGTTCGGCGAACAGGTCACCGAAGGCCTTGCGGTGGTATCGGATCTGTCCGGTCCGGCCCGGTTTTTCCTCGACCAGGCCCAGGTCGCGCTCACGTCCGGCCACGCCTTCGGGACCGGCGGAGCCGGACATGTGCGCGTGAACTTCGCCACCTCCCAAGCCATTCTCACCGAGGCGTTATCGCGGATGGGGCGGGCGCTGCAACATCTGCGATAGTTACGGGCGGACCGCGACCTTCTTCGCTGTCGCGGCCCAGGCTGCTGAAGCCGGCGCCCGGCTCCTTCAGGCCCATCACGTACGGCACCCCGTCCGACTCGAACTTCAGCTTCGTGCGCAGCCGGCCGAAAAACCCCCGGTCTGGGACCGTCGGTGTCACCACGGACGAGGCGAGGTCGATGTAGTGAGTCGACGTTTCTCCGATGCCCTCGAAATGGTGCATCAGCGGCTGGCACACCTGGCGCACCGAGTCGTCCAGACACTCGGCCACCGCGTCGGTCATCAGCACGTATTCCGGCACCGGCACGTCGTTCTTCAGCATGCGATGCACCAGGATGACGTCAACGCCGGCCAGCTCGACGTTGCGCTTGACCTTCTGCTCTGCCACCTCGCCCTGGTGGGCGACGAACTTCAGCGACAGGTTGTCCAGCTGCTTGCAACTCGCGCAGTCGCAGGCAATGTCCTTTTTGAGCCTCTCCCGCCGCGCGAGGAACGACTGGCGCATCCCCGACAGCCGGTCGCCCACCAGCACTTTGGCGTTGCCGTCCGGTGCCCAGAAGAACGCGGCATCGCCCTCCAACTTTGCCAGCTTCAGCCCTTTGCCTGCGTCGATGACCGACTCGAGTAACTGCGCCACCGTCAGTTGCGCGTGGGTCAAATGCAGCCGGTTCCAATTCATGTAACGGGTGTAGCCGCCGATGTCGGCGATGAGAAGCACGGCGTGCCGGATGGCCATGAACTGGGATTTTAGTGGTCCCGCCTCCGTAAATAGCGACATGGTTGTACTTTCAGGACATTTCGTAGTGGACGAAGTCGCGTCGCCGAGAGACGCTGTCCGGGACGCCGCAAATGGCAGGTCCACCAGAGGAGCTGATCATGGATGTCCTGAGAACCCCAGACTCAAGGTTCGAAAACCTTGAGGATTACCCGTTCTCAGCGAATTACGTTGACGTGGCCGCAAGCGACACCGAGCCGCTGCGCATGCACTACCTCGACGAAGGTGCGCCCGACGGACCACCGATCGTGTTGCTGCACGGCGAGCCCACCTGGAGCTACCTATACCGCAAGATGATTCCGCCGCTCGCCGACGGCGGATTCCGCGTGCTCGCGCCCGACCTGATCGGCTTTGGCCGCTCCGACAAGCCCCGTCGGATCGCGGACTACACCTACCTGCGCCACGTCGAGTGGGTGACGTCGTGGTTCGAGCGCCTCAAGCTGAAGGATGCGACGCTGGTCGTGCAGGACTGGGGCTCGCTGATTGGTCTGCGCGTCGCCGCCGAGCAGGACGCCCGGATCGGGCGGCTGGTGGTGGCGAACGGTTTCCTTCCCACAGCTCGGGGGCGCACCCCCCGCGCGTTCCTCGTGTGGCGGACTTTCGCGCGCTACTCCCCCGTGCTGCCCGCCGGTCGCCTGGTGGCCACCCTCACCGTGCGTAGGGTTCGCGCCAAGGTGCGGGCGGGTTACGACGCGCCGTTTCCCGACAAGAGGTACCAAGCCGGGGCCCGCGCGTTCCCACAATTGGTGCCGACCTCACCCGACGATCCGGCAGTCCCAGCCAATCGGGCGGCGTGGGACGCCCTGGGCCGGTGGGAAAAGCCCTGCCTGGCCATCTTCGGACAGCGCGACCCGCTGCTGGGAAAAGCCGACCGCCCCCTGATCAAGCACATCCCGGGCGCGGCGGGACAGCCGCACGCCCGCATCAACGCCAGCCACTTCATTCAGGAGGACAGCGGGCCAGAATTGGCCGACCGCATTCTCGCCTGGCTGCCACCGGCCCCCGGCTAGTCCCGGCTAGTCACTGATCAGCCGCGCGACGCCGCGCAGGACCACGCGGCTTATCCCGTGCCGCGCCTGATCAAGTACCGAGCCGGCATCCGGCGGCGGCGCTGTGCCGAAGCGCGGGAACAGGGCCAGCGCATTGGTGCGCTCGATCGCGCCGCGGGTGTGGGCGTCGAGTCCGGGGTATGTTTCCAGGCCGGCGGCGAACAGCTTCCCGGCCGCGACCGGGGCGAAGGGCCAGTCGGACCCGAAGGTGACGTGTCCGGGTTTGGCGAAGGCGAGCAGGCTCGGCAGAGCCGCGGCGCTCGACGACAACGCGGTGTCGAAGTAGAAGCTGGCGAAGTCATCCAGGCTGTCGCCCGGGCTTTGCCCCGTGTCGCTCAAGATGCTGACCGCCATCCGGTGCGAGGCGTAGGGCACGAATCCACCGGCGTGGCTGAGGATGAACCGGATGTTGGGGTATTTGCGCCGAATTCCGTTGCGGACAAGCAGATACGCGGCGCGGGTGGTATCGAGCAGGAAGTCCGTCGCGAACGGCGGAACACCGTCGACGGCGGGGCCGGGCAGCTCGGCGGGGTGGATGAACGCCACCGCCGAACGCGCGTCGAGGGCCGCGAACAGATCGTCCTGCCCACCTTGTCCCAGGTAGACGCCCGCCGCGTTGGCCAGCAGGACGACGCCGTCGGCGTGCAGTTCGTCAAGGGACCGCACTACCTCGGCGACGGATTCGTCGACGTGCGGCATCGGGACGGTGGCGAAAAAGCCGAACCGATCGGGGTGAGCGGCGATGACGGTAGCCAGGTAGTCGTTGAGGTCACGAGCCAGCGCGGCGGCATCGGCCCGGTTCGGCAAGAACGCGGTGCCGGGCGTGGACACCGACAGAATCGCGGTTCCCACACCGAGTTCGGACATCGTCTGCAGCGACCCCTCCGGACTCCACTCTGGTGCGGCGCGTCCACCAGCCTCGTCGATTCCCTCCTTGCGCAACAGGTTTCGGTAGTCGGTGGGGATGGCGTGGTGGTGGGTGTCGATTCGTAGCATCGTTGCTCCTCGAGTGGGCGGCGATCAGTGGTCTGGAATGCCCGCGCCGGCGAGCGCGGGGACGACGTCCTCGTCACGTAACAACGCCCAGTTGATGGCCATCCGGCCCGCCGTCCTGCTCATTGCCGACATCGGCAAAGGCCTGAGGCTGGCGAAGCAGGGGCGACGCCGCGTTCTTTTGGGCACCACCGCTGCATCATGAACATCGCAGCCAGCCGATGGGGAATGTTTACCAGCCGTCGGCAAGCGTGTAAATGTTGCTACAGGCTCGAAGCCGCCGTCGCAGTGGTTGCCGAAGGCCCGCAGGAAAAGGGGCGCTGAGATGGATTTTTTGACATTACCGCCCGAGGTCAATTCAGTGCGGGTGTATGCCGGTCTGGGGTCGGGTTCGATGTTGGCGGCGGTGGCGGCCTGGGATGGATTGGCCGCCGAGCTGCGCTCAGCAGCGGCCTCGTTCGGGGCGGTGACCTCGGACTTGTCGGGTGGGTGGTGGCAGGGTCCGTCGTCGACCGCGATGGGCGACGCGGCCGCTGCCTATGTGGCGTGGCTGGGCGCGGCGGCGACCCGGGCCGAGCGGGCGGCCTCCCAAGCCCAGGTGATGGCCGGGGCATTCGAAGCGGCATTCGCCGAGACAGTGCACCCAGCGGCGGTCGCGGCCAATCGCGCGCAGTTGGTGTCGCTGGCGAGGTCGAACCTGTTCGGGCAGAACGCCACATCCATCGCGGCGATCGAGGCCGAGTACGAGCAAATGTGGGCCCAGGACGTGGCCGCGATGGTGGGTTACCACGCGGCGGCCTCGGCGGCCGGCGGGCAGCTGAAGCCGTGGCAGCAGCCGCCGCAAAGCTTGCCCGGTCAGGTCTCGGCCTCAAGTGGGACACGTATCACCGTGCCCGGTGCTGCTCCGGGGCTCCTCACCGGAAACGAGACACCGCAGCAGTACGCGGCGATTAACGCTGCGATTGGCGAGAACTGGTTCCCCGGCACCACGGCAGAGGTGGTCAACTACCCAGCCACCGCTGGTTTGCTCAGCGGCCTTAGGGCCCCCACTGCCAACCAGTCCATCGCCATCGGTCAGCAGATGTTGAACACCGACGTCCTCAACGCGGTGGCCACCGGCCAGCCGGTGGTGGTGACGGGTCTGTCGGAGGGCACGATCGTCATCGACGCCGAGGAAGCCTATTTGGCTACCGCACCGAACGCGCCACCACCAAACATGGTGACGTTCGTCGAGTTTGCCAACCCTCAGCGCGGCCTGGCCCACACCTACCTCCACGCCGGCGTTACTATCCCCGGCGCCGGATATACCGTGGAGGATGCGCCGGTGAGCCAATACAACACGACTGTGGTGTACCGCCAATACGACGGTTGGGCCAATCCCCCCGACCGTCCTTGGCACCTGCTGGCCGACGTGAATGCGGTGGCGGGCTCGGCCTACTTACACACAGCTACCGAGTTGGCCTCGCCGTCGCAGGCGGTGGAGGTGTCCTCTGTCACCGACTCGCTGGGCGGAACCACGACCACGTACATGATCCCCACAGCTACGCTCCCGATGCTGATGCCACTTCAGCACATCGGTGTTCCGTCCCCGATTGTTAATGCGCTGAATAACCTGCTTACGCCTATCGTCAACGAGGGCTACTCACAGTTCGACCCGAACGGTGGCCCTTATTTCAGCGAAGGCAACCTGGTGTGGTAGTGCCCCATCTTGAGTGCGCCCGGAATTTAGACAATTCGCCGAGGACGAGCGGGCGGGGCGGCCGGCGCACGACACAATGTAGCCATGACCACCACACCAGCAGCTCCGCGTGACGCCAACCAGACAGCCGCATACCGAATCGCGGCGTTGCTGATCGGCGTGGGTACCACCCACTTCTTGGCACCCAGACCATTCGACACGATCGTGCCTGCCGAGCTGCCTGGAAGCCCGCGGTTCTATACGTACGCATCGGGAGTCGCCGAGCTAGCCACCGGAACGCTACTGCTGCCGCGGCGCACCCGGCGATTCGGCGCGCTGGCGGCCGCCCTGCTGTTCGCCGCAGTCTTCCCGGCGAACATCAACATGGTCCGGTTGTGGTGGGACAGGCCCTGGCCGATGCGCATCGCCGCCCTGGCCCGGTTGCCCTTACAGATTCCGATGATCGCCACTGCGCTCAAGGTCAGGCGCAACAGCTAGCGTTACGACCATGCGGGACAAGCGAGTCATCGGACTATAGCCTGACGATTGCGCCTGGGACGGCGAAGATCCGCCGCAGGTTTCACCGACCCTCGGTGACTCCTTCGCCAACGCAATCAGCCCAAAACGAACTCGGTGGGGAAGACGGCGTCGAGCGCATCAGCGCTGCTGACCAGTAAGTTGGCTTACCGACGCTAACCACGAGGGCTCAACCGCACACCATCAGTCGCGAACATCCTCGGTGGACTGCACAGGAGGTCCTCGTGGCCAAGACGGACATCGCGGCACTGCTCGCGATAGCGGCCGCCTTGATGATCGGCATCGGAGACGTCCTCCAACAGCGATCCGCCCAACAAGTCACAGACAAACCGGTCGGCACCTTCGCACTCTTCGGCCGGTTGTTACGCGATCGCCGGTGGTGGGCGGGCAGCGTCGTGGCCGGGGTCGGGTTCGGGCTACAGGCCGCAGCGCTCGGCCTGGGTTCGGTGGTGCTCGTGCAGGCGCTGTTGGTGACCTCGTTGCTGTTTGCGCTGGTCATCAACGCGAAGGTAAATCACCGCAGAATCACTCGCTGGCAAGGGATTTGGGCCGTGCTGCTCGCCGCTGCCGTCGCGGTGGTGGTCACGGTCGGCAACCCGCAAGCCGGGAACCCACGCGGGTCACCTCAGACCTGGGCCGCCGTATCCGCAGTCATGGGCCCGGCGCTGATCCTGTGTCTGATTGGTGCTCGTACCTTCTCGGGCTCGGTCAAGGCACTGTTGCTGGGGCTGGTGTCCGGTTCGCTGTGGGGCCTGTTCTCGGTGTTGACGAAGGGTGTGGTCGACCAGCTCGACCATGGCATTTCGGCATTACTGCGCACACCTGAGGTGTACGTGTGGGCGGTTGTGGCGATCGCTGCCACAGCCTGGGAGCAGTCGGCGTTTCGGGCCGGCCCGCTCACCGCGTCGCTACCCGCGGTGAATGTGTCCGAGCCCATGGTTGGATCGGTGCTCGGCATCGTCGTGTTGGGTGAGACGCTGAACACCAACACCGTCGGCTGGGTCGCAGTCGGCGTGTCGGTCGCGGTAATGGCCGCGGCGACGGTGGCTCTGGCTCACAGCCAGGCCACCGCGCCCGCCGGCGAGCGGCGAGAGGCCGGGGCCGACAACGGCGATCGACTGGCGCGTGATTCGTAGCCCGACACGGCTGCGTCCCTCGTTGGCGGGTGCCGGATTCTGCCCAACAGCCTTGAGATTGGCTGAGGCGGCGGCTAATTCGCCTTCCGGGCCGCTGAGTTGGGGCCGCTTCGGTGCAGATGTCGGCGAGACCGGCCAGCTGGCCGATAGTCGGACCATCCGCGGATGAGGACAAACGGCCTACGCTCGACGCGAGAAAGTGAAGACTCTGTGGTGCTGAAGTGCAACGCAGCGGGATGTGCTGGTCGGCGGGGCCACCTACACGATCGAAGGAGCGACAAGGAAATGAACCAAGGTGACCTCACGGTGGTTCGGCACCGAAGCGGAGTGCTGGTGTCCACGCTGCCACAGGCTTTTCAGGAAACCGCGGCTTTGGTCCCGGACTCAGTGGCCCTCCGGACGGTCGGCGACCAGGCGGTCATCAGCTGGCGCGAGTACGCCGATCGGGTGCGGAAGATCGCCACCGGGCTGGCGGAGCTCGGCGTCGAGCGTGGCCACACCGTCGGCCTCCTGCTGCGCAACCGTCCGGAGTTCCACTTGACGGACACCGCCGTCATGCACCTCGGCGCGATCCCGTTCTCGATCTACAACACCTCGGCGCCAGACCAGATCCGGTACCTGTTCAGCAATGCCGAGAACAAGATTGTCGTCACGGAAGAAGTCTTTCTGCCCGCTGTCAAAGCGGCCGGGGCCGACCTCGCTCACGTGGTCGTCGTGGACGCCGATGTTGACGGCTGCCTGAGCCTCGAACGCCTCGAATCTTTGGGAGCCAGCGCCGATTTCGACTTCGATTCGGCTTGGCGAGCGGTGCGGCCAGACGACGTCGCGACGCTCATCTACACCTCGGGGACCACCGGGCCGCCCAAGGGCGTCGAGCTCACGCACGCCAATCTGATCGCCGCTTTCTCGGCGATTGTCGATCTCCTCGACATGCAACCGGACGACCGGATCACGTCCTACCTGCCACACGCGCACATCGCCGACCGGGTCACCTCGCACTACGCCAACATCGTCCTGGGCGTGCAGGTGACTGACGTCGCCGACCCCAGGGCGATCGCGGAGGCGCTGCCCGATGTTCGCCCCACGACGTTCCTCGGGGTGCCGCGCGTGTGGAACAAGATCAAAGCCGGGGTCGAAACCAAACTGGCCACCGAGGCGACCGGACTCAAGCAACGGATGGCGCTGTGGGCTATCGACGCCGGCATCCAGACCGCCCGCCTGACATTGGCCGGCAAGTCCGTGCCCGCGTCACTCGCCTTCCGCCGCTACATCGCCGACCGCCTCGTGCTGGCGAAGTTGCGTCATGCGCTCGGCCTGGAACACGTGCGATGGGCAGTAATCGGTGCCGCACCGAGTCCAATCGAAACGATCGAATTCGTTTGGGGATTGGGCATTCCCGTCTACGAGGTGTGGGGTATGTCGGAAAGTGTGGGCTGTGGCACCTCCGCTCGACCCGACGCGAACAAGGTCGGTTCGGTCGGAAAGGCGCTGTCCGGCGTCGAGATCTCGGTGGCCGGCGACGGCGAACTACTGGTACGCGGGCCGGTCGTGATGCGGGGCTACCGCCATCAGCCGGAGAAGACCGCCGAAGCGATCGACGCCGAGGGCTGGTTGCACACCGGTGACATCGGCACCATCGACGCGCAAGGTTTCGTCACGATCGTCGACCGCAAGAAGGAGTTGCTGGTCAACGAAGCGGGAAAGAATCTCTCCCCCGCCAACATCGAGATGGCGATCCAGGCCTCGTCCGCACTGATCGACCAGGTGGTGGCGTTCGGTGACGCCAAGCCATACGTCACCGCACTCGTCGTCCTGGACCAGGATGCCGTCGCCGGACAGGCCGCCGCACTCGGCATGGCCGATTCGTCGGCAGCTGCCTTCGCGCAAAGTCGCGAGGCGCGGGAAATGCTGACCGCCGCTGTCCGCGGGGGGAACGCCAAACTCTCCCGCGTCGAGCAGATCAAGCGGTTCTTCATTGTCGGCACTCCGTGGGAGCCAGGCGGCGACGAGCTCACTCCGACGATGAAACTCAAACGCCGGCCGATTGCGGAGAAGTATTCCGCGGAGATCGACAAGCTCTACGCCGCGACGCCCGGGCCCGACGTCATCAACCTGTCTGACTGACCCAACATTGGACCTGGTCCGTCATCTCAGTACGGTGGGAAAGATGAAGTATCTGGATGTCGACGGAATCGGAAAAGTCAGCCGGATCGGGCTGGGCACCTGGCAATTCGGCTCACGCGAGTGGGGCTACGGCGACCGTTACGCCTCCGGTACCGCGCGTGACATCGTCAAGCGCGCCCTCGCCTCGGGAATCACGCTGTTCGACACCGCCGAGGTATACGGATTGGGCAAAAGCGAACGGATCCTGGGCGAGGCGCTCGGCGACGCGCGCGCCGAGGTTGCGGTGGCCAGCAAGATCATGCCGATCACGCCGTTCCCGGCGGTGATCAAGCAGCGTGAGCGCGCCAGCGCGCGACGGCTGCGGCTGAACCGCATCCCGCTCTACCAGATCCACCAGCCCAACCCGGTGTTCCCGGATTCGGTGATCATGCCGGGAATGCGTAGCCTGCTCGACAGCGGCGACATCGGCGCAGCCGGCGTCTCGAACTATTCGCTGGCGCGGTGGCAACGCGCCGATGCCGCACTCGGCCGTCCGGTCATCAGCAACCAGGTGGATTTCTCGCTCGCCCGCCCGGGTGCGCTCGACGACCTCGTCCCGTTCGCCGAGCGCGAAAACCGCATCGTGATCGCCTACAGTCCACTGGCGCAGGGCCTATTGGGTGGCAAGTACGGCCTGAACAACCGGCCGGGCGGCGTTCGCGCGGTGAACTCGCTGTACGGCACGGAGAACCTGCGCCGCATCGAGCCACTGCTGCAGACGCTGCGCGACGTCGCCGCCGAAGCCGACGCCAAGCCCGCGCAGGTGGCACTGGCCTGGCTGATCAGCCTGCCGACCGTGGTCGCCATTCCCGGAGCGTCCAGTGTTGAGCAACTCGAGTTCAACGTTGCCGCCGCCGAAATCCAGCTGAGCGCGGATTCTCGGGACGCGCTCACGGCGGCGGCGCGCGCCTTTCACCCGGTGTCGACGAAGCGCTTCCTCACCGATACGGTTCGCGAACGGTTCGGACGCAACTGACCCAGCGCAACAACACATTTCGCGCGTTACGGGACGCTATTGCCCTCATAGATGCTCCCGGCGAGCCGGCCAAGTTCGGCCAGATCTCGCTCGGCGTGGCTTTGCCGAATGTAGATGGACAGGTCGGCGACCCGCTGGGCGTGCCGTCCGTCCTGGCAGAGGGGGCCCGGCCCCAATGCCCGGCCGGTGCGGGTAATGGCCTCGTCCACCGCGTGTTCCACGATGGTGCGGGCGCGCCGGGCCAGTAATTGACCGATGTCGGCCCGATCGAATGGATCGGCGTCGATCTGGGCCGCCGCGGCGGCAAGCATCACGTCGCCGGCGGCCAGCGCGGCGTCGACGGCACCGAGATGCGCCAGGGAGTATGCGTCAGCCGATTCGCTTCCAGCGCAACGATATAGCGGGTCGGCAACCCTGCGTGCGCCCCCGAGCCAGCATGCCGCCACGCCGATCGCCCCATGCCAGAACCCGGGTCGGTTCAGGTAGTCACCGGGTTCCCCGACTGCGACGGCGTGCGCGTTGGTGAACTGCACTGACCGAGTGTCGCTGCCGGCCATCCCGGCGTTCCACCACGTGCTCGGCAACGGTTTGACGATCGGGTCAACAACAGCCACCGAAAATAGGCCTCGCCGACCGTCGTTGAGCCGGGCGGTCACCAGCGCATGGGTGCAGAAACCAGCCCCCGAGCACCACACCTTCGTGCCGTTGAGGCTGAACACATCATCGCCCAGCTGGGTGGCGGTCAGCACCGCGTCGGACGATTCAGCCGCCCACACACCCCAGAGTTGATCCGGCTCGGCCGGCTTGCCGCCCAACTCGTCGAGTATTGCCACCGCATCGAGGTGCGCTTCGGCGATCCGCGCCGCGACGATGTCCTCCTCGGCCAGCAGCCCCAGGCGCCGCCAGCGCTCGGCGGTGCACCCTGATGCCGGTAGCGGCAGCTCCAGTCGCCCGGACTCAAGCCAATGCCGTACCAATCCTGCCGTCATGGGCGATCCCCCATCACCGACGCGCGTGCTCGGTCGAGCGGTCGCGGCGACGGGATTGACATAACTTATCTGTTGCCCATTTGGCCGCAGTTCAACCATCACCCAAAACGCTCGTGATAGCCGCTAGCGCGACGTGTCACCTTTGCCGGGGACGCAGGCGAATACCCCCGGTGTCGTCGAAGTGTGCCCAACGCCCGTCATCGTTGACCTCTATGCGCCAACCCAGCTCGGTGTTGTCGATGGAGTCGCCAAACCATGCGTGCGCACCCTCCGCGCTGTCGAAATCCCTGGTCGCGACGACTTTGCCGTGCGGATCGATGACTCTGAACGCAACCATGCGAGTTGGTTATCCCGGCCGATCGGTTTTCAATCGCTCTCACGATGTTTTCGCTGCATGTGGGGCTATACGGCCGCGCGTGCCAGCGTGGCCCCGGCGATGTTGTTCAGATGCGCGATGGCGACTTCAACCGAATTCTGTCCGGGGAGGACAGGAACACTTTGGTAGCCGATGTGCGGCAAGGTCGGCGGGTTGGTGCCGCAGAAGGCAACCGCGAGGTCGATTGCCTCGACCAAGGCCGCACCGCCCACGATCGGATCCATTACCAGGGCCAGGACCTGCTGCGCCCGGCTGCCCTGACCGGTGAGCCCGGCGATCAGCGCCACCATCGCGTTGACGTCGATGCCGAGTTGGATAGCCGCCTTGTACACAGCGGTGATGTCGGCTCCCGCCGTGTCATTCGGCGTTGTGGTGTACAAATCGCCGGGATTGGCGAAATCCCACCACGTGTCAACGCCGTTGGCGTCCTTTGGGATCTGTTCGGCCGTCAGGTTCGTGCCGGCGATACCGCGGCCGCCCGGATCGGTGCCACCGGGGAACGTGTGGCCAGTCAGCCGCCAAGGGTTCCCGAAAGTGTAGCCGCCGATCAGGTTTGGCCGTGCCGACTGCAATGACCCGGTCATGATCTCAGCGAGAATGCGCGATGCGGCCTCGGCACCCTGGCTGTAGCCGCCGAGCGCGAATGTCTGGTGCGGGTTGACGTCGATCCACGCAGTCGCGTTGGTGACGGCGATCTCGACGGTTTGGGCATAGCTCGGCGAAGTCGGCGCGCCGGGCGGTACCGGCCCGAACGACCAGGGCGCGTCGATGGGTACCTCGAAGACAAGATCGGGATTGGCGGCATGGACCACATCGGATGGGTAGCCGGTCCCCGGAGCGGCCCATGAGCCGGCGAAGGTGAGCACCGCGTGGCGCGCCAGCATCACACCGGAGATCCTTTCAGTCACACCGCTTCCTATTCCACCGCACGTTCCACCGCACGCTTGAGGTGTACGGCTAAGCGTAGGCGGCCCACCCATTCGTACGGATCCACCCCGGAACATAGGCGGCGCACGACGGCGTGTGTCATCGTGGTCGACGGATAATTGGACGGGCCCACTTCGAATGGAATGCACATTGAATCTGTTCACGGTTCTGGACCAGGCCGCTGCGCGCTTCCCTGATCGCGGCGCCCTCTACCGCGGCGAGCGCCGGCTGTGCACGTGGCTCGAGTTGCGTGAACGCGCGCTGCGCATCGCCACGGCCATCCGTGCGCAGCACACTCCGGGGGCACGAATCGCCATCGCCAGCGAGAACTGTCCCGAGATCGTCGAGTTGATGTTCGCGGTCTGGGCAGCCGAGTGCGTCCTCGTCCCGATCAACTACAAGCTTCATCCCAGGGAGATGGTGCAAATCCTTGACGACGCGGGCGTTTCGCAGGTGTTCGCCTCGGAGAAGATTGCCCCCGACCTGGCTAACCTCACCAGCCTGGCCGGCGTTGCCATCGAAACCCTGGACGCCGAAGGCTTTTCACGCTGGCGTGCGGCACCACCTTCCGTCCCACCCTGCACCGATGCGTCGACATTGGCCTGGCTGTTCTACACCAGCGGAACGACCGGGCGGTCGAAAGGCGCGATGCTGAGCCATCGCAGCCTGATCGCGATGACGGTCGCTCATCTCGCCGACATTGACAACCCGGGGGACAACCCGGACGAGGAATGCAGCCTGATCCACGGCGCCCCGATGTCCCACGGTTCCGGGCTCTACGTTCTGCCCTACGTCCTGCGCGGCGCGCGGCAGGTGGTGCCCGCATCGGGCGCGTTTGACCCCGACGAGTTCCTTGATCTATGCGAACACCATCCGGGCTCGAGCGCATTCCTTGCGCCGACGATGGTGCAGCGTCTTGTCGAGACGGGTCGGGGCCGCCCGGGCAATCTGCGCGCGATCGTCTACGGCGGCGGCCCGATGTACGTCGAGAGCCTGAAGAAGGCGATGGCGGCGTTCGGTCCGATATTCGCCCAGATCTATGGCCAGGGTGAGTCGCCGATGACGATCACCGGTCTTCGCCGTGCCGATCATGAAAGCGCCGACGATGCGGTTCTGGGCTCTGTCGGCTACGCGCGGTCCGGCATGGAGGTCGCGGTACTGCGCACGGACGGAACACCGGCGGCCGTCGATGAGGTCGGCGAAATCGTTTGCCGCGGTGACGCTCTCATGTCGGGATATTGGAACAACCCCGCTGCCACCCGGGACACGCTCAAGGACGGCTGGATGTACACCGGCGACATGGGATCGTTCGACGCACGCGGCTACCTCACCCTGCGCGACCGTTCCAAGGACGTCGTGATCAGCGGTGGCAGCAATATCTACCCGCGCGAGGTGGAGGAAGTGCTTCTCGAGCACCCGGGCGTATCGGAGGCCTGCGTGGTCGGGGCACCCGACGCCGAATGGGGCGAGGTGGTGGTGGCCTTCATCGTCGGCCCAGCCCAAGCCGGCGAACTGGACGCGCACATGCTGCAACGCATCGCGCGGTTCAAGCGGCCCAAACGCTACCTGTTCGTCGACGAACTGCCGAAGAACAGCTACGGCAAGGTGCTCAAGCGCGAACTACGGAATCGGTGTCTTCCTGTTGACGATTAACGTCGACGAAGGTCAGCACTCCAGCAGCTCTTTGAGCTCGTCCGAGAACGCGTCCGCCATGCCCCACAGTTCGGGCAGCAGCTCGGGACAGGCGATGATGCCGATGCCCAGTTCCCCATTGAGCGACATCACCGTGATGTTGAGCCCCGCGCCGCCGAGGAGCGGACCGAGGGGATACATCGCCTCTATCCGGCAACCCATGAAGTACAACTGACCCTGCGGGCCGGGCACGTTCGACAAGATCAGGTTGAAGACGGGGTTGAGGGTCACCGGAATGCGCGGCAGGATCCGCATGGCCGCACCGAACACCGTCGGGCCGCCGAATTCGGTCCAGTCGTGCAGCAGGGTCGGGCCCATGGCCGCGGTGTGGTCTTTTGCGGCGGTGTTTCCGGCGGCGATGGTGCGGATGCGCTCGGCGGGATCGCTGATTTGGCTTTCCAACCGGCAAAACATAAGGGTGGTGTGGTTGCGGCCCGGGCGGTCAGTTTTCGCGTGCACCGAGACGGGCACGGTGGCCACCAGCGGGGCCTCGGGCAGTTCGCCGCGCTCCAGCAGGAACCGCCGCAACACCCCGGCGCACAACGCCACGACTACGTCGTTGACCGTCACGCCGAATCGGTTCTTCACCCGCTTGACGTCCCGCATGTCGAGCTGGGTGTAGGCGATGTTGCGGTGCTTGCTCAGGGAGCCGTTGAACGGCGTCGGGGGCGCCGAGAACGGTGCCGCCATCGTTCGGCCCTCGCGCGCGCGCACCAGCGTTTGCGCCAGCGTCAGCATCGTCGCCGGCAACACCGTCGCCAATCGCAGTGGCCGCTTCGCGAAGCCCAGCAGACCGCTCACCGCGATCTGCAACGGGTGGGCGCCACCCGCGCCGGCGACGGCCTGCGGTGGCGGCGCGTCCGGCTGCGGGCTGCACAGCTGGGCAAGCAGGTTCGCCCCGGCCACGCCGTCGACCACGGCGTGGTGCACCTTGAGCATCACCGTCACCGCATCTTCGCGGGCACCGCCCTCGATCACCCACATCTCCCACAGCGGGCGGTCGCGGTCCAGCGGCAGCCCGGCGATATAGCCACAGATCTCGGCCATCTCGCGCCGCCCTCCCGGCGACGCCACACCGATACGGCGTACGTGACTCCGCAGCTGGAAACTCTCGTCTTCGACCCACACCGGGTGATCCAGGTTCAGCTGATTGTCGGACAGCTTCATCCGAAATTCGGGCACGGCGCACACGCGGTTGACCACTTCGCTGCGAAACCGGCTGTACGAATAGCCTCCCGGCATCGTCGAGGTATCCAGCTCGAGAACGCAGCACACATTCAGCGGCTGTGTCGGTGTCTCCAGGTAAAGAAAGAATGCATCGAGTCCACTAAGTCGCTCCATAGCCGCCTGCTTGACTAGTTGCTTGAAAATCGGACCGGCCCCCACCACGCCGTAAGCACCGAGGTGCCGCACGCGTACCCGCGAAGGCAGCCCGCTAAACCCACGTCCGGGAAAACTCGCCGCGCGCCGGTCGCCGCGGGTCGCTAACATCGGACATCGTGAGCGTTTTACCGGGCCACCGATTTCCCGCGGTCATCGCCGCACCGCTGTTGGCCGCAGCGCTGCTGACCGCCCCAGTCCTGATTCCCGCAGGCAACCCCGGTGCGGTTGCACCAGCCGCCGCGGCCTGCTCCGATGCCGAGGTGGTGTTCGCCCGTGGGCGCATGGAATCGCCCGGGCCCGGCGAAGTCGGCAGCGCGTTCATCAGCGCGCTGCGCTCGAAGGTTTCCGGCAAGTACATCAGCAGCTACGCGGTGAGATATCCCGCCGACACCGAGATAGATCAGGGCGCCAACGACATCAGCCAGCACGTCCAGAACACGATCAACAATTGCCCGAACACCCGCATCGTGCTGGGCGGCTACTCGCTAGGCGCGGCGGCCACCGACGTGGTGCTCGCAGTCCCCACCCAAATGTGGGGCTTCACCAATCCCCTGCCGCCGGGCACCGATCAGCACATCGCCGCTGTTGCGCTGTTCGGGAACGGAACTCAGTGGGTCGGTCCCATCACGAACTTCAACTCGATCTACAACGACAGAACCATCGATTTGTGTCACGGTGCCGACCCCATCTGCAACCCCGCTGACCCGCATACCTGGGAGGCGAACTGGCCAGCGCACCAAGCCGGCGCATACATCTCCTCGGGCATGGTCAACCAGGCGGCTGACTACGTCGCCGGAAAGCTGCAGGCGCCGCCCAATTCGGGTCCTACTGGCGGCGCAGTAGTCACTCAGCCGTGACTGCGAGTACCGCATCGGCCAGCTCGGGCCGGCAGACCAGCAGGTCGGGCAGCTTTGGGTCCGGCTGGTTATAGGCCAACGCCGACCCGTCAATGCGGGAGGTGTGCAAACCGGCGGATCGGGCGACCGCCACCGGGGCGGCCGAATCCCATTCGAACTGGCCCCCGGCGTGGACGTAGACATCGGATAGACCTTGCACGATCGACGCCACTTTGGCCCCGGCGGAACCCATTTCCACCAGTGTGCCCTCCAATTCGTCACGAACGGCCAGCGCGATAGCGGGTGGCCGGGTGCGTGAGACCACGATGCGCGGCTTGTCCGGCGCGCCGGGCGGAGGACCAACCCGAGGTGTCGCCAACGTGATTCCCTGAGCCGGCAATGCCACAGCCCCGGCAACCAGTTCACCGGCCTGCCAGAGTGCGACGTGCACTGCCCAGTCATCGCGCCCGAGCTCGGAGAATTCCCGCGTGCCGTCGAGCGGATCGACAATCCACACCCGCTGCGAGCGCAGTCGCACCGGATCGTCGGCACCCTCCTCGGACAGCACCGCGTCGTCGGGCCGCTCGTTGGCGAGCGCCTCCATGAGGAAGTCATGGGATCGCTTGTCCCCCGCCGCTTTCCGCTCGCTCGCCTCAGCGTCGGCGAATTCCTCCCGGACACCGAGCAGCAAGTGGCCGGCCTCGGTGGCCAACCGCGCGGCCAATGCGTGATCATTCATTGGTGGCTCCTTTTCAGGGCCCAACCGGGGGGCGGGCTTTCCATGAATAGTTGGTAGCTTTGACCAAATTTGGCCCAAATTTACCGTGCCATGACACTGCCGGCAGTTTGGGCCCCATGTGCGATCCACGCCATAATCTGTAAATGTGGTAAGAGTGAGCGGCAAGAGCGATGTCCGGTCATCGAGCCGGCACCGGTATCTCCCACAACTGCCCCACATCGCGACTGGTGTTGTCCTTGCCGTGCTACTGATCAGCGCGTTCGCCTTTGTCGGAGTGAAGCACACACAGCGCACACCAGGCACACCGGTGCGGCCCACCGCACAACCGTCGTCGTCGCCCAATGCGGCCGCACCGGCGAACAGCTTCGCCATTCCGGGCTGCTACAGCCGATTAGTCCAGCCGGCCGCCCGCCCAGCGAGGCTCAATATTCTGGGCTGCGCCAGCGTAGCCGTTGCGCTGCAAGACATGTCGTGGAGTTCATGGGGCCCGCGGGGCGCCGACGGAAACGGCACTGCCGTTTTCAAGGTCTGCGAGCCGAACTGCGCGCTGGGCTATCAACTCACCGACCAGGTCGCTGTGCATGCCTGGAATCCACAGCCGCCGCGGAAGGACTCCGGCTGTCCCGGCGGTCTCGATATTTTTGCTGACATGATCTTGGCCTTCCCTAAGGACGTCCCCCCAGCCGACGTCGAGAAAATCACCACCCAGTACAACGGAATGCCGGCAGTGCACTATGTCGACTATTCCGTCGACAGCCATAGCGATGCCGAATTCATCGGCTTCACCTGGTGTTCGTGAGTAACCCGACCGGCACCCGTGTTTTGGGGTAGGCGGTAGGGCTGCACGGCGGCGCAATAGGATCCCAAGATGTCCACAGCGCCTGAAGCGCCTGAAACGTTCGTGACCTCCGGGCCCGGCGGCGTTCGCATCGTCTCCGATCGCCAGGGCGATCCCCAAGCGCGCGCGGTGGTGTTCCTGCACGGCGGCGGGCAGACCCGGCGCTCGTGGGGCCGCGCCGCTACGGCTGTCGCGGAGCGCGGATGGCAGGCAATCACCGTCGACTTCCGCGGCCACGGCGAATCGGACTGGTCGGACGACGGCGACTACCGCGTCGTCAGCTTCGCCGGCGACGTCCAAGAAGTACTGCGCCAGCTGCCGCCGCGCCCGGTGTTGGTGGGCGCCTCCCTGGGTGGGTTCACCTCGATGCTTCTCGCGGGGGAGATCTCGCCGGGCATCGCGAGCGCGGTGGTGTTGGTGGACATCGTGCCCGATATGGACCCGTCCGGGGCGAACCGAATCCACACATTCATGGCTGACCGCATGGCATCTGGCTTTGAATCCCTCGACGAGGTCGCTGACGCGATCGCCGAATACAACCCACATCGGCCCCGCCCAACCGATCTCGATGGCCTGCGGACCAATCTGCGCCTCCGCGGTGATCGCTGGTATTGGCACTGGGATCCGAAATTCATCAGCGGCAGTTCGCCTTTCCCTCCGAACGAGGTGACCGACACCGATCGCATGCATACAGCCGTTGACGCGATTCTGCGCGACGGCGTGCCCATGCTTTTGGTGCGAGGCCAGGTGAGCGACCTCGTCAGTCAGGAGCGGGCGGACGCATTCCTTTCGCGCTTCCCCAAGGTGGAGTTCGTCGACGTGCACGGCGCGGGCCACATGGTCGCGGGCGACCGCAACGACGTATTTGCCACAGCCGTCTTGGACTTTCTGACCCGGCACGCTGATACCGGATGACATGACGGTCTCAACTGTCGAGCTGGAGTAGATGAGTGGCGTTACGCCACAGCCAGTCCTCCAGGACGTCCCGCGGGAGCGGCAGCGCCCGCATCTCGTCGCACCATTTGCGTATAGGGGCGGTTGATGAGAAATGCACCGGTGCAACCATGGTCACGCACCCAGCGCTCGAACTCGTCGACTGCTGGGCTTCCGGCCATGATGTCTGCATAGGCGAACGGCAGGAACCGGTCGGGATAGCGCGCCGCGAGGGCTGTCACCGAGGCGTTGTGCACGAAAGTGACACCGCACGTCGACTTTTCATCGAACCCGTAATCAGACTCCGGGTGATGCCAGCGGCGTCGAGGGACTCCAGTATTTGGTCGTCGGTCCAGCGCAGTGACTCTACGTAATCGCTGAACTGTTCGGCGCTGATTGTTCTCTTGGTGAAGACCTCGAAATACGACAGCAACTCGATGGGAAATCCGGCCCGTAGGCCGTCAATGATCTGGTAGACGGAACGAACGGTGCCCACATGTCGATGACGGGCACCGGCGGTTCGGCGGTCACGAGGTGGGCAATGACGTTGTCCGAGGGCCTACCGGACCATGCAGGAACTCATCGAAGACAGCGTCGTGCTCAACGGCGAAGGCCTCCTCGAACGTCGCACTGGGGCTGCTGATCAGGTAGCGCTTTGTGCACTCAAGCGCGGCTTGGGGGGCCTCGATGATGGTGCGTGCCATCGCCGTTGCTTCGTCGAGCAGCCGCGCGGGTTCAGTGACTCGGTTAACGAGGCCGACGCGCATCGCCTCGTTGGCGTCGATTCGCCGTCCGGTGAGGCACAGATCGCGCGCGACGCCCACGCCGACGATCCATTGCAACGGCGTAAACAACGGCGGCGCACCGAACTTGATCTCGGGATGTCCGAATATCGCATTATCCGAGGCGATCCGGAAGTCGCACAGCAAGCATAGGTCCATGCCGCCGGCGACCGCGGGGCCGTTAACGGCGGCCACTAGCGGTTTGGGGAAGTGCCACACGGCTAGGTGGTAGCGATGCGAGCTGTCCTTGATGCTTGGTGCGAGATCGGCTTGTGCGAACTCGTCGAGGTCAAAGCCGGCGCAAAACGTTGATCCCGCCCCGGTGAGCACGACCACGCGGACGGTCGGATCCGTCGCCCAATTATCAAGTTGTTGCGTGATCTCGTTGCGAAGCTTGATCGATAGCGCGTTGCGTCGCTCTGGCCGGGCCAGGGTCAGCGTCGCGACGCCGTCGTCGGCTATCTGTGTGGCAATATCCCGGCTCATCGCTCCTCCAATGTTGATCGCTCTTCCAAAGTAGACGGCCGCGGTCCGATTGGGACATATGTTTGTGGCCAGCATTGCTTCAAAATTTGAGGCGGGACAGCGTTTGCTGTGGCATTCTGCGGGGGTGTCCGCTGATGCGGTGGGTCCACCGTCGGCGCGCTGCTATTGACAGTTCCACCGCCGGGGGTCTGGCGTCCGCCAGAGGGCAGGTCCCCCACGGCGCGCGTACGCTCCGACCATGGAGTTGCGTAGCAAACGGGTGTTGATCACTGGGGCGTCACGAGGCATCGGCGAGTCTTTTGCCCATGCGTTCGCCCGGGCCGGAGCAACGGTCGCACTCGTTGCTCGGACCGAGGACTCCATTCGGGCGCTCGCTGCCGAGCTCGGTGGCACCGCCCATCCCGCCGACCTCTCGGACCCCAAGCAGGTCGACGCCCTGATCAGCCACGTGGAAAACGAAGCCGGACCGGTCGACATTCTGGTGAATAACGCCGGAGTTGGGATCCCTACCGCCTTCACGGACGCGCCCAACGAGGACCTGCGCCAAGTCACCCAAGTCAACTACCTGGCCCCGGCTGAGCTGTGCCGGAAGATCATCCCCCGAATGCTGACACGCGGCGGCGGCCACATTGTCAACATCTCCTCGATAGCGGGCTGCGCAGCCCTGCCCGGCCTCGTCAGCTACTCGGCATCCAAGGCGGCGCTTACCCACTTCACCGCGGGGCTGAGGGCAGACCTCCGCGGGTTGCCAATCGGCACCACCCTTGTGGAGCTTGGGCCGATCCCAACCGAGATGCTCGCCCACACCGACGACTACGAACCGACCGCAGCGGCCTTCCGGCGGTTTTACCGGACGCATCTCACGGTTGACGTTCCCCGCGAGAAGGTGGCTGACGAGGTTGTCGAAGCCGTACAGAAGGGTCGCAGGCACGTCCGTATCCCCAAACGAATGGCCCTCCTTTCCCTGTTGTGCGAAGCTCCGCGACGCACTACGGAAATGATGCTCAGCGGCGTGCCTCATCAAGCGAAGTAAGCCACAGCAGACAACAAAGAACACCCGGCACGATGGCCAGGTCAGACAGCACTGTGTGCGAGGTCGGCGCCTAGCTCGTATTCGCTGGTCGCCCACAGCACTGGTCGTCTGATAAACCACATTGATCAACACATCGAAAACGCGTGTTGGACGGGTAGTTCCCCGCAGCGGCATCGTGGTGGCAGAGGAAATCTCCGATCCGCGCTTATAAGGGGAATGAAATGCTCACGCAGACAAGCTCGCACGTCGCATCGTTAACCGACGGCGAAATCGTCGAAGAGTCCGATCTGGGCTCCATCCGGCGCCTGACAGCCGACAACTTTCCCATTCTGACCCGCATGTCGATCAAGCACCTGCTGATCAATCCAGGCGCCATGCGCACACCGCACTGGCATGCCAATGCCAATGAACTGACGTACTGCGTTTCGGGTACCGCCCTGGTGTCGATACTCGACACCGGCAGCCGGTTCACGTCCTTTGTGGTGCGGGCGGGCGACATGTTCCACATCGACTCCGGTTCGCTGCACCACATCGAGAACATCGGTGAGGATGTCGCCGAGTTCATCATCACCTTCCGCAACGAACGACCCGAGGATTTCGGACTGGGCGCGGCCTTCGGGGCGATGACCGACGCCGTGCTGGGCAACACCTACGACCTGCCGGCGTCCGATTTCGCCGCGATCCGCCGGGGGACCACCGACCGCGCATTGGCCGCCGCGACGGAGAACCCGACGTGCCCGCTACCGCGTACTTCGATGACCCACACAAGTTCTCGGTCGACGCGATGACTCCGCCGGTCACCATCGCCGTCGGCTCCGCCAGAACCGCCCGCGTCCAGTTCTGGCCTGCCCTCAAGGACTTGTCCATGTACTCGTTGCGCATCCGCGAGGACGGCATGCGGGAACCGCACTGGCATCCGCTCACCGCCGAGATGGGCTACGTCAACCGCGGCGCGGCCCGCATGACGGTGATGGATCCGGACGGCAGCCTTGACACGTGGTACTTGCGCCAGGGCGACGTGTATTTCATTCCACGGGCGTACCCGCACCACATCGAGGTTTTCGACGCACCTGAACTGCATTTCTGCATCTTTTTCGACCAACCCACCCCCGGTGACATCGGCTATCGCACGTCGGCGAGTGCCTACTCACGCAAGGTGCTCGCGGCAACGTTCGACACCCACATCGACGATCTGCCGAACTTCCCGTTCACCAAAGCCGACCCACTGATCGTCAACCGGCGCAATCCGCTTGACGCCTACGCCGTCGGCGAGCGCTGAGCCGTCAAGGCATTCAGCGGAGGTCTATTGAGGAAGCACCTCGCCGCGCGTCTCGGGCGCCAACGGAATGATGAATAGCCCAATCACAAAAGCGACCGCCGTCAACGCAACGGGCCAACCCAGCGTATGTGTGTGCAGCACCGCGGCACCAAGCAAGAAGTTCACGCCGGCGCCGACAAAACGGCCGAACGACGTGCAGAACGCAAACGCCGTCGCGCGCACGCGCGTCTCGAACTGCTCGGGCAGCCAAAGACTGAAGAGCGCGAAGTTGCCACCGAAGAAGCCGAGCACGAAAAGCCACGCGATGAACGGCGCGAGCCCGTGGGGCAGATAGAACGCCCAGCCAAAGCTGCCGGCAATCGAGATCGCCATCCCCGCAAAATAGATCGCGAGCGTCTTTCTGCGACCGACGCGTTCGGCGATCACCGGCAAGATCAGACAACCCAGTATGGTGCCGATCGACAACAGGCCGGTGGCCAACGATGCGGTTTTGGTCGCGTCGCTCTTATCGAGACCCGCCTTCTGCGCCAACTGAATCACGGCCGACGGTTCATAGACCGTGCCCGCCCACAAGCCCAGGATCGCGATCGTCACCAGCGCGGCGGCAACCCAGGTGCGGCGCCGGTAGCGCGGCCCGAGGATTTCGCGCAACGGCTTCACGCGGGCCTTGCTGCCCGCCGCCTCGGCCTCCTGCCACTTCTCGGTCTCCTTCACGCGCGTCAAAATCACAATGGCGACGACGACCGGCACCGCGCCCGTTAGGAACATCGCGCGCCACCCGAAGTGCACGCCGATCGTGTAGTTCAGCGCCGCCGCCAGAAAGAAGCCTGCGTAGTAGCCGGTCTGCAAGTAGCCGGCTCCCATCTTGCGCCGGTCCTCGGGCCACGCCTCGGCCACGTAAGTCCCGGCGAGCGCCCATTCGCCACCGATTCCGACACCCGCGATGAAACGGAAAGTCGCTAGCTCCCAGACGTTTTGGGCCGCGGCCGACAGCCCGGTGAAGATGGCGAAAGTGAAGATCGTCGCGGCCAGCACCTTGGTCCGACCGAACCGGTCGGCAATCGGCCCCCAGATAAACGACATGCCCCAGCCCACCAGGAAAAGGGCAAACAGGATCGATCCCGCGAGCCCGACATTGGACGTTGTCGCGGCAATGCCCGAACGCGGTAGCAGCTCGGTCAACGCGGGTGTGAGCACCAGTGCGTAGATGAACGAATCCATCCCGTCGAGCGTCCAACCGGTCCATGCGCCCCAGAACCCGGCGATCTGCGACCGATTGAGCGGCGTGCGCGTGGGCTTCGCCTGATCCGTCATTGGACTCATCGTGCTCCTCCGGTTGATCCGGTTCTAACACTTTTTCGAGTTCGGATCGTACGCCAGCTGCTCAGCCGAAGGCCTCGCGAAGATCCTTCTTGATGACCTTTCCGAATTGATTCCGCGGCAGAACATCCACGATCACGAGACGCTCGGGGTGTTTGTAGCGGCTCAGTCCCTGCGACTGGCAATGCCGCACAAGGGATTCCAATGACACACCTTCGACTGAAGCGGGTACCACCACGGCGCAGACGCGCTCCCCGGCGCTGGGATCGGCCACTCCGATGACGGCGACGTCAGCGACGGCGGGATGAGTGGCGAGCACGTTTTCGACCTCGAGGGCCGAAACATTCTCCGCGTTGCGGATGATCGCATCCTTGATACGACCCGTGATACGGACATTGCCATCCGCATCAACCATGCCGAGATCGCCCGTGCGCAGCCAGCCGCCCTTGTCGAACGCGTCCGCGTCAAGTCTGGCGTCCGCGTAGCCAAGGAAGCACTGGGGTCCCTTGAGCCGCAGCTCACCTTCATGCCCGACGGGCAGTTCGTTGTCCAGGTTGTCGACCACGCGGACGCTGACCCCCGGCACTGGCGGACCCACGGTGTAGTCAAGCACCTCCGGGGCAGCCGTAAAGGCTGGTGAGGTGGCCACCGGAAATTCGGTGAGGCCCCAGGAGTTGGCAATGCCGGCTACGCCGAAGGTTTCGCGGACCTGGCGTCCAAGTTCGGCGGTGACGGGTGCGCCTCCTGCCAGGCACGCGCGCAGGGACGGAAACAGCAGCTGATCGCCCTGGGCGCGCTGCGCTTCGAGGTACGCAACGAAAAACGGGGTCGCCGTGCCCAGGAACGTCGGGTTGTGCGCCGCGATGGAAAGCGGTGTCGTAGCCGGATCGAACGCCTCGAACAGCACTAATCGCATACCGGTCAGCAGTGCGGCGGCCAGCATCGCGGCCCCGCCGATATGGGCGACCGGAAACACAATCGGGTTCACGTCGCTGCTCGACGCGCCGATCATCTTCAGCACGCCCGCCGAGCCGGCGATCACTGACGCGTCGGTGTGGCGGATCCCTTTGGGGGCCGCGGTGGTTCCCGACGAGTAGTAGATCCATCGGGCGTCGCCGGTGGGTTCGGCAGGTGCCGGGATGCCATCGACGCCCGCGCCGGGTAGCCGAAGCTCACCGGCTACCGGGGGTGTCGCCAGGTCCACGGTGATGACTCCGAAGCCCTTATCCGAGGACAACGCGCGGGCGAGGCCGCCGTGGTCGAATCCGCGCCAAAATTCAGGCACCACAAGGAATTCGGTGGCCAGCTGGTCGGTGATGAAGCCGACCTCGTGTTCGCGCAGTATCGGGATGATCGGGTTTTGCACCGCGCCGAGTCGAGCCAGCGCCGCCATGACGACCATGGTCTCGAGCGTGGTGGGTAGCTGCCAGGACACGACGGTTCCCACACCGACCCCACCTTCGGCGAACGCGGCAGCCGTCGCGCAGGCGGCATCGTGGAGCTGCGGTGCGGTGAGGCTGCGACCACGGTCATCGGCGAGCAGCCGGCGGTTCGGTTCGCGTCGTGCCGCGTCGGCGATCAACGTCCAGAACGTCCTACCGTCCGACACGCTCGCGATCCTCAACCAGCGGACGGCTGACGAAAGCCCGAGTGCGCGATCGATACAGACAGCGCACTGCCGACCGGACCCTTGTGGTCTAGGACAACGGCTGAGCCGTTGGCCACCCCGTCGTCGCTGTAGTGAGTAAGTGCGGCGAGCCCGATGTGTGGCCCTTCGGGCAGTCGGCTCAGCGTCAGGGTGTAGTCGACGTTGATGAACTGCAACGCCTCGGTGCCCCAGTTGGCGATTGCGGCCGTGACGTCGGCACACATCGCCGCGCGGGTGAACGGGGTGACAGCTTCGTCGCCGAACAACGGCCGCGTATCGTGCAACCACGTGTATTTCGGTCCGGATGTATCCCAATCCGGATCGGGATTTTGAACGTCACCGCCCCAGCCATAAGTCCTCAGAAAAAACGTCGGTGCAGTGCCGTCAAGCTCGGTGGGCAGCCGCGGCATCTGGACTGGTTGTGACCACACGTTGCCGTCGGGCTGGGGGCCTCGTCGCAAAAACAGCGCGCTTGCCCGCGCGACGGGTTCGTCACGCTGCGTCAGAACCGCTTCCACGAGCCGCAATCGCCGCCGATCGTGTTGTACCCGGGTGTGCACCTCGACCGGTTCCAGCGCAGCCGGGGCAGGAAGGTCAACGCTCAGCCGGGCAGGATGCAGCTGTGGGTCGTCGACTGCCCGTTCGACCGCCCAGGCCAACAGGCCGCCGACAACGTGGCCGCTCATCGATGGGCCCCATCCCCCGCGAACGAATCTGGTTGGCACATAGCGGCTTTGGTCGCGGAAGAAGTACGGCGACGACCCCGTCAGATCGACGTCGTCCGACACCATATTCGGCTCGCTCACTGCATAACCGCCGGGCGGTCAGGGACGACTTTCACGGGTTTCTCCTTCGCAGCTACCGAACCGTAGATATTACGGTATCCCTTCCAGTCACTTGGTGTTCGACTCCATGCCACCCGATGGTCCCGCCCGTCTTCCCGAATGGCCATCCGCCGTTTACCTGTCGGTTGTAGATCGCCGCCGCAGCCAGGGCGTACGCTCTGGCGGCCAACGCGGTCAAGCGACGATACTTGCGCCATCACCAAACCGAGGTGTTAGCCCTACGCCCACATGGCATCGCGATACGGTGCAGCCTATTGGCGGGGCCTATCGCACAGCGTTGAGGAGGACAAGTGAGCCCATCAGATACGGCTGCTGAGCACGCCGCTCGGCCGGTAATCCATCTCTCCCAGCTGCTGCGCGCTCCGGTGCTCGCCCGGTCGGGCGAGGAAGTGGGCCGCGTCGAGGACGTGATCGTCCGCCTGGGCAGCAACGATGAATACCCGTTGCTGACCGGGATTGTCGCCGGGGTCGGCGGGCGGCGCGTGTTCATCGGCAGCAAATCCATTGACGAGTACCTTCCCGACCGAGTTGTGTTGGCCAAGAACAAGGTTGACCTTCGCGGTTTCGAACGCCGCGACGGTGAGGTGCTGCTGCGCGCCGATGTGTTGGGCCACCGGATGATCGACGTGGCCGCCGTCGAGTTGGTGCGCGCCTACGACGTCGAGCTCGAAGATACCGGCGCCGGGTGGGTGGTAACGCGGCTGGACACTCGCCGCCCAGCAAAGTTGTTCGGACTGATCAAGCAATCCGGCGGGCATGCGGCCCGCGATTGGAGAGCATTTGAACCGCTGATCGGCCACGCCCGCTCCGATGCCGTGCGGCGCTTGTCGGACCGATTCGGTGAATTCAAAGCCGCCGAAATCGCCGATCTTCTTGAGGAAGCAGACAAGGCCGAGGGCGGCGAAATCCTCGACCGCGTGCACAGCGACCCGGAATTGGAAGCAGACGTCTTCGAAGAACTCGACCCAGAAAAGGCCAGCCGGCTGCTCAATGGCATGCCCGATGACGAGGTGGCCGCTCTGCTAGGCCGAATGCGGGCCGACGATGCCGCCGATGCGATCGCGGACCTGCGCCAGTCGCGGCGCCGGCGCGTGCTGGAGCTGATGCCGGCCCCACAGCGCACCAAGGTGATCACCCTGATGGGGTTCAACCCCGAGAGCGCCGGCGGACTGATGAACGTCGACTTCGTCTCCTGCGCCACCACCGCAACCGCGGGCTCGGCGCTGGCCCTGATCGCCGCCGCGCACAGCATCCAAGCGGAGGCACTGATCAAGGTGCACGTGATCGATGAGGGTAGGCATCTCGCCGGTGTGGTGTCGGTCATCGCCCTATTGCAGGCCGAAGCCAGTGAAAGCGTTGGGGCGCTTATGGATTCCGACCCGGTGTGCGTGAGCGCCGATGCCGACCTGACCGACATCGCCCTGTTGATGGCCGACTTCAACCTCTACTCCATCCCCGTCGTCGACGAGCAGGACCGCGTGCTCGGTGTGGTCACTGTCGACGACGTGTTGGAGGCCACCATCCCCGAGGACTGGCGCCGCCGCGAGCCCGCCCCTCGTCCGGTCCGCGAAATCACCCAATCCGACGAGATCAACGCGCCCGTGCCGGGAGGTGAGACTCCGTGACCTCGAGCGCGGACAAGACCACCAGCCCAGGGCCGCCGCCAGCTGGTCCCACCGAAGAGGCCGCGCCGCAGCGCAGCGCCGTGCTCGACGCCGCGCACCTGGGTGACATCGAGGGCGCGTTCGGGCGTATTAGCGTCGGCGACACCGAGACTGCCCGCACGTTGAAGACGCGGTTGCTGACCCTGCTGGCCATCGTCGGTCCCGGGATCATCGTGATGGTCGGCGACAACGATGCCGGCGGGGTGGCCACCTACGCCCAGGCCGGCCAGAACTACGGCTACTCGCTGCTATGGGTGCTGCTGTTGCTGGTTCCCGTGCTCATCGTCAACCAGGAAATGGTCGTTCGGCTGGGTGCGGTCACCGGGGTGGGGCACGCCCGGTTGATCAACGAACGCTTCGGCCGTGGCTGGGGCTGGTTTTCCGTCGGCGACCTGTTCCTGCTCAACTTCCTGACGATCGTCACCGAGTTCATCGGCATCACCCTGGCCGCCGAGTACATCGGCATCTCTAAATACGTTGTGGTGCCGATCTCGGCGGTCGCATTGGTCGCGATCATGGCAAGCGGCAGCTTCCGTCGCTGGGAACGAGCCATGTTCATCTTTATCGCCATTACCTTGCTGCAGATCCCGATGCTGCTGATGTCGCACCCGCAGTGGGGGCACGCGGCGAAGTCCTTTGTTGTACCCAGCATCTCGGGCGGTATCAGCTCGGATTCGGTATTGCTGATCATCGCCATAGTCGGAACCACCGTGGCGCCGTGGCAGTTGTTCTTTCAGCAGTCCAACGTCGTCGACAAGCGCATCACCCCCCGGTTCATGGGCTATGAGCGCGCCGACACCGTGCTGGGTGCCTTCGTCGTGATAGTCGGCGCCTCCGCGCTGCTGATGACCGGCGATTGGGCAGCGCGCTCCACCAACTCCGTGGGTAATTTCACCGACGCCGGCGCCATCGCACACCTGCTGGGGCAAAACAACTCGACGCTCGGGTCGTTCTTTGCGATCGTGCTGATGGATTCTTCGATCATCGGTGCGGCGGCGGTGACCCTGGCCACCAGCTATGCCTTCGGCGACGTGTTCGGCCTCAAGCACTCGCTGCACCGCGGGTTCGCCGACGCCAAACAGTTTTACCTGTCCTACACCGCGATGGTGGCATTGGCCGCGGGCGTCGTGCTGATCCCCGATGCCCCGCTCGGGTTGATCACCACCGCCGTGCAGGCGCTCGCCGGTCTGCTCCTGCCCAGCGCCAGTGTGTTTTTACTGCTGTTGTGCAATGACCGGGAAGTGTTGGGGCCCTGGGTCAATCGGCGTTGGCTCAATTGGGTTGCCGGGCTGATCGTCGGGACGCTGCTGCTCTTGTCGGGCATCTTGATGGCCACCACCTTGTTCCCGCACATTAACGTCGTCGCGGTTGCCGGCTACCTGGCGCTGGCCTTGGTCATCCTCGGAGTCGGCGCACTACCGGCGCTGCGTTGGATGGCCCGACGACAACCTGCGCCACCAGCCCCAAAACTTCCGGCACGCGGAGTCGACCGTAATACCTGGCGAATGCCACCTTTGACTCTCCTTGAACCCGTCGTCTGGTCACCTTTCACCCGACTCGGCATGATCGCCCTGCGCAGCTATCTGGTCCTCGGCGCGCTGCTGCTAGTGGTCAAAGCCATCCAGGTCGGCCGCGGATAACCCGGGGACGGGTTAATCGCCGATGCGCGGGTAGGCCACGGCAAATCGGCGCACACATGATTCGCCAGACCGCAGGCTTTTGACGTCACAGATTCGCAGCGTTTGAGGCAGACCCGCATGTTTGTGAGCATGCCGGGGCAATCCACCGCGGTGCGACCGACGGCGCTCCATACGGCGGGAGCTACGGATCCGGCCAAAGGATTTGCAGGGGAGCGTCACAGCGGATCCATAGACAAACTATTTAGCGTGTGGGTATGGCGGGGCTTGTCCACATGCTCGCTCGAGATAGGTGAACAACTATGAAACTGAAACAACTGGTTGCGGGGGCGACGATTGCCGGTGCGTTGGGTGCAGCGGCAATGGGTATGGGCGCCGGTTTCGCAAACGCCGCTCCGGGCTCGCCGCCCTCGGCTCCGACTGGCGGCCATGGCGCGCCGGCGGGGGCTCCTGGCGGGTCTGCGCCCGGAGACTTCCACACCAAGAATGGACCTGGCGATCCCGGTGGACCCGGTGGCCCAGGCGGACCCGGACCGGGCGGGCCCGGCCCGGGCGGAGCCCCGGGTGGGCACGGGGGCCCGGGCGGACCCGCGCCGGGCGGACCCGGCGAATCTCCGGGCGGACACGGTGGCGTCGGCGGACACGGCGGACCCGGCGGACCCGGCGGCCCTCCGGGCGCACCCGGCGGACCGGGCGGCCCTGGTCACCCGGGCGGGCCCCCGGGCGCACCGGGCGACCCATGGCATGGAGATCCGCAGCGTGGTTACTTCCACGGGGCCCCGTGGGGCGACGGACCCGCACCTTGGGGACCGGGCGCGCCACCGCGGCCTGAGTGGGGCCGGCCGCTCCCGCCGCCCGGTGGGCAATGGGTAGGTGGCCCGATCAACTACTGGGGCTACCAGGAAAACCCCGTGTGGGACCACGGGTTCAACCAGTGGGGCTTCTGGTTCTTCGGGGTTTGGGTCCCGCTGTAAAAAGCCTGTAGGCAGGCCGTTCACGCGACGCCCGCTTCGCCGGTTGGCGAGGCGGGCGTCGCGTGTGCCAGGGTGGATCGACACGCTTTAGACTTCTCACGTGAAGCTGCGAGCGCCTGCCGAGAGTTTGCGACGCGCTGGTGAAATCATTATGACCGCACGATGTTTCGTCGTCATCGCCGCCGTCGGGTTGTTGGTCGCAAGCAGCGGATCGGCGGGGGCTGCCGGCCCGCACACCATCACCTTGACGCTGGTGCGGCACAGCCAATCGGCCGCCAACGCCTCGGGCTTGATCGACACCTCCACCCCCGGCCCGGAACTCACCCCCAAGGGTTGGTGTCAGGCGACGATCGCGGCCACCCAATTGGCCCCCAACCACTACGACGGCATCTACGCCTCGAGCATGGTCCGCACCCAGGAGACGGCCACGCCGACGGCGCAGGCGTTAAGTGAAGCCATCACCGTCCTGCCAGGGCTGCGGGAGATCGAGGCCGGCCAGTACGAAGGCACAGCGGAGGCCGACATCCCGCAGACCTACTTCGTCGCCCCGCGGCGATGGCTGCAGGGCGACCGCAGCGCACGGATCCCGGGCTCGGTGGACGGTAACGAATTCAACGCACGGTTCGACGAGGCCGTCCAACGCATCTACGACAGCGGCGAACAGAACCCTGTCGCGTTTTCGCATAGCGCGGCGATCATGCTGTGGGTGCTGATGAACGTGCGTAATGCCGACCCGTCACTGCTGGGCAGCAAGCCGCTGCCGAACGTCGGCCGCGTGGTGCTCACCGGAAGCCCTTCTGACGGCTGGACATTGACCGAATGGGACGCCGATCCCCCGCCGTGCTGACCTTGGTAGGCAGCTCAAATCTCTGGCTCTCGATCCCGACCGTGATCAGATCGGACACGATCCAGGTCCAGACCGGTCGCCGGATACGGTGCTGGTCGCTGACGGTGTACCCTGCTTTTTCGAGGGTACCGCTCCCAAAGGTGCTGTTGTGAATCACTTTTGAGTTGAAGCGTTCGCGATGTAACCATCTCGCAAGTCACGGTTTGGAAAAGATGCGACTACGGTGCGGCTCGTGTTGGGTATCGGCTGTGCAACAGATTCGGTCGCCCGTCTAGGAAAGTGTTCAGGACAGCGATACAGTTCGGCCGCATCCTTTGGTTGCGGAAATACCCTCTCAAACCGATATCGGAGAGATTGCGTTGAAGATTGTTGATTTCTTTGGCATTACGGTCGCCGCCAGTGCTGGGTTGTGCGGGGCCGCTTTGACGTTCAGCCCGGACGCGTCAGCAGCCCCACGGCCAATGGGCGGCGGCGCGTGTGCGAACACGTTCGCGACGGCACCGGGCGGCGCCCCTTGCGTGGTCCCGATGTCGGGGTTCGCAGCGCCGGCAGCACCGGTGGTCCTGCCTGGCCCGCCGGCGGATGCCGTTCCGGTGCCGGCGGCCGTCCCTCCGGTGCCGGCGGGCGTGCCGGCCGGTGGTCCAGTCCTGGGCGCTCCGGTTCCTGCCCCGGTGGCAGCGCCTCTGATGACGCAGTTGGGCAAAGGTAAGGGTGTGCCGACCAATCCCTCGTTGGCAGCTGACCCGGTTGTTCGGCCCGGTCCGGCACCGGTACCGACGCCCCCTCCGCCGGCGCCTGCGTCTCATCCGACATTGGTCACGGCTATTGGGCCTCTAGCCGCTGGCTCGAACCCCTGATTTCAGCCAGCGCCGGCGGTCATATGTGCAGGGTCGCCCTCAATCCATTTGTCTCCTAACGGAATCCCTTCCTGAACGATGACCGGGTCACCGACCTTGACAGCGTTGAAATACCACTCTGCGTCGTCGGGACTCAGGCTGATGCAGCCGTGGCTGACGTTCTCGATACCCATTGCGGGGACCGCCCACGGAGCTGAATGCACGTAGAGGCCATGGTTGTCGATGCGGACGGCGTAATCCACCGTGAGCCGGTAGCCGTCGGGATCGTCGACGGGGATGCCTACACTGCTCGAATCCATCATCACCGAGCGGTCCTTGGACATGACCGCATAGGTACCAACAGGCGTCGGGTAATTTGGCCTACCCAGCGATGCCGGCATCACTCCCGCCTCGCCCCAATGCGGCCGGTGATGTGGTGCGGGTAGTTGAGACGGCGCTCCGGCCGGGACTCCGTCGATGCTTACGGTGAACGTCCGCTTTGAGATATCGGCAACTCCGAGGACGACTGCACCGGTCTGGAACTCGGTCGGCAGGCCGCCCACCGAGAGTGCCACTGTGCTGTGCGCGGGCCAGAATCGATCGGGAACCCATTGCACAACATCGTTGTCGAGCCACTGAAACTTGCCGGTCATCGCGGGCGCGGAGTTCACTTCTATCGCGCGCTCGGCCGCGGGCCGGTCTGCAAAGTTGGTTATGGGCCTGCCGAACGTCACCACGACGGGGTGTGCGACACCCACTAACTCGCCCCGCATGGGTAGAACCGATGCGATGGCGAAGTCGCCATTCGGCAGGTTCACGGACGCCAGCCGCACGTCAGTTGGCCCTCCGACCACCGTCGCGGCGATTCCCAGCATCCCCAGAACAGAACGAACCGCAGACCGCATCGCTATATCACCCTCTGAAGTGACTAGATCGTCCTAGACAAAGCTTGTCGCTTGACGATGTTAGGGACGACACGACGGGCCGCGGGTAAGCGCGCGCTAGTACCTCGATCAAGTCTTGGACAAGGTTTGATTACGAGTAAGTCGTTGCACCCCTTGCGATTCCTGCTGAATGATTGTTCTAGTGGGTGCTCACCTGGCGCGCGACGTCCAGGGCGGATGCGATGATGTCGTATCTCTGTCCCGATCAGAAAGCCTGCGATGTGTGCTGTGGACGCCAAAATGGTTGGCTCAGACGCGCGAGGTCGGATCGCCGTCGCCTCGATGGTCGGCACGACGGTCGAGTTCTACGACTTCTACATCTATGCCACGGCCGCGGTTTCCGTCTTCCCGCACCTGTTCTTCCCCAAACGCAACAGCCCCGCGCAGCCATTGCGCCGGCGCTGATCGCTCCATGGCTCCCAACGATCGACAGGTTCGGCGGCCACTGGGGCCTCAACTGCGGCTTCCCGGGCTGGCACGGCCCCTTTCAGTGCTGGTACGGATAACCGAACAGGAAAGGACAACTCCAAAAGCCGTCAGGGGCGGCCCGCAGGGGCTGCCCCTGTTCGATTTGTCCGTTTCGGCCATTGGCGGACCGCAGTGATCGCTGTCTTGAGCCCGCGGCGGCGCCCCGTTGCTGGGTCGGTCTTGGCGAAACCAGGCCCAAGTTCGGTGAACATCTGCTCGCTGCGGGTTTCCGGCGCATCGTCAGCGGTGTCGCGTAGGTACTTGTTCGGCAACGACAGTTTGGCGAGGGTGCGCCACGTCTTGACGCATTGCATCGCGAAAGAGTCTGTGGTGTAAGGCAAGTCGTACTTATCGCACACCGCGCGCACCCGCAGCGAGACCTCATGCAGCCGGTTGCTCGGCAGATCGGGATACAAGTGGTGCTCAATCTGATGGCACAGGTTGCCGCTCATGAAGCGCAGCACCGGGCCGGCCTCGAAATTGGCGCTGCCCAGCATTTGGCGCAGATACCACTCGCCCTTCGATTCGCCCGCCATGTCGGTCTCGGTGAATTTCTCTGCGCCATCAGGGAAATGCCCATTGAAGATCACCGCGCTGGCCCAGATGTTGCGGATCACGTTGGCCATCACGTTGGCCTTCAGCGTCGATTTGTAGGTCGCGGCCGGCGACAGCGAGGTGAGTGCGGGGAGCGCGACGTAATCCTTGACCAGCTGCCCGCTGACCTTGGTGGAGAACTCGCGCAGCTGCTCGAGGGTGAAGTCGCGCTCGGGACCGGCCTTGAAAATTTTCTCGACGTCGATGGTCTGCAAGCCAATTCCCCACTCGAACCCAAGCGAAAGAAGGATCCCGAACAGCAAGTTGCCGATGTTGTGGGGCTCCCAGGGCTGGTCACGCGTGACCCGCAGGATGAAGTAGCCAACATCGTCATCCATGCCGAGGATGTTGGTGTATTTGTGGTGCTGGGCGTTGTGGGCCGAAACCCAGTGTTTTGAGACCGCATTCATGTCCCACTCCCACGTCGTGGAGTGGATCTCGGGATCGTTCATCCAGTTCCACTGGCCGTGCATGACGTTGTGGCCAATCTCCATGTTCTCGATGATCTTGGCCAGACCAAGGGTCACGGTTCCGGCCCACCACGTCGAGCGTTTGGAGCTACCGGCCAGCAGGAGTCGGCCGGCTACCTCGATGGCACGTTGTGCGGCGATGGTGCGTCGGATGTAGCGGGCATCGCGCTCGCCGAGGGAATCCTCAATGTCCAGCCGGATCGCATCCAGCTCGACGGCCAGATTCTCGATGTCGGCGTCGGTTAAATGGGCGAAGGCCGGAACGTCAGTAATCGCCATGGTTTCCCTCCCCTTCGGACTGCTATGTCGGGATCGCAGCGTTGATGTGCCGTCGGCAAGTGGCTGATCGACGGGTGAGCGCTTCCCTTGATGGCTCAACGCGGGTTAACGGTTCAGCGGTTCCTTGCGGCTGATGGACTTACGCGATTCACAGGTCCCGGGGTGGATCCAATTTGTGCGCGTTAACCCTGCTCGTTGCCTTGATGGTTGCATACCTCACGAGATGAGAGGCACCTTGGGACAGCATATGCGACGGCTTGGTAATAGTGTCGGAGGCCGTCGATGGCGCCGTCGTCGATGGTGATCCCACCGATCATTGGGTAGCCGCGGTGCCTCGACGTCTTGGCGTGCGGTGCGCTGCTAGCACGTCGGCGTTTGCCAGCGTTTGTGCCTGCGCGGCCAGCACCGATGCCCGGTTGGCATCGGCAATTGCTTCGGCGGCGTTTGTCGCTTCCTTGCTGTGCGCCGCTGCCACATATCGCTTCGTCTCTTCGAGCCGGGCCTTGGCCTCGGCGCCGATGGACTCGCGATGCCTGGCCACATAGTCGGAGATTTGGCGCAATCTGGCGTCCGCCGTGGACAACGCCGGCCCCAAGGAAGCAACGCGCCCGCCAATGTTCGGCTGCCCATCGCTGGGGCCGACGCGCCGGGCTGCGCGCTTGCGGCGGCGCGCGCGAAGGAGCAGCAGAACCACCACGACGACGACCACGACGACGATGACGCCGACCCCGATTAGCAGCCAGATCCGCTTTGACGAGCTTGCCGAGCTTGTTGATTTGTCCAACCCGTCAGCCGCAGCGACCGCAGCACCGCTCCAGTCTTTAGCGCCCACCGCCGGTTCGATTTTGTTGCTCTGCAGACTGTTTAACTCGGCTGGTGTTAGGCCCTGCACCTTCGGCGGCACGACGAACGCGTACAACTTGGTGTTGGTGGCCACGGCCAGCAGCACGTCGTTGTCGCCCATCCCGCTTACGCTTCGGGTTTTGTCGGCCCAGTTTTCGGGTTTGAACTTGGAGAAGTTGTCGACGTAGACCACCCATAGTTGAATGTGCTGATCGTGGTAAAGCCGGTCGATTGCCGAGCTGACCGTCGCCCGACTGGAATCCGTCAACACCCCGGTGCTGTCAGTGATGTGATCCGTGAGCTTGGACGGCGGTTGCGCGCCGGCGGGGGTTGCCAGCAGCAACCCCGCTGTGAGGACCGCCAAGACTGCACCGAACAGGCGAACAATGCGCATGCGGGTAATCTAGACCGCCGCCCGTCGCGATCCACGGTTGCGCGTCGAACGAGGTCAGCTTTGGGCCGATTTCGCGTCGAGGGGGTTGAAACGAGGCGCAGAAGCCAGCTGGTTCGCCGTTTCCGACCGGAGTCCATCTCGCCGGATGAGCACATCGCGGCGACGGGCGCTTGAACGACGCGAGCAGTGCTAGCGTCATCGGCGTGACCCTCAAAGACATCGCCCTGAAAACCCTCGACGGCAAGCCGGCCACGCTAGCTGAATTGTCCGACGGCGCAACGCTGATCGTGAACGTAGCGTCCAAGTGTGGACTTACTCCGCAGTACACGGCATTGGAAAAGCTGGCCAACGACTATGGCGACCGTGGCCTGACGGTCGTCGGCGTCCCGTGCAATCAGTTCATGGGCCAGGAACCGGGCACGGCCGACGAGATCCAAGCGTTCTGCTCGACGACCTACAGGGTGACGTTCCCGTTGCTGGAGAAGACCGACGTCAACGGCGACGACCGCCACCCGCTCTACACCGAGCTGACCAAGGCCGCCGATTCCGATGGGCAGGCAGGCGACATTCAGTGGAACTTCGAGAAATTTCTGGTCGCGCCCGACGGTGAGGTGGTCAACCGGTTTCGGCCCCGGACCGAACCAGACGCGCCCGAGGTCATCAGCGCCATCGAGGCCGTGCTGTCCCGATAGGCGGCGTGCCGTTTGTACCCACGTGCGTCCCGGATCGTCACATACAACGAAAAGCAAAGGCCACGGAAGTGGCCCCCGAAGGAATCTCCGGGGATTCGCGTCAATGTCCATACCGTGTGACGATTAGACATCGCCGATCAACCGCTTGGACCGATGGCCTTCCGTGCTCGCGACACCGCCCCAAGATCGGCAGATACTCCGCAGAGCCGAAGGAGCAAAGATGGCACCTCAGGTTGTTCTCGTTACGGGCGCGCTGACCGGCATCGGGCGCGCCACCGCTGTGGCCTTCGCGAACAAAGGCGCCAAGGTGGTCGTGTCCGGGCGTCACGACGACAAGGGGCAAGCCCTTATCGCGGAGTTGAAAGCGCTTGGCGCCGAGGCAGAGTTTGTTCGGGCCGACGTTACGAAGGAAGACGAGGTCCGCAACCTTGTCGACAAAGCAGTCGCGAGATTCGGCCGTCTCGATGTTGCCGTGAACAACGCCGGCGTCGAAGGCGAGACCGGACCCATCCAGGACGGCACCGTCGAAAACTTCAGGGCCGTCCACGACACGAACGTCCTGGGCGTGTTCCTGAGCATGAAGTACGAACTACGCGCGATGGCCGCCCAAGGAAGCGGCAGCATCGTGAACATCGCCTCGACCTACGGGCATAAGGCGGCAGCTGGCGCAGCGCCTATGTGAGCAGCAAGTTCGCGGTGGAGGGTCTGACCAAGTCGGTCGCGCTCGAGCAGGGAAATTCGGGTATTCGAGTGAACGCAGTTGGGCCGGGTCTGACAGACACCGATATGGCCGATCGCTTCACCGGCACCGCGGAAGGCAATGACGCGCTGATAGCGACCGTGCCTTTGCTTCGCAGGGGAAATCCAGAGGAAATCGCCAACGCCATCGTGTTCATTTCGTCCCCCGAAGCCTCCTACATCTCTGGCACGGTGTTCGAAGTCGACGGCGGCATGTCGGCAGCCTGATCTTGGTGAGGAATGCCTGGCAGGACGGGGGATGCATGCGCCGGGCGGCTTCCTTGTGATGCCGTGTTGGAGAGATCAAACCCCGGACGGCCCCATTGGACCTAGCGAGCGTGGCAACCTGCCTCGACGGCATGGCGAACTCTCAGAAGGAGATAGGCGAAACATGGCAGAGATGCTCTTGTGGCGGAGATGCTCGACCTCATCGTGAACGATAGCGAAAACCTCGAGCGCACAATGAATCTACTAACCGACGATGCCGTCTGGGTTTTGGAGCCGGGTGGCATTGAGTATCACGGTGCGCCGGAGATACGGACATTTGTGCGCATTGCCATGGCTGGCAGGACCCATGATCCAAGTCACCGAATTGAAATCACCAATTGGTTCGCCAACGACGAGAACCTGTGTGTCGAGTATGGGCACGGTGGGGTGACGACGGGAAGTTACACCGCCGGCATCAGAGTGAGAATGAAAGCAGAGTCGAGCAGGTTCTGCATCACCTACCACATTCGCGACGGAAAGTTTGATCGAGTCCATGAGTACATCAATGGGACATCCTGGTGGCTCAACCTGCTCTCACCGGTCGGGTTAGGCCTCTTGAACCGACGAGTGCGGCGCGAACTGGCGAAAACTTAGTACGCTCACCTCCAGGCGTCCCAGCCGGCGGCGTCTCAACTATGAAGCCGGCATCAAACCCGGGA